>CAWCZN010000011.1:0-150861 GCA_963800045.1 uncultured Acidobacteriaceae bacterium | reverse complement strand
TAACGTCAGCAATTGAACCGGGTCGAAACCATTTACTACGCTTACGTGCTCGATGAGGGTCAACGGCTACTTGGGGTCGTCTCGCTCAAAGACCTGGTAACGGCAGAGCCGACCAAAACGATCGCCGATGTGATGACTTCTAAGTTGTTCAAAGTAACAGACGCTGCCGATCCGAAGGAAATGGCGCACCTGCTTTCGGCACACGGTATTCAGGCCATACCCGTGGTCGACGCACAGGGTTGCATGGTAGGTATCGTAACGGCGGATGACGTTATCGATGTTATCCGCGAGGAAGATACCAAGGACATACAAAAGATAGGTGGCATGGAGTCTCTCGATGGTCCCTATCTGGAGACCGGTTTCTTCGCCATGCTTCGCAAGCGGGCCGGCTGGCTCGTGATCCTGTTCCTAGGTGAAATGCTGACAGCGACCGCCATGGCACACTACGAACATCAAATTCAGGAAGCTGTCGTTCTGGCTTTATTCATACCGTTGCTCATCAGCAGCGGAGGCAACTCTGGATCGCAGGCCACCACACTGATCATTCGCGCTATGGCGTTGGGAGAGTTGCGTCTGCGCGACTGGTGGCGCGTCATTAAACGCGAACTGACCGCAGGAATCGCCTTGGGGTGCATGCTCGGCGCGATCGGATTTCTCCGGATCGTCATCTGGCAGGCAGTGGCTCCAACCTACGGACAGTATTATCTGCTGGTGGGTTTGACCATAGGGCTGAGCCTGCTTGGCGTGGTGACCTTCGGGACGATAGCCGGTTCCATGCTGCCATTTATTTTGCGGCGCTGCGGACTCGATCCTGCGAGTGCATCAGCACCCTTCGTCGCAACTCTGGTCGACGTTACTGGACTTGTCATTTACTTCAGCGTGGCCAAAGCGGTTCTGACCGGCACACTCCTTTAATGGGAGGTGGCGGTGAGCTATGCACCAACCGAGCGGAATCCAAGGCGGCTTCTTCGATCAACCCTACTGGTCGAGCTAGAGCCTATGAAATTGAGATAAACGATGAACGCCCAAGGCGCGAATAACGTTAACACAATCGTGATAGGTGCTGGACAGGCAGGCCTTTCACTAGGCTATCACCTGGCGGCCTGCGGAATTTCTTTTCGGATACTCGACGCCAACCATCGGATCGGTGACGCATGGCGAAACCGTTGGGATTCCCTTCGCCTATTCACACCGGCTAGGTACGCGGGGCTCCCGGGTCTTCCGTTTCCAGGTCCGTGCCATGCATTTCCCACGAAGTGGGAGGTGGCGGATTATCTCGAGTCCTACGCAACACATTTCCGTTTGCCGGTCCGAACGGGGGTGAGAGTGGAAAGGCTGACGCGGCACGGGGATGGCTTCGTTATGACTGCGGGCCATCTGCGGTACGAGTCGCAGAATGTGGTGATAGCCATGGCCAATTTTCAAATACCTCGTCGGCCGGTTTTTGCGGGAGATTTGGACCCTAGCATCATTCAAATGCATTCACACGAATATCAGAACCCATCACAGTTGCAGGATGGTGGCGTCCTAGTAGTCGGTGTTGGGAACTCGGGCGCTGACATCGGCATGGAGGTTGCGCAGACCCATCCGACCTGGATGTCCGGGAAAGAATCCGGCTATATTCCTTTCCGCATTGATTCTGTTATCGCTCGCTATTTCCTATGGAGGGCAGTCCGATTCATCGGCCACCACGCTCTTAGTACGAGCACGCCAGTCGGCCGTATGCTGCGCCCCCAAATGCTTTCGAGCGGTGCTCCGCTCATCCGAGTAAAGCCCTGGAACTTGGTCAATGCGGGAATCACGCGGGTCCCCAGAGTAGTTGGGGTTAGGGACGGACGGCCAGTGCTGGCCGACGGATGCATACTAGAGGTAGCGAACGTCATATGGTGCACGGGATACGCCCCCGGCTTCTCTTGGATTCATCTCCCGATTTTCGGTGAAGACGGTCGTCCAATACACAAGCGTGGAATCGTGTCCCAAGCGCCTGGAATGTACTTCCTGGGCCTGCACTATCTCTACTCGATGACTTCAGCCACCCTCGTCGGAATTGGAAGGGACGCGGAGCATATCGCCAGGGCAATTGAGTCACGAACATCGGGTCGAGGAAGCCAGGATAGGCTCGGTAACACACCGCGGAACCTGGTGACATCTAACTGAAACGCATCCGTCATTAAGCTCTGTAGGCCGCAAGGATCGTAATCTTCCTTGTTCGCAAAAGACGCGATTGGAGTGGCAGCACCAGAAAAACTCCAGCAGCGTCGGCCAACATTCTAGAAGCGGTACACCATTGGGGCCAGCAGCAGCACGACCGCTCCGACGATCAAGGTAATCGGCATACCCACCTTCGCGAAATCCATGAACCCGTATCCGCCATCCTTTTGCACCATCAGATTCGTTTGAAATCCTGCGGGATTGATAAAGGCGCACGAGGCCGCGATCATGATGATCATGGCAAACGGCTTGAAACTCACGCCCAGCATCTGGGACAGGGACAGCGCGACAGGAAACATGAACGCAGCGGTGGCGGCGTTGCTGATAAGGTTGGTCATCACGATGGTTCCTACGAATACCACGGCCAGAGCAATCCTCGGGCTGCTGCCGCCGATGGAGGCGCAGAGATGAGCGATCTTTGCCGACAAGCCGCTGCCCGTAATGGCAGACTCCAGACCCAGGGCCGCTCCCAGCACCGCGATGGTCTTCCATTGCACGCTGCGCCATGCCTGCTCGCTGGTGAGACAGCCAGTGAGCAACATAGCGAAGGTGGCTAGCAGAGCCGCATTCAGCATGCTAGTGACCCCTGATGCGGCCAGTACCACCATGGCCAGGGTGATGAACGTGGCGATGACCGCCCGGTCTACGCGCTTCACTTTATTGCCTTCCAAGGTCTTAATGACGAGGAAATCCGATTCCCGGCGGCTTTCATAAAAGAAGCCTTCGTTCACTTCCAGCACGGCGGCGTCGCCCGCCTTGACTCGCAGGTCGTCAAGTTCCTCCGCAGGGGCCTCTCCGTCGCGGGACACGCCGAGCAGCCTGGCGTGATAAGGAGAGCCGGAGAGCGGCAACTCTGATAGCCTGTGCCCAATGGCGGGAGCTTTGGCTGAGATGACGACCTCGACCAGTTCGTGCTGATGGCGTGCGCTGTCCATCGCAGTGCCGCGGGCCGGAACTAATCCGATGGTGGTCCACAGGCTACACAGCGCATCCAGCGACGAAGCGAAGCTCAGCTTGTCACCGCCCTGCAACACCAGATCCATCGAGTATTCGAGGTTTGTGCCATCGCGTCGGAGAAACCGCAGTTGGCGGCCAGCGGAGGAAGCCAACTCCGCTGCCTCGATCGTCTTCCCATCTAGGTTGGAGTTGGGCTCCACCTCGAACTCGCTGAGGTACTTCTCCCCTGGCACAGCCGTAGCCTCTTGCGGAGTCAATCCGCGCAGCAGACCCGGGGCAACATAGACCAGGTACAACAGTCCGGCTATCGCCGCCGGTACTCCTACCCATGAAAGATCGAACATCCCGATCGGTTTCATGCCTGGTAGGTCGCCCGCGGCGATGGCATCGGCGGTCATGCCGGCGACGATCAAATTGACCGCACCGCCGATCAAGGTAGTGTTCCCCCCCAGTATCGAGGCGAAACTGATTCCCATGAGCAGACTGGGAGCCCTCAGGCCCGTCTGTCGTCGCAGATCGCGTACCACGGGGATCATCATGGCAACCATGGGCGTGTTGTTAATGAAAGCACTGCCAATCGCCATGGGCGGCAGGATCCGGAGATTGGCGTTGGTCTCAGTTTGCGGATGGCCGATGAGCCGCTGTGAGAGCAGTGAGATTGCGCCTGTGGAATACATTCCCGCGGCTACCGGAAACAAGGCTGCAACGGTTAGTACGCCGACGTTGCTGAAGCCCTTCAAAAGTCCAGGCGGAGGCGCCAGTTTCAGGGTCATGGCAATCGTCATCGCCCCCAGGAAAACCACCCAAGTGGGAAGCTTGTCCCACGCCATGACGGCGAACATCGCGACGAGCAAAAGCAGAGTTAGCCAGCCTTGCATTGCACACCTACATGGTTCCGCCCGGAAGGGTTCCACACCCCAGGTTCCCTCTTCCCAGTACTGCAACATTGGGCTTAGATTTTTCGCGACTCAGTCTTCGGTAGTGAATTCATACTGAGTATGCGACGCAGGTCAAGGAGTTTCTTCGTGTTTCTGCTGAGACCAGGGAGACTTCTCTGCCATCTGACGCTTGATCGAAGCAATGGTCAACGTTCTTGCGAAGATAGGATCGGCCAGCACGCGTTCGAGTTTGTCCCGAGGGACCGTATGCAGGACGACGCAAGGTCGTGCGTGATCCGCCACAGTTCAGGATGAACCTGCCGCCACATTTCGTCGGTGGCATGATTCGATTCACTGTAGTCGGAGAATTACGGGTTTCGGCAGGACAGTGGCTGGATTCTCTTGCGACATGACGATCAGTGGGCAAATGCTAGAGGAGGATGAGTTTGGCGGCGTGCTATGGATGGACACGTCTCGCGGAAACGGTTCCATAACGTCTTGCATCAAGGACGACGGATTCGAATGCCGTTATGTCACGGAACTGGGGTATTGTCTTGACCCAAGCCCTCTTAAAGCTCGTGTACTCGACATAAATCGACTTATGTAAGGCAATCCTTTACCGTGCGGTTGTGTAAAAGACGACGCGAATTTTAATCGCGTTGTCGAATGTCGAATACAGGACGCAGGCTCGAAAGACAACAGTGCCAATTACCGAACTGACCAACCTGAACACTTCATCCCCGGATCCCGGAACCTACGCACTTGTGTTGCAGTCCCGCACCGAGACCGCCGTTCAGGTTGGCCGGTGTGGCACCCTGCTCATTCAACCCGGTTTCTTTGTGTACGTTGGAAGCGCTCTCGGTCCGGGGGGATTGCGGGCCCGACTGAAGCACCATTTGAACCGATCTCTACGTCCGCACTGGCACATCGACTATCTACGGGGAGAGGCAATACTTGTGGCAGTGTGGTACCGCTGCGGTCGAATTCGCAGGGAGCATGCGTGGGCGAGATTCCTCAAGAGCATGCCGGATTCCTCGGCGCCTCTCATGGGATTCGGATCCAGCGACTGCAAATGTGCCTCGCATCTCTTCTACTTCCCGACTTTGCCGACCCTGCCTGGTCTCGGGGCTAACGTGCTGCACACCAGCGACCTAATCGTTAAAGGTACAAGCTGACTCGTCGTCAAATTGCAAACCCGCCCTGAAATGTCAGAGAACCGCGCCGCTGTGCTTGAGCTGCTTTCGCAGTTCCCAACCCTCGAGGAGGCCCTACAAGCTATGGGGGGCTTGTTTGGCCGATGGTCGAGTACGAAGCAGACATGCGCTCGCCTCAGCCGCTCAGAAAGCGCACGGGACGTGCGAGTCGAGATGGTTTTCATCTGTACGCCGGACAAAGACCTCGGCCAGTGTGTGACCGGTACCCAAGTGGCTTAATTCGACCGCCGAGGCAATGTCGTGCGCGATGAAGCTGGCGTGATGGAGAAGTTCGGAGTTAAGCCGAAATCCATACCCCACAGGAACGAACGAGAACCTCGTGCCTCCGGCCTTCACGCCAGTATTTCTTCAAGCCAGTTGTAGATACAAGAATCCCGATAACCAGGAGCGGCAACTTCGCAGTGCTGATCCGCCCCTTGCTCGTGCGTGAAGTGGATCATTGTCTTAGGGCAGCTCAACGCATCGTGGAGTTTCTGTGCCTGACCGGGGAAAAACTGTTCGCTCTCCGGGGAGGTAATGAGCATGGGGCACCAGATGCTTCCTGCAACCTCCGCGAGATTGTATTCCTGCACGGCGCGAAAGGCGTCGTAGTATGAGCTCATTCCATACGGCCGCATTCGAAAGCGCAGCGTCATTCTGCTCCTCACATTCGAATCGACGCCCATTTGTATTATCTGGTCGAACCGGTTTTTGTCTTCGCCATCCAGCACACTGCGAACAAATGCGGGCAAATAACCCAGCCAGGGCGCTGACACATCCCATACGCCCGGATCGGCGACCCCGGCGGCAATGCGATGCTCGAAGGCCAGCGCACGCGGCACCCAGTAGCCACCCTGGCTGACGCCAATCAGGGCTATGCGCTTAGGATCGACCTCCGGATGGCGCAGCATGGCATCGACGACCGACTTAATTACCTTCTCCCAATCAGGACGGAAGTAGAGCTTTCGCGCCCACAGTGAATCGCTCTGACCGGGACCATTGAAGATCAGGTAATTACAACCGCGCGCCAGGGCGCCAGCGCCGCCCAGAACATAGCTGCTTATCTCCATGCCGTCGGCACCGTTATTAAGCACTACAAGAGGCCTTGTGCGGCGCGAGTTGTCTCCCCGCAGAAACCACCCTGTGAGGCTGGTGCCTTCGTAGGGGATTTCCAGCCGCTCGATGGGCGGGTTGAAACGCGCGGCCGCCGCGCCCCAGCTAGCTGCATAACAGCCATCATGGCGCGATTTGCTGAAACTCGGGTTGGAAATCTATACCTATAATGATCTCGTTCGGCTCCTTTCTCCGGAGCCTGTTGGTTGGTCAGCACCACCAACTTTACGCGGCCGAGGAAGCCGATATTGCCACCGAATCAATTGCACCCATTGATCGCGCTATGACCGATTCTGCTTCTGCCTACTATCGAAATTTGACGGCAACCCAATTACGCCGATTGTGGTTGGAGCCTTCCGACAAGGTAGAAAAGCAGGCTGTCGAAAACGAACTGCTCAAGCGGGAGCTTAGCGACCCTACAGATAGGGATTTGGCGGCGGAGCGAAGAGAAAAGTTCGAACGAGTGTTGCTGACAGTCTGGGTAGTGCTGCTGATTCCATGGCTTCCATTCGCGTGTCTCTCCGGCATGGCATTTGATGCTGGTAATACGGCTGGTGCTTGGCTTTTCGTGCTGTCGACGTGGTTGTACGGCCCGGCAGTACTCGGTGCTTTCAAGCTGCGTACCCGCCTTCCCCGAGCGGTGTTTCTCCCAATCCTGAGCGTCGCAGGAGTATTGCTGTCTGGTTTATTTGACTGATCCAGCGACGCGTTCTAAACGCTGCTTGTATGCTTGTGTAATTTCACGATCCAGTGCGGTTTGGTTTCGCTATGACTGGCCTAACATGTATGGTCCGCCGCCGAACTGCAAGAAAAATCAGAATCGACGAGAACAGTCTGCGAAAATGTATCCGGCCTGTTAGTGGAGATTCGTCGCCTGCCCGATCAGTGGGCTACGACGGCTGCTGCAGAATCTATTTCGCTGCTGCGCGCCTGAAGGCCCTTCCGCCTGGGACGCTTGCGCGTGCGCAATTGCCTTCTTGCGACCCTGTTTCACTACGCTTATCATCAAGCTGCGATTCGGCGCCCTTCGTTCACCGCTGTAACCGCGTGTACCCGCGCAGCGCAGTTACGATGTTATGGCCGCATCCCGAGGCAGTGCACTTACGGTTGGCGATCTGGTCGGATCAACCTATCAGGTTATCGATCGCATTGGTGCGGGCGGCATGGGGGTGGTCTACAAGGCCCGCGATCGAAAGCTCGAACGCTTCGTCGCCCTGAAATTCCTTCCTCCCGGACTTAACGCCAGCAAGCTCGACAAAGAGCGCTTCCTCAAAGAGGCACGCATCGCCTCGTCGCTCGATCACCCCAACACGGGCGTGATCCACGGCATTGAAGAGACCGACGACGGCCACACGTTCATTGTCATGGCCTATTATGAGGGCCAGTCGCTGGCGCACCGTATTCAGGACGGTCCGGTAGCGCCACCACAGGTCATCGACATCGCAATTCAGATTGCGCGCGGGCTGGCCGATGCGCACTCGCACAACATCATCCATCGCGACGTGAAGCCTTCGAACGTGATGCTCACGCCGAACGGCATGGTGAAAATCGTCGACTTCGGCCTGGCGCATGTCAACGAAGCCACCGCCACTCTGACCCACGGCACAGTCGGAACGCTGACCTACATTTCGCCGGAGCAAGCCGCCGGCAGACCTGCCGACCAGCGCAGCGACATCTGGGCGCTGGGCGTGACGTTGATCGAGGCGCTGACCGGCAACAATCCTTTTCAGCACGACAACATGGCAGCGACCTTCATGGCCATCCTCAACGAGGCACCCCCACCACTTGAGAATGTTCCTACGGAAGTGCAGCAGGTGGTCTATCGGTGTCTCTCGAAGGATCCAGACAAGCGGTATCAGTCGTGTGAGGAAGCGCTTCTAGATTTGGAAGTTGCCAGGACAGCGCTGGTTCAGCTGGGCATGGGGCTGCCATCGAGCAATCAGAAGTCGAGTTTGCAGATCAAGGCCCTGCGGGAGTCACGCCAGGAGGCATCGCGGTCGGCGTGGCCGCTGGCGCTGCCGAAGAAACCGAATACCGCAGCGAAGCGTGGGCTGATGGCCGGAGCGATAGTCCTGTTGATTTCCTGCTTAGCGCTACTGCTGCCATCGGTGCGGGATCGCGTGCAGGGGGCAATTCTTGGCCCGCGCCTGAAGCACATCGCAGTTCTTCCGTTTGACCATATCGGCAACAATGCACAGGACCAGGCGCTCACGGAAGGACTGGTTGACTCCTTGTCCGGCCGGTTGTCGAACCTGGAAGTGGGCAAGCAGACGTTGTGGGTCATTCCCAGCAGCGAAGTGCGGCGCCTGAAGATCAGCGATCCCCAAGCCGCCTTGCGCGATCTCGGCGCGACGCTGGTAGTGAAGGGAACGGTCGCGCGCGAAGGCCAGCAGGTCCGCTTGAATATGGATCTGATTGATACCAAAGACCTGCGGCAAATTGGCTCGGTCTCGCTGGAGGACCAGGCTGGCGACCTCGCGACGCTGCAAGACGAAGCCGTTGCCAAGCTTGCCCGCCTGATGAATGTTTCCGTAACCGCAGAGATGCTGCAAAGCACTGGCGGATCGGTTAACCCTGCGGCGTATGAAGACTACTTGACGGCGCTCGGCTATATGCAGCGCTACGACAAGCCCGGCAATCTCGACTTGGCGATCCAAGCCTTGCAGGATTCGGTGAAGACCGATCCGCGCTTCGCCCTCGGGTATGCACAACTGGGAGAGGCGTATCGCATCAAGAACCGCCTCGACCACAATCCCAACTGGCTGGCTGAGGCGCAAGCCAACTGTAAGAAAGCCGCCGAGATTGATAATCGCATTCCTGCCGTACACGTGACGCTGGCGCGCATCCACGATCTGATGGGCCACCACGATCTTGCCCTGCAGGAGTTCCAGCACGCCCTCGACATCAACCCTCGCGATGCAACTGCGCTCGAAGGCCTAGCCCATTCTTATGAAGACTCGGGCCGTCTCGCGGACGCAGAAGCCGGCTTGCAGAAGGCTGCGGCACTCCGCCCGGACTCTTGGGACGGTTACGACGAACTCGGCAACTTCTATGTGCGTCAAAGCAAGTTTTCCCAGGCCATCCAACAGTATCAGCATGCCTTGCAGCTCACTCCCGATAATGCCCAGGTTTATCTGAATATCGGAGCTGCCTACCTGGAAGAAGGCGATCCCAAAGGACAAAAAGATGCTGAGCAGGCGCTCAAGAAATCGATTCAACTTAGTCCCAGCTACGGAGCCTATGCAAATTTGGCCAACCTATACCTAACGGAGCAACGCTACGCCGAGTCCGCGGCCCTGACAGAAAAAGCGCTGAAGTTGAATGACAACGATTACATGGTCTGGAACAATCTTTTGCTTGCTTACGAGTGGCTACAGGAGACAGATAAGGCAGAGACAGCACGGCGTCGCATGAGGGAGCTGCTGGAGCAGTTGGTCAGGGTAAGTCCCAACGATGCCACAGCGCAAGCCACGCTGGCTGCAATTTACGCTCACTACGGACTCAATGCTCAGGCCGAATCGAGGAGTCAGACTGCGCTGGCACTTGCGCCCGATGATGCCGGGGTCCTGTCCTCCGTGGCTTCGGCCTATGAGTTGATGGGCAAACGTGACCAGGCGATCACCGAAATGCGGAAAGCCATTCAGAAGGGGTTTGCCCTCGACCAGGTCAAGGTCGATCCTGAGATGAGTGCGCTTATCTCCGATCCCAAGTTTCACCAGTAGTAGCTGTCGCTTCAGCTGTGCGAATACGGGCGCCGTGGCTTCGCGCGGATGAGTAGACTTGCACATGCCCAGCCCATTACCGCTACACCAGCAAACAGTGAGACCATAAAACCGGCGGGAGCAACCTTCGCCTTCATGTAGCCTCGCACTTGCCGGGAAAGGCAGCCGATAACCGGCAAGCACAATTGGCGATAACAGATGGAATGAGAAGGCCGATCTCCGGACGGGATGCTATAGGCTCCCAAGTTGTCGACGTGCTCGAGCCCAGGCATGTGGATGAGGCAGCTTGAAGTGGGGCTTTAACATCCGTTTCTGAAGAGTTCTGCAAAAGACTGGAACGACGAAAACACAGTGAAACGACGTGCCTGAAGCCCGTGGCGTAACCCACTTAGTCACGAGCAGTACTGGGAGACGGCGAAGCACCATGGTATCGTCCCGACCGATCTTGATTACGATGAAAAGCCGCGTGGCCGAGTGCTGTGCAGTCTCTTCGGAGAAAACTTCCGCCTCCTGGCCGACCAATGTATTCTCTGTGACCACAAGATAATCGCCACCATAAAGAGCCAGCTGAATCTGCCATCGGACACAGAGGTATCGGATGATGCTCATTACCGCTGCGCAAAGTGCCTATCCCGGAGAGCGGTCGAATAATCCTGATAGCGCCAATCTGCTGACTCACCTCTAGCCCTGGATTATTGGCGTCGGTGGAGATCGGTTCGTAGGCTGCAGATATACGCCGATACGACGATTGAAGGACAGTATGCGAGAGGTTACTCTCTAGGGTAGCTTGCGAAAGCGATTGACCCCGCTCTTGGCTACACACAATCCTCGGCGACGGTCTCGAATCGATTTTCACTGTTACACTGTACCGAGTAAATCCAGCCCTAAAGGAAAGCTATGGACCTAGCTGAAATTCTCAACCAACTTCGACAAGAGCGCAGCCAGTTGGATTCCGCGATCTCTGCTCTGGAAGGAGTCCACACGGCTCCTCGACGCGGTCGTCCACCTAAATCCGCTCAGACAGCTACTGCACCCAAGAAACGTCACATGAGCGCCTCTGCCCGCGCGAAGATCGCGGCGGCTCAAAAAGCCCGTTGGGCCAAGCAGAAGGGGCAGGCTGCACCCAGACCCAACACGGCAGCCAAGAAGAAACCTGCTGGCCGTAAGCCTATGAGTCCTGCTATGCGAAAGAAATTGTCGGCTATGATGAAAGCTCGCTGGGCCACTCGTAAGAAACAGCAATAGCTGTTCAGCTGTTAGAACACGTCCTAAGGGCTCTGGGGTTGTTCCGGCTCGTCCCAGAGCCTTTTTAGCCGGTAGCTCGATCTTCTCCAGAACGCTCCGTAGGTCGGCCATGGTATTCCCTCTTATCCTGTAGTATTCATGTTCCCTCAATCTTGGGTTGCCGGTCGGCTGGTCATCTGGCAGCCACGGTTGGCGCGGACTCCGTCCGGTCATCGCGCAGTCCGGCTGCGAGGATGGCGCCAAAGGCGAGAGCAACCCTCGCGGCCGGTGCCGAGAACTTCAGGCATCGCTCCGCCCTATTCGATCGCCTACGGGTGGTTAGCGCGAGAGGAGTGACTTTCTCAAGACGTCTGGCGGCATGCAAGATATGGGGATGGACTCAACAATACTGAGGTGGACACTAGAGAACTTCTATCGGAGTAATGGCGACATTCCCAATGGCTCTCGGCGACGGAACACATGGTCTCCTAGTAGGGCCGAAACGAGAAACGATAGTCACTTTCGGCTCGCAATCAAGGCTGGATATATTGTCTTCAGAACGCAACCGGCCTGGTCAGAGGTTCAGAGGAATAAAGTCAGCAGAATAACAATGCCATTGCTATTTACTAATATAGGGACTACCTCAAGTAATGGCAATGTGAGCTATTCAGTTGCCAACCGAATGTGTGGGTAGCTGTACGTGCATGAAATCACAGGTTTCCCTCTAACCATCGGGCAAACAGGAGAGTGTACTCCTTAACTAGAATGACAAATGACGCGAGGTCATAGCTTCGGTGGGCTCAGCCAGCAAAATGATTTGTCACACAAATTAAGGCCGCATCTGTCGTAGCGTTAGGAGTGAATTTGAAATACGGTACCCTAAGTAGAGAGACCATAAAGGAGTTCTGAATGGCTCGCCGTCTGCTGACTGCGCTTGAGGAAAAAGCTATGTCCGATGAAGTAGTCAACGAATCAAAGCTGGTAGAAGTAAACGATAATCTCGAACCAAGCGACGAGCCCGTTAAGGCTACGCCGGTAGTTGGGAACAGTTTCCCCAGCATGACCATCGCAGCTTTCTTTTCCCGCATTCGCCTCACGATGGCGCCGTTCGGCGTCCTCCCCTTCTTCGACTGGTTACGCCAGGGCCCTTCGAACGCTCAATGCGTTTAGCTCGGTTACCTAGTGGTAAACTACCAACCCCGGAGCCCTCTTGAAACGATTAAAGCTCATCCGGAGATCACGCCGTCTTACCGATGCAGGTGACATCCGGGATGCTTGAGGCAGGGATGAGCACGGATCGCTTACTGGTAGATGCTTCATCGAATCGCGAGGGTCGGCGTACCTCTGGTTTCTGCCTGGTCGGCGGCTTGGCATTGGTGTACAAGGTCGGCCCCACTCTGCCGGCCAACCTCGCAGATGATGCGAACTGCGGCCGAGTAGGGCTGGTGGATCACCAGATTCGAGGCGATGGCGCCTCCGTGCTCAAGCGACAAGCACTACTGTGGCCGACGTCTCGGAGATTGCGACAGAAGCCGCGCTCAATCGGAGAGAACGGCTATGTCGTTTACGAAACGAAGCCAAGAAGTCTTTTGTTATCAACATGAGCGTGCGTGGCGACAGCAACCCCTGCCCGCTGACCATGCTGGGTAACTATGGTGTGCACCCTCACCCTATCGGTCTCGGCAACTTTCAGTGGTTGCGGGTGTCGATAAGACAACCGGGTGTGATGGAGTTGAAATACTCTCTCAAGCTCACGGTCGCGCGGCGTAACTTGCGGCTATCGGCATCATCCGGCCACTCCGGGTTGGCCAAGCCGTAAATCCTTACCAGGAAGCCGCGGGATGATCACGCTAAAAGGTGAAAGTAGCCGAAGATAAGTGAAGTTGGTCTGGGGTTGGCCAGTGCGTCACGCAGGACGTTTCGCCGGGGGAGAAATTTCTAACAGCCCAGAGTAGATGGCCATCCCGACTACGGCGTCAACTCCCATTTTATCTAATGTCTCAATCTCCACCTGGCAGCGTATCCCACCGGCGGCGATCAGTCGGCGTGTCGTTTGCCGCCGCAACCGACGAATCGTATCGAGCGGAATACCTTGCATAAGGCCCTCGGTGTCGATATTGGTGTAGAGGAAGGCCGAGCAGAACGGCTCGAGTTGTTGCATCATCACTTCCGGCTTCAGATTGGTGCCTGTTTTCCAGCCGTTAATCGCCACGTACTCGCCGCGGGTATCCACGGCAAAAATAAGCCTTTCCCGTTCGACCTGCCGGCACAGTTCCTGTGCAAATCTGGTATCGATTTTCGCAGGTGTAGGATCGCCGGCGGCGAATGCAGTTAGTCGCACAAGCGATGAGCCGAGAATGACCCTTTTGGCGCCGCACTCGATGACTGTTTGAGCATTCCCTGCAGACCGAATCCCCCCACCAACCTGACAGGGAAGCTTGGCGCACAATTCGCGGATCAAATCGCGATTGGATCCGTTGCCCATCGCGGCATCCAGATCGACCAACTGTACAATGGGAAAATCTGCAAACCGCTCGATCCATGGCTGGCACTCGTCGAATTCCAAGGCCTTCTTCGAGCCTTGCACTAATTGCACGATTTTGCCGCCCATCAAGTCAATCGAAGGAATCAGCATGTGAGCCTCACCGGGATTCCGGCTTCCCGGAGTTTCCCTTTGATGACCTGTATTGACTCAAGTCCGAAGTGAAATACCGAAGCAGCCAGGGCTGCGTCGGCGGCTCCGCACTGGAACACCTCCACGAAGTGATCTGGCACACCCGCTCCTCCAGACGCGATCACAGGAATACGAACGCGGGCAGCGATCGTACGAGTTAGTTCGCAATCGAATCCGGACTTGGTGCCGTCACGATCCATGGAGGTGAGAAGTATTTCGCCGGCGCCGGCTGCTTCTGCTTCGCAGGCCCATCGCTCCGCATCCCGGCCTGTCGCGATTCGTCCCCCGCAGGAGTACACCTCCCATCCATCCTTCACTTCGCCGCGCATCAATCGCGACCACGACAGCCTGGGAACCGTAACGGTCCGCGATATGCGTGATCAGCGCAGGGTTTTGCAGGGCGGCGGAGTTAATCGCAACCTTGTCTGCGCCGCAGTCCAGCACTGCAGCAGCATCGTCCAGCGATCGAATTCCCCCTCCCACAGCAAAAGGAATGAAGAGCCGGTCGGCGGTGCGGCGAACAGTTTCCAGCAAGGTCTGGCGCGACTCCGTCTGTAGCCGAAATATCGAGTAGAACGATCTCGTCAGCGCCGGCCCGGCTGTGTACCTCTGCCAGTTCGGCCGGATCTCCGGCATCGCGTAACTCCACGAATTGCACTCCCTTGACGACCCGTCCAGCGTGCACGTCAAGACAGGCAATAATTCGTTTTGCCAGCGAACTACAGAGCACAGAAGTTCTCCAGTATCTTGCAGCCGACTTCCCCGGACTTCTCCGGGTGAAATTGCACCCCATACAGGTGATCGTTCTCGACAGCCGCCGTAAATTGGCCGTCATAGGTACAGACACCCACAGTCGCAGCGCACAGCGGGGCGCGGTAAGAGTGGGTGTAGTAGACGTAAGAGCCCGATTCGATGCCTTGCAGCAGCCGATTGCTGGGGCCGATTTCAATTTGATCCCAGCCGACGTGCGGCACCTTCACTAGGTCTGTGAAACGAGAACAGGTTCCCTCGAATGCGTTCAGCCCACTGATCCCGGGAGCCTCTTCGCTGCCGGCGAACATCCACTGCAAGCCCAGGCATATGCCCAACACCGGCTTTTTCAGCTCAACGCAATCCTGCAACGCCAAGCCCAGAGGGCCATTCGAGAGTGGCAGGGTCGCTTTGAAGTTGCCCACGCCGGGAATGATCACCTTGTCTGCGCCGCGAATCTGCTCGGCGGCCGCAGTGACGATACAGTCGAACCCGAGGTGACGGACTGCTTTGCAGACCGAAGTCAGGTTCCCGGCGCCGTAATCGACGATGGCAATCACAACAAACCCTTCGTGGTTGGCAGCATTTTGCCGAGCTGACGGTCTTTCGAACAGGCGACCCGCAGGGCGCGGGCAAACGCCTTGAATATCGCTTCGATCTTGTGATGACTGGACCGCCCGTACAAGACCTTTGCGTGAACATTGGCTTTCGCTCCTCGTGCGAAGCCATCGAAAAAATCCGTCACCAATTCCGCCTGTAGATCCCCCACGAGTCTGGAACGGACTTTTGTATCCACCACCGCAGCGCAGCGTCCGCCAAAATCCACCGCTACCACGCTGAGGGTCTCATCCATCGGCATCACAAAATAGCCCGCGCGGAGAATTCCTCGCTTGCTGCCCAAGGCTTGCGTGAACGCTTCTCCAAGCGAGATACCAATGTCCTCCACTGTGTGGTGCTGGTCTACATCAAGGTCTCCGACCGCGTCGAGTTCCAGATCAAAGGCGCCGTGCCTTGCGACCAACTCCAGCATGTGATCCAGAAAGCGAATGCCGCTCGAAACCTTACTGCGACCGTGTCCCTCAATCGAGAGCGCCAGCCGTATATCGGTCTCATTTGTTTTTCGAGCTATCCGCGCTCTCCTCATGCCCGCACACTGGCTTCCAAATCCAGTTCAACGATTACTTCTCGGAGCCTCCCGAGAAAGCAATCGATCTGCTCATCGGTCCCGACAGTCACGCGAATACAGCCCTCACATCCTGGATCCGCGGAGCGATCGCGCACAAGGACGCCGCGATCTCGCATCGCCGAGACAAAGTCGCGGTGACGCTCGCCAATCTGGAACAAAATAAAATTGGCTTCACTCGGCCAACTGCGAATACCTATGCTTCGCAGCTCGCCCGCAATCCGTTCGCGGCCACGTCTCACCTGCGATGCGTACGCCATAACATATTCAGTGTCGGCCAGAGCGCTGGGTAGGACCGCAAGGGCAATCGCGTTGACGTTGTAGGGGGATGCCACGCGACGCACCGACTGCATCGGTTCCGCACCGCCAGCCAGAATGCCAATCCGCAAACCAGCTAATCCATAAGCCTTCGAGAAAGTGCGGGCAACAAAAAGGTTGGGGATATCCCCCATGTCAGCAACGACAGTCTTGCCGTGAAACTCGAAGTAGGCTTCGTCGACAAACACGGCTGCGTCCGGTGCCGCAGCGGCGATTTCCAGCAGATCTTCGCGGCGAGCGGCCGATCCGGTTGGATTATTCGGATTCGCAACGGCGATCATTCTTGTACGGGACGTAATGCTTTCCAGAATCCTCGCTCGTGGAAATGAAAAATTGCGCTCGAACGCAATGCTCTTCACGCGGGCGGCGGTAGCTCCGGCATAAATCTCATACATGCCAAAAGTGGGCGTCACCACCAGCACTTCATCAGAGGGTTCCAGATATGTTTCGCAAACAAGGTGAATCGCTTCATCGACCCCATTGGTCAGCAGCACTTGATCAGACGACAGACCGAGGCGGGCAGCAACTATCGCCTCAACTGGCTCGCGCTCGGGATAGCGCGCCAAATCCTCGGCCGTGATTTCTTGCAGCCGTCGAAGCACAGACGGCGAGCAACCTTCCGTGTTTTCGTTGAAGTCCAGGCGCAGCCCATCCCGGCGGCCCAACGGAGGCCGATATTCGCGTAGATTGCGGACGGCCACACGTGCGTTAAGCATTGCCGCACCTCACGCGAATCGATTCGGCGTGGCCACGTAGCCCTTCCGTTGCCGCAAGCGTCACGACTGCCGGCGCAATTTCCCTTAGTCCAGCGCGGTCAAACTTTTGAACGGTGATTACCTTCAGGAAGTCGCAGACGCTGAGCCCACCCCGATACCGCGCCGCTCCGCCGGTTGGCAAGACGTGATTCGGGCCGGCCGCGTAGTCCCCGGTGGACTGCGCCGAATAGTCCCCCACGAAGATCGAACCTGCATTCTTCACGAAGGGCAGAAGGCGCTCGTTGTCGACGGTGAGATGTTCCGGGGCAATACGATTGATCCAGTCGGTGGCTTCATTCTCGGAAGAAGCGATCAGGATCGCTCCTCGGAGTCTCAGGGCTTCCTTCGCCGTAGAGTTGCCTCGCGCAACGAGCTTCAACGCATGGCGAACCTCAGAGGCCAAGTTCGCTCTAGTTGTGAGGAAGACAACGAGGGCTTCCGGATCATGCTCGGCTTGCGCAACCATGTCTGCTGCGATAAATCCAGGATTGCCCGTATTGCTATAAAAGACTGCCTCGGTTGGACCCGCAAGCATGTCAATGCTGCAATCGGAGCTCACTTGCCGTTTTGCGGCAGTGACAAAGCTGTTGCCGGGTCCAAGGATTTTCTGCACCGGAGCGATGGTCTCGGTTCCATAAGCAAGGGCGGCAATCGCCTGCGCTCCTCCGCAGCGATAGATCTCGCGCACGCCAAGCAAATCAGCGGCGGCCAGGGTCGCAGGTTGCGGACGTGGTGAGACAACGCAGATTCGAGGTACGCCGGCGACTTGAGCCGGGATTACCGTCATCAGTAGCGTAGACGGCAACGGATATCTTCCGCCTGGCACGTAGCAGCCCACCGATTGCAGCGGCCGAATCAACTGACCCAGTTCGGAGCCTTCAAGTTTCCTTCGCCATTCTTGCGGCATCTGCCACTCGCAGAAGCGGCGGATCTTCGCGGCGGCAACGCGGAGCGCCCTTCGAGTTTCGGCAGGAACAGAAGCCGCAGCCTCCGCGATTTCCTGCGCCGAAACCCGCAGAGACTGCTTTGGCTGCAGACTGTCCCACGTTGTGGCATAACGTGTGAGAGCCTTGTCGCCATCACGGCGAATCGCACGAATGATCCTGCGTACCTGTGGTTCGACCTTTTGCAGACTGGAGCTACGGGTTTCGATTCGTGCGATCTCCGCAGCCGCCGCTCTTCCGTCCCGGACGCGCATCACATCACCACCTTGTTCAGCGCATATTCGACAATTCCCTGGGCATTGGCAGCCTTGAGACGGGGAATCACCTCCCAGCACGCCGCTTCCTCGAGGATGGTGTTCACCGCAACCCACCGATTGTCACTGAGCCGCGAGATGGTGGGACTGTTCAAGGCCGGCAAAACGCTTAGCACGGATGGAAGGTCGGCTTCCCGCACATTCAGCATCAACCCTACGCGGCCTTGTGCTTCGATGGCGCCGCGCAGCATCAGAGCGAAGTTCTCGATCTTCTGACGCTTGCCGCATATCTGCCCATGACGCTTTGTTGGCGATGATCTGGGTACTGGACTCCAAGACGGTTTCAAGAATTCGCAGCCGATTCGCTTTCAGGGAGTTGCCCGTCTCGGTGACTTCTACGATGGCATCTGCAAGGGTTGGGGGCTTCACTTCTGTTGCTCCCCACGAAAACTCCACCTTCACCCCGATGTTGCGCTCGGCAAAATAACGTGTCGTCACGTTCACCAGTTCGGTGGCGATGGTTGCCCCCTGCAGGTCTGAAGCGTCACGTACCGCGGAGTCTTCCGGGACAGCCAGCACCCATCGCACTTTCCCGCGACTTTGCTTGGCATAGATGAGATCGGCAACCGTGACGACATCCAACCCGCTCTCTGTGACCCAATCCAAGCCGGTGATGCCGGCATCCAGCGCTCCATGCTCGACGTAACGCGCCATCTCCTGAGCGCGAATCAACATGCACTCGATCGCCGGATCGTTGGTACTGGCAAAATACGAACGTGGATTGACGTACACGGCGAGCCCGGCTCGGGCCAGGAGGTTGAGCGTGGCTTCCTGCAGACTGCCTTTCGGAATTCCCAGACGCAATTTCATCGCTCACCGCCGGCAGCTACGATAGGCAATTCTGCCGTAAAACAGCTGCGTGTTCCCGTGTGGCACACCACCCCGCCGCCTTCCACCTCAACGCGGCACAAGATGCTGTCCAGATCACAGTCGGCCGTTGCCGTGATCACTTTCAGCCGATTTCCAGAAGTTTCACCCTTGGTCCACAACTGGTTGCGGACGCGACTGAAGAAAGTTACATAGCCGGTTTCGACCGTCTTCCGGTAAGCGTCCTGATTCATAAAACCCAGCATCAGCACCTCGCCTGTGCCGGCATCCTGGACGATCGCCGGAGCCAGCCCGCCCATTTTGTCGAAATCAATTTCTACTGCCATTGCATTCAATCCTTTCGCGCAAACAAAAACCCCGCTGAGCCATGTCAGCGGGGTCATGAGATCTGGGTATTCTAAGAATTATCCGGTGATCTCCGCTGACACGTTCGCCGCGTGGTGATGGTGGTGATGGCGATGGGTCAACGAGTTCATCGTGAGTCCGACACTACAGAATACGCGGCATGCCTGTCAATACGACCAATCGGTAGTTATCGCAATTTAATGTCCGCAGTGCCTTGAAGCTCTGTCTGGCCATTCCTGGCTACCGACGGGCCCGTGCCGCGATCAAATGGCAGTCTGCACTTGACATCGAACGGAGCCCGGAATAGGCTCCCGTATGCCAACCAAACGATTGGTTGGTCAATGCAAGGTAGGTGATAGACCCATGCCCACGCCAGACGACGCCAGTCGCCGAGCTATCAAGCTCGTCTCCTGTTTTCACCGCATCCCCAGCCTGTCGCCGGAAGAATTCCAGCAGCATTGGTGTGAGTACCATGCTTCCCTGATGCTTCGGATTCGGCATCTGCGAGAGTATGTGCAATATCCGACGTTAGGAAACAATCCGATGTCGCGCCAGAAAATCGGATCCGAGCCGCCATTCGATGGCTTTGAAGTGACCTACTGGGACAGCGTGGAGAAGTTGCGTGAAATCGTCAGTTCCGATGGCGATTACGCGCGCGCCCGGGACGATCGCAAAAACTTCATCGACGCCAGCCGATCGTTCACTGCCCTCGTCGATGAGAAGGTGATTATCGAACTGGACGCTCCGTCGGCTTACGCTTTGGTTGAATGTCACTCCCACCGGCCGGGACAGACGCGTGCCGATTTTCATCGCTCCTGGCTTACGGTCCATGGAGATTTCGGCAGAAAGATCTATGAATCCGGATTGATGCCCGGCTATATTCAAAACCAAATCGTAGATATGGATTCGGCCCTGGCTAGCGAGTTGGGACTCGATCAACAGACCTTTGATGGCGTCGGCATGGCATATTACGAAAGCGCCGCCCAACTCGTAGCGTGCGCTTCCTTGCCCATCGTCACGAAAGAAGCGTTCAAAGCAGAAGATGATTTTACCGACCAGAAACGTCTGGGAAGTGTTTTCACGAAGCGCAACGTACTGCGTACCGCGACTCGCTAATCGGGCTTCTGCCTTATCGACAACTTAGGAACAGCCATGACAACCTTCACAGTGAATGGATCTGCCGTTCGCGTTGAAACCGATCCTGAAACGCCCCTGCTGTGGGTGATCCGGGAGAATCTAGGTCTGACCGGGACCAAGTTTGGTTGCGGAATGGCGCAGTGCGGATGTTGCACGGTTCACCTCAATGGCGAACCCATTCGTTCCTGCATGACTCCCCTGTCACAAGCTGAGGGCAAACACATCACGACCATCGAGGGCCTGTCGCCGAACTCGAGCCATCCCGTACAGATTGCCTGGATGGAGATCGACGTTCCTCAATGCGGCTACTGCCAGTCAGGGCAATTAATGAGTGCAGCGGCCCTCCTGAGCAAAAAGCCCAAGCCCACCGATGAGGACATCGACGATGCGATGTCGGGCAACATTTGCCGCTGCGGCACCTATCCGCGAATTCGTGCGGCCATTCATCGCGCAGCCGAAATTGCCTCCGGAGAAGCGAAATGAGCGCTGCCATCGAACGCCGCGACTTTTTGAAGTTCACGGTAACCGCAAGTGGAGGCTTGCTGATCGGCTTCTACCTTCCGATGGTCGGCAAACTGGCGGGCGCGGAGGAGCGCAGCGATAAAGGCGCGATGCCTAACGCGTTCGTACGCATCGGTTCTGACGAGCATGTCACGGTCATCGTGAATCACTCGGAGATGGGACAGGGCGTCTACACCTCGCTGCCCATGTTGCTAGCGGAAGAACTGGATGTCGATTGGAACAAAGTCGGCTTCGAATCTGCGCCTGTCGATAAGGTCTACAACCACCCCGTCTTTGGAATGCAGATGACCGGCGGCAGCTCCAGCGTTTCATCGGGGCTGATGCAGTTCCGCGAGGCAGGAGCGGCAGCGCGGCTGATGTTAGTCGCTGCCGCGGCCCAGCAATGGAATGTTCCGATGAGCAGCTGCCGAACAACTCTAGGAGTTGTATCGGACGATAGTGGACGCAAACTAACCTATGGACAACTGGCAGCCGCTGCTGCCAAATTGCCGCCTCCTACCGAGGTCAAGCTTAAGGCCCCCGACAAGTACGCGATCATCGGCAAGCCGTTAAAGCGTCTCGATACTCCCGAGAAGTGTAATGGGCGGGCGGTTTTCGGGATCGATGTGAAACTCCCAGGCATGTTAGTCGCCGTCGTGGCGAGGCCTCCGATCTTCGGCGCGACGGTCAAGAGCTGCGACGACACCAAGGCTCGCAATATGCCCGGCGTGCACAAGATTGCCCAGGTACCTACGGGCGTTGCGGTGATCGCTGATACCTTCTGGCACGCCAAGACCGCGCGTGAGGCACTCCAAATCAACTGGGATGAAGGTCCGATGAAGGGCTTCGACACCGCGAAGATGATGCAACAGTTCCGCGAGATGGCGAAGACTCCGGGCAAAGCTGCCCGCAACACGGGCGATGCCAATGCCGCGCTAGGCAAGGCTTCCAGAAAAGTTACTGCGGTCTATGAGGTTCCCTATCTGTCGCACCTGATGATGGAGCCGCTCAATTGTACGGTCGATTTGAGGGCAGATTCTTGCGAGGTGTGGACCGGCTCCCAGTTTCAGACGGTCGATCGCGCAAACGCCGCAAAGGTCGCGGGGCTGCCGAACGAAAAAGTCCAGTTGCACACAACTTTTCTCGGAGGAGGCTTCGGACGGCGCGCTAATCCGCATTCGGATTTCGTAGTCGAAGCCGTGCACGTGGCCAAAGTTGCCGGTGTACCGGTAAAGGTCATGTGGACCCGCGAAGACGACATGAACGGCGGATGGTACCGGCCGGCATTCTTGCACGCCATCGAGGCCGGTGTGGATGCGAACGGAAAGCCCATTGCGTGGCGCTCCCGGCTCGTTGGCCAATCCATCATGAAAGGCACGCCCTTCGAGGCAATGGTTGGACTCGACAAGCTTGGCTACGATCCGCAATCGGTTGAGGGCGTCGATGATCTTCCTTACGGAATTCCAAACATTCTGGTGGAAAGCCGCGACGCCGATATCGGTGTTCCGGTGCAGTGGCTGCGGTCGGTCGGACATTCACATACGGCGTTCGCCGTGGAATGCTTCGTTGACGAGCTGGCCGCTGCCTGTGGCCAGGATCCGTATCTGTTCCGGCAACAACTTCTCAAGGACCACATCCGCCATCGCACGGTTCTTGATCTGGCAGCTCAAAAGGCCGGATGGGGTGAGCCGCTGCCCAAGGGCATGGGACGAGGCATAGCGGTCCACTCCTGCTTTGGCAGCTACTCGGCTCACGTGGCCGAAGTGTCGATCGACAAGGGCACCATCAAAGTACATCGGATGGTGTGCGCGATCGATTGTGGGCAGTACGTGAATCCGGCCATTATCAGGTCGCAAGCCGAGAGCGGAGCGATCTTCGGCGCTTCGGCAGCGTTATTCCAGGAACTGACTTTCGTCGGCGGCCGACTCCAGCAGACCAATTTCGACTCGTTTCCTGTCGTGCGCATTGAACGAATCGCCGGTGATCGAGACTTACATTGTCGAAAACAACGAGAAGTCAGGAGGGATCGGTGAGCCCGGCGTGCCTTGCGCGGCTCCCGCCATCGCTAACGCGGTGTTCGCAGTGACCGGAAAACGTGTCCGCCGATTACCTATTCGAATTTCAGAATTGGCTTGAGGCTGGTTTCCGCCGATTCAGAAACAGACGGGTATTAAGGCGTTTGGTCTCCGTTGCGCTTTGGGCGAATCTATCGCCACCTTTCCAAATAATCTGAATGGGATTTTCCGCGTTGACTAACCTACCAAACGTTTGTTTAAATCTTTGACGTCAACGTTTTAATAGATTCCCACGAGGATAAGGGATGCCCGGCGACAGAGATTCCAAGATTCCCAGCGGACGTATGAACCTGTCGGCCCTGCCGCACAACCAGCCGGCGTGGGCTCCCTTATATCCCAAGCTGCCGTTCAAGATGTTTGGGGGCAAGGCCATCGTGGTGAATTACGAAACCGACTTGGATGCCGTGCTCGATATTCTTCCGCCGGAACTCTCGCCACTTACCGATCCGCCAATCGTTTCCTGCTACCTGAATGGCGGATATGAATTCGCCACCGGCGGCGGAGCCTACTCCGAGATGAGCCCGCTGCTGACGGTCAGCTATCGGGGCGAGCCGCACATCTATCCGTTCGTGGTTTATCTAGGTGAGGGCACCGAGGAGTGGTTTGCCGCCGGCAGGGAGGTGCTTGGCGACAGCAAGAAGATTGGGCACGTTAGCCTGAATTCGCAGCTAGGGCACGGAATTATGCTGGGCACGGTCGAGCGTCCGAAGGGGCATCGGCTGGTCACGATGACGGCGGGCCCGTTCGACCGTCAGGGCGAAGAAAACGACTTCATGTTGTATCCCAACATCGTGGTCAGGCTTCTGCCCAGCGGCGAAGTCGACAATCACAAGCCGCAGATCGCCGAACTATTGAGGAAACGGGTCAAGGCGACGATTCGCCATGCCGAGGACGGCAGCCCGATGATCTTCCACGGTGCGGGATCGGTCGAGATTGGGCGCTCCGAGCAGGATCCGTTGTATAAGCTGCCAGTGCGGAAAGTGCTCGGAGCGATGTACATCGAGTTCGGGACCATCGAGCAGCCCGCCGGCGAGGTACTGAAGCGCTACACCTTGAAATAGCCGAAGCGGCCATCGCCACCGTACATACCAAGGTAGATAGTTTCTTCATCAATCTTCCTCCGCGATTGGTGAACGTTCTCGATTGGGATTGGAGAACGGCGAGGGCGGCGGCGTTGCTTGCGGGCGGAAATTTCGGCAGCGGTCGATCGGGAGCTTAGAATCTGAAACCTCGATCAGCCGCAATTCCGGCCCTTTCGCGAAGGAGCAAACAATCGTTTGGTTGACAAATTTTCCGCTCGGATTTGTGCGGAATATCACAGCTTCCGCCATAACCGCAACGTTACTTTGAAACGTGCTATCGCACTACGAAGGTGAAAAGATGAACTCTCGCTTTGGATGGAAAAGCATTCTCTTTGTGACGGCCCTGGCGCTGACGTTCGGCGCATTGTCCGTGTTTGCCGGTCAGAATCAGGCAGCTCCGTCGGGCAAGCCTCAAATCCAAACCGTCCCGCCCCAGGCGACCAACCCGGCGTCCGGCAAGGAGATGTACATGGCGTATTGCGCTTCCTGTCACGGTGCGAACGGGACAGGCAATGGTCCGGCAGCCTCGGCTCTCAAGGTTCCTCCGGCTAATCTCACGACGCTGGCTAAGAATAACGGCGGCAAATTCCCTGACGCGAAGGTAGCGCAGTCCATCAAGGGCGATCCTGACATGCCTTCGGCACACGGCTCGCAGCAGATGCCCGTGTGGGGCCCGACCTTCTGGCAGCTTGGCCACAACGAAGCCCAGGTGCAGCAGCGGGTACACAACCTGACTTCGTACGTCGCTTCGTTGCAGCAAAAGTAGCGGCTCCGGCGAGTAACAAAGACAAAGGGTGCAAGCAGCCGATATATTCGGTCGCCGGCACCCTCTTGGTTTGATTGTCGGACTTCTAAGCTACGGTGGTCGCCGCCATCACTTCCCGCACCGCTGACTGCACTTTGTCTACGTCAGGAATCACGTAGTTCTCCATCGCCGGACTGAAGGGGATAGGCACGTCGAGACTGCACACGCGGCGAATGGGCCCCTTCAGTGAATCGAATGCCTCTTCGGCTACGGTGGCCGAAATCTCCGACGCCACACTGCCTGTCTTGTGAGCCTCGTCGACGATTACCAGTCGTCCCGTTTTCTTCACCGAGCGCAGGATCGCCTCTTTATCCCACGGGACAATTGTGCGCAGATCGATAACCTCGGCGGAAACGCCTTCGGCCTGCAGCTTCTCTGCTGCCTGAAGAGCGACATCCACCGTCCAGGAGATTCCAATCAATGTGACATCGTTACCTTCGCGAACGATATTGGCCTTGCCCAGAGGAATGAGATATTCCTCGTCGGGCACTAGGCCTTTTTTGCCGCCAAGTTTCAAGTGCTCAAACAGGAGCACCGGGTTGTCGTCACGTATGGCGGATTTCAGGAGGCCCTTGCAGTCGTAGGGTGTGCTGGCCGCGACGATCTTCAGTCCCGGCGTATTGAGGAAGTTGGCGTACATGGTCTCAGAATGTTGCGCTGCGCCCGATCCGATAGCGCCACAGACCGTGCGAAGCGTGATCGGCAGCTTCGCCTGGCCGCCGGACATGTAGCGCAGCTTCGAGGCCTGATTGCAGATCTGGTCCATGGCCACCCAGAAGAACGTTGCAATCTGCACTTCGACAATCGGGCGGTAACCGGTGACCGCGGCACCGATGCCGGCTCCCACAAATCCTTCTTCACTGATGGGCGTGTTGCGTACGCGCTCGACGCCGAAGCGCTGCGCCAGACCACCGGTTGTTCCGAAGGCCGACAGCTTTACGTCTTCGCCCATCACGAAAACCTTTTCGTCGCGGGCCATCTCTTCCGCGATGGCCTCATTGATCGCTTGCAGGAAAGTAATTTCTCGCATCATAACTCCATTCAAAATTGGTCGGCAAAACTGTTAGGGGGCCTCGAGATCTAGCTCGCCGAAGTTGCGTATACGTCTTCGAGCGCCGCCTCCGGCTTGGGAAATGGGCTCTTCTTGGCAAATTCGACTGCGGCATCGACCTCGGCCTGCGCTTCAGCTCGCAGCGCCTCCACTTCGTCGACGGTGATTTCCTTCGCGTCGGTCATCTTCTTCGTGAAGCGCGCGATCGGACAGACATCTTTCCACTTCTCGATCTCAGCCTTGTCGCGATAGGACTGCGTGCCCAGCAGAGCTTCTTCGCCGTGGAAGTGGCCGTGATGGCGGTAAGTAAGGCACTCCAACAATGTGGGACCTTTGCCTTCGCGGGCGTGAGCAACGGCTGCAGAAGCTGCGTCGTACACCGCTTCGATGTCATTGCCATCAACGGTGACGCCGGGCATGTTGTAGGCTACGGCACGCTTGGCAATGCAGGTCACCGCCGTCGACTCGGCGATCGGGGTGAACTCACCGTACTGGTTGTTCTCGCAAACGTAGACCGCAGGAAGCTTCCAGACGGAAGCGAGGTTCAACGATTCGTGGAACGCGCCTTCGTTGGTAGCTCCGTCGCCGAAGAACGCCACCGCGACTCCGCCTTTGCCGTCGAACTTCGCCGACAGCGCACCGCCCGTAAGGATGGGGATGCCGCCGCCGACGATGCCATTGGCGCCGAGCACGCCCTGGCTCTTGTCGAAGACGTGCATGGAACCGCCTTTGCCTTTGCAGAAGCCGTCGACACGCCCGAAGAGTTCGGCCATCATGCGCTTCAGGTCAACGCCCTTGGCGATGATGTGGCCGTGTCCGCGATGCGTCGTGCCGATATAGTCGGTGGGCTTCAGTACGGCGCACACGCCGACCGAGGTTGCTTCCTGCCCCGATGACAGGTGGACGAAGCCGGGGATCTGCCCCTTATAGAACAGTTTCCCGATGGTCTCTTCAAACGCGCGGACCAGCATCATACGTTTCAGTAATGTTTTCTTGAGTGCCTTATCCATGTAGAAATCCTCTCTGCTTGTCGGTTAAGCCGCGGTCAATCCGCCGTCGATGAGGAGAGCGGCGCCGTGCACGGTGCGCGATTCGTCGCTCGCCAGGTACAGCGCCATGTAGGCAATGTCTTCGGGCTTGCACCAGCCGCCCATGTGCATGCTTTCGAAGCTATTAATATTGATGCCGCGCTTACTGAATTCCTCGGCGAGGTAATCGAGCATCGCGGTCTTCACGCCGCCCGGGGCGATCGCATTAATCCTGATATTCGCTGGCGTACACTCGACAGCTAACGCTTTCGTGAGCTGATGGACCGCACCCTTCGAAGCGCAGTAAACACTTTGAAATGGCGCGCCGATGTAGCCTGCCGACGAGCCCATGTTCACGATGTTGCCTTTGCCCTGCTTCTTGAAGTATGGAATCGCGTGCTTGCAGCAGAGGAAAACCCCACGTACGTTGACGGCAAAGACGCGATCAAAATCCTCGGCTGTGGTTTCCTCGATCGTCTTTAATACCTCGACGCCAGCGTTGTTCACGAGCACATCGAGATGTCCCAGCTTGGCCACCGCACGCTCAAACATGCCTTTGACACTGGGTTCTTTGGTGACGTCGACTTCGTCACCGTACGCGGTGCCGCCAGCCTTAGTGATTTCGTTCGCGACCTCCTTAGCACGGTCGGGAAAGTAGTCGGCAATCCACACCGTTGCCCCTTCGTTGGCGAATGTCATGGCGATGGCGCGCCCGATTCCCTGCCCACCACCGGTTACGATGGCTGTCTTCCCTTGTAGCCGATTCATGCAATCTCCTCGTAAAAGTTCGTATGGATATCTTTCTACGATGGTTCAATCAGCCCAATGACCGAGGCCACCGGCGCAACCGATCCTTCGCCCACGGTGATCTCGCTTAAGGTGCCAGTAGCGGGCGATTCTACCTCGCAGGTGATCTTCTCGGTTTCGATTTCCAGCAGAGGCTCGCCCGACTTGACGGCGTCTCCCGGCTTCTTCAGCCACTTCACCACTGTGGCTTCCTGCATCGTCAGTCCGAGTTTGGGGATGGTTACTTCAACCGCCATTCCTTTGTTCTCCTCAGTAAAACTCACTTCTCAACGATTGGAACTTTTTGCCTGCGCCGCCTGACGGCCGGCCGGAGCAAAGGCAAGCAGCGCATTGCCCGGCATACCCAGGCCGTAAGAGGCGTAGCCCGTCGTCTGGTAGACCATGCCGTCGACGATGGTTGGACCCGACGAGCCGATAGAGCCGCCGTGCCCGTTCACGTGATTAATTCCGTCGTAGGCCCGGTCGGTGTCGAAGTCCCACACGACCTTTCCCGTCGCCACATCGTAGGCGCGCAGATGTCCGTCGAACGAGCGCTGAAAACGACCCCGGGAATCAGCGTTGGCGCTGCGGCCTGGGCTACCGAACATAAATCTTTGTGTGCGGCGCAAGCGTCGGGCGGATCGGGAGCTCGCCAGACGCGTTGACCGGTATTCAGATCGACGGCATTGAGCGAGCCGTCCGCGTCCAGACTGGTGACATCGCGATCGGAGATGGGGACGTAGGCGAATCGGTCGTCCACCGCGAAGCCCCACTCGATACCGCCGTAGACTCCGCCGTGGCCGAGCGAAATTTTCCAGAGCAGATCGCCGGTGTCGGGATTGAGCGCGTAGAAGATGCCGGATTTCTGGCCCGCCAGGACAAGATCGTGTCCGTTGGCCAGCGTGGTCAGAACCGGGGCGGCGCCAAAGTCGAAGTCCGGACCTTCTTTTTCGGGACAGTTCTCCGCAACCTGTCCCTTCATGCAGGCGCCATTCCATGTGTCGCCTTGATTCAGTTGCTTCACCCAGCGGCGCTTGCCCGTATCGAGATCAAGGGCGGCGACCGCTTCTGTCGTGGGCGGTTCGGGATCGGTGTAGGCATTGCCGTCGGTGACGTAAACCAGATTGCGCTTGGGATCGATAGTCGGCGAGCTCCATACGGCGCCGCCGGCCGGGCCGTACATTTGCGTACCTCTCTTGTTCTTGTGCATCGGGTGGGGCGCTTCGTCTATGGTGTACGTCTTCCACACCTGCGATCCATCGGACACCTTCAAAGCCACAACACTTCCACGGAAGGTGCAGCATTCGTAGGTAGGGTCTTCAGCAGCACCTTCTTCGAGCGAAGCCACGGGAATGTAAACGCGATCCTGCCAGACCACCGGCGAGGCCGTGATGCGGGCCTCCGGATGATCGTCCACCTTAACTTTCCAAATGAGCTTGCCAGTGGCCAGATCGACAGAATAAATATTCGCTCTGAAGTCGCCAAAAATACCGCGGCCATTGGCAATCACGATCGGAGTACGCACGCCGGCATCGGCCTTGAAAGTCCAGTAGGAACAACCGGAGTGCGCATCGAGCGCATAGATGGTTCCATCCCAGCTACCGGTATACAGGTAGCCATCCTTCACCGTCGGCTGATTACCGGCGGTGTTTGCGCCAGGAAACACAAACGCCCACTTGAGTTCGAGCGATGGAACATCCTGAGCGCTAAGTCCTGCGGGCTGCAGCGCTTGTAAGCGCGCATTGCGTTCGTCGGTTGACCATCCAATCCACGTGTTCGCACTGGATTGCGGGGCGCTCCCTGCCTTGCACGGGTTCAATGCGCCCGATTGCGGGGTCTTCTGCTGCGTTCCGATGAACCTAGCGACGGCGCGCCGGTCGGCCTCCGATAATCCTGCGGCCTGCTGCTGCATGGCGCCGGTGGTCAGGACCTCGTAGATGTGCTGCGTCGACAGTTTGCGCAGTTGTTCGAGGTCGGGCGCGCGAAGTCCCGGACCGTGACACAACATGCATCGCCCGGTGAAAATGGCCTCGCCGTCGGGCTTTTGGGCCGCAGCTGCAACACACAGGTTCGCAGAGAACAACAACGCGAAGAATGCGAACACAGCCAAGGCGGCGGCCGCGAGGGGCATTTTGCACCGGCGCCCGGCGTCGTTAGCGATCCCGGATGTGCCCATGCGCTTCATCGATTCTTCGCTTCCTGGTAGCTAGTCGATCCGTATACACCTCGGCGCTTCAGTTCGGCGATGTTGTTCTCCAGGATCTCGCCTTCCTTTTCGTATAGTTTGCTGATCGGCGGCATCTTGCCTTCGGTACGGCAATTCTTGGGGTAAATGGGTTTGTCGTAAATCAGGCGGTACTGCTCGGTGCGCAGGTCTTTGAGGAAGTTACCAATGCCAAGATTGTTTTCGCGATATTGCCGCTGCGCTTCGATGTCGATAGTGGCGGCGACGAAGGAATCGTCTGTGGTCTGATGTCTGCCAATCACATTGCCCTTGTAGTCGGCGATCAGGTTAATGCCTCCGCAGATATCGAAAGGCGCGTCGAAGCTGGGGAATTTATAGGCGCCCGAGTTTGGGCTGATGACGTAGGCGGTGTTCTCGAAGGCGCGCGTGCGCACGATGCATTCGTACATACCGTTGCCAACAAAGGGCTCGTGGTAGGTCGACATGTAGATAACTTCGGCGCCGTTCATCGCCAGTCCGCGACACACCTCGGGATAGCCGCGTTCCATGCAGACCGCACAGCCCAGCTTGCCGATGCTGGTATCGACCACAGGATAGAAAGCATTTAAGTCGTCGCCGTATTCCTTGACCCACAGGTCCCACACGTCGTGCGGAACCGTGGTCCATTGTGCCTCGATGCGCTCCAGCTGCGTTTTCGCACGCCAGTAGATGAGCTCGCCTTCATCATTGACGATAAAGAGGCAGTTGAAATGGCGATCGTCGGGAATGCCCTTGAGCTTGACGAACAGCAGTTGTCCGATGATGTAGGTTTTCAGTTGCTTGGCCTTCTTGCCGAAGAACTCTGTCTCGGGCCCAGGAATCGTGGTGACCGGAGGATCGCCCAGGGGAAAGCCCTGGATCGCCGATTCCGGTAGGCAGACGAGCTTGACCGGCAACTCCTGCGAAGCCAGCGTATGCGCCATGTCGATGCAGTTCGACAGATGCCGCAGGTTCGTTTCCACTTCGCAGAATTGGCGGCACTGTAGTCCGATTGCGTTGTACTGCTTAATCATCGAGTTCCTCGTTGGCCGGCCCGGCTAGGCGCAGAGCACTTTAAGAATCAGGTCGGTATCGTTGTATTCGGTGAACTTGTCGATCTTCCCGTCTTTGACGTGCCAAAGGTGGCAGTAATGATTGTTGTAGTCCTTGCCGGCCTTGGTGACGCCGTGGCCGTCGGCTTCGGTGACCACCCAATCGCCGCAGGAGATGAAGTTGGTAATTTTGATGGTGATCATGACATTCAGATAGCCGGCTACATCGGTCACGACCTTAGTAAATGCGTCCAGTCCGTGCGTTTCGCCTGAAACGGGTGTCGTGCCCGGCATGCGGAAGTGCAGGTCCTGTGAGAACGAACCAAGAAACTTCTCTGCATCTCCGGCATTCAACGCGTCGATAGCCGCCTGCACAACTTCTGCCGCCGACTTTGCTTTCTGTTCTGTGCTGCTCGTCATGGTTATCCCTGCTCCTGTTCGTCCCGAAACATCTTTCTTCCATCGAAGCTTCGCAAGCGCTCAATGTGAGCGATCAGCAGGACACGGTCGGGACTCATGTAACGCTCCACCGCGATTCGCTCTTGTTCCTCCGTCGTTGGCCTGTCGAAGGTGCTCATGTGCTGGACCACCCAGCGACGCACGAGCTCCGAATCACTGCTGATTTCGATTTTGCCTCGCGCGGTCACCTGCTTCATGCCCTTGCCTTCAAAGCAGAGCGATACTGCGGGGTTACGCCGGAAGGCCTTGACCTTGTCGCGGTTGCTGGTGGAGCTCAACATCACTTTCCCGTCGAGCATCGCGTAAGCCGCGGCACACGCTACCGGCTCACAATTCTTCGTCACCCAGGCAATCACGCAATACCACGGCGGGCTTTGGATGATCTGCCAGCATTCCTCTTCGCTGAGTGCATACGGTTCAAGGTACTGCCGCGTCCACCAGATCGGCCGAGCATGTTTGTCCTCTGCCACATGCGCCTCACGCCACGTGGGCGCCGACCTCCTGATCAACTGGCAAGACCTGCAATCCCTTCGGCAACGTGTGCAGGCACTCGGTGCCACCATCCTTGATCAGGTAGCTGCTCTCAATGTGGAATGGCCCGGTCGTGTGTCCGAAATACAAGAACTCAAAGTTGAGGATCATATCCGGTTCGAGATCGAAGTTCTTGATAAGTCCGAAGGACGGATAACCAGAGGGAAGCTCAATGATGTCGAGCCCTATGCTGTGCATGAAAATCAGCAGCTTGTCGGGCGTCTCAATGCCGCTGGACTTCACCAGCTTCATTCCGTTCTTGAACACATCGTGGGTGTTGACGCCGGCACGCAGCGTCGATTCCACTTCCTGTTGCATGTCAGTGATGCGGGCACACAGATCGGAATATGCCTGCGTGGGTGTTCCCACGTGTACGGTGCGCGAGCAATCGAAGGTGTAATTCTGGTAAGCGCCCCAGGACTCATAGATGATGATCTGCTGATCGCGAATGACCCAGTCGTTATCGCGGAACATCAGGTCAGGAAAATACTCGCCGCCGTATTCGGCTCCAAACTGCAGGCCTTTCTGCGATGCCAGCAGCACGGCATCCTGACGCATGACCGAATCGCGGAAGCGGTCGATGACTTCGCGCCACACGACGCCAGGCTTAATGTAGGGAGTAATCTCGCGCAACGCGTTCTCGTTGATCTTTGCGCCCTGGCGCAGAATACCCTGCTCGGTTTTCGACTTTACCTTACGTACGTCCAGCCAGTAATCATGTGCGTCGGCGACCTTCATCTCCGGCGCGAGCTTCTGCACATGCTGCGCAAGGCGCAAATCGTCGAATCCGATCCTGCCTTTCGCCAGACCCAGGTCGTTCAGCGCCTGCGCCAACGCCGTGATGACGTTGTCGGCCATTGGCGCTACTACACGTTCCTTGTAGAGCTTCTCGGCGTCGGCCTGCAGCGGATCGAGACGCACCGGCTCAGGCGCATTGGCGATGTACGACATGTTCAAGAATTCGATAGGTCGAATATTCGGGATCCACGAAGGTTGCTCCAGCAGGGCGACCAACGACCACTCGGGGATCAACAGTGTGGCCTGCTTCTGATCGCGCGTCAGCAGAACCGCAGCGAAATTCTCCTGGAAGAACCACTCCGACATGCGGGTCCAATATTCCGAAGCGTAGTAAACATTACGGGGCGCGGCCGCAACTACCGCATCCAGGCCGTATTCATCCATCTTCTTAACTGCACGTTCCCAGTTCAACAGCATGGGCACTCCTGAGCGGATCCGGTGTTTGCTGTCTTACCGAATCAAATCTTTAATGACGTGGCGCTGGCTCAACATATCGACCGACCGTGCGTGATCGATAAATTTTTTTTCGTCTTCAAACGACTCCTGCGAGGCCAGGGGGGATTTCAGCAGAGCTTTGCATTTGGCGATGCTATCGAAATAGGCAGTGACAACGCCGTCGAACGGTTCCTTGCCGTCGCCCAGACCGGCAACGCTGCCGGCATCGCCCAGTAGCGTGTGGTTCTGTATATATCCCATCAGCAGCCCCATTTCGTGCGCTTTGCGGCCGATATGGGCGTGATGCGTCCACAACTCAGAGAAACGTTTGCGGTCGATGTCGGGCCGCCGCATCAAGCATTCCAGCAGGACGTACTTGCCTTTGCCGACGGGCTCGACGATAACGTGCTCTTCGGCGACGCACGCCGTAGTTCGGGAGTGATCGATGAAGTGCTTTTCGTCCTCGAGAGCTTCCGCGATCGTCGCATCATTAGCGAGATCTTCGTTCAGTGCTTTCAGATTGTCGAACCACGCGATGGCCACTCCATCGAATGGCTCGACTTTGCTGACTCCGGCCTGCGCCATCGCTTCGCGGATGGGATCGTCCTGCAATACGTGGTACTGCACATAGCGCCGGATCGATTTCACCCGCGGGCCGAATTGCGAATGGTGTTCCAGCCAGTGCGATTGGAATTCCGCCATGGATAAATGCGGCAAACGTCGAACGCAATAAATTAGCTTGATCATGATGAACCGTTATGAAGAACTAGGCCTGAGGAACCTCGTACTTGATGGATTCGTGATATTGAATGCAGCGCCACTCGACTCCTGTGCGGCGCAACAGGAAGGTGGCGCGAGGAAAGACGATGTACTCGTTGCCGCTTACTTTAAAACCGATTTCGATATTGCAGAAAGCCGAAGCGATGTCTTCGAACAACTCGATCTCGACGTCCCGGATATCCATTTTCGTGATGGGATAAACCGCCAGGGCATCCTTGTAGTACTGCAGAATCGCAGCGTGCCCGTAGATGGGCGCGGGCTTCTCGGAGGCCAGGTAGAGACTGTTGTAGCTTTCGTCCCAAGTGCTGATCAGCAGAGACGCGTCGGCGTCGCGCCAACCCTGGGCGTAGCGATCGAGTACTACGCGGATTTCGTTCTTGTCGCTAGCCGCCGTTTCCACTATCGCTTCCCCGCCGTCGCCGGCTTAACGTTCTGGTTCAGATGGAAAAAGTTCGTCGGATCGTACTTCGCTTTAACCGCTGCCAGGCGCTCGTAGTTGTGCCCGAATGTTCCCCTGATCGCCTCCTCATCGCTGTCGTTGCCAAGATAGTTAACATAGCCGCCACTGCATGAATAAGGCATCATCGCCGCCCAGTGCTTACGTGCAAATTCGATATGAGTTTCGGCTCCGGTGACATCCACCCACGTCGACATTGTCGTGAAGTTGAAGCGGGCGTTGCGATAGGGAAACGCAGTTTCGTCTGGAGCCACACGGCCCACGGCGCCTTGCAGATGCTCCAGGAACACGAAGGAATATGGCGAAGTCATGCCGCGGAACGCGGACTCGATCACTTCGAGGGCAGGGTCGGTCAGCTCCGGCATCAGGTTGGTTTTCCAGTACTGGTGCATACCCGCGGGACTGCCCGCGTCAAACGATTTCTGAAAATCGACGTATGGCACAGGGGCGACGGTGTCCGCAATCGGCGTTCCCAGGTCGCGGATGGGCTTCAACGCCGCTTCTGCGCCCTTCTGCTCTCCCATGTAGCAGACCACCAGCACGATCGTCGGCGTACCGTCCGGCATGGTCATGCGAACGATGTAGAGCGTCAGGTCGTCATCGGCTCGCGCCGTCATGTCGCGATAGGAGCGCAGCAGGTCGCGCAGTTGCGAGATCGGATAAACGACGAAGCCGGCGGTAACCGTCTTAACCGGATGAAGCTGAAATTCAAAGGAGGTGACCACGCCGAAGTTCCCGCCGCCGCCGCGCAGCGCCCAGAACAGGTCAGCATGATTTCCCTTGTCGGCGACGACGAACTCTCCATCGGCCAGGATCACGTCTGCCGAGACGAGGTTGTCGCAGGTCAATCCGTACTTCGGCATCAACCATCCGAAACCACCGCCGAGGGTCAGCCCGGCAACGCCGGTCATTGAAACCGTTCCGCCCGTGGTTGCCAAACCGAAAACAGAGGTTTCAAGATCGAAGTCTCTCCAGATCGCTCCGGCCTGAGCCCGGCCACGCCTGCGGATCGGATCGACACGGACGCCGCGCATCAGCGACAAGTCGATCATCAGGCCGCCATCGCAAACCGCATTACCCGCAACGTTGTGGCCGCCGCCTTTTATCGAGACAGCGAGTTCGTGCGTGTGCGCGTACTCCAGCGCATTGCGGATGTCCGAGACACCGGCGCAATGCACAATCAGCGCCGGGCTGCGGTCGATGCTGCCGTTCCAGACCGCTCGCGCGCGATGATACTCTTCGCAATCGGGCAGTAGCACTTTGCCGCGCAGCCGCTGAGCAAGCTGCTGCAATGCATCTGCGGGTTTGGTTTCGGTCTCGCCGTGCAACATTATGCTGTCCTATCGCGATATCTTGCTACGCCAGACTGAGATAGCGAAGCTTGCCCCAGCCTTCGTCGAGGGGAGTCATGTACGTCAGCGTCGCCCTGCGTGATGAAATCTTCCAGCCGCCGTTCACGCGGCGGAACTTGTCGAAGTAATGACCGGCACTGACAACCGAACGGCCCTTCAGCTCAAGGTCTGCGCGCCAGTAACTTTGAGCCTCAGCGGTTTCTGCGCTTACCGTAATCAAGGGGTTGCTGGTTCGATGGATGCGCATCCCAAAGGACCCGACGACCTGCACCATGAACTCGCGCAGGGCTGCTTTATCGCGAAATGTCGCCATGCCCTCGATTTCGTAAAAAAGATCGTCGGTGAACTGATCCAGCAAATCGTCCAGTTGATTGCCGTCGCTGAGCCAGTTCAGGCGGTGGATCAGATCGAGAATGAGATGACGATCCCAAATTTCTGCCGCTTGATCTCGCGCCGACGAAGCTGAAGCCGCTTTGAACTGTCTCTCCCACGCAGGCATCCTCGGTCAGGCCCCCACATCGACCACAATCTTAATGTTCTCGTTGTTTGCCTTGGAGAATGGCTCGAAGCCGCGAGCAACGATTTCCTCCAAACCGATTCGCGAAGTGATTAGCGCCTGCGGCTGAATGCGCCCGTCCGCCACCATCTCCATGCAAATCTCGAATTCGCCAAAATACCCAGCGGTACCAATGACCTCGCGCTCATTCAGGAGAATGTCAAGGAAAGAGAAGGCTTGTGGCTCAACACTCACGCCGACCACAACCGTACGTCCATGAACCCTCGTGCAGCGTGACGCCACCGAAACCGTGTTGGTGGTCCCCACACATTCGAAAGCAACATCAACTCCTTTGCCGTTCGTCGCAGCCTTGATGACTTCAACGACATCTTCGTGTTTCGGATCAAGAGCCGATGTGGCGCCCATCTTTAGAGCATGCTGCCGCTTGACCTCCATGGGGTCGACACAGAAGATGCTGCTGGCTCCGGCGGCGCGGGCACAAAGCAACGTCGAAAGCCCAATCGTTCCGCTACCGATGATGACTACCGTTTCCCCTACCGAGACCCGTCCACGGCGCACCGCATGCATCGCCGAGGCCAGTGGTTCGATCAGAACTGCATCTTCGCTGCGAAGGTTATCGGGCACCTTATGGCAGATTGTCTCGGGCACCACACAAAGTTCCGCGAATGCGCCATCCCAGGCGAAACCCAGGTAGGCAGGTTCGCGGCAGAGAATGTACTCGCCTTTTAGACAGTGTGAGCACTTGCCGCAGGGGACGCTGGCTTCGCAAACCACGCGGTCACCCTCGCGGAAATCGCTAACCCGGCGGCCAACTGCGTCGACCGTTCCGGTGAACTCGTGACCCATGGTGATGGGAGCGCTGCGTCCGGTCCGGCGGTGGGGAGTAGTGGGGATGAACTGGGGACCATTGGTAAATTCGTGCAGATCGGTGGCACAAATGCCGGCGCAGTCGACACGAATGCGAACTTCACCTGCCGAAGGTGGACGCGGCCTCACATCCTCGACTCGTATATCTCTTCTACCGTGCCAGCGTGCCGCTCTCATTGGTCACCGGGTTCTCGAGAGTACGGAAGGGCGGCAGGTTTACCGCCCTTCCGGATCGAACAGTTAGAAGGTCAGGCGCAACGCCAGCTGAATCTGGCGCGGCGAACCAACCGTGCTGGTGATGACTCCGGCCTGAGGATTACAGGACGTCGTGAGGGATTCTTGCGCCGTCAACGTGCACGGCAAGGAGTTCAGCTGCGCCTGGCTCGGCAGATACGGCTGGCCATTGGCATTTACGAACTGGGCTCCCGGCGTGTAGAGCTGGTTCGCCGGCAGGTTGAAGTTCGGGTGATTGAGAATGTTGAACATGTCTGCGCGGAACTGCAGACCGGCCCGCTCGGTGAGCTTCCAGGACTTCGAGACGCCGAAGTCTAACTCGTTGTAGCCGGGGCCAACGACTGAGTTGCGAGGAGCATTGCCCAGGGTTCCCTGCGTCTGCAGATAGTAGTCCTTCGCGTTGAACCACTGGTTGATGTTGCCAATCACCGGGTTGGGAGAAATCATGTCGGTTCTGTCCGGGTAGGTCAGGTTATCGCCGACGCCCGTGATACCGAAGCCCGCCAGCACCGAGAAGGGGAAGCCGGAGCGGTCTTGGTTGAGCACGTTGACGCTCCAGCCGCCGAGAATCGCATTTTCCCAGCCGTTCATGCCGCTGCCGTACTTGCGTCCCTGACCAAACGGAAGGTCATAGATCGCGTTCGCGACGAAGCGATTGCGGAAGCTGATCAATGACTCCGACCAGTCCACCGTTGGCTGGCCTGGATACTCGTAGTGCGAAGCGTTGCCCAGCAAAATGGCGCCGCTGTTATTGGTGTCGGTGTCCGACATTGCCTTTGCCCAGGTATAGCTGGCTTCGAGCGACAGGCCGTTGTAGAACTTGCGGTTGAAGTCTACCGTTCCGGCGTTATAGTTCGAGCGCCCATTAAAGGCTACTGAATACAGTGAGAAGATCTGCGCCTGCAGAGCTTTCGACGCGGCCCCGCCCGGCGAGTCATAGAAGTACGGTTCCCCGTTGGGCAGATAACCACCCGGCAGGTTGTAGTTGCCTTCGTAGCCGCCCATCAGGTGCCAACTGGCGCTACCGATATACGACAAGGTCATCGTGATTTTTCCCGGCAGCTCCTGGGCAATCTGCATATTCCATTGCGCGGTTTCGGGGGGATTGACATTGGTGACGGCAGTCAGCAGACCAGGGTAGCTGCTGACCTTGGTGACCTGCGTGGATTGGTTCCAGGGAATTAAGGCTCCTCCATCAGGTTGGCCGAAGAACGAGTTGATGGTCGACTGTGGATCGTTGTATGAAAGTTCGCCGGCCACTGGGCCGAATCCGACGAAGCTATAGAACAGTCCGCCGCCGACACGAACCACGGTCTTGCCGTTGCCGTAAGGATCCCACGCCGCACCCAATCGAGGCTGGACCTGCTTCCACGAGTAGTTCGTGTACGGTGTGCTGGCGATCGTCAACCCGGAATCCTGATTGCTTCTGACGTTGCCGAACAGCTGCTCGTTGGTCAGAATCGGCCACTGGAAGTCCCACCGGAGTCCACCCGTCACGGTCAGTTTGCGGGTGGCCTTCCAGGTATCTTCGACATACATGCCCGTGGGATGCGTGCTCACGTTCCATTGGGCTACGGCTGCGTCATTGCGAATGATCAACACAGCGGTTTGTCCGGCCAGCAGGTCATTTAGGCTGTTGAAGGTCCAGCCACCGCCGATCAAGTTTCCTTTGTGCCAGTTCCATTCGCGCCATCCGATTCCGCCGCCGATCTTGATCGAGTGCCTGCCTTTCGTCCAGACGAAGTCGTCGGTGATGGGCCAACTGCTGTCGGCGCCCTTGAATGGCCCCCAGTTGTCGGTACCGATCGTGGAAAGTGCGCCGCTGGTGTTACCTGACGTTGCCGAACCGACGGAGATCGTTCCCACTACCATGCGGGCCGGATTGCCGGTGTATTGGTCAGGCTGCAGCTGAACCGTAGGCTCGACCGAAGCTTGGAGCAAAGACCGGTTCCAGCCGAACGCCAGCGTATTCACCTTGGTCGAACCGAAGGTGTGCGTCCACTTGAGCATGAAATTCTGCAGCCGGTCGTACTTCAGGAATTCGTACGTCGGCAACTGGTAGGCGTTGGTGCCATCGGCATCGGTGATGGTGTAGCGTCCGGTGAGCGTATCGTTCTTTGACAGGTACTGGTCGATGCGGACCAGTCCGTATTGCTGGCTGATCGGCTGTTGGTCGGGGAAGAAAACCTGGGCGATACCGTTTCCATAGTCGCGCCCGTTCGGCAGAGGATACAGTGGCAAGATAGCCAGCGTACCGGGCGAGATTGACACCGGCACCGGGCCGCCGGGCGCATAGTTGTTGGTGACGAGGAATGGAACTCCGCCTGGACATCCCACTCCACTTCCACCTACGCCGCCATTGCGAGCACAGAGACTGGGAACGTTGCCTTCTTCGCTGGTGGTGTAGGCCTGCTGCAGACCTTCGTAGTTGATAAAGAAGAACGTCTTGTCCTTCACGATCGGGCCACCGAGAGTGCCGCCGAACTGATTGCGGTGATACGGGAACTTGGCCGTATCGAAGTAGCTTTCGGCATCCATTTTGTCGTTGCGCAGATACTCGTACAGACTGCCGTGCCAGTTGTTGGTGCCGCTCTTGGTCGCGAAGCTGACCACCGCGCCCGCTGAGCCGCCGTACGCGGCACTATAGTTCGCGCTGAGAACCTGGAACTCCTGAATGCCTTCCACGCCGGGGACATCGCCGCCGGCCGCCGTTCCCGGAGCACCAAAGCCGGAGTTGCCGAAGTTCACGCCATCGATCAGGTAGGCCATGTTCGAGGACACTTGGCCGTTAGCGCTAATCTGTGAGCCTTGAGCCCAGGTGACGCTGGTCGGCGTCTGGCCGGCGTTATTGGAGGTGTTCGTCAGCGATACCAGGCCGGGCTGCTGCGTCACCAGCGAAGTAAAGCTGCGCTGATTCAGTGGGAGCTGCTGAACCTGCACGGACTGAATGACGTCGCTGATATCTGACTTCTCCGTATCGACGGTGGCAACAGATTCGCCGCTTACCTGAACCGTCTCGGTCGTCTGACCAACCTGCAGCGTAGCCCTTACCTGCTGATTGGTTCCGACGTTCACCTGAACATTTGGAATTTCTGAGCGCTTAAAACCCGCGCGCTCAATCGCGACGGTATACATCCCGGGAGGAACGTCATTGATGGTGAACTGGCCAGTGTCGTCCGTGATGACTTGCCGCTCGAAGTTAGTTGCGGGATTTCGCAGCATTACAGACGCCCCAGGTACAACGGCGCCGGTGTTATCGCTGACCACGCCGGTGACGGATCCGCCCGTGACGGCGCCTTGTCCCACGGCCAATGTGATCGCGATACTTGCGAACATTCCACACATCAGGACGCGGAGCGAGTAAAGCAGGAGCTTTCTGTGCCAGTTCATTGCAGTCCTCTTTCGGAATTCGCGATGGCCCGGAAAGCGCCGCGATAAGACGGAGCTTCCGACGCTGACTTTCCCTGCAGTCCGACCGGTACCGCGGGTTTACCAAACAATCGTTTGGTCGGCCAGCAGAGTAATTTTTGTTGACGCGATTGTCAAGAGGAAAACGGTCGTTTGTTTGAGGTCTGGAAGTGACCGGAAATGAACGCCTTTCTTTCAGCTAGGCTCTCCCCCACTGGTGCTGGAATATCCCCAAAATCCTTGCGACTTAGGTGTTGAAATCCAGCCGCCGCCGGGGATGACATTCCGGCCGCCTACGCACACGTGAGGCAAGCAGGACGCGCAGGGCCCGCGAGGTGCGAGCCTGCGAGCCGCTCTGAGCGGAAATGGCGCGAATCGGAAGGGCTTTACTGAACGATAAATTGCACCGAGGGCTCGATCTGCTGCTTCGACAGATTGTCTTCCACCTTTATCGTGAGCTTGTAAAGCCCCGGCGGAATATTGTTGAGTACTACGGTTTTTTCCAGCGTGACCTGATCGCCGACGTAGCCTTTCTTCTCACTTGACTCCGAGTCCTGCATGACACGCTGGTTGTTATTTACGTTCACGATCTCGTAGTTGATGACGGCCGACGGCTTCTTGGTCTTCTCGTCGGTCTGCAGGTTGTAAACCTGCATCCAGAAGCTCAAACGCTGATCACGATTGAAACTTGGCGGCTTACCATCCGGAGCGTTCAGCCGCGGGTAGAGTAGTTTGGTCTGCCCAATCACGAAACTGCCCGCCCCGACATCTTTCGTCGGTGTCCGTTCCAGATGATCCGCGAGAATGAGAGAAGACGAGGCCAGCTTATCGTCCGTGTATTCGGGAACCAGAATGCCTCGGCTCCACGTGCCGGTTCGATCACTATTGACGTCCTTCACCACAAGGTCGACACGATAGCGCCCCGCCCGCAACGGCACCGCCTTCCAGTAAAGCGAAGAATGACTAACGGTCTTTTCCAATAGATCGGCCGGCACGTCGACCTGTACCGTGTCTTCGAACGTCTGCGCCACGCGACCGGTAAGTCCAGTGACCCGGCCGAATAGGTTCACCGCTCCCCGCTGTATGCCATCTTTCTCAACAAACGTGATGTCCTTGTTTTTAATGTCCACAGTGATGGGAACCAGAACGGTGTCGTCGGTAACTTTGACAAAATCAGCGCGCGCGTCGAAAGGCATCAGATTCGCCGTGATCTTGTGGGTTACTACTTCTTCCAGATCTTTGAACTTCACGGGCGGCGGCGCCTGGACGCGCGCAACCATACTCACTTTGTCGAAGATTTTAGCGTTCTGCATCCCCTGCAACGGTCCAGGATTGGCCGAGAAGGGATTCATGCGATCGTTGCGATTGGCCAGGCCCATGTTTTCGTAGTCGGTATTGCCCGCCCCGGGCGTATGCAAGAGCGCATCTTTTTCGTTGGCGTCGAAAGTCAGGTGGTAGTCGTTACACATGCAGGGGTCGACAAACTCCAGCGTGATGTCGTCGCCCACTCCCTCCAGATGCCGATAATGCCAATCTTCAAAAGGAAAAGTGCTGGTGTCGCCTCCCCCTTCTTCCATCGGTCGCTCGTAATATCCACCTGCGGGATGTAAATCGATGGAATCAGGAGGGCCCCAGATGATGTAGATGCGGCCGCGATCAGTCATCCATCCGGGCTTGCCTGCCGGGAAATTCTCGTTGGCGTAGGCGATGCGCCGATAATGCTCTTCCCTGAATTCGTTCTCCGGAGTATCGGGCGTTGGATCGCGACGCAGCCAGAACTGCTCGATAAACTGTTCCCGCTCCTCGTCGTTGCTGAGCTGTTTGAAGGCGGCCAATTCCTCGGGCGTGATGATGTACACCACGTCTTCGTTGAGCCAGCGCTTATAGGAATTGCTAAGCTCGTGCTTCAGCGCCTTAGCATTGCGTTGCTTTTGCGCCTGGCTTACCGGTTTGGCGAGAGCATTTGTGCTCGATGAATCAGCGGGCTCACTGCCAGGGGAGGCGGGGCTCGATTGATTTTGACCTTGGGCGGATTGGGCTGCGGCGTTCTGGGCCACCGCCGAAATACCCAGCGAACTTGCGACCACCAGCGACCAGAAGCAATTGTGCAGCCACTTCTTCTTCAAACCTGCTACTCCCCTAGCCGCCGACAATTCTACCAATCGTTTGGTTGAGGCGGCTACTCGAATGATATCCGGCACGGGCAGCTTGTCAACTGGATTATCGCAGGTCTGGGAGCGCAAAAGACGCGAATCCGACGCTTTAGAAAAAGGGGGAACGGAGATCGGCGCGCGCCGGGCTAGAGGCCGCAGCCTTCCTGGCGCCAAAGCTGCTACGCTTCGCGTCCCAGCAGAATCACGCAAGCCACTGCGCCCGGTCCGCCAAGATTATGAGCCAGCCCGAGTTGGGCGTCCTTCACCTGCCGCTGACCGGCCTGGCCGCGCAGTTGCGTCGTCAGTTCGTAGATCATGCGGACACCGGTGGCACCCACTGGATGACCGAACGATTTCAGCCCGCCACTGGGATTGACCGGCAAGTCGCCCTGCAGACTGCTGCGGCCTTCCTCGATGAACGCGCCGCCGCCACCCTTCTCGCAGAATCCCAGGTCTTCGTAGTTGGTGATCTCGGTCCAGGTGAAGCAATCGTGGACTTCGGCAAAATCGACTTCCTTCGCGGGATTGGTAACGCCCGCGGCCTTATAAGCCTGTTCAGCGGCCATCCGCGTCGAAGGAAATCCCAGGTACTCACATGTCGGATCGAGATAGGGCTTGCCACTAGACACCGCCAGTCCCGATCCGCGCAGCAGCACCAGGTCCTTGCCTCGCTGCTTGGCAATATCCGCCCGGCAGAGTACAAGCGCCGCTGCGCCGTCGGTCGTTGGGCAGCAGTCGAACAGGCCAAAAGGATAAGCGATCATCGGAGCCGCCAGTGCCTGATCCTCCGTGATCTTCATCTTGAGGTGGGCCTTCTCGCTGAGCATTCCATTAGCGTGGTTTTTTACGGCTACCTTCGCCAGGGTGCGCCGGTCGAGCCCGTAGGTGTGCATGTAACGGTTCGCGGCCATGGCGAACATCCCCGGCGCCGTTGATCCGGCTTCGATCAGCGGATGAATGCCTTCGCGCTGTAACCCGCGAACCGCGCGGTCCTTCAATTTCTCCGCCCCCAGCACCAGCACCATGTCATACAGACCCGCGGAAATCGCGGCGGCTGCATTGCGAAACGCGTCAGTGCCAGTCGCACAGTAATTTTCCACGCGCGTAATCGGCCGCTCCCGGAAGCGCAGGGCGTCGGCCAGGGTGATGCTCGCCTTGCCGCCGTTGAAACCCGGGGAGAATGTGCCCAACCATGCCGCCTGTAACTCGTCCAGCGTAACTTCGGCGTCCTGGCAAGCTGCCTGGGCCGCCTGCACCATCATGTCCGCGAGGCTCTGATCCACGTTGTCGCCGAACTTCGTGCATCCTACGCCCAGTACGGCAACTTGCTGGCTTAACGGCTTACTCACGCAATCCTCCTCGGACGGCACTTCCAGTAATAGTGGTAAAGGCCTCCGCCCTCGCGCAACCTTCGCATCACCAACTCCACCGGGGTTCCGATCTGCACTGTTTCGGACTCCGTGTCGACCACCTCACAGTAGATGCGGCCGCCTCCATCAAGATCCACGACCGCCATCACCACCGGCGGGAACGGAGATGCCGCCAAGTGATCGACGGCATAGGTGAAGACCTTTCCGGTCCGCGCCAGCGCCACTTCCTTCAATGCATCGCCCTTCTCACAGCGGGCGCAAACCTGCACCATCGGGAAGTGCCGCGTCCCGCAATGTCCGCACTCGTTGCCGTGTAACCGGATTGTCTGAATCTCTTCTTTGTTGTAGAAGATGTTCGTGATCTCGAGACCATCTTCGTGCGAGTGCCGATAGTCGCGGGCCTTTCGGTACAACGTGTAGCTCTTGTAGGCGAGGCCGGTGGGAGCGGATTCCCCAGCTGGCTTCTTCTGGAACTCGGCAATCGCCTCGGTCGCGCGAAACAGGAATGCGTCGGCCCCATTGCCATATCCAGCGCAGAGAATCAGGTCTCCCGCCTTCGCGTTTTGCAGCGCATTCGACAGTAGCAGTAGCGGCGCGGCGCAACCGAGATTCCCATAGCTGTTCCACGCCACATCCTGCACTCGATCAGCAGCGAACCCCAGCTTCTCCGCCAAAGCCAGGTGCGACTTTTTGTCGATTGCCGGAATAACCAGCTTGCTGACCTGTTCGGCCTTAACCTGCGCCCGCTTCAAGACCCCGTCAATCACGGTACGCAAGCTGCGCGCATACCCGCGATCGATCGAGTACTTGCCTTCAAACAGAGTCACATAGTCATCGCGGTCGCGGCGCACCGATTCGAAGAAGTCCTCGTACCGGCTGTCGCGGGCGACTAACTCGGCGATGACATCTTCCGCGCCCAGCGCTATGGCGGCTGCAGCATCGCCGAAGATCGCCTCTTCCGCCTTGCCCGGCTCGGCTTCGCGAGTATCAGCAGCTACCGCGACGGCAACTCCACTGTTCGCGGCCACCCGGTCCGCCGCCACAAATAGCGCTGACGTTCCCGCCCGCAGCGAGTCAGTGACATCGGCAACAAACGCGGCCGGCGAGATATCGCACATCGCCGCCACGATACTGCCGTTGAGCCGCTCCAGATAAGGCGAGCTGGTGGACGCGAAATACAACGTGTCGACTGCCTGCTTACCAATTCGATGGATGCATTGCCAGGCCGCGTCGGCAGCCATGGTGATCGCATCTTCGTCGAAGCGCCCAACAATCTTCTGTCCCGGCTGGGCTGCGTTGCCCCATGCCGTCAACACCGCTTCGCGCGATATGCGATATACCGGCACATATCCCGCATGAGAAACGATTCCAATCATGCGGCGTTTTCCTCTTGCGTTCCGATTGTTCTCATTTGTGTCTTCCAGCACTCAGGCAGGTATCAAGTTCTTCAAGCGCCCACCGCGATCAATCTCGTTGCGCAGCAGGTGCAACTCTTCCCGTGTCGGCAGCATTGTCTCGGAAACGTGACTTGGAATGATCAACTCGAATCCAGTGTTTTCCAGCACCCGTTCCACTGTCACGCCCGGATGCAGCGAGCACAGACGCATCTTCCGTGTCGCATTGTCGAAGTCCATCACCGCCAGGTTGGTAACCACCAGTTTTGGTCCGTGATTCTCCGCCATGCCAAATTCGGTGCGGCTTCCCGGTCCCCTTCCGTAGCCGAACGCCGAGATGAAATCCACCTTCGGTACGAATGTGTGTTTGTTGTGACTGCGAAAGAAATACACCACCTCTTTCACGCAGCCCGCAAACTCGAGTCCCACCGTACCGGGTCCTCGCAGCTTCGGCTTGTTCTGCGGTCCCAGGCTCACCAGATTCACGTTACCGAACTGGTCGATCTGCATGCCGCTCGCGAACAGGATGTCGAAGCCGCCACTCATCTCCAGGTCGAAGACTTCTTCCAGGGGAAGAATCGCTTCGCACTCCGCCAGCGCTTCGCTGCCGTTGAGGGATTCCGGCAGGTACCTCAACCGCGTGTTTACGGCCCCGGAGCCCCCGTAACCAAACGAGAGATTCGGAGCGTGCGTCAGTTGCGCCAGTCGCAGCCCGGCCGCGACCTCCCAGCATCCGGTGCCGGCCCCCGTGAACATGCCGTCGCGAACGCTGCGGCAGATCACGGTTGCCATGATTTCGGCTGGCGCAGCGGGAGAAGCACCATCCGACGGCGCAACTGCGGGCGCTGAGACAGCAGCTACTTCGGTTCCTGTCTTACCCAGGTAGTCCGTCTCGTCATCGCCAATCTCCGCAAGATATTCCTTCAGCGTCGCTTCACTCTTGCAGGCGGCGATATAGCGCTTGATCTCTTTGCGGTCCACCGCGTACTCGCCCGCGCTCGCCGTTGGACGAGCGGCACCGCGCATTCCCACGACAGCTTCAACCTGGAAGGCCGGAAACGCCTCTCCGGCCGGAATGTTGTCGACAATTTGGTCCGCGCTCACCAGCACTCGCTTCGCAGCCCGCGCCAGCAAAGCATCCATGAAGGGCAGCGCACTTCGGCGCAAATTGCCGAAGTGATCGGCAGCCGGCACGTGCAGCAACGCCACATCCGGACGGATCGCGGGGACACAGATCGCCTCGTCCCCGGTAAACGGATCGCGGATGACCTTGTAGAGATCGTTGACCCGCGCGCAGTCGGAAGCCGCGATTCGCTTCGGCATCGCGTAAAACGGCGCTCCGCTGGCCGCGGCCTTCAGTCCATAGCCCAGGAAAGCCTCGCCACACTCCACAATTTCCAGCGTCCCGGACTCAGCCGCCCGGCGAAAAGCCGGCGCCAATCCCAACTCCTCCATCGCAACGTACGGCGCAATAATCTTCCGCACGGCTCCCGCCGCAATCAGCAGGTCGGCCTGGATCGAGGTCACCGCCGCCGTGATCAGCGTCAGGTCGCGTACTTGCTGCCGAATCAGTTCCCGGACCAACGACATGGGGGCGCCAAAATAAGAGAGGCCACCGACGGCTACGGTGCTGCCGTCGGAGACCGAGGCCCCAGCTTCGCGCAGAGAGATCACTTTGGAGGAGCGGATTGTCATGGCTTGGGATGCGGCGAACGAAACTGCTCGCCATCCGTGTGTGTTAGTTCGTTACCTTCTCGCCGGCAAACCGCATCTCAACGACATCATCGGCAACGATCAGCGTCGGCTCGGTCAGTTCCTGCACTTGCTTCGGGGTAAAGCCCGGCGCAACCTCGCGCAGCACCAGTCCTTTCGCCGTCACGTCGATGACAGCCACGTCGGTGATGATGCGATGCACGCACTCCAGCGCTGTCAGCGGGTAGGTACACTTGCGCACGATCTTGGGCGCGCCTTCCTTAGTCACATGCTCCATCAGCACCACGACGCGCGGACTACCAACCGCGATGTCCATGGCTCCGCCGATGCCGCCCGCGCCTCCGGCACCAGGCACCTTCCAATTCGCCAGGTCGCCTGTCTCCGACACCTGCAAGCCACCCAGCATCGCCAGGTCGATGTGGCCGCCGCGCGTCATCATGTGCGCATCAAGCTGCGAGAAAAACGCCGCACCCTTCTTCAACGTTACGTGGACCTTCATGGCGTCGACGAGGTCAGGATCTTCTTCGCCCTTCTTGGCGCGCGGTCCCATACCCAGAATTCCGTTCTCGCTGTGGAAGTAGATCGTCTTGCCGGGAGCCACGTGGCTAGAAACCAGATTCGGCAGTCCGAATCCAAGGTTCACGTAGTCACCGTCTTCCAACTCCATCGCGGCGCGCTGCACCAGTTGTTCGCGCGTGAGTTTTTCAGGCACTGTACACCGCCTTTGCCTGCACGATGCGGTCGATATAGATCGACGGTGTCACGATCATCTCTGGATCAAGCGTTCCCACCGGCACAATTTCCTCCACCTCGATGATCGTCGTCTTGCCCGCACCGGCCATCACAGGATTGAAGTTTCGTGACGCTTTGCGATAGATGACGTTTCCGATCTCGTCCGCTTTGTATCCGCGGATAAACGTGTAATCTGCCGTCAAAGCCTCTTCCAGAATGTAGCGCTTCCCTTTGATCACGCGCTCTTCCTTGCCCTCTGCAACTTCCGTACCGACGCCTACAGGCGTATAGAACGCAGGAATTCCGGCCACCGACGCGCGCAAGCGCTCGCACAAAGTTCCTTGCGGCAATAACTCGATCGTCACTTCTCCCTTGGCCCACTGCTCCTGAAAGAAGAAGGAGCGCGGCCCGGGAAAACTGGCAACGATATGGCGGATCTGCCGATTCTTGAACAGCAAACCCAGTTCCCACTCTTCCGTGCCGCAGTTATTGCTGATGGCATGAATGTTCTGCGTGCCCTTCTTCACCAACGCCCGAATCAGGCTATTGGGAAAGCCGGTGCCGCCGAAGCCGCCAAACATGATGCTGGCTCCGTCGGGCACATCGGCGACGACCGCATCGACTGAATCGTAAACTTTGCTCTTCACGTTGCCATTCCGTCTCTTAGGATTTCGGTTCGTCCAGAACCCACTTGTCATTGTCGACCTTGTAACGCGTCGCGACCTCGATCAGCACACCATGCGCCTTCTTCGGCGGAACAAAGGTCCACTTCAGCCAGGGCAAGTGCGTCGGCCCGGTCACCTCTTTGCTCGTCAACGGCACGCCGGCTTTGTCCAGATCTTCCACCGTCTTGTTGAGGTCGTCGGAGGTAAATGCGAGATGGTGAACCCGCTCGCCGTGTTTCTCCAGAAGCTTCTGATCGTAGGGATTCTCGCTCTCAAAGAACTGCAGCGAGGCTCCATTCGGGTTGACGAACGTGGCCCAGCGCATCTTGTATCCGCCTTCGACGCCTTGATCCCAAACTATGTTCTTCGCCTGCTCGGGATCGAGCACCTCGAGCATCTGCTGATAGTCCTTCACCGTCTCATCCAGGTTACGGACGAGGAACGATACGTGATCAAACTTCACCCTTGGCATAATTGCTTCCTTTCGCGGCTGCCGCTCGCTCAGCCAACCACGTTGATAAAATCCACTCCACCATCGATGACGAGAACCTGTCCCGTCATGAAGTCCGAACCCGGCGAGGCGAGAAACTCCACCACCGCCGCCACGTCTTCCGGCGTTCCAATGCGCCCCATCGGCATTTGCTTGACAATCTTGTCGCGCACCTCCGACGGGATACCCAGAGCCTGCGGATCCTTCATTTCCTCCGCCGATCGCGCTGCCGTCATGCGGGTGTCGATGATGCCGGGCGCAACCGCATTGCAGTTCACTCGGAATCCCGCCCACTCCTTCGCAATCGCCTTCGTCAATCCGATGAGCCCGGCCTTTGCGGCCGCGTAGTTCGCGTTGCCCACCGCGCCGTTCACTCCCGCGATCGAAGCAATGTTGACGATCTTGCGGTTCTGCAGCACGCCGTTCTTTTTCTCTTCCCGCGCGGCGTCGCGCATGTAAGGCGAGGCCGCCCGAATGCAGTTGAAAGCTCCACGCAGAATCACGTCATGCACCAGGTTGTACTGCTGGTCGGTCATGCGGTGGATCATGGCATCGCGCGTGAGCCCGGCGTTATTGACCAAGATGTCGAGCCTTCCCCATTGCGCGTGGGCCTTCTCCATCATCGCCGCCACCACCGCAGGATCGGCGACACTGCCCGCCGCCACGATCGCCTCCGAGCCGGCCTCCCGAATCGCTTTCTCCACCTCAGCGGCCGGCTGCGGATCGAGATCGTTGATGACAACCTTGGCGCCATCTCCGGCAAGTCTGAGCGCGATAGCCCGGCCGATCCCCCGTCCGGCGCCGGTGACTACGGCGACTTTTCCCTCGAGCATCTTCATCGTGAATTCGCAATCACTTTTGATTCGCAGTTCCGCCGCTTTGCGCCTTAGGCTTGAACTCGATGTGCAGGCTCGTCAGCGCCCGCAGGCAGAAGTTCGGGGCGTGACGAAAATCGTTCTTGCCCGGCGCGAACCACATCTCATCGATTCGATTTACCAGCGCATGGAAGCCCCAGTACAACTCGCGGCGCGCCAGCGGAGCGCCCAGGCAGCTATGCACGCCCGACCCAAAACCCAGGTGGCTGGCTGAATTCGTGCGGTCCAGGTCAAGCTTCTCCGGACATCCGAAGTGCCGCTCATCGCGATTCGCGGCCCCGTAGCGGGGCGTGATCAGCGAGCCCGCCGGAATCTTGACTCCGCCGACCTCCACATCCTTCTTCGCGTAGCGGAACAGCGCCTGTACCGGCGACTCCAGACGCACCACTTCTTCTACGAAAGTGCGCAGATATTTGTCGGGATCCGACTTCAGCTTCTTCCAAGCATCCGGGTTCTCGATCAGCAGCTTCATTCCTTCCGACAGCGCGTTGGTCGTTGTCTCCGCGCCCCCGACAAAGATGTCAGCGCTCATCTCGGCATGCAGTTCGTTGTCCGTCATCGGCCGGCCCCATTCCGGAATCGGGGTGTTCACCAAGTCGCTGAGCAGCGACCCGTCCGGCTCTTTCCGCAGGCGATCGAAGATCGGCTGGAAATAGTGTTGCTGCTCCAACTCCATTTCTACTGAATGACGCTCTTCGTCTTCGGTCTGCATGAAGCCCAGCCGCTTCACCCATGCGTCCGTCCAGCCCTTGATGCGCCACATGTCTTCTTCGCGCGCGCCCGCCTGCCGGATGATCACGATCAGCGGCATGGGCACCGCGAACTGATGCACCCAGTCGCAATGTCCATCGGGTAGGAACTCGTCGATCAGCCGATAGCTCAGCTCTTCGACCATCGGATCCATCTTCTTGATGCGCGCCGCGTTGAAGGCTTTGTCAAACAGATTCCGCAACTGGCGATGCGGCGGATCATCGCGGTTGGCCAGTGTCAGTCCCGGCAGCCAGCCATTGTCTTCGTACAGCTTGCGCATGCGCGCTGCTCGGTCTCCATGCAGGGGAGAGTCGGAGTCACGGATCGCTCCCTCGCTGCTGAAATTCTCCGTGTCCAACAACACCTGGCGCAGCAGGTCATAGCGGGTGATCACGTAGTGCCCGGTTGCCGGGTCATGCCACACGGGAGCTTCCTCCTGCAGCAGCTTGTACGCGTGATAGGGGCAATCCTGTACGTCGGGATTGAAGAAGTTCACTTCATCGGGAGTAGCCGGGTGAACCGGGTCCGTTCCGCTCTTTGTTGACACGCTAACCTCCCTCGAGGTGAATTGGTAAGGTTTAGTTCGAGAACAGCATGCAGCACGCCGCGCCCACAGCTAAAACGGCGCATCCAGGAACAGCTCAAGCTTCAGGATTCGCCATGCCTGCCGCTCCTTGCGCATGTCGATCCGGTACCAGCCGCTGGTGATGAGACGAACCGCGCCATTCTCCGCGGCCGTCAGCACCAGCACGCAACGCACGGTGGCGAGCGAATCGCTGAGCTGGTCAAACAAAACATTGGTAATGCTGTGCCGCCGCTGGTCAGATTGTGTTTTCTTGACGCTGGTCATCCATTCCACAATCAGATCGCGCCCGCGAAACGGCCCCCACTCTTTGCCACCTTGCAGATACATCAGGAAAACCGCGTCTGCGGTGAACGAGTCCTTCAGCAGCCCGGCGTCCTGCACGTCGTAACCCCAGGCGTAGCGATTCAGCCGTTCCAGAATCGTCAGCCGATCCACATCGATGGAAGTGGTTGCCATGCTTCTTTTTCCGTTGTGCTGAAAAGGCGGCGCGCTCAATAGCTGCGCGGCAACCCAAGGCGCTCGCCGATAAAATTCAGGATCATCTCGTCGCTGACCGGACCAACCCGGTGCAAGCGGCAATCGCGCCAGTAACGCTGCATGTCGTACTCGCGGCTGTAGCTGTAGCCACCGAAGATCTGCATGCCCATGTCGGTGACTTCGGTCGCATGATTGGCGCATACCAGCTTTGCCATATTGGCCTCGAGGGCGCAGTCGCGCCCAAGCGACTGTAGCCACGCAGCCTTGTAGAGCAGCAGCCGGCTTAATTCGACCTTCGAACGCATCCACGCGATCTTGTGTTGCACGGCCTGGAACTGTCCGATGGGGCGTCCAAAAGCCTGGCGCTCCTTGGCATATTGCAGAGCGTCTTCAAAGGCGGCCTGCTGCTCGCCCATGGTCAGCGCGGCGGTCAGAATGCGCTCGTTGTTCAGCATCCCCAGCAGCCCGTAGAACCCTTTGTCCTTCTCGCCGATCAGGCGATCTTTCGGTACTTTGACGTCGGTGTACGTGACCTCGAAGGAGGGCGTGGCGAGGATGCCAATCTTCTCCAGCTTGCGCAAGGAGATGCCGGGCATGGTGCGATCCAGCAAAAACGCCGAGAACGCCTCTGCCTTCTTCTTGGGATTCTGATTGGTCTTGGCGACGACGACGATGTGATCGGCAACGTGGGCCGCCGTCGTCCAGACCTTCTGCCCGTTCAGCAGGAAGTGATCGTCCTTCTCCTCGGCATAAGTCTTCATCGCGCCGAGTACGTCGGTCCCCCCGTCAGGCTCGGTTAGTGAGAAGGCGAACTTTATTTCACCACGGGCCAGCTTCGGCAGGTACTTTCGCTTCAGCTCTTCGCCCGCGGCATGCACCAGGGTATGCGCGCCAAAGCAGGCGGACATGAAAAACACCAAGCCCATGGCGCCGCTGCGGCGCGACAATTCTTCGGTGACAATCACCATATCAACGACGTCGCCGTCAACGCCGCCGTACTCTTCAGGGATGGGAATACCGAGGTAGCCGCCTTCGGCGAGCGCTTGCCATACCTTCTCGGGGAACTCTTCTTTCTCGTCGAGCTCGCGCGCATACTCACGAGGAATGACGCGCTCCACCATTTCACGAATGTTGGCCCGCAGGAATTCCTTTTCCTTGCCAAGATCAAAATTAAGCCCCGCTCCCTCTGCAATGCCTGCTGCCAACTGTTCGGTTGCCATACTTCTGTTCTCCTTAACGCCGCGCGACGCCGTTCAACAACATCGCCGTAAATGTTTTCTTCACCGAATCCAATCCAGGATTCTTGTCTCCGGGATACCACCGGTAAATCCAGTTACACATTCCCAGGAAACCATCCACCATGATCCAGGGATCTAGATCGACAAACCTCTTTTCCTTTTGTCCCCGCAGGACAATGTCGACGAAGAGCTTCTGATACTTCGTCATTTCCTCTTCGATTCTTCCCCGACGTTTGCCGGCGAAGACATCGAACTCATGCAGAAACAGGCCAACCCGGACCTGGTTCTCGATGATGTACTCGATGTGCTCCTCGAGTCCCACGATCAACTGCTGCACCGGATCGTCGATCTTGCTGATCTTCTCGCGAACCCGCGTCTCGCCGGCTACGATTACGTCCAACAGCAACTGATAGAGCAGGTCCTCTTTCGACTTGATGTAGTAATAGAGAGACCCCTTTAACATCCCAACTTCGTTGGCCAGATCCTCGATCGTTGTAACGTGGTAGCCCTTCTTGTAGAAGAGATTCGCGGCACAATCCAGAATCTCCTGCATACGCCCTGACGGCTTACCTTTATTTGCACTCGTGGCACTTGTGACTGTAGGCAAGTCTTCCTCCCCGTACTCCCAGTGAAGATCAGATTCTTGCCGCTATGTTCGCCCCCGCTGTCACCGCATCCAGGATGGTTCCGGGCCGATCCGCGTCGCCAATGCGATACGTAGGAATCGGGAATCCATCATCATCACAAAATGCCAAATCATCGGTCGGCCGATAGCCGAGAGCGATCAAGACGGTGTCACATTCATACACCTTTTCGTCCCCGTTTGTGTCCGAATAAACCAGCTGCTCACCCGCAATTCGCACGACCCGGGATTTAGTAAGTAACTGCGTTCCTGCTTTTCGCAATTCGTAGTACATCCATCTGCGCGTGATCTGCTCGATGTTGGCGCCGATGTGGGCCATCATCTCGAAGATCGCAATCTCATGCCCGCGCTCTACCAGCCACTCGGCCGCTTCGCAACCCGTGCCGCCGCCTCCAACAATGGCTACCCGCTTGCCCGCCTTCTTCTTTTCCAGCATCACGTCTTCGGCGACAAAAACGTTTTCCTGCTGCGCGCCTTCTATCGGAGGGACAACCGGGAAGCTGCCGGTGGCATTAATGATTAGATCCGGCGCCATTTCTACAATGGCTTTCTGGTCGAGCGCCCGCTCCGTATGAATTTCCACTCCCAGTTTCTTGTTTTGACCCGACAGATAGTTGATGAACGAATTCATCTCTGTCTTTGAAGGAGCGGCTGCAGAGACGATGAGCTTTCCGCCCAGCTTGCTGCTCTTCTCGACCAGAGTGACCTGATGCCCGCGCATCGCCGCGATCCGGGCTGCTTCCATGCCTGCTGGACCAGCGCCGACTATCAATATGTGACGTTTGTGCGGGGGCGCTTCCAGTTTGTCCTGCTCGCGTCCGAGATATGCGTTGACGGTGCAACGCGCCTCCTGCGCTCGAGAAACCAGGTCAACGCAGGCATTGCAGGAAATGCAGGGCCGAATGTCGTCCCTGCTGCCCTTCTTCCAGCTTGCGCACCCAGTCGGGATCGGCGATCAGCCCGCGTCCGACCGCAACCATATCCGCCTTGCCTGCCTGCAAAACTTCTTCGGCGACCTTGACGCTATGAATGCGTCCGACCGCGATGACCGGGATTTTCACGGCAGCGCGAATCTTCGCCGCATCGTCGGCCAGATACGCCGGCGGCATGAACATCGGAGCCATGATGTAACGCAGTGTCTGCCAATTCCCTGCCGACACGCTGATGGAGGCAACTCCTGCTTCGCTCAAGCGCTGGGCGATCTTTGCTGTGTCCTCGACCCTCAGGCCGCCCGGCACATATTCGCTGCCCGACAGACGGAACTGGATCGGAAAATCCTCGCCGCAGACTTCGCGAATGCCCTGGATAATTCTCAGCGGGAAAGTGAGACGCCGTTCAAAATCGCCGCCATATTCGTCGTCACGCCGGTTGGCGACGGGCGAGAGGAACTCGCACATCAAGTAGCCGTGCGCGCCATGAAGCTCGACGAAGTCGAATCCCGTCTGCTTCACCCACGCCGCTGCGCGGACAAATTCATCGATGACGAACTGGATGTCGGCGAGTATTCAACACCCGCGGTGCAGGACCCGTTCTCCGAAATCGGAATCGGGCTGGGAGCGACCGGCTTCCCAAGGGTGGTCTGCCGCCCCATGTGATTCAACTGCAACCCAGCAACCGAGCCGAAGCCCTTGATCACATCCGCCAGTTGGCGCAATCCCGGCAGATGAATTTCACTGTGCAGTTGCAATTCCGGACCAACGCCCAGCACGTCGGGATCGATGATGCAGTTCTCCACCACGATCATCCCCACGCCACTTCCGGCGCGCGCCCGATAGTATTCGATGACCTTGTCGGAGACCCGGCCATCTTCGTGCGCATAGCCCATGCCCATGGGCGGCATGACGACGCGGTTCTTCACCGTCAAGCGGCCGTTCGCAAACGTGATGGGTTCCAGCAGCTTCAATGGTTTCGTCCGTTAGTTCCGCAGCATACCTTCGATGTCGATGCGCTCGCGTAGCGTCCAGATTTCATCCGGCGTCGGCGCAGCTGTCTCAGGGACATCGCCGGGCACAATCACTTCGAAACCTGTGTTCTCCAAAACCTGATCGACGGTTATGCCGGGATGCACGCTCTTCAACCGCATGCGCTTGCTGGTCTCTTCGAAGTCGAAGACGCAAAGAGGCGTGATGCAATACACCGGACCGCTTCCAGGAATACCCAGCTTCGTGCGTCCATCGGCTCCGCCCTCGCCCCAGCCGACTGTCGAGATGAAGTCACACTTGTCGACAAAGATTCTCTTGTTATGCGACTGCACGAATAGGTAGTAGCGGTCGACGTAGTGGGCCATGCTCAAGGTACCCACAGCTCCCGGGCCGCGAAATTCAAGGTGCTTGTAATCCTTGCCAACGCCAATCAGGTTTGAGTTGCCGAATTTATCGATCTGCAGCGCACCCACAACAAACGTGTCCGACACGTTGCGGGGGTCTTCCTGGAAGTCGTCGTGCAGAATATAGCCCTCAGCCCACTTCGTCGGGCGATTGTCATAGACCGTGTAGAACGGCTCCATCCGCGGCTCTTTGACCAGGTTGGTGAACGTCATCACAACATAAAGGCGTACGTTGGGGCAGCGCATGAGGTGCGCCAGCAGAATGCCCGCGCGCGGGACATGCAAGCCCGCGCCCACGGCGACACGCTCCCCATCACGCACCTGGTGCGAGATGAAGGTCGCCAGCAGCTCCTTCGTCGTGAATGCCGCCTCGCTCTTCTGCTGCTCGGTCACCGCATTGTCTTTGGCCGTCATGGTTGAATCTCAGTACTCGTGCAACTTCAATAAGCGCTTGATGCCGATGACCTCGAGGTAGTCTTCGTGGGTCTCGGGATCAAGTATGTACTTCTTCAAATACGCTTCAAACGGCTTGCGGTCATCGTTCTTCGCGTAGGCGTTTCCGGCGGCTACATACTCGCGAATGTGATCGCCATCCTCGACGTAATAGCCCGGGCCGGCGTACGGATGAGAACCGTATGGCGCTTTCACCACCGCATCCACGCCGATCAGCGAGGTGGCCAACGGATTCTTGCGAATCTCTTCGTTGGGCACGATTCGCTCGACCTGTGCAATCGTCTTATCCGCGGCCCGCCACATAGCCCGATCGCCAAATCCCGTCGACACGTGCTGCACGTTGCCGTACGCATCCGACTGCGCCGCATAAATCAGCGCCAGCTCCGGCTTGATTGCCGGGATCGCCAGCATCGGCTCACCCGTGATGGGATCGTTGTAAACCTTGATCTCGGGATTGATCTCGGGAAACGAGGTTCCGATGCCGGCCTTCCAGGGTGTCGACGGCAGCCGCTGCGCCGCAGCTCGCAGTGCGCAGTAAAACATGCCCTCATCGCATTCGAAGATGTCGAGTTCACCGCGCTGCGCCGCCACGCGAAAGAACGGAGCTACCGGGCAGTAATGCTCGCCGCCCATGTATGTAGTCACCAGCTTCTTCACGCAACCGGCAGCGATCAGCAAATCCAGATCGAGTCCACCGGAAGCGGCTCCCACGACGGTGAGATTCTTGATCTTCTTCTTGATGATGTGACGCACCAGCGCCATGGGATGGCTGGAGTTGATGAATCCGCCGATGGCCAGCGTCATGCCATCGTGAATCCACGATGCGGCCGAGGCTTCATCGATCACCAGCGATTTGCGTTGGGGTAGCGTGTTCACGTTCACCTAGTCGTGCGGGGAGTCCTTGAACTCCTCGATGCGAGTACCCAAGATCTTTTCCGCCACGGTCAAACCGGCTCGCGCTGCCCGATCAACACCGATTCCACGCGAGCGGAAATGTCTCCGAGGCGAACCACATTCCGTCCAAACCAGGCACAGAGTAATCGGGGCGAAAAACTCCAACCATCCCCGGCTTCTGTGAGACGCCGAATGCCGGCTTCTCCACAATGTGGCGACGCTTCCAGATGATGTTCTTGCCGTTCCACAATGTGGGATAAAACGTCTCGAGGTCCTTGTCGATCGAGATCAAACATGCGCTCGTTCCAGTCGGCATCGCGCGCGCCCTGGTACACGAAACCGCAGTTGAAAAGGTGTACACCGGGCGGCGCAACGCTCTCGTCATAACCGGTCGCGAGGAAAGCCCACCCGGGAAGCTTGCTGTACGGCGACTCGTACCAAATCGCCAGTTCCGTAGGGTCGATCCCGGTGTAGATAGGTTCGTGTGAAGCCGCGTAATAACCCAGCCAGCAAGCCTTGAACTTGTCCTGCGCCAGCATCTTGATTTTGGCGACGTACCAGTCCGGCAGATCGCGCTCGCGAACTACGTTCAACACATTCCACACCGGCAACGTGCTGACGACCGCGTCGGCCTCGACGGTCTCCCAGTTGTAGGCCTCCGTCATCATCGCCTGGTTCTGACGCTCGTAGCGCACGCCCTTGACTTTGTGATTCTCGATGACGACGCGCTGCGCCGAGGTCTCCATCCAGATCTCGCCGCCGTTGTCGGTCAGCGCTTTGGCCAGCTTGTCGAAGATGCCGTGCCATCCGCCCTCGGGCCAGCACGAGTAGCCGGCGATGCGCCGCTCGCCATAATGCATCTTGCGCACCCAAAGATTGTCGCTGGCGGAGTGGTCCCACCAGTGCTCGGTCATGCATTCGGCCACGGCGATGTATTCGAATAGCGCAATCACGCCTTCGCTGGTCGTGTACTGCAGCAGCCACTCGCGCAGCGGGCGATCATCCCATTTATCGAATTCACTGTACGGCGTGTCAGTCAGGATCTTGATGACCTTCTTCAGTTCACCCTTGTCGGCGTTGTACAGCGCCTGAATGTTCTTCCACTGACCGTCCAGATACACCGGCATGCCTTTGCTGGTCTTGCCGTGCTTCAACTCGCTGCCCAGGTACGAAATAATCTTCGTGATGCCCGAGCCGCCGTCTTCCAACAAGTGTCCGCCGAGGCTGAGACGATAGCCTTCGAAAGGAACGGCCATGCCGCGTCCGCCCAGGTGCTTGTCGCGGTCCATCACCAGGACTTTCTTGCCGTTCTTTGCGAGCAGAGCCGCGGTGGTCAATCCCGCCGCGCCCGCTCCAATTACCACAACGTCGTACTTGGCCATTCGCTCCCTCGGAAGCTCCGTTATTTACGCTCGGAATCCCAACTGATACTCGGCGATCATGCTGCGATGCATCTGGTTCTGCCCTTCGACAATCTGAAAGCACTTGGCATCGCGGAAGTATCGGCTCACCGCCGACTCACCCAGGCATCCATACGCTCCGTGGATCTGCACTGCCGCGGTCGCGGCCATCATCGCCGTATCGGACGCAAACATCTTGGCGATGCTGGCTTCCTTGCGCGCCTGAGCCGCGCCCTGGTCTTTCATCCACGCCAGGCGATACGTCAGATGACGCGCGCTCTCCACGCCGGTCGTCATGTCCGTAATCATCGACTGCACTAGCTGAAATTTGCCGATCTTCTGGTCGAAGACCACGCGATCCTGCGCATACTTGATCGAAGCGTCGAGACAGGCCTGCGCCAGTCCCACCGCGCGTGCCGCGACGCCCAACCGCCCGTTCTCCACCGCGCACATCGCGACCTTCAGCCCTTCGCCTTCGCCGCCGACGCGTGCGCCGGCTTTCACCCGAACCTCGTCGAGGAAGACATCGCCGGTACTCAGCGGGCGAAAGCCGAGCTTGTTTTTGTAAGGCTTGAACTTCAGTACCTGGAGTGTCGCGATCGATGAGGAAGGCGCAAATGTTCTTGCGCGGATTCTCGCGGTCGAGCGTGGCAAAGGTCAGCAGATAGCTGGCCTGATCGAGAAAGCTGATCCATGCCTTCGAGCCGTTGATGATGTAGCCGTCGCCGTCCTTGATCGCGACGGTCTGCATGGCAGCCACGTCGGTACCGGAGTGCGGTTCGGTCACGCCGGTCGCGGCGAAGATTTCACCCTTCGACAACGGCGTCAGGTACTTCTGCTTCTGCTCTTCGCTTCCGAAGCGCAAGAGCGCCGAGCCGGCTAATCCGCTCGGGAAGGACAAGCGCGCACGCCACGGCGTGGCAGGCGCGCGAAATCTCTTCCAGAATGATGGTGTTGCTGACGAAATCAAGTCCCGAGCCGCCATATTCCGTGGGCACGATTCCGCCCATAAATCCCAAGCTCGGCGGCCTTGCGGACAATTCTGCTCGGGAAAACGCTCTTGCGCATCGTATTCGGCGACATAAGGAGCGATCTCACGCTCGGCGAACTCGCGTGCCGTTTTGCGGATCTGTTGCTGCTCTTCTGTCCAGCCGAAATCCAAGAGAGGGCCTTTCTGTTACCAAACAAACGTTTGGTAAAACCGAAGAAAGTCTAGCCCAACTCGGGCCAGTAGGTCAATAGAGAGGGAGGTTGGTCGAGGAGAATCGTCTACTCGACCGTGAAATATGCGATGTCGAGAATGCTGGCGTTGCGCTGCTCGTTCCAGACCGGCTTCACCCGCGACCCGATTTGATCGGACGCGGCATCTCCAGCTTTCACCAGATGCGCCAGATTGGTATCGCACTCTTCAAGTCGAATGAGGGCGTAACCTGACGAAGCATCGACCTTGCCTCCCAAGCCGGAAGGCAGCTTCGGCGGAAAGACAAAAGACTGCACCGTTCCTCGTTGCTCAGCCGGTACATATCGGTCGATCGGGGTCCAGCATCGCCCGCAAAATGACAGCGGAGGAACACTGCGGCGTCCACAGCCGTCACACACGCTCGCGTAGATCACCTTCTCTTTCAGGCCGCGGAGAAACATCGTCATCGCCGGCCCGGCCGAGTAGTTATAGGGAATCTGGATTTTCTGATGAATGGTGGGTGCGATGCTCGTGGTAAAAGTGCTCATTGAGCTGGTCCGATCACACGAAAATTGATGATGTCGCGCATGTTGCCTTGCCGCGGCTCGCGAAAGTTGGCCTTAACCCGCATTCCGACCGTCAGCTTGGAGTCGTCAGTTTCATCAACGAAATGAAACATGCTGGTACTGGAACCATCCAAGCTGAATAATGCCAAAGCCATAGGGAACGGGCCGCTGTTCGCCCGTCATAGGATCGATGAAGGGCAGGCGCACGACGGTGCAACCAATCAGCCTGCCCTCATCGCTGACTTCCACCCACTCCGTTGAGGGCACATAGCAGATGCCACACACAGGGCGCGGTGGGATATAGACGCGGTGACATTCGGGACAGCGCACGCCCATCAGGCGGCGATTTTCTTTCAGTTCATGAAAGAACCGGATGGCGTGTTGGCCCAGCGCGTATTCGTACTCCATCTGCAGCAGGTATGGAACCCGCAGCACATCCTCTTCTTTCTTCCGGCTTTTCGGCTGTTCGTCTGCCATTTCTCTTCACTCAATTCTGATTGCTGAGGATCAACGCGTCGCACCAGGCGTTGCCGCCGTAACCAGTGGCCAGCGCCGTCTTCACGTTGTCGACCTGCCGCTTGCCGCCCTTGCCCATCACCTGAATGGCCGCTTCCGCCACACGGATCATCGCGGTTGCGCCAATGCAGTTGGTGCACAACACTCCACCGGACGGATTCACCGGCAGCTCGCCACTCATCTCGGTCACGCCCTCGTCGATCATGCGCCCGGCTTCGCCGCGGGCGCAGAAGCCAAGATTCTCGTACATGGCCAACTCCGCCCAACTTGCCACTTCGTAGATCTCGGCCACGTCGAGTTGTTTGCGCGGATTGGTAATTCCCGCCATCTTGTACAGGCGCTCGGTCGCGCTGATCTGGCTGCGCATGACCGCCAGGCGCTTCGGGCTGTCGCCCATGTACTGCTGCTCGTGCGCGGTCGCCACCGCCTTAATCCACGCCGGTTTGGCCGCCAGCTTCTTTGCTTTCTTCTCCGAAACCAGCAGGACAGCGCACGCCCCGTCCGATTGGGGGCACATGTCGAGGCGGCGAATCGGGAAGGAAATCACGTCGGACTTCATGACCTCTTCGACCGTCAGGTTCGGCATTTGCAGATGCGCGAAGGGATTGTTGGCGCCGTTGCGGCGCGCCTTGACGACGATCTTCGCCGCCTGCTCCGCGGTCACGCCGCTCTCGTGAATGTAGGTGCTGGCCATCACGGCAAAATTACCTAAAGCTCCGGCCATGATGGAGCGCTCCCACACCGGATCGCCAACGGTCGTGATCGCGGTTTGCGTGTGCCCGTCCGACTGCTTCTCAAATCCGATCGCCAGCACGACGTCGTACAAGCCGGAAGCTACGTAGTAGTAAGCGGCCGCGATGGTCGAAGTTCCCACCGTCCCGCCGGTGTTGAACTTCACCGAAGGCTTCAGATACCCGCCCCATCCCTCTACGCCCCATAACTCGGGAAACATGAAGCCCTCGAACGGCTCCATGTTGCCGATCATGACCGCATCGCAGTCAGAGAGCTTGAGCTCGGCTTCTTCCAGCGCCGGCCGGATCGCTTCAGTGACCAGTTCGCGCAAATTTACGTCGGTACGTTTCGACGTATGCTTCGTCTGACCGGTCGCGACTATCGCTACTTTTTGCGGCATCGTAACTCTTCCCTATTGCACAGCGGCATGCGAACGCAGAATTACGACCGAATGGTTCTGCCCGCAGATTCCGTCTCGTCCATGAGCCAGTCCGACTTTGGCGCCTTCGACTTGCCGTTCTCCCGCCTGGCCGGTCAACTGCAAATAAATTTCGACCGCGCGCGTCAGCCCGATCACCGTCGCCGGATTTCCGGCGATCGCGCCCCCTGACGGATTCACGCTGGGCGAATTCGCTGGATCATTGATCCACTTCCTGACGTCTTTGCCTTCACAGAATCCCAACGCCGTGGCGTACAACGGCTCTTCGTAGGCATAACGCGCCGATATTTCTGCGACATCAACGCCCGAGAAATCACCCATCTCAGATGCGCGAAGCGCTCGGCTGGCGGCATCTTGCAGTGCTTCTGACTGACTCAAATCGCGGTCGGTCCAGTAGGCGTCGGTCGAATTGCCAATGCCGGAGATCCACACAGCTTTATCGCCGAAGCGTTTGGCCTCACCGGCACTGGCCAGCAATAGGGCACACGCGCCATCGGAGGTAGGACCAGCCAGCAACTCATGGATACGGCCCAGCAGTACAGGAGATGATTTGATCTGCTCCAGGCTGAAATCGCCGGCGCGCTGGGCAGTGGGATTCTTGCTTGCTTGGCGGTGTCTCCGCTGCGACAGCGCCGCCAGGTCATCGTTCGTAACGCCGCTGACTCTCCATGTAGCGCTCCGCCTGCATAGCCGCTGCAGTCAGCCCGTCCAGCGCCAGCGGACGCTCGACGAAGGGATCGAACATGGAGCCGGTAATGGGATGCGGCCTGCCCTCCGACTCCTTGCAGTGGGCCACGACCAGCGTGTAATCGAAAGACCCCGACGCGACGCGGGCCGCTCCGTAAAGCAACGCCTGCAGTCCATCGGCAGCGACCTTACACTCTGACTGCAAATATCCACCAACGACCTCGTTCACCGACATGCCGGAGATAGTCTTGCCGTCGTACATGTCCTGCGAGGCCGTGATCTGGCTATGAATCTGCGCCATCTTGACGCCGGTTCGTATCCAGCAGTTCGCGCACGACCTCGTAGACCAGTTCGTTGTATGCCAGACCTCTCTTGGCAGCCTCGTACTTGGTTTGGGCGACGCCCACGATGGCCACGCCGAGATGGGAACCTGAGCTCATTTACCCGTCCATTTCGCTTTGCGCTTCTCTACGAAAGCAGCGAACCCTTCGCGAGCGTCGTCGCTCATCACCGCCTTCAGGCAGTGTTCGCGCTCGACTCGCAGGCCATGTTCGCGGTTCATGCCGATCGACTGATGCATGGCCTGCTTCGCCATTCTTGCGGCCACGGGCGCCTGCCCGGCTAGCTTTTCAGCGTAGGCCTGTGCCTCTGACAACGTGGTACCTTCGTCGCACGCCTTGGTAATCAGGCCAATGCGCTCAGCCTCGTCCGCGTGCATTTTGCCGCCCGTGAGAATAATCTCCGTAGCCCGGCCATAACCCACGATCCGCGGAAGACGCTGCGTGCCCCCACCCCCTGGAATGATGCCAATCAGGATCTCGGGCAGCCCGATCAGAGACTTCCCGCGGCTCATAAAGCGGAAGTCGACACACAACGAGAACTCGCAACCGCCGCCCAACGCGTGCCCTTCGATGGCGACCACAGTGGGCTTTTGAATGTCCTCGACGCGATTCAGCGCACGGTGCACCGTGGAGATTCGATTGTTGATCCAGTTTTCCTCGAAAACGTAAGTCGTCATCTCCTTGATGTCAGCTCCTGCGACGAATACTCCGGGAATTCTGCTGGCGAATACCACCGAGCGGGTGTTGTCATCGCCGTCCAGCTCATCGCACACACAATGGAGTTCCGGATAGAGATCCTTGTCCAGCGTGTTCATGGGCGGCTTGTCAAAGAACACCGTGGTGACGGCGCCTGTTCGTTCAAGCCGGAAAAATCGATAGTCTGACATCGTCGGAGGTCGCTACTTCGCTTTCAGGGCAACCGGATTTGCCGCTGGTTTCGTGGTTTTGGGCTTTTCTTCCTCAACGTTGGAATCGAACTGAAACACTTTCGCTGCCGTGTCGTGCAGCAACGCCTGCTTGGCATGAGGTTTCAGGTTCAACGCGTCGATCTGCCGCAGGCTCTCTTCATGCAGGATCAGCGGATAATCCGTGCCCCAGACGCACTTTCCGATGCCTCGGCTGTTCACGAACTTGACCAGCTTCGGATCCCAGTACTTGGGCGCGTGACCGCTCACCGCGATATAAATATTCGGGTGTTTCCACGCCATCGCGATCAGCTCTTCCACCCATGGCCAGCCGGTGTGACCACCGATCAGCTTCAGTTCAGGAAAATACAAAGCGATGTCATCCAGCAGAATCGGCCTGCCGCAACGGCTAGGCATAAATTCCGCCGAGTGTCCCACCTGGAACACGACCGGGATATCGAGTTCGGCGCACTTCGCGTAAAACGGAAACCATTCCGCCGCATTGATGTCCAGGCCGAATCCAAAAGGGTGAACATGCGCGCCCTTGAATCCCAACTCCTTCACCGCATACTCCAGGCGGCGCACGCCTTCCATGCGCTCGAACGGATTGATACCGGCCAGGGCGATAATCCGGTCCGGATGAGTAGCGGCTACGCGCCCGATCTCATCATAGGAAAAGTCTGCTCCCATTTTGTTCTTGCGATAGAAGGCCTGTTTCAATGCGGGCAGACAGACTTTTTCGATGCCCAGGCGGTCCATGTTGGCGACAAATTCGGCGGGCGTGTAGCCGACCATGTTGCCGGTACGCCCCCACTGCGTACCCATCATGAAATGCACCTCTTCGTTGTCGATGAAAAGATGCTTAATGCCTTCGTGGGTAAAGGGATTACACCAAACGTCAATGGCGCCCATATTTGTCTCCTGACCTTCCTCTTGCAGCGGCTACCGGTTCTCTTCGACTAACTCGATCAACACGCCACAGGTGTCTTCGGGTTCAAGAAAAACTATGCGACGTCCGTGCACGCCGATGCGCGGAACCTGGTCGCGTAAACGAACTCCGGCGCTGCGCAGACGTTCCATCGTGCCTTCCAGGTCCGTCACGTTGTAAGACAGGTGATGCACTCCCTCGCCAAACTCGTCCAGCAACTTTCCTACCTTGGAGTCGGGCTCTCTCGTGCTCAAGAACTCAAGGTGCATCCCGCCAACTTCGATGGTGGCAGCATCTGCCTTATTGGGCAGCGTCTCCTGCTCTAGAAACCTCGCGCCGAAAAGCGACTGATAGCGGGTGATAGCCGCCGGCAGATCGCGCACCAATATGGCCACATGGTTCAAGCGGCCCAGGGCAGCGACCTGAGCTTGGGAAATCGGTTTTTGCTCGGCGTTGTGCATCTCTTAAACTTCAACTTTGCCCAGCGCTGGCTGGGAGACGCGAATTTTGCTATTCCGAATCAATTCAAACAAACGTTTGGTAAAACCGCCCGGCTAGTTATAGCAAAGAGCGCGCCCGAGGTCAAAATCATTTTTGAGCCCACTTCGATCGCGTATCCGGAGAGCGCCTACCCGTCTCCGAAAAGCCGCGATAAGATGGCCAGGACTGGTTTTGCGTCCCCAGGGCGCGGCCCATGATGGTTGACAGGGTCCGCTCACCAAAGCTATTGTGTTCCAGTACCAAACAAACGTTTGGTAAAACCCTATTATGCACTTCGTTGTCTGTATCAAGCAAATCCTCGACCCCGAAATCCCTCCGGCAGATTTCCGCCTGGACGCCGCCGCCCAGCAGGCTGCGGCCGGCTCTGCCGCTCAAGTCATCAGCATCTTCGACGAAAATGCGCTGGAAGTAGCTCTGCAGGCCCGCGACAAGGCCGGAGAAGGGAAGATCACGGCGCTCAGCATCGGGCCGGCATCAGCAGTAGACGCGCTACGGAAAGCGCTCTCAATGCGCGTGGACGAGGCGATTCTGCTGCCGCAGGAAAACTATCCCAACATCGACGCACAAGGAACAGCCAAGGTGCTTGCAGCCGCCGTGCGCAAGCTTGAGGCCGTGGACGTTGTGCTGTGCGGACGCGAAGCCGGAGACTGGCATGGCGGCCTGGTGGCGGGCTTTCTGGCGGCCGAGCTCGACTGGGCTTACACCAGCTTGGTCGCTTCGTGCGCGATTGAAGGCAAGCAACTCCGCCTCCGCCGCCAGACGGAAGACGGTTGGGAGATCGTCGAGTCATCGACGCCGGCGGTGATTAGCGTGACCAACGATGGCGGCAACCTGCCGCGCATTCCCAAGGTAAAAGACAATATGATGGCCTTCCGCAAACAAGTTCCTTCGTGGACGGCTGAGGCTTTGGGAATTGCAGCAGAAGCGGGCGCCGGCGCGAACAGTCAACTCGAGCGCAAAGGTCTAACCATCCCGAAAGTCGAGCGGAATTGCGAGATCGTAGCCGGAGAGAGCAGCGCTGAGAAAGCCCAGCGCCTGGTCGAGAAACTCGCCGCCCTCCACGTGATCTAAGCAGCCGGACAGGAGCACATGAAAAAAGTTCTCGCTGTACTGATTCCCGCTTCCCCGAATCTCTGTCGCACCGAGATTGAGATTTTATCGGCAGGCAGGCGAATTGCTGACGAACTCGGGGGCACTTTGTCGGCGACTATCCTCGGTTCAGCCGGCGATAACTGGAACAACGAATGCGCCAGCTACGGAGCGGAAAACGTCTACCGCATTGCGGGTAATACCCTGCCGAGCTATCAGACCGATTTGTATGCAGCAGCGTTGAAGCAGGTCTATGACGCCGCCGGTGCGGATCTGGTCCTCCTTCCCAGCACGACTTACGGGCTGGAGCTGACGCCAATTCTTGCCTATCGCATTGGCGCCAGCGCCACCCTGGATTGCATTGGGCTTAAGGGCGAAGCGAGCGCGGGATCGGTAACCATTACCAAGCCGGTGTACGGCGGCAAGGCAAATTCGGAACTGATAGCAAAGACAGCGCCGGTTGTCATCGCGATGCGGATGCGTTCCGTGGTGCCGGCCGCGCCGGCTGCCGATCGCACGGCGGAAGTGGTCAACGTGCCAGTCGCATTTGATCCCGCGAAAGCCAGAACTAAAATTGTCGAACGGCTCACGGAAGAAACCGGCGCGACCAAACTTGAAGATGCCCGCGTGATCGTCAGCGGCGGCCGCGGATTGGGAGGCCCGGAAGCATTCGCCGATCTCACTGCCTTAGCCACGATGCTGGGCGGCACTATCGGAGCGTCACGCGCGGCTTGCGATCAGGGCTGGGTGCCGGCGTCGCTGCAAATCGGCCAGACGGGTAAGAAGGTCGCTCCTGATTTGTATTTGGCCGTCGGTATCTCCGGGGCGAGCCAGCACATGGTGGGTATCGCCGGAGCACGCCACATTGTTGCGATCAATAAGGACGCCAAGGCGCCGATCTTCCAAATGGCGGCTTGCGGCGTCGTCGACGATTTCAAGAGCTTCCTGCCGCAGTTCACGGCGGCTTTACGCGAGTACAAAGCCAAGAACCAGGGATCCTCGAATAGCTAGCAGCGACCTATGACGCCTACCCGCGAGGTCTACTTCAACATCCATCACGTCTGGGTGATGTACCTGCTTTTCGTCATCACCCTCGCGGTGTTCGGGGTGGGGCTTTATCGGCGCTGGCGTCTTTGGCAAATCGGCCGACCGGCGAAACGCTTCGACAATCCGAAAGAGCGGCTTGCAGGGCTGTTTCGACAGACAGGCTTGCACGAGAAACTGCTCAAGCGTTACCGCGGCGCCGGCCTCTACCATTTTGCGTTTTACTGGGGATTTTTCTTCCTCCTGATGGGGACCTTCGTCGTCTTCCTGCAGGAGGACCTGCACATCCCCATCATGCACGGCTGGTTTTATCTCATCTTCCAGTCGCTCACGCTCAACATCTTTGGACTGCTGTTCACGATCGCAATCGCCGCGGCGATGATCAATCGCTACGTTCTTCGCCCGGCGCGCCTCAAACCGGGCAAGCCGGACGACGCCATCATTCTCGTTCTACTCTTCACGATTCTCGTCACCGGCTTCATCATCCAGGGCGCGCGCATTCAGTTGACCCACGATCCGTGGGCCGCATGGTCTCCGGTCGGCAACGTTGTTGGCCAGGCCTTGGCAGGTATTTTCTCGACGCCGCAACTGTTCGGCTTTCATCGCTTCGTCTGGTGGTTCCATCTCGTGATCGTCTTCGGATTCATCGGATGGCTTCCCTATTCCAAGCTGCTGCACATCGCAACTTCGCCGACGAATATCTACCTGCGCAATCTCGAGCCTCGCGGCAAGCTGCCATCCATCGACTTCGAGACCGCAGAAGATCTGGGCGTCAATAAGCTCACCCAGTTCACTTGGAAAGATTTGCTCGATCTCGATGCCTGCACCGAGTGTGGCCGTTGCGAGGTGAACTGTCCCGCCACGCTCACCGAGAAGCCGCTTTCGCCGAAGAAGTTGATCCTCGACCTGCGCGAAGACCTGCACAAACTCGATCCGTTCCGGCTTCCGCTATCGTCAGGCACTGTCGACGAAGCCACCGAGACCGCGCTCGACGCGCCGGTGATCGGCCCGATTATCAAGGAAGAGACGCTGTGGTCGTGTACCACCTGCTCGGCCTGCATGGAACAGTGTCCCGTCATGATCGAGCAAGTTCCGAAAATCGTGCAGATGCGTCAACATCTGGTCATGGAGCAGGCCGAGTTCCCCGACGACTTGCAAGCGATGATCCGCAGCCTGGAAGCCCGCTCACATCCGTACCCGGGCAACAGCGCGTCGCGTGTGGACTGGATGAACGGCATGGAGATTCCGGTGCTCGGCGAGAAGCCCGAAGCCCAGTATGAAGTCCTGCTCTGGGTGGGATGCGCTGGCGCGCTCAACGAACGCAACCGCTCCGTCACTCGCGCGCTGGCCGAATTGCTGACTCGCGCCGGCGTGAAGTTTGCGGTGCTGGGACGCGAAGAAAAGTGTACCGGAGATCCGGCGAAACGTATCGGCCATGAAATGCTCTTTCAACAGCTGGCGATGCAGAACATCGCGACTCTCGACGGCTATGGGGTGAAGAAGGTTCTGACGGCGTGCCCGCATTGCTTCAACACTATCCGCAACGAATACCCTCAGCTCGGCGGAAATTACGAAGTTCTGCATCACACAGAATTTCTGCAGCAACTGATCGCGCAGGGGCGGCTGAAATCGAAGTCGGGGTCGCTGGACAGCGTCACCTTTCACGATCCGTGCTACTTGGGCCGCTATAACCAGGTCTATGACGCGCCGCGGAATGTGCTGGATTCGATTCCCGGCGGCAACGTTGTCGAAGTCGAAAACTGGAACAAGCGAAACGCCCTGTGTTGCGGCGGCGGCGGCGGCTTTGCCTTCATGGAAGAGAAGTCCGGAACGCGCATGAACGCGAATCGTTCACGTCAGTTGCTGGACACTGGCGCCAAGACGGTCGCCGTTGGCTGCCCGTTTTGCATGATGATGATTGATGACGGCGTGAAAACCGTGAAGTCAGAGGATCGCGAAGTCGAAGTGTTGGACATCGCTGAAGTCCTGAACCGGGCTACCGGCGAGGCGTAAGCGATGATTTCCGGCGAAGATTGAATGTCGATGACCGTGGCTCCGCCCTCAAACTCACAGCCTCCGCCGGGAACCTACGATGCCTCGGAGTATCCCAGTTCCTGCAACAATTTCTTCCGCATCGCAAACTTCATAATCTTGCCGCTGCCCGTCATCTCAAATTCGTGGACGAAGCGGATCTTGCGTGGAATCTTAAAGCCCGAAACGCGACCCTTGCAGTAGGCAACGACCTCTTCTTCGGTCAATGTCGCGTTGGGCGCCACTTGAATGAAGGCCATGCACACCTCACCCAGCCGCTCGTCGGGAATGCCCACCACCACTGCAGCCTGAACCGAGGGATGGCTGGACAAGAAAGTTCTCCACCTCAACGGCGGAAATGTTTTCGCCGCCAACCCGAATGACGTCCTTCAAGCGGCCAGTCCAGGTAATGAATCCGTCAGCGTCGAGGAAGCCCACGTCGCCGGTGTGCAGCCACCCGTCCTTGTCGATGGCGTTCGCGGTCTCCTCGGGCTTCTTGTAATAGCCCTTCATCACGTTGTAGCCGCGAAAGCAGATCTCGCCACGTTGGCCGGCCGGAACTTCCGCTTCGGTAGCCGGATCGATGATCTTTATCTCGACGCCAGGCTGCGGTCTGCCCATCGTGTTCATGCGCTTCTCGACGGGATCGCGCCAGTCGCAGATGCAAACGTTGGGACTTCCTTCCGACAAGCCGAATAGCGGGCAGATAAACTCGATGCCAACGTCGTTGGCGACCATGCGCAGCAGGCTGGAAGTACCCGCCGTCCAGCCTTTCTTCAACGATGCCCGCGAGCGCCGCGTAAAGTCCTCATGCGCGCGCAGTGCGATAAACATCGACTCCAGTCCGATGTACGTTGTGATCTTCTCGCTCTCGATGGTCTCCAACGTCTTGCCGGCATCGAAGATCGGCCCCATGTAAAGTGTGTAGCCCATGGTCAGCGCGCCCAGCAGAGCGCACACCGATCCTCCCACGTGGAACATCGGCATCGCCGACAGAACTCGATCACTCTCGTTGATGCCGGCGCGAACTGCCATCTGCGAGGCGTTGCGCAGCACCTGTCCATGGGCCAGCATCGCGGCCTTCGGAAAGGCTGTCGTGCCGGAGGTGTACTGCAACAGCACGACGTCGTCCGGCTGAATCTCCTGGCCCCGGCTCCGCAATTCGTCCTTCCGATCGCGTCCCATCTGCTGAACTTCGGAGTAAGTAAACATTCCCGGCTGAGCATCACCAAGAACGATCAAGCTCTTCAGCAGCGGGGTCGCCTTGGCGCTCAGCTCTCCCGGCTTGCACGTCAGATATTCGGGAATTACGTCCCGCAGCACCGCCAGAAAATCCTGGGTCAGGAACTGCGGCATCAGGATTAAGGCGCGGCTGTCGGACTGACGCAGGACGTATTCCAGTTCGCTGGCCTTGTAACGCGTGTTGATTGCCATCATGGCCGCGCCTAACGCGAGCGATGGCCAACTCTGCCACGCAAGTCTCCGGCAGATTCGGAAGCCAAACGGCAACATTGTCACCCTTCTGAATACCGAGGGCCAACAGACCCAGTGCGAGTTGCTCCACTTCCACGTCGAGCTGTTTCGCCGAAATGCGCCTCTCGCGAAACACGAGCAAGTCGCGATCGCCATATCGCTGGACGCAATCGCTAAGGGCAAAGCCGACCGTCTGCGTTCCCCATTCTTGTGGAGAACGTTCTCTTACTCCTTGTGCCGAAGAACCCATAACTGCAATCGCACTCCCTATTTTGGTAAGGTGCCGACCATTTGCTGCACTTTGATGCTGTCGTAGAAGATTTGCAATTGCTGGATCATACCGTCGCGGATGGTGAACACATCGACTGCGTCGAAAATGACGTCGTTGCCCGTTTGCGTCCGGCCCTCGAAGTGGATGTAAGCTGCGACGTTTCCCTGCTCGCTGGTGAACCACTGCGTCACGTCGTCGTAGCGCTTGGGATAAAACTGCAGCACGCCGGCGTAAAAATTCTTGATCGCCTCGCGCCCGCGCAACGGCTCCAGCACGGGAAAGTGCAACACACCGTCAGGCGCGAATACCTGCAGCCAGGTCCTCCAGTCGAGTCTCGTTCACCGCCGAAAAGTAGCGCTTCGCGATGGCGATCGCGTCGGTCGCTGCTGCCTGCATGTTTTCTTTCCTCCTGATTACTGTGCGGAAAATCCGCCGTCGACCGGCAAAGCTACGCCCGTCACAAAACTCGATTCTTCACTGGCGAGAAATAGAATCGCTGCCGCGATTTCTTCCGCCTTCGCAATGCGCTTCAGCAAGGTAAAGCTGGCGAATACTTCCTTCATCTGCTCGGGATTCCCGCCTCCCAGCCGCGTGCACGAGCGTTGCAGCAGCGGCGTGTCTGCCGCACCCGGGCAGACCGCGTTCACTCGAATGTTGTGCTCGGCATAATCGGCAGCCATGCTGCGCGTCAATTGGATGACCGCAGCTTTCGAAGCGCCGTACGCCGAGAACTCTTTCACCGCGACCAGTCCCCCTACAGAAGACATATTCACGATGGCGCCGCCGCCGGCTTCAATAATCTTCGGCACCGCAAATCGGCTGATGCGATACACGCCATTGAGATTGATGTTGATCTGCCGCTCCCACTCTGCGTCGTCGGCCGAAGTCACCGAGCCCATCGTCTCAATGCCGGCGTTGTTGATGAGAATGTCGATGCCGCCCATCTGCGACGCCGCCTCATTCACCATCCGCTCGGCATCGGCAAGCTTCGACACGTCGCCTATCGTCTTGCCGAATTTCCCGCCCGAATCCTTCACCACAGCACTGGCCTGCTGATCGTTCAAGTCGGCGATCACGACCTTGGCTCCTTCGGCAGCAAATCGCTTCGCGACCGCCAGGCCAATTCCCGAAGCTCCTCCCGTGACCAATGCACGGCGATTCTGCAGCAGCATATTGCGCTCCTGATCCTTCTTGAGTCTTAGCTGGTGGCGACCGATATTCCCTGTAGCAACTGCTGCACGCGGTCCATGCACTGGAACGATGACTTGGCCTTGCCGGGATCGGCAAAAGCCGTGATGTTCCACAGCACGATGTGCCGCAATCCCGCTTCGGCTAACTGCTGCACCTGTTCGGCCACATCTTCCGGCGTCCCATGCAGCGTGAAGTACTCCACCACTTCGCGCGGAACTTTGTTCATCACGCGTATCGCATCCTCGTAGGGAAATTTGCTGGGCACGTAATCATGAAAGCCGACTACGCCTTCACCGAACGGTGGCTCGTAACCGAAGCGCTGGAAGGTCTCTGCCGGCAGCAACAGGCACAAGCCCTTCACCAGGATGTGGTCCATCAGCTTCGGAATTGCGTTGCGATCCTCATCGACGATCACATACGCAAGCATGCCCGGAGTGACAGCATTTTCTCCGCGTCCCGCCTCGCGCGAGGCTTCGCGAATTTTACTCAGCTTCGCGCCGTATTCCTGCGGCGTCATGCGCGTTGGCAGCCAGCCATCGGCCAGCTTGCCGGTGATGCTCAACATGCGCGGGCCGTGCGAGGCGATCCACACCGGCGGCGCCTTACCCTGGTACGGCTCAAGCCCGAGCACCGCACCTTCCAGCTTCCAGTGCTTGCCGTCGTAGTCGACTGCTTTGCCGCCGGACTCCCACAGCAGCCGCATGATCTTCAGGCCCTCTTCCAGCTTTGAGACGGGCTGATCAAAGCTGAATCCGTACGGCGAAATGTTGCACTGCTCGCCTGAGCCCAGGCCGAGAATCGTGCGGCCCTTCGCGATGTGATCCACCGTCAAGCGCCGCCTGCGCCAGCATCGCCGGATGCCGCCGGATCAGATCTGTAACTCCGACCGCAACCTTGATCTTGCTTGTATTCGCCGCAACCGCCGACATCACCGTGAGCGGCTCGAAATACACGTCGGCGCTCTTCTGATACTGCGCCAGCGGCGTGATTTCCGGGGTCCAGATGGACTGCGGATGCCAGCCCATCAGATGACACGGCCACCACACGGCGTCGTACCCTTTTGCCTCGCCGCGCTGCGCCTGCTGCAGCACTTTGTCGAAGGGCGGCATGATGCCGCCCGGAATGCCGATCTCAATCTTGTCCATACTTCGCTACACCTTAGTCTCTGAGCCGCGAAATTCCAGCTTGCGCATCGCTTTGGGTCGACTTTCTCGCGCAGGATTTGCACCTGCTCTTCGGTCGGAGCTTCCGTCTCGGGCACGTTGTCCGGCATCAGCAATTCGAAGCCGGTCTTCTCCTGCACCTGTTTCGCCGTAATGCCATGGTGCACCGACTTCAACCGCATCCGCTTGCTCGTCGGCTCGAAGTCCATCACGCACAGATCGGTGATTACCAGCTCCGGCCCATTCTTCAGCCCGAGTTTCTTGCGCGCGTCGCCGCCATCGAGATATCCGGGCGCCGCCAGAAAATCCACCTTATCGACAAACGTTCGCGGATTATGTGTCGTCGACCAGATATAGATTTTCTTGTCGAGCGTGGCCATATCGCCCATTCCAGCCGATCCTGGCAGACGCACCTTCGGCTTCTTGAAGTCGCCGATCACGCTGTTGTTCACGTTGCCGTACTTGTCGATCTGCGCGCCGCGAATGCAGAAAGTCTCCAGCGTGTTGCGGCAGACGTAGCCCCACATGTCCTCGAGTTGCGGCAGATACATCACGCAGTTTTTCCACATCGTGGGATCGAGCGTGTTCCCGACGATGTACCCGGGATCGGCGTCGACTCCCACGGCTCCGGCCACCCAGGTAAATCCGGGAGCGTGCGTCTGCCGGGCCAGCAATGCCGCCGACACCGGAATAAACGATACGGTGCCGTTCAGCATGATGTCGTCGTCGGTGAACTGGCGCGCCAGCGTGACCACCATCAACTCGTCGATCGTGTAGTCCGAAGATTTCTTCGCCATCGTTAGCTCCACTTCCGGATGCGCAACAGCGCATCGGCTCCGCCCGCGGCCTGGAGATACTCGGCGTGCGATTTCGGGCCGTACACATACTTGTCCAGAAACTTCTTGGTCCCTTCCTCCGTACGCGACTCGCTTGCGTACTCGGTGAAGAACTTGCGATCGAAGCTGTACTGCGGAAACAGCGAGCAGGGATGGGCTCCGAAGGGCAGCTCGACCACCGCGTTCACCTTGAAGTACGGGATACCGGTGTGAATCGGGCGTGCGCCGAATTTCGTCGGTGTCGACGATCTCCTCCACCGTCACGATGACCTTCTTGGCAGCACGCGGGAAGACGTCAACATCTGTCCAGATCGGCTTCGGGAAGAACTGGATGTTGCCGTATTTATCGGCGCGGTGCGCGTGGAGAATCGTCACGTCCGGCTCGAGCGCCCGGACCGCAATCACCTTCTCGCCGGTGAACGGACAATCGATGACCTTGGTGATGTCAGGGTGAGTTTCGAGCAGCTGCGACCCCAAGCCGGAGCGGGTCACGCCGAAGCTCAATCCCTTCGCGCCCGCCTGCATGCGAGTCAGGAACTGATGCTCCGTGTACTCCTCCACCTGCAGCCGACCCGCCTCGACCTCGCGGCGAAAGCTATTGGCCATGCCGAACTCGTCGAGATTCACGATGATGTAGCTGATCTTCTCGACGCATCCGGCCGCGATCATCCAGTCGGCGCCGATGCCGCCAACCAACTGCACGACTTTCAGGTTCTTCTTGCCCGCGCGAATCAACTCGCGGATCATGCCCATGGGCGCCATTTGCGTGCCCATGCCCTGCATGCCGATGACATCGCCATCGTTCACCATGGCGGCGGCCTGTTCCAGGCTTACGACTTTGTCTTCTTTCTTTGCAGCCATTCGACCCTCGTTTACGGCCCCTGCGTCGCAAATCGAAAAAATTCAAATACGACTGCGCTTATTTCTTGCTCTGCGTTCCCGGCACATCTTCACGAAAAACCTGACAGCTATTGCGCAGGATCGGCATCCACTTGTCGCGATGCTCCTCCTCGCTGCTCACGTACTCCTGCTCCAACCCCGAGTGTCTGCCGATCAATAAAGTCGCGGCGAATCCCACCGCAGCTTGAAACAGCTCTACCAAATGAACACAACCCTGGCTTCGTCCCACCAGTTCGATGATCTTGCGATTGATGCCAACCCCAATAACCTGGCCTTTCAGCTTCGCCACGTTCTCCAGCGCTCGCGGGCAATACGTCGGATACGGTCTGCGCGACATCAAGGCCGTAGCCTCTTCAATCGTCGAGGTCTCTGCGTTGATCAGCAGTTCCCCGTGAAAGCTGTGCTCCAAATCGAATAGCGAAGCGCGCACCTTGTATTTGCCGTCGCCTTCATCAATCACCTTCACGTTGATGTTGCGCTCGTAGATCTTCGGGAAGTCGTTCTCGTCCTTGCCGACCTTGCCGAACACTAGCGGCAGCTTGCCCGAGTCACTCACACTCAAATCCTCCCGGGAACGCTCCCGCTAAATCTCACAGGCATAGAGAACGTTAAACACCGAGTTGAACTTCTGGAAGCCGCTCACCACCGAGAAGTAAGCCCCGAGCTCCAGAATCTGGCTGTCGTCGAAGTGCTCCTTCAGTCGTGCCAGCGACTTCTCGTCCAGCATGCCGGTGCTCGTCATGCACATCTTCTCGGCGAGCATCAGGACGGCCTTCTCACGTTCGGAATACCACTTCGAGTTCTCGAAATCGTGAATCGTATCCAGCTTCTCCTGCGGAATATTGTTTCGCCTGGCCCAGGCGACGTTTGCGGCCTTTCAATAATCGCAACCGTTCAGGTAGGCCATCCGCAGACGCGCCAGCTCCTTGATTTCGGTCTCAACACTCCCCGACAGCAGTGTCGAATACAGGTCATTGAACTTGAGGAAGATCTCCGGGCAACGCGCCATCAGCCTCGCCCAAACGGTGTCGCCGATGTAGGTGTCGAACATGTCGACAATTTCCTTCATCTGCGGCGTGAGCTTGTCGTATTCCATCAGCGGTATGACCGGCACAGTTCCTCCTCCCGCTCTACTGAGCAGTCCGATACTTGGGCATAACTTCCTTGCCAAACAATTCCAGCGACTTCAGCACCGATTTGCGATCCGGACCTTTTGGCAATCGGAAGCGCAGCACAAGGTAGTCGACGTCGAACTCCTTCGCGTATGTCTCGATCGCCTGAACACACTCTTCCGGCTTGCCAATAATGAAATGCTTGCGCACCCGCTCGGGCGTGAAGTCCGATTCCTTCTTGAAATCGGGATGATGCGTCAAGAATCCCGTAGCGGAAGTAGAACAGCCACTCCTCGATGGTGACCCGCAGGAACAGATCTTCTTCTTCAGGCGACATGGCACACCAGGCGTCGCGCATCAGCACAACCTGCGAACGGTTGCCATGCTCCTTCGCCGAGTCGCGATACAGCTTCACCTGCTCAAACCAGCGCTGCTTGTCGAGCGGAAACGGATCGCTGCACCACGCATCCCCCATCTTGCCGGCGCGTGCGATCGTTTTAGGGAACATTCCTCCGACCCATATCTCCGGACGCGGCGTCTGGTAAGGTGTTGGGCTCAACATTACGTCGCGGAACTGGTAGTACTTTCCTTCATGGGTAAACTTCTCGCCCTTCCACGCTTGCAGGATGACGTCGAACCCTTCTTCGAACATCGCTCCACGCTTCTCGTGCGGCACGCCGAAGAACTGGCTGTAGCCCGGGTGATAGCCGGAAGCCACGCCCATGATCAGCCGCCCGCGCGAAAGCTGATCGATGAGCGCAAACTGCTCGGCCAACTCCATCGGATTGTGCAGCGGTGGAATGCAGATGTACGTGCCCAGCCTGGTCTTCTTTGTTCTCTCCGCCAGCGCAGCCAGCAAGGTCAGCGGATTGGGAAAGTAACATTCGGAGCGGCCGTGGCGCTCGGGAACCTGGATGGAATCGAACCCATATTTCTCGCACAAGTCGATCTCGGCGTGCATCTGGTCGATGAAGGCGCTAACCTCATCGCGCGTCGGGCGCGGCCGATCGTAGTCGCCGGCGTGCGTGTCGAGTAGATATCCGATCTTCACTGGGCCGTCTCCAATCAGTTCAACTTCGGCAAGACCTTGTCGCCGAACAAACGAATCGCCTTCATCACGTGCTCGTGGCTCGGACCCGATGGATGCCGTAGATACAAGATCATGTAGTCGCAGCCAACGTAATCGCGGTAGCGCTGGATTTCATCGACCACTTCCTCGGGCGTGCCAGCGATCATCCGATTCGGAGCGACGCGATCGAAGGTCCACTCGTCGTCGGTCACCGTCTTCACCCAAGGCTCCCACTGCGTGTTGAAGCGTCCCGACTCGAAAAATCCGAGATTCTTGTAGAACAAGTGCGACTTGCGCAGCGGCGGCCACCAAACCTTTTCGATCTCTTCGCGCGACTCCGCCAGCATGAACGCACGCATGATGACGACCTCAGCAGGATTGCCGCTCTCTTTGGCCTGCTTGCGATAGATCTCCGCCCACGCGCGCATCACCTCAATATGATGGAGTGGATCTGAGATCCATCCCGAGCCAACGCGCGCCGCGCGCTTTAATGCGGGTTCCGACATCGCGCCCACCCAGATCGGCGGATGCGGCTTCTGGATCACCCGCGGCGTGATGCTGACGTCCTCGAAGTTATAGAAACGCCCCTGATAAGAGAATGACTCCTGAGTCCAGGCGCGCTTGATGATCTCGATTTGCTCGGTGAAAAGCTGCGCCGCGTCTTTCACCTCCCGGCCAAAGAGTTTGAACTCCGGTTCGACCAGACCCAAGCCCAACCCCGAGAATGGTCCGTCCGCGCGATAAGATTGTCGAGTACCGCCCACGCCTCGGCGACGTTGATCGGGTGCCACTCCGGCAATTGCAAGATCGAAGTACCGAGCCGGATATGCGACGTGCGCGCCGCGATGGCTCCCAGCAGCACCTGCGGAGCAGGCAAATATCCATCGGGCATCATGTGATGCTCGGGCACGAAAACTGAGTCGAAGCCGAATTCCTCCGCCAGTTCAGCTTCGCGCAGGATCTCCTTATAAAGCTGCGGCATGTTGCGGCCGTCAGGTGGGTCCTGCGTGTTGACCAGCATGCCGAACTTCACGAATCAGTCCTCTGCGTCTGCTTGCGCTTGCCGTAAGTGTCCGAGACTACGCCTTGAGTCTTACCAAACAAACGTTTGGCCGACTGCGATGCTAAGCCGCGTACTGGGCTTCTGTCAAGACGAGGAGCACGGATTTCGCTGCATCTCGCAAAGAGTGCCGCGCAGCCGAAACTGGCTGCTTGATGGCCCCGCGAACCCTAGACAGCCGCAGGAATGCGCTGTCCCGGAAAGCCGCCCACGACACTGCGTTCCGGCCAGAGATAGTCCAGCCTAGTGCGATGGATCTTCCAGTCGCTGCCGACCTTCTTGTACTCGTCGTCATAGGCGCCGATCAGAAGCAGCGGCGAGCCCTTCCGCTCCATCACCATGTCAATCAAGTAGCAGCGACCCTCGGCCGCGGTCGGCCCGGTGAGTTCGATCCAGTGATTGGTGATGGCGTGCACGTAGGGGTAGGTGCCGTGGTTGCTCTTGTCCCACTCTTTGTGCGCAAACTCGTAGACAGCGCGGATTTCAGCGTGCCCGGCGCATCTTCCGCGGGAGCCGAACTCGCAGATCGCATCCTCGGTGAAAAGAGAAACGAGCTTATCGAGTTGATTCATGTCGAAATGATGCGAATAAAGGATGCGGAGCTTTTTGATTTTCTCAGTTTCGATCAACGCTTCCAACTCGGTCACGGCATCGCTCCTTGAGTTTTGTATTCCCTAGCGAAAAGTGCGAAACATAGGATGATCAACCGTCAGGTTTTCGGCTATGTACAGTCCTTCGAGCCGACCCGGCGCAGCTTGCGATATGTCGATATCCCAAACACCATGCGCAATGTACGTCCGTTTGCTGATACGCCACTCCTTGCCGCGCTTGTGGAGTTCGTCCAGGTAACGTCCCCAATACTGTCGAACGCTGGTCGCACTCCCAGGAGCGGCTTCCCTCGTGATCGAAAGTCCCAGGCTCTCGGCGTAGGCGTAGGGGCTCTTTACCTCAAGTTGTTCGCACATCAGAATATGAAAGGGCCGTCCCGCCGCGCGCTCAATCGGCATAAACGCTTTCACCCATTCTTCCCCGGATCCCTTGAAGAAGCCGTAGTCGATCGCGGCATCGGGCCACACGGTACTGGCCAGCGCTGCTTCATCGCGCCAGTCGAGGGCCGAGCCGTAACGGCCCAGCAGCTTTCGACAGGCCATCTCATCCAGGAGTTCGGCAAGTTGGGCTGTGTCGATTTGATTGGTCACATCATCTTCGGGCATGGCTTCCCTTCCGGTGGAGCGGACCGGATTCACGAATCCGTCTACCTGCGATTCCCCACCAAACAAACGTTTGGTCACAGTGAAGCACTGCGCCGGGATGGGTGTCAACACCTGCCCTGCGACGCAAATTAGTGAGCGAGAAAGTTCTAAGGAATGGCAGCTTCCTGCGAAGGCAGGTCTTTCATCGTAGAAATGAAAGCAGCCGCGGGACGAGTATGGGTGCGGTCTCGGCGGTAAGCCAGCCCCAGCTCGCGCCACAGTTCCACATCGCGCAAAGGCACCAGTTTGACCCGGCGTGCGGCGACGTCGTCGCGAGCGAAGCTGGCGCTGATCAGCGAAACCCCCAGCCCGGAAGCGACGAAACTCTTGATCATGCCGACACTGGACAATTCCATGCGCACCTTCAGCTCGCTGCGATAGGGGCGGAAGAGCTTATCCATCACGCGTCGCGTATAGCCGGTCTTGGGGATGATCAGCGGCTGCTGGATAACATCCTCAATCCTGACCGACTTTTCTTTAGCCAGGGGACTCCGCACATCGACCATCATCATGAGACGATCGCGGAAAATCGAACGCACCTTGAGGCTCGATGATTTGATCGGCAGCGTGACAATGCCTACATCGAGCGTGCCACCTTCCAGCTTCTCGACAATCTTGTAACTGAAGTTGCGATAGATACTGAGCTGAACTTCGGGAAAGCGGCGACAATACTCGGCGAAGACATTCGGCAGTACGTACAGGCAGGTGGCCTCGTTAGCTCCGACCAGCAAATTGCCACGCAGCACCTCATCCTGATCGGAAACGGCGAGGCGCGACTCATCCCGCAGATTCAGCAGGCGCTCTGCGTAGGCATAAAGAATCCTGCCGGCAGGAGTTAAGGTGACGGTCTTGCCCGAGCGGTCGAACAACCGCCCACCGTACTCCTGCTCCAGTTGCTGAATCTGTCCGCTGACAGCCGACTGCGATCGAAAAACCTGCTCCCCCGCCCGGGAGAAACTACCCAGGCGAGCGACATGCAGGAAGGTGGCAAGCTGGTCGAAGTCCATGAACTGCGGATTATAACGAACGACGGCTTTTCGTTTTGAACGCAGCCGTCGGCACTACCCCATGTAGGCGACCGAAGCCTTCTTGGAATTGGTCGTTGCCGCACGGAACTCCACATCGCGACTGATCCGCGGCATCGGAAGGGTTACCGCTCCTTGCAGTAGTTTAGCCAGGCAATCGGCGATTTCCGTTCGCGCCTGGAACTCGCTCTTGTCCCATCCGACCCAACTGCACGCGGACAGGATGATCCGCGCCATCGTTCGGGCGTCACCGCCGGCAACCTGTTGCCGGTCCTGTGCCCTGCGAATCGCCTCCGCCAGCGATTCTTCAAATTCTTTGAAGCGCTTTCCGATCACTTCCCGGCGAAACCCAGGCAATTGCGCAGCCTCGCGCATCAGGAACGCCACTCCGGAATAATGCCATGCCAGATATCGGATGTGATGCTCCAGTACGCGGCGTGGCTCTACGTTCTCGGAAAGCGCCAACGACAGATCAGCCTCCGCAGCCGCGATGGTTTCCAGGATGACGTCGAACAACAACTCATCCTTCGAGGCGATGTAGTGATACAGCGAACCCTTCAGAATACCGACGACCGATGCGATGTCGGCCAAGGAGGTGCGGTCATAGCCGTTTTCGAGAAAAAGATTGCTGGCGACGCGTAAGATTTCTTCTTTTCGGGACATTAATTGTGCTTGCATAGTTGAACCTTGATGAAAGACTATCGACGCCAGGGTGGTAGTGGCCAATTCATATTTCCGATTGCTCAAATCACATTTTCGTGACCGTACTTACCTGGTCCGGAACTGCATCCAATAAACTCATTTGCCGTTATGGGAGGGAGCAATGTCACTGCCAGGCTCTCCGCTCGTACCGCAGTCGAACCCGAGCAGGGGCACTCGTTTTCTCCATTATTTCGCCTTGGCTTTCCTGTTCGTATGCGTCGGCATCGTCGGCGTCGCGCTTACTAACAAAGCCGTCATCTGGTCCAGTTCCGATAGTTTCTGCGGCCAGTTCTGCCACTCGATGATTTGGGCCAGCGCCGCCTATAAAAAAGCGCCGCACTACCAGAACGCGATAGGCGTGCGCGCAAGCTGCGGAGACTGCCACATACCGTACGATTCCAGCCACGCCACTGCGACGGAATACGTCTACCTGCTGGCTTTCAAAGCTAACCGCGGGGCGAAGGACTTCTATCACGAGGCCACTCGATCGATGTCGACGGAAAAGGAATGGGAAGACCGGCGTCCGGCTCTCGCTGCCGAGTTTGAGAACTTCATTACGCAGCACAACTACATCACCTGCCGAGGCTGCCATCAACTTAATGCCTTTGGCGGTCCGCACAGCGTGATGAAGCAGATGATTCACCAGCGATACGCGACTTCGAACGCATACGACTGCCTGCACTGTCACAGTGACATTGGCCACGTGTACTCGAACAGTGCCAGCACAACTCCCGGACAGCCAGCGACCTTACAACCGGCTCCTGAAAGCATCGTTGCAGCCGCAGTTCCCAGCTCGTCGGCCTCCGGAGACTGGTATTCGACCGATCAGGCCGCCGACGGTTCCAAGTTGTACGCGCAGAACTGTGCTTCGTGTCACGGCGCCAAGCTAAATGGAGGCGGCGGACCCGCACTCACCGGAGCTTCCTGGAAGCAGCTTTATCCCGGATCGAAGCTGCTGACGGTGTGGGGAGAGATCCACGGCCCCATGGCCCAGTACGCCGGCGCCACATTCACAGAGCAGCAGTCGCTGGACATCCTGTCGTTCCTGCTTCAACAGAACGGATTGCCGGCGGGAAGCAAGCCGCTCCGCAGCACAACCGAGTTGAATCGGACGCTGCCAAAGTGACAACCTGACACAAGGGCAGCCGCAACGACCGCGGCTCAAGGCGTTGGCATGAAGACACAATCGAAGCTCCTCCAGTTTGCGCAGACTCATCGCTCGTCGCTGATCGCATGCGCTCTGGTCGTCGAAATGCTGGTCTCGCCGGCGGCCGATTACCATCCGCACCTTGGGGCGGTGCTGGCCGGCCTCATCTGGCTGTTCATCATTCTGGCCGCCAGTTACCTGGCAAGCCATGACATGGTGCGGCGCGTCGTTTTGCCGCTCGCCGGTGTCTGGGTACTGGCGCGGCTACTGGAAGCCTTCGGCAATCCTCATCACTTCTACTCGCGCCTGGCGCCCCTGGCGGGACTCGCACTCTCCTGCGCTCTGCTGTGGGGCATCTTCGAACGTGGTCATCGAGTACTCCGCGCGCCGAGGACCGCCGTCGCTGAAGCCTTCATCGCTTATCTCTTGATTGCGATTGCCTTCGCCCAGCTGTATTGGATACTCAACCAGATCGTCGTCCAGCCATTCAATCAGGTCATCCCAAGGTACGAGATCAGCACTCTGCTGTATTTCAGCATGGTGACGATCAGTAGCGTCGGCTACGGCGGGATCGCCCCGGTCAATCCTTATGTCCGCATGGTGGCGGCCTTCGAAGGTATCACCGGCATCTTCTTCATCGCGGTAGTGGTAGCGAGATTGGTGGCCTCTTACCGCAGTTCTTACGTCAGGGAGGAATAGTCTATCGAGGTTCTGCTGGGCTAATTCGCGAGTAATGCCGCGGTTATTTTGCCAGAGCCTGCGATGCCGGTAGCCAGATCTGAAAGCAGGTGCTTCCCGGCCGAGATTCAACCTGGATCGAGCCGCGATGCTTCTTCACGATGCGCTGTACCGTGTCGAGCCCCAGTCCCGTTCCTTCGCCGACCTTCTTCGTCGTAAAGAACGGCTCGAAAATCCTTGCCTGGATGTCCTCTGGAATTCCGGGGCCATCGTCGGAAATTTCGACGACCACGCAGCTATCCTCGCTGAAGGTTCGCAGACGCAGAGTTCCTTTGCCTTTCATGGCGTCGATGGCGTTGTCGATGATGTTGGTCCAAATCTGGTTGAGGTCCGTGCCAAAGGAACTGACGAGCGGCACCACACCGTAGTCGCGTTCGACCTGCACGCCGTGTTTGAGCTTGTAGTTGAGAATCGTCAACGTATTTTCCAGGCTCTTCACTACGTCGACATTCTGCAACGGCGCCTGATCCATGAAGGTGTATTCCTTAATGGCCTTCACCAGATCCGAGATGCGCGAGGTGCTGCTTTCAATCTGATCGAGCAACGAAGCGATCTCCAGCGAGGCGGCGATTCGCACCAGGGCCACGCGTACGGTGTCGCCGTCCATGCTTGCAAACAGAGCTTCGAGCGCATTCGGATCCACATCGTTGCGTGCCAGATCGGCGGCCAATTGCCAGAGGTCCGCATGACCGTGACCACGCAGCAGCGTGTCGATTTCGTCTTCCCGCGTACTCAGTGCCAAGCCGCCGAGCGGAGGCTTCCCGCTCTGCTGCATCAGGAATGTCTCAAGCTTCTCAATTTCAGCTTTTTGCGCGGACGACAGTTCCTGCCTGCCTAATTGGTGACTTGCTTCTTTGATTCTTTTAAGCGCATCCCTGAGTTGGCTGGTCGCGCGTTTGGCTGCCGACGCGGGATTATTCAACTCATGCGCCAAGCCAGCAGACAGCTTGCCCAGCGATGCCAGCCGCTCCTGCTGCTGCTCGATTCGCGTGGTCTCACGAATGCGGTCCGACATCACTCCGACCAGCCGGTTTGCCAACTCCGGCATGTGTTGCACCAGCTCGGTAAACTGCGAGGCAGGAAAACGCAGCAGGCGCGTATCCATCGTCGCGCGCCCGCCGAAGGTAAATTGCTTCATCCGCGAAAACGGCAGGCGTCCACCAACATCGCCGGCTTCGGAAGTAAAGGTCACATCCTGACCGCCAAGGTGGCCGCGAACATGCACCTGCCCTTCCAGCAGGACGAACATTGCATCAGCGGGCGCGCCCTGCTGAATGTAGCCGTCACCCGGTTTGAGTCGCATCTCCTGCGCGTTCTGCAGGAACCAATCGATCTGTTCGTCCGGCAGCTCGGCAAACGCCGGCACTTTCAGTAGCTCTTCTCTGGTCGCCATTTACACCTTGCGCAGATATTGATGAATGAACTGCACCGCTACCGAGCCTTCTCCTACTCCCGACGCCACTCGTTTCACCGACCCATGACGCACGTCGCCGACGGCGAAGATGCCGGGGATATTACTCTCCAGCAGAAACGGGTCGCGATCCAGCGTCCATCCCTTGGGATGCTTGCGGTCCAGCATGAGGTCGGGACCGGTGAGGATGAAGCCGCGATCGTCGCGCTCCACCACGCCAGAGAGCCAATCCGTCCGCGGCATGGCGCCGATAAAGATGAACATCGCGTTCGCGGGTACACGCTCGACTTTGCCGCTATCCGAACACAGTATCGAGATCTCTTCCAGATGCTCGTTGCCGTGTACCTCGGCTACGCTGGCGTGAGCCCACAAGTGAATGTTCGGAGTCCGCTGGATCTGCTCGATCAGGTATTGCGACATTGTGCTGGCGAGCGACTCACCGCGGATCAGCATCACGACTTTGTCGGCGTAGCGCGCGAAGTTCATCGCCGCCTGTCCGGCCGAGTTCGCTCCGCCTACCACGTAGACAATTTCACCTTTGCAGGACAGGGCTTCGGTCGCACCCCCGCCGTAATACACTCCGGCTCCCTGCAAGCGGTCGACGCCCTCGGCTTCCAGACGGCGCCACTGCACTCCGGTGGCGATCATCATCGCGTGACACGAGATCTCGCATCCATCGCCCAGCTTCACGATTCGATATGGTCCTTCGACGCGTATGCTCATCGCTTCCTGCGCCAGAATTTCTACTCCGAAGCGCTGCGCCTGCACCACGGCGCGACGCGCCAGGTCGCCGCCGCTCAGTCCGCTGGGAAAACCGAGATAGTTTTCGATCCTCGAACTCATGCCGGCCTGCCCGCCCGGAGCCTCGCGTTCGATGAGAACCGTGTGTAAACCTTCGGACGCTCCGTAGACAGCGGCAGCCAGCCCCGCGGGACCTCCGCCGAGAATCGCAAGGTCGTAGAAATCGGTTTGCGCGCGCGTGCGCAGGCCAACCTTCTCGGCGATTTCGGCAGGCGCCCCTTGCAGCAATCGCGTCCCGTCTGGAAACAAGACCACCGGCAAGCTCCCTGCTTCTTCTCCCAGAGCTTCCAAGAGTTGCTTGATTTCGGGATCGCTGGCGGCAATCTCCACATCAATCCACTGATACGGCACATGATTGCGTGCCAGAAAATCGCGCAGCTGGTACGAAGAGGGCGACCAGCGCGTGCCCAGCACACGAATTCCTTGGAATGCCGGGCGATACGAACCCTGCCAATCGTCCAGCAGATCGTCGACTTGCGGATAAAGCCGGTCCGCCGGCGGGTCCCACGGCTTCAGGAAGAAGTAATGAACGGCCGCCTGATTGATGGCGTCGATTGCGGCGTTCGTGTCGGCGTAAGCGGTCAGCAATGCTCGCTTTGCCTGAGGAAACAGTTGCATGGCCTCTTGCAGAAAAGCCACACCGTCCATGCCCGGCATGCGCTGATCCGCCAGCAGCAGCGCCACGCTTTCATTGCGAACCTTGAGTTCCTTCAGGATTTCCAGCGCGCCCTGCGGCTCATCGGTGCTGATCACCCGATAATCGCCGCCGTACTTTGAGCGCAGATCGCGCTCAATCGCGCGCAGCACATCAGAATCGTCATCCACAGTTAACAAAACTGGTTTCGGCACAAGCACCTTGTCGAATATTTCTGATTGGGACCCCGTTGCTACCAGCTTACTGAATCGGAAGTCGGGATACGCACTTCACCCTGTGAAAAAACCAAAAGGATCGGTTATGTGAGCTATAGATGTCGGTGCTTGACCGAAGGTTTCGGGCGTCGGAGGCTGGGTTGCTGAGCCGTCAAAAAATCTCAGCAGCCTGCCGCTCGCAGCATTTCGCTGCAAAGTGTTTCGACGACATCAGGGGCCATTGGCTCAGACCTACGTGTCCGTTTGCAGTTCTCACTCCCGCTCGCCGTGGAGGTAGCGGTGTGCAAGCTGGACGAACCGCTCGCTCTCCGGGCGAAGTTCGTCGGGTACCGGCACTCTCAAGGTGTGCCCACCCAACACGAGGACAGAGATCCCGTTGATCGTGGTATCCCACTGTATGCCGGCCACCTTGCACAGGGGCACCCACGATGCCCGAAATCCATACGGCTGGCGATAGCCATCTTTGCCGTCTGAGAAGTAGTGCAATTCGCGCGTGGTCAACAGCAATTCGGAAGCGAAGCTCCAGGAAGATTCCTGGCGGAAAAGGCGCGTCTTGACGGTTTGTTTTGGCGCCACGAAAAACCGCGCGATCACCGTTTCGGCCTCAACCTGCAAGACAACTTCGATCTGCTTAAATTTATGGTCAAGCGCCGAACCGAAGTTCCTAGGTTTCTGGTAGTGCTTTGTACTTTTGTCATGATCCAGCAGCCGGGTCTTCAGGCGAGCCAGAAATGCTTCCGCCCGGTCCCGGTCACGCCCGTGAAACGGTACGCGCAAACTCTTGCCGGGGGTAGCGAATACGAGAGAACAATCCGTTAGGAAACGTTCAAACTCAATGTGTGAAATCTCCTGAAACGAAATCAGCTCCTTACCAGAACCATAAGCCGGGTGGTAGTACAACTGAAGACCATCCGCCCCTTGCAGCAACAAGCGTGGCACATATCGAGGCGTGTCAAAACGAGGCACTAACTCTCTGGGTAAAAAGATTCCATGCTCAAAGGCTTCATCGGCCGGAAAGTCGGCGGGCAACTGCGAAGTATGGTTCAACAGATAGGCAAAACGATAGGCACGCGAGTCGACCTTCTGTTCCGAACTATCTGCTCCGGGGCCGTCCTTAGCGACAGCGGCTCCACGCGACTCGTGGAGCTTGGGAAGTTTATCGCGACGCTTCTGGCATACTGCCCTTCGACTGAATGTCGATAGATGCCGAGTACTGCTTGCGTTGCTGCCGGGATTTGCGGACTGAGGGATCGTGAACGACAGTCGGCGGGGAGTTGCAAGCGAAGCCTCCAGCTTTCCCAGAGGTTATCAGCCAGGCACAACGTCCGGCGGTTCCGGCGAACCTCATCGCCCGCAATCAACTGAAATCTAGCATGGCCGACGAGCGATGCCAAGCGCGGCTGAGGCGCGCTGAGGAGTGTTCTTGCGCCCCGCGAGCCAGGCCAGGAATCCGGTTTAACATCCCTGCCGGGAAAGCTGGGGATGGCGCTCCCGGGATAAACTGAAGTGTGAAGAAACTGCTGATCGTTGTCGTCGCTGTCGTGGTGTTGCTGGTCGTGTTCGTTGTTGTCCGCTCAGCCACACCTGCCGTCGAGATTCCTTCCTCGCTGGCTTCCATCGGCCAGGCCACTCCCGTCACCGCACAGGTTCGTGACCCGCACGGCGTTCGCAGTGTGCAGGCCTTCGTCGAGCAGAACGGCAGCCGCTACCCGGTCTTCTCCAGCACAACGCCGTCGAAGGAGAGCGATACCACCGTGAACTTCACGGCCGGCGTGAAGTCTACGCCGCAGCTGCAGGCGGGTAAAGCCAAGGTGATTGTCGAAGCCACCTCGAACGACCTGATGCGCAAGAGCGCTAGTGCGGAGCGGGAAGTCACGGTCATCACCCAACCGCCCTCGCTCAGCGTCGATTCCGAGCAGCATTATCTCTACGTCGGCATGGCCGATCTGGCGACCTTGAGCGTCTCCGGTGGCTGGACCGAAGCCGGCATCCGCGTCGGCGATCAGAAGTTTCGCGCCTGGCCCATGCCGGGCGGCAAGCCGGGACTGTTCGCGATGTACGCTTTCGCCTGGAACATGCCTGCCGACACCGTGCCCGTGGCCTATGCGGCAAACGGCACCGGCAGCGATGTGACCAGCCCGCTGGTCGTCATCTTCCCCAAGAAGGAGCAGCCCAAGTACACCGAGCACAATCTCCAGGTCAGCGACGCCTTCATGCAAAAAGTGGTCAACGAACTCGATCCCAACGGCAGCGGCGACATGGTCGAGCGCTTCGTGAAGATCAACAGCCAGATGCGGGTCGCCAACAACAAGACGCTCTCCGATCTGCAGTACAAAACGGCTGATAAATTTCTGTGGTCGAGGCCGTTCATTCGTCAACCGCACTCGCAGGCGGAAGCGAACTTTGCCGACCTGCGAAACTACATCTACCAGGGCAAGAAGATCGACCAGCAGGTTCACCTCGGGTACGATCTCGCGGTCACGCAGCACGTCGGCGTACAGGCCTCGAATGACGGCAAGATCGTTTACGCTGCGCCGCTCGGCATCTACGGCAACTGCATAGTCGTCGACCATGGCTACGGATTGCAGACTATCTACGGCCATCTCAGCCGCATCGACGTTCACGTAGACGACATGGTCAAGCAAGGCCAGGTGATGGGGCTGAGCGGTCAGACCGGCATGGCCGGCGGCGATCACATCCACTTCGCCATGCAGCTCGATGGCGTGCAGATCGATCCCAAAGAGTGGTGGGATCCGCACTGGATCAAAGACCACATCGCGCGGCGCGTGGATTTACCGGGCTTTCAGCCATAACGCAAATCGCTTGCTTAGCCGCTCCCCCGAAAGTCCGGAACGCCGAACTTCGCTCTGTGCTCCCGCTCACAGCATTGCGCTTGCGCACATTCGTAAAATTTAAGGGAAGACAAGTGTGTTAGCCTTCGCTTAGGCAAGGAGGCTGTTATGCCGAAAGCCTGTGTAGCATTGCTGGTTGTCACGCTGTGCTTTTTCGCGCTCGCACAAGAGAATTCCGCGCCCGCGCCGCAAGGCTCCTCCACCATCCCTCCTGCAGCTGTACAGATGGCCAACCCCGTCAAGGCGACACCAGAGTCTCTTGCTCAAGGCAAGAAGTATTACGGTTATGACTGCGCCATGTGTCACGGCGAAACCGGCGATGGCAAAGGAGAAGTCGCCGTCTCCGAAAAGATGAGTTTGAAGAACTGGACCGATCCTTCTTCCCTGAAGGGCAAGACGGACGGCGAGCTCTTTTACATCATCAAGAACGGTAAGGGGCAAATGCCGCCGGAAGGCGATCGCGTGAAGGCCAACGAGCTCTGGAACATGGTCAATTACATCCGCTCGCTCTCCAAGGGCAAATAGCCGGCAGCAACAATCGGGCCCCTCGACAAGCCTCTTCAGCTCGCGAAGTGGTCAAGCATCGGCGTGGATTGACGGGGTTTCGCCATGACCACTATCATTGCCCAGCGATGAAGAAGGTCCCATCCGGCGTTCTTCCCCTGATTGTCATCGATCGCAGAAGCGGCAGGGCGCTCCATCGTCAGATCTACGAAACGCTTCGCAGCGCGATCGTCCAGGGCAATCTGCGGCCGCGACAGCGGATTCCCTCCTCGCGCACCCTGGCGACCGAGCTCGGCGTCTCGCGCTTCCCCGTCCTGAACGCCTATGCGCAACTGCTCTCTGAAGGCTACCTCGAAAGCCGGGTCGGCGCCGGGACCGCCGTCTGTGGCGCTCTGCCTGAACAATTCACCACCAGCCTTCCGCCACATCGAACTGGCGCCGGCCCAAAGCGCCCACCGCGACCGGCGCTCGTTTCTCAACCGGCAACAACTGTCCGCCCTCCGTGGCTGCGGGGCTGGGGCGCGTTCGGGGTTGGACAGGTTGCGGTTGAAGAGTTCCCTGCACAAATCTGGTCGAAGCTGGTAACGCGCCACGCGCGCCAGGCTGACGTGAAAGCTCTTCATTACGGCGACCGCATGGGCTCGAAGCGTCTTCGCGAAACCCTCGCTGACTACTTGCGCGCTTCGCGCTCGCTGCGTTGTGACGCCGGGCAGATCATGATCGTCAACGGCTCGCAACAGGCGCTATCCATCGCGGCCCGCGTTCTGCTCGGACCCGGCGCGGAGGTGTGGTTCGAAGAGCCGGGCTATCCCTTCGCGCGTGACGCATTTCTCCCGACCGGCTGTCGCATCGTACCCATTCCCGTCGACCACGAAGGTTTGGACGTGGCCTTCGCCACGCGAAAACACGGCGGAGCCCGCGTCGCTTCGGTCACGCCGTCTCATCAGTTTCCTCTCGGCGTTACCATGAGCGCCGCCCGACGACTCCGCCTGTTGCAATGGGCGCACGACGCCGGCGCGTGGATCATCGAGGACGATTACGACAGCGAGTTTCGCTACGGCGGCGCGCCCGTCGCCTCCATGCAAGGCCTCGACGCGAACTCGCGCGTCATCTATATCGGAACGTTCAGCAAGGTGCTGTTTCCCGGCCTGCGCATGGGCTACGTCGTGTTGCCGCACGCCTTGATCGAAAGCTTCTCGGCCGCGCGCTGGGCGGCCGATCTCGGCCCTCCGACGTTCTTCCAGGAGGTGGTCGCCGACTTTATCGAAGAAGGACATTTCGCGCGCCACATCCGGCGAATGCGCATGGTCTACCGCGAGCGACGCACTGTTCTGGTGGAAAGTATCCGCAAAGAGATAGGATCGCGGGTGGAAATTCTTGGCAGTGACGCCGGGATGCACCTCACCATCACCCTTTCCGACCAACTGCGCGACATCGAGATCGCCGAGCGCGCGGCTCGACAGAATCTCTGGTTGTGGCCTTTGTCCACGGCTTACTTCGGAAGGCGCTGTCGCTCAGGCTTCATCCTGGGATTCGGCAGCGTGGCCGCCTCGGCGATTCCTCGCGCGGTGCAAAAGCTCGCGCGCCTGTTAGATGGAAAGTAGACGACCTGCCGCGCCATCACGCGGTCGCTGACTGCGAAACGAGCTCCGCACCCTGCGTCTCGGCAAACGTGTAGGCGCAGCCGGCCAGCATCAGCGTATCCGCGAAATAGTTCCAACCGATATCGATGTTGGATGGATTGGCAATCGTGATAGGCAAATAAACAACCAGCACGACGAACACGGTCGTGCCGCCGACCCAGTTCGCGGCTCGGCGCGTTTGCAGATTGCACACCATGCAAAGACCCGCCAGCACGAAGACCGCGCCGGTCACGTAGCCCCACAATCCATGGCCGGGCATCCAGGCCGGAGTCACTTGCTCCAGCGGCACCGCGGGAACAAATTGCGGATGCACAATCTGCTCGACACCGAAGAACGTAACCGGAATGCCGAGGCAGTAGCGAGCGACCGCTGTGAGAAGTCGCACCCTCTTTCGCGGCCACGCCGCGCTTTGCGTGATCGCCAGCGACAATGCTCCCGCCATGAAAGACAGATCGCGTGCCGCTACCGCCCAGATGAACCGGCTGGACGGTTCTCGAAACACGTTCGGAATATGGATCGTCACCTCGAAGATGGCAAACATCACTGTCAGCAAGATCGCCGCCAGTTCGACCTGTTGCTGTATGGCGATCGCCACCGCGGCCGCGATCAGCCCGGCGCCTACCAGATACACCCAGAACATCGGCACCGGCAAATACGAGGGAATCATTTGCACGATGGCGTCTCGGAAGACAAAATGTTCCGCCCCAAATGCGGCCAGCGGTAGGGCGTAGAATAGCGGCCCTAGCGAAGTCAAAACCACCTCGCCAGGGCGAAGCAACAGCCTCTTGCGCGCGTACCACAATCCGAGGCACAGGACCCCGATGCCTAACGCGTAAGGCAGCAGAATCTGCATGCGAGTCTCAGTCACCACGAAACAGGAGAGCACCTGGAAGCCCATGGTCGACATCCTCAGTCCGTCAACTTCTGCATTGCCGCTCCCACTACCTTCGACGGCCCGGGCTCCTGCAGAAAAGCGACGATACGAACATTGGTGGGATCGGTGCCGGGCTTGAGCTTGATGGAGACGGCCTTGTGGAAATCTTTACCCTTGTGCAGCGTGCCGATCTGGTTGAGCTCCTGCATCACGGCGACATGTTGCAGCTCGTGACCGCTGTTTTCGCCGCGCGACACCTGCGAAGAGAAGTGATTCAACGCCACGGCGACGTATACATCCGCATTGTTCTTCTCACCATTGCCGTCGGCCTTGATTTGCAACCGCACCACGTTGGGATTTTTCGGATCGATCATCGCCTCATCGATTTGAATTGGGACAGTCGACTGCGCCGCCGCCTGCTGCAACACCGAAGATACCTGCTGCTCATCGTTAGCCCGCAGCTCCGAGGTTCCGTCCACGATGATCTGCGGTGTGTACGGCTCCTTCAGATGAAGTTCCTTCACGTAGGCGATTTGGCGCTGGGTAATTTCGGGCGAAGAGTTCGGGTCTTTCCATCCATCGTGATCCCAGTAGTCGACGTGCTCGCTCAGCACGATCAACTCCGCGCCCGGTACCGGTTGCGCGCCATCCAACCTGGCGACGAACGCGTCTGCCGGAGGACAACTGGAGCAGCCTTCGGAGGTAAACAACTCCACCAGCACCGGCACTCGAGGAGCGCCGGCGGTCTGGCTCACCGCCGGCGTCTGCCCGGTCTGCAACAAACCGCGAGCGGTGGCTGGCCCAGGTTTGCTTCCTGCCAGACCGAACCCCAAAACTGCACAGAACAACGTCAGGCCCACGTTATTGCCAAACATGTCTCTATTGTTGGGAATCTTCGCCGAAAGCGGCAATAACCACTTGGCTCAAATCGATGCTGACCATCGGTCAATTGCAGGCAAGAGATGCAGCCTGTCCGGATATTGGGATAAGCGCCACGTCAGAAGAACATGGTTTTGAACTGTTCGTGGCGATGGCGAGCCTGCTCCATTAAATCCCGGAACTCGCGCTCATCGCGCAGGCTGTTCAGAAGCGGATCATGCACAAAGTACGGGTAGGAGAAGAATCCTCCGCCAATGCTATGGCGCAGCATGTGCAGCGCCGCCTGCTTGTCGCCCAGCACCGCGTAGGCCTGGGCGATTTTGTACATCAACTCAGGATCGCTGACCCCGTGCTCTTCAATCTGATCTTCCGTTTGCTCCAGGATCTTCAGTCCCGCCGGATTATCGCGCTTGATGTCGTAGCTGAGAGCCTTGCCGACATTCGTAGGGAGCACGGAAGAGTTTCTGTCGTAAGCGACATCGAAGTCGCGCTCTGCCTGCTCGCGGCGATCCAGATAAAACTCCGCCAAGCCGCGATAGAAGACGATGTAGGCTGAGTCGTTCATCGGCAGACTCTGCAAAAATCTTTCGTACTCGCCGCGGTACAAATACCCGTTTATCGCCGAGCTGCTGATCTTCACCGCCGGATTATTCTGGCGTGCCTTCTCACACTCGGTGATGGACTCATTCAGCATGCCCGCGAAGCGATAGGCGTAGCCGAGCTCCCAGTGCGCCTCAGCGTTCTTTGGGCTGTCTTTCAGCACCGACCGCAGCAGCGGCACCGCCTGCTCCACTCGGCCGGTGTCGGTCAGCAGGTTCGCCATGTAGATGCGCGGCTCGACCAGCGTAGGATTCAGCGCGATCGCTTTCTCGAAGGCAGCCTGGGCCTTGCCGTAATGCTCGCGACCTCCGGATTGCAGCGAAGCGTTCGTCGTATACGCACGCCCCAGCTGCGCCCACGCCGGCGCGTAGTTAGGTTCAAGCGACGTGGCTTTCTCTAGCATTTCGATCGCCGCCGAAAAATCGTTCAGCGAGTACAGGTCGATACCGCGCAGATAATCTTCGTACGCGACTGCATTGATCGGCTTCTCCGGCTTGAGGTTCGCCGCCTCCGTGGGTGAGAGGTTCAGTTCCAGCTGCTTGATGATCTGCTGTGCCACACGATCCTGAACCGTCAGCAGATCGTCGTACTTCACGTCGATGGTGTCGCGCCAGAGAATCTTGTCGGGCTTCACGTCGACCAGTTGCGTCGTAATGCGCAGGTCGTCGCCGTCTTTGATAAACGTTCCCGTCAGCAGCGTATCGACATTCAAATCCGCCGCCACCTTCTTCGGATCGACGATCTGATCGCGATACTTATCCACCGACGACGAAGGCCGCACGGTCAGAGCGTTGACATAGTCAAGCTTGGTGATGACTTCGTCCGCCAGAGAGAAGCCCAGGAAGTCCGTCTTGGGATCGCCATTGAGGTTGCGAAACGGAAGAACCGCCAGGCTGCGCGGCCCTTTGGGCTGTGCCGGAGCATGCAAATTGCGGACAGCGAAGAATCCCAGCACCGCAACGCACAACGCAATCAGGCTCACCCACAACCACGATCTCTTCCGCGCCGACGCCTGCTTCGAAGCCACCGCCAGCCTTCGGTCTGAGTCGGCCTTGACAGCTTGCAGCCGCGACGGGCGTTGCAGTTGCGCGTGGAACTCGGCGTCTTTCTTGTATGTCTGCAGATCGTTCAGCAACTCCTGCGCCGATTGATAGCGAGAGTCGCGATCCTTACGCAGAGCCTTGTTAATAATCTGCTCAAGTTCCTCCGGCGCATCCGGAGTCAGTTCGGCCGGCGGCTTGGGCTCGACCTTCAGTATCTCGGCGATAACGTCGCTGGCCGTCTCGCCTTCAAAGGCCGTCTTGCCGGTAATCATTTCGTACATCACCGAGCCAAAGCTGAAGATATCGCTGCGGGCATCAACGGCCACGCCGCGCGCCTGCTCCGGAGACATGTACTTCGCCGTGCCTCGCACCACACCGGGCTCGCTGGTGGCAAACAAGAGCGCCAGGGTGCTTCGGCGCATTGCCTGTTCGACTCGTGCGGCCGTCAGCTTAGCAATACCGAAGTCGAGCAGCTTGACGATGCCGTCGTTGCGCACGATCACATTCTCCGGCTTGATGTCGCGATGAACGATGCCGCTGGCGTGGGCGGCCGCCAGCGCGCTCGCGATTTGTATGGAAATATCCAGCGCGGTATTCAGTTCGAGGCGGCCGTTCCCCAACTTTTGCCGCAGCGTCGTCCCTTCGACATATTCCGACGCGATGAAGTCCAGTCCGTCTGCCTGGCCGAACTCGTAAATGGTCAGGATGTTGGGATGATTCAAGGCCGAGGCCGCCTGCGCTTCCTGCTCAAAGCGCCTCAGTCCGCGCTCATCGCCAGTCAACTCCGGCGCCAGCATCTTCAGAGCGACCTTACGGCGTAGGTGCAGGTCCTCGGCTAGATACACTTCGCCCATGCCTCCCGCGCCAAGCATCGAGATGATTTTGTAGTGGGCCAGCTCCGTGCCGGGAGGAATGCTTTTGCGATAGGGAGCGGTGCGTACGCCGGTCGCCGACTCTGCCGACATCTTCTGCGCCATCTCAACCACGGCCTGCGGCATGAAGTCGACGGGTTTGTCCGCCGAAGCCAGTAGCGTGTCTACTTCTTTGCGAAGCTCAGGGTCCGATCCGCACGCCTGCTCCAGAAACCCTGGACGCGCCGCCGGATCCAATTCAAGTGCGGCATAGAAAAGGTCTTCAATCTTGCGCCACTGATCGGCGGCATGCATCCGTGATTCCCCTATGCCTCGCTCTGCGAGAGTTCACGATGTAGCCACGCTTTCGCCAACTTGAGTTCGCGATGAACCGTTGCCGGGGAGATGTCGAGGGCTGCCGCAGTCTCGTCATAGGTGAGACCGCCGAAAAATAGCAGCTGTATGATCTCGCTTTTCCGCTCATCCACAGCAGACAATCGCTGCAGCGCTTCGTCCAGATCTAAAACCGTCGACGAGGCTTCCGGACCGACCAGCACCGCTTCATCCAACGGAACTGGAATCTCCCCGCCGCCACGCTTCTGGCGGCCATGGGAACGGGCATACTCCACCAGGATTCGGCGAACCACCCGCGCTGCCACTGCATAGAAGTGAGCGCGGTCCTGCCATCCGACCTCGGCGTCCATCAGCCGCAGATAAGCTTCGTGAACTAAAGCCGTGGCCCGCAGGGTATGACCGGGACGCTCGGCGCGCAGACAGCGGGACGCCAGCCGGCGAAGCTCCTCGTAAACAATCGGCATGAGCTGATCAAGCGCCTGATTGTCCCCGGCTCTCCATTGCTGGAGAAGCTGGGTCACTTCCTGCCGGTCCGGCGACATCTGCGTTTCCTTTAGTTGTAGACGTAGCTGTGGGTGTGGGCGATGAGAAGCTCTCGCTCGACCGGCAAGATCTGGGCAGAGAGAATCTCGCGGATGCAGCAAACTGGCTAAAATTTTGTAAGCCCGAGCCTAAAACCTTGCGCTAGCGCAACTTGTGGTGTGGATTATACCCCAAATTGGGCCACGCTTCCCCCACCTTTTCTGCCCCCTTCCAGCCTGCCTGGAAAAACTTTCGTCGGACATGAGGGAATTCTCCGGCGAATGTCACATACCTACACAGAGGCGGTTGTGGTTGCCCTGATGTTCTGAAGACAGCTTCACAGCTTAGAGGAACCAACCGCGGCTAGAAACTTCGAAATGAGGAGAAGAAACATGAAACGCTTACACCTTACCTTCGTCCTGGCCGTCGCTGTTCTGCTTGGCACTTCAGCGTGGGCGCAGAGCTATAGCTTTATCACCGTCAACAACCCCAACGACCAGAACGATCCCTTCACCCAGTTGCTGGGCATCAACAACAACATGACCATCGCCGGGTACCACAATTTTCTCAGCAACCAGGGCTTTACCCTGAATCTGCCCATCAACTTCACGGTTGAGAACTTCCCGAACTCGATGATGACGCAGGTTATTGGCATCAACAACAGCCTGACGACCTCCGGCTTCTATGTCGATGGCAACTCCATCACGCACGGCTTCTATCACCTCAACAGCGGCGCCTTCACCACCGTCGATTTCCCTGGCACGGCCTTCAACCAGCTGCTCAGCCAGAATGACTATAAGCAGGCGGCCGGCTATTACAGCATGAGCACCAACAACACCACGCCGGACTTCCCCTACGTCTATGACGAAGTGGGCGGGATCTTCGAAGTGATCACCATTCCGGGCGCGGTGGGCGGAGCCCAGGCCACCGGCATCAACAACACCGGCCAGGTTTGCGGTTTCTTCATCGATAGCAGCAACGTCAACCACGGCTGGCTCTTGAACGCCGGTGTATTCCTCCAGCTCGATTACCCGGGCAGCGTGTTCACCCAGGCGCTGGGACTGAACAACCGCGGACAGGTGGTCGGTACTTACATGGACGCTCAGAACCTGACCCACGGCTTCGTGTACACGGTCAGCAGCGGCCAGTTCACTTCGGAAGATGATCCTAACGGCGTTGGCTCGACCATCGTCAACGGCATCAATGACAACGGCGTGCTGGTCGGCTTCTACGGCGCGGCTCCCATCAACTCTGGCTTCGTGGCGATGCCTCACTAAGACGACAAGCCACACGTTCCCTTAAACCCAGCGGCGACCGAGCGCTCCCTCGGTCGCTCTTTATTTGTGCGACTGCTTCCTGGCGGGAATCTCTGGAAGGAATTACCGCACACCGCTCACGGTGTAGAGATCGGAAAGCCGCATGCGATAGTCGAACCCGTAGGTTCTTCCGTCGGGAGTAATGATCGGCAGATCGGGCAATACGCCCCCGATCGGAGGCATGGCGAGTTCCTGCCACGAGGAGCGCGTTCCCGAGTGCGGATTCAGCTTGTCGATACGAAGCGATGTGCGACTGGCATTGGGGGCGGACCCCACATAGAGTTGGCCATCGCTCGTCCAACCCAGGACCGCATCGTCTGGGTTCAATCCTGCGATTTTTTCCATGCTCCCGTTTTCGATCGACACCAGTACACCCTCGAGCACGGCTTTGTTCATTTGCCTGCGCCCTGCGACGAGCCACTTGTCATCCGGCGACACCAGGAAACCGGCTGTTCCTTCAGGAGTGATCGGACGTGGTGCGCCTCCATTCGTATCCTGGAGCCAGGTGCGCGGAAGGTGACCAGCCTCATGAGCTACATAGACGATGTGCTTGCTGTCGGATAGAAAGCTGGCTGCGACCAAAGGATAAAGATTCGCAGGGCTGAGGCGTCGAGCCTCTCCCGCTCCCACCGGCAACAACCAAATCTCATCAGGATCGGCGAGCTTCTGACCCAGCGCCCATTGCTTATCGGGTGAGATTACCAGCCCATATCCTTCACCCAGCGGAACCGCAGGCGAACCATCTACGTCGCGCAGGAAGATCTGATACGTTTGCGACTCGCTGCCTTCTTCTTCGAACAGAATTTTCTTGCCATCAGTACTTATGTCGCGCAAGTAGCCGAAGTCGAGCCAGGAAAGATCGCGCTCAGAATCTTTCCCGTTGGCAATCACCATCCCCCGCCGCGCAATTCCCTGTTCCACAAGCAGCTGACCGTCTTTGGAGATGTCCTGCAATCGCAGGCGGCCGGGAACGGCTAAAGGAATTCGGGTCTTCCCTGAGAGCGAGAGGCTATGAATCTCACCTGACTCCAGCGGCGAGGTACTCCACACTTCATCCCCCGAAGCGCTCCAGGCAAGGCCTTGCAGGCTTTCATAAAGTGGGCTTTGCGCCACCTTTTCTCCCGTCTTGCGCAAGATCACGACATTGCCGCGGTCATCGCCGGGATTGCCATGCGTAATGAAGGCCAGATACTTTCCATCCGGAGAAAAACGGAGATTGTCGATAGCGCGCTCGTGATACAACACTTTGCCTAGCGGATACTCCACATGACAGGTGAACTCGCCCGGCACATAGCGCACGATGGCGAGTTCCGAACCTTCGGGAGTGAAATCCGCCGCCTGCACGTTTTCGATCTCCGGCTTGGGGGCGCTGCTGGTGTCGCTGGTACGCGCCAGCGTACCCGGTGAAAGAAAGGCCGCGACGTCGACGGGCGCAAGCGCAACAGCGATTTCTCCACGCTTGGAAACCGCCAGCAGACGAGCATTCTGGATGCCGAGCGCATGGCCTCCGACTGCATTGGCAGCAACGGTATACAACTCCGGCGCCGCTCCACCCCAGCCGGCGGTATAGATGATGTTCTGTCCGTCGGCTGCAAACCTTGCCGGCCCCAACGTTCCACGACGATACGTGACTTCATGAAACTTTGAGCCCGTCACCGGGCGCATCGCCGTCGACAAGTTCCAGCCCACAACTCCAGCCGCCACAATCAGCGCCGCCGCCCAGGCCGCATACCACCAGCGACGCCTTTTCTTCACTTGCGACGCACTGACGGCGCCCGACGAGGTGAGGCTGGTAATCGATTCCAGATCAAACGCCAGATCGCGCGCCGACTGAAAACGCTGCTCCGGCGCTTTTTCCAGACAGTGACGAACGATGCGGTCCAGCACCGGAGGAATCTGTCGGCCCGTCTCCACAAACTCCGGCGGCTCGTCGTTCAAGATCGCGGCCATGGTGTCCGCCGCGGTGTCGCGTTTGAACGCGCGCTGTCCGCTCAACATCTCGTACAGCACCGCGCCGAAGCTGAAGATGTCGGTGCGCGCATCGACAGCGAGTCCGCGCACTTGCTCCGGTGACATGTAGCCGGCAGTGCCCATCACCGTGCCGATGTCGGTAGCCGGCGCAACTGCGGTCATGGTCATGCCGCCGTCGTGTCCGCTCGCAGCGACCTTTTGCACGGATTTGGCGAGGCCGAAGTCGAGGATCTTCACCCGCCCTTCCCGCGTGATGAAGATATTGTCGGGCTTCAAGTCGCGGTGAGCGATATCTTTGGAATGCGCAGCGGCCAGACCATGCGCAATCTGAGTGGCGTAATCGATCGCCCTGCGATGCGAGAGCGGACCGCGCGCCAGGACGTCGCGAAGGCTTTCGCCGTCCAGAAATTCCGACACCAGAAAGGGCGCGCCTTGATACTCACCTAAATCGTGGACACCCAGAATATTCGGATGACTGAGCGCAGCGATAGCTTGCGCCTCTTGCTGGAATCGCCGCAGCCGATCGCTGTCGGCGGCAAACGATGCCGGGAGGACCTTCACTGCAACGTCGCGGCCCAGACGAGTGTCGCGGGCCTTATAGACCTCGCCCATTCCTCCCGCTCCAATGAACGAGAGAATTTCGTAAGGTCCAAGTTTGGTACCGACGGTAAGGGCCATGAGGTGAGCCGCATTATAGCCTGAGTAACTGCAATTGTTTTACGACAAAGGTGGTCTTGAGACCCTTCGCGAAACCGTTTTCAGGAACCGCGTACCCTTGAATCCCGTACACGTTGGTGTACATTGGTAGTTTTGATTTGGAGGAAATGGCGTGACTGGATCGTTTGTCTGCCGTCGAAGCCTTGCTGCGCTCATCGCAACTCTTACCCTGCTCTTCCTTACCTCTGCAGCCTCGGCGCAGACTTATCCGGGCCCGCAGCCCGTTCCTCTGCCACCCGCGGTCGTCGCTCCGGCCGACACGCCGTATCCCGGCACCATCTCGCTGATGGTCGACCTCACCAACGTGAGCGACCGCATCCTCAATGTTCACGAGACCATCCCGGTGAAAGCCGGCGACATGGTGCTGCTCTACCCGCAGTGGCTGCCCGGCACGCATTCGCCTTCGAACTCCATTGGCAATCTCGCCGGTCTGGTTCTCACCACCAACGGCCAGCGCGTCGAGTGGGTGCGCGATCGCGTGAACATGTGGGCTTTTCACGTGAACGTGCCGCGCGGCACGACATCGCTCGACGCGGATTTCCAGTACCTCGGCCCTATTGATCCGCGGCGTGGACGCATCTCCAACAAGTTCGCCGATGTCACCTGGAACAGCGTCCTGCTTTACCCTGCCGGCCACTTCTCGCGCCGCATCACGTTCTCAACGTCGCTGAAGATGCCGGAGGGATGGAAGTTCGCCAGCGCTCTGGCCGTCGCCTCGCAGGAGGGCAACGTGGTGCACTTCAAAGACACCACGCTGAACACGCTCATCGATTCGCCGCTCTACGCCGGCGTCAACTTCAAGCGCGTCGATATCTCCAGCGGCCCGGATAATCAGGTCTTCCTCGACCTCTTTGCCGACAAGCCGGAACAACTCGAGTTCACTCCCGAACAGCTCCAGTTCCACAAGAACCTGGTGATCCAGGCGCAGAAGCTGTTCAACTCTCATCACTACGACCACTACGACTTCCTGTTTTCTCTGAGTGACACGGTAGGCGGCAAGGGACTCGAGCATCATCAGTCCAGTGAGGACGGTACCCGCGGCAACTACTTTACCGACTGGCCGGCCGGAGTCGGTGGACGCGCGCTCCTGCCGCACGAATACACGCATTCGTGGAACGGCAAGTTCCGCCGCCCCGCCGATCTGTGGACGCCCAACTTCAACGTGCCCATGCAGAACGATCTGCTGTGGGTGTACGAAGGCCTCACCGATTACTACGGCAACGTTCTGACGGCACGCTCCGGTTTGTGTACGCTCGATCAGGAGCGCGACTTGATTGCGCAGACCGTGGCCGGTTTTGAGCACAGTCCCGGGCGTACGTGGCGCTCGCTGGTCGACACCACCAATCAGCCCATCATCTCCAGTCACGGCTCCGATCCTGAGATTTGGCCGAGCTGGCAACGTTCCTACGATTACTATCCCGAGTCCGATCTCATCTGGCTCGATGCCGATACCAAGATCCGCGAGTTGAGCGGCGGCAAGAAATCGCTCGACGACTTTGCGAAAGCTTTCTACGGCATCGATAACGGCAGCTACGTCACCAAGACCTATACCTTGAACGATCTCGTGACGGCGCTGAATGCGGTTCAGCCGTTCGACTGGGCAGGCTTCTTCCGCGACCGGGTTTATAACGTCGCGCCGCAGGTTCCGGAGGGCGGCATCACCAACGGCGGCTATCGCCTCGTCTATAACGACACCATGTCGGACTGGGTGAAACACCTTGACATGTCGCGCGGTGCCAGCTTCGCCACTTCGGTTGGCCTGCGTCTGGGCAAAGATGGCAGCGTGGACGACGTCACCTGGGACGGCCCCGCGTTCAAGGCGGGTATCAGCCCCGATATGAATCTGGAAGCCGTCAACGATCAGAAGTTCACCATCCAGGTTTTGCGCGATGCGATTCGCTCGGCTGAAAACAGCAAAGACCCAATCAAACTCTTGTTGAAGCGCGGCGACGAGTACAGCACCATCCTGCTCGATTACCACGGAGGACTTCGTTATCCGCATCTGGAGCGCGTCGAGGGAACACCAGACCGGCTGGACGACATCCTGGCTCCCGTGAAGTAGATAGTCAGATTTTTGGTAGAAACGGCCCTTGGGTAGAGCTGGCCTTTGGAGAGCTGGCCTTGGGTAGAGATGGCCTTGGGTTAAAGCTGGCCTTGGGTTAAAGATAGCCTTGGGTTAGACCTAGCCTTCGGCCAGCGGGCTTAGGTGGCGGGCTTCAGGGAGTAGCTGGCCTTAGGCCGACACAGACAAGGTCGATTGGCTTAACAGAGCGAACTGCCGAATCGCCGGTTCTATTCCGCGCTGGCCGCCATCGATTTCGGCGGAGCGAATTCAGGGCCTTCCGGCTCGTATGGCGTCATCAGCGAGTAGTGCTGTTGCGAGGAGGGGAAGTGGATCTTCAGAATGCGAATGCGGAACACTTCGATGTCCAGCGAATCGATCTCCGGCGTGAGTATCTCGACCAGCAACTTGCGGGTTTCTTCGTAATCGGTCGCGACCTGATATAACCCAAAGAACTTATTGATGCCGTCTTCGGCCACAGCATTGATCCGCTCCAGCACATTCTGCGAGCTCACCGCAACAGGGAAATGATATTCGCCTTCAATCGGCACCCGAATGCCCGACTTCAGCTTGGGCTTGTAACAGAACTCCTGCGAATACAGTTGGTACGGACTTTCCCAGTACTTGATTTTGCGATCGACAGCAAAGAAAGCCACGGTGAGGGGGGTCGCAATAAAAAGCAGAACGAGTATCAGGGTTAGAAGATTCCTGCTGTCGAGCGCGATGAGCAGATAACCCAGAATCGCCAGGCAGCCGATCAGGATCGCGCCCTGTATCTTATGACACTGTCTGGCGCGGCGCAGATGGTACGGAGGCGGGTTTTGCTCGTTCATCGTTCACTCCACGATGTTTTGTGTCGGCCAAAGCAGGACGAGGAAGCTGAGCTAGCTGGCCCGATTGTAGCGGCGAAGCCCGCGAAATCATAGAAAATATCAGCACCGCACGAGCCGGAATTTCCCTCCCGGCTCGGTAAAATCAGCTTCCCGAAACTACGGGCACTTCTATCGCTTCCGAGCATCGCAGACCAGGCGCCAGAAAACAGAAGAGACCGTTTTGTCCGGGACAGAACGGTCTCTTGCTTTTGTAACGACGCTGGGGTCGCCATCAACACATCAACTCCATCGTTCGGTTAGTGCTGGGTCGTCTTGCCCGCGTGCGGCTTCGAGTTCGATCCGTTCTTGTCGACCTGGAGTCTGTCGCGAACGATCTTCACGCCGTTCGTCTGCATCGCCAGATCTTCTGCCTGGATGGCCTCTTCTTCCGACGGACTCTTGCCGGTCAGCGTGACCACGCCGCTCTGCACGGTGACGTCGATCGTGCTGTCCTTCAGCCCCGACAGACGCTGCGTGATCTCCTTCTGCATATCGGGATCAGGTAGCACTACCGGAGTCTTGACCGTCGCTACCGCAGCAGCCGCTTCGGCGCTCTTGGCGTTGAAGTGGTGAACCACCAGCAGGATCGCGGCTATCAGAATCACGGCTACCGCGGAACCATAGATCATCACCTGCTTGGCGGTCAGGTTCAGGAAGAGCGTCTCTTCCTTCTTCGCCGATTCTTTCTCGGCCTCTTCGGCGTAACGCTGCTCGACAATCGCCTTCAGCCGCTTGAATTCGTGCTCGGCTATCTCGCGGGAGCTGTCCTGCACTTCTTCTTCGGTGCTTCCGGTGGCGGCAGGAGCTTCGAACCTCTCCTCGTCCGCTTCCAGGATCGAGTGCAGTTGCAAATCGGTGGCCGACGCCGATCCGTTTCCGCCCGAGCCGTTCTTGCCGTTGGACGGATAGGCAGAGGGCGTCATCGTCGCCGGCATCGGCGTTTCGTCGTGCGCGAGGTACTCGGCAGTGCAGGTGTGGAAGCCATTGGAGTAGCTCATCCCGCACTTGTCGCACACTTTCATCGGCGGCGGAGAGATGGGCTGCACATCGACTTCTTCCTCGTCCATCGCCTTGGCCTGCTGCCACGGCATGTTTTCCACTGCCCAATGCGTCTCGGCCAGATTGGGAGCGGCGCTGGCCTGCGCCTCGTAGCCCAGGGCGACCGCGGCCGCGGTGTAGCCGCCGCCGGCGTTCGCCACGGCGTCGGCCGGTACTCTGACATTGTGGGGCGGCTTACGGAAGTCCGCAGCCTCGCTCGGCGCGGAAGACGTCGACTGCCAGTCCTGCCATCCCGGGCTGGGATCGGGCGGACGCTGCGGGGTGATCAGCGGCGCGGAGAAACTCTCCCGGCCTCCTTCGCCCGGCGTCCAGTAACTCTCTTCCATCTCGACGGCAAACGCTTCCAGCGCGGGGAAGTCGCGGCGTAAATCTTCGAAGACGTCGGAGTCGCTCTCCTCCAGGAGATTGCACGCCCAGTGCAGCCACTCAGCGGCCGCCGGACCAGGCAATTCTTTTTGCTGGTCGGGAAGCGCCGCTGCGACGCGCAACTCGCGAATCGCATCCAGCCGCAGGCTGTTGAGCGACGACGCCCGCGATTCGAAGCGGTGTCGCACCGTGCCGGCGTTCAGCTCTTCTGCCAGGTCCAGCAAACGGGCGCGCCGTTGCTCAGTAAGCCGCACCTGGGCTTCGCGCTCCAGGTCGTGCAGTAAACGTTCCAGTGCGGTGCGATCGCTCCAGTTGGCGTTGGGGCGCTCGGCGCGAACCAGATCGCGAATCGCAATCGCTTTCTGATAGGCGTCCGCCAGGCTGGCCTGCAAATCGTCGTCACCGACCTCCAGACCCGCGTGCAGCCAATCCACCTGCACCTGGACATCCTGAAGGCTCTGATCGAGTTGTTCCAAAGCAGAAAACAAGCGGGAAGACATGTGCTTTCCTTTCACATCTGGCAGCAGCCGGAAGAGCATTGCGCTGCTCTTACGCCGCTACTCGGCCGATTCTGATGTGCGCTGCAAGACTAAAACCCTTAGTCGCCCAGCTTGAAGTTGACGTTGATCTGGGTGTCAGCTTCAACCGACTCACCATTCAAGGTGAAGGGCTTGTAATGCCACTGCTTTACTGCTTCCATCGCCGCTTTGGTCAGCATGTTCGGTCCGCTGACCACGGTCAGCTTCTGCACCGATCCATCCTTGGCAATGACGGCCTGCAAAACTACGGTTCCTTCGACACGCTCCTGACGGGCTGCCGTCGGGTACTGCGGATTCACTCGCGACAGCAACTGACCTTGCGCGACTCCCGACGAAACCCGCAGCTTCTGGTTAGCCAGCTTGGGAACACTCGCCGATACATCTTTCACGATGCTACCCATGCCGTTTGCTGAGCCGGAAACCGCACCCAGGCTCGGAGGCGCACTGTCGGCCGCCGAAGCTTCTTCTTTCACCACCGGCGTCGAGGGCTTCGGCGCTTCCGGCGGCGGACTCAACACCTGCGCCGAAGGGGTTGTCGTTTCCTTTTGCGTGGTGTTGTCCTGGTTGCTCTTCTGGTCCTGCTTTGATTGCGTGTCCGAAGGCTTGCTGGTCTGCGTTGCCGCGGTTGCCGGTGCTGTAGCCTGTGGAGCTGCAGTCGCGGGAGCGGTTGCCGGTGTCTGCGCAGGCATTGTGTTCTGCGCCACCGTGGTCGCCGGAGTCTTAGTGCCGGTACCCTTGTGCGACATCCACATAATTCCACCGATAACGACGACCAGCAGCAACGCTACCGCTGCCAGAGACTCGGGAGCGAATGCGTACTTGCTCCAGTTCCCGTCTTTTAGAGCCTCGCCTCCATCGGTTTTCAGGGTCTCCCACTTCGTGCTCCACGATTCCGGCCTGGAACCGGCAGCAACTTTTGCCGGAGCCGGTGGCGCAGCCGCCGCCTTCGGACGAGCGACTTCAACCGGAGTTGGAGCCGGTGCCGGAGCAGGCGCCGCTGTCACTGCGACCGTGGTTACTGCCGCAGCCGCCGCGGCCGCTTCGGCTGCCGCACGCCGTTTCTCTCGCCTCGTCTTTTTGTTGTCGGAGACCTTTTCCTGAACCTTGGCCACCGGCTTCGGAGGCTCAACTTTTGGAGCCTGCACCACCGGCTTGCTCACCGCTGGCGCCGGCGCCGCCGCTGCCACCACCGGTGCGGGCGCTGCCGCCTGCACCGGCATCGCGGGACTCACCGCCGAGCCATTACTGCCGGCTTTTGGCTTGTCGGCAACCGGATAGCTGGGACGTGCCACCGCCGGGGCGGGTGTTACCGCTGCCGGACGCGGTGGAGGTTCGGGAGTCGGGCATACATGGTACGCGTCCGTGTAAGTGGCTCCGCACTTATCGCAATACTTGGTTGCCGGCGGCGCCAGGATCTCAGGCTCAGGAGCCACCGCAACACTGCTCATCTGCGAGTGTGAGGCCAGCGACGGCGATGACCCCGACGGGCGATCGTAGGCGCGTGCGACTGCAGCCGCATAATTGCTGTTCTGCGGAACGGGCTCCGGCCTCGATGCCACATTGTAGGACGGCTTGGCGTAATCGCTGGGCGGGGCCGGTGGCTTGCTCGCGTAAACCGGCGGTTCCGGACGACGAGGCGGAGGAGGAACCGGGGCCTGCGCGGAAGAACGACGCACACGTTCTCCCGGAGTCCAATAAGTCTCTTCCATTTCGCCGGCAAACTGATCGACCGCGGCGAACTCGGTGCGCAGCAGGTTGATGGCGGCGCCATCGCGCTCTTCCGAAAGGTTGCACGCCCAGTGTAACCACTCCGACGCCTCCGGACCCGGCAGCTCTTTTTGCTGTTCGGGGAGCGGCAGCGTCCGCGCGCAACTGCTGGATCGCATCCATGCGCAGGCCGTTCAGTGAGGCAGTACGCGATTCGGAACGGTGCCTGATGCTGCCGGCTTCAAATTCATCGGCCAGATCCAGCAACCTCATGCGCCGTTGTTCGTTGCGTCTTTGCTGAGCAGCGACTTCCAGATCACGAATCAAACGTTCCAGAGATCCACGGTCACCCCATGCCGCGTCCGGACGCTCCGCCCGAATCAGATCCCGAACCATCGCTGCATTCTGGCTGGTGTCCGCCAGACTGTAATTCAACTGACTATCATTGATCTCCAGACCTGCATACAGAGCGTCGACCTGAGCCTGAAGGGCCTGGAGACTACCATCGAGTTTGGCCAAAGCAGACGAAATGGGAGAAGCCATACAAAAGGTCCTTTCGCAACTTGCTCGTTACTTCACTTACGCCACTTCCATCCGTAAACAACCGGTCTGGCTGGTTGCGTCAGCGGGAAGCAAGCGGTTCCGCTACAGGTCCCTTCGCCGATCGCATCGCCGCATCCAGCGGCTGGCCGGAGCGATCGCCAGGAATCCAGTAGCTTTCCTCCATCTCACCGATGAAACGCTCCACGGCTCCGAAGTCGCGATGCAAGGTGGCCAGGGCAACGCTGTCTTTGCCTTCCTGCAGATTGCACGCCCAGTGCAGCCAGGCGGCGCCATCGGGACCGGGCAGCTCTTTTTCCTGCTGCGTCGCGGCGGCTTCCTTGCGCAATTCCTTTACGGCGTCGGCACGCAGGGCGTTAAGCGAGTTGCTGCGCGCTTCGAAACGATGACGCACGCGACCCACATCGAGTTCGGTAGCCAGATCCAGCAGCTTGGCGCGCCGCTGGTCATTGCGCCGTTGCTGGGCAGCAATCTCCAGATCGTGAATCAGCATGTCGAGTTCGGTGCGATCATTCCACTTCGCATCCGGACGTTCGGCACGAATCAAGTCCCGCAGCAAGGAGCCATCCCGACGCGCTTGCATCAAACTCTGGCTCAGCTTCGCGTCATCAATCTCCAAAGCGGCGCGCAATGCATCAACTTGGGATTGAATGGTGTGGACGCTACCATCAAGTTTTCCCAATGCAGACCAAAAGGGTGAAGACATAACAGGTTCCTTTCACATCCTGATTTGTACTGCCTTCGATCCTGGCAAATTACGGAGGAGCTCGGCGCTTACAACTTGCCCTGTGCGTGGTGCAAGTTCGCCGAGAAGAACTCTCGTTCATTCCGATTGTCTGAACGCGATGCCGGACAAATGCTCGTCGGCTTCGTGGCCTTACATTATCGCAGAAAGTAACTTTATGTAACCCTAAATTAATTGGATTTGTGATTACTAAAGTAACTTACCATCCCGACCGAGGTAACCATCAACGTTGCCGGAAACCAGTTCTTGAATTTGGCATCGCTAAAACATCACAAAGTTTACGACTGTGATTCCTAATCCGCCTGCCGCGGTTGTCGCTTTGCGGAGCCTTGCCCCATGTATGCAGAAGCCGCCAAAAATGCGCCTTTGGAGCCCAGCGGAAAGGTGTGGGATTTTTTGCTGCCAATTTTCCCAAGGGCGCGAGAGAATGAGCCGTGGCAGCATGTTTGCGTGTCAGCAGTGTTGACACACGCAGGTTACTGTATAGTGGAAACCCTGAACCGAGCAGAAGAAATACCCCCTCAAGGAGTCGCACAATGGATGTGACTACCATCGAATCGGAAGTCCAGCCCGGAGCACCTTTGCCCCCTGAGTCCGTCGCGGAAGTGGGGGTGCGCCAGGGCATTCTGGAAGATCTCACTCTCAAGACTCTGTACTTGAACGGCTCGATGTCGCTGCGCGAATTGTCGGCCCAGATGCGGTTGGGCTTCGCCGTCGTCAACGAACTGCTTCGCCGCCTGCGTACCGATCATCTTCTGGAAGTCACTGGCATGACCGGCAACATTCCGCAAATCGCCATCACCACCAACGGTCGTGAGCGAGCTGTGGAGTTGCTGAATCAGAATCAGTATGCCGGCGCCGCTCCGGTTTCGCTGGAGAGCTACGTCAAGCGCGTCAAGCTGCAAAGCGTTCGCGATACCGAGATCCATCCCCCAGAGGTGCAGCGCGCGTTTGCTCATCTTGTTCTGGAACCCACGACGTTAAAGAAGCTGGGCGCAGCCCTGAATTCCGGCACATCGATCTTTCTGTATGGCCCGAGCGGCACCGGCAAAACCACCATTGCCACCGCTCTGTCGAACGTGGTCTCCACCGACCGGGTGTGGGTTCCTTACGCGGTCGAAGTCGATGGACAGATCATCACCGTCTACGATCCGCACGTACACGCTTCGGCCGAACAGCAGACGGACTCGCAGAGCACCGATGCACGCTGGGTGCTCTGCCGCCGCCCCACCGTGCTGGTGGGCGGGGAACTCACCATCGAAATGCTGGAACTCCAGCTCAACCCGATCACCAAGTTCTACACCGCCCCGCTGCAGATGAAAGCCAACAACGGGGTGCTGATCATCGACGACTTTGGCAGGCAGCGGCTGCGCCCTGACGAGCTGCTGAATCGCTGGGTCGTTCCCCTGGACCGCAGAATTGATTTCTTAAGTCTGGCCGGCGGTAAGAAGGTTGAGATTCCCTTCGAGATGTTTGTGGTCTTCGCCACGAATCTCGATCCCGCGACTCTGGTGGATGCAGCATTCCTTCGCCGCATTCAAACCAAAATCGAAGTCGGCACCCTCACCGATCCCCATTTCCACGAAATTTTCGAGGCCGTCTGCAAGGAGTTCAACCTTGAATATGCAACTCCCATCGTCGACGAGCTGATCACCATCATCCGGAAAAAGTACCGCGAGCCGTTGCGCGCCTGTCACCCCCGCGACATCGTCAACCAGATTCGCTGGGTCGCACGCTACGAGCAGATCGAACCGGTGCTGGACAGCAAGGCCATGGCCGATGCAGCCGCGGTCTATTTTGTCTCCGACGGCAGGGGCAACCACAAGTAGCAGCCGACTGCAGTGCGAGAAAAAGACTCGGCGTCGGCCCAAACGACCGGCGCCTTTCTTTCTGTCAGGCGATTTTCAACAGGACGTTCTTAGATTTTTGCGGGCGGCACTTTCTGAATGAACGCGATCACAGCGACTACGCCGCCGATGACCACGATGGTCCAGAGCGCCTCATGCGATATCGACGTGGAAATGTAGTTCAGGAACTGGTAGGGAGCAGACTTCACCGCGTCCCAAACATCCATGGAGCTGCCCATGATTTTCGCGCCCATGAAGAGCACGAGGGTGACGACCCCAAGACCGACGATAGCCAGTAACGTTCTCATAGTAGCGACCTGCCGCGCCAGAGTTTGAGGATCTTGTCGAGAAGTAGCTGAATGCTAGCACCCTCGAGCAAGGTCAACAAGCAGCAAAATGGTGGCTCTAGCACTTAGGTTGATGCATGGAGTTTAGAAAGCCACGTTCCTGCCTGCTCCACTAATTGGCCGACCCTTTTAGGCACAAGGTTTTGGTTTTTCCTTTGGCAGTCGGGAACTCCGGTGTAAGCTGTTGCCAGTTATCAGTTACAGGTTTTGGCTGTGAGGCTCCCTATTACGTGGGTGAGGTGCCTTTGTCGCTCTGCGTGAGGTTGGAAGCCGGAGCGACCGAGAATCTGCCAACGCTACGTGCCACAGGACCTGGATGGTGTCCCGACTATGGCTCTTGACGATCTTCTGCACTACGGACAGGAAAAAGCCAAGGAGATCTACCAACGGCGCGAGCGGCGCAAAGTTGAAATCGAACGTGCGTCCGCCGACAGCAAGCTGAAAGCAATGTGGGGCCCGAAGCTGTGGGAACTGCTGCGCGAAGCCATTATCGAGCGCGTCAAATCCATCAACGCCGCCTTGGGAGAACCTGCCCTTATCTGCGACGCCACCCGCACGGAGTGGATCATCATCCGTGTCAACCAGGTATTCGCCAACATTTCTGCCGCTTACGACGCCGCATCCGGCAAAGTCACGCTGAACCTCGACGATCATTCCGAGATCTACGACCTCGAGGTCGTTAAGGGCGAGGTGAAGTATAAAGAGATCGGCTACTTCTCTCCCGACCAGCTAGCCAAAATGTTGGTGGATAAAGCTTCCTATTTGGTGCTATGATGCACGACACAAAAGCTACCTAAACGTGGTAATTGTCGGCGAACCTTCGCTGGTGTGTGCGAACCATGATGACAAGAAAGCTGATTCCACTTGCTCTGATTGCTCTGGCCGGCATCTGCTGCTGGGGTCAAGCTCCCGGTCAATCCTCTAACGGCGCCCAAAGTCCAGCTCCGGCGCAATCTGCCGCTCAGGCGTGCGGAAAAAATGTCTCCTTCGCAGTCGCTGAGGGCGGGCAGCCGGTTCCGGCGATCCCGAAATTTGCCGTGAAGTGGCTGGAGTCAAAAGCGCCCGCGGCAGCACTACTCGAATCTGTGCTTTTCGCAGATTCCCTCGGCGAGTTTGCCTAACTATGTTGTGGTGTTCTCGACCAGCGACGCTCCCTTTGAAGGTCTGACGCCGTCGGCGCACACGTACACCACCGCCGCTCCCGCTCACATGAACACTGCCGCTCTTACCAGCTCGGGCGGTACCTGGACCTACGCGTACTCCGGTAGCGCGCCTCCGGCGACCACCGACACGCTGAGTTTGAGAAAAGATGACAAGCCAAAGGATTTGGTGGCGCGCGCCTACGATCAAGCCGGACGCGTGGTGTCGAAGGTGAGCCTGGCGAGCATCTCTTCCCGCGACAAGCTGATTGAGAAGGTTCTGTCGGACATCATCGCCGACACTCCGCATCAGATGGCGAAGTCGGCGGTGCCTTCGCCCTTCCCGGTCTACTACGTGAATTGCGACATCGATGCTCCGACGGCTTCGCCGCCGGTCAACGGAGCTCCGGCTGCGGCCCGCACCGAAACTGCATCAGCAGCGGTGAAACCTGCGCCCGCGCCCGATCCCCAGATCAACCTCTGGTCGGACCCGGGCGGAGCGGATGCCTTTGTGGATGGAGCCTTCGTAGGCAAGACGCCGTATACCATGAGCGTCACCCAGGGCGACCACACCATCACTTTGCGCAAGCACGGCTACGGTGTCTGGCAGCGCAAGTTGTACGTCAGTGGCGCCAGCCGCAAAATCGGCGGGTCCCTGGAAATTAAAGAACTCGACCTGAAGTAATCCGTCAGGTGCCATCAAACACGCGGCTGCATCTCGGGCATGGCCTGAGAGACGGCCGCGTTTGTGTTGCCCAGCAGCGCCAGAATGCGCGTGCCGTCCGAATGCGGAATGGGCAGCAGATTGTAGATGCAGGCCACCACGTTAATTTCCGCAAAGGCTCTCATCGAATCCCACAAGGCGAATGCCAGGAAAAGATTGAAGAGCGGCCCGGCCAGCGACACCAGAAAATTCGCCCACTTCGGTCCGGCTTCACGAATCGTATAAAGCCCGCGCCGCGAGAATCCAACCTTCTTCACCTTCACGCGACACACGACGGCCATCGCGATGTGTCCGCACTCATGCAGAATCATCGCAGGAATACCCAGCAACATTGCGCTCAGAACATGCCAGAGGATCGCCATTAGGGAGCCCGTCTTTCGCCAGAGATTCGTGCGCAGGAATTTCTGCCGCGCACCTAAAACAATCGGCGCACCGCACTCAGGCTTTAGTCGCGTGAGCGCGAACGCGCAAACATTGGGATGGAGCAGAGCGGAGGGGGGTTGGCCTTCCAGCCGTCGCACCGCAGTAACCCGCGCTGAAATCAAGTCGACGGCGATGCTGCCGATACTTACAACAACAGTAGTTCGGACGGTGGAATGTCTTTGGTGCCGGATCGCTCCAGCACAACTCCACCATCCGCTATTTGCAAATGCACGAACATGGCCGGGCGCGCCTACAGGGAGATGCGCGCTCGCGCCATTTTTGCACGAACATACTTGGTGCCCCATGTTCGGCCGTCTTCTGGCCTAACGTGGGTCTGGGTCTTACTCACCTAGGTTTTTGCAGCCGAAATTTTTTCAATCGTGATCGCGCCTTAATTCACTATTCGTTTAATTAAAAACGCGAGACAAAACTCATCTGGCACTCCTGTGCTGCCTCTATCGCCAATTCGGGGCAAAATCACGCTACTACCTTGTTTCTGGCCGAGAACGAGCGCACAATCTGGGGCAGTACGTGTGTGCGACTCTAACCATTAACCCTTGGTAAAACTTATGAGCTCTCCAATACGATCGAGCCTCGCCAGGCTTGATGAAAGTCTGCAGACCCTCAAGTCGCAACTCGACTCTATGCAGGCTGGCTTGGAAGTAAGCGACGCGCAGTTGGGCACCGCTCTGGCCGATGCAACCCAGAGCGCAGCCATCGTGCGCGACCTCATCCTGGCCGAAGATCCCAGCGCGCAGTGGAACGACCGGCACGGTCTTGAGATTGTCATTCAGGATCTGGAGCACGCCGCCGTCGAGCGCCTGAAACAGCAGCGCCGCAGCCGTCTCCTCGGGCTGGCCAATGAGCTCGAAGCCGGCACCGTTCATCATCGCTTCGAATCGCGCAGCGCCGTGCTGAACGGCATGCGCATGGAAGCTGTCGGCGAACTGCGCAAAAACGCCGCTCTGTCCGAACAGGACAAGGATTTGCCCGGGCCCGAAGCGAGCGCGTGGATGTTCTGGGCCTGCAATTTACAGGAAGGCAGCGGGCCGGTCTTCGACCAGCTACGCCGCGATTTCCCTGCTCTGGAACGTTTTGTCAGTGAGATGGAGGAGCGCTACTGGCGGCCCATACCGCGCGGTTCAGCACCGCCCCCGCCCTCTCCGCCCCCGCCATCCAATGTTTACAGCACTCCCATAAGGACTGCGCCGGAGCTTGCACCGCCCAAGCCCGTCGAGCGCGCCATCACACCGCCGGCCATTGCTTCCGTAACCGCCGCGCCGGTTTCCGTTGCAGCGCCGCTGGAAGCGCCGATGCCGGTATCAGAGGTCGAAACGAATTTTGTAGCGGAAGCGATCGCGCCGGAAGAGAAAGATGATGGGAGCGGGGATGCGGCCCCGCTGGAGCCCACGGAGCATGCCTTCACCACCTTCGGCAGCGTCGCCGAGGAAGGTAAGAAGAAACCGATCGCGCTCTACGCTGCCGGAGTCGGTATCGTGGTTGTGCTGGCCGCGGTCTTTCTCGGAATTCACGGCGTGAACGCCACTACCAGCGCCAAGCCTGGCCCCGTTGCAACGGTCAAACCTGCCGATACACCTGCGGCTGCACCCTCTGCTCCCGCCGTCCATCAGCCCATCGAAGGCACCCAGCATCAGATTCTGCTCAATCTTGAAAGCTGTGAGCGCTCAGGCGCCAGCATCGAGTGTCGCGGTTCGGTGTCGAACACGGGAAGCGATACGTACCGCGTCGCCCTCGGCGCCGTGGATGTAGTCGACGGCAAAGGCAATAGCTTCAACCTGAACGGTGGCGGGCAGTTTAATTTCGCGGCCGGCCGCAACACCAGCATTGCCGGCGGAGCGCAAGTGCCTTACTCGGTCAAGGTTCCCGACAAGGACGGCTCGGCGCGCACGCTGACGCTGTATCTGGATCTGAATAGTCCGCGAGGCCTGGAGTTCACCTTCCGCGACATTCCCATCACCGATCAGCAGGCAGCCAGCCATCCCACAACGTAGTACATCGCGTTGGGAAGGGCCAATCTCGGATGGGTAGAGCTGGCCCCCAGGCCAGCGTCCACACCACACAATTTATTTCCTCAGCCGGCTTCAGCCGCCGGCACTTGAGCTCTGAGGTAATTTCAGGCCGCGGGTGGAGCACGCCTTCAAGCGTGCATCTTGCGGCTCACTTCGATGCGCGCTTCAGCGCCTGAGGTGACTTCCGTGGCCCTGTCGCTCTCTTGGCATCTCTCCTTTTTGTAGATATGCTGGCCGGACGATGGCCGAACCAGGGATCGCTCTCATTCCAAAACCTGATTCTTCTTTGCGCGCATGGCTGGTCGTGCTGGCTGCGTTTCTCGGCGCGTTTGTCAGCTTCGGCGTGACCTACAGCTTCGGCGTATTTTTACGGCCGCTCGCCACCACCTTCCATGCCTCACACGCAACGATGTCGGTGTTGTTCTCGGTGATCGCGGCTCTCACCTTCTTCGCTGCGCCGTTTACCGGCGAACTGGCCGACATTCACGGCCCGCGCATCGTCGTCGCCATCGGCGCCGTCCTGATGGGCTTGTCGCTCATCGCCACCGCGCACGCCCATTCTTTCGCGACCATCGTCCTCACCTACGGTGTGGGACTTGGCACAGCGGCGGCCTGCATCTACATTCCAGCGATTTCCGCGGTAGGCGAGTGGTTCGAACGCCGGCGTGACATCGCCATGGGAATCGCGGTCAGCGGCATCGGGTGCGGCACGCTGGTTGCCGCACCGGTGTCAGCCTTGCTGATTGAGCGCTATGGCTGGCGAGAAGCGTTCATCCTCTTCGGATGGGCTGCGGGCGCGTTGCTTCTGCTTGCCGCCGCCCTGCTCTCGCGCCCCGCCGTCACCGAGTCGAAGAAAAAAGTCCGCATCAGCACCGAACTGCGTACGCCCGTGTTCCGGCTGATTTACGTCAGCCTGATGCTCGCCGGCGTCGCCGTCTACGTGCCGCTGGTGTTCATTCCCGTGTATGCCGCCGACATCGGCGCGGGCCGCGTTGCCGGTGCCGCGGTGATTGGCTATATCGGAGCCAGCAGCGTCGTCGGACGCCTCGGCTTGAACGCGCTGGCCCCGCGCTTCGGCCTCATGACCATGTACCAGATCGCCTACGCCATTCTGCTGGCCAGCTTCGGTCTGTGGCTCTTCGCGCACTCGTACATTTTCCTGGTTCTCTTTGGATTGGTGATGGGCATCGGCTACGGTGGAATCGCCGCCATGGCACCGGCGGTCGCAGCAGCCATCTTCGGCATCGCCGGACTGGGCGAGCTGCTGGGTATTCTGTTCACCGGCTTCGGCCTGGCCTGCATTGTCGGACCGCCCATGGCAGGAGTGCTGGTGGATGTGACCCACGACTTCAGGTGGCCAATCTATGTTGCCGCGGCAGCAGCTCTGCTGGCATTTCTGGCGGTCGTTCCTCTGCGACAATTCAAGGAGCAGTGCGAGGAAACATCTCCCAGGGCCGCCTAGTTCGAGCAGCTCCCACATTGTGAGAGCTGCTGCTTTGTCGGTGCCCCCACGTTCGGCCGTCTTTTGGCCTAACGTGGGTCCGCCCACATACAGCCCAGGTTAGCTTCCAACTTCAGGAAGCGAACCTGGGGCACCAGCAGCTTTGGAGAGCGGAAGTCTCCCAGCAAACCTTAGACAAGATTTCGCCTTCTTACTACCTACACGTGTTAAGCAGGACACCACAGTCGCGTGTGAGAAGGAGTTTTGGAATGAATAAAGTAACTACAGCACTACTCGCAATTGCGTTGTCCGCACCTATGATGGCCTTTGCTCAGAGTGGACAGGACGCCAGTCAGGTGCAGCAGAAACAGGCAAACCAGGCCGCGGAGAACAGCGTCAATGGCATGAACACTGCCCCGCACTCCAGCATGACTGGTATGGTCAGCAACGCCGGCAAAACGTTCACCAGCGACAACGTTGCCTATCAGGTTGCCAATCCGGACAAGCTGAAGAGCTATGACGGACAAACGGTCACCGTGAAGTCGCAGTACAACTCCGGCAACAACAAGATCAAGATCAACAAGGTCATGCCGGCTTCCGGTTCCGGCCAATAACCTGGCCTTGGCCGTCATCCCCGCCGGCGCGAAAAGCTCCCGTCGCTTCATGATGGGAGCTTTGTTTTTTCCTCTACGGCCGTGCTTCGTACACGATATTGAACGGGGTTTCGGTTGCGCGCCGGAAGCGGCTGAAGCCGGCTGTCTTCACCACGTCGCTGATCTTTGTCTCCCCTGCCTGCGCCCCCAAACACAACCCGACTTCCTGCGAACGCGAGCACGGCGTGCAAAGCAACGTCGAAAACGAGTAATACACACGACCCACGGGGTTGAGATTGTCCTTCAATTGATTGTTTGCGAACGGTTCAACGATCATCCACGTGCCATCCTTGGCCAGCGACTGTAATACGTGCCGGGCCGCTCCCACCGGATCGCCCATGTCGTGCAGGCAATCAAAGACGGCGACGAAATCGTAGTTTCCGCCGGGAAACTCTTTTGCTTTTGCGACTTCGAAGGTCACACGGTCCGCCACACCCTGGCGGGCTGCCTGCTCGCGCGCCGCTTCAATCGACTTGTCGTGATAATCGAAACCGAAGAATCTCGATTTCGGAAAGGCCTTGGCCATCAGCAACGTCGAGGCTCCCTTGCCGCAACCGACGTCGGCAACGCGCGCGCCTGCCTCCAGTTTCCCCTGCACATCTTCGAGTGCCGGGATCCAGCTGCTCACAAGGTTGGCCGCGTAGCCGGGGCGAAAGAACTTCTCGCAGCCGTGGAATACTCCGTCGGCATGCTCGTGCCATCCCATCCCTGCTCCCGTGCGAAAGGACTCAACGATACGGGGCACCGCTGCCAGCGAGCCCAGCGCGAGTTCGAAGGCTCCGGGCAAATACGCGGGACTGTCTTCATTGGCCAGCGCGAAGGCCTGCTCCTCAGTCAGGCTGAATTTCTCCGAGTCGGCATCGTAGGTGATGTAACCCCCGGCCGCCTGTGAGCAAAGCCACTCGCGCAGATAGCGCTCATCCGTTTGTGTGGCTTTCGCCAGTTCCGCGTAGGTCATCGGCGAAGCGGCCAGGGCTTTGTACAGTCCCAGTTTCTCTCCAATGACCACCATCCCGGTATGCACTGCCGCCCCGAGATCGCCTACGAATTGCCCGATGAACGCGTTGAGCTTGTCCATGTCGAGCTTGGGAACACTTGCTGCACTCATAAACTCCTCCGTATTCGCGGTAAGCCAGAACTACATTCCGCAGCAACGCAACCTGCTGCAGCCGGGTAAGCTTGCCTCTCACCGTTATTTCTTTTGACTGGGATCGTCAGCGGGATTGATGTAGTTGAACTTCACCGGCGACATGCCATGGATCTGAATGATGGTGTCGTCGGCCGCGGCCATCGCGTAGTGGTGCATATCCGGATCGAGATAGGCGAAGCTGCCTGCCGGGAAGCTCATCATCTTCATCTCGTCGAACTGGTCGCCCATGCCGACCTTCAGCGTGCCTGCGATGACCGTAACATTCTCGCGCAAGGGATGCGTGTGCGGAGCGATCTTGTATCCCGCCGGCAACTTCAAACGAATGGTATAGTCGCCGCTGGAAGCCATGGGATTGCCTTCCAGCACAGCCAACTGCGCTCCAGGTGCGATGAATGGCGGCGGCGGACCCCAGACAATCTGGTCAGGGGTGAACGCGTTTTTGGGCGAGGCCAGCACGCGAGATGTGTGAACGTCGCCGGCAAACCATAATCCCGCCATCAGCAACACAGCGATGCAGATATTCCGTTTCATCTTTTCCTCCACAGAACTTTGCGAGTTGAAATCTGTAGCGCCGTCTCGTCAAAGGCGGACAAAACCTGGGAACACCTGAGACTGGACAATGGGAGAGTCGCCCGCCTTTACCCCGAACCCAACCAGCGCGGCGCAAACATGAATCGAAGTTGGCAGGCATCATACACCCGCTAGTCAAGAACGGGAGCCCTTTTCCGCAACGCTGAGAAGACCTAGAACCCCTGCGCCGTGCCCTGCAATTCCCCCGTTGCAGGCACGGCACAAGGCATCCTGGGGCGGCGAACGCCGACGTCGTCAGAGCGAATTGAGAAACGCGATCAACTGTTGTTTCTCCTCGTCCGTCAGTCCCATCGAGAATCGGTTGTTATAGAAGTTCACTAGCTCCTGCAGATTTGCCGCCGCGCCGTTATGGAAGTACGGCGCACGCGCGGCCAGCCCTCGCAATACCGGTCCTTTGCCGCGATTGACGTCCGCACATTGTCCGGTTACCAACCCCTTACCCGGATCGGAGGTGTAGAACGTCAGCGGATGGCCAGTTACCGGATCGGTGCAGCCGGTGATGCGATAGATCGGAACATCCGGCTGCGAAAGCTGGGTCAGGCTGCCCGCGATGAGCGGATCGCGCTCGTACGCAACCGTGTGGCTGGTGCCGATATCGAGTGGCAGCGGAAACGAATGATCGCCGACATTCGGAGTGTCGTGACAGGTGGTACAGGTTCCGGTGATCTCCTGCGGGTAGCCCAGAGCGGGATTATCGTTCAGGCCGCGAACGCCGGTGATGTGCACCTTCGCTGAATTGAAGAGCTTCTCACCGGCGGCGACCATCGAGCGCCCCTGCCCGTAACCGTCGTTGTCGCTGCCGCTGTTCTGCCAGGCAGCAAATACCGTCATCGCTGAAGGATCGAAGGGCCTGCCCTGCGGATCGCCGCCCAGCGAATCGTTCATCCCCGGATAGTACGGGAACGTGGAAAGATATAGCGGTCCGCCGTTGGCGCCTGCCTGATTCAGCGGGCCGGCCTGATCGTCGTAAACCTGCGCCGTATTAAGCCCCAGCTCGAAGTTCACGATCTCGGTCAGTTGCTCCTGCGTCGGAGGCTGCGCGCCCTGCGCATGCGTCAACACCGCATCGGTGGCCTGGCTGGTCAGGTCGGTAACCAGATTCGCCTGGAAGGTCTGCTGGTTGTTGAGCGGATCGATGGTCTGGCGCCCGTCGAACATGATCGCGCTGAGGAAGCCGACATTTGTACTGGGCAGCGGGCGGCGGTAGATCGACACAACCTGCTTGCCGGTCTGCCGGTCGGTCATGATGGCGCAGCCGTAAGGATCGTAGACGACCGACAGCGTGTACTGCGGATTCGCCGGCATGTCGATGCCGACGCGAATCAGACCGTTATTCAGCAGCAGGCTGTGACTGGAAGCCAGCCCGCGCGGATCGCCGGGACAGTTGGCGCCGTCAATCGGCGCGAAGAGCGGATCCTGCCCCTGCGTCAGGGCAAACCGCTGCTGGATGCTGGTGAGGCTGATACTGAAAGCCTGGCTCGCCTGGTGGCAGGTCTCGCAGGTGCGGCCGTTGGTGCCCAGACTCTGAAAGAAAGCGCTGTTCTTGTCGATAGCGCCGTTCGTGTTATTGGTCGCAACATAGCCAGTCGGATCACGGAACGGCTGCAGGTTCGGGATGATCGCCGTTCCGGCCAAAACCGTGACCGCGGCGCAACTCAGCACAGATATGGCGAGTCCCCACTTCCGAAGCGTACTCATTCGAATCCCCAATCTCCCTGTCACCCTGAGAGGCTCTCGGCAAGTCTGTTTTGGTGTGGCACGCTGCCCATTCGGCTTCAGCAAGGCGGCGTGCCGGCTGGCGGCGGGTACATCTCACAAAATGTGGGCAGAGTTTGGCCGAAGCAGCCGCAGCACTCAATAGTGGCTGCCTGTCGAACGTCTTATTTTTTCCTGACGGTCTAAGCTGCTGAGGCGGAGGAGTTTGCCGTCGGTATAGAAAATTCAGGGTAGAATGTCTGCAATCTTTTTGGGGTGAGCCTTGGGGTCACAACCAGCCCGAATGCAAGCACCGCTGCGCTTTGGACGGGATTTCGAACTGGATCCCGGCACCTATCAACTGCGCCGCGCTGGCCGAGCCATCAAGCTCGAGCGCATCCCCATGGACATTCTTCTGCTGCTGGCGGCCGAACGCAGCCGGGTAGTCAGCCGCGACGAAATCGCTGAGCAGGTTTGGGGCAAGGATGTCTGCCTCGATGTCGACAACAGCATCAACAGCGCCATCCGGAAAATCCGTCAGGCCCTGAGGGACGACCCCGAACAGCCACGCTACATCCAGACCGTCACCGGACGCGGCTACCACTTCATCGCCGCCGTCACCGCGCCGGATGAGACGCCCGTGGAAACGCCTCCACCGGCCGAGACGGCGACGCCGGCTGCGGCACTTGCTCCAGAAATCGTCGAACCGATTCCCAACGACGAATCCGCCGTACTGATCGAATCTCCGTCGACCGCAGAGACGGAAGCAACGGCGGAACGCCCGCGCCGCTGGTGGCCGCTCGCACTGATGATCGCGCTGGTGCTGCTCGCCGGAGTCAGCCTGCTGTGGTGGAAGCGTACCCAGACACGTGCGGTCGCGCGCGGCCCGGTTCGCATGGCCGTGCTTCCCTTTCAAAATCTCACCGGCGATCCCAGCCAGGATTATTTCAGCGACGGATTCACCGAAGAGATGATCATGCAGTTGGGCGCCCTCGATCCTCATCACCTGGCCGTCATCGCGCGTACCTCGGTCATGGCCTACAGAGATCACCGCACGCCGGTCGAGCAGATTGGCCGCGACCTCGGCGTCCAGTACGTGCTGGAAGGCAGTGTGCGTCGCGATGCCGACAAAGTTCGCGTCACCGCCCAGCTGATTCCGGTACGCGAGCAGACGCCGGTGTGGTCGAAAGAATACGATCACGATCCGCAGGACCTGCTGGTGGTGCAGAGCGAGATCTCGCGTGCCATCGCCGGAGAAATCGAGTCCACGCTGGGCGCGCGCAACGTGCTCACCGTTCACGCCGGCCCGCGCCTGAGCCCGCAAGAGTACGAAGCCTACGACCTCTATCTCAAGGGCCGTTACCTCTGGAGCAAACGCACCTTTCAGGATCTTCAGGGGGCAGCGTCGTGGTTTCAGCAGGCCATCGCGCTTGATCCCAGCTACGCCCCGGCCTACGCCGGACTGGCCGACAGCTACGCCATCATGAGCGCCTATGGCGACGTTCCGCCCAACCAGTACATTCCGCTGGCGCGTGCGGCGGCGCAGAAGGCGCTGCAACTGGACGGCTCGCTGGCCGAGGCGCACACTTCGCTGGCGCTGATCGCACAGAACTACGACTGGGACTGGAAGACCGCCGAGAGAGAATATCGCCGCGCCATCGAACTGAATCCCAACTACGCCACCGCTCATCACTGGCTGGCCGAATGTCTCGCGTATCAGGGCCGCTTCGACGAAGCGCTAGCCGAGAGCGAGCGTGCCCGTCAACTCGATCCGCTGTCGCTGATCATCGCCACCGATAACGGCGCTATCTACTATTTCGCGCGCCAGTATGACCGCGCTATCTCACGTTTCAAAACCGTGCTTGATGTCGATCCCTCCGTCGGACGCGCCCACCTCATTGTCGATGCCTATGTCCAGCAGGGAAAGTACGACGACGCCCTTGCCGCGGTCAATCAGTCGCACCTCAGCGTAGGAAACACCTGGACGTTGGCGATGCGGGCTTACGTTTATGGGAAATCCGGCAACAAGACCAAGGCGCTCGAGGCGCTCGATGGGTTGAAGTCCAGCAACTACGCGACAGGAGACCATTCAGCGGCCTTCGATCAGGCCTACTCCGGCATCGGCGATAAAGCCGCCTGGCTCGATTGGCTGGAGGAAGGGGTGCGCCAGCACAACACCCTTCCCACCGCTTTCAAAGTCGATCCCCGCTACGATCCGCTGCGCAACGAGCCGCGCTTCCAGAAGCTGTTGCGCGACGCCGGCTTCGACAACAACTCAAAATAAATCCGGGTAGTGGGCAGTTTCAAATTGGCTGACTGACAACATGAGGGTGGAGCACGCCTTCAGGCGTGCCGTTCAAACAGCGATATCGAAGAGCGGCTTCAGCCACTGAGGGAAATGCCGGCGATAACTCACCTCAGCGGCTAAAGCCTGGTTTGAGAAGCCTGTCTTTTTGCACGCCTTAAGGCGTGTTCCACCCAAAGCATCTGGCAACGCATTTTTCTACAATCCCGCAACACCTTTAATGACTCTTTTTACCGGTTAGCACATCTCATTGCACATAGCGGCCGGGAAAATGAACTCTCACCAGCTCCCGTCGCTTCTCAAATCCTTAAGGAGGCTCCATCATGATCCGATACCAGTACGCCGACGTTGACGGCAGCAAAGTTTTCTACCGCGAAGCCGGGCCGAAAGACGCGCCGGTGCTTCTGCTGCTCCACGGCTTTCCCACCTCGTCGCACATGTTCCGCAACCTGATTCCCGCGCTCGCCGACAAGTACCGCGTGATCGCGCCTGACCTGCCCGGCTTCGGCTTCACCGAAGCGCCTCCACGCAAGGGCCGCGCCACGTTCGAGCACATCGCCAAGACCATCGGCCGCTTCACCGAAGTCCTCGGCCTCGACCACTACGCCCTTTACGTCTTCGATTACGGAGCGCCCACCGGCTTCCGCCTCGCCCTCGCGCATCCGGAACGCGTGACCGCCATCATCTCGCAGAACGGCAACGCGTATGAAGAAGGCCTGAGCCAGGGCTGGAACCCGATCCAGAAATATTGGCAGGAGCCGAGCGAGCAGAACCGCGTCGCGCTGCGCGATTTCCTCACGCCCGCTTCGGTGAAGTGGCAGTACACGCACGGCGCGCCGGACGAATCGGTGATCGCGCCTGAATCCTACACGCTGGACTCGGCGCTGCTGGCGCGCCCCGGCAATGAGGATATTCAGCTCGACCTGTTTCTCGATTACGCCAGCAACGTCGCCCTCTATCCGAAATTCCAGGAGTACTTCCGCACCCGGCGTCCGCCGCTGCTGGCCGTGTGGGGCAAGAACGATCCCTTCTTCCTGCCGCCCGGCGCCGAAGCCTATAAGCGCGATATTCCCGACGCTGAAGTACACTTCCTCGATAGCGGACACTTCGCCATCGAGACGCACTACCGGGAAATCGCCGACCGCATTCGCGAATTCCTCGGTCGTAAGCTCGGTGCGAAGAGCACCGCGGCGTGAGCTTTGGCAGGTGCAGCTGGTGAGCTGTGTCTCAGGGCACAAATTCCGTGACACAGCTTCGGTCACACAGCTTCAGTGGCACAGCTTAGGTCGTACCGCTTCCGTCGTACCGCTCAATTTGTTAGGAATTGTCATCCCGACCGGAGCGTCCGCCTGTTTTTGCGACTCGCGCTTCTTGCGAGTCGCGCGGATGCGGAGCGGAGGGACCTGCGGTTCGTTCGACGGGGCAAGTAAATTTGTGCTGCAACAAAATTGGCGAACGGGGCGGAGTCGAACTTCACTATGCTTGGGATGACAATTCATAATAGGTAGCGCACAAGGAGCGTCATGCAAGTCCTATCCGTCAATGTGGGCAAGCCGCGCGAAGTGCCGTGGAATGGCATCACCATCAGCACGGGAATTTACAAGCGCGCCGTCGCCGGCGAGGTCGCCGTGCACAAGACGAACCTCGACGGCGATGAGCAAGCCGATCTCACCGTGCATGGTGGCCCATACAAAGCGGTGTACGCGTATCCGGCGGAGCACTACGGATTCTGGCGCGACGAATTTCCCGACATGCCGCTGACCTGGGGCTACTTCGGCGAGAACCTCACCACCACCGGCCTGCGCGAAGAAGATGTCTGCATTGGCGACACCATCAAGATCGGCTCGGCAACATTTCAAGTGACGCAGCCGCGGCTGCCCTGCTACAAGCTCGGGATACGCTTCGGCCGCGACGACGTCATCAAGCGATTTTTGGCCAGCCGCCGCAGTGGATTTTATCTTTCCGTGCTGGAAGAAGGTTCGCTGCGCTCGATGTCGGAGATCGAAATCGTCGGGCGCAATCCGCAGAAGGTATCGATCGTCGATGTCATCAATTTGTTTCTCGGCATGCCGCAGGATGACGAAATCCTGGCGCGCGCCGTCCAGGTCGATGCCCTGCCGCAGGACTGGAAGCTGGAGCTGCAAGCGCGCTCTAAGGCACGGGCTCAGGCTAAAGCACTCATCGAGAGAGGCGAGTTCGAAGCCGAAGCCGAGTAACTTCATCAGGGCAGGTTATCGAACAGTATGCGTTCCTTACGCTTCGCGCCGAACCGCAGATCCTTCCTCCGGCTGAAGCCGTCGTCAGGATGACAATTCCCGCGCGATGCCGCTTGAATGTCATCCTGGGCGAAGCGAAGGATCTGCGGTTCGTCCGCTGGTCCGCCGGTGCCCCACGTTCGGCCCTCTTTAGCCTAACGTGGGGTCGGAATCATACCGGCCCAGCTTAACGTCCAACGTCAGGACGTGAACCCTTCGACTAGCTCAGGGCAGGCTCTGGGGCACTGGCGCCAACACAATCAATCGTTAAAGGGATTTTCCCATGCGAAAGCGAAGCTTACTCCCGCTGATCCTGTTGTTCACGATCGCTGCAGTCGCCCTGCACGCCGATGATGCGCTCTTCGCGATTCATGTGAGGACGAACCCAACGGGTCACGGTATAAAAGCGAACGTAACGCTGAAGGGAGCGAAAACTTTTTCCGCCGTCACCGACGATTTCGAAACCTGCGGCTTCAGGTGCCTGCCGACGCTTACGAAGTGACGATTTCCGCGCAAGGCTTCAAGAGCGCTACCTGGCGCAAGGACGTCGCTAGCCTGAAGGACCCTGAGCAGACGGTCCTTCTCTTCTATGAGGAGTGGCCGGCGAACCTGCGCGCAGCCATCGCGAAGGTCAGGATCGGGTCTGCCCTCGTACTCGGCTATGCGAATGATGCGGACGGTCGTCCGGTCCCAGATGTTCGTGTACGCGTCGAGAACGCGCAGCTCGAGGCCTACACCGACGCTGACGGGCTTTATTCGATTCTCATTCCCTTGCCGGCAAATTACGATCCCAACCGGCCGGAGATGGAGACTGTCATTGGAGCGAAGCGTGGATACAAGACGCTCGTCCATCGCAACGTGCTTTGTCAGCGGAAGCTATGCTGGCGTTGGCATGGACATGAAGCGCGGCACTGGTGCAGAAAACTTCGACGATGCTCCGTGCCCGCTGCGCAAAGGCGGATGCGCAACCGACAACGACGATGAACAGTAGCTTGGTGCCCCACGTTCGGCCTTCTTTTTGCCTAACGTGGGGTCGGAATCATACCGGCCCAGGTTAACGTCCAACATCAGGACGTGAACCCTTCGACTAGCTCAGGGCAGGCTCTGGGGCACCAACCAAGATGCACCAACCAAGATGGGAGGCTAGAACAGCAGCCGCGTCGTTTTCTAAGCTTCCCTTCCCACTGTTCGTTCCCGGACAAACTATTCTTTATCTGTACGAAAATGGACAACTACTTTTATTTCAACTAGTTGCTCACACAGACGCACTGGATTCGTCTAAAATTTCTTAAAGCGTTCTGGGAACCACTATCCCGTTCCCCGCGTATTCCCAGTCGAATTCATTTGGGTATTCTCCGATTCTAGAGAGTGAGATCTATGAAAAAATCCCTCGTAGTCCTGGCTGTGGGTTTGTTAACCTGCACAGCTTTCGCGCAACGCCTGCCCGGCGGCGCATCGCCCGAACATTACACGCTGACCGTCGACGTCAACTTCCCCACCAATAGCTTCGACGGCGACGAGACCATCCAGGTCAAGCTCGACAAGCCCACCAACACCATCACGCTGAACGCGCTGGAAATCGATTTCCATGACGTCTCCGTGACCGCCGGTGGCCAGACGCAGCCCGCCAAGGTTTCGCTCGACGAAAAGAACGAGATGGCAACCTTCACCGTCGACAAGCAACTTGCCGCCGGAGAAGCCAGCGTTCACATCAAGTACACCGGCCATCTCAACGACAAGCTGCGCGGCTTTTATCTGAGCACCTACAAGGGCAAAAAGTATCTGGTCTCGCAGATGGAATCGGTCGACGCGCGCGTCGCCTTCCCCAGCTTCGACGAGCCATCCTACAAGGCGACCTTCGATCTGACGGCGATCATTCCCAAAGACGACGTGGCCATCTCCAACGGAGAAGTTGTTTCCGACACGCCCGGCCCCGGCGACAAGCACACCGTGAAGTTTTCGACCTCGCCGAAGATGTCGAGCTACCTGGTAGCGCTGACCGTCGGCGACTGGAAGTGCATCTCCGACCACACCGACGGCGTGAAGGTCAGCGTGTGCACCGTGCCGGGCAAAGAGAACCTGGCGCGCTTCCCGCTGGAGGCGTCGAAGAACTTCCTGCACTACTACGACAGCTATTACGGCATCAAGTATCCGCTGCCCAAACTCGACAACATCGCCGTGCCTGACTTCGAAGCCGGCGCCATGGAGAATTGGGGCGCGATCATCTATCGCGAGACCGCGCTGCTCATCGACGACAAGACCGCGTCGGTCGGCGCCAAAGAGAACGTTGCCGACACCATCGCCCACGAGATGGCGCACCAGTGGTTCGGCGATCTGGTGACCGCCGCGTGGTGGGACGACATCTGGTTGAACGAGGGCTTCGCCACCTGGATGACGCCGCATCCCATCACCAAGTGGCAGCCCGAGTGGATGGTGCCGCAAGGCGTAGTGGAGGACACCAACCGCGCCTTGGCTGACGACTCCATTCCCAGCCAGCGTCCCATTCACCAGGCAGCCGAGAGCCGCTCGCAGATCGAGCAACTCTTCGACGGCATCGCCTATGGCAAAGCCTCATCGGTACTGCACATGCTCGAGGCGTACCTCGGGCCCGAGACCTTCCGCCAGGGCGTGAACCTCTACCTGAAGGAGCACGCGTACGGCAACGCTACGGCCGCCGATTTCTGGACGGCGATGGCCCACGCCTCGCACAAGCCGGTCGACGAAATCATGCCGACCTTCGTCATGCAGGCCGGTGCTCCGTACGTCAACGTGGAAACCAAGTGCGAGAACGGCAACACCACGCTGAACCTCTCGCAGAAACGCTATTACGAAAATCCCACGCTCTTCAATGAGGCCAACGGCCAGCTCTGGCAGATTCCGGTGTGCGCCAAGGGCATCAATGGCGGCTCGGCCGGCGCGCAGCAGTGTTTCCTGCTGACCAAGCGCGAGCAGCAGTTCACCATGAAGGGCTGCTCCAAGTTCGTCTTCCCCGACGCCAACGCGCTGGGCTACTACCGCTTCAGCTACGACAGCGCTGGCCTGCACCAGATGGGCAGCGGCGTTGAAAGCGCGCTGACTCCGGAAGAGCGCATCGCCCTGATGGGCAATGAGTGGGCGCTGATGCGCGCCGGCAAACACTCGGTTGGTGAGTATCTGGCACTGGGCGCGCAGTTGAAGAACACGCCGGGCGTGGTGCTGCTCGCCGACTTCGGCCGCCATCTCGACTTCATCAACGACATGCTGGTGACCGACGCCGACCGGCCGGAGTTCCAGGCGTGGATGCGTACGCAGTTCTCGCCGCTGCTCCAGCAGTTGGGCTATAACGCGAAACCCAGCGACAGTCCGCTGGATCGTCAGAAGCGCGCGCTGCTCTTCGGCGGCCTGGGCAACATCGCTCAGGATCCCGAAGTGATTCAGCAGGCAAAGGTGATGGTCCAGCAGTTGATGAAGGATCCGACTTCGGTCGACGGAACGCTGGCGCCGGCGGTGGTATCGGTGGCCGCGCGTCACGGCGACCCCGAACTCTACAAGCAGTTCCAGGCGCAGTTGCAGAAGACTTCCTCGCCTGAGCAGTACTACATGTACGCTCGCGCGCTGGGACAATTCCCGCAACCCGAACTCATCCAGCAGACGTTGGCCACGGCCTTGACGCCGGCAGTGCGCGGGCAGGATCTGTTCATGCTGCTGCCGATGCTGGAAGAGCCGCAGAGCCAGCAGGCGACGTGGGACTTCATGCGCACCAACTTCAAGGAGCTGCAGGCCAAGACCGGCGGCGGCCTTGGTGGCGTCGGCATCTTCCTCTACGGCGCCGGCAACTTCTGCACCACCCAGCGCCTCGACGAGACCAAGCAGTTCTTCCAGGAGCATTCGTTCCCCGGCACCGAGCGCAATCAGAAGGAAGTACTGGAGAACATCAACAGCTGCATCGAGCTGCGCAGCCAGCAGCAGAGTAATCTGTCGGCGTGGCTGAAGCAGCAGGGCAATGCCACCAACGCCGCAAACGGCGGAGGCGGCGCAACTGGGGCATCGGTTCGCTAGAACCGATGTCGGTGCTGGCATCGCTGCTCGAAAAGATGGCGGTGCCCCAGGTTCGCGTCCTTACGTTGGACGCTAACCTGGGTCCAGTTTCGTTCAACCCAGGTTAGGCCAAAGGACGGCCGAACCTGGGGCACCAGCGCTTCGCTCGGGATAACACTTTTTTGGTCTAGTCTTACGGCGGCGTCTCTTCGGAGACGCCCTTGCTTTTGTCCAATCGATTTAGAGCAGAGCGGCGCTGGAATCGCACGCAAGGTATAGTGTGGGCTGTCGGAAATTCCATCCCATGAGATCAATCCTTCTCGCTATCGCGATCCTTGCCTCCTCTGCTGTCGCGCAGACTTCTTCCCCGAACAAGTCTTCTCTCACTTCTGAAGTAAACGCGGTCTATCCGAAGGTCGAGCCGCTTTACGTCGACCTCCACCAGCATCCTGAGCTGTCGCTGCACGAGGTCAACACCGCCGCCACTCTCGCCGGCCGCTTGCGCGATCTGGGCTACGAAGTGACAGAGAAAGTCGGCGGAACCGGTGTGGTCGCCATCCTGCACAATGGCGCGGGACCGACCGTCATGCTGCGCACGGAACTGGACGCGCTTCCCGTCGAGGAGAAAACCGGGCTCCCGTATGCGAGCACCGTCCACACTAAGGACGACGCCGGTCATGACGTCCCGGTGATGCATGCCTGCGGCCACGACCTGCACATGGCAGCGCTGGTCGGCACGGCGACCCTCATGGCCCAGAACAAGAAAAATTGGCACGGCACGCTGATGCTGATCGCGCAGCCTGCCGAAGAGCGCGGCATGGGCGCCAAAGCCATGGTCGCCGATGGATTGTTCACCCGCTTCCCCAAGCCCGAAGTCGGCGTCGCGCTGCACACCAGCAATCTGCTGCCGGCCGGCAAGGTTGGCTTTACTCCGGAATACGCCTACTCCAATGCGGATACGATAAACATCACCATCTATGGCAAAGGCGGTCATGGAGCCCATCCGGAGACCACGATCGATCCCATCGTGATCGCCGCGCGCGTGGTGCTGGCATTGCAGACCATCGTGTCGCGCGAGATCAAGCCGGGCGATGCCGCCGTGATCACCGTCGGCTACATCCAGGGCGGCACCAAGCAGAACATCATTCCCGATGAAGTGCATCTCGGACTCACCGTGCGCTCGTTCACCGACCAGGTGCGGCAGCATCTGCTGGCGGCCATTACGCGTACGGTCAACGCGGAAGCCGAAGCTGCCGGCGCTCCCAAAGCGCCTCTGATCGAGCGCGTGGAAGCGCTCGACGCCATGTACAACGATCCGAAACTCAATGACCGGTTGCGACAGGTCCTGGTGCAGACGCTTGGCGCGCAGAACGTGGAGCAGTTGCCGCCGAACATGGCGTCGGAAGATTACTCCGCGTTCGTCAAGGCCGGCGTGCCCTCATTCTATTTTTCGTTGGGCGTGGCCGACCCTGCAAAGTTCGCGGAGGCCAAGGCCGGCGGACCTCCGCTGCCCTCCAACCACTCGCCGTACTTCGCGCCGGATGTCGAACCCAGCCTGAAGACCGCCATCGAAGCCGAAGTCGCGGTGTTGCTGAACTTGCTGGCCGGCAGTCCCAGATAGCGGCACTCGGGCTACTGCCTTTCGTCCGGCAGGCGAAGCTACCGTTTGACACAGACTTCCTGCTGACGCCGTCGGCATTTCAAGCTACAATCCCAACGCGCTCCCCTGGGAGGAGTGTGTGATCCGGCGACTGACCCGTCTGATTTTTCCGCTGTTATTCGCTGCTGCTCTGGCTGCTCCCGCTCACGCGCAGAACTCGTCGCCCTCCGACAGCACGTTCACCAGCAACAGCGAACTGGTCGTCGTGCCCGTCCAGGTAACGGACCCCTCCGGTCGTCCCATCCAGGGCCTGAAGAAAGAGAATTTCGTTCTCAAGTCCGACGGCAATCCGCAGCGTATCGCGTTGTTTGAAGAGCGCTCGTCGAACTACGCTTCTCCGCCACCCGGGATTGCGCTGCCGGCGGCCGTGGCCACCGTCTCGTCTCCTGCGCCGGATACGCCCGCGCACTTCACCAATCTGCGAACCGAAGGCATTCCCAACGACCTGCTCATCGTCGCCATCGACAAGGTGAACACCCCGGCGGCGTTGCAGGGCTGGGCGCGCGAGCAGCTCATCCGTTACTGGAAGGCGAACCCTCCGCAGCAACCGGTGGAAGTGGTCGCCCTCACCTTTCACGGCTTGCGCCAGATGCAGTCGTTCACCACCGACGTCAATGCGCTGACCGCCGCCGTCAGGAACATGCAGACCAACCTCACGCGCGACGACAATCGGCAAGTAATGCTCTCGCGCATGGATCACAACGGCCGAATCGACAGCTACACCAGCATGGTCAACGAGAAGCTGGAGAATCAAGCTGACGATATTGCCAGCAATGTGGATGGAGGCGCAGCCACACTGCAGAACTTCGAGGAGCTGGCCTGGGCTTATTCCGGCATTCCCGGACGCAAGACCGTTCTGTGGCTCACCACCGGCTTTCCCATTCAGCAGGAGGAGCCGGACGGGCCCTCGATGATCGGCCGTGGCAACGCCAGTAGCCGGCTTCCCTACTACGGCATGCACATCAACAATGAGCTGCTGCCGGCCTTCCAGCGCGCCTTCACCGCGCTGAACAAATCCAGCGTGACCGTCTATCCCATCGATTTGCAGGGACTGCCGCTCGAGGAGATGTGGGACGTCACCCAGCCGTCGTCGCTCTACATCCATCCCGAACTCAGCCACCTGACGCCGGTACGCATTCCTGACACGGCAGCCGCCAACCGCGATGGCATGAAGGAGATGGCGCGTCGCACCGGCGGCAAGACGTGCACGGCCGGCAACAACATGAACTCCTGCTTCAGCCGGGTCGTGGCCGAGAGCTCCGATTACTACCTGCTCGGCTTCTACATCTCGCAGCAGCACCGCAAGCTGGGCTGGCACAAGCTGAAGGTGCAGGTGAATCCCGCTTACGGCGAAGTCCGCTCGCGTTCCACCTACTTCCTGCGTCCGCTGGGCGCCTCGCCCGAGCAGGAGCAGCAGGAAGACATACGCAGTGCCATCTTCGCCGGGGTGAATTACACCGGCGTGATCTTCACCGTGGAACCAGGCACGCGCACCAGCGGCTCCGACTCACCTGTGCCGTTCAAAGTGAGAGTACCCGCCAGCAGCATTCTGCTTCTTCCCGGACAAGAGAAGCTCAGCTTCGACGTAATCGCCATCCCGTTGTCGGCGCAGGGAACACCGGTGGGCACGCACTCTCGCATGGTGAAGCTCGACATGAATCCACAGACCGCAAAAATTGCGCTGGTCAAGGGCTGGAACCTGATCAACTCCGTGCCCGGCGACCCTTCGACGAAAGCGGTGAAGGTGATTGTGCGCGACAACGATACCGGCCGCATCGGCTCCATCACCTTTCCGGTCTCGACGAAAGCTGCAGGCAGCTAGCGAACTTTCATTGCTACGCAATCCCCAACCGTTTGCTATCCCGAGCGGAGCGTCTGACAACTCATGGGCGGAACGTGGGTTAGGCGCGTCACGATTAGCAACCACGCCCGAGCCGCCTGCCCCGGTGGTATCCTGATAACAACAAAGTTGCAACGTCACCGGGGATTGGCAGTCGGAACGGCCTGCCCATGCTGCAGAAACGCATTGACGATCAGCCGACAATCTCGCGCCAGATGGTGCGTGAAGCGGAAACCGTATTTCACGATCACCTGAAACGCGTAGGCCTGAAACGTACCGGGCAGCGCGATATTATTCTCCGCACTTTTCTCGACACCCGCGATCACCTCTCCACCGACGAGCTCTACCGGCTGGTCAAGAAGAAAGACAACGGCATCGGCTTCACCACCGTGTATCGCACCCTGAAGCTGCTGGCCGACTGCGGCCTGGCCAGCGAAGTCGCCTTCAACGACGGCATCGCGCGCTACGAGCACCAATACCAGCGTCGTAACCACCATCACATGGTGTGCACCGAGTGCGGCAGCTCGGTGGAATTCTTCTCCAGCGACATCGAGCGCATCGAACAGGAAATCGGCCGCCAGAACAAATACCTCACCACCCGCCACAGCTTCCAGATCTACGGCATTTGCGAGCGCTGCCAGAAGAAGCAAAAGCGCGCGTGACAACGGAAAACGCGAACACGCATGGGTTGACAACAATTGAGGCTGCACGCCATGTGTGTGATCGACTGAACAAGATCGAGTTCAAGCCTCTGCGACGACCCATGTACCGCCCCAACATTGGGAGAAGCGAGAATGAAATACGGTGGGCGCTGAGGGTATTTGCCTGTCCGTCGCTGAGCCTATTTCGCGATCTTCTTGATGAATTCCTGATTGCGTATGACCAGAGATTGGAGGGTGCTTGTTTTCTGCTGGCCAGGGGAATGCTCGAGGTAGTTGCGATGACGAACTATGTCTGTCATTTGGCAGAGCCCCTCGTGCAACTCAAACGATGGGATCGAGCGTGGGACGAGGTGCTTCGGAGGGCATCAATGGGCAGCTTCTATCTGAAGCATCATGCGCCGAGCTTTCGAGGTGAACACATCCTGCCGCTCGATGTTGGCAAAGCGATCAAGTCTTTGGCTTCCATTGTTCCCGAAGGCATGCAAGCTGACTATAGCTACCTCAGTGAACTTTGCCACCCAAACTGTTTTTCTCTGATGCGCTACGTTGACCTCGGCGAAATGGGCGCGGATTTTCAAGGTAATCGGCAATTCAATTCGCAGGAGCTAGAATATGCGCTCGGGATCATCATTGCGATAGCGGCGCTCTCTTACGACCGTATGTTGCAACTCGCCGATTTAAAGACAGCGCTTCGCAGGTTCGTTGAAGCCGTCCGCTCCTTCGTTTCAGATGTGGATTTCGTTACCAATCCGGTTACTACTCCTTAGTTCTTGATCCGTGGTCAGCCTTGAGGGCGGGCGTTCAATCAGCCTGGTGCGTGGGCCGGTATAAAAAGCCCAGGTTAGCGTCCAACACCGGGACGCGAACCTGGGGCACCAGCTATAACCCAGCCGCTTCGATACAATGTCCCCGCATGCTGACGCTCTCCGACGCCGCCGAACAAATCCGCAGCCGCAAACTCTCTCCTGTCGAACTCACGCGCCAGTGTCTCGACCGCATCGAGCGCCTCAATCCGCAGCTCAACGCTTTCATCACCATCACGGCCGACCAGGCGATGACCGCGGCGCGCCAGGCCGAATCCGAAATCAGCAGCGGCAACTACCGCGGCCCGCTGCACGGCATCCCCATCGGACTGAAGGATCTCTTCGACACCGCCGGCGTGCTCACCACCGCCGCCAGCAATCAATACCGCACTCGTGTTCCAACGGAAGACGCGCACGTGGTGAAGCGATTGAAGGACGCAGGCGCTGTCCTCGTCGGCAAGCTCAACATGCATGAGTTCGCTTATGGCATGAGCGGCGTGGTCAGCGCCTTCGGTCCGGCAAGAAATCCGTGGAACCCCGAGCACATTACCGGGGGCTCGTCGTCGGGCTCAGCCGGAGCCGTCGCCGCCGGCATGTGCGTCGCGGCGCTAGGCTCGGACACCTCCGGCTCGGGCCGCTGTCCGCCGGCTTTCTGCGGTATCGTCGGCCATCGCCCCAGCGCCGGCCTGATGAGCCTGAACGGCATGGTGCCGCTCTGCACTTCCTTCGACACCGTCAGTCCCATCACGCACACGGTCCGCGACGCGGCGATCCTGATGGATGTGCTCAGCGGCAAATCAAACTTCGCGTCTCTGCTGGAAGAAGACGTCACCCAGTTGCGCGTAGGCATTGCGCGTAATCATTTCTTCGACGACCTCGATCCCGATGTTGCGCGCGCGATGGACGAAGCGCTCGGCGTCATCGGCAAGCTCGCTGCCGAGGTAAAAGATGTCGATGTCCCGCGCGACAACTTCCGCACCATCTTTGACGCCGAGATCTACGAATTCCACGAAGCCATGGTGAGCAAGACGCCCGAGCTCTATCAGCCGCTCACGCTCTTTCGCGCGCAGAAGACCGCCGGCATCACCGCGACCGATTACATCCGCGAGCGTCGACGGCTGGAAAAATTTCGCGCCGACGCCGAAAAGATCTTCGAGCACGTCGACGTCGTCATCACTCCCACCACGCCGGTGCCCGCGCCCAAGCTGGCCGGCCTGGAGGCGCTGGCCATCCCCGACGTGCGTCCCTTCGAGATGAAATACCTGCTGCGCAACACCGCGCCGTTCAGCTCGCTGTTCTGGCCGAGCGTGTCGGTGCCCTGCGGCTTCGGCAGCAATGGTCTTCCCATCGGCATGCAGATTTCGGCGAGGCCGCAGGCGGATTCAACTGTGTTGCGCCTGGCTCACGTGTATGAGCAGGCGACGGAGTGGCATGTTCGGGAACCTTGAGGCCCGTGACTCCCTGCGCGCCGCCCTACTCCGAATTGTCATCCTGAGCGAAGCGAAGGATCTGCGGTTTGTGGACATTGGCAAAGCGCCTGCGTTTTGCGACACATTGTGAGCCGCAGATCCTTCGTCGGGCTAAAAAGCCCTCCTCAGGATGACAAATCATGAGGCACGCTTCGGCAAGATGAAGTTGTGCCCTGACACAAGACTCTTGCTGACTTCCGACCACGCTCCGACACAGAGCAGCCGACATCAAGACCTACGTCATGAGCGAGTTCGGAATTCAGTCGAGATGCAGACCTGCCGCAATGGAGAAGTGACCGTTCGCGCAGCGGTAACCCAGAATGCCGTGGATGGCATTGTCAGCATCACTGGAATGGGTCATCGACTGGCGATTCGAGGACTGAATCTCTGTGCTGCCGCAGATGGGACAGGAATGCCACTGCTCTGGGCTGGGTTCGGGTTCCATAATTCCACCCATCATGCTCTTCTCGTCGAGGAGACTTCTGAGCAATAGCGCTCAACCTGATTTCGGGTGGCGGGGGGCCTGTTGTCAGCTTCTCTCCCGCAAAATGCGCAGCCCGCGGACGCCCACCGTGCGGTGAGCATCTGGTGCGGGCCCGCGCGCCATTGAAGCAATGCGAAACACAGTAGCGGAAATCGGTTTTTTCTGTCTGAGCAATATTGCTCATCGTCCCAACTTGGGATGGCGAAAAATGGGGATTTATCTATCCCTGCTGGTTAGAGTATTCCTGCTGTATGGCAGAAGGCTGCTCGGGGTTTGACAACAAACTCGCTCGCGATGAAGAAGGCAACGTGCTGATCGAATCCACTTGCCAACGGTGCAGGGCTTCCAAAGTAGTATCCGTTCGCGACGGTTCCCTTCACAATTGGGAATCAAGCCATAATTGCGCTGCCACATCATCCACGCAAATCTAGCCGCGCGCTAGCGGGATCGCCCCACGCCGCGGCGGCCTGCGTGTCTGCTCAGCTCTGTGCAACTGGCAACTCAGGTTGACCCTGCCTGGTCCACGGTTGCCCCGCCTCTTCGGCGGCTGATAGACTTGAATGTTTCCCAGACCCTTGTCTTACCTTCCATAACGCACATGTCGAAGACTATTGATATCGCTATCGTCAACGGCGCCCGCACGCCCATGGGCCGCTACTGTGGTAAGCTGCGCGACTTCACCGCCCAGGAACTGGGCGCGGTCGCCTCTACCGAAGCCATGAAACGCTCCGGCGTCGAGCCGGGCGAGATCGACCACGCCGTTTTTGGCAACGCCCAGCAGACCTCGGGCGACGCCATCTACGGCGCGCGCCACGTCGCCCTCAAAGCCGGAGTTCCCATCGAAGTTCCGGCGCTCACCGTCAACCGCCTCTGCGGCTCGGGCATGCAGTCGATCGTGACCGCCGCGCAGATGATCCAGCTCGGCGAAGCCACCAAGGTTCTGGCCGGCGGCATGGAATCCATGTCGCAGGCGCCGCACGTCATTCGCGGCATGCGCTGGGGCGTCGGCCTGGGCGAAGGCAAGCTGGAAGACTCGCTGATGGTCGCGCTCTACGACACGCAGTGCGCCATGTACATGGCCAACACCGCCGAACTCTACGGCGAGCAGCAGGGCATCACCCGCGAGCAGCAGGACGAGTTCGCGCTGCGCTCGCAGAAGTGCGCCGACGACGCTGCCAAGGCCGGCCGCCTGGCCGAAGAAATCACGCCCGTGCCGCTGCGCAACCGCCGCGGCGAGCCTACCGGCGAGATGTTCACCGAAGACGATCACCGCCGTCCCGAGACGACGATGGAGAGCCTGAAGAAGCTGAAGCCCGCCTTCGGCAAGAACGGCACCGTCACCGCCGGCAACGCCAGCGGCATCGTCGACGGCGGCGCGGCCACGGTGGTCATGTCGCTCGACGAAGCGCAAAAGCGCAACCTGAATCCGATGGCGCGCATTGTGAGCTGGGGCATCGCCGGCGTCGATCCCAAGATCATGGGCCAGGGCCCGGTTCCCTCCAGCCGCATCGCGCTGAAGAAAGCCGGCCTCACGCTCGACGACATCGATCTGGTCGAAGTGAACGAAGCCTTCGCCGCGCAGTACCTGGCGGTGGAGAAAGAGCTCGGCTTGAATCGCGAGAAGGTCAACGTGAACGGCGGAGCGATCGCGCTGGGACATCCGCTGGGCGCAACCGGCACGCGTCTGCTGATCACCATCATGCACGAGCTGCGCCGTCGCAAGGCGAAGTACGGCATGACCACCGCCTGCATCGGAGGCGGCCAGGGCATCGCCGTGATCGTAGAGAATTTGCAGCGGTAGATACTTTTAACGTTGTCATCCCGACCGAGGCGTCCGCGGAGTGGAGGGACCTGCGGTTTGCTGGCGCAGTGACGCTGTGGTGAGTGGAGGGACCTGCGGTCTGCTGGCGCAGTGACGCTGTGGTCTTTGCGGCACCTGCTGGACGGGCGCGAATCAAGTCTCGCGCAGCGAGACGGTAGGTGATAGCCCACCGCTTCAGCGGTGGGTAAGCGAAGTAACGGGACCAAAGTCGCAGACTGGTGTGGGAGTCCTTCGACTGCGCGTCCGCCCGAGCACCCGTCGCCGCAAAATGCGCGGCCGAAAAATAAAGGCGCGGACGCTTCGCTCAGGATGACAACCTTCATCAATTGTCATCCGCATTGCAGATTGTCATCTTGAGCGAAGCGAAGGATCTGCGGTTCGCTCGCATCTAGAAGGATTAGCACGGTCATATGCGGGTCTTTAGCGGAATTGTTCTGGGTTACCTGCTCTTCGAGCTGCTGTGGCGGGCGATCTTTCAGGTCACCGACACCGATCCGCATGCGCCCGCCAGTATCAGCTTTGAATTTGGGGCAATCGTCTTCGGTATTTTATTTGCGCTGCTGGCCGGCTACATCGCCAGCGTGATCGGAGGCCGTCCCCACTTCAACGCGGCGTGGGGCGCGGGAATTCTGGTGGCGCTGACGGCCATCGTGATCATGATCAGCAAAGTTGTGGCCTGGCCGCAGATGACGCAGTTGTTCTTCATGGCGCCGGCCGTGGTGGTCGGCGGGTGGACCTACGTGCTGCGCAGGAAGGCGCAGGCCGGCAAAGCTGGAGACGAGCAATGACCGACGACGAGCGCGCGCTGCACGGGATGGTGTATCAGCTGGAGCAGGCGTGGAACGCCGCCGACGGCGCCGCCTTCGCCGAGCCCTTCACCGAGGATGCCGACTTCATTCACATCCTTGGCGGGTATTACGTCGGGCGGTCAGCCATCGAGGCCGGACATCGCATGATCTTCGGCACTATCTACAAAGGCAGCACCGTGCGCTTCAGCGTGGAGAAGGTTCGCTTCCTGCGTCCGGATGTGGCGCTGGTTTTTATGCGGCAGTATTTGCAGTTCTTCGAAGATGGACACCCGCGGGAACTGGAAGGACGTCCGACGATCGTCGCTCAGCAGGCCGACGGCAAGTGGAAGATTGCGGCGCTGCAGAACACGCGCATCAGCGAGGTGGGCAAGTAGCTGTGACACGAGTCTCGCGAAGCGAGACGGAAGGTGATAGCCCACCGCTTCAGCGGTGGGTTGGCAAGCGCGAAAGGACCGAGCCCCTTCAGGGGCGGCAGATGTGCCGCCGGCTTGAGCCGGCTCGGAAAAGTCCGCGGACGGGCGTCGACGCGAACCTGAAGGTTCGCTCTACCCAATTTTGATGTTGCACGAATTTTGAATTTGATGGCATTTCAAAAATCACGCTAGAGGAAGCGCTCTTATGCAAATCAAGAAAGTTGGAGTTCTCGGTTGTGGTCTGATGGGCTCGGGCATCGCGCAGGTCGCGGCGGCCGCGGGCTTCGACGTGGTCGTGCTCGAACAGGAGCAGAAGTTTCTCGACAAAGGTTTCGCCGGCATCGAAAAATCGCTGTCGCGCATGGTCGAGCGCGGTCCCGGCCAAGGGCGGCATCACCGCCGAGCAGAAAACGGAAACCCAGTCGCGCCTGAAGGGCACCACCAGCATGAAGGACCTGGCCGACTGCGACATCGTCATCGAGGCCATCATCGAGAACGTCGAGCACAAGCGCAAGACCTACGCCGAACTCGACGCCATCGTGAAGAAGGACGCCATCTTCGCCACCAACACCTCGTCGATCTCGGTCACCGAGCTGATGACGGCCACCAAGCGCCCCGAGCGCTTCATCGGCCTGCACTTCTTCAATCCCGTGCCGATGATGAAGCTGGTGGAAGTGGTCAAGACGATCGCCACCGCGCCCGATGTCTTCGAGGCGGCTGTCGAATTCGGCAAGAAGGTCGGCAAGGTTCCGGTGCGCACCAGCGACAAGACGGGCTTCATCGTCAACCGGCTGCTGGTGCCGTATCTGCTCGACGCCATCCGCGCGTATGAAGAGGGTGTCGGCTCGATCACCGATATCGACGAAGCCATGAAGCTGGGCTGCGGCTACCCGATGGGACCGTTCACGCTGCTCGACTTCGTCGGCCTCGACACGACCTACTACATCACGCACGTGATGTACGACGAGTTCAAGGAGCGCCGTTTCGCCGCGCCTCCGCTGCTTGAAGCGCCTGGTGCTGGCGGGCTGGTACGGCCGCAAGTCGGGCAAGGGATTTTACGATTATTCCGACCCAGCGAAACCGGTTCCGGGAAGCTTCGTATAGGGTTCCGAAACGGGAGAAATTCGCGTCGCATATAGCATTTTAGTGTCGCGTCGTAGCGAAACAGCGGACGGCGACCTTGGAATAGCCTATTCGACGCTTTCCAGAGTTGCCATTTACCGGCGATTAGAGGCCGTCTGAGCGTACTTCTTGGCCTGGATGACCCGCAGGAGTGTTTCGCCGTTTACGGTCGCTTATACGGCGAATTGTGCCAAACTTTGCACATCTACGGGTAAGGCCTCAGCTAGCTGGATATGGCATTTAAGAGCTACATGCTTTGGCCGCGGTTCTGGCCGGCACAGGGGTCGCGGTTCCGGTTGCGGTCCTGGCCGCATGTAGGTCGCGGTTCCGGCCGCATAGGAGTCGCGGTTCACGACCGCTTCACAGGTAGAACGCAAACGCACGAGTCTCGCGCAGCGAGACGGAAGGTGACAGCCCACCGCTTCAGCGGTGGGTTAGCGTAGACATAGTGATCCGAGCCCCATCAGGGGCGACAGATTTAACGCCGGCTTCAGCCGCCTTACCTTAGAGGATGGATAGAATGTCAGCTACTTACGAGCAGGTCAAAGAATTGTTCGCCCGTGCGAAGGGTATGGGCAAGGGAAATCACCGCGACCGCCTTAGCACTTTCCGCAGCAAGAACCCAAATAAGCTATATATTCCAAATAATCCAGACACGACAGAGACCGATCCGTACAGCGCCTGGGATGTTGCAGAGATCACCGCTCAGGATGCCCTACCACATATGGTGCTCTTCCATGAATCGGGCGAATCACGCATTTATGATCTTGCCCCTGAACCGGGAAGCTCATTCCAGAACCTCAAGTACGAATCGAAGAACCACATCGCCTACATCACCATCGACCGCCCCAAGGTCCTCAACGCCCTCAACATGGCCACCATGCAGGAGATCAAGCAGGCCTTCGCCACGGCCAAGGACGATGCCGACGTCCGCGTTGTCATCCTGACCGGCGGCGGCGAGAAAGCCTTCGTCGCCGGCGCCGACATCGGCGAGCTGTCGCAGCACACGCCGGTCTCCGCCAAGGCTTACACGCACGCGGGCCAAGCCATCATCGACGCGATCGAGAACCTGGGCAAGCCGGTCATCGCCTGCATCAACGGATTCGCGTTGGGCGGCGGCTGCGAGATTGCCATGGCCTGCACGATGCGCCTGGCCAGCGAGAACGCCAAGCTCGGCCAGCCCGAGGTGAAGCTCGGACTCATCCCCGGCTACGGCGGCACGCAGCGGCTGCCGCGCCTGGTGGGCAAGGGTATCGCCATGCAACTGGTGCTGACCGGGGAGATGATCTCGGCGCAGGAAGCGCATCGCATCGGCCTGGTGAACGAAGTGGTTGCCGCAGCCGAGCTGATCCCGCGCGCCGAAGCGATCGCGGCGAAGATCATCGCCAACGCCCCGCTGGCGATTCAGTACTGCATGGAAGCCGTCAATCACGGCATGGACATGACGCTGGCCGACGGGCTGTTCCTCGAAGCCACGCTCTTCGGCGTCTGCTGCGCCACCGAAGACAAGAACGAAGGCACGAAGGCATTCCTGGAAAAACGGCAGGCGGAGTTTAAGGGCAAGTAGCCAGTGGTCAGTGAATTGTAAGTCGTGGTTCGGTAACTTCGGGTGCCCCACTCATTCGCGGTTTTCGAATGAGTGGGTGCAATACATCGTGGACACTTGAGCGAACGTCAAAGAACCCACTCAAGACCAACAGAAGGTCTTGAATGGGGCACCCGGCAGATCCTTCGCTTCGCTCAGGATGACAATTCTGAAAAGGCATGGCGACTGCACGCCTGAAGGCGTGCTCCACGCCTACAACATCCCGCACAAACAAAAAGGACGCAGCTGAAGCCGCGTCCTTCTGTCGCTGCGCCGTCCTACCACGAGGTCACAGTCATCTTGTCGACCCACACGCTATACGGATCCTGGCGCTCGTCGCCGTCCAGCTGGATGGCCGCGTTCATCTCCGATGCGTTGACGTTGCCCGCGGCGTAGGTGCGGTTCACGTAATGGGTATCCCCGTTCATCGACACCGAGACGAACTTGGTCGAGCCGTCGCTGTTGCGCAGGAACTGCAGCACCACGTGGTTCCACGAGTAGGCGTGCATCACGCACGGCAGTCCGGTGTGCTGCCATTGATCGTGCACGGCGTCCGAGACTTGCCAGGTATTCCGATAATTGCCGCGCCCGTCGCACTCGGTCAGGAAGTAATTCTTCTTGCCGGCGTGAGTGTAGAAGATATCCATTTCGAGACCCTGAATGATGGTCGGGTCGTGCACGTACACGTAGAAGTCGAGCTTGAAGTTCTTAGCCGAGGTGTTGGGCGTCAGCTTCTTATAGAACAGGACGTTCGAGTAGTTGTGATTGCCGTCGGTGGTTTTGCCGAGATAATACTCCGCCGTGTTGCCGTCCATGGAAGGATTGGACTCGTGCTGGTGCATCCAATGCTGGTCGGGATGTCCATGGCCGCCGGGACCGGCGCAGGTGTCGCAACTGATCCATCCGGACATGTTCTGAACGCTGTTGTCGACTTGCTGGGCGGCGAAGGCCACGGTGGAAACCGAAAAAAGTACGGCGAGAATTAAAAGCGATTTATGCAATATCCACTCCTTAGAAGGCTTGAGGACGCGAAAACGTCCTCGAAGGGCACTCTACGCAGGCATCTACTCCGGCACAATTGGGGATACGACCTAGTTGGGCGATTTGCGCGAAGTTTTTTCGAGCCAATGGGCGGTGATTCAGCAGCAAACCATCGCAGTTAGCTTCAGCCGCTTAGAGCGGAGCTTCTGCTGCTTTTGCGCAGAATAAGGATTTCCCTTAGTACCTTTTCCTGAGATCGCAGGTAAGGCGGCGACAACCAGTGAGCATCCTTGTAGCGGATGGCACAAAGCCGGGAAGCCGAGCCATCCACTCGCTAACCTGGCAGACGCTGTTTTGCCGGGTCGCGGCACCAGGAATATTCATGGGTTGGAAGCTATTTGTTCCATCTCAGAAACCCCACTCAAGACCAAAAGAAGGTCTTGAATGGGGCACCCGTTGTTTCCTTCCCAACTCACTTACGACTTCAGGAACGCCAGCACATCCGCGTTGATGACGTCGGCGTGGATCTGGCACATGCCGTGAGGGTAGCCGGGATAGAACTTCGACTTCGCGCCCTTGATAATCTTCGCCGACATCTTTCCGGCCGCACCGATCGGCACGATCTGATCGTCCTCGCCGTGCAGCACCAGCGTCGGGATGTCGATCTTCTTCAGGTCGTCGGTGAAGTCCGTGACTGAGAATGCGGCGACGGTGTCGTACTGACTCTTCACCGATCCCAGCATGCCCGCCAGCCAGAAGTTTTCGCGCACGCCCTCGGAGATTTTCGCGTTCGGCCGGTTGTAACCATAGAAAGGCAGTGTGAGGTCTTTGTAGAACTGCGAGCGGTCCTGGAGCATACTTTTGCGGATGTCATCGAATACCGACAGCGGCAGGCCTCCGGGATTCGCGTCGGTCTTCAGCATCAGCGGCGGCACCGCACCCGCCAGGATGGCCCGTGAAACGCGTTTCGTGCCGTGACGTCCCAGGTAGCGCGCCACTTCGCCGCCACCGGTTGAGTGACCCATCATCACCGCATCTTTCAGATCGAGCTTGTCCATGAGTTCGGCCAGATCGTCGGCGTAGTGATCCATGTCGTTGCCGTCCCATGGCTGGCTGGAGCGGCCATTGCCGCGGCGGTCATGAGCGATCACGCGATATCCGCGTTCGCCGAAGAACATCATCTGCGCGTCCCATGCGTCGGCGGTCAGCGGCCATCCGTGCGAAAAGACCATGGGCTGACCCTTGCCCCAGTCTTTGTAGAAAATTGTGGTGCCGTCTTTGACGGTAATCGTGCTCATCTGGGCGTCTCCTGATGTTGGATTGATCCGGGGAATGTTTAACTGCAGAGCAGCGCGCTTCAGCCGCTGCCGGTACTTGTACGTGGAACCTGTATAGAGATGCCTGTGGAGAAAAAACGCTTCGCGTCGTAGGTAAAAATCAAAGGCTGGGTGCCCCGGAGCCTGCCCTGAGCTTGTCGAAGGGTTCGCGGCCTGACGTTGGACGCTAACCTGGGACGGCTACGGTCTCCCCAGGTTAGGCCAACGGAAGGCCGAACGTGGGGCACCGGCACCGGAGCGTCTCAAATAAAAATGGCGGAATGCCCACACAAAAATGACTTTGCCCGTGTGGGACCGGATGCATCGCGAAGTTATGGTTCGTGTCTGGAGTTCAGGTCACCTATGCCGACTTGCTACACTTGCGATTGTTACACCGCGTGTGGCTATCCACACGCTGGCATCGGTGGTATGCGAAATCTAAGCATAACCGGCGAAGTCCCGTTCGACGGGCCGGTCGATCCCTCGGCCCTGCAGGCGCATTTGGTCGACAATTTGCGCGAAGTCCATGCCAAAGATATCCGGATCGAAAACAGGCGCATTGGATTTACGGGCGGATACTTTCGACTGGTCACAACCTGGAACCTTCTTGTGCCCTTCGGATTTGGAAGCCTGACTGTCGATTCCGAGCGTCGGCAAGTATCTTACAGTCTGAGCTACAGACAGCAGGCAATCTCCAACGCCCTAATCATCCTTTTGTTGGAGATATTATTTGCGGCTCTGAACACCTCGACGCCCCTCACTACAACGCTGGGATTGCCGCTGGTCGTTCTATTTGCGAGCCTCCTTAATGTTGTTCGCGGACGTGCGCGGTTCGAACGATTTCTTCGTCGAGCGATCACGTCGTGCCCGTTGCCAATTGTCAAATGCTAAGTCTGAACCGCCCGCTTTCCGTCGGCGCAACCGCTACAATAAGAACATGATTCGATCGATTGTTTTTCCGCGGGTGCTGGGGCGCTCGCTCGACGATTTGCAGCCCGCGCTGGAGCTGTTTCGCGCGCTGGGCTTTGCTCCCGGAAACGAGTGGCATGAGGGCGGTTCGCACGGCATCGAGATGCTGGCGCCCAGTGGCGGCGTGGAGTTCATCGCCGCGCCTGATGTGCCCCCGGCGGACGCCACCGTCGAAGTTGCCGACGCCGACGCGGCTTACGAGATTGTGAAGAAACTTCTGCCCACCCTCTCGCCAAATGCGGGCGAGAAGGATGGGGCGCCCGGGACTGATAGGGATGGAGCATCCACCAATCAAGCTGGAACGTCCGGCTCTGCGGTACCCGTCAAGATTCATCATGAGATTCACGACACGTCTTATGGCGCGCGCATGTTTACCCTCGAAGCCGGCGGCTTGCGGGTTGCGTTTCTGACCTACGCGAAGAAGCCTGGCGAGACAAAGGGGATGGAAGCCCGGCTGGACGCGCGCGGCAAGCGCTTTGCGCTGGTGGTCAGCCGCTTCAACTCGTTCATCACCGAGCGACTGCTCGATGGCGCGCTGCAGGCGCTGCGGCAGTGTGGTGCGAAATCCGAAGACATGACCATCGTGCGCGTGCCCGGCGCGTTTGAAATTCCGTCGGCTTCGCGCCAGCTTGCCGAGAGCGGCAAGTATCACGCCATCGTCTGCATCGGCTGCCTGCTGCGCGGAGGCACGCTGCATTACGAGGTCATCGCCAACGAAGTCACGCGCGGCGTGGGCCAGTCGGCGCAGGAGACCGGCGTGCCGCACGCCTTCGGCGTCCTGACTTGCGACACACTGGAGCAGGCGATCGATCGCGCCGGGCTGAAGGCCGGCAACAAGGGATTCGAAGCGGGGCTGGCGGCGGTGGAGATGGCGTCGCTGCGGGAGAAGATGCCGAAGCGGAGGTCGAGCCGGGGAAAACAGAAAGCAGATCCTTCGACTGCGGCGCCAAAAGGGGGCGGCTCCGCTCAGGATGACAACACGGAAAAAGTAGCTGCAACGACGGACGGCTCGCGATGAGCAAGACCGGGACCCGGCGCAAGTCGCGTGAGCTGACGCTGCAAATGCTCTTTCAGCTCGACATGGGCAAACAGGAGCTGGAGCAGGTACGCAGCACCTTCTGGAACGAGCGCAAAGACCTCGACGAGAAAGTGCGCGGCTTTGCCGACGACTTGTTTCGCGTCGCCTGCGAGCGTCGCGAGGAGATCGACCAGATCATCGAGCGCAACGCCGAGCACTGGCGCATGGACCGCATGGCCGCTGTCGACCGCAACCTGCTGCGCTGCGGTGTCGCGGAATTCCTGGGCTTCCCGCAAACGCCGCGCCCGGTGATCATCAACGAATCGCTGGAGATTGCGCGCCGCTACTCCACACCCGAGTCGGTGCAGTTCATCAACGGCGTGCTGGACAGCGTGGCGCGCGAACTGGGCGAGAACAAAGGCAAGTAGGTTGGGGTGGAGCACGCCTTCAGGCGTGCATAAACCGCGCCGTCGTGAGCTTGCGCCTCAGCGCCTGAGGTAACACTTCTTACCCCAGCGGCTAAAGCCGAGGGCCTTACGCTATTCTCATGCACGCCTGAAGGCGTGCTCCACCCGTGTGCTGCGCAGAGTCCTGCCATTCTGGACAAACTGCAGGTTCCTCGACTCCGCGGCGCAAAGCGCGACGCTCCGCTCGGAATGACGATTCTGAAGGGTAGCGAGGCATTCCGGGTCGCTAGTCGTTCCGGGCCGGCAGGTTTTCCGGCCCGGAGTGCTGCGGCTGCGAGCGATTCAGAAAATGCCATCCGCCTCTGTATAGTTTCCTCATGGGCAAGGGTGCGCCGCTGCGATGGATTGAGAACCGGCTGCTGGCGCGGCGTCTGCGCGGTCGCGGCATCGAGATTGGCGCGCTCTGGCGTAAGTTCCCTGTTCCCTCCACGGCACGCGTCTTCTACGTCGATCGCATCTCCGACAACGAGCTTCAACAGCATTATGCTGAGGTCACCCAGCCGCTCATCATGCCCGACGTGGTAGCCGACGCGACGCGCTTGCCATTTGCGGCCACGTCGCTGGATTTCATCATCGCCAGTCACGTGCTGGAGCATCTTCCCTTTCCGCTGGCTGCCTTGCGGCACTGGCACGACGCATTGCGGCCCGGCGGCGTGCTGCTGCTGAAAATTCCAGACATGCGTTACACGTTCGATCGCAAGCGCGAGCGTACGCCGCTGGGACACCTGATTGCAGAAGATATCAGTCCGGCGGACTTCGACCAGCGCGAGCATTTTGCCGAGTGGACGGAAAGAGTTGTCGGACGCCAGCGCGGCACCCCCGAGTTCGAGTGGCAGCTCAACGAGTTGCTGGCGTCGGAGTACAGCATTCATTACCACGCGTGGATCGACGACGACATCCGCGAGATCACGGATTACACGTGTACAAAGATGGGCCTCGATTGGCGGCCGGTGGTGTTCTGGAATGCGCACGTGTATCGCAAAGAGTGCGTGGTGATGATGCGGCGGTCGTAAAGCCTGTCGCCCCTGAAGGGGCTCGGGCCTCTCATTCAAACGTACCCACCGCTGAAGCGGTGGGCTATCACCTTCTGTCTCGCTGCGCGAGACTCGGTCCCTTCCACGCGGCGGTTCGATGCGAAGCTGAGGGATCGCTTTTTTCTGCTCTCGTCGCACTTCGCTGCGATGCTCGGTGCATCTCGTCCATTGCGCGAGACTCGGTCCCGTCCCTGCGCCGGTTCGATGCGAAGTTGAGGGATCGCTTTTTTCTGCTCTCGTCGCACTTCGCTGCGATGCTCGGTGCATCTCGTCCATTGCGCGAGACTCGGTCCTCCGTCCCGCGCCGGTTCGATGCGGAGTTGAGGGATCGTCTTTTGCTGCTCTTGCCGGAAGACCGCGGTCTATCTGCGCCGCTTCTTCATCTGCACTTCGGCGCCGCGGTGGCTGTAGTGAATTTCGTCCATCAGGCTGCGCATCAGGAGAATGCCGCGACCGTGCTGGGTGAGGTTGGTTCCGTCTTCGGCAGAGTCGCTGGGCGACGCGGTTTCAAATCCCGGCCCGGGATCGCGGAGCACGATGTTGATCTCCGCCGGATCGACCGAGACGATACAGTGAACTTGCTTGGTGGGATCGTCGCCGCAGCCGTGAAGCACGGCGTTGGCCAGCGCTTCCTGCAGTGCGATCATGATGTCGATTTCTTCCTCGCCGTCGACACCTTGCTGGTTGAGAAACTGCATGACGGTATCGCGCGCGGCGATCATGGTGGATGAGCCGCCCGCAAAGACGAACTCTCTGGTCACGAGTTGCCGCTCCGTCGCCAATGGGACTTGATGCAAGCTAACTCCTGCGGAAGACTCTGATTGAATCAACGCCGCTGCCCTCAGCGGCTAAAGCCGGCCTCACTGCTCAGGCTGCGGACCGCCTGAAGGCGGTCCCTTTCAAAGCCAAGGCGGAACCGCTTGTCGGCGCGACCTTACAGACCGCCTGAAGGCGGTCCCTTTCAAAGCAAACCGGAACCTCTTTTCACATCGAAACTGCGTTGCTCTCACACTGTCTCAAGCAGACACTCAATCCCTACGCGGTCATCGCTCTTCGTTCCTCTTCGACGCCGCTCTGCATCCTGAGCCCTTCGATTTCCAGCACCGAATCCAGATTGGTGAGCGCCATCAACCGTCGCACACGCGGCGAGGCGTTGGTGATGCGCAACTCTCCGGCACGCTGACGCGCGCGGCAGTGCAGTTCCACCAGCAGACCCAGTCCGGCCGCGTCCATCTCATCCACGTCCTGCAGATCGAGCACCACGCGGCGCTCCGGTCGCGCCATGACAATACAGCGTAAGGTCTCTGCCTCTACGCCCAGGACAATCCGCCCGCGGCACGACAGCCTGACGTCCGACGATGCAGTTTGAACAGTCACACTCAACATAGACACTTCCCCTGAGAGGCGATTCCCTTCTCTTGTTACGTTAGGACGTTTGAATTTGTTTCCCGGGAGCGTGGGTAATTTCAGTATGCCGGAGTTTGATTGCAGGATGATGAAAATGCGGGATGATCGACTGCCGAATCTGATACTGCAGCTTGTTGCTGTCCGTTCACGGTCACCCGACCTTTTCATCTTCTCCTTGACATCGCTGTGTTTACAGCGCATAACAGCCACACCAATCGGCGTGCGCCCACGCCACAGGCCCGGGGACCCATCCAGACTTCCGCCTACGCACGTGCGTGACTCGGCCCATGGGTTGCGCTTTGGCGGAAACATGAAGTAGCGCGTGCCACTCTCCACGCGTGGGGCGAGGACCAGGACAAACGACATTCTCAGGAGGTCACATGCAAGACCGCAATGCACTTGGCAGTTCTCTGTCTGCACGGAGTTTCCCCCGCCTGGCATTCCGCACTCGAGCGAAAACATTTCCTGCTTCAAGCTTATAGCTGTAGCCGTGTTGATCGTGGCGGCGCTCAGCGCTTCCGCTACGGCGCAGCAGTGCATCGCGCCGCCGAACACAACGATGGTGGCGTGGTTCCCTTTCGATGAGGTCGGTGGCGTCAAGACCGCAAACCTTGCCACGCAAAACTCCGGCACGCTGGGTGGCACCGCAGTTTTTGTTCCAGGCTTGATCGGTGGCGCGCTGCACTTCGACGGCGTTGGAGCGTATGTGGATGTACCTTCATCGATCGCAACCAACTTCGGGCCGGGAGTCGTGACCGGGATACCCTGTTCAGGGCTTTACTCGAGCTGCAACGGCGATTTCTCGATCGATGTATGGATTCGAGTTCCGGTAGACCTGACCGATTCGGTCAAGACCATCATCGACAAGCGCAGCGGTCTCGATCCTAGTCTTTACGGTTACTCCTTCGCTCTTTCGTACAGCCGGCTGATTCTTCAACTTGCTGACGGTGTCAATGTCGGCTACACCAACTACGCCTCGGTACCGATCACGAATCTCAAGGACCATAACTGGCATCACGTTGCCGTCTCGGTCACCCGCACCATGCCTAACGGCATCCGTTGGTATCACAACGGAGAGGCGCTGTTGGGCCAGCAGATCGACCCGACGGACCGCGAAGGATCGCTGGTGAACGACAGCGTTCTGCGAATCGGCGCCAACACCGCCGAGTATCCCTTCGAGAACTGGTTCGAAGGAGATATGGACGAGTTGCAGATCTTCAACCGCGCGCTTTCGGGGCA
>CAWCZN010000010.1:0-106448 GCA_963800045.1 uncultured Acidobacteriaceae bacterium | reverse complement strand
TGCCGAGTTTCAACACCAGGAGCAGGTGCACGGAGACCAGGCCGATCAACAGTCCGGGAATGACAAACACGTGCAGCGCGAAAAAGCGTGACAACGTATCGCCCGCGATAATCGGGCCACCCAGCAGCAGATGCACCACCCACGCGCCGATGAACGGTACTCGGCCACATATCGAAGCGCCGATGCCCAAGCCCCAGTAGGCGTCCTGATCAAAGCGCATCACCTGCCCGGTGAAGGCCATGCCCAGAGTCATCAGCAGCAGGAAGACCCCGACGATCCAAGTTAGTTCGCGTGGAAATTTGTACGCGCCGAACATGATGACCTGCACCATGTGAATGAGCACGATGGCGATCATGAAGTTCGATCCCCATCCGTGCACCGCGCGCAGGAACCACCCCAACGTGACGCCGTGATTCAGATACTGCAGGCTGTTCCACGCCTCGCCGGCCGACGGCACATAAATCAGCGCCAGCATGATGCCGGTGAAGACCTGCAGAATGAAGACGGTGAGCGCCGCGCTGCCGAAGACATAAAACCAGCTGGCCGATTTGCGCGGGACTGGGTGCTCCATCGTCTCGCGCACGACGCCGCCGATCTTCAGCCGCTGCTCGAACCAGTCGCCAACCTTCTGCATCAGCCTTGGCATCTCTTGCTCCCGTCCTGCAAGCTGGCGGTGGTCGATAGCGTCGGCAATTGCCCGCCTTCAATCATCAGATGACCGTTGTCGACTTTGTACTTGTATTCGAACAATCCCCGCTCCGGTGGACCCGAAGCGCGGGCGCCATCCTGGTAATACACACCACCGTGACACGGGCACATGAACAGCCCTGACTGCGGGAACCAGCGCACTGGACATCCCAGGTGGGCACAGTTGATCGCGAAGACCTGGAATTGCTCGCCCTGTACGCGGCGTACCCAGCACGGAATGTTGTCGGTCTCCCCGTCCCACGGATTCGAAATCGGATTCTTGTACTTCGCCAGCCGCGTCTGTCCCTCGGGAAATTCGTCGAGTTCACCCAGGTCGATCCATTGGCGGTAGCGGCCGCCGTCACCACGAAGCAGCGGCGCCAACAAGTAGCCGACGACCGGCGTAGCCAGCACCAGCGCAGCAAGACCGTTCAGGGCGATGCCCACCTTCACGAAAAATTGCCGCCGCGAGACGTCGCGATCGCTCACTGCTGGTGCCCTCCAGAAATTTGGTTTGCTGATGACACCGCCGTAGCTGCGCCAGCCGGACGTTTTGCGGCAAGCCAAGCCACCACATCGGTGATCTGCTGGTCGCTCATGGGATGGCCGGGAACATTATTCCGCCAATCCGGCGCGTTAAAATCCGGACGGCCAACAATGACGATCGTTCGCAATCCTTGATCGGTGATGAGGCTGAGATAGCTCGGATTAACGATCGACCCAACCTTCGTCGAACCTTTTCCTTCCGCTCCATGGCACGACGCGCAGAACGTGTTGAATACTTCGGCCCCCTGCTGCGCATTGCCTGCCGACTTAGCCGCATAGGGCGGAGCTTCGATGCCCTGCAGAACCTGCGGCTGGGCCCAGCGCTGCCGCATGCCCTGCACGATGGCATCAACCTGTTTGCTGGTCAGCATACCGCCTTCGCTTTGAGCGAACGCCGACATCGGCGTTCCCGTTCGGCCCTTCGAGATCACACTGCGCAGAGTGTCGTCATCGACGATCGCGAGATAGACTGGGTCGCCGATCGGCGGTGCCGGCCCTTGCCTACCATCGGCCCCGTGACATCCCGCGCAATTCTGCTTGTAGAGCACAACCGGATCGAGAACATCGCTAGGGCGAGGAACAATCTCGGCGGGCGTCGGCTTCCCTGGAAGATTGCACCCGGCAAGAGCCAACAGTGCAAGCAGCGGAATGCTAATGCAGGCGCGGCGCAGCTTCATCGCTTGTGGTCCTCGCCGTCGCGTTCGTGCATCAGTCCCGGAGCTTCAATGCCGGCTCGCAGGGCCAGCGGTAGATTTTCCGCAGTCAGAACTTTGTTTTGTCGGGCCACCACGAAACCGGCCACAATGCCGAAAGCAGCCTGCGACGCGGCAAACCACCACCAGTTAATACGGTCATCCAAAACCGGATTGACATAACCAATAACGTGGTACAGCAAGCCGGTCCACAGAATGGGTCCAATGATGCCGCCCAAAACAATTGGCCGCCTGGGCAGTAGCGGCAACATCGCGCCATAGAGAAGTCCCACAAGCAGGCACATCGTTGCATGCATGGCGAGCGCGAACAGGAACCATCCCATGCGGAAATTGAGCATCTCCTCCACTGTGGGAGTTGCCGATGGTGCGTACAAGCTTCCTGCGAGCAGGTTGATGGGATACCAGATGCTGTGGTGCGATAGCAGGCCGTAGATAACCGCGCAGACCGCCATCGCTACGCCGCCAGCCAGGCCGCCCTTTACGCCCGCGGAAATCGGATAGACCTTCAGCGGCAGCCACGCGCGATGCACTTCCTCTACAACTTCCAGACGCTTGACCGTGCGCGAAGGCACAACCGGCGCGGGTTCTTGCGGACTGACCGGAACGACTTCGTGATGCTCGTGAGGCAGTACCTCGCGAAACCAACCGACTGCGCCGAAGAGCGTCAGAATCGCGCCTAAAACGCTGACCGAAGCATTGGTGAGCAGTCCGCTAAAGGTCAACGCGGAACCCAGCGCCATCGCAAACGGCCACGCTGTGGGCGCCGGCAACACCACTCCTCGCTTTTCGGAACCGCTGCTCGCTTGTGGCTGTTCGCTCATTCGTTCTCTTTATCGCGCGATGAAGTACACCACCGATAGCACCACAACCCAGATCACATCGACAAAATGCCAGTACATGGCAAAGACCGTCACCCGTGGTGCATGTTCCTGCGTTACCGCACCGAACAGGGTGAAGATCATGATGATCGTCAAACCGATCAACCCTACCGTTACGTGAAACGCATGCAGTCCGACCAGTGAGTAATACGTCGTGCCGAACAGGCTGCTGCTGATCGTCAGCCCATCGTGATAGATCAGCCGATACCACTCACGCCCGGTGCCGACCAGGAAGATCGCGCCTAGCGCGATGGTCAAAAACCAGAACAGTCCGAAGCGCTTTGTATTTCCGTGCTCCAGTGCTTTTTCAGCCAGCACGATCGTCAAACTGCTCGAGAACAGACAAATGGAGTTGAACCACGGAATATCCAGAACCTGCGCCGGCGTGGGGCCGTTGATGCTCTTGCCCGCATAGTAAAGATAAGCGACAACGAAGATGCTGAAGATCGCCGACTCCGCCATAATCAGGCACCACATGCCGACTTTGCCGCGATAGCTCGCGGACAGGGGCATCTCAGGTTGTGGAACGGTGATCGTCGCTGCTGCCAAACGGTTCTCCTCTACAGCTAGCTATTCGTATTTCCAGTCCGGATCTTCCGGATGCTTCAAATCCCACAGCGGGCGCCGGCTTCGTACCACCGGAATCTCCGCGAAGTTGTAATCAGGCGGCGGTGAAGTCGTAGGCCACTCCAGCGTCCACGCGTCCCAAGGATCGTTGCCGGCTGGCGCACCTTTATAGTGCGACCAAATCAGATCGACCACCCAGACACAGAATGCCAAGGATCTGAAAGATGACGCCAATGGAAACGATCAGATTCCAGATCTCCCAGCCGCGGCCTGGCTCGTACGTATAAATGCGACGCGGCATGCCCAGTATTCCGGGGATGTGCATGAAGTCGAAGGTTAGGTGAAAGCCGATGACGAAACAGCCAGAAATGCCACTTTCCCAGGGTCTCGTTCAGCATCTTGCCGGTCACTTTGGGATACCAGTAGTAGACGCCGGCGAAGACCGCCATCACGATGCCACCAAGAATTACGTAATGGAAATGAGCCACCACAAAGTAGGAGTTGCCCAGCTGCCAGTCGAATGGCGCGACGGCCAGCATAATGCCGGTAAGGCCGGCGATCAAGAACTGGAAGAGAAATCCGACACAGAACAGCATGGCGACCGAGTAGCGAATCTTGCCGCCCCACATCGTGCCCAGCCAATTGAAGATTTTTATGCCGGTGGGCACCGCGATGGCCGTCGTGGATGCGACGAAGAAGGCATTCGCGTACGACGTCATGCCGATGGTGAACATGTGGTGCGCCCACACGCCCAGGCTGATGAAGCCAATCGCGACCGTGGCCGCCACCATGATCGTGTAGCCGAAAATCGGCTTGCGCGAGAAAACCGGAATGACCTCAGAGATGATGGCGAACGCCGGCAGCACAAGGATGTAGACTTCCGGATGTCCGAAGATCCAGAAGAAATGCATCCAGATGACCGCCGAGCCGCCGGCCTGGGTATCGAAGAAATGCCCGCCCAGATAGCGGTCGATGAGCAGCATGATCTGCGCAGCCGTCAGCGGCGAAAGTGCCACCAGCACCAGGAACATACTGACAGCATTCATCCACACCAGCAGCGGCATGCGCCGCAGGGTCATGCCCGGGCAGCGCATGCAAAACGTTGTGGTCAGAACATTCAACGCGGTTCCGATACTGCCGAAGCCGCTAACCAGCAATCCGATGATCCAGTAATCGGTGCTGTGGCCCACCGAAAAAGAAGACGACGTCAGCGGCGCATACGCGAACCATCCAACATCTGGCGCGCTGCCCGCACCGTAAAGACCATAGCCACCGACGAAGCTGAAGTACAGGATGAGTCCGCCGAAGGCGCTCATCCAGAAACTCCAGGCGTTGAGTCGCGGGAACGCCATGTCGCGCGCGCCAATCATCAGCGGGACAAGGTAGTTCGCGAATCCGAAAACGATTGGCATGGCGACGAAGAAAATCATCGTGGTGCCATGCATGGTGAACAGGCGATTAAACGTCTCGGGCGAAACCAAATGATTGTTGGCCACCGCCAGCTGGATCCGCATGATCGTCGCTTCGACTCCGCCAATCACCAGGAACACGATGCCGTAGCCGAAGTACATCAGCCCGAGCTTCTTGTGATCGACCGTGATGATCCAGTCGTGCAGCACCTGCACCATCGGCCGGGAGCTCCCGCGTTCGGGCGAGATCACCATCGGCGGCAGAATGGGTTGTGCGTCGGCCATCAGCTTCTCCGGGCTATTCCAGGCTCGTCAGGTACGCCACCAGCGCGTCCAGATCGTGGTCGTTCAGTTGCATCGCAGGCATCAGTGAACCGGGCTTGATCGCATCCGGGTCTTTCACCCACAACCGTAGATTCTGTTCATCGTTGGGAGCAGCGCCTGAGGCCATCGTCTTGCGGCTCATCAAGTGCGTAAGATCGGGACCAAACCTTCCATTCGCATTCGTCCCTGTAATGGTGTGGCAGTTCATGCAGGCGTTCGATTCGAACACCTGACGGCCCTCGGCCACCTGCGGCGACATCACAGCCGGAGCCTTCTGTTCCTGCGCCCAGCGCTGAAAATCTTCGGGCGACTGCACGATGACACTCAGCAGCATCTTGGCATGTTGCGTTCCACAGTACTGCGCGCACTGGCCGACATAGGTTCCAACCTCATGCGGCTCAATCCACATTTCGTTGCGGCGGTTCGGAATCAGGTCCGTCTTTCCGGCCAGCTGCGGAACCCAAAAGCTGTGGTCCGTGTCGGCGGAAAGCAGCATGATGTGAATCGGCAGCGACTGGCCGTTCGCGCTGACCGGAACGTGCAGTTCGTTGGCCGTAACAAAACCGTACTTCGGATATTCGAACTCCCACCAGAACTGGTGGCCGGTCGCCGTGACTTCGATCGCGTCGGGCGGAAACTGCGCGTCTTCCACAGCATGAATTACACGCGCCGACGCCAGGAACAGCACGACCACGATCATAATCGGAATCACGGTCCAGGCGAGTTCTACCTGGTTGCTGCCGTAGATTTGCGGTGGCTCGCAGTCGTCATCCGTCGGACGGTGACGATACTTGAAAGCGGCGTAAATAATAAGGCTGAAAACGACCAGGAAAATCACAGCGCAGATCGAAAGCACGAAAAGCGACAAGTGGTAGATATCGTGCGCTGGGGTCGAGTAGGGATCGAAAATTGAAGGTATTGGCGAAGGACCTGCGGGCAGCGCCAATAGTGAACTGCTCGCGGAAGCCAAGAAAGCGACCAGCATCGCTGACCATGCTAACCGGCGCAATAGCCCGCTGCTGCAGCACTGCCAATTCACCGTGATGTTTCCTTCGCGATTCGCGGAGCGCGAGTACATGGGACTGGGAACAGCCGACCGTTAGCCGAACCAAACAGTTCGAATGTTATCCCCACATTGCGGAGCCGAAGACCAAAAGCAACGCAACAGGTCATCTCCGACTTGGACGCGTATGACTTCAGTCGGATGAAAACTGATTTCTACACGAGCCTTGCCGAGACTCTTCACGTCGCTGCACAACGAACAAATTATGTGTGAGCGGATGCTCGGGTTATACCTACAAAACACGAGATTTGCAATAGTTGATTGTCGCGGATTTGCGGCTAGTGACATCGTTTTAACTTTGCGGAAGAAATTCAAAGCCAGCCGCTTCGGCATAGGCTTCGTAGGGGCATGGCTCGCGCATGCCGGAGCTTCCGGGGTGACAATCCGGATCAAACCCTTCCCCTAATGCGGTGACGGGTCGCGGTAAATACCACAGCATTTGTCGGACCGCACTGCGGCACCTTGATGTTCTTGAAAGAAAACGCCCTCTGGCCGTTTGGGGAAACAGGCCGCTGCCAATGAATCCCCACAGCGACCGCCGCTCGCCACTGAACGACGGTATCCGGGTACGGAGCGAGAGCCGGATTTTGTCATACGATTCGAAAATTCGCCGGAGTTTTTCTTCGCGACCCGCGGCCAGTTTCGTCATCTCACTGAAGAGAGTTATGCGCGTACCCGGACCAGCGCAGCGAACCTTCCTCAGTTGCCGGGCCGTTATCTGGCTCGCAAGCTGGATTGTGCCATCGGGCTTTCGAGAGGAATGGCGCAGGCGATGGACCAGCCAGGTGTGGCATTGGTGTCAGTTCCTTTCGGAGGAGAATCAATTCACTCGCGAAAAGAAACTGGAACTCGCGCGCTTCTGCTGGAGCGCGTTTCCGGCCGCTTTCTGGCTGCGTTTTGAGCAGGAGGAGTTCTACCGCCGGCGGGATCAACTGTTGCGGTCGCCTTCCACGTGCTTGACGGCAATTTCTCTCGTTGTCGCGTTGCTGATCCTGACCAGCGGCATCATCCCTGCTCTCCATTCACTAATCTCCTCACCGATTCCGGACCCCGACCACGTATACGTCATCAGCCTCAACGGGAAATTCCGCCGCGTACGCTCTGAGACGCTGCTGGACTTGGCTGCCGCCTGGAAGAGCAGCAAGCTGACCCAGGATCTGGCTGCTTTCTCCTGGGGCGCTGGGAAGCTAGTCACCCCGACCCGCACCATTCCTGTTTTGTCGGCGCAAGTCGCGCCTGAGTTCTTTCGAGTGCTGGATGTCAGTCCGGCGCTGGGCCGCACGTTTCGCTCCGGAGACGAGGATAGATGTAGCGGATGCATCGTTTTGAGTCATGAGCTTTGGCGTCTGCAATTCCAGAGCGACCCTTCAATCGTGGGCCGGCAAGTGACCGTGGACGGCATTCCACGCACTATCATCGGAGTGCTGCCGGCGAACCTGCACCTGCTCTCTCCCGAGATTTCCGTTTGGACGCTGCTGGATGCCGGCACCCCTTCTTTCACGAACTTTGTCGAGCGCATCGGGGCGGTCGCGCGCGTGCAATCGGGTGTTACCGAACGGCGCCTGGAGGGCGACCTCTCAGATCGCACCGAGAACGCCGGGTACATTTTGCCGGCATCTCTGCTGTTTGTTACGTCGGGGAGAGCAGAGATGCGCAAGTATGCCTTGTCTTACCTGCTGTTCCTTGCTTTCGCAATAGGGGCGGCCATACTGATCGTCTACGCACGAGCCGACAGCGGCGTGGGACGGGCGCCGATTAAAGGTCGCGACCGGGTGCGCTGGTGGTTATTTTTCGTGGCGAAAGCGGTTCTGCTGCTCACCTGCACTGGATTACTGGCGTGGTCTGGTGTGCGCGAACTTTCCATCTATCTTTACGGCACAGTGCAACCCATGACCAGCGCAGTCGCGCTCTGGCTTTTTCTTGTGCTCTCTATCGCGCCGCTCTCCTGGGCAATTCGCGATCAACAACGACGCTGCCGGGTTTGCCTGTCACGGCTGGGAACGCCAATACCGATCGGCGGACTCGGACATGTGTTATTGGATTGGGCAGGAACTGAAATGGTATGCCCACAAGGACACGGCGTTCTCTACCTGCCCGATTCGCAGGCCAACTGGCTCGAGCGCGACCGCTGGGACAACCTGGACGACTCGTGGGCCGGGCTATTTAAGGAGTAGCGACCTTCTCTTCCGCTTGCGGACGTTGGATTCGCCTTCCTCGCCATTCCGTGTTCGGCGATGAGGTTGGCAATCAAGCCAGTCCATCCGGTCTGATGATTTGCGCCCAACCCGCGTCCGGTATCGCCGTGGAAGTACTCGTAAAACTGCAAGCAGTCGCGGAAGTTCGGATCGGACTGCTGTTTCGGGTTATCCCCGATCGAGGCGCGGAGACCATTGGCGTCCTTCAGACACAGCTTCATGAGACGACTGGCAAGCTCTTCCGCGACCTCCCACAGGGTGAGATAGATACCCGATCCTGTGGGGCATTCGACTTTTAATCCGTCTCCATAGTAGTCATAAAAACGGCGCAGACTTTCGACGATGAGGTAGTTTACCGGCATCCATACTGGCCCACGCCAGTTCGAGTTGCCTCCGTAGATTCGCGATCGGGACTCTCCCGGATCGTAACCCACCTCATATTTCGTACCGCCGACATCGATCACGTAAGGATGATCCTGGTGATATTTCGATAGCGCACGGATACCGTAGGGCGAAAGGAACTCGTTTTCATCCAGCATGCGAGCCAGGATCTTCTTCATACGGTAGGCACGAGCCAGCGATAGCAACCGGCGACTCTTGGAACCGGGGTCACGCCAGCGGGATACCAGGGATGCCAGGTCCGGGCGCTTCTCGAGGAACCAGCGCAAACGCTCTCGGAAGTGGGGCACGTGCTCCAGCATTTCCAGTTCGATTACCTCAACCGCAAACAGAGGAATCAAGCCCACCATAGACCGAACGCGCAACGGCACATTCTGCCCGCTGGGAAGATTCAAGACACTGTAGTAGAAGCTGTCCTCTTCATCCCATAGGCCAATCCCCTCTCCCGCAATGTCAGACATCGCACGAGCGATATACAGAAAGTGCTCGAAGAATTTGCTGGCGATGTCTTCGTACGCATGGTCTTCACGTGCCAGTTCCAGGGCAATGCGCATGAGATTAAGCGCGTACATTGCCATCCAGGCAGTGCCGTCGGATTGATTGACCGTGCCGCCCGTCGGCACCCCCTCCGACCGATCAAAGACACCGATATTGTCCAGCCCAAGAAAACCACCCTGATAGATATTCCTGCCCTGGGCGTCTTCACGGTTGACCCACCACATGAAGTTGATCATCAACTTGTGAAAGACGCGCTCCAGAAACTTGCGATCACTCTGGCCGGTTCGCAACTGTTCCTGACGATAGATCTTCCACCCGGCGACAGCGTAGACCGGCGGGTTCACGTCGCCGAAATTCCACTCGTAAGCGGGAAGCTGTCCGTTTGGATGCATGTACCACTCGCGTCCCAGCAGAACCAGTTGCCGCTTGGCGAACTCGGGATCGACCAGCGAGAGCGCGACGCAATGAAAGCCGAGATCCCACGAAGCAAACCACGGGTACTCCCATTTGTCGGGCATCGACAACACTTCGTCGGAGTTCAGGTGCTGCCAATCATGGTTGCGCCCTTGCTCACGCTGCTTCGGTGGAGGCGGCTGACCGGGATCGCCCTGTAGCCAATCGAACACGTTGTAGTGATAGCACTGGCGATTCCAAAGCATGCCCGACAACGCCTGCCGCTGCACCAGACGAGCATCGGCATCGTCCAGGCCGGCGTGTACTTGGTCGTAGAAGTCATCGGCTTCTCGCTGACGATCAGCAAAAACCTGGGCGAAGTCCTTGAAAGCATCCGGCGATGCCGAACCAGCCGGCCGCATCCGAATTCGCACCGTCGCGCAAGCTCCGGGCTTTAATTGAAATTGATACAGTGCGGCAGCCTTGGTACCGGTTGCAGCCGGATTTACGGCTTCCTTCGCGCCGCGGATGACGTACTCGTGGAAAGCATCTTTGAAAAATTGTCCCGCTGAGCCGCAGTTGAACACCCGCCTGCAATTTGTCTCGTTCTCAGTGAACAGCAGCGCCTCAGGCGAATCGAGATCCACTTGGAATTGGCCAAGCATGGCATGTTCCGCGACAATTCGATTCGAACCAGCTTGCGACAGCCTGGGCTTCTGCGGGTCCCGTCCCCAACTCCAGGTATTGCGAAACCAGATGTGCGGCAACAGTGTGAGCGCGGCAACATCCGGCCCGCGATTGTATGCGGTAACTCGCATCAAGACATCTTCAACGTCGGCCTTGGCGTACTCGACGAACACATCGAAGTAACGGTCGGCGGCAAAAATGCCGGTGTCCACCAGTTCGTACTCCGGATCGTTCAAGCCGCGACGCCGATTCTCGTCAATCAACTGCTGGTATGGGAACGCGGCCTGCGGATACTTGTACAGCATGCGGGCATACGAGCAAGTGGGCGTGGCGTCGAGATAGTAATAAAGCTCCTTGACGTCTTCCCCGTGGTTGCCCTGGCTATTCGTGAGCCCAAACAGACGCTCTTTCAGAATCGGATCCTTACCGTTCCACATCGCCAGTGCCAGGCAGAGCGTCTCCTTCTCATCGCAGAATCCGGCGATACCATCCTCGCCCCAGCGATACGCCCGGCTGCGGGCATGATCGTGAGGAAAGTAATTCCAGGCATCACCGTTAGCGCTGTAGTCCTCGCGAACCGTTCCCCACTGCCGCTCGCTGAGATAGGTGCCCCAGCGGCGCCACAGCTTTTCCTGGCGCGCCGCCTCGCCCAGCCGCCTCTTCTCAGCACATGTTGTCGACTGATCTTCGGGTGGTGTGGTTGAAGGTGCCATCAATGTTCAGGGTAACTCCAGCAGCCTGGTAGAACTTCCAACAGCTGCTTCCGTGGGGTTTCAACGGGCACGCTCAGGTTCGCTTCAGCTCCCGAATCCCGTTCACACCAGCGACTACCACACTGTGGGTCAAGCCAAGAAACAAGCCGTGCTCAACAATGCCGGCGCGGGCCTCGAGTTCCAGCGCCAGCTTGGCTGCGTCTACAATTGGTCCGAAGTCGCAGTCGAGGATCAAGTTTCCCTGATCGGTGTGGTATTCGCGACCGTCGGCAGTTTGTCGAACCGTGTACCTGGCGCCAAGTGACTCCAGGAAACGCGCCTGCGAACGCCAGCCGAATGGCAAGACTTCAATCGGAAGCACATGCAGCGTTCCTAGTCTCTGCGAAAGCTTGCTTTCGTCAACCACGATGATCTCGTACTTGGACGCCTGGGCGACCAGTTTCTCGCGCAACAGTGCGCCGCCGCCACCCTTGATCAGATTGAGCTGTGGATCGACTTCATCCGCACCGTCGATCGTCACGTCGATATTCTTCGGCAGGTCGTCGGTCAGCATCGGTATCCCCAGGCTCTACTGCCGCGTCCCACGATGCTTTCGAAGTGGCGAAACCAATGAGGCCCTTCAGTTCTCCGCTTTTCAGCAGCGCGCCGATGTGGCGTATGGCGAAGATGGCCGTGGAACCAGTGCCCAGGCCGACGGTCATGCCCGGATTTGACATAGCGGAGAGCGTATTCCGCAGCCTCCTTTTTGAGGGCAGCATGCGGGTCACGTGATGTGCTGGATGCGTTCACAAGCAGATTCCTCGCAAGCCGAAGCTCGCTTGTCTGACAACGTGAGACAGCAACAGCTAAATTCTTCCGACCCAGGGCCTTGCGATACCGGCTGATCAGCGTGTTCGTCGAACTGTCGTGTTTCAAGGCCGGCGCGCTTGTGCTCTCCAGTTCAGGAATAATGCGCTTGGCCAGCACTTTCCCTAATTCGACGCCCCACTGATCGAAGGAATCGATGTTCCAAACCGCGCCCTGCGTGAATACGTTGTGTTCGTAGAGCGCAACCAGCGTGCCCAAGGCGCGCGGCGTCAGTTTATCGACCAGGATTGTATTGGTCGGACGGTTGCCTTCGCAAACACGAAATGGAGTCTGAAAATCCGGCGAACCTTCAGCCTTCAGTTCCTCTGCCGTTTTGCCGAATGCCAGAGCCTCCGCCTGAGCGAAAACATTGGCTGTAAGGTAGTCGTGCATCACGGTGAGAGGACTCAGGGGCTGGAGGAACGCGATGAAGTCGCACGGAATCAGCTTCGTCCCCTGATGAATCAACTGATAAAACGAATGCTGCCCGTCGGTGCCGGGCTCGCCCCAGATGATCGGGCCGGTCTGCCATTCAACGTGATTACCCTCAAGATCGACGTGCTTGCCGTTGCTCTCCATCTGCAGCTGCTGCAGATAAGCCGGAAAGCGCTTCATATTGTCGGCGTAAGGCATGATGCCGACCGTTTGCGCACCGAAAAAGTTGTTGTACCACACTGTCAGAAGCCCCATCAGCGCCGGCAGATTCTTCTCCAGCGGAGTAGTGCGAAAATGCTCGTCCATGGCGTGGAAGCCGGCCAGCATCTCCCGATAATTATCCGGCCCGATCGCAATCATGGTCGACAAACCGATGGCCGAGTCCATTGAATACCGTCCGCCAACCCAATCCCAAAAGCCGAACATGTTGGCGGTGTCGATGCCGAACTTCTCCACTCCTTCTGTATTCGTCGAGACCGCGACGAAATGCTTGGCTACCGCGGCGTCGCTTTTCAGCGCGTCCACAACCCACTTGCGCGCGGTCGCGGCGTTAGTCATGGTTTCCAGTGTGGTGAAGGTTTTTGAAGAAAGGATAAAGAGCGTCTCGTCGGCGTTAAGATCGTGGGTGGCGTCGGTGAAGGCAGCGCCGTCGACGTTGGCTACGAAGCGAAACGTCATCGAGCGGTCCGAGAAGTCGCGCAGGGCGTCGTAAGCCATCTCCGGACCGAGATACGAGCCGCCGATGCCGATGTTGATAACGTTCTTGATGCGCTTGCCGGTGTGACCCCTCCATTCGCCGCTGCGCACGCGGTCCGAGAACGCCGCCATCTTGTCGAGAACGGCGTGCACGTCGGCTACGACGTCTTTGCCGTCAACTTCGATCTTTGTACCCTTAGGCGCGCGCAGAGCAATATGCAGCACCGCACGTCTTTCCGTGATGTTGATCTTCTCGCCGCGAAACATGGCATCCCTGCGCTGCTCCACGCCGCGCTCACGCGCCAATTGCACCAGCAGTCCCATGGTCTCGTCGGTGACGCGGTTCTTGGAATAATCCAGATACAGCCCGGCGCCTTCGGCAGTCAGCCGTGTACCACGCTGTGGGTCTTCGGCGAAAAGCTGCCGTAGTTGGGCGTCCTTGATCTTGGCGTAGTGCGCTGCAGTGCCTTCCAGGCAGATGTATCGATCGGTCGCTGTGTGGTCATCTTCGGCTCCGGCATATGATCTCCTTACTTCAAAGCTTTGCTCTTGGACTCAATGGAGCTGAGCAGGTCTTTCCAGGAATCCACGAACGACTTGGCGCCCTCCGATTGCAAATCGGCGGCCAGCTTGGCGACGTCGATCCCGGCTTTGCTGAAGGCTGCCAGAACCTGTTCGCAATCTCCCCCATCGCGGGCAAGCGGCTTGCCGACGCTGCCGTGCTCGGCAAACGCCAGCAGCGTTTCTTCCGGCATCGTGTCGACGGTGTTGGGAGCGGCGAGCGCGCCGATGTACAGCACGTCTGATGCTTTCTTATCTTTCGTTCCGGTACTGGCGAACAGCAGTCGTTGCGGACGGGCTCCGAGATTCTCGAGACGCTGCCACCGGTCAGTTTCCAGCACATCGCGATACGCCTTGTAGGTCTGGGCGCCGACTGCCGGACCAAGCTTGTCGCGAAGTTCGCCTGGAACTTTGTCCATGGTTGCCTTGTCCCAACGGCTGACAAACAGCGACGCCACCGAGCGCACGTCGGCACTCAAGCCAGCTTCCACGCGCCGCTCCAGGCCGCGCATGTAGGCGTCGACCGCCCCCAGATAGTGTTCGCGGCTGAAGAGCAACGTAACATTGACGGAGACGCCGGCGAAAATCGCCTCTTCGATAGCGGTGCGTCCTTCGGTGGTTCCCGGAATCTTGATGAACAGGTTTGGACGAGCCGCCTTCTGATGCAACTGCTTCGCCACCGCGGCCGTCTTGACGGCGTCATAGGCGAGCAGCGGCGAAACCTCGAGTGAAACCCATCCGTCAACCGTCGAAGTCCGCTGATGGATATCGGCGAACAGATCCGCAGCCCGTCGCAGGTCCTCAATCGCCATCTCGAAGAAGGCATCCTCAACCGACTTGCCGCTGGACATCAGTCGCGCCATCTCGTCGTTGTAGGCGTCGCCATGTGTCATGGCCTGGTCGAAAATCGTGGGATTGGACGTCAAGCCTGTGATCGACAGCTCGTCGATATATTTCTTGAGGGTTCCGCTGTCGAGCATCTGGCGTGTAATGTTGTCGAGCCAGAGGCTCTGGCCGAGTTCGTTCAATTGTTGCGTGGCTTTCATTTCAACCTCTACTTCCGCACCCACGAGCGTAGTTCGATGTCGAGCAGGTCGGCGATGCGGTGGATGCTGATATCCGCAGGCCGGTACTGCGCGAGCGACTTCTTGTCGCGCGCGTAATGACCCTGCTTAACGAAGACAGTAGTTACGCGATCCTTCCAGATGTCTTTGATGGCTTCCAGTAATCGTAGTTTGTCGTCGACCATGACGTAACGGCGGGCCGGATACAGCATCTCCACGCACTCCAGCTCCTGCTCTTTGTGAATGAAGATCATCACATTGCCGCCAACGGCTTTCCATAGCCCCGAGCGCTCGACTTTGCGCGGCTGGAACACGGCATCGCCGTCGGACAAAATTGCGACCTGCCCCCACTTCTTGACATGCTTGACCACCTCGATAGCGCCGGGATACAGGCGCGCCGCGAAGGGATATTCGATGAGCCAGTTCGCCATGTGCAGGAAGCGCGGATCGTGCAGCTTCTCCTGACGATAGCGCTCCAGTGCCCCAAGGTAGTCGGCGTAGCCGAGTTGGTCCCGCAACTCCTCGAAGATTTCCAGGTAGCGAGCCCGAGCCTCACGGCCAAATTCGCGCTCGATATGGCGGAACAGGTCACTCTGCAGGCGATCGTTGTCGAGCAAGCGTGTTGTCGACATCGAAAAGAAAGACCAGGTCCCTCACCTTACGTGAGCGGGGCACTGTAGGCTTCGGCTTTTTCACTTTCTTCGCGTTCATTTATCCCCGAGTGGCCGCTTGCGAGCGCGCTTCGTCCTGCGCTGTCATGGGATTGACCCACGGCCCATCGGCTCCGATGAGTTGTTGAGCTTCGTCCGGACCCCATGTTCCCGGCTCGTACGCATACACCGGCGTAACGTTATCCAGGATCGGCTGCACGATGCGCCACTGCGCTTCCACCAGATCCTGGCGCGCGAAAAGCTCACCATTGCCGCGCATGGCGTCGCCCAGCAAACGCTGATACGGCGGCATGTCGTCGGTGGCGTGGCTCTTCAGGTTCAACTCGACATCCTGTCCAACCATGCGCTCGCCCGGCACTTTCACTCGCACACCAAAACCGATGCTGATATCCGGGCTGACTCGCATGCGCATGTGCGAGGAGCTCGCGGGCACCACTTCGTGGAAAGTCTCGCGCGGCGGGCGCTTGAACTCCACCATCGCTTCCATGCAGGTCACCGGCAGGCATTTGCCGGCGCGGATGTAAATCGGCACGCCGGCCCAGCGCCAGGTGTCGATATACAGTTTGATCGCAATGAAAGTTTCAACCGTTGACCCCGGAGCCACGCCTTCGACCTTCTTGTAACCGTTGTATTGGCCGCGCACCACGTCTTCCGGCTTGATGGGGCGAACGGCTTTCAGCAGCGCAGCCTTGGAATCGCGCTCCGCTTCGTGAGCCTCGCCGGTAGGCGGATCCATCGTGAGATTGCCCAGCACCTGCAGCATGTGGTTTTGCACAACGTCGCGGAGAGCTCCGGTCTCGTCGTAGAACTTGCCCCGGTCGCTGACGCCGAAATTCTCGGCCATGGTGATCTGGATACAGCGTACATACTCGCGATTCCAGATGGGCTCGAAGACGGGATTGGCGAAACGCGTGTACAGAATGTTCTGCACCGGCTCTTTGCCGAGGTAGTGATCGATGCGATAGATGTTCTCTTCGGGAAAATACTTGTGCAGCGTGCGATTCAGCTGCAGCGCCGTCGCCAGATTGTGGCCGAAGGGCTTCTCAATCACCACGCGCGCATTGTCGGCGCAACCGGACTTCGCCAGTTGCTCCGCTACGGTGCCGAACAGGCTGGGCGGTACGGCTAAATAATGCAGAGGAGCCTTGGCGTCGCCCAACTGCTTGCGCAGTTCGGTGAAAGTCGCCGCATCGGCGTAATCGCCGTCAACGTAGCGCAGCAAACTGATGAGTTTTTCGAAAGGCCCCTGCTCCAGGCCTCCATGCTCCTCCAGGCTTTCTTTGGCGCGCTGCTTCAACTGGTCCAAGGTCCATCCGGCCTTAGCCACTCCGATGATCGGAACGTTGAAACCTTCGTCGCGAATTAAGTCCTGCAAGGAAGGAAAGATTTGCTTATAGGCGAGATCGCCCGTGGCCCCGAAAAATACAAATGCATCCGACATTCCGTCTGACATTTTTTATAGCCTCCCCGCCCTTGGTTCTTACTTCGAATTCGCGATCGCCTGCTTGGCTGCTGCAACCACGTGGTCCACGGTAAATCCGAAATGCTGCATCACGACTTTCATCGGCGCCGACATGCCAAAGGTGTGCATGCCAAGCACAACGCCCGTACGTCCGGCATAACGCTCCCAGCCGATCGGCGAAGCCTCTTCGACGGTTACGCGCGCGCCGACTGACGGCGGCAGCACACTGTCGCGATACACCTGGTCCTGCGCATCGAACAGCGCCCAGCTTGGCATGCTGACCACGCGGGTCTTGATCCCTTCCTTCGTCAGCTGCTCCCACGCCTGGACGCAGAGCGCAACTTCGCTGCCACAGCCGATCAGGATGACGTCGGGCTTTCCATCGGGCGCATCGACCATCGCGTAGGCGCCTTTCGCCAGCCCGCTGGCAGCGGCAAACTTTGTGCGGTCATAAATTGGCAGCGCCTGGCGGCTGCAAATGATCTCGCACGGGTGATCCGTCGTGATCATCGCGACGCGATAGGCCTCGCTCATCTCGTTGGCATCTGCCGGCCGAATCACCAGCATACCGGGGACAGCGCGCAGCGATACGAGTTGCTCGATCGGCTGATGGGTCGGGCCGTCTTCGCCGAGGCTGATGGTGTCGTGCGTCCAGATGTGCAGCGCCGGAATTTCCATGAGCGACGACAGCCGAAGCGCGCCGCGGGCGTAGTCGGTGAAAATCAAAAAGCCGGAACCGAACGCGCGCAACCCGGTCAGCACCATGCCATTCACGATGGCGCACATCGCGTGCTCTCGAATGCCGAAGTGGAAGTTGCGTCCCTTGTAGTTGCCCAGTTCTCCTTGAGCCTGGAAGTCGCCGGCAAATTCGAACTCAAGACGAGTTTTTGTACTGGGATACAAGTCGGCCGCGCCGCCCATCAGCCAGTTAATTTTTTGCGACAAGGCGTTCAGAACTTCTCCCGACGCGTCGCGCGTGGACATGCCGGCGGCGTTCGTAGCAAAAGTTGGCAGCGCCTTCTCCCATCCGGCCGGCAGACCGCGCTGGTTCATATTTTCGATGTCCGCGGCTAAGTCCGGATATTGCGCCTTGTAACGCGCAAACATTGCATCCCATTCCTTGCTCAACTTGGCTCCGCGCGCACCCATGCCCGCAGCGAAATGTTCGCGCACGCCGGTAGGCACCACAAATGACTCGTCCGGCGAGAATCCGAAGAATTCTTTCGTCAGCCGAACTTCTTCGACTCCCAGCGGCTCGCCGTGAGCGGCAGAGGTATCCTGCTTGTGTGGTGCGCCATAACCGATGTGGCTGTGCACGATGATCAGCGTGGGACGATCGGTGGTGTCGTGGAAGCGCTTCAGGGCACGCTCGACCAGTTCAATGTCGTTGGGATCGCTAACGCGAGCGACCTCCCAGCCATATGCCATGAATCGCGTCGCCACATCTTCGGTGAAAGCCAGATCGGTGTGGCCTTCGATCGTCACGTGATTGCAGTCGTAGATCCAGCACAGGTTCGCAAGCTTCAGATGTCCGGCGAGCGAAGCTGCTTCGCTGGAAACGCCTTCCATCAAGCAGCCATCGCCACAAAGAGCGTACGTATTGAAATCGAACAAGTCGTACCCAGGCCGGTTATAGGTTGCGGCCAGCCACTGCCTCGCGATCGCCATCCCAACACTATCGGCCACACCCTGCCCAAGCGGGCCGGTCGTGGCTTCTACACCCGTTGTCCATCCATATTCGGGATGGCCCGGGCAGCGACTCCCTTCCTGGCGAAAGGTCTTAATGTCCTCAAGCGTGACCGCCAAGCGGTCCTGACTCTCATAGCTCTTGTTCTCAGCTTTAACCCCGGTGAGATGAATCAGTGCGTATAGCAACATCGAAGCATGGCCGGCAGAAAGAACAAAGCGATCGCGGTTGGGCCACCAGGGCTGCTGCGGGTTGTAGCGAAGTACTTTCTGCCACAGGGCGTACGCCGTGGGTGCGGCGCCCAGCGGAGTACCCGGATGTCCCGAGTTGGCTTTCTGCACGCCATCGATTGCAAGTGTGCGAATCGTGTTGATGGCCAACTGATCGATGCTGCCGCTGCTAGCTTTCTTTGCCTGTTGCGGAATCATAGCCAGGACCTCACTTCAATGCCTTAGGCGAAAGGCTTCATTTTGGATTACCGAGCCAACACAGCGGCAGCAGCCTGTTGTCTTGTTGCCGCTCGAAGAAAAACGCGGGGATTTTGGCTGGCGCAGAAGCGCCGCAATTCTATCGCAAAAAACCTTACCCGACCAAACTGTAATTCCCTATCACATTGTGGGACATTCGGCCGCCTGTTAACGGGAGATGAATCTAAGCGGATCGCCGCGTTCGGCGCGCTGAATAAAGACGATCGCCTGTCTTTCCGCCCATCGGCCGTCGTAGCCGTTGGCATCGGCGAGAAAGGCGCAGTGGCCGCCACGAGCCGTTTCAACGTAAGTGATGTAAGGGTTCTGCAGCAGTTTCTCGCGAGTAGGCGGCAGCACCCGAATGAATGGATCGTCAAGCGAATGCAGCACCAGCGTTGGTATTGCAATGTGCTCGACCACGCGCGCCGCAGCCGCTCGCGTGTAGTAGTCCTGAGCATCGCGAAACCCCGAATAGCGCGCCGTGATCCTATCGTCGAAGTCGCGCAGGCTGCGCATCCCGCGCAAATGACGAAGATCGTAGCGGCCAGGAAACAACGCCGCTTTACGACGAAGGCGCCGCCGCAAGCCGCGCAAGAATTTCCATTCGTAGATGCGGTTGGCAGGATTATGCAAAGCGTCAGCCGACGGGGCCAAGTCAACCGCGGGCGACACGCCCACTCCGGCCTTCACCTGGTGCGGAGCATCGGAGCCCCACTCGCCAAGCAACTTCAAAACAAGATTGCCGCCCATCGAGTAGCCCACGAACGCCAGCTTCTGCAAATCGTCATCGGCAATCAGCGTTTTGGCGATCACGCCAACGTCGGCGGACATGCTGGAGTTGTAAAGGGTGGGCCCAAGATGCTCGGTGTCACCGCAGTTCCGCATGTTCATGCGAACGACATTCATGCCGGCTTCCCATGCTTTGCTACCGGTCCCGACCACATATTGCGAATCGCTGGAGCCTTCCAGACCGTGCACGATGACTAGCGTCATTGCGGTTTTGCGCAAGGCTTGCCAGTGACAGTGACACAGCACCTGCACTCCAGGTTCGACGTTAAACAGCCGCTCCTCTGCGGAAGGAAGCAGATTGCGTCGCGGCAGAAAATTCCCGGCGATCGTCTGCGTGTGACCGTTGAGAAAGGGCCGCCGCGGACGGAAGGGCTCACCGAAGAAGTCGGGCGCGTGCATCTTCGCCCCCGGGGACGGATGTGGTTGCGAGACGGATCGTGAGGTTGGATCCTGGGCGGCGATGGTAAACGGCTCCTGTCTCTATAATAGAGTCATCCCGAAGAACTGCCGACTCATCGAGCCGGCAAAGAAATTTCAGGGGACGGAGCAAGAGATGCCGATTTTTGAATACCGTTGCGAATCCTGCGGCCACAAGTTTGAAGCGATTGTTTTCGGCGGACAGAAAGCCGAGTGCCCGAAGTGCCATACCGAAAAGTTGGAGCAGCAGCTCTCGACGTTCGCTGTCAATGCGAAAGACCATTCAGCCTCGCCCGCCGCGGGATGCGGGCATTCGAATTGCTGCATGATGAACGGCGGTGGCTGCGAACTAAACTGAATAGTCCGCTCATACCTGCCGGGACTCGGACTCGAGCGCTCACCCGCTGACCCACACCAAGGTTAGCTGCGCTGCACCGGCCTGAATTTCCTATTTTTTAAACAGGCTCCTGCGATAGACTACCTCTTCTGCGAGCATCACCAGTCTTTACCTCTGCACTCGTTCGATAGCTGAGTCTGCTTATTTGTTCGTGATCTTCTGCGGCTGTCTCCGCCGTTTGCCTACCGTCGAGTGAATTCCCAAATCAGCGGAGAACCCATGTCAGGATCGCGCCGTGTCTCGTCGCTTCTGCCCCTAATCGCCGCCCTCTTTTGTCACTTTGCCTCAGCGCAAAATCCCTTGCGACTGAAGACGGTGACCCATGCCGGCCCGGCGGAGCCGTAATTGTCTGCTACATGGCCGCTCTCAACCAGGGTTTCTGCATCAACGCTGTCGCCGGGACGGGTGATGTAAAGGGCGCCGAGGTTTCGTACTTCGAACCGCAGTCGCCGGGCCCATTCAGCAACGCTTCGCTGTAAGGGGAAGACTTGGGAGGCTCTCTGCCGCTGTACAAGGGTGACACGGACAGCACCATCAACGTCTTCTGGCGGACGGTGCCGGCAACGGGTCCATCACCTGTGACCAGAGCGGCCCGGATGGCACTCAGATGAACCAGTCAGGCTCAGGGACCTATACGGTGGCCGGCAACGGCGCCGTGACCTTATTCGACAATGGGTCACCGATAGGCTATGGGTTCATGATCTCGGCGAACAAGGCCTGCATCGTTTCGACTGACAACAACCCCCGGTCGATCGTGCAAGTAACATCGTCGGCTCCGCACCATCACTAGAACTTTCACCGCAAGCCAGGACCGAGGCCCCTCAGAAATGGCGGGCCTTTTTTTGCTTAGCTAACTTGCACGACGCTTAGCTTAGCTAACTTTTGAAAAATCCCGCCCAATCCGGTACTTACCGGTACCGTAGGAACATTCTTAGTAAACCCATTTTATTGTGCTTCTTAGATTGAGAAGACGCTAGGAATTGTGGCCGTCAAGGCTGAGGCCAGAAAGACGCGGCAAGTCCTAATTTCCTCTTGACAGGCAACGATTTAGGTATACGATACGTCGTAAGTGGTACGAAGTGGGAGGCAGTGGTACAGAACCTTCAACCTCGGAGAGATTCTGGATGCGAATGCAACGAATCGTCATTGCTCAATCGCAACCGCGCTTTGAGGTCGGGAATGTTTGCCCCCTTTGTGAGAGTTAACGGCAACGCCGAACTTTATGTTTCGCGGCACCCATTTAACGCGTTTGGACGAGAAGGGGCGTCTCAAGATGCCCGCGGAATTCAAGCGCGAAATCGACGAGAACTATTCGGCGCAATTCTACATAACCAGCTGGGACGGCAGAAGTGCCAAGGTATATCCCCTGCAGTCGTGGGAAGAGATCGAACGCAAGCTGGCTGCGTTGCCTGAGATGAACAAGACCAAGCAGAAATTTCTCGAACGTACCAGCTACTACGGGCAGGTCGTCGAGTTCGATGGGCAGGGTCGGCTGCTGATGCCGCAGGTTTTGCGCGAGACCGCCAACCTCAAGGGTGAGGTCGCGGTGATGGGCAATCTGAAGCACCTGGTGGTGCGGAATGCGGACGAGCTCCGCAAGGCGGTTGCCGAGCCCTTCACTGAAGATGACGAAACCACTCTGAGCGGCCTGGGGATTTAGTGGGCTGTGCATTTGGGTAGAGCGGTGCTTTAGCGCCGCGTAAAGCTCCTCACCTTGTCGTCTCGAGCGGACTTTAGTCCGCGAGATTGTTGGAGTGGGTGGACAACGAGTTTGCAGAATCGAACGCCCCCGGGGGCGGACATGGCGAGAAGGAATTTAGCCATGTCTCAGTTCTTTTAAAACCAGCGATCGAATTCCTGGCCGTTCGGCGCGGCGGGACCTTTATCGACTTGACCCTTGGCTTAGGCGGGCACAGTTGGGAAATCGCAAAACGCCTCGGCGCACAGGGTCGTTTGATCGGCTTCGATAAGGACCCGGCAGCGTTGGAACGGGCGCGCGAGCGACTGACAAAACCGCCGGCGGAGTTGGCGGGTGACTGGCCGCACATCGAGCTGGTGCATGCCTCCTTCGCCGAGGTGGCCGAGCATGTGGCGGCAGCATCCGCAGACGGAATGCTGGCCGATCTGGGTGTCAGTTCCATGCAATTGGAAAACGCAGCGCGAGGATTCAGTTTTCAGGCGGACGGGCCTCTTGATATGCGGATGGATACGCAGTCGGGGCTGACCGCCGAACAAGTGGTAAACCGCATCGACGAGCGCGAGCTTGCCGATGCGATTTACGAATTCGGTGAGGAAAGGAGGTCGCGGAGAATCGCCAGAGCCATTTGTCGGGCGCGGCCGATTCATACCACCGCACAACTTGCGGAGGTGGTATCGGCTGCGGCCCGGCCAATGAACCAAGCTGAACGGCGCATTCATCCGGCGACAAAGACCTTCCAGGCCCTCCGAATTCTGGTGAACCGTGAACTCGATGACCTGAAGACGCTGTTGAGCAAAAGCTCCGCTCCTCAGGTGTTGAAGCCGGGCGGCAGGTTAGTGATCATCAGCTTCCACTCGCTGGAAGATCGCATCGTGAAAGATGCGCTGCGAGAGGGAGCGCGCGACGGTATTTACCGCGTGCTGACCAAGAAGCCGGTGACCGCCGACGAGGAAGAGATCGATCGCAATCCGCGGTCGCGCAGCGCGAAGCTGCGGGCAGCGGAAAAGATTTGAGTTCGGTAGAGCTGGCCTTCAGGCCAGCGTCCAGGGTTCAGGTTTTAGGAAAGCCGGCTTTAGGCGGCGGCAGAAGTCAGTTTCTCGATTGCGCAACTTCGCAACCTTCCTTCACTAGTTCGGTGGGTGGCTGCGGAAAAAGCTGTGGGTAATGTGAATAAGTTCAGGGCTCCTGGAATTCGGCCCGTGTACCCAAAATTAAGGATCGCCGCCGCGACATTGAGAAGCGGGGCAGGCAGGAGAAAGTTATGGCAGCCGGAGTTCTTTACCCGACCTTGGCACAGACTGGTGAGTGGAACGAGCAGGTGTCGGCGCAGCAGCCGCCGCGCGGCATGTTCATCGGCACTCCAGAAATTTATTTCGCCAAGCGCATCGACAATTCGCGCGTCGTAATGGTGACCGACCCCAAGCGCCGTCGCGAGATGGCGACCTTCGGCATCACTCTGGGTATGCTCTTCCTGTTCGTCATGGTTTATCTGTTTCAGCACTTCAGCGCGATCGAGTATGGCTACAAGATCGAGCAACTGAAAGCGCAGCGCGACGCTATCGCTGAAACTAACCGCACCCTGAGCCTCGAAGAGGCTTCGCTGAAGGACCTTTCGCGTATCGATCGTCTGGCGCGCCAGATGGGAATGCAGCGTCCGGAAGAAGGCCAGTGGCAGTCGATGGATGCGGGCACAATTGATCCGGCGACGCCGGTTATGGCGAAAGCCAACGGCATCATGGTGGTTTCAGGTCTGCAGTAGTTTCGGGCTTGCAGCTGTTTCGGGCCCGCAATTTTTCGATGGCACAGCGGCGCTTTAACGCTGCATTAGAGCAGGGGCTCTAGCCCGGGTCCTCAGCCATAACTTTACCGGCGGTCCGGCAACAACGGACCGCCTTCGCCACATAAAGCGGCCCTGGCAGTATCGCTAAGTTCAGCCGGCGAACCAGCCGAGCGCAGCAGAATGGAGTACCGGGGAATGCGGGCGAGCGCTCCGAAAACACCAAGCAAACGTCTCTACATCTTTGCTGCCCTTCTTTTCATTTGGATTCTCATCATCTGTTTCCGGCTGTTCCGCTTGCAGGTCGTGAAATACCAGGACTTCATGCTGCGCGCGACGCGCCAGCAGCAACGCACGATTCCCATCGAGCCTCGCCGCGGCAATATCTACGACCGTAATGGTTATGCGCTGGCGATGTCGATCGATGTCGATTCTGTTTTTGCTGTCCCCGGCGAGATCGGCGACTTGGCGCAAACCGCCAGCATCCTCAGCCCCGTCCTCAAGATGAGTCCGACGGACATCCTGACTCACTTGCAGGGGAACCGGAACTTCGTCTATCTGAAACGCAAGGTCGACGGCGAGACGGCGGACCGCATCAGAGAACTCAATCTTCACGGCATCTACTTCCGCAAAGAACCCAAGCGTTTCTATCCCAAGCGCGAATTGGCTGCTCAAACCATCGGCTACGTCGGTATGGACGACGAGGGGTTAGGCGGACTCGAGCGCGAGTTTGATGACGATCTTCGCGGCATTCCCGGGCAGGAGATGATCTCGATCGACGCCCGACGGGCGAAGTTCGACCGCGTGGAACGCCCGCCGGATCCAGGACAAAACCTGGTTTTGACCATCGACCAGACGATCCAGTACATCGCCGAAAAAGAACTGGATCAAGGCATGCAGGACACGCAGGCCATTGCTGGAACCGTGGTCGTCGAGAATCCGCGCACCGGTGAAATTCTGGCGCTGGTCAATCGGCCGACATTCAATCCCAACGTCTTCAATAGCGTCCCCCCGGAATCGTTGAAGAACCGCGCGGTCAGCGACGTCTACGAACCAGGCTCCGTTTTCAAGATCGTGACTTACTCGGCGGCCATCGACCAGCACCTGGTCACGCCCGACGACAAAATTGACTGCCAACACGGCGCAATCGACGTTTTCGGCATGAAGATCCACGACCACGAGAGCCTGGGCGTGGTCACCATCGCCGAAGCGCTGGCGCACTCCAGCGACGTCGCCGCTATCAAGGTTGGCATGAAGCTGGGTGAGGACCGGCTGTATGCGTACCTGCACAACTACGGCTTCGGCCAACAGACAGGCATCGAGTTGCCGGGCGAGACCCGTGGCATGGCCAAGACCGGTGAATCACTGGTCGAAGGTTTCTATCGGCGCCATCTCGATGGGCCAGGAAATTGGCGTGACGCCGCTGCAGACCATCTCGCTGGTATCGACCATCGCCAACGATGGCGTCTACACGCCGCCCCGCATCGTGGCCGGCGAGCTACCGCCCGACAGCAAGGCGCTGCCGGTCGTTTATCATCCCGCGCAACAGCACCGCGTAGTCACCACTATGACTGCAGCGGAGATGAAGAAGATGATGGAAGGCGTGGTGCTGTTCGGCACTGCGCGGCGAGCGATTCTCGACGGCTACACCGTTGCCGGAAAGACCGGCACGGCGCAGAAGGTCGACCCCAACACCGGCGCTTATTCCAAGACCAAGTACGTGGCTTCCTTCATCGGATTCACGCCCGTGAATACCCCGGCAATTACCATTGCCGTCATCCTTGATTCACCCGCAGGACTGCACCAGGGCGGGCAGGTTTGCGCTCCGGTCTTCAAGCGCATTGCGCAGCAGGTGCTGGAATATCTGCATGTCCCGCACGATCTGGACGTGAAGAGCACGCAGCGGGACACGCTGCTAGCGTCGGCCAAGGGCGCTGACGTCGACGAGTCTTCCGATCATCTGGGCGCACCGTTGCAGGACGATCAGACCGCCGCAGCAAGTACGCCTGCGCCTCAAGCTCCCACCATGAAGAAAGCGACCCCGCTGAACGAGGTGACGGCCACAATTCCAGCAGCAACGAACCCCGCTCCAGAAGCGGCGCAAGCGCAGAGCACTATTCCTGCGATGCCTGAGCCCACGACGGAGCCGGCGCCGACCAACGGCACAGTCGTTCTCGATGTCGATGGCGGCGCAGTGGTGCCGTCATTCCTCGGCAAGCCCTTACGTTCGGCAGTAGAAATCGCGCAGCAATCGGGCATGGAGATCAACGCGATTGGGAGCGGCATCGCGCGTGAGCAGTATCCCGCGCCTGGAAGCCGCCTGGTCGCCGGACAGCATGTCACCGTGCGCTTCACGCATTAACAGGTTTTCTGATTACGAGCGTGGTTTTGCCGGCCACGATATGTCTTCGCGTCGCTCGTCATGCGCAAACACGCAGATATAATGCGGGTAGAATGAATTTCCTTGAGCTGCTGGACGGCGTTGGATATCTGGCGCAGCAGGGCAATCCTCCCATCGCCGGTCTCGACTACGATAGCCGGCGGGTCAAGCCGGGCTGGTGTTTCGTCGCCATGCGCGGCGAAACGTACCGACGGCAATCAATTCATCGACAAAGCCCTTGAGTCTGGAGCGGTCGCGATCGTCAGCGATTCGCTGCCTCCGCGTCCCGGCTTGGCCTGGGCGCAGGTCGAACACGGGCGTCGCGCGCTGGCGCGTTTGAGCGCGAACTTCTATGGACGCCCCGCCGAGAAGCTTGACCATCACCGGCATCACGGGGACGAACGGGAAGACCACCACATCATTCCTGCTGAATGCGCATGTTGCGGGCCGACAGGTCGCAAAACCGCGCTGATCGGTACTGTCGAGTATCGCATCGAGGACGAGCGCTTCCCTGCTCCGCACACCACGCCCGAAGCGCTGGAGCTGAATCAGTTCTTCGCGCGCGCGCTCCAGGCCGGGTGCACCGAAGCGGTGATGGAAGTTTCCTCGCACGCGCTGGAGCAAGCAGCGCGTTTACGGAGTTCCGTTTGACGTCGCCATCTTCACCAATCTCACGCGCGACCATCTCGACTATCACGTGACGATGGAGAAGTACTTCGAGTCGAAAACGATCCTGTTCCAGGGTTCAGGGACAGAGCCGCCGCGCGCCGCTATCATCAACATCGAAGACGAATATGGCAAGCGGCTGCTCAAGCTCTGCAAGAAGCAGCAGGAAGTGCTGACCTACGGCATCGGCTCGGGCGACTTTCACGCCGCCGATCTCAACATCGAGAGCAACGGAACGCAAGTTCACGTTGGTCGCCCCGCAGGGCGAATATCCCATCTGGAGCCCGCTGCTCGGGCCGGGTCAACGTGTACAACCTGCTCGCTGCAGCAGCCGCGGCTTACGCGCGCGATGTCGAGCCCAAGGCCATCGCCGAGGCTGCCTATCAGATCGACCGCGTCGACGGACGCTTCCAGCGGGTCGATGTCGGCCAGCCGTTCTCGGTGATCGTGGACTACGCGCACACCGACGACGCCCTGCGCAACCTGACGGCCGTGGCCCGCGATTTTCTCGCACAGCGCGGCAGGCGCGAGGCCGCATCATCACGGTCTTCGGATGCGGTGGCGATCGCGACCGCACCAAGCGTCCGCTGATGGGCGAAGCCGCCGGCGCTGGCAGCGACTTCGTGATCCTCACCAGCGACAATCCGCGCAGCGAAAATCCCATCGCCATTATGAATGACGCTCTGCCGGGTCTGCAGCGCACCGGCACGAAGTACACCTCGAGCCAGACCGCCGGAAGGCGATTGAGTTGGCGATCGACGAAGCCAACGCCGGAGACATCGTGCTGATCGCGGGCAAGGGCCACGAGAAGATTCAGGTCACCAGCGACGGAGCCGTTCCGTTCGACGATGTCGAAGTGGCACGAAAGGCGCTGCATACAGCCGGATACGGACCGGCTCAGCGCATCCGGCCGAATCATGAAGCTCACCCTGGCGCGTGCCGCCGAATTCATGCCCGCCACCGGCGAGTTCGACGCCGAAGCGGTCGCGACCGGCTATTCCATCGATTCGCGCACCATTCAGCCGGGCGAGCTGTTCTTCGCCGTGCGCGGCGAGCGCCTCGACGGCCACGACTTATGTCGAGGCCGCACTGCCAAAGGCGCCGTGGCCGCCGTCGTGCGAGCACGACCAGCTTGCAGCGCTTCGCCGATCAAGTCACAGCTGCTCGCAGTCGACGATCCGCTGGCCGCGCTTGCAGCGTCTGGGAGCTGCGGTGCGGCGCTCTGGGGCAAGCCGCTGATCGGCGTAACCGGCTCGGCAGGCAAGACCACGACCAAGGAAATCATCGCCCATGTTCTGTCCACCCGGCATCAGCGTGCTGAAGTCGCAAGGCAATCTGAACAATCACTTCGGAATGCCGCTGCAGCTGCTGAAACTCGAGCCCGAGCACGAGATCGCCGTCATCGAGATGGGCATGTCGCATGCCGGCGAAATCACGGCCCTGGCGAAGCTGGCCCAGCCCGATTGCGGCGTAGTGACCATGGTCGCGCCCGTGCACCTGGAGTTCTTCGATTCGATCGCCGGCATTGCACGCGCAAAATACGAGCTGATCGAGTCTCTGCACGCCGGCGGCATCGCGGTGCTGAATGCCGACGACGAGTACGTCTCGCAGTTCGGGCGCGACTTTCACGGCCGCGTGGTGATCTTCGGACTGCACAGCTCAGCCGATGTGATCGCGCGCAGAACATCGAATCACGCGGCCCCGCGGGCTCGGCCTTCGACATCGTCGCCGATGGCAAATCGGCACGCGCTATCCTGCCGCTGCTGGGCGAGCACAACATCTACAACGCGCTGGCCGGGAGTCGCCGTGGGCCTTCAGTACGGCGTCGAGCTGGAGGCGGCTGCCGAGTCGCTGGCGCACGTTATCAGCCGGAGACAAGCGCGGAGAAATGCTCGAGATCGGCGGAGCCACCGTCATCAACGATTGCTACAATTCGAATCCGAAGGCTCTCGACAGCATGGTTCGTTCGCTGGCGCAGATGCCGGCGCAGCGCCGCATCGTTGTCGCCGGCGAAATGCTGGAGCTAGGTCCGCGGGCGAGCACGATGCATCGCGACTGCGGCCGCCACATGGCCGAAGCTCGGCATCGATTTCGTGCTGGGCGTGCGTGGCTTGGCGAAGGCCATCGTCGAAGGCGCGCACGAAGCCGGCGTGGCGGCGAGTTTGTCAGCTACGCCGGAAGAAGCCGGCGAGTGGCTGCAAGCGCGAAGTGAAAGCCGGGCGATGCGGTGTTGTTGAAGGCTCGCGCGGCGTGCGCTTGGAACGAGCGCTGGAAGTTTGGAAGGGCTGTTAGCTGCCTTGAACGGCGTCGCACTGAGACGGCTGCGGCTGCACCGATCAATCTGAGAACGGGGACGAATTTGCTCTATTGGTTGCTCTACCAAAAGGGATTTGTCGTCTTTCATATCGGCCCGTTCCGAATCTTCCGCTATCTGACCTTCCGCACCGCCTTCGCCAGCCTGACTGCACTGTTTATCGGACTGATCATTGGCCCGGCCGTCGTTCATCGCCTGCGCGAATTCCAGATCGGCCAGTACATCCGCGAAGACGGCCCCAAGGCCCACCAGAAGAAGGCCGGCACGCCGACCATGGGCGGCGTCCTCATCGTGGTCGCCATGCTGGTTCCGACGCTGCTCTGGGCCGACCTGACCAATCGCTTCGTCTGGATCGCCGTGCTGGCGACGCTGGCCTTCGGCGCCATCGGTTTCGCCGACGATTATCTGAAGGTCGTGCATCGCCGCAACCTCGGCCTGACCGGCCGCGCCAAGCTGGCCTACCAGTTCCTGGCGGCATTCGCCGTTGGCCGCGACTCTGATCGCGCTTGCAGCACTCACGGCCTGTATTCGACGCGGCTGATCGTTCCGTTCCTCAAGCACTTCCGGCCCGACCTGGTGATCAGCGCTGGCATCACACTGCCTGTGGCCGCTGGCGTTTCTGCCGTTCATTATTTTTGTCGCGCTCATCATCGTCGGCTCCAGCAACGCCGTGAACCTCACCGACGGCCTGGATGGCCTGGCGATCGGCTGCACGGTGATCGCCGCCGGCGCGCTCACCGTCCTGACCTATGTCAGCGGCCACGCCGTTTTTGCCGACTACCTGGAGTTGTCGAAGATGCCGCAGGTCTCGGAGGTGACCATCTTCTGCGGCTCCATGGTCGGCTCGGCCATCGGCTTTCTCTGGTACAACGCCCATCCGGCCGAGGTCTTCATGGGCGACGTCGGCTCGCTGGCGCTGGGCGGCGCCATCGGCACCGTCGCCGTCATCATCAAGCAGGAACTGCTGCTGCCCTTCATCGGCGGCGTGTTCGTGATCGAGGCGCTCTCGGTCATCCTGCAGGTGGGCTCGTACAAGCTGCGCAAGAAGCGCATCTTCAAGATGGCGCCCATCCACCACCACTTCGAGTTGCTGGGCTGGAGCGAGTCCAAGGTGATCGTGCGCTTCTGGATCGCCTCGCTGGTGTTTGCACTCTTTGCTCTCACCACATTGAAATTGCGGTAGCCGCCGCGAGAACGTGGCACAATGACAAGTTGGACGAAGTGTCTCGACGGCGTTCGCCGTCTCGACGCAAAGAGATAAGGCTCAGTTCGGCGCACCTAACGTGCGCCTCTTCAAAACTTGCGATGGATATCAAAGGCAAACGCGTGCTGGTGGTCGGGCTGGGGAAATCCGGCGTCGCCAGCGCTCTGTTTCTGGCGCGACCGCGGCGCCACGCGTCGCCGTCTCCGACGCCAAATCGCCGGAGCAGCTTCGCGACGAGATCCCGCAGCTCCTCGACCACGGCATCAGCGTCGAGACCGGCCAGCACGGCGAGCGCACGTTCCGCGATCAGGACCTGATCGTCGTCAGCCCCGGCGTTCCCTACGACGTTCCGCAGCTGGTGCATGCGCGCGAGCGCGGCATCCCCGTCATCGGCGAAGTGGAACTGGCGGCGCGCTTCCTGAAAGGCCACATCGTCGCCATCACCGGCTCGAACGGCAAGACCACCACCACCACGCTGGCCGGCGATATCATCGCCGCTGGCGGACGCAAAACGCTTGTCGGCGGCAACATCGGCACGCCGGCCATCACCTTCGTTGACCAGCGCCACCGACGACACCTGGATTGTGCTTGAAATCAGCAGCTTTCAACTCGAAACCATCGAGAGCTTCCATCCGCAGATTGCGGTCGTGCTGAACGTCACGCCCGACCATCTCGACCGCCACCACACCTTCGAGAACTACGCTGCCGCCAAGGCTCGCATCTTCGAGAACCAAGTCGGCGGGCGATTTTGCCGTCCTGAACGCCGACAACGCAACCTACGTACGGCACTGGCGGCTGGGACGAAAGCGGCGGTGCTACTGGTTCAGCCGGCTGGAAGAAGTCGACCGCGGCGCCTTTGTACACGGCGACCACATCGTCTGGCGCGATCAGCAGGGCGACACGGAACATCATGCCCGTCAGCGAAATCGGCCTGAAGGGCGCGCACAACGTCGAGAACGTGCTGGCAGCGGTCTGCGTTGGCATGCTGGCAGGCATCGCGCCCGAGAAGATCCGCGGCGCCGTCGCCGAGTTCAAGGCCGTCGAGCACCGCCTGGAATACGTCGCCACCGTTGGCGGCGTCGAGTACTACAACGACTCCAAGGCGACAAACGTCGACGCCACCATCAAGGCGCTGGAATCCTTCCCGGGCCGCATTCACCTGATCCTCGGCGGCAAGGACAAAGGCAGCGACTACAGCGTGCTGAACGAACTGCTGAAGGAGCGGGTCAAGCGGGTTTACACCATCGGCGCGGCGGCCGCGAAGATCGAGTCGCAGGCCAAGAGGTGCCGAGATCGTGGGCAGTCGGAACTCTTGGAAGCCGCGGTGAAGCGCGCCAGCGAAGCGGCAGCGCCAGGCGACATCGTGCTGCTCGCCCCGGCCTGCGCCAGCTTCGACCAGTTTGACAGTTACGAACATCGCGGACAGGTCTTCAAAGACCTGGTCCGGCAACTGGCGGCGAGAAAGCAGGAACGCGAGCAGGTCGGAGCAAGCGCTCCGGAGGCAGTGAGTAAATGGCCAAGCGCGTCAGCGTCGACAAGTGGCTGTTCACGGTCACGCTATTGCTGGTCTTCATCGGACTGGTGATGGTGTTCAGCGCCTCGGCGGTGATGGCCAAGGAGCGCTTCGGCTCGCCTTACGGCTTTCTGGTGCGGCAGATGGCGTGGGCCGCCGCCGGCATCGTCGCCATGGTCGTGATCATGAACGTCGAACTACAAAGTGTTTCGCCGGCCGACGGTCGTGTTCACGTTTCTGGGCATCACGTCGCTGCTGCTGATCGCCGTTTTCCTCTTCCGCGACTCGCACAACACGCACCGCTGGATCAAGTTCGGTGGCTTCTCATTCCAGCCCTCGGAGGTCGCAAAGCCAGCGCTCATCCTGTATCTCGCGTACTTCCTCGAGACGCGCTGGCAGCAGATCGCCGACTGGAAAAACGTACTGCTCCCGGCCGCAGCTCCCACGCTTTTATTCGCGCTGCTTATCGTCAAGGAGCCCGACCTCGGCACCGCCATCGCCTGCATCGCCATCTCCACCGCCGTGCTTTACGTCGCCGGCATGAACATGAGGTATCTTTGGGCCGGAGCCGTTGCTTCGCTCGTCCCGCTTTACTTCCTGATCGTGCGCGTGCCTTGGCGCTGGGCCCGCATGCAGGCCTTCTTTGATCCGTTCAAGGATCCGCAGGGCAAAGGCTTCCACATCATTCAATCGATGATCGCCGTCAGCACCGGCGGCCTCACCGGGCTCGGCCTGATGGAAGGCAAGCAGAAACTCTTCTACCTGCCCGAGCCGCATACCGATTTCATCTTCGCCGTGACCGCAGAAGAACTGGGCATGTGGGGATCGGTGCTCGTGGTCACGCTTTTTGGCATCTTTCTGTATCGTGGCGTGCGGACGGCGTTGCGCACCGAAGACATGTTCGGCAAATTTCTCGCCACCGGCATCACAGCAATGGTAGTCGTCCAGGCCCTGTTCAACATCAGCGTGGTGCTGGCCCTGATGCCGGCGAAAGGCATCCCGCTGCCCTTCATCTCGTACGGCGGAACATCCCTGTTCATCACCCTGGCCACGTGGGAGTGCTGCTCAACGTCAGTCAGCAAGCAGGCTGAGCATGCGCGTCATCATTGCAGGAGGCGGCACGGGCGGACACGTCATTCCCGCGCTCGCCATCGCGCAGGAATTGCGCTCGACTTATCGCGCCGAGGTGCTGTTCGTCGGCACGTCGCGCGGCATCGAGAAGCGGCTGGTTCCGGCCGCAGGCTTCGAGCTCAAGCTGATCGAAGTTGGCGCGCTGAACCGCGTCTGACTAGCCACGCGCGTAAAGACGATGCTCGACCTGCCGCGCGCCATGATGTCTGCGGCTCGAGCTGATCCGCGAGTTTCGACCCGACGTCATGATCGGCGTCGGCGGCTACGCTTCCGGACCGGCGATGCTGATGGGCGGCATCCTTCGCGTTCCGACGATCGCCTTCGAGCCGAACGTCGTCCCGGGCTTCGCCAATCGACTGGCGGCGCGGACTGCTAAAGCCGCCGCCGTCCAGTTCGAGAAGACCTGCGCCTACTTCCGCAACTGCCAGGTCACCGGCGTTCCCGTTCGTCGCGAATTCTTCAACGTCCCGCCGCGGCCGAACGACGCGCAACCAACGCTGCTGGTCTTCGGAGGCAGCCAGGGCGCGCACGCCATCAACGCCGCCGTCCTCGAAGCGCTGCCGCGACTGGCAGAAGCTGTTCCGGGCCTCTGCATCATCCATCAGACCGGCGAAAAGGACTACGTTGACGCGCAGGCCGAGCTACCTGAAGCACATGGTCGCCGCCGAAGTCTCGCCCTTCATCGACGACATGCCGGGCGCGTTCGCGCGCGCCGATCTGGTGCTTTGCCGTTCGGGAGCCAGCACGGTCGCCGAAATCACCGCCGCCGGCAAGCCTGCGATCTTCGTACCCTTGCCAACAGCGGCCGACGACCATCAACGCCACAACGCCGAGGCGCTGGCCAACGGCAACGCCGCACGATTGCTGCCGCAAGCCGAGCTCTCGGCGGAGCGGCTGGTCACAGAAATCTCGTCGCTGTTGCGGATCGTGCCGCGCCTGGCAAGCATGGCGGACGCCGCGCGCGGCTTTGCTCATCCCGACGCGGCCGCCAAAATCGCTGCCATGGCGGCCCAGCTCGCTGGCATTCAGACCCAGCACGCGATAGCCTGATAAGGTAATCTTTGACGGGTGGAGCACGCCTTCAGGCGTGCAATTCGGGCTTTGTGAACGGCTCCGCTTTAGCGGCTGAGGTAAGTCACGGCTTGCTCCCTCAGGGGCTAAAGCCTGGCGTCAAACGGGCTTCCTGCACCGCTGAAGCGGTGCTCCACCCATTCTCTCGCATGTTTGCCAAAATTCAGCGCATCCATTTCGTCGGCATTGGCGGCATCGGCATGAGCGGTATCGCCGAAGTGCTGCTCAACCTCGGCTACAAGGTCTCCGGCTCCGACCTGCGCAAGTCTCGCCGTCACCGCCCGCCTCACCAGCCTGGGCGCTTCGATCTGCGAAGGCCATCGCGCCGAGAACATCGCCGGCGCCGAGGTCGTCATCATCAGTTCGGCCGTGCGCCGCGATAACCCCGAGGTGCTGGCCGCGCACGAGCAGCACGTCCCGGTGATTCAGCGGGCCGAGATGCTGGCCGAGTTGATGCGGCTGAAGTACGGCATCGCCATCGCCGGCATGCACGGCAAGACCACCACCACCTCCATGGTCGCAGCCGTTCTCGCCGCCGGAGGACTCGATCCCACGGTCGTCGTTGGCGGGCGCGTGGACGCGATGGGCTCCAACGCGCGCCTGGGCAAGTCGCAGTACCTGGTCGCCGAAGCCGACGAAAGCGACCGCTCGTTCCTCAAGCTCTCGCCCATCCTCGTCGGTTGTCACCAACATCGACCGCGAGCACATGGACTGCTATCGCGACATGGAAGACGTCGAGCAGACCTTCCTTCAGTTCATGGACGCGGTCCCGTTCTACGGCATGGTGGTCGCCTGCAACGACAACGATGACCTGCGTCGCCTGCTGCACGGGCGTGAAGCGCAGAATCGTTACCTACGGACTGCGCGAGGATTCCGACTTCCGCATCTCGCACCTGCAATGCGGACGCAGGCGAGGAAACGGCAGCCTTGAGCCGTTTCCGCGTCACCTATCGCGGCAACGATCTCGGCGAATTCGAGCTGCGCGTGCCCGGTGACGCACAACGTCAGCAACGCCACGGCGGCGATCGCCGTCGGCATCGGCCTCGACATTCCGGTCGAGCAGATTCGCCAGGGCCTGGCGCAATTTCAACGGCGTCGATCGCCGTTTCCAATTGATCGGCAGCGCCGACGGCGTAACCGTCATCGACGACTACGGGCATCATCCCACCGAGATTCGCGCGACGCTGGCGGCGGCGCGCCAATGCGGCTTCCAGAACGTTCACGTCATCTTCCAGCCCCACCGCTATTCGCGAACCCAGTTGCTCATCGACGAATTCTCCACCGCATTCCGCGATGCCGACTCCGTGCTGGTGCTCGATATCTATGCCGCCAGCGAGCAGCCGATCCCCGGCGTCACCGGAGAGATGCTGGCCAACCGCATCACCGAAAACGGCGGTCAGGAAGCGCTGTACGTCCCTTCCTTCGCCGGAGCCATCGAGTTTGCAGCAGGAGTCGCTAAGCCTGGAGACATGATTCTCACCCTCGGCGCAGGCAGCATTTCGCAGCTAGGACCGCAAGTTCTGGAAGCCCTCCAAAGCCGCTCTGCCAAGAGTGTCGGCTAGAGTCTTTCAATTCCGTTTACCTTTGTGGTTCATGTTCACCTGCGCGCCTCACACAGGGGCAAAAGCCGTGCCGAAATCGCTCCGAAAACAGTTATAGTGAGGCGAATAGCCGAAGTTCTCGGCGTTTCATCCGGTTTTCATGGCGCGGAAGAACTCATCGACAATCTCGGACGAGGAATTCGAAAGCCCCGCGAGCGAGCAGCCTTACGCTCGCTCTCATGGGGCCGACGAATCCCCCCTCGATCAGCGCATGCTTGACCTCGACGAAGAGGCCGAGTCGCCGTTTCTGCGTGGCCAGAAGCGCGTTCCGGTTCGCCGCGGAGCGCTACCCCGCAATGCTTCTGGCCGGGTTCGCCTGATCCTGAAGATCGCTGCTGCGGCGCTGGTGATCGGCGCCATCTGGCTTGGCATACAGCGCTATGGCAACACATCCTGGCGTTTTCGGCTCGATTCCAGCGACAACATCGCCATCTCTGGAATGAGCAATGTCTCGCGCGCACAAGTCCTCGACGTGATGGCCAGCGACATCGATCGCAACATCTTCTTCGTTCCGCTGGACCAGCGAAAAAAACAGCTTGAGCAGATTCCCTGGGTGCAGTCGGCCGCGATCATGCGCCTGCTGGCCCAACCGCATCAAGATCGTCGTTACCGAGCGCACGCCGGTCGCCTTTGTCGAAGTCAACTCGCGCATCGAGATGATCGATGCCAATGGCGTCATCATGGACATGCCGGCCAACCAGGCGACATTATTCGTTTCCTGTGATCCTCGGCATCACCGACAACGATCCGCTCTCGGTCCGCGCAGCGCGCATGAAGATCTACACGCGCTTCATCCAGGAACTCGACAGCCGGCGGCGCGCACTATTCGGCCGATATCAGCGATGTCGACCTATCCGATCCCGATGACGTGCGAGCGACGGTGACCGATCCGCACGGAGCCGTGCTGGTCCATCTGGGCTCGTCGAATTTCCTTGAGCACTTCAAAGTTTATGTCGCGCATGTGCAGGATTGGCGAGCGCAGTTCCAGCACCTTGAGTCAGTGGATTTGCGCTATGACCATCAGGTAATCGTCAATCCCGATTCGTGCTGCCTGCGCCGAAGCCGGCGACGGCACGTGCCAAGACTGAGACTTCGGCCGCGCAAGCTCCGGCAATGGATCACAAGAAGACGCCAGGCAAGACGAAGAAGCATACGTAAAAAATGGGAAGCCAAACAGAAAACCTGCTTACGGTTGTCGATGTCGGTAGCGCCAAGACGTGCGTGATCGTCGCCGAAGTGAATGACTATGCCTTGCGCTATCGCGGACACGGCATCTCCGATTCGCGCGGCATGCGCAAAGGCGTAATCGCCGACCTCGACAAGGCTGTCGACTCCATCAAGAAGGCCGTCGAAGAAGCCGAGAACATGGCGCAAGCTCCGGTGGAGCATGCCATCGTCGGCGTGGCCGGCTCGCACATTCGCGGCGTCAACAGCCACGGCGGAATTACGCTGGGTTCGCGCTCGCGCGAGATCAGCCGCGAAGACGTTCGCCAGGCGGTCGAAAAAGCCCGCAGCATCAACATGCCCGAAGACCGCGAGGCGCTGCACCTTCTGCCGCAGGAGTTCATCCTCGACGGCCAGGGCGGCGTGCGCGATCCTGCCGGCCTGATGGGCCGCAAACTCGAAGTCCGCGTCCACATCGTCACCGCCAGCGCCACTGCGACGCAGAACGTGGTGACCGCGTTGAATCGCGCCGGCATTCACGTTGATGACACGGTATTCGAAGCACTGGCCTGCGCCGACTCCGTGCTGCAGACCGATGAGCGCGAACTTGGCGTTTGCCTGGTCGATATTGGCGCCGGATCGACCGACCTCATCGTTTATTACGAAGGCGTAGTGATTCACACCGGCGCGATTCCCATCGGCGGCGATCACTTCACCAACGACATCGGCGTGGGCTTCCGCACGCCGCTGCCTGACGCCGAAAGCATCAAGAAGATGTTCGGCTGCGCCATCGTGACGCGCATTCCCGAAGGCAACGAGATCGAGGTTCCTTCGGTCGGTGACCGTCCCGCGCGCATGATGCAGCAGCGCATGCTGGGCGAGATCCTCGAGCCTCGCGGACGCGAATTGATGGAGATGCTGCGCGACCATCTTGCGGCACGCCGGCATGGACGAACTGCTGGGCGCCGGTCTGGTCTTTACCGGCGGGGGCTCGCGGCTGAATGGGCTGCTGGAAGTTGCCGAAGACATTTTGCGCCGGCCCGTGCGGCAAGGCTATCCGGTCCCGATCGCCAAGCTTCCCTCGGAGTTGTTGGAACCGGAGTTCGGCACCGCGATCGGCATGGTTCTGTACGGCCATCGCGCGCGGCAGGCGCGCATGAACCTGGACCGCAGTCTGGGAGCGAAGATCAGGGCGCTGTTCGCCAAGCAGGGCGTCTAGAAATTTGGAAAGGGATTGGCTGGAGGCCCGAATGCGGCGCTCCGGTAACGTAAACCGATTCAGCATGGAGGAGCGCGGACGCGCTCACCGAGGTAAAAATGATCGAAGACTTCAACGAAAAGAATCAGTCCGAGAAAACGACATTCGCATCCACTTCAACGAAGAATTGCTGAACAGCGCGAAGATCAAAGTCATCGGAGTCGGCGGCGGCGGCGGCAACGCTGTCAATCGCATGATCGAGTCGCACCTGGAAGGGGTGGAATTCGTCGTCGCGAACACCGATCTGCAGGCGTTGAAGGGTTCGAAAGCGCCGGTAAAGATCCAGCTCGGCGTGAAGCTGACAAACGGCCTCGGCGCGGGCGCCAATCCCGAAGTCGGGCGCAAAGCCGCCCTGGAAGACGCCGACAAAATCATCGAAGCGCTCGAAGGCGCCGACATGGTTTTCGTTACCACCGGTCTCGGCGGAGGAACCGGCACCGGCGCGGCGCCGATCATCGCCTCGCTGGCCAGCGAAATGGGCGCTCTGACGGTTGCCGTTGTCACCAAGCCGTTCGCCTTCGAAGGCAAGCGCCGCCTGAATCAGGCTGAGCGCGGCTTGCAGGAACTGATCGACTCCGTCGACACGACCGTCGTCATCCCGAACGAGAAGCTGCTGGCCGTCGCCAAAGACGCCGGGTTCTTCGAGTCGTTCCGCGTGGCCGACGACATTCTGCGTCAGGCGGTGCAAGGCATCTCCGACATCATCACGATTCCCGGCATCATCAACCGCGACTTCGCCGACGTGAAGACGATCATGGCCGGAATGGGTTACGCGGTGATGGGCACCGCGACCGCGAAGGGCGAGGCCCGCGCGACTGCTGGCGGCGCAGGCGGCAATCGCTTCTCCGCTGCTCGAAGCCGGAGCCATTGACGGCGCGCGCGGCATCCTCATCAACATCACCGGCTCCAGTTCGCTGCGGCTGGCTGAGGTCAACGAAGCTTCGACCATCATTCAGAACGCCGCACACGAAGACGCGAACATCATCTTCGGCGCCGTTCTCGACGAGAAGATGAAGGACGAAGTAAAGATCACCGTGATCGCGACCGGCTTCCGTGAAGTCAGAGGACGGCGCGAGCCCGAACCGGCCGCTGCTTCCGTGGTGCGGCACACTGTGGCACGCGCCGCTTCAGCCAGCGCGACCTATGAAGTTGCATCTGAGATGCCGCCGATTGTCGACACCAACAACGTCACGCCGCGTCCGATCAGGGCTGCCGATCTCGAGCCGCCGCAAGCCGAACGCCCGCAGGCGATTTCGTATGCGGAGAATTTGGACGAGATTGATTCGGAGATCGTGCGCCACGCCGAACCGGTGGAAGATCTGCTGCTGCGTCAGAACGTCGTACAGGAGCCGGCGGAAACCGTGGCCAGCACCATCGACCTCAGCTACAACTCCGACGATCTGGAGATTCCCGCTTTCCTGCGCAAGCGCGCGGAAAGCTAACTACGGAAGGGATTGCGGACGCTGCGCCATCAGCTCTTCGAAGCGCTTGTCGGTGCGCAGCGTCGCAAATTCCTGATCGGTGTAAACCTCGTTGATCTTCTTGTAGCCGTTCTCCATCGCCTTGCGAAGATACTCCAGCGATTGATCGACGTTTCCTGCCTTGGCGTACATCTTGGCAACCATGAACGAAAACGCTGCGGCGTCTTCCGGCGAAGTCGCCTGCGCCATGATGCCCATGCGCGACACCCGAATGAAGATGTTGGGATCAATCGTGAACGCCGCTTTATACGCTGACGCGGCTTTCGGGTATTGATGGTCGGCGAAGTAACATGAGCCGATGTTGTACTGGAAAACCGCGTCGGTGGGACGAAGATCCGAGGCCTTGGTGTAGTACTTGATGGCCTTGTCGTACTTCTTCTTCATCTGCTCGATGTAGCCGCGATTGTTGTAACCTTCCGGCGCTTTCTTGTCGAGCTTGATGGCGTGATCGAAGCACTTCGCAGCTTTATCAGGACGCTGCATCAGCAGATACGACATGCCTTCTTTATTCCACAGTAAGGCGGTAGGCTTCTTCGCAATCGCTGCATCGTAAAAGTCGATGGAGTCGAGAAAGCGCTTTTCGGCACGCAGATCATCACCCTGCTGTTCGAGTTCTTCCGCCGAGAGATGCTTGTCGGGCACGGGCGGGCGCCAAGTCGAATCAGGAGAAACCGCGGTGGTGACGGTCTGGCAGTATGCGGACGGGAAACAGCACAAGGTCAGAGCTGTCCAGCCGAAGGCCAGCAGCAGAAACGAATTCCACGAGCGGAAACGAGCCATGGCCAACTCCCTAGCTTTCGTGGACCCCACATTAACGAAATACCGCGACTTGAATGGGGCAAACGAGCCCTTTACTGCCCATAATAGACCTATTTGGGGGCAGAAGAGTTCCCATTTTGTGTAGGATTCGTCCCGTTATTTTGCTCCTCGTCCCCGTTGTCGCCCTTGCCAAAGAGCCGACTGAAGAAACCGCGCTTCTTTTTCTTGGTCTGGTCGTTTTGCGACTCAGCGGTTTGGCCGTTCGGCGCGGTCTGGTTGGCAGCGCCGCTGGCTGTTCCTGGGACTGCACCATTTGTATTCGGCGGCGGAGCGGCGACTGGCGGCGAGCCGAGACCAAAGATCTTGGTGAAGAATCCACGATGATCGGCGGAAGCCTGATCGCAGGTCTGTTTCGGCTCGGTGCCTTCGATGAAAGCAACGCTGTAATCCTGAGGACACGATGGCGTGGCGATCAGGTTCGTAACCTTGTCGATCTGCAAGGTGACAACGCCTGACGGCGCTGTGAAATCCTTAGCGTCGGAATACTGCGGCAGCTTGACCGCGCGCTTCATGAACTCGGCCCAGATCGGCGCAGCGACCACTCCGCCCATGAGCTTGATATCGGTGTAATCGTCGTTTCCGACCCAGACGATGCAGAGCAGGTTGCTCGTATAACCAGCGAACCATGCGTCGTGCGAAGTGCCGGTTTTACCGGCCGCTGGAGCCGTAAAGCCGCGCGCGCGCACGGGATATCCGGTGCCGTTATTAATCACCGCTTCCATCATCGTGGTCATCACGTAAGCCACGCGCGGATCGAGCACGTCTTTGCTGTCGCTCTGATAGTTATTCAGGATGCTGCCGCTCGCGTCGCGCACCGACTTCACCATCAGCGGCGACATGCGCGTTCCGCCATTGGCGAAGACCGTATAAGCTCCAGCCATTTCCACCGGAGTCGCGTCGTACGAGCCCAGCGCAATCGAGGGTGTCGCTCGCACGCTGGAGATTCCAGCCTGTTTCGCCAACGCTGCAACCTTATCGAAGCCCACTTCCTGCGCCAGTCGAACGGTCGCGTTGTTCAGCGACATGGCGAGCGCGTAGCGAGCGGTGACTTCGCCATTGTAGCCGTGCAAATTATGAGGCTCGTAGACATCATCGCCAGTCGCGATGCTTACCTGCGAATCGTCGATCAAACTGGCGGGCGTAAACACGCCGCTGGTCTCGCTGACAACGCCGGTGTCAGGATTAGCGTCGGCCGCAACCAGTGTTTGTCCTGTGACCGCAGTATTCACCGCAGCTGCATAAACAAAGGGCTTGAAGATCGATCCCGTCGGGCGCTTGGCGATGGCGTGATTCAGCTGGCTCATGCCGTAATTGCGACCGCCAACCAGCGCCAGCACTTCTCCGGTGTGCGGATCAATCGCGACCAGCGCGACTTGCGGCATCGGACCGCTTTCGACAGTGGTCTCAGTTTGTGCGTCTTTGCCAGTTCCGGTCTTGACCTTATGCGTGCGGCGCTTTTCGACCTGCTCATCGACCAACTTCATGCCGACATCGACCGCTTCCGCCGCGGCTTTCTGCAGGTCGGGATCGATCGTCGTGTAAATCCGCAGAGCGTGATTGTTCAGCTCCTCTTCGTTGTACTGCGGCGAGAGCTGATCTTTCACCAGGTCGACAAAGTAGGGCGCGTCGCTGGCTTCGACGTTCGGCGTCGTCACCTTCAGCGGCTCAGCCTTGGCGCGCTCGGCCTGTTCGCGGGTAATCGCGCCGGTCTCAACCATCGAGTCCAGCACCAGATTGCGACGCTCCAGAGCGCGCTTGGGATACTTGTACGGCGACAGATAATTCGGCCGCTGAATCATTCCGGCCAGAAGCGCCGCTTCCGACAGCGTCAGGTTCTTGACGTCCTTGTTGAAGTACGCATGCGCAGCTTCGCCGAAGCCATTGATGGTGAACGACCCGCGCTGTCCCAGGTAAACCTGATTCGCGTACATCTGGAAGATGCGCTGCTTGGAGAACTTCTGCTCCAGCTCGATGGCGATCAGCATCTCCGTGAGCTTTGCGCTTCATGGTCTTCTCGGGACTGAGGAAGAACCCGCGCGAAAGCTGCATGGTGATCGTCGAACCGCCTTGTCCGTGACGACCTTCGCGAACGTCGATCAACGCCGCTTCCATCAGGCGGAAGTAATTCACGCCTCCGTGCTGGAAGAATCGGCGGTCTTCAATCGCCAACACTGCGCTGACCAGAACCGGCGGAATGTCTTCGAACTTGATGAGCTCGCGCTTGGAGCGGTCCTGACCTTCGAAGAGCGCGGTCACAAGTTGCGGCTCGAGTTCGTAGGCCGACAAATCCTGGTTGTTCTCACCGCTCTCGTTGATGGAAGCGACTTTGCCGCCGCTGAAGCGAATCGTCGCGCGATTGGAATCGTGATACGACTGCGGTCCGGGAACGACTTCCAATCCGTTGTGCGTGTAGGAGTAATGGCCAACCGCGGAACTGCTGTCGCTTGAGCCTTCGGCGTAACCAGCGCGCCGCAGATCGGCCGCAACTTCTTCGGCGCTCAGCTTTTCGCCCACGGCGATAACACGCGGCCGAGCGTAAATCTTGGCCGCGTTGCTGAAGATTCCTCCAGCCATGCGGCGATCGACCACGCGCTCGTACTTTATGTAGAAGTAGGCGAAAACCGCCATGAACGCGATTCCCGCGAACACGAAGGCAATGGCCAGGATTTTGACCAGGGGATCGCGAACCGAGAAGTGCCGCACTTTCGCGCGTCGGGGACGAGAGTTGGCTTTGGGCGCGGGTTCGGCCGCTTTACGATCAGGTACTTTGAGTTTGATTGCCACGGTTATGAATACGCAGAGAAGCCGCTACAGTTCTATAAACCCAGCGCGTTTCCATCACACGCGCCAAGAGCCCGGGAACTTGATGAATAAGACGGCGAAACGGCCGATTCCGTTACCTTGGATGCCGTTTCCCGATGAGGAAATCCTCGTTCCCGGGAATTCAGCTCGGTCAGGCGACTCAACTGCCGAAGCTGATGAAGGACAAATTATGTGCCGAAGCCAAAGCAAGTTCTATTGTAAAGCCAGAATGCAGCGCCGAAGGCGCGGAGTGCGCGGATGGTAAAGATGGCAGCGAGCGACCAGCGATTCGCAACTGACGCTTGGCCAGAACGTGGCAAGCAGAGCTGGTTACTTTCGTTACTCCCCCTCTGCAAAGTCCTCGCAAAGTCTTGAAAACAATAGTTCCGAAAAAGGAAAGTCCGCTAAAGTCCTGCAAAGAAATGATTTATGGATAAAGTATTCTTGTATAAGCACTTAGCCTCAGTTCACGTGCAGGGTTTAGCTAGAAGGTGGAAATTCAATTTCTGCTTGGTCAATCTTCTTAGGCTGCCCTCCCATATTCCGTGTACGCTTGGATGCTTTTTGCCCACGAGTTGGCGGCGTCCCGACCGGAACGACACCGTCAATGGGTCCTCCCTCTCCAAGAAAACGCAGATTACGGACATGATGATCGCTACCTTTTTCGACAGTGCAGTAGAACGGCCCCCTGTTCTCAAGCGCAATTCGCAGAATTTTCTTCCTTGCCATGACCAAAGAAGCGGCCCACTCAGCGCCCCTACTCTCGGTGTCTGCAAGGAGAACGACTTGCGCGTGCGATGCGACCACGGCCTGGCGGTTAACTCCATCGTACTCGATGCCCTTGTCGCCACTAATAATTGCCCAGCCTCTACCGGCGGCATCGACTATCCAATCTGGATCAGCAGCGTCGGGCAAGTAGTGACGCCGATGCGTTTCGACGCTCACATCCAGTTCGCGGAGCAATTTAACCGTCAGCTTGCTTTGATGGGTGCGATCGAGAAGAAGCGTTATGGACGTGTTATTAGGCTGCGAGTTGGCCAATGTAGTTCAATGCTCCCTCGATTTGCGATTCGGGGATCTCATAATCATTCGCAATTAGTTCAACACTGTCGCCAGCGTGGTGCCTGTTCCATATAGCCACGACGGGAATGCCCGCAGAATCGATTATTGGGCGCCCTGATGACACCGTAGGGACGATGGAAACGACCTTCCCAGCTTGCTTGACGGGATACAGTTTCTTAGGATTGAATGCCTCGTCTCGTTCGATCCGTTCCAAATACGAATCCAAAATCTCGCGCAGTCCAAGCTGACTATGCTGCGATACATTCACCGTAAGCTTCGCGCGACCCTCGATCATCTTGACAAAGATGTCCCTACCGTCCGTGTAAAACTCTTTCGACAACAACGGGTGGAGGGGATTTGAAAGTGGCAGTTTCCGCAACTCCGTAACCGCGGCACGAACTCTCTTGAGCTTGAGCTTATGGATGCGGGTGGTGACAGATAAGATATGCGCTTCACTGAGGTTGTAGAACGAGAACATTCCGGATTCACGATCGGCAGGGACAATTAACGGCTCAATTTCCTGCATGGCCCTGGTGTGAGTTCGACGTATCCAATGCTGTAACGTGCTCTTAGGAATTCCGAGGAAATAGGCCGTCTCGGCCAAAGAATAAAGGGGCAAATCACGAACGTCGACATTGTCGGCAGGTACTGCAGAATACGGAATTCGTACTTCAGCAAGTCCTGACATACCGACGATCCTCTAGGAGTGGGCGTCATTAGGCGGTTCTTCCAAACAGCCCTGGGATGCCGCCAGTCCCTGGCGTTAACATATACTCAATTTGCCGAAGAGTTAAGTCACTTGTCGTCTGCTGCGGCGTATCTAGCCCGCTACGTCCCAAAAGCCATAGTAATATAGCCCGTCGTTTCTCTTTTCCTGATTTGCGATCCGAAAGGCCATAGCCCATGCGCGTGTCCCGGCTCCTGCTGACGACCCTTGTCCTGTTCTTTCTCGCGACCCTGTGCGCCTCGACGGCGGTGGCGCAGACCTGGTGGGTGCAGAGTGCCGACTACGGCGCCGGCAACCGCCGTCAGGACGTCACCAACACCGTCCGGCGGCTGGTGAGCGGCCCCAACTTCACGGTCAACAACAACACCCTGGGTGTCGATCCCTGGAAGGGCGCCGACAAGACGCTGCGCATCGTGGCCCGCGATTCGAACGGCAACATTCGCGACTTCAGCTACAAGGAATACTCGACGGTGAACTCGGCGATGTTCCGCGGCGCGCCATGGAATGGCGGCGGCGGGGGCAGCGCGCAGACTTATACCGTGCAGAGCGCCGACTACGGCGCCGGCAATCGGCGGCAAGACGTTACCAACACGGTGCGCCGGCTGGTCAGCGGCCCCAACTTCCGGGTCAACAATCAGACCATGGGCGTCGATCCCTGGAAGGGCGCCGATAAGACGCTCCGCATCCAGGCGCGCGACCAGCGAGGCAGCGTGCGGGAGTTCAAGTACGCCGAAAACGCGACCGTGGATACCTCGATGTTCCGCGGCAGCGGATGGAACGGTGGAGGACCGGGCGGCGGCACGGGCGCTCCCGGCAATAATCCGGGCAACAACCTGAGCATTACGTCAGCGCAATGGGGTTCAGGAAACCGCCAGCAGAACGTGAGCCAGCGCCTGCAAAACATGATTCGGAACAATCGCCTGTCGGTGATGGTCACGCCGCAGAACATGGGCGGCGATCCGGCGCCGGGAGTGAGCAAGAAGCTGACGGTTGTCTATCGCTGGAACGGCCGCACCATGAATGTAACCCGCGTTGAGGGCGAGATGCTGAACCTGCCGTAGCCGCGAGTTTCGTGCGGTTGGATTTGCCAACGGTCGAGGGCTGGAGGTCTAGGGATGCTTCGTGGTATCTCCGGGCTGGCCTTCCTCATCTTCGCCCATGTACTGCAAGGTCGTCCAGGGCACAGCTTCCATCAAGGGCCCGTCGCCGGTCACGGTCTGCAAAGAGACGGTGTTCGCCTTCTCATCAACCTCCACAACGGTGAACACGCCGTTGTGCAGCGTGGTGGTGACGCGGTCGTGTTTTCGAGGAACCCGGATCTCATCTACCATCCGCCAAGTTTGGGACGTAGTTTGGCAGGCTGTCAAATGCGATGGCGGAGCTTAGTAGTTCTACCGTAGCGCTGCGGCTATTTTGCCCTGCGCAATTACTTCCGCAACTTTGGCGAAGTCGGGAGCGAAGACACGGTCTTCGGTGATCGGCGGCGAGACGGCGCGAATCGCATTCAGAGCTACCTGGCCGCGCTTGCTGGTCTGGAGCGGCGCGCGGAAATCGTGCGCCTGCGCCACCGCCAGCGCCTCGATGGCCAGTACGTTGCGCGTGTTCACGACGACGCGCTGCAGTTTGTTAGCCGCGGTCATCCCCATGGAAACGTAATCTTCCTTGTTGCCCGACGTGCTGATGGAGTCCGCCGACGCCGGATGCGAGAGCACCTTGTTTTCGTTCACCAGCGCCGCTGAAGTTACTTGCGCCATCATGAAGCCCGAGTTCAGTCCTGCACCGGGCGCGAGAAACGCCGGCAAACCCTCGTTGAGCGCGGGATTGATGAGGCGCTCGAGCCGCCGCTCGGAGATGCCGGAGAGCGCCGTCAGCGCGACCGCCATGAAGTCCAGCGCGAAGGCCAACGGCTGCCCGTGGAAGTTGCCGCCGGAAATGATTACTCCTGGAATGGAAGTCCCCACCGTCCGTTTCGGCGCGCCAACTTTCTTCTCTTCCGGAAACACCAGCGGATTGTCGACCGCCGAATTCATTTCGATCTCGAAAACCTCGCGGGCGTGCCGCAGCGTGTCGCGCACTGCGCCGTGAACCTGCGGGATGCAGCGCAGCGAATAGGCGTCCTGCACCTTCTGACATTCCAGATGCGATTCGCGAATGATGCTGCCTTCCATCATGCGGCGCAAGTTCTGCGCCACCAGCATCTGGCCGGCGTGGGGACGCGCCTTGTGAATGCGTTCGTCGAAGGCGACGTCGGTGCCTTTCAGCGCGTCGATGGTGAGAGCTCCCACAACGTCGGCAGTGTCGGCCAGAACTTCGGCTCGCAGCATGGTCAACAGACCGATGGCAAGCATCGCCTGCGTCCCGTTAATCAGCGAGATGGCTTCCTTCGCCTCGAGCACCAGGGGCTTGATATCGGCGCGCTTCATCGCGTCCGCCGCCGGCATCAGCTTGCCCTCATAGTGGACCTCGCCTTCGCCGATCAGGCCGAGCGCCAGATGCGAAAGCGGCGCAAGGTCACCGCTGGCGCCCACGCTTCCCTGCGACGGAATTACCGGAAGAACGCGGCGATTCAGCATTTCGCACAGGGTGTCGATCACGATTGGACGCACACCGGAAAAACCCTTGGAAAGCGAATTCGCGCGCAGCAGCATCATGGCGCGGACTACATCCTCCGGCAGCGGTTCGCCAACTCCCACACAGTGGGAGCGCACCAGATTGAGCTGAAGCTTGCGAATGTCCTGCCGCGAGATACGCATGTCGGCGAGGTGACCGACGCCGGTGTTGACCGCGTAGGCTACCCGCTCGTTTTCCACCACGTCGTCCACGATGGCGCGGGCGCGTTCCACCGCGGCGCGAGCTTCGGGTTGCAGCAGAACCGGCCGGTGTTCGTACACCAGCTGCCGCACATCTTCCAAGGTGAGGTCGTTGCCATTGATATGAAGGGCTTGCATAGAAGTCGGTATCCAGTTCTAAGTTTTGCCGGCAGCTTCCAGAAAACGCTGGCGGTACTTGTCCGGTATGGGTGTTCGCTTGAAGTCGGCTCCAACGACGATGTGCACGGTTTCACCTTCGGCGAGCAGCGTACCGTCGGTTTCGCGCAGGATCTCGTAGCCAAAGTGCAGCAGCGAATCGCGCACATTCATCAGGGAGGTGCGAACGAGAATTGTATCGTCGTAGAGAGCGGGAGCCTTGAAGCGGCAGCGCACCTCGACCACGGCGATGTGGGTCCCGTCCTGCTTCTCCATCTCGCGATACGTGAAGCCCATCTGGCGCAGCATCTCCACTCGTCCAACTTCAAACCAGACGATGTAGTTGGAGTGATAGACCACGCCCATCTGGTCGGTCTCCGCATAGCGGACGCGGACGCGGGTCTCGAAGACTTCTCTCGCGCTGTTTTCAGGCTGCACTGAATTGCTCAATCTTCAACTTTACACAAAAAAAGCGGACGCATCACCCATGGGACGCGTCCGCTTCATCAAGTACAATCCGCGAATTTACTTGCCCGCGGGTGGAGGGGTTGCCGGCGTGCTGGATGCCGTCGCAGCAGTGGGATTGTTCTTCACCATCTCTCCACGCTTGGGCTCACCCGAAGCCACCGGCTTGCCATCCGCAATGTAATCGACGAACTGCACCGGCAGCGGGATGCCACCGCCGCGCGTCAACGCGAAGTGAAGGTGAGGAACGGGCCCCATTCCACTGTTGCCACATTGCCCCAGTTCCTGCCCTTGCTTCACCTGGTCGCCGATCTTCACCTTCAGGCTGTTCTGCTTCAGGTGATTGATGGTGCCGATCTCGCCATTGCCGAAGGAGATGGACACGACGTTGCCATCGGCGGGATCGCCAGACGGCCGTCCCGGAGGCGCATCGTCGTACCCACCCTCAGCCTTGATCACCTTGCCATCGGCGGGAGCGAGGATGGGCTGGCCGAAGCAGTAGAAATCCTCGTTCTTGGATTCGATGCCACCTTTTCCGGCGAAGGGGCGACCGTCCTTCAGGTAAACGAAGTCCATCGCGTAGCGCAGGTCGTCGCTCATCGCATAGTTGTTGTCGAAGACGTTACGGCCGCCCTGGTAAACCAGCCATTCGTTCCCGAAGGGCAGGTGGAACTTGTTGGTGTCGGTATAGCCGGCGAAGCGGCCTTCGGCAATGGTCGGTACCGGGCCGACGGTCAGCTCGTCGATCTGGCCGCGCTGGTTGATGGTGACCATCGTCCGGATCATGGTCGTGGGAAAGTGCTGGAAGTAGGAAAGCCGCGAATAAATCGTATCGGGCACCAGGATGGCGGGAACAATGTTTTCCTCAATCATCTGGGTTTCCGAGCCCATGCGCTCGCGCAGCTTCTTGTTGAATTCAACGTATTTGGCTTCACTCTTTATTTTCTTGCGCAAGTTCTCGGTCAGGTTGGAATAAATCTGCCCACCCTCCGCATGGTTGAACATCTGGAAAATCTGGCGTCCGCGATCTTCCGCCGCCTTGCTCATCACTGGATAAGGGCCGCTCATGACCGGCTCAATCGGGGCCTCGGTATTTTCCTGGATATCGGAATCCTGCCGGGCAGCAGGAGTTGCCGGTGTGGCACCAGGTGCGGTGCTCGGTTTTACGGGCTCCTGGGCTATCGCCAGGGCCGACAGCAGAAAGATACCAATTAGAATTGCGACCACCGATTGCAGACGAAATCTCATCCTGTTCTCCCCAAGTTCGCTGCGGCCAACCCCTGAGTGGGGCCGCCGCCTTCGCTAACTTTCCCTTTTCCAGATCAGCGTTATTCGCGAGCACCCCAGCCTGATGTCCTGGTCTGGAAGTAACGAACTCCAGCCTAAATGCTCGAAGAGAGGAATTGTAGCAAGATAATGGCGAGTGCTGCTGGACAGCAGCCTTTTTCTGACGAGCCAGAGACCTGATTCGGCACTGGCGGCAAATTCGGCACTCCGAAACATGCCTGCCTATCGCCCAGTCCACTTCGGATCGCGCTTCTCAAGGAACGAACTCACGCCTTCCCTGAAATCGTCGGTCGTGCGGATACGCGCATTCTCTTCCACCGCAGCGGAAATCTGCCTGTCCAATTCTGCGCTCGAAAAGCTGTTCAGTAAACGCTTGGTTGCCAGCAGCGAGGCAGGACTGTTCTGCAACAAGCTGGCGGCCAGTTCCCGTGCGCGTTCCTGAAGCTTATCGGGAGCCACCACCTCGCTCACCAACCCCAGGCGATGGACCTCGTCAGCACCGAGAATTCTGCCGGTAAGCAAAAGGTCGCGAGCCTGCTTCTCCCCAACCTGGCGCAGCAGGAACGTGGATACGATCGCCGGCACAAAACCGATGCGCACCTCGGTGTAGCCGAACTTCGCCTCGGCGGAAGCGATGGTGAAGTCGCACAGCGTCGCCAATCCGCAACCCCCGGCAATTGCCGGCCCGTTCACGGCGGCGATGGTCACCTTGGGGAACTGATACAAGGTCCGGAACAGACGCGCCATGGTAGCCGAGTCGGCACGGTTCTCCTCCGCCGTGCGGGCGGTAATGGAGCGAAGGTTGTCCAGGTCCATGCCGGAACAGAAGGCTTTCCCCGCGCCGGTCAGGATCACGATTTGCGCGGGCGACTGTTCTACTTCGCCGAGCACGCGCAGGACGTCATCGATCAGCTCGTAGCTGATGGCGTTTCGCTTTTCCGGCCGGTTCAGAGTGACGAGGGCAAGCGCTCCTTCGTAGATGAGCGTCAGGGTAGAGTAGGAATGTTTTTCCTGGGACATGGCGGGCAATCTCATGCGGGCGCAGGAAGCGCCGATGCAAATCGCTAGACTAACATTTCCCCGGTATCCCATGCTCGCCGAAGTCCTATGGCCTTCTGGGCCGTTGATTTTGCAGGAGCACGGCTGGGTCGCATGGTATGATGCAAACTTTGAAGGCGGGTTAGCGAGAAGACGCCATCGTGTCTTCTTCGCAAACTTGGCGCCGGTTGGAGCAGTTACGGCAGGCGCGTCCAAGGGGCGAACGTTAGAACGTGCCAAGTGAAAAACAGGTTCGGTGGTCGCAACTCAGGGTAGGTATCACCGTCCTGGTTGCTATTGTCACGCTTTGTATCCTCATCTTCCTGATGACGGGTACGACCGGCCTGTTCACCAAGAAAATCCTTGTCCATACTTATGTCGATAACGCAGGCGGGCTGCGTGTGGGCGCACCTGTGCGCCTGGAAGGCGTCGACATCGGCAATGTGACCCGCATTCGCGTGGTCTCCGATCCGTCCCACCGGGTGGCGCCGGTGGAAGTATCCATGAAGATCACCACCAAATATGCCGAAAGTATGAATTCGGGCTGCCAGGTGTTGCTGACCACCGCGGGCGTGCTGGGCGAGGTTTTTATCGACATGGATTGCCGCCAGGCATCGGGTTCACCGCTGGCAGACAATTCCGTGCTGGCGACCAAAGAGGTTCCGCAGTTCCAGGACGTCGTGCGCGCCAGCCAGAGCACGCTGGAGAACATGAACGTCCTGCTTAAGCGCGTGGACGACATCGTGTCGTACATCCAGAGCGGCAAGGGTTCGATCGGCAAGATCATTTATGACCCGTCGCTGTTCGACCGCGCCAATGCGACAGTGACGCAGTTGCAGCAAATCACCAATCAGATCAATTCGCAGAACGGTACGATCGGCAAGCTGCTCAACAGCAACGAGCTCTACGACAAGGTGAATGGCGCAGTCGACAACGTGAACAAGATCATCGACCAGGTCAATGGCGGACAGGGTACCGTCGGCAAGTTCCTGAAGGATCCGGCACTGTACGACAACGCCAACAAGATGGTCGCCAACGCCAACCAACTGGTCGCCGACGTTAACGCGGGCAAAGGCACCCTGGGCATGCTGACCAAAGACCAGGCACTGGCCAAGAAGATCGACGATACGATCACACGGCTGAACAACATCACCGCGGGCCTCGACAAGGGCGAAGGCTCGGCGGGCAAGTTCCTCAAGGATCCTGCGCTCTACGACAACACCAACGATCTGCTGGTGGAGACGCGCAACCTGATCAAGGCGGTCCGCCAGAATCCCAAGAAGTACCTCACGATTTATCTAAAGCTCTTCTAAGCACCGGCTTCCTGGTGAGCACGTCAGACAAAAACCTGTATGAGTTGGAACCGCACGATGCCGCCGTTGTGCTTCGGCTTGTTTCCGCCGACGGTACCAACCGCCTCACGCGCGCTCGTGTGCTCGCATTAACGGCGCGGTTGGAGGAACTGGCGAACCGTCCTCCGGCGCGGCTGATTCTCACCGGCAACGCTCATTTCTTTTCCGCAGGTGCCGACTTGAGCGAGATCAATGCGCTTACCGGGCCGGAGGCGTTTCGCTTCGCCCAGATGGGCCAGCGCCTGATGCGGACGGTCGCAGAATTTCCTGCGTCCACGATCGCCGCCGTTCACGGCTACTGCATGGGCGGAGGCCTCGATCTTGCGCTCGCCTGCCGCCGCCGAATCGCTGGGCCGCACGCTCTGTTCGGACATCGTGGCGCCGCTCTGGGGTTGATTACCGGCTGGGGCGGAACGCAGCGCCTGCCGCGGCTGGTCGGCAAGGGGCGAGCGCTGCAGATGTTTCTTGCCGCTGAGAAAGTACATGCCAGGCAGGCGCTCGCGATCGGACTGGCCGACGCTGTCGCTGACGATCCACTGGCCGCGGCGCTCGATGCCTAGTTCGGCGTTATCATGACGACGATGTCTGCTTTCCTTCCCGCCGGCGATCAAAAACTCGTGCAGATCGTCGATGCAGCCTTGGTCGACGCGGCTCGACGCAGCGGCGACTGGCTGGTCTGCAAGCTGGGCTGCACGCAATGCTGCGTGGGCGTGTTCGCCATCAATGCGCTCGACGTGGCTCGCCTGCAAAGCGGGATGGAACAGCTTGAGCGTGACGATCCAGCGCGCGCCGGCCGCGTTCGAGCGCGCGTCCGTGCCTCAGTCGAGCGGCTGAAGCACGATTTTCCCGGCGATCCCAAGACGGGCATTCTCGACGAAACGGAAGAAGCTGGGGAGCGCTTCGAGGAGTTCGCCAATGACGAAGCCTGCCCGGCGCTGGATCCGGCAACCGGCGGTTGCGATCTATACGCAGCGCGGCCGATGACCTGCCGGGTCTTTGGGCCGCCGGTGCGCTCCGAGGACGGGCTGGGCGTCTGTGAGCTTTGCTACCACGGCGCCAGCGAGGCCGAGATTGCCGCCTGCGAGATGTTGCCCGACCCGAACGACATCGAGCGAGCGATGCTCGAAGAGCTGGACCGGGGAGGCCATAGCGGAAGGACTCTCGTGGCCTTTGCTCTCGACCAGAAGCGGTGAATCCCGGCTTAAGCTTGTCGAATTCAAGTGCCGGAAGGGAAGCGGTTGGAACTCCAGTTGCAAGGTGTTGCAGCACGCCCATAACCCGTCCCCTCGTTTATATAGACTTAGCGCGGCAGCAGAATTGCTGCTACCAGACAAGGTTTGTATGTGGGGGTATCGATGAAATTGTGCGCCGCTTCGCTTTATCTCCTGGCCACCTGCCTCTTCGCCCTGCCAGCCTTGGCTCAAAACGACCTCTACGACAATGGCCCAACCAACGGCACAAATGATGCCTGGACCCTCAACTTCGGCTTCGCGGTAAGCAACACCTTCACCCTGAGCAGCAACTCCACGGTAAATGGCCTGAACTTTGCCGCGTGGCTGTCGCCGGGCGACGTGCTGGATTCAATCGAAATATCAATTTCATCCGAAGAGTTTGGCGGCACCACGTATTTCGATCAGCAGATTAACCTCACCCAAAGCGGTTGCGCCGTCAACCAGTACGGATTCGACGTTTGCAATGAAGTTGGCCTGTTCTCCGGGATAGCCCTGAACGCAGGACTTTACTGGCTGAACTTGGGGAATGCCGTGGTCAACACCGGCGATCCGGTGTACTGGGACGAAAACGACGGGCCATCTTCGGCCTCGCTGAATACGCTCGGGACCCTGGGTTCTGAATCCTTCACGATTCTTGGTTCGTCCGGAAGCGGCACCGGTACCACGCCTGAACCCGGCAGCCTTCTGTTGTTTGGCTCGGGAGTATTTGGCGTGGGCGCGATCCTGCGGCGCAAGCTGTTCTAGGAGGACTTGGATTTGGGCTCCGCCGCCGAAGAGGTTCGGCGGCACTGAATTACATGTGAGGAAACCGATGAAACTGCCCATCGCTTCGCTCTATCTCCTGACGCTCTGCGTCTTCGCTCTGCCGGCTTTGGCTCAAGACGATCTCTACGATAACGGACCGACCAACGGGACCGTCGACGGCTGGACTATCAACTTCGGTTTTGCTGTCAGCGACTCCTTTAATCTGACCAGCAATTCCACCGTGAACGGCTTGAACATTGCAGTATGGCTGATCCCCGGCGATGTGATGGAGTCCGCCGAAGTTTCTCTGACGTCGAACGAGTTGGGCGGGACCACTTACTTCGACCAGCAGGTGAGCTTCACCCAAAGCGGTTGCGTCGGCAATCAATATGGATTCAATGTGTGCAACGAGGCCGGCAGCTTCTCCGGCGTGGCCATGAATGCCGGCGCCTACTGGCTGAATCTTTCTAATGCCGTGGTTAACACCGGCGATCCGGTCTATTGGGACGAGAGCGACGGGCCGTCGGAGGCTTCAAACAATTCCGTCGGCACGCTGGCCTCCGAGTCATTCACAATTCTCGGCTCTTCCGGCAGCGGCACCGGAACCGCGCCTGAACCCGGCAGCCTTCTGTTGTTTGGCTCGGGCGTGCTTGGCATCGGTGCTGTGGTTCGACGCAAGTTGTTCTAGGGAGATCTGGATTTCAGGTTCTGCCGCCTCAGAGCAGGCGGCAGCAACGGTACGCGGAGGACTCAATGAGATTGCGCACCGCTTCGCTTTGCCTTCTGATTTGCCTCTTCGCCCTGCCGGCCTTGGCGCAGAATGACCTCTACGATAATGGGCCGACCAACGGCACGACTGACGCCTGGACCATTAACTTTGGTTTCGTTGTGGCCGATTCCTTCAACCTGACCAGCAACTCCACCGTGAACGGCCTCAACTTCACTGCGTGGCTGAGCCCTGGCGATGTGATGGAGTCGGCCGAGATTTGGATATCATCCGATGCCCTCGGCGGAACCACTTATTTTGATGAGCAGGTGAATTTCACCCAAAGCAACTGCACGCTCAACCAGTACGGCTACAACGTCTGCAATGAGGTCGGCACCTTTTCCGGCCTGTCGCTCAATGCAGGCACCTACTGGCTGAACCTGGAGAACGCCGTCGTCAACACCGGCGACCCGGTCTATTGGGATGAGAACAGCGGCCCCTCCTCGGCTCAGGAAACTTATGGCGACGGAAGCATTCCTTCCGAATCTTTCACGATCCTGGGCTCTTCGAGCAGCAGCACAGGCACCACACCTGAACCCGACACTGTTCTGTTGTTCGCTTCCGGCCTACTAGGCGTGGGCGCTATTGTCAGGCGCAAACTGTTCTAGAAATTGACGCAATGGAGTCAGCCCGAAAAAATTCGGGCCCCCCAGGCAGAACTGGAAGTTCTCGCGGAGGATTGATGAAACTGCGCACCGCTTCTGTGTATCTCCTGAAAATTGGCACGTCAACAACAGTAGTCTTAGGAGGAAAACGGATGAAGACACAAATCGCTTTGCTGGCCTTGCTGATGCTTTGCTTCGCCGCCATTCCTGCCGTTGCTCAAAACGACATCTACGACGACGGCCCTACGAACGGAACCACCGATGCGTGGACCATCAACTTCGGCTTTACTCCCAGCGATACGATCATCATTCCCTCTGGGGGCGCCACCGTCAATGGACTCATCTTCTCTGCCTGGCTCACTCCCGGAGACGTTCTGGAATCGGCCGAGATCGTCGTTACCCGCAATGAGTTGGGAGGAACGGTCTATTACGATCAGCAGGTCAACTTCACCCAAAGCGGCTGCGTGCTGAACCAGTACGCTTTCAATGTCTGCACCGAAACTACCAGCTTCGCCGGGTTTTCCCTCAATGCAGGCGCCTACTGGCTGAGTCTCCAGAACGCGGTGGACACGTTAGGAGACCCCGTCTATTGGGACGAGAACAGCGGGCCTTCGTCGGCTTCCGAGACTTCTCTTGGAACCATTCCCTCCGAATCCTTCACGGTCTTAGGCCGTGACAACAGGGGAGGAACTACGCCCGAGCCCAGCAGCGTCCTCTTGCTTGGCTCGGGCGTGCTTGGTCTTGGCGCTATCCTTCGTCGCAAGCTCCTTTAAACACGAACAGCCCTCCCTCCCGCTCCCGTCTCCAAAGGCGGGAGCGTTTTTGTTTTGGCCGAGCCCTGTTTGCGCGCGGTCGGTTCTCTGCTTTATCGTGGATGGTTTGCCTCGTGACCCTATGACCGAACATCTACAGCGTCCCGGAACTCCGTTCGAGACCAAAATAAAATCCGACTCCTCGCGCTTCGTGCGCAACCAGAAAGCCGTCGCCGATCTGGTGGAACAAACTCGCAGCGACGAAGCAGTCATTCAGCGGGGCGGCGGCGAGAAGGCTATCGAGTCGCAGCACAAGAAAGGACGCCTGACCGCGCGTGAGCGCATTGCGCTGCTCCTCGATCCGGGCACGGAATTTTTCGAACTCGGTCTATACGCCGCGTGGGGCATGTATGAGGAGTGGGGCGGAGCGCCGTCGGCAGGGACAATCACCGGTCTGGGGCGTGTGCACGGGCGGCTGGCGATGCTCATCGTGAACGATGCTACTGTGAAGGCCGGCGCGTTCTTCCCGATGACCGCGAAGAAAGTGATTCGCGCGCAGAACATCGCCATCGAGAATCACATTCCGACGATTTACCTGGTCGACTCGGCCGGGGTGTTTCTGCCGCTGCAGGAAGATGTCTTCCCCGACACCGATGATTTCGGCCGCGTCTTCCGCAACAATGCGGTAATGTCGGCGATGGGCATTCCGCAAATTGCGGCCATCATGGGCATGTGCGTCGCGGGTGGAGCATATCTGCCGCTGATGTGCGATCACATCCTGATGACCGAAGGCAGCGGCCTGTTTCTTGCCGGGCCGGCACTGGTGCAGGCGGCGATTGGCGCCAAGTATTCCGCCGAAGAACTGGGCGGCGCGAAGATGCATTCCCAGATCAGCGGCACCGTCGACTTCCGCGAGCCCAACGACGAATCGTGCATCGAGCGCATTCGCCTGCTGGTCGATAAGATGGGGCGACGGCCGCAAGGCGTCTTCGATCGCCAGGAATCCAAGGAGCCGCTTTATCCTGCGCAGGAAGTCTACGGCATCTTCGACGGCGATCCGGGCCGTCAGTACGACATGCGCGAAATCCTGGCGCGCATCGTCGATGACAGCCAGTTCAGCGAGTACAAAAGCGAATACGGCGAGACCCTGCTGTGCGGCTACGCGCGCATTGGCGGCTTTGCCGTGGGCATTGTCGCCAACCAGAAAACCCATGTGCAGCAGGTGGACCACGCCGGCAACAAGCGCATGGAATTCGGCGGCGTGATTTATACCGAGTCGGCCGAGAAGGCCGCACGCTTCATCATGGATTGCAACCAGAACCTGGTGCCGCTCATCTTTCTGCACGATGTGAACGGCTTCATGGTGGGCCGCGATGCGGAGTGGAGCGGCATCATTCGCGCGGGCGCTAAGATGGTGAATGCGGTCTCGAACTCGGTGGTGCCGAAGATCGCGGTGATCGTCGGCGGCTCGTTCGGCGCCGGACATTACGCCATGTGCGGCAAGGCTTACGATCCGCGCTTCGTCTTCGCGTGGCCGACCGCGAAGTATGCGGTCATGAGCGGCGCGTCGGCTGCCGGCACGCTAGTGGAGATCAAGATCAAGCAACTCGAGCGTGGCGGAACGAAGCTGAGCGAAGAAGATCGCAAGAAGCTGTACGACGAAGTGAAGGCCACCTACGACGAACAGATGGATCCGCGCTACGGCGCAGCGCGGCTGTGGATCGACAAGATCATCGATCCAGCGGAAACGCGCGAGTGCGATCATCACCGCCCTGGAAGCAGCGTCGCTGAATCCCGACGTACCGAAGTTCAGCGTGGGCGTGTTGCAGACGTAAAGAAGCAGTGGCCAGTGGCTAGTTGTCAGTGGCCAGTTGGGAATTTCGCGGCGCAGTTCCTGAATGCTAATTGCGAATGGCTGACGTTATCAAACTCGTCGAATGTCCACGCGATGCCTGGCAAGGCTTGCGCGGGCAGATTCCCACCGCCCTCAAGGTCGAGTACCTGAAAGGCCTGATTGCCGCGGGATTCAAGCATATCGACGCGGTGTCGTTCGTCTCGCCCAAAGCCGTGCCGCAGATGGCCGACTCGGAAAACGTGCTCAGCGAACTCGATCCGCCGGACGACGTTGAGATCATCGGCATCGTCGTGAACGAGCGCGGCGCCGAGCGAGCCATCGCCACCGATGCCGTGCGCACCCTCGGGTTTCCGTACTCGCTCTCGCCGACGTTCCTAAAGAACAATCAGAACCAGACGCCGGAGGAGAATTTCGACATCCTGGAGAAGGTCAAGCAGAAGGCCGACGATGCCGGACTCGACACCGTGGTTTACATCTCGATGGCGTTCGGCAATCCCTACGGTGACCTTTGGAATATCGACGAACTGACCGAGGGCGTGAGCCTGCTCGCCGACCTCGACGTGCAGGCAATCTCGCTGGCCGACACGGTCGGATTGGCCACGCCGCAACAGATCGCTGATGTTGTCGGCCCGGTGCTGGCAAAATTCGACGGCGTCGAGATCGGCGTCCATCTGCACAGCCGCCCGGACGAAGCTGTGGCCAAGATTTCGGCAGCGTACGACGCGGGTTGCCGGCGTTTCGATTCGGCTCTCGGCGGGTTGGGTGGATGTCCCTTTGCACAGGATGTGCTGGTCGGAAACATCCCCACCGAGGCCGTGCTGCAGGCGCTGCAAAGCAAGGGCGTGCGCCTGCCCATCAGTAAACCGCTGACGGATCTGATCAAGCAGGCTGGAGAGATCGGCGACCGCTTTGGCGGACCAAAAATGTAGGATTGACGCCGCTCAGGCAATGAGAGGTTCGGCTGAACTTTCCTGCGGCACTTCACTCGCCGGCATCGCGACGTTCCCATTCAGCAACGACTCGAAGAAAGCATCCACCGCATCCAGAATCTGCTGGCCGGTCTTCGCCTCGTAGACGGCCTTGCGCAGATGCGCGCCGTGCGGCACGCCGTGGGTGAACCATGCGGCAAACTGCTTCATCTTGCCTTCCTCGCCGCCCCGTTTTTCTTCGACCAGCATGGCGAAGTAGGTTCGAATCATCTGATAGCGATCGGCGTCGCTCGGCAGGTCGTACGAACCTGTCAGCGTGTACTGCTCAATCTGGCGGAAGATCCACGGATTCGACGGGGCGCTGCGCCCGATCATCACGGCGTCACAACCCGTTTGGGCAACCATCGCAGCGGCGTCCTCAGGTGAGCGCACATCGCCGTTGCCGATGACGGGAATCTTCACCGCATCTTTCACCGCGGCAATCCATTCCCAGTGCGCCTGCCCGCTATAGCCCTGCTCGCGCGTGCGGGCGTGCAGCGCGACGGCAGCAAGACCGCAATCCTCGGCCATTTTCGCCAGATTGACGTGGACGACTTCCTTGTCGCTCCAGCCGGCACGGAACTTCACCGTGAACGGAACCGTGATCGCCGCGCGCACCGACTCGAAGATGTTTCTGATGAGCGGCAGGTCGCGCAGCAGGCCCGAGCCGCCATTGCACTTCACGACCTTCTTCGCCGGGCAGCCGAGATTGAGATCGACCAGATCGAAGCCGAGGTCCTGCACAACGCGCGCAGCGTCGGACAAGCGTCTTCGGATCGCTGCCGAACAACTGCGCTGAGATAGGATGTTCGTTGCCGTAGAACGTCAGGTATTGCTTGGCCTTCTTGTCCTTGTGGCGGACGATGCCGTCGGCCGAGGTGAACTCGGTCATCATCAGGCCGCATCCGCCGAGATTGCGGATAAAGCGGCGGAAGACTGTGTCGGTGACGCCGGCCATCGGCGCCAGCACCGTTGCAGGACGAATCTCTACTCCGCCGATCGAGACAGACGCGGGCACGACGCGCGCCCGGAGGGGCAATCCGCTCGGCCGGGTTGTCGTAAAACTTGTGCACTTGACGATTGTAAATGGTGAGGGGTTTTGGGCTCTAACAGCTGGAAAAGCAGATCCTTCGTCGGCCTGAAGGCCTCCTCAGGATGACAATCTTTCCGAGTTCAGCCGCGCTTACGTGCACGGACAGGCTTGCTATTGCAGCTTTCTGTTACGGCATGGCCGCAGCCATACTTGACGGCATGCTGGTCGAGTTGGCGGTGTTCTTCGGGGTCGTCTCCGTGTCGGGCGCTGCCGGCACTGTCACTGTCATCGCCGCTTTCTTCTTGGACGCCGGCAGGCTGAACTCCACGCCGCGATCTTCGTTGGCTTTCACCGTAGCCGGGATATCCAAATCCGCCAGCACGATCTTCTTGCGCCCCTGATCGAACACGTACAGTGCGTCGCCCATGATGGCGTAGCTGTTTACTTCCTGCTGCTTGCCATTGCGAAATACCAGCACCGTAGGGTCGCCCGGCTGATCATCCGGAAGCGGTCTCTGCGGCGCGCTGTAGGTTTCGGGATCAGGAATGTTGGCGATGTAGGGATTCGACGGCGGCTGCTCGGCGACAATGTGCAGCGTCGGATCGTAAGCTCCCGGCGGAGGTCCTGAGTACAGATCCGGGCCGCCGCCTACGTAGTCATACCCGTAAGCCGAATTGTCGACCGGGTAGTAGTAAGGGATGGCGTAAGCGTATCCCCTGCCATAGCCATAATGATTGGAGCCGTATCCGTACGGGTTTGGTCCGGCTTTGTAGCGGTAGCCGTAATTCGGAATCGAGGTCACGCTCGGAAGCGGGCCGGGCAAGTGATGTCCGGTAATCGACGTGACGCTGGGCGCCGGCGCCAGAAAATGGCCGTCCACCTGGGTCGTGGTCGGCGGATGTCCGTTGAACTGCGCACTCAACGGTAAGGCTGCTGCCACAGCGAGAGCGGAAATCGCGATGAAAGACTTGACCGCAAAACGCCCGGCCGGTCTTACGGATTGGCCTTCGCTCTTCATGACGCCCTCAGTGTATTCCAACCCTTTAGATGCGCGAAAGTTTTTATCGGGTTCGGGATGAAAGATTTGCCAGGCTGTAGACATCGATCATTGCGTTGGCGATCAGCGCTCCGAAGATGACGGCGTTGAAGACCACGGCGTAGCGGCTTTCCAGCAGATCGGCGGAGACGCCGGCAATGAAGAGAATGAGGAATGGCACGCCGAGGAAGAGGAAGAATGTTGCCGAAAAGTGCATGCGAACAGCCAGGCTGAATAGCAGCAAAGTGACAATCAGCGGCGCCGCTGTGCCGAAAAAGCGGACGCGCTTCCAGACAACAAATGTCACCAGCGTTACCGCAACCAGAATGAGCAGGCCCAGCCCATTTTCGAGGAAGAAACTCGACAGCAGCCACGACATGCCGGGCGTGACGAATTCCTTCGAGGCGATTTCCAGCCAGTTGGCATGACGCAGCGCCTGTGCGAACGCCACCGGACGGAATCCATAAAACGCCGACAGGAGGATGACGGCCACGACACAGGCCGCGCTAAAGATCACCAGCACCGCGCCCGGTCGCACGTGCCCTACCCACAGCATGAACAGCAGTGCCGGCAGCAGCAGCACCCAGAAGGAGAATTGCGCGCCCACGCAGATCGTGATCGACAAGCCCATCAGCAGGATGCGGCGCCAGTTCCACAGCACTACCTCGCGCGGCGCGTAGAGTGTGTGCGCCACGGCGATGCCCGTGAAGATGAGGCCGAAGCCTCCCCACGCCCCGACAATAGCCGGGCCAATCTCGCTGGCTGAGCCGATGGTCACCGGCGAAAAGCAGTAGAGGACCAGGGCGACGTATCCGCCGATGTTGCCGTAGAGCCGCCGCGCCACATACCACAACGACGCACCCAGCAGCATGCCGATAATGAGGAACGGCATGCGCATCAGCATGCGATAGTTGTTGAATTCGTCGACGTGTTTCTCGGCGCCGCTCAAGCGCGCGCCTACGCCGGCCATCAGCGGAACCAGCGCGCTGTGCTGCTGTGAGTTGGCGCTCGCCAGATGCTCCATCTGGAGCAGTCCGGCCTCGATGTAAACGCCCTCCATGGCCGACAGCGGAATGCGCGCCATGAACCACACGCCCTGCAGCGCAAACACCAGTAACAAAATAATTGCGATTAACTGCGGCGCACCCAGACGGGAGTAGAGGGAGGAGATGGACATGAATCTTTCGTTGTACCACGGCGATAGGGGTGGACGCGAAGAGCCGATATTGCAAACGATCATCGAGCACTGTCGGATGATTGACGGAAATCGAAAACCTACCGCCTTAAAGACGAAGCCTGTCAGGCGCGTTCCAGAAATTGTATCTGTAGCCCGCGCGGACCAGTTCTTCGAGCTTCTCGGGACTGTCGACTAGTTCAGACCAGTTTATGCAAAAGCAAACACACTGCAGTATCTCAATAGCTACGCTGTCTTGTTTTTCATTCAGTGCATCTGTAGAGGTTTCTACTGAGAAGGCAGCCTCCTCGTCGAGCTTAGACCCATCCTTCGTTTCAACAAAGCCGCGGGGAGCAAACACCCAATTTACCCCCAAGATGGACGATAGGCTTATTTCTATGACAAGCGGGCCAGAGTAGCCCACCGATCGAAGCACTTGGTTCGCGTGACAAAGGAATGCCAATATGCAACCTGCTAGATGATACAGATGAATGCCTGGCGCCCCCCCTCCCTTCAACCTCCAGGTCGGTGGCGTAGAAGAGCATTCCCCATATATTGGCCTCTAACAGGGAAAACTCAGCTTCCGGGTGAAGCACTATCACGCTTTCGTGCTGGGAAATAATCGGATCGTTGAGGCGCGGGAAAGTTACTTGACGCCATCGCAAAGCAGTCCGCTGAATAAGTGGTTTCAGTTTTGCCTGTTCAACTATCGGCTTTGCTGGAAAGCGAGGGACGACGCACAAACTCAGATTAGCCCCTAGCCTTTTTTGCTCTTCTCCTGTATTGGCTCTTGCGGCTAACTCTTGAGTTCTCCGAAAAGCGTACCTCTGAAATCGCATTCTGGCACGATGTAGGAGGTTTGTCCGGCGCTCCAAGATCAACTTCCTTCGATCAAACAGGTGGCGAAGCTCACTCTCGTCGGCTAGCCTTGCCTCAAAACGTGCGCTGAATTCATCAGCACGGACATAAACCCCTTTTCTACCATTGAGAAAATGAGGCGCGACATCGCTCTCCGCCACATGCACAACGTAGCAGACCTTGTCGGGATTGTCCGGCGTCTGAATCGGATCTGAAACTTCTACGGTTAGAGGCGGAGTCGCACCGTCGGAGCACCATTGGACAACAGTTTGCTTGTAACCAGGCTTCGGATCTATGCCACGAAGGCTTTCAACTCTGCCATCCACGCTGCGTGCGCTCGCGCCAATGACTACATAGCCCCCGAAGGTATTAGCAAATGACGAAATCTTTTTTAGTATCTCGTCCTTGCTAGGAGCTTCAGCCTTGAACTCCAAGCGAACGTTTTCAGCCGCAGATTCATCAAGCAATTCCTTCAGATCTGCAGTCGTGATCTGGGATAGCGGTTTTGCAAATATTGACACCGATAGATTGGCCTCAGACGTCTCGATTCTTCATCCGAAGCGTTGCCCCCAACGGACTTGCCGCGCGCCTCGACCTCTGCGCTCACCGCTGATGAACTTCAACAACTTTCTCGAGCCGGAGTTCGTTCCTGGACTTGCCCTTCATTTCATACAACGACAACGTGAGTTCAGCCACCGCTGCCATACGCTCGTGTACCGGGCGTGACTGCCAATAGCGGTACTCGTCCGCTTTCATCTCGGCGAAGCTGGAGTAGGTACGAGCAGTTCGTTCCAAGGTGCCTCATGATAGGCCGACTCGACGTCGCAATCGATTTTGAGCCGGCGGATTGCTGTTAGATGTCCAGGTTCTTCACGTCCAGCGCGTTCTCTTCGATGAACTTGCGGCGCGCTTCCACATCTTCGCCCATCAGCGTAGTGAAGATGGTTTCGGTCTCGGTCGATGTCTTCCAGCTTCACTGACAGCAGCGTGCGGCGCTCGGGATCCATCGTCGTTTCCCACAGCTGGCCGGAGCTCATCTCGCCCAGGCCTTTGTAGCGCTGGACGGTGTAATCCTTGCGGCCTTCGTTCAGCACGTAGTCGAACAGCTCGCGCGGCGAACTCTTCTCCACCGTCTCCGGCGTCGGCCTTGCTGCTTCGAAGCCTTGGGCGCCTTCTGCTCGACCTTCTCCTGGTCGGCGCGCTCGGCGTCGCTCAGCTCTTCCTCGGCCGCTTGCTAGCTGCCATCCTTCTTCCGCTTCGATGAAATACGGCGGCTGCATGTACTGCTCGATCTGCTTGTACTTCGACATCATCTGCCGGTACTCGGGGGTGGACGCCAGCTCCCAGTTGATGACGTGCTCGGCGCCCTGCGAGTTGACGAAAGCGCAGCTCCCACAGGCTGTGCTCTTCCTCGAAGCGCGGCTGCTTCACTGCCTTCAGGCCGCGCTCCTTGGCGATCGCCTTCAGCGCCTTCTCCAGCTCGGCGATCTTCTTCGGCGGCTTCTTGCTGTCGCCTTCGAAGTCGACGCGTTTCACAAGATCGGCCCTGGGCAGCAGCTCGGTGACGCTTCTCATCGCGAATGCGCTTGTCGACCTTGTCGAAGAAGCCGATGTACTCATTCAGCGTGGTCATGAACTTGGTGAGCGGCGCGCCTTCCAGCGTGGCCGCGCCTTCGCCGTAGCGCACCACGATGCCGTCGGCCGCGCGCTTCACCATCACCTTCACGAACTCGGCGTCGTTCTTGATGTACTGCTCGAACTTGCCCTTCTTGATGCGATACAGCGGCGGCTGCGCGATGTATACGTTGCCGCGCTTGATCAGCTCCTGCATGTGGCGGAAGAAGAACGTGAGCAGCAGGGTGCGGATGTGCGAGCCGTCGACGTCGGCGTCCGTCATCAGGATGATCTTGCCGTAGCGCAGCTTCGATATATCGAAGTCGTCTTTGCCGATGCCGGTGCCCAGCGCCGTGATCATGGCGCGAATTTCTTCGTGGCCCAGCATCTTGTCGTAGCGCGCCTTTTCGACGTTGAGGATCTTGCCCTTCAGCGGCAGAATCGCCTGGAAGCGGCGATCGCGTCCCTGCTTGGCGGTGCCGCCGGCGCTCTCGCCCTCGACAAGGTAAACTTCGCAGCGCTCCGGCTGACGCTCGGAGCAGTCGGCCAGCTTGCCCGGCAGGCCTCCGCCGTCCAGCGCACCCTTGCGGCGCGTAAGATCGCGGGCCTTGCGGGCAGCTTCGCGGGCGCGAGCCGCTTCAATCGCCTTGTTGATGATCTTCTTCGCCACCGGCGGGTTCTGCTCGAAGAATGCGCCCAGGCGCTCGTTGATGAACGCCTGCACCATGCCGGCGATGTCGGAATTCAGCTTGCCCTTGGTCTGCCCTTCAAACTGCGGCTGCGACAGCTTCACGCTGACGACCGCAACCAGACCTTCGCGAACGTCGTCGCCGCGTCAGGTTCTCCTTCACGTCCTTGAACAGCCCAAGGCTCTGCCCGGCAGCGTTGATGGTGCGGGTCAGCGACGTGCGGAAGCCCGATAGATGCGTGCCGCCATCCACGGTGTTGATGTTGTTGGCGAAGCTGAATACGGTTTCCGAGTAGCCGTCGTTGTACTGCAGCGCGATCTCCATGGCCACGCCGTCGCGCTCGGCTTCCATGTAGATCGGCTTGTCGTGCAGCACGCTCTTGCCGCGGTTCAGATGCTTGATGAACTCGCGCAATGCCGCCGTTGTACTTGAATTCTGACTTCTTGGACTCGCCGGTCTTGGCGTCGGTAGTGCGCTCGTCCGCCAGCGTGATCAGCAGGCCCTTGTTCAGGAAGGCCAGTTCGCGCAGGCGCTGCGCCAGCGTGTCGTAGTTGTATTCGGTGACGGTGAAGATTTCCTTGTCGGGGACGAAGTGGACTTTGGTTCCGCGCTTCTTCGTCGTGCCCGTCTTCTTCAGCTTGGAGGTCGGCACGCCCTTAGAGTAGGTCTGCTCGAACACTGCCCCGTCGCGCCAGATCTCCAGTTCCAGCAGATGACTCAGCGCGTTCACGCAAGACACGCCCACGCCGTGCAGTCCGCCGGAAACTTTGTACGTGGAACTATCGAACTTGCCGCCGGCGTGCAGCACCGTCATCACGACCTGCGCCGCGGGCACGCGCTCGCCATCCATGTCCATCTCGTCGACCGGAATGCCACGGCCGTTGTCGACAACCGTGATCGAGTCGTCGATGTGAATGGTGACGTCGATGCGATCGGCAAATCCTGCCAGCGCTTCATCTACGGAGTTGTCGACGACTTCGTAAACAAGATGATGCAAACCCATCTCGCCGGTCGAGCCGATATACATCGCCGGACGCTTGCGCACCGCTTCCATGCCGCCGAGAACTTTGATTGAGTCGGCGTTGTAATCGCCGTTGCCGTTCTTCCCGTTTTTCGTGGAAGTCTTTTCGTTGGCGCTGTTGTTGGGATTATTTTCCGGGGCCGCCGCAGCGGCCGACTGGGAATCTTTCGAGGGCATCCTGCTCCATTCGTGAACAATCGGTGTCGCAGCCGATTGCCGTTTCTCGCCGGGGTCTGCATCGTCGCCGTTAACTTACCAGATATCAGTTATGTGTAAGGAATTTCAGCAACTTAGACGACTTGCGACCCATGTTCATTTTACCATAGGAGAGGCTGGAATTCGACCCTCTGGAATTCGCATAAATGCCTGCCAATCAGGAACTTAGATGAGTATCCAGGTTATTCACAGGCGGCCTGGAACAACTCTTCCGTGGAAACTCCGAATCCTATCTCCTTTAGTAACGAGTTCGTAACGTCGCCAGTGGCCCAGCTCAAAGACAAAATCGAGAATGCGCTGAACGAGACCCGAATCCTCGTACTCGGAATTCAAATTCTGATTGGATTCGGGTTTCGCGGTTTCTTCGAACCCGGTTTCGAAAAAATGGCGCCTTACGCGCAGCAGATCCAACTCGCTGCGCTCGGTCTGCTGCTTGTCGGCTTTGGCGTGCTGATGATTCCTGTGCCGTATCACCGCGTTGTGCTGCACGGACGCAACACGGGAGTACTGCATCGCCTCATCACCATCACCGTTTCCGCCGGCTTGCTTCCCTTCGCGGTTGCGATGGCGCTGAGCCTTTTTCTCGGCGCGAACTGGGTCCTGGGGACGATAGCCTCCACCATTCTGGGCGGCAGCATGCTCGCAGTGACTCTCGCTTGCTGGTACGGAATCGAAATCGCTGCCCGTCGTCGGAAACTCGGCGCACTTCACCTCTACGCGATGATTGATCCTTTGAGGGAAATCGACATGACCCAGGAGCAGAAAACCGATCTCACCACCCGGGTGAAGCAGGTGTTCACCGAGTGCCGCGTGGTTCTGCCTGGAGCGCAGGCCCTGCTTGGCTTTCAGCTGATCATCATGTGGATGACGGCGTTCTACAAGACCCCGCAGCTCTGGAAGCTGCTGCATCTGGCGAGTCTGGTCGCAGTGGCCGTCTCGACGATCCTGCTGATTATGCCTGCGGCTTATCACCGCATCGTCGACCAGGGGGAAAACAGCGAGATGCTGGCGCACATCGCGTCGCGCACGCTGCTGTGGGCGATGGTCTTCCTGGCGCTCGGCATGTGCGGCGACTTCTATGTCGTGTCGCGCATCACCGGCTTGAGCATCGCAGTAAGTACAATATGCTCGCTGCTGTTGCTGCTGCTCTTTTTCGGGACGTGGTTCGGATACACCTTCTGGAAGAAGCGTGCGCTGCACAATCCGCAGCTCACCACTTCTCACCTGAAAGATCCGAGTGCTGCCTGAATGGGCTTCAGCTATACCGGCTGCGTACAGAAGGCGCAACGATGCGCCGTGATCGGAATATCGCTCTCGCACTGCGGGCACTTCTTCTTGTCCGGCAGAGCTTGCTTCTCGAATCGCTTCATCAGCGCGTTCACCGGCAAAACGACAAAGTAGTACACGGCTGCGGCTACCAATAAAAACGAAATCACCGCATTGATAAAGTCGCCATAGAGAAACTTGGCGCCGTTGAGTTCGAAGGCCATCCCCGAGAAATCCGGTTTCTTCACCAGGGCGGCGATGATGGGCGTCAACAGGTCTTTCACGAAAGCGGAAACTACCGTGCCAAAGGCCGCGCCGATCACCACACCGACTGCAAGATCGACCACATTGCCACGCAGAACGAAATCGCGAAACCCCTTGAACATGATCCTCCTCCACGGCTTCAGAGCTGTCCTGCTCACCGGCGCTGCACTCCTTGAGATGGAAGCGGGCACCGGCGTTCTGAGCAGTATCGTCGCCGGCGACGGGTTTCCGCAACTTGAAATTCAGCAGCTCTGCATCAAAAGTTATCCTTCTAACCGTGTGGCCTCAGGCTTGAAGATCATGCCGCGACTGATTTTGCCATTCATCATGACCACCACGGGGGCGTGGAAGCGCAGGTGCCGGACGCACTCGTGCTCGTCGAGCGCAGGCTGCTCCTTCAACCATTGCCAATCGATGAAGCCTTCGCCGGCATCGGGATTTACCGTGAAGTAGCCGATCTGAAACGCCGTGAGGTTCTGGAAGAAGTGACTGCCTTGCGAGGGCGCAACGCGAAAGTCGTCAAAGCCGGATTCAACAATGACGCGCGCGCCGGAAATCTGGTCCCACGCTACCGGAATCCCCAGCCAGGGATCGGTTGAGCCCCATCGTCCGACGCCAATCAGAAGGTACGGCCGGTTCTGCGAACAAAGTTGAGCGTTGAAGTGGGCGACGCTCTGGGCGACGTCGCGGCTGCGCGCGCGCTCGAAGCGATGCGAATCGACCACGATGACGTCGTATACATCTTGAATTCGTCCATGGCCCAGAACCATCGAACTCTGGCAGACAAGGTTCTCCGCCGCGACGTCGTCCAGGCGAACATCATCGCCCTCGCGTGAAAGCACCAGCGGGCGAAGTTGCAAAAAACCAAACTCGGCGAGTTCGCCGTCGGATTGCGGCAGGCGCACGGCGAATTCGATTTCTACAGGACGGCCAAGCGCGGCTTCGCCGGTGGTCATCAGGCGGTCGAGAATCTGCGGCAGGGGAAACCGCCCGTGTTTCAGGATGGGGGCGAAGCTGACGATGCGCGCGCCTGGCCGGCTCAGACCGTCGTAGACCGCATGATTGTCGAGCGAATACGTCGAGGCCAGCATCTGCAAGGTGCCATCGCGCTCGGCTACTTTGAGTGCGAAGGAAACCTCGCGGAGAGTACTCATAGGATCCGACGATTCGCCGGCATGGTCCAGTTCCAGCGCCCAGAATTCCGTCTGCGAGTTGGCCAGTACATCTTCGACCGAAGAAAACTGCACCAGGTGCTGCGGGTGACGCGGACTGAAGGTCAAACACTTGCCGCCGCTCACCACGGAGCGCCCCAGACCTAACGCCACCGCGGCGAATCCATCGGCCACGGTGATATGCCCCATGGGATAGAAATTGCGCGAGCGCACCACGCCGGAGAAGTCGGGATAGAAGCGGTCCGCGTGCGTCGCGCCCACCACCTTTTGCACCACCACCGCCATCTTCTCTTCTTCCAGACGATAGGGCGTAGCCCTGACGTAGGCCTTCGCATGCCGGCTGAAGGTGGAGGCGTAAACCAGCTTGATCGCTTCCAGCAGTTGCTCCAGGCGAACCTGAATATCGGCGTGGCAATTGGCCAGCATGAAGGTTTCGTAGACGCCGGAGAAAGGCTGATACTGCGAGTCCTCCAGCAGGCTGGACGAGCGCACGGCCAGCGGATAATGCACAGCTTCGAGAAACGCCAGCAGGTTATCGAGCAGCGCGATCGGAAAAGACGCTGCCAGAAAACGACGCTCGATCTCGGGGTCATCATCACTATGAATCGCGAACTCCAGCAGATCGTTATCGTCGAGGAAGCGGTCGAACACCTCCGTGGTCAGCACCAGCGTGGGAGGAACGCCGATGCGTATACCGGAAAAGCTGCGGGCAATGCCGCGTCGCCTGAGAATGTGGCGAATAAAGGCCAGTCCGCGAGCCTTGCCGCCCAGTGAGCCCCCGCCAACCTGCAGGAAAAAATTTTCGTGGGACTGGAAGGTCGCGGGGTTGAACTCGCCGATCAGCGCCTCGCTCTGGTCCCGCCGATACTCGGCGATGGAGTCGATCAAGTCGCGACGTAACTCTTCCAGGGTACGGAAATCGCTGACCGTTCGAGGGCGAAGCTTCTGCGCCAGGGCAAACTCGGTGCGCGCCATCAGCCAATGCGAAAAATGATTGCGCTGGCCGTGATAGGCCAGGCTCTCTTGCGGCACGGTGTGCAGCAGGTTCTCCAGCGCGTTGAGATCGGAGGCGCGCGCAACTTCGGTCTTGCCGTCGGGCAGATGAAAGACGAAATCGCCAAAGCCCATCTCTTCGGTCAGGATGTTGCGCAGATCGCCCAGCAGGGTGGGCGAACGCTTCTGTAGAAACCCGTAGCCGGCGCCGTGTGCGCGATCGATAAATTCCGTGCGGCTCGACTGCAACACGATCGGCACATCCGGCACCGTGCCGTGAATCATGCGCGCCAGCATGAATCCGGCCTCCGGCGTCAGTTCGCCGCCGTGCGGGAATTCCACGTCCGAAATCACGCCCAGGAGATACTCGCGATATTTCAAGACTTCGCGCTCGGCGTCTTCATAACTCGAGCAGAGCAAAATTTTCGGGCGGGCGCGCATGCGCACCAGCTTGTGAGCGACGTTCAACGCTTCGTTCAGCAGGCGCCGCGACTGGCCGATGATCTCGGTGTAGATGACCGGCAGGAACAGCGAGTAATACGTGATGTCGTCCTCAACCAGAAGCAGCACCGGGACATTCATCGCGTGGGTGTCGTGCAGCACGTTGCGCTTGTCTTCGATGTAGTTGACGATCGAAAGCAAAATGCGCGCATTGCCTTGCCACAGAAAGATGCGATCAATGTCGGTCACCGGATTGCGCGCGATGAAATTCTGAATCTCGCGATAATCGTAGGCCAGCACGACAACAGGAACATCGAGGCCGGCGGCTTTGACGTGGCGGGCGAGTTGCGCGGCGTCCATGTCGCCGACTTGCAGGTTGGTGACGATGAGGTTGAAGCGCGGCTGCGAGCGTGCCATCTCCACCGCCTCGTCGCCGCTGGAGACGTGGGTGATTCCGGGCACCTGGTGCAGATTCAGTTCGAGCGATTCGCCGATGAGGAGTTCATTGAGCCGGCCGTCCTCGCGCAGGATGAACGAATCGTAGAGGCTGGAGACGAGCAGGATGTCGTTCACGCGGAACGGCATCAGGTTCTCGAAGCCTTCAAACAGGCGTTCCGAGGAGGGAGCGGGATCGGGGGTGGAGCGCGGCGTGGTCATGCGAACCGGTCTCCACAGAGGATAAGCGCAGCCGCATCGTTGTGTCGGGGGCAAACTGGGCGACCCATGGGCCGCTGACGGAGTGAGGGGTATCCCCCACCCCCCTGATGTCTGTAAAGTCTTGAAAACACTAGAAAAGCTCCGCAAGATCTTGAGCCCATTGGACTTATAGGCAAAATCTTGAGCGCCAGGCACTTAGCGGCATTTTTCAGGGGTCGAACCGGGGTGGAATCTTGGGAACTCTGACTAGGCGGGCAGTTGATGAAACGACTCGAACGTCGATTCACTCAATCACACTTTGGAAGAGGATGGCCAAGAGCGGCCTGGACACAACTTCTCCTCATCCTTCCAACTACGATTCTACTCAGCAGCGCATTTCCGACCAAGCGAGTTCGTCACAGAGGAGTGTGATGAGATCCCGACGCGGACGCACCGTTGCTTGTCTACGCAACGGTCCAGTTTTCGATCAACAGTTTCGGAACTCGCCGGAACTCACGTGTATTGTTGGTGACCAGCGTGAGGCCCAGACTGCGTGCATGAGCGGCGATGAACAAATCGTTCGCTCCGATCATCTTGCCAGACGTTTTCAACTGCGCGCGAACCTTCGCGTAATCGAAGGACGCTTTGTCTGGGAAGTCCAGTACTTCGACGTAGCTGAGAAATGCGCGAACCGCTGTCTCATCCTGCTGCTTCCGCGGGGAAACCTCGACACCATACAGAAGCTCTGACTTCGTGATCACCGAGATGCAGAGATCGATAATTGGGGTTCTTCTAAGCCGCCGGAGCAGGGGGTCGTTAGAACGCTTAATGATGTAAGAACAAATGTCCGTATCCAGCATGTAGCGCGGCATTAACTCTCGCGCTCCTGAACCGGCAGCTTTTCGACGTCCTGCATGAAATCGTCCGAGGCGACGGGCCCCTCTTTGAGGTACGAGATCCAATCCTGGGGGCGCGGTGATAAGACGACCTCACTGCCTTCCTTGCGTATGAAAACTTCCGCCGTATCGAACTGAAAGTCTTTTGGAAGGCGGACCGCTTGACTGCGATTGTTCATGAATACTTTGGCTGTTCGTCGCACTGGGTTCCTCCACAAGAGCGTTGTCCTTTTTGGCATATATCATTGTATATGCCAAGGAGCCCGAGGTGCAATAAACATGCGGGGTGGATCGCTCCACCCCGCATCGAAATGCTTCGACTATAACAACACGGCTGAAGCCGTGCCCGTTCAAATCGACTAGACCAGTCCCTGATCCAGCATGGAATTGGCGACCTTCACGAAGCCGCCGATGTTGGCGCCGTTCACCAGATTGCCCGGCGTGCCGTATTCTTCGGCCGTCTCGAAGCAGGTCTTGTGGATGGCGATCATGATGTTGTGCAGACGATTGTCGACTTCCTCGCGAGTCCAGCTGAGACGAGCGCTGTTTTGCGCCATCTCGAGACCCGAGGTAGCAACGCCGCCGGCATTGGCCGCTTTGGCCGGACCATAGAGGACCTTCGCCTCCAGGAACAGCTTGGTGGCTTCCAGCGTGCTCGGCATATTGGCGCCTTCGGCCACGACCTTGCATCCGTTGTGGATGAGGTTGGTCGCGTCCTTGGCGTTGATTTCGTTCTGCGTGGCGCTGGGGAAGGCGCAGTCGGCCTTGATGTTCCAAAGCGGGTTGTAGCCCAGCTTCAGATCGGTCGGCATGAAGATGGCCTTCTTGTACTGATCGGCGTACTCGCGGATGCGGCCGCGCTTTACGTTCTTCAGTTCCATGACCCAGGCCAGCTTCTCGCGATCGATGCCGTCAGGATCGTAGATGGCGCCGTCGGAGTCGGAAACCGTGACCGGCTTCGCACCCAGATCGAGCAGCTTCTCGACTGTGTACTGCGAGACGTTACCGCTGCCGGAGACCAGGCACAGTTTGCCTTCCAGCGTTTCCTTGCGCGTCTTCAACATTTCTTCGGCGAAGTACACGCAGCCGTAGCCGGTCGCTTCCGGACGAATCAGCGAACCGCCCCAGCTCAGACCCTTGCCGGTCAGCACGCCGGTGAATTCGTTCCGAATGCGCTTGTACTGGCCGAACATGTAGCCGATTTCGCGGCCGCCGACGCCAATGTCTCCAGCCGGAACGTCGGTGTCCGGTCCAATGTGCCGGCACAGTTCCGTCATGAAGCTCTGGCAGAAGCGCATGACTTCGTTATCGCTCTTCCCTTTGGGATCGAAGTCCGACCCGCCTTTGCCGCCGCCCATGGGCAGCGTGGTCAGCGAATTCTTGAAGACCTGCTCGAAGGCGAGGAACTTCAGAATGCCGAGATTGACGGACGGATGGAAGCGCAGACCGCCCTTGTAGGGGCCGATGGCGCTGTTCATCTCGATGCGGAAGCCACGATTGACTTGAATGTTGCCATGGTCGTCAAACCACGGCACACGGAACATCAGCAGGCGCTCGGGTTCGGTGATGCGCTCAAGGATACGGGCAGAGATGTATTCCGGGTGGCGCTCAAGCACGAGGCGTAGGGACTCGAGTACTTCCTGGACGGCCTGGTGAAATTCTGGTTCGGCTGGGTTCTTGGCCTTTACTAGGGCCATCACATCGTTAATGTAAGTCGCCGGCGTTTTAATGCCGACAGTGGTCGTAATTCCAGCACTCATAGAGGTCCTCCTCGAACCGTTTAGCTCTTAGGGCCGGTACTGAGAAAAGGTGCTCGCTCCAAAGACAGGCGAACAAGCAGTAATTGAGGCCGGTTTCATTGGAGTCCTATTACCACAAGTTGGCAGTGACTGCTATCACCCGAAGGGGTGATTGCCGGGCCATGGTAACGCCGAACTGCCGGTGCGTTACAACAAAATCCGATTGTTCGCTGCTGTCCAGCTCTGTCCAGACACTCTCCATTGCGCCAGCGGAAGACATCTCGCCTTCGAGGAGGGCCATCCAAGTTAGTGTTTGAGTTACTAACTAAGTAATACAGGAGCTCACGATGGACAATAAAGACATGAAGCAGAACCAACAGGGCCAGCAGGGTCAGAACGATCCTAATCAGAAGAAGCAGGGTCAGGACATTCATGACCAGAACCGCCAGCAGCAGGGCAACCAGCAGAATCAGCAGGGCCAGAAAGGCCCTCAGTCGGACTGGGACCAGAATCAGGACAAGACTCGTAAACAGGCTTAAGGGCGAGCAGCCCGCGAGGAAGGCCCTAGGGATCGCCGAGGCTCGGTTCCCCGGGGCCTTTTTGTTACTTGGGTTAGTTCCTGTGAACGTGGCTGAGCGGCTGCTCAAATCCGGGATAGCTGCAGTTGCTGGTGACGTCTCTCACGTGCTCGGCTGAAATCGTGTACCAGCCAACCCCGGTCGTGGCTTGCCGCTGATCCCAGTTCTGCACCATCTCGGCGGGATTGTTCCTGCCGGTTAGGCCATCAATCTCGACTGTGTGACCTTCTTTCCCGTTCAGAGCGGCTACGTCTCCTCCTACGACGCGATACTGCTTCGGCCCATTACTCACAACAGCCAGAACGAAGCTGACACCATTGAAGGCCAAGCAGCCTTCGATCTTGCGAAAGGTTTGCTCCTGTTGCTGTGCCGCTCGATCGTGCCCCGGCGACCCGTCATTAGAGGCCATCTCCTGTGCATTCGCAGTCAGCAATCCTGCGAACGCAAGACAAGCGATCAAACTTATCAGTCTGAATTTCATTGAGTACTCCATCTCACCTATAGCGATTAGATAAGGGAGAACTCAGCGGGACACGATGCTCTGAGGCGAGACCGCGATGCGATTGCTCATGGTGAAAAAGCGCAGCGGTGTCCTCTACTGAGTGGAAATCTCCGTACTCCAGTGGATGGAAATTCCAAGATAAGGGGAATGAAGCGGAGACGCTACCAAGGGCACCTACCACGACTCGCAAGGGCTATGGTTTAGAAGCGCGGGCTGCGTCTTGGCGAATCACGCTGCTACCCTTTTCCAGACGAAAAGGCGCTGGACGCATGTCCTCGCCACCAATCCCGAGGTTTTGCAGGATGATCTGGTTGTAGCCGCTCTTCTCAAAGATCAGAGTATCCGTACCCATTTCGCCAAGTTTTGACTCCTTGGGCGTGGCCACCGACAGGGCATAATGTCCCTTCTGGTTTGTCTCGGTTTCCACCCGCGCATTCACGAGTTTCACTCGTACGCCTGCAATCGGCTTCCCCGTTTTAGAGTTCACAATATATCCGTGCAACAGCGTGAAGCCGGGACGTTCTTGCTGCGAAAGCCGCTCAGGTCGCTCGTCCTCGGGCAGGCTTATTCTGTCCAGCATCAACGTGAACGGTAGGTTCGCTCCCCGAGTTATGCCGTAGTGAGTTGTCATCGGCTCATAGCCTTGGGGCGAGGTTTGGATAGTGTAATCGCCGGTTGGCAGTGTGACTGTCAGATTTCCGTTCTCGTCCATCGGAACATTTAGCTGCTGCGGCCCGTTGAAACTAACTATCCCAACAACGGCGTACCCGGTGATCACGTCTCTCAGACTGATTTGCAGCGTGCCGGTATCGGCATGCGCCGTGTTGCAACAGACGGCGATCAGAGAAGCCGCAAATAGGTTGGACCATCTCATGAGGATCACTGTTCAATCAGCAGCCGTACGCCTGAATGTTAGCGCTCGTCGGTGGGTGAAGACACTACCTTTGTGACGTGGGCAAGGAAAAGCGGAGAAGCAGACCGCCTCTCCGCTTCGAGGGGAAAACTTGGTTCAGAGTATTCTGCTACTCGCGGTAGTGCGCTCCGCCGTGACGCACGTCGGCACCGCGCACCCAGAAGATGACGTCTTCGGCGATGTTGGTCGCGTGGTCGGCGATGCGTTCGAGGTTGCGCGCGATCAGCAGTACATTGAGCGCCTGCCGAGTGCAGGACGGATCGTCGTGCATCTTCTGCACCAGATTCACGAACGCCTCATCCTTCATGCGATCAACGATGCCGTCCATCTGCAACACGGCTTCGGCGACTTCGGCTTTGCCATCGAGGAATGATTCCAGCGCGCGCTGCACCATGGTACTGACGCCGTCGGCCATGCGCGGAATGTCGACCGGCAACGGGATCTCGGGCTCGCTGATAAGATCGAGCACGCGTTGCGCGATGTTGACCGCCTGATCGCCAACCCGCTCAAGGTCGGCGTTGATCTTCAGCACCGCCAGGATGAAGCGGAGGTCAACGGCCATGGGCTGCTGCATGGCGAGCAGATCCAGCGCCAGTTCGTCGATCTCGCGCTCGGCCTCGTTGATGGCGCTCTCGCCCGTCAGAACCATCTGACAAAACTTGCTGTCGCGCGTGCGGTAAGCTTCGGTTGCGCGATCGATGGCCTGCTCTGCCAGGCCTCCCATTCGCAAGAGCTTCTCTTTTAACTCGTCCAATCCCTGCTGAAAGCGGCTTCGCATTATCCGAACCTGCCTGTAACGTAGTCTTCCGTCCGCTTGTCGGCGGGTGCGGTAAAAATCTTCTCCGTCTTGTCGAACTCGATAAGGCTGCCCATTAGAAAGAAGCCGGTTAACTCGGCAACGCGCGCCGCCTGCTGCATGTTATGGGTAACGATAACGACGGTATAGTGTTGCTTCAACTGGAAAATCAGTTCTTCAATTTTGCTGGTGGAGATCGGATCCAGCGCTGAAGCCGGCTCGTCCATCAGCAGGACTTCCGGTTCCACCGCCAAAGCGCGGGCAATGCACAGACGCTGCTGCTGGCCGCCGGAGAGGCTTGCACCCGATTTCTTGTGCAGATTGTCTTTCACCTCGTCCCACAGCGCCGATAACTTCAGCGAGCGCTCGACCAGCGCGTCCATCTGCTTGCGATTGCGAAAACCGTTCAGCTTCAGGCCTGCGGCGACGTTGTCATAGATCGACATGGTAGGAAATGGATTCGGCTTCTGAAACACCATGCCGATGCGGCGTCGCACTTCCACCGGATCGGAGCCGCCGCCATACACATCCATCTCGCCGACTTTCACGGAGCCTTCGGCGCGCGCTTCCGGAATCGTCTCGTGCATGCGATTCAGGCAGCGCACGAACGTACTCTTGCCGCAGCCGGAAGGCCCGATCACAGCCGTAACATGATTGGCCGGCACGGTCATGTCGATGGACTTCAGCGACTGGTTCTTGCCGTACCACGCATTCAGTCCACGAACTTCAATTCCGACGCCCATACGAGCTTCTTACGCTCCCTTCAATCTTCCGCGGCTGGTGGTGATGCGCACCGCCGCCACCGCGCCCACAATCAGAACAATCAGGATCAGCGACCCGGCCCAGGCTTGCTTATGCCAATCGTCGTACGGGGAGATGGCGTAGGTATAAACCTGCAAGGACAACGCGGCCATGGGCTGGTTCAGCTTCAAGCTCCAGAACTGGTTTCCGAATGCGGTGAACAGCAGCGGAGCGGTCTCGCCGGCGACGCGCGCGAACGCCAGCATGCAGCCCGTGATCACGCCCGCCGACGCGGTGCGCAGCGTGATGGAAAGCGTAGTGCGCCACTTGGGAATGCCCAGTCCGTAAGCTGCCTCGCGAACCACGTTTGGGACCATCAGCAGCATCTCTTCGGTCGCGCGGGCTACGGTCGGGATCATCATGATGCCCAGCGCCACGCCGCCGGAGAACGCCGAGAAGTGCTTTTGCCGGATGACGATCAGCGAATACACCGTGATGCCGATCACAATCGATGGCACGCCGTTCAAGACGTCCGCCGTGAAGCGAATCAGGTCGCCGAATCGATTGCGTCCGTACTCCGCCAGGTAGATACCTGAACCGATGCCCAGGGGAATTCCAATGAGGCTGGCAACAGCCAGGATTAACCCTGTGCCCACAATGCCATTCGCCATGCCTCCGCCCAATTCCCCAGGCGGTTTAGGAGTTTGCGTGAGGAACGTGATGTTGACGGAGCCAATGCCTTTGATCAGCAGGTAAATAAAAATGGCGAGTAATGGCAGGATCACCAGAATCGCCGCCAGAATAGCGAATCCCGTGGCTCCCCAGTTGGTCATGCGGCGCCACAGACTGACCTGTTGCGAAGTGGGGGCAGGCACAGAATCAGGCACTGGGCCTCGCAGTTCCGCCGGTGATGCTCCACACCAGCAGTCGCGCCAGTGCGTTGACGATCAGGGTCACGATAAACAGCGCCAAACCGATTTCCACCAGAGCGCTCAGGTACATGTCGCCGGTGGCCTCGGTGAACTCATTCGCAATCACGCTGGCCATGGTGTAGCCGGGGGCAAACAACGACTTCGCCATCTGTGGCGTGTTGCCGATGATCATGGTCACCGCCATGGTCTCACCCAGCGCACGGCCCAAGCCGAGGATGACGCCGCCGACGATGCCGATGCGTGCGTTGCGCAAAACCCCCATGCGAATCATCTCCCAGCGCGTCGCGCCGAGCGCGAGAACCGCTTCGCGCTGATTCTGGGGAACGGCCGTCATCACCTCACGCGTGATGGAGGCGATGACGGGCACGATCATGATCGCGAGAATGATGCCCGCGGCCAGCATGCCAATTCCGTACATCGGCCCGTTGAAGAATCCTGTCCAACCGAGGGTCTTCGCCAGGAAGGGCTCAACGTAATCGCGCAGCAACGGAGCCAGGACGAAGATTCCCCATAAACCGTAAATGACGCTGGGGATGGCCGCCAGCAACTCAACCAGGAAAGAGATGTAGGACCGCAAACGTTGCGGGCACATCTCGGTGACGAACACCGCGACTCCAATCGAAAGCGGAACCGCGAGCAACAGCGCCAGGAACGAAGACACCAGCGTGCCGTAAATGAAAGGCATCGCGCCGAAACTCTCGTTGACCGGGTCCCAATCGTGTCCGTAGAAAAAATGAAGGCCAAACTGATGCAGCGAGAGCCGGGATTTATCCACCAGCTCCCAAACCACCAATACCACGATGGCGAACACAGAAACAGCGCAGAGAAGGATGACCCAGCGGAAAACCTCATCCGGCATGCGACTGTTGCGTGGAACGAAATCCCTGATTTTCTCGAGGGCAGTGCTGGGAGTGCGGTCGTGACGCTCAGTATCGATTTTGGCCAACGCCGGCATCGATGTGACCGGCTTGGGCAGCTGGCCAAGCGGCTGAGACGAGTTCATAGGATCCACGCTATCAGACATGTGTTACAGCCCGGTTAAAGCAGCGAACTAGCGACTAGCAACTAGCGATCAGCCAAGCCTTATCGAAATGACCATCGCCTTGATATGCAGAGAAAGTTTGGCCGCCGCCGTTGCTAGTTGCTCGAAGCTAGTTGCTAGTGGCTATGGTTTTACCATCGAAGTGATGGCTGCTTTCTCCTTCGCGACCACTTCTTTCGGTAGCGGAGCGTACGAAAGCGCTTCAGTCATGGTCTGACCCTTATCGAGCATCCAGAAGAGGAAATCCTTCAGGATTTTGCCTTTGTTGGCGTCAGCCGGATTGGTGGGGATCAGCAGCCAGGTGAAGCTGGCGATCGGATAAGCGTCCTTCCCGGGAGGGTTTGTAATAGAGACGCGGAAATCGTTCGGCATCTTCACGCCTTCAGCGGCCTTCGTCGTGCTCTCCAAGCTCGCCTTGATGAAGTTCTTCGACGAGTTCTGCACAACCCCGAACGGAATTTTGTTCTGCAGCGCGTAGATTAACTCAATGTAGCCAATCGATCCGGGCAACTGGCGAATGGTTCCGGCAACACCTTCGTTGCCCTTGCCGCCAATGCCGACAGGCCACTTCACCGACGTGCCTTTGCCCACCGTTCCCTTCCAGTCGGAGCTGACCTTGGAGAGGTAATCGGTGAAGATGTAGGTCGTACCGCTGCCATCGGACCGGTGGACGACGGTGATGCTGGAGTCGGGAAGCTTCACGCCAGGATTCACATTGGTGATTCGCGGATCGTTCCACTTGGTCATCTTGCCGAGATAGATATCGGCTAGAACGTCGGGCGTGAACTTGATGTCGGTACTTACGCCGGGAATGTTATAAGCCGGGACCACAGCGCCGAGCACGGTCGGCACATGCAGTACCTTTACCTTCGACTCGGAAATTTGCTGGTCGGTCATCGGGCCGTCGCTGGCGCCGAAATCGACCGTCCCCGCCTGCACCTGCCGAATGCCGCCCCCGCTACCGATCGACTGGTAGTTGATCTGAATATTGGAATGTTCGTTGTGGTACTCGTTGAACCACTTGGAATAAATCGGATACGGGAACGTCGCACCAGCGCCGTTCAATGTCGTCTGCGCCAGCGCGCAGCTCGCGAGCACAGCGATGCACAAAAGCACCCTGAGAGAGCGAATCACGTAATTTCCTCCTGTATTTTTGCGTATAGCAAGGGCCACCCGATTTTTACGCCCGGATTGTTACAAATCAGTTACATCGGAGTGAATTTCGGATGAAGAGGGCAGAGCGGGTTCAATTCGGGTGTGCTTTCACAGACTTGCGTCGTAGCGGCGGTTCTCCAGGACGTTCAGGACTTCGGCGATCACCACTTGCTTCCAAATCTCCCATTGCGACATTGAGGTTGATTTCTGCAGATTTGCGGCCGGCGTCTGTGTCGTGGTTTTCGGGGCTCTGACCGAAGCTTCTGCTGCCATGCTGTCTACCTCCGTCCTTGAGTTGGATTCACACGCGCCGGGGCAGGGCGATGAATTCTGCGTGAAATGTCCGAGAGCTACTTTACGTTCTTCTGCCGCCGCTTCAGGTCCTGGATGAACATCTGCTCCACCGGCATGTCGTAGGCGCGCAGCACATGGCGCACGCTGTGGCCGCTGACCAGGTGGCAGATCTCTTCCGCTAAGTTCTTGGCGTGATCGCCGGCGCGCTCCAGCGACTGCGTCATGAACAGCACGTGGAAGCTCTCCTGCCGCGGAACGCCGTCGTGATTTTCAAGGTGCCGCAGAAAGATCAGGTTGCGCAGCCGGTCGAGCTCCGCGTCAGAGCGCAGCACCCCGAGTGCCTTGTTGAGATCGCGCTGGCTGAAGGAATCGTGCACGTCGCCCAGCATCTTCTCCAGCCGCGAGGCCATCACGGTGAGGTCGCGAATGTCCTGCAACTCGATCCGGCTGCCGACGGCCGCGGCGCGATTGCTGCAGTTGAGCAGCAGATCGCCAATGCGCTCCAGATCGATGATGAACTTCAGACAGGCCAGCAGCTCGCGTGCGTGCTCGGGACCGGCTTGAGTGATGACCGACGTAACCCCCTGGTCGATGGCGCGATCAAGGTTGTCGAGTTCTTTTTCGCGATCGCGCACGCCATCCAGCACCGATGCCACGCCTGTTGCGATGCCTTCCGCCACGATTCCCGCAGCGGCTCGCGCAACCTTGCAGGCTTGCAACGTCTGTTCCTGGAGTTGGGCGCAGATTACATCGGGATCGGGAAGCACGGGATTGGGTGAGCTCATTCTGTTCTCACAAACTGCCACTCGCAGCAGCACGTTTGTCTGGGCCCCAGATCAGCGAGCCAACACTGCAGGCGGATGTAGGACACTTCATACCCAACCTATCCGGGTGCTGTAAATTCTCCATGAAATGAGGATGAACTTACCTTGAATTCACAGGCTGGGCGTAGTCGAACTGCAGGTTTGAATCGTTATGCCGAAACCGGCACCGCGTGGCGCGGCAGAATGAAGTAAAACGTCGAGCCGTGGTTCAGCTCGCTTTCGGCGCGAATGTTTCCTGAGTGCGCGCGGATCACGTGTTTGGCAATCGCCAAGCCGAGGCCTGTGCCGCCGGATTCGCGTGAGCGCGCTTTGTCGACGCGGTAGAAGCGCTCAAACAGGCGCGGCAGATGCTCGCTGGGTATGCCGCCTCCGAAATCGCGAACGTAGAACTGCACGCCTTCTTCGGTCTCGCAGGCGCCGACCAGCACCTTGCCTCCCTGCGCGCCATACTTGAAAGCGTTGTCGATGAGGTTGGCCAACACCTGGTGAATCGCGTCGCGGTCCACCCACACCGCCGAAGTAGCGGTGTTCATGATGGAAAGCTCGATGCCGCGGCCTTCGGCAATGTCCTGGAATGTCTGCACCACCTCTTCCAGCAGATCCTGAGGCATGGCTGCCTGGAAATTGAGTTTTTGCTCACCCGATTCGACCCGCGCCAGGACAAGCAGGTCTTCGGTCAGGCGCGACATGCGCATCGCATTCTTGCGGATGATCTCGACGAACTCGCGCAAATTGTCAGGCAAGCCGCCGTCGAGCAACGTCTCCGCATAACCCTGCACAGAAGTCAGGGGAGTACGCAATTCATGCGAGACATTCGCGATGAAGTCGCGGCGCGTCTTCTCTACGCGCTCAATATCCGTCTGATCGTGTAACACAGCGACTGCGCCGCCGCCCGGCATGGGCGCGGCGGTCACGTCAAAGATGCGGCCGGAGAAAATCTTGGCCGCGCGAGCCATGATGATGTCGCGCGTGGCAAGAGCTTTGCTCACCGACGCCAGAATCTCAGGGTCGCGCACCGATTGCACCAGCGGCGCGCCCAGGCGAACGCCGCTGGGCAGCAGTCGCTCCATGCGCTGATTCGCCCACAGCACGCGCTCATCCTGAGACACGGCAATGACCGCCTCCTGCATGGAGTTCAGCAGCGCCTCCAGTGTCTGGCGACTGGTCTCAACCGCACTGAATCCTTCTTCCAGCTTGCGCGCTGTCTTGTCGAGGGCCGCGGCCACGTGCGCAATTTCGTCCGACGATCCTTCCTGGATGCGAGCCGACAGATCGCCGGCGGCAATGCGCTCGGCGAAATCGGTGATGCGGAGCAGCCTGCGCCCGATGGATTGCGTAGCCGCAAACGCCAGCAGCAGCGCCAGGAGTACCGCGACCGCCGAGGCTTCCAGCAGGTCCATCGTGATCTTGCGATTGGCTTCCTGGATTGCGCTCAGGGGATAGGCCATGCGCACGGCGCCGCCGGGAATGGGCACGGCGACGTAAAGCAACTCGACGTTAATCGTCTTACTGAGGCGGGTGGAGCTTCCGATCCTTCCCTGAAGAGCATCAACAAACTCGGGCCGGGTGGCGTGATTCTCCATCTTGTCCGGACTGGCCTCGGTGTCGGCCAGAACCTTGCCGCTGGAGTCGATGATGGTAATGCGGGCGCCGGCAGCCCGAGCGGCCTGCTCGGCGATTTGCTGATACGACGCTGTGGGAGCGCCCTGCACGCGAAGAGCAAACATCTGAGTCTTCTGCCGCAGCGAGGTATCGATCTCGTGCCGCAGCATGTTCTCCCAGGCTTTGTGGATCAACAGGTCGAGCGAAATGGTGCAGGCACCAATGACGACCAGCGCTGCGAGAAACAGCTTAACGAAGATACGGCTCTTCACGGTTGCAGCCCGCTAGGACTTTGGAATCTCGAAACGATATCCCGCGCCACGCACAGTTTTGAGGTAGCGCGGCTCGTCCGGGTTCTCCTCAATTTTCTCACGGATGCGGCGGACATAGACATCGACCGAGCGCGGCGTGACATAGTGCGTATCGCGCCACACGGCATCAAGCAGCTGGTCGCGGGTAAAAACGCGTCCGGGATGGCGAGCCAGATATTCCAGCAGACGGAACTCGGTCGCGGTGGTCTGGGTGAGCTGGCCGCGCACCATCAAGGTCATACCGCCGCTGTCGATCTCGATATCGCCGGCCTTGACGATCGCCGGAGCCAGCGGCCGTTCGAAGCGGCGCAGGACCGCGCGCACACGCGCCACCAGTTCACGCGGGCTGAATGGCTTGGGAATGTAATCGTCGGCGCCCAACTCAAGACCGATCACACGGTCCGACTCAGTGACCTTGGCGGTGAGGAAAATCACCGGGATCATAGCCAGCGAAGAAGTCTGGCGAATGCGCCGGCAGAGTTCGAGGCCGTCGCCGCCGGGCACCATGATGTCGAGCAGGAAGAGTACCGGCACTTGCTTTTCAGCCTCGGCAATCACGCCGGCGGTGCTGGCGAAAGTGCGCACGCCATAACCCGCGGCTTCCAGATGATGACGCACCAGGCGGGCAATGTCGGTGTCGTCTTCCACGGCAAATATGTTTTGTTTCACGGCTGTATTGTAGCCGACCGTCGTCGCGGAACTGTCATATGTGGGTATCACGCCTTTAAGGGTACATGCACCAGTGTTACAGGATGATTAACTTTGGCGGGTATCGGTGAAGGATTGTAACAGGGCGTAACCACGGTCGTACTCTCACATTGTGGTACATACAACCGCTCGCTTGACTAGCATCCCACATTGTGGGAGTTACTTGCGGGCAAGCAAAAGGCGCCCCGCATCGGGAGCGCCTTTTTGGTGAAAATCCCCCTGCCTTCAATGAGAAACGAAGGTCAGCCAGTCGCGCGTCAGGTAATCGGTCATGCTGAGAGAAAACATGATCAGCAGGAAAAATATCGCTGCGACCACGGTGACCATGGTCAGCTTGGTGCTGTAGCGCAGGTGCATGAAGAACAGCACCACCAGCGTGCCCTTGATGGTGGCAATCAGCAGCGCCACAACGATATTGAAGATGCCGAGCTCGACCGACGCCGCGAACACGGTAAGGCCGGTAAAAACCATCAGCGCGGCCCAGATTCCCACGTACATGCTGATGGGCGCTATGTGCGAGGTGTAGTCGAAATGTTCCTGGCTCGAGCCAGGATGGAATTCAGGTGCGCCGTGTTTCATCGTTTATCCATGTTTCTTGCTGATCAAATAGAGCAGCGGGAATAAGATAGATCCACACCAGATCGACAAAGTGCCAGTACAGTCCGACATTTTCCACCGGGCTGTAGTACACCGGGCTATAGGCGCCGCCCAGGCCGGCAATCATGATCCAGGTCACCAGGCCGATACCGATAATCATGTGCAGGGCGTGCAGGCCGGTCATCGCCCAGTACAGCGAGAAGTAAATTTCCGTGTGTACCGGATCGCTTGCCGGATGATCCGGATCGCCCGTCTGGAAATGGAAGTTCGGGCCGGGAAATTCGTGGTTCTCCCAGTGCTCGTGATACTCGATCGCCTTGATGCCCAGGAACCCGAAGCCAAAAATGATGGTGATGACCAGCAGGATCGCCATCAGCTTGGTCTTGCCAAGTCTGGGCGCAACGTACGGCCAGCGCCATCGATCAGCGAACTGCAAATCAGCACCGCGGTGTTCGTGGCGCCCAGCATGATGTTCATCTTGCTGGCTGCCTTCCACGAACGCCTGGTAGTACGAGGCCCGGTAGACCAGGTACGCGCAGAACAGGCCGCCGAAGAACATGATTTCGGTCAGCAGGAACATCCACATGCCAAAGGTGGACGTCTCCCGCTGCTGCTCCATGTCAGCAAAGTGATGCTGGAACGCGTGCTCAGCGACTTGGATATCGCTAGTGGCCAACGGTGACCTCCTCTTGCGGCTGGTGCTCGTAGTCGTAAGCCTCCCAGGTCACGACCGGAGTCTCGTCGAAGTTGTGGGTCGGCGGCGGCGACGGGTCATCCACTCCAGGCCCACGGCGTTCCACGGATTCGGCGGAGCGATCCTCGCCGTAACGCAGCGACCACAGGAAGTAAATCATCGGCAGCACGTAGCCGACCGCCAGGATCGAAGCGCCCGCGGTCGAGAGCACGTTGAGCACCTGGAACTCCGGCGGATACGCGTGATAGCGGCGCGGCATGCCCATGTAGCCGAGGATGAACTGCGGGAAGAACGTCAGGTTGAAGCCGACGAAGACCAGCAGCGCCGACAGCTTCGCCAAGGCCTCGGGATACATGCGTGCCGGTCATCTTCGGCCACCAGAAGTGCAGCCCGGCCATGTAGGCCATCACCATGCCGCCCACCATCACGTAGTGGAAGTGCGCGACCACGAAGTAGGTGTCGGTGCACGTGGACGTCGATGCCGAGGGACGCCAGGAAGACGCCGGTCAGTCCGCCGATGGTGAACAGTCCGATGAAGCCGAAAGCGTAGAGCATCGGCGTCTCGTAGCGTGATCGAGCCCTTGTACAGCGTCGCCGTCCAGTTGAAGACCTTGACCGCCGACGGAATCGCCACCAGATAGCTGAGCAGCGAGAACACCAGCGCGGCATAGACGGAGATGCCGGCCACGAACATGTGGTGGGCCCAGACCAGGAAGCCGAGGACGGCGATGGCGATGGAAGCCAGCGCGACGAACTCGTAACCGAAGGCGCGCTTGCGCGAGAAGCAGGTTACGACCTCGCTGATCACGCCCATGCCCGGCAGAATCATGATGTAGACGGCAGGGTGCGAATAGAACCAGAACAGGTGCTGGAAGAGCAGCGGATCGCCGCCCAACTGCGGATTGAAGACGCCGATGTTGAAGGCGCGCTCCAGCGCAACCAGCAACAACGTGATGGCGATGACCGGCGTGCCCAGCACCATGATGAGCGCGGCTGCGTAGTTCGACCAGCAGAACAGCGGCAGGCGGTTCCAGGTCATGCCCGGCGCGCGCATGCGGTGGATGGTGACGATGAAGTTCAGCCCGGTAAAGATCGACGAGAAGCCGGCGATGAAGACGCCGATCGCCGCGCCGATGACGTGGGTGTTCGAGTAGGTGGTGCTGAACGGGGTGTAGAAGGTCCAGCCGGTATCGACGCCGCCGGTCACCATGGCGACCAGCGCGGTGATGGCGCCGACCATGTAGATGTACCAGCTCAGCAGGTTGATACGCGGGAAGGCCAGGTCTTTCGCGCCCACCATCAGCGGAATCACGAAGTTGCCGAGCACGGCCGGCACGGACGGAATCAGGAAGAAGAAGACCATGATGATGCCGTGCATCGTGAACAGCTTGTTGTACGTGTCGGAGGTAACCAGGTCGCCTGCCGGAGTCAACAGCTCCAGGCGGATCATCATGGCGAAGAAACCGCCGATCCAGAACATGGCGGTAATCGAGATCAGATAGAGCAGCGCGATCCGCTTATGGTCCGTCGTCAACAGCCACGACTTGATGCCATAGTTCGAATTCAGGTAATTCTCGCGCTCGACAGTTTCAACGGCGGTTGCCATGTCACACACCTTCTGGGTCTAAGCCTTACTGCGCGTTCGACGATTCTGGGACGGCGGACCGATTGCTGACCGGCTCACCCTGTTGCGGCTGTCGCCAGCGATTTCACGTATGCCACCAGCGCCATCAGGCTCTCTTCGGAAACCTGTCCCTGGAAGCTCGGCATGATGGGTTTGAATCCCGACACGATCTTTGCCGTCGGATTCAAGATCGATTCGCGGATGTAATTTTCATCGGCCATCACGGTGCGGCCGTCCTCCAGCAACACCGGCTTGCCATATACGCCGTTCAGGTTGGGACCGCGTCCCTGCGTATCGAAGCGGTGGCAGGTTGCACAACCCAGTTGCTGAAAGAGCTGCTGCCCGTTGGAAGCCATCGTTCCGCTTGCGCCACCGGCGCTGAGCCACGCCTGGTAGGCCGGAGGCTCCATCACGATGACTTCGCCGATCATGCCCGAGTGCTGCGTGCCGCAATATTGCGAACAGAACAGATAATAAGCTGCCGGTCTGCGTGGGCCGGAACCAGATGGAGGTGTAGCGGCCGGGAAGCACGTCGGCCTTCACGCGAAATGCCGGCACGAAGAAGCTGTGGATCACGTCCTGCGAGCTCATGATCATGCGGACGTCGCGTCCTATGGGAACATGCAGCTGGTTGATCTCGCGCTGCCCGGTTTCATGCTCGAACTTCCACATCCACTGCTTGCCGACGACGTAGACTTCCATCGCGCCTTTCGGCGGACGCGCTTCCTGGAAGTAAATCAGCGAGCCCCAGGCGAAGAAGATCATGCAGATGCCCAGCGGGATGAGCGTCCAAGTCAGTTCCAGCGGCAGCGAGCCTTCAATCTGTACCGGATGCGGATGAGCCGAGCGACGGTACTTGATGGCAAAGACAAAGATGAGGACGAAGATGAGCAGCGTGAAAAACGCCGACACCGCGATCAGCAAGAAATAAAGTCCGTCCACCTGCCATGCCATTGCCGAGGCACGTTCAGGAAAGAGTGGGAAGTTCTTCCACATATCTGTCAGGCCCGTCCTGTTTCCTTTTTGCCGCCCTGCGAATCTTTGCTATGCGAATCGCGCCGGAACATCACGATCAGAAATCCACCCAGAATCAGCATGGTGGCGGCTCCGGCCATTCGCATGATGTTGGAGATGACTGCGCTGTATCGCCCGGTCTGCGGGTCGTAGTGATAGCAGTACAGCAGCACCTCGTCGACAACATTGCCAATTTTTTCTTTGCGACGCCTCGATCAAGCCGAGGCGAATGTCCTTCGGCGAATACTCCACGCCGTAGTAGTACTGGGCCAGCTTGCCGCCCGGCGTTACGATCATGATTGCCGTGGCGTGAATGTACTGCTTCGTTCGCGGATCGCGGCGATAGTGAAATCCCACGGCGTCCGCCAGCTGCTTGATCTGCGGCTCCTGTCCAGTCAGGAAATGCCAGCCTGAGCCATCGGTCTTCGGATCGAGATGCTCATTCATGCGCGCGATATAAACTTGCTTCTTCTCAGCCGCATCATTGGGCGTCTCGTCGGGATTGAAGCTCACCGAAACGATCTCGTATTCCTTGCCCGGCGTGAACTTCAGCACGCTGAGCGCGCTGGCTTCGCCGACCAGCTCTTCGCCGCACAGCATCGGGCAGGTGTAATACACCAGATTCAGAATCACCGGACGGCCGGTGTGGAAGTAGTCGCCCAGCTTCACGGTCTTGCCGGTTTCATCCTTGAACTCCAGATCGAGGGGGACCTGGTTGTTCAGGCGCTGCTCGATCTTGATGTTGTTCAGATCGGCCGGAAGCTGTTGCGAGGTCGGGCCCGTGTTCTTGTCCTGAAACGAGGATGGAGGCTGGGCCGCGGCAAACGTGGTTGCCAGCAGCAGAACCGCCATCGCGAGTTGTTGCCGATACATCACTTCGATCAATCCACTTCTGCGTCTTACCGCTTTGTTTGTGCGGGCTGGAAAGCCCGGTGTTTTATGCCGTCCCTACTGTTATTCCCCGCCGGTCTTCTTGGCGCCGGCACCGTTACCGTTGCCCGGAGGCAGGTCTCCCGGCTGCTCGTTCAAGATCTTCGGATTCCCTGCTCCCGTCTGCTCGTTCAAATCGGGCGGAGGAGCGTTGGGCCGCGTCGGCAAGCCGCGCTGCTCGATCAACTGCATCGCCATGGAGATCGGGATATGCACATTGCCCTGCGGATCGGTGAACGGCTGCGCATCCAGCAGGGTGTTCTCCGACTGCAGATATTTCGTCATGTCGCCGGCATCGTTGGTCTGCAAACGCGGCTCCGGAAAGTTCCCGAGGTTGACCTCCGGCGTGTTCTGGAAGACCGATTCCCGCCCCTGGATGGGCGCGGCCTTCGGCACCGATGCCGCCATGGGACTCTGCTGGCTGTGCGCGAACAGAACTTCGCTGCGCGCCATGAAGCGGAACATGCCCCAGATCACCAGCTCGATGAAGAAGCCGACGATGAACAGTCCGATGAGAAACATCAGAATGCCCTTCGGGCTTAAGTCGGACCGGTCGTAATCGACCTGCGGATTGCGCAAAGGATCGTGAGTGTTGTGATCAGTGGCCATGTCCCGATCCTTGATGTAAGAAGTTCGGTATCTGTGGATCGTAAAGCGGCAACAACGGCCGCTGCCGCAGGTTGAAGAAGAAATAGCCCAGCCAGAGTCCGCCCATAGCAATCGGAGGTATGACGTACCAGATGCTGAGAAAGAAGTGTCCGCGCTCGTGGGCGAAGTTCGGCACTACGTACCAGTAGATGTCCACCACCCGCATGCACATCAGGAACACCGCAATGCCGATCATCCGGCTTCCGGCTTGCTTGCGTTGCGCGCGAAAGCAACAGGCAGAACGGCAACGCAAAGTGGAAGAGGATGATGACAAGCGCGACCACGCCCCACCCTCCATGAATGCGGTTCAGGAACCAGCCGATCTCTTCGGGCAGATTGCCGGCCCAGATGATGAGCCACTGCGAGAAGGAAAAGTAAGCAAAGAGCATGACGAAGGCGAACATCAGCTTGCCCAGGTCGTGGAACTGCGTTGGCTTGATGATCTCGCGATACGGGCTGTAGCGGGTAAGCAGCGTAAGAATGATCACGCTGAATGCGAGAGCGGACAAGCCCTGGCCCGCAACAAAGATGAGCCCGTAGATGGTCGAACCCCAGTGCGGATCGAGCGACATGACCCAGTCGACCGAGGCGAAGGAAATGGACAGCGCATAGACCAACGCTCCCACGCCGCTAATTCCCTGGAAGTGCGGAAGAGCGCCGCTCAGAGGCTTGTAAAGTCTTTCGCCGCGACGCGTGAGAATCGTGGCCAGGCCAATCCAGAGGACAAAGTAAATGATGGCGCGGGCAAACCAACCGCCGAACCCGCCCGTGTGCAGATACCAACTGTTGCGGGCCGTTAGTTCCGGATCGCTCATCCAGGCGTAAAGATGATGGCGCCCGAGAGCAATGGGGACGAACAAAACTGCCATCAGCGGCAGACCTTTGGTCGCCGCTTCCAACGTGCTGCGAATCGACAGGCCCCAGAAACCGCCGGAGAGATACTGCACCATCAGCAGGGCCAGACATCCCATGCTCAGCCCCAGCCAGAACATGTAGGCGATCAGATAGCCGCGCAAGAACTGATCGAGCGACATCACCGCGCCGGCGATGCAAGCTAGAACTCCAACCACACCGACGCCCAGCCAGACGCTCTGCCAATGCGCCGCCTGCGCTGGAACGACGTCTTCGGATTGCACTAAATCGCAGAATTCTGTTGCTCATTGCTTCTGTGCGCCTCCCTGAGCCGGAGCCGGTGGCGGCTGAGGCGGAGTCGAGGCGGCCGTGCTGGCGCCCTGCGTGTCGTAAGGAGGCATGATCAGGATGCCCGAGGGAACGGCTTGGAGACTTCCGTGCCCGCCGGAACATCGGCCTCGGTAGCGTGCTGGCTCAACTGCAGCGCGCGAATGTAAGCGGCAATCGCCCAGCGGTCGGCAGGCTGAACCTGCTCCGCGTAGTCAGGCATGGCGCCGAAGCCGTTGGTGATCACGTCGAAGAAGTATCCGATCGGCGCCTTGCGCAGGCGATCGATGTGATAGGACGGCGGATGCTTGTAGCCGCGCTGCACGATCATGCCGTTGCCGTCGCCGAGTTCGCCGTGACACGGCGCGCAGTAGATATTGAAGCGCTGCTGCCCGCGCGCCATGACGTCGGCCGTGACCGGGAACGGCAGGTAGTCGCCATCGTTGCTGCCGATCTTGCCGGTATAGAAGTAGGTGTCGCGCGTTCAAGTTGTCCGCGCGCTACCGTCCCTTCGATGATCGGGCGCGCGGAACGCTTGTCGGCGTAGAAATCGCTCTCCACCAGCGGACGCTGGTAGGGCTGGTTCTGCATGTCCTCACGGCAACCAGCGGTCAGGGCAAGCGTGACCATCGCCAACAGGAACATCAGGGCCTTGCGCAGCCAGAGCTTTTCGCCAGAGCGCTTCGAACCGAAGGTAGCCGTAGTAATTTGTGCGAGGCGATTAATGCGGCACCTCCGAAATCGACAACGGCTCAGGCTTTCCATAAATTGTTGCGTTTCCACCAGGTCGAACCTGGGTCGGCCGCTTCCACGCACCAGGAAAAACCTGTCGCGGGTCACCATCGCAAAGCGATCGACGTTGAACAGCGGGTGATACGGCATCGGCAGTCCGTTCAGGGCGAACATTCCGAAGACGCCGCTCAAGTCCGGCGAACAGAGATGGTCATCTCGAACGTGGGCACGATGAAAGCCGGCCAGGACATGATACGGCTTACCGCCGATGTTCAGCGGATAGGCAGATGCACGTTGATCCAGTACTGCAGGCCGAAGCCGGAAGCTCCGCCCAGCATGCCGCCGATCAGCACGATCAAAGGCACGCGGCTCTTGTGGAAGCCGACGGCCTCGCTGGCCTCTTCGATCGGAAACGGGCTGTAGGCATCCATCTTGCGGTAGCCGGCGGCATACGCGGCCTTGGTCGGCATGCACCAGCTCCGTTGGCGTCTCGAACTCCGCCAGCAGTCCGTAAATTGGCGGTGAGAGTCTGTGCGTGGCTCATTCTGCTTTCACCTCCGCCTGCGGCAGCAGCTCCGCATTTCAAAGATCGAGATCGCCGGCATGATGCGGATGAAGAGGAACATCGCCGCGGTGAACAAGCCGATGGTTCCGACGAACATCGCATAGTCCCAGCGCGTCGGCAGTTAATGTCCCCACGACGACGGCAGGTAGTCGCGACGCAGACTGGTGACGATGATGACGAAACGCTCCAGCCACATGCCGACCAGCACCACCAGCGAGATGCAGAACAGCCATCGATGTTCTGGCGCGGATCTTCGGGAACCACAGCACCTGCGGGATCAGAATATTGAACAGAATCAGCGACCAGTAGAACGACGCATACGGCCCGAACCAGCGGTTCTCCATCATGAAGCGCTCGTAGGTCGAGCCGCTGTAGAGCGCGATGAATGCCTCGAAGAAAGTAGCCGTAGGCCACGATCAAGCCGGTCGCCAGCATGATCTTGGCCGAGTTCTGCAGGTGGCGCATGGTGATCAGGTCTTCCAGGTGGTAGTACTTGCGGATCGGAATCGCCAGCACCAGCACCATGGCGAAGCCGGAGTAGATCGCGCCGGCGACGAAGTACGGCGGGAAGATCGTGGTGTGCCAGCCGGGAATGATGGCGACGGCGAAGTCGAAGCTGACGACCGTGTGCACCGAGAGCACCAGCGGCGTCGCAAGGCCGGCCAGCAGGATGTACAGCGCTTCGTAGCGCTTCCAGTGCCGCGCTCGAGCCGCGCCAGCCCATGCGCCAGCAGACCGTAAAGCTTCTTGGCCAGCGGGTGCGTGGCCTTCTCGCGCATGGTGGCGAAGTCGGGCACCAGCCCGACGTACCAGAACACCGCCGAGATGGTGGCGTACGTCGAAACCGCGAACACGTCCCACACCAGCGGGCTGCGGAACTGCGGCCACACGCCCATGGTGTTGGGATAGGGGAACAGCCAGTACGCCAGCCACGGACGGCCCATGTGCAGCAGCGGGAACATGCCGGCGCAAGCCACGGCGAACAGCGTCATGGCTTCGGCGAAGCGGTTGATCGAGTTGCGCCAGGTCTGCTTGAGCAGCAGCAGAATGGCCGAGATCAGCGTCCCGGCGTGGCCGATACCGATCCACCAGACGAAGTTGATGATGGCGAAGCCCCAGCCGACGGGGATGTTGATGCCCCAGATGCCGACGCCGCGGAGAACAGGTAGGTCACCGCCGCCATCAGCAAGCCCAGCAAGGTCATGCCAACCATGAGGCCAGCCAACCAGCCCAGGCCGATCGGGCCGCGTCAACACGGCGTCGGCGATGGTGTCGGTGACGCTGCCAAACGTCTGCCCCGGAGCATTACCGGCGGTTCATCCGGCCAGGGCACGTCCTGCAGAATCGTTTTTTCTTCTGGTCCCTGCTGCATCGCTAACTGGGCTCCGACTGTTCAAGTTCCGGATTCGGGTTCTGCACCACCGCCAGATATGTGGTGCGCGGACGCGTATTCAGATCTTCCAGCAGTCTGTAGTTGCGCTGCTGCGCCTTCAACTTCGACGACCCGGCTCTCTGGATCGTTCAGGTCGCCGAAGACAATGGCTCCCGCCGGGCAGGCCTGCTGGCACGCCGTGATCACTTCCCCGTCGCGCACCTTGCGGTTCTCCCGCTCGGCGGTGATGCGGCCCATGCGTGATGCGCTGCACGCAGTAGGTGCACTTCTCCATCACGCCGCGGCTGCGCACACTGACTTCGGGATTGCGCATCATCTTGTACTGCGGCGTGGTCCAGTCCTGCCACAGCAGGAAGTTGAAGCGGCGCACCTTGTAAGGACAGTTGTTGGAGCAGTAGCGCGTGCCGACGCAGCGGTTGTAGACCATGTCGTTCAGGCCTTCGGTGCTGTGCACCGTGGCGCCCACCGGGCAAACCACTTCGCAGGGCGCGTTCTCGCACTGCTGGCACGGAATCGGCTGGTAGTACATGTCTGGGATTCTCGGTGCCGCCCTCGTAGTAGACATCGACGCGCAACCAGTTGCATCTGGCGGCCGCGCATGACCTGCTCCTTGCCCACCACCGGAATGTTGTTCTCCGCCTGGCAGGCCACGATGCAGGTCTTGCAGCCGACGCAGGAGTTCATGTCGATCGCCATGCCCCACTTCAACTCGGTGTACTGGTAGTTGGTGTAGAGCGTCATCTCCGGCCCGGGCGCCTCAATTCCTTCATGCGCGAAGTCGGGATTCTTGATGAAATCCTCCAGCGTCGCCTTGCGGATGATGTGACGGTTCGACAGCGGCTCCGTGCCTTTGGGCAAATCGGAATAATCGATGTACTGAAAGCCCTGCGGGTGGGCAAAGCCGAAGTCCGAACCGACTTTCTTGATCGTGCCGGCGGCGAACCACGGCGCATCGGCTGCCGCGCACCTTATAACCGCTGAAGCCGACGTCGGTGCCCACACGCCCAGCCTTGGTGCGGCCGTAGCCGAGGAACACCGTGATGGAATTGTCCGGATGTCCCGGCTGCGGCCAGATCGGCCCGTTCACCTTGCGGCCATTGACTTCGATCTCGACGATGTCGCCGGTCTCCAGCCCCGATCTTCTGCGCCTGATTGGGACTGATCAGCACGGCGTTGTCCCAGCAGACATTGCGTGATCGGCTTCGGCGTCTCCTGCAGCCAGGCGTTGTTGGCGCAGCTGCCGTCGTAGATCATCGGATCGCGACGGAACATCACCTCCATCTGGCCCGATTTTGCGCGTTGGTCGGCGGAATGTTGCCGCCCTTGGCCGCCACAGACTTGGCCGGCAGCGCGGTGTTGGGCAGATAGCCGTCGTTGCAGCGCCTTGCGCCAGGCCGTATCGAAGTCGCCCGTCATCTTGTCCTGCCAGTATTTGCGGACGATGTCGTAACCGGAGGTTTCCGACGAGCCGACCAGGGCGAAGATGAACTCCGTACTCGCTCTTGCCGTTATACAGCGGCGCGATCAGCGGCTGGATCAGCGACACCGTTCCGTCGAAAGCGCGCGCGTCGCCCCACTGCTCCAGATAGTGCGTGCCGCATTGATGTGCCAGTGCACGTGGTCGGTGGTCTCGTTCTGGAAGAGCGCTGTGCTGAACCCGCAGCCGCACCTTGTCCATCGCCTCGGCAAAACCGCAATCGGCAGGCGCGTCGTAGACCGGATTGCTGCCCATGATCAGCAGCATGTCCACCTTGCCGGCATTCATTTCGCCGACCAGCTCTTTCAGCGCCGCGGTTCCGATCCTGCGGCTTCACCTCCACCGGATCGGTATAGATGACGGTGTTGCCCACCGCGCCCAGCGCGCCGTTCATGGCGTGCGCCAGAGCATGCACCGCAGGCGGCTGGTTGTCGCCGGGAATCACCACCGCCGCGCCCTTGTGCGCCTGCAGATCTTTCACCACGGCGGCGACAAACTTCTGCTGCGCAGGGTTGAGGTTGCCGTCGATCCGCCGCCTGCGCCCAGCCCGCAGCGATCGCGCGCGCCACCTGCTTCCACCTCCGAAGCCCGCACCGGCAGGCGATGGTCGGCCTTGCCGCTGGTGTTGGTCGGCGTGCTCTGCACCGAGTAGAAGCGCGACATCTTCTCTTTCAGATCGGGATTGCGGCGCGCCGGAGAACTGCCGCGCATAATACAGGAAGCCCGGGATAGCCGCTGGAGAGAAAATCGCCGTCGAGCGACAGAATCGATATCGGCCTTCTCCAGGTCGTAGCGCGTCTCGACGTACTGCCCGAAGGCCATCTGCGCACCCGCGCGCACGTTGTCGCGGTTCACCGGCTCCCACTGGATCCACTTGGCCTGCGGATACGCCGCCTGCACCTGGTCCATCAGCGACGCCATGGTCGGCGAACTGGTAGGCGCGCTCAGGATGCGCAGGCCCGCGCCCTGCACCGCGTTCTGCGAATTCAACTGCCCCCTTCAGCGCCAGAACATAGTCGCTCCACGTCCGGATGCTCGCCGAGTACGTATGAGTCTGCGAGCGGTCGGGATCGTACATATCGAGGATGGACGCCTGCGCGAAAACGTCGCTGCCGCCCAGCCCCGCCGGGATGTTCCGGATTGCCTTCAATCTTGGTCGGACGCCCTTCGTGGCTCTCCACCAGCACCGGCGTGCGCATAGCGCGCCGAACGGCATCGCGCTGGCGAAAAACAGCGGATTGCCCAGCACGAGTTCGTTCGGCTGGCGCACGTAAGGAACGATGGGCTCCAGCGGCTGCTTCACGCACGCCGATCAGCCCGGCCAGCGCCATCGAGGCGCTCATCAGCTTCAGGAAGTCGCGGCGCGAGGCTCCCTCCGGCCACACCGAGCCTGGCGCGGAAATTCGCGGTGCAGCATCTCGATGAAGCCTCGGTCTGCGCCAGCTCCTCCAGGCTGCGCCAGTACTGCGGACCGCTCTCGGCGCGCGCCAGCTTGTCCTGCACCTCGGCCAGTTCCAGCTTGCTGGGACAAACCGCTTCTGACTTTATGGCTCTCTTTTTCCATTCTTCCCAAGTTCCGCAGTTTCCAGTTTCGAATTGTCGTGAGCTTCCCTTGAAACTCGTAACCTGACAACCGCCTTTAGCGGTGACAGGTATTGCAACTCGTAATGTCTTGCACCGTGCGGATGTTGTACTGCGTGCTTCAAGCGCATTGCCCAGCGCGATCTGGTCCGTGTAAACTTCGTGCCATCCGCCAGCTTCACCGGATGCGTCGTCGCTGGGCTGCTCGTAGTTCATGTTGAAGACCTGGTCGCGCGGCCGCAGGAACTTCTCCGGCGCGCGGTGGCAGTTCAAGCACCACTCCATGCGCATCGAGCTGGCCTGATACATCAGCGGCATCTTGTCCACCGGGCCATGGCAGCTGGCGCATCCCACGCCCTTGGTCAATGTGAATGCTGTGATTGAAATAAACGAAGTCGGGCAGATAGTTGACCCGGGTCCACTCCAGCGACTTGCCGGTGCGGTAGCTTTCGCGCACCGGCTCCAGCATGGGCGCATTCGTCCAGATCTGCGAGTGGCAGTTCATGCAGGTCTTCGTCGGAGGAATGCCGGCAAAGCTGGAGTTCTCCACCGAGGTGTGGCAGTAGCGGCAATCGATGCCGTCAGCCCGGCATCGTGATGCTGGTGGCTGAACGGCACCGGCTGCGCCTGGGCGATACCTTGCATAGGTCACATAGGGCGAGCGCTGCATCTCCAGCGCCGCCCACAGCACGACCGAGACGACGATCACAACCCCGATGATCGAAGCCCGCGCAATTGTGTTCGCACTACGATGGAAGATCTGGGCCATTTATGTGAAGTTGTCCACTTTGCGGGTTCGGGTCCGACTACCCAATCGGTACCCAGTGCGTGCGGTTCAGTGAGTGTATGACACCGCCTGCTGTGACATACGTCACTCAAACGAGTGATTATAACAACTCAACTTGTGTTTGGTGCAAGTGAACGCTGCCGGTTCTCATAAAAAATTTGAATGCAACGAAAACGTTTCCTCTATATGGCTCGCGGAACCGCATCAATACTCGCTGAAACGAAATCAACGTATGGAAATTTTCTTGCGAGTGCGCAGAAAAAAGGATGGCGCGATATGGCGGGATTGCAGCATCTGTTGAGATTTACAACACTGCGGTGCTTGGAAGACGGCTCAGAAGAGTTGTGAGCGAGCCAAGAATGAGAGGCCGGTTTGAAAATGATCTCAATTGATCTTGCGCCGAGCATGCCTCGGTTGAGCATGTCTTCGGTGGAGCACGCCTTCAGGCGTGCAATGAGAAATTCTGTAGACGCCGCGGCTTCAGCCGCTGAGGTAAAGGTCGATTCACCTCGGGCGCTGAAGCGCGCCTCCAATCGAGGCTGCACAATGCACGCCTGAAGGCGTGCTCCACCCAGTCCGAATAAGAGACTGATTCAGGCTGAGCGCTGGCGCGGGAAACGGGGCTTTTGCCAAGCGCCGACTGCTAATTGCCAACTGCTGCTTTTCGAAACGTCGGCAACAGCAGCATCGCGATCACGTACGCCACCGCACCGCAGGCCAGCGTAATGGTCAGTCCGAATTGAACTGCGATCACGATGGCCAGCACCGAGCCCAGCACGCTCGAGGCAGCATTCATTGCCCACGCCCACTCCACTGCGCCATGCTTCGCTTGCGACGAAACTGCCGAGAGCGCGCGCAGGCCGCTGGGGAACGGCATGCCCATGGCGAAGCCCAGAGGAATGAGCAGCAGCCCGCTCATCGCCAGCTTCGCCGGAAACGCCAGTCCGATCATCGCCTCCAGCATGTGGGGCAACGCGAAAACATAAATCGCCAGCGCCACCACGATGAAGCCCAGCGCCGCAACAACGCGTGTCGGCTCGCCGAACCATTTGCGCGACACCAGGCTTCCCGCTCCGCTCGACAGCAGCATGAGGAACACCACGACGGTCAGCGCGTACGTCGGGTATCCAAGGAACAGCACGAAGCGCTGAATGAAAGCGATCTCCACCATGATGTAGCCGAGGCCGATGGCGATGAAGTAAAGCACGCGCAGGCTGCTGCCCGAGCGCGTTTCCGGCGAGAGTGCCAGCGGCAACACCAGAAACAGCAGCACCGCCGCAATCGAGACGATCAGCACGACGCCGAGAATGGCGATGCCGAGATTGACCTTCCAGTCGATGCCGCCCGCGTCCGAGCCGCGGAGTACTTGCTCCGGCTTCAGAGTGAAGAAGAAGAACGGGGCGTTATCGGTGACCGGCGAAACGTTATAAGGATAGCTTTCGGAGAAGCGCTTCGGGTCCTGCCCCAAAATCAGCTTTGCGAACGCCGGGTGCGCCATGCCCAGCTGATCGCCGGTGGCCGGCATGTAGAGCACGTGCAGGCCGAAGTTCGCGCCGTGTCCGTCTTTGCCGTCGATGTGATTCAGCACGGACTGCTGCTCTGCCATCGTGAACGGCGTCTTCTTAGCGAGAACCAGGACCGGCTCTCCATCCTTCGCCAGCTCTCCGTTGGCCATGACGATGAAGTTCTGGGTGGTGTCCATCACGCCCATCTCGTGCAGCGCTTCCATCGCTTGCGACACCACGCGCAGCGCTTCGCGCGGCTTGGAAAACTCCCAGCGCGTGATGGCGATCATGCCGTCGGGTTTCAAGTGCTCGAAATACTCGCGGAAGGCTTCGACCGTATAAAGATTGTTCTCGCTCAGAGCGAACGCGCCCGCCGCGGTCGACGCCCACGTGTCGACCAGCGTCATCTGCACCACGTCGTACTTATCCTGGCTGTTGCGCACGAACGAGCGGCCGTCGCTGACGTGCATGTGCACTTCAGGTATCTCGATACAGATGAAATGCGTAGTCGGCGAAGCGATCGCGCATGATGTCGTTGGCGATGATGGGATTGATCTCGATGGCCGGTGACGTTGGGGCTGCCATTAGCGACGGCCCGCAGCACATCGACGCCGCCGCCCGGTCCGATGATGGCGTAGTCGCCATGCGGCCGCAGTACGTTGACGATCGATGGCACCTCGCCCATCGCGTTCATCCGGTAGTCTTCCCGCCAGTGATGCGGATCGGTGTTCATCATGAAGGTGCTGGCGTCAGCATCGATCACGATGCCCCGGGCGGTGCCCCATTGGTCGACCTCGACGCGCGAGATGGCATTCCAGCGCGCAAACAGCGGCGGATTGCGCTTCATGCCCTTGGCGTAAACGATGTCGATCAGGCTGCTGTGAAAGTTCGCGGCGATCAACAGCAGAAGAACGACGGGCACGGCGGCGAGCACGAGTCGCTTCTTCGGCGCAGCCCAGGCCACCGCTGCCAGAGCCACTCGCAACCGCGGCGAAAACGATCGTATTCGGGCCGCCAATTATGTTCAGCATCGGCACCAGCGCCAGGCAAGCCAGCGATCCGCCCAGAAGATCGGCGCCATACAACTGCGTGATGCGCGAGGGATGACGCGCGAAGACGATCGAGAAGAGTAGTCCAGTAACGACGAACGGAATCGCAGCCACTAGATACAGCACGGTGAGGCGCGCGAAGTTATGCCAGCTCAAAACCAATGACACGGCCGTGTGCAGAGCGACCTCAAGCACGCAGACGATGAGAATCGAATTGCCGGCACAGAGCGCGACACCCAACTGGCGCACGGTCCACTGCGTCAGCCACTCCCGGCGAACGCAGGCGAATACCGCTCCCGCTCCCAGGCCGAGCAGCGCAATCGAAATTGCCAGAAACGCGAAGTGATAAAAGAGGACAACGGAAAAAATGCGGGTCAGGCCCAACTCCAGCAACAGAGCCGAGAAGCTCATCAAGGCAACCGCAAAGACCGTGCTCCAGGAAGACGTTGCGGTTGGGGGCGCAGCAGTTGTAATGGCTGATTCTTGGTCAATCATTCCAAATCGAGCCTACACGAGAGGCGCTTTGTTTTGGATGACATTTCGGAATCGGCGATGACGAACGTAACCGCGACGCTGCTGCCGGATCGTCTCTTGTGCGGTTGACCTTGGGCCACGCAGCGAGTCAAATACGCAAGATTGGCTGGCCACTAATCAAAAATAATCAGGGGTGAGTATGAGTGCTCTCCAGGAATTTCCGCGCATCACGCCGTTTCTCTGGTTCGACGCCAACGCCGAAGAAGCCGTCGATTTCTATCTCGGCATCTTCAAGAACTCGCGACGCCTGAACGAGCTTCGCGTGCCTGACGAGAGCGGCAATCCGAAGGGCAAAGTCCTGACGGTGGCCTTCGAGCTCGATGGCCAGAAATTTACCGCGCTCAACGGTGGCCCGACCTTCCAGTTCACCGAAGCGATTTCGTTTGTGGTGCGCTGTGAGGACCAGGCGGAAGTGGATTACTACTGGTCCAAACTGACCGCTGGCGGCGGAATGGAAAGCCAGTGCGGCTGGCTGAAAGACAAATTCGGACTCTCGTGGCAAATTGTGCCGACGCGCCTGCCGGAGCTGCTCAAGAGTCCGCAAGCCATGCAGGCGATGATGGGCATGAAAAAGCTCGACATTGCCGAACTGGAACGGGCCGGCCAACCCTAAGTTTGGATCGCGGGCCCAAGCAACGCTTGCTATCATCTCCAGTCGGTTGACATCAGATCAGGGGCGTCGAATGCACTCCGGGCCACCCACATCCGAGGAGCCGGCTCGTTCCGCTTCGCAACGAAGCAATATCTGGCGAACGATGAGGCTGGTCTTCCTGATTGCACTTGCCATCGGCATTGGGTGCACGCTAGTCCTCGCGCTGTGGAATCTAGCTGTGGTGAAGTGGCAGCGGGCGCACATCAACCTGCCCGGAGCGTTCTACTCCGTGCAAGGCCGGCAGATGCGGCTGTACTGTTCAGGCGTGGGATCGCCGACCGTCGTCATCGAAACCGGAGTCGGCAGCACCTCACTCGGCTGGTATCCGGTCCAGGAACGCCTCTCCCCGCTGACGCGCGTCTGCACTTACGACCGCTCCGGACTGGGATGGAGCGAGCCACGAGAGGGTCCGCAAGACTCTGAGACGATCGCCCGGCGACTTCACATTTTGTTGAATGAAGCCGAGGTGCCGCGGCCGCTTCTCCTGGTCGGACATTCCGGGGGCGGGCTCTACATTCGCGAATACACACGAGAATTCCCGGACGAAGTTTCCGGGCTGGTCTTCGTCGACTCGAGTTCGCCGCGGCAGTTAGACGAAATTCCGGGCTTCCGGGCCAGCTATGACGACGACATGCGCCACGCCACCCGTGACCTGTGGATTGATCGCATGCGGGTGTGGTCCGGATGGGAACGCCTGATGGGAGGCTGTAAAGGTCGTCCCGACAAAGACTTCGAAAAGTATGCCGACCTCTACGATGCCAAAGAATGCCGACCGGAATATGTTGACACCGATTTTCCCGGTTATCGAGATTTCGAAGCTGCGGCGGAACAGGCGGGACGGCTTACCAGCGTGGGGAGCAAGCCCGTACTGGTCCTGTCAAAAGACGGCCATCGCAGTGGGATGGACCAAAGCCAGGTGGCGGAAGCTCGGTTCTGGGATCGGGAACAAGAAGAGCTGAAGTCGCTTTCTCCTGAGAGCTGGCGAATCATCGCGCGCGGATCAGGCCACACCATTTTCAAGGAACGAGCCGACTTGGTGGTGGCGCAGTTAACGTTGATGATCAACTATCTGCGCGGCGGGCCGGCTCCTCCGTTTGGAACTACCGCAACGCAGTAGACGATTAGTTGTCCGATTCCAGGATCACCTGCGCCATGGCCGATTCCTTCGTGTGCGTGATCGACAGGTGCGCGCGCACGGCGCCGAGCTTGCGGAAGAACTCTGCTGCTTTGCCGTGGAAGACGATGGCTGGCCGGCTGCCCGGTGATCGTTGTACTTCGATGTCCTGCCAGCGCACACCGCGATTCCAGCCCGTGCCGATAGCTTTCATCCCGGCTTCCTTGGCGGCGAAGCGTCCGGCGTAGCGCTCGGCCTTGTTGGCCTTCGACTCGCAGTAGCGGATCTCGTCGGCGGTGAAAACGCGCTCCAGAAACCGCCGCCCGAAGCGCTCAATCGAGGCAGCGATGCGGTCCACTTCTGCGATATCAATCCCGGTTCCGACAATCATGATCCCAGAGCTGCTCCTTCGCGTCCCTGCTTTCCATCATATCGAAAACCGTGTGTTACACGTCTAAGGCATTAAAAACACAAGCGTTTTTTCCGTGCTGGCGCGCGAGCGTATCGAAATTGCTTGGGCTTTGCGAGTTCCCTTGCTATGATGAAGGCGCTCGATTGATCGACGTTGTACGCAGCAAAGTTTCTGCCTAGCAGCACTCCCTGCCTGCATCACATCCCGATCGAATTGCAGCTATACCAACATTTGAAGGACTTGTATCACCATGGAACAAGGAACGGTTAAGTGGTTCAATGACGCGAAGGGCTACGGCTTCATCAGCCGCCAGAATGGCGAGGACGTATTTGTTCACTATTCTGCGATCCAGACGAATGGCTTCCGTAGTTTGCAGGAAGGCCAGGCCGTCTCGTTCAGCGTTGTCAAAGGGCCCAAGGGTTGGCAGGCGGAGAACGTACAAGTTCTGTAGTCGAGCTTGAGTTCTGAGAGAGGCGGCTTGCGGGCCGCCTTTTTCATTTGGACAGAATGGAATTCAGCGCCTGCTTCACCGCCGCGTAACGCTCGTCCGTCGCCGCCCCTGCCGTCTGCAACACAATCCGTCCATCCGGAGTTGCCACCACGATGTAGGCGGACTCGGGTTCTGCGTAGTTCACAATCTTCTTCAAGTCGCTCTCATGCTCATAGATCGGCATGAAGCGAGCCTTCTCATCGGCGGGCACCTCGCGGCGCATGCCATGCAGGATCATCGGCTTTACCATCCCCGGCACGCCTTGAAGTTCGGGAATGATGAAGTAGGCGACCTTTGGATTGGACCCGAAGTCGGCGCCCACCCGCTTGCCCCAGGCTTCCGTCTGATCGGCCGCCTTGTGAGAGAAGCCGAAAATCAACACCATCGCGCGATAATGCTCCGCATCGGGCAGAGCGATCTTCTGGTTCGTGAGAGTCGTTCCCTCGATGCGCGGAAGCTGAGCCGATTGTGCGATGACACCAACACTTAGCAGGCAGACCAGAGCCAGAATCCGAAACGATTTTTCCATGCGCAGAGCTACCTTCAACCTTACCCCTGAGGCAATTAGATGCAGTAGCCCGTATCGTCGCACAAACGCTTGTCGAAGTGTGCGCAGGAGACAGCTACGCAGCCGCCCGCTCGGCCGGCATCTCACTTTCCGACGCGAGTTCCTCCAGACTCTTGCCCTTCGTCTCCAGTCCGATCAGCCACCAGATGTTCGGCGAAAACGCGCAGCCGATCGCCCCCGCAGCCAGCACCAGCACCTCGACGCCATAGATGCGCTTGCGGCCAAGCATGTCCGCGACGCGGCCGAACAGCAGCGCGCCGATCGCCGCTGCCAGCAAAGCGGTGGATTCGACCAGGCCTTCTTCGATTTTGCCGACATGCCACAACGGCTTCAGCATGGCCATCACCACGCCGATGATGAACAGGTCGTAGGCATCGGTGAAGAAACCCATGCCCGAGATGAACATGATCTTCCAGTGCAGCTTCGACGGTTTGGCGTCGTCCATCTCCTGAAAGGTCTTGGGGAAAGTGATTACGTCAGCCATGGCGCTCCTTTGAAAGCCTTGTGCGCAGCTCGTTACGGAGATCTGCGGTGAGTTCAAAAGCGCGGCGATCGTGCTACCTGCCTTGTGGGTCAGAGTTGGGATGGTGCTGAATGACACGAGGATGGCGTTGCTTGTTAATAGGCGATGAACGTTCTGTGAAATTGAACCTTAGGCAGGATTCGACAAGTGACGGATGAAATGCGTTGTTGCTTCACCGCGAAGTTTGAACAGGATGGCCGCGCTTCAAACCCTCGCCAGGAGTTACGGAGCGATTAGAAAGCAGCTGGATCGCCGCTTCAGCACTGGCTTAGGCCTGCTAGGCGGCTTCCTCGGCCACTTGCAGTCCTTCCGGCTTGTTCGCCCACACGGTTTGCTCGACGCGCGTCACGCCCAGCACCCAGAACACGCCGCCGAGAAGCGCGGTCACGGCGCAGATCGCAAACGCCGAGCCGAAGTGGCCGCTGCGATCGACGATCCATCCTGTGAGCGGACCCACCACAACGCCCGCAAGATTGGCGAACGAATTTTGCAGACCGATCCATTTGCCAGTCACCGACGGGCCGGCCAGCGTCTGCGCGAAGACATAGATGTTCGGGCCGATGCATCCACTGCCCGCCCCCATGACGATCAGGCCCACGAGACAGAGCCTCGGATTCGCGGAACTTGCCGCCAGCACGCCGACGCCGACCAGCGCATGTCCCACAGCCATGCCGGTCTTGCGCACAGCGCTGACGTCGCGGCCGGCGCGAATGGCCGCGTCGGCTGCCCAGCCCGTGATCGGCGCAACCGCGGCAAACGCCAGGTAGTAGAGCGAGGCCTCGCCCGCCATCTGCTTCATCGTGAAGTGCCGCTCGTGCACCAGGTACAGCGGCAGCCAGACGATCATGAAGTAGAAGGGATAGTTGCTGCAGAAGTGTCCCGCGGCGGTCGCCCAGAAATTCCGCAGGCGAAGAATGTCCATCGTGTTCGCCGGCGGCGCTACTCGCCGGTCGACGTGAGCGTGCCTCGGCATGTACCGCAGGTATGGCAGCACCCACACCAGGCTGACTAGTCCGACGAAGATGAATACCGGACGCCAGCCGAAGCGGGCCATCGACAGGCCGCACGCATAGGTGCCGACCGCCGGCCCCAGGCTCATGCCGGTCATGATCACGGCGTTGGCGACACCGCGATGTGTCTGCGGCACATTCAGCGCGATGATCTTGGTGAACGCCGGAAAGGCCACCGACTCGCCCATCCCGAGCAGCATGCGGACCACGAGAAAGAAGCCGAAACTGTAGACGAAGCCGGTAGCAGCGGTCGCCGCCGACCACACCACGAAGCCGGCGATCAGGATCCAGTTCACGTTCCAGCGATCCACGAACCAACCGCTGATCGCCATCACCGCCGTATAGGTCCAGAAGAACGCGGTGATCAGCACACCGATCTGCGTCGCCGAAAGCCGCAACTCTTCTTTCAGCAGCGGCGCCGCCACGGCGAGGTTTCCGCGATCGATGTAATTGATGAGGATTGCTACCGCGAGCAGACACAACCAGCCAGGCAATACCCAGCGTGACGACGGACCGTCTTGCACTTGCACCATCCGCACCCGAGAGTGTCTGGGATTGTGCGCTGGATTTGGACAAAAGACAAGGTATTCGGAGAAATTTGCTTCAGCCCGAATGGCCGGAGCATGCCAGACGCACTGGAAAAGTTACGAAATGGCGATTT
>CAWCZN010000009.1:0-238383 GCA_963800045.1 uncultured Acidobacteriaceae bacterium | reverse complement strand
AGGGCGTGGTAGGTACCAGAGAAGTAGTTCGAGTCCCGCAGGGACGGCAGGGGTATAGACCCCGAGCAGGGAGCCAAAACCAATCTGGTTACCGGCGCGACACACCCTTGCCGCCGGCTAAAGCCGGCTCCTGCCCTTTTAAGATGCTTACCCAGCGCTTACGCGCTGGGCTAAAAGCAGTTCTGCCCAGCAACACCCGCCTCACGCAAAACCAGCGCGAGTCGGACTGCGTGTTGCCGGGCTCGCGCCAAATTCACATTGCCATGTTGAACCAAGATGCGCAGACTGCTTGTTCCAAATTCGCGCTTCTCCGTGGTGAACCCTCCGCCTCACTCCACGAACATGCAATCCCCATACGAATAAAACCGATATCGCTCACGCACGGCGTGCTCGTAGGCCTGCAAAACGCGCTCCCGTCCTGCCAGCGCCGACACCAGCATCAGTAGCGTCGATTTCGGCAGGTGAAAGTTGGTCAGCATTGCGCCGACTACTTTGAACTCAAAGCCTGGGTAGATGAAGATGTCGGCTTCTCCGGATTGAGCGACAATGCGATGGTCCGGAAAATCCCCACCCAAGCAAACCCGGCTTGGATGGGGCACCCGGTGTACTTCGGAAGAATCCATTCCCGCGACGGTCTTGAGGGTGCCCCGTTCGAGCCGGTTTTGCTCGGGCGGGGACTTTCTCACCGCATACTCCAGCGTCCGTACCGTCGTGGTCCCAACCGCAACAATTCTTCTTCCAGCATCCCGCGCACGCTCGATCTTCTCGGCCGCTTCCGGCGAGATCTCGTACCACTCCTTATGCAGCTTGTGCTCCTCGACTACTTCGACCCGCACCGGCTGAAATGTTCCCAGTCCCACATGCAGAGTCAGTTCGGCCGTCTCGATCCCGCGCTGGCGAATCCTCTCCAGGATTTCCGGCGTGAAGTGCAGCCCGGCGGTTGGCGCCGCTACCGAGCCCAGCGGCTTGGCGTAGATCGTCTGGTATTGCTCGCGATCCGCGGGCGTGTCGGGGCGGTCGATGTAAGGTGGTAGCGGGATGTGTCCGATGCGGCTTAGCACCGCGAAGAAATCGTCGACTGGGTCGAACCGCAGATGGCGCTCGCCGAACGTACCGCGATCGACGATCTCCGCCGCTAACTCATGCGAAGCTTCGCTGGCGTCGCCGCCGAAATAAATGCGTTCGCCGATCCCCAGCTTGCGTCCGGGATGCACCAGAGCCTCCCAGAGCATCGGCTCATCCGACAGCTTCCTGGTCAGCAGCACTTCGACTTTGCCACGCAGGAACTCCCCGGCCGCAGGGTTCAGCTCCGACACCTTCTGCGCGCGCGAACCGCTGCGGTGTCCGAAGAGCCGCGCCGGGAGGACTTTCGTATTGTTGAAGACCAGCAGATCGTCAGGCCGGAGCAGCTCGGGGAAATTCCGAAAGGACAGATCCTCCAGCCGGTCCGAGCCGCGGTCAACGTGCAGCATGCGCGCCGCGGCGCGATCGGCCAGCGGCTGGCGGGCGATGAGTTCGTCGGGAAGGTGGAAGTCGAAGTCGGAGACCAGCACGTTACCTATTGTCGCGCAGAGCGCAACGCTGCGGCGACTTCTGGGCCGCGCGCTCGTATCACAACATTATGTGCATCTTTGCCTTTTCCCATGGGCAAAGGCTGCGGTACGATACAAGTATTGGTGTCCCGCTTCGGGGTGTCCAATTCCCGACCATGAAGACGGAGCAACAGCACCGGGAAGAGATCGTCCGCTTCGGCAAATTGCTGCACCAGGCGGGCCTGGTTGCCGCAACCGATGGCAACCTCTCCGTACGCATGGAAGACGGCAGCATCCTCTGCACGCCTACGCTGATGAGCAAGGGCTTGATGCAGCCGGAAGACCTGGTCATTGTCGATGAACACGGCAAGAAGCTGAGCGGCACGCGCGGCGTCTCCAGCGAGCTCGCCATGCACCTGCTGATTTACGGCAAGCGCCCCGATATCGGCGCTGTGGTGCATGCGCATCCACCGACGGCGACGGGATTTGCCGCGGCCGGAATGGCACTGGACTGCGCTCTCTGTGCCGAGCTCATCGTCACCCTGGGATCGGTTCCCCTGGCCAGCTACGAAACTCCGGGCACGCCTGAACTCGCGGCAGCTCTGGAGCCGCTGGTCGCCGATCACGAGGCCATCCTCATGGCGAACCACGGCGTCGTGACCTACGGCGTCGACCTGCTGAACGCCTTCATGAATATGGAGACCGTGGAGCACTTTGCGAAGATCGCACTGGTCACGCACATGTTAGGCAAGCAGCAGCCCCTCAGCGATCAGCATGTCAGTAAGCTGCGCGAGATCCGCACCAAGTACTTGGCCCACAACCACGCCATGGCTCAGGGCAAAGACTAAGCTTTCCCCTTTCGCAAAACCCAATTCTCCACTTTACAAACAGTGTCCGGAAGCGGACACTTCTATTCGAGAGGGGACACCCACCCTCTTTGCAGCGCCCTCGACAGCCGCAGTAACTCGCTGATCGCGCGGCAGTTAACCGCGCCGGCAAATGGTGCCCCGCTTGCACCAAGGACTACGCAATGGATATCGCCCGTCCCGAAATCAAGAAACAAAAACGCCGCCGCCAGATCCTCTGGTCCGCCGCCGCTCTGGTGGTGCTGGTGGGAGTTACGGTGGGCATCTCGCGCCTCAAACCGGCGGCGCCCACGGTTGACCGCAGCACCATCTGGACCGACACCGTGAAGCGCGGCTCCATGCTGCGCCAAGTGCGCGGCTTGGGCTCGCTGATGCCCAGCCACGAAGACGTCCGGCAGATTCCCGCCGAAACCGAAGCGACCGTCATACGCATTGATAAACTTCCGGGCTCGCAGGTCACCGCCGACACCATTCTGGTTGAGATGAGCAATCCGCAGTTGGAGCAGGAAGCCGTCGACGCGCAGCTTCAGGTAAAGGCCGCGCAGGCGGAATACCAGAGCCTGAAGGTGAAGCTCGACAGCGACCTGATGAACCAGAAAGCCGGCGCCGCCACCGTCAACGCCGACTATAGCGAAGCGCAGCGCCAGGCCGAAACCGACAAAGCTCTCTACGATCTGGGCGTGATCTCGGGGCTGGCCGCCAAGGCTTCCGCAGGCAAAGCGCAGGAGATGGACACGCGCGACAAAATTGAAGACGAGCGCCTGAAGATCAACCAGGACGCCATCAAGTCGCAGCTTGCCGTTCAGCAGGCGAAGGTCGACGAGATGCGCGCGCTGGCCGACCTGAAGCAGCAGCAGTTGGAGCGCCTGAAAGTGAAGGCCGGCGTCGATGGGGTTCTGGTCGAGTTGCCGCTGCAAGTAGGACAGCACGTGCTGCCCGGCACCGAGTTGGCGAAGATTGTCCAGCCGAACCACCTGATGGCTGAGTTGAAGATTCCCGAAACGCAGGCGCGCGACGTGCAGATTGGCGAACCGGCGTCCATCGATACGCATAACGGCGTCATCGCCGGCGAAGTCAGCCGCGTGGATCCTGCCGTGCAGAACGGAACGGTTACGGTCGACGTGAAGCTGACGGGCGAGCTGCCTAAAGGCGCTCGGCCTGATTTGAGCGTGGACGGAACTATTGACCTGGAGAAGCTGGAGAACGTGCTTTACGTCGGACGCCCGGCCTTTGGCCAGGAGAACAGCACAATCTCGATGTTCAAACTTGACCCGTCGGGCAACGCCGCGAGCCGCGTGCAGGTGAAGACCGGCCGCGCTTCGGTGAACCTGATTCAGATTGACTCGGGACTGAAGGAAGGCGACACCGTGATTCTGTCGGATATGTCGCGCTGGGATAACACCGATCGGGTGCGACTGGAGTAAGCGCGCTGTTCGCAGTTCGCTTTTCGCCAGAAAGCTCTCGCGAATGGATGCGAAAGCCGAACCAAGCATGCGGAGATTGCGTAGATAAGAATGGCCGGAGAGTTTCCTCTGGCAAAGAACGAAAAACGAGTAGCGAAGAGCGACTCTACTCTAAGGATTGGACAACAACATGAGCGAAGCAGCAGGCATTCCGCTGATTGAAATCGAGAACATGACCAAGGTCTTCTACACCGACGAGGTGGAGACGCACGCCTTGTCGGGTGTGCACCTGATGGTGCGCAAGGGCGAATACGTCGCCATGTCCGGGCCGTCGGGCTGCGGCAAGTCGACACTGCTCTCCATCATCGGCCTGCTGGATACGCCGACCGCCGGCAAGTACAACCTGAACGGTTCACCGGTGGCGAACCTGGATTTCGGCGATCGTTCGCGCATTCGCAATCGCGAGATCGGCTTCATCTTCCAGAGTTTCAACCTCATCGGCGACCTCACGGTGTACGAGAACGTCGAGCTGCCGCTGACCTATCGCGACGGCATGCCGTCGGCCGAGCGTAAGCGGCGCGTGCTGGAGTCGCTGGAGCGCGTCGGCATGGCGCACCGTCTGCGGCACTATCCTTCGCAGCTCTCCGGTGGTCAGCAGCAACGCGTTGCCGTGGCGCGCGCCCTGGCGGGATCGCCGTCGATCCTGCTGGCTGATGAGCCGACTGGAAACCTGGATTCGCGTAACGGCGAAGCCGTCATGGAGCTGTTGCAGAAGTTGCATCGCGAGGGCGCCACCATCTGTATGGTGACCCACGACCCGCGCTTCGCTGCTCATGCGCAACGCGAAGTGCACCTGTTCGACGGAAAGGTCGTAGCTGAAGACGAGTTGCGTCGCCTGATGCAGGAGGCGCAGTAGAAGCGGCAGTTGGCGCCTGGCCGTTAACAGTTAGCCCAGCAATTCGTCACCGATATCAGTAGGCGACGCTAGCGAATTCTTTGACGGCACCAAGTCTCGTTGGTAAGACGTCACAGAAGTTGTGGCAAGGAACGAGTCCCGAGAAGCGGGACGAAAGAAGATAGCCCACCGCTTCAGCGGTGGGTCGGCTCCAACAAGAGATCCGAGCCGGCAGCTACAATGTCGAACTTTCTCCAACATATGCGCTATGCGGCGCGCCAGCTCCGCAAGAATCCCGGCTTCACTGCCGTAACGGTCTTGACTCTGGGCATCGGCATCGGCGCAAGTGCAGCCATCTTCTCGTTGCTCGATGCCTTCTGGCTCCGCCCAATGGCGATTCCGCAGCAGCAGCAGATCGTGCGCCTGTTCTCGACCACGCAGCAAGAGCAGCAGGGCTTCTTTTCGTATGGCGAATATCAGGCCATCGCGCGCAGCACGCAATCGCTCAAAAGTCTGGTGGCCATCGGACGACGCGGTACCAGCATCCCGCGCCCGGATGGCACTCTTGAGTCGCGCGAGGTCGATGTCGTCTCCGGTAACTTCTTCGAGGCGCTTGGAGTGAAGCCGCTGCTGGGCCGCGTCTTCACGTCCACCGATCGGCAACTGATCCAGAACACGCCCGTCGTCGTTCTCGGCCACAGCTTCTGGCAGCATCACTTCAACGGCGACGCCTCGGTTGTGGGACATACGATCACCCTGGTTCGCGGAGACAACAAACTTCCCGCGCTGATTCTCGGCGTCCTGCCGCCATCGTTCCGGGAGATAGATAACGGCAGCGACCGCGATCTCTGGATGCCGACCGAGACCTGGTACATGATTGCCGGCCCGAAAGAATCGCGGGCGTGGGACTTCGGCTGGTTCAATCTGCTCGGCCGGCTTGCTCCGGGCGCCGGCGTGACCGAAGCGCAGAATGAACTACGCAGCGTGGCCCGTTCGTTCGAGCTTAGCCATCCGGAGTCCAACCGCAATCGTTCGATCAGCGTCGTCAGTGACCTGCACTATCGTCTGCAGAACGCAGGATCCACCGGTGCACTCCTGTTAGCAGTCGTCGCGTTAGTAGTGGTGCTGTGTGTGGTGAACGTGGCCAACCTGCTGCTTTCCCGCGGACTGGCACGCGGCAAGGATGCGGCCATTCGCGTTGCACTGGGTGGGACGCGAGGCCAGGTGTTCGCACAATCGATCGTAGAGAATCTGCTGCTCGCCCTCATGGCGCTGGGTGCCGGCATCTGCATTGATCTGGCAATCACCGCTCGCCTGCCACAGCTTTTGTCGCGCATGTTGAACGGCCCGGCCATGCTGGGTGATGCGTTCACCTCAACCATGGCCTTCCACCTCGACGGCCGTCTCATCGCATTCGCGTGCGTCCTGACGGCGATGACGTTTGTGGCGTTGGCGTTGATTCAGATCTGGCAACTCTCCGGTGCCGATGTGCTGCAGGTGGTTCGTTCCGGCGGATCGTCTCGCGTCTTGGGTGGACGCGCGCCGCAACTCCGGCGTGTGTTGTTGTCGGGCCAGATTGCCATCTCGCTGATGCTGCTGATCGGCACGGGTGTGCTGGTGCGCAGCTTCGTCAACACGCAGGTTTCGCCGATCGGCATCACGCGCGGCAATGTGCTGGTCGCCTTCTGTACGCTGCCCACGACGAACGGCATGCCCAAGGCCGAAGAAGCAATGCGCCAGATGCGCGCGCTGCCCGGCGTCGAGCAGGTCGCCTACGCCATTCGCTCGCCGCTTATGCCGTCGGAAGGCGGCATGGCGCAGAAGGTTCTTGTTCCCGGCCATACCGACCCGAAAGATGCGCCCGAGCTCAAGTACAACGCAGTCAATGCGGACTACCTGTCGGTTACCGGTACCAGCATTCTTAATGGCCGCGGCTTCGAGCCGCAGGATGACATCAGCGGGCCGCCGGTCGTGGTCATCAATCGCACCATGGCCCGCCGCTACTGGAAATCGCAGGATCCCGTCGGCCAGACGATTCACCTGAGTTCTCCCGCCGGGGATGCCCGCATCATCGGCGTTGCCGAAGACGCTCCCATCAATGCCATTGGCGAGCTGCCCGAGCCGTATTTCTATTTACCCTTCCGTTTTCTGAGCTGGGGCGAAATCACGTTCCTGGTGCGTTCGCGGCAGGATGCGATGACCCTGGCGCAACCCGTGCGCGACATGCTCGTCCGCGTTGATCCGCAGTTTGGACCCATCATGGTGACGTCGATGGACGAGCTGGTGCAGTTCTTCGCTTCCAGCTATCGCGTTTCAGCCGAGCTGGTCACGGCGTTGGGGCTAATTGGCTTGTTGCTGACCGTCGTTGGCTTGTCGGCATTTCTCATGTATCGCGTGCAGCAGCGCACGGCCGAGATCGGCTTGCGCATGGCGCTAGGTTCATCGCGCCGTGAAGTCACCGGCCTCATCGTCGGCGAAACCCTTCGCGCCACGTTGATTGGCGCTCTCGTTGGGCTACCGCTGGCGCTTCTGGGAGCGCATCTGGCGGCTTCGGCGCTGTTCGGAGTTCGCCCCTGGGATCCGCTCTCCATACTTGGCGCGTTGCTGGCGCTCGCGATCATCACCGGGGTAACTACGATCGTTCCGGCGCGGCGCGCTGCCAGCGTTGACCCGATCGAAGCACTTCATTACGAGTGAGGAGAACGACGTGAGCGGCCTACTACAAGACGTGCAGTACGCATTACGCCAGCTGCGCAAGAATCCCGGGTTCACGACTATCACCGTGCTGACCTTGGCGCTCGGCATTGGCGTGAATGCCGCCATGTTTGCGGTGATCGACGCGGTGCTGCTGCGGCCGTTCCCGTTCCCCAAGCCAAGTCAGGTTGTGCAGATGAGCGAGGCGCGGCCCGACGACGTTGCGGCCAGCTCTTCCTCGCTGCCCGACATTCGCGACTGGCGGGCGCAGAGCCACTCGTTTCAGGACATCGGCTGGTACACCACCGGCATTCGCAGCGTCGACATTCCGGGCTACTCGGATTTCATTCCAGTTATCTACAGCAGCGCGAATCTGCTAAACACGTTGCAGGTCGATCCGCAGATCGGGCGCAACTTCATGCCCAACGAAGATCAGCCGGGTCATGGCGACGTCGTGCTAATCAACACCATTGCCTGGGAGAAATTCTTCAACCGCAATCCGCAGGTGTTGGGCAGCACTCTCAAGCTAGGCAACAAAGGCTATACGGTCATCGGCGTGATGCCGGACGGGTTCGAGTTCCCGTACGTGGGCGACGGCCCCGCGGTCTGGAGTCCGCTGGTCCCGGTCAAGGAAAACGAGGAACGCGACTCACGCTCTTTGACCGCGATTGGGCGGATGAAGCCCGGCGTCTCGGTTGCGGCGGCACAGGCCGAGCTGAGCGGTATTCAGAACAACATTGCCAACGGTTATCCCAAGCTCGAGCTCGATAAGCGCGTCGTCGTAAAGAGTTATCGCGAGGTGCTGACCGGCAACGTTCGCCCGGCGCTCATGGCTCTGCAGTTTGCCGTGCTGGCCGTCTGGCTGATAGCCTGCGCCAACGTCGCCAGCCTGTTGCTCTCGCGCTCTTCCGGACGCCGTCGGGAGATCGCCATCCGCAGCGCCATCGGAGCAGCGCGCAGCCGGCTGGTTCGCCAGTTCCTCACCGAGAGCCTGGTGCTTTCCTTGACCGGCGCTGCCGCCGGCCTGGCGCTCGCCTACGGCTGTGTTCGCCTGCTGAAGTTCTATCTTGATCTGTATCTGCCGCTGTCGGCGCACATTCAAGTCGACGCGCGCGTAGTTGCGGCGCTGGTCGGCTTTTCTATTCTCTCCGCAGTTCTGTTCGGATTGCTTCCGGCGATCCAGGCCTCGCGCGCTCCGGCGCAGGAAGCTTTGCGCGAAGGAACGCCCGCGGCAGGTGCCGGACGCCGCCAGAAGCGCTTTCGCGACGCCCTGGTTGTCGGCGAGATTGCGCTGTCGTTGCTGCTGCTGATCTCAGCCGGACTTCTGCTGCGCAGCTTGCTGTCGCTCCGCAATCTGCCGCTCGGCTTCGTGCCCCACAATGTGGTAGTCACATCAATCTTCCTGCCGCAATCCGGTGGAGGCATGGTCGGCAATACCGGCAAATATGCGGGCAAAGACATATCTCAGGTTTTCTACGCGCCGCTGCTCGACAAGCTTGCCCATCTGCCGGGCGTAGATTCGGCTGCCCTGACCAGCATTCTTCCCCTATCGCCAAACTTCCAGGCAGGCGGCTCGGTCGAGATTGTTGGCCGTCCCAAGGATCCGGCGAATAAGACCGTTGCCGCGATTCGCGCGGTCAGCCCCAGCCTGTACTCGACGCTCGGCGTGCGCCTGCTGCAAGGCCGCTTGTTCAGTGACTCGGATGGGCCGCAGGCGGCCGGTGCTGCGGTGGTGAATGAGGCTTTTGTCAGGAAATATTTCCGCGGACAGAATCCGCTCGGCCAACAACTGAAGATCGGCGACAAAGGGTCGCACGGAACTGTGACCATTGTCGGCGTCGTCGAGAACACCCATCAAACGGCGATGTCGGATGATGTTCAGCCGGAGATCAATGTTTCGTATCTGCAGCTCGGCCCGGACGACGAACTCACGCCATACATCCTGGCGTCGTTCACCAACCTGGCGCTGCGCACCCATTCCGATCCAGCCACGGTCATTCCGGAGTTGCGTACCGCGCTGCGGGAAGTTGATCCCGATATGGCCGTCATGGACATTCGCACCATGCAGGACCTGGTCGACACTTCGCTGGGCAGCCAGACGCTCGCCGTCCGCTTGCTATGGATTTTTGCCGGATCGGCGCTGCTGATCTCGATCGCCGGAATCTACGGGCTGCTGGCTTACAACGTCAGCCAGCGCACGCGCGACATCGGGCTACGCATGGCCCTGGGCGCGACGCGCGGCAATGTCGTTCAGATGATTTTGGGCCAAGCGGTTTTGCTGCTGGCTATCGGAGTTGGCATCGGTATCGTCGCGGCGATTTCGGCAGGCAGCGTGTTGCGCAGCTTCCTCTACGGTGTTGTGCCGTACGACGCGGTAACGATTGCAGGCGTCTGCGTGTTGCTGCTCGCCTGCGGACTGCTGGCCAGCTACATCCCGGCGCGCCGGGCCTCGCGCATCGACCCGATTAAGGCGCTGCGGTGGGAGTAGAGGGTAGAGCAGGCCTTCAGGCCTGCGTCGGCGCGATGGCGAGGATTCGCAGGAGAAATTTGGAGGCATGGTACGCGAGCCTGAAGGCTCGCTCTACCCGAATTCATGATCACTCTCAAGAACGTCGAACGCAGTTATAAAACCGGAGCGGGGCAGACCTGGGTTCTGCGCCGCGTCGACCTCACGATCCAAGAGGGCGAGTTCATCACCATCATGGGGCCGTCCGGCGCCGGCAAATCGTCGCTGCTGAACGTGCTGGCGCTGCTCGACGACCAGTGGGCCGGCGAATACTTCTTCGGCGAGCAGCCTGTGCACCTGATGAAGCGCAAAGACCGCGCCGAGCTAGCCAAGCGCAAAATCGGCATGGTCTTCCAGAGCTATCACCTGCTCGACGACCTTACCGTGCAGGAAAATATCGACCTGCCGTTGTCCTACAAAGACATCCCACGCGCTCAGAGGCAGGGCATGGTGGCCGAAACTCTCGACCACTTCCAGATCGTCGCCAAGAAAGATCTCTACCCGAACCAGCTTTCCGGCGGGCAGCAGCAGCTGGTGGGGATTGCGCGCGCGGTGATACACAAGCCCGCGCTGCTGCTGGCCGACGAGCCCACGGGCAATCTGCACTCCAGCCAGGCGAAAGAAATTATGGAGCTGTTTACCAAGCTCAATCGGGAGGGAGTGACCATCGTGCAGGTCACGCACTCGGACGTGAACGCGTCCTACGGCTCGCGCACCATTCAGATGAAAGACGGCTGGCTCGTAAGCGACACGGGGAATCCGGCTCTGGCGCCTAGCGGAGAGGCGGTGGGTCAATGAGCCAGGGCCTTTCGCGATCTTCGCGCATGGAGCGGCGAGCGGGAACTCCGCTGCTGGCGTTGTTCCTGTGCACGTCCATGCTCTCAGCTCAAGCGCAGCAGAACGCTCCCAGCACTCCGCCGGCGCAGCAGGGATCGCCGACGCCGAACGCGCCCATGCCGCAGCCGGCACCGGCGCAGTCTGGGCCCACGCTCTCGCAGCCTCAGTCGCTGGGAATCCGTACGCCTCCGGGGCTAGCCATTCCGCACTCGAATAATCCGATCGATGCGTACAAACCCTCGCTGGTGCCGAAGCCGAATCTTTCGAACTCGCAGCGACTGTATCAGCACATTCGCGACGGCAAGCTGTACATCTCGCTGCAGGACGCGATCGACCTGGCGCTGGAGAACAATCTCGACCTGGCAATCGCGCGCTACAACCTGCCCATCGCCGACACCGACATCCAGCGCACCAAGGCAGGCGGCACCTTCCGCGGCGTCAATACCGGTATCGTGCAAGGCACGCCCGGCGGAGGCGTAGGCGGCTTCGGCGCCGGTGCTCCCGGAGCAGGCGCCGGCGGTACGACAGGCGGCGCGGGCGGTGCGGGCGCCGGCGCTTCCGGACTCGTGCAATCCACTCTCGGCACCGGAACTGCAGTGCCGTCGTTCGATCCGATCCTCAGCGGCACCACCAGCCTCGAGCACCTGATCGAGCCACTGGGAAACCTGCAGCTCTATGGCGTCCCCCAACTGAACGCCAACACCGGCATCGTCAACTTCAACTACACCCAGTCCTTCGCCACTGGGACTACCTTCAGCGTCGATGTCGACAACAACCGTCAGACGTCGAACAGTATTTTCAACAGCCTGAATCCGACGCTGAACTCGTACTATCGCATCACCCTCCAGCAGCAACTGCTGGCGGGGTTCGGCACTGGGCCGAACTTGCGCTATTTGCGCATCGCCAAAAACAACAAGAAGATTTCTGACATCGCCTTCAAGATGCAGATCGTAGCCACCATCACGCAGGTCGCCAACATCTACTGGGACCTGGTGAGCGCTTACGAGGAAGAGAAGGTCAACGAGCAGTCTTACGCGTTTGCGCAGCAGAGCTTCGAGAACACCCAGAAGCAGTTGCAGCTGGAGGCGGTTCCAGCGATGGACGTGATGCGCGCCGAAGCTGAGGTTTCGCGCCGCGACCAGGATCTGACGGTCGCCAAGACCAACCTTCAGTTGCAGGAATCATTAATCAAGAACGCCCTGACCAGGAACCTCGATGATCCGACGCTTGAGGCGATGCCGGTTATCCCCACCGACCTGCTCGACACGGTTCAGGAAATTCCTGAGCGGCCGACGCAGGAGCTGATCGCGCAGGCGCTCATTGACCGGGCTGAGTTGAGCGAGTCGACAATCGATCTCCAAAACCGCGAGATCTCGCGCAAAGCGGCAGCCAATGCGCTGTTGCCCACCCTGACTCTGGTTGGCTTCTACGGCGGCACCGGACTGGCCGGTGACCTGAACCCTTATTACACACAGCCCAACACGCCTCTGGTTCCTACCAACTGGTGGGGCGCGTTCGAGAACGCATGGAACAGCACGTCGCCGGATTACTCTGTCGGGCTGAACCTGGCGATGCCGATTCGCAATCGCGTGGCTAAGGCAGACCAGTACCGTTCCGAGCTGGAGTATCGCCAGGCCGAGCTTCGCGAGCAGCAACTTCGCAAGCAGATTCGCATCGAAGTACGCAACGCCGAATATGCGCTGGAGCAGGGCCGAGCTCGCGTCGATGCCGCCAAGAAAGCCCGCGACCTGGCCGCAGAAGACCTTCAACATCATGCAGAAGGAGCAGGAACTGGGCGCGGGATCGAGCTTCCAGACGCTGACGGCGCAACGTGATCTGGCGCTGGCGCAACTCGATCTGGTGAACGCCAGCACGGCGTATCAGAAGTCCAAACTGGAATTACAGCGAGCCACGGGCACGACCCTGGAAGAAAACAAAATCCAGATACAGAACGCGGTGGATGGTACCGCTCCCTGAGGTGAGAAGTTTGCCAAGAACCCAAAGCCAGCACAAGACGCTGCACAGTGAAGCGCGCACCCGGCAGCGTACCGGGCGCATTCTGGCGGCCGACGATCAGCCGCACATCCTCGAAGCGCTCGAGCTGCTGCTGCGTCCCGCTGGCTTCGCCGTCGATACCGCGAAGTCGCCGGCCGCCGTGCGTGAATCGCTGGCCAGCGAGTTCTACGACGCCATCCTGATCGACCTGAACTACACGCGTGACACTACCTCGGGACAGGAAGGCCTCGACCTTCTCTCGGAGATCGTCGCGATGGACAGCAACATCCCGGTCATCGTCATGACCGCATGGGGCAACGTCGGACTCGCGGTCGAAGCCATGCGCCGTGGCGCGCGCGACTTCATCCAGAAGCCCTGGGAGAACGAACGGCTGCTGGCCATCCTGCGAACGCAAGTGGAGTTGCATCGCGCCCTGCAACGTACGCAGCAGCTCGAAGCCGAAGCTCGCCTTCTACGCGCGGAAGGACGGCCGGAATTCATTGCCGCCGCGCCTTCCATGCAGCCGGTGCTGCAGACCATTGCGCGCATCGGACCCTCGGACGCCAATGTCCTCATCACCGGCGAACATGGCACGGGTAAAGAAGTCGTCGCGCAGACGCTGCATGCGCTGTCATCGCGCGCGTCCTCGACGCTGGTCGCGGTAAATACCGGCGCGCTGCCGGAGGGAACATTTGAAAGCGAGCTCTTTGGGCATGTGAAGGGCGCGTTTACCGATGCCCGCACCGACCGCATCGGGCGATTCGAACTAGCGGACGGCGGCACCATCTTCCTCGACGAGATCGGCAACGTTCCCATGCGCCAACAGGCCAAGCTGCTGCGCGTGCTGGAGACCGGCGAGATTGAGCGCGTTGGCTCGTCCCGAACCAAACACATCAATGTCCGCGTGATCTCGGCTACGAACTCCAACTTGCAGGAGGCCATCGCGGCCGGCAACTTCCGCGAGGACCTGCTCTTCCGGCTGAACACCGTCGAGATTCCCATCCCTCCGCTGCGCGACCGTCGCGAAGATATCCCGGTGCTTGCGGCGCACTTTCTCAAGCGCTATGCTTCGCGCTATCGCGCGCCGGTGACCGGATTCGCCGCGCCTGCTCTTCAGGCCATGATGCAGTACAGTTGGCCGGGCAATGTGCGCGAACTGGAACACACCCTGGAGCGCGCGGTGCTGATGTGCCAGACCGGCGAGATCCAGGCGTCCGATCTCGGCCTGAACGTGCAGCAACGCCAGCAGGGCCAGAATCTGGAAGAGCTCAGCATCGAAGAAGTTGAGGGCATTCTGGTGCGCAAGGCGCTGCAACGTTTTCACGGCAACGTGAGCCAGGCCGCCGAAGCGCTGGGCCTGAGCCGCGGCGCGCTCTATCGCCGCATGGAACGTTATGGCCTCTAGTGCAGACGGCGAGCTAAAGCGCCCTGTCGCCTCCAGCACGACATCCGCGCTTGCCCGCGAAGCTGAGCTTGCCTCGGCTCACGATGCCGAAGCACCGCACTTCAAGTCCGTGCTTGCGGTAAGACCGGAGCACGAGGAACATCACGGCCGCTTTCGCCTGCTCTATGAAAAGCGCATCGTCCTTTTCGCAATCCTGGCGTCGCTGCCCGGCATGGCCTTCGGCACCACGCTTATCTGGACCCACAACTGGACTCAGGACGTAAAAGTCTCGCTTACCGTGCTGGAGGTGTTCCTCTGGCTGGTGCTAACGATCGCGCTGCTTGACCAGGTCGTGCGGCCGTTGCAGACGCTGACCAACGTGGTTGGAGCACTGCGCGAGGAAGATTATTCTTTCCGCGCGCGCGGCGCTGCTCCCAACGACGCCATGGGCGAGCTGGCGCTGGAGGTCAACGCTCTCGCCGACATCCTCACCGACCAGCGATTGCAATCGATTGAAGCCACCGCTTTGCTGCGCCGGGTGGTGGAAGAGATCGACGCGCCGCTGTTCACCTTCGATCCCGATCACGTACTGCGGCTGATGAATGCCGCCGGCGAACGGCTTCTGCAGCAGCCGATGGCGCGGCTGCTCGGCAAGACCGCGACCGAGCTCGAGCTGAATGCCTGCTTCGAAGCTCCCAACGAGACACTGGTTGCGCTGCCCTACTCGGCGCCGAATGCGCGCTGGATGGTGCGCAAGCGCTCATTCCGGCAGAACGGCGTCCCTCACACCCTGATCGTCCTCTCCGATGTAAGTCGCGCCTTGCGCGAAGAAGAGCGCAGCGCATGGCAAAAGCTGATTCGCGTGCTGGGCCACGAGCTGAACAATTCGCTGGCGCCAATCATCTCGATTGCCGGAAGCCTGTCGTCGCGCTTGCCACTGCCGGAATTACCGCAGGCGCAGAACGCGGACTTCCAGCGCGGCCTCAGCATCATCGAGTCGCGAACCGCAGCCCTGCACCGCTTCCTGCAGTCGTATCGCCGGCTGGCGCAGATGCCGTCGCCCACGCTCAAATCGACCGAGCTGGGACCGCTCATGGAGCGCGTGGCGGCGCTGGAGACGCGACTCAAGGTCGACATCGCGCCCGGCAACGACCTCACCATGATGCTCGATCCCGACCTCATCGAGCAGATGCTGATCAACCTTGTGCGCAATGCCGTCGACGCGGCTCTGGAGCAGGCACAGTCTCCGCAGGCCGAAGGCGCGCCTCCGAAGGTAACGCTCGGCTGGAACCAGCAGGAGCATGCGGTAACTCTCTTCGTCGAGGACAACGGAATTGGCTTGCTGAATCCCAGCAATGCCTTTGTGCCGTTCTACACGACCAAGCCAGGCGGCTCGGGCATCGGGCTGGTTCTGTGTCAGCAGATCGCCGAAGCCCACGGCGGTTCCATCGATCTCACCAATCGCACCGACGCGCGCGGTTGCCGGGTTCGTATCCGGCTGCCCTATCGTCAGTTGTGAGAAATACTTATTTCGACTGCGCAGCGGCCGGCGCCGGCGCGTCAGGAATATCGAGATGCACTGGGGTCTGTTGGCCGGAAGTTCCACCTTGCGATGGCCCGTTCTCGCCGAGATTGCGAACGATCAGGGTGATTCTCCTGTTCGACGGGTCGGAGGCGTCTTTGCCTTCGCGCGGCTCCTGATCGGCGAATCCCCGCACCTGTGCTACCTGATCGCTGCGCAGGCCGTGCTGCTGCATCAGGCGGCGGCTGGCATTGGCGCGATCGGCGGAAAGCTCCCAGTTGGTGTAATTTGCCCGCCCTGAGAACTGTTGCGAATCGGTGTGCCCTTCCACCGATATCTTGTTGGGAAGTTTGCCCAGCTCTTCAGCGAGAGTCATCAGCAGCTCGCGACCGTTGCTGTTGGGATCGGTGTCGCCACTCTCGAAAAAAGTGCCGTTCTTTGATTCGAGCAGCTCAATGCGCAAGCCCTCGGCGGTGACAGTCAGCTCGATCTGACTCTTCAGCTTGTCGAAGTTGCTCATCTGCTGAATGGCCTTCTCCAACTCCGCCTTCACCTTCGCCATGTCTTCCTTGGTGACCGTTCTTCGTCACCGGCTGGGTACTGCCCATCAGCTTGCCGGTTCCGGCGGGATCCTTAAAGTATCCGGCGATGGCTTCCTGCACTGGCTTGCTGGTATTCATCAGCCAAAGCACGATGAACAGCGCCATCATGGCGGTGACGAAGTCGGCGTAGGCGACCTTCCACGCTCCGCCGTGATGACCGGCGTGACCGGTTATTCGCTTGATGATGATGGGCTGTGTACTCGCAGGCATCGCTTCGCTTTCTAGGACGCCACGGCTGCTGCTTCAGCCGGAGCGGCGGCAGCGGCGCAGCATCGCCGCCAGACTGCTTGCAGTGCTTCTCGAATTCGGCGAAGCTTGGGCCGCAGATGAGAAGGCACGGCGCGGCGTCCGATCTCCACCGCCAGCAGCGGCGAAATGCCTTTCATGAAAGCGATCATGGTGAGCCGCAGCACATGCAGATATTCATGCTCCTCGTGGGCGAGCTTACCCAGGTTGGCGGCGACCGGGCCGATCATCCCATAACACATCAGGATGCCGAGAAACGTACCCACCAGCGCCGCGGCCACCTTCTTGCCAATTTCTTCCGGCGGACCGCCCAGCGCGCTCATGGTCATGACCACGCCGAGCACCGCCGCGACGATACCGAGTCCAGGCAGCGAATCGGCTACCGTGCTGAGCGCGGTCACCGACTGCTCCGACAGATGCGAATGCACGTCCATGTCGGCTTCGATCATCTGGTCGACGTCGAAGGGCTCGACTCCGCCCATCAGCGCCACCCGCATGGTGTCGCAGACGAAATCGCGCAGATGATGGTCCTTCACGAATTGCGGGTAAGCCGCGAAAAACTTGCTCTTGTCCGGGGCTTCGATGTCGCCTTCCACCGAGTTCGGTCCCTCGCGGCGGATCTTGTTGAACATGTCGAACATCATCTTCAGCGAATCAAGATAGCGCTTCTTACTGAACTTCGAGCCTTTTACCACCTGCAGCACACCGCTAACGACTCCCTTCAGAGTGTGCAGCGGATTGGCGGCCAGCAGCGTCCCGAGGGCGGCACCGCCAATGATGATGATCTCCGATGGCTGGATCAGGACGCGGATGGGCCCGTGTTCCAGCAGAAATCCGCCGATTACCGCTCCCAGTACCACCAAGATTCCGATTACGGCAAACATTCGCTTTCTGGCTTCCTCATCTGGCGCTCAGATTCCCTATAGGGGGTGAGCGGCCTAGCCATCGAACTCATGCCCAAACCGCTCTACGGCGGCCCACCGCAACACGAGCTCTCGAAATACGGCATCCAGCTTTCTTCATCGGCAGGGCGGGGAAAATCTTGCGCTGCCGGGCAGGTCGAACCTGGCTTGGCGGATCCCTATTTGCTGGATTCAGAACGCTTTCCCACGCCGCGACAACTCATGCTCCGGTCAGCTACACTGACCTACGGCTACCCATGGCATGGTTTAGGCGCGAATCCGCACCCCTCGACACCTCCGGCGAGAAAAGAGTCAAGACCGAAGGCTTGTGGGTGAAGTGCGACCAGTGTCGCCAGATTATCTGGAAGAAAGACCTGGATCAGAACTTCAACGTTTGCCCCAAGTGCGACCGGCACTTCCGCATCGACGCGCGCACCCGCCTGGGCTATCTGCTGGACGACGGCAAGTACGAGATCGAAGACAACAACCTGGTGTCGACCGATCCCCTCAAGTTCACCGACCTGAAGCCCTACTCCAATCGCCTCAAGCGCTCGCAACAGGACACTGGGCTGAGCGACGCGATCATTAATGCCCGCGGGAAGCTGGACGGCAAGCCCGTCATCGTCAGCGCCATGGAGTATTCCTTCATCGGTGGCTCCATGGGCACGGTGGTTGGCGAAACCATAACCCGCGCCATCGAGAAGGCGCTGGCCGAAAAGCTGCCCATCATCGTGATATCGGCATCGGGGGGCGCGCGCATGATGGAAGGCGTGATCAGCCTGATGCAGATGGCCAAAATCTCGGCGGCCCTCGCCCGCCTGGACGACGCCAAGGTGCCTTACATCTCGCTGATGACCGACCCCACCACCGGCGGCGTCACCGCATCCTTCGCCATGCTGGGTGACCTGAACATCGCCGAACCGGGCGCGCTGATCGGCTTTGCCGGACCGCGCGTTATCGAGCAGACCATCCGCCAGAAACTTCCTGAAGGCTTCCAGCGCAGCGAATTCCTGCTGCAGCACGGCATGCTCGATGCTGTGGTCCGCCGCCACGATCTGAAGAGCTACATCTCGCGCTCGCTGGACTTCATGCAGACGCCCGCCTGAGAGCAGCATCTCCGTTAATAATCGACGTCACATTCCCGCACTATCCCTGCGTCGTACAATCGGTTCCTATGAAAGCCGTTCTGGTAACGCGCGCCGGTGGTCCTGAAGTACTGGAAGTTCACGATGTTCCTGAGCCGCAGCCCGGGCCGGACGAAGTCATCGTCCGCGTGGAAGCCGTCGGCATCAACTTTGCCGACACCATGACCACGCAAGGCACCTACAGCGGCACGCCGCCGCCGCCATTCGTCACCGGACGCGAGTTTGCCGGCGTGCGCGACGATACCGGCGAGCGCGTCATGGGCTATCTGCAATGGGGCGCGGCTGCCCAGAAGATCGCCATCAAGCCCAAGCTGTTGTGGCCTCAGCCGAAAGGATGGACCTCGGAGCAATCGGCTGCGTTCCCGGTGAATTTCCTTACCGCGTATCTGGCCTACTGGAAAGCCGGGATGACCGATGACGCCATGGAGCCGATCCGCTGGAGCGACAACCATCAACGCCGCGTGCTGATCCACGCGGTGGCCGGAGGCGTGGGGACCGCGGCCGTGGAGGTAGCCAAGATTCTCGGCATCGAGACTTACGGCACGGCCTCTTCTGACGAGAAGCTGGAGCGGGTGAAGAAGCTCGGGCTCGACTACTCGATCAACTATCGCGAGGTGGATTACGAGCAGCGCATTAAGGAGCTGACCAAGGGCGAAGGCGTGGACGCCGTCTTCGAGATGCTGGGCGGCGAGCACACCGCCAAGAGCCTGCGCTGTTGCCGGCACTTTGGACGCGTCATCATCTACGGGACTGCGACCGGACAGCGGCAGCAATTCGACGCGGGCTTCATGATGGCGCGCAGCCTGAGTGCTCACGGCCTGTGGCTGAGCGTCCTGGCAAAAGATTTCGCGCTTATTGACCGCTGCCTCGCCGCCATGGAGCCGTGGATCACCGAAGGCAGGCTTCATCCCGAGATAGGGCACGTCCTACCCATGGAAGAGGCTGCCGAGGCGCATCGGCTTATGCTGCAGCGTGCCAACTATGGCAAGATCGTGCTGCGCATCGAATAAAAATTTGCGCTCAGGCTACTCTTCGGAAACAGCTCGCTATCTAAGTAGTCGTGACGGGAAAACAGCTACTGAAACGGCTGGTAACGGTATTCGTGGGAATGCTGGGACTATTCCTGTTTCTTCACGCTGTCGATGCGGATGCGCAAACGGCGGCTGTCAGCTCTCAGCCGTCAGCTATCCGTCAAAGCTTCCGGACATCGACTTTCAACCCCGGTCGTTCGCTTCAAACAGTTCCCCTCCTCTAGCAATCGAGTAATGTTGGCTTTGCTCTCGGCGCTTTCACTCACGGCCGATAGCTCGAGCCGATGGCTCAAAACGCTGCGGCTGATAGCATTGCTCCGTGAACTCCCAACGCTGGCTGATGCTGATCGTCTTCTTCGCCGTGTGTCTCGGCGCCGGAGGGCTGGGCAGCTTCTTTACCGCCAGCAGCGTTCGCGACTGGTATCCCAAGCTCCGCAAGCCCGCCGGCACTCCTCCCGGCTGGGTCTTCGGCCCGGTATGGACCACACTTTACGTGCTGATGGCCGTATCGGCGTGGCTGGTGTGGCGTGAGTACGGGCGCGGAGCAATGCCGGCGCTGCTGATCTTCTTCGCACAGCTGGCTTTGAATGTAGCCTGGTCGGGAATTTTCTTCGGCTCGCGGATGCCCGGGGTGGCCTTCGCCGAGATTGTCGTGCTCTGGCTGGCGATCCTGTTTACGATCTTCGTCTTCTACTCGCTCTTGCCGCTGGCGGCGCTGCTGCTCGTCCCGTACCTGCTTTGGGTGAGCTACGCCTCCTATCTCAACTGGGGAATCTGGCGACTGAACCGCCCCTGAGCGTTAGTGCCAGATCTGGCGCGCGAAAAAGTAGGCAGTCATTCCAAAGCCAACGACGATGACAATCGCGCGCACATGGCTGGGCTTGGTTTTCTGGGCGAAGAACGCTCCAAAATAGCCTCCGAGCAAGGAGCCGATGACCATGATGATGGCTTCGGGCCAGTACACCGCACGATGAAAGATAAACAGCAGCATCGCGACGCCGTTGGAAACCGCAGTCAGCCAGGCTTTCAGCGCATTCATGGTATGGATGTTGTCCATCCCCAGGAGCGCGAGCACAGCCAGCATGAGGATGCCGGCGCCGGCACCGAAGTATCCGAGATAGAAGGCTAGTACAAGTTGCAACAGGATGCCGTGGACGGAGACGAGTGCGTCATGCGGTTGCGAGCGCCGTTGACCCAGCCATCGGGTGATGCGGCCACTGGCCGTGAAGATCAGCGTCGCCGCCAGGAGCAGCCATGGGACCAGGTGCAAAAAGGTGGTCTGCGGCGTCACCAGCAAAACCCACGCCCCGGCTACTCCGCCGACTATGCCATTAACCGTGAGAGGAATGAACGTGCGGGGCGAAATCCCTTTCATCTCGTCCCGGTAGGCCCAGACGCTGGCCGGCTGTCCCGGCCACAACGCCACGGTGCTGGTCGCATTGGCGTTGACCGGCGGAATTCCAATGAACAGCAAGGAAGGGAACGAGATGAAGCTGCCGCCGCCGGCGACAGAGTTAATGGCTCCGGCGGTCAGCGCGGCCAGAAAAAGTATTGCTCCTTCGACAGGGTGCATAGGCTGAGGGGCTACGGAATGATGATACGGCCTCCCGCTTCACCTTCGCCGGCGACGGGAGCACCGGCGTTTGTGGGGAAGCGCTCCTGCAGGAAATCGATGAACGCGCGGGAAAGCGGCCGGCCCGAGGTGTGCACGTGCGCCAGTCGCAGCGTGAAAACCAGCGTCTGCAGGATTTCGGCGTCCTTGAGCCGCACGTATCCCAGGTGACGCTGCTCAACCTCGCGAAACTCCTGGAACGCCTGTCGCAGTGTGTCGATTACCGCCTGTTGTGCCGGGTTCGCCAGACTCTCCTCATAGACAAGCCCCGAGCCGATAAGCCGCTGCAGGCTGTGCGTCATGTTAGCCAGCGCCGCGATCAGATCACGATCATGAAGCTGACGGTCGGCGTGGGAGATTCTTGCCAGAGTGGCCAGCACGCCGGTGATGAGGGGCTCATGCTCCTCGAGAAACGCTTCGCGCAGCCGGATCGCCGGAAACATCTCCTCTGGAGGATTCTCAGGAAGATCGCGAGGCTTCTCGTGTTGCCGGGCCTGCTGCAGGTAAGGACACTCGGACGGACATTCCAGCGTGACTTCGCGCTGCTCGCCGCAGCACTGGGCGCAAATGCGTCCGTGGACCGCGAGACAGAAGCGTTTTTCCTTGCGAAGATTGCAGATGGAACAGCTCAAGCTGGAGAACCTCGATAGGGCGAAACTCCACTATTATGGCATCTCGGGCGCCGGACGGTGCGAAAACCCGCATGGACGTTGACTTTTCGAGCGCACCTGTGGAAAAAACCGCATAAAATATGGCGAAAATGCTTTGCACTCGTATGAGGTTGGTATAGGATTACGCACAAGTCGAGCAATCATTGCTCACCTTTCAAGGAGGATTACCGAATGGCAACAGGCATGACCAAGACCCAGCTGGTCCGTCACATGGCTGAGAAGAACGAGCTGAGCAACAAGCAGGCAGCGGCATTTCTGGATGCGCTGGCTGAAGTAGCGATCAAAGAGACCAAGAAGAACGGCGTATTTATTGTGCCGGGTCTGGGACGTCTGGTGAAGTCGAACCGCAAGGCGCGCATGGGCCGCAATCCGCAGACCGGCGAAGCCATCAAAATTCCTGCGAAGACGGTCGTAAAGTTCCGCGTGGCCAAGGCTGCCAAGGACTCGATCGCCCCCAAGAAGTAGTTCGATTCATTCGAACATTGAGGCCGGCTGCGTGCCGGCCTTTTTGTTTTGCCGGTAGTTGGTTGCGAGGTATCCGATCGTGCCAAGCCTGCTTATACTGCGACTACTCGTTAGCTGATCGACCTTTCCATCACCGCTGCGAAGAAACCGTCACAGGGATGTACGCCTGGAATCGTGCGCAAATACTTTCCGTTGACCAGCGAGTCCACGTCTTTCCATACCAACTCGCCGCTTGAACGCAATCGCTCCAGCTCGTCGCGGCTATCCAGGAGGCGGTATTCCTGAGCCTCACGCAATACTTCTTCCACGACAAGTTCGTTCTCCTCGCGCTCCAGCGAACACGTTGAGTACACCGCGCGGCCGCCCGGCGAGAGGTGCTTCAGCGAAGCTTTCAGGATTGCCACCTGTCGCGCGTGCAGATCCACAAGATCGTCAGGCTTCAGCCGCCACTTGATCTCGGGATTGCGCGCGAGCGTTCCCGTGCCCGAACAGGGAACGTCAGCGAGAACGCGATCGAAGTTGCCGGTCGTCGGCAGATTCAGAGCATCTGCCTGGATGACCTGGACATTCGCGCTATGCACACGCTTGCGCAACAGCTCCGCGCGATGCGCGTGCAATTCCGCCGCGATGATCTCCGCCGTCGGATTCCGAGCAGCCATGGCTGCGGTCTTTCCGCCCGGCGCAGCACAGCAATCAAGTAAGCGGGATCCAGTTCCCACCAACGCCGCAACCAGCTGCGAAGCTTCGTCCTGAATGAAGACGCGCCCCTCAAGCACCGCTTTGCTTTTGAGAACATCGCCGTTCGTAACGGTCCGGGCGCCGGAGAGCAGCGCGCCAGGAGCGAGTTCGATGCCGTCACGGTTCAGTTCCTCTTCGGAGTCAGCGTTGTCGATGCGCAGGGTGAGGGGTGGCACTTGCTGATCGTGCCGGCAAATCGGCGCAGTGCGCTCGACGCCGAATTCCCTAATCCAGCGCTCAACGAGCCATAGCGGATGCGCGAACACAGCAGCTAGAGAAGTTGCGTCCCGGTGGGAATCGGACTGCAGCAGTCCCACCTTCTCGCCAACGACAGGCGAGTAGGATGAGCCACCCATATCGCCTTTACCCGTTGCGACCTTGCGCAACACCGCATTGACGAAGGGCGCCGCCGATCGCTTGTGCGCGCGCTTCACCAAGTCAACGCTGTCACTGATAGCGGCATGCGCCGGAATGCGGTCAAGGTATTGCAGCTGATAGGCTCCCATCCGCAATGCGGTCAAAACTTCTGCATCAAGTCTATTTAGAGCACGCTGCGCGAGGGATTCAATTGTGGAATCCAGCCGCGAGCGCCAGCGGAGCACGCCCATCACGATTTCAGTTGTGAGCCCGCGATCCACGGCGCTCAAATTTTCCAGCCGATCGGAGTGCAGCAATTCGCTGGCGAAGGCATCCTGCTGATTGACGCGCAACAGAATGTCGAAGGCGGCGATGCGTGCTGGAGAGATAGGCATGGGAAAAAACAGCAATTAGCAGTTGGCGATTAGCATTTAGCTGACCTCGAACTGCATAGGTCCTTCGAAAATTCGGAAAGCTTTAGACTCGCCCACACATGGGGTACTGGCTTTTATCCGTGCTTTAGCCAAGCGCTAAATGCCAAGTGCCAATTGCTTCGCCCTATCCGCCGAGTTCCTCTTCGCTCTTCGGGCGATAACCATTCACGAAATCCTTCGCACTCATGCGCTTCTTGCCTTCCATTTGCAGTTCCTGGACATCGAGCGCGGTGCCGTGAGAGAAGCCGAGCAGGAGGCGGTCATGCTCGATCGTGAAGTGCCCAGCGGCGACGGCCGCAACCTCGGGAGCCGGCGTCGCGGCATGCACGTGCAGCATCTTGCCGCGAAACTTTGTGAACGCTCCGGGCCATGGCTGAAATCCGCGCAGGCGATTCCATGCATCAGCCGCTGTTCGCGAGAAATCCATCAGGCCGTCTTCGCGCTTGAGAATCGGCGCGAGCGTCGCCTGCGAATTGTCCTGGGGTCGCGGAACGATGCTGCCATTTTTCAAGCCCGGCGAGCGTCGTGATCATCAACTCCGCGCCGGTTTGCGCCAGGCGCGGCGCAAGCGTCACCGCCGTGTCCTCCGGCTTGATGCGCTCTTCCGCCTGTTGCAGGATGTCGCCGGTGTCGAGACCGGCGTCGATGCGCATGGTGGTAACGCCGGTGCTGGTCTCGCCCATGGCGATCGCCCATTGAATGGGCGCGGCGCCGCGATACTTCGGCAACAGCGAGCCATGCAGATTGAGGTTACCCAGCGGCGGCAGATCGATCATCCACTGCGGAATGATGCGGCCATAGCCGACAACGATGATCGCTTCCGGTGCGATCGTAGTTAGCTGCCGGCGAAACTCCTCGTTGTTCTTGATCTTCTCCGGCTGCGTGATGGGAAGGTCGAGGGCGAGAGCGGCTCGCTTGACGGGCGACGCCGTGGATTCCATGCCGCGACCGCTGGGGCGATCCGGCTGCGTCACGACCAGCTTCACGCCGAAACCGGCTGCCACCAGCTTCTCCAGCGTGGGCACGGCGAACAGCGGGGTACCGCAAAACACCAGGTCCATCATTGCGGGGCTACCAATCGCCTTGTTTCATGAGTTTGCGAATTTTGCGCTTCATCATGTCGCGCTTCAACGCACTGATGTGTCCGATGTAGAGTTTGCCATTCAGGTGGTCGGTCTCGTGTAGTAAGGCGCGAGCCAGAAGTTCCTCACCCATCACTTCGATGGTCTCGCCCTTCAGATTCTGCGCCCGCGCGGTGACCTTGAAGGGGCGCGTAACGTTCTCGCGAAACTCCGGAATGCTCAGGCAGCCTTCGCTCGAGGTCTGCCGGCCTTCGGTATAAACGATCTCAGGATTGATGAGCACGATCTTGGCTTCCGGATCTTCCTTGAAGGTTACGTCGATTACCGCAATGCGCTTGCTGATGCCGATTTGTGGAGCTGCCAGTCCAACACCGTGCGCGGCATACATGCTCTCGAACATGTCGTCGGCCAGCTTGCTCAGTTCTTCGTCGAATTCTGTGATGGTGGCGGCCGGCTTCTCCAGGACCGGGTCACCATATTTCACTATCGGATAGATCATTTAGAAGTTTCTTAACTGTTGGCAGTAGCCTTCAAAATTTCTTCGCAGCTCCAGCAGAGAGTCGCCTCCGAACTTTTCCAGTGCGCAGCGCGCAATGGTGAGGGCGACCATCGCTTCGGCAGCAACCCCGGCTGCGGGAACCACGCACACATCCGAGCGCTCGTAGGCTGCTTTCACTGGCTCGCGTGTGGTGAAATCCACCGACGCCAGCGGACGCCGCAATGTCGAGATCGGCTTCAGATAGCCACGCACGCGAATGTCTTCGCCGTTAGCGACGCCGCCTTCGAGACCGCCGGCGTGATTCGATTTCCGGGTAAAGCCGGTGAACGCGTTGGCGCGCCCCTGCTCGTATCCTATTTCATCATGCACAGCGGAGCCCAGTGAGGCAGCGGCTTCGACCGCGTCGCCAATCTCAACCGCCTTGACCGCCTGCAACGACATGACCGCAGCGGCGAGCAGCGTGTCCAAGCGCTCGTCCCAGTTGGCGTAGGTGCCCAGCCCCGGCGGAACGTTGTGCGCGATGACTTCAAATACGCCGCCGACGGAATCTCCCGTACGCAGTGCCACGTCGACCTGCTCCTTCATGCGAGCTTCGGATTCGGGATCGGCGCAGCCGAGCAGAACTTCCTCCTTGGCGGCCAGCGCGACAATCGATTCCCAGCTGACCGGCTTGTCCAGGCGAGCGCTGCCCACAGCGATTGCGTGGCTCAGGACTTCGATCCCGAGTTCCCGCAGCAACAGCTTGGCGATGGCTCCAGCCGCAACTCGTGCTGCCGATTCACGTGCCGACGCGCGCTCCAAGACGTAACGAGCCTCGGTGAAGTTGTACTTCACGGCTCCGGCCAGGTCGGCGTGGCCCGGCCGTGGAGACGCCACACGCTTGTGCTTGGCCGGATCCCCTTCTTCCACCGGCAGTGATTCCGTCCAGTTCTGCCAGTCATTGTTGGCCAGCAGCATCGCGATCGGAGAGCCGATGGTCTTGCCGTGGCGAACGCCGCTCAGGATGCGTGCGCTGTCGCGCTCGATGCGCATGCGTCCGCCGCGTCCGTAGCCTTGCTGGCGGCGCCAGAGCTCGCGATTGACGAAGGCGAGATCGACCGGCAGGCCTGAAGGCATGCCCGAAACGGTCGCTACCAGAGCTTCGCCGTGTGATTCGCCCGCTGTAGTGAAGCGCAGCATAGAGGAATGGTGATTGTAGAGATTGCGGCCAGTATTTAGCAATCGGCAGCCGGGCGCTTACTAACTCACGGAGAGTTCTTCCTGCACAAAAAGCTTGTCTTCTTCTTGAGTGCCGGTCAACACAAAGGAATTGGTTAGAGTTGGCTTTCCGTGCTCGACGCTCGTAATCACGTAGGAGCAGCCGATCCAGTGCGCCTCTTCCAGATCCTTCGGCGACCATTGCGGCGGATGATCGGGGTGCGAATGGTAGAAGCCGACAATCTCCAGCTCCAGGTCGCGCCCGGCGCGCTGCACGCGAATCAACTCGCGAGGGTCGATCACGAAGTGTGTTGACCGGCCATCGGCGCATGCGTTCTGGCAGCGCACGGTTGAGCAGACGCGACGGTTGTCGCCTTCAAATTTGCCCAGCAGAATGCCGCAACTCTCTTCCGGGTAGGCATCTTCGCCATGACGGCGGAGTTGCTCGAGGTCGCTGGCCGTGATGCTTAGCATTGAAGAGATTCTTGTCGCCTATTCATCCGGAGCATTGGGAGTGTTGCAGGTGGGATTCGACGGGGTGTAGTTCGACTTGTTCTGCTCGAAGCACCACTTCACCTGCTCGGGAGAAAACTCGTTCACCACGCTGGCCGGCACGTCGCTCTCTTTGATCTCGCGCACCTCGAACGTGATCGAGCCGTCGGTCGCGACCGTTCCCAGCAAATAGGCGTAGACGTCGGTCTTGTCGATAGTCGAGAGTCCCCGATCTGCGGGCAGCCGGTATCGCACTGCGCCGGCGCTGCCCATGATCCATCCCGGCAGAACATCGTCTTTATGGCAGGCGGTGTTGTAGGCGTCGTTCATGACGAAATGCGAGTGACTGGCGAGCACATAGACATTTTTCTTCGCGTTCTTGCGGAATGCCGACAATTGGCCGTAAACATTTCGTCCCGTTGCCAGTTGCTGGGGCGAGTCGTTCATGCTGTGCCCAGCCGATGAGCTGTCGGGCAGAGCGGCGTGCATACCGACGACAACCGTCTGGATGGATTTGTCCACCGCATCTCTCTTGAGAACTTTCGTGAACCAGGTCATCTGGCCATCGTCGAACATGTCGGCGGACGCGTTATCCATGGTGATGAAGTCGACGCCTCGATCTACCCAGTGATAATAGGTTGTCAGCTGATGATTTGACGGATCGTCGGCCAGCCGCTGCTTCTGGATCGTGGGCTGATTCAACCAGTCGGCAAATTGCGCGATGTACGCCGGTCGCGTCATCGGCGAAACCAGCTCGTGATTGCCGATGCCCAGATACACCGGCGTCCCATCGAAAGGAGTCAGCTGGTGCTGGATAAAGTCGGGCCACGCGTCTCTGAGATATTGTGCGATGCTGGCCTTGGGATGGGTGCGGCGCCAGTCCTCATCGAAGTTCGACATCGCGCGGAAGTCACCCAGGTGCCAATAGAAGTCCGCTCCATCGGCGCGAACTCCAGCCGCAATAGCGGGCATGGTGATGTCGCCGCAGTTCCGGGAGTCGCCGGACACAGCGAACTTCCAGCTTCCAGGCTTCTTCTGAGCAAAACCGTTGGTAGCTACCAGGACCAGCAGAACTGTGACTGCCCAAAGCCGGCGTAGGCCACCAACGTTGATGACATTCCAGGACATGATTCCCTCAAGCGCATGATGATATCGACGTTTGGGCGGGGCAGCAACGTAATGCCTTTGGCGACGCTGGAGTTTGCTATTCCAGCGGTAACTCGATAAGCTGCTGCCACTTCCTCGATAGCGGAGGCTCCCATGCGTATTCGCGTTCTTTCCGGATTATTAGCAGTTGCCGTGCTGGCTCTGTGCGGATCGATGTGTGCCGCCGCCAAGAAGCAGGACGCGGCCAAGACCGGCGATGCGCGGCTGAAGGCGGCCTATCGCTTCGAGCGCGGTGGCTGGGTTTACGTGCATCTCGAAGGCTCGCCGTCAGACATCGGCTACCAGCACGGATACCTGCTGGCGCCCGAGATTGAAGACGGCTTCAAGACGGTGCAGTTGCTCGATGTGTATCGCACCAAGCGGGATTGGAACTTCTATCGCGCAACTGCGCAGAACGTTTTGTGGCCGCACATCGAAGCCGAATATCGCGAGGAACTGCAGGGCATCGCCGACGGCCTGAAAGCACGCGGTTCCAGCATGGATGTGTGGGATGTGGTCGCGCTGAACGCCATGGAAGAGGTTCCCGACTACTACGTTCCTACGCTCAATCGGCAGGAGAAAGCGCAGAACGCGCCTGACCTGAAGGCGCCGGGAAATTGCAGCGCGTTTGTCGCGACGGGCTCGTGGACCAAGGATCACAAGCCGGTGATCGCTCATAGCAACTGGACGAGTATCGCCGTGGGAACACGATGGACCGTCATCTTCGACATCGTTCCCACCCACGGCTATCACATGCTGATGGACGGGTTCCCCGGCATCATCGTCAGCGATGACGACTTCGGCATTAACGCTGCCGGGCTGATGGTGACCGAAACGACTATCGCAGGCTTCGATCTTTTCGATCCGAACGGCGTTCCGGAATTCGTACGCGCCCGCAAAGCGTTGCAGTACGGCAATTCCATCGACTCATTCGTGCAGATTATGCTCGACGGTAACAACGGAGGCTATGCCAACGACTGGCTGCTTGCCGACAACAATACCGGCGAGGTGGCCCGCTTTGAGATTGGGCTGAAGCTGCACAAGGTCTGGCGAACGAAAGACGGCTATTTCGTAGGTGCCAACTTTCCCAGCGATCCGGAACTGATTCAAAAAGAGACGACCTTCGATCCCAACAACATGGCCAGTTCGCCCAACGCCCGGCATAAGCGCTGGGAAGAGGTGATGCCGGCCAACAAGGGCAAGGTCGATATTGCGCTGGGCGAGAAGTTCCTGGCCGATCATTGGGACACCTACGAGAGCAAGGACGATCGCAACTTCCGCGGGCTGTGCGGCCACGGCGACCAATCACCGGCTCCCGAGCCCGCATGGAGCGAGCCCGCCTTTGCACCGATGGGCGCGGTCACGTCTCAGGCTGCCGACAGCACCATGACGAAGAACATGACCCTGCAGGCGCGCGCCGGACATCCCTGCGGCGAAGACTTCATCGCCGATACCTTCCTCAAGGAACATCCGGAATTCAGCTATCAGCGGCCCGTGCTGCACGACATGAAGGGCCATCCCTGGACGCAGTTCAAGTCGGCTGACAGCCAGTAAAACCAAACTCCGGGCCTCATATTTTGCACCGTGCGTGTTACAACACGCATCTTGAGAAAGAGAGGTGCTCAGAATGGCTGGCCGCGAATCTCAAGCAGAAACGCCGGCGGTATTCATCTCGCATGGCTCGCCCATGATTGCGCTCGAGCAGGGTCCGTATCAAACGGCGTTGGCTGATTTCGGACAGCAGCAGCGGCCTGCTGCGATCATCGCGATTTCCGCCCACTGGGATAGCGGCGACACCGTAACCGTCAGCAACGCCCAGCAATATCATGCGGTACACGACTTCGGCGGCTTCCCGCGTGCGCTCTACGACCTGACCTACTCCCCGCCTGGTTCTCCGGCCCTAGCCGAGAGCATCAGAATCGCTTGCAGGAAGCTGGATTCGGATCGGAGCTCAACAAGCACGACGGCGTCGACCACGGAGTATGGATCCCGCTGCGATTGATGTATCCGCAGGCCGACGTTCCGCTGGTGCAGCTTTCCGTTCCGCTTGAACCAAGTCCGGAGAAGCTTTTCCGGATAGGGCAGGCGCTGGCTCCGTTCCGCCGGGAAGGCGCTCTGGTGCTGGGCAGCGGTGGAATCGTCCACAACCTCCGGATGTTTCGCGGCGGTCCCATCGACGCGCCAGTCGAGCCTTGGGCAGCGCAGTTTGATAGCTGGTTCAAAGAGAAACTGGAAGTACGCGATGTCCGCAGTCTGCAGCGCTACGCTGAGCTCGCGCCTCATGCCGCGTGGGCGGTCCCAACCGTCGAGCACTTCGCGCCGGTCTTCCTCGTGCTCGGGGCAGCCAGCGAGTACTCCAGGGTCGAGTCCATTTTTGAAGGCTTCCAGTATGGGTCTATCTCGATGCGTAGTTTCGCGATCGCCTGAAAGCGATTCGTCGAGGAGGACAGCTTGCGTAAACTGCTTTCCACATCGAACGATTTCACGCTGACGATGATGCGCCTGGTGCTGGGCATTGTCTTCTTCGCTCACGGGGCGCAAAAAATGCTGGGCTGGTTCGGCGGCTACGGCTTCAAAGGCACTATGGCCTTCTTCACCCAGCAACAACACATTCCAGCGCCCTTCGCCTTCCTGGCTATCTGTGCGGAGTTCTTCGGCGGGCTGGGCTTGCTGGTAGGCCTGTTGAGCCGCGTCGCGGCCTTCGGCATCCTCTGCAACATGGTCATAGCGGTCCTGACCGTGCACCTGGCCAACGGTTTCTTCATGAACTGGACCGGGCAACAGAAGGGCGAGGGCTTTGAGTATCACTTGCTGGCGATGGCGCTTCTGCTGGCCGTGCTGATCAAGGGCGGGGGTGCGTTTTCGATCGACCGGGCGCTGGGCGCGCGCGAATAAAAAGCCTCCGCCGAAGCGGAGGCTTTTGAAATCAAGCGACGCTTACTTGGTCGCGGTTTCCGCCTTAGCAGTTTCTGCTTTCCCCGCATCGGACTTGGCGTACTTGCGGCGGAAGCGCTCGACGCGACCGGCGGTGTCCATCAGCTTCTGCTTACCAGTAAAGAACGGATGGCATGCAGAGCAGATTTCCACGTTGATATCGCCCTTGTGGCTCGAACGGGTGAGAAACGTATTACCGCACGCGCAGTGAACGCGTACTTCATCGTAGGCCGGATGGATGGCTGCCTTCATAGGAACTCCTGACTAGTCTGACGCAAACCTGTATTTTACCGGACGCAGCGAAATGCGGCAAACCAGAGCAGGTTGCTCGGACTGTCTTTAGACGCCGGGACCGCGGGAAAGATTCAACCCGCGGTCCAAGTCTCTCAAGAACCACTACTTAGCCGGAGCGCTGGCGCTGGCAACGCATTGCCACTTGTTGCCCGGGATCTTCATCCAGGTGTCGACCCAGCGCTCGTGAGCATCCACGGCCTTGCCCTCGCTGTTGGTGCCTTTGCCCTGCCAGGCGCCGGTAGCGATGGCCGTAGTACCGAAGACGGTGACTTTAACGTCGCTGACCTCGTTGACCTGCCACTTGGCGCCCTTCATGCGCGAGAGCGTCTCGGCCTTGCCGTGCATGGAGCCGTCGGAGTCCATGTTGACGAAGTTCTCCGCCAGGATGGCTGCAACTCCGTCGACATTGCCTGCCTTGGCATCCATCGCCCACTGCTGCTCCATTTTTGTGACTGCTTCCTGGACCTCGGTGTTCTTACTCATCTGCGCCTGCGCAGCTACTGTCATCGCCAACAGTGCGAGGCCCACCAGCATTCGTTTCATGTGTCTTCCTTTCGATGAAGCTCGACAAATCAATCGGTGTTTGGGATTTGAATCGAGGCCATACTCTACAATGGCGTTCGCTTTTCGACAAACAGAAAGCGTTCTCGCTTGCGCGCTGAGCAATGAGAAAGGCGCCGCTAAGCGACGTCTTGGAGTATCTGCCTGTTCTTGGAACTAAGGTTTAGCCGGCGACGGCGATGCCGGATTTTGCTTCGCCAGTTTTACGCGGGCAGTTTCCAGTTCCTTCTGAACCTTGGCCACGCTATCGGTGTCGACTTCGGCGGGGATGGTTTTGTTCCACTCGTCCAGTGAACGCTCCCAATTTGTGGCAGCCAGCTTAACCCGGCCAGTCTTCATGTAAAGCTCGCCGAGATGATCGTGAATGGTGGGATCGTCGTTCATCCGCTCGGCAGCCCGGCGTAGGTTTTCTTCCGCCAGCTCGTAATTGCCCATCTTGTAGTAGACCCAGCCAAGGGAGTCCAAGTAGGCGCCGTTCTGCGGATCCAGCGCAACCGCCCGGCGAATGTATCCCAATGCCTCGTCCAGACGCGTACCGCGATCCGCCAGCATGTAGCCGAGATAGTTGAGGGTCATGGCGTCTTTGGGATCGTCGGCCAAGACTTTGTGGAAAGCCTCTTCGGCTTTGTCGTACTTCTTCTGGCGCTCGTAAATCGAGCCGGCGACGAATAGCGCGTAATCCTTGTCCTCAGGCTTGCTGGACAGGTCAATCGCCTTATTGATGCTCTCTTCCGCCTTGTCCCATTCCTTCACCCGGCTGTACATCTGGGCCAGCGCAATGTAGACCTCGCGATCGTCGGCGTTGTCCTTGAGCATGCCCTTGACGCGGTCGATGGCCACGGTCGAATTGCCCATGTCGGCCTGTTGCGAGGCCGCCACCATCTGCAAGCCGCGATCATCGGGGAATCTCTTAGCCGCCTCTTCAGCAACGGCCGTTGCCTGCTGCCACTGCTTGTTGTCGCGGTAGGTTTCAATAATCTGCTGATAGCCGCGGATGGCGTTCTCATCGCCAAGGTCCAGCATTTTGCGGAAGGTCTGCTCGGCAAGCTGGTTCTTTCCAGCTTCGCGATAGACCGTGCCTAAGCGCTCCAGGAATACGGCACGATTGTTTTTGTCCGATGTCGAAGAGTCGCCGTCAGAGTGATCGGACTTGGTCAGCAGGTCATTGAGGATCTGGATAGCCTCGTCGTACTTACCTTGCGCTTCGTCGATTACCGCCATGTTGTACTGAACTTCAAGCGAGTCCGGCACAACCGAGTTGGCCTTCTTCAAGGAGTCCATCGCCTGATCAAACTTGCCGCTGCGGCGTTCGATCTCCGCGATGCGCATGTAGGTCTGCGCGTCCGACGGATCAGCTTCGACGATCGCTTTGTACTGCTCCAGGGCGGCATCCGTCTGGTTGTCGTTCATCAGATTCTGGGCCAGACCTCGCACCGCGTCCAGATTGTCGTGGTCCAGTTCCGTCGACTTGCGATAGGCGTCGACCGCCTGCTTGTAATCCTTCTGCTGCTCGTAGGTGTAGCCCAGCGCCGAGTACAACTTGGCTGTCCGCGCATTCTCCGGAACCGTGTTCAGCACTTCCAGGGCGCGATTTGAGTCGCCTTCCTCGTTGTAAAGATAGGCGAGGGTGGTAACGGCTTCTTCGGAATCGGGCTGAATCTTCACCGCCGCTTTGAACTCGTTCTCCGACTTCAGCAGCTCGTTGTTCAGGCGATACAGCCGGCCGAGCAACAGGTGATCTTCCACGCTCTTGGGGTCCAGCTTTACGATCTGCTCGTATTGATCGATGGCCAGCTTCAGGATTTCCTGCGACTGCGTGCCTGCCTGCATGTCGCCCAGCGAACGCAGATAGATGCGGCCTAACAAACGGCGGGCTTCCAAGTTGTTGCCGTCGCGCTTCAGGATGTCCTGCGCTTCCAGCACGGCGTCGCGGATTCGCCCGGTCTTGGCGTAGAGCTCGGCTAGGCCCGCATTCAGATAGTCGGAGCTGGGATCGTTATCGATAGCGGCGCGATATTCGTCGATGGCTTTGTTCGCATAGTCGGAGCGGCCGTACATCGAGACCATCTCTTCGTACATATGCGCCATCATGAAGTGGTAATAAGCCGCGGCCTTGTCGGGCGGATTCTGGGGAGTGGTCTTCGCCGGCTGGCTGGCATCAGGCGAAGCCTGCTGCGGCTTCGCATCGTCCTGCGACTGCGTTGAAGGCGTTAAAGTTATGTTGGCGGGGGAGTCTTGCGCAATGCAGACTAACGAACCGGCGACCAGCGACGCCAGGATAGAGACACGGATACTTTTAAGAATCATTAGGACCAGCCACTCAACAGCGATTGGATGCCGCGCCTCACACTGGAGTCTAGATATTTTAGCTGGTTCTCCCGCCACGCGGGGGCAAAAACCGAGCCATTCGACACGAAGGCAGAGCGTCCCATCTAGCCAGCAAATTCACGACTTAGCCGTAATGGTTGGACGTAGCGGCCAAGGAAAGGTCAGTTTGTCTAGAAAGATGGTACGGCTTCCAGCACCCGCACCTTCCAGGAATTTTCCGCCGCAGTCAGCAAAACTACGTAGTGAATGGTAGCTTCCTCGGAATGGATGACCTTGCTTCCATCCATAAGCTGGAGTTGAACTTGCGCCGTGTCGTGAAGCTCCATGGCTGAACCTTCGGGCGAGTAAAAAACGGCGTCAACGTTGTGCCCGCGGTCGACAATCTGCTGGCGTAAACCGTTTTTGCGCTGGTCTTCAATGGTCGCCACTAATTTGTCATTCGCGTTGCCGATAAAGCTGGGGCCAAGAAGGTCGGTACGGTTCTGATCCAGGGCTTTGATCATCGCCTGCCAGGCAGCGGCATAATCGCGAGCCACGGCACGCTGGGTAGTGTCCTCAACCTGACGAGGTCCGGCGTTCCCGACGTTGACGGCAATGGACGGAGTGGTATCCGCATAAGTTTTCAGCGCGGGCAGCATCGCGATAAGGGCGACTGCCAGCATCGATGCCAGGACGAGCCGCGTCGCGGTTCTCATTGGCCACCCCTCCACTGAATTTCGTTTCCGACGACGACACCTGAAGCCACGGAAATTGTGGCGCCGTTTGATATCGGCAATTGCGCCTCGGCAATGCCGCGCTTGATGCGCGCGTCCACCGTGCTCTTGCCTTGGGAATCGGTTGCGCTAAAGGTCACGATCGTCCCATCTGGCACGGGATTGCCCGAGCAGTCGCGAATGGGATCCGTGCGCACGAGAACGCCGTTCTTGTTGGGCTGGGCGCTCATGCGAATGTTGCAGGGATCCGAGGCTACCTGCTGCACCACCCGCCGCACCGACGCGCTGCCGCTGGTGGCAACGAACTGCGCCGGACCCGCTTTCCTGGATGAATCCAGCTTGGTGAACGCGACTCCGCCCTTCGAGGTCTCGCTACGCGTGGTGGTCTGCCCATCTTCCTCGAGCTCGAATTTCACAGGCTCGGGCTGAAGAACGAGGTTCTGATATTTATCGAAGAGAAATGCGGTGCCGGTGATCACGTTCGCGGTCGCGGCGGGAACCCGCGACGGCCGAGCCAGAAATGCGATCGAGTTGACCGGAGCGGCGGTTACGAAGAACACCGCGCTGTCATTGCCGATAACGACGGTGTAACGGCCGGCATTCTGCAGGTCGTCAGCGCCGAGCTGGATCTGCTGCCCAAGCTCCACCTGGCGTTTGACGGCGCTTCCTGGACCGAAGACATACATTGTCGCGCTGCCGCTGCCTGAACTGGAGAACGTCAGGCCCGAGCCGGCAGTAACGGTTGCCGGGACGTGCAACTCAGCGGCTTGGGTTGTTTCCAGCAACATCAACGCCGCCAGAAGAAGCATCGGAATGAAGCGTTTCCTGGTCATGGCCTAGTCTTCGTGATCCAGCATGTACTGGTTTACGGTCACGCGATAGTTATGTACGTTCGCTGCCATCTGGTCGCTCAGGCTCACCGCGAAGGGCACCGGCGTCTGCGGCAACAACGCCTGGTCGACATAACCATCGGATACCCAGATCACTTTGCCGGAGTTGTCGTAGTAAGTCGCCAGCACGTGCGGAATATTGACGATGTCGCCACTCTGGTTGATGAGCTCGCCCTTCAGCACATGGCGGCCGCGAGCGTCGGTTTCCACTCGCTGATGCAGCACACCGATCACCGGGTCGGCCGAAGCCGGCACCAGCATGGAGTTTGGCTGCATACGCACGCTCTTCACCTTCGAGAGCGGAACGTCAGGAAAATCGATGCGAAACGGCGAGATTTCTTTGGGCAGCAGCGTGTGCGAAATCTTGTCGAAGCTGGTCTCTTCGCCCAATACGTTCCCGTCCTTGCCTACCAGAGTCGCGCCTACTGATACAAAGCCGGGGACAGTGTCTTCATTCTCGATTTCGCCGACGACGATGGTGTTGTTGTCCTGCTGGGTCGCATTCATCGACACAATGCGAACGCGGGGAGCTTCGGCATTCTGCGCGCCCCAATCGTCATTGGCGCCGCGAGTAATGACATCCCATCGCAAATAGTTCTCCTGGATAACCTGAGGAGGGACTTTGGCTTCCTTCACGACCGGCCATTCCACCTTCCAGGTTCCATCTTCCTTTACAACCTTCAAGTCGCGCGTGTCGTAGAAAGCGCCGACGGCGGTTGCATACTCCAGCGATGCGCGGACCAGGGCTTCGTTGTCGCTGGCGTGCAGAACCTTGGTGTCCGCCTCCTGCAGCGCGGAGTAAGTTCGGAGGCTGCCGTCGCGTCCGGCGAGATCGCTGGCGAAGGCCTGCTCGTCGGCATTACTGTCTTTTGCGACGTACGCGTACGCGCCTTTGTAGTCGTGCGCCTTCACGTGCGCGAAGAGCGACTGCACCGCGCCTTCCGGCGAGGTGGCCGCCGATGACTGAGTCGGTTGCATCGTGGCCATCGCGATCAGGGCAACCGCAAGAACGATGAGGAGGATGGGTAGAACGCGCTTCATTACTTCGCCTCCCGCAAAATCATGGGTTCAACCGTCGCACGGGTCGGGAATTCAAGGGTGGTCGCCAGACGGCGCCGCTCCGGCACCAACAGCACCAGGAACAGAGCGAACAGGCTGGTGCCGACAGGCAGAATGCCCCACATTAATCCCTGCATTTCAGTCGGGCGGAAGCCATTGAACTGCAGCGGCCGGGCCGGCGGCACATCTTCCTTGGTCCACAAAGTCACGTTCCCGTTATCGTAGGTCTCCGCTTTGCGCCATCCGGCGAAAGCCAGCAGCGGTTCGTAATAGCGATCGCGAACGAAGATGTACTTCAAGCCATACTGGTTCGCGTGTTTCAGCACCGCGCGCAGCGACTCCATGCCCGCGAGTCCGAAATACTTCGAGTTGTAAAGCTGGCCGGCACCGTAGGCCGTCATTTCCGGCAGCAGGCGAGCCGAGTTGTAATCGCCGTCGACGCTGTCGGCTTTCGCTTCACGCGAGACTTCGGCGAATCGGCTGCCGAAACCCTAACGTGATGTAGCGGAAATTCGAATGATCGTCGCGATTCAGGAATGCGATCACCTGGTCGACATTGAACGGTGTGCTGTTGATGGGGTGAATTGTGATCCACGATACCGCCGACGCCATGGTGATCACTGCAGCGATCGCCAGTCCCACCAGGGCCTTCATGCGGAAGCGACGGATGAGCGACACCGCCAGCAGACCAACGAAAGGCATCGCCATCAGTGTGGCCCAAAAGGTGAATCGCTCGAACGTCAGAACGTTATAAGCGCGGCCGAGAAGAACTTTGCCGACCGGAGTTGTGCCACCCAGGCCGAGCAGGGTCGTCAGATACCAACCGAAGAGCAGCGGACGCAGGCGACGGTCCGCCGAGCCCCGCAGAAGGATGAACGGAATCGCCAGGATCAGCAGTCCCATCGGGATGATCCAGAAATTGATTCCGCTGAAGGGATGCAGAATGTAGTTGTCGCGCGATCCGTGAGGAATCGGCATCTGGTTGATCGGGTTTTTAATCAGCGCTATCCAGTACGGATACAGAACCGCAGCAACACCGGCCACGCCAAGCACCGCGAACACGACAGCCCGTCCAAGAACGCCACCCACCGAGGCATGATCTTCCTCCTCGGGCGCTGCGTTGCGATCGATAAGAGCCAAAAACAACACCGGCACTGCGAAAAGGACGGCGCCGAACAGGAGCGTCACGTGGTGCGCTGCAGCCGCGGCCCATGCGATGGCCACACCCTTCAGCAGCGCCATCACTTCGCCGTTTTCCATCCAGATGTAGAAGAAGGGCAGCGCGTTGAGCGTCAAGGCCGCCGCGGCCGTGGTTGGCAACTGCCCCGACTGGTAAACCAGCATCGAGAGTGAACCCAGGGATATCGAGCCTAGCGCGGCATAGCTGGCGGAAATCTCATCTACCCACAGCTCCGCATATCGATACAGGCCAATCGGCAGCAGCAGGATCGCCAGAAATTGCACGAACATATACGCCATCTTCAGTCCCATGATGTGCGAGAACAGCGCGATCCACTGATGGGTCAGCGGCGGATACGTGGTCTGCGAGAAACCGCCAAACCATTTTTCGTTCCAGGGATTGAACCAATGATGAGCGTAGTGAGCCGCGAAGAACATGTGCGTATTCGCGTCATAAGAGCTCGCCGGCAACTGCATCAGCAGCAGAGGCCCGTGTACCGCCAGGCAAATCAGCAGTATGGCGGAAAGGGGTATCGCTCGTGAGGGGAAAGTGGGCGACTGCGAAATCAAGGGACTGCCTCCGCGATAACGGTTCAGAGCTGTTCGATTCCCAGATTCCGTATACGGTTGCCGAGCGCTGCTGAAGGAGAGCTGCGGAATTGCTCGATTGGCCCTGCATACACACCGGTACTCCTCAAAATGTGAACTGCGGTACCACCTGCCAAGCTGAGTAGCTGATGTTCGGAGCTGCCGAACAGCCAATGAGGAGCAATTCGCATCCGACGAAGGTATTCAGCTTACAAGCTGAGTTGCTGCACACTCTCGACATGCCAGTGAGTTGTTCAAGTGAAGATAAGAACTGTTCCCCTGATTTTCTGCTCCCTGCTTCTTACGGTTGCGGCCATGGCGCAGACGTTCGAGGTCAATGGCCAGCAGTCGCAACCTGCGCCGAATTCGCAGAATTCGTCTAAGAAAAACCAGTCTGCGTCCCAGTCCAGCAACAACGGTGACAGCGGCATCGGCTGGGGGAGCAGCATTGAAGTTGGCCGTCTGGCGCGTGCCGCCGAGGACGCGCTGAAACACGGCAATCCGTCTGCCGCCGCCGATTACGCGCAACGTGCGGTCAAAGCCGCTCCGCAAGATAACAAGCTGTGGTTCCTGCTTGGCTATACCTCGCGGCTGGCCGGCCGTTATCAAACCTCGGTCGAGGCTTATCAGCACGGCTTGCAGTTCGCGCCCGGAAATGCCGACGGCATGAGCGGACTGGCGCAGACCTACGAGCGCATGGGCCGCACCGACGATGCCAAGAAACTGCTAAGCGAAGTGATTCGCGCCAATCCTAAACGCACAAATGATGTGCTGATTCTCGGCGAGCTCGAGATGCGCACGGGAGACACGCAGCAGGGTATCAACCTTTTGCAGCGCGCTGAATCGCAGCAGCCAAGCGCTCACGCGGAGCTCATGCTGGCCATGGCCTACCTGAAACTCAAGCAGCCGGACAAGGCCAAGCAGATGCTTGATCTGGCCAAGAAGCACTCGCCCGGTAACGTGGAGATTTTCCAGGCAGCCGCGAACTACTATCGCGAAGAGCACGACTACAAAGCCGCGATCGCCACTCTGAAGAGCGCTCCCAGGATGACGCCCGCGGTATTGGCGGATCTTGGCTATACCTACGAACTGGACGGCAACAAGGAAGAAGCAGCCAAGGCTTATGTTCGCGCCGCCAACGAGAAGCCGAAAGAAATTGGATATCAGCTCAGCGCCGCTCAGTCTGAGCTCCGCTTGGGCGATACCGAAAAGACGCGTGAGTATTTGAATCGCGCGGCTGCCATCGACGCCAATCACTATCGGCTGCACGCCATCAAGGCGCTGCTGGCGAAAGAAGAAAATCGTCAGGCTGACGCCATCACGGAATACAAGGCGGCCATTGCTGCACTGCCGGCAGGCGGCGTTCCCGAGGGCCCGCTTTATCCCATTCAGCTGCGTTTGAATCTCGCGGAACTTTACCGCGATAGCGGCGATGACCAGGCGGCGCATCAGGAACTGGCGACGGCGGAACAGGAAATCGACAAGCTGAATGTTGAAGGCACGGCAAAGGCCGAGTTCCTTCGCGTGCGCGCGTCGTTGAAGATGTCGGACAACGATCTGCAGGGCGCCGAAGCCGACCTATTGGAAGCGCGCAAGCTCGATCCCGCCAACGACAACATCACGTTGCAGTATGCGAACTTGCTGTGGAAAGAAGGCCGCAAGGACGACTCCCGCAAGATCTACGGCGATATCCTCGCGAAAGATCCTGACAACCGTTACGCGCTCGAAGCGATGGGCTATCTCTATCGCGAAGACAACGACGTCAAAATGGCGGCTGAATATTTCAATCGCCTGGCGAAGGCTTATCCCGACGACTACATCCCATATCTGGCGCTTGGCGACCTTTACACGCAGACGAAGCAGTTTCAGCTAGCCGACGACAATTATCAGGAGGCATACAAGATCGCGCCTGAGAATCCGCTCATCATCGCGAACGCGGCCAATGCTGCTATCGAGGCCCAGCAGATCAAGCTGGCAGGCGTATGGGTGGGTCGCGCAAAAGGCAAGATGAATGACGATCCGCGCGTCATGCGCGAGCGCGAGCGCTACCTGTTCCACGAAGGCGATTACGCCGAGTCGGCGAAGCTTGGCTACCAGGTGCTGCAGCAGTTGCCCAAGGACCGCAACGCGTCGGTCTATCTCGCCTACGACTTGTACAACATGGGCCGTTATGACGACGCACTGGCGGTTTCCGACAAGTACGACAGTGTTCTCCCCAACGAGCCGAACTTCCCGCTGCTCGAGGGACACGTGCACAAGCATTCGCAGCTGCTCGACGAGGCGGTCGACGACTATGGCCGCGCCATCCAGCGCGATCCCAAGATGGCGGAAGCGTATGTCAATCGCGGCTACACGCTGAATGACATGCAGAACGCGCAGCAGGCAGCGGACGACTTCAACACCGCGCTGAAATTGGCTCCCAACAACGGTGTCGCCCACCTTGGCCTGGCTTTCAGCGAGTTGCAGCTCCGCCATCCCAAAGAAGCGCGGGAACAAGCCCAGGAGGCGCAACAACTACTGGGTGAATCCGGCTCGACGCACCTGGCGCTAGCCACGGCTTACCGGCAGGAACATCTGCTGGCCAGCGCGGAGCAGGAGTATCGCGCAGCGATCCGTTACGCGCCCAATGATCTAAGTTTGCAACTGGCTCTGGCTGACACGCTGTACGACATGCGCCGCTACCAGCAGTCAATCGACGCCCTGAATGCGGCGCTCAGTCTCTCGCCCGATGACCCTCTGATCTACGGCCGCATGGCCCATGCGTATGCACACCTCGGCCGCAAAGAAGAAACCATGCGTTACGTGGAAGCCGCTGAAAAGCTGGGCGGCGACCAGTCGGCCATCCTGTTGGATACCGGTGATGCCCTCTTGACGCTTGGCGATCAGAAGGCCGCGATGGATCGCTTCGCGCGGGCGCTGGAAGCTCCGGACGCCAATCGCGTCGACGCCCGCCTGGCGATTGCTCGCCTGATGGTGAGGTACGGCAAGGATGACGATGCGCGACAACAAATCAGCCTGGGCTTTGCAGAAAGCCGCATCGGCGAGGCGCCTCCAGTCACAGCGGATAACTTGATCGAAGCCGCGAATTTGCTCCTCGCCATGCACGACTTCACCACGGCCGAGTCGTACTTCCGCAAAGCAGGTGAGGCTGGCGCATCGCAGGACGTGGTCGCGATCGGATTGGCGAATACCTATCTGGCTCAGGGCAAGACGAAGCAGGCCAACGAGCAGCTGGCGACGATTGGCTCCGATCCCGCTTCCAACCAGAATTACGACTACCTGATGGCGCAAGGCGAGGTTTATCGCCAGCGGCATGAGAGTTGGAATGCCTTGCTGGCGTTGTCGCAGGCCGACACGCTGGGCGGCAGCGATATCGCCAACCTGGAGGGCATGCAGGTAGCGAGCGAAGAAGGTGTTCGCGTTACCGACCACCTCAGCATGCTGACGGACTTCACGACCGGCGGCCTGTATGACGACTCGACGATCTACATGCTCGATCGCCAGATCTTCGGGATCACGAACAATGCGTTGCTGCCCCCACCGCGCTCGGAGCAGGAGTCGCTGTGGACGACGGCGTACCGCTATCACTTCGACAACAATTTTCCGATGTTGAGCGGCTTCTTCCAGATCCGCAACGCCAACGGCGAAGAGTCGCTGCCGCAGGAAGCGCTCATCATCAACCGCAACACGTTCGATTACAACTTCAACACCGCGTTGAATCCGGTTTTGCATCTTGGCAACGGCTGGATTGCGTTCAACACCGGCTTGCAGTTCACCTTGCGGCGCGATACTTCTGCTCCTCAATACGAGGACCAGAATCTGTTCCGCCAGTTCGCGTATTTCAATAGCAGTTCATTCTTCAACTGGATCGCGGTGAACGGCAGCATCTATCACGAAGCGGGACCCTTCACGGCGACCACCTACAAGCAGGATTCCAGCGATGTGGGGGCGACCTTGCAGTTCACGGTTGGCAGGCCGTGGGCAAAGACTGCGTTCATCACCGGGTATACGCGCCGCGATCTGACATTTTCGCCGGAGCCCAATCAATTCTTTACGACTTCGACCTATGCCGGACTGCAACACAAGTTCGGACAGAAGCTGACGGTCAGCGGAATGGGCGAATACATCCGCTCGTGGCGCACGCAGAATACATTGCAAGCGACCGCGCAAGCGCTGCGACCCGGCGGCACGATCCAGTACAAGCCGAACAACAGCTGGAGCGTCGACGGTCAGTTCGCTTGGACTCGCGGCGAAGGGTTTCAGGAGTATGACAACGTATACAGCAGTTTCTACATCAGTTACTTAAGACCGCTACACCGGTCATTCAGTGACGACGCCGGGGAGTACAAGATCGCCTATCCCCTGCAGTTTTCCGTTGGTCTCGAGGCAGAACAATTCCCGAACTTCACCGGGGTTGCACAAAGCGGGACGCTCATCCGTCCGGTTTTCCGCCTTTCGATTTTTTAGGCCCAGGGGAGTTCATGAAGATTTGCCTTGTCACAGCGTTTCCGCCTAGCCGGCGAGGGCTGAACGAATACGGGTTTCATCTGGCGCGGGAACTGCGACGTGACCCCCTCCTGAGTCTGACGGTGCTGGCCGACGAACTGGACACTCCTGCGGAGGAACTTCCTGAATTCGACGTAATTCGCTGCTGGCGCTTTGATGCGTTGTCGAATCCGCTAAAGTTGACGAAGGTCATTCGCGACATCAAGCCCGATGTCGTCTGGTTCAACCTGTTGTTTTCAACTTTCGGGAATAAGCCGATTCCGGCATTTCTCGGGCTCGGTCAGCCGGCCTTGTCGCGTCTGAGCGGACATTACACACATGTAACCCTGCATCACCTGATGGACAACATCAACCTGGCCGATTCCGGTATCCGCTTCCCCAAGTTGTATCGGACCGCCGGATCGGTGGCCACACGGATGTTGTTGATGGCGAATTCCATCTCTGTTTTGTTGCCGGTTTATCGGCGGACACTGATCGAAAAATATCGCGGCGAGAACGTTCACTTCCGCGCCCACGGAATCCTGGGCGGTTGTCCCGAGCCTCCCGACTTCGCCAGCCGTGGCAATCCGGAGCATCGCCTCCTCGCCTTCGGAAAGTGGGGGACATACAAACGAGTTGAGTTATTACTCGAGGCCTTCCAGGAACTTTCCCAGCGAATGCCGAATGTTCGCTTGATCGTTGCCGGGGGAAATCATCCAGCCACACCGGGTTACATCGAGTCGGTCGCGGAAAGCACGAAAGACAATCCGCGTGTCGAATTCACCGGATATGTCGAAGAAGAGGACATCCCGCACCTGTTTCGTAGTGCCAGCGCCTTAGTACTTCCGTATTCCTCGGCGACGGGGGCTAGTGGAGTAGCCCACCTCGCCTGCGAATTTGGCGTCCCAATCATATCGGCGGGGATCGACGACTTTCGCGAGATGGCGCTGGATGAAGGGCTGGCGGTTGGGTTTTATCAAACCGGTAATGCCGGCAGCATGGCGGCTGAATTGCTTTCCCTTTTGAATGACCCAGAACTCATGCGCGAAATGGCGGACCAGAACTTCTCCGCTGCGCTACGTATGACCATGCCCCAGATTATCCGGCAATATTTACGTTCCTTCGATTTGCAGCAGCGCACGCGGGCCCTTGAACCGATCTCACGATTTCGGCGAATCCCATCGTGGGTTCCTTCCCGCTCGGCCATCTTTCGGGCGGCCGCTCCGAGGTGGCAGTCATGGACATAAGAGCCATTCTATTGATTGGCGGAATCAGTTCAGGAGAGCCGGTTCGGCAGGAAAGTTTTGGGGAGATCCCGCTGGCTTGCCTCGATGTGCTCGGGGCTTCGCCGGAAGAGCGCGTGGTGCGCCGCCTGCGGCACTTCGGGGTATCTGTTTGCAGCGTAATTTGCGACGCCCCGGAGAAAGCAGAGCCATTTACCCGATGTGCAGCTCTGGATTCCGACGACCAGCATTTGCATGTAGAAGGCGAGCAATTTTGGCGGAGCGCAGAGGAAACTTTTCATCAATGCGCCGAAGATGGCGCGGAAATTGTCATCGTGATCCGCATGGGGCCTTACGTCGAAGTGGATTACGACGAAATTATTCAACACCACATCGACCGCCGCAATTCGATCACGCAAGCCATCGATTCGAATGGTGGGGGCCTTGATCTGTTCGTCTTGAGTACTAAGGCCCGCGCCGATGTAGCACAGTTGTTTCAAAGCCGACTGCGGCATATGCGCCGCGAGTCGGAAGCCTTCCAAGTCTCGGGCTACATCAATCCTCTGCAGAAACCCGCCGACTTGCGCCGACTGGCGACGGACGGGCTGCTAGCGCGCAACGGCGTTAAACCCGAGGGCAAAGAAATAAAGCCGGGCGTCTGGTTGGGGCAAGGGGCGCGGATCCATCGCAAAGCGCGAGTGGTCGCGCCGGCTTATATCGGTCCCCACGCCCATATTCGAGCTTCCGCCCTTATCACGCGCGGAACGGCAATCGAGCGCCACGCCGAAGTCGACTGCGGCACCGTTGTTGAAAACACGACCCTGCTGCCCTTCAGTTGCCTGGGCGCGGGTTTGGACGCAATGCACTGCGTGGTGGGGTTTCGCCGACTGGCACATCTGGTGCGCGACGTGGAAGTGGAGATTCACGACGGCAAATTGGTAGGAATGATCCCCCTGAGCCCTGTTTCTCGATTGGCAGGCAGCACAGCTGCTCTTTTTGCCTTCTTACCAAGAGAGCTTTATCGCGGAGTACGTGCATCCGTGGAACGACGGCGATCCAAGCGGACCGCCGAGTGCTCCGAGGGGGCGAAGACCTCACCGGAAGCTTCAGTTCTAGAGGACCCGCTGCCAAATTCGGAACCCTCGGACTTCTCTTCGAATTTGGCTGTAGTGAGGAGATATGGAGACCATTAGTCGGCCCGTAGTCGTAAAGAGAATGCCGGAGAAAATGAACCTGAAACAGGCTCGCAAATTCCTGCAGGAGGTACAGCCCTTCGTCAATTCGGACCGGCCTCAGATTGTGTTCGATATGTCCCAGGTACGGCACATCGATGCCGCCGGCGTCGATGTTCTTCTGCAATGCATGCGTGCGGCTGTGAAGCACGACGGCGATCTGAAACTGGCCGCGCTATCGCCGCAGTCCGCCGTGGTTCTGGAACTCACCCGCACCGGACGCCTTTTCGAGATCTACGACAATTGCACCGCCGCCGTGAAGAGCTTCAGCAGCTTCCTGCCGAATGCAATGCGGCAATTTGAGCCTCATGGAATGCAGGGCTCGGCGGTACAGCCGATTCCAGCCAATGACGATCCGCAGGGAAGTGGACTGGCCGCATGAGCGCAAATCCCGACACGATACTTGTGGCTCCCCCGCGTGAGAGTCGATGGCACGGTTTCGTGTCGCGCTGGTTCCCTCAGTACACGAATCACGCGAAGATCCTGAGCGGCAGCATCATTCTGCTCATCGGGTCGGTCTTCGTAAGTCTGGCGAACTTCGGCTACAACATCGGTGTCGCCCGCATGCTGGGGCCATCCGATTTCAGTCATGCTGCTGCCGCGGTCACCATCCTGATGCTGATCTCGGCCATCACTCTGGCGTTCCAGCTGGTTTGCACGAAGCTTGTGGCTAAGGCAGACACGATCGAGGAAAAAGCAGGAGTCTTTCAGCACCTGAGGAAGCGAGCTTGGGCCGTAGGGATCGGCCTTGGCGTATTCATGCTGGCGGCGAATTCGGTTTTAACGACCTATCTACGGCTGTCGTCACCCTGGATCATCATCCTGCTGGCCATGGGGCTGACAATTTACGTCCCGCTCGGCGTAAAGCGCGGCGGCCTTCAGGGAACCTGCAGATTCCGCGGATTGAGTTGGAACATGGCCGCCGAAGCCATCACCAAGTTTGTCGGCGCTATCGTTCTTATCGAACTTGGATTTGGTGTGTTGGGCGCGGTGGCTGCGATCTCCGCCTCGGTGATTTTGGCTTTCCTGATTCCCGATAGCGCCAAGGAATTGCGCGGTCCCTCAGTAAATCGTCATACCGCTCCGGTTGGAGAAGCGCGACAGGCCATCGTCTTCTTTGTCGGTCAGGTGATCATCAGCAACATCGACATCCTGATGGTGAAGCATTTTTTCCCGCCCGCCGAGGCCGGTTTGTACGCAGCGATTGCCCTGGTAGGCAGACTGCTCTACTTCGCCTCCTGGTCGGTTGTCAGTGCCATGTTTCCCGTTTCCGCCGAGAAAAAAGAAGACCGCGGTTCCCGATCGTTGTTGGCCATACCGCTCCTGCTGGTCACGGGAATGTCAGTGGTGTTCGTGCTTCTGTTGGCGGCTTTTCCCCGGCTGGTCTTCCAGTCGTTATTCGGTTCCCACTTCCATACGGATGTCGGCGGCCTGACCCTGCTGCTCAGCATGAATGCTGTTGCAACGGGAGTTTATGCCATCGCAGTCGTACTGATTACTTACGAAATGTCCCGCTGCATCGCCAATACTGGCTGGCTGCAACTGGTGGTGAGCGGACTGATCGTCATTGGCGTCACTTTATTCCACTCGACTTTGTTGGAGGTGATCGTCGTCCAGCAGGTCCTCAGGGTGTTGTTGTTATGCGCGGTCGCTATTCCGTTTGTGAAGATGTGGCTGACCGCCGGCGGGAGCGTACATGAAGAGGCTACGGCGCGTTACTGAAGCAGAGGTCATCGCGGAATTCCTGAAGAACGAGTTCTACCAGGAAGAATTCCATCAGGATCGCGAGCAATTCGAAGATTTGGTGCTGGGCGCGCAGGTTGAAGATGAAACCGCCAATGCCTTGCGGCGTGCGCTTCTGTTTCGCCGTCGCGGCCATATGTGGCGTGAATTGCCCAGCGACACACAGTGGTGGGAAGTGGAAATTGAAGCTCGGGATCTGCAACGGGTACGAGTTTTCCCTCGCGCCCAGTGGCGGCGAGTGGCTAACGGCAGCTTTCTGTTGAGTGACATTGTGAAACGGATCAAGACCAAGCCATTTCGCGGCAAGACGCGCGACTTCATCTCCAAGGTTCAGGCTTTGAGCTATTACTTGCGAACTCACGAAGACAACAGCGCAGTGCTGCTGATCGGCGTTAACGATGAAAGTCCGGTCACCGTGCTCGAAGGGAACCATCGACTGACGGCAGCGCTGCTGGCATCGCCGGAAGTCCTGGAGAGTCGTTTCCGGGTTTTCTGTGGATTGTCGCCGAGGATGTCGGAGTCGTGCTGGTATCAGACGAACGTCGCCAACCTGTGGCGTTATGCACGCAATCGCGCTCGCAACCTGTTTTACGACCGGGATGCCGATATCGAGCGCCTCATGAAGCCCGCTCAGGACCACGTTGGTTCGGTGGCCCAGCCGGCGTTGCACACGGTCGGAGCGGTGAAGACTATTTCCAAATTCGAGAATAACGGCCATCAGTAAAAAAATTTTGTATTGGAGAGCTGCACGATGAAAGCTCATCAGAAATTGCTAACGAAATTCATGTTGCTGATCGTGGGATCGGTTCTGTGCGGAGTGCCGGAATACGCCCAGGCGTGGCAGCAGCAGGACGGTTCTGCGCCGCAGAACCAGCAGCAGAACGGAACGAGCTTCGATCCCTCGAAGGGACCGCTGCAACCTGTTCCCAGTCAGAACGAACCGACGCAGAACAATTCTCCATCGCCGGAGAGCTTTACCGACGTTACGCCGGCAACCCCAGCGCCCCAGCCTGCTCCGCAACAACAGATGCAGGAGCCCCTGGGAACAGCTACCGCCGAGGGAGTTCCGGTGGTCGGCGGCGCGGCGTCGCGCCCTGCAGGAGAGGCGATCGCACCGGATAAGCAAAAACAGCGCCGTTCGCTGTTGATCAAGATTGGCTTGATCGCCGCTGTTGGAGCCGCGGGCGGAATCGTTTACGGCGTTTCCAAGGGAACGTCCAGCAAGCCGTAGTTGAAATTCTTAACCAAGTTTTGAGGCCCGCGTAATGAAGCCGTCGCGCCGTCCGCTGTTGATTTCGTTTTCTGGCCTGGATGGTTCAGGTAAGAGCACCCAGATCGCGAACTTGCTGGAGTTCTTCCACCATCAGGGACTCTCGACCAGCCTGCTCGCCTTCTGGGACGACGTAGTTGTGCTGAGCCGTTATCGCGAAGGCTTTGTCCACAAGGTGTACGGCAGTGAAAAAGGTATTGGAGCGCCGGGCAAGCCAGTCAATCGCCGCGACAAGAATGTCCGCAAGTGGTATCTGAGTATCGTGCGTCATGGACTGTACCTGCTTGATGCCCTGCACCTGGTGAGAGTCGTGGCGCGGGCGCGGCGCTCCGGTTCTGAAGTAGTCGTCATGGATCGCTATATCTACGATGAACTGGCCAATCTTCCACTCTCGAACTGGCTGACACGTCTGTTTATCCGCTTGGTTGCGGCTTTCGTACCCAAGCCCGATGTGGCTTACATTCTGGACGCCGATCCCGAAGCCGCGCGGGCACGCAAGCCAGAGTATCCGGTCGAGTTCCTGCACAAGTGTCGAAGTTCCTATCTTCAACTCGCGAATATGCTCGGGTCCCTGATGGTCATTCCGCCGATGGCTTTGGAAGACGCAAAGAAGGCAGTAGAAAGCGCGGCTGCATCTGCGATGAACAGCCGCGATTCGGCAAACAAAGCATTTCTCGATACTGTGCAGCCTGCCTAGCAGCCACTCTGGTGCGGTAACAATTACCCGGCAGCTTCCCTTACTACCCATCCGGAACCTTCAAGGTCAATATCCTTCGCTGAAAACAAATGACTTACAACGTGTTTTTCGCGTTAGGGTTTGGCAATGCACATGTAATGAGAACTATGTTGTCGCGCGTCGTCGTTTGAATCGCACAACCGCAGCAGAGCCCGCAGTTTCTGATGCAGGGCCAATGCGAGGCACGATGTGCCAAAAGGTTCTTGGAGGAAAATCGGTAATGAAGACTTCAATGCTATTAGCGCTGCCGCTGGCCGCCACACTGATGGTGCCCGCAGTTGCGCAGACCACTTCGGACTCGCAGCAGAACACGGCTCAGGGCAGCAGCAGTTCGCAGCCATCCTCGATGTCCAGCAGCTCGCAAGCGACCAGCACGACTCAGGACTCCAACTCCGATCAGAATCTTTCCGCGCGTCAGCCGCTGCAGCCGGATGTTCGCCAGGGATTCTGGGGCAAGATGAATCCGTTCGCCCGCAAGAAATACGTGCAGCGTCAGCTCAGCCCGATCCGCAATCGCGTGAATGAGCTTGATGACCTGACCGCCGAGAACGCGCGTCAGATCAAGGACGTTGATGCTCGCGCGCAGGAAGGCATTCGTCAGGCGGACGCCAAGGCTACTCAGGCAGACCAGCATGCCGTTGATGCCGGTAACCGTGCGCAGCAGGCGAACCAGACTGCGCTGGAGGCCAGCAATCACCTGAATACCGTGCAGTCGGTGGTCGGGAACATCGATCAGTATCAGGCTGCGCAGCAAACTGAAATCCGTTTTCGCTCCGGTACTACCGCTCTTGGACCGAAGTCGAAAGAAGCGCTCGACGACATGACGGCCAATCTGAAGGACCAGAAGGGCTACATCATCGAAGTGCAGGGCTTCTCTGCTACAGGTGGTCAGGCCGGCGTGCAGAGCTCGCAGGCAATGGCGAACTCAGTTGTGCGCTATCTGGTTGAGAAGAACAACGTGCCCGTTTATCGAATCTACGTAATGGGAATGGGCAACGCCAAGGTTCCCGCTTCTGAAGGTGGTACCGCGAAGGCGAGCGGTAACCGCGTAGAGATCAGCCTGATGAAGAACAACGTCGATCAGCTCGCTTCGATGCAGTCGAATGAGATGGGTAATGGCACGACCAGCCAGAGCAACAGCTACCCCTCGAATGGCGGCGGCAATAGTTATTCGACGCAGCCGACGACATCGCAACCGTCAACTCAGGCCCAGCCGCCTGCAAACGCTAGCCAAGCTCCAGCCAGCAGCAGCAGCACCACCACGCCGCAGCAGTAGCATTTAGACTGCCCGGCAAGCAGCAAGCCTACGCTTCCTCCGACCCCTCGCGCTGCGAGGGGTCTTGTTTTGCAACCGAAAGCGTTACAGGTCCGACAACAGCCAATATTTAGCGCAGAGTGGTGATAGTCTGCTCAACAACTATGGAGACTCTTTACTATTCGCGAATGTCATCGCCCGCGGGACCGCTGCTACTGGGAGCGTCGGCCTCTGCGTTAGTCGTTCTCGAATTCGATCGCGGGCTGCCGAAGAATCTCAACGGGGAGCCCATCGCGTGGCGGGAATCAGAGCCGCGCACGCGCGACGTCCGGCGGCAGATGGAAGAATACTTTGCCGGGAAACGCCGCCGCTTTGAGCTCGAACTTGATCTTCGCGGCACCGAGTTTCGCAAGCGATGCTGGAATGAGTTGCTGAAGATCCCTTACGGCGAAACCTGTTCGTACGCCGAGATCGCGCGTGCTGTCGGTAATCCGAAAGGATTCCGGGCCGTAGGACAGGCCAATCACTACAATCCCATCGCGATCATCGTGCCCTGTCACCGCGTCCTGGCGTCAGGCTGCTATCTCGGCGGCTACGGTGGAGGCTTGCCGGTGAAGGCTTTTCTCCTGCGGCTGGAAGGTGCGCATTTTCACGAAGAAGCTGCCGATTCCGGACGAGCCAAAACAACTTGCGTTCAGCGCGAGCTAGCTTCCATCTCCGGCGTGGCTTCAAGCAGCGAGCGCGTGTAGGGATGCGTGGCGGCAGTGGTGATGTGTTCCGTTGTTCCGGTCTCGACCACTTCGCCATGCTGCATGACGGCGATACGGTCAGCCAGGTAGCGCACAATCGGCATGGAATGGGAGATGAACAGGTAGGTCAGCTGGAACTCGCGCTGCAACTGCTTCAGCAAGTTCACAATCTGCGCGCCGACGCTCACGTCCAGCGCCGATACCGGTTCGTCGGCCACGATAAAGCGCGGCCGCGATATCAGGGCCCGCGCAATGCCGACACGCTGCCGCTGGCCTCCGCTGAACTCATGCGGATAACGGCCCAGCGCCGATTCATCCAGCCCAACGGCGCGCATGACTTCGACAGCTCGTTTTCGGCGATCGGACCCGCCGTCGTTGCCGTGAACGATGAGCGGCTCGCAGACGATGGATTCGACGGTCATGCGCGGGTCAAGAGAGCCGAACGGATCCTGGAAGATGATCTGCATGTCGCGGCGCAACTGCCGCATCGCGAAACCGCCCGCCTGAAGAACATTCTTGCCATCGAAGATCACCTCGCCGGAATCAGCTTCGACCAGCCGTAACAGCATCCGGCCCAGCGTGCTCTTGCCGGAACCGGATTCGCCCACCAGCCCAAGCGTCTCGCCCGCGTCGATGGTCAGAGAAACATCGTTCACAGCGCGAACCTCACCGCCCGGCCGCAATCCGAAAGCCGACGCTTGGGTGTGAAATGTCTTAACCAGATGATTTGCCTGCAGCAGAGGCATGCCTGCGATGGTAGCAAATCACCGTCCAGCGAAATCGCTTTTACGAAACGCCGCGCAGATAGCGCTTGTTCCTCGAATTCCACAATCACCGTCGCGACGTTGTGACGATCAATCGATCTGCCTGACGCAATGAAACCCGCATGAATTCTGCATGAATTGTTTCGCCTGAATAAGGCTTTTCCGGCTCTGCACAATTTTCTGGCACGTGCCTGTGGACGAGCTGCACTTGACTGAAAATAAACGATTTATAGTTCCGAAAATTTAATTGACTTCGTATGCCGAAGGAGTAAAAACACACTCGTTCTTTGACAAGTTTTTGGTTCTCCAATCGGCAGTTCGCCACTCGGCAATACGCGCAAGCGCGCTGTGGAGGCTACGGCGACTGTGGCGGAAGCTCGACGATTTGCTGTGCACCTCAAGTGTCGGCTCGATGGTCGAACAAACCACTGGATCTGGCGGTTGGAAGCGAAGGACGAGTCAAAGGCGAGACGGAATCCCGAAGCGTTGAACGGTTGTTCCGGTGAGGGGATCGCACGAAGTCTGAGCTGAGGTCGAAGCCGAGTCTGCGCAAGTAGACTAAGCTGCAACAGAAGCAAGGATCGAAGCGAGTCACTTATTCGAACGACAATTGTTCTGGCGGACGGTCACCAAGACTTGGGCTGAAGTTGTGACGCTGCATGCGCAAGTGTGCAAGATCATAAAAGCAGCATACGTCGCGGTGAACGGAATCCCCGGCAATGGTTCAAATCAGCTTCGGGATTCTTTTTGCTCCTCAGATCGCGACCGCCGCAATCACTGTGTCCCGATCGAAAGTTAGAAAAGCCCCACCCAAGCAAAGTCGGCTTGGATGGGGCACCCTCTTATACCTTCCTATACTTTCGGCGCTTCGCTGAAGTCACAACCCTCAGAGCGGAATGTTCCCGTGCTTCTTGGGCGGATTCTTGTCGCGCTTATTCTCCAGCATCTCTAACGCCTGAATCAGCTTGCGTCTGGTGTCGCGTGGGCGAATGACGGCGTCGAGATAGCCGCGCTCGGCGGCAACATACGGATTGGCGAAGCGCTCGCGGAATTCTTCGATCTTGGCTGCGCGCTCCGAGTCAGGATTCGTCGACTTCTCGAGGTCACGCTTATACACGATGTTCACGGCTCCTTCCGGACCCATGACCGCAATCTCAGCCGTAGGCCATGCGTAGTTCACATCGGTGCGAATGTGCTTGGACGCCATGACGCAGTAGGCACCGCCGTAAGCCTTGCGGGTAATCACCGTAATCTTCGGCACTGTCGCTTCCGAGAACGCGTACAGCAGCTTGGCGCCGTGCGTGATGATGCCGCCGTACTCCTGCTGGGTGCCCGGAAGAAATCCAGGAACATCTTCGAACGTAATCAGCGGAATATTGAAGCAGTCGCAGAAGCGCACGAAGCGCGCGCCCTTAATGCTGGCGCTAATGTCGAGCACACCAGCCAGAAATGCCGGTTGATTGGCGACGATGCCAACCGGCTTGCCATTCAGGCGCGCAAATCCTACGACGATGTTCTTGGCGTAGTGTTCCTGCACCTCGAAGAAGTAGGAATCGTCGACGACGGTGTTGATGACGTCCTTGATGTCGTAGGGCTGGTTGGACTCGGCCGGCACAATGCTGTCGAGGCGCTCGTCCTCGCGATCGATGGGATCGGAGCAGACCTTGCGCGGCGGATCTTCCAGGTTGTTCGACGGCAGGAAGCTGAACAACTCGCGGATCATGCTGAGGCACTCGGCATCATCATGCGCCATGAAATGCGCTACGCCGGACTTCTCGTTGTGGGTAACGGCGCCGCCCAACTCGTCCTTTGTCACCTCTTCGTGGGTGACAGACTTAATGACGTCGGGCCCGGTGATGAACATGTACGAGGTGTTCTGCACCATCAGAATGAAGTCGGTCATCGCGGGCGAATACACCGCTCCACCGGCACACGGTCCCATGATCGCCGAGATCTGCGGGACTACACCGGAGGCGAGAACGTTGCGCAGAAAGATGTCGGCATAGCCAGCCAACGATCGCACGCCCTCTTGAATCCGGGCGCCGCCGGAATCGTTGAGCCCGATTACGGGGGCTCCGACGCGCATGGCGGTATCCATGATCTTGACGATTTTGGCGGCGTTCGTTTCTGAGAGCGAACCGCCGAAGACAGTAAAGTCCTGGGCGAAGACGAAAACGAGCCGGCCTTCAATGCGGCCATATCCGGTGAGGAAGCCGTCTCCGTAGTACTTCTGCTCCTCCATGCCGAAGTCGGTGCAGCGGTGGGTGACCAGCTTGTCGGTCTCTTCGAAGGTGCCTTCGTCGAGGAGAAACTCGATGCGCTCGCGGGCCGACATCTTGCCTTGCTTGTGCTCCCGCGCCCTTCGTTCTTCGCCTCCACCGGCTTCAGCCAGAGAGTCTCGCCGTTTCAGTTCCGCCAATTTCTGTTCCAGATTCATGGGCGTGATTATAAATAGCGATGGCACACCAGCGGAGAGAGGAGTGGGATTTGTGGCTCACCTACTTGTGTGACGAAGGTACTTGTCGACGGTGAGCTATACTCTGGGGCAGCGAACTCAGGCGAAGTGCTGCCATCCGCCGGGCTCAAGCTTTGTGGTCTTTCCATCCGGCTGCGCCAGCTTCATCGTCTTCCCACCAACAATTTCTCCAACCTGAGAGATCGGTACACCTGCAATCATCTTGGGAATGTCACGATTCGGCCGAGCGGTAAACAGAAGTTCGTATTCTTCTCCACCATGCAACGCTCGGACTACGGCATTTTCTCCCGCAGTGATGGGGAGCGATTGCGAGTACAAGACCGCTCCGACGCCACTCTCCTGGCAGATGTGGCTGAGGTCCGTGGAGAGGCCGTCGCTGACGTCGATCATGGCCGACACCAGCTTCTTCTCACCCAGGTAACGTCCTATGGCCACGCGCGGCTCCGGGTAGAAATGTTTGGGGTGCAATTTTGGACGCAGCCTTTTGCCGGATCGAAGCTGGTTCAGGGAGGCTACGGATGACCCCAAGGCTCCGGTTACGTAAATCAGGTCGCCGGGCCTGGCACCCGACCGCAGGACCGCCCGCCCCGCCGGAACTGACCCGAGCACTACTATGTCGGCCAGAACGCCGTCGGGCGACTCTGCGGTGTCACCTCCCGCCAGCTGAACTTCAAAACGGTCGGCCAGCCGGAGCAACCCGAGCACAAATTGGTCAATCCATCTAGATTGAAGGTTTGGCGGCAGCGCCAAGGATAGAAAAGCAGCCCGAGGATTTCCCCCCATAGCGGCAATGTCGCTCAGTCCGCGGGCCAGACAACGATGTCCCACCGAATCTGGCGGGTGCCACTCGCGCCGGAAGTGCACACCCTCCAAGCTGAGATCGGTGGTAACCAGCGCCTCGTGACCACTGGGCAGCGCCAGGACGGCACAGTCGTCGCCGATGCCCGTACCTCGAAACCGGGTTCGGGAGGAGGCTTGGCGAATCCTGTCAATCAGGCGCTTTTCGGTCAGGGGCATGTTGTGTTTCGTTGCTGCGAAAGGCCCACTATACGCGAAGCGGGTTTCCATGGGTCGTGGGCACTTGATTGCGTATGCGCAACGTTGTCGACATTCCCACTATGGTATTCATTTAGAAGACTTTAGTTGAGAGTACGACCCTAGTTTTATTGACACGTGATGTCTGGTCTGTTACGGTTTGATGTCGTTTATAACATTCCAGCCGAGTACCCGGCTTTTGTTATCGGCCGGGCAGGAAACCGTTTAGCCCGCGGATTCCGGATGTGACCAGGAGCAGTTGGGAGCACCTAGGCGGAAAGTTCCGGACCTTCATAGATGTCAGGTGTCATTAGCCGGAACTAATTTTTGGTGAGGGTTATAGATTTGCGAAAGCGCTTTTATATTCTCTTCGTAGCCCGCGACGCGGAAGGCCAGCTACGGAAAATCCCGATTCCCCTTCATTATCTTTACGTGTTCCTTGCCGGAGCCATGATCGGCATGTTCACGATTACGGGGATGGCCGGCTCCTACGCTCGCATGTTGTGGAAAGTCGCCAGCTTCAATCAGCTGCGCTCCGAAAAGAACGCGCTGCAGAGCCGCTATCAGAAGCTGGAACAGAGCAACCACGAGAAGGATATTCAGGTCGCCTCGCTCGGTTCGCTCGCCAACGAAGTCTCGGTCATCTACGGCCTCAAGCCCAACGCCAAGCTGATGAAGGCCACAGAAGGTCCCGTAAAGGACGACACTGTTAAGTATTCCATGGACCAGTTGTATGCGTTGCGGACCACGGCTCTTTCTGGAGCTGCCACCGCTGCCCTGGGCATGGGACTTACCCATAACGCCACCCTGGGTGAGTGGACCAGCGCCGCATCAGCTCCGATGTTGTGGCCTGTGATGGGTCCGATTACGGGCGCATTCGGCGAACGCATTGACCCGTTCAACGGTGAAGGCGCCTTCCACTCTGGCGTCGACATCTCCAGCCATTTTGGCGAGCCAGTTATTGCACCTGCCGACGGCATTGTGACCTACGCCGACTTCTATAACGGCTATGGGCGCATGCTTCAGATTGATCATGGCAATGGCATCACCACCCGCTACGGACATCTTTCCGGGTTTGCGGTGGCAGACGGCCAGACGGTGCATGAGGGCCAGGTCATCGGCTATGTCGGAATGAGCGGACGCAGCACCGGACCGCACCTGCACTATGAAGTCCGCATCCACGACACACCGGTGAATCCACACAAGTTCCTGCGCACTACGTTTGCCCAGTTGGGCGGAGCGCACGGAGGTTAGCTGCAAGAACGAGGATTTAAGACTTAAGCCGCTGCGCCGAATAGCTGCAGCGGCTTTTTCCTGCCTGTATGAGAGCTTTCCGCCGTCCGCTGCACAACCCATCGTTCCGGTTATAGAATTGTGACGCTGATCGCTTCCCACGGATTGGTGTTTTGATTGCGGAGGTTTCCATGCGGGCTTTCGAATATGTCAGCCCCAAGAGTAAAGAGCAGGTGGCCGTGCTGCTGGGCGACAACGCCGCTATCCTCGCTGGCGGAACCGATCTGCTTAGCTTGATGAAGGACGACGTCCTTACACCAGGCCGCCTGGTCAATATCAAGGAGATTTCGGTACTGCGCGGCATCAGCTACCGGCCCGAAGCCGGTTTGCGGATTGGGGCGCTGACGACCATCGCGGAACTGGGGAAGGCGAAATCGGAACTCGCCCAGTACCCGGCACTCATCGAAGCCGCGAATGAAGCTGCCAGTCCACAGATTCGTTATCTGGCGACGATCGGCGGCAACATGTGCCAACGCCCGCGTTGCTGGTACTTCCGCAATGGCATGGGGTTGCTGCCCACAACCTCCGATGGCAGGTCGATGGTAGTGGAAGGCGACAATCGTTACGCAGCGATACTGGGCAACGACGGCCCAGCCTATTTTGTAAGCCCGTCGACCATTGCCCCGGTTCTGATTGCCTACGGCGCGAAGATTCGGTTGTACTCAGCCAAATCACCGGAAAGCGGTGTCCGGGAACTGCCGCTGGAAAAGTTCTTCGTCATTCCGAAAGCGGAGAATGAGCTTGAGCACGATCTTCGGCCCGGCGAGATGGTGCTGGAGATTGTCGTTCCGCCGCCGGCACGCAATCTGCGGGTCACGAATTACGAGGTGCGACAGAAGGCCGCCTTCGACTGGCCATTAGCGACAGCCACCGTCGCCTTGGAAATTAATGGTGAGCAGGTCAGCAGCGCGCGTGTCGTGCTTGGACACGTTGCACCAATTCCCTGGATTTCGTCCGCAGCCGCTCAGGCGCTCGTCGGAAAAAACATTAGCGAAGAATCGGCGCAGGCGGCTGCCGCTGCTGCGCTCTCAGGGGCAAAGGCCCTCCGGCAAAACAAATACAAGATCACGCTGGCGAAAGTAGCGGTCAAGCGCGCCATCCTTCCTACGCAGCTCACTTCCTCAGGAGGGCACGCATGATGCTGAATCTCGATTCAGAACGCTTCGACATCCAGCGCGAGGAACTGTGTCCGGCGCTGCGTTGGAAGGGACAATTCATCGAAGCGGAGCGCGACCTTTCGATACCGCCTTCAAACGATGGTTTGTTCTGGTGCATGCACACCCAGACCTGTATCGGCCCGGATGGCGAGCTTGCCGAGCCGGGTAACTGCGCCTCAAAGAGGCGAGCCTGCCATGGAACAGGTAAGTGCGGTTGAACCGCTTCTTCGTTTCCGGTAAACAATTCTTATTTTGTATATTGCCGAATGAGTTCTGCCGCCCCAGGATACTGCTCGCATAGCTTCTCACGATCGCCGTTTTCATAATCGGCATAATCGAATCCCGGCGACATCGTTGTTCCCAGCAAAGCCCACTTACCTCCCGTGCCCAGTCGACATCCCTGCCACACCTGCCCGCGTACAACAACCTGCGGATGCTGGCCGTTCAAGAAATCCGAACCGAGTGTCACCGTACGCGATGCTCCGTCGGGCAGGAGTTGCAACATGACGGCCGGATCTCCGGCATAAAAATGGAAGACCTCCGTGCCCGGCAGCCGATGCAACGCCGAGAAGGTTTCCGGGGTAATCATGTAGTAGATGGCGGTTCCGATCGAGCGCGAGCCGCGAAAACCGTCGGGCAAATATTCGGCAGACACCGTCCAACGGGATCTGTAGGTTTCGCGGAAGAATCCGCCTTCAATCGCCAGCGGCTCCAGGTGCAATAGCTGTTTCACTTCATCGGCGGTCATGACCGCAACAGCGTACCACCCCTCGCACCCGATTTCATCCCTTCATCCCTGATTGAGGGACGACAGGTAGTCCATCAAAGTCATGTTGCTTAATCCCGCCGCCGCTTGCACGGTAGCGTTACGCGCTTCCTCGGCATTGGCCAAATTGGTCGCGGCAACATTCGTCGCTGCCACCACCCGGACGTCCACGCGAAAGACATCGGAGCTGCCCAGCCGCTGTACCTCGCCCTGGTCAAGAAAGCGCAGCAGCTTGGCCTGGAGGCTCAACGGCAACTCCCCCACTTCATCCAGAAAGAGCGTTCCACCATGAGCGCCATGGATGCGGCCGAGACGGGACTGCACCGCGCCGGTGAAGGCGCCTTTCACATAGCCGAACAGCTCTGATTCCATTAGGGCTTCGGGAATGGCGGCACAGTTAATCACCACGAATGGCTGGGCTGCTCGCGGACTGAGCCGATGGATGGCCGTTGCCACCACTTCCTTTCCCGTGCCGGTCGGGCCGGTGATGAGCACCGGCGTACGGCGAGCAGCTACCAGTCGCGCCATGCGGTACACCTGACCCATACACGCCGCGCTACCCACCATGCCGGGCAGCGGCTCCATACCGTCGGCCAGCTTCATAACCGGCGTGGGCGCCGAAGGCGATTGCCAGCGCTGAATGGTCGCAAACAGGCTCAGCGCACTTGAACTCCTCCACTGCGAGGGAATCGCCGGGCTGCCGGACTCGTCCAGAAGCAGAACATCGATGCCCGGAAAGCGCTGATGGATGATCTGCAACAGCTCATCGGCATCCAGATCCGGCAGCTTTCGATCGAGCAGCAACAGCCGGCATTCGCTGCTCTCCAACTTGCCCAGGGCGTCGGCCCCGCCCTGCGCTTCGGCCGCGCTGATGCGCGAGAGCATGAAGTCTTCGACGATCTGCCTACGGAGGCGTGAATTCGGACTGGCAACGATAACGGCCGGATCGGAGTAGTCGAGCGGTATTGGGGGTGTCATGAAACGGTTGTAACTGGCGAAGCTTAGAACAGAATTAAAGGCAGATTAGAAGTCTCTGAGAAACTGAAGGTGGGAATTCGGCTTGACGAGGAATGACTAGCTTCTATGCAGAAAGGCGCACTCAGGTTCAGCCGATTGCTTCGGCTTCTCGCCCAGGTGGACAGGAGTTTACGGCCTTGTCTTTGGTTCGTCGCTCCAGGTTCCGCTGAAGAGATGGCCGCGATGTTCGGCTACCATAGCGGTGACGCCCATGACGCCCATCACCAGAAAAATGGCGAAGAAGACAACCGCAATAATCAGGATCGGCATACTGCACCTCTAGCTGCATTGTGCTCGGCCGATGAACCTGCTTCCGTGACGGCGATCACAGGTAGATGTGAGCTAGGGAAAGGAAGACGAAGATGCGGGGAGACGGTGAACGTCCCGGCATGGCCACTGCGAATGTTCAGCGCCGCCGACTAACTCAACTCTGCGATCTGCGCTTCCAAATCAGCCAACGTGCGACGCAGAAACTCGGCGTAGCGCTGGTTAGGCTCGCCTTCGAGTTGCTGGACAACCCGTTTGCGAGACAACAGCAGGTCGTTTCTCTTGATCAGGGTTTGACGGTCTTGGGTTGTAACTGCGTCCGGGTTTGCTGAAGGTTCGAAATTGGATTGTTCTATTTGCTCTTCGACTGACTTACTTTCCCAACCACGTGCCATGCTTCAAGTTTACTCCTCCGGAGAGGCCGACGTTTTGGCGGCTGCGATAAGGGCGAGAGAACACCCTGCCCGATAGAAGCCCGGAAGCATTCAAACGCAAGCAGAGTAACCGCTTGTCGATTACCCTGTCTGACTACGGAACACACAACGCTTGGTGGCAACCCTGCAGAATTCGCAATTTAAGTAGTCGTTATTCCTTTATTTACTTACCTGTCCCAATGTGGGAGTCCAGCCGGCTGAGTCGGAGGAAAGCATTGACGGCATAAGTGGCCGCCGACAAGAATGAAAGTAACCTTTTGAGTGTTACCCTATGCGTATTTTGGTCGTCGAAGACGATGCTCCTCTCGCCAGTTTCGTACGCAAGGGGCTGGAGGCCGAGCATTACGCAGTCGACGTCGCCGGCGATGGCGAACTGGCGCGACAGATGGCCAGCGAGAGCGAGTATGATCTGGTGATTCTCGACCTTAACTTGCCAAAACTCGACGGCATTGCGGTACTGAACGCGATTCGCCCCAAGAAGCCCTCTCTTCCAGTGCTGGTTCTGACTGCCCGCAGCCGCGTGGAAGACCGCGTTCTGTCGCTCGATACCGGTGCGGACGATTGCCTCATCAAGCCCTTCTCGTTCACCGAGCTTTCGGCGCGAGTGCGCGCCTTGTTGCGGCGGGGCCCTCACACGGTGGAAACCGTCCTCCAGGTATCGGATCTTCAGCTGGACCGAGTGGCTCGTCGGGTGGAGCGTGGCGGCAGATTGATTGAGCTGACATCGAAGGAGTTTGCGCTCCTCGAATACCTTATGCGCAATGCCGGCCGGCGAGTCACTCGAGCCATGATTGTCGAGCATGTCTGGAATCTGTCGTTCGATACGTCGACCAATATCGTCGATGTTTATATCAACTACCTGCGTCGCAAGGTGGATGCGGAACACTCTCCCCGCCTTATCCACACCGTGCGCGGAGTTGGCTATGAATTGAGTTGCCGCACAGAGGCCTCGGCTTGATACAGAATCACCGAGCACCTGAAGCGCAATCCTCAGCCGGCCGCTCCTTTGTCTCCGAAATATTCCACGAACTCAGTCAGCCCCTGACCGCGGTGCAGTGCAGGCTGGAACTCGCGCTGCGTCGCGACGAAACGGTCGAGCAGCTGCGCGAAACTATTGAGACGGTCCTGGAAAATGCCGAGCGGATGCGGCAGCGTCTGTTATTGCTCAGGTCAATCAATGACTCGACGGAAGCGGGTAACAATCGTGACACGACCGACCTCAACGACTTGTTGAGAGAGCTGCAGGAAACCTTCGATCCATTATTCGAAGCCGAGGAAAAGAATCTCGCCATCAGCAATTCTTCGCAAACGGTGCTGGTCCGCGGCAATCGAGCCAGATTAATGCAGGCGATGTTTTATTTTCTTGAATATCTATTTCGCTATGCGAAGCCGCACTCGGCCGTAGAAGTGACTTTGTCTTCTCGAGGCCCTATCACCGCAGAACTGCGGATCGCCGCTGAAAGCAGCTTGCCCGTCGGGTTATCCGAGGATGGGAAACAAGAACTGAACTCTCTGGAGTTGGAAATGAGCCGGCGGACGTTCCATGCAGCCGGTGGCGACTTTCGCCTTGTATCGTGGGATGCGAGCCACAGTCTGTGGCTGGCGCAGTTAGTGCTCGCCTGACTACACCGCTTGCAGCACGCGCGCCAGACAGTCTTCACAGAAGCCGCTATCTTTAATATCGATCCATTCCACCGCATGGGATGCGGCCATGGCGCATTGATAGTTGTGGCAGTGCGTGAGACGCAGGGTGTGTCCCAATTCATGCACCGTCTCGATCAAGAGACGATTGGCGAGGACATCCGAATCCGGAGGCAGTCCGTAAAATTCCTGTTCCAGCCGGCGATAGGAAACAATCGCCGAGGGGCCGCCCATTTGCGCCTCACCGAAAACGAAGGTCAGAATCGGAATGTACAAATCCAACTGAGTGATGCCCACCAAGCGCCAGGTGTCTTTGCGAAGATAGCGCTGCATGCTGGCGAGGATTTCAGAGGAATGATACTGCAGGCGCTCGGCATGCAAGGCGAATGCGGGATCGAGAGCCGGGGTAAGGATTTCTGCAGGCACTCGGAACTTGTCATGCAACGCCTGGCCCAGCCATTCGAGCAGTTGCGTGTCGACAGGTCCCACCGGAAGCAGGTGTAACTTCTTCATGAGCGCGCGACAAAACCGGTTTACGCCAGGAATTATCCGTGAAGAGCTGGCGGTCTAGGTACTGGTTGCCAGTTGTTCTTTTTCCTTACGGTTCCATCCATACTTCTTGAGTTTGTGGTGTAGGGTCACCCGATCGATCCCCAAAACCTCGGCGGTGCGCGTCTGGTTTCCGCTGCACTCGTCGAGGACTCGTAAGATATGGGCCTTCTCGACGTCTTCCAAACTCCGCACATCTCCAATCCCGAGCCCAACGCCATTCTTGGCTTTCAGGGTGAAGTCCTGCTCGCGCAGCTCGGGCTCCTGCGCGACAACCATGCCTCGCTCGACCGCATTCTCCAACTCGCGTACGTTTCCCGGCCAGTTGTATTGCTGCAAAACATTCATCGCTGCAGGGGTTACGCTGCTGATGCGTTTGCCCATCTCGGCCGAGAACTTACGCACAAAATGATCCACCAGCACCGGAATATCTTCGCGGCGATCGCGGAGCGGAGGCATTTCGATGTGAAAGACATTAAGCCGGTAATAAAGATCGGGTCGGAATTTGCCTTCCTCAATCAATTGCTCCAAGTCTTTGTTGGTGGCAGCCACGATGCGGAAATCGACCTTGATGGTTTGATTGCCGCCTACACGGGAAATTTCGCGCTCCTGCAAAACCCGCAGCAGGTCGGTCTGTGTCTTCAGGCTAATATCGCCGATCTCGTCCAGAAAAACCGTGCCGCCTTCGGCAATCTCGAACTTGCCCTTCTTGCGGTACTGCGCACCGGTGAAGGCGCCCTTCTCATGCCCGAAGAGTTCGCTCTCCAGCAGGGTTTCCGTCAACGCGCCGCAATGAATCACCACCAGTGGATGGAAGCGTCGCGCACTTCCGGAATGAACCGCGCGTGCAACCAACTCTTTTCCGGTGCCGCTCTCGCCGGTGATCAGCACCGTCGCGTCCGTCGGCGCCACTGTATCGATGGCGTCGAAGACGTGCTTCATGGCGGCACTTTGGCCGATTATCTCGCTGGGGCGCGCGATTTCCGCCACCGTTTCCTTCAGGCGAACATTCTCCTGCTGCGTGCGCCGGTGCGACATCGCCTTCGTGACCAGATGAGCGATTTCGTCCGGATCCAGCGGTTTATTGACGTAGTCGTAGGCGCCGTTCTTCAGCGCGGCAACAGCGGTTTCCACCGACGCATAACCGGTCATCATAATGACCAGCATTTCAGGACAGATCTCGTGCAGCCGCCGCTGGAGTTCGATGCCGTCGGTGCCGCGCATCTTGATGTCAACCAGGGCGACGTCGAAGTTCTGCTCAGCCACCCGCGTGAGCGCCTCGTTTGCGTTCTCCGCGGTGGCTACGTCGTATCCCTCTTCGGCGAACCACTTGGCCAACGAATCTCTCACACTGAGCTCGTCGTCCACGATCAACAGCTTGCCTTGGGTCATTGCTTACCTCGCTTCAGTGGTCAGGCGGGCGGCATCCACCGCCATCGCCGGCCTCTGGCTGTCAACTGGCAGCACAATCCTGAAAGTTGTTCCCTGGCCGACAACGGAATCCACGGAGATGGTTCCACCGTGCCGTTCAATGATGTTTTCGCTGATGGCGAGGCCCAGGCCGGAACCACCCGCCTCCTTCGTCGTATAGAACGGTTCGAAGATGTGGGCCAGGTGCTCGTCTGTAATACCGACACCGTCGTCGCGAATAATCAACTCGATGACACCGGCCGCTAAAGAATGGGCGCTGATCCACAGATTGCCTTCCTGAGGCATGGCATCGATAGCATTAATCACCATCGCCAGCACGACCTGCTCAATCTGAGCGGGATCGCAATGGACGGGCGGCAACTCCGCGGCAAGATCCAGATTCAGCTGAATACCACCCATGTCGAGTTTGTGTTGGACCAGGCGAGTACAACGATCGATCACCTGGTTCAAATCGCACCACGCCAGATTCATGGGCGAAACCCGCGAGAAGCTCAACAGGTTCTGAACCAGTTCGCCACAGCGTTTACTTTCGCTGGCGATCAGGTCGAGCGATCCTCTCATCTCTTCCTGCTTCGGCGATACTTCCACGCTCTTCTCGATCCAGCGCTTCACCAGCCGCGCGTAGGTAAGAATTCCCGACAAAGGATTGTTGATCTCGTGCGCAACCACGGCGGCCATTTTGCCGATCGTCGCCATCTTCTCCACGTGCAGCATGTGTTGATGCGCCTGCTTCAGCTCCCGTGTCTTCTCTTCGACTCGCTCCTCAAGGGTGTGAGCCCACGCCGTGATCTCTGCCTGGGCAACCTGAAGTCGGTTGCTCATTTCGTTGAACGATTGTGCGAGTTCTCCTACCTCATCCTGCGAACGGACGGGAATCTGATATCCAAGCTTGCCGCTGGCAACGCGTTTGGTCCCGGTTTCGAGCTCTTGTAAAGGTTCGTAGACGACAACCCGAATAAACAACCCGCTCAGGCAGACCACCGCCAGCAGGGCCAGCAGGGTGAAAGCCAGCATCTCGCGGCTCTCGTGAGCCAGTCCCTTGTCCATTTTGGCCAACGACAGATTGGTGTCGAGCACGCCCAGGATTTGCGTGCTGGCGGGATGGGCGTGACAAGCGGCATTCGAACAAGCCGGCTGATTCTCGATAGGCGTAATGACACCAAGAACACGTTCGCCGCCCGCCCGATACACTCGAAAACGATCCGAACGATTGAGCCGAGTGAGCGGCTTCGATCTCTCGTGGCAGCCGTAACATGCCTCCCCTGTTTTATCGACCATCGTTCCCACTTCGGCTGGCGACGTCGAATAGCTGATCTCCCCCTGCGGATTCATGATTCGTACCCGCACCATGCCGGGCTGGTCGGCCATGTTCAGCATCATTTCGTAAAGGCCAACACGGTCGTTGTTCAGCATGTAATGCGAGGCGCTGCGGCGCAGGACCTCGCTCTGCTGCTCGGCCGAAACCAGCGCTGCATCTTCCAGGTGTTTTCGTTGATCCTGAATGCTGAAATAGCCGAACAGTCCGAAGATGATGATCAGGACGAGGAAAATACCGACCATCAACTTGACGCTTACGCTGCGCGACAGGCGGTGAAACCATCCCGAAGACAACAGGCTATTCCCGTCGCTGTTTCCGGCGGGAGGGCCATCGTGATTTTCAGTCACCCGCATGGGCAGGCACCGCGATTTCTTCGCTCAGAAGCACTGCAGGTTGGCGGACCGTCGGAATGTGAGCCTTCTCCTCGGGGAAGATAGGCAGGTATTTCGCCGCAAAGCCGAAGATTGCGAACCCGAGAGCAACGAACATTGCGGTAATCACAACTTCGGTCCACTTGGGCGTGTAGCGCCCACCGACTGCATTCTCCACTCCGGTGATGGCTACGTTGAGACGATTGGTGACAAAGCCGAGCAAGCAGAGAACAGCGGCCAGGTAGAGCCCCTGTGCGCTCTCGCGGATCTTCGGCACCAACAGCATGCCGAGAGGAATCAGCACTGAGAGGAAAATCTCCAGCAGGAAGAATCTCTGCTCGTAGCCGGAGACGAAGACGAGATGCAGCACATGCCGATGGAAGAGGTCTTCAAACTTCAGGATCCCGTACAGGGCGAGAACTACGACTAGAACGCGGCCAAGGTCGCGAAGGATCGGTATTTCGAGTTCGCGGCCGAAGTACTTCGAACTCATCGAGGATTCGAAGATGGTCATCGCCAGTCCGACCGAGATCGCCGAGAGGAAGAAGAACACCGGCAGCAGAGGGCTGTACCAGAACGGATGCAGCTTGTTCGGCATGATCAGGTACAAGGTACCCAGTGAAGACTGGTGAAGCGTGGATAACAGCACGCCGAGGATCACGAATACCACCATGAAGCTGCGCACAATCTTCAAAGCTCGATGCAGCTTGAAGTGCTCCAGGACGATGGGGGAAAACTCCAGCGCCAGCACCGTGGTATATAGCATCACGCAATAGGCAACCTCGAACATTACGGAGTGAGGGTTGCGCATGACCAGCGGATGCCAGATATTCCATGGCAGTCCAAGGTCGTACATCAGGGCGGCGGAAACGAGTAGATAGCCGAGAAAAGCCGTGAGAATCGTCGGCCGGATGATGGAATGAAAGCGCTTGATATTGAAAATTTCGACGGCAGCGGTCAGCGTGAATCCGCCGGCCGCGAGCATGACGCCGCACATCACGTCAAAGCCGATCCAGATCCCCCACGGGAACTGATCCGACAGATTGGTGGAGGCGCCCAGGCCATGGAAGAAACGGATGTAGCTGCAATAGATGCCGGCGACCATGATGACAAGGAAGACGGCCTTCCAAAAGGTGAATCGCATGCGAGGTACGGTCATCGGGCACCACCTTTATGTTCTTTTTCTTGCGCTTCGGCGTCAGCAACATCTTCACGACGATGGGTGATCCAATAAATGCCACCCAGCATGGTTCCGAACAAAGGAATGAAATCGGGTATCCGCGACAAAACCTGGTAGGTATAAAGAGGAAGCGCCCGCTCCGTCAGATCGGTGCGCAAGCCGAAGTTGTTGAAGCCGATGGACGACAGCAGCATCACCGACGTGCCACCGACTTCCGTCTCTCCGAAGACGTGCGGAAGGTAGGTGTTCGGGTTGTCGTGAATGCGCTTCTTCGCTTCTTCCAACAAGGCGTCGCGGTCACCGAACAAAGTAGCGCCGGTCGGGCAGATCTCGGCACACGCCGTTTGCTTCCCTTCGGCTACACGCTTGGCGCACATAATGCATTTGCGCACGCCGGGGACGGCTTTGTCCCATTCGTATTTCGGAACCCCGAACGGGCACGCCGCCATACAGTAGCGGCAACCCATGCACTTTTTCTTGTCGTAGGTTACGGGGCCAAGAGCGGTCTTCTGCAGCGCGCCAACCGGACAGACCGAAGCGCACGCTGGATCTTCGCAGTGCATGCAGAGGCGGCGCATGATATTTATCGTCTTTGTCGAGAACAACCGTGTATTTGTGGGCAGACGTTACTTCCTGAGCCGCGATTTTGTCGTCGTAGGGAAGACCGTTTTCTGTGGCGCAAGCTTGCTCACACTGCTTGCAATCGATGCACTTGGTCGCATCGTAGAGAATTCCTTTGCTCATGAGCTTTTCTCCTGGGCTGCAACAGGTGCGGGATCGTGCGCCAGTTGGAGCCAGATCGCCCAGGCGGCCCAGTCGGACCTCGGCAGGTAAAAGCGGCGCCAGTGAGAACAGCGCCGTCGGGCGAAGAAGCGGAAAAGAACCGCCACCTCAGACCGACTTAAACGTCGGCAGGCCTGAAGTGGATCAAGGCGACGTGAAGGCTACTTCAAGGTCTTCACGTACGCCGCAAGTTTGTTCGCGTCGGCGGCACTTACACCTTTGTTCGCGAAAGCATGTGAGGCTTTCTTTTGCGGACCACCATTCTCGATGAAATCGGCGAGCTCCGCGTCAGACGCCTTCTGAACGATTGCGGACGAGAACTCCGGAGCTCCCATCTTCTTGCCGGCTGCCGTTCCATTACCGTCAGCATCCGTGACAACCAGCGCACTTCGCCTTAAAGATGTCTTCCTGAGCCCAGGACAGATTCGGAAGCGCTAAGAAAAGAAGAAACGCTAAAGCCAGAATAGCTAGGATGACCTTCTTCATGAGTTCTCCCGTATGACTTTGTACCCGGTGGCTTTTTACCTTGTCGCCAAGTCGCTGGGCGCTTCCCGCGCCAGCCTTTATAAGAACGCTCCTAGTGTGAGACTTTGAGCCGGAGAGGCGCTGTGATGAAGGTCACTTCCTCAGGTGATACATTTCGCAACAGCTCGGGTCGGAATACCTGAAATCAGTGAGGCACTTTGCCTCAATTTGCCTAAGTTGCGCCGCGGGCGAGTGAAATCTCAACACTTCGCTTCAAGATTTTGCAAAGGCCTTGGTGAATTTCTCATCGTTCCTGTGCACAACGTGGAGTGGGCGAAGCTCAACCCAAGCCGCAGAAAGTCCCTTCCTCATTTCCTTCGCATCCAATGGCACGGGGGCGAGCTGATGGATCAATGGGATGTGGTCATTGCAGGAGCAGGCATCGCAGGCTTGACCGCAGCCGAACGACTGGGGAAGGCCGGCCTAAAGGTGCTGGTGCTTGAGGCTCGTGATCGAGTCGGTGGCCGCATTCTGACGTTGCCGGGCATTATTCCGGACTATGCCATCGAGCTTGGCGCGGAGTTTGTGCATGGTAAGCCGAAAGAGTTTGACCAGTATCTGCGACGGCGAGGGTTGGAGATGTATGAGACCGACGGGCAGAGCTACTGCTCCGAAGAAGATGGGCTGAATCCCTGTGATGGTCCAGACTTCGAGGTCTTCGAAAAGTTGTACCGAATGGATCTTTCCGCTTTTCCTGATGAGACCTTCGAGGAGACCCTGCAGTCGCGGTTCGCCGGCGCTCCTAGCCGAGCGACTGATTGGGCACGACGATATGTTCAGGGCTTCCACGCTGCTGACACATCGCGCATCAGCACGCATTCCATCATTATCGATGGCCGCGCCGAAGAGCAGGCCGAAGGCGACCGCGGTTTTCATGTCCGCGGCGGATATTCGAAGGTTCTTGATGCGATTTGCCACGAACTGCCGCCTACTGTCCAAGTCAGGACGAACGCTATCGTGGAATCAATTCGCTGGAGCGGTGGGCGAGTGTTGATCGCAACTCGATCAAGCGCGGGTAGCTCAAGGAAGTTCGTGTCGTCGAAGCTGGTGGTCGCGCTCCCGTTGGGAGTCTTGCAGCAAAAGAACTCTGCCTTAGGGGCTGTTCTCTTCGATCCTCCACTCCTGGAAAAGGATGAGGCGCTCCACAGTATGGTCATGGGACCCGTGAACAGGCTCGTGCTTCAGTTCGATGAAATGTTCTGGGAACAGGCTGGTGCCTTGGGTCGGAAACCTCTAAGAGATCTGCATTTCCTGTTCGGTCGGGATCAGGCCTTCCCAACTTTCTGGACTGCGATGCCGATTCGCGCTCCCGTGCTTGTGGCCTGGGCTGCTGGCCCGGTGGCACATCCGGAATCCACTCAGTCACAGCATCAGATTGAGAGCCAAGCGGTGAACTCATTTGCCCACATCCTTCAAGTCCCCGAAGACTTGGTTCGCCAACGTTTTGTTCGCTCCTATTATCACGACTGGCAACATGATCCTTTTTCACGCGGCGCCTACAGTTACGTTCTCTTTGGAGGAGTAGCGGCACAAAAACAGCTGGCCGCGCCCGTGCAAAACACCATTTTCTTTGCGGGGGAAGCGACGCAAACCGACGGTCACCGGGCCACTGTGCACGGCGCTTTCGCTAGCGGAGTTCGTGCAGCCGAGGAAATCCTGGCAACATTCCGCAGCTAAAAATGACGAACTCGGGACTGCCGAAGGTCCATCACGGCAGATCTCCAGGGTCACGAGTGACTCAAACTGATCTTAACTTTGGCGAAATCGGTACCTACGTCAACAAACGATGCACAACGTCTATGCCCCGTTTTGAAATCACGGTTCCGATGTTGCGAAGGCCTCACACGTATCCCGGTTTCGCGTCGATTGATTTCGCGGTACTCAAGCTTTACTCTGCAAGAGCCGCAGACGGATCTGTGACCGTCACTCCTCTGCAGGTGGGGAGCCCACAATACGGAAGCGAAGGGGGTCCGGTGACTCTCCCGGTCTTCAAAACCGGCGATTGGCGTCTCCGACGTCAATGGTGCGTTCGACTCGCACACGCTTCCGCCAAAACCGCCATGACTTTGTGTTGACCGGAACAGCCGTCTAACTGTCCTGTGGCTCATCGGGCATGGTGTTTGGGGGCGAGCCCTGGACCCATATCGCCCGGAAGCAAGTTGCCAGCGCAAGGACTCGTGGCTGACACTTCAAGTGCCGCTTGGAGCAATCGGTGTCCTTTACAACTTCATCATGGATCCGGCCAGCCTGCGTCCGGCTCACTGCGGAGCAGAGCACCTTCCCGCTTTTTCTTTCGTTCCGGGCATCGGAGTGTTAGGTTTCTAGGGCAGGAGGTCTCCTGCGATGCGCCTGGCGAGTTACTCCCTGCTGTTTCTCCTCGGCGTTTCCACCGTTGCCCAAGCCGACCTGAAAATCAAAACCCGTACTACCGTGATGGGACATACCACTGAAAGCACGGTGTACATCAAGGGCGCGCGTGAGCGAACCGAGATGAGTTTCGGAGGTCACGGCGGCGCCGTCACGATTCTGCAGTGCGATCAGAAACGGATGCTGACCGTAGCCGGCGATCGCTGCACCGTCATCCCAATGGGCGGCACTGAAACGTCATGTCCGGCAATGCCCGACATGCGCGGCATGGGCAAGGAGATGAACGAATCGGAGATGCCGCAGCGTAAAGGCGGCGTCGTCACCATCACCCGCACTGCGACCGATACTGGCGAGACCCAGGAGATGTTCGGGTACAAAGCGCGTCATATTCGCAGCACCATGATGATGGAGTCCAGCCCTGATGCCTGCAATCAGTCGCACACGAAAATGGAGATCGACGGCTGGTATGCCGACATTCCCAACTTCACCTGTGCGGACGAGTCGTACCGCTCTATGGCTTGTGGCGGAATGGGCGGCAAGCGAGGATGCACAGACCGTATCGTGGTGAAAGGTAGCGGAAGCGGGCCCATGGGTTATCCGCTGAAGCAAACGATGAACATGCAGACTGGTCAGGGCAGCTTTACCGTCACAACAGAAGTAGTCGAACTAACGAACACAAATCTCGACGCCCCGATGTTCGATGCACCGCCAGGATGCAAAGTTCAAGACATGTCCGCCATGATGGGAGGCGCGGCCTCTTCGACGTCCGACTCGACCGCCGTCGCCAAGCCTGCAGAAGCTGCTCCTGCTCCGAAGACGGTTGCACCGCCCACTCCGGCGGTTGCTCCTAAAGCTGCAGGGGCGATTCGCGTCGGGGTGGTCCCTATCAAAGACGCCACCGGCCAATCTTTGCCCATCGATAACCTTCAGCTCGATCTTTTGAGCGAGTTTGCGCGGCGCCAGTTCGAAACTGTTGTATTAACGACGGAAGGCCCGGTGGCGGACGTCGAGAACGAAGCTCGCGCAAAACAGTGTGATTATTTCGTTTACACCGTGCCGACGCAATTGAAGGATCCGGGAACCGGTGGAATTCCATCCGGTTTGCTGCCCAAGGGGACGCCGTTGGATCCAGCGAAGTACCAGGCGTTGACGGTTGTAACCTTATATAAGGTAGGGAAACCAGCGCCCGAGCTCAAAGATCTTCCGCTGGCGGCAGATGCCGCCACCTTCGGTGTGGACGCCGTGTCGGCAACGTTCGTACAAGAGTCAGACCGCGTGGCTCAACAGGTAGCCGATGACGCTCACCCGAAGGCGGCTCCCAAAACTGCGAAAGCCTCCGCGAAACCTGCGACTAAACACTAGATCTCTGCGCTACGTGAGGCGCGACGATGGAGTTCACGCCTCACGGCCTATGCGGATTTCTCTGTTGAGGAAAGCGCGAATCAGGCTCAGGAATCGCTTCGATGGAATGCGAAGTCGGTTTCTTCAAAATCCTGATCAGGAAGGTCTTCATTGAAGGTGTTTCGGCGCCGATAAGCCATCACGGTGAACATCACCGATAAAAACATTGGAGGCACCATCAGAATAATGATGCCGCTGCGCAGGGCTGCGATGAACCGCTGGGTGGAAGAAGCGGCCTGGGTATAACACAGCGCACAACCTTGGGCCAGAAGCGCCTGAGGAAGGAGAATTACAGCCAAAACTGCGAGCGCCAAAAAGACCCGGCGTATCGACTTTGCTGACAGCTTATTCATAGCCTCACTGCGTTGGTGACACCGGTAACGTCGGAGCGGTCTTCGGAGAATTTCGCTCCATCCGATAACTATCCGTCCAACTGTACTGCAACGCTCCGAAAACCAAAACTATGACGATCGCAACCCAGGTCACAAATGTCCGGTTTTCCGAGCCCATGTGCATGAAAAACACGACCGCCAATCCTGCCTCGAGCACTGCAATAGCAAACATGCGAAAAATCATGGTCGCGACATCGACATTTCCATAGGCGATCACGAACTGCAGCCCGGCGAGAATGAGGATAGCTGCATAAACGATGAGGTACTTTCCCAGGCTGTCCGTATACGACGCGGCGCCCCCGGGCTGTTGCTTGGTCAGATCTTCCATTTGCATCCTCCGCACGATCGCTTACTTGGATATGTTCAGCAGGTAAATCAGCGGCACAACAAACATCCAGACCAGATCAACAAAATGCCAATACAGGCCGGTGATCTCAAGATCATCGGCGTTGAAGCGCCCGCTCTTATACCGCATGCCGACCACCAGCAACACAATGATCCCGATCACGACGTGGGTCAGATGCAGACCCGTGATGGTGAAGAACGAAGCGCCGAACAGATCGTTGCCCCAAGGGTTCTTGAACAACCGGACGCCCTCGTCGATCAGCCCAAACCATTCCCGCAAGTGCAGGCCCGCAAAGATCAGACCGCCCACCATGGTGATCATTGTCCAGCGGAAAGCAGCGTCACGATTGCCCTGCTTGGCGGCCCGCACGCCGAGAAACATCGTAAGACTACTGGTGACGAGGATGAACGTCATCACCATGGCGTTGACGATCGTGGGGAAGAACTTGAACGGCGTGGGCCAGTTCAGTGAGCCGTTGCGCAAGAAGCCGTACGCTACAAGACAGGCCGCGAACGTCGCCGCATCAGCGATGATGAATAGCCACATCGCGAGCTTCTTGGTCGGTATGGCGAAAGGTGAAGACCTCTCGTGCACGACCGCATGAGCGTCCATCGTAATGTCCGAATGGCTCAAAGCATGTCCTCCCGGTACAGCACTAGATTCGCATCCACAGCAGCAGCAGCAGGTAAATCCACAGCACATCCATGAAATGCCAGTAATACGAGACAGTGCTCAGCGTGCTCACCCTCAGCGTGGGAACCTGTCGGCTGAATCGCCAAATCACCAGCGATAAGCCGCATAAGCCGCCGAGAATATGCAGTGCGTGCAGCACAGTAAACAGGTAGAAGAAGGAAGCGCTGGGATTGGTGGCTAGATACAGGCCCTGGGCTCGCAATTCCATCCACGCGACATACTGGCCGCCAACAAAGAGCAGACCCAACCCAAACGTCAGCCACAGTGTCAGCAAGGCCGCCGAGCGCTCTTTCGGTTGTCCATGAAGAACTGCTGCGACCCGCTTGCGCGCCAGCTCCAGCACGGCACTACTGGCCAGCAATACCGCGGTGTCCAAATACAGCATCGACGGCAAAACAAAGTGCTGCCAGTCGTAAGACGAGCCTTGGCGGACGATCATCGCACTGGTAAGAGCTGCGAAGGTCATCGTGATGGCGGCGAGCGCTACCCATACGCCGGTGCGCGAGGCCGGCGAACTGTCCTCTAGACGCAACCTGGCACTGGACGACATCGTATTGCCCCAACCGCCTCCAGACGAGGATGTCAGCTTGGATTGGTCGGTTGGTGCCTGCGGTGGTTCGTGAACCGTTGTCGCCATTTTCAAGACCCCTACTGCGCTCGGATGAAATCGCTCAACTACTTCTCATCCCGCGGCGAATTGATCTGCTCGGGTGAGTTCTGCATGACGTAATCGTTGGTGGCACCCTCGATGCCGTACTGGTACGGATCGTGATACACCACCGGCAACTTGCCGCCAAAATTGTCGAAGGGCGGCGGCGACGAGGGCGTGCACCACTCCAGCGAGGTGGCTTCCCACGGGTTCAGCGGGGCGGGCTTGCCCCAGAAGCGGCTGTGAATCAGGTTGTAGAGGAACACGATCTGGGCGGCGCCGGTGATGAGCGCGGCGATGGTGATGAACTTGTGCACCGGCATCAGAGGCCCCATGAAGTCATCGACGAACGCCTGGTAGCGGCGAACGTTGCCGGCCATGCCCAGATAATGGAACGGCATGAAGATGCAGTAGGCGCCGACGAACGTAACCCAGAAGTGTAGTTTGCCCAGGGTCTCGTTCATCATTCTTCCCGTTACCTTGGGGAACCAGAAGTACGTACCGGCGAAGATGCCGAACAACGCGGCAACCGCCATGACCAGGTGGAAGTGTCCGACGACGAAGTAAGTCGCGTGCAGCAGAATGTCGATCGAAGGCTGCGCCAGGAAAAATCCGCTGATGCCGCCGCTGACAAACATGGAGATAAAGCCCAGAGCGAACAGCGAAGCTGAGTTGATGCGGAGCTTCGAGCCGTAGAGGCTGCCAATCCAGATAAGCACGATGATCGTGGCCGGAATCGTAATCGCCAGCGTGGGGAAGGAAAACGCCAGCGACGAGAACGGATTCATGCCACTCACGAACATGTGGTGGCCATAGACCATGTAGCTGAGAAACGCGATGCCCACCATCGAATAGATGATGACGCGATGGCTCAGCAACGGTCGACGCATGTTGGTGATCAACACATGGGAAACGACACCCATCGCCGGAACGATTGCGATGTAGACCTCAGGGTGTCCGAAGAACCAGAAGAGATGTTGCCAGAGCAGCGTCGAACCGCCGGCATGCGTCTGCAGCTGATCGTTCACCACCAGGTTCGACGGAATGAAAAAGCTGGTACCGGCAACGTGATCGAGGATGAGCAGAATGCAGGCAGGCATCAGCACGGCGAAAGCCGTCAAGCCGATGCAGGAAGTGATAAACCATGCCCATGCCGACATTGGCAGCCGCATCAGGCTCATGCCTTTGCAGCGCATGTCGAGCGTAGTCGAAATGAAGTTGAGGGAGCCCAGCAATTGTCCCACGCAGAATATGGCGATGGACACGGCCCACAGGACCTGTCCTGTACCTTGACCGGGACCTGCTACCTGACCAAGGGCGCTCAACGGAGCGTAGGCCGTCCAACCGGAGAGCGGCGGTCCCTGGGGAACAAAGAAGGCCGACACGGCGACGATGAATGCACAGAACGTCACCCAGAACGACATCATGTTCATGTGCGGAAACGGCATGTCTTCCGCGCCGACCTGAATGGGCAGGAAGTAGTTGCCGAAGCCGGCGAAAGGAGCCGTCGTGAGTACGAAGAAGACCATGATGGTGCCGTGCATGGTCATCAGTTGCAGATAGTACTCAGGCGTCAAAATACCGCCTGGCGCTCCGGTTTTGGACAGGAACTGAAGCCCCGGGATAGCGGCATTTGGCCATGCCAGATGGATGCGCATGACCCACGACAGCACCAAGCCGATGTAAACGGCGACCAGCGCCAGTGCGTAATACTGTTCGCCAATAACCTTGTGGTCCAGGCTGAAGACGTACTTTCGGATGAACCCGGTGGGCGGAGTGTGATGATGTACGGCCGGCTCGGACATGTTGTGCATCTGGTCCTCTCAGTATCTGCGTCTGCACGGAACCGCACTGACTACTGCAGCGCTGCTTGTTGCTTCAGCCACTTGTCGAAGTCTTCCTGGGACATGACATCGAGATACGCTTTCATGTTGTAGTGACCCAATCCGCAGAGCTGCGTACACACGATTTCGTACCTGCCGATCTTGGTCGCCGTGAAATGAACCGACAGATCCAGACCAGGCACGAAGTCCTGCTGAATGCGCAACTCGCGCACGAAGAAGGAATGGCCCACGTCCTTCGCGTGCATCAATAACTGCACGTCGCGATTGACAGGAACCGCCATTTCCGCCGTGACGATGTCGTCTTTGGAATCGGGATCGTGTGTGGTGTCGAGGCCGAAGAAGTTCTCCGTAGCTTCGCTGATCTGCTCCGGATGGAGCGGACCAAACTTGCCATCCGGTCCTGGATAGCGAAAGTAGAACGCGAACTGTCCAGCCTGTGCCTGCACCCGAATCGCATTAGCCGCCGGCGGAGTGAAATAGATACTCGCCCAAGCCTTGGTACCAAAGGCTCCCAAGGCCATCACTTCCGCGCCCACGATGATCACGGCTGCAGCCACCAGGCCGCGTGCGCCGCCGGGGAAGCTTTTGATCTTCTCTTCGCGGGGACGATCGGAGAACCTCCAGATGAAGAAACCCAGAAGAAGCTGGGAGGCCAGAAAACAGATACCCGCCTCGACCATCGTCTCCGAGAACTGCTCATCGATGAGCTTGCCGTGAATGGAAATGTCCTGCGGGGGCTCCCAGATGTGCAGCACGATAGGAACCGCCGAAGCGATAGCAATGACGATGATCGTTACTGCAAAGAGTTTCGCCATATCGTCTCACTCGTACGATCGAAGGCCGGATCAGACAGAGCTAATTGGCTGAACTGAACCGGGCCGTTCGACGACCCGGTTCAGCGGCCAGATGAGGCGTATTTACTTCGCCTTGTACGTGAAGTCGGCAGTGGCTGACCCACCGGCCGCTACGGTAACCTTTTGCGTCTGTGTACCGTAAGTCTCCTGCCATGCGGTCACCGTGTAGTTGCCGGGAGGAACATTCTGGATCGTGTAGTTGCCGCTGTCGTCTGTTACCGCGTAGGGTCCTTTGACGACTACGTGGTAGCCGTGCATCCAGGGGTGGATGTTGCACTTGACTGGAATCGCAACTTCCTCGGCCTTCCAACTCTGCACGATCGGCGGTGCGCCGGGCGGCTGCGAGCGATTCCACGGAATGTTCCCCGTCATCGGATTCGGTTCGGGGTGAATGTTGTGAGCGGTTTGATCACTGGTAACTACTTTGTATTCCTCACCGGGATTCATTGCGACCACGTGGGGCGTATACATGCAGCCTTTCTGATCGAATACAGGCTGCGCCGACGACTTCTGGCTGGCTGCCTCAGGCGAAAGGCCCTGGGAAAGATACAGGACGACGTTCTCGAGACCGCCATTCTTTCCGACTACCACCAGTTCCAACTGCGCCGGACTGCTGGCATGGAATTTCGCGCAGTATGGATCCTTCGACATATCGATGCCCTTCATGTGCGGAGCAGCACCGTCGAGCTTGACCATGCCTGTGATCTTGCCGTTACCTGCCGCCTTCACCTTAGGCCCATGGGTGATTGCCAGCACCGCAACCAGGAATAACGCAGCTAGCATTCCCGCGACTTTCATTTGCACTTTCATCGACATTGCGTGATCTCCTTATCCCTAACGGCTCATTCGTTTCCTGAATTGTTGGAGGGTGGCGGCGACGTGCTTGACGGATTCGCAGGTTGTGCCGGTTGCGTGGGAGCGGGTGATGGATTCTGGTTGGGTTGCGCCGGCTGAGACGCAGGGGCTGTGCCCTGATCGCTATTCGGCGCCTGGCCGGAATCGCTGCTGGGCAGCGGCTCCAGAGGATTGATCGGCGTTAGTCCAAGTTGTTTCGCAATCTGCTTCTCTTTGGTGTTATCGGGTTGCAGAGTGCGCAAGTAGAAGACCAGATCCCATGCCTCCTCCGGCTTGATGTTGTCAGAGAACGAAGGCATGGGCGAGCCGTCCAAGCCCGTCATGAAGTCTCTGTACATCGCCTGATCGGTGGATCCGCACTTGAACTTCTGCGAGTCATGAAAGTTGAAAGGCTTGATGGGACGGTTCTCATCGTCCGTTAACGTGTCGGCCGACGGGCCATTGGCGCGACCGGTTACACCGTGACACTTCCAGCACTCGAGCTTCTGGAAGAGAACTCGGCCTTGCTTAATCCTCTCGGCAGTGACTTCCGGCTCGGGAGGAATCACGATCGGCGTGCCCGGCTTTTCCGTCACCCAACGCGGGGAGAAGTGTTTCACGTAGGCCACCAGGTTCACGCGATCCTGATCGGTCAACGGCAGCCAGTGCGGCATGTTGGAATCCAGCATGCCTCGGCCCAACGGTGTCGTACAGGTCGGAGTCCAGAGGTAGTGTGCCCGTCGGAGTAGAGCGGCAGCGGAAAATCGCAATCGTGAAGTTGCGGGGTTTGGGATCGATCCACATGGCGTTTTCGCCCTGACCATCCCCCAACTCGCCGTGACAACCGATGCAGAAGCGCTTGTAAATTGGCTGTCCGGTGGAGGCCAGTCCGGTCATGTTCCCGACATGCGCCTCCATGTTCAGCCTCTGGTTTTCGCTGTATTCGGTTTGCTGTGCGTACGCAGCGGTCACGAGGAACACAACCGCCACAGCACTCAAGATCAAAGGGAGCCTTAAAGTTCTTGTGCGCATCGTGTTTCCTCAGAAGTCGAAGTCAAATCCCAGAAAGACACTGCTGTTGCTCAACTGCGTAAACGTAATCGGAGACGCACCCTGTTCCTGCACCAGCGCGTACTCGGCGTGATACGCGAAGCCGGCTCGGCTGAACATGAACGGGTAGTAGCGGAAGCCGAAGGTATAAGCGTTGATGTTGCCCCAATTCCCGGGCGTCGTGGGCAACGCTTCTTGCGCCATGCGCACGAATTCGTCGCGCTGAATCAGGATGAGCTGCGGGTTGAAAACGTAGTGCGCCTCAACAAAACCGCCGTTCCAGGATGGGGCTTGGGCTCCCGGCGGCAGCGGCGCGTTGGAGGGTGTGCTGGTGCCAAAGTATGCGCTGTCCCAGCCGTGCTGGAAGAACAACGAAAAGTCCAGCTTCTTGGCATAGACGAGAGCAAACACGCCTTCGCGGTTGAAGGGCTTGTTGCCCACGGCGGTAATGGGAGTGCCGGCCGACGTCAGGTTATACGTCGGACCGCTGCCGATCATGGCATATGCCCCGACGCGGTCCACCCCGCCCTGATAGCCGGCGTCGAAAGCCTGGCTCACGGTTACGAATGTGTTGTACGCGTTGCGGGAGGGCAGATTGACGTTGCCGTCATTCGAGCTCAGCAGCGCGACCGAGTAGCGGGTGCGGTCGTTCAGCGAGTGGCCCATCAATTCCATACCCAGCTGGTTGTCGCCAATCTGGCCGAAGACGTTGCTGTCGCCCAGCGGGATGAAGTGATAGAGCTGGTAATAGCCGCCGTTGTTCGACAACGTGAGAATGCGCTTCTCCGAGATGATGTTGTCCAGTTCGAACTTCCCCAACTTGAAGTTGAACCATGGACTGTTTCCGATGTTGTCGATACGGCCCATCACCGTTTCGAAGTGGAAGGCGCCGGTGTTGTCCGAAGATGGCAGCACGTAGAACGAGTAGTTCTTGTACAGCGTGCCGCCGGTATGGAAATCCAGTCCGGTGAGATCGAAGCCGTTGGAATTTACTTCTTCTTCGATCTGCGTTCCATTCGGCTGGTCGACGGCTACTTTGTTCGTACTTTCGCGGTGCCAGTTTGGCGTGATGCGGAAGGTCGCCGGCCAGTACGATGGATTCTGCCAGATCGGAGAATCGCGGTCGTTCATCAACTGGTAGCCATTGTCCTTGAACGTTTGACCAAACACATTCAACATTGGCCAAGCTTCATGACAGGCCGAGCAAGGCAATCCATACTTGCGGGCAAACGCAGGAATAGCGCGTCCCGGAGTTGGATTGCAAAAAAAGATGGAGAGGAAAAACAGGAGACCTAGCGCGCTTGCAAGACCTGCAAAGGCTGGTCTGGTGGAAAAACGTTGCGCAGTTTTAGTAGTCGTAGGGCCAATCTGCATCGCGAGACCTCGCACAACAAGATGGCTGACGCCGGCCGACTTCACCGTGGGAGCACGTCTTTCAAATTTTCGTAAAAACCCAACAACTTGAGCCGGGCGGGATACTATCTCTACTTGCGACTGGATTGCAATAGTTATTTGTGTCTAAATTTTTACATTCGTCACACAAAATTTTGACATGCAAATGGTCGTGCTGGCAGAGATTGGCGAAAGCCTTGCTTGACAATGGTCTTCACTTCGGATATCAATGCTCTCCACGCACGGCTGCTCCAGCCCGCCAACACCCGATGCGAACCTTCTCCACCTCGGCAAGGGGTTATCAGTCAATCTCAAGGCTCCGGGCTTTATCTCGAAGCAATAGCTGGTTATTAATATCTCTGCAAATAAGTTGCATGTGGGCTTTGCTCGGTCCTGGCTATGCCTTTGCGTCTCACGAATCGTCAGAAGCCGGGGAAACGCCGCATCTCATGATTCGTGTGGAGTCGCCAAAAGACGATGTGGAAGCGGCTGTCGAGCAGGTGACGCAAGACCAAATCATTCACGGCACCTACTCTTACGACAAAGAACGCATCCTCTACGGAGCCCATAGCGCGGAGGGGGCGAAAGTGTTTGGCACCTGGAAAGGTCCCGGAAAGGCCTACTACAAAGTCGCCGACAAAATTTTGTCGCCTCGATTTTTTAAGGACAGCGAAGACATTGGGACCATCAGCGTTCGTTATGTCGTGCAGAGCGCGGACGCCAATGCGAGCATTGTGCAGATCGATGCTGTGTTCGTCGATGCTCGCAATGTACGGCACCCATCGTTGGGGAATGTAGAGTCCAGCGAATATGCTGCTATCCAGGAACATCTCAGAACAATTCTCAGCAAGAAGCAGGAAGCCGACCATCCCACGGCCAGAGCTGGCGCGTCCACCCCAACTCCATCCGCAACGTCAGTCGTGACTACAGCCTCGATTCCTCCACAAAACCTGACCGTACCCGCCATGCAAGTGCACGTCGAAGCTTTACGGCATGAGGTGGAGCTTCGCGTTAAAGATCCGGGAGCACAGTTGCGCGCGGCGCCCTTCCACGGTGCTGCGACACTGGAGACCTTGCCGACTCAAACTGAAGTCCTGATTGTCGTACTGACTCCCTATTGGTACGGAGTTGAGACGGAAGACGGCCATCGTGGCTGGATCCATCACAGCCAGTTGGAGCCGCTGCCGTGACCCTCACTGCCAAGAGATTACGAATCGCCGCCAGTGTGATTGTCTTAGCTTGGAGTGTTGGTGCGCTGCGAGCGCAAACTACCGCAAACGAACGCTCCTTCCATGCTTCGAAGGCTGCGGTACAGAAAGCTCTGCAAAGCATTCAGTCCTATCCTGGAGGAAAACTCCCGGAACTCGAGGGCTTCGCCGATCCTTCGGGACACCCTTTGGATGACTATAAGCGCGGCTACTACAAGTACGAGGTACAACTGAAATCCACGAGTGCTTCGCAAACTGTCGTTGAGGTAAGTGCCAAGATTACCGCCTGGTATGCCGGCAGCCAAGCAAGTTCGGGATATCAGGCGCTCAAGTCGAGCGGTCGGCTCGAATCGGATTTGCTGGACGCGCTGGATGAAAAACTCAATCCCGATGCCGCGAAGAACGCTTCGACTTCCTTAGCCAGCGCTAATGCGAAAAAATCGTTGCCTGATAGCCCTTCCTTCACCGCCGGGAACAATTCTCTCTTCACCGCGCCGCGCCTGACCACCGCGCCTTCGGGCTCGCAGCCGGTGACCAAGCCCGTCGTTACGGATCCGGCCACCGCGAAGGAACTGCAGAAACTCCAGGAGCAGGCGACGAACCTGGAGGCGGCGCTGCACAACCAGACCCGGCCAAACAACCTGGCAGTAGTGAAACGCTCCAACACCCCGGTTGTCGCGCAACCGGTCGACGGGGCTGAAGTGTTAATGCAAGCCGACGCTGAAGATGAGTTTGAAATTCTCGATTCCACTCAAGGTTGGGTGCACATTAAGATCTCCGGGATTGCGCGCGGCTGGATCAAGCGTGAGTTTGTTGACCTTCCGGGAGCAGCAACCGTAAACCTCGCCGATATGACTGGCGACCAGCACGAGACAGCCTCTGTGCGGCAAACGAAGGAAGAGGTCGCACAGTTTCCCGGTAAATGGGAGCAGCTCGACGGCAAGCAAGTGAAGATTATCTGGGTGCAGCCTCTCAACAAAGATCAGTTCGGTGCAGAACCCAAGTGGGCCCTGGCAAAATCGGTATTTCGCGGAGCCGACGCCGGGGCTCCTGCGGACCCGAATGAAGTCGCCGGTGTAGTTGTCATTTTCGATTCCGAGGATGGCGGCATGGCGGCTACGACCCTTGCTAATCTGCAGCAATGGCGCGCCGGACATCTTTCGGACGAAGGATTTTTTAAACGGTGCTGGCGTGATCCTGCAGAAGCCTTCCAGGCGCAGAACTAGGGCCGAACGCAGTAGCTGTCGATAGGAGCAACTCGCAATGAAGACTTCCGCAGAAGGCCTTTCCTTCGGCCGGTTGCACATCGTGCCCCGACTTACCGACTACGCTCAGCTCACTAAGTCGCGCGTAACTACGCTCATCATCATCACCGCATGGTGTGGTTACTTCTTCGGCGCTCGCAAAGCCGGCGTGCCCGCGATGAGCTGGGGGCTGCTGCATGCTCTTCTGGGTATAGGCATGGTATCCAGCGGCACCGCGGCGTTGAACGAAGTCATGGAGCACGATGTGGATGCTCGCATGCGACGCACCGCGCGCCGGCCCATTCCTTCGGGCCGCATGTCACTGCTCCACGCAACGATCGTCGGAGGTTTGCTGGCTATCGGCGGATCGCTTTATCTGGTCGTCTTCACAAACTGGCTGACTGGACTGCTTACGTTTCTGACTTCGGCTGTCTATCTGCTCGCCTACACACCGCTGAAAAAGATCTCGCCAGTCTGTACGTTTGTGGGAGCTTTCCCGGGTGCGATGCCCGGAGTTCTCGGCTGGACTGCGGCTTCAGGTCGACTGGAGTGGGGAACACTCGCGCTTTTTGCCATTCTGTTTCTTTGGCAGTTTCCGCACTTCTTCGCTATCGCCTGGATGTATCGCGATGACTACGCGAGAGGTTCGATTCGCATGCTACCGGTCGTTGAACCCGACGGCCGCTCAACCGCATTGCGCATGCTGGGGTACAGCCTGGCGCTGCTGCCGATCAGTCTCACGCCGGTGTTGCTGGGTATGGCCGGACCCGTTTATTTTCTCGGCGCGGTGGTGCTTGGCGCGGTATTCATTTTCTTTGCCGCTCGAGTCCTGTTTATGAAGCTGCCTGTGACGGACCCGCGATCGCGCGTGCATGCCGTGCAGCTGTTTCGCTGCTCGATTCTCTATCTTCCGCTGCTGTTCGCCTTAATGATGAGCAACTCTTTGAGAAACTAGGCCGAGGTTCCGGCAACATCTGTCGCTGTGCTAAGTACCATGGAGGGCTGCCCAATGAGATCACGAAGCTTAGCGAGATACACCGTGTCGTTAATGCTGTTCGCGCAATTCGCGGCATCCGCTCTTTCTGCCCAGAGCAAGGAAGGAACGAGTGATGCGGCCGTCCAAGGTCAGAAGAAAACGGTCGTAGGCTGTCTCACCGGATACGAGGGACGCTACACGCTCGGCGCGTCCGATGACATGCTTTACCTGCTCGATGGCGACACGGACCAATTCAAGCGCCTCAACGCAAAGATGGTGCGCGCGACCGGCATTGTAAGCGAACCTTCCCGCGAGACCTCGAGGCACGATGTGCTCTCGCAACAACCGCCGACGATGAAGGTGACCAGCCTGAAGAAGGTCGCAGACGGCTGCAACTAACTCTGTTCTGCAAGAATGCCGAAGGCGTGGGAGCGGCTATTGAGCCGCTGCTTCGTCGCCTGGAGTGGATTCCTGGCTTGAGGAAGGCTGAGTTTCACTGGTCTTCCCTGCCTCTTTCGGCGGAGGAGGCACGAAGTAAAGAATGCGCTGGCAGGAATCGCAGTACAGGATTTCTTCGCCCTTCATCACATCCTGATACACCTGCGGCCGGAGGATTACGCGGCACACCGAACACATTTGGTTCTCGTGAACTGCCGCCAAAGCCGACCCGCGAAACTTCGACACCCGGTCGTAATGACGTAACGTGTCATCAGCAAGACCGGTTCGCAGTTGATTGCGTTGCGCCGTCAGTTCCGCCAGCTGCTTTTCGTCTTCAGCAGTCTGCTCGCGCGCGTGCTGTTTTTCCTTCTCGTTTGCCGCGGTATCAGTCTTGAGAGCCGCTTCGGCCTGCTTCAACGCATCTTTTCGTGCGTCGGCGGCCACCATGATCTCGAGAATCTTGTCCTCGAGCTTGCGGATTTCGCCATCGGCATGCTCAATCTCGCTGAGCAGCGCTTTATATTCCTGATTGGTTTTGACCTTCAGCGACTGGTCGCGGTATTTGCTGATTTTTTCCTGCTGATCCTTGATGTCCGATTCGTGTTTGCGACGGGCTGCGTCGTCGGCTTTGATCGCGTTCTGGGCCTTTTCTACGGCACTCTTCGATCCGGCGAGCTTCGCCTCGATCTGCGCCACTTCTTTGGGCAGCGCGGCTACTTCCGCTCGCACGGCCGCAATACGCGAGTCCACCTGCTGCAGCTCAATCAGCTTTTGAACATCAGTATTCATGGGGAAACTGCTTGGATTCTAGCATGCGGCGCGGCTCTTTCCCGCACCGGAGGACTGCTCCCGGACATTGCGGAGTTGGACAGTATTCTGGTTTCCTCGAAAATGCCACGGTAGCAGTCACCACTAGAGTTAAGGTTTTCGGCTTATTGAGTGCCTCCGACGGCCAGTCTTACGATTAACCTATGCCACTCGAATTTGCGCGACTTCTGCTTGGCCTTTTGATTGCTGCGTATTATCGGCGTATTGCCGACTTCATTATGGAACGGGAACGCTCGCTGGTGCTCACTATGCGTGAACGCGGTGTACCTCTTCCAGCGGTCATGAGCACCGAGACTGCTCATAATCTCTATTTCGGTGTCGGCATATTTGTCGTGCTGGTGGAGTTGCTCCGGATCTACCAACTGACGCATTAATCCCATATCGACAAGCGCTGCCCTTTCCGCCTTTGCGTTCGCATCGTGAATTCCTTCCTGTGATATAAACTTTCACCCAACCGACATTTCCATCCGGAGCCGCCCGTGAACGTACGTTTGGCCGTAGCTGTCTTGTTTGCTCTACCCTTCTCTCTTTTAACTGCGCAAACCCCGGTAACTCAGACCCCGCAAGGCTCAAAGCATCTGACCATCGAGGATATTTTTCAGTCGGGCGGCATTCTGGGCCGAGGGCCGGAGAACGTGAAGTGGAGTCCCGACGGTACGAAGGTTTCCTTCGTGCAGCGCGACGACACTGGCGAGCATGGCGAGCTTTATTACGTCGATGTGGCTACCGGAAAGTCGGCTGTGCTGGTCGCTAGCGGCAAGCTGGCCGCCTTGGCGCCACCGGCTAGCTCCATTCAGGACGAGCGCAAGAAAGAAGCCGCGCAGCGTTATTCCGTTGCCGCCTACCACTGGGCGCCCGACTCCAAGCACTTGCTGTTCGACTCCATGGGTCAGCTGTGGCTGTACAGCCTCGACTCCGGCACGGCGGTACAACTTACCTCGGCCTCCGGCGAGAGCGTCGACCCCAAGTTTTCGCCTAACGGCGAGCAAATTTCCTACATCCGCAACCACAACATCTATGTGCGCGCTTTTGGTCGCGATAACGAGCGCCAGATCACCAAGGACGGAACAGAAGCGCTGCTGAACGGCGAGGTCGATTGGGTCTACGAGGAAGAACTGTACAGCCGCAGCAATTATTTCTGGTCACCCGACGGAAAGCAGATTGTCTTCCTGCGGATGAACGAAGCGGATGTCCCGGCTTATCCGATCACGGACTGGATTCCAACGCATCCGGCCGTCGACCAGGAAAAGTACCCACAGCCAGGAGATCCTAATCCCGGCGTGCGCATAGGAGTCGTGAGCACCGAGGGCGGGAAAACCAAGTGGATCAACGTCAAGACGCTGAACGGATCGCTTCCCCTGGGCAATGATCCTGACACCCTGATCCCGCGTTTCGGCTGGGTTCGCAGCGGATTAATCTGGGCGATGGTGTTGAATCGCATTCAGGACCGCATGGACCTGTACTTCGTCGACGTCAACAGCGGCGCCTCGCAACTGATGATGACGGAGACCACCGATGCCTGGATCGACATGCATCCGGAAGTTGACTTCGTGATGCTCGATTCCGGCGACGGTTATCTGTGGACCAGTTGGCGCGACGGCCACAATCACATTTATCTGTACCGATTCGACCCGAAAAACCCTTTGAGCGCTCCGGCCAAAATGGAAACCCAGTTGACGCACGGCGACTGGGAGGTTGAGAGCATCGACGGAGTCGATGCCAAGCAAGGGATTGTGTACTTTTCGGCCAACGAGGGTGACTGGAAGCAGCGAAACGAATACGCCGTAGGCCTCAACGGACAAAATCTCCATCGCATCAGCAAAGAAGGCGGCTTCCACATGGCCGACTTCGATCCGAAGAACACGAAATACTACGTGGACGATTATTCCTCGATCACCACTCCCCCCACCGCATCGGTCTGTTCGGTCGATGGAAGCTGCACCACATTCTGGAAGGCACGCAGCATCGAGGACTACCACCTGGTTACGCCTCAGTTTGTTGAGTTCAAAGCTGCCGACGGCACCACGCCTCTGGAAGGCCTGCTCGTGCTGCCCACTGGCGGCCCAATGATGGCCAACGGCAAGGCCCCCCTGATCGTTAGCCCTTACGGGGGTCCTGGCGCGCAGACTGTTTTGGATGCCTGGTATGGCCGCGATCTCTTCGATGACATCCTTGCCCAGCAGGGATTTGCCGTTCTGCACGTCGACAATCGCGGCATGGCGAATCGCGGCAAAGCTTTTGCGATGCCCATCAAACATCACTTCGGGCCAATCGAGCTTAGCGACCAGGTGGACTGCGTCAAACAGGCGTTGCAGAAATTCCCGCAGCTGGACGGTGATCGCCTCGGTTTCTGGGGATGGAGCTATGGCGGCTACTTCACCTTGTACGCGCTCGAACACAGCGATTTGTTCAAGTCGGGCGTGTCGGTAGCACCCGTGTCCAACTGGCTGCTCTACGATTCCATCTACACCGAGCGTTACATGGGCTTGCCGAAAGATAATCCCGAGGGTTACAAGGACAGCTCTCCGGTAAACTTCGCGGGAGATCTGCACGGCCGTCTGCTGGAGGTACACGGCACCAGCGACGACAACGTACACATGCAGAACACGATCCAGATGGTGAATAACCTGATCGATGCGGGTAAGCAGTTCGACTTGATGGTGTATCCGCGCAAAACGCACGGGATAGCCGGCAAGGAAGCGCGTACGCATCTGTTCCACCTGATTGACGATCACTTTCTGGAAACACTCGCGCCGGCGAAGTAATTGGGACTCATCACGGAGGCGCGCAGCACACGGAAGTTTTCTGAACTCAAAAACTACTTCGTGACTTCGTGGTGAAAGCGCTGTCTGACTTGCCGTGCCCATACGTTTCTGTTTGAATTCGAGGAGCCGATCTCACTCCTGGGAGCGTACCCTGGCGAATCAACTGTTCGCGTGCAAGTCCATTGACAAGCTGATCTCCGAATCGGAGGACCCGGAACACCGTCTGAAGAAGACGCTCGGACCATGGTCGCTGACGGCTTTGGGTATCGGCGCGGTCATCGGCTCCGGCATCTTCACCGTGATAGGCACGGCCATTGCCGGTCAGAAGTTCGACACTTCTTCGATTCTCAACGCTCCACTCGCCGACTACATCGTCCATCATTCCGCAACGCTGGGACGTCCCGGAGCCGGGCCGGCGCTGGCGGTTTCGCTGATCCTGGTCGCGATTGTGTGCGCCTTTACTGCGCTGTGCTACGCCGAGCTAGCGTCGATGATTCCCATCGCCGGCAGCGCCTATACCTACACCTACGCAACGATGGGCGAGTTGATCGCCTGGATCATCGGCTGGGACCTGATTCTCGAATACGCAGTCAGCAACATGGCGGTCAGCGTGGGCTTCGCCGCGCACATGGCCGCGACGTTTCAGTGGTTCGGATGGCATCCTGCGCTGCGCTGGATCACGCCCGCTTATTTGCCGGGAGGCCTTACTGATCTACAGGGCAATGTTCTGTACGCGCCGGGCTGGCACTTCGGCTTCAACATTGCCGCGTTCCTCATCGTCCTGCTGCTGACCGTCGTTCTGGTGCGCGGCATCCGCGAATCGGCTGAGACCAACAACATCATGGTGCTGCTGAAGATCGCAGCGATTCTCGCCTTCGTCTTCGTCGGCATGCGCTTCATTCATCCGGCGAACTATCATCCGTTCGTTCCTGAAGGCTGGTCTGGCGTTCTCACCGGCGGCTCGATCATCTTCTTCACCTACATCGGATTCGATTCGGTTTCAACCGCCGCGGAAGAAGCCCGCAACCCGCAGCGCGACATTCCCATCGGCATCATTGCCACGCTCATTGTCTGCACCGTGCTTTATATCGCGGTGGCTGTCGTGCTCACCGGGCTGGTTAAGTGGAGCTCTCTCATCGACGATGCCGCGCCGGTGGTGAACAGCATGAGCATGCTGGCAGGCACGACGAAATCCGCTCTGCTGCACTGGACCGAGCTGGCCGTGCTCTTCGGAGCCATGATGGGCATGATCTCGTCGTTGCTGGTCTTTCAGCTTGGACAGGCGCGGGTGTGGTTCTCGATGTCGCGCGACGGATTGCTGCCCAAGATGTTCGGCCGGGTGCATCCGCGCTTCCGCACCCCAGCGGTCGCAACCTGGATTGCCGGGTTCCTGGTCGGTATTCCCGCGGGCATTCTCGACATCGGAACGCTCTCCGATCTTTCGAACATCGGGACGCTCTTCGCGTTTGTTCTCGTTTCCCTGGGCGTGATCATTCTGCGCTACAAGCAGCCTGAGCGGCGTCGCGGCTTTCGCGCACCGGGCGGTCTGGCTGCACCGATTCTCAGCGTGATCTTCTGCATTCTGCTGATGGCTGGTCTGCCCATCCTGACCTGGCTGCGCTTCTTCTTCTGGCTCATCATCGGCTTGGTGGTGTACTGGCTCTACAGCCGTCACCGCAGCGAGTTCAGCCCCCGCAACTCCAAACCAGCGCAGGCGACATCTAAGCCATGACCGACGACTTCCTGCGATCGCTGCCCAAGGCTGAACTGCACCTGCATCTGGAGGGCTCGGTCGATCCTCCTACATTGTCGGAGTTGAGTTGCCGGCATCCCACGCCTCTCACGACGGCCAACAACCGCTACACCAACATCGAAGACAGCGGCCGGGTATTCAGCGAAGAAGAAGCCCGCGCTCTTTATGCGTACGGAAATTTCACCGGCTTTATGCTCGCCTTCAAGGCCGTAACCGAACGGCTGCGCACTGCTGACGACTATGAGCTGGTCACCTATCGCATGATGGAAAAGCTGCACGCCCAAGGCGTGGTTCACGCCGAGGCTTACATTTCGGTAGGCGTGGTGCAGTGGCGAGGCCAGGAATTTGCGCCGCTCTTCGAAGGCGCCGAACGCGGCCGCCAGCGCGGCGAACGCGACTTCGGCCTGTCGCTCTATTGGATCTTCGATGCCGTCCGCCACTTCGGACTCGACGAGGCCTGGCGTGTCGTCAACGAAGCGATTCAATGCAAGAGCAGGAATGTTGTGGGCATCGGGATCGGCGGCGACGAGCGAAAAGCGGCTCCGGAGCAGTTTCGCGAGATCTACGCTTACGCCGCATCGCATGACTTGCGCCTGACAGTCCACGCCGGCGAGACCGTGGGACCCGAAGGCATCTGGGGTGCGCTGCGCGAGTTAAAGCCCGATCGCATCGGACACGGCCTGCACGCGATTGAAGATCCGCAGCTAGTGCGCTATCTTGCCGACCATCAAATCCCGGTCGAGATCTGCATCACCAGCAACGTGAAGACCGGCTGCTGTCTGGCGCTGGAGGAGCATCCCGTTCGCAAGCTCTACGACGCCGGCGTTCCTGTTGTGCTGAATACCGACGACCCGGACATGTTCCATACCGATCTGATTAGCGAATATCGTATTGCACGCGACACGTTCCACTTCAGCCAGGATGAGCTTCGCGAGTTAGCCAGAAACTCCTTCCGGGCTTCGTTCCTGCCCGCAGAGCGCAAAAAAGAGCTCGTCGCCAGCGTGTAAATAAGGGCGCATGGCGCTGGGCGCTTGGTAGACATTCCAGCGCTGCCGCCAACTAAGGCCGCATGGCTGACATCTGAATAGGAGTGCACCTTTTCGACCTTCGAACTGCCAAAGTTCTTACGACGATAGCGGCTTTTGTCGGCATCGCCGCTTTCCTCTACGGCATTCGCCATACCCTGGTCATCTTCCTCTTTGCTATCTTCTTCGCATACCTGGTTGAACCGCTTGTGAATCGCATCCAGAGCTCGCCGCTGGCGCGGGGTTCACGAGGGCTGGCGATTGCCGAGACATACCTGCTGGTGGCCGCTGTTCTCACCGGCCTGGGAATTTTCTTTGGCCCGAAGCTAATCGAAGACACCCATCGCTTGAGCAACACCCTGCCGAACCTTCTCGAGAACGTGACCAGCGGGAAGATCGTCTGGCAGCTGGGCAGCAAACACAACTGGAGCTATGACACTCAATACCGCATCGAGCAATTCATCGCCGAACATCGCGACGCTATCCTGAGCTGGATGGGACAAGTGGGAGGCGAGGTCGCGCAATTCCTCACCAACCTCGTGTGGGTGGCGCTGATTCCTATTCTTGCGGTGTTCTTTCTCATCGATGGCGGCAAAATCGCGCACCGTCTGATTGACAAGTTCGACCGTCGCGAACAGCGCCGTCTGCTGCGCCGCATCGTAGAGGATCTTGATCAGATGCTCGGCCGCTTCATCTTTTCGCAGATCCTTGTCGCCGGCCTGTCGCTCTGCGCCTACAGTGTCGTACTCACTGTGCTGAGGTATCCATATTCACTGGCGCTGGCCTTCGCCGGCGGCATCATGGAGTTCATCCCGGTCGTCGGACCGTTGGTCGCAGCAGCTGTGATCCTCGGCGTAGGATTTCTCGCCGGGTATAGCAAGCTGTGGATCCTGGTCTTGTTTCTTGGGAGCTGGCGACTCATCCAGGATTACGTGGTGAGCCCGCGCATCATGGGACACGGGCTTGAGCTGCATCCGCTGGCGGCAATCGCCGCAGTCTTAATGGGTGGAGAGTTGGGCGGCGTGCTGGGAGTGTACCTGTCGATCCCGATTGCGGCGGCACTGCGCAGCATCTGGAACCGCGTGCAGGACTATATCAACGCTGCTGAACCGCCTGAGCCTACAACGCTGGCCACGGTTGGGCCACGGCCTTCACCGACTCGTATCGCCCGCTGACTACTCGCCGGCGACCGTCATGCCGTCGATGCGCAGGGTAGGCGACGCGATGGAGCTGCGGAACTCCAGATCGTTTCCAATTTCCGACACGTTGTCGAACATGTCCTTCAGATTGCCGGCCACGGTGATCTCTTCGACCGGAAAGGTCAACTCGCCGTTCTCGATCCATAGACCGCTGGCGCCTCGCGAGAAGTCGCCGGTGACCAGGTTCACGCCGAAGCCTAGGAATTCAGTGACAAACAGGCCTTCCTTGATATCGGCAAGAATCTCCTTCAGGCTCTTGGTTCCCGGCTTGAGGAAGAAGTTTCCCGGCCCAATGCCGGGCGTGCCGGCCAGTCCGCGCGAGGCATTGCCAGTCGTCTGCAAGCCGAGCTTCTTCGCCGTGTAGGTGTTCAGCAGGTACGACTTCAACACACCGTTTTCGATGACGACGGTCTTCCGGCTGGGCACACCCTCCGAATCAAATGGGCTGGTCCCGAATAGTCCGGGCACCGTTCCGTCGTCGACGATCTGGATGTTCTCGCCAGCAATCTTTTCATTGAGCTTGCCGCTCAGATAGGACGCACCGCGATAGACGGAATCGCCATTCACGGCCTCGAAGATGTGTCCGACCAGCGACCCCGCAACCGTGTTTTCGAAGACGATCGGGACTTTCTGCGTCTTCACCTTGCGGGCGCCGATGCGACGTAGCGTTCGCCGGGCGGCAATCTTTCCCACTTCTTCCGGCGACTCAAGCTTCTTCAGCGAGTTGGCAACGGAGTACCAGTAATCCCGCTGCATCGCCGAGCCTTCGATCTGCGCGATCGGCACAGCCGACACCGAGCAGTACGAGCGCTGATAATCGCCGACAAATCCGTGTGAGTTGGCCAAGACCTTGTAGCCGATCGCCGCGTCGAAGGTTCCGCCCTCGGAGTTCACGATTCGCGAGTCGACGTCGAGCGCAGCCTTCTCGGCGCGTCTTGCGTATTCAATACGATCGGCCGTCGAGAGCGAATAGACATCGTCACAATAAAGCTGAAGATCGCCTTCGAGTTTGCCGAGTTGAGACGGCTCAGGAATTCCGGAAAACGGGTCTTCGCTGGTGATCTTAGCCAGCTTCAAAGCCGACTCGACCAGTACTTTCACGCCTTCGGGCGACAGGTCACTCGAATAAGTGCTGGCCGCGCGCTGTCCGAAAAACACGCGCACGCCGATTCCCTTGGAGCCTGACTCCTTCAGTGTCTCCACTTCTCCCAAGCGGACAACGGTGGAAAACTCGCTGCCATCCATGGCGACAGCTTCGGCTGCGGTCGCGCCGCCCTGCATGGCGCGCTTCACTGCATCCGCGGCGATTTCCTTCAGGTCCGTTGAGGTGGTTTGTTGGCCTGCCGGCCGTTCTGCGATCGAAGCATTCATTCGGAGTGTCGATTCCTGTGTCACCAATGTTATTGTGAGGGTGCCGCATTCAAGCCGGTGTTGCTTGAGTGGGTCTTCTTCGGTGTTCGCGAAGAATGAAACCTTACCCGCCAGTGCCGCCCACCGTCAGGCGATCCACCTTCAGCGTTGGAATGCCGACACCGACTGGCACCGACTGTCCGTCCTTGCCACAGGTGCCGACGCCCTCGTCCAGTTTCAAGTCGCTGCCGACCATGGAAACCTTGGTCAGCACATCGGGACCGTTGCCGATCAGCGTCGCGTTCTTCAGCGGTGAAGTAATCTGGCCATCCTCGATGAGGTAAGCCTCGGAGGCAGAAAACACAAACTTGCCGTTGGTGATGTCGACCTGACCGCCGCCGAAGTTCACGGCATAAACGCCGTACTTCACCGATTTGATGATGTCTTCCGGCGCGTCCTGCCCGGCGAGCATGTAGGTGTTCGTCATGCGCGGCATGGGGATGTGCTGATAGCTTTCGCGACGGCCACTGCCCGTGTTGGGGATATTCATCAGCCGCGAGGAAAGCTTGTCCGCCAGATATCCCTTCAGAATTCCTTTTTCGATCAGCACGGTGTTCGTCGTGGGATTGCCTTCGTCGTCGACATTCAGCGAGCCGCGGCGTCCCTGATCGTTCCGTTATCGACGACCGTGCATTTGTCGCTGGCGACGCGCTGGTTCAGCAGTCCCGAAAACGCAGAGGTTTTCTTGCGATTGAAGTCGGCTTCCAGCCCGTGACCGATGGCTTCGTGCAACAGGATCCCCGGCCATCCGGGGCCGAGCACGACTTCCATCTCGCCTGCCGGCGCGTCGCGGGCGTCCAACTGGATGATGGCCTGCCGAGCCGCTTCTTTCGCGAAGTGTTCCGGAGAAGCGTCTTCCTGGAAGTACTCCAACCCTACGCGACCACCGCCGCCGGCGCTGCCACGTGCCGAGCCCGAAGCCACCGACTTCGCAATGCAAAAGACGCTCATACGCGAGAGCGGCTGCGAGTCCTCAGCAAAACTGCCGTCCGAACCGATGACCAGAATGTGGCGTAGCTCGTCGGCGTAGCTGACACGCACTTCATGAATGCGCGCGTCATACGCGCGGGCAGCCTTATCGGCGCGCTGCACCAGGTCAACCTTCGCCAGCACATCGGCCTCGACCGAAGGCAGCGGCACCGGATACAGATTGTGCGCAGGCTTGTCCGTCAGCCCGACGATTGGTTGCTGGGCGGGCCCGCTGGCGATCATGGCAGCCGTCTTGGCGGCATGCAGGATCCGCTCCGGCGAAAGATCGTCGGTGTAGGCATAGCCGGTCCGCTCGCCGGACAGGACGCGAACGCCGCAGCCGACAGAAATCCCCTGGGTCGCCGACTTCACCATGCTTTCGTCGAGCGAAACCGAAGTCGACGTCTGATATTCAAAGTACAGATCAGCGAAATCGCCGCCAGCCGACAGCGCAGCCGAAAGGTAGCGCTCAACGTCGGCCTGAGCCAGACCGTAGCGATCAAAAAAGAACTTCTTGTCCATAGTCACACTCGATTGGATGCCCCAGCTGCCTGCAAAGGCTCGCGTTCAAGAAGGCGCCGAAATCCCATGTTAGTACGAGGAAGAGATCGCGTTCCGGAATTACTCATTATCACATGGCGCTGTGTCTGCGGGTGCTGCGGCGAAGCCTCGCCTGGGTTAACGTTCAATCGGGATGACCAACGGAGCAGTCTCGCCCGAGTCTCTGGCAAAGACCTTAGAACAGTTTCTGGCTGACCATCCGCAGGCGGTTGTCGTGGAAGACGGCACCGAGTTATTTGACTTCTCGACTGCCAGGTATTCCGTCTCCGGCGAGGGCAAGTGCGTTCTTCATCTTTGGTCGGAAGAGCGCAATGTGGTCCGGCGCGTCCTCAGCCTGGAAGGCCGCGATACCATCTTGCGCCTGCAGGTTCTACGGTTCGGGCAGTCGCAGCCAACTAATCTGGAGATTCACGCGAGCCGGGCAGTCCATGGCAACGGAAAGCGCCGCCGCGAACGTGCGGTTTACAAGACACTCCTCGAGCGAGTGCTACGGCGCGAGTACCCCGGTTTCAGGCTTGATCGCCTGAGCTCCAGCCCCGACCTGGAGCATTCCATCAGTCCTGTTTACACGCGCGGACTGCTGCGTGCCGGGCAAACGCACTTCGCGGTGCTGGGAGCGGGGGCAGACGAATCCCAGGCGTCCGTCGACGCGGCCCTGACCTTTGGCATTCTCTGGATGGATCTGCTGCGGCAGCAATTTGCCGGACGCGCGCAAGTAGAAGGATTGAAGCTGTTTCTTCCCGCCGGCCGGTCAGAGATCGTGCGCCAGCGTGCGGCCAACCTTGACCTCGACGCCGCTAAGTGGCAGATCTACGAACTGGATGAGCGAGCGGAGACGCTCGAGGCCTTCGATGTCCACGACAGCGGCAACATCACAACTCGCCTGACTCGCGCCGTCGATCCGAAGGCCGCAAACGAACGCTTCGCTGTCTCCATCGCCCGCATTCGCAAGCTCGTGCCCGAGGTAGAAGTCACGATCGAGACCGCGGCCGAAATCGTATTCCGCCTGCATGGTCTGGAATTCGCCCGGGCGCGCATGACGGCGACTCCGGGATCGTTCCGCAACAGTGAATCCATACTTTTCGGCCTCGGTCCAGCCGAGCACGTCCTCGATGCCGAAAACGAGCCACTCTTCCTCGAGTTGCTCTTCCGGCTCACCGAGCAGCGCCAACCCGCCGGCTCACACACCAATCTGTTCTATCGACTGGCTCCCGAGCGTTGGCTGGAGAGCCTGGTCATACGCCAGGTCAGCACCATCGACGAGCGGTTCGATCAGCGCTTTGTCTATTCGCAGGTGCCGGCGTTTGCCGCCAGCGACCGCGCCATGCTCGACGTGCTGACTTGTACTCGAGATGGGCGCCTGGCGGTGCTTGAGCTGAAGGCCAATGAGGACATTCACCTGCCATTGCAGGGGCTGGACTATTGGGCGCGGGTGCGCTGGCATCAGCAGCACGGAGAATTCACGCGCAATGGCTACTTTGCCGGCCGGGAACTCTCCAGCCAGCCGCCAATGCTCTTCCTGGTGGCTCCTGCACTGCGAGTCCATCCCACCACCGACATCCTGTTGCGCTACCTGTCACCACGGATCGAATGGATCCTGGTCGAGGTAGATGAACGCTGGCGTGAGAAGCTGCGCGTGGTCAACCGAAAGCACGCAGGCCGCCTCAACCCGACATCTTTCACGTTCGGGTAGTGTCCTATTTGAGCGGCACATTAACCCGCATTTGCTGGCGCACCACCTCACGGGCGCATCTTATACAATCTAAGTTCTTACCTATGAACCGGATGATTCTTGCCAACCTGGTGCACCGGCCGTTCCGCACCATCATCAGCGTCGTTGCCGTCGCCGTTGAAGTCACCCTCATCCTGCTGATTGTCGGAATCATGCTGGGCATTCTTAAAGACACAACCACGCGCCAGGCTAGCCTGGGTGCCGACATCATGGTGCAGCCGCCGGGCTCGTCGCTGCTGATGGGCATGAACGGCGCGCCCGTGTCCGTCAAGGTCGCCAACCGCCTGATGAAGGTGCCGCACGTCATCGCGGTCGCTCCGGTGGTCACGCAGACCACCATCTCCAAGAGCCTGGAAGTGCTTTACGGTATCGACTTGCAGTCGTTCGATTCGGTGACCGGAGGTTTCCACTACATCGCCGGCGGTCCATTTGAGGGCCCATTTGACATGCTGATTGACGATCTCAAAGCCGGCTCGGACCACATCAAGGTTGGCGACACGATCCAGGCGTTGAACCATGACTTCCGCGTTTGTGGCATCGTGGAGCACGGCAAGGGCGCCCGTAAGTTCGTTCCCATGGCCACGCTTCAAGACTTGACCGGCTCGCAAGGCAAGGCGACGATCTTCTACGTCAAGCTCGACGATCCCAAGTACGCCGACGCCGTGGTCCAGGACATCAAGAACATCCCCGGCATGCAGCAGTACGGCGTGCACTCGATCCAGGAATACCTCTCGCTGATGACCTCTGCCAGCATCCCTGGCCTGACTACCGTCATTAACGTCGTGATCGGCATCTCCATGATCATCGGCTTCATTGTCATCTTCCAGGCGATGTACACAGCCGTCATGGAGCGAACGCGAGAGATTGGCATCCTGAAGTCGTTGGGAGCTGGCAAGCTCTACATTGTGAATGTGGTTCTGCGGGAGACGCTGCTGATCGCCATCGGCGGCATCATTTTGGGGATCATCTTTAGCTATGGAGCTAAGGCAGGATTGAAGGCTCACTTCCAGACATTGCCGGTCGCCATCAGCTCCGCTCTGCTGGTCAAGGCGTCGGTAATTGCCATGGTTGGATCGATGCTGGGTGCGTTCTATCCGGCGATCAAGGCCGCCCAGAAGGATCCCATCGACGCCCTGGCGTACGAATAAAAGCCGGACGCGAATCCGGCTTTTCGGGTCAGCAGCTATAGAACTTCCTCAGATCCGCATCGGCATGACGACGTAGCGGTACTTGAAGCCGTCATCTGCGCCTTCCTCGGGACGCATCTGGCCGGCCGACTGCGCGTCTTTGAACTCCAGCCGCACGTCGCCGCCGCTGGAGGCCTTCAGGAAGTCGATCAGGTACTCGGAGTTGAAGCCGATCGTGAGCGCATCGGCAGTGTAGGCGGTTTCGATTGAGTCTTCCGACTCGCCTGAATCGGTGGAAGAAGAGGAAATCTTCAGCTCGTTCTTGTCCAGCTTCATGCGGATGGCCCGCGAGCGCTCGTCGGCAAACTGCGCAACGCGCTGGATTGCCGTGCTGAGATCGTTTCCGTGGACAACCACGGCTTTCGTAGTTTCGCGCGGCAGCACTGCTTCGTAGTTCGGGAACTGGCCGGTCAGTTGACGCGAGGTCAGCAACCGCTCACCGATCCGGAAGAATAGGGTCGAATCGTCCTTGGCGAACTCGATGAACTCAACGTCGCTGTTCTGGAGCAGCGAATAGACCTCGCTCATGGCTTTCTTGGGAATCAGAGTCTTATTCTCGCCGCTAACCTCGAAACTCTCGCCCTGCTTTTCGATATGAGCCAGGCGATGTCCGTCCGTCGCCACCATCGTGATCGACTCCGGTTTCAGGACCATCAGGCCGCCGTTCAGCGTGTACCGTGATTCCTCGTTGGAGATGGAGAAAATCGTTCGGCCGATCATGCTGCGCAGTGTCTGCGCCGGAATCTTGACAATGCCGCTGGAGGGAAACGTCGGCAGTCCGGGAAAATTGGCGCGCGCCATACCGACCATTTTGGTGTTCGAGCGGCCGGAGCGGATGTTGACCCAGTGGTTCTCCAGCAGCTTGATGGAAATGTCGCCGTCAGGCAGCAGCTTCACATAGTCGTACAGCTTGCGAGCGGGGATGGTGCAGGCGCCTTCGCGTTTTACCTTGGCCGCACAGGAGGTCCGCAGGCTCAGATCCAGGTCCGTGGCCGTGATGGTCAGGCGGTCGTTGGCTGCCTCGAACAAAAAATTGGAGAGGATAGGAATGGTGGTCTTGCGCTCGACCACTCCCTGAGTGGCAGTCAATTCCTTGAGCAGTTCGAACTTGCTGACACTGATTTCCATCGCGGTTCCCTGTATTGCGCCTGTCGCTTCGGCAGCCATTCGTTTCCACCTCGGCCGGCGGTTCTGTCCCGATTTCCGGCCTCTTCTACTGCTTCTCCTTATATCAAATCAAAAACATATAAAACTAGTAGTAACAGCAGGTAATGCGGAAAAGTGGAAATTTGAAGGAAAACCGCACCGCTGGCGGGCATTCTGGTTTTATCGCTGTACAAAATCGCTACGTCGGATTGCGGTCAGCAGTGTCGAATCGGGACCGAAATTCTGTTTACGCCGAGTCTTACACTCGATCCACACGTCATCCACAGGACTGGCTGAAGAAAACGTCAGCCAAAAGTGAAAAACCGCGCTCGAGGCGCGGTTTATAAGCCTAAGCTCTCTGTGAGCTTGTTTAGCATCCTGTTTAAATCCTTGTCGGTCTTCCGCACCACCTCGATCTTCTCCACCGAGTGCAGAACGGTTGTGTGATGCTTGCCGCCGAATTGCCGGCCGATCTCCGGCAGCGAGGCATCGGTCAGGTGCTTGGACAAGTACATGGCGATTTGCCGCGGAAAAACGATGACGCGCGAGTTGTTCTTGGCCTTGATCTCCGCCTGGCGCAGCCCGAATTGCTCGCACACCGCCTTCTGAATCGACTCGATCGTAACCTTACGGACCTGGGAGTCAATCAGGTTCTTCAGAACTTCCTGCGCGGTCTGCAGGTTGACCTCGCCGCCGGTCAGGGACGAGTAAGCAGTCAGTCGAATCAGCGCGCCTTCCAACTCGCGAACGTTACTCCGGATGTTGGAAGCGATGAACAACGCGACATCGGTCGGCAGCATGACCTGCTCCGACTCTGCTTTCTTCTGAAGAATCGCGACCTTGGTCTCCAGGTCGGGCGGCTGGATGTCGGCAATCAATCCCCACTCGAAGCGGCTGCGCAGCCGGTCCTCGATCTCCGCCAACTCCTTCGGAGGACGGTCGCTGGCGATCACGATCTGCCGCATGCACTCGTGCAAGGCGTTGAAGGTATGGAAGAACTCTTCCTGCGTGCGCTCCTTGTTGACCAGGAACTGGATGTCATCGATCAGCAGGACGTCCATGTTCCGATACTTGTCGCGGAAGCCGGTCATCTTGCTGTAGCGCAGCGCATTGATCATGTCGTTGGTAAAGCGCTCGCTGGAGACATAGCAGATGGACGTCTGGGGAGACCGCTTCTTGATCTCGTGGCCAATGGCCTGCATCAGGTGCGTCTTGCCCATTCCGACGCCGCCATACAGGAACAATGGGTTGTAGGCCTTAGAGGGCCTTTCTGCTACTGCCCGGGCGGCGGCGTGGGCAAACTGATTGCCCGCACCAATAACGAAGTCGTCGAAGGTGTACTTTGGGTTGAGCTGTGCGGCTCCGTCCCAGTCGAAGCGCTGCTGTGTTGCCGGACCGCCAACGGGTTTCTCGGCGTTCGCCGGAGCTTCGCGGTGCGGATCCGCGCCGTTGCCGTCGTTCCTGACTTTCTGCTGCTCTTCCTCGGTCACGAACTCGACATCGCGGAATTCCAAACCGAGGTTCTCAATGGCCTCGCTGATCAAATCGCCGTAGCGTTCGCCGATGTGGCAGAACTCAGGATTCGGAACGCGAACAAACAGGATCGGCCCTTGCGCGTGATCGTACCGAGTGGGTTTGAGCCAGGTCTCGTAGGAAGTTCGGTTGACTTTTTTTTCCAGTGCGTCAAGCACGCGCACCCACGGATTGGAAGCACCAATACCAAAAGTAGACATAAATAGCAGTCCTGAGGCGAAGTGGGCCTCTCAGCAAAACAGACTTGGATTAGAGGGAAACAGAACCGAGTACGGAATTAAAAAATGCGGCACCGACTGACCGGAAAACAACATCTAGCAAACCCGTCTAGCGGCGTCAAGGAGCTTTGCACCGCATTCGTGAAGCCTGTTTTGTTTTTGGCTGCAACGGATACTAGCACGAAAAAAAATTCGCGCCAGACAAATTCGTGGCGATGTGTTTCGATTTTTTCGTGATTGATTGATTATGTGAAAGTTAAGACACGAAAATATTTTTGACGAGTGCAGCGACACAGGTGCAGGCAACTTTCGCCGCTCGCACAAACTCTCCACTCGCGGAAACGAATTGCACTATTCATCGGTCAGTTAGTCCCGAAGTAGGAAGAAACTGGCGTGTGACGGCGCCAAATCTCTAACGCCCCGAACTGCTCGCGCAAAGCCACCGCGATTCGGCAACGTCTGCCTGCTCCGGTTGCCAGCGGGGGCCTCCGAACGTTATACTTTGGGTTTGCTCAATCCAATTTTGTGCTAGTGAGGAGCGCAGTTTTAGCATGCCTAAGCGCACATTCCAACCCAACCGGCGTCGCCGCTCGAAGACGCACGGCTTTCGTTCCCGTATGAAGACTAAGAGCGGACGCGCAGTGTTGTCACGGCGTAGAGCCAAAGGGCGCAAGCGCGTTTCCGTCAGCCCCGGTTACCGCGACTAAGCGGAAGTCATCAGTACATTCTGCACGTTCGCTGTCTTGCCGATAGAATTGTGGGGGGTCTTCGCCATTCCGCCACAGAGGGCAGCATGCCTCTGAGGCTGGGGCGACGAACATTGAATGTCCGGTACGGTCTCCGACCCCAGCAAGTTTCAGAAGTCGAAACGCCTGCTGAAGCACGCCGATTTTCAGCGTGTCTATCAGAACGGACGCCGGCAGTTCACGGGAAACATGACGGTCTTCTTCCTGCGCCGCGATCCTGCTTTGGCGGGAGAGCCGCGAGTCGGTTTGACCGTCGGCAAGGTCCTTGGCGGAGCGGTGGAACGCAATCGAATCAAGCGTCGGATGCGGGAGGCAGTTCGGCTTTCCTACGACGCGTGCAAGGGGCCAATCGATATCGTCTTCAATCCGCGCAAGAGCGTCCTCGCATTGCCGTTCTCCGATTTGCAGTCGGAAGTGAAACGAGGATTGGGCTTAGCCGCCCAGCGGGCCAGACTGGCAGAAGCCAAATGAAGCAGACACTACAGTTCCTGCTGCGGGTGTATAAGCGTTTGATTTCGCCGGCGCTGCCGCACTCCTGCCGCTTCGTGCCCACCTGCTCGGAGTACGCGATCGACGCCGTCGAAGAACATGGAGCTTTGCGGGGAAGTTGGCTGGCTTTGCGCAGGCTGTTGCGCTGTCACCCTTTTGCGAAGGCGGGATACGATCCAGCGCCGCGGCGCATGGGTAAACAGGAGTTGCTGAGCCCCCGCACTCATTAAACCGAAGATTACGGAACGATTTCCGCCGGTCTGACCGGCGGTTTGCGTTGAACGGAACCTGACCTTGGCAGAATATCGCAGTCCTCAAGCAGAGCCCGGCGGTGACAAGCGGATGATGATGGTGTTCGCCATCGTCTTTGGGCTTATTATCCTCGGCCAGCTTTTCCTTTTCAAAAAGCCTCCCGCTAACCAGCAGAAGTCCGACGCCAACCCGACGTCCCAAAGCAGCACGACGACAACGCAGTCGTCCGCGCCGCCTTCGGTGACGGCTGCCGCGACTCCGGCAAAGCCCGGCGTAACGCCCGCTACGACTTCGGTTTCCAACAAGAGTGCCGGCAGCGAGACTGAGACCGTGGTCGAGAACGATCTCTACAAGATCGTATTCACGAATCGCGGCGCCCAGGTCAAGTCGTGGATTCTGAAGAAGTACAAGGACGACGACGGCAAGCCACTCGACCTGGTCAACAAAGAGACGACCAAGTTTGGGCTGCCGCTCGGCCTTTACACTTACGACGAGAATCTCCGAAGCCAAATCAATTCTGCGCTTTACGTCGCCAGTTCGACCGGAACATTCAATCTTCCCGGAGAGCTGAGCTTCGACTACGCCAACGGCGGAGTCGTCGTCCACAAGAGCTTCGTCTTCGGGACGACTTACGTTATCTCCATCGAAACATCGGTCACCCAAAACGGACAGCCTGTAACTGCGCTGCCGCTCTGGCCGGCCGCGTTCGGCGACGAGGTTACCGCCCCCAATTACGCAGCACAGAAGATCGAGTACATGGCCGACGGCAAGGTGGAGCGCCTTGCCGCAAAGAAGATTAGCAGCGGCAATACGTTACGCGGGCCATTCAACTGGGCCGGACCGCAGGATCAGTTCTTCGCCTCCATCTTCCTGCCTGACAATCCCGACAAGGCCTTGATGGTCACGCTGCACGAGTCGATCCGCGTTCCCAAGGATCCCAAGAAGCCTGATCCGAATGACTCCATCAAGACCGACGTCCTTGGCGCCGCAGTTGGAGACGCATCCGGCGAAACCCACGAACGCCTCTTCGTCGGTCCAAAAGCCATCGAAGTCCTGGAGTCGATTCGCTCCAACACGGCTCCGGGCCAGATGGATGGTCCTGACCTCCGCGATGTAGTTGACTTCGGCTTCTTCCATATCGTCGCTCGCCCACTGTTCCTGTGGCTGCGCTGGACGCACCAGCACATGGTCCAGAACTGGGGCGTGGCGATCATCATTCTGACCATCATCATCAACTTAGCGCTGTTGCCGCTCCGCATCACCAGCATGAAGTCAGCGCTGAAGATGCAGAAGCTGCAGCCGCAGATGAAGGCGATTCAGGAGAAGTACAAGAAGTACCCGATGCGCGACCCGAAGCGCCAGGAGATGAACGCCGAGATCGGCGAGCTCTACAAGCGAGAGGGCGTAAATCCGGCCGGCGGCTGTCTGCCTCTGCTGATCCAGATGCCGTTCCTCTGGGCCTTCTATACCATGCTGGGCAGCGCTATCGAGCTGCGTCAGGCGCCGTTTCTATGGCTGCACGACCTGTCGTCGCCGGACAAGCTGTTCGTCATGCCTGTCCTGATCGTCGTCAGCACGTATCTGGTGCAGAAGATGACGCCCAACTCCGGCATGGATCCGAAGCAGCAGCAGATGATGACCCTGATGATGCCGCTGATGATCGGCTGGTTCAGCTTCAATCTGCCGTCAGGCCTCAGTGTTTACTGGATCATCGGCAACATCATCGCCATCATTCAGCAATACATCATGAACCGGACCGGACTTGGCCGCGAGATGCGCGAAGAAATGGAAAAGCGCGCCCGCAAGAAAGCCGGTAAGTAGTTGTCGCGCTTAAGAAAGCTCGTGGGGACGACATAACCTATGCCCATACAAGACAAGGTCGCCGCCGCTAAGAAAATCAGCGAACTGCTCAACGTCATCTTCGCCTCTGGCGACTTCCGTCTGCGCTACAAGATCACCGTCGATCCGCAAGTGGGCGCCGACCGCGAGTGGGAGCGGCCCGAAATTCTGGTCGACATTTCTGGTGCCGACAGTCCGCTGGCGCTTGAGAATGGCGCAGAGCTGCTGCGAGCCTTTGAACACGTCTCGCTCGAGATGCTGCGCCTCGCTCCCGATGAGCACGACAAGGTCAGCTTCGACTGCCAGAACTTCCGCGCCTCGCGCTTACAGGAGCTTCGTCTGGCGGCCGACGTCGCGGCAGAACGCGTTCGCGAAACCGGAATGCCGTACGCGTTTGCTCCCATGTCTTCCCGCGAGCGCCGGATTCTGCACCTTGCTCTCCGCAACATCGACGATCTTCGAACCGAAAGCGACGGCGAAGCCGCGCAGCGCCACGTGATCGTCTACCCGAAGGACTACAAAGGCAAACCGCCAGCTCCCCCGGTGTCGCGCCGCAGACGATAACTGGCAGACGCTCCTTTCTTTTTCGCGCATTCTGAAGCAGAATGATCTGACTCCCCCGTCAGCCGATCGCCGTACCGGAATTCGCCAACCTCCTCGATACACGGCTCTTACGGTCGCGGGGATTCCAACGTTCGACTTATCGGCAAGCGACGAATGCCGCTGACGCGGGGCTATTCGCGATGGCCGCGCTACAGAATCCGGAGACCGAATGAGGCTCTTTCTTTTGGTTGCTGCTGTACTTGCAGTCCTCCCTTCATCGGCGCAGAACCCGACTTCAACCTCGAATTCCAGGCCCGCGTTTCCCGGAACCTACGCCCAGCTCAAGCCCGAGCAAAAGAAATTGATCGACGAGTGGTACGCCGAATACGACCGGATGATGCACGAGAACGATCCGCCGACCGACTACGACCAGCTTTCGCCTTCCACTCGTACGACGTTCGAAGCCGTCACGCATGCCCTGATGACCACCAACCTGACCGACGAGTCCGGCAAGTCGATGGGCAACGCGCTGGACCTGGTCCAGTCGATCGAGACCATCAACGGCAAGATCCCCAAAGCCCGCGGGCGACTTGCAGTTCCGCGTTTACGTCATCCTGAAGCCGGATGCGCTTGGAATCCTCAAGAAGTCGAACGAATTCTTCCGCGACCGCGACAACACCGTCTACCATCACGGTTATCCGGTGAACTGGCGGCAGGACGGCGGCGCACCGTCGATCCAGATTTCCATGGCACCCGACGGACGTCACGCCGACATTGACGTCGATTACCGCTCGTCGCGATTTCCCGCAGGCGCTGTTCAACGGCCATCTTTCCGCCGCTAATTCCGATGTTCGCGCCGGCAACAACACGCAACGTCATCTCCAGCGCTGGCAAGGCCTTACCGACTGGTGGCGCAATCTCTTTGGTCTCGATATCGCTGAGCCGGACGCCGAGACCGTCGCCGAAACTACGGGCGATGTTCCGCCGCTTCCGCGCAAAGGAGCGGGCCGGCTCGACGACGCCGTGAACGACTTCCTGACCTCCTGGCTAATCGAGCAGAAGCCGGAGCTTTCTGCGGCGTATCTCTCGACGCGCTCGTATTCCTGTCTGGAGGAATATGGTCCGCAGTCAGGTAATGAGATTCGTGCTGCCGCGGCGCCTTATCTGGCCGCCCGCGACATGGCGGCGATCAGCAAAGCCTTGGGGAAGCCGGCGAAACTGCAGGACGTCGTTGTTGCTTCGAAGGTGAACGACGACCGCCTGAAGAGCATCAAGCAGCAGTACTCGAACGTCTTCACGCTCTACGCTGTTCCCGACGGAGTCGCGCCGGAGTTCGAGTGCGACGACCAGCGCGCGCTGAAAGACATGGAAGATGCGCGCACGACCGGCAAGACCAGGAAGTACAACCAGTATTACGCGTCGGTCTTTCGCCTTGAGCAGCCGCATGAAACCGGACAGGTCGTGACCGTTCTCTGGACGAAAGAGGGCCTTTATTGGAAGGTCGTTTCCTGGGACGCCGAGCCCGAAGACTCCAAACCATCGTCGCATTCCCGACACGCGCAATGCTGTCGCGGAAGCGCCGGAGCAGCACGTCAAAGGCGATCCTGTGCTGCTGACGGCTTCGCACGACTTCCTCGACACCTGGCTGGTGAAGCGCAATTACGCCGGAGCGATGAACTACTTCTCGCCGCTGAGCTACTCCTGTATCGATGCCATCCTGTCCGACGATCAGCCCAAGCCGAGCAGTTCGGCGTCAGTATCTTGAACTACATGCAGACGGCGATGGAGACGCTTGCGCAGGATGTCGAGAAGGTCACAGCATCTCCACGACGTTATCGAACCGGCAGACGCCGATCATCCGGGATTGAAGCTGGTCCAGCACAAAGGCGAGAACGCTTACACGCTGGTTGCGGTTCCCGAAGCGCTGGTTCCGGCGTTGAGTTGCGGCCGCGATTCTAGACAACATCCGTATCAGGAAGGTTCGGGTGCGGCTGAGAAATACGGCAATTACTACGACGTGCTCTTCGCGATTCGCACGCCCGGAGAACATCCCGCGTCGCTGTCATTTCTGTGGGGCAAAGACAACGGACAGTGGAAGATCATCTCGTACCAGATGATCACGCCCTAACACGGCAGCCTTGATTCGACTTCTCGGGACCTCCAAAAGGTCTTCAGCCAATTGACCTTATATACAAACTATTAATACTACGGGATTTAACGACGTCTTTTGTCACAATAGTGCGTGTCAGTTGGCACTGACGGCGTTCCGGACGCAGATTGATATTGTTTTTTCCAGATATCCAACGACATTCGGATGACGGCTGGAAGCAGCGTCTTGATCTTGCCAGCCCAGCCTCATCCACGAGGATCCCGATGCGTAAGCCACTTCTGCTTCTGGCCGTTGCAGTTTGTGCCGTGCTGGGTCAAAGCCCGCTTACATGCGGTCAAGAGCGTGCTTCGGCCGTCGTACCCGCCAGTTCCTCTACCTACCGCCTTGTCCTGGCTGTCGCCGAACCGCCCGAGTCGGGCGATACAGTCACCGTGACCGTCAGCACCTACGCGGTCACAACAAAACTCATCACTCCGGGTGGTCAGACAATCACTGCCGCGAATGCGAAGAGCGTCGAACTGGAATGGGAGCAGGGAGGGGCTCACCCATCGGCGCTGGGCTCACGAGATGTCGGTCAACTGACGTTCATCACCTTCCGCAAGCGCGCTTCCGCAGGGCGTTACACCGTCGAGTTCACCTTCCAGGCAGGCCATCAGCCGGCGAAGGTGGAGGCGCAGTTTGTCTCGCAGATGGGCGATTATCTCAGCCGGCTGCGGTCGGCTGGCGGCCAGATCTCCAAGCCGGCGCCCTTCGGTCCCTCGGCGACCGTGACGCTCGATCTTCCGGAAGATCGGGAGCAGGTGATGTTCGATGTCGTGGTGCCGGACTTGGGCACATATGTCTCCCTGGTATTGCCCGATGGCCGCAAGATTCGTCCGGACAATGCCGAGAAATCGGGGGCCCAGTGGATGGTGGCGACGGATCCCAAAGAGTCGATGCTCTTCGCGATGGACCTGCTGATGCCCTTGAAGGGTGTTCACGAGACAGTCTGGTTCGACAAGGCCGCGAAAGGACGTTATGAAGTTCATGCATCGCCGAAAACGGCTGAACAAGGCGAGCTGCGGGTCTCCGTCGTTCCCCTGAAGGCTTTCGCACAAGCCTTGGGGGCAAAGCTGGCGGCAGGAGACGTGGAGGCTGGCGAGGTGTCGCGTTCGGGAGATATCCAGATTCGCACCGAGCCTTTACCTTTCGAAGCCTTTGTGGGCGACAAGCTCGACTTCGAGTTCGAACTGCTGGGAGATGTTGGACGACAGCCGCCTCAGTTCGAGATACGGGAGGAGCGAAGCGCGTGGTTGCGGGACACGGAGACTGGCGTTCAGTTTGCTCCTCCGGATCCCGTCAAGGTCTTGCCCGTACAACTGACCGAGGTGAAGCCTCGGACTTATCGCGGCACCGTCATCCCCACCAAGCCCGGTAGCGTTCGCATCACCGTGAGAGCCACGGGAAAGATGGCATCCGGCGCACCCTTCACCACGGAAACTTTGCTTACCAACAGCAGCATGACGGTGAAACCCGTCGCGGCGCGATTTCTTGGCATTACTGCGAAAGCGATCGCTCCCAAAGAAGGAGCGAAGTTCGACCGCCTCGAGGTGTCGGCATCTCTTGATGTGCTGCTTCCTGGCGAATACTTGTTGCTCTTCAACGTGAGCGATGCGGCAGGGGCTCCTCTGCGAGAGGTGGGCACCGGCAGCAGGGCCACGTTGCAAGCGGGCCGCCAGTCCTTGACGGCGTCGGTGTCTTCTAACCTGATCTGGACGGATCTGCGGAGTGGTCCGTTGGAGATCAAAGGAATCTCTATTTCGCGCACCGCAAAGAGCACGATGTCGTGGATCGACGTGCCCACCGCAAACGCAACCTTCAAGACAGCGGCTTATCAGCGCGACCAGTGGAATCCCGGACCCATCTACGGCGAAGACCATGTGACCTGGCACGGCATCTATCCGGCTGCTTCTGGCAAGTTCCAGTTCGCGGAGGTGGAATGGGAGGTGACAACTCCGGGAGGTTCGTGCTCCTGGGGCGGCGGCATACAAGGCGCATTCGGTACGTACAACGGCGAACGGGTAATACCCGAGGCCAGAGCGTCGGAAGAAGGTACTTTGCCCCCGGGCGCAACGAAAGTAAGCCTCATTTTTGATGGCGCGCTCATCAATCGCTTCGGCAAGCAGGACTGGAAACTCCTCGCTGGAGTTAGTTGCGAGCCGGCAACGAAGGTCGACGATGCTGAGGAGCGGCTGCATTACTCTTTGACCCCGCCCGCGACAATCACGTTCAATCCGGATGAATACGAACCAGCGCACGGCAGTTTCTGGCTCTGGGTACAACCTCACGCAGTGCAGTTATCTCCGGGGGAGACGCGTTACATCACTGTATTTATCCGCGATAAGACATCGACAGATATTCGTTTTGGCGTGACAGACCTGCCGAAAGGAGTGGACGGCACGCTCAGTCGTCCATTGGATCGGGAAGGACGGCAGGTTCAGAGTGCTTTGAAAATCACAGCATCGCCGGAAACCATGCCCGGTCGTTACTTCGTTAGCGCCACCGCTACTTTGGGAACTGAGGTTGTGACGAGCAAGTTCGTGCTCGACATCGTTGCGAAGCAGAGGATCGCTGGCAGGTAACTGCGCAAGAACCTTATCCTGCTTTAGGATTTCATCGATGGCAGTAGCGTCAAAGTCGGACGATTACGCTTTGCCTTGGTAGGAGCCAAACGCGCGCTAAGGCGATTGATCGCCAGTCATCCGCCCCACCAAGCTCTTCACCTTGTCGCCACGTCTAAGCTTGGCAGCTTTGACGGTGTTGCTCATCAGCATGGCGATGGTTAGCGGACCAACGCCGCCGGGCACGGGCGTGATGGCGCCGGCCACTTCGGCGACCTTGGGATGAACGTCGCCCATCAGGGTTGAGCCCTTCTCGGCGAAGCCCTTCTCCCGCTTCTCATTTCCGGCAAAGAACTCTCTGAACTCGGCAGGATCGGTGACGGTGTTCATGCCCACGTCGATCACCGTTGCGCCCGGCTTCACGAAGTCAGGGGTGATCATGCCGGCTTTACCGATGGCGGCAACCAGGATGTCGGCGCGGCGGCAGACGCCGGGAAGGTCGCGTGTCTTCGAATGGCAGACGGTCACGGTGGCGTTGCCGTTCAGCAGTAGCATGGCGACAGGCTTGCCGACGATGTCGCTGCGGCCGACGACGACGGCCTCTGCACCGGCGATCGGGATGTTGCTTCGCTTCAGGATCTCGATGATGCCGGCAGGAGTGCACGGTACCAGCCCCGGACGCTGCGTGGAGAGATAGCCGACGTTCATGGGATGAAATCCGTCGACGTCTTTTTCGGGCGATACCGCCAGCAGAACTTTCTTGGAGTCGACACCGGCAGGCAGCGGCAGTTGCACGAGGATGCCGTCGATCTCGTCGCGGCGGTTCAGGTCGTCGATAAGCGCCAGCAGTTCTTCGGTGGTCGCCGTGTCGGGCGGCGTGTGCTTCTCGCTGTAGATGCCGAGCTGCTCGCAGCTCTTCACCTTGTTCCGAACGTAGATCTCCGATGCCGGATTGTGTCCGGCGAGGACGACGGCCAGCCCAGGACGCAGGCCCGCGGCGGTCAACTCCTTCACTTCCTCGCCGACCTCGGCTTTGATCTGGGCAGCGATCTTGGTTCCGTCGAGAATGATGGCCGACATAGTTCTCCCTCGAAGTTTGTGGATGAATATTTAGTTTATCGCGTGAAGAACGCACTTCGCTTCTCGCACTTCGCTTTTCGCCGGAGGTAACGGTGGTTTCGCTTTCGTGCCTGGCGACTGGGATAGGAACCCCAGGTTAGCCAATGAGGGCGACCCTGGGGCACGCTCATTGGGAACAAATCGCGGCGAAGGATGGCGGCCGGAAGTTTAGGCGAAGAGCGAACAGCGAACAGCTGAGATCAGATGTACTAGAATCATCCCCATGATCCCTCCCGACCTGCTTGAGATTCTTGCCTGTCCGGTTTGCCGCAAGCCTCTGGTGATGCGCGGCGAAGATGGGTTGAAGTGCAACGAGTGCAAGCGGGTCTACCCGATCCGCAACGGCATCCCGATTCTGCTGGAGCCGGAAGCGACCATCGAACAGCTCTAACGGGCTGAATGGCCGTTCAGTGCGCGGTATTTCTCAGCGATATTCCCAAAATGGTCCAAATGCCCCAGAGTCTCGGGATACGGTTCATAGTGCGATCTCGCTTTCTATGAAAACCCGGAGGGCGCCAGCGCAAGTCTCGGAAAGGCAAGCTGTTACTCGTCCCACTCCTGTCGTAGATGCAGTCCCGCCCCGGGACGCGCTACATCCCGATTTGACAACTATTTAGCGACATGTGGGTTGTAAGTTCTCAAAGACCCGGCGGGAAAACGGTCAGAAACTTAGGTTCGGCAATTGGATTGCCTGCAACTAATCAGGTGACTGGGGAGTCTAAGTAGCAAATGCCCGTAAGGGTCGGAGGTGAAGACGGTGATGACAGAAAAGTTTTCCGTCCCGGAATTAACGGCGCTTAGGAGCGAACTGCTCCACGGGTTCGACTCCAAGGATGCGGCCGAGTTGATCCAGATGTTTCTTGCTGGCCACGGATATGGTGTCTCCGCCGAAGAAGCCCGCAATGCGGTGAGCAGGGCAGGCCTGCTGGGTGGAACGTTGGAGGCATTCCAGAGAGAGTTGGAAAGTATCGCGTTGGTGATGTAGCTCCTCGGGGTGAGGATGATGGTGACGACATTCGCTTGATGGAACGGATCCGCTGATCGCCAGAACCTGGACGAAGACGGACCGAAGCGAAAAGTGAAGAGCCCAGGCAAAACGGCCTGGGCTTTCCTGTTTCTTGAACGGCGATTTTGAATTCAGACTCAGGCAGTCCACTTCCGGACCTTCGTCCCGCCGCGCACGCGGTCCTGCAACACTTCGCCGAAAAACATGTAGGGATGGACATCTTCCACGCGGCTCACCTCTTCGAGCTTCTGCCGCGCGTCGGCCGGCAGCTCGAAGGTGATCGTGCCGAGATTGCTATCCAGCTGCTTCAGGCTAGTCGCGCCGATGATGGTCGAGGTCACTCCCGGCTGATGGGATACCCAGTTGAGCGCGATCTCGGCGGCGGTGTGGCCGGTCTGTTTGGCGATCTCCTGCACGGTCTCAAGAATCTCCCAGTTTCGCTCGGTGAACTTGTTGAAGACCGGGTTGTTCGAACCTTTCAACACCTCCAGGCGGCTGCCCTTGCTGCTGGCGGGACCTTCTTTGGTGTATTTGCCGCTGAGGAAGCCACTGGCCAGTGGGCTCCATGGACAAACGCCCATGCCGAGCTCAAGCGCAGCGGGGATGTGTTCGCGATCGATGTTGCGCTCGACCAGGGAATACTCCAACTGCAGTGCGATGGGACGTTCGAGTCCCTGCAATTCAGCCAGCGTGTACGCTCGCGCGGCGTACCAGGCAGGTACGTCGGAGAAGCCGTAATAGCGGATTTTTCCTTCTCGGACCAGGTCGGTCAGGGTGCTAACTACCTCTTCGACTGGAGTGATCGTGTCCCACACGTGCATCCAGTAGAGATCGACGTAGTCGAGTTTTAAGCGGTGCAGCGAGCCTTCGAGGGCGCGATAGATGTTCTTGCGACCGTTGCCACCGGAGTTGGGATTCCCTTCCTGTGGATTGAATGTGAATTTTGTGGCAATCACCAGGCGATCATGAAGATCGCGTTCGGCGACGAAGCGGCCCAGCACCTCTTCGCTCTTGCCATCCGCATAGCCGTCGGCGGTATCGATGAAGTTTCCGCCGAGTTCGAGATAGCGGTCGAAGATTCGCTTCGACTCGTCGTCGTTGGATCCCCAGCGGTCGTTGCCGAAGGTCATGGTGCCGAGCGCCAGCGGACTGACGCGCAGGCCGGAGCGACCGAGGGTCACGTATTCGTTCACTTGCATGATTGCAGATCTCCTTGCGCAGTTGATAGCAGTGCAGTGCGCCGACTGACGCACCTTACATACGATTACGCGCAAGGGAGTCTGGTTTCAGTGATGTCCGGCGTGCCCGTCGACGATATAGTCCGGCGATGACTTGGCAGCAGTTCTGGCCGCCATCTCGGCGGCGCGCGGGGACTGGGAGAGCATGAGAGACTCTCGCAAGAAAACAGCCACAGCATGCACCAGAACATCGTCCTGCACGTTGACATGCACGACGGAGTAAAGTCCCTGACCTTTTTCCGTTGACTGATCGTCCACGTCAAATAGCAGGATAGGCGCGCGCGGAGCACGCCGTTTGAGGGCAACAAAGGCTGGCCGGGCGAATTTCTTCCCTGGGTTGATGAGCATCGCATCGACGGAGCTTTGCCCGAGAAGGAGCATCGCTGTTTCCGGCGTATCCGTTGTAATCAAGTCAAATTCTGCGGATTGCAATGCAGAAATCAGGATGGGATAACGTTCACATTCTTCGCAAATCAGAAGCAGGGTCAACCTGGGACTCATCGGCAACCTTTCGAGGCCAGATTGCGATTGGTTTTGAGTGCCTGCGCGGCACCATAATGCAAACCCGCGAGAATGTTCGTTAAGTTACAGGCGCTGCGGGAATATTCTTTGAAATGGCAACTGCACGTCAAGTCGAAAATAGCGCTCGACATTTTTCATCTTTATCCATAGTAGCGGAAGTCGTGCCAGAAATCTGGCCACGAATGCCGCATCTCGCGACAAATGTAGATGTCGGGATTGCTGGTTTCTTCGTTGGAGATGCCGTACGAATTCGTGATGTGACCGGCAACTTCGCACGACTGAAAATCCTGATTGCGATATTCATCGCCGAGTCCAATCACGATCAGCGTGGTGGGCGGCGGCGAAGGATAGCCGTAAGCCCAGAACGAATTTACGCCGCTGATGGCGCGGGGCAGTCCGTAAGCTGGGCCGTAGAGATCGATGGCGCCCGCTTCTCCGTAGTTGGCTGCCAGAATGCCGGTGCTGCTGCGCTGCGAGGGAGGGATGGAGTTATAGACTCGCGCGACCTCGGACACCAGCTCCGGCCAGCCGATCTCTTCACGGAAGTCGCTGTCAATTTTGTTGGCGACCTGCCACCAACGCGAGTTCACCGGACGCAAGCGGCAGCGTTACCGATGCTGCCAGGACTCCGCCGGCCGCCAAAGCAGCGAAAGTGATACCACGCATCAGGCTCGCGTTTTTCGAAGCCATCGATTGCAGCCAGCCCTCCTCGAGCACGGCGCCGGCGGCCAGCAGCATGGGATAGGCGGGCGCCAGGTAATAACTGCGGCCTCTAGCGACGAGAAAGATCAGGAAGGTGACGACGAACATCCAGCCGAGCATGCGGAAACGGCGGCCCTGAGGGAAGCGGAAATAGAAGAATAGGCCGGCGATCCACAGCGGAATTGTGAAAATGTTGGCGGGAATGCCGAGCTGCTCGCGAAGGAAATGTTGTGTTCGGCCTATGCGAATGTCGCGCGCGTGAATGTGATGCAGGAAATCGAGCGAGATGAAATTGTGCTGAACCTGCCACAGCAGATTTGGCAGGAAGATGAGCAGCGAAACAGCTACACCCATCCAAAGCCAGCGGGACACCAAGTATCGGCGCGCGTCGGTGAGCAACAAGCCAACCAGGATCGATGCGACGAAGAAGAGCATCGTGTACTTACTCAGCATGCCCAGTCCGATGGCGGCGCCGATGGGCAGCCACAACACAGGGTTTCCGGTTCGTAGCAGCCGGATGATGAGATAAGCGGTCAGCACCCAAAACATGAAGTCGAAAGCGACGTACTGCATCAGCGCGCCTGAGGCGAGCGATACCGGGGAGATGGCAACTGCCAGCGCGGCGACGACCTGCGCGAATCGTTTGCCGCCGAGCTCGCGCGCCATCAGTCCTGCGAGCACGGTCGCGATCGCATGAGCCAGTGCGGCGAAGAAACGGAATCCGCGCAGCGATGTGCCGAACAGTTCCAGCGAAATGCGTCCGAAGAACGGGGTTAGCGGGGGATAGGCTACGTAACCTGCGGCGAGGTGGCGAGCGTCTTCGAGAGTAGCCAACTCGTCGCGTTGAAAGCCGTAGCGACCGCCAACGGCAATGTGCAGAAGCAGAAACGCAGCGGCAATCGCAGCAAGAGCGCTGTATCGACACGGCGCTCCCGGAATTCCTCTTGCCTGGGCATGCCAGCGAGCATTCGATTACTTGATACGTTTGGGTTGCGCGAAAAGTTTCAGCAGCACGCCGGAACTTGGAATGTCGATGTTAGGCATCGGCTGGCAAACCACGACGACAATCAATTTGAAAATCGCAGGAAGCTGCCTAGTTTGTCTTCGGCGTTACCTTATGTGACTCGAACTTCCGCTGCAAGGCCTCGAACGCCGAGGGTACGGCTTTCTCGGCTACGCCTACAGCTTCCGCTTCGGGCTGTTCGGCTGCCTTCGAAGCTTCGCCATCGCCCTCGCCATCGTTGACAACCGGAGCGATGGAATCGCCATCTGCCGCAGCCGCAGTCTTTGGCTTCTCCAGACCCTTCTCGAGAAACTTCTGCGTGTTCAGAAGCGGCCGTGCCAGCGATGGGTTGTAGCTCGTCCATGCACTGTCGAGATCAGCTTCGCGCTCGAACTGGGCCCGCATGGCTTCCATCTTCGAATCAAGGTCGTCGAGGTAATGCAGCATGAGCGCCTCGGGAAACATCGGCAGCTTGGGCGAGCCGAACTCGTATTGCCCGTGATGGCTGATGATGAGGTGCTCGAGCAAAATCTTCAGCTCATCGGGAAATCCCGGCAGACCGGCGAGCTTGGCGTGCAGCATTTCGAGCTCGATGATCATGTGTCCCAGCAGCTGACCTTTGGTCGTGTAGGTAATCGAGCGTTGATAGCTGAGCTCATGCAATTTGCCGATGTCGTGCAGAAACGCGCCGGCCAGCAACAGGTCGCGATTCACCTGCGGATAGTTGCGTGAGGCCAAGTCACAGACATTGAAGAGCGAGACCACGTGATCCAGCAGGCCGCCAACGAAGGCGTGATGCAGCGTCTTGGCAGCCGGAGCGTTCTTGTACGCGGCCACCAGGGCCTCGTCGGCGATGAACGCCTCTAACAGCGACTTCAGCCAGGGGTTCTGGAAGCTGGCGACATAATCGCAAACCGTCTGCCAGAGTTTGTCGATGTCCTTCGAAGTCTTAGGCAGGTAGTCGGAGTAGTCGATTTCCGAATCGCCCATCTTGCGGATCTTGTGGACCGTCATCTGCCAGCGGCCGTTGTACTTGTGCAGGATGCCCTTGACCTTGATGAAGTCATCCTGGTCAAAGTGGGAGATGGCGTCGCCGACGTTGTCCCACATGTTGGCCTGGAGCTGGCCGGTGCGGTCGGCGAGAATCAGCGACAGGTAAAGTTCGCCGTTCTTCTTCGACTTCACCTGTTTGACGGCGACAACAAAGTACGACGTAATCGTCTGGTTCTCCAGACGGGCGCAATCGCAGATATAGAAATCCTTCATTCGAACCTATGGAGCCGCATCCGAGCACCACGATGCGCGCTGAAGGCCTATGGTATCGCACTCGGCTGCCAATTCACGCTGAGCGGATACCTTGCAGGCTGTTTTCGCAGGACTTAGAAGAGTCCAAGCTTCTTCTTTTTCTTCTCTTTGCCGGTGCTCGTGTTGTCGTTGGCCGCTGTCGTGTAGATGGGCTGGGTCTCGTTTGGACTGGCGCCGGTATCGAGGTAGCCCGGCTTGATGTCGATGTAAGCCTCTTCGCGGAGCTTGCTCAGGTAGTCGCGCAGCGCGGGCTGCATCTTGGTCATGTAAATCTGTTCCTGGATCTGGCTCTCAACATCTTTCAGCGGAGGGATACCGCCGCCCTGGTGTTCGGTGACCTTCAGGATGACGAAGCCCTGGTTGGTGCGAACCGGTTCGGTGTAATCGCCGGGCTTCATGCCGAAGACCTGGGACTCGAGCTGAGCCGACAACGTTCCACGCTTGAAATATTCCAGGTCGCCGCCGATGGCCGACGTGGGTCCGTTCGAATATTTCTTGGCCAACTCGTCGAAGTTGCCGCCCTTTTTCAGCATGGCGTAGACTTCGTTCGCTTTGGCTTGCGCCTGCGCGACTACTTCGGCACTGGGCGTTTCCGGAAGCTGGGTCTCGCCTTTGTCGTTCTTGATCGCGGGCGTGGTCTGCGTGGAAATGAGGATTTCGCTCAGACGCACCTGCTCGGGGCGCTGCAACTCGGTCTTGTGCTGATCGTAGTATTGCTGAATTTCCTGAGCGCTGACGGTAATGTGGCCGCCAACTTCCTGTCCAATGACGCGCTGGGTCAGGATGTTGTTCTTCATGTTCTGTTTGAAATCTTCAAACGAGATTCCCTGCGCCTGCGCGGCTTTCTCCAGGTCTTCCATGGAGTCGGCGTGCATCTGCTTGCGGAGATCGTCGAGCCGCTTCACCAGTTCGGTGTCGGCGGAGATTCCCAGATCCTGGGCCTTCTGGAGCAGCAACTGCTGGTCGATGAGGTCGCGCAGAAGATCTTTCTCGTGCTCTTTGGCGTCCTGTTCCGCGGCGATCTGGTCGGTCTGCTGGTGAGCCTCAGCGTAGAGTTGTTCGCGAGCTTTGCGAATGTCGGCGCGAGTGATGATGCTGTTATTGACCCGGGCAACAATTTCTTCGACCACCGTGTCGCTGGGAGCAGCCGTCGGAGTCGGAGCAGTCGTTGTCTGAGCCTGAACAGCCAGCAGCGGCGCGATAAGCCAGAGGGTCAAGCAAAGGGCGGAGAGTCTCTTCATCAAATACCTGATCAGGCGGGCCTGCACACGTGGAGTCTCACCTGGTTCCCTTAGGGTTTTGTCCTTCTATTCTACCCCTTTCTACGCGGCGCTGCCGCAGAAAAGCACCGCTGCCCTGCTCAAATTGGGAGTTCCAGGCTGCTGATTCAGCTTGGGTTAAGGTTCTTCGCGGCATTCTGAACCAAGTGCTGCGAGGAGCTTTGTCGGCTAAGTCCATCCCGTTGATTGCCGTTTTGTGTCTGGCGCAGTTGTGCGCGCAGACGCAGTCCCCTACCGCCCAGCCGCAAGCACCCGATTCGAAGAACTCTGCGGTGTCGCTCACCTTGGCCGAAGCCCTCACTCGCGCCAAGGCTAATAGTCCGCAGTTCCAGGCAGCGTTGATGGAGTTGGGTCTGGCTCGCGAAGATCGCGTGCAAGCGCGTGCGGCGCTGCTGCCGGGCGTCGATTACAACAACGGTTTCATCTACACCCAGGGAAATCGCACGGCGTCAGGCGTCTTCATTGCCAACAACGGAGTGCACGAATACATCAGCCAGGGTGCCGTGCAGCAGACGGTTGGCGTCGGACAGTTCGCGGACTATCGCCGCGCGTCCGCTGCTCAGTCATTGGCTCGGGCGAAAGCCGAAATCGCCGCTCGTGGTCTGGTGGTCACCGTCGTCCAGGCTTATTACGGGTTGGAAGCCGCACTGACCAAAGCCGCAAGCGCGCAGGCAGCCAGCGACGAAGCGCAGAAGTTCCTGGAACTCAGCCGCAAGCTTGAGCAAGGTGGCGAGGTTGCGCACTCGGATGTAATCAAGGCGCAGATCCAGGCGAACGATCAGCAGCGAGCCCAGCAGGAAGCGCAGCTGGCGATGCAGAATGCGCGGCTGAATCTGGCGGTGCTGCTGTTTCCTAACTTCTTTCAGGACTTCACACTGGCTGACGATCTCGCCGCCGCGCCCGCGCTGCCTGCGATGGACGAGGTAGAAGGGATGGCGGGAAAGAACAATCCCGAGCTGCAGGCGGCGTTTGCGGCGATGGATGTCGCCAATCACGAGGTCGCAGTGGCGCGCGCAGCCCATCTGCCGTCGCTGGTGGTGGATTACCTGTACGGCATCGACGCCAATCACTACGCCACTTATACCGATGACATCCGCAACCTTGGCTACGCTGCGACGGCTACGCTGAACATCCCTGTCTGGCACTGGGGCGCGATTGAAAGCCGGGTGAAGCAGGCGGAGTTGCAGCAACACCAGGCGAAAGTTGAGCTGAGTGCGGCGCAGCGGCAGGCGGTTGCGGATCTGCAATCGTTCTACGCGGAGGCGCAAACCGCGCGTGGCCAGCTCGATCTGCTGAAGAGTTCCGTCGATCTCGCGACGGAAAGCATGCGCCTGACAACCTTGCGCTATCAGGCTGGCGAGGCAACGGCCCTGGAAGTCGTCGACGCGCAAAACACGCTGGCCCAGGCACGCGCCAGCTATTCCGATGGGCAGGCGCGCTACCACGTCGCCATTGCCAACTTGCAAACTCTGACAGGGAGCTTTTAGGCCGTGAGAATCGCTCGTACTTGCATTGTCGCGTGGCAGGCAGTGATGGCCGCGGTGTTGCTCGCCGGCTGCTCCAAGAAAGAGGAGGAGCCGCAGCCCGTCGTGACCGTGCAGACCGCGCCGGCGGAACGCAAGACGATCCAACAAGTGATCACAGCCGACGCGATTCTGTTTCCTCGCGATCAAGCTGCCATTACGCCGAAGGTCGTTGCGCCGGTGAAGACCTTCTACGTGAATCGCGGCAGCCGCGTGCATCGTGGAGAGTTGCTGGCTCTGTTGGAAAACCGTGACTTGGCCGCTAGCGAAGTCGAGAACAAAGGCGCGTATGAGCAGGCCGAGGCGACCTATGGATTAGAGACTGGGTCGGCGTTGCCGGAAGAATGGCAGAAGGCGGAGCTCGACCGGAAGACCTCGAAGGAAGCTTACGACGCCGAGCAGAAGGTCTATGACAGTCGTCGCGTGTTGTACGAGCAGGGCGCGATGCCGCGCAAGGAGCTCGATGCGTCGGCGGTTTCGCTGGCGCAGGCAAAAGCGCAATACGAAATGGCGGAGAAGCACCTGGCTGCCCTCGAGTCGGCTGGGCGCAAGGATCAACTGAAGTCGGCAAAGGGTCAGCTCACGTCGGCGCAGGGCAAGTACGAAGGCGCCGCAGCGCAGCTTGCCTACTCCGAGATTCACAGTCCCATCGATGGCGTGGTGACCGACCGCCCGTATTACGCGGGTGAAACGCCGGCGGCAGCAACGCCGCTGCTGACGGTAATGGACACGTCGTCAGTTATTGCACGCGCGCACATTCCGCAAAGTGAGGCTGCCTATCTGAAGCCCGGCGACGCGGCGACGATCACGGCGCCGGGTGCTGTCGGAGTTCCGGGCAAAGTCACTCTGGTGAGTCCGGCACTGGATCCCAACAGCACTACGGTCGAAGTCTGGGTAGAAGCGCCAAATCCGGACGGAGCGCTGCGGCCGGGCACGGCCGCGAGTGTCTCCATCGTCGCGCGCACCATACAGGGCGCGGTGGTGGTGCCATCCTCGGCGCTGCTGAAGACTCCGGAAGGCGCCAGCATTGTGATGATTGTCAGCGATAACAAGGCGCGCCAGGTTGCCGTCGAAACCGGCGTTCGCCAGCAGAACGACTTGCAGATCACCAAAGGCTTGAGCGGCGGCGAGACCGTTATCGTCAACGGCGCTTATGGTCTTCCCGACAACACACAGGTCAAACTCGCCACGGCAGAGCCGCCTCCTCAAGGTGATGAGGGCAAGCAATGACCTGGCGCGAGAAGGTGGCCTCGTGGATGCGGCGCCTGCAAAGCTCCAGCGCCGCCGACGAGCGCTATTGGTTCAGCCGCTACTCCAAGTCGCTGGTCTTCCTGGTGCTGGTGCTCGCGGCGGCCGGTACCTATCTCGCGTTCACGATCCCGATTTCCGTTTTTCCCCAGACCAACTTTCCGCGCGTGGTGATCGGGGTCGACAACGGCGTGATGCCCATCGACCAGATGATGGTGACCATCACGCGGCCAATCGAAGAGGCAGTGAACAGCGTGCCGGGCCTGACCCAGGTGCGCTCGATCACCAGCCGTGGTTCCGCCGAGATCGATCTTTTCTTTGACTGGCATGTCGACATGGTGACGACGCTGCAACTGGTCGACGCGGCGCTGTCGCATATCGGCACCCAGTTGCCCCCGACCGCCCTCATTCAGACGCATCGTCTGAGCTTTGCCAGCTTTCCTATCATCGGTTACAGCCTGACGTCGGACACCGTGCCGCAGACACAGCTCTGGACGCTGGCGAACTACGAACTGAAGCCGCGCCTGAACCGGCTGGATGGCGTGGCGACCGTGGTTGTTCAGGGTGGGCAGGAGCCTGAGTTCACGGTCACGCCCGATCCCGCGAAGCTGCTGGCGGCGAACGTGACCGTCAGCGATATCCTCGACGCGGTGCGCCGCACGAACCTCATCGACTCTCCCGGGCTGCTGCCGGAAAATCATGAGCTGTATCTCACGCTGGTCGACGGGCAGGTTACCGATCCCGCTCAGCTCGGACAGATTGTCATCAAGACTACGCAGAACGGCGTACCAGTGCGCATCAATGAGGTTGCCGCGGTGGGCCCGGGTGTGAGGCCCGTGTATACGATCGTGACCGCGAACGGTAAGTCGGCGGTGCTGCTGAACGTGAGCCGCCAGCCCTATGCCAATACGGTCGCCGTAGCCGATGAAGTGCATACCGAGATCGATCGCATACGCCAGACACTTCCTCCCGGCATACAGATCGAGCCGTTCTACGATCAGTCGGAGATCGTGCTTGAGTCCATCAAGAGCGTGCGCGACGCCATCCTCATCGGGCTGATTCTGGCATCCATCATCATGGTTTTGTTCCTGCGCGACTGGGGAACTTCGCTGGTAGCAGCGCTGGTCATACCGGTCACCGTGGTGGCGACGTTTATCGCGCTCAAAGTGCTGGGCGAGAGTTTCAACCTGATGACGCTGGGCGGATTGGCGGCGGCCGTCGGCCTTGTGATTGACGACGCCATTGTCGTTGTCGAAAATGTTGCGCTGCATCGGGACGCCGGCCAAGGGAGAGTCGAGGCGATACACAGAGCGCTGGGCGAGATCACTACCCCGCTGATCGGCTCGACCATCACCCCAATCGTTGTCTTTCTGCCGCTCATTGCGATCTCCGGTGTCACCGGCGTCTTCTTCCGTGCGCTGGCGATCACGGTGAGTGTGGCGTTGCTGACGTCTCTGGCACTGGCGCTCACCTGGACGCCTACGCTCAGCCAGTACTTCGTGCACAAGGGCGAGTCAGCGGCCGCACCGGACAGTAATCTTAGTGAGAAGGATCGTCTGCTGGCCGCCGAAGAAGCCGCTCTGTCCGGCCGCTTCCGGCGCGTCGTTGACTTCTACGAACGCAGCTTGCGCTTTGCCTTGGAGCGTCCGCGCTGGCTTGCGCTCTTCGCCGGCGGGCTGGTGATAATTTCGTTCTTTTGCTACCGGGCGCTGGGAACCGATCTTCTGCCCGAGATGGATGAGGGCGGATTCATCCTCGACTACATCACGCCGGCGGGAACCTCGCTCGCAGAGACGAACCGTCTGGTCAGCCATATCGAAAAGCTGATCAGCGAAGTTCCCGAGGTCGAGAGCTACTCCCGGCGGACTGGTTTGCAATTGGGCCTGGCGGCGGTGACCGAGGCCAACACCGGCGATATCGCGGTGAAGCTGAAGAGCAAACGCAGTCGCGGCGTTGACGACATCATGGAAGAGCTGCGGGTCGAGATTCGGCAGCAGGAGCCCGCCGTCGATGTCGAGTTCACCCAGGTGCTACAGGACATGATCGGTGACCTGTCGAACGCGCCGGAGCCGATCCAGATAAAGTTGTTCTCGTCCGACGCCTCACTGCTGCGTGATTGGGGGCCGAAGGTCGGCGATGCTATCTCCAAAGTCGATGGGGTGGTCGACGTTCTGAACGGGATCGACAACACCATTAGTGGACCGGCTACCGTCTTTAAGGTCGATCCGGCGGTTACGTCGCGTGCTGGCTTTACGCCCGAAGAAGTTTCCGTCGACGCCTCCGCGGTGCTCGAAGGCGAGCCGGCCGTTACTCCGCTGATTGCGCAGGACATTCCGTATACGATCCGCGTGCGCTATCCAGACAGCAACCGCGCGTCGCTGCAGGCAATGAGCGACACCCTTTTGAACAGCGCCAGCGGGCACACGGCTACCCTCGGCTCATTGGCGAATGTGACGCAGTTGCCGGGACAGACCGAAATTCGGCGGGAGAATCTGCAGCGGGACATTGCAGTTACAGCGCGCCTGGAGGGGCGTGACCTGGGTAGCGCGGTGACGGCCGTGCAAAGAGTCGTCAACGATCTGCACCTGCCGCCGAGTATTCGCGTGGAATATGGTGGAACCTACGCCGAGCAGCAGCAGTCGTTCCACGACCTGATGCTGGTACTGGTACTTGCCATCGTGCTGGTGTTCCTGGTGCTGCTCTTCGAATTTCGTACGCTGGCCGCGCCCCTTGCGATTCTGGCATCGGCGGTGCTGTCGACGTCGGGAGTATTCTTCGCGCTGCTGGTCACGCGGATCACCTTCAACATCGCGTCGTTCATGGGATTGATTATGGTGGTCGGCATCGTGGCGAAGAACGGCATTCTGCTGATCGATGCCGATCAGCGCTTTCGCGCTGCAGGTTTTTCCGCACACGACGCGATGATCCAAGCCGGCCGCCGGCGCTTGCGGCCCATCATGATGACGGCCATGGCCGCCGTGGCGGGCATGCTGCCGCTGGCGCTTGCCCTGGGTGCAGGCTCGCAAATGCTGCAGCCATTGGCTATCGCGGTGATCGGTGGGATTACGATTTCCATGGTGCTGTCGCTCATCATCACGCCCGCGGTTCACTATTACCTTAGCCATGAGGCAGAGGAATAAACCAGTTCGTCGTTTTCGAAGTTTGAGAGGAGTGGTATATGAAAAAGGCTCTTATCATTTGCATGGCAGCGGCGCTGCTCGCCCTTCCTGCACTCTCCCAGCAGTTCAAAGTAACCGACACGGTCAAACTCGGCGGTGAGGGCGGCTGGGATTACCTGACCTTCGACAAAGAAGCTCAGCGGCTGTTCATCACCCGCGGCAGCCATGTCATGGTGGTCGATGCCAGGACCCTTAAGGTTTCGGGTGACATTCCGGACCTGTCTGGTATTCACGGCGTGGCGCTGGCCCAGGAGTTGGGAAAGGGTTTCGTCAGCAACGGCGGCGACAACACGGTTACCGTATTCGACCTGAAGACGCTGAAGAAGCTGGACAGCATCAAGGTTGGTGAGCGGCCGGACGCCATCCTCTACGAGCCCTTCTCCAAGCACGTCTTCACCTTCAACGCGCGCAGTCACGATAGCACGGTGATTGACGCCGCGACAGGCAAGGTTGTCGCGACGGTTGCGCTCGGCGGCAAACCGGAGTTCCCCGCCAGCGATGGCAAGGGCAAGGTCTACGTGAATATCGAAGACAAGAGCCAGATTGCCGAAGTCGACGTGACCAAGAATTCAGTGCTGAACACCTGGTCCGTGGCGCCGTGCCAAGAGCCTAGCGCGCTGGCGATGGACGTTGAGCATCACCGCTTATTCGCTGGTTGCGATAACAAGATGATGGCCGTCGTCGACTCTACTTCGGGCAAAGTGGTGACCACCGTTCCTATCGGCGAAGGCGTGGATGCTGGCCGCTTCAATCCCAAGACGCAGCAGGCCTTCATGTCTTGCGGCGAGGGCGTGCTGACCGTCATCCACGAAGACAGTCCGGACAAGTACACAGTCCAGCAGAATCTGCCGACAGCCAAAGGTGCGCGAACCATGACCCTGGACAAAGACAACAATGTGGCCTATCTGGTCACGGCGCAGCGAGAAGACAAGCCTGTCCCGGCGGGACAGAGGCCGACCATGGTGCCCGGCAGCTTCGAGCTCATTGTCGCCAAGCCGCAGTAAGATATACCCCAGCGTGGGAGTACCACGTTGGGGTGTACTCTATTTCTTGCTGGCGCTGGGCGGCAGCAGATTGTTCAAACGCAGATAGGTTGCGGCCGCGGAATAGTGGTCGGCCCAGCCGGCGGCCATCGTCACCAATGCGGCGCCGCGCGTCCCGGTATGTCCCTCCCACAGTGTGACAGTCTGTCCGAGGCTGCTGTCGTCGGCCTTTGCCAGTACCTGCTCGCAGTAGGTGAACGAATCCTTCACCGCCTTGGCAAGAACATCTTTCGAGTCCGTATCGCTGAGCTTGGTCTTGGGCGCGGCTTCTCCGGCCACGGCAGCGCAGAGCGAGTAGTTGGCCTCGGCGGTGTGCATCATCAGATGACCGAAGGTCATCTGGTCGGGCGTCGGCTTATAGCTGTATTTGTCGGCCGGCATCTCGTCGGCTGCCCCGCTGAGGTTCTTGGCGTAGCGGCCTTCCATCTGGCGGACCGTGGTGACGATTGGGTTTGCGGTGTTCGCAGATGACTCTTTGCCCATCTGCGCTGGGGCTAAGGTTCCCAGGCTGAACAGCAGGGCCGTAATAGCGACAGTCTTCATTTCGCTCTCCCCACAATGAGATTGGAAGAGCATACCCCAAAAGCGGCGATGGCGTCGTTGTGACAAGTCTCACAGGGCGGCCCGCAGCGATCCTGATAAACTCCAGTTTTCCTGCTGCAAAACGGCAGCGAAGAGCAAAAGCGAAAGGCGATCAGCGTTTTATGGCCCGCATCCTTGACCAATCTCGTGGCTTGCAAAAACGAGCCGAACAGCTTATTCCCGGCGGAGTCAATTCGCCGGTTCGCGCCTTCCGGTCGGTGGACAGTGAACCGCCGTTTCTGGTTCGAGGCGAAGGCGCGCACGTGTGGGACGCCGACGGCAACCGCTACATCGACTACGTCGGCTCATGGGGGCCGCTGATCCTCGGGCATGCAAACCCTGAGGTGATCGAAGCCATCATTCAGGCGGCTCGCAACGGGACGAGCTTCGGGGCGTCAACGCCGTCCGAGGCCGAGTTGGCTTCGCTGGTTATCGAGGCGTTTCCCGCCATCGAAAAAGTGCGATTCGTCAGCTCCGGAACCGAGGCGACGATGTCGGCGATCCGCCTGGCGCGCGCTGCGACCAAGCGCAAGGTGATCGTCAAGTTCGAAGGCTGCTATCACGGACACAGCGACGCGCTGCTGGTGAAGGCGGGATCGGGCGTGGCGACGCTTGGGATTCCCGGCTCGGCGGGCGTGCCGGAAGAGTTCGTCGAGTACACGCTCGCCCTCCCCTACAACGACGAGGCCGCAATCGAAGCGGCATTCAGCAAGTTTCCCGGACAGATCGCCTGCGTGATTGTTGAGCCGGTGGTCGGCAACATGGGATGCGTGTTGCCCACACCTGGCTACCTGCAGGCTCTCCGGATAATGACGGAGCGCGATGGAGCGCTGTTGATCTTCGACGAAGTGATGACCGGCTTCCGTGTGGCCTTCGGCGGCGCGTCGGAGCTCTACAACGTCAAACCCGATCTGACGACCTTGGGCAAGATCATCGGCGGTGGTCTGCCGGTGGGCGCTTATGGCGGATCGGCGAAGCTGATGGACATGGTTGCGCCGGTCGGACCGGTGTATCAGGCGGGAACGTTGAGCGGCAATCCGCTGGCGATGGCAGCCGGCATCGCGACATTGTGCCAGTTGAAGGCGAGCCGCGAGGCCTTCTACAAACAGCTGGATGAAATGTCAGGTAAGTTAGTGGCGGGCATCATGACAGCGGCGAACGAGGCCGGTGTCGCCATGACGGCGAATCGCGTGGGCTCAATGTTCACCTTCTTCTTTACCGACAAACAGGTCAAGGATTGGGAGACCGCGTCAACCTGCGACACGGCGAAGTTCGGACGCTTCCACGGCGCCATGATGGACGCCGGGGTGTGGCTGCCGCCATCGCAGTTCGAAGCTGCGTTTCTCAGCATCGCGCATACGCAAGGTGACATCGACGACACCTTGGCCGCCGCAAGAGAGGCGCTGGCGCTGGTTTAAAGCTGCGTCGAATTTCGGGGTGACGGATGGCTGTGCGGTCTTCGACTGGGCCTCCGCCCGTCGCGAGGACGCTGCGGGGAAAAAACAGGCGGACGCTGCGCTTCAGGATGACACGTTCTTAGATGTGGCTGGTTGACGTCCGCTGCAGTGCCAGCTATCACCGCTAATTGCTAATTGCTGTTTTCCATCATCTGCGGGATCGTAACGAACTCATATCCCTCGCCTTTGTAGCGCGTCAGAATGCGGTCGCTGGCTTCGACGCTGCGGCCGCGGTCGACGCCGATCCGGTGGAACTCACCGTCGTGCAGCAGGATGACGTTGCCGCCGCGAATCTGGCGCTCGGCCAGTGCGACAATTTCATCCGTTGAACGCTCTGTCCAATCGCGGCAGGTCACATTCCACATTACCGTCTGCAAGCCCAACGAGCGCGCCACACGAAGTGAAGCGGGCCGGCGTCCGCCGAAGGGCGGCCGGAAGAGATTCACGTCAACACCGACGGCGTCCTGTATGACCCGCTGCGTTTGCTGGAGTTGACGGCGAACTTCGGCCGTCGAGCAGAAGATAAGGTTGGGATGGTCCCAGGTATGGCAGCCCACGGCGTGTCCCGCGCTTACGACCGCCCGGGCAATGTCGGGCCGCTGCTCCACGAATCTGCCAATCAGAAAAAAGGTCGCCTTAACCTGATGACGCTCCAGGGCTTCGAGCAGGCGAAAGGTCCAAGGATCGTTGGGCCCGTCGTCGTAGGTGAGGGCAAGCTTGCGGGATCCCGGCTCCAAGCCAAAAAATGTCCGGCCGTAGACCTGCGATGTCGGCCACATGGTCTGAAAGCCGGCCCATGTCGCGAGGCCAGCAGTGCCGAGGCCACCGAGGATATAGGGGATCACGTTCCCATTGTATCGAGGCAGATAGTAATTGGCATTGAGGAGCCTGAACTTGAATGCCCTCACCTCAGCGGCTAAGGCTGGTCTCGGTATGGCACCTAGAGGACCTAACCTTCAAGACAGCTTTGGTCGCTGAGCATCAGCAGCTGGCCAAGTGCTAAGTGCTAAATGCTAACGGCTGTCGCATCGGTGGAAATCTCATCCCAACTTTCACAACCAGGTAATTGCCTTGGACGCCCGGGCAAGTTATTCTGCGAACCGTAGCCTTTCTCCGATCATGGCGAACCTGTTTGAACCACCCCGGTATATCGCAGTCGAGGGCCCTATACGAGTCGGCAAGACCACTCTGTGCCAGGTCATCGCCGAGACCCTGCACGCGCAACGCATCAGTGAGCCCGAAAACAATCCGTTCCTGAAACCCTTTTACCAGGGACAGCAGGGTGCGGCGTTCCAGGCACAGTTTGCGTTTTTGATCGCACGCTACGAGCAGTTGGGAGCGCTCGATCCCAAGCACAATCCCAACAAGTTCTTCGTCGCCGATTACATCTTCGAGAAAGACAAGCTGTTCGCCTGCCTCAATCTCGGCGATGTCGAGCTTGAGGTCTACAACCGCTATTACGATCTGTTTCGGCAGAATGTGCCCACGCCGGACCTGGTGATTTATCTGCAGGCTACGCCCGAGGTGCTGAAGAAGCGCCTGAAGAAAAAGGGCGCGCCGGGCGAGAAGGCCATCAGCGACGATTATCTGGAAGAGGTAGTGAAGGCGTACGAACACTTCTTCTTTCACTACACGTCGTCGGATTTGCTGATCGTGAATACGTCGGAGATCGATTTCGTCGAGCGCAGCGACGATTTGCAGGCGTTGCTGCGGCGTGTGAGCGAGCCCATCCGTGGGACGCAATATTTTCTGCCGTTGGGCTCGGACGAGCAGGCGGCAAGGGCGTAGCCGAGGCTAGTGTTCAATGCCCGCCAGCATCTGATCCAGCACACCTGTTTCGTACCGCTTTGACCGGGAAAGCGGTGGCAGCTCTTCGATGAGCATGCCGTCGTACAACGCACTCACGGTTCCAGGAAGCACTTTCTCGCGCGCTGCAAACCAGCTCTTCATCGAGGGCACAAGGCCAAGGTAGATTTCATGACGCTTTCGTTGGCGGCTTTTGTCCGATTGGGCACGGCGCCGTAATTCGTCCTCCGGGACCTCGATCCATAAGACGTGATCGGCGAAGCCGATGTGGCGATTTGTAATCGCTTTGCGGTACAGCTCACTTTCGTAGTCGAAGAGCGTGCTACTCATCGTGCCTGCGCGCCACAAGGCCCACGAGAAGTAAAGGTGTAAAGGGTCGCCGTCGCATACGGCAAAGCCGTATCGTTGCTCGATTTCGAGCGCGTTCGCCCAATTGTCCATGGCGTGACAGACCCAAAAGCTGGCGACGAGCTCGGGGTCGACGAACAGGTTCGGAGCGGCGATCGATTGCGGAGTTTCGCGAACGTGATCGGGAAAATGGGAGCGGCACCAGGTAGTCTTCCCGGCAGCGCTGGCTCCCTCAATCGCAACGATCATCGAGTTTTCATGCGATTACTGCGTGGGTGGGACGTAGTCTTTGGGCTTCTCGGCGCCTTCACCGAAAAAGTAAGCGTCCATCTGCTGAACGATAAACTCCTGGTGCTCTTTTTTCCAGGGCTGGAGGCGATACTCGTTGAGCAGCATCTTCATGTGCTCCTGCCACTGTTCCCACGCCAGCTTGGAGACGTTGTTGTAGATCTTCTGTCCCAGATCGTTGTCGAAGGGCGGCTCGTCCAGACCTTCGGCTTCGCGACCCAGTTTCACGCATTTCACCATGTGTGCCATGAAGGACTCCTCGGCATGAGTGCCAAATCCTGATTCTAACGAATGGGCGTAGCTGTTCGCTAATCGCCAGTCGCTTTTCGCTAGAATCCGCGGCTAACGCGAGTGCCGGCGCTGTTCAGGATTATTGGTTGGCCGCATTTGCGAAGGCTGGCGGCGAAGAGCGAACGGCGCTACTCTCCCAGCCACGCGCCGTACGGACGCAGGCGATCGATGTGGTCGCAGACAATCTTGAATGCTCCCGTGATGGGCACAGCGAGAATCAATCCCATCGCGCCCCACAGCCATCCCCAGAACAGCAGCGCCAGAGTTACCGCTAGCGGGTTTAGTTGCAGACGCTTCCCCAGAATCTTGGGATAGAGAACATTCATGCCGATCAGGTGCAAGCCCATGATGGAAGCGATGACCAGCACAGCCACGCCGGTCGTCAGGTGTCCGAGGTCGGCTACCAGAGGCGGCACTACCGCCAGCAGAACACCGAGGTAAGGAATGAGGCTCAGGAATCCGCTAATCAAGCCTAAAAAGTAGAAGTACGGCAGCCCTATGGCAGCGAAGACCGCGATGCTGCATGCGCTGAGAAACACACCGATGATGAAGTTGCCCAGAATGAACGACCGAATCATGCGCGCGATGAGGCCCAGCATCACGTAAGCCGAGTTCCGGTTTTCCATGCTGAACAGCATCACGGTCTGGGAGCGCACATGATCCTGCCAGCTCAGCATAAAGAACACAAGGAACGGGATGAAGGTCAGCGCCAGCAGCAGTTCGGAGAACGAGTTGGCGTTCTTGCTCACCATGTCGGTCCAGTTGCTCGATTGCTTTACCGTCAACGCCTTGCTGTCTTCCGGGCTGTCCTCAAGTGTCTCGGTTGTTTTCTGGATCTGCTCGGCCTGTTCGCGGATCTTCGCGCCCAGCGACTGTATTCGTGCCTTGTACGTTGGGAGCTCGTGCATGAAATCGAGGGCCCGGCTGTAGGAGGCGTAGCTGGCAAAGCCGAGCGCACTCATCAGAATGGCGACGGCGACAAAGGCTCCCACCGCGCGAGGTATCTCGAAGCGAACCTGAAGGTCGACGATCGGAGCAAGAACAAACGCGATCAGGATGGAGATGAGGACGACGACCAGCAACAGCTTGGCCACATAGATGAGCGACAGGACAGCACCACTGGCCAGGATGAGAACAGCCGCGGTCTGCAGATGCATCATCCGCCGGCGCTCCAGTTCAGCTACAGTCGAACGATTGATGCTGACCTGCGGAACCGGCGTGGGCCCGCCGCCGGCGTTGGCTTCAACGTCGGGATCGGACGGATGCGGTGGCGGATTGTCCAAAAGCTGGTCGGGCATCTTGCCTATGGTACTCGTAACCGTGAGATTCCAAGCATGATACTTTGGCTGTGTCCAAGATGGAAAATAGTCTTTCAAGCGAAGCGGGTCCCACACCGCAGGCTCGTATCCTGGCGATCGACCACGGGGCGCGGAAGATCGGCCTCGCGGTCAGTGACGAGCTGGGTCTTACGGCCCAAGGGTTACCGACGTACTACCGGAGCAACAAGAAGGCCGACTTCGACCACCTGCGCCGCGTGATTCGCCAGCACGGCATCACCGAGATCGTCATGGGATTGCCGCTGCGCATGAGCGGGGCCGAAGGCATTCAAGCTGAGAAGGTGCAGGCCTTCGCCGAGGAGCTACGCCACAAGTTCAAGTTGCCGGTGCATCTCTTCGACGAGCGGCTGACGTCGGTAGAGGCCAACCGCTTGCTGCGCGAGACCGAAATGAGCATCCAGCGCCGCGCTGAAGTCGTGGATCAAGTGGCTGCGGTGCTGATTCTGCAGTCGTTTCTGGAGTTCCGCAAGTCATCTTCTCGGGAGTGAGTTGCCGGCGTGCAGCGTGATGCAAGGCTATCTCATCTAAATTACGGATCAAGTGCGAACATTACTGAAGCTGATCGTCATTGTCGTTCTGGCATTTGCCATCTGGTTCGGCTGGGCGGCGCTGCTGCCGGTGCAGCCGGCGCAGACCACGTTCTTTCTGCTGCGTCCCGGATGGAGCACGCGCCACATTGCCCGCGAGTTGCAGAAGCAGGGAGTCATCCGTAGCTCGGCCGCCTTCCTGATCATCCAGTACGCGAAAGGGTTGAAGACTCTTAAGGCCGGCGAGTACAAGTTCGACCAGCCGGCCAATGCGCTGAAGGTCTGGGACCGCCTGACCCAAGGGGACGTTTACGCCCGTTCGGTGGTCGTTCCCGAAGGCTTCAACATGTATGACGTGGCCAACGCCGTCGAGCAGGCGGGATTGGGGCCGGCCGCCGACTTTCTGACGGCCGCGCAAAATGACTTGTTCCTGTTGAAGGACATCGACCCCAGCGCCAGATCGCTTGAGGGCTACCTCTTTCCGGATACGTATCAGTTCACCCGCATCGACAGCGCGCACGACATCGCGGCTGCCATGGTGCATCGCTTCCGTCAGGAGGCACAGAAAATCGGCCTGCTTGGACAGGCAGACACGCATCGCGTCGTGACCATGGCTTCAATTGTAGAGAAGGAAACGGCCGATCCAAGCGAGCGGCCGCTGGTCGCCGGTGTCTATTACAATCGGTTGAACCGGAATATGACGCTGGCTGCCGATCCCAGCGTGATCTATGCGGCTTTGCTGGCGCATCGCTACCGCGGTACGATCTACGCCTCGGATTTGCAGTTCGATTCGCCGTACAACACGTACAAGTATCCGGGCTTGCCTCCGGGGCCGATTGCCAATCCGGGGCTGGCGTCACTGCAGGCGGCAATGCACCCGGCGCACACGGATTATTTGTACTTTGTCAGCGATAACAATGGCCACCATCGGTTTGCCCGCGATTTAGAGGAGCATTCGCGCAACGTAGCCGCTTACCGGCGGGCGGTGGCCGCTTCTCAATGAGGTTTGAGCCGTTCGGTTCTATGACGCATCTGCCGTATACTAGAGGATTACGCTTCGTCTTCCAGGCCCTATGATTCGCTGCAAACTTCTTGGCGCCATTTTCGTTTCTGTCATGCTGCTCTTCGAGAGTGGATGTCTATTCCACACCCGCGTCGTGGAAGCGCGCACCAGTACGGCCAAGCTGGAGACCGCAAGCAAACAGCAACTGCTCGACTTCATCAACACGGAAGCTTCGAAGATAAAAACCCTGAACGCGACCGTTAACATTGCCACCTCCGTCGGGGGAGAAAAAAAAGGCAAGGTAACGGAGTTTGAAGAGATTCGCGGCTACATCCTGGTGCGCAAGCCCGACATGCTGCGAATGATCGGCCTGTTCCCTATCGTGCGCAATAAGGCCTTCGATATGGTCAGCGACGGCAGCCAGTTCAAGCTGTCGATTCCCGCAAAGAACAAATTCTATGTCGGCCACAACGACGTGGTTCAGCCGGGCGCCAACCCTCTGGAAAACCTGCGTCCGCAGGTGATTTACAACGCGCTGCTACTGCCCGAGATCGATCCCGCGAACGATATTCCGGTCCTCGAGGACGGCACCGAGATCATCTACGACACCAAGAAGAAAAAAGAGCTGGAGCAGCCCGACTACATTGTCGACATCATTCACCGCAGCGGCAATGACTGGAATCTCGCGCGCAAGATCATCTTCGACCGGACGAATCTGACCGTCCATCAGCAAATTATCTACGACCAGAGCGGCTCGGTGGCTACCGAGGCCACCTACCAGGCTTATCAGGACTACAACGGTATTCGGTTCCCCAACGTAATTCAGATCACGCGGCCTAAAGAGGAATATTCGATACGGCTGACGGTCGAGAAGCTGGTGCTGAACGACGACCTGCGCGACGACCAGTTCGCTCTTCAGCAGCCCTCGGGATCGATCCTGGTCAACCTCGACCAGCCTCAGCCGAACCAGGCGGCGTCGAACCACTCAGCACCCGCGCCCTCTGCCGACAATCCCCCTAAGAAGTAGTCAGTCCCTCGGAAGCTTGCCTCAGCAGAGGTGGCATCACGTTGCCGCAGCCCCGTCCCCCGGCAAATTGTTGATTTTAGTTATTTTGATCAAACGACATGCGTGATTATAAGATATATCTTGACTAACGATATAGCTTACGATATATCTTCAATCACAAGGAGTAAGAACATGATTGTATTTCGAATTCAAGAAGATGAGCGCCGGGGGCGGGGGTGTGGCCGCCGGCATTTTGAGCACGAGCATGAGAACGGAGGACCGGAAGGCCGTTTCGGCCGAGGCTTTGGCGGACGTGGTCGTCACGAGCGCCACGGCGGCGGACGCGAGCGGATGTTCGACGCCGGCGATATCAAGCTGGTGATCCTGAAGCTGCTCTCCGAGCAGCCGAGCTATGGATATCAGCTGATCAAGACGATGGAAGAACGCCTGGCCGGCGGATACACACCCAGCGCCGGTGTGATCTACCCGACGTTGACGATGCTGGAAGAAGAAGGCCTGGCCACCTCTACAGTGGAGAACGGCAAGAAGGTGTATTCGGTGACGCCGGAGGGCTTGGAGTTTCTTGAGGCGAACAAGCGTCGCGTCGACGCGCTGTTTGAGCGCCTGGAAGAAGCAGGCAGAGGCTTTGAACGCGGCCGCTCGCCGGAGATCATGAAGGCATTCCACAACCTGCGCGGCGCGGTGGTATCGAAAGTGACGCGCGGTAGCGCGACAGCCGAGCAGATCAGCAAGATCGCCGAGGCCATCAACGCCGCAGCGAAAGCCATCGACGAGCTGTAATGGCCGGCCCAGAACGCCGAGCAAAGAAAAGCCCGCTCCTGCCGAACAGGGCGGGCTTGGCGTTTCAGATGAGGCCGTGGCTCAGCTCAGAGCCGACGGCTTACCGCTTGGAGGTGCCGCGCGCCAACTTCTTGACCTTGCGCTTTTCCGCGCCCCGCGCGTAAGTACGAGGCGCCTTAGGAGCTGCCTTCTTCCGCGCTGTGCGCTTTACTTTCTTGCGTTCTGTCTTGTCGGCGATGCTTTTGGTGTTTGCCATGAACTCTTTGCTTTCCTCGTAGGATTTGATGTGCTGCAGGCTGAACCTTGCTGAAAATCTGTTAAAACCACTCACACGCTGGACTGGAGGCCAGCTCTACCATAACTGAAACGGCTACGCCGACGGCGTGAAGGCTTGCTCAATCTCGTCTCGGCAACCGCCTTACGCCTTTTCCAGTTGAGCGTACTTCTCAACCAGCTTTTTCAAACCGTGCCTTAGAAATTGTACCGTAATCTTGGCGTCTTCCCCATCTCCCTCGCGCTTGTAGACGGTTCCTTCCCCGTATTTCGGATGTCGGACCCGCTGGCCGGGTCTGAATCCGGTCCGCCCAGTGGGTGCTGCAATCTCGACCTTGGGGCGAGTAAACTTCTTCCCACGTGAGGCGAAAAACTCGGCGATATTGTCGATCGAGTTGTAGGCCTGGCCCGCATACGAGGTGCGCTGCGGCGTCTTCTGCCGCCCGTACTGAGGCCGCTGATCTTCATCCTCGTACGAGTAATGGCGGCTGGTACCGTAGTCGCCGCTGGAGTCGTGGCGGGGCCTCTCGCGTGGTGAGCCCAAGTCCTGAATTAACTCCTGCGGAATTTCTTCCAGAAAACGCGAGGGGACGCTGGCTTCCGGCATATCGGTGCCGTAGCGGCGGCGATAGCGCGCCCGCGTCACGATCAGTGTGTCCATCGCGCGCGTCATGCCGACATAACAAAGCCGGCGCTCCTCTTCGATATCGTCGGGCGCAAGCAGTGTGCGCGAGTGCGGGAACAGGCCTTCTTCGAGACCGATCAGGAAGACCAGAGGAAACTCCAGGCCCTTGGCCGCATGCAAGGTCATCAGCGTGATTCGGGCGCTCTCGTCGTACTGGTCGGCGTCACTGACCAAAGCCGCGTGATCGAGAAACTCCGCCAGTGTCTCGCCGCGATCGCGAGAGTCCATGGCGGCGTTGACCAGTTCGCGCAAATTCTCGATGCGGGCCTGGGATTCGGGCGAGTCCTCCTGCTCCAGCAGCTTAATGTAGCCAGTGCGGTCGATCAGAAACTTCAGCAGTTCGCCGGTTGAAGCCGCATCGCCCGGCGCGCGGAAGCCCTCGACGCGATCTTCGCCGGAATTGCCATCTGCGGCGGGGTCGCCCACCGGCCCACGTTCCACAGAACCGTCATCGTGAGCGGAGGCGGCCTGCGGTTCGCCCTTTTCAGAATTGTCATCCCGACCGGAGGCAGCCAGATTTTGGCTGCCGGAGCGGAGGGACCTGCTTTCGCCCGCAGCGGAAAGATCTTCACCTGCGAACATCTCCGACGAAAACTCAGTAGCCTCGCTTTCGAAATCTGCTGGCGAAAAGTCGATGGAATGCTGCAAGTCCTCATCTGCATCGGAAGCTGCCGACTCCACCGCACTCTTTACGCCTGAAGTTTCGTCGACACGCTCCCGAAACGTTCCCAGATGCATCGCCCGCGCATCTTCGATCAGCTCGCGAAAATTGTTCAGCGCTGACAGTGCGCGCGGTGGCAGCAGTTGCTGGCGAACGGTCTCGTTGATCGCGCCCCACATGGACGTGCCGGTCTCGAGCGCGATTCGCTCAATCGTTTCCATAGTGGTCTTGCCCAGCCCGCGCGGCGGATTGTTGATCACGCGCTGCATGGCGATGGAGTCGTCTGGATTCGCGATGACCTTCAGGTACGAGATCATGTCTTTGATCTCGGCGCGCTCGTAGAAGCTGAAGCCTCCCACAACGTGATACTTCATCTGGTAGCGGCGCATCGCCTCTTCCATCAGGCGCGACTGCGAGTTCGTGCGATACAGAACCGCCGCGCGCGGCGTCTCGCCGTTCTCGGCCTGATTCTGACGCAAATACTTGGCGATGTAGTCGGCGGCAAACAGCGCCTCGTTCTCGCCGTCGGGCGCCTCGTAGTAGCCGATTTGCGAACCGCCGCTGCGGTCGGTCCAGAGATTCTTTCCTTTGCGCTTCTGGTTGCGCGCTACCACCGACGATGCAGCCTGCAGGATGTTCTGGGTCGAGCGGTAGTTCTGTTCCAGGCGCACAATCTTCGCTTCAGGAAAATCGTTCTCGAACTCCAGGATGTTGCGAATGTCGGCGCCACGCCAGGAATAAATGCTCTGGTCTTCATCGCCGACCGCGCAGACATTGTGTTCGCTGCCGGCCAGCATGCGCATCAGCTCGTATTGGGGCCGGTTCGTGTCCTGATACTCGTCCACCAGGATGTAGCGGTAACGCCGGTTGTAGCGCTCGCGAACCTCGCCGGACGACTTCAGGACGCGCACGGCAAACAGCAGCAGATCGTCGAAGTCGAGCGCGTTGGACTTTGCCAGCTCCTGCCGGTAGATCTCGTAGATGTGGGCGATGCGCTCGGTCTTGGGATCGGCCGAGTCGAGATACACCTGCTGCGGATCGAGCATGTGGTTCTTCGCCCACGAGATGCGCCCGAGAACGTTGCGCGGCGTGAGTTGCTTGTCGTCGATGCCCAGCCGCTTCATCGCCATCTTGACGACGTTCTGCTGATCGCTCTCGTCGTAGATGACAAAGTCTTTGCGATAGCCCTTTCCGTTGATCTGCAGTGTCTCGATGTCGCGGCGCAAGGTGCGCACGCAGAACGAGTGGAAGGTCGAGATCGCGGGCTTGGTCACCGAACGTGAGCCGACCAGCGAATCGACGCGGCCGGCCATCTCCGAGGCGGCTTTGTTGGTGAAAGTGACCGCCAGAATCGAGTCCGGCTGCACTCCGATGCCGTCGATCAGGTGAGCAATGCGATAGGTGATGACACGCGTCTTGCCGCTCCCGGCGCCGGCGAGGATGAGCACCGGTCCATCGACGGTCTCAACCGCCTCGCGCTGCTGCGGATTTAATTTGGATAGATAAGAGGACAATCTCGAGGATACCCCAACTAATTATTCACCACGGAGACACGGAGAGCACGGAGTTGATTGAAAAAGGGAAAGGAATTCTCCGTGGCGTCCGTACCCGGGTTGTGAATTCCTCTGCCGCAACAGAAGCGATCAGTTTGGCTTGCTGCCGACTGCGGGGGCTTCCATGGCGCGTCGTGCTGTGCACTCGGCGCAGGGACAGTTTTCGCGCAGATACTGCCAGGAATAGATGCCGTGCTCGTGTCCGTCGTTCCAGTGAAAGCTGATGGCGTACTTGCCGACCGGTTTCACCTCGGTAGGTTTGGCTGCCGCCTTGTACATCGGCAACGCGCCGGCGACCGGCTTAAGCGGATCGCCTGGCTGGCGTCCGTCACGCTCGCGTTCTTCATTACACAAGGCACAGGGGCAGGCATCCCGCAGATACGGAAAGCTGTAGGAGCTGGCGTGTCCGTCTTTCCACTCGATCTCCATGCCGGTTCCGGTGGTGAGGTGCACTTTGACGGATTTTGGATCGGCTACAAGGGTCATAAAACTCTATGGGCTAACCGCATGGGCCGGGCAGTCTGAAACTTACCTCAGCGGCTGAAGCCGCTCTTCCAGTGCTTTCGCAATTGCACCCCTGAAGGGGTGCTCCACCCATTCAAACGCGGCTGTAATGGCCCAACGTCTAGTATCGCACGGCGAAAAGGCCCGGTGCGGAACTGGCTGCTCCCATTCAGCCAGTCGCCGCTCCGGGCCTTCTGCATCACCTCCGCCGTCCCAGGCGGTACTACTCCTCTGATCGGTCTTGCTTCACATTGGACGGGACTCACCGGCGATCGTCATCATCATGACGACGGCGGTCTCGGTCGCGATCCCTGTCATAAGCATGCCAACGTCCGTCGCGGTCATACCAGCCGGCGGCCGGAGGATAGTACGGCGCAGGCGCCGCGTAGTACCCGTTGCCGTAGTACGCGTAGCCAGGATACGGCGCGCGATACGCGTAATAGCAGCCGCGATCGTCGCGATCATGGTCGCCATCGCAGCGGCGGTGATCATCCCAACCCGCGAGCTGCAGCTGTGCAGCCTGGTTGGGATTGAAGGTTGCGTACTCCACACGGGCATTGTCGGCAACGTTGATCTGTCGCTCCTGTGCTGACGCGCCTGCACCGAGAACTCCTGTGCCTAACGCCACTAGCAATGCGAACTTCAGTTGGCCTTTCATGGTGCCCTCCCGATCTTCTTCCCTGCTGCAGCGGCCGCTGTAATTGCTTTCGAAATTGGAAACCCCGGGTCGCTTGGAAAGTTTGCGGGCGAGTTGCGGCTTCACGCTTCTTAACAGCGTGTTGGAACAAATTTCGTTCTAATCGACGGGAGTTTGCGCAGGGAGCGAGAATTCTACACAGAAAACTGAGGCGAGGATTAAATCAATGAAGGTTCGTACCGATTCAAGCGGAACCGCAGATCCTTCCTCGGGCTAAGGCCCTCGTCCGGATGACAATTCGTCCTGCGTCCAGCGACGAGTCCAAAAAGCGAAGGGCGCGGCTGCTCGACCGCGCCCCTTGGACCATCGTGACATTTACATCACGATCTCTTGCGTTCGCCGTGATATTGGGTGCTGCATCTCGTCGAGGTCGCTCTTCACCAGGTTCAGCGCGTACACGCAGGATTCGAATTCCTTCGACAGTTTCGCGAATAGGGGCGCCAGGCGCGCGTATTCGAACTGATCGAATTTCGACACGATGAAGTAGCTTTCCTTACCGGCCTTGATGAAGTCGATGAAATTTTCCAGCCGCTGCCGCCGCAGCCGGTAGTGATTGATGCTCTCGGGAAACATACCGGAGAAGAAGAGGATATAGTCGCCGATGTGCTTGCGCACCTGGCGCTCACGATCGAACGATGGAGCAGGCCCGAAGACGGGATCGGCCTCCAGCAGCATCTCGCCGACATCGCCCAGCGGACGGCCGGCGGCATTTCGTACCTTGTAAAGCTGCTCGATCTCGCAGAACTCGCTCAGTACATTGGCGATGTAATTCTGCAGCTCGGGGTCGTGAATGCCGATGTCGTGGTCGAAGTGTTCATGAACCAGTTCTGTGAACAGCCCCTGTAGCGCGTGAGATTCCGGAATCATAATCTGTTTGCTGGACCTCCGTTGTCCGAGCCCCACAATGTGCGATGCGTGTTCTTACCGCACTTGTAACGCCTGCGCAATAACGAATAAGCCGCAGGGTTACCCAAGCAGGTTCACTGATAGGAACCCGAGTTCGTACGAATCGCTTCGCCGTTGCCACAACCGAAGGCGAGGGTGTTACGTTTGAGCGCTGTTTATGCGGTTGGGGTTTGCTGCTGGATAAAGCGAATCTAAGTATTGGCGCGCTTGTCAGCAGAGTGTCACGTTGACTGCCAAAATGAAGAAGCAACCCGGGAGGTCTGACCTGGCCAGCCGTTCAGTTTCGACGATCGTACTGTGTTCTTGATCCGAGCTTCTAAGTTAGCGCGCCGTCGGGCGGCTCCAACCAAGCCGCCAAGTCCTCCTCTTCAATTGTCCAACAACCCGTCGTTCCGTTATAGGTGAACAACCACCGGGAAAGGATGTCCCTGCCAATGAGGCATTGAATGGGTTGATCGGGCAACTCGCAGCAGAGCACTTGTATGATTTCAATCGTTGCGATCTTGTATCGTGGAAACTGAATCGACGCAACATGAGCAGTGACAGTGTCTGTGCCGCCAGCGCGGGATAACATTGGACGATCCACCACTGGTAGGCCCACTTTTTGAACCGCCTCTGGAGTTAACACTGTACGGCTGGCGCCTGTATCAATTAGCGCAGGCATACGGGAATGCCGGCCCGATGCAGAAGAGGTGAGCACCGGTGAGAGGAGGTTCTTTTTGTCCCGAATTATTGGAAGCCCGACCTCAATCTCAAAACGGGGGCCGAACTTTTCGAGACCTTTAGGGTCAGGACGCGGCGGAAAGGAATGCTTAGACACTCTTAGAACACTACGAAGACTGGCTCTTGTGACACCACGCGTTTCACAAGAAAATCAGCTTCTATGCCATACTCTTGCACACCAGCGCAGTAGGCATTATGAAAATCGGCAAAGAAGCCCAGCAGATTTTCGCCTTTAAGTACTACGTATTGGTCGCGGTATTTTCGAAGCCACTCAGACTTGTGCTTTTCATACAGTTTGGCTTCCACAACTAAGCGCTCTGAAGGCGTTCCGCCCACTTACCACCTCTACACGTAAGATGCCACGCACAGCCGTTTGCGGCTTTAATTCCTTGGTGCAATGGCGTCAAATATATTATGTTATGTAGTCCAATATATTTAAAAAGTCAAATAAATTTGATATGCCTCGTCATCCGTCAGATCCGGAACTCAAGGCGGAATTTGCCTCGAGAGTTGGGCAAGTGTTGGAAAATCATAGTGCCCGGGAGATCGCTACGGTTCTCGGCGTTAGGCCCCAAATGGTTTACAACTATCGAGATGGGAAAAATGCGCCTTCGCCAGAAGTAATCCGAAAGGCGATGGAGGCTTGGCCCGAATTCATTCTGACTTACCGGGGAAAGACTTTCGCATTGAAAGATTTTCAACGAAGGCCGGGTGTACCGAAGAAAACGGCCTATCAATACGAGCTCTGGGATGCAATTAAGAAACTGGATTCCGAATCGATAGAAATCGAAATATTGAAAAAAGAGTCGGATTCTCTGAAGCTCGGAGTACGTATCCGCTTTCGTAATAAGTAGAAACCCATCAACAAGTCAGGTTGGTCCGCACTTAGCTGCATCCGACGTTGCGCCGTCGATCCTCTCCCTCCTAAGTTTCTCGTATGATAGTCCCGCCGAGGAGGAGGCTTCATGGAACGGCGCAATATCTCTGGTAATTCTCCCTACGAACCCACAGTCGGATTTTCCCGCGCGGTGAAGGTAGGCCCGTTCATCACCGTCGCCGGCACGGTCGCCACGGGCGATGACGGCAAGATCGTCGGCGGAAACGATGTTTACGCCCAGGCAGTGCAGACCCTGAAGAATATCGGCCGTGCCCTGGAAGGCGCCGGCGCCAGCTTCAAAGATGTGGTGCGCACCCGTATGTTCGTCACCGATATCAGCCAGTGGGAGAAAGTCGGCAAGGCACATGGCGAAGTGTTCGCCAACATTCGGCCGGCAGCGACGATGGTCGAGGTCACCGGGTTTGTTTCGCCGGAGATGCTGGTCGAGATTGAAGCCGACGCCATCATCTCGTCGGAACTGTAGTTCACAGGTTTCACTGAAAGGACAAGCATGCCCAGCGCTCTGCCGTTGAAGAAGATTGGAATCTGGACTGGTGGTTTTGAATTTCAACCCGCAACGAAAGTGAAAGCGGCCGCAGCCGAAGCGGAGCAGCTCGGCTACGGAGCAATTTGGTTCAGCGAAGCGTTCGGCCGGGAGTCGCTAACCCAGGCCGCCCTGCTATTGTCGGCGACATCCCGCATTGTGGTAGCCACCGGAATCACTAACATTTACGGCCGGGATCCGGTGACCATGGCGTCTGCCCAGAAGACTTTGTCGGAAGCGTATCCTGAACGCTTTTTGCTTGGGCTGGGAGTGAGCCATATTCCGTTGGTACAGCAGCAGCGCGGCCACACCTACGAGAAGCCGGTTGCGAAGATGCGCGAATATCTCAACGCAATGGACAACGCCGCCTATCAAAGCGTCGCTCCGGACTCGCTGCACCGGGTGCTGGCGGCGCTGGGACCGAAGATGCTGGAGCTTTCGGCCAAACGCACCGAGGGCGCGCATACCTACAATGTCACGCCGGAGCATACGTCGACGGCGCGAGGCATTCTGGGGCAAGGGCCGCTGCTCGCTGTCGAGCAGGCGGTGGTAGTGGAGAAGGACGCCTCGAGAGCCCGAAAGATCGCGCGGGCATTTCTGGCCATCTATCTGACGCTGCCGAACTACACCAATAACTTTCTGCGCCTCGGCTTCACGGAGGAGGACTGCAAAGGCGAAGGAAGCGATCGCCTGATCGACTCCATTGTTGCCTGGGGCGATATCGAAGCGATCCGCGGCCGGATCGACGCCCACTTTGCGGCTGGCGCCGATCACGTTTGCATACAAGCGTTGCCTGCCGAGCCGAAGTCCCTGCCGCTCGACGAATGGCGACAGTTGGCGAAAACGTTGATCCGCTGATGACGCTGCGCTCTATTGCGTGACTTCGAGCGCGATTGGCTGGCCCGCAAAGATTCTCTGACCGGCTGAAGGCGTGGTTTTCAGCACCATGCGGCTCCCTGTGGGCGCGGGTTGAGATGAACCCGGCTGAGGCGTCGTCGGCGTGGGCTGTGCGGCCTGGGTGTTGATCGTCGGCACGTGCATTCCGGCGTCCACGATGACATTGATCGCATCGTCCTCGCTGCGGCCGACCAAGTCGGGCATAACGAAGGAGTCCGTCTCGGGCGCCGCGGCCATCAGCAGGCTGATCTTCGGTTCCGACACGTTGACGGCGTTGGCCGGCGGACTTTGCGCGATGATCTGATCCGGCGGCGCATTCGGAATCACAGCGTTAGCCACCGCGCCCAACTCCAGCCCACGGCGCCGAATGTTGATCTCTGCCGCACGTTCGCTGTTGCCCAGCAGATCAGGGATGACCACACGCTGCGGACCCATGCTTTCTGCCACCCGCACGTGCCAGCCTCGCCGAACCTGCAATCCAGCTCCCGGTATTTGCGACATCACTCGCCCGGGCGGAACATCGGAGCTGAAGTAGCGATCGCCCTGATCCAGCACCAGGCCGTGGTCGGCGAGTTGGCGCTCAGCCTGGCTTTGCGCCAGGCCAATTACCTTGGGAACGGTTGTCTGACGGCCGTGGATGGCGAAACGCATCGCGGTGAGAAATGCCGCCAGGAAAACGACGATGAGGATCAGCGCACGATACAGGAAGCGGAAAAATCGACGCATCAGTGAGCCTCACTGTCGCCCGATGCAGCGTCGTCGGGGGTATCGACCTTTTGCGCCTCTGCGCTCGGCGCAGTCGGAGGAGGCGCGGCGAAGTCTTCCGACTCGCGGCCCTTTAACGCGACGCGCATAAAATCCATCCAGATCGGCAGCGCCGCGACCGCACCGGTTTCCTTGTTGCCGAGGGTCTTTTTCTCGTCGAAGCCGACCCAGACGCCGCAGGTGATCGAAGGCGAGAAACCGACGAACCAAGCGTCGGTAAAGTCGTTGGTCGTTCCGGTCTTGCCTCCCAGCGGATGATTCAACTTGCTGGCCTGATAGCCAGTACCGTGAAGCACCACCTCGCGCAGCATGCTCACCATAATGCGGGCGGTGCGCGCGCTGACCACGTCGCGTACCTCGGGATAGTCTTCTTCCAGCACGCGCCCGTCGTAGTCGGTGACCTTACGAATGTAGCGCGGGACAACGCGAACGCCATCATTAGGGAACGTGGTAAACGCCGCAGTCTGTTCGGCCAAGGTGATATCGGCGGCGCCCAACGCTACCGGCAGGTACGGCAGCAGCGGGGAGGTGATGCCGAAGCGGCGCGCGTAGTCGATCACGGTCTTGATGCCACCGACGCGCTCGGTCACTTTCAACGCCGGTATGTTGCGCGATTCCGCCAGCGCATGGCGAAATGTGATGACGCCCTCGAACTTGCCATCGTAGTTGTGCGGCGTGTAGGGACCGGAAGATGTGTTGAAGGTAATCGGCGCGTCCAGCACCGTGTCGTCGGGCGTGAGACCCTGATCAATGGCGGCGGTGTACACGTAAGGCTTGAACGATGAGCCGACCTGGCGCAGCGCCTGGGTGGCACGATTGAATTTCGACTCCTCGAAGTCGCGGCCGCCGACCATCGCCTTCACGTCGCCGGTGGAATTGTCCAGCGCCATCAGCGAGCCCTGCACGCCCGACTCCTGCTCGAGAGAGACACGGCTGGCGGTGCCATTTGGATCGTCGACCTTCACATAGACGATGTCGCCGACCTTAAGAAATTGCTCGGGTGAGGTGTGTTTGGTCCACTTGATTTCTTCCGGACCCAGGCGCGCTTCGTAGTTGCCGAACTTGACGGTCGCTGCCATCGGCTCTACGTCAGTCACCAGCGCATGGAGGTAGCTGCCACTCTCGATGTTTCCGTCCCAGTCGACGTGGTGATAGCTGGCCAGCGAGTCGCCATTGGCGACGATGTTCAGCAGATTGCCTTTCCATCCGTGGCGGCGTTCGTAGGTCGCGAGACCGTCGCGCAGAGCTTGTTGGGCAGCATGCTGCATCTCCAGGTTCAGGCCGGTATAGACGCGCAAGCCGCCTTCGTGAACTTCCTCAGATCCATACTTCTTCTCGAGGTATTGCCGAATCTCTTCGACGAAGTAGGGCGCGATGTCGTTGGGCTCGGCTTGCAGCTTGAGAACCAGCGGCGCGGTCTTCGCTTTTTCGGCTTCGGCTGCGGTGATCTTGCCGTCTTCCAGCATGTTGTTGATCACCAGATTTCGACGGCGCAAACTGCGTTCAGGACTATTGATCGGTGAGTAGTAATTGGGCGCTTTGGGCAGACCGGCAAGCACCGCGGCTTCTTCCAGCGTCAGGTCCTTGGCCTTCTTGCTGAAGTAATAGTTCGCTCCCGCCTCAAATCCGTAGACGCCGTGGCCAAGGTAGATCTGGTTGGCGTAGAGCGTGAAGATCTGCGGCTTGGTGAAGCGGCGCTCGATCTGGATGGACAGCATGACCTCCTGCATCTTGCGGCGGAAGTTGCGGTCGGGCGAGAGGAACAGATTGCGCGCCAGTTGCATGGTGAGCGTGGACGCGCCTTGTGCCCGGCTGTCGAGCATCACGTCGCGCCAGGCGGCACCGAAGACGCGCCAGACATCTACTCCCCAGTGCTGCTCAAACTCTTTGTCTTCGGTGGAGATGAGGGCGTCGCGCAGGACCTTGGGAAAGTCATTGTAACTGTCGATAACGCGGCGCTGGAGAGCGAATTGTCCGATGACGCGATTCTGGTCGTCGTACAGTTGCGTGATCGTGCTCGGCCGGTAGTGCTCGAGCTCGGTTACCTGGGGAAGGTCGGTGGAATAGACCAGCAGAAAGCCGGAGAGTGCGCCCACTGCCGCAGCCAGCAGGACGAGCAGAACAAAGAGCGCATTGCCAACGAAGCGGACACCGACGCGCCGTGGGTTGCCGGCCGTCTCGGCCGCGACGGGAAGATCTTCGACCTCGCGCTTCATGAGAAACCTCGCCCAGCATAGCACTGAAGCGCGAACCTGTGAGCAAGCAGGAAGGAAGGAGCACCCGCAGGCGCGAATTCACTGAAAGGAAAACTCAAAGGACAAGGCTTACCCAAGAGCGGTGGAACTCAAATGTATCGAGGTTTCGCCGCGGCTCACGCGGCCGGGGAATCTACTGAATGATAGCAAATGGAACATCCTAGGCTAGCAAAGCCTTGACTGCCCAGCGGAGTGGGAAAACATAAAGGATGCAAGCGTAGTACTGCACAAAAAGTGGGAAATACCACATGGCGTTGGAGAATGGCTCCAGCGCGCGAGAGGCTCAGCGATGATCAAACTGGCAGCTCATCGTTTTTGAATTCCAAGAAATGTCCACGAACAGCTTTCTGGGCTTGTTCGAGATCACTGTTACTGCTTCCAGCTACTTGGGTTATAGTGATCTCCCTACAAATGGCCGAAAGACCGCAAGGGTTTAAGGAGACGGGCTATGGCGATGTTGGGATGGCGGGTCAATACCCTCACAGCCAGCACAGTTGCGCCATTATGCCTGACAGTACTGGCGCTCTCGCTCGCGCCGATGGTCTTGCAGGCGCAGACTTTCCAGGTCCTCCATAGCTTCTCGTTCGAGTCGGCCAGCGGCTTCGTTCCGGCAGCTGGATTGACCATCGATGCTGGAGGAAATTTGTATGGAACCACTCTCCTGGGTGGTCACTCCCAAACCCAATATTGTCCACAGGACGGTTGCGGCACCGTCTTTAAGCTGACCAACAAGGACGGGGCGTGGCTCCTGTCGACCCTGTACAGCTTCGGGGGCGGACCGGATGGCTCGAGACCGGCGGCACGCGTTATCTTTGGCCCGGACGGCTCGCTCTACGGAGCAACCGAGGGAAGTCAAGCCTCATGCACAGCGGATGGGGATTGCGGCACGATCTATCGGATCATGCCTCCACTAACCCCGTGCCGCTCCGTTAGCTGTCCGTGGACGAAGACTGTGCTGTACCGGTTTAGCGGCGGATCGGATGGGAGCTTTCCGGGCTATGGTGACTTGGCGTTTGACTCAGAGGGCAATATTTACGGCACGACCGAAGCTGGCGGCGCATATGGCAACGGCACGGTCTTCGAGCTAACGCACCTGGGCGGCGCGTGGGCTGAGGGTGTCTTGTACAGTTTTTCCGGATTGGACGAGTCCAGTCCAGTCGGCGGCGTCATTTTTGACCGGGCAGGCAATATCTATGGGACCACGGCTTACGGAGGACCCAGCTATCATCCACCGCAGTACAACGGCGCAGGCGTTATTTTCAGGTTGGTACCCGCGGTTCGCGGTTGGAGCGAGACCACTCTCTTTAGCTTCCACGACGACTCGAGGGGAGCGCTACCGTATTCCAGCCTTATGCTGGACGCGGCCGGCAATTTCTACGGGACTACTGGCGCTGGAGGGCAGTCCTATTGCTATCAGGAGTCGGAGATGTACGGGGGATGCGGGACCGTGTTTGAGCTCGACGTGTACCCCCAACCTCTGTACTCGTTTCCCGGCAACTTCCAATTTGGCGTGCCAGCAGGGCCACAGGCTCCGGTTGTCGAAGATAGCCTCGGGAACCTGTATGGCACCTACTATGGGGACTGCCTCACGGATTTTGGCGGAGTGTATGAACTAACTGCTGATTCCAGGAACTATGTGGCGCTCTACACGTTTACAGGTGGCAGGGATGGGGCCTGTCCGATCAGCAACGTAACGCTGGACAGCCACGGCAGTTTGTACGGAACCGCGACCAGTGCGGGTTCTCCTGGAGGCGGCGGGGTAGTCTGGGAAATCACGCCCTAGTAAAGATTGTTCCACGTGGAACACAGGCGAATCCAGACGCTTCCGTTAGCGATCCCTCGATGTTCCACGTGGAACATCCCCTATTTACCTCAGCGCTGCTGTCCTATCCCACGTTTTCCTCCCGGCTTCCACAATCGCAACGAAACCCTTCTGCCGCTGAATCAGTATCTTCCCGGCTTCACCTGCAGAATTGCACAGCTTTTCCTCTGAAAAAGGCCAACCAACGGAGCCAGTCCCTTGTCCGATAGCACCGCTCGTTCTAAGCTGCTAACTGAGCCATGGGAAGGGTTATCGCGGTCACGAATCAGAAGGGTGGGGTGGGCAAAACAACCACCGCGATCAACCTCGCTGCCTCCTTCGCGTCTCATGGCCATCAGACATTGCTGATCGACTGCGACCCCCAATCCAATGCCTCCAGCGGCGTCGGCTTCCTTCGGGATCCTGACCGTCCCAACATCTATAACCTGATCATGGGCGAGATGACCGCCGACGAGGTGGTCCAGCCAACGGAATTCGAGAATCTCAGCCTGATTCCCGCGCACAAGAACCTCCTTGGGGCCAATATCGAGTTGGTGTCGCTCGACTCTCGCGAGTATCGCCTGCGGCACGCCGTGCAGCCCTTGCGCGAGCGGTTTGAGTACATTGTCTTGGACTGCCCACCCGCTCTGGATCTTCTGACATTGAACGCCCTCGTCGCGGCCGATACCGTCCTGATCCCAATGCAGGCGGAGTACTTCGCGCTCGAAGGGGTGACGGAGCTGCTGGATACTATCGAGCGCATGCGCTTCGACCTGAATCGCGGCTTGGCCGTCGAGGGCGTGGTCCTGACCATGTTCGATGATCGGACAAACTTGGCTCAATCGGTGGCCTCGGAGCTGAGAGGCTTCTTCGGCGACCTGATGTGCCAGACCACCATCCCACGCAATATTCGGCTGGCGGAGGCGCCAAGCCACGGAAAGCCGGCAATCGCCTATGATCCGCACTCGCGTGGCGCGGAAGCCTACATGAATCTCGCCCGGGAGATTATCGAGAGAGTTACAAGTCCGCAGGTCACCCAGGCCGAACACTCCGGTTAAAACTGGTCGCGGCTGTCCCACATTGTAGGAGTCAGGAAGTCGCGGGCCAACGCCTTCGCCGGCTTCCTTTCCTAACCACGCGAGGAGGTCTTTCATGATCGACAGAGCGCGAACATCATTCCTTTGCTCAACAGAGACGCTTTAAGCGAGGCACGCTTCGAGGGCGACAAGTTGGCTATCGGGGGGGCGGTCGTGATGATGATGAGAGGCGAACCGATGTGCTCGTGAAGGAGAGCGAGGAACGGTCTTGCGGGCAAAACAAAAGCCGGAGCCACGAGGCTCCGGCTTTCAAGTGACGAAGTGAATTACTTCATGAGCTTGCGACGCATGGTGCCGAACGCGCCCAGCAAGCCGGTTCCCAGAAGAATCAGGGACGAAGGCTCAGGAGTGGTGCCACCGGAGCTGCCGAGGATGTCAAATGCACCCTGGGGCTGCGTGCCGTTGGAGTTCCAGGTGCTACCGCCGTCGGTGGAGTACAGATCCAAGCCAGTGGCGCTGTTGCTGTAGTTCCAGGCTTCCCAAGTGGTGTCGCCCAAGTTCATCGGGCCCAGCACCAGGAAGTAGTTCTGACCAGCGGTCAGGCTAATGCCGGTGATGCCGGAGATGGTGACCAGTCCGCAGCACTGACCGAACGTGGTCGAGCTGCTGAGGTTGCTCCACATACCCAACTGGGTACCAGGCAGGTTGTTGACGTCGGTATAAAGAGCAGCGTAGAACGAGTTCGTCCCGGTTACGTAACCGATGCCGATATCGATCTGCGAAATGCTGCCGGACGCCATCGCTGTGAATTCGTTGGCCGCAGTAAAGCTGGTGCCAAGGGTTCCAGTTCCGGAAACCGTCCATCCAGTGCAGCACTGGTACACGTCGTTACCGGTGCCGAGGTTGCTATAGAGTGTAGTGTCATCAGCCAGAGCCGGCAGGCTAATGCAGAGAGCGATTGCCAGCAAACAAAACGACCACGCGAATTTCCTCATCAGGGGGTCCTCCTCCGTTTCCACGAAACATGCAAGCCATTCCAGCGAGCCCGGTACATCTCTTAAATAAAAAGCCGAGTTAAATGCCTGACTGGCCCTACATATCGGTGTCCTAGGCTGATCCAGAACACACAACTGTGTCACCAACCACTGTTGCAATCCGAGGTCCTCTATTAAACATCATGAAACCAATAACTTAGGATTGCTGTCGCCAGCGACAATGCAAGGTGTTGCAGCAGTGTTCCCACACTTTTCCCCGTCTGGACCTCGGAAGCCGGTAGGAAAGCCGTGCGAGAGCGCCACTTTTCGAAGGAGACAGAACAAGCAAGCACTGCCGAGCCAATACTGAAGGAGGCCGATTCAAGCAGGGACGTTGTGCTACTTCCTGATCCCAGAAGCGCGTTTTTCAGTTCTAATCTCCGGCAAGATTTTGCGGCGACCGCAGATTGTGCGCCACATTCCTGTCATCAAACTAAGGCCTTCGCCCGTTGTTAACCAGGCGGTTACTATTTAAACTCGGTACATCGACAGACGGTCTATGCAGAGGAACGTTGACTAAATTGGGGCACGGCAAAGACTCCCGTGCCGATCTTTCGAGCTTCCGGGAAAAGACTTGGACACGTCGCGACGTGCTCGCGCTGATGGCGAAGAGCGCGTTCGCCTACCCCTTGCTTAAGAGCGATCTGCTCGCGATCAAGAAACCGGCGCAACAAACCAAGGTTCCGCCGGAGTGGCAGCTCACTGACGACGAGCTGCTCGAGGAAATTGTCAGCCGGGCCTTCCTGTTCTTCTGGAACGAAGCGAGCCCGCGAACCGGGCTGGTTCGTGATCGTGCGCTAGCCGACGGCACGCCGGACAATCGCAAAACCGCCAGCATCGCGGCCACAGGCTTTGGACTCGCCGCTCTGTGCATCGGACACAAGCGGGGCTATTTGCCGCCACATCAAATCGGCGCTCGCGTGGTGGCAACGCTTTCGCACCTGGTCGATCGCGTCGATCAGCAAAACGGCTTCTACTATCACTTCCTCGACATTAATACCGGCAAGCGCATCCATTTATCGGAAGTCTCGCCGATCGACACGACCATCCTGCTGTGCGGCGTGCTCATGGCGCGCGAGTACTTCAACAATGACAAGATTACCTACCTGGCGAACTTGATCTATCGGCGCGTGAACTGGCGCTGGATGCTCAATGGCGGCCAGACCTTCGCCATGGGATGGACGCCGGAGTACAAGTTCATCGGCGCGCGCTGGGACACCTACTGCGAGCTCATGATGATGTATCTGCTGGCTATCGGTGCGCCGGCGAACAATATCAATCCTTCGTCGTGGAACGCCTTCTCACGGCCAACGATGGAGTTCGGCGGCTATCGCTGGATCAGTGGCGCGGACCCGCTGTTCGTGCATCAGTACTCGCACGCCTGGTTCGACTTCCGCAACGTGCGCGATCAGTACGCCAACTACTTCCAGAACTCGGCAATCGCGACTTACACGCACAAGCTGTTCTGCCAGTCCTTGCGCTGGCGCTTTCCCGACTACGACGACAACACCTGGGGCATCACCGCCTCCGACTCGCGCCTGGGATATCAAGCGTGGGGAGGGCCGCCGGAGATCGGCTATATCGACGGAACGGTCGTGCCATGCGCGCCGGGAGGTTCGCTGCCGTTCCTGCCCAAGGAGACCATTGCGTGTCTGGCCAATCTTTACAACAGCTACGGCCTGCGCGCCTGGAAGAAGTACGGCTTCGTCGACGCATTTAATCCGCGAACAAGCTGGACAGACGTGGACGTGCTCGGCATCGATCAGGGGATCACGATGCTGATGGTGGAGAACTATCGCACCGGCTTCATCTGGGAGTACTTCATGAAAGCCCGTGAAGCAAAGAAGGCGATGAAGCTGGTGGGCTTCCAGCCGGCCGCGCAAGCTGCGTCAGCGACGTAAGCAACGACCTACTGCATGGCCTTAGCGGCGGCGAAGCTCTCCTGAGATTTCTGTGTGTCGCCGAGGTCGCGATAGACGTATCCGAGATTCACCAGAGCTTTCTTCGTCAGCTCGGGCTTCTGCGATGTCGCGATCACCGTTTTGTACTGGTCGATCGCGCCGCGTAAGTCTCCTCGCTTCTGCTCAAGAAATCCCACGTCGAGATTCGCAACCGGATCCAGCGGGCTGATCGCGAGCGCAGCGCGATAGTGCGTCAACGCCTCGTCGAAGCGCTGGTCCTCCATCAAAGCAGCGCCCAGACTGCTCTCCGCGATGGAGTTGTCGGGCGTGACCTGGAGCGCATGCGCCCAGAGCGTCACGTTGTCCTGCCAGTAATTCAGCTGAATGCGCGCTACCGTTGCGAGGGCGAACAATACAACGACGCCAACCGCGGCAAGCGCTCGAACGCTGACGCGATGACGAGCGGCCCATTCGGCAGTTGTCCAGCAGATCATCAGGAACAAGCCGATGTATGGGAGGTACGCGTATCGATCGGCCATGGCGTGATCGCCGAGGGAGACGATTCCGCTCATCGGCACCACCGTTCCGAGAAACCAGAACCAGCCAACCGCAACATAGCGGTAGGCGCGGGCATACTTCAGCACGACCAGCGTAATGGCCAGCAGCAGCAGTGCCGCCAGCGCGACCGCACTCATTGGCAACGAACTGCCCGGATGCGGATAGAAGACGGCCATGTGCGAAGGCCAGAACGCCTTTGCCAGATAGCGCACGTAACAGACGATAGCGTTGCCGACCTGGATCGCTCGCGTCCACTTCACGGAATGCCAGCCGCTGGCCTGTTGCGACATCTGCGTCAAATGAGCGCTCACTCCCGCCAGCATTAACAGTGGAAGCTTCTCAGCAATCAGGCTGCCCAGCGTCCGTTTAGGGAAAGACGTCTCGACCTTTGTCCCGCTGGAAGCGCTCTTCCACTCCGGAAACATGCGTCGCAGCGGCCAGTAGTCCCATAACAAGAGCACGCAGGGCAGCGTGATGACTTGCGGCTTGGCCATTAATCCGAGCGCGTATAGACCGGCAACGGCAAGATAACGGCCCGTCTTCGGCTCGCGCGCATACCAGCGATACGCCGCGAGCGCCAGCAGGAAGAAGAGCATGCTGAGCAGGTTCTTGCGCTCAGCGATCCAGGCCACCGATTCGACATTCATCGGATGCAGCGCGAACAGCGCCGCAACCATCGCACTTCGCCCGAGATATCCCGTAGCCTGCGCCAGCACCCAGAACAGCAGCAACACATTCAGGAGATGCAGCAGCAGGTTGCTCTCGTGGTGAGGGCCGGGATCCATGCCGAAGAGCTGGCAGTCGAGCGCGTGAGAGAGCCAGGTCAGCGGATGCCAGTTGGCGAACTCGTATGTCGTGAACGACCACTTCACCGTCTCCCAGGTCACGCCGGCTTGCACACGCGGATTGCTGGTGACGTAGGCGTCGTCGTCGTAGTTTGCGAAGGGGTGATCTTTGACCGGGTAATAGACGGCGACGGTTGCAACCATGAGCAGCAGGGAGAGAATCCATGCCCACTTCGTCGCGACCAGTGAAGATGCGCTGGGGTGGCTGGGGATTCCCGCTGGCGAATTCACTGTTGCTGCCGACTTCGATTCGCTAGCGGGAATCATTCACCATTCCAATATCGTTTTGCCTTCCGCCAATCCGGATTAGTTCGGCTGTCCCGTGATGAAGATGTTGAGTGCCGGATTGTTGCCCGTGGGCGTGAGGACGAACTTGTTCGGACTCACGACGTACAGGAAGCCGTACGGATTGCCGCCGCTGTTGACTGTGCCACGACCGTACTGGTCCACCGAATACGTGAGGGTCAGATTGTTCGTTCCCGTACCACCGGAGCCGCTGGTGTCTTGCGTACCGAAGGCGTTACCTATGCCGTCGGCATGCAGATAGGTCACGGAGTTGGTGATTGCTGCGATCATCGGCCACAGGGTACCGCCTGAATAGTTACCGTTGACGAACGAGTCCGAGAAACCGGTGCCCGGAGGAGCGGGTAATTGCAACTCCATCGTTCCGGCAGTGACCTTGGTGTCTGTGCCCACGATGTAGGCGCCGTTTCCTCCATTGCCGCTCCACATATACATCACCGCGCCACCTGCCCCAAACTGCGGAAATCCGCTCAGGATGAACTGGCCAGTCTTGTTGCCGGAGGTGCCCACCGCATAAGTACCGGCCGCCTGCGTCTGGTGAGTCAGAGTGCCCCCATCGTTTTCGTCCGAGGTCAAGGTGCCATTGCCGGCCATGTCCGTAGCCAATAAACCTGTGGTGACGTCAGCATTACCGCCGTCATTCGCGGTCAAGCCCAGGATGTTGCCTGCGTTCAGTGAGCTCAATTCCCAGCCGGTGGCAGAGGACTTCTGGCGATATCCCTGCCATAGTGTCAGGTCTGCGAAGGGAGCGCCGGAAACCTGTTGCGGGTCGGTCGACATCATGATGAGCTCGGCATAGTTCACCACATAGTAGACGTAGCCGCACAAGGTGCCGCTGGGCACACCGCAGACCGAGCCGGTATGGTTGGGATACGTCATGTTGACGTAGGTTCCGCGGCCGGTGGTGGAATCCATCGTGGAGGAGAACTGGCCTCTGAACGGATCGGATACCGTGGCCCCGCTTCCGTTGTTGCCGTTGTCGTTAGTATCGAGTGGGCAGCCAGTCAGGCCCCAGCCGTTCCCATCGCAGTCGATGTCAACCAGAGTCCCCGGATTCGTCCCCACTGCGCCCACAGCGGCGTAGCGATTGCCGCTGGAATCCTGCCCGTTGGTCAGCAAGGCGAAGTTTCCGGGGAAGAAAGTGTTGATCTGGAAATAGGTCGGATCCTGCACCTTCAGCTCGCCGGACCCATACATCGCCGGATCGGTTTCGATGAGGCGGCCGCAGGACGACAGGGTGCGGCCGGCGGCACATCCGTTGCCCGAAACCGCGATGTTGAAGTCATAGGTGTGCGGGCTGCCGGAGCTGTCGACGGTATTCAGGATCATGGTGCCCAAGCCGTTGCCTGTAGCCAAACTGTAAGTGGACCCCGTCTGGACGACTTGCGCGATGGGGCAGACCGGGTTACCCAGGCACTGGGATCGGTTATAGGGTTCGCCGGTGCCATCGTTGTAGTCGATCTCACCCGACGTGATGTTGCCGTTGCCGTCGGCGGCGACTGATCCAACCATCAGGAACGGATTGCCATTCTTGAAGCCGCTGAAGGAAATCGCATACTGCCCGTTCAAGGTACCGTTGGTGGCGAGAGGACCAATGGTGATGCTTACCGTAGCGGTAGCGCTTGCCGGCGAAGTCTCCCCGTCGGTGACCGTCAAGGTGAAGTTAGTGGTTCCTACCTGGGTTGGGGTGCCGGTGATCGCGCAGGAGGGATGTTGGCTCTTGATGCAGGTGGCAAAATTCAAGCCCTGCGGCAGACTGCCGGTGAGTGTCCACGTGTAAGGCGCGATTCCGCCTATTGCGGTGACGTTCTGGTTATAGGGCGTGTTCAACTGGCCGTTGGGAAGTGACTTCGGACCAAGATCGAAGATGGTCAGGGTCAGTGCCATAGTTCCGTTGGAAGCCGGCGTCTCGGAGTCGGTGACTTGCACGGTGAACGAGGTCGGAGTACCCGGAGTGGTTGGCGTTCCGGAGATGACGGCTTGCCCGCTGCTGTTGGTGGTCAGCGTCAGGCCCGGGGGCAACGCACCCTGAGATCCGTTGTCGCAAGCGCCACTGCTCTCAATCACACACCACGTGTACGGTGCCTGCCCGCCCGTGACCGACAAGGTCTGACTATAGGTAACCCCGGGATTGCCGTAGGGGAGCTCATCAGTTCCTTGCGCGCAGTTGTCGCAGCTGAGGATGAGGACGCCTTGAATGGTGATCGAAAGATTAGCGGTTGCGGTTGTATTCGATGAATCGGTGACCTGTACCGTGAAGTTCGAAACGCCTTCAGCCGTTGGCGTACCCGAAATCTGCCCGGTCTGATTGGTAAAGCTCAAACCATTCGGCAGCGAGCCCGCGGTGAGTGCAAAGGTGTACGTGCCGGTACCGCCTGAGGCCTGGATGTAGACGCTATACGCTACGTTGACGGAACCCTTCGGAAGGACGGTGGAAGTAATCGTCAACGCGGCTGGCGGAGCCGGCTTGCTCCCGCCGCCACCGCCACAAGCTGCCAGCATCACGGAAATCATCAAAGCAAGTATCGATAGCGCAAGACCCCGGTACGACTTCATCGTTTCTCCTCGTGATTGTGAAGCTGTGTGCTCTGGCAACTTGATTCGAATGCGAGACATTGCTCTCTGCTGCGAAACCAACGGCCGGCTGGATCGCATCGCGACGGTAATGATTGCCGGGAATGCGCGGCCTTCGACAAACCAGAGTTGTCGAACATGGTAACCCGGCGCGCGAATTCATGCGAGTGGAAATCGACGAATTCTGGCTGGTGAAATTGCGTTTCCTGAGAAGGGAAACACCTTAATGCTCGTGGGTTACAGAGATCGGCAACCGGCGACCGACGGTCAGAGAATCACGCTGATGAGCGGCTTCCTCTTGGTCAGCACGTCGCCAATCTCGGCTGCCTCCACTCCAGCGTTTTGAAGATCGGTGGCCAGCCGTCCGGCGTCAGCGTTGGCTACCGAGATGAGCAGCCCTCCCGCGGTCTGCGGGTCGTAGAGCAAAGTAAGCAGGTCTGGAGGAACTTCGGCGCTGGTTTCGACGCAATTCTCGGCGAACTGACGATTCGATTTCAATCCTCCGGGAACAAATCCACCCCGGACACATTCCAATGCACCCGGCAGCAACGCCACTTTCGACGCAAGGATTTGTATGCTCACGCCGGAGCCGAGCGCCATCTCGCGGACATGACCGATTAGTCCGAAGCCCGTTACATCGGTGACGCTGTGCACAGCGTATCCGCCCGCAAGCATGACATCGGCGGCGGCCTTGTTGAGCGTGGTCATGGAGCGCACCGCAGCGCGTATCCAGGCGAAATCCGCGGTGCCCCGCTTGATGGCGGTCGAAATCACACCCGTTCCGATAGCCTTGGTAAAGAGCAGCCGATCTCCGGCCTGGGCAGAGCTGTTGGCCAGGATCTTCTTCGGATGAATCGTCCCTGTCACCGAATAGCCGAGCTTGATCTCCGGATCGCGAATGCTGTGCCCGCCGATCACGGTGCACTGTGCCTCGACCATCTTGGACAGTCCACCCGCAAGCATTTCTTCCAGCACCTTGGGATCACCGTCATCGGGAAAGCAAACCATGGCGAGCGCGCTAATTGGACGTCCGCCCATGGCATATACATCGCTCAGCGAATTGGTGGCAGCAATCTGTCCGAAGACGTATGGATCGTCAACGATGGGGGTGAAGAAATCTACAGTCTGGACGAGCGCCAGCTCAGGCGTGAGTTGATACACACCGGCGTCGTCGGCTGTGTCGAAGCCGACCAGGACATTGGGATCGTGTTGCCGGGCTAATTTCCCAAGCACTGAGTCCAGCACCGCCGGACTTAGCTTGCTGGCTCAACCAGCGGCTTTCACCATCTCGGTCAGGCGCGTTGTTTTGGTATTGGTCACTCGACTTCATTGTAGTGCAGAGGAAGGCCGGCAGGTTTCTACGCGAAGTCATTGCCGCCGGCGGAAGAGCGAAGGGCGCGGCTGCCACGTTTGACGGCATACATGGCGCGGTCTGCGACGGCGTACAACTCCAACGGATCGCTGCCGCTGTCGGGGTAAAGCGCATAGCCGACACTGACTCCTGTTCGCACCAGTCTTCCGTCGATCTTGAGCGGCAGTACCAAAGCCGATTCCAGCGCAGAAACCAGTGTCTGCGCCCCCTGATGATTGGCGACTTCGCTGATGACGGTGAACTCATCGCCACCGGTGCGGCCGAGCGTATCGGAAGCGCGCATGCGGCTGGAAAGTCGCGCCACCACCTGCTGCAAAGCGGCGTCACCGACTTTGTGTCCCAAGGTGTCGTTGACTTCCTTGAAGTCGTCGAGATCGAGCAAGAGTATGGCAACTTTGTGAGAAGAGCGATCCGCGTGCGCCATCGCCTGTATCAGGCGATCCTGGACCAGCCGGCGATTGGGCAGACCGGTAAGCGCATCGTGGTACGCCAGGTGTTCGCTCCAGCGGATCTGATCCTCCAGCAGGGTCACGATCATCCCGACGGCTACCAGATATTTCGGAATGTTCCAGACCTCGGACTCGATCACTTGCAGGCTGGTGAACTTTTGCAGGGCTACGATCAGTGGAAAGACGCCCCAGGCAACGAAACCGAGCACGGCCGCCAGCACACCGGCCGAGGTACGGTGCAGGCGGTACCAGAACAGTCCAGCTGCGAACAGGTTCATCGCCGCCAGGATCAGATGCACACTGTACTCTTCGTTACCGGTGGCGATGCTCCAGACAATCGAGGCTGCCAGAGCGATCATTCCCAGGCAGATGGCGACAACATAGACGGTAACTCTTCGATACCAGCGCGCTATCAAGAGCAGAGTGCTGGTCAGCGTGAAAGCGATGACGGTGTAGTAGAACAGCCGGGATTCAACGCCGGCAATGATGGCGAAAGTAAGGGTCAGCGCAGGAATTCCTAATATGCCCCCCAGGACGAGCTGCCGCCGCAGGGTCATAGCCTTTGGCGCGACCGAAACTACGAAGCTGATGCTGGCTAGCTGCAGCGCGCCCAAACCCATACCCACATAGAGATCGGACCAGCGAGGGTTGGTCGGGTGAATAAACTGGATGACCGAACGCAGGAGCACGAACGCCCATCCCAACAGCCATAGCCTCACCCGCTCCTTTGAATGCTGACGGGAGATGGCGGCGAAGACGGCAACGAGGATGGCCAGCGCAATGAGCGCAGGCAGTGCTTTGAAGTTGACGTGCATGGGAGCCCGTGCGAGTGGATCTGGCTGGGAACCACTGGCGATAGCGTAATGCACGGCGATTGCCAATCGCAATGAAGAAGTTGAGTCGTGTCAACTACGGAACGGTACGAACTTCCTATTTTTCAAAGCGGAGCTCGTAAGCCGGATGCGCAGCACGAGGAAAAGTGCTCGCTAGAAGGCCCCGCCGCCTCCTCCGCCAAAACCGCCTCCGCTGAAGCCACCGCCGCCTCCGAAGCCTCCGCCAAAACCGGAGCCGGTGCTGCTGGCGCGCGGCGCGGTGACGAAGGCTTGATGGGCATCGGCCGCCATCGCATGCATGGAACTGGCGAAGAAGATCGGGTTGAAGCCAACATACGGAGTTGGTCCGACGTACCAGGTCGGGGGATTCTGCACGATTCCCTGAAATGCCTTTGCCCAGCGGTTCTCAATGCCCAGTGCCATCGCGAACGGCAGAATTTTCTCGAACGTGTCAGGTGGCATCCGCTTCAATCGATCGGCATCGACGCGGCTGATGAACTCCTGCAACCCGAGAATCTCGATCTTGGTGCGTACGCCCTTCAGCGACTTGGCGGTCATGATGCGCGCAAACAGAAACACAATGACCAACGAGATGAAGGCAGCCACCACCAGCAGCCCAACGGAGTTGAACATGTCTGCCCAGCCTGACACCTGAAGCAGCACGAACGGTGCGGCGGCGAGAACTACTCCGGCTATTACGTAGGCGTGAGCTGAATCCGGATCCACCGAATACATCCCTTTGCCCTTGAGTTGAACAAGGATATCTTCCTTGATCGTCGGAATCGCAACGTAGAAGTGGTTGCGCAAGTCTGACATTCGAATCTGCGTCGCGCCGTTGCGGAACAGGTGATTCAGCATGACGCGTTCGTGAGCCTCGAGCGAACCTGAACTCCAGGTCCCCGGCTCTTTCAGCGAATGGAAGATGTAATCACGATGCGAGAACAGAAAGGTTTTCGACTCTGTCTCCTCGATCTTGATGTAGCCCTTTACCGCGAGATCGACTAGTGTCGCCGTGATATCGCGAGGATGCACGCTGTCATCAACCAGCGCTCCCACCTCGGCCGGGGTCATGTCTTTCGGGGGCTCATACACTGGCGCGACCGAGATGTCCGCCTTCGGGTCACGGCCCTTGGTCCACCAAAAGAAGAACATCACGATGAGCGTCCACAGCGGCAGAAGGACGATTGTATTGCTGCGAATGAACCAGACGGCGAAGGTCAGCTTGCTGGGTTCGTTCAGCACGCCTTTGCTGACAGCCACGTCGACGGTCAGGCCCTCGCGCATCTCCAGCGAGTCGTTAGCCTGTATCCGCACCACGTTGCCATTCACGACTACGGTGGCGTCCTGTGACTGGGAGCCGTAGATGCCGGTGAAGGCCTGTGCCCGCAGATTGCCCAGCGCGTTTGCCGGGAAAAGAATGATGGCCGAAGCGCTATCGATCGGCACCGGCCAGTCATTGCCCGTCACATTCCAGTAGAGCTCGTCGTAGCCATCGAACCAGCGCACGCCGTTCTTCACCGTGTAACTGATCTGGACGGCCTTTGTAGTGTCGCTGGCGCCGGGTATGTAGATCTTCAGGTGCCGGTATCCGTTCTGCACGCTTGAGTCGTACTTCAGCTTCTGCCCCTGCCCATCCGTCACGCCGGTGACGTTGAGAAACAACTCGTAGTTTGTGCCATGAGGGCCCGGATACTCGATGGGGATATCGCGATAGATGCCGTGATAGTCGCCGCGGAAGTCCACGACCAGATACTCACGCACATCCATGCTGCCGTCCTGCCCGACAGTAACGTTGCTGACGAAACGCGTGATGTGCCATTCGCGGGCGAAGGCCGGAGCGGCGAGAAGAAAAAAGACGATGATTGCCAATAGCAGAAGCCGGCTTTTCGTGGTTGGCACTTGGCGCTTGGCAGTTAGCATTTGGCTAAAGAACGAGCGTTCCGATGGCGTGAATGTAACGAATGCCGGGTGCCCCATCCAAGCCGGTTTTGCTTGGCTGGGTCTTTTCTTCCTGAATCCTGGATATCGTCGGCCGGAAAACCAGAGGAGTTCATTTCAGAACTTCACCGCTACGGGCTCGCGCTGCGCAGGGTCGGTGACGTCGAAGAACTGCTTCGTCTGGATATGAAACATGCCGGCAACAATGTTGCTCGGGAAGGTCTGGATCTTGGTGTTCAGGTCGCGTACCACCGCGTTGTAGTAGCGGCGCGCATTCTGGATGGCATCCTCCAGCCCAGACAGCGAGCCCTGCAAAGACTGGAACTGTTGGGAAGCCTGCAACTGCGGATAGGCTTCGGCCACCGCCAGCAATCCGCGCAGTGCATAGGTGAGCTGACCCTCAGCCTCGCTCTTCTCCGCCGGCGTGGAAGCGGACATAGCCGCGCTGCGGAATTTTGCCACGTTCTCGAATGTCCCTTTCTCGTGCGCGGCATAGCCCTTCACGGTTTCGACCAGGTTGGGGATCAGGTCATAGCGCCGCTTGAGCTGGACATCGATGTCGGCCCACGCGTTGTCGGCTCGCACCCGTAACTGCACCAGGCTGTTGTAAATGCCAATCAGGACAATGGCGATGATCACTAAGACGACGATGAGGATGATCAGACCCATAAAAATGCCTCCAAGCGGTTCAAAACAGGGGCCGAGCGGAGGGTACCACGCGCCGGAAGGGGCAGGCAATTGAGCCCGCGCCGCGGCCTGCCTCGTCTGGGCAAAAGGGACGATATAAGGCGTAAAATAAGGGGTTGCCCCCGCATTCCGCATCCCCGATGGGTATGCGGCATCTAGTAAGAGTCATCCTGAAATCAAGCTGCTGAGAGGATTCCTTTATGTCTAGCACTATGACCCCGGCTCGCGAAGGCACGCGCGGCGCCGCCACCATCAACATCGCCCGCATTCCCGATACCTTTAAGAACGAGCCGTCGGTTGACTGGAGCAATCCCGAGAACCAGCGCAAGATGCGCGCCGCCATCGAGAAAGTTCGCGGCGAGTTGGGCCGTGAATACGATCTGGTCATCGGCGGCCGCCGCGTAAAGACGGAAGAGAAGACCCCATCGCTGAATCCGGCCAAGCCGTCGGAAGTGGTTGGCATGTTCGCCACTGCAAGTACGGCTGAAGTTGAGCCGGCGATGCAGGCAGCCCTGAAGGCGTTCGAAACCTGGAAGTACAGCTCGGTCGAGGAGCGCACCAACCTGCTGTTCCGTGTCAGCCACCTGCTGCGCGAGCGCAAGTTTGAATTGATGGCGTGGATGGTCTTCGAGGTCGGCAAGAACTGGGCCGAAGCCGACGGCGACATCGCCGAGCTGATCGACTTCACCGATTTCTACGCGCTGGAGGCGCTTCGCCTCTCCAAAGCGCAGACTCCGGTGCAGCTGCCGGGTGAGCGCGACTGGCTGCGCTACATTCCTCTCGGCGTGGGCGCCGTCATTCCGCCGTGGAATTTCCCCGGCGCCATCATGGGCGGCATGACGCTGGCTTCCATCGTCTGCGGCAACACCGTGATCCTGAAGCCCTCGGGCGACTCGCCGGCGATCGCCGCGAAGTTCTTCGAAATCCTGGAAGAAGCCGGGCTGCCGGACGGTGTGGCCAATTTCTGCCCCGGTCATGGCAACAGCTTCGGCAACGCCATCGTCGAGCATCCCAAGACTCGTTACATTGCGTTCACCGGCTCGAAGGAAGTGGGTCTGCACATCAACCAGCGCGCGGCCGTGCAGCAGCCCGGCCAGCTCTGGATCAAGCGCACCATCCTCGAGATGGGCGGCAAGGATTCAATTGTCGTCGATGCCGACTCCGATCTGGATGCCGCAATCGAAGGCGTGGCCAGCGCGGCCTTTGGCTTCAGCGGCCAGAAGTGCTCGGCCTGCTCGCGCGCCATTATCGACGAGCGTGTCTACGACAAGTTCCTGCAGCGCTTGAAGGAGCGTGTGGAAAAAATCACGGTTGGCGATCCCACGCAGAACCCGAATATGGGCCCGGTAGTCAACGAGAAGTCGATGAAGTCGATCCTTGGCTATATCCAGAAAGGCATTGCCGAGGGCGGACGCCTGATCACCGGCGGCGCGCGCGTCACTGAACTGGGCGACGGCTACTTCATCCAGCCGACGGTTATTGCCGATGTCGATCCCATGGCCACCATCTCGCAGCAGGAGATCTTTGGGCCGGTGCTGGCGGTGATCAAGTCGAAGAACTTCGAGCACGGTCTCTCGATCGCCAACAATACCGAGTTTGGCCTGACCGGCGCGGTGTATACCGATTCCGAAGACAAGATCAACGTGGCCAAGGAGCAGTTCCACGTCGGCAACCTGTACATCAACCGCAAGTGCACAGGTGCGATGGTAGGCGCGCATCCGTTCGGCGGCTTCAATATGTCGGGAACCGACTCGAAAGCCGGCGGTCCGGACTACCTGCTGCTGTTCACGCAGGCCAAGTCGATTGGCGAGAAGATCACGAAGTAAGTGGCTAGTGGTCGGTGACCAGAAATAAGGCCGGGGCGAAATGCTCCGGCCTTCATTTTGCGACGCGGTATTCAGCACAGAGGCACGGAGAACACGGAGTAGCTCTAATAATTGTCATCCCGACCGAAGCGAAGCGGAGTGGAAGGACCTGCGGTTCAAGCATCCGAAGGCGCCTGAAAGCCTGCGATCTTGAAACGAGCAAAAAGAAAGCAACTTATTTCTCGTGCGTGGTCTCCGTGCCTTCGTTGTGAATACAACTCGTCCCTCAACTCGAACCTTCGCTATAGTATGAGCATCACCCCATGACCAGCGAAGTCACTCGTGCTGCGGTTGCTGCTCCCGGACCCACTACCACTCTCATTTTTGACGACTGGTACCCGGCGTTGCGCGCTTCGCAGATTTCCGGCAAGCAGATGAGCAAAGCCCTGCTCTGCGACATTCCCCTGGTGCTCGGACGCAAGTCCGACGGCAAGTACTTTGCCATGCGCGACCTCTGCCCGCATCGTGGCATACCGCTTTCGTACGGCTGGTTCGATGGCCAGAACGTCACCTGCAAATACCACGGCTGGGCCTTTGAACCTTGCTCGGGTCAGTGCGAGCAGATTCCGTCGCTGACCAAAGCCGACCCGCTGGATCCATCCAAGATCTTTGCAGCGGCTTATCCGTGTGAAGAACGCGACGGACATCTCTGGGTCTACGTCCCACAGAGTGGGAGACGCAGAATTCGTCCTGAAGACCTCGCCCAGTTTCCTCCGGCGCCGGAAGTCCCCAAGTTCGGCTCGCGGTTCAACTCCGCCCATCTGGTAGCTGACCTGCCGTGCAACATCGATCACGGCATCATCGGATTGATGGACCCGGCGCACGGGCCGTTCGTGCATCAGTCGTGGTGGTGGCGCTCCCAAGCCAGCATCCATGAAAAAGAGAAACACTTCGAGCCCATCGAGCAGGGCTTTCGCATGACTGCGCACCAGCCGTCGGCGAACAGCGCACCGTATAAGTTGCTCGGCGTTTATGGCGAGAAGATCACCACGACCATCGACTTCGTTCTGCCCAATCGTCGTTACGAAGTCATTCGTGCGGGTGAAAAGTGGTTTGCCAGCCTGACCACGGTCACGCCGACGATCGAGAACAATTGCCGCATCGATGTGTGCGCTGCCTGGAACATCTTCCTCAACGTCCCGTTCCTCACGTCAATCGCAAAGTTCTTTGGCAATCGCTTCGTACGTCAGGATCAGGACACGATGATCCAGCAGGCGGAAGGGCTGAAGTACAATCCCAGCCTGATGTTGATCGACGACGCCGATCGTCCGGCAAAGTGGTATTTCGAACTGAAGCAGGCGCGTCTTGAATCGCAAGCTACCGGCCAGCCGATGCGTCATCCCATGGACGGCCCAGTCACGCTGCACTGGAGAAGCTGATGGCTAAGAGTCCTTTGGGGTGGAGCACGCCTTAAGGCGGGCATGGAACTGTGAATTCATGGGAGCCGGCTTCAGCCGCTGAGGTAAAAGATCAGACAGCAGTAACGCAGCCGCTGAAGCCGAGGTCGAACCGAGCAAGCTTAAGTGCGCGCCTGAAGGCGTGCTCCACCCTCGACGAAGCTGGGACCAATCGACGGTAGACGAATGGCTAACTCTCTACAGCTATCCTGGAAGTTTCGCTCGCGCTTGCGCATGCTCGGTATCGCGCTGCTGCTGGGCGCTGCCGTCGGCATCTTCGTTTTGTATCCCACCAACGAGTTTGTCTACTTCTACGAATATCAGCCGACGGCCGACACCAAACCTGTCGACTTTGCTTTCCACCAGATGCAGCGTTCGCTGCAAGGGCAAACGCCGCGCAAGACTATCTTCTACGCCATCGTCGGCATGATCCTCAGTGTCGGTGGGGCCGGCCTTTACTCCAGCATGCAGCGCCGGTCTGAGCGCATCGAGCAACTGAGCGCCGCGCTGGAAAGCGATCTGCATACGCTCATCGCGCGCGGCGAGAGCGCGAACCTGGAATTCAAATCATCGTTCCGTTGGGACCTGCGTGAGAACAAAGTCAATCGTGCGCTGGAAGGCGTCATCCTGAAGACCCTTGCCGGCTACATGAACGGCCAGGGTGGAACGCTGCTGATCGGCGTGGCCGACGACGGCTCGATCGTCGGTCTCGATAACGATTACAAGACGCTAAAGAAGCAGGATCGCGACGGCTTCGAGCAGGCGCTGATGACGGCCGTCGCCACCAAGCTCGGCGGCGATGCCTGCCGCAGCGTGCAGATTGTTTTCTCCGCGGTCGAGAACAAAGATGTCTGCCGCGCGATCGTCGCTCCCATGTCGCGGCCCGTTTACGTGAAGGATGGCGACAATCCCAAGCTCTACGTACGCACCGGCGTACTCACGCGCGAACTCAACGTGCAGGAAGCCATCGACTACACTTCCTCTCGCTGGCCGAAATAATTCCTCATAAAACACTTTTTACTGAGCCCGAAACCCCACGCGTCGGTGTCTTTGGTATGCAAACACGTGAGGAGGACTGAGGCGATGTTTGAGGATAGCCTGGTTGAATCCGGTGGAAGACTTGCGGCCCGGCATCCGTGGACGACGCTAGTTTCGTTCCTGATGCAGAGCATGATTTTGACGGTGCTGGTGCTGCTGTCGCTGATTTATACCGAGACGCTGCCGAACCAGCGGTGGATTTACGTGCTGGAGGCGCCTCCTCCGCCGCCTACCGCGCCTGCACCACCGCATACGGTAGTCACGTCAGTCTCGCGCGCAGTCTGCAATGCAAGACACGCTCACGGTTCCTCGTGAAATCCCTACGAGCGTCGCCATGATTCACGACATCGACGCGGTGCGGCCGCCACAATTCGGTGGCTCAACGGACGCAATACCGGGCGCGCTGCCCATGGACGGCGCGTTGCGCGTAACGCAGATCCTGCGCACAACCGAACCAACGGCGCCGCGACTGAATGTGCAGAGAGTCCGCGTTTCGTCCGGTGTCGCGCAAGGGCTTCTGATCCGGCAAGTGAATCCGATTTATCCGCCCCTGGCCAAAGCCGCGCGCATCGAAGGGAAAGTCCTGCTGCAGGCCACCATCGGCAAAGACGGAACGGTAGAGAATCTGCACCTGATCAGCGGACATCCCATGCTCGCGCCGGCTGCCATCGACGCGGTGAAGCAATGGCGCTACAAACCGTATTACCTGAATGCCGAGCCGATCGAAGTGGAAACAACGATCACGGTGAACTTCACGCTCACTCAATAAAAATCGTTGGTGTGTCATGCGCTTGCAATGTTCCGCCGTAGGACTTTCGTGTCCCTCGGGTTGCCGATGTGCCGCGCAATGTGCGACAGTGTGTGTTCCCGGCCAGCGAGCTAACGAAAGTCGTGCGCTCAGGCAACGGTGCACACTGCATCGCTATCGCATCGAATCAGCGACGATAGACTCATCACGGCAGTGCAGAGGCAAAGCAATGGCAAAGAAGGTTAAGCCCAAGTCATTCGAAGATGTCGTTTCATGGTTCCGCAACAACGGCTTTGAGATTACCGAAGCTCCCGGCGCGAGCGGTCGTGTGTTTCTGAAGAAGTATCAGTGCTCGGCCGCCATTGAACGCGCTGACGATGGAAGCGCGAAGATCTTCGCCTATCCCGGATACCTGATCAACGGTGAGATCTCGAAGCTAACGGATCTGGGTCATCAAAAAGTTTTGAAGACGTCGAAGAACACCTATCCCGCAACCGCGGATCACTTGCGCGCCTTGCACGAATTCAGCGAAGAACTCAAAGAAGGTCTCGGGGGCATCAGCCTCTACAACGAAGGCCTGGGCACGGTCAGCGAGTCTTATATGTACGATCGTTTACGCGGACGCGACCTGCCCGAAGCCGAGCGTCCCAAACGCCCCTGGCAACGCGCAGCAGCAGGAAAGAAGCGGGCCTGAGAAGCTCGTTACGCGATGTGGCGCTCATGTCATGGGTTGTAAGACCACCCCTACAAATACTTCTCTTTGGCTTGTAAACCATCTCCCCTCAATCTCTATCCAACTACGTAGGACGGATTAAGAGTCCAGTCCGCGGATTTGGTTTTTCTCCAGGGAGGAGCAGAGTTTATGAAGCGTCTAGGACTTCTCTTGGGACTGTTGGTTCTCAGTGCGGGCATGGTTTTCGCACAGGACAACACGTCCACTTCGAGCAACACGACCACCACCACGACTGCAAGTAACGACCAGAGCCAAGCCAGCGATCAGGCACAGGACAACTCGCGCAAGGCTGCCGCTGAAAAAGATGAAAACGCCGCCGACTCCGAAAAGCAGGCAGCGAAAGATGCCGGCACCAAGACGGGCGAAGAGCACGATAAGGCTGTTGCCCGCCTCGATGACTCCGCGAAAGACCTGAACGAGTTGCTGGCCGCCCCCGACAACGGAATTCCTGACAGTGTCTTTACCAAAGCAAAGTGCGTAGCTGTGGTTCCGTCGTTGATAAAGGGCGGATTCATCTTCGGTGCCGAGCATGGCCGGGGTGTCGCGTCATGCCGCTTGCCCAACGGCGGATGGAGCGCTCCTGCGTTCTTTACCATGACGGGCGGCAGCTGGGGCGCGCAGATTGGCGCCGAGGGCGTCGACCTAGTGATGCTGATCATGAATGACAATGGAATGAACCAGCTGCTGAGTGCCAAGTTCAAGATTGGTGGCTCGGCCAGCGCTTCTGCCGGTCCGGTTGGCCGCCAGGCTGCTGCTGATACTAGCTGGAAGATGAATTCGGAGATTCTGACCTACTCGCGCTCGCGTGGTCTGTTTGCCGGTGCGACTCTGAATGGCACCGCCATCCACGATGATGAGACCGCGATGACGGGCTATTACGGCCGCAACGTCGGCTTCCGTCCGGTTTTGACCGGTCAGGTGAAGGACATGGGGGGCGCTGATACGTTCCTTTCGACTTTGCGCCGCAACCGCGCCGAAGTAAACGCGCAGGCGCACTAACCACAGCTTCGCCGGTCAACCAGCCGGCTGAACGAGGTGACGAAAGAGCGGTAGAGCAAATGCTCGCCGCTCTTTTTGTTTGCGCGTCATTTGCGCGGCAGGGTCCGGTACACTGCTTCTCCGGAGGCATCCATGTCTCGATCACGGTTGGCGCTATGTGCGTTCCTGGTTTTCGTTCAAGGCTTGGTTGGCCAAGCCAAGATGCCGAAAGCGACGGCGGATCCCGAGTCGGCCATTCCGGCGGTGTTGCTGGCGCAAGTGGAAGCCTGGAACCGCGGCGATCTGAAGGGCTTCATGGAAGGCTATTGGAAGTCACCAGACCTGGTTTTTGCTTCGGGAACGCAGGAGACGCGAGGCTGGGAGCCCGTCCTGAAGCACTACCAGGAACGCTACCAGAACGGTGGCGCGGAGATGGGAAGCCTTTCCTTCTCGTTCACCAACGGCGTTCACGTCCTCTCGCCGGACTTCGCCTACATTGACGGCGAGTTTCACCTGAAGATGTCGAGCAACAAGGAATCGCACGGGGTCTTCACCTTGATCTTCCGCAAGTTTCCCGAAGGCTGGCGGATCGTCCACGACCGAACCTGCGCGGACTAAGGTTATCTACAACTTTTGTAGCTCGGCGGCATCGAAAAGGCTAACTACCGAGCCGCCCCGGGTGTAGAATCCATTCGGCTCGGGGTGAGACCGGAGTCTCGGCTTCGAAGCTGTAACAGGCGGTATCCGCCAAGGCGGAACTGCACTGGAGGTATTTGTGAGCATCACGACCGGCGACTTTCGCGCCAAAATCACCGCATCCACACTTCTCGACAAGAAACAACGTCACGAGCTCATCACCGTACTCACTGCGTACGACTACGCCAGCGCACGCCTGGTCGACGAGGCCGGCATCGACATGGTGCTGGTCGGCGACTCGCTGGGCATGGTCATGCTCGGCTACGAAAATACCCTTCCGGTTACCGTGCAGGAGATGCTGCATCACACGCGAGCGGTTCGCCGCGGTGTGAAGCGGGCCTTCCTGGTGGCTGACATGCCATTCGCTTCGTATCACGTGTCGCTGCGGGACTCGCTGCGCAACGCGGCGCGGTTCATCAAGGATGGCGGCGCCGAAGCAGTCAAGATCGAGGGCGGCGAGAAGCGAGCCCACCTGGTTGAGCGCATGGTCGAAGCCGAGATCCCTGTGGTCGGGCATATCGGGCTGACGCCGCAATCGGTGCATGCCATGGGTGGCTACAAAGTGCAGGGCAAGACGCTCAAGGCGATCGAGCAGCTCATGCACGACGCGCTTGCCCTCGAGCGCGCCGGCGCCTGCTGCGTAGTGCTGGAAGGCATTCCGCGAGAAGTGGCGGCCATGCTCACCACTGAGTTGGAAATTCCGACCATCGGCATCGGCGCCGGTCCGGAGTGCGATGGCCAGGTGCTGGTCTTCCACGACCTGCTGGGGCTGACCTTCGCGCCGCCGGCCAAGTTCGTTCGCCGCTACGCCGATGTTGGCTCGATCATCAGCAACGCCTTGCTCGCCTTCAAAGACGACGTGAAGGCGGGTGGCTATCCCGCCGACGGCGAGTCCTATCATCTGCCCAAGGAGACCATGTCTGCGCTGCACACAATTGCCGAACGCAAGCGCAGTGTGCCAGTGTAGAAGCATGCGGTTTGTCTTGCGCGCGGGATTGCTCGCGCTGATTTCGATGGGAACGGCGGTTGCACAGACGGGGCAAAGTCCCAAGCCTGCGCGTCCCTCTGCTGCCACCTGGAAGTATTATTGTCAGCCCAACGGCGGCTTTTGTTTCAACTACCCGCCATCCTGGAAAATGATGGGCGAAATCTACGACGGCAACGGCGTGGTCGTCGCTCCTCCCCAGAAGGATGGCCAGGCGCTGTGGAACGAAGTTACGGTAGCGATGGTCGCGCCCCCGAAGGACAGCGACGAAGCGTTTGGGCTTGACACCATCATCGAACAGGCCGCGGCAGGCATGCGCGAAGCGGGACAGGATTTCCAGACCTTGCGGCGGCAAGTGCGCACGGTTGATGCGAAGCCGGCAGAGCTGTTGAAGGCCGAATATCATGAGAAGTCCACAGGACGGGACTGGATCGAGGAGCTCATCTTCATTCAGGGGCCGGACAACGAGGTCTATTCCATTGCGTTGAAGTCCGTGTCATCCGACATCGAGCGCCTGGAGCCGGTATTCTCGGAGATCGTGCGCACGTGGAAGCTGCCCGAGCCGGAGCCGCCAGTCACGCCAGATGAAGTGTCCCCGGCGCCGCAAACGCCGAACCAGACCACTCCCCAGGTGCAGCCACACTGATGGTCAAACAGCTTCCCACAATCTCAGCGACGAAGGCCGCTTGTCGCGCAGTCACGCGCAGCGGCAAGACGCTCGGCTTTGTGCCGACGATGGGCGCGTTGCATGAAGGGCACATGTCGCTGGTGCGGGCATCGAAGTCGCGCTGCGACGTGACGGCAGTGTCGATCTTTGTCAACCCTCTGCAATTCGGGCCGACGGAAGATCTTACGAAGTACCCTAGGCCCATCGAGCGCGATGTGGAGCTGCTGGAGGCAGTGGGCGCCGACCTGTTGTTTCTTCCTTCGGTGGAAGAAATGTATGCGGCAGGGGCAAAGACGCGAGTGATGGTTGACGAGTTGAGCGCCAAGCTGGATGGCGCGTCGCGTCCGGGTCACTTCAACGGGGTGACGACCGTCGTCAGCAAGCTGTTCGAGATCGTACGGCCGGATTTTGCCTTCTTCGGACAGAAAGACGCCGCGCAGGTAGCCGTGCTGCGCAAGATGGTTCGCGATCTGGATATGGACGTTGAGATGGTGGTCTGCCCGATCGTCCGCGAGAAGGACGGGCTGGCAATGAGTTCGCGCAATGTCTATCTCTCGCCCGAGCAGCGGCAGCAGGCGCTGGTGCTGCATCGTTCCCTCGTGCGGGTGCAGCATGCCGCCGATCAAGGGGAGCGCGATACAGCGAAGCTACGCCAGATTGGCGAGCAAGTCATCGCCGAGGAACCGGGTGTGCGCCTGGACTACTTCGCGATTGTGAATCCTGACACGCTCGATCCAGTCGAAGACACGTCACAAGGCTCGCTGGTTGCGGTTGCGGCCTATGTCGGAACGACTCGCCTGATCGACAATATTCTGCTGACCTGGGACCAGCAATTAGTAGGATGAGCAATCAGGTAGAGCTGGCCTTCAGGCCAGCGTCCAGGCCGCTTATTTCTCTGCCTGAGTCGGCTCCAGCCGACGGCACAAAAAATCTTTCAAGAACCGTCACTTTCGTTTGTCCGCTGCAGAGTGTCGCCGGCTGAAGCCGGCTCTGCTTCTTGAGAGGCTTTACGGCGCAGCTAAAGCTGCACCCTTTCAAAGCCGATGAACTCCACTCGAAGAAAGCATCGCTTTCTTCTTCCACCCCGAGATCCACGCTCCTCCCAGCAGCAGCACTACCGGATAACACTCCAGCGTGTAACGCGGCTCGGGATTGGGCAGCGTGCCTAAGAAGGCCGAACGAAACACCACGAACAGCAGCATCATCCCGAGATAGCGTGGCCGCGGGCCACGAAGCGAGCCCCATCAGCGCCGCCAGCACAAACAAGAGGTTCAATCCGCCCCAGATTACGCCGACAACGAACGACTCTGTGTCGTCGCTGTACTCCCACCAGCGCGAGCTGACCGGCAGCATCTCGGTGCGCGGGCGCAGCCACATGTCGAGGCTGCGCAGGGTCGGCAGCCAGACGTAAAAGCGGAAGGGATGCGCGTCGACGCGTTCTTTCGCCAACGCATGCAAACGCGCGTTCAACCCCGGATTGATGACCAGCACGCGCGCGTAATCGTCGAAGATTGCCTCGGTCTGCGCGCGTTGTTGCGAGTTGTCGAACGCACGCGATGGCAGCGTCTTGATGTCAACCTTGTCTCCGGGAATTTCCCAGTACACTTCTTCGGTCGAGACATAGTCCACCGCCCAGGTTCGCGTCCAGCGATCCAAGCCATCCGGCACAAACTCGTCGGGATCGCTGGCTGACTGGGGCACCAGCGGCATGAAGCGGTGAAAGTCGCGCCAATTGCGAATAGTCCACGGAACCAGTGGGGCCAGCGAGACTGCCAGAACGACGACACCAGCGCAGAAGAGCCGGAAGCGTTGTTGAGGCACCCACCACATTCGCCACAACAGGTAGAGACCGAGCGCGACCAGCAGAATGCCGCCGTCGGGGCGCAACAGAATCCCGCACGAAATCCCCACGCCGCACCAGGCCCACGCCGGCCAACCGGCGCGACCTTCCTCGCTCGCGCGAAATCCCGCGACTGCTGCATCCAACGCCACCGTGACAAAGAAGATGCTGAGCGTCTCGGCCAGAGGGGCAACCGTATAGTTTGCGGTGAACGGACATAAGCATGCCAGCAGGAAAGCCCATCGGGCTGCCTGATCGGAAAGCGACCGCCGCGCCAGGTCCGCGAGGAAGAAGCACGTCGCGACGTCGATAACGATCTGCGCGAGCAGCACAGCGTGGTAATGCTCTCGTCCGAACAGCACAAAACAGGCGGCCAGAAACGCCGGATAACCTGGCAGCCGAATCCAGGTTGGGTGAACCCCGTCGCTGTGGGTCAGCCCGAAGACGCCCTGATCGAGCCAATTCTTGGCGATGTCGCCGTAGATGAGCGAGTCGCCGGTAACGTGGGGGAACTTGAAGTAGAAAAAGAGACGCAGGGCAATAGCCGCGAGCATCGCCAGGAGGAAGAATCGTGCCGAGCCGCGAAGGAGCTGCCAGAACGGAGTTGGCTGACTGGTCTCCCGCGGATTCCCGCCCGGTGCGCTCACGTGGCGAATATAGCAGGAGGGCGGCTGCCGGCGATGAGCCGTCGAGCTTGAGCTAACCCTCTACGAATCGAGCAGTTTCGCCTACTAGACAAACCTCGTTGGTGTCTCCGTTTCAAAAAACCGGCATTGAAAGCGAGTCTATCCTCGTTTAGTCGTGTTCCTACCCTCAAGAGAGGATGAATCCAAGGCGTTTCCCCGCAGCTACCCGCCGTAAGCCAAAGGCTATAAAGCACAATTTGCCCTAGCCCCAGCCGCCGTTTACGATTGAGTGGACCCGAACGATGCCGCAATCCAAACCAATTTTCTACGATCCTGACCGTAAGCGATGGCGGCGTCTGCGCTTCATCCTGGACTGCAGTGTCATCCTGGTCACGCTTCTGATCGTACTGTTCGTTTTCTCGGTGGTTCGCGGGTCATCGGCTCCTGGCGTTGCGTTGCCCGATCTCAAGCGTCCGTACCATAAGCTGACCGACAATCAGAAACGCAAGCCGCCGCGGCGCGCGAACACCCACCGCAAGACGGTGGTTCCGGCATCGCAGGTCGTCCTGAATTCCGACGAAGGTATCCGCGGCGCGTTCTACGTGCAGTGGGACGCGGCCAGCTTCGCGTCGCTGAAGGAATACTATCCGCAGATCGACTTGCTCTTCCCCGAATGGATGCATGCTCTGACCGCCGACGGGCGGCTGCAAGCTGCGACCGAATTGAATACCTTGTACGACGTCATCGATGAGAACGGCAAGGCGGAAGCCATCGACGACAAGGTCATGTCGTTCCTGAAGGGCGAGAAGGCGCAGACGGAAGTCTTTCCCCTGGTCAACAATTTCGATCCCACGACGAATAAGTGGAATCCTGACACCGCTAAGTTCCTTGGCGATCCTGGCGCGCGGGCTCGATTCATTCACGAAATCCTGACCTTTCTGGGCAGCGATCATTACAAGGGTTTGACGCTCGACATCGAAGCCTATCCGGACGATTCACGCGACGACTACGGTCAACTCGTACAGGAACTCTATGGGGCGCTGAACGCCAAGGGGTTGAAGCTGTACATCGCGATTCCGGTAAACGATCGCACCTTTGACTACGCCGGAATTTCGAAGATTTCCGATGGCCTGATCCTGATGAACTATGACCAGCATTATCCGGGCGGCGACCCGGGAGCCGTCGCCAGCCAGGACTGGTTCGTGAAGAACCTTCAGGAAGCGCTGAAGGTCATTCCGAAGGACAAGATCATCTGCGCGGTCGGCAACTACGGTTACGACTGGGCGATGAAGAAGGGGCAGAAGCCGGGCACGCCGCCGGAAGACATTCGCGGCGTCACCGTTCAGGACGCGTGGCTTGAGGCTTCGGACTCGGAAGCTGACGTCAACTTTGACGATGACGCGATGAATCCCCACTTCGCTTATCTGGACGGCGATGTCCGCCACGATGTGTGGTTTCTCGATGGCGTCACCGCGATGAACCAGATGCGTGCCGCGCACGCGTTGGGTATCGATACGTTCGCCTTGTGGCGTCTTGGTTCCGAAGACCGTTCGCTATGGGCGGTGTGGGATAAGCCGTTTGAAGCCGGGGCACCGCAAAAGCTCAGCGCTGTTCCTCCGGGCCAGGATGTCGATGATGAAGGCGTGGGCGAGATTATCCGCATCCAGTCGAAGCCCACCGGCGGAGAGCGCAAGATCGTCGTCGATCCGGAGACCAACCTGATTAGCGACGAGATCTTCCAGTCTTTGCCGATGCCGTACGTGGTCGATATGTACGGCGGCACGCCGCAAAAGAAGGTCGCGATCACCTTCGATGACGGTCCGGATCCGGAGTGGACGCCAAAGATTCTCGACGTGCTGAAACAGTACGGCGCCAAGGCCACGTTCTTCCAGATTGGCAGCGAGGTCGAGAAGTTTCCCGGCATCGCTAAGCGGGTTTATAACGAAGGCCACGAAATCGGCAATCACACTTTTACGCATCCCGACATCAGCACGATCTCCAAGCGCTACTTCGAGGTCGAGCTGAATCTGACCGAGCGGCTCTTCGAGAGCAAGCTGGGCGTGAAGCCGGTGCTGATGCGTCCGCCGTATGCGATTGACGAAGCGCCCGACACGGCCGACCAGGTGCGTCCGCTGGAGATTTCCCAGGACCTCGGTTACATCGCGGTAGGCGAGAAAATCGATCCTAACGACTGGCGCGACAATCCGCGGCGCTCCGGCGAAGAAATCGCCCATGACGTGCTGGCGAATCTGCCTCCATGCGCGCCCGGCAACCTGCGCTGCGGCAATATCATTCTGCTGCACGATGGCGGCGGCGATCGCAGCCAAACGGTGGTCGCGCTGAACCTGATTCTCGCCGGCTTGCGAGACAAGGGATATCAGGTGGTTCCTGTCTCGGAACTGATGGGCAAGACGCGCGCCGACGTGATGCCGCCAATCACCACCAACGAGCGCTGGGCCGCGCGCGTCGACAGCCTGAACTTCTCGCTTTTCGGACTGATGCAGTCGTTCATCATCTTCGTCTTCTTCGTCGGCGATGTGCTGATGACCGGGCGCCTGGTGCTCATTGGACTGCTGGCGAGCTACGACCGCTTCCATCGCCGCAAGGTGGTCTTCGATCCGAGTTATCAGCCCGCAGTCGCTGTGCTGGTTCCGGCGTACAACGAAGAGAAGGTTATCGAGCGCACCGTGCGCTCGGTTCTTGACTCCGACTACAAGAATCTGCGGGTCATCGTTATCGATGATGGCTCGAAAGACACCACGCTTGAAGTCACACGCAGCGCGTTTAGGGACGAGATCGCTGCCGGACGCGTTACGGTGCTGACCAAAGCGAACTCCGGTAAAGCCGATGCGCTCGACTTCGCCCTCGAGCAGGTCGGCGAAGAGATCTTCGTGGGCATCGATGCCGACACCATCATCGCGCCCGACGCGGTTTCAAAGCTGGTGCCGCACTTCAGCAATCCCAAGGTCGGCGCGATTGCCGGTAATGCCAAGGTCGGAAATCGCGTGAATCTGTGGACGCGTTGGCAGGCGCTGGAATACATCACCAGTCAGAACTTCGAGCGGCGAGCGCTGAACACGATGAACGCGGTCAGCGTTGTTCCGGGCGCTATTGGGGCATGGCGAACGGCGGCCGTGCGCGAAGTCGGAGGTTATCACCATGACACCGTGGCCGAAGACGCGGATCTCACGATGGCGCTGCTGCAAGCCGGTTATTGGGTGAACTACGAAGACCGCGCGCTGGCCTACACCGAAGCTCCGACGACTGCGAATGGCCTGATGCGACAACGCTTCCGCTGGTCGTTCGGTATCATGCAGGCGGTGTGGAAGCACATCGAAGCCGTGAAGCAGAAGGGCGCGCTAGGTTGGGTTGCCATCCCCAACATGATCATCTTCCAGATCCTGTTGCCGTTGGTTTCGCCATTCATTGACATCATGTTCGTCGTCGGAGCTATCAGTTATTTCGTCGACAAGTATCGTCATCCTGAGTCGGCGAACCCGGCGGACTTCCACAAGCTGGTGGTCTACTTTGCGCTGTTCATGGTGATCGACTTCATCGCATCGACCATCGCGTTCACGCTCGAGCGGCAACAACCCGGCGGCAAACGCGACTTCCTGCTGCTCGGTCACGTTTGGCTGCAGCGCTTCGCGTATCGCCAACTGTTCTCGCTGGTGCTGATCAAGACGCTGAAACGCGCGATGGAAGGTCGCAGCTTTGCCTGGGACAAACTGGAGCGCACGGCGAGCGTGAAGCAACCGGTCAGCTTGACCCGCGAAAGGCCGGCGCAATGACACCGCTCCCGAAGCCAGGACTCGACCTCAGCGTCAACGTTGCCGGAATCACCTTCAAGAATCCCATCCTCGCGGCCAGCGGCAGCTTCGCCTACGGCATCGAGTTCGAAGACATCGTGACCTTGAGCCGATTGGGCGGCTTCGTGACCAAGGGCTTATCGCGCGAGCCAATGGCGGGCAATCCTCCGCCGCGACTGTTTGAAACTGCGGCGGGCATGTTGAACGCGATCGGGCTGCAGAACATTGGCGCTCGCGCCTTTCTCGACGAGAAGCTGCCACTGCTCCGCAAGATCGGCGACGTCGTCTTCCTGTGCAACGTCTTCGGGCATTCGCAGGACGAATACGAAGATGTCGTGAGGATGCTCAACGATGGCGAAGGCATCGCAGGCTATGAACTGAACGTTTCCTGCCCGAACACCAAGTGCGGCGGTATTGCGTTCGGCAGCGATCCGCGCATGCTTTATGACGTGGTGAGCGCAGTGAAGAAGATCGCGACGCGTCCGCTCATCGTGAAGCTCTCGCCGAACGTCACCAGCATCGCCGACATGGCGCGTGCCGCTGAAGAAGCCGGCGCCGATGCGCTGTCGCTCGTCAACACGTTTGTCGCCATGGCCATCGATGCCGAGACGCGCAAGCCGCGCATCTCCAACATTACCGCCGGACTTTCCGGGCCGGCGATCAAGCCCATCGCTGTGCGCATGGTTTGGGAAGCGAAGAAGACGGTGAAGATTCCGATCATCGGTCTGGGCGGAATCAGCACCGCCGAAGATGTAATCGAATTCATGCTGGCTGGCGCGAGTGCGATCGAGGTGGGAACGATTAACTTCTGGGATCCGTGCGCGTGCGAGAAACTGGTCGATTCGCTGGAGAAATGGTGTTTGGAACACCGCGTAGACAAGATCAGCGAATTAACCGGCGCGCTGGAAGTCTAAGACTCGTCCACGGATTCCGTCACAACCGGTTACTCGACTCTAACTGAGTAACTCCCCTACCTCAAAATCCGTAAAGTCTTGCAAATAAAGAACAACCCTGGATGATTCCCGCCAAAGTCTTGCAAGCAAAGAGCTTGCGCGCAAAGTCTTGCAGCGGCTGGATTAAAGCCGGGTTTGGTCCGATTCTGCCAGGTTACCGACAGTCCGTGCGGCAGGGTCGCCTGGGTTACTCCGAGGTGGCTGCTTTCGCTTCCTGTAGCTTCTGGACGCTGGTGATGAGGTCGGGGTCGACCGGGAGGATTGCCGATGTGCGGGTGATGTCAAACAGGCGCCGCACTTGTTCGTGCGGGCCGGCGATGCGGAAGTGGCCTCCGAGTTCGGCCATCTCGCCGTAGATCCGCATGATGATGCCTAGACCGGCGCTGTCGACGAAATCCACGTTGGTCAAATCGAGCACCAGTTTGCGCGCGCCCTTGGCAAACATGGAGTTGATCATCGCTTCCAGTTCGCTCAGACGGGTTCCCAGAGTGAAGCGGCCCGCGCAGGACACGCCGGTGATATCCGGATCATAGTGAAATACTTCCGTGGTCAGGATCATGAGGTTGAACTCTCGTCTTGGGAGCGGCTACTCACAGTATCACGGCTTTGTTTTCATTCAAATAACAAATGCCATTGTCAAAACCTGCTCGCGATCGCGTATTGGAGAAATAGCTTTGGTCGGCTCCTTGAATGACGGAGAGGGAACAACTATGCTTAACGACATCCCTGCGTGCTTCACGCAGCGCGCCTTCTTGCCAAGGAGCCACTCATGAAACCGTATCGCTCGCTGCCGACATTGCGGATGTTTGCCTCCGTCGCGTTTGTAACCCTATTGACCTGCGCGGCGTTTGCGCAGAACTACGTCGCTCCCAGCAATCCCGTGGTGGGCTCTCCGAATACGGTCACGGCGAACGCGCCCGTGCCTCGACCGGCAACGCAGCCCTGTACGGTGACGCTCTTTCAGAATTTCGACTTCGCCGACTTCAATCCCAAGCCGTTTAACTACGCGCCTCCGGCAGGATGTCCCGGCCCCTGGGCTGCGGTGGTCTTCGAGGCTGACTGGTCGGTCGATCCCGGCGTGCAGTACGACCGCACCGCCAATATCTGGATCGGCGCATCGAACATCTTTTTCGGCACAACGGCTGAGCCCTCGCAGAACTTCACACGTACTTGGCACACTGAAAGCAATCTGACCGAAATGAGCCCGCTGTTCACGGTGGCGCAGGCGGGTCAGGTGACGCTGGGCAACCTGGTCAACAACCAGTACACCAGCCACTATCACGGCAGCGCGTATCTCCAGTTCTATCCGCTGGCGCAGGGTCAGAATCCGCCCGCGACGGCTGGCGTGGTACTGCCGCTGTCTGCCGGTTCGACCGGCGGGACCGTCACCTTGAACACGCCGAGCGATCAGATGGCAGGAACCTTCAGCATGCCGGCCAACGTGCAGGCGGCTTACCTGGATGTTTTCGCGCAAGGCCAGTCGGGCGATGAGTTCTGGTACACCTGCGCTCCCAACGATGTGGCCGGTGAGCTGTTCAGCTGCGGCAACACTTCGTTCCGCGAAGCCGAAGTCACCATCGACGGAACGCCGGCCGGCGTTGCCCCCATCTACCCGTGGATTTTCACCGGTGGCATCGATCCGTTCCTGTGGCAGCCGATTCCGGGCGTGCACACGCTCAACTTCGAGCCCTATCGCGTCGACCTGACGCCGTTTGCCGGCGTGCTGAGCAACGGCCAGCAGCACACGGTTGCCGTGAGCGTTTACAACGCCAACGGATACTTCGAGGCGACCGGCAATCTTCTGCTCTATCTCGATTCCGGTTCCACCCAGGTTACCGGCGCAGTGACGACCAACAGCATCACGCCTCCCGACCCGTCGATCGTGGAGAACATCACGGCGCTGCCGGCGATCGTGTGGGGAACACTGTCGGTGAATTCCTACCGCGGCTTCACGGTTGAGGGTTATGTGAATACCTCTCACGGACGCGTCGATACCAAAGTCGTGCAGAGCATCGACTTCACCAACGCGCAGAAGTATTACGTGCGCACCGATGGCTCGATCGACGATCAGTATGTGGGCCAGAGCACCAGCATCTCGTCCAACACCACGACCACCGCCGGCTCCAACGTCACCACCAACAGCAAGCAGTATTCGTGGCCGCTGGTGCTTTCGTACGACTACAGGGCCAATCCCGATGGATCGTTTAGCCAGTTCAGCGAGATTCACCAGGGCTTCACCAAGACCGAGCTGATCAAGCTGAACGGCACTGCGACCTATTCCAGTTCGTATTCGGACGCCGTTACGCCGACCGACACGCTGATCGTCAGCGCTTCCGGTAACGTGACCACCCAGGGACAGGCGAGTTCGGAGACGTACCAGTACCAGAACTCGAATGGCGCGTGCTGGAATGAAACGTTGCATGCCTCGGCCGGGGACATTACCTCGGTGCAGGGAGGCAGCTGCCAGCACAATCACAACGTGCGGTAAAACTGCGGAAATAAAACTAGCCCGAGGCGACCGGCCTCGGGCTTTTTATTTTGGAAATGTTCCGGCAAGTGCGATTCGCGGCTGCCAGGAAGTCAGCTCTGTGTCAGGGCGCGACCTCCTGAATAGACCTGAACGGCACGAGTAAACTCGTGCCCTGACACCAAGCTGCATAAGCCGAAGTCCTGGGTTGCTTCGCGAGAGATCGTACCGGTTCATTTCAAGGATGAGCCAGCTGCGCCAGCAAGTCGTCGATCCTGGCCTGAAGGATGTTGCGAATCGAGCAGATGCCCAGCACCTTGCCCTGATCGTCGACGATGGGCATGTGCCGGTAGTGGCGCTCGATCATGACTTCGAGTGCTTCGCTGGGGGTAGTCTCCTCGGTGGCCATCTCGACCATGGGACTCATCAGCTCGCGCACCGGCGTCTGCCTGGGATCGCGTCCGCTCAGCGCGAACTTTGCCAATACATCGCGCTCGGTGAACATGCCGGCAACAATTCCCTGCTCGTCGATCACGGCTACGGCGCCGACGGCTTTGTCGATCATCAGGTGTACTGCATCACTTACCGTCGCCGACAGATCGACGGTTGCCGGTCCTTCATCACACCATTGCAGCAGACTCATAGCGTTTCAATCCTTTCGGGGCGAGACTGCGAGGTTATGTGCATCGCGCGCCCGGAGTCAAGGACATGCGACCGAACGAGTTGAGCAACTCCGCTAAGAAAGCGGATAATCCGGTATGTTCTTCCGACGGTTCTTATTCGCGCCGGCCGTAGCGCTGGTCCTATTCCTCAGCGCCTTGAGCGTATGGGCCGCAAAAGAGTTTGTGATGCCGCGGCCGGAAAACGCCAACACCTATCCCAGCAAAGACGCGCACACCAATGAGAAGGTGACAGCTGCGATCGATGTCTACAACGCGCCTCCGAAGAGCGACATCTTTATCACGCCCTACACTCAGGAGGGCCTTTTGCCGGTGTACCTGGTCATCACGAACGACGGGGACCAGCCCATCGCGCTCACCAGCCTTCATGCCGAGCTCGTTACGGGCGGCCACAGCAAACTGGAGTCGCTGACCAACGACGATATCTTCCGCCGGGTTGCGCACATCAGCGGCAGCAGTACCAGTCCGCAGCGTGCTGGACCAATACCGCTGCCAGGCAATACCAAGAACAAGAAGGCGCAGAAGCAGTGGGTAGAGATTCAGGCGGCTAACTTCGCAGCCGAGGCGGTTGAGCCGCATACCACCAAGGCAGGCTTTCTCTTCTTCGACGTGATGAACGTCCGGCAGCCGCTACAGGGCTCGCACATCTACCTGACCGGCATTAAGGACGCCGGCGGAAATGAGTTGATGTATTTCGATATTCCGGTCATCGCTTCCAACGCCGCCACCGTTCAGTAGCTACGAGTTGCTGCTGCCGGGTCGCGAAGAGGGCATCGCCTTCGCGGAGCGTTCGGTCACCGTGCGCAAGCGCGAGATCGAGTCGTCGTCAGCGAGGTTGGTGCGCTGCAGCAAGTCGCCGTATCGAGGATCTTCGCGAATCTGATCGTAGATAGGCCCGACCTTCAGGTAGCAGAGCAGGATATCGCGGGCTTCAGCAGACTTTTCCAGCCAGTGGAAGGCGCTGTCGATATCGCCTACCCCCAGATAGAGCATGACCCAGGACATGGGAGCCACGTACATTTGTTTCGCGGCTTCGTTCAAGCCTTCCACCAGGCTGAGAGCTTTCTCTTTGTCGCCGGCGCCCCCGTAGCAGGAGCCCAGCGGACCCAGCAGCAGGGGATTACGTTCGGCGAGTTCGTATGCCTTCTCCAACTCCGCGATGGCTTCGGGATACTCGCGCTTCTGCTCGAAGTTCAGCCCGACCACGATGTGAGCCTCGATATCGTGCGGATCGATTTCGAGCGCGCGGCGGGCCTGCTGAATCGAACGGTCGTAGTCACGGCGGTAGTGATAGACGCCGGCGAGATAAACGTTGGCCGGAACCGAAAGCGGGTCGCTGGCTATCGCCGCGCGGATCTGCTCTTCGGCTTCATCAAAGCGGCCAGTCTGCACCAGCAGCAGGTTGTAATACACGTGCGTAATTGGCAGGCCGGGGTTAAGCTCCATGGCGCGCAGAAATTCGCGCTCGGCCTCTTTCCAATTCCACTCGTACCACATGTGGATGATGCCCATGGAGGCGTGCGCCTCGGCCAGAGTCTCGTCAGCGGCCAAGGCTTTCTTTGCGGCTTCTTTGGCTTCCGGCCACGCCACGGTCGGAGGGGCGAGTCCCCAGGATGCGACGCCGACATAGTAGTCGGCGATGCCGGCGTAAGCAGGCGCGTAGTTGGGATCAAGTTCCAGCGCCCGCTGATAGTACTCCATGGCTTTCTGAAATCCCTCGGCGCTGCGCTTGTTCCAGTGAAAGCGTCCCCGAAGGTAGAAGTCGTAAGCCTCGAAGTTGTCGGTGTAGCGTTTGACCAGGCCGCTGCTGCCGATCTTCGAGCCCAGTTCGACCTTCAGCAGGTCGGCAATCGATTGCGCAATCTCTTCCTGCACTTCGAAGATGTCAGTAATCTTGCCATCGAATTTCTGCGACCACAGGCAGAAGCCGTCGCTGACGTTTACCAGCTGCGTACTGACCCGTACGCGATCCCCAATGCGGCGCACGCTGCCTTCAACCACCGCGGAAACTTTGAGCTGCTCACCGATGGTGCGAACATCCTGAGCCTTGCCTTTGAACTCGAAGGCCGAGGTGCGCGATACCACTTGCAGCCCCGGAATGCGCGACAACGCATGAATCAACTCTTCAGTCAGGCCGTCGCTGAAGTACTCGCTGTCAGGTTCGGAGCCATGATTCAGAAACGGTAATACGGCGACCGAGGCGTGCGGCCGCGACGAAACCGGAAAAACCGGCACCGAGCCGCTGCGGACCGGGAGCGCACGAAGATTGTCGACGAGGTCTCCAGCGTTATCAGGGCGCTGCGTTCGGTCCTTCTTCAAGGTCTGCTGGATGAGTTGATCCAGCGCCAGCGGTACGTCGGGACGTCGGGCTGAAAGCGAGGGCGCTTCCAGATCCATGATGGCGCGCATGACGGTGGCTTCACTGCCGGCCTCGAATGGCCGGTCGCCCGCCAGCATCTCGTAAAAAGTCACGCCCCAGGACCAGATGTCGGTGCGGCGGTCGAGCGGGTCGCCGCGTAACTGCTCAGGAGACATGTAAGGGATGGTGCCGACAACGCCGCCGGTGTTGGTCAAACCCACCTCGCGCGGGAGCTTCGCCAGGCCAAAGTCGACGATCTTTACGCCGCCGTCGGGCAGCAGCATGATGTTGGCCGGCTTGATGTCGCGATGCACCACGCCCAGGCTGTGCGCTTTGGCCAGGCCTGCAGCAATCTGCTCAGCGATATTCATGGCCTGCTTCAGAGGCAACGGGCCGCGCTCCAGGCGCATGCGCAGGTTCTCGCCCGGACAGAAACCCATGACGATGAACAACTCGCCGTCGGGCGTCTCGCCAAATTCGTGAATGGTGCAGATGTTGGTGTGATCCAGCAAAGACGCAGTGCGTGCCTCGCGCTCGAAGCGCGTACGCTGCTCCGGGTTCAAGGCGATCTCGCGGGAGATGAGCTTGATGGCGACGGGACGCTGGAGCTTCAGGTCCAGGGCTTTATAGACCAGGCCCATGGCGCCTCGGCCAAGGCGTTCTGTTACGCGGTAATGCGAAATTGTACTGCCGATCATCCGTATGGCCCCGGGGGAATGCGCACTGCTACGACTAATTCGGCAGCCTATTGTAACGCTTCGCTGGCCACCCGCGTCAGCAAGCTGATGGTCTGGAAGGCGCTGACGCCCATCAGGGCGTGATGCTCCTCGGTGAGCGGAAGACTATCAAGCGCCTGATTCAGATCGTCGCGGTGCTGCGGATCCAGCTTCCCGTGGAGCAACAGGTTGCTGAACGCCTTGCGCGGCACGCCAATGCGGTCTGCCGTAGCTTCGAAGAAAGCGACGTCGGGCGGAGTGCCTTCCAGCACAGCGATGAAGCCCAGCAGAGCCACCGGGTGAACATGCCGGATCCAGTAATACTGCGCTCCCGCCAGAGCAGCCGCAGACGGAGGTGGGATGCGCTTCAGCACGTCCTGCCGCTGGTAACCCAGCAGCTCCAGATCGTCGAGGACCCAGTCGTCGTGGCCCGTCTCCTCCGGAATGTGATGGCGAAAGTACGCCAGCATCCCTTCGGCGACGGGATCCTTTCCCAGCCGCTTCTCGCATTCTTCCGCGGCATTTTTCATCAGCGGCACGCTGCAGCGGATGACCGAGTGATTACGGAAGAGAAATTCCGGATAGATCTCACGCAGCCGAGGATGGCTCCATAGCGTCTCCGCAACGGCATCCATCTCCCCGCGCATGAGTTGAATTTTGCTGCGCAGACGGCGGCTATGGCTTATTTGAGTTTCGACAGCGGCCAGCATGTCAGTTCTCCATCTCTAGAAAACGATGCCGATGGTGCGGGAATTCCGCTGGGCAAAGTCGTCGCCCAGCTTGCTCTTGACGCTGATCAAAGCCGACACTTCGTCGTCGGTAAGACTGTTGATGAGTTGCTGATCGGCGGCGCTGAGTGCGGCAGCGGCATTGGGGAGAATTAAACCGGCTTGCGTAAGTCTCTGAACGTTGTTCACAGAACCCTCCTGGGGTTAACCACAGATTGCACAGCCGCGGCCATCGCCGCACTTCAGAAAACAATGCCAATTGTGTTCTTCGAGGATCCGCTGATCGATGATGCGTTGCAATTGTTGTTGATCAGCGTTGTCCCCTGAACTTTGCCCCAGATGCTGATCAGGGCAGCAACTTCCGTCGACGTCAGGTTGTTGATGATCGTCATTTCCGCTTCGGTGAAAACCGCGCTGGCGCTGATAACGCCGCCATTCATGAGGTCGCCCAGGTTCAACATAGAGGCCTCCGCCTTAAGTTAAGTTGAAGACGTGAACCCATGGGGTGATGGGAAGCCCGAGAAAAGTGGCATTCGCAAAGCTTCGTTCGGCAAGTATGAGCGCGTAGACTCAGACGCAAAAAAATCGCCGCCAAGGAAAACCGGAAACTTTGATTCTCCTGTCGACAACCGTCTGAGCAGTCAAGTTTCCACAAGGTACCACAATTGCAAGCATTGTCAAGACACCGGCCACATCGCACTTCGTTGACGCATTGCCGGCAAACCAGTGGTTTCGAAAGCTCATCCTACAGCTCTGGGAGCGCCACTCGTGTCTAATTCCGATCTCACATCCATCCTTTGTCTTCTTTTGCTTCTGGTCGGATTTGCCCAGTTGCTTGGCTACTGCTTTCTGAAGTTGCGCCAACCCAAGGTCGTCGGGGAAATTCTGGCGGGCATCGTACTGGGACCAGCATTGCTGGGGCGGCTACCGTTCATCGAACATCTCCTGCATGGCGGCAAGCGTCCAGGCGAGATTCTGGACTTCGTGTACTGGTTGGGATTGTTGCTGCTTATGTTTCTCTCAGGCGCGGAGACCCGCCAGCTCTTCACTCGCGAAGAACGCCGCGAAGTGGGCTGGCTGACGGTCGTCGGAACCGGCCTACCGTTTCTGCTGGCGCTGCTGCTGGGGCCGTGGCTGATTCGTCCCGCGCTGGCCGGGCCCAACGGCAATCGCCTATCGCTGATTATCGTGCTGGCCGTCGGGGTCGCGGTTACCTCGGTTCCGGTAGTCTCCAAAATCTTTGCAGATTTAAAGATCCTGCACACTCGATTCGCGCGGCTGATCCTGGGGGTGGCTGTGCTTGAGGACATCGTGCTGTGGCTGGCGCTGGCGGTGGCGACCGCGCTGGCCGGCAAAGGCGCGCTTGATCCCCGCAGCATGACGCATCATCTGCTCTCGACGGTCGCCTTCTTCGCCCTGGGGCTGACGATCCTGCCGCGCGCCATCAAGCGCATCAACAAGTGGCGCTTCAACGTGCTGGCGCAACATTCGCCTTTGGGCTACGCCATCGCGGTTCTGTTGGGATACTGCGTGGTGGCAGGAATGCTCGGCGTCAGCCTGGTGTTCGCAGCTTTTCTGGCTGGGTTCGCCGTGGTGCACAAGAAGCGTCGCCTGTTCGCCGAGGCGCTGGATGCCATCGGCAAAGTTTCCTTCGCCTTCTTCATTCCTGTGTACTTTGCCATCGTAGGGCTGAAGCTCGACCTGGTTCACGGATTTTCGCTGTGGATGCTGACGGCTTTCCTGCTGGGAAGCTGCATCGTGAAGGTGCTCTCGGTTTCGCTCGCCGGAAGATTTGCCGGTTTCCGGGGTCTCGATCTTTTCAATCTTGCCATTACCACCAACGCTCGTGGCGGTCCGGGTATTGTGCTAGCGAGCGTGGCCTTTGAAGCCGGAATCATCAGCCCGATGTTCTACACAACCCTGGTGCTGGCAGCGGTGCTGACCTCGCAGATCGCCGGAGCATGGCTGGATTACGTGTTACGCCGGGGCTGGCCGCTGCTGACTCCTGCGGCAGAAGAAGAGACAGCACTCGTCGGCGAGAGCACGCCCTACGCAGCATAGATCTCCACTGGCGAGAGCGACCACTTTTCCGGCACAATCAAGAGATGTTCGCGCGCAAAATCCGAGTGGAGTACGAAGAAGGCGGGCAGAGACTCGCTTGTCCCATGAAGTGGCTGGATAGTTTCAGCATGCGCAACTTCACCAACGACCAGGTTTTTGACGACACCATCCCAATCGCCGACGGCGAGATGGAAATCGGAACGCATGTGCCTCTGGAGCGCCTGCGTGCGGCAATGGAAGATTGGTTTCGCCGAAAGAGCTATCTTCCCCGCAACGCCATGCTGCTGGTCGAAGAACGAAGCTTAATGATTACACGCATCGTGTTCATCGCCATCGCCGGTGCCCTGGTAATCGCGGCCTTCTGGGCCTACCACCACGATCAGAAGCTGAGCCAGAACGCCTCCCAGGTCACCATTGGCGACCCCAGTGAGGTGGTGCGCCAGCTACTTGGCGATCCCAGTCGCAACGGGCCGTGCGGCTCGTTGACCGCGGTTCCCAAAGGTTGCACCGCGGAGTTCGTCTACAAGTACTGGTATTCGATCTTCCAGCCGAAGTACGAAGTCATCTGGTTCGACAACGCCGGTAAGGTCATCGGCGAACAGCACGTCCAGTCACAGTTCTAAGCTGCTTTTTCTGCGTTCTGCTCGACCAGGCGCACAACGTTGTCGAGCGTCTTTTGCAAGCCGCCTTCGATTTCTTCTTTATTCGTTTTCCTGGTGTGTACCTTAACGGCGACCTGCGATGTGTTGCCCTGCCCCGTAACTTCCAGTTCGCCATGGTAGTCGTTCGGACCTTCGGAACTCCACTGTAGCTTCTTGGCCGCTTTGTCTACGTGGAACTTCGCCTTGCCGGTTTTCTTTTCGCCGTGGACGTCGGCAGTGACTTTCACTTCGCCGCTGCCCGCGCCTTCCGCACTGGTCATGCTGCTGAAATATTTGGGCAGGTTGCGAATGTCGGAGAGGTAGTCGAACAAGGCATCAGCCGAAGCCTTCACACTTGCGGTGCTCTGATAATCAGGCATGAAACACTCCTTTAAGCGTGCGTTTGCTGATATCTGAATGCCTTCCGCACCTTCGGGTTGGACGTGATCGGTAACTCCGTTTTCCCCGCGGTAGGAAAAATTTCTTCGTTGGAAAAAGCGCTTCGAAAAAAGGAACGGCACAGCCATAGCTGTGCCACATCGTCAGACTTCCAGGTCGTGGTACTTACTTCACCGGCTTGGGACCGGCGGCCTTGACCTCGGGCGGAGCATCGAACTTCTCAAAGTTCCTGGCGAAGCGCGCCGACAAATCGGCAGCCATCCTGTCGTAAGCAGCCTTATCCTTCCACGAATTGCGGGGAGACAGCAGCTCCGACGGCACTCCCGGACAGGATTTCGGGATGCTGAGGCCAAAGGCCGGTTCGATTTCGTACTCCACGTTCGCCAGCTTCCCCTCGACCAGCGCATCAACCATGGCGCGGGTGTACGGCAGGCTCATGCGCTTGCCGATGCCGTATGGTCCGCCCTGCCAGCCGGTGTTGACCAGCCAGCATTGGGCGTTATGCTCCCGCAGCCGCCGGCCCAGCATCTCCGCGTAAACCTTGGGCGCCAGCGGCATGAAGGGCGCGCCGAAACAGGTCGAGAAGGTCGCCTGCGGCTCGGTCACACCGGCCTCGGTTCCGGCAACCTTGGCCGTGTAACCCGACATAAAGTGATACATCGCCTGTTCCGGCGTCAGCCTCGATACCGGGGGTAGAACGCCGAAGGCGTCCGCCGTGAGGAAAACGACGTTTCCAGGATGACCTCCGAGTCCGGGAATCACCGCATTCTCGATGAACTCCACCGGATAGGCCGCGCGTGTATTTTCCGTTTTGCTGTCGTCGTTGTAGTCAGGGACGCGGGTAATGGGATCGAGCACAACATTCTCCAGCACGGAACCAAAGCCGAGCGCGTTATAGATTTGCGGCTCGGTTTCGGGACGGAGGCCGATGCACTTGGCATAGCATCCGCCCTCGAAGTTGAAGACACCCTTGGTACTCCATCCATGCTCATCATCGCCGATCAGGCGGCGCTTGGGATCTGCTGAGAGGGTCGTCTTGCCGGTGCCCGACAGTCCGAAGAACAGCGCGGTCATACCATCCTGGCCGACGTTGGCCGAGCAGTGCATGGGGAACACATTCCGCTCGGGCAGCAGGAAGTTCATGATGCCGAAAATCGACTTCTTCATTTCACCGGCGTATTCGGTGCCGCCGATGAGCACGATCTTCTTGGTGAAGTTGACGATGATGAAAACCGGGGAGTTCGTGCCGTCCCGCTTAGGGTCGGCGAGGAAGTTGGGGGCACTGATGACCGTGAATTCGGGTACGTGATTCTTGAGCTCTTGCGGCGTCGGGCGGATGAACAATTGCCGGACGAACAAGTTGTGCCAGGCAAATTCGTTGATGAACTGTACCGGCAGCCGGTAGTTCGGGTCGGCGCCGCAGTACAGGTCCTGCACAAACAGCTCTTTACCGGATAAATACTCGAGGACGCGTTCGTAGAGAGAGTCAAAGATCTCGGGCGAGATGGGCAGATTCACCGAGCCCCAGTCCACGCGGTTCTCGGTGATGGCGTCCTTCACGGCAAACTTATCTTTCGGCGAGCGGCCGGTGCACTTGCCGGTCGCGGCCACCAGCGATCCGCGAGCGCCCAATTCGGCTTCACCGCGTCGCAACGCCGCTTCAATCAGTTGCGGCGGGTGAAGATTGCGATGAACGTTTTTTTGCCCGAGCAGTTGGGTCACATCGGGAGTCTGCAGTAAAGAGGACATAGAACGTATTCCTTCATTCAGGCCGAACATGGCAAGGTCCGGCAATCGGGATTCGCATTCCGGAGCAGCGCAGAAAAAACTCCACAGAATAGATGCAAACAGGCCCGGTCAGGCGAGGTCAGCGAGCAGGTTGGAGAGCTTCATCCATTACGGCTTTGAGCTGGTCGAGAGTTTCCTCGACGGTCAGGGTATACATCTCGCGGCCGTTGTCCTCACCCGATTCAATTGCCCACTTCAAGTAATGCCCGGCAATCTGAACCGCCATCGGATCGGTGATGATCTTTCCGGTTTGCCGGTTGTATTCCACCCATGCCATGTGGGGCAAGGCAATCCATACGGGGCGATCGTCGACCATGAACTTGATGTCAACGGCATCGGCATGCCGGGTCGCAATGGCGACGATTAGGGCCTGGTAGCGGCAATACAGCTGCTTGCCACTCCAACGGTCAACCGCATGGAATTCGTCATACATAGCTAGAAATCATAGCTGACCGCCGAGCGTAGGGGCAACGGGAAGAATGCCGGGCCCAAGCCGAAGGTCTCGTGGTCGCGGCTCAGCTCTTTTGCCGTTCTTCACCCAGCGTGACCGGCACCCGCATCTTGCGGCTGCCGCGATAGACGGTGACGAACACGCGGTCGCCGGCGCGGTGCTTATTCATGGCATTCGCCAGGTCCTGCTGATCGCCAATCTGGTCGTTGTCGATGGAGACGATCAGGTCGCCGCCAATCATGATGGGTGTAGCGCCCAGATAGGCGCGCTCATTGCCACCCTTCAGGCCTGCCTGATCGGCTGCGCCACCGGGGACTACACGAATGATGAGTACACCGTAGTTAGCCGGCAGGCCGATCTCCTGCGCCAACTCAGGACCGATGGGCAGGGAGACGATGCCCAGCGATGGCCGGCGCACCGAGCCGAGCGTGATCAGGTCGTTCAGCACGGCCTTGGCGGTGTTGATAGGAATGGCGAAGCCGATGCCAGCGCTCTGGTTCGAGCCTCCCGTCGCGATCATGCTGTTGATGCCGATGACCTCGCCGTGCGAGTTCAGCAGCGGGCCTCCGGAATTGCCGGGGTTAATAGCGGCGTCGGTCTGGATGGCTTCTTCGATGTAGGCACCCTCGGGGCTGCGGATCGGACGCAGCGAGCTGATGATTCCGCGCGTCATGGTTCCGGAAAGTCCAAATGGATTGCCGATGGCGAACACCTTCTGGCCTACCTGCAAATTCTTGGACTCGCCCAGCACTGCGGGAACTACCTCCGGCGCCTTGATCTGCACCACCGCCAAGTCATGCGCGCGATCGCGACCAATTACCGTGGCATGATACGTCTTCTTGTTGTGCAGGGTAACGTCGACCTGCGCGGCATCTCCCACAACGTGGTAGTTCGTAAGGATGTGCCCTTCCTTGTCGATAATGAAGCCCGGATCCCTGACCTTCCTGAGGTACCGGCCCGAAGAAGAAGTCGTAGGCGACGGTCTTCGAGGTGATGTTGACCACCGACGGGATCACCCGGTGATAGACCTCAATGTTGTTTTCTTCTTCCGGGTCGAGCTTTTCCGGCCCCGCCGCTTCGCTCAACTCCACATGCGTAGGCCGTGCAAGGATGCCGGCGATAGGGTCCGCGCCCTGATGATGGGTGGTGAGCCAGTAAAAAGCGCTCGCAATAACGATGCCGAGTATGAAAGGTCGTAGGAATCTCATGCTGTTTTAAGGATTTCCGCCGTCACGGTGACAAAACAGGGAATAGACGTCCTCTAACAAAAAGTGTAACGAAATCGGCAGTATCTGTGCATCTGTTGCGCTAGAGGGCCCGGCTTTGAGCCAGCGCCTGCAGTTGCGGCCAGATGAGCTCGACCTGCCGCTCGGCGTTCTCAACCGAGCCCGAGTTTTCAATCACATAGTCGGCGGCCGCGGCTTTCTGCTCGTCACTCATCTGTACGGCGCTACGGCGCTGGACCTCAGCGCGCGCGGCTTCGACCGGGATACCCATGCGTTGCGCATAGCGCTGGACCTTGCGTTCGAAGTCGCAGGTCACAACCAGAATCTTGTCGAAGTCTGTTTGTGCCCCAGCTTCGAGCAGCAACGCCGCCTCGACGACGGCGATCCCATTCGGATTGTTGCGCACGGTTTCGGCCATCCAGCGTTTCTGCGCCGCCACAACGGCGGGATGCACGATGGCATTCAACTCCCCGATGCGATCGGGGAACACGATACTGGCCAGCTTCTTGCGATTGATGGTGCCGTCAGGATTGACGATGTCGCGGCCGAAATGAGCGATGACCGCGTCGTATACTTCCGCGCCGGGAGTGTAGAGCTGGTGGGCCAGATCGTCGGCGGACAGATAGCGTGCTCCGCGCCGGACCAACATCTCGGCCACCGTCGATTTGCCGCAGGCGATGCCGCCGGTAAGACCTACACGCAACATTTCACGCCCGTTGATTTTGTTGAAGCTATCATGCCGCGTCTGAGACTGCTGGAAAGTATATAAGCCGACATCAGCTACGGGTGAAGGTTGGGGATGTCGGGTTGCTGCTCGGTCAGCCGGGGCGACGGAAAGCGCAAAACGCGCCAACCGATATCGTCGATGCCCTGGTTGGAGTTAGAAAGGGCCACAACGCCGACCTTGCGTTGTGGGTCGTACGCCAGGAACGAGCAATAGCCATTCGTCTGTCCGTTGTGATTGATGATGCCGTTCTGGATGTGCCAACCCAGAGCGACCTGCAATCCGGACGAAACCGGACGGTGGACGCTCAGCATCTTTTTCATCGCGGGCTCAAGCGGCGTCTTGATGATGCCCATGTTGGCGGCGAGAAAGATCAGCAGGTCATTGACGGTAGAACGAATACCTCCCGCGGGAGCCAGCGCCGGTATCTCCCAAGGGGGTGAAGTCCCCCGGCCCGGACCGTGGCCGGGAGTGAAGTTGGCTTTCATTGCAGGAGTCAGATGTATAGCCGTGCTTTGCATCCCAAGCGGCTCAGTAATGCGGGTGCGCAACAGCGTCTCGTAATCGGTGCCCGCACGGAAGGCGAGGATTTGCCCCAGCAGGCCAACCGCGTAGTTTGAATACTCATACTTCTGGCCGGGATCGCGCGTCAGTTGGTAGTGACTCAGCGATTCGAACATCTGCTCTGGCGAGTAGTCCCAGGTCCAGCCTACGGGCATACGCGGCAGTCCCGAATAGTGTGTCGCCAAGTCCAGCAGCGTGATTTGTTTGCCGTTGCGCGTGGGCGCGTTTATCGACGCGGGAAGATATTTCGAGATGGGGTCGTCGAGCTTGACCTCGCCCTTCACCACCATGTCGGCGAGTAACAGCGAGGTGAACACCTTGCTGATCGAGCCGATCTCGAACACGGTATCACCGTCGGGAACGCGCGAGTCGGCAGCGTCAAAGTGCCCGTAAGCGATGATCTCCCGGCCACGCTTGGTGATGACGCCGACTACGATCCCGTGGCTCTTATGCTGGACGTCGATGTAGTTGACCAGCATGTCATGGATTTCTTTGGAAGTAGCCAACCGCGACGGAATAACTTGGGCGTGGCCCAACCCAACGCAAGACAGCAGAAACCAGGTCAGGAACGTAAAGCGGAGTAGCGGAAACCGGGATGCCATCGAGCCATAAGCCTAACGCATTTCCCCCGAGTCGCGGAGTGTCAGTATACTTTGTGTTGTAAAGTACTTGACATGCTCCGGTTGCCGGGCTAGTGTATTTCCGTGCCAGAGTCGCGACCTTGTCGACGCAAGAGCAGCCGGCCGGCTGACGGCGAAACCCCCGCCGCCCTGGAACATCTGCGGGTAATTCGTCAGGCCATGGAGCGTAGTTCGGCTTTCACTGCCGTGCCGGGGTGGGGCTTCTGCATCATGGGGGTCACTGCCCTGATTGCGACTCCGATTGCCTTGCATCAGAAGACAGCCGAGGGATGGTTGGCGGCTTGGCTTATCGAGGCTATGGCGGCCGCGACGATTGGGCTGGCGATGATGCATCAGAAAGCCACCCGGCTCGGTACCGAGATCCTGTCGATCTCCGGACGCAGACTCTTCGCCGGATTGCTGCCCGCGCTCGCAGCCGGCGGCCTGCTGACAGTCGCCCTGATGTGGCAGGGGCCGGTGCGGCTGATACCGGGTGTCTGGCTGGTACTCTACGGCGTAGCCGTGATGCAGGCGGGAGCGTTCTCGGTGCGTACGGTGCCGGCCATGGGCGCGGCCTTCGTTGCCGCTGGCGCGATCACCCTGCCGTTGCCGTGGTTCTGGGCGAACATCGCGCTGGGCCTGGCTTTTGGACTGCTGCACGTCGGGTTTCGGGATGTCATTGCGAGGAGGCACGGTGGCTAGGCACGCGCTCAATTCAGAAGAGAACGCGGCTCCGCGCCGTCGCCAAAGCGCCTCGCGGGAACACACGCTCGCGCCCGCTCTCAGTCTCGACCCGGTCATTCATGAGCGGGTGCGTCTGGGCATCATCAGCGCGCTGGCGGTCAACGAAACGCTCAGCTTTAACGACTTGAAGGGGCTGCTGGAGATCACCGACGGCAACCTGAGCGTCCACGCGCGCAAGCTGGAAGACGCCGGCTATGTGCGCTGCACCAAGTCATTTGTCGGCCGCCAGCCGCGTACCGAGTTCAAGCTGACCTCGGCAGGGCGGCGCGCTCTGGAAACTTATCTGGAACAGATGGAATCGGTGATCCGGACAGCTCGGGACAAGTAGTTCCCCAAAATTTTTTGCCGTGACGACGCTGGTATTCGGTGCTCCGGAGAATCTGCCGAACCCACGTTTGCTGATCTCGTCGGAAGGCTTCCCCATGCCCGTGCTCATCGGAGACGAGAGCAGCCTGTTGCACAAGAAGACATACTCCGGACTATAGCTGCGCCACGTATTTCTGCCGCGAGCTGAGTGGGGACGGTACACTGTACTGCTCCCGACGGAGCGAGCGGAATCCATCATGCTCTGGTTCGCAATCTTCTTTTTTCTTTCCGGGCTGTGCAGCCTGGTTTATGAGCTGGTTTGGCTGCGCCTGGCTATGGCGCGTTTCGGAGTTACGACCGCGCTGGTCTCCATCCTGCTTTCGGTATTCATGGCCGGATTGGGAGCCGGCTCGTGGCTGGCGGGACGATGGGTGCGACGCTACGGTGACCGCATCAAGTTTCCGCCGCTGCGGCTGTATGCGATCTGCGAGTTGGTGATCGGCGCTTCGGCGCTGCTGGTTCCGCTGGAGTTGGCGTGGGGCAGCCGGCTGCTGGAAGGGCTGGGTGGTAATGCCACCGTTTCGTCCGGCACGTTCTACCTGCTCTCGGGCGCCTGGCTCGCACTGACTTTGATTCCGTGGTGCGCCTGCATGGGCGCGACGATACCCCTGGCGATGTTTGCTATCCGAAGCGCGAGGCGCCAGCAGTCGCAACGCTCCTTCAGCTTCCTCTACATCGCCAACGTCATGGGCGCAGTTGCCGGTGCGGCTCTTGCGCCTTCGCTCGTGGAGCTCTATGGCTTCCACGGCACATTACAGCGCTGCGCCCTGCTGAACGCGGTGATCTTCGTTTCCGCCTTTGCGTTGACTTTCGCCACAAGCTGGCGCTTCGCCGAATCCGCACCCCAAGGAGTGCAGGCTTCGCCAATCGCCACCGCCAACAGCAGGACGATCCTGCTGCTGTTGTTCACAACCGGCCTGGCGACGATGGCGGCCGAAGTGGTCTGGATTCGCCTGTTCACCTATTTTGTTGGCCCGTTTGTTTATTCGTTTGCGGAGATCCTTGCCGCGTATCTGCTGGCCACGTTCCTGGGTTCGCAAGCCTATCGGTTCTGGAGCCGTCGTGGAGCTCGGGCGGAAAGCCGTCTGCTCTGGATATCGCTCGCGGCATTTGGGCTGTTGCCACTGCTCACGGCCGATCCCCGGCTGGTGATGCGCGCCGATCTCCGCATCTTCGTGGGCGTCTTTCCGTTCTCCGCTGTGATTGGTTTTCTCACGCCGATGCTGGTCGACCGCTGGTCCGAGGGCGATCCCGATCGCGCTGGTCGTGCGTACGCCGTCAACGTCATCGGATGCATTGTCGGACCGGTCTTGGCCGGGTTCATTCTGCTGCCTCTGTTTGGCGAACGCGTCTCGATGTTGCTGCTGGTCGCGCCCTGGATCGGTATGGGGCTGTTCGGATGGAGAAGAAGCGAGCGGGGCCTGCGACTCGCGGCTGCCGCGGCGCTGGTAATCGCGGCGGTGACGCTCTTCTTCTTCACCAGAGATTACGAAGTGGACTTCCCAGACAGCGTCATTCTGCGCGATCGCACTGCGACCGTTCTCGCTACTGGCGATGGTATGGACAAGCTGCTGCTGGTCAATGGGGTCGGCATGACCAGCCTCACACCCATCACGAAAATGATGGCGCATTTCACGCTGGCACACCTGGCGCAGCCGCCGCGCAATGCGCTGATCATCTGCTTTGGCATGGGCACGACGTTTCGCTCCGCCATGTCGTGGGGCATACCGGTGACGGTGGTCGAGCTAGTGCCGAGCGTGCCGAAGGTCTTCCCCTACTATCATCCTGACGGCGCGGCCTTGCTGACCTCGCCGCGCGCGCACATCGTCATCGATGATGGTCGCCGCTTTCTGGATCGCTCGAGTCAGAAGTTCGACGCCATCATTATCGATCCGCCGCCCCCACTGGAAGCTGCGGCGTCCAGCCTGCTGTACTCGCGCGATTTCTATGCCGTGGCCAAGCAGCACATGACTTCAGTCGGCATCCTTCAGCAGTGGTTATATGACGGAGACGATGTCGACCGCGCTGCCGTGACCCGCGCGTTGACAGACGAGTTTCCCTATGTGCGCGTGTATCAGTCGCTGGAGGGCGGAGCCAACTATCACTTCCTTGCGAGCATGAGCCCGATCGCGGAACTTTCGGCCAAGGAGCTGGTGGCGCGAACGCCCCAGGGCGCTCTGACCGACATGATGGAATGGGGGCCGGCAAAATCGTCTGAGGAACAGTATGGCCTGCTGGTCTCGCGCGAACTTTCGCCCAAGAAGATGATGGTGGGTGCGCCCAATACGCCCGCGTTGCAGGATGACCGGCCCATCAACGAATACTACTGGCTGCGCGCCAGGCATCCGGAGCTGATGAAGCAGCTCCAGTGAGCAGCACTACTCCGACCGCAATACCTGGACAGGATCAACCTTGCTGGCCCAGCGCAGGAGTGCGAGTCCCGCCCATGACAGCCACAGGAGCCGGCTCCCTTGGAGAATTGCCCGGCTCGAAGACGGACACTGACTCGGCGGAATTCCGGTTGCTCGACCAGCGAAGTGAAACGCTGTCTGGCCAGAGGCGCCGCCGCTCAATCATGGTATTGTGCTGTCCGGGTTACCGCGCGAACGGTCTCTGATATGCCCACCATGCCACAGGTAGTAACGCACCGATACGATCCCGCAGTGGGTCCGTGTCCCAATCTGTGCGCCTTGCCGGACTCGGAAGCTTCGCGGGTGTTAGATCGCTTGCGAGGAGGGCTGCGGCCCACCCTGAAACCGGACTATCTCACCCGGCGGCTTGAGACGGAGAAGTGGCTAGCGGAAGCGGCTCGCCTAGCTCTAGGAATAACTCTGGCTCCGCGCCCTAGCTACTTTTTCCTGGGCGACTTCTCGCACGGCGCGGACCGATCCCGACCCGCAGCACTCGTCCTCCCATTGTCGAAGCTTTCGCCTGACGCGATTACCTTTACCTTGGGCGACAGCATGACCGTCGCAGAGCAGCCACATCGCAGGGTCTACAAGTTGGACGAAGTAGCTTGCCTCTTCCGTGCCGGTGACGCTCTGTCCGGATTCGGTTTTTCCGACGCAGATGGGTTCCAGGCCCGCTTTATCGAGCTACAATGGTGGCGAGGCTTTCCCCATTTGGCGCAAGGGCTTAGAGTTCCATAAAACCCCGCCCTTCATTGACAATGGCAGCGCCAATCGGCTATCCTTACATCTTTCGCAGTCCTGCGTTTGCCCGCCTGTAGGTCTTTGCGCGTCCAGCGCCAGAACCAAGCGGCTCTTTCGCGGTCTTCAACTATCTGGGAGAGTTTAGCGATGTCAACGTATTTCCCCAAAGGGGAAATTGCGCGCAAGTGGTTTGTCATTGATGCTGACGGTGAGGTATTAGGCCGGCTGGCGTCGCGTGTGGCGCGCATCCTGTCTGGCAAGGACAGCCCCAAGTACACGCCATTCATCGATACCGGCGACCACGTCATCGTGATTAACGCCGAGAAGATCAAGATCACAGGCCTCAAGGCCGATAACAAGGTCTATCACCACTACTCCGGCTATCCGGGCGGCATGCGGTCCGAGGAGTACAAGAAGCGCTTGATCCGCAGGCCTGAGCAGATCGTCGAAGAGGCGATCGTGGGCATGCTGCCGCACACCAAGCTGGGCCGCGCGATGGCCGGCAAGCTGAAGGTGTATCGCGGCGACAAGCATCCGCATTTGGCGCAGAAGCCTGAAGCGCTGGCGGCGGCAAAGCGCGCCTAGGTTTTCGACGGCACGCCGTGAAGGCGTGTCCACAAATTTTTCTGGAAGGATCAAGGGAGCTCTGCTCCCGAGCGATAACGATGGCAGAACTGGTTCAGTACTACGGCACGGGACGTCGCAAGTCGAGCGTCGCCCGCGTGTTCCTTCGTCCCGGCAACGGCGAGTTCAAGGTTAACGGCAAAGCGTTCGATGAGCATTTTGTCACCGAAGCGCAGCGCATCATGGCGAAGTCGTCTTTCGTGCTTACCGAGACCCAGGGCAGCTTCAACATGACCTGCACGGTCAGCGGCGGCGGCGTGAACGGCCAGGCCGGCGCGGTCCGCATGGGTGTTGCCCGTGCGCTGCAGGAGTTCAATCCTGAGCTGCGCCCCAAGCTGAAGGCCGAAGGCTTCCTGCGTCGCGATGCTCGCGGCAAAGAACGCAAGAAGTACGGCCAGAAGGGCGCCCGTAAGCGCTTCCAGTTCTCGAAGAGATAGTAGTCAGTCGCCAGCCGTCAGTAGCCAGTGGGAAATACTGGCGACTAGCCTGGCTGGGTACTGGCAACTGCTTGCCTTTTGGTTCCGGGGGTGAGTGGCTCAAAGCAGTATCAACCGGAACGAATTCTTCCCGCACTCGCGTGCGGGTGACCGGGAAAAGCAATCCGGAGCGCGTGTTGAGCGCGAAGGATGCAAGCACCGAGGAGGTAGCTTGGCAAATATCACGATGAAGGAGCTGCTCGAAGCTGGCGTTCATTTCGGGCATCAGACCAAACGGTGGAATCCGAAGATGAAGGAATACATCTTCGGCGAGCGCAACGGGATTTACATCATCGACCTGCAGAAGACGCTGAAGATGTTCAAGGAAGCGTCCAAGTTCGTTACCGACCAGGTAGCTGAAGGCAAGCTGGTGCTGTTTGTCGGCACCAAGCGCCAGGCGCAGGATGCCATCGCCGAAGAGGCGGGCCGCAGCGGAATGTTTTACGTGAACTCGCGCTGGCTGGGCGGACTGCTGACCAACTGGGTGACGGTGCAGAAGTCGGTGAAGCGGTTGAAAGAGCTCGACGAGATGGCCACCGACGGCCGCTACGAGCTGCTGCCGAAGAAAGAAGTCATCAAGCTGGAGCGCGAGCGCAAGCACCTCCAGGCCAACCTTGCCGGCATCAAGAATCTCAATCGGCTGCCCGACCTTCTCTTCGTAATCGACTCCAACAAGGAGCAGATTGCGGTGAAGGAAGCGCGCAAGCTGGGCATTCCGGTAGTCGCCGTGGTCGACACCAACTGCGATCCGAGCGAAGTAGATTACGTGATCCCAGGCAACGATGACGCGCTGCGCGCCATCCGCCTGTTCGCATCGAAGATTGCGGACTCGGTAGTCGAAGGTTCGCAGGCTGCCAACGACAAGCAGGTCGCCGAAGTCGCGTCGGGCGTGCAGTACAGCGAGGCTGCGGAAGCCGCCGCTGCCAGCCCGGCCGAAGAAGGCGCTGTTGCTTCTGGGGAAACGTCGACTATCGACGACTCCGAAGAAGTCAGCATGGAAGAGGTGCTGGGCCGCGGAGGCCGTCGCGCCGCAGAAAATACAAGCGCGTAAGCACCGACTCGATTTTTGCGAGGATCATCCGCCCGCGCCCGATGTATGCGCGGGCATTATTTTCTGAAAGACGCTTTTCGCTATTCGCCCTTCGCTATTCGGCAGAATGGCAGTCGAAATGGGAGAAGCGAACTGCACTGATTCACTTGCTTTTCGGTCCTTCGCCGCGAAAAGCGAATAGCGAATGGCGAAGAGCGAGGATTCCGAGAGAGATGAGCACTACAACCGTGAACAACATTTCCGCAGCACAGGTAAAAGAGCTTCGCGACAAGACCAACGCCCCCATGATGGATTGCAAGAACGCCCTGACCGAAGCCAAGGGCGACATCGAGGCGGCTATCGTCATTCTCCGCAAGAAGGGCATCGCTACTGCCGCCAAGAAGGCGACGCGCACCACCAGCGAAGGCTCGGTGGCCAGCTACATCCACGCCGGCGGCAAGATCGGCGTGCTGGTCGAAGTTAATTGCGAGAGCGACTTCGTCGCCCGCACCGACGACTTCAAGGGCCTGGTGCACGACATCGCCATGCATATCGCCGCCACCGATCCGCGCTATATCCGCAAGGAAGACGTAACCCCCGAGGCGCTGGAGAAGGAAAAAGACATCTATCGCGACCAGGCAGCCAAGACCGGCAAGCCCGCTCCGGTAGTTGAGAAGATCGTCGAAGGCAAGATGTCCAAGTTCTATGAAGAAGTCTGCTTGTACGAGCAGCCCTTCATCAAGGACCAGACCATCAGCGTCTACCAGCTCATCGCCACGGTGGTGGGCAAGCTGGGCGAGAACATCTCGGTCAAGCGCTTCGCTCGCTTTAAAGTGGGTGACGTGGGCGAGACCATCGCTATCAGCAAGGCCGCCGATCAGCCGGCCGAGTAACCATCCAACAACTAGAGCAAGACAAAGGGCGGGAGAAATCCCGCCCTGTTTTGTGCGCGACCTCGATCTAGTGCTGGGGCTTATTCAGCATCAGCTTGGTAATGCGGATGGAATTGTTGGCATCCATCTCGTAGCCCACCGCGACCGGCTGGTTCGCATACGGTTTTACCGAGTTCGGGTTACTGACGGTATAGCTGGTGCCATTGCTGGTAAAAGTTTTGCCGTCGGCACTGATGGTTCCCGACATTGTTTGCGATGTTTGCGAGTCCATGCTGCCGGCGCTCGCTCCGCGCTCCGGAGATTGTATCGGCTGTGGGCTGTTCTGGTCGGGTTGCTGTCCCGTGGTCGGGCTGGACGAGGGTAGAGTGGAGTTCTGGGCGAGCACTGGCATTGCTACAGCAAACGCAAGCGCTATGGTAGCGAGCAGGGTCTTGGTCATGGCTTCCTCGTGATAAACAATCAGGTCTCCGCTAGACGCGGTAGTACTGAGACGAGCTTTCCCCGGGCGAGGTTTGCTGAGATCGTGTGCTGCCGACGAGAGCTGCCGATGACACACCAAACTTAAAGCCCGGATCATCCCGACGCCCAGGAATAGCGAGAGCTCATTCAAGCGGGCAACCTTTCCGTTATCGCTCGGCGAACGAGATGATCAATTGGTCCAGCGGCATGGCCTTCGTTACGGTGTCCGGTGGAGACACGGGAGTTACCGGCACCGGCGTCCCCTTGGATTCGGCTTCGTCGAAGGCTTCCGTTCCCGGCGTTTTGCCGGTGACGGTGAAGCGCCGAATCTCATACGGTAGCCCGTTCGATCCCAGCGGCGACGGCGAATCCATCACGTGGAAATGCAGGTGCGGCACCAGCGAGTTGCCGGTGTTTCCGACCAACCCAAGCACCTGCCCATCTTTCACGTGTTCGCCTTTATGCACCCGGATGCTTCCCGGCTGCAGGTGCGCGTAAAGAGCGTACTGATGACCGCCCAACTCCAGGATCACCGGGTTGCCGTCTGCCTGATCGACTGCGATATTTGTCGGGTACTTCCCGGGAGTCTGCTCCGGCAAACCATCAATCACGGAGGCGACCGTCGCGTCTGCCACGGCCAGCGCCTGTTTGCCGAAGATGGCGTAACTCTCGAGCTTTTCCCGCGGGCCGGAGTAGATGCTGCCGCTGGCATTCATCTGCTCCCAATCAACCGCGAAGCGCTGCGCGATGGACACGTGTCCGTTCACCGCAAGTGCCGCCCGCGTGTGGCGTGTGGCGTCGCAGCAGGAGTCTGCAGAGATATAGCTGTCGCCTCGGAGCGGCGCATCGACCACAACGACCGAACGGCGATCGACGGCAACCTCGCCACCATCTTCACTGAAATCCTGATTGCCCGGAGGCGCAGCCTCGACGTGGATCGCGACGCGATGCGAGAGCTGATGCGGCACCGTGCTACCCGGCGCCAGCGTGACGTTCAGGAACAACAGAGCCTGCGTGCTCCTTGCGAGCGTTCCGGTCGATTGACGCTGACCAACCGGCTGAAGCCGACCGGCAATGGCTGCGGTATCGAGCGTCTGTAATACCGCACCGTCGCCGAGAACTTCAACCTTCTGCATCGCGATCTCGGCGCTGGAGGCATTCGTCATCCATAACTCATAGACCAAGTGCTCGCGTCCGTCGGAGCCCATGAAGGGGATCGGCGCGTTCTGTACGGCGAGAAGCAACGGCGTCATCTTCTCTGCGGCAGCTTGGGTAGCGGCGCGAATCGAGGTTGAGAATCCAGAGAGAGCGAGCACGGCAAGCACAGCAAAGGCGCGACCAGCAGATTTCATCGACTCGTTCTTCCTTCGTGAGTGTTCAGCGTTGGGAATGCAAAGGAGGTTCAGCTTATCTGTGGAATGCCTTCGCCACAAGGGTTACCACGAGTTCAAACCAGGCAGCGGCGTTGAGGTCAGCCCTTCAAAGCCTGTAGAAATGCGGGACCATATTTGTCGAGCTTGGCGGGGCCGATGCCTTTGATCTGCGCCAGCGCGACAAGATCTGCAGGTGCCGTGCATGCGATGGTTCGCAACACGGAGTCGTGAGCGATACAGAACGCCGGAACGTCCTGTGCCCGGGCCAATTCGAGACGAACCTTTTTCAGCTTTTCCAGCCGCCCATTCGAAGCACCATCCAAGTCCGTCGGGTCATCCATAACGCGTTCTTTCGTCCGAGTTCGAGGAGACACCGTTCGAGCCGGTTGCGGAGCCTTCTGCATCCGAACGTGCCCACGGCAGACGTCACAATTGCAGTCGGCGGGCAGGCTTTCGTCGCCAAAATATTCCAGGATCGAATGCCGGCGGCAGCGGAGGCGGAAGGCGTAGGCGAGCAACTGCTCCAGCTTTTGGCGCGCGTGCGATTGCAGCGTTCGTATCTGGGCGTCGGTCAGAGAGGTGTTGTTCTCGCCGATTTTGTCGATGAAGAATTCCTGCGTGTGGCGATCGCGCAGGCTGCAATAGAGAACGCACAGAGCCGGCCGGCCATCGCGCCCGGCACGGCCTGCCTCCTGGTAGTAGGCCTCAAGGCTGGCCGGAATGTTGTAGTGAATGACGAAGCGGATGTCGGGCTTATTGATGCCCATGCCGAAGGCGTTGGTGGCGACCACCACCGCACCGGGCGCCGACATAAAATCTTCCTGGCTCCGGGTGCGCGTCTCGCCGTCTATGCCCGCGTGATAGGCGCGGATGACGCGCTTCGGAAAGCGCTGTTGAAATAGCGCGGCCAACTGTTCGACCCCGCGCCTGGTGGCACAGTACACGATGCCGCTGCCAGGCTGCTTCGCCAAACCTTGCAGCAGGGCTTCGTCCTTCTCGGCTTCCGTATCCAGGCGGCGGCAGGCGTAGGTGAGATTCGGACGATCGAAGCCGGTAACATGCACCCGCGGCTCGCGCAACCCCAGCAGGCGGATGATGTCCTGACGTACCGTAGGCGTGGCCGTTGCGGTCAGCGCCATGGTGACAGGCGAGTGCAGCGCCTCCCGGATCTCCGCCAGCTTCATGTACTCGGGTCGAAAGTCGTGACCCCAGAAGCTGAGGCAGTGCGCCTCATCCACCACCAGCAGCGAAGTCTTCAACTCCGGGAGAATGCGCCGGAAGGACGCCGCTGCGAAACGCTCCGGCGCGAGGTACAACAGCCCGGAAAAGCCGTCGCGCAGCTTGGCCAGCACCTGGGACTGCTCGTGCGAATCCTGCGAGCTGTTCAAAAGCAGCGCAGGAACTCCCAATGCCTGGAGTTGGCGCACCTGGTCGCCCATGAGGGAAATCAGCGGCGAAACCACCAGCGTCAGGTGCTCCATCATTAGCGCAGGCAGCTGGAAGCAGAGGCTCTTGCCGGCGCCGGTTGGCATGACGCAGAGCACGTCGTGCCCGGCAGTAACGTCTTCGATGACCTCCCGCTGCCTCAGCCGAAACGAGGGCAGCCGAAAAACGCGAGACAGGAGATCGTCGATGGCATTCATGCGATATGGGCGGGGTCTGCTTCAACTCTAAATGAACCGAAGTGCCCCATGAGGGCCGTGGAGCGGTAAATTTATACTGCACCGTTACCCTCCCGCTTCGGGAAGCTGCCCGCGGTTTCCGGCAGCAATCCTCGGTACCCAGGGATCGTCGTTCAGGGCTGCTACACTGAATACAGCTTTTCCAGGACTGTGTGTCATCGAATGAGCGCTCCGGCTTACAAACGAATTCTGCTCAAAATCTCCGGCGAGGCATTGGCTGCCGGACAGGGTTTCGGTGTCGATAATCAGCGAGTCCACGAGATCGCGGCCGAGCTGGCTGAAGTTCACAGTCTAGGCATCCAGATCGCCATCGTGGTTGGCGGCGGCAACTTCTTCCGTGGCGTCGCCGAGCAGGCCAAGCACATGGATCGCGTTTCCGCGGATCACATGGGCATGCTGGCCACGGTCATCAACGCCCTCGCGCTACAGGATGCTTTGGAGAAGCAGAATGTCTTTACCCGCGTGATGAGCGCCCTGGAGATGAACCAGGTGGCTGAGCCCTTCATTCGCCGTCGGGCTATGCGGCATCTGGAAAAGGGCCGCATCGTGGTCTTCGCCGGAGGCACGGGCAATCCCTATTTCTCCACTGATACCGCAGCCTCTCTGCGTGCCATGGAAATCAAGGCTGACGCAATCCTGAAGGCCACCAAGGTCGACGGCATCTACACCGACGATCCGGTACTGGTGAAGGACGCCACCATGTTCGACGAGATCAGCTACATGGAAGTGCTGCGCCGGGGCCTGCGCGTCATGGACGCAACCGCTATCGCGCTCTGCCGTGAGAATAACCTGCCCATCGTGATCTTCAACCTGAATAAGCGCGGCAATATCCATCGTGTGGTGATGGGTGAGCGCGTAGGCTCGGTCGTCAATCAGGGCTGAGTCAGGCTGCTCTAACAGTTCCCGCAAATTTCCAGCGGCAGCCCTCGATTTTCTGAGCGGCTGCTGGTAAGAGCGTTACAATCAGCGGCAGTTCCCCAACTGAGTGCTGCTATGGCTGCGCACGCCTACAAGCCATCGGAAGCGGTGCCGGTCTCGGGGGTTTACCGGGTCGAGCACCAGGACCATCGGGAAACGCACGACGCTATCTTGCGCGCGGGCGAGGTCTTCCCTGCATGTTCCGTCTGCGATCAGCGGGTGCGCTTCACCCTTAAGCGACCAGCCAAGAACTCGGACGACGAGAGATATCCTGCCTGCAAATAGAATCCGCCGCTTTACGTCGCGAACCTGCTAGATTTGTGAGTCTCTCCTTCACAAAGTACGCGAAGTACGTTAAGTTTAGGCAAACAGAAAGCAAATGCAGAACGGGGGTCACCCCATGACTCAACCCGCTCCCAGAAAGAGTGCGGGCCTTGGTATTGCACGGCAAAACGCGCCAGGTCGAAGGTTCAGGTTCCAACTCAAATCAGGCGGTCAGAGTCCACGTCGTGGAGCTGCGGGCTCCAGTGATCGACGTTACCGCGCAGGCGAGGCGGTTCGGCAGTCAGGGATCTATGAGGTCGTCCACGCCGGCAACCATCGCGAAGCACATGAAGTGGTGATGATCAGCGGCGAGCATTTCCCCGACTGCGATACCTGCAAAGAAAAAGTGCGATTTCTCCTGGTGCGCACCGCACCGTACATCTTTCAGGACGAGGACTTCGAGGAGGAGAGCTAGCTGTCGGCTATCAGCTATCGGTCATCAGGTTCCTTCTTCTGCTTCGGGCTGGATTCCAGGTTCCAGCACCCAGAACACTCTTTGCGTGTAGTCTCCTGGGGCTGCTGGCCTCCTTCGAAGCCCGACAGCCGATGCTGACGGCATTGCTTCTACGGCTTATAATCATGAGTTTGTGATCTCAATCCTGAGGCGACCGTAAATGGCTCAAGTGTCGATGGCGTCAATTCCTGCCCTGAAAGATAGTTTCGCGCAGCTCAAGACCCGCATGGAGAAAGCTGTCGAGGACTTTCGTAACGAGATGACCTCTACCCGCACCGGCAGGGCTTCCGTTCACATGCTGGACGGCGTCATGGTGGAGGCCTACGGCTCGCAGATGCCGCTCAATCAGCTGGCCAATGTCAGCGCTCCCGAGCCGCAGCTCATTACCGTGCAGCCGTGGGACGTCAGCCAGATCGCCGCTATCGAAAAGGCGATCCGCGCCGGTGATCTTGGCCTGAACCCGATGAACGACGGCAAGCTGGTACGCGTACCCGTTCCCGCGCTCACCGAAGATCGCCGCAAGGAAATGGTGAAGCACCTGCACAAGGCGCTGGAGGAGCATCGCACCGCCGTTCGCAATATCCGCCGTGACGGCAACGACCTCATCAAGAAGGCGATGAAAGACAAGAAGATTACCGAGGACGAGGAGCGCGGCGCTCTCGAGCAGATCCAGAAGCTCACCGACGACGAAATCAAGAAGATGGAAGAGCTGGCCAAGGGCAAAGAGAAAGAAGTCCTGTCCATCTAGCTGGAACTATCCGCAACTCCGAAGACGAAGCAGCTGAGTCTGCTTCGTTTTTCTTTTGCGCGGACCAGTGGGCTGGCCGAAGCTTGCGCCTGCTCTTCGCAAGGAGCACCATGTTGCAGATGCTGCTCGACCTCGGAGACCTGCAGATTCGCACCTGGCGCAAGAGCGACCTCGACGCTCTGCTGCGCTACGCCAACAATCCTAAAATCGCCGCCAATCTCCGCGACCAGTTTCCCCACCCCTACACCAGGCGCGATGGGATGGAATATCTGAACTACGTTCGCGACATGGATGTGCCGATGTCGTTCGCCATCGAATATGGTGGCGAAGCCATCGGCGGCATAGGTTTCAAGTTGGGGCTCGACATCGCGCGGCTCAGCGTCGAGATGGGCTACTGGCTGGGCGAACCGTTCTGGGGCCACGGCCTGGCGACGCGCGCGGTCAGTGCCAGCTCGGCTTGGGCATTCGACGGCTACAACGTCGTACGGATATTTGCTACCGTGTTCGCCCACAATGCGCCGTCAATTCGTGTGCTCGAGAAATCAGGGTTTGTCCGTGAAGGAATGCTGCAGCGCAGCGCCATCAAGAACGGAGTAATCCTGGATCAGCTCATGTACGCCAAGGTGCGATAGGCGGTGGTGTAGTACGGCTTCGCAAGGCGCTATGCAGCCCAAACATCGCTGCCTGTTAGCATGGTTCGGTGGCGCCGCTGCTCGACATCCAGAACCTGAACATCGAATTCGCCACCGCCCAGGGCCGGGTTGCCGCCGTCCGCGATGTGAGCTTTCACATCGATGCAGGCGAGGTGCTGGGACTGGTGGGCGAATCGGGCTCGGGTAAGTCCGTCAGCTCGCTGGCGATTCTGCGGCTGCTGCCCCCGCAGGCCTGCATCGCCGGGAGCATTCGCTTTCGCGACGCTGACCTTCTCACCCTGCCTATCCAGCAGATGCAGCACATCCGCGGCGACGGGATCAGCATGATCTTTCAGGAGCCGATGACGGCCCTGAATCCCGTGATGCGCGTGGGCGATCAGGTTGCCGAAGCCGTGCTGGCCCATGCCGGCAATGGAGCGAAAACCTCAGGACCAAACGGCCAGTCTGGCGTGGGGCTGAAATCCCGCCCTACCACCAAGTCCGAGGCTTGGACCCGCGCTGTCGAAGCGCTGCGCACCGTCTCGATTCCCGATGCTGACCGCCGCGCGCGCGACTACCCGCACCAACTCTCCGGCGGCCAGCGTCAGCGCGTGATGATTGCCATGGCCATCGTCAACCGTCCAGCGCTGCTAATCGCCGACGAGCCCACCACGGCCCTGGACGTGACCATTCAGGCGCAGGTGCTGGACCTGCTGGCCGAGCTGCGGAAGAAGTTCTCGCTGGCCATGCTCTTCATCTCGCACGACCTGGCCGTGGTCTCGCAGGTGTCGCATCGCATCGGCGTGATGTACGCGGGAAGCCTGGTCGAGATGGGAATGGCCACCGACGTTTTTCGCCATCCCGCGCATCCGTATACCCGCGGCCTGTTAAACTCGGTTCCAACCTTGCGCTCCGATCGCGCCAAACCGCTGCAGACCATAGAAGGCACCGTGCCCGCCCTCGCGGCAATGCCTCCCGGCTGCACCTTCGAACCGCGCTGCGGCGTGCGTGTCGCCGCCTGCAAGGACGGCTTGCCGCCGCTGATCGAAGTCGCTCCCGGTCATCTCGCACGCTGTCCGGTGCTGGCGCAGGAGGTCTGCTGACCATGCGTCTGCTCGTGCTCAGCGACGTTCACGCCAATCTGGAGGCGCTGGAAGCTTGCCTGAAGGCGGCGCCCGCTTACGACGTCATGGCCAACCTGGGTGACGTGGTTGGTTACAACGCTTCGCCCAATGAGGTCTGTGATCGTATCCGCGCCATGAATGTTCCGGTGGTACGCGGCAATCATGATCGCGCCTGCGCCGGCCTGTCGAACCTTTCGGAGTTCAATCTTGTAGCCGCCATGTCGGCGCGCTGGACCCAGATGAAGCTCAGCCCGGAGAACCAGGAGTGGCTGCGCAATCTGCCGGAGGGTCCGCTGCGCCACGATCGAGTCGCGGGCATCGAGTTCGTACATGGCTCGCCGCGCGACGAAGACGAATACGTTCTCAATGTGCCTACTGCGGCGCTCGATTTTCATTTGCCGGGCCATGCGGACGTCATCTTCTTCGGGCACACGCACCTTCAAGGCGGCTTTGCCTACAACATCAGCGACGGCAGAACCCGGCCTCTTCTGCCGAAGTATTCCAACGACGACGAAGTCGCCACGTGGACCATCGAGTTGGTTCCCGGCGAGCGCTATTTGATCAACCCGGGCTCGGTGGGCCAGCCTCGCGATAACGACTGGCGCGCTGCATTCGCGTTCTACGAAAAGAAGGACGAGAGCCTGGCGAAAGTGACCTTCTATCGTGTTCCCTACGATGTCGAGCAGACGCAGGAACGCATTCTCTCGGCAAATCTCCCAGAGCGCCTGGCCACTCGTCTGGCCCTGGGCCGCTGAGCTGAATTTCGTAAAAACGCCCGTTTTGCCGGCAGCTACTTCCAGGACAGTCACTGCATCGAAAACATTGGGGGTAAACTACGAACCATGCCCATCCGTCCATTTCCCGGAAAATCGCGTTATCACTCGCAGGAGTTCATCGGTGGTCCCATCACCAGCCTTGACCAGGGATATCTGGTGGCTAATGTGGATGGTGGTGCGCGCGGGAATCCCGGCCCGTCGGGCTATGGCGTCGTCATCGAGGACGAGCTCGGCCGGCCGGTAGCCGAGTTGAGCGAGTATCTCGGACGGCAGACTAATAACTACGCGGAATATTCGGGGTTGCTGGCGTCGTTGAGCTACGCTTTACGCCACGGCTTCAAGGCGCTGAAGGTCGTGAGCGACTCCGAGCTGATGGTGAAGCAGATTAACGGCCAGTACAAAGTCAGTAGTCCCACCTTGAAGGAATTGCACGGGCAGGCGATGAAGCTGATCGATCAGTTCGAGTGCTTCGAAATCAAACATGTGTTGCGCGAGAAAAATCGCGAGGCGGATCGCCTGGCGAATCTGGCCATGGACCGTGGAATCGCCAAGAAAACCCCCGCGGTCAGCGCAACCGAGGTTGGTGGAGTAGCGGCGGTCGTACCGGAGATAAACGGCGTGGTGCGTGATGGCGTCGTCCACTTCATGGGCAATGCACTGCCCGACGGAACGCTAGTGAAGGTTCGGGCGGTCAAGCCGTAAACGCGCCAACCTCCTAGCGTGGGGTACGTCTCAGCGGCGAAAGCCGCTTCATTTGCTTAAATCTGCGCGACCGCCTGAAGGCGGTCCCTTTCTCAAAGCCGACCTCGAGACTGCAAAGCCGGAAAGGTCCCAGACCTGTACTAGCTTACCTTTGTCAGTGCTTTTTCTGCCCGCCTAAAATCTGGTTCAGCGCATTCCCCAACGGGTTGTTCTGCTGTTGCGGCTGATTGCTCTTGGCCGCCGGCTGACCTTGCTGCTGCTGACCTCCCACGATTCCGCCCACCAGGCTGCCCAGATTGTTCGCGCCGCCCTTGCCGTTCAGCAGGCCGCCCGCCGTCGGCAGAAGATTGTTCAGCTTCATCTTCGCGATTTGCTGCACGTCGGGCGCGACCATCGGATGGTTCATGTTGCCCGTGACAAGCACTGGCAGAACCAGTTCTCCATTCTTGTTGGCCAGGGCGGTGTTGAGATAGCCGCCGACGCCCGTGCCGCCAACTGACTGGCTGAAGCTTTTGTTCAGCACTGCGGTCACGTGCATGTTCAGGTCCTGGCTGACCAGGTTGATCGTGCCTTGGGCTGCCAGGTTTCCGATGTCGAGTGCAGCCTTGGTGTCGTTGGTTTGAGCGACGCCGTTATGAATGTTGTAGCTGCCGCTCATCTGCGTAATCGCGGTGTAGCCTTTTGGCGTTACGCCGCCGAACTTGCCGATCTTCGACAACTCGCCCGGCAGGTCGAGCTTCATCAGCTTGCCGTTGGCCAGGGTCATGGTCATCGTGCCGTTCAATGTCTGAGCAACGTCGCCCGAGGCCGGCGTGGTGAAGGTGATGTTGGTGGTTGCCCCCAGCGTACCGTACAGTGTGTCTTTCACCGACGACATCGACGACATCATTTTGTTGGCGTCGACGCCGGTCAGCTTAACGTTGACAGTGAAGGCCATCGGATTAGGCCGAGTGTCGACCGTGATGCTGCCGCTCTGCTGTCCGCCGAAGACCTGCGAGGTGAGCGGATTGAGCTGAATGATGCCCCGGTTGAGACTGACGTTGGATTTCACGTTGGTCAGCGTTGTCTGCTCGTAAATGATTGTCCCAACCGCGATGGTGCCGTTGCCGGTAGCAACTTGCAGCAAGCCGGGCTGAGCGGCTTTCGCGGGAGCAGCGTCAGCCGACGGAATCAGGCTCCACGACGCCGCGGCACGTTTCTTGGCCGGAGCTTTCTGTTGCGGCGTGGAGCCGGCGGTAATCTGCTCCAGCTCCGTGACATTCAGCTTGTCGGCCGACAGCGCGAAAGTAAGATGCGGCGCTTGGAAATTGGTCACGCTCAGATTTCCACTCGTATTGGTTGAGCCCAAAGAAGCCGCCAGGTTCGTCACGTTCATCGAGTTCTGCGTGAATTGCAAATTGGCATTGCGAATATTCAGCGGCTGCGTCAGCGACGGCGTTCTGAGTGACGCGTTCTGCAGTGCGCCCGAGCCGCTAAACTTCATGGCGTCGGTGTTCTTGATTGGCCCGGTGGCATGGACATCAAGGGTGATGTTGCCGCTGCCCGACATACCTTCGGCCGCGCTGATACCGTAGGCCTGAGCAATATTCAGCAACTCGTTGACCTTGCCGTTGATGGTCTTCACCGAGGCATCCACATTTGGCGAGACGCCGGTGTATTGCGTCAGCGTCATCTGTATGGCCAGCGAAGTGGCGCCCGAGGTCGCGGTAAAGTTATTGGACTGGATCTGCTGGGGCGTCATCGTCAGATCGATTTCAGGCACCTTGACCGGTTGGGGAATCTGCTTGCCGGTCATCTCCAGGTTGCGCGCGTTGACGTTGCCGTTGAACGCCAACTGGCTGGTCGGACCCTGCGCGTGAACGTTGGCGGTAATCTGTCCGGCGATGTTGGCCTCCGTGCTGAAAGCAACGCCGAAGGCAGCAGCGAGTCGCGCCGCATCCTGAATCGACGCGTTCGACGTGCTGATGTTCATGTCAATGACGGCAGGATTTGGTCGGCTGTTGAATGTTCCACTTAAAGATAGAGGCGTCGAACCCAGCTTCAAATCGCACTTCTTAATGTTGATGACGTCGCTGTTGAGATTGTCAGCCACATCAAAGTCCGCCGAGATGGGATAGCCGACCTGCACGCCGTGAACTACGGCATTCTCGGCTTTCAGCGAGCCCGAAGCGCTCATCATCCCGCCGGCATTGGAAAGATCGGTTGAGCCGGAGAGCACCGCATCGGTTCCGGCCAATGCATCTGAGTTCAGGAATTTCTGCACTCCAGCCAGCGATACCTGATTCAACTTCAGCGTTCCCTTGAAGGGGGTCGTGGTGAGGTCGGTGTTATTCACCGGCCCGCCATTGCCGCTCAAGCTCAGTGTCTGCGAGCCATTGCCCGGCAGATGCGCGGTGAGGTCAAGCGAGAACGGCTGCCCGGGCGCATAGTCCTTCAGCGCCACATCGATGTGGTCATAGATGGCGCGCGATTGATGCTTTTGATAATCGGTGACTGCGATCTGGCCGTCGGTGATCTTCAACTCGCCCAGAGTGAACGCATTGCCCTGGGCGGATTCGGTAGGCTGGACCGGAGTGGGCGTCGGGGGCTGCTTTGGCTGAGCCGGCGCATTGGACGGCGCTGCCGGCGCACTGGCCAGCGTGGAGAAGTTCCACACGCCGTTTTGGTTGCGGATGATCTCGATCTGCGGCCGCTTCAGCTCAAGGCTGTCCACTTCGACATCTTTACGGAGCAGCGGAAGCAGTTTCACGCTGACGTCGAGTTGGGAGACCTGGGCGAACGGCGCAGTGCTATGAAAGTTCGGGTCTTCGCCGATGATGACATTGTTGGCCTCCACGCGAAGAGGAAAAATGCCTAGCGACATCTCGCCCAGCTGCACCGGCCGGTTCAGGCGCTGCTGCAGCTCTGACTGAATCTGGCCGCGGTATTGATTGACGTCGATGAGATGTGGAAGAGCCAGGAGCGCTCCCACGATGATCACAACGAGCACGACGACGGCGATGACTAGCTTTCTCATCTGAGCTCCTGGTGCGCGCTGGTAGCGCGGGAATCTAAGCTCCTGAAAGGGCTTCTCCTATCAATAGAAGCCCGCTTGCTAAGTCCAGTTGCATTATTTGCCCGAAGCATGAGCTCCTGCTGCGTATCAGAAAGCGTCCTTCATGCATTCGAATATCAGTCGACGAGTTGCGCAAAAGGCGAGAGGCTAGTTTGCGAGAATACCTGCGAGAAGTGTGACACGAAGGCAGCTACTTTGGAAGAGTGACATCTATCTTAGGTGGAGGCGGTGGAAGGCTCGTCTTCTTCTGCGCGGATGAAGCCGAACTTCTTTAACTTGTAGCGCAGGGCATCACGGCTGATGTCGAGCAGGCGCGCCGCGTGTGTCTGATTACCGTTGGCCCGCGACATGGCGATCTCCACCAGTTCGCGCTCAACTTCTTCCAGCGAAGTACCACCGTCAGGAATTTCCAGCTTGGGCAGGCTGCGTCCGTCCGGGAGTTGTTTGCTGACCGATCCCCCGTTATTTCCCGAAGAGAGCTCGAAAGCCGTCAACGCGGAATGCTGCTGCGCAACCGCGAACGGCAGGTAAGCCGGATTCAACTGATCGTCCTCTTCCAGGATCATGGCACGTTCGACGGCGTTCTTCAGCTCACGAACGTTACCCGGCCAATCGTACTTCATCATCAGCTTGCGAGTTTCATCGGTAATGCCGCGCACGTTCTTGCGAAACTTGCGGTTGTAGCGCTCGAGGAAGAACTCCACCAGCGGCAAAATGTCTTCCTTCCGGTCGCGCAGGGGCGGCAGAAAGATCGAGATGATCGCCAGGCGATAGTAAAGGTCCTGACGGAACTGGTTTTCGCGGACGGCGCGTTCCAGATCGCGGTTGGATGCGGCGATCACGCGCACGTCCACCTGCATGTCGCGCACGCCGCCTACGCGACGGATAATCTGGTCCTCGAGCACGCGCAGGAGCTTGGCTTGCAGCAGCGGCGATAGTTCGCCGATCTCATCGAGAAACAGCGTGCCGCCGTCGGCCATTTCGAACAAGCCCTTCTTCATGGCCTTGGCGTCGGTGAAAGCGCCGCGTTCGTGGCCGAAGAGTTCGGCTTCCATCAGCGTTTCGGGGATCGCCGAGCAGTTGATGGCGACGAACGGCTTTTCCTGCCGTCGGCTCTGGTAATGGATGGCCTTGGCGATGAGGTCTTTGCCGGTGCCGCTCTCGCCCTGCACCAGGATCGTGGAGGCTTCGCTGGCCGCAATCTTGTTGACGAAACCCAGCAACTCCGACATCTTCTGCGAGACGCCAATCACGTTGTGATAGCCGGTGCGGCGGCGCATCTCTCCACGCAGTGATTCGACCTCGGAGCGCAGGCGTGTCGTTTCCAGCGCGTTCTTGACGGCGACGGCGAGTTCGTCGAAGTCCAGCGGTTTGCCGACAAAGTCGTAGGCGCCGAGCTTCAGCGCGGTCTTCACGTCTTCCAGCTGAGGGTCGGCGGTGATCATGATGACCGCGCGCGCGTCGCCGGATTTCTTCAATTGCTCGAGGATTTCGATACCGTTCAGGTCAGGCAGGCGTACATCGAGCAGCACGAGGTCCGGGGACTCGTTGTGGGCCACGCGCAGCGCAGCCGAGCCGTTGTCAGCCTCCAGTACGTGATAACCCCACTCTTCACATTTCTGGCGCAGAGACCAACGAACGAGCTTCTCGTCGTCGACAATTAATACTTTTTCCGAAGGCATTACTTCTGTCTTGGCAATAGGGTACTACAGGATTGAGCGATATGACCCACCGACTACCACCAACGGGGTAGGATCTGGGCATTTGCCACCCATGAACCGCCGTTCATTTGTGAAATTTCCAAAATCCGGCAACACTGACCTGCCGCACCGCCATCCATTTTTCGGGGTGGAACCGTGTGGGCTGACATTTCTTTTCCGGCACTAACCGCTGTTCACATTTTCCGCTTCGGCATTGCTCTCAAGGTGCTTGCCTGGCTCGCCGATAAATGGCTTGTGCGAAGAGCCACACTGGTATACGGGTTATCGTTTGCGCTTGCAGGAGGCACGTTCCTGGGAATTGGCGAGTGGGCTGCCGGCAGGCTTGACGGCGGGTCGGCCGATCGAGTGTCCGCCGCTACGTTTGGTCCTTCCAGCTACACCCGCGATCGCATCGCGATTCAGCCCATGGCGATGCCCGATCTCCCGGAGAGCGATCATCTTCCGGCGAACACTCCGGACTACACGTTTCGCCGCGATATTCCCGAAGTTCGCCTGCAATTCACCGTGGCCGATCAGCGAGGAAAGCTGGTGCGCGACTTGTCCGCCGATGACATTCGCGTCTTCGACAATCAGTCGCCGGTGGCGCACTTCAGCGAATTCGAGCGCGGCGACGATCTGCCGCTCCATCTCGGCCTGGTGATTGACACCAGCGATTCGGTGCGCCGCGTCCTGCTGGAGGAAAAGACGGCAGCGATCGATTTTCTTGAAATGATTATGCGGCCGCAGACGGATCGCGCCTTTGTCATCGCGTTTGGGGGTGAGTTCAAGACCTGGCAAAGCTCCACGGCCGACCGGCAGGCGCTTGTCGATGCTGTTAGGCGGTTACAGGAGCCGGGGTGGGGCTCGCGCGTCTACGATGCGTTGTACAGCGCCTGCTCAAGTCACCCGTCCGCTGCCGCTGACGGCAAGGATCTGCATCGTGCGATCGTTGTCCTCAGCGACGGCGACGATACCGACAGCATTCACGGATTGACCGACATCGTCGCCGCTGCCCAGCGCAACGAAGTACAGATTTATCCGTTGACCATTCATCCCAGGAAAAAGATTGAGCGCGGTGATCGCGTCCTCCAGCGCCTGGCCGACAGTACCGGCGGACGGCTCTACATCGCCGAATCTGCTAAAGAGCTGGGCGCGGTTTTCTCGCAAATCGAACAGGATCTGCGAACGCAATACTACGTTTCGTTCCCGCCCCAGCAGTCCACCCCGGGCTATCATTCTCTGCGGGTGGAAGTGCGCGCTCCCTCTCACTTGGAAGTGCATGCACGCGAAGGCTATTACGCCCAGGAGCACTAAGGCTTCGGCCTTCGTTCGGCGAAAAGTAATCGGGTATACTCGTCGAGCGAAGGGGGTATGGTGAGTTCGGTCGGCTTGCAACCTGGTGAGCAAGTGCACGCCCGTCCGGCCAGTCCCTCGGCGATGTTCTCCGCTCGCCCGCTTCTGTATTCCCTGCTGCTGCTCGTTCTGACGATCGGCCTTTATTACCCGGTCAAGACGCATCCCTTCGTCAACTACGACGACAACGTCTACGTCACCGAGAACCCCCATGTGCAGAACGGCCTTACGTGGGACACCGTGACCTGGGCGTTTGTTACCTACGATGCCGGCAACTGGCATCCGGTGACGTGGCTGTCACATGCGCTCGACTTCCAGATCTATGACCAGGACCCGGCCGGCCATCACCAGACCAGCATGCTGCTGCACGCGCTGAACGCCGTGCTGCTTTTCTGGGTTTTGTTCCGCGCCACGGGATGCGCCGGCCGTAGTTGTGTGGTCGCGGCGCTGTTTGCTGTGCATCCCATCAACGTAGAGTCGGTGGTGTGGATCGCCGAGCGCAAGACGGTGCTGAGCATGACGTTCTTCCTGCTCGCACTGGGCGCGTATCGCTGGTACGCCAGCAAGCCCAAACTCGGGCGGTATGCGGTGGTTGCCGCGCTCTTCGCGCTCGGGCTGATGGCCAAGCCGCAGATCATTACCTTTCCGTGTGTGCTGCTGCTGTGGGATTACTGGCCGCTGCGCCGCATGGCCATCGGCAAGACGTCGGCGACCGATTCCACATTCGAGCAGAAGAGCCTGCGCGCACTGATTGAAGAGAAGCTGCCGCTGTTCGGCCTTGCCGCTGCCAGCGCGGTGATGACGATGAAGGCGCAGAGCGCGAGCGGCGCAGTGTTGTCGCTGGCCTCGACCCCGCTGTCCATCCGGCTTTCGAATGCCATCGTTTCGTATGTGAAGTACATCGAGAAAGCGCTGTGGCCACTGCATCTTGCGCCCATGTATCCCCACCCCGGAGATTCGCTGCGGGCGTGGCAGGTTTACGGCGGGCTGCTGATCCTGCTGGCGATGACAATGTTTGTGGCCGAGCGCACTGCACGCCGCTATTTAATCGTCGGCTGGCTATGGTTCCTGGGCACTATGATTCCGATGATCGGATTGGTACAAGTCGGCCGCCAGGCGCTGGCCGACCGCTACGCCTACCTGCCCCTGCTCGGGATCTTCATCATGGTCTGCTGGGCCATCGCCGATTTTTCAGACGAAAAGCATCTGCCACCGGCAATCCTCCCCGTGGCCAGTTGCGTTGTCATTGCGGCGCTGGCGCTGGTTGCTCATCGCCAGATCGGATACTGGGCCGACAACATCACCCTGTGGACGCACACCATCGAAATCACCGCTCCGAACTATATTGCGCAAGACGATCTGGGTGGCGCGCTGATGGACCAGAAGCGCCTCGAAGAGGCCATTGGACACTTTCGCGAAGCGGCCGAGATCCACCCCGTGGATCCAGTGAGCAACCTCAATATCGGTTTTTACGATCAGCAGCATGGCAATCTTGACGAGGCAATTTTGCAGTACAGGAAGGCCATCCTCCTAACCACTAGTCCGTCACTGAAAATCAAAGCGTGGAACAATATGGGCTTGGCCTATCGCGATCTTGGCGATGCAGAAAAGGCGCGCGAGTGCTTTCATGCCGCGAAGCAACTACAAGGCCCGTAGATCGAAATCTCTGAGGAGCAAGCTTGAGCGCGGGCGGGGTCAACGCAGAGCAGACAAGCCAGTCGTCGCAGGCCGGTGCGATCCCGGCGACGGACTGGAAGCGGGCGCTCGTGCTCAGCGCCATACTAGTCGTCGCCACCGTCGCCGTCTACGCTCGTGTGAACAGTTTCTCCTTCGTCAACTACGACGACACTATCTACGTCACCCAGAACTCGCAAGTGCAGTCCGGCCTCAGCTGGGACACGCTGCACTGGGCCTTCACAACCTATAACGTGGGCACGTGGCATCCGCTGACGTGGATGTCGCACGCGCTCGACTGCCAGCTCTTCGATCTGGATCCGGCGGGCCCGCACGACGTCAACCTGCTGCTCCATGTGCTGAATGTGGTGCTGCTGTTCTGGGTGTTGCTGCGGGCGACCGGCTATGTGGGCCGCAGCTTCATGGTGGCGGCGCTGTTCGCGCTGCATCCTATCAATGTCGAGTCGGTTGTGTGGATCGCCGAGCGCAAGAACTCGCTCAGCATGCTGTTCTTCCTTCTGGCTCTGGGCGCCTATCGCTGGTACACGGCCAATCCGAAGTTCGGCCGCTATACGGTGGTCGCCGTCTTGTTTGCGCTTGGATTGATGTCGAAGCCGCAGGTGATCACGTTTCCGTTTGTACTGTTGCTGTGGGACTACTGGCCGCTGCGCCGGATTTCGTTTAGCGATGACCCAGCCTGGCGCAAGAAAGCCGCCGAACTGGTTTGGGAGAAAGTTCCCCTCTTCGCGCTAGCCGCGGTGAGTGCGGCCATCACCATGGCCGCGCAGCGCGCCGATGGGAACAAGGCGTGGTATCCGCTCTTGCTGCGTATCGAATATGCGCTGGCATCGTATGTTGATTACATTGGCAGAGCGCTGTGGCCGGCACGGCTCGCGGCATTCTATCCGCATCCCGATTTCGTGCCGTGGTCGCACGTCGCGATTGCGATTGTCCTCTTGACCGCGGTTTCCATTGTCGCCGTCCGCGCCTGGAGGCAACGTCCCTATCTGCTCATCGGCTGGCTCTTCTTTCTCGGAACCATGGTGCCGATGCTCGGCCTCGAAGGCGTGGGCTACCAGGGCCGGCAAGGCATCGCCGATCGCTACGCCTACCTGCCGTTCATCGGACTGTTCCTCATGATCTGCTGGGGTTTGGCGGACTGGGCCGCGCAAAAGAAAATCCCGGCTGCTGCACTCCGCGCGATCAGCGCTGTAGCGTTGCTCGCCCTTGGCATTGCGGCTTATCGCCAGCTCGGTTATTGGCAAGACAACGTCACACTGTGGACGCACGCCGTCGCGGTAACCGACGGCAACTTTCTCGCCGAAAATAATCTCGGCAAAGCACTGGTGAACGAAGGCCGGGCAGAGGAAGGCGTCACTCACTTCAATAAGGCGGCGTCGATTTATCCCGATGATCCCGTCAGCAATCTGAATATTGGTATCTACGAGCAGAAACGCGGCAATTACGCGGCTGCTATCGAACGCTATCAAAAGACGGTCAGTATTACGCGCGACAACCAGCTCAAGGCCGCGGCTTATCGCAATATGGCGGCGTGCTATCGTCAGCTCGGCAACTCGGGCAGTGCACAGCAAAGCGAAGAAGCTGCGGCGCAGGCCGCTCATCGGGGAAAATTGTAGGGTGACTTCACGGCAAACCTCTCACCATCGCGAGGAACGGAATGACGTCGGTTGACGCGAAAGCCGTGGAGCAGAGGCAATCGTCTCCTGCTTGGTGGGCTTCGTCTCGTGTGCAGACGATGCTACTCAGTCTCGTGCTGGTCGTCGCGGTCGTCGCCATCTACTACCCGGTACACTGGCAGCCGTTCGCCAATTATGACGATCCCGATTACGTCACCGACAACGCGCACGTCAAAGCCGGCCTGCATTGGGAGACTGTGAAGTGGGCGCTGACCGCGCGCGATGCTGCCAACTGGCATCCGGTGACCTGGATGTCCCATGCGCTCGACTGGCAGATCTTCGGCGACGAACCCGCCGGCCCGCACGACGTCAACGTCGCCCTGCACATCGTCAATGCATTGCTGCTGTTCTGGATTCTCCGCAGCGCAACCGGTTACCTCGGTCGCAGCTGGATGGTGGCTGCACTGTTCGCCCTGCATCCCATCAACGTCGAATCCGTCGCCTGGATCGCCGAACGCAAGAACCTGCTCAGCATGATGTTTGCCCTGCTGGCGCTGGCCGCATATCGCTGGTACGCCGAGCGGCCCAATGACGGGCGTTACCTGCTGGTCGCCGGTCTCTTCGCATTGGGCCTGATGTCGAAGCCGCAAGTGATCACGCTGCCATTCGTTCTACTGCTGTGGGACTACTGGCCGTTGCAGCGCATCAGCTTCGGTGCCAACGAAGTCCCCGCGGGAAGCGCAATTCCCGTTAGACCTGTAGCAAAGATCGTCTGGGAAAAAATCCCGCTGCTCTTCCTGTGTGCCGCCAGCGCGGCGATGACGCTGCGCGCTCAGTCCGCCGGAGGCGCCACCAGCGGCTTTGCCCGCGCCCTGCGCGTCGAGAACGCCATCATCGCTTACGTACGCTACATCGGCAAAGCCTTCTGGCCGTCGCGGCTCGCGCTGTTTTACCCATATCCTCTGGTGCTGTTCAAGTGGTGGCAAGTGGCGGCAGCGCTGCTGCTGCTGCTGGGTATTTCGGCTGCGGTCGCGTTGGCCTATCGCCGCCGCTACCTTACCGTCGGCTGGCTGTGGTTCCTGGGCACGCTGGTTCCGATGATCGGTGTGGTGCAGGTGGGAACGCAGGCGATCGCCGATCGCTACGCGTACTTCTCGTTCATCGGCCTATTTCTCATGGTGTGCTGGCTGGTAGCCGATTGGGCCGCGCAGCGAAAGCCGCGCCTTCTCTTGGTTCGCGGGATAGCGGTGATCGCGTTGTTGGCTTTGTCGCTCGTCGCCAGTCGCCAAGTCAGTTACTGGGACGATCACATCACGCTGTGGACGCACACCCTCGATGTCACTTCCAACAACTGGATCGCCGAAAATAATCTCGGCACGACGCTGCTCAAGCAAGGCCATCCCGAAGAAGCGATTCCGCACTTCCGCGCCGCAGTCGCCGCCTATCCCTATGATCCCAATGCGGACCTCAACCTCGGCATCTACGAGCAGATGCACGGCGACTATCCGGGTGCGATCGAGTGGTATCGGAAGGCTGCGAACATCGCTCGCAATTCCAAGGTGAAGGCGCGGGCCTACAACAATCTCGGTTTCGCCTACAAAGCCAACGGAGATTTAATCGACGCGCGCGAGAATCTGCGGAAGGCGGTGCAGATCGATCCGGAGTTCGCCGGCGCCTGGATCGGCCTGGGCATCATGGCGCAGAAGACCGGTGACCTGCCGCTCGCCATCAACGCCTATTCGCGCGGGCTGGCCGTTCATCCGACGGATTACGGCTACATTCTGCTGGCCGGCGCACTTGATGCCTCCGGAGAAAAAGACCAGGCCAACGCCGCCCGCCAAAAAGCCGAAGCCCTGTCAAAGAATATTCTCAGCGCCCAGCACTACGCGGATAAATTGCTGACGGAATAATACTCACAGAATTGACGAGTACGAGTGTTGCGACGTAGGGCCGAAGCCCGAGACAGTATTAAGGCCATAAACGTAGATTTGCGGTCGCTTTCGGAATGGTTGCATAGAAGTGGTATTCCGAGAGAAAATGCCTCAGCTTTAACTGCGCGGCACGCCCAGCAAATTCGCGCGGAAAACCGGGACATCCGTTACAGTAAGAGGGCCTCATGATACCCCAGCTAAAGCGGGAGACAACCGTCTCTTCCCCTGACACCGAGCCGACGTGGTCGACGGCAACCAAGTTTGCCTTCCGTTTTATATTCGCTTACTTCCTCCTCTACGTTTATCCGCGCGCGGTTGGCTCGCTTGGGTCCGGAGTTAAGTACAGCAACCCACTTAAAGACATGTGGCACGCAGTCGTGCCTTGGGTGGGAACGCATATTCTCAAGTTAGCTGGCGATTTCACCGAAGTGGCGAACGGTAGTGGCGACGAGCTGTATGACTACGTCTTGGTCTTTTGTATTGGCGTTGCGGCGGTAGTGATTGCGGCAGTCTGGTCGGTGCTGGACCGTAAGCGAAAAAATTATCAAACGCTGTACCAGTGGTTTCGCGTCTTCTTGCGGATGGTCGTCGCGGTCGCGATGATCAGCTACGGAGCCAACAAGCTGTTCCGTATGCAGTTTGCTGCGCCTGCTTTGGCCCGCTACGTCGACAGCTATGGAAGAACGACGCCCATGGGTCTCTTGTGGACCATGATGGGATACTCCCACGCCTATAGCTTCTTTGGAGGCGTTGGCGAGATGCTGGGAGGATTGTTGCTGCTCATCCCCAGCTTAACGTCGTTAGGTTGTCTAGTTACCCTCGCCGTGATGACCAACGTCCTCATGTTGAACTTCTGCTACGACGTTCCGCGCAAGATCTATTGCATTCACCTGATTGTGTTCTGCTTGATCCTGTTGTTGCCCGACATGATGAAGATCTTCGACTTCTTTGTTCTAAATCGGACGGAACGGCTGACTCCGCCGACTCAATTATTCAAAGATAAGGCGATGAACTATGGAATCCTGGCTTTACAGATCATCATCGGTGTGAGTGCCTTGGTCATTTGCTTCAACCAGGCATACCAGGACCAGGTGAAGAACGAGACTAAACTACCGACATCCATTCGCGGCATCTGGTCGGTCGATCAATTCGCGTTGAATAGTGCACCTCGACCACCGCTGGTCACCGATCCTCAACGCTGGCGCTATGTGATCTTCGACAGCCCGCACGAGTTGACCATTCAGTCTATGGATGGCGTGCAGACGAAGTACTTCATGGACATTAATCTGGAAAAGAAGGCAATGGGTCTATGGGCGCCCCCTAATGAAACCCGGGTGGGCCTATTCACCTTCGATTATTCAAACCCCGACAACGTGAAAATTGAAGGCGACCTGAGCGGGAATCACATTGTAGCCGAGGCCCAGCGGGAGAATCTCGCTGATCCGGAGAAATACATGCTGATCAACCGCGGCGTACACTGGGTCACCGATTATCCTCACAATCGATGAATTTGTGTACTGCTCTGTTGACACAGGCTTCTTTCATAGAGGATCAGGAGGCGTCAGGCTCTACCTGAACTTGCTGCGCTTCGCGGAGACAATATTGCGCGCGATCAGAATCCCCTAGCGTGGCGTAAGCCCGAGCCATGTACAAATACGCGTATCTGGTCGGGACGGGCTCATGCTCGGGAGAGTTCACGACCTGCTGGTAGTACCGGATGGCGTCGGGCAGGTCGCCTTTCATATGTTCTATTTCTCCTATGCGAAGGTTCACATATGGATCCTGCGCGTCAAATTCAAGAGCCCTCAAATAACGCAGTAGCGCTTCTTCTTTTCTACCATCGGCGAGCAGCGCGTTGGCAAGATGATATTCATCTGTTTTATTGCTGCCGGTAATTGCAAGACTGTGAGACCAGAGGCTGAGGTCGTCTTTCCAGTAATTGACTTGATGCCGGCACAGTGTCGCCAAGCCAAGCAGGACTACGGTGCTGAGTACCGGAAGAAAGCGCGGTGAGATGTCGGTGTGCTCGAGTAGTTCAGGTAGTCCCCAACACAACATCAGAAGCAAGCCGATCAATGGCTGGTACATATACCGGTCTGCCATCGCCTGATTGCCCACCTGTACGATGCCGATCATCGGCACCATACATCCTAGGAACCAACACCAGCCCACTACAAGATAACGCTCATCGTGTAAATAGAGGCATACGGCGCTTATCGCAACTAATAGCAGAAGAGAGCCCAATATTTGTCCAAGTGGCAACGCATGAGTTGGATGTGGGTAGAAGACGGCGAGATGAAAAGGCCAGAGAGCTTTGCCGACGTATTGCCCATAACAGACGATGGCGTTTTCGACCCGCACCAGCAGCGGATACGTTCGATAAGTGGAGTCCGTAACCCCTTGGGCGGTCAATGTCATGACTGCCTCCGCGGCCGCGATACCAAACAATGGCATCTTCTCCATGACGAGCGAAAAGAGCGTTCCGGCCACCGGAGATTTGGCTCCGTTACCTGCTTGAGGAGTGTCAAAACGATTCAGAGGCCAGTAGTCCCATAACAAGAGCAGGAATGGGAAGGCGATTACCTGGGCTTTGGCCAGTAATGCTGCCGAGAAGAATCCTGCCACCGCCCAGAAGCGACTCTGCCCCGGCTTCTCTACATACCAGCGATATGCCCCTAAGGCCAACAGGAAGAAAGTAGTACTCAGGAGAGTTTTCCGTTCCGCAATCCATGCTACGGCCTCGACGTTAACTGGGTGCAAAGCAAATAATGCAGCAACCATATAGCTTCGGCCGGCATAGCAAGTCGCCCTAAATAGCACCCAAAACAGCAGAAACACATTCAGCACGTGAAAGGCGACATTCATTAAATGATGGGCATTCAGGTTTAGCCCAAACAATTGCACGTCGGCGGCGTGGGATAGCCACGTGAGGGGGTGCCAATTGATGGAATGATTGCGAAACGCCCAGACGAAGGTCTTCGCAGTTAGACCTGCCTGTACATGAGAATTGTGGGTGACGTACAGAAAATCATCGGGATTGAAGGCGGGATGGGTCCGGACCGGAAAATAGACGGCAGTCGTTCCCAATAAAAGCAGGGCTAACAGCAGAAGATTTGACTTGCTGAACAAATGCCCCGGCTGCGTTAGAGGAGCACCTCCATTTGACCTAATCGGTAAAGCCGCACGGGGAATCAATCAAAGCCTCCGACAGCAGGTGGCTATTGTGAGAGCTTGCTCGTGTTGCTGCAAAAAATAAGCCGGAGCGTTAGGCTCCGGCTTATTGATATGACCTGGGGGAAGGGTCGATGGTGAATTAGAACAGCTTGCGGCGCAGGACGCCAGCCAGGCCGAGGATGCCAGAACCGAACAGCATGATGCTGCTGGGCTCAGGCGTCGTGCCGGTGGTGCTGGTGGTCGAGGTCGTGCTGGTGGTCGAGGTGCTGGCGCTGCCGGTCAGAGTGAACGACTCGGAAGGAATGGTTCCGATCGAGTTCTCGGAGGCCGAGGACGGACCAGAGTTTTCATCCCAGTAAACCGGGTTGCCAGCAGAGGTGGCAGCGTTCGACAGGTTCAGCCAGTAGGTACCGGCGTTCAAAGACGGGCCGTTCATCGCGCCGCTCTCGGTGCAGACGTTGAAGCCGTACTGGTTCGAGACGCAACCGCTCTGAGTGAAGCTGACCGTCTGGTCAAAGTAGCTGGTGCCGCCGAACTCGCTCGAGGTGATCGAGACTTCAGCGCTCTGGAGCACGTCGCCGGGTTCCACCCACGCAGCAAAGTTAAGACCGTTCAGCGTGGTGGCGCTGCTCAGTGTGAAGGAGTCGCTAACCGCGAAACCGAAGTTGATGGTCCAGCCATCGGTGGTGCCGTTTGTCGGACCGTTGTCATAAACATCCTGGGCGACGGCCGGAACAACAGCCAAGCACAGGGCGAGCAGTGTCAGCGAAGCGATACGCATTTTCAAGGATCGAACCCTCCTTTAGGTTCAATTCACGTACAGACCCAATTTGCCCCATAGCGAGAGAGGCTACCTCTCAAAGAGCAATCCTCGTGCCACTGTAAGTTCAATGAATACGGAGGTTTTGCCGTTTGGAAAGTGCAGGTGTTTGCAGCATTGTTCTAGGCAATTTCCCTCCTCAGCCAAGGCGCATCCGTTTGTAAATGTCAGATTTCTGGCACTTTACAACCCCATTTGTGCATTTTGGCAGCCGAAGTCCTCTGGAATCAGCAGAAAGGCTAGGCTGCCTCCTCGGAACTGTCATTTCACTCGGCGATTCCGGGTACGTATGATACAAATTACTGCAAACAAGAGAGTTACCGGGGACACCGAATTGAAGCCCAGTCATGGCGGGAAAAAAGCAGCGAGGGAATCGGAGAGTCCCGCTTTGCGCCAAGGCCCGTCCAACGCTGGCAGCCGATTCTCGTCCCACGTCTTGACCCGACTGCTTTATCCCGCCTGTCTCATCCTTCTTACTATTGCCGTTTACCTGCCGGTACAGCAGCACCCATTTTCCATCAATGATGACGAACAGTACGTCGTCAATAATCCCCACCTGCGGGGTGATTTTGGGTGGGAAACGGTCCGGTGGGCTTTTACGACGCACGATCTAGCTAATTGGCACCCCCTCACTTGGCTGTCGCATGCGATCGACTTCCAGATGTTTCAACTCAACCCCGCTGGCCATCACGACATGAACCTGTTCTTCCATGTCCTGAATGCCCTTTTGCTTTTCTGGGTGCTGCAGCGGGCTACCGGATGCGCAGGACGAAGCTTCATGGTGGCGGCGATCTTCGCGCTGCACCCCGTTAATGTAGAGACGGTCGCCTGGATTGCGGAGCGCAAGAACCTGCTCAGCATGTTGTTCTTCCTTCTCGCGATTGGCGCTTATCGCTGGTATGCGAGCAGGCCGCGAGTGGGGCCGTTTTTGCTGGTGACGTTTCTGTACGCTCTGGGACTTCTCGCAAAGCCCCAGATCATCACCTTTCCGTTTGTGCTGCTGTTGTGGGACTACTGGCCGCTTGGTAGATTTTCTTTCGGCGCTGGGGCTTCGGATACAGGCACTCCGAGGGCGATTCCTGCACGCCGCTTCTCGTTTCTGCTCCTGGAGAAGGTACCGTTTCTTCTGCTTTCTGCTGGCAGCGCGGTGATGACCACGCGAGCGCAGAGTCTAGCTGGCGCACTGCGGTACTACCCCTTCAGTTATCGGCTGGAGAACGCAATCCTCTCGTACGTTCGCTACCTCGGCAAAGCCTTCTGGCCTATTCCGCTGATTCCCTTTTATCCCCACTCTCCGATCGCCGTCTGGCAGGTTGCACTTTCGTTGTTCTTGCTGCTGGCGATTACGGCCTTCGTGATCTGGCGGGCGAAGCAGCGGTATCTTCTCGTGGGTTGGTTCTGGTTCCTCGGAACGCTGGTACCGATGCTCGGTATCGTGCAGGTGGGCGAGCAGGCGATGGCGGACCGTTACGCCTACCTGAGCTTCATTGGAATCTTCTTTATGGCGTGCTGGGGCATCGCGGATTGGGCATCGCAACGCGAAAGCCCCGTTCGATGGCTTGCCGTCGCGAGCGCGGCATTACTGGTGGTGTTGTCGATGATGACGTATCGGCAGCTCAGCTACTGGTCGAGCAGCGTCACGCTTTGGACTTACACATCGAACGTCACCAAGGGAACCTATCAGGCAGAAGAAAATCTGGGCACGGCTCTGCTAGAGGCTGGGCAGCCGGAGGATGCGATGGAACACTTCGAGAGAGTGATTGCCATCACGTCAAATGCTTCCGGCGATATGGGACGCGAGCAACTGGGAGATGCCGCCGTTGCTCATCTCTACCTCGGAGCCTTCGATCAGCAGCACGGCCAGATCGAAGACGCTCTGAATCATTACAAAGCCGTGCTCATGCTCATTGACACCTACACCGCGGCGAATAAGTACGGCAATGTCGCGCCGGTGTTGCTCAAGATGAAAGCGACGGCGCTGAGCAACATGGGCTACGTTCAGTTTGGCCAGGGGCAGCTCGCGCAAGCGGCTGCCAGTTTTCAGGCTGCCTTGGAGATAAATCATCACGACGCACGCGAATGGCAGGGACTAGGGCTGGTCGAACAAAAGTCTGGAGACACCGCAGCAGCAGCGCGCGCCTTCGGCGAATTGGCCCGCATCGACGCGACCGACATTAACCTGCTGCTCCTTGCGCAGGCGCAGGAAAAGAACGGTCAGACAAACGAAGCACGTGAGTCCAGGCAGAAGGCGGCAGCCCTGTCGTCGGATCTCGACGCTGCTCAGCGACAAGTCGACAGAATGCTCGCCCGCTAACCGGCGCATAAAGAAAAACCGGAGCAAGCCGCAGTTCCTGCTCTGTTCACTTGGGAACAGCGGATCTATGGAGTAATCTCCCATACAACGCCGCACGAGCCTACACACTGCTGTCGGTTTCCGGTACCACCCTCCGAGGCCGTTCCGTACATGTTGCCACGAGCGTCGAAGGAGACATTGCTGCGCGGATCGCCACCGTCGTTGCCGGCGGTGAAATCATGCAGCGAGGTGTAGCTCCAAGTGCCACCGTTGTTCGTTAACTTGAAGATCGATCCGAAGTTATAGAGGCCGTCGAGGTGCGTGGTGCCGTAGAGATTTCCGCTGCTGTCGAACGAGAGATTGGCTACTGGTCCAGGATAAAATCCGCCACTTACTCCCGCGAAAGTGTAAAGCAGGGTGAAATTCCAGTTGTTACCGGAGGGCGTGAGTTCGAAGACGGTGCCGCCGTTGCCGCCGCCGTAAGTCGACGTGGCGCCGTAGAGATTGCCCACTTGATCGAAAATCAGACCCGAGTATGGCAAGCCGCCATCGGCTTGTCCCTGGAAGCTGTATACAGTGCGCACCGTCCAACCGCCGCCCGACGGGCTTAACTCGTAGACCGTGCCGAATCCGTAAGCGCCACCGGCAGCCGTTGTGCCGTAGAGGTTGCCGGCCTGGTCGAGAGTAACGCCGGACCACGGATGCGAACCATCGGTGCCGTTGGCGAAGGTGTACACGACGCTCTCCGTCCAGACATTATTGGACTTGGTCATCTTGTAGACGACGCCGCAACCGCTCGGACAAATGGTCGAGCCTCCGTTATACGTGGTGCCGTAAAGATTGCCGGCGCTATCGAAGACGAGGTCCGCGCTGTAAGGGTTGGCGCCGTCGGCTCCGCCGGAAAACTCGTACAGCAACGTCTCGTTCCAGGGAGTGAGGGGAGTAGGCGGAGGCGTCGGCCGCGGCCTCATACTGAGCACCACGCCGCAGCCGGTCGTGTTGTTGTAGGTCATGCACGGGCCGATGCCGCCAAAGCCGGTGGTGAAATACAGCGCGCCGTCGGGACCGAAAATTGGGCGATCATACGGAATCACGCCCGTAGCCATGTTGGTGAAGTAGAAGAGCGGTGTCAGAAGCCAGCCGCCGTTGAGATGCGACATCTTATATAACGTACCCGTCGCCTGGTCGCCGAAGAACGTGGTGCCGTAGAGATTGCCGGCTGCATCGACAGTCACTCCTGAAGTCGGCTCTGAGCCATCGAGACTGCCAACAAAATTGTGAATGACGGTATAGGTTTGAGCCTGCAACTGTGGGGCTAGGACTGTTCCGAGCAAACATGCAACCGCAAGGGCAACTGTCAGTGTCATCGTTCGCGATATAGATTTGTGGCTGTTGACTGGCTGGTTGGTAGGGTTCCCCATATCGTTACTCCCGGTTCTCTTTGCATTCAGGTGAACAGCAGGCTTGCATGCTGGGCAAATTCTTTGGATGCTCGGTCTGCGGCGGCGTGACTCGTCCGATTTTGCATGGGCTTTTGGCGGAAAGCAACTGAGGCCGCGGGGAAATCGGCTGGCTTACTGGTTACTCTATCTCGATGCTCTTTGCTTTTTGCAGACACTCCTGAGACTTCACATTATCTCCCAGCGCGCGATAGGCCTTTGCCATGCTCAAATAGGCGCCTTGCAGAATCGCGGGCGTCGTCGTTGGCTGTTGGATAACCTTCCGATAATGGCTGAGTGCGTCCGCAAAATTTCCCTCCTGGAGTTCGTCAATAGCGATTCCCAGGTTGCTGTTGACATCATTGGGATTGATAGCAAGCGCCAGATTGAACTCCTGCAGGCCCTCCGGGACGCGGCCGTGCATAGCCAGCGCCGCTCCCAACTCACTGTGAGCCACCCAGTTGCGATCCGTTACCTGCAAGGCGTGCCGCCACAGGACCTCCTCAGTTCGCCAGTAGCTGAGCTGATTTCGCGTGGTTAGGGCAAGAGCGAGGAGTGTCAGCACACTGACTGCGGGCAGCAGCCGAGACGCCAGACGTTTGTCGCGAGCCCAGTCCGCAACTCCCCAGCAGATCAGGATGAATAGTCCCAGGAAGGAAACGTAGGCGTAGCGGTCGGCCATGCCCTGCACCCCGACCTGCACGATGCCCAGCATCGGCACCATCATCCCAAGAAACCAGAACCAGCCCACCGGCAGATATCGATGGCGGCGGCCAAGCACGACCAGGATAGTGATGAGACAGACAATTACCGCTGAGACAATCACCTGCCACCAGTGCAGCGAAGTACCGGGATGGGGATAGAGCAGCGCCAGACTTGACGGCCAAAGCGCTTTCTGGAGATAGAGACCGTAAGAGAGAATCGCATTTCCGAATCGGGAGGGGTACGGAAACCAGCTGCGTGCCCCGGTCTGGACGTGCATCGTGATCAACGCGCTGGCAATACTCCAGACGAACAATGGAAGCTTCTCATCGACCAGAGCGCGCAGAGTGCGTTGCGGAAAAGGCGGATCGACGAGCGTCGTGTCCCACGGCAGACCCATCCTCTGTAGAGGCCAGTAATCCCAGAGAAGAAGCAAAAAGGGAAAAGCAATGATCTGCGGTTTGGCCATCAATCCCAAAGCAAACAGAACACCCTACCACCACGTAGCGCGATGTGCGCGGCTTGCAAACATACCAGCGATACGTACCTAAAGCGAGCAGAAAGAACATCGTGCTGATCAGCGTCTTGCGCTCCGCCACCCACGCCACAACTTCGACGTTGATGGGGTGCAACGAAAATAATGCCGCGACCATGAAACTGCGTCCGACGTATCCCGTGGCTCTCAGCAGGACCCAGAAGAGCAGAACCACGTTGATGACCTGAAACAGCAGATTCATGTCGTGGTGTCCGGCGGGGTTAAGTCCGAACATCTGGCAATCAGCCGCGTGGCTAAGCCAAGTCACCGGATGCCAGTTGGCCGCGGCAGAATGGACGAAAGCCCATTTCACGGTGCTGAGGCTCAGACCCGATTGCACGTGCCGGTTGCGATAGACGTAGTCGTTATCGTCGTAATTGATGAAGGGGAAATGGTGAACCGGTAGGTAAACCGCGATCGTAGCAAGTGCCAGAACGAAGCTGAGAAGAACCGGGCGGCGCAGGAGTGTGGTTGCAAAGCCGGAAGCGAGCTGCGAATCCGGCGTCTTGTCTGCAACCACGGTTGGCGACGCCATGCTCTCTCCTTGAAGTGAGAATTATAGACGTCAGAACAGATGGAACCTGCCACTCGGTGACGCGCAATAAAAGCCCGGGACGAGCTCTGCGCCAGCATCGTCCCGGGGTGAGCGACAGCGTGCGCGGGAGAAAGTCCCGCGCGCCCGGCGTCAACTAGCCTTGATTGGCTTTGGCTCCGTGCATTTTCGCGCGCTCAATCAACATCTGGACCTGGTCCTTCTGGGGATAATCCGGATTGGTTTGGAGCAGCTTCTCCCAGACCACTACCGCACCCTTGGGATCCTTCTTGCCTTGCCACATCACAATGCCGAGATTGAACAGCGTGCCCGGATGATTGGGGCGAATTGCTAAAGCTTTCTGGAAGCTGGCGATGGCCTTGTCCGGATCTCCGGCGTACCAGTACGAAGTGCCCAGGTCCGTGCGCACATCCGCATTATTCGGCTGAAGGGTTAACGCTTTTTCGTAGTATTGAATGGCTTGGGGATATGCCTGGCTGTCGTAGTAGAGATTAGCCAGTTTGATGACGGTTTCAGCGTCGGTGGGATTGCTCTGCAACTGCGCGAGCAACGGTTCAGCCGCTTTGGCAATCATCTCTGGACTTGCCGCTTGCTGCTGTCCCGAACCGATCGTGGGCAACTGTCCCGGGCCCATACCGGCTCCGCCCATGCCGCTTGGCGCAGTTGCCGCAGCTTGGGTAGCTTCAGGAGCGGATTGAGACGGAGACGCCGAGCCGCGTGCGAAATAGCCCACGGCGATTCCAATGGCCAGCGTAATGACGGCCAGCGTGTAGGCTTGCACGGTCGTGAAGCCCGCCGCAGTGTTGCTGTTATTGTTTTGCGCAGAAGACATGAAATTACTCCTTGTTACATTTTGTTCGGCAGTTGGCATCAGGTCAGAATTGCTATCGTTTATCTCCAGACCTTGTCCAATTGCTGAGTGCTAAGTACTGCTCTTAGTTCTTGGAGCCGGCGGCAGCTCTTAATGGCTGTTCAAGGTGAAACAGGCGGCCGACCGCTGCGGTCAAGCTGTCCTGTTCCGCTCTCTCTGGAAGTTCCTTCAATTCACGGGCCAGTGAACCAGCTATCCTTTGGGTAATATGCGTTGTGAGTGCTGTTAACGCCTGGTCCTGGTCTTCCGTGAAAGGGCCGAACTCCTTGCGCAGGACTTCCAATTCCTGCCGGCATAACTCATCGAGACGCTGACGCAGGGCCACGATGGTCGGCACAACCCGCTCCGCCATCAGCTTGTGACGGAAGCCCTGCACCTCCGCCGCTACAATCTTTTCTGCCGCTTCGGCAGCTGCCTGCCTGGTGCCTGCGTTGCGCCGAACGATGTGCTCCAGGTCGTCCATGTCGAACAGGTGCATGCCTTCAATCTCGCGCGCACGCGGATCGATATCGCGAGGAACGGCGATGTCGATGATGACCATCGGCTTATGCTTGCGCTCGCGGGCGATCATGTCCGCTTCTTCGCGGCTGAGAATGGGAATGGGAGAAGCCGTCGAGCTGACGACAATGTCTGCCTTCTTCAGGTGCTGCAGCTTTTGTTCGAACGGCACCGCGGTCGCTCCCAGCTTCTGTGCCAGTTCGGATCCGCGCGAAGCTGTGCGATTCATTACTTTGACGCGATTCGCACCGGCCTTCATCAGATAGTGCGCCGCTAAATCGCTCATCTTACCCGCACCCACCAGCAGCACCTCGCGTCCGGCGAGATCGCCGAGAACTTGGCGCGATAGCTCGACCGACGCGTAAGGCACTGAAACGGCCGAGGCGCCGATTGCGGTCTCCGTGCGAGTGCGCTTGCAAACCGTAAGCGCCTTCTGCATCACCGCATCGAGAAATCTCCCGGTCGTGTTGACCTGTTGGGCTTCCGCCCAGGCGTCTTTTACTTGGCCCGTAATCTCCGGCTCGCCCAGCACCATCGAATCCAGTCCGGAGGCGACGCGGAAGATGTGGCTGAGGGCTACATCGTCCATGAGCCGATAAAAGTGCGACCACTCACAAAGTTTGAGCTGGTATTCCTGCGTCAGAAAGCGGAGCACGGAGTTGGCGGCGGAAGGGACATCTTCGGTCCAAAGAATGAATTCCGTGCGGTTACAGGTCGCGACGACGATGACTTCCTCGATGCCCTCGGTACGAACCAGTTGGAGCAGCGTCTCACTGCGACGCGCTGGACTGATCCAGAAACGTTCGCGGACGGCCACAGGCGAGGTCCGGAAATTCAGGCCGATCACAGCTAACGTTGGTTCCACGGGCAGCCCTCTCTTCGCAAACGTCTGTTGGTAGTGAAGGCATTGGGATTGCCAAACATTGACTGGCCTGCTGCCAGGCCTCTAAGCAACTGAGCGAGCAGGGTTTAAGCTTCGGGCGACAGCTCTTCCGCAGACCCCGTGAGGCTGGGTTTAGCGGCATATCACACGGTCGAAGGGGTTTTTTCCGCCCGGAAACCTTACTGTTTCGACTGAAGCGGCGCGGGCTTGGATTGAGGGCTAACCGTCTTTGCTACGCGGAAGTTGTATGGCGAATGACCGTTCGGAGGAGTACATTGTTACCGTCATTGCGGCGGCTTTGGCCCAGAAGACGTCCGCTTTACAGGAGAAGAAACGATGACCATGAAATGGCTACAGCGAGTCGCCCTATTCAGCTTCATCCTCGCGCTGGCACTTCCGCAGTTCGCAGTAGCTCAGAGCGGCGCTGACACCTTCAAAGCGAAGTGTGCCATGTGCCACGGCGCCGACGGCAGCAAGACCACGATGGGCTCGAAGCCACTCAACGGCCCCGACGTCCAGAAGATGTCCGCTGCTGACATCGCGACGGTGATTGGAAGCGGCAAAGGCAAGATGCCCGCTTACAAAGGCAAGCTGACCGACGCCCAGATTAACGACGTTGCTGCTTACGTCAAAACCCTCAAATAGACGGCAGCTCGTGTCCCTAAAGCTGGCGACCTCCGGGTCGCCATTTCTTTGCTCGCGGAATTCGCCGTCCCCCTGCAACTTCAATCCTCTCAGAGTTATACTCGCAACCGGTGGCGCACAAACTCACGGGAGGGAGCATGAAAGACGACAAAGAGTCGCACTCGGACCAGCCTTCAGGTCTAACCAGGCGCGACTTCATGAAGATCTCCGGTATCAGCGCCGCAGTGCCGCTGGTGCTTGGACCGACGGTGGTATCCGCCGCCGGCGAAGAGGTCGTCGTTCACGGGCCGGGCAAGGTCTCCGTCGTCCTCAATATCAACGGTAATAGGCTGACGGCCGAACTCGAGCCGCGCGTAACGCTGCTCGAGGCCCTGCGTAATAACTTCGACCTGACTGGCGCCAAAAGTGTTTGCGACCGTGGAACGTGCGGAGCATGCACCGTTCTGATGGACGGCAAGCCGGTTTATGCCTGCTCGGTGCTGGCCATCGAGTCACAGGGCAAGAAGATTACGACTGTCGAAGGGCTGGCTGAAGGCGAATCTCTGACGCCGATCATGCAGGCTTTTGTCGACCACGACGCGCAGCAGTGCGGCTTCTGCACCCCGGGATTTATCATCGCCACCACGCATTTTCTTCAAGAGCATCCCAGCGCTACCGAGGATGATATTCGCCGCGGCTTGAGCGGCAACTTCTGCCGCTGCGGCACCTACAACGGAATTCGCGCTGTCGCCCTGGCGAAGTCGGCTACGGAGAAGGGCGGTGCCGCATGAGCGACTACACCTGGCCGAATCCGGCGAAGCGTCCGCTGCTCGGAAAACGAATTTCGCGCGTCGATGGGCCAGTGAAGGTCTCCGGCCGCGCCAAGTACACCTTCGATTACAACCCTGACGGTCTGCTTACGGGCAGAATTCTGCGTTGTCCCCATGCGCATGCGCGCATCACCAGCATTGATACCAGCGCCGCTGAGAAGATGGCTGGTGTGAAGGCCGTCCAGATTATTCAGAAGCCCGGCACAGAGATTTTCTGGGCTGGCGATGAAGTCGTGGCCGTTGCCGCCATCGACGAATGCACCGCCGAGGACGCGCTGCGGGTCATCAAGGTGCAGTATGAAGTTCTCCCGCACTTCGTCTCCGATGCTGAGCCGCCAAAAGATATAGCCGCGAACAACGGTCCCATCAGCCAGGACGACTTCGAGGACATGGAAGACAACCAGGTTCCCGATGAGCAGGTGGTCGCTGCCATCAAGCGTCAAGGCATCAGCTTCCATCCCGATGCCAAGTACCTGAAGGACCTCCAGGAGTCGGGCGCCGACGCTAGCGTCGTACAGGCCTTACGCTCAGCGAAGTATGCGCCGCCCTCCGGTTCGAAATCTCCTTATAAGAAGACCGCAGTTCAAACGCAGGGCGAACCCGATAAAGCTTTCGCCTCGGCCGCCGCCACCGTCGAGGGACTCTACGGAGCGTCGGCCATCACTCACTGCTGTCTGGAATCGCACGGCATGGCGGCGGAGTGGACGAGCGACGAAGACCTGCTGGTTCACATCTCCACGCAAAATTTGTCGGGCATCGCGCCGCAGATCGCCGAGCCTGTAGGAATTCCGGCCGGCAACATTCAAGTGAAGCAGCAGTACATTGGCGGCGGCTTTGGGAGCAAGTTCGCGCCGGATCGCTGGGGCATTGCCAGCGTGCAGTTGTCGAAGACCGCCGGTGGCAAGCCGGTGAAGATCATGCTCGACCGCGCCGCCGAGCTCGAAGTCGCCGGCATGCGGCCCTCTGCATTCGCGCGCGTAAAGATCGCCGCCGACAGTGACGGCAAACTCGTTGCGTGGGAGTCGCGGTCATGGGGAACGGGCGGCATGGGCGGCGGTGGCACGCCTCCACTTCCGTACATCTTCGAGATCCCGAATCAGCGCAAGCAAAACGTCGCCATCGCAACCAATCAGGGAAGCGCTCGCGCCTGGCGCGCGCCCAACCATCCGCAGGCTGCGGCTATCACTATGTGTGCGCTGGAAGACCTTGCAGCGAAGCTGAACCTCGATCCAGTAGAAATGTTGACGCGCAATCTTGATCTCACCGGCCCGCGCGAAAAGATCTATCGCGACGAATTGCCCATCGCTGCCGATTTGATGGATTGGAAAAAGAACTGGCATCCGCGCGGCGATAAAACATCGGGTCCGGTGAAGCGCGGTCTCGGCCTGTCGATCCATACCTGGGGAGGCCGCGGCCACAACAGCGACTGCGACCTAACCATCCATCCCGACGGCTCGGTCGAGATCAAGATGGCGACCCAGGACCTCGGCACCGGCGCTCGCACGATTATCATCATCGTCGCCGCCGACACCCTCGGCATTCCCATGGACAGCATTAAGTTACTGATCGGCGACAGCCGCTATCCCATCTCCGGGGCCAGTGGAGGTAGCACGACCTCAGGTGGCGTAACTTCCTCCACGCGTCGCGCAGCCGTCGACGCCCGCAGTCAGCTCTTCGCCAAAGTGGCTACCGCGTTGAAGGCGCAGCCGACGGAACTCGAAGCGGTCGATGGGACGATTCGCGTGAAGTCCGATCCAACGCGCAGTTTGTCGTGGAAGGAAGCGTGTTCGAAACTTGGCGCCATGCCCATGACCGTGCGCGGCAGGAATCCCGACAAATTAAAGCCGCCCGACCTCACCAACAGCGGTGTCGGCGGTGTGCAGATGGCCGACGTTTCCGTCGACACCGAAACCGGCATCGTGCGCGTGAACAAGATGGTCGCGGTGCAGGATTGCGGCCTGGTCGTCGACGTGAAGACTGCTGAGAGCCAGGTAACCGGCGCGCTCATCATGGGCATCAGCTACGCGCTCTATGAAGAAAAGATCCTCGATCCCGTTACCGGCCGCATGCTGAATGCGAATATGGATTTCTATCGCCTCGCCGGTATTGCCGACGTCGGCGAACTCAAGGTGCACATGATGACCGGCAAAGGCTACGACGAGCGCGGCGTCATCGGCCTGTCTGAGCCGCCTGTGGTTTCGCCCGGCGCCGCAATTTCCAACGCCGTCGCAAATGCAATCGGTGTACGCGTGCCTTCTCTACCTCTGACCCCGGCGCGCATGCTTGAAGTCGTTGGGAGACGAGATAAGGCGTAGGCGCAGGGTTTCGGCGTTTCCGAGCCAGCACGAAGTCTAAGCGTCAAGCGTATTTCGTGCCTTTGCTTGGGTTTTCGGCAAGTGCTGTCTGATCCGAACAAAGCTTCCACTCAGAGCAACGCACGCGCAAGAACTGCCGATCACAACCGTATCTGCATCCAATGGGTTTCATGAAGACCAGGACAACCTTCGCGAGTGAATGCTCATGAAGAGAACAGCCGTCGATTCGCGCGTTATCTGCGAGCATGGGATATGACCCAGCGTGGCGGGTTCTGGAACTTGAGTTCCGCGAAACCGGCGAAATTTACGATTATTTTGAGGTGCCAGCCGAGATCTACGCAGCATTTCGTAGCGCGGAATCGAAAGGCATCTATCTGAACACCGTCTTCAAGGCCCACGGCTACCGATACAGCAGAGTTAAGTAAGAGATGAGATTGTGGCCAGGCAGCCGCACGAAGAGAGATTTTCGGGAGGGGCCTAATTGATCTAGACCAGCTACCGGATTGTCGCGTGAGCTGGCGCGATCGCTGACTACTGATATAATCACCTTGCTTGCAAAAGCACCCCGCAAGAGCGGGTTCCCGCCCGAGCCGGAGAGGTGGCCGAGTGGCTGAAGGCGGCGGTTTGCTAAACCGTTATACGGTCAAAAGCTGTATCGGGGGTTCGAATCCCCCCCTCTCCGCCAGTTCTACATCTTGCTGAAAACAGGCGACTTGGTCATCGCTGCCGAACGAAACCTCGGTAGGTTCGTTTCGCCCACGCTTGGCCGGTTGCATATTGGTTGCACGTGAGATTTCCCGCTCCAGTTTTTTCATGCCTTCCACCGCCTGCGGGTCGGTGGTTTTAATGTAGCAACTCTGCGTGACCCCCACGTTGGAGTGTCGCAGGATCATTTGGATGATTTTGTCCGGCACACCAAGTTCGTGAAGGTTCGTTGCGAGTCCACGCCGCAGTGCGTGCCATCCGTGCCATTCGACTCCCGAGCCTAATAAGCGCAGGGCGGATGACGTCGGCGACGATGCGCTGCATCCCAATCGGCTTACCAGCGCTGTTGGGAAACATCAATCCCGACGTTGGCGAGCCCATGCTGGCCAAGTGACGATCGATGCGAGCACGGAGTTGAGAGATGACGGGCACATGAGCGCGGCTAGCCTTGGTTTTTGGCTTGCGCACATGAGACCGCCAGGCTGACTGCGAAACGAGGATCGAATTCTCCATCGTATTTCTCGATCAACTGCCCGCGGATTTCACCATTCCGAAGGCCGGCGAATCCGCCGAGGGCGATCATCGTCCCGGCAGGATCTGGGACCAATTCGAGCATGATCAGAATCTCGCGGAGAGAGTACGCATACGTGTCCTCTCCTTCGCGACATTCCGGAATCACTGTGTCCCACATCGGGTTTTCCGTGTTGAGCACTCCGAGACGCTTTGCGTGACGAAACGCGCCGGACAAAAACGACTTGACCCGCTTGATCGTCTCTTTCGCGGTGTCATGCTCCCGCGCGATCTCCAGCAGGAGGTCGTCGCATTCGCATGTCCTGTACTCGCGTAGCGCCATCGTTCCGCGATCCTCGATGTCCAGACTCCACAGATTCCTGTACCCGGCATACGTGCTTGGAGCTTTATGCTCCTTGACGTATGGCAGGTAACGTTTCTTGATGAAGTCTGTCAGGCTCATCAGGCTGTCCACTGTCGTCGTGCCGTTGTTAAAGGGAGCCAGAAATTCATCGGCCAGAAAACGGACGGCGCTCTTCGACCGATACTCGCCGCCGTAATCCGCCAACTTCACACATTTCTGAACTGCCCGCTCCGAGCCGTCCGGCTGGCGTTCTCCCTGGTAATAGCGGAGATACCAGCCGCTGCCCTTGCGAAAGACGTAACCTTGCTGGTGACGTCCGTTCCTCTTCATTGAATGAACTCCTTTCCTGAGGACCGGACCACCCTGTTATCGTGTGCGACTACCATACGACTTTCCAGCCACGCTTCCAACTCAGGGCTGCCCCACAGGAAGCGGCAATACTTCCCGAGCTTCAAATGAGGAATGGGATCGTTCGTGCGTTTCCGCGTATGTTCACGTACCCAGGTCTCGGGCACGCTGAGGCGCGCAGCGAGCTGCGGAGAATCCAGAACTTCGTAATTCGTCCTGCCAAAATGGTGAAGGCCAGCTTCACCGCTGATGAGTGCTTCGTTCATGTCGTCCTATGCATGGCTTGGGGTTGAAGGGGAGCTGTAACTCCGTTCATGGCAGCCGCCCATGGCTCCCGAATGGGCAGTGTCGTTGTTTTTTGTCGGTGAACTTTCCAGCACTTTCCACTGTGAACCCGAGGTTACGTCTACCAAAATGATCCGACACGGTGCCGCAAGAACTCGTACTGGATCCTGAACTGAGGCCCTGGCCGTTCCCTGGCTGCTGGAGATTACCTCCTCCCTTCTAGAATCGAGCCTCACATGGGCCGGCTCTTCTACCAAAGCAAGCGACCCAAATAAGCTGAGCCGAAGTCGGAAAACGTGAGCGGGCACGACCTGGTAATTCGTCCTCTATGGATGTTTGGAGCGATTGGTCCCGGGCCGTGAAGCCGAACTCCGCCGTACTTGCTCAAAAGGTGAAGGCAGCCTTTTGGGCTATGTTTGCAGCCCTTTGCAGTCGTTTGCGCACTGGTAAGTAAGGTTCAGTGATGCCAAAAGCGTGTGAATTCCGTCTCGACTAGCGAGTCAAAAGGTAGAGGATGGTTCTCTCGCCCGCCAGATTACTGCGGTCCAGTGCCGTATTGAACCGCTGGAAAGATCTCAAAGGGATCGTTTCAGAATGAGTTGGTGGCGAACCAAGAACAGTTTCAGCGATCAAGGCAAACAATCGAAGGGCTCCGCTTGGAGGTTGCCAC
>CAWCZN010000008.1:0-179812 GCA_963800045.1 uncultured Acidobacteriaceae bacterium | reverse complement strand
TGAAATGTTGCTCCGCTACCGGCCACTGTCGCCGGAGGGTCGCAACCGCCCGATCGGTACGGAATCTATAATTATTAGCGTTGTCGTAACGGTCCGTCATCCTCACGGGAGCCGGAGCCGGGGAGTCATTGATCCTTGTCCACAGTCATGATGAACGTTGGCAGCGAGAAACAGGAGCGCGTTCTGGACGCGTTCCGCCGCTGGGGATACCTGCAGGCAAACCTCGATCCGCTCAACCACTTCACCCCGCTACCTCATCCTGAATTGGATTTGATGGGCGGCGAAGCTGACGCAGCCCGCCGCATTTACAGCGGCAGCATCGGCGTTGAGTTCATGCACATTCCGGATCCGGAGAAGCGGCAGTGGATCCAGGAGCGCATGGAGACCGAGCAGCAGGAACCGATTGATCGCGGCCGCATTCTGGACGAACTGGTGCGCGCCGATGTCTTTGAGCAGACGATTCACTCGCGCTACATCGGCACCAAGCGCTACTCGCTGGAAGGCAACACGGCGCTGATTCCGCTGCTGGATGAGATTCTGAATTCGGCTTCGAATTATGGCGCCGAGCAGGCTGTGCTGGCCATGAGCCATCGCGGCCGCCTGAACGTCATCATCAACATTGTGAGCCGTCCGCCGGAAGAGATGTTTGCCGGATTTGAGGACGTCGATCCGCGCAGCGTTTTGGGCGGCGGCGACGTGAAATACCACATCGGCGCGACCGGCATTTATACCGGAACCAGCGGCCGTCCTGTGCGGATTCACCTGGTGTCGAATCCCAGCCACCTGGAAGCGGTCGATCCGGTGGCGCTGGGACGCGCGCGCGCCAAGCAGACGCGCATGGCACGCGATGGCAAGTCGCGCGTGCTGCCGATCCTGATGCATGGCGACTCGGCTTTTGCCGGACAGGGAATTACCGCTGAGACGCTGAACCTCGCCAATCTGCGCGGCTATACCGTAGGCGGAACGGTACACATCATCGTCAATAACCTGCTGGGATTCACCGACCAACCCGAGCGACGCGTATTCAGGGCGCTTCTCGTCCGATCTGGCGAAGCGTCTGCCGATTCCGATCTTCCACGTCAACGGCGAAGACGCCGATGCGGTGGTTCGCGTCGGGACGCATGGCGCTGGAGTTCCGCTACGAGTTCGGCTCCGACGTCGGTGGTCGATCTGATCGGCTTCCGCCGCCACGGACACTCGGAAGTCGACGATCCGACGATCACGCAGCCGATCCTGTATCGCAAGATCAAAGATCATCCCGTTGCTCTACCAGATCTACGCCAAGCACACCGGCCTGGATGCGCAGCCGTACGTTGAGAAGTTTCAGGCAGAGCTGGATGCCGCGGAAAAAGCCGGCAAAAGCAGGCAGAAGAAGCCGGTCATGCGGCAGCTTCCCAGCTACTGGGCGCCGTATCACGGCGGTCCTTACAATCCGGCCGACGAAGTCGACACGGGGCTGAGCGCGGAAACGCTGCATTCCATCACCGACAAACTGGTGAGCTATCCCGAGGACTTTCATATCCATCCCAAGGTGCAGAAGTTGCTGGAGCAGCGCCGCGAGATGGGTTACGGCAAGCGTCCGCTGGATTTCGGCATGGCAGAGGCGCTGGCCTTTGGATCGCTCGCCCTCGATGGCGTACCGATCCGCTTGAGCGGCCAGGACAGCCGCCGCGGAACTTTCAATCAGCGGCACTCGGTGCTGATCGACATTATCGACGAGAAGGAATACGTGCCGCTGTGCCATCTTGAGCAGGGACAGGCGCGCGTTGAGATCTACAACTCCGAGCTGTCGGAAGCTGCGGTGATGGGCTTTGAGTACGGCTTCGCGCGCGACTATCCCGAGGCGCTGGTGATGTGGGAGGCGCAGTTCGGCGACTTCGCCAACGGCGCGCAGATCATCATCGATCAGTTCATTGCGGCCGGCGAAGACAAGTGGGACCTGCTGACGGGCCTGGTACTGCTGCTGCCGCACGGTCACGAAGGCCAGGGTCCGGAACACTCCAGTGCCCGCATCGAACGCTATCTGCAACTGTGCGCGCGCGACAACATGCAGGTTTGCCAGCCGTCGACGGCGGGGCAGTATTTCCACCTGCTGCGCCGCCAGGCGTCTGCGCAAGTGGCGCAAGCCGCTGATCTGCTTCACTCCGAAGAGCATGCTGCGTCATCCGGAGGCGCTGTCGCCGTTAGCGGATCTGGAGAGGCCGCGCTTCCAGAATGTCATCGCCGATGAAACAGCTCTCGATGCGAAACATGTCCTTCTTTGTACCGGAAAGATCGGGCAGGAGCTGCGGATGGAGCGCAGGAAGCTGAAAATGCAGGGACCGGCGATCGTCTCGGTCGAACAGCTCTATCCGTTTCCGGAGAGCGAGATCCAGGGGCTTCTCGGCTTATATAAGAACGCCACCGAGTTCATCTGGGTACAGGAAGAGCCGGCGAACATGGGAGCGCTGTCGTTCGTAACGCCGCGGCTGAAGCGGATTCTGGGTCCGAAAGTGCGCAGCGTGAAGCGCGCGGCGAATTCGACTCCGGCGACCGGATCGGCGAAGGCGCACGAGTTGGAGCAGAAGACGCTGATCGCCCTTGCGTTGGGTAAAGGAGAGTAGCCAGAACGAGTGGGCGCAAACCCCGTCGTGAGACGCGCATCAAACGCTGGTGATGAATTCCCGGACCGCGTTTTCACTAGCAAAGGCCCTTGGTGCAGTTTTGGCGTTTGGCGCTTCTCTGGTTCTCGTAGCCTGCGGCGGTGGTACGACTGGCAATAACCCCACCGCGCCCACACCGCTATGGGCGACTCCCTGGCAGACGGCTTGATCGCGCAGGAGGGGTACGTGCCGCGTTACGCCACGTACGTCAATCTCGACACGGGCGCCAATGTTACTACCACCAATCTTGGCGTACCCGGCTGGCATAGCGGCGATCTGCTGAATGCCATCCAGACAGACCAGCATTTTAAAGACGAAATCACGTCGGCCCAGGTGTTGACCTGGGACATCGGCGGCGACGATCTCGCCAACGCTCACGACAACTACACCAAGGGCACGTGCGGGGGCACGGATAACCAGGATTGCCTGCGCGACGCGGTGGCGACCTTCGAGCAGAACTGGGATGCAATCATCTCGAACATTCTCCAGTTACGCACGACCAGCAACACCATCATTCGCACGATGGACATCTACAATCCCTACGTCGCGTCAGACATGCAAGCGGGCATCTTCGATACGGTCGAGCCGTATCTCGACGAAGTGAACAACTACATTCACTCGACGGCTGCGGCGAATCATATTCCTGTGGCAAACGTCCATCAAGCCTTCAACGGCGCAGATGGCAAGACCGATCCCGGCACCCTCGGTTTGATCGCTGTCGATGGTTTTCATCCGAATGATGCCGGGCATAAGGTGATTGCCGATCAACTGCGAGCGCTGCAGTATGCGCCTCTGCATTAACGCTCCTTTCCGCAATCTCCGCCGGCAGCCCACTTCCATAGACGGAAACCCTTTCCATACTGGCTTCCCGAATCTCGGGTTTCGGGCTTTTTCGCTTGACCGGATTGGCGGCTTTCCCTATGCTGTCGATTCGCACCAGCACTGCTCCTCGAGGTTTGGTTGAGGAAGTGAGTACTTGCTCAACGAGTCATCGCAAAGTGACACATTCCTAGGGGGTTCGCTCGAAGTCTCAAGCCTCTGAGCTGTCTTCGGGAAGTGCATGGTTGCAGCGAACATCAGAACTTGGAAGCGAACCCCTCTCTCACTGAGGAGAGCGAAGCTTTGTCTTTTTGCGGAACCGGAACGGCGACAGTGCGGGAGGATTTTGTCCCCGGCCTGAGGGCAGGCTCGGTGGTTTCGGAGACTGCTGCCGAAGTGGTTCGCGGCTTACACGACTCCTCGTCACGAGAAGGCGGTCGTACGCCAACTCGAAGCGCGTCACCTCGAGTCGTTTCTGCCACTGTATCGGTCGGCGCGGCGTTGGAAAAACGGCTGCAAAGTTACGGTCGAGCAGCCGCTGTTCCCCAATTACGTTTTTGTTCACATCGGCGGCCGTGAGGCGGTGAAGGTGCTGCAGGTGCCCGGCGTGCTCTCCATCGTCAGCGCCGGACGACACCCGGCCGAGCTTCCATGTTCGGAGATTGAAGCGTTGCGCGCAGGTCTTCCGCAGCGCAAGTTTGAGCCGCACTCCTACCTCACTGCCGGAGAAAAGGTCCGCATCGTGTCAGGATCGCTTGCCGGGCTGGTTGGCGTGCTCCTGCGAAAGAAGAACGAATACCGAGTTGTGCTGGCACTGGATCTGATTCGCCAGAGTGTCGCCGTCGAAATCGACGTGGACGAGATCGAACCCCTCAAGCAGTAAACGCCTACCTGACCACAACCCCAAAGTAGAGGAACGACACCGTGAAAAACGCAGCGGAGAGAAGTGTCACTGAAGTCCGCATTGTCGAAGCTGCTGTTCAATTGTTCTCCCGGCAGGGGTATAAAGGAACGAGCACACGTGAAATTGCACATTTGGCAGGTGTGAATGAGGCCACCTTGTTCCGTTACTTCGCTCGCAAGGCCGAGCTGTTCTGGGCTGCCGCAGAATCGAGATTGAACCGCCTGAAATTAGGCAGGGACCTGCAGAACGGGCTGGCATCGGACCTGGAGCCGGAAGTCGTGCTGCCCATGCTGGTGGATTTCCTGGTGACAGAAATCTCGGAAGACTCGGAGTTGATGCGCCTGCTGTATGTTGCCGGCTTTGAATTTCCCGAGGCGCAAGGCATGTTTCGCGATCATCTGGGGCCAATCTTTGACGCGGTCAACGCGTATTTTGGTCGTTGCTCGGCGCGCGGTGTTATCTGCGAACTTGAGCCGGCGTTCGCAACGTTGGGGTTGGCGGGTGCGGTCAGCGCTCATCGCAGTCTGCACAGACTATTCACCGGCCGCGATTTGCCGGCGGACTCAAGGGCAGTGGCTCCAACGTATGCGCAATTCTGGCTCAACGCCCTGAGGAAGCCGGCCTCGGCCACTTCGGCTCTCAGAGGGCAGAGCCGGTGATCGCCACGAAGAAGAAAAGATGTTTCACATCGGTGGAATCGGGGAGAACGACTTTGAACTCTCGATCGGGATGTAGCCAGGGAAGTCTAAAAGGCAATAAGAGGGGATTTTCGGTCGCGTTTTTTCAAGCTGCGAGCTTGGTTCTGGCCTTCTTCATTTTGTCTCCTGGGCTGCTGCGGGCGGTACCGCAAGCCGGCATTTATCAGCGGGATCCCTCGCGCGAGGACCAGTATCCGGCAGACCAGCAGGAGCAACAGAATGTTGGGACGCAGCAGGGCACCGCACCGCAGTCACAAAACCCGGAAGGAGTTCCGACCTCGACTCCTACTGTGGTTTTGGATGACGGCCGCGGCGTCACCACCCAACCGACCAACGAAACGAAACAGACGGAGCAGACTCAGAACCCGCTTAGGACAAAGCCGAGGAGTCAAGACCGCCGAGCTGACGGATTTTCAGCAGATGGTCGCAACCTCGCTGGGACAGACCCTGCCGATTTACGGCGCCAGTCTCTTTGAAGAGGCGCCCACCACGTTCGCTCCGATCGATCACGCTCCGTGACCTCGGATTATGTGATTGGTCCGGGAGACGAACTGCTGATTCGCGCCTGGGGACAGATTGACCTCGATGTCCATACCCGGGTCGACCGCAACGGCGCCATCTACATTCCTCGGGTCGGCAGCTTGAATGTTGCCGGGCTGCGCTTCGATCAGTTGCAGAGCTTTCTGAAGGCCCATATCGGTCGGATTTATCAGAATTTCGACCTCAATGTAGGCATGGGCGAGCTGCGATCCATCGACGTGTTTGTTGTCGGCCAGGCAAACCGTCCCGGGCGCTATACGATCAGCTCGCTTAGTACCTTGGCTAACGCCATCTTCGCCTCCGGAGGACCATCGACGCCAGCGGCTCGATGCGGCATATCGAATTGAAAGCGCGGCTCGACTGTAATCACCGACTTCGATCTTTATGACCTGCTGCTGAAAGGCGATAAGAGCAAAGATGTGCAATTGCTTCCCGGCGACGTGATCTACTTCGCTCCGGTCGGCCCGCAGGTCGCCATGGGCGGTCAGGTCAATAATCCGGCGATCTACGAACTTAAGAATGAAGCGACACTGGGCGATGTGCTCAGCTTACGGGTGGTCTTTCTGTCACGGCTTACGGCGACAAGGTTTATGTCGAGCAAATCAAGAATCGGGAGTATCGCGGGGTAGAGGAGATCAAGCTGGACGAAGCCGGTCTGGCGCGGCAACTGAAAGACGGAGATGTGATGAACTTCACGCCGATTTCGCCGCGATTTGTAGATTCGGTAACGCTGCGAGGCAATGTCGCGCAGCCGGGCCGCTATCCGTGGCATGACGGCATGCGGGTGACCGACCTGATTCCGAACCGCGAATTTCTCATTACGCGAGAGTACTGGAATCAGCAGAATGCCCTGACTTTGCAGATGCAGACTGGCGCCCTGAAAGATAAGGGAACTCTCGACCAGGCTGAGGTACAAAAGCTGGATCAGGGAGCCTTGAACGACGTGAAGAAGAACGCTCCTGAGATCAACTGGGATTATGCCGTTATTCAGCGTATGAACGCTCAGGATCTGTCGACAGAGCTGATTCCATTCAATCTCGGTAAGGCGGTGCTGGAGCATCAGGACTCCGCCAATTTGACGCTGCAGCCGGGCGACATTGTCACTATCTTTTCGCAAGCCGATCTGCGCGTGCCCCGCGATCAGCAGACGAAGCTGGTGAAGCTGGAGGGCGAGTTTGCGTCTGCCGGCGTATATCGCGCCCGGCCTGGAGAAAAGTTGCGTGATTTGATCGTTCGCTCCGGCGGACTGGCTCCCTCGGCTTACCTGTATGCTGCGGTGTTCACGCGGGAATCGACGCGCATCCAGCAGCAGGAGCGGCTGGACATCTTCGTCGCCCAGATGGAACGGGATCTGGCGCGCCAGGCGGCCACGAATAGTCAGAACGCCCGCACGGGAGAAGAGGCTAATGCCGCCAAGGCGGCGATGGAAGCCCAGCGCGCCAGTCTGGACAAACTGCGCCAGCTGAAAGCGGATGGCAGGATTGTGTTGAATCTGCATCCGGATGATACGGGAATCGATGCGATACCCGATCTTCCCTTGGAGGACGGCGACAAGTTGTATGTGCCTAGCCGTCCAATTGTTGTCAGCGTTGTGGGCGACGTTTACAACCAGGGCTCGTTCATTCAGCGGCCTGGCAAAACGGTGGTACGGTACCTGCGGGACGCGGGTGGTCCCACTCGCAATGCCGACAAGGGCAAGACTTTTGTCGTGCGGGCGAACGGCTCAGTGGTGAGTAAGGATGCCGCCAGCGGTTTCTGGACAGGTGGCTTCAGCAGCATGGTACTGATGCCCGGAGACACTGTGGTCGTTCCCGAGCAGGTCAATCCGGGCGCTGCGTTACGCAACTTCAAGGATTGGTCGCAGATCTTGTTTAACTTTGGATTGGCGGCAGCCGCCATCCACGTACTGGCTCCCTAGTGAGCCCGGTGAACCAACGTAATTGGGATGTGACTATGCGCGATAGTTCCAAGACCTCCGAGATGGTGCACCGCGATCCCCTGGTGAATGAAGATGCCGGGATCAATGGGGAGAGTGCCGAGCAGAACGGATTGGATGGGATCGAGTTGCTGCTCATCCTCTCCCAGCGGAAGAAGACAATCCTGAAGGTAACGATTGCGGTAGCGGTGATCACGGCGATCATTGTCTTCCTGCTTCCCTCAACTTACACGGCAACCGCCAGTATCTTGCCGCCCGAGCAGAAGCAGTCGACGCTGAGCGCGATGTTGGGACAGCTAGGCTCAATCTCCGGTCTGAGCGATTCTGACCTGGGATTCAAGAATCCGGGCGACCTGTTTATCGGGATGCTGCACAGCCGGACGATTCAGGACCGGCTGATCGACAAGTTCGACTTGCGCAAAGTGTATCGGGTGAAACGCTATCAGGATGCGCGCAAGAAGCTGGACGCCCGCAGCTACATCGTGGCCGAGAAAGAAGGCCTGATTTCGATCAGTGTGGATGATCACGATCCCAATCGAGCTGCGGCGATGGCCAACGCGTACGTCGATGAACTCCACAATCTGAATTCGGAGCTGGCAATTTCTGAGGCGGCACAGCGCCGCCTCTTTTACGAAAACAAGGTGAATGCAGAGCGTGATGCGCTGGCTGTCGCAGAAGTTCAGCTCAAGCAGGCAGAAGAGAAGACGGGGCTCTTGCAGCCGGACGCTCAGGCGCGAGTCATCATTCAGGGAGTGGCCGACATGCGGGCGCAGGTGGCCTTCCGCGAGGTGCAAATTGAAGCGATGCGGACGTATGCAACCAAAGATAATCCCGAGTTGCAGCGCGCCGAACAGGAATTGGCCGGGTTGCGAGCGCAACTGGCCAAGATGGAACGGAACACGGGAGAGGCCGGCCATGGCGACATCGATCTGCCCACCCGTAAGCTGCCGCAGGCCGAACTGGAATATCTCCGTCGGGCTCGCGATCTGAAGTATCACGAAGCTCTCTACGAGTTTCTCAACAAACAGTTGGAAGCGGCGCGCATCGACGAAGCCAAGGACGCGGTCGTGGTCCAGGTAGTCGACAAAGCCGTTGTTCCGGAACGAAAGTCGGGGCCGCATCGAATGACAATTATTCTGCTGGCGGCGCTAGCGGCGTTTCTGCTGACTTCAGCGACGCTGCTGGTGGTGGAATCCATCAAGCGGAAGCGGGCGCAGGATCCGCAATTGCGTGCGCGGCTGGCTTTGCTGGGGCACTACCTTCGGTTTTCCTGAGCAGACCGTGAATTCACCGTCTCCACATCAAGCCGCAGTGCAACAGCCTTCTGCTCTGCCGGTTGCCGCCATTGAAGTCATGCTCTTGTTCGCGAGTGTGACCCTGGCGTCCCTGTGTTTCGTGGCGGGATGGTTGACGCCTAACCAGGGTGCTGTATTAACCACATTCCTCCTGCTGTTGCTGCTGACGCTCTCGTGGAAGAACTTCAATCAAGGCCGCCATCCCTGCTTCCTGTTTTTGGGAATGCTTCTCCTGCTGCAGGGGGGAAGACTGATTGCATATTGCCTTGGCGGCGAGGATGACCCGCTGCGCGTTCGGGTTCAGGTTTACTTCCCCTTTGACCTTACGCGTTCACAGGCCGGCACCGTTTTGCTTAGCCTATCGCTGTCAGCGTTGTGCATTTATGGGTTTTGCCGCCTGAACTACCAGCGCATCGAGACCCCTGATCCGACACGGGCCCTGCGATATTTGCCCTATTTATATCTGCTGTTTTACGCCAGCGTTCCGGTGCAGATGTTCAAGAACTACAGCTACTACCGGTACGCCCAGGATCACGGCGGCTACGTATATTTCTGGATCAACCATGGCGAGTTCGCGGCCTCGGTGCCGTTCTGGGTTCGACTGGTTTCGCTGGTTACTTTGCCAAGCTTCGTCGGAATCTTTGTCATCGAGAAACGAAAGTGGCCGCTTTACTTGGCCACGTTTTGTTACTTCGGCTCCTCGCTCCTTTTACTTCTGATGGGCAGCCGAATGGGCACGCTGGGTATGATCGTCGCTCTCTGGTACGCCGCCGGAATCAAGTCGGGCAAGAAAACGCGCACGGCAGCAGTACTGGGTTTGGCGCTGGTGCTGTTCCTGGCTGCAGGCGTTTTTCAAGCGCTGCGCGAGGACAGTGACAGCGTCGTTGCCTATGCAATCGATCCTGTAGCGTTCATTACGTTGGCGGGTAATTCTCTGGACGTTACCGAGGTAGTGGTCGCCTACCGTGATCTGTTCACGCCGTACACGGCTACCTACCTCAAGAACGAGTTAACCTTCGCGTTCTCCCCGCATGACTTGGAGCACTATTACCGGGGCAGAGAGCTGGGTCATGATGTCTCGGTCTTGCTGAATCCGACGGAGTTCGAGCACGGTATCGGAACCGCCGGCTCCTACATCGCCGAAGAGTACATGATCGGCGGTCTGGCCGGCGTGGTGTTGATTTCGATATTTCTTGGGCTTGGGCTGCACCTGCTCTACCGGCTTAGTCAGAATATATTTTCGCTGTTTTTCGTGGTGCTGCTTTTGCCCGACGTTCTGTCGATGCCGAGAGGCGACCTACTCGACTGGTTTTCCGTACTGACTAAAGATCTGCTCTTCGTCCTGGTGCTCGCGGCAGGATGGAAGATGTACTCCATCTTGGTTTGGCTGAAGCAAACACCGCGATCCATGCCGCACTTTACCCCGGAGCTGCCGGAAGCGCGATGATCTCGCTGGTAGTAGCTACATTTCATCGAACCTCCGAATTGGAGCGATTGCTGGCCAGCCTGGAATCGCAGTCGTTCAGAGATTTTGAGGTTCTGATCATCGATCAGAATTCCGATGAGCGACTGACCAGGATTTTAGGCGGACATCCCGGGCTGAAGATTCGTCATATTCGCTGCGAGCTGGGGGCATCGCGAGCGCGCAACGCGGGCCTGCGTGCTGCTGAGGGCAGCATCATCGGATTTCCGGACGATGACTGCTGGTATGCCGGAGATCTGCTGCAAAGAGTGAATACCTGGTTCGAATCGCATCCGGAAAGCGACGGATTGCTCGGCATTCTCCGTGATGAAGACAACCAGCCGACCGGCCCAAAGTGGCCTCAAGGGGCAGGGGCCGCGACGAAGGAGACTCTTTGGAACTCCGGAATCACGCCGGTCGTTTTTCTGACCCGTAGGGCGGTGCAGATAACGGGATTCTTTGACGAAGAGATTGGTCCTGGCAGTGCCTCCGGGTATGCCTCTGGAGAGGACCTCGATTACTTCTTGCGTTGTGTCGAATGCCGCCTGCATCTCTGGCACAACCATGATCTTGCCATTCGTCATCCTTCTTTTCATCGCACTGAACGGATTCGAGACACGAGTTATTCTTATGCCCTCGGCGGTGGCTACATCCTGCGAAAGCACCGGTACTCGGTTCGTAAATTCCTCGACGTTTTCGTCCGTTCACTGGCAGGGATGGTGGTTTACTCTCTGAAAGGGGAGTTCATCAAATCTCGCTCGTATGCGCTGCGGGCCGCAGGACTGGGGCGCGGGTATTTCTTCGGACCGCGGGAGATCGGCAAATTCGCCTCGCTTACTGGAATGCCGGAGCATAACTAGTTACAAACACCCTGCAACCGTCCTGTATGGCCAGTCAATACGAACATTACCTGTCAGCTCACTTCCGCCAGATCGCGGCTCCGGCGACGCTTCGTTGGAACGCCATGGCTGCGGTGGAACATCACGGAAAATACTTTCCGGCTGACAAGGGCGCGCGCATCCTTGAAATCGGTCCGGGGTTTGGGTACCTCCTGGGGCATCTTTCGAAGACATGCGCCTACCGAAACGTGTTCGGCGTCGACATCGCTCCCGAAGTTGTCGAAGCGTGCAACCAGACTTTGCCGGGAAGCACTGTATTGGTCGAAGACACGACCGTCTTCCTGCAGCAATTTGAGGAACACTTCGATTTGATCATCATGCTGCATGTCCTCGAGCATGTTCCCAAAGAGCAGATCACGCCATTGCTGCATGCCATACGCCGTGCGCTGCGGACGGGAGGAAGATTGGTGGTTGAGGTTCCCAACCCGATGCACCCCATTACGGGCGCCTACAACCGCTATCACGATTTCACCCACACAGTTGGCTTCACTGATCAAAGCCTGGGCTTTGTTCTGAGAAATGTTGGATTTCGGCAAGTTGAGGTCTACGGCTGCAAGATGCCGAGGAAGAATCCCCTCCGTTTTATTCAGCGCACGGCTCAGGATGCCATCGAACTGATGGCGAAGCTCCAGTTGCGCATCTTTCTTCCCGGGCAGCCGGTCAATATGGCGACTGCTCTGGGTGCTTGCGGCACGAAGTAGCTGTGGCTGATCGTCGTTTTCCTTTGAATTGTTAGCCGTATGGACGTTTCGCTTCGTGATTTGGCGCGCAAAATCTTTGCTTTCGGCTCAGGCGAGGCGCTGGCGCGTCTTTGCAGCGTCACCACTCTGCTGCTGCTGGCGCACAAGTTCGGCGTGGTGTTTGTCGGCATATACGCTCTGGCCCAGGGGATGGTGCAGTACTCCTACCCGTTCATCGATTTTGGTTTGCGGCATGTCGGCGCAAGGCTGATAGCAAAGCATCCGCAGGCGGGAGAGGAGATTGCGCAGCAGGTCCAGCGCAGGCGGCTGCTCATGGCCGCTCTGCTGATTCCGATCCTGATGGCGTATGCCGCTTCGGTGAAGTTGCCGGCGTCGGGAAAGCTGTTCGTGTTCAGCTTCGCAGCCGCCGGATCTCTCTACGCGCTTTCGCTGGACTGGGCGGCCTGGGGCAAAGAACATTTGCGGCTGGCCAGCTTTGGGCGCGCATCGGTGCCGGCGTGCGTGCTGCTGGCGCTGTTGTTGGGCCACAACTCTGAGAATGTGTTGTGGTGGCTGGTCGGTGGCAACCTGGCAGGAAATCTGCTGCAAGCCGCGATCTTCGGTGGATGGTGGCGCCGTCATCAGCCGGCGCAACAGGAGCAGATCCCGCTGCAGGAAATCCGGGAGGCGCTGGCTTTCCGGCGGACCAGCGTAATGGGGCTGGCCTGGTTCTGCAATTTGGCATTCGCCAGCATTGACATGCTCATGCTGGGCGTCATGTCGAATCCGCGGCAGGTGGGCCTTTATAGCGCGGCGTATCGCATTCTCAGCCAGGTACTGTTTACCTACTACCTGATGACCAACGTTCTCTATCCGCAGCTTGCCCGACAGAGCCGTGAGCAGCGCCTCAGCATGTTGCGCAGTCGGATCCTTCTCACCGTAGCCGGTTTGGGATTCGTGATCGCTGGCTTTGTCACTCTGATACGCCGACCTCTCGTTAATGTTCTCTTTGGCGGCGACTTTCAGGCGGCGACCTTGCTGCTGATGCTGCTCGCCTGGGCGATACCGCTGGATTTCGTGACGTCGTATCTCACCAACGCCTACATTGCCTGGGGCATGGAGAAGCAGATTTTGCTTTGTACGTTCATTGCCGCGTCCAGTAACGTGGTCTTGAATCTTTTTGCGATCCCCAAGTACGGTGCCACCGGAGCCGCGGTGAATACGCTGATCTCCTACGTCATTTTTCTAGTAGTTTTGGCGCTGGCCGGCCGTTCAGCCAAAGAACTTACTCTCGAACCCGAGCGTGTACCGGAACTGATTGCGTAGGCCCGCAGTGAGGATACTCTACGATCACCAGGTTTTCTCGCTGCAGAATGCGGGGGGAGCTTCCCGGTATTTCTATGAGCTGGCGAAGTATATGTCCGGGGTTGAGGACTTGCGGACCGACGTACTAATGGGGATTAATGCAACGGTATATCCCTTTCAGCAGCTGGAATCTTCGCGAACGCACGTGGCGAGTCTGCCGGGCTGGTTGAAACCGGGGTCTGTACGCTACGCGGCTAACGAGGTGTGGGGAAACTTGAAAGCCGCGACGCTGGCCAAGTTCGATGTCTATCATCCGACAACGTATCTGCGCATGCCGATGGTGCGGACAAAACGGGCGGTCGCCACTCATCACGATTGCACGCATGAACGGTTTCCGGAGTTATTTCCGGATGTGAAGAAAGTTCTATGGGCTCGCAGATGGCTCTTCCCGCGCGTTGATGCGATTATTTGCGTGTCGGAGTCGTGCCGCCAGGACTTGTTGCATTTCTACAATGTCGATCCTGCCAAGACTTTTGTGATCCACCATGGGTTGAGCGCGCTGCCGCGAAGTTCGGAGGCGGCTGCCGAACTCTCTCGGACGGTTCGACGGGAGTACATCCTGTATGTGGGGATGCGGGCTGCATTTAAGAATTTTCGTGGCCTGCTGCACGCCATGCGCAACAGCGGAGTCGCACGGATGGTCGACCTTTTAGTGTTGGGCGGCGGCGAAATGAACGCGGACGAGAGGACTTTGATCAACGAGCTGGGGTTGAACGAAAATGTGGTCGCGCTGCCGAGGGTTTCCGACGAGTTTCTTGCCGAGGCCTACGCTGGGGCCCGGCTGTTCGTGTATCCATCCTTGAACGAAGGTTTTGGATTTCCACCGCTGGAGGCTATGTCTCTGGGTTGTCCTGTTCTGGCGAGCCGGGTATCGTCAATTCCGGAAGTCTGCGGCGATGCGCCATTCTACTTCGATCCCGAGAATGAATTCGCTCTGGGCCAAGAGTTGTCACGGGCGCTGACGGACGAGGCGGCTCGACAGCGGGCTGTCGCTGCAGGTACGGAGGTGGCGTCGCGGTACAGTTGGAGGCGATGTGGTGAGCAGACACTTGCAGTTTATCGGCAGTGTCAGTAGTTATGTACGAAAGCCGGGGACGTAATCCGGGCTAGGGACTTGGTTACCGAGCATGTCGCAGCTGAAAGACCTGCTGTATAGCGATCTCTCGCGGCAATATCAACTCGAAGGGCGGGCTGATGTTCGCCCGAACTTCCTCCGCTTTCTTGTTCGGATGATGCATTTCCGCTATCTTCCGAACGTAATTTACCGCACCAGTCGGGCGGCGATGCTGGCTGGTGTACCAGTTTTGCCAAAGCTGTTAACCTACTTAAACCTTGTTCTTTTTGGGCTCGAAGTCACTCCCAAATGTGAGATCGGTCCGGGAATCTTCTTCGCCCATCCGGTTGGCTGCGTGATTGGGGCGTGGCGAATCGGAAGCAACGTTACGATATTTCAGGGTGTCGGTTTGGGTGCGCTCCATCCAGACATGGGTTTCCATCGCGAAATGCGATGCGAGATCGGGGACGACGTGCTGCTGGGGGCCGGGTGCAAGGTTCTGGGGCCATACCGTATCGGGAATGGCGCGGTCGTAGGCGCTAATTCTGTGGTCATGAGTTCGGTAGAACCACGGCACACTGTTTTCGGCGTTCCAGCGAGGGTAGTACCATCATCGGTAAGGAATTAGGAATGGCGAAGCCTATTCTCGATCTTACGGTCATCATCCCGAACTACAATACTCGCGGCCTTTTGCAGAATTGTCTGGAATCGATTTACAGGCATACCGAGGGCATTTCGTTTGAGATTATCTGCGTGGATGGAAACTCCCCCGACGGTAGCGCCAACATGGTGGCCAAGGAGTTTCCCAACGTAATCCTGGTTCGAAATCAAGCCAACGAGTCTTACGGGCGGAGCGTTAACCAAGGTCTGAAGATGGCCAAAGGACGCTACGCCTGCCTGCTGGATAGCGACACGATGCTGATCGGCAACGCCTATCGGGCCTTGGTCGAGTTCATGGATCAGCATCCGGAGGCGGCAGCCTGTGGACCAAGGTTGCTGAATGCCGATGGCACGTTACAGCATGACATCCGGCGATTCGCGGGCCTGGGTGTGTTCTTCCTGCAGACGCTGAACTGGCACAAGTTGTTTCCCAACAGCCGCATCATGTCGGGTTACTACGCCAGCGACTTCGACTTCACGAAAGCGCAGCAGGTGGAGGCAATTGGCACGACCGCCTTCGTATTGCGCCGGTCGACCTGGGAAAACGCAGGTTTGCTGGATGAGCGTTTCCGATGGGCGATGGTGGACTTGGCCTATGAGTACATGCTGGGCAAAAAGGGCTACAAGCTTTTCTATACCCCGTGCGCCGAGGTGATTCACTTCGGCAGTCAGACAGTGAACCAGGATGTTCTGAGAACGCTGCGCGAGCAGTGCCAGGGCTTCATCGATTTCAGCGAGGCCTACGACTACTTCGGCAAGGGCCGCTTCATCAAGTTCCTGGTCCGCGTCGGTGTGCGCGTGCGCTACTACCTCAAGGTGGTTGGGTATTACGTCAGCTCCGACAAGCGAGTGATCAAGGGGCCGGGGCGCCCAAGCAAAGAGCAGGCAGAGCACATAGCCCTGCTGGTCGAAACCAGCCGTCCGTTGGCGCAGCAGCATCGCCGCGAGAAGCAGCCGGTGGCTTCGTTCTCTCAATCGGGGTCGGACGCGAACTCAGTAGCCAGCCAGTAAGGCGTTCGCAATTTCCTGCGGAGTGCTCGCCAGGCGATCGCGAAGGGCCGCGATGTCAGCCAGCTCAGCGAGCCGTCCGCAAGTAATCTCCTCAAACCTCTGCTGAACGTATTCGGCGTCTTCATCTCCTCGAGCGCCAAAACTGTTGAGTAGCTGCGGGAACGAAAGGCGACGACTTCAGCGGGTAGCTCCGGCGCCCAGTGGCCAATAATCCATAGTGGTTCCTCATGGAGCCGTAGTCGATTCGAGCGCGATACCGTCATGCTCCCAGGATGCATTCGGTAACGGCAGACGACCCGCTGTACCGCGCGCGCCTGGTAGCGTCGGGCAAGAGCGACGTAGAGATAGTAGTCGGGCACGACCTGAATGTGCGAAGGTATCTCTCCAACTTCAATTACAGCCCTACGCCGCAATACCGCTGAACTCATCGCGATGAAACAGGCGTCGGCAAATAGCTGAGTGAAGATATTTCCCTCGGGCAAAGGCTCGAACTCGTGCACATGGTCGTAGTCTCGCAGGTTGCCATGAACCGCATCGAAGAGAACGGTCCTTCCGTAGATGATTCCTACATCAGGTCCGGCCAGCGCCATCTGAGCTTCGAGTTTGTCGGGCAGCCAGATGTCATCTTGATCGAGAAAAGCCAGCCACTCTCCCGTGGCTTGCTGAACCGCACGGTTCCGCGCCTCACCCAGGGGAGTGTCATCCGGTGAGAGGAAGTAGCGTATGCGGGAGTCGCGATATTCAGCGATGATCCTGGCGCTCTCGTCACTCGAGCGGTCGTCCCAGGCAATCAGCTCCCAGTCCGCGAAAGTTTGCGTCATGACGCTGTCGAGGGCTTCGCGCAGATAAGCGGCGCCGTTGCGAACATTGATGATGATGCTGACCAGAGGCATCGATAAGGACCGTGACACACTGATCCTACACGGCAGGACGATTTGGCAGGCCTTGCCAATAGGGCCGGCGCAGGACACGGCGAGTAACGTGAAACCCGTAGGCAACTGGGCGCGCCAGTTGAGACGCAACCGAGCCTTGCGAAAGGAGACGATTCAGTCCGTGCCCAAACGTACCTTGGCCGCGCATTTCCTCAAGAGCGATGAGCGTCTGGTGGCGTCTCCGGCAGCGGGCGACGGTGGCTGCATCCAGCTCCGGCGCCCAATGATCGATCAGCCATAAAACCTCCTGATGCATTGCGAGAGCCGTCCTATGAGACATGCTGTCGTTGTGCATGCGATAGCGGCAGACGACGTCCTGCACAGCGCAGGCACGGTACCGGCGGGAGACAGCGACGTAGAGGTAGTAGTCGGGGATGATGCGGATCGGTTGCGGAATTCCGCCAATCGCCTCGATAGCCGAGCGCCGAAAGATCGCCGAGCTCATGGCGATGAAGCAGGATTCGCTGAACAGTCGATGGAAGATGTTTCCTTCCGGCAGGAATTCGTACTCGTGGGCATGGTCGTAGTCCCGCTCCCGGCCATTGGGGTAGAAGCGAACGGTGCGCCCGTAGATGAGGCCGACATCGTCTGCGATCAGCGCGACCTGGTTTTCCAGCTTTTGCGGCAGCCAGATGTCATCCTGGTCAAGAAACGCGATCCATTCTCCACGCGCCAGCTTGATCGCTTCGTTTCTGGCTTGCCCAAGGGAAACCTGCTCCGGGGAGAAAAAGTAACGAATCCGCGAGTCACGACACTCCGAGACGATTGCTGCACTGCCATCGGTTGAGCCGTCGTCCCAGATGACGAGTTCCCAATCCGCAAACGTCTGTGCCAGGACGCTGTTCATCGCTTCCCGCAGCGTAGCCGCTCCGTTATAGACGTTGATGATGACGCTGATCAGAGGCATAGGCCGCAGGGCTGAAGCTCAGTTGAGAGTCCACACCTGATGAGTGGAAACCAGCACACAGTAAAGCAGAAGCTGCCAAAACGCTACTGCCAGGCCGGTGACGCTGAACACAAGCAGAAAAGAATGAGCGTTAGAGTGAAAAACCGGTATACCGACCATCACGAACGCGCGGAGCAATGCGGCAACGAGCGCTATTCCGAGCATCGCCAGGGCAACTGCGAATCGCGATCTTGCAGCATAATTCGCAGCCGGCGATGATGCGGGCGTTGTCTGATACCACAGCAGAATCCAAACCGCCAGGGCCAGCAGGCCGAAGACCGAACTTCCGTACTGCAGAAAGGAGTGCATCGGCATCACTCCAAGGAAGGGGACATGAGCCCATCCACGCAGCCACCGGATGTGACGGTAGGTCCACGTGTGGGAGTGCGTAAATGAGTCCCAGACGATGTGGCTGGCGATGCCCAGCACGATCGAACCGAGGATGGCGAGGAAGCGCGAAAGTGGGCCGAAAGCAAAGCTGCCCATTTGCTCGCGTAAGCGGAGTTGCATGCCGGCGGGGAGCAATCCGACTATCGGGCGCTTGATGACGTTGTGAAACATCCAAAGTGCGACGAGCGAGGCAGGAAACGTGAACTCGAGGATTCCCGGAAACACATGCCCGGTGTCGCGATAGGTAACGCTGCCAAACACGTAAAGAAAGTCGGGAGCCATGCTGCCGATGATGAATGCGGACCAAACCAGATTCAGTTTGCGAAAGGGAAGGACGGCGGCGACATGCGAGACGGTGAACGGCATTCTTGAGCAAGAGTGGCTTCATGCCGAACGGTTGCGGCGCGACGATTCGCAACCGCTCAAGAACCTCGGCGAAGAACTGTTGTTAACGGAAGTATAGACGAGTGACGCGGCCCTATGCCTGTGCCCGTTACCACGGAAATCAATTACAATCAGCACGCACGACATACCTAACACGGCTGACAAGACTCTATGAAACGGGTTCCGCTGGTTAGCGGACGGACAACTCCCTTACAGGAAAACGACATTCCGGCAATCGCTGGAGGCGTGCCGATTCGCGCGGCCGACCGTCATCTGGTTTTTGGTGCGCCGGTGATCGGACAGGCGGAAATCGATTCCGTCGTGGCCTGCCTGCGCAGCAACTGGATCGGCTTGGGGGCTCGCGTCGAGGCCTTCGAACAGGCCTTCGCTCGCTACAAGGATGCGCCTTATGCGGTTGCTGTGAGCAGTTGTACGGCCGCCATCCACCTTTCTCTGCTGGCGCTCGGCATCGGGCCGGGCGACGAAGTCATCGCTCCGGCGATGACGTTCTGCTCGACGGTTCATTCCATCATTCATGCTGGCGCAACGCCGGTGCTGGTGGATTGTGATCGCCGGACCATGAATATTGATCCCGAGCAGATCGAGGCTCGGATTACCCCGAGAACCAAGGCGATCATTGCCGTGCACATGTGCGGCCGTTGCTGCGAGATGACGCCGATCCTGGCGATCGCGCGCCGGCACCAACTGCGCGTGATCGAAGATTGTGCCCATGCCATCGAGTCAACGTATCAAAGCCAGCCCGCGGGTTTAATGGGCGATGCGGGCTGTTTCAGTTTCTATCCGACCAAGAACATCGCCACATGCGATGGCGGCATGGTCATCACAAAAGATGAGGTAGTGCAGCAGAAAGTGAAGGTATTGTCGCTGCATGGCATGACGGCCGATGCTTGGAGCCGTTTTGTCGGCGGACCAACCGGCTACGAAGTGGTCGAGGCAGGATTCAAGTACAACATGACCGATGTGGCCGCCGCACTGGCGGCGCCACAGCTAGAGGCCGTTGAAGAAAACTGGCAGCGTCGTGAGCGAATATGGAAAGCGTACAACAATCGACTGGGGGACCTCCCGCTGGAACTGCCTGCGCCGCCCGAGCGCAACAGCAAGCACGCCTATCACCTCTATACGCCTCTTTTGAAGTTAGAGAAGCTTTCGGTAACGCGACAAGAAATCACTGCGGCGCTCGACGCCGAAGGAATTGGCGTAGGAATTCACTATATCCCCGTCCATCAGCACCCTTACTATCGCCGCCGCTTTGGCTTCTGCGACTCTGATTTTCCCAATGCAACGTTTGTTGGCGAGCGCACGATGTCCCTACCGCTCTCCCCAGCGATGTCGGAGCAGGATGTAGCCGATGTTACTACCGCGCTGGCTCGGATCTTCCACCACTACAAACCCTCAGCATGAACTGGAACCTGTATTGTTCCAATCGAGGAAGACAACCCGAGGGCACGATTGAGACGACAGTTTAGCGGTTTGGCCTTCGCTTTCGTCGCAGGTGTCGTGCTGCTTTGCAAGCCACTTATGGCTCAGCAGACCCCCTCGTCTACCCCACCACCATCGTCCACGGGCTCCCAGACCGACAAACAAATCGGCCCTGGCGATGCGATTCCACACACCGACGAAAGCAAGTTCTTCATTCATCTGGCGGAAGATCAAAAAAACATTTGGACGAGCCCGTTTCATTTGCAGCCGGCGGATGCGAAATGGCTAGTTCCTATGGGAGGGATTGCCACCGGACTGTTCGTGACCGATCCGGCCAGTTCCTATGCTATGCGTCTCGATAATCAGCACCCGCTTAATCTGGCGGCGGATGCGGGCGTCGGAGCTGCTCTCGGCATGACCGGTGTGGCGTATTTCTGGGGCCGTGTAACCCACAACGAGAAGATGCGGGAGACCGGCGTGCTGGCGACGGAGGCGATGGTCAACGCCATCGGAGTCGACTATGCGCTGAAAGGAATTACGGGGCGCGAGCGGCCTTTCCCATCTGACTTCCAGAACATTTTCTTTCACGGGGGAACATCGTTTCCCTCCGATCACGCTGCTGTCACGTGGGCATTCGCGTCGGTTGTGGCCCAAGAGTACCCTCATCCGCTGCCCGAATTTGGTGCCTACGGGTTGGCCCTGGGAGTAAGCCTGGCCCGCGCCGCCGCCGATCAACATTTTCTCTCCGATGTTTTTGTCGGCGGATTTCTTGGCTACCAAATTGGGCGCCAGATCTACAAGAATCGACACAATTCCGCCATCGATGACGACCTGAAGATCGTGGCCGAGCAAACCTCGGCTCCCATTCCGTCGAACTTCGGCAGCGTTAATGTTCCGCTGGACAGCTGGATTTATCCGGCGATGGAGCGACTTGTCGGTTGGGGATACATCGACACGGCGTTTCTCGGGCTGCGGCCATGGTCGCGCATGTCCTGCGCCAAAATGCTCATCGAGATGAACTCGAAGGTCGAATATCACACCGACGTACCTTCGGTCGTATGGCAGCTCAAGAAAACCCTAGACCAGGAATTTGCGCCCGAGATCGCTACCTGGGAAGGCCATCCTACGCAGTCTATGCAGTTGGATTCGGTCTATACGATCGTGACCGACATCGCCGGAAAGCCGGTCAACGACAGCTATCATTTTGGTCAGACACTTATCAACGACTACGGGCGGCCGTACTGGCAGGGCCTGAACAACGTCACGGGCTTCAGCGCCAGCGCCAACGACGGTCGCTTCGCATTCTATGTGAATGGCGAGTACCAATATGCTCCCACCATTCCTGGCTATCCGTTGTCAGTGCGCGAGGTGATTTCGCAAGTCGACCTTAATCCGCTATTGCCCCCCACGCCGGTTTCGTCGAATCAGTTCACGCTGTTGGATACCTACGCCAAGATGAAGTTCCTCGGCCTGGACTGGTCGGTGGGCAAGCAGAGCATGTGGTGGGGGCCGGGCGAGAGCGGTTCGATGCTGATGAGCGACAACGCCGTGCCCTTCTGGTCGTTACAGATTAACCGGCTGGAACCGATGAATGTGCCTCTGTTGTCGAGATTCCTGGGACCGTTTGAGGTGGCCAATTTCTTTGGAGCGTTAGCCGGGCATCAGTTTCCGGTCGGGCCGTACATGTTTGGCCAGAAGGTCAGCTTCAAACCGACCGAGAATCTGGAACTCGGATTCACGCGTGACGATGTCTTTGGCGGTGAAGGACACGTGCCTCTCACCTTCGGTTCCTTCTGGAACGCGTTTACCAGCTTCAACGACGTGACGCCCGAGGTGAAGTTCTCGAGGAACGATCCCGGCGCACGTCACGCCAGCTTCGACTTCTCCTGGCGACTCCCGTATCTTCGCCGTTGGCTGACCTTGTACAGCGATTCGCTCGTACACGACGATGTTTCCCCGGTTAGCGCCCCACGCCGCTCTGCGGTCAATCCCGGTCTGTACCTCACGCATTTCCCCGGGCTGCCCAAGCTGGATTTCCGCGTCGAAGCCGTCGATACCAATCCGCCGATCTCGCCTGTGACAGGCGGCCAGTTTATCTACTGGGAAGTGGTCTATCACGATCTGTATTTGAATGATCGCTTCCTGATGGGGAACTGGGTTGGACGTGAAGGCATGGGCTATCAGGCGTGGAGCACGTATCACCTGAGCCCGAAGAGCAGCATCCAGGTGGCAATACGGAATTCGAAAATCTCCAACGACTTCATCCCCGGCGGCAGCACACAATGGGACTTGAACGTCTCGGCTGACCTCTGGCCGCGCAAAGATCTGGAAGTGAAGCCCTTCCTGCAGTACGAAACCTGGTGGGTTCCGGTTTTAGCCGCGACAAGGCAAGCCGACTTCACAAGCTCGGTGCAGATCACCTGGTGGCCATCGACGCTCGGCATCCGCCGCCCCAGCCAGTAGCCCGCCTCTGCCCACGAGTCCGGGCCTGTGCTATAAGCGTAGATGGGGCCCCTTAGCTCAGCGGTTAGAGCAGTCGACTCATAATCGATTGGTCGCTGGTTCAAATCCGGCAGGGGCCACCAGCCCTTCTCCTTCCTTAAATTTCCATCCCTCCTTACATATCAGACGGTGTGCAGGTTGCCGGATTCGGCGTCGTCGGCGCCGGAGGTGTTGGTGGCGTTGCCCAGGGCACGTTTGTGAAATCAAACATGTCGAGGAGGTTAGGCTGAGCCGCGTCTCGTTGTGTTAGGTGAGCGCCGCTCCCGATGAAACGGTTCTCCACGAACTTTATGACAGCCGTATGGTCCATGGGCACGTGCGAGACATAATGCTTGCGGGAAAACGGCGATACCACCAGGTTCGGTAAACGGAAGCCCAGTTGTGCCGCGAATCCCTTTTGCGCCGGCGCATCGCTGGGATTCGTCCCCGGGTCGCCGGCCTTCAGGTCGCAGTGAAGTGTCGGAACGCCTCCCGGGGGCAGGCAGGGGTTGTAGCTGTCGGCATTCACCGCGATGGAACTAATGTCCGGATAGGTTCCTGTGCCGCTGTCGGTGTTGTCATTGGAGTGGTTGGGCACAGGCGGCACGTGATCAAACGGACCACCGGGTTCGTCGTAGCTCAGGAAAAAGATCGAGCTGCCCCACGAGGAACTCTGCATTAAGGCATTGATAATGGTTGCGACCTGTTGCTGGCCCTTCAGATTGGACTGACCCGATCCCGGGTGTTCGTCGCTGGCCCCGTAGGCGGCTTCAATAAAGGCGTAGCTCGGCAAGGTGTTGTTCTTGACGTCGTTCATGTAGGTGTCGAGCGGCGCGATGTGATTGGGATCGATGCAGAAGGAATCGCTGGCATCACCTACCGCCTGCTGCGAGCCGACTGTAGGTGACGTGCAAGCCTGGTGCTGAGGATTTTCGTACAGGTATTTAGTTGAGTAAGAAAAATCAGAGAAGGTCGTAACCGGGTAGTCGCTTGAATGGCCGCTCTGTCCGCAATCGCCATCCTCGTCCGTACAGCCGCCGGCGGTAATCGAATAGTAGATTTTCCAGGATACATTGTTCTGATCCAGCTCTTGAAAGATTGTCTCGATGTTGAGTTGGCTCGTGAACTGATCGTCGACAAAGGGATCGCGCACAAGGCCCTGCGTTGTGCCGCCGGTCATGGTAGCAATCCGGTTTGGGGTGCTCTTGCTGGAAACAGGAGAGAACCAGCGATCCGAAATCGCGAACTGGGAAGCCATGTAGTAGTAGTAGTTGAGATAGCCCTGGTCGTAATAGCCCATGGCGCGCTTACCCACCAGATCGGTGAACTGGCCATCACCTGCGCCCGACTTCGCGTAACCTTCGGCTGTGTGGACGAATCCATCCATCAGGATCGGACGATTCAAATTGAAATCGTAGCGGTTTACGTCGCCGTAACTCTCAAGCCACGCCGAGGTCATATCGTCAATGCAGGTGCTGTTGAAGCGGAATAAGCTGAACTGCTGGCCCTCGTCATCTTCGTTGGTGAACTTCGACAACTTGTCGTCGATTCCGTCGACCGTGTACGTGTTGCCATCATCTCCGACATTCCAGCCGTTGGATTGACGATAAGGGTTGAGCATACCGAAGTAGGTGTCGAAGCTGCGGTTCTCCTGCAGCATGAATATCACGTGCTTTACGCTGTCCACCGAGCCTGTACCTCCGCCTCCGCCTGAGCCACCGGAACCTCCCGATCCGCCAGACGAGCTACTTGTGCCGCCACCGCACGCGGTCAAGCTAATGATGAGAGCAAGAGAAAAGATGGTCAGGAGAAGAGTGCGTACTTGGCTGGACAGGGATCTGTTCATGTGGAGTACCTGCCCAAGATGGACGCATTCTGGTTTGCCGGTGTTGTTTCACGGCACCCGGTTTTTTGGAACTAAACATGCCACAGGAGTCAGGTTCAGCAACTCTGCCTGCTGTGAACCTGCGCAAAATCAGCCGATTACAAGGCCTCGTCTTCGGCTGCCATCTAACGTGCTCGCTTGCGCTTTGGCTGGTCGTGTGAGGTTTGTGGAAAGGGAGTGACATTGCCGGATCGCCGATTTGTCCGATGTTTCGGCAGGTACCACTTCCAGTAGAGCAGCCCGCCGATGCCGCCGATCGTAGCCAAGGCAATCAGGGCGTAGAGCACAGGATGGTAGTAGCGGTAGAGCCATTTGATGATGCCTGAGCCATAGCGGTGGGCCAGGTAAGCTACCGCGAAGAATCGAATCGCTCGCCCCACCGAGAGGGCAGCCAGAAAGAGCTTACGTGGATACTTCAACGCTCCCGCGGCAATCAGAAAGGGAACGATGGGAAATGGAGGCGGCAGCATAGCCCCCACCACAACCGTCGCGAACCCGTGCTCTTTAAATCGCTTGTAGACCTTTTCCGCCCGCCGTTTGCCGACCTTTTTCTCCAGGGTCTCCTCGCCGCCTTTTTCGGCCAGGCGGTAGGTTACAAAGCCGCCGATCACGGCCCCGACCGTCGCCATGAACGCGTAGTAAAGCCACCAATCGCGGTTCTGTGCGCAGAGGAGGATTACCAGCAGATCCATGCTGCCGGGAAGAGGGATGGCCGAGTTATCAGCCAAACCCAAGGCGATGAGCCCGGGTCCGCCGAGACGCTCGAGCCAGGTCCAAAAAGGACTGGCGAGCACGAAAGCGCTGAAAAGGCTCATGGGGAACTTGTAGCTGCCTCAAGTTAGAAGCAGTTTGAGCGCGAGTAGATGTAGCGCGACCTCGGATAGGTCGCGTGGGGCTGATCTCTTTGTGTATAAATTTTTGATCGACAGGAGCGGATCGCAGGGCAGATGTTCGAATCAGCGCCTGCGGCTTCACAACAACCAGTTTTGCAGGCAGAGACCTACATGCCGGGCATCTTGATCCCGGAGAGCCGCTTGGCGAAGCTGGGCTTGCTCATGCTCTTGAACATCTTGCGCATCTGGGCGTACTGCCGCAGCAACTGGTTGACTTCCTGAACCGACGTACCTGATCCGCGAGCGATGCGCTTGCGGCGACTGCCGTTGATGACTTCGTGGTGATCGCGCTCATACGGCGTCATCGAGTTAATGATTGCTTCGACCCGGTTGATCTGCTTGTCGTCGACTTTGTCGGCAGCCTGCTGCATGCCGGCGAAGGGACCGATTTTTGGCATCATGCCCATGATGCTCTGTAGCGATCCGAGCTTTTTCACCTGACGCAGTTGACCGCGGAAATCCTCCAGCGAGAAGCCGTCACTGCTTAACGCCTTGCGGGCGAATTCTTCCGACTTGCCTTTATCCAGCTTGGCTTCGGCCTTTTCGATCAGCGACAGAATGTCGCCCATACCAAGGATGCGGCCGACGATACGATCGGGATGAAAAGGCTCCAGCGCATCGTACTTTTCGCCGACGCCGATGAACTTAATGGGCTGGCCGGTAACATTGCGGATCGATAGTGCTGCGCCGCCACGGGCGTCGCCGTCCATCTTGGTGAGCACGACTCCGGTCAGAGTCAGCTTCTTGTGAAATTCGTCCGCGGAGCGAACCGCGTCCTGGCCGGTCATGGAGTCAGCAACGAAGAGAATTTCCTGGGGATTCAGAATCTTCTTCAGCGACTGCATTTCGTCCATCAACTGCTCATCAATGTGCAGACGACCAGCGGTGTCGACGATGAGCACGTCGCAAGCGTTGTTGATGGCTTCGCGCCGAGCTTCTTTGACCAGGCGCTCGACCGTCGCGGTATTCGCCTCTTCGACCTTGCCCTCGTAAATGTTGGCCTTGATAGCGCCGGCGACAACCTTCAACTGTTCGCGAGCGGCGGGGCGGTAGACGTCGACCGAGACCAGCATGGGACGATGACCGCCCTGCTTGAGCCAGTTCGCCAGTTTCCCCGAGGTGGTCGTCTTACCGGAACCTTGCAGACCCGCCATCAGCACGACCGTCGGCGGCTGGGAGGCAAACTTCAGCTTTGCCGTGTCTTTCCCAAGGAGGTTGACCAGTTCGTCGCGAACAATCTTGACGACCTGCTCGGCAGGCGAAAGGGCAGTGAGAACTTCCTGACCGACGGCCTTCTCGCGGATGTGCTCGATGAGTTCCTTGACGACGTTGAAATTGACGTCGGCCTCGAGCAGCGCCATACGGATTTCCTTCAGCGCTTCGCCTATATTCTCTTCAGTCAGCGTGCCTTGTCCGCGAAGGTTCTTAAATGCACGCTGAAGTTTGTCTGTCAGATTCTCAAACATTGTCAGGAGTCCAAACTGGCTGGTAGGCAGGGGTGGTGCACCCTGACCTTCCTGTTCAGAATAGCACGCTAATCGTGCCCGGGCCCTAGAGTGGCGCGGTAGATCGTCAGGTCGATACGTTGCTGGCGGCCGCTCGGTAGACCTCGGCAGCCGCAGCCACGGTGTTGCAATGGATCGTCACTGTATCTTCCACGTGGTTGGCATAACCGCCGGCGTAGGTCACCATGACCGGAATATTGCGCGCACGGGCAGCCCGGAATACCAGTTCATCGCGCTGCTTGAGACCGTCGATGGTCAGATTTAACCCGCCAAGCTGATCCTGGCAAAATGGATCGGCTCCTGCCACGTAGCAAATCAGTTCGGGATCAAAGCTTCGTAGCCCTGAACTGAGAGCGTTGTCGAGCCACGCCAGATAAGCGGCGTCTTCGCATCCGTCGGGCAGATTCACGTCAATGGAGGAGGGCGGTTTCACGTAGGGGTAGTTGTGTTCCTGGTGCAGCGAAATGGTGAAAACGTCCTTGGTCACGCCTTCGACCATGCTTGCACCCAGCGCGGGTGCCGATGCCGAAGGCAGTGTATTCGCCTTCAGGGTTGAGCCGCCAAAGATGAAGGCCGTGCCGTTGCCTTGATGGACATCGCAATCCACGGTCATAGCCTGGCGGATCTTGCCTCGCTTCTGCATGACGCGTATGGCCACGGCGAAGTCGTTGATCATGCAAAAGCCCTCCCCGTGATCGGGGAAGGCGTGATGAAAACCGCCGCCGACATTGATACAGACGCCGTCCTGCAAGGCGCGCTCGGCCGCCAAAATCGATCCGCCGGTGTGCAGCAGGAAAGCGTCGACCACTTGAGGTGAATACGGGATCTCCATCTGCAACTCTTCGCGAGCGGTGAGGGCGCCTTCCATCAACTTGTTGACATAGTGAGGTGAGTGCACCAGCAGGACATCCGATTCAGTGGCCGGCTTCGGAGCGAGAATGTCGCCCTCTTCGGCAACATTGTTCTGCAGCAGTCGTTCGCGGATGAGTCGGTACTTGTCGGCACGGAAGACGTGCTCACCGATGGGGAGGAAATACTTCTCGCTGTAAACCAGCTTAAAGGGCAGCATGGGCCGTCTTGGAGGGCGCTAGCAGTGCAACGTCAAACACATCATTGTAGACCCAACCGTCTACAAACCGATACGTTACTGCGGATCAAACGTGCCCTTTAGTGACGGGCTACTGCGATCTAGGTCGCAGATTCGGCCCCTATTTTTGTTGCCGATTACAGTTTTCTCTTTACGACAAGGGCTGGGTGAGGCAGACTCTTTCGACACCCAAACCATAAGGAGGCTGTACGTAATGAACAAAGCTGTGCGGCTGTTCCTGAGTTTCGCCTGTCTGACTCTCGTCTTGTCAAGCATCTCTATCGCTCAAGATCAGTACACAGAGGGCACTATCGAACGCGTTACGCTGGTCCACATTCTCCCCGGTCACTTCAACGCTTTCATGGCGGACATTAAAGAGAACCTGCAACCGCTGTGGGATTCGGAGAAGGCCGACGGCCTGATCGTTGGCTATCAGTTGTTCCTCAACCAAACCAAGGCAAGCCCCGACGACTGGGATCTCGGCATTTCGATCACCTACAAGAACATGGCGGCGCTGGATGGACTCGGGCAGAAGGTTCTGGATCTCCGTATGAAACAGTTCGGCGACAAGAGTAAAGAACAGAAGGTTATCGACAAGCGTGTTGAAAATGTTCAAACTGTTGCCAGTTACCTGATTCGGAATGTCATGATGAAGTAGTTGTTAGCCTGGACTGTACCTGCGGCGGCGCTTCCCACAGGAAGCGTCGCTTTGTCATTTAAGATGTCAGCGATGGCCTCAGCCGTTCAAGCCGCCTCTCTGCGCCGGGTCGCCAGTTACAACCTGCTGGCCACGTTCGGAACGGTGCTGGTTGTGCTATTTGTCATCTGCGCCGTGTTTGCGCCTTGGATCGCGCCCCAAGATCCGGCGCATATTGATTTGCCGGCTCGCCTTATGGGACCTTCTGGCGGCCACTGGTGCGGGACCGACGAGTTGGGCCGCGATGTCCTGTCGCGCCTCATCTATGGCGCGCGAATTTCCATGCTGGTTGGCAGTTGCGTGGTTGCGGCGTCACTGAGTTTAGGCCTGATCTTCGGATCGATCGCCGGATACTATGGCGGTTTTATCGACCGATTTCTGAACGTCATCGTGATGAATGCCTTCATGTCTTTTCCGGGCATTCTGCTGGCGATTGCTTTTGTGGCTTTTCTTGGGCCGGGCGTTTTCAACCTGATCTTCGCTCTTTCGCTCGGAGGCTGGGTGGGCTATGCCCGCCTGGTGCGCGCGCAGGTGCTAGCCGTGCGGGAACGCGAGTTTGTCGAGGCAGCAAAGGCTCTTGGCGCCAGCGACGGTCGAATTATTGTTCGGCATATTTTGCCGAATATCATCCAGCCGGTAATTGTGCAGGCTGCCATCGGAATGGCAGGTGCCATCCTGGCGGAAGCCACGATGAGCTTTCTCGGGCTGGGTGTGCCGCCTCCTACCGCGAGCTGGGGAGCCATGCTGAATGACGCCCGGTCGCATCTGTTCGATTCACCTCACCTGGTCCTTTTCCCGGCAGCTGCGGTGATGCTCGCCGTACTCTCGTTCAACTTTATCGGCGATGGCCTGAGGGACTATCTGGATCCGCGTTCGCGAATTGAGGTCGGGCTGTAATAAGGCGCCAAAGTAACTAATTTCGGGTACAAGCATCGAATAGCCATGGCACAAGAAACAGCGATTCTGGGCGGCGGATGCTTTTGGTGTGTGGAAGCCGCCATTAAGCAGTTGCAAGGCGTAGAGTCGGTCCGCTCGGGCTACATGGGCGGCCATGTTACCAATCCGACCTACCAGCAGGTTTGTTCCGGACGCACTGGCCATGTTGAGGTGGCCGAAGTGGTGTTTGATCCCGGCGTGATTACCTACAGCGACCTCCTGCACGTTTTCTTTACGCTGCACGATCCAACCACCCTCAACCGCCAGGGAAACGACGTGGGGGAGCAATATCGGTCCGTCATTTTCTACTTGAGCGAAGCGCAGAAAAAGATCGCCACTGACGTAATCGCGGAACTGACCGCCGACAAGGTCTTTCACGATCCCATTGTTACCGCAGTAGAACCGGCGTCGACGTTCTACGTGGCCGAGGACTATCACCAAGATTACTTCGCCAACAATTCAATGCAGCCTTACTGCATGTTTGTAGTGGCGCCTAAAGTGCAGAAGATCAGGGAAAAGTACGCCAAGCGGCTGAAAGTCTAGAGATGCCCCGCCGGTCCGGCGGTGGCGGAAACCCGATATAATAAGAAGTTTCGGCGGCAGGTTGCAGAGGAATCTGTGCGGAGTATCGCAGAGCTGTACCTGCCTGCGGCGAGTTTTGGGCCATGTCGAACGAGAGCATCGTCGTGCGCGGAGCACGCGTACACAATCTGAAAAACATCGATTTCGAGATCCCGCACAACGAATTGACGGTGGTGACAGGGGTTTCGGGATCGGGCAAGTCGTCGCTGGCGTTCGATACGGTCTACGCCGAGGGCCAGCGTCGCTACGTCGAATCGCTGTCGGCCTACGCGCGGCAGTTCTTGGAGCGCATCGAGAAGCCCGATGTAGATGTCATTGACGGCATCGCTCCCGCCGTCGCCATTCGCCAGAAAAATACGACCCGCAACCCCCGCTCGACGGTCGCGACGGCGACGGAGATTTATGACTATCTGCGCCTGATGTACGCCCGCGTGGGCCGCACCTACTGCCTGAATTGCGGGCAGGAAGTGAAGAAAGATACCGTCGACGAGGTAACAGACCGGGTATTGGCGCTGGGCGACGGCACACGTGTTCAGGTGTTCTTTCCCGTGCAACCGCCGCCGAAACCTTCCGAGCCGGAAAAGCCAAAGGGAAAGCGGGTCGCAAAGAAAAAAAAGGCGAAGGCGCCAGAGCAGGACGCTCAACTGAAGGAGCGGCTGTTCGAGCTACGTAAACGCGGCTACAACCGGCTGTATCAGAACGGCCAGTTAGTTGAGTTCTCGACCCCGGAATCTCTGCTGGACCTGGACTTCTCGGAGCCGGTTTTCATTCTGATCGACCGGATCTCCGTTTCGCCCGACGCGCGCTTGCGCATTGTGGATGCGGTGGAACAGGGATACCGCGAATCGGGGGAAGTGCTGTTCGAGACCGCTCCACGAGATGGAGCACCGAGCCAGCAGTTGAGATTCTCGCAACGCTTTGAATGCAAGCAATGCAACATTCGGTACGAAGAGCCGGAGCCACGGCTGTTCTCCTTCAACAATCCATTTGGAGCCTGTCCACGCTGCCAGGGCTTTGGCAACACCATCGACTTCGACCTGAACCTGGTGATTCCTAACAAGACGCTGACGCTGGCGGAAGGCGTCATCGAGCCGTGGACCAAGCCGAAATACAAGCCGCTGGCGACGGAGATGCGTCGTTACGCCCGCGCCGCCGGCATCCCTCTCGATGTCGCATGGCAAGACCTCGCACCAGATCAGCAAAGTTTCGTCATCAACGGCGAAGGCAAATTTTGGGGCATACGCGGATTCTTCGAGTATCTGGAACGCAAGAAGTACAAGCTGCATGTTCGCGTATTCCTGAGCCGCTACCGCGGATACTCGACTTGCTCCGACTGTGGCGGCCTGCGCCTGCGTCGTGAAGCCCGGCAAGTGAAGATCGCGGGTAAAGATATCTGCCAGGTTGTGGCGATGACCGTGGAGCAGGCGAGCCGTTTCTTTTCGCAGATGCAACTTTCCCGAGAACAAGCTGATATCGCCGGCAAGTTGCTGGAAGAGATCAACGATCGGTTGCTGTATCTCAACGACGTGGGTTTGGAATATCTGACCCTCGACCGGCTAGCGTCTACGCTATCGGGAGGCGAAGCCCAGCGAATCCAACTTGCGACCTCCTTGGGCTCACGGCTGGTGGGAACACTTTACGTGCTCGACGAACCGTCGATTGGTCTGCACAGTCGCGATACGGAACGTCTGATCAAGATACTGCACGATCTTCGGGATTTGGGTAACACCATCCTCGTGGTTGAACACGATGCCGAAATCATGAAGTCCGCGGACCGTATTCTCGATCTTGGGCCCGGAGCGGGCGAGAATGGCGGCCGTCTCATTGCCGCTGGAAGCTACGATGAAATCATTCGTAATCCATCCTCCCTCACGGGACGCTATCTGAGTGGGGAGTTGCGTATCCAGTTGCCGCCTGCGCGTCGCAACGGGACTGGCCGCAAAATCAGGATCGTGGGGGCGCGGGCTCACAATTTGAAAAAGGTCAGCGTGGCAATTCCCCTCGGCATGCTGGTGTGCGTAACCGGAGTGTCGGGGTCCGGAAAATCGACCCTCGTGCATGATGTGCTCTACAACGCACTGGCAGCGGAAAAACAGCAGGTCACAGGAGGTCCAACGGCGGAGGTCGAGAGCGTCGAAGGAGCAGAGTGGATCGATGAAGTTGTGCTGGTCGATCAGTCGCCGATTGGACGTACGCCCCGTTCAAATCCGGTGACGTACATAAAAGCCTTCGACGCCATCCGCGAGTTGTTCGCATCGCTACCCGAAAGCGAAAAGCGCGGATACTCGGCCGGCCATTTTTCGTTCAACATCCCGGGCGGCCGTTGCGAAGTTTGCCAGGGAGACGGCACCGTCACGGTCGAAATGCAGTTCCTGGCCGACGTCGAGCTGATCTGCGAAGAGTGCAAGGGAACGCGCTATAAACCGGAGATCCTGGAGGTTCGCTACCACGGCAAGAATATTCACGAGGTACTCGACCTGACTGTAAAAGAGGCACTGCATTTTTTCTCCGGCGTGCCGAAAATCGTGGAGAAGCTGCGGGCGCTGGAAGAAGTTGGATTGGGCTACCTGCGGCTGGGACAGTCGGCCACGACGCTCTCCGGCGGGGAAGCGCAGCGCATGAAGCTGGCCGCTCATCTGCAGCCCAAGCTGCGCGACATCGGCAAGCCTCGCAAGGAGCAGGACAAGCGCCAGCCTCGCATGCTGTACATCTTCGACGAGCCGACGACGGGATTGCACTTTGACGATGTCAGTAAGCTGCTGGCGGCGTTTCGTCGTCTGATCGAGGCAGGTGGCTCAATTGTCGTCATCGAGCATAATCTAGACGTGATCAAGACGGCTGACTGGGTCATCGATCTTGGTCCCGAAGGCGGCTCCCGCGGCGGTGAAGTTGTGGCGCAAGGACCGCCAGAAGCAATAACCGAGGCGCCCAACTCATACACGGGTCAGTGGCTGGCTCGTGTTCTGCCGGCAGTCGCCCATTCCGATGGCGCTTAGAACAATCCCGGTGCTTCTCACGATCGCGATGTTCGCGCTCGCTGATCTGCCTGTTCCTGCGCAGGAGAGCAAACCGACCGTTCGCCATCATCGGGTTGAAGAAGCTGCGCCCGAGGATCCAAACGCGGCACTACTCGACCAAGCCGAGACGGCGATGCAGCACGGGGATTACGCGACTGCCGAAACTGCGCTTCAGAAAGTTGTCGCGAGCAAGCCCGACGATTATCGCGGCTGGTTCGATCTGGGATACGTCTACAATGCCACCAACCGTCCCGCCGACGCGATTCCTGCGTATCAGAAGGCTGTAGCCGCCAAGCCTGATGTCTTCGAGTCAAATCTGAACCTGGGTCTTTTGCTGGCCAAGCAAGGCGACTCGGCCGAAGCGCAGAAGTATCTAAAGGCCGCGACTCAGCTTAAGCCGTCAGCCAAGCCCGAAGAAGGGCTGGCGCACGCCTGGGAGGCGCTAGGCCGCGTCGAGCAGGCAACGGATGCCCAGGCGAGTCTTCTCGCGTATGGCGAGGCTGTGAAGCTCGAACCCAGCGATCCCGAACCACATCTGGCTGCAGGCGCGCTGTTGGAGCGGCAATCGAAGTTCGACGCCGCTGCCCATGAGTATCAGAGTGCATTGTCGCTAAATCCCGATTCGACTGAGGCGCTAACCGGCTTGGCGAGCGCCCTCATCGCGCAGAAGAAGTATGCTGACGCGGAGAGTGCGATTCGGAAGCTGCTGGCAAGCGCTCCCCAGAATACCGCAGCCCACCTGCAATTGGCTCGAGTGCTCGAGACTGAAGGCAAGAGCGACGAGGCGGCGAAGGAACTACAGGCCGGTCAACAAGCTAATCCGGGCGATCCTCGAGTGGCTATGGCAATCGGCAACATCTACGCAAACGCCGGCAAAGATGCCGAAGCCGAGCAGCAGTTTCGAATCGCGGTGCAGAAGATGCCAAGCGACGCCGAAGCGCACTATCAGCTGGGCGCGGTGCTGATGCACGAGAAGAAGTTCGAGGAATCGCAAAAAGAGCTGCTGACGGCGGTTAACCTGAAGCCCGGCATGGGCGATGCTTATGGAAGCCTCGCAGTGGTTGCAGCGGCTAACAAAAATTACACCTTGGCTCTGCGGGCACTCGACGTTCGGGCCAAATATCTGCCTGAGATCCCAGCCACATATTTCTTGCGGGCCACCACCTTTGACAACTTGAAAGATGTGCCCAAGGCGGTGGAATATTATCAACAATTCCTGGCCGTAGATGATGGCAAGTTCCCCGACCAGGAGTGGCAGGCGCGTCATCGCTTGATTGCGCTCGATCCTAAACATGCCGACAAGTATCGGATCAAGGTCCAGAAGTGATATGCGTACACACGGTTTTTGCGCAGCTTTGGTGGTGATAGCTTTTGTCATCTCGACAGGTGCGGCTGAAAACGCTGCCGAACTGAAGGTGCGGGCAGATGCCGCTCACGGGGGTGAGCAGGTCAAGCTTTGTCTGGAGTACGCGCGCCTTCAACTGGAGAACTCGAACCAGCTTTTCACCGATGGAGAATCCGACAAGGGGCAGGCCGAGATTCGCGAAGTTGTCGAGTACGCCCGCAAGGCGGCCGATGCCGCTGCTTCCTCAGGCAAGCACCTGAAAGATACTGAAATCAAGTTGCGGAAGCTGGCCGAGCGGATGCACGATATTGGCGAAACGCTGGCATTCGAGGACCGCCAGCCCGTTCGGCAAGCGGTGGAACAGCTTCAGCAGATTCGTTCCGACCTGATGATCAAGATGTGGGGTCCGCAAGCCGAACCCAAGGGGGCTTCATGATGAGCCGTCGCATGCCGTGCGCCTTTTTGCTGCTTCTGCTGGCGTGTGGCTGGGTCGGCCAAGCCGCCGCCCAGAAGCGAGACCCCCTGAATGAGAAGGAAGTCGACGAGATGCGAGAGTCGGCTGACTGGCCCGACAAGCGTCTCGAATTGATGGTGAAGTTTGCCCGAACTCGCATGAGCGCCGTCGACCAACTCCGGGAAAACGGGAAGACGGCAAAAGATCGGCCTATGCAGATCCACGATCTGTTGGAGGATTTCACAGCGTTATTGGATGAAATCGAGGACAACGTGGAGATGTATGCTTCGCATAAGGCGGACATGCGCAAGGGGTTAACTCTGTTGATCGAGGCCAACAGCGAATGGCAGCTCCAATTGCGCCGTCTGAAGGCGCAATCACCTCCTGAAGAGTTGGATCAATATTCGTTTGTACTCACGAACGCGACGGATGCAGTGGGCGATATCGGCGACGACGCTCGCCAGGAACTTCAGCAGCAGAATGAGTTGGCGAAGGAAAAGAAGCTCACCAAGATTTACTCCGAGCGGTCCAATTGACGTAAAAACAAAAGGCCGCCAGTTTTCCCCCTGTGGCGACCTTTCTCAGTTGTGTAACTGCAAACTACTCTCGCAAGGTAACAGAGAGTCACCAGGCTCTTCAATAGCACCGAAACCTTAGTACCCGCTTTGTAAAGTGCCACGGCGGTCACCGTTGAGTGCCGGCTCAGATATCGTGTTAGCTTAAGACCATCTTGCGATCGAATATGCAGCAATTGTTCCAACGGACGTATCGTGAACTGCGTCCGTGCGCGGCCATCCCGGAATTCAAGGTGGAGTTCTACGCATTCGCCAATGTCAACAGCACGATCCGTCTGCGCGATGGCGTGATTCACGTCCGCATTTCCGATCTGCTGGAAGGCGCGCCGGAGACCGTCATCGAGGCGATCGCTCACATCCTGCTCGCCAAGATGTATCGCAAGCCCGTCGAATCGGTGCATTCGACGCGCTATCGCCGTTACGTCTCAAGCCACGACATCGCGACCAAGGCTCACCTGGTGCGTCAGGTTCGTGGCAGGAAGCGTATCGATTCGGCCAAGGGAATGTGCTATGACCTGGAGGAGATCTTCGAAGCGCTGAACCAACGATTCTTTCTACGGATTGCTGGCACGTCCTCAGATGACCTGGAGCCGCCTGCGGGCGCGAAACAGTCTGGCGCATTATGATCCCGCCCACAACGCCATCGTCGTCAGCCGAATCTTCGATCATCCCCGGGTTCCGAGCTATGCAGTCGAGTACATCGTGTATCACGAGATGTTGCACTTAAAGCATCCGGTGAAGTTGCGTGGCAGCCGGCGTTGCGTACATGGGCCGGAGTTTCAGGCGGAAGAGAAGCTTTTCCCCGAGTTGGATCGGGCGAAACTGTTCCTTAAGAGCTTGTAGTGCTTATGCGGCATGGATGACCGAAGCACGTGAGGTCAATTCCGCAAGTTCACCGCTTCCGATATCCGCGCGAAAAAGCTGGCTCGATGTATTGGCAAGGCGCAGCTTGTACGGATACCCGCCTGTCATGTAGTCGCACGACAACCCCTCCTCCAAAGAAAGAGCCGTCGCCTCGTAAAGCAGCGCTTGTCCAGGCGAATAATGCGCCCACTCTGGATCAAAATAGATGGTATAGAAGCGGCGGATCCCGCCGTCTCGGAAGGTCAGCACGGCTGCCACCAGCTCGTCGGCCTGTTCGAGCGCATAAATCTTACAGTTGCCAGCTTCGAGCTTGGCAGCTTCGATCATGAATTCGCAGCGGCGAGATTCCAGAAAGAGGTTGAGATTTACATTCGCCGTGAACTTCGAACTCTTGCATCGATACAGCCGCCTCACCACGGCCGAGTCCTGACCGCCGTAGGTTCGAAGCTCCGCTCCACGCTTCCGCAACCTTCGCATCTGGCGTCCCAGACGAGAATGGGCCATGCGGAACTCGGAGGGCTCAATGCTGCCACGATCGACCCACGGTGCGGAGGCGAAAGGCGTTAAATTGAAGCCGCCCCAGTTGCGGCGGGATGCTGCCGGGCCAATTGCTACGACTCGCAGCGGCAGGTCGAGCATAGCCAGTTGCTGCCACGCATGACGTAGCGTCTCCGGATCTCCCGAATGCAGGACATCGCGATAGTCGAACAGAGCTTCGCCGAGAAACTCGATGCGATTGTTTAGTGGATCTACGGCAGCAGGAATGATGGCTGCGCCGTGATTGCCTTCGACACACACCACATGAGGCCTCATGCGATCGGTAAACATCTCTGCTGCCAAGCGATTCCAGCTGAACCGCTGAAAGATACTGTGTGGCTGCTGGCTGAGGAGATCCTTCCAAAGGGACGTGAGCCGGTCCATGTCCGAGGCTGATCGCGCTATGAATGCTCGCAAGAATGACATTAACTGCGCCCGCAGAAAAGAAGTTAGACGCGGCGAGGGCGCCGTGAAGTTGTGAGCTGCCTTCGTCGACGAGAGCCGACGATAATCTAAGGGATATCTGCAGCAGGTTCGGCGTGCGTTACTCCCATGCCCGCGCCGCGATAGGCACGCATGACATCGTCGAGGGAAACCACGCCCAGCAGTCGCTGCAAGTTCGCGCGATGGATAACCGGGAGCAGGGGCCATTCGCCGATTAAGCGCAAAGCCGTGTCCAAGGGGTGATCGGGGTGCAGATAAGGAATGTGCGTAGTCAGTAGTCGAGACAGGGGCACAGCGGAGTCAGGCGGCATCTCGAGCAAACTCGCCCGGCTGATGCCAGACCACTCCTCGTCCCCCAGGGGGACAACAAAGAATTCCTGCGCCGAACCCTGGATCCGCTGCTGCGCTTCTCTCACGGTCATGTTGCGTGTGAGGTCCTGTCCGACCACCGGGCGCATCGCGTCCTCCACGCGCAAAAGAGGCAGTTCGCGTTCCTCCTCCAGCGATGGCAGGTCGAGTCCGTCCTGTCGAGAGAGCAGATCGAAGATTGGTGTCGGCTGAAATGTCCGCGAAATAAAATACGCAATCGCGTTCGATAGGATCACAGGAACAATGATGGTGTAGTTGCCGCTTACTTCCAGGATCATGAACACTGACGTCATTGGAGCCCGCAGGATTCCGGCGAACAATGTTCCCATGCCGATGAGAGCGTACGAACCCACCGGTATGGCGAGGTAGGGAACGATCTGGTGTTCAGCCATGCCCACGGCTCCGCCAATCATCGCGCCCATAAAAAGCGTTGGGGCAAAAAGACCTCCGGGAGTGCCGCTGCTGAACGAGAGCCCGGTGCTGATAATCTTCAGCGCGCCGAGCAGCGCCAGGACCTGCCAGGTGTACTGTTCGTGCATCGCCTGATCCATGTAGCTGTAACCGGCGCCCATCACCTGGGGAAACTTGATGCCGATGAAACCGATGAGCAATCCAGCGGCGGCAGGCTGGAAGTATTGCGTCCAGGGTGGCAGTTCCCGCAACTTGGGTCGCAGGTAGGCGACATACTTCACGAAAATCAGCGACGCAAAGCCGCCGATTACGCCGAGGCTGGCGTAGGCGCCCAACTCGCCCACGTGTTCCAGGTGATAGGCAGGGACACGGAACAGCGGCTCATCTCCGAGAAACCAACGCTCGACGACGGCGCTGGATATCGCCGACAGCACAACCGCGCCCAGAATACCCGCCGTCCAGCGTCCAATTACCTCTTCGATGACGAACAGTACAGCGGTGAGGGGAGCATTGAAGGCCGCCGCCAAGCCTGCGGCCGCACCAACCGGAGCGATAAGACGCAGTTTTTCTCGAGACAGCTTCAATCGGCGGCCAAGCGCCGACGCCAAGCCTGCCCCAATTTGCAGCGATGGATCTTCAGGTCCCAGCGACTGGCCGCTGCCGATCGCCAGCGCGCTGGTGATGAACTTGCCGATGACGGTTGGCATCGGAATGTAGCCGTCATAGATATAGAGCGCCGCTTTGGTCTGATTGACGCCGCTACCGCGTGCCCGCGGAAAGAACTTGATGACCAGGAAAGCAATCACCAGTCCAGACAACATAGGTGCCAGAAAAACTCGAGGTATCGAGGGCTGGAGTCCGCTGCCAAGCAGCTTGAGATGCAGAAAGTCGATGCATATACGAAAGCAGACGACGGAAAGTCCGGAGGCGATACCGATCAGCACAGCCAGCAGCAAAAAGAATTGCTCCTCGCGCAAACTGAAGCGCTGCGGAGACAGCATGCTTCGCAGCGTGCTCCAGTATTGCCGCCGAGTTGGCGTCGACACGGTGGATTTCAGGGCAGTGCCGTCAGTGGGTTTCGCGATGGTTTCCTGCGGGCTCATTTCATGCCCTCGCTCTCGTGTTGAGCCAGGAATAGCAGAGCCTGATCGCTGAGGCTCATTTGCGGACAAACCGCAGCAGTTGCGCGTTCCACATCAAATACGTATTGCATTGTAGAGTCGAGCGCGTCCGGATCTTCCTTCAAAGCTTTGTCGGTAACCTTCGCCTGCTTCTGCGAGCCGCTACTATAGAGCAACTGCAAAGGAGTCGGCGGCGGAACTGGCGTGTTCCCGACAGCGTTCGGAGTGGATGCAGCGGGCGTGTTGAGGGGGGTTGCAGAAGGAGCAAGCTCGATACCTTGCTCTTTTGCGCAAGTATTGAGTCGATCCGACGCGGTGCGGAAGGCTTCAACCGCTCGCCTGGCACGGTCTGTACGGGAGAGACCTCGTCCCGATGGATCAAGTCGCAGTGCCTCACGCAACAGGTCCAATTGTCGCTGGGCGTTGCCATCGTTTGGGTTGTGTTCCACCGCCTCGGAGAACGCCTGCTCCGCATCGGCATACTTATTCAGCGACAGAAGCGCTTGCCCTTTCTGCCGCCAGGCCTCGGCGTTCGACGGGTCTTTTCCCACAATCGTGTTATCAAGTTCCAAGGTATGTTCGGGTTCGTTGACTTGAAGCAGCATCTCTCCCAGGCGAAGCTGGTCGGCCACTTCGCGCGGGCCCTCAGCGAGCAACGCCATCAGTTCTGACTGCGCCTGCGTGGTCTTGTGTTGCTTCATCAGATATTCAGAAAGCTCGAAGCGGATGGCGACGCGCCGGTTGCGGGGATCATCCTGCCAGATGCCGTTAATAGCATTGCTGTAGTAGCGCGTCGCGTCTTTCAAATCGCCGCGCTTCGCATAGAGTCGCGCGAGCGTCAGGTTGACCTCTCCGTCGGAAGGAGCCTGCTCCCAAAGGCTGGTCAAATGCGCCCGGGCTTCATTGAATCGATTGGCCGCCAGTAAGGCTTGCGCCAGCCGCAGCCGATACTCCTGGTTTTCTGGATCGTAGCTGAGAGCGGTGCGGTAATCCTGTGCGGCCACATCGGGCAGGTTTGCTTGCATAGCTTCGCCACCGCGGACGAACCAGCGGTTCGCCAGCGAAGTCTCAGTTGATTTGTGAAGCGCTACGAAATATTGCGTGAATACCAGGCTTATCAAAATCAGCAACAAGGTAACGGCTAAAACGATCTTGGTCGATTGCGTCCCAACGACACGGCCGCACGACGGACATTGTAGAGAATCGACCGGAAAGTCGGCTCCGCAGCGGGTGCAACGATGGGTGACGGGCGCACTGTCGGTAACTGCTGGCATGAAGGGATGTGGTGTCTACTCTAGCAAGAGATGCGGAAAAGTGCCCGCGTGCCTCTCGAGGCAGAAATGTCGAAAGGAGAATCTAAAGTCGGTCGCGCATACGGGTTCCACGAATCGTAAGACCCAATCTCACGTAATAAATACACCGAGTCCTCTCGCAAAAATTTGTCATTGATCTGGATTCAGCTTTCGGGCCCAGGCTCGCTCGGGTCCTCCAAATTGGCCCCGGCTGCGGGTTCCTCTTCCAGCATGAATTCCAACACCTCCTGCGGCGCGGACGAAGTCCAAACAGGTGCGAAGGACAGCCGATGCAAAGGGGTAGGGCCTTTTTCGCGAAGCATTTTCAGATGCTTTGGCGTGCTGTACCCCTTATTCGATGCCAGACCGTAGTCGGGGAAGATCGGGTCCCAGGCACTGATCATCGCGTCCCGTTCTACCTTGGCGATGATCGAGGCTGCGGCTATGGATGCCGAGAGTGCATCCCCGTGTATGATCGCCGTCTGCTGACATTCGCAGTTGACTCGGAGCGCGTCGATCAGAAGATGATCTGGCTTGAGGGAGAGCATGGCGATTGCGTCTTCCATGGCGCGCTTGGAAGCCCAGTAAATGTTGATTTGGTCGATCGTGGCTACGTCAACGGCAGCGATGGCCCAGGCAAGAGAATGTTCGCGAATACGAGGCGCCAGTTTCTCGCGTGTCTCACGGTCCAGCAGCTTGGAATCCCGCAATCCGCGAATACGATAGTTCGGGTCGAGGATGACCGCGGCCGCCACGACCGGACCAAACAATGATCCACGCCCAACTTCGTCCACGCCGGCCACTAGCTTGGCGCCGGCTGACCAGGCCAGCCGTTCATATTTCAGCGTGCACTTCAGCCTCTTCAGGAGGCGCAGCTTCAGGGTTGCCTTAGACACATTCTTTGCCGGGGCCCGTTTCTTCACCGTTTTCGCAGAGGTAGGCTTCACTGGAACCTTATAGATTTTAGAGCAGGTCGGCCCTGCGCTACTCTAGCTGCTCAACTTCGCCGCATTATTGAGTAGATTACATTCTCGTAACACTGCGTCTGAAGACCGCTTGGAAAAACAGAACTGCATCTCAGACGCTGAGGTGCGAAGATGTCGGCCACCGGACCCCGTTTTCCAGTTTTTCTCGCGTTGATTCTGACGTTGAGTCTGGTATCGCTGGTATTCAACGTCTCCTGTGGCGGAGGAAGCTCCAGTTCGTCCGGAAGTTCCGGCTCTGCGGGGTCGAGCGGCGGAAGTAGCGGCGGTTCCGGGGGAAGTGGGGGTTCCGGGGGAAGTGGAGGCTCGGGCGGAAGCGGCGGTTCCGGAGGCAGTGGAGGAGGTGGCGGCAACGGGGGCGGAATTGCTCAGGTGCAACACGTCGTCATCGTCGTCTTGGAGAACCTGGATTACTCGGACGTCGTAGGAAGTTCAAGCGCGCCTTACATCAATAGCCTGATCCCGCAGGGCGGCTTGGCTACGAATTACTTCGCCAACGTGCATCCCTCGATCGGCAATTACTTCATCATGACCACCGGCGAAGCCTACAGCACTGACGATAATTTTAACGGCGTCGTTCCGATCGACAATGTGGTTCGCGAGTTACAGGCGGTGTCGAAGTCGTGGAGAGTCTACGCGCAGAGCCTGCCGCAGCAGGGGTATCTTGGCGGCGACGTCTATCCGTACCTGCGTCGACATGATCCGATTTCATACTTTTCGGATGTTCAGCCGCCCTCTCAGCTCAACATGAATATCTACAACTTTTCGCAGTTCCAGGCCGACTTGTCATCGGGACAACTGCCGGCGTATTCCTTTGTAGTTCCAGATGCTGAGCATGACGCTCACGATTGTCCGGGCGGAGGCACCGATTGCGATGTGAGCGTGAGAGTGGCTGCCGCCGATACCTGGCTTTCGACTAATATTGCTCCGCTCTTCACCAATCCTCAATTTCAGCAAAGCGGCCTGTTCATCCTCACTACGGATGAGTCGCGCGACGACAATCGGAATGGTGGCGGGCAGGTAGCAACCATTTTGGTTGGCACGGGCGTGAAAGCCGGTTACCAGGGGACGGTGCAATACGACCATCGGAGCCTGCTTGGCCTGAGCATGACTGCGCTCGGCCTAACGACGATTCCCAACGGAGCCGGCTCGGCTCCGCAGATGACCGAGTTTTACCCGTAGCTCGGTGTAAGTTGTTGGCCGCGTTCGGAGAATCGCCTGCAGCTGTCGCGGAATCCAATCAAACAGCTAGAATAGAGGCACACATGCGACGGGTGTATCTCGACAATAATGCAACCACCCCGCTTCTGCCCGAAGTCTTCGAGGCGATGCGGCCGCACTTCGTTGAGAGGTTCGGCAATGCTTCGTCCATCCATCAGCAGGGGCAGCAGGCGCGAGCTGCGGTAGAGCATGCTCGCGAACAGGTGGCTGAGTTGCTGAATTGCCGGCCTGCCGAGATCGTATTCACCAGCGGTGGGACAGAAGGTGACAATCTCGCTCTCTTTGGCCTCGTGCAGCCGGGCGATCACATCATTACGTCGTCGATTGAGCACCACGCGGTTTTAAACTCGTGTCATCGCCTTGAGCAGACGGGTTGCTCGGTGACGTATCTGCCGGTGGATGGCCGATCGCTGGTAGATCCCGATGATGTGCGCCGTGCGCTTCGTCCTGAAACCAAGCTCATCACGGTGATGGCAGCCAACAACGAAACCGGTGTTTTGCAGCCGGTCTCGGAAATCGGCAAAATTGCCGCGGAAGCCGATGTTTATTTCCACACCGACGCGGTTCAGGCCGCCGGCAAGGTCCCGGTCGACGTGAAAGAAATTGGTTGCGATCTGCTGACCATCTCGGCCCACAAGATTCATGGACCGCAGGGTACCGGTGCGTTGTTTGTTCGCAAGGGAACATTACTGCAGCCGCTCTTCTATGGGGGTCGACACGAACGCTCTCGTCGTGCGGGGACCGAGAACTTAGCGGGAATCGTCGGACTTGGCAAAGCGGCAGAGATAGCGCGACTCGGATTTGAGGACGGAAGCGTCGCGCTGATGGCCGAGTTTCGCGATCGTTTGGAGAAAGCGATTCTGCGAGAGGTTGAGCACGTTGCAGTAAATGGTGGCGGCGTCAGGCGGGTGCCAAATACGACCAACATCTCCTTCGATTACATCGAGGGTGAAGCGATGGTGATCGCGCTCGACCTCAAGGGCCTTGCCGTTTCGACCGGAGCGGCTTGTTCTTCGGGAGCGATTGAACCCTCCCACGTTCTCACCGCGATGGGGCTATCAGCCAATCGTGCTCGAGGTAGCATTCGGTTCAGTTTTGGCAAGCAGAACACCGCCGAAGATGTGGACTTCGCGATCACTCTTGTACCGGAAGTCATCTCGCGACTGCGCGAGATCAGCCCGGTGTACAAGAAGACCGCCGTAGGTTCTTAAGAAGCTCATAACAATTGGATTCGAGTACAAGAATGGCAGAGAAGCACAACACGGTTGCTGTAGCGATGTCCGGCGGTGTGGATTCGTCCACCGTTGCGGCCATGTTGTGCCAGCAGGGTTATAACGTGGTTGGGCTCACACTGCAGCTCTGGAACCAGCGCCGTCTGGCTGGCCATCAGGGCATGCCCGAGTCGGTGCAGGGCCGTTGTTGCTCGATTGATGATGTCTACGACGCGCGCCGTGTGGCTGAGACGCTGAGCATCCCGTATTACGTGGTCAACCAGGAGCAGCGTTTTGAGCACGATGTGGTTCGTCCTTTTGTCTCCGAGTATCTCTCGGGACGGACGCCCATCCCGTGCAGCTTGTGCAACAACCATCTCAAGTTTGACCAGTTGCTGATTACCGCGAGGCAGATCGGCGCAGATTTACTGGCAACGGGCCACTATGCCCGCAACGACTTTGACGAGGCCAGCGGTCGTTGGCTGCTCAAGCGTCCGGCCGATCACAGCAAGGACCAGACGTATTTCCTGTTCGGACTAACGCAGGAGCAGTTGAGCCGTACTCTGTTTCCTCTCGGCCAGATGTGCAAGCCGGATGTGCGTGAGGAAGCGAAGCGCGCCGGATTGCAGCTGTTCGAGAAGCCTGATTCGCAGGAGATCTGCTTCATTCCCGGTGGGGACTACAAGCAGTTTCTCGATGCGTACCTCGAAGAGCAGGGCGAAGAGATCCCCGACACTGCAGGCGAACTGGTCACGACGACCGGTGAGGTGGTCGGCACCCATGGTGGCATTCACAACTTCACCATCGGCCAGCGCAAGGGACTCGGCGTCGCCACGGGGTCGCCGCTCTATGTGCTTGAGATCCGTGGGGACCAGCGGCAGGTCGTGGTCGGGACCGGCGAGGAGCTACTCTCGTCTACACTGCGAGCCAAGAGGCTCAACTGGATTTCTGTCGATGACGTGCATGCTCCGATGCCGGTTAAAGCGAAGATTCGTCATCGTCATGAGCCCGCCGCCGCTACTCTGGAGAAGACCGGCGAGGACGAGGTGCTGGTCACCTTCGATCAGCCTCAGCGTGCGATAACACCTGGGCAGGCAGTCGTCTTCTACGACGAAGATATCGTGGTGGGCGGCGGCTGGATTTGCTGAGTTCAACTACCCAGACAAATAAAAGAGCAGCGCACGGGCGCTGCTCTTTCTCGTCACACGAGAGAAACTAGATAAACATTTCGTCGGAAGGCCCACCGTTACGCCGGCGTCGCTCGTTGTTGAAGTAGGCTCCCACGCCGGTGCTGATCGCCTGTACGATTCCCGAAACCTGGCGAACCGGCGACATCACCGTGTGCTGCACCTTCTCGGTGGTCTCCTCCACGCGGTCCATCGTACGCGTCAGCATCTCGTCGCCGCGGATCACCTGAAGACGTACGCGGTCAATCGCATCATTGGCGGTGACGTCGAAGCGCTCCACCGTAGTTCGGGTCGTTGTGCTCATACGACTCAGGTTGTCGATGAGGGTTTCGATCTTGGGGCGGGACGTTTCCAGGAAGCTTTTGACCTCCTGCTGCATGCTCTTGGCGTTATCGACCAACGGCAAAACGCGCGTCTGCACAACGCCGATCGTGTCCTCGACCTTACCCGCAAGTGTCTCCACTCGCGCGCTGAGCTTGCGCATGACCAGAAACATGCCAAGAAGAATCAGCATCTGCAGTACGACTGCAGCTGAGGTCACGGCAATGAAAATCGTTAGCTTGTCATCCATAACGGTACCTACCAACCGCACGATGAGATGCGAATCCGGCGACTAAGGAAAGCTTAGGGGATGTTTGGGGTCGTGCCTTCCACATCAGCCGTGGTGGCTTCGCGATAAGCCTGGCGTCCAGCTTCATAAGCGGTCCGGATCTGGTCCTTCTGCTGGTTGAGATAATCGCGACCTTTGTCTGCCCACGTGCCTGCCTGCTCGCGTGCCTGCCGTGCCCGCTCCTTGACGGTGTTGCGGCCATCTTCGGCAACTTCCCGCAGCTGCTGGCGCAGTTCATCACCTGACTTGGGAGCGTACAAGATGCCTACCGCCGCGCCGATACCCAGGCCGGCCAGGAACCACAGAAAACCACTACCGTCACGATCCGACATAAGTGCCTCCTTGAAAATCTCGCGAAGTCCGGATGTTAGCACCCGTACTAGCTAATTACAAACGTGCGAACGGCCTTCTGTCCAGCATGGGCGGCGCGGCGATTCCGAACTCTTTGCCGGCTACTCCGCCGCTCTTTTCAGCAGAGAGATTTGACCCAGATGATAGACATGATGTTCGATCACGCCGTGTGCTTCTTCACCGAAAGTTCGCTTGCCGGCGGCCGTGAGTTGGTCCAACTGGTCGGGAACCAGTCTCTTCAGCGCCTCGCGGAACAGTTGATTGGACGCGCGAAATTGCCGCAGTGTTTCCTGCCAACTCTCCTGAGTCAGATTTGCGGGCACCGCAAAGTTGAGATCCTCTACAAGGCCGGCGCGTTTGCCCGCCAAGCGCTTAATCACCACGCTCTCCCAGAAGATCATGTGGGCCACGATCTCCCAGATGGAGTGCGCGCCGGCGACAGGGTGGGCCGTCGCGCTTGGGAGTGAGACGTTTTCCAGAACGGTCCAGACCGGATCGCCGTGCCAGGGATCGCCGCTAAGAACGTCGTCATAGTGCTTGAGAATACGCTCGATTTCAGACATCGTTATAACCTCCAAAGATGAATATAGAGGTTATAACAATCAGGCACCGAATGCGAGTCGCGGTTTCGAGGATTTTGAGGCCAACGGAAAAGTATGTTCCTGTTGCGCAGGTTCGTTTACCATTCGTGCCGCAGGCAGTTGAGGAGAGGACGATGAAGAATGTTCTCGGGGTAACGGCAATTGGCATGGTTGCCGCGTTTTGTGTACTTGGCGCAATCGCTCAAGACAAATCTGTCAGCGCAGATGCAAAGACCCCGAAGCCCGCGGCGGGTGCGGCGATGCCCTTGCCTAAACCCGATCCCGAAATGACAAAGCTGATCAAGATGATGTCGGGCACCTGGGCGGTGACCGAAAGGAGTCAGCCGAATCCGATGATGCCGAACGGGGGAACGGGAAAAGGGTCAGCGGTATTTACTGCTGGTCCGGGCGGGCTGTCCCTGATGGAGAAGTATCACTCGTCAGGCTTGTTGGGCAGCAACTTCAACGGATTTGGAACATTCTGGTGGGACTCGAAGGCAATGGCCTACCGCGGCCTGTGGTGCGACTCCATGACCCCTGGGGGCTGCGACGCCAGCGGAACAACGAAATGGCAGGGCGACACCCTGGTCGGCACGATGGAAGGCGATGTGAACGGCCAGAAGATGGTGACCCGTTTCATCTACTCCGACTGGAAGCCGAACTCTTTCATGATGACCATGGAGATGGGACCTGACGTGAAGTCCATGAAAGAAGCGATGACCATCACCTACGCCCGAGCAGGCGGAGCGAAGTCGGACTAAGGACCTCGGGCGAGAGCCAGCTCATTTTTCGGAGAACAGATATCCCGCCAGCATCTTTTTCATTTCGGAGACGATGCGATCGCGTTCCTCGCGTGTAGGCTGCTCATAGGCATACGCGACCAGTCGCTCGCCGGCCTCGCTGACCACACGCAACATCAGGTCGAGTTCCGGTGTGTTGGGAATCCCCAGGCGCTCCAGCATGAAATTTTTCAGCAGAGCCGGCAGTCCTACAGTCGGCGACGCCTGCCGTTCCTTGGTGGCTGCGCTGACGTATCGGCCAAATGAGATCGTCCGGAAGTCCGGATGCGCGTCCAGATAGACCACGTAAGCATCGACGACACTGTCGAGGATGACGGCCGGATCGAAGGTTTCGAGGTTCGCGAACTCTCGCTCCAGAACCTTGATGACCGAATCCTCCAGGGAAGCGCGAAACTGCTCGACGTGCCGCACGGCGATGGCGTCGATGATCGTCTGCTTGTCAGGGAAGAAGCGGTAAAGCCCGCCAATCGAGAGATTTGCTTCCGCGGCAATGCGCGTCGTCGTTACGTCTTCCAGCGGCATTTGCGTCAGCAGGGAACTGGCGGCATCAAGGATCCGCACAACCGTCTGATGACTGCGCGACTGCACGGGTATGCGCCGCGCCGCTGATGGGGCCTCAGGGGCTAAAGAACCGCTTTGGAGTTGCTCAGACATTCTGATTGGGCAACCAGCCTTCACTTGACATAATCCCACAAAACGGGTAAAAACGAAAGAGAGTTCGCGTTCTCATTTAGAGGTTGAAGAGCATGCCTGTTCCCGTATCGCAGATGTGGACGGTTGCTACCTACGTCCTGAAGCAGCGCATTAAGGGCCGCAAACGCTATCCCTTGGTTCTCATGCTGGAGCCGCTGTTTCGCTGCAACCTGGCTTGCGCCGGCTGCGGCAAGATCCAGTATCCCGCGCACGTGCTGAAGCAGAATCTCTCGCCTGAGGAGTGTTTCCGGGCGGTCGACGAGTGCGGCGCTCCCATGGTGTCCATCCCCGGCGGCGAGCCCCTGCTGCATCCCGAGATCGACAAGATCGTCGAAGGCCTGGTTGCCCGCAAGAAGTACATCTACCTTTGCACCAACGCGCTGCTGCTGAAGGAGAAGATCGATCTCTTCAAGCCGAGCAAGTACCTGACGTTCTCCGTCCACGTTGACGGTGAGCGCGAACACCACGACTTCTCCGTCTGCCGAGAGGGCGGATACGATCTCGCTCTGGACGGCATCAAGGAAGCAGTCCAGCGCGGGTTCCGCGTCACCACCAACACCACGCTTTTCGACGGCGCCGATCCCAACAGCGTGCGCGCGTTTTTCGATGAGATGATGGACGCCGGAGTCGAGGGCATGATGCTCTCGCCCGGCTACTCGTACGAGAAGGCGCCTGACCAGAAGCACTTTCTAGGGCGCGCTCGCACCCGGCGGCTGTTTCGGGCGATGCTGGCGAACCGCAAGAAAAAGTGGGTGTTCAACCAGTCGCCGCTGTTCCTCGAATTTCTGATGGGAAAGCGCGACTATCCGTGCACTCCATGGGGAATGCCGACCTTCAATCTCTTTGGCTGGCAGAAGCCTTGCTACCTGCTTCAGGACGGCTACGCTGACACTTTCGAAGAGCTGATGCGCGAAACCGAATGGCACAAGTACGGCACCGAGTCCGGCAATCCAAAGTGCGCCAATTGCATGGTGCACAGCGGATATGAAGCGTCGGCGGTACACGACACCTTCTTCTCGCTAAAAGGTTTCCTGGCGACGGTGAAGGCGACGTTTTCGAGCGAGTACAAAGATGACGAAGCTCTCGCCATGTTGGACGAAAAGGTGAAGCCGGTCCATGCCTACAAGCCTCTGATCCAGATTCAGGAAGCCGAGAAGACCCAAGTACGGGCGTGAGCGAAAGGCGAATAGTTTTATGAGCGAGCCGCAGCACAATTTGACAGTCGATCATCTGGAAGTTGTTCCTGGACGCGATCGCCAGCAGGTCGAAGGATGGGTGCCCGAACTGGCCAGCGAAGCCGAACTGCGCGAGGCGCTCGAGACCGCGTTCGATTACCGCGGTGATGTCACCATCACGCGCAAAGACGGCTCCAAGGTTGAAGGCTACATCTTCGACCGTCGCAGTGGTTCCGTCGTTATCGCAGTCAGTGGTTCGGCTCATCCCGCAGAATTCCGCGCAGAAGGTGTCAATCCCCTATTCCGATATCGCTGCCCTTGCCTTCACTGGACGCGACACTGCGGCCGGGAAAAGTTGGGAAGCCTGGGTCCAAAAGTACTGGGAGAAGAAGGCGGCGGGCGAAAAGGGCTTCGGGCTGGAGCCGGAGAGCCTGGAGTAGTGCGCCGCAAATTTCTGTTGAATCTTCCCCGCTATTGTTCCTCGACAAGCGTTCACGTCAGCGACCAGTGAGTTGCAGCGGCAAGTGCGGCTAGGCAACGCTGGCACGTCTCGATCTTATTCCAGCAGCGTAACCGCTCCGTTTGACAAGTCGTAGTATGCCGAGACGACCTTTAACTTCCCCTCCTTCACCATCGGTCCGATGACGGTCGACGACTCACGAAGCAGCCTCGCCTGGTATCGCGCGTTCGCTTTGATGGTCGCGGTCAGGTCGGGGCCTGCCTCGTCCACGGCCGGCTGAATATGCGGGAACAGCGAACTAATCTGTCCCGGAACACTCTTGCCTTTTATCGCTGCGGCAACGGCGCCGCAATTGGCGTGGCCCAGAACCAGGATTACCTTCGTACCCAGGACCGCCGCTCCATATTCCAGACTGCCAATGATTTCCGGCGTGATCAGGTTTCCTGCCACGCGGGTGACGAAGATGTGGCCGATCGTCTGATCGAAGGCCCACTCCACCGGGACGCGCGAGTCCGCACACGACAACACGGCGGCAAACGGCTCCTGCTTCTCTTCCGTACTCTGCTTTAGAAGATCCAAATCATGTTGCGGCGAGGTGAGGGTGTTCGACACATAGCGCTTGTTGCCAGCCATCAATTCGGCCAGCGCGGCGTCAGGCGTGGAAACGTCTTGTGCTTCTGCCGGTATGGGCAGCACCAGCGGAAGAGCTCCAGCCATGAGGCCGGCAGCGGTTCCGGTTATACCCATCTGCAATAAACGGCGTCTCGACAATGCGCTGTCGGTTGGGGAGCCATTCGTCATGGAGATAACCTCGAAGTGATTTTCAGGCGCGCGCAGTGTACCGCGTCGCGTGGTCCGGAAACAACCTGCAACTCGGCAATGTGCCATAATGCGGCGCATGAGAGCTCTCCCTCGAAGCATGTTTGTCCTGCTATTCACCATTGGTTTGTTGCTTTGTAATCTTCGCGCCTTCGCGCAGGCGCAACCGACGCCGGGGCAAAGCCCTGCAAATCCCCAGGCGAAAACTCAGGATGCGTCTGAACTGGTGAAACAGGGCGAGAAGCTTGCCGGCGCAGGTAAGTCGGATGAGGCGATGGCTTTATATCAGCAGGCGATCGATCTGGATCCAAACCTCTACCAGGCACAGCTATTCTTAGGAGTTGCTCTTGATCTGCAAGGGAAGTATACGGACGCCCGGCAGCACTTGGCCAAAGCGATTCAACTGGCATCTCAAGAGCAGGCGGTGCAGGCGCTACGCGTCATGGCCGTGTCCTACGCCTTCGAACGCAATACCGATAAGGCTTCAGAGTACGAGCGCCGCGCTTTCGACATGCAATATAACTGGAACAAGTATGCAGACGCTGCCGGTACAGCTGACGAACTGGCCCGGATCTACCTGGAATCGGGGGATTATGACAACGCCTTCCAGTGGTATCAGACGGGACATCTCACCGCATTGAAAATCCCGAATCTGACACCGGCTCAAAAAGACCTTTGGGAATTCCGCTGGGAAGCGGCGCAGGCGCGGATCGCTGCCCGCCGGGGTCAAGCGGACAAAGCGAAGCAGCATCTGGCGGCAGCTAAGGCGCTCATTGATAAGGGCGACAATCCCGATCAGGCAATCTTCTATCCATATTTGGCAGGTTATGTAGCTTTCTACACCGGCGATGACGCGACCGCGATCAAGCAACTGCAACAAGCCAATCAGAAGGATCCGCTGGTACTCTGCCTGCAAGCGCAAGCGTACGAGAAGTTTGGCGACAAGGCGCACGCTCGCCAGTTCTACGAGCAAATCCTGGCGATTAACACGCATAATCCAGCAAACGCCTTCGCAAGGCCGGTAGCCAAACAGAAGCTTGCGGAGTGGGCTGCCGCCAGCTCGGCTCACTAGTTACCGCTCTGGCCGACCAGAGGGATTGCGCCGTTCTGGGCCGGAACACACCCGAATCTCAGCCGCTACCGCCAGAGCGCTCGCGCCCGCTTGACTTACCTGCTCCAGCCATCATCTAATCGCGCAATTCGCCGTTGCGTTTCTGGCAACGTCAGCCGAGGCGTCGGATTGCTCCTGCCTGCCCGCTGGTTTGTCAGAACGTCTCGAAGCTAGCATCCGAGTGCGACGCAAGCGCACTTTGCTCAGGGAGTATTCATGTCCACGTCTGGCCCGATCAGTCTCTCCCCTGCCGGTGTGAACGCAGAACGGCAGAAGTCCCTGCAGGTCAGATATTTCGCCGGTGGCTTGGCGTTGCTGGCGGTCAGCGCTTTGATATGGCCGGTACTTGGCCGAAGTGTTGAGCAGTTGCAGTTCATGCCGCACGTCTTTTGCTATCTGGGCAATCCGGTGTTGATCGACGTCAACTTGATCTCCGATCTGTTGATTGGGGCTTCCTACGTTGTTATTTCGCTGACGCTGGTCTACCTCGTGCGTGCGAGCAAAGGCGGCATTCCTTTTCACTGGATGTTTCTAGCCTTCGGCACGTTCATCATTGCGTGCGGTGGCACGCATTTTATGGAGGCCATCACTCTCTGGCATCCAGTCTATTGGGCCTCGGCTTACGTTAAGGTCATCACGGCCCTGGCCTCATTAGCAACGGCGGTTGCCCTGCCGGTGGTAATGCCGAATATCCTCACGAACATCGAAGGTATGCGTCTGTCCGAGTCGCGTGCCAGTGAGCTCGCGAAAGCAAATCTCGATCTGAGTGCAGCGAACGAGAAGCTCCAGGAACTGGATAAGTTGCGGCGAAAGTTCATCGCCCAGGCCGCTGCCAACATCGGCGATTGGGAGTGGGACATCTGCACTGGGGTGGTGACCTGGTCACCAGAAGTGGAAGATATGCACGGAATACAGCGCGGCAGCTTCGGCGGACGGCTTGAAAATTGGCTTGACACGATCCATCCGGAAGATCGCGAGCGCACTTTGGCCACGGTTCAGGAAGCGGTCGCGCACCACAAAGATTACGAAGTGGAATACCGGACAAGCCGACCCGATGGCGGGTACTGCTGGACTACTTCCCGGGGAGCGACCGAGTATTCACCCACCGGTGAGCCTCTGCGCATGGCCGGAATGTCCATGGACATCAGCACGCGCAAGAACACCGAAGAGACCTTGCGCAAGAGCGAGAAACTGGCCGCTGCCGGACGTCTGGCTGCCACGATTGCGCACGAGATCAACAACCCTCTCGAAGCGGTGACCAACCTGATGTTTCTTGCGCGCTCAGAGCAATCTCTCGAGGCCAACCGCCGCCTTCTGGAAGCTGCCGACCACGAGTTGCAGCGCGTCGCCCACATTACTCGTCAGACGCTCGGCTTCTATCGCGATACCACTTCGCCGGTGGAACTCGATATGTCGGAGATCATACGAGGAGTTGTCGACGTCTTCCGTCGCAAGCTGGCTTCTCATGGGGTCACTGTGGCCGTTGAGACGGACGGCCACGTGCCGGGATACGGAGTTCCCGGCGAGTTGCGCCAGGTTTTTTCGAACTTATTGAGCAACGCAATCGACGCCTCGCCGGCGGGTTCGAACATTCGCATTCGTGTCAGGCAAATTGGGGACAAGGCTCAAGTAACGATTGTGGATCAAGGCGCCGGCATCCCGGAGGCGTCGCGCTCTCAAATCTTCGAGCCGTTCTTTACCACAAAGAAAAACGTGGGTACGGGTCTTGGCCTGTGGATCAGCCAGGAGATTATTCAGAACCACGGCGGCAGCATACGATTTCGCACCAGCGTTGCGGCCGGCAAGAGCGGAACGGTGTTCGTGGTGCAAGTGGCTCGATCGGGGGCCGCGCAAAGCCATGCTGCGTAACTTGGCGTGGGTGTTTGTTATAGCTAGGCGCCGAACATCGTGAGAAGCATCACAGCGTCAGATTTGGCGTAGACGGCGTGTGGCAGGTTGGCCTGCATGAATACCCACGAGCCGCCGCAAAGCTCCTTTTCCTCGCCGTCGAGCGTGAGCCGAACCTCTCCCCGCACAATCTGAATCATGGCTGGAACCGCTGCGGTGTGCTGAGATAGCTCCTGCCCCCCGGCAAATCCGAAGAGCACTACCTTGGCATGATCGTCCCGGTGAATAGTGCGGCTGAGGATCCCGTCCTTCGGGATCTCGAGGACGTCAGCCAGGTTTTGGATCAGATCGTAGGTTGCCACAGGTTCCTCCGGCCGAAACATCATAACGCCGGCTTATGGGTTGTGCTCATCCGCGGAGTAGGGATCGGGCTGACGCCTGACTTTGCGCCATACTTCGGGGACAAACTCGCTGAAGGCATTGGAAAGCGCTCGGCCACCGAACCCTTCGGCTGTTCGTATCAGGGCACGCTGCCAATCCGAGTCGCTGGGTACGCGCCAGGTATTAGACAGGAAGTTGCTGCCGGTCACGGAAACATAGCGCGCATAGGCGGGATGACGCATGCCGTCCTGGCCATAGGCTCGGAATGTCAGGTCAAAGATGTTTTTCACCCGGTTGCCAAAAGTCTGGTGAACGGTGTGAAAATACCGGGGATCTTCGCCCCAGATAGATCCGATAGCCGCTTCCATGGCGTTGCTGGTTGAGACGCCGGTGAGGCGCATACCGTAGCGTTGTCCAAAGCCTTCCCAATGTGTCCCGTATTCGTGCGGACTGTTGGTGGCTGTGCCGTATCCTGCCGAAAACAACCCGGCTGTCAGGCTCCTGAGTCCCACCGTGGAACGAGTGAACCAATAAAGTCTTCCTTCCGCTGTGATCGCCTTGTAGTCCGCCGGCGTACGCGGAACGGCATGAATGTAATGCGTCAGGTCAGAATCGGCCTTCGTCTTGTGGTCGTCAGACGGAGGGGCTGCTTGCGCGCCTGCCAGGGACACAAAAAGTAACGTCAGAAATAATAAGAGTGCGAATGGCCGCCAAGCGGCGGAAGAACGTAGGCCCATTTTGTTGAGATCCCCCGGCGGACGAACTCGGATTGGCTCGTCGCAGCATAATGGCAAACTGCGCGAATTGCCAGATCCACGCCCGCGATCACAAGCTAGTGATATGGATACAAGATGAAGAATAGGAGGGATAAGGTTGTGAGTACCCACAATCCGGGTTTAAGTTGCTGCCGCTTGCCGCTCACCAGCTTGCAGATGGGATAGAGCACAAAGCCGGCGCAGATTCCAATCGCGATATTGAAGGTGAACGCCATCAGGGAGACGACGGCGAAGGCTGGTATGGATTCCGTGTAGTCGGTAAAGTCGATGCGGGTGATGGGAGCCAGCATGAACAGTCCGACGATAATCAGCGCCGGGCCGTATGCCTGGGGCGGAATGGTGGCCACGAACGGCGCAAAGAACAAAGTCAACAAGAAGCACGTACCGGTCACCAGGACGGTGAGCCCGGTTCTGCCGCCGGCCTCTACCCCTGTGGCCGACTCCACGTACGCGCCCGAGGTCGAAGTTCCCAGCACGGGAGCCAGAGTAGTGGTGATCGCGTCCACCAGCATCGGACGCTCGATTTGCGGTAGCTGCCCATTCTCATCCAGAAAGCCGGCGCGTGCCGACAAACCAATCAGTGTTCCCATCGTGTCGACAAATGCCATAACAAAAATCGTCAAAACTACAGGGAAAGCCTGCCAGGTCAGGGCTCCCCGAAGATCCAATTGCCACAAGATCGGCTTGATGCTGGGCGGCATGCTGACGAAGGCCCGGGGCGCGGCCGCAACTTTCGTTACAAAGGCGAGGATCGAGGTCAGCACAATGCCGAGCAGGATGGCTCCCGGAACCTTGCGAATGATCAGTATCGCCAGCAAGACGACGCCGAACATGGAGACCAAAACCGGCGGCGATGTCAGCTGGCCGGCCTGGACCGGTGCGCCGGGCACGCCGAGGCGAACGAGTCCGGTTTCGTTCAAGCCGATGAAAGTAAGAAACAGCCCCATTCCTACGGCGAAACTATATCGGAGAGACGTAGGCACACCCTCCACTATCCATTTACGCAGATGCAGTACAGTCATCAGGACGAAAAGGGCGCCGGCGATAAAGACAGCAGCCAGTGCAGTTTGCCAACGGAAACCCAGGACCTTGCACACGGTAAAGGCGATGAATGCGTTCTCACCCATGTAAGGAGCAATCGCGAATGGCCGGTTGGCATAGAGAGCCATGAAATAGCAGCCGAAGCTGGCTACCAGCACCGTCGCCACAAAGGAAGGACCTTCCGGTATCCCTGCATTAGACAAAATCGCCGGATTCACAACCACGATGTAGGACATGGTCGTGAACGTGGTGAGGCCAGCGATAAGCTCCCGGAGGAAAGTGGTCTCCTGGGAATCGAATCTGAAGTAGTTTGAGAGGAAGTTCAATTTAACGCTCCCGCGGCCTTCACTCTATATCCACCTTGTCGCGACCATGTTAACTAACAAACTGACTAGGGCCGAACATACTTATCCTTGAACGCCCGTTTTGGAACGTCGTTGTCACAATGCCGCAAGAACCTGCACTTACCCTAAGTGGGGTGAGTTGTAAGCTGCTGGAAATAGGGACATTACTGTTGGAGATTCACATGCATAACATCTCAACGGAGTGTCCTACGACACGACCACCTCCGGAGGAAGTATGCGATCCAAATCCCTGCTGGTCCTGGCTACTTTGGCGATCGCTTTTCTTGTCACTGCGCCTAAGAGCTTCGCTCAGAATCTGGTTGCCAATGGCAGTTTCGAAACCGGCGACTTTACCGGTTGGACAACTGGTGGCAACTTCGAAGATACCTTTGTTGAAACCGGCGCGTTTTAGCCAGTATTCCGGCGCCCAGGATGGCAACTTTTATGCGCGCTGGGCCCTGTCGGAAGCGACGGAACACTGAGCCAGACCTTCAGCGACACCGCCGGCGCACATTACACCTTCAGCTTCTGGTTCGCCTCGAATGGCGACAACCCCAGTGATTTCAGCGCGTCGTGGGACGGCACTCAGTTACTGTCCCTGACCAACCCGAACTACTGGCGTCCTCCTGGACCCAGTACACCTATAACGTTACTGGAACCGGCACCGACACCGTCAGTTCGCGTTCCGTGATGATCCTGGCCTACATCGCCCTGGACAACGTTTCGGTATCAGCATCTGGTGGCGGCGGAACGACTCCTGAGCCGAGCAGCTTCCTGCTGCTGGGCAGTGGCGTTCTGGCCGTTGGCGGCGTCATCCGTCGCAAATTGGGCCGGTAAGAGCTCGACAGCGGACAGGCCGAGTAAACCAGTTCGGGTTGCCGCGAACAAAGTTATTCCGAAGAGGGACGATTCCGGTCGTCCCTCTTGTTTTGCTTTAAAGTTACGCCACCCCAATTCCTGGGTTATTGGCTTGGGAGATATTTCCGCCCCTATAGAATCCACTCTGGTGGCTGAAATTGAACATCCCGACGCCGAAGCTCCTGACGGCATTCGATTCCTCGATACCTGGACGGCTAATCAGGGCCTGAAGCGCATTCGTCAGCGCGTTCCTGCCGAAGTCCATGAGTTCTTGGTGGGCGTTCTGCCTGCGGCTCCCAACCCTGACGTGGCCGTCCATCAATTTGATCACCTTGTGGAAGCAGGGCCGGCCGACCTCATCGGATTATTAGGCGCGCATCCGTCGCTGGTTCACTATGCCGTTGCGGTGTTTGGTCACAGTGCCTGGTTGGGCGAGACACTGATCCAGAATCCCGACCTCTTTTACAGCTTCATCCGCGATCGCGGCCTCGAGCACAGCCGTTCCCGCGAGGACTTCGAGGAAAACTTCGCTCGCCTGCGCTCGCGTTCATCCGAAACCGACACAGCCGCTCGGCTGGCGCGCTTCAAACGGCGAGAATACGTGCGGATTATGCTGCGCGATGTCCTTGGTATGGCCACGCTGGCGGAGACGACTGCCGAAATCTCCGCTCTTTCGGATGTGCTAATCGAAGATGCTCTGCGCGAAGCCTACTCTCAACTGCAGCGCAGGTTCGGAACCCCGCAGCATCTCGATCACCGAGGACGTGCCGTCGACTCCCGCTTCACCGTGCTTTCCTTGGGTAAGTTGGGGGGTAACGAGCTGAACTACAGCTCGGATATCGATTTGCTGTACCTGTACGACGGTGGAGAGGAACCGGCAGGCAGCGACATCTCAAGCCGTGAGTACTTCGTTCGCCTGGCGCAGAACATAACTGAGATGCTGTCCCGGCATACGCACGAGGGCCCGGTCTTCCGCATCGATCTCCGGCTTCGTCCCCAGGGAGCTGAGGGCGAGCCGGCGGTGCCTCTGGCGCATGCTATTCGCTACTACTCGCAGGTCGCGCACGATTGGGAATTGCAGGCAATGATCAAGGCCCGGCACTCCGCGGGTGATGTAGGGCTGGCCCGCGAATTCATGCGAGCGGTCCAACCCTATGTTTACCGTCCAGAACTGAATTTTGTAGCCATCAAAACCGCACTCGAGACCCGCGCCAGGATTGGCAGCCATCGCCGAAAGAGTCTATTGAAAGAGGTGCCACAGATCGGGATCGACGTGAAAGTGGATCGCGGCGGTATCCGCGACATTGAGTTTCTGGTGCAGTGTCTGCAGCGTGTCTACGGAGGTGGTGAATCGTGGTTGCGGTCGCGCGGCACGCTCTTCGCTTTGCAGAAGCTGCGCGACAAGGAGCACATCAGCAGCAAAGACTTTCACAATCTGACCAGCGCCTACGAGTTCCTGCGGCACCTGGAACATCGTTTGCAATTACGGCAGGGGCAGCAAACGCACCGCCTTCCCCAGTCGGCTGCAGAATTGCACCAACTGGCGCGCAGTATGGCTCGTGAAGGTACGGCAGCGCCCAGTCCGCAAGAATTTATTGCGCACGTTCAACGGAGAATGGCAGCCGTGCAGGAAATTTACCAGCGCGTCATTTATGAGGAACAAAATCAGGTTCCCGTGACGAGCGACTTTCAGCTGCGTCCCGAAATCACAGCGACTCCTGAGAGCACGCACCGGCAACTGATGCAGAGGCTGGCGATTGATTCGCCTCCTTTACGCGAAGTGGCGTTGCAGGCCGAGCTCTCGCAGCACGCCAGGCGTAATCTGGACCGCTTCCTCAGCTCAGCGGGAACAACTTCCGAGCGCTATGGCGCCATCTTGCGCTCCCCGAAGGCACTCGAACGCGCCCTGACCGTCTTTGAATACAGCGAGTTCCTTACCGACATTCTGGTACGTCATCCTGAAGAAGTGAGTTTGCTGGACACGATTGCCGACAGTTCGGCGCATGGCGAAGAAGGACACCTTTTTTCGCCGGGCCGGGAATGGGAAGCCACTGAGCTTGATCCAGTCTTCACATACCTGGCTAACGCCGAGATCGATCGCGCTGAGGCGATGGCCATCTTACGCCAGCAATATCGCAGGCGAGTTTTTCTCTGCGCGGCTGAAGAATTGTTTTTCCCTCGCCAGGTTTTCGCTGCTCTGAACGAGATCACCGCCGCGGCAGACGCCGCCATTTCCGCAGCACTGGCTATATCGGGCGCAGGGAACGGGTTCGCGGTGTTGGCGCTTGGACGACTCGGTACACGCGAGTTTGACCTTCTGTCCGACGCGGACCTCCTGTTCGTCTGTGACACGCACAGCAATCGGCAAACGATGGGCAAGATCGCGGAGCAATTTGTGGCCGCTCTGACTGCGTATACGAAAGAGGGAACGGTGTTTCCCGTTGACGCGCGTCTTCGGCCTCACGGCAGAGAGGGAGAACTCCTCGTCACCCCGACGCAACTGCAGTCCTATTTCAGGGATGAAGCTAAACCGTGGGAGGCCTTGACCTATCTCAAACTACGCTTTGTCGCGGGAGATCGCGCGCTGGCTGAGCACACTACGGAAGCAGTTCAGGCCGGCATCGCCGAGATCGCCCGCAAGCCCGGTTTTGAGGCCGAACTGCGCGATCTGCGCGGCAAATTGGAGAAAAGCGAGTCGGGTCATAACTTCAAGACCGGAGCAGGTGGTACCTACGACCTTGACTATCTGGCTGGCGTGCTCCAGGCAAAACACCAGCTCTGGTTCGCCGGAAATTTGTGGGAGCGCTTGCGCCGTCTGCGCGAAAGCGGCCTGCTGCGGGACGAGGATTACGAAATATTGGCTCGCAGTGCCAGATTCCTTCGCACCATTGAACATGGAGTGAGGCTGGTTACCGGAAGAGCTCGCAAGTGGCTCCCAGTAGCCGAACATCCACGACGCGCAGTGCAGAAGCTGGTTTGGCGAATGCTCGACGACAGCGACAGGTTCGAACTGGAAATCCAGCTAAGCGAGATATTGCGGCAGACCCGTGCCGTCTGCGCGAAGTACCTGCAGGTTTGAGTACAATAGAAATTGTTCAGGTAAGCGACGCTTGTACCTCACACAGATGTGTGATGGATGAACATTGGTTTCGATTGAACCTCACAAGCGCCGGTGATAGGTTGAAAGGTTCGGGATCAGGTGGTCGTGCCTCTGTAGCGGAAGTGGCGGAACTTAGCTCGAGCGTCCGCCGCGGCCGTCAGCGTCGAAACGCGTCAGCTTTCCGGTTAAGCCCGGTTCTGTTTGCTCCTCCAATCCCGACGTGGGGCTGGGTTCAGCCCGGGATCCTTATCTATTAAATTCTTTGAGGTGCCTAGTGGCGTCTTCTTACAACGGTATTCCTTTGCCTTCCAGCGGAAGCAAGATCACCTTCGACGGAAAGTTCGTCATCCCCGATAACCCCATCATTCCCTTCATTGAAGGCGACGGTACCGGACGAGACATTTGGAAAGCTTCGGTTCGCGTATTCGATGCTGCGGTTGATATCGCTTATAACGGAAAGCGCCGCGTCGCCTGGTATGAAGTCTTCGCCGGCGAGAAGGCGATGGATCGTTTTAAGACCTGGCTGCCCGATGAAACGGTCGCAGCGTTTCGTGAATTGCGCATCGGCATTAAAGGCCCGTTGACGACTCCAGTCGGCGGTGGCATCCGCTCGCTGAACGTCGCCCTGCGCCAGATTCTCGACCTGTACGCCTGTGTTCGCCCCGTGAAGTACTACCAGCGGCATTCCTTCGCCGGTGAAGCATCCCGAGCGGATGAACCTGGTCATCTTCCGCGAGAACACGGAAGACGTTTACGCGGGAATCGAATGGAAGCAGGGAACCGCCCAGGCCAAGGAACTGATCGACTTCATCAATAACAAGATGCTGGCCGGCACCAACAAGCGCGTCCGCGAGGACTCGGGCGTCGGCATCAAGCCGATTTCGATCACCGGGACCAAGCGTCTGGTTCGCATGGCGATCAAGTACGCGCTTGGAAAATCGCAAGAAGTCGGTGACCCTCGTTCACAAAGGCAACATTCAGAAGTTCACCGAAGGCGCGTTCCGCGAGTGGGGCTACGAACTGGCAACCCAGGAATTCCGTCGAGCAGGTAATCACCGAGCGCGAGAGCTGGATCATCGACAACCTCGACCGAAATCCCGGCCTGTCTATCGAAGAGAATGCCAAGATGGTGGAACCGGGCATGGAGTTTGCGCCGCAGGATTTCCGCGACGCCCTTTACAAAGAGGTGAAAGGCGTTGTCGAGAGCATCTACGCCACGCATGGCAAGGGCGCGTGGAAGTCGAAGCTGATGATCAACGACCGCATCGCCGACAGCATCTTCCAGCAGATCGTCACGCGCGCCGATGAGTACGCCGTTCTGGCCACGCCTAATCTTAACGGTGACTACATCTCCGACGCCGCAGCCGCACAAGTCGGCGGCCTTGGCATCGCGCCTGGCGCCAATATCGGCGACCAGCACGCCATCTTCGAAGCTACCCATGGCACGGCTCCCAAGTATGCCGATAAGGATGTCATCAATCCCGGTTCGGTTATGCTCTCGGGCGTGATGATGTTCGAGTTCATGGGATGGCATGAGGCGGCACAACTGATCGAAGAGCTCCTTGGAGCAGACCATCCAGCAGAAGAAGGTGACGTACGACTTCGAGCGTATGCTGGAAGGGGCGACCAAAGTCAAGACCAGTGAGTTCGCCTCGCACATGATCCAGAACATGGCTCCGGTCGCGGCCGGCGCCTCAAAATAGCAGGGCTTTTATAAGGCGGAACGGCCACGGTCGTTCCGAGTCATTTGTTTTCGTAATGCGATTCCATACGCCCGTAATGGGCGATACTGTGAGGACTCATGCGCAAGAAAGTAACAGTAGTTGGTTCCGGTAACGTAGGCGCCACGGCGGCCCATTGGCTGGCGTCGAAAGAGCATGCCGACGTTGTGCTGATCGACATCGTGGAAGGCGTACCCCAGGGCAAAGGTCTCGACCTGCTGCAAGCCATGCCCATCGAGAAGCGCGACTCGTACGTTATTGGCACAAACGACTACGCCGATACGGCGAACTCTGACATTGTGGTAATCACTGCCGGCATTCCACGCAAGCCCGGCATGAGCCGTGATGATCTGCTCAACACCAATTACAAGATCATGAGTGACGTGGTGGGCAAAGTGGTTCAGTATTCGCCGAACTGCATCCTCATCATCGTTTCTAATCCGCTGGATGCGATGGCGCAGGCGGCATACAAGCTGAGCGGTTTCTCTCGCAACCGGGTTATCGGCATGGCGGGTATTCTCGATTCGGCGCGCTTCCGCACCTTTATCGCGCGCGAATTGGATGTCTCGGTGGAAAACGTTACCGCGTTCGTGCTTGGCGGCCATGGCGACACCATGGTCCCGCTGCCGCGCTACTCCACCGTGGCCGGCATTCCGATCACCGAACTGATGGACCAGGCCACCATCGATCGCCTGGTCCAGCGCACGCGTGACGGCGGAGCCGAGATCGTGAAGCACTTAAAGACCGGCAGCGCTTACTACGCGCCGTCAGCCGCGGTCGCGGAGATGGTGGAAGCGATCTTGAAGGACAAGAAGAAAATCGTTCCCTGCGCCGCGTACCTGGAAGGTGAATACGGCATCAGCGGACTGTTTGTCGGCGTCCCATGCAAGCTGGGCTCCAACGGCATCGAGAAGATCATCGAGATCAAATTGACGCCGGAAGAGAAAGCGGCGTTGCAGAAGAGCGCTGATTCCGTGAAGGAACTGGTCGGCGTTATCGGCGTCTAATTTTTCGGATAAGTTCAGCCCATCCTGTGATCGCAGGGTGGGCTTTTTTCATTTGCGCCGCCTGGCATCCAGCGACAACGACCCTGCCCCGCTGATTAGCAGGAAGGCGAGCCCCAGCACCATGCTGAAGTCTGTGCGCGCTTCGTGCAGCATGCTCCACAGGCCGGTCTTGGCGATCATCGGAATCTTGGTTGTGGCGATGGCGACCAAGATTACGGCGAGCAACGGAACGGCTGCCAAGCGAGTGAACAGTCCGATCAGCAGCAGGGAGCCGCAGACGATTTCAACCGCCCCCACCGAGGGAGCCATGATCTGCGGCGCCGGTATGCCGATTTTTATGAAGCGGCCAACTCCCAGTTGCGCAGGATACAGGAACTTTTGTATCCCCTCGGAAACAAAGACCCACCCTACCAGAAGGCGGATTAGAAATATGGCACTGGACACGCGCTGCGCCCACGACGAGCCCTCAGCCTGTCTCATTCTCACTCCTCGACGCAAATAACCTGCGGATGGCGAGTCTCGGATAAGACGGGCCAGCAGACGCAGAGATAGCGCTGTCGGCAAGCGTTGACAACTTGTAATTTGACGTTACTTGGTACCGACCATAAGGTTGGCAGGCCCCGGCAGGCGCACACGCTTAACCTCCGCGAAGCCGGCGCCCTTTATCCACTCGCTGTACTCCGGCTCGCTGTAGCTGGCACCGGCGCGAGTGCCTACCAGCATGTTGAGCGAAAACAGAGCCGCGAAGCGTGGAGCGGTTTTGTCCGCATCCAGCACAAAGTCGGAGATAACCAGCCGGCCCTTCGGCGCAAGCGCGTCGAAGGCTCGCTTCAGGAGTTGCTGGTTCTCGCCGGGCGAGAACATATGGCAAATCGCCGACAGCAGCACCAAGTCGTATTTTCCGGCTTCGAGCGGCACCGTCAGCATGTCTCCCGCGCGGGTCGTAATGCGGTCCGCGAGTCCCGCCTTACGAATGTGGTCTTCGGCGATCGGCAGCACCTCAGCCATATCGACGATCTCAGAATGAAGTTCTGGAGCAGCTTTGGCAAAAGCGATGGAATACGCTCCCGACCCTCCCCCAAGATCGAGCATCGATTTGGCGCCATTGAGTTGTACCGCCTGGGCAACAGCACGGGCCCTGCCCCGCGCGTTAACGTCCATCGCCGCGATAAATGGCTTGATCGACGCATCGCTTGCCCGGGGTGCGACGCTGGTGCCTTCCTGGACTGCCTCCGTAAGCGTCGACCAGCGCTTCCACAGATTCGCCGTGTGCAATTGCCCCAGGCGCGCGCTATCGGGCGTTCCTTCGACAAAGAAACGCGCGGCCACCGGCGAATTCGAATATGCGCCGTTCTCCTTGTTCAATAGCTTGAGGCTGACGAGCGCGTTTAACAGCATTTCGGTCGCTCGGACGGCGCATTGGATCCCGCCGGCGATCCGCTGGGCCGTGCCTCCGTCGCCGACAACGGTAAACACATCCAGCTCCAATGCGGTCAGGACAACGCGGCTGGCCATGAATCCCCGAATCAGTTCAACCATGTCGTCGGGCAAAACGCCCGCTGCATCTTTGCCTTTGACCATGGCCAGATACTTGTTGCGATGATCGACGATCTCGGCCTTCATGCTCTCGTGGTCATCGCGGATCAGCCGGGTAACTTTCTCGCCGTTTTGCAGGTGCGAGGTCACGATCTCGGCGACGTCCGGGGCGGTCAGCTTGGTATACCAGGCGCCCTCGGGATAAACGATCATCACAGGTCCGCTGTCGCACAGTCCGAGGCAGCTGCATGTGGAAACCTGCACGTCATCCGACAGACCTCTCGCGCCGAGTTCCTGGTGTAGCGTGTTGAGGACGCGGAACGAACCCGCGGCAGCGCAGCAGGGAACGCCTTCCGGTTTTTCCTGAGTGCAGACGAATGCGTGGTAGCGAAACGGTCCCAAGGTGAGCCTCCCAAAGCGGTAGTCAGTAGCCAGTAAGGATTACGTTTCATCATCGTCTGGTGGCCGGATGGACGGGAAGTGTTGAAATCACATCGTCCGGTGATGGCCATCGGGAGAACATTGCCAATGCTAAGTCGATCCCGCTCGGCTCGATGAAACTGGCAGCCGGCGGCTGGATACTCACAACTGTTCTTCGTAATTTCTTTCAATCTTCATCAAGCTAGGTGCCTCTTTGGTCAATAATTCACCTTGACAGTGCACGCGACTGCTCTATGATGTTTTAAACATTTCCTGTCGGATATGTTTTGGCCGATCCCATGATGCAGAGGACGTTCACATCCAAAGAAGTCGTCACGTTGACCGGCATCAGTCCGCGCCAGCTGCAGTGGTGGGACGAGCAAGGCATCGTGATTCCGGCGCGGGAAGGGCACAGACGCAGCTATTCCCTGGATGACCTGGCCGAAGTCGCCATTCTGTGTGAGCTGCGCGAACGCGGTTTCTCCCTGCAAAAAATCCGTAGCGTCATACGATTCCTGCAGAAGGAGCTCGGCAAGCGGCTGGTGGAGACCGTCGCTGCCGCCTCGGAGTATCACCTGCTGACCGACGGTCGGCACATCTACCTGGAAGATTCAGCTCGCGGGGTTGTCGATCTGCTGAAAAATGCGCGCCAGCCGATGTTATCGGTGTGCCTGAGCGATGCGATTCAGCGGATTCTGGACCCCGTGGGCCGCGATGGCAGCCCTAATTTGAGTTCGAAGACTGCGGACGCGAGAGTCTCGCAGCGGCGTCCGCCAGTTCGCGCCGAAGCCGGAGCTGCCGGTAAGCGAAATGGTTCCGTTCGTCATCTTAGTAAAGCGGTGCGGTAGGGCTTCTAGAACGGTCCTGAGGAGGGCACATGATCGGAGAACTGAGCATCTTGAGTGAATGGATCCCCGAACAAATGGAGCCTGGAACCATTTTTGTGCTGGAAAATGCCGGCGAGGTCGGGGAAAAGGAAGATCCCTATTGGGCAGTCTTGTCCTGTCCTTCCTGTGGACAGCTGGGATTGGTCACCCGCAAACAGATTGGGGGCCTGCTACCGGTCATCTGCGGATCCGAGCATTGCTCGGCGCAGTTCTTTATCCGCGACGAACAGATCATGCCGCGCAAGCCGAACTAAAACGCGTCTTCAGCGTTTGCTTGGCGGCTCGCCACCTCAGTCTTGAGAAGGGCACAGTTTTGGCTGTGCCCTTTTCTTTTCTCTCGCTTTCGAAGATAAGTTGCGACCATCCTTTTCAAGCCGCATCTTAGGATGCGTTGTGAAGCCGCCTCGAAGTAAGGGGCAGAGGACGGTAAAACGACCATGCATTCGCTCGTACTTCTGGCTGTTGCTATCGGGATTGTTGCGGGTCTGCGCTCGCTCACTGCGCCAGCTCTCGTCAGCTGGGGCGCCCATCTCGGTTGGATCAACCTCCACGGCAGCCCGCTATCTTTCATGGGGTCAACGATTGCGGTGGGCATTTTCACGGTGCTCGCGATTCTCGAACTCGTAGGCGATAAGCTTCCCCAGACGCCGGCGCGCACCGCCGCATTTCCGCTGGTTGCACGTCTCATCATGGGTGCTCTCTGCGGCGCCTGCCTGTATGCGGCTGGAGCGGCAACCCCGCTGACCGGCGCGATTCTGGGCGCGGTCGGCGCACTGATCGGTACCTTTGGCGGCTACCATATTCGCCGCGCGCTGGTGAGCAATCTCAAGGTAAAGGACGTGCTGATCGCGGTTCCGGAAGACGTCATCGCCATCGTGCTGGCGTACGTCATCGTGCGCTCAACACTAAGCTAGGGAGCGCTGAATCGGGCCGCCAGGAAGCAGCCGAGCGCCAACAACGCAAAACATAGGCCGCATCCAAGCGTGATCAGCGGAACCGCGAAGAAGCGTCGATTCCACCCGGCGCCAATGCGCGCTTGTGCCGGGTTGTTGGGATCGTAGCGAATCTCGTGCAGGCTGCCGATTGGAAACTCCGCGGCCCGGCGAGCGGTCTCCTCGTAGTTGCGGCCTTGAAAGCTCGTGAGGTCGGCGGTGATCGCTTTGCCGTTTACCTCATAGGCGATGTCGAGCTTGGCCGCATAAAGTTGTTCGTGTTTCGGCGCGGGCTGCACGACGACGCTGCTCTGTGTCACCCGAGCCTGCGTAACCGGCCAGGTGCGGAGCACACGGATCTGTCCCAGAAAAAACGGCAGGCTGAGGATGACGAAGAGTCCGCAGACGATGAGGTTGGCTACGCCGATGAATTGAAGAACGCCGCGTCGTTCAGAGCTCACTGGGTCTTATCGTACCTGTTTTGACTGTTCCATCTCTTTGCGCTCTATTTCCACCAGTCGCATGCGTAGCAGGATTCTGCCCAGGTATCCAACGTACACGACCCAGGCAACGATGTAAGCCGCTTTCAGAAATAGGATGGAGTTCATTATGCCGCTCCTCTCAATGCGGCTTGCGCATGGTCCGCCTCCAGCGCCTGCTCTTCCCGTTGCAGCTTGTAGCGAAGCCCTACGAAAAGAAGTCCCAGGAGGGTGAATACCGCAAGGTTAATCAGGAAGACGTGCAGCATCGCGGGGGCAAGTCCGGAATTTTCTCCTCCGCCCATGACCGGCGACGGATGTTGCGTGCGGAACCAGCGAATCGAGAAATAGACGATGGGCACGTCGACGAAGCCGAAGATTCCGAAGGCCGCTGCCAGAACCTGCGTCTGGCCACCTGCCGCGAACCGTCGCAGCACCAGGTAGCTGACGTAGATCAGCCACAGCACCAGGGTTGTGGTGAGCCGCGCGTCCCAGGTCCACCAGATGCCCCAGACCGGTCGCGCCCACAGCGGTCCGGTGATCAGCAACACGGTGCAAAAGACGACTCCGACTTCGGCCGATGCGCCGGCCAAAGCGTCGCTCGCGTCGCTGCGCTTCCACAGATAGACTGCCGAAGCCACGAAGTTGATGAAGAAGCACAAAAACGCAACCCATCCTGAAGGCACGTGGTAATAAAAAATGCGCTGTACGTCGCCCATGGTCTGCTCGGTGGGAGCCACCATCAGCGCCAGGTAGCTCGTGTACCCGAGCAGAACCAGTGTCAGCGGAAGCGAAATCAATGCGGCTTTTTTCATTCGGCGTTCAACACACTTTCAAACAGTAGCAGGCAGACCGACGTAAACACGATGTCGTAGACTGCCAGCATTTTGATCCAGAAATCCGGGGAGGCCTCGCCAGTAAGGATCGAGGTCGTCGCGTCCACCATGCCCAGCAGAGCCGGTATCGAGATAGGGAAGAGAATCAGCGGCAGCATGATCTCGCGGCTGCGGGTACGAATCGAGAGCGCCGCGAAGAATGTCCCGTTCACGACCAAGGCCCACGTTCCCAGCAACGCAATCGCTATCAACTGCCAAAGCGGACCGACCGAACGCAACTCGTAAAACACAACGAACAGCGGCGTCATCAGCAGTTCCAGAACCACCACGAACAGATAGTTGCCGATGGTCTTGGCAAGAAACAGCGCATTCGGCGGCGCGGGCGAAACGCGGTACGCGTCGAGTACCTGGTTGCGGAGCTCGCGCGCCCACGTCTGATTCAACGCCACCACCGCCGCAAACAGAAATGCCACCCAGATCAGCCCGCCGGCGATGTGGCGCGATTCCTCTGCCGTGGGATTGAAGGCGAAGCTGAAGATCACCACTACCAGAAGCGCGAAGAACAGCATGGAGTTGATGGCGTCTTTGGAGCGCCACTCCATGCGCAAATCTTTCATCAGCGTGGCTCGCGTGAGGCTCAGCGTGCTCATACCGAGCTCCTCGTGGAAGAGTCGGCTGCGACCACATTCCGAACCATCTGCTCGCGCTTGACGATCAGTCCTGCCGCCATGTGCACGAATTCATCAGCCACGTTTTCCATCAACGATGCCTGGTGGGTCACAACGAAAATCGTCTTGCCCTGATCGCGAACCCGTCCCAGCACCGCCGCCATGTCGCGCGCCGAGCGTACATCGACATTTGAGAACGGCTCATCCAGCAGCATCAATTCGGGATTGTGCAGAACGGCCCGTGCCAGCGACAATCTCTGACGCATGCCCTGCGAGTACTGGCCGGTTCTGCGCGAGAGCTCGGGATCCAGCCCGACCATCCGCATCGCATTGCGACAGACCTCGTCGTCATGAATTCCGTACAGCCCAGCGAAATAGCGCAGGTTCTCCATTCCGCTGAGTTCGTCGTACAGAAGCGGCGCGTGTCCCATGTATCCGACGCGATGCGCGACTTCCCGTACGGTCTTTGCGCCTAACACGCGAAAGCTTCCCTGGCTGGGCTCCATCAGCCCGGCCACAACCCGCAGCAATGTGCTCTTGCCGGCTCCATTGTCGCCGACCACGACGTAGAGTCGTCCCGCTTCAAAGCTGGCAGTCACGCCGCGCAAAGCGGCGAACCGGCCAAAGAACTTCACCAGATTTTCGAGGAGGATGACAGGCGAGGAGTGAGATTCGCTGGTGCCTGCCATTGTGTGCGTTTCCGTGAGACTCGCTGGCAATCGCCTACTGGCCCATACTTGAGCCGGCTCCATTCTGTGCAGTGCTCTGCGGGCCTTGGGCTGCGCCCGGCTGACCATTCTGTTTGGGAGCGTATTTCGAGGCGCATTTCGCCTGAATATTGGTAGCGTGAAACACGCCGTCGCGTCCGAAGCGGCCCTCGGCGAGAGCCTGTGCGTTGTCTTTGAAGGTGTCGGGCGGCGTCTCCGTCCCGTTGTAAACCACGGGCAACATCCGGTCCTGCTCGACCAGCTCGAATTGCATATGCGTGCCCTGGCGCTTGATCGATCCCGGAGCCACGTTGCCGGCTACGCGCAGCCGCTTGCTGTAAGCGCCGTCGCCCATGCCGTTCAGCTCTTTAATGGTGACGTAGTAGCTCTTGCTGTCCTGTACGCCGGTGTAGGCGAGGTAGCCCAGGGCGACGACGATCACCGCCATGACAGCGCCAAAACGCAAATACCTGCGTCCCTGCTCAGACATTGCTGCAATACCCCTTGCGGCCGGTCAGGCCAACTGTTTTAAGGATACCGCTAACCTAGACACAATGCCATGTGACTTTAGTCACATAAAGTTTGCCCGGAAAAGTCGTCGGACGGGTCTCCGGCGCACTGGCTTTTCTGGTGCGATGAGCCGGCCACTCCTCGGTCCCGACTGCTGCCGGGCGTGTTGCCCACTTGGGTTCCCACGCAGTTGGGCCTACAATCCGCAGTGGAACCCGTTCTAAACTTCTGAGTAGCTGGAGGCACATCGTGCCAGGCATTGCTGTCGCCGTTATTGCTGTTGTTTTCGTCCTCTACATCATCAACTCGATCAAGATTCTGGCCGAGTATGAGCGTGGAGTCATTTTTCGCCTGGGACGCCTTTTAGGCTCGCCGAAGGGCCCCGGCGTGATCCTGGTGTTCACGCCGATTGACCGCATCGTCCGGGTGTCGTTGCGGCAGGAGGCGCTGGAAGTTCCGCCGCAGGACATCATCACGCGCGACAACGTCACGCTGAAGGTGAACGCGGTTATTTTCCTGCGGGTGATCGATCCGAATAAGGCGGTGGTTGCGGTCTCGAATTACATGTACCAGACGTCGCAGTTCGCGCAGACCACGCTGCGTTCGGTGCTGGGCGAAGTCGATCTCGATGAGTTGCTGGCGCATCGCGAGAAGATCAACATGCGGTTGCAGTCGATCCTCGATCAACACACCGACCCTTGGGGCGTAAAGGTGACCAACGTCGAGGTGAAGCAGGTCGATCTGAACGAGAGCATGGTCCGCGCCATGGCCAAGCAGGCCGAAGCAGAACGCGAAAAGCGTTCAAAGATCATTCACGCGGAAGGTGAGTTTGCAGCAGCGCAGCGCTTGATCGATGCGGCGCACCTGCTGGCGACCGAGCCGACGAGTATTCAGCTGCGCTACCTGCAGACCCTGACCGAGATCGGCGTAGAGAAGAACACCACTATCATCTTCCCGGTCCCGGTGGACTTGCTGGCTGGACTGCTGAATCTGGTGAAGGCGGATACGGCGAAGCTGGAAGGATCTCAGCTTCCGCCGGCGAAGTAGGAATCGCAATCCGGGCTTATGCCCAAAATCTATATGGGACAGGGTAGCTGATCAGGGACATCACTACTGATTTGAGGGTTCTGTGCACACAATGGCTGCGGAAGATACCGAAATCACATTGGGCGTAGGTAAGCTGCTGGGGTTGTTCTTCCTCCTGGCAGCGATCTGCGGCATTTTCTTCTCTATCGGCTATTCGCTCGGCAAGAGCTCCGGCCGCGAGCAGGCGCTGAATGATCAGCCGGCGTCAGCGACCGCCTCGGCCGATACGGGCGCAAACGCCTCGAATGGCAGCGATAACAAGCCCTCCGCCGCGGTCGCGATGAAGTCGGACGCGCAGGCTCCCGCCGCGCAGGACAACCAGAACACAGAGCAGCAAGGTAGTCTGACGTTTTACAACGCCGTAAAGCAGAACGACAACGCTCCGCAAGCTGCAGCGGCCGAGACCAAGACGGCAAAGTCAGAGCCACCAGCCGACGCTCCCAAGGTGGTAGCCTCAGCGGCAACTGCGACACCGTCGAATCCGCCGCCCACGACATCAACCGCCGCATCGAAGAACGCTGACGTCATGGCACACACGTCTCCCGTGACCGGGCCGGGCACGATCGTCGTCCAGATTGCAGCGGTATCACGGGAGGATGACGCGGTCGCGCTGGCGGGAGCGTTGCGCAAAAAGAACTACCCCGTCTTCGTCGTGAACAATCCCATCACGAACGACAAGTTCTATCATGTGCAGGTTGGACCCTTCTCGGACATGGCCGACGCTCAGGCGATGAAAGCCAAGCTGACCGCCGAAGGCTACAATCCCATCATCAAGAAGTAGCGCGCACGGCACCCTGGCGGTGGCAGATAGCCGCTACTCATAGCGTAACGCCTCAATAGGATCGAGCCGCGAGGCCTTGATGGCCGGCAGCATTCCGCTGACCAAGCCAACTAGCGTCAAAATGACCGTTGCCGCGACCACGGTCGACGGATCGATGATCAGCCGAATGTCGGCAGCCTCGGCGTTCTTGGCGATCGCGCTGTAGAAGGTAATTCGCCCGACGCCAATCGAGATCGCGTAGGCCATGAGGATTCCCGCCAGACCGCCGATAAACGTGATTGCCAGCGCCTCAGCCAGAAACTGAAAGAGAATGTCGCGGCGACGTCCGCCAAGCGCCTTTTCAACGCCGATCTCGCGCGTGCGCTGGGTCACGGCGACCAGCATGATGTTCATCAGACCCACGCCGCCAATCCCCAGCGTCAACGTACCGATAAAGCCGAGTAGGATTTTCAACCCGGTGGTGATGATCTGGAATTGTTTTAGCTGCTTCATCATGTTGAAGACGAAGACCGCGCGCTTGTCATCCGGTTTGAAGTTGTATTGCTGAGCCAGCGCGCCTCGCACCTGCTTCTCGACGAGTTCGAAGTCGTTGCCTTCATACGACATCCAGATCCCATCGAGGTAGTGCGTGTCTTTGAAGTCGCTCATGGCGCTGAAAGGCACGTAGATCGTCTTGTTGACGCTATCGTCCCCCTCCTGCATGTGCGGCGCGAGCACACCAACCACCTGATAGCTGATGCCGTCGATGCGAATATGTTGACCCAGTGCATACTCGCCGGAAAAGAGCTTCAGCTTGGCATCGGAGCTGATGACCGCGACGCGCGTGCGTCCCTCTTCGTCGTCGGCGTTCAGCAGCCGTCCTTCCTCGAGCTTCAACGCCTGAATTTTGAACATGCTGGGATACACGCCTTCGATGGGTAACGAGTAGGTGCGAACGTCGCGCTGCACGTTCACACTCTTGTCGACCTCCGGAGTGATGCGGTTCACCAGCGGCGCTGCCGCGGTAATCCGATCAAGATCGTCGATGGTGAACTTGATCTGCGTTCCGGCTTTCTGCCCGCCTGCCTGTTGCGAGGTGCGTCCGGGGAAGACACCAATGATGCGCGTTCCCCAGTTGGCGAAGATGGCCTCGATGGCGCGCCCAAATCCAGCTCCGTAGGCAAGCAGAAGCACAACCGTCGCGATGCCCCACGCCATGCCCAGCATGGTAAGCGTGGTTCGGCGACGGTTGTAGCGCATTGCGCTATAAGCCTGCGACATCAGATCCCGAACCATTGTTTACTCCTGCCTCAAAGCTTCTACCGGTTGCAACATTGCCGCTTTGCGCGCCGGATAAATTCCGGAAACGATTCCAGCCAGCGCCAGCGTGCCGATCGCCAGCGTTGCCGACATGAACGACATCGTAGGTGGATCGAACCCAGGCACCTCGCCCATGCCGCGCATCATATACATCAGAAAGCCGGCGCCGGCCATGCCGACCGCACCGCTCATCAGTGTGAGAAACGCGCCCTCGAGAAAGAACTGCAGCAGAATGCTGCGATTGGTTGCGCCCAATGCCTTTCGTAACCCGATTTCACGTGTGCGCTCGCTGACCGCCACCAACATGATGTTGATGACCCCAATGGCACCAAGGGTAAGCGTCACCAGTCCCACGCCGCCCAGGAAGATGTCCATGGCGTCGAATATCTTTCCTACCATCTCGGAGTTCTTGATGGTGTCCCAGTCTTCGAAGGCATCTTCGTCGTGCCAGTCAAAGCCGTGATTTCGGGCGATGACCTTACGCACTTCGTCACGCGCCATGGCGTGCTCTGAACGTACGCGCGGGCGATAATTGATGAACGAAACGGCGTTGTCCTGGCCTTCCTTTGTCAGAGGGAAGAATTCGCGCATAGTACTGAAAGGCATAAACACGCGATTGTTGGTGGAATTGTCGTCGCCGTGTCCCACGCGCTGCACGACCCCGATCACCTGGAAGCGAATCCCGTTCAACAGAATCGTGTTTCCAACCGCAGGCCGGCCGGGGAAGAGATTCTTCAGCATCTCGTCGCCGAGGATGGCGACCAATCGCTTCTGTGCTTCGTCGTCTTCGTTGAGCCACCGTCCAGCCGACAACGGCAGATAACGAATCTCGTTGTATTTGGGTAGAACTCCGCTCACTTCGCCGTTAGTGTTTCCGAAATCGCTGACTTCGCGGATGTCCATGCGTGACAGCACCGGAGCTGCGGCGCGGACGTGCGGAGCTTCCTGCAGAATGTCGCGGTAGTCTTCGTCGGTAAGGTTGTAATTCCGCCCTGAACTCATGTTCCCGGCGACGGCTGGAGCCCGCCCGGGGAAGACGAACATGATGTCTTCGCCCAAAGAGTTCAGCTCTTTACGATTGCCGGAGCGAAAACCTTCACCCAAGCCCACCAGCAGAAGCAGCGATCCCACGCCCCACGCGATCCCGAACATGGTAAGGAATGAACGCAGCTTATGCGCCCACAGCGTGCGCAACATCTGGCGGAGAATCTCGAAGAAGACCATGAGTAACTTACCTGGCAGAAACGAACGCACTTCGCCTGAGCAGATATACGCGACTGTGCCTAAGTTGGTTCCGCGAAGAACTCGGACCACTTCTATTGGACACTACTAACTTCTGAAATGGTAGCGAGTTAGATCACAATGGGGTAGGAAGCATCCGGCTTCATTCAGAGTTCATGAAAATTGAGGAGATCAGCACCTAAGTCCCCCACAAAGGAAAGAGAATTCGCTATAGTTAAAGCAATACACCGCAGCCTGTCGGGATCACCTTTTCGCCAGTTTGCGGGTGTAAATCATTAAGGGTCTAGGAGTTAAGTACGATGCCGAAAGCACCACGAGACAAGGAAGGCGCTGCGCCAAAGAAGCGGAGCCGCAAGACCACGCCAGCCAGCAACAACGGCGGTAACGGCGTTCACGCGGAAAGCGGAAACGGCGCAGTAGCAACACCGATCACCGTCTCGGCCACAGTGGTAACTGAAACCCAAGTTTCCCCCAATCTGGAAGAAAAGATTCGCGTGCGCGCTTACGAGATCTACCTGCAGCGCGACGGGAATGGCGGTTCTCCGGAACAGGACTGGCTGCGGGCGGTCGAGGAAATCTGCGGACGGCAGCGTACAGCGTAAAGTTGTGGCTGCTAAGTTGCAGCGGAAGTGTTTAGGGCTTGAGCGAGTGTTTATTCGTTATCGCCGTGCGCAAGGCGTTTTTTCGATCCGGTGTTTGGAATCAATGAGAGTTGATTTCCGTGCCGGATACAACAGCGCCTGAGCCAGAGGTATCATAACGGCGGTATTCGCTGTTCCGGATGGGAGCACCAGCTGCCTGCTTTTCCGGCAAACCGCGATTGCGGAGTGCGGGATACACAAGACTTACAAAGGCATGTAGAGCTTTGAGGCAGGTCCTTCTCATCGACGATAATCCGCTGCAGCTTGCTGTCCGCGAAGCCATACTGCGGGATGCGGGTTTCCAGGTTTCCGTCGCCACTACGCCGGAAAGCGCGCTGGCCACCCTTCGCGGGTTGCCGGAGCGTATTGGTGTGGTCGTGACTGACCACATCATGCCGGGATGCACCGGCTCACAGCTGGTGCCACAGATTCGCGCGCTTAACGCCTGGATGCCGATCATCGTTCTCAGCGGTATGGCGGAAGCAGAGGCGGAATATCAAGGCATGAATGTGGTTTTCCGCACCAAGCCCTTTCCTCCGCCTGAACTAATCGAGCTGGTGAAGTCCAGTCTTGAAAAAGAGCAGGATCAAGGCGCCGCCTAGCGGCGGTTATTTTTTCTCTACTTCCAGTTCCAGGCCTTCGATTTTCCTCACCACCACGTGGTCGCCCATGCCGACGCGCGAACTTGCGCGCGCATTCCAAAGCTCACCCAGCACAAACACCTTGCCTTCGGGGTCGATGTCGGTACGCGCTTCACCAACGGCCCCGATGAGACCCTGCTCGCCGGTGACGACTTTGTTGTGCCGCGCCCGCAAAGCGATCGTCATCAAAAAGACCGTGATGACCCCCAACGGGATACTCACGCCCAGCGCGGTCCACAGCTTCACGCGCATCTCGGGAATCGGCCCATCGACGAGCAACAACCCGCCCAGGGTGAGACAGGCGATGCCGCCCAAGGCGAGCGCCCCGTGGGTGGCGAACTTGGCCTCCAGCACGAACAGCACAAAGGCGGCCAGAATCAGGGTGAACGCCGCGTAACGCGTAGGCAGCAAGTTGAGGGCGAACAGCGCCAGCAGGATGAAGATCACGCCGACAACACCGGGCACGACCGCCCCCGGATGGTTGAACTCGGCATAGAGCGCCAGAGCCCCGACTGCCAGCACCAGGAACGCAATATTCGGGTCGAGCAGGAAGTCGAGGATGCGCTGGCGAAGTGTCATCGGCAGGTCGTCGACTTTGGCGTCGACCAGGTTGAGCTTTACCTGTTTTCCATCGAAGCGCTTGATCGTGCGTCCCGAAATCTGACGGAAGAGATCGTCCTGATCCTTGGCGACGATATCGATGAGGTGCTGCTGCAGGGCCTCCTGATCGGTCCACGACTTCGATTCCCGGACCGCGCTCTCGGCCAGTTGCACATTGCGTCCTCGCGGTCCAACAAACGAGCGCATGAAGGCTGCCGAGTCGTTCTCGACCTTCGTCTTCATGACGTCATCCATCTTCTCGCCGCCCAGCATAACCGGATGCGCCGCGCCGGTATTCGTCCCCGGCGCCATGGCTGCGATGTCAGCCGATTCCAGTATGAAGAATCCCGCCGAAGCGGCGTTGGCTCCGGTAGGAGCGACGTAGACAATCACCGGCACCGGCGACGCCAGGATCTTCTCGATGATTTCGCGGGTGGAGTCGACCAGCCCGCCGGGGGTGTGCAGTTCAATCAGCACGGCATCGGCGTTGGTTTGTCGCGCATGCTCGATCGCGCGCTCGACGTATTCCGCGCTGATCGGCTGAATGGTGTCATCAATGCGAATCTTCACCACGGATGTAGCGAAGGCTGAGGCGCATGTCAGGAGAGCAAGGACCAGCGTGAAAAGAGAAGTACGAATTCGCTGCATAGAGCCTCCATGCGGAGGTGCAAGTACGATGTTGGCCGCCCCACACTGCCGAGAAACTGCTCGACTCTATTTTGAACCTGTTTGTCGGGCGGCGATATCCTGTTTTAAGGTCAGCGCCGTCGCATTCCCAGGATCGATCGCCAACGCCCTCTGAACCTCACTAGACGCCGACCGCACCTGATTCTGCTTCAGATCCAACCGCGCCAGCACCAGCAGGCCATCGACGTTGGGCTTCAACCGGACAGAGGTTTGAGCTTCCGTGCGCGCGCCATTTACGTCGCCCTTCTTTTCCAGCAGCATAGCCAGTTCGGCGTGCGCCGCCTCGTTATTGTAGTCAGCGCTGATGGCATCCCGAAACTCCAGTTCCGCCTGCTCCGGCATATTTTGAGCCAGCAGTTCCTTGCCACGCTGCACGTGATAGGCCGCATGCGTGCGGGGATCTGCCTTGGCTAGTCGCGCTTCTGTAATGTTGTGAATCTCCATCTCCAACTGGCGATAAGAGGCCTCGTCGTAATTGCGCTTGATGCGCTCCATCGGAACATGCGTGCTACCGGCTGAGAGCAGAGCATTACCGCTGGTCAGCGGATTGGTCGTGACCGGCGGCGGAGGCGGCACGCCTCGGCTGATCATGTCCTGAAGAGATTTCGCTTCGGTATCGTTCGGACGTTGCTGCAATTCATCTTTCAGTTGCCGTGACGCTCCCGCGTTATCGCCGTTCTTGTAGAGTGCCACCGCAAGGTTGAAGCGGTAGTCGGCGTCGTTGGGATCGGCGTTGATGGCCTTGGTGAAGTATTCCACCGCCTGGGTACGATGCCCGCGGCGCGCTTCGACCACTCCCAGGTTGTTATAAACCTCGGTCAGCGGAACGCGCGTCAGGAGGAAGCTGAATGCAGCAAACGATTTTTCGAAGTTGCCTCGATAAAACTCCGACATGCCCAGGAGGAAGTTCGCCTCGCCCGCGACTGTGCTCGTCTTAGGGATGCGTGCGAACCAGGCCGAGGCAGACTCGTACTCATGGCTGTCGAAGTAGGTCTTGCCCAGGTTCAGCATAGCGAGGGTGTAATTCGGATCGAGCTTTACCGCCTCGTGGAAATAGTGCACCTTTTGTTGCGAACTGGTGGCCAGGATGCCGCGAATGTAGTTTTCAAAAGCGTCCAGGCGGATAGGAGCAAACGCAGCCATGAACTGCTCGCGCGGCATGTTCGGGTGAGTAGGCAGTTGCTGCAAGATCTGCCAGGCCAGCGCAGTCTGCAAATCGATGAGGCTGGTCAGCGGCCCGCTGCTGCTCACCGTCGGATATAAATGCAGCTTCTTCATGTCGAGCAGCTGCGCCTTCGCGCTGAACGTCTTACCATCGAAGGTGTAACTCCCCATGACGACGTAATCAGCGTCCATCTGCTCGGCCACGCGATAAATCGTCGCCCGCGAAGGCAGCACGGTCGAGGGCACGCCCGAGTGATCGAAGGCGTAATCACGATCGTCGCGGCTCATGATGTAAATCCGCGGCGTTGCCAGCCGTTGGGAAAGCACTTCGGGAAAAGATTCGCTGATCCACTCCAGCCCCGGAGCGCTGGACTGATTCTCAAACGGCATGACCATTAGTGTTTGCGTGCCGGGAACCGTCTGGGCTGACGCTAAGGTGCCAAGCAGGCAGATGGCGGCAATGAGCCCAATGAACCGGTGAAACATACGAAGGTAAAAATATGGCAAAGTGAGTTGATTATAGACGGTTACCGCCTCGAATCCTGCCGCGCCAGCCGCATCCTTCGGCTTCGCATCCTCAATTAACGGGAAAGGCCGCCGCCCTCTTTGTTACAGGGCCGACGTCGCTTCAACGCCGCGCACAAATCCACGCGAAACCTTTCTTGCCATATCCGAATCTAAGACTTGTAGCCGGAGCTTGCGTTAAACAAAAGCGCGAGTTTGGGTTCTGGGCCCAGCCGGGCGGTTGTCGCCGAGGCGAGGAGATGGCGTATGAAGCTATTCGATGCGGTCTTCGGTTGTTCGCACAAGCGTTGCAGTTTCCCCATCACAGTTCGTAAGAAGCAAAGCAGGAGCGCAGCCGCGTCAGTAACAGGAACCTATGTAGTCTGCCTGGATTGCGGGCATGAGTTCCCCTACGACTGGAACGAGATGAAGCTGGTGGATGGCAAGGGACACTCGGCGCCCACCCCAGCTCCAGCGTATACCGGGCCCAAGGCGGCTTAGCCGAGTCGATTTACCGAGCAGCAATACAAGCAAACGCTGCACAAGGCGCTCAGGGGGCGCCTTGTTTTTTCCTTCCCGCATTGGCCGCATTCCGTCCCTGCCCGGCAGTCACCCCGCGACGTGATGCAGGGCACAGAGTTCTTGCACACTTCCGTGAAAACTTGGAAACGACGGAAACCACCCGTGCGCTTGGAGGCTGCTCAGCCTCCCTGGATGAGCCGAGTGCACGCAGGCAATTCCGCAACGTACTGGTTCCTGCCCAGAAAGGAGCGCCAGGCGTATGGCAACTGCCCAACTTTCACTCGACAGCGCCGAGCAGGCGTTCATTGACCAAGTCATAGCTAAGCAGAGCGGACGTCCCGGGGAATTGCTCGGCATCATGGAAGCGGTTCAGGATCGCAACGAGCACAAGTATCTCTCGGCTGAGACGCTGCGCTACATCGCCGCCAAGCTCGACATTCCGCTGTCGCGCATCTACAGCGTTGCGACCTTCTACGCATTGTTCAATCTGGATCCCCAGGGCGACAACACCATCTGCATCTGTCGCGGCACGGCTTGTCACACCCGTAATTCGCGAGCCCTTCTGGAAAGTTTGCGGCTGGAACTCGGACTGGCCCAGGGAGAGGGCGCCGAGTCAGGCGACGCCGACAAACTGACCCTGACCACTCCCGATCAGAAGTTCACCGTGCGCACCGTCGCCTGTTTTGGGCAATGCGCATTGGCGCCGGTCGTCGAGATCAACCACCGCATCTGCGGGCACGTCAACGAACGGACGCTGCAGCGCGAGGTCCGCTCGCTGGAGCGGGAGAATGACTGATGCCGCGCATTGAAGACATTGGCGTATTCAACTCGGTCCGCGAGAACGGGCTGACAAAACTCGTGCCTCCAATACCGCGTATCGCGGTCGGCATGGGCACCTGCGGACGGGGCAACGGCGCCGAGGGCTTGTATCACGCCTTCGCCGAAGAGATCGACCGCAGCGGGACAACTTTCTATCTCACCAGCGTGGGCTGCTTCGGGCCCTGCTGTCATGAACCGCTGGTGAACGTGCGCATGCCCGGCGGTCCACTGCTCATTCTGCATCGCGTGCAGGCCAACGACGCCGGCCGCATCCTGCACGATATCGCCACAGGCCCCATCGACCCCAGTCTGGTTTACTGCAAAATCGAAGAATGGGACCACATCACCGGCTTCATTCGCTACGGGCACGCTTACCCCGAGCTGCCGCTGTGGAACGATGTTCCGTTTTTCAAAGGCCAGAAGAAGATCGTGTTGCGCAATTGCGGCCTGATCAACCCCGACGACATTGAGGAATATATCGCGGTCGGCGGATATCAGGCGCTCTATAAGACGTTGATTGACGACAAGCCGGAGATCGTCATTGAGCAGATCAAGGCCGCGAAGTTGCGTGGCCGCGGGGGCGCCGGCTTCCTGACCGGTAACAAATGGGAATTTCTGCGTAAAGCCGTCTCCGACGAGAAGTTCATCATCTGCAATGCCGATGAAGGCGACCCCGGCGCCTACATGAACCGCAACGAGATCGAAAGCGATCCGCACGCTCTGCTGGAAGGCATGATCATCGGCGGCTACGTGATGGGAGCCACGCAGGGAATTATCTATGTGCGAGCTGAGTATCCGCTGGCCGTGCATCGTCTGAACCGGGCGCTGGAGCAGGCTCGCGAATACGGACTGCTGGGCAAGAACATTTTGGGCCGCGCATTCAACTTCGATATTGACCTGGTGGAGGGAGCGGGAGCGTTTGTCTGTGGAGAAGAGACAGCGCTAATCGCATCGCTCGAAGGTGAGGCGGGCCGTCCCCGCCCGCGGCCGCCATTTCCCGCGCAGAAGGGCTTGTGGGGCAAGCCCAGCAACATCAACAACGTCGAAACCTGGTACAACGTCGCCCCCATCGTCACTAAAGGCCCGGCGTGGTTCACCGAAACCGGCAGCGCCAAGAGCGCGGGCACCAAGGTCTTCTCCCTGGTCGGCAAGGTCCATAACAGCGGACTGGTCGAGATGCCGATGGGCACACCGATTAAGACATTCATCTACGACATCGGCGGTGGCGGAGTTGAGGGACGAGCCGTAAAGGCCGTGCAAACCGGAGGCCCCTCCGGCGGCTGTATTCCCAGCGAAATGTTCGACACCGTCGTCGACTACGAGAGCCTGGCGCAACTGGGCGCCATCATGGGCTCCGGCGGCATGGTGGTGATGGACGAAGACAACTGCATGGTCGACGTCGCTCGCTACTTTGTCGAGTTCACCAACTCCGAGTCGTGCGGCAAATGCATTCCATGCCGCGTCGGCTTGAACAAGTGTTTGCGCATCCTCAACCGAGTCACCGAGGGCGCTGGCCGCATGGATCACCTGGAGCGTCTGGACGAATTGAGCCGCTACATCCGCGACTGCTCGCTCTGCGGTCTTGGGCAGACGGCGCCGAATCCGGTGCTGACCACGATGCGCCACTTCCGCCAGGAGTTCGAAGACCACATCGTCTCCCATCGCTGCGTGGCCGGCGTCTGCACCGAACTGGCGCTCTCGCCGTGCGAGAACAGTTGTCCGCTGCACATGAATATCCCGCGCTTCCTGCAACTCTACAAGGAAGGGCAACTCGAGGAAGCCTTCGAGTCGATCATCATGGACAACCCGCTGCCATGTTCGACGGGACGCGTCTGCCAGCATCCCTGCGACGAGCGCTGCCGGCGCGCTGCGGTCGACGACGCCGTCAACATGCGCGAGGTGCATCGCTTCATCGCCGACTACGTTTTGCTGGGCGAAGAGTTCGAGGAAGCCGCCCTGCGTGTGCTGGCGCGCAAACTCGACCCCACCGGACGCAAGATTGCCGTAGCCGGGGCCGGTCCGGCCGGTCTGACGGCGGCATTTTATCTGGCGCTGCTTGGCCACAGCGTCACCGTCTACGACGCGCTGCCTGAAGCCGGCGGTATGCTGCGCTTCGCGCTGCCCGAGTACCGTCTGCCCAAGCCGGTGCTGCGTCGCGAAATCGAGTTGATCGAACGGCTGGGCGTGAAGTTCATCTTCAACACCCGCGTTGGCTTCGACATTTCATTGAACGAACTGGACGAGCAATACGACGCCGTGTGCCTGGCGATCGGCACGTGGAAAGAGTCCTGGGTCTACCTGCCGGGCACCGAACTGAAGGGTGTATTCCCGGCGCTGCCATTTCTGGAAGCTGTCGCCAAAGGTGATGCCACACCGCTGGGAAAGAAGGTTGTGGTCATTGGCGGCGGCAATGCTGCGATCGACTCGGCCCGCACCGCCCTGCGCATGGGGGCGAACGTAACCGTAGTGTATCGCCGCGAGCGCAAAGACATGCCGGCGATCGAAGAAGAGACCGCAGCCTGCGAAGACGAAGGCGCGAAGATCGTTTTCCTGTCGGCGCCGCACCGCATCATCGGCGACGCCAAGGGAAACGTCAAAGCGCTGGAAGTGGTGAAGACACGCCTGGGCGAATACGACCGCTCAGGACGACGCAAGCCGGTTCTCACCGACGAGGTCCAGCGTATCGAGTGCGACTCGGTCATTCTGGCGGTGGGCGAGACGGTCGATCTCGATTTTGCCAGGGCCTCGGGTCTGGAGATCAAGGAGAGCGGCACCGTTGTGGTCGACCACTTCACGCTCGAGACCAGCCGCCCGCGCTTCTTTGCCGGGGGCGACCTGGTGACCGGCGCCTCCAACGTTTCCAATGCCATGGCCTACGGCAAGCAGGCAGCGCAGTCCATCGATCAGCAGTTGATGGACTGCAAGCGCTGGGAGCAGCTGTTTCGGCCCATGCAGTACAGTCAGATGCCGCCGAAGGAGTCCAGCGAGAACCGCCGCCATCATTCGCGAGTGCTGCTGTCCGAGGATCGGGCCCATTCGTTCGAGGAAGTGGTGGTGGGTCTGTCAGCTGAAGACGCGCACGACGAGTGTTGCCGCTGCCTGCGCTGCGACGCCGGAGTGACGGTGGCGCGCTGAGGGAAGGAGTCTTAGCCTTGCCGCAAAAGAAAATTTCGCTGCGTATCGATGGTGAGCTGGTGAACGTCGCCGAAGGGCAAACGATCCTGGAGGCAGCGCGCGCCAGCAATAAATCGATTCCGACGCTGTGCTTCCTCGAGGGCCTGACTCCGGTGGGAGCCTGCCGTCTTTGCATGGTAGAGGTGGCGGGCATTGACCGGCTGTTTCCCGCCTGCACCACGCCGGTCCAGGACGGCATGTCGGTGGTCACCAACTCGCCGCGCCTTTCGCGCTATCGCCGCATGACCATCGAACTTCTTCTGGTCGAACGCAACCACGTCTGCGCGGTGTGCGTGGCCAACGGCCACTGCGAGCTGCAGGACATGGCGTACTCGATGGGCATCACCAGCGTGCGCTTCGCCTACAACTTCCCGCGCCTGCCGGTTGACGCATCCCATCCACGCTTCGTCCTCGATCACAATCGCTGCATCCTGTGCACCCGCTGCGTGCGCACCTGCGCCGAGGTCGAAGGCGCGCACGTCTGGGAGGTCGTGGCCCGCGGCATTCACGCCCGCATCGTACCCGACCTCAATCAGAAGTGGGGCGACGCGAAAACCTGCACCAACTGTGGCAAGTGTATCCAGGCTTGCCCGACCGGCGCGCTGGCTGAAAAGGGCAAGGCCGTGGAGGAGATGAGCCGCTCCACGCTCAAGAATCACCGCGATAGCCCGGCACAGAGGAGTTCGGGTATGAAGAAACTCAAGCTGGCTACGATCTGGCTGGACGGCTGCTCGGGCTGCCACATGTCGCTGCTCGATCTGGACGGAGCCCTGATCCCGATCGTGCGCAAGGTCGATATCGTCTACGGCCCCCTGGTCGACGCTCAGGAGTTTCCCGAAGATGTCGACGTCACCCTGGTCGAAGGCGCCATCAGCACGCAGGAAGACATTGACAAGCTGAACCAGATTCGCGCTCGAACCAAGCTGCTGGTCTCGCTCGGCGACTGCGCCGTAACCGGCAACGTAGCTGCCATGCGCAACGTGTTTCCGGTGAACAAGCTGTTACAGCGCATCTACGTCGAAGGTGCGGATGCCGACCCTTGTATTCCGCATGGTGCTCTGCCGCAACTGGCCAAGCAGGCGCGTCCGGCACAGGATTTCGTCAAAGTCGATGTTTGTCTCCCCGGCTGTCCGCCGCAGAACAAGGTGATTGCCGGACTTCTGAATACGTTGCTCGAGGGCCGCAAACCCGAGGCGAATCAGAAGATCAAGTTTGGGTAAATGCAGCAACTAGCAATTAGCGATCGGCAAGTAGCCAAAGCTGATGAGGAGTTCGGATTTCGAAGTTGGTGAGCGAAGTTCAACCGCGCAGCAAAACAGTTATCAAACGACGATCACTGATTGCGAGTTGCTAGTTGCCAGTTGCTAAGAAGGAAGCTGCGATGAAGCGCATCACGATTGAGCCGGTAAGCCGCATCGAAGGCCATGCCAAGATCACCATCAAGCTGGATGACAACGGAAAAGTTGCCGACACCACGTTTCAGGTGACGCAGGTCCGCGGCTTCGAGAAATTCACCGAAGGCCGTCCGTTCTACGAGATGCCGGGGATCACCTCCCGCATCTGCGGCATCTGCCCCATCAGTCATCAGCTGGCATCCTCCAAGGCCTGCGACGCAATCATGGCCGTGCGTATTCCGCGGGCGGCGCACCTGTTGCGCGAGATCATCCACTGCGGACAGTTCGTGCAATCGCATGCGCTCAGCTTCTTTTATCTCTCCTCGCCCGACATTCTGCTGGGCATGGATTCGGATCCGGCCACCCGCAACATCGCCGGAGTCATCGAGGCCAATCCGGAGCTAGCGCGCGCCGGCATTGAGCTGCGCAAGTTCGGCTTGACCGTCATCGAGGGCCTTGCCGAAGAACGCGTGCACCCGTCCTGGATCGTTCCCGGCGGTGTGAAGTCGCCCATGACCGTCCAGGCACGGGACCGCTTCCTTGCCGGAATTCCTGCGGCCCTGGCGACCACCGAGAAGACCCTCGGCATCCTCAAAGGCGTCCTGGATTCCTTTCAGGAGGAGATTGCCAACTTCGGCTCCGCTCCCACCATGTATGCGGGCATGGTTGACGGTGCCGGCAACATTCAGCTCTACGACGGCCTGCTGCGTTTCCGTGCGGCCGACGGCAGCGTCGTTCAGCAAGGTGTCTCGCCCGACATGTACCACCAGTTCATCGGTGAGGCGACGGTGGCCGACTCGTATCTGAAGGCGCCCTACTACAAGCCGCAAGGCTGGCCCGCGGGAATCTATCGGGTGGGGCCGCTGGGACGAATCAATACCGCAGTAGCCATGGGCACGCCGCTTGCCGACGCCGAGCTGGGCGAGTTCCGCCAGCGCTTCGGCCGTGTTGCCCACAGCTCTTTCCTCTATCATTATGCCCGCCTTATCGAGATCCTGTACGCCTTGGAATGGATGCAAGTCATTTTGCAACAACCAGATGTACTGGATGCCCATGTCCGGGCCGAGGCTGGAGTGAATGCCCCGGAAGGCGTGGGGATGATCGAAGCGCCCCGCGGCACTCTGATCCACCATTACAAGGTCGACGATAACGGAGCCATTCTCTGGGCCAATCTCATTGTCGCGACGGGCCACAACAACCGCGCGATCAGCGACGGCGTACGCCAGGTGAGCGAGCACTTCATCCATGGCGACCGCCTCCAGGAAGGGATGCTGAACCGGGTTTCAGCTCTGGTTCGGGCCTACGATCCCTGCCTGAGCTGTTCCACCCACGCCGTGGGAGTACCCGCGTTGGAAGTCTTTCTGGTTGACTCCAAAGGAACTTTGCTGGATAAGCTATGCTAGAAGCTAGTCCCGCGCTAGAATGATGGACGCCATCGATTCCCGATCTTCGATGGCAATCCCGGTTCAGTACTGATTGACTTGCAACACCATCGAACCGATGCCGGAACGGTAGTGGTTTGCAGTTTCAGAACGGGAGGGCCTCAAAGTAGGCACTCTCAGAACAGATGCGACACAACCAAGGAACCTCTAAAATGGTGTCCTGGATTTTCAATTCGAAAAGGAACCAACGTGATGCCCTCATGTAGAAAGCTTGCGACAGCCTTGGCGGCGTGCTTTTTGTTGTCGTTGTGTGGCACGTTTGCTGCAGCGCAGGTAACCATTCAGCCGAAAGACGAGATCTTTGGCGGGTACTCGTGGTTAGGCGTCAGCGGCTACGCTGATTTCAATCACAAGGTCAATGACATCTCGACCGGCTTTGACGCGTCGAATACGTGGTATCTGCCGCAGGCGCACAACTTGGGCATCATCTTCGACGGCAGCGGGCACTTTGCCACCGGCGCCCCCAACTACACCGGTATCGGCTTTGCCTTCGCCGGATTGCAGTACAAGTACCATACCGACTCGTTCATGCCGTTCTTCCGCTTGATGGCGGGCGCGGGTAACCTGTCGCCGGCATTTCCGCCGACTCCGCCGAACTTCGGCAACCAGTGGAATGCTGCCTTGGCGGCTGGCGGCGGCTTTGACTACGCCGTGGGACACCGCTTCGCTATCCGTATCGCGCAGGCTGACTACATCTACACCAACTACAGCCCGTACATTCCCGGCAACACGCACAGCACCCAGTGGAACAACGTGCGGCTGGCAGCCGGTGTGATCTACAACATGGGCAGCTACTACACGCCGCAGCCCACCGCTGCCTGCACGGTGCAGCCTTCCGAAGTGATCGAAGGCGAACCGATCACCGTTACGGCGACGGGATCAGGCTTCAATCCTAAGCATACGGTGATGTACTCCTGGACCACGAACGGCGGCAAGCTGAACTCCAGCGACAAGGCCTCGGCCCAGATCGATACCACCGGCGTAGCGGCGGGAAGCTATGTTGCCACCGCCTCGCTTACCGACCCCAAAATCAATAAGAACCTTGATGCCGGCGGCCATTCCTTTATTGGCCATCCGGACCCCATCAAGCCGGCGACTTGCACGGCCAACTTCACCGTGAAGGCGAAGCCGATGAATCCGCCGCAGGTGAGCTGCTCGGTTAATCCGAGTACGGTTCAGGGTGGTGGCGCGGTCACCGTTACGACGACCGCTACCAGCCCCGACAACTCGCCGATCAACAGCTATGCTTACACTGCCACCGCCGGCAGGATCAGCGGTACCGGCACTACGGCGACCTTGGATACGGCCGGCCTCGCGGCTGGACCGGTAACCATCACGGCTACGGCGACCGACGCCCGCAACCTGACTGGTAGCGGCAGCTGTACGGTGAACGTTGAAGTTGCGCCTCCGCCGCCGACTTGCAGCAAGGTCAATTCCATCCAGTTCCCGGATCTGAAGAGACCGTGGCGTGTGGACAACACCGCGAAGGCCATCCTGGACGACGTTGCTAGCCGTCTGAAGGCCGATCCGAATGCCAAGATCGTTATCGTCGGCTACGCTAATGGCGAGAAGGCTCCGATGGTCGGAACCGGCAAGAAGCGTCATCCGATGGATCTGGCTGGACAGCGCGCCGTCAATGCGAAGGCCTACCTGGTACAGCAGCAAGGTATCGACCCGAGCCGCGTCGAGGTCCGTCAGGGCACCGGCCAGTCGAAGGTTGCCGATATCATCTGGGTACCGCAGGGAGCCGACGAGAACGCTTGCGCCGACCTGCAGAACACGACGCCGGTCGATGAGAGCGTGGTGAAGCCGAGTGAGAACGCCTATCCGAAACCGAAGAAGGCAGCTGCACCGGCTCATCACCACAAGAAGGCCGCCGCAGCTCCGGCTGCCACGCCAGCTCAGTAATTACCGTCCTTCGGGACTTAGCAACCGGTGGGGGGCAACCTCCCGCCGGTTTTTTTTGCCTCCAGGCAAGTACCGTTTTCCTGCTAGCAGCATCTATTGGGTAGATTGCAGTTCCTACCGTTTGGTAGGTTTGTTAAGATAGTGCGCGGTGCCCGCATCCGCCCAGCGAGAGCGGGACACAGAGAGGAAAGCACGAGAACCATGCGATGGATGTTACGGTCCAAAATTCACCAAGCCACAGTTACTGAAGCCGATCTGAAATACGTTGGCAGTATCACGATCGACGAGGAATTGATGGACATGGTCGGCCTGATCCCGGGAGAGCGCGTCCTGGTGGTCAGCAATACCAGCGGCGCCCGCCTCGAAACCTACACGATTCCCGGCCCGCGCGGAGCCGGCGATATCTGCATGAACGGCGCAGCCGCTCACCTCATCAAGAAGGGCGACGAGATCATCATCATGGGCTTCGAACTCACGGAGAAGCCTGTTGAGTCGAAGCAGATCATGCTGGGGCGCAACAATGAATTCGTGCGCTGGTTGAGCGAAACGCCCCACACCTGCCTGAGTGAGCTGGTGGGAACGCTATAACGGCTGAGCCGGCTGCACAGTGTGGAAGTATTCTTTGTAAGCCGAGATCCAGTCCGTCGCCAGATCCTGCTGCGCGGTGGCAAGGCCGATATTTCCTCGACACACCATCTGACGCAACCGGTTCTCCATCATATTCTTCGCATGAGTTCATGCGGGCGAAGATAAAGGCTTAGGTTGCTGATGTCTCGAGTCCCTGCGGACCGGCTGAGGAAGCGGTTCATTTCGCAGTTCGGCGGTTGTCGGCTCGCGAACCCGTATTCCGAGAACCCCACCTGCTGAGTTCGGCGGCAACCGTAGCTGCATCACCGCGGCAGTTTTCGGACACGTTCAAGCCCTCCTGAGAATGATCCGGCACAGAAATCGGTGACTTTACCTTTTGCGCCCTCGAAGGAGTGTCAGGCGGAGTCGCCTGCATTATGCTGAACCAAACCGGCGTGCGGGTACGTTCAGAGACGCACTGCCAGAGGAGTGACACTCGGGCCGCTTTCCCGTTAGAGCTGAATGCGAAGATCCAGCCTCATTTTCATATTTTTTGGATTGTCGCTCTGGTCCGGTGCCGGCTTCGGACAGACGATCGGCGAACTGCGTATCAAGCTCGTCGATCCTTCCGGCGCTGGCGTGAAGGCGCCAGTTCAGATCACCAGCGAAGCCAATCGATATACGAACACTCTCTCGACCGGCAGTGACGGGACGCTGGACGTGCAGCGCCTGTCCTTCGGGCTCTATCAGCTTCAGGTCAACGCGCCGGGATTTGCCCCTGTCAACGAGACGGTGGAAGTGCATTCTGCCATTCCTGTGCAGCACACGATTGCGCTCAAACTGGCTTCAGTAAAAGAGTCTGTGACGGTGCAGGGGCAGGGAACTTTGATCGATCCTGAGCAGGCCGGCTCGGTGAACCAGATCAGCTCTGCGGAAATTCAGAAACGCCTGACGTCCCTACCGGGGCGTTCAATTCAGGATCTGGTGAACAGCCAGCCGGGCTGGCTCTATGAAGGCAATGCGGTTCTGCATCCGCGAGGCTCCGAATACCAGACGCAATTCGTTGTCGACGGCATCCCGCTCACCGACAATCGCTCGCCCAGCTTCGGCCCGGAGATCGGCGCAAACGACGTCGACTCCATGACCATCTACACTGCTGGATTTCCCGCCGAGTATGGACGCAAGATGGGCGGCGTGGTTGAGCTCAATACCCTGCGCGATCCCCAGCCCGGTTTCCACGGCCAGATTGTGCTGACGGGCGGCAGCTACACCAGCGCCGGATCATTCGCGCAAGGCCAGTATTCATGGGGCAAGAACGTACTTGGGTTCACTGCTTCCGGCGCCCAGACGGATCACTACCTCAATCCCGTCGTCCCTGAGAATTACACCAACAGCGGCACCACGGGCGACTTCTCCGTCAACTATCAGCGCGACATCACGCCCAAGGACCGCTTCGATTTCATCGGACGCTACGAGCTCTCGCGGTATCAGCTACCCAATGAGATCGTGCAGCAAACCTGGTGCTATGCTCCGGGCCAGACGCAGGGACCACCCTGCCAGCGCCAGAACGCGAACAACTTTGAGCCGATGGCGATCGCTTCCTACCGGCATATCTTCTCCGAGAATGTCGTGTCCAATTTCAGCCTGATGGCCCGCAACAACTCCAACGATTTTTACTCCAACGATCTGTCCACGCCGATCATTCTGTCGCAGCACAACTGGTTCGATGAGCTCTACTTCAAGGGCATGGTGACGATCGACCATGGAAAGAACGAGTGGAAGGCCGGGGTCGAGTCCGACAATACCTTCATTCATGAGAATTTCAACTACGTCATCACCGACCCATCCCAGTTCGACGAAGGGACTGCTCTGACGTTTTCTTTTCCCGGCGCCTACCCAAGTCAGGGTGTGCGGCCGGACCTTGAACAATCGGCGTTCGTCCAGGATTTGATCCGGCTCGGCAACTGGACCATGAATCTGGGCTTGCGCTGGGACCATTATCAACTCATCGCGAACACGCAAGCGTTCCAGCCACGAGTGGCGATCTCGCGATATTTTCCGGCGCTCGATCTGAGTGCGCATTTCTCCTACGACCGCGTGTTCCAGACACCGTCGTTCGAGAACATCCTGCTGTCGAACTCCTTCGAGGTAGCCTTCATCAATCCCGATTTCCTGCGTCTGCCGGTTGAGCCCTCGCAAGGCAACTATTACGAGGCGGGAGTTTCGAAGGCCTTCGGAAACACGCTGCGCGCAGATGTCAACTACTATCTCCGCAACGTCAATAATTATGCCGACGACGACCAGATCGAGAACACGACCATCAGCTTTCCAATCGCTTTTCGCAAAGGCATCATCTACGGAGCCGAGGCAAAGCTGGAAGTGCCCGACTGGCACGGCCTCTCGGGCTTCGTCAGTTATTCCTACATGGTAGGCAACGTGTGGTTCCCTGTGACTGGCGGACTTTTTCTGGGCGATGATGTGGAGAATGCGGAAACACAACTGGGCGGCCATTTCCCCGACTCGCAGGATCAGCGCAACACGTTGTTCACGCGCTGGGTCTATCAGGTGAAACCACGCTTCTGGATTGCGGGGGGCGTGCAGTACGGCAGCGGGCTGCCCTTTGAGTTCAACGGCGACTACCAGACCGCGCTGGAGGAATACGGTCCCCAGGTTTTGAGCCGCATCAACTTCGCTCGCGGGCGAATCTATCCGTCGATCTTGCTGAGTGCGTCGGCCGGCGTCGACATGTATAAGACCGACAAGATTGACATGCGCCTGCAAGTCGACGGTCAGAATCTGAACAACGAGCTCAACGTCATCGATTTCGGTGGACTGTTTTCCGGCAACGCCATCGGACCGGCTCGCAGCGCCTTCGTGCGGCTGACCACAACGTTCTAATTTCTACGGTCGCCCAAAGAGACGGAAGTACAGCTTCAGCAGCGAAGATTGTTCCGCGTCTGGCTTCGACTTCTGCCATTGATAAATCTGCCGCTCTGAGTCGCGCATCCTCTGGAGAAAGTCGTCATCGCTGATGCGGCGCCGGGACGTCAGCTCTACCTGTTTGCGCTGCATCGAGTTCCGACTCCTCAACCCCTGTCGCAAGCCACGCACGTATGCGCCGATTCCGCCGTGGCGCATCGCGTAGAACGCCCACAGAAGCTGATACACAACGATTCGCGGAAGCAGCTTGCGAAAGAGTGCGCTCGGATAATCCTTGCTCAGCAGATAAATCTGGTTTCGCGTGACATATTCGATCACACGGGGGTGCACGACATTTCCCAGCGTTGCGCTGCCGACGTGATAGGCGACCGCATCCGGCAGATACAGACCGCGATAGCCCAGCAATTGCACGCGAAGCGCGAGGTCGAGATCGTCAAGGTAAGCGAAGAAGTCCAGGTCCAACCCGCCGCTCTCCACGAACGCTTCACGCCGATAGAGCACTGCTGCGCCGCAGCCTGCGAGCAGAGGCATCACACGGTCGTACTGGCCAACGTCTTGATCGAAATTGCCGAGGCGATACGCCGCGCCCGCCATCAGCATGGCATCGCCCGCTCCATCGAGATGAGTACGCTGGGTCGCGCGCAAAAGCTTGCCGGTCGCAAACCCCAGACTGACATCGTCATCCAAAGCCGCGACCAGCCTGGCAATGTAGTTCGGCTCCAGTTCAATGTCGTTATTGAGCAGCAGGACGTAACGCGACTGCGTAGACTCAACTGCACGATTAATCGAGCCAGTCGTGCCCTCATTGTTGGGTAACTCGATGCGGCGAGTGCTTTGCGGCAGAGGATCGGGCAGTATCTTGTCCGGCTGTGCTTCGTTCTCGATGACGACGACTTCCCATTCGTCAGCCGGCAACGTCTGCTTTTGGATGAATTCGAGGCAGCGCGCGGTCAGGTCAGGCCGATGCAGCGACGGAATGGCAATAGTGACGGTCTTCACGCGGCTATGTTGCCGATTGTACATAGCCGGCACGAGACACGACAGGTCGGACCTTCGTCTAGCGGCGGAAAAGCCGGAAACCCTTACGTCCGGCGCTCGCAGACTTGCTGGTGAGAACCTTCATCCAGCCCTCTTTGGAGAGCTGCGACCGATCTGAGAATTCCATCCCCGCCTCGGCAATAACCCGCTGCAGCGTCGTTGGATGATTGAAGTTCAGTAAGCCGCGAATGATCTCCGGCGATTTGCGATACATCTCCGCGTGCTCACGAAACACCGTCATGGTCTGCGGGCCCAGCGTGCAAGCGTCGAAATAAAAATATCCGCCGGGCTTCAAGATCCGCCTTACGTCGAGCAGGTAGTTGTAGATGTCGTACGAGTTCAGGTGAATGAACACGTGCAACGAAAAACCAAAATCGTACGTCTCTGCGGGCAGATGATCCAGGTAGTTGTCGCCGATCTTGTGAAACGAGACATTCGGCAGGTCTGCACATTTCGCGCGGGCGACCTCCAGGAACGAGGCACTCAGATCGTTGCAGTCGAGCGCTTGGCATTGCGGAGCCAGCAGGCGCGCTACGGTTCCATCGCCGCTGCCGATCTCGAAGCCGCGGCGCTCGCGCGTGATCGAGCAGAACTGAACGATCTCAGTCGCGTGCAATTGGCGATCGCGCTCAAACTCCTCGCGCGTGGTATGCCCCGACAGTTTCAGAAAACCGTCGTCACCCTCTTCCAGTTCCCAGGCATTGCGTATGACGTCCATGAGACACTCCCGCTGACCCACAATTTGCATGGAGGCCCAATTTTCCAATTTCGTTGGTCGACCCACTACTTAGGCGTTCAATTCCTGCTCCCGCGCAGGGGACGCCATGTACTCAGAGATGAGTGATTGTACCGCAGCTATATCCTCCAGCGTCATTGCCGAGTCGGAGTGACGCGTCTTGGCCGTGGTGACCAGCAGCCACCATTCCGGATCGTGAAGCCGCAATTGCTGGAAGAGCCTGGTCACGGGCGCTTGCACCCCTGACTCACGCAAACCGCGCGCGAAATGCTGCCAGAATCCCGCCTTGTAACGATAGTGCTTCTCTCTCAGGAGCAGCTCAAGATACTTGTCGGGATGGCGCTCCAGCAGCAAGGGATCGAGCCGGAACATCTTCGCGCGTTCGGACTGCGACTCGCGCTCCACCGTCACCGGATGCGGCGGATGAAATACGACGGCATTGCGCGCATGCGGAATGTCGCCGAAGTCCATGACCCGCCATGCAAGATCCGTGTCTTCGCGGAAGTCGTGGAAGCGCTCGTCGAATCCGTCCAGCCGCAGCAGAAGATCGCGGCGATAGAACATGTTCGCCGTCATGAACCCCAGGCCCTCCGCGCCGACATTGGACACGGTGCGGAACTTCGGGTCACCGAGCTTGTCGCTGAGGATGAGGCCCTCTAATCCGGCCAGCGGCCGCTCGTCGAAATGCTTCGCTGCGTTCTCCAGCCAGTCCGGCTGCGGAATGCAGTCGTCATCGGTAAATGCGATTACGTGGCCGCGCGCTTCCTTGATGCCCTTATTGCGCGCTACCGCCGGGCCCCGTGCCGTGGAATAAACGCAACGCAGGGCCAGCCTCTGCTTGTACTCATCAGGAATCTCCACCGGCGGTTCGCTCTGATCGACGGCGACGACTTCGAAGTCGCGAAACGTCTGTTGCGTGAGGGCATCGAGCAGGCGCAGCAGATGATCTTTGCGGTTGTACGTCGGAATTACCACGGTGAAGAACGGAGGTTCCATTCGCCGCCGATAGTGCAAGAGCGAGTTGATACGGTGCGCAGCTCCGCGCACGACGGTCGACCAGTCGTAATATTGCTCCGCCTCACGCCGTGCAAGCTTCGGAAGACGCTCCCGCAATATGGGATCGTCGCGTAGCATCTTCAAGCTGGCAGCGAAGTCCGGACGGTTCGCCACCACGCACATCTGCGATGCGTTCTCGATTCCGCGAACTCCGGTTTCCGTCGAGATGATGGCCAGCCCCGCTGCCATGTACTGCACCAGCTTCAGATTCGTTCCCGAACCAACTTCCACCGGGTTCAGTCCGAAGTCGGCGGCGGCGAAAAGGGAATACAACTCGTCCTCATTGACCACGCCCAGCAGCTCGACATTCGACGGCACTGTAGCCGAGTGAGTGCGCAGATAATCTTCCTTTACGCTGCCGGCAACCGCAAAAACTACGTCAGGGAAAGCCGGAGCGAGTTGCTCGACGATGAACGCAACCGCTTCCGTGTTGGGACCGTAGCCGCTGCCCAGGAAAATCGCCACGTCGCGCGCCTGCCATCCACGGGCCGACTTAGCCGCAGCGCGTTCGCCCTCGCTAGCCGGCCGCAGGATATGCGTATCGGCGCAGTTTGGTACCAGATGAAATCGTTCGCGGGGGACGCCATAGGCTTGTGCCATAGCGTCCGCGTCGTCCCATGAGCACACCCAGATGTCGGCGGCGCTCCGCGCCAGGTCGCCTTCCACGCGCTTGACGCCAGCCGCCAGCAGTCGGCCCACCGTGCTGGATGCGAGTAAACGCGAGCGCAGGCCATACTCGAAATTGTGGGCATCGTAGATGACCAGCTTGTCCTTCAGAAGATGTTTCGCCAGCGGATACACCCACGGATGAGTGAATACCACAACGTCAGACTCCCGCACTGTCTGATGGAGCGTTCTAATAAACTCCGGGGAGAGCCGCGTCATCCAGGGAAAGCTCACATCAATGACGGAGCCTCCCGGAACAAGCTTTTGCAGGTGGGCCGCGATCTTGTAATGCTGCGCCGACAGCGCCAGAACCCGGCAATGCCACTTGGGCAGAGGCCACTCGTCCGTGCTCGCCGGACCGGGCCAGTCGTAGGCGCCGATATATTCGGTGGGAAAATGCTGCGACAGCTCTTTGCAGATTTCTTTCACGCGGACGCGTGCGCCACCCACGGCGGGCTCCAGCACCTGATTGTCGGTCACCAGCACGCGCACTGGTTCGAGCGGCGTTTGCAGCAGAGGACTCAGCTCACCGGTCTGCTCAGATTCGGCGAGTTCGACCGCCGCCGGTTCCTGGTACGCCGCTTCCAGCAGACGATCGACGATTGGCTCCCACGATTGTCCGGGAGCGCTTCGCCACGCCGCTTCGCCCATCTCACGCGCTCGTGATTTGTCAGCGATCAGCAAATTCATCGCGCGCGCGATTTCCTTTGGATCGGGATCGACGACGAAGCCCGACTCGCCATCGCGGACCAGGGATGTCGGTTCTCCCGAGTCGTTGCACACGATCACCGGCTTGTGGCTGAGCATCGCCTCCACGGTGATGTAGCCAAAATCTTCCTGCTTGGGAACAAACAGCACGCCCAGCGCGTTTGCGTACAGGTCCAGCAACTCCGCGTCCTGCACGAAGCCCAGAAAACGGATGCGCGAATCACCCTCGGCCATCTTGCGAAATTCGGCTTCGTCCTCTCCAGCGCCGGCGATAAGCAGTGGAATGTCAGCTTTGATGTGCCGCATCGCGCGTAGCGCGAGATCGACACGCTTCCAGCGATGCAGGCGGCCCGGCAGCAGGAAGTACTCCTGCCCTCCGCAATACTGGCCGCTGGCATACACCGGCGGATGCAACACCTCAGCATCGAAGCCGTTGTAGAACTTCAGCCGGCGAGAGGTCTCGTAGCCGTTGGTAAAGATGCGGCGGACCTGCCGGAAGGCCAGGTTATCCAGGCGGGTGATAACGTCGCGCTGGCGTCGCTTCTCGGCCAGCGCGATCGCCGGCAGCGAGCCATACTCGTCATCGAAGCGGTCGTAGAAGACGCGCAGCTGATGCAGTAGCCAGCAGACGTGCCGCGGGTGCTGCACCATGTAGGTCGGGTTCTTCGTGGATACAACAACGTCGAAGCGCGAAACATCGAGCTGGTAGCAATCAAGGTAGCCTTGCAGAACTGCTTCCCAGTTGTATTCCGTCGCTGCGATCTGGATCCACTCGGTTTCGACCTTCTTCTGAAAGGCCTGCACCATGCCGACGTAATGGCGTTCCGCACCGTAAAGACGGTTGGGATCGGCAATCGCGGGGGTGATGATGGCAGCTTTCATACGGAGCTGATCAATTAGCTGATTGTATTTCTCCCAGGACGCAGCACGACATCCAGATGATCTTTGCCGCTCGCCTTGTAACGAGCCATTACACTGTCGATTTTCACGGCCTCAATACCGGTATCGGTGATGCAGAAAATGTCGTAGCCAAGCCCTGTGAACAACTCCAGATACTCGCGGCCGGTTGCGCCACAAGAATCCTCCAGTGCCGCCGGGGAAAACTCGCTGATGACCATGGGACGGCAGCGCTTGACCGTCTCCAGCGCGCCGAGTATCGCCTTGAACTCGTATCCCTCGACATCGATCTTCAGCAGGCCAATGTTTCTATCGCGAATGAAGTCGTCGATGCGCAGGCCCATCACGGTCTCAGCCGACAGCATATCTTCCGGCAGCGTTTGCTCCACGCCTCGGACGGCGCCATTCAGAGCGTTGCGAAAATATTTCAGCAACGTATTTCGATCGGTCGCTGCCGCCTGAATCACTTCGATTTGATCGAAGCTGTTCGCAACACGGCTGGCGCTGAGCGCGCGCACGTTGTCGGGAGAAGGCTCCCAGCTCTGTACAAAGCCGGTGGGCCCTACGAGCGACGCCGCCAGCAGGCTGAAATATCCGATGTTCGCTCCGACGTCGAGGACGCCCATGCCCGGCCGCAGATGCTCGCGAAACAGCTGGCTGACCTGCGGCTCATACTCAAGATCATCGATGATGACCTTGCCGATCAGGCTGTCCTCAGGCGTGGCGTACATCTTGAAGGCCGGCAACTCGACCAATTGCCAGTTGCCCACGGCGCGATTCAGAAGATGCCGCTTGGCGAACTCCTGTGAGTTGAGATACGAGCTGACCACCGAAGAGATCTCTTCGCCGACCCGCCAGGCATGCCCGCTCCACTCCTGCTCTTTCGGCTTGCGGTCGAGCAGCAGCCGGAAGCAATACAGGATGTCGGTGTCCGTCGCGGTCGGCGGAAACTCGATCTGCCAGGGCTTTGCCTGCTTGAAGCGATCGAACATTTTCGACATAGAATGGCTGCGTTTTCAGACGTTGAGCCGATCTCCGCAAGTGCGAGCGGCGGCCCCTCAAAGCCTATCAACCACAAAACTATCGCGCAATTTTCGCGGGCGTAAGCTAACGGGCAGGCGGACGTGCGGACGAACGCACAACCGCCTCGAACTCGCCAGCCGTATGCTGCCACATGTTGTCGCCTTCGTACCGGGTGGCCTTGCGATAGCCACTCTCGCCCAGAGTACGGCGAAGCTCGGCATCGCTAAGCATGCGTTCGATCTCCGCCGCCAGCCTGCCCGCATCGCCGAAGGGCACAAGAGCGCCGCCCTGGCTTTCGTTCACCAACTCTCGCGAGACCGCCATGTCGACTGCGATCACCGGCTTGCGATTCGCCCACGCCTCGATCAGCACGAGGCCCAGCGACTCTACGCGCGAAGGCTGAGCGACAATCGCGGCCGACGCCAGGAAATCGCGCTTCTCGCTGTCGGCGAACGGCGGCAGATTCAGCAGCCGCGGGCAGTTCTTGCCAGCCTCGGCGATGTAGGTGTCGAAGGTCGACAAACTTGGTCCGGCCATCACAAGCCATGCCTTCGCTCCCTTCGCCCACAGGATCTTCATCGCCTCCACCACCATCTCCGAGCCTTTGTCGAAGGCCTTCATCCCAAGATGCAGCACCACCGGACCATCCACCCCGTGGCGTTTGCGCAGAAACTCCGAATCGCCTCCGACCACGTCTCGTGTATCGATGCCGAAGGGCGTGACCGCGAGCTTCTGGGCAGGAATGTCGAGCTTCGATAGATGCTCGCGCTCGGTCTGCGTCATGCAAAAAATTTTCGCGCAGTGCTGCAACATCTTTACTTGATGCGGCCCAAGATAATGCTGCGAAATCTCGTCGTTCGTTGATTCGCCAAGATGCGAACACGGTGTGGCGACGACAGGAATCGCCGCGCAACTCTCCGGCACGCAGGCCGCTGTACATGATGCCGTTGTACGGCAGCGGGCCAATGTGAATCAGGTCAGCATCGACTTGCTGGAGGGCCTCGTCGAGTCCGGGCACGCGAAACGACGGCCGCCAGTGTTGCGCCTTCCAGCGCCAGTACGGAGCCAGACCAAGGAACCGCGTGGCGCGCCGGCGGATCTTGTCGTAACAGATGGGAAACCGCCGCACCACTACTCCGTCGACCGTCGTTTGCTCTTCGGGAAAAGTCTTGAAGCCAGGCAGCCAGAACGCCTCCAGATCGTTGGCCACGGTGGTGAAAACCGTGGCGCGGTGCCCGTTGGCGACCAGATATTTGGCGAGGGCGAGCAGCGAGTTCTCATACCCGCCGCGGTAAGGATAGAACCGGGGAAGCACGAAGACGACGTGCATCGTCAGGCCGCTGCCTCAATGCGCAGCGACCACCTCCACGTTGACCAGGTTCTGAAACAGCGCAATCGCCTCTTCCGGCGCTCCGTCAACCAGAATCGATCCGTGATCGATCAGGATGGCGCGCTCGCAGTGCCGCCGCACCTGATCCAAATCATGAGTCACCATGACGATGGTCTTGCCGGCGTTGCGGAAGCGATGGATGCGCTCATAGCACTTTTCCTGGAAGCCGATGTCACCTACCGCGAGAATTTCGTCAACCAGCAGGATTTGCGGATCGACCTCGGTGGCCACCGCAAACGCCAACCTCATGTACATGCCTGAGGAATATTGCTTCACCGGCGCGTCAATGAAGTCTCCGATGTCGGCAAACTCGATGATGCTGTCCTGGCGCGCCAGCATCTCGCGCTTGGAGTAGCCCATCAGCAGGCCGTTCAGCAGGATATTCTCGCGGCCGGTCAACTCGTGATGGAAACCGGCGCCCAGCTCGATCAGCGGCGCCAGCGTGCCTTCCACGGTGACGGTTCCCGAGGTCGGCTTGTAAACTCCGGCCATGATCTTCAGCAGCGTACTCTTGCCCGAGCCATTGCGCCCGATGATCCCGACCGACTGGCCGCCGGGAATGTCGAAGGTGGCGTTCCTTACCGCCTCGAAATCGTGGAAGCTGGCGTTGTGCCGGAACACCCGGGAGAACAATTCGCGCACCGTGTCCGGGCGCTCGTGGATGACGCGGAAACGCTGGGTAACGTTCTCCAACCGAATTACCGCACGCTGGTAAGACATAGGCGATCTAGACGTAATAGACAAACGTTTCCTGATATCGCTTGAATAGCAAAAAGCCAAGAATCAAACTGACAAAGGCGCAAACAAACGACGCCAGAATCGAAGGCGCCTTGGGTAGCTGCCCGTAATAGACCGACAGGCGGAAGCCGTTAATCACGTAAATGATCGGATTCAGCTTCATAATCCACTGATATTTCGCCGGGATCATGTCAATGGGGTAGATGATCGGCGTCACGTAAAACCACGCCGACAGCACCACCTGCAGGATATGGGATACGTCGCGGTAAAACACATTGGCCGCGGCGAAGAAGAACGTAGCGCCCAGAGTGAAGATCGCCAGGGCAAGCATCGGAACCGGCAGATAAAGCCACGTCCAGTAAAACGGATGATGCAGCAGCGGCACCAGGATCGCCAGCGGGATCAACGACAGCAGCAGGTTGATGATGTTCGAGATCAGGGCGGCCATGGGAAACACCATCTTCGGAACGGCCACCTTTTTGATCAGGTCGCCATTGGTGACAATCGCCTCCACGGCGTAGGACAGGCACTGCGAAAAGAATGTCCAGGGCAGCAGCACGCTCAGCAGGAAGATGGCGTAATGCTTCATGGGGAAGCGCATGATGGTGGAGAACACCATGGTCAGCACCAGCATCATGAACGCCGGATTCAGCAGTGCCCACATGAACCCCAACACCGACCGCTTATAGCGAATCTTGAGCTCCTTGAGCGCCAGCGCCCAGATCAGCTCCCGGTATTGATAACTATCGCGAATTAATTCTGTCATAGACGGACTTCTGGCCACACCGGCGGCAGCGGCAGCATTGACCAAACTTAAATGTTAACTGATTTCTTCCGGCACTGTTAGCAGAGGTGCGTAAATGGACACCGTCGGTCAGTGGCCGGGGCCGACGTTCAGGTCGGTCATGCCACGCAGCAAATCGCGTTCGTCGTCGGTGAAGTTGTTGCGGAAGTCCGGCGAATCCAGCGTCTCCTGGCGTGCGGAGGGAGGCATGCCACGCAGTCGCTTATACGCCTGCGATACCTTGTTCTTCTGGTCGTCAGGAAGATTGCGGTAACGCTGGAACAAATTGCGCGCCTGCTCCTGCTGCTGCGGCGTCATATGTTCGTACGTTTCCATCCGGTTCAGGATTTGCGCCTTCTTCTCCGGCGACTGACTATTAAATTTGCGCAGGCGGTCCATCAGATGCTTCTGCCGATCCGGAGAAAGGCTGCGGAACGTAGGGTCTTCCTGCAGTTTCTGCTCCTGCTCATTGGGAGGCAGTGCCATGTACTTGCGCAGCCAGTCTCCGCGATGAGGTCCAGGCCCCTTTGGCTGGAATACGTAGGAATTTGACGAAGGATTAGAAGAAGCGGAATTGTTGGGAGCCGGAGCGCTCTGCCGAGTTGGCGGTGGAGGAGGAGGCGCCGAAGGCACATTGCCACCTCCCCGGTGTTGCCACCGGAACATAGCAAACGTCGGGGCCGCGCTGGACAACAGCAGCACCATTGTCAGCGGTATGATTTTGGCCAGACGCACGACTTTCCTAATTACTCCGTTGAAGATTGTCCATCAAGGGCATCGAAATCCGCAAACAAATCAGCGTTCTTATCGAGGTACTGTAGATCGCTAACGGCACTGCTCGTTGTCGCGACGCGCGGCCCGTTCTGGTTAGTTGCTACTGTATCGGTATGGTGGAAGGGATTAACCTCAAGCAGCCCGACACCCATCGCAATCAACACCGCTGCGGCTGCTGCCAGCACCGGACGCCGCAACCAGGACAACCACTCGCGGCGCGGGGCCAGCGCCTCTTCGCGTAACTGCGCCTGCAGGCGCGTAGTAAAGTACGGCGAAGGCTCCGGCGCCTGCCACTCGTCAAGCAGGCTCATTGTCTGCTGCAACGATGCCAACTCGCCCGCACAGGCGGCGCACGTGCGCAAATGCTCCTGCGTCTCGGGCGACACGCTCTGCATGCCGCTCAGAACCGCTTCCATGAATTCCTGACGAAGTTTTTCGCACTCCATAACCACACCTTTACTTCTTGCCGCTAAATAAATTGCTTCAGCGTCTCGCGCAAAGTTTCGTAAGCCCGAAACAGCAGCGACTTGGTTGCCGATTCGCTCAGCTTCAAACACCTCCGCGATCTGCTTGTAGTCCATGTTCTGATACTTGTGCATCAGAACCGCCATGCGCTGCCGCTCCGGCAACGCTTCCACCTGCTTGCGAATGGCGGCCAGCCGCTCGCGCCGCAGGATGTTCTGTTCCGCATTCAGACCGCTGTCGGCAACATCGACGGTCATGCCGGTGTCGGTGTCCGGCTCGTCGATATTGACCGTGTTCTCGGGCCGCTCGTACTTGGTGTCGCGCGCATGATTCACCGCCAGGTTGGTCGCAATGCGATACAACCAGGTAGTGAACTTGGCGCTGGCCGCATAGCCCTGTCGCGAACGATACACGCGCAGAAATACCTCCTGCGCCAGCTCTTCCGCCACCGCCTGATTATGGGTCATGCGGTACATGAAGCTGATCATCGGGCGGCGATACTTCTCCACCAGATAATTAAACGCAGAGTCGTCGCCGCCGGCCACGCGCAGCATGACCTCGGCATCGCTCAGCATCTCGAGTACGACAGGTTCAGCCAATACGCCCCGTATGTCGGCCGGTAGCTCCGGTTTTCCCTGAGCGGCGCCTCCGACCAGAACGACTCGATCTAGCGCGATGCTGCCCACACACCCAGTAACCCCCGTGAGGCCACAAAGTTGCGTGTCGCGGCTTTCAAATCCCCTATCGCCTGTACCGGTCGCCCATTAACCAGATTCGACCACTCTTCAACCCGGGGGCCCCGATTCGGGCAACCCCGAAATTACTGCAAGTTAGGCAGCTAACCCAGTATTATGCACGAGAGGCCATCCCGACGATTCCGCCGAGGCGGTTTAACTGAATAAAATGTTCTATTTCCGGTACCTGATCCTGCTAGCTGTCCTGTGCTGCCTCGGAGCGTCAGCCTTGCCGGCGGCTGCCCAGACCCAACCGCCTTCCGCGCAAACGCCGGGCCCGGCCGATTCCTCAGACGACAAACTAAGCTTGAGCGACCAGGTGGTTCAGGATGTGCTCGAACCAATGCGCGCCGGTATAGAGACGCAGAACATCAAGCAGGTGATGTCCGTCTTCGACAAGAACGAGATGTCCGGCTGGGACGACCTGCAACAGCAGTTGCATGCCTTCTACCGCGTCTATCAACAGGTGAACTTCCGTTACCAGATCCTCCAGGCCACGGCCAAAGAAGATCATGCCACCGCGACGGCTGAAATCGATATGGATGCCTTGCCCTACCAGGCCAGCCTGATCGCTGCCCGCCGCAGCGTCCAGGCGCGCTTTCAGCTGAAGCTCGAAAGCAAAGGATGGAGGGTGGTCGGCTTCAGTCCCGCCGACCTGTTCAGCATGAGCAACTGGAACAGCACCGACACCCGGTGAGTGCAGATGGAGCGCGCCCATCGACTTGAGCGCCGTGTTTTTAAGGGGCGCTTCCAGATGCGCCGAAGAACCGAAGCTTGAGAAACCGAGCCGGCTTCAGCCGGCGACACAAACCAAGTGAAACGCGATTATCCCGAGCATCCCATCATTGGCGTAGGCGCCGTCATCGTCCAGAACGGCCGCGCCCTGTTAGTGCGCCGCGACACTGAGCCCCTTCGCGGCGAGTGGTCTGTTCCCGGTGGCATGCTGGAGCTCGGCGAGAAGCTGCGTGATGGTGTCCGCCGCGAGGTCTTCGAAGAGACTGGCCTGGAAGTTGAGCCTGGCGAAGTGCTCGATGTCTTCGACAGCATCTTCACCGACACTCTGGGCCGCACCCAGTATCACTACGTCCTGATCGACTACCTCTGCCGGCCTCTGAGCGGCGAAGCTCGCGCTGCCAGCGATGTCAGCGACGTACGCTGGGTCAGCGCCGACGCACTTCCAGCCATGGGTCTGCGTGAGACCATCGAGCAGGTAATCCGGAAGGGACTAGCCCAGGCGACAAAGAAGTAGGCGAAACTCCACCGATTCTTGTAAATTCCCGGTGGGGTTGAAAATAACAATCCACGGTCGCCACTTTAGTGGGTTGACGTATAGCACATTTGCATAGACCATCATCTTTTCGGGAGGGCTGGAATGAGACGCATAACGTTATGGGCGAGTCTGTTACTGCTCTGCCTGGCATCGACAATCCCTGCCGCAGCGCAAGCTGCGCAAGCACCTGCTGCCGCGCAGGCGGCGGCGCCATCAACCGCCTCAGACGGCCCAAGTCTTCCTAAGAGTCAGGGCGCACTGATACAGAATATCGGCGAAACCAAAGAACCAAATCCGCCTGACATCGTTTGCTTTGGCTACGGTCCGAAGTGGAGCATTCAGTTCACCAACGGCGCCGCGCGTTACCTGGGAGTCAATCAGCCGGATCAGGATTTTCTCGGCGACTTCTACTGGGTCGAGATGGAGAAGGCGTGGGAGTGGCATCGCGCCAATGGTCTTGAGCCGATGAATGGCAGCTTCGGTCTGTCTGCGACCATTCAGAAGGAAAGCTGCAAAGATCCGGTGCGCAAAGAAACCTATCCCTACTCGGGGCAGATCAATCTGCCGCAGGGCGACATGGTGAGCGGTTGCTGCCGCAAGTTGAAGCCGGGTGAAGCTGTCATCGGCAAGCACGGATTGCAACAGACGGCTGCCACTCCGGCAGTGCCTGCGCCGGCAGGTTCGGCCGCAGCGCCCGCAGCGCCCGCAGCCGCGCAGACGGCAGCGCAATCCACGCCGCCTTCGCCGCGCAAGCCTCCGGCCGGTGTGCCTGTGCAAGCGCCGCAGTAGTTTTGATTTGTGCGTGAGGAATGCGCTCTCAAGCGCGCCAATGTAGCAAACTCTGGCCTCTGTGGTGGCTCCTCTGGAACTGCCGCAGAGGCTTTTTTGGCGATCACTTCGCTGCGTCCCGCCGATACACAATCACCTCGTGCTCTTTGTATTTCGCGCGCTGCCACTCGCGATAGCCGCATTTGTCGGCCACGCGAATCGATGCCGTGTTCTCCGGGTGAATCATGCAACAGGTCATCGCTGTGCCGAAGTGTTGATCCCCCCACGCCAGCGCAGCCTTCACCGCCTCGGTGGCGAAGCCCTTACCGTGCGTATGCGGCGCCAGTACCCAGCCGATCTCCGGCATGCCATCCAGGGACGGCGTCATCTCGCGCTTGAAATCGGCAAAGCCGACTTCGCCGATGAATCCTCCCGTCGCCTTGTCTTCCACCGCCCAATAGCCATAGCCAAGCATCGACCACAACCCGCCATAACGCAGCATCCGCTTCCACACTTCCTCGCCGGGCTGCGGCGTTCCGCTGGTGTGCTTGATCACGACAGGCTCCGACCACATCGCGCACGCCAGATCGAAATCATCAGCACGATGGGCGCGCATACGCAGGCGCTCAGTCTCGAGTACAGGAACAGCCACACCCGTTGCGGCGGCAACTTGCATTCATCACCTCGTCCCTACGCAGAGTACACGGAAATAGAAAAAGACCCGCGGCGCCGAGCGCTCTACGGGTCTTTTCCGGTTAGCTGTTGGAATTGGCCTGAGGCTGTCCACTCTGACCGATCTCAACTAAGCTCTACGCTTATTCGGGATCGGCGTGGCCCCAGCGGCAGACACCGAAAATCAGGGGTCTTGCGAGGAATAGAGCGGAAGCCCTAAGCCTCAGCCACCTCACTTGAGAAACTACAATTACTGTCAGATATCATATTTTTTGGATCACCCTCCTTTCCAGTGTAAGAAGAAATTAGCACCGCCTCGCTGGCTCGTCAAATTGAGAGTTGATGAACGTAGTGTGAGCCCTGATTCGCCCTAAGAACCGCGTTTCGAGCCGTGAGTTTCCCGGCGATTCCGTTTGGAAGAAGAGTCGCTCGATTCAGAAATTGCCGCGCCATAAAAGAATGGGTCGCTCGAACTGGAAGGTTGTCATCACCAGCGTAGCGCGGGAATCTGCTTTCTACGCATCAGAAGCCGATCCCGTTTGCTCTTAGAATCCCGCCCGCGACTCGCCCCACGTATACTGCTTCCGGCGTTGTGCTTTGATCAGCCGCGTCCCAATCACCACGCCCGCGGCAACCAGCCCAGCACCGATGGCGATTCTTTTCAACAGCGGCACCGGACACTTCTTCTCGGGACGCGACCCCTTGATGTGCTCCGGCAACACGCCGACGCCGACCACGCGCGCCGCCACTTTCTTGATACCGGGAACTGCGAGCACCGCTTTCATCTGCCACGGCGCTACGGCCGGCCCCGGATTGCGGAAGATGCTCTGCAATCCCTTGTGCGCCTGCACCTGCAGGAACTGCGTCACCCGCGTGGGGAACTCGCGGCGTGCCTGAATGCCGGCCAGTATAGTCTCGGTTACCATGCCATCGCGCAGCGGTTCGGCCAACAGGTTCGCCGTCGCTACCGCATCCTGGATCGCCAGGTTGATGCCCACCCCGCCAACCGGCGACATCGCGTGCGCCGCGTCGCCAATGCACAGCAGTCCCGGCCGATGCCAGCTCGCCAGTCGATTGATCTGCACCGACAGCAGTTTCACCTGCTCCCAGTTGCGCACGTCCTCGACGTGATCGCCGAGGAACGGAACCACCCGGCGAAGGTGATCGCGGAAAGCCTCAATACCTTTTTGCTGGATCTGCTCGAACGATCCTTTACGGATGACCATCGCCGTCTGGAAGTAGTCGCCGCGCGGAATCAGGATGATCGCCGAACCATAGTTGATGTTGCCGAACAATTGCTCCCGGTAGTCGCCGACATGGCCAATGCGAAACCACAACACATCGATCGGCACGCCCGACTCCAGCACCTCGAAGTGCGCGGCTTCCCGGGCGACCGAGTGCCGACCGTCGCAGCCGATTGTCAGGTTGGCACGGATCTCCACCTCGCCCTCCGGCGTCTTGGCGGCAACACCGCGAACCCGGCCACCTTCCTCGACCAGTCCCACAGCTTCGTTCTCCATGCGCAGGTTGAATGTGGGATATTGCTTTGCTTTGCCGGAGAGAAAATCGAGGAAGTCCCACTGCGGCATCAGTGCGACGTATTTGCAGTGCGTGGGCACGGTGCTGAAATCGGCAGCCTCAAACGCCCAATCGCCGAAGACGCCGCCGGTGGTGACGATTCGCTGGTGCGGTACTTTGAGGAAATCCTCCAGTATGCCGAGTTCATACATGACATCCATTGTTGAGGGATGAACGGTGTCGCCACGGAAATCGCGGAAGAAATCTTTATGCTTCTCCAGAACGGTGACTTCCACCCCCGCACGCGCCAGCAGGTAGCCCAGCATGACGCCCGCCGGGCCGCCGCCCACAACACAACACTGAGTCTCAATCGTCTGTTTCGCCATGATGCCGAGATCCTCGCTATTGATGATGGCTCTTTTGTATCCGACCCACACAGCCTGCGTCCAGCGTCGGCGGCGTGCTTCAGCTTTCCAACCCGTACGACGCTCTGGCCAACCCGAGTTCCTGCAGTTACCCTGTTAACGATCCATGAATTTATTCCTCACGCACGCTGCGCAACTGCTAACTTTGCGCGGAGCTGACGCCCCGCGGCGCGGCCCGAACATGTCCGACCTCGGCCTCATCGCCGACGGCGCCATTCTCATCGCCGAGGGGAAAATCGTTGCTGCCGGCGCGACCGACGAACTCGCGAAACACGAACTCGCACGCTCGGAGAACATTGCGGAAATCGACTGCCGCAACAAAGTCGTTCTGCCCGGATTCGTAGACTCCCACACCCATCCCGCCTTTACCGCGCCGCGTCTCATCGACTTCGAAAAGCGAATCGCCGGTGCGAATTATGAGGAGATTGCCCAGGCCGGCGGCGGCATCCGCGCCAGCCTGCGTGGTGTTCGCGAATCCCCCCGAGCAGAACTCGTTGCGCCCATTCTGCGCGCCTTCGACGAGATGGCCGCGCACGGCACGACCACCGTCGAAGCCAAGTCGGGTTACGGCCTCAGCTTCGAGGCCGAGATCAAATCGCTGGAAGCCATCGCCGACGCTGCTGAACGATGGCAGGGAACCGTCGTGCCAACATTACTTGGCGCGCATGTTGTTCCACCTGAGTACCGCGACAATCCCGACGAATACGTACGCATCGTTTGCGAAGAGATGATTCCGGCGGTGGCCGGCGGTCCGAACTCCGTCCGTCAGACCAGCCGTGCTGAGCGCAAGCTTGCCGACTTCGTCGACGTCTTTTGCGAGCGCGGCGCTTTCACCATGCAGCAGACCCAGCGCATTCTCCGCGCTGCCGCTGCGCATCACCTCGGCGTGCGCGTTCACATTTGCCAGTTGACCCCGGCGAACCTTGCACCGCTTCTGGAATTTCAGCCCGCGTCTCTCGACCACATGGATTTCGTCTCCGACGACGATCTTCCTCTGCTCGCCAAGTCCAACACCGTCGCCACGCTGCTTCCCGCAGCCAATTATTTTCTCGGTCTGCAATCGTTTCCGCCGGCTCGCAAGCTCATCGACGCCGGCGTCGCCGTAGCCATCGCCACCGACTACAATCCCGGCACCGCGCCGACTCCGTCGATGCCGTTCGTGCTCTCCGCCGCCTGCACCCACATGAAGATGTCTCCCGCCGCGGCAATCACCGCCGCGACCCTCAACGGCGCCTGCGCGCTGCGCCTGCAATCGCGCAAGGGAAGCCTTGAACCGGGCAAGGACGCTGACCTCGCCATCTTCGATGCCAAGGATTACCGCGAGCTGGCGTACTGGTTTGGCGTGAATCGATGCTGGGAAACGATTGTGGGAGGAAAGCGGCTGGCGGCTAGCGATTAGCAATTAGCGACCAGGAACACGCGAGTAGGCAGTTGCACTTAGCATTTGCCAAAAGCAGCGTGTCGATCATTTGCGAGCTCGCGAGAGTCGTTACTGTGTCATGAACCGATTCCGATTGGCTAACTGCTAAACGCCAAGTGCTAACTGCCAAGCAGCTAGTAGCCTGCCGCTAGTCGCTAAGTGCTAATTGCTAATTGCTGCCTTATCTCCGATTATCCGTCATCGGCTCGGGATGGATTAGCACGCGAAACAGTTCCGGCACTTCCTGGCGGAAGCGTCCTTCAACGGCTGTCTGAATATCGTGGACGCGCGATAGCGGCAGATCGTCCTGCATGGTGATGTGCGCCGACAAATATAGCCTGCCTCCGACGCGCTTAAACATCAGGTCATGCATATCGAGCACCTCGGGGAAGCCCTCCGTCACCGCCTGCAGCCTCTCTTCGAAGCTGGGCACACGCAACAGCCCGTCGCTGGTTTCGATGGTAGCCGGCTCGCTTTCAATGTGCGTCAGGATGTCGGAGATCTCCCGAATCTCCTGCTTCATCTCCGACTCCAAGCGCGTTACCCGGTCGTGCGCCTGTTTCAGGCTCAGCCGTTCGTCCAGCTCGACGTGCTGCTCAACATGAAGCTTGCCGTGAATGTCCTGCACGCTGATGTCATGCACGTTCAGGTTATTTCTTGTCGCCACGGCGCGAATTTGGTCGAACAGGCTCTCCTGGCGGCTGGCCCTCGATACCGCATTCACCACCACGTCGGCTTCGGGCAGCAGCGCGCGAATTCGTCCGGAAACCTCGTTGCCAATCTGCTCCGATTTCTGAAAGGTCACGTTGCGCGGCATGGCAATCGAGACGTCGGCGAAATAACGGCTGCCCGAGCGTCGGATGCGCACGCGGTCGATTTCCAGTACGCCATCCACCTGGAACACGGCTTCGATGATGCGGCTGCGTATGCCTGCCGGCGCGGCGTCCAGCAACGCGTCCACCGTTTGCAGCGCCAGCCGCGAACTCACGTACACGACGATGCACGCCACGAACAGCGCTGCAATCGGGTCGGCTTTCGCCAGCCACGCAACTCCATACTTGCGGCCCACCAGCACCAGCGCCAGTCCGAGGATGACCACCGAACTCGACCAGATGTCGGTGCTGAAGTGCAGCGCGTCGGCCTGCAGCGCCTGGCTCTCATACTTGTCGGCAATGCGTTGCAGGCGCCGCGATCGCCAGCTGTCGACGATAATCGAGACACCCATCACCAGAAACGCCCACACCGACGGCTCGATTTCCACCGAATGGAAGAACAGTCGCTTGCCCGCTTCGAAGACGATCCACACGCAAGTCAGCAGCAGTAGACCTGTTTCCACAAAAGCCGAGAAGCTTTCGATTTTGCCGTGACCGTACTGATGCTCTGCATCAGCCGGCTTGTCGGATACCCGCACCGAGAAGTACGTCACCGCCGCTGCCACCAGGTCGAGTCCCGAATGTGCCGCCTCTGACAGAATGCCCAGGCTGCCCGTTGCCACGCCCACCACGATTTTCAGCGCGGTGATGCCGACGGCTGCGAGGATGGAATTCAGGGCGACAGCTTTTTTCTCGCGCCGCATTTCGGCCGTTCTGATGCCGTCGCTCATATCTCACGATTATTCACGTTCTCGCGTCATCCGCCAACCGCCGGCTGCCGCACAGCGGCCCTCGCTCGCCGTGTGGTACGATTTTTGCGTCTACCTGCTGACTATTCCGGAGGAACAACTCTTCATGCTACGTCCTACATTGCTGGCGCTCGCGGTGGCGTGTGCCATCTCCGTTTCTGGCTTCGCCCAGCAGGCGAACCCGCAACCGACTACGCCGCCCGCGGCCGGACAAGCTCCCGAGCAGCCGTCCGAATCCGCCAAGCCCGCCACGCCCCCTGCCAGCAACGTTCCCATGGACGCCCCGGTTATCACCTTGAAGGGCGCTTGTCCCGAGAAGAATGGCGTGAAGCCGAAGGGCTGCGTCTCCAGCTTGACCCGGGCGCAGTTCGAAGAACTCACCAACGCCCTGCAACCGCCGGAGAAAGGCCCAGTGCCGCCCGACGTTCGCCGCCGCTTCGCGACCCAGTACGCCAAGCTGCTGACCTTGTCTGACGTCGCGCGCGAGCTCGGCCTGGAGAACGATCCCAAGGTGCAGCAGATCTTCACTTTCGCACGCCAGCAGATCCTGGCCGAAGCCCTGAACCAGCACTACGTCGAGGAGTACTCGCATCCCACCGACCAGCAAATTCAGGATTACTACGACAAGAATAAAAAGAAATATCTGGAAGTCACCCTGCAGCGCATCATCGTTCCCATGCAGCAGGTGACCACGGAGAATCCCAAGCCCGATCAGGAAGCGCAGAAGGCGCTGGCTGAGAAGCTGCGCACGCGCTGGGTTGCCGGCGAAGATCCGACCAAGCTTGAGAAGGAAGCCATGGACAGCGCCAACGTGAAGACCACGCCGCCTGACGTGAACGTGGGCGCGCGCCGTCCGGGCTCGCTGCCGGAAGCCCATGAAGGCGTCTTCGATCTGAAGGCCGGCGAGATCTCGCAGGTGTACTCCGATCCTGCCGCGCTGTATATCTACAAAGTGGTTTCGCTTCGCCAGGTGCCGCTCAGCGAAGTGAAGACGCAGATCTCGCAGACCGTGCAGCGCCAGATGTTCACCGACAAGATGGCTGAGGTCGAAGGCGCCGTGAAGCCTGAGCTCAACGACGCGTACTTCGGTCCGGAGACGACGCCTACCATACCCAAGACGATCATCCGTCCGGGAATGCGGCCGGGAACTCCGGGTGGTCCGCCCATGCCGATGCCGCCCGCGCAGCAGCAGAGCGCGCCGCCTCCGGCTAACCCGGGAGCAGCGTCGCACTAATCATGGCCCCTAACCGAAGTGTCCTGGTCACCGGCGTTTCGGGGAACTTGGGGACCCGACTGCTTCCGTTCCTCCATGAGTTCCGTGTGGTGGGCGTGGACCTGCGCCCACCCACCGAATCTTCCTCGCTCGCTCTCTTTGAGCAGATGGATCTCGGCCGCGAATCCAGTTGCCTGCGGCTCATCGAAATTCTGCGCGAGACCGGCGTGCAGTCGGTCGTGCATCTCGCCTACGTTCTCGATCCCCAACAGACGGGCATCCTCGATGTCGAGCGCATGTGGCAGACCAACGTCGCCGGCACCGCGCGGGTGATGGAAGCCATCAGCGTCGTCAACCGCACCGGCGGCAACATACGGCAATTCATTTTTCCCAGCAGCGTCGCCGCCTACGGACCCGAAACCAACGGTCCGGTGAAAGAAGACGCGCCGCTACGTGCGCAATCGCTCGCCTACGCGCTGCACAAGCGCGAGAGCGACGAAGTGGTCCGCTATCGCGCCGAGAGCCTTGGCGAGTGCCGCGTCTACCTCCTGCGTCCGCACATCTTTACCGGCGCCACCGTGCAGAACTACATCGTCGGCGCGCTGCGTGGAACGGCGCTGGGCAAAAGCAAGCGCGCTGCCCGCATGCGCGCCGAAGGCCGTCGCCTGCCGCTGATGCTGCCGCGCGATCCCCGCTACCTCGAGAAGCGCTTCCAGTTCCTGCACGTCGACGACATGGCGCGCCTGCTGACCTATCTACTCTATCGCCCCGACAGCGATCCGCCGATGACCATCATGAACGTCGCCGGGCGCGGCGAGTCGCTCACCATCGCGCGCTGCGCCGAGATCGCGCAGGCGACGATCAAGCGCGCTCCGTCCAAAGCCGCGTTCCGCACCGTGTTGCGCCTGATGTGGAAGTTCGGCATCTCGTCGATCCCGCCGGATGCGCTGCCCTATCTCATTGGCTCGTACACCATGGACACGTCGCGACTCCAGCACTTCCTCGGCGCAGATTATTCAAGGGTGATTCAGTACACAGTGGAAGACGCGCTGAAGGACAGCTTTAAAGCAGGGGCTGGGGGCTAGGGGGCAGGGATTAGGAAGTAGTTGCCAGTGGACAGGGGTCAGTGGCCAGTATCAAGTTGTCAGTGGTCAGAGTTCTCGCCGACAGATTCGACCCGTTCGATGATTCTCATCGGTTCGATGATCCTCATCGGTTCGCTGATTGTCATCCTGAGGAGGCCTTCAGGCCGACGAAGGACCCGCTGTTGGCGCGACGCAAAAGGATGTTTAGCGTCTCCCTAGCCCCTAGCCCCTATTTTCTCCCTCGATACAATCCTGCAATCCCAAACGTATACGGCGTCCACGACACATCGATATACCCGACATCGCGCATGCGTTGCAGCATTTCCTCGGGAGCAGGGAAGCGCAGCACCGACGCCGGCAAGTACGCGTACGGTCCTGTCACGCCGGAGATCATGGTGCCGATCGCCGGCAGCACGCGCTTGAAATACAACCGATAGATTTTGCCGATGAGCCCCTTCGGCTCGCCGAAGTCGAGGATGCCGATCTCACCGCCGGGCGCAAGCACGCGATGGATCTCGGCCAGTCCACGATCATAATTGGCGAGATTGCGGAAGCCGAACGCCGACGTCACCAGTTGAAACTGATTCGAAGCGAACGGAAGATTCAACGCGTCGGCTTCGATCCAGCGAATCTTGCGTTCGCCCGATTTCTGCTTCGCGCGCACCAGCATGGCATGCGAAAAATCGGCACCGAAGAGTTGGCCGTCATTCATGCGTCGGTCGAGTGCGAAGGTCATATCGCCGGTGCCGCAGCACAGGTCGAGTACCTGCGCCTGCGGTTGGCGCAGGATGTCGGCGAAGACGCGAGCCGTGCGATTCCACCACACGCGATCGATGTTCATGGACAGCACGTGATTCAGCAGGTCATAGCGCGGCGCGATCGAGGTGAACATGTCGCGCACCGCATCCGACGCCGACGCTTCGTCGCGGGCGCCCGCCGGCGCGGCGCCCACGATGCGTTTGTTCGAAGCTGCGGATTGTTCCTGCTCAGTCATGCTTGTGCTTTGAAAGGGCACTTCCTCAGGCTCCCGCCACGCCTGAGTTGCGCTTCACGTCCCGCCGAATGCTTTGAAAGGGCACACCTTCAGGTGTGCCGAAACGCCCGTCTAAAAAGGGCTTCAGCCCCTGAGGCCGTTCACTGCTTCCATCATTATCTTCGGCTTCACTGTATTCACGACTTCAACCTTGCCAATCGCCGTCGCCAGAATGAAGTGCGGCACCCCGCCAACGCTCTTCTTGTCCGACAGCAACCGCCGGAACACCTTCTTCGGACTGACATCAACTTTGGGCAGCGGCCCGTAAGCGTGCACCAGATCGACAATTCGCTGCACGGTCACGCTATCAGTCAATCCCATGCTCTCGCCGATCGCCGCTGCGGCAATCATGCCCCAGCCCACCGCTTCGCCGTGCAGCAGCTTCTTGTATCCGGTCTCGGCTTCCAGCGCATGACCCACCGTGTGGCCGAAGTTGAGGATGCGCCGCTCGCCGCCCTCGCGCTCATCGGCGCTCACCACATCGGCCTTGATGCGAATGCATTCGGCGATCAGCGTCTCCAGCAGGTCGCTATCGCGCTTCAGTAACTCGTCGCGATGCTGCTCCATTAGTTCGAAGATCGCCGGATTGCGAATCACACCATACTTCATCGCCTCGAACAATCCCGAGCGATACTCGCGCTCCGGCAGCGTCGCCAGCACCTCCGGATCGACCAGCACCGCCAACGCCTGATGAAACGTGCCAAGCAAATTCTTGCCGGACTTAAGATTCACGCCGGTCTTGCCGCCGATCGCCGAGTCAACTTGCGCCAGCAGCGTCGTCGGAATCTGCACCACCGGAACGCCGCGCATGAAGACCGACGCGAGAAACGCGCCGACATCCCCGACCACGCCTCCGCCCAGCGCCAGCAGCACCGACTGGCGATCGGCACCGGCCTTGATCATCTGCTCGGCAACCTTCTCCAGTTGCGCCAGCGTCTTCGCGCGCTCGCCATCCGGCATTACCAGCACTTCCACTTCGCGTCCCGCCTGGCTGAAGCTCTTTCGCAGCGGCTTCAGCCAGTGCTTACGAATCGGCGGAGCCGTGAGCACAAACACGCGTGAGTTTTGCGGGATGAGCGCGCGTAACGCGGCTTCAGCAGAGCGAAGCAAGCCACGCTCTACCAGCACCTCGTACGATCGCGAAGGAGTTTGAACTGGAATGCGAGTCAAGGAACTAGTGTAATGGAAGTGGGTGGAGCAGGCCTTCAGGCCTGCACACATCCAGCCCCCTATGCTTCGGCTTCAGCCCCTGAGGTACAGCTCTTGGGTGGAGCAGGCCTGCAGGCCTGCACACATTCAGCCTCATCATGCACCGGCTTAGCCCCTGAGGTACAGCCTTTGGGTGGAGCAGGCCTTCAGGCCTGCATGTGTCCAACTCCTTCATACTCCGGCTTTAGCCCCCTGAGGTACAGCTCCCGTGGGTGGAGCAGGCCTTCAGGCCTGCATGTATCAGCTCCTTCATACTCCGGCTTTAGCCCCTGAGGTACAGCTCCTGTGGGTGGAGCACGCCTTCAGGCCTGCACACATCCAGCCTCATCATGCTCCGGCTTTAGCCACTGAGGCACAGGGTCCAACTTGGCTGCTAAGTTTGCTGACGAATAGAGAAACTCGTCGGCCTCTTGCACAAGGCCGGCGCGCACCGGATTCTGCCGAATATAAGTCTTAAACCTGTCGTACTCAGCACAATCGCGCACGCGCCGATCCAGAAAGCTTGTCTGCCAGATCTCCCCCGAAATTTCAAACAGTTTACGAGCCTGGTAAGAAAATCCGCCCTTGATGTATTGCATGACCCGCTCCAAGGTCAGACCGCCAGGCACCGTACCAATAGATGAAAATGATTCGGCATGACCACAAACTCGTGCAGAAAGATTTTGCCTTCTCGCTGATAGCGAGACAGCGTCTCGCAAAACAACGAAGCCATCCTGTCAGACTGCAAGATGTTCTGCTTGCAAAATGTGTTTGCCGTTACGAAATAAGTGGAATTACCGGTGTTTCCTCGATGCGGAATAGTCAAGTCCTGAACCTCAGCGGCTAAAGCCGAAGATTCTAAACAGCGTTCATGCAGGCCTGAAGGCCTGCTCCACCCATTCCCGCATCACCTGGATTTCGCAGGCGCATCATTCTGAGAGCCAATGGCTTGGAATCCTTGCCAAGCCCCATGATTCTGAATGTGCACCTGCTTTCAGAATACCGACGCCAACAGCGGTGAAGACCGCAGACGTCGGATGAAATTACTCTCCGTCTCATTTTGGAACATCGTCTTCGCTCACCCCCTCGCAAGCTGCGTGCTACCATGAAATTTAGCGATGAAGGCTCTTCCTTCCGATATCGATTTCATCGTGGTTGGCGCGGGTATTGCCGGCTTGCGCGCCTCTGTCGAACTCGCGTCTGCCGGCCGCGTGCTCGTACTCGCCAAGCGTGAAGTCACCGAGTCCAACACGCAATACGCGCAGGGCGGAATCGCCGCCGCGCTCAGCGACGACGACGAAGTTTCCCTGCACCTCGAAGACACGCTGAAGGCCGGCGACGGCCTGGTCAACGAGGAAGCCGCGCGCGTTCTCGTCGAAGAAGGTCCGCCGCGCATCGAAGAGCTCATCGAGTGGGGCACCGAATTCGATCGCGCCGGAACCAAGATCGTCTTCGCCCGCGAAGGCGCGCACAGCCGCAACCGCGTGCTGCACGCCCACGGCGACTCCACCGGCCGCGAGATTGGCCGCTCGCTCTACTTGAAAGCCAGCAACATCAAGCCCATCGAGTTCCGCGAGTTCGAGTTCACCACCGACTTGCTGGTCGAAGACGGCCGCGTCACCGGCGTGCGCGTGCTCGATCAGTCCGGGCAGCTTCACGAAATCCACGCCAGCTCGGTGCTGCTGGCCACCGGTGGACTCGGCCACGTTTACAGCAACACCACCAACCCCGAAGTCGCGACCGGCGACGGCGTCGCCATGGCCTTTCGCGCCGGCGCCGAAATCAGCGACATGGAGTTCGTGCAGTTTCACCCGACCGCGCTGTTCATCAAGGGTGCTCCGCGGTTTCTCCTTTCCGAAGCGCTGCGCGGCGAAGGCGCCTATCTGCGCAACATGGAGCTGAAGCGCTTCATGCCGAAGTATCACGAGCTGGCCGAGCTGGCTCCGCGCGACGTTGTGGCCCGCGCCATCACGCATGAGCTCGAGCTGGTGAAGCGTCCCGACGCCGCCGTCTATCTCGACCTCACGCATCTCGATCCCGACCGCGTGCGCCAACGCTTCCCGACCATCTACGCCACCTGCATGCGCTACAACATCGACATCGCCAGTGAGCTGGTGCCCATCCGCCCGGCCGCGCATTATGCGATGGGCGGCGTGCGCACCGACCTCTGGGGCCGCACCTCGCTGCCCGGCCTGTACGCTGCCGGCGAGGTCGCCTGCACCGGAGTTCACGGCGCTAACCGCCTCGCCAGCAATTCGCTGTTGGAAGGACTTGTCTACGGAGCCCGCGCCGCCCAGGACATGCGCGAGAACTTCACCAGCCGTCGCCAACATCACGCCGCCTCGCCAAAGGTCGAGGCCACCAGCAGCAACGGTCACGCCGCCGAGACCGAGAAGCTGATCCAGAAAATTCAGGGCATGATGTGGCAGCACGTCGGCGTTGTTCGCGATGGCAAGCCGCTGCAGCAGGTCGTGCCGGAGCTGCGTGCCCTGCAATCTCAGCTGCCCGCCTCAGGCGACCGCCGCTCCCGCGAGGCCGCCAACATCCTCGAGACCGGACTGCTCATCGCGCGCTCAGCGCTGGCACGCGAAGAGAGCCGCGGCGCTCACTACCGCCTCGACCATCCCCTCAAGAACGACGCCAAGTACCAGAAGCATTCCGTCGTCGCCGGCGACAACATCCGCTTCCAGTAACCGGTTCGGGTAGAGCCAGCCTTCAGGCTGGCGTCGATCACGGTTCATACTGAATCCGGGCATTGGTATCTAGCGAACAATCACCAATGCCGAGCTTTTTCTTGGTGGCGGCGAGCTGCGACCCCTCCCTAACCAAGATCCGCAACCGCCCAGAAACACGAAACCCCGCCGTTGCCGGCAGGGCGATGTATTGCTGAACTTCAACTCTGCTTCTACTCTAGCACATTGAGAGGGGTAAATGGCACACTTTCGTGGAAATATATCTCCTTCCTGAGCAATCGATTACGGCTTATTGTTGCGTTTCTCAGTATTGACATGTAAAACTTACGCGCTATCTCGCGGGAAGATAGTGCCACTACCGAAACCTGCGCTAAGTCATTCACCGTCAGCTTCTTGCTTACTTGGAAAGATCAGCGACGCCACCACCGAGGCAATCAAGATTACAGCGACGCCCGCCAGCGCCCACTCCGTGTGGATGTCGACGTACTCGGAGATCAGCATCTTCACGCCGATCAGCACCAGGATCACCGACAGCCCGTAGTGCAGCAGGTGGAAGCGGTCCAGCATGCCCGCCAGCGCAAAGAACAGCGAGCGCAGTCCCATGATGGCGAAGACATTCGACGTGTAGACGATGAACGGCTCGCGAGTGACGGCCAGCACGGCCGGAATTGAATCGACGGCGAAAAGCACGTCGGTTGTCTCAACGACGACCAGCACCAGCGCCAGCGGCGTGGCGTACCACAGGCCGCCGCGGCTGACGAAGAACGAATCGTCGTGGTAGTCCGGCGTCACGCGGAAGACGCGGCGAAACAGCCGCAGCAGCGGATTCTTTTCCGGATGGACGCTGGCTCCATGCTGCCGCATCAGCTTGAAACCGCTGTAAACCAGGATCGCGCCGAAGACGTAGATGATCCAGTGAAAGCGGTCGAGCAACTCCACGCCGGTGACGATGAAAATCGCGCGCATGATGAGCGCGCCGACCACACCCCAGGTGAGCACGCCGTGCTGGTACTCCTGCGGCACGCTGAAGTAGCGGAAGATCAGCAGGAAGACGAACAGGTTATCGACGCTGAGCGACTGCTCGATGATGTAGCCGGTGACGAACTCCAGCGTGAGCTGCGAGTTCGGCCGCGCGTGCCCGCCGACGATGGTGTGTCCGAAGAAGTAAATGAAAACCGCGAAGACCGCGGCCAGCCCCACCCATAGCCCGGTCCACGCCATGGCTTCGCGAAAGCCAATGACGTGCTGCTTGCGATGAAAGACGCCCAGGTCGAGCGCCAGCACCGCCAGCACAAAAACGTTGAAGATGACCCAGAAGATCCAGTTGCCGTGCATCGAAACAGCAATTCTATCTGGAAGTCGCGCAGTTCACGTAGGAACCGTGTGCCCCGTTCTACGCCATCTTTCGGCTTAGGGCGGGTCTTAGCGTGGACGAGAAACCCGGCGTCACTTGTGGAACGTTCCCATGTACTCGCCCTCGACGAGCACGTGCCCCTTCATGGCTTCGTCCAGCGCGGCGCGATCGTTACCGGGCGCGAGCGTCAGCTTTACATCGAGCGCGTAGACGCGGAAGAAATACCGGTGCGTTTGTCCCATCGGCGGACACGGCCCGTTATAGCCGATCTTGCCAAAGCTGTTGCGCCCCTGCTGCGATCCATCGTCGAGCTGCTCGTTCTTGACGACGCTCTCGGCGAGCGAATGGTTGGAGGCTGGAACATTCCACATCACCCAATGCACCCACGTGCCTGCGGGAGCGTCAGGGTCGTCCATGATGATGGCGAAGCTTTTGGTTTTTGCCGGAGCGCCGCTCCACGTCAGCGCCGGCGAGATGTCCGCGCCCTTGCAGCTGTACTGCTCAGGAATCATGGCGCCTGACGCGAAGCTGGAACTTGTCACAGTCATGGCGCCTCCCTTCGCAGCCGGAGCGTGCTGCGCAAAGCCTGTGACACACGTGAGGAACAGCAGACATGCGAGTATGGCCCGTGCCCGCATAAACTACCGCCTTTCTACTGCGCAGTTTCTAATTCTGCTTCGAGTCTCTTCAGGTCGGCAATAGTGATCGTTCGACCCTCCATTTGGATGAGGTTTTCCGCCTGCAGGCGGCTCAGGTTGCGCGAAACAAGTTCTCGGACGGTGCCGATTTGCGCCGCCAGTTCGTTATTGTTGGCCGGGAGCGTGATCGTGACGGCGCCACCGTTGCTCTGGCCCGATGATTTCGCCAGCCGTACCAGCATCGCCGCCAGGCGGTGCCGCACCGTGGTGAACGACAGCTCCTCGATGATGCCGACCAGCTTCCGCAGCCGCGCGCCAACCACTCTCAGCACTTTCAGAGCGACTTCGGGATGCTGCAGGCACAGCGTCTGAAAATCCTTCTTGCTGAAGAACAGCAAGGTGCAATCGTTGACCGCCTGCGCCGACGCCGGATAGTTGCCGCCATCGAAAACCGGCAGCTCGGCAATCGAGCTACCCGGACCGTCGATCGACAGCACCTGCTCGCGCCCGCCGGCTGAGCTCTTGAAAATTCGCACGTTGCCCGACTCGATGACGTAGAGCCCATTGCACGGTTCAGCCTCTCCGAAGATCAGATCGCCCGCGCCAAATTTGCGTTGCACCACGTGGGCCGTCAGAAAGGCGAACTCCGGCTCGTCGAGGCTGGAGAAGATGGCAACTTTCTTCAGGAGCACTGCCGATGCGCTGGGGATCTGGGCCATCGGCTTCATTGTACGGGAAGGCGCCCCGCGCGCAGGCTAGACCAGAAATCCGGCGCACAGCAGCGCGCCGAAGAGCACAGCGTGGCCCAGTTCGGTGAACCCCAGCTTGTGAACGTCCAAGGGCTGGCGTTTGCGCAGGAACCAGAATGTCCCACGCAGTAAGACCGGCAGAAAAGCCACAGCCGCAGCCGTGGGTAGCAGTCCGAAGCGGCAGGCGCCGAGGACGATGGCAATCAGCCCGACCTGCGCGACCAGGAAGGGAAGGCCCGCCTGCACTTTTTCCTCGAAGCTGCCCAGCCGGCTGGAGTGAATGCGAATTTGCACGAAGTGAATCTGATCGCAGGCGAAGAGCCAGTTCGCCAGCCAGAGCGCGATGGCTGTGCGGTCGAGCCGGCCGGTGGCCACGTAGTACGCGCCTGCCGCCGTCGACGTCAGCCCGATAGCGCCGATCATCTGCGCCGGCATGCGTCCTTTGCGGCCAATCTTTTTCACCACATCCTGGGCGCCACAGGCCAGCCCGGCAATCGCGCCGATGACAATCAGTTCATAGTTGCCGTTCCAGAGCAGCGCCGCGATACTCGCACCCGCAAGCGTGCCGATACTCACAATCATCCACAAAACGATTTTGCGCTCGCGTGCGGTGTGCGCTTTCATCGGCGACGTGCCCAGCCAGGCTTCCAGCGGCGTGCGCAGCCAGAACAGCGACATCGCAGCCGTCACGAACAGCGTCAACGCGCTGCCGTTGATGCCCGAGCGCTCTGCCACCACCGCGCCGGTAACGAGCGGCACCAGCAGCATGCCCCATGCGCCGTGCTCGCGGGGGATGACCATGGTTCTCATGCGGGAGGTTTGTGCGGTACTGGTGCAGGCTGCCATGACAAAATCGTAGCCCGCCCCATCGGAACGGGCTATGACTTAAGTCTCAGTGAGAGCTCTTGGCGCCGGCGGCTTCGCGCACCATTTTGTTCGAGGTACCGGGCTCGTAGACGCAGAACGGTTCTTCGGCGAGGAAGTCGCCGGTAGCGGCGAAGGCGCGGGCGCGGCAGCCCATGCAGACGTGACGGAACTCGCAGCAGCCGCACTTGCCCTTCAGGTTGTCGTCGTCGCGCAGCGCTCCGAAGACCGCCGAGTCGTTCCAGATCTCGGCAAAACTCTGCTTGCGCAGATCGCCGGCCAGCGCCGGCAGATAGCCGCAGGGGAAAACCTCGCCTTCATGCGAGATAAAGCAGACGCCGGTTCCGGCCAGGCAGCCCTTGGTCATCGCGTTCATGTCGCCGGGGTGGCTGCCAAAGTTCCCGGTGTGTCCGACGGGCGGTGCGCCGCCCGGCCTGAGTGAAATGCCGGTCGACCCGGGCATGGTCATGTCGGTCGGGCCGATCGCGTCAACTTCGGCGACTGCCGGCACAGCCTGTTGACGTTCCGCCATCTTGTCGGCAGCTTTGCGCTGCCGCATCACGCGGAAGTAGTGCGGCGCGCAAGTGGCTTTCAACTCGATGCCGCCTTCCAGCGACTTGTCGTAGAACCAGTTCAGCATGCGCTCGTATTCTTCGGGAGGAACCATCTGCTCGGTAGCGATATCGACGCCGCACCCTACCGGAACCAGCAGGAAGGTATGCAGGGCATCCGCGCCCAGGCGGCGCGCCAGGTCGAGCACGTCAGGCAGCTGATGCGCGTTGTGCCGCGCGATCGTCGTGTTGATCTGCACCGAGACGCCGACCTGTTGCAGGTTGCGCATGCCATAAATTGCCGCGTCGAAGGCGCCGGGAATTCCGCGGAAGCTGTCGTGCGTCGTAGCGTCGGCACCGTCGATCGAAATCGACACCCGCTTGATGCCGGCGTTCTTGATTTTCTCGGCGACATCTTTCGTGACCAGCGTGCCGTTGGTCGCCAGCGCCGTGCGGATGCCGCGACTGGTGGCGTACTCGGCCAGCTGAAAAATATCGTGACGATACAGCGGCTCGCCGCCGCTCAGCACCAGGATCGGGTTGGAGAACTCGGCGATCTGCGAAATGATGTTCAACGCTTTGGCGGTGGGCAGGTCAGCCGGCGACATCAGCTCAGTCGCGGTGGCGCGGCAGTGAATGCAGCGCAGGTTGCAGCCCTTGGTGACCTCCCAGAAGATCAGCCGCGGTTTGTATTCTTTCTTGCCCGCCGGTTGATTCTTCGAGGTATGCGTGCTGCCCGTTATCGTTGTCATGATTGCTATTTCCTCCCCGCCCCATGCGGAACTGCTAACGGCTCATTTCTATGCTTCCAAGATAGGATTTCGACGACCCAAGGGGCCGTGAGTGGCGTCACGGGAGGCTGTGATGTATGTCACTCCGAGGAAATGGCCGTCGACCAGGAGCCGGGAGTGTCGCCAGAGCTATGGGCCACCGCTATGCTCTGGCGGCTGTCAAAGTGCGCATAGTTTTAGAATTGTCATCCTGAGCGTAGTGAGGCGCCGCAGGGCGCCGAACGAAGTCGAAGGATCTGCGGTTTCCGCGCGCAGGAAGGTTGTGCGCCGAGCCGCGGATCCTTCGATTGCCCGTCCGCCGCTCCGCAAAGGCAGCCGAGCGAACGACCGCACCCGCCAAAGAAAATCCGCCCACAGATGAACCCGTGAGCGGACGCTTGCGAAGCTGAGAACTGACAACCGACAACTGGCCACTGCCTTACGGCCCGACTCCCCCGGTGTGGCAGTCGGAGCAGTTCACGTTCTTCAGGTCGCCGATGTCCACCGGATGCTTGAACGTCTGGGTCGGCAGCGCCGTCAGTTCCATCGTGCCTTCCTTCTGCTCCAGCACCGTGTGGCACGAGTTGCAGTCCTTGCTGATGACCTTGCCTTCCTTGCTGACGTGGTTGCCGTCGTGGCAGCGGAAGCAGCCCTGGAAGTAGAAGTGTCCGATGTTGTTGGGATGCGTCTTCCAGTTCACCTTCATGTCGGGAAAGAACGTGGTGCCGTAGATGCGCTGCAACTCCGCGATCGCCCCTTGAACGCTGGAAGCCTTTGTCGATGCAATCTGCGGATACTTGTCGTTGTAGAACTTCGTGATGTTGTCGGCGATGGCCTTCTTAGCCTCGTCGGTGGTCTTGTAATCGGCGGTCAGCACCTGCACGCCCTGCTGCTTGATGAAGGGCAGCGAGACGTCGATGCTGCGTCCGGTGATGCTGCGGTCGACCGAGAGATCCGGCGGCGTGTAGATGTGGCTGGGCCGGTTGTGGCAATCGATGCAATCCATCCTGCGCTGCGCGCCTTTGTCGAGTTGCGCCTGCGTCGGCGGATTGTCTTTGGTCATGTACTCGGTGACGTGGCCCTGTGCATCTTCCACCTTCACGTAGGGAATCACCTGCCGCTCTTCGTCGGTGGAGATGTAGGAGATCTTGTTGCTGATGTTCATGTGCCAGTGAATGCCTTCACCAGCCTGGCCGAGCGATGGATCGCCGCCGCCGGTTTTGATCAGCAGGCGAAGCACGCGCGGCGTGTTCTGTTCGTCATCACCGTAGTGGGTGAAGGTCTTCAGTTGCGAGCCCCAGAACTTCTTGGGCCAGTGGCATTGCTCGCAGGTTTGCGGCGCCGGCCGCAGGTTCTTCACGGGCGTCGGAATCGGCCGCGGATACGTGCCCAATGCGGTGTAATACACCTGGCGCGCGCCTGACAGCTTCGACTTCACATACCAGCTGGCACCCGAGCCCACGTGACATTCCACGCAGGCCACGCGGGCGTGCGGTGAAGCTTCGTAGGCCGTGAACTCCGGATGCATGACGCTGTGGCAGAGCTGTCCGCAGAACTGCACCGAGTCGGTAAACTCATAGGCTTTATAGCTGCCCACGGCGCTGATCAGCGCGAAGGCCACAACGAAACTCAGCACGAACGCCACCGTGCTGCGCTGCGACGGCTTGTTCAGGTCCAGCTTGGGGAAGTGCGGGGTTACGCCGACCTGCTTCAGTCGCCGCCGGCGTTCGTAAACCATGCCGGCCGGGACCAGGATGAGTCCGGCGACCAGGAACGCGGGCGCCACCATGTAAGCCAGAATGCCGATGTATGGCGATGGCTGGCTGCTGAGCAGGTCGATCGCCACCAGGAACACGATGTTGGCTCCAGCGACAATCGCCAGCGCCAGTCCGATCAAGCTGATTGGGTTCTTAATGAGATCCTTGGTAACGGGCGGATGATCGCGCAGAGGAGCGCCCTCTTGCGTGTCCTCAGTCATGAGAGATTCCCTTCCTTTGCCTCACCCTAAGTTGCAAAACACAAAGTGCTGCAGTTCATACCCGTGAGAATCGTCCGGCAACGACGTGCTGCAAGGCAATCCCACGAAATGGGTGCGAGGCCATTTTTCGGCCCCGCACTCCGGTTTTTACTTGTGTCCGCCGGTGGTTTCGGCAGGTTCTTCTTCGGCGCTCTCGGACGGCTCTTCCGGACCTCGCGCCTTCTCGATGGCCCCGATGTCCATCGGGTGTTCATGTTCGTAGTGCTCAATTGACATGCGGCCGTCGAACCACGCCCAGTTCATCGGGTAGGCGTCGGGATCGAAGATTACGCCGTAGAGGTGCCACACGATGATGGCCAGCGTGGCCAGCACCGCTTCGTACCAGTGAATGGTGATGGCAACGTCGACCCACCAGCCGGGAACGCGTTCGCCCACGCCTACCTTGAACCACGCCATCAGGCCGGTCGTCGCCATGACAAACATGCCCCAGACCAGCGCCCAGTACTCCATCTTCTCGGCATAGGTGAAGCGGCCGAACATCGGCCGGCGCTCGCTGTAGCCCAGGTAGAAGCGGAAGGCGTCGCGGGCATCGGTGATGTCCTTCCAGTCGGGCAGCATGTCTTTCAGCAACTGGCGCCCGTCGGCGTTGGTCGCCAGATACCAGGCGTGATACAAACTCACGCCGATGAGCACCACGCCGGCGATGCGGTGAATGTAGCTGCGCACCACTTCGTTGACGAAGAGCATCGCCAGCCACGAGTTTGGATAACGCAACGCGAAGCCGGTCAACACCAGCGTGAAGAAGCTGGTCAGCAGCGTGAGGTGCTGAATGCGCTGGGCCAGGGTCATGCGGAACAGAATGCGCGGCTGCCCGATGCGGTGCAGGATCAGCTTCTTGCGGAAGACGATCAGGTTGTGCAGCACCATGCCGCCGATCACCGCGATGATCATCCACAGGTAAAACTGTTTGATCAGACGCAATCAGCTTGGTGCCCACGTCGGCTCGTTCCACGGCGCCCAGGTGAACCTTGGTGGTGATGAACTTGTCGTTGGCGCCCGGGTGGCACTGGCCGCAGGTCTTCGCCAGGTTGGCGTGATTGATGGTCGAGCGCGGATTGCTGGACGGCAGAATGTTATGCACGCCGTGGCAACTGGCGCAATTGGCCACGGTGTTGGAGCCCACCTCCGACGCCATGCCGTGATAGCTCGCCATGTACGAGGTCACGCGCCCGCCGGGTACACCGAACTCGTCGGAAAGTCGCACCCCTGAGTGACAGGAGCCGCAGGTGTTCTTCACATTCGCCGCGGCGACGGAAGACTTGGCGTCCTTCGGAGCCTTGATGGTGTGAATGCCGTGGCAATCGGTGCAGACCGGAGCCTGCCAGTTGCCGCGCTGAATGGCCTCGCCGTGAATGCTCTGCATGTACGCGGTCTTCACGTCGGCGTGGCACTTGGCGCAGGTGGTGGGTACGTTGAACTTGTTGATCGGCGACTTGGGATCGCCGGCTCCCAGGATGTCATGCTCGCCGTGGCAGTCGGTGCAGACCGCAGCCTTGTCCGAACCGGCAGCAACCGCCTTGCCGTGTACGCTTTCCTGGTAGGAGTCGAAGGCAGCGGCGGTCATGCCGCCCGAGGCCATTACAAACTTCTGTCCGTGACAGGCTCCGCAGGTCTGCGGAATGTTGCCGTGCGCGACCTTGGACTTCGGATCGCTGGCCGGCAGAATCTCGTGCACGCTGCCGTGGCAGTCCTGGCACTTGGCGACATTCATGTTGCCGGCGGCGGCCGCTTTGGCATGAACGCCGCGATCGTAAGCAGCCTGCTGATCGGCGTGGCAGGTGGCGCACTTGGGCTTGGCCGGCGTGGTCTCGTGGGGCGCGCTCTTCACATCGGTGTGACAGTCGGTGCAGGAGAAGACGCTGTGCGCGGAAGCCTTGAACTTCTTGTCGTCGATGCCCAGGCTGATCTGTTTGCCGTTCTCCTCCTTGGTCATCGTCGGGTCGTTGTGGCAGGCCAGGCAGTCATCGTTGCTCATCTTCGCGGCCGCCGCGGCGGCCTTGCCCGGTTTCTTGGTCGAAGATGTTTGTGCAACTGCCGCTGTGAAGAGCAGCATGGCAGCAAGAAAAATCAAACTGCAGCGTTTCACTGAAAGCCCTCGCTTTTCATCCGGGCCAGGTACACACCGGGGAACATTCCAACATCGCCGAGACAGGCACCAAGGGGCAGTGAGTGTACTCACGTCGGCATGTGACTGGGGTCACATGGGGTTTGGTACTCACGCCGTCGCGTGAGGCTGGTCACGCAAGGCCGGCCCATTTCGCCTGAGGGTTTCGGGGCTGTGTTTATGCGGGTGGGAGGGGAGTAACGGACGTCAGACAAAAGGCCGGAAAGCGGCCGGTGATCGGCTCGCGGATCGGTGCCGAGGCTTGTGCTCGAACGTACGTTCGGAGCGGCCGGGCGGCGAAAAACTGCGCAGCTATCCGCGTCGCTGCTGCTGGCGCCGGCGGAGGAAGTACAGAATCGTCAAGGCCAGCAACCAGGGAATCCCGGATTCCAGTGTGGGGCGCATGCCTTCCACCCACCACGTGGACACGATGATCGCCAGCACCGCGAGCGCTCCCAAAATGGTGGTCACGGGAAACAGCGGCATGCGAACCGGCAGGCGGCGTCCACCTCTCCGCTGCCACTCTTTGCGGAAGTAGAGATGGGTGACAAAGATCATCATCCAGACGAAGAGCCCACCGAAAAGGGCGATGCCGAACATGTAGACATACGCCGAATTCGGAAACACGATGGCAAACAGCGTCGCGATGCCGAGGCCGCCGGCCGACACCAGCAGCGCGGGAATCGGCGCGCCCCGCGCGGAGACGCGGCCCATCGACTCGGGGCATAACCGGCGCGCGCGAGCGAGAAGATCATGCGCGTCGAGAGATACAGGCAGCAGTTCATGCCGGAGAGCGCGGCGGTCAACACCACGAAGTTCACGATCGCAGCGGCCAGCGGCACGTGCATCACTTCGAAGACGCGCACGAACGGGCTGACGGTGATGCTCTGTCCGGGCTGGATATCGTTCCAGGGAATAACGCCGACCAGCACGGTGATGGCGCCAATGTAGAAAATCACCAGGCGCAACAGCATGGTCCGCATGGCGCGCGGCACTGAGCGCTCCGGATCTTCCGCTTCACCGGCGGTGACGGCGACGATCTCTGTGCCGATGAAGCCGAAGATGACGAAGGCCAGCGCGAACCACACGCCGCTCCAGCCTTTCGCCAGAAATCCGCCGTGGGCACTGAAGTTCTGCAAGCCGATCGGCTGCTGCTGATGAAGGCCCAGCAGCATTCCCGTACCCAGCACGATGAAGACGCCGATCGCGGTTACCTTGATCGTCGAAAACCAGTACTCGAAGCTGCCGAAGGCGGCGACGCTGGTGGCGTTGATGTACACCAGCAGCGCCGAGTAGAGCACAACCCACATCCACACCGGCGTGTGCGGGAACCACCAGCGCGTGTAGATAGCTGCGGCAACGGCCTCGCCGCCGGCGGCAATCGATTGCGCCGCCCAATACGTGTAGCGGACGACGAACCCCGCCCATGGCGAGACGTAGAGATCGGCGTAGACGCCGAAGGAGCCCGCGGTGGGATGGGCAACCGCCATTTCCGACAGCGCGAACATCAGCAGCAGCGCGATGACCGAGGTGAAGAGGTAGCTGAGGATGACGGCCGGTCCGGCGGTGCGTACCGCGAGCGCGCTGCCGAGAAACAGTCCTGTGCCGATGGCCCCGCCGATGGCGATCATGCTCATCTGGCGTTCGGTCAGCTTGCGCGCCAGCCCCTGCTCGTTGGCAACGGCCTCGGCGTGGCGCTCTGGTAATGGAAGCGGGTCAGCCGCCATCAGGCGTGCGCCTTTCCACGTTGGCGCACGAAGTTCGATGTCTCTTCCACCAGGCGGTCGAGATCGGCCGTGTTGTTGAACAGATGGCAGCCGACGCGCACGCCGCCGACATCGGAGGTATAGCGCAGCGAGACCAGCACACGGCGATCCTTCAGGAAGTCGATGAGCGCGGCATTCGCGCTCGGCGTGTCGAGGGTGAAGGTGACGATGCCGGAGCGATAGCGGCGATCTTCCGGCGTGACCACGTGGATTTCTGCCTGCTGGAGCGCGGCGATGAGGTGGTCGGTAAGCGACATGACGTGCTCGCCGATGTTGACAATGCCGATTTCGTTGAGCAGGCCGACGCCTTCGGCCAGACCAATCGCGCCCGGGTAGTTTGCGGTGCCACCGTGCTCCCAGCGGCGCGCGGTTTTCACGTAAGCAAAGTCGCCGACAGGCGAGATCGACGGCGTGCCGAAGTACGTTCCCCATCCGTCTTCCGGCTCGGCAACGGAAAGATATCCGGCCAGCGGCGGTTTCACCTTCGCGCGAAACGCCTTGCTGAGATAGAGGAAGCCGCAGCCGAAGGGCGAGAGCAGCCACTTGTGTCCGCCGCAGGCCAGGGCGTCGACCGGCGTTTTCTGCACGTCGAAGGGAATGGCGCCGATTTGCTGGATGGCGTCGACGATGAGGAAGACGCCGCGGTCGCGGCAGAGGCGCGAGAGCGCGTCGAGATCGCAGCGGAAGCCGTTGTTCCACTGCACCGAGCTGACGGCTACGACGCGCGTGTCGCGGATCATCGCGGCCTCGACATCTTCGATCAGCAGCTTGCCGTTGCGATTGGGCAGAACGTCGATGGCGATGCCGAACTCGTCGCGGCGCTGCAGCCAGGGCAGCGCGACCTCCAGAAATTCCAGGTCGGAGAGGATGACGCGATCGCCGCGCCGTAGCGGAATGGCGCTGGCCGCGAGGTTGAGGCCGTGCGTGGTGCTCTCGACCAGCGCGATGTCGTCTGCGGCGGCGTTGATGAGCTGCGCGATCTGCGGGCGCGCGGCGTTGCGCATGGCGTCCATGTCGAGGTGATGTTGCGTCGATGAGCCCGACGGGCAAAACGCAGCCATGTCGAGAAACTCGCGTAGCTTGGCGACGGTGCGTTGTGGGGCGAGGCTGACGCAGGCAGAGTCGAGAAAGACCTGTTGCGCGAGCGCCGGAAATTCCTGGCGAACCTGAGCGATGTCCATGGGGTTGGGCCATTGTACAAAAGCAGCCCAGGAAATGCTTTGCGTTCGGGCAACCACTTCACCGGCGGCGGAAAATGGGGCGCCCGCAAACTCTAACGGGGGCACATTTTTCCATCTTGCCATCGCCGGGAAGCAGGAATGTTCGAAATCAAAATACCCCATTCCGTTCCTTGATGCTCCTCTTGTTTCCCAGCCGAGGCGGGGAGCATCATAGTGTCACAAGAGGCTGTGACGCGAGCCGAGCAGCCTCTGCAATGTCCGACGCCAGCATCGTCTCTTCTGAGTTGTCTATGAGCCGGGGAATCAGCGTTCGCAATCCGAAGACCTCGTTTGGCGGCGGAGGCCGTCCGCCGGCCGAGAACTGGCCCGGCGGCGGGAGTGGAGGCGGCGGCCGCGGCGGCGACAATGAGCCCAGCTACAACGAGCGGCTGCGGCGCTATCGCCTGGTGCTCATCATGCTGATGTCGTCGGTGGTGATGCTGTTTGTCTCGTTCACCACCGTCTACGTGGTGCGCAAGGCGGGCGAGACCTGGGACCCGGCGAGCAACAACTACGTCACCAACTGGGTGCCGCTGACGCTCCCGTTGCGCATCCTCGTGCTTAACACGTTCGTTCTTCTGGTGAGCAGCACCACGCTGGAAGTCGCGCGCCGCCGCGCCGCCCAAGATGTTGCCCTGGCGCCGATTGCCGACATCCCCGGCATTCGCGTCGACAAGAATCACGCGCTGCCTTGGTTGTGGACGACGATCCTGCTGGGCGCCGGCTTTCTCGCCGGGCAGATTTACGCCTGGCGCCTGCTGCTGCAGATGAATCCCACCTTCGCCACCAACACCAGTATTTCTCTGTTCTTCATCGTGACCGGCGTACATGCCGTACACCTGATGGGCGGACTGATCGCGCTGCTCTATGCAGGCATCAGCAACCTGTTTCATCGCCCGCCGGAAACGCGCCGCATCATCCTCGACGTGACAGCGTGGTATTGGCATTTCATGGGCGCGCTGTGGCTGTATATCTTCGGGCTGCTGTACTTCGCGCGCTGAACGGCCGTCGGCTAGGCGCTAAGGCGCATCGTCTTCTTTTCATCGCACTTGCGTTTTTTAGATCGCCTACGAATTGTCGTCCCGAGCGGAGCGAAGCGGAGTCGAGGGACCTGCGGTTTGCCGGCGGTGGATGGCGCCGCACGAAACGCAGGTCCTTCGACTGCGCGTCCGCTCGCCGCAAAGGCAGCGGCGGAAAAGCAAAGGCGCGGACGCTCCGCTCAGGATGACAAATCAAGAAGGCACGTCAGGCACGACTGAACAGGCTGCTGAAAAACTCCGCTTCGATCGGCTTTGAAAGGGCACGGCTTCCAGCCGTGCCGCCTAAGCTCTTTAAAGTCGACCGTGCGAGGCAGCCTTCAGGCTGACGAGCCGTCCGTTCTCGAGTTTTCAGCGCCCAAACCTCACCAATCCCCAACCCCATCATTCCAAGCCAAATCCAGTTCTTGACATCGCAAATTGCAATACTATAATTGCAATTCGTAATATGAAGCTGGGAGAAAAACTTCGCTACCTGCGCCTGGTCGAAGGCACGCTGCGCGGCCTGGATCGCGAGATGACGCAGCAGGACCTGGTCCGGGCGCTCAAGAAAGAGTTGGGCGCGGGCTTGAGCCAGTCGTACCTGTCGCAGATCGAGAGCGGCGCGCGGCCGCACCTGACCAACGCCTCGCGCATGCTGCTGGCGCGGTTCTTCAAGGTGCATCCCGGATACCTGGTCGACGATCCCGAGGGTTATCACACGGAGCTGACCAGCGACCTGCGCGCCACCGAAGACCGGCTCGACCTGTGGCTGATCAATGGGGCGGAGCAGTCGGTGAACGATCCTGAACTGCACCATGCGCTGCTGCAGGTGGCCAAGCACAAAGACAGTCGCAAGGCCCTGATCCTCCTCGGCGCGATCCTGGAGACGCCGGAGTTGGTGGAGCGGCTTGACGGAAGTTTTGAAGCCGGCGGCAGTACAGGCGGCGAACGGCCGGCGCGGCCGCAACGGCAAGAAGCAGGCGGAGTGAGTTTATGAGCGGGCTGGAAATTTTCTATCTGGTGTGCTTTCTGGTGGGCATAACGCTGAGCGTGTTGTCGTTCGTCGGCGGGTCGTTTCATCTGCCCCACTTCCACGTGCATGTTCCGCACGGACACGTGGCGATGCCGCATGCCGGTGGGGCTCCGCATGCCGGTGGCAGCAGTCCGGACGCGCACATGCCGGTCTTCAACTTCGCCACCCTGACGGCGTTCCTCGCCTGGTTTGGCGGGACCGGTTATCTGCTGACGCGCTATTCGACGCTGGTGGTCAGCCTGATCATGCTGATCGCGGTCGCCGCTGGAATGGTGGGCGCGACCATCATCTTCTGGTTCGTGGCCAAGCTGCTGATGAAGCACGACCGCTGGCTCGATCCGGCCGACTATGACCGCGTGGGCATGCTGGGGCGCGTGATCAGCACGATTCGCGAAGGCGGCACCGGCGAGATCATCTTTTCGCAGGAGGGCGCGCGCGTTACCTGCGGCGCCCGCAGCGAGAGCGGCGAAGCGATGCCCCGCGATACCGAAGTCATCATCACGCGCTACGAGAAGGGAATTGCGTATGTACGTCGCTGGGACGAGATGGCGGAGAAGACAGCGACTAGCAACTAGCAACTAGCGACTGTCAAACAAGGGACGCGTCGCGGCCGCCCATGCCTCTAACTCGCTAATTGCCGATCTGCTAGTTGCTAGTCGCTAATTGCTAGTTGCCGCATTTAAGGAGACGTTTATGCCGCACATACCAACCGAAGCGTTAATCATTGCCTGGACCTCGGTCGCCGCCATCCTGCTGCTGATGGCCGTCTTTGCCAAGTTGTATCGCAAGGCCGGACCCAACGAAGCACTGGTGGTGTACGGCTTCCGCGGTCCGCGCATCATCAAGGGTCACGGCACCGTCATTCTGCCGATGGTGGAGAACTGCCGCGAACTCTCGCTGGAACTGATGTCGTTTGATGTGCGCCCGCAACAGGATCTCTACACCAAGCAGGGCGTCGCCGTAACCGTCGAAGCCGTTGCGCAGATCAAGGTCAAGTCCGATCCGGAATCGATCATGACGGCGGCCGAGCAGTTTCTGACCAAGACGCCGCCCGATCGCGAAGCCCTGATCCGCCTGGTGATGGAAGGTCACCTGCGCGGCATCATCGGCCAGCTCACGGTGGAAGAGATCGTGAAGCAGCCGGAGATGGTGGCCGACCGCATGCGCACGACCTGCGCCGACGACATGAACAAGATGGGCCTGGAAGTGATCTCGTTCACCATCAAAGAAGTTCGCGACAAGAACGAGTACATCACCAACATGGGCCGTCCTGACATTGCGCGCATCAAGCGCGACGCCGATGTGGCCACGGCCGAAGCCGATCGCGATACTGCCATCAAGCGCGCCATCGCGCTGCGCGAGTCTGCGACTGCGAAAGCGCAGGCTGACCAGGAGCGCGTCGCGGCCGAAACGGCATCGCTCGCCCGCCAGGCTGAGGCGCAACGCGATCTCGAGGTGAAGAAGGCGACGTACACCGAACTGGTGAAGCGCCAGCAGGCGCAGGCCGACAAGGCCTACGAAATTCAAACCAACGTGATGCAGCAGCAGGTGATTGCCGAATCGGTGAAGGTGCAGCAGGTGGAGAAAGAGGCGCAGATCAAGGTGCAGGAAGCCGAGATCAGCCGTCGCGAGAAGGAATTGATCGCCACCGTGCTGAAGGGCGCCGAGATCGAGCGTCAGCGCATTGAGACTTTGGCGAATGCCGAGAAGTCGCGGACGACGGTGGAAGCTGAAGGCCGCGCCAGCGCGATTCGAGCGCAGGGTGAAGCCGAGGCCGAGATCATCTTCAAGAAGGGTGACGCCGAGGCTCGCGCCATGAACGTCAAGGCCGAAGCTTTCCAGGAGTACAACCAGGCTGCCGTCGTCGACAAGCTGATCACCGGGCTGCCGGAGATCGTGAAGGCGCTGGCCAGCCCGCTGGCGAATGTCGACAAGATCACGATTGTCTCGACCGGCAACGGCCACTCGGCGGGGATGAACAAGATCACCGGCGACATTACCGAGATGGCGGCGCAGGTGCCGGCGCTGTTCGAGGCGCTGTCGGGCATGCAGATGTCGGACCTGCTGGGCAAGATCCGGACGATCGGCGATAAGTCGCCGAAGCCGGATGTGTTGCCGCCGGCCGATGACGAGAAGGCGAAGGCTGCGGGTGCAGGGAAGTAGACATTGTGGTGCTCCCGGGTTCGGCCATCCGTTGGCGACGTTAACCTGGGGCACCGGAAGGTACCCAAGGGATCTAGCCGAGAGCTGAAGACCGATAGCGCACAGCCTCTAAGGATGTTTATGTTTTCCGAGAATGACAGTACGCACTTGTTGGTGAATCTGGGCCTGATCGGAACGCTGCTGGGAGTGGTGGTCCGCTACGTCACGCACTCGAACATCGCGGTCCTGATCGGTGCTGTGGGAGGACTGCTCGTCGCCTGTTTGCTGGCTGCGGTTCGCGGCGAGCCGGTTTGAATCGATCTCGATCCCACCCTCTCGCCAAAAGCGGGCGAGAAGGATGGGGCACCCGAAGATTTCTGAAGTTCTAGCTGACAGCCAAAAGGAGTTGATTATGGCATTACTGGATCGAGTTGCAACGCTGGTACGGGCGAATCTGAACGATCTGGTCGATCGTGCGGAGAATCCCGAGAAGATGCTCAAGCAGGTGATCCTCGATATGGAGAACCAGTTCATTCAGGTGAAGACGCAGGTGGCGATTGCGCTCGCCGATCTGCACCTGCTGGAGAAAAAGAAGAAGGACAACGCGGAGAAGCATGCCGACTGGATGCGCAAAGCGGAGCTAGCCGTGGATAAGAAAGACGACGAGTTGGCGCGCGCCGCGCTGGAGCGCGCGATGAGCTTTCAGCAGCTGGCTGAAAGTTTCGATCAGCAGATCACCGACCAGCAGGCGCAGGTGGAGGCGCTGAAGGCCGCGCTGAAAAAGCTGGAGTTGAAACTGTCGGAGGCGAAGGCGAAGGCCGATCTGCTGATCGCGCAGCATCGCCGCTCGCGTGCCGTCAATAAGGCCGCCGACGCGCAGCTCACGCCCGATGGCGAGAATCGCACCTTCGATCGCATGCGGACGAAGGTCGCTCGCGAAGAGGCGTTGGGCCAGGCCAAGCACGAGATACTGGGCGACGACATCGAGGGCCGGCTGCACTCGCTGGAGCGCGAGCAGAAGATCGACGCTCTACTGGACGAGATCAAGGCGAAAAAGCGGCTGACGGCGTGAGAAAAGCCGCAGTTGCCAGTTAGCAGAGGGCAGTTGGCACTTCGCACTTGGCACTTGGCAAAAACTGGGGCCGCCAGCTCTGTTAATTGTCATTCCGAGCGTAGCGAGGAATCTGCTTTTCTGCGGGTAGGGACGGACAGCAGATCCCTCGCTTCTCCACCCCAACGAGGGCAAAGCTGGCCCTCGCTGGGGACCCGGATACGCTCGTGATGACAAGTTCGCCGGTCAGGAACGGTCTCAACGAGTCAAGCCTGCTGATTCATTCCATTTCTCAGTGCCTCCGTGGTGAAAAATTCCTTCCCCGTCGCGCTGCTCCCCGCCGCGTTACAATGTCCCGATGGCGGACTCGTTATACCTCAGCATCTGGTTTCCCACCTTCCGTGAAAATGAGATGATGACGCGCACGGCAGCGGTGTTGCGGCAGTTTCCATTCTCCGCGCTGCGCGAGGGCATCACCTATCTTTCGGTGCATCCGGTTGCCTGGAGCGAGCCTACCGTGCTGGAGCGGCGTTTCGATCCCGGCGTCTCGGTGGAAGAGGCGGTCGACGTGGCCAGCGAGTTTGCGCACGACGATTACGCCTTCGTCTTCGAGGCTTTCTGGGACCTGTGGGTGCCCAGCGACCACGAGAACGGCGACACCTGGGTGCAGAAGCCGGTCGCGGTGCGCTTCCTGGTTCATGGGGTGCAGTTCGACGAGGGCATTTACACCGACGACGGACATATCGAGGGCGACTTCGGCCTCGACTCGTCGTTCGTGTACGAAGAGCGCTCGCTGTCGCCCGCCATCGAACGATATCTGCGAGCCAATATTGCCAAGCTGGTGGCTTTCTCAGCGGCGGTGGAGAAGAACTGCGGCATCAGCGGACGCGTGTTGTGGTCGGAGTCGGAAGAGAACCTGGCGCAAAAGCTGGTGGCGAAGCTGCAGCAGACGCAGTGAGAAGACAGTTGTCAGTGGTCGGTTGTCAGTTGTCAGTTAAGACCTGCTTGCTGCGAGCCTTCCCGTTGAACTCTGGCGTCGTGCCGCTGCCATCGAACCGCGAATCCTTCGACTCCGTTGCGTTCGCTGCGCGGACTCCACTGCGCTCAGGATGACAATTCATCAAGGGTTCGCAACCGACCACCGACAAACTGACCATTGACCCACTGACAACACACAACCGACAACTGATAACCGGCCACCGACAAACAGCAACGAAAAAGAGGCCGCATCGCGCGGCCTCTTCTCACGTGTGGCTCTGTCGCAAACTACTGGTTCAGGCCTTTGTTGACCAGGACCTTCACGTCGACGCGCTGGTTGAGGGCGCGGCCCTGGGAGTCGGTGTTGGAGGCCGCCGGATGGCTGGCGCCGTAGCCGGCAGGCACCAGGAAGCGGCGCATCGGGATGCTGCCGTTCTGGCGGAGGTAGTCGACCACCGCGGTCGCGCGGGCGTCGCTCAGCTTCTGGTTCTCGGCCTTGGTACCGGTGGTGGAAGCGTAGCCGGCCACTTCGATCATGTAGTTGGAAGTGGACTGCGCCATCTGCGCCAGCTTGTCGAGGTCGGCCTTGCCGGCTGCGTCGAGCGCTGAAACGCCGGTCTGGAAGTAAATGCCCGCCTCGGCAACCGTGTTGTAGTCGCCCAGGTCAGAGACGCGCTTGTTGACCATCACGACGGCATCGGCGTCGGCCAGAGCAAGAGCACCGGCTCCGACGGCAGCCGTGCCGGCAGCGTTCGCCGAGGACTGCGCGGTGTTAGCCGAAGACTGCGCGGCCTGCGCCTGGGCTACGCCGGAGTTGGCCGTCGACTGAGCCTGGGCGGCAGCGGCCTTGTTGGCTTCAATCTGCTGCTCCTGGGCAACTTCGATGGCGAAGGTATCAGGATCGAACGTTACCTTGGTCGCGTCCAATTGTCCCTGCGCATTACCCACGCCCTCGGCGCTGATGGTCAGGCCGGGAACCATCGCGGTGACATCCATGTCAGAGCGGCGCATTCTCAGGCTGCCCTTTTCGCGGGCGATCTTGGTGTTGTCGGTGAGGTTGACGACGACCATCTGATTGGTCTTCTTTTCCTTTACGTTGATCATGTCGCCATTGCGGGACACGATTTCGCCGACGACTTTAGCTTTCTTGCCGGCAGGGATCTGCTTGGCCGGGGTGGTTGCGTACATCAGGCTGGCAAACAACATGATGCAGGTCACGGCAGTCAAAAACTTAACTTTCACGAATTCCTCCATTCGCAGCGGCTGTCTGGTTGGTTAACTCGGGGATAAATCCGGCAGCGCCGGACTGGAATCGTCGCTGAGCGCAGCAGACGTTATCCGAGATCGTGCCCTACCAAGCTACAGGCGAAAGCACCCTGGTAATACTCCTAGAATTGCTTGTAAACGCTGCAAAAATGTATAGGGTCGGACCGGAAATGGAACCGATACGGGACGTTCCCATTCCAAGTAATCTACCCGCGGCCACAGGGCTGTGAGGCTCTCCTATGGACTACGCGATAGTTACGAGCTTTGATACCCTCCCAGGTCTCGAACAGCGCGAGACCTGGGGCACCCGTGAGCGTTCTGCTGGCAGTAGGAAAATCGCTACAAAGAGAAGGGCCCGGCGTAAAGCCGAGCCCTTCTCATTTACTGACGACTGGCCACTGACCATTGGCCACTGCTACTTCGTTCTTCCGCCTTCAATTTTCAGCTCCGCGCTGGCGCCCGCCTGCGCCGCCGCCAACCTGGCTGTCAGCACGCGATACGGTGAGCACGAAACGTAGTTGAAGCCGAGCGAAGCGCAGAATTCGACCGACGATGGCTCGCCGCCGTGTTCTCCGCAGATGCCGATCTTGATGGTCGGACGCGTCGCCCGGCCCTTCTCGACGGCGATCTTCAGCAGTTGTCCGACGCCGTCGCGATCGAGCACCGCGAACGGGTCCTGCTTCAGGATTCCTTCCGACAGGTACGCGGTCAGAATCTTGCCGACATCGTCGCGCGAGAAGCCGAAGGTGGTCTGGGTGAGATCGTTGGTGCCGAAGCTGAAGAACTCGGCTTCCTTGGCGATCTCATCGGCCATCAGGGCGGCGCGCGGCAACTCGATCATGGTGCCGACCAGGTACTCCACCTTGAATTCCTTCTCGGCGAAAACCTCTTCGGCCACGCGACGCACCAGCGCAGCCCTGGTTGGCCATTTCCTTCAGGCCGGTGGTCAGCGGAATCATGATCTCCGGCTTCACCTTCACGCCTTCTTTGGCGACCTTGACGGCGGCCTCGAAGATGGCGCGCGCCTGCATCTCGGTGATCTCGGGATAGGTGATGCCGAGGCGGCAGCCGCGCAGTCCGAGCATGGGGTTGACTTCGTGCAACTGCTCGACGCGATTGAGCAGCGTGCGAAGCTCCTTCAGCTTGGGCGACTTCGGCTTGGTGAGCTCCAGCTTCGCGATGTCGACCATCAGGTCTTCGCGGCGCGGCAGGAACTCGTGCAGCGGCGGATCGAGGGTGCGGATGGTGACCGGGAATCCGTCCATGGCGCGGAAGATGCCGACAAAATCGTTGCGCTGATACGGCAGCAGCTTGCGCAACGCCATGCGGCGGTCTTTCTCGCTGTTGGCCAGGATCATGGCGCGCATGTGCGGCAGACGGTCTTCGGCGAAGAACATGTGCTCGGTGCGGCACAGTCCGATGCCTTCGGCGCCGAACGCGCGCGCCTGCAGAGCATCGCGCGGAATGTCGGCGTTGGCGCGAACGCCCATGCGGCGGAAGGGCTCGGCCCATCCCATCAGCTTGAGCAGTTCGGGATCGTCGGGACGCGCCGCAACGGTCTTCAGCTGGCCATTGATGACGCGGCCGGTGGTGCCGTCGAGCGAGAGCCAGTCGCCTTCCTTCAGCGTCTTGCCGTGTACGCGGATGTCGCGCGCCTTCTCGTCGACTTCGATGTCGCCGGCGCCGGCGACGCAGCACTTGCCCATGCCGCGGGTGACGACGGCCGCGTGGCTGGTCATGCCGCCGCGCGAGGTCAGAATGCCGGCCGCAACTTCCATGCCCGCGATGTCTTCGGGAGTGGTCTCGCCGCGTACGAGGATGAGCTGCGACTTCTTGTCCTTGTTGAACTTCTCGACCGCATCTTCGGCGGTGAAGACGATCTGGCCGACCGCCGCGCCCGGCGAGGCCGGCAGGCCGGTGGCAAGAACTTCGATGTCCTTGCCCTTTTCGTCGAGCGAGGGGACGAGGAAGTCGTAGAGCTGGTTGGGCTCGACGCGGAAGATGGCTTCTTCCTTCGTGATCAGGCCTTCTTCGACCATCTGGATGGCGACGCGGACTGCGGCACGACCGGTGCGCTTGCCGTTGCGCGTCTGCAGCATGTACAGGCGGCCGTCCTGAATGGTGAACTCGAAGTCCTGCATGTCGCGGTAGTGCTTTTCCAGGCGCGTGGTGATTTCGCGCAGCTGGTTGTAGGTGTCGGGCTGGATCTTTTCGAGCTCGGAGATGTGGACCGGGGTGCGAATGCCGGCGACCACGTCTTCGCCCTGCGCGTTCATCAGGAACTCGCCGTAGAACTCTTTCACGCCGGTGCCGGGATTGCGGGTGAAGCCCACGCCGGTGCCGCTGGTCTCGCCCAGGTTGCCGAAGACCATGGCCTGCACGTTGACGGCGGTGCCCAGCATGTCGTCGATGTTGTTGATGCGGCGATAGTGCTTGGCGCGATCGTTCAGCCAGCGATCTGAATACGGCATCACGCGCCATGACCAGCTGGTCGTGCGGATCCTGCGGGAAGTCCTGCTTGGCGTGCTGCTTGACGACCTTCTTGTATTCCGCGATGACTTCCTGCAACGCCTTGGCGTCGAGGTCGGTGTCGAGCTTGGCTTTCTTCTGCTTCTTCTTGCCGTCGAACACGTCTTCGAACGCCGCCTTGGGGATGTCGAGCACCACGCTGCCGAACATCTGGATCAGGCGGCGATAGGAGTCGTAGGCGAAGCGCGGATTGTTGGTGCGCTTGGCCAGGCCCTCGACCGACTTGTCGTTCAGGCCGAGGTTGAGGATGGTGTCCATCATGCCCGGCATGGAGAACTTTGCGCCCGAGCGCACGCTGACCAGCAGCGGATTGTCGGCGCCGCCCAGCTTCTGTCCCTGGAGCTGTTCGAGGCGGCGAAGCGCTTCGTCCATCTGGTTGTTGACTTCTTTCGAGACGGTGTGGTGCGGCATGTACTCGCGGCAGGCTTCGGTCTGGATGGTGAAGCCCGGAGGAACAGGGAGCCCGGCATTGGTCATCTCGGCGAGCCCGGCGCCTTTGCCGCCGAGCTCGTCTTTCATCTTGCCGTGACCTTCAGCATGGCCGTCGCCGAAAAAGTAGACATATTTTACGGCCGACGAATTCGCGGTCGCGTCCTTCATTTCAGTTGCAGTGCTCATAGGAGTCCTTTACTTGGTGCTTGCATGATTGCGTTGAAAACTTTGTTGGCAAAGCAGTTCGCGTTTCAAATTGTCATTACGAGCGTTAGTTGTCATTACGAGCGCAGCGAGGAATCTGCTTTTCTGCCGCTGCAAACGAACAGCAGATCCCTCGCTTCGCTCGTGATGACAATCTTTAAGGGCCTCACTCTTAGCGCTAACCTCACTTGCCTTCGGTAACGATCTCGCTAAAGTCGGCGATGGTTGAGAACTCGCTCAACAAATCGCGCAACAGCGCCAGGCGATTCGCGCGCACGCGCTCGTCGTCGACCATCACCATTACCTTGTCGAAGAACGCGTCCACGGGCTGGCGCAAGCGGCTGATCTGCGCCAGTGCCGCAGCATAGTTCTTCTGCTTCGCGAAGCTGGCGAACCGCCGCAGCCGTCTCCGGAATCTTGGCCGCCAATTCCTTCTCTGAATCTTCGGTCGAGCGCCGACGGGTCGAGCTGTTCGGCGATCGCTTTGTTCGTCTCGCGCGCCTGGCGAAGAATGTTCTTGATTCGCTTGAACGCGACCGAGATCGAAGCGAAGTCCTCCGAGCCGCGCACTTCGCTCACCGCTTCGGCGCGTTCGATGGCATCGACCACATCGTCACTGCCGGCCGCGAGCACAGCCTTCACCACGTCGTAAGCGAAGCCACGCACGTCTTTCAGATAGAACTCAAGACGCTCATGCATGAACTTCCGTATCGACTCCTCGAAGTTCACCTTCGCATCGAAGCGCTTCTCGGCTTCCGAGCCTGCGTATTCCGCGCGCGCATCGGCAAAGAGTTTCGAGATCGGCAGCGGCAGCTTATGCTCGGCAATGATCTTGACGATGCCGTTGGCCGCACGGCGCAAGGCAAACGGATCTTTCGAGCCCGTGGGCTGCAGTCCCAGGGCAAACATTCCGGCGATGCTGTCGGCCTTGTCGGCAATCGCCAGCACGCCGCCTTCAATGCTGCGCGGCACAGAGTCGTCCATCGACTCCGGCTTGTAGTGGTCGTAGATGGCCTCGGCGATGGCGTTGTGGTTCGCCTCCGGCATGATGGGATCGAGTTCCTGCACGCTTGGCGTACAGGCCGCCGATGATGCCCTGCAATTCGGTGAACTCTTTCACCAGTTCGGTCGTCAGGTCGGTCTTCGACAGCAGCGCCGGCCTTGAAGACGATGCCGGGGCGCACCAATGGGGGCCTGTTGGTCCGCTCGCACTCGTAGTTGATCACTGCCGAGATTTTGCTGCCCAGCCGCTGCACGCGCAGCGTTTTGTCGAAGTAGCTGCCCAAGTCTTTCTGGAAGGTGACCGACTTCAGCATCTCGACGCGGTCGCGCAGAGGAATCTTCTGATCGGTGTCCCAGAAGAAGCGGGCGTCGTTGAAGCGGGCGCGCAGCACGCGCTCGTTGCCGTGGCGAATCAGGCCATCGGGATCGCCGCTGGTGTTGAGCACGGCGAGAAAATGCGGCAGCAGCTTGCCGTTGGCATCTTCCAGCGCGAAATATTTCTGGTGATCGCGCATCACCGTCACCAGGACTTCATCGGGCAGCGCAAGGTATTCCGGATCGAAATTGCCGAGAACGACGGAAGGGAACTCCGTCAGGTTGACGACGGTGTCGAGCAGCGACTTGTCTTCACGCCAGCGGGCGCCGGGAATGGTGCGGGTGGCAACGTCGAGATCTTTACGGATGCGCTGCTCGCGCTCGGCTGCGCTGGCGATGACCGATCCCTCGGCCAGCGTGGTGACGTAGTTCGACGGCATGCGGATGGCCAGCGCACCGTCCGACAGAATGCGATGGCCTTCGCTGGTGCCGCTGGCGCGAATGCCGGCAAACTCCAGCGGCACCACTTCGCCGTCCAGCAGCGTGACCAGCCAGCGCACCGGGCGCACGAAGCGCTCGGCCGACTTGCCGCGCCAGTACATGTTCTTCGCCCAGTAAATGCCGGCAATCTCTTTCGGCAATGCCTCCGCCAGAATGTCGGCAGCGGGGCGGCCTTTTTTCTGCACGGTCGCGGCCAGATACTCGCCCTTCGGCGTCGTGATTTTCTCGAGAGCGCTGACAGGGACGTTGACCTTCTTCGCAAAGGCTTCGGCAGCGGGCGTAGGCGCACCGTCCTTGTAGGCGACCTTCAGCGACGGGCCCGGTCACCTGCTCGCTGACGTCAGGCTGCGACGTGGCGACGCCCGAGGCCAGCACGGCCAGACGGCGGGGAGTGGAGTAAGCCTGAATGGCCGGACTGTGACCCAGGCGCTCGCGCTGCAAAAGGTCGCCGACGCGCTTGGCGAGTTCCTCGCGGGCGCTGTCGATCATTCGTGCGGGAATTTCTTCGGTACCGATTTCGAGTAGGAAGTCAGACATAAAGGCAGCAATCAGCTACTAGCAATGCGCGCCCAGCCAAACTTATATTCTGAAGCATGGGTGCGTTCTTGGGTGTGATTCGAGTCACAACAAAGCCTGTAAAGAACTGGCCACAATTTCGGCGCTTGCCGAAGCATTCCGTTCGCCCTGCGATTCAAGAAGCGCCTACAGCACGACAGGTGATAGCCCCGCCCTTCAGGGCGGGGTAGGCTGCTCACCCACCGTTGAAACGGTGGGCTGTCACCTTCCATCCCGCTGCGCGGGACTTGGGTCATTAGCATTCACGATCTCGACGCCGCCAACTGCGCAGGCGCTTTGTCTGCGGGTGCCCCATCCTTCTCGCCTGATTCCGGCGAGAGCGTGGGCGCCGCTTCTGCCGCAGCTTTCTGCTGGTCGACGTACGCCTTGGCTACGCCGACCGCCAGCGCCCGAATTCGCGCGATCACGCCGACGCGCTCGGTCACGCTGATTGCGCCGCGGGCGTCCAGAAGGTTGAACAGGTGCGAGCACTTCAGGCAGAGATCGAAGGCGCCAAGGACCGGGAAACGGAGAAGAGCAGCCTTTCGCTCTTCGCTTTTCGCTTCTCGCTCTTTGCCAGACTCAGCTTCTTCGCTCTTTGCTTTTCGCTTTTCGCCAGAACCGTCAGAGCCCACCGGCTTGGACAGGGCCGCGTACTGATCCAGCAGCGCCTGGCACTCCGCCTCGTACATCTCCAGATGCTTCCACGCCTTGGCAACATCCGCGAATTCAAAGTTGTAGACGGAAAACTGCAACTCATCCTGTAAGCGAATTTCGCCGTACTTCACCGGGCGCCCATCGGGGTCGACGACCCACGTGATGTCGTAAATGCTGTCGACATCCTGAAGAAACGCCGCGATGCGCTCCAACCCGTACGTCAGCTCGGCCGAGATCGGGTCGAGGTCGATGCCGCCGCACTGCTGGAAGTAGGTGAACTGCGTGATCTCCAGCCCGTCGAGCATGACCTGCCAGCCGATGCCCCAGGCGCCCAGCGTGGGCGACTCCCAGTTGTCCTCTTCGAACTTAATGTCATGCTTGCGAAGGTCGATGCCAATCGCTTGCAGCGATTCGAGATAGAGCTCCTGAACATTCGCCGGCGGGGGCTTCAGAATCACCTGAAACTGCATGTGCTTGAACAGCCGGTTCGGGTTCTCGCCGTAGCGGCCGTCGGCCGGACGGCGCGAGGGCTGCACATAGCCGACGCGATACGGCTTGGGTCCGAGCACGCGAAGAAAGGTCTCCGGCGCCATGGTTCCGGCGCCAACCTCGACGTCGTAGGGTTGTTGCAGCACGCAACCGTGTTCGGCCCAGAAACCCTGGAGGCGGAGTACCAGCTCCTGAAAGGTCAGCGGTTTTAGAGAGGAAGGCAAATCGGTCATCCCCGGATCAACGGGACGAAAGCCCCGGAAAATGGTCCCCGGCCACAGCCGTTCAGAAGAGCTCGAGCAGGGAGAAATCGCTACCGATCAGTATGACACGATTACAGCTTGGCTAACATGGCGGCGGTGACCAACTTTTTCTCGAGGTGGCGCTCGATGATCTGGATCAGGAATTTCCGCAGATCAGCGTACTGCGCCGCTCCCGAGGTGTTCGCGATCGCGGCGCTCTGGTCGGAGAAGCTGCCCACCGGCAGGCGAAACATCTGCGCGGCGAGAGCTCTGGATTCCGGCGCCAGCCGCGACGAGGCCAGCCGCTTGTGCTGCTCGCACATCAGGCCGTCGGCGAGGATGTGGTAGAAGGCGCGATCTCCGTTCAGCGAGCGGCCGCAGGCCATGCACTCATCCAGTCCGGGCAGGAACCCAATCAGGCGAACCAGCCAGAGCTGGAAGTAGGTAAGCGGCATCCAGATGGAGCCGGCGCGCAGTTGATGCAGCACGGCGGCCGCGAGACGGAAGATAGCGTCGTTGGCTTCGCGGTCGGGCAGAAGCTCGTCGAGGGTTTCGGCCACGTGCTCCAGGGCGACCACGCGCGGGTAATCGATCTCAGACGAGAGCGGCGATTCCAGAATGTCGCAGGAATCGAGGCGCGCCAGCTCCTGGCCTTCGCGATCGTCGTAATAGGCACGAACCAGGGTCAGCGGCTCCAGCGCTCCGCCAAAGCGGCGCTTGGATTTCTTCGCGGCCCGCGCCACACCCTTCACCTTGCCTTCGACGCGCGTGAACAGCGTGACCAGCAAGTCGGATTCGCGCAACGGGTAGGTGCGCAGAACGATCGCTTCCGACTGCTTCAGTGGCATGGCTGGGGCTCAGGGTTGATTCTAATGGGGAGCGATGTGATTAGCGAAAGTGGAGTGCCGAGCCGAGCGCTTGTATCAGGGCGCGGTTTCACGCGCTGCTGAAAAAGTCACCGCAGGCTGCTTTGTGTCACGGCACGACCTTGGTCGTGCCGTCACTGCTTCCTATCGCTGCTTCGTGCGCACGTTTTCACCTTTTCTTTCCCGTAAGTTCCAAAATTTCTCCGCGCTTAACTTTCGGCAACTTCGCTGCAGTCGCAGTGTTACTGTTGACGGTATCCGGATCATGGCAGCTCTCCCACGCATTTTTGCGCGCCGCTACTCCCTTAGTGTGTCCGTGCTGCTGCTGAGCCTGTCGTTGTTCAGCCAGGACACAACCACGCCCACGATCACGCACGACGTCAAAGTCGTAAATGTGCTCGCCACTGTGCGCGATAAGAAGGGCAACATCGTCAACAACCTCACGCAAAACGATTTCAAGCTGACGCAGGATGGCCAGCCGCAAACGATTCATTACTTCACGCGCGAAACCGATCTGCCGCTCACCCTTGGCCTGCTGGTCGACACCAGCATGAGCCAGCGCCGGCTCATCGATGCCGAGCGCACCGGCAGCTTCGCGTTTCTCAACGAGTTCATGCGGGTCGACAAAGACAAGGCGTTCGTCATCCACTTTGACTATGACATCGAACTCCTGCAGGACATGACCACCGATCATCAGAAGCTGGAGACCGCGCTCGACAAGCTGGACACGCCACGCTTCGATAATTCCGGCGGAGGCCAGCAGGGCGGTCCGGGCGGCGGGGGCGGTTACAGGGGCGGCGGCACAGCTTTGTATGACGCGGTGTTTCTCGCCTCCGACGAGCTGATGCAGAAGCAGCAGGGACGCAAGGCGCTCATCCTGCTGACGGATGGCGTCGACAACGGCAGCAAGGTCAGCCTGAACCGCGCAATCGAGTCGGCGCAGCGAGCCAACACGCTGGTCTATTCGATCCTGTATGCGGACCCCGATGCCTACGGCCATCAGTTCGGACAGATGGGCGGCGGCGGTGGCGGAATGGGACGCCACGGCGGCTGGCCGGGCGGAGGCGGCGGTTATCCCGGAGGCGGAGGTGGGTATCCGCCGCAACAACGCCAGGAGCGGCCGGACGGCAAGAAAGTTTTGCAGCGCATGTCGAAGGAGACCGGCGGGCGATTCTTCGAGGTTTCGAAGAAGGAAACGATCAACCAGATCTACGACCAGATTGCCGACGAGCTGCGCAATCAATACAACATCGGGTATGCGCCCGACAAAGCCGTCGCCGGCCTGGGCTATCACAAGATCGATCTCACCACGACGAACAAGGACCTGATCGTGCAGGCCCGCGAAGGCTATTACGCGGAACAGTAAATGCTTAGGGATCAGGGGCTAGAGGCTAGGGATTAGAAGGCTACTGTTCAATACCATCTCTTGCAGGAACCGAGTCACGAAAACCGCGATACCGGGGGCGCCCGCATGAAATTCCCTCAACCTAGTCTCTAGCCCCAGCCCCTGACCTCTAATCCCTGCCGCTTCCAGTCCCGTCCCTTTGCATCCCTGCGCAATCCGTTTATGGTTAAGGAAACCCTGTAGATTATTCGTGGGTCGTTTGGATGAATTCCAGGTTCGCGCTGGCCGATCAACGTCTGCGTTTGTGGCTGTGGCTTCTGCTGCCGGCGGCGTTGACGCTCATCCTGACACTCCGTCCCACGGTTCACGCGCAATCGCCCGACCAGCTCACTGTGTACTCGCCGCAAACGACGTACTCGGTCCCCATGCTCGACATCCAGGGACATCCCTACGTCGGCCTCATCGAGTTGCTTGAGCCGCTCGGTTCGGTGGAAGGCCGCGTCGACGGCAAGAAGTACAAGCTGAAGTTCACGCCCCCCGGAGGACATCCGGTCGAGGCGCAGTTCAACGAAGGCAAGGACAAGTCGAAGATCCTGGGCGAGAACTACAAGCTGCCGGAGAATTTCGCGCAGCAGAATGGCCGCGGCTATGTGCCGCTGGCGGCAGGGCCGGAAGTTCTGAGCAAGCTGCTGGCCCGGCCGACGCAACTGCATCCTGCGGCGCGACGGCTGTTCATCGGCGATGTGCCCATCCGCTACAGCATGGCGCTCGATAAAAGTACGCCGCCGAAGCTCATCCTCAGCTTTCCGATTGCGGTGAATCCGTCGATTGCCACCGAGCCCGGGCACGTGCGCTTTACGTTTCGGCGCGAGCCGGTCGTCTCCAATGGGCAGGACAGCGTTAACTTCAGCGACTCGACGATTACCGGCGCGGTCTTCTCCGAACACGACGGGCTGGCCGAACTCACCGTGATGGCGGACCGAGCCGTTGATGGCTAACTACGCCGACGGCGGCAAGACAATCATCGTCAGCGCTGTGCCGCCTCCACCGCCTCCGCCGCCCGCGCCCACGCCGCAAGTGCAGGCGCCAGCGCAAGCTCCCGCACAACAGGCCAAGCCGAGCGGCCCACGCTTTCTGGTGATCATCGATCCCGGCCACGGCGGCGCCGAGACCGGCGCGGTGATCACGCCGACGCTGATGGAGAAAGATGTGGTGCTGTCGTTCGGTCGCCGTTTGCAGCACGAGTTGCAGAATCGCGGCATCGCCGCCGGGCTGCTGCGCAATTCGGATGTGGCGATCGGCCTCGATCAGCGCGCGCAGGCCACCAACACCGCGCGCGCCGCACTGTACATCACGCTGCACGCGGCCAACACCGGACGCGGCGTACACGTCTTCACCTCCATGCTGCCGCCGACCACGCTGCAGCCGGGACAGTTCCTGCCGTGGGAGACGGCGCAGTCGGCGTTTCTCGATTTGAGCGGCATGGTTGCCGGTTCAGTGGCCGCCGAACTGGAAGCGCGCAAGCTGCCCAACGCCACGCTGGTCGCGCCTTTGCGGCCGATGAACAACGTTGCCGGACCGGCCATCGCGGTCGAGCTTGCGCCGCCTGACGAAAAAGTGGACGACATCAATGATCCCGAATACCAGGTGAAGGTGGCGCAGGCGATCGCCGCCGGTGTGTCGGCCGTTATCACCAAGCTGCCGGAGACGCGCCGATGAGCCTGTTCGAGTCACCGCCTCAGAAGCCGGTAACGCCCAGCCGCAGCGGACGGCGCGTGCTGGTGATGCTCGCCGTGCTGGCGATGGTCGCCGTAGGGCTTGGCTTCTACGCGCTGCACCTGAAGCGCAAGGTTGCGCGCGACGAGCAGATCGCCAACGAACAGCAGATGACCATGCCGCAGGGCAGCGGCCCGCCGGAGACGATCACACTCTACGTCGCCAACGACAACGACGGAACACTGGGGAAGACGCAAGTGACGACGGCAATGCCGGTGGAGCGCAGCGAGCGGGCACGCGCGGTGCTGCGGGCGCTGTTCGGCGAGTATCTGAAAACTTCGTCGACGCATCCTATTGGGAAGGATTCGGACGTGCGGCAGGTTTTCCTGATGGACGATGGCACCGCAATCGTCGATGCGAATTCGGCGTTTGCCGATACGCATCCTTCGGGCGTGCTGGCCGAGGAGTTGACGGTGGCGTCGGTGGTGCTGACCCTGAATGCGGACGACAGCAAGATTACGCGAGTGAAGATCCTGGTAAACGGACAGGAGCGCGAGACGCTGGCCGGACACGCCGACCTGAAACGCTTTTACGAGGCCAGCAATATCGGCCAGGTTGTGAAGGATATGCAGTAGGAGCAGTCAGGGAGCTGGTGCCCCAGGTTCGCCATCTTTTGGCTAACCTGGGCTCGAAGGATTTTCATCCTCCCCGACCCAGGTTAGCGTTCAAAGGAGGAACGCGAACCTGGGGCACCAACGTTCTTGTATCAGTCCCTTTCAGGTGTAAGCTTGAACCAGATGCGCAGTACCGAGTCAACGCGAAGTACAACCGGCTCCAGTCAAGGCGCGCAGTCCGTGGGAATGGCTGCTGGCTGCTCTCGCGGGCATGGTGCTGGCGGTGTTGCTGGTGGGCGCCGGATTCTGGGCGATCGGAGGCTTCAGCCTCTTCGAACTCGGTCGCATGCTGCATGGCGGACAGGTTCACATCAGCGCTGATCAGCCAACCGTCATCCGGCAGATTCGCGGGCTCGATCGTTTGGAGACCGTCAGCTACACGATGGAGAAAATCATCGGTGGGGAGCGCGAGAATCCTATCCTGCCGAACTTTCTGGCCGGCGACCGCCTGCTGCTGATCGTGCATGGCGAGGTCATCGCCGGAGTGGATCTGTCGAAGCTTCAGCCGAGCGATGTTGTGGTGAAGGGGCGCAGCGTTTCGGTACACCTGCCGGCGGCGGAGATTTTCACCGTCAGCGTCGACAACCAGAAGAGCAAAGTCTATTCGCGCGAGACCGGATTATTCTCCAGCCCCGACCCCAATCTTGAGACCGAGGTGCGGCAGGCGGGCGAGCGCCAGATTCGCGACGCAGCCATGCAGGACGGCGTGCTCGACTCGGCTTCCAAGAATGGCAAGCAGACGCTGACCAGCCTGCTCAACGGGCTTGGCTTCGCTAGTGTCGAGTTTCGCTGATCCTCGCCCCGCGATTCCGTACAATCAACTCTGGATGTACTTCTCAGAACAATTCAAGATGAACGCTGATGATCGTGGCGGGAAGGACGTCGAGTGACCCTTCCCCGCATTGGAGTTTTTGATTCGGGCGTCGGTGGCCTGACCGTGTTGAAGGCCATGGCCGAGCAGTTGCCGGCGCACTACCTGTATTTCGGCGACACCGCGCGCCTGCCCTACGGCACCAAGTCGGCGGAAACTGTCGCCCGCTACGCCATCGGCGCGACGCGCTTTCTGGAATCGCAAAACATCGACCTGCTCGTCATCGCCTGTAACACGGCGACCGCACTGGCGTTGCCCGCGATCAAAGCTGCGGCGCATGTTCCGGTCGTGGGCGTGGTTGAGCCGGGAGCGGCGGCCGCGGCCGAGGTCAGCGAATCCCGCTCAGCGATCGTGATCGCAACCGAGGCGACCGTGGCCAGTCATGCTTATCGCGACGCGCTCCAGCAACACGGATTGCAGGCGCTGGAGAAGGCGTGTCCGCTGTTTGTGCCGCTGGTGGAAGAGGGATGGATTGAGCATCCGGTCACCGAGCAGGTAGCGAAAATTTATCTGGGCGAGGCGACGGCTGCGGCCTCCGACGGCGCTGACGTGCTGGTGCTGGCCTGCACGCACTATCCGCTGATCGCGCCGACACTGCGCAGGATTCTGCCGGAGCGGGTGAAGATTGTGGATTCAGCGGAATCAACCGCGCGGGTGGTGAAGAAGATGCTGGAAAGTCAGACGACCGTCTCCAAGCCCAGCCTCTCCGAGCTCACCCTCTCCAAGCCCACCCTCTCGCCAAAAGCGGGCGAGAAGGATGGGGCACCCGTCGGCAAGGATGGCCTGTCACCCACGGTACAGACCGCCGCAGGAACTTTGCGCTCAGATCACCGCACCTTTCGCTTCTTCGTGACGGATTCCACCGAGAAATTCAAGCGGCTGGCTGCGCGCTTTCTGGGACGGCAGGTCGACAACGTCGAACACGTCGATCTCGGGGGATAAGCCGGAACGGAGCAGGGTTTTGCGACCGCCCAAGCAGGCTAGTGCAGAGCGCAAGGGGAGGAACGAGCGCTCGCTTAGTTCGCGCGTTCAGGCTGCCACTGTCCCAGGACTTCAAAGCTCTCGGAGGGCACGGGAGAAACCGTGCCGACGCCTCTCCGCTTCGAGCTTGCCCAAATGTTTCCGCCCCGCTCCATCTACAATAGTGCTCTGTGAACCTCGTTCTCTCGAAACTGGAAACTCGAAACTTGAAACTTGTTTTCGCAATTGCGCTTCTTATGACCTCGATCGCATTCGCCCAGCAACCCCTCGCTGCGCCGCAAGCCGTCACCGATCCCACCAAACTTGAAAGCAAGACCGTTGCTGACATGTCGACCTTCTCCATCGAGAAGCTCTACATGACGCGCCAGATCGGCGGCTCCACATGGTCGCCGGACGGCAAACAAGTGGCGTTCATCTCCAACATCAGCGGCCGCAATAATCTTTGGATCGTACCCGCCGGCGGCGGCTGGCCGACGCAGCTGACCATCAGCGATCAGCGGCAGTCGGAGCCGGTGTGGTCGCCCGACGGAACCTGGATCGCGTACATCTCCGACAAGGATGGCGACGAGCAGTGGGACATCTTCCTGGTCTCGCCCAAGACCGGCGATGTGGTGAACCTGACGACCTCGCCCGACTCGGCAGAGGTTGACCCGGCGTGGGCGCCCGATGGCCGCTCGCTGGCTTATGCGACCAAGCCCAAGACCGGCGCCAGCTACGAGATTGAGTGGGTCGACATTGCCACCCGCCGCGTTACGCACGTAACGAAAAACACGCCTAAGGAACTGAGCAATCACCATCCGCTCTTCTCCCACGACGGCAAATTCATCGTCTACACGCAGGCGCACGCGACCGGCAAAGACTCGAACATTTTCATCTGGGATATCGCTACGAAACAGGCGACGAACCTCACTCCGCACGAGGGCCGCAGCGACTACCATGCCGCCGATATCTCGCCCGACGGCAAGACCATCCTCATCACCTCCGATGCGCACAACGGCTACGACAATGTGGGACTACTGGATATCGCGTCGAAGAAAATCGACTGGCTGACCGGCGACAAGTGGGAGATCGAGGCGGGCGGATTTGCTCCCGATGGTAAGTCGCTGACGTGGATGGCGAATGTCGACGGCACGACCAATGTTTACATGTACGACATTGTGGGACAGCGTGCTGCGGCGCTCCCGATTCCAACTGGAGTGAATTCCCCTGGCGGTCATCCGTCGGCTTTCACTCGCGACGGCTCGCGGATGCTCTACTACCACAACGGCGCCAACGCCCCCAGCGATCTGTGGGTGTACGACTCGGCCTCAAAGCAATCGACGCAGATCACCCACTCATTGGTAGGCGGTGTGCGCAGCGCCGACATGGTGCAACCGTATCTGGTGCACTATCCCAGCCGCGACGGCAAGTTCACCATCTCGGCGTTCGCCTACGTTCCCAATAACATTCAGCGCAACGGCAAATTTCCGGCGATCGTCTACATTCACGGTGGCCCTGCGGTGCAGTCGGTCGACTCGTTCAATCGCTGGATTCAGTACATCGTCAACCAGGGCTACCTGGTGATTGCGCCCAACTATCGCGGTTCGACCGGTTACGGCAAAGAGTTCACCGACGCAAACATGGGCGACGCCGGCGGCCAGGAACTGAATGACGTGCTGGACGCGGCCGAGTGGATTAAGAAGAGCGGCTTCGTCGATCCCAAGAAGCTGATCGTGATGGGCGGCAGCTACGGCGGCTATCTCAGCATGATGGCGGTGACCAAGGCTCCGGATATGTGGGCGGCGGCCGTGCCGATTGTGCCCTTCGTAAACTGGTTCACCGAACTGGAGCACGAAGACCCCAGCCTGCGCGAGTACGACCTGGCGACCATGGGCGATCCGGTGAAGAACAAGGCCCTCTATGAAGACCGCTCGCCGATCAACTTTGTCGACCAGATCAAGGCGCCGATTCTGCTGCTGGCGGGAGGCAACGATCCGCGGTGTCCGGCCGAGGAGGCGCAGCAGGTTGCCGACGCGGTGAAGAAGCACGGCGGCATTGCGCAGTTGAAGGTCTACCACGATGAGGGACACGGGTTCTCGCGCGTGGAAAATCAGATCGACGCGTATCAGCGCGTGTCGGATTTCCTGAAGGTACACGTGCCCAGCCCGGGGTGCGGGTGCTCGGTGTACGAGTAGACGCGGTTCGCTATCCGCCTTTCGGCATAGAATCACAGCGGGTGCCCCATCCTTCTCGCCCGCAGTTGGCGAGAGAGTGGGCCAAACAAAAAGCGCGCAGAGATTACCTGCGCGCTTCTGTCGCCGGCTAAAGCCGGCTGGATCATTAAGGCCGGGCCGGACGCTGGCCTGAAGGCCAGCTCTACCCGTTAGGCTTCAGGGTCCCCACCCATTCGCCTGTCCACGCCGAGGGTGCCCCACTCATTCGCGATTTTCGAATGAGTGGGAGATCATCTATCGCGTCGCCGCGGCTTCCTGCACTCCGTAAATGCTGTACCACGGAGTAGCAGCCTTCAGCGCGTTGTTCACGTTGCCGATGTTCTTCACGCCTTCATCCTTCAGCCACGCCTCGAAAGCCTTGCCGCCCTTTTCCGCGAAGATCGGGATGCCGTCTTTCCATGTCGCGCGTCCGCAGAGCACGCCGTTGAACTTCACGCCGGCTTCGGCGGCAAACTCCAGGTCCTCGATGAACTCGGGATTGCTGACGCCCGCGGACAGGTAGATGAACGGCTTGTTGGTCGTACCGGCTGCGGCGCGATAGTGATCAAGCGCTTCTTTCTTGGAGTACGCCTTGGTTCCTTTGAACGAGCGCGCGCCTTCGACATACTGCAGGTTCACCGGAATCTCCACCTTCAGCACATCGACGCCGTAGCGGTCCTTGGTGAACTCCTCCATCGATTTCGCGACGACTTCGGGTTTCAGCTTGGCGAACTCGGCGCCCTTCTCGTCCATGCCTTCTTTGTAGCCGACCAGTTCGAGGAAGAACGGAATGTCGTTGGCCTTGCACTCGTCGCCGATGCGCTCGGTCCACGCATGCTTGTGGTTGTTGATCTTCGCGTCGTCATAAGGAGAGTAGTAGAGCAGGATCTTCACGCAATCGGCCCCGGCTTCCTTCAGGCGCTTGGCCGACCACAAGTCGAGTAGGTCAGGCAGGCGGCCGGGAAGCTGCTTGTCGTACCCGGTCTTCTCGTAAGCGAGCAGCAGGCCCGAGCCCTTGGCGCGACGCTTGGCCGCCGGCAGCCCCCACTCAGGATCGAGCAGGATGGCGCTGGCATGCTGGGTAAGAACTTCGGTGACGTAGATTTTGAACTCTTCCAGCTCCGCGTCGCCGGCGTTGGCGCCCAGAGCTTTTTTGAGCGAGCCGCGCTGGTCCATGGCAGCGGCGGCGATGACGCCGCGATCGTTAGAGACAGCTTTCATGCCCGCGAGTTTTCCAGGAGTGAGTGTCACGATAGAACCTCCACGGGCGAGAACGCCCGGTGAATAGAAAGGATTAAGTGCCAACCTGCAGAGTGGCTGGGCCCGAGCACTGCAGGACAGGAAATTCTAAATGAAAGCGGAGAAGCGTGCGAGGGGGGACGGAGGGGCTCATCACTCGGCTTCAAGAATTTTGAGTGTCGACGAACCGGCAGCTCTCAAATGAGAGTGCCAGGATTTCCGACAAAATTACTTCGACGCCGGTTTAGCTGCGTCCCCCGGTGGATTCGTCGCGGGGGACTGCGTATCCTCTTTGGCCAGGTTGTAATAGAAGCGCATTCTTAACGCGAGATAAGGACCGTGAAATTCCTCCGGAAGCGGAGCGAACGGAGCAGTTGCCGTGATCGCGCCCCAGGCTGCGCGATCGAGCGCGACGTCTCCTGACGGTGTGCGAACCACCATGCCGGCCACCTTGCCATCGGGCAGGATGGCAAACTCGATAGCAACTTTGCCTTTCTTTAACTGCGGGGGGCGCGCTTCATCCGGAATAAGCAAAAACCAGTTTCTGCGGGTGTCAGCAATTAATTTGTTCAGATAAGGACCGAAGTCCACGCGCTGCGTATCCGAGAGAACTTCAATCGCCTCGTGCGTTTTATCTTGCGCCTCATCGGAAGCATGGTTCGGCGTTGTAGGAGCAGTCTGCGCCATTGCTGCGGCAGAGTGCAGCAGCCAAACCGCTAGTATCAGGCCAGCGGACTTTCTCATATCAGCTCCGACTCGCTTCCCCCAGCCGAAAAGCATAAAGCTGGACCTGGGTGGTTTGTTACTGCCGCAAGGGCAACCCGCTCAGCACCGCCTGCTGCTTGGCGACCAGCGACTCGATGCCTTGGCGCGCCAGCGCCATCATCTTCGCCAGTTGCGCGTCGTCGAAGGGACGCCGCTCGGCTGTGGCCTGCACTTCGATGAGCTTCTTGCTGCCGGTGGCCACGACGTTCATGTCGACGTCGGCGCGCGAATCCTCTTCGTAGGCCAGGTCGAGCATGATCTCGCCGTCGACGATGCCGATGCTGGTAGCGGCGACGTAATCGCGAATGGGCGCCACCGTCATCGTGCCGGACTCGACCATGCGCCGCATCGCCAGCCCCATGGCGACGAACGCGCCGGTGATGGAGGCGGTGCGCGTGCCGCCGTCGGCCTGGATGACATCGCAGTCGAGGAAGATGGTGCGTTCGCCCAGCTTGTCCATGTCGGTGACAGCGCGCAGCGAGCGGCCAATCAGCCGCTGGATCTCGTGCGTGCGGCCGCCGGCGCGACCCTTGTTCACTTCGCGCGGGGTGCGGGTCAAGGTGGCGCGCGGGAGCATGGCATATTCAGCCGTGACCCAGCCTTTGCCGCTGTTGCGCAGGAACGTCGGCACGGTGTCTTCGATAGTTGCGGTGCAGATAACGCGGGTGTTGCCGAGTTCGATCAGGCACGAGCCTTCGGCGGTGGAGATGAAGTCGGGAACGATGTTCACCGGACGCATCTGTTCAAGCGAGCGATTGTCGGAACGATAGATCATAGAAGACAGTTGCCGGTGGCCAGTGGTCGGATGTGAGTTGGGCTTCCCGGCACTTGCAATCTTATACGGTGCTCCGGTTCTGCGGCGCGCCAGGTTGAGTTTCGCCTTTCAGTGCTGTGCTGGTGGTGCGGCGTCCTGGGACACCGGCGGAGCCGGCGTCGGAACTTCGGATGTCTCCGGGCGGTCTTTCCATTTGCCGGTGATGATCTGCTGGTACTCCTGCTGTTGTTCCGGCGTCAGTTGCGTTTTCACACTTTCCTGCGTCTGCTGGAAGATCTCGTTCACCCGCTCCTGGCGCTGCTGGGGACGTGGGCCGTGGTTCAGCTTCGCCGCCTCCATCTCGCGTTCCCCCTTGTCGAGGATGGCGCCAATCTGTTGCTGCTGCGCTTCGGAGAGGTTCAACTGCCTGGTGAGGTAGCGCAGCCGCTTCTGAGCGGGGGTGAGTTGCTTTTGGCCGCTGCTTGCGGCGGGAGTTGCGGTTTGCGAATAGACCGAGCCGGCAAGAACGAGAATGAGTCCGAAAGCAAAGATTGATTTTTTCATGGGGCGGTGCTCCCGCAGCCGGACGCAACCGGCGGCAAAATCCGGGCAAGTTTACCCTCTAGCGGCTGCAGAAGCTGTGATGTGAGACAAAATCACGCAGCGACGAGTTCATTTTGGAAATGCATTTCCCAAAGGTTCGTGATCCGAGCCCGTTTGTATCGAGCCGGCTTGACAGGCTGGCCGCTGGAAGGTGTTTGTTCCCAATGCCCGATGCATGTAATATCGGGGGCCACCATTCGACCGGTGAATCACGTCACTTCAGGGGCGCCATGTCTGACACCGCACTGGTTTCTTTTCTTCCCGTCTCCGAATCACAAGCTGAAGTCGCGTTGGGCGCGATGAAAGCTGTTGCCGCTGCCGAGGGCGAACCGCGTCCGGCTGACCGCGAGGCTCTTACGGGCGCTGCGCGGCACATCTTCTATGCCCCGGCTGCTGACATCGCGAACCTCAGCGCCCCGACTCCCGATGACCTCGGCAAGGCTTTTCCGACGGAGACCTATCGCCGCTACATTCTTGAGTTGATTGCAGTCATGGCGTTCGTCGACGGCAAAATCGATTACGCCAAACTCGCGGTCGTGCTTCACTATGCCGATGCGCTCGACATCACCGACGACTACGTGCGCGATCTGGCCGAGACCGCGCGCGGACATAGCGACTGGGTGAAGGCCGACATGTCGCGCAACAACGTCGAGAGCATTCGCGGGATGGATCTGGGGCAGGATTTCGCCGCGCAGTTTCTGCCCTACGATAAGAGGCCCGACCCTGCGCTGGCCGACCGCTTTCGCGCGCTGGGGCAGCTTCCGTATGAGAGCTTCGGCCGCGCTTTCTACGATCACTATGTCGAAGCCGGCTACAAGTTTCCCGGCGAGCCGGACGGGTTGTCGATTCTGTTCGGAGTTCCGCACGACAGCGCGCATGTGGTCAGCGCCTACGGGACGTCCGTGCAGGGTGAAGTGCTGGTGTCGACCTTCACGGCCGCCATGCATCGCAGCGAAGGCATGTCCGGACACATCTTGCCCGTGATTTTCAGCTGGCACCTGGGCATCGTGCTCAATCCGCTGGCAGGCTCGGCCAAGGGCGCGTTCGATGCCGAAAAGTTCTGGCGTGCCTGGGAGCGCGGCCGCATGGCCACGCTCGACACCTTCGGTCCCGACTGGGATTTCTGGGGGCTGGCCAACACGCCGCTGGATGAAATTCGCTCCGCCTACAACGTCACACCGCTGGACGCCGCGCACGCCGCGGATGGAACGCCCGGGCCTGTGCGTCCATGGAAGTAGCGGGCACTTAGGGTTAACTACGTTCAGTGATTGCCTGAACAACGTTAGCGTATGGGCACGACGGATGGGGAACGGTGTGGGATTGACACCGGAGGTGTTGCGCCTGCAGAGGTTCGAGCGTCCTGAAACAACCTAACCGGATTAGGTCACGCTGTGGGTGGTGGTCGTCTGGTGCTGCTTGTTCCACTGTTTGGTCTGCTTGTTCTGCTCTTTGGTTTGCTTCTTCTGCATCTTCTGCTGATGCTTCAGATACTTGTTGTATTCCTTCTGCTGATCCTTCTGCGAGCTACCGCCCGCGAAGGCAGCGTTAGGGGCGGCCAGGCCAAGAGCCAAGACAACGAAGAGAGCGGAAGCGGTCAGTCGTTTCACAGTGTTCACCACAAAGTTGGCGTTGGCGACATTCTAGCGCGAATCCTCAGGATTGTAACGCCCGAAATATATTACGAAAGTAACGCTTTCAGCTATTACTGCACCCGCTGGTCAGGGCTTGGCCGACTTATGAATGTCGACGGTGCTCCAGGTCTTGTCGGCGGCGTGGCACAGCGTCTCCAGCGGACAGTCGACGCACTTGGGACTGCGGGCAATGCAGATGGCGCGGCCATGCAGAATGATCTGATGCGAGAACAGAATCCAGCGGTCGCGGGGGATCACCTTCATCAGGTCCTGCTCGATCTTCACCGGCTCTTCGTTCCTGGTCAGCTCCAGCCGCCGCGAGATGCGCTGCACGTGCGTGTCGACCACGACGCCGTCGGCGATCTTGTACCACGAGCCGAGCACAACGTTGGCGGTCTTGCGTGCGACGCCCGGAATGGTAAGCAGTTCGTCCATGGTGCGCGGGACTTCGCCGCCGAAGTCGGCGATGATTTTGCGCGCTGCGCCGACCAGGGACTTCGATTTATTGCGGAAAAAGCCGGTGGAACGGATGTCATCCTCGATGTCCTCGGGCTTGAGTGCGGCGAAAGCGTCCGGCGTCGGATATTTTTCGAACAGCATGGGCGTGACCATGTTGACGCGCACGTCGGTACACTGCGCCGAGAGGATGGTGGCCACCAGCAATTCCCAGGCGCTGTTGTGATGCAGGGCGCAGCTCGCGGCCGGATAGCGCGCGTCCAGGTGATCGAGGATGGCTTGCACGCGCTCGGGCGCCAGTGGGTTGTAACCCTTGGTGGCGATGGCCGCCTTGCGAGACGTTGGCGTCGGTGCCTTGGTCGGTCTTGCCGCAGATTTCGGAAGAGCTTTGGAGGGTGCCCCACTCAAGCCGGGTTTGCTCGTGTGGGTCTTCGCTGTTCCACCCTTCACGATACGTTCTTTGGCACGAGCGGCGGTCTTAGAAATCTTGTCCTGACGTCCGCTGCGCGATGGCTGACGGGGCGTGATGCCGCGTGGCATAAATGTTCTCCCGTGATGACGAAGGGAGATTATAGCGAGTCCAGCAGGACTGTGAAGGATGTCCGTTCGCTCAGTTCTCGAAGACCGGGAGAGCTGGACAACGGGGAACTACAGAATTGTCATCACGAGGAGAGCTTCAGCTCGACGAGGGATCTGCTGTCTGCCGCGAGCCGCCACATTCTGCGGTAGGACGAAAAGCAGATCCCTCGCTTACGCTCGTGAGGACAATCTTAAGGGAGAATGACAGTGACTGAGGGAAGCTGTTGCAGACTTGTCTCCCAGGTCTCGAACACCGCGAGACCTGGGGCACCTGCCAACCACCGATCGCGAACCTACGAAATCTCCACCAGCTCCGCGATCTTCTGCTTCCACTCGCGTCGGGCCGGTCTCGTGCACCGAGTTGCCGTTGACGTCGACCGCGACCGTTACCGGCATGTCGTCGACCTCGAACTCGTAGATGGCTTCCATCCCGAGATCGTCGAAGGCTACCACGTGCGACTTCTTGATCGCCTTCGACACGAGGTACGCCGCGCCGCCCACCGCCATCAGGTAGACCGCCTTGTGGTCGCGGATGGCCTCGATGGCCTCTTCGCCGCGCTCGGACTTGCCAACCATCCCGAGCAGCCCGGTTTCGCGCAGCATCTGGCGGGTGAACTTGTCCATGCGCGTTGCGGTGGTAGGACCGGCGGGGCCGACCACTTCGTCGCGCACCGGATCGACCGGCCCAACGTAATAGATGAAGCGATTGGTGAAGTCGACCGGCAGCGTCTCTTTGTTGGTGAGCATCTCGGTCATGCGCTTGTGCGCGGCGTCGCGGCCGGTGAGCAGCTTGCCGCTCAGCAGCAGCACTTCGCCGGGCTTCCACGTCGCGACATCTTCGCGGGTGACGGTGTCGAGGTTTACGCGGCGGGCATTCGCCGGATTGTAGGTGAGCTTCGGCCAGTCGTCGAGCGACGGCGGCTCCAGCGCAACCGGGCCGCTGCCGTCGAGCACGAAGTGCGCGTGACGCGTAGCTGCGCAGTTGGGAATCATCGCGACCGGCAGGTTCGCGGCGTGCGTCGGGTAGTCCTTCACCTTCACGTCGAGCACCGTGGTCAGCCCGCCCAATCCCTGCGCGCCGATGCCGAGCGCGTTGACCTTCCTGTAGAGCTCGACGCGCAGCTTTTCGGCCGTGGTCTTCGGGCCGCGCGCGATGAGCTCCTGAATGTCGATGGGCTCCATCAGCGACTCTTTGGCCATCAGCATGGCTTTGTCGGCGGTGCCGCCGATGCCGATGCCGAGCATTCCCGGAGGACACCAGCCCGCGCCCATCGTGCGGAACCATCTTCAGCACCCAATCGACGATCGAGTCCGACGGGTTGAGCATGGCGAACTTCGACTTGGCTTCCGAGCCGCCGCCCTTGGCCGCGATCGTGCACGTCGACCTTGTCGCCGGGAACGACGGTCATGTTGATCACCGCCGGCGTGTTGTCGTGCGTGTTCTTGCGAGCTCCGGCGGGGTCGGCGAGGATGGAGGCGCGCAGCTTGTTGTGCTCGTGCTTGTAGGCGCGGCGCACACCCTCGTTGATCATGTCTTCGACGCTCATGGTGGCGTCCCACTGCACGTTCATGCCGATCTTCAGGAAGACGGTGACGATGCCGGTGTCCTGGCAGATGGGGCGGTGGCCCTCGGCGCACATGCGCGAGTTGATGAGGATCTGCGCCATGGCGTCGCGCGCGGCCGGCGACTGCTCTTTCTCATAGGCGGCGGCCATGCCCTTGATGAAGTCGACCGGATGATAGTAGGAGATGTATTGCAGCGCGTCAGCCACGCTTTGGATTACGTCGTCTTGTTTGATGATGGTCATAGAAACCTGCTGAAGATCGTATTCACCACTGAAGCCAGGGAGAGCACGGAGGACAACGAGTCAGGCGCTCTTCCACTTTGAGTCTTCCGTGCCTGTGCGGTGTCCCACGCGAATGGAGCAACCTGAAATTATACCGGGCTGATGAACGCTGACCTGTGATGCGTGAACATGGGGTATGTTCACGGTTGGTTTGGTCGTAAGGACGAAGAGCAGGTCCCTAGCTCCGCATAACCGGCGCCGCCTGTGATCGAAGAGATGCGAACGTCTGAGGTCTCAGGGCACTCCTTGGAAGTGCCGGTCTGAGAAAACGCCTACGACTGCGGCAATACAGCCAGGCTCCCCGGATTAGTTACAGGATATGGCGAGCCGTCGAGTGTCAAGGCCCCATTGTCAGAGCTGAAGATGTACAGGCCTGACCCGGCAATCGCATAGAGATGATTGCTGTTATCCCAACGCAAGGAAGTGAAGGCCACCGACGGCTGTTGCACCGCGCCAACTGGCGTGAATATGCCATTCGCGTTGATCTGGTAGACCTGAATGCCGCTTTGTCCGGCCATCGCCAGATACTGGCCGGTGGGATCGAAGCTGACCGCAGCTTCGCCAGTGAACGGCGTTGTGACTTCGCTGTTCGTCACCAGGCCAAGCGTGCCGTCGGAGTTGATGGTGTACGTCGCCAGATAGTACGGCCCGTTTTGCACCGACAGGTCGAAGTACACCAGCGCCAGGTAGTTGCCGGCCGAGGCTGCCGAATCATCGGGACACCACATCGTTCCCGGATTGTTGGTTGGCGGCAGGATGGCGTTCGTGTTGATCGAAGTCAGCGTGCCATCGCCGTTGCGCGAGAAGCCGAAGATCTCGGGCGTGAAGTGATAGCAGCCTTCGCCGTAGGCAAACTGGTTGCTCTGCGAGAAGGCAAGCGGCGTGTGGTAGTTCACGTTGATGCTGCTGGAATTCAGGAAACTCAAATTGCCGCCGGAGCCAATACCGAAGTAGGAGTACGCATCGTTGTCGGCGCCATCGAAATTGAGTTCGGCGGCGTAGAGCGTCTGCCCGCTGCGATCCAGCGTCATGTTGCCAACCCCTGAGCCGTTTGGAATCTGGTTATGCGCGGTGCCGTTGATGCTGGAAGCCTGCTGCAGCGTTCCGCCGGAGCCGATGCTGTAGGTTTCAATGTTGGTGCCGTCGGTTGCGAACAGGTACGACGAGTTCACAACCTCGGAGCTGCTGGGCCCGGCGAAGGGCGAGCCCGAAATCGCTTGGGCCGTGCCGCTGCTGTCGACGGTAAATCCGCTGATCGACTCGTTGCCGCTCCCATAGGTGTTGGAGCCGACATAGACGTAGGCCGCTGCGGTCGTGCCTCCGCCGCCTGAGCCTCCGCTGCCGCCACTTCCTCCCGATCCAGATCCGCCCGATCCTCCACTGCCGCTGCTTCCCGAGCCACCACTGCTTCCGCTACTCCCCGAGCTCCCAGAGCTGCCGCTGCTGCCTGTGTTGGAAGTTCCTCCACCACATCCTGCTTGAAATAGCACAAAGCTCAACAGCAGAAATCCAAGAAACAACGACCACACCCGCTGGTGCTGGTCGACAGAGACGGAAAACATGGCAGGGCCCCTTGTGAGTCGTCTTTCGTTCAGTGACTCGGATGAAAACTGGAGCGGCAGGTTTGCCAGCCTAAGGTGTGAATTGCCCCTCTCAGAAGCGGGTACTCTGCACGACTCGCGAAAACTTCAGCGACTCTCGATTTTTCTCGAACGCACCAATCCAAGCACAGCCGCTGAGCGTTCTCCTCGTACGAGAAACGTAAGTCCCGACATTTCTCATCGTGAAAACGCTGCAGTCAGGCCTGGTGACTCCAGCCATCGCCCACCGCTCCCCAAGGAGCAAGCCCCGTTGTCGAAAGAAGGGAACCCATGAACAAGCTAGACAACTTGTCAAAACTGGCGGAGACGCCGCTCACTCGTCGTTCGTTCGCAAAGGGCATCAGCCTGACCGCCGCCGGCCTGGCCGGAGCGTCTGTGCTCGGCAGAACGGTTTTGAAAGCTGCCGCCGCGCAAGCACAGGAACTCGATTCGTCCACCAATCTCACCATCACCGACACCGACGTTCTGAACTTCGCTTTGAACCTGGAGTACCTGGAAGCCGAGTTCTACCTGATGGCAACCTACGGAACCACGCTGGTGAAGTACGGCATCCTGACCGAAGAAGAAACTACCGGCCCGACCACGGGCGGACAGAAAGTGCCGGGCATCGCGCAGTCGCCTTTCGCCTTTGCGGCTAGCGGCCTGCGTACCGATGAGGTCAATCACGTGAAGTATCTGCGGCAGGCGCTGGGCTCAGCGGCTGTGAAGAAGCCCGCGATCAATCTCAACGCCCTCGGCTACGGCTTCGCGAATCCATCCGACTTCCTGAAGCTGGGCCGCCAGTTTGAAGATGTCGGCGTGAGCGCGTACGCGGGCGCGGCGCCGCTCATCACCAGCAAGACTTACCTCGAAGCAGCGGCGCGCATTCTCGGCACTGAAGCCGAGCACGCCGGCGCGTTACGTTTTGCTTGCATCTACTGGGGAGTGAATAGTCCGGCGGTTGACAATCAGGATGTGCCGCCGACGGCGTCCCATCCGTTCGATGTCGACTCCAACAGCCTGGTGATCGCACGCACCACGGCGCAGGTGCTCAACATCGTCTACCACGGTGGCAATTGCTCAGGCGGCTTCTATCCGCAAGGCATGAACGGCACCATCGTTTGTCAGTCGTAATCAACATTACGCGGGAGAGTATGTTGGCTCTCCCGCGTTTCCTGCTTCACGAAGGGAGCAATCATGTTTGAAGGAATGTTCCAGCCGATGCATCTGCTGGTTATTTTGTTCATCGCACTGTTGGTCTTTGGGCCGAAGAAGCTGCCGGAACTCGGCAAAGGCCTGGGCGACGGCATCCGCAGCTTCAAGAGCTCAATGAAAGAGGGAAGCGGCGAAGAGACGCCGACCAAGCCAGCCGAGAGCTAGTATCTCCAGCTGGTGACGTCGGCTCCGGCGGGCGCGGTCTTCAGCATGCGCTCGACCGACTGGCGGATAACGCGCTGGCTCCAGGTCAGTCCTGCGGCTTCCACCGGCAAGCCGTCTTTTCCGGTGTAGCAGTGCGGTCGCCCCGGCCCGTAGTCGAAGTCGCCGGCGTAGTACGGATAGTTCGTACTCTCCAGGAAATCCTGCATCAGGTGTACGGCGTTATTGAGGTAGTACGAATCCATGTCGCCGACGGCGAAGTGCAGTTTGCCGACCAGGTTCGGCCCCAGCGTCTTCCAGTCGCGTTGCAGGATGTAGCGCAGGTCGTAATGTTCTTTCCAGTAGTTGGCGACGCTTGTGATCGATGACGCCGGTGACCGGATCGTAAATCGGTTTCGGATATCCATCGTCGCCGGCGGGGCTGTAGACCGCCTGCCAGATGTCGAACTGCTCGGTCGAGCGGCCATGCGTGCCCAGCACCAGTTCGCGGCGGGTCATGCGGTCCATGGTGCTGACCACGGCGCCGTCGGTCTCGCGCTGCGAAGCACGTGGAACTCTGCCCCAGTTGCTCTCCAGCCAGAGCGCGTTGGGATCGTCGTAGAGATTGACGATCTGGTAGGCGCGAAAATCAACCGGATCGGGGCAGGCGATGAAGGCGTCGTTGAAGAAGGTCGGATAGAAAATCTGCATCGCCGCAGCTTCCCATCCACCGGTTGAGCCGCCGTAGGTGGCGCGCGCCCAGCCTTGCCCGATGCCGCGGAACTGCTTCTCGACCGCAGGGATGACCTCCTGCGTGATGGCGTCGCCATAAGGTCCCACATTGGCGGAGTTCACCGCGTAGGAATCGTCGTAGTAGGGATTGGCGTGTTGCAGTTCGACGATGATGACGTGCGGCAGCCGACCCGAAGTCCAGTCCTGATAGAACGCGTAGCTGTATTCGGCCACCATGCGCTTGCGGCCCTTCAAATCGGGTGTCGGCGGATGGTCGGCGAAGGGAAGCGAGAGATCGCGAGGAAAGTGGCTCTGATAGACGATGACCGGATAGTGCGCGTCGGGATGCTGATCGAAGCCTTCCGGCAATAAAACGATGGCGCCGATGGACATCGGCGTGCCCCAGAACCTGGTCAGCAGCTCGCTTTTGATCTTCAGATGCTTGACGTACCTGGTGTCCTTCGGCTCTTCGATCGGAGGAATTTTCTCGGTCAGCGAGATCTTGACCGCGCCGCTCTGCGAAGGATCGATGTGGACCTTCTGCGGCTGGCTGAACAGATTGCCGGGCTTCTTGTTCCATTGCTGGCCCTCCCCTTGGTCCGGCGGCAGCTTAACGGTGTGGCCGTTGGCCAAGTGATAGGTCTGGTAGATATTCAGCAATCCCTGGATGTAATAGTCTCCCGCCGGAATGCAACCGAGGGTCAAAGCCGGATAACCAATTGCGGCGTTATCCACGGTTGCTGATTTGCCTGGAGCGAGCGCATCGACGTCGGCGCCAAATATCTGTTGCGTGTCGGGATCGTCGTTGATTTCGAAGCGCGGCTCCCTTTTGTTGTCGGTGGAGAGCATGACGTACACGCGGCCGTCGAGCGGCTGGCTGCCCTGCGCGGCAGGGAAGCTGATCTCGAAGTGAAGCTTGGCAGGCGCGCAATTCGGAGTGGCATTCGCCTGGCCGGCGGCAAACGGCGAGAATAAGACCGCAAACATCGGAAAGAATAGCCAACGATACATTCCAGTTCTCCAGAGTCCGGTGAGCCGCCCATCAGAGTACTGCAACGGCGGCCTGATTCACAAAGCGCCGGGGAATGAAACTCTGCCGAGTTCGCGTGCTCTTGTACCTGCGGAGTGGCACGTTCCAGGCATAGTCAACGAAGTCCGCAACTTTCATTTCACCGCCTTTTCATGGCCCGTTCACCTCGGATACTTACGAAGCCCGTATTCTCTTTTTCAGACGGGCCTTTTTCTCTCGGCAAGCAGCAGAGTAAGAGTTGCTCATGCGGCCGGAGTGCCGCACGGCAGCAACGAGTCCGCCGCCAACCAGCCCGGACTCGCTGAAAACATAAACGCCGATCGCAGTTTGCGGTCGGCGTTTCTTCTTACGCGGCAGCACCTGCGCAAATCGGAGGCGAATCAGGTACAGTATTCAGCACGCACGGGGTTGAGGAATGAGCCAAGTATCCACGCATATCGAAGATCTGCCCTCGCTGCCCTACGCATCCTGGGCCGACACCCAGGTCACGCTGCACATGTGGACGCAGATCGTGGGCAAGATTCGTCTCAGCCTTTCGCCGCTGGTAAATCACTGGTGGAACGTGCCGCTCTACGTGACGGCGCGCGGGCTGACCACCTCACCCATGCCGTATGGCAGCCGCACGCTGGAAATCCTGTTCGACTTCATCGATCACAAGCTGCTCATCGAGTGCAGCGATGGCCAGATGCGCGAGCTCGCGCTGAAACCGCAATCGGTCGCGCAGTTCTATCAGGAGTTGATGAAGACGCTGACGCAGCTCGGCATGCCGGTCAGCATCTGGACCATGCCCTGTGAGCAGCCTCCGGAAAAGACGATTCGCTTCGAGAAGGATGACCAGCACAAGTCTTACGACGCCGAAGCCGCGCAGAAGTTCTGGCACCTCCTGGTGTGGGTCGACAATGCGCTGAAGGACTTTCGCGCCAGGTTCCTGGGCAAGGTCAGCCCGGTGCATTTCTTCTGGGGAAGCTTCGACCTGGCGGTGACGCGTTTCTCGGGACGTCCCGCGCCGCCGCGAGATGGCGCCGACTTCGTCACGCGCGAAGCCTACTCGCACGAAGTGAGCAGCGCCGGTTTCTGGGCGGGCGGCGGAGATATCCCAGGCCCGGCCTTCTACTCCTATGCTTCTCCGGAACCGGCCGGCTTTGCCGAGCGAAAGGTGAATCCCGCGGCCGCTTACTATCATCCGGTGATGAAAGAGTTCTTGCTGATGTACGACGATGTGCGCGTTGCCGAATCGCCCAAGACTGCGCTGCTCGAATTTCTGCAAAGCACCTACGACGCCGCAGCCGATTTGGGTAAGTGGGATCGCAGAGCTTTAGAACGCTAGAGGAGAATGTCATGGCAGAACATTGCAGCCATCTTAAGACCATCAAAGTTACAACTACCAACGTTCACGTCTGTCCGGAATGTGTAGAGATGGGCGATACCTGGGTCCATCTGCGGCTTTGCATGGAATGTGGTCACGTCGGTTGCTGCGACTCTTCCAAGAATAAGCACGCGACCAAGCATTTTCACCGTAGCAAGCATCCGCTAATTCGTTCGATTGAGCCCGGCGAAACCTGGATGTGGTGCTATGTGGATGAAATGTCTCCCGGTGAAGTAGCCGCCTGAGATAAGGTAAGCAAGTAACCAGTTCTGTTATGGGCATAACTTCTAGTTGTGCCCAGTTCCCAGAGCCGTTTTGTCATTGCACTACTCTGGATTTCTGGTGTAGTTTGCGGGCATGACGCGCGCCACCGCTTCGTTTTCCTACGTCGCAATCCTGTTGGCAAGCCTTCTTTCCACTCCCACCTTCGCCGAGAAAAAGTCCAATGACTCCATGACCTCCATTCAAAGGGACCAGGCATTGGAGATGCTGAAGGATGTTTACGACAAGGTGGAGAAAGATTATTACGATCCCGCCTTCCACGGCGTCAATCTCGACTCTAGATACAAAGAGGCGCAGCAGAAGATCCGCGCGGCCCAGTCGTTGAGTGAAGCTTTTGGGGACATCGCCTGGATGCTGGATGTCTTAAACGATACCCACACGTTCTTCGATCCGCCGCCGCGTCCCTACGTGGTGCGAGACGGATGGGAGGCGAAGTTTGTCGGCGACGCCTGCATGATTACGGCAGTCAAGGAAGGCTCGGACGCTGCCACGAAGGGTTTGAAGCCGGGAGATCAGATTCTAGCAATCGAAGGTTTTCGGCCCACGCGAGATACCTGGTGGAAGCTCAACTACGCGTTCCACACGCTGGCGCCGAGATCGGGCGTGAAGCTGGCGGTGGTCAGCCCTGGTGGCCAGCCGCGCGAAGTGACCGTGATGTCGATCGTTCGCAACCTGCCCAAGAACTATGATTTCACCAGTGGTTCGGATGTGTGGGAAGTAATCCGCCAGTCGGAGGACGCAGATGAGCGGATGCAAGTCCGCAGCGTCGAAGTGAGCAACGTGCTGGTATGGAAGCTTCCGATTTTCTTCCTCACCGACGATCAGATCGACGCCTTCCTTCATAAAACGAACAACTACAAAGCTGTCATCGTGGACCTGCGCGGCAATCCTGGCGGCGCGGAGGAGAATCTGTCGCGTCTGCTCGGCGGATTCATGAATCACGATGTGAAAGTGGGAGACCGAGTGGAGCGCAAAGGCTCCAAACCTTTCGTGGCCAAGTCACGCGGCGATCACGCTTACTCGGGCAAATTGGTCGTTCTGATCGACAGCGGATCGGCTTCGTCCTCGGAACTGTTTGCCCGTGTGGTGCAATTGGAAAAACGCGGAACGGTGGTTGGCGACCGCTCGCAGGGTGCGGTGATGGAAGCTCGTCACTTTCCATTTTCGCAAGATAAGGCCTTCGGACAATACCTGCCGTATGCGATGTCTCTGACCGTCGCCGATCTGAAAATGACCGATGGCAACAGTCTCGAACATCGCGGAGTCGTGCCCGATCAGATTATGTTGCCTAGCCCGGAAGAGCTCGCCGCCGGCGCGGACCCGCAACTTGCCGCCGCCCTGCAATTGGCCGGAGTCAACGTGTCATCCTCCGCCGCAGGGCAACTGCTTCCGATGCGCTGGCAGTAGCGCTTCCAATGGAAAAGGCGGGCCAACGGGCCCGCCGCGTTCTCACGAAAAGTCTACGGGATCTAGGTTCCAACCACCACGCCGCCATCCACGGACAGCACTGTGCCAGTGATAAACGACGCTCCGTCCGACGCCAGCCAGCAGTAGGCTTCGGCGATTTCTTCCGGCTTGCCCAGCCTGCCCAGCGGCGTGTGCGAAACCATCACGTCGAGAATCTTCTCCGGCATCTGCTTCACCATTTCGGTGCCGATGTAACCGGGAGCGACGGCGTTGACGCGAATCTTGTAGCGGCCCAGCTCGCGCGCCCAGGTCTTGGTCATGCCGATGACCGCGGCCTTGGTGGCGATGTAGTTGGTCTGCCCGAAATTGCCGTAGAGGCCGACCACCGACGAAGCGTTCAGCACCACGCCTCCACCGCCGGCGATCATATGCGGCGTCGCGGCGCGCGTGCAGACGAAGACGCCCTTCAGGTTGACGTTGATCACGGCGTCAAATTGCTCGTCGCTCAGGCTGGAGACGACCGCGCCGTCCTTCACCTTGACCAGCAGGCCGTCGCGCAGGATGCCGGCATTATTTACCAGCGCATAGATGCCGCCCCAGCGCGACATGACTTCGTCGACGCCCGCCTGCACCGAGGCAGCCTCGGTCACATTGACTTTGCGATAGAGCGAGTCGGCTGCCCCCGCGCTTTTCAGTTCTCCCAGCACCGCTTCGCTGGCGGCGTCACTCATGTCCCAGATGGCGACACGTGCGCCCTCCTGCGCGAACCGGATCGCCGTAGCGCGCCCGATGCCGCCGGTGCCTCCGGTGACGATGACCACCTTGTTGCGAAGACCTGAATCCTTCATGAATCCCCTCCGAATGTGATGAACCCTTAAGACGACGTAACAGATTATCAGCTTCCGATGATGCGGCCTTCCGTCACATCCACCTGTGACATAAAACTCGATCGCCTCGAAGAATCGTCCCCTCTGCTTTATCCTGATATTTATGCCCGCACTCGTCGAATGTGTTCCTAACTTCTCCGAAGGGCGCGACAAGGCTCGCGTCGATGCCATTCTCGAAGCCATGAAGATGGATGGCGTTTACCTTCTCGATCGCGAGATGGACGCCGACCACAACCGTTGCGTCATCACCCTGGTCGGAGATCCGGTCAATGTTGCCGAGGCCGCCATCCGTGGGGTCGGCAAGGCCGCCGAGCTCATCGACCTGACTAGGCACACCGGCGCGCATCCGCGCCTCGGCGCTGCCGACGTCATTCCGTTCATCCCTATCGAGGGCGTGACGCTGGAAGACTGTGTCGCGCTGGCGCGCAAGGCCGGCGAAGAGATATGGAAGCGCTACAAGGTGCCCGTGTATTTATACGAGGCGGCGGCGCAGAAGCCGGAGCGGCAGAACTTGGAGAACGTGCGCCGCGGCCAGTTTGAAGGCATCCGCGAAGACGTGAAGACCAATCCCGCGCGCAAGCCTGACTTCGGCGAAGCCGAGCTGCATCCCACCGCGGGTGCGACCATCGTTGGCGCGCGTAAGTTTCTGGTCGCGTACAACGTCTACCTCAACACGCCCGACGTCGAGATCGCGAAAAAGATCGGCAAGGCCGTGCGCTTCTCCAACGGCGGCTTTCGTTACGTGAAAGGCATGGGCGTGCCGGTGCGCGGAATGGCGCAGGTCTCGATGAACCTGACCGACACCGATCAGACGCCCATCGCGCGCGTGTACGAGTTCGTCAAACGCGAGGCCGCCCGCTACGGCGTGATGCCCCTGTCGAGCGAGATCGTCGGGCTCATTCCGAAGAAGGCGCTGGAAGACGCGGCCGAGTGGTTCCTGCAAGTCGAGAACTTCGATTCCTCTCTGATCCTCGAGAACCGGCTCGCCGCGGTGATGAGCGGCAAGATGGCTGTGGGCGGCATTCGCGCCGGGGTCGAGCCATTCATCGAGCAGTTGGCCGCGCCCACGGCCGCGCCCGGCGGCGGCTGCGCGTCGGCCGCAGCGGGGGGCATGGCCGCAGCTCTGGGAAGCATGGTGGCCGGCATGTCGCGGGGCAAGAAAGCGTACGTGCAGTACGAGCGCGAGTTGAGCGACGCGCTGGCGCGGCTGGCCGAGTTGCGCGAGCAGTTTCAAACGTCCATCGATGCGGATGCGGAGTCGTTCAACGAAGTGATGGCGGCGTTCAAGAAAACCAAGGAGCATCCCGAGGCGCAGGCCGAAGTGGAAGCAGCGACCAAGAAGGCAACGCTGGTGCCGATGGTGGTGGCCGAGCGCGCGAAGGAGACGCGCCAGATTCTCGAATCGTTGCGGCCAATCACCAATCCGAAGATGGCGTCGGATCTGACGGTAGGGGTAGCGCTGGCAAACGCGGCCATCACTGGCGCGCTGGCCAACGTCGAGATTAATCTTGGCGATCTGAAGGACGAGGCGTTTCTCGCCGATGTGAAGCAGCGGGTACAAGCCGTCCGCGCCTGAGACTCGCGTCGGCCGGTTTGGCGCAATCGTTCTTGCTCCGCGCCAGATTCTCAGCTATGACTGTGCTGTCCGGGATATACTGCCCGGCCAGCACGTTTTTCTATGCGCATGAAGGGGCGAGACATCATTTTGGCGGCGCTGACCGTGCTGCTCATCGCGGCATTGGCCGGTTATCTGGTCACGCGTGAGAGCGCCGACTCCCGCGCTGCCCGCCAGGCTGCCAACAAACCAGCACCCGCACCCGCCAAGCTGGTCGATCAGATTCCCCTGGAGACCGCGCACAGCCTGGCTTTGGTCGCCAGTACAGCCGAGGAGCAGAAGCTCGCCGCTGACGCCTACCGTCTGGCCGATAAGGAAGTCGACCTGTCCTTCGCTTCCGCGTTGCAGTTCGCCGAGCTTCATCCCGCGCTTGAGAACAGCACGACGAAAGAAATCAACGACCGCATCAGTCGAATGTCGGACCGGCTGCAGGGAGCGCAGCAGAGCGTTACCCGGCTGACGGCGCAGACGTCAACCGCGGCCGGCAAGAACAGCGAGGCGCTTCAGCAGCAACTGGAGGTAGCGCAGGCGCGCGTCACCTTGCTCCAGGACGCGCTGGACGATGCCAAAGAAGACCTGATGCGCGCCGGCGGCGATCCGCAGGCTGAGATCAAGCAGGAACTGGAAGAGCATGAGGCGCTGGCGCATAACAGTTCGCAATCGTCATCGGCTACCGTCAGCAAGCCGGCAACGCTCAGCATAGCCGGAAATCTGCTGGCGCAATTCAAGTCGTGGCGAAGCCTGCGCGGCAATTATCAACGGCTCATTCAGGCGCAGCAGCAAGCCAGTAACTACGCGGCTGTTCTTACCCGCAAGCACGAGGCGCTGGAGAAGGGAATGATCGACGTGCTCGGCAGCGACGACGAGTCGGCCGACGAGCAGAGCGCCTCGCCTCCAGACCAAAATTCGGATCAAACTTCTGCCGCGAAGGTTACGAAGCTCAAGGGGATGTCAAACGACAGCCGCCTGATGGCGCAGTACGACAAGCGCATCCAGGCGGAGGAGCAACTGGCGGTTATCTACGACAAGTGGAGCGTGATCGTTCTGGCGCAGGAGCGCGCCGCTCTGCACGCCATGATGCGCTCGCTGCTGCTGATCCTGCTGGCGCTGATCGGCATCGTGCTGGCCGAGGGATTCATCGAGCGCTTCTACATGTCGATGGGCCCGGACCGCCGTCGCCTGGGAACCATGCGGCTGGTGCTGCGCTTCATCTCGCAGATGATCGGCGTGCTGGTCATCCTGCTGGTCGTCTTCGGACTGCCCAGCCAGCTCTCGACGGTACTGGCGCTGGGCGCTGCCGGGCTCACGGTTGCGTTGAAAGACTTCATCGTCGCGTTCTTCGGCTGGTTCGTCCTGATGGGCCGCCATGGGATTCGCGCCGGAGACTGGGTCGAGATCAATGGCATCGGCGGAGAAGTCGTCGAGGTCGGACTGCTGCGCACCATCCTGCTCGAAACCGGTAACTGGAACGATGCCGGGCATCCCACCGGGCGCACCGTCGCGTTCGTGAACAGCTACGCCATCGAAGGTCACTACTTCAACTTCACCACCGCCGGACAGTGGCTGTGGGACGAACTGGATGTGTTGATTCCTACCGGCGAAGATCCGTATTACCTAACGAACTCCGTGCTCAAGCTGGTTGGCGAGCAGACGCAGAAGGATTGCGTCGAGGCAGAGAACGAGTGGCGGCAGGCCGCAAAACGATCCAGCATCCAAAACTTTTCGGCAGCTCCTGCCATCGACGTGAGGCCGACCAGTCTCGGCGTGAACCTGGTGGTGCGCTACGTGGTCAACGCACACAATCGCTACGAGGTGCGCACGCGGCTGTATCAGGCCATCGTCGAGCTGCTGCATACCGATAAATCGGGTCGCGTGCCAGCTGCTCCACTGCCGGCCAATCCTGTTCAGCCCTGAGCACGGCGCTCTTATCTTTTGATTGCACCCGCCGCAGTCTGTCCCCATCCAATGCTTTGTGAAACCGCCGTGCGATCAGGCCGTCATTCGTTCTGGAGACGCAGTTTCTCCTTGCAGCCAGAGCCAGGGAGTCTGGGTGCTGCTGGCGACCATCGCCGGGTCGAGCATGGCTTTTATCGACAGCACGGTGGTCAACGTTGCCTTGCCGGCGTTGCAGCAAAGCTTCGGAGCCAGCGTCGTCGCGGTTCAGTGGGTGATCGAAGCCTACGGCCTGACGCTGGGGGCGCTGATCCTGGTGGGCGGGTCGATGGGCGACCTGTTCGGACGGCGGCGCATGTTCCTGCTCGGGGTTTCGGTGTTCGCCGCCGCCTCAGCCGCCTGCGGATTCGCCGGCAGCATTCAGCAGTTGATCGTGGCGCGCGCGGTGCAGGGAATCGGCGCCGCGTTCCTTGTCCCGGGCAGCCTGTCGCTCATCAGCGCATCGTTCGATGAATCCCGCCGCGGACAGGCCATTGGCACGTGGTCGGGATTCACCTCCATCACCACGGCGATCGGGCCGCTGCTCGGTGGATGGCTCATCGAACACCTGTCGTGGCGCTGGGCATTCTTCATCAATCTTTTTCTAGCCGCAATCGTGATTGTGGTCACGCTGTTGCGTGTGCCGGAGAGCAAGAGCGCAAAGGCGGGCGCGATCGATTGGCTGGGTGCTGCTGCGGCCACGATCAGCCTCAGCGCTTTTGTGTTCGGCTTTGTTGAATCGTCGAGCCTGGGATGGGCGAGCCCGTGGATGGCGGCGAGTCTCGCGGCCGGTGTCTTCAGCGCGATTGCCTTCATGGTGATCGAGTCCAGGGTAGCCTCACCGATCGTGCCGCTCGGCCTCTTTCGCTCGGAGTCGTTCAGCGGTGCCAATCTGCTCACGCTGTTTCTCTATGCGGCACTCGGAATATTCTTCTTCGTACTGCCGCTGAACCTGATTCAGGTGCAGGGTTATTCGGCCACGGCCGCCGGCGGCGCAATCCTGCCTTTGATTCTCATTAACTTTTTGCTGTCGCGCTGGTCCGGGGGATTGGTTCAACGTTACGGAGCGCGCACGCCACTGATCGTCGGCACTTCAATCACGACGCTGGGATTTCTGCTGTTCTCGCTGCCCGGCATCGGCGGCAGCTACTGGAGGACATTCTTTCCCGCCATCGTCGTCACCGGGTTGGGAATGGCGGTCAGTGTCGCCCCGCTGACGACGGTGGTGATGGACGCGGTGGACGCCGACCATGTTGGAACCGCGTCGGGCATCAACAACGCCGTGGCCCGCGTCGCTGGAGTGCTCGCCGTTGCGGTGCTTGGCGCGATCATGATCGCCGACTTCGGCGTACACCTGGATCGGCGCTTGACCGCCTCCGCGGTGCCGCTCATAACGCGGAGTTCGCTGGAATCGCAACGAAATCGCCTGGCAGCCCTGAACCCTCCGCCGCAACTAAACCCCGACACAACCGAGGCCATCGAGTCGTCAATCCAAACCTCGTTTGTCGCCAGCTTTCGCCTCATCGTGTGGATATGCGCAGCCCTCTGCCTGGCTGCCGCAGGCACGGCGTGGAGATGGATCCCCGGCGACGTAAAGCTCAAGACGTCCGAATCAGAGATTGTCAGCGCCGCCTGACTGAGTCCAGTCTCCCTCCTAAGTTGTAACCGGATTGACGCCGCCCTGCCTTACGATTGGTTGAGCCTCCCATGAGTGATTTTGTGCCGATCCTCGACCTGACTCCCGCGCCTCGACTTGCGGGCGCCAGCCGTCGCTATCACGCGATGGTGAAGCCCATCGGCGCCATCTGCAACATCGACTGCGCTTACTGTTACTACCTGCACAAGAAAGAATTGCTGGGCAGCAACAGCAAGTTTCAGATCGCCGACGAGATCCTGGAGACGCACATCCGGCAGTACATCGAAGGCCAGGATGGGGACCATGTTGTGTTTTCGTGGCAGGGCGGCGAGCCCACATTGCTCGGCCTGGATTTCTTTCACAAGATTGTCGCTCTGGAGCAGAAGTACAAGAAGCCGTATCAGCGCATCGAGAACGACCTTCAGACCAACGGCACGCTGCTGAACGACGAGTGGGGCGCGTTTCTTAAGGAGCACAACTTCCTGATCGGGCTCAGCCTCGACGGACCCGAGGAACTGCACGATGTCTACCGTGTGACCAGGGAAGGCGCGCCGACTTTCAAGAAGGTCTTTGCCGCGGCGCAGATGCTGCAGCGCCACCGCGTTCCCTTCAATACGCTGAGCGTCATCAATCGCGTCAACTCGAAAAGGCCGCTCGATGTTTACCGTTTTCTGAAGAACGAAGTCGGGCCGCGCGAGATGCAGTTCATCCCCTGCGTCGAGCCCAAAAATTTCCGCAACGTCGCCCCGCAGATGTGGGACCCGGAGTCATTGCCGCTCTTCGATTCGCCCGCCGCACATCCGGGCAATCCCGACTCCATCGTCACCGACTGGTCGATCGATCCCGACGACTGGGGCTACTTCCTCTGCAAGGTCTGGGACGAGTGGTACCGCCGCGATCTGGGCAAGATCTTCATCAATCTGTTCGAGACCGCGGTGGCGCAATGGATGGGCAAGGAGTCGCAGCTCTGCATCTATCACGAGTTCTGCGGCAAAGGCGTCGCGCTGGAACACGACGGCAGCCTGTACTCCTGCGATCACTACGTCTATCCCGAGTACAAGCTGGGTAACATCACGGAGGCTTCGAGCTCGCGCCTGGTGTTCTCCGAGCGCCAGAAGAAGTTCGGCTTCGACAAATTCAATACCCTGCCGCAACGCTGCCGGGAATGTAAGTATCTGTTCGCCTGCAATGGCGAGTGTCCCAAGAATCGCATGATACGCACGCCTGAGGGCGAAGCGGGGCTCAACTATTTGTGCAGCGGACTACAGAAATTCTGGCACCACATCGATGCGGACGTGCAGGATATCTGCCGCCGGATTGCGCGCGGCGAAGAGCTTCGTCCGCAACGCTAGCTTCCCAGCAACTCCCTCGCCAGCAGGCTGCGATTCTTCACCGGCAAATTCTGCAGCGAGGCTTTGGCCAGCGCAACGTAAAGTTCGCGCACTTCCGGCAAAACTTTCAGCTCAACCAGATGCCGGCGCACGGTGGCGACATCGCCGCGCATTAGCGGCCCGCTGAACGCTTCCGCCGCGGTCTTATCGAGATAGTTGCGCAGCGTCTGTTGCAGCAGGGGCAACATTACCGGCTTGATGTCTTTCGGGCGGATGCCGGCGGCCATCCCTACGCGCTCCATCGCAGCCATCAGGGCTATCAGTTGTGGTGACGCGAAGCTGCCGAAGGCGTGATATAGCACCTTGTTCTGCTTCTTGATGGTGAATGCCCTGGCCCCCAGCTCCTCGACGATCTTGCGGGCGGCGCGAACCGCGGCGGCATCGCCCTCCAGCGCAAACGGAACTCCTGCCATCTGCGGCACGGCGCCGCGCACGAAGGTCATCAGCGGATGCACCGATGCCACCCGCGCGCCTCGTTCGCGCAGAGGCGCGAGCTCGTCGCTGCTGAGCGCGCCGCTGGAGTGGAAGACCAGCTTGCCTTTCCATGACTGCACACCGGCGAGTTCGGCGGCAACCGCTGCGATCACGTCATCCGGAACCGTAAGCCATACGATGTCGCTATCGAGCGGGTCGCGACCGGCCACCGCCAGCCGCGCGTGAACTTTGCGCGCCAGCGCTTTCAACTGGCGATCGCTCGCCTTGTTCGCGCGCACGCCCAGAAACTTCACCGGGTATCGAGCGGCCGACAGGGTTACGGCCAGAGCCGTGCCGAGGTTGCCGGGTCCAACGATGCCGATCGTTGCACGCCGCGTGGATGCTGCTTTTCGGGGCACGGCGCGAGCATAGCAGATGACCGCGCATGGATGCGATTCGCCGCCATGCCTTATAGTGTTGCCATGCCAAGCAAGAAGAGCTCCTCGCCGAAGAAAGCCGCGAAGAAGGTGCTGAAGGTTCTCTCCTCCAAGACCGTTTACCAGGGCAAGGTTTTTTCCGTGACCTCGGACAAGGTCCAGGAGCCCAACGGCGTCACGGCGACGCGCGATGTCATTCGCCACTCGGGATCGGTGGTGATTCTGGCGGTTGACGAAAGCGGCAAGGAACCGCGCGTCCTGCTGGAGCGGCAATACCGTTACGCGGCGCAACAGTATCTGTGCGAGTTGCCGGCCGGACGTATCGATCCCGGCGAGACCGCCGCGGCCGGCGCCAGGCGCGAGCTCATCGAAGAGACCGGCTATCGCGCCAAGAGGTGGAAGCGCGTGCTCGTCTTCTATGCTAGCCCCGGCTTTCTCGACGAGACCATGTCGATCTTCCTGGCCCGCGACCTGACGCTGGGCGAAGCTACGCCGGAAGAGGACGAGTCCATCGAGTGTCACCTGGTGCCTCTCTCCGAGGCGCTCGACATGATCTTCAGCGGCAAGGTTCACGACGGCAAAGCCATCGCCGGCATCCTGTGGCTGGCGGAAGCGATGCGTCGCGGAGACTTCTAACCGCCTCAAACCGCAGGGAAACCGGCATAGCCGGAGTCGGCGGTTGTCACGGTTGTTGTCTAAAACCCAATAAAATCGCGGCTTTGAGCTATATACTCTCTTGACAACCCCCACAAAGCGGGAGCATAGTTGAGATACGCAGCTCAAGCAGGCTTCGAACACCAAGCCAATGGTTTACGTGGGGGAGTAGGTCCTTTCCAGACTTTGGCGTCCGGCTTCTCAACCTGATTGATGCAAATTACGATCAGCGCCCTCGGGGTGGGGGTGCTGTTGGGCTTTGCCCGGAGGAAGAAAGCAAGTGAGACTGAAAGGGACCGTAAAGTGGTTCAACAACGCGAAAGGCTTCGGCTTCATCGGCCGTGACGACGGAAACTCGGATGTGTTCGTGCACTACAGCGCGATCAGCTCGGAAGGCTACAAGAGCCTGCAGGAGGGCGATCACGTCGAGTTTGAAATCGTAGACGGACAAAAGGGCCCGCAGGCCGGCAACGTCACACGAGTCGAGTAAGACAGCAGGTCGAAGACAAAATCTCAAAAGCCCAGCCGCCAGGTTGGGCTTTTTTGTTTTGCAGGGAGATCGTTTACGATGTGGCCTGGTTACAACAACGACCGCACCCTCGTGACGTGAGTCACCGCCTCCGGTCAAAAGTTGGCAGTGTAATCGCCGGTCCTTGCTATTTTGGGACTCCAATTTTGCTCGGCGTGTTTTGCTCGAAAAGCAGACATCTTCCAGAGTGTAAGGATCGCCTAGACAAGAGAGCGCCCGTATGAAGCTGTGCTTCACATTAGCGACTGCAATATTTATCTTGGTGTTGGCTCAACAAGCCAACTTGTGGGCGCAGGAACAGCAACGATTTGGCCTGGAGGGACCATTTGACCATCCGGTGCCTCTCTCTGACTCTGCACGAGAAGCTCTACTATCCTACGTAGGTCCGAACTCCAATTCCCCAAAAAGCGAGCATGGCTTCCTAGAGCATTGCGCGCAGGAGGAAGGCACTTCCACGAAGAATATCCCGGCGTCATGGTTTGTCGCGTCGTCGGTAACTTTGAAGCGCGGTGGACCGCCGAGCTTGGTTGTCGTCTCGCAGTTTGCGTGCCTCTGGGGTGCTCACGCCGGACCGATCTGGGTTTTGCATCCTACTGATTCTGGATACCGCGTTATCTTTGTCGGTCGAGGAGACGGCCTCGACGTAAACAATACGCGGAGCAACGATTATCGGGACCTTGAGTTAGTCTATTTCTTCGCGTTGGGAGAAGAGCTTCGTTACTCGAAGTTCTGCTATCGCAAGGACGACTATCAGCCCTGCGGGCAGCGCACCGTTCACCAAACACACTAACCGCTAACGCTTTTGCACGCTGGCGTGACATCTCCATTTGATAAGTGATGCGGTTCGGGGGGATCGTTTATGCTAAGGCCTGATTACAACAGTTATGCCGAAAGGGCGATTGAAGTCAGGTGGTTAGGCGTAGAACACGTCTAAGGAGAAGCGATGACCCCAATCTTACTAACGAGAATCATCGAGGCTCTCGCGGTGCTCAGCTTGCCTTTTGTCGCGTGGCTCGGGCTATGTCTGGCAATCCGTTATCAGAGGGTAGGTCGTGACCGAGCTCTTGTATGGATTCGCACAGCGCGGTGGGTCAGCGGCTTACTGGGAGCAGCTCTCTTGATAGCAAATTTGGTCAATGGCAGCGTATCGGCGTGGTGCTGGAATGCGTGCTTAGTGTTCTCCATTGGGCTAGCATTTCCTGAGCTGCGATTGAGGCGTGAGTTGCACTCCTGATTCGCTTGTTTTGGTCAAGCGTTTCTGATGGCTTGTGGCCCAACGAATCTATGAAACTCAACCTTACAGGGGCATAACTGATGTAACATCCCCATTGCACAAGTGACCGGGCGCGTTGCAGGATGATGAGCGCTGGGGCTCATCACAAGACCTAGCTTCAATCCAAGGGCGAATCTTTTAATTTCACTGCAACCGGCTGCAAGAACGTCCACTCTGACAGTGGCTTTCAATGCGCCCTTCGGTTATTCCATCCATCACGTCCCGGTGCAGCAGGGGTCACTGACAACGCGCAGCCTGCCTGCGATAAATTGGCTGAAAGGAAGTCTCAGGCATTCCTGGCCGACTTGAGGCGGCTGCTTGCATCGTTTTGGCAGCTTGGGAACTTTTCTCAGTTACCCCGGAGGTGAAAGATGTCTCACTTTCGTACGTTCCTCATCGTCCTTTTCATCGTAATCTCTACACAAGCCGCATTTGCGCAGATCAACATCGTGAATTTCGACTTTGGGGCCGTTCGCATCGTGTGCACCGATGGGTATGCTTACGAGCAACCGGTCACATTATGCCCGCGCCCTGGCTGGGGCCCCTCGCAGAACTTCAACGCCAGTTCCGGCTTCGGCTGGATCCTGGGAACAGTTTTGGCCTGTATACGGCCAGGGCCAGACTGGGAGCGGTGGTCCTGGTCTCACCGGTCCGAACACTGCCTTCTGCCCACCCTCTTTCGACGGCCTACCCTTCAATCAGGCAGTCGTCTTGCAGGACTTCGGCTCCTTTGTCGAACAGAGGGTTTCAGGCTTTACGACTGGCGGCTATACTCTCAGTTTCTATCTAGGCGGCCGGTGCTACAGCTCGCAGAGCGTTGCAGCGCTGGTCGATGGCAACGTAGACATCGGCACCTGGGCTGTGGAGGCCGGCATGCCGTTTACGCTAGAGACGACAACGTTCACGGTGACCTCCGACGGCGTTCATACCATCCAGTTCATGGGACTAAATCATGGTGACAAAACCGCATTTCTGTCGTATGTAGTAGTTACCCCAAACTCAGCACCGTAGTCCTAAAGTTTGCGACATCGAACGGGTATCTCCCCGTTGTATTGCGGGTATATGGCTAAATGAAACTTCTCTGCATGCGATGTATCCAAAAGAATTGCCGACCTCGCGACGTGAATTCGGAGATCATCCAGCCCTCCACTTTGAACAATCAGATCTCAGAA
>CAWCZN010000007.1:0-106700 GCA_963800045.1 uncultured Acidobacteriaceae bacterium | reverse complement strand
TCTGTAACTTACGAACCCCCTCACAATTCGTGGCAATGGCTCGTAATTCTACCTCTGGAGAGAACTCAAAGGAGGCAATCAACGAGCAGAAGTCGAAACCCATTCACCAACCAGGGTATCGTCCTTCCGCCGGACAACGAGGCGCTCCTGCCTTTTCAGGATTGGCTCTTTGAGGCCGTACTTGCGCTGATTTCGCCTCGTGCCGTACATAACGAAAGGTGTGGGCCCTTTCAGCGTGTTTATGCTCTTCCAGATCGCGGACTGGATGCTATTGCGGGGTGTTTTGCCAGCGAAGATGCCCATCATGCCATGTTGTTGGGCATATTCGACGATCTCACGGCTTCCGATGGGCTTTTTCGCCGCTCTGATCGCGGCAATGGCCACGTCAGTGATCTGAAGCCGCTGTGTATCTTTGCCGACCATGCCGCGAATGTTAGCAAATTGTTGAACAACAGGAAAGGGCAGTTGATTTGTGAGGGGAGAAACGGCTTAATGGTAAAAGGGAGACGTAACTTGGCGAGCTTCGAACGCATTATCGGACCTGCGCATCTGATCTTGGGTGATTGCATAGAAGGAATGAGCAACCTTCCGGATCATTGCTTCGACCTCGCGATCGCCGATCCGCCGTATGGAGCCTCAACGACAGCCGATTGGAAGCTAAACCGCGGCCACGGTCTGAAAGGAATGGGTGGCTAGTGGAAGTTAGCCGATCACGCCTGGGATCTTTTCAGCGGCGTTGACGCTTTCAAACTGACCGTTGCTTGGCTAGAGCAGCTCAAACGACTGGTTCGCGCTACAGGGTCAATCTGGATTCATGGCACTTACCACAACATCGGTTTTGTCAATGTGGCGTGCCAGATGCTCCAACTGGAAATCATCAACGAAGTGATTTGGTATAAGCGCAATGCATTTCCGAACCTCGCAGCTCGGCGACTCACTGCAAGTCACGAATCGCTCCTGTGGGTCCACACAGCCCAGGGTAAGCGCGAATACCGTTTCAACTATGATGATGTTAAAGCGGCTGTTTTCGACGGCGACGGCCTAAAGGCCGGAGGGAAGCAACTCCGCACGGTTTGGGACATCCCCAACAACAAGGGACGGGAGGAGCTGCAATACGGCCAACATCCCACGCAGAAACCTCTTCGATTGTTAGAGCGTCTTTTCATGATATCCGGTGTCAAGGGGGGGCGGTGTCTGATTCCCTTTATGGGCAGCGGTAGCGATATGGTAGCGGCTGTGAAGTTTGGGATGAACCCTGTCGGATTCGAAATCGAGCAAGAGTACTACGATGTAAGCTGCAAACGGGTCGAGGCTGAAGTTCAGTTGCAAAGCGTGAAACCCGCAAAGCTGTTTGAGGACGCCAGTAATGTCTAGATCGCTTCCGCCGGTAATCAAATGGTCAGGTAGCAAAAGGTCCGTCGCATCGAGTTTGGCTGCTCTTTTTTCCTCCCGCCCGCCGCTATTGGGAACCATTCGTGGGTGGAGGAGCGATGTTGCCGTTTCGTCAATCTGACCTCGCGTTCGCCAGCGACATAATTCCAGAACTCGTCGCCCTGTGGCTCGCTATCCGCGACCGCCCTTCCGAAGTTGCCGATGGATACCGAGACCGTTGGGAAATCCGCCAGCGGGAGGGTCATACCGCCTACTACGTTGTTAGAGATCGTTTCAACCGCACCCGCGATCCTATCGACTTTCTCTTCTTGTCCAGGACGTGCGTCAACGGCCTAATCAGGTTTAACAGAAGTGGAGAATTCAACAACTCGCTCCACCACACGCGGCCAGGTATAGATCCCGATACTTTCGAAGGGGTGATAGCGAACTGGTCCCTTGCGGTTCAGGGAGTGAACTTCCGTGTTGCCGATTACAAGGACGCACTCAGCGACGTTGAACCGGATGACTTCGTGTTCCTCGACCCCCCGTATGAGGCAACACGGGGGCGGTATCTCCCTGGCACAGTTCAATTCGATGAGTTTTACGTGGAGCTGGCACGCCTCAATGATTTGGGTGCGAAGTGGATTCTCACTTACGACGGCCAGGCGGGAAAGCGTGAATACAAGGTCGCATTGCCACCGGAGCTTTATCAAAGCAGGATTGGAATAACGACTGGAAACTCGCCTTTTACGAGATTAATGGGCACAACGCTCGACTCGGTGGTCGAGTCAGTGTACCTGAACTACGAGCCTCCCCGACAACTGTTCCGCGACTTCACCAAAGAGAGCGGTCAACCATGTCAGCTTTCGGTCACCTTTGACATGGAGGATCGTTCGACCCCCGTGCCTATCGAACTCGAAGGCCAAGACTAGGTCGGTTGATGCCCGCGCTTCAACCGCGACCAATTCATCGCTTCCCCGATACTGAAATGCGGCGGCGGAAATGACTCTTGGGGATCTGATCACGTCAGGGTTAACTGCCGGGATCCAATTACCCGTCGTGAGGTCCCTCGTAATGGTCGGAACAAACGTTAGCAAAGAGGCTACGTACTTCTCCAGTCGCGGGCCGATCCCAACTTCAACGCTACCTGCTCGATCTTTCGATTCGATGGCAAGGAGCACATTGTGATCACTGAACTGCACTACGTGATCTGGGCGTTTGAACCCTCCGCTGTTACGCGTGGGGAGAATACGTCCACCGATAGACGCTGCCATTCATTTGAAGGAAAGGCCGCTCCAATCGCCGCCCGGAGGGTTGCACATACATTCGAAGGACGAGCAGGCCGTCTCGTGACCAAAAATCAGGTGTAGTAGTGAATCAACATCATTCTCTCCGAACTCATTCGGAATGTCAGTGCCAGCAGGTGTGAGATCGATCTCTTCTGCCTTGGCCTTAACTCTCTCGGGAACCATGAGGGACACCTGATCGAGTCTCTCGCTCAGTGGATCAATGATTAAAGCGTTCGAGAATCTGAGGATCGCCTCCCATAAACCGTTGAGAGTTGAAGCAGCGGCAGGATTGTCAATTACCTGTTCCAAGTTTCGTCCGGGTCCGTATATGACCGAGAGGACATCCACGTCATCTTCGCCAAATATCATCCGAGCGAGCGGCACAAGCCCTCGATCAGGTCGAGAGTCATCACCACCCGGCTTGAAACCAGCGATCCATACAATGACTAATGGCTTTTTGCCAATTCGCACCCACTGCGCCAGGTCTGTACGTACACGACCGCCGTAAAGGTCCGTCAACATGCGGGATAGCTTGGTCCGACGCTCTGGGGGTAATAGACAGATGGGTAGCTCCTCAGTACCTATCGCCACTGCCATTCTTTGCGTTGAGCTTAGGAGCGCCCTGAAAGTAGGAGTGACCGGGATGGTTACTGTCTTTCGCCAAATCATTCGTTTGCGTGTTAGCCATTGTGCTTTATCCAGACCTGTCTTCTGATTTGCAAGTTGTTTCCACTCGTCGCCGTCCAACGTGTCTCGCCTGCGGCGCAAGCTTGAAAGAACGGCCGACGCACGGATAGCACGCTCCCGAAGTTCATATTCTCCCCCTGCGTTATAGCGACCCAACAAAATAGACCCCACCAGAGCGATCGCGTCATCCTTGCCGAAAGCACAGGTAAACTCATCGCGAGCTGCATCCCGGATCGACGGGCTTGGTTCAAATACAGGCAAGGCTACTGTCGACAGTGCGTCGCCAAGCGCAAGATAAGCAAACGGAATTACTGGATTTGGCAGACGACCCGCCTTTGGGTTGCGGCTACTATCCAATTCAAGCCCGCCCAGTTCAGCAAAATAGAAGTAAGGTATTTTCGAATAGGCGGAGTTCAGCGAGCGCCCACAACGCTGCCAGGCTTGGTTTCCGGCGGGCAACGCACCGCAGAACTCGAACGCCATGAGAGGCTCTTCCACGAGGCGCCCATTCACCGATCTTAGCTTGGTCACAATTGCGTCAGCCATCTCTCGCAGAGGAGCGCCGCGACGACGCAACTCTCCTTGTATGTCGAAAGGCCACCGTCCGTATCCCGGAAAACACTGGACCTCCAGTGCATCTCCTTGTTGAGGCTGGAGAACGTATTTTGGCGCCCACAACGGCGCGTCCATGCCTTCACTATGGACTCTTCCTCCCCTACTAATTGCTTCTTCGATAATTCGGGCAGCGTGTTCACATTCCAGTATGTTGTCGCCGTGGATACGGAGATGCATGATCGCAGCACTGTCCTGTTGTATTTGTTTCTGTTGCGATAGTAAGCACAGTTGAGCGTCACATCAATAGGCATCTGCAACTGGATTGGTATCACCGTCGAACTGAACGCCCGCTTTTGGAGAACGTATCGTTCAAGCGCAGCTTCTGAACCAATTGCCGCTTGTGCATTCGGTTATTCCCTCGGTAGCCGCTAACTCGCGACTAGGACTCAGCAACCTTTTTTCTGAGCAAACGCTTTTTCCCATTGGAACTGGCGGTGTGATCGTCGAGTGCGTTTACAGCATCCGCAAAAGCCTTCTGGCCGATGTGACCGTAACGCCGCTTTGCCATCAAAATCGTATTGCCAGCGCTCCAGCCCATGATCGCGGAAACGACCGCAAATGGTATGCCAGCTTCCAGCATACGGGTGCAGGCTGTGTGCCTCAAATCATGAAAACGAAGCTTTACACCTGCATGTTTCTGCGCCGTTAGAAAAGCCGTCCTCCATATCCGGTGTGGTCGTGTGGGATCGACGTCGTAGGCCTTCGGCTTCGGTCTGATGAACCTGTTTCCGGTCGCCCCGTATCGCTCTCGCGGGAAAACAAAATGTTCGAGTTTGCGATCGGGAAATCTCTTCGCCCAGCTCTGTAAGGCTGCCATTGCATCTGTGTTCAGAGGAAATGCGGCGATGTCGCCCAGCGGCCGTCTTGCTGACGTCCACCACGAGAACCTTGGATACAAAATCGATGTGCCCCCATCTGAGGTTTCTGATCTCGCTTGTGCGCATTCCGGTACAAGAGGCGAGCTGAACGATGGGAAAGAGGGAAAGCGCTCTGCTCTTCTTGCATGCTCGTAGCAACGCCCTGCGCTGTTTGTCGTCCAAGCAGACCCCTGGTGTGTCCGGCTGCTTGAGTTTTTGAACGTCTTGGCGCAGGTTCTCCCAGAGCCGATGTCGCCTGAGGACGCCCCGAAGGGCCGCCACATCTAGATTCACCGTGGTCGGCGAAGCTCCTTGGGAAAGCCGCTGCTGTTGGAATGAACCAATATCGGTAGCGGTAATTTCATGCACGAACTTCCTGCCCAGCACCGGCATTACGTGCGCGTTAAGACATTTACGTAATATCTCGAGCCCTGCCGAATCTCCTAGCTTGTTCCTTTTCAGATGTAAGAACTCCTCGGCGGCAACAGCTAAAGTTCTTGGTGCTTGCCGCTTAGGAATCTGATTGAAGTTCTCCTCCGCTTGGCGCCGGCGAGCTTTTTCCGCCTGCTCCGCCACCAACCTAGATCGTGACTTTGTGCTGGCGCGGTAGCGTTGGCCATTGAATCGGAAGTCGTACCACCAAATCATCGAGTTCGGGTAACGGAAGAGGGCCATCGGTGAATACCTCAACTAGTAACTAAGTAGTAATAATTTCCCTATCCCAAGAACGGCGTTATGATGGCACCAGCAACACTCAATTGTCAAACGTAACGATCTGAAAACAAAGAGTATCGCCTTACTAACGGTAAGGCGATACAGCATTTTGTTTGGGGAGGTATATAACTAAATAGTAAACAGTAATGATAAATGGTACCTCTTCGGTACGAGCGGTACTACGTAGAGGTACATGTCAGATGCTCATTACCGGCAGTACGCAGTAATCGGTACACACGCTGTATTCGGGAGGACTATGAAAACCAAAAACACCAAGCAGTACCGACAGATGTCAGCGGCAGATGGACAACAAGATCCCAAGGGAGAACGGGTACGACTTCTGACGGTCAGTGAGACAGCGCAGATATTGAGGATCACTGTTGCCACCGTGCGGTCATGGATCTTGCAGCGAAAGAATCTTGAAGTGGTGAAGGTCGGAAGTTGCGTGAGGATAACGGAGAGATCCGTTTATCGCTACATCGAGAGGAACGTCGTTCCTCCAAAGGAGAGACAATGAAGAAGAAGGATGAACAGCAAGAGTCCCAGGACTCGGCAAACCTGTACCGTGAAGTTGGACGTCGTCTTTATGCAGCAGTCATCAGTTGTCAGCTTCGTGTCGGACTGGACTACGCATTGAAACACTACACACCAGCCAATCTGCATCCGTCCTGGGGGGAGTTGGGCTGGAGTCTCCAACGCCACTTGGTCGAGAGCTCCCCAGTAGCGATTGCGGTGCGTGCAGCTCTACGCGATAAGAAGGCGGAACCGAAGAAGCAGTGAACTCTGGGGACTTCTCAAAGGAGGACCCCTCAAAACTGATATCAATCTGTATTCGACTGGCCAGTCGCTTGCTTTGGTAACTAGCAATCCCTCCTATAACATCATTCTGGGCAGCATCCAGTGATACGAGCAGTCACTCGGCTCCAAAGCAGTGTGCTCTAGCTGTTAACCGGAGGGTTGTAGGTTCGAGTCCTACCTGAGGAGCCATTCTTTCAGTAACTTGCGAATCCCGCCAACTGAACTTCACCGCATTTCACCGCATTTCGGTTGGAGCGGCTTAGCCGTGTGCTCGAAACCACCGCTACATCGAAACGATGCTCGGGGTGTACCGGAATGAATGTGACCTGCACATGCTGTTTGTCCGTACGCAGCTTCTGATGTACGAACTGCTCGAAGTCTCGCAACGCGTCGTAGTAGATCCCTTCCGGCTTGCCGTTCACGTAGAAAAAGCTGGAATGGCTACACAAAACAAGCGCTCGAATACTTTGACCTTCACCATCGCATCGAGGTCGCCGGTGTGTCGCTCGAGTTCAGCGGAAGCCCCAGGTTGGGTGACTGTTGCGTAGTTTTGCTTGTGGGAGCGGCCGCCGAATGCGCCCGCTGCGACTGTGCTGCAAATCATCAGGCCACGATGCTCGGCGGCCCCATTGGTCTCGGGCATGTATCGGTACCTGAGCCTCAACGCAAGCAGTCTGCTCTTCGATGGATCCAGCTCGAAGACGGTAATCCTTTTCAACTTCACCAGGAGCTTGAAGTAGAAGTCGATGTTCGGTCCAATTTCGGCGCTGGTGCCTTCGCGTAGCGGACAATAGCGTATGGTTCCGGTAGCGCTGGCTGTGACCGTGCTCATCTCTTCGTATCTTGTGCGCGTCAAGACCATGTGGCGCCAGGCGCCGATTGCCGCAGCTGTGGTAATCGCAGCTGGCATCGTGGGCGGATCCGCGAAGGTCGGAGTCGGCGGGGCTTGCACAAAGTTGCGGAAGTGCTGTTCGGTTGCGTGGTCGGAATTCTGGTGAGCTTGGTCATGTCGAAGGTTTAGCTTGTGCGGCCTCCGGATCAGCGAGGCGCAAGTGCCTGAAGGTGGCGACGTCGTCAGAGCAGGGAGATGACTTCAATGACGGCCTGGTTCACCTCCAACGCAAAGAATGGCTTCGGCCCGATGTGCTTGCTGGGTTAATGGCCGCTGCGGTCGTGATCCTCCGCCGAGGGTGCCAGATGGCGCTCGGCAAGCTCGATAAGACTGTCACCGCGGACCGACCACTAATGGCCTGAAAACGCGGCGACGGTCGCGCCGCGACAACTGGTACTGACAACTGCCATGACGACGTGACAAAGTTGGAAGACTTGAGCGTCGAGATGGCATGGCAGTTGAGCCCTCGGCCACTAGCTGAAAGCTGGGAAGCGCAGACAATGTGGAACAAAACCAAAACAGTGCAAACGCTGGTGATTCTTCTTGTATTTGTGGCTTATGTCGCAATTCTTTTCCGCAACTTAAATGAGAGCGAACGACGGTCGTTGCACCTCAAGTCGGAAACCGAAGCAGCCAATCGAGCATTGATCTCCATCCGAATCGTGAATGTGGACACCGGCACAGGGGAAATGACGGCGCGCATAGGCGTTCAGCTTGCCGGGAGCATCGCAAAGGACGAGTTCACTCCCACTGTGAACTTAAAGCTACTGCTCAACAGCTCCCGGGGAACGCAGGAATTTGAGTTTCCGAAAGGAAGACGCCTAAGTCCTATCGAGGCCGTGTTCTCACTCGACGGGAATATGAACAAGTACCCTTTCGACAGCTATGAAAGTCACCTTGGGATGTTGATGACTACGCCTAAGCGCACGCGGCAAAAACAAGTCCAAGCAGGCACAGATGAAGAAGGAAAGAAAGAGTCGGCGGATGCATTTCGCCAGTTGATGGTAGGCACGACCACATTTCAGGAGAGCGAACCGGTACCTGTACGCCTTGATCTCTCAGCGTCCATTCCAAGAATGAAGTTTGAGGGCAAGATTGTGGAAATTCCAGGCGAAGGCGTCGAAGGGATCGCACTCAGGCTGACGCGTGCGGGTAATGTGATCGTTCTCTCAGTCCTGGTCATGGTGTTGATGATGTCTCTCGCCATTAGCGTGTTACTGATGGCCGTGAGCATGCTCACCTCAGACAAAGGCTTTGATCTGTTGCCCCTGTCACTCTCGCTCACTTTGATCTTCGGCTTGCCGGCGCTTCGCAACGTACAGCCAGGTGTCCCCCCTGTGGGTGTTATGGGAGATTATCTCTCCTTTATATGGGCGGAGAACATCGTTGGAATTTCCGCAGTCATGATCATGGTGACATGGCTGAGGCGATCGCTGCGGTCAAAGGGGCAGAAGGCGGAGTGACGCAATCGTGCTTGCCCATTCTTGATGGCCAAACTTTGGCGAAGCGATTTGTCACTCCGTCCGCAAAGCCGCCATCGGATCCATACGCGACGCCCTCCACGCGGGCGCGGCGCAAGCCAAGACCGCCACCGCGAACAACGTAACCGCGACCAGCACGAATACTGCGGGATCAAGGGGGCGCGTAGCGTATAGCATCGAACGGATCAGTTGCGTCAGCCCCGCACTGGCCACCAGCCCCAGCGTCAGCCCGACAACCGCGGGCTTCAGTCCATCGCTCATCATCAGCCGCAGCAGCTGTTCGCGGCGCGCGCCCAGCGCCAGGCGCACCCCAATCTCCGTAGTGCGCTGCGCCGCCATGTATGACACGACCCCGAACAGGCCGACTGCTGCCAGCACCAGCGACAACCCAGCAAAAGCAAGCACCAGTGTGGCGCTGAAGCTCGCCGTCGCTGCGGATTGCCCGAGGACCTGCTGCATCGTCAGCACGTTCGACACCGGCAAAGCGGGATCAAGCGCGGCAATTTCCTTCTGCACCGGCAGTGACATCGCCAGCGGGTTGGAAGCTGTCCGCACCACGAGTGTGTAGTCGCGGTCCAGTTGCCCGGCTAGAAGCGGAACGTATATCGTCGCCTTCGACGGCCTGCCCGCCTGGTACAGCGTATCGCCTACCACCCCCACCACCTCGTAGCTCGTTGAATCCCCCCAGTCCGGTACTTTGATGTGCTCTCCCAGCGGGTTTTCCCCGCGGAAATACTCTTCCGCAAGCTGTTTGCTGATCACCACGGTATTGGCATTCTTCAGCCGGTCCCGCGGGGTGAACGCGCGCCCGTGCACCAGCGGAATCTCAAGGGCGTGAAAATATCCCGGATCCGCAACGCGAGTGAGCGCGTCCGGCATATCCTGTCTCGGGTTCAGCGGGGGATGCTCAACAATCGTAAACACATCGTCGTCGCCATAGCCCGCGCCCGGCACAACCGATCCAAGCCCCGTCGCCACCACCCCAGGCAGATGCCGCACCCGCTCCAGCAGCGCCTGGCTGAAGTTCACCACTTTCTCCGGCGTATCGTAAATGGTTTTCGGCAGGTCGTAGTGCATCGTCAGCACGTTGTCGGTCGTCGCGCCCACGTCGGTCGTGCGCAGGAGCAAAAAGCTTTTGAGCAGCAGTCCCGCCGCCACCAGCAGCACGACCGTCACGGCGATCTCCACCGTCAGTAGGGTCGTGCGCAGCCCAGTACGCGACGTGCTCCCGCGCACCGTGCTCGCTGCGTCCCGCAGCACCGCGAAGGTGCTCTTCCTCGCGGCCAAGATTGCCGGCAGCAGCCCCGACAGTAGCCCGGCAACAATCATTAGGCCGAACGCGAAGGCCAATACGCTGGCGTCCGTATGAATCGCCTCCGCCCGCGGCAGGTTGCGCCACGCATGAATCAGCCATTGCGTCACCGCAACCGACAGCAACACACCCAGCGCCCCGCCCGCACAGCACAGCAGCACGCTCTCCGCCAGCTGCTGTCGGATCAGCGCTAGCCGGCCCGCTCCCAGCGCGTTGCGGATCGCCGTCTCCCTCTGCCGCGCCGCCCCGCGCGCGACCAACAGATTCGCCACATTCAGGCACCCGATCAGCAGCATGCATCCCACTGCGCTCAGCAGGATCAGCAGCGGCTTTTTCGCCTCCTGCACTATATCGTCCAGCATCGGCCGCGATATCGCGTCTCCGGCCACCGGCTGGTCGAGGTGTTCCGTGTGAATCCGGTATTGCACCGCCCTGACCTCGCTCATCGCGGCAGCCAGGCTCACGCCGGGGCGCAGCCGCGCCACCACAAAGCTCTGGTCATCCTCGTGATGCTGCATGAATCCCGGTGATGCGATCGAGGTGTACGGGACCCACAGCTGCACGCGCGCGTCCGGGTAGGAAAACCACCTCGGCAGTACCCCCACCACCGTCCAGGCGTTCCCGTCCATGTGGATTTCTTTCCCGATCACGCCAGGGTCGCCTCCAAATCTCCGCTGGTACAGGCTCCACGTCAGCATCGCTACCCGGCTCGCCCCGAGCTGGTCTTCGCTCTCGGCAAACGTCCTTCCCAAGGCCGGCTGCACGCCCAGCACGGAAAACAGATTCCAGGTACCGGCTTCCGCATGCACCACCTCCGGCATCTCGCCGTGTCCGCCACTAAGATTGAATTGCCAGTCGCGCCATGCCGCCATGTCCTCAAACCCGTGCGTCCGCGCCCGCCAATCGTAATAATCCGCCGGCGACACTTGGTTGTACTCGGATCCTGAGCTGGCCCCGCGGAAGTGCTCGTACACCATCACTAATTGGCTCGGATCCCGGAAAGGCAGCGGCTCCAGCAGCACGCACCGCGCCACGTTGAACAGCGCTGTGGTTGCGCCCAGGCACAGCGCCATTACCCCGATCGCCATCGCGGAAAATCCCGCCGAACGCGCCAGAGCCCGCGCCCCATAGTGGGCGTCCCGCCATAACCTCTCCAGCCCCAATGCCGCATCGGCAGCGACGGTCGTTTCCTTCACCAGTACCGGATTTCCAAACTGAAGCCGCGCTCTGCGCCACGCCTCCTCGGGAGACATGCCTGCCGCCATGTTGTCGGCGCTTCGCATCTCGATGTGCGATTGCAGCTCAGCCTCGATTTCCGCATTTAGCTTTTTCTGCCGTCCGAGATTCCCCAGTTGCCGCAAAATTCCCATTGCACACCTCACGCGTAACGCAGCATGGCCCGAACACCTCTCACGAAGTGCTCAAAACTTGCCTCTGCCTCCCGGAGCTGCTTCCTCCCTGCTGCCGTCATCCGGTAATACTTCGCGCGCCGGCCGGTCTCGGTTAGTGCCCATTCGGAGGTAATCCATCCGCTCTGCTCCATCCTGTGCAGCGCCGGATAGAGGGAGCCCTCTTCCACCTGCAGCAGGTCATCGCTCGCCCCCTGAATGTGCAGCACGATCCCGTAACCATGCAGCCTTCCGCGCTGGTCCAGCGTCTTCAACACCAGCAAATCCAGACTTCCCTGGAGGTCATTTCTCGCCACGCTTATACCCCTTTACTTCTTGGTATGTGCCGAACTTATACCTAGATGTCTCGTGATGTCAAATGAGTTGAGCCGTTGGGGGTTCGAGTCCTACCTCAGGAGCCATTCTTCTGCCCGTAGATCCCGCGGCGAACTCCGATGCCGTGGCGAGCTCTGCCGCTGGCATGATTCGCACGATGCACGAGTCTATTTCCGGAAGTAATATGTCCAGCTTGCGCTGATGTAGGACTTCAGCGGGACGCCGACCACCTGCTCCGTCGCTTGGGTCTCCGGAGGAAACGCCAGCACTTCGGTTGTCTGACCGGTGTAGCCGCTGGCGATGAGGAAGTTCGCCGCCAGCGACATTCGGTTCTCCAGGAACGGGCGCAGCACCGCGCCGCGAAATTCGTTTACCGGCACGCCGACGAAGCCATCTCCTAAAGGCTTCGCTCGGACGTATTCGTACTCGGCACGCGCCTGCAGCCTGAACGGCAATCGCGTCACCGATCCAAGCATGTCCCAGATGAATCGCGGCGCTTCCGGAATGGGCTGTCCGGTCTGCGCATCGCGCGCGTCAGCCTGTGCGTAGGATACGTAAAACGAGCCCGCGCTGAAGTTTCGTTGTGCCGAAATTGCAATTACTTTGTTCAGCGATGGGCCGACGATCTCCTGCAATCCGGTGTCAGGATCGATTTTCGCCAGTTCCTGCGAATTCGACGTGCGCCGCAGCGTCAAGTAAAACTGCGTCTGCTTGAGCACCTTCGACAGCACAAGTTGCTCGCTGCGCGAAGACGACAGCAACGTGGGAATGCCGCTACCGTTGCCGATGCGCGGGTCTTCGGTGTGAAAGCCGAAGCCGTAGCTGAACGCGACGATAGGCAGATACCAGCGGTCCGGCGGCAGAAGCGTGAGCGTTCCTTTCGGCAGCGTCAGCGTGGCCAACTTGTCAAAAGAGTTCTGCGGGTTGATCAGATCCTGACTGTCCATCCACACTTCTTCCTGGCGCACGCCGAGGTTGTAGTGGATGTATCGGCGGATGGGCCCGTCCACCGCGATGAACGGCGCGACCGACGAGATCGTGACATTGTTGCTCGTCGCCAGCTGAAACTGATTTTGCGCGCTGATGTCGTAAAGGTCGAGATCGCGCGGCGCATTTCGGTTGAGATCAACTCCGGCCAGCAGAGCCAGCCACGAACGCACACTCTGCGTGTACATGGCTTCCCCGCCATACACGTTGCGAGTCTCGCTCTGCTGAATCAGTCCCGCACCGAAGTTCGAGCGCAGCGTCAATGCATAGTTGCGGAAATATCCGGAGAAGGAAAACTGCCGCTGCTCATCTAGCTTCCAGCTGTCGCTGGCCACGACCAGCGCGTTGTGCGTCGCCTCCAACTGCCGATCGTCGATAGTGTCGCCCGGTACGGGAACATCGATCGGAATCAGTCCCGGAACGTACGAGAAGCCGTAATAGCCGATGGCGAAAAGCGTAAGCTGATGGCGCCCGAAATCGAAGCGGCGCAGGCCGTTCAGCTTGTACTGCTGGCGATGTTCCAATCGCGCGAGAAATCCGTTGCCGCCGGAAATCTCAGCAGCGATCCATTCGTCCGTATGTGGTTTGGCCGAGCCCCAGCCCGCCATCACGTCGTAATCGCGATAGTCGCCGGTCAACTGCACAAAGCTGATCAAGTTTTTGCGCGGCACGTAGTCGGCGGCCAGGTCTACGGCGTTGTTTCCCTCTCGCACGTTGAACGAGCCGCCATCCAGCGAAACTTCATGGATGATCGGCGGGATGAGAAAGTTGGGATCGGCATAACCGTTGCCGTGCGCGTTGGCGGGAAGATTGTTGGGAAACAGAAAGTCTCCGACCTGGTAATACTGGGCGATTGGCTCGCCATGATCCCCGGCCACGCCGGGAGCGAAATATTGCGGCGCCTTAATACCACCCGAAGCGGTTTCGATCGGGAGCCCGGGAATGGAGATCGGCGCGCCCGGACGACCGGGGTTGGCGTCGAGGACCTGATCATGAATGAAGATGCTGCGCGCCGGATCGGGCGTAAGGATTGTGGGAACCGAGGCCACCACCGTCACTTGCTGCTGTGTCGAGGCGATCTGCTCGAAGCGCAGCGTAACGTTCTGTTCCGCGCCCGTGGCGACCGAGACAGAGACCAGGACGCGCACATAATCGGGAGATTCGGCAGAGAGCTGGTAGTCGCCCGGATCGACTGCTCCGAAGCGAAAACTTCCATCGGCACCGCTTACCGTTTCAGCAACCTTGGTTCCGGCCGAATTCCGCAGCTTCAGTTTGGCGCCAGCGACGCTGGCATTGTTGGGATCGACAACAACCCCGCTCACGCTGCCGCTTTGTGCAACGGCGGTCGTGCAGAACAGGGCGGAGGCAATCGCGAGCTGTATCGCAAGCCACAACGTTCGCCCGCGCAGATCTTGATTAGCTACGTGCACAGCAGGAAGTGATACGTTCCTTTCTTTCGTGCTACCCACGGCGCAGTAACGGTATTCTTTCGGATCGGCATTGGTTAGTGGGAATGATGATGCTGGGAGTGCTTGTCGGGAGAGGCTCGAGGACTTAACGTACGCCTCAGGCGAACTCATCACTAACTTGCCGTGCTGGACGCCTTTCAAACCGATCAGTCGGGTTCCGAGCTCCTGCACGGTTTGAAGCTTGCCCTTCACCACCACAACCTCCAGGCACATGTCGTGGTCGAGATGCGAGTGCACGGTCGAGATAATTACCTCGTGATATTCATGCTGGAGTTGGGTTAGCTTCTCCGGCAGTAACCGCGAATGATGGTCGTAGATGAGCGTGATGGCGCCTACGACGAAGCCATGGCCTGACTCAAGGCTAGCTTCGTTCAGACGGTCACGGATCAGATCGCGGAAAGCTTCGGAGCGGTTCTCGTAGCCTTCGGCCTGCAGGAGGCGGTCAAAGCGCTTGAGGAGGTGCGAGTCCAGGGCAACACCGGTGCGGATCAGTGCCATGTCTATGGTTCTCCGGGCGCGTACGGAGAATAACACGAATGGCAAATACGTAATACGGTGGCATCTCTATAAAAAAGGCGGGGGGGCGGAATGAAATCCCGTTCGGACGGCAATGTTGCTCTGATCACTTCGACAGACAAAAATAAGGCCGGAGATTTCTCCCCGGCCTCGCCTCTATGTGATGCATTTAACCACTCGGCCGACTTGTCGCTTGACCCGCCGGCCTCGTGGTTAGCGGTTCCCTGCTCCCGCCTCGTTCATCGTTGCCGGCAACTCCGCGACGTTCGACTTGTCTTGCGTCGTGAGCGACTGGCTGGCCAGCATGTTCTCGATGCGAGCCAACCGATCGCTGTAGCGCGTCGATCTGCTTCTGCTGCGTCTGGATGATCGCCGCCTGTTCCTGCTCGCGGTGATACTGCTTCTGCACTTGATCCAGCAGTATGGTCGAGAGGTACTGATAGCGCACCGTGTACACCGTACCATCGGCGTTGTAGGCGACCAGTTCAGGAAAGACCTTGGCAACTTCCTCGGCGATCAGGCCGAACTGCAGGGTGCGCGGGCCGTTATCGTACTCGGCCTTGTAGTAGAAGGTCACCGGACGCAACTTCATCAGGCGATCGCTCAGGTCTCCCATGTCGCGGATGTCCTCTTTGTACTTCCGCGACGAGGTCAGCGTGCCGAGCTGTCCGTTGGAGTTGATGTACACCGGCACGCCGCTGCCCGAAGTCACGCAGTAGATGCGTGTAGACTCCGAATGCAACTTCCGTGAAGATCCTATGAGACGAATACGGAGTCTCTATAATCAAGGTTTAGAAACTGATTAGGCAGCCACTTCAAGCGAGGAAGAGCATATGCAAGAACAATCGCAAGACCGTTACGAGTATATTGGTCTGCCATTGACTCCAGCGATTGCAGAGGAGCTCATACGAGAAAAGTTTTCTGGCGAAGTAACCGCACGTCAGACGATTGTCGAAGAAGTCAATCGCACACATATTTCGCGCGGCGGCAAGCCAGCAGAGGCTGTGGATCTTGCAAGGTTAGTGAAGAGGGCGCTGGAACACCTGAGGCAAAGCGGTTTCGCGGAAAATCCGTCTACAGGGTACTGGCGCATCGGACCTGAATCACCTGAGATTGAAGCCGATAACTCACTGGTGCAAGCCGTACCCATCGGCCCCACAGTCGAAAGTCCTGTGGTCGCTGATTTGATCCTAGGCACTCGTGAGAACGGAAACGGGGCTTTATATGTCTACTACCTTCCTGCATATCGTCTCCAATCAGAAGCCGAAAAAGCGAACGTCTGGCAATGCAAGATCGGCCGCACCGACCGGGATCCCCTTGCTCGAATCCTAGCGCAAGCTGCAACCGCATTGCCTGAGAAACCGCACGTTGCACTGATTGTCTATCACAAATATCCCATCGCTCTAGAAGCCGCCATCCATGGAGTTCTGACACTGCGCGGCAAGAAGATTGACGATTCGCCCGGCAAGGAATGGTTCCTCACCTCTCCGGAGGAAGTCAGAGAGCTAGTCGAGTTCTTTGACACAAGCCTCGTCAAGTCCAGAACCCACGTCGAGACGACACAAGACGCTGGTCAGTGACTTCGGCGGGAGGTAAAACAATATCGAACGACGGGGGATCACTCAACCGCAGTTTAGATGTTCAAACTCACCGATACGCTGTGCTGTGGTGAGCACCATAACGAATGGACGGTCAAATTGTGCTCGGACTCAACCCCCGAGCGGCGGTCGCGTTGTTGTAGCCCAGCGTGTTCTCGGCCCACGCGTTATTGATTCAGCAAGAGTACACTCGTGCCCTGATACAAAGTGAAAAGGGTGGAGCAGCGCTTCAGCGCTGCACTATCTATAACTTTACGAGTGGCTTTAGCCGCTGGGGTAAAGGCCGCCGGCCGAAGCCGGGTGGGCAACATAACCAAAGCCTTATCGGCACGACTAAGTCGTGCCCTGGCACAAAGCTCGCTTCGGCCGAGTTTTTCAGCAGCCTGTAAAGGCGTGCGGCTGATACGAAGCTGCTCCGACCCGACGGCTCCCTACGGCTCAACTTTATACAGCGCCATCATCCCCGCCTGCATGTGCTCATCGAAGTGGCAGTGATACATCCAGGTGCCCACGTCATCCGGTACCATGTCCACCGTCTCCATTTGCGCCGGGCCAATCAAGATCACGTCAGTGCGGTGTCCGTTCTCCAGAATTGTATTGCCGTGCCAGTGCGGCGTGTGCAGGTTGATGCCTTCGCCCAGCGTGACCACGTACCAGCGCACGCGCTCGCCTTTCTTCATCGTCACGATGGGCGCATTGCCGTAACTGTAGCCGTTTACGGTGAAGCGGAAGTTCACCGACGAAAAGCCGGAACCAGTCAGCGACAGATTTCCCTGGTCGTCTGTCGGCGCATTCTCCAGCTTGTTCACGCCCTTCGGATCGCTGGTGTACGTGTCGATGTTGTGTTGCAGATACCAGCTCGTGTTCTCGTCGAAGATCATGAACGCGGTCACGAACTCGCGGTCCACATCCTTCGGCCGTCCCGTGGGGCCGGCCATGCCTTTGCGCGTGATGATGATCGGCCCCAGCAGCCCGCTCTCCACGTCCCGCGGCTCGTTGGCGTGAGAGTGATACAGCCACACGATGGAACTGGGATCGCTGGGTCCGGGTCCGGCGCGCTCCGGAACTTCCCAGGTGTAGGTGTGCGTCTGTCCGGGCGGCACGCCGTTCTTGTTGGCCGACGTGCTGCCGTCGTGGTAACCCGAACCTTCCGACGGCTTCTCGTAGAAGACTCCGTGCGGATGCATGCTGTAAGGATGGGTGGCGTTGTTCTTGAAGACGACCTTGATGATGTCGCCGACTTCGGCACGCAATACCGGGCCCAGGATGCCCAGGTGCTCCCACTCCGGCGAGCGCGGCTTCAACTGCGTGAAGGTCGCGTCGGTGTATTCGCGATACACCGCTTTGCGGTAGGTGCTACCGATGCGATGCGGTCCGCGTTCGGTGAACAGCGCGGCATAGCCCATGAAAGGCATACCCATCGTGCCGTCTACGCCGAGCGGCGTGTAATTCCACCCCACTTCGTCGGCGGCGACGTAGTAGGTATGAACGGTTCCGGAAGGTTTGTCCTGGGCGAAAACTGAGCCCGCGAAGAACAATGAAACGAGGGTCCCCAAGAGATAGATCTGGCGCATGAATCTCCTGATCGGGCTGCTCTTGATTTGGATTTTAGGGAAGTTGTTCCCCACCACTTACGGCAAGTGGGTACACAATAGCACGAAAACGACAAATGTATGCCAGAGAAAAAATGACAAGCGCGCAATCTGCAAAGCACTCGCCTTACGTGCGCGGCCGGAAGGTCTTAACTGAGTGCTTTCGACGAAGCGGCTGTTCCCTCAAGCGCGCCGATCTCGCGCATCAGCGTCATCTGGTCCCAATTGTCCCAGCCGGCACTGATCTTGCCGTTCGCAACGCGCACTATCGAGATGCCGGTGATGCGCACCTTCTTGCCGCTGGCCGGAGGACCGAGCTGGTCACCGCTATGTGTCATCGTTGCCGACCAACGCCCCACCGCTTTGTCTCCCGACTCGAATGCATCTTCAATCGTGACGTGAATGTCGGGAAACGCTCCGCGCAGTTTCTCGACGAACTTCTTAAACTCATCGGGGCCCTCCACCTTCACTCCGGGACCGACCTGGCCGATACCGACCGCGTTCGGCGCCATCAGTTCGTGAATCGTATCGACCTTTCCCTGATTCCAAACTTCGTCGAACCAGCGGCGTAGGATCGCCACATTCCCCTGAGCCATCTTCCACCTCCCGTGGCCCGCAAGTCTGACACGATCTGACCTGCTGTCAAGAGATTTGCGATGATTGGCAGTCGATCAGCCGCAAAGTTTTCCCTACGTGATAGGCCTGCTCCTGTGGCAATCTGTTGTTCGCGAGGTGCGGCATGGCCCAATTCACCGTGAACTCTCAAAGGGTGGACCCGTACAAGAACTTCAAGTTCCGATTGAAATGGGATGGCAAGTATGTTGCCGGCGTCTCGAAAGTCAGCCCGCTGAAGCGGAGCACCGCAGTCGTGGAGCACCGCAGCGGCGGCGATCCCAGCACCAGCCATAAATCGCCCGGCCGCACCGAATATGACGCCATCACCCTGGAGCGCGGCGTTACCCAGGACACCGACTTCGAGCAATGGGCCAACAAAGTTTGGAATCTCGGCGCCAGCCTGGGCTCCGAGGTCTCGCTGAAAGATTTTCGCAAGGACATTACCCTCGAAATCTACAACGAGGCCGGACAGCTGGTGATCGCCTATAAGATTTATCGCTGCTGGGTGTCGGAGTATCAGGCACTGCCGGAGCTCGACGCCAATGCCAACGCCATCGCCATCGAGCACATCAAGCTGGAGAACGAAGGATGGGAGCGCGACCTGTCGGTCACCGAGCCGACCGAACCATCGTTCAACAATCCGCCGTCGTAGCCACAATTCGAGGACAGCATGTCACCCGCCCCGGGAACGGTAAACCTTGTGAAAGCCGGCTTTGTTCAACTGGATGGCGCCACCGGTAATATCTTGCGCGTCGTGGTGTTTCAGTTCAACCCCGAGACGCTCGCGCGCCAGCTTGAGGCGGTCTCGCCCGCGTTGCCTCCCCGCGAAACCGTCAGCTTCACCGTCTTCTTCGACGCGGCCGACCAGCTCGACGCCGGCAATCCGCTGGCGCAACAAGCCGGCATCTTGCCCGCGCTCTCGGCGCTGCAAATGTTGCTCTACCCTGCGTCGGGCGCGGTACTGGCCTGGGTAACCGGCAGCCGGCAAGTCGCACCCGTGCAGATCACCACCATGCAGATGTCGAGCAGGCCTTTGACGCCACCCTCAATCCCATTCGCGCGCAGGTCATCGATCACGTTGCGAATGCTGAAAGATTCCGACCTGTCGACCTCTCCGCGCGGACAAGCGATCTGGGCTGCCTACCTGGCGCAACTGCAGCAACTGGCGCAGGCCTACAGCGGCACCGTCTCGTTTGGCGACTTGGGACTGAGCGGAATCTGACGAGCGGGATAGGTGTCGGTTGAACTGCGCAACGCTATCGCGTACCCTCAAACGACGCATCGCGCAGAACTCGCCGTCATCGTGGGATTCGCCGGCGCGAGCGAGTTTCGCTGAAGGACCAGCCATCGAAATTGCCATCGGCTAATCGCTTCCCTGTCCCAGACCCGGCCACCTGCAAGAAGTCCAGCCAGATCGCGCTTTGGCCGTTGGTCGCCGCGACATTCTTCATGGTCTCCGGCGGCACCTACGGCACCGAAGACGTGGTGCGCGGCGCCGGCTACGGCGGGGCAGTTCTCATCCTGCTGATCACACCGGCGCTCTGGAGCCTGCCGACCGCTTTCATGATCGGCGAGTTGGCCAGCGCGTTGCCCGAAGAAGGCGGCTACTATGCCTGGGTGCGCCGTGCTCTGGGCAACTGCTGGGGCTTTCAGGAGGCATGGCTCTCGCTGCTAGCCAGCGTCTTCGACATGGCCATTTACCCCACGCTGTTCGTGCTCTATCTGGCGCGCCTGTTTCCGTGGTTCGGGCTCGGAAATCGCGGGGCCCTGGTGGGAGTTGCGGTTGTCTCTGTCTGCGCCGCGCTGAACATCGCCGGCATCAAAGTTGTGACCACAACCTCGGTCTGGCTGTTCTTCCTGCTCTCCGCGCCCTTCGCGATTATCGTTGTTCTGGCGCCGCTTCATGCCGGCTCGCTGGTGCACGTTGCCGGAAGTCCCACAACGTCGCAGGTCGGTTTAATCGGTGGGCTGCTGGTGGCGATGTGGAACTACATGGGCTGGGACAACGCCTCCACCGTCGCCGCCGAAGTCGAAAATCCGCAGCAGACCTATCCGCGAGCGATGATCGCGACCGTAATTCTCGTAGCGGCTTCGTACATTCTTCCCGTAGCGGCGATGGCGCTCACCCGGCTAACTCCTACAGCGTGGGATACCGGTTCATGGGCCGACATAGCCAACATGCTCGGCGGTCCGTGGCTGCGCGTCTGGCTGGTATTGGGCGGCATGATGAGCGCCTTCGGCATGTTCAATGCGCTGGTGATGAGCTACTCGCGCCTGCCCTACGCCATGGCCATCGACGGCATGTTGCCAAAAATCTTCGCACGGGTCACGCCGCGCAGCCAGGCGCCGTGGGTCTCGATTCTCGTGCTGGCGACGGGATGGGCGCTGTGCCTTGGATTGGGCTTCGAACGGCTGGTCACGCTCGACATCCTCATCTACGGCGGCAGCCTGCTGCTGGAGTTCATCGCGCTGGTGGTGCTTCGCTTTACCGAGCCAGAGCTCCCGCGACCCTTCCGCGTGCCTGGCGGCATCATCGGAGCCGTAATGGCAGGCGTGCTACCCATGGCGCTGCTGGCGTTCGCGATCGTCCGCAGCGATCACGAACAGATTCTCGGCATGAACAGCTTCGTCTTCGGTGCGTTGATGATCGCCGCGGGATTTGTGGCGTACAGAGTTTTGGAGCACAGTCGCACGATCACCACAACCCGAGGCAAATAAGGATGCATTAGAAGATTGTCATCACGAGCGAAGCGAGGGATCTGCTGTTGCCCGCCGGCTGAAGCCGGCTCACACAACGGGGATCGTGCTGACGCGGACCTGAAGGTCCGCTCTACCCGTGCACGCTTGAGGGTCCGCTCCACGTCCTCGGCGAAGCTGCCGAGTGACCCGATCTAGCTGCCCGCCACACCCACGGCTTGTGGCGCGGTCTTCAGCTTCACCGCTATCTCGATGAACGCCAGCGCGGCGCGGCTGAGAGCTTTGTCTTTGCGGAAGACCAGCGCCAGATCGCGCTGAATGTTGACATCGGCGAGCGTGACCACCGCCAGCACCTTTGCCTGCAAATCTTCGACGACGTTCGAGCGCGCAATAAATCCCACGCCCACCCCGACCGCGACGAAGCGCTTCAGCAACTCGCTCGAGTCCAACTCCATCGAGACGGCCGGCTTCAAACGGCGGTCGTGAAACACCGCTTCCAGAGCATCGCGGGTGCGTCCCAGCTTCGGCAGCAGCAACGGATATTCGGCGATCTCGGCGATGCCGGCCTTTTTGAGCCCGGCCAGCGGATGATCGGACGGCGTGATCAGCACCAGCTCGTCGCGATGAATCGGCACAACCGTGAGCCGCTTATCAGGCACCGGCATCGAGATGACGCCAAAGTCACACGAGTTCTCGATGATGGCCTCGAGGATTTTGTTGTGCTCCAGCCGCTTCACATTGACGGCGACACTCGGATATTGCCGTTTGAAATCCGCGAAGACCTCGGGAAGGATGTGCAGGCAAGTGCCTTCGTTGGCGGCGACGACGATTTCGCCCCGCGGAATGCGATGCATCTCGGCCAGCGCGATCAGCACCACCCGCCGCTGCTCCAGCGTGTCTTCAGCGTATTTCTGGAAGACCTTGCCCGCTGCGGTGATGGCCACTTTGCCACCGCTGCGGTCGAGCAGCTTGGCGCCGACCTCTTCTTCCAGTTGACGAATCTGCGCCGAGATGGCCGGCTGCGTGCGGAAACGCCGCTCCGCCGCCCGCGAGAAGCTGCTGAGCTTGGCTACCTCCAGAAACGTTTCCAGCTGATCGAAGTCCATAAAGCGGCAATTAGCAGTTAGCCGTTGGCAATTAACTCAACCTTATTAGCGCACGCTTCCCCGGCGTTTGTCATCCCCGCAAAGTTCGTAGGGGAGGGAGGATTTTTTGCGCACCGCAACGAGCTCAATACACGTCAAGATCATGCGCTGAAACCACGGCTCCAGCGTAGTGCTCGCGAACCTCCTGCAACATCTCGCCCTCCGATACGCCATGAAAAAGCTGGTGGTACAGCACCAGCAGCTTGGGTTTGGCGCGCGTGGCGATCCCCGCCAGCTCCGCCGTCGACGTATGGAATGCCGCGAAGTATGTTTGCCATGCCGCGCTCATCGGATGCTGCGGGTCCTGGGTATAAACCTCGTGCAGCAGCAGGTCGCAGCCGTTGCAGGCCTGCACGATCGAGTCGGCGGGCGAAGTGTCGCCCGAGATCACGATCACGCGGTCGGGCGTCTGGAAGCGATAGCCCAGCGACTCATCCCACGAGCCGTGCTTCACCCCAATCGCCGTCACTGTTACGTTCTCGTCCTTGTAGATCACGCCCGGCTTGATCTCGTGCTCGTCGACCAGATAGCCGGTACGGTTGGCATGCTCCAGCCCCTCGGTGCGCACCGCGATGTCTTTCTTCCACGCGGCGAGAATATTCTTCGTCATGTCCTGAAGGCCGCTCGGGCCGTAGGCGGCGAGGTGATCGGTGCGCCCCAATACCCACGGCGTGAAGATCAAGTCGGGTAGGCCGAGCGTGTGGTCGGAATGCAGATGGGTGATAAAGACGGTGCGCAGGTCTTTCATCTCCAGACCCGGCACGCCGTTGCGCGTAGCAGCGGCCGCGCGGCGAATGATGCCCGGCCCGCAATCCACAAGATAGCTGTGCCCATTGACGATGACGGCGACAGCCGGCCCGGAGCGGTCGGGATCGGGGTTCGGCGTGCCCGTCCCCAGCATCACGACCTGCGTCACAGAGGCGGGATGAGCGGCGCTGTCGTTCGCCGCCTGTTGCGCCGATCCACTCAAGGGAAGAACTGCAATCATCAGTGCAAAGATCGCTGGTTTCATCGGTAAAATCATACAATCCGTTGCAAGCTGGGATGAGGTGAAGATGAGCGAAGCGTCTACGAATGTTGCGGCCACCGGATCGCGGATTCCGCTCTACGTCGGCACGTCGGGCTGGGCTTATGCCATCTGGAAGCCCGAGTTCTATCCCAAGAACGTCGCCGCGAAAAACTTTCTGAAGCACTATGCCACGCAGCTCAACACCGTCGAGGTGAATTACACCTTCCGCCGCAGCCTCACTGAAAAAGCCGCGACCGGCTGGGTCGCTGACGTCAATCCCGACTTCCGCTTCGTGCTCAAAGCGAACCAGTACATCACCCACATCCGCAAACTGCAGAATTGCGAAGAGCCGGTGCAGCGCTTCCTGGCAACGCTGCAACCGCTGGCGGCGCAGCTTGGACCGGTTCTCTTCCAACTAGGCCCAACCCAGAAAGCCGATACCGGCCTGCTGCGCGACTTCATGGCGCTGCTGCCGCGCAATTTCAAGGCGGCCTTTGAGTTTCGCCACGCGTCCTGGTTCAGTGACGAGATCTATCAGTCGCTTTCCGACCGCAACGCCACCATGTGCATCGCCGAAACCGAGAAGCTGAGCACGCCCGAGGTGAAGACGGCGAATTACATTTACTTCCGCTTCCGCGAACCCAGCTATACGCCCGATCAGATTAAGGACATGGCAAAGCGCGTCTCGAAGTTCGTCGCCGATGGCGTGGAGACCTACGCCTTTTTCAAGCACGAAGAAGATCCGCGCTCCCCGCTGAACGCCGTGGAACTGCTAAAGCTGGTGCGGGAGGGTGGTTAGGGATTAGAGGCTAGGGACTAGGGGTCAGCGACTCCCCACTCAACTGAAGAGCGCTCGAACGAGGGCTCGAACAGCGACTGCCTGTTCTCGCCGTCGTTCGGCATGAGCCTGGGAGAATTTCTTCCTCGACAGGCATCTTTTCCGCTTCGCTCTGAAACCAAATCTGATAGCCCGGACTGTGACTCTCCTCCGGGAACGCAATGGTGTGCTTATGAAAGCGATTCTGTTCGTCGACGATCACGAGGTTCTGGCCCGCCTGAGCTGCGAAATCCTCGAGATGCAGGGGTACCGCGCGGTGAGCGCCTACAATGCGCAGGACGCATTGGACAAATTTCAACGCGAGAAGTTCGACATCCTGGTCACCGACTTCCGCATGGACGGCATGAACGGACTGGAACTGGCACGCCAGGTCCACAAAACCGACCCTGAAGTTCCGGTCATCATCGTCACCGGCTACGGCCACATCGATGGCGGCAAAGACGTCAGTGCCTGTCTGCAGAAAGAGCAGATGTTCCCGGCCTTGCTGGAAAAGATCAAAGATTATCTTGGCGACGCTGAACCGGCCACGCTGAAGAGCGCGTGAAGCTTCTGCTGGATGGCCAAGAGCTGGGAAGGCTGCTCGGCACAGTTTTGAACGGGCGCACCTTCAGAGCCTGCCCTGAGCGAAGTCGAAGGGTGCGCCGTCAGCATTCTACTTATTGAACCAGGCGAGGCGTCCGTCACGCCCACGAGCCTGCCTGAAATTTACTTCTGCGGATGCTCTCCATCCTGGTGCACGTACTTGATCACCTCGACATCCGAGATAGCGATCAGTCCCTCATCCACCATCTCGTCCAGTGCCGGAATCAGCCGCTGGATGTTCTCTTCCGTATCCACAATTTGTACGAGGATGGGCGCGTCGGCTGAAAAGCTCAGCAGATGCCGGCGGCGAATCATGGTACTGGCGCCGTAGCCTTCAATCCCACGGAAGACGGTAGCTCCGGCGATGTCGAGTTGCCGGCAGCGCTCCACGATGGCTTCGTACAGCGGCTTCCCTTTCCACTTGTCGTCTTCGCCGAAGTGAACGCGCAGCATTTTGGCTTTGCCTTCGAGCTTCACTTTTGCTTCTCCTCTTTGACGAGCGGCAGCTGCGTGCGAGTACTTGATGACCTCGGCGTCGGAGATCACGACCATTCCCTGCTTGACCATCTGGTCGAGCACGGGAATGAAGGCCCGCAGTTTCTCCTCGGTATCGACCACAGTGAGCAGAATGGGCGCATCATGCGATAGGTTCAGGGCCGAGTCCTTGTGCATGCGGCGATTGGCGCCGTAGCCCAGGATGCCGCGATACACGGTTACGCCGGCAATGTCGTTGGCGCGCAGCGCCTGTACCAGCGCCTGGTACAGCGGCTTGTCCTGCCAGCGGTCGTGCTCGCCGATGAGAATGCGCATCATTTTAGCCGTCGACTGCAACCTGGCTACCGGCGCGGCGTCTGTCGCCTTCGGCTTCTGCGATGCCGGGTTGATGACAGTGGTGTCCTGCACCTCGATCAATCCGTTGGCCGCGATCTCGGTCAGCTTGGGCAATACTTCTTCCACCCGCTCGGCCGACTCGACGAACTCGATCTTGATGGGCATCTGGTCCGAAAGCTCGACCAGGCGGCTGGTGTGCAGCTTGTGATCGGTGCCGAAGCCGGCGATGCCGCGCACCACCGTCGCGTCGGAGATGCCGCGGAAGAACAGGTAATCGAGGATGGCCGCGTAACAAGCCGTGCCGTGATACTTCTGACCCTCGATGACGTAGACGGTCACCTTCTTGGCTGGTCCCGAGTTCAGCACCGGCCCTCCTCGTTTTGAAAAGGCACACCTTCAGGTGTGCCGAACACGCACTCCACCGAAATAGGCTTTCGCCTCCTCACCCGGTTCATACGAACACCCTCCCCACGAGGTCTCCGAGCCATACAGCGGCAAACCCGGTGATGACGCTCAACCCGACATTCAACAACCCGGTGGCCATCTGTCCGTCTTGAATAGCCCGCAGCGTCTCGTACTCAAAGGTCGAGAACGTGGTGTACGCTCCGATGAAGCCGATCGGCACCAGATAGCGCCAGTAAATGCCGGCGGTGGAGCGCGCCAGCAGCGCCATGATCATGCCGATCAGAAAACATCCGCTGATGTTAATGACGAATGTGCCGTACGGAAAGCGAAAGCCATAGCGGCTTCCAATGTAGTTGCCCACGACGTAGCGGGCGAGGGCTCCTGCGGCTCCGCCCACTGCGATCAAAAAGTATTTCAGCAAAACCGATGTTCCTTTCCAAACCAACCGGCGCTTTGTATCAGAACTGTTATCAAATCTGCATTGCCGTGCACACGGCTACGCAAACAGACATAGCCCTTACGCACCTGCTCCTGCAACCTGATTTTTTCGAAGACTCGCCGGGGACATGACTCCGCGACAAGTCGTGCTTGCCAGGAGTCATCATCTGTCCCGGACTCTTTGAGACAGCGGTTAAGGGTGAACTCCTTCACCCTGAGGATTCTTCGTTGATATCCCAGACGCGTGCCGCAGGTCAAGAGGCGCGGCCGCGTCCCTCATCCTGAAGGTAATGGACAAAGAAGACTGGGCGCTGTTCGCAGGCCAGTGGGCCGCGCCGTTTCTCATCATGGGCAACTACAACAAGATGGTCAAGCAGCACGGGTCCGACCGAGATAGCCGCAACTGGGCCGCCTAGAATTCCTCCGCAACGGGCAGCAAGCCGACCGGCGATGGCGCCGGCCGCTTCTGCCTGTTGATCTCAGTTGCGCGCTAGCTCCGTGTGGAACTGTCGTGGACTTATCTTCTGCTCTCGGAGGGCGGTCTGTTCCACTCATCTATGAGGCCATTCACCATCCACGCCCAACACGACATCCACAGAAAATTGAAGGGCAAGCTTAGGATGAACATGCGCTGAGCACTCATCCTCAACGTGCCGAGGATAATCGTATTTACAGCGAAAGCGCAGAAATCGCCGGGCACGGTAATGATGTCGAGTAAAAGATCGAGACCCAGTGGCGGCGTGTAGGCTTTGTTGAGAGCCGCTGCTGCGTACGCATCGTAGCAGCTGGCGAGAATTGCTACGATCCACGCGCAATTGTAGATGGTTGAGGCGTTCCCTTTTCTCACTGCCATGCTCGTGCACTTATTTGACCTGCCCCACCCCGGCTACTGCTGCATCTTGACGTGGATCTCCATGTTGCCCGTCAGCTTGAAGGTACACGAGCTGTAGGCCGGCGTTTTGAGGGTGGCGTGCGGGTTGTTCGACAGGCCCCACTGCTCCTTGGGGTAGCCGAGCATGTTCTTGTCGAGTTTGTGATTCTTGTTGACGTCATGCACCAGCGCGACTGCGTACTCGCCCGCAACCAGCCCTGGGACTTCGATGGTCACCGTCCCTGGATGCGCTGGAACCGTGATGTCTTTCAGCGCGGCGCTGCGGTCCTCCGCCCATCCCTTGGACGAATTGAACAGCAGCAGGCCCACGTTGCCGCCCAACTGGTTGACGCCTTCGACGACCACCGTCAGGGTGTAGTTTCCCGAGGCACCCGGCGCAGCCTGCTGGGCCATCATGGGTACAGCAGCGATCAGAGCAAGTACAGAAAAAAACGTAACCAGACGCATTGCGTCCTCCCCAAAAAACTTCTCTGCTAGGCTGCGCCTGCATTGGGCCAACTGTAAACCGTTTTTTCCTATGTCCTTGACATTCCCGAATCGGGAGCCGCAATGCGCGCCCCGGTTGCGGCTCACAAATTATTCGCCGTCCCCGAATCTACGATGAAAAGTTCGGGGGAAGAACGAAAGATGGTCCGCAAGTCGCGCCAAGGGGCCGGCTTTGGCCGCTGAGGTCGCGCCGTCGATTCGATCTCCCAAACTCTCGACGAGGTCTGCAATGAAAAAACTGCCGGAAGTGGAAGCTGCCCGGGCCATCATGAAAGAAGGCATGGAGTGGGGCGTGTGGAAGTGGCTCACCGAAAAGAAGCGCGTGCGCGAGATTGCCGACCAGGCACGCGCGGCTCTCGATGACCTCGAGCTGAAGGTGAAGTCGTCGTGGCCGGACGAATACAAGCTTGCCTACAACGATGTGGTGTCCGATGAAGGTCCCGCGAAGCGTCCGCGTAAGGGCGCCAGGAACGCGAAGGGCGGCAAGACGGCGACGGCGGTGAAGGCGGATCCGAAGATCGTGACCGCAGTGAAGGCGGTGGCCGACGCTGACGACGAAGCCTACAACGCGCACGAAGACGCCGAAGACATGTTCGCTGAAGCCGAGCGCAAGATGAGCACCAGCGGGGCTCGCGAAGGCGCGCGGATGGCTCTGGTCGCCTACGACAAGCACGAAGCGGCGATCAAGAAGGCCGAAGCGCTGGCGAAGAAGTAGGTGGGAGTCGTCAGTCGTCAGTGGCCAGTGACTCGTGTCAGCGGCCAGTCAGCGGCATCCGTCAGGGCACGACTTCACCGGGTAGAGCTGGCCTTCAGGCCAGCGTCCGAGCCTGTTCTTTTTATCTCCGAGCGGCCTTCAGCCGGCGGCACACCTGCCGCCGCTGAACGGCCCCGTCCTTTAAGTGCGCCGTCTACGGCAGGACTGGAGTTGTGCCCTGACACAAAGCTTTCAGCGGAAATTCCACGCTGTCGAAAACTCCCCCGCCTCACGGAACTTTCCCGATGAACCCTCCGTATCTCCAACCGTGCGATGGCCGCCCCGAACGCGGCCCGGAAGGAGTGGTGCGATGGACGGAAACATTGTAGGACTTGCGGCAGTTGTGATGGTCTTCGCCATACCGCTGGCGGGAATCTATGCCTTTTACCGGGTGCGGCGCTTGCGCACCGAAGAGCGCCTGGCCGCGATCTCCCGCGGCGTCAGCGTTCCCATGGAGCCGGAGCTCTCCCAGGCCATGATCTCGCGCCGCTATGGCATCCTGCTGGTCTTCGGCGCGCTGGGATACTTCCTGACGTTTATGCTGATCGGACGCGTGGAGCCCGACGCCCATGTCGCGGCGGCCTTCGGTATCATACCGTTCGCTGTCGGCCTGGGATTCTTGCTCGACTCCACGCTGATCAAGCGCGACCTCAAGGCGTAAATGCGTATCGCCCGGTGGAAACAAAAAGCCCCACCCAAGCAAACTGGCTTGGATGGGGCACGCTCTTGTGAATACCTACTCGAACAGCCCTCCACTAACCCTTAATCCCTGACCCCTAGCCCCTGACCCCTAGTCCCTGACTAGTCGTAATACTCCAGCCCAAGGTGCGTGATCATGTCTTCGCCCATCAGGTGACGCATGGTGTTCTTCAGCTTCATCGACTGGATGAACAGGTCGTGCTCGGGATACAGGCCTTCGGCCGTCATCGGCGACTTGAAGTAGAAGCTCAGCCACTCCTGGATGCCGATACCACGCAGCGCCGCTGAGCGCTTGGCGAGATCGAGGAACAGCACCACGTCCAACACGATGGGCGCCGCCAGAATCGAGTCGCGGCAGAGGAAGTCGACCTTGATCTGCATCGGATAGCCGAGCCAGCCGAAGATGTCGATGTTGTCCCAGCCCTCTTTGTTATCGCCGCGCGGCGGGTAGTAGTTGATGCGCACCTTGTGAAAAATGTTCCCGTAGAGTTCGGGATAAAGCTCCGGCTGCAGGATGTGCTCGAGTACCGAAAGCTTCGACTCTTCCTTGGTCTTGAACGATCCGGGATCGTCGAGCACCTCGCCGTCGCGGTTACCCAGGATGTTGGTCGAGAACCAGCCGTTCAGGCCAAGCATGCGCGCCTTGAAGCCGGGAGCGAGGATGGTCTTGATCAGCGTCTGCCCGGTCTTGTAGTCCTTGCCGCAGATCGGCGCTTCGTACTGCTTGGAGAGCGCGTGCATCGCGGGAACGTCGACCGTCAGATTCGGCGCGCCATTGGCGAACGGCACACCTTCTTTCAGCGCGGCGTAAGCGTAGATCATCGACGGAGCGATGCTCTCATCGTTGGCGTGCATCGCCTTCTCGAGGGCTTCGACGGTCTTGTGCGCCGGGCCCTGTTCGATGAAGGTTTCGGTCGAGCCGCACCAGATCATCACCAGGCGGTCGGCGCCGCTGGATTGCTTGAACTCGCGGATGTCGTCGCGCACCTGCTCGGCGAGCTCCATCTTGTTCTTGCCCTTCTTGACGTTGGGGCCGTCGAGCTTCTTGACGTAATTCTTGTCGAAGACAGCCTTGCGCGGCTTGATCGACGAGAGGAACGGCTTCACCTGCTCCAGCAGCGAGCGGTCGAGCACGCCGGCCTTGCCGGCGGCCGAGTACATGTCGTCCTCGAAGATGTCCCAGCCGGTGAAGACAAGGTCGTCGAGGCCGGCCAGAGGCATGAAGTCTTTGATTTTTGGCGAGCGGCCTTCGGTGCGCTTGCCGAGGCGGATGGTGCCCATCTGCGTCAGCGATCCAATAGGTTGCGCGATTCCCTTGCGTACCGCTTCCACGCCGGCCACAAAGGTTGTGGCGACGGCGCCCATGCCGGGGATCATGATCCCCAGCTTGCCTTTTGCCGGCGCGATCTCGCTCGAGCCGGTCTTGCTCTTATCTGTAGGCATGCGTTATCAGTCCGTTCCTAAAACGAGTATGTAAACTTGCAATGAAGTCGCCAGCTCCGAGCTGTTCGTTGTAAGCCGTGAGCTTTGAGCCAAGACTTTTTGTCTTTGGCCTCAGTCTTTAAGCTTTGTATCAGGGCACGGCTTCCGTCGTGCGACGGAGTTTGTTAGGGCGGGCCTCAGCCCTGCGCACTGCTATTGCAGCGAAGCACTCTTCACGAACCGGCGTGGCGGCGCGATGAAAGCGATGCCCTGACACAAAACGGCGAGACTCAGCAACCTTCAATCTTCTCGTATCTACAATGGCTTAGCAATTGCTTGGCCCCGAAATGCACACTTTCGCGGCTGTGCGGCGATATGCGGGATTCGGCGGGAACCTATGGCGGACAAAAAAATCGCGGTTGTGACGGGTAGCTCCAGCGGCATCGGACTGCTGGCGGCAATCGAACTGGCACGTGCAGGCTTTCGCGTGGTGGCCACCATGCGCGATCTTGAGCGCAGAGGCCGCCTGGAAGAAGCGGCGCGGGAGGCTGGCGTCGGCGACCGAATCGACGTACGGCTGCTCGACGTCACGAACTTCGACGCAATTCCAGAGGTCATGGACGCAATTGTCCGCGATCATGGCCGCATCGACGTGCTAGTGAACAATGCCGGATTCAGCAGCTCCGCATTTGTCGAGGACACTGATCTGCACGAACTGCGTCAGCAGATGGAAACCAACTTCTTCGGCGCGGTGGCGATGACCAAAGCCGTGCTGCCCGTCATGCGACAGCAACGTTCGGGACACATCATCCAGATCAGCTCGGTCAGTGGCCAGATGCCCGTGCCCATGATCAGCAGTTACACCGCATCGAAGTTTGCGCTGGAGGGATGGAGCGAGGCGTTGCGAATCGAAGTCCGCTCGCTCGGCATTCGCGTGGTGATCGTCGAACCCGGCTCGTACGATACCGACATCTGGAGCCGCAACCTGGTCATCGCCAGGCAGGCGCTCGATCCCAGTTCGCCGAACAAGGAGCGCAGCCAGCGTTTCGCGGGATTCATCAAGTCGACGGCAGCCAAGCGCGGCGATCCCATCGAGGTGGCGCGGCTGATCGTACGCGTGGCCCAGGATCCGAATCCGAGGCTGCGCTATCTGATCGGGCGCGGGGTTCACCTGCAGCTGTGGTTCCGGCGTCTCACTCCCTGGCGAGTGTATGAGCGCATCATGGCCAAGGCGACCAGGATCGATTAACACAGTGGTCAGTGACTGGTGGTCAGTGGCCAGGGGGCAGGCTAGGGCAGCGGTGGAGGCGTTTAGGGTGGAGCACCGCTTCAGCGGTGCACCACCCTACTGGCTCGATCTGGTCGTGCGCTACGGTGATGACCGTCACGCGCAGCGTTTCTCCAAAAAGAAAGTGCTGGTTCCAACTGCTCGACCGTTCGGTTGCCGAGGCGCCAAGATGTGTTTCCGCTACACTCTTCTAGACCTCATGGCCGGCGCTCGTCCATCTCCATCCGTCCGCTCCCACTCTCTCCCGCGACCTTGGGGTGCGGCATGCTACGGCTATCGTGGTCGGCACCATCATCGGCAGCGGCATTTTTCTTGTGCCGTCGGAGATGATGCAGGCCGTTGGCTCGGCGGCGCTGGTCTACATAGCGTGGATTGTCGGCGGCATTTTATCGCTGGCGGGCGCCGTCACCTATGCTGAGCTGGGCGCGATGAAGCCGCAGGCCGGTGGTGAGTACGTCTACATTCGCGACGCCTACGGGCCATTGCCGGCATTCCTCTACGGGTGGACGTGGTTCGCTGTCGCCAAGCCCGCATCCATCGCCACGTTGGTCGTCGGATTCGTACGAATCCTCGGAACGTTTCCTGCGCTCGCATTCCTCAACCAGCCCTTTCTCACCACGCCGCTGACCGTCACCTACGGCCAACTTGTAGCCATCGCTGCGGCAGCACTCATCACGGCGCTGAACTACATCGGCATCAGGCGCGCCGGAGATTTTCAGGTTGTCTTCACGGCGTTGAAGCTGCTCATCATCATCGCCGTCGCGCTGCTGACGTTCACGGCATCCAGCGGCACCTGGCACAACTTCGCCACAAGTTTCTCCGGCGCAACCGGAGGCTTTGCCGGATTCATGGCGGCGCTCATCGCGGCGCTCTGGGCTTATGACGGATGGAACGACCTCAACATGGTGAGCGGCGAAATTCACGATCCCGGCCGCGCCATTCCGATCGCGCTGATCCTCGGTGTCGGCATCGTGGCTGCGCTTTACATGCTGACCAACGCCGCCGTGCAATATGTTCTGCCGGCAGCCGCCATCGCCGCGTCGCAACGGCCGGCGTCGGAAGCGACGGCGGTCGCGGTCGGTGTGTGGGGCGCGGCTATCGTCTCTGCGGGAATGGCGCTGTCGATCCTGGTGTCGCTGAATGGGACAGTGATGAGCGGGGCGCGCGTTCCCTACGCCATGTCGCGCGACGGATACTTCTTCAAGGCGATGGCCGAAGTGCATCCCCGGTATCACACGCCGTCGGTCGCGCTAATTGTGCAGCTTGTTGCTGTCGATCATCCTGCTGATGTTCGCGGGAAACTTCCGGCAATTATTTTCGCTGGCGATTTTCTCCGAGTGGCTCTTCTACATGATTTCCGCCAGCACCGTATTTGTCCTTCGCAGAAAAGAACCGGATAGGCCGCGCCCCTATCGCACCTGGGGCTATCCGGTTGTGCCGGCGCTGTTCATTGCTGCCGCGGCGGTACTGCTCTATTACACCTTCACGGAGAACATCAGGAACTCTGCCTGGGGTTTGGCGATCATTGCTTCAGGATTGCCAATTTATCTCTATTTTCTGCATAAGAAGAAAGACGTTACAACCTAGCAAATTCTCTTGATAGCAGGACGCTTGCAACCACCTGATGCAGGCAGAGTAGAAGGTTGGCGCCGGTAAATCGCCGAATCCTCAGCAACTGCATGAGCTTGGAGCGTTTGTGTAGTTCCACTACGGCTCTACTATCGCTAATCGTATTTGATTTTTGGTTGCAACCGCTCTCTTCTTCATCGACAACCGTAGAGCTGGGAGTTACTATTCGTGTTTATCCCCCTTCGTTGTAGTACGTCCTGGAAATCACATTGCTAAAACCGAAGAAGGAACCGGTTCCTCGCGACGTTGTGGCCAGCCCAGTTCCCGCTGCTGCACAGCCTGTGTGGTTTCCGCTCCGTTGAACCAACCGACAACTATCCATCGTGATGGTTATCGACTTTCCGCCTGAACAAGGCTGTCTCGCGCAAATGAGGATTCACTAATGAAGATTCGTTCGCTCTCGCTCGTATGCGTGCTTGGTATGCTGGCGACACTCGCCACAGCCCAGAGTCCCGACCTGCATCACATTTATGCGCACACACCGGTGCGCGTTGCCAACATTCCGTTCACTCCCAACAGCCCGTCCGGCACCTTGCCTGCGCAGTGGAAGGCAGCATACGGCGTCAACCGGGTTCCCAGCGTGGGCGCCGGCCAGACCATTGCCATCGTCGATGCTTATGACGATCCCAACATCGCGTCCGATCTCGCTTTTTATGCGAATTACTTCCACTTCGGTCCCTGCAACTTCACCAAGGTGAAGGTTGGCAACCCGACCGGCAACACGGGATGGGCGTTGGAAGAGTCGCTCGACGTCGAACAGGCATGCGCGATCGCTCCCCAGGCCAACATCGTTCTGATGGAAGCCAACAGCAACAGCTTCGACGATCTGCTGGCAGCCGTGCAGGAAGCCTATACCCAGTACCACGCCACCGTAGTCTCGATGAGCTGGGGCGGCGGCGAGTTCAGTGGCGAGCAGCAGTCTGACAGCTACTTCTGCAACATCACCAACGAAGACGGCAAGCCGGTCACGTTCTTCGCTTCCACCGGTGACGGCGGACACGGAACCGAATACCCTTCGGTTTCGCCCTGCGTCATCGCGGTGGGCGGAACGGTCCTGGCGCTGCGCTCGGCGGCTCCGCCGGCCAGCCCGACGCAGCTGAACTACGGTTCGGAGCACGCCTGGGTTGACGGCAGCGGCGGTCTGAGCTCGGAAGAAACGCAGCCCTCGTGGCAGAATCCAGCCTGCTCGGCTTTCTCGACCACCATGCGCTGCGTGCCCGACATCGCGTCGGACGCAGTTAACATTCCGGTGTATCTGACCTACGGTGGCAACGGATGGACGCCAGTTGAGGGAACCAGCATCTCCTCTCCTGACTGGGCTTCATTCATGACGCTGGTGAACGCCCTGCGCGTCAACGCCGGCAAGACGCAGCTGAGCATGGCCGCTCAGGACCTTTACACGGAGTTCTACAGCAGCAACTACACGACTGAGTTCCATGACATCACGGTCGGCAACAACGGAAACTGCGGAGCGCAGTGCACCGCTGGTCCGGGCTACGACCTGACTACTGGAATCGGAACGTTCCAGGCAAACAACCTGTACATCCCGCTGGTCGCAGATCCCAACTAGTTGGATTTGTCGCTGGAAGCAAGGCGCGTCTTCGGGCGCGCCTTATTTTTTTGTATCGGAGGTTTGTGCGTCGAGCTTGGGCAGCACCGCCCTCAGCAGGGCAAGAAATTTCTCGCGCACGCGCTCGCCGGTTTCCAGCACTTCTTCGGCGGTAATCTTCTCGCCGGTCATGCCGGCCGCCATATTGGTGACGCAGGAGATCGCCAGCACCTCCATCCCTGCATGCCGCGCGGCGATGACATCGGGCACAGTCGACATGCCCACGAGGTCGGCGCCGATGGCGCGCAGGAAGTGAATCTCGGCCGGCGTCTCAAAGCTGGGGCCGGCGACAGCGGCATAGACACCTTCGTACACATCGCTGCCGATGCGCTTGGCTTCTGCGAGAGCGATCTGCCGGAAGCGTGCGTTGTAGGCGTCGGTCATGTCGGGATGACGCAAGCCCAGGCGATCGTCGTTGGCGCCAATGAGCGGATTCTGTCCCAGCAAATTGATGTGGTCGCGGATCAGCACCAGCGCGCCCTTGCCATACTCCGCGTTGATGCCGCCGGCTGCGTTGGTCAGGACAACCGCGCCAATACCCATGCGCGAGAACACGCGAATCGGAAACGCTACTTCCCTCGCCGAGTAGCCCTCGTAAAGATGCACGCGGCCCTGCATTACCGCGAGCGGAACCCCGTCGACGCTGCCGATAAGGAGACGCCCGGCGTGGCCGATGGCGGTGCTCTTGGGAAAGTGCGGAATGTCTTCGTAGGGAATGGCGGTGGGCTCACGAAGCTCGTCGGCGAAGGCGCCAAGTCCCGAGCCAAGAACCACCGCGATGCGTGGGCGCGTCGCGACGCGCTCCAGGACGAACTGGGCCGCCTCAGCGGCGCGCGTGAAATCGTCTGTTGGTTGAGGTTGCACTCAGGCTGAGTTTACAGCAGGAGCGGAAAAATCCGCCTGCTCACGATACGGTCGTGCAAGTCGCTCCTGGCACTTCCTGCCATTTGCCGTCGGCTTTCTTCAACAGATAAAAGCTCCATTCCCCGCACATGTTTCCACATGACTGGCCGAAGTAAACGACGGCGTGAGTTTTATCTTTGCTGAAGCCCACGGCCGACATATCGAAGATTGTCTGGGCTTGCGGGAAGCGCTGCCTGAATTTCTGCCAGTCTCCATCCTGGAGGAGAAGGTCAGCGGTGGCGGAGTCTAAAAGTTCGTAGGGACGCTCGCTGGCAAATTTTCTTTGTAAAAGCCACTTGCGATGATTGAGACGATTGTAATCGCTGATCGCATCTTTGAACTCCTCAGCGGCTGCCGGGGTCACACACCGTTCAGGTCCATACGAGAAATTCAGTTCAGGACGCGCTACGGGACCGGACGTCTCCTGCTGGATTACCAGGATGGACGCGGTCGCATCCTTACCCAGCAAAGCATCGAAGACACGGTAAGCATCATCGTCGGTATAGGGTTCAGGTGCAGCAGATTGTTGCGCGAGAATCGTCCCGCAACACAGAAACAGAACTCCGACCAGCGCCAGGCGTGCGGACATGACCCGCCTCCTTACGGTTCGGACAAACTCTTCTAAGGAGACCATACTGCAAAACCAGCAGGCCTGAAACAGCTTTCCGCTATAATCCTCGTGCAAATCAACTCACCGATTTGAGTCTCTCTCCGCCACTTCCAGGAGGGAGGAATGCCGTTGCTCCCGCTGCTGTATCCAGATCCGCGTTGTGAAAAGTTGAGAATCAAGGAGGCGAGAATGCCGAAGAAGAATTTTGCAGCTTTACTGATCGTGGTTTGCGCAATGTTGCTCGCTACTGTTCCGGTTGTTGCCCAGAACTCATCGCAGAACGTCCCGGGCGCGAACGCCCAGCCCTCGTCGGCCGGCGATCAGGACATCCAGATGCTGCGCGAGAATATTCAGGCGCAGAGAAAACAAATCACGGCGGCCAACATGCCGCTCACTCCCGATGAAGCCACCAAGTTCTGGCCCATCTACGACCAGTACCGCGCTGAAGCCGCCAAGAATGGTGACGAGCGCTGGCAGCTGATCAAAGACTATGCCACCAACTACCAGACCATGACCGACGCGCAGGCTGCCGACTACATCAAGCGTGAAGCGGCCAATGAGCAGAAGGTACTTGCCCTGCGCATGAAGTATGTGCCGATGTTCGAGAAGGTCATCTCGGCCAAGAAGACGGCGCTGTTCTGCCAGATCGATCACCGCATCGATCTCATGATCCAGTTGCAGCTGGCGTCGCAGATCCCGATGGTCGACGCGAAGTAGAATCAGTCGCCAGTGCTATGCGCTTCGATGGCGGACCCAAGAGGGTCCGCCATAACTTTGTTTAGGTTGCGGAATGCAGTATTGCGGCTGGGTGGAGTACGCCTTCAGGCTACAGATACAGAAGAGTGCAGTGTGTCAGGGCACAGACAGGTGCAGTGACTCCTGGCGCTCTACTTGCGCACGAAGACTTCGGAGATTCCGTCCTGGTAAACGCGCTGGAAGCGGGCATCATTTTCCAGGATATTCAGCAGGCGGTTCTGCCGCTGCAAAAGCACGATACCGGCGGCGTTCAGGTAGGGATCGTTAACGTACGATGGCGCGCCGGCAGCGGTGCGGAAAGCCAACTCTTCCATCTGGTCGCCGTACAGGTCGGTGCGGCCGTCGATCGAGACCGGCTGCTCGGGCAGATACCAGGTAAGAAATCCGCCCCAATCGATGGTGTTATAAAGCGGCCCGCGCGCCGGATTCTCTTTGAGGTAATTGACGGCGGCGACAGGCAGTACCTGGGCCATCGCCTGTTCGAGACGAACATCGTTGAAGTCGGTCTTCCATGCGGCAACCGCCAGCGTGATCACCAGCAGCAATGCGACCCCGGCGCGGTCCAGCCAGGAGTCGCCCGCGTCAGGCAGAACGGCGTCGGCTGCGGCGTCGGCGATGCAGGCCGCGCCCGAGATGCAGATGAACCACGAGTCGCGCATGGTGCGAAAGGCCATGACGCCGGTCACGCAGAGCAGCAGCAGCTTGAACAGGTCAACTTTCTTCTGGCGTCCGATGGCGAAGAAGGCGAAGGCCATCCACAACAGCGTGACGTAGTGGCTGGTCACGCTGAAGTTCACCGGCTGCAGTTCCATGATGATGTGGTACGCGACCTTCGACTGCGCATACCGCGCAACAATGCCGTAGAGGTGGAAGCTATAGGGGGACAGGCAAGTCGCGAAGACGCTCAGCGCGAAAACGGTCATCAGCGACGCGGCCGGAAGGGTGCGCGGCTGCAGCCAGTCCAGCTTCCAGCGGAATTTGCCGGCGAGTTCCTGCGCCAGGTTCACCGCCATCATCAAGCCGACCGCGAACAGTCCGTAGATGAACTGAATATGAAGGTTCGCCCACAGAAAAAACACCACCGGCAGCCAGTAGAGAATCTTCTCGTTACCGGAGCGGCTGGCCTCCAGCAGCAGCGCCAGGGTGACGCAAAACAAAATCATCGAGAAGAACACCGGCCGCGGGCTCAGCGCCAGCAGAAATGCCGAGCAACTGAACACGGTGATCAGCAGGGCGATCCAGAAATTGCCGGACAGGCGGCGAGCCATCCAGTAAATCGCGTAGGTCACGCCGAGAGTCAGCAGGGTTCCGTAGAGCGCAACGCCGGTCAGCCCGAACCACGCGTTAGCGCGCGACAGCAGCACCTCGTAGCCCCAGCTGTAAGCGGACCAGGGATGATTTGCGGCGGCCCAGGTAAACAGACCAGTGTGCGGCACGGCGAAGTGCTGGATGATCCAGTCGCCGGTCTTGAGATGCCAGCCGAGGTCAAGGTCGAGCACCGAAATCTTGAACGTGAAGGTGCTGATGCCGACCACCCCCAGCAGGCACGTCAACGCCAGCACGTGCAGCCAGTGAACCCGAGAGAGGGATGTGCGTTCCGGTGTCAGGCTCACGCGCGACCTTTCGGTTGCGCTGAAGTAGAGATGAGTGTCCCACTCATTCGCGGGCCTGGAATGAGCGGGAGACCAACAGACGTCATTTCCCGATCTCTTCCAGGTACTTCTCGGCTTCAAGGGCAGCCATGCAGCCGGTGCCGGCCGCGGTGATGGCCTGCCGGTAATGCCGGTCGGCGACATCGCCGCTGATGAAGACGCCGGGAACCTTCGAACCGACAAAGCCTTCGGGAATAAGATAGCCGTCGCCATCGCGCTTGAGCTGGTCGCCGACAAACTGCGCGTTGGGCGTATGGCCGATGCCCAGGAACATCGCGCTGGTCGGCAGATCCCACTGCTCGCCGGTCTTGACGTTGCGCAGGCGCAGGCCGGTGACTTCCTTCTTGCTGACATCGAGCACGTCGTCGACAACGGTGTCGGTGAGGAACTCGATCTGGCCGTGCTTGCGGGCGCGGTCGAGCATGATCTTCGAGGCGCGGAACTCGCCGCGGCGATGGATGAGCGTGACCTTCTTGGCGAAGCGCGTCAGAAACAGCGCTTCCTCCATGGCCGAGTCGCCGCCGCCAATGACGGCAATCTCCTTGCCGGAAAAGAAGAATCCGTCGCAGGTGGCGCACGACGATACGCCGTGGCCGATCAGGGCTTGCTCATTCGGCAAGCCAAGCCAGCGCGCCGACGCGCCGCTTGCGATGATCAGTGTGCGAGTCTGGATGGTCTCGCGGCCGACGGTGACTTCCAGCGGCTTCTTGCTGCCGTCCGCGGCCTTGCGGCTGAGGTCGACGCCGGCGACGTGGCCGGTGCGGAACTCGGCGCCGAAGCGCTCGGCCTGCTTGCGCATGTTGTCGATCAGCTCCGGCCCCTGGATGCCGTCGGGGAAGCCAGGGAAATTCTCGACCAGCGTGGTGATGGCCAGCTGCCCGCCGGGCTCGTGGCCGTCGATGATGAGCGGGCTGAGGTTGGCGCGAGCGGCATAAATCGCCGCGGTCAGCCCCGAACAACCGGAGCCGATGATAACGACATTACGTACGTTCTCGGACATAGGGACTCGTTAGATTCTCCCCGGCGCCGGAAGTTGCAGGCGACGCCGGCGTGGAATAAGCGCTTGCACGTCAAAGAATTGCGCGGGCTTTCGCCCAATGGATTCTAAAGCCCGGGACGGCAGGCTGTCAGCCATCGCCCGCCGTCGGCTATCAACTGCCGCCCGTCGGCCAGAACGGCGGGAACCTTGGCGTCCACTGAACCGTACGCGGGTGAGCGGGTAGAATTGGGGGATTGCAGGCCAGGGTCGCCCCCGCGCAGTTTCAGTGGCCCACTCGAAACCAGAAACTGGAAACTCGAAACTTGAGATCATAGCCGATAGCCAAGAACATGCCACTTCCAAACCAGACCGACCTGCGAGCGCTGCTGCAACGCACGCTGCACCCCAAGACCAAGCTGGGGAAGGTTACGCTTTGGATCGGCGCCCTGGCCCTGTTGTTGCAAGTCTTCCGCGGCATCCTTCGCCCCGGCTCCGGCAGCATGCTCGGCGGCTGGGCCAGCTTTCTCACCTACGTCTTCGTCTGCTTCGCTCTGGTGATGGGCCTGCGCTGGGTGCGCCGCAGGTTGATGTGGCGGCTGCGCAATCGGCTGATCGTCACCTACGTTTTCATCGGCGTCATCCCGCTCATCCTGCTGGTGGCGATGGCGCTGGTCGCCGGCTTTCTTTTCGCCGGGCAGTTCGCTACCTATGTCGCCATGTCGGACTTGCAATCGGAGCTGCAACATTTGGAGGCGACCAACCGCTCGATGGCGTGGCAGTTCCGCAGCCTGGCACGGCAGGGCAAGCTAACGCCCGACCTGGCGCGTGAAATCGTCAGCGCTTCGGATGAAAACTTCCGCCATCGCTCTGTCACAGTGTGGGATGGCGCCCAGAGCTTCATGCTCGCCGAGCCAGGCCGCGTGGCTCAGGGTCCCATCAAGACCAGTCCGGCGTTCAAGAACGACTTCGCAGGATTCGTTCTCGACAACGATCAGCTTCAGCTTCGTGTGGTCAAGCGGCTGGTGGAGGGCGAGCACCACATCACCGTGATTTCGAATATGCCGATCACCTCCGAACTGCTGCGCAAGTCGACGTCGGAACTCGGCTCGGTAACGTTGTCGGCTGACATTCCGGCGCTGGCGGCATCAAAAACAGGCGCGAATTCAGGACAGGCGTCCGTCGTCTACGAAGCGGGCGTGACTCCTTCGCAGAAGGAAGAGCCTGGCACGGTGCAGGCCGGCAGCGTTCCGCCGCCCACAAACTTCTTCGACTTCCACATTCCGTTCGGCACGCGCTTCGACCTGATCGAGTGGCCGTCGGGCAAGTCGCTCAACGGGCTGGTGCTGGTCGACACACGGCCATCGATGCTGTATGCCACGCTGTTCAGCGCGCTGGGCGACAAAGCGGGCATCTTCCGCGACCTGCTGATCGGCATCGCGATTTTCTTCGGCGTGATCGAGCTGATTGCGCTGTTCATCGGCGTGCGCCTGACCCGCAGCATGACCAAGTCGGTTTCCGAACTCTACAAGGCTACCGAGCACATCAATCGCGGCGAGCTGACGCATCGCATCCAGGTTCGCAGCCACGACCAGATGGCGGCGCTGGAGCAGTCATTCAACTCCATGACGCAGTCGCTGTCAAACCTGATCGCCGAGCAAAAAGAGAAGCAGCGAATGCAGAGCGAGCTGGCGATCGCGCACGAGGTGCAGGCGCTGCTCTTCCCTGCCGACCTCAGCGGGCTGCCGTCGCTCGAGGTGCACGGCGTGTGCCGGCCGGCACGCACCGTCAGCGGCGACTACTACGACTTCATCCCGCTGGGCGACCATCGCATGATGCTGGCGCTGGGCGATATCAGCGGCAAGGGAATTTCGGCGGCACTGCTGATGGCCACGGTTCACGCTTTCGTGCGCGCGTATTCGTTTGAGCCGGAGAAGACGCTGGCTTCGCTGGCCCTTGGCGCGGGCGAGACGGAGAGCACAGTGTTGACGATTGAGGGCGGCAACGGCAACGGCGGCAGCGAACTCTCGCCGGGCTTCCTCATGGCGACGCTGAACTATCAGCTCTACCGCAGCACCCCGCCGGAAAAATACGCGACCATGTTTCTCGCCCACTACGACGCGCTGTCGCGCTCGCTGACCTACTCCAACGCGGGACACCTGCCGCCGATGCTGCTGGGCGGCGACGGGAACGTTCGACGGCTGGAAACATCGGGTACAGTCGTTGGCCTGTTCGACGGAATGACCTACGGCGAGAACACCGAGGGCATGCACTCCGGGCGATATCTTCATCGCCTTCAGCGACGGCATCACCGAGCCGGAGAACGAGTTTGGCGAGTTCGGCGAAGAGCGGCTGATCGAGCTGGTCCGCCAGAATCGCAATGAGTCGCTGGCGCGCATCAGCGACGTCGTGACCGGAGCGGTGGCCGACTGGATCGCCGGCGGCGAGCAGCCCGACGATGTCACGCTGGTGTTGGCTCGCGCGCGATAGATTCTCCGCAGCTTCGGCAGGAGGTAAGATTGCTTTTGCTTCCCATCGCCAATCGACGAGGCACACGCCCGCTCTGAGAAACTCCTCGCCACGGTTCGCCTTTCTGCCTCGCATCAGCCCACTGCCGCTGGTGGAATCCGCGCCAGTGCCCGGTTCTGCGGCACCGCCCAATCTCGCTTCTGTCGTGCTGGCGGTCATCACCTTCTGCGGCGCGTGGCTGCGCATCTCGTGTCTCGGCAGCAAGAGCTTGTGGCTTGACGAGGGCGCGACCGTCGCGCTGGCGCGGGCTTCGTGGCAGCACTTTGCTTGGGTGTGGTGGCACGGCGAAGCGAATCTCCAGACGATTTACTTTCTGCTGATGCGCGCCTGGATTCACCTGGGCTCAGGCGAAGCGTTCCTGCGGCTGCCGTCGGCGATCTTCGGCATCGCTCGCGATCCCGGCGCTGTACGGCGTGGCGCGCAAGTTCACCGGCGTGTGGGAGTCGCTGGCGGCTGCGGCGCTGCTGGCCTTCAGCCCCAGCGCGGTCTACTACTCGCAGGAGGCGCGCGGTTACACGCTGGCGACATTGATGGTGCTGGCGTCGACGTACTTCTTCGTGCGCGCCGTCGAAGGCGCCCGTACGCGCGACTGGGTGCTGTGGACGCTGAGTGGCATGGTCGCGTTCTACTGCCACGACTTCACCGCGCTGGTGCTGGTCGCTCAAGTGGTGTCGTTCTTGTTCAAGGCTCCACCGGTGCCGTGGCGAAAGGCATGGTCGTCGGCGGCGCTCTGATTTTCCTAGCGGCGGTGCCGGGGCTGACCTATGTCTTTCGCGCTTCCCCGGAAAATTTGCACTTCGTCTGGATGCCGTCGCCCTCGCTGAAAGAGAGCTGGCACCTGGCGATGTTCTTCGGCGGCTCGGGCCTGAAGGTCGCTTTGTCGCTGGTGTTGTGGATCGCCGGGCTGACGGCGGTGATCCGCGCGCGACGCAATGGCGCGATCAACGACTACTGGCGAGGCATGCTGCTGGTACTGTGGGCTGTCGTGCCTCCAGTGCTGCTGGCTCTGATCTCGCTGCGGCAGCCGATGTTCCTGCAGCGCTACGTGTTCTTCTCGCTGCCGGCGGCGCTGTTGCTGGCGGCGATCGGCGCGGGTGAGTTGTCGCAGGTGGCGTTTGGGGCTCGTGCTGGTCGTCGCGTTGTGCGTCGCCGATGTTCCCTCGGTGGTAAAGAGCTACTACCATCCCCGCGAAGATTGGCGAGGCGCGAGCCGGCTGGTGCTCAGCTCGGCGAGTCCGGGCGATGCGGTGGCGTTCTTCCCGTTCTACACGCGCATCATGCTCGACTATTACATTGGCCAGACTGCCGGCGCGCCGGAAGTGCACGTCTTCGCGCCAGCCTATTACGACGGCGGCGAAGATGTGCGGAATTTGCTGCAGGCGCTGGATGCAAATCCGCACGCGTTCCGGCACGTGTGGATCCTCATGGCGGATCACGGGTACGAAGCTGGAGAACTTCGACTACGGCGCTGCGACCAAGGCAAAGCTGGCAGCGTTTATACGGCCAGCCGACGGTCTACCGGTTCGCCGATGTTGATGTGCTGGAGTATGGGAAGTAGGAATGGAGAGGCTAGAGGCTAGGGATCAGAGGCTAGCAGGTGAAAGACTCAGCCAGTTCATAGGCATTGAAACAGCAGCAAGGCTTCTAATAATGAGGCCACCAGCACTAAACCCTAGCCCCTAACACCCAGCCCCTGGCCCCTAATCTTTCAACGTGCACTGAAACAAGTTGTATCGCCAAGGCTGCAGACCGATGTACAGACCGGGCGAGAGCATTTCGCTGCCGCTGCGCAAGTAGACGGCGTCGGAGAGCAGGTCGGTCAGGACCCATATCTTGTCTGCGCCCTCGATCCACGGCACCTGGATCTGGCCATCGGAGGGCGTTTCGCTCAGGTTGATCACGACGAGATAGCGCGCGTCGTCCTTCGACCAGCACCACGCCACCAGGTTTTGATAACTGGAGTTGTTTGGCCAACCGCTCGACCCGCAGAGCTGCCAGTTTCCCTCACGAAACACGGGCGCGTTGATGGCCTTCAACAGCCGATCGTAAAACGCCTTCAGTTCCTGATTAACAGGCTCGTCGGGACGGCGGCCAAGAAATACAGGCAGCCGCACTTTGCGCCCTTCGAATTGCCCCTCGTGGAACATGCGCGCCCCCAGCAAGGTTGAAGTCGTGACCGCCGCGGCTCTCTCCTTGTCGCCCGCAAATGCAGACGCAGCGCGGGGTTCATCGTGGTTCTCCAGGAAGCGTAATAACTTCTGCTGATACTTCAGGTCAGCGCAAAGATGCTGGCGGACACTTTCCGCCCCCTCGTGTTCCAGCCGGTCGTAGAGGCGCTTGTCGTAACAGAAGTCGAAGCCGTGCTGTTGCAGCTCCCACTCCATGTCCCAGTAAGCCTCGGCGATAAAGAGAAAGTCGGAATGGGCGCGCTTTATGGCCGGAATGACATCGTCCCAGTACTCGGTCGAGGGCTGCTGGCCGGCGCGGCTTCCCCATGTGCGCGTGAAGACGCTATTGACGAGCAGCATCGCCATGTCGCAGCGAACCCCGTCGCACTGACCGGCTATATTGGCCAGGGTCTCGACCACGGCCTGCCGCAGCTCCGGCTGAAACGCGTTGAGCTGAAGCACATCCGGCCACGCGGGAAAATACGGATCGCGCCCGCAGGCGAAAAACTTCCCGTGTACCTCAATGTAAGATCCCGGCGATTTTCGGGCATCTTCCGCGGTGCCGGGAATGAAATACTCCGGATGCTGCGCTACCCAGGGATGATCGGGGGCAACGTGGTTGGGCACGAAGTCCAGCAACAGCTTCATACCGCGCTTTTCCAGCTCTTGACGCGCTGCCGCGAGTCCGCCAGGACCGCCAAGATGGCGATCGACCGCGTACTGCCGAATGCAATAGGGAGATCCGACATTGTCCGATATCTGAAAGTCGGGTAAAGCTCGCCGGAAATCTTCCTGCAAGCCGGTATTCTGATTGGCGATGGCGATTCCCGCTGGACTGCGTTCCCATACGCCCATCAGCCAGACGGCATCGAAGCCGTAATCCGCAAGCTTGTCCCACTCCGTGGGAGGTACGGAGCCGAGCTCAACCTTCCGCCCCAGGCTGCGGCCGAGCTCAGTCAGCCAGACCCAGGTATTGATCTCATACACTGTGGGATACGAGGGCCAGGTCATAGAACCGGAACTCCTTTAGCTGGGATTGGACTTGCGGAGGCGTGTGGAAGAGTTTACCAAAGGCCTCCAGCGCGTCGTGCAGGCGCGGGAAAATCAGGTTTTCGCCGATAACCTCGGTGACCTGATGGCGGTCGAAATCGGCCCGCAAATAAGGGCCTACGCGAGCGAAGGCCAGGGCCACCCCAATTTCCTTCAACTCATCATGCAACCGTCGCACCACTCGTGCTGCCGTGTAGTCCAGATTGGTGATGGCTTCGGCGTCGACTACCACCCAGGGCTTGGGCTCTGCGGGCGAGCCGACGATGGTCCGCACCTCTTCGGCGAACCTGCCGGCGTTGGCGTAGAAGAGGGGCGCGCCGAAGCGGTAAAGGATCAGGCCGGGCTTCGTCGTCGCCCCCGCGCACGGCGGCTCCAGCCGCCAGAACAGATCGCCATCGGCAACCAGTACGCCCGTGTGCGGCTGGTAGGTGTGCTTTACGATGCGCAGCAGCGAGAGCACCATGGCTACGATGATGCCCTGCTCCACGCCAATCAGAACAACGACCGAGGCCGTGATGGTGGCGAGAACAAACTCTCCCGGGACTCTCGCGGCGAATGCTCGCCATTTCGCGCAGCTTGATAAGGCGTATCGCGATCGTGAAGACAATCGCCCCCAGCACGCAGCGCGGCAAGTATTGCAGCGGCTTGGTGAGGAAGAGCAGCACCAGGGCGACGATGAGTGCCGTGGAAATCTGCGCCAGCTGGCTCTTTCCGCCGGAACCCTCGACCATCGCGGTTTGCGTGGGACTGCCGTTCACGACGAAGGTTCCGCTCAAGCCGGCGGCGGCGTTGGCAGCGGCAAGGCCGAGGATGTCGTCGTTCTCTACCAGCACCTGGTGATGGCGCGAGGCGTAGAAGCGCGCCGTGGCCGCACTTTGCGCCACGATCATCACGAAGCACGAGCCCGAGATGCCGATCAGCATGCCGACCTCGTGCCAGTTAGTGTGCGGCAGGGCCATGTGCGGCAGGCCGCCGACGACGTGGCCGACGACGGCGATACCGTGCCCGGCGAAGTTCCACAGGATACTGGCGAACTCCGCGCCCAGCACGGCAATCAGCGGCGCGGGAATGTTTTTGCTGAGGCGACCCAGCAGGAAGATCACGGCGATGACGGCGACCGAGACGGCCAGCGTCGGCCAATGCACCAGCGCAATGTTGCGTGAGAGTTCGATGACCTGAAGTACCGTGCGATGCGAGGCGACCTCGATGCCGACCATCTCGCCCAGCACGGCGATACCGACCTGAAAGCCGACGCCGGTGAGGAAGCCGACGAGCACGGTTTGCGAGAGGAAGTCGGCGAGGAAGCCGAGCTTGAGCAGACGCGCGAGCACCAGCATGACGGCAGTAATGAGCGCGACCAGGCTGGCCAGCTCGACGTAGCGCGGGCTGCCGAGGGGCGCGATGCCAACGAGCCCGCCGGAGAGAATGGCGGCGGTAGCGGAGTCGGCGGAGACAACCAGGTAGCGCGAGGAACCGAAGGCCGCGAACGCAATCAGCGGCAGCAGGAGTGTGTAGAAGCCGGTAACGATGGGCATTCCGGCGATCTTGGTGTAGCCCAGCGCCTGCGGGATGTTCATCGCCGCCAGTTGGAAGCCGGCGAGCGCATCGCGCGCCGACTGCTTCGGATTGAGAGGCCTGACGCTTTGGAACAGCCGGAAGGGACGCCCGTCGGCGTTCACTTTTTGACCTCGGAGTCGTCGAAGTTGGAGCTCTGGCCGAGTTTGTTTTCGGCGGCGCGCTCTTCCTGGCGGATGCGGCGTACTTCGTCGCGAACGGCCTGCCGCAGCACTTCCTCGCGATTACTTTCTTCGTGCCAGATTTTTCGCCGCTCGAAGAACCCGGCGGCGGCAGCGGCGGCTTTCTTCGTCTGCGCGCGCTCCTCGCGCTCCTGCTGCTGCTCGTTGGTAACCGCCTGCCAGGCGGCGTGGCGAGCGGCGGCGCGCATGTCCATCTCCTTGGCGCGCTCCAATCTCGAGCTGCTCGACGATCTTCATGTAGTTCTGCACCATCGTCACCAGCGAGCTGGTGGTCCAGGCGAAGGTGAATAGGCCGGAGATGGCGATGACCGGCGTGATGTTGCGCCACTCCCGGCTGAGGTCGACCGTGCCGTACCCCATTGTGGTATAGGCATTGGCGCAGAAATAAAGCGCGTCAGCGGGATGAACGATCAGTCCCAGGCGGTGCAGGGCGATGGACCACAGCATGATCTCCACGATGTGCAGGGTCAGCATCATGAAGATGGCCCAGCCGAAGAGCAAAGCTGCGCCGTAGAGATGCGGGCGTCCGGCTTCCAGGCGCAGCTCGCGGCGTTTGAAGTGCACCAGGATTTTGTGCAGGCTGATGCCGTGGAAGATGACCAGGCACACCAGGATGACCGAGCCGATGCCGATCGCGGCCAGCGGCTTGAATTGGTCAGGAATTTCCTGCAGCAGCGACACAATACTGGGCACAGCCGGGTCCCCCTAGCTGTTGAGAATGTAACACCGCGGTTAATTTGCGAAGAGTTATTTGTTTGGTTTCGCGATCCGGTTTTTCTTCACGGCCGCGGCCGGCAGATCGGCTTCCTGCTCTTCGGCCTGATGATATTGCCGGCGGATGAGCTCGAGGTCGACCTGTGGCTTGGGCGTCGGGATGCGCATCTCCTGGAAGGTTGCGGCCACGATCTGCGCGATGGCGAAATTGCGAAACCACTTGTGATTAGCGGGGATAACGTACCAGGGAGCGTAGTCGGTGCTGGTCTTGTGGAAGACAGCTTCGTAGGCGCGAACGTAGTCGTCCCAGAATTCGCGCTCGCGGTAGTCGTCTTCGCTGATCTTCCAGTTGCGCGCCGGATCGTCAAGCCGGTCCTTGAAGCGCGCCAGTTGCTCTTCGCGGGCTGATGTAGAGGAAGAACTTCAGGATGCGCGTGTTGTTCTCGTGCCAGAGAAGTTTCTCGAACTCGTTGATGGACTCGATAGCGCTTCGACCAGATCCGCTTGGGAACGAGGTTGTGCACGCGAACCACCAGCACGTCTTCATAGTGCGAGCGATTGAAGATGGCGACCTGCCCGCGCGCGGGAGCGTGCGGATGCACGCGCCACAGGAAGTCGTGCTTCAGGTCCTCGGTGGTCGGCTGCTTGAACGACGTGACCACGGTGCCGATGGGGTTCATGGTGCTCATGGCATGACGGACGGTGCCGTCTTTGCCGCCTGCGTCCATGGCCTGCAGGATGATGAGCAGCGAATGATGGCCTTCGGAGTACATCAGGTCCTGCAGCGAGCTGATGGTGGCGCGATATTTCTCGGTTTCGGCTTTGGCGTGGTCCTCGGTGATCTTCTTACCGTGATAGCCGGGATCGATGTCGGCGAGCTTGAGCTTCTTACCGGGTTCTACGAGGAAGAGTTTGCGATAGTCCATAACGTAGGAGTGCGCTCGTTGACCTTAGCGGCTGAAGCCAGCTTCCTTTGTCCGGCGCTACAGACCGCATGAAGGCGGTCCCCGTCAAAGCTCTGCGTCGTGAACGTCTACCCTTTAGCAATGACGACGAGCGCCACGCCCACGCAGACGAGGGCAATGCCCAGCCAGCGCCGCAGGCTGACGTGCTCGCCCAGAAAGAAAATACCGCCGAGAGCACCGACCAGATAGCTGAGCGCGGTAACCGGAACGACGAAGCTTACCGACTCAAACGAGAGCAGCAGCAGGAGCGAGAAAAACGCGATGGCCATCATGCTCACGCCAATCCAGATCCACTTCACCCGCAACGCGCGCCAGATAAGGTTGGCGGCATGGCCGGGGTGCAGCCGTTCCAACTCACCCGTCTGCTTCATGGCGCGGCCCAGGCAGAGCTCGCCCCAGGTGCCGACCACGGTGATCAGGATAAACAGGACGATGGTCAGCATCAATTCGAGCTCTCGGTGGTGCGGGGATCAGTGCCGCGAATAAACGAGACGCCCAGGCAGATTACGACGATGCCCGCCCAGTGCAGCGGCGAAACTTTCTCGTGCAGCACCAGGACGCCCAGCACCGCGATCACAAAGTAGCCTAGCGCCGCGGCCGGCTGCACATAGCTGTAGTCGGCGACCGAGAGCGCCAGCATGAATGAGACGACGAAGGCGATGAGGCTGGCAATGCCAATCCAGATTGTGGGCGAGCTGAAGATGCGGAGGAACACCGGCAGCAGCTCGGATGGCGGCCAGTAGTGCACTTCCCCGATCTGCTTCATGCCCTTGGCCAGCAGCAGGTTTCCGACAGGCCCGGCAATGACCATGATGGCAATGAGGAAATAGGTTTTCAGGTGCGGACGGCTATGCATGCGTGCAATGAGGCGAGTCTCGATTGCAATCCGGAGAAGCGCCTTAAATTCCATGGTACACGAGCGAGAAACGTTGTCTGTGCGGCGTGATGGGACGAGTGTCACTCCGCCGACACCCGGCATCTATTCAGCAGTGCATCGGGTGAAAATCTTCGGGTGCCCCACACAACGTGCTGTTCGTTGTGTGGGAGGAAGGAACGTGCGAGGTGGAGGACTCTTCCTCCCACTCATTCGAAAGGCGCGAATGAGTGGGGCACCCGCAAATTCTTTCGCGGACGGAACCACGGATCCTTCGTCGGGGTAAACCCCTTCTCGGGATGACAATTGGAGTAGTGACCACCGGCGTTCTCCGGCTCTAAGTACCACTCTGGTAGCACGGGGCGGGAGCGCTCATTGTGATAATTTAGTAACAAGGCGTTAGATCGGCTAAAGCCCCCTTTTACACATCGTGTGCGGGATTGTAGGTTTTACACATAAGGACGGCTTGCCGCGTCCAGAGCGGATTGCGGAAGCCACGGCCACGCTCGTCCATCGCGGACCCGATGAGCAGGGCGTGCACGAGTCTACCTACTGCTCCCTTGGCGCTACCCGCTTGGCAATATTGGACATAGCCGGAGGCGACCAGCCCATCAAGTCGCCCGACGGCGACTCCGTCATCGTTTTCAACGGCGAAATTTACAACCACATGGAAGTCCGGGCCGAGCTCCAGAAGCTGGGCCACCGCTTCCACTCGACCTGCGACACCGAGACCGTCCTGCACGCCTTTCTGGAGTGGGACACGGCCAGCTTCCAGCGGCTGCGCGGCATGTTCGCCATCGCCATCTGGACCGAGTCGAAGCGCCGCCTGGTGCTGGCGCGCGACCGTGTCGGAATCAAGCCGCTGTATATCTCGCGGCAGGGCGAGGAGCTCTACTTCGGCTCCGAGCTGAAGGCCATCTTCGCGCATCCGGAGATCGAGCGCCGCATCAGCCTGCCGGCTCTGGATTGCTATCTCGCGCTGAACTACATTCCCGCTCCGTGGACGATGATCGAGGGCATCACCAAGGTCATGCCCGGCACATGGGTGGAGTGGCGTCGACGGCGCGGTTCGCTCCGAGAGCTACTGGACGTTGCCATCGCCGCATCCCGAGAAGATGACGCTGGACGCGGCAAAGGAAGAGCTCGACTCGCTGCTGCAAAGTTCGGTGAAAGAACACCTGCTGTCGGATGTTCCGCTGAGCGTGTGGTTAAGCGGCGGACTGGATTCGTCGACGATTCTGCACTACGCCTCGCAGGCTACGACCTCGAAGGTCAAGACGTTTTCGGTTTCGTTCCGCGGCCGCAGCTTCGATGAGAGCAGCTACATCGCCGAGATGGTGCGCGAGTACGGCACCGAGCATCAGGAGCTCGACCTCAACCCCACCGATCAGGATCTGGAAGGCGCGATCCAGGAATTCGCGTACTACTCCGACGAGCCCAGCGCCGATGCCGGCGCGCTGCCGCTGTGGTTTCTGGCGAAGTTGAGCCGCACGCAGACGGAAGTCGCGTTGAGCGGCGAAGGCGCGGACGAGTTGTTCGGCGGGTATCTGACGTATCGCGCCAGCCGCATCGCACAGAATATGCGGCTGCTGCCGAAAGCCGCGTTGCGCCTGGGCCAGGCGCTGATGCAGGCGTGGCCGGTGTCGGACGACAAGATTGCTCTGGAGTACAAGATCAAGCGGCTGCTGGCGGGCAGCCTGATGTCGGCCGAGCGCGGACACGTTTTCTGGAACGGCACGTTCTCCGATCCGGAGAAGCGGCAACTGGTCGACCGAGCAGCTTCCGCTGGCGCTGGACGATGTGCTGGCCGACCTGCGCGGGCAGCTTGGGCGCAACGGCAGCGACCTGAATGCGTATCTCTGGTTCGACCAGAAGTACTACCTGGCCGATGATATTCTGGTGAAGTCGGACCGCATCAGCATGGCCCATTCGGTCGAAGTCAGGCCGGCCTTTCTCGACCATCGCATCGTGGAGTTCGCCAACCGGATTCCGGCATCGCTGAAGATTTCAGGCTCCCAGCAGAAGATCGTCCTCAAGCAGTTGATGATGGACAAGCTGCCGCACGCCGTTCTGCATCGTCCCAAGGTCGGCTTCGATATTCCCGCGCATGACTGGCTGCGCGGCCCGCTGCGCAACCTGGTGGTGGAGACGCTGCAATCCGGCGCGAAACAGTATCCCGAGCTATTCCGTCCCGCCGTCCTCGAAGGACACCTGCAGGACCACTTAGAAAGGCGAGTCAATATTGGCTATCACCTATGGGGATTGATGATTCTGTTGTTGTGGATGAAAAAGTGGAACGTTCGGGCGCCGAAGCCCGCCGCGACAGCGCGGTTCGCTCCAGCTATTGGAGCTTATTCCTAGCGCTGTTCCTGATCGCGGCCTCGGTCTACCTGAGCGGAATCATCTCTCCTCCCTCGCTGTCCGATGACGTTGACTCCGTCCAGGCACAAATAGCGCGCAACATGATTCGCTCCGGCGACTGGGTTACGGCCCGGCTCGACGGCGTCGCCTATCTGGAAAAGCCGCCGCTGGTGTACTGGATGATGGCCTGCTCCTACAAGGTCTTCGGCGTACACGACTGGGCCGCGCGGCTGCCGATTGCGCTGTTCTGCATCGGCGTTTGCCTGCTGACCGATGGCGTTCGGCATCTGGGCCTTCGGCAAGACGGGCCGGCTTCTACGCCGGGCTGGTGATGGCCACCTGCATCGGCCTGTATCTGTTTACGCGCGTCCTGATTCCCGACGTCATCCTGACGTTCACGATCACGCTTTCGATGTGGGCGCTGCTGCGCGTGCTGGAAGACGAAGAGCCGCATCCGCGCGCGTGGGCCGCCGTACTGGCAGCCAGCCTTGGCACAGGACTGCTGCTGAAGAGTCTGATCGGGGTTGTCTTCCCCGTTGCCGCCGGCGTGATTTACCTGGCGATCACGCATCAACTTTTCTCGCTGCGGACGTGGAAGCGGCTTCGTCCGTTCAGCGGGCTGGCGATCATCCTGCTCATCGCGGTGCCGTGGCATTGGCTGGCGACGCTGCGCAATCCGCCGTACTTCTCGCTGTCGATGCACAGCGGCCCCGGCGAGTATCACGGCTTCCTGTGGTTCTTCTTCATCAACGAGCAGCTGCTGCGCTTCCTGAACCTGCGCTATCCGCGCGATTACAACACGGTGCCGCGCATCTGGTTCTGGCTGTTCCATCTGATCTGGCTGTTCCCGTGGAGCGTGTACTTCCCGGCGGTGGCCAAGCTGTCGTTCAAGCCCGTCGATCGCGCCGGACGCGTGCGCCTGCTGGCGCTGTGCTGGATCGGCTTCATCCTGGTCTTCTTCACCTTCTCCACCACGCAGGAGTATTACTCGATGCCGGCGTATCCGGCGATGGCGCTGCTGCTGGGCTCGGCCATGCTGCTGGAGACGCGCTGGATCAAGTGGGGCACGCGCGTGCTGACCGTCGTATCGGCGCTATGCGCGGCGGCGGTGATTACGATTCTTGTGCTCGACCGCAATGTGCCGACGCCCGGCGATATCTTCAATGCGCTCACCTCGCATCCGGGCGCCTACACGCTGTCGCTCGGTCACATGGAAGACCTGACGCTGCAGTCGTTCGCCTATCTGCGGACGCCGCTGATGCTGGCGGCGGTGGCGTTTCTGATCGGGGCGATCGGAACGTTCGGCGCGAAAGCCAAGCGCGCGTACTTCGCGGCGGCGCTGATGATGGTGGTCTTTTTCCAGGCCGCGCGTGTCGCGCTCATCACCTTCGACCCGTATCTCTCGTCGCGTCCGCTGGCCGAGGCGATTCTGAAAGCGCCTGAAGGCCAGTTGATCATCGATCGCTTTTACTACACGTATTCGTCGGTGGCGTTCTATACCGACAAGCCGCTGCTTATGCTGAATGGCAACGTGCTGAACATGTCTTACGGCGCCTCGGCGCCGGACGCGCCCAAGGTTTTTCTCGACGATCCGCAATTCAAGGAACTTTGGTCGAAGCCCGAGCGATATTACCTGGTGACCAGTCACACGCAGCTCGACCGGCTGGAGAATCTTGGTCGGACGCGACAAGTTGAACGTGGTGGCGTTCAGCGGCGGGAAGTACGTGTTCACGAACCAGCCGCTGCCGAATTCGACGCTGCTGCCTGTGCAGGTAGGACAGTCGCGGGTGCCCCAGGGCCTGCCCTGAACTTGCCGAAGGGTTTCGCGATTTTCGAGACCTGGGTAGAACAGGTACCCTGCGGGTAGAGCGGCGCTTCAGCGCCGCGTCCCGCAAGGTTAATTTGGGAGAGCCCGCTTCAGCGGGCGGCACTCTGCCGTCGGCTAAAGCCGACTCAAGTTCAAGACGGCGGCCTGGACGCGGGCCTGAAGGCCCGCTCTACCAAGCTCGGGTTAGAACGACGCGGGCTTCAAGGCTCGCTCTACCAGGCTCGGGTTAGGACGACGCGGGCTTCAAGGCTCGCTAGCTCTCGCGCTTTCGGCGACCTGGGTAGAACAACGTTGAACACGCGTCAACGACGTTAACGCAGGCGGCAATACCCCGCGAAACCCGGTAGAATAGAAGGGATATTCCCTGGCACCAAGGTTTGAAAGGGCACGGCTTCAGCCGTGCCGCAAAGCAGCACAAATTTATTGGGGCTTCAGCCCCTGCACTACATTTCAGGGCCCGCGACTCGCGGCAACCCGAGGCAATCCAAAACACGCCTCGTTTTTCGAATACGCCCTGAGGAGGATTCATGAGAATTGCAGTTCTGGGTGGTGATGGCTACTGCGGATGGGCAACCGCGCTGTATTTGTCCAAGCAGGGCAACGAAGTCGCCATCGTCGACAACTACATCCGCCGCAAGTGGGACATCGATCTCGGCGTCTCCACGCTGACGCCGATCCTCACCCTGCGCCAGCGCGTCGAACTCTGGAACGAGCTCACCGGCAAGACCATCGAGGTCTTCGAAGGCGACCTGCGCGACTACGACTTCCTCGCCGCGCACCTCCGCGACTTCCAGCCCGGACGCCGTCGTCCACTTCGCCGAGCAGCGCTCCGCGCCGTACTCGATGATCGACCGCGAGCACGCGGTCGTTCACGCAGGTGAACAACATCGTCGGCACGCTGAACCTGCTGTTCGCGCTGCGCGAGATCAAGCCCGACTGCCACCTGGTGAAGCTGGGCACCATGGGCGAGTACGGCACGCCCAACATCGACATCGAAGAAGGCTACATCAAGATCGAGCACAACGGCCGCAGCGATGTGCTTCCCTTCCCCAAGCAGCCCGGCTCGTTCTATCACCTGTCGAAGGTGCACGATCAGCCACAACATCATGTTCTGCTGCCGCATCTGGGGACTGCGCGCCACCGACCTGAACCAGGGCGTGGTCTACGGCACCACACCGACGAGACCGCGCTGGACGAAGGCCTGATCAACCGCTTCGACTACGACGAGGTCTTCGGCACGGCGCTGAATCGCTTCTGCATCGAGGCGGCCGTCGGTCACCCGATCACCGTCTACGGCAAGGGCGGACAGACGCGCGGCTTCCTCGATATTCGCGACACCGTGCGCTGCATCGAGATCGCCTGCCAACCATCCGGCGAACACGGGCGAGTTCCGCGTCTTCAACCAGTTCACCGAGCAGTTCTCGGTGCTGGAGCTGGCGCAACATGGTGCAGGCCGCCGGCAAGCAAGTTCGGTCTGAAGGTGGAGATCGATCACCTGCCCGATCCGCGCGTGGAAGCCGAAGCGCACTACTACAACGCCAAGCACTCCAACCTGCTCGACCTTGGACTGGAGCCGCACATGCTCGTCGGATTCGCTGCATCGACTCGATGATCAACATCGCGCTGAAGTACAAGGACCGCATCGACCAGTCGGTGTTCATGCCGCAGGTGAACTGGCGCAACGCGACCAACAGCCGCAATCACGCGGTGCGCACGCCCAGCGGATTGTCGCTGGTGTCGACGGGTACGGAAGTCTAAGTCGCATTCGGGTGAGCGGCTAAAGAACCGGGTGCCCCATCCTTCTCGCCTGATTTTGGCGAGAGGTTGGGACCTTCCGAATTGTCACCAAGCGCGGACCTTCGGGTTCGCGCTTTTGTTTGGAAGTGTCCCGCATCGATCCCTTCCGAATTGTCATCCTGAGCGCAGGCGCGCTTCCTTTGCGCGCCGGAGTCGAAGGACCTGTGGTTTGCCCCGGCTGGCAAGAGCGACCGCGCCTTTCGCCCCTTGTGAAGAACCGCAGATCCTTCGTCGGGCTGAAGCGCTCCTTAGGATGACAATTACAGAGAATGGTAATTACAGGTTGGCAATTACAAAAACGGCATGACAATTTGAATGGTTTCTCTGGTGCAGTCCCGCTGGTGACCTCTGGCTCTTTACTCCCACATTTCGACATCGCAACGTAACATCCGGGGTTTACACTAACCCGATTTTCCCCGCGCCGCTTTGAGGATGCCATGCCGCTGATTGAGGCTTTATTGCTGCTGCTGGTGCTCTCGCGCGTGCTGGGCGAGATCGTGGCGCGCTTCGGCCAGCCGGTGATGATCGGCGAACTGCTCGCCGGCATCATTCTCGGCCCTTCCGTCCTCAACTACGTCGATTACAGCAACGACATCAAAGCCATCTCGCAGCTGGGCGTGCTGCTGCTGGTCTTCATCGCCGGCATGGAGATGGACCTCGACGCGCTATGGGAATCGTTTCGCGGGCGCGGCGCCTGGGTCAGCGCAGCCGGCTTCGTTATTCCGCTCCTCTGCGGCATTATCATCGGCCTCGTCTTCCATCTCGACCAGACGCGCACCATCTTCATCGGCTTGTGTATCGCCATCACGGCGCTGCCCGTCAGCGTGCGCATCCTCATGGACCTGGGCAAGCTGCACACCGATGTCGGGCAGAAGATCGTCTCGGCCGCAGTCGCCAACGACGTTGTGTCGCTGCTGGCGCTGGGCATCATTCTCAATATCAAGAACGGAGGCGGCACGCGCGAGGCCTTCTTCAAGGCGACCGGCTTCGGGCTGGGCAAGGCATTGGTATTCATGGCGGTGGTGTTCATCGCCGCGCGGCTGGCCAAGCGCTATCCGATGGCGCGGCTGTTCCGTCCCGGGGGAGCGATCCATCGCTTCTTCGCGAAACTCAAGGGCAAGGAAACGCTGTTCGCCATCGTGCTGGTCTTCGTTATCGCCTTCGCCAGCTTCTCCGAGTTCCTTGGGCTGGACTTCGTTATCGGCGCGTTCTTTGGCTCCATGCTGCTGAGCCACGAGCTGCTGGGCAAGCATAACTTCGAAGAGATTGAGAAGACCGCATCGAACGTCACCATGGGCTTTCTCGGCCCGATTTTTTTCGCCGCCATCGGCCTGCAGTTCGACGCGCGCACGCTGGAAGATTGGACGCTGGTGTTCGCCATCCTCGTAGCCTCGTTCGCCGGGAAGGTTCTGGGCGGCTACGTTGGCGGGCGCCTGGCGCGCATGAGCAACGAAGAGAGCTGGGCGGTAGGCGCGGGCCTGAACGGACGCGGCGTCATGGAACTGGTGATCGCCAACATCGCCCTGACCAACGGATTTATCAACCGCCAGCTGTTCACGATTCTGGTGTTGATGGCGGTGGTCACCACGTTCGCCACGCCGTTCATGCTGAAGTATGCTTACGACCGGATCGCGAGCGCCGACGAGCGCATGGCCAAAGCCAACGTCGCCGCCTGATTGGGACGAAGCGCAGATGGCCGACGCTGACCTCGCATCTTCGAACGCCGCGGATCACTCCAATATCCATGCCCACTCAAGCTGAAAAAGCTCAAGCCTTCCGTGCGCTGCACCAGCGCGATCACGCCTTCATCATTCCTAACCCGTGGGACATCGGCAGCGCGCGGTTGCTTGCGCACTTCGGATTCGAAGCGCTGGCCACCACCAGCGGCGGATTCGCGTTCACAAAAGGCATGCGCGACAACACCGTCGGACGCGAGAGCGTGCTGACGCATATCGGCGAGATTGCGAGTGCGACCGATTTGCCGGTGAGCGCCGATCTCGAGAACGGCTTCGGCGACGATCCCGGAGTTTGCGCGGAGACGATTCGCCTGGCGGCTGCCACCGGAATTGTCGGCGGCTCGATCGAGGACGCTACCGGCCGCGAAGACGGCCCCATCTATTGTTTGGAGCATGCCGTGGCTCGTGTCGAAGCGGCGGCCGAGGCCGCGCACGCGCTTCCCTTTCCGTTCACCTTGACCGCGCGCGCGGAAAATTATCTGCACGGCAATCCCGATCTGAACGACACCATCAAGCGGCTGCAGGCGTATCAGGAAGCGGGGGCCGATGTTCTGTATGCGCCGGGACTGCGCAGCAAAGAAGAAGTTGCCGCGGTGGTGCGCTCTGTGGATCGGCCAGTGAATGTACTCGCGGGATTGCCCGGAGAATCGTTCACCCAGGCGGAGCTGTCGGCAGTCGGAGTGAAGCGCATCAGCATCGGCAGCGTGCTGGCGCGGGCGGCGATCGGAACCCTGATGCGCGCCGCCGAAGAAATGCGGGAGCACGGTACCTTCGGATGGGCCGCCGAGGCAGCATCCTCGAAAGAGATGAGCACGATCTTCAGCTGAGAGCGTCCGTCGCGTTCCGACTGAAATCTCCCCGCCATGCCAGTGGGTAGGACGCCGCAGAGGCGTAAGCGGTGGAGCAGCGACTTAGTCGGTGGAGCTGTAGCTTAGTGGTGGAGCGGGGTTAGTGGGTGGAGCACAGCTTCAGCTGTGCAGTTCAAACAAGCAGCATTACCGGGGTTTAGCCGCTGAGGTAGTTTGGGCGACGAACCTCAGCGGCTGAAGCCGAGACTTCCCGACCCTGTCCTAATGCACGCCTGAAGGCGTGCTCCACCCAAACCTCGTCATTTTGAGAGCAGCGAGCGAAGTCTAAGGAGGAGATGAGCACGATGAGCTGCGGCGCAGATCATCCTCTCGGTTTGCGTCCGACAATCAGCAGCGCGCCGATGCGCTTGAAGTCGCGCAGCTCTTCGGCGTTCTTGAACCACTTGCCGCTGTATTCGTCCGGCGTCGGCGTCAGGTCGGGAATGCGCTCCGAACGCACGTCCTCATAACCGCAGGCGCGGAACATCGCCTTGTACTCTTCTTCCGACTTCACCTGCACCGGAACCTGCAGTTCCTCGACCCAGCGCAGCGAGTAGTGATTGTCGCGATAAAGGTTAATCAGGATGTAGAGCTCGCCGCCGGGCGCCATCACCCGGCGCACTTCCTTCAGCGCGCCCTCCTGATCGCCGTAGTAATAAAACGATTCCACCGAGAGCACCTTGTCGAAGAAATCTTCCTGCCAGGGAATCTGCTGCGCCGAGCCGACGACGAACAGGATGTTCTCGAACCCGGTTGAGGTAGCGCGAGCGCGGCGAATCATCTCGTCGGAAACGTCGAGGCCGACAACTTGTCCGGGCACTTCGCCTCCGCCAACCATTTGCGCCAGCAGGCGGCTCGCCCATCCGGCGCCGCAGCCGAGGTCAAGCACGCGCTCGCCGGGTTTGAGGTGCATCAGCGCCAGCGTCTGCTGGGTGATGCTGATGTGATGATTCTCCATCTCCTCGCCACGGCCGGCCGCCGCCCACTCGTTGAACTCGCGCCGCATGTGCTCGTCGGTGTTGGTGATGTTCTCGTTGATCATTGCTCTCCTTGGCGCTTCGCGCTTATCGCTCTTCGCTCTTGGCTTTTCGCTTCTCGCCCGAGATCCGCATTGAAGGCGTGCTGTCGACGCCGACTCTCTCGCCCCAGGTAAATTTCCACTCGATGTTCGGAGGGCGAAACGAAAAGCGAAGGGCGAAAAGCGAACAGCGTTTTTCTATGTTACAGTCGCGGAAAGTCATGACTCAAATTCCGGCAACGCCCGCCAACGATAAAACGCCTGCCACGCTGTACTGTCCAACCTGCGCGCGCGAAGTCGACGACCCGCTCACTTGCGGCGACTGCTCCTCCGTCATCTGCCGCGTCTGCGGAACGCCGCTGGAGATTCCCGAAGACCTCGGCATCGGCTAGCGCAGCGCCGTTCCAAAATGAAACTTTCGGGCTATTTATGACCGGCACGATATAGCTACGTATACGGCTGTTTCCAGAGTGCCCCGTAATCGCGTCAGGATGCCCCAGGAACGACGAACGGATGCCGGGACGATGTGAGGGTCGTCCGATGACCATCAAGAAGGCTTAAATCGCGTCTAATCGCAAGTTCCCGAAACGGAACGAGTTAGGGAGGCTGCGATGCGTTTAACGGCCCGAAATCCACGTGCAGAATCCGGCTTAAAGTAGTGTCTTCAAAAAGTGTCGTCCCGGCCAAGGGCTTCAGCCCGTGTGGAGGGACCTGCTGTCTGCACGACGGGATGGCTCGTGAGGGAAGCGCAGATCCTTCGACTCCGCGCTCACCGCCCGCAAAAGCTGCGGGCGAAAATCAAGGCGGGCGCTCCGCTCAGATGACAAGAGCTGAGGAAGCTGGTTGCGAATGGCCAGTGGCAAGTCGCTAGTGGCTGCTTTCTCACTTCACCACGATATTGACCAGCCGTCCCTTTACCACCATCACCTTCACGATCTCTTTCCCCTCGATGGCGGACTTCACTTTTTCGTCGGCCAGCGCTATGAAGCGAACCTGCTCCTCGCCGGCGTCGGCGGCGACCACGGTGCGGCTGCGCACCTTGCCGTTCACCTGGATGGCGTATTCGACTTCTTCTTCCTTCGCCAGCGCGGGATCGTACTGCGGCCAGCGCTTCGCGCAACAGCTCGGAAGTTTCGCCCAGCATCTCCCACAACTCGGCGGACAGATAGGGCGCAAACGGCGCCAGCATCAGCACCAGCCTGCGCTGCGCGTCAGCCACCAGCGACAACGGAGCGGCTTCAGCGGCTGGCGCATCCACGCCGGCTTTGCCTGCGTGGGTCTTCTGGCTCTCTTCGTAGGCGTACATCTCGTTGACCAGCTCCATCAGCGCCGAGATCGAGGTGTTGAAGTGCCAGCGTCCCGAGTAGTCTTCGGTGATGCGCTTGATGGTCTGGTGCAGCTTGCGCTGCATCTTGCGTGCCGCCGGAGGCAGCGGCGGCAGTTGCTAGCCGTTTTCCACGCCGGGTCGTCCGGCTTGGCGTTGCGCGCCACGAAGCGATACACCCGCGACAGGAAGCGGCTGATGCCTTCCACGCCGGCATCCTGCCAGTCGAGATCCTGGTCCGGAGGGCCGCCGAACAACGTGTACATGCGCGTCGAGTCGGCGCCGTAGCGGGCGACCATGTCGTCGGGCGAGACCACGTTGCCCAGGCTCTTCGACATCTTGGCGCCGTTCTTGATCACCATGCCCTGGGTGAACAGCCGCTCGGCAGGCTCGTCGTTGCGCACGATTCCCATGTCGCGCATGACCTTGGTCCAGAAGCGCGAATAGATGAGGTGCAGGATGGCGTGCTCGACCCCGCCAATGTACTGGTCGATGGGAAACCAATATCCTACAACGTCAGAGTCCAGCGCCTTGTCTGACAATGTGGGGTCGGTGTAGCGATAGAAGTACCAGGACGAATCGACGAAGGTGTCCATGGTGTCGGTTTCGCGGCGCGCCGTCGCCACCGCACTTGGGACACTTCACGTTCACGAATTCGGGTACATTGCCCAGCGGCGAACCGCCCGCCAGCGTGATCTGCACGTTGTCCGGCAGCAGCACCGGCAGATCTTTTTCCGGCACAGGCACGATGCCGCAGCTCGCCGCAGTAGATCATCGGAATCGGCGTGCCCCAGTAGCGCTGGCGGCTGATGCCCCAATCCTTCAGGCGGAAAGTCGTGGTGGCCTTGCCGAAGCCGCGCTCTTCGGCGAACTTCGACATCTTCTCAATCGCCTCTTCCGTCGGCAGGCCGCTGTAGTCGCCGGAATTCATCAGCAGGCTGTTGCTCTCGACGAACGGCAGGATCGGCTCGTTCGGCTCGCCGTCGGCGGCGTCGCCTTCGCGGCGCGGATAGATCACGACCTTGATGTCGATGTCATATTTCTTGGCGAACTCGTAATCGCGCTCGTCGTGCGCAGGCACCGACATGATCGCGCCGGTGCCGTAATCCATCAGGATGTAGTTGGCCACCCAGATGGGAATTTTTGCTGCCGCTGAACGGATTCAGCGCGTAGCTCTCGGTGAAGAAGCCGTTCTTCTCGATGGCGCCGATGTCGCCGGCCTCTTTCGCCGTGCGCTGCTGCGCCATCAAGTCTTCGACCTTCGCCAGCAGCTCGGGATTGTTGGCGATCAGGTCGGTGACGATCGGGTGCTCGGGCGCCAACTGCAGCGACGTCGCTCCGTAGATCGTGTCGATGCGCGTGGTGAAGACGGTGATTTTGTCGCCCGCCGGTCCGGCTGCGCCGTCCAGCTTGAAGTCGACCAGCGCGCCTTCGCTGCGGCCAATCCAGTTGCGCTGCATGGTGCGAACTTTTTCCGGCCAGCCCTGCAGCTTGTCGAGGTCGCGCACCAGCTCGTCGGCGTAGTTGGTGATGCGCAGGAACCACTGCTCCAGTTCGCGCTGCTCCACCAGCGTGTCTTCGTGACGCCAGCAGCAGCCGCTCGACAACACCTGCTCGTTGGCCAGCACGGTGGCGCACTTGGGACACCAGTTCACCTTGCTCTTCTTGCGATAGGCCAGGCCGCGCTCGTAGAACTTCAGAAAGAACCACTGGTTCCAGCGGTAGTACTCAGGCAGGCAGGTCGTAACTTCCTTCGACCAGTCGTAGGCGAAGCCCAGCCGGTTCATCTGCCGCTTCATCTTGGCGATGTTGCCCAGCGTCCAGTCGCGCGGCGGCGTCTGGTTGGCGATGGCGGCGTTCTCCGCCGGCAGGCCGAACGAGTCCCAGCCCATCGGGTGCAGCACGTTGTAGCCCTGCATCCACATGTAGCGCGCCAGGGCGTCGCCGATGGAGTAGTTGCGCACGTGTCCCATGTGCAGCGCGCCTGAAGGATACGGCAGCATCTCCAGCACGTAATACTTTTTGCGCGAGGAGGTGGAAGGCTCGGACTTGTACAGGTCGGGATTCTGCGCCCAGCGCTCGATCCACTTCTGTTCGATGGCCTGGGGGTCGTAGCGGTCGGGACGGCCGGCAGCGTCGGTCTGCGGCTCGGCCTGCGAAACGGGAGTCTTAGGGTTCGCCATAAATGCCTTTTGATGGGTGAGGGACAATCTTTGATTCTACAATGCGGAGCTCATGAAGGCTGGGTCGGTGCCCTTATGTGGGCGATGGGCAAATTGAATCGAAAGCCTCACAGCGCCAAACGGAGCACGCCGGGCGCAGCACGCTGGGTGGAGCACGCCTTCAGGCGTGCGCTCTTGGGAGTCGGATTGATTCGCGCTTCAGCGCCTGAGGTAAGGCCGCGCAATAACCTCAGCGGCTAAAGCCTAGCCTTTGACTGGATCTAAACTGCACGCCTGAAGGCGTGCTCCACCCAGACGGGCGCAGTAAACATCTCAGCGCTTCCACAATTGTGGTGTAGCTGCTTCTACGACCGGGCTCTATGATACCGGGCAGGAGGAGCGCAATCTTTGGCCGCTCACAGCGCAATCGCGCAGCCGGTAACCAACTCAAGCGAAGCATCCCAGCCAACATCGCGCTGGCTGGACCGTCTTGCTCCGCTGTCGGCCGTCTGCGTGCTCATCGCCTCGTGTCTGCTCAGCTCCTCGCGCAAAGACATGTGGCTGGACGAGGGCTTCACCATCGAGTTGCTCAGCGACCGCAGCCTGCCGCACATGATGCGCGCGCTGGCCCACGCTGCCGACGGCGGCATGCCGCTCTACTACCTGCTGGCTCATGGATGGAGCCGGATTTTCGGCGTGAGCCTGCTGAGCTTGCGCCTGCTGTCATCGCTGTTTATCTGTGCCGGCGTTCTGCTGCTGTGGAACACGCTGCGGAAGAGATACTCGCTGTTGGCTGTAGCGTTGGCGTTGACGGGCACTACGCTCACCTCGGTGCTGGTGCTCACCCAGAATGTTCAGGCCCGTTACTACGGGCTCTACTTCGCCAGCGCTGCATTGGTCTTTGCGCTGCAGGATCGCCTCTGGCAGACGAAACGTCCCGGCTGGAAGCTGCTGGCCGCCGCGATGATTGCTCACGCTGCGCTGGTGATGTCGCATCCCTTTGGAATTTTGTATAGCGCGGCAGCGGTGCTGGCACTGTTCTTTTCCGACTATCGCTGGGGCAAGCTTCGCTGGAGGGTCTACCTTTGGCTGGCGAGTTCGTGGCTCGTCCTGGTGCCCTGGATCGGTCCGCTCGAGCGCCTGCATGATGTGGCCGTGCCGCACAACTGGCCGCCGCCGCTGACCTTCAGCGACGTGGTGTCGTTGTACTCGTTCTCCTCGCCGTGCCTGGCCTTGTGCATTCTCTTCGTCGTCGGGCTGAGCGCCCTGGGCTCACCAGTTGCGCCGACACAAGCCGAGGGCAGCGATTCACGGCCACTGCTGGCGTGCGCGATGGCTTTTCTCGTTCCTCCGCTCATCATCGCGCTGCTGTCGCTGGGCCCGTCGGTGTATTTCGTGAATCGCTACTTCATGCCCAGCCTGGTCGGGGTCGCGACCATCCTCTGCAGTTTGTTTGACGCCCAGCTGCGCAAAGTGAAATGCGGCGTCGCGCTGAAGGCAGCCCTTCTCGCGTTCTATTTCATGTTCCTGGCATGGCCCATCGGAAGCGCGCTGCGGCTGGAGGACCGGCGACTCCTGTTTATCGACCGCAGCATGCCGCCGAACTTACCGGTGCTGGTCACCGATCCGCAGGTATTTCTCCCGCTGACTTACTTGTCACAGCAAACTTCGCGGCGATACTACTACCCAATGGATTGGCAGGCAGCCGTACACTCCACGAATCGGGGAGTGTCGGTGGAATACAAGTTGATGCGCAATGCGAAGGAATCCGGGTACTTGACCGATCGCATTCTCGACGCCGATCAGCTACGGTGCAGCTTCGATGAGTTTTTTGTGCTGGAGAATCCTGAGGTCGAATGGTTTCAGGACCGCATCGTGCGCAATCCCGATTACGAGGCACACTTTCTGGGCGCTGCGCCGCACAATCTGCAGGTGTGGTCGGTGAAGCGCGTGGGCAACGCGACTTGCCGGTGAGCGGAGTCCGATTGCTTCACCCGTGAACCTCAGCGGCTAAAGCCGCCTTTCATGGCCGGCTTTAACGGACCGCCTGAAGGCGGTCCCTTTCAAAGCTGCATCGTCCGCCCAGAGGAACCCGTTTTCTCCATCCATAAAGCTGCCTGCTCCGCCATAAAGACCTGCTTGGTCCGATCATAAAAAGCTGCTTCGTCTGCCCATAAAAAATTCCCTCGTCCGTCCGCAAAAAACTGGTCCCTGCGCCCATCATCAGACTTTGCCGGCTGTCAGTCTGGCTGGCTTTTCTTGCCGACCAGCTTCTTCAGCGCGTTGACATTGGACAGATCGTCCAGCGGTTCGTCGATGGGCGTCTCGGCGATGAAGGCCGCGTGCGCCAGACGTGGATCGTTCAACAGCCTTTTGAATGCGGGCAGGCCGATGCTTCCCTTCCCGATGTGCTGATGGCGATCGAGCTTCGACCCGCGTTCGGCCTTGGCGTCGTTGCAGTGCCACACGAAAACATTCTTCAGTCCGACCGTGCGATCAAGTTGGTCGAGCGTGTCGGCATAGCCTGCGGCGCTGACGATGTCGTATCCCGCGACATGCGTGTGACAGGTGTCGATGCAAGCGCCCGACGGCACTACTTTGCCGAGAAGGTGAAGCAGTTCGGCGACCTGCTCGAAATTGCCGCCCAGCGAAAACTCTGAGCCGGCCGTGTTCTCGATCAGGATGCGCAGATTGCCGGCGTTGAGATCCAGCCCTTCGACGGACTGTTCGATACCCAGCGCCGCGCGCCGCAATCCTTCTTCGCGGCTGCTGCCCCGGAATGAGCCGGGATGCAGCACGAGGAACTCGGCGCATAGTGCGAGCGCCCGCTCGACCTCGCCGCGGAAGGCGACAATCGACTTGGCGTGGAATTCGGAATTGCCGCCGGCGAGGTTCACCAGGTAGTTGGCATGAATGACCAGCGGCTTCAGTCCGTAGCGCTCGCGCAGGCGGCTCATCTCGTCGCACTGGCTGCGGCCCAGGTCATACGGCTTCCACTGCCGCGGACTCGACGAAAAGATCTGAAAGGTGTTGCAGCCCAGCCGATACGCGCGCTCGGCCGCGCTCTCCACGCCGCCGGCAGTCGAGGTGTGAATGCCGATGCGCCGCGCCGTCAGCCTGGGCGGCGTCTTCGGCGGCGCTATCAGCTTCGGGATGTCTTTCTCTTGCTTCTCCGGAGTTCCCACAAGTTCATTCTATGAAATCCGCGGACACGCGGCGTCGTGACTCGAATCACAGGCCAGCGATGCGTTGCAGGATAGAGTGGGAGTCAGCGTATGAGCCGGGTCACTCAGCTGCTGATTCGCAGCTTGCAAAAGCTGCACGTCACTCGGGCCACACATCTTGCCCTGGGCGAGCGCGGCGAGACCGAAGCCTACTTCCACCTGCAGCAGCTTGGCTATCGCATGGTCGCCACCAACTTTCGCGCGGCCAACGACCGCGGCGAGGTCGACCTGATCGGCTGGGATGGCGACGTATTGTGTTTCATCGAGGTGAAGACACGCGCCGACGACAGCTTTGCGCCGCCGTCGACCGCGGTCACTCCCGGCAAACAGAAACATATTCTCTCAGTGGCGAAGCGCTACCTGCGTCATCTGTCGCAAAGGCCGCCATGCCGCTTCGACATTCTCAGCGTGGTTCCCGGCGAACCAGAGGGGCGCTTCGAGTTCACGCTGCAGAAGGGCGCGTTCACCTGGAGCACGGAATCCGGAAGCAAACGAAAGTCACGCTATTTCGACGGCGGGACCAGACGCTGGTGATGCGCCTTCTTCGCCAGCAGCCCGCTGGCCAGTTTGTACATTCAATCGCTCACCTCGCAACAAGACCAATCCAATCCAGTGGCACACTCTAAGACCTGACCCACAGGCCCGCGCCGCCTAACGCTCTTCCCCAACCTTCTGGAAGTCACTACAATTGGTGTGCTTCTGAAGATCTTTGCAATCACGCGTCCCACAATGTCGTGGAAGACGCGACTTTCTTCTGGATCCAACGTTAAAGGAAAGCAAGCAGGCTGCGGTTCTGCCACGGCAGCCGTTGAAAACGCAGCCAAGAGATTGGAGCACGTCATCATCATGGTCCACCTGAGAAAAGTTCTTGCAGTCCTGCTGGCATGGGCATTCGTCCTGGCCACCTCGCCGGTGAGCGCGCAGGATGCGCCTCCCGCCAGCCTCACTCCAACGCAGATCGACGCGCTGACGTCGCCCATCGCACTGTATCCCGACGCGCTGGTCGCGCAGGTGCTGGCTGCGTCGACGTATCCCAATGAGGTGGTGGAAGCCGATCAATGGCTCAGAGACAACTCCGGCTTGCAGGGTCAAGCGCTGATGGACGCGGTAAACAGCCAGCCCTGGGATCCCAGCGTGCAGGCGTTGACGCAGTTCCCCTCGGTGCTCGACAACATGGCGAACAACCTGTCGTGGACCTCGGCGCTGGGCAGCGCGTATTACAACCAGGCGCAGGACGTGATGGCATCGATCCAGCGGTTGCGTGCGCAGGCGCAGGCGGCGGGCAATCTGAAATCGAACTCGCAGGTCACGGTGGTGCAGCAGGCCCCGCAGACCATCGTGATTCAGCCGGCGAATCCGCAGGTCGTCTACGTGCCCGTCTATAACCCGACCGTGGTGTACGGGACGCCGTACTATCCGCCGGGCTACAGCACCGGCGCGCTGGTAGCGACCAGCATCATCTCCTTCGGCGTGGGAATTGCCGTGGGCGCGGCCATCAGCGGCGGCTGCTGCGGCTGGGGATGGAACAGCTGGGGCATGGGCTGGCACGGCGGAACGGTAGTCTACAACCGCAACGTCTACGTTTCACGCAGCAACATCTATGCCGGCGGCAATCGCTATTACAACGGCAACTGGGCGCGGCCCACGCCGTATAACCCGAACTACAACCGCAACAACTACTACAACAACAATCGCGTCAACAATACCAACGTCAATCGCAATAACGTCAACGTCAACAACGTCAATACGAACAACATCAACCGGAATAACGTGAATAACAACAACGTTAACCGGAACAACGTCAACAACAACAACGTCAATCGCAATAACGTGAATAACAACCGCGTCAACAACAATGCCGGCGCGAACAACAACGTCAATCGCCCGGCGAACGCCGGCAACGCGCAAGCTAACCGTCCGCAGAACACTGCCGCTCGTCCGGCGAATAATTCGCGCGGATACGGGCAGCAACCTTCGCCCGGCACCAAGACCGGCGCCTTCAGCGGCTACGGTGCAGGCGGCAACGCGCGCGCCGAGAGCAGTCGTGGTCGCCAGAGCTATGGCGGCGGTGGAGGCGGTGGCGGTCGCGCGGCAGGCGGCGGTGGCGGTCGCGGCGGCGGTGGTCGCCGTTAGCTTTCCTCTCATGCCGGCTGAAGCACAAAAAGAGCGGAACAAAATGAAACGCGAGCGAGGAATAGCTGAGATGACTTCAAAGAAATTATTCACGATATCGAGTGCGACGTTGATGTTGGCGTGTTTGCTGGGAGCTTCGGCGATGTGGGCGCAGGAGGCTGGACAGAAGACCTTCGCTTCGGCGCAGGACGCCGGCAAGGCGCTGTTCCAGTCGGTGCAGTCCGGCGACAAGACCGACGAACTGGCGGTGCTGGGCAGCTCCGGAGCGCCGCTGATCTCGTCGGGCGACGAGGTGCAGGACAAAAATAACGCCGACATCTTCGTGAAGCGCTATCAGCAGATGAACCGCTGGGCTCCGGAGAGCAACGGCGCCCAGACACTGTACGTGGGTGCGGAGAATTGGCCGTTTCCTATTCCGCTGAAGAAGAACGCGTCCGGCCAGTGGTACTTCGACACTAAGGACGGCGCGCAGGAAATTCTCTTCCGCCGCATCGGCAAGAACGAGATCGAAGCCATCGAGGTGATGAATGCCTTGGCCGACGCGCAGCAGGAGTACTTCCAGCAACTGCACGACGGCAGCACCATTCATCAGTATGCGCAGCGCATCATCAGCGAGCAGGGCAAGCAGAACGGCCTGTTCTGGCCGGTGGCTGAAGGTCAGCCGGAAAGCCCGATTGGCCCGCTGGTCGCGCATGCCACTGCCCAGGGATATGGCAACGCCGGCGGCAAGCCCGAGCCCTTCCACGGCTACTTCTACCACACCCTGAAGGCGCAGGGAGCGCACGCCCCGGGCGGCGCGAAGAGCTACATCGTCGACGGCAACATGACCGGGGGATTCGCGTTCGTCGCCTATCCGGCCGAGTATCGCAACTCCGGCGTGATGACCTTTCTGGTCGATGCGAACGGCGTCGTCTTCCAGAAAGATCTGGGACCGAACTCAACCGAGATCGGCAAGTCGATGACCGCCTACAATCCGGACAAGACCTGGACAACGACGGGTGAACCGCTTCCCGACGAGTCGCCGGCGCAGTAGGAAATTGTTGCGAGAGTCTGATGAGAAGCCGCTCCGAAAGGGGCGGCTTTTCTTAGCAGCGGTCTTTAACCGGCGCTTGATAACCGCAACATGGGTAGAGCTGGTGTTCGGGCCGGCGTTCATGCCGATTATTTTTTCTGAGCCGGCATTACCGGCGGCGCAACGTCGATTCGATTTTTCAGCCGTCTGCTCAGGCCGGCTTAAGCGGATTCCTCAGCGGCTAAAGCCGGCTGCGTTGGCCAGCCTTTCGGACCGCCTGAAGGCGGTCCCTTTCAAAACTTCTTCGCCGCGAGGCCGCTTCTTCATAAAAGACCAAAGCTCCTTCGCCGCCAGGCCGAATTCTTTATCAAAGCTTCTTCCCCGCAAGGCCGCTGCTTTATCGAAGCTTATTCTTTGGATCCCGGTTCTAACGTCGACGTCTCGCGCTCCGCTTCCGCAAGCAGAGTGTCGACCTTTTGCAGCAGATCGGGATTCTCGTTCTGCAGCGCCTGCCGCACGGCAGGAGAAGCGAGCACGCCGCGGAACAGGCTCAGCATCGCCAACTGAACGTTCGCCTCGTCGGCTTGCGGCTGCTCCGGCGCAGGACGCGTCCCACCGTCCACAACTTTTTCGCTGAGCGCCGCGATCTGCTGCTGCATGCGCAGCATGTCGTGACGAATCTGCTGCAGCGCCTGGATGCTGGTGTTGTCGAACTCGTGCTCGGGCCGCGAGTACCAGCCGATGAACTTTCGCACCACCCGCTTGAAGAAATAGCCCGGCGGGCCCAGCCGGCTGTTGGGGTCGACCTGCCCCAGTCGCGCCGAGATGTCGATGAGCCGCGCGATGAACGCTGCCTGAAAGGTCAGTTGCCCGGCGACGGAGGTGTCGTCCAGCGGCAGGCCGGCGGTTTTCTTCTTGGCCTCAAGATACGCGCGCACCTCGCCCATGGCCTGTTCGAGATTCATGTACGAAGTAATCTTCAGCGCCGGAACTTGGGTTTGAGGAGGCATGGCAGCTTGCGGCAAGGCACATTGTATCGCAGGGGCCGGACGGCGCCGGCGAGTCGCTTCCCCGGCGACACCGCCTATAATCACCCTATGAGCCTGAGCGAACGTGTACAGAAAGACATGGTCGACGCCATGCGCCAAAAGGAAGAGTTGCGCCTTGGCACCCTGCGCATGATGAAGGCGGCGCTGCAGATGAAGCGCATCGAAAAGCGCGCCGACCTCGACGAAAAAGAAGAGCTGCAGGTCTTCACCACCATGATCAAGCAGCGCCGGGACTCCATCGAGCAGTTCGAGAAGGGCGGACGCCCCGAGCTGGCTGCGCGCGAGGCCTCGGAGATCACCATCATCGAAGGCTACATGCCGAAGGCCGTCGGCGAAGAAGAGATTGTCGCCACAGTGAAGGCGGTCATCGCCGAAATGGGCTCTCCCACAATGAAGGACATGGGCGCGGTGATGAAAAATGTCAAAGCGAAATTCGGCGACGCGCGCGTGGATGGAAAGATCATGAGCGAAGTGGTGAAGAAGGAGCTGGCGGCTGGGAGCTAGCAATTAGCGATTAGCGATTAGCAGTTAGCAACTGGCTACTGGCTACTGGCTACTGAGGCTTCACTCGTTCAGCGCCCTCTGCTCCTTCTGATTTGTCATCCCGACCGGAGTGTCCGCGCCTTTGCTTTTCGGCCGCGTCCTTTGCGGCGGGGCGGACGCGGAGTGGAGGGACCTGCGGTTCGATCGCATCGCAAATATCCGATCGAGCACCCAGTCACGCCCTCTTGTTGTAATCTGAAATCACCTCCATGTCGTACCAAGACACAGTGGAACAGCTCTACGCGCTCGGGCATGAGCTGGCGTCGACACCATCGCACAAGTTCGACCTGGCCTACGTGCGCGCGATGCTGGAGGCGATGGGACATCCGGAGCGGCGCTTCCCCAGCGTGCTCATCGCCGGCACCAACGGTAAAGGTTCGACCGCGGCCACACTGGCGTCGATCCTGCGCGTTGCCGGATACAAGACCGGACTGTACAGCTCGCCGCATCTGGTGCGCATGAACGAGCGCATTCGCGTCAACGGCGAAGCAAATCTCCGACGCCGAATTCGGCGCGATCCACGCGCGCGTCGAGCAGACGGCGCAACAACTTGCTCGCGGAAGGAAAACTCCCCTGGCATCCCAGCTTCTTCGAGATGCTGACGGTGATGGCCTTCGAATATTTCGCCAGCGTTGGCGTGGACATTGCGGTGCTGGAAGTCGGCATGGGCGGCCGCCTGGACGCGACCAACGTTGTCGATCCGATCATTGCGGTCATCGCCGACATCTCGCTCGATCATCAGAAGTATCTGGGCGACACCATCGCCGAGATTGCGCGCGAGAAGGCAGGCATCATTCATCGCAACGGACTGGTGGTCACGCTGCCGCAGCATCCGCAGGCGAACGACGTCATCGGGCATGCGGTGCTTGACGCCGATGCGCGCGCGGTGAGCGCCGTGCAATACGTGCCGCCGGTTTCTCCCGGAGCCGAGATTTACTATGCCGGACACGCCGCGCCCATCGCCGGACGCAACCGCTATCCGCTCACCGTGATGGGCGAGGAGATCGAGGTGGATTCTCCGCTGGCCGGGCGGCATCAGTTGCGCAACATCGCGCTGGCGATCGCCGCGGCGGAGGAGCTTGGCCACTTCGGCTTCAAGATCACGCCGAAGCAGATCGAGCGAGGCATTCGCGAGACGCGATGGCCCGGACGCTTCCAGGTGCTGCCGCCGTCGGCCGCGACGCATCAACATGAGATGGTGCTCGATGTCGCGCACAATCCGGCGGGCGCGTGGGCGCTGCGCTCCGCGCTGTCGGAGAACTTTCGGCGAGCGCGAGTTGACGCTGGTCTTCGCCGCCATGCGCGATAAGGCCATCCAGGAGATTGCGGACGTACTGTTCCCCATTGCCGAGCAGGTCGTTCTGACGCACGTCAACAATCCGCGCGCCGCGACCACGGCGGAGCTGGTGCAGGCGGCTTCGCGCACCGGCGCGACGATGTATACGGAAGACACAGTGGCCGGCGCGCTGGCGAAGGCGCACGAACTGGCGAAGCCCGACGGCATCGTCGTGGTGACGGGTTCGATCTTCCTCGTCGGCGAGGCGATGGCGGAGATGGGGATCGAGGCGTGAGTTCACCGGGGAGGCACCGAGGGGTTCGCTTCAAGAAAGGAGCGCTGCCTGAGAAGTTTGTCGTTACGAGCGAAGCGAGGGATCTGCTTTTGGTTACGGCGGAGGAACAGCAGATCCTTCGTCGGGCTAAAGCCCTCCTCGTGATGACAATTCTGGAATTCTCCGCGCACTCCGTGGCCTTCGTGGGGTTGTAAGGCCTATCGATGGTGAATTTGATTTTGCAATGAACACGACGGACCAACAACTCGCGACCAAAGCACCGCAACGCGGGTCGCTGTTTACGCGGCTGCGTTCCTACTGCTTCTACGTGCCGATCGTCTATCTCTACACCGGCGTGCTGGGCACGCTGGCGCTTGTCGCTTCGCTGTTCGACGGCACCGGGCGGGTGCAGCACTGGTTCGCGCGCACCTGGTCGAGCATGATCCTGAAGACCATCTCCATCCGCGTCAGGCTTGTGGGCGAGGAGCACCTGCAAGGCATTCCGCACGCCGTTTATGCTGCCAATCATCTGTCGGCGCTCGATATCCCGGTGCTCTACTCGTCTTTGCCTGAGCGCTTTCACATCATGGCGAAGCAGGAGCTGTTCCGGTATCCGTTTCTCGGCTGGTACCTCAAGCGCTCAGGGCAGATTCCCATCGTGTACGGAGACGCGCACGCGTCGCTGCGCAGCCTGAACCGCGCAGGAGAAACGCTGCGCAAGGGCGTGCCGCTGATGGTCTTCCCCGAGGGCGGCCGCTCCGCCACCGGCCAGCTGCAGGCGTTCATGGGGGGAGCGTTTTTTGTCGCCATCCGCGCGCAGGTTCCGGTGGTGCCGATTGCGATCGTCGGAACGTACGAACTGCTGCCCATCAACAGCTTTCACATTCTCACCGGGGAAGTGGTTCTGGCCATCGGCCAACCTATTTCAACCACAGGAATGCGCGTGCGCGACATGGAGAAGCTGTCGGCGCAGGTCAGGCAGGCGATTGCCGATTTGTATGACGAACACACGGCTGGTGTTGGGCAGGTGAACGACAACCGCATGAAGCCACGCATCGCCATTCCGGTTCCGAACTCCCGGCGGCCGCTGTATGTCGGCGTCGCGCTGCCGCAGTACGAGCGCGCGATCCGCAATGCCGGAGGCGAGCCGGTCGTCATCGAGCGCGGCGCTACCTCTGCCGAGATCGCACAGGCGGTAAAGAGTTGCGATGGCGTGCTGCTCCCAGGCAGCCCCGCCGATGTTGATCCGGAAAAGTACGGCGCTGAGCGGCATCCGGACACGGCCGCGCCCGATCCGTTTCGCGACAACACGGACGAGTTGCTTTTGCAGGACGCGTACAACATGCGCAAGCCGGTCTTCGGCATCTGCTACGGACTGCAGTCGCTGAACGTGTGGCGCACGGGCACGCTTGACCAGTCGGTGCCCAAGCGCGTGAATCACGAAGCGGGACGCAAAGTAGCGCGGGCGCATCCGGTGCAAATCGATCCGGAATCGAAGCTGGCGGCGATTCTGCGCGATGCAGACGCGCTGCCCGAGAGCAATGCCCTGATCATTCCGGTGAACTCCAGTCACCACCAGGCCGTCGAGACGCTGGGCGACGGATTGCGGCTGGTGGCGTGGTGTCCCGACGATGGAGTGAAAGAAGCGGTCGAAGGTACTTCCGGCGATCACTTTGTGCTGGGCGTGCAGTGGCATCCCGAACGCACCTGCGACAGCGAGCCTGCCTCGCGCGCGATGTTCGCGGCATTTATCCGCGCCGCAGCCGAGTGGCACAAGCAGCTGGCCAAGAAGCAGCAGGACTTTGAATCCGTGCGGTGAGGGCGTTCATCACGGAGACGCGGCGAGGGCGGAATTGTCGCGTTCACTATGGAGACACGGCAAGCACGGAATTTCCTCTCGTTGACGCCGAATCGAAGCCACTGCAAGCCGGACCAGCCCCTACGAGCCGAACCAGCCCTGCAAGCCGAAACAGCCCTTGCGAGCCGAACCAGCCCCTACAAGAAGATTGTCATCACGACGAGGCCTTCAGGCCGAGGAGGGATCTGCTTTCTGCCCGTGCCGGCGAAAAACAGATCCCTCGCTTCGCTCGTGATGACAACCCTCCAGGAAGTGATTTATCTGGTTAGCGAGAGACAAGAGCCTCCGCGTCCTCGTACGTCCGCGGTGAGGCTTCCCTTTGTTTCGCAACGCCGCATCAATTACTCTGGTTTCTTATGCTCGATCTTGCATTTGTACGCGATCATCTTGACCTGGTTGAAAAGAAGCTCCGCGACCGCGGCATGAATCCTGAAGCGATCCTGGCCGACTTTCACGCCATCGATCAGGAGCGCCGCGCCGCCATCACCGAATCGGAAACCCTGAAAGCCCGTCGCAACCAACTCACCGGCGAGTTCCAGAAGCTCAAGAAAGAGCAGCAGGACACCACCGCCAATCTGCAAGAGCAGAAGGAGCTGAAGGAAAAGCTTCCCGCGGCAGACAAGAAGATGGAAGAAGCCGACGCGCGTCTGCGGGCCATCCTGCTCAACATTCCCAACCTGCCTGATGACAGCGTGCCGGTCGGCAAGAGCGAAGAGGACAACGTCGAAGTCCGCCGCTGGGGCACGGCGCCGCAATTTGATTTCACTCCTAAGCCGCATTGGGAGCTGGGCGAAGAGCTCGGCGTGCTCGACCTGGAGCGCGCGGCGAAGCTGACGGGCGCGCGCTTCGCGGTGTACTGGGACTTGGGCGCGAGGCTGGAGCGCGCGCTGATGAACTTCATGCTCGACCTGCACACGCGCGAGCACGGCTACACCGAAGTCCTGCCGCCGTTCCTGGTCAATGCCGACTCGATGTATGGAACCGGCCAGTTGCCGAAGTTTGAAGCTGATTTGTTTAAGGTTCCGCACGGCGACAAGAATCTCTATCTCATCCCGACCGCCGAAGTTCCGGTGACGAATCTTTACCGCGATGAGACGCTCGACGCCACGCGACTGCCGATCTCGCTGGCTGCCTACACACCGTGCTTCCGCAGCGAGGCCGGCTCGTATGGCAAAGATGTGCGCGGCATCATTCGCCAGCACCAGTTCCAGAAAGTTGAGCTGGTGAAGTTCACCAAGCCCGAGCAGTCGTGGGAAGAGCACGAGAAGCTGACGCGCAACGCCGAAACGGTGCTGCAGAAGCTGGGCCTGTCATACCGCGTGATGGCGCTGTCGACCGGCGACATGGGATGGTCGTCGGCCAAGACGTATGACATCGAAGTCTGGTTGCCGGGACAAAATCTCTTTCGCGAGATTTCCTCCTGCTCGAATTTTACGGACTACCAGGCGCGGCGAGCGAACATTCGCTATCGGCCTGAAGGTGCGAAGAAGACGGAGCTGGTGCACACGATCAATGGCAGCGGCCTGGCAATCGGGCGGACGTGGGTGGCGATCGTGGAGAACTATCAGCAGGCCGACGGCAGCGTGATCGTTCCTGAAGCGCTGCGGCCGTATGTGGGGACCGACCGGATCACGGCGAAGAAGTTCTGAAAGACAGTTGTCGGTTGTCAGTGGCCAGTTGTCAGTAAATCAGGTGCGCAGCACTTTCCCGGGTGCCCCATACAAGCCCGATTTTGGCTTGTGTGGGAGAAGCGACCATACATCTGCCGCCGGCTGAAGCCGGCTCTCACCTCGTCATCAGTAGTTTCGGCACACCTGAAGGTGCGCCCCTTCAAAGATTGTGTCGGTCATCCATCGCTCCGGAAACGGGTACTGCGCTGAAATCCTCCCCGGTCTCAAACGGCGCGGGACCCGGGCCACCCGCCTCCTATTTGTTTGCAGCAGCCTTCTCGCGAATCATCTCCATCAAGCGCGTCGTCGCGGGCACGGGAATTCCGTACTTCTCGCCGCCGCGCACGATGGGCCCGCCGATGGCGTCCAGTTCCAGTTTCCGCCCAGCGACCAGGTCTTTGGCCATAGAGCTGCGCATGGCCGGCACCGTGCCTCCGAGGATCAGCTCAACCTTCTCGCGGTCGACCTGCGCGCCGTCGGCGTTAGCTACCGCCGACGCCTCACTGATGATGTCGTAGAGCGTTTTCTTCCACTCAGCATCGGCAAAGATCTCGCCTTTGTTCTTTCCCGACGCGGCGGTCACCAGCGCGAAGGGGGCCAGAAAGCTGAGCTTCGTCCAAAGCAGAGTGTGCTCGTTCGGAACGAACTGGCAGATAAAGCCGAGCTGGCTGTGCAATCGCTCGAACAGCTTGCCCAGAAGGGCTTCTGCGGCGGTGCCCACGCTGAGGCGTACCTGGTTTCGCTGTGCGAACCGGCTGTCGGAGAGCCGGTCGGCTTCGACGGCGATGGCTCCAGCCACTACGCTCTCGGGTGTAAAGTGCGCGCGCAGAATTGCCATGTGGTCGACGCCGTTCAGCAGCGGCACAATCATGCGCGGTGTGGCCTTCACGCTGGCAAACGTCGATTGCAGTTGATACGTCTTGGTCGCAATCCAGAGAACGTCGACCACTTCGTCGAGTCGCGACACAACAGCGTGCGCGGCGGCGGTGATGGTGCGATCAGGTTGTTCCAGCGTGAGCTGCCTGGGAAACGACGCCACTTTCTCCGGCCGAACGATCAACGTCACGTCTTCGCCAACCGAAGAAAGCGCAACCGCCATCAGCCCGCCGATGGCACCGACCCCTAAGATTGCATGCTTCATGAAATGTCCTTCTGTCAGGCTGCATCGTGCGATGCGCACTTTGCCCAACATCATAAAGATGCGCGACGCGGATTAATGTCGCAGCTTGAGCCACACGGTGAGGAACAGCGCCAGCCACGCCAGGTCGAGGATGGGCCCGGGGAACATTTGCGCGCTGACTTGGCCCTGCGCATACAAGGCAAAAACGGCGACAGGAAACAGCAATTTTTCGAGGAACAGCGCCGGCATCAGCGGGACGTAGCACACCGGGTCGCGGGCGATGATGAGGAAGGCGATCTGCCAGGCGAAGGCGATGCCGACGAAGCCGTAATAAAACTCCAGATGCGTGATCGCGGGCGGCTGGCGCTGGCCAATCATGCCCGCCGCGAAGAATAGCGGAGTGATTTCGAGCAGGCCGATGACGCCGGCGAGACGAAAGACCCAGCGCGCGAAGGTGATGTCGCGTTCGCTACTCATCGCGATGCACGGTGTCCATCGAGAATGCTGGGAGACAGACGGCAATGTACTCGGCGCCGTCGGCATTGGGCGTCGAGTACTGCACCCACTCGCCGGCGTGCGCGATGACCGCCTGACCGGCGTGGACGTCGAGCTCGCCGCTGCTGGACTTCACGCGCAGCGTGCCTTTCAGCACGACGGTGAATTCGTCGAACTCGGGCTTCTGGCCGGGCTCGACCCAGCCTTGAGGGCTGCGCATGTGCGCGACGCTGACGGCGGCGTCCTTCGAGTTCACGCGCCCGATGTATTCGTCGATGAGCTTGGGTTTGTTGCCGGCGGCGGTGACGCGCGTGGGTTGCGAGATGAGTGTGGGCGGCATGGGGAGATTATAAGTTGTCGTTTGTTAGGTAGGGCCAGTCACTGGGGACTAGGGACTAGGGTCAGGGTCAGTGCCAGGGGTTAGAGGCTAGGGTCAGGAGTCACTGCCGGGTTTAGTTTCAGTGCCGGGGTTTAGTTTCAGTCAAGAACGAACCAAGCGCCGTCAGGCGCGAAAGATGATAGCCCCGCCCTTCAGGGCGGGGTCGGCGTATTCATTCGGGCGAAGTCCCGTAGGGACGGCAGGGCTGGGATAGAGGTTCTTGGACTCCGTTGAAATTATCGATCGTGCGTTGGTTCTCACAGGTCTCGAACAGCTCGAGGCCCAATACTCGGCGTCACGCGACGAACCGCAGGTCCCTCCGCTCGGCCTGAAGGCCTCGGTCGGGATGACAATTCAATTTGGGGGGAGACACTTCTTCGAATGGCGCTCTTACTTATCCCGGCATCTTCCTTTGTTCTGCGCGCGTGCTCTCGCTCACAGCTCATAGCCGACGGCTGACGGCTCCTCTACAATGTCATCCCGTAAGGAGCTTGCCCATGCGCCAGGCTGTCCGGTCGTTCAGTACCGCATTCCTCCTCGGTTTTTTCCTCACTACTTCACTCGCTGTTGCTCATGCGCAACGCACAACCGCGCCCAAGCCGCAGACGCCGCCGCAGGCTCCGCCGACTGTCGCTGAAGCCGAAGCATTCATCCGCGGCGCCGAGGTGAAGCTGAACGACCTCACGGTGAAGGCCAGTCGCGCCTCGTGGGTGCAGTCGAACTTCATCACCGACGACACCGAGATCATGTCGGCCGACGCCAACGAAGTTTTGATGGGCGTGACCACGCAGCTCGCCAAGCAAGCCACGCGCTTCGATCATCTGCAGATGCCGCCGGCGCTGGCGCGCAAGATGCTTCTACTGAAGCTGCTGGCCGCCGTGCCGGCTCCTGCTCCAAGCGATCCGACGGAGCTGGCTGAGCTGGCGCGCATCGGCACCTCGCTCGAGGCCGATTACGGCAAAGGCAAATATTGCCCGACTACCGGCAAGCACGCGGGCCAGTGTCTCGACATCGGCGAGATCGAGCACATCATGGAAACCTCGACCGATCCCGATGAACTGAAAGATGTGTGGGTGGGTTGGGCGACCATCGGACCGCCTATGCGCGATCGTTACGCCCGCTGGGTTTTGCTGGGCAACAAAGGCGCGCGCGAGATGGGCTTCAGCGATCTGGGCGCGATGTGGCGCGCCGGATACGACATGACGCCCGAAGAGTTCAGCGCCGAGGTCGAGCGCCTGTGGAAACAGGTGCAGCCGCTGTACGATTCGCTGCACGCCTACGTGCGCACCAAGCTGGTGGAAAAATACGGGCCGACGGCGGTTGACGCCGACGGCAGGATTCGCGCGGACCTGCTGGGCAATCCCTGGGCGCAGGAGTGGGGCAACATCTTCCCCATCGTCGCGCCGCCGCAACAGAAGCCGCCGTATGACATCACCGAGCTGCTGAAGGCGAAGAACGTCGATGCCATCGGCATGGTGAAGTACGGGCAGGGCTTCTTCGAGTCGCTGGGCTTCGCGCCGCTGCCCAAGACGTTCTGGGAGCGCTCGCTGTTCGTGAAGCCGAAGGACCGCGACGTGGTCTGCCACGCCAGCGCGTGGGACATCGACAACTTCGACGATCTGCGGCTGAAGATGTGCATCCAGGTGCGCACGGAAGATTTCATCACCGTGCATCACGAACTGGGGCACAACATGTATCAGCGGGCCTACGAAAATCAGCCGTTCCTGTTCAAGAACGGCGCCAACGACGGATTTCACGAAGCCATCGGCGACACCATCGCGCTGTCGATCACGCCCGAGTACCTGAACAAGATCGGACTGCTGGCGACCGTTCCGCAGTCGGACGATACGGGTTACCTGCTGCGCATGGCGCTAAACAAGGTCGCATTCCTGCCCTTCGGCTTGCTGATCGATCAATGGCGCTGGAAGGTATTCAGCGGCGAGATCAAGCCGGCCGACTACAACAAGGCGTGGTGGCAGATGCGCGAGCAGTATCAGGGGATCTTTCCGCCGGTCGAGCGCACCGAGGCCGACTTCGATCCGGGAGCGAAATATCACGTGGCGGCCAATGTTCCTTACACGCGATACTTCCTCGCCGTGATTCTGCAATTCCAGTTCTATCGCGCGATGTGTAAAGAGGCCGGCTTCACGCGGGCCGCTCTATCGCTGCTCGTTCTACGGCAACAAGGCCGCGGGCGCGAAGTTCAACCAGATGCTGGAGATGGGACAGAGCAAGCCCTGGCCCGACGCGCTCTACGCGCTGACCGGAGAAAAGCAGATGGACGCCGGCGCGATGATGGAGTACTTCGCCCCGCTGAAGCAGTGGCTGGATGAGCAGAACAAAGGAAAGCAGGTTGGGTGGAAAGGGAGTGGGGAGTAGGCGGTGGTCAGGGGTTAGGGGCTAGGGGGCAGTGGCCAGTGGTCAGTACTCTATAGTCTGGTCGTTGTTAGCCGCAGTTTTGCGGCGCTCGTCAGTTCGCGAGCCGGCGACACAGATGCGCAGATTCGAAAGCCTGCCGCTGCGAACAAACCGCAGGTCCCTCGACTACGCGTCCGCCCGAGCACCCCACCAAGCGCAACAGCGGCGCTCGTCGGGGACCCCGCGCCGCAAAATCGGCGGCGGAAAAGGCAAAGGCGCGGACGCTCCGCTCGGGATGACAATTCTTTGCTTGGTTCGACGTGCGGATCGACTTGCGGCCGAACTGGCGGATCGAACTTGCTAGTCGCTAGCCGCTAATTGCTAGTCGCTAATTACTGCCCTGCCCGGAAATCTTTATCCGCAAATCTTCGGGGATGCGATCGCGAATTTCTTCCGGCAGTTTTTCCAAACCCACGCGCGCTCCGAACATGGCCACGTCTTTCACCACCAGCGGCGCCGGAGTTGCTACCGCGACCAGCAGCCACAGCAGCATGGAGAGCAGGAATCCGCCGAGGGCGCCGATTTCGAGCCAGAAGGCGTGGCTGGGGTGGAAGTGGCGGATGACGCCGTAGGCGAGCAGGAAGACGACCATCGACGCCGAGGCCAGCGCCATCAAGCCGATGTCGATACCGCGATGCAGTTTCTGGCGCGAGCGGCAGTGGGCACACTCGACCAGATGCGCTTCGTAGTCCTCGCGCATTTCGGGAGCCAGGCCGGAGATGTCGTATCGCCATCCGGCGAGAATTTTGCCAATGACGGGGTCAGTACACTTTGCCATCGATGTTAGCTTGAACGCCTCGCGCGCCCTGGGAGGTGCGCCGTTAGACGTAGACTACAGCCGGACCGCCGCCAGGGGTTCGTGCTGGACCGCCAGCATCAGCCGGTTTTGCAAAAACAGGCTGCCCTGCGAGCCTAAAGCACGTTCCGCCGTCATGCGCGCAATCTCCGGATGGTTGTTTTGCTCCGAAAGATGCGCCAGGATGAGGAATTCTGCTCCTCCATCATAGTCGGTTGTGAGGAAATCCGCGAGTGCGTCATTCGAGAGATGCCCGACGCGGCTCATCACCCGCTGCTTCACACTCCACGGGTAAGGACCGCCGCGCAGCAGTTCAAGGTCGTGGTTGGATTCGATCATCAGCACGTGGCAGCCGCGCAGGTGATCGCGCACGCTGGCCGGCATGTAGCCGAGATCGGTGCAGATGCCCACCTTGATTCCGTCGGCGCTAAAGGTAAAGCCCACGGGATCGATGGCGTCGTGCGGAATGGTGAACGGGGTAACCGCGATGTCGCCGATCTGGAAGCTCCTGCCGGAGTGATAGTGCTCGCGGCGCTCCAGGTTCACCCGATTGCCGTTGGCGTCGCGCACGGAACGTTGATAGGCGTCGTAGGTTGCCGCAGTGATGTAAACCGGAACTTTCAGCTTTCGGGCGAGCACGCGCAGGCCGGCAACGTGATCGGAGTGCTCGTGCGTGACCAGCACGGCGTCGATGGCCGGAAATTCTTCGCCGCAAATGTGGATGCGCCGCAGGATCTCGCGGCAGGAGAGGCCGGCGTCGATGAGCAGCCGCGTGCGCGAGCTGGAGACGAGGGTGCAATTACCCTTGCTCCCGCTGGCCAACACCGTCACCGAAACTGCCATACTGGCGAGAATAATCGCAGGCGACGACTCACGGTAGTAACAAAGTCGTTAACCTTGTGGAATAGGCGGCGCGAGCGGCGTTGGCCAAGAGCATCTTTTGGACATGATTTGCACAGCAAACGTGCACTGCGCACATGAAATGCACAGACTATGAATTTTTCTAGTTGAGAGTTGCAACGCTTTCAGGCATGCTGTCACGCAGTCGAGGCACAGGCTGTTGCGTGCCGCTTCCCGGTTGAGACGACCATTCGGCGATGAGAGGCGATCAGGGCTGTGCAGTAGCGGCTCAGATCTCGTTCCAGGGGACAGCAATGGCCTTTTGGAACGTTGCCGCATGTTGGCTGTCACAACTGTTTGGGCAGTTTGGGCCTTGCGTGACTTTGTGCGGGCTGTCTCGGACCCATTGGTCTGAGAGCGTTCCTCCTGGTCCGTACCGATACGAGCGCACCTCTGCGCAGCACGCCGGTGTTCAACGCCATTGCTCTGGGCTGAGCGAAGGAAGCTACGCCTTACGTCGAAAGATGTGCAGACTGTGTCTCATCGCGACCCGAGGTGGCTGGCCCCGGGTCGCACTGTTTTAACACCCGCTCTTCGCTAGTCGCCAGACCGCTTCCCCAAAAGATTTGTCATCCCGACCGGAGCGTCCGCGCCTTTGCTTTTCCGCCGCATTTGTTGCGGCGCGGGGTCCCCGACGAGCGCCGCTGTTGCGCTTGGTGGGGTGCTCGGGCGGAGGCGGAGTGGAGGGACCTGCTTTCACGCGAACAAACCACAGGTCCCTCCGCTCGGACTAAAGTCCTCGGTCGGGATGACAATTTGAAAAGCCTGCGCGGCACGACTAAAGTCGTGCCCTGATACAAAGCTCGCTCCGGCCGAGTTTCTTAGCAGCGTGTCTGGGCGTACGGTTATTGTCTGCCGTAGAATTCAGGGCCGGCCTTGAAGCACGACGATTTGTGCCTGTACCTCAGCGGCTAAAGCCTGAAATTTGGAAGACGGTTGCATGGCACGGCTGAAGCCGTGCTCCACCCTAAAGACGTTCCTAGAACCTCGCTGTTGGTGACTTGCCGGATTCGTCGAAAATTTCTGCCGAGTTTTCCGCACCCTCCACACTATGCTACTGACAACGAAACGAATTACTCTCTCTTAAGTCACTCGCATGGCCACCACCAATTACAGTCTCGAGCGCGGTTTGCCGGTCAGCCTTGAGGCGGAGCGGGCGATCCTCGCCGCCATCCTGCTCGACAACTCGCTCTACGATCAGGCCGCCGAACACCTCAACGGTGACGACTTCTCGCTCGACGCGCACCGCCGCATCTACTCGCGCATGCGCGATCTGCAGGAGAGTGGCCGCCCGGTCGACATGATCACGCTGGTGGAGGAGCTCGACCGCCGCAAAGAGGTTGAGGCCATCGGCGGCGTCGCCTACCTGTCGTCGCTGATCGACGGCGTGCCCGAGCGGCCGTCGATCGAGCACTACGTGCGCATCGTGCGCAACAAGGCGCTGCTGCGCGGGCTGATCAACGTCGCGCAAAACGCCATCGCCGAGGCCATCGAGCACAGTGATGAAGCCGAAGAAGTTCTGGGCCGCGCCGAGCAGGCCATCTTCCAGCTCTCGGAGAACCGCATCGGCCAGGGCTTCCTCAACATTCCCGACATCATCAAGGGATCGTTTGGATCGCTGGAGGAGCTGTACGCGCGCGGCCAGGAAATCACCGGGCTGGCCACGCATTACGGCCAGCTCGACAAGCTGACCAGCGGCTTGCAGCCTTCGGATCTGGTCATCATCGCCGCGCGTCCTTCGATGGGCAAGACCGCGTTCGCCATGAACATCGCCGAGAACGCGGCCGTGATCGACGGAAAAGTTGTGGGCGTCTTCTCGCTGGAAATGTCGCGCGAGGCGCTGCTGATGCGTATGCTCGCGTCTTGCGCCCAGGTTGATTCCAGGAACCTGCGCCAGGGCTTCCTCACCAAAGACGACATGCGCAAGCTGACCCAGGCGATGGAGCAACTGATGCAGGCGCGGCTGTACATCGACGACACGCCGGGCATTTCGGTGAGCGAAATGCGCGCCAAGGCACGACGCCTGAAGCAGCAGGAGAAGCAGCTCGACCTCATCATCGTCGACTATCTGCAGCTGATGTCGGCGGTGCCGATCGGCGGCAAGCGCTTCGAGAACCGCACCCAGGAAGTGTCGGCGATCTCGCGCGGGCTAAAGGCGATTGCGAAGGAACTGAAGGTGCCGGTGGTGGCGCTGTCGCAGTTGAGCCGCGCGCCGGAGAGCCGTGGCGGCGACCATCGTCCGCAGTTGGCTGACCTGCGTGAGTCGGGATCGATCGAGCAGGACGCCGACGTGGTGGCCTTCATCTTCCGCGAAGAGTATTACAAGCGCGACGATCCGGATCTCGAAGGCATCGCCGAAATCATCATCGCCAAACAGCGCAACGGCCCCACTGACACGCTGAAGATGGCCTTCATCAAGAAGTACACGCGGTTTGAGAACCTGGCGACGGAAGGCGAGTACGGCGGCTAGAAGTCGGCAACTTTGATTAGAACCCAGGTCTCAAATGTCGAAGACCTGGGGGAACCCGAGGTCTTCAAAGGTTTGAAGTAATCCTAAACCGACGACGACCGGACCTTTCTTTAGGGTGGAGCACGCCTTCAGGCGTGCATTATCGGCTTTTTCCAGCTCGGCTTCAGCCGCTGAGGTAACGCCATGCATAAGTACCTCAGTGGCTAAAGCCAAGCACGAACTGCACGACTGATTGCACGCCTGAAGGCGTGCTCCACCGAAGAAGCTTGCTTCAATTTTCTTCGCTGAGGCGCTTAGAGACCTTTACCGTAGTTCAGTTTCTTCTGCGCACCGTGCTCTTAAGTCCCCTAACTCTTCAGCTCCTGCTCCGCTCAATGCTGCATACTCCCATTCAGCTCGCGCTGCCTCATGTTCATTGAGGGAAGCTAAGGCCAACCAGTTCCCGTGCGATAGCATGAATATTGATGCGAGAACATTACCGCCGCTGGATGCACAACTGGGAAGCGCGCATGACCTCGCGCGACAACAATCGCGTGGTGCGCCCGTTTGACTGGGGACTGGACTGGACGCGCAACTGGCCCGGCATCGACAGCTTGCCTGCGCCCTCAGATTCCGGTGACAACCGCGCGATGATCGCAGTACATGTCGGCGGTCAACGATCATCTGGCGCAGAACAGCGACGAGTTCTTTCACTACGACACGCCCAAAGACTTCCGCATCGAGCACCGCAAGGTCGAGCTCTTTCACACCGGCAGCGAGCCGCCCAAGAAGCAGCCCAAGGACGAGCAGGCGCAGTTCCTGCGCTTCACCTCGGCAGTGCCGTCGCCGTTTCCGGAGAACAACCTGGTCAACGCGCGCTGGTTCCCGGCCAGGGGACATCGCGCGGTAGTGCTGCTGCCGCAGTGGAACGCCGACGGCGTCAGCCAGAACGCGCTGTGCCGCATCTTCAACATGCTGGGCATCGCGGCGTTGCGCCTGAGCATGCCCTACCACGACATTCGCCGGCCAGCGGGCTTCACGCGCGCCGATTACGCCGTGTCCGCCAATGTGGGACGCACCATCGACGCCACGCGGCAAGCCGTTGCCGATATCCGCTCGTGTATGGACTGGCTGGAACGGCGCGGCTATTCCAAGCTTGGGATTGTCGGCACTAGCCTTGGCTCATGCCATGCCTTCCTGGCCAGCGCGCACGATCCGCGCATCCAGGTAAATGTCTTCAACCACGCGTCCACTGCCTTTGGAGACGTGGTGTGGACCGGGCAGTCAACGCGGCACATCCGGCAAGGCGTGGAAGAAGTGCTCACGCAAGACGAGCTGAAGCAGGTGTGGATGTGCATCAGCCCAATCGTGTACTTCAACAAGTTTGAGCGCTGGCCGAAGAAGACGCTGATGATTTACGGCCGCTACGACCTGACGTTTCTGCCCGAGTTCTCGGCCCAGGCGGCGGGCGAGTTTCTGAAGCGCGGGCTGGATACGACGATCAAGGCGCTGCCCTGCGGACATTACTCGCTGGGCGAGACGCCGTACAAGTACATGGACGCCTGGCACATCTCAAGGTTTCTGGCGAAGGCGTTCGCGGGCTGAAAAGGTTCGTCAGGGCGCAATTCCGGCCGCGATGAGCTGCGCTATTTCTTGAGGTTCCCATCCACGAACAACAGGTCCCTCCACGCGGACTAAAGTCCTTGGTCGGGATGACAATATGGTGTGACGAGCCGCAGATCCTTCGACTGCGCGTTCGCCGACCCGCAAAAGATGCGGGTCGAGAAGCAAAAGCGCGAACGCTCCGCTCACGATGACAATGTCGCTTGTTAACGCTACCGATACTTCCGGGCGGCGGCTTGTTCGTCAGGGGTCATCTGGTTCCAGATGAGGTCGCGATTTTGCTGCGCCCACTGGCTGTCGGGATTGGCGGCCAGCGCCGAACTCAGCCAGCGATAGGCCTCGACGCGATTGCGCTGCACGCAGTTTCCAGTGGCGTACATTGACGCCAGGCGATTGCGCGCCAAGGCGTTCTCTTTCTCCGCAGCGGTCTTCAGCAACACCACCGCCTGTTCGCAACTGCGCGGCACGCCGTCGCCCTTGATGTACATGTCGGCCAGTTGCACAGGCGCATCGGGATTACCCTTGGCCGTCGCCTTCCACAACCATGCTGCGCTCGCCGCCGCGTCGCTGGCGTTTTGGGCTTTGCTCATCTCATCGGCACCCGCCAAAGTCTGCTTAGCGGGCGGAGTGGATTTGTTGTCAGCCTTGTCGCGGGCAGCGGTTTTCCCGGTGTCAGGCGGATTGCCGGCCGCCTTGGCAGGCGCAGGATTTTTCGCCGCAGGCTGAGTATCGGTGGAGGCCGTTGCCGCACCGGCATTCGGCTTTGAGGCCGCGGTATCGCTGGCGGAGGGCTGCGCGGGCGCCGGAGGCGTGCTGCTTGCCGTCGGACTGGGCGTTGCGCTAGCGCCCGTCGAACCGGTTGCGCTCTGATTTTCAGCCGGCGTCTGCGGCGTGGGCTGCTGCTGCACCTGCATGTCGGGCTTCGATGTATCCGCTGGAGGCATGGTCGCCGAAGCGGATTCATCGGGCGCTGTTGCGCCGCCGTGACGCCAGTTGTGCAACTTGGTGCGAATGATTTCCACGGGTCCGTTGTTGGTCTGGTGGACCTGCGAGCGCCACTCCGCTACGCCCAAGGCGGCGAATAGCACCAACACGAATGCCGCGACCCAGCCTCGCCAGTGCGAGGTGCGTGGCGCTTCTTCTTCCGGTTCGTCAGGATCGGCGGCGACATACGGAGCATCGCTCAAGCCGAGAAACGACGGTCCAACGATGGTCGAGGTTCCCGAACTTGGCGCGGGCGCCTGCGGCGGAGGCAGCTTCGATTCCCTCGCAGACTCCTTTGCGGGCGCTTCGTTGACGTCGAGAAACCTTGGCCGCTGGATCTGCGCTTCGGCCGCGCTCTCCGGCTCCAGTCCGAGGCGGCTGACGACGCTGTCGGCGAGGGGCGCAACAATTTTCGGAGCCGGCGGTTTTGCAAGCGGCGTCAGCTCTTTCGGCGGCACAATTCCGGCTGACGATTCGACTTGATTCGACACGTCAGGCGTGAATCGCTTGTTCACCAGCGGCGGGGTGATTACAGGGGCCGCGATCGTCTCCGGAGCAGGCGGGACTTCCGGCTCGACTGCCGGAGGAGCCTCATCGCCGCGCATCGTGGTTTCCGCCGCGTCGGTGGGAGGCTCGTAATGAAATTTCCGGAGATACTCTTCCAGGGAGACATCGGGAACCAGTTCTTTCGCTGGCGCCTCGGGCACGACGGGAGCGGCGACGGTGGAACTGACCGGAGCACTGGTGGAGTTGGAGATCGTCGAAGTTTGGTGAGGAGGAGCCCCATCTACGACACCGGTGGCGCTTACCGAGCGCGACGTGGAGGCGGTTTCCTGCGCGCCGGCGGCGGCTTCCAGGGGCACGCGCGTCATGTTCAGCGTGCTCTGGGCACCGGGTGTGGTCATCGGACGATGAGGCAGCGGCATGCCGCACATGCCGCAGAATCGCATGGTTCCCGGGTTTTCGAATCCACAAGCGCTACAGACCACGACTCCTCCTGCGGGTCGAGATCATCCTACATGATCATAACTGAGGTCTTTACCATGAGATGAGAGCTGCCGCGCCGGGTTGCTCCGGGCTGAGGCACAAGCGGGGGCCGCAGGGCAAGTGCGTGGCGCAGCTTTTTCAGTAATCTTCTGAATACGCGGTATCGCGCGCGTCAACAGCTGGCATATGGTGGAGCAGCCAGCCGGGCCCTACAATTAGCTGCGTTCGGAATCTCTCCCGGCATTTTCATATTCGGAGTTCCAACCTGCCGTTTGGGCGGGATGCCTTTATGAGCGAGAGAAGAAGCCGGACCGGCTATTTCGCGATATGAGGGACCCGGTTATCTCCAGCGACGTCAGGAGCCAGAGCGGCAAGCCAAGCTCAAAGGCAGCGTCCGGCTCTGCGGCTAGCGCGCGGTCGAGCGCTACGGGAGCGATGTCCCACTCGCAGCATGCCACAGCAGCAAGCCCCGGAGGAGTCAGCATGGCCGATGCGCGCGAAGTGATGAATATCCGCCAGGCGTCGCAGTATTTGGGAATTTCCGCCGACACGCTCTACAAGTACGTTTCCGAAGAAATCATCCCCGCCTTCAAACTCGGCAACCGCTGGAAGTTCAAGAAGAGCATCCTCGACAGCTGGATGGAAGACCGCAGCCTGAGCAGCGAGGAGCCACGCCCGCGCAAGCTGGCGAAAGTGGAACGGGCCAGCGCCGGGGCTGACTGAACTAGCGCAAACTTACTATCGATCCGGTGCTTTGCAATTGCGTCAACGCCGCCAGCACTTCGTCGCTGTGGCCGTTAGGATCGACGCCGATCCACTCCTTCACGATCTTTCCGGCGGGATTGATGATGAACGTGTTGCGCGCCGCCAGCTTGGCGATGCCGTAGTTCTTTAACGAACCGTACTCCTCCGAAACTTTCTTATCGTTATCGGCCAGCAGCTTGAAGGTCAACCCATCTTTCGTGCAGAACTGCTGATGCGACTTAACATCCTGCACGCTCACCCCGAGCACCACCGCATTCAGCGCCTCGTACTTCGCCTGGTCGCGCTGAAAGTTGTGCGCCTCGATGGTGCAGCCCGAGGTCATGTCCTTGGGATAGAAGTAGAGCACCACCCACTTGCCGCCGTAGTGGGACAGGGTGATGGGCGTGCCGTCCTGCGAATTCAAGGTGAAGTCAGGGGCGCTTGTGCCGACCGCGGGAACCGACGCGGCGCGCGTCAGGCGCGGCACCAGCATGACGGCGGCAACTAGAATCGCAAACAGAATGAAGAATCGACGCATAAGAGCAGTCCTCCAGCAGATTCACAAACTTCCACCACTATAAAACGACTGGCTGCCGGCCGTTGGGCGATTGTGACGGATCGGACACACTTGAGGATGGGAAGCTCACTACCCGGGATCACGACGAACAGCAAGGCGTTGCCGGCGAAACGGCGAGGCGGTGCAGAGTTTACTCAGGACGCCCGGTCACTTGCTTTCCTGACGGGTTAGCTTCGCCAGAACCTCCTGGCTATGTTTGCCCGGGTCGACGCCGACAAACTCGTCCACGATCTTGCCTTGGGGATTGATGAGGAAGTTGCTGCGTGCGGCCGTCGTCCCGATGGAGTAATTGTCAACTGAACCGTATTCGGTGGTGACCTTCTTTTCCGGATCCAGCAGCAACTGGAACGCACCGGTATTTTCCGTAGCGAGTTGCTGGTTCACCTTCTGCACGCTCACCCCGATCACGACCGCATTGGCGGCGGCGTACTTCGGTAGGTCACGCTCGAAGCTCTGTAGCTCGACGGGAGATCCGCCCGCCGCGTCCTCAGGATAGAAGTATAGAGCCACCCACTTGCCGCGATACTGTGAAAGCGTCACTGGCCGTCCATCTTGTGAGGCCAGGGTGAAGTCGGGAGCGGTCGCACCAACCGAGGGAACAGCCGTAACTCTCATGAAATGCGGCACGACGAAGGCTATGGCGACCACGAAAAGAAGCAGGATCAGCTTAGGCATCTGGATTGCTTAACTTCGACACCAACCCGATGGGAAGCAGGCTGGTTCGTTCGACAAATTTAGATGCCGAAGAAGCGAAGCGGTTTCCTTGGAATAATTCTTTCGGCGCTGGAATGGGCAAGCCTGGCTGTTGGCCCGGTATCTCGGGCAAAACAGCGAGGGCGGAAGGCGGATAGCGTCTCCCCAGCGTGACAATCCCAGCCCGTCCATCTACCATAAAAGTTTGCAGATTTTGTAAGGAGAAGTCCTATATGGCTACGATGGAACAGAAAACGCCCAGCGTTCACACCGGCGCCCAGCCCCGTACTTATAAGAATTTCATCAATGGCGAGTGGGTCGAGAGCAAGACCGGCCACACGTTTCGAAAACCTCAACCCGGCCGACACCCGCGAAGTGGTCGGCATTTTTCAGAAATCCGATAAGCGGGATGTCGACAACGCCATCGAAGCGGCCAAGCAGGCCTACAAGAAGTGGCGCCTGGTGCCCGCTCCCCGGCGCGCCGAGATGCTGTACAAGGCCTCGGAAATCCTGATCGCGCGCAAGGAAGAATGTGCCCAGCAGATGACGCGCGAGATGGGGAAGGTCATCAAGGAGACGCGCGGCGATGTGCAGGAAGCCATCGACTGCGGCTACTACACCGCCGGCGAAGGCCGCCGCCTGTTCGGCCCGACCGTCCCTTCCGAACTCCCCAACAAGTTTGCCATGGCCGTGCGCCAGCCGCTGGGCGTCTGCGCCATGATCACGCCGTGGAACTTCCCCATGGCGATTCCGTCGTGGAAGCTCTTCCCTGCTCTGGTCGCCGGCAACACCGCGGTGATCAAGCCGGCGCAGGACACACCGCTTTCAACCTTGAACTTCGTGCAGGCGCTGACCGATGGCGGCATTCCCGCCGGAGTGGTCAACATCGTCACCGGCTTCGGCGGCGAAGTGGGCACGCCGATGGTCGAGCACGCTGACGTTCGCGCCGTCTCGCTGACGGGTTCGACCGCCGTGGGCCGCATCGTTGGCCAGGAAGCCGCGAAGTCGTTCAAGCACTGCTCGCTGGAGCTGGGCGGCAAGAACCCGATGATCGTGCTCGACGACGCCAACCTTGAGCTGGCGCTGGAAGGCGCTCTGTGGGGCGCGTTCGGCACCACCGGACAGCGCTGCACCGCAACCAGCCGCATCATCGTGCAGAAGGGCGTCTACAAGAAGTTCGTTGACGAGCTGGTGGCCCGCGCGCAGAAGCTGAAGGTCGGCAACGGGCTGGACGAAAGCGTCGACATGGGTCCGGCGGTGAATTCGTCGCAGATGGAGACCGACTTGAAATACATCAAGATCGGCAAGGACGAAGGCGCCAAGATGCTGACCGGCGGACATCGCCTGGAAGGCGAAGCCTACAAACACGGCTGGTTCGTCGCGCCAACGGTCTTCGCCGACGTCGATCCGCAGATGCGGATTGCGCAGGAAGAAATCTTCGGACCGGTGGTTTCCATCATCCCGTGCGACGGGCTGGAGAATGCAATCGAGATCGCCAACAACATCGAGTATGGATTGTCGTCGTCGATCTACACCAAAGATGTGAACAAGGCGTTCACGGCGATGCGCGACCTGTACGCCGGCATCACCTACATCAACGCTCCCACGATCGGGGCGGAAGTTCACCTGCCCTTCGGCGGCACGAAGGCTACCGGTAACGGTCATCGCGAGGGCGGTATCGGCGCCATCGATTTCTACACTGAGTGGAAGTCCGTTTACATCGATTACTCCGACAAACTGCAGAAGGCGCAGATCGATCGGCCGGAGTAAAAGAAACCTTGGGGGCGGCTTTCGGCTCATCGGCCTCAAGGCCGCCTCGCTCAACGCAACCGGGAACTTAGAGGGCGCACCTGAAGGTGCGCCCTCTCAAGGCTTGCCCACATTTCCCCTTGCGACTCTGCCCCTACTCTGCTCATCGAATGTGGTAGCCTTTTAATGGGGTGGAGTGTACCTGGATCGAGCGCAAGCGCTCGCCAAGTCACGTCCAACGAGCCGCCAATCAAGGGATACCGCATTGCTGAATAAAGCTATCGCTGCCGTCTTCGGCACCAGTAACGAACGCGAAATCAAGCGCATCATGCCGCTGGTCGGGCAAGTGAACGCCCTCGAGCCGGCCATGAAGCAGCTCTCCGACGAGCAGCTCCGCGCCAAGACCGAGGAGTTCCGCCAGCGCATCCGCGAGCGCGTCGATCCGATCGAGGATGCCGACGAAAAAGATGCCGAACTGAAGGCCGTTCTCGACGAGCTTATGCCGGAGGCCTTCGCCGTGGTCCGCGAAGCTGGCTGGCGCGTGCTGAACATGCGGCACTTCGATGTGCAGCTCATCGGCGGCGCCGTGCTGCACCAGGGCAAGATCGCCGAAATGAAGACCGGTGAAGGTAAAACGCTGGTCGCGACCCTGCCGGTCTATCTCAACGCGCTCTCCGGACGCGGCGTTCACGTGGTCACGGTCAACGACTACCTGGCCAAGCGCGATTCGGAGTGGATGGGCCAGCTCTACAGCTTCCTCGGCCTGACCGTTGGCGTCATCGTGCACGACCTCGACGACGTGCAACGCAAGGAAGCCTACGGCGCCGACGTCACCTACGGCACCAACAACGAATTCGGTTTCGACTACCTGCGCGACAACATGAAGTTCGACCTGAACGATTGCGTTCAGCGCGGACACAACTTCGGCATCGTCGACGAAGTGGACTCCATCCTGATCGACGAAGCTCGCACCCCGCTCATCATCAGCGGCCAGAGCGAGGAATCGACCGACAAGTACTACAAGGTGAACCGCATCATCCCGCAGTTGGAGATGGGCGAAGAGATCGAGCGCGGCCTGGGCGAAGACAAGGTCCTCACCGGCGATTACGTCGTCGACGAGAAGCACCGCACCATCACCGTGACCGATCCGGGATGGGAGAAAGTCGAGCGCCTGCTGGGCATCGGCAACATCGCCGATCCCGAGAACTGGGACCTGAAGCATCACGTCGAGACCGCCATCAAGGCCCACGCACTTTATCGCCGCGACGTCGAGTACGTGGTGAAGGACGGCGAGGTCCTGATCGTCGACGAGTTCACCGGCCGCCTGATGCCGGGACGCCGCTGGTCCGACGGTCTGCACCAGGCTGTCGAAGCCAAGGAAAACGTCAAGATCGAGCGCGAGAACCAGACGCTGGCCACCGTCACCTTCCAGAACTACTTCCGCATGTACAAAAAGCTGGCCGGCATGACCGGTACGGCCGAAACGGAAGCCGCTGAGTTCGACAAGATTTACCGGCTGGAAGTGGTCGTGGTTCCGAGCAACAAGCCGCTGCTGCGCAAAGAAAATCCCGATGTGGTTTACCGCACCGAAAAGGAGAAATACTTCGCGGCTGCCGACGAGATCCAGAAGCTCGCTGCCGACGGGCAGCCGGTGCTGGTTGGCACAACTTCGGTCGAGAAGTCGGAGCGGCTTTCCGAACTGCTGAAGAAGAAGGGCGTCAAGCACGTCGTGCTGAACGCCAAGTATCACGAGAAGGAAGCCGAGATTGTGGCGCAGGCAGGCCGCAAGGGCGCTATCACGATCGCGACCAACATGGCCGGCCGCGGTACCGATATTTTGCTCGGTGGCAATCCTGAATTCATGGCCAAGCAGGAGGCCCTGAAGAAAGGCCTGGCGCAGACGGTGAAAGCGGTCGCCGGTGAAGTGACGGCGCGCCCCGACGATCCCAACATCACCTACTTCTACTACGGCGGAGTGGAATACAAAGTCGACACCGCGAAGTGGAACGAGATGTTGCAGACGTTCAAGCAGTTCACCGACGCCGAGCACGACGAGGTCACCAAGCTTGGCGGCCTGTTCATCTTCGGCACCGAGCGTCACGAGGCACGCCGCATCGACAATCAGCTTCGCGGCCGTGCCGGCCGTCAGGGCGATCCCGGCGCATCACGCTTCTACCTCTCGCTGGAAGATGACCTGATGCGCATCTTCGCCAAGGAGTGGGTGTCAAACCTGCTGCAGCGGTTGGGCATGGAAGAAGGCGTGCCCATCGAGTCGAAGCTCATCACGCGGCGAATCGAAGCTGCGCAGAAGGCCGTCGAAGGCCAGAACTTCGAGTCGCGCAAACACGTCCTCGAATACGACGACGTGATGAACAAGCAGCGCCAGGCCGTTTACGGACTGCGCCGCCAGCTGCTGGAAGGCATCGATCAGAAGGAACTCATCCTTCAGGATTACGTGCGCGACATTCTCGGCGGCCTGCTCGACAAGTACGCCGGCAAGGACACGCGCCCGCAGGACTGGGACATTAAGGGCCTGAAGAACGATGTGTTCACCCGCTTCGGGGTCGACTTCGAGAAGGAAGGCGTGGATGCCGAGAAGCTGAATCGCCAGGAACTCGGCGACAGCATCTTCGACAAGCTGAGGGAGCGCTACGACGCCAAAGAAGGACTCATCGGGGCGCCGGCGATGCGCCACCACGAGCGCATCATCATGCTGAGCGTGCTCGACCAGCAGTGGAAAGATCACCTGCTGTCGATGGACCACCTGCGCGAAGGCATCGGCCTGCGCGGCTACGGCCAGCACGATCCGCTGGTCGAGTACAAGCGCGAGTCGTTCGACATGTTCGAAGCCATGATGGGCCGCTTCGAGGAAGACACCGTCCGTTACCTGTATCTCATGCAGGTCATCGAATCGCCGCAGCAGCGCCCTGCGCCTGCGCGAGTCAGCGCGGGTGGCGACTTCAACGGCGAGGCCAGCGGCTCGTTTACCACCGATCATCGCGGCCGCGCCACGACTTCGATGGACGACATGGAAGAAGCCTTCCAGCGCCGCAAGCGACGCGAACTGGAGCAGGCGCGCATGGCAGGCGGCGGCGAGATGCAACCGGTGCAGCAGGTCGTCCGCGGTGATAAAGTCGGCCGCAACGATCCCTGTCCCTGCGGCAGCGGCAAGAAGTACAAGAAGTGCTGCGGAGCCTAAGAAGGCGCGGTTCGCGCTTCGTTTGCAAGCGCGCGCAGAGTAGCAGGCTCCAGCAGAAGAAAATCAAGAGGGTGCCCCATCCAAGCACCGGGGTCCCCGACGAGTGCCGCGGTTGCACTCGTTGGGGTGGAAGCCGGTTTTGCTTGGGTGGGGCTTTTTGTTGGAGGCGAAAGGACGCTGTGACCTGTTGAAGCTACGAATTCAAGTGTTCGCCGATTTAACCGAAATCCTGGTCTATGGAGTGATCCACTAATCCGCCCGCAACTCTGTCGTCCTAAACTTCACCTATAAGATCGAAACAAGCTACACTGCGGCGATTCTTTCCTTCCAAATCCCTGTCGGATACAATGACCCGGCTCAACGTTCGCGAAGTTGAATCGTGGAGAACGCAATGAATCGACGTCCGTTTCTCGCCATCGCCCTGCTCGCGCTGGCGTTCGCGTTGCCCGCTCATGCGCAAGACGCCATGAAGAAAGACGCTGCCCTTAAGCCCGCCGACCCGGAACTAAAGGTTGTGCTCGATTCCTGGAACGAGATTGGCGGCAAACTGGTAGCCATGGCCGAAGATTTCCCCGAGGACAAATATGATTTCAAGCCCACTCCCGCGGAGCGCAGCTTTGCCGAGCAATTGCTGCACGCCGCCGGCGCGAATTATTTCTTGACCGATTCCGTGATGGGGAAAAAGCTTTCAGCGGTAGAAGATCCGAAGCGCGAGAATTACAAAACGAAGGCAGACGTCGTCGCATTCGTAAAGAAATCCGTCGCCGATGGCGCGGCAGCGATTCAATCCAAGGGTGAAAAGGGACTGAACGCTACGGTTCCCTATGGGCATCAGGAAGCTCGCGTTCTCGACATCGCCTATGGTTTGATCGAGCACAGCGGCGAACACTATGGCCAGCTCGTTGTCTATTACCGCCTGGCGGGCTTGGTTCCTCCGGAGTCGCGGCCGAAGAAATAAAATGCTGCGTCATTCCGGACTGCCTTTGCAGCGACGCGCCAAATCAGGCAGAAAGCCGGCTAGCGAAATATCTGAGATTGCCGGTTGATTCATGGCCCTCACGAGTTGTCTGGCTGATTCGAGGCTGACCGGATCACTAGCGATATGGGGATTTATCGACAGCTAACGCTCAGTTCTGTCGCCTTTTCCAAAGAGAGACTCCACACCACCCGGCAAGTACGATCAATACCACCGCAACGCTGCCCCAAACTTCTAGGTCGCTGACCGCTCTTTGTCGTGGAAAGTTCGGCGTAGCAGACAGCCACTCGGCTTGCAGCACTCCACCGAGACAGTAAAGCGATGTGAGAATGCAGACAATCAGCGCTACCCTTAACACAGTTGATGATGGGAGTTTGGTCGTCATCTGAGAGGTTGTCACTGCAAACCAGCCCGGTTATTTACGTTATGGCGATGTTACGCCAGTTACTCGGCTGCAGTTTCAGACCGACATTGATTCTGTTACCTCGCTGCAACGAAGCCCAGCCATATCAGGGACATGCAAATGGATAAGCAAAGAGAGGGCCAGCGAAGCAAACCGCGACCTCGACATCCGGCTAGACCGAGGACAACACCAACTAGTGATAAGCAGAAACCTAGCATGAAGATCATGTCTTGGATGCCTGTATCTTCTCGAAATCCGCCCACTACCGCAGCCAAGAGCATACCCATTGCGAGAGCAGCATTGGTGGCTCCCACGACAAAGCCTGTTAGGCATATAGTCGAAAAATTGGTTTTTGGTTGGTCGCGTTTAATCAGTAGCAGCAGGCATCCGGCGATTACAGCGATGGGGGCGACAACCCAAGCGGCGGTTATCACTGTGCCCACATTGTCCTCCGATAGCTGTTGAGCGCACCCAAGTTGACCGCACTCAGCCCGAATGTATGCAGCGTAATTAGTTTGCAACTTCCGTCAGAATAACTAGCGATAAGAGGCCATTCCACCATCAGAAGGAGGAGAATGCCGTGATGCTGGTCACGATGCTTGCGGTTATTGGCGATAACAGGCCTTATCGTAACCTACGTTCCCGAAGCGGTCACTTGTGATGTGGCGACATATCGACAACCGTCGAAAGATCGGCCCGCTCTCACACATTCTTAGATGGGTGCCCGCCGAGAAAGTCGGCGACACGCCATTCCAAATCCTAGACCGATTGCTGTAACTACAAAGGTGAAGGCCCCGAGCTTCAGAAGCGAAGCATACGTGTTCGGATGGATTGTGTCTGGCAGACGCAACAGGTGTTTCAGCACGTGCGCCATTGGCAACCAGACCCAAGCGATTGCCGCGGCAATGGCTGCGCGACCTCCCCAGAGCATTCCGACCGCCACGCCAAAGACGAGGAGCATTCCGACGATCACGATTGGGCTGACCTCTCCGCCGAACGCGAAGTTATCCACAGCCGCGATTCCAGCGCCCGCAATCAACCCGATTCCGACACGTATAGAAACACCAGATGACATTTTCATGCGAACTACTTTGCATCACAAAGAACTCTGGAGTCAAGCTAAGTTTTATGGAATTCGAAGACTGCGATCGAGGTGGTGGACGTAATAAAGCCATTTCACTCAAAACCCCCGTCCGGCGTCAATGAGTGATAAGGCGATTCCCCTCCAACTCGGCGACATCCGCATTACCTTGCCACAACATCCAAGGTGACCGGCTTCGACCAGACTATCGCCTTGTCGTTGTTGGGTTCTCCCTTGCCGACACTAATCTCATATCTATCTGGCGTCAGAGTGAAGAGCTTGGCCAGATCGCACTCGAACGTCAGCGTTTCGCCAGGCTCTATCGAACGAAGGCCTGCACTCCTTGTTGCCAGCTTTCCAGGGTGGCTCGCAGGATTCAATATGGTATCGAAATACTCAGTTTTCTCAGGGGACTTTCCATTAAGACTATGAACCTGAATGAACACATTGTATTCGGCAGCGAAGCCCTGAATTAATGTCAGATAAATGCGACGGTTTGACAAATTGGTAAAACTTACTTGCAGTTCGATTGATGATCCCGTCGTAACAGACGCAGGCGACACTTTCGCCTGAAGCGAGACAGGACTCTCCTTTGACTGAGACGCTAGCGGACTTACAGCCATACAAACGAGCAGCGTGGATAAGTATCGACTCATCATCTGCACGATGATTACCGTGTGTTGCCCGCCGTGCGGGTGCTTGCTTATGACAAGGCGATGTTACGCAAGTTATGGGTTGTATTCCACGGCTTATAGGAACGAGGTTTGTATTCACGGCGCGAAGTAGCCGGAGATGTCCAGGATCAGCTGGGTCACCCCGGCCGCATACGCATCCATCGAGCCATTCGACGTTGGCGCAATCGCCATATTGGACGTGATTGCTCCGTCCACAGCATTCAAAGTGGAAACCAGCGGCTGGGGCTGACCGTCCGGCCACAAGGTTAGGTACCCCAAGCCTCCGGAGGGTACTACGGTCGCGTTGAACACATAGGCCTTCGCGTTGTCCGGCGGAGCGCAGGGGCTGCCGTTGATATTCACCATACGCTGCCCCCTGAACGGCTCACCGTTGTTGTCGCGGCTGTCGTAGATGCGGCAGTCTGGCACCGTGTACAGCGAAGTGCCTCCTTCGCCGGGCATGGCGAAATATCCGTTCACGTCGACCAGCAGGTCGGTATTGTTGCTGTTCGCGTAGAAGGCAGCCCCGTGATTGATCTTATCGGCGGTCACGATGGCCGCGTTGGCGACAGCTCCGCCCGCAGTGGCGTTAAGCGTGGAGGTCGAGGGCCGTGGCTCGAACTCTGTCCACACAGTCAGATAGTCCAAGCCTCCGGCAGCGGGAATTGCGGTGACGTTGAGCGAATACGCCGCCGCGCCGGCAGGAATTCCACACTGTCCGCCCATCACGTAATCGCGTTCCACTCCGGCCTGCAACATTCCCCCGTCCTGGCCGTTGCGCGTGTCGACAACGCGGCACGGCGTCAGCGGATAGAACTGCAGAGTCTCCGATGACGGCGTGGTGAAGTATCCGTTGATGTCGATGATGACGTCAGTGGTGTCGCTTGCGTAGAAGTTGATGATGCCAGGCTCGAATGTTATCGAGTTCCTGGCGACAATCACCGCGTTGGCCTTTGTCAGGCCGTCCGGCGAGTTCAAGGTTGAGACCTCGGGCTGATTTGCACTCGCCGGCCAAATTGTCAGATAGGCCAGCCGCCCATGCGGTACGACAGTAACGTTCAGGGAAAAAGCTGTCGCGGCACTTATGTCGTCGCAGCCCCAGAGTCGCGCGTTTTGGATGATGTCAAATCCCTGGACCGTTCCGCCTGGAATGGGAGTGCCGAACAACCGCGTGTCCATCAGTCGGCATGGTGGGATTGGAACGAACTGGCTTGCATACGAGTTGGGGCTCACCGAGAAGACGGTGCCGCAGCCATAGCCAAGGCATGCGGCAGTGCCTTTCGGCATACCCCCGAGACTGGCTGTGCCATACAGTCGTCCATCAGGGCCTTCTACGGGCGCAGCAGAAGGAGCGAGTCCATCCGCACAACCCTGCCCGGGGATGTCGGAGCAGAAGTTATACAGCGTGCTGAAGGTTCCTGAAGGGGTAATGCGGAAAATCGTTCCCGATTGAATCGCCCCACCCCAATACGTCGTTCCGTACAAGTTTCCGTCGCTGGCTTGCTTCAACGGGCTGGGCTGCGCGCCATCGATGCCGCCATCGAAGTTGTACAGCGTGGTGAATGTGCCACTCGGCGTGGTTTTGAAAAGGGTGCCACAGGTGCTGTTGGGACAGTTCTGGTCGGGACCGCCAAGCCAAGTCGAGCCATAGATCGTCCCGTCGGTAGCTTGAACCAAGCTTCCATTTGGACTGTTTCCGTCAGTGCCTGAGAACCTGTGCAGCGTCGTCAACGTGCCCGTCGGTGTGATCTTGAAAACCGTCCCGCAGCCGTAGCCGCTGTTGCAACTGGCGTCGCCACCCGAGCTGGTTGTTCCGTAGAAGTTTCCGTCGGCAGCTTGCAGAAGAGCGCCGATAGGGACGGATCCGTCCATGCAGTTTGGTTGAGAGCAGAAGGTGTATAGCAGGGTGAGCGTACCGGCCGGTGTGATCTTGAAGACCGTGCCTTCACCGTTCGATCCGCCGGCGTGGGTTACGCCGTAGAGGTTCCCGTCGCTGGCTCGAACCAGCGGACTGGAAGGGCCGAGGCCTTCGTTGGGGTTGATGAAGACGTGCAGCGTCGTCAGCGTGCCACTAGGGGTGATGCTGAAGACAGATCCGGGACCATCGCAAAGGAACACGTCGGGGGATCCGGGCCGAGTCTTGCCGCGCGCCGGCCGCACCGGATGCGAGGGCGACGCCCCGCCTGCCAGGCTGCAGGGAGTTGTGCCGTAGAAGTTGCCATCGGTGGCTTGCACCAAAGCATACGGCGCCTCGCCGTCCCCGCCGGAGAAGCTGTGCAGCACGGTCAGGGCCCCGCTGGAATTCATTTTGAAGATTAGGCCACAGCCGTAGCCGCTGTTGCAGGCGAGATTGCCACCGAAAACGGTTGTGCCGTACCAATTCCCGTCGGCCCCCAAAGTGAGTGGCTGATCGGGCTCATAGCCGTCCGTGAGATCAAAGTATGCGAGGGTAGAAAAGCTTTGAGCGGAGGATGACATCGCGGTCAAGGCACAACATAGAGCGAGGAACCCAACAAAGCGAAGCGGATGGCGCACAATTGCCATGAAACTCCTCCCAGGAAACTTGGGGCTGCGCGATGCCGGCATACTTGTCAGAATTACACGGGCTTTGCCGAAGGGCTGTCAGTGATCAGCGTCGCATGGCTAGGTGAGCGTCTCGACAGCTAGCTGGCGAAATCAGCCCATATCGCAAGCTACACCCAAACGGTACACCCGCTCCTGTACCTTGCGCTATCGGGATGTTGCGCCCGCGATGATAACGGTTGACTACACTAAGCAAATACAAGAGACATGAATAAGTCGAGCTAGTGCCATACCGAAAGCAAAAGCAAACGCATCACGGGAACGTCTCGATCCTCACGACACTCTTGCCGCCTCTTCGCTGGAAGCCTCCGCGCTGCGCCCTCAGGAAGGCCGTGGTGAGCGGCGCCGATTTCAGGACCGGCTCAGCTGCGCCTCATGGAAGGATCCTCGCGTTGATCATCTGAAACACGGCATTTAGCGAAGCGGTACAAGTAGGCGACGGGCAGTTTGTTACGGGATAAAAACCGCCGGCCGGTCGGGTCGGGTTGAAGGTATTACCCCAGAGACCGGAGGAATCATTGGCTAAGGTCGCCAGGAATCTCTCCGTGCTCGGGGTGGTGATATCTGCTCCCAGTCCAATCACATAGATGTAAGTCGGCACTGGCGTTTCGGTTCCCATCTGATTCGCCGTATAGATGGCTCGATACTGCGCCTCAGCCGTGATGGCCGCGCGACTGAAAGCCACCGCCCCGTACTGCTGCGACGGGAAGGTCGTGACGCCCTTGCACGAGTAGATAGCGTTGTACGGCGGGTTTCCGTTGCAAAGACCATTGCCTTCGCTGCTATGGCATCCTATTCCGCTTCCCAGTGGTCCGCTCGTGCCCGAATAGTAATAGCTGAGATCGCCCGTCGGAAATGTGTCTTTTGTAGGATCGAAGAAGTCGAAAGCAGCCCCGGTGTCATATCCCCCGACGTTATAGATGACATTACCCGGCCCCGGCGGTGCATTCTGGCAAGAGTAAGTATCCTGAATGATATTCATCAGCCCGTCTGTGAAATAAACCATGACCTTCTCCATCTGGGAGCCGGGCGGCAGCGTCAGGCTGTTGTTCTGCAGGTCTGCCAGCGAGATCGGCGGGCCGTTGATGGTGCTCGACAGAGGTCCGCTGCCGGCGCCCGTACCGAAGGTGCCGCCGCTAAACACCAGTGCGGACACGGCGGTATCGATCGGCGATTGGAAGTTCGAGGTCACCGGCACATCAATCCGGGCATTGTCGGCGAAGGTGATCAGCGACATGTAATCCAAGCCATTGGTGAAGTCGCTAACGAAGGCGGGAACGGCAGCTTGCAGCGCGGTCGAGCCACCATCGCTGGCCATTGAGCCGGAACGGTCCAGCACCAGCGACATCACCACGACGCTCAGAACCGATGTGTAACGGCCCGTGTCCTGCACAGACCACGCGCCTCCCGAGTATCCCCATAACGTTACGTACACCGGCACTCCGCTTCGCGGCAGGCCACTAACCGTCACTGAAAGACCGGCCGTCTCTGCGTACGTGATGTCGTGCTGCCCGGGAGAATATCCAACCCAAAGTTGATACGAGGTGGCTCCCGTTTCCGCCGTCCAGGTGAAATTCATACTGAGTCCGGTGAAGGTCGAGCCCTTGGCCGGACTGGTGATGACCGCCTTCGTGGCGTACGCGGCCAGGTAAGACGCTGTGTCCTGCACCGACCAGGTGCCACTGGCGTCGTACCCCCACAGCGTGGCATACACATTTCGTCCATCGGTCGGCAGGTTCGTGAACGTTCCTTGAAGGTTCGATGTTCCCACCACGCCAAGGTCATAGGCGCCGGGGGTAGAGCCAAGCCAAAGCTGATAGGAAGCCCCGCCTGTCTCTGCCGACCAGGTGAACGTCACCGCACTGCCGGGGAGTATAGTCCCGTTACTCGGGCTCAATATGTGAGCCTTGCTCGCGGTTACGGCCTGGTAGATCGCCGTGTCCTGCACTGACCATGTGTTGTTGGCGTACCCATAGAGGGTCGCGTACACAGCTCGCCCATCGGTTGGAACCGTGGTGAAGGTCGCGGCCGTGTCGCTGGTGCCGACGTAGCCGATGTCGTCTGTCCCCGCCGTCGAGCCCAGCCAGATCTGGTACGATGTCGCTCCTCCCTCCGGCAGCCAGGTGAAGTTCACGGTGCTTCCGCTCAGAAGGGAGTGGTTCGCCGGTGCCGTGATCTTGGCGGTCGCTGCAAACTTGTACACCGTTCCGTACAGCGAATTCCCGCCGTTCGTAGTGACCCCGTAAAGATTGCCCTTGGTGTCGAGTAAAAGGCCGCCGGGATTGATTCCGCTGGCTGCCGTAAAGCTGTAAAGAACGGAGTAGGACTGCTGAGACGTGGGACCGAAGAGGGTGCCACCGTTTCCCGTGCCACCGTAGAATGTCGTGCCATAAAGGCGTCCACCAGCATCAAGAACGGGCGCAGCATACGGAGTAGCGCCGTCGCTTCCGCCGGCAAAGCTGATCCACGGGTAGCCACCGCTCGTGTCGTACTTCAGAATCGTTCCATAGCTTGAGCCTGCATATCCGCCGGTGCTGGCGCTGACGTAAACCGATCCGTCGGAGCTGACTACGGGACCAGCTACAGGATTGCCGCCATCACTACCGCCTGTGAAGGCGTACTTCAGGACGAAGTCGCCTGCCGGGTCGATAGTGAAGAGCGTGCCGGCGTCAGCCGGGCCTCCGTTGAAGGTTGTGCCGTACAGAACTCCTGAAGAAGGTATTAGCACCAGGCCGCCATGCGGAGTGCTGCCATCGCTGCTTCCACCGGCGAAGTTGTGGAGTACCGAATAGTTGTTGGAGGCATCGAGTTCGAAGACGGTGCCGAGCCCCGCGGTACCACCGGAAGAAGCCGTGCCGAACAGATTTCCCGTTGTATCGACTACCGGCGGCCCGTAGGGATTACTTCCTCCCGCTCCGTCGAAGTCATGCAGCACGGAATAATTACCGGAGGGATCAACCTTGAAGATCGTTCCCAGGCCATAGGCGCCGCCATTGTAAGTGGTGCCGTACAAGTTGCCGGACGAATCCATCACCAATCCGTAAATGGGATGGCCTTCGCTGGCGCCGAAGCTATGAATGATCGAGAAATTCTGGGAAGCGTCGATCTCAAACACCGTGCCGTTGCCCGCGGATCCGCCCGTCGTGGTTGTGCCGTACAGGTTCCCCGCAGGATCCATAATGAGAGTCGACTTAGGATTGCCACCATCGGCGCCGCCGGTGAAGGTGTAAAGGGTCGTAGTCGATTGCGCATAAGAATGGATGGCGAAGAACATCAAGCCGAAAAGGGCTAAATGGCGCAGTAAGTGCTGAGGGCGAAGTGGCATGGTTCGTTTCCTTGTCTTCCGAACGTATGGTCCGGTCCAAGTTGAACATCCTGTGGCGGCGAAGAAATTGGGCACAACCACTGCATCCGGGCTTCACCGCCAGAAAAGGGCAGCGTGGCCTAAGCCGCGAGATACAAATCAGGAATGGCTAAGCCTCTGATTAAGCAGATACAACAGTTCATCTGCGATTGCAATGAATAGTTTCTGCTGTAACAGTGCAAGCTATCGATTCGGGACGAGAAATGTGGATGGTACTTGAATTTAAGGAGTTTAGAAGTGAGTAGTTCGCGGTAATCCTGCGTTCATCCTGAGATCTGATTGTCCGAAATGCGAGGGCTGGTCCGTCATCGCAGGTCAGTGAGTGCTAGTCAGGGAGCGGCGCTCTTGATCCTTAAACCTCTGGAACCCGCTTCAATCGCCAAGGTTGGCAGCCTGGTAATCCGTCCAGCCACTGCTTTCGGAAAATCATCCACTCCGGGCATCCGCTTTGCGACTACAGCATAACTGTCGTTACAAGGCGATTACACACAAAAACCCGGTCGGTGGGCAATGAGTGACATGGGGATATTACGCCAGTTATCGGAACACCAAAGCCGTCAACGCAACAAACACCACGCTAAGACACACGGTTGTCGTCGCCGACAAAAGGATTGCAGCCATGCTCCGCGCAAACACACGAGGAAATAACTCGACGGCAGCGCCAAAACGCATTAGCGAGAACACCGCAACTATGAGTCCGGCCTCAGAGACAACGAATATCCAAAGCCAGAGAAGCACTTGATGTTGCGCGGCAACGATGTCGAATCCTGGGACGCCAATCGTGTCATCAATCCCTTGGCCCGCACCGACGTAGCTAAGAAGGGCAAAGGTAGCTACGGTCGCCAATGTGACCGCCGTCAACCACCGTAACCATCTCGGAATATGCCGTCCGGGGAGCAATTTCATTTATGAAGTCCTGTCGCTACAAGGCAACTTTAGGATAACTGTCGACAACAGGCCTTAGCATAAACGATCCGCCCGAACAGGATCACTTATGAAATGGGGATTTATCACCAAATGGTTCGGCTTCCGGGAGCGAATCTTCCGGCCAAGCTAAGACGAGAACTAGAGCGAGCTTGGATACTTCTCTAGGTATTCCCGAATGAACTCCTCATTCACCTCCGGTGTGTCGTAGCAGACCGAGACAACGAAGGTTTCGTGGGGCCAAAGAAAACACCGTCCGCCGGTTTGAACGACGGTTTGCCCGAACTTTTTAACTTTCTTGACAGATTGAACGGAACCCAAACCATAGCTCAACTGTGGATATTTGACGTGGTAGCGAGCCCATTCCGCATCGGGGAATTCCGTGACGTATACGGCAACGACGCGCTGGACCAGTGGGCCGGGATTCTCGGCCTTGATGTATCCCACAGAGTAGACCATCACGGTTGGCATAAAAGGGCTTGACTGAGCGGATAGGTTTGAATCGGGCGACCATGGATGGAGACCCGCAATGTTCCTCACGATGAGTGCTTGTTCCGGCGCCAGGAACTTGAAGGTTGGCGCGTCAACTATGGGTGGGTGTTCGGCAATGGCCTGCTGCTGAGCAGCAAGCATGTTCGCAGCTTGGTGTTTTGATTGAATTTGTCCTACAACCTGCAACACTAAAAGAAGAAGTAAACAGGCACAAAAAACCCAGAATGCCACAGGAACGTTTCGTTTCCCTCCAGAACTCACGTTGGCCCTTTGCGGCCTTCGCTTCAACCACCATCCTGTAACACACAAGATAATGAACCCGCAGGCACTGTCCACTGCGAGCATGGTATTCAACATGGAGCCGAGCGAAGCAGATTCTGGGTCGGGATGTAGGAGCTTCCAGACCTCGGCTCCGGGCGTCATCCCAACGTATGTCATCAGGGGCCCGTCTATCATGAAAGCGAGCGCGACCGCAGCCGCTGCGGCAAGCGCCATGAACGCCAGCGTGAACGCTGATTTCGCAATGAGTGTGGTTGCTACGGTCAGCCGCCCGGTTTTGAGCGAACTTTCGTCCATTTTGCGTTCACGTGGGAATTCTGGACCAACCCAGCCTGCGGCGCGGACAGCACTGTGACAATTTCCAAACTGTCACATACCCCTCAGATTAGCCGATGTTTAGTTGTCTGTCTGTGATTGTAGGCGCAATCGGGCGATCACACCACGAAGCACGGGAAGCGGCGGTGATGTGAGTCACGAGGGGTACGGTTGAGGGATTGTTGGCG
>CAWCZN010000006.1:0-201665 GCA_963800045.1 uncultured Acidobacteriaceae bacterium | reverse complement strand
TGCTCCTAAGCCGATATACAGGACGGCGAATGTCAACGGAATCCATCTTTCGAGATGCGTCAGCGGAACATAGGCGTCTTCAATTGGCTTATCCGTTTTCTTCCGGTTGTGTCCGCAGACGGACCATTCGTGTTTGAATAGAGCGACCGGAAGCTGGTCTTCAAGCTCATGGATAACGGTGAACTTCGCAGTGTTCAAGACCTTGTACGAATCCACTAGCGAGCGCCAAATAAAGCAAATGATCAACCCCGTCAGTGGGATCAAAGCGTTGTAACGATGGTGGCCAAACGAAGACAGGAATACTATGAACAGCGTTACCAAGGATGAGTTTAGGGTGAGCAGGAAGTTGTTGGACTGCTGCCGTCGCTCACTGACGTGCTGGGAGGTTTCGACAAAAAGCTTGTACAGTTCGAGGAGATGATCCTGATACCTCTCGCCATATTCCTCTGGCGTCCGGCTTTGTAGTCTGCTCCCCGACACCTACCGATTCCCCTTGATCAGCAGCTTCAGGTTGTCCCACGTCCAGTCGTACATCTTGTCGGTAGTCTTCGCAGCCCTGGGCTTATAGCAGGTCTTATCGCTGTACCCTTTGAGCAGGAAATACGGAATGCTCTCCTCTTGGGCAATTTCGAGTTCGGCGCTAACACCCGTCGCTAGGTGAGTGTGCTCACCGCAGAGGACAATCATCTGCGCACATTTCTTGATGCGTTCACGAGCTTTTTTTTCCAGTCGCCTGTGAATGGTTCCTTCACTGACCAATCGCAAATCTCGAACGGCGTGTCCTCATGTTTGGATTGACCAACTAATGCCGTGCGCAGGAACGCATCGTGGTCGTAGTCGAAAGAGGTAAAAATTCTCGCAGCCATGCCTCGTATTGTCCCGCTTGAAGACCGATTCAGCAACATTCCTTTGAAAATCAACCCACGGGACCGCGAGAGACCGCACGTGCCATCAGTTTTTCCATGTGGCGCTAACAAGCGCGTCTAGGCGATCTTGCCGCCCCTTCACCCATTTGGCATAGTGGCGTTCTGTTGTGGTGACGCTCCGGTGCCCCAGCAGCTTTGAAACGTGCTCCAGCGGCAAGCCCTTCTGCAAAAGGTCCACCGCGAATGTAGCACGGAGCCGGTGAGAGACCATGTGCCCGGCGCTGCTTACGCCCGCCGCAGTGAACGCCGCAGAGATTGAATCTGACATGAAGTTGGCATAGTTGGCTTCTTGGGTGTTGGCCCGCTTGCCCCAAAAAACATAGACCGGGTTGCCGTTGAGCGTGGCGAGCACATCTGCCGCCACGTCCTTCGGAATGGGAACGTAGAGCGGCGCGCCGGTCTTCGTGCGGTCCCGGATAATCTTGTATATTCCGCTCGCTTCGTCAAAGAGTAGGTCCGTGCGTCGCAAGGTGGAGGCGTCCCGCACAGCAAGGCCGCTCCAGCGCATGAGTTTTATAATGGTGCGCGTCTTGCCGGTAGCCGCCGCGATAACCTTGTCATATTCTTCGGCGGTTAGCGGCTCCGTTTCTGGCTCATCCACCTTGATAGCGGAGAGCTTGGGGAAACGAGCAACCCATCCGGCGTTATAGCAGAAGTGGCAGAAGTGGACGAGGTAACGCTGCACAAGGGCGCGTGTCGTGGAGGACTTATATTGTGGTGTCCAAGTGGCGCGGTACGCAATGAGGTTGTCCAGCGTGAGCGCACGATCTACTGTGAATGCCCCGCTAGCTTCCGAGAAGTCCCGAAGGCGCTTGAGCTGCCTCTTGTACGCATCGCATACCCCGCCCTGGAGCCCTTGCGCGGCTTTGCTGGCTAAGAACGTGTCAATGGCTGAATCGAGGAGCAAGCCGCCGTCCGCCGAAGGCGCGGGAGCGCGCCCGGTGAGTTGTGCCTCAAGGTCCCGCTTTGCGTCCTCCGCCCCGGCCCAAGATCGTTGCCCGGTCTTGCGCCGGAACTGCTTACCGTTTTGCGTCCAGCGGAGGTGCTTCTTGCACTGGCATCGCTTGGTAAACTCGTCCCCGGCATACTTGCAGTCTGCGGAGTGGCGGACAAAAATTGTTATGACCGGCGCGTCCATGTTGAGCTTGCCTCCGAAACACAAAGTTAGCACAAATTTTTGGTAGTTGGACATAAAACAAAGAAAATAAACGGTATTATTCCCGAATTAGTAACTACAGTATATAGTGTGGAGTTTTGAGTTTACCAATCGAAGCGTCCGGGAAAGCAGGTTCTAAAAAGCGAACATCTTCGGACGGGAGAGACCATGATTCTTGCAAAGGCTGGTAGATACGCGGCGGTAACCGCTTTGTTGTTTTTCTGTACTCTGGTTAACCTCGCGGCCGAGAACCCCAACTCGCCCGCCGACCGCAAAGCCACCGATCCCAAATCAATTGACTCGAAGAAGAACGACTCCGCCCGTCCCATCCCCGTGGACGATTTCTTCTACAGCCGCCGCGTGTCCTCGCCGGCGTGGTCGCCCGACGGTAAGCAGGTCGCCTTCAGCACAAACTTTACCGGCCGCATGAACCTATGGAAGGTCGGCTCCGATGGCGGATGGCCCCTGCAGCTCACCGTCTCCGACGATCGGCAGTTCGGGGCCCTCTGGTCGCCCGATGGTAAATGGATTCTGTACGACCAGGATTTCGGCGGCAGCGAGTATTACGACATTTTCGCCGTCCCGAGCCGAGGCGGCGCGCCTATCAATCTCACCAACACACCGGATATTTCCGAATCGGGTCCGCAGTTCTCGCCCGACGGCAAAACTCTCGCTTTCGGCTACAAGCCGAAGACATCGCCGGTATCCGATATTGCCCTCATGGACTGGAACACGCATCAGGTCAAGAAGCTCACCAACGAGACCAGCAAAGATCATCTTTGGGCGCTGAGCGCCTGGACGCAGGATGGCAAGTATGTCATCGCCACCCGCATGAACGCGGGCTTCGATGACGCCAGCGTCTATCGCATCGATGTTGCCACCGGGCAAGCCGAAGAACTTACGCCGCATCAAGGCAGTACCTTGTTTCTGGCCGGCGGAGTGTCTCCCAACGGAAAGATGGTTTTGGTGACCTCCAATCAAAAGGGTGGATACCAGAACGTCGCGATTCTCGACGTTGCCACCAAACAGTTGAAGTGGATTACGGACACGCAGTGGGAGGCGCAGGCTGGCGAGTTCTCCCCTGACGGCAAGCTGGCGAGCTGGACGCTCAACGCGGACGGAATATCGACCACAAATCTCTACAACGTCTCCAGCGGCAAGTCAGAAACCGTCGATATGCCCGTTGGGCTTAGCAATCCCACCGGTAACCCGACAGCGTTCTCGCCCGACGGGAAGTCGTTGCTCATCAGCCATCAGAGTTCGCAGCGCCCATCCGATTTCTGGATATATGACCTAGCGAATCACAAGGCGCGCCAACTGACCTACTCCGCAGTCGCAGGTTTGAGTCCGAGCGACATTCCTGAAGCTCGATTGGTCCACTACAAGAGCTTCGACGGAAAGATAATCAGCGCCTTCTTGTGGGTGCCGTTCAACCTGAAGCGCGACGGTTCCAATCCTGCCGTGGTTCTGCCGCATGGCGGCCCGACCGGCCAAACCACAGACTATTTCAACTCGACGGCTGCGGCTCTCGCCTCTCGCGGCTACATTTGCATCGCTCCAAACGTTCGCGGCTCGACCGGCTATGGCATGGAGTTCCAGAAGGCGAACTTCCAGGACCTGGGAGGCGGCGATTTGCAGGACGAAGTTTACGCGACCAAATTCCTCGTAGACACCGGCTACGTCGATGCTAAGAAGATCGGCATCACTGGCGGCTCCTACGGCGGATTTATGACCCTGATGGCTATCGGCAAGACTCCCGATGTGTGGGCCGCGGCCGTAGAAGAATACGGCATCATCAACTGGTATACGATGATGCAGCACGAAGACCCGTTCCTCCAGCAATACGAACGCACGCTGCTGGGCGATCCGGAAAAAGACCGCAAGGTCTACGAAGCAGATTCTCCGATCAAGTACATCAACGAAGAGAAAGCTCCGCTGCTGGTGTTGCAGGGAACAAACGACATTCGCGTTCCTCGGGAAGAAGCTGAACAGGTTGTCGAAATCCTGAAGAAGAACGGCCGCATCGTCGAAGCGCATTACTATGAGGCCGAAGGTCACGGCTTCTCCAAGCGTGAAAACCAGATCGACTCTCTGCGTCGCACCATCGCCTGGTTCGACAAATATTTGAAGGGCGAGTCGGCCGCGCCTGCAGCGTCAGGAGCCCAATGATTCGTCCGCTGTCACCAGAGCAACGGATTTTCGTGCTCACCGGAGCCGGCATCAGCGCCGAAAGCGGCTTGCCGACGTTTCGTGGCGCCGGCGGCATCTGGCGGGGCTATCGCGCACAGGATGTCGCCACACCAGAGGCTTTCCGCGCCGACCCCCAGATGGTTTGGCAGTTTTATTCTGAGCGTCGCAAGCGTCACTCAACCGTGATGGCGAATCGTGCTCACTTCGCCTTGGCCAGCCTTGAGCAGGCTCTAGGCGATCGCTTCTTCCTCTGCACCCAGAATGTCGATTCCCTGCACGAGCAGGCCGGAACGAAGCGCATCATCCACATGCACGGCCGCCTGATGCAGACCCGCTGCTCGCGCGAGGGTTGCCGCACCAAACCCTTCGACGACGATCGCATGTATTTGAGTTACATCGAGATTCCGAATTGCCCTCAGTGTGGCGCAATCATGCGCCCTCACGTTTGCTGGTTTGGCGAAACACCCTACTCCATGGACCGCATCTTCGAGCAGCTTCGCATCTGCAATGTGGTACTGACGGTCGGAACATCAGGAGTGGTCGAACCAGCCGCGAGCTTCGTGCGCATGGCACGAGTCAACCATGCCAGCACGATCTATGTCGGCCCGGAAGAACCGGCCAATCGCGAATTTTTTGATGAGGTGGTGTTGGGAAACGCCGGTGAGGTCCTTCCCGGCCTGGTGCAGACGTTGATTGGCAAGAGCTGACTAGTGAATGAAGTGTCCGACGATGTTGTAAGCCGCGAACGCAGCCACGTAGGCCACCGCCGTCATATAGGTGAACTGAATCACCGGCCACTTCCAGCCGTTGGTTTCGCGGCGCACCACCGCAATCGTCGACATACATTGCATCGCAAAGGCGAAGAAAATCAGCAACGCCACAGCTCCCGCTGGACTCAATTCATGCCGTAGCGCAGCTTGCAGATCGGTGGCATGCGATTCCGGATCGACCCCATACAGCGTGCCCAGCGTCGCAATGATGACCTCGCGCGCGGCGATTGATGTGAGTAGACCGACGCCGATTTTCCAGTCAAAACCCAGAGGCCGAATCGCTGGCTCAATCGCATGCCCAACTTTTGCCACCACGCTGTCCTGCACCGCCGGAGGCTGCCCGTGGTGCATGGGGAAGTTGGTGGCCGCCCACAGCAAAAGTGAAACCAGCATGATGATCGTGCCGGCGCGATACAGAAACGCCTTGCCACGATCGACCAAGCGCAATCCGAGCGAAGCCAGAGTAGGCCAGCGATAGGGCGGCATCTCGAGGATGAACGGAGCGTCCTTGCTCTTCAGGACCGTTGACTTCAGCAGGCGCGCTGTAAGCACCGCCATCACAAATCCCAAAACGTACAGCCCAAGCATCGCAACCGCTCGCGTTCCCAGGAGCGGCCCGAGCAACGGCCGGTTGGGCAGGAATGCGGCGATCACCATGGTGTACACCGGCAGTCGCGCCGAACAGGTCATGAACGGAGCGATCAGGATGGTCGCCATGCGATCGCGCTTGCTCTCGATGGTGCGCGTCGCCATGATGGCCGGCACTGCGCAGGCATAGGCGGAGAGTAGAGGGATGAAGCTCTTGCCGTTCAAGCCGACGCGGGACATCGTGCGGTCGGCAATAACCGCGGCGCGCGACAAGTACCCGGAATCTTCCAGGACACCGATGACCAGGAAGAGCAGAAGAATTTGCGGCAGGAAAACCAGGACGGAGCCGGTTCCCTTCCACACGCCGTTTACGATCAGCGACTGGAACATGCCCTGCGGCAGATGATTGCCAATCGCAACCCCGGTCGTGTCCAGGAACTTTTGCAGCAGGTTCGACAGCGGCTGGCCGAGGGCAAAAATGGTTTGGAAGACGCCGATAACAACCAGCGCGAAAATGACCGGCCCCCAGATGCGGTGCAGGAAAATCGCATCCAGTCGCGCGGTCCAGACCGGAGTCGCAGGCCGTTTGTACCCGGCATTCTTGCCGACGCGCACCGCCCATTCGCGATAACCGCGCGTGCTGCCAACTACGGGCAGTTCCAGCGGCTCGGGCGTCGGCGCCGCCGATGCCAAAAAATTCTGCACTGCGTTCAACCCTTCGCCGGTTGTGGCACTGACCAGCGCAACCGGCGTTCCCAGTTCGCGAGCCAGCGACAGCACATCCACATGGCCCTGCTGCTTGCGCAACTCGTCAGCCATGTTCAGCAGCACCAGAGTGGGCACGCCGAGCGCGATCACGCGGGCTGCCAGCACCAGGTGAGTGTGCAAATTGGTTGAGTTCAAAACCAGGATGATGGCGTCCGGTGCCGGCGTGCCGGGCATCTTGCCCGTGAGCACGTCGATGGCGACCTTTTCGTCTTCGGATTTCGGCGTAAGACTGTAAACGCCCGGCAGATCGATCAGCGCAACTTCTTCACCGTTGATGTCGCGGATGTAACCGGTATGGTGTTCGACGGTGACGCCGGGAAAATTGCCGACCTTCTGACGCAGCTTGGTGAGCCGATTGAAGAGGGTCGTCTTGCCGGAGTTCGGGGGGCCAACGACCGCGATGGTTCGATAGGAGCCGCCTTGCGATGCATCCCGCGGCTGCGCCACGGAGTGGCAACTCATAGTGGAAGCTCCCATCGATTAGTCTCCGAACGCGGCAGCGCCGGCCACCTCGACATGAATATGACGAGAGAGATCGCGACGCATGGCTACTTCGGTTCCATCCACGCGGTAAACGCGGGGATCGCCGCCGGGGCCGCTGCGCAACACCTTCACCACCAGCCCAGGAACGAAGCCCAGGTTCATCAGGTGTTCGGCAATGGGAGGAGCAACTTCCAGCTCGGCGAGAATCGCGCTCTCGCCTACTTCCAGATCGGCCAGGGCTTGGGCCCGGGTCTCGGGATCTTTCTTATGACGGCCGAATATGAAGTTGAAAATCATTTTCAATTCCAACTCTATTCTAATCCTTTCGCGCCGCCGGGCAACGACCAAAGTCACACCCGATTGTGATATCTGAACCTTTTGGGAATCGTGCCCCATATCCGGATAAGTAGCTCTGTTTCTCGCTGCTTACCTTACGGCACGTATAACTCGGTCGACATCCCTCTTTCGCACTGCGCTTCTACCACTATGTGCGTAGACGACAAAGAGGCAAAAATGTCGCTCCCCGACACAGATGCGGACGCCCCAACTCAGGTCTCCTGGAATCGTGCGCAGCACGTCCGGGAAGGCCGCGCAAGCCCCCTAACGTACATCGACGCGAACCGTAAAGGTCTTGATCGGCGCCACGTTGTATTCCCAGGAACGCCGATACACAAGGTTAAGCGTCGCCATCCCGGAAGAGCCGGCACTTAGCCGGAAGATTGCTGTGCCTGACGAACCCACCATGCCGCTCTTGGTCTCACCCCTGGCAAACGATGACTTCTGCAGTTTGAGCGGCGCAGGGTCGCCAACCACCGTCCAGTTATATCCGGTCGAGGGATTACCAGGCAGCTTCACGACAAGCGTATTGCCGGCGGTCAGATCGATGTCTTTGCCGTTATCGCTTTCGTTCAGGACCACGTCGGAAGAAGCCTTGGTATGCGCCGCAGCTTGCGTTTGCGGCGGAATAGCTGCCGCCCGACCGACGTAAACAAATATTGCGAAGAAAACGACTGATGACAATAATCGCACCAGAATGTCCTCGTGCTCGAAATCCACTGACGTGAAGCCTGAGCGTGGATCAATCGTTTGTCAACCTTTGCTCATTTTCCAACGTCTAAGGGCATACACCCGCAACTCAGGATGCCCGGCGCTGCGTACGGTGCAAGTGAGGACAATCCAAACATGACGTCGGCCATCGGCCACACCCTTTCACACTGGCACATCGTCGTCGCCTGGACCATCTTCCTGGCTAGCTACCTGGTATTTGCTATCGGCAGGCTGCCCGGAACCAAGATCGATCGGCCGGCGATGGCCATCATTGGCGCGGTCCTGATGTTTGTGTTCGGCGTGCTGTCGCCAAAGCCGGCGGTCGAAAGCATCGACTTTGCCACCATCGTCCTGCTGTTCTCGATGATGCTGATCGTAGCCACTCTTCACCTCTCCGGATTTTTCGAATGGATCACGCAGCTGGCCATCGAGCACCTCAGTCCTGCTCAACTGCTGCCCGGCATCATCTTCATCGGTGGAATTCTTTCGGCCTTCCTCGTCAACGATATCGTCTGCCTGGTTATGGCCCCGCTGATTCTCGGACTTTGCAAGCGCATGCAACTGCGGCCGGTGCCTTATCTGCTGGCTCTCGCCACCGCCTCCAACATTGGCAGCACGGCAACGATTACCGGCAATCCGCAGAACATCCTGATCGGCTCCATCTCAGGCATTCCCTATCGCACGTTCATGGCTCATCTTGGACCGGTGGCGCTGGTCGGGCTTTTTATCGATTGGGCGCTGCTGCACTGGATCCATCTGCGTAACGGCAACGGAGCCGAAGCCGTCACCACGGAAACCCAGCCGCCGCCGTCTCATGAATCTGAAATGCACCCAGCTTTCCCCGTCATCGTCAGTCTAGGCGTGCTGGCGGGATTTATTGCTGGCTTTCCGCCGGCTCTGGTGGCAGCGACCGGAGGCGCATTACTCCTGGTACAGCGAAAGCACTCGCCTAAGGCGATCTACGGCGATGTCGACTGGTCGTTGCTTATGCTGTTTCTGGGACTTTTCCTCATTATCGGTGGAGCGCAAGAGGCGGGAATCACCAGCGAGCTGCTCGGGTTGGCGGAGCGCCTGAACCTGCACAACTCGATCGTCTTTGTGACGATCGTTACCTTGCTGTCGAATATCGTCAGCAATGTTCCCGCGGTGATGCTCCTGAAGGGTTTGATCCCACAATTCCATAATCCCCAGAATGCCTGGCTGATGCTGGCGATGAGCAGCACGCTGGCCGGCAATCTCACCATCACCGGCTCGGTGGCCAACATCATCGTTGTGGAGAAGGCGCGCGGCGAGGCTCACATTGGATTTCTTGAATACATGAAGATTGGTGTCCCGGCGACGCTGGCGACCATCGCGGTGGGCATGCTGTGGCTGCACTTCGTGCATTACTGAAACTTCCTCCACAAAAGCAAAAGGGAGAGGTATGCAGCCTCTCCCTCTTGCCTGCGGAGGTGGCAACGGGCCACGAAGAACTATTCGGTGTATGGCTTCCAGGAGCCGTCGTTGGTTTCCATCAGCGTCACGCTGCCCTTGGCAGGCGGAGCGCTGTAGAAATCGACACCATAGGACTTAATCAGCGTCGCGCGGTCCCAACTCGTGAAGCTCTTCACCAGCGAACCCGATGCGTCGAACTCCTCGCCCAAGCGGTTCGGCACCCACTTCCAGGTGTAGTCCACTTGCGCCAGGTGCGGCTTGATCATCGTTATCTTGTCGATCGAGACCAGCCCGCGGGTCGCGAGTGGGACCAGATAAGTGGTCGTGCCGTCGGCATTCTTTGACTTCTGCACGTCGGTGATGCCGCCCAGCAGATTCCCTCCGGGGCCGGTCAGGTCGACGATGAGAGCATTCGCGCCTTTTGGCTTAGTTGACACGACACCGGCCTTGGCCAGCAATTTGTAGTGGGGATCCAGCGGCTTCTCGTTCACGCTGGAGGTGATCGTTCCCGTGCTGAAGCGAATCGTCGCTGAACTCTGCGCGGCAAGAATTTTATTGACGCTCGCAGTGGCTGCCGACGCGGTCAACACATCCTGGGCGCCTTTTACGAAGTAGTAAATGGTGCCCCCGACCACGATAATCAGTCCCAGGATGAGCAGAAGGGGAAAGAAGTTGGAGCTCTTTCCTTCCATTGCGATTTCCGCGGCGAACAACTCAGGTTCGGGGGACGGCGGGGTCACCACTTGTAGTTTGGGTTCGTTCTCGCTGACGGTCGGCATAGAATGCACCTCCGATGCGGCGGCTGATGGGCACACCACTTCGTTCGGCGGAGTCGGAAGCGGCCTTTGCTGCCGCAACTGGCTCACCTTGCCGCCGATGGCAGCCGCGCTCATCCTCAGTATGGACCTTGTGAACGGAGGCGCAGTGAGCGCCATCACTCGGGCTTGTGAGGCATGGACAGTGAGACGGAAAGAGTGATTATGCGACAGCTAAAAGGCGTTAGGGCAAAGCAGAATCGAACGTCCTTAATGTCGGATCAGGGCTTGAGCCAGCAAAACGATCGCGCTCGCTTATCAGCCGCCACTCCGATCTTTAATCCCTAGCCGCTGGCCGTAAACCTACGCCTTATGCCTTGCCTTCCATCACCAGACACGAGTAGGTCTTCACCACCAGCCACACTTTTTGTCCAGCCTTGAGTTGCAGCTCCGAGCAAGCGCCCGGCGTTAGATGTACTTGCAGAATGGCCCCGCAGTCTACCGTCGCGACCACCATGACGTCTCGCCGTTGCAGATCGGTGATGATTCCCGGAAAGATGTTTCTGGCGCTCAAACCAGTCGGCGTTGTGGTTGACACGAGTATGTCACCTGCTCTGATTCCCACGCGCAGCTGCTTTGCTGGATCCACACGAGCAAGCGGGACCTCAAGTTCCAGCGGCGACGCACCGACCCGGCACGTCATCGTTCCCTGCTCAGGATGTGCGGCAACGAACGCCCCATCCAGAATGTTCTCGAAGCCAGCCAATTGGGCGACAGTCTCCAACTCCGGCCGATGCAGCACTTCTTGCGGCGAGCCCGCTGCGACCACGCGGCCGTTGTCCACCGCGATTACGCGCTCGCCCAGCGCGAAAACCTCTTCGCGCTGATGTGTCACATAGAGGATAGGGATTCGATGGTCCTGGTTCCACGCCCGGAGATCCGCAACGATCTGTGACTTGGTCGCCGCGTCCAGCGCGCTGAGGGGCTCATCCAGCAAGAGCACGCGAGGCTGCATCACCAACGCTCGAGCCAGCGCTGCCCGCTGGCGCTCACCGCCCGACAATTCGTTCGGCCGGCGATGCGCGAGCCCCGCAATCCGAAAGGCTTGAAGAACTTCGTCGGTTCGTCTCTGACGCTCGGGCGCGGGCAAATCACTGAGTCCGTACTGAACGTTGGCGGCAACGGTCATGTGCGGAAACAAGGCCAGCGACTGAAGAAGATATCCAACCTCGCGCCGGTTCGGCCGAAGGTTGACCCTTGCGTCCGAATCGAACAGAACGAAATCACCGGTGGCAATTCGGCCTCTCTGTGGCGCTCGCAGTCCGGCGACGCAGTCGAGCAGCGTCGTTTTCCCTGCGCCCGATGCACCGAAAAGAATCGTGAAACCCGGCTCCGCAAGGATGTTTACATCCAGCGAAAACGGCGACGCCGCATCCTTCGCGAGACCGGAACAAACCCGCACCGACAGCACTTCGCCGGCCGGGCGCGTCATTTCCAACTCCATACATTCCAGGCGGCCCGTCGGCGCAGACCGTAAAGCGTAGCCAATATGGCAAAGCAAAACGCCAGCAGCAGCAAGGCGGTGCGATTCGCAGCGGCGTAGTTGAGCGCCTCGACCTGATCAAAAATGAGAATCGAGATGGTCTGGGTCGCACCGGGAATATTGCCGCCGATCATCAGCACCACGCCGAACTCTCCCAGTGTGTGCGCGAAGCTCAGGACCACTCCGGTGATGACCCCCGGCAATCCCAGCGGCAGCACGATACGCCAGAACGTCCGCCACCGGGACGCACCCAGTAGTGCAGAAGCGTCCAGCAGTTTGCGATCGATGGATGCGAAGGCCGTTTCCATCGGCTGTACCGCAAATGGCAGGCTGTAGAGAACCGAGCCGACCACCAGTCCTTCAAAGGTGAAGGCTAGCCCGTGACCGGTGAGCGATTGATACCATCGCCCGAAAGGACTCAACGGTCCAATCGCAACCAGAACGTAGAACCCAAGTACTGTCGGCGGCAGCACGATGGGCAGCGATACGACAGCTTCCACGAAGAACTTCCACGGTTTACGGGAGAACGCTAGCCAATAGGCGAGAGGCACTCCCAGCACCAGCAGTACGAGCGAAACCGTAATTGCCAGCCGCAGAGTCAGCGTGAGTGCCTGAGCAATCATTTGTGAGCAGGAAGACCAAAGCCGTATTGCTGCAGTATTGCCGCACCTTCCGCAGAACCGACGAAGTCGAGGAAAGCTCGCGCCGCCAGCTTGTGCTTCGAGGAGGTGAGTATACCGGCGGCCTGCTTTATATCGGGATAGGAGTCGTCGGGCAGTTGCCAGTACTTGCCCGCAGCCTTCATCGGCGGGGACAGCGCCAGCGACAGCGGTATCAGCCCGGCTTGAGCGTTGCCTGACTGCACGAATTGTGCGGCTTGGCTGACATTCTCGCCAAGCACCAGTTTGTCCTTCACTAGCCCTGCGAACTGAAAATGGTCGAGGGCAGCCATCGCCGCCCGCCCATACGGAGCATGCTGGGGATTGGCAATCGCTATCTTCTTTACTTCAGGCTGAAGTATCAGGTCCATCTTCAGTTGCTCGGGATCGAGCTTCAAACTCGCTGGCACCCAAAGCACCAGTCGGCCAATCGCGTAGGTCCGAATCGAAGCGCCGTCAATCTTGCCGGCCGCGACTAGCTTCGCTGGATAATCCGCATCCGCGGAAAAGAAGAGATCGTACGGTGCGCCGCTTTCAATCTGCGCATAGAGATTGCCTGATGCCCCAAATGACAGCGATACCGAGTAGCCGCTACCCTTTTCGAAGCTCGCCGCCAACTCTTTTATCGCGTGGTTGAGATCCGACGCGGCAGCCACGGTGATCTGCTCCGCGCGGGCTGGAGCAGCCAGCGCACTGAGGAGTATCAGTACAAGAATCTTCTTCATGGCTTTAGCTACGTCGAAACTCGATACAGTTTACACAATACCGTTAACTTTGCTCGATTTTGTACGGATCATATACGCGCCCGCGTTCGCTCAGAGCTTCATGCCACTTGCGTGTCTTCCGACGATGTCGTTGTTCCAGTCTCTGCGGGTGCAGCAGCTTTGCCATTCGCATTAAGAGTTTCGGGCACAGCAAAGAGCAGCACGCCGAACGCGCAGACCGCAATCGCCCCCAGACCAAGGAACGAAGCACGGAAACCCACCCGCTGAATGATCTGTCCGCCAACGGTTGCACTCAACGCTGCTCCAATGCCCACCATTGTCGCCAGCGCTCCAGACGCCAGATTGAAATGGCCGGTTCCTCGTGTCAGATCCGCAATCACGAGAATCGACACCACGCCGAAGATCGCATTCGCCACTCCGTCCAGCGTCTGGATCGCGATCAACAGGCTGGCCGTATGGGTTAGCGTGTAGAGCCATCCTCGAATCGGCAACACCCCGAAGCCCAGCAGCAGAAGCGGCCTGCGGCCACGGCTCTGCGCGCGACGGCCGATCCAGGCAGCCGACAGGGTGATCACCAGCTGCGTGACAATGATGCACGCCGACATAAACGGCGCAGCCGAGCGCGCATTCCCTTTGGCAAGCATCTCGCCCAGTTGCGGCAACATGGCAGCGTTGGAAAGATGGAAAAGGAATGCCGCAGCCAGGAAGAAAATGAGAGCCCGGTCCTTCAGCAGCGCGGTGATTCCTTCGGCCCGTTGCGTACTACTTGTTTCTTTGCCGCCCCGTGACCGGCGATAGTCGATTGTCTGAGGATCGATGGCGCGGACGGCCAGCAGCGTGGGCACCGCAAGAACAAGCGGGACAGCAAACATCACTCTGTAGCCGAACTTAAAGGTGATGTAAGCAATCAGCAATGCCGCAAAAACGTTTCCTGCTGAGTTAAAAGCTTGGTTGATCCCGAACTGCCGGTCGAACCCTCTGGCGCTGACCATGCCCAGCGTGATGGCGGCCAGCGTTGGTGCCAGGAACGGCGCGCTGCCTCCAATCAGAAACTGTGCTGCGTAAACCGAGAAGACCCCGGAGTGGGCCATCAGCAGCGCCGCCCCACCGCATAGCACTCCGACGCTCACCGCCAGCAGCATGCGTTTGCGATGGACCGAGTCGACGATGGCGCCGGCCGGTGTCTGCGTGGCAACGGTGACCAAGCCGCCGAACGTCAGTGCATACCCAACTCGTCCCGGATTCCAGCCCTGGGCCGCGAGATAGGCAGCCAGGAACGGGCCTAATCCCGTCTGGACATCGGCCAGAAAAAAGTTCAGCCATTCCAGCGCACGCAGACTAGTCGTGCCGCTTCCCATCGTTGCCGTGGTTGCCTTGCTTGCTTGCGAACTCATGCACTTTGTTGCATTAGAAGGAGATTTTCCGACTGCAGCGTCTCGTGCAGCCTCAACTTGGATGCTTCGATTTCTGAGTGGAAGAACCCCTGAAAGCTGGATTTCAGTCAGGATTGAATAAACCAGCCGGTTATCGATGTTGATGTTCGCTTTCGATACCCGTCTAACTCCTTGCTCAGGCTGCTGATCCCACGGGCAACAGCCGGGAATCAGCCAGCATCTCTGCTGGAAGGGTCGATTACAATAATGCCTATGAAGCAGTTTGTTACTTCTTTGTTACTGGCCGGTGCCATGAGCCTTCCGGCCTTCGCCGCGTCGCTGAGCAGCAACGCGCAGACGGTCATCCCCTCCGATGTTCAACAGATCATCTCGGTCGACTATCGTGACCTGCGCGATTCCCAGACCGCCCTCGCGTTGCGCGACCGCGTCATGCCCGACAACGTAAAGCAGTTTGAGACCGCGCTGAAAGGTGCCGGCATCGATCCCAACAAGGACGTCGAACAGCTCACCTTCGTCAGTTATCGCGGACCGAAAGGTATCCTGCGCAGCGTCGGCATCGCCCAGGGAGCGCTGAAGCAACGCGACTTCCTCGCCAAGATGAAAGCCCGCAAGATCAAGCCGGAGAAGTATCTGCTCTCCGACCTCTACCCGATGGGCAACGGCATGCAGGTGGTCTTTCTGGATCCCACGACCATCCTCTTTGGCGAGAATCTCGCCATCAAGGGGGCAATCGATGTACGCGACAACGGCGCCCAGTCCGTGCAGACCAATACCGTGATTTCGGATCTTATGACCAGCGTCCAGAACGCCTCGATCTGGAGCGTGCTCGATCAGCAGGGTACGCAGAACATGATGCGCTCGGCCCTCGGTCAAGCGGGCTCGTTGACCGACTATGACACCATCAAGAAGCGCCTGCTGGCGTCCGACTACACCATGAACTTCAACAACGGTGTGACCTTCGATCTGAACATCAAGACTTCGGACACAGTTACCGCGGCAACGATCTCCGGATTGATGAAGGCGGGTGTGCTTTATCGCCAAATGAGCGGAACGCCGACTGAGAAGATGGCCATGCAAAGCACCACCGTCGAAAGCTCCAATGATCTCGTCCAGATGCACTTCAAATCAAATGACCAGCAATTTCAGGCGCTGCTGAAGTCCGACCTGTTCGCGGCCGTTTCGAAATAACCGAAAGGCGCAGGATCCTGTCTCGCCAGGCCTGCGCTTTTTTTCGATCTCAGCCACTCCCGTTTATCAGCGATGCCTAGCCCCCTCTAAGCCGACTCTTCCATTACGCCCGCTAATCCCTTCAGGCAGCCGCATCATTCACGAGGTGGATCAGCATTCCATTTTCAGTTTGTGAGTGCCTCAATAAAACCCGCCTGAGGACAACACTCGCTTCTTTCCCCGCCTTCTAAACCTGCAGTTCCAATCGCTATGACAAGGAGGCCCAATGAACGTCGACCCTAAAGTGATCGGCCTCGCAGTGTTGGCCATCTTAGTTATTGTGGCGCTTGCCATCGTTGTGATGCAGCGTAGAAAAGCAGCTCTGCGCCATCGTTTCGGATCAGAGTATGACCGTGCTGTGCAGGAAAAAGGCTCGGAGCGGCAGGCGCAAGCCATGCTCGAAGAGCGTGCCAAGCGCGTCGAGAAGTTTCACGTCCGTCGACTCGATCCCGTGGAGCGGGATCAGTACGCATCGCAATGGTGGCGGGTGCAGTCCCGCTTCGTAGATGACCCACGTGGCGCAGTCGTGGAAGCGGACGAGACTGTCGCGTCCCTGATGGAAGCGATGGGTTATCCCATGGCTGACTTTGAGCAGCGTGCGGCCGATTTATCGGTTGATCATGCCCATGTCATCGACAACTATCGTGCCGCTCACGATATCGCCATCCGGCATCGCAAAGGGCAGGCGAGCACGGAAGACTTGCGCCAGGCCATGATCTACTACCGCTCACTCTTTGACGATTTGTTGGAAGGACGTAAAACCGGATTACAACGAGAGGTTGCATAAATGGCAGAACTCAAAAGAAAAGACGAAGAACTGACGACAGCCGATTTGGCAGGGCGGGCCGAGAAGCCCCGCGAAGCGGACGGCCGGCCGCAATTGGTGCGCAACGAGCAACGGGCAGAGACGGAACGTGCTGCCGAAGATGGTCCGCGCTGGCGAACTCCGGCACCGGGAACTGCCAGCACACTGCAACGTGTTACCGACACTGAGCCGGCCAATCAGGCTTCCGCGCCAACGCCGGTTACCGACCACGCCACCCCGCTCTTTCAGGATTCGGAGATCGGAGAGTTTCGTTCCCGGTGGAGCACCATTCAGACAGGGTTTGTTGATGAACCTCGCCGCGCCGTCGAAGACGCCGACAATCTGGTTGCATCCTTGATGAAGAAGCTGGCGGAGGGCTTCGCCAATGAGCGTTCCCGCCTTGAGGGGCAATGGGATCGCGGGGACAATGTCTCGACGGAAGACCTGCGCCTGGCCTTGCAGCGCTATCGTTCGTTCTTTGACCGCTTGTTGAAGGTCTAACTTCACAGAAATCTTAGGGCTGTCCCCGCCTGGTAAGCAGCCCTAAGATCTTCCTACTGCTTATTATCGGCCAGCACCATCTTGGCGCGGCCCAGCGCCGGACGATCTGAGTATTTTCCGTCATCGCAGTTCTTCAGCAGTTGCGCATAATAGCCATCGGCTTTCTGCGTCTGGTGGGTCATCTCCGCCGCACGCGCCGCGCCGGCGAGCTCATTGAAGCGGTTGGGATCGATCTTCATCGACTTCTCATATTCCACCAGAGCAGCTTCCGGCTGATTCAACTCCAGCAGCATGTCGGCCAGCATTTCACGCGCTGGGATCTCGACCTCACCCTTGCCGACTTTGTCCTGGGTATCGGCGACGGCGCGCATCTCCTTAATGGCATCGTCGTTCTTCTTCTCGGCGAATGCCAGCCACGCCTGCACCTCACCGTGCGCCAGATTCGGCCCCTCCAGCGTGTAAGCGTACTTCGATTTGCGCACGGTATCCTGTGTCTCGTCGAATTTCTTGGCGGCCTGCCGTGCCGCTTCCACATCGCCCGAGTGCGCGGCGCCGATAACCTGCGCCCAGTAGGTGATCTCTTCGTCGATCGGGGGAGCGTTCGCTGCCGGCTTCAGCGCCATGGCGTCCGCCCAGTGATGCATTTCAAGATCGTAGAGCGCCGGAAAATGCGCCTGCGCGTAGGTGTAATACTCCATCATGCCCGAGTCGTCATTGCTCTTGGCAGCCGACGCAATAATCTGTTGTGACTTCTCGACGATCGCTTTGGCTTTGGCATCCTGCCCGGTTTGCAGATACGCATAGAGCAGGAAGTGCATGGCGTGAAGCTCGTGGCCGCCCATATACATTGCGTGGGAGGACTCAGCCTCAATCAGCGCCACCGACTTCAGGTTGGCCTGGATGTCTTCCTGCCAAAGCCCCAGCCGCGCGAAAATGTGCGACGGCATGTGCACGGCGTGCGCCGACGACGACGCGATTCCCGCATAAACGCGAGCGGCCGGCAATCCAGTCTCAGCCATCTGCGGGTTGTCGCAAGAATGAATGATGTAGTGCGCCAGGCCCGGATGGTTCGGATCCTGCTGGAAGAGCGGCATCAGAATCGCAACCGCCTTCTTCGCGTTGGTGTGCGAGGTGTCCCCGGGCGGCTCGGACGACAGCAGCGACAGCGCATAGAACGCGCCCGCCTCCTCGTCCTTCGGATACTTGGCGTAAAGCTTGCCCATCGCGTCCGAGTAGGCCGTGACCCGTTTCATGTAATCCGTGTTCGTCGGATTGTCATAGAACAGAGCCAACGCAGCGATGTAATCCCGCTCGCGCTCGGTCTTGGCGCCGAGCTTCTGCGCCATCTCCATCTGGTCATGCCCGCGCTTGAGTACAGGCTCCTGCGGCCGCTCCCATATTTGATGAAAATAGCTCAGCGCAATACCCCAGTGCGCCATGGCGCAGGACGGATCGCTCTTGGTGATCTCGACGAACTGCGCTTCAGCGTCTTCGTACTGAAACGAATGCATCAGCGCCACGCCGCGATTGAATGCCTGCTGCGAGGCCGGCGCGCACGAAATCGGAAACGACACCGTGCCCAGGTGTTCGTCGTCGTGATGGTGCATGTGCATCTCATCGTCATCCTGCGCGAACATCGGCAGAGCGCAAAGCAGCCCAAGGCACAGCACAAAGCAGCAAACAGCCTTTACGGAACGCATCGTTCACCCCACGTGATTGCGGGCACTACTTTATCGAAATCCTGCCACTTACACCAGTCTGCGCCTCGGAAATCCTCAGCTGGTCTTTTCTTGACTTGTCATCCTAAGCGAAGGATCTGCGGTTCGACGCTATCGATACGTCGCCCGCATTTCTTAGCCGTGCGACCAACGCAGATCCTTCGTCGGACTCAAGGCTCCGCAGGATCACAAAGCGGACGGCTCGCGTTTGCAGTTTCCGGGAACATCGCTCTTCCCTCTTGCGTAAGTGTCCAAGAGGATCGATATGCAGACGCTCCGGCAAGACATCGCTTACGCCCTCCGCCAGATGCGGCAATCGCCTGTGTTTACCCTGACCGCCATGCTTACCCTGGCGCTCGGCATCGGCGCTACGACCGCCATCTTCTCGCTGATTCACACCGTCATGCTGAAGTCGCTGCCTGTGGTCGATCCCGCGAGCCTCTACCGCATCGGCGATGGCAACGATTGCTGCGTCGAAGGATCTATGCAGGACAATTGGGGCATGTTCTCCTACCCTTTTTATCTGCGCATGAAGCAGACGACGCCGGAGTTCAGCGAGCTGGCCGCATTCCAGGCCGGCGGCTGGCAGTTCAGCGTCCGCCGCGGCGACAGCGATCGCGTGGCCAAGCCCATGCGCGGAGAATTCATCAGCGGCAACTACTTCGATGTATTCGGAGTGCCCGCTTTCATCGGCCGCACCATCACTCCCGCCGACGATCAGCCTTCCGCGCCGCCCGTCGCCATGCTCAGCTATCGCGCCTGGCAGCAGCAGTATGGTTCCGACCCCAGCGTCATCGGATCGAACTTCATCTTTGACGGGCATCCGGTCACAATCATTGGCATCTCGCCACCCGGCTTCTTCGGCGAAACCCTGCGCAGCGATCCGCCCGAAATCTGGATACCGCTTCAGCAGGAGCCGCTCTTCCGCGGCAGCAGTACCCTGCTGAACCATTTCCAGTCCTGGCTCCGAGTGATCGGCCGGCTGCGTCCCGGTGCCTCGCCCGCAGCCTTGCCGACCCGGCTCACCAACGAGCTTCGCTTGTGGCTGGTGAACGATAGCGGCATGCCCGCGGATTGGATGTCGGGCATCAAGGCTGGCTTGCCCAAGCAAACCATCCACGTAGTTCGGGCGGGAACCGGGGTGGCCACCATGCGCGAAGACTACGGCGACAGCCTGCACATCCTGCTCGCGGTTTGCTGCCTGGTGCTGCTGATTGCCTGCGCCAACATCGCCAACCTTCTGCTGGCGCGCGGAGCTTCTCGCCGCGCACAAACTTCAGTGCGACTCGCCTTGGGGGCTTCACGCCGGCGGCTGGTACGGCAGGCGCTGACCGAGAGTGTGGTTCTAGCCGTGCTCGGGGGCCTGGCCGGACTTGGCGTCGCTTACCTCGGCGTGAAAGCCATTATCGCGCTGGCCTTCAGCTCGGCAAAGTTCGTGCCCATTGACGCAACGCCCTCGCTGCCGGTGCTCGGCTTCGCCTTCCTGCTGTCGCTTATTACGGGCGTGATTTTCGGCACCGCGCCCGCGTGGCTGACCTCGCACGCCAACCCGGTCGACGCCCTGCGCGGCGCCAATCGCAGCACGCGCGACAGCTCCTCGCTTTCGCAGAAGATCTCTAGTCATCGTGCAGGCAACGCTGTCGGTCATCTTGATCGCGGGCGCCGGCCTGCTGACTCGCAGCCTGCAAAACCTCCAGCATCAGGACCTTGGCTACGAAACCGATCACCGCGTCGTCATCAGTCTGACCGGACCCTACTCGTCTTATCCCAAGGCGAAGCTCGACGCCATGTACCGCGAACTGCAAGACCGGCTCGCGCATCTTCCCGGCGTGAAACGCGCAGCGCTGGCGTTGTTCACGCCGCTGCAGGACAACTGGGGTGAGCTCCCAATTCGTGAAGGTCACGGCATGCCCAACGTCAATGAAGAAGTGGGTTCATCCTGGGACCACGTCACGCCGGAATACCTGCCCGCCCTCGGCCAGCAGATCATCCGCGGTCGCGGCATCACCGACCAGGACACCGCTTCGACTCGCAATGTCGCCGTCGTCGACGAAACCTTCGTCAAGAAGTTCTACAAGCCCGGCGAAGATCCCATCGGCACGCGTTTCGGCCTCGACCTGCCGAAGTACAGCGCGACTTACGAAATCGTCGGCGTGGTACACAATGCCAAATATAGCGACGCCGCCAACACCGAGGCGCCGCGTCCGATGTTCTTTGTTCCACTGGCCCAGCGCGTCTCCTACGACAATCCCATGATGCAAATGGTGGAAGACGGTAGCCACTACATCGAAGGCGCAGTGCTTGAGACGAGTGGCAGCATGGAAGGACTGGAACCGCAGGTACGCCAGATTCTCAGCGACATCGATCCTAACCTCGTGCTGCTGCACGTGCGTCCTCTGCAGGAACAGGTTGACGCCGAGTTCGACCAGCAACGCGCCGTCGCGCAGATGACCGGCATGTTCGGCATCCTCGCCCTGATCCTCGCGGCCGTCGGACTCTACGGCGTCACGGCTTACAGCGTCGAGCGGCGTACCAGCGAGATCGGCGTGCGCATGGCGTTAGGCGCGAATCGCGGCAAGGTCATCGGCATGGTTCTGCGCGGGGCCTTCGTGCAAGTGCTGATCGGACTGGTCATCGGCATCCCAGTCTCGATTGGCTGCGCGCGCCTGATCACTGCCCAGCTCTATCACGTCAAAGGTTGGGACCCGCTGGTGCTCGGCGGAGCGATGTTGTCGCTGGGATTCTGCGCCTTGATAGCCAGCATCATCCCGGCTCGCCGCGCCGCATCCATCAATCCGGTAACCGCCCTGCGTATCGAATAACGCGCGTCGATGCTTTGAAGGAGCTGCTACGCTGGTGCCCCACGTTCGGCCTTCTTTTGGCCTAACGTGGGTTCGCCGATACACAACTCAGGTTAGCGTCCAACACCAGGACGCGAACCTGGGGCACCACCCTGAGCTTTGCAGAAGCGCACGATTTCACCCGGCCACCAACCCCGGTGAACGGTGCTTTGTGTCAGGGCACGACTTCAGTCGTGCCGTTAGACGTTTCTTGTCACAGCGAGGCGGCATTCAGGCCGGCGAGCCCGATCGAACGTCTACGCCTCCGCCGTCGCACATACGAAATCACCGCCGCCACAATCGCGATAACGATCAGAAGCGCCAGACCCGCGAATACAGCAAGCATTCGCATCTGGTTCATCATCACGAACTGGCCGCGCCTCGAATAAAAGCCGTTGAAGTTCTCGATCGCCGCCGGCAACTCCAGCAGTTCCGCTTTCGTCATCTGCAACACGTGTTCCTGCGGATGATATTGCGACTCCCATTCGAACAGCTGCCCCCGGTTATTCATCTCGATGTGCCCGCCGAGTACGTAGCTGACCGGCTTGTCTTTCACAAATGCGACGATGCGATTCGCACTCGCCAGATCGGCCTTAGTGTCCTCAATGAGCAGACGCGCCGGCATAAAGAAGTCGCCGCTGAACAGAAGCCCCGTCTGCCGGTCGTAATACGAAACTTCAGTCTCGGAGTGGCCGGGCGTCGGAATCGCATCGACGATGCGCCCGCCCAGATCGATCTGTGCGACGCCGTTTGGCCAATCCGTGAAGTGAAAGAACTGCTTAACGCTCTCCAGGTCGTAGCCCACCACTTGGACGTGCGGCAGCCGCGCGAACTGCGCATCTGCTGCCCGATGGTCCAGGTGCCGATGCGAATGCACCACCAGCAACGGAAGCGGCGACCGTCCATCATGGCTGAGCAACTGCATCACAGTCTTTGCCAGCGGCATCTTCTGCGGATCGGCAACGTCGCCGGTATCGATCAGCAGCGCCTTGTCCGAACCGATCAGCAGGTACAGAAACGGCGCCTCGAAAGTCGCGCACAGGTTCTCCCGAAGGATGTAGGTGCTGGCGTTGTAGGCATGCACCTGCAACGGCGGCTGGGTGCTCTTCGCGCAATCCGTCGCGCCTTCATCCCAATGCACATCCATCGATCCTGTTGCCAGCTGCGCTTTCGCCGAAACCGCGCCGAGCAACAACGCAACAACAATCAATGCGCCCAATGCGCCGGTCGAGCCTCTCGATCTCTTCTTACCGAACATCTCTTCCTCTCGTGAGCCCGTGTCAAATACAGATTTGAGAAGAATCGCCTTCAGGCGCCCCGCGCGCTGAGCAAATACCGGCTTTCGCACCGAGGCCCCACCTTTGACCTGGTTAGTCGCTCCCACTAGCTCCCCGCAGGTGCGACCGGCTCCAGCGTTCGCAGCCACAGCTTCACGGCGCGGTGCAACCGCTTGCGATCCCGCGTCGCGCAGTAGTCGAGCATGAATCCCCGCAGCCCGGCCAGGACAACTGTGGCGAAAACCCGTGCCTCCGCGCGCGACCTGCCTTCGGCGCGAATCGGATCGGCAATAAACGTCAGCCAGTCTTCGATGGTCGCGTGCAAGAACTCCCGATACCGCTGCGGATGCCGCAGCGCCATCCCATACGCCTCGAAGTACAACCGAAACAGTGGCTCTGAGTCGTCGCCTGACATCTGCTTCCAGACTTTCCAGCAAGCCTCGCTGAATGTTGCAGCCTTGACCTCGCCGTATGCGGCGCGTTGCCGCTGGCGAATCTCTGCCACCAGCTCGACCAGCATCTTTTCTTTCGATCCGAAGTAATACAGCAGCACCCGCGGACTCGACCCAACCGCCTTGGCCAGCGGTCGCAGCGAGAGATCGGCGATGCCATGCTTGACCAGGTACTGCACGATAGCCGCCCGCAGTTCCTCCGGGCGCTTCGGGTTAACGGTCCGGCTCATGGCTAGAAAGCCTAGCATAATTGAAACGATTGTTTCAAGTATCGAGAGCAGAGCTGGTTCTCCTGTTCTGTGCCGTGCTTGGTAGTGCCGGCATTCAACCCCACCGTGTTGGCGGTACAGTTCGCCTTCGGCTCAACGTCTTGACGCCAGAGCCGGCGCTCAGGCCAGCGTCTAGTCCGCCTGCCCATGCTGGAATCGGATTCAGCCGACGTCCCGAACGCCGCGTAATGAATTTCCCGATTGCTTTGCCGCTGCGTTCCCCACATAATCGGCAGACATCCTTGCGGCCTACAGAACAGGTTTTGTGGGAGCCGGAATTACCTGCAGCAAGCGAATCCCGTCGGCGCCACTTTGCCACGACGGCCTTTTAGGATTCGCCGATTCTCAGTCACTTCGTAACGCAACTCGGAGGGTCCGTGCCGCTCAACATGGAATGGCGACCGGTAGGCGATGTGCTGGTCGTGCAATGTCAGGGAAAGATTGTCGCCGGCAAAGAAGTTTTATCGCTCCACCACTTCGTCGGAGACTCGCTGGCCAAGTATGGAGACATCGTTCTCGAACTCGATCACGTCGACTTCGTCGACAGCAGCGGCCTGGGCGCGCTGGTGCGCCTGGTGCAGGCGGCGCGCGCCAAGGGCAAAGACGTGAAGCTTGCCGGAGTGCAGCCCTACATCCACAAGACGCTGAAGATGACACACCTCATCTCCCAGTTCGAGATACATGAATCAGTCGAAGAAGCCATCGTCGCCGCCTATCTGGGCTCGAAGTACACCCGCGGGCAGGACGGCGATAATCGCCCGCGGCTGCTCTGCGTTTACGACTCCTTCGACATGTGTACGTTCCTGCGCGAAATCCTGTGCAGCGCCGGCTATAACGCCCTTACCGCTGCCAATGTTAGCGACGCCCGTGTGCTGCTCAAGGCGACCAAGGCCAAGCTGGTCGTGCTCTCCTCGCACCTGCAGAGTTGCCACGGTCAGCCAACCAAGAGGCTTCTGGAAGAAGTGAATCCGGCCGTTTCGATTTTTGTCCTTGACGAGCACTTCGCCAACCAGGATCCGGGCGAAGCCGCCGAAGGCCTGCTGAACGCTATCGAAGCCCGCTGGCCCAAGCAGGCAGGCGCGGCGGAAGCTTAGGAAGCCGCCGGCTAGCTCACGGGTTTGTACCACTCGGGCGACGGGCCGGCGACCGCCTCAATCTCGGGCACAAACGTTCGGTCCAGCTCGGCCACCAGCGCACCCAGATTCTCGGTGATCTTCTGCCACTGCTCGGCGTCGCCCACCGGATATTGTCCTTGGGCAGCTCCGGCCGTCGGAGGCAACAGCAGCAGCGCCCTGAATCCCATCCCCCACACGCAATAGTGCGCGGTCACCGTGTGGCCCCACGATCCAATGCCGACACTCAACACGACGTTATGGTTTGCCGCGGTGCGCCGCCGCAGGGCGAAGTCTCCCGACTCTCCGCGGCACGTGTATCCCATCGGCTTGAAGACGCTCTCCAGCGCCGGCTTCTTCGGACCTGAGGTCACCCCGGGTCCGAATTTTTGTAACGCCGCAGCGCTGTCCAGCAGATCGTGTGGCAATGCGGCATTGCTGATGATCTCCGGCATGCGCGCACGAAAGCGGACGACGATTTCCTGAACGGCCTTGGCCTTCTCCGGATCGGCGCTGGCTACCAGATGTCCGGTGGGCATTCGTACCGCCGTAACCGGCCCGGGCTCAATATTCCCGGCCAGTGGTACCTGGACAGTCTTCCTCGCCTTGCCGCACGCGGCGAGCACGCTCGCCACCAGTGCGTGCGGCGCGGGAAGCTTTTTCTGTCCCGGCTCTACCTCAAGCACCATACACGCTGAAAGCGAGCGGTTTCGCCCGTTGACCCACCAGCTGTCCGTCAGCAACACCCCCGGCATCATGCCGGCCATAGGAGTAAACGTGGGAAACGCGCCGCCGAACTCAGGAGCAGAAAACTGCAGAGAGACACCGTGGAAGGGAAACGAGCGCGGCACGCCCGTAGCAATCTCCTGCAACGTCGCGTAGGGAATGCTCTCGCCCGAGGCGGCGGACATCGGACCATTGGAGATTCGGCGGGCGCCCTTGATGTCGACGTTCGGCACCGGTGGCGCATCGGTGACAAATCGTCCGAGCTCGGGATGACGCTTGAGCACGCGATCAACACTGGAGACGCCGCCAGGGCCGATTCCATCGCCGAAATTGAAGCGGATGTTTGGGTCGGCAACGCCGGCCTCGACGAAGCCTTGATAAACGCGGTTCATCATCTCGATGAGCGGCTCTTTGCGACTGGCAGCAAAGGTGGTGACGACGGCGACTTGCATAGCAAGCTCCCATCCGGGCGCTGAAGTGAGACTTCCTCACCATTGGAACACGCCTGGCAAGGGAGGCCGACTGAAATCCGAACCTCTTTAGCGGCGACACTTCGCTTTCCTGTCCAGATCCTGCACGACCCCATCCTTTCCCTGTACGAACGTATTGGACGATACCTTCGTCCAATAGATTTCGTTTCCCGCTCATGATGTGATGGCCCACATACATCGGGTGGGAGGCGCAATGGCTACACCGACAAGCTTTCAAGCCGACATTCGCCCGCTCTTTACCGAACGGGACATTGAGGGCATGCGCAAGGGCTTCAACCTTGCAAGTTACGATGACGTCAAAAAGCACGCTGCCGCCATCTACGACCGTATTCGCGGAATCGGTGGCGCGGTAATGCCGCCCCCGCCGCCAAGAGGAGAGGGTCCCTGGCCGCAATCCCGCATTGACCTATTCGCGAAATGGATGGCGGACGGCTTCCAGCCGTAGTCGGCAGCAACGGACGTCAGAATCAATGCCGGAGCCAGGTGGGGCGCCAGGCAGCTTCAAGGATCAGTGTCGCGATTATTCGGGGACATGTTTGTCACGGCGTGGAGCCGGGCCGTCACAGCGAGTTGGATGCGTCGTCAGTCGAGCGATCCGCACCAAGTCCATCAACGGAGAACGTATGTCAAACCAGAAATCAAACGCTGCCGCCACCAGTCGAGCACCCCAGCCCATCGAAACAAATCCTCTCGACTTTGTGCCCGACCAGATTCCTTTCGACACTCCGTATGGCCCACCGATATCGCTAGAGCGAGCCCAGGCGATTATTCACGCGGCGGTGGCCGAGGCCAAGAAGCGGAATTGGAAGATGAACGTCGCGGTGGCCGATTCCGGGGGCAACCTCGTCGCCTTCCAACGAATGGACGGCGCGATGCTTGCCTCCATTCAGATTGCCGAGCACAAGGCGCGAGCCGCCGCGACCTTCCGCCGCCCGACCAAGGTCTTCGAAGACGGCATCAACCTGATGCACCTCAACTATCTGCTCGCGTTCGACGGAATCATTGCCTCTCGAGGCGGCATACCGCTGATCGAGCAAGGCGTGATCATCGGGGCAATCGGTTGTTCGGGAGGCACCGACTCCCAGGACGAAATCGTGAGCGAAGCAGGAGCGGCAGTACTGAACCAACTTCCGCCGACGAAGCAATGATCCAGCTCCAGAGAACACGTTGGGGTAATTCATCGGTTTCCGGGACGTAATTACAAAGGAGAATGTCATGACCACTGCAAGCGCAGCCACGAAACTCGAACAAATTCGCATCGCCCGGAAGTCTCCCGCTTATTGGCGGGTCACGATCGACAATCCGCCGATCAACGTGATGGGTCCGGAAATGGTCAAGCAGTTCCAGGAAGTCATCCACGCCCTTGAGGGCGACGAGCAGGTCCGAGTTGTGGTCTTCGACAGCGCCGTCGACGGCTACTTCCTGAATCACTCTGACTTCATGGCCAAGCTTGAGGACCTGACCTCGCTGCCGGAGGGCCCGACAGGCTTGCCGCCCTGGCCGGACTTCCTGGTGCGTCTCACCCGCCTGCCCGTCGCCTCCATCGCCCTCATCCGCGGTCGCGCAACCGGCAACGGCAGCGAGATCACGCTGGCCTGCGATATGAGCTTTGCCAGCCGCGAGAAGACCATCATCTCGCAGTGGGAGGTGGGCGTAGGCATGGTTGCCGGCGGCGGCCCCATGGCCCGGCTTCCCCATCTCATCGGCCGAAACCGCGCCCTTGAGGTGCTCTTGAGCTCGGAAGATATCAGGGCTGAGCAGGCTGAGGCCTACGGCTACGTGAATCGCGCCCTGCCCGACGCCGAGTTGGATGCCTTCGTAGAAACGCTGGCCACACGGATCGCCAGGTTCGACAAGTGGGCGATCGCCCAGACCAAGCGCCTCGTCAACACCAGCCTGCCACCGGACGTCGAGCTCGGTGCCGGGTGGGATGCGTGCATCGCTTCCCTCGGACGACCTGCCGCCCAGCAGGGAATCAAGGCGCTCACGGCGCAGGGCTTCCAGAAACCGGGAGATGTCGAAAATCGACTCGGATACTATCTGGGTCAAATCGCACGTTAGGCGGGCGTCCTACACGCTTATCAATTTCGCGACGTTAGGCAGACTTCGGGGGCCAATCCTGGCGGACACGCGAAAGGCGTGATGGGTTCACATTTCTTGCACGAAGGAGATTTGTATGTCTGACAAAGCCAGCGTCGTGAAGCGATCTCAGGCAAGTGAGGTCCGCCCTCACCAAATCGGGCAGGAGGTTTACAAAACCATTTTGCCCGACGATGTCGATTGGCAACCGTTTCCCGCGTTCCCACCTTCTGTCCGCCTGGCCGTTGTCGTGGGTCAGCCCTCGGAGGCGGCCCCTTACACGATCAGGGTCAAAGCGCCCCACGGCACGAAACTGATGCCGCATAAGCATCCGGAGGATCGCGTCTATACGGTGATCTCCGGCGTCTTTTACATCGGTTTGGGCGACGAATTTGACGCGACAAGGTTGCAAGCCTATCCGCCCGGCGCCGTAGTGGTGCTCCCCGGCAACACACACCATTTTCATTGGGCGAGATCTGGCGAGTATGTCACGCAAATAACCGCGATAGGGCCGCTGGGACTGGAATACCTCAGCGCAAAAGACGATCCGCGAAAGAACCACGCGTAGAAGGATCGGAAAAATACTGGCTTTGGAAATAGTGAAGGTGGACGGTAGATTCCCGGTTTCAATGAATGGGACGTCCCGTTTGCCACCGTGGTTTCGATTTCAGAGAGGTGAAGAAAATGGCAATAAAAGGAAAGGTCTTGGTATTGGTGTCGAGCGGTCGCGGTTTGCCCTTGAAAGGTGGCCAGGTTTATACCGGCGCCGGCTACTACCTCAACGAACTGACGGTTCCGGTTCGCGCCCTGATGAAGGAGGGCTACGAAATCACCTTCGCCAACCCCAAAGGCAACACGCCGCAAGTAGATGTGCATTCAGAGGTCGCCGATTTCTTCGGTGGGGACGCGGCCAAGCTTCAGGACTACATGCTATTCCGCGATGGCCTGGCTGGGCTCAGAGATCCAAGCCGCATTGCGGATGTCATCGCATCGGGTCTGGATCAATATGACGCTGTTTTCGTCCCCGGCGGCCATGGTCCGATGATCGACCTTCTCGATGATCCCAATGCCGGCGTAGTGATGAGACACTTTCATGAAAAATCCAAGCCTACGGCAGTGCTCTGCCATGGCCCGATTTCACTTCTCTCGGCTCTTCCGAATTCGACGGAGTTCGTCGCCGCGCTGGCGGCGGGCGATGCCGCTGGAGCGCGGGAAAAGGCTCAAGGTTGGATCTATTCTGGATACAAAATGACGATCTTTTCGACAGCGGAAGAGCAGCAGCGAGAGCCGCTGGAGATTGGTGGCAAGGTTCTCTTCTACCCTGACTTCGCTTTGAGTACGGCGGGCGGTGACGTCAGCGTGCTCGCTCCATGGACGAGTTACGTCCTTCAAGATCGCGAGTTGATTTCAGGTCAGAACCCGTTCTCGGATGAAGCGCTTTTGAAACTTCTTCTACCGGCACTCAATGGGAGATCTCGATGAACAGCATACAAATCGACAAGAACGTCTATGAGATGCCCCCGAAGGAAGGGATCAGCATCGCGCATTTTCTCACCGTCGCCGATGTTGAGCGATCGGCTCGCTACTACGAAAAGGTCTTCGGCGCTCGCATTCTGACCATGGGTGACGGCAACGCGCCTCCGTACCTCCAGCTTGCGAATATCTGGATGATTCTGAACGTTGGAGGCGGGCCGACGCCAGACAAGCCGACAGTAACGCTCAGCGTGCCCGACCCGAATCATCTCAGCAGCTTTATGAATTTCCGGGTTGCGGATATTCAAGCGTGCTATGAACTGTGGAAAAGTCGAGGAGCCGAGTTCATCACCGAGCCAATACCTAAGTACGGCGAGATTCGCTGCTACATCCGCGATCCTGATGGTTACATCATCGAAGTCGGACAGAGCACCGGGCTCAAGTACGGCTAGCGTTCGGCCCGTATGGGGCTCGGACTCGACGCTTTGCGGAGGGGTGGCCATGGTCTCGCGAATAGGCAAACACGACGTTGGCTGAAAACTACTGTCGGCTGTTAATCAGCCAGACAGCTAGGTCTTAAGTTAGCGAGGGTGCCGAAGAAGGCGGTGTGACATTGGACATGCTTGCAGCACTTCGCTTTGACGGAGGGACTAGCGATGGATTGGAAACGGTTAGTCCAGTTTGCGCTGCTGGGCAGCAGTGATTGGGAGCAATACGCCGTCCTCCTGGTGCGCGTTGCGATCGGGCTGTTCTTCGCCATCTCCGGAGCAAACAAATTGTTTGTCGCCGGCGGCACCAAACCTGTTTACGACACGCTGGTTAAAGCCAAAGTTCCGTTTCCTCGTCAGACAGCCTATTTCGTGGCCGGTGTCGAGTTCGTTTGCGGATCCTTGCTGAGCGTGGGATTTCTTTCGAGCCCCGCCTGCGTGGCTTTATTGATTGACATGATTGTCGCCACCCTGACCGAAGCGATCTCTACATTGCCGAAAGGACTTTCTGCGCTTAGTTGGCTGGACGATTTTCTCTACCTTCCGGAAGTCTTGTACGTGCTCTTCTTTATCTGGCTGATCTGCTCGGGCCCCGGAAGGTTCAGTGTCGACTACTGGCTCGCCGGTAAGTTCCTGGGGTGATTGAGCACATCCACCCGACTCTTCCGCAGGCGTTTGTGAGGCTGAAGGCAAAACAGAAACGCCGCTAAACAAATCCGATCGAGGAGGCTAGCATGGCGGTCACCACCGAAATCGCGCCGGATCTCTATCGCATCTCGATCTTTGCTCCACAGGGCAATTTCCAGTTCAATCATTTTCTGGTGAAAGACGATGAGCCGCTGCTCTTCCACACCGGGCTGCGCGGAATGCACACGGAGATTCGCGACGCCGTCGCGAAGCTGATCAGCCTCTCCGACTTGCGGCACATCAGCTTCAGCCATTTTGAGTCGGACGAGTGCGGATCGCTGAATGAATGGCTGGCGGCAGCGCCCAAGGCCGATGTGATATGCAGCCAGGTAGGCGCCCGCGTGAACCTGAACGACTTCATTGGCCGACAAACACGCGGCTTGCCTGACGGCGGCACCTTGGCGACGGGAAAGTACCGCTTTCGCTTTTGCCGTACCCCGCATCTTCCTCACGGCTGGGACGCCGGCGTCCTTTTCGAAGAAACGCAAGCGACACTGCTCTGCTCGGACCTGTTCCATCAGATGGGCGACGTCGAGCCACTTACCTCGGGCGATGTGGTGGGCCGCGCCCGCCAGGCGCTGCAAGACTTCCAGGCGGGCATTCTCGCCGAGTATGTGCCCTACACGCCGCTCACCGGGAAGAACCTGAAAAAGCTCGCCGAGCTGAAACCCAAAACGCTCGCCATCATGCATGGCTCCAGCTTTACCGGTGATTGCGCCGGGGCGCTCGATGACCTCGATGTGGTCTTGCGCGAAGTCTACGGGACGCCGAAGTAGAGGCAATACCGCTAATGAGAGGCTCCTTTCCAGCGAATCTCGTCCTAAGCCGTCTCTTTGCAAGACTTTGCCTGTAACTCCAACGCCGAGAAGACTTTGCGGGAGTTTCGTATTGGAACTAATGTTTTCAAGACTTTAGCTGGATCTCGCGAGGGGGAGTAACGAAAGTAACCTTGCTCTAAGGCCCTTCGCGAGACTCGCTCAAATGCCGCTTTTCGGTTCCCTCGAACCTCGCCCAAATCTCACCGCTTATAATCGCCCTTCTCATGCAGAGCTTCTTTGCGCGCCGCACTTCGTGGAATCTCGCCACCAATCGCTATTCGGAAGCGCTCGAAGCTCATCGTCGCGCTGGTCGCGAACTGCTCGATCTGACTGCTTCCAATCCGACGAATATCGGTCTCAACTATCGCGCAGAATCGTTGCTGCCAGCGCTCGCCGATCGCCGAGCGCTGCAATACGATCCGCAAGCGAAAGGTTTGCGCGAGGCGCGCGAAGCAGTTGCCGCTTATTACGCTCAACGCGGAACAACGATTTCTTCCGAAGATCTCGTCCTGACCACAAGCACCAGCGAAGCGTATTCTTTCGTCTTCCGCCTGTTGTGCGATCCAGGAGATGCAGTTCTGGTTCCGACTCCAAGTTATCCGCTCTTCGATTTCCTCGCCGACATTCAGGACGTGAAGCTGTTTCCTTACGAACTTGTTTACGATCACGGTTGGCAAATCGAGGTGAATTCCCTGTTCGCCGCGGTTGATCGCGCCATCGCCAGCGGCGCGCGCTGTCGCGCGATTCTGGTGGTTCATCCCAACAATCCGACAGGTTCGTATATTCAGCCGCGTGAAATGCAGTTGCTGAACGATGTTTGCGCGGAGAATGACGCTGCGATTATCGCCGACGAGGTCTTCCTCGACTATTCGCTCGAAGCGCAATCTCCTCTAACGTTCACCGCCAATGAAGATTCGCTGACATTCACTTTGAGCGGATTGTCGAAGATCTCTGGTTTGCCGCAGATGAAAGTCGCTTGGATCGCAGTCAGCGGTCCTCCAGCGCTGAAGCAGGAAGCGCTTGCGCGTCTCGATGTCATCGCTGACACATATCTCTCGATGAACGCGCCAATTCAGCTCGCAATTCCAGCAATGCTCGACGAGCGTAACCATCTTCAGCCGCAGCTATTAGGTCGCGTTCGCGCGAATCTTGCCGAACTCGATTCGCAACTCGCGCAGCAGAATCTTTGCCAGCGCCTGAAGGTCGAAGGAGGTTGGTACGCGATTCTGCGCGTTCCTGCGCGCGGTTCCGACGAAGAACTCGCCATCGCGCTGTTGCAGCGAGAAAACGTGCTGCTTCAGCCTGGACATTTCTACGACTTCGCCGCAGAAGGTTATCTGATCGTCAGCTTGATTACTCCTCCTGCCGAATTTGCCGAAGGCATGAAACGAACATTGCGCTTCGTCCGCGCAATGTCCTAAAGCCGCAGCAGAACACTTGCCGCTTCGGCTTCTCTGGGGCGAAATCCACAAAAGCGCAGCCATTCGCCGCAAAATCGGCCAATTCGACGGTATAATGAGAATCTGTGCCTAAGTATTCCATCGTCGTCCCGTTCCACAACGAAGAAGAGAATGTCACCGAGCTCTACGACCGTTTAAAGGTCGTGATGGAAGCTGCGGGAGAAACGTTCGAGCTGGTTTTCGTCGACGACGGAAGTCGCGACAATACCTTCTGGTTGCTGCAGCAGATTGCCGCAGTTGATCGTCGCGTCGTCGTCGTGAAGCTGCGCCGCAACTTCGGACAGACTTCCGCGCTTGCCGCGGGCTTCGATCACTGCGAAGGCGAATACGTGATCGCGATGGACGGCGATTTGCAGCACGATCCCAACGACATTCCGATGTTCCTGCAGAAGCTGCGCGAGGGTTACGACATCGTCAGCGGCTGGCGCAAACAGCGCATCGATAACTTCGTCATGCGCCGCATTCCCTCGAAGATCGCCAATTGGCTGATGGCGAAGTTGAGCGGAGTGAACCTCCACGACTTTGGCACGACCTTCAAGGCTTATCGCCGCGAAGTGGTTCAGGAAGTTCCGCTCTATGGAGAATTGCACCGCTTCATTCCGGCGCTGGCTTCAGCTTACGGAGCGACGATTTGCGAGATCCCGATCCGCAATGTCAACCGCGAACGCGGCGAATCGCATTACGGCATTTCGCGCACCTTCCGCGTCTTCTTCGACCTCATCACAATTCGCTTCCTGCTGAAGTACATGTCGCGCCCGCTGCACTTCTTCGGCACCTTTGGCGCGCTGGGTTCGATGACAGGCTTGCTCATCGCATTCTGGATGCTAATCGAGAAGTTCGTGCGCGGTCGCAACGTAATGGACGAACACGGACCGTTGCTGGTTTTCGCCGCGGTGCTGATTGTCGCAGGCGTTCAACTGATCGCGCTCGGATTGCTGGGCGAATTGCAGGTTCGTCATTTCCACGAGCCTACGAAGCGCGCGCCTTACACGGTCGATCGCGTATTGCGTTCCTCGCACAGTCAAGGCGCGTTGGCTGATTAGCTGCTATCGCTGTTTCGGGTCTTCGGCAACTCTGCTGTACCGCAGTCACGCATCTTAACGGAATCATGGCGACGCGGAAGATCATCGTCTACACGCAAGAGGATTCTCTGCCCTGCGAAGCGATCAAGATGTTCCTCCGCGATCGCGGCGCCAAGTACGAAGAGCGCAGCGTCGAGAACGACGAAGAGGTCGTGCGCGAGCTCAAAGAGAAGTACAATAGCCGTTCGACTCCGACCGTGATCATCGACGACGAAGTCGTGATCGGATTCGATCCCGAACGCATCGACGAACTCCTTGAGCAGTAAATCTCACGCCACGCGCGGATATCTCTTCATTGCTGCGGCAACCTTCTGCTGGGGATTTTCCGCAGCGATGGGTCGAGCGATGTTCACCGGCCGATTCTCCGGACTGGCGATTCGCCCTATCGATCCGCTGATCCTCGCGCAAAGCCGCACGACTGTGGCGCTGCTGATTCTGGCGCCGATTCTGCTGCTGAAGAATCGGCCGTCGCTGCGTCTGCGCGGCAGTCACTTGCTCCAGTTCTTCCTGCTCGGAATTCTTGGCCTCGCCGCTTCCAATTACTTCTACTATCTCGCCATCGAGAAGACGACGGTCGCGACGGCGATCGTGCTGCAATATGTCGCGCCGGTTTGGGTTCTGCTCTACATGCTGATTCGCAAACTGCAGCGCCCGACTTTGCTGCGCATCAGCGGAGTTGTGCTTGCGGTGATTGGCTGTGCGGTCGCTGTTGGCGAAGTCTCGACGCGCAGCAGTTTTCCCTGGCTCGCGCTGTCAAACCTGCACATCAATTCTGTTGGTCTGATTGCTGCCGAACTCGCGGCTGTGTCGTTCGCCTTCTACAACGTTTACGGACAGCACCTGGTGCAGATTTATCAGCGCTGGACTGTTTTGGTGTATTCGCTGTTCGGCGCGGCTGTGTTCTGGATCGCCGTCAATCCTCCCTGGAAAATTGTGGCACAGCATTACAGCGGCTCGCAGTGGCTGTTCATGGCGCTGTTCTCGATCTCGTCGATGCTGATTCCCTTCTCGCTGTACTTCACGGGATTACAGCACCTGGATCCGACGCGCGCGATTGTCACCGCGTGTCTTGAACCAGTCTGGGCAATTCTGCTCACCGCGATGATTGTTGGCGAACTGGTTTCGCCAATTCAGGTCGTTGGAATTCTTGTTGTGCTAGCCGCGACGATCGTCATTCAACTTCCCGACCGCAAAGCTCCAACCGAGCCGACCATCGCCGTCGAGCCGATCGAGTAAACCAAACGGCCGGACCTGATTGAGGCCTTGGCGGCATTTAGTCGCGGACCAGCTTCCCGCAGTTTCTTTATTTTTTCGTCGTTGCAGGCGTTCGTTGCGGCGAATCGGACTCGGCGTAAAGCGCGTCGATCTCTTTTTTGTAGCGTTCGGTCAGGTTGCGGCGGCGCAGCTTCATGCTTGGCGTAAGCGTACCGGCGGCTATGCTGAGCTCTTCGGGAACGACTAGGACTTTCTTCAGCTTCTCAAACTGCGCCAAATTTTGGTTTACCTCTTCGACAATACTTTGGTAGAGCTTCTGCACCTGATGCGACTTCACCAGTTCTTTGCGCGACGAGAACTTCACGCCATGATGACGCGCCCAATCCTCCAGATCATCGAAGCTGGGGATAATTAGGACTGCCGGGAAGCGGCGTCTATCCCCGAGCAGAGCTGCTTCGGAAACATACTGATTGACCTTCAATGAATTTTCGATCGGCTGCGGAGCAATGAATTTTCCGCCCGAGGTCTTAATCAGATCTTTCTTGCGGTCGGTGATAGAGAGAAAACCGTCTTCATCCAGATGGCCGATATCGCCGGTTTTGAACCAGCCATCCTCGAACACTGCCGCTGTTTCTTCCGGCATCTTCCAATAGCCTTTGAACACCGACGGAGCACGGACGAGCAACTCGCCATCCTCGGCGACTTTCACCTCCACATTCGACATAGGCTTGCCGACCGACCCGAGGCGATGATTCACCGGATTGTTGAGCGCAATCACCGGCGAAGTTTCGGTGAGTCCGTAACCTTCGTGAATGCGAATCCCGATGTCCGCAAACCAAGTGGCGATCTCCTTGCCCAGCGGAGCGCCGCCGGAGACAAACACGCGCGCCCTTCCGCCGAGTCCTTCGCGAATCTTCGAGAAAACAAGTTTGTCTGCCATCTTCCACGAAAGCGAAGTGGGGGTTTCGCCGCGTAAGATCGTCTCGCGATTCTTCGCGCCCACCGACAGCGCCCAATGAATCAGCTTGCGCTTGATGCCGTGCGATTTATTTTGCACTGCGTTGTATATCTTTTCGTACACGCGAGGCACCGCAACAATCAATGTCGGCTGGACTTCTTTCATCACCTGCGGCAGTTCATCGATCACCGGACAATACGCAAGCGGAACGCCGACATTCATCAACGCGTAGTCGAGATGACGTGCGGTCACATGCGAGAGCGGCAGGAATGAAACGCACAAGTCGTTCTTGTCGAACTCGTACATGTTGAGCGAGACATTGATATTCGAGGCGATGTTGCCGTGGGTCAGCATGACGCCTTTGGGGGTGCCAGTGGTGCCGGATGTGTAAATGAGGGTTGCCAAGTCGTCGGGTTCGACGCGGTGGCCAATCTCTTCCAGCTCAAGGTCATCCTTGTCCGGAGCGGAGCTCAGAAAGCTCTGCATCGGTATCGCGTCGGTAATTTCCGCAGCATCGTCCATGATGACGATGTACTCAAGCTGAGTCTGTTCGCGGATGGCAGCAAGCTTTTCATACTGCTTGCGCGACGACACGAAGGCAACGCGAGCTTCACAATTTTGAATGACAAACAGGCATTGCTCGCTGGTCTGCGTTGCGTAAATCGGGACATCTGCCAGACCGAGCAGGAGGCAGGCGAAATCAGCAATGGCCCACTCCGGACGGTTCTCGCCGATGAGGACGACGCGATCGCCCTTTTTCACTCCCCAAGCCTGCAGTTGCCGGGCCGTCGCATAGACCCAGTTGCGAATCTGTGCCGCGGAGATGGTCTTCCAGACGCCGTTCTCGCGATTAAGCATCACGCGGTCGGAGTTCCGCTCCAGCATGGTGAAGAACACGTCGTTGAGGGTCCGAAGATTCATGGCCGTCTACTTGGTCCGCATCCCGTTTAGAAAAATATCGACTACCTCGTCGGCTACGCTGGAGAGCTGGTACTGATGCTCGCTCAGCACCCACGACGTGACCATCTCATCCAATGCGCCGAAGAAACAATTGGCAGCAAATTTGTCCGACATCTCGGGGCGGAAGATGCCGCGCTCCTGTCCGTCGCTGATCGCCTCGCGTACCAGGTGGAGATACTCAACCATATGATGGTGCGAGAACTCGGAAAGGAAACGGGTGCTTTGCCGCAATTCCATTTGAAACACGACAGCCATATTTCGATTTGACCCGAGCGCATCCAGATGAAGAAAGGCCAGCCTCCGCAACCGCTCCGCCGGATCGCTCAACTTTCTTAGCTCGGTTCGCGCCAGGCTCATGAAGCCGTCGAAAGCGGTGTGAATGGCCGCCATCAGGATCTCTTCTTTGCTCTTGAAATAGAGATACACGGTGCCGTCGGCAACATCGGCGCGGTCGGCGATATCGGCCACGCGAGAGGTGAAGAAGCCTTTCTCGGCGAAGACGGCGACGGCGGCGTCGAGAATGCGCTGATACTTGTCGGCGCTGCGGTTCGCGGGCTGGAACGTCGAATTGCCCGGAGCGGAATTAGGCTCTTGTTTCGCCACAGATCGTCTGTCCCAGGAGAACGTGATGGCCTACGCGAACGTCCGCGAGGGGCCACTCGACATTGCGAACCGAATGAACCCTCATTCACTTTAAGCCGGGGTAGAATTTTCCGCAATTGTGGCGTTTAGGACGGCTTGCGGAGGTTCCGAAATGGAATTTCTTTTCTTCAGAGCTCCCAACTGATCCTTGACAGGACCGCATTGGCGGCGTCGGCCCTTCGATGGGACAATGCTGGACATCCACTTTGTAGAGGAGAGTTCAATGAACAAGTTCTTACTGGTGTTGTTGCTGGCGGGCACGCTGGCGTCAGCCGGCAACGCCGCCGATCAGTCGAGCCCGATGCCGCCACCCAAGATTAAGGTCGGTGACATGGCACCGGACTTTACGCTGGAAGATCAGAACGGCCACAAAGTCTCGCTGCATGAGTTCCGGGGCAAGAAGAACGTCGCGCTGGCATTCTATATCTTCGCCTTCACCGGTGGTTGAGCCAAGCAGATGCAGGCGTTCCAGCAGAATCTTGCCAAGCTGGAAGCCGCAGACACCCAGGTCTTGGGTGTAAGCATGGACTCTCCTTTCTCGAATAAAGCCTGGGCACAGCAACTCGGGGTAACCTTTCCGCTGTTGAGCGATTGGGGCGGCGACATTACAAAGACGTACGGCCTGTACGATCCTGAGTACAAGGCCGCAAGGCGCGTCAATTACTTGATCGATAAGAACGGCAAGGTAGTCGAGATGCAGTTGGATGATGATGCTATCGACCCGACAAAGGTCGTGGTGGCCTGCCAGGCCCAGAAGTTGAATCGGTAAGAATCATCACGTTCAGGACGGCCAGGAGCAAGTTTTCTCCTGGCCCTGATCTTCCCCGTTTTGCCACGTGGCGGAAGCAGTGTAAGCTTATCCAACCTTTTACGGACCTATCGTGCTGACCAACATCCTCATTGTGATTGCGTGCGTGGTGGGAGCGGTTGTCTTTTTGTTTGCGGTAACGCGCACTTCGCCGGCACACTCGCGCAAAGAGTCGAACGATTTTACCGGAGCCGTGGTCGCAGTGATCGGCACCACGTACGCCGTGCTACTGGCGTTCATGCTCTCGGGCGTGTGGAACATGTTCCAGCAAGCTGAGATCAACGCCGAGCAGGAAGCCAACGACCTGGTGAACATTTATCGGCTATGTTCGCAATTGTCAGACCCGGCGGCGGTCCAGCTTCAAGGCCTGGCGCGTCGCTATGCGGTGGCGATGATTCGGCAGGAGTTTCCCTCGCTGGAGAACAAAACGCTGCCTCCGCTGGGGGGCGAGTTGGTTTCCGAGATGTGGACGGTGTCGGGAAAGATCAACGCCGGCAACTCCAATGAACAGATTGCGCTGACCCAGCTCATGACCAGGCTGGGGAACATGACCGAGCATCGCCGTATTCGCGTCATGCAAAGCCGCGAAAGTCTGCCTGGAATCCTCTGGGCGGTGCTGATCGCCGGCGGCGTGATAACGGTGGCGGCGGCCTGCTTCTTCGGCGTTCCCAATTTCCGTTTTCACCTGCTGCAGGTTATGGTCTTGAGCTTCCTGATTGCTCTGGTCCTGGTCGCAATCGCTGATATCGATCGTCCCTACCAGGGCGATGTGCGAGTGTTGCCCGCGGGCTTCGAGTTCGCGCTCCAAACCTTCGGCTCTGCTGCGCAATAGAGGAGCTTCGTCCTGTCGGAGGCGCCCGCCTCGCTCCATCGATGAGCACAGCGTACACTGTTCTCCTAACATTCAGAACTCGCGGGGGAGGAGATGTCGCCATGAAAGTTCGCAATGCGGCGGCTACCGAGCAAGAAGCTGCGAGCAAACGTGCTGTTTGCCAGGTGCTGCTGTTGTGCAAAGAGCACCAACTCGGCAAATCGCTGGAAGACGGCCTGACGAAACGCAATTGTGCGTTCAGTTACGCAGCCGGCAGCGCAGACGCCCTGCGCCGTCTGCGGCAAGCGCCCTACAATGTCGTCATCACCGATCCCACTACCAGTGTCGATGAAGATTTGGCGCTGCTCGCCGAAATGCGCGGCATGCGCCCCGGCGTCAGGGTAATTGTGCTGGCACCGCATAGTACTCCGGAGGAGATTATCGCGGCGTTGCGCGCGCGAGTTTTTTTGTGCAAGACGGCGCCCTTCGACGGCGATGAAATCGCCTCCTATGCCGAGCAGGCCGCGCAGACCTCCGATTCCCTGGTGGGCATTGAGGTGTTGTCAGCGCATCGCGACTGGGTTTCGTTGCGCATCAACTCGCAGATCCTGACGGCGGAGCGAGTGATCGCGTTCCTCACCGAGCTGCAAACCGGTTTGCCAGAGGCGCCACGGGAAGAGCTGATGATGGCCTTCCGCGAGATTCTGATGAACGCCCTGGAACACGGGGCAGAGTTCCGCCCCGGCAAGGTTGTCGATGTGGCGGCGGTTCGCACCGCGCGATCCATCGTGTTTTACGTTCATGACCCGGGAGCCGGCTTCCGCTGGGAGGCGCTGCAACACGCTGCAATCGGGAACCGGGGCGGCGACGCTACCGCCCACATGGAGGTTCGCGACCAGCAAGGCATGCGCCCCGGCGGCTTTGGCATCCTCATCGCCAAGGGTGTGGTGAACGAACTGATCTACAGCGAAGTTGGGAATGAAGTGCTGATGATCAAGTACACGGCGTGACGTGCATCACGCCGCGAGTGGATCATCTTTACTCTTGTTCTGATTTTCCTTCTGACGAAAGCCGCCATCCTGGTCCTCGGTCAGGGCTTCGGGATTCGCCTCAGTGTCCCGATCTAATTCGTTTTTCGTATGCGGCTCGCCGGTGTGTTCCTCGTTCTGGCCCGGCTCAGGAAAGTCGCTGTTGCCGCTTTCCAGCATTGGGTCCTGGTCGCGGTGACCGTTCTCGCCAGTGCGTGAGACGTTCGTCTTCTGATTGGGCTTGTCTTGTTCTACTGCGCCCTTGCCGGAATCTTCGTCGCCAGCGTTCTGATCAGGTGTTGGCATGGTATCTCCCGTTGATAGAGATGAGAGAAACGGATGGCGGTGTTGCTTGCCAGAGAGCGAACGCCGGCGAGAACGTGATCGCACCTGATGGCGCTGAGAGCGCGCAGTCGAAATTATTCGTTGCATCTTCGAGCAAATAGCTTGCGACTCCGCATGCTGAAGTGCAGGTGGCACCGGCGACAGCCTGAACTCTCGTTGCATGTCATATCTCACGCTCCATCTGTTGCAAGCCGACACCGAAAGCTAATGGACGGAATAAGTCGGAATGTAGTGATTTTGGAGGGAGCTATTATTGCTGTTGAAATACTATCGTCGCCGTAGTCACTCTTGATAATTCGCCCTTGTTTTGACCATTTATGAATACAAAAAATCTGTTGCAAATAACGCTGCTCATCACTGCCAAGTATGTTGCATTGTGGTAGCCTGCCTACGTTTTAATGATTTGAATTGCCTTCCTTTGGAAACTGACCTTATTGCACAAACCTACTAATGATCGCTCAATGCGACCAGTTTTGCATTTTTGGGCGGGGATGGATTGCTCGAGGCTTTCATTGTTTCACCGGCATCATCAGTTGTTCTTTGCCATCTCAACTCCGGGAATACCTGTTGTGAGTTTTTGGAAATGCTTCTGCTCATGTCTGGTTGCCAAGCTTTACCAGCTGGTTGGAAGCGCGTCTAAATGTTCCTGGATTACTCAACCTTCGAGGGACCATGTTTGCATCGGTCTTTCGTTCTGTTACGAATTGAGGAGCGAATCTCGAATGAAGAAGAGCATACAGTTACTGGTTGCCATGGCGGCAATCACGATGCTAAGCAGCGCTTTCGCGCAAGAGCCGGGTCGGACCGTGACACCTGCCAGCACGGCGATCCGCACCGTAGGCAAGCCGCACACTTCAATCTACCTATTTATTCCGGACAAAGGAGTAGTTTCCCTGGCCGGCATCCCGGGTGGCGAGACGCCGCCGACGGTTGCCTGCGCTTACGGCCTAACCACACCAGTCAGCGGTTGTCCGAAATCGCTGACTCAGGTACCGACCGGCGGAGCGAAGGCGATCGCCCTTGTAGAGTACGGCACGTACTCCAGCATGCAGAGCGACTTCAACACCTTCAACACGCAGTTTGGCTTGCCGGCGGCAACGATCACGACGATCTGCAGCCCGGCTCCGCCGTGCCCGAACAACGCCGGCAGTGGATGGGACTTAGAGACGGCCCTGGATGTGCAGTACGCCCATTCCATGGCTCCCAATGCCCAAATCATCGTCTCGGCATTCAGCAGCGATCCAATCGGCGACGGTGCTGAAACCGCGGCTGCTAACGCCGTGGCGTCGGCCGGCGGCGGCGAAGTCTCCAACAGCTGGACCTACAACGGTGGCGAAGAGTGGTGCGGTACCGGCAATTGCGAGCTGCAGTATGACTCGTACTTCGTCAAGGCAGGCGTTGTATTCTTCGGCTCAGCGGGCGATAGCGGACTGGGAACCGCATATCCCAGCATTTCCCCGAACGTGATCTCCGCAGGCGGCACGGGCTTCCAGCGTGACAGCAACGGCAACTTTACCGGTGAAACTTGCTGGAGCGGGAGCGGCGGCGGACTCAGCCAGTACGAGCCTCTGCCTCAGTACCAGCTCTACGTTGCCAACAAAACCAACTTTATGCGGGGTTCACCGGATTGGGCGGCGATCGCTTCCAACAGCTCTCCGGTGGACATCTACAGTTCGTCGTATTGCGGCGGCTGGTGCGAGGTCTACGGAACCAGCGTGGCTTCGCCTGTGCTGGCCGGAATCGTCAACTGGGCTGGACAGTTCCGTACGTCGACAGTTGCTGAACTGTCGCATACGTATCAGTGGTACATCCGTCCTGTCACCTACAAAACGAACTTCTATGACGTGGAGACGGGCAACAACGGCGCACCCGCCGGCTTCGGCTGGGATCAGTGCACCGGTCTGGGCTCGATCCGTAAACCATTGCAGTTCTAGCAGCCGCAGCCAACCAGAAACCTTCACAGAGCCCTGCCCAACGGCGGGGCTTTTTCCGTTTGGTCAGCTACCCACCTGGTCTGAAGCCCGGTTACGATCGGAGAACTCCGTAAGAACTTGCTCCTGTTCACAACGACTGGAGCAATCTTCCAACAGGACGATTCCTTCTTTAACGTACTGACGAGTTCGGACCACAAAAAAAGAGCCGGCTGCTTAGGCCGGCTCAGTCGCTGTTGTGTGGTTCGCTAAGGCCTAAAGTTCCAGAGCTGCGACGGAAACTCGCGATTCCTGTTTCACGATGATCTGGGTCAGTTCCTTGGCTCCATATTCGAAGCCCCGGTCGAAAGCTTTCAGGTTAAGCTCGCGATACGCTTCGGGGACGGAGGCGGCAACTGCGTTCCGCAGTGCCTCCGGATCCAGCACTTGCGATACAGCCCCAAAGAAGCCGACCATCACGACGTTCAGCACCATCTTCTTACCCAGCTCTTCGGCGATGCGCGTAGCCGGAACGCTGTAGACGCGTACGCCCGGCGGCAATTCCCCGATGCGCACCAGGTCTTCTTCGATGACCAGAATGCCGTTGGGATCGATCTGCGGGCTGAAGAGCGTGTACGCCTCCTGCGACATGACCACCAGGATGTCGGGATGCGTGACGTAAGGATAAAGCACGGGTTTGTCGGACAGGATGACCTGTGCGCTGCAAGCGCCGCCGCGGGCCTCCGGCCCGAAGCTCTGTGTCATGGTCGAGTAGCCATCCTGATAAATGCAGGCGGCTTTGCCGATCGCCACCGCCGAGAGGATGACTCCCTGCCCGCCGAAGCCTGCGATACGGATCTCCGTTACTGGCATGAGCAACACTCCGTTTCTATGTACTCATCGCCGAGCGCATCGGCGAATTTGTCGTGCATCAGGTCGCCGTAGTTGCTGCGCTCGCGATCGACAAACTTGCCGACGACGATCTCCCCACTCTTGGTCAGGGCAACATCCTTGGTCGGGCAGCCGTTCTTCACCTTGCTGACCTGCTTATAGAACTTCATCGTGTCGAGACCATCCCCCATCTTGTTACGGCGCTGATAGAGGGTCGGGCACGGCGACAGCACCTCGATAAAGCTGAAACCCTTTTTGGCGAACATCTCCTGCATGGAGCGGGCCAGTTGCTTCACGTGGAAGGCCGTCCAGCGAGCGACGTAAACGGCGCCTGCGGCTTCGACCAGATATGGCAGATTGAATGCCGGATCGTAAGTGCCGTAAGGGTTGGTCGAGGTGACCACATCGCCGGGAGTCGTCGGTGCCGTCTGACCGCCGGTCATGGCGTAGATCAGATTGTTGATGCACACGACCTTGATGTCGAGATTTCGACGCGCGGCATGAATCAGGTGATTGCCGCCGATGGCGAACAGGTCGCCGTCACCGGAGTAGACCACGACATTCAGTTTCGGATTCGCCAGCTTCAAGCCGGTGGCGAACGGAATCGCGCGGCCGTGCGTGGTGTGGAACGAGTCCAGCTTGGTGTAACCGGCGACGCGGCCGGTGCAGCCGATGCCGGAGACGATAGCCAGATTCTTGGTGTCGATGTTGGCGTCGATCAGCGCACTGGCGAATGAATTGACGCTCGTACCGATGCCGCAACCCGGGCACCAGATGTGCGGGATACGGTCCATCCGCAGGAATTGCTCGACGGGGTTCTGGATCGTGACCATGCCTTCGCTCATCGCGCCACCTCCTTGATCGCTTTCAAAATGTCTTCCGGCTTATGGACGCTGCCCCCAGCGTGTCCTACCAAGCGCACGATGGCTTTGCCGGCCGCGGCGCGTTCAACTTCGCGCACCATCTGTCCAAGATTCAGTTCCGGCACGACGATGCCCTTTACCTTCGCGGCGATGGCAGCGATCTGCTTTTCGGGGAACGGCCACGCGGTGATAAGCCGGAACTTGCCAACCTTCAAGCCCTGTTTGCGGGCCATTTCGATGGCGCGCTGCGCCACACGTGAGGTGATGCCGTACGAAACCACGACTACGTCGGCGCCGTCGATGCCTTCTTCTTCGAAGAGGCAGATGTCATCGACGTTCTTCGTGATCTTTTCGACTAGCCGAGTGACCAGCCGCTCCTGAACCACGGGCCGCATGTCGGGATAGCCGCGCTCGTCGTGCGTCAGTCCGGTCACGTGCACGTTGTACCCCTGACCGACGTGCGGCATGTCAGGGACAAGGTCATCGCATGGTTCATATGCGTTGAACTTATCGGGCGATAATGTCGTGTAGCGGCGCGGCTCGATTTCGATTTCTTCGGGGCGCGGGATCACGACCTTCTCGGTCATGTGCCCGACCACTTCGTCCAGCATGACGAAAACCGGCACACGATATTTCTCGGAAAAGTTGAACGCCTTGATGGTCAGGTCGAAACATTCCTGCGGCGAATTCGGGCAGAGCGCGATGATCGCGTAATCCCCGTGCGATCCCCAGCGCACCTGCATCATGTCCGCCTGCGCGGGAAGCGTGGGCAGGCCGGTGGAAGGGCCGCCGCGCTGCACGTCGACGAAGACGCAGGGTGTCTCGGTCATGGCAGCATATCCAATGTGCTCCATCATCAGCGAGAACCCGGGGCCCGAGGTCACGGTAAAGGCTTTGGCTCCGGCCCAGACCGCGCCTTGCAGCGTGATCGAAGCGGCCAGCTCGTCTTCCATCTGGATGAAGGTGCCGCCAACGGTGGGAATACGTTGCGAGAAAGCGCTCAACGACTTCCGTCGAAGGCGTGATGGGATAGCCGGAGGAAAACCGCGCCCCAGCAGCCAGTGCGCCTTCGCAACAGGCGTGATCGCCATCAAGAAAATGTGAACCCGTCAGCACTCCGGCCGGATCAGCATGCATCTTGCTCCTCCTTACTTTCTGTTTCTGCCGGTGGAGGTGTGGCGGCAGCGGCTTCTTTCGACGGAGCCGGCTCCTTGTAGCCGAAGATTGCGAAGTCAGGACAATACATGCCGCACAGGTCGCAGCCACTGCACTTGTCCGGATGCGCCATGTAAGGAGTGTGATATCCCTTGGCGTTGAAGGCGGAGGAGAGCGCCAGCACGTGAGTGGGGCAGAACTCCACGCAGAAACCGCAGGCTTTACATCGCTCAGCCACGATCTGTACCGATCCCTTGGCCATTGCAGCCCTTTCTATGATTGCGAGGCCATCGAGAGGAGACTTGCCGTTACCCGACGATTGGCCATCCCACCTGGAATTACGAGCGGTGCGGAGGCTCACCCCGTACCGAACGATAGTTCGATTTTTGTCCACCTATGGCCCAAGATGAAGTGACGCCGGTCACATCCCCATGTGAGGTCAGACACGTTAGGTCGGAGGCCTGGGAAAGATGTACAAGGCTCCGTGACCCGCCTCACTGCAGAAGTATTTTTTCTGTTTCACCATAGGCCGGAAGGAGAAAAGTGTCCCCACATCATGGGTCTAATGACGCTTTCATCGCGCTATGCAACGAGTCCTCATCCTTGGAGCAGCAGGGCGAGATTTTCACGACTTCAACGTAGTGTTTCGCGATAACGCCGATTTCCAGGTTGTAGCCTTCACTGCCACACAAATCCCCGACATTGCCGGACGCCGCTATCCCGCCGAATTGGCTGGCTATCTGTACCCGGACGGAATTCCCATTCTGGAAGAAAACAAGATGGAGGAGATCATCCGGAACGAGGGCGTCGATGTGGTGGTCTTCGCCTACAGTGATGTGTCGTATCCAACGCTGATGCACCTGGCATCGCGTGCGGTCGCCACGGGCGCCGACTTCCAACTGTTGGCCGCCGAACGCACGCAACTAGTCTCGAAGGTGCCGGTGGTATCCATTTGCGCCGTACGTACCGGCTGCGGCAAGAGCCCGGTCTCGCGCCGTATCGCCGCCGAACTGCGCCAGCAAGGCTGGCATCCGGTCGTGATCCGCCACCCTATGCCCTACGGCGACCTGGCTGAGCAGCGGGCGCAACGCTTTGGAACTCTCGCCGATCTCGATCGCCACAAGTGCACCATCGAGGAGCGCGAAGAATATGAGCCGCACATCGTGGAGGGCACACCGGTGTATGCGGGAGTCGACTACGAGACGATCCTGCGGCAGGCAGAAAAAGAAGCTGACGTCATCCTGTGGGATGGCGGCAACAACGATACATCGTTCTATCGCCCCGACCTTTCCATCGTCGTGCTCGATCCGCATCGGGCTGGGCACGAACTTGGCTACTATCCCGGCGAGGTGAATTTCCGGGGAGCCGACGTTCTTATCATTAATAAGGTAGACACAGCCGATCCCGATGGCATCAAGACGGTTCGCCAGAACATCGCGCTGCACAACCCTAAGGCGAAGGTTATCGAGACAGCCTGCCGTGTCACCGTTGCCAGCCCGGACTCCATCATGGGCAAGACGGTGCTGGTCGTCGAGGATGGTCCCACGCTCACGCACGGAGAAATGGCCTATGGCGCTGGGGTTGTGGCGGCAAACCGCTATCATGCTTCCGCCCTGGTCGATCCGCGTCCGTACGCAGTCGGCTCCATTCAGAAGACGTTCGATAAGTTCCCGCACCTGTGGCGCGTTCTGCCGGCCATGGGCTACAGCGACACCCAGCGTCACGAACTGGAAGAAACCATCAAGCGCGTGCCGTGCGAGTTGGTTCTGGTGGCCACTCCCATCGACCTCGCCCGCACGATTCAACTTGATAAGCCCAGTGTGCGCGTTCGGTATGAAGTCGAAGAGCTTGGCAAGCCAGCGCTCACCGACTTGATCACCGAGTTCACGCAGGCGCATCAACCGGTTCTGGCAGGCGCGGGGAGGTAAGAATGCCAGTCAAGGACTTTCTTTCCATCCGTGATTTCACGCCGCAACAGATTCGTCACTACCTGCATGTGGCGACTCAGTTGAAGGCTTATCCACACGTGTACCACACTGCGTTGAAGGGCAAGACGCTGGCGATGATCTTTGAGAAGCCGTCGTTGCGCACGCGCGTGACTTTTGACGTCGGTATCGAGGAGCTGGGCGGTCACCCGATCTATCTTTCGCCGGCCGAGATCAGTCTCGGGAAGCGTGAGACGGTACACGATGTTGCCAAGAATCTGGAGCGCATGGTGCAAGGCATCATGATTCGCACCTTCGCTCACGAGGTTGTCGTGGAACTGGCGCAGCAGGCCAGCATTCCGGTAATCAATGGGCTGACTGATTACAGTCATCCCTGCCAGGCGATGGCTGATTACCTGACGATTATGGAGGCTAAGGGGCATATCGCCAGCCTAAAGGTCGCTTATATCGGCGATGGCAACAACGTCGCGCGCTCGCTGATGTTCGCTGGTGCGCAGCTTGGCGCCCACGTGTGGATTGCCTCGCCGTCCGGTTACACATTGGACCGCGATAGCGTGCAGTGGGCCCAGGCTCGCTGCTCCGAGACCGATGCCTCTGTGACCGTCACGCAGGATCCCGAACTGGCCGCCAGCGACGCCGACGTGATCTACGCCGATGTCTGGACCAGCATGGGCCAGGAGACGGAGGCCGAGCAGCGCAAGCAGGTATTCGCGCCTTACCAAATCAACGAGAAGCTATTTAGTTTGGCGAAGGACGACGCGATCTTCCTGCATTGTCTGCCGGCTCATCGCGGCGAGGAGGTGACGGGCGAGGTCATCGACGGCCCACAGTCGTTTGTCTTCCAGCAAGCTGAGAACCGTCTGCATGCGCAGAAAGCCATTCTGGTGGAGCTGATGAAGTGGACGCGCATGCCGGAGCACGAAGTTGTCCGCGAGCCCATGCTGGAACTGGTGAAGTAGAGAAGGCGCTTTTCGCCGATCGGCTTTTCGCTTGCGCCAGATGACCGTCTGGTCTCTGCCGTTTCGGTTGCCATCAGGCAACGTTGCAGATTTCTGGCGAGAGGCGAAAAACGAAAGGCAAAAGCGTCCGTAAGGATTCATATGTCGAAGACTGCGCTGGTCGCGGTTGGAGGCAACTCGTTAATTCGGGCAGGTGAAAAAGGCACAACAGCCGAGCAGATGGCTAACGCCAGGCGCACGGCCCGTGCTCTGGTCGATCTCATCCATGTTGGTTATCAGTTGATTCTCACTCACGGTAATGGTCCTCAGGTCGGAGCGCAGCTACTCCGCTCCGAACGCGCTTCGGATGTGGTCTACAGCCAAACGCTGGATCTGTGCGGCGCTGCCAGCCAGGGTGAGATCGGCTATCTGCTCGAACAGTCCCTCCGCAACGAACTCGCGGCGGCCGGCCTGGACGTTCCGGTCGTCAGCCTGATCACGCAAACCATCGTCTCAGCCGACGATCCCGCCATGCAGCAGCCCACTAAGCCTGTCGGACCTTTTTACTCACGGTCAGATGCGGAGGAGAAGCGGCGAACCATGGGCTGGCACATCGTGGAAGATGCTGCTCGCGGCTATCGCCGGGTTGTGCCGTCGCCCGAGCCTCTAAAGATCGTCGAATTAGATGTGATCCGTTCGCTGGTGGCGCGCCATGTACTGGTTATCTCGACCGGCGGAGGGGGCATACCGGTTATCTGTGAGGGCGAGCAGTTGCGCGGCGTCGAGGCGGTAATCGATAAAGATCGAGCGTCGGCATTACTCGCCGTTGAACTCGCCGTCGACCTGTTCGTCATTTCGACGGATACCAACTACGTTTATCTGAATTACAAAAAGCCTGACCAGAAGCCCCTGCGCGCGGTCACCATTTCGCAATTGGAACGGTACCGAACCGCCGGACAATTTCCGCCGGGCAACATGGGGCCGAAGATCGACTCAGTGATTTATTTCTTACGCAGCGGAGGCAAGGAAGCCGTCATAACGTCTGTGGAACATCTTTGCGAAGCGGTCACCGCACAGGCAGGCACGCATATCTTCAGCGACAGCAAGCACGCGCGGCAGGACACGAACACAGAATTGGAGGTACCGGTTCTCCGGTAACAAATGCCCACATCGCATGCGCCGGCCCACCTGCGGGAGGAAAAAGATAAGGCAGGACGCTCCCGTATGACATTGAAACACATTGTCGAATCGCAGCAGTTCACGGTTCCGCTGCTGATGGAGTTGTTTGACCGAACCCGACTGATGGAACGCATCGTCGCCCGGGGCGGCACGCTCGACTACCAGAACCGGATTCTTGCCAGCCTCTTCTATCAGCCGTCGACGCGCACGCGCTTCTCGTTTGAAGCCGCCATGCATCGGTTGGGCGGGCGCGTGCTCTCGACCGAGCACGCGCGCGCGTTCTCCTCGGAGATCGACTCTGAGCAGGTCGAAGATTCCATCCGCATCATCGGCAGCTATTGCGACGTCATTGTCATCCGTCACCACGAGACCGGCGGCGCTGCTCGCGCAGCGAAGGTCTCGCCTGTACCGATCATCAACGCCGGCGACGGGGATGGCGGCCAGCATCCCACGCAGGCACTGCTCGACCTGTATACGATTTATCGTGAACGTCCGCTGGCCGGCCTTAGCGTGGCCTTCATCGGCGAACTCGACCGCGGACGTACGGCGCGCTCGCTGGCTTACCTGCTGGCCAAGTTCGAGCGCGTGAAGATCTATTTCGTCAGTCCGCCCGAGCAGCAAATGAAGAGCGACATCCTTCAGTATCTCGACCGGCACGGCGTCAGTTATGAGTTGGAGTCGGACATCGATCGCGTGGTTACCCATGTCGATGTTGTGTACCAGACGCGGATTCGCCCGGAGCGACTGCCGCAACTCTCCGGTACGCGGCGATACGCGATCAGCTCGTCGGTTCTACAACGCATGAAGTCTGACGCACTGATCATGCATCCGTTACCGCGTACCGTAGAGCTGGACAAGACCGTCGACGATGACCCGCGCGCCCTGTACTTCCGCCAGGCCGCGAACGGACTCTTCGTGCGCATGGCGTTATTAACGATGTTGTTGGAATAGGAGCAGCGGCACTTAGCAATTACCACTTGAGGATCGGCAACTGAGCTATGAGCAATCGCCAGAATTGTCATCCCGACCGAAGCGGAGGGACCTGCGGTTCTGCACCCGTAGGGAAGCAGTGATCGCTGGAAGCCTTATCCAAGTGCTAAATGCCAATTGCTAACCGCTAGAAGAAGGAACATTATGCCCGTAATGGATCGCCCTCAAACCGCTGACTTCATCGAGCTCGAAGACAAATATGGAGCTCATAACTACCACCCCCTCGACGTTGTCATTGAGCGCGCCGAAGGCGTTTGGGTCTATGACGTCGAAGGCAACCGCTATCTCGACTGCCTGGCGTCGTACTCGGCCGTCAACCAGGGCCACTGCCATCCCAAGATTCTGAAGGCCATGGTCGAACAGGCACACAAGGTGACCCTGACCTCGCGCGCTTTCCGCAACGACCAGCTGCCGCTGCTCTATCAGCAACTGCATCAGCTGACCGGTTACGACATGGCGCTGCCTATGAACTCGGGTGCCGAGGCGGTTGAAACCGCCATCAAAACCGCGCGCAAATGGGGCTACAAGATAAAAGGGATCCCCGAGTATCGAGCCGAGATTATCGTATGCTCGAATAACTTCCACGGCCGCACCGTTACCATCATCAGCTTCTCCAGCGACGAGCAGTACCGCGACGGCTTTGGCCCGTTCACACCTGGCTTTAAGATCATCCCCTTCGGGGATGCGCCTGCGCTGCGCGATGCGATCACGCCGAATACCTGCGCGTTTCTGGTCGAGCCGATCCAGGGCGAAGCCGGCATCGTGATCCCGCCCGCCGGCTTCCTCAAGGAAGCGGCCGAGATCTGCCGCGCCAACAACGTGCTATTCATCGCGGATGAGATCCAGTCGGGCCTGGGCCGCACCGGCAAGCTCTTCGCCTTCGAACACGAAGGCATTCGTCCCGACCTGGTCATCGTCGGCAAGGCGCTCGCTGGCGGCTTCTATCCGGTATCAGCCGTGCTGTCTTCGAAGGAAGTGCTAGGCGTGTTTCATCCCGGCGATCACGGCAGCACCTTCGGCGGCAATCCGCTGGGATGCGCCGTCGCCCGCGCCGCTCTACAGGTGCTGATCGACGAGAAACTGATCGAGCGCTCTGCCGAACTCGGCGATTACTTCCTCGCCAAGCTGAAGACGCTGCGCAGCCCGCACCTGCGCGAGGTCCGCGGCAAGGGCTTGTGGATCGGCATCGAGCTGGATGTGATGGCGCGGCCGTACTGCGAAGCCCTGAAGAAGCTCGGCATTCTGTGCAAGGAAACGCACGATCACGTCATCCGCATTGCGCCTCCGCTGACGATCACCCGCGAAGAGATCGCCTGGGCCTTCGATCGGATTAAGAAGGTGATTGAAGAGAAGTAGTTCCAAGCGTCTGGAAGACACAAGGCCGCCCCTAAGGCGGCCTTTGTCATACTTAACTCAGGCTACGCCAACACCTGTTCGCCACAATCCTCTATTGGGAAGACCAAAGCCGTGCTACTATCGGCCCCGGTTTTTTCCTTCACGTAGGCCCTACCTGAATCTCCCTTGCTTCTCTTGGAGGATCCGTATGTTGAACAAGAAATACAATGACATCCGCACACTCTCGCTGGCGATTCTCGCAACCGCCCTGCTCTGCTCAGGCGCCTGGGGACAGACATTCAAGATACTGCATTCCTTTGGCAACACCGGCGACGGGGCACCCCCGCAATATGGCCAGGTGTTCGACGGCCAGGGAAATCTTTATGGAGTAACTGACTATGGTCCCGTGGGAGATGGATGTTTGGGCGACGGTGGCTGCGGTTCGGTCTACCAGCTAAAGCCGAATTCCGATGGTACCTGGACGGAGACGCTCATTCACATTTTCTCCGACAGCGGCGGTACCTTTCCTTCCTCTTCGTTACTCCTCGACTCTGAGGGTAACCTCTACGGTTCGGCTTCTGGTCAGGGACATTATCCGGACGTCGTTTACCAGTTGACGCCGAATTCCAATGGCACCTGGACAGAGTCGGCACTCTATCAGTTTCCTCCCGTCCCTGGCCTCGGCAGCAATCCGGGAGAATTGACCTTTGACGCAGCCGAAAATATTTTCGGAACAACCAGATTTGGCGGCGCAAATGAGACTGGCACTGTCTTCAGTCTCAATCGATCGTTAGGTTGGCAGGAATCACTTCTTTTCACCTTCGACGGTTTTCCCAACAACAACAGCGGCGGGGGCGCGTTTGGCGCGATCACCTTTGACTCCGCCGGCAATCTCTATGGAACAACGCTTGGCGGCGGCACGCATAATTCCGGTGTTGTCTACAAGATGACCAACCAAGGAGGCACCTGGCAGGAAACGGTGCTGTACAACTTCACGGGTGGGACCGATGGCAATGCGCCATGGGGTGTGGTTTTTGGACCCGACGGCAGTCTCTACGGTCTAACTCAAGTCGGCGGGAACCTGGGCAGCGTCTTTTGCTTTCTCGGGTGCGGCACCGTCTTCAAAGTCACGCCGAATACAGATGGCACTTGGACGAAGACCACGTTGTACGCGTTTCGCGGCGGGCCCCACGACGCAGCGATCCCGACCACGCACATCACTTTCGATCAAGCTGGGAACATTTATGGCACGACTGCGGCGGGCGGCAGCGGTGCCAGCAGCTCGTGCTATCTCGTTGAGGGCTGCGGTACGGTATTCAAGCTGACGCCGTCTTCAGGCGGTAACTGGACTGAAAGTGTAGTGCATTTCTTCAGGGGTGGTTCGGACGACGGATTTAACCCAGACAGCCCGCTGGTGATCGACGGCGCCGGTAACCTCTACGGCACGACCGCAGAAGGTGGCTTATACAACTCCGGAGTGGCTTACGAGATTACGCCGTAAGCCGATGCAAGATGAAGTCCCAACATTTTCGATGAATCGCCCGTAAGGAGTGGGCCGGCGCGGTAACTTGTGCCGCTGCGAACCTGGCGCCAAAGCGTCCGCTGAGGTGTGCTGTTCGCTGCGGGCTCGGCGCTATCCAGCTTCAGGCGTTGATGTAACGTTGGAATGCGGCGACTATAAGGCAACGTTCCCCAAAGATTGCCGTAAAGGAAAGCTGAAGACAGCAGCCGCGCTAGTACTTCCGCATGTGGATTTCGGTGCCGTTGCGTTCGAACTTCACTTCATCCATCAGCTGATTGATCAGGTAGATCCCGCGGCCGTGATTGGAGTAAACGTTCTCGCCGTTGCACGGGTCGGGGATGGCGAAGGGGTCGAAACCGGTGCCGGGGTCGCGAACGACGATCAGCATGCCGCGACTCTCGTCGCAGCCGACACAGCATTGCACCTTCTTGGTCGGGTCGCCCTTGCATCCATGCACGATGGCATTGGCCAAGGCTTCACGCAATGCGGTCTCGATCTCAAACTCTTTGCCGGCGGCGCATTCCAGGCGGCGCGCCATTTCCATAATGCCTTCTACCACCGGACTGATGGCGGTAGGATCGGCGTTGAGCGTGACCTCAATGCGTATCATCAAAGTGGAGCGATCAAACTCTACGACAGGAAGGCCCGAATGCATGGCTGCGTTCCCAACGTAAGACTCGCGTTCGCATACTTTTACAGAAAAGCCGGGTTGGGTCAAGCAGGAAAGGGCTAACCATATCGGGACGTATGGCTCTTTAGTGGAGTCGCGACATCGCCGAGTGACGCTGAACAGCCGGCTGACAGTCGAGGTACCCGGGCCTCCCGGCGCTCCTCAAGCCTCCGACGGCGCACATCTCGAAGTGATCCATATCACAGAACCGCCGTACACCGTTCGCGCATGGTGATCGTTACGGATCTGAGCCGATGAACTATCCCCTGTGGCAAATTGGATTTCCCGGCGCCTTGCTGATTGCATGCGTGGCGGTCGTGCACGTTTTCATCTCGCACTTCGCGGTCGGCGGCGGGGCCTATCTCGTTCTGCTGGAACGCAAGGCGAACAAGAGCAATGACTCCGGCTTGCTGACCTACGTGCGCAAGCATTCGAAGTTCTTCGCCCTGCTCACCTTGGTTTCCGGAGCGCTGACCGGAGTCGCCATCTGGTTCACCATCGGCCTCATCAGCCCTGAGGCGACGTCATCGCTCATCCATACGTTTGTCTGGGGTTGGGCGATTGAATGGGTGTTCTTCTTCGTCGAGATCACCGCGGCGCTGGTGTATGCCTACGCATGGGATCGGCTCGACCGCGGCGCGCACATGGCAGTCGGCTGGATTTACTTCGTCGCCGCATGGGCCAGTCTGGTCATCATCAACGGCATTCTGACTTACATGCTGACGCCCGGACGCTGGCTGCAGAATCACGCCTTCTGGAGCGGATTCTTCAATCCTACCTACTGGCCCTCGCTGATCGTGCGTAGCGGCATGGCCGTCGTGCTGGCGGGAATGTTCGGCCTCGTCACCGGTCTGCGGGTCGCCAGTCCAGTGCGCGAGCGCGTGGTGCGCTATGCCGGAGGGTGGATCCTCGCTGGCATTCTGTTCCTTGTGTTGCCGGTGCGCTGGTACTTCGCGTCGTTTCCGCCGGAAGCCAAGACTTACTTCGACATCGTGCTGCCGGCGATGCGCCATGTCGCTGACCTGGGAATGATGGCGGCGGCGTTCGCGTTTCTATTAGCGGCTGTATTCGCGGTGGCCAAACCGTCATGGCTAAGGGCTCCGGTGGTGGCGCTCATTCTGTTGTGTGGCTTCACCATTATGGGGACGGGCGAATACACGCGCGAGGTCGCGCGCAAGCCGTACGCAATCGGCAGCTATATCTACTCCAACGATCTTCGACTGGCCAACCTACCGCACTACAATGCTGACGGCTTCGTCTCCAGTGCCAGGTGGATCGATCGCAGTGATCCCACCGCGATCGCGGAGGGCAAGCAGGTCTTTGCCATCCAGTGCGGAATCTGTCACAGCATAAACGGCTATCGCGCGATGACGCCGCGCGTCCACGGATGGAGCGCGGAGTTCGCCACCGATGTCGTCCAGCATCTTCCTCTTATGCGCGCGCCCATGCCGAACTTCGCCGGTAATGAGCATGACCGTGCCGACCTGGGCGCGTACCTGGCTTCGCTCTCACCCGCTCCGGCCGATCAAAATCTGACTTCCGCCGAACTCGGACGCCAGGTCTTCGCCGAGCGCTGTGCCATGTGCCACACCGTGGGAGGCAAGTTCCGGCCGCTTCAGTTGGCAGGCACTGGAGCCGACACCATCGGCGATATGCTCACGCAACTCGATATGCTGAATCCCGAGATGCCGGCCTTTCATGGCACCGAGCAACAGCGCAAAGCGCTGGCGGAGTTTCTGCAAAGCGGCGCGCCGCAGTAATACCCAAGACTGGAACAACGATGACGAATCCCATTCCGCTTCCCACTCCCGATCCGATGCCGCTACCCGGACCAGTGTGGCTGATGATGACCCTGCTGCTGGTGACCTTCCTGCTTCACCTGCTGGCCATGAACCTCACGGTCGGCGGAACCGCAATCGCCATCGTCTGCGGCGTACGTCGCAAGAAGAACGCCTTCGCCGGTCAATTGTTCGACGCTGCGATCCGTGTTCTGCCGGTCTCGCTGGCGTTTACGGTGACGCTCGGTGTAGCCGCGCTGCTCTTTGTCCAGGTGCTCTACGGTAATTTCCTGTATACGAGCTCGATCCTTATCGGGGTGTTCTGGATTGCGGTGATCCCGGCGCTGATCATCGCGTACTACAGCCTCTACTACAGCAAAGCGCATCCGGAGCAAACGGGCACGTTGTACCTCGCATTAGCCCTGATGCTCGCTATCGGCTTCATCTACATCAACAACTTCACATTGATGCTCTCTCCAGATCGCTGGCTTGAACTTTATCACCGCAGCACGGCGGGTATGAACCTGAATTGGAGCGAGGCAACGCTGGTCCCGCGTTATCTGCACTTCATGCTCGGAGCCTTCGCGATTGCGGGATTGGCGGTATTCGCCACCGGCATTGCCAAGCGTTCGACCGAGTATGGCCAGTGGCTGATGGCGCAGGGATCGCACTGGTTCGTCGCCTCCACAGTGGTCAACTATCTTGTGGGAATGTGGTTCATGATGGCGCTGCCACGTTCCGTATTGATGGACTTGTTTGCCGGAAGCGCTCTGGCGGCCTCACTCGATCGGCTTCGGCATGCTGCTGCCTCTGGCCGCCGTGATGCACACGATCCTGGCGGTGCGCACTCCCAAGGCTGTGCTGCACGCGCGACTAGCCGTCGCTACCACTCTGCTTACCCTGGTGGTGATGGTTGCGGTGCGGCAGGTGGTGCGAAGTGCTTATCTTCGGCCTTATGTCAGTATCCGCGAAATGCCTGCCAATCCACAGTGGAGCGTCATTGTGTTATTTCTGCTGCTGTTCGTAGCTGGACTGATCACGGTGTACTGGATGCTCGGGCGGACCTTGACTTCGACGGATACGGCCCGTGCGGCCTCGCAGGCAGCGGGCGATTAGCGAAGGCGCGGCCATCGGGTTCCTTCAACTTCCCTTCACCTCCCGGCGAGATCTTCGCCGCCAGCGGAAAATTTGTCATCCAGGCTAGACGACCCGAACCCTGAGTTCTGCATCACAACGCATCACCTGAGTTCCGTCTCGCGGAGGAACGATGATGATCGTACGGATCGCCAGCCATCGCGTTGTATCCCTCCTTGTCTTGTCCCTGCTGCTGAATCTCAATCAATTCGCTCCAGCGCAATCTTCCGAAGACAATGTCCATCTCTCTCCCAAGGCCTCGACCGGGGCGACAATCAGAGCATCGAAGCCTCTGCGCGTGGATGTCAATCTTGTTCTCGTTCCGGTCACAGTTACCGACTCGATGAACCGACCCGTCCTTACGCTCGATCGGCAGGACTTCACCCTCTATGAAGGGACCGACGAGCAGCCCATTCGGTACTTTTCCAGGGAAGACGCGCCCCTCTCGGTGGGGTTGGTGCTGGATTGCAGCGCCAGCATGAAGAACAAAATCGAATACGAACAGCAGGCCGTGCGCGAGTTCTTCAACAACGCCAACGCCGAGGACGAATATTTCGCGGTGGCGGTCTCCAGAAAGCCGCGCTTGCTGGCGACCTCAGCCGACTCGGTAGAGACGCTGGAAGCAAGGCTGGGAGCGTCGCCGCCGGATGGCCGCACGGCCCTGTTTGACGCCATCTACCTGGCCATCGCCCAGTTGAGGCACGCGCGTTATCAAAGGCGAGCCTTGCTCATCATCTCCGACGGGGGCGACAACATCAGCCGTTACACCCGCAAAGAAATCAAGCAGGTCATCGAGGAATCGGATGTGTTGACCTATGCAATCGGCATCTTCGACGAAGAGCCTATTCCGCTGCTGAAGACGGTCGAAGAGCGCATGGGACGGGACTGGCTGAGGGAGCTGACCGACGCCAGTGGCGGGCGAACCATAGCTGCCGACGATCGCCGCCAAATTCCGAAGATCGCTGCCAACATCAGCCGTGAGCTGCGCAACCAGTACATCCTGGGATTTCGAGCGCCCGAACAGGACCGCAACGGCGACTGGCACAAGTTGAGGGTCAAGGTCGCTCCCAGTGCGGCGCCACTACAGGTGCACTATCGCGAGGGGTATCGCGGCCCTTCGAATAGATGGTCGACCTTGACTCCGCCGTTCCGGCGGCCAGAGCCTGCCAGCTTCCTGCTCATGACCTTTCTACCCTGCGATAATCCAAAAACTGCTAGTGGTTGATATATATCGTTCAAAATCAATAGCTTATCTGCTGGAAGATTTTTGTGGCCTCCCTAGATATTCTCTCAGTATGACAAAAAACTGTTCCCGGTTAGCCTGAAACTGTGCCGGTTGCGCTGCGTAGCCTTCCCTGAGCCAGGTCAGTCCGAAGGTATGGGGCGACGGCTGAGCCAGCACCACATCGAGCAAGAGGAGACGTCCTTGAAGAAGATCATCTGTTTCGTCGCTTTCGTTTGCGCTCTTTCTATGATCGCGACCGCGCAAGACGAGTTCCCGAAGGTTGAATTGACCGGCGGATACTCCTACGTAAACTTCCATCCCTCGTTCGCCAAGATCACCAGCCAGAACTTCAATGGCGGTGGCGGCGCGTTTGTCTACAACTTCAGCTCGCTGTTCGGTCTTAAGGCCGACTTCGAAGGCTATGCCGTGGGCACCGGGTGGTCCAAGTACCTGAAGGACAACTACGGTTACGCCGGTTCGGCCAGCGGAAACGCCTTCACTTATATGTTTGGCCCGCAGATCAAGAAGCACTCGGGCAAGTGGCAGCCTTTCGGTGAGGGCCTGTTCGGCGCCTTCCACTCCAATGGATACGGCACCCTGCTGCATTGCATCGAGAACCAAGGCTGCACCAGCGGTAGCGGCAACGGCAACAACAACGGCTTCGCCATGGAGTTCGGCGGTGGTGTCGATTACGCCCTGTCACAGCATGTGCAGATTCGTCCGGTAGAAGTCGACTATCTGTACTCGCACTTCTCCGCCAACCATATCGCCGGCTACTCGGCTGGCCAGAACAGCTTCAAATATTTTGGTGGAATCAACTTCACCCTGGGCGGAAAGTAAATCCCTTCCGGTGACTTGCACTGGCATCGCGCGAATGCGATGCCAGTTCTTTTTTGCTCAGATCCTTCAGGCGCTCATCGGCTACTCTGCCGGATGTTTCTTTCGTTGATTCCGGCACTCTTGATTTACAGATAATTCACACCCAACTTCGCTGAGTGCCCTCATACTAAACGGTGGGCATGTTGACGCACTTGCTGATCGGCGACCAGCCCGTGGGCTCCTCGCTTTCCAGGTCTTCGCGGCTACGCCGCTTACGGCCTCACTCCTCCCCAGGTCTAGACCGCGTTCACGTGGCAGCCGTGTGCTATCGCATGCGTGACGATGAACCGGAATTTCTTCTGGTACGCACCCGCAACGGTCATTGGACGTTTCCGAAGGGCGGGGTGGATGAAGATCCGACACACGCTGAAGCCGCCGCGCGCGAAGCATACGAGGAAGCCGGCGTGAAGGGCCACGTCGAGCGCAGCCCATTCATCTCGTACTGGCATTGCAAGCCAGGCCGCCTGCGCCGTCGAGTGGTTCTAGTTCATGCGCACTTGTGCGAGGTCAAGCGCTTGGTGCGCCCGGCGGAAAGCTACCGCGATCCGAAGTGGTTTAACGCGGAGAAGGCTAAACGACAGTTGCAGAAGTACCGCACGCTGGAGTTTGCAGCGGAACTCGCCGACGTTATCGATCAGGCGACAAAGCGCCTTCAGAAAATCGAGGCGAAGTAATTCCCTCCACCGTCTCAACCAACATATTAAGTGGTAGTAGGAAGAAATAGCCGGAAGACGGTCGTGCCGCAAACGTTCTTCGACTGGCGTCGCGAGCGCATGCGAATCGTTCCGTCTTGTGCACGATCTCCTGCGAGATCCAAAGCCCCAGCCCGGTGCCGGTGACGGCTGCCTACCGTCAGATTTCCGTCTGGGACAGGCAGTATGACGAATCCTACAACTTAGCAAGCCCGGCTGGCTCTGCTGCGTTAGCCTCTGATCAACCGACGGCTCAGACCTCAGAAGTATTTTTCGCATAAAGAAAGCCGGAGCAATCTGCTACTCCGGCTGGATAGCGTTGCTGCGTGTCCCACAAACCCCATTTACTTATATGGGCATACAGCAATTATTGTTTACGCGCTGACTACCTGCTTCGCCTGAGGCACAGAGAAGCGAATCGCTTTCGCCTTCAGGATCGTCTCGATACCGCGCAGGGCTTGCAGTACTGCCTCGTTGACATCGCCATCCACCTGCACCACAGCGACGGCCGATGATTCCGCGCCACGCCCCAGCGAAAAGTTGGCGATGTTGACACCGTGCTGGCCGAGCACCGTCCCCACGCGACCCACAACTCCGGGCACGTCGAGGTTACGCAGATAGATCATGTTGCCTTCTAGCGGAGCCTCGACGTGAATACCGTCGATCTCCAGCAGGCGAGGACCACCGACGGCAACCGTACCGGCGGCCGTGTTTTCCTGTGCGCCGCTCTTGAAGGTCATGCGCAGCGAGTTGCTGCCCTCTGCCTTCTTGCGTTCGTTGACGCGGATACCGCGCTCCTCGGCGGCCGAAACTGCATTGACCAGGTTGGCCCGCTCATGGGCGTGCGCCAACTGATTCAGCGCGCCGGCTACCGCGGCATTGCGAATCAGCGCCGTCTGCCAAGCAGCGACCTCGCCGTTGTAGGTGAGCGTGATCTCCTCCAGACCTCCCTCGCATGACTGCGCCAGAAAGGCGCCGAGCCGCTCGCCCAGGGCAATGTACGGCAGCATCTCCTCGTACTCTTCCTCGCTGATCGAGGGCACGTTGACCGCGTTCTGGATTACGCCTTTCAGCAGGTACTCGCGCACCTGCTGCGCAATCTGCACTCCGACGGCTTCTTGCGCCTCATTCGTCGAGCCGGCGATGTGCGGCGTCAGAATCACATTCGCCTGTGACATCAACGGCGAATCCTTCAGCGGCTCGCGATGGTAAACGTCAAGGCCGGCGCCGGCGATGTGGCCCGATTCGAGCGCCGCAATCACATCGGCTTCGTTCAGCAGTTCGCCGCGCGCGCAGTTCACCAGCCGGACACCCTTCTTCATCTTCTTGATGGCGTCGGCGTTGATCATGCCCTGCGTTTGCGGCGTGAGCCCGACGTGAAGCGTGATGTAGTCCGACTGCGCGTAGAGTTCGTCGAGCGGAACCATGCTGACGTTGAGCTGCTGGGCCAAAGCCGGAGCGACATAAGGGTCGTGCGCGACAACCTTCATGCCGAAGGCCTGGGCGCGCTTCAGCACTTCTACGCCCACTCGACCAAGACCGACGATGCCCAGCGTTTTGCCGCGGAGTTCAGTACCCTGCAGCGACTTCTTCTCCCACTTGCCGGCTGCCGTGGTGGAATGGGCGCGCGGAATGAAGCGGGCCATCGCCAGCATGAGAGCGAAGGTATGCTCTGCGACGGCGACAGCATTGCCGCCGGGAGTGTTCATGACCACGATGCCGCGCCTAGTGGCCGCGTCGAGGTCAACGTTGTCCACGCCTACGCCGGCTCGTCCGATGACGCGCAGCTTGGGCGCCTTCTCCATCATGGGGCCGTCGACAAACGTCGCCGAACGTACCACGATGCCGTCCGCCTCCGCCAGTTCGCGAGCTAGCGACTCTTTGTCAGGACTGACAATCGTCCAGTCGCCATCACCGAAAACCTTCAGTGCGGAAGGTGAAACTTTGTCCGCGATTACGATCTTCATACTTTAGCCGCCTCGGCGAATTGCCCTGCAAAGGCTTCTTGCACGGCGCGCACGCCAGCGCCCAGTTCAATTTTGTGGGACGGCGCAACCTTGGCCAGCACGTGCTCCAGCGCGCCGATGACGCCGATGGCGTCCATGTAGTCGTAGTAGCCCAGGTGAGCGATGCGGAAGAGCTTGCCCTTCATCTCGCCTTGTCCGTTGGCCATCACGATGGCGAAGCGCTCGCGGAACTCTTTCACGATGGCGCTCGAGTCCACGCCCTTAGGCGCCAGCACCGCGGTGCAAGCCGCCGCAGGGCAGGTGGGTGCGAACAGCTCGAGTCCCAGCGCCTTGACGCCGGCTCGTACCATCGCGGCGGAGGTTTCGGCGTTGTGGATGAGAGCGTCGCGACCGTCAGCCATGTTTCCGTTGCCGGCCTTGCGGATGAAGTCGAGTGCCGCGCCCAGTCCGGCAATCAGCGCGACCGCTGGGGTGAACGCCGACTCGCCCTTGGTCTGGGACTTGCGCTCCTTGCGCAGATCGAAGTAATACCGGGGCTGTTTGGCCGATTCCATCCGTTGCCAGGCGCGCTCGCTCACGCTGAGGTACGCCAGGCCGGGAGGAATCATCACGGCCTTTTGCGAGCCGCCGATGAGAATGTCGATGCCCCAGTTGTCGACCTCGAAGTGCGTGGTGCCAAGGCCAGTGATGCCGTCGACGACCAGCAGCGTGTCGCTTCCCTTCAGCAGCTGCGAAATGGCTTTGACGTCATGACGCGCGCCGGTGGAGGTTTCCGTTGCCTGCATGTAGAGCACGCGGACGCCGTCCAGCTTGGATTTCACTTCGCGCAGATCGAAGGTCTCGCCGTACGGGACGCTCAAGACTTCGACGTCGCAGCCGTAGGCTTTGGCCAGATCCCGCCAGCGCTCGCCGAACTTGCCGGCGCTCAGGACAAGAACTTTCTCGCCCGGCGAGGTAAGGTTCGACACGGCAGCTTCCATCGCACCCGTGCCCGACGAGGCGAGGATGAGGACATCATTGTTGGTGCCGATGAAAGTCTTCAGATCGGCAAGGGTACGGGAGAAGATTTCACGAAATTCCGCCGTACGGTGATGCATGTCGGCGGCGGCAATGGCATTCTGGGCGGCTGGAAGTAAAGGAGTAGGACCGGGAGTGAACAGTCGTGTCTTACGAAGCATAGCGATTCCTTTGCTCGTAGATTGCCGGCAAAAAGGCCGACATACCACTATAGAACGAGGGCGAGAGGTGGGCCAGCGCAGGTAGGCGGGCAACGTGTGCCACGGGTCACAATCCAGGGTGACTTGCTTAGGGAGAACAGCTCGCGGGGCTCGGGCCAAGAGATTTGGGATTCAGCCGTGAGACTTGCCTAAATATAGTCGAACAGCGTCATGAAGCCGAAGTCCATGTGCAGCTGCTGATGGCAGTGGAAGAGCGTGAGGCCGGGATTGTCGGCGACAAAGTCGATCGATGTTTCCTGGTAGCCGCCGAGCATCACCACGTCCTTCATGATTCCCGCGGTCGCCTGCCCGGCGATGTTCGTCAGCTCGAAGCTGTGACGGTGCAGATGAATCGGGTGGATGTCGTCGCTGGCGTTGCGCATTTGAATGCGATAGCGCTTGCCCTGCTTCAGATGGAAGGTCGCCGCCTCAACAGCGCTCGTCATAGGATAGGCCACGCCATTGATAGTCCAGCGATTGAAGCCTTCATCCGCGGCATTCTCCTTCACGAAAGTCATCTCGAAGGTCTCATCCGGAGCAGCCGCCGCCGCGCCCGGCTTTGCAAAGCGGTCATAGCTCCAGCGAAACTTCGGCGGCGCGATCCATAGCGGCTTGCCCGCGCGGCCAGCGTATTCCACCACGATGCCCATGCCGTGATGGCGGTCGTCGTCGGCTGTGTCGCCCATGATCCACACGCCGGGGCGATTCATCTCGACGATCGCCGAGACGCGCTCGGCCGTGCCCAGCCATAGCACCGGAACCTTGCTGGGTTTCGGCACCGGATTGCCGTCGAGCGCTACGACTTCAAACATGTGCCCCGGCAGTGCTAAGCTGCGAATCTCGGTGGCGCTGCCGTTGAGGACATGGAAGAGAACGCGCTCGCCGGCCTTTACGCGGATGGGCTCTCCATGGCCGAGCATCTTCCCGTTGATGGTGAAGGCCGCGTATCCGACTTCGTAACCTTTGAGCAAGCCCTTAGCCAGTGAGGCCTTCATTGCCGACTCACCCTGCTGTTTCAGTGCAGGCACGGGCGCTGACGGCGAAAGGAAGTCCATGTCCATGTCGCCGCCGTGGCTCAAGGTCGGCTGAAATTCCTTCAGCGTCAGAAACACTTCGCGGTCGTATTGTCCAGGCTCCTGCTTCGGCTCGATGTAAACCGGGCCGACCTGTCCGCTGTACTGGCCTGCCGACAGATCGGCGCCAGCGCGATTGTGCGTGTGGTAGAAGCGCAGTCCCGAGGGGCGCGGGGTAAACGTGATGCGGCGCTTGCCGTGAGCCGGAATGTAAGGCGTACCTTCTTCCGCCGCTCCATCGATGTCAACCGGAACCATCTGCCCGTGCCAATGCAACTGCTCGGGCGTATCGGTGTCGTTGACGATGTCGACCGTGACCGGCTGCCCTTCCTTAAAGCGCAGCAGCGGTCCGGGAAACTGGCCGTTGTAGGTTGTGGTCGACACGATCAACTTGGGCGAAAGCTCTACCGGTGTCGCAGCGATGCGCAGAGTGTAGTCAGCAGCAATTTCATGCTGCGGGAGGATGACGGAGGCGGGCCCGGCTTCGCTGCGCAGAACAGGTACGAGGGTGCCGGCGGTGGCTATTCCGGTGGTCTTCAGGAAATCGCGGCGGGTGAAACGCATGGCAACATAGTTGTCCGCGGCCTGCACAGTGTCAAGGCGCGCATCCCGAGGTGAGGGTCTTGTGGCTACGGGAAAACAGGGAACTCTCGATGCCTGATGGGCCACGTCGAGTTCCCTGACTTCGATTCAGGTGTTAGATCGGCTAGTGGCCCTGGGCGTCCGGATGACGGCTGGCTTCGAACAGGAACCACGTGCGACGCTCGGTCTCGTCGATCCACACTTCGATGAGGCTGGTGGTAGCGACGTCATTGTGCTCGTCGCAAACTTCGTGGGCCTGGCGGAGGCGGCTCACCAGGTCCTTGTTGTCTTCACGCAGTTCGGAGAGCATGTCGTTGGGCTCGACGTAGTCGGCGTCATTGTCCTCAATACGTTGCAGGCGGGTGACCTGTCCGATGGAACGAATCGTCGGTTCGCCGATTTTACGGATGCGCTCGGCAATTGGGTCGCTCATGGCAAAAATCTGGTCAGCCTGCTCATCCAGCAGCAGGTGGTAGTCGCGGAAATGCGGGCCGCTCATGTGCCAATGAAAGTTCTTGGTCTTCAGATACAGGGCGAAGACATCGGCGAGAATGGCGTTCATCGCGCCGGCAATGTCTTTCCTGGCGCTCTCGTCCAGATCGGTCGGGGTATTCAGCGGAGCCATCTGACGGCGTTCCAGGGTTGCGGTCGAGTTTCCGGATTTCTTCATCGTCAATTCCTTTCTATCGACTTGTCGCGTGGCCTGAGGTTAGTAGTCTCGCAGAGCCGCGCCGGTTATGTTGGCCAATTGAACTCTTACCAAGACAATTTCACAGGTTGTTCATGTCGGTTCGATGGCAGATCGAACCCCAGGGTATGGATGCAGAATTCGCACTTGAGCTTCAGTGACCGCCGGTGGCGCCGCCGACTCGAAACTTCCTGATCCCCAGTGCCAGCGGAATTCCCAGCAGAGCCGCGTAACCCAGCAGGCGGAAGCAATCAAGAAACGCCAGCGTTGCCGCTTGCCCGGCTACCACCTTCGACAGCAACCCCAGCGCCTTGTTCGAAGCATCGGAGTAGCTTGCGCCGGCTGCAATAAATGTCTGCGTCGCCCGGCTCAGGAAGCTCCTCACCCCCGGCTCGTAACCGCTGACGTGGTCGGCCAGCACCGACTGATGGAACTGGGTGCGCCGCTCCAGCATGGTCGTAACAAAAGCGATGCCAAAACTGCCACCCTGGTTGCGGAAAAGATTGGTCAGGCTCGACGCCTTGTTGTTTTTGGCGCGCGGCAAATAGGAGTACGCAAGCTGGCTGGTAGGTACAAAGAGGAACGACAATCCCAGGCCCTGCAGGGCGCGGGCCCAGACTTCGTGATGATAATCGGTCGTGAGATCGAAGCTGCTGAAGTGCAGCATCGAGAGCGCAAGAATACCGAAGCCGGTAACGAGCAGGATTCTCGCACCGACCTTCGGCAGAAGCTTCACGATAATGGGCGCCATGAAGACAATCACCAGCGCTCCCGGACCGAGCACCAGACCGGCATCCGTCGCTGTGTAGCCGTACAACTGCTGCAGCATTTGGGGAATGAGCACGGTGCTGCCGAACAGAACAAAGCCGAACAGAAAGTAGAAGCAGTTGGAGATGGCGAAATTTCGCTCGCGCAACAGGCCAAGTTCGACCACGGGATCAGGTTGACGCAACTCCCAGACAATCGCGACTACCAGAGCGCCAAGTGCGATGAGCAAGAATGTCGTGATGAAGCGGCTTTCCAGCCAGTCGTCACGCTGTCCGCGATCGAGAACGACTTCCAGACAAGCGAATCCGATGGCCACCAGCAAGATGCCGAGATAGTCGATGCGGAGCTTACCCGCGCGCCGCGCCTCCTCGACTTCCTGCTTGAACTCGACCGGGTCAGAGACGAACTGGCTGGTCAGCACCAGCGAGATGATTCCAATAGGCACATTGATGAAGAAGACCCAGCGCCAGGAAAAGCTGTCGGTAATCCACCCGCCCAGCGGCGGCCCAATGGCCGGCGCGGTGACGATCGCCATGCTGTAGAGCGCGAAGGCGGACGCGCGCTTCTCGGCCGGAAAAGTATCGACCAGGATCGCCTGCTCCACCGGCGCAAGGCCGCCTCCGGCAACGCCTTGCAGAACGCGAAAGAAGATGAGGAAGTTGAGGCTGGGCGCGAGGCCGCAGAGCAACGAGCTTATGCTGAACAACGCGACGCAGCCCATGTAGTAGTTCTTACGGCCGAAGACGCGGCTGAGCCACGCGCTCAGCGGCAAGACTACGGCGTTGGCCACCAGGTAGCTGGTGAGCACCCACGTGGCCTCGTCGTAGCTGGTCGCCAAGCCGCCGGAGATGTGCGGGAGCGCTACGTTGGCGATGCTGGTGTCCAGCAACTCCATGAACGTCGCCAGCGTCACGGTGAAGGCGATCAGCCATATGTTCGGCGACGTCTTCTTTGATTCGAAGGCTGCGAAGCGTGGTCCTAGCTCCCCGGCAACCGCTGCCGTTGCGCTCATTTTTCGTCCGTAGCTGCGGCCGTGAGCAGCGCCTCAACCTTCGCATCCAGAGCCTTGGCAACTTCCAGAGCCTGCGCGTTTCCGTACGGAGCCAGGAAGCTCGCCATGCGGTCGTACGAGAGATGCGTGCCGTCCGCGCGCTCGTCGATCAGGATCGTGATCGGTGCGTAGGAGCCTGCGTCAGGCACATGCTCGACCATGCGCTTCATGACCAGCGGGTTGCCGACGACGAGGCGCACGATCTGCGGCGAAGCCGCTCCCGTTTCTTTGCGGAGAATCTCGCCGAGGTCGTAGCGGGCGAACTCCATCAGTCCGGCGCGCCAACCGCGGCGTTAACGGCCTGTTCGAGCTCGGAATAATTCCTGGCCGCCGCAGTCTGCCGCCGAAAAGCCGTCATGTCCGGACGGCCGATGCTCTTCTCTAACGCGGCCAAGACTTCGGGAACGGACTTCTTCGACGTCAGGCTGAAGCGCTGCACTGCAATCTCTCGTGTCGCCATTGGTTTCTCCTTCGCATGGAATGTCGGGCGCGTTATACCTGGGCGAAGCCGCCGTCGATGAAGAACTCGATTCCGGCTACGTAGCTGCTATCGTCCGAGGCGAGAAAGACGACGGCCTTGGCAATTTCTTCCGGCCTGCCCAACCGACCCAGCGGCACAAGGCTGGAGATCATCTGCATTCGCTCTTTGCCGACATCGGCGGCGGAGGCGTACAGCTCAGCGAGGCCGGGGGTGTCGATCGAACCAGGGCTGATGGCGTTGACGCGAATGCGCCGCGCTTTCAGGTCCGTCGTCCAGCTGCGGGCGAACGATCGCGCCACCGCTTTGGTCGCGCTGTACACACTATTTGCGGCCAAGCCTTTGGTGCCGACGATGGAAGAGTTGAGGATGATCGCGGCGCCGTCGGGCAACAGGGGCAGGGCTTTCTGTACCGTGAAGAGCATGCCCTTGACGTTGATATCGAAGGTGGTGTCGTAAAGTTCTTCAGTGATGGACCCGAGCGCTGCGTAAGCGGGCCACTCCGGCATTGGCGAAGACGATGTCGAGTTTGCCCTTCTGTTTCTTGATCTGCTCAAAAACCCGGTCGAGGTCGGCCAAGTTGGAGACGTCGCCCTGAATGGCTTCAACATTTTTGCCGATTGCTTTGGCGGCCGCTTCCAGGTCCTGCTGGTTGCGTCCGATGATGAAGACGTAGGCGCCTTCGTTCACAAATTCTTTCGCGGTCGCCAATCCAATACCGCTGCTACCGCCAGTAATGAGAGCGATTTTTCCCGTCAGCTTGTTCATGAGAGTCTTCCTTTCGCCAGCATAGGATTCTTAAAGCGACCGAACGGTCGCAAATTTATCTAATCTGGAACTAGAGTGGTCTTAGCGCAATTCGGCCAGATCCCGGGGAGGGTCCTATGTCCAAAGGCGAAGCGACACGACAACGAATTATCGAGGCGGCTGCCGGACTTTTCAACCAGCGCGGCTACGAGGGGGCATCGCTGTCTGAGCTGATGGAGGCCACTGGCCTGGAAAAAGGCGGCATCTATCGCCACTTCGCCAGCAAGGAAGATTTGGCCGCCCAGGCCTTTGATTACGCGTGGAACGCGGCCACCGAGGCGCGCATGCACGATCTGGATCAGGCAGAAAACAGCGTCGACCAGCTCAAGCAATTCATTGCGAACTTCGTAGAGAGGCGGCCCGCCGTTGCGGGAGGCTGTCCGCTGTTCAACACGGCTGTGGAAGTTGACGACAGCGATTCCGCGCTGCGCGATCGTGCTCTCGAGGCGCTGCACGGCTGGCGCGACCATCTGCAATCCATCGTCAAGAAAGGGATTGAGCGGCGCGAGATACGGCGCGGCACCGACGCAAAGGGTTTGGCGACACTGATCATCTCATCGCTGGAAGGAGCGCTGATGATGAGCCGCCTGGAACGGCGGCGCGATGCGCTGCTGACGATCCAGCAGCATCTCGACAGCTTCCTCGAAAACGGCGTAAGAATTCGTCACTGACCTCGGTTCGAAGATTTATACGACAACCCTGCTGATCGCAGCAGATGATTGATCTTCGCGACGTATTGCGCAACAGCATCCCGAGCGGCATCGCTGCTCCATCCCAACTCGGCCGCCAGCAGTGAACCGACGACCGGCGCGGCATCGATGGAATTCGACCAGGAGTAAAGCTGCATTCCGATGCGGCGGGCAAGCACGTCCTCGATCGTCGCTGCCATTTCATAACGAACCGAGTAGACCACCTCGGCCTGAATCGGCGGATGGCCCGCCGAGAATCGGCTGGAGCAGCGCGGAATTTTCGCCCTTCAGCGCCAGCACTTTCTCCGACGCGGTTCCGAACTTGCTCGTCAGATGTTGCGCAGTCGCCTCCGACACTTGATAGTCCTGGCAGAGTTTCTTCCAATAGTCGGAGGTGTAGCCCTCGCCGCCGTACAACACGTGATTGCGCGTCGGGCAGTCGGTCACAGGCACGTTGAGGGATTTTTGAACGCGCGTAATGGTGTCCTCGCCCATGGCACGATGCGTGGTCCATTTGCCGCCCATGATGCTGATCAGTCCGCTGGCGGCATCCACCTCGATGACATCGTCGCGAGCCAGCTTGGCAGTACTCCCACCCTCGCCTGACCCAACCAAGCGGGCGCATTCCGGCAAAGCCGCTGACGATTTCGCCGGCCGTGATCGGGCGCGAGGCATACTTGTTCAGTTGCCCCAGCATGAAGTCGACGTCCTGCTTGGTCACGACTAACTCAGCGTCGACCGCGACTTCCTCATCCGTCGTTCCCACCAGCAGGCGGCCATTCCACGGCAGAGCGAAGAGAACGCGGCCGTCGTCGGTCTTGGGGATGAGCAGGGCGTCTTGGGTTCTGAACACTTCGAGTGGGAAGAGAATGTGAGCGCCTTTGCTGGGACGCATTCGCCGCTTGACCGTTGGAGTGGCCATCTGGCGAATCGCATCGGCGAAGGGGCCGGTCGCATTGACGACAACCTTGGCGCCGACACCGAAGGTGCTCTCTGTGAGCTGGTCTTTGACTACCACGCCGGAGATCTTGCCGTCGGGCTGACGCTGCAAGTCCGTAACCCGCGCGTGATTCAGGGTGTCGCCGCCAGCGTGCGTGAAACTTTGCACCAGAGTGAGGTTGTAGCGCGCGTCATCAAACTGGCCGTCAGAATAAGCGACGGCGCCGACCAAGCCTTTTTGCTTCAGGTCGGGCATGCGTTTGAGGGTCTCCTGGCGCGACAGAAATTTACTGGGCGAGATGCGTCCCGGACCGGCGAGCCAGTCGTACATCTTCAAGCCAATGTCGAGATAAGCGGCGTTGAACCAGCTATAGCTGGGCACTAGGAATTCCAGGCGACGCGTGAGGTGGGGAGCGTTGTCGAGCATGCGGACGCGCTCGTGCAGAGCGCGGATCAGGACGTGATACTCCTTAAGGTCAAGGCCCTTGACGGCTTCTTCGAGGTAGCGGACGCCTCCGTGAATGATTTTGGTGGCCGCACTCGAAGTAGCCCCGGCAAAGTCGCCGGCCTCGATCATCACCGTTCGGATGCCGCGCAGTTGCGCATCCAGAGCGCATGCGGCTCCGGTAGCTCCGCCTCCGATGACGCACAGCTCAAACTGCTGGTTGGCGATGTTGGCTAGTTCTTCCGCTCTGCTTTTCATGGCTCAGCCCTCATGCATCTACCCCGCCCATTGGATTTGCCGGGAAGAGGGATAGATCCCCTGACAAATGAGCGTGCTGACGATATCACATGGAGCATGGTCATACGACCTTGACACTCATTTATAGCGGGTGCGATGGTTAGCTCGCAGCGGTAGAGCCCTTATAAAAAACCGCCCTGCTGGATCGTATTCCTATGCGATTTTGCGGGGCGGTTTCTCTTTGTGCGGAGAAGCGGAGCTGCCCTGCCCGCGTTCCACATTCGCCACTCACAATCAGCTGCGGGCTGCGCATCCCGTAGAGGCCATTCTCCATGCTGCCCATCGCCGAAAGAGAACGCTGTACCGCTAGCCGCACCTTCGATCTGCTGATCTTCGACTTCGACGGCGTCGTCATTGACTCGGCGCAGGATCTAGCTAGCGCCGCGCGCCATGCCCTGCTCCAGGTACATAGCGGCGTGCCAACGTTCTCCTTCATTCGGAATTGTATCGGAGGCGGCGCCAGGAACCTGCTGCTGCGGTGCCTGGATGACGACAAGAAAGACCGAGTCGATGAGGCGATGCTGCTCTTCCGCGAGTACTACGAGCAGAATTGCGCGCGGCGAACCGTTCTCTACCCCGGCGTGCAGGAGATGCTGGAGTTCTACTGCCGCCGTAAGCGAATCGCCCTGGCCACCTACAAGATTCGCGCGGCCACCTTCAAGATCCTCGAGGCTCTGGGCATCGAACGTTATTTCGACGTGGTGGTCACCGCCGACGACGTGCAGCGGCCCAAACCTGATCCGGAGTGTATCCATCATGTCCTGCAAACGCTGCACAGTTCGCCGGACAACGCGATCCTTATAGGCGACACACCAACCGATGTCCGCACGGCTCAGAACGCGGGCATCGCTTCCTGCGCAGTTTTATACGGAATCGGGACGCGTGAGGATCTGTCCGCGTGCAGCCCCGATTTCATGGTTGAGACCATACTCGAGCTGAAAAACATCGTGACTTTGTAACCCTTGCGGCTAGGGCCGCGAGAAAGAGAGTGGGTCAAATGGTCGATCTCTCGCAGTACGACAAGTGGGCATTAGGCAAGCTGTTCGATCACTCCGTCCTTCCCAAGAACACGCAGGAGAAGGACATTCGAGAAGGTTGTAAGGAAGCCATCAAGTACAACTGCGCCGCCTTCTACAGCGCAAGTCACTTCTGGACTCCCATCGTGCGGGAAGAGTTGGCGGGTACCGATATTCTGCCGGCCACCGGCATCGACTTTCCGTTCGGCGCCTCTACCTCGGTCATGAAGGCCTTCGAAACCGAGCGCGCGGTGGCGGCCGGCTGCGGCGCGGTCGACATGGTCATCAATGTTGGGGCGCTGAAAGACAAACGGCTGCAGGTTATTGAGCAGGACCTGAAGGCATTCAAGGCTGCTGCTGGTCCGGCCCTCACCAAAGTCATCCTGGAAGTCTGCTTCCTCTCCGATCAGGACATCGAGAACGCGTGCGGACTGCTGGCCGCAGCCGGCGTGGGATATGCCAAGACATCGACCGGGCAGTTTGAAGGCCCGACGATGGAGCAGTTCCTGCTGATGCGCAAATGCCTGAGTGGAAGCGGCGTGAAGCTGAAGGTCGCCGGAGTGAAGTTCCCGCGTCCGCAGAACGCGTATTGCTTCCTGGTGGCGGGCGCCGATCTCATTGGAACGCGCGCCGCACCGGCAATCATTGGAGCTCTTGACCAGATGCGCGAAATCGGGCTTGTGCCTCAGTTCAAAGGCGTCACCAAAGAACAGAGTGTTTACGCCTGACTGCTGCCCAGAGGCGCAGTCAGTGTGGGTGAGAGGAGGAACCAATGAGTCTGAAGTTAGGACGTGTCGATCTCAGCAAGGAATTCCTGGCGCAAGCCATGGATTTTTCGTCGCTGAATCCCAATGTCAACGAGGCAGAAATCCTGGAGTGCTGCGAAATCAGCCGCCGCTACAACTTCAAGGGTTTTCACTCCAACCCAGTCTGGATGGCGCTGGTGGCGCATGAACTGGAAGGCACCGGCATCGAAACCGGCTGCCTGGTCAGCTTCCCCTTCGGCACCAACGCGACCGAGGTGAAGGTCCACGAGGCGCAGACAGGAGCGGCATTGTTGAAGGGCAGACCGTGGGTCATTGATATGGTGACCAGCGTCGGGAAGCTGAAGAGCAAGGACTACCGCTATTACAAGAATGACATCGCCGAGGTAGCCAAGGTGGCTCACGACGGCGGCGCTGAATGTAAGGCCATCCTGGAAGTGGGCCTGCTGAACGATGAAGAACTTAGAATTGCCTGCGAACTCGCAGCCGAAGCCGGCGCCGATTGGGTGAAGACTTCGACCGGACGCGAGAAGGGTCCGACGCTCGATCAGGTTCGCGCCATGCGCAAACTTGTTCCGCCGCATATCAAGCTGAAGGTTGCCGGTACGGGCAGCTTTTGGACGCCGTGGGTGGCGCTGGGCTGCCTGCTGGCCGGTGCGGATCGCATCGGAACGCGTAATGCGCCGTGGATCGTCGACGAGCTGTCGCGTGCCGCGGTTCACATGGTGAATGAGCCCGAGTTGGTGGGCGTTGGCTAAGCAACAAACTAAAGATATCCGCAGTAGAAGTGAGCAATTCATAACTCTCTTACTCAAGGAGCGGTGTATGGGCAAATATTTAGTTGGTATTGATGAAGGCACAACCGGATGCAAGACCTGCATCTTTGACATCGAAGGCAACGTAATCGGCAGCGATTACCGCGAGTACCCTTGCTACTATCCCAAGCCGACCTGGGTAGAGCAGTTGGCCGAGGACATCACCCCGGCTCTCTTCGATTCCTGCAAAGCAGCCATCGCCAACGCCAAGATCGATCCCAAAGAGATTATTGCGGTCGGTCTGTCCAGCCAGGGCAGCGTGACCGGGCCAGTCGACAAGAACGGCAAGCTGTTGCGTTCGTTTATTGGCTGGCAGGACTTGCGTGGCGCAGAGATGGCGGAAGAGCTGAAAAGCAAAATCAGTACGGAAGACTTTTACAAGATCACGGGCGATCCCACGCCCGGCGGGATTTTCAGCCTGCACAAGTATCTTTGGCTTCGTAAGTACGAGCCCGAGATCTACGACAAGACCGCAATGTTCACCACCCATCAGGACTACTTCCTGCGTGAGTTTGGCGTCGAGGACTATTGGACCGATCTGTCCTCGTCGAGCCGTGCTTCCCTGATGGACGTCGACAAGCATGTCTACAGCCAGAAGATCATGGATCTGTTCGACCTCGACATCAAGCAGCATCCCAAGCTGGCAGAAGGTGGCCAACCGGTAGGGCGAGTACCGAAACATGTCGCGGAGAAGACTGGTTTGCCCGAGGGCACCTTGCTTTGCGTGGGCGCTCACGATCAGAACTGCTCGACCTTCGGTTGCGGCGCCGTCAAAGGCGGCGACTGCGCAATGGTGCTGGGGACGTTTGGCTCCTGCTTCGTCGTTTCGGACGCGCCTATCCGCGATCCCAATCGCAAGCTGGTAGTGAAGGGCAACGTTGGGCCCAAGAACTGGACCATCGAAGGCTTCGCCGTCGCCGCGGCCAGCAGCTTCCGCTGGTATCGCGACACCTTCTGCGAGCTGGAGAAAGCAGCGGGCAAACTGATCGGCCAGGATCCTTACAAGCTGATCGATCAGGAAATCGAGAAGTCACCCGCAGGCGCGCATGGCGTCACCTTCCTGTCATACCTGCAGGGTGCAGGTGGACCGCGCGGAAACAACAATGCCAAAGGCACGTTCGTCGGTATGACTTTGGGAACCACCGAAGCCGATATGGCGCGAGCGGTGATGGAAGGCATCTGCTACGAGATGCGCGACATCATCGAAGCGCAAAAGAAAGCCGGAACGAAGATCAAGGTTATTCGCCTCACCGGCGGCGGATCGAAATCTCCGCTATGGGTGCAGATGCAGGCCGATATCTATCAAACACCAATTCAGGTGCTGCAGACGCACGAGACCGGAGCGCTGGGAGCAGCTCTCTATGCGGGCGTGGGCGCTGGACTCTACAAGTCGTACCAGGAAGCGGTGGACGTCGCCGTGCACGTCACGAAGGAATACACGCCGAATGCGACATCGCGTGAACCCTACGACGACGGTTACGGGCGTTTTGTGCATACCTATGAGGCCCTCACTGCGGGCGGTGTTTTCTAGCCGCCAGGAGATTTGGAATGATCATCAACGGTGTGGAATACACCTCGGAGAAACTGGCGGGGATGATCGATTACGCCATCCTCGATCCGGACACGACCGAGACCGCAATTCGTGAGGCCTGCAAGCTGGCCCTGCAGTACAAATTCAAGGGGGTTCATCCGAATCCCTACTGGGTCTCCTTGACGGCTGATCTGCTGGAAGACACCGGCATCGAAACCGGCGCCGTCCTCAGCTTTCCCTTCGGAGCGAACCCCACTGCATTCAAAGTCCACGAGGCAAAGGAGATGGTGGAGACGCTGCGGGGCCGGCCGGGATGCATCGATGTAGTCACCAACATCGGCAGGCTGAAGGACAAGGAGTACCAGATCTACACGGCAGACATCGCTGCGGTGGTGAATGTCGGGCACGCAGCCGGCCTGGAGGTGAAGGCCATCCTCGAGGTAGCGCTGTTGAGCGACGACCAGGTCAAAGCCGGCTGCGAATGTGCAGTGCGAGCCGGCGTCGACTTCGTGAAGTGCTCTACCGGACGCGGCGGTAATCCTTCCATTAAACATGTGCGGATCATGCGGCAGACGGTTCCGCCGGAGGTGGGCGTCAAGTTCTCCGGCTACGGCTCCTACAATCCCGCACAACTCACCATCATGGCCATTGCCGCGGGGGCCTCGCGGTTGGGCACGCGTCGCGGTCCGCAGATCATCGACGAAATCAACAAATTCTTCAGCGACGTCGAGGTCAACGAGGCTGAAGTGATGGCCTTGGCACACTGAACAACGAAGGGGTACGCCAACCAGCGTGCCCCTATCTTTCCCCCGCTGTAACGTCCGCTCGCTGTCCTCTTCCGGACACCTTGTTCCACCAGCGGATACGCGCTCGACGCGCTGGGAAGGCCGATCCCGCCGATAACACTTCCCTGTCTATAGCTTGCAAACCGCACAAGATGGTATGAGAATTGCGCTTCTAAAGGGGAGCGCTGCGCTTGCCGGCAGCGAGGATGGCGCGATGAGCGGGCTGGTTCAGGACATTCGCTACGCAATGCGGCAGTTGCGCAAGTCTCCCGGATTCACCCTCGCGGCGGTGCTTACGCTGGCTTTGGCAATCGGCGCAAACGCGGTCGTGTTCAGCATGATGGATGCGTTCCTGCTGCGCCCGCTGAATGTTCCGACACTCGCAGAGCCTCTACGCCATCGAGCGGCGGGCCAGCTTCCTGGACCCCAGCCAGTCTTACCCGGACTACCTTGATATGCGCGAACGCAATCGCAGCTTCGATGGACTGGCCGGCTACACCGCCACCCGAGGTCGGCATAGACGCGGGCTCGGGCGCGTCGAGCGCGTGGGCCATTGAGTCTACCGGGAACTACTTCGATGAACTCGGCATTCAGCCGTTCCTTGGCCGCTTCTTTCATCCGTCCGACGAGCACGGTCCTAACAGCGCGCCCTACGTCGTTCTTGGCTACGACTACTGGCACAGTCACTTCAATGAGGATCGCGATGTGGTTGGGCGGGTGGTGCAGTTGGACAGGCACCCGTACACCATCCTCGGCGTAGCGCCTCCAGGGTTCCGCGGAACGTTGTTGTTCTTCAGTCCGGACCTGTTCTGTGCCCATGGTGAACCAGCCGCAGATCGAGGGCGTCAACGAACTGAACTCGCGCCGCGACCGCTGGGTCTTCATGGTGATGGGACACCTGAAGAACGGCGTTACTCCCTCGCAGGCAGTGGCTGATCTGAATTCAATTGGCGCGTATCTGGAGAAGACTTATCCCATCGAAGACGGCAAGTTGGACTTCCTGCTGGCGCGTCCCAGCCTCTATGGTGATTATCTGGGACGGCCGTTGAAGGCGTTCTTCTCAGGACTGATGCTGCTGGCGGGATTGATTCTGCTGGCGGCGTGCGCCAACCTGGGCAGCCTGTTCGCGGCGCGAGCGGCGGACCGCTCTCGCGAAGTGGCGTTACGGCTGGCTCTGGGATCCACTCGCCGCCGTCTGCTGCGCCAGTTCTTTACGGAAGCGATGCTGGTATCGCTGATCGGCGGAGGAGTTGGGGTATGGGGCAGCGTGATGCTGCTGCACGGCCTGCACGTCTGGCAGCCGATGCCGCGATATCCCATGCACCTGCCGGCGACTCCCGACGCGACGGTTTATCTGGTAGCTTTTCTGCTGGCTGTGGTCAGTGCGCTGCTGTTCGGGGCGGTTCCGGTCGGGCAAGTTTTGCAGGCGAGTCCGTACGAGATCATCAAGGCCGGAGCTACGAGCAACATCGGACGGCGTCTCTCACTTCGCGACGTCCTGCTGGTGGTGCAGATTGCAATTTGCGCGGTGCTGATTACCTCGTCCATGGTCGCGATACGGGGATTAGAGCACACCGTTAACGCACGATTTGGTTTTGAGCCGCAAAATGCAATGCTGGTGGACGCCAGCCTAAGTATGGCGGGATATAGCGGCGACAAAGCGGCCATCATGCACAAGCGCATGATCCAGGAGCTGGAAGCGATTCCCGGGGTTCAGTCCGTCGGCCTTGTCGATGCGACCGCCTCTGCATGACAGCTGGAACCCCGTAAATGTCTTCACTGACGCGACCACGGACTTTCGTCCCCAGCATGCAGCGGCGGAAGCGATTCAATTACGACATCTCGCCGGAATACTTCCAGGCAGCAGGCACGGCTCTGCTCTCGGGTCGGACGTTTACCTGGCATGACGACGCGGCGGCTCCGCGCGTCGCCATCGTCAACCGAGAGTTTGCGCGCAGGATCTTCGGCTTTCCGACAAATGCGATGGGACGTTACTTCAAACTGCCTGATGGCACGCGCCTTCAGATTGTTGGCACCGTGGAAGACGGCAAGTACACAACCATCATGGAGGTGCCGCATCCCGGCGATGTTCCTGCCCATCCTGCAATCACCTTCCGCGCAAACCTTCCTGGTGGTGCGCTCTAATCGCGACCCGCAGCAACTCACCGCTGAGATCACCGGCAAGCTGAGACGACTGGATCCCGGATTACCCTTCTACATTCAAACGTGGAACAAGAAGCTGGACACCGCTTTGTTTGGCGCACGTGCGGCAACATTCTCGCTTTCCGTGCTGGGCGTTTTGGGAGCGATGTTGGCCGTTACCGGCATCTTCGGAATGGCGGCCTACTCGGTCAGCAAGCGGTTGCGAGAGTTGGGAATTCGCATCGCCTTGGGGGCGCAGCGCAAGGAAGTGCTGCAAGCCGCGCTGGGGCGAGCCTTCAGGCTTCTGGCGATCGGCTCGGGAGTGGGATTGTTGCTGGGAATCCTGGCCAGTCGCGTCCTGGCATTTATCGTCTACCTGGGAACTCCGCGCGACCCGCTGGTGCTTAGCGGAGCGATCCTGGTGATGCTGCTGCTGGGCCTGATCGCTACATGGATTCCGGCGCAGCACGCGTTACATGTCGATCCCCTGCTCCTCCTGCGCGACGAATAACCAGGCGAGGCTCACGAGCCAAAGGGCGTTCCGTAGCGGTCAAGCATTGCCACTTCCGATAGCGGACGACGCTTGACCGGGCCGAAGTTGCGCTCCGGATATCCGATTGGCATGAGCGCGAACGTGCGATACTCCGGCGGAAGATTCAACACCTGCTTGATCTCTTCCTCTGCGACGGTGTGATTGGTCGTTATTAACGTGCCGAGGCCGAGCGCGCGGCAAGCCAGAATCAAGTTTTGTATCGCGGGATAAATGCTGGCCCCCGCTGTCCACGGAGCAGCGCTGCGCATCGCTGACTGCACGTCCGCCGGAATCTCGGCGGGCAAGTCGAACGGAGTAATTTTCAGACACGGAATCAGCAGAACGGGAGCGTCCTGCATGTGCTCGTAGAGATGCAGCCCTCCCTGCATCATGTGCTCGTACTCGGCCTCGGATTGATTCGCGGGCCGGCCGGCGTGCTCATATCGCTTCAACACCCACAGACTCACACGGCGATAGATTTCGCCGATGCGTCTTCGCTGCTCGGCATCGCGCACGACCATGAACAGCCAGTTCTGCCGATTGCCGGCGTTAGGCGCCTGAATCGCAGCGTGCAGCACCTGCTCGAGGAGTTTGTCGGGAATCGGATCCGTTTTCAGCCAGCGCATCGCCCGTGCGGTGTACATGGCTTCAAAAAGGCTGATGCCGTTCTCGAATGTGCCGGATGAATCAGACATGGACGAACTCCTTGGCAGGCGTTGCGGCCTGAATCAAAAACCAATTCAGGCCACAGTCCTACCTATTCTACGGAGGCGGGAGCGAATATCAGAATGATTCGCCGACCATTTCTTCGCTCTTCTTCCACAACGCCTCGGCCCCTGTCGGATCCAGCGCGTATCCGCGGACGCCTTCGCTGCCCACGCTGATGTCGACGTTGTCCGGAACAATGCTGCCCACATGGCAGTTCTCGCAATAGTGGCCGCCCACTTCGTCGGCGGGAGCGACAACGGCGGCCCAGACGCTGGTCGCAGCGCCTTGAGGAATGGTCTTGAATTCGAACGGCGGCTTGCCTTCGGCTGCGAGCTGCTGGTTGATCTGGCCGATCATCGTTGGAATCCATGTGGGATCCAGATGACGGCCGAGCTCGGTCTGAATCCCGCCGGGATGTACGGCTGCGGAACGCACACCGCGCCCGCGGTGACGGTGATCGAAAGCCACCGAGAAAAGAATGTTTGCCGTCTTCGAGCGGCCGTAGGCCACGAACGGGTCGTAAGGCGTGCGAACAAAGTTGGGATCGTCGAGATCAACGTTGGAGAAACGGTGTCCCGAAGATGACAGGTTAATCACACGGGCTCCCGCGCGAAGTAACGGAGCGATGCGGTTGATGAGCACAAAATGTCCCAGGTGATTGGTGCCGAACTGCGTTTCAAAACCATCGGCGGTGTGCCCGAACGGAGTGGCCATCACGCCGGCGTTGGCGATAATTCCGTCGAGGAATTCTCCCTTGCTGAGGAGTTTGTCGGCACACTCGCGCACGCTCGCCAGGCTGCCGAGGTCGAGAGCGATCAGTTCCAAGCTGCCACCGTTGGCCGCAGCATCTTTGCGGACCTGCGCGGTTGCTGCCTCGGCCTTGCGGAGGTCCCGCGCTGCCCCTACTACGTCTGCGCCGTGCGTGGCCAGAGCGCGGGCCGTTTCGACTCCAAGGCCGGCAGAAACGCCGGTGACCAGAATGCGCTTGCCATCAAGCCGCACCCCGTCCAAAACATCTTCTGTGGTTGTCGTAGCGCCGAATACTTCTACCATTTCTTTCTCCTTCTATTGATCCCTCAAATTGCGCTGCATTATCTTGACGAGCCGTCGTAACTCGGACTAAAACGGAGAATGCCTCCGTAATCGTAATTGATAATCGGAGAACGTCTCCGGTTGCACTTTTTTCTTGAGATGGCGAAAAAGAAAAAGAAAGTTGAACCCGAGCGCAGACCGCGCGCTGACGCACGGCGCAACCGCGAGCGCATCCTGGAAGTCGCGAAGGAAGCGTTCACGCGCTCGGGCGCCGACACCAGCCTGGACGACATCGCCCGACAGGCTGAAGTCGGAGCGGGAACCCTGTATCGCCACTTCCCCACGCGCGACGCTCTGCTGGAGGCCGTATATCGCACTGAGGTCGAAAAACTGGCGGCTGCAGAGCACAAGTTCGCGCAAACCATGCCCCCCGTGGAAGCGCTGCGCGCCTGGATGTTGCTTTTTGTGGACTACATCGCAGCCAAACAGCTCATTGCTCCCGCGCTGAATACTCTGGTCGGAGGGCCGTCCAAGGTCTTCGAAAGCTCCGCCGCGCAAGTCCGGGGAGCAATTAACGCGCTGGTGAAGCGCGCCATCAAGAGTGGCGATATTCGTTCGGACCTCGATCCATTCGACCTGCTTCGGGCGCTCATCGGCGTTTCCAACGTGGCTTCTGGTCCGGGCTGGCCGCAAAGCGCGCGACGGCTCGTGGACATACTCATCATCGGCTCGCGTCCCAAGCCATGATCGAACGTCAGCTGCGGTGGCCTGATGGCTGCCCGCGTTCCGTGCTACTCTTTCCGCCAATGCCATGACAAGCGCTACGGGCAACAAACTATCGCCGGAGTGGCCAGCCGGCGAGACTTCCTCGCCCATCGCTCCTCCGGCGGAGTTGCTCAGACTACTGGAGTCTTTCTGCGAAGCCACCACTCCGAAGCGTCGCAGGATGGCCTTCGGAGCGCTTGCACGCTGGACACGTGAGCAGGCAGACTCGCCTGCGCCCGGCTTGGCAATGCTCGTCGAGACGCTGGAATTGCGTTCCGAATTGCAAACCCGGGTACAGCAATCGTTCGCTGTCATGCTGTCCGAGGTGCAATCACTTTCGTTGCTGGCCGAGGCTGGTCTGCCCTCCGTTCATTCTTTTCGAACCGAGATCGCACGGCGAATCGTCGAGCGCATCCTTCCCTCCGCGCTGGCCGAAACCGATACGCGGCAACTGCTGAACGACCTTTTTCGCCGTCGAGAAGATGCGCACAGATTCGCCGAAATCCCTTCCGAACTTCTGAGCCGCGTTACCACGGCATTGTTCGGCAGCGATGACGACATCTGGCAAAGGCAGACCCGCGACCTGCAAGAGGCAATCCGTTTGCTGGCGGCGCGCATCTGCGGTCTGGGAACCGCTCCCGAAGTGCGCGAGCGTGCTGGCGTTGCCTCCGATGTTGTGGGACATTCTCCTTTTTACGAATTAGTGCGCTGTACCGAAGAACTGATCGCCAAATGCGAAACACCTGAGTGCGCGATGGCGCTCGATACCTGGAAGCAGGTAGTCGCGCGCTGCCGGGCCGAGATGGAAACCGTCTACGAACACATGCAGTCGGCCGGCATCAGTGTGGAGTTGGTGTTCGACCTGAAGACCATCCAGGCATGCCTGGTCCGCATGGAAATCATTGCGCGGGTGCTGACGGCTGGCGATCCGGCTGAGAGACTTACGACCGTCCATCATCTGTTTAACCGGCTTATCGAGAGCAACCTGGACGACAGGCGCGTCACCACCCTGCTGCGCGAAAATCTTAACCTGCTGGCGCGCAAGATCGTCGACCGCACGGGCGAGACCGGCGAGCATTACATCGCCAACGATCGCGCCGAATACCGGCATATGTGGATCGCGGCGATTGGCGGGGGCTTGCTGACGGTCTTCACGGCCGCCATCAAAATGCGCATTGTCGAGAGCCACGCGCCGCCATTCCTCGAAGGCTTTGCGGCGGGCACGAACTACGCGGTCAGCTTTATCTTCCTGCAGATCTTCGGGCTGGCTTTGGCTACCAAACAGCCGGCCACAACTGCCGCGACCTTCGCGCGCATTATTCGCGACAATCGCGGACAGCAGCGGTCCAGCAAACTCACTGACTTTGTCGCCCGCATTACCACCACTCAACTGGCGGCTGCCGTGGGCAACGTTGCCGCTGTCTCGCTGGGCGCCGCGCTGTTCGAGTGGCTCTGGAAGACGTTCTTTCACGAATCATATCTGCCGCGCCTCAGCGCTACGCATGTTCTGGAGACCCTGCATCCCTACGCTTCCGGCACTGCATTCTTCGCCATCATCACGGGAATTCTTCTATGGCTGGCCGCACTCATCGGCAGTTGGATGGAGAACGCCGCCGTCTACTATCGGTCGGTCGAGGCGCTGGCGCAACATCCTATGCTCGCACGACTGGGAGAGGTGCGCGCGCGCAAGCTGACCCACTACGTCAAACACAACATGGGAGGCTGGTTCACCAGTATCGCCCTCGGCTACCTGCTCGGCTTCACTCCCGAGATCGGCCAGTTCCTGGGAATCCCGCTGGACGTCCGCCACGTTACCCTTTCTACCGGAACCCTGGCTCTGGCGGCGGCGCGTTTCGGAACCGCACAGTGGGGACAAATGTGGGTTTATCACGCGATCGCGGGAATCGCCGTGATCTTCGTGTTGAACCTGGGCGTCAGTTTTATGATTGCGGCCTACATCGCGCTGCGAGCCTACGACGTGACGCCCCGGGAGCAGTGGACGTTGCTAGGGTATCTGGTCCGCGAGGGCTTTCGGTCACCCTTGCGATTCATCGTGCCACGCTATCAGTCTTCACCGGTGGCTGAGCAAAATGATGGTTCGTCCGCATGAAGCCTGCCTCGCCAGGCAAAACAACTTGTCATCGCGCGTAAAGCTGCTCCCCTCAAGGCCGTTGCTATCGATCAACTGCTGACGACTGATGGCAGTCTTCCCGCCTACGCCGAGACATTTGCAAGATGTAGCGATTGTGAAGGTGGCCTTGCGAAGTTACGTGCCAGGGTTGACAAATCTTTGACGAAGTTGTGACACAGGCCGAAACGACCGCGGCTAGCATTGTGTCGTTAGTCCGCAGTTAGCGGAGATTGCACAGAATAATTGAAGTGAGGCAAGAGAGATGCGCCACGCAAGAAGCGTTTCGGTTACTCCGTACAACCATGTCACACTAAAGTCCGGATTGTTCTTACTGGCTTGCTTGATGCTCTGCTACATTCCCGCTTCGGCGCAAACCGCCGAATTCCAAGCGAACCCGGCTGCCGGCCCAAACGGAGTCCTCGTGCACAGTAGGTTCGGCGGGCAGATCTTCGGATACGACATCGATCAGAGCGGCACGGAAGGCTTGCTGGCCGAGGCCAAGACGCTCGCCAACGGCGATGTGTTGGCCGCCGTGGAGACGTTCGACCAGGCGACCGGCAACATTTTGGATGTGGTGCAACTCACGCAACCATCCCATGCCCAGGATGACTTCATCACCATGGGCGTGGTCGGCAACAGTGTTGGGCTGTTTGAACACGAGCACGTGTCAGGACTGTTCGTCAACAACCGCACATTTAGCACCTTGAACCCTTTGAGTTCAAACCGCGTGACCGGAGCCTGGGTGCCACCCATCGGCTCGCAGCACATCATCATGCCTGGCGGAGTGAGCCACAACCAAGGCGTGCCGAACGTCGCCGTGTTCGCGTACGACAACAGCGACAATTTCATTCCGTATGTCTTCAGCTCCAACGTTGCCAATAATACATTCGGCCCGATTGTGCACATTACCGACTCGAACAACTTCGGTAGCGTGCCCCCGCCGATTGCTTACGACAGCGTCACAAACAAGGCGCTGCTGGGCGGAGGAAACGGATGCTTCGGATGCCGTCCAGTCTTCGGCGTAGTTGATCTGACCGCAGGTTCGTTCACGGAATTTACCGGCATCGGATTCGGCTTCGTGAATGGACTGGCCATCGATTCGGCCGACGGCATCGCAGTCAGCACAACCGAAGATGATGCGAGCGTCGAGTATTACAATCTCAGCACCGAAACCGGGTTCGTCTTCGAACTTCCGGGATCGCAGGGGCTGCAGCAGTTCAGTGGCGCCGACGTGGAGTTCGATTCCGTTCACAAGCTGTTTTTCATCGCTCAGCCCGTTTCCAGTTCGTCACCCAGCGGCAGCACGATTTACGTTTACGACACCAACGGAAATTTACAGGAAACCCTGAACGGGTTCAGCTTCTCGAACGCGTTCAATGTGGTGGGAACTTATATCGCGCTACACCCCAGCCAACGCAGCGGGTATGTAGAAGGACCGGATACGGGCGTGACAGAGCTTCAGGGCTTTACGTACTGACAGCAAAAGGTCCTCAACATCTTGGTTGCTGAGGACCTTTCTTTTTCCGCAGCGCCATTCGACCTAGCTGACTTGCTCTTCTTCATTGTTTTCAACTTGGCGCACAAAGTACGAGTCGACTGCGGCTGCCAAAGCATCGCGGTCGAGACAAGGCTCGATTTGCTTGTAACGCGCCTTCCAGCAAACCTGGTTCACCAAGTCCCGCGGGTGACAGGCACGCAACGGCTCCTTCAAGTCCTTGCGAATGATTTGGATCAACTCATTGATGATCTCCGCGTCGCACTTCAGCCCACAAGTACTGCACACAGCGTGAAAGATGGCGTGGAACTGCTGTTCCGTCACCGGTCCCAGATAGATCTTCGTCTGAATCCTTCGCAGGAAGGCCTCATCGGCCAGCGTCCCGGGATCCAGGTTGGTGGCGAAGACAACGCACGGCTCAAAGGGGATCTCGACCTTCCGTCCTCCGGCCATGGTGAGGTAGTCGATTCTCCGATCGAGCGGAACAACCCAGCGGTTCAGCAGTTCTTCGGGGCGCAACCGCTGACGTCCGAAATCGTCGATGATGAGAAAACCGTTGTTGGCTTTCATCTGTACCGGGGCCGTGTAGTACTTCATGACAGGATTAAACTGCAGCTCCAGCATCTCGATGGTCAGCTCTCCGCCGACCATCACCGTGGGCCGCTGGCAAAGCACCCAGCGCGCATCGCCGCCATGGGAGTCATTGACCTTGGTATGGAGATGCGGATCGAAGACGGTGATGATTTGATTGTCGACCTCGACCGCGTACGGCACCCACACCTGATCGACAGTCAGCACCTGTGCCAAAGCCGCGGCAATCGTGCTCTTGCCGGCCCCGCTCGGTCCGTAGATAAAGATCGACGTCCCGGAATTCAGGGCGGTACCCAGTTTCTCCAGAGTGCTGGGCTCCAGCACCAGGTGGGCGAAGGCGCGTTCCACCGCGGGCGAGTGCACTTCGAAGTTGCGGACGCTCTGCTCGCGGACCTGCTGAATGTAATTCGCCAGAGAAACCGGAGCCGCACCGATATAGTGGTTGGTGGCCAACAGCTCTGAAGCACGCGTTCTGCCCTGCGAGGTAATGGCAATCTGCGGCATATTGCCGACCATGCCCTTCAATTCGCAGAGTTGCTCGGCACGCATGCGGCGCAGGATCTCATTGATGACACCGAAGCTAAGGCGCGTGTGATCGGCAAACTCCCGCAGCGACAATGGGCCGCGCAGATACAGGACTTTCAGCGCCAGGTCTTCGGCCAGACCTTGCGGCAGGCCAAGTTCAGCCAGAGATTCGGGAACGAACATGGGGCCACGCCAACGCTCAGGCGCGCCGCTGGGCGAATCGTGCGAACGCTGCGGCGGCGCCACCGCAATCGATCCGGACGCCTGCATCGCGCGCCGCCATGAGCTACTGCGTATGGAAAACGAACTGTCGACGCGTGCCGGCTGTGCCGCTACCGACCCGGAGGTGTGCAGCGGATTGCGCGCTACGTCGGTCCGAATACCGGACGAACTATCGGTACGCGCGGGCTGCGCGGCCACTGATCCAGAAGTGTGCAGTGGGCTTCGCCAGACGTCACTTCTTCCCGATGACGGATTGTCTGGGCGAGCTGGCTGTTGCGAAGGAACCGATCCGGAGGTGTGCAGCGGACTGCGCCAAGCATCGTTCTTGCCCGACGAAGGATCATCGGCGGAGGCCGGCTGCTGCGAAGGAACCGATCCAGAGGTATGCAGTGGGCTACGCCAGTCGCTTCTTGCCTTAGACGAATCCATGTGTGCTCCTGTGACGCATTCGATTGCTGGTACCAGTCCTCAAGGGGCTGGCAGTTACGAGCTCGACCTTTGCGAGCTCTGGTGATTCATTGGCTGATTCCCAGCGCCGGCCGCGGCTGGAAATCGCCATCGTCTTCATCGGGCGGGAGCGCGCGCCCGTACTACTCAATCGCAGGCAGTTCTCGAATCGACTCGGCCAGCGCTTCCATGCTGCGCAGAAAGCGCGTCCAGCGCGGGTCGGAGCGAAATGGATCGAGCGCAGGATTGACCGCGGCCGTCGCCAACATCGCGAAGCCGGCGTCACAAGCGCGCTCCAGTTCCGAAATACCGCGATCAATCTCACCCAAAGCGCCGTAGATCGTGGCGGCAAAGTAATGTCCATCAATGACCGTAGCGGGATCCATCTGCGCGAGAATATTCTCGACCGCTTCGTGTTCACCCGCAACAGCTGCAACGTAGGCGTGCAGAAGGTCCCACATCGGATCAGGCTGCTTGCGCGAAAGCTCTTCAAGTTGCGCATGCGCCTCGGGAACCCGGCCACTACTGGCAAGAGCCATCGCGCGCGTCGCACCTGCCATGAGGAAGTTGGGATTGAGCTCCAGTGTGCGTTGCAGCTGCCCCTCCGCTTCGTCCCAGCGCTTCTGGTAATAGAGAATTCGCCCATAACAGAAGTTGATCGGCGCCATGAGCGGATCGATCTCGCAACCGGCTTTTGCGTGTTCCGCCGCTTCGTCGAGCCGCTCACATGCAGCCAGCGTCTGAGCATAGGCGTAGCGTGCAACCGCGGAGTGCGGATTCAAGTCCATCGCCTGCTCGGCTTCCCACAATGCGCCAGGAAGATTGAAGTCGAGGAATAGTTCTGTCAGGCTCAGCGCGGCATGCGCTTCCGAAAGTGAATTTTCCAGCTCGATTGCCTGGCGGGCACAGGTTTTGGCGTGCGCCAGAGCGTCCGTCGTGTTGACTCTCCCGACCACCGTCAGAATCGCCAGGCCGATCGCCATGCACGCGTAGGCGGGAGCGTATTGCGGGTCGGTGTCGATCGCCTGTTGGTAAAAGTCGAGGGCACTTTGCAAGCCCGAGGCCGTCCACTCAATGGCGCGTTCGTTACCGCGCGCGAAGAACTCGTCCGCCGGGCTCTGCATCTGCTGAACTGGCTGCACCGGCGCTGCGACAGCCGGCCGCTTGCGCCCGGCCTTCTTGTTCATATCCGACGACGGCGCTCGTAGCTTCTGTATTACCCCTTGCGCGATCTCGTCGGAAAGCTCCTCGGCGTTTTGAGGATTGCCGTTGAACTGCCCTCCCCAAAGCTGTGTGTCTTTGGCGACATCGATCAGTTCCGCGCGAACGGACAGCATGCCGTTACGCACCGTGAGCTGCCCGCTCAACACGGCGCGGACTTCAAGCTTTCTTCCCACCGCTTGCGGATCGTCACCGTAATCGCGATGACGAAAAGCCTTGTTGCGAGGCACAACCCGCAGTCGGCTCACATGCGACAGCGCGTCAAGCGCGCCCTGAGCGATCGCATCGCCGAGGTAGTCAAATTCCGGATTGCCGGTGGCATTCGCGAAGGGCAGCACCGCCAGCGAATCGATCGTCTTGCCGGCTTTGCGCGGACTGGGAACGGCAGCCAGCGCGGTCTTCGCGGAACTTGTGTCGCGCTGCAGACGACGCAGGTCGGCCACGACATCCGACGCACTCTGATAACGCAGCCGGCAATCTTTCTCGAGCAGCTTACTGACGACGTTGCTGAACGCCGGGGGAACACCGGAGTTGAAGTTGGCCAGCGGAACGGGATCGCGATTCAGAATCGAGTCAAAAACAAGCGCCGTCGTTCTGCCGGTAAACGGCAACGTGCCGGTGCTCATCTCGTAGAGCACGACGCCCAGCGAGAACAAATCGCTGCGCGCATCCAGTTTCTGCCCGCGCGCCTGTTCTGGCGACATGTAGGCCACGGTGCCGACGGTTTGGCCGGAACTAGTGAGGTGCGTGCGAGCTACGTTTACGCCCACCGCCGTGACGCCGGCAGCAGTGACGCCCGCAGCGGTTGCACCGTCATCCGCTCCCGCGGCTACAGCGGCCTTTTGTTGCTGCTGGCCTTCCGCCTTGGCCAAGCCGAAATCCAGGACCTTGGCCTCGCCGCGGCTGGTCAGGAACACGTTGGCCGGCTTGATGTCCCGATGAACGATTCCCTTCTTGTGCGCCGCGTCGAGCGCGTCGGCAACCTGGATACCGATGCGGATGAGATCGTTGGTCGGAATCGGGCCCTCGGAAATTCGCTCGCGCAGATTTTGTCCCTGCAGCAGTTCCATGGTGATGAAGTGGTGTCCGTCGGCTTCATCGACTTCGTGAATTGTGCAGATGTTGGGATGGTTCAGCGATGACGCCGAACGTGCTTCGCGCACCAGACGTTCCACCATCTGCGGGTCCTTGGCGACATCCGGCGGCAAGGTCTTAAGCGCAACCTCGCGTCCCAGCCGGGTGTCTTCGGCGCGATACACCACGCCCATTCCGCCGGAGCCAAGTTTGTCTAAAACCCTATAGTGGGAAATCGTCGTTCCAAGCATGTACTTACACGATCACCGAGGTTTTATTGCGTGAACATCATGCCGAACGTTGTGCGCAAAAAAGGGAGCAGAGGAGTCGTCTGGGATCTCTCCTATTTCAACCAAAGTACATGCACTATACACCGAATTGACGCGGGTTTTGAACGTTTTTCAACCTCATCGAGTTGCTAAATCTCGATGCCAGACTTTCGCGTTAGCGAGTCGCACTTAGGCGAGGGGAAGACACGACACCAACATGTTCTCGTGCAATCGCAGAAAGCGCCACGAATAGCGATAACCGTGGGGCACTGCAGCGCCACGCCGTCAAAGTGCTGCTGGTGCTGGCTTCTGCTTCGATTTTCTCGAAGCTGACTTTCGAGGAGAGCAGCGGACAAATGTTCAAGGTTTTACAGGTTCCTTGAAATGATTTTCCGTGACAGACTTGTTTTCGCGTTCAGGAGTTCGAAGGGACGACTGGTGCGAAGTCGATTGTGATTTAGTTTCGCATCTCTAGTGGACTAAGCTCGATTATTCTTCCCCGCTGTCAAGTCATTCCTGAACGCACGCGCAAGCCACGACCCAGAAGGTTGTTCCTGTCTCAGCGCGACTCGTTTACAATGCGAATCAACTCAGAACCCAGTCTCCTCTTCGATTGGCTGACATAAAGCAAACTTTCACTTTGTGAGGACGAGTCGACCGTGAACCCTGAACGGAAGCAATCTCGAGGCTGTCGTGTGATCAATCGGGCCGCAAGCACCGCCCTTTTCCTTCTCATCTTGCTCATTATGAACGTGGGCGCAGCCCAAACTGCGGGCGCCCAGAGCTACAACGTGGTTCACAACTTCATAGGCGGAAACGACGGCTCTGAGCCAGCGTACGGCGACGTCATCGATGGCTCGGGAAATATCTTTGGATCCACATTCTCAGGAGACGCTGGTACCGGCACGATCTTTGAGATGTCCAGACAGGGTTCTTCCTGGAATTTGAACACCATCTACATGTTCAGCGGGGGATTGGACGGGGCAGTTCCCTACGGTGGAGTGATTTTCGGACCTGATGGCTCGTTGTATGGCACGACGGCATTCGGCGGATACGGTCCCTGCTACACCTGGGGCGGTAAAACGGGTTGCGGCACCGTCTTCAAGCTTACCCAGTCGGGGGGTAGCTGGACAGAGAGCGTGTTGTTCTACTTCCAGCAGGGCCCCGAAGGCGGCACGCCTTTCGGCGGAAAGCTTATCTTCGATCAGGCTGGCAATCTCTACGGCACCACGTTCAGTGGTGGCGCCGGACCCTGTACGGGCGGCTGTGGCGTTGTGTATGAGTTGAGCCCTTCCGGCAGCGGCTGGACGGAAAAGGTTTTGTACACATTTCTCGGTGGCAACGACGCAGCTCAAGCATGGGCAGGAGTGACCCTCGATCAACAGGGCAATCTTTACGGCACTACCGAATTTGGCGGATCGAGCAATGTGGGGACTGTCTATAAGCTAACCCCATCCGGCTCAGGCTGGACGGAAACCGTTCTCTACACGTTTCACGGACAAAGCGACGGCCTGAAACCATTGGCGGGCCTCACCTTTGATAATGCCGGCAACATCTACGGAGCCACCAGCGGTGGCGGTGTGAACAACGGTGGGACAATCTTCAAACTCACGCCCTCAGGATCCGGGTGGAACTTTCAGACGGTATACAGCTTCTCCGGCGCGGCGGGCCAATTTGCGAACGGACCGGTTTCCAACCTGGTGATCGATCCGGGTGGCAACATCTGGGGCGTAACTGGAGGAGATGGCACATATCAGAAGGGCACGGTCTTCCGGTTGACCCCGACGTCAAGCGGCTTGAGCCTCACGAGCCTATATAGCTTCACCGGCGGCGCGGATGGCGGAGTTCCGCGTGCCAACCTTGTGTTTGACTCGAACGGCAATATGTATGGCACGGCCGCCGGTGGCAACAATCTGCCAGCGTGCGTAGGCACGTGCGGCGTCGCTTTCCAGGTCACCAATCCTCAGCAGTTCGTTTCCGTGCCGCCGTGCCGAGTGGTTGATACGCGCAATCCCAACGGCCCGTTAGGTGGTCCGCCGATTCAGGGACAGACTTCCCGTAATTTCCCCATCACCGGCAATTGCGGTATTCCTGTCGCCGCGACGAGCGCGATCTCGGCAAACGTGACCGTAATTCCAAATGGACAGCTGCAGTATCTGACAGTGTGGCCTACCGGTCAGCAGCAACCGCAGATCTCGCTGATGAATTCGGACGGACGCACCAAAGCCAACGCTGCGGTTCTGCAAACGGGTCTCAACGGCAACGTCAGCGTTTACGCCAGCAACACGACGAACGTCGTCATCGACGTCAACGGATATTTCGTCCTGCCGGGAGCTGCGCCTCAAGGCGCTTCTCCACTGACGTTCTTTCCGTTGACCCCGTGTCGCGTAGTCGACACGCGCGGCCCGAATGGGCCTTTGGGGGGGCCGACGCTGGTTGGCGGGCAGGAGCGCGATTTCCCCATTCAGCAAGCGTCGTCCTGCGACATTCCTTCGTCTGCCAAGGAATACTCACTGAACGTGACTGCCCTACCTCACGGTCCGCTCACATACTTGACCGCGTGGCCGACAGGCCAACAGCGTCCTACCGTATCTACGCTCAATGCTCCGACTGGGACGGCGACAGCTAATGCAGCCGTGATTGGAGCGGGAACAGGGGGCAGCGTTGCGATTTATCCCACCAACAACACGGATCTACTGATCGACGTCAACGGCTACTTCGCACCTGCGAGCGCTGGCGGCTTGTCGCTCTATCCCACGACTCCGTGCCGAGTGTTGGATACCCGCAATGGGAACGGCGCGTTCAGTGGCAAATTGGTGGTCGACGTGGTGGACAGCTCTTGCTCGACCCCAACGAACGCAGCTGCCTATGACTTCAACGCAACCGTCATACCGCAGGGGCCGCTCGGTTATCTTACGTTGTGGCCCGACGGGGCTCAGCAGCCGGTGGTCTCTACACTCAATGCGGCAGACGGAGCTATCACTTCGAACATGGCAGTGGTGCCGACTACCAACGGCTCCATCGACGCCTTCGCCTCTTCGTCGACGCAATTGATTCTCGACATCTCCAGCTACTTCGCGCCGTAGTAGCTTCGTAGCTGCCTTGCTGCAATGGAAAAGGCGATCGTTGAAATCGACGGTCGCCTTTTTCTTGTCCAGACAATGACTCTAATAAATTGTGGGTTTCAGCCCCAGCGAAGCGCCGGCGTGTCGACCGGAGCGTCCCAAAGCTTGCAGAGTTGATCGTTCATCTGCAACATCGTGATCGAGGTACCGGCCATCTCGAGGCTGGTGATATAGGAACCAACGAGATTGCGCACAACGTTCAGCCCATACTGCTGAGCGACTTGCGCTGCCTTGCGATAGACGATGTAGAGCTCGATCAGCGGTGTGCCGCCCATGCCGTTGACGAACAGCAGAACGTCATCGCCCTTCTTGAAGGGCAGATCGCTGAGGATGGGTTCCATCAGCATCTCGGTGATTTCGTCAGCGCTGGCGATTTTCACGCGCCGGCGTCCGGGCTCGCCGTGAATGCCGATGCCGACTTCCATCTCGTCATCCGGCAGATCGAACGAGGGCTTGCCGGCGTGCGGCACGGTGCAGGCTGTCAGGGCCATGCCCATGCTTCTGCCGGAGTTGCGAATGCGGTCGCCGAGCGTCTTGATTTCCGCCAGCGTAGCTTTCTGCTCCGCGGCTGCCCCCAGTAACTTCTCCAGGATCACCGTGAGGCCAACGCCGCGACGACCCGCCGTCCACAAGCTGTTCTCGACCGCGACATCGTCGTCGGTGAGAACGCTCTGCACGTCGATGCCTTCGGCTTTCAGCATGTCGGCGGCGAGATCGAAGTTCATGACATCGCCGGTGTAGTTCTTGACGATGTGCAGGATGCCGGCGCCGCCGTCGACGGCCTTGCTGGCTTCGAACATCTGGTCCGGGGTGGGGCTGGTGAAGACCGCGCCCGGGCAGGCTGCGTCGAGCATACCTTTGCCGACGTAGCCGCCGTGCATAGGCTCGTGGCCGCTGCCGCCGCCGGAGATCAGGCCAACCTTGCCTTTTACCGGAGCGTCTTTGCGGACGATGTAATTGGGATCGTAATGGATGCGGAGACGGTCGCCGTGTGCCGCTTCCATACCCTCAAGCGCTTCCTTCACGACCTCCTGAGGGGAGTTGATGAGCTTCTTCATAACACCAGTGTGAGAGTCAGCCACTAGGTACCTCCTTCTAGTTGACGCAGATGAATTTGACGCTGAGGCTCACGATCCCTTCCGGCTGGCGGCACCCGTTGAGCGACGCCGGCGCGAAGAGATGGTCTGTACTTCCTGACTGCTTCATGGCCTCAGTACTTGATGATGTGGATAGCAGCCGCGGCAATCCCTCCGCCGATCAATGGTCCGAATATCGGAACCAGGGCATAGCCCCAATCCGATCCGCCTTTTCCGGGGATGGGCAGCACAGCATGAGCCACTCGGGGACCGAAGTCACGGGCTGGGTTCATGGCGTAACCCGTCGGACCACCAAGGGACAAGCCGAGTCCCCAAACCAAACAGCCCCACAAGTAGGGAGCGAAGCCCGGTGGCAGACCGTTCGGCGAAACAGCCGTAGCGCCAAACGCAAAGCCAATCAGGACCAATCCGAAGGTCGCGATGATCTCGGTCATCAGGTTCGAGGGGATATTGCGAATGGCCGGTCCGGTGCAGAAGATGCCCAGCTTGAAGCCCGGGTCATCCGTAACCGACCAGTGCGGCAGGTAGACGAGCCACACTAGAATTGCCCCGACAAAAGCGCCCGCAATCTGAGCTGCCCAGAAGGGTAAAACCATGCCCCACTTGCCGGACAGGATGGCGACGGCCAGTGTAACCGCGGGATTAATGTGTGCGCCGGGGCTTCCGCAAGCAATGGCAGTGAAAATTCCTCCTAGTACGGCCATCGCCCATCCGGTGGTGATGACGATCCAACCTGAGCCCTCGCCCTTCGACTTCTTGAGAAGAACGTTGGCTACGACCCCATCGCCCAACAGGATCAACACCATGGTTCCCATGAATTCGCCCAACAATGGTCCATGCATAAATTCATTCTCCTTGCGATTGGTTTGCGGTGCCGCGATTATCTCTACAGAACTCTAGCTTTCGCTGTCGACCCAGTCGAAGGTGCGCGTAACCGCCTTCTTCCAGAGTTTGTAATCGGCTTCGCGCTTGGCCGGATCCATGCTAGGCTTCCACGTCTTGTCGACAGCCCAATTAGCAGTAAGATCGTCGAGATTCTTGTAGAAGCCAACAGCTAAACCGGCCGCGTACGCTGCGCCTAACGCGGTGGTCTCTTTCACAACAGGCCGCACGACAGGCTTATCGAGGATGTCAGCCTGGAATTGCATCAAGGTATCGTTCTCGGTCATACCGCCATCGGTGCGCAGCACGTCCAAGTCGATACCGGAGTCCTTCTTCATGGCATCAACAACTTCTCGTGTCTGGTAGGCTGTGGCCTCCAAGACCGCGCGGGCAATGTGACCTTTGTTGACATAGCGGGTCAAACCGGCGATGACGCCGCGAGCCGAAGACTTCCAGTACGGCGCATATAGACCGGAGAAGGCCGGCACGAAGTACACGCCACCGTTGTCTTTCACGGATTTGGCAAGGGGCTCGATGTCGGAGCTCTTGCTGATCATGCCGAGGTTGTCGCGCAGCCACTGCACCAGGGCACCGGTGATGGCAATGCTACCCTCGAGCGCATAGTGAGCAGGCTGGTCGCCAATCTTATAGGCGAGCGTGGTGAGCAGGCCGTACTCCGACTGTACGGGTTTGGTGTCGGTGTTCAGCAACAGGAAGCAGCCAGTGCCGTAGGTATTTTTGGCCTGGCCTGGCTTGAAGCACGTCTGGCCGACCAAAGCGGCTTGTTGATCTCCCAGATCGCCAGCGACCGGAACGCCCGCAACGGCGGTCACTTTTGCCGTGCCGTACACTTCGGCGCTGGAGCAGATCTTCGGCAACATGGCCATCGGAATTCCGAAGACTTTGGTGATCTCACTGCTCCACTGCAAAGTTTCAAGATTCATCAACTGAGTACGGCTGGCGTTGGTCACGTCGGTGACGTGAATCCCGCCGTTGGTCCCGCCCGTGAGATGCCAGATGAGATAGGTGTCGATATTGCCGAAGATCACCTCGCCCGACTCCGCCTGCTGACGAATGCCGGCAACGTTGTCCAGTATCCACTTGATCTTCAGGCCGCTGAAGTAAGTGGCCAGCGGTAGTCCGGTCTTGCGGCGGAATTGGTCTTGGCCGCCCAGGCGGGTGAACTCGTCTACGTAATCGGCTGTGCGCGTGTCCTGCCAGACCAGCGCGTTGTAAACCGGCTTGCCCGTTTTCTTGTTCCATACGACCGTGGTTTCGCGCTGGTTCGTGATGCCGATACCGGCGAGATCTTTGGCCGTAAGGTTCTTGGCCTTCAGTGCTTCGTCGATAACTTCCTGCGTGCGGGCCCAAATCTCTTCCGGGTTGTGTTCAACCCATCCCGGCTTGGGATAAATCTGCTCATGTTCCTTTTGGGCGGTGCTTACGATCCGTCCACCGCGGTCGAACACGATGAACCGGCTGCTGGTCGTGCCCTGATCAATTGCTCCAATGTAGTTAGCCATTATTTTCGACTCCTTTCAGATCGCGTGGCGCTGCGTCTGCCAGCGATTTCCATTGCCTGAAACTTATTCTGTTGTCAGTCCGATTGCTGTCATCATCCGGTTAATTTTCTGTACGTATTGCTCGACTGCCTGTTTCCTGTCTTCCTCGCTCCATCCCAACAACTGCCCTATCAGCGTGCCTACCAACGGAGCCGCCTTGATGGAAAACGCCCAACTAAACAACTGCAAACCGATACGGCGCGCCAGCACGTCTTCGATCGTCATCGCCATCTCCTGCTGCACGCAGTAGACAACTTCTGCCTGGATGTAAGGCAGACCTTGCACGAGCGGCGACGCGTACTTCGAATCTTGTTTTGCAATTCCGAGCACTTTGAATGAGGCGGTGCCGAATTTTTCTGCGAGGTGGCGTGCTGTTGCAGGCGCGACCGCGAACTCCGACACCAGCAACTTCCAGAACTCGGGTCCATAACCCTCGGCACCGTGAAGTTTGTTGTATGCGGAGCAGCAAGGTATCAGCGGCTTTCCGAGATAGCCCAATGCCATGTCTACGCCATCTTCGGCCATGGCTCGATGGGTGGTCCACTTGCCGCCAAGCACGCTGATCAGGCCGCTGTTGTGCTCCATCTCAACCTCGTGATCGCGAATCAGCTTCTTGGTGTCGAGGGCATCTTTGGATTTCACCAGCGGCCTCACGCCGGCAAAGGCGCTGACGATCTGATCCAATCGCAAGGGAGTCACAAGGTACCGATTGAGATGACGCAGCAGATATTCCGCTTCGGCTTTCGTCACGATCATTTCGTCGCCGTGGTGGGCTTCGTCGTCCGTCGTACCTACCAGGAAGCGGCCAAGCCAAGGAATGGCAAAGATCACTCTTCCATCGTCTGTTTCGGGGATCAGGATTGCGTCTTTGGTATCCTCCTTGTCGAGCGGCAAGAGAATGTGGACGCCTTTGCTGAGGCGTAGACGAGGCGTAATACCCGGCTTGGCCATCTCGCGGATGCAATCGGAGAACGGCCCGGTAGCATTCACGAAGGCGCGCGCCTGAAGGCTGAACCGGCGCCGCGCAATTACGTCCTCGATCTCAGCCTGGTTGAGCCGACCTCCAGCATCCTTCCCTAACCCGACGACTCGTGCGTAATTGACCGCAGCGCCGCCTTTGTCTGCGAACGACTGAATCAGCGCCATCCCGTATCGAGCGTCATCAAACTGTCCGTCAGCATAAGCCACGGTGCCGACGAGCCGGTCCGGCTTCAGCATGGGCATGCGCTTCACTGAATCGGCGACAGAACGATGCTTGCTGGGAAACAGATTGCCCTTACCTGCAATCCGGTCATACATCTTCATGCCGATCGTGTAGTACAAGGCTTCCCTGCGGCTGTAACAGGGAACGAGAAGCTCAAGCGGGTGGGCGAGGTAGGGGGCGTTGTCGAGCATCAATCGGCGCTCGTGCAACGCTCGCTGAACCACGCGGTACTGCCCCACATCCAGGTCGGCCACCGCCTGCTGCAGGTAACGCACGCCTCCGTGAACCAGCTTGGTTGAGCTGCTGGAGGTGGCCGAGGCATAATCTCCGGCCTCGATGAGTACGGTGTGCAGGCCGCGCATCTGCGCGTCCAACGCGCAACCTGCTCCTGTGGCTCCTCCGCCGATCACGCACACGTCGAATTTTCCGCCTTCGATCTGTTGCAAGGTTTCGGCGCGGCTCTTCACGTATGTCCCCCGTTTCGGCTCAATCCCTGATTAACGTCAGAACGTGACTTTGGTGCGGAAGCCGAGAACGACACCGGTGCCGTTGCTGGGAGTCGCACCTAAACTGGCATAGACCTGCACGACCGGCTGCACGTAAAACCACGGCGTGATCTGCGCGAGGTAGTTGACTTCGAATGCTTTTTCCGAGCTTTGCATCGGCAGCAGGTTAGCCTGTTCGTACGCTTGCCATACGTCGCTGATTCTGCTGATGACGAAACCGAAGGCCACCGAATCGTTCTGACGCGAGGCGATCGGTGCGTTGAAGATAAGGCCGCCGGTGAACTCCTGGTTTACTTTGTTTCGGTCGGTAGGCAAATAGTCCACGCCGAAGTGAGCATCGAGTCCGCGGGTCGAGCCTTCGGTCGGACGCCAAATTGCCTGGTTGGCCATGAAGTAGATCACGTAGTCCCCGCTGTAACAGACGCCGTAACACTTCACGTAGGAGTTGGTGGAGACGACGGTGGCGTACGGTGTGGCGAAGGCATAGCGGCCCGGGTTGTTGACCAAGCCGAATTTGTAGAGACCGGGATAGAACTTTGTCTTCGGTGGCTGGTTGTTGTCCTTGGCACCGGCAACCTTGGCTGCCCGTTGGCCAGAGAATGTCGGCTGATCCACAAGGAAGCCCAGTTCGTTGATAATCACGCCTGAGTTTTTCCAGGTGAACGGAACACCGGTAGCGTTGTAGCCGTAGGGATTGCGGTTGCCCGACATGTAGGCCGACCGCCAATAGACCTGTTGTACCGGAGCGATCTTGATATCTACGGCGGGGCCCGACGCCGGATCGAACGATTCATACGCGCTGAAAAGGTTGCCGAACGCGTAGTCCAGCGGCTCCATCAAGTAATCGCGCCCATAGTACTGCACGCCATAGAAATCCTGGCCGGCAAATTGCCCTCCACGGAGCGTCAGCTTGCCGTTGAACAGTTGCTGCTGGAGCCAGTAGGAATCCAAGCGCGTGGTGTGCGCGCTGACCAGGCCGCTGGGATTGGCGACGCTACCCAGATACTGGCCGCCGAGGTTGACGCCGCCCTGCCAGAGACCGGTGACGTGCATCGTCAGACCTTTTGCTCCCGCCAACTTCCCGAAGTCGAAGTCCACGGTTCCGCGGACACGGTTCCAGGCTCCGGCGCTAGTATTGCCACCCACAGGATTACCTAGAAAGTCGGCGATGTAGTGGAAATCGAAGGTCACTCCCTGGTTCGCCAGCTTGGTTCGCTCTCCGCCCCAATCGCCAAGCAGATACTTCTGTTTCATGAGGCCCTGGTTGTCATTCGAAGTAGTTGAGCTTTGAGCCAGAGCCGGCAGTGTGATTAACAACGTCAAAGCGAGTACCAGTGACAGGAGGCACGCCATGCGTGATGCGCGCACTGCGGGAACTTGAGGCCGAGATGGTATCGCCATAACTTCTCCTTTTGAGCGAGACAATTTCGGCCAAAAATGAAAAGCCGCTCAAAATAAGTGCGTCCCGCGTCTGTGAAACGCGCACCACACTTATTTTGAGCGGCGTCTGTATGTTCTCAGCCGAACGGGCGCAAATTTATCGCGTCGGTTACACCAATGTCAATAAGAAATTTCTAAATTGTGACGATCAGGTGCCTGGGCGTGAAAGTTAGCCGGCATGATGAGACGCGCCTGCGAATACAAACTCAGCCGAGATGCTATATGGAGAGAGCGCTAGTTAAGCGATCCAAAGCTTGCAATCGCTCACCGAGATGGACGTGAGTCCCTGATTGACCAGGTCGTCGATCTCTCGCAAAGTATGTACAAGGCCGCCGCCGATGATCGGCAGCTCTGAACGCTCTTCACGAAGTCGCGTCACGATGTGCGGAGCCGCCATGGCCGGTAGGACTTCGAGCGCGTCCGGGAGAAACTGGTCCAGGCTCCGCAAGGCATTTTGTATCGCGGCCGAATCCAGTAGGAACGTACGCTTGATGGCAAACAGTCCGAGGTTGCGGGCGGCGCGCAATGGCTCCGGATGGGTCGAGATGATCCCCTGCACATCACGGCGAGCCAGAAACGAGATTGCCGCCTGATCGCGGGCGAAGCCGGAGACTAAATCCAGATTCACAATTGGCACCTTACCCGCGTCGAGGACCGTGCGCACCATGTCTGCAATATCTTCGGGATTTCCGAAGAGGAAATAGACGACTTTCCCCGGCGCTTGCGCTGCATGCGGCAGAAATTCGGAAGATCGGACCGCAGGGATAATCGGAGTCTGCCCGAGCAATTTGGACAAGGCACTAGCTCGATCGCGAGATGCGATCTCGCGGATCCACGAGCCCGCACTTGTGGGCTGGACGATATGGGTATTCTCGGCGATTGTTCCCCCGCGCTCAACTGGATTGGATCGTGATGCAGCCATTGTTGCTTCCCCCCTACTTCGAGCACGGTGTCCGGAAAAACCACCTTATACAGACGAGCCCCCTCGACGGGGGCACACGGTCAACGGTTGGGCGCAGATCAGATTTTTAGACGAATTGGCCGAACTTTACAGGTTGATTACCTCACATGTCAACCCGCGAATGTCTTCAACTCGTTTTACTGCTCATCGCTTTCTTTGACCCCCAGGATGACGCACTGACTGTCCTCATACAACTTATCGAACTGGCCGCTGAACAAAGCATGCGCGTAAAAGGGATTCGGCACGGGCTTTCCGACAAAAACATACCGCGCTCCGAACGCTTTCGAAATCGCATTCCCGGGATCGTCAGCATGGCCGGCGACAATTTGGTCGTACAAACGGCCCAGTTCCGGATGCGCGTCGGAAAGGTACATGGGATCCAGACCCGAGACGTATGCGCGCGAAGGATCGTAGTAAAACAACTTGGGAAAGTCATCCCAGGCAACATTGAACACGACGTCTCCCGGCGGCACGTGTGCGCGCAGCCATTCCGATCCATCGTGATACTGTTGCGGTCCGATCGGAGATTGCATCTCGAGCTCTGCCAGGTGCAACTGGTAAACCAGGCAAGCGAGCAGTATCACTGCGACCGATGCTGTCGCAGTCTTCGTTCGCCTGCTTAGCTGCAACTCGGATCTCGTGTCTGGCAGCTCGTCGAGCGTAAAGGCGGCGAACAGAATCGCGATCGGCGGCCAATACTCCGTGAATCGCTTGGAGCGCACAGTTGCCACAAGCAACAGGCTAGCGAGTATCAAAAGAAACAAGGGCTTCCGCAGCTTGCTGCGATCTGGGGACGTCAGCAGAAATCCAAAACCGATATAGCCGAAGACCATTGCCGCGAACGCAACGAAGGACGACAGCAGCAGCAGCCAACCCGGGAGCGAGTACCACTCGGCTCCCCCGCCCGGCTGATTTACGACCTTCGACGTCAGGTGCTCCCAAAAAAGAGCGGCGTTCCGAGGAAAGTAGGGGTTGATAATGAAGCCGGCAAAGAAGCCAAGGGCCGTCCACCCAATAGGCGCCAAATCGAGACGTCGCTGATTCCACCATTCCACTGCCGCCCAGATCATCACCATGCAGGCGAGGACGACAAACAGGTTGTACGTCCAAACGTAGAGAAAGCCGATGAGGACCAGCCAGCGATAGTTCCGCTCAAAGAGGACGGCCATGCCCGCAACGATGAACACCAGCGAAACGCTTTGCGCGCGGGTCATGCTCATGCGCTCCAGGAACAGCGAGGACGAGCCCAGCAGAGCGATTAGCCAGATTAACGCGTGTCGACCACAGTATCGCCAGATGAGCCAGAAGCAGGAGATGACAGCGATACTTCCGAAGGTGACTGCTGCCCACTTTGCGCCATCGCGAAGCGAGGCCGTCCATGTGAATGGAATCAGGAACAGATGAAACAAGAAGTGCTGATCGCTGTATTGCCCTGGACTAAGCGTCGTCAGCGGCAAAGCCCGGAATTGCGGTAGTCTGCCGGACTTCAATGCCTCCCAGAGCATCCGACTCCAGCGGATGTGGTAATAGCCATCGAAGTCCCCGCAGCAAATGTCGGGCGTACTGAACTGGAGGAATCCAAAAAGCGTAAACACGCTGGCGGAGGCAATCAGCAGGTCCGCCAGTCGGGGCTTGGCGCGGGCGGTGTCAAGAGTGCGTTCACTCCCACCCTGTACTTTGCGCCCTTTTTTCATGATGCGAGCGTCGCTGGGTTCAAGCTGGAATTATATCCGTACCCCGCGCGAGAGCCACGAGAACTGGAGCCCAGAGACTGTTCAAACTATGCGCTCAGCGATTGCCGTGATTTTCATTCAATACCGACGCGTTCGCTTGGCTCAGCGTAAGCGAGTTGTTCCCCATCTTTAGCTGAATTGGCTTATCCCACCGGTTCACCGTCGTGCACGGCGCCAGGGAGCAACATATTGACCGCTGACGACAGGAAATTTTCGAAGATCTTACCGGTACAAAGTTTGGAGGCTCGCCCCAAGGCGATGCAGCGGTACATCTGGCGCTCCTCAGCCGAGAGAGCATGCGCGCCGTTGATTGTTGCTTGCACCTTGGAATCGACGTCATCCAGCTCGTCTCGCGGACTTCTTCGGATGAAGGCTGTTTGCAGATCGGCAACAGTTTCTTCAAAGTACCGCGAGTCTCGTAGGTATAAACCATCAGTCCGTTCCTCTGGGGACGATTAGGATGCGCCACCATGCAGGTAGAACTATCGGAGGTGCCGCGTAGGTTGCAGTCCTCCACGTACAGTCGCTCACCATTGCAGACGAACGTCGCACCAAGCTGAATGTCATCGGCGAACAGCTTGCTGGCAAAACAAAGGAGTGCCAGGATTCCGACTACCCTGAGGCCAAAACGAAAGGTCAAGGAAGTTACCTCGTCTTAACTTCTTTGGGAGAACGACGCGTGAGCCCGGGGGCGGGATTATATAGCCAGTCTCCGATAGCAGATCACCGCAACTTGATAGCCATCAGCCGATGACGAAACATTTGACTGCCGTCCAGGGACGCGAAACACAGCCGTACTTCTTGGTGGTCGCTTGACTAGCTGATGGTGGTGATAACCTAATATTTCGAGCTTGTGATATGTGTAGACTTCACTCACAAACTATTATTTCTAGCTGATACTAACAAATCTACCTTCCGACCAAGAGTAATACTTTGACCGCCTGCTCCAGTGTGCCAATTCAACACCAATAGATGAATCCAAGTTGCACTAAATAGCTATCATTTGTCATGTGCAAATACCATCTTTGGAGGTGAACCATAACAAACTTAAACGCCATAGACACCTGGGTTCCCCAAGCCTAAAGTTTGATCAAGAGAGTGAATGGGTGTGTGCGCGCCATGAAAAAAGAAATGCCAATTTTGCTGTTCCTTGTCGGCCTCGGCCTGCTGCTATTTTTTGTTTATGCGGCGGTTAGCTTAGGCTTCGACGCAGTCAGCCTGCACAGAGGCAATATATCGACCCTGGTTGATTCGGCGCTGGGCTTTCTGACAAACAACAAGATCATTGTCCTGGTTGCTGTCGCCGTATTGGTGGTAGTGCGGCTGTTTGTCCGTACTCCTCGTCAAGCCCGCATGTAGGTTAGTCCCCGTTCTATCGGTTCACGGGCACTCAGGTCTTTTTTGTGCCCCTGATGAGGCGATAGGTCGTGTTTCCTCAACAGGTTCCGCTGTTTCTTGCCCGCCGTTGGAACGACTGCCTCTGCTATTCTCTGAGCGGAGGAACCGCCCCCGAAGATGAACTATGTGCCGATCAACGGTCTCCGCCTCCTGGCGATTGAGACCGGCATTCTGGTCGGTCTCACCTGTGTGGCTTTTTTCTTCCTTCGCTTCGTCAAAAGGCAATATTGTCTCCCCGATTGGGTGGCTTGGATTCTCGCTGAGGATTGGCGGGCGGTCCTCTTGGTGTTTGCCCTCGCACTGGTGGGAAGAGCGTTAGTCCTGCCGTGGGTCGGCGTTCCCCAACCGCGCATCAATGATGAATACAGTTATCTTCTGATGGGCGATACGTTCGCTCACTTCCGGCTCGCCAACCCAACCCCCGCCGACTGGCCGCACTTCGAGACCTTTCATGTGAACTTGACGCCTACATATCATTCGAAATATCCAGTCGCACAGGGTCTATTTCTCGCATTCGGAGAGATCGTCTTTCACCAGCCGTGGGTTGGCATCTGCCTGAGTACTGCGCTGATGTGCGGCGCAATCTGTTGGACCTTGCAAGCGTTCGTGCCGCCTGGCTGGGCGCTGATCGGGGGATTGCTGGCGGTTGCGAGGTTCGGGATCTTCTCGTACTGGGTGAACTCTTATTGGGGAGGTTCCGTCGCCGCCCTGGGCGGAGCATTGGCGCTCGGTGCCGTAACGCGGCTGTTCGAAGACCGGCGAACCGAGAGCAGACGAATCTGGCTTTCGTCGACTTTCGGGGTTGCCCTTCTGTTGCTGGCGAGCTCAAGACCCTTCGAAGGATTTGCGTTTGCCTTGCCTCTCTTGCTGTACTTCCTTTACCGCTTACTCAAGCAGTCCTCAAGAGGTGCGCTGAGGGTTGGAGCGACCGTTCTCCCGGTGGTTTTGATTGGCGTTGCCGGACTGAGCCTGATGGGCTATTACAACCTGCGAACGACCGGCCATCCGCTGTTGATGCCTTATGTTCTGAATGAACGAACTTACGCGTCGATTCCGCTGTTCCTCGGACAACATGTTCACCACGACGCGCCGGCACGAGATCCAGTTTTCGCAAAGTATTACCAAGTGGAATATGACGAGCATGGTCTTGCGCAGACCAAATCGCTGTCAGGCCTTATCGGGTGGGAAGTCGAACGTTGGGCGGTGAACTGGTTCTTCTTTCTTGGGCCAGCCCTGTCGTTGCCTGCGCTGATTGGGATATTGCTTTGCGTTAAGCAACCGCCGTCGCGGTTAGTGCTTGCCGCTGCTGTCACGACTGCCATAGCTGTTAGCTTGTGCACCTTCACCCAAGTCCACTATTTTGCACCAGCCACCGTTGCCGTCTTCGTCTTCGTTGTTGTTGGCCTCCGTTATCTTTGGGACGAACCCGGAACCGGCGAGCGAGCTTTTATGGTGGCTGCCGTTATCACCGCTTTCCTGTTATCCCTCATGCGGACTACGGCCAGCACGGCCATGAATGCGGGCTTCCGATTGCCGGACACTCGAAATTTAGTGGCGGCAAAATTGGACCGGTTGCCTGGGAAACACCTGGTTCTGGTCTCCTACGATATGGCGAGGCACTATCCCGGCGACGAGTTGGTCCACAACTTCGCCGATTTCTCTTCGCAGAAGATTCTCTGGGCGCGATCTAAGGGGACAGGAAACGACTTCGACTTGTGCCAAGCCTACGCTGACCGGACGTTCTGGGCTGTGATGACAGACGACGAAACGTTTTCTCTGCAGCCCTCCAACCTCTGCAAAAACACCGATATAACGCGCCCATAGGCCTAATCTTTCTCGGTTAGCGTTCGGCGGAGGGATTGGCGTCCGGGACACGGCGTCTCTATTTGTATGGCAGTGGAGCGTCGCCGTGTTGCAAAATCGTAGATGACAATCGTATCCGGCCCGTGCTGCAAGGGCGATCAGGAGATTGGCATGAAATTGCTGTGGCTTGCTGCACTCGTCGGTTCCGCGGCATTTGCCTGGGGCCAGAATGTGGACGTGTCGGGCGGAAAAGGCAGTGTGACTCTCAGTATCAACGCCCAGAAAACCTATAACCTGCTGGCCAGCGAGAAACAGCAGCCTGTGCTTACCATTCAGTGCACGGTGAAGGGAAAGAAACTGGTGCATCTGGTGATGTTCAGTGCGAACGGCGCATTGACCGAAGCCGACCCGTCATCGACGCCTAAGAACGGAGCGATCACGCTGCACACTGTCATCGGGGGTAAGAAGGAAGCGACACAGTGGATCCCTTATGGAGACGCCGTAACCTTCGCCTTCTACGGAAAGACGGAGCCAGAGCGCGTCGAGTTCCTCCACCAACTGCTAAGCGCTCCCAGTGCGTCGATCGAATTCACCCCATTCCTCACTGGCAACCCCACGACCAGCATCTTCGACCTTAGCCAGCTGCCAGAGGAAATCGCCAAGCACCCGGAGTGCTCTACGGACTAGCGTAAGCTTCCGGACGTCCGAGTTTGATTTGAGCCGGTCAATTTTTTCGAGGGTATCCGCGAACGCCAGCCAAGAACGATACTATCTAGATAACGCCTTACCGGAGCCAGCCTTTCACGTATGCGTTTCAGTGGTGCGATTGCACACCCATCCAATGATGTTGCGTCCCAGATAAAGCCCCGGCTTGCTCGGCAGTTGTTTTTCATGATGGGCGCGATTGCCCTCGTCTACGCGTTTCTCGCCGGACTGGCTACGATCGGCGACCCCGACTTTGGATGGCAGTTGGCTCGAGGACGCTGGATCGCGCAGCACCACCACGTATTCACGTACGACGTCCTCTCCTACACCGTTCCCGGAGCCCCTGCCGTCTATCCCGCGCTCGGTGGAGTTCTCCTCTACTGGGTCTTTGTACTCGGCGGATACAAGTTGCTTTCGTGGCTGTGCGCGTTCACTTGCGCGGGTACAGTCGCAGTTCTGCTGCGGCGCGGATCGGTTTTTACCGCCGGGCTAGCCATCCTGGTCGTGCCCTTTGTTGCCATGCGCATGGTGCCGCGCTCAGAACTCTTTGCCATCGTTCTGTTTGCTACCTACGTTTCCGTGCTCTGGGAGAATTACGAGACTGGTCGCGCCCACCTCTGGCTTCTGCCGCTCCTGATGGCCATCTGGGTGAACGTGCATTTCAGTTTCTTCTCCGGATTCGGATTGCTCGCCGCTTTTGGTGGCATGGAGATTTTGGAGTTGCCCTTCGCCGGCGAGCGTCGCCATAACGCATGGCTACGATTGAAGCGGGAGATTCCCTGGTTTCTTCTGACGGTTGTGGCCACCCTGGCCAATCCTTGGGGATGGAAGATCTACAAGGAGACGGCGCAGTATACGGGCTCGGCGCTGGCGATCTACGTCAACGAATGGGCCCCACTGTACTGGAACTGGACCAGCCCTTTTACCAGCTTCACCCTGCGCAATACTAACGACCTGGCCCACGTACTATTCCTCATCATCGCGCTGGCCATCGCGATTTCACTGCTCCAAAGCCGATTGGGCCCTGCCGTTCTTCTGCTAGCCACAATGTATGAGGCGACGCATCATCTTCGCTTTATGGCTCTGGCCAGCTGCATCGTGGTGGTAGTAGCGGGCGCCGTTCTTTCGTCTGCGGTTCCCTGGATTCGCGCGCTGATACCGAATCAGCGCATACGTTCTGGATTTGCGGTTGCTATGGTTGTGCTCTTTGCCGCGCTGGCAACTCTGCGCGCTGTGGACGTCGTGACTAACTATCACTATCTTGCTGAGCGTAATCTTTCCACCTTCGGAACTGGGTTGTCGGGCTGGTTTCCACGACGCGCCAGCGAGTTCATCGAGAAAGAGAATCTTCCGGGCGAGGTCTTCAACACATACAACGAAGGCGGATACACATTGTGGGAACTCGGGCCGCGGCGGCGCGACTACGTCGATGGCCGGGAAATCCCATTCGGGCCGGAGTTCCTTCAACATGCTGCGCTGATGACAACTCTACCGCTGGATGCGCCCGAGTGGCAGCGGGAGGCTGACAAGTATGGGATCAACACCATCATCTTTCCACTCACCCTGGATGAGATTTCCCTCGAACGTCTCAATTCCGACTGTGACAGTAAACAGTGGAGTCCGGTTTATCTCGACGAAGATGCCATCGTATTGGTTCGCCGCACGCCCCAAAACCAGAGTCTGATTCAACGCTTTGAGGTCAACTGCTCTACCGCTCCAATACCGCGTGATCCGCTACCCCTCGCGGCTGCGTCATTTAACCAATGGGTCAACGCCGCCAGAGTTCTTTCCGCCCTGGGTCGCAACTCAGAGGCCATAGCCGCAATCGACAAGGCCATGGCGATCTTTCCCGATAACGCCCACGCACGCTGGTATCGCGGACAGATTCTCTATGCCGCCAAGCGCCCGTCGGAAGCGGAAGACGAATGGACTAGGGCGCTCATCCTCGCTCCGCGAGAGATCACTCCCTGGGGATCGCTGGCGGTTTTTCAAGCCAGCGTCTGGAATTCCCTTGCCGAGTTGTACCAGCATCAGGAAAGAATCCTTGATGCGATTCATGCCCAGGAAACCGTTCTGAGACTTTCCTCGAATCCTTCCCTGCGGTTACAGGCGATGATCAACCTCGGAGCGTTGTATCACGCGATCGGCAGGGACGACGCAGCCGAAAAACAATGGCAGGCTGCAGCGGCCCTTGATCCCAAGGAAAGCGGAATCTGGTTTTCGCTCGCCGATTTGTATCAGCAAGATGGCCATCCGCTGCGAAGCATTCAAGCATTCGAGCAGGGTATTCCCCTCTGTAACGATCCCACGATCAAAGCTCGGGCCCAGATGAAGTTGGCGCGGCTGTACATGATGAACCATGAGCCGAAAAAGGTTTTGCAATCGCTGGACGACGCCGAGCGCACAGCGCCTCCAGAGTTGCTGGCGGAGAAGAGTGGACGCAGCTTCAGCTTTGACATTGCACAAGGCCGGGCAGCAGCTTGGTCTGTGCTGGGCGACGCGGCTAAGGCAACTGGATTTGAGGAGGAGGCTGTGCGACTCGATCCGGATGCGCCGGACGCATGGTCACATCTGGCGAAGCTTTACGCGAAGGACGGTCGGACCGCCGAGCAACTGCGAGCCGAGCAGCGAGGCAAAGCCCTCAGCAGCGCGGCCCCTCCGAAACCTTAGAAATCGAGCTTGTTATCCAGTGCGCCGGCATTTATCGGGACTCAACCGGCGAGCCTTGATTACACGACCGTCCTTCAGCGTGATGTAGACGTCTTTTCCTTTTTCGTTCACTTGGACCAACTGACCGCCGCTGATCATCAAGTCGTGGGCTTCGGTGGCGTCGGCAGTCGTGATCTCGCCGCAATAAGACTGGCTGTGAACATCTTGAACCGTGAAATCGACCGTGAACTCGCGTAACAACAGCCAGCGACCGTTTTGGACAACCCTGTTTTCCGAATGGAGATTCCCAAGCGTACCGGGAGTATTAATGCTTGAGGGAGACGGCACGGTCTGCGCAGTCGACAGGCTGAGCAGCATCATCGCAGATAAGACGACGGTAAGCATCACTGGCTACGGTGTGGCTCCCTCGCAGTGAGGACGACTGAACTCCTCAACCGGTGCTGCTTGAGGCGATCGCCGCCAACACACTTTTCACTGCTACTCACTTGTCGGAACCCGGGGCGTCCCCGAAAGTAGCACGTTGACGAAAAAATAATAATGCCGCAGGAACACCATCCTCCTCGACTCAACCGCTTCGCCGTCCTACCAAAACTGGGGAAACTCATCACTGTCCGTCGCTTCGATCGCGATGCAGCTGCCGGAAAACCTGCTGAAACTCGTAAGAGACATTGAAACGCCAAATTTGTGGAAGGCTGTTGCCGTTGAGTCCGACGTTAGCGCCGAAAGAGAGGCTGGGGCCGTTCGGAATGTTGAAAGCCACACTCGGCCCTAGATATTGCGACGTGGCCTCGAGGCCAAAACCGTTTGCGTCCCTCCAAGCCACCGTAGAGTTCCACGCCAGCGGCGAAATTCTCCCGGCAGAACGTTCAAGGTTTCGCACTCGCAGCCAGTCGCAACGGTCGGCTAGCAGCGAGCGCAAGCCACCGGTCACCATCCGAAACAGCAGGTCCGAGTTGTTGATTTTCCTGGAAATAAATGAACTGATTTACTCCTCGTCCTGCTGGAGACGTGCGATCACGCCCATATCCTCCAGCGTGGTCGTGTCTCCCTTGACCTCGCCGCCGGAAGCCAGTTCACGCAGCAGGCGCCGCATGATCTTGCCGGACCGGGTCTTCGGTAACTGATCGGTGAAGCGAATGTCGTCCGGCTTCGCCATCGAGCCGATCTCCTTCGCCACCCATGCCCGCAGTTCTTCTTTCAGCTCTGGCGAGGGCTCATGTCCCATCTCCAGCGTCACGAAGGCCGCTACGGCCTGCCCTTTGGTCTCGTCAGGACGCCCGACCACCGCCGCCTCCGCGACCTTCTCGTGGGCCACCAGAGCCGACTCGATTTCCATCGTGCTCAGGCGGTGTCCGGAGACGTTGAGCACGTCGTCGACGCGGCCCATGATCCAGAAACATCCGTCGGCATCTTCGCGCGCGCCGTCGCCGGTAAAGTACATGCCGGGAATGTCGGTCCAGTATTGGCGCACATAGCGCTCCGGATCGCCGTAGACAGTGCGCAGCATCGACGGCCACGGCTGCTTAATGACCAGGTATCCGCCCGAACCCAGCGGCACACGCTCGCCGCTGCGAGTAACGACCTCCGCGATGATACCCGGCAGCGGACGCGTCGCCGAACCCGGTTTGGTTGCCACGGCGCCCGGTACCGGCGCGATCATAATGGCTCCAGTCTCGGTCTGCCACCAGGTGTCCACGATGGGACAGCGGTTGCCGCCAATCATCTCGCGATACCACATCCACGCCTCAGGATTGATGGGCTCCCCCACCGTTCCCAGCAAACGCAGACTGCTCAGGTCATGCTTCTTCGGCCACTCGCTGCCCCACTTCATGAAGGTGCGAATCGCCGTCGGCGCGGTGTACAGGATGTTGACCTTGTGCTTCTCGATGATCGCCCAGAAACGGTCGAACTCCGGGATAGTTCGGGGCCCCTTCGTACATCACGCAGGTGGCGCCGTTCTGCAGCGGTCCGTAAACGATGTAGCTATGCCCGGTGACCCAACCGATATCGGCGGTGCACCAGTAGGTGTCTTCTTCTTTCAGATCGAAAACCCATTTCGCGGTGATATACGTTCCCACAGAGTAGCCGCCGGTGGTGTGCACAATTCCCTTCGGCTTCCCGGTCGTTCCGGAGGTGTACAGGATGTAGAGCGGATGCTCGGAGTCGAGCGGCTCAGCGGCACAGACATCGCTGGCCTTCTCCATCAGCTCGTGCCACCAGTAATCGCGTCCTTCGGTCCATGTGACTTCGCTGCCCGTACGCTTGAGCACGACAACGTGCTTCACCGACGGACAACGGTCCAGTGCTTCGTCCACAGCGGGCTTCAGCTTGACTTCACTGCCGCGACGATACGATCCATCCTGCGTGATGACGGCGACGGCTTCCTGATCGGTGATGCGGTCCACCAGCGCATTGGCTGAGAATCCGCCGAAGATTACCGAGTGCACTGCCCCGATGCGGGCGCACGCCAGCATCGCCACCGGCAGCTCGGGACACATGCCCATGTAGATGGCAACGCGATCGCCCGCCTTGACGCCGAGAGACTTCAGCACATTCGCGAACTTGCACACCTCGCTCAGCAGCTGCTGGTAGGTGTAGGTGCGAACCTCGCCGGGCTCGCCTTCCCAAATGATGGCTGCCTTGTTCTTCCGCCACGTCGCGACGTGACGATCCAGGCAGTTATACGACAGATTGATCTTGCCGCCCACAAACCACTTTGCCCACGGGCAATCCCACTCCAACACCTTGGTCCAGGGCTCGAACCAGTGCAGTTCGCGCGCGATGTCGGCCCAGAATCCCTCCGGATCGGCGGCTGCGCGAGCACAAATCTTGTCGTACTCTTCCTTGCTGTGAATGTGAGCGTTCTGGCTGAACTCAGGTGCAGGTGGGAAGGAGCGTTTTTCCGTCAGGATGGAATCGATGTTTGGACCGACGGCCTGCGAGGTGCTGGACATAGAATCGTCTCCAATCAAAGGCTGATGGTTGCGTCGCTGTCGTATTTATGCGATTACAGTTTTCGGATACAGGGTAATGCTGGGCCTTCAGACGCGGCTCCCTTACTGCTCCAACGTCGAAAGATCTCCGATTTCCGCGCCGGTTTCTTGTGCCTTCAAAAGGCGGCGCATGATCTTGCCTGAACGCGTCTTGGGAAGTGCCGCTACGAACTTAATCACGGAAGGGGTTGCGATGGGGCCGAGCTCGCGCCGCACATGCTCGATGAGGCCGGCATTTAGCGCGTTCGAGGCCTGATGTCCAGCGCGCAGCTGTACGAATCCTACGATGGCTTCGCCCTTCAGCGCGTCCGGAATGCCGATGGCCGCCGCTTCCGCTACGGCGGGATGCGATACCAGCGCGCTTTCGACTTCCGCGGTGCCGATGCGGTGTCCTGCAACATTCAACACATCGTCGGCACGGCCAATTACGCAGACATAGCCGTCTTCATCCTTAGTGGCCAAGTCTCCGGTGATGTAGCAACCCGGTAGCTCTTGCCAGTCTTTCTCAAAGCGTGCTGGATTGTTCCAGATCGTCCGCATGAACTGCGGGAACGGCCGCTTTAAGATCAGGCGGCCACTCACTCCCGGCGGTACAGGCTTGCCATCGATATCGACGACATCGGCTTCGCAGCCCGGCAGCGCCAGGCCGGCTTTGCCGGGACGCATCGGCATGGTGATCGGCGTACCCAACGTGGGACCGCCAAGTTCCGTCTGCCACCAGTTGTCGACTACGTAGCCCCATTTGCCGTCGCCGGCAAGATGAGTCTGCGCCCACCGCCAGGCTTCGGGATTCAGTGGCTCGCCCGCACAGGCGATAACGCGCAACGTCGTGAGATCGTACTTCTTCGGCAGCTCTTCCCCGTAGCGCATAAACATGCGCAAGGCCGTCGGTGCGGTGAACATTTTGGTCACGCCGTACTTCTCGACGATCTGCCATGCGATCGACGGATCGGGATAATCGATGGCGCCTTCGCGGAAGAGCGTGGTGACGCCGGCACAGAGCGGCGCATAGACGATGTAGGAATGTCCCACGACCCAGCCAATATCCGAAGTGCACCAGAACAGATCTCGCGGGCTCACATCGAAGAAGGACTTCAGGTGATACACCGTGCCGACCATGAAGCCGCCGTGCACGTGAACTACGCCCTTGGGCTTACCGGTAGTGCCGGAGGTGTACAGGATGAACAGCGGATCTTCGGCGTCCATGTCCTCGGCGGGACATTCCCCAGGAAACTTCATCAGCTCGCGAAAGTCTACCTCGCGCGCGCTGGCTGCCTCGAAGTCTTTAGGATCGCGCGTGAAGACGATGACTTTCTCGACACTCTCCAAGCCGTCGAGCGCTTCGTCGACAATTCCCTTCAGCGGAACTGGTTTGCCACGGCGGAACCCCGCATCGCCCACGATCACGACCCGAGCCCCCGCGTCTTCCACGCGATCGCGTAAAGACGAATGCCCAAGGCCGGCGTAAACCACGGAATGAATGGCGCCGATGCGGGCGCACGCCAGCATGGCAATCGTGCCCTCAATAGTGAGCGGCATGTAGATGACGACTCGATCGCCTTTCCTCACGCCCAGCGACTTCAGTCCATTGGCGAAGCGGCACACATCGCGGTATAGCTGGCGATAGGTCACGATGCGCTCCGTGCCATCTTCAGCCAGCCAGATGAACGCTGCCCGATTCGCGTTCTCACCGTTGGCATGACGGTCCAGCGCGTTCACTGTAATGTTTGTGCGCGCGCCGCTGAACCACTTGAAGTGAATTCCATCCCACTCGAAGACCTTGTCCCAGGGCTTTGTCCAGGTGAACTGGCTGGCCACCTCGGCCCAAAAAGCATCCGGATCGCGCTGGAAGCGCTCGCGTTCGGCGGGCCAGTCCTGAATCAATGCTTGTTCTTTAACAATGGCTGGAGCTGCATATTCTTCCAGCCCCGTCTTACTAACCGTCGACTGTTCGACTAATTTTGTTGCCGTGTCCACCGGATCACCTCTTGCATGCAGTTCTATTCAACGAAGAGAGAAAGTCGTTAATGAGTTCGGCGTCGCCTGTACTAAGAGAGCTTCGGGCGACGAGCCAACATCTCCGCAACCAGTGCCACTACAGCCAGGACCGCAGCCGTGTAGAACGCCATCTGATAGTTCTTGTACTTGTCGAACAGCACGCCGCCAATGCGTGGGCCAATCACGCCAGCGACGCCCCAGGCAGTAAAGAGCATGCCGTAGTTCATGCCAGCGTTCTTAGCGCCGAAGAAGTCGGCGGTGGCTGCGGCGTTCACCGAGAGCTGCGTGCCGTAGCACCAGTAGACAACGAATACGGCAACGTACAAGCCGGTGATGTTGCCGCCAACCATATAGAGAATCGGCATCGAGACAGCCGAGATCGCAATCATAAGCCGCAACACGTTCAAACGGCCCAGCGCATCCGACATCCAGCCTGAAAGGATTCGCCCGGAGGCATTACCGGCTGCTCCGATTACCAGGGTCAAGGTTGCGAGGGCAGCGCTAGAGATGTGCACACTCTTCGCGAATGGCACCAGCTGGCTAATCACCATCAGGCCGGCTGAGGTCCCCAAAGCATATGCGACCCACATGAAGTAGAAGGCCCGCGTCCTCAGCACTTCGCTGGGTGTGAATTCTCTGGTAGTAGCGCCGGCGTTGGCTGTCGCCGGCGCGGGTGTCCAGCCTTGTGGCCTGTAGCCCGCGGGAGGATTCTTCAGCAAGAACGCGCCGAGGACGGTCATCACCAGGAAGATGGCACCCAGGATCTGAAACGTGGTGTGTACACCGTAAGCGGGAATGAGCTTGAGATTCGCCAGTGGTCCAAAGAGAGCCGAACCGGCGCCGTACCCTCCGACCGCCAGTCCAATGGCCAGACCGCGCTTATCGGGAAACCACTTGGCCATTACTGGAATTGGCGTTGCGTATCCGAAGCCATTGCCCAATCCGGCGATCACGCCGAAGCACACGAACAGATACGTCAAGCTATGAGTAAATGAACAGAGATAGAAACCCAGGCTGACCAGGATCGCGCCTGTCAGCGACACCCAGAAGGGGCCGAATTTGTCCTGCAAGCGGCCTGCGACAATAAAGCTGAGGGCGAAGACGACCACCGCGATAGTGAAGACCATCGAGGTATCGGCGCGCTTCCATCCGAATTCTTTCTCGAGGGGGGCCACGAACACGCTCCAGGCGTACAGAGTGCCCAGGGCGATGTTCATCATCAATCCGCCGAAGACACGCCACCAGCGGTTAATGCCAGTGCTGAAGGTCTCGATCGATTCAGTCGGTTTCGTAGCTGCTATCGCCATTTAGTATCTCCCTTGCGTAATTGATCTGAATCCTTGGCATTCGTCTTGGATTGTGATGTAAGGAATTCAGCGCTGCGAATGGTGCCGGGCCCGGCGTATCCGTATCATTGACCGCTAAAGCTTGCTACTGGGGCTCGATCAGGCACTCCTTATTAACAGAGGTTCAGAACGTCGAGCTACCAACCATCCTTCTTCTTGCCAGGCCTGGGCGGGCCGGGCGGGGTCGAAACCCTCGGCGCGGAAAGCGATGTGGAGTACAGGAGGTTAGTCAAGTCTTCCTGCTGCCGGGACTTGCGCAAACCGGAATTAGGATTCCGATCTTCCGGCCTCGAATGACTTCAAGACCAGACCCGCCAGGATGGAAGTTATGATTCCCTCGCTTCCCGTCCTATGAGCCGTTGTGGGCGGATTCTCCTTCGGAGGGCGGGCCGAGGTCTGTGATTTCAGATACCAGCGCTTGTGACATACATCACGAGAGTGCACGGAACGACGCGTGTCTATCATGTTTCCCCAACTCGCGACCGCGACCGGAGATGTTTTGGTTGGCGATGCCAATGCCGCAGGAGAGTTGCTGCCGATTCTTCCGTCAAAGTCTGCGTTTGGGACTTACCCGTGCCGTCCGGCGTATACTGCAACGACTACTTGAATCGCTTGCGTCCAGCTCTGGTTACGCAGTTTCGAACAGCGCAAAGGCTAGACCGCAGGCAAGGAGAACCATGATGAAGAAGCTGCTAGCGTTGAGTTTTGTACTGCTCACTTCCTCGGTCTGGCTACAGGCTCAGTATTCTCAATCACAAGCGACGGGAGGCCCAGCTCCAAGTCAGGTTGAGGGATGTTTGCAAACTGTTCGCGGTCATTACATGGTAGCCGACAAGACCGGCAACAATGTCGAGCTTTCCGGCGCCGCCAATAAGTTGGGACGTCTGGTCGGTCATAACGTGCAGGTTTCAGGAACACCAGGCACAAGAACTTCCGACACGACCACTCAAGGTTCGGCGTCCTCCGCGGTCGAGATTCCTGTCCTGAAAGTCAAGACGGTAAAAGATATGGGCAAGGGCTGTCAGTAGCCGCCTCTCCGATTCGCTGATGTTTTTACCCGGGAACGCTGATTGACGCGTCCCTTTTTTTGCGCTCAAGCCGCGCCGGAGAAGTCGTCGCCCTCGAGTTTTGTTATTACACATAGAAAAGGGCGGCCCGCGCGGGCCGCCCAGTGCTGCGTAGGCTCTCTCCGTTAGAACGTGAAAATTGGTCCAAACTCAGATCGCCAATCGGTAGAGGTACAGGTTTTAGCTCCGGCAACTTTGGTCGTGCAAATGCCCAGTGTGCTGGGAACCGCATAGCTGGAGTAGTTGCTTTCCTCATAGCCGAACTGAACATACGGGTTCATTTTGTAGAAGACGGTTACGGCTTTGACGTTACTCTTGATGGGGCCGGCACCGGCTTCCGCAGAAACGTTCTTCGCAAGGTGAAAGTCGTTAGCGTTGGCCGCATCTAAACCGTACTCGAAGTAAGCTTGCCAGCCGGCATTTCTGCCCTTTGGCTCGGCATTGAACCAGCGCGAGAGCGGCAGTCCGAGTTGCACGAATCCGCCGTAACCTCGCACGGGCAGTTGTGAAGCAGTGACGGCTTGTCCTGCCGCGTTAGTACCGAAGACGGCGGCATTGTTATCGACAGAGAAGCCTTCGTTTACATTGCTCAGCCCGTATGAGCGGTTGTAGTACGACAAGGTCTGGCCACCGAAGAAGAACCGGAGGTCAGATCCCATATAGCCACTGGCGACAACTGTTGCCCAGCGGGTAGGGAGGGACAAAGCGATCTGGTTGCCATACCCGTTGCTGTTGATGTCAACCCCGTTCGGGAACGCCGCCTTGTAGGTATCGACTCCGCCCGCACAAGTCGGACAGGTCGGTATCGCTGAGCCCAGGACGGTCATCTGCCGGCCGGAGTAGAACCCGCTCCACAGGAGCTGCGCCGGAACTACGCCCGGAGCCTTGTCCAGTTGGAACTGCAGCACCACTCGCGATTCAAGGGTCGGTTTGGCATTGTCCGCACCCTGCCGTTCGCCGTAACCGATCTGGCTGGCAAGCCCGTTGACCAGCGTGCAGGTTGTGGGTGTGCCGAGAGTCTCGACTGTGCACTTAACGCTGCTGGCCGGAAGATCGCCTTCGGACGGCATCATGATGGCAAACTCGGGAGAGAGTTTGAAATCACGTGAGCCTCCCAATTTCTGAACGAGGCCGAGGCGCATCTGCGGCGAACGCTCGTAGAGGTTGCCCCAATACGCACCGAAGAAGGTGGTCTCGAACAGGTTCATCATGGCGCTGGAACCGAAGATCGTCCAGTCTTGTCCGGCTTCAAAGAAGACGTCGCTGTTAGGAGCTACCGTCCAGTCGATTCGACCGAAGGCCAGCCGCAATTGAAATCCATTGCTGCGGATGGTGGAGACATTGCGGTTGTCGACAGCGCTGAAGTTGCCTTCGAAATCGCCTTCGACCTGCCCTGTCACGGTTACGTTCTTCGAAATATCGGGCCACTCAAAACGCGATCCGATACGGGTGGCACGCGCCTTCATGTGCCATTCCGGATTCTTGTTCGGACCGGTATCGGCAGCAGTGAAGCCAGGACGCGGAAAGTCATCGCCCGTTGGATCCAGTGAATCGTATACTTCCGTGGCCTTGATGAAGCCGTAGGGCAATAGTTTGACGGCACCCAATTTGAGGGCCGGCACCAGAGCGTCCTTCGCCGGCGGATCCAGCGGCAGTACGCGCACAGGAGCAATGGCTGGAATGATGGTTGGCTTGATCGGCTCGGGAGGCTTAACTTGCGATTGGCCGCTGGTCAGGGACGCACTCTGTACCGGACCAGAATCCGCGTCATACATGGTGTGAGCCTCGGCGTCGCCGGCAGCTTTCAGCTCGTTTAATTCCGATTCGCTGACCAGGCCTTTGCTCTTCAAAAGGACTAGCAGCTGTTCCATTCCGGCCTGGCCCGAGGTGTTCTTCAGGCTGTTAGCTTCCGACGTGCTGATGATTCCTTTTTTGACTAGCAAGTCGACTAGAGTCGAGTTAATGGCGGTGCCTGAGCCAAGGCTCGGACTACCACTGGTGGGTGCTGCCGTAGCAGCGCTTGAGGCTGGAGCCGCAGTGTTTGTGGCACTGGATTCGGCAGCCCATATTGCCGGCGCAAACAGACACGCAACGGCAAGCATAACTAAGAAACGTGACCGGAAAAGATCTCGCATCCTATCCTCCGCAAACAGAGGGGCAATTCCGGCCAGGCGAATACGCCGGGTCCTTGCTGGGATGAGTGCTCTCGCCCCAATCTTCAGAATTGCCTTGCGCGGAACTCTATGGCAGCAGTTAACCGCGCCATGCGGGCGACGCTCACGCTTGCGAGTGACGGATGTCACGCACTCGTTGTGACAATCGCGGCCGGCTATTGAGGAGAGCGACAGTAAAACCGCCTATCAACAGCGCGCTCGGCACGTGAATTTCCCCAATCCCAAGGCGCTTACAACTTTGGTAGCAAGGCCGCGGGATAACGGCAAGGGGGAGTTTCACGGCGCTTAGCTACGACATAGCAACAATGGTCGAGGATCACACGAGGCGGTGACGTATGCCGCGCGGATGGAATTGCTTTCTCTGCTAAACCTAAGCTCCAAACACGCCCACATTTTGATGGCAGGAGCACTGAATGGCGGAACAATCTTTTTCCAAAGATACAAAGATGGCCATGACCTCCCAGTTCCTGGGATTCATGCTGGACGCTTACGACATGGCAATGGTCATTGTCATGGCTCCGATTCTGGGCAAGATCTTTACGTCGCCGAAAGGCAGTTTGTTATGGCAGTACATCGCCGTGGTGCTGGGATACTCGATCACGATGGCCGCACGCCCTGTGGGATCGGCATTCTTCGGAGCCTATGCCGATAAAATTGGCCGCCGCTTCCTATTGATCTTCACCATAGGCGGCGTGGGAGTGATGTCGCTTCTCTCCGGCTTCCTGCCTACCTATCAGCAACTCGGCGTAACCGCCTATGTCCTGTACTGCATTCTTCGCTTCTTCATGGGTTGCTTCTTCGGAGGCGAGTACGCCGTCGGCCATACCTTCGCCATTGAATATGCTCCTCAACCTCGACGCGGTGCAGTCAGTGGATTTATTCAGTCAGGATTTCCTCTGGGCTACGTGCTGGCGTCCTTGGTCTTCGCGCTGATTTCTTACTTGGCTGGAAAAGCCATTCTTTATCAGTATGGTTGGCGCATCGCATTCATGACGGGTGTAATTCCGGTGTTCCTTGCTCTATGGATTCGGAGCAATCTGAAAGAGTCGCCGGAATTCGAAAAGACGAAAGCGAAAGGAACGATCGAGAAGACGCCTTTCTTCAGCCTCTTCCGCGTTCCTCAAGTGTGGGATTTTCTGCAGGTTTTCTTCTTTATGACGGGCTTGTTCCTGACCGACTATTCCGTCTACGGATTTCTGCCGAAGATCCTCACTTTGGACGGACGTGGCTTTGATACGACTACGTATAGCTTGATTTATGGATTTGCGTTGTTCCTTTCGTTTCTGGGGTACAACTTCTACGGCTGGATCTCAGACTGGACGGGACGCAAGATTCTGACGCAGTACTACTGCGTCTTCCTCGTCATCTTCGGAGTTCCGGTTTACTACGTGCTCTACCACGCAGCTCTCGCTCGCAACATCAAGATGGCTATCGTAGGCACCTGCATGGCAGGCATGCTGAAACTGGCCTGGGGCATTGTTCCGGCGTATCTCTGCGAACGCTTCCCAACCAAGCGTCGAGCAGCGGGAGTAGGTTTTGGTTATTCCGCGGGGGCGATTCTCGGAGCCTGGTTCCCGTTCTACGTGCTCTGGGCGCACAAGATTCCGTTCATCCATAACATCGAAGGACAGGACACTTGGCTGTCTCCGGCCGTGATCTTAACCATAGGTGCCATCATGACCTTTGTTAGCCTGCTGTATTCTCCTGAGACCAAGCACCTTCAGCTCGACGAGGTAGGCTAGCCCGATGTGCCGCGATGTGGAAGCTACTCTGGCGGAGAAAATGCTAGCCATAATTAAGCCGCTTTTCAAGCAATCCGACGCTACCTGCCAAGGTTTCTTGGAGCAAACTTGACGGGTGCTTCCGGGACTACCCTTATACGGTACAGCGACTTCGTTTGTGGTTGTGACGGATTCCGACACAAAGACCCCTATTCCGGACCACGCCATTACCAGACCCGTCCAGATAGGAATCTTCCGCACGCTAGCCTCTGTATAAAACAGAGTCCGGATAAGCACATGTTGAGTTGCTAAGATCGCTGCAGTGCACTGGCAAAGCGTGGGAGGGACCCTGCCTTCCACTTGTGGGTAACCGATTAGAAATTCCGCGTCCTGCTCACTTTAGTTCCGAGGCGAGTCGCTGTGCAGTGTGCTCAACCTTCACCTTCGATCCATGTTTGTCCATGCCGCCTCGAATTTGCATTACGCAGCCCGGACAATCCATCACGACCAGTCCCGAGCCGGAGTTCCTGATGTTCGTTAGTTTGCGTTCGAGTATGGGGGCCGAGATCTCGGGCAACTTCAGTGAGTAGGAGCCTCCCATGCCACAACACATGTCAGCCTCGTACATTTCCGAGATTTCGTAACCAGCCTTAGTCAATAACTCGCGCGGTTGCTGCGATACATGCAATGTTCGCTTGAGATGGCAAGAGTCGTGATAGGTGATCTTGCCTAACTGCTGGCCCTCTTTGAAGCTTATGCGGTGCTCGTCAACCAGCTTCTTGACCAGGGTGGAGAAATCTACTACCTTGGCGGCGAGTTCGCGGGCGCGCGGCAAAGATTCTGCGTGGCCGAGGCTTTCAAAGGTCGCGATGAAGTCGTGCTTGAGTGCCACGGTGCAGGTGGGGCAGGCTGATACGACATAGCTAACGTCCTCATTCAGCAGCGCGTCGATATTGTCAGTGGCGTTCTTTGCGGCGACCTCATAGGCGCCGCTGAAGCGGGCGGGTGCTCCGCAACAGGTCTGACCCTCGGGGAAGACCACCTCGATGCCAGCCTTATTCAGAATCTTAACTACCGCCTCCCCCATTTCCGGATAAGCAAAGTCGATCAAACACCCAGAGTAGAAAGCGGCTTTTTCTTTCTGCGGCGACTGAGCTATCTTCGGGAACTTGTCGCGCAAAGGGATTTCGGCGATGGCCGGCAAGCTGCGAAACTCCGTCAAGTCGGAGAGGAAGGAGGGCAGATGACGGATGAAACCGTCTTTCTGCAGAGGCTTTTGCGCTAGCGATGCAGTCCGCAGAAGGGAATGGAAGAGACGCCGGTTGTTGACGATGGAGAATATTGCCTTCTGCGCCAACGGCTGTCCTTGTTCTACGGCGAGCCGACGTCTCAGCTCCAGAATCAACCCGGGGATATCGATTTTGCCGGGACAAACTTGAGTGCAATTGCCGCACTGGATGCACAGGCTCTGAATCTCTTCGGAGGATTTCAGAGCGTCGAACCACGCCGTCAGAATCGTACCGATGCCACCGGTATAAACCTTTCCGAACACGTGACCACCGACCAACCGGAATACCGGGCAGACATTCAGACAGGAGGCACAACGGATACATTGCAAGGCCTGCTTAAACTGCGGATCGTGTGCCATCTCGGTCCGGCGATTGTCCATCAGAATGATGTGCAATTGCTTGGGGGTGCCGTCAGTATTGGGTACCGGGCCGCTGATGATCGACACATAGCTGGTGAGCAACTGTGCGGTCGCGCTGCGGGGAAGCGCTGTCAGCACCGGCACCACGTCCTCGAATTTCTCCAAGAGTTTCTCGATGCCGACGATGGCAACGTGAATCTTCGGCAGTGCTGTGACTAGGCGCGCGTTGCCCTCATTGGTGATGATGACCAGGCTTCCGGTATCGGCGACGGCGATGTTTGCCCCGGTGATGCCCATGCCTGCACTGAGAAACTTGGATCGCAGCTTGCCACGGGCAAATTTCACCAGTCTGGGAATGTCCGGCGTTTGCCCAGGCTCGACCTGTTCGCTGAAGACGTCAGCAACCTCTTCTTTTGTCATGTGGATCGCCGGCATCACCATATGCGAGGGCGTCTGCCCGGCCAGCTGAATAATCCATTCGCCCAGATCGGTTTCGCGAACCTCGATGCCCGCTTTCTCCAAGTAGGGATTCAGGTGAATCTCTTCCGACGCCATCGACTTGGATTTGACGATGCACTGCACTCCGTTCTGCCGCGCCAAGTCGAGAATGTACTCACGGACCTTGGCCGGATCGTTCGTGCGAAATACCTTGGCGCCCCGGGCTTCTACATTGCGAGTGAAAGCCTCCGCGAGTTCGTCGAGATGTCCAGCGGCGTAGCCTTTACGTTCGGCGATCTGGGTCCGTACCGCCTCGAAATCGATGCCCTCGTACGCCTTCTCGCGACTGGTGCGGTACGCCTCGGAGAATCGCCCCAATGCCCCGGTGAGGTTCGGGTTCTGTATGGCTTTATTGATCGATTGGCGAAATTCTTTGCGCATCCGTTCACCCTGCCTGTTCGTCGAAGAACACGATGATCAGCTTTTCAGGACCGTGCACGCCGATGGTCAAAACACGCTCAATATCCGCCGTGCGGCTCGGCCCGGTGATGAAGGAAATGTAGTTGGTTTGTTCCGGCCGAATCCGCGCAAACACCGCTGCGTAGTCCGGAACAAGCCTGCTCGTCGCGATGAGTGCGATATGGATGGTGGGCAAGGTCGAAACCAGCCGTTCCTCAATCGCCTGAGCATTCTGGATGAGCGACCCCGTGCTCGCCATTGCCCAATCCAGCTGACTGATGCCCACCTTGGCAGCCGCGGCGTTTTCACGGGTGACGTCGAACTTTACTCCGGGTACTCGTTTTGCGAGTGTGTTCTTGTCGGCTTGGTCGAGAAACAAATCCCCGGCCCAAACAGCATAGAATTGCAGCCTATCCGCGACCCCCGCTTCGTGAAGATACTTCACGATGAACTCGACAGCTTCACCTTTACCGGCGAAACGATGAACCTCTGCACTTACCGCCTCGGCACGCCGTTTGAATTCGGCAAAGATCGCGTCTTCGCTACTGCTTGTTTGTGTAACCGTCATCAATGCACCACGAGGTGAGTAAAGGGGGCAACGTAGGCCATGAGGAATACGAAAATGCCCACCAGCGTCGCCAGCGCGAGACTGTGAAAGAAGACGTAGCGCAAGATCTCGCCTTCATGGCCGTACCACTGTGTAGCGGTGCTGGCGACAACGATGCTCTGGGCGTCGATCATTTTGCCCATGACCCCACCGGTGGTATTGGCCGCTGCCATCAGTGTCGGCGATACATTCACCTGTTGCGCGGTAATTTTCTGCAAGCTACCAAACAGCACGTTCGACGAGGTGTCGGAGCCGGTCAGAGCGACACCGAGCCAGCCCAGCAAGGTTCCAAAGAATGGATATAAGTGGCCGGTGCGGGCGAAAGCCAAACCCATAGTTGCATCCAGACCTGCATAGCGAGTGAGCGTACCGATGGCAAGCATGGCCGCAATCGTAAGCAACGAGAAGCGCACCTTCATGATGGTTCGCCAATAAATGGCAAATATCTTCGGGAGGTTGAAACCCATCAGCAATCCCGAAATTACCGCTGCCAGCAGAATCCCGGAGCCGGTAGCGCTAACCCAATTCAAGCTGAAAACCGCCGGCTCCTTCGTAGGCTTGGTGACCACCGGCGGCACGCGCATCACAAGGTTATTCAGACCTGTCACAGGGAACTGCGGGTTGGTAATGCTGCTGGGAGTCACCGGCCAGTGCGCCATCGAGGTGAAGGTCTTTTCAGGCGCGTTCATGAGCTTCTTGCAGGTTTGTGTTCCCCAGGCAAATACGATCACGCTGAGGATGATCCACGGCACCCAGGCTCGCGTCACTTCGCCGCGACTGAAGCCGTGTGCCGCGCGACGATCGGTCTTGCTGTCCTCATCATCGAAGGTCCATATCCGTTTGGGGTGCCAGACGAAGAGAAATGCGACCAGACAAGCCATGGAAATGACTGAAGCCCCGATATTGGCTAGCCAAGGTCCGTGAAGGTTGGAAATGAGAAGCTGGGGTACGGCGAAGGAAACACCTGCGACAAGAATGGCAGGCCACACTTCCATCATGCCTGCCCAGCCAGCGAAAGCACAAACCAGCCAGAATGGAACGAGTATGCAGAACGGCGTCAAAATGCGGCCGGCCATCGCCCCGAGCGCGACCTCGCTGAAGCCAGTGACTTTGGCAAGGGCGACAATTGGTATTCCCAATGCACCAAAGGCCACCGGTGCGGTGTTGGCGATGAGCGACAACCCCGAAGCTTGCAGAGGCCGAAACCCCAATCCGATGAGGATGGCCGCGGTGACAGCGACGGGAGTACCGAAGCCTGCGGCGCCTTCGAAAAATGCGCCAAAACAGAAAGCAATCAACAATAACTGTAATCGCCGATCCTGGGTGATGCCGGTCATGCTGTGCTGCAATACGTGGAATCGGCCGGCTTCGACCGTGAGTTGATACATGAAGATGACGTTCAGAACGATCCAGCCGATGGGAAACAGTCCGTAGCCAGCTCCATAAACGGCAGTCGTCCCTGCCAATTGCGCTGGCATACGGAATCCGAAGACGGCCACCAGCAAAGCCGTCGCTAGTCCCAGTAGCGCAGCGTAATGCGCCTTAATATGCCCTAATGCCAGACTGCCCAATAGCACTACAACCGGCAAAGCCGCTACCAAAGTTGAGAGCAACCAATGTCCGGTAGGATCGTATGTCTGCGACCACGCACTACCAATGGGCGGCATCCTCAAGATGACGACGGCGACAATCGCGGCGACGATGACGAAAATCGCTGAACCCAGGGCATTAGCGGAAGGAGCAGAATTCTTCGGCATTTTTATAGGAGCTGTTGCGGTGCTCACGTAGTTTTCACCAGGATCTGCCAGAATTTGACAAACCTTTCCTCGGATTTTGTTGTCTTCCCGGGGCGCCTACTTGGGGACCTGTCATCACGTCACTGCGGCGAAGCTGGACCTAGCCACCCCACGAGGCCGTGATACTGGAACGTTAGGACGAGTACTGCCGGAAGCTGGGTGACGACTGTCACAATTTCCTGTGACGCGTGACGCGGTACCCTGTGGTTTTCTTAATGGGCGCGAATGAAGGACTTCAGCTCTAATGAATGCCGATTTCAGCGAGTGGCTTTTTCCAGCAGATACAGATACGACCGATAGATCTGGCCGGTGGCTCGGGTCATCCCGATCTCGCACGTACGGCTGCTGGAGTAGCACTCCTCCGGATGCACGTTACGCACTTCGGCGGCCTCATTCTTTGTCGCCGAGCGCGTCAGCTCGGGAACCAGAAAACCGCGATCGCCGGCGAAGGCGCAGCAACCCGCGTCCATGGGCACAATCACTTGCTGGCTGCAGGCGCGCGCAATCACCTCCAGCTTGGCCCCGAGTCCCATCTTGGTTACTGAACAAACGGGGTGCAGTGCAATCGAGCGTGATCGGGAATTCACCTTGAGTCCAGCAAGCAGTTCATCATGCACGAACTCGATGGAGTCCAGAATCCGTAGCTGGTCGAAACGCTCCTGGTTTGCCGCGGTGAGGTAGGGTCGCGCGTTCCTCAGACCGTACGTGCATGGACTGGTATCAACAACAATGGGAAGCCTTCCGTGCTCGGACCACTTCCAGAAGCGTTCGATTGCTCTGTTGACGGATATTGAATGGGCATGAGTAAAACCTTTGGAAGAGAAAGGCGTGCCGCAACACGTCCCTCGCACGTCGCGTGGCAGGTACACAAGGTGCCCGGCGCGTCTTGCCAGCTCGACTGTGACCTCCATCAGAGATCGATCTATTGACTCGCCCGGCAACCGTCCCATGACCCGCGAAATGCACGAAGGAAAGTACACAGCCACGGCGCCAGTGCGCGAGGTGTATGGGACGGGACCGGCAGCATGTGGAGTGTCCGGCATCCATTCGCTGACGTTGTCTCCCAAACACTTTTTCATCCCACGGGTCAGCGTGCGCATTGTCTTGGCGCCCAGCATGGACTGAGTCAAGTGACCCGCACGAAGCGCCAGTCGGAGAAGCTGTTCTGTAAAAGAAAAATGATTCGCGACACGAGTTGCCCACCGGTGAGCCGCAGTCGACGCACGCACGCTGCGAAAGCGCTTCACCAGCTGACCGGTATCGATACTGACCGGACAAGCGGTTGCGCAAAGGCCGTCTGTAGCACAGGTGTCGAGAGCCATATAAGGGAACTCCCGGTCCAGATTCCCGTAGAGTTCTGAATTATCACTGCCTTGCTGCAGTCTCGCCATCTCTCGCCGTACCACGATGCGCTGACGAGGGGTGAGCGTCAGTTCGCGGCTGGGGCATTTCGGTTCGCAGTAGCCGCACTCGATGCATTTGTCGATTTCAGGCTCCACGGAGGGAAGTTGTTTCAGATTGGCGACGTGGGCCTTGGAGTCAGAGGGCAGAATCACCCCGGGGTTTAGCAGGTTCTCCGGATCGACTAACTGCTTCAACTGACGCATTATCTCGAAACCCTCGGTACCCCATTCGGTTTCGACAAAGGGAGCCATGTTGCGGCCCGTCCCATGTTCAGCTTTTAGCGCGCCATCGTATTTCTCTACCACCAATTTCACAACGTCATCGATAAAGTACGAATACTGGTCCACGGCGGCCGGAGTATTGAAACTCTGGGTGATGACAAAGTGCAGGTTTCCGTCCTTGGCGTGGCCAAAGATGATGGCGTTGTCGTATGCATGGACCCCGAAAAGGTGAATCAGATCGTGGGCGGCGTCTGCCAGGGCTTCGACTGGGAAAGCTACATCTTCGATGATTACAGTTGTGCCGCTCTGACGCACGGAGCCAACCGAGGGGAACATGCCGGCTCGAATCTGCCACAGCAGCGCCTGTTCCTTAGCAAGGTGGGTAAACTGGGCCGGCTCACATAGCGTCAGCGATGAACTGGTATCCGCTGCCACTTTCTCCAGGTTGCCACGCTCTTGTTCGTCAGCCGACTGAAACTCGACCAGAAGTCCCGCGGCTGTCTCGGGCAGCGTTCGAATTGACGGGTGAATTCCCGGCTTGTTCTCGACCGAGCGCAGGGAAGCGCGATCCATGATCTCAAGAGCCTTGGCGCCGGCTTCTCTCCACGGCACAATGGATGCGGCCGCGGCATATAGATCAGGGAACAGCAGTAATCCGGTGTACTTTACCGGCAGCTCGGGGACGGTTTTCAGCACCGCTTCGGCGATGAAGGCCAGCGTGCCTTCGGCTCCGATCAACAAATGCTGGAAGATATCTACTGCCCGGTCGAAATCCAGAAACGCATTCAGAGAATAGCCAGTCGTATTCTTGGTCCGGTACTTACGGCGAATGCGGTCGCGAAATCCGGTATTTGCCTCGATGCGGGCCTTCAGTCTTAGGAGGCCGGAAGCCAGCTTTGGTTCTCGGGCATGGAAATCGTCGTCAGCTACGGGCGAAGCGGTATCGATGATGGTGCCGGAGGGCAGGAGGAACTTCATGGAGTGTAGGGTGTGGTAGGCGTTCTGCTCGACGCCGCAACACATGCCGCTCGAATTGTTGGAAAGAATGCCGCCCAGTGTGCATGTTGCTATGGAAGCCGGGTCCGGGCCGATCTTCGCGCCGTACGGCAATAGCATCTGATTGGCGCGTGCACCAATCACGCCTGGCTGGACCCTGATCTTCTTGCCGCCTTCCAGCACATGCAGCTCTCGCCAATTACGTGCTGTTTCGACCAGCAGGCCGTCGGAAATAGACTGCCCCGACAAACTTGTACCCGCAGAACGGAATGTCATTGGGACTTGGTGCTGGTGGCAGAAGGCGAATAAGCCGCGAATTTCGGCGAGGCTTTTCGCGTGCACCACTGCTTTCGGGATCAGGCGATAGAAACTTGCATCGGATGCCCACGCGATACGATCGATGGGCCGGGTGAGAATGCGTTCCTGGTCAATCAACTGATCGAGGGCAGAAGCAATATCCTCAGAAGATAGTTCCTTTCGCGCAACCGTTGTAGCAGACATGTTTCATCCTTCGAATCAGCCGGCACTGAGCAGACGTATACCGGATCGGGCAGGCAGAATCGTTCGCATTCTGACTCTACGGGATGGTTGTCGCGAGGAAATGGCTCTTAGGTCACACACACGTGTGACGAGTCGCACAACTTCAGCGGGCGCAATTCAGGCAGTTGCCAGGCCTACGTCGCTCCGGCGATGTCGCCATCTTGCGGTTGTGCCGCATGCTATGGTCCGTTCCCTGCATGGCCGCCATCTGGCGGTGGTTCGGACGGCGGTTTGATTACAGGCCGCCCTCGTATTCGATGAAGCGAAATCTATCCGGCGAGACGTCCTAAGGCCAACGACATATTGCCGGCACAGTCGCCGAAATCATGAGTAGCGAGCAGCCATCAAGCATGCGCCGATTCACAAGTGGGGAGCTTTCCGTTGTTCATTCTGGATTGGTTGAAAAGCGCAAGGGGAATCTCTGAATGAGCAACTCAATCAAAGTGGTTTTTGCCGAGCAGTCGCGGCCGGATATTTCATAACGACCTATTGAAAATTAGGTGTCTCATCGCGCGTAATGGATAGGGCACCTGTTAATGCGCGCGGCGTGATCCGACTCATTTCATCACGCGGTGCCGTGGTCACATTGACAGCAGTTAAATTTGACCCTAATATCGCGAAACCTCAAGCACTCATTGCATCAGGGAGCCACCACGGCACACGCTACTTCCGCCGCTGTATCAAATCCGGGCCGGTCCAAGGGACATTTGCACCGCATCATGGGTGTGGGATTTGGCGTTGCTGTGGGCATTGGCGGCACCGTTGGTCCCAGTATCCTCCGCACTCCTGGCGACATTGCCGCGCAGCTGCGAAGTGCGTGGCTGGTCATGGCCATTTGGGTTATCGGCGGCATTTACGCGTTTTTCGGCACGGTTTCCGTAACCGAACTTGCCACCATGATGCCGCAGGAAGGCGGCTGGTACGTTTACTCCCGTGCAGCTTTCGGCGAGTACGCCGGCTTCCTGGTGGGCTGCTGCGATTGGACGATGCAAGCAGCAGGAGCTGCCTTTGGAGCAATCGCCTTCGGTGAATTTTGCATCGGACTTCGGCCGGACTTGGCGCCACACCTGAAACTGCTTGGAATAGCGGTCGTGGTAGTGCTGACCATTCTGAATTGGATTGGCGTGCGCTCCAGCACGCGGACTCAAGAGCTCACGAGCCTGATTAAAACGGTCGCTCTGTTGGGCTTTGTTGCAGCATGTTTTCTTTTCTCGCCTGGGACGACAGCAGCCGAGCTGCCAGCACTTCCGGCATTGCGCGGCGGCATGCTGCTAGCCCTCGTAATTGCCTTACAAGGGGTGATAGCTACCTACGACGGCTGGTACTCGGCCATCTACTTCATGGAAGAGGACAAGGACCCGGCGAGAAATTTGCCTCGTTCGGCGATCGGCGGCGTCATCACCTGCATCGCTATTTTTGTGCTGGTGAACCTGGCACTGTTGCACGTGCTGCCGATGTCTCGGCTTGCGGGGTCCGAAGTACCGGCCGCCGACGCAGCCATGCTGATCTTCGGTGCTCATGGCAAACAGATCATACTGATCATCGCCATCGTCGCTGTTCTGAGCAGCATGAACGCCTGCCTGCTCTGCGCCTCGCGCATCCTCTTTGCTCTGGGACGCGACCGTTTATTGCCTCCGCGGTTGTCTTCGGTGAATTCCGGAGGCACTCCGTCAACGGCTCTTCTGATGTGCGCAGCCGTCACGATCGGCTTGGTTGTCAGTGGAACCTTCGAGACCCTGATCGCGATTGCCACGTTTCTGTTTGTAACCGTTTATATCTCTGGGTTCTGCGCCCTGTTCAAGCTAAGGAAGCAACAACCTGACATGGCCCGGCCATTCAAGGCCTGGGGCTACCCGTGGACGACATTAGGCGTTTTGTTGGCGTCAGCCGGCTTCCTGGTCGCCGCCGTAGTCAGCGACCTGAAGCACTGTCTATTCACGCTGGTGTTGATCGCAGTGAACTATCCCATCTACTTCTGGTGGATAAAGGACCGTACCGTTTCCAGTTCCAGCGAACCTGCCGCCTCCCCGGAAAGACGGTAAGACAAAGCAATAAATTGGTTCACTGCGACACTTATCATGGGCGGAGCCTGCCCGATAGTTGCTAAACGTGTGTTCGAATCGCAGTAACCGGCAATGGACCGAAATTTGCCTCTGGTCCGAGGCGAAATGGCTTGTCCCGGGTAAAATACGGACTCATGACATCCAATCCAACGATTGGCCCGGTATCGGCGGGAGCAGCCCGTGGGATAGCACAGCCGGTTGCCGCTCCACTGGCCCGCTCTGCAATCTTTCTGGTGGTGACCGTTAATCCGGGCACGAAGAATGCAGCAGCGGTTCGCGCTCTTTGCGGTGACCTGTCGGCGCTGCTACGCGCAGTCGGATTTCGCGACCTGGAGGCGGGGCTGTCCTGCGTCATGGGATTCGGCTCGGAAGTTTGGGACCGGCTGTTCGGAGCACCGCGTCCCCGCGAACTGCATCCCTTCCGCGAGATTCAGGCAGCCGGACGTCACGCGGTCGCAACCCCGGGAGACCTGCTCTTCCACATACGAGCAAAGCGCATGGACTTGTGCTTTGAACTCGCGACACAGATCATGATTAAGCTCGGCCAATCCGTCTCGCCGGCCGATGAGGTACACGGTTTCCGCTATTTCGATGATCGCGATCTGCTCGGTTTTGTCGATGGCACCGAGAATCCAACCGGGCAGGAAGCGGTGGACGCCGTGGTTATCGGTGACGAGGACTCCTCATTCTCGGGCGGAAGCTACGTCGTGGTGCAGAAATATCTCCACGATCTTGCAGGATGGAACGCGCTCACGACCGAGGCGCAGGAGCGAATCATCGGACGAGCGAAGCTGTCTGACATCGAACTGGACGACTCGGTCAAGCCGACATCGGCTCACAATGCGCTTACCACGATCGTGAAGAATGGTACTGAGGTTAAGATTCTTCGCGACAATATGCCCTTCGGCAAAGTCGGGGAGGGCGAGTTTGGTACTTATTTCATTGGCTACAGCCGCTCGCCTAGCACCATCGAAGAAATGCTGGAGAACATGTTCGTCGGCAATCCACCTGGCAACTACGACCGGATATTGGATTTCAGTCGCGCCGTGACTGGTAACCTGTTTTTTGTTCCACCTTCGAACTTCCTGGACGATATAAGCGAAGACCCGCCGAAGCCCGCACCAACGTCCTCGGAACCGGCCTCTGAGCCGATTGCCGAGCGCGGAAGCGATGGCTCGCTCGGCATTGGTTCGCTTAAAGGAGAAAACACGCATGAATAACCTGCATCGAGAGCTTGCCCCAATTTCGGATGTCGCTTGGACCCAGATCGAAGCGGAAGTAACGCGCACCTTTAAGCGTCACCTTGCCGGACGCCGAGTGGTCGACGTGCACGGGCCGGCAGGTGTAGGCCTCTCTGCCGTTGGAACAGGCCATCTCCGCGAAATTGCGACTCCGGGCGACGGCGTTCTCTCCAGACAACGTGAAGTGAAGTCGCTGGTCGAGATGCGCGTGCCCTTTGAACTCAATCGTCAAGCCATTGACGATGTTGAGCGCGGTGCGAACGATCCCGACTGGGAACCCGCGAAGGTCGCTGCGCGCAGGCTCGCATTTGCCGAAGACGGCGCCATATTCGAAGGTTATCCGGCCGCTGGAATCGAGGGCGTTCGAAAGGGATCGAGCAATCCGGCAATCCCGCTTCCCGCTGATGTACGCACCTATCCAGATGCGATCGCTCAAGCTTTGAGTCGCTTGCGTCTGCAGGGCGTGAATGGCCCCTACGCTGCTTTGCTGGATGCCGACATGTATACGGCGCTCTCCGAAACTAACGATCAAGGATATCCAGTACTGGAGCATGTGAAGCGACTGGTGGGTGAGAAGATCATCTGGGCTCCCGCGATTCGCGGGGGTTTCGTCCTGACCACACGTGGTGGCGACTTTGATCTTCATCTGGGACAAGACGTTTCCATCGGCTACCTGCGTCACAGCGATTCGACAGTCACCTTATATTTGCAGGAGACGCTGACCTTCCTTCTGCTAACAACCGAGGCAGCTGTGGCGCTGACTTCGCCGTCAAAGCCTGCGAAGAAGAGCTAATGGTTTTTATTTGGTCCGAACGACTTTGGCTTCGGTGTTATTCGAAATCGCGGTCGCAGGAAAGTGAAGGAGCGTCGGAAAAGCCGCCGACCGCTGCAATGAAGCGGACTTCCCCACCGCATATCAGGCATTGCGGAAAATGATTGAGGCTGATCGACGCGACGTGGGTCAGCCGATGCTGCTGATGGCGGATCCAGTATTGTCCCGATTCCGGTACAATCTCTCCCGGCTTAAAGACCATTTGAGCGCGGGATGCAGGGTTCATAGAGTTAGGTCAATTGCAGCATCAGTTCTTCCAATGAGCTGTTGCCATTCACGGCTTGATCACCAATACCACTGCACTGCCTGGAACTGGACTGGGCCGAAACTGAAGCTCTTCTGAGGTCGGCTCAGTTCGCTGACCGAACTTGGACGAGAGTACGTAGAGTTGTTGCCGATCGGAGTCAAACGTCATGATTCGAGCTCCGGGCTCGGTTGTGACGGTCTGTGCAAGTACGAACCTGCCTGCAGCATCCTCTTTGATGACCGTCAGCGTTCCATCTGCATTCGCGCTAAACACAAGGTCGTCTCGCTCATCCAGCGCGACGGTTTTTGCGCCTTCACCAACAGGTACCGTCGCAACAAGCTTTCCTGTAGACATGTCGGCCACGGCCATCATCTTGTTCTCACAAACCGAAAACACATAGGAATGCCTGAGATCAAGGGCGATACCCGACGGTCCTACGCAGGGCGCGAGTGGAACTGTTTCCTGGACCGTCAATGTGCTTGCGGCGATTCTCGCGACCTGACTCGTGCTTTCCAGGTTCACGAATACCGCCCCCTTTCCATCCACCGCTGCACCAGCCGGGCGGCCGGGCAGTTTCAACCTTTGCGTTACGTGAAGGGAGGAGGGGTCGATCACCAGCGCCGCATCCGTATGCGAATCAAAGGTGAAAATACGATGTGTCGTCGGTTCGTAAACAACAGATTCTGGCGTGCCGCCAGTTTTTATCGACGCCGTGAGATCAAGCGTGGACAGGTTGAAGACTTTGAGCGTTCCAGTGACACCGTCGCTGACGTAGGCAACTTTGTCTTCAGGGCCGAGCGCAAGTCCCCGCGCATCCGTCAGACCCTTGATCTCGGATACGGGCGATCCGGTATTAGTGTCGAGCACAGAGATTCTTGTGTCGCGTGGAACAAACAGTTGGTGCGACCGTTCGCTGACGAAAACAAAATTCCAGCCACCGGAACCTGGGAGGAACCATCTCTGCGCAACGTGATATTGGGTTTTAATGTCCGCGGCGTTAGCGAAGTCGTGTAACGCAGGCACGCCTGCGGCATGTAAAATCAGCAAAACGAAGCTTAGAGACACTCTCTGCAGCAATCGACCCAAATACATAACCTTCCCTAGCTACAAGTTACTTCTGCGATAGCCGATCTCGAATCACCATCAATGACATGCACGATGCAAACCGTCGGTAAAGATTCTCATACCAAGGTTAAAGTCGAGTTACATGACATTGCTCTGTCGCCAGAATGTGCAGTTGAGGAAGGATGGTAGCTGGCACCACTGTTAGAAAAGTAGAAATGTCTTAAACGTGAGTTGAAAACTGACAATAACTCGCGCTGGTTCAGCGCCTTATATCAACTGAAAGATTTCTTTATTGAGCTTTTCATTCGTCGTTTACCTGCGAGCTTCGAGTCCCGCCTACATTAATCCTCACCATCGCGGAGGATGGTAAACGATGCTGAATGACGTCGCACCCAGGCACTGGCGGATTGCCGCCAGAGCAGTTCTCCTGACATTTTTAGGCCAAGCAGTTCTCCCCGTGGGAGCTTTGGCCCAGGATCATCAATCGGCACCGCAAACTCAGACGCCAATCCAACACGTTATCGTGATCATCGGGGAAAACCGGAGCTTCGATCACGTCTATGCAACCTATCAGTCTCCTTCGGGTGACTCCGTGTCCAATCTTCTCTCGAAGGGCATCGTCAACGCCGACGGCAGCAAGGGACCGAACTACAGTCTCACCGCGCAGTACAGTGCGTATGATGGGAATCAGTATTCGATTAGCCCTTCGGGAAAGAATGTCTACAGCAACATTCCGGCGCTGCAAACCGACGGCGCTCCCACCGCTCCCAGTGATGCCAATCCGGCGCCTTTCCAGACACTGCAAGTTGCTGAATGGGCAGAGCCGAACCTGCCACAAAATTACTTCCAGTACCTGTTGACCGGTGCAACCGGCCTCCCTCACGACGTCGTTGACACCCGTTTGTCCAACGTCACGAACCTCGGACAGGGTGTTTATCAACTCACGCCCAGTATCGCTTACGACGACTACGCTGCCAGTCCGGTTCATCGCTTCTACCAAATGTGGCAGCAGACCGACTGCAATGTCGCTAACGCCACGCAGAACAATCCCAGCGGATGCTTGGGCGATCTGTTTCCCTGGGTGGAAACCACCATCGGAGCCGGCAGCAATGGCAGGCAGCTGCCTGGGCCGACTTTTCACAACACCGGCGAAGGCTCCGCGGCCATGGCGTTTTACAACGTCCAGCAGGGCGACGCGCCGTACATGAAGCAGCTTGCCGATCAGTACACTCTGAGCGACAACTTCCATCAGTCAGTGATGGGCGGCACGGGCGCCAATCACATTATGTTCGGCTTTGCCGACGCCATCTGGTATAGCGACGGCAATGGCAATCCGCTGACCCCGCCCACCAATCAGATCGAGAACCCGAACCCGCAGCCGGGAACCAACAACTGGTACGATCAAGACGGTTATTCCGGCGGCAGCTACAGCGCCTGCGCCGACACAACTCAGCCCGGCGTTCCGGCTGTTGTCAACTATCTGCAGTCCCTGCCCTCGCCGATCGATGCGCGCTGCGACAGCGGACACTTCTATCTGTTGAATAACTACAACCCCGGCTACAACGGTGATGGCACCCTCGCCAGCCAGTATTCCCCTTACACCATTCCGCCGACTTCCGTTCCTCAGATTGGCGATTCCCTGCTGGCCGCCAACGTCTCCTGGAAGTACTACGGTGAAGGTTGGGATCTTTATGTAACCGATCCCACCGACGCCAACCCGTACGATCGGTATTGCAACATCTGCAACCCGTTCCAGTACGCGACCTCCATCATGACGAACCCCCAGCTTCGTGAAGAGCACATCAACGATGTCCCGAACCTTTACGAAGACATCGCAACCGGTAATCTCCCGGCTGTTTCGATCGTGAAGCCCAGCGGTTTCACCGATGGACATCCGGCGTCTTCGAAACTCGACCTGTTCGAAGGCTTTACCCAGAAGATCGTTTCGATGGTCCAGGCCAATCCTGCCCTGTGGGCGAACACTGCCATCTTCATCACCTTCGACGAAGGCGGCGGTTACTACGACTCAGGCTACATTCAGCCGGTTGACTTCTTCGGTGATGGAACGCGTATTCCGTTGCTGATCGTCTCTCCGTATTCGACCGGGGGACACGTCAACCACGCGTATGGAGATCACGTCTCGATCATTAAGTTCATCGAGCGCAACTGGGGATTGACACCGCTGACCAATCGCAGCCGCGACAACTTCCCGAACCCTGTCACCGCTGCCAACAACCCTTACGTTCCAACCAACAGCCCCGCTCTTGATGACTTATTCGACGCGTTTAACTTCGCGCCGAATAAGCAAGAAACACGCACCGCCAGCACCTTGCGTGCCGGCGCAAATGGAGTAAGCAAGTAGCACGGAGATCGCGAAGACAATAGCAACGCCGGCAGGCGCAATCAGCGTCTGCCGGCATACAGCACTCTACAGGTAGAAGTGAAAAATAATTCAGATTTGAAGATGCGACGGCGCGACTTCTTGCAGTTAGGACTTTGGTCGTCCGCGGGAATACTAGTACGCCCGAAATCTGCCCTCGGGATAATGCCATCCGCTTTTGGATCAGCACAAAACTCCCCAAAACTGGAGGACGCGCTTGGGCCGTCCGCATTAGCGCCTTACGTCACGCAATTATCCGTACCTCAATCAATACGGACGATTCCAGGACAGCGCCTGTCGATACCGATTCGCCAAGCCTTCCAAAAGACACATCGCGATCTGAAGCCGACTCGGATCTGGGGCTATAACGGCACGTGGCCTGGTCCGACGATGCGAGTGCGGAGCGGCCAGCCTCTAACCGTCAAATGGCGGAATGAATTGCCGGCGCGGCATTTTCTACCAATCGATCACAGCCTGCATGGCGCAGAGGAAGGTCTTCCGGAGACGCGCTCCGTAGCGCATCTTCACGGCGCGCAGGTACTGCCTGACAGCGACGGCTACCCGGACTCATGGATCAGCCCTGATGGCAAGACGGGTCCGACCTATGTGCCCACGCCTTATCACTATCCGAACACGCAGAACGCTGCGACCCTGTGGTATCACGATCACGCGATGGGCATCAATCGCCTCAACATTTATGCCGGGCTCGCAGGTTTCTACATCATCGAAGACGAGGCCGAGGATCAACTCAATCTTCCCAGCGGAGCCTACGATATTCCGCTGATGCTTCAGGACCGTAGTTTCAACGCGGACGGTTCTCTGCATTATCCAGTCGCGCACAACGGAACTCACCCCGTCTGGGTTCAGGAGTTCTTCGGAAATGTAAATTGCGTGAACGGCACAGCATGTCCGTATCTTGAAGTCGAACCTCGCAAATACCGGTTTCGGCTGCTCAACGTTTCGAATTCACGTTTCTATCACTTGACCCTGATGCCGAGTGACGAAAATGGCGTTCCCACCGGAAAGCCCCGAGAAGCGCCGCCGTTCTATCAGGTTGGCACAGATAGCGGGTTGTTGCCTGCGCCTCTTCCCTTGCACTACCTCATCATCTCGCCCGGAGAGCGCTTCGATCTGGTGATTGATTTCAGCGAGCATCGTGGCAAGAATCTGGCGATTGTGAACGATGCTCCCGCGCCATATCCTCGCGGGGGCGAGTTCATTTCGCGGGAAGTCATGCTGTTCCGCGTGACCAAGAGCTTATCCGGAAAAGACCTGTCCACCCTGCCCGATACGCTGGCACCGTTTGTTCCCATTAATCCGGATGACGCAGTTCGTGAACGCTTTCTAGCGATCACCGAGATGGAGCGTCCGTCCGACGGTTATACCGCGATGGGAATGTTGGATGAGAAGCACTGGAGCGATCCGGTCACAGAGACGCCGAAAGCCGGGTCGACAGAGATTTGGTCGTTCGTCAATACTACTGGCGATATACACCCGATTCACGTTCATCTTGTGAAGTTTCAAGTGCTCAATCGCCAGCAATTTGACCCCGCCAGTTATCTGCAAAATCAGAAAGTGGTTTTCGCCGGCGCTCCGAGGGCGCCCGAAGCCAACGAACGCCCCGCGTGGAAAGACACCGTCAAAACCTATCCCGGAACCATCACCCGCATCATCGCTAAGTTCGATTTACCGGAAGGCTCACAGGTTCCACCGGGCACCCCGCTTCGCTATGTGTGGCATTGCCACATGCTCGAACACGAGGATAACGAGATGATGCGGCCGTACGACGTAATCGCCTGATTACCCGGCCGTGAGATTGAGTGGCGGTGGGCTCAGAACTTTTGAGTTCGCGAATCATAATCCGAATCGAATTGTGCCTGGAGCTGTTCAACCGTAAGGCTGTCTCTGAAGATCAAGCCCATCTCCCGGTTAAAGACGGCAGAGTCTGGCGATAGACTGATGGAACCCAGGTAAGCGGATTGACCGTCAACGATCGCCGCTCGAGCATGCATGTAAGGAAGCGCAGGATTCTGGCGGCCGTTCACGTGAACGTTCACACCCAGCGCAGAGAGCGCGGACAAAGATGCAACTTGGCGATTCTGAGTTTCAGGACTGCCCCCGTTTACCCGAAAAGGAGAAATCAGCCGTACCCTCACTCCGCGCACGACAGCGGCGACCAACTCGCTCTCGAGCACGGCATTCCCCAGGATTTCGGAGTAGACGTCCAGCGTTTGCAGGGCCGACTGATAGAAGCCGACCATTCGCTCGGCGCTATTGACAGGGCTAATAATCAAGTCGCTGCTGGAGATCGGCGAGGTCGGATTGAACACAGCAGGTGTCTGGCCAACTGCGGCGGAATATTGCCAGTCGTTTTCGAACAGTTGGCGGAGTTGACCGACCACCACCGGATCGGTACACGTGGTTGCGAAATCACGATAGACGAGAAAAGTCGTCTGATCGAGGCAGGCGGACCCATACACAACGAGCGCGGAGTCAACGAGGATTATCTTCGGAAAGCTCCTCGGAAACACCGGATTGCTCAGGTGCAGTTCCCCACCTGCAGACGTTAAATAGCGACTGAGGTGTTCACGCTCTGACGGCAAATGCGTGTATTTGCGGAAATCGACAATGGCACGGACCGCAACACCGCGCTGTAGCGCCGCGTTAAGATGCTGGAGAATCTGCGGATCTTCCAACACGCAGATTTCGATGAGAATCTCCTCCCTTGCACCGTCGATTGCCTCAAAGTAAATCGAACGACCATCCTCGGGCAGAACGGTCAGCGGCCCGGCGACCGCAGCGGAGTCCTCGGGGATAGCCAGAGCTCGGTTGGAAAGTCCGGTCAGGCAGAATAGGCCTGCACCTACACCGGCTAGGATTTCTCTGCGCGTGACCGTAGCAGAATTTAACGTTGGAGTGAGCGCGGGAGAAGACAATTCGCTGGTGTCAGCCATGTTCCCTTTTCAACGGAGGCGCCATAACGGGGGACGTAATAACAGGCGCTTTCTTCCTCTTGTATTCCCTAATAAACGTACCACGCGAATGAAATCTTGCCACCGACTGAGCGTGTTGGCCAGCCCCATTAATTCGTACTGCGAATCATCGCTCATGCGCCAATGCCCCGCAGGATCTTTGCGAAATCCGGTCCATATTCCGACCCCAAGGCAAACCCTATCAGGATTTAGAACATCTTCTTCCCTTTTGCGATAAAGACCAAAATTCGTCTCGAACCTGCTTAGAAGAACAATTTCAATCCAAATTGAATCTGGCGCGACGTCGTTCGCGTGTAGGTAACCAGTCCCGCTGTCGATGAAGGTACATTGGTCGAAGACGTGAAGACTACGGGATTGGGAGTGCCGAAGTTCGTGTGATTCAGAATATTGAAGAACTCTGCACGAAATTGCAGGTTGAACCGTTCCGACAGTCTCGTGAGTTTTTGGAAGGATAGATCTAGCTCCGACATCCCCGGACCAATAAGACAGTTTCTGGGTACGTTGCCATATGTGCCGGCAACAGGAAGCACAAAGGCATTCGGATTGTAATACTGCGTCGCACTCCCCGTGATAATGGGGCTGCTGAAATCGGGATTCCAGGATGGGCGAATCGGGTTACGGGTATCGCCGTTGTTCGTCGGATTAAAACCGAGCTGCGGGGTGAAGGGAAATCCAGATTGCACGGTCGCGATCGCACTCATCGACCATCCTGCGACGAGCACTCCGCGCCAGCCGTTGCCATCGGCAAGAAAACGCATGCCGTTTCCGATCGGGAGCTGATACGTGCCGCTGATCACACCCAGGTTACGTATATCGGTGTTCGCCAAGCCCCAGTCCAGCTTCGGGTCCAGAGGAAACATTACGAAGCCGGGAGCGTTGACGCCGACACTGCTGTTCCATGCGGTACCGTCGTCCATGCTCTTGGACCAGGTGTACGAGCCTCGGAATTGCAGACCGTGGCTGAAGTTCTGCCGCACATCAATCACCATCGCGTTGTAGGAACTCAGGCCCTCCGACATCCAAGTCGTGGTATTGGCGAGATTCGGATTGGCCAGGGGCGTTCCCTTCGGGTAATACACCGTACCTTTCGGAAGACTTGCTGGACATGGACTTGCCGGACAGATCGTGGGCACCGGCTCGTTCATGTCTTCGGAGAGCATCTGGTGGTAGCCATGGGAGCCCACATAGCCGAGGCTCAGGGTCAGATTGCGAGCAATCTGCTGCTGGAGTTTCAGCGTGTACGAGATAGTCGTCGGCGTGTCCGCATTGGGTTGAATGCCGCTCGGAGAGATCAGGCTGCCGCTGGGCAGAGGTTCGCCAGGAACAATGTTGAGGCTCGATACCGATACGTTCTTCAGAGTCTGAGTAGTGTTGAACGGAGCAGTCTGATCGAGACGGTAATCGATGCTATCGAGGAGAGCGTAATACATGCCAAATCCGGCGTTGATCACCGTATTTCCCTGTCCCCACGGATCCCATGACAACCCTACGCGCGGGGCGGGCAGGAACTTGGCATTATTGTCGCTGAACACTGAATAACCGATTCGAGGATCGGTCTCGATCGCACCATTCGTGTCGAAGAGGTAGTTCGAAGCGCGCCCATGCGCCTCATTCCAGCCGTTCGTACCCTCGATGCGCAGTCCGACCCGCAGCTCCAAACGTGGACTGATGCGCATTACGTCCTGAATAAAACCGGCGGCTTCCAGCGACCGCCAGTTCAAAGGGGTAGGCGAAGGGACAACCGTGAACGTCGACACTTTGCCTTGCAGAAAGGAAGCCAGGCTACCGAACGAAGCTTGTCCATACTGGTATTGCGCCAGATCGTCGTTGGCCTGGACGAACTGCAACCACCCTCCCGCCTCGACCTGATGGATACCGTGCGAGAGCACGACATGGTCGTCCAGCGTGTACAAGTTGCGAGCTGCATGAAGATTGCTGCCGGCGTTGGTACCCGCCAAACTGATCTGCGATGCTCCGTTAAGGGCGGTACCCCCGCCGACGACCAGGGCGCCAATCGGATCACCTTGCACCCAGCCTGCAATCTCTACGGGCGTACTCCCCGTAAAGAAGAAGGAGGCCCTCGAATATCCGAGGCGCACAGTGTTCAGGAATGTCGGCGAAATCACGTGCTGCTCCTGCACACTGAACACCTGCTCGCGCAAGGTTTCGGCAATCAGGCTGAGTGGGTTAGCCGAAGGTGTGTTGGCATCGCTATCGTCGATGGTGTAGGCGGTGAACAAAGCGTCATTGTTCGAGATGTTGTAATCAAGGCGCGTGGTGCCGAAGTCTTCGCGTATCTTCTGCAAGGGGTGACTGTAGGCGTAAGCAATGCCTCCGCCAACTTCGGGACCATTCTGCACGGGCCACAGGGAAAGCAGAGGCACGACAGATGGGGCTACTCCCACGTACGTTAGCTTTCCATTGGCGTCCGGCAAATATCCCCGCCGAGCATTGTTGTCAGGCACCAGAGTGACGTCGCTTAGGCCAAGATGCTGGATATAGCCTTCAAAATTTCCAAAGAGGAACAGCTTGTTTTTCTTCAGCGGGCCGCCGAGGGCGCCCCCGAAAACATTTCGCTGGAACTCGGGGATCGCTCCCTGGTCGAAGTAGTTTCTGGCGTCCAGAGCGCTGTTGCGAAGAAACTCATAGACGCTACCGTGGACTTGGTTGGTCCCCGATGACGTCACAACGCTAACCTGCGCGCCGGCGCGCTTACCGTACTCCGCTCCGTAAGTATCGGTCACAACATTGAATTCGCGCACGGCATCGACCCCCAGGAGCTGTCCACTGGTTCCTCCTGGAGTGACATTGATCTCAGACGCTCCCGTGTATTCCACGCCGTTCAGCAGGAAAAGATTGTCCTGCGGGCGATGGCCGGATACAGCAAACATATTTCCGACTGCCGAGTTCGATGTCCCGATGCCGCCGGAGCGCTCAGACGTGTAATTCACGATCGTCGGATTCAGCGCCAGAAGTTCATCGAAGCTACGCCCGTTCAGTGGCAAGTCCTTCACTTCGCGCTCGCTGACTAATCCTGAATTTTGCTGGGTAGAAACTACGACCTGCGAGGCCGGTGCCTCCTTCACCGTTACCTCTTCCTGCGCACCGGGAAGAGCTAAGGTTACGTCCACGACAGTAACCTGTCCAACCATTACGCTGATGTCGGATCGGACCTGCGGCTGAAATCCATTCTTGTTGACCCTGAGCTCGTAATGACCAACTGCGATGGACGGGATGCTGTACCGGCCGACATTGCTGGTGGTCAGAGAGCGTTGCAGACCAGTTTCCACGTTGGTGAGAATGATGCTGGCGTCAGGGACGGCCGCTCCGCTGGGATCGCTGACCGTGCCAGAAATCGCGCCTCCGACAATCTGTGCGTGGCACGGAATCGTGAGCAAAAAGGTGAGTGCGAGCACGATGCGGCAGGATTTTGTGGCTGAATGAATGTTGGCGTGCGGGATTCGCGGATTACATGCGCGGAAAAATGTTTGGAGTAGATGAACGACCGCGCGATGTGTAGATAGCGTCTGCACAAAAAGCTTCATGTCGTCTCCCATGAGATCGCCGGAGGTGAGAGGCCGCTGAAGCTAGGGGCGGGGGCGAAGCCCACTGTTGCCGTGGATTGCAGGGCAATGCGGCCGAACAAAGGTGTTTCCCAACCAACGAACCTGTTCTGGGTGGCAAAAGTGGACACGCGGGTGGACACAGGACGTCGGACCACAATCCTGTTCGCTGCCCACAGCTTCGAGGCTGTATTCGTTTGTGGCTTTCCTCTGGTACCTTCGCGATAGACTGCGGTTTTGGCATGGAAAGCGAAGAAGAACACCAGGACGCAAGCCAAAGTGGGAAGCCAACGGCAGATTGGCGCGTATCGGTGCGAGCGCGGAATTGTGCGGTGTGGACTCAACGCTGTCGATTGTTCGCGAAAGCGTCACACTATGTCAGTGACAGATTTACCTAGCGGTTGTGAGCAGGATGCGGCAACGATAACTGGGCGGACGAACTACAGATCAAGCTTCAAACGAAATGAGCCGTATCGAGGCCCTGAAGAAGGCCTCAGTGAGGCAATCAGCTGCTTCAGCGGTGTAGTGGGCAGGTCTCGCCCCTCATGGATCATCGGGCCCGCGTAGTGCCGGCCAATTTCAAGATCCAGGCGAACGTGCCATCCGCCGCCAGCTGGCAGGTGTATATCTGCTTGCCCAACGCGTGCACCTGCAGGAAAACCACCTCTCCGGCAGGCGCTTTTATTTTGTCGGGTACCTGCGCGCGTGAGACACCTTGCGCATGCAGCTCTGCGACGATTCCGACCAGAACGGCGATTAGCAGAAATCTTGTAATCACGGGCAAGAAGTTTAACATCGAAGGAGCATGATGTGAACGACCCGGCGGGACCTCACAATGTGCTTAGGCGGCAAAGCCTGCGCGGTTTCTCAACTGTTCAGCCTGCCATAAATGTCTTCGATTGTGGGCGCCGATAATCAGCAGTTGGGTGTCGGCAGTGAGGTGCATGGGAAACATTGGGTCGCGTACTCGTAGGTCGCCAAGGTCGGCCCCCCCACCCGTGTACGAATGCAATCCACTGATTTTGCATTGCCTCGAAATCTACGAGTGATGAGCAGGCACGTCAGCCAACCGGAAGGTTGTATCGGAAATCTGCTGGATGCAGTTGACTGCCGTTGCCATCGGCAGCCACCTGCAAGGCAGTGGCGTAGAAGCCGTTCATGATTACGAGATGGTCAAGACACTGCGCGATGCTCTACCCTTTCCCACCCTCTGGTTGCCAGTTCAGCCCGGCTTCGTCCGACCCGTTCGCCAGCACTCGCGCCTGCTCGCTCTGGCGCTGCAATTCGGCGATGTACTCATCCAAGCTATATTCGGATTTCATGGTTGCCCTGATAGCATTTGACTCTACGAAGCCTGTCGTTCAGGGCCGAGAATCAGTATTCGGCCCCAGTCCGTTCCAACATAACAGCGAACGTAATACCGCCTGGCGCCTTCGGGTCGGCAACTGCGCTCATTAGAACGGGCTTCCAACTTGTGTCGGCGGGAAACAACTCGTCATTGATCTTCTTCTCATCCCCGTAGACAAGCCTGTACCTCGCTTGTTTTTCATGTGCCATAGTCTTTCATCATAGTCCCACCCGACGACGCAATCGACGGCCGACCTTGGGCGGCGTACATACGGTCGAAGCGCGGTGACAGTGCCTGCAGAACTTCGTCCATCATGGTTCGCATGGCAAGCAGAGGATGGTCCTTCCGCACCAGCGTTTCTGTCAACAAATAGCTGAACATGTGGCTTTGCTTGATGATTGGGACTGCGCATGCCTTTCTGGTAGCACATGCCAGCCGTGGACTAGGTGTGGTTTTTCAGCATCCTGCTAGGGTAAGGATTCGCTGTCACTTACGTAACCACTCCGGGGAAGCTGCATAAGCGGTGGCAATGCCTACCCCGGGTCTGATGCTAACTGGAGGCTGCGTCCGAGGAAAACTTACCTCAGTGCGCACTAGGTCGGCGCATCGGGACCACCACCCGTGAAAGACCTGTTGCGACATGTAACTGACTCGCAAAGCTCCCCAAGGCCGAAGAAAATGCGGCACAACGGGGAGACAATTGGGGGCTCGCGGTAGGACATCACTGAGGTCCGCGATATTTGGATCATTCAGTGCGACCGACAGCCTACGTGTATCAATTCGCAAACCGCATCGGAGTGCTTTAAGCGCGCTTTCCTTCGCACTCCAAATCAGGGCGATTAAGGCGAAGCGATCTGCTGAACAGGCTTGTCGAACGACTTGTTGTTCTTCCGCGGTGAAGTAGTCAGCGACAAAGGCGTCGCTGCGCGGCTCGACTATCTCGAGATCGCACCCCAGCATCGATTCTTCCGTGGCGACGCCACACGCGGCTATTCCACCACGGTGACTGATGGAGATGGACAGATTCGCCGGCTCGCTGCCGAGAAATACTTCCGGCGCTCCCGACTCTGCCGGCCGTATTTCAATGCCGGCCAGAGCCCGGGCATCATGCGGCAGGTTTAACTCGTAAGCAACCGCATGTTTCGCAGTCCAGCGGCCCAGTCGCCAATCTGCACGCCGTTTCGGAAAACGCAGAGTCACGAGATACGATCGCTCCCATGGAGCGAACCAATCGTCGTGAACTCTAACGTCGGCCAGGGATTGTTCGAACCAGCGTACTTCCATCAATCCGCCTGCAGAACAGCAGTTTCGGTTTGCGCCATCTCCAAATGTTCGACCGACTTCTTGCCCATTGGTGTCGCCTCATCCTTGTCCATACCGCGGGCGATTGCGTCGATCAGGTAAGGCCGCAGCTGGTGAGGTGGAATGATCTTATGCAGCGCTCCCACTTCCAGAGCTCGATTCACGCTATGGATACGATCGAATTCGGCCGCCATCTCGCCCAGCTTTTCGGAATGCACCACCTTGAATAACTCGCTCCATTCCGCTTGCAGCCGGTTCTTCTCCACGCCTTGGGCCTGGCTAATCGCCTGGGCCAGAGCCTCAATCCGCGGATCCTTCTTGGTCCTGGCTTCGACCTCACCCGCGAAGACTACGGCCGCGGCTGGAGCACCCCCGATTACTGACGCGTAGGTTCCTTCGAGCGCAATGACTTCCAATTGCTCGTTCAAAGCATGAGAGAAAACCACATACGCTCCGCCGTGATAGCGCGAGACCACACAAAATACCATCGGGCCTTTAAAGTTGACGACCGCCCGGCCGATCTCCGCGCCATACTCCAACTGCAGGCAGCGCATGGATTCTGGTGAACCGTCGAATCCGGACAGATTCGCAAGCACCAGTAAGGGACGATTGTTGCTTGCCGAGTTGATGGCACGAGCCACCTTCTTGGAGGACAGCGGAAACAATGTGCCTCCAGTCCAGTTGTCCGGTCCGTCGGCGGGAACAAATCCAAAACGCGGCACCGGCTTTGATTCGATGCCTAACATACACACCGGATATCCGCCGACATGAGCGTCCCACACAACTGCCGTCTCGCCTGAGCGCAGACCGGACCAACGCTCCAACGGCGCATGATCCTGGTCGGATACCGCCCTCATAACCTTCCGAATCTCGAACGAAGCTTTCCGTCCGGGATTCGTCGCATCCGAAAAGATATCGCCGACCCGTGCGAAGCCTTCGCCTCCGTGTGGATACAGTTGTACGTTACGTTCGAACGGATCCGAGGTCGCAGCCCTGCGCGGAAAACGCTCGTCTGGTCCAACGTAAGTGTGCTCATAATGCTGCATCAGGATGTGGCAGGCGTCTGCAATATCGCGCGCGAAGTATTGCGCCTGCCCATTGAAGCCCATAATGCGATCGTAACCCCCGATGCCTTGGTTATCTTCGGCTGATACGCTGCCGGAGAAATCCAAAGCACGCTTGCCGGTGAGCACCATTGCCGCCTTCGGCGTCATGATAAGAATGCCGCGTGTGTGCATCAGCATGGTAGCTTCGGCGTTCCAGTAGGGCTGCGCGCCAACATTGATTCCATTCACCACCAGGTTTATTTCGCCGCCCGCTTGGGTGAAGTCGATGATGCCGCGCAGAACGCGGGCGATCCAATCCATGTTTTCCACGCCGCTGCTCATCGAAATTCTTGCACCAGCCGACAGGGTGAACCACTCCAACGGGACCCGCAGTTCCTGAGCCATGTCCAGTGCGGCAAGGATGCGTCGGCATTCGGGTTCGGCCAACGCTCCCAATTCCTTGCTGGGATCGCCCAGGAGCACTACCCGCTTCATGCCCTCAGGATATTTGTCGGTGAAGTTGCGAATCGTACCGACGATGATGCTCGCAGTGTTCTGGCCGTAGGGCCTGCTGACTGGGACGAGATGACCCGAGGGATCGAGATCGTGCTCCGTGAACTGTCCGGGCGGAAATTGCGCCTCCGTCTCCGTGGCGGAAGGTGTCAGCATCTTCACAATCTCAAACGGGTAGAGCAATCCGCGTTGCCGCATCTTCACAACCTTCTGCTCATAGGCTGTTAGGGGCGTGAGAGGCTGCAACTTGCTTGCAGGCCGGAATGTCATCAGCAACCCCGCGTCCCCAGGAGCCGAGATGCGCATCACGGTGTCCCGCAGCTCCCCGGTGCGGGGATTCGGTATGCGGATGCGAACTACCACCTGCTCCAGACCCAGTCCATCCGCCATCGGAGCCAGGCGGTGCACGATTTCGTTTACTTCGTCAGGTTTGAGGCTCAGTGTGGGCCACACATAAAGAAATATGCGGTTCCAGTACAGCCGCTCGCGCCCCGAGCGCTTCATCTGATATTGACGTATAGCTGCGATCGCCTCGGAGAACATGCGCTCCAGATGAGGCAACTCCACGACTCTCCGTCGTTTGTCCCTTACCGGAGTCAGGTCGCGAACTTCCGCCACCGCGAACAAGCGTTCATCTTTGGGATTTTCGTTGGCTACAGCATGCAGGAGGTAGACATCCTCAACGGAAGGTAGACGATCAATCTTGAAATTCTTGAGCCTCCATAGATGCAGACGTTCGCCCATCATGGGGTGAACCCCACGGAAGAGCTGGACTTCGTGGAAGCGGCCGTCCGAATATTCGTACGTGAAGTGCTGTATTCCGCCCACGCCCGGCTCGCTATTGGCGCCGCCAACGGCCACAACAATCCGATGAACCGGACGCGAGAACGCAATCGAATTAATGAGCGCGCTGATCTTGCTCTGGGTTTCCTCGGCAGGGGGAAGCGAATTCTGTTCCCAGGTAAAGAAATCGAGCACGATCCCGTCGTCTTCCGGCACCTCGGCCAGGAACGGGAAGAGAGCGCGCATGTTTTCATCGAGTCGACAACACTCGGCATACGCCATGAAGACGTGGAGGTGTTTTCCCTCTTCGTCGTATTGAGCCTTGGCGAAGCGCTGGTCATCGACGGACAGCGTGCGGAAGTTGGTTAGCCGACGCATGTAATAACGCGAGGTAACGATCTCCAGCATGGTCTGACGCAAGGCAGGTGATGCCCCAGGAAATCGTCCAGCCAGTAAGCTGGCTAGCGGCTGCGGACACTCGACCAAGGCGCGGACTTTTTGCTGCAGGTCCGGCGCGTCCGGATGGGCCGCGAGATAATCCATGTGCTCCTCCATCGCGGCGTATACCCGTCTGCGTGCGTCCTCGAAGAACGGCTGTTCGAAACAACGATAGCGAAGCTCGCGCGCCAGATCGTAAACGCTCGGAAACAGCTCACGCGTGATGGAGACCATACGATCCAGCAGTGTATGGAACGCCTCATCGGCCCATGTAAGCTTGCCATTCAACTGGGCAAGCCGACGTTGCAGAACCGCGAGGATGGGGGCGATTTGCTGCTCCACCTTCTGGTGCGACTTGTAGATCCATAGCAAACATTCTTCCAGTTCAGGCGCGCGCTTGAGATTGGTGACTCCATAGTGGGCCACCGCCTTTCGCAAGGCTTGCAGGAAGTCTGGAGGCAAGTTCTCGCCTTCGCTGTCGAGCGCCCGCAAGTATGAGAAAAGGTAGGCTTCTGTGCTTGGCGCTTCGCCACCAGCCTGATGAACCGCGAGCGGCTTCCTTCGGAACAGCGAACAAAGATCTACGAAGATATTCAGAATGTCATCTTCGTCCCGACGTACCTGGTCGGCGTCCGCTTCTGCCTCTTGTACCTGCTTCAAGTCTGCCGCCAAACGGGACGCCTGCTCAGGGGTTACATCAAAGCCCAGCGTTAGCTGGCGCAGCTCGTCGAGACTCTGCCGCCGGCGGAGAGCCGCAGCCTGTGCTTCCTCGGGGCCGAAAAGGGTTTCGGCGAAGGACATTCGCTCAGCGGGCGCAGTCGCTTTTTCACGATCAACAACGCATGGCTCGATCTGTAAGAGGGGGTCCCCTGTCGATACCTGGACGTTTGGTATCGCCATGACCTGGCGGATCTTTCCTGAGAATGGAGCGACCACCTGGGTCTCCATCTTCATAGCCTCGATCACGGCGAGGCGGTCGCCGGCCGAGACCGTGTCGCCCGGCTTTACGGTGATGGAGACCACCACAGCGGGCGACGGCGCTCGTACCACCCCGCCGTCGTCGCGTTCGATGCGATGCGAAACGCCGTCCACTTCGATGCGGAAGCTCGCGCCATGCTCGACCGCTACCACATGAAAGCGCTGTCCGAAAACTTCGAGCCAACGCTCGAACGGCCCAATCGGTTCCACGCAGGCATCAATGCGAGAACCGTCCACTTCAATGCGATACCGCCGCAGGCCCATGCGGTGGACTTTCACCGAGTAGGTATTTTGAAAACAACGCAACTCGACCACGCGGCCTATGTCATCACGGACCTGCGGCCGGCCCCGCCGCGCCGAAGCATAGAAGAGAGATTGCTCGACGCGAAGCTCCGCCTCATAAGCCTCGATGGCAGCCTGGACGAGGGCGACGTCAAGATGACGAGCAGAGATATGCTTGCCTTTGGCGGTAAGGCGATCCATCCAGCCGATGTCTACCTTACTCCGCTGAACTTCCTTGCGGCTTAATAGATCGAGCAAGAACGCACGGTTAGAAAAGCCGCCTTTGATCACGATGACGCTTTCATGCAGAACGCGTTGCAGCCTGGCAAGGGCTTCTTTTCGGTCATGTCCGAAAGCGATGATTTTGGCGATCATTGAATCGAACTCCGCGGGAACGGTGTCGCCCTCTTCCACTCCTGTATCGATTCTCACTCCCGGTCCGGCTGGCATGCGAAAGCGTTCGATCAGGCCCGGAGATGGCGCGAATCCATTGTTGGGGTCCTCGGCGTTCAACCGCACTTCAATCGCGTGGCCCGTGGAGACAGGCGGATGACCCTGCAGGCGCCCGCCTTGCGCAACGTGAATCTGGAGTTTGACCAGGTCGATGCCCGTGGTGCACTCCGTTACCGGATGTTCGACCTGCAACCGCGTGTTCATTTCCATGAACAAGAAACGCTTGCTGCGTGGTTCGTAGAGAAATTCAACCGTTCCCGCGTTCTGATATCCGGCAGCTTGGCTGATGCGAACCGCGATTCGGCGTAATTCCTGATCCTGTTCGCGACTTAATACAGGAGAGGGCGCCTCTTCCAGAATTTTCTGCTGGCGTCGCTGGATGGTGCAGTCGCGAACGCCCGCCGCCCACGTCGTCCCATGCTGATCAGCAATGATCTGGACCTCAACATGACGCGCCCCGGGGACGACTTTTTCCAGAAAGACTGTGGGATCGCCAAAAGCTTTGAACGCCTCGCCGCGTGCGCTCGCCAGCGCTTTGTCGAGTTGGCCTGGAGAACTGATCCGCCGGATGCCATGACCTCCTCCACCGGCGGTAGCCTTGATGAATATGGGATATCCCATTCGTTGGGCCTCTCGCCAAGCGTCGCTCAGAGTCTCCACTGGGCCGCCGCTCCAGTCAGCCACCGGTATCTGCGCTTTTTCCGCAAGTCGCTTCGAAGATATCTTGTCGCCAAGGCGCCGCATGATGTCGCCGTTCGGACCGATGAAGACAATTCCCAAGTCGCGGCAGAGATCTGCAAAATCGGCAGCCTCCGCTACGAAGCCCCAGCCAACCCAAACCGCTTCCGCCCGGACTTGTCGCAACACACGTTCCAGGAGGGCGTGGTCGACATAGCAGCTCTTAAGGTGATTGGTGTTGGGATCAGCGATTTGCGGCGGGCCAAGAGATACCGATTCGTCAGCCTGGCGAACGAACATCGCATTCCGGTCAGGATCGGTGTAGAGGGCAATGGTCCGCAAGCAGGCGCCGTGCTCTAGATTGAACTCCCGTGCCGCATGGATAAAACGCATCGCGGCTTCGCCGCGATTAATAATGGCAACTCGTTCAAATTTGCGCTGCATACAATCACCATTCAGCTCGTCTTACAGGTCGAGGTTTTATGAGACGGTTTGTGAAAGAAGAGCGTCATGCAGAACCTTCAATGGCGCGCTATCCACGCTCGAGGGGATTTCCGCTGTGCTATAGCCGTCCAGCCGCAGATAGCAATTCCCTTCTCCGTCCACCACTTCCGCATCGAAGGTTCCAAGATCGGGATGCGGCGTAACCAACGCGTAAAAAGCACTTCCCTCCAGATCGGGCGGACGAAGCCATGAAACACCATTCACCTGCCGCGGCAAGCCCATGCGGTCGTGTGCCGCCATCTCCCAAAGGCCGGCCGTCTGGAAGCACAACTCGATCAACCTTGGCCTTATCAGGGTTGGCGGATCGGACGGCTTGCATTCAGCCGGCAGGTTCGACATCAACTCGCCGACCATGTGCTCGCCATCCCACCATGCTTTTTCGACCACCTGGTAGGCAGGACCGTGGAAATAAATGCGATAGATCTGCGCGGCCTCCACGACGGCCTCAGCCGACAAACGAGGCTTTGGCCCGATTAAGGTCTCTGGCATTTGTTGTGTCAGGCGCACGCGAGCGGTGAAGTGTGTGGTCTCCTGCACTTCGGCTTGACCTGCAAGCTTTCGCCGTCCTGTCAGCCGGCAGTCCGCAATCAGCTTCTTGCCCTGCGGATAAATGTCGGCTTGCAGGAAAACGATACGTGGTTCGTCCTTGTAAAACTTGAACGGAGCCAGGAAGTTCACTTCCTCGATTGCTTCGATGTGCCAGCCGGGATGCAGGCACAGTGCAGCTTCAGCAAATGCCTCGATCCCCATCACGCCCGGCAGTACCGGCGTTCCGTCGATTCTGTGATCGTTGAGGAACGGCTGGACGGTCGGATCGAGTGTTGTTTCCATGGTGAGTCCGCTGTAGATGCCCAAGCCGGTAATCTTGCCCACCATCGAACCTTGGCTGTCCAGCAGTTGGCTGGATTTCGCCAACGCGGCTGTGTCCAAGCCCCCCGTAACATCCCACTCATTCAGCAAACTTCCGAGACGTTGCCCAATCACGATCTCGCCCGATCGCGCGCCCGCAGTCAGTTCGCGCCTGATGATAGGAATTGCTCCTTCTGGCGGGAGCATGTCGATGCCGGCCAATTCCATCATTTTAGGAATCGATCCTCGGGTTGCCATGCCGATGCCTCCCCATGCTGTCCAGTCGATGACGATGCCGCGGGTCCCAGGACGCGTGGTCCGGAAGCTGGAGGTGTATTTGCAAAGCAGGTCGTTGACGGCACTGTAATCGGTTTGTCCCCCATTGCCGAACCTGCCTGCAACGGAGCTGAATGCGACTGTCGCCCCGAGCGGCATATCGCCGATTGAGTGCACCAGGTTGAACCATCCATCAGCCTTTACGTCGAAGACGAGGTCGAACTCGCGCCGGTCTTTGTCAGGCAGGAAGTGACTACGCTCCAGTCCGGCTGCGTGGAGCAGAACATCGATGCGACCGCTGTCTTGACGCACCTGCTCAATGACCTTGGCCACCCCGGCGGCGTCCGCCAGGTTGACGCTGTAGTAGTGCGCAGTTCCTCCGGCGTTTCGCACAGCCTGAATCGCGCTCAACGCGGCTTGTGCACGTTCTAATGCTGCCAGTTCCTTTTCGACCAGCGCCGGCGTCGCACGTTCGCCAGCGGCCTGTATGCGTGCAAACAAATCTCGCTTCAGGCCATCCTTATCGCTCACGAACCGCGCGAGATCGGGATTGCCCGCCTCCGGCTCTGGGATGAGATCGAGAAGATAGAACGTACCGCCTGAGGCCGCTGCCAGATCGGCCGTAATGGCGGACACAATGCTGCCGGCTGCGCCCGTGATCAGGAATATGCTGTTGCTGTTGAGCGCGAGACCGGGATTTCCGTCGTTAGCCGGTTGCTCCTGCAATCCTACAGTCCAGCGCAAACCGTTCTTGTAGCCGATCTCAACCGCACCGGGATCCCGCAGCGTCTCATCGACCAGAGCGACGGCAATCTCCGAGGCGCTACGGTCGACCGCGAAATCCACAGCTTTCACTAGCGCATCCGGTCGCTCGCGCTTATATGCCTTGGTGAAGCCGGTTACGGATCCGCCCATAGGAGCAACTGCTCCGGCGTCGTCATACCCATGTTGTCCGCCAAGCCGCGTCGCCGATACCAGGAACGTGCCTTGCACGGCGACCTGGTCATACAGCTTACGCATGGTCAGGTAAAGCGATTTCACGCGCACGCGCAACAGCTCATGCCACGTGTCGATATCCATCCCAGAAAGCTGGCCTTCGTTATCCAACGCCGGCAGCCAGTACACACCTTGCACTGGTTTGTCTTTGAGGATGCGGTCGAGTGTGCTTTGGAATGTGCCGGTGTCTGAAGCGCCTGAGACGGACAAGACTTCAACACCTTTCTGTTCTAGCTGCGCCGCCAGCAATGCCGCAACGCCGCCATTGTCGGACATGATCAGCACGCGGCTGGGCGGACCAAGAACGACGCCGGTTGGCTTGCACAGCTCGAGGGGAGGACGAAGAGTCGGGATGGGAATACGGCGGGGTATTTGGTTCGCTGCGTCGAAGTTCAGCAGCAGCGGCGAAGTCTTGGCCGCTACAGGAGCTATCGGAGCCGCATCCTTGGCTACCGTTGCCGCTGGTTTAGCGAGCCCGGCCCGGTCCTGCGCGAACTTAATCACGTGGGCCAGGGTTGGGAAGTCACGCAGCTTTAGATTCTCATCACGAGGGATGTTGTACGCCGCGCGCACCGAGGCGAACATCTCCGCCTGTTTCACGGTGTCGATGCCGAGATCGGCTTCCAAATCGAGATCCAGGTCAAGCATCTCCTTCGGGTATCCGGTCTTTTCGGCAACGATGTCCATCACTTTTTCCTGGATGGCAACGAGGTCGAAGGCTGCCGCTGGGTTTGCAGCCACAGGAGCTGTCGTCTCGATGATCGGTGCAGTTGGGTCCGTCGATGCAGGCGCCGGAGGAGCTTTGGTCCCCGCGGGCTGAGAGGCTGCGGCTACAACCAGTTTCGCGCCCGCTCGATCGGGCCGCCTTTCCTGGACGAAGCGAATGACGTGCGCCAGCGTTGGATAGTCGCGCAGCTTGAGGTTCTCGTCACGCGGGATGTTGTAGATGCTGCGAATGGCGGCGAACAGTTCGGCCTGCTTGACGGTGTCGACGCCAAGGTCGGCTTCCAGATCGAGTTCGAGGTCGAGCATGTCCTCGGGATAACCAGTCTTCTCGACCACCAGGGCGAGAATTCGCTTCTTTACTTCTTCCCCATCAACAGGGGACGCGGACGCCAACGCTGGCGAGCTCGCGGTGACTTCGGCAACCGCTGCGACAGGTTGCACTTTTGTTTCTACAGCGGTTGGCGCCGGAGCCGTTACTGTCGCCGTTGCCAGGTCCGGACGTTTGTCCTGGACGAAGCGAATGACGTGCGCCAGTGTCGGATAATCGCGCAGCTTCAGATTCTCATCGCGCGGGATGTTGTAGATGCCGCGAATGGCAGCGAACAGTTCGGCCTGCTTGACGGTGTCGACGCCGAGGTCGGCTTCCAGATCGAGATCGAGGTCGAGCATCTCCTGCGGATACCCAGTCTTCTCGACGACCAACAGAAGGATACGCTCTTTGACCGATTCGCCAGTCGGCCGTGGACCCGGCAGCGGCACTGGGTTAGTTTCCGCCGGAGCTACAGGTGCAGCCTTGACCGGAGCAGCCACGACCGGCGCTACAGGTTCTACAGCCAGTTGCTTGGGAGCCTCCTGCTGCTGAGTTGCTGTGCCGGCGGTTGCCAGGTCCGGCCGCTTCTCCAGCACGAACCGGATCACATGCGCCAGGGTGGGATAGTCGCGCAGTTTACGGTTTTCATCGCGTGGGATGTTGTACATCTCGCGGATGGAAGCGAAAATCTCCGCCTGCTTCACGGTGTCGACGCCAAGATCAGCTTCGAGGTCCAGGTCGAGATCGAGCATGTCTGCGGGATAGCCAGTCTTCTCTACCGCCAGCGCCAGGATGCGCGCCTTGACTGCATTTGCGCCCCCGGTGGTTGTGGCCAGGTCAGCGGGCGACTCGCTCTTCGCGAGGGGTGCAGCTTGCGTCGGCGCAACCACCTTCGCCACGGTCGGCGCCGGCTTCGGCTCGGGTACCGTGGCTACAGAGGCAACCGGAGCAGGTGCCGGCGCCGCAACGGCTGGAATCGGCGCAGTCGCAGGAACGGCGTTGGCTGCCTCAGGGGTCGCAGCAACGCGGGCATACGGCCCTTGATCTCGCACGCGCAGGGTGCGCTTCACCACCTCCAACTCCGGAGCACCAAATCCGGCCGTCTGGCTTAGCCACGTGTTCCATGTCTTTGCATCGGCGATCCGATTCGCATAGCCCAGTGCATTGGGCTGAGACCGCTTTCCATCCGGTGTCTTCGACCACCGCAGCAGGGTCATGCTGATCTGCGAACCGAAGCCCGCGCCCAACCGCAACGCGTATTCGATGGGATACTGGCCGCCCTTGGACAGATTCAGCGTGCCCAACTCGGGATCGACTTCCTTGAAGTTCGGGACCGGCGGCACGATGCCGGTCTCCAGTGCTTTCACCGCCAACACGTCTTCAATGCCGGTTGCCATGGCGTGCCCGGTGTAGCCCTTGGTATTCGCAATGACGATCTGGTCGGCAACTGCGCCGAAGGTCTGACGCAATGCGAAGACTTCGGCGGAAGCGCTCCCGCCGCGCGCCGGCGTGTAGGTTTCGTGGGAAACGAATACGGTGCGCGGCGCAATCTGCTGCCGGGAAATCCCATGACGCTTTTCGACACCGGAGATCAACTTTTCCATCACTTGGGTGATGTGCTGTACATCGAGACGGCTGCCGTGGAAGGCGCTGTTGGCGGTGACTTCACCCAGCACTTCACAAATGGGACGAATACCCCGTTCGCGTGCGCCATCCGGACTCTCGACCACCAGCGCTGCCGCACCCATGCCCATGATCAGGCCATGACGGCGCTTGTCGAAGGGCGTGGCCGCTTCTTCGACGCGCTCATCCGTCGCGGCCGCTCCGCTGGCAAGGAAGCCCGCACCAAACCATCCGATCATGTTGTCGGAGGTGACGTCGTCGGCAGAGATAACGATGACGCGCTTGCAACGGCCCGCGCGAATCCAATCCGCCGCCAGCGAAACCGCCTGCGTCGTCGTCGCACAGGCGGAGTTGATTTGGGTATTGGGACCGCGAGCACCGATGTATTCGGCAAACTGCGAGTGGCCCATCGACAAAGTCCGGAAGAGGAAGCGGCGGTCGAATACATACGGGTGCTGCTCAATCGCCTTGCGCAGCTCATCGATCCGCCGCGCGACATCTTGGCCCAGTGCGGAGTGGCCGTTGGCGCTTTGCGCGCTCCACTTCTCCAGCATGGCCAACTCTTCCCGCCGTGCGCGATCGGTGTAAAAGCCCGCCATGATCTCGACAAAGGAGTCATAGCCCGGGAAAGCGGAGCCAAAAATCACACCCGTGTCATCGCGCATAGCGTCGGGCAGGCCCCAACGGTCCTGGAGCTTCGTGCCCTTGGTGGTGGTCTTGTAACGCATGACCAGCGGGATGCCTGCATCACGCAGGGCGTCGATCCCCGCAGCAATGGCCAGACACGTCACTCGATCCAGAGCGGCCAGGCGATCAGCCGATAGGCCGAACTCCGCTTCCATATCGAAGAGCCGCCCGCGACCGGCAAGCTTGATGACGTCGGTAACATCGTTGATCAATTCAAACGTAGGCTCGCCATTTTCGCTCTTCAGCAGGCGGGTAATGTTTTTGTCGAGCATGGCGCGCCGGAAGCCGGCCGGAATGGCTTCGATGAACTGATCGCCGTTCAGCAGCCGTCCAATATTGGCGTCATCGAAAATGTGCTCGGTTCCGGGCAGCCCGATAGCCGCTCCGGTGATGACAACTGACTCGGTCGGGGGTATCGGGTTATGACCGTGGTACAGTTCCCAGCCCCGGTCGAGCACGTCGGCGAACATGCGTCCGAGCTCCTCATAGCGGTCGCCGCCTGACGTGATGCCGTTGTGAAGAAATGCGCTTGCGTGGACTTTCTCAGGTACTACTTTAACTCCTGTCACCGGCGTAACCGGAGTGGCCACCGTCGCCTCCGTTGCGGCTTCCCGTCCGGCTTCCAACTTGCCTAATCCCGCCGCATACAGCCCGCATAGCGCCTGGTTGAACGCCGTCAGGTCGTCCAGCTTGGGATGATTCGTGAACAGCGAGAAAACCTCAGGATCGCTCCCGAGAACGTCCTCGGCAAAACCTTGCAACGCCTTCTTCGGACCTACCTCGATGAACACGCGTGCACCCGCGTCATACAAAGTGCGCAGGCCTTTCACAAATTGCACCGGTGCGGCAACCTGTTGCGCCAGGAGGTCAATCATCTTCGGCACCACATCGGCTCCGGTTGGATAGAACTCACCATCGACATTAGCCACAATCGGGATACGCGGCGACTGCAGGCGGAGGTGGCCCATCATCTCGCGCAACGGCTCGCTGGCCCCCGCCACGATGGAAGTGTGAAAGGCGTGGCTCACCGACAACTCCACGACGTTGTAACCGGCCTGAAGAAATGTCTGTGTCGCCTTCTCCACGGCCACGCTGGCCCCGCCGATGACCGACTGATTGTTGCTGTTGACGTTGGCGATGACCACGTATTCGTCGATGGACTTGAGGATTCGCTCCACTTCGGCAATGGGCGCGAAAACCGCGGCCATCTTGCCCTTGTCCGCAACCGCTACCCTAGCCATCCCGCGGCCGCGTGCGCTCACGGCATTCAGCGCGTCCTCGAATGGCAGCCCACCGGACGCAACCAGCGCGCCGTATTCGCCCATGCTATGACCCATGGTCATGTCCGGGTGAATGCCGTAGGCGTCCAACAGCCGCGTCATCGCAATGTCTGCGGTGAGCACGGCTGGCTGCGTGATTTCGGTCTGGCGCAGACTCTCTTCCGCTTCCGCGACCGCACTCGGGTCGGCTTCGTCAACGAAGACGAATTCGCTGAGTGGCTTCCCCAGCATCGGCGTCATCACGCGATCAGCTTCCGCAAAAGTTTCGGTGATGACCGGCTCTGTCCGGCGAATGCCGCGCAGCATGTTGACGTACTGTGAGCCCTGGCCGGTGTAGAGAAACGCCACCTTGGGAGCCGGACCGTGACCGCGGAAGATGCCTTGCGCTCGTAGAGCTTTCCAGAACGTGGTTTGCTTCGCGGCGAACGCCTTCAGTGCCATGGCGCACTTGCTCGCGAGTTCGGCAGCGTCGGCATAGTCAATCGCCAAGCGCTCGGGCGCACGCAAATCGGCTTCGTCGGGGGCTGCGACGGCAGGAGCCTGACCCGCCTGTGCGCTCTTTTGTACTTCGCGAAGACGCTCGAGCAACTCCGACTCACTGGCAGCGCCGATTACCAGCGCTCCGCGCAAAGGCGCCTTGCGCGAAGAGGAAGAGACGACGGGCCGTGCCTGCATCGGAATCGGCTGGGGCACAGGCGGGTTGGTCGGAACAGCGATCGACTTCTTACCATTGCCATTCAGCCTGCCGGGAATGTGCTCTTCCATCACCATGTGAAAGTTGGTACCGCCAAATCCAAACGCGCTGACGCCCACGCGACGCACAGCGTCGGCCGGAATTTCCCACGGCTTCAGCTCGGTGTTCACGTACAGCGGCGAGTGTGCAAAGTCGATGTCGGGGCTGGGGTGTTCGCAATGCAAGCTGGGCGGCAGCACCTTGTCGTGCAGCGCAAGTGCCGCCTTCAACATGCCTGCAGCGCCGGCAGCTCCCTTCAGATGTCCGATGTTCGACTTAACGGATCCAAGGGCGACGCTGTGAGGTGGCAGGCTGGTCTGACCAAGGACGTCGGCCATGCTCTGCGCTTCCACCACATCGCCCACTCGGGTTGAAGTACCGTGGCCCTCAATCAGTGTTCCCACTGAAGGCGAGATGCCCGCATTGCGCCAGGCGCGCTCGATGCAGAACTTCTGGCCGATGGGATTCGGGGCTGTGATGCCTTTTCCCTTGCCATCGCTGGAACCACCAATGCCGCGCAGCACTGCGTAGATTTTGTCCTGATCGCGTTCGGCATCCGCCAGACGCTTGAGCAGGAAGATCGCTGCGCCTTCTCCCATCACGAAGCCGTCCGCTCCCTCCGCGTAGGGACGCGTTCCGGTTGCGGATAACGCGCCGATCTTGCAGAACTTTACGAACGTCGGAGCGCCCATGTTACGGTCAACGCCTCCGGTAACAGCGGTGTCAAAGTCGTTCGCCAGCAATCCTTCCACCGCCGAACTGATGGCGGCCATCGCCGAGGCGCACGCGGCGTCGCACACATAGTTCGGCCCATGGAAGTTGTAAAGGTTGGCGATGCGGCCAGCCATGCAGTTGGCCAGCTCGCCGGGCATGGTGTCTTCGGTTATGGCGTCATAGCGCTTTCCAATGCGCTGGTGGAATTGCTCCGTGATCTCGCGCTGCAACGCGGGAGGAAGGTGAGCAAAGCCGGCAGTCTCCTCAAGTTCGTGGGCGTATTCAGGAAAAAACACGCGTACTGACGACAGGTAGTGCTTCTCGCCAGCCATGGCGTTGCCCAGAATCACCGCGGTGCGATCCAGATCCAGCGGACGGTTGGGATAGCCGTAGTCTTCAAGTGCCTCGCGGGTGCAAGCCACTGCCCATTTCTGGGCTATATCCATTCCGTCTGCGACACGCGGCGGAATCGGCAGGCGCCACTTCATCGGATCCCATGGATACTCACGCACCCAGCCACCAATTTTGGAATATGTCTTGTCAGGCGCGCCCGGATCGGCGTCGAAGTAGGACGCAGGATTCCATCGGTCTGCTGGGACATCGGCGATGCTGTAGCGGCCGGTCTTCACGTTGTTCCAGAACGCCGGGACATTCGGTGCATCGGGTAGGATGGCTCCCACGCCCACAATTGCGATAGCGCGATTGACGGTATTTTCCATGATGTGCCTCTTCAGGTGGTGCGGGCGCCTGTAGGCCAGGGAGCAGGCGCCCGGCCACGGTTCAACGGGAGAGAACTGCTTCTTTGAGTTCCTGAGCTGCGGTTTTCGACGCGCGTCCGTACAGCACGTCGGCAACATAATCCATATCGGCGATGAGGCCCGCCTGCGCTCGATGAATCGCAGACAGTTGCAGCGCCGCTTCGAATGCGGGCACCTCCGAATCGCTGACGCCGCCTGCGCCCGTGACGATGTACAAACCGTCATGTGCCACTTTCCTCGCCGCTTCACGGGCGAAGATGCGGCTGATGGCTGCCAAGGCAGTCGCGTCGAAGCGATCGCTGGCTTTCTCATGCAGTCGACCTTCGGCGGCAAGAGCGGCGCGGCGCGCCAGCGTGGCAGCGGATTCGGCGTAGGCGATCCATTCGCCAATGCGCAACAGGATGTGCTGGAAGCGAGTGAGACGATTCACGCGCGCCTTCTCCATCACCTCAGCCAAAGCGTGTAACGCCAAGGCAGCTACATCGGCGCCGAGGTTGGGATGAGCCGCGTGCAGCAACTCGGCCTCACGCGCGCGCTCGTGATAGTGCTGGCCGCGGGTCTTCAAGTGCAACTGCCAACGGTCGCGGCTGATGGTCATCTCCATAATTTCGGAGGTGCCTTCGTAGATCCGGGTGATGCGAACGTCACGGCTGATCTTTTCCACCATGTATTCGTGGGTGTAGCCGTAGCCGCCCAGCGCCTGGATGCTGGCATCGGCCGCCGCATCACCGGCTTCGGTGGACATGTACTTGGCGATTGCACCCTCGGTATTCAGGCTGCCTTCGTTGCCGGCATCGATCCGCTGCGCGGTCTCCTCGATGAAGGCGCGCCCGGCTTCCAGCCGCACGACGTGGGGCACGATCAGCTTGTGGATATAGCCCTGCTTTTCCGAGAGCGGCGCCCCACCCTGAATGCGCTTGGTGGAATAAGGAATGGCGCGATCCAGCGCCGACCAGCCCGCGCCGAGTCCAAAGGCTGCGACCATCACCCGCGTGTAGCCGAAGACCATTTGCGCTTGAATCAAACCCTGGCCTTCCACGCCGCCTACCAGGCGATCAGCGTCCACGTAGACATCGTTCAGAGCCAACGCTGCCGTGTTACTCAGGCGAATGCCATGTTTGTCCTCGGGCTTGTCATGTGAAAAGCCTTTCGTGCCGGCGTCCACGATGAACCAACTGGGCCCGGCGGGCGTGTTGGCCAGGATGGTGTAATGGTCGGCAATTCCTCCGTTGCTAATCCACTGTTTGCTGCCGTTGATCTTGTAGCCGACAATCTTGCCGCCTTCGATCACGCAATCGGCAGTTGTCTTCAACGAGCCCAGGTCACTGCCAGCGTCCGGTTCGGTCGCACCATAGGCGAAAAGAACGCCTTCGTCGGCGATCTTGCCCAGCCACTTTTTCTTCTGTTCAGGAGTGGCGCCGAAGGTGATGGGATCGCTGCCCAGGAATGTGGCGAAAAGCGAAGTGGCGACGCCGAGATCGATGCGCGCCATCTGTTCGCAGATGAGATAGACATCCATGGTGCTTCCGCCCATGCCGCCATACTCTTCCGGAATGAACAGCAGCTGAATGCCCAACTTGTCGGGATCGCTCATGTGGCGAACAATTTCGACCGGGCATTCATCGCGCTCATCCAGCGCGATCAGTTCTTCGTCGGGTAGCCGCTTCTTGGCGAAGTCCCGCAGCGATTTCAAACTCAGATTCAGCGTCTTCTTCGTGATCATTTTGAGAACCTCGTTTTATCGGGCGGCAGCCGCGCCTTTGGCTTCGCGAACCTTTTCGGTCAATTCGGGTAAGAACTCCAGGATGTCGGCGACGATGCCGACGTCGGCTACCTGGAAAATGGGGGCTTTGGGATTCTTGTTGATGGCAACGATGAACGGATTGCCCTTCAGTCCGGCCAAATGCTGGAAAGATCCGCTCATGCCGCAAGCCAGGTAAACCTTTGGCCGCACGGTCTGACCGGAGGAACCAACCTGGCGTGACTTCGGCAGCCACTTGGCATCGACCACCGGACGCGAGCAGCTGACGACCGCGCCCATCGCTTCGGCTAGCTCCTGCGCGATGGCGACGTTGTCCTGTTCCTGGATGCCGCGGCCGATGGAGACCAGCACCGGCTCCTTGGTGATATCGACGTCGCCGGCTTCGGGAACGACCGTCGTCAGGTAACGCCGCTTAGCCGTCAGCACGCCAACCTCGGAAGACTTGTCAATGATCGTGCCCTTGGCAGAAGTGCCTTCCGCGGGTTTGAACGCGCCCGGACGAATATTCAGCACCGCGCCCGACTGTATGTCGCAAGTTACGTGCGTGCTGACTTGCCCACCGAATTCCTGGCGAACAATCTTCAGCGTGTTGCCGTCGATTCCGTCGATCGCAACTACATCAGGAACGAATGCAGCGCCCAGCTTGATCGACAGCCCCGGCCCCAGGTCGATTCCGAAGTGATTGTGCGCGATCAGTAAGAGGCTGCCTTGCGGAAGGACCTTCACCAGCGCCTGCCGAATGAGCTCGGCGTTGGGATAATCCAAGGTTTCGCTACCCAGCTTCCACACTTCCGTATAGGAGGCGAGCAGACGGTCGCAGGCGACATCCAGCTCCGCACCTGCACCGGTGACCACGGCGATCGGGGATGCCGTCGGATCAAGGCTTTTCGAGGCGGCCATGAGTTCAGCGGCGCAATCGTCGGGCACACCACCCTTGTGAGTGACGTAAGTAAAGATGCGAGCGTTCATTGCAGGCCTCCTTTCGCTTTCATCAGCTCAATGAGCTTGTCGGCGATCTCCTCGCTGCTGCCCTGGAGAATCTCGGCCCCTTTACCGGCGACAGGAACGAAGTAGTCTTGCCGCTTCACCTTTGCACCAGCCTCTCCAACGCTACCGGCGTCAACTCCCAAGTCGGCTGCACCGTAGGTGGGAATCTCCAGCGCGGCGACCTGGCGAATTCCACGCATGCCAACGTAACGCGGCTCGTTGATCCCCGTCTGAATCGACAACACGCAGGGAAGGTCGATCTCGTTCATTTCGCGGCTGCCCCCTTCGATTTCCCGGCCCACCTTCAGCTTCTTGCCGTCAACGACCTCGATGGAGTTCACCAGCGAGGCGAAGGGATAATCGAGCATTGCGGCCAGCATTCCACCGACCTGCGCGCCACCGTCTTCGGCCTGTACGCCGGTAAGAATGAGATCGAATTTTTCTTTCTGCACGTAGCCTTTCAGAACCGTTGCAATCCCTCTGGCATCGGAACCGGCGAACGCGTCGTCGGACAGAAGCACGCCCTGATTGGCGCCCATCGCCATCTCACGGCGCAGAATTTCTTCGTCTTCGTCGGCGCCCACGGTGGCCACTGTCACCGTGCCACCGGTTCGAGCGACAATCTGCAAGGCCTCTTCGACCGCGTAGTTGTCCGCTTCGTTGATGGAATAGACCAGGTCATCGCGCTCGATATCATCGCCGGCGCGATTAAGCTGGATCTCGTTCTCCGAGGTGTCGGGCACTCTTCTGGCGCAAACTAGAATCTCCACATCTGCCTCCTGAAAAAATGGCTTGAAGGGGCACGGCTTCTGCCGCGCCGTTCCACACAGATTCGACTCGGGTTAACCCCTCCTATGCATGCACCTCATCCTGTGCCGGTTCTTGTACGACCTTCGTCTCCGGAGCGCGCACCAGATGCCGTTCCACCACCTCCGTCAAATCCAGTGCTGTCATCCTGTCTTCCATGCCGGCTACTTTGATGGCGTCTTCAATGTTCACCATGCAGAACGGACATGCGGTTACGATCACGTTCGCACCCGCTGCGGCCGCCATCTGCACGCGCTTGGCTCCCATGCGCTGTTCTTCCTGCGGCTCGTAGAACAACATCAGTCCCCCACCACCGCAGCAAAAGGAGCGGTCACGGCACCGGCTCATTTCCACCCGCTTCAGTCCAGGGATCGAGTCCAGAACATCACGCGGCGCGTCGTACACCTGGTTGTGGCGCCCGAGATAGCAGGGATCGTGATAGGCGTAAACGTTGCTGCCGTCTTCGACCGGGCTGAAGTGAAGCTTGCCCTCGCGAACGGCGGTCGCCATCACCTGGCTGATGTGCTCTACCGGTGGCAGGTCCCTGTAGTCATGCTTCAAGGCGTTGTAGGCGTGGGGATCGGCGGTAACAATTCGCTTGGCGCCTGACGACTTGATGGCCTCGGTGTTGTGGTCGCGCAGCGCCTGAAAGAGCATCTCTTCGCCGAAGCGGCGAACGTCGTGACCGCTGTCTTTCTCCGCAGGGCCCAGGATGGCGAAGTTCTCGCCAGTTTCCGCCAGGATGCGCGCAGTCGCGCGTCCAATCGCCTGGATCCGGTCGTCGTAGGACGTGATGCTGTCGACGAAATACAAAGTCTCGACAGCGCCATCGCCGCTGGCGATCTGGACGTCGCAGTTTGCCTGAAAGGTCTTGTCCTTGGTCCAGTCAGCCTTCTTCTTCTCCAGCTTGCCGTAAGGATTGCCGCGGCTTTCCAGCGCTTTCAGAGCCTTCTGAATGGACTTCGGCACATTGCCGTCATCGACCATCCCGCGCCGCAAGTCGACAATCTTGTCGATGTACTCGATCAGAAGCGGGCACTCTTCCTCGCACGCACCGCAGGTGGTGCAGGACCAGATTTCGTCTTCGGAGTAAATGCCGCCGATCAGCGCCTGCCCGTTGGTCGCGCTGCCGAAAATCGGATAGTGCTGGAACGCGTAATCGCGCGCCTTGATGGTAAGGAACCTCGGCGACAAGGGGCGGCCCACCGCATTCGCAGGACAGTTGTCGGAACATCGTCCACAGTCTGCGCAGGAATAGAAATCCAGCTGGTGCTTCCAGGTGAAGTCGTCGAATTTCTTCACCCCGAAAGATTTGACCTGGTCGAGTTGTTCGTCGGTGACGCCCCAGCGCACCGGCTTCACGGTACCGCGGTCCAGCTTGGCAAAGAACACGTTGAACAGCGAAGTCTCGACGTGAAACTGAATCCCGAACGGGCGATAACAGAGCAGGAAGTAGAAAGTCAATACATCGAGGACATACGCTCCATAGTGGATCTGCCAGAGCGTCGGCACCGAGAGCGAACCCAGGACATCTCCCAGGACCCACGGCAGGGACAGCATTGGCAGAAACTCAGTCGCGGTACCCTGCTGAATTTGAATTGCTGCCCGGGTGGCCTCAAACAGGCTTTCCGAACACATCAGAATCGCGATCAGCCCGAGAAGGAAGATAGCGTCGGCCGCGTGACCTTTCCCGTACTTGGGCGGGACGGCATATCGCGCAGGTTTGAAGGCGACGCGGCGTACAGCCGCCGCCGACACCGCCAGCAACACGATCGTTGCGGCGTAATCGGCGACGATCTCGTACAAATGAGCGAGCGTGCCCGGCGCAGCGAAGTCGTCCGACAGTCCGAATAACAGAAGATAGAAAGCGCGTGTGGCCAGGATCAGAAAGCCGGCGAAGATAAAAAGGTGAATGGCACCGGCGACACGATAGCGCGGATGCTTCCATTGTCCCATCCAGAACTTCAGCAGATTCTGCATCCGCAGCCATGGCCTATCGAGACGAAGGTCACGCTGGGCCCGAAGCAGCGGGAGCAGACGTCTTGCCACAATGTAAGCGAAGCAGATAAGTCCGATGAGTTGAATTAGTACGCAGAGGAAGACCACAGACGGTTGCCCATAGGAGACGTTCGCGAGAAAATTCGCACGAACAAGCATGAGGTACGATCTCCGCTCCATGGCCGGCTTGGCATTGCGCAGAAGAGAACCGGTCTGCCTAAAGCTCAGGAGCTGTGGTTCATGATCGCTTAGGCAGGATTTCTGGACGTGGCGGCTTGGCGCGACCGAGCGAACCTGCTCGGCTGGTCAGTTCTGTATTTTGACCTGCTTGGAAGAGACGGTCAGTGAGGGCGGTCGTAGTTGAATGTGAGATTGGTCACAAGGATACGTGTTACTTCAAGTCCTGTCACAAATGCTCTTGGATTTGCTAAACCGGGGCTCTGAAAACGCAGGCGGCGACCGCATGCACGCTTCCGGCAATTGAGTGCTCTATCACGTCAAGCCGTGTCCTGCGTCACGGAACAAACCAGCCGCGTCTGCGAAGCTATTAAATTATGGGATTATTTGCCCGCTGCGTGGGCGCGGTAATTGCAAAGCCCACCGAGTTAGCGAGGCACGGCGTATGAATTCGAAGCTGAGACTTGCCTATGGGCGCAAGCTGGCCAGTGCCGGGATTTCAGGAGTTCGCTCCGGTCATCAGAACTTCAATCGCCAGCGCGCATCCGCTCTGATCACCAGTTCGGCCGAGGAATCCTTAAAGCTGGCTGCTATCGGTGCGTGCCTCGGAATGTTGCCAGCCATGATGATGAGACGTCGCTCTCGTGGGAAGAGTGCAGCTCTCCTTGGGGCGTTGGGCAGTGCATTGGGTTTCTGCGCCGGATTTTCTTGGAAGACGCGGACGCTTACATCAACTCTCGCTCACTCAGCAATGCACGAAGTGCGGCGCGTGCAGGACGAACACTGGCTTGAAACCAATCCCGTCGACTATGCATAAACAGAGTCGCTGCCATTCAGTCATCTCTGGGTCGCTCTGCCTCGGGAGAAGTACCTCCTGGCCGCGATTGTATGACGTCCTGGTTCTCCGCTATACAGCGCAACCGGACACCTATACTAACGCGAACCTAATTTGCGGTTCAGCGACGCTGTTTTAGGGACAAACGCGGATATTCACAACTCGGTCCTCAAACGGCCATCGGTCGCTCGAACCAAGAGGTTGCCCGGTGGCCACAATACCCACTCGCACATGTGCCCATCGGCTCAGAAGTTTCTGCCAAATGCTCTCGGAGTCGTCCTGATCCTTGAGCGCTGCTCCTTCAGATTTCCACTCCGTTCCAATATTCGATTTGCTGAAATTCGGAGTGGAAATCTACTCCTGTGGGTGGCGAATCGGAGCTCCCGCACAATAGAAGTGTGCAGTCGCCAATGATTGCGAAGGCATCAAAGCGCGAAACTTTGTGCGATAAAGTCCCGAGGGTCGCCGTCACCCGAAGCAGGCCTCAGTTGGGGAGTAATTCTTCATCACGTCAGCCACTTGCGCTCTCCGCCGGTCGGACCATACAGGAACACCCAAGTAGCGAAATCATCCTCGAACTGCGTGAATCGATGTTCGTCGCCCGCAGGGACAAACAGTACGTCTCCAGGCCCAAATGTGCTTTCGTGTCCGCCATGCAGAAAAATGCCTGACCCAGCAGCGATAACGTAAATTTCATCTTGATCGTGCGGGGTTTTGGGTCGTTAACTCGCTTTGTGAGTATCTCCAGTTTCGTTTGCCGCCGCGGGTCTTACGATTGGCGAATTTCAGTGCAGCTTCTCACGGGAACCGGGCCATCGCATATCCCGGGTAATGAGAGCCGTGAGGGGCCGGAAAGTCCCCTTGCTGGTCGAACTCGTCTCGACTGAGCCAACTTAGCCGCTTAGAAGCATTTCACGGCGGAAATCCACTTGAGCGAATAGTCGGCTACTGTTCCTTGTGCTCGGCCCCTAGGGACGCATTTGTGGAGGAGAGCGGAAAGGGCGTTTCACGGCCAAGTGGCGATGCCGATGCGGTGACCGGACGCTGGCCGACGTCTGGGGTGTGATCTCCCACATGTCGGTTTCTGGCCAATCTGAGAGCGAGTTCTGCTTGGCGCATTATGCCCGGGTCGAACTCGTTAACGACATGGTTCGTTAAAATCAGCTATCCGCTCGGCCGTGGCTGGCTTTGCCAAAGGGCAGACTTTCCCATATTCAACATCGCAGCCGGGGACTATATTCATAGCACCGCTAAGCGCTAGTTTTGGCGAGCAAGTCACTTTGCCTCCCCGCCAGGCGTATCCTTGGTCGGTTGTTCGATATGGCAACCGTCCCCGACGCAGGTTGAGCAACAACATCAGAAATCGGAGAAGCTATGAATCTAGGATCGAATTTCCGCAAGACAGCGCTGAGCGCGTTGGCCATCTCAGGTTTCTTGTTCGCAGGCGGAAACGCAACCACCCAGGCGCAGGCGGCCAGCACCAAGAAACCCAACATCCTCGTGATCTTTGGGGATGATATCGGCTACTGGAACGTCAGTGCCTATAACCAGGGCATGATGCATTACAAAACGCCGAACATCGATCGCATTGCCCATGAAGGCGCGCTGTTCACCGACTACTACGCGCAGCAGAGCTGCACGGCGGGTCGCGCCGCGTTTATCACCGGGCAAAGTCCCATTCGCACGGGGCTGACGAAGGTTGGGCTGCCAGGCTCGCCCATCGGCTTGCATAAAGAGGATCCGACACTCGCCGAGTTGCTCAAGCCGCTCGGCTACATGACATTCCAGAATGGCAAGAACCATTTGGGCGATCGTAATGAGTTCCTGCCCACGGTGCATGGCTTCGATGAATTTTTCGGCAACTTTTATCACCTGAATGCCGAAGAAGAGCCGGAAAACATCGACTATCCGAAAGACCCCAGCTTCACCGCGATGTTCGGGCCCCGCGGCGTTTTCAAGTGCAAAGCCACGGCAACGGATAATCCCGCACCCGCCGATAAGCGCTTTGGTCCGTGGGGCAAACAGACCTGCGAAGACACCGGTCCGCTCACCAAGAAGCGGATGGAAACCGCGGACGATGAGTTTCTGGCGGCAACCCTCGATGATATCGATCGCTCCGTCAAGGCGGGCAAACCATTCTTCATCTGGCACAACACTACCCGCATGCACATCTGGACGCACTTGCCACCGAAATACGAGGCCATGGTCAATGAGAAAGGCCTTTACGGCGCGGGTATGACGCAGCTCGACGACAACATTGGTGTGATCCTCAAGAAGCTCGACGATCTCGGCATTGCGGATAACACGATCGTGATCTTCACTACCGACAACGGCGCCGAGGCGATGAGCTGGCCTGACGGTGGAACCACGCCCTTCCGCGGCGAGAAGAACACCAGCTGGGAAGGTGGGTATCGCATACCATTCGTGATTCGGTGGCCGGGAGTGGTGAAGCCCGGGACTGTGATCAACGACATAACGGCGCATGAAGACATGCTTCCCACATTGATGGCGGCAGCAGGCGTTCCCGACGTCAAGGAGAAGCTGTTGACTGGCTACCAGGCTGGGGATATGACCTACAAGGTCCACCTCGATGGCTATAACTTCCTGCCGTTTCTGAAAGGTGAGACGCAGGAAGGTCCGCGTCACGAATTTCTTTACTGGACCGACGACGGCGAACCGGCTGCCTTGCGCTATAACCGCTGGAAAATGCTATTCCTTGAACAGCCAGCTCATGGCTTTGCGGTCTGGGAGACGCCTTTCGTGCCGTTGCGTGTCCCCAAGCTGTTTGACCTGCACGCCGATCCGTTCGAGCGGGCTGAATACGAAGGTATCGACTACTCACACTGGCGGCTTGACCGCGTGTACTTGATCGTTCCCGCAGCAGCGTACGTTGGCCAGTGGCTGACTAGCTTCAAGGAATTTCCACCGCGGCAGACGCCGGCCAGCTTCAACCTCAGTCAGGTGATGAAGGAGATCACCAACGCCTCGAACGGCGGGGATTAGGGTCGCCGCACCAGCCGCTAATATTTCCAAATGTTAGACGGGTGCTGCAGAACCATGCAGCACCCTTGAAATTCGAGAGTGAGTAATCCTGAGTGAGAGCCAATGGGCACCCGTCTTAAAGGAGATTGTCCAGAAGTCACATTGTGAGAAGTCTGCCGGCCCGCCCGAGCTGGTCACCGCGTGACACGCTGGTCGTGGAAACCACTTTTACGTATAGTCGGCGTTCGGTCCTTGTGAGCGAGAATTAATGTGGTTGTTCATCGGAGCGGGATAGCCGTTATACGGCCAAGTAGCGGTGCCAGTGCGATTGCCGGATGCTGTCCCACTTCCGTCGAGTAATCTCTCCCATGTCGGATTCTCGATAACTGCTCGCTTGCGGATGATTCTGGAGTTGGTAGGCTGCTGGCTGGAAACGAACCGGCTCCGTGTAGCCCGTCATCGGCTCAAGAACAGCGCCCAGGCGGGCGAACGACTGTCGTCTGCTAAGACACTGGGGCTTGTCTCACACGGTCCGCAGTACGCTTTCGAGGCTGGGCAAGAATCTGCTACCATGGGCCGTTCGTTGAGGTGACTATGCCGCAATATGTGATTGAACGGGAAATCCCTGGCGCGGGGAATTTGTCGGACGCGGAATTGCAGGAGGTTGCCCGAAAATCGGTGGACGTACTCAAGGGGATGGGGCCGGAGATTAAGTGGCTTCACAGCTACGTCACCGGCGATAAAGTATATTGCGTCTACCTGGCACCGGATGAGGAAACGGTTCGCGAACATGCACGACGCGGAGGTTTTCCTGCTAATCGGATCTCGGCGGTGCGACGACTGATCGACCCCAGCAGTGCAGGTTAAGCTATCCTTCGCTTCCTGTCCGCAAATTGGAACCTACTCCGGAGTCAAGCGCTTCCTGGATAGCCTCTTCCACGGGCAAAGCCCAGCCTTCCATCCACGCTGTCGAACCCGCAGCGCTGCCAAGTGTCCGGCGGGCGAATTCCAGAACCTTGTCCAGTTTATGTTGTTCGGCGGGGGTAAGCGGCGTACCTAACCGTTCGCGCAGGGCAGCCGCCGCGCCTGCGAAGCGCAGCGCTTGCACCGCGTTCGATTGTGCTGCTGCGTTCGCGGCAAGACACTCCAGAACCCTCGCAATGCCGCGCTTGTGACCCAGATTTTGGAACATCTGAATGCTCTCACCGAAAAGGCGGCGAGCCTCGTCGCTGTCTCCCTGGTCCCAACTCAGACTCGCCAAATCGGACAAGGCGCTCGCGATTCCCCAGCCGTCCCGCGAAAGGCTGAATGCCGCCAGGCTCTGCTCATAGAAGGAACGGGCAGCGATCAGATCTTTATTCTCGCGGGCAACATCGCCATGGTAGTTCAGCGTCCAGGCGATACCGGCCACATCGCCTACCTTCCGGAAGATACCCAAGCATTCTTCGTAGAGTGAGGAGGCACGCGCGGCTTCGCCTTGCAGCTTGGCCACGTTCGCCAAGTTGCTGAGAGCACGGGCGACGTCCGCCGGATCCCCTTCGTCGCGCCAGATTGCGACACACCTTTCGAATAGCAGGGACGCGGTGGCAAAGTCGCCTCTATCGCGAGCGGTCACCGCCAGCGCATTCAGCGCAACTGCTACTCCGCGGTTATCGTTCAGTTCGACACAGGTCTCGAGACTTTCTTCGAACAAACGATGCGCGGAAGTGTAATCACCCTGTTCGCACGCCAGAACCGCGGCAGCGAACAGCAAGCGCGAACGCAATTTCGGACGTGCTGCCGCGCCTTCGAGCGCGAGAACGTTGGCGATACGGTTGCGACCCTCGGCAAGATATTCACGGGTGTCCCAAAAGTGAAACAGCGCGCTGCCCAGGCGGAGTGCCCATTCGGCATCTTCGGTCTTGGTAAGGTGGTCGAGGGCGACTCGGAAGTTGTCGTGCTCGACCTCGAAACGATCCAGCCATTCGGGATGAGAGGCTGCTTCCAAAGCGCCCTCTTCCGCCAGCACAAGGTAATAAGCGGCGTGCGACCGGCGGGTCGCAGCTGCATCGGCGCTCGCACCAAGACGTTCGAGAGCGTATTCCCGGATGGTCGAGAGCATGACGAAGCGCGTCTCGCCGGCGGCATCTTCCACCTGCTGTGCCAAGCTCTTATCAACCATGGAAGCCATGCCGTCAAGCACATCTAAACCCAAATCGCCCGCGGTATCGCAGACGGCTTCCACCGCCTCCAGCGTGCAGCCGCCGATGAACACCGAAAGCCTGCGAAAGAGGGTTTGCTCGGCGGGGTTGAGGAGTCCGTAGCTCCAGTCAACCGTGCCCCGTAATGTCTGCTGACGAGTCGGCAGGTCGCGGGCGCCACCGGTCAGCAGGTTGAGGCAGCTTTCGAGACGCGTCAGCATTGCTGAAGGCGACAGGAGCTTAATACGAGCGGCTGCGAGCTCGATAGCGAGCGGCAAACCATCGAGGCGAGCGCATACCGCGGCGACAGCGGGTGCGTTTTCAATCGTCAAGTTGAAGTCGTTCTTCAGCGCTCGCGCTCGTTCCACAAAAAGCGCAATTGCCGGAAGACGGGAGAGTACATCCAGAGACGGCAAAGATCTGGAATCCGGAAGCGCGAGCGGTGGCACCGGAAATTCATGCTCGCCATAAACGTGCAGCGGCGATTGGCTCGTGACTACGATCTTGAGTTTGGGACCGGCTGAAAGCAGATCCGATACAAGCGGCGCGGCGGAGACGAGGTGCTCAAAGTTGTCGAGCAGAAGCAGCGACGGTTGATCGACTCCCCGCAGGTGCTCTTTAACACTTTCCTGCGCGGACTGATTGCCGGTCACTCGGACCCCCACCGCTTGTGCGATAGCGCCTGCGATCAAGCTCGGATCTCCAACCACCGACAGCGAAACAAAGTGAACCCCGGATGGAAACTGGTTTCCGATCTCGCCGGCCACCTGTAAGGCAAGGCGCGTCTTGCCGATACCGCCGGGACCTGTGAGTGTCGCAAGACGCACATCCTTCCGCTCCAAGAGCTGGCGGAGCGCCGTTGCTTCCTGCTCGCGCCCGATGAAGGGGGTACGTGGAACCGGGAGGTTACTGGGACGAGGCTCGGAATGGTGGACAGGCGTATCAGCGAGCCGGTCGCGAACAGCCGCCAGGTCCCGGGCCAAATCGTGACTTGATGCGTAGCGTTGTTTCGGGTCTTTAGCAAGACAGCGCTCCACAATCCAAACGAACGGTGCAGGCGCCTGCAACATTCTGGGAGCGGTACGCTCCGGCTCGTCGCGAAGGATGGCAGCTGCGGTTTCAGCCGGGGTCTTTTTCTGGAAAGCAGGCGATCCAGTTACCATCTCGTACAGCACCGAACCCAAGGAGAACTGATCGGAACGAAAATCGAGGTCCTCGCCGTTCGCCTGCTCCGGCGACATGTAGGGCAGCGTTCCGACCAGGGCCCCGTCCTCGCTGATGGAGGTTGAAGCGTTTCCATCGGGCGGCCGGTCGATCGTAAACAGTTTCGCCAGGCCGAAGTCCAGTATCTTGGCGGCGCCGTCCGAAGAAACCATAAGGTTGTCAGGTTTCAAATCGCGATGAACGATACCGACCTCATGTGCCCGTGCCAAGGCGTCGGCGACTTGCGATGCGATGGCGATGGCCTTGCGGAACGGAATCGGTCCGGACATCAGCAAATCTCGCACCGTTTCACCACGAACTAGTTCCATGGCGATGAAGTGCGTGTCTTCCACCGAACCGAGTTCATATATGGTGACAATATTCGGATGACTAAGTGCGGACGCAGAACGAGCTTCCATCTCAAAGCGAGCCACGGCTTCAGAATGCGCATGATGCTGGAGCGAAATCGTCTTGATGGCGACTTCACGGCCCAGACGCGTGTCCCGGGCGCGATAAACTTCGCCCATGCCACCGGCCCCCAGACGCTCAAGGATTTCGTAGGCGCCGAAGCGTGACCCCAGTGACAACGTCGAGGGAACTGAATCTGGCGTGGGCTGAAGGCTCAACGAACCTCATTGGCGGCAGCTGGAACAGCCAAAGTCACTGCTGCTCAACGCTGCCTGATCGCGCGGAATTGATCCGAATCGACGCCGCGACGCATTGCGGCATCACCCCTTGGTTGAGCCTATAATACTTAAATTCTTGGAGGAATTCATGGATATTCGAACGCTGCAGCGCCCACTGAAAGAGCAGTATCGTCAAAATCCGACGAGTTCACGAATCACTCTCAAGGCGCACGGCAGCCAGACCGACGCACCCATCACATGCTCGGTGGACTTGGGAAGAGAGATTTACAAGGCACAAGCCCATCAGGGAGTTGGGGGAGCTGGTACTGGAGCCTGTTCGGGAGACTTACTGCTTGGTGCCATAGCCGCTTGTGCACAGATCACATGCCAAATGGTCGCCGCTGCGATGGGTATACCGACGGATGGCATAGACGTTACGGTCGAGGGTGACTTGGACCTCCAAGGAACGTTGGGAATTTCCAAAGAGGCGGCCGTCGGATTTGAGAGCATCAGGATCAATTTCGACGTTCGTGCACCGCAGGCAACCGAGGAGCAGTTAAGCGCACTGCGGGAGAAAACCGAACAGTATTGTGTCGTGCTTCAAACCTTGCAGCATCCGCCAAGAGTGGATCACCGGTGGTTGCGACAGTAATAGCAAAGAGCTCAGAATGCGTGCCGGCTTTCATTCCCCGACGCTTGGGATTGCCTAATCCTGAGTCTTGCACAGGCGTGCCCTGGCCCAGTATGCACCCTCGGGACCAACGGTTCCTGATAAGCGCACTTCTGGGGGATGGTCGGTTAGTTGGAAAGCTGCTTTGCTATTTCAGAACCGAAATATTGGGTTCGCGTGATCGAGGGAATTACAGCGTTCAGACAGCGGACCACTTGAGAGCCACCCCTATAACTATCCAGACGTGTCGTTCGCGGAATTCACCTGGACGAGAGGCAAGTCGTGGAAGTGGCCTTCATCGGATTACACCGGCGAGCCGAGCAGTTGGAAGTTATGCCTACTCCGGTGTCCCGATAGAAATAGGTTATGGGAAGCGTGCCGAACCAGAGTTATCACTTTGCTTAGTGATTGCGATCACAGCCTCCTTCAAGTCCACAGTGTCTTATAGAAACTGGGGGTGTGTCTCTTTGCTCAGCCGCTATGGAGGGTGCTATGGCTTCTCAAGCAAAACTCTCCAGGATGTCTATCAACAGAATCCTGTTAGCAACCGACTTCTCTCCTGAAGCGCAAAATGCCCTGCAATATGCCGCGTTTCTCACGAGGCGATACAACGCCACGCTTTTCCTTACCCATGTTCTTCCCACAAAGCGGTCTGTAGCGACAGGTGAAGTTTCGCCTGTTCTGACCGACATTGCACGCCATAATGCAGAAAGAGGTATGGCGAAGCTGCAAAACGTGGACCACATGAAGGCCCTGTCAAACGAAGTGATTATCCGACAGGGAGACACCTGGGACGTAATCTCACGCGTGATTTCGGAAAAGAACGTGGATCTGATTGTGATGGGCACACAAGGGCATGGAGGGCTCACAAAGCTCTTCCTGGGATCGACGGCCGAAAGAGTGATCAGGCAGGCCAGCTGTCCGGTACTTACCGTCGGGCCTCTTGTCCCATCGGTGTCCCTTGACCGATTTAAGCAAATCTTATGCGCCAGTGATTTCTGCTTCGGATCCAGACGAGCGGTGAACTTTGCTTTATCGCTCGCGGCAGACGACCGCGCCCGATTGATCCTACTTCACGTCGTCGAAAGTGATCCGGGGTCGCCGTCAGAGCTGCTGGAATGGAAACGACTGGATCGCGAGAAGCTGATGCAGATGGTGCCGCTCAATGCCAATTTGGCTTGCCAGCCTGAGATCGAGGTTGAGATTGGGATTGCTGGGGCGGAAATCCTCCGATTGGCAGACAGCAGGAAAGCGGATCTGATCGTAATGGGGTGCCACTTCGGCGGTCCTGCCTCCACGCATTTACCCTGGTCGAACCTGCATTATGTATTGCAGCACGCTCGTTGTCCGGTGCTCACGATCCGCGGCGAACGGCCCGAGGTCAATGCAATTGAGTATAGCGTGAGCAGCCGAGACTGGTTCGGCGAGTAAACCCTAAGGCTGTCTTGGATGGAGAAGGCGCGCCATGCAGCTCCAACTGGATACAGACGAGCTAAATGTTCTGGCGGACACATTACTTGAGCGAGCGGGCGACATATGCGCTCGCAGGCGCTTGGCGCCCGGTGCCCAGGAGAACGCTAATATCGAACAAGCCGAACGTTGCTATGACGATCTGCTGAAGAAAATCCTGATGCGAGACTTGCGGCTCGACGCAGACGAGCTTGAACAAGTGGCTGATCTCCTCGATGATCGAAAACTCTACTTCAGCCATGAGATCGCTCTCCAGCCGAACTCCGTACTCTCGCTCAGTCTGAAGAAGAAACTGACGCTTGTGGAACACATATTGGAACGAATCAATGAGGCGCGCGCCATGATTTGATGGACTCCCGGGAACACCTATTTGTACGACAGCCGAAGTTAAGCCGCGTCGAAGCTGCACTTGGCTCGAGCTGCTCTCCAACGCAATGCAAGAAAGGAGATCCGTACGACTCGGGCAGGTTAAAGCACTATCCGTGATTTACCGAACGACCGTTTGTTTGTATCATGTAATCGACTTCTGCGATCTCCGGGCCATTGCGTAAGCCGGCCGTGGCCCCTTGGCTTGTACGATCGAACGTAGCCCACCTAGGGCGAGATGCGAGAACTGGGGTGAATACGCCCTGATAATGAGACCTCTACCATCAATCCGTCGCAATCCAGGACGGACATAGTATTATTTCGAACGACGCGAGGAACTCACCGTGACCAAACCCGCAGATCTGGTGCAAGGAACTCTTGACCTCTTGCTGCTCAAGATTGTGGCCCTCGAACCATTGAACGGATTCGCCATAAGCCGTCGGTTGAAGCAAATCTCCGGCGACGTTTTGCGGGTCAGTGATGGATCGCTTTATCCCGCTCTGTACAAACTGGAAGGTCAAGGACTCATTACGGCCGAATGGAAGCGCAGCGAGAATAATCACCCAGCCAAGTTCTATTCTCTGACGCGACTGGGGCGCAAGCATCTTGGCACAGAGTCCGACAAATGGAGTCGTCTCGCTAGTGCCGTTAGTCGTGTGGTCAAGATGAAAGAAGCCGAATCGTAGCCGGGTATCGAGTTTCGCTTTGCAGAATCAGGATGTGTGGTGTTCGCCCTGCCGAGACTCGCAGGGCATTCTTCAATCACGGTCACCCACTGTTACGTGCTCTCTCCAATCGAACGCCCGCCCCGCTAGCTAGTGACACGGGGATGTATCCCCCAACCACATTCACAACCCGAAACATCGGCTATTCTGTCTCTTCCGTTCTTCAGTGCGCTTAAGTTGATTACGGCGCGAGTTCTAACGCGCTCCAATCTCCTGCTTCCAGTCCAGTGGTCGTACCGTGGAGATTTCCGGCGCCGTCGAGAATCTACCCACCGGTGGGATTCTCGCCGTCGTCCTCACCAGTGAATTTATACAGCGGGGTATACACCCAGCCTCCATTCGAAGGTGATAACTGGAATACATTGCCACATCCTTCGCCGCCGCAAGATTGAAAGAGGCCGCCATAGAAAAATGTTCCATAAAGGGTGCCGCTGGAACTCCGCGCGAGTGTACCGACGACGTCCGAGGGTCCCTGAACGCTCTAAAGCAGGCCGAAGCTCCAGTTTCCGTTCGAGACCGTCAGCTCGAAGACGGTCCCTCCGTCATCTACACCGTATGCTGTGTGGTGCCGTAGACAAATCTCATCTCCAACTCACGGACGACATGTTGCGCAGCTGCGAACCATGCCCAGACGGAATATCGTGCCATCGCCATATACACCGCCCCCGTAAGATGTCCCATAGAAGTTCCCGTCGGTGACTTGCACCAGCCCCCCGTAAGGGGAGAAGCCGTCCGAGCCGTCGAAGTTGTGCAACGTGGTCAGCGCGCCACTTGGGGTGACTTTGAAGACCGTTCCATTGCCATAGGCCCCGCCTGCTGCGGTTGTCCCGTAGAAGTTTCCGTCACTGGTTTGTGTCAGGGCGGCGGAAGGAAAGCTCCCATCCGAGCCCTCGAAGAAGTGCAGCGTGGTCAGCGTGCCTAGGGGAGTTATCTTGAAAATCGTGCCACATCCGAGGTAGCAGCTGTTATTGCCGCCCGCGATGGTTGTGCCGTAGAGATTCCCGTCGGTGGCTTGCACGAGCCCCCCATACGGGGAGAGGCCGTCCGAGCCGTCGAAGCTGTGCAACGTGGTCAGCGCGCCACTTGGCGTGATTTTGAAGACCGCGCCATCACCATAGGTCCCGCCATTGACGGTGGTCCCGTAGAAATTCCCATCGGTAGCTTGCACCAGCTCAGCGAACGGTCGCTCGCCATCCGAGCCATCGAAGTTGTACAGCGTAGTCATTATGCCCCCGGGCGTAATTTTGAAGACTGTGCCAGCACCGTAGGTCCCGCCCCACATCGTTGTTCCGTAGAAGTTCCCGTCCGTGCTTTGTAACACGGGGGCCGAAGGGTATCTACCCTCTGAGCCGTCGAAGAGGTGCACGGTGGTCAGCGCGCCTGCAGGAGTGATCTTGTAAATCGTGCCGCAGCCGAGGGAAGGGTTGCAGTTGTAATTGCCGCCGTAGACGGTCGTCCCATAGAAGCTTCCGTCGCTGCCTTGCACGAGCCCGCTATACGGGGACCAGCCGTCAGCGCAGTTCAGTTGGGAGCAAAAGCTGTACAGCGTAGTCAGCGTGCCCGCCTGTGTAATTTTGAACACCGTGCCAACGCCATAGATCCCACCATTCCACGTTGTCCCGTATAAGTTGCCGTCGTTACCCTGAACGAGAGACACAAAATATGGGTTATCACCGTCGGTCCCGTTGAAGCTCGCCAGAGATGTGAAGAAGGTGCTTTGGGCGGACGAGGCAATTACGCTACAAAATAAAAAGGCGGCAAGTAGCCTCGCCTTAAAAGTTCGAAGTTTCGGCATGGGAATCCTCCGTGGTGCCAAACTCGGTGCGCTACCTTCACCGGGAGGCTGCTGCGAAAAGAAATGACTCGAGCAAACAAAAACGTACTGGGATTGCTCGAGAGAAGAAGGTCTGAGATCTTGTTTCTCGTCCGTGGGCGCGAATCGGACGGCGTGGGGAAAAAAGCCTGGGAAACCTCTCCCGAGACACTCGTCAGAATTTCACATCTTCCACAGCGTTTGTCAGTGACTTCTGTCGTACGAGCCAGTGACAAAAGAAGCTTCAGCTGGAGAGAATGCGCTTGTTGATGTAATCAGGTCGGAGCGCTTAGAATCCCGGACCTACACCGGGAAAGAGCACCTCTGTGCGTTCAGGCGGCCTGCCGTACCTGCAATGCTACGACACCAGGAGTCCCTCCTCATGGGCGAAAAGCCAAACGGGCCAAATTACCATCGCCGGGTCATCCGGATACCAGACTTCGACGATTGCAAGCTGGCGGTGCTCAACAGTCTCAGTTCACCTGCCTCGCGCCGCACGATTACGCCTCGCGTGATCAGAAGCGCGCTGTGATTTCTATCCTGATGCCCGACATTCGGGTAGCCGATCGCGAGGTTCAGTCGTTGGGTTTCAACCCCGCCGCCTTCAGAAATGAAAGTACCCGTATGTATGCGGGTTTCAGGTACTGATCCCCATCAGCGAGTCCCGCGCCGCGGATAAATCGTTCAACGACACTAATCCTTAGCGAGAGGTAGACGGAGCTGCTGCGAAAGTCTTCAGCGTCGGTGAACAGAACTTCACGCGATTTCACGGGCTCCGACTCAAAGCCCTTCCACGAAAACTTGACGCCACATTCTTTGGCCGACTACTCCATGACCTTGCCGAAGTCGAAGAGGCTCCGACGGGGAACGAACTTGTTTGGTCGCAGGATGAGCTTACAGCAGAGGCATTGCACCTGATGCCCCTGAGACCGACCCAACAACCGACCACCAAAACGACTGGCATCGCCACCGTATCGTCGGTATCACATCGCACTGTAACGCACGTCACCGACGCAATTCGGCGCAGGATGCTACAAAGCACCACCAAACATTAGCTTTCAGATGCCAAGGCCCGATGGTGAGGAGGGTTTATGCTGAAGGTACCAGGCACGTTGTGTATCGTGGGGCTAGCGATGCTCGCAATGGGCATCACGCTGTTCTTCATTCCTCTTGACAGCAAAGTTGAGTGGGCATTTGCCGTTGCTTTATCTCTGGGGGGAGCCTCGTTGACGGTCATCGGCGCCTCACTCCATGTGATTAAGTGAAAGGTGACACGCGAAACGCGTCAAATAAAAACAGAGCTCAGGCGGCGCTGCTGCTCGGCTGGCGCCGGGCCGCAGCATACGCTTGCGTGAGTTCAACCCTGCTCGAAAGGGAACGAGATTCGGCGGGCCACTCGACTCGATTATTAACAGTAGCCATCGTTTGATGTATTTACTCACTCATTGATTTTCGACCAGGAATTTATCGGTTTATTTTTTGTACGATCTCCAGGATTTCGGCCTCGGAGAGGATTCGGCTTGAACGCTTTGCCGTTTCCATCACAGCCTTCACGATCTCAGGAGAACTCGGCTGGCCATGGGCTTCCAGATAACAGATCACATTGGAATTTCCGGACATATGCCCTACTTCGATTTCCTGTGATCTCCCCACCCAAGCGGCCGGAACCCCAGAATAGACGCGGTCGGCCAGCCAGGAATCGCCCTTCTTGCGCGCCTTGATAACTGCTGAGGCATGCACTCCAGTAGCTGTGCGAAATGCGTCCCGTCCGACTATCGGCGTACTCACGGGAATAGGTACTCCAGTCGAGTCAGAGGCGACTTGCACATACTCGGGCAAATGAGAAAGGTCGTCGTCACGTACTCCCAGAAGCTTCAGGTTGACCAGCAACTGCTCCATTGGCGTGTTCCCCACCCGTTCTCCCATGCCAAGAGCGGTGCCGTGAACACGGGTAACGCCGGCTTCGATCGCCGCCAGACTGTTGGCCAGATCCAAACCTCGGTCACGGTGACCATGCCAGTCGATGCCGACCTTTACGCCAAGCTCCTTGATAAGGGCTTTGACCCACGTCACCAAGTTCCATACTGCCTGGGGCGTGGTTGCCCCACAGGTGTCGCACAGACAGAGTCGTTTGGCGCCGGCATCGATGGCAGTAGTCATTAAGACACGCAGGTGCTCGGGCGAGGAACGTACGGTATCTTCCGTGACGTACATTACATCGAGTCCCTCGCGTACAGCAAAGAGGATCGCTTCGCGGGTGAAACAAGTGATGTCCGAGAGCTCCCACTCTTCAGCGTATTGGCGAATCGGACTGCTGCCGATAAACACGCAGGCCTCGACAGGCACTCCAGTCAATTGCGTGACTTCGGCAATCGGCTCGATGTCAATCATCAGGGTGCGGGCGGCGCAGTTCGCGGCGATGTGCATGCGGTTTTCCGAGATTTCGCGGCAAAGACGCACCACCGCTTCGCGCTGCTGCGGGCCTGCACCGGGCAGTCCAACATTGGCGGTTTCGATTCCCAGCTTCTCCATAAGGTGAAGAAGCGTGACCTTCCTTTCGAGCGGAGGATCGCACACCGAGGGACTTTGCAGTCCGTCACGCAGCGTCTCATCGTCGAGCATGACGTAACGAGGATATTTGGGCTTGCGCGGACCGGCCTTCGACCAGTCATAAATTAGCTTCCCGTCTTCGCCCGGATGCATAACTTGCCCCTCGTACTAGGAAGTTTTTTTCTGGGCCCGACTAAATTCGTTGGCGGAGCGCAAAAGCTCCTCCGCGCCTTTCCTGTCGCCCTTCGCGCGCCGAATCATAGCCAAGTGGTATAAGCTGCTGACCTCTCCAACGGCTTCATCCAGACTGCGCTGGAATTCGCGGACTGCGGCTTCCGTCTCGCCGCGCCGCTCATGAATTACCCCGAGATGGTAATGCGCCATCAGATATTCCGGAGTGAGCGCGATCGACTGCTGAAAGTGCTCCAGGGCTTCTTCCAGTTCGCCGGCATGAAACAGGGAAAGGGCGAGACGATAATGGGCTGCGTTGTAGTTGGGATCGATTTCCAGGCAGCGGCGAAAAGCGCGAATGGCGTTCGGCATATTGCCGCGGTGATACCAGCCCACGCCGAGATCGTAGTGCGCCAGCACAAAGCTGGGGGCTTCTGCACGGCTTTCTGATAGCGCTCGATGGCCAGGTCCAGCATGCCCTGATGGAAGTAGAACGTTCCCAGCATGTGATTGGCGAGGACGTGCTGGGGCTCGGCCTGCAACAGGTGTTCCAGGTGCTGACGCGCGTCGCGGCTGTAACCGTCCCGTTCCTCGGCCAGCGCCTGCAGGAGGCGATGATCGATGTAAGCGTCGCGCAGGAAAAGCCCACACTCGGCACAAAACTTGTCGCTGTTCGCCGGCCGCATGGCCGCAGCGGGAACAGCGCATAGGAGCAGACAGCTTGGATGGCGGCGTCCTGCCTTTGGGACTGGCTCTGCGAAGAGACTTGATTCTTGCTCATGCTGATTCTCGATTGGTCTAGATGAACCCTATTCTTCGGAGTGCGTCGGATCCAGTTCGCACTCCAGGCACAGCCGCTTCGACGGCTTGAAACCCTGCCTCCGGAAAAATGCCAGTAATCCGAAGTGATCCCAGGAAACTTCCGTGCGCAGTGTCGTAATACGCGAGAGCACGCCAGATTGAGGCGCAATTGGCGCATCAGCGCATGGCCACATTCGTTTGCCCCGATCATCGGGATTCACCGAGATGGCGTCGATGGAGGCCGAAGGCTCGACCACACCGTATTCGCCGTAATAGAGTGACCCGATGACGAAGCCCACCACGCGGCCGTCGACCTCAGCGACCAGCGAGATCTGCACGCCCGCCTGGGTGATGGCGCGCTGCAGCATCACCTCGAAGTACCGAGGCCGGCGCCTTCCGCTGGCGGCGGCGTCAATGCCGACGATCGCGGCCAGATCGTCTTCGCGCATCGAGCGCACCAACACGTCTTCCGCCTCCGAGTTCGCCGAGTTCGTCGATAGCTCTTCGTTTCCATCTCTTCACCTCCGCTCTAGATTGCACCGCCCAGGAACTGCCCCGCGTCCACCCGCAGGATCTGACCGGTGATGCGGCTGCCGCCGGGCCCGCATAAAAATTTCACCGCTGCAGCGACATCGGATCATTTCGACCAGCTCGCCCAGCAGGGTCTCGGCCTGCGCTGCCTCGCGAACCGCGAGCGGCAACGCTTCCGTCAGCGGCGTGCGCACCCATCCCGGCTCAACCACGTTGACCGTGATTCCGAAGCGCCCGCTCTCGCGAGCAACGCTCTTTGCCAAGCCCGAGCAATCCGGCTTTGCTGGCCGAATACGCCGACGTGCCGAACTTGCCGCGCGATCCGTTGATCGAGCCGATCAACACCACACGTCCTCCTGTGCTGCTGCCGCATCAGCGGAATGGTGTGTCGCAGCAGAAGAAACGCGCCGCGCAGATTGACCTCATGCATCAAGTCCCAATCATCTACAGCACAGCTTCCAGATGACGGCCTCGCGCGAAACTCCGGCGGCGTGAATCACAATGTCGACATGCTCGAACTGCCTGTAAAACTGCTGCACGGCCGACGCTAAAGAGTCGTCCCTGCGTACATCGCAACAAAACCATGGCGTGCCGGTCTCGGTCGGCGGCAAAGGGTCGAACGAGGCTGCCACCGCTCCGGATTCACGCAAGGTCTGGATGATGGCGCTGCCGATGCCACCCGAGCCGCCGGTAACGATCGCCGCCTTGCCCTCCAGTTCGCTGAAGCTGGATCATGCCGGCACCTCTGCATGGCGGGCGAGCATGCGATGCCGGTATGCTCCCCAGAGAGCAGCGCCCAATGCCCCGGCATAGATAGCGTCGGGATGGGTGTGAATTTCGATATTCAGCTTGTCGGCCTGGGCTTTCTCGTTCAAGGCCTGGGCCAACCCCGTGTCTGCTGAAAGGCCGCCGGTAATCGCCACCCGACCATGTACATCGATGGCGCGCAGTAGTTGCAGGTAGCGGCCGGCCATCGAAAGATGGATGCCCTTCAGAATGTCGGGCGTGGAGATGCCACGGCTGACCATGTTGATCACGTCGGTCTCAGCCAGCACCGCGCAGATGCTGCTCACCGCCTCCGGCTTGGTGGCCTTGGTGGACAGCGGCCCGACATCCTCGAGAGCGATCCCCAGATAGCGCGCCACGTTCTCCAGAAACTGGCCGGAGCCCGAGGCGCATTGGCTGGTCATGCGGTACCCGAGCACCCGGCTGCGCTCATCAATGCGCATGCCGCGGGCGTGCAGCGCTCCTACGTCGAGCACGGCGCGGACTTCGGGCATCAGGAAGATCGCGCCGCGGGCATGTGCGGTCATGCCATAAAAATGCCCGCGCCGGAACTCCACCAGTTCGCCCTCGCCGGTGCTGGCGGCGTAGCAGACCTCTTCCGGCAAAACGCCCGCCGCCTTCAGGGCTCCTTCGTAGCCTTCGTTGACCACCTTCTTCACTTCGCGGCGGCGAATGCGCTCTGTCAGCAGGGCGCAGCACCTCGGCTTCGCCGTTTTGGCCATTGCGAACGATGGCAATCTTTACCGCGCTCGAGCCGACATCGATGCCGGCAGAGATCTCTGCGCAGGCAGAGGCGAACGGCGAAACTGCACTCGTAGCATTCATGCGTTAGCCACCTGCGCGCCGCGCAGCGCGAACAATGCCGCTCCCAGAGCGCCTGTGTAGATGGACTCGGCGGAGATATTCAGGGTGCGCTCACCGTAGTTCTCCTGCACCAGTTGACGCAGGGCCCTCACCGCCGCGGGATTGCGCGCCACGCCGCCGGTGAAGGTGAACTGGTCTTTGACCCCGCCGGAACGCGCCAGCAGCGACATCGCTCGCAGGATGATGGCGCGGTGCAGGCCGGCGAGGATGTCCTCGCGCCGCTGGCCGAGCGAGAGCCTTTCGCGCAACTCTGCCCCGGCAAACACCGTGCAGGTACTGTTGATCTTCACCCGGCTCTGACTTTGCTCGGCAAGCGGACCCAGTTCGTGCAGCCCCAGCTTCATCTCGTCCGCGATATAGCCGAGATAACGGCCGCAGCCGGCGGCGCAACGATCGTTCATCTGGAAGCTGACCACCAGCCCTTCCCCGTCGACCTGTATGGCCTTTGTGTCCTGGCCGCCGATGTCGAGCACTGTGCGGGTATGCGGAAACATGGCGTGCGCTCCGAGACCGTGGCAGAGAATTTCGCTGCGAATCTGCTCTTTAGGGAAAGGCAGACGCTGACGCCCGTAGCCGGTGCCTACCGTGCCTGCCTCCTCGATGCCGGTCGAACAGGTCGCTTCGACTACGGCACGCAGCTGTGCAGCTTTCGCTTGCACGGTCGGCGCCGCGTGCTCAAGCGTCGGCATCAGCGCCGCTCGCATCTGCTCGGCGAAGCTGCTGTGCGAGGTCGAGTTGTCGACGATGAGGATGGCGGCATCAAAAAGGCCGCACAGGGTGTCGAAGGAGATGCCGTTGGGATCGCTGAGTTCCTCGGCGAGTTGCATGTAGTCGGCCGTAGCCAGGTCGCGGAAGAAGTCGCTCTTGCGCACCGCCAGCTCGCTGAAATGGGCCGCTCCGCGCTCGGCCATTCGCTCAACGACCCGTTCGATAAGCTGGCTGAGATCGCGTCTGTAGGTGGCGTGGCGCGGATCTTCCGCTGCGCTCTGCAGTGCCTCCCCCAGGCGAGCGATCTGACCCTGATGCTGCCGCAACCTGAAGTTGCGCTCCAGCGACGAAAGAAATGCTTTCTCCACAGCAGCCAGCTCGGACTCGCGTTGGATGGCCTGCCGGGTCAGCGTGAAACGGGTGTGCACCAGCGCCTCTTCCCGCACCACCTGGCACGCCACGTCGTAGTTGCTGCGGCTGTTGGTGATGCCGCGACCGATCACCGCACCGGCATCGTTCAAGACGACCGCCTTGGTGGTCGTCGAGCCCAGATCAATGCCGATATAGAGTTGCAGCGCGCTCATGCGCTCACACCTACACGTTTCTGTTCCAGCATCTGAAGGTAGCTTTCAATGCGGTTCTTGATGTTGGCGGCGGAAAAATAACGCGGATCGACCAGATCGCTTTCGATGAAGCCGCCAGGCACGCCGGTCCTCTGTTCCAACTGACGCAGCATGAGCAGTTGTCCCACACTGAAGGAGTTGCAGCTCTTGATGCTGTTGATCATGAAGCCGTCGGCACGATAGTCGCGGATGTAGCGCTCGATGAGGTCGAGTCGCGTCGGCAAGCCCAGATTCGTGTAGCACCCCAGACAATACTCGGCTAGGGTTTCCAACGGTCGCGCAGGGTCATGACGGAAACCGCGGTCGTATAATCCGCCGACCTTGGTGTAGCTGCTGGCGACGATGACCGCGCCTTCGTCGTAGAACATTTTCCAGAACTCACGGAAGCTGGTCCAGTTCGGCGGCCCTTCAATCACCAGCCGATAGCGCTCTTTCTCCGGCGTTCCTTCCGGCGTGATCGGGCCTAAGCCGAGGCGCAATCGCTCCTGCACCTCTTCGCGCAAGATGCGGTAGTACTCGACGCCTTCGGTGGTACCGCGAAAGGCGGTAAATATCGGCCCGATGTAATAGACCCCGCCAAAGTACGCATCGATCGGCGAGGGCACATTCTTGGCCGATTCCAGCACCCACACCAGGTCGTCTTCCGCCTGCGCCGAGAGCCGCAGCGCCTCGCGCAGCCGCTCTTCGTCATAACGCTTGCCGCTCACCTGCTCCAGCTTCGGGATGACCTCGGTACGCAACTGCTCGACGATGTACTCGACATGATGCGGCAGGATTCGCCCCTCGGATTGATAGGGCACGTGCAGCATCGCCACCGGGCAGTCATATTCCTGGCGAAGCAGTTCGAACCACTTCATGAAGGTGAAGCAGCCGGTGTAGGAGAGCAGCAGCAAATCCGGGCGGCGGCAGGCGTTCGCCCGTGGGACCGATGTTACCCTTCTTCAGCATGCCGATGTCGCACTTCACATACGTGCACACATCTTCGCTATGCCCGAGTTTCTCGGCTTCGGCGATATAGTCGCCGGAGAGTTTACGCATGCCGGACTGCAGCGCGTTGATCTCCGGCAGGACAGGCAGCAGATCGAAGGAGCGCATCAACTCGGTCAGGTTACCGGGAACGAAGGTGTAGACGACCTTGCGCTTCTGTTGCGGGGCGCGTGCCAGCGCCGAGTAATGGTTGGCAATCATCTCCTTTTGCAGGAGCATGCTGCGCTCTTTGCTGGCGTCGTCCGGCATCTGGCGGAAGGGCGCGTTCATGCTTCACTCCACAGGCGAATGGAATCGGAGAAGGTACCGGCCTGCTCGCGGATGACCGCAAACTGGCCGGTATCTTCGCAATACTTGAATTGCGTGTGAGCAATGCCTTCACGATCCAGCCGTGACACCAGCATCGGCTGCTCCAGCAGCGCGGGATCGCAGAAGCTGGGCGCACAGAAGATCACGCCCTCGGCTCGGTTGCGCCGAACCGAATCGACCAACGCCAGCCCATGTTCGCCCTGCGGCAGATAGCGAGCGGCGGTCTCTGCACTTTGCGTCAGAAAGGCATCCACCAGAGAGAGCAACGGATTGCCTGCGCAGGAAACGTCGCCGGCAATCCAGCGCAATCCGAGCAGCAGATCGTCGTCGACCACCCAGCATCCGGCGCGCTCCAGCGTGACCAGGAGGCCCAGGGGCGGCTGCTCGCAGAAAGTTCCCACCAGCACCACGCGACTCTGGTCGAGGTCGTGGCGGTCGGTTTCCAGCGGCGCCAGGCGGAGGTATTCACGCACCAGCGCAGTGTGCTCTTCCGGGGGCAGGACATTACCGGCACGCAGGATTAGATACACCTCGGAGGTCGGGAAGAACCACGGTCGCCGACTACGCTCGCGATAGAGCTCCCGAATCGCCGAGCGGTTTTCGTTGTAGACCTCGATGCTGTGCCTCAGGGCATCGTCTTCGACCCGCTTCCCGCTCAGTCGGCCGAGATCGTCGCGCAGATGTTGCAGCTCGCGATGCCAGTAAACGCCGCCAGCATGAGCCTCGAAGTTCTGCGGCAGGTCGATATAGCGCACGTAGCGGTCGGGAAACAGAATGTTCCACATTCCCGACAGGTTGCGAATCACGTCGCAGATGGAGGGGAACAGCATGCCGTCGAGCACATCCAGCCGCTGCGTGAGCGCCAACTCCACGGTGCTGCGCGGAATATGGCAGATATAGCTTTGAAAGTAGGCATCGCCGCGGATGATCTCCAGCCGGTCGCCGGCGCCCACGATTCCCACGGGCAACATGCCGGCCGCGTGAATCAGCTCGCGTGGAACATAGATCGGCATGTGGCCGATGGCCTTGCGCCCGGGAACGGCATCTTTCCAGTTCCGCACCGCGCTGAAGGCGAAATCGTCGTACAACTGATGGGCCCGTTCGACGATGACGGCGAGCTCAGGATTCATGCCGTGGCTCCGGCACGATGCCAGTGCGGCGTGCGTTTCTCCAGGAAGGCGCGAATTCCCTCCACCGCATCGGGATCGCCCGCCAGCTCTTCGAGATACATGCGCTCAAGCTCTGGAAGATCTTCTTGCAGTGCACGCACCGTGGAACGACGAACTGCGCGGGCCGCGCAGCGCAGCGCCGCAACCGGACGTTGCAGAATTTCCGAAGCCAGCAAGTCGGCCACAGCGGTCTCCAGATGGCCGGGAGTCGCCGTGCGATTGACCAGTCCGATCAACTTCGCCGATTTGCCATCGATGCTGGCGCCGCTGAGAATCAACTCCGCTGCCTGTCCATTGCCTACGCGCAACGGCAACAACGCCGAAGCCGCCGGAGGAAATACACCAAGCTGAATCTCCGGACAACCAAGCAGCGCCGTCTCCTCCGCCACGATCAGATCGCAGGCCAGTGCCAGCTCCAGCCCGCCGCCAAGACACCGCCCCCGCACGGCGGCGATGGTGGGTGCAGGAAGATCGGCAATCCTTCGGAGCAAGGCATGCAGTTTGACCAGAGTGTCGCCAATCTGCTCGGGCAGGTGCTCCTGCACGCTGGCGCCGAAACTGAAAGTCGCGCCATCGCCACTGAACACCACAGCCTTGAGGTCGCGGCACTCTGCCAGATCGTCGAAGATCTGTTCCAGATCGCCCATCATGGCCTGATCGACAATGTTGCCTTTGGGCGAGCACAGCAGGACCCGCGCCACCTCGTCGGTCGTGTTCGAACTCCAAACGCGCTTTCCTTGCGTTCTGTCATGACTTCCCCGCAGCTTCGGCCTTGGACGTCCAGGGAGCGATCTCCTCGATGAGTTCCTCGCCCCAGGAGGCGCCTTGTGCCAGCCGCTGGCGTAGCCGGATGAAATCGACTTCGCGCTGGTCTTTGGGGCCGTAATGGAAGGCGCGGAAGCCGGCATTGGCTTCGGTCATCATGTTCAACGCCAGCCAGGCACGGTTGGTTTCGCGATTGCGGTCCCAGTGCACGATCTTGTGTTTGCGCAGACTTTCGATGGTCTTGGTCAGGCAGTCCGGCATGGTGTAAAGCAGGTTCGTCGACAGTGAATCGACGGCCTCATCGAGGAGCAGGAGATCGATGGTGCCGCCGGACAAGGCTGCCTTGGCTTTGTCACGTTCGGCGCCGGTCTTCCATTCACCAATCGCCATGCGGCCGTATTCGTCGAGCAGGCGATCGGTGATCACCAGCGGGTTGGCCACGAAGTCGCCGTTGAGCTTCAGCGCCGGAACTATCTGCGTCAGCCCGCCCAGCCAGTAGAAGCGGTGTGCGCTCCATGGCTGGCATAGCGTGCCGCTGTACATGGCGCGCTCGATGCCGACGGCCACGGGCAGAAAGTCGGTAGCGCCGCCGTCAGGCGCTGAACCGTGGCGCGGACCGGCCTGGCTGAAGATCGCCAGATCGCTGGCGACCGAGTAATCGCAAGCCATGCCGATCTCCTGCCCACCGCCGACGCGCATGCCGTTCACGCGACAGATCACCGGCTTGTCACACTGGAGCACCGAGGTCACCATATCGTTAAACAGCCGCATGTACTGGCGGTACTCGCCGGGATTGCCGGCATAGACCTCGGCGTACTCGCGCGTGTTGCCTCCGGCACAGAATGCGCGCGTGCCGGTGCCGGTGATGACGACGGCTACGGCGGCGCGATCGTTGCTGGCGGCACGCAACGCAAGGATGATCTCCTTAACCATGTCGGTGGTGTAGGCGTTCATCTCCGACGGGTTATTCAGCGCGATCCAGACGTTATGCAAGCCGCTGACGGGGTTGCCGTCGCGGTCCCTTACCGGCCGCTCTTCGATAACAATGGAACGCGAGGAAAATGACTCCACGAGATTGTGGTTATGCACTGCCTGTCTCCTTTACCGCAAAGACTGCTTTGGCGTCTGGGGCGCGGGGAACCAACACGACGCGTTTCCGAATCTGGTGATGCGCGACCGCTTCCAGAACTGAGGGCGCATCCGCCAGGGGATGGCGCTCGATATATGGCTCCAGCGCAATCTTGCCCCGCAATACCAGATCCAGCACAGCGGGATAGTACTCGGGGGGACATCCCCAGTTGCCGCGAGCGGTAGCGTCGAGAGCCATCAGGTTCGAGAGGCGCAACTCGATCTTCCTGGGTGTATAGCCGACGATGGCGAGATGACCGCCGAAATCGAGCAAATTGAAGGCGGTGTTCTGGCCGGCTGGCGTGCCACTGGTCTCGAAAATCTTCAGCCCGATTCCCTTGCGCCCGCTTTGCTTGACGAAGGAACGCACCGCAGACTTGAGTTCCTTCTCTCCGCCTGACGCGGCGTTCAAGACCATCGACGCTCCGTGCGCCGCGGCCAGATCCAACTTCTCCTGATCGATGTCAACGGCGACAACTGCCGCTCCGAACGAAGCCGCGATCTGCACGCCGAATCCGCCGACTCCGCCGGCTCCCACAAAGATGGCGACGTCATCGGCCGTGAGGCCGGAACGGCGGATGGCCTCGTAGGGAGTGGTGGCGGCGTCCGCAACGACTGACAATGCGTCGAGCGTCACGTCGGAGGGCAGGTTGTCGGGTACGAGGCACAGCCCACGCGCAGGAACTCGAACGTGGGTCGCAAAACCTCCGTCGCCGTCATTGCCCGGCATGAATTGCCTGCGGCAAATTGTCGGCCGACCGGCGCGACAGGGTGGGCAGTCGCCGCACGGTATGACGGCGGGAACAATGACATTCTTGCCGAGATAGTCCGCCCCAACATTACCCGCCACCACGCGTCCTGAGATTTCATGGCCCAGCGTGAGCGGTAAAGGAGAGCGCGTCGGCACTCCGTCATAAGCGAAGCCAATGTCGGTATGGCAGACGCCGCAGCCGGCAACTTCAATGACAACTTCATCTGTATTTGGTTGGAGAAAAGAAAAGTCGTGCCGTTCTAGTCGTTGACCAGACGCAATGAGACGGAATCCATACCCGCCGTTTCTGTAAGACAAGCCAAAATCCCCCGGCCCCACGACCGGTTTGCCAAGCCGATCCTCGAGGAATGGCTACAATACTTCCCAAGTTTCCAGGGACTCTGTGACCTGAATCACTCGACGGTGTGAGGAATGCATATCCGCCAGCACGGCTTCGGTTACTCCGCTCAGGCGAGCCTGGAGCGTGGCCATATCCCAAGAAAGTACTGAAGCCGCCCATCAATCTTCTGGCATTTTGCGGAGCCGTTGGGACCAAGTATCTAGCGCTGTTCCGTAATGCCGATACGAAGGAGGTTCTCGAGAAAGCCCATGAGTTGGCGAAACGGGTCGTCCAGTCTTGGTTAAAGTTGCGGTCGATTACTCGCACAAGACTTACTTCACCAGTGGCGTAGAGCGTACCAATCTCGGGTCGCCTTCCCTGCCCCGACCGCGTGCGCATGGTCGCGCGAGCGCTAGGCCGTCGGTCTCTCTGCCGTAAATTGCGTACATCGCGTGGCGCCAATCACTCGCCCCAAAGGACTGGTCATTCAAGTTATTGAATCTGCATCGAGGCAGGAGCATGACCAAAGACACGAGTCCCGCAAGAGAAAAAATACAGTGTTCAATGCTCGTGCGCGATTTATAGTATCTGCTGAATGGGACCTGAGAGGCAGATTCCAAGTTCAAAGGCTCGGACATGGCCGCACGGCTGTCCGGACGGCGAGCTTTGGTGACGGTGAAGAATTAAGAGATACATTCATCAGAAGCTAAGCAACCCGCCGAATGTTCAGGCGGGTTTCGTGTTTCATGGCCACCATGACGAACCAGGGGGACCAGTGGTATGTCGAAGGAGAACAACGAACGGTGTCAGCCACAATCTTTGCCCAAAGCACTGGGCCTATACGATGCGCGTAACGAGCACGACGCTTGCGGCATTGGGTTTGTGGCAAATGTGCGCGGCGAAAAGAGCCATGACATTGTCTTGAAAGGCATCCAGGTCCTGGTGAACCTCAGCCATCGCGGCGCCTGCGGCTGCGATCCTGAAACCGGTGACGGCGCGGGGCTGCTCATCCAGATTCCTCACCGGTTCTTCGACCGCGAGTGTATGAATCTGGGTTTTCCTCTTCCCAATTGTGGTGAATACGGCGCGGGAATGGTCTTTCTGCCGGTCGAAAAATATCAACGCCTGCAATGCGAAGGGATCCTGGAACGCATCACTCGCGAGGAAGGCCTGAGCGTGCTGGGCTGGCGGGATACGCCAGTCAATGGCGATGCCATTGGCCGGGTGGCGAGACATTCACAGCCCTATATCGAACAGATATTCATCGCACGAGCCCCCGGAATGCGCGAAGCAGAGTTCGAGCGCAAGTTGTACGTGGTGCGCAAGCGCGCCGAACTGGAAATCGCGCGCTCGGAGATCAGAGACAAAGAGATGTTTTATCTTCCGTCTCTCTCCTGCCGCACGATCGTCTACAAAGGACTGCTGCTTGCAACGCAACTAGCGACCTTTTACGAGGAACTGACCGATCCCGACGTGAGCAGCGCGCTGTGCCTGGTGCACCAGCGATTCTCCACCAACACGTTTCCGAGCTGGCAGCTTGCTCATCCTTACCGATACATTGCGCATAACGGCGAGATCAACACGCTGCGAGGTAACGTCAACTGGATGTGGGCGCGACAATCTATTATGGCTTCTCCGCTTCTCGGGGACGACATCAAGAAACTGTTCCCTGTCATAACTGCGGGGGGAAGCGATTCCGCCAGTCTCGATAACACAGTGGAGTTGCTGTTTCAGGCCGGGCGCTCGTTGCCGCACGTCATGGCGATGCTGATTCCCGAGGCGTGGTCGGCGAATCCGCACATGAGTTCCGAGAAGCGTGCCTTCTACGAGTACCACGCCTCCTTGATGGAGCCATGGGACGGCCCCGCAGCCATCGCCTTCACCGACGGAAATTCCATTGGGGCGGTTCTCGATCGTAACGGACTGCGGCCGGGACGCTACATTGTCACCAACGACGGTGTGGTGGTGATGGCATCCGAGGCGGGGGTACTCGACGTGCCGGCTGAACAGGTCAAGAAGAAGGGACGTCTGCAGCCTGGCAAGATGTTTCTGGTTGACACGGTCGAAGGGCGAATCGTGTCCGACAAGGAAATCAAGCAGCAGCTTTCCTACCGGCAGCCCTACGCGCAATGGTTGCATGACAACCAGATCACGCTTGAGCAACTGCCTGAGCCCCATCGGGTCCAGGGCTCCGACCACAAGACCATGGTGAGCCGGCAGCGTGCCTTCGGATATTCCGAAGAGGATCTGAAGATGATTTTGGAGCCCATGGCCACTAACGGCGAAGAGCCGATTGGCTCCATGGGAAGCGACATTCCGCTGGCGTGTCTCTCCGATAAGCCTCAGGCGCTTTCCAACTATTTCAAGCAGTTGTTCGCGCAGGTCACCAATCCGCCGATTGATCCCATCCGCGAGGAAATGGTGATGTCGCTGATCAGCTATATCGGGACGGAGCGCAACATCCTCGACGAGCGGCCAGAAAACTGCCATACCCTCAAGATGCCACATCCTATCCTCACCAATCGAGAATTGGAGAAGCTGCGGCGGATTTCCCGGGGCGACCTTCTGGCAACGACCCTGCCCACGCTGTTTCGAGTGCAGGAGGGCGAAGCCGGATTGAAGCGAGGCCTCGAAGAACTCTGCCAACGCGCTTCGCTGGCCGTTCGATCCGGGTACACGCTGCTCATCCTTTCCGACCGTGGGCTTGATCGCCGACCACGCGCCCATCCCCAGCCTTTTGGCATTGGCTGCCGTGCATAACCTGCTGGTACGCGAAGAAACACGCACGCAGGTGGCTTTGCTGGTGGAATCGGGAGAACCGCGTGAGGTAATGCACTTCGCGTTGCTGGTCGGCTACGGAGCCAGTGCCGTCAATCCCTATCTCGCGATCGAGACCCTGGAGGACCTCGCTGGCCGTCACTGTTTGCCTGCGCATATTACATCCGCCGCCGCGGTGAAGAATTTCATCAAGGCAATCAACAAGGGCCTGTTGAAGACGTTCTCCAAGATGGGCATTTCTACCCTGCAAAGCTATCGCGGAGCGCAGGTGTTCGAAGCCATCGGGCTGGACAAGGAGGTTGTTGACTCGTATTTCGCGGGCACGGCTTCCCGACTAGGGGGCGTGAGTCTGGGCGTACTGGCGCGCGAAGCGCAAATGAGGCATGAACACGGGTTTCGTCCCGTCTCGGAGTCCGAAACCACACTGGCGGTTGGGGGCGCGTACCGTTTCCGCGCAGATGGCGAGTTTCATTTGTTCAATCCGCAAACCATCAGCAAACTGCAGTGCGCGGTTCGGCAAGGCGATCCGCAGACTTTCAAAGAGTACACAGAATTCATCGACGGGAAGAACCGGGAGCTTTGCACATTACGGGGTCTCCTGCGCATCAAGAAGTCCGAAACCCCGGTGTCCTTGTCGGATGTCGAACCGGCAAGCAATATTGTCAAGCGTTTTACCACGGGGGCCATGTCCTTCGGCTCCATCAGCAAGGAAGCTCACGAGACATTGGCGATTGCGATGAACCGGATCGGCGGCAAGTCAAACACCGGAGAAGGCGGAGAAGACGCGCAGCGATTCAAGCCCGATCCTAATGGCGATCTTCGTCGCAGCGCGATCAAGCAAGTCGCCTCCGCCAGGTTCGGCGTGACTGCGCACTACCTGGTTAACGCCGACGAATTGCAGATCAAGATGGCGCAAGGCGCCAAGCCTGGCGAGGGAGGCCAACTCCCCGGTCACAAGGTCGACGAAGTCATCGCTCGTTTGCGGCATTCGGTTCCTGGAGTCGGACTCATTTCTCCTCCGCCGCACCATGACATCTACTCGATCGAAGATCTTGCGCAGCTGATTTACGACTTGAAGAACGTAAATCCCCGCGCACGTATTTCGGTAAAGCTGGTGGCAGAAGTCGGTGTCGGTACGGTCGCGGCCGGGGTTTCCAAGGCACATGCCGATGTAGTGTTAATCAGCGGCGACAGCGGCGGCACCGGAGCTTCGCCCCTTAGCTCCATCAGACACGCGGGAATTCCTTGGGAGTTGGGCCTGGCTGAGACGCAGCAGGTTCTCCTGCTTAATGACCTGCGCAGTCGCATCCGGGTGCAGACCGACGGTAAGCTGCAAACCGGTCGCGATGTCGTCATTGCGGCGCTCCTCGGCGCCGAAGAGTTTGGCTTTGCCACCACGCCGCTGGTCGCCATGGGCTGCGTCATGATGCGGAAGTGTCACCTGAACACCTGTCCGGTGGGCATTGCCACGCAGGACCCGGGTCTTCGCGCGAAGTTCCGTGGGCAGCCGGAGCATGTCATCAACTTTTTCTTCTTCCTCGCCGAGCAAGTTCGCGAGTACATGGCGGAGATGGGCTTCCGAACCGTTGACGAGATGGTGGGCCGTGTTGACATGCTGGACGTCGAACAGATGAAGACACATTGGAAGGCAAGTGGGATCGACCTTTCGGCGATCCTTTATGCGCCTCCCATTCCGCGCCATGTCGCGCGCCATTGTACCCAGCCGCAAGAGCACGGGCTTGAGCAAGCCTTGGATCACGAATTGCTCGATATCGCGCAGCAGTCACTTGAGAACGGCACGCCGGTATTCGCACAAGTACCGATACGTAACGTGCAACGCGCGGTAGGAGCTATGTTGAGCGGCGAGGTCGCGCGCCGGTATGGCTCGGAAGGCCTGCCGGATGACACGATCAGCTTCAACTTCAACGGCTCTGCTGGCCAGAGCTTCGGAGCATTTCTTGCCCGCGGCATCACCTTCACTCTTGAGGGCGAGGCAAATGACTACATCGGCAAAGGGCTGAGTGGCGGACGTATCGTTCTTTATCCGCCAAGAAGTGCCGGCTTCGCTGCCGAGGAAAATATCCTGATCGGCAATGTTGCGCTTTATGGGGCCACCAGCGGAGAAGCCTTCATCAACGGAATGGCGGGAGAACGTTTTGCAGTTCGCAATTCCGGGGCGACGGCAGTGGTCGAGGGCGTCGGCGATCACGGATGCGAGTACATGACCAACGGCGTGGTCGTGGTGCTGGGCGGCACCGGGCGCAACTTCGCCGCCGGAATGAGCGGCGGAATCGCCTACGTGCTCGATGTAAACGGCGACTTTGCGGAAGAGCGCTGCAATCACGGATCGGTTGATCTTGAGCCTGTGATGGAACCGCAGGATCTACAACTCTTGCGCGGCCTTATTACACGTCAAGCAGAGCTAACCGGAAGCAAGCAGGCGAAGCGCGTTCTGCTGAACTGGGAGGAACTGCTGTCGCGCTTCTTCAAAGTGTTCCCGCACGAATACAAGCGTGTGCTGGGAATTAGCCGCACGAAACCGGCAGAAGCGGTTCCGCAACAGGCCGCTCTTGGCGCGGCCGCTGGGCGGGTGCAACATGGGTAAAGAAACCGCATTCCTGCAACACACCCGGGAACTTCCACAACGCCGGCCCGTGGTCGAACGTGTAAATGACTGGTTCGAGATTTACCGGGATTTCCCGCAAGAGAAGCTCCAGGTCCAGTCTGCGCGCTGCATGGATTGCGGGGTGCCCTTCTGTCACAACGGATGCCCGGTCAATAACCTGATCCCTGACTGGAATGATCTGGTCTATCGTGACCGCTGGCAAGAAGCGCTTCGCTGGCTGCATTCCACTAATAATTTCCCTGAGTTCACCGGGCGCATTTGTCCGGCCCCTTGCGAGACTTCTTGCGTGCTGGCCATTAACGAGCCGGCAGTCACGATCAAACAAATCGAGAAGACGATTGTCGAGCGCGGGTTTCAGGAAGGCTGGATCTATCCGCAGCCTCCCCAATTCGAAACCGGTAAGCGAGTCGCCGTAGTAGGTTCCGGTCCCGCTGGCTTGGCCGCAGCTCAGCAGCTACGCCGAGCTGGTCATCAGGTTGTTGTGTACGAGAAAGCCGACCGTATTGGTGGGCTTCTGCGCTATGGCATTCCGAATTTCAAGTTGGAAAAGCACGTCATCAACCGTCGCATTGACCAGATGGTGGCGGAAGGCGTCAGCTTCGTCACCGATGCGCATATCGGCGTTAGTCTGCCGGTCGAAGAACTGCAATCTTCTTTCGACGCAATTCTTCTTGCCGGAGGCGCCGAGCAGCCGCGCGACCTTCCGATCCCTGGCCGTGAATTAGGCGGGATCCACTTTGCCATGGAGTTTCTGCCGCAGCAGAACCGCCGCTGCGAAGGCGACGTTTTGGAGGACTCGAAGGAAATCCTCGCGACCGGCAAGCATGTCGTGATCATAGGCGGCGGCGATACGGGTGCCGATTGCCTGGGCACTAGCCATCGCCAGAAAGCTAGATCGGTGCGGCAGTTCGAATTGTTTCCTATGCCTCCAGAGCAGCGCGCGCCGCAAACTCCGTGGCCGCTATGGCCGCTCCAGCTCCGTACCGAGAGCTCGCATGAAGAGGGCGGACTGCGCGAGTGGAGTATCTGTACCCAGAAGTTCACAGGCGATGATCATGGCCGCGTGACCCACTTGCACGCCTTACGTGTCGGGCCGCCTCCGCGCTTCGAACCGATCGCAGGCAGCGAGTTTGCCATTGAGGCAGACTTGGTGCTGCTGGCCATGGGGTTTGTTGGACCGGTGCGCAACGGAATGCTCGAACGGCTCGGCGCCAGGCTAGACGCCAAGGGCAATGTCGCAACCGACGATCAGTACATGACCTCGATCCCCGGTGTGTTTGCCGCAGGCGATTTACGCCGCGGCCAATCCCTGGTTGTGTGGGCAATTTCCGAGGGACGTAAGGCCGCAGCCTGGATTGATCGATATCTGAGCGCATCTGTGCCTCGACCATAATCCAATCGGCTTTCACCCTGAATGAGAGTCCAGAGAACAGAGGTTGCTGCGGTAGCCTCGAACCATCTGGGGCGCACCCGAGATGTCGTGGCTTAGAAAATCAGTGTTTTCGGACGGGACAATCCTGATTGAGGGTCTGATTGGCCGCGTGTAAGTTGTCCCGAAACCGGTTCCACTATTGTGTGCGGTTGCAAGCCTAGCAGCAATGTCGTCCGTGCCTTGCGTAGCAGGACGAGGCGACGCCAAGTCGCCCCTGTTTCGTAGTTCAGTTTTGGGAAGGGGCTGGGTTTCTAGTCCTGGTTTTTGCCTATGTCGCGGAAAATAACGTAGCGGTGTCGTACTCTGGTATCAGCATTGGCGGGGCGTACCGATGGATTGGTCGCCAAAGTTGAGTGCGTCTTCTAACGGACCGCCTGCTATAGGCTGTTCCCCGCCACAAACCGACCCATGCGGTGCCAACCGCATTCTGACTGGCTTGCCCTGTCCCGAAGTGGAGCGACTGTACCCGGCCCTGAGCCGGATTGCGCTATCTCGCGGACGTGTTGTCGCGAACCTTGCCAACGGTATCGACTCGCTCTACTTTCCGCTTGGCGGGATGATCGCATGCTTTACGGTCATGACCGATGGTCGAACCGTGGTAGTAGGAGCCACGGGCCGGGAGGGTTTTGTGGGTGTGCCTGCCGTACTCGGCGCAGACATGCCGCCCAGCCGAGCTGTCTCTCTGGTCGCAGGAGACGCCCTTGAGCTTCCTGCCGCGAAGCTGCCAGGACGGATGGCCGACAATCCGCAATTCGCCATCAACTTGCGGCGCTATTGCAACGTTTATTTCTCGCAGGTCGCGCAAATCGGGGCTTGTAACGCTTTGCATAACGTGCAACAGCGAGTAGCGCTTTGGCTATTGTTAACGCGAGACTACGGCCAGTCTGATTCGGCGCCACTCACGCACGAGTTGCTGAGCGAATTGTTAGGTTGCCGACGCCCCTCAGTAAGCGAGGCGCTCTCTGTGCTCGAGAACGCGGGCGTGATTCGTGGCGGACGGGGCGAGATCGAGATCACGGAGCCCTCCCGGCTTGCGGGCATGGCTTGTGAATGCTACGAAGCGTTGCGCGTGGATAGAACTTCCCAGTGATTTAGACCCTTTTTTCCCAATTCGGTACGGTAGCGTACAGACTCTCCTTCTAAGGGCTTGTATCTTGCTTGATAATTTAGAGCAATTTGGCGCTCGACCCTATTGCCCGCCTCGTTATTTTTCCCGCTTCGCTGGCCCAGCGGTAAGTAGGAAAGCAGCGTCGGAACGGTGCGATGCTCCCAATCGTCGCCGGACCGCCAAGACCCAAACCTAAGTCGCTCAAATAATCGGCCGGGAGTCGACCCGCTTCCGCCGGGACATCACCTTCGTCCTGGTGTGCGCTCAGGCACCGGACTTAACCGCATCACAAAATTTTCGCAGCAAAGGGACCGCATTGTCGGAGCGTGCGTGAGCACGGCGCCTGGCCGATCCATTGCGGGGTGAGGTGTCGTTATGCTTACCAAGTGTGCCAACCCTCAATGTACGGAGGAGTTCTATTCGCTCCGCCACGGCCGCCTTTTCGTCCTGGACGTGCAGCCACCGCCTTCCAGGGAGAGTGCCGCAGGCTGTGCCTCGCGCCAGCGAGAGCGGCTGGAATATTTCTGGCTCTGCGATGGATGCTGCAAGAGCATGCGGGTCGGTGTCGATCGGGATCACCGCGTCCTGGTGACCCCGTTGAAAGACTTGGAAGCGAAACCGTTGGAAGTTCTGCCATCCGCGCATCCGCTGGCCCAGCGGACTCCTATAGGCGGCGGACGTAGGCTTCGCCATCCCTCCCTCTCCTGGCGCGACGGCGCCCGGGTCAGGGAGATGCCTTAATCACTCCAAATTCGCAACCGTCGCATGGAGGTCACGATGAAAAATAAGAGCACCCTTGCACAAGTACCTGATTCGTCCACTCTTGAAAAGACCGAAGCAGTGATTCGTCTGCGTGCTTACGAGTATTACGAAGAGCGCGGCTGCGAAGACGGCCGCGACCTCGAGGATTGGCTCCGCGCCGAAGCCGAGATCTTGGGTAAGAAGCCGGCCGAGAGCGCGGTCAAGCCACGCGCAGCCATCGTGGGCGCCGCCTAGGCGTTGGGGACGATCAAGAAAGCCGGAATTGGTCTGGACGGACGCCAGGCTACTCACCAGCGCTTCGTTCAGCCCTGGCAGACCGTGGTTTCGCCCTTCCAGAACTTCGGCGGCGGCGCTTCCCTCTCAGCACGATCTGCGCTATCGGCAACCCGGATGACTACCATCATCCCCGGAGAATCCGAATCCATAGCCCTCGCCTTCGAGGGCAACATAGGCCTCAACCTGCCGCCGGACAACATGCCACGGACATGGCCAATCAGATTCTTAACATCTTCGGCCTGCAACCGAACGCGGGACGGAGCGACACGATGGATGCGGTTGGCAAGATGTCGGAAGCCGCGGGTGTGGTAGAGGGTGTTCCTTATGGTCCCCATTGGACGCGGGGATGTGGTTGCTGTTCAATATGCTGCCGTCCCAGGGGAAAGAGAAATGTTTCGCGATGCGTCGTTCCTTAGAAGGGGAATATCCGTGCTGGTGCTTCCATTGCTGGTCCAACTCCCGAATTGGGAATCGATGAGGCTTCGGGCAACTGGACAAAATGATTTGACCGGAGCAGTTAGAGTGCTAAGATTTGCCGTCTGTAGCCGCTTCGCGAATCGTGTCGAAGGGTGACCAACCTGGCAGCACTGGGTGTTGAAACAGTTTACGATTCGACGATAACCTACCACTCCCTTTAGTCCTTCACGGCTGAACCCAAGGAAGACTACCTGGTTCGCCATAGATCCGGCGGCGAATGACTCGTGAAGTATGGTTTGTTCGTCCGGAGACTGGCCCGTGATACTCCGGAACGACAGATTCTATATTCATGTTGGATGGGTTCCTCTTGCAAGAGGTGAGGTCCGGTAAGAGAGACTATATGAGGAAATTTAGCTTACCGAAAGCGGCCTGCATTGTCTTGGTGTTTTGTGCCGCTCCGGCTATTAGCTCGCCCGCACAAACTCTCACCACACTTTATAGTTTTTGTTCTCAAGGCAATTGCGCTGACGGCTCTGAGCCTTTAGCCGGGCTGGTGCAAGGCGCAGACGGGAACTTCTACGGGACGACATTTAGAGGGGCGCAGAGCAACGATTGTAGTCAGCTTGGGAGTGGTACGGTCTTCAAGATCACGCCACACGGCACCCTGACGACGCTTTATAGCTTTGGAGATGAGGGTTTCGGATCTTCCGCCGGGCTGGTGCAAGGCACAGACGGGGATTTCTATGGGACAACGGCTTCAAGCTGTGCTGGCCAAGGCGGTGGCATGGTCTTCAACATCACCCCCAGCGGCGCGCTGACCATCTTGCATGACTTCGACGGGCGTGATGCCTCCACCCCTTTCGCTGGACTGGCGCAAGGCACAGACGGGAATTTCTACGGGACCACCGCCGGTGGCGGGATCAGTAACAACTCGTGCGACGGCTGCGGTACGGTGTTCAAAATCACTCCCAGCGGTACGTTCAACATCCTTTACAGCTTCTGCTCTCGATCTGGCTGCGCGGATGGCTATGAGCCTTTTGCCGGGCTGGTGCAAGGCACAGACGGGAACTTCTACGGGACAACGGTTGGAGGCGGAGTAACTAACAGCTGCCGGCAGCGGGGGTTGCGGCACGGTCTTCAAAATCACTCCCACTGGACACTAACCACGCTGTACAGCTTTTGTGCTCAAGGTGGAACTCAATGCACGGATGGCGACTTTCCTTATGCCGAGCTTGGTGCAGGCCACGGACGGAAACTTCTACGGAACGACGAGTGCTGGCGGGCGCCAATTGCACCGGCAGCGGGGGTTGTGGCACGGTCTTCAAAATCACTCCAAGCGGCGCCCTAAGCACGCTCTACAATTTTTGTTCACAAGGGGGCTGTGCCGACGGCGCCGAGCCTGGTGCAGCGCTGGTGCAAACGGCCGACGGGAGCTTGTACGGAACCACGGAGTATGGCGGATCTTACGGAGAGAACCTCGTGTTCGAGATCACCCAGAGCGGTGCGCTGACTACGCTGCACAGCTTCGAGGGGTATCCGACTGAAGGCTCCCAACCTGCCGCAGCTCTAATGCAAGCCACAGACAGCAATTTTTACGGGACAACTTTTTTCGGCGGGGTCAACGGTTATGGAACGGTCTTCAGCTTGCTGCCCGGCGATACTCTCACGGTATCTATTGCCGGCGACGGGACTGTGACTAGCACCGACGGCTTCATCAACTGTCCCGGAAATTGCAGCCACATCTATCAGCAGAATACGCAGGTCACACTGAACGCCGCCGCGGCAGGCGGCTGGATATTCGGCACCTGGGCTGGTAGTGCCTGCAGCGGCAGCAATCCAACTTGCACTCTCACCATGTCGCAGAACCAGTCCGTCAGCGCCACTTTCAACCAGCTCAGCTACACCTTGACTGTCAATCCCCCCACCGGTCAGGGCACGGTGACCAGCAGCGACGGCTTCATCAACTGTCCGGGCACTTGCAGCCATCTGTACCTGTCGAACACCGTGGTGACCCTGAACGCGAATCCCGCGCAGGGCTGGAGCCTGAACGCCTGGGGCGGTGCCTGCAGTGGCAGCAATCCCTCATGCAACGTCACCATGACGGGCAACGAGACGGTGAGCGCCGTCTTTACCCAGAACAGCTA
>CAWCZN010000005.1:0-92652 GCA_963800045.1 uncultured Acidobacteriaceae bacterium | reverse complement strand
TGAAGGGCGGGGCTATCACCTTTCGCGCCTGTGGCGTTGGTGTATTCCGAGCTTAAGCATTCATGCGAGGTCGGCTTCCTGCCCTACGACGATCCTCGCGTGAGAGGAACACGGGACTAGACGTCAAGAGTGCCCCCCCGCCAGCAAGCCCCTTCCAGCTTGATAAAATCATTCCTTGCCTTCCACGAAGAAAACCGCGAAGTCTGCCACTGTCTCGAGCGCTGCCAAGCCGGCCAGTGCGGCGAAATCGGCTGCGCCCAAGACGGCCATCGTCGTTCCGGCCGAGCCCGCCGGTTCCAAGGGACGCATCTACCTGATCGACGCGATGTCGTTCATCTTCCGCGCTTATCACGCCATGGCGCGGCAGCGACCGATGTCGACCAAGACCGGTATCCCGACCAGCGCGACGTTCGTGTTCGTCAACATGCTGCGCAAGCTGCGCGCCGACTTCTCGCCAGAGTACCTGGCCGCCGTCTTCGACGTCAGCGCGCCGACTTTCCGCGACCAGCAGGCCAACGAGATTACCAGCCTGCGCAAGTTCGACAGCAAGACGCAGACCTTCGTCGACCATGCCTACGACGGCTACAAGGCCAATCGTGCGGCCATGCCTGACGATCTGGCGCAGCAGGTGCCGTACATCCGGCGCGCGCTCGACGCCTATCGCATTCCGATTCTCGAGATGCCGGGCTTTGAAGCCGACGATGTCATCGGCACGCTCGCGCAAAAGGCCGCAGATGAGGGTTATTCCGTGTTCGTCGTCTCCAGCGACAAGGACATGATGCAGCTGGTGAGCGACCGCATCTGTGTGCTGAATCCGCCCAAGGACAACTTGATCTGCGACGCTGCCAAGGTGGAAGAGATCCTGGGCGTGCCTCCCGAGCGTGTGGTGGACGTGATGGCCCTGCGCGGCGATTCCATCGACAACATTCCCGGTGCGCCCGGTATCGGCGACAAAGGCTCGGTGGAACTGATTCAGCGCTTCGGCAGCCGTCGAAGCCGCGCTGGACCACGCTGATGAGGTCGAGCGCAAAACCTATCGCGAGTCGCTGCAGAACAATCGCAACGCGATCCTGGTCAGCAAAAAGCTGGTGACGATCGACCGCAACGTCGCGGTTGATTTCGAACCGGAGAAGATGCGGGCGCAGGAGCCTGACGCCGCGGGCGCGCGGGCGCTGTTCACCGAGCTGGAATTCAACACGCTGGTTCAGGACTTCCTGAGCGAGAGCATCGAGCTGGGCGAGACCGATTACCGAGACGCCAAGAACGCAGCCGAGGTGAAGGCCATAATCGCGGCGGCGAGTAAGCCGGGAAAGACGCTGGCGATCGCGCTGGAGTCGGCTGGCGCTGCGGGCGCCACGGCAGAGACGGAAGAAGCCGAGGAGCCGGAAAGCGAGCAGTTGTCGCTGACTGCAGCGGCGCCAATTACCGTAACGGCGGCAGTGCAGCGAGTCGCGATCTCTGCCGAGGAAGGCAAAGCTCTGGCCTTGACGCTCGACGATTCGCCGACCGCAGCGCCGCTGAAAGAAGCGCTGGCCAACGAGAAGATCGCGAAGACGATTCACGATTTGAAGTCGGCAACGCACACATTGCGTGAGCAGGGTATGGCCATCGCGGGAGTGCAGCACGATCCCTTGCTGTACGCCTATCTGCTCGATCCGACCTACTCGACCTACGCACTTCCGGTCGTGGCTTTCCGCAAGTTCAACCTGAAGATGGGACCGTCGCCCGCCGAAGCCGCCGACATCACTTTGCGCCTGGCCGACAAATTGAGCGACTGAAGTCGATAAGGCTGACCTGCGCAAGGTATACGACGAGATTGATCTGCCACTCGTGCCGGTGCTGGCGCGCATGGAAGAGGCCGGCGTCAAACTCGATTGCGATGTGCTGGCCGAGATGTCGCGCCGCCTGGAAAATGATATCGGCATGAAGGCTCGCGAGATCTACGACAAATGCGGATTCGAGTTCAACATCAATTCGCCCAAACAACTTGGCGACGTGCTCTTCAACAAGCTGAATCTGCCTAAGCCGATTAAGTACGGCAAGGGCAAAACCATCTCTACCGCCGTCGATGTGCTCGAAGGCCTTGCGGCCGAGCACGACGTTCCAAAGATGGTGCTGGACTATCGCCAGCTTTCCAAGCTGAAGTCGACCTACGTCGACGCACTGCCGGCGCTGCTGAACTCCTGCACCAAGCGCCTGCATACGACGTTCAACATGGCTGGATCGGCGACCGGTCGACTGTCGTCGGTGAATCCGAACCTGCAGAACATTCCCATCCGCACCGAGCTGGGACGGGAGATTCGCGCCGCGTTCATCGCCGAGCCCGGATTCGTTCTGCTCGCTGCCGACTATTCGCAGATCGAGCTTCGGCTGCTGGCGCACTACTCCGGCGACAAGCTTCTGGTTGAGGCCTATCGCACCGGTGAGGACATCCACACGCTAACGGCGTCGCAGGTTTTCGGCGTGCATCCGCTGATGGTCGATGCCGAGCATCGCCGGCGCGCCAAGGCCGTGAACTTCGGCATTGTTTATGGGCTGTCGCCGTTCGGACTGTCGCAGCAGCTTGGTATCGATACCAAAGAAGCCAAGCGCTTCATCGACGCCTACTTCGAGAAATACAGCGGGGTGCGCGAGTTTATCGACCGCACCCTGGACGAAGCTCGCCGTGAGCAGAAGGTGAAGACGCTCTTCGGGCGCGTGCGTCCCATCCCCGACATTCACAGCAAGAACTTCAACCTGCGCGGCTTTGCCGAACGTACGGCGGTGAATACGCCACTGCAGGGCACGGCCGCCGATCTCATCAAGCTGGCCATGATTCGCATCGATGCCGACCTGCGCCGGCAGGGGTTGCGTTCCCGGATGCTCCTTCAGGTTCATGACGAACTTGTGTTTGAAGTCGCCGCCGACGAGATAGATACTATGAAGAGACTTGTCACCGAGCGCATGGAGCAGGTACATGAGCTCAAGGTGCCATTGAAGGTGGAAGTAGGCGTAGGACCGAACTGGCGGGACATGGAGTAAGGGTTGTTAGCAAGCAAGCAAGAGCGGGAGCCTTCGCGGCCGAACCTGTCGCCGACAGAGATTGCCTCGTTCACGGAAGCCGTAGCCGAGTACATCCGGGCGCAGCGGGCCAGCTATTTTCCGCGGGCGGCGCCGCTGGCTTTCAGCGAACTCTGGCTGCGCTTTTTCTCTGCCTCAGACCTGGAGCGTATTCGCGTCCTGCAACCCGGTCAGCAGCGCGTAGCCAATCCTCCTTTTTACAGCGAACTGCAAAAACTCGGTTTCACCGGCCTGCCGGACTTCACCACCATGGCGGCCATCACCTTCGACGATGTCGTGGTCTTCCACGATCCGCTGACGCCGCAGCTCATCTTTCACGAGATGGTGCACATCGTGCAGTATCGGCTACTCGGCGTAGACGAATTCGCGCGTCTGTATGTGCGCGGCTACCTGCACAGCGGATATTCGGGAACACCGCTGGAAGTTTGCGCCTACGAACTCGACGGCCGCTTCATCATGGGCAGCGTCGGCTTCGATGTAGAAGCCGAAGTGAAGTTGTGGATCGAGAACGGCCGTTTCTAACCTCTCCTAGGGCTGATCCTGCAACTGGCAGTGTTGCCGAAGGTGTAGGAGTGCAGCGTCAAGCCCGGCCCTTCCGGATTCAACGACAGCAGGTGCGCGCTGAAGTTCGGCGTGCGCACCAGGTAATACATGCGTCCCTGATTCACCTCGACGTAAGCGCCCTTGCTGTCGAACTTCACATCAGCTCCCGCGCTCTCCTTTGGAAATGGGTTGCCATCCTGAAACAGGTAGACCTTCACCGACTTGGCGCCATTCAGGCTCATAACCGCATAGACCGAGCGCGCGTGATAACGGATCTCGGCGCCGGCGTCGTGTCCCAGTGAGGTCACGCCGTCCTTGCCGACCTTCCAGCGCCCCACCAGCATCACGCCTCCGTCGGGCGGTGAATGCGGAGGCAGGAACTCGACTTCGTCTCCCTCGTGGTGGCCGTTCATATCGTCGACTGAGCTGCGTCCGTAGATCTCGCCGACGTAGGTTTCCTGTGTAGGCACGCCGCACTCGGGCTTGAAATCGTCCTCGGCTGGATCGAGCGGGATCTTCAGCACCTCGGGATGCGCGACGGCCAGCAACTCGCGAATCTTCTGCTCCATGACGACGTTGTTGCCCTCGCCGAACACCTTCATCACGACCTGGCCTTGAGGATTGATCAAGTAGCGATTAGGCCAGCCGTCGGAGTGGTATGCGTTCCACGTTGTTCCCTTCAGGTCGGCGAGGACGGGCCAGGGCAGGTGATAGCTCTGTGCGGCGTCGCGGACATTGTTCACGTCGAAGCCGATGTTGAACTCGCCGAAATGGACGCCGATGACGTCAAAGCCATACTGGTGATACTTGGTGTACCAGCGCTTGACCACCGCAAAATCGCGAATGCAGTTGATGCAGGTGTACTCCCAGAAGTCGATGAGCACGACCTTGCCGCGATAGTCGGCGATGTGGTGCGGCACGGGCGCGCCCTGATCCAGCCAGGTGCCATCTGCTCCGAAATCGGGAGCCGGATAAACCTTGGTATCGACTTGCGCGAAAGCAGCCGAGGCGAGTAAGAGCAGCAGACAAACGTACAGCAACGATCTGCGGAGAAGAGCAGAAACCGGCGACGACGAGTTCATCGAAGACCCCGCTGAGAATAAGAGATGTGCCCCCGCCGCCACGGTGCGGAAATGCCTTGTCGATACTATGACGCAAATTCCAGGATCCGATAAGGGCAGGCAGGCGCGGCTGAGCCGAACCGCACACGGAACGAGGCGCGCTACTGGGTTATCCTTGTAAGTGGGATGCAGGTACGAGTTCTCTACATGGGGATGTTGCGGGAGATCGCCGGCCGAGAGCGTGACGCGGTCGAGTTGCGCGAGCAGGCCACCGCAGGAGAGCTCTATGCAGAGCTGCAGCGACGTCTTCCCAAGTTGCAGGAGTTTCGCGGGGCCATCGCCCTGGCGGTGAACTACGAATATGCCGATGCGGCGGCAACTTTGCGCGAGAACGATGAAGTGGCGTTGATACCTCCCGTGAGCGGCGGAAGCGGTGCCGAAGCCGTAACCGAGCTGCCGCTTACGTCGCAGCACGCCAGCCTGGTGCTTGCGCCGATCGCCGCCGGAACAATTCTCGAGCAGATCAAACGGCCGGAAGACGGAGCTGTGGCGACCTTCGACGGCATCGTGCGTAACAACTCGCGTGGACGCCGAACTCTGTATCTTGATTACAGCGGCTACGAGCCGATGGCCCTGCGCAAGATGGAGCAACTGGCGACGGAAGCGTTATCCCGCTTCGCCATTCGCGATGTGCGCCTCGTGCATCGCCTGGGCCGGTTACAGATTGGCGAAACCAGCGTCTATATAGCAGTTGCATCGGCGCATCGAGCCGCGGCCTTTGACGCCTGCCGCTGGCTCATCGATACCCTGAAAACCACCGTACCTATCTGGAAGAAGGAATTCTTTGAAGACGGTGCGGTGTGGTCCGACGGGGAGCCGTTTCCCCCGGAAATACCTCGCGCAGACCAGAGCGCGTCAAAATAGCTCAAGCGGTGTTTAATTCAGCAGATGCCTTTTCGGCCCAAATTTTCCAGACTGCTCGGTACCATTCTGCCGTCGATGCTGTTGCCACTGGCTCTGACGGCGGCAGCTTGCGCGCAGTCGCAGGATTCGACCAGCACGGTACCGCACCCGCCCGATTCCCTATCCCAACCTAAGCCGGCGCAGGTACCGCATCCTCCCGATACGAAGCCGCAACAGCAGCAACAGCAATCGACGGATCAGGACGAACAGCCATCCGCCACGTTCAAAGTGAACGTGAAGCTGGTGAACGTCTTCACCACCGTGACTGACGGCAGCGGCGCGCCGGTATCGACGCTAAAGCAGGAAGACTTCAAGGTCTTCGAAGACGGCAAGCCGCAGCAGATTGCGGTGTTCCATCGCGAATCGGAGTTGCCGCTCTCCATCGTCGTTGCCATCGATACCAGCCTGAGCACGCGCGGCGATCAGAAACTCGAGCTTGAGTCAGCGCGGCGTTTCGCGCATGCCATCCTCCGTCCGATCGACGGCTTGTCGCTCTTCCAGTTCAGCGAGATCGTCGATCAACTGACGCCATTCACTTCCGACCTGCATACCATCGACCGCGCCATCAACCGCGTACACTCGGGCGCCGCGACGGCCCTTTACGACACCCTTTACCTCGGCTCGGATGCGCTGCTCGCGCGCCGCGGCAGAAAAGTCATGGTAGTGATCACCGACGGCGGCGATACGGTCAGCAAGACCAATTACCAGGAAGCGGTGCGGGCTGCGCAGGAAGCTGAAGTCATTCTTTACAGCATCATCATTGTGCCCATCGAGAACAGCGCGGGACGCGATCTCGGCGGAGAGCACGCGCTCATTCAGCTCTCGCGCGATACCGGCGGAAAATATTTCTATGCCAGCGGGATGAACCAGCTGGATGCCGCATTTCGTCAGATCAGCGACGAGCTGCGTACGCAATACCTGATCGCGTACTATCCCTCCGAGCGTCTGGCCGACTCCGATTACCGCCGCATTGAAATAAAGATCGATCCTGCGACCAAGGACTACCCCAACCCGTCTGATTTGATTGTCCGCAACCGGACGGGCTACTACACCATGCCTTTGAAGTAGTTGGACGCAAGCCGCGCCCCGAAGCGAGTGTGCCTAGTCCGCAGCGCAGTGAGATCCGGACTCGCGAAACTGTTCCTCATCCCAATCGCATCGTGTGCAACTCGCAAACTTCGCTGGCGCGAGGGTTGCGGACGCAGCTTCATGCAGCAGCCAATTTCCGCAACTTCCGGTATCAAGCGCAATTGTGGCGTGATGAACTCTGTCGCGCGGCTGCCTGAACTGCAGAATCGCGGGTAGTTCAATAGTTGCATAGTTGCGCGACTTGTTAACTGTTGTACTCACAATCTTCAAAAATCGGGAGGCCGGGGAGCGCCAAGTGTGAAAAGCGGAAGGCTGAAGTGTCAGCTCTTCGCGGTTCATCCCTGGTCCCACTGCCGCGATGGCAGCCAATCGCTATCTGTCCCCGTGAGCTGACTGGCGATCACTTTGCAAGATCAGCTGCATGAGTTCCTGCACGCTGACGAATGTTCGGAGCCCGGGCTGAACACAAAGTCAGGTGCAGGTTTCAGCCATGCCGGCGAAGTTTCGCAAGCATGCGCTTCAACGCAAGGCAGTGTGAGGACAACATGACAGTAAAGAGGTTCATCCCCGGATTGCTGGCCCTGCTGGTAGTCGCCCTGATGATGGCGCCGTCGCTGATGGCGCAATCGTTGGTCTCGGGCGATCTGACCGGCACGGTCACCGATCCTTCGGGTGCAGTCGTGTCGGGTGCAGCGGTGACGTTGAAGAATGACGCTACCGGCCAGACGCGAAACACCACCACCAACGGCAGCGGCGCCTATCGCTTCTCGCTCCTGCAGCCGGGCAACTACACCGTTACCGCGTCGGCTTCCGGCTTCAGCAAAGCCCAGTCCACGACTTCGATCGCGGTCGGTCAGGCAACGATTGCCGATATGAAGATGGCAGTCGGCAACAACACTCAGACCGTCGAAGTCACCACCACGGCACCGCTGGTGCAGGCTGACAACGCCGATCTTTCCACCAACTTCAATCAGACCCAGATCGCCAACCAGCCGAACGGCGGTAACGACATCACCTACATCGCCCAGACCGCGCCCGGCGTCAGCATGAACACCGGCATGGGCTATGGCAACTTCCAGACCTCCGGTCTTCCCGCCACCTCGAACCTGTTCACGGTCAACGGCGAGAACGACATGGATCCGTACCTGAACCTGAACAACTCCGGCGCCACCAACCTGACGCTGGGCAAGAACGATATTCAGGAAGCCACCGTCGTTACCAACGCCTACTCCGGCCAGTACGGACAGCAGGCGGGTGCGCAGGTTTCCTACGTCACCAAGTCCGGCACCAATCAGTACCACGGCAACGCCGAGTACTGGTGGACGGGCCGTGCGATGGACGCCAACGACTACTTCAACAATCTGAACGGCGTTGACCGTCCGTTCGCCAACAACAATGAGTGGGCCGCTTCCTTGGGTGGACCGATCAAGAAGGACAAACTGTTCTTCTTCGCCGACACTGAAGGCATTCGCTACATCGTGCCTTCCTCGCAGACCGTGTTCTCTCCCACGCCTGGTTTCGCCGATGCGGTATTGGGGAACATCGCAGCTACCAGTCCGGCTTCGCTGCCGCTCTACAACAAGATGTTCAACCTCTACGAGTCGGCGCCCGGATACAACCGGCTGTCTCCCATCGCGGGCGGCGGCACCGGTTGCATCGACTTCACCGGATATGCGGGCAACTGCTTCGGCCAGTACGGAGCTACGCCTGCTCTGCCGGGCACCGAATACATCATCAGCGGCCGTATCGATTACAACCTCTCCGACAGGGATCACTTGTTCTGGCGAGTACGTATGGACCACGGCACCCAGGCCACGTTCGCCGATCCCATCAACTCGGCTTTCAACGCGGCCAGCTTCCAGCCTGCTTATGACGGACAGGGACAGTGGACCCACAGCTTCGGTTCCAATGCCACCAACCAGTTCATCTATGCCGGCAGCTACTACCGCGCGATCTTCACCCAGTCACCTGACGCCAATACCGTGTTCCCGACCGAAGTGCTGATGTCTCCGCTGGGCTATACGAATGTGGGCGGCGACCTGGTGGCATTCCCGCAAGGCCGCAACGTCACGCAGTATCAATTCGTCGACGACTTCTCGTGGACGAAGGGTGCGCACAGCCTGAAGTTCGGCGGAAACTTCCGCCGTTACGACATTACTGACTACACCTTCGGAACCTTCAACAATCCGCTGTCGGTCATCACCTCCGTCACCGATTTCTATAACGGCGTCGCTGGAGAATTCGTACAGAATTTCCCCAGCCGTCAGACGGAGCCGGTCGCGCTGTGGGGACTCGGACTGTACGCGCAGGATGAATGGCGCGTAAACAAGAGCCTGAAGATCACGCTGGCTCTGCGGGGTGAGCACAACTCCAATCCGAACTGCAACCTGAACTGCGCTTCTTATCTGAGCAGCCCGTTCCTGGGAACCAGTGTGAGCGGAGACACTCCCTACAACCAGATGATCCTCGCCAACCAGGCAGGCGTCTTCCGCGGTACCGATACCGTGAACCTGGCTCCCCGCTTCGGTTTTGCCTGGTCACCTGGCGGCAGCGACAAGACGGTGATTCGTGGCGGCTTCGGTATCTTCTACGATACCTTCCCCTCCATCTTCGCCGACAACTCCATGACCAACCTTCCCAACCTGATTCCGGAGACGCTCTTCGGAGTGAATTGGGCCGACCAGACCACGCCTGCCGGCGCATGGCAAACCGCGGCAAGTTCGGCGGCAGCCATTCGTTCGGGATTTGCCAGCGGCGCGTCCTTCAATTCGCTGTCGGCGCAGGTGCCCGGCTTCAGCGCTCCGAATATCAACAGCTTCATCGGAACGTTTAAGACGCCTCGCTATCAGGAATACAGCCTTGGTATCGAGCAGCAGTTGGATGACAAGAGCTCGATGACTCTCGGTTACGTGGGCAACCACGGTCTCGACATTCCGATCACCAACTATCCCAATGCGTTCTCGGCTACCCCGGCCGGGCTTCCCATTGGTGGTCTTTCCGCCACACCCTTCAGCAACAACTTCGCCAGCGTTGCCGAGGTCTACTCTGGCGCAGTTTCCAACTACAACGGTTTGACCGCCAGCTACCAGCGTCGCATGACGTACGGGTTCACAGTGCAGGCCAGCTATACCTGGAGCCATTCGATCGATGAAGTTTCCAACGATGGTTCTCCCAGTACTCCGTACAACACGCTGACGAGCATCAGCTATCAGCTCAACCCGCTCTGCCTGAAGTGCAGCAATTACGGGAATTCGGATTACGACATCCGCAACTCGTTCAACGCGAGCTACGTGTGGCAGACTCCGTGGAAGTTCGGCAACAAGTTCGTCAACGGCGCCTTTGGCGGCTGGACGTTGTCGCAGAACTTCTTCGCCCGCTCTGGATTGCCGTTGACGGTGCTCGACAGCAGCAGCTCCATCGGCAATTACTCGTTTAACAGCAGCACGCCCTATTTCCCCGCGCAAGTGATTGGTGCCGGGCAGGGCAGCTGCAATCAATACGGATTGAACTGTCTGAACTCCGCCGGCTTCACCACTGCCGGCGCGCTCACGACGTTCCCGAACCAAATCCGCAATCAGTTCCGTGGCCCTGGGTTCTTTGATTCCGATCTTTCGGTCAACAAGAACTTCAAGCTGACGGAGCGTGTGGCTCTTGGCTTGGGCGCCAATCTGTACAACGTCTTCAACCATCCGAATTTTGCTTCGCCGGTAGACACCTTCAGCGCGGGCAGCTTCGGTCAGGTTCTGCAAACCACGGCCCCGCCGACCGGTCCTTATGGAGCGTTCTTCGCGGGTCTGCCCTCGGGACGCATCATCCAGTTCCAGGGCAAGGTGGTCTTCTAACCTGTCACTTTGGACATGGCGGCTCTGTTCGCGGAGCCGCCAATTTTGTTGTTGGAATTTCGACAAAGACAGAAGAAAACCGACGCGCCGCCCATCACATTTTCTTCATATCAGGAGGAGTTGAAGGGGTCAAAATATTGCTTCCTGGAAGCCGATTCTCGATACCATAATAGTTCAATAGTTGCGATACTTCTTAACTGTAATTTGGCGTTCTTCAGAAAATAGGATTTCGATAAGCTCTGGCTGTGAAAAGCAGAAGGCTTCCTATTCAATTTCAATTTCGTTCATTTGTAAGAGTGCTGCAATCAGAGGCTTTTCCCGCTTTTCTTTCTCCTCGCGCAAGTGGCAGCAGCTTTGCACTAACTCTTCACACAAGTTCCCTGCACCCAGGAGTCTCTGGATCCCGGGCTGAAAAGCCAAGTGCAGGATTTAGCAATCGAGCCTTGCTTTCAGCAAGCGCGTGAAGAAGAAATCGAAGCACGAGGAGATACATGACAACAAAGAAATTCATCACTGGATTGCTGGCTCTGCTGGTAGTCACCCTGATGATGGCGCCGTCGCTGATGGCGCAGTCGTTGGTTTCGGGTGACCTTACCGGTACAGTTACCGATCCAAGCGGTGCAGTCGTTTCCGCCGCGTCGGTAACGATCAAGAGCGACGCCACCGGCGCTACCCACACCACGACCACCAACGGTAGCGGCGCGTATCGCTTCTCGCTGCTGCCGCCGGGCAGCTACACCGTTACCGCGTCGGCTGCAAACTTCAGCAAGGCGCAGACGACCGCGCAGATCGCTGTTGGCCAAGCCACTATCGCTGATCTGAAGATGGCGGTGGGCAGCAACACCCAGACCGTCGAAGTCACCACCACGGCACCGCTGGTGCAGGCTGACAACGCCGACCTGTCGACCAACTTCGGCCAGGTCCAGATCGCCAATCAGCCCAACGGCGGTAACGACATCACCTACATCGCCCAGACCGCGCCCGGCGTCACCATGAACACCGGCATGGGTTACGGCAACTTCCAGACCTCCGGTCTTCCCGCCACCTCGAACCTGTTCACGGTTAACGGCGAGAACGACATGGATCCGTACCTGAACCTGAACAACTCCGGCGCCACCAACCTGACGCTGGGCAAGAACGACATCGAAGAAGCGACCGTCGTCACCAATGCCTACTCCGGCCAGTACGGACAGCAGGCGGGTGCGCAGGTTTCCTACGTCACCAAGTCCGGCACCAACCAGTTCCACGGCAACGCCGAGTACTGGTGGACGGGCCGTGCGATGGACGCCAACGACTACTTCAACAACCTGCAAAGCGTTTCGCGTCCGTTCGCCAACAACAATGAGTGGGCCGCTTCTTTGGGTGGACCGATCAAGAAGGACAAACTGTTCTTCTTCGCCGACACCGAAGGCATTCGCTACATCGTGCCTTCGTCGCAGACCGTGTATGCGCCGACCGTTGCCTTCGCAAACTCGACATTGGCCAACATCGCAGCCACCAGTCCCGCGTCTCTGCCTCTGTACAGCAAGATGTTCAACCTGTACGAGACCGCTCCGGGTTACGGCAACGGTGTTCCGGTGAACGATAGCGCCGGTGGCTGCCAGGACTTCACCGGAACGGGTGGATTTGGCGTCAACGGTGGTCCAGCCTGCTTCCAGCAGTACGGTGCAACACCCGCCCTGCCTGGAACCGAGTACATCATCAGCGGCCGTGTCGATTACAACCTCTCCGACAAGGATCACTTGTTCTGGCGGGTACGTATGGACCATGGCACGCAGGCGACCTACGCCGATCCGATCAACTCGGCATTCGACGCGGCCAGTTTCCAGCCTGCTTATGACGGTCAGGGACAGTGGACCCACACCTTTGGTTCCAATGCCACCAACCAATTCATCTACGCCGGCAGCTACTATCGCGCGATCTTCACCCAGAGCCCCGACACCACCTCGGTCTTCCCGGCGACGGTTCTCATGTCCCCGTTGGGTTACACCGATATGGGCGGCGATGTGTATGTCTTCCCGCAGGGCCGTAACGTCACCCAGTATCAATTCGTCGATGACTTCTCGTGGACCAAGGGTGCGCACAGCTTGAAGTTTGGCGCTAACTTCCGCCGCTACGACATCACCGACTACACATTCAGCGTTCTCAATAATCCGCTGGCCGTTATCACTTCGGTGACGGGCCTCTACGATGGCGTAGCCGGCGAATTCCTGCAGAACTTCCCCTCGCGAGCCACCGAGCCGGTTGCTCTGTGGGGACTTGGCATGTACGCCCAGGATGAGTGGCGGGTCAGCAAGAGCCTGAAACTCACCCTCGCGCTGCGCGCTGAGCACAACTCGAATCCGAATTGCAACCTGAACTGCGCTTCCTACCTGAGCTCGCCACTGCTGACCTCGAGCACGAGCGGCGATACACCCTACAATCAGCTGATTACTTCCGGTCAGGCTGGCGTCTTCCGCGGCACGGATACCATCGATTGGGCTCCGCGCTTTGGATTTGCCTGGTCGCCGGGCGGCACCGACAAGACGGTCATTCGCGGCGGCTTCGGTATCTTCTACGACGCCTTCCCGTCGATCTTCGGCGACAACGCCATGACCAACATCCCCAACCTGATTCCGGAGGCGCTGTTCGGAGTGAACTGGGCCGACCAGACCACGCCTACCGGCGCATGGCAAACCGCGTCCAGTTCGGCGGCGGCGATTCGCTCGGGCTTCGCCAGCGGGGCTTCCTTCAATTCGCTTTCCACGGGACTTCCGGGCTTCTCGGCTCCGGGCGTCAACAACTTCGTCGGAACGTTCAAGAGCCCTCGCTATCAGGAGTACAGCCTGGGTATCGAGCAGCAGTTGGATGACAAGAGCTCGATGACCTTGACCTATGTCGGTAACCACGGTCTCGACGAACCCATCACCAATTATCCGAACGCCTACACGGGCGGCGTCGGCGGTCTGCCGGTCGCTCCTTACACCAATAATTTCTCCACCGTGGCCGAGGTTTACTCGGGAGCGGTCTCGAACTTCAATGGCTTGACGGCGAGCTATCAGCGCCGCATGACCTATGGTTTCACCGTGTCGGCCAGCTACACGTGGAGCCACTCGATGGATGAAATCTCCAACGGTGGAAACCTCCCGTATAGCAGCACCAGCATCGTGTACCAGATCGATCCGACGTGTCTGCGTTGCGGCAACTACGGCAACTCGGACTACGACATCCGCAACTCGTTCAACGCGAGTTACGTGTGGCAGACTCCGTGGAAGTTCGGCAACAAGTTCGTCAATGGCGCCTTTGGCGGCTGGACGCTCTCGCAGAACTTCTTCGCCCGCTCCGGCCTGCCTTTGACCGTGCTGGACAGCACCTCGGGAGTTGGCAACTACAACGGCAACACTCCTTTCCTGCCGACGGAAGTTAGCGGCCTGGCGCAGGGAGCCTGTAACCAATATGGGCAGAACTGCCTGAACGCAGGTGGCTTCTCCACCGTTAACAATCTGACCACCTTCCCCAACCAGGGCCGCAATCAGTTCCGTGGGCCTGGCTTCTTCGACTCCGATCTGTCGGTCAACAAGAACTTCAAGCTGACCGAGAGAATGGCGTTCGGCATCGGCGCCAACCTGTACAACGTGTTCAACCACCCGAACTTTGCTCAGCCGGTGGACGCGTGGACAGGAACCGGAACCTCGGCTGGAGTCTTCGGTACGGTTAGTCAGACCACCGCCCCGCCGACCGGTCCTTACGGATCGTTCTTCTCGGGTCTGCCTTCGGGACGCATTATCCAGTTCCAGGGCAAGCTGGTGTTCTAACCTAACCGAGCTCAACCGCTCGTCTACGAGGCTCCCGCAAGGGAGCCTCTTTTTTGTTTCGGGCACCTCAGTTTCAGCGCCAGCTTCTGCCCGTTCAGGTTGTCTGTTTCCGGCTTCGGAGTTATGAAATTACATATTTCGTGAGGCGGGAATATACAAAATCGCAAATTCCAGCCAAGTGACGTGAGAACGGTACTACTATTACCTCTTTTAAATCAAATACTTAAAGCTTATTTTGAATACGTCCAACTTGGAAGGTCCCTTGCCCTACTCTCCTACGAAGCCGGAGTGTCTACCGGCCGGCAATTAGGCCCTCTCTGGCACCCGAGTCATTGAGGAAAAGAAAAAACAGAAGCCTAGTCTTGAGGGGAGATATGACAGCAAAGAGATTCATCACCGGGATTCTGGCAGTACTGGTGATCGCCGCCGTGATGGTGCCGTCGATGATGGCGCAGTCAACGATTTCCGGTGATCTTACCGGTACGGTCACCGATCCAAGCGGTGCGGTTGTGTCCGCGGCTACAGTCACGCTGAAGAGCGATGCCACCGGCCAGACCCGTACCACGACCACCAGTTCCAACGGAACTTATCGATTTACCCTGTTGAGCCCGGGTACCTACACCGTATCGGTGACTGCACAGGGCTTCAGCAAGACGGAAAGCAAAGCCAACGTCAACGTCGGCCAGGCGGCCATCGCTGATGTGAAGATGTCGGTGGGCGCTTCGTCCACCACGGTGGAAGTCACCACGACTGCCCCGCTGGTCAACGCTGACAATGCCGACCTCTCGACCAACTTCAACCAGAGCCTGATCGCCAACTCGCCCAACGGCGGCAACGATCTGACCTACATTGCTCAGACTTCGCCTGGCGCCACCATGAACACCGGCGGCGGTTACGGCAACTTCAGCGTCTACGGACTTCCCGCCACCTCGAACGTGTTCACGGTCAACGGCGAGAACGACATGGATCCGTACCTGAACCTGAACAACTCCGGTGCGACCAACCTGATGTTGGGCCGCAACGAAACCCAGGAAGCCACGGTCATCAGCAACGCTTACTCCGGTCAGTACGGACAGCAGGCTGGTGCGCAGGTCAACTACGTGACCAAGTCGGGCACCAACCAGTACCATGGCAACGCCATTTACTACTGGAACGGCAGCTCGATGAACGGCAATGCGTGGTTCAACAATGCCACGAACACTCCGAAGCCGTTTGCCAACAACAATCAGTGGGCGGCGTCCATCGGCGGACCGATCAAGAAGGACAAGCTGTTCTTCTTCGTCAACACCGAAGGCATCAAGTTCATCCTGCCGGCCAGCTCGATTGTCACCGCCTGGACTCCGAACTTCATCAACGGCAGCTTGGCTACCGTTGCTGCGAGTGATCCGGCCTCCCTCGCGCTGTACCAGAAGTACTACAGCCTGATGCAGTCCGGTCCAGGATATGCTGCCAACGCAGGCGGCGCGGCAAACTCGCTGAACGGCGATAAGGGCTGCGACGCAGCTCCTGGATTCGGTGGACCGGGTAGCCCGCTGGGTAATTGCACCTTCAACTACCAGACCAACGGTTCCCAGAACGCCAGTGAGTGGCTCTTGAGCGGACGTGTTGACTACAACCTGTCCGACAAGGATCACCTGTTCTGGCGCGTAAGCATGGACCATGGAACTCAGCCGACTACGGTTGACTTCATCAACCCGGCATTCTCGGCCGACAGCTATCAGCCGCAATACAACGGACAGGGTCAGTGGACTCACACGTTCAGTCCCAATATGACCAACCAGTTCGTTTATGCCGGCAGCTACTATCGCGCCATCTTTACCCAGAACAACCCTGACCTGTTCCCCTACGCGCTCATCGGCGAAGGTTTCAGCCTGACCCAGGTGGGCGGCGAAGTATATGCCTTCCCTCAGGGCCGCAACGTGACTCAGTATCAGTTCGTGGATGACTTGTCCTGGACCAAGGGCGCGCACGACCTGAAGTTCGGTGCTAATTTCCGTCGCTACGACATCACCGATTACACCTTCAGCCGCGTCACCAATCCGGAAGTCCTGCTGTTCGACCAGGGCGATTTCTACAACGGCATCGGCGACCAGGTGCGCAAGCGCTATCCTTCGCGCGAGACGGAGCCGGTTGCTATTTGGGGCCTCGGCCTTTACGCGCAGGATGAGTGGCGCGTGAGCAAGAGCCTCAAGTTGACGTTTGCATTGCGCGCGGAGCACAACTCCAACCCGAAGTGCAACCTCAATTGCGGTTCCTTGCTGGACGGCAACTTCACCACCCTGCTCAACAACGGCACCATTAGTAATTCCACTCCCTACAACCAGTTCGTCAATGCCGGCCGGAACTCTCTGTACGCTGGCGTGGACAGCATCAACTGGGGTCCGCGCTTCGGCTTTGCGTGGTCACCGGGCGGCAGCGACAAGACGGTCATCCGCGGCGGCTTCGGTCTCTTCTACGACGCTCTGGCGGCTGGCGTGGCTGACAACTTCATGTTGAACATGCCCAACGTCATCACTGTTTACAGCAATGGCGCGGCATGGGCCGACACAACCACTGCGAACAGCCCCTACATTCAGGGCGCGGCTTCGGCAGCGGCCATCAAAGCGGGCTTTGCCAACGGCGCGTCGTATGACTCGTTAAAGGCACAGTTGGGTTCGGCTTTCCACACCCCAACCTTCTTCAACCAGGCTGGCACCTTCCACACTCCGTATTACGAGCAGTGGAGCCTGGGTATTCAGCAGGCCATGGGCGACAAGACCTCGGTCTCGCTGAATTACGTCGGCAACCACGGCGTCCGCATCCCGGTCGAAGCACCGGCTCTGAACGCCTACGGCGCGGGCTTTGCTCCATTCCCGGACACAGCGCCAACCGCCGTTTTCGCAGCGGTTACGCAGTACACCTCGGGAGCCGTCTCCAACTACAACGGACTTACCGCTACCTTCACCCAGCGCTTGACCTACGGGTTCAGCATCCAGGCTAACTACACCTGGAGCCATGCGATGGATGAAATCTCCAACGGCGGCCTGGGCGAGCCTTTCATCGCCACCACCAACACCTCGATCGGTTACCAGATCAATCCTACCTGCTTGCGCTGCAACAACTACGGCGACGCCGACTACGACGTCCGCAGCTACTTCAGCGCCAGCTACGTCTGGCAGACCCCCTGGAAGTTCAGCAACAAGTTCGCCAACGGAGCCTTCGGTGGATGGATTCTGTCGCAGAACTTCTTCGCTCGTAGCGGATTGCCGTTCGTTGTGATGGATGGCAACAACGGTGTTGCCAACTACACGCCCAGCATTCTGCCTGCTTCGCTCATTACCGGTGGACAAGGCGCTTGCGGTTCTGCCGCGAACTACGTTTCCGGAACTCCCTGTCTGAACAGCGCCAACTTCTATGACGCTTATGACGCCAACGGGAATCCGATTACCCCATTCCCGACCTCGTTCTCGAATCAGCGTCGTAACATCTACCGTGGACCTGCGTTCTTCGATTCTGATTTCAGCATCATGAAGAACTTCAAGTTGACGGAGCGCTTTGCATTCGGTGTGGGAGCCAACTTCTACAACGTGTTCAACCATCCGAGCTTCGATCAGCCCGACGCAACTTTGGGCGATTCGACCTTCGGCCAGACTCTAACCACCGCGCCGCTCCCCACGAGCCCGTACGGTGCGTTCTTCGCCAACCTGCCTTCGGCACGTGTCATTCAGTTCCAGGGCAAGCTGGTGTTCTAAGTTAGTCTGCTTCGTCTCGGCGGCCTCTGTACGAGGCCGCCGTTTTCTTTTGCAGTAAGGAACGCTGCTCGCCTTTCGAGACTCGGCAGCGATGGTTCGTTGAGGAAGGCTGTTCTAGCTCGACAGCCGCGTCTTCCGCCGCCTGCGCCACTCCAGCACGCAGTAGCAATCCATGATCACGATGATGGGATCCAGCGGATGACGGTAGTCCATGCTGGAGTGAGTGACGTAGTACACCATGGGAAAGGTGACCAGGATCAGCACCAGAGGAAAGACATCCTGCCCTTTACCGTTGAGCCATGCATAACGCAGCCCGCCGAGCATCAGCAGCGTCATCGCCGTCGCAAAAATCGTATTAGGAATGTGAAAAGGCTCGTCGGCGAGGAACTTCGGATCCAGCGACCAGAAGCCGGTCCACATGTTCACCACGTGCCGTGCCGATACACCGACAAAAAATCCCGGATGCTGGCGAATGAAATCCAGCGCCTGTGCCTTCTTGGCGTCCATGTAGCCAATCTCGCCCAGCGCTCGCCACTGCGCATACTCGATCGGGCTGGTGGTGGGATGGGCCGAGTCGGGCGTTACATCGGAGGTATCGCCGTTATTGCCGACGTGTACTTCCATCCAGAAGCCGTCACGCAGCGGAATCAGGCGACCGAAAGCGCGATAGTTCCGAACCGTCCACGGAGTTACGACTGCCACCAATATCAGCGCCGACGCCAGTCCTGGCACCAGCCACGGCAATTCGGCCCGCGATCTCCGCACCGCGAGCCATACCGCGAGGAACGGCAGCGGTCCCAGCAGCACCGGGCTCACCAGCCCTGCCGCGCCCCACAGCAAGCCCCACACCAGCCAATCGCCGAGTGCGCTGGTCTTCTCCAGGCGCAGCGTCTGCCACCAGAGCAGGGAAGCGATGAGGCAAGTCAGTGGGTCGGAGTAGATGCGGCCGCTGGCCAGGTAGATCGAATACGGAAAGAATGCCCACGTCCAACCGGAGACGCGTGCGGTTCGCTCATCGAGCACGCGCTTCGCCAGGAAGTACACGGGGAAGACCGTCAGCGACGCGAACAGGCTGTTCAGCGAGAGGATCGCCATGGTGGTGGCGACGGTGAAGCCGCCGAACAGCTTCATGCAGAGGGCCACCATATAGGGATACGCGGGTGGCAGCATCGCGGTCGGCCCGCTGGGATCGAAGAAGGGCGACGAGAAGCCGTGTCCTTCGCAGATCGAACGGGCGATGCGTCCCATCTCCCAGCCGAAGTGCCAGTGGTCGCGGTAATTGTCGAGGAACTGCGGCACCATTACCGCCGACACAATCAGCCGGATGACTAGCGCCGCCGCGAACATGTACCAGAGCGAGCGGGGAGCAGTTCTGGAATCAGGCTCGTTCATTCCTACTCGTGGCGGAGACACTCGACCGGGTCGAGCCGGGAGGCGTTCTGGGCGGGAGTAATGCCGAAGATCACGCCGATCAGGCAGCAAACCAGCAAGGCAATCAGGGCGGAGCTCACCGATACCGTTATGTGGTAGTTGATGAAGAGCCGCATCGAAACCGATATCGCCATTCCGACGATGGTGCCCGCCACTCCGCCCAGCACCGCGACATAGAGGGCTTCGCAAAGAAATTGCAGAAGGATTCCCCGGCGGGTTGCGCCAACCGCTTTACGCACGCCGATTTCATGCGTGCGCGCATGAACCGTTGCCCACATGATGTTCATGATGCCGACGCCGCCGGCGATCAAGGTCACCGCCGCAAACAACAGCAGCACGGCCGTGAGGGCCGCAGCAATGTTCTTGGCGGCCTGCAAGACGCCGGTCATGTTGCTGACTTCGTAAGTCGATTCCGGCCGATGACGCGACGCGATCACAGCCTTGATGCGATCGGTAGCTTCGGGAATCGAACCGGAACTGGCCATCGAGAAGTACAACTGGTTGACCGAGTCGCTCCCGCTGATGACGCGCGCAACGCTGAAGGGAATCAGGATGGTGTTGTCTTCAATCTCCGACCGCCCCATCGTGTCGACCCCTTCGCGGAAAACGCCGATGATGGTGAAGGGGATGTCGTGAATGTGGATGACCTGGCCCAGCGCCAGGTCCAGCGAGCCGAACTGGCGGCGCGCCAGACTCTCGGTCAGCAGCGCAACCTTGGTCGCCGACTCGGAATCCGCCTGGTCAAAGAATCGGCCGCTGCTGACCACCAGCCGCCGCACCTGCTCATACTGAGGATCCACTCCCAGAACCAGAATCTGAACGTTGGTAGAGTTCACGCGCATGGTCTGGTGAACGCTGACCACCGGAGACGCCGCCTCCACCCCGGGCACGTTTTGCTCGACTGCAACCATGTCCCGCAATGTCAGATAGTCGCCCAACCCCGCATTGGACGGCCCGCTGGAGATGCCGGTGTACTCCGCCCAAATGACATTCGTGCCGACATTCTCAATTTGTGCGAGGACGTAGCTTCTTCCGGTCAGCGCGACCGTGACCACCAGGATCAGGGCTGCCGTTCCCACTGCCATGCTAAGCGCGGTCATCGCGGCGCGCAGTTTGTCGGCCCGCAGCGACTCCAGGCCCATTGTCAGGATCTCGCGGAAAATGAGACCCTGCCCCGAGCGAAGGCTGGACGGAGTGGCGCGCGAGGTTTCGGCTTGCGGCATAGATAAGTGCGTTTCTGCCTAGAAGGCCCTTATATCATAGCGGCCCGCTGTTCCCTGTTTCTTTAGAGTCCATCGACGTGCGAGTCGATACAGAAAGGTTGCGAGCCGCTAAGCGCCGGCATCACTCTTACCTACGCAGGTGCTGCGCATTTGGTACACTCACCTTTCACGTTGAAAGTTAGAGGTTATCCATGCCGAATCCGACACAGCCCTCCCTCACGCAGCCAGCCATCCAGTTGACCAACACCCCCGACTATCGCGAAAGCTATGCCAACAGCGTTCAGGTGCGGGTCAATGTGTGGGACTTTTTTCTGGTATTCGGCACCTTGCAGCAGCAGGACGAAACGCGGGTGGAAGTGCGCAATTTCCAGGGGATATATCTCAGCCCGCAGCAGGCCAAGGCGCTGCACACCATCCTGCAGCAGAACCTGGTCAACTACGAAAATACCTTCGGTGAGATCAAGCTGGATCCCCGTGCAGGATCGGGTAACGGACCGATTCACTAGCTTTTGCTGAGTCCCGCGTATTATTTTTGACTCGCACAAAAAGTGCCTGTCACCTGATGGTCAAGCCCAATAGCTGGATGGCGAGTGCGCGCACGTATCTTCTTGCCTACGCACTCATCTTTACCTTCCTGTTCCTCACCCACGCTTTCCTGCTGCGCCTGCCGTATTTCTGGGACGAAGCCGGATACTTCGTGCCCGCTGCCCGCGACCTGCTGCTGACCGGCTCGCTGATTCCCCACACCACGTTATCCAACGCCCATCCGCCGCTGGTGATGCTGTGGCTCGCCTTCTGGTGGAAGTTCAGCGCGTTTACGCCAACCACCACGCGAGAAGCAATGCTGATGGTGGCAGCGTTCGCGCTGGTTGGATTATGGCGGCTGGCGCGAACGGTCTCGACCGAGTCTGTTGCCGCGGCGACCGTGCTCTGCACTGCGCTCTATCCGGTGTTCTTCACCCAGAGTTCGATGGCCCATCTCGACATGATGGCCGCGGCGTTCACGCTCTGGGGACTGGCGATGTACGTCGAGCGCAGGCCCGTCGCGACCATCGTATTCTTCTCGCTTGCGCCGCTGGCGAAGGAAACGGCCATCATCACGCCCCTGGCGCTCATGGCCTGGGAGCTGCTTCGTCCTGTTCTGAAAGGCTCGCGCCACACCCGGCGCGAATCGTGGTTTCTGTATCGCTCGGCCGAGCACGCGCTGTCGTTCCTGATCTGCGTGCTGCCGCTGCTGGCGTGGCTCGCCTACCATCATCGCCACACCGGCTACTATCTCGGTAATCCGGAATATCTCCGCTACAACCTGCAAGCCACACTGAATCCGCTGAGGATTTCGCTCGCTCTGCTGATCCGGCTGTGGCACGTTTTCGGTTACCTCAATCTTTTCCTTCTCGTACTGGGCGCGGCGGAGGCGATGAGCCGCGCGCCGCTGCCGGAAGCCGACGGTTCAACCCGGCCACGCATCTCGATTCCCGTTCAACTTGCATTTCTGGTCGTGCTGGCGGCCAATGTGGTCGCGGAGTCCGTGCTGGGAGGCGCAGTGCTGGCTCGCTACATGCTCCCCGTGGTTCCGCTGGTCATTCTGGTTTCTATCTCGACCATGCGACGTCGCCTGCGGCAGTGGACATGGTACGTGGGCATCGCGGCAGCGGCGTTTGTCGTGCAGCTCTTCGTGCCGCCGCCGTATCGCATCGCGCCGGAAGACACCTTGCTGTATCGCGATTACGTAATCCTGCACAAACAGATTGCCGACGAATTATCCCGGCATCCGCAGCGAACCGTCCTCACCGCGTGGCCGGCCTCCGATGAACTCACGCGCCCATTTCTCGGTTACGTTAAGCAGCCCCTCAATGTCGTCCGTATCGAGAATTTTTCAGCTCCGGAGATCGGAGCTGCCGCTCATGCGACCGATCAGTTCAACACCGCTTACCTGTTCTCGACCAAGTGGGAGCCGCCGCATCCCCTGCTGCAAAGTCTGACCTTCGGCAAACGAATCCAGGAACGCTTCTTCGACTATCACGAAGACCTGCCGCCGCAGCGCGCTGCCGAGATACTTGGCTCCCGGCTCACCGAGTACAGGAACTGGAACAACGAGTGGGTCGCGCTAATCCCGATTGAGAGGGTGGAAGACGCCCGCCTAACCAGGCATCGCTGATCCGCCTGCCCACCCCGCATCCCTTCCCTGCATCCCAACAGCAGTTCCCTGACTTAATTCGGGATCCAAATACGCATTTCTCCTGGAGGCAACCTTATGGCAATGAGACAGCTGGAAAATGCCCGCGTGGCAATTCTCGCAACCGATCTATTTGAAGAAGCAGAACTGATTGAAACTCGCAAGGCGCTGGACGAAGCAGGAGCGCAGACCGTAGTGATCGCACCGAAATCCGGCGAGATTCAAGCGGTGCAGCACGACAAGAAAACCCAGAAAGTAAAAGTCGACATGACCCTCGACCAGGCCCGGCCAAACGATTTCGATGCCGTGCTCCTGCCGGGTGGCGCGATGAATGCCGACGCCTTGCGCATGGAGCCGAAAGCCCAGGACTTCGTGCGTAACATCGAGAGCGAAGGCAAACCCATCGCCGTGATCTGCCACGGGCCGTGGCTGTTGATATCGGCAGGACTGGTCAAAGGCCGCAACATGACCAGCTACAAGACCATTCAGGACGACCTGAAAAACGCCGGCGCAAACTGGACGGACGAAGCCGTGGTGCGCGATCGCAACTGGGTGAGCAGCCGTCAGCCCAGCGACATTCCGCAGTTCAACCAGGCCATGATCGAAGCGTTCTCCGAGTCGAAAAAGCAGGGAATCCGCGCCGCATAACTCTCAAGGGGTGCCGCCCGGAAGCACGCCGGCGGCGCCCGTTTCACTTCTCGCCCATTACGCTCTCGCGGTTGAAACGGACGACCCGTTTATTATGTGAGCTGAGAGAGTCTCTGCCGTTGGCCTCCACTCCACAATCCGCGGACGTCGGCTTCATCATTCGCAACTATCGCCCCGCCGACTTCGACCGCCTGTGGCAGATCGACCAGCTCTGCTTTCCACCCGGCATCGCCTACTCGCAGATGGAGCTGAGCGGCTTCATTACCCGGCGCAACGCGATTACGTTGGTCGGTGAACTTCAGAACGCCAACAACCAGGAAGATCCGATCGCGGGCTTCGTGATTGCGCATCCGATCCGGCGCAAGTATGGCCGCATCCTTACGCTCGATATCCTGCCGCAGGCGCGTCGCTCCGGCCTCGCTACCAAACTCATGACCGCGTCCGAAGAGCGTTTGCGCGCGCTTGGCTGCGGCGAAATGTACCTGGAGACGGCGGTCAACAACGAGCCCGCGTTGAAGCTCTACCGCAAGCTGGGCTACGAAATCTTGCGAACTCTGCCCGAGTACTACACCAGTCATTCGCTCGACGCCTACCTGATGGGCAAGCGACTCTAGCGGGAACGCGTGCTACAATCGGCGCTTTCTACGGCGCTGTTCGCGCGAACTATGGCCCAGATTCCTTCCAGAACTCCTCAGCCGCCGCTCCGGGTTGCTGTCGATACCGGTGGCACCTTCACCGACTGCATCTGGATGGAGCGCGGCCGGCCACGCATGATCAAGGTCTTCTCCACGCCTGCCGATCCCTCGCAGGCCATAGCCGAGGCCCTTTCGCAAATCGGAGCTCCCAGCGGCGTGATTCTGCTGCACGGAACCACGGTCGGCACAAACACGCTGCTGCAGCGCAAAGGCGCGCGCGTCGCCTTCGTTACTACCGCGGGATTTGAAGACACCATCGAGATCGGCCGTCAGAACCGGCCGAAGTTGTACGACCTCACCTTTGAACGCGTGCCTCCGCTGGTCGAGCGCGGTATGCGCTTCGGCATCGGCGAGCGCGTTGAACCCAGCGGCAACATTCTGCAGAAGCCGTCCCGCGAGGACTTGCGGGTGCTGGCGCGTGACGTACACGCCAGCGGCGCGGAGTCGATCGCCATCTCGACCCTGTTTTCGTTCGCCAATCCGGAGAACGAGCGGGCCATCGGACGCGTGCTGGAAGAACTGGGACTGCCGCTTTCTCTCTCGCACAACATTCTTCCGGAGTTTCGCGAGTTTGAGCGTGCCAGCACGGTTGCGATCAACGCTTATCTTCAACCGGCGATGCAGAGCTATCTCCAGCAGCTTGATCTGCGCTTGCGCCAGATCTTTTCCGGCAAGTCGAAAAGCTCGCGCGTTTTCGTCATGCAATCCAACGGCGGCATAACTTCGCTGGAGGCAGCCTCGCGCCAGCCGGTGCAGAACCGTTCTTTCGGGCCCGGCCGGAGGAGTGGTCGGCGCAGTTTCAGCGATGGCACGTCTCAGCGGCTATGAGCGCGTTATCACCTTCGATATGGGAGGAACTTCGACGGATGTCGCGCTGGTCGACGGTGAGCCGAGACCGAGTAACGAAGCCGAGATCGACGGCTTGCCGGTGCGCGTTCCCATGCTCGACATTCACACCGTAGGAGCGGGCGGCGGCTCGCTGGCGCGCTTCGACGCCGGAGGCGCCTTGCGTGTCGGGCCGGAGTCGGCGGGGCCGATCCCGGTCCAATCTGCTATGGGCGTGGGTTGCAGCCGACCGTCACCGACGCGAATCTGCTGCTGGGCCGCTTGCAGCCGGATAAGTTCCTCGGTGGTTCGTTCACTCTCGATCTAGAGCGCACGCGCGCTGTTACCGCGGAGTGGCTGAAGCGGCAGAATGTGCGCATGTCACTCGAGCCGTTCGCCGAGGGCGTGATTCGCGTCGTGAACGCGAACATGGAGCGCGCACTCCGGGTCGTCTCCGTAGAGCGCGGCTACGATCCCCGGCAGTTCGCCCTGGTCGCTTTCGGTGGCGCCGGCGGACTGCATGCCTGCGAACTGGCACAGTCACTTGGAATTCCGCGCGTGATCATTCCTGCGATGCCGGGCGCGCTGTCGGCATTCGGCATCCTGACCAGCGACATCATCAAGGACTACTCGCAGACCGCTGGTGACGCAGTTGAGCGCGAGCTCCCGCGTAGCAAGCCTTGGCGAGCAGATTTGCTGCTCTTGAAAGCCTTGCCCGGCGCGAGTTTCAGGAGGAGGGCTGGAATGGCAAAGCGCGATTCGAGCGCAGCGCCGATCTGCGATATCGCGGACAGGGTTTCGAATTGAACGTTGCGTTTGGAAAGTCGCTGCTGGCAGATTTCCACCAGCAGCATCAATTTCGCTACGGCTATCAATACGCGGATCGCGACGTTGAACTGGTGACCCTGCGCTTGCGCGCGCGATTGAGCTCTCCCAAGGCTCGCGCCGTGGCCGTGCCGACGCCCCGCAAAGCGCTCACCGCAGAGAAGCGCCGCGTGTGGTTCTCCGGAAAAGCTGTTCCGGCCGCACTTTACGAGCGTGCGCAGATGACCGTGGGGAAGAAGCTGCAAGGTCCGGCGATCGTGACCGAGTATTCCGCGACCTCGGTCGTACCCCGAACCAGCATCTTTTATTTGGATCGCGTCGCGAATCTAATAATCGAAGTGCAAAAAGCAAAGGCGCCCAGGTAGGGCGCCTCGCGTCACGCCTAGAAATAGATTAAGCGACATCTTCCTTGCGCTCGCGCTCAATTTCCTTCTTCTGCTCGTGCCTGATCTCCGCCTCGTCCTTCTTCTGCTCCACGGCGTCTTTCGCGTTCCCCCAGGCATTCTGCACCTTACCCTTGATCTCCTGGGCAGCGCCCTTCACCTGGGTTTCTGTATTGCCGGTCCACTCGCCGGCCTGGCGCTTCGCGCGTCCGGCAACTTCGTCAACCTTACCCTTAACCTGATCGTTATTCATCGATCCTCCCTATTTTCCTTATGGGTCGTACGTTGCGTATCTTGTATGGATAAATTCAATCGTCGCTCGCAGTCACCATAGCTCCGTCGAGCGACGACGGTTTAAACTGCTGTTCTGCGTCCACTAATCAACTGGAATACCAGGGCAATCACCGCAAGTACCAGCAGGATGTGGATAAATCCGCCAAATGTGTAGCTGGAAACTACCCCCAGCAACCACAACACCAGCAGGATTACAAACAAAGTCCAAAGCATCTTGTCACCTCCAAAAATCTCATGCGCAACCGAGTTCCGCGACCAACACTGTGTTGGAAGCAGCCCGCCGGGATAATGGTTGTGTGTCAGTAGAAGAGATAAGTTCACGCGGACCAGCATATTTAGAGGAGTTCAGGCAACCCGATGAGGGAAATCCAATAAATCTGTTATGCTCGCCGCATCAAGCTCATGAAGGTTGCGATCCAGGGAGAGTTGGGCTCATTCAGTCACGAGGCCGCAGGCAAGATGCTGCCTGGCTCCTCGGTTGTCCCCTGCGCGCGTTCCGCCGAAGTCTTCGATCGCGTGGAGAGTAGCTCGGCCGGAGCCGCTGTGATTCCTATCGAGAACTCACTGGCTGGATCGGTGGCAGAACATTTCGACCTGCTACTCGCGCGCGAACTCTTCATCCATGCCGAGTTCCACCTGCGCATCCGGCACAACCTGATCGCTCCTCCCGGAGTTGCGTTGAAGCAGATACGCCGCGTTTTTTCGCACCCGGTTGCGCTCGATCAATGCCGCAACTTCTTTCGTGCGAATCCGCAGGTGCAGGCCGTGCCGTTCTACGACACGGCAGGCAGTGTTCGCCACATCCTTGCGGAGAAGATAATGGACGCGGCAGGCATTGCGCCGAAGCAAGCCGCGGCGCAGTACGGCGGCCGCATTCTGCTGGCAGGGATCGAAGACGATCGGCAGAACTACACACGCTTCCTGCTGATCAATAAGTCGCGAAAGGTCGCTCGCGGCGCCGGCAAAACTTCGCTCGCGTTTTCTCTGAAGAATGTTCCCGGCGCGCTCTTCAAGGCGCTTAGCGTCTTCGCGCTGCGCGATATCAGTCTCAGCAAAATCGAGTCGCGGCCCATGCGCGGCCATCCCTGGGAGTACGTCTTCTTCGTCGACATGCTGCGCGGCGACGATGAGCCGGCGCGCAACGCGATTCGACATTTGGCTGAGATTGCTGAGTTTGTGAAGGTATTAGGCGTTTATCCGGAAGTCAGGAAAGCGAAATCTGCTAAGAGTAAAGCCTGACCGCGATTGGCAATCGGCAGACACTATCCCCAAAAAGCGGCATCCGAAGTTGACGGGAAGCATTGTTTTCCGCGGCGTTCTGGCACATACTGCCTCAAGCCTCGGTTAACTTGTCCTCCTTTGCGGGTCAGCCGGGGCGATTCGGGGAGCGACGATGCCAGGCCAAGTATCGCCACCTCGGATGGGGTCTGAATCCTCCCCAACAGGGCGGCGATTACGCTCCCTCCCGCCCATCAAAAATTTGGATTGCCGCCTTTTACCTGCTTGCTTCGGTGGCGCGCTGCGCCTCGAGGCGCGCGCTATGCTCGGCCGCGGAAAGGTAGGCTCCGCCCAGCAGCAGCATGCCGCTCCAGAAGGACCAGAAGATCAGCGTCACCGACACCGAGAACGGTCCATACACTTCCTGGAAGTTCAGCCAGGGCAGCACCAGTATGTAGAGGTATTTCGCCCCCTCGGAAACCAGGCCGGTGATGATGGCTGCCGGCAACACCGCTCGTGCCGGCACCTTGCCGTGCGGCAGCAGCCAATAGATCAGGAAGTAGATTCCGATGGTGGCGACGATGGCCGACGCCTTCATCAGCACGAAGCCAACGCCCTGAAACACGAAGTTCCCGTCGCCGGTGAAACGTTCCAGCCACTTCAGATTCTGCGCGGTCAAGGCGATCGACAGCATCGCCAGACATCCGCAAGCAGTTGTCAGTCCCAGCGAGACCAGAAGATTCATCAGGTACGATCGGTTCTTCTTGAATCCCCAGATGCTGTTGAGCGCCACTTCCAGGGGAAGGAAAATTCCGGTTGAGGTGATGAGCAGCATCACGAACGACAGGATCTGCCCGCGCCCTTTCACGCTCGCCAGGAACTGCAGGTTGCGGATGACGAAGTCCTTGTTGCTGGGAAGGTAGTCGCGCAACAGTTGCAGCACGACGTCATACATCGCCTGCGAATGAAAGACGCGGTGTACCACCGTCAGCAGCAACACGATAAACGGGAAGAACGACAGGATGGAATTCGCCGCCACCGAGAAGGCGTAGGTGTGCACCTCGGTCTGCATCAGGTAGCGCAAAGTCGACCAGCCGTGATGGCGCAGCCGATGCCATAGGCCATACGTCTCTGGCAGGTAGCGGAAGATCTCCTGCGCCTGGTCTTCGGCCATCAAGCGCTTGGCGGCCGTTCCGGGGCGCAACGCAGTTGCACGTAAGTCAGCAGTTCCAGAGGAGTTAAGGGCGGTTCCGGCAGCAGTCGAGGAGGAGGTGCGGAACAGTGGAGCGGCCTTCGAGGCCGGCTCAGTTTCGCTCGCTCCGGTGCTGCCTGTCATCTGCAGTCATCGTAGCAGACAGGGGCGGTGAACTTCAGTGAGCTTGGCGCGGGTTCCCGTTCTGGGCCATCCGGAAGTCTTTGTGCAAGAAATACTTGCCAAAAAGCAGAGTTCCTTGTAAATATCGTTTGCGCCCCTTCGGATTGGGCGAAGGCGGGGCTTTCGGGTCTACCGAAACGCGGATTTGGGTTGATGTTTCTGTCAGCAGTTGTATTTCGCGCATTGCACGGGTTCCAGAGAATTATGCCGAACGAGCAGTAGTCCGCCGTCCGGGTGTAATTCGTGGAGCCTTTTTCTTTGCAGAAAAGCTGCGAGCTGAGCCGCAACCCTTGTTTCCCGGCGACGTTGAGACGTCTTTCCGGCTAAGCCTCAAGCTATCAACCCGCGTGCGAGCGCGAGTTGCCGAGCGTGAGTCGTGGCTGGAAACGTCCGCGAAGCAGGGGTGATTCCAAGTGTTCGAAAGGAGCGGGTTGTGAGAGAGAAAGGTACTGTGAAGTGGTTTAACGGAGCCAAGGGCTATGGGTTTATCCAGCGGTCCACGGGCGAGGATGTTTTCGTACATTTTTCGGCTATCCAGGAAAGCGGGTACCGGAGCTTGAATGAGGGCGAAACGGTCGAGTTCGACCTCACTAAGGGACCGAAGGGCTTCCAGGCTGCGAACGTCGTGCGCGCTTAAGGCGTCTCCGCCGCGCAGAAGCCCAGGGGTAAGCGCCGCTTTCGCTTTAGGCTTCTGAGTTCGCGATTGAACCACTTGAACCCTCCCACCCGGGAGGGTTCTCTCTTGTCGGACAGTTGTCGACGTTACGCCGAAACCGTCACGCCTTCCCTGCACTGCGATAGCTTCTGGATCGCATCGGCCACGGATCTCTCAGCCGCTTCCGGGCCGAACGCCTGCTTGTCTGCGTCGATCACCGTTAAGTGATTGAGTCCCACAAACTGCAGCATGTGCCGCAGGTACGGCACCTGGAAGTCGGCCGCCGAGCCTTCGTTGTACACGCCGCCCCGGCTGACGATCACCAGCACCCGCTTATCGGCAGGAAGCAAGCCCTTGGGACCTTTGTCGGTATAGCTGAAGGTCTTGCCCGCGCGGACAATCTGGTCGATCCAGGCCTTCAGCACCGTTGGAATGCTGAAGTTGTGCATGGGAGCGCCGATCACGACAACGTCGGCGTCCATCAACTCGTCGATCAGTTCGTCCGACTGCTTCAGCGCCTGCTGCTGTTCCGGCGTGCGCTGCGCTTCGGGAGTCGTCGCGCTCTGAATCCACAGCTCGCTGAGACTCGCCGGCATGTCGGCCGTGAGGTCACGCTCGATCACGCGACCGTTAGGATTCTGCTGCTTCCACTCCTGGGTGACGTGCCGGGTCAGGCGGCGGGAGACCGAGTTGCTGCGCGGGCTGGAATTAACGACAAGCAAAGTAGACATGATTCTCTCCAAAATCCGAAGTTCGTCTGTCACCGGAACGACGTTGGAAGACCGTCGAAATCGACAGTGGCAGCGGTTCTTCGCGGCCGCGCTCCAGTCCGTCGGAGCGCACAGGGTCGCAAGTGCGATTAGCGTGTTACAACACATAGTTCGATGTAGGACTGGTTTGGAAGATTCAGAATGTCCGGTGGAAAGTAGTGCTCGGCCTGCGGGAGGAACGCTTAGTGCTCTTCGGGAGGTGCTGCCTCGGCAACGCTGTCGAGGATCACGGCGCAGAGCCGGCTTAGCTGATGGCAATCTTCGTCGCTGAGCTTCCCCAGCATCGTGCTCAGTTCGGCATCGATTACCGGCGCCATCGTGTCCAGCAATTTCATTCCTTTGGCGGTGATGACCGTGACCGCCTGCCGCTGATCCTGGCTGCCGCGCGAGCGTTTCACCAGCTTGCGCGCCTGCAAACGATCGACCAGGCGAGTGATGTCGGGAGCGCGATCCAGCATGCGGCAGGCAATTTCGCAGCGCGCGTGGCCCTGCGGGTGAGCACCGCGCAGGATGCGCAGCACGTTGTACTGCGCGCGAGTGATGCCATGCTCCTCGCACACGCGGTCCATGATGTCGTTGACGGTGTTGGCGGCGACAATCACACTCAGCAGCGCTTCCTGGGCCGGGCTGGAGAAACGATCCTGCTTGAGCCGCCGGCTGAGTGCTTCCGTCATAGTCTCTTTATAGCCAGAAACCTCGCCGCTGTCACCCGGAGGCCGCGACAATTCAGGGCAGCTCAAGGCTAACCAGCTCGCCTTGCAGATCGCCGCTGTCGCGATAATTGGCAGATGCTTTTACATTTTTCCAGTCACAGGAAAAGCTATCCGCATTGATGAGCACAAGCTTCTGCCGGTCGGCCACGTGCAAGTGATACATCTTTCCCGACGAGAGTACAGTCAGCACGGCCGCAGGCGCCGAAGAACAATCCACCTCGACAATCTTGCCATTTAGAAATGCCATGGGACGCTTGTCGGTATCGTGCAAAATCGTCGGTTCCGTGTCGCGAGATTCGGAAACTCCCGAACCGCTGAAGCCTTCCGTCGACGCCGGCGGCGGAGTTGCCGTTGCCGGGTGCAGTGCCGACGATTGCATCCGGGAAATTGTCTGCAACATCTGGTTGGCCTGCCCGGCGACTGCGGGATTCGAGCTCTGCGAAATAGAAGCCAGAACCGTTTTTCCTTCTTCCAGCTTCTGCTGGTTCAGCAGAATGACCGCCAGGTTCAGGCGATAGCCATCGTTGCGCGGCGAGAGTTCGACGGCGTGACGAACGTCCTGTTCCGCGTCCGCATACTTCCGCTGTTTCATTTCGCCGAAGGCAAGCAGGTGATAAGCATCGGCATACTGTGGGTCGAGTTGAACGGCCTTGTGCAGGTCCGCCATGAATTCATCCGAGCCCACGGTATCCGGTTGCGTCTGCTGCATCAGTACGGCGGAATAGTAGTAAACCCGAGGATCTGTCGACCCTAGCTTCGCGGCGGCGCGGAAATGGTCCGTGGCTTTGGGCAGTTGCCCGTGCCGCAGATAAGCGTAGCCCAATCCCCGTTGAGCCTCAGGAAGATTAGGATTCTGCTGCAGAATCGCCTCGAACTCTTGTACCGCCTTGTCCTGGTAATCCAGAGTATGCGCCGCATAGTCGGCCAGTTGCGCCCGCGCCTCCAGCGAATCCAGCGGACGCGCGGTGGCATTGAAGCTGGTGGGAATCTTTCCGTTGAAGCGCTTGGCATAGAGCTTTCCCTCATGCCAGTTCGTCCAGATCGTCTTTTCCATCGCCGGCAGCGACACGCCATAGGCTTTCTGCACCGCGTCCGGAATGGGCATCTTCTGTCCGTTCGTATACAGGAAATAATGGGCCGTAGGCGTGAGCTGATTTGTATCGAACAGATAATGAGCGACCAGCCACGACTCGACGTAGAACATGTCGCGCCGCTCGCCGCTGCGGTAGTACGTCTCCGAAAAATGCTGCACCTGGAAGAGATCGAGCAGGCGGAACTTGCTGGCCTGGTCCAGTAGCTCGGCTCCCGGAATCAGCCCTCCGATTTCGATGCTGCCGTTGCTGCCGATCTTCATCGTCGAAAGGTATTCGGCAAAACCTTCATCGAACCACGGCGCAGTCTGGGGAAAGTTGCCGTTCAGCAGCAGGTGCGCATACTCGTGGAAGACGATTTGCCAATTGTCTTCCTGGCTCATGTCCACCATGATGAAGTTCTTGTCGTCGCCGGGCTGAAAGAACCCGGCCAGCTCCACCGTTTTGCCTTTGTAAATCGGACTGTATTGCCGGAGCTCCTTGGTATTACGGAAGGCGATGATCTGGAGCGGGATGGGCTGATTGATTTTGGTACGCACGAAAACTACGCCGAAGGCGGCGCGCATCTGCTCGAACAAATCGGCGACATGCCGGCCATTCTTCTCGCCAGCGTCGGTGATCACGGTGAAATGGTCGGAGCGGACTTCAATCCATTGCGGCTCGCCGGCGTTGAGAAATGCTGGAAACGTCAGGAGCAAAAAACCGAACGACAGGAAGCGACAGAGAACTCGCATGGTCTCGGCACCGGGCTAGAGATTGGGAGCAGCAGCATCCTAGCATTCCCCGCGGAAACCTGAGTAGAAGATTGTCGCGTCGTGCAAAAAGGGAAAGCCTTCCTGTCCCGAACAGGAAGGCTTTCGAGGATGCCCTTGGGCTGAGTTCCATCCATCCCGAGTCTGGGTACGGCGGGCATCGATCGCGGGCGCGGCGAGGGGGACTCTCGCGCCTCACGAACTTAAACTTTGCTTGGACGCTGCGACGGTTAGCGGGTCACTCACCTGTCTTCCGCCGCAGCGCCGGTCCGTTGCCTTGTCGAACTCCCCGGCACTCCCATACCGGAGAACCCTACCTCTGCTTCACTGCTGGGTTACTGCTGTTCGCTTCGCTTCGCACTGTTGACATTGCAATAGACGTGCCAGCTCAAAATACGTGAGTTTGCCCGAAGTTTTTATAAGCAGCCTGTGCTTCACGAAGTAATTTTTACGAGGACAGGGAAAAAGCGGACTAACTGTTGATTGCAGGCTATTTATTTTCGCGAGTAGCAACCATTTCCCGCAGATGCTCCACGGCCCAGCGCGCATGCTCTGCCACGTTGACATCTTCATCGGCGCTGAGCTGCTGCAATGCGGGGATGAATCGCTCGTCTCCGCTATTGCCCATCGCTACGGCGACATTGCGGCGCAGTCCGGCGAATTTCATCCGCTTGATAGCCGAGCCGCGAAAGAGCTTCGCGAAATTCTTCCGCCGTCATTCCAGCCAGCCATTCGAGATCGGGATTCACCAGCCCCGGCCGCGGCTGAAAGTCAGACAACTTCGTCGCCGGCGCGTGCCGATTCCAGGGACAAACATCCTGGCAGATATCGCAGCCGAAAACCTGACGACCCATGAGCGGGCGAAGCTCCTCCGGAATCGACCCCTTCAGTTCCACCGTGAGATAGGTAATGCACCGGGTGGCGTCCATCTGGTAAGGCGCGGGAAAGGCCTGCGTCGGGCAGGCATCAAGACATCGCGTACAGGAGCCGCAGTGATCCGTGGTCGGCAGATCGGGTGTCAACTCGAGCGACGTGAGCAGCACGCCGAGAAACAGCCACGAGCCAAGCTTCTCATTCAGGATGCAAGTATTCTTGCCGATCCAGCCAATGCCCGCATACTTGGCGACGATGCGCTCGATGACCGGGCCGGTGTCGACGTAGCACCAGGTGCGCGGCGCGGCTACTCCCTGCTGCGCGCACATTTCCAGCAACTTCGCTTCCAGTGCCCGCAGCTTTTCGAAGATCACATCGTGATAGTCGCGCCGCGACCACCCGTAGCGCGAGATCCAGCCTTGCGTCGCGCCGCCGGCATGGGTGGAGTAGGGCTCGTCGGCGTTGTAGTTCACGGCGCACAGTACTACCGACCGCGCCCAGGGAACCGCGTTGGCCAGCGAGGCGCGTTTCAGCTCATCGGCTTCGTTGCGCGCTTCCAGATACTTCATTTCGCCGGCGCGGCCTTCGGCAATCCATTCGGGAAAGAAGCGATGCTCGGGGCTATCGCCGACCCCGGCCACTCCCGCCAGATCGAAGCCGAGGTCCATCGCGGCGCGCTGAACTTGCTCTTTGAGTTGGGGAATGGCAGCCACGACAGGAACTCGCTACAAGTATACGGGTGGACCGGATTTCGAACTCAGGTGTGAAATTGCGGGTGCCCCAGGTCTCGCGTTTTTCGAGGCCTGGGCCGAGTCGAACTATAACTGCTTCGACATGGTGATGAAGTGGACGGGCTGGGTCGCCGTCTTGATGACCTCGGCTGATTGCGTTCCGGTCTCGACGAAGCCGAATTTACGATAGATCACGGGCAGCTCTGCCCGCAGATTCACGATACGGATATCGAGCACGGTGCAGCCTTTGGCACGCGCGTATTCTTCCGCTTCCTCCATCATGCGCCTGCCCAGTCCCGACTTCTGCCGCGCGGGATCTACGGACAGCATTCCGAGATAGGCGCGTTCGCCGGTGATCTTCATCCAGGCGCAAACGATGATGTCGTCCCCCTCGCACAGCAACAGGAACCGGCCCTCGCGCAGGTTCTGCTCCACCATCTCGGGATTCGTGCGGTCGCCACTTTTGAAGAAGCGCTCAACGTTGAAAGCGCGGTTGATCAGCGAGACAATTTGCGGCACGTCAGAAGCAGTCGCCTCACGCACGATAAGGTTCGTCAGTTCAGCCACAGAAACTACAACTCCTTAGACGAGTGGCCCGTGTGGAAGACCACGGCAATGCGCGGCGAACGACGTCGTCCCGCGATTCGCCCGGCGTGCGCAGCTTCATGGCAGCCGCTCTTCGCGGTAGAGCTGCACCGTGTGCTTAATCGCGGCGTAGAGGAACATCCCGCCCATGCCGGCCAGAGCGACCACCGCCCCGATGTCGAACACCAGGAAGGTGCGTCCGGCGATGTGCGCCCATGGACCGCGAATGTACAACGCAATGTTGCCGATGGCGAAGATGATGCGAATTTCCGTCGGCCCAAGGTTGAAGAACGACAGATGGAAGCTGCCAATAGTATAAGTCGTCAGGTAGACCTCGATAGCGAGCAGCAAGAATGCGACCAGCAAGGCCATGGCGATGAGCGGCGACATGTAGCCGGAGAGCGCTAGGCCGGTCATCAAAATGGTTGAGCCGATGGCATCGATGACGTGATCGACATAGAAGCCGTAGCGTGGCCGCTGACGGTTGCGAAATCTTGCAACTGTTCCGTCGAGGCTGTCGCCGAACCAGTTGATTGCCAGAAAGACTACGCCCCACAGCAGCCAAACCCGGTTGTAGCGCGACAGCGCGTAGCTGACGCCTACCATAATCTGCCCGGCAAAACCGAGGACAGTCAGTTGATCCGAGCCGACCCACGCCGGCATTCGTGCGGCGAACCAGGCCAGCACGCGTTTCTCGGCCGCGGTGACAAAGCTCACCTGAACCCGCGCGGCGTTCTTGAACGACGAGGATGCCGGTGATTTTTGGTCGGCTGATGACATGTGCATTCGTTATGCCAGTTACCTCGTCGACCAGAAGGTCGCCTCGGTGTACATAACGTGGGGACTACTCGGCACAGCTGAAGCTGTGCCCTTTCAAAGCTTCCGTCTACAAAATCGCGGTCTCACGCAGCAGTTCACCTTTGGCGAAGCGGCCCGGGCTGAGCACCTCAACGTGATCCACGACATCGGTCTTGCCGTGCAGGATCAGATCGGCCACCATCTTACCGGTTGCCGGCGCGTGCATGACGCCGTGACCGCTGAACCCGTTGGCACAGTAGAAGCCCTTCAGCTCCTCAACCGGCCCGATGATGCAGTGATGATCGGGCGACATTTCGTAGAGGCCCGCCCACGCGCGCTTCGGATTGACCGCGAGATTCTCGAACACGGGCACGCGATCGGCGGCGCGCGTCAGCACCTTCTCGATGAACCCGGGGTCGAAGTTGGTGTTGAACTCGCCGCCTTTTTCCTCGGGATCATTCCACGCCAGTAGAAAGCCCAAACTCTCCGGCCGGAAGTGGAAGCCGTTGCTCATGTCGATGACCATGGGAATCTCATGTGAGACGCCGTCGAACGGTTCAGTCGGGATCAGCATGCGCCGCATCGGTTCGACAGGCAATTCGAATCCCGCCAAGGCTGCAATCTGCGCTGCCCATGCGCCCGCCGCATTGACGACTACCCTCGTGCTCACCGGCCCGCGCGTGGTCTCGACGCCGGTAATGCTGGAACCCTCACGATGAATCGCCGTGACCTCGGTCGAACGCCACAAGGTCGCGCCCTTCTCGCACGCGGATGTTGTGAAGCCGACCATCACGCTGTTGGGATCGACGAAGCCGTCCGTCGGGCAGAAGCTGCCGCCGAGAACATCGTCAGAGCGCAGTTGAGGCACGGTGGCGACGATGTCGTTGCGCGAGACCATGCGAGCCTGCGTCAGGCCAAGCGATTTTTGCAGCGTCTGGTTCGTTTGCAGGTAGTCGATGTGCGCCGGTTTAGTCGCGACAAACATATAGCCTTGTCCGCGATAGCCGCCCGGCTGCCCCAGGCGCTCGTCGAACGACGCGTAAAAGGGAATGGAGTACAGCGACATCTGGATGTTTGGCCTGGTGGCGAACTGCGCGCGCACGCCGCCCATGCTCTTGCCGGTGGAACCCTTGCCCTGATGCGTCTCGCGCTCCACGATGAGGACGTTGCGGCAACCCGCCTCGGTCAGATGCCAGGCGATGCTCGCTCCCACAATGCCGCCACCGACAATCACTACATCCGCAGTCTGCATTTTCGTTGGACCCTTAATCTGGGAAACATTGTATGCTGCGGGAGAATTCGCCTGCGAAAATCCCGGCCAGGTCACTGCATTGTGTGACGCGTTCCGGTAAGGTTGCGAGCAGGTTCGTCATGCTAATCACATCCGTTGTTCAGATTCTGACCGCGTCGATCGCGCCGGTGATTGTTATCTCGGGCGTGGGCCTGTTATTGCTCAGCATCAGCAACCGTTATGGGCGCGCACTTGATCGCGCGCGGCTCATCATGCGCGAGCTGCAAAGCAGCGCGGCGGGCAGCTCCGAAGTCCGTCACCTGGAGGAGCAACTGCGGCATACGCATCAGCGGGCGCGGTTGTTGCGGCTGTCGATGACCTACGGAGCGCTCAGCATCTTCTTCGTGTCGCTGATGATCCTGTCGCTCTTCGCCGAGCAGGTGTTTCGGCTTCACACCGATTACCTTGCGCTGCCGTGCTTCGCGGCCTGCCTGATTTGCCTGATCATCGCGATGTACTACTTCATCCGCGACAGCACGGTTTCGATGGCGGCGCTGGAGTTAGAAATGTCGAGCATTCCGCCGGGTGTCGCCGGCTGAAGCTGGCCCCGGCCTCAGGAAGGCAGCCTACCCAGGACTCCGCCGCGCTCCGTCCGGGGGCATAACCAGCTCTCCGAGCTTCGGCCGATGACAGCTCGATCGCCGATGCGCCGGAACCGCCAGTCCGTTCCACCCCGGCACCAAGTCACAACTTGACGTGATGCTGCTCACAGACCCAATGTTTTTAGCCGCCTAGCCTTGCTTATCGGGGTCCCAGCTATCGCGGGTTTTCCGCCCATGCGCGCACATCGCCGTCCGGTGTGATCCCAACGCATTGCGACGTCCCGCCTCAAGGATTCGAACATGCCTCTGGTGAACGCCTTCTCCAAAGCCGTCGTGCGCGATTTCAACCTGGAAGAGCTGGAACAGGCCGCCCGCCTGATGCGCGGCTACGACCTGGTCGCCCTGTGCGCGGCCGGCTCCGGCCACGCCGGCGGGACGCTTTCCATGATGGAGATTGTTGCGGCGCTGTACCTCAAAGTTGCCGTCCACGACCCCAACAATCCGGAGTGGCCTGATCGCGACCGCATCCTCTGGTCCGCCGGACACAAGGCGCCCGCGCTCTATCTGGGGCTGGCCTTCGCCGGATATTTCCCCATCGAAGACGTGGTCACCCTGCGCAAGCTGTATTCGCCCTTCCAGGGCCATCCGCACCGGCTGAAATTGCCCGGCGTCGAAGTGTCCAGCGGATCGCTTGGCCAGGGGCTCAGCATCGCCGTGGGCATGGCGCTCGCCGGCAAGCTCGACGAGGAGCGTCATTCGGTCTTCTGCATCATGGGCGACGGCGAGCAGCAGGAAGGCAACATCTGGGAAGCGGTGATGGAGGCGTCGCACTACAAGCTCGACAACCTGGTCGGCATCATCGATCGCAACCGCCTGCAAATCGACGGCTGGGTGAAAGAGGTGATGAACGTCGAGCCGCTGGCCGACCGCTATCGCAGCTTCGGCTGGGAGGTCGTCGAGATCGACGGTCACGACATGAAGCAAGTCGTGGAGGCGCTGCAAAACGCCAAGAGTGCGCCCGTCGCCGGCAAGCCCACGGTGATCATCGCCAACACCGTCAAGGGGAAAGGCGTCAGCTTCATGGAGAACGTTGCCGGCTGGCACGGCAAGGCGCCCAACTACGACGAGATGGTGAAAGCCATCGGCGAACTCGGGCTTACCGACTCCATCGCCTACGATGCGCTGCTGGAGAAGGCGAAAGAATATCAGGCCGAGGTGGAAGTGAAGCTGGCGGCGAAGATGCCGGACTTCCCCGCGAAGTACTGGTGGAACAGCGACTCCACCATGAAGGTGAAGATGGAGCCTACGCGCAAGGGCTTCGGCCTCTCGCTCAAGAACAATGGCGACGACGAACGCGTAGTGTGTCTCGGGCTCGACATCTCAGGGTCTATCACCATCAGCGAATTTTATGCCGGTCATCCCGAGCGCAGGAACCGCTGGCTCAGCATGGGCATCGCCGAACAGTCCGCGACGGCCGCAGCCGTGGGCCTGGCGCGCGAAGGCAAGCTGCCGGTCTTCGGCACGTACGGAACGTTTGCCGCGGCACGCAACCTGGACCAGATTCGCGTTTCCATCTGCTACGGCAACTTCAATGTGATGATCGCGGGCGCGCACGGCGGCGTGTCGGTCGGACCTGACGGGGCGACGCACCAGGCGCTGGAAGACCTGTTCGCCATGTGCGGCCTGCCGAACATGTCGGTGGTCGTGCCTTGCGATTCGATCGAGACACGCAAGGCGACTGACTATCTGCTGCTTCAGCATGTCGGGCCAAAGTACATTCGCTTCGCGCGCGAGGCGACGCCGATCGTCACCACGGAACAAACGCCGTTTGTCTTTGGCGTGGCCAATGTCATTCGCTTGCGCAAAGAGTCGCCGAACCTGGTGGACGCCTTCGAGACGGTTCTGGCCAGCAATTATCGCAACGAGCATGAAGACCTCAGCATCATCGCGTGCGGTCCCATGGTGCCGGAGGCGATGCGCGCCGCGTGGATCCTGAAAAACGAGTTCGGTTACGAGACGCGCGTCATCAACCTGCACACCATGAAGCCGGTCGACGAAGAAACGATCGTTCGCGCAGCCAAAGAGACCGGCGTGATCGTCACCGCCGAGGAGCACCAGATCGGCGCGCTGGCGTGGCGCGTCAGCGGCATTCTGACCGAGTGCCCCGACCTATATGGCACGCCGGTGATCACCGGCGCTATCGGCGTGAAAGACCGCTTCGGCGACTCCGGCGCGCCGTGGGAGCTGATCAAGGAGTTCGAGGTCAGCGCCGAGCATATCGCGCAGAAGGCGGTGGAGTTGCTCTTGATCACCAAGGTGAAGAAGGAAGAAGAGCGGCTCGAGCTGGCACGCTAGCTCAGCGCGCCGAGCAAAAACGGGGTCTCGCGATTTTCGAGGTCTGGGAAATGCATCTGCCGCCGGCTGAAGCCGGCTCTTTTTAATTGGGTTGCGGGAAACCCACCGCTTCCGCGGTGGGCTAAAGAAGTTACGCTCCGTTTGGCGACGGAGCTCGCTCAACATTGTTTCGTTGTTCCTCCATCAAACATCGATGGTTTCGACCAGTAGCGACGGCCGTTCATCAACCGCTATCGTTCCAGGTAATCTCGACGGCTTTGTCCTACTTATTCTGCATCTTCTGCATCATCTGCTGGCGCTCCTGGGCGCGCATTCCCTCCCACGTCTGATACTGCTGCGGCGTCAGGATCGGCTTCAGCTTGGCGTCGGTATCGTCGGCGATCTGATGCATCTGCATCGCCTTCTGCATCGGCCCCAGAGACGTGTCGCTCTTCAGCGCCTTGAGTTTGGGCGCTTCTTCCATCAGAATGGGCCGAACCTGCTGCTTTTGCGCAGGCGACAGGTTTAGTGCGGCCGACATCTTTTCCAGCTTCTGCATTGCCTCGGCGTTTTCGCCGCCGGCCGGGGCGCTCATGGCTCCCTGTGCGAATAGTTTGGGCGCGGAGGCCGTCATCGCAACTGCAAGACAGAAAACGAGGGCGGCGAGTTTCCACAAATTTTTCTGCAAGATCATTTCTCCTTTAATGCGAATTCTGGCGCTCGGAACGGACGTGCGAACGCCCGGCTGCCAGAGGATATGCGAGGGCCCTGAGTACGCAGAGTGGTAGAGATATACGTCAGGCAGAAGCGCAGGGTCAAGGAGAAACTAAGAGGCAGCGACGGTGGTTATTTATTTTCGCTCAGCGCATCCACGATGCGATCGAAATCCTCGAGCGAGGAATATTCGATCAGGATCTTGCCCTTGCCTTTGCGGTCATTGATGGTGACACGCACGCCCAGCGAGCGCTCCAGAAGTTTTTCGGCTTCCTTCACGTTGGGATCGACAACGCGGGCCTTCTCTTCCTTGGCAAGCCGGGGCTGCATCAGGTTCGAAACCGCTTCCTCGGTCTGTCGCACCGACATGCCCAACTCCGACACGCGACGCGCCAGCCGCTCCATCGCTTCCGGCGAATCCAGCGGCATCAGCGCCTTGGCGTGACCAAAGCTGAGCTGGCTTTTCTCCAGCATCGTCTGCACCGGAGCGGGCAGCTTCAGCAGGCGCATGAAGTTGGCGACGGACGAGCGTTCCTTGCCGGTGCGCTGCGCCATCTGCTCCTGCGTCAAGCCGAACTCGCGCCCCAGCCGCTCGTAGGCGCGTGCCTGTTCCATGGCGTTCAGGTCTTCGCGCTGCAGGTTCTCGATGATGGTCATTTCCATCGCCTGCTCGTTGGAGACCTGGCGGACGATTGCGGGAATGGTTTTCAGTCCGAGAGTGCGCGAAGCCTCCCAGCGGCGCTCGCCCGCAACCACCTGGTAGCGTCCACCGGAAACCGGACGCACGATGATGGGCTGCACCACGCCGACCGATTGGATCGACGAAGCCAGTTCAGAAATTGCCACCGGATCCAGCGACAGAGTGCGCGTCTGGTACGGATTGTGTTCGAGACTCTCCAGCGCGATCTGGTGCACCTCATCGGTGTTCGGCTTGGGCGCCGACGGTGCAGCCACAGGCGCGTGGGGGACATGCCGAGGCGGCAATAGCGTCTCAAGTCCGCGGCCCAAAACTTTTCGCTTGTCCGTGGTCATGGGGGAGTTCTTTTGCGGGCAGTAATTACGAACTGTCATTATAGGCGCTGACCGGCACTCTACAAGCTGCCATTTTGCTTGTGGAAAACTCGCAAAAGTCATATTGCGCCAACTGCCGGAAACCGTCATCGGAAGTAAGGATTACTGGACCAGGTAAAGGGCACGCTGTTCGTCCCGGTTCCGCGCAGCTCTGTTCACGCCCTACCGCAGCGCGGCCCGTAACGCATCTTCGAGATCGTTGTAAGAGAACTTGTATCCCGCGGCTTGCAGCTTTTCCGGCACGGCGCGCGCCGAGGTGAGAAGCAACTCCTTGCCCATCTCGCCAAGAACGGTTTTCACGACGAACTCCGGCAGAGGGAAAATCGCCGGCCGGTGCAGCGCTTTGCCCAGCGCCTTCACGAACTCCGCGTTGCGCACCGGCGATGGCGCAACCACATTCACTGGACCGCTCAGCTTTTCATTCTGCAGCGCGAGCTTCATCACCCCAATCACATCTTCGATTTCAACCCAGCTCCACCACTGGCGACCGCTGCCGATCTTTCCGCCGACACCGAGTTGAAACGGCAGCAGCATCGGCTTGAGCGCTCCGCCATCTTTCGCCAGCACCACGCCAATGCGCAGATTCACTACGCGAACGCCCGCATCGCGCGCCGGATCGGTTGCCGCTTCCCACTGCTTGCAGACCTCGGCCAGAAAACCTGAGCCTGGCGCGCTCTGTTCGGTCAGAGTCTCGTCGCCGCGATTGCCGTAGTAGCCGACGCCGGAGGCGCAAACAAACACCTTTGGCTGACCGGTGCGGCGAAAACTTTCGGCTGCCGCCGTCGCCAGCGTGCGGGTGCCGACTGAACGGCTCTCCAGAACCTCGCGCTTAAATTGCTCGGTCCAACGTCCGGCGATATTTTTGCCCGCCAGATGCACAACCGCATCGCAGCCCGCCAGCTTCGCCGGATCGAGCGGCTGTCGGGGATCCCACTGCACCTCGCCGGCACCCGGTGAATGGCGCACCAGCGCCAGCGTTTCGTGTTTCGCCTCGCGCAAGGCGCGCGCCAGCGCGCCGCCCAGCAAGCCCGACGCTCCGCTGATGATCACTCGCATCGCAGCACCCGTTTGCAACATCAACAATGTAACGCATTCTGTTTCTCTACTCCGGAAGTTGCAGTGACGCGGCTTCCACCAACCGCGCACCAGCATGGAGTTTTGCGTATAATCACTCATGGCGACTTTGCGCCAACAGATCGCGACCAATGTTCTGACGGTCACCCGCTTCCGCGATCTCCTGCGCAAGGTTCGTTCCTACCGTCCCTCCGACGATCTTTCCTCCATCAAGAAGGCTTACGAGATTTCCTCGCAGCATCACAAGGGACAGGAGCGCGCCTCCGGCGAGCCTTACCTGGCGCACCCGTTGCAGGTCGCAACCATCCTCGCCGAGATGCAGCTCGATACCACGGCCATCACCGCCGGCCTGCTGCACGACGCTGTGGAAGACACTTCGCTCACCATCGACGAGATTAATGCCGAGTTTGGCGAGCAGGTCGCGCACATCGTCGAAGGCGTGACCAAGATCAGCAAAATCGACTTTGCCTCGTCGGAAGAGGCGCAGGCCGAGAACGTGCGCAAGATGGTGCTGGCCATGATGGACGACATTCGCGTCGTCCTCATCAAACTGGCCGACCGCCTGCACAACATGCGCACCTTGAAGTTCCTCTCGCCGGCGCGGCAGCAGAAGATAGCGCGCGAGACGCTCGACATCTACGCCCCCATCGCCCACCGCCTCGGCATGGGCAAGATTCGCGGCGAACTCGAAGACCTCGCCTTCCAGTATGTCGATCCCATCTCCTACAACCAGGTCAGGGAAGCCATCGAGTCGCGCCGCAAAGAGGGCGAAGCGTTTCTGGCCGAAGTGCAGACGGTCATCGATCAGAAGCTGAAGGAAAACAAGATTCATGCGCGCGTCGAGGCGCGTATCAAGCGGATTTACAGCATCTGGCAGAAGCTGCAGCGTCAGCGCATCTCGGTCGACCAGATCTACGATATGTTCGCGCTGCGCATCATCACGCAGTCGGAAACGGATTGCTACGCCGTGCTGGGCATCATTCACAACCAGTGGCGGCCGGTGCCGGGACGCATCAAGGATTTCATCGCCATCCCGCGCAACAACTTCTACAAGTCGTTGCACACCACGGTCATCTCCGAGAAGGGCCATCCCTTCGAAGTGCAGATTCGCACCGAAGAGATGCACAAGATGGCCGAAGAAGGCATCGCGGCGCACTGGAAGTACAAAGATGGCCCGGTGTCGGCGCGCGATGAGCAGCGGCTGGCGTGGTTGCGGCAGGTCGTCGAGTGGCAGCGTGACATCAAGAACTCCGGCGAATTTCTCGCCACGCTGAAGATCGATCTGTACCCGGAAGAGGTTTATACCTTCACCCCGAAGGGCAAGATCGTCGTTCTTCCGCGCGATGCGACGCCGGTTGATTTCGCCTACACCGTCCATACCGAGGTCGGCAACACCTGCGTGGGCGCGAAGGTCAACGGCCGCATCGTCGCGCTGCGCTACAAGTTGCGCTCCGGCGATATCGTCGAGATTCTCACCCAGCCCGGGCATCACCCCAGCCGCGACTGGCTCCAGTTCACCAAGTCTTCGCGCGCCCGCCAGAAGATCAAGCACTGGCTCAACGTTCATCAGCGCGAGCGCGCCATCGAAATCGGCCGCAAGCTGATCGAGAAAGAAGCGCGCAAGTATCGCATCTCGATGAAGTCGCTGAACGACGCCGAGCTGATGAAGGTCTCGAACGAAAACGGTTTGGCCAAGCCGGACGATTTGCTGGCCGCCATCGGTTACGGCAAATTTTCGGCGCGCAGCATTCTGGCGCGACTGGTCCCGCCGGAAGAGGCGCAGTCGTTCTCAGGACGTCAGCCTTCGGCGTCGGAAGAGGTCGATTCCGGCGGAGGCTTCACCAGCGTGGTGAGGCGCGTCTTTGGCGGCGAAAGCTCGGCCATCATGGTGAAAGGCCACGACGACCTGATGATCTATCGCGCGCGATGTTGTAATCCCATCAAGGGCGAAGAGATTGTGGGCTACGTCACCCGCGGCAAAGGCGTGGCTGTGCACTCCAAGTCGTGTACCAACGTTGTGAATCTGATGTTCGAACAGGAGCGGCGCATCGATGTCGAGTGGGGCAAGGACGGTGCCGTTCCCAAGGGCCAGGAAGGTTATCCTGTCAAGCTCGCCGTCGCCTGCGACAACCGTCCGGGCATGCTGAAGCAGATTGCTACCGTCATCAGCGACGCCAACACCAACATCCGCAACATGGAAGCCAAGACCGAAGCCGAGCACGCGACGGTGGAGATCGTGGCCGACATCGCCGACCTGAAACACCTCGACCGCATCGTCATCGGAGTGCGCAAAATCCCCGGCGTCCGCGACGTGCAGAGACTGCAAAAGCTCTAGGAAGCGGCTAGCGACTAGCAATTAGCAACAAGCAATCGAACGTCAGCAAAAGCAACCGGCATTTAGCCTCCTGCAAATTGTGTATTAGGCAATTGCCGCAGCGCCCTAGGCGCGACAAAGGTTAGCCCAGCCGTTCACGGCTGGGTAAGCGGCCACCCTAAGATAGAGCCGGGCTTCAGCCCGGCGGCACTATTTCCGTTTCTTCCACACCAGATCCCAACTCTCGCGGCGATCGACGAAGCTGATGATCCTGCCTTTTTCATCGCGCTGGAAGATTTTGCGGATGCGCGGCTGGCCGGGTACGAACAGCACGTCGCGCACTTCCACCTCGAGCGGCTTCATCGAGCTGCCTTTCTTGCCGCCGACCAGGCGCTGGCCATCCCACCGTATCTCGTAGACCAAATCCGGCGCAGCGGAATATTCGCCGACATACTCCCGCAGCTCTTTCTCCGGCAGCTTGATCGCCGGTGGATCCTTCAGCACGGCGTAGGTGTGAACCAGGTAAAGCTTCCAGTCATCGCCATCGCGATGCCACGTCTCCGTGGTGAGATATTGCGCGGTGAGATTCTGTCCGTGAAAGGTCTCGATCTCGTCGTCCGTGTGAATAACCGTCGCCAGGTCGCCGATCACGTGCGCCTGGTAGTTCGAGATCTTCAGCGTGCCCGACGCGCCGGCCGGTAGAGGATTGAGCTGATCGAGAAAAGCGTTGCGGTTCAGGATGACGCCGCTCTCATCGACATAGACCGCGTCGGCGGCTAAAGCATCCTGCCAGACTTTCTTGTCGCCGGGAGCGATGGCGTCGAGCAGCGCCTGATCTTTGGCGCGCAGCAGGGCGATGGTTTGATCGGTAGTCTGGGCCGTGGGCGCGGCTTGCGGCAGCATGCCGAGGAACAAAGCAAGAACCAGCATCGGGATATTGTATGTCGGACGAGCTCGCGCGCCGACGCCGGTTTCAGGTTAAGAGCGGTTGACGACTGGCCGGCCTGAAGGCCGCCTCGTCTCGGCAATTATGGGATGCGATGCGGCACACCTGAAGGTGTGCCCTTTCAAAACAGGCGGACCCGTTCGAAGCGACCCGCTCCTGATTTCCCGTATCCCCAACATCTCATCCGGCGAGCGGCCGTCAAACCGCTCGCCTAGTGAACTGCTCCTATCGGTCGGCCGGTGTCTCCGACGACAGCATGTGAGCCGGCGCGATCTTCTGCGCGTGAGCGACGCCCGACTTATCCACCGTCAGGCGCACATGCAACGGACGTCCCGGCGTCAGCAGCACCGGACGATGCTGCGACGGCACCTCGCTGGTATCGATCGACAGCGCGCGCCCGCTGCGCAGCGCCAGCTTCAGTTCCGCGCCACTCACCTGGCACACCGTGCCATAGAGTTCATGCGCGCCGCCGCCGTGCAGTACATTCGCGGCGCTGACCGTCGCGGGACAAGTGATCGTATCGGGCGTCGAAGGAACGATAGGATCGACCGCCGGATTCTTCAAGTCCTGTTGGCCGAGCAGCCCATAGATGCGCAACTGCATGTTGCTGGCCACGTACACGCGACCCTTCGCCACCGTCGGCACGATGTTCGCGTTGGCGTTGACGGCGTGCGTCCACGTGCCGCCCAGGATGGAGAACAACTGATGCGTCAAGTTCGAAGCATCGTAGGCGCGCAGCGTCATGGACGTGCCGGGATTCTGATCGGACGACAAACTGGGTCGCTGCACAAACCAGACCACCGCACTTCCTGCCGTGGTTCCGTTGGACGAGACCACCGGCATGGTGCCGCCATTGTCCGGCAATCCGTCCACCGGGCCCGAGCCGGTCGTGCTTTCCTGAACCAGTTGCACCGTCGGTGAGGTTTGCAGCTTCCACGAAGTCACGCCGTTGCCGCCGCCGGTGACGATTCGCGTCACCCCATCCGAGCCAACGTAGTATGCGGGGCCGCACCAGCAGCCTCCCTGGTTGATAGTCTGCACCACGTTGTTCGGACCGCCCTGGGTGTAGCCGCCCATGTTGTCGCGGTTCAGCAGGAAGGCGCGGCCGTCTTTGCCGCCGGCAATCGCCAGGTGCGGAATCGGTCCCGGCTGGTCGGGCAGGATCAGCATGCCGCCGGAACCCACGTCGGCGTCATAACCATCGAGGTTGAAATAGTCGTACGTCGTGAAGCTGTCCTTCAGCGTGAGCAAATCAGACGACAATCGCACCATGCTGTCGGGCCGGTTGAACGCCTGCGAATAGCTGGGAATGTTCGGATTGCTGTTGCCGGTGGAGAAGTAGATGTCGCCGGTGCTGTCGGTGGCCGGCCCGAATCCCGACTGCCAGATCGACGAAAGATAAAACGGCGCGCTGGGCGTGTTGAGCAGGTCGGTCACGTCGCCGGTCATGGGCAGCAGCGTAGTGGCGTTGTAGCGCAGGATGGTGCCGCGCGACTGGCTGGGCACCGTGTCGCCGGTGCTGCCGAACGTGATGTAGATGCTGCCGTTGGCTTCCAGCAACGCCGGGCGCTGCAACTGATAACGCGACAGGAACGTCCACTGCGTGCCGTCGGACAACGTGTCGGAATACCGGAGGATGACCGGCGGCACGACATCGCGGCCGGTGCTGAGCGACACCTCATGCAGGCGAAAATTCTCGCCGCCCGAAATCGTGTCGTTGACGAAATACATTACCCCGGCGGTGCGATCGATGACCGGCGTGCTGAGAATGCCCATCAGCGGGAAGACATTGTCGTCGTTGTTCTTGTAGGTGTACGGCACCGGAATGCCGAATTGCCCGTGCCACAAAATCGCGCCGCTGGCGGCGTCGAGGGCATAAACGCTGTTTGTCTCGGTCGCCAGGTAGACAACGTCGTGCACGCCCTGTCCTTGAATCGTCTGGCCGGTGACAAACAGCGGTTCGGCATCGATACGGCCGTCGAGCAGGATAACCTTCTGCAAACCGAACGACGACGAGTTCACGTTGGCGGTCGTCAGTTGCGTTTCGGCGGAAAACCATCCGGTGCGATTGGTGTCGTTGTGATAGGTGAGCACATCCTGCGGCGAACTGGGTGACGGCTTGTCGGCGGCGAGAGTCAGCGACGGCAGCAGGACGGATGCGGCGAGCGCGCAAAGCGCAACGCCGCGATGCAACTTGGGCATGGGAAAACCTCCAGCAGTGGGACCCGCACATCCGATTCGGGAAGTGGGATATTTGTAACGTAAGAAGCTGGAAGTAGCAACTGCGGCGATGGGTAGAGCAGGCCTTCAGGGCAGCACATCGCAAGCTACCTTCGATCTGCGCCTCGTCGCCCGAGGTAGAGCTGGCCTTCAGGCCAGCGTCCAAACCCTTGTGTGAGCACCAGAGTCGGCTTCAGCCGACGGCACCAACCTCGCACGAATCGTTCTTAGAATCTTTCAGGCTTGCCTGTCGCAGACGGTCCGCAATACATCATTCGCGACAACGGCACCGGCCGCATTGGATCGGTCACGGTGCCGCTGCATGACCCGCCGAAGGGCAGCTAGGCTTTGCCCTTTGTCGCCCTCGTCCCGTCTTTCACAAAGGCCAGAACTTCGTCGGCGTGGCCTTCCGGCTTCACGGGCGAGAAGATGTGCGCAATCTTGCCCTCGGGCGAAATGAGAAACGTAGTGCGCACAATGCCCATGACTTTCTTGCCGTACATGTTTTTCTCTTTGACGACGTCGAACTTGTTGGCGACTTCTTTCTTGTCGTCGGCGAGGAGGGTATACGGCAGGGCCTCCTTTTCCTTAAACTTCAATTGCGCTTTGGATGTGTCGGGCGAAATGCCCAGAACCACCAGGCCGGCCTTCTTCAGCTTGCTGTATGCGTCGCGGAACCCGCGCGCCTCAATCGTTCAGCCGGGGGTGTTGGCCTTGGGATAGAAGAACAGGACCACATACTGCCCGCGAAACTGAGCGAGTGAAACCGGGTTTCCGTTTTCGTCAGGCAGGGTGAAGTCAGGGGCTTTCGTGTTGATATTCATATCGAACTATCTATACCGCAATTTCCGCCGCCGGGCTATGACGGCGCTCATGACTCTCGGTTTGTTCGTCCCGTTTTGCGCCGCACAGGTTTTGCAGGACCACACGCACGATCAGGCGCCGCCGCCGAATAACCAGTCGAAGGTCAATGCCAAGCCCAAGAAGCGCGGGCCGCGCGCCATCGCCGTGGTGGAATTTCTTCCCGGCGGCAAGACGCGCCTGGTACCGGTCGCGCTCTGGATCGACGACCGCTTCTACGATGCCAGCCTCTACGGCGCCAATCCTGAACCCATGGCGCTGGAGCCCGAGACCGTGTACGAAGCTACCGATTACGGCGAGCCCACCGGCCTGTTCACGGTTACCACGCCGGAAGAAGTGAAGGGAAGCTGGGTCGCCGCCGGGACGTGGAAGCCGCATCTGGCCATGGACGAAAAGCTGGCGCAGCAAAAGGGGAAAGAGCCTAAGCCGAAGCCAAAAGGCTACGACGTCAATTCCGAGCGGCCGGTACTGAAGCGCTCCGGCGATTCCTCCGGCGGGTCATCGCAAAGCGGCAGCGGCGATTCGGGAAGCACCTCGCAGACAGCCTCCTCGGGATCGACCTCGTCGGCGCCGTCTTCCCCGGAGCCGCCTGATCGCCCGGTGCTGAAGAAGCCGACCGCACCGTCTCCCGACTCCAACAGTGGAACCACACCCCAGGCGTCCTCCACCGCCCCTACCGACGCGACGACCAACGCATCGTCGCCCGACGAAGGCGATCCCAACCGGCCAGTCTTGCGGCGCGGCAAGCCGCAGGAAAAGGCGGGCGCTTCTACCATCGCCACGACAGCCGAACTGCAGCAGGAGATGGTCGCCTTGCAGGATGGCGAATCGAAGATTAAAACGACCATGGCGCAGCTCAGCCATCGTTCGTTCCCGGCCATCTCCGACGCCACCGCCCATGAACCGCGCTCCATGATGTACACGCTGAGTTCGGCGGAGCGCGCCAACAAGGCCGACCAGTTGCGCGCGCTGGCGCTGGCTGAGATCGGCAAATTCGCCGCGTCACGTCACACCCCGGCGTTGCCGAAGAATGCGAGCATCGCCAACTACGATCTCCGCGCCTACGATCTTGACTTCAGCAACTCGCCAACTTTCGTGCTGACCGCAGCGTTGCCAATTTCCGGCGCCAAGTCTCTTCGCGGAGGAGAGTTCGACTACTACGTCACCGTGGTCGCCCGCGAAGACATCAACGGAATTCCCATCAAGATCTTCAGCATCGTCAGCGACAGCAACCATCTCGACGCCTACCCGCGCCTCGAGATCATCGGCGCCGTGGACGCCGACGCCAACGGCCGGGCCGACTTGCTGTTCCGCCAGTACTCGGATAGTGGCATCAGCTACGGCCTCTATCGTGTCTATCCTTACGACCTGCAGAAGGTCTTTGAGGGGGGAGCCTCGCTGTAAGGCGGCGCACCCATTCCCCCCACCAAGGGACTACGATTGTGCAAAACTGCCGAACTGCGATGCCCCCAAGGAAGCTGTCGGATACCGGCTTCGGTATTGAGACGCAATTTGCATCTCACTCATTTCAATAGCTCTTAAATGTGCCCTCGGTCGTGGGCAAAGTGTGTAAATAATTGAAAAATCTAGGTGCGCGCGAAGCTCGGGCGCGTATTCCACAAAGTTTTCCACAGAACTGAGGAATTCGGAAGTGCCATCCCGCTAAACCTTTGTTCTGCCGAGATTTTCCCGTTTCAGGAGCGAGAATTTCCGGGATTGAGCGGCAAAATTCCTCACGTTTCCGATCGAATTCTTCGCCCCGGAATCCGCCACTTGCCAGTCCGGCGCGGAGCAAGGCAATCTGATAACGATGCCGGAACTTCCCGACATTGAAGCCTATCTTGGCGCGTTGCGAACTCGCGTTGTTGGCCAGACGCTGACCCGCGTGCGCATCGCCAGCCCATTCCTGCTGCGCTCGGTCGATCCGCCGCTGGCGGCCGTCGAAGGACACACGGTGCGCGAATTGCGCCGCGTCGGCAAGCGCATCGCCTTCGGTTTCGACAACGGTCTTTGGATGGTGCTGCACCTGATGATCGCCGGCCGGCTGCACTGGCGTCCTGTGGGACGCGAAACTCGGTGGGCGGCAAAATCTGGCGGCCTTTGATTTTCCCGGCGGCTCGCTGGTGCTGACCGAAGCCGGCGCGAAGAGGCGAGCATCGCTGCACGTCGTCGCGGACGAAGCAGGCCTTGCGAGGCGCTCGATCCCGGCGGCATCGATGTCTTCTCCGCCGACCTCGAAAGCTTTCGCGCGCGTGCTCACCGTGCGAGAATCGCACGCTCAAGCGCGCGCTCACCGATCCGCGTTTCCTCAGCGGCATCGGCAACGCCTACTCCGACGAAATCCTCCACGCGGCACAGCTTGTCGCCCATCGCGCTCACGCAAAAGTTAAGCGATGCGGAATGGCAGCGCCTGTACACGGCGACCCGCGAGACCTTGCAGCTATGGGCCGACAAGCTTCGCGCCGAAGCCGGCGATGGCTTTCCCGGAGAAGGTTACGGCGTTTCGCCAGGACATGGCGGTGCACGGACGCTTCGGCCAGCCCTGCCCGCGCTGCGGCGAAAAGATTCAGCGCATCCGCTACGCCGACAACGAGACCAACTACTGCGCGAACTGCCAGACCGGCGGCAAAGTTCTGGCCGACCGCAGCCTGTCGCGCCTGCTGGGTTCCGACTGGCCGCGCACCCTCGACGAACTCGAAGCCCTCAAACGCAAGTAGAGCCACTTTTCCGCCAGCGGGCCGTCTGGAAAATCTGGCCGAAGCTGGCCTTGTGTCAGGGCACGACCTTGGTCGTGCCTCAAAATCACTCCTGACGCGAAACGCAGGCTGTTCGAGTTGTACAGCCTGCCTGAAGCCATGCTCCACTCTTAATCGCGTCACCGCTATGACAAACCTGCCTGCCTATTTCTCCGCCAGCGCGGTTTTGTAATCCTTTTCCAGGCCGTCGCCGACCTGATCCATCGCCACCAGATACGCCAGCGTTTGACGCACGTCTGCGTCGGCGTTTTGCGTCTGCACCGCCGTCAGCTTGTCAGGGTCAAAGCCGTTGATGACATACGACTGGAGACGCAGGTACTGCCCCAGTGTCTGTTTTTGCAGCTCCATGAATTGGTCCTGCAGATGATAGGCCGTCGCATACTGCTGCACACGGTTGTAGGGCATATAGCTCAAGACGCCGGTAGCCGACGCCGTCTTCCAACTGGCATCGCTCAGGGCCGGCATGGTGTAGCCGAGAGTGATCGAGCTGGTGTCGTACGGCTTGCCCGCGGCGTGCGCATCCAGAAATGCCAGCACCTTCAGCAAGTTCGTCTTCTCCGCGGTGATGGCGGTGTGCGATTCGACCAGTGCCTTCTGGTTGTCGTGGATCTCCTGCCGCAAGTTGACGTTGGCTTGTTCCTGCAGGTGGTGATGATGCAGGCGCTCCACGCCCGCTTCGAGCCCCAGCGCGATCAGCAGGCCGATGGTGATGGTGAAAAGGTGCAGCAGGAAGTCGCGCACCCCGTGAATCTTCTCGTCCGGCGGATGGACCTCGATCATGGTGGGAATAGGGTAGCAGCCCGCCGCGCCGGAGTTGCTTTGAACGATGGGAATATCGCTGGCGCTGTCGACGGATGCCCATGTCTCGCGTTGTTCGAGACATCGGCGAGGTCGCGAACAACGCGGGTGGAGCACGCCTTCAGGCGTGCAATCAATTCGCCGCGAAGACTCAGGCTTTAGCCGCTGAGGTAACGCATCTTCCGCTGTGACCTCAGTGGCTAAAGCCAGCTCTCAATATCTCTGCGAAAACTGCACGCCTGAAGGCGTGCTCCACCTGTGACAGGGGAGTGCAATTCGTAGTAAGTAGCAGAAGCAATGGTCTGCGCCCGGCCTGTTCTCGCAAACGGTGCCCAAGTCCCTGGGCGCGGTCGGTTCTGGAACTCCTTGCGGAGCGGCCCTTCCCCTATGCTACCAAGGCCTAGCCTAATTTCATTGGCTAACAACTTCAAACTAACCCACTCCCTGCAGCCTGTGAGTCTTTTTCTCCCCCTGCTCCGTATATCCCATTAGTATGATCGCCACCGCATTCAGTTTGCTGGTACCGATGGAGACCGAAGAGGCCCAAATCGCTCGCGGGCTGCGGCGCCGCGATCCCGATCTGCTGGACGCGCTCATCGAGCAGTACCAGCATCGGCTGCTCCGCTACCTGCTGCATCTCACCGGCAACCGCGCGGTCGCCGAAGATCTCTTCCAGGAGGTCTGGGTGCGCGTGCTGGAAAAGGGCCACCTGTACGACGGCCGCAACCGCTTCGTGACCTGGCTGATGTCGATCGGGCATAACGTCGCCATCGACTATCTGCGCAAGCGCAATCCCGCCTCGCTCGACGAGATGCAGGACCCCGAAGACGGCGCGCCCTTCGAGCCGCCCGACTCCGGCCCATCGCCCTTCGAGCAGGTGGCCCAGCGGCAGCAGCAGGAACGCTTCGACGAAGCTCTGCAGAACGTGCCCGCGCTCTTTCGCGAGGTGCTGGTGCTGCGCTTCCAGGAGCAGATGAAGCTTGAGGAGATTGCCAAATTGATTCATATCCCCGTCGCAACCGTGAAGACCCGCTTGTATCGCGGCGTCCAGGCGTTGCGTCCATTGCTGGAAGGAGGCGCGCGATGAGCAACCACGAACATGAACGCGCGCTGGAGTTGATCATGCGCCGCGGCAGCGAAGAGCTGGCCGTCCGCGATCTGGAATGGCTGAACGCGCATCTGGCGACCTGCTCCGAGTGCTACGGCCTACGCGGAAGACTTCGACCAGACCGGACACCTGCTGCGCGCGGTCGCGGTGACCGCCAGCCCTTCGCTGGTATCGCGTACGCAGCAGCGGGTGCACGCTCGCGCGCTGTATCTCGAGGAGCAGCGCTCGCGCCAGGTGCTGATCGCGATTTCGTTTTTGCTGGGCGTGCTGTCGTCGGCGACCTCGGGATGGCTGTGGTGGAAGTTCGGCGGATGGATCGCCGCTCACCTCGGCTTGTCGCAGGCGCTGGTCGAGCCCGGCATTCTGCTTTTCCTGATATTACCGGCGGTGATGATCGCCGTCGTGATGCTCGCGTTTCCCAGTCCGCTGCTGGAAGAGAGATTCATGGCCGCGCTGGCGAGTGAACGCGAGGGAGGTGACCAATGAACGAAAAATCTCATTTCAGCCGGGAGTTCGAAATCGTTCCGGCGTTTCCGAAGGTGCTGGCGGTGCTGCTCTTCCTGGCAATGCAGATCTGCCTGCTGGTCCTGGTGCCGCACTTCGCGAACAAGATCAACGATGTGCCGCCGATGCCGGCGCTGGTGGCGATCAGCCTCGTGGGCGGCGTGTTCCTGGCCATCGTGGTGCTGATGATCGGCTACGTGTACGCCGACTCCAAGCGGCGCGGCATGAACTCCACGCTGTGGACGCTGCTGGTGATCTTTGTCCCCAAGGCGATTGGCTTCATCGCCTACTTTATGTTGCGCAAGCCGCTGATGAGGCCGTGCCCACATTGCGGCACCAACATCGGCTCCGACTTTCGCTTTTGCCCCAAGTGCGGCTACGCGGTGACGCCTATGTGCGTCCACTGCGGGCACAGCATCAAGCACGACTACGTGGTCTGCCCCTATTGCGGCAAGAGCGTCACGCAGACGCCGGTCGTGCCGCCGCCAACGCAACTGCCGGCAGAGCAGCATTAGCGAAGAGTTTTGCGGGGAATAACAAAGCCCGGCTTCGGCCGGGCTTTTGCTTTCTTAATCGTCGCGGGACAATGTCTCGTGGTGTTCAGGAGCGCCAGAACGGACAACCACCGAACTTGTCATCCTGAGCGAAGCGAAGGATCTGCGGTTTGCCCACGTTGGAACGAACCCGGGTGACACTCGTCAACCAACCGCAGATCCTTCGTCGGACTGAAGTCCTCCTCAGGATGACAATTCCCAGACGGTTGCCCAATGCCAAGCGCTAAGCGCTAAGTGCCAAGGGCTAACTGCCGCTTCCTACCCGTTCGGCTTCACGTACTTCGTCTTCCCGTTCGTCTTCAGCTTGAACACGTCGTTGTTCAGCTTTTTGTCGACCTCAATGTTGCTGTACTTGGTCACGCGATAATCCCCCGACGGCTCGTCAAACCGCTGCTGCACACTCACGCCACGCGCCGGATCGATCCACAGCGTAATCAGGTTGAACATGTTTTTCACGCGCGGTGATTTCGGCGTCAATTCCAGCTTGCCCGCACTAACCCCCTGCACGTTTTCCATGCCGCCGAACTTCACGTCATACGACTTGTCGAGATCGTGGCCGCGCCCGCCGAAGCCCAGCACCAGGAAGCTCTCGAAGTCCGCTTTGTTCTTACCCGCGTTGTACTGCGTCACCTGGTCGATGGCCGGCTGAAAGTAGCTGACCGTGCCGCCCGAGAACACGACGTACTTCTTGTCGGGCTTGGTAAAGTCGGCCGCCATCTCAATGCTGTCGCCTTGCTTGCGAAAGTAGATGGTGCCGCTCTGAATGTCGTGATCGTCAACCACTTTCTGATACTGGTCGGCGCTGAAGTCGGCCTGGGCCGAACGGAATTTGGCTGCGGCCTGGTCCATGGAATTCAGGATCGCCTCCAGATTCTGCGCCTGTGCCGCCGCGGCTGCGCAAAGGACGAGCCATCCCACAATCGCAATCGTTCTAGCTTTCATAGTGGTCCTAAAGAGAGAAACCAGAATTGCCCGCCGAGTTGCTTGCCCCGGCGAAGTTCTAGCGATGCGCCCAAACCTTGTAGGCAACCAGGTTGTGATTGCCGTCGCGCAACTCCTGGTATTTGTCGATGGTGACCGAGCCGGAGATGGGCTCGATGACGCGCAGCAGCGATTCGCGGATCTCGGCGTCGCTGCCGTTCTTGACGTTGGCCGCGTCGACTTTGTACAGAAAGCCATCACCTACCTGCTGCACCACAACCTCGGCCTGGCGCGCGGGTTTCTCCTGCGGCTTGTCGCGGAAATTCACGAAGATGGGCGTGATGAAGATGAACGCCAGGATCAGCGTGACCATCACGTCGTAAGGCACGCTGCCCCGTGGATACGTCCACCAGAAGTAGCCCCGCAATGTCTGGCCAAGCTTGCTCATTGATGCTTCAAGTCTAGAGTTCGGACGGAAGAAGCGCAAGAAAAGGGAAGCGGGCGCTTGGCCGGGTGCCCCACTCATTCGCGCTTTTCGAATGAGTGGGAGGAAGGAAGTTTCGACTATTCCTGGAAGTCAGCTAGGGCGCTGACGTCTCCCACACAACGAAGATCGCGTTGTGTGGGGCACCCCAGGTTCATTCCTCGCGACATCCGCACGATTTCAACTGGCGGCTGGCGACAGCCTTACAGGTTCATCCACTCCGGGTGATAGTCCTTCCAGATGCCCGTTGCCGCCGAGATCTGTTGCACCGGCTGGTCTTCGGCATGCTTGGCCGAGCGGGCCCACTCCCATGCGCGCACCATCTGCGACTTGTCGAAGTAGCGTGTCTCCGCCTCCAGCACCGAAGCCCCGGCGGTGAGGATCGCCATGACCTCTTCCCACTTATCGGCGCCGACGACGGCCATGCGCGCGATGTGGTCGGTATGCTTCTGCAGGAAGCGCATCTCCTCCCAGCGCGCCTTCATCTCGGCGCCGTGCATCTCCGACAGATCGGCGACGATGCCGATCGGCTTGTGCTTGCGCTCGCGCAGCAGAACTTCCAGTTGCGGCTCAAAGCCCTTGATGTCCTCGGCTGTCATCTTGCCTACAACTTTGAAGCCCAGCACTCCGCCCGAACTTTCATGAAGTCGTTCGATCATCCGATCCATGCTCCTTAAATGTGTGCGATAAGACGCGTCAAAAACCCAGAAGCAGTGTATCAAGACGCCGCTTGGACTACGGGATGGAGAACAGCTTCCAGCCGTCGGCATCGAGATTGAAGATGAAGTCGATGAGCCCGCTGTTGGAGCATTTGTCGTTCTTCACCTCGGCCACCAGCACCGCCTGCTGCACGTTGTTGCGCGTCATCTCGCTGGAGGCGAGGCGAACTTTCCCCGACTTCGTCAGCAGCTCGCGATCCGAGCAGGCACGCTCGCTGTTGCCGAGGTTGATGGCCGCGTCGATACAAGAAGAATCGAAGAGCCTGCAATAGAGGCCGCGATGTTTCTGGAAGTCGTCTTCGATGTCGGCCCGGTCCAGATGATGCGCCTCAGGGCCGATATTCACGCCGGTCTTCGGAATGTAGGAGAGAACCTTGCCGGCATCGCCCGCGCGGATCGCGGCGAAGAACTGCTGCTCCAGCGTTTTCGCCGACTCCGATTTATCCGGCGCGGTCGACTGTGCCAACGCGACACCGGTAGCGAACAGCAGCAGAAGAGCAAAAGCTCGCATGCCAGTGAGACGCCGCATCACCGAACTCGCTTTGCCTTCGCCGATTTCTTTTTTGCCGGCTTCTTCGCTGCCTTTTTCGGTTTCTGTTTCGCCGCTTTCTTCGCGGCCTTCACCGGCTTCTTCTTTGCCAGAGGCTTCGCCTTTTTCGCCCCGGCAGTTTGCAACTCCGCCTGCCGTCTCTTCGGCAACCGCTCAAAAACCAGCCGATACGACTCGGCCAGCAACTCGCGCAACTCGAAGTCGGGCAACGCGCTCAGTCGCTCCAGGCAGACCCACTGCGCTCGCGCCATGTAGGGAGCGGGAATGATGTCGGGACGCTCGCAGAGTTCGACGAAACTTTCCGCGCTGGCTTTGAACGAAAGCCGCGGCGGCCCCGACTCCAGCGAGGCCACCGCGAACAGCTTGCCATCCAGCTTCAGACACAACGTACCGCCCCACTGCACCACTTCGCTGGTGTGCGGAAAATCGAGGCAGTAGCGGCGAATGGCTTCAATGTCCATGTTCGTTGGGCGTTTCCGGCCAGGAGCGCATCATCACCGCCTTGGTGTAGGCGACGCGGAAGCCCCGCCGCTCCATGTTGCGTTGCGAGCCGCTGCCGGGATGCGTGCTCACCACAGCATACTCGCAGCCGGCCAGCCCCGCCTCGTGCAGCCGCTTGGCGATCAGCGCGCTCTGCACGCCGCGCCCGCGATACTCGGGCAGCGTCGCCGTTCCGAAGAACGCAGCAATGCGAGCCTGCGGAATAGCGCGTCCCCCGCAGCCGCCCACAACGTTATCTCCGATGCGCGCCAGAAAAGCCATGGCGCCGGGCAGCGCGGCAAAGCCGCCGAAGACGCTTTCGGCAACCACGATGTCCTGCTCGAAGCCCTTGGCGATCGCCGACATCCACGGCATCTCCGTCTCCCGCGTCACGCGTTCGACGACGACGTCGGGCGGCAGGGTGAGCGGCTCTTTCGGATCGACGCGGCGTATCAGCACCGTGTTGAATTCGGCGATGCCGTAGCCGCGCTCGCCCAGCAGCGCACGCAGCGACTCGTGCGCCAGCGGCGATAACACAACCGTCGCGGGCACGCCGCGGCTGCGGAAAAACTCTTCCACTTCATCCAACTGTGCGGCCGTCACCTCTCCATACAATCCCAAACCGACCATCTGGTTGGCGGGATAATTCAGCTCCGCCGAAGAATCCAATTCCTCCGGCGATGCTCAGCGAGGCAATCGGGTCGGACGGCGAATAAGCGCGCAGCGCTGCCTCGCAGTCAGGGAAGATCATCTCCGCCATTTCCAGGCGGCGGGCAAATTCAAGGTCCACAAAATCGGTGAGTTGTTCAGCTCGTGCAGTACTTGCGGGCATTCGAAACTCCTATAAATTCGGGTAAGCGAACGAATGGTAATGGCGCGAGCAGCGCCTGCCGGGAGCGGGGAGTTTCGTATTAGCGGACGGCGATGGTCACAGGCAGCTCGCCTTGCAGTTTAGCGCAGGCCGTCCGCGCGTGGGAAGGGTGTGCTAACGTTTTCGCATTATGACGCACGCACAACCCACGCTCTCGCTGGAAGGACAGGTCGCCCTCATCACCGGAGGCTCGCGCGGTATCGGCGCCGCCGCCGTAAGAATGTTCGTGCAGGCCGGAGCGCGCGTGGTCTTCAACTATGTTCGCGCCAAAGACGCGGCCGACAAGCTGGTGCAGGAGTGCGGCCCGGATGTTTGTCACGCCGTGCAAGCCGACCTGAACGGCACCGCCGGTGCGGAAGGGTTGGTACGCGCAGCGGTTCAGCGCTTCGGCTCGCTCGACGCCGTCGTGGTCAATCACGGCATCTGGACCGCGGAGGAAATCGACGTCGACCAGATGACCGACGAACACTGGCGCACAACGATTGCCACCAATCTCGACAGCGCCTTCGCCATGGTGAAGCATGCGGTGGCGCAGATGAAGCAGAGGGATCGCGGCGGCAATGTAGTGCTGGTCAGCTCCACTGCCGGGCAGCGTGGCGAGGCCGGCCACTGCGACTACGCGGCGACCAAGGGCGCGCTCATCAGCATGACGAAAGGCTTGTCGACGGAACTGGCGCCGCACCGGATTCGCGTGAACTGCGTCGCGCCCGGTTGGGTCGAGACCGACATGACCACAGGCGCACTGGGCGACGCCGAGCGGCGCAAGAAAATCTATGCCACCATTCCCCTCGGCCGCGTGGGCACGCCCGAAGAAATCGCCGCGCCGATTCTGTTCCTGTGTACGAAATACGCCAGCTTCATCACCGGCGAAGTCTTCAACGTGAACGGCGGCGCCGTGCTGGTGGGCTAGCTCTCTGCGAAAAAGCGGAGGAACGAATTTCGGGTGCCCAGTCATTCGCGGTTTTCGAATGAGTGGGTCGTTCCGGGTTTGTGTCGCCAGCTGAAGCCAGCTCTGGATTTCCTCAAACCTCATACCACCACTTCCGCGGTGGGCTAAACACGTGCCGTCCCGCCTGCGGCGGGACACCGACCATTTCAGGCTTGAAAGTCTTGGCTCACGGCAGGAGACTGGCCAAGCCAGGCTTGGAAATATTCCCCGGAGAGCCTTATTCGTCGCTGGGGCTTTCGGCGAAGCCCATTTCGCCTAAATGGCTTTCGCCGATATCGACGTTGGCTTCGGTGGTGTGGCCGTCCTTGCGCAGCTCGTCGATCATGGCGGTGATCTCGTCGTCGGGCAGGGCAGCGGCCAGGCGTAAAAACTCTTCCAGCCGGGGAGGCTCGAAGACCTGGACCCACGAGTTCGCGCCCAGGTTGTAGTTCACCTGATACTGCAGCGGTTCAGTTTTCAAGCGGAAGATGTGCAACGTTCCTGGCATAGTCTTCGATCTCTCAAACCCAGGTTTCGAAAAACGCGAAACCCGGGGCACCCGAGATTTTATTTCCGAAAAGGCAAAAAAATAGCGGGGGACGTTTCCCCGCACAACAACGTCCTTACCGCAACATTACGATTCCATGGGGCTGGCTTCCGGGAAGCGCAACTTGCATTTCCCCAGAGCCTTGTTGAGCATGTCCTCGACTTCCGGCTCTTCCCAACCTTTGGACATGGCCAGCTCGCTGACCAGCAGGTAGCGCGCCCGTTCCAGCATTTTCTTTTCGCGGAAGCTGAGGGCCTTTTCCTGCGCGAGCAGCAACAGTCCCTTCAGCACGATGGCCACATCGATCAGCGAACCGGTCCGCATCTTGTCGGAATTCTCTTTGAACCGGTACTTCCAGTCGGCGTGATTTTCGCACTTCCCGTCGGTAAGGAAATCCAGAATCTTCTGCACTTCGCCGTTGCGGACGACCTTGCGCAGGCCTACGCTGTCCACATTGTGGAACGGCACCATGACCTTCAGGCTGCTGGCTTGGATTTTGAGGAGATAGAACCTTTCGATCTGTGAGCCAATGGTTCTGCTGCTGATTTGCTCGATGACGCCTACCCCATGATTCGGGTAAACGACCTTGTCTCCGATGCTGAAGCTTTGGTTATTCATGAGGGCCGGAGATGCTGCTTTTTTCCCAGGGTCCCAACCCCGGGCGGTATGAGGGGAACAACTACAACTTATGTCGTAAGTATACGACTGGCTTCCTGAAGCGGTCAATGGACGCGGCTTTCCGGTACGCCAATTGACGCCCGAAAGCCGCCCGGTGGAGCGCGCCATTAAGTCCACCGAAAGCCGGGTGGAGCATGCCTTCAGGCATGCACTACAACGCCTGAAGGCGTGTTCCACCCAACCCTGTTTCCACACTGCACGGCTAAAGTCCATACCCGCAACGTCGCCAGGTCCGCCCGGCGATCCTCGCGAAGCCGTTGCCACGGCTGCACGTTACATCACGTTCCCTACCCGAGCGCATCTCCCTGAATTCCTGCCTTTCCAATAAGTTCGTGGCGCAATCGCGTATAATTCTTGGATGTCTGCGGGTGACGTTCGGTGGCCCGAGTACATCAACCCGAAGTATGACTGAGCACATCAAGAAAAAGCTGGCCGAGGAGATTTCTACCCTCGAACACGAACTGAACCACGAGCTGCCCAAGGAGCTGAAAAAGGCCGTGGCCATGGGTGATCTCAGCGAAAACGCCGAGTATCATATGGCCAAGCAGCGCCAGGAGTTCGTGCGCGCCCGGCTGGGCCAGCTCAAGCAGCGTATGGCTGACCTGTCCATGGTCAACATGGCGAACATCCCGAAGGACCGGGCCGCCATCGGGTCGACCCTGGTGGTGTTCGACTCGACCAAGGATGAAGAGATCACCTATAAGCTGGTCACCAGCGAAGAGTCAGACGTGACCAAAGGGCTTATCTCCACCAGTTCGCCCATAGGTCGTGCTTTGATGGGCAAGAAAGTGGGCGACGTCAGCGAAGTGGTCACCCCTACCGGTAAGCGTGAACTTGAGGTGCTGAAGCTGACGACCATTCACGACGAAGCGTAGTGATGAGTATGACCTGGACAAGCGCGGTTGGCCGGTCCTGCAAGTGGCTGTTGTACAAGATTGTCCACGGCCTCGCGCTCACTCGCATCTCGCCCAACGCCCTGACCTTCATCGGACTTCTGATCAACATCGTGGCCGGCATCTTCTTCGGCTACGCTCATCCTGACAATCAGCGGCGCATGTTTCTCTACGCCGGGCTGGTCATCCTCGGCGCCGGCATCTTCGACATGGTTGACGGCCGCGTCGCCCGCGCCACCAATCAGGTTACGATTTTCGGCGGATTCTTCGATTCGGTCATGGACCGCTACAGCGATGTCGCCATCTTCTTCGGCCTGCTGGTTTATTACGCGCGCGCCAATCGCTTTTTCTACGTGGTGATGGTGGCGCTGGTTATGATCTCGTCGATCATGGTGAGCTACACCCGCGCCCGCGCGGAATCGCTGATCCCGCTGTGCAAGGTTGGCTTCATGGAGCGGCCCGAGCGCATCGTGCTGATCATTATCGGCGCGCTCTTTAATCGCATGGGCCCGGTGCTGTGGGTGATCGCCGTGCTCAGCACGATTACCGTGATTCATCGCATACGCTTCACCTACCAGGCGCTGCGCGAGATCGAACCGCCGCCTGTCCCCGTCCGTCCCGACCCGCTGAAGTTCGAAGAAATCGTCGGCTGATCCCGCGCTTCCCGAAGTTATCGAACGGAAGCACCTACGCTCTGGTATCCCTGCTGATAGCCCTGCTGGTACATGCCCAGGCGATCGCCGTGCCAGTTGTCGGTGCTCATGTTCATCGCCCGATTGTTGTGGGCGTCGTTGATGCCGTTCTGATAGCCGGCCTGGTAGGCTCGCTGGTCATCGCCGGTTAGCGTGGCCGGATTGTAGCCAGTGGCAGCCGCTGCGCCAGCAGCCATGCCTGCCGCCGGTGCGTAGCCCTTCCCGCTGTCATAACCCTGCTGATAGCCCTTCTGGTAGATGTTCAGGCGGTCGCCGTGCCAGTTGTCGGTGGCCATGTTCATGGTCCGATTGTTGTGGGCATCGTTCATGCCGTTCTGGTAGCCGGCCTGGTAGGCCTGCTGGTCTTCACCCTGATACATGTTCGGGTTGAAGGCGCCCTGCTTACCGTAGCCCTTCACACTGTCGTAGCCCTTCTGATATCCGTGCTGGTAGATGTTGACGCGGTTGCCGTGCCAGTCGCTGGTCTGCATGTTCATGGGACGCCCGGCCTGGGCATCGTTGACGCCGTTCTGGTAGCCCATCTGGTAGGCGCGCTGATCCTGATCCACGTCCTGCGCGTGCATCAGCACGGGACTGACGACGACCGGCGCCGCGCCGAGCGCAAGACAAAACGCCAGATTCCTGAGTTGCTTCAACATGAAATCGTCTCCTGTTGTCGTTAAATATGACCTAATGCGTTAGAAGGAGGGCGAAGCGGAAATGTCGCCCAGCCGCGTCGCTGGAAAACGGGAACGGGCAGGCAACCCGATTGAAACTAGCGGTCGTGCGCAGGCTCCGGATTTCCCTTTTGTGTGAGCCTCGGCTTCGCGAGGTCGCGCCCATCATCCCCTCCTCACGGGCACAAATCCCCGCAAACGTTAGAATTGGACGTGCGTCTCTGAATTATCAGGATTCAGCCTCGCCTCGGATGGGCGGACGTGGCCACGTCTGCCTGCCGCTTGAACCTTTGTGCACCTTGGTGCGTATTACTTAGAGGCTCCAGCTACAAACCGCATTGATAGAAAACGGGGACGGGCTTCCGTTCCAGGAGATGGGAAATGTTCGTTGCAACGTTGGTCCGATCTGCGGCTCGCAAAGCGCTTTCGCTGGGATTGATTTCTCTGCTGGCATCGGCAGCCTGGTCGCAGGACGCCGCGCCGCAGCAGTCGACTCCCGCGCCGAGTGGGCAGTCGCAAAGTGCGCCGCAAACCATGCCGCCCTTGACGCCGATGCCACAGGCGCCCGCGCCGCAGCACAACGCTGCTCATGTTTATTCCGACCAGAACTACTCCAAGCCGGTCTCGGGCTTTCCCAACTTCTTCGCGCCCTATACCGCGCGCCACGTCGCGCCCCCGAACCTCAACAACTCGGCCATGACCGACAAGCTCTTCCATGATGGCAAGATCTATCTGTCGATCAACGACGCCGTCGCCATGTCGATCGAGAACAACCTCGACATCACGCTGCAGCGCTACAACCTGTCGATTGCCGACACCGACATCCTGCTGACCAGCTCGGGCAGCCCGTCACGCGGTGTGAATGCCAGCGTGGTGCAGGGCACGCCGGGCGGCGCCATCGGCGCGACCTCGACCGGCGGTACCGGCTCGACGGCTACCGGCGCAACCGGAACCGGCGCGGGCGGCACGCAGATCGGCGCAGGTGGAGCGGGCGCCGGAGCGCTCGGTATTGTTTCGTCGACGTTGGGCTCCGGTCCCCCGATCGACAACTTCGATCCCGCGCTCACCGGCAACATACAAGGCCAGCGCGCCGCGACGCCGCAGCAAAGCCCCATCTTTTATGGTGTGCCGGTGGTCACGCAGAACACCAACGTCTATAACTTTGGCTACACGCAGGGCTTTTCGACGGGCACGCTGATGAGCGTCACCTTCGACAACAGCTACGTCACCACCAATTCGCTCTATCAGCTGGTCAATCCCACGCTGCAGCCTACCTTCAATTTCCAGTTGCGGCAGCACCTGCTGCAGGGCTTCGGCTTCGATCCCAACTTGCGCTACATCCGCATTGCCCGCAACAACCGCGAGATCAGCGACGTCGTCTTCCGCCAGCAGATCATCACCACGGTCTCGCAGGTAGAAAACATTTACTGGGACCTGGTGACCGCTTATGAGGCCGTGAAGGTGAACCAGCGCGCGCTGGAGCTGGCCAACAAAGTTCTTTCCGACGATAAGGAGCAGGTGCGCATCGGCACCATGGCTCCCATCACGCTGGCGCAGGCCGAAAGCGGCGTCGCCTCGGCGAAGCAGAACTTGATTCTTTCGCAGACCAGTCTTCAGCTGGAACAGCTGCTGATGAAGAATGCCATCACCAAGAACATGGAAGACCCGCTGCTGGCCGACGCTCCCGTGATTCCCACCGACTCCCTGAATGCCGACGAGCAGTTCGAGGTGCAGCCCATCCAGGAGCTCATCGACGAAGCCTTGCAGCGCCGGCCGGAGATCGCCTCGGCGCGCATCAACCTGACCAACCTGGAGATTTCGCGCAAGTCGATTCGCAACGCCATGCTGCCCACGCTCGATGCTTACGCTTTTTACGGCGCGTCCGCTTTGGCTGGACCGCAGAATCCCATCGTTCCCACCTGCCCGACGGACTTTCCATCCTGCTATTCGCCGGGAACCCTTCCGACTTCCTACGGCTCGGCCTTCGGAAATCTGTTCAACAGCACCGGGCCCAACAAGGGCATCGGCGTGAACCTGAACATCCCGATTCGCAATCGCGCGGCGCAAGCCAACCAGGTGCGCTCGGACCTCGAATACCGGCAGGCGCAAGTGGCCTTGCAGCAGACCGAGAACACCATCGCGTTGCAGGTGCGGCAGGCGCAGTTTGCCATGCAGCAGAACTACGCGGCGTTGCAGGCCGCCATCGCCGCTCGCGATTATGCGCGCGAGAGCCTGACTGCCGAGCAGAAGAAGTTCACCTACGGCGCCTCAACGCCGACGCTGGTGTTGCAGGCGTCGAGCAACCTTACGCAGTCGGAGTCAAACGTGCTGAACGCGGCGGCGAACTACGAGAAGTCGAAGGTCAACCTTGATTACACGACGGCCGAGACGCTCAGCAAGATGGGCATCGACGTGGCTGATGCCGAAGCCGGCAAGGTGAAGAGCGCGCCGCATGTTGGCGGCGTTGTGCCCGCCAACGTGAAGAACGTTCTGGGCGCGCCGGAAGGCGAGAATCAGCTGACCGCGCCGCAGCCGAGCGCGCCTCCGGCGGAGACTCAGCCGGGAACACCACCGCCGAGCACGGAGCCGGGTGCCACGCCTCCGGCAACGCAGAATCCGTTGCAGAACGAGCAAGCCCCGCCGCCGCAGGGGTAAGACGGCAGACCCTCGGTGCGGGCTCGCATCGAACCGTGTCCCGCCACAGGCGGGACGCTACTTCTTCAGCCCACCGCGGAAGCGGTGGGTCGGCGTGCGATTGAACCATCCAGAGCCGGCTTCAGCCGGCGTCACTTCCTCCGGGGACGCTGCTTGGCTGAAATCGATCGTACAATCACCTGTCCGCGGCCGCTCTCCGGCAAGGGCTTGCACAGTGCGGTCGCCTGATCGACCATGGCGGCCACCTCGGGCTGCGATAACGTTGCCGCCGACGGCAGCCGTATAAACCGATTCTGCGAACCCGACCCTTGCAGAATTCCGTTCGGGTCCCGCAGCTTCGTTCCGCAGTAAGGGAAAGCCAGCCCGACGCCGTTCGCATTCGCCGCCATCGACAAGATGCTGTCGGTCGGCCGCTCGGTCGGCGAATAGCCGATCACGAAGAAGTTGTAGTTGTCGTAGACCAGCTCATACGCCGTCGGAAAGCGCTTGCGCAGGGCCTTCCGAACAGCGCGAATCAGCGCCTGGTTCTTCTCATCGAATTTGTCGATGCAGCTCTGTACCTGCGCTTCGGCATCGGCAGGCTTCGCGGCTGTTTTCATGCGGGACATTTTATGCCATGGTGGCCTTGCAGAATACCTCGAGATCGCCTGGAGGCGTGCTCCGCCCCAAGTGTGAAATTGACGCATCGCCGGCCAGGCTTTGCCGGCAACATCGCGATTTCTGCGGCGCGGGTATCTCGCCGATCATCCAATCAGCAGCAAAAACATTTGTCTCAGCCGTGGCTGTAGGCTAAAAGCTAAGAGCTGACGGCAAAGTTCCCATGATCATCCACGTTCTCCATCTCGGACAGGTTCCCTACGCGACGGCGCTGGAACTGCAGCGCACGCTGCTGCAATTGCGCAAGGCCAACCGCATCGAGAACACGCTGTTACTGCTGGAGCATCCGCCGGTCATCACCCTGGGGCGCAACGCCAGCCTGGACAATGTGCTGGCCTCGCCGGAATTTCTCTCCCAGCGCGGTGTCGAGCTGCACGAGATCGATCGCGGCGGCGACGTGACCTTTCACGGCCCCGGCCAGCTGGTCGCTTATCCTATCTTCGATTTACGAAGCTTCGAGCCCAAGGTCGGCGCGGTGGAATTCGTGCGCCGCCTGGAAGAAGTGCTCATCCGCACTTGCGGCGACTTCGGCATCGGCACCCAGCGCATCAAGGGGCTCACCGGGGTCTGGACCTACGCGCTGCGCAACAAGCCGGAAGCGAAGATCGCGGCCATCGGCGTACACATCTCGCGCGCCGTCACCACGCACGGCTTCGCCCTCAACGTTTCCACCGACCTCGACTACTTCACCATGATCGTGCCCTGCGGGCTGACCGGCAAGCCGGTGACGTCGATGGAGCGAGAGTTGCAGAAGTCCTTAACTATGGACGAGGTGGCGATGGCGGCCTCGCGCAACTTCGGCCGCGTCTTCGGCGCGCAGATGCTGTGGCTGGAATCGCTCGACGACCTGCTGGCCCAAGCCGCGCCCGCCGCGGAGCCAGCGAATCAGGACACCCCCGCGCGCGCTCCCAAAGAGCTGCGCGAGTTGCACGGCGACGGCAGCGAGATCGTGTAGCCGAACGATTTCCTCATCATCCAGCCATCGCGCCGCGCAGCAATCCTGCGGCCAGCGTCAGCACCGACACCGCCAGCACCACCGCGCCCACGTAAATAAACGCGATCATGCCATTTGGCCGGCTGGCGGTGGGCGCTGCCATCGAGAGGAAAAATCCCAACGAAATCAGAATCGCCGATAGCGGTACTCCGATTCGCACCATCCAGAGTGCAGACCCTGGCAAGAGGGCGGCGTCCGCCAGGACCTGGCACACCAGCGACAGAATGACGATCACACCAGCGTGGGCATGACCGGCCCGAAAAAAATTCTGCCGTAGAGCGTTGTCCATGTACCCGGAGCTCTTGTTCATCAGCGAAGTCAGCAGAAAATAGCCGCCGTACTGAATCGTGGGAACGGTGATGAGGATGATGCCGGACATGAGTTTCGCATCGCGAGTCATAGCTCTGCCTCCCTACAGACGCTTATCTAGATGTAGCTCAGTCTGAGGAAGTTTCGCTCCGGCTGCGGTGCTGCGATTTGTTCTTCACATCTCCGGCGGCTCTCCTACATCAAGCTCACGGCTACAAGTCAGCGCGTTGCCGCAGAGCTGCTTGTTGTAGCTCACGGTCTTCGCCGGACACAGCTTCAACAGCGCTGCCACCGCGGGTTTGGCGAAATCGGTGTTCACGTCTTTCGTGACGATGTCCTTCAAATCGCCGAGCAGCCGGTTCCAGTCGTCGGGAATTTTTGCCTTGCTTACCAGCTCGGCCAGTTGCTGCAGATCGTCGCACAGATCCATGAAGCTCGAAGTGGCCAGGCAGAAATAATTCAGGTTGAGGGCGTGCTCTGGATCGCCGTCCCAGATCGCCGTCGCCTGCGATCCCTGAAAATCGCCACAATGCCGTCGATCCGCCGGTGCGGAGTCATTGATCCCATTTGCCGCGCGGTTCCACTCGGCCCACACCGGATACGTCACGTTGCCGCCGTAACTCAGACTCAGCAGCGCTATCGCCGCATCATGAAACACCTGCCAGTTGGCGGCGTCGACACTCTGGTTCGCGGGCGGGTTATCGCCGTTGTAAGGCGAGCAGGTCAGCTTGCCGTAGGCCGACGACTCCAGCGTGAAGTTGAGATTGATTGTGCCCTTGGGATTCTTGGCCGCAAACTGCTGCATGTCGGCGGAAGCCGCGCTCGCCTGCGTGCCCGACGGCAGGTAGCCGGGGATTGCCGCCATGTGCCGTGCTTCGTCTTTGTTGTTGGTCTCGCTCAGCTCGATCTGCAGCTTCACGTCGGCGCCGGTCGTAGCCTCGGCGTCGGCGACGAAGTGTACGCGCGCTTTTTGCAGCGCCTTGTTCACGGTGGTGTCGCTCTCCTCCCCCACATCAAACAGGAAGCGCACGTTACCGGTGTCGGTGATGTAGACCTTCGTCTGCTGGAAGTAGCTGTTGACGTTCTGCGCGTGGAAGAAGTTGAAGAACGTTACGCCGATGGTGAGGGAACGATTGATGTCGGTGCTGACGCCGGAGCCGGGCTCGAGCTTCAGTCCGCCGGCGCCCAGCGCCAGCTGAATGTTGCCGACGCAAAAATAATTCCAGCTCTGATGCAGCAGCGCGGGATTGTCGAGCGCGACCTGATACTTCAGAATAAGGGTCTTCGCCGACTGCGCATCAAAGCTGGCCGCGATGCCGGCGCCGTTCTTCACCGTGTTGGTCATCCAGTCGTCGAGCTTGCCATTCAGCTTGTCCTCGAGGTCGCCGCACGCCGATGCTGCCTTCGCGCCGCCCAGGCCGTGGGTGATGTGGTTGATGGCGTCCTGGAACTTCTGGCTGTTGACCTTGAGGCTCGGCTCGGTCGTAATCGTGACCTGCGCCTTGACGCCGACGCCGCCGCTGACCTCGTTCTTGTGCGCGCGCATCAGGTAGAGGAAGGCGTTCGCGTCGTCGATTCGCTCGACAATTGCCGTGAAGTCGTCAGTATGCGTGAGACCGAGTGAGGCGTTCGCGCCAATGTCGACGGTTCCCGCAGGCAGTGTGAGATTGGCCATGCCCTTGGTACAGCTTTCGAGCACGGTGCTGACGCTGGGCGCGCAGAATTTGCAGGTGTCGATGCCGTAGCTGAGGTTGAGCCCGTAGCTCATGCAGCCGCTGAAGGTCACTTCGGCCAGGTCGCCCGGCGCCATGTCGGTGGCGCAGCTTGGCTGGAAGGGGAAAACGAATTTGGTGAACGCCTCGGTGATGGCATCTTTCAGCAGCGTGCCGCATTTCACTTTGTGCGCGAAGACGAAACTGGTGTCGGCGCTGCCCTTGGCGTTGCCGCTGATGCCGAGCGCGCCCACGCTGCCGCCGCCGCTCACATTGCCTGAGATGTTGAAGTCGAGCGACAGCTTCACGTAAACCGCGCCGCGTGTAGTCGCCCGCGGGCAGTCCGGCCTTCGAGGTGGCGTCGAGGTTGTCGAGATAATTCAGGCAGCAGCCTTTGCTGACGATCTCGAGCGCGCAGGTGGCGATGTCGGTCAGCCCGAAGCTGATGCCGGTCGAGGTCTTCCAGCAGGCGTTCTCCGAGAGATTGAAGCTGACCTTGGTGCCCGAGGGAAATTTCTCCACCGGGCCGTTCCAGTAGGGCGCAGTCTCGACGGCGAACTTGAAGATGGGTTGGGCGTTGTCCTGCAACAGGCTCTTGAGCTGGCTGGCGCTGGCGAGGTCGGAGAGTTTCAGAGACAGATCGAGCGATGGAACATCGGCTGTGGCCATAGGGTCCTCCCTGGGAAAGGCGTGTGTCAGGTGTAGAACCGCGCGGAGGAGATGTCAAGAAACAGTTGTCAGTAGCGAGCCGCCAGTTGCCAGCCGTCAGTAGTCAGTGTCCCGCCGCCGGGCGGGACGACACCGCTTCAGCCCACCGCGGAAGCGGTGGGTAGGCGAGATGAGAAGAGCGGAGCCGGCTTCAGCCGGCGGCAGATGTCGCCCCTGAAGGGTCAGGCCGGCGGAGCGAACTACTTCTTCCCCATCGCGAATGGCGGCGTGCGCGACACACCGAACTCCGACACCGCATACGAAATCAGCAGCGACAGCGGTGCCGTCGCCGCGTACTTCGCGACGATGTTCCACGGCAGCGGCCGGATCATCAGCGCCACCGGCGGCACGATCACCATGTGCACGCAATAGATGGCATACGAATTTCTGGCCAGCCCGCGCCACAACGCCGAGCTGCGATTCACCAGCTTCTCGAACACGGCGATCAGCGCGAATACCGACGCCAGGCAAAACGCGCAATGCAGCAGATCGTTACCCGCGCGATATTTCAACTGGCCGAGCTTCAGTCCGAATGCCAGCTTGTACATCATGAAAGCCGCGCCCAGCACCAGGCTCAGCGGCAGCCAGGTCACGATGCGCGGGCGGTATCCGCCGGCGGTGAACCATCGGCGGCGATAGGCGTGCACGCCGAGTGCGAAGTAGAAGATGTAGAGCGAGAAGCGCGTCGGCTGAATCACCAGCAGGTACGACACCGGGACCCACGTGTAATCGATGACGTACTGGTTCACCGCGAGAAATACCAGCGCGTTCACGGCGACGAACGCGGGGAAAAACCACAGCGCCCGGCCGGCCCGTTCCCGGCTCCATCTGGCGCAGGCGCGCGTTGCCGTGGTTGGCGATCATCACGCCGAAGTAAAACAGCAGGAGCACGCCCAGAAACCAGAACTGTGCCTGCTCGTAGTAGGTGCTGAAAAACGTGTGCGTCCAGAAGTGCAGATAGGGCGGCGGCGTTTTGGTGCGGCTCAGCCAGATGAAGTAAGTCGTGACCGGCGCGAGGAACAGCGTGCCGACAACCCAGGGGATGCCGACGCGTTTCAACTTCTCGCGGATGAAGCCGTCGTCGCCTTTGCGCAGCAGCGAGGGCAAGGCAAAGTATCCGGCCAGCAGGAACATCGTGGGCATGATGAAGACGTCGGTGATCATCACGAAGCAGAAGAAGCCGAGGCTTTGCCTGGTGTCGACGACGTACCACCATGTGGGAGCGAAGAGCATGTAGCTCATGGCGGCATGAAAGACGACGACGAGGACGATGATGAACGAGCGCAGGTTGTCGAGGTAGTCGAGGCGGCCGAGAGTTGACGGCGTCGCGTTCGACGCGCGAGGCTCCGCCAGCAATGTCGTGCTCATACAATCAGTATCAAGCCCAGAGGTCACCGGCGAATGTGATGCAGCACCAATTCCGAAGGCGAATTCCAGATGTGGGAAGGACAGCATAACTCGTTGCTGCCTCGGTCGGCTTCGGCAATAATCGGCAATCATGATGACGCAATTACTTCTTTCGTTGGTGCTGGCCGCAGCGTCGCTTGCGGTCATGCAGAAGACAACTACGCCGCCGGTCGGCCAGCAATCGGGAGCAACGATTCCGTCCTCGTCGGCCGCAGGCGCCGCAAACGCGAATGGTGGACGAGTCGGAGCAGCGGCAGGGAACGCATCGCCGCTTCGTGTTGGCGGTCCCGTCAAGGCTCCGAAGGCGATTAAAACTCCCGACCCGGACTATCCTGCCGCTGCCCGCAATGCCGGCTACTGTGGAACGGTTGTGTTGTGGCTGGTCGTCGATCGTGACGGCAGCCCGAAGCAGATCAAGGTCGTGGGTCCGATGGGGATGGGACTGGATGAGGCGGCAACCGCGGCGGTCGAGAAATGGCGATTCAAACCGGCAACGCGGAACGGCGAGCCGGTACCTGTTCAGATCAACGTGGAGGTTAACTTCCGCTTCGACGCTTCGACACCAGCGGTTATTCCCTTGCACTCATCACGCGAGGCCAGCGCCACGCCGGCGCAATTTCCCGGAGCAGACATAACGAAGTATCCCCTCGTGGCGCATATCCAGAACGTTACGGTGTCACCCGCGGGACTTCATTATCGAGTAGAGGCGGAGTTGTCCTTCGATCGGGGAGAGAACGCGCCTGGCGTCGCCATCTTCTGCGAGTCGAACAAGAAAGACTGCTCATTCCTTTTGCAGGGACACTATCCTGCGCGATGGCTGGTGGCGAACCAGCAACTGGAGATTCTTGGCCAGAAGGGAAACGGCACGGAGTGGGAGAAAGCGGAATACAACGTTGCTCCGGCGAAACCTTGAGCAATGCTCGTCGAAGAGCTTTTGATGGCAGGTTTGGGTCGCCGGCTGAAGCCGGCTCTGCATTCCGCTTCCGCGGTGGGCTGAAGAAGTATCGTCGCGCCTGTGGCGGGACACGTTCGCCGTGCCCGGTTGATGTCTTCAGGCCTGCGGCGTCCGATGACAACGATTCACGGAGGCGCCGGTTTCCTAGCGCGGATCTATTTTTGTTCTAGCTGGAATCTACTTCGCGTCGCCCGCGGTGAAGACCTGTCCCGTGATCGGCGCCAGCATAGGCACTACGCTGGTTTGGATGTCGAAGGTGCCGCCCTTGGCTGAGGCATCGACCAGAATCTTGTACTTGAATTCGCCCATCTTGAAGCCGCTGTGCGCAATGTGAAAGACGTAGGTTCCGTTGTTCGATTGCTGGAAGGCGATGCCGTCGGGGCTGGTACATTTCACTACCAGAAGAATCTCGCCGCCCTGATCGTCTTCGTCGGGCTCACCCTTGCCGCCTTTGGCCTTCTCTTCGGCTTCGTGCTTTTCTTTGGCGTCGTGATCCTCTTGTTTCGCCTTGGGCATCTTGAATCCCGGAACCAGCGCGCGCGCGTCATCCAGATTGGACGGTGGGAAATTTCCCGGACGCCACTCCGACTCGGCCAGCTCCTCCGGCCCGTTGAGGGTGAGATAGACCAGCATCTTATCGCCCAGCGCCAGTTTGCGCCGCTGCGGGTGTACGTCCACCGCGCTGACCACCATGGGGAAGGCAATCGCCTTGGAACCCTCGGCCACGACCAGCGGACGCGGCCCGGGATCGGTGGCCGGCGGAATGGCGAGGTAAATCGCGGTTATGGTTTCGGCGATGATCTTTGCCGGCTGGTTGGAAAATGCGGCGAAGGTGCGCTTGCTGTTGCCGGTAAACTCGCCGTGCACCATGCACAGCCGGTTCTTGACGCAAGTCGCCGGAGCCAGCCACTCCACCGCTGCGTTCTTGTCGCGGGTGGCGCGCGGGATCATGATGCTGTGCGCCACCGGCGCACCCACATTGTCGGCTGCGCGGAACATCACCGCGATGGCCACCTGTCCCGGAGGAATGGTCAGGGAGATCGGTCCATCGGCGGGCTGCGGCGGCTCGCCGGAAATCTCGACCGCCCATCCGGCCAGCGTCGACAACTTGCCGCTGGCTTCAAACGGCAGCGCGTAGCGCGTCACCACCACCTGTCCCATGTTTTCGTAGTCGGCGGGATTTTCGACCACGGTACCCGACACGCGCTCGCCGGGACGAATGTGCGACGGCAGAACCAATCCTACTTCGCGCACGCTGATCGCGCCCTGCGGACCTGACGGCGCAGGCGCGGGATTGGAAGGCGGCGTCTGCGCGGCGTTCTTGCGGGCCGCAGCCAGTTGCTGATCGACCTCCTGCTGGGTGAAGGTCTTCACCGTCTCCGGTCCGCCCTCGGCCTCTTCGCCCGCCGGACACTCGCGTGCCTTGTAGCTTTGCGAAGCCGTGTCCCATTCCGCGCAGCTGAACACGTTGGTCAGAGGATCGTGGGTGAGGCGATGGCCGCCGATCTGCTTGCCCGCTTCGTCGAAGACCTGGATGAACTCGCCGGTGAAATTGGCGTTGGGGTCATACGTGGCGCGGGTGATCTTGTGGGTTTTGCCGTTGGGCCAATACGAAGTGTTGAGCGACTGCGGCACGTAGTAGCCGGGCTTGTATTCCAGAACGTTTTTCTCCAGCAACTCGCCGTTGGGTCCGAGGGTATCGTTCTCGACGATCTGGTTGGCGGCGTTGTAGTGCAGCACGATTTTGCGGCCGCTGCCGGCGTCCTTGGTTTCGGTGCGCTGGGCGATGGCGGGAGCGGCGCCTATCAGGAATAGTGCAGATAAAGAAACAACAGAGCGGAGCGTAACAGACACGGCAGGTCGCACGGTATCTTCCCTCGGATGGTACAGAACACCGAAGTTTAGCACGCAGGACGTTCTCAACTCCGCATAGCGAAAACGGCGCCGTAGGTCGCGTGCCCCGCCGTGAACGGCGGGGCTAACGTTTGTCGCGCCTACGGCGCTGCGTGCATTGGCTCGCGCTGGATTGCCGCAAGAACGGGCCGTCCAATTGCCGCACTCGGCGTTCGCAAACCCGGTATCGAACACGGCTAGTGATGGAACGCCAGGCACCCGCGTTTGTTCAAAAGCGGAACACTGACTGACCATTCTGTTTCATCTACTATCGTTTTCGTTGACACTGAGCAACTCAGCACGCTACGCTTTTTGTGCCTCGACGGTGGCCATCGTCTCCTCCGCTCCAGCGCAAAACATAAAAACTCACCGGTGCCAATCGACACCAGTCTGACCAAGAAGGAACTTCTTAGATGAAATCACGGCATTCGTGTTCTCGTCGCGGCATGCGCCGGACGATCGTTACACTCGGGTTGAGCTTTGCCCTGGGAGCCTTTGCTGTTCCCAGCAGCGCGCAAAGTCTTTTCCGGCAGATCAGTCAAGACAGCTTCACCAATCAAACCAGCCAACACGCGACTGAGGTGGAACCGGGCGCGGCTGTCAACGGACCGGTCATCGTGACTGCATTCCAGGTTGGCCGCATCTCCAGTGGCGGCGGCGCCGACATCGGATGGGCTACCTCGTTCAACGCCGGCATCTCCTGGACCAACGGCTACCTGCCGGGTCTGACACAGTGGGAGGGCGGCGGCCCCAACAGCGCGGCCAGCGACGCGGCCGTGGCCTACAACAAGAAATTCGGCAAGTGGCTTATCTGCACCCTGCCCCTCGGCAACTATGACACTGTGGCCGTCAGCCGCTCCTCCGACGGCCTTCACTGGGACAATCCCATCTACGTCATCCAGAACCAGGATGCCGACAAGAACTGGATCACCTGCGACAATTCCCCGACCAGCCCGCACTACGGCAACTGCTACGTCGAGTGGGACAACCCGGACGTGGGCGACCTGCTTTACATGAGCACCTCGACCGACGGCGGCCAGACCTGGGGCACGCCCATGACGACCGCGAACCAGGACTACGGCATCGGCGGCAATCCGCTGGTGCAGCCTAACGGCAACGTCGTGGTTCCGTTCGCCGACTTCAACGGCGGCATGTCGGCCTTTATGTCGACCAACGGCGGCGCCAGCTGGACCGGCGCGCTCAGCATTGCCAACGCTCCCAGCCACGGCGAAGCCGGCGACCTGCGCAGCGCGGGCCTGCCTTCGGCGGCCATTGACGGCGCGGGCACGGTGTACGTGTCGTGGTCCGATTGCAGCTTCGAGAGCAACTGCTCGGCCAACGACATCGTTTACAGCAGCTCGACCGACGGCACGCACTGGTCTTCGAAGGTGCGCGTCCCGCTGGACCCGATCGGCAGCGGCGTCGATCACTTCATCAACGGCATGGGCATCGACATCGGGACCTCGGGCAGCAGCGCCCACATGGGCATGACTTACTACTATTACCCGGTATCGAATTGCGGCAACAGCTGCAGCCTGTATGCCGGCTTCTCGATTACCAGCAACGGCGGACAGACCTGGTCTGCCGGCCGTCAGCTTGGTCCCTCGATGCAGTTGAGCTGGCTGCCGAATACCTTCTCGGGCAGGATGGTTGCCGATTACGTGGCGACGGTCTTCCCCGCGGGCGGACGCGCCTTCCCGATCTTCGAGCAGGCCTTCCAGCCGCAGAACGGATTGTTCAACCAGGGAACCTACACCTCGTCGTACGGCTACATCCTTAGCGAGATGACCGAGCCGCAGATGAGCTCGGCCGGCGAGACGCCCATCCCGGGCATCAAGTCGGATCATCCGGCACGTCAGCGCGGCGAGCTGGACAACCTCCCGCCCAGCATGCGGAACAAGCCCGAAACGAAGTAAGAGCAGTTGAGAATGGAAATACGGAACCGCCGGTCGCAGAGGCCGGCGGTTTGTTATTGGAGTGAACCGTGCCGCTGACTGAAGCCGGCTTTTTCATTTGATTGGCGCGATACCCACCGCTTCCGCGGTGGGCTGAAGAGGTATCGTCCCGCCTGTGGCGGGACTTTACTTCAAGTGCACTGCCGCCTCGACCGCCTTCGGTCCTGCGCCTTTGCGTAGCTTAGCCACCACGGGTCCGTACTTCGGCTTGATCTGGTGGCACGAGGGATCGCAGTACACGCCCTGATGGGTTTTGTCGGTCGCGGGATCGGGCATGGGCGAGGCAACGGCCGCATCGCGATCGGCTTCGAGCTGGCGCTCTACATCCTCGATCATCTTTTCGTTCTCGGCTGCCGTCATCCACTTCTTGTCGTTGACGATGTAGTTTTCAAAGCGCGCAATCGGGTCGCGGGCGCGCCAGTACTCGAACAACTTTGCCGGGACGTACTGCGCCGCATCATGAATGGCGTGGCCCTTCATGCGCATCATCTTGGCTTCGATCATCGTCGGGCCTTCGCCGCGATAGGCGCGCTCGCAAGCTTCGCGGGTCGCGTCGTAAACCTGGCACGGATCGGTGCCGTCGACGATCACGCTGGGGATGCCGTAGGCGATGGCGCGCTCGGCCAGGTCCTTCACCAGGAACTGCATGTCGGCGGGCGTGGAGTAGCCCCACAGATTGTTTTCGACCACCAGCACCAGCCCGAGCTTCTGCACCGCGGCAAAGTTCAGGCTCTCATAGGTGACGCCGGTGGACTGACCGCCATCGCCGACATAGGTCAGGCCGACGACGTTCTTGCCTTGCAGGCGGGCGCCGAGACACACGCCGGCCATTACACCGATCAGTTCGCCCAGCATTGAAATCGGAGCGCAGACGTTGCGCTTCTGGAAGTCGCCGAAGTGCGACGACGCGTCGCGGCCCCAGGTGGGCGAGTCGCCCTTGGCCATGTACTGCCGCATGATGTCGGCGGCGGTGAAGCCGCGCACCAGCATCGCTCCCTGATTGCGAATCATCGGGCCCAGCCAGTCGTCTTCGCCGAGCGCGTACGCCGACGCGCACGAGCAGCCTTCCTGCCCCAATCCGAAATAAACGCCGCCGACTACCTTGCCCTGCTTGTAGAGATTTTCCAGCGCGACTTCCATGCGGCGGTTGAGCAGCATCCAGCGATAGATCTGGAGACACTGTTCGCGCGAGAGATATTTCGACTCGCGTATGGGCGGCGCGGCTGCCGAGAGATCGCCTTCGATGCGGTACTCGACACTGGAGCCTTCGCCCGACATGAAGATGCGGAAGTCAGGCTTCTCCAGGCGGTAGTCGGGGATGGAGTAGGTGCGAAGCGAAGCGTCGGTGGTGCCCCAGGTTCGCGCGCCAGCGCTAACCTGGGCAGGATTGCCGTTGCCCGACTGCTTCGCCGCTTTGTCGGCGTTGGTATCGGTCGGCTTGGGCCAGCCCGGGGTCCCCAGAGCGCCCGATTTTGGTGCGCTGGGGTCGGAGCCGTCGGCCTGCTCGGAGGGAGCGGGCGTCTTGGCTGGCTTAGGCGGCGCGAGCGGAACCTTGGGCTGCGGTTTTTGAGAGCTGCTGGAATGTGGGCGCTTCTTGTGAGACATGCAGAAGCAACGATAAACGGCAGGCCAAATGGAGGCAAGTTGCCGAGACCAAAGAAGGCGCTCCAGAGAAAAAATAGGGTCGCTCGGCTCCCACCGCGCAACCCTGAGTAAGTTCTCCGTCGAAGTCTCGCGATGACGGGAACTGGGCTAACATTCTTGTCGAAACTATTCTACGAGTCACGATAGTAGTTCCGTTTTTTGATAGGCAGGCAGTTTCGCCTTCAGTCTTGGCAAGGGTTTAAAAGTATCACTATCAACTAACGGCTGGTCGCGCAATTTGTACATGTCAATATGGCAAAACACAACAATAAGCCGTAAAGTGATGAATCTAAGCTAAATATAAAGTGCTAAATTATTGTTATTTTGCCCCCTCGACGTGCTATAGTGGATTCAGAGTTGAAGCAAAGGGATCGCTTCCCACAGAGAAGCCTCCCGACCAGACCCCAGCCCTCGTGCTGGGTTTTTCTGTTTCTGGGAGCCAATTCTTCCGGGCTCGCTTCGGCTTCACGCCCTGCTAGCGACGGCCATTTCTGGCCGGGCCGTCTTGGGCGTCCGCTCGGCCCAAACGAACGTCTTCAAGGCTCGCGGTCGATCGCGAGCTTTTCTGTTTGTCCGGCTGACGCGGAATGGCAGGGCACTATCTCGGTACGACATAAGGGTTGACATCATGGCACTCGTAAAAAGCTCCAGCCGCTTCGGCAAGAAGCCGGCTGCGGTCGCCGTTCCGCACAAAGGCGCGGCGAAGAAATCGCAGACCGCCAAGAAGAGCGCGTCCGGTAAGTCCGCGGGCGTGAAGCCATCGAAATCAAAGAAGAGCAGCAAGTCGGCGGCGAAGTACGCATCGCTGAAGGCGAAGCAGATGACAGTAGACCGGCTGAAGCGCACGGTGTGGGCTTCGGCGCAAAAGATCACCGAGGCGATCATCAGCGCCGCCAGTTCGGGAAACCTGGCCGCCGCCAAGGAGTTGTTCAGCTTGGCCGGCCTCTATGACATACCCACGCCGGACGACGAAAACGCCGCCGCGGCGGCGATCGCCGTGCCGGCTCAGGCGGGAGAAGAGGCGGCAGCCCAACCGGCCGCGGTGCATCCAATCGATTTGTTCTTCGACAAGATTGGCGTACCCCCTTCGACCCAGGAGCCGGAAGTGGCCTGAGCGGGCCGCCTTGTAAAATAAAAGTTTGGTATCGACCGGGAAGGTTGTTCCCGGGAACGAGGAGAAAGCAGCTGCATGGACATGACCTGGGTGACGGACCGCATCGCGGTCGGCGGGGGCATCTGGAACGACGAGAAGATGATCGAGGTGGTCCGCGCCGGGGTCACACACATTATCGACATGCAGATCGAGTTCGACGACACCCAACTGGCGGGCCCGTACGGGGTCGCGGTGCTGTGGAATCCGACGGACGACGACTTTCGCCCCAAGCCGCCCGAGCTTTTCCAGCGCGGCGTGGAGTTCGCTCTCCGGGCTCTCGACGATGCCGAATCACGAGTTTTCATCCACTGCGCCGCCGGCGTGCATCGCGCGCCCATGATGGCGATGGCAGTGCTTCGCGCCCTGGGCTTCAGCCGGCATGATGCCATGGAAATGATCCAGTCGCGCCGCCACGTCGTCGACTTTGCCGACGTTTACGTGGACAGCGTGGAGGAGTTCATGCGTCAGTATGAACTCCTGCAGAAGCCGAGCTGAAGCCGGTCCCCGGCGAGTTTCTTAAAGGAATCGACGTTCGCGATGCGGAGGTTTTCCATCGCGCTTCTTAACCTCCCACTCTGTGGGACAAGATTACTTACATCTCAGAGAGAGGCATTCGTCATGCCGAAGCCATACCGCCTAGCAGGGCGGTTTTTTTCTGTCCTGATATCGCTGATTTTCGCTTTTTCGCTGCCGCATCCGCTGGCGGCATTCCAGGGTTTGACATTGTGTCAGGTCACGGAAGCCGTGCTGGGCGCCAAGAACGGCCCTACCAAGAAGGCTGCGGCGTTGACGGCAGTCAACCAGACAATTTCTGCGGCAGACGCCGTGGCCGGCAAGACCATCGCCGACCCCAACAAGTTCCAGGATGGCCTGGGCAAGGTGATCGACGGCGTGGTCGGCTGCCTGAACGCATCAATTTGGGCTAACAAAGCCTAAGCTGACGCGTCTATTTATCAGAGGCACGGCACTCGCGGCAGGCCTGATCTCCTGATGCCGCGGTCACCGTGCCTCGATGCCTTTATCCCACCTGCAACTCCCGCCTCGCCTGCTGCGTCGAACCTTTGGATATTCTATGTACGAAGAGGATTCGCTGATGAGCCGGCCCATTCACCTCGCACTGTTTGTACTTGCGGCATGCATGCTGGCAGCCGCGCAAGAACCCGCCACCCCTCCGCCAACCGGCAGCACTCCATTGCAACAGCAAAAAAATGCGAGCAGTGCGACGCAGGACAACAGCGGCACTACGGGCGACCAGATCACGAAGCCGGCCGACGCGAAAGGATCGACGCTGATCGGATGCCTGGCCGCGCCCGACAAGGAAGGCAAGTTCGTGCTGCATAACATGAATTACCGCATGGGCGTGCAGATCCTTGGGCCCGATGACCTGAAGAATGACGCGGGCAGCAAGGTAAAGCTGACGGGGCAGTGGCAGGCTCCGCAGCAGCCGGCAACGCCGGCGCCCACGCAGTCGCAATCAAAAGACAAGCCGGTGGCCCAGATGCGGCGCTTTCAGGTGACCGATGTCGAGGTGGTGTCGCCGAAATGTTCTGTGCCGACTGAGGTGACGCCGCAGAGCACGCAGAAGCGCGGCAAGACGACGACGTATAACGCACCCAGCGCGGATGAGGGGAAGTAGAGCCGCTGATTGCAGTTTTCGGGTAGAACTGGCCGCTTATCTTCGCTTCGGAGTCGGCAGCCGACGGGACGAGCCAGGCTCACCTCAGCGGCTAAATCCGGATACGTGAGGCTTCCTTCTATGCACCGCTGAAGCGGTGCTCCACCTTCGGAACATCTAGAAACTCTTCTTCGAATCCAGCAGAATTGTGACCGGCCCGCTGTTGACCAGCGAAACGTCCATCATCGCCTGGAAGCGTCCGGTTTCGCAGCGTAGACCGGCGGCGCGAATCTTGGCGACAAAGTATTCGTAGAGTTCTCGCGCGCGCTCGGGACGCGCCGCGGCGTCGAAGGATGGGCGCTTGCCGCGGCGAACGTCGCCGTACAACGTGAACTGCGAGACAGCCAGCACCGCTCCGCCAATGTCGATAACGCTGAGGTTCATCTTGCCGGCATCGTCTTCGAAGATGCGCAGACCCGCAATCTTTTCGGCGAGGTACTCGGCGTCAGGCTCGGCGTCATCCTGCGCGACACCCAGCAAAACCAGCAGGCCGGCGTCGATTGCACCGGTAGTTTCGTCTCCCACCTTCACGGAAGCGCGGCTCACGCGCTGCACGACAGCTCGCATACGAGTTTTGTACACGAAGGGCCCACCCTCTCGCCAACGGAAGGCGAGTAGGATGGGGCACCCGACTAGCGTTTTTCGTTGGAAGAAGATCTCGTCATCGGGCTCGCTTCCCGAGCCATGACCAAGAGCCCCAAAAGCGAAAAGCCAGTAGCGAAAAGCGAGCCCGGCTTCTTCTCGCGTTGACCGTTGTATTTCCCCCAATTTAGGATTAAGCAGTATTCGTATGCCCGGTGCTCCGTGGGCGCATTTGTGTGCATCTGTATGTGGAGCGGTTTTAGCAATCTTTACAGGCTTCGCGCCTGCAATTTAGACTTACGAGTTTCGCCACCCCGGCCGGTTGCGCGGCGGTGTCAGAGGAGACGAATTCGATGGCTTCGGTAGAAGAACGGGTAAAACAGATTATCGTTGAGCAGTTGGGTGTAGATGAAGCAGAAGTCACGCCCAATGCTTCGTTTGTGGACGACCTCGGCGCTGACTCGCTGGATACGGTCGAGTTGGTGATGGCGTTCGAAGAAGCCTTCGAAATCGAGATCCCCGACGAGGACGCGGAGAAGATCCGCACCGTGCAGGACGCGGTCAGCTACATCGACGCGCACGCCAAGACCAAGAAGTAGTTGCGCCCGTGCTCAGGCGAGCCTGCCTTCGACACTGGGGCGGCGCCCGCCGTTACGGCTGAAAAGGAGATCCCGACCTCATGGCATCGGTTGACGAACGCGTAAAACAAATCATCGTAGAGCAGCTGGGCGTGGACGAAGCGGAAGTCACCGCTAACGCTTCCTTCGTGGACGACCTGGGTGCCGACTCGCTCGACACGGTCGAGCTGGTCATGGCCTTCGAAGAGGCCTTCGAGATTGAGATTCCGGATGAAGATGCGGAGAAGATCCGGACGGTAAAAGACGCCGTTGATTACATCAACGCACACGCGAAAGGATCGAAATAGTTTGAGCCGGCGCGTGGTGGTCACCGGGATCGGAATGATCTGCGGCGTCGGCAATGATGCCGACACCACATGGCAGGCATTACTGACAGGCAAGAGCGGCGTCGAGCAAATCACCAGCTTCGACGCCTCAAATTTTGCCTGCCGCATCGCTGCCGAGGTCAAGAACTTCGATCCGCTTTCCCTTGTCGATAAGAAAGAATCGCGCAAGATGGGGCGCTTTATTCATCTGGCCATTGCCGCCAGCGATGAAGCGCTGCGCATGGCCAACTACAAAGTCGAAAACGAAGAGATGGCCGAGCGGACCGGCGTCAACATCGGTTCCGGCATCGGCGGATTCGACGTCATCGAGCGCGAACACAATAATTTGCTGAACGGCGGCCCGCGCAAAATCTCGCCGTTCTTTATTCCCGCGGCCATCGTCAACCTCGCCGCCGGACAAGTCAGCATCCGCCACAACGCCAAGGGTCCGAACGAAGCCACGTGTACGGCATGCACCACCAGCGCACATTCTATCGGCGATGCGGCCCGCGTTATCAAATATGGCGACGCCGACGTGATGATTGCCGGCGGAACCGAAGCGGCCATCACGCCGATGGGCGTTGGCGGATTTGCCGCCATGCGCGCGCTGTCGACGCGTAATGATGATCCTCATCACGCCAGCCGCCCCTGGGACAAGGATCGCGACGGCTTCGTTATCGGCGAAGGCTCGGGCATCCTGATTCTCGAAGAGCTGGAGTTCGCCAAGAAGCGCGGCGCGAAGATTATTGCGGAGGTGGTCGGCTACGGCATGAGCGCCGACGCCAATCACATCACCCAGCCTGCCCCCGCGGGCGAAGGCGGCTATCGCGTGATGCGCAATGCGCTGCGCGATGCAGGGCTCACGCCGGAACAGGTTGGCTACGTCAACGCACACGGCACCTCAACGCCGCTGGGCGATGAGCTGGAAGCTACGGCGATCAAGCGCGCCTTCGGCGAGCACGCCTACAAGATGCTGGTCAGCTCGACCAAGTCGATGACCGGACATCTGCTGGGCGGCGCCGGCGGACTGGAAGCAGCCGTCACCGTACTGGCGCTGCGCGATCAGATCGTGCCGCCAACCATGAACCTGGAAAATCCCGACGAAGGTTGCGATTTGGATTTCGTTCCCAACAAGCCGCGCGAGGTCAAGATGGACTACGCCATGTCGAATTCCTTCGGCTTCGGCGGGACCAACGGCTGCCTGGTGTTCAAGCGCTGGACGGAGTAGGGCAGCGCCCGAGCTTCAAGCCGTCGGACACAATCGATCGTTCTGGATTGTGAGTGAAATGGTCTGTTCACAACAATTATCTCGTTCCGCTAACGCCACCCATGCGCCAAGACCTCGAGCTTTCGCAATTTCGGGCTGAAATCCTGCGCGAGATTGACAGGTACGTTTACGAAGTGCCTGACGAGGCAGTCGGCAAATCAATGCCTGCCACAGCCGTCAGCGATGCTCTATCGGAGATGCGAGCTGCACTCATTGACCCGTACTGGACGACGGTGGAGATTCGCGACACATTCGAACAGACCGGACACAAAGAATCCCTGAAACGCAGGTGTGCAGCGGTTGCAGACGATGGCAAGGGCACGGTGCTTCTGTACGACCCCGTCGAGGAATCGTTCGTGCTTGCTCAGAAAGGAACCGACGGATTGCATACGTTCGGCGTGCGCGGCGATGCCGTTGGTTGCTTCTTGTCGCGATAGCGGGCGATAAATCGCAATTTGATAAGTGATCCCGACCGGGCAGATCGTTTATGCTAACGCCTGTTCACAACAATAATCGGGGTTCTACCCGCATGGACAGCAAGAAAATACTCGCGATGTTTGGCTTCGTTGCATTTGCGTCATTGCTTTTTGCTGAGAGCGAGAAGATTACGGTGAAATCCGGTTCCAGACAGGGGAAGGGGGGCGATGTCGTCTTCCTTGAGGCCGATCTGAACGGGAGAGCAGTTGATCTAACCTGCCTTGTGTCGCATTCGGATTGCAACGTCTTACACAACGGCGAGTACGAAATGTTCAGGTTGGCAGGTGAAGAGGCACCTACAATGACTGTCAGAACGTGAACATATATCGAATCAACGCAGACAGAGCCAAGGAAAAGCCGCTTGGCGAGTACTGCCTCTTGCAACCTTGAATCATTAACTGACGTAAAATCCCCTTAGCACAACTGACCACGGCGCCGCGTCTCCGCCCCCCATACAACAGATTTGAGTCCAGCGCCTCGCGGGGCACCCGGGATGGCGTTGAAAAGCGCGGGATAGATGGGGACCCTCCGGCAAGCAGGCAAGCAGGAAGAATTGAGCTACTTGCTGAGCAGGAACTCCTGCGAGTCGACGCTTTCTCCGTTGCGTTCCAACTGCACGGACCAGTAGCCCGGCATATTCTGGACGGGCGTTCCCGCAACCTTGATGAAGTAGCAGTACGTCCCATGACCCGTCGCCGTGTTCTTGAGCGTCTGCGTCAGGTAGTTTACGAAGTTGTGTCCAGCGTTCGGCCGGAACCACGTCACCGTCCACTGATCGTCAGGGGCCCCGCCGCGAAATTCAAAGGCATACCAAATCTTCGTGTCGGTCACCGAGAATTCGGGGCTCCCGTGGCTCTCCGGGAAGCGGCACGGCGGCGGCGACTCGTCGGTCGTCAACGCAGTGCGTAATACTTCCACCTTCGCGGCTGTGCTTCCGGCAGCTTCCGTATTGAGGCGGTCATCTTTGTTGAGGTCAGAGGGAAAGGTTTTGTCGAGGTCGCTGGAGGGTTCCGTCAACGCCCGCTTGCCCGCCTTCGATCCCATGTTCATGAGGACGACGCCGAGGATCAGGATGGCCACAACGGCGATGGCAATCTTCGCCCAGGCGGGAAATCCGGCGCGCGGTGGCTTAGTTTGCGCATGCGACGGTCGCGGGGTTTCGTGCTCGACCGGACCATGTTGTTGAACCGGTGACGGCGGAGACGAAGGCGCCTGCGGGCTCGGAGCCGGCGGCGTGGGAGGTTGAACGATTGGGACTGGCGCCGCGGGCGCGGAAGACGTGGCCAGGTGCAGGCATCGCTTCAGCTCTTCCAGCATGTGCTCATAGTTGTCGCGAAAGTCGACATGCTGAAAGCGGCGAACGCGGAAGGGAATGTCGCAGTCGCGGTAAAGCACCGGAATGATCGCCTTCTGCTGATCGAGCGCGAAGGAAACCTCGTCCATCACATTGTTGGAGTTGACGGACGCGGGCGACAGGATGATGAGTACGGTGGGACAGCTTTCCAGCGCCTGCTGCACGACGCGGTCCCAGCGCTCGCCGGGGCCGATGTCGAGCTGATCGATCCACACGGCCGAACCGGCAGCTCGCAGATCGTTGGCCAGGCGAAGCGCGAAGTCGGAATCCTCACGGCTATAACTGAAAAAGGCGATGGGGGCGTCTGGCACAGGTCATCCTCTGGCTTGCTGGTGCGTGGCAGACATGTTAGTCGAGGCAAAGAGCAACTAGCAATGAGCAACTAGCGATTAGCATTTGGCACTACACGAGTGCGCCACTGATTCGCGGGTTTCGTATGAGTGGAAGGAAGAAGCCAGTTCCAGGCAGGAGATGAGCTTGCGCACATCGTTCCTTCCCACACAACGAACAGCGCGTTGTGTGCGGCACCCGCGTTCAACAACCTGCCGATTTCACCAGCCCCGTAACCCCACGCCGTGAGCCCTATTCCTTTGGCGGCTCCCACAGTTCCACGCGATTGCCTTCCGGATCCGTGATCCAGCCGAACTTGCCGTATTCGTGCTCTTCGAATTTCTCGTCGACTTGCACGCCTTCTTCGCGAAGAGCTTGCAGCAGCGCCTTAAGGTCGTCGACGCGGAAGTTCATCATGAAGGCGCGCTCCGGCGAGCCCAGGTATTTCGTGTCCTGCGGGAAGATCGACCAAATAGTGAGAGCTTCCGGATCGTCGCCTGCGCGAAACATCGCGCCGGCCTCGGGCGAGCTCTCGATGCCAAGGTGTTTGCGATACCACTCGTAGAGCGCTTTCGGATCTTTCGCCTTGAAGAAGATGCCGCCGACGCCGGTGACGCGTTTCATAGGGTCCTCGCTTGGTGTGAAAATGTGTGCCGACAGTATAAGCGGTTTTTGTTACGCAGAGACATCTGTTGCGGATGATGTTCTGGCCAATGAAAAAGGCACGGATAGTCTCCGTGCCCTTGTTTCCCTGCGTTAGGACTAGGCTTTGGTGTTCTGCGTCTTCAGCACTTCGATCGCTTTGTTCAACTGATCGTCGGGCTGCGTCGCCTTTTCCTTTTGCTCCTGCGCATCGTCTTCGGCGTTCTCGTCCTCGTCGGGGGCGATGAAGTCGTCGCCGGCATCGGCAACCAGGATGTTAGGCGTAACCGCCGTATCCTGCAGCGCCTTGCCGGACGGCGAGTAGTACTTCGCAACCGACAGAATCAGCGCCGAGCCATCCGGCATGTCGATGACCTTCTGGATGGAACCGGAGCCGAACGTCTTGTCGCCGACCACGTCGCCGCGCGCGTTCTCCATGATTGCCGACGCAACCACCTCAGCCGGTCCTGCGGTGCCACGATTCACCAGCACCACCAGCGGAACGTTGGGCGCGACCGCTTTTTGCGGATCGGCGTTGAACGTCTGCTTGGGATATTTCTGACCCTGCAAGTAAGTGATGGTGCCGTGATTCAGAAAGAGGTTCGCGGTAGCGACGCCTTCGTCTTCCGAACCGTCACCGGAGTTGCGCAAGTCGAGGATGATCTTCTTCGCACCCTCTTTTTGCAGCGACTTCAGCTTGTTGGCGATTTCTTCCGAGCGGCCCTTGGGGAAGTCGTCGATCTTGATGTAGCCGATGCCGTCTGCCATGACTTTATCGGTGATCGGCGGATCGGTGACGACCGCCAGGGTTACAGCCGATTTCACGGGCAGTGCGCGCCGCGGGCGAACTACTGAAACGTTGACCACCGATCCCGGAGGTCCGGTCAGGCGGCCATCGATTTCCGCCAGCGACATGTCGCGCGTCGATTTGCCTTCGATGGCTTCGATGATGTCGCCGCTTTCGATCTCAGCTTTGTCGGCAGGACCGCCAGGGATCACCGAGATGACCGCCGCATAGCCGTAGCGCTTGGATACCGCAGCGCCGATGCCGGCCTTGCCTTCTTTGCGCTGCTTGTATTCCTTGAACTCAGTCGGGTCGAGATAGCTGGAGTCGGCGTCCAGCGATTCCAGCAGTCCGTGCAGCGCGCCGTTGGTGACGGCAGTGATGTTGGGCTCCTCAACGTACTCGGTGCGGATGCGCGACAGCACCTCGCTATATACGCCAAGCTGGCGATACGAGCCATCGGTGCCGTCGCTCGGCGTGTCAGCGTGCACACCCAGGCCGCCGATGACGATAAACGAGGCAATCAGGAATGAGGAGACAAGGACGAGAATCTTGGTGGTCTTCGACATGATGAAATTCGTTGATGGAGGGAGCTACTGCCCGCTGGCTCCATTCTATCCCAGTTTCGATGCCCGTCCTCCGGGGAATGTTCCGGGAAATTATGGGCAAATCAGGGCTAAGTGATTGGACGGCGGGCTGACAGCAATGTAATCGGGAAGGTCCAGGCTAGCTTCGAAGGCTACCCGGCGGCAGAGATATTGCCATCCACCGTTGTGGGAGGCTGGCCAGTAGGGACGCTTTCGGCAGGTGGGGCGGTGGCGACCGGAAGCTGCGGAGCCGGCGGCGGAGTGGCGACCGTCTTCGGTTTCTGGCGCTCTTCCAACTCGATCTTCAGCATTTCGCTCTCGAGTTGGCGCTTCAGATCATCGCGCATCATGCGGAACTGGGCCATGAATTTGGCGACCTGACGCATGACCTCCGGCAGCCTCTTGGGGCCGAATATGATCAGCGCCAGCACTAGAATGAAGAGGATGTCGGGCATGATGACGAGCCGCGGCCCGCTGGCTCAGCGGGCTGGGATCAGCTTCAGCGGCAGGCGCTTAGGCTTTTTTTTCTCCCTCGCCGGGGGTGGCAGTCTCGTCCTTGGCGTTCATCGCCTCTTTGAAGCCGCGAATGCCTTCGCCCAGACCCTTGCCAAGTTCGGGCAGCTTTTTGGGGCCAAACACCAGCAAGGCGATAAACAGGATCACCAGCAGGTGCATCGGCTGAAACAGATTATCGAGCATGTCAACTCCTGCCTATCAGGATAGCGCATTTCCGCAATGGCAGTGCACATTCCGCATGCAGCGAAATGCCACTACCGTGGCATAGCAAGTCGGAAGGAGAAGGTTCGAATTCCGGCGGTGCAGGCCTGAAGGCCAGCCCTTCCTTTCGAATTCCGCTACAAGCTCACCGTCGCTCCAGCAGGCAGGTAAATCGGGCCCGCGGGATAGGAGAAGGTGTCGGCGCTCGGCACGGCTTTATGCGTGGTGGCAGCGGCCAGGTTCATGACGCCGGAGATGGTGTCAGCATCCACCGTCAGAATCGAGTAGCCGTGTTGCTGATCGTTGCCGGCAACCAGCGTCGCCTGCGTGTCGGCGTCGGTGGTGCCAGGCGCAGCGGTCAAGGCGTGCAGGTTGTAGTAGCCGCCATGGCCGATGACCAGGAACGGCGTCTTGTACTTCGCCACCAGCGTGCGTTCGAAGCGCTGATAGTTGTGTACGTGTCCGGTGAGCACCATGTTGGGCACGCGCCGCGAGTCGTTGATGGCCTGCTGCAGGGCGTCGGCCATGCGCGCGCTGCCGCTGTGAAAGGCGTCGAACGAATAGATGGGATGATGCAGGGCGACCAGGAACGCCTTGTCGGTGGGCGCGGTGGCGAACTCGTTGGTCAGCCACTGCTGCTGGATGGAGTCGATGGAGCCACCCTCGGGAACGTTGGTGTACATGCCGACAATGGTCGCGAACGGGCAGTCGAGGGTGAAATAAACGTTCGGCTGCGAGAGCGTGGCGCGCGGCGCGTCCTGCGATTCGGGATTGATGTGCGCGTCGGGCTGCATGAAGTAGCGCACCCACCCATCCAGCGAAGTCTGCGAGCTGTTGATGGGATCGCCGTCGTGATTGCCGGGAATCGAAATGATGGGCGCGGTGTAGTGATTGTAGGGCTCGTAGAACTGGCTGTAGTAGTCGGTGACCTGCCCGTTGAAGTAGACGACATCGCCGAGGTGATAGAAGAAACGCGGCAGCTCGCCGGCTGAAAGTTCAAGGTCGGCCTTCATGGCGTCGGCAACCGCCGTCTGGAATGCGGGATTGCTGATGCCGCCGGTATCGCCCACGCAGTGAAACACCAGGCTGCCCTGCTTTGTAGCCAGCGCGGTTATGCCGGGAATGACCGCTTCGAGTTCGTAGTGATACGGCGGCTGGCCGAGCGGCTTAGGCAGCGGCTGAACTGCCTGCGACGAAGTCAGCGCGTCGAGCGGATGCACTCCGGGATGCGCCTGTGCCTTGCCTAGCGGAGGCTTGGTTCGCGTCTGGCCGGGGAGTAGGACGGTGTTGACCGACGGATGTTGCGCAACAATAGGCTGCTTGATGAGAAGTCGGCGTTGAATGTTTTTTCTGGGCGTGTGCCGGAGGGCGATGCGTCTTCGAGGGCATGACAGACTCCTCGTACTACAGGAGCACTATCGTAGTCCCGGCGGCACGGGGCGCAGCATAAAAATTGTGTTAAGCGCGCGCGGAAATCAGGCCTGCGGCCGCATACGCTGCAGCAGGTCAGAGGCGGCGCGCTCAGCGTCGTCCATCTGGAAGCCGCGTTGAAGCTGGACTACATCGGCGCTCTTGGCAAACGGCTTCAAGGTCGCGATAACGTCGTCGCACGGCAGCTGCGAACACTCCGGCCCCAGCACGAGGTAAGAGAAGTCGGCAGCGCTGAGCAGCAGCTTGGCGTCATGCAGGCGCGATGTAGTCACCACTTCGTAGCCGTGTCCGTTGAGCATTTTGCGCACAAACGCGCACAGGTCGACCGACTGATCGAGAAAGAGAACCAGCGGTCCAGCGGGCGTGGTTTCTTTGGCTGCCGTGGGCGGCTCTTTGAGGAAGGAAACGATGGCTTCTTCTTCGGTGTTGTAGACGCGGAGGATGGTGGTGAGCTTGGTCATCTCCAGCAGGCTGCGGAAGAACGGTTGCGGCGAAGCCAGGCGCAGGTCGCCACCATTGGCTTTCACCCGCGAGAGGAATCGCACCAGCAAGCCCATGCCCGAGCTGTCGACGCGCGAGACATCGGCTACGTCGATCACCAGCCGGTTGAAATCCTGAAGAGAGCGCGTGATAACGGCTTCCAGCGTGCGCGATTCATCGCCGGCGACGATACGGCCGATACAGCGGATAACGTAGACCCTGCCGCAAGCGCGGCTATCGACAGAGAGGGACATAAGCCCACCTCGTGGGAAACTGGTTTGAGCCAGACTGTATCACATGGCATGCTGGTCTCCGCAGCGTCAAAATGGATGCGATGAGTTCCTCACACAGTTGCGAAAACGTTTTCGAAATCGAAGACGAGCCCTATCACCACCTGGCGATCGCTAACCAATACATCCGCGCGTTTGCCGTGGAAGTTCCGGCGCATGCGCGCACGCTCTGTCATCACCATCCCACTGATTACTTGTTGTATGTCGCGGAGGGCGCAGAGATCATCAGCGCCGCGCGCGGCGAAGAGCCGAAACGACTGAACTACGTGGATGGCGAGAGCGAACTGTCGAAGGCCGGTCTGGTACATGTCGTCGAGAATCTGTGTGATCACGCGTTTCGCAATGTTGTGGTGGAAGTGTTGCCGCCAGCGGTCCAATTGGGGCGCGGCGCCGAGCCGCTGGTGATTGGCGGCGAGGCGAAGGTCGAGCGAGTATTGAGCGAAGAGCCGGGCGCGATCTTCGTCGTCGAGATGCAGACCGGGGCGGAGATCGAAATCGCAGGGCCGGCGGTGCTGGCGGCGCCGTCGGGAGCGGTGATGGTGAAGGAACTGGACGAGTTCGACATCCCGCTGGACGACTTCCGGAAGCTGATGTGGGTGTGCAAGCCGCGGAAGGTTGGGGTGAGGAACGGGGACTCCGAGGCGACCAAGGTCGTGGTGGTGGAGGTGGGAACTGTTGAGTAACCGTCTTACTATAAGTCAGTTACGGAGACTATCCTTCCCAAATGGGCGGCCCATCCTTGTCCGCCGATGTTGCGGACAGGGTGGGCGGGATCTGCCGAATCGAGTCTAGATCCCTGTTACCGAAGACCTACCCTTCGGTGAAGAAAGGGCATGTCGCACAACTGCTAACTGCGGCCTATCTGCGCAAATCGTGGGAAACATGCATCAAGGGCGGGGCAATGAGGCCTTCGCGCAAAACTTTTGTGAAAATTTTCTTGTCGTGGAATCGCCAGTGTTTATGCGGGTCAGAGCAATTCGGGAACGAAATCGACGCGAAAGTTGTAGGTGCGGGCTTGCAACCGCGGTTTGAGTTTGCTATAAAAATCAAGTCAGCAACGAAGTGTGAACGTTGTCGACCGGCGCGGATTAAGATAGTGAGTCCCGCGACATAGGTTGACATCTAACCAGTAACGCTTCAAATAAGCTGCCTCGGCCACGAGGCTGGATGTCGGGAACAAAGTTTTTCCGACGGGTTAGCGGGAATCGCGGAACCTCCAGAACAAGATCTTTAACTAATTTCGAACGCTCCGGTGCCTTTGTGCGCTGAAACATTTGTGAACAAGGGTGAATCGGAGCGGGCATACTACGCGTTTTGCTCGGCCTGTGGTGAACACGGGTTGGAGGCGTCGGTGCTCCCCGGTAATGATTCAGGTACTCG
>CAWCZN010000004.1:0-510789 GCA_963800045.1 uncultured Acidobacteriaceae bacterium | reverse complement strand
GAGAGGTGTCCCTCCCTGTTTGGTCACCTGATGGTATGTGGATCGCTTACCTCAGGACATGGAAGACGAAGCAGAGTGCCTACCGACGAGCTATTGAAGTTTGCGCTGCCGCAGCGGCCCCGTAAAGACTCTTCTGTCCGAGGCCAGCTTACCCGAATCGAACACTTTCGCCTGGTACGCTGCAACGTGGTCTTCCGACTGGCGCTTGCTGTTCGTGGTAGCTCGAGGCCCCCTAGTGGTTCGGGGCCCCGAATCGGACATGGAGGAAGGCAGCCTTTGGCAGCTCCGGGTAAAGCCGGGCACGCTACAAGCAATCGGCGAGCCCGAACGGCTAACCCAATGGGAGGAATCGTGCTGTGGTGTTCCGAGCGTCACAAGCGACGGCAGGCACCTGGCAACGGTGAAGTACCGAACCTGGACAGAGGCTTATACGGCTGAGCTGGATCCCCACGCCACTACGATCAAGGCGCCCCGGAGTTTCACTCGGTTTGAAAAACTAGCGGGCAGCATGGCATCTTGGACTCATGACTCCCAGTTCATTCTCTTCTACTTGATAACCAACGGGGGTATGGCTGGAAATTTTCGGCAGCGGCCAGACGAGAGCGCCGCGGAAAAGCTCGTCTCGGCTCCGGGTCACGTGGCTGGAGCTGAGACGTCTCCCGATGGCAATTGGCTTCTCTACGTAGAACTGAAGCCTGGGCAATCCCATGCAAGTCCCGATTCGTATTCGCTTATGCGCCGACCTATCGGCGGCGGCCCGGCGGTGAAGGTGCTCGAAGTACCGGGGAACGAGTGGGACGCGTTCCGGTGCAGGTATAACCCGAAGGCCAACTCATCCTGTGTTCTCGCCGTGACCGAACCAAACAAGTTGGTTTTCTACTCTTTGGATCCGTTGCACGGAAAAGGACACCGGCTGGGCGAGACTGCCATTGTTTCCCCCGACGATATGCGTGGGTGGGACCTGTCACCCGACGGCTCGCGCGTGGCCGTCGTTGATCGGCATAAATACGGAGAACGGATCGAGGTGCTCACATTGGCTGACGGCACATGGCATGAGATCTCAGGTCAATCCGCAATGCAAACCCCTCCGGCGGTGGGCGAGGAGGGAACAACGTTTTACCAGATAGCCTGGGCAGCCGATGGGGAAAGCTTTTTCGTCGCGGCCAAGATCGGGGATGGCTCCAACCTGCTCCACGTCACCCCCGAGGGTAAGGTACAGCCGCTATTGGTCAGCGGAGATTACCAGAATCAATTTATCTTTACACCGCTTCCCTCGCCAGACGGAAAATTTCTGGCGTTCGTGACGAAGATGTGGGAAGGCAATGTCTGGATGATCGACAACTTCTGACGCATCCAATAAATGCCGTGCTCGCCCATCTGGAAGTTGTAGTCCATGTTCTGTCCTACCAAAACCATGAGGTACTGAATTCGTTTCGTTGTCGCAGATTTCTTGCCGGTTTGTTTCAAGCGGCATAGAACGCCGCTGTTTGCTGGCCTTGTGGACCTGTCGTTAGTTTGGTTAAAACACCGAGGCGGCTGCGGGTTGGATCGAGGAATTCGACAAGATGGGTGCCACGCCAGGAAAAAGCGGCACACAACAGCCGTCGGGTCGCCCTTCGTGTTGACTTCTGCGCTTGCGTTGTTCGTACAGCCCGCAGCCGCGCACATGTCCCCGAAAGCCAGTTTCTCGGGAATTTGCGTGCGAGTGGCAGTTCAACGGAACGCCGGCTTCTCGGCCAAGTGATGTAGCCTCCGCACGGGACTGACTCCACGCGAGATTCGTAAACACATCGGCGTTTCCCAGTACCGATCTTTCGAAACTTCCTCGAACGACAATTTCTGGAGCCATCTTCTGGTCGAGGCCGCAAGCTGAAAACGCAGCACCCACGGCGAAGATTTTCCGACATCGGGGGTGAAGTGACGACGAGATTCAACTCTCGGATCCGTTGGGCAATTCGAAATCGACCCGAGCCGGCTTGTAGAAGATTACTCCCGAGAGGTCGGCCAGTGTTTACGAATGCATTCCTTTCATCTGGCCGCGTAACGGCCAATTCGGACAAGTGCCCGAAGACCGCCGCTTGCCAACCAAACTATCGAATGACTAAAACGCCACCCTTCGCTACCGCACGTGGTAAACCGGATTATCACGGAATGAAAACGGTACTGACCCGCCTTGCCCACAAGCATCAGATTGTGGTGCGGCGCGCCTCAGTCCGCCTACCGACGATTCGAATTCGTTATCTGCGACTTCGTTTTTGTAATGTGTCGAGCAGAAAGTCCTTGTACCTGCGCTGGACGAGGCCGATGAGGTTTGACCAGAGAAAGACAGCGTCTCCATTCCGGCGCTCAGCAGACGGGTAATTTTACTTTGCAGTACGCCATTTTCTGCGTGAGGTTGTGTTAGTTAGGCGATGTTCGGTTCTGGAGCCGGTTTGTACACCACAGAAGCCACTCATATCGGGACTCCATTCAACAGTGTCGGCAGGACGCGAGCGGTTGTCGAGCTCGCGAGAACGCGCACGGTCCAACGTTCTCGCCTACCACCTAATAGCCATTGACGCGAAATGGAGTCGTGCTAAGCTGTCGGGCATCCAACCGCTTATTTCTTCGCTCCCTTTTGGTCCGAGTGAACGAGCCCCGGTTTTTCCAAGGTAAGGAAGAGCAAACTTTGATCTCGCTAACCGTTACCAAACCCTGATTTGAGGGCTCCATGGCGACAACAGCTGTTAATCACTTGGGCGTGGCATTTGGACATCTTTTCTACACCAAGGCTTTTGAAGCGTCCAGCGCGGCAAAGCTGATCGCCGCGGAAATGGCGAAGCATGGTTTAAATGCTCAGGCCGAACGCTCCTAGGTGTTCACCCTGTTTAGGCAAGACAGTCTGAAATCTTTGGGGTCTCAATCACGCCAGATAGCGGCAAAGATCTTCGTTCGAAGGAGGTCTTAGCCTATCAGAAGGTGGGCACGCCGAAGGCGTGATCTTGGAGATGAAGAAGAACCAGATTGTGGCGTTCACTCATTTTGCGGTCACGGGCCGCAAATTGGTTTGGGGCAGATGCCCAAAAGAAGAATCTTTGGTCCGCGGGGGTAACAGCAATGGATCTGATCGAACGAATTTTTCATCTGAGTCCCGACCACGGCGACGGAATCCTTGAGGCTATGCTGCTGTTCGCCATTCTTGCCGTCCCGATTGCCCGGGCTAGTCTGCGCGCAGCCTCGGCGCGTAGAACGCGGCTTGTGGCTTACGGCTTGCAAGCTGCGGACGCGGAGGATCGCCAGCACATTACACCGTGAACCGCCAACTGCTCATCGCCTCTCATCGCGAGGTGAGTCATTGTTGCAGCGCATTGGGCTTCATTGTTGCAACGGGAAAGGAACGCAACGTCCATGACCAAGCAGAAACGACCTGTAGGACAGCACAGTGCGCCAGTATGGCCAACGTTGGAAGAGCAGCTCGCCGACGCGAAGGCGATCCCCGGCAGCGCGCTAGAGAAACTTATCAAGGATAACCAGGAAGTTGACATGCTGCATCCGGCAGAGGCCAATGACCGCTGGAAACTGCCACCGTGGATTCGAGTCTACTTTCGCAAGAAGCACCCGGAGTTTAAGCCTGAAGGCCCTCAGGTGGGCTACCCGCTATCTCTCAAAGAATTGTACTCGTGGCTGCTGACCCATCAGGATGCAGTGCTCAGCGACAACCGGGCCGTAAAGTAAATTGAGGACATTAATGTTATTGCCAATCATTATTGGCAACCAGGAGTGATTGAATGCCTGCCAATATTCCCATAACCCAAGATACGAGTGATCCGTACAGCGAGTCGGACATCCGCTACAACCCGAACAACCCGTTGCAAATAATCGCCGGATCGAACAGCAACAATGGGAGTACGCAGGCTCAGTATTACTCAAGCGACGGCGGCAATAGCTGGGGCCAGTCGAGCCTGCCAGCGGTCTCAACCGACTCGTTGCAAAGCGATCCGTCGGTGGATTGGACTTCCGACGGCACAGCCTGGGCACTCACCATTGGCGTAAGTTCGAACTGGATTCTACGCTGCTTCAAATCGACGAACGCAGGGCAAACCTGGACCCACGACTCCGATCTTTCGGGAACGGAGACGCAGGCGGATAAACCTACGATATGGGTGGATCACAGCGCCACTTCGCCGCACAAGGACAACATGTACGCGACATGGCACCAGGGACCGACGGCCTTCGTCGCCGTGCGCCAGGGGCCGGGAGGAGTGTGGTCGGCTCCTAAGGCGGTCAGCGGTTCGGAGACAACCTTCACGGCGGATGGGAGCGAGGTCAAGACCAACGCGGCGGGCGACGTGTTCGTGTTCTGGCCCAATGCGGGCGGGCAGACCGTCCTGGTGGTTAAGTCAACCGACGGCGGGTCGACTTTCACGGCCCTGGGATCCTCGCCCACCCAGATCGCAACCACCAACGGCAATTTTCTGATTGATGTTCCCGCGCAAGCTTCGCGGGGCGCGCTGCTCTATATCACCGGAGGCGCATACAAGACAGCCAGCGTGGATATGGTTTACACATGCTGGGCCGATCTGGCGGGCGGGACGGGATGCAATGCCGAGAGCGACGAGCCGGGAAGCAACGTTAGCTCCACCTGCAAGACCCGGATCTTTTTTTCCCGCTCCAGCAATGGCGGCACCAGCTGGTCGACGCCGGTCAAGATCAATGACCCGTCGTCACTGAACGACCAGTTTTTTCCAAAGCTGGTAGTGGACGACGCGAGCGGCAATCTCATGGTCGTTTATTACGACACGGTGGGCGATCCCGGCCGCCTAAAGACCGACATCTGGATGCAATGCTCAGTCGACCATGGGGCGACCTGGACCACGGCGGTCAAAATCACTTCCGCCGAAACCGACGAGACCTCAGACCAAGACAACGGAAACCAATATGGGGATTACATTGGCCTGTCCGCCGCCGGCGGCAACTACTTCGCCTGCTGGACGGACCGGCGGGGCGGAGGCGATGAGCAAATATGGGGCTCCGCGATTTCCGTGCCTTTCTCCTACTTCATCGTGGACAAGAACACCTTCGGCGTGGATGAAGTGAACGATAGCCATTCTTACGCGAATGCGTTTTCTCTGGCGGTGGAGGGAGCGTCTCCCAATTCCCTGGGATCGGCCGTGCCCAGCCTGTCCGGTGCGTTTAGCACGATACCCACGATCAGCAAGAGCACCAGCCCCCTTCCATTCCCCACTTACGCGTCTCAGAGTGACAAAGATACTCCGCAGAGAATTGTTTTTACCTTCAACATCGATTTTCCATCGGGAGCGAACGTTCCGCCCTTTCCAGCCCCGGGTCCGCCTCCTGATTTTCTATCGGATGAGTTGGACTCGGCGATAAGCTTTCCCGGCTTCACTGCTCAGCCCTTACGGGCGTCCACGCTGTTCGAGCTGGTTGCCGGAGAAGATCCCTATTTCACCAACGTCGATCCTAAGGTCGACAACCCCTTCTATCTCAGCCAAGACCTGCGCGTGTTCACGCTCACGCCCGGACTTCCCGGGCTGAATAACGTCATGAGCGGTCCGCAGGCATTCACTCCAACCGGGGGGATCGCCTACACGGCGCAGGACCCGGCGGCGGCCTATAGCTACATTCAGGGCCTCCTCAACTACCTGAACGATCCTACGCACGGGTACACGAACCCGCAGGGCGCCGATCCTTTTAGTCTGTTTCTGGACCAGGGCAACTTCCTCACTGCTGACTCTACTGTTTCTCCGAACTCGCCGAATGCCGGTGATCCCGCGCACCCCTGGACCAACTATAATTTCGCCGTCGCTCGCGTGCGGCTCATTGGCAAATCAGGCGACTCGGCGAGCGCCGTCAAGGTGTTCTTTAGACTGTTCATCGCTGAAACCTTTGACACGGACTACAACACTACGAATTATCCGTTTAATGCGGATCCGGTCGGTCTTCCCGGCAGTCCGACGCCGGGCCTCGGCAATGCGACGTACCCATTCTTTGCTACCGGCGATTACTCAGCCGCAACGGAAAACTCCGACTACGGCACAGGCGGCGCCAACAATCAGAATGTAACCGTTCATGCCACCGATGTCGGCGGAACGTGGGCTTATTTCGGGTGTTTCCTTAACGTCTATGATTCGAGCATCCAAGGCGCGGTCATGGCCGCCGGAACGCACCAATGCTTGGTGGCCCAAATCGCATACGACGATGCTCCCATCGAGAACTCAGCCACTATTACTTACAGCCCGGAAAACTCCGACAAGCTGGCGCAGCGCAATCTCAATATAGTATTTGCCGCATCGCCGCATCGTATTCCCTCATCCTTCGATACCAGGCCTAGTCCTCCCATTGCTCCGGGCTCTCGAGGAATTCTCGGCTACCCGGATGAATTGATGATCAGTTGGGGCAACACTCCGCGAGGCAGCATCGCCAGTATTTACTGGCCCCAGGTAAGCGCTACGGACGTCTTGGAGCTCGCCTCAACGCTTTACGCCACAAACTTCCTTTCAGCGTCCGACCCGCACACCCTGCAGTGTCCCGTGGAGGGGGACGTGACTTACATTCCGATTCCCCGAGGCGCGGGAAGTAGTTTTGCGGGACTGTTTACGGTGGACCTGCCTTCTCACGTGATCAAGGGACAGGAATTTACCGTCACCGTCCGCCGCCTTTCAACCAAACGCAGAAAGAGGCAGCGCGGCAACTCCGTCGGGAATCTGTTTGCGGCTGCCCCCGCCGCCGTTGCTAGGGGCCCGATTGCCGACTGGAGGTACATCGTCGGTACTTTCCAAGTCAAAATTCCTGTCAGCACCAAAGAGCTCATCCTCAGGCCTGAGGAGAACACGCTTGCGATTCTGAAGTGGAGACTGGACAACATAGCGCCGTCCAATCGTTGGTACCCGGTGCTTCAGCGCCTGGTCGGGATGATTGCGGGGCGCATTCACAGCCTGGGCGGCGATCCCAGCCAGATACCGCCGTCGCTTACCGGTTATCATCCCGGACCCGTGCACGGTCTGGGCAAGGCTCACGAAGAATTCACGGGCAAAGTAATCGCAATCGTCTACGATCGTTTCGGAGATTTTGAAGGATTTCGCCTGCTTACGGAGGAAGGACACGAGATATCATTCCGTGGCAGGGAGGCGGAAGTGGAATCCCTTATTTATCGGGCGTGGGAGGAACGAATCCTAATCACGGTACGGGTGCACTCGCATGATACGCATTGGCCGGCGTCAATCATATATCGCAGACCGCAATAGCGGTGAAGTGATGAGCAAGGCCCGCACGCCAGATTACGGCAGTGGGTCAGTTTGAATGCCCAAGTGTTTTCGAGGATTCCACGCGACGATGCAACAATCTTACTTTGGAAGGTACTCCGGGAAAGAAAAGAATGCAGAGACCCGGAATCCGCAACAGACTTGCCACCTCGTGAACTGGATTGTCTGCAAGGTGCGTCTAACGCCCTAGTCGTAGAAGTGGCTGCTGATTGGAGATAGATCGTCAGCGATCCGGAACTTGACGCAGAGATGGTTCAAGAAGCTTCGGTCGAAGACAGCGTTTCGCCGTCTGCCCAATTCCCCCAAAGGTTCAATCCAATCACCTGATTTTGCAGATGGCTAGAAACTGGCGGGCAGTCTGCCCGTAGACAGCTGTTTTTTGGGTGAACCGTACCATCTCTGGAGCGACAAAAGCTCCATGGGTAATTGGCACCGGCACCCAGCCGATCTCGCGTAATGGTGATTCGTCAGAAAAGAGCGGCATTATGAGGACAGTTTTTATTCGCTTCGCGCAATCTGCCGACACCCCGCATCAAGATAGCGTGAGTGGGTATTTGGGATCGTTGCTGCCTGTATCGCGGTAGAAGTAGAAGCCTCCTCCGAGGACTAGGTGACCGCGCCAAGATCAGTGACTGGTGATGGGTGCAGTCCCTCCATTCAGACGCTGGTGTCTAGTCAGCAGGACCATGGCGGAGCTGCTCGTTGCCCGATTGCTAACTATGTGGATAACAATCAGGGGGAAGGATGATGGCGAGAAATATAACAGTTGGGAGGGGGCGGGGAGGCAAAACGGCGATTGGAAATTCGCGGGCCTATAATAAATAATAGATGGACTCCATTAATTAAATAATTCCCCCCTTTGCCTAAGTCTCCATTGAACCCCGGTACAACCCTGTTTTCGGCCCTCGCGGGCACTTTGTCGTCGACCCCATTCTCCGATGGCCTCTGAGGGGCTTTTCCGGTTTCGGGAATGGGCCGCCGGGCACGGCGGCCGGGCCTCGGGGAGCCAGGAAATCGTTGTTCCAGGAGCCGCAGGTGGGCGGAGGGCGGGGGCGAAAAGGGACCAGCCAGATCTTCTTCTCCCCTACCCGCACAGAACAAATAAAGAGACACTGGCATTACCAAGGAAGCCAGGAGCTCCATCCAGTACCCCCTGAACAAACCCTCCAGTTGAACCCGTCTACCCAGGGCTCTTCACCCTGAGGGTCATCACCAGCCTTCCGACTTACCCCAGTCCAGCCTAACCCTGCATGGACCAGCCAGCCGAAACCAACCCCGGAGCACAAACCAACCAGCGCAGGCTTGGTAACGGGACAGACCGCCGTCGTCAACAGCAGAAGCTAACGCCACTGACGGTCTGTCCCGAGCCAGGCCACGATTCGACTCTCGAGCTGCGCCCGCGTGAGGCCAGATTCTTCTGCCCGCCGCGAAGCCCTGCTGCGGGGCATGCAAAGTGACTTCGACGCCGAGATCTGCCAAGGCCTGCGGATGATGGACTAGCCGTTACAAAAGGGTCTCCGCCGGGCCCTCCGTAACCACAACAAAACAGGCCGTCAGGAATGGCGGCCTTTTCTGTTCCAAAACCTGTGCCTTCCGAGCAGTCCCGCGCACCCCTTCAGAGATCGCAGGAAGATGTCGTTCAGCCAACTTCGGGTGAGTGCGTGCGCAGAATGAATGCGTTAGACGGCAGGAATGAGGCAGTGATCATAGACCATTCGACGTGCCTTGGCGCTGCTTGGGGTCGGCGCGGAAACGTCGGGCGCATCCCTCGAAAGAGGGAAGACGAACATTCCATCCAGACATAGGCTTTGGTTGTTCTGGGCCGTCTGCAAGATGCCATGCACAGCAGATGCTCGAATGAGAAACTCTGTCGGTGCTGCCCATCGGCCAAAGACTCTCGGGCACGGCTCCGTCCACAAAAACTCAAAAGAAGTGGAGCAAGTTCATGAGTAAACAACGCAAACCAACCATCGTGTTCTGCCACGGCATTTGGGCCGACGGCTCGTGCTTCAGCAAAGTCATCCCCACATTGCAGGCGGATGGCTACGAGGTGATGGCAGTTCAATACAGCCTGGAATCGTTCGAAGAGGATGTGGCCATGGTGAAGCGCACGCTCAACCGTGTCAGTAGCCCCGTTCTCCTCGTCGGTCACTCCTATGGCGGCGCCACCATCACCGCCTCGGGAATCGATGATCGCGTGGCTGGTCTCGTCTACATTGGAGCGGTTGCGCCGGATGTCGGCGAGACTGTTCAGGACCAACTCAACAAGTATCCCTCGGATATCTTTTCTCGCGTCGAGGTCGCTGACGGCTACGCCTGGATGCTTCCGAATGGGACCGAGTTCTTCTGCGGCGACCTTTCCGAGCAGGAGCAGAGACTCGTCTGGGCGACACATTTCCCGCCTCGCGCCGACCTCTTCAACAAGTGTCTTATCCAGCGTACCCCGTGGAAGTCGAAGCCAAGTTGGTACATTTTGTGCCGGCAAGACCATACCGTTCACCCGGATCTCCAGCGGTGGGTTTCCAAGCGCATGGGTGCAACGGTGATTGAAGTCGACAGCAGTCACGTGCCGATGCTTTCTAAGCCGGACGTAGTCATCGACGTAATCCGGAAAGCGGCAGCCACGATCGCGGAGAAGGCCTCCACGGTGACAGCGGCTTAGGCCACTTCGGGTGGAAAGACCTGCTCGAGGAGGTCTTTCCACTTAAAAGGAGAGCTCGGATGCACAGCTCTCGGCCGCAGTTAGGGGAAGTTTCGCGCAAGTTGGCGAACTTACGATCCGACTGTCTAGGGTAGGGCAAGAAAACCGCGCTGCATCGCGATTTGAACAGCGTGGGTGCGATCCCGAGCCCGAAGTTTACTAATCACGCTCTTCATATGGCTCTTGACGGTTTCTTCCGTGATGGAAAGTCGAGCACCAACAAGCCTATTGGAATTGCCCGCCGCAACCAAGCGGAGGATCTCGATCTCTCTGTCCGTTAAGTCGTCCGGCTCGAAGCGCTGTGCCAAGCTAGCCGCAATATCTGGAGGGATGCAACGCAACCCTTGATTGACTTGCCTTATGGTTCGGACCAGTTCAGTGCGAAGGGAGCTTTTGAGAAGATAGCCAACGGCACCGGCCGAAACGGCTCGCGCGGCCCGTACATCCCCAGAATAGGTCGTCAGGACAATGATGCGTGCCGTAGGAAATTCACGACGGATATTCTCGATCGTCTCGATGCCTCCCATACCCGGCATTTGTAAGTCGATCAGGGTTACATCGGGACGGAGCCTTTTGAACTGTTCGATCGCCTCTTCACCGCGGTTCGCGGACCCAACGAACTCCATATCTGGCTGGAATTGCAGTGCAAAGGCGATACCATCGTGTACCAGCGGGTGGTCGTCAACGCACAGGATTCGGATCTTATCTTTGGTTGCCATAACAGCCGGGAAGGGCGGCACAACTGTCGCGCCAGTGGTCTCATGATACCGCAGAGCCAATACGATCAGCGCCCGAAGGCGTATCATGCGCAACCTATTCGCCGCACTGCACACCGTGGATGGCGAGTCGGTGCATTCCTCCACTTTTGGCTGCTTCTTGTATCTGTGGCCGGCGCTTTCGGAACAGATGCGGACAGACCGATGAAGCAGATGCGCCACTCCTCATGGAACGAAGCTTCTGGTCTCAGCGGCGTTGTGTACTCCCTCGCACAGACGACGGATGGATTTCTGTGGATTGGCACCTCGACCGGACTCTACCGTTTCGACGGGGTGAAGTTCGAACCATTTCTGGATGACGAAGGCGATCAACCACTACAGGATGTTCGAGCGCTTCTGGGAACCAGCGATGGCGGACTCTGGGTCGGGTACCGCAATGGCGTTGCCTTCTTTAAACGAGACACCGTCACCTATTATTCCGAGCAGCAAGGATTGCCTATCGGGCGCGTGAGCAGTCTCGCGCAGACCTCAGATGGCGCGATCTGGGCCGCGATCACCTTGTCTGGTGGTGGGAAGGCGGGCGGAGTGCAACAGCCGCTTGCGGGATTGGCCCGTCTGTCTAACGGTCGCTGGGAAAGGATCGGGCCCGATTGGAGCTACACGCCAGGTTCGGCTGAGAGAGTTCTCACCGATGGTTCTGGAACGTTGTGGGTAACCGGGGGGGAAACCGTTCACTTTCTCCCGCCTGGAGCAAGGGCATTTCAGCCGACCAAAATTAAGATCAGTACGTGGAATCAAATGTGCCTTGGTCCGGATGGCTCAGTATGGATAGCGGACCCCGCCGCTCACAAACTCTTCAATTTTCCTAAGGCTCGAAATCGGGGTTACTTCACGGTGTCGGGCGAGCCTCTTCAAGGCATATTCGGCATTCACTTTGATCGCAATCAATCACTCTGGATCGCAACGGATCGTGGAGTGTTCCGCGTCCGCCCGGGTCTGGTCGGCACTCGTCAGGTCGTCACTACCCAAGAGATAGAAGAGGATCAGTTTCGGTCCGCGGACGGTCTCTCGAGCAATGAGACGAACGCAGTCTTGCAAGACCGAGAGGGCAACATTTGGGTAGGAACAGTCAACGGACTGGATCGGTTCAGCGATCGGAGCGTAACGCAGATCAACTTAGGGCACACGCCGTCAGATCTCATTGTTGGCCCTGGTTCACAGGTTTGGGCCAGCCAGTATGGAGCATCCCCTTTTCTGATCCCGTTGCACAATAGCCGACCGTTCCCCCTCCGCAACTGGTACACGCGCACCTTTTATATGGATGGGAAAGGTGTACTCTGGGCGTCGATGCAGTCCGATGCAACTTGGCAGAGTCGGGCGCTATGGAAAGACCTGAACGGCAGAGTAATCAAGGTGCCATCTCCGTCGGACATCAAGGGTCCGCTCATTGATGGAATTGTCGAAGACCCATCCGGACGCCTGTGGGTGATCGTCAGTGGCTACGGTGAGTACACCGTGAAGGATGGAAAATGGGCGAAAGTTCCCGTCTTTACAGGCAAGGATGAAAATCTCGCTCCAGATTCGGAATTTATCGACGCACTCGGACATGCATGGCTGCTCTACTATTCCCGCAATACCGTCGTCAGAATCGGTGCCGGCGGAGCAGATTTCTTTACATCCGAGCACGGACTGGATATCGGAAAGCCAGTCGCTGGAGGGGCGTCCGGAGCACAAGTGTGGGTTTCTGGCACGAAAGGTCTTGGTGTGTTCGATGGGAAACGCTTTAAAAACATCCGGGCGGCGGACGGGCGGCTGTTTGAAAACCAAAGCGCGGTGATTCCAACCGAACACGATGGTCTCTGGCTCAAAGGGCGTGAGCGTGTCATACAAATTCCGGAAGACCAGTTATCAATTTTCCTCGAAGACCATATGCACGCCGTACGCTATCGGAGCTTTGATGCAGCGACTGACTTTGTAGCGCAATTGGCGCCCCCGAGGCCGTCCGCGTCCGACACAGGGGCGGCTCTCAGCGGTGACGGTAAGCTATGGCTCGCTGTGACCGGAGGGGTCGCCATGATCGATCCGGCCCACCTCGCCAAGAATGACGTCATTCCGCCTGTCTTTATTCGTAGTCTGACCGCGCATGGGACCTCCTATTCGGCCTACCATGACTTGGTCCTTCCGAAGTCCACACGTGAGGTGTCGCTGGAATATACGGCGCTAAGTCTCACGCTATCTGAGCGGGACCGCTTTCGTTATCAGCTCGTTGGACTAGACAAGAACTGGAACGACGCTGGAACTCGCAGGCAGGCTTTCTACACAAACCTTGAACCTGGAACCTACACTTTTCGCGTCATCGCGGCCAATAATGATGGCGTATGGAATGACACGGGAGCCGCTCTAACGTTCAAGATTCCACCGTCGTTTTTCCAGACGATCTGGTTTCGAACGCTCACCGCCCTGCTCTTCGCCCTGCTACTCTGGACGCTCTTTGTGATCCGTCTCCGCCGCATGAACAAGCAGACTGAGGCCAGGCTGCGTGAACGGCTCATAGAACGGGAGCGGATAGCGAGAGAACTTCACGACACCCTACTGCAGGGATTTCAGATGCTTGTACTACGTTTCCAGGTAATTACGGACACTTTATCGCCTGACAATCCGGCGACAAGCTTGCTGGAAGAAATCCTGGCACACTCGGAGAAGGTCTTGCAGGAAGGGCGCGATAAAGTGAGTACCCTTCGGTCAGAGCATGAATCAGGTGAGAGCTTGGCAGCGAAGTTGCGTCAATTTGGTCGCAATCTTAGTACGGGAAGTACAACTGCATTCCAACTGTCAGTCGAGGGAGCGCCAACCGACCTGCAAGCAGTGGTGCACGAAGGAAGTCCGGATGATCGCTCGCGAAGCAATCGCGAACGCGTATCGACATGCGATGGCTACCGAGGTCATATGCCAGCTCACCTTCGCCAGGAAGCACTTCATTTTCGTGTGCAGCGACAATGGTTGCGGCATTACCGAAGATGTGCTCGGCAGCGAGAAGATTGGCAAACATTGGGGACTTGTGGGAATGCAGGAGCGCTCCCGGAAAATAGGCGCGGTGCTGCGTATCGTTCCCGCCGTTCCTTGCGGCACAACAGTGGAGCTAACGTTGAGAGGAGCTATCGCTTATTCCGCGAAGATACAACCGGCGCTCGTTCGCTTCTTCAAACGTATACTGGCGTGATTGGGGAACAAGGAGAGCAAAACGCTTACGAGGGTCCGTAAACATCGACGTTTCTTAAAGCCAGAGTTTGTGAGACAGCCTGTTTGCGGATTTCGCGGCGCAGTGTTTGCAAACAGTTGTGAGGAGCATGAGCGGAGGGTTCTCTGGAAAGAACCGATTTCCTGGCTCCCCCAGGTCCGGCCGCCGCGCCCGGCGGCCTCATTCCCGAAACCGGAAAAGCCCCTCAGGGGCCATCGGAGAATGGGGTCGACGACAAAGTGCCCGCGAGTGCCCAAAACAGGGTTGTACCTGGGTTCAACCAAGGCTCCGCCACGTCATAACGTCTTCAGGTATTCGATAATCGCCCAGCGTTCCTCGTCGGTAAGTTCGCGGCCAATTCTGCCTTTTCCCGGCGTATTGCGGAATTCGTGGCCCGCATTCGAATTTCCCGTTTGATCGGTACGGAATTCAAAGCCTCCGTCGAATTTCGCGGTACTGTATCCCACGTTCTTGGGATCGAATTCGCGCCTGCCGACGTAAAACGTCTTGTCCCGCTGGCTGGCGGGGACAAGCATCTGGTAGAGGTTCGGAACTGAGCCGTTATGCAGGAACGGCGGAGTAGCCCAAAGACCGCCGAGAGGGCGGGCGCGGTAGGCCAGCGGCGCGACTACACCATCCTGGCGATAGCCATTCCACTCCATGCGCTGTTCCGGTGTCAGCCCCATTGCGTCATAATTGATGTCGCGGATTTTTCCCGTGATCACACGCAATCCGGTGGACGCAGAGACCGTTCCCAATCCCAACGCATCAGTGACTGCCGTGCGATTTGCCCAATCCGTCGCTTCGGTCGGGTCAGTGCCAATCTCGTCGAGGGGGATGAGGTTCAGCTTCAGGAACATCTTTCCTTCAAGTCCCGGTTCCCAGTATTTCGGATCCTTGATCTCCGGCGAATCCAACGGAGGCAAATGGCAGTGCTGGCATTGCTCCTTATACAACTGGGCCCCTTTGGCGGCCTTCACCTGATCGATAGGCCCGAACAGGTCTTGCGGCCATGGAGGCGACTTCAAACCGTTAAATGCCGTCGGCCCAGCCAGCATCGATTCGAGCAGCCACTGATTTTTCACGTTGACTGTCGATTGGAACAGCTTTGACGGGTCTTTCAGGTTCACCCGCGCGCGGACGCCAAGCGCCTCGCCGACATTGCGCACCATGGGCTGCTGGATGGAACCGTTGTACTGCACCCAACTGAACCAGCTCGTGTACCACAATGGAGGAAAGTTCGCCGGAGCATTGGCAACGCGCAGGTTCGCGTTATTCAGCTCCGTCCCAAACACATAATTTCCAATTCGCCCCAGTGCATCTGTACGTCCAAACCCTGCCGTTTCGTTATAGAGCTTGCCTTCGTCCGCGAGCTTCTGTTCCTCGAGACCCTGGCTCAGCACCGCCTGAAACTGCTGCCGCAGCTTCTTCTTGTCTTCGTCCGACGCGTTATCTCCGAGCACCGCCTTCGCAAACCGGTCAAAGCGTCCCGGAATCTTGTCGGTAAAAGCCATTGCGTAGCCTAGCTCGGTTTGGAACGAGGCCAAGTCCACACTGCCCGAACCGCCCTCGATGCGATAACCCTTTCCATCAGATTCCAGCTGTCCGGTATGGCAAGCTGAGCAGGTCAGACCCATCACCTCCAGCGTCTCGCCGGTAAAGGGGTCTTTAACGGTATTTTTGGCGAAGCCGACGGGCAAGCCATCGGGATTTTGTGGACCGGCGGCATCAGGCAGAAAACCGAAACCGGAAAGGTACATGCTCTCGGCAAAGCGGGGCACGCCGCCAAAGAATTTCAGCTTGGGCTGTTCCAGCGCCAGGAACCACTTGTACGGCACCAGTTCCGTGCCCTGGCCGAGATGGTAGTACTGCGTGCGCTGTTCCGGAGACCAGTTCTGGCTGGCAAACTCGACTTGCACCGGTTTGTGCTCCGGCATGTGTGCGCTCGGGCGAGCGCCAAGCACATCCTTTATATCTTGGCAGCCCGTGGAGAAACACGTTGTAAACGCGACCACGAATAGACAGAAGACAGCCTTAGGTCGGATGATCATAGGCCTCGATTTCCGGGAGCGCAGGATGAGTGGAGTTTCGCGAAGTCTACAGCGAAAGCCGCTGATTGCAACAAAAAACTTCGTTACAACTCCACGGCGGGCACGTCCAAAATGCCACCCGACTCGTTGGTCAGAGCATACGGCAGGTGGCGTACTTCGTTTACCCTGTTGGACGAACCGGCTGCAGGCTCGTCCAAAGATGCGTTTGTCGACCAGAACCTTCTCATCAATGTCCCGGGAGCAAACTGTCGAAATTGATCGACTCACACGACTCTTTTTTCGCCGAATCGGGGGCCGAGAAACAAGCAGCCATGCGCTTGTTGAATTCCGAGATCGATACTCCACGAAACTCGGCCAGTGAAAGGGCAGATTTAGCATTACAGAACGCGGTCTCTTCCTCGCCGCCTTTTGTAGGTGTAGTACAGATTTTCTGCCAGGACGAAAGGTGGCAGCACCGGGAAGTTTTGCCGAGACTGTTCGACCACTGCGGTGAAGGATGAAATCTCAAACAGCTTGAGCGATTCCAAGCGTACCTTGGTGCTGACGTTGTTCTGCGAAATACGGGAAAGATTGTCCGTGCTCGACTTCCCACCGGCATAGCGCGTGGGTGGTGCGGTTTCAGCCGTGGTGAGATTCAAGTCCAGCTCGGCAGCGGAAGCTCCACTGAGGCTATGGGGAGTGATATCGATCTTGAACTCGCGCCCTACCTGGGAAGTAGTGGGTTGAACTGAATTCAGGGCGCCGATGATCACCGCCGCTTCGTTGGCCGTCAGATTCGTTTTCAACACGGAGGGAATGTTTTTTTTGGCTTCTCCTACGGAGTTGATCACGTCGGTAATTGATGGCGCGCTGGTCACATCAAAACGAGCTCTGGGTTTCGGTGTCGACGACGGTTTCCTTACCGCTGACGGTGCGCACGGTGATGATGCCGTTATTCACAAATTGACTGCCGTGTCCGGCCCAGCCGAACTTGCCATTTTCACTCATCGAGCAGCTCGCTATATCTCGGATCGGCTGCAGCGCTGCCGAAAGGTCGCGATTAAACGCAACGATTAAGGGGTTCAGCTCGGAATCAAGTTCTTGGGCGCTCTGACTCAGTTCGTAACTTGAGAACTCTTCCGGATACTGCTGGGACATTTTGTATTGGAACAAGAAATTGACCAACGCCGCGCGCAACGGCTTACCCAGATGGGAGTTGTTGCCGGCCTGTGGGTACGCCGCTGCTATTGCGTTAGCGAAACAGTACATCGGAAAAAAACGAGGGTTGCGATTGGAACTGTCGGCTTGGGTCCAAACCCATGTATCGCGTACATCGCAGTTGTTGTCGGAAGGCAGGCTTATATTTGGCGGCGACGCGTCGAAGTTGAAATCCTGCATCTTCCCGATCGCTGTACGGAATTCGTTGGTCGGGTCATTAGAAGCGATCACCGCAAGGAGCATGTCGGTGAGATTGGGACGGAGAGGATGGAACAGCGTGGTGTAGCCCAAAAAATATTTATCTTTGCCGCAAAGCGTTAACTTATCCCGCTCCGACGATGGCAAGACTAACTCGGGGATGTTATCACCGGCATGCGGACGGCTGGCTGAATCCTTGATGTCGCGTCGCACCATGGCGAGTGCAGCGCACGGGGTTCAACATGCAGGTGGTGACGCCGCGCTCGTGGAAGAAATTCACCGTGGGCACGAGCTGACTCATGTTCTCGCGCGTGATGGTTCAGATAACGCTGTAGTTGGGATAGCCACGCAAATGACTCATGGCCTCAAGAACTTTTGCATAGATGCTATGGCCGGCCCACGTTCTGCGAGTCCGGGTAACGATTTCGTCGACCGACGAATCGAGCGAGAGACCAATGGCGACTCCACTCTCCATCAGCACATCATATTGCGCATTGGTAAGCACGGTGCCGTTGCTCTGAATGCCGAAGCGGAAGTCGTCACCGTACTGCTCGAAGGCGGCGAGCATCGCGTACCAGCAGGAAGTCTGCGAACCATCGACTTTGTTTCGCACTTCAGCTAATGCGTTAGTAAGCATTTTGGGGATGTTCTGCTGAAGAAACTCCGCTACGGGCATTTCTCGTTACTTATCTGCGCAAGGAGGAACCACTTCGGCCGTGTAGCCGTTGTACGTCCAGATGAATATCACCGGCACAGGCGATTAAACCTGCGTCACCGGCTCGACTGCTGCTGGATGCGCTGCCACTGAGAGGAAAACTTCTGCTGGCAAGCTACTCCGGCCTCGCGCACCTTCGCGAATTCGGCCGTGCCGCGCAGCCCGGCGAAGAACGGGTCTGCATCCATCAACGGATAAGAGCAGTAGTGCCCTTCGACTGCTTTAGAAAGCAGCGAGAGCGCCTTGTCATTCTGGCCGCAATAGGCGAGGTTCGCCGCGGCCAGGTAGTTGGCTTCGGGATCGCCTGACACCTGGACCTTCGCCGCCATCGCTGCGATGTCGCCCGCCGGCTTGTGCTGCGCGCAGGCGATCAGCATGTCATAGCTCGGCCATTGCTGGATGTGTGGCGCGCCGAGTCGCAGCGCCTCCGCCTCTTTGCCTGCGCGCAGCAGTCCCGCCAGGGTGATGGCTTTGGTGAAGTCCGAGTCCGGATCTGTGCCCAGATACCGTTCGGCCAACCGGTAATCACCGCGAAGCGTGGGCACGATGGCACAGGAACGCAGGCCCGACGTTATCTTGTGCGGATCGATCTGGAAAGCAATGTCGCATTGGCGGCTCGACTCATCGATCAGCCCGGCGTAGCGCAAGGTGTAGTTCAACATGTAGTGGGCGTCGGAGCTGTCCGGATGGCGGCGCACCAGGTCTTCAGCCTGCTGCATTGCCTTGGTCTCATCGCCGTCCTCGACGGCCACCCCAATCCAGATCGCGATGGCGGGGATGTAGTCAGGATCGAGCGCAACCGCCCGTGCTTCCGCGGACACGTAGCGCTCTTCCATGTCGCTGCCGCCTTTCCCGTATCGCACTTCGACATAGCATCGCCGCCCAAGCTGAAGCCACGCGGGAGCGAAGTTTGGATCGAGGGCGACAGAGCGCTCCAGCATGGCAAGCGCCGGCTGGTTGGTGCCGGAGTCATACGGCATGGACAGCGTGCGCAGATATAGGTCGTACGCCTCGTTGTTGGTTGGACGCGTGCCTTTCGGGACCGTGTAGGCCGTGCCGCCGAGCGCCGCGGCCAGTACTCCTTGTGTGCGTGCCGCAATCTTATCGCGCAGCTCGATCATGTTGCGGGCCGGAGCATCCAGCGTGTCGGCCCACAACACGCGCCCGCTTTTCACATCGATAGCCTCCAGCGTGAGGTGAAGCTGGTCACCTTCGCCAACGTAGTGGCCGGTGATGATGCTTGCCGCCTTCATCTCCGCGCCCGCTTTGCGGAGGTCGACGCCCGGAAGAGCATATTGCGAGGTGGTTAAGAACGGCTGCACCGAAAGTCCGCGAGCGTAACTGAGCGTCATTGCCACTTCATCGGCAAGCGGCAGGCTCAGGTAATCGAACGAGTGGTCGGTGCCGGCATTCTGAAAGGGAAGAACTGCGACACTTTTCAGCGTCGGTGGCGGCGGTTGAGTCACTTTCCCGTGCAGGAAGTACAGGCTGGCACCCAGGCCGAGTACTAAGACACACGCAAACGCGATCCATGGCCGGCGCACGCGGGCCGTCCGTGCGCTTGCGTTCGGCAAGCTCCTGCTGCTGCCGCTCGCTTTCCCTGCGATTTCGTTCCGCGCGGCGTGCCTCCAGATTTTCCAGGCGCTGGGCCAGCTCCGCCGGGCTGCGAAGCCGTCGTGCAGGGTCGCCGCACACGGCTGCGGCAATATCCTCGCGCAATAAAGGATCCGCGACCTCTTCCTCCCATCCCGGCGAGAGCGGCTTGCGGAAGTCGCCCACGACCATCTGGTAGAGCATGACGCCGAGGGCGAAAACATCCGACTGCGCGGTGGCCGCTTTGCCGGAGAAGACCTCGGGCGCCAGATACAGCAGCGTGCCACTGAATGAGCTTGATTCCAGGGCGGCGGTCTGGGTCAAGCCCAGGCGGGTGATGCCCAGCGCCTCCAGCCGCGACGGCTCGAGCAACAACGCGCTGCCGAAGTCGGCGATCTTGATCTGTTCTGCGCCGTCCACCAGCCGACTGACGAGCACGTTGGCGGGCTTCAAATCCTTGTGCAGAACGCCCACCGCGTGTACGTCCGATACTGCCCGCGAAATCTCGGCAAGCACATGCACTCGTCGCTCGAGCGGGATGGGGGCAAGACCGCCCTGGCTTTCAGCCCACTCCGCCAGGTTCGGGCCGGCGTACTCGCTCTCCAGAAAATAGGGTTCGGCCTCGAAGTTCCACTCCAGAATCTGGACAAGATAGCGGCGATCTTGCAGAGACTCGCGGAGAAAGCGAAAGACCGTCACCTCGCGTTTCAAGGTCCTAAGGCGAGCCAGCTGGGAGACGAACTTGAAGACGCGCAGCTCGTGGGTCTTGGGGTGCTCGGCCAGCCACACCTCGCTCGCGGTCGAGATGTCGAGCGGGCGCAACAGCAGCCATTGCTCGCGGCCGCGGACAGGACTGCCGGCTGCCAGTAGCAGGTGCGCCGGCGACGATGACGGAAGGCTCGCCTCAGCGTGGGCGGTTGCCCCAAGGCGATATCCCACCCGCGGCACCGTGACGACGATACTGGAATCTGTGTCGCCCAGCGCCTTGCGCAATTTGTAAACGGCGGTGGACAAGGAACCTTCGACGACGTTGAGGCCTGGCCAGACGGCGTCGAGCAGTTCGTTCTTCGTCACGACTTCCCCGGCGTGCCGAAGAAGGTAGAGCAGCACCTCCAAAGGCTTTAGCTCCAGCTCCACCAGCTGATCGCCGACGCGCAACTCCAGGCGCGATTCGACGAAAGTCCGCCCGGCAAAGCTCCAAAGGCATCCGGAAAGCTCTGGCAATTCACGAGCTAAGCGATGGGTGGCCATGAGCTTACGCTTCTTCAGAATCTCTTGAGAATTACGTCAGGACGCCTGGGAACCGATTGCTGCACATTATGCCCCACGACCGGAGGGGTGACCAGCACATTTTGAGCGATGCGAGACCGGAAGCCGCTGACGTCTCTCCTCGTGCACGACGTTATCTGCGGTTTTTCAAAAGTGACCCTTGAGGCAAAGAAGAAGAAGGAGGAGGAGCCATGCCGAGTCTCGGCAGCAGTGCGTTCTTTCGACTCGGGTTTCCTCTTCTGCGCAATCGTTCAGCGTCCTCGTCAACATTGACAGCGCTCATCGCGGTACTCCCCCTGTCGCCTCTCATTGGGATCGCACTGGATCCCTCGGATTAACTTTCGAAAGGAAACCATGCGCCCCTCAAATTGGTCGGGATTGAGCAAACCTAGTTTTTGGAAAATGGCTGTCACTCTTCTGGCGCTTTGTGGTGCGACAGCAATTAACTCCGCTGCCCAGACCTTAACCACGCTGCACGCCTTCGCGGGATATTCGAATGATGGTGCCAGCCCTTACGCAGGGCTGGTGCAAGCCACCGACGGGAACTTCTACGGGACAACGTATGCCGGCGGGACCAGCGGCAACTGTCAGGGTGGCTGTGGCACGGTCTTTAGAATTACGCCAGCGGGCACGCTGACCACGCTGCACAGCTTCGACTGGTATGACGGCGCCAGCCCTACGGGAGCGCTGGTGCAAGGCAATGACGGGAATTTCTACGGGACAACCTACGGAGGAGGGGCCGAACCGCGCGTTGGAACCGTATTCAAAATTACCCCGGGAGGCGCGCTGACCACGCTGTACAGCTTTTGCGCGCAAGCGAACTGCACTGACGGCCAGCAGCCTTACGCCGGGCTGGTGCGAGGCTCCGATGGCAACTTCTACGGGACAACCCTGGAGGGCGGGGCCAACACCGGCTGTTCTCTCGGCAGCGGCACCTGCGGCACGGTCTTTAGAATTACGCCAGGGGGCGCCCTCACCACGCTTTACAGCTTCTGCTCTCAACATAACTGCGCTGACGGCGGCAACCCATACGCCGGCCTGGTGCAAGCCAGCGACGGAAACTTCTACGGGACAACCTTCGGGCGCGGGGTGAACGGTTATGGCACGGTGTTCAAAATCACTCCGGCAGGCGCGCTGACCTCGCTTTACAGCTTTTGTTCTCAAACGAACTGCGCTGACGGCGAATACCCTCAATCCGGGCTGGTGCAAGCCAGCGACGGGAACTTCTATGGGACAACTCCGGAGGGCGGCGGCGGGCAATATCACCAGGGCGGCACGATCTTCAAAATTACCTCAAGCGGAACCCTGACCACGATCTACAACTTTTGCTCTCAACCGAACTGCACGGACGGCGCCGACTCCCTGGCTGCACTGCTACAAGACACCGATGGGAACTTCTATGGGACGACAATCGGGGGCGGGGCCTACTGCACACAGAACAGCGGCTGTGGCACGATTTTCAAAATCACCCCAGGCGGCATGTTGACCACGCTGCACAGCTTCGACGACACGGATGACGGCAAGGCGCCTTTCGCCGGGCTGGTACACGCCACCGATGGGAACTTCTACGGGACAACCGCGTTTGGCGCAAACCCTGCATGCACTACCGGCCTACACGGCTGTGGCACGGTCTTTCGTCTGTCAGGGCCCCCTCCCAGCACGACCTCGGTGACCAGTTCGCCCAACCCTTCCACCTTCGGAGAACTGGTGACCATCACCGCGACGGTAGGTCCGGCAGGGCCGCCAGCGCCGACGGGCACCGTCAGCTTCACGTCCAATGGCGTCGCGATTTCCGGGTGCACGGCAGTGCTGCTGGGCTCTTCGCTTACAGCGGTCTGCACGACTTCAACTCTGGCGGTGGGGACGGATGCGATCGTGGCGACCTATTCGGGAGATACGAACTACTCCGGCAGCAGCGGTTTGCTCACGCAGATTGTGAATCCCGTGCCGCAGGCGTTGCAGTTCGTAACCCTGCCGCCATGTCGTGTGGTCGACACTCGCGAGCCGAACGGTACCTTTGGCGGGCCGCCTATTCCAGCCAATAACTCACGTTCGTTCCCGCTCGCCGAGGCCGACAATCCGTGCGGCATTCCGTCCGATGCAGTTGCATACTCGCTGAACGTCACGGTCATAACGAACGGCCGCTTGGGCTATCTGACGATCTGGCCTACCGGCGAAGGCCAGCCGACGGTCTCGACACTGAACTCACCGGACGGGCGAACCAAGGCCAACGCTGTGATGGTTCCCGCAGGAGCTCCCAACGGCTCGGTAAGCGTGTATGTAACCGATACGACCAACGTCCTGCTGGACATCGATGGCTACTTCATTCCCAGCAGCGGGTCCACCCTGGCTTTCTATCCAGTGAACCCATGCCGCGTAATCGACACACGAGGAGCCGAAGGCAATCTCGGCGGCCCTTATCTGCAAGGCCACCAGGAACGCGACTTCCCGGTACTGGAGAGCAACTGTGGTCTGCCCGGCAACGCTGCGGCGTATTCAATGAATTTCACCGTGCTGCCCAAGGGCTCACGCTTGGGATATCTGACGGTGTGGCCGGTAGGCCAGAGCCAGCCGCAGGTTTCGACGTTGAACGATCCGACGGGAACAAACGTAGCCAACGCGGCGCTGGTGCCCGCGGGTACGAACGGGGCAATTGCCACCTACGTTACCGACGACACCGACCTGCTGGTCGATGTTGACGGCTACTTCGCGCCGCCGGGCAGCGGCGGACTGTCGTTCTATGCACTGACGCCGTGTCGCGTAGTGGACACCCGCAACGGTGGCGGGCAGCCGTTCACGGGAGAGCTGATCGTGAATGTCGTCAACAGTCCCTGCGGTCCGCCGCCCTCGGCCGAGGGCTACGTCTTTAACGCGACGGCTATACCGCACGGGCCCCTGTATTACCTGACTTTATGGCCGGACACCGAGAACCAGCCACAGGTCTCGACGCTGAACGCCAAGGACGGAGCCATCACGTCGAACTTGGCCATCGTCCCCAACGTCAATGGCAAGACCGACGCTTGGGCGCAAGGTTACACCCAACTGGTTCTGGACATCTCCGGCTACTTCGCTCCGTGAGACAGGCCATAGGGACGGCGGGTAAAAGTAATGTTTCTGATAAGGAGACACTCGGCTACCCAGCTCTTTGCAGTCCATGCACTTCTAGCCCTCGAATCCCGGGGTAGTTAGGTAAACAGTAAGATAGCCGCTGCCAGGCTAGCTGCTGACATCTGTACTAATAAACGCCCTTGTGTGTACCGTCACGTTTGGCCGGAATTTTCCGTGAATATCCCCTAATGACCGGTACCGGAGAAACGTTCTTCCAGCTTAAAGGAACGCGACGACCAATCAACAAGTATCGTCTAGCGTGATCGATGCGAAGAAGAAGGTCGATGATGGAGTCGCTCCTGAACCGGCGAAACGGCGACTGGGGCAATGGGTCGTGAACGCCCGTTGGGATTGGGCTTGTGTGGGCTTTCCCGCAGCCGACCGGCTTGACCCTGCAGTGAAAACTCCGCCGTCAATTCCCTTCAAATATCGACGGTTGCCGTCACCAGTTTTGACAGGACTCGGATTTTTTCGTCGTTTGCTGGATGTGCCATCCTGTCTCCCTTCTGAATGTGAACTGGTAGTATGTCGGCCAGCACTTCATCAATCCGATGGTACGGTGGTTGCCGTGACTTTGGATGCTGAGTGCTAGCACATAGGGTTGGCAAAACATTACGCCGCAGAAATGACGAAGGCTATTTGGCTCTAATGGACAGATCCAGTTGGGAAGCGCGAATCCGTCGAGCTACAGAGTTGAGTACAAGGGAGACATCATCTCTCCAGGTCCTCAAATTCTACGAGCAGATTCTCAGGCTTCAGCAGAAGATATTCGACGATGTATCAACCGTGACGATCCCGGAGCGGTCGTCCGATACTTCTGTTCGCGATCATCTGCAGGTCGACAGAGTCCTGCCGTGGTTACCGGCGTTGCTGGACGTGGTTCAGAAACATGGTCCAGCTGGGTTGGGTGGCGAGGCCGAACTCCTAAGGACTGCGACCAGAGAAGCGCAGAGCCGGCTTCTCAGCCAATACCTAGGGCAGGAGGACAGCCTCGACGCGAAGAGTTCCTTCCTTGCCCGCGTGCTCTTCCAGCCGTACGCGGAAGTTCTCGCGAGGCAGTCCAAGCGGCCCGCCACAACATCGTCCAGCATTTGTCCGGCGTGCGGCAGCAAGCCGCAACTGGCGGTGTTGATTCCGGAGGGCGACGGTGGCAAGCGCTTCCTGGGTTGTTCGCTCTGCTGCACGGAGTGGGAATTTCGCCGTGTTTTATGTCCCTCGTGCGGAGAAGTGGAGCACACCAAACTGCCGCGCTATTCCCCCGAAAAGCCGGAAGGTATCCGCGTCGAAGCGTGTGACTCCTGCAAGGCATATTTGAAGTCGTTCGATCTGACGATCAACGGTCTAATGGTCCCTGAGGTGGACGAGATTGGCACGGTGGCATTAGATCTTTGGGCGGCCGAGCAGGGATACGCCAAAATACACCTCAATTTGATGGGTTTTTGACAACAAAAATCGCCGACTCGAATCCTTGGGCAACACATGCGTTCGGCGTTGACCAGTGACGCATCTGGGTGTAGTCTCCTACGCAATTGATTGAGTTGTGGGCTCGTCGCCGTGGCTCCTACGGCTTTCGACATGACGAATCGTACGCGAAGCTTTCCCTCCGCTCATTCCTCGAGGCGTATATCCAACGCCCGCTCTGATCCTTATTTCAACTTCTTGATTGCCGCAATTCAGTCGGGAGGCCTTGTCGATGGACGTCTCTAGGCGAACATTTTTCAAGACCGGCATAGCCGGAGCTGTTGGCATCAGTGTCTTTGGCTTCGACGTGCAGCCGATCCTTGCGCAGGCCGACAGCCTCAAGATCTCGCGCACCACCGAGACTCGCAGCACCTGCCCATACTGTGCCGTAAGCTGCGGGGTCATCATCCACACCATCGGCGACAAAGCGAAGAACGTCACGCCGCAAGTGGTGCACGTCGAGGGCGATCCCGACCACCCCATCAATCGCGGCACGCTGTGCCCGAAGGGCGCGTCGCTACAGCAGGACATCCAGAACGATCGCCGGCTGTTGAAGCCGCAAGTGCGGCGACCTGGTTCTGATCACTGGGAAGACATCGCGTGGGACCAGGCCATCGACGAGATCGCGCACTGGACCAAGAAGACGCGCGACGCCACCTTCATCGAGACGGACGCCAAGGGAAACACGGTGAATCGCTGCGACACCATCGCCTTCACCGGCGGCTGCACCGATACCAACGAGTTCAATTACCTGGTTGTGAAGACAATGCGTTCGATGGGGGTGGTGCGCCTGGAAAACCAGGCGCGGGTTTGACACGGCCCCACGGTCTCAAGTTTGGGACCAACTTTCGGACGCGGAGCGATGACCAACGGCTGGGTCGACATCAAGAATACCGACATGATGTTGATCATGGGCGGCAATCCTGCTGAGAATCATCCTTGCGGATTTAAATGGGTGGTCGAGGCGAAACGGAATCGCAACGCCAACCTCATCGTTGTCGATCCGCGATTCACTCGTACGGCCTCGCAGGCCGATCTTTTCCTGCAGATTCGAGCCGGCAGCGATATCGCGTTTCTGGGCGGCCTGATTAACTACGCCCTCGCCAACAATCGCGTCGCGCACGAGTACCTGGTCAACTACACCAACGCCGCTTTCATCATTAAGGACGGGTTCAAGCTCCCAGAAGACGGTCTCTATTCCGGCTTCGATGCTGAGACGAAGACTTACGACAAAGCCACCTGGAACTACGAGGAAGGCGGCAACGAAACCGGCAAGGAGGCCGCTGTCCCCATAGCGGACGCGCCGGCAACACAAGGAGCGCCAAAGGCGAATCAGCCGCAAGGCGCGGTACCGGCTGGTGAGCAGGGCAGCAACACGCACACGCCTCCCGAAGGTCAGGGATACCAGGCGCAGGGTCCGGCGGGCGCAAAGGCGATGGGCGGCGGCCCGATTGCACCGCCATCGTTACCTCCGAACGTCGCTTATGACCTCTCGTTGCAGCATCCCCGTTGCGTCTATCAGCTGCTCAGGCAGCAGTATTCTCGCTATACGCCCGAGATGGTTTCGCGCATCACCGGCATTCCCCAGGACCAACTGCTGAAGGCGTGGGACCAGTTCACGTCCATCCGCAAAGATGGCGACATGAAGAAAGTCGCCACCATCATCTATGCCGTCGGCTGGACCCAACACAGCTTCGGCACGCAGATCATCCGCACTGCAGCCATGATTCAGTTGCTGCTGGGCAACGTCGGCCGCGCCGGCGGCGGAGTGAACGCGCTCCGCGGACACTCGAACATCCAGGGTGCAACCGATATGGCCGGCATCTTCGACATTCTGCCCGGCTATCTGAAAATGCCCACTCCGGCCGATAAGGATCTGAAGACCTATCTGGATCGGGTCACGCCGAAAGCGTCAAAACCCAAAGACTGGGATTCTTTCAACTACTACTCGAACACTCCGAAGTTCATGGTGTCGTTCCTGAAGGCCCTATACGGCAACTCGGCGACGAAGGAGAACGATTTCGCCTTCAACTACCTGCCGAAGATCGATCGCAAATATTCCTGGGTCGAAAACTGGAACGACATGTACGAAGGCAAGGTGAAGGGCTTCTTCGCCTTCGGCATGAACGGTGTGATGATCGGGCCGGACTCGAAGAAGAACATCGACGCTCTGAAGAAAGCCGACTTCCTCGTGGTCTGTGAGATTTATCCCGACGAGACCAGCGCGTTCTGGGAAGCTCCGGGCACTACGCCCGACGAGATGAAGCAAATCAACACCACCGTATACCGGCTGCCTGGCGCGGGCTTTGCCGAGAAAGACGGGACGATGGTGAACTCGGCGCGCTGGCTGCAGTGGAAGAATGTCGCTGTGCCGCCGCCGGGGAATTGCCGGCTGGATCAGGACATCCTCGCGCAGATCTTCCTCAAGATTCGCGAGCTCTACAAGAAAGAAGGCGGCAAGTTCCCCGATGCGATCCTGAACGCAACCTGGAATTACACGATTCCGGATCATCCCTCACTGTCAGAGATCGCCAAGGAGATCAACGGCAAAGCCATTGGCGATATTAACGACGAGAAAGCAAATCTTTCGCTGAAAGCCGGTCAACAACTGCCTGGGTTTGCTGCGTTACGCGATGACGGCACCACTTCGTCGGGCAACTGGCTCTATTGCGGCTCCTGGACGGAAGCTGGTCCGTTGATGCAGCGCCGTGGAACAGACGATCCCTCTGGTCTGGGAATCTACCTGAACTGGGGCTGGTCGTGGCCGATGAACCGGCGCGTGCTGTATAACCGCGCTTCCTGTGATCTGGCCGGCAAACCTTACGACCCCTCACGCAAGCAGGTGTGGTGGAACGAGACCGCGCAGAAGTGGGTGGGCAATGACGTTCCCGACTTCAAGCCCGACTCTAAGCCGGAAGATCACATGGGGCCGTTCATCATGAATCCCGAGGGCATCGGGCGTCTGTTTGTGCCGCTGGGCGCGGTGACCGACGGGCCTTTCCCCGAGCATTACGAGCCCATCGAAAGCCCGATAGCCAATCCGCTGCATCCGGATCAGTCGAACAATCCGGTGGTCAAGAAGTTCAAGACTGACATGGATAAGTACGCCAAGCGCGATGAAGGCTACAACCTGGTCTGCACGACGTACCGCCTGACCGAGCACTATCACTACTGGACGAAGAACAATCCGATGAACGTGCAGCTTGTGCCGGAGCCGTTCGTCGAGATTCCCGCTGAACTGGCCGACCAGATGGGCATTCGCGGTGGCGAGAAAGTTAAGGTCAGCAGCATTCGTGCGGATTACATCGCCAAAGCTATGGTCACCAAGCGCATCAAGCCGATGATGGTCGACGGCAAGAAGACATACCAGATTGGCATTCCGATTCACTGGGGTTTTAAGGGAATCTCCGAGAGCGAGGGGCGGACATCACTCATGCCGGCCAATCGTCTGACACCAACCATTATCGACCCCAATGCCTATACGCCGGAGTTCAAGGGATTTCTGGTGAAGCTGGAGAAAGTCTAAAAGGAGGCACGAGATGGGTGATCGCGGAACATTACGAATCCAGCAGATCTCGGCTCATCCCGGGCCGGTTCCCGGCGAGGGTACACAGCGCCAGGACAAAGTCTGCAAGTTGATCGACACCACCACCTGCATCGGCTGCAAGGCCTGCGAGGTGGCCTGCGTGGAATGGAACGACATGCCGTTCCAGACCACGCACTTCGACAACACTTACCAGACGATGCCCGACACCGACTGGAACTACTGGAACCTGATCAAGTTCAACGAGGATGAGCACGAAGACGGCAGCTTCGCCTGGTTGATGCGCAAGCATCAGTGCATGCATTGCGCCGATCCCGGATGCCTGCACGCCTGTCCGGCCGACGGAGCCATCGTGCAGTACTCCAACGGCATCGTCGACTTCCATCAGGAAAACTGCATCGGCTGCCAGTTCTGCGTCTCCGGCTGTCCCTTCAACATCCCGAAATACAACGAGAGCACAAAGAAGGTTTACAAGTGCACGCTCTGCTCTGACAGAGTGGGAGCCGGGCTGGAGCCCGCGTGCATCAAGTCGTGTCCCACCGGTTGCCTGCACTTCGGCACCAAAGACGACATGAAGTTTCTCGCCGAGAAGCGTTCAGCCCAACTGCGCGATGTGTACGGATTCAAGGATGCAGGTGTGTACGATCCGGACACGATTGGCGGCACCAGCGTTATCTACGTGCTGCACAATATCAACAAGCCCGAAGCCTACGGAAATCTGCCGAAGAACCCGCGAATCCCACTGGCGTTCACTGTTTGGAAGGATATCTTCAAGCCCATCGGCCTGTTTGGCGCAATGCTGGGCTTCGTCGGCGTGGTGATGCACTACGTTTTTGAGGGTCCGTTGCGAACGCATCCGACGCCGCCAGTGAAAGAAATCGTGCCGCCAGACAAGGGAAGGGAGAACTAGGATGGCGACCTCCGCCGATCGCTTCATTCATCGTCCCAACGCCATCGATCGCCTGGGCAAGACCGTGGTTTACGCCGGAGAGTTACTACGTCATCCGGTCTACACCCGCTTCCTGCATTGGATGGTCGGCATCTTTTTCTTTCTCGCCCTGCTGTCCGGATTCGGTATCTACCTGCCCTGGATCTTCCGCTTCTTCACTCCGCTATTTGGCGGCGGAGCGATGACGCGTTTTCTGCACCCCTGGTTCGGACTCGGATTTGTTTTCTTCTTCGGACTGCAAACAATCAACTGGCTGGGTGTGATGCGGTGGACGCCGGCGGATTCGCGCTGGATAAAGCATATCCGGGCCTACGTGATTCGCAGCGATTCGACGGAATCGCCGGAGACCGGCTTCTTCAACGGCGGACAGAAGATGATGTTCTGGGAAATCGTCTGCGGCTCCATCGCTTACCTCATTACCGGCGTCATGATGTGGTTCCCGCACCAGTTCGGTCGAATTCTTGTCTCCATCGCTTATATGATTCACGACGTTTCCGCGCTGATCATGTTGTTTGGAATCTTCTTTCACATCTACCTCAGCACATTTGGCGAGCCTGGAACCATCCAGGCGATGACGCGAGGCACGGTTACCGAACCTTGGGCCTGGACACACCATCCTGCCTGGTACAAAGCTGTGACTGGGCGTGATCCTGAGGCAGCGATAGAAGAAGCCAAGAAGCAGCGGTACGTTATTCAGGAACCCCCCACGCTGTAGCGGAAGTTAAATCCCTGGTTTCTGAAAACTCGAATGTGATGGGCTGCCTAAGAATTCATGTTTAGAGATGAATCCAGTTCAGCCGAATCAGCCATAGCGCACCGAGCCCTACGACCGCCCATAGAGCGAGCCCCTGCACCAGCGGGCGTATGCCCACCTTCTTCAGGGCTGCTCGATTCAGTCCAGTGCCAATCAAGAAAAGCGTGACCGTCAGTCCAATCTTCCCGAGGTGACTCAGGGTCGCAAACGCCCAATTGAAGGCTGGGAGCACGCTGTTAAGCGTGGCGCGTGAACCTGCCACGAAGAATCAAGCAGCCAGGACCGACTGGTATTCCTCGTAGGAGCCCTTGAAGTCAGTCACCTGGTGATCGCCTTCGAAGTGCCAGATCCGGGTCGCGACTTCATCGATAAGGTCGTGATCGTGCGTCACCAGCAGCACAGTGCCCTGATATCTCTGCAACGCGATGTTCAGGGCGTTAATCGATTCCAGGTCCAGGTGGTTGGTGGGTTCATCCAGAACCAGCACGTTCGGTTTTTGCAGCATGAGTTTGCAGAACAGCAGGCGCGCCGCTTCGCCGCCGGAAAGCACGTCGGTACGCTTGTTGCCGTCGTCGCGCGCAAACAACATCTGTCCCAGCAGGCCGCGTATTTCTTCGTTCGCGGCGCCCGGGTCCCAGCGATGCAGCCACTCGAATGCGGTCAGCCCTTTTTCGATGAGCGCGCGGTGGTCCTGCGCGAAATATCCGACGGCAGCTTCGTGTCCCCAGACGACCTTGCCGTCATTCAGAAACGGGCCATCGTATCCACTGGTCTGGCGCAGTTCAGATTCCGGAATCGTGGGTGAGTTGGCCAGCAGCGCATTCAGCAGCGTGGTCTTGCCCGCGCCGTTACGTCCCATCAAGGCGATCTTCTCGCCGCGCGTCACGCTGGCCGTGAGGCTGCGGATAACCTCGGTGTCTCCGTAGGATTTGCTCACGCTTTCCAGCTCAAGAATGTGTTTGCCGGATGGCCGCTTCTGCTCGAACTTAAGATAGGGGCGCTGGATGTTCGACTTCGCAAGCTCGTTCACCTGCAGACGTTCCACTTCCTTGCGCCGCGATTGCACCTGGCTGGAGCGCGTGCCGGCCGAGAAGCGCGCGATGAAGTCGTTCAATTGGGCGATCTTCTTTTCCCGCTGCGCGTTCTGGCTTTCGATTTGCGAACGAATCTGTGTTTTGGCCATCACCATCTCGTCGTAGCTGCCGGTATACGTGATGATGGTTTCGTAATCGATATCAGCGATGTGCGTGCAAACGCTGTTGAGAAAATGACGGTCGTGCGAGATGACGATCACAACTCCGTCATAGTTGCGCAAGAATCCCTGCAGCCAGTGAATCGAGTCAAGATCGAGGTGGTTGGTCGGCTCATCCAGCAACAGCGCCTGCGGATGTCCAAACAGCGCCTGCGCCAGCAGCACGCGAACTTTCTGTCCACCCTGCAGTTCACTCATCGGACGCTGATGCAACTCGTCGGGAATGTCGAGGCCTTGCAGCAGCAGTGCGGCGTCGGTCTCGGCCGAGTAGCCATCCTCGTCGCCGACGATGCCCTCCAGTTCGCCCAGCCTCATGCCATCTTCGTTCGTGATCTCGTGCTTCTCATAAATGCGGTCGCGTTCTTCCATCGCCGTCCAAAGCCGCTTGTTGCCCATGATGACGGTGTCGAGCACGCGATAGGCGTCGAAGGCGAACTGGTCCTGGCGCAACACGCCGAATTTCCGCGGACGTACCACGGTGCCCTTCTGCGGCTCTAACTCGCCGGTCAGCAGGTTCATGAACGTGGACTTACCCGCCCCGTTGGGACCGGTAAGTCCGTAGCGCTTGCCGGGGGTAAACGCCGTGGACACTTCGTCGAACAGAACTTTGGCGCCGTAGCGCATGGATACATTGCTAACTGAGATCATGATTTTTGTTGAGGAACTGCGGGAAAATTGCCTACAGGAAGGTCGCAGCTATCTACCACATAAGGATATCACGAGCACCATAAATCGTGCCCGCGCAGCCAGGCTTCACCGAGCACTTGTTTGCCAATCCCTGAGGCGTGAGCGGAGTCGGGGATAGAGATATACTTTTTCCTTTCCCGGTCATGAAGCGGCACGTCCTCATCTTCGGTGTCGTGGGCGGCATCCTCATCGCCACCCTCCAGTACACCGAATACCGCTTCGTCATCATCGAGCACTCTGTCGAGCTCTACGGCGCGCTGGTCGCCATCCTCTTTGCGACCTTCGGCATCTGGCTGGGCCTCCGCATCACGCGCAGTCGCGAAACCATCCGCGAAACGGTTGTGGTGAAAGAGGTGCTTGTCCCGGCGGACGCTCCGGCGGTCGAATCCTTCGCTCCGAATACGGCGCAACAGCAAAATCTCGGCATCACGGCTCGCGAACTGGAGATCCTTACCCTCATCGCCGGCGGCCTTAGCAATCGCGAGATCGCCACACAGCTTTTCGTTTCCGAAAACACCGTCAAGACGCACTGTGCCCGCGTCTTTGACAAGCTTGGAGCCGCCCGCCGCACCCAGGCCGTCCAGCGCGGTAAGGAACTAGGACTGCTGCCGTGATGCCTCACCCGAAAGAACGATTTCCGCTCCATTCCTGCAAAATCATCCGAAAGGATGACGACATTGGGCCAGCTTACACGGCATCGTGACTCCATCGTCATCGCGCAAAGGAGCCTCACATGAAGAAAATCGTCCTCACCTTCGGTCTCATCGCCGGGGTCATGATCTCCGTCCTGATGGGCGGCTCGCTTCTCATCGCCAACAGGATTGGCAACTTCCACAGCATGCTGCTCGGCTACACCATGATGGTGGCGTCGTTCCTGCTGGTCTACTTCGGCATCCGCAGTTACCGCGACAACAACCTGGCCGGGCAGATTTCCTTTGGCCGCGCCTTCGTCTGCGGCATCCTGATCACCCTCATCACCTGCGTCTGCTACGTCGCCATGTGGGAGATCCTTTACTTCAACTTCATACCTCACTTCATGGACAGCTACTTCGCCGCGCAGATTCACCAGGTCCAGTCCGCCGGACTTGACCCTGCTACTACCGCCGCGAAGGTCGCTGCCATACAACACTCCCAGCAGATGTACCAAAACCCCTTTGTCAACATGGCCTATACCTTCATGGAGCCGCTGCCCGTCGGCTTTATCATTACCCTCGTGTCCGCTGCCATCCTGCGCCGCAGAGCCCCTGTCGAACCCAACGCCGCCCGGGCAGTCGTGACCACATAAATCAAAAGGCCGAGCGTCAGCCCAGACCTTTCGCCTTCTGAACGGTCAGCCGCGTGTTTCACAGGAATGGCGCACGGCTAAGTAGACCGGGTGTACTGTCTTGGCGAGCAGCCCATGACCCGCCGAAAGGCTTTACCGAAGGCGCTTTCGGACTCATAGCCGAGCGATTGCGCGATGGCGGAGAGCCCGTCGGTGGAATTCTCCAAGCGGTCGGCAGCCAGAAGCATGCGCCATCGGGTCAGATACTCCATGGGCGTGGCCCCAACGGTCTCGCGGAAGCGCAAAGCGAAGACCGAGCGCGACATGCCGACGCGTTCCGCCAGCGATTGCAGCGTCCAGGGATATCCCGGGTCGTTGTGCATGCTGGCGATAGCCAGGCTCATGTGTTTGTCGGCCAGGGCAGAAAGCCAGCCGCGGCCAGCGCTGGCGGCGTCGGCCAAATGCAGGCGCAACGCCTGGATGAGCATCATGTAGGCAAGCTGCTGCGCAATCAGCGAGCTGCCGGGTTGCGGGTCGCGAAGCTCCTCGCGCATGCGCTCAAGCGACCAGCGCATGGCAGCCTTGTCCGACTCGCGCCGGATATGAACCACTGGCGGCAGCGATTGCAGGATCATCTCCGCGTGTCCACCGGTGAGGGCGAAGTGGCCTCCAGCGATGTACCGCGCGCCTTCGGTAACTCCCGGCGCTTCGCTTCTCATCTCCGGCCGCGCGAAGGCCTCAGTGTAGAGAACGGGTTCCAGCGACAGGTCAGTGGTGAGCTGGAACGGAAGCCCACGCGGCAGCAGAAAGCAGTCGCCGGCGTGGAGCAGAACCGGCTCGGGTACGCCTTCCACAACCAGCCAGCACTGGCCGGAAAGCATGGCATAGCACTTGATCCCCTGATGCCTGGGGAAGCGAATGGCCATGTCACCAAGCACCGCAAAGCCGCCCGCGACGTAAGCCTGCGGCTTCATCAGGCCTAGAACCTCGGAGAGCGGGTCCATCCGCTGACTGGCTCCCGGAGTAGGCGGCAACGGCGACGCGTCGGATCTCTTACTCTCCGAACTTTGACCCGGCAGGACGATTGAGCTAATCATACGGACTTTCAGTATAGATCGTCCTGACGCTGAAGCCCATCTACTGAGAGACGGCAGATCAGCGTCATATTCGCTGGAACGGAAAAGGAGACATCATTATGCGTATCTTTGTGACTGGGGCGGCGGGCTTCATCGGTTCGGCGCTGGTTCCCCAGCTGATTCAGGCAGGGCATCAGGTGCTGGGGCTGACACGATCGGAGGCTGGCGCCGAGGCTTTGCGAGCAGCCGGGGCCGATGTGAAGTACGGCAACATCGAGGACCTCGACAGCCTGCGCGACGGAGCAGCCAAGACGGACGGCGTCGTTCATCTGGCCTTCAACCACGACTTCTCGCAATTCCAGAAAAACTGTGATGACGATCGCAAGGCGATTGAGGCGATCGGCGAGGTGCTGCTGGGCTCGAAGCGGCCGTTCGTTGTTACCTCGGGGACGGCGATCGCGGCCAATGTGGACGGCAAGCCGTCGACGGAGGATGGACCGACGGCAGCGTGGAACCCGCGCGCCGCTTCGGAAGCGGCAGTGAAGGAGCTGACGGCGCGCGGCGTGAACGCCACCGTGGTGCGGCTGCCCCAGGTGCACGACACGCACAAGCAAGGGCTGGTGCCGTTAGTACACGCGGTCGCGCGTGAGAAACGAGTGTCGGCCTACATCGGCGATGGCGGCAATCGCTGGCCGGCGGCGCACATTTCCGACGTGGCTCGGTTGTACCGCCTGGCATTCGAAAAAGCAGAGCCAGGCGCGATCTACCACGCCGTCGACGAGGAGGGCGTCAGCATGAAGGCCATCGCCGAGGCGCTCGGCCGCGGGCTGAAGGTTCCGGTGGTCAGCATCAAGCCTGAGGAAGCTGAAGCACACTTCGGCTTTATCGGTATGTTCGCCGGAATCGATATGCCGTCTTCCAGCGCAATCACGCGGCAGAAGCTGAACTGGAAACCGACCGGGCCGGGCCTGATCGCCGATCTGGACGGTATGGACTACACGCAAGCCTGAGTTGGCCGGCGGCGCACCGGTGACTGCCTCCAGCAATGCCGGTGCGCCTTTGGGTCGAACTCGCCAGGGTCAATTTGGTTCGTTGATCAGCTACCACGCTGGCGTTTCTGATAGGCGGCGACCTTCAATCGATTTCCGCAAAGATTCATACTGCACCAGCGGCGCGATCCTTTCTTGCTGGTGTCGTAGAAGTGGACCACACACGATTCGGACTCGCACTTGCGGATGCGTGAGGATTCGAGGCCGCAGAGCAATTCGGTTGTGGCCGCAAGAATCGGCGCCCATAGGTCTTCGGGGGTACGCGCCTCGAATGACGCGTTCAACGACAGCCTTGCGCCGTGGCGGGTGATCGCTGTCCGTTGCGGATAGTTTCTGAGCAGCAGGTTCATCTCTTCCATGAAGGTGTTTTCAGGTGCCAGCCCGGATTCCAGCCGCAGCACGGCTGCTCGCAGACGTTCCCTGAAAGCAACCAGCTTGCGGACGAACTTCTCGCCTCGCGCCGAATGACTCCACGTCCGGACCAGCGCTCGATTCTTGGGCGTCGTGATAATGCCGGACGCAGCCAGCCAACGCGCCAGCGCCGCGGCATCCGGCAGCAACTCGCGCGGCGCGCCATCCAAAATCGGCTTTGTATTCAGGAAATCCAAGGCCAGGTGGTTACCTACAAACAGAAACCCATCCACCCAATCCCGCTGCTGCCGTAGCTCCCCTGCCATAGGTTCTCTTCCCGTCAATCTTCTCAAAATTAACACCAACAATGAAACTTTTAACGGTGTCGCTCCATCTCTAGGGATTTGCGCGTGTCGCCGTTTCGCCAGGCGTCTGTCAACTCGCCGCACAGCGGAGCGTTGCCACGACCATACCACCGCGCCAATCGTTCATGTCGACAGGGGAAAGGATTCTGACGTGCCGAACTCTGAAACGCTGACCGTCGTCGCGGTGCATGGCGCCTGGGCCGATGGTTCCAGTTGGAAGGACGTGATTCTTGGCCTGCAAACACAGGGCCTGAGGGTGATTGCAGCTCCGATTCCCCTGACTTCGTTTGGCGACGATGTAGCAGCCGTGAGGCGTGCCATCGCTCGCGCCCCAGGGCCGATCATCTTAGCCGCACACGCCTATGCGGGATCCGTGATTGCCGCCGTGAACGACGAGCGCGTGCGCGCCCTGGCGTATATCGCGGCGCTGGCTCCCGACGAGGGCGAGACCGTTGCCCAGGTTTTCTATCGCGATGCGCCGCACCCGCAAGCACCAAAGCTTGCTCCGGATGCCGACGGCTATATCTGGATGCCGGAAGATGGCTTCAGAAACGCCTTCGCCCAAAACGCAACCGCGCAGCAGCTCGCGTTATCAGCAGCCGTGCAGAGACCGATCGCGCTGAAATGTATTCAGGAGCCGGTACCGAAGCCTGCGTGGAAGTCGAAGCCTACGTGGTTCCTGGTCGCGGAAGAAGACCGCATGATCAATCCCAAAACTCAACACTTCATGGCCGAGCGAATGGCCGCCAACGTTCGTTCGCACGCCGTCGACCACGCACCTTTACTCAGTGCGCCACAGAAAGTCGTCGACATCATTCTGGAAGCCAGCAAGGCCACATTGTCGTAGGTCTCGCGAAGCCGAAAAAGGAGTAACCATGAATTCTGTCGCCATCGTTACCGGAGCGAGCCAGGGAATTGGCCGTTCCACCGCGATCCGATTGGCCAGGGATTTTTCAGCCGTCGTGTTGGCGGCGCGAAACGCGGAGGCGCTGCACGAGACAGCAGAGGCGGTAAGGGCGGCAGGCGCAGAGCCGCTGGCTTTCGATCTCGATTTGAGCAAGGCTGAATCTGCACAAACGGTGGTGAAAAACACGCTCGATCGCTTTGGCAGGATCGATGCGCTGCTGAACATCGCCGGTGCGGTTCCGCAGATCGATTTATTCGAGATGACCGACGAGCAATGGAATGCCGGCGCGGAGTTGAAGCTGCACGGTGCGCGCCGTCTGACCATCCTTGCCTGGGACGCGCTGAAGAAAGTCGAAGGGCTCGGTAGTATTTATGTCGGGCAGCGCCGCGCTCGATCCGAAGCCGGCCTTCGCAGCGGTGGCCGCCATCAATGCCGCCATCATCGCACTGGCCAAGGCCTTCGCAGAACAGGGCATCAACGATGGCGTGCAGGTGAACAGCATCGTTCCGGGCCCGGTGATGACCGGCCGGCGACGGTCTTTCATGGAGAAATGGGCGCCCGCCCACAACTTGAGCGTCGAAGAGGCGACCAAGGAATTTCCGGAGAGAATCGGCATCAGCCGCTACGGACAGCCGGAAGAGATCGCCGGCCTGCTGGCATTCCTGGTATCGCCTGCAGCGAAGTGGATGACTGGCACATCAGTAAGAATGGACGGCGGCGAAATCAAGGGTATCTAGACGTTGCCGGCGCGATTGAATTTTCACTGAGAGGTTACGGATGGCCCGCTTGCTCTCGGTAAACGTAGGTCTACCGCATGACGTGGCATGGAACGGTCAGACGGTTCACACCGGCGTCTGGAAATTTCCGGTCGCTGGGCGGCGCATGGTGCGTAAGCTCAACATCGATGGCGACGGGCAAGGCGACCTTGGCGGACATGGCGGAGAGCAGCGCGCCGTGTTCGTCTATCAGATGGACTCCTACCACTACTGGGAGCGTTTTCTGGGCCGCAACGATTTCACCTACGGTCAGTTCGGAGAAAACTTCACCATCGATGGGCTTCTCGACGACGAGGTGTGCATCGGCGATCGTTACCGCATCGGCGACGCTCTGTTTGAAGTGACGCAGCCGCGCGTCACCTGTTACCGCGTCGGCATCCGCATGAACGAACCTCGCATGCCGGCTTTGCTGGTCGCTCACCATCGGCCGGGCTTTTACTTCCGCGTGCTGACCGAGGGCGAGGTTGGCGCGGGCGACGAAATCGTGAAGGTCAGCGACGGTCCCGAGCGCATGACGGTCGCCGACACTGACGCGCTTCTGTATTTGCCCGGACATTCTCGCGCGCAGTTGGAACGCGCCCTGCGCGTCCCGGCTCTCAGCCCGGGCTGGCAGTCTTCTTTCCGCGCAATCCTGGAGCAGGAGTCGAGTGGGACGACGAACGGAAACGCCGGCCTCGCCAACGAAGAGCAGCCTCCGGCGTGGCCCGGCTTCAAGCCGATGCGAGTCGCGCGCATTCACAAGGAAAGCGACAGCGTGACCTCGTTCACCCTGATGCCCGTCGACGGGCAAGCCATGCAGGCCGCTCAGCCTGGACAATTCGTTGTTCTGCGCTTGCAAGTCGATCCGCAGAAACCGCCGGTGATGCGCAGCTATTCGTTGTCGGACTTGCCGGCTGTCGATCACCTCCGCATCAGCGTGAAGAACGAAGTGAACGGCATTGGCAGCGCGTATCTATGCAACCGCGCGCGCGAGGGCGATGTGCTGGACGTCAGTGCGCCGCGAGGAGTCTTTACTCTGCGAGCCGGCGACCATCCGGTTGTTCTGCTGAGCGCGGGCGTGGGCGCGACTCCCGTGCTTGCCATGCTGCACGCTCTCGCCGCGGAGAAATCGCAACGGCCGGTCTGGTGGATCCACGGAACCCGCGATCGCGCCAGCCATGCCTTCGCGCAAGAATCGCGTGAACTGGTGAAGCAACTAAGCGGAGGGCGAAGCTACATCGTATACAGCCATCCCGCTGCTGACGACAGCTGCACGTCGACTTCGACGCTGCTGGACATGTCGACATAGAGCTGCTCGAGAAAATCGCCGTGCCGCGAGACGCCGACTTCTATCTCTGCGGGCCGTCGGCGTTCCTGCAAAGCATGCGCACAGGCCTGCCGGAGTGGGGCGTGGCCGCGAACAACGTCCACATGGAGATCTTTGGCACCGTGGACGCGATCACGCCTGGTGTGGCGGCGGTGACGCACACGCCGCATCTTCCGCCGGGGCCGCCAGGACCAGGGCCCACGATATCGTTTGCGCGCAGCGGGATCACCGTTGCCTGGGATCCCAAGTTCGCGAGCCTGCTCGAACTGGCTGAGGCCTGCGATGTGCCGGTCCGCTGGGCGTGCCGCACCGGTGTGTGCCACACCTGTATCACCGGCCTGATCGGCGGCTCGGTTTCTTACAATCCTGAACCGCTGGAGATGCCAGCCGAGGGAAATGTGCTGGTGTGCTGTTCGCAACCAGGCACGAATGTCGTTCTTGATCTCTAGCCGCGGCTCGGCAGTCGCGAAAATCTGCTTATCCGTGGAAGGCGCGAGCGGCCCTGACGCACCAAGGTCCAGGACTGAGCCTGGGCCTTGGAGTTGCGTAATCGCACTACTGGTGGTGATGCATGCCAACCAGCAGACTGGCGTCGTTCTTGTCGTAGCCGGTGCCGCATCGTGGCGGACCGCCGAGCGGATTATAGTCGAAGAAGTTGTGCGGCATCATTTCGAAGCCGCTCCAGTGAACTAGCGTGATGCCGGTGCGTCCACCGTCCCCCATTTGATTATCAGCATCGGTAGGTTCGTGATGAGCTGAGCCGAAGTACCACAGCACAATGCCGTCGCCGGTTCCGCCGAGCGGCTGGCCATTGAGGTACGCCAGCAAATAGCTGTTCGGGTTGTACCAGGTGTACAGCCAGTTGTTGATGCCCGTGCCTGTACCGTCCTCGCCCGGATTATCGTTGGTCAGATCCTGATCGTGTTGCGTCCAGGTTTCCTGAAAGTGCCCCGTGCCCTGGCGGTTGAACGGGTAAAACTGATATCCGACCAGGTGTCCGTAATCGTTGGTTTGCGTCTGGCTCTGCACCAGCAGATTGCTGAACTGCGATCGGATTCCAATCGGCGGTTTCTTCCGTCGGAATGGGCAGAAACGAATCGGTCGCGATGTAGCCGTTGGAGTCCTCGACGTGAACGAACTCTACCGATTCGTTGTCGTCGCGTCCCAACAGCTTTGTACTTACTCGCCAGAAGGCATTGTGGACGTGCGGCTCCGAGGTGTCGCCGGGGAGGTTGTAACCGGTGGCGCCGCTGCGGAACGTGATGCGGCCGTCCTCATGGAAGGTGTACTCGATGATGTAGTCGTAGTTGTAGGCGTCATACACCGACCACACCACAACTTCCTGAATGCGGCGGCGCACCTGGCTGTTCGGCTCTTTGCACAGCCAGCCCACACCTTCGTCGCGACACTCCACGCCGAGCTTGGGCACGCTGTCGCGCACGTAGAGATTGCCAACCTGGTTACGGAAGTAAACCAGCGCGCTGTTGGTCGCCGGCAGGTCGGCCTGGTCCATCTGGTCCATGCGATCGTCGCCAAACGACATGTCGTAATAGGTGTGGCTGCGATCGTCGTAAGGAACGAACATCTCAGCCAGGCCGGCGCGCTTCACGATGTATTGCGGCGACGTGTACTGCGCTCCTTGCACCGCAATGTCGAGAACCTGCGTGCCCTTCAGCCCCATGTTCCGCAAGCCGAAGCGCCAATGCGTGTTGGGATAGTCGATGCGCAGGTAAAGGTCCTGGTGCAATTGAATGCCAATGGCATCTTCCTCGGTGACCTGGCAACCGGTGCCGTTGATGATCAACCGGTCGGTGGCCTGTGCGGGCGCGGCTGCCAGCAGCAGCGCTCCCACACCGAGGACGGCAATGAAAAATGAGGGAAGCAGCTTACGCCTGGAACCAGAGACCGATGTGGCCGGGTTCGACACGCCGAGCAACGCACTCCACCTCTTCCGAAGTGCGACGGATCCGAAGCAACGAAGAACGGAAGTCGTCATCGTATTTCACTCCTGAGTTGTGAACTGGAAGGGAAAGGTCCGGGGCCGAGATTGCCTGCTTCGCTTATCGCGAAGCAAAACTCTGTGGAGGGATAGTAGTACTATTCTGCGATTTGGCAAGGGAAATCGCAGCGCGGTCCGAAGAGAAATTTGCGGTCTCGCTCCGTGCAAAGCGTTTGATTTCGGAGTCAGCCTGACAGGCCCCGCCGTGCTTTCGCATCGACTCTGCAATTCTGCCCGCCGATGGCGGCAGCGACACAAGAAAGCGGAGCCTTCGCCTTACGCGCGGCTCCGCTCGCATCAAGCTACCCTGCGAACCACCGCACCAGGCGCCGCGCTGCCATTTCGCTCACTCGATCCTGTTTCTGCTGTGCTCATCGCCCGCAGCTTCATGGCAATTACAAAGTGCGTCGTCAGGTAAAGCGGGACCAGCAACGCCGGAATCCCCGCCCAGGGCAGGGTTCCCATGGCCATCGTGCCGGGAGCTTCGGTGAAGACGCGAAACGGTGTGCCCGGCGCCGAGAGAGCTCCCAGCGAAATCGCCGTCAGCAAATCAAGCGTGCCGAAAGCGTTCCAGACGCGCAACAGCCAGCGAGGCGCAGTGCCCTTCGACGCAATCAATGCGGCAAGAGGAATCGCGATAATTCCCGTCGCAATATCGCCCCAGCCAGCCGATGTTGCGAACGGCGCCGCCAGACGTCCCTGCGCATGCAGAATCAGGAAGTAGACTCCCAGAATCCGGAAGGCGTGTATGCCGATTAGTCCCGCTAGCGGCAGCGAAAGTAAGGCGCGGCGGAACTCCGGCCACGCGAACCAAGCCACCAGCGCTCCCGTCGCCAAGATCAGGAACGGAATCATGGGAGCCGGGAATGGCCCGAGGACGCCCGCCCCAAAACCACCCACAGCGCCAATCGCAACGAGGAGAGCGACCCAGATTCCAGCGATGGTGAAGGCCGCAACTTTAGCGCTCCGTTCAATCTTCGCCAAGCCAATCAGCACGACGAAATCAACCGTGCAGATCACTCCCAATGACAGCGCACCGATTACATTCAACATAGAACCTCCTCGATCAAGTCGCTATTCGCGATCGATGGTCAATGCCGCAACCGTCCTGGTCACATCGTTACTGGTGTTCATGAACTCGTCCCAGCGGGCCGAGCCCAGCCTTTTACGTACAACCGATTGCACCTTTTCCCAGCGCGCAAGCCCTCGTTCGTACTGCGTCTTACCGGCTTTCGCCAGCGCGATGCGGGTCACGCGGCGGTCTTCCCCGGGGCGGCGGGTGATCCAGCCATGCCGGCTCATGATCGCCAGAGTTCGGGTGAGCGTAGTGCTGTCCATCGCGAGCATCCGGCCCAGCTCGCCCTGGGTCACCTCACCCGCAAGCGAGAGCACCTGCAGAATGGTGAACTGCGATGCCCGCAGACCCAGGGGGCGCAACTCCTCCTCATAGAGTTGGGTAAGCGCGCGCGACGCCCGCCGCAGGCTGGCGCACAGGCAGGGAAGATTGGGAAGGGCAGCTGCTTTCATAGACCATAAGATGTATATACATATAATTAGGCTCAGAAAATCTTAGTGCCGGGAAAGTACAGAAGGAGTCGTTTGCAGAACTTAGGCAGCGAAGGCCTGCGGCGTGGAAAGCCGCAGGCCAATTCGGGGAAGATAAGAAACGAAGTGTGTTATCGAACCGCTGCCACTGCCAAGCGCTTCGGTCCGGCCTCGCGGATGTGCTCGGGACACTCGGCCACCATCAGCTTGAAGTTCTCGATAAAGCGTGCCGCCAGCGCGTCGTACTTGGCGAAGTACTGCTCGCGGCTTGGCCAGGTATTTGCCGGATCGAGAATCTGCGACGGCACGCCTTCGCATTCCGTCGGCACTTCGAAGCCGAAGATCGGATCCTTCTTGTACTTGACCTTGAGCAGCGAGCCGCTCAACGCCGCGTTCAACAAGGCGCGTGTGTGCTGAATGCTGATGCGCTTGCCGACGCCAAACGGCCCGCCGGTCCAGCCGGTATTCACCAGCCAAACGTTGGCATGATGCTTCTTGATCTTCTCCTTCAGCAGCTCCGCGTAAGCCAGCGGATGGTGCACCATGAACGGTCCGCCAAAGCAGGTGCTGAAGGTGATCTCCGGCTCCGTGCCCAAACCGATCTCGGTGCCAGCGATCTTGCTGGTGTAGCCGGAGATGAAGTGATAAATAGCCTGGTCGGGGCTCAGCTTCGAAATCGGAGGCATCACGCCCGAGGCGTCACAGGTAAGAAAGATGACATTCTTCGGATGTCCCGCGCGCTTTTCCGGGAGGCAGTTTGCGATGTAGGAAAGCGGATAGGCCGCCCGCGTGTTCTCGGTGACGCTGTAGTCATTGAGATCGAGATGACGCGAGAGCGGGTCGAAGGTCACGTTCTCCAGCACGGTGCCGAACATCTGCGTGCAGGCGTAGATCTGCGGCTCGGCTTCCGGCGAGAGACGGATGACCTTCGCGTAGCAGCCATCTTCGAAGTTGAAGACGCCGTTGTCGCTCCATCCGTGTTCGTCGTCGCCGATGAGGTGGCGCTTGGGATCGGCAGACAGCGTAGTCTTGCCGGTGCCCGAAAGCCCGAAGAAGATGGCGACATCGCCGGCTTCCCCGACATTTGCCGAGCAGTGCATCGAGAGCACGCCCTGCAACGGCAGCAGGAAGTTCAGCACGGTGAAGATCGTCTTCTTGATCTCGCCGGCGTAACTGGTTCCTCCGATGATGGCCAGCCGCTCGCGGAAATTAAGGATGATGAACGTTTCCGACCGCGTGCCGTCGACCATGGGCGAGGCCTTGAACGACGGCGCCGCGATGATGGTGAACTCCGGTATGTGATGCTGCAGCACGTCGTAGCTATGGATCTTGGAAAACATCGTCCGTGCAAACAGACTGTGCCACGCCTTCTGCGTAATGATGCGGATCGGCAGCCGGTACTCCTCGTCGGCGCCCGCGTAGCAGTCCTGCACAAAGACGTCGCGGCCCTGCAGATATCCCTGCAGTCGCGCCAGCAGCGCACTGAAGCTCTCGCTGGTGAATGGCCGGTTGTAGGTGCCCCACCAGATTTTGTCTTCGGTGGACTGCTCACGCACGACGAACTTGTCGGCCGCGGCGCGTGCCGTGTGTTTGCCGGTATCGACTACCAGCGGACCAAGGTGAGACAGGCTCCCTTCGGAGCGGAAGATGCTCTCCTCATACAGCGCCGGCGTCGGCAGATTCCAGTAGACGCGCCGCAGGTTGGTCAGCCCGTGGTTCTGCAATCCGTAGCTGCTGGCCAGCTTTCCGGCCTGATTGACTGCGGGAGATTGGACATCGAGATAGATGTTCATACCCACTCCCTCACCAGCTTGTGGTCGCCCAGGTAAAGTTCGTTGGGCGCGTTCGGATCCAGCGCCCACTTGATACGATCCAGGCCTTCGGTGATATCTTTCATCGTGCCGCAATAGCTCAAGCGCAGATGTCCGTCGAAGCCGAATTCCTTGCCCGGCACCGTGACCACCCGCACCTTCTCGAGCAGAAACTGGCTGAGTTTTTGTGAGTCCTTCATGTAGGCGCTGAAGTCGGGGAAGCAGTAGAAGGTGCCGTCAGGCACATGCAGCTTCACGCCGTCGAACGCCCGCAGGCGCTCCACCATCACGTTGCGATTGTTTTCCAGCGTCACCCGCAGGCTCTCAATCGACGACTGCACGCCGTTCAGCGCGCCCACCGCTGCCCACTGCCCGGGCGATGATGGTCCTGAAGTCTGCTGCGACTGAATGGTCGCCATGGCTTCGATGAGTTGTTTGTTGCCGATCGCCCAGCCGATGCGGAAGCCCGTCATGGCGTACATCTTGGAGACGCCGTTGATCACCACCAGCTTCGACTGCTCGATCGACTCGGGCGTGAAGTCGTAGCAGACCGGCGCGCTCTTGCCGTCGAAAACCAGCCGGTTGTAAATGTCGTCCATGATGAGATAGATACTCTTGGTCTCGCAGAACTCCACCATCTCCTGGATGAAGTCTTTCGAATACATCACCCCGCACGGGTTGTTCGGGCTGTTGAGGATGATGGCCTTGGTGTAGGAGCCGACCACGCTTTTGATCTCATCGACCGTCGGCGTGAAGCTTCCATCCTCGGCAACCACCGGAACGCCAACCCCGCCCGCCAGCTTCACCATCTCCGGATAGCTCACCCAGTACGGCGCCGGGAAAACGACCTCGTCCTTGGGGTCGAGGATTGCGTGCAACAGCACCATCAGCGCCTGCTTGGCGCCGCCGGAGACGATCACGTTTCCCGGCGAGACGATCCTGCGGTAATGCTCCTCGGTGTAGCGAACGATGGCTTTCTTCAGCGCCGGAATGCCGTCGGGCGCGGTGTAGCGGATCTCTCCCGTATTCAGCAGCGAGGCGCAGTTGATCACCGCATCCAGAGGGGCTTTGCTTTTAGGTTCGCCGCCTCCCAGGTGAATGATGGGCTCTCCTTTTTCCCGGAGCAGCGCGGCGGTTTCGTTCAGCTTGAGAGTCGCCGACTCCCTGATCGAGCGAGCGAGCTGACTAAGGCTCATGAGGCTTACCTACCCTCCTTCTGCAAATTCAAATCCCGACGCGATCACAGCCGCGGTCTTCCCCATGTTTCAGCAGGGAAGGCCTACGTATTCCGCGTTCACTCTTTCCAATTCCGCTTCCGTCTCCATCACATCTTTAAAGATCTCTTCCGATGGCACCGGCTGCTCCAGCCAGTCGTAAACGAAGACTCGCGATTGCTGCGCCGAAAGGTCGCGGAGGTCGCGAGGAATTTCTTCGCCCGGCCGCCCGGTCGCCGAATCAACCACGATTACATTCAGCGGCGGCAGTTGCTGTTGCCGGCAATAACAATGGATGAAGTACAAAACCGTTTCCGGCGGTTCCGGACATCCGGTAATCTGCGCCAAGTTCGAGTAACTGATCACTCGCTGCTCTCTCGCAGCAAAGATCAGCACCGACCAGAATTGCTGGGCTCGCTGTTCCAGGGTCATGAGGAAACCTCCTCGTGCAAACTTCGGGGTTTCGAAGGCCTGCGCCGAAACGCAAGGTTCTCCCCCGCTCCAAATCTCAGGCTATGGCGGCTTAACCCTCGTGTCAGTGAGCCCTATCACTCCGGGGCGTGTCGCAAAACGTCAGTGCGCGTTCGCAGTAGGATAGAGAGCGGAGGCAAGTCCCATGCTCGTCGTTCATGTGCATGTCCACGTCAAGCCGGAGTCGGTGGAGGATTTCAAGGAGGCGACCCGGGAGAACGGCCGCAACAGTATTCAGGAGCCCGGCATCGCACGCTTCGACGTGGTACAGCAGCTGGAGGATCCCACTCAATTCGTTCTCGTCGAGGCCTACCACGCGCCTGAGGCGCAGGCCGCACACCGGGAGACCGCCCACTACGCGAAGTGGCGCGACGCCGTGGCCCCCATGATGGCCGAGCCGCGCAGCAGCGTGAAATACGACGCCGTATTCCCCGATCCGCAAGGTTGGTAGAAGATGCGCTTCGAATTTGCCACTGCAACGCGAATCATCTTTGGCGAAGGTACAGCGGCCACGCTGCCGGAACTGGCGCGCAGCTTCGGCACGCGTGCGCTGGTGGTGACCGGCGCTTCGACCGAGCGCGCCGCGTCGCTGATCTCTGCACTCTCCGCAGAAAGGTTTTCGGTTCCCGGTGAGCCCACAGTTGAGCTGATTCGCGAAGGCGCGCGTAAAGCGAAAGACGCCGGATGCGACGTCGTGATCTCCGTTGGCGGCGGCAGCGCGATCGATGCCGGCAAAGCGATTGCGTCGATCGCCACGAACGGCGGCGAGCCGCTGGACTTTCTCGAAGTGGTCGGCAGGGGTCGCGCCATTACCGTACCGTCGCTGCCCTTCATTGCGGTTCCGACCACGGCCGGAACCGGCAGCGAAGTCACGCGCAATGCCGTGCTCGGCTCGCCGGAAGATGGCGTCAAAGCCAGCTTGCGTAGCCCGCTGATGCTGCCGTGCGTCGCCCTTGTCGATCCCGAGCTAACCTACGGCCTCTCGCCTGCCGTCACCGCCAGCACCGGCCTCGACGCCCTCACCCAGCTGATCGAGCCCTATGTCAGCGCGCGCGCCAATCCGCTGGTAGACGGAATTTGTCTCGAAGGCATGGAACGCGCTGCCGGTGCGCTGCGCCGCGCCTACCACAATGGGGTAGATAAGGACGCACGCCGCGACATGTCGCTGGCCAGCCTCTTCGGCGGCCTTGCGCTGGCCAACGCCGGCCTCGGCGTGGTGCATGGCTTTGCCGCGCCGCTCGGCGGAAGTTGGAAGGCGCCGCATGGCGCACTTTGCGCGGCGATTTTGCCGTACGGGATGGCAGCGAATGTAGCCGCGTTACGATCTCGCGCGCCGCAAAATCCGGCGCTCGCACGTTACGCGACCATCGCGCGGCTTCTGACTGGACGAAACGATGCTCAGGCGGAAGACGGCATTGAGTGGGTGCGTGCGCTTTGCGCCGAACTCAACATCCCAACGCTGAGCAAATGGGGCGTTACCGAAACCGATTTGCCCGGCGTCGTTGAGAAGGCAGCGCGCGCCAGCAGCATGCAGGCGAATCCCCTGCCTCTGACAAACGAGGAGTTGCTGACGGTGATCGCGGCGGCGCTCTGAGCTTCTGTTGGGTTGGAAGCGCCGCAAATCTGCTCAATCTCACAATGTGGGACATCTAAAGAACGCTCCGGATTTGGCGTCAATTCGCTGACCGGCTGGAGGGATTGTCTCTGAGCCTTTCCACGAAAATGGAAACAATTCTTGCGCACATGCCGGACTCGCACTACAGTCTTCTCACTTCTGCGGATTGACCAGCGCTGAACGGTAGCAGCCTGATGAAGTCAACCAGCGCAGGGCGAGGGGTGAGTATGAACTGGATCGAGCGAATTCTCGGGGTTTCGCCGGATGGTGGTTCGGGAGCGCTGGAGTTTCTCATGATTGCGATTCCCGCAGCCGCTCTCTGCCTTCTCAACAGAATCCGTTTGACAGGCCGCAAGGCCGATTCTGATCGGCAATGAGCGCTCGCGCAAGACAGCCGTCCAACCCGGCGCTCGTCCTTCAACTCTTATGGCCGTGCAAGTAGAATGACGGGCACATGAGGTGAGGAGAAGATGAGCGCTCCGGAGAGGCCAAATCTGAAGCTGGGAGTTCCGTCGGCCAGCATTGCCGACGGCGGCAAGTTGCTGGGCGTAGTCGATGGCGAAGATGTGCTGCTGGTGCGCCGCGGTGCGGAATTGTTCGCGATCGGCGCGTCGTGTACGCACTACCACGGGCCGCTGGCCGAAGGGCTAATTGTCGATGACGAAGTGCACTGCCCCTGGCATCATGCCTGCTTCAGCCTGCGCACCGGCGAAGCGCTGCGTGCCCCCGCCCTCGATCCGATTCCGTGCTTCAACGTAGAGCAGGCCGGAGACAAGCTTTACGTTAAAGAGAAGATCGAACCCAAGAAGAGCGCGCCTGAAAACAAATCGCATCCCGCTTCCATCGTCATCGTTGGCGGCGGCGCTGCCGGACTGGCGGCAGCCGAGATGCTTCGCCGCAAAGGTTACGGCGGCCCGCTGACGATGCTCAGCGCGGTCGCTGATCCGCCCGTCGATCGTCCCAATCTCTCCAAGGATTTTCTCGCCGGAAACGCCCAGGACGACTGGATTCCTCTGCGGCCGCCGGATTGGTACAAAGAGCAGGAGATCGACCTCGTCCTCAACACGCGCGTGACCTCGCTCGACACCAGGCAGAAGAAAATCGCCACCGACAATGGCAAGACCTACGGGTACGATTCGCTGCTGCTCGCGACCGGCGCCGATCCGATCAAGCTGCCGCTGGAGGGCGCAGATCCCGCGCAGGTTTTCTATCTGCGCACGTTCGCCGACAGCAAGGCGATTGTCGCCAAGGCAAAGTCGGCGAAGCAGGCTGTAGTGGTCGGCGCCAGCTTTATCGGGCTCGAAGTTGCGGCGTCTCTCCGGACGCGAGGCCTTGACGTTCACGTGGTCGCGCCGGAAGAAATCCCGATGGAGAAAGTCCTGGGTAGCAAGCTTGGTACATTCGTGCGAAAACTGCATGAATCCCACGGAGTGGTATTTCATCTTGGCGAGAACGTGCGGGTTGTCGCCGGCAATAAGATAACTTTAAGCGGCGGCAAGACGATCGACGCTGACTTCATCGTGGTCGGCGTCGGCGTGAAGCCGTCGATTGCGCTGGCCGAGCAAGCCGGGCTGAAAATGGATCGCGGCATCGCCGTGGACGAGTATCTGCAAACCAGCGCCGAGGGCGTTTTCGCAGCTGGTGATGCGGCCCGCTGGCCCGATCCCTACACCGGCGAGCGGATTGGCGTCGAACACTGGGTCGTTGCCGAGCGCCAGGGACAAGCTGCCGCGAAGAACATGCTGGGCGCGCGCCAGCCCTTCAACGATGTGCCTTTCTTCTGGAGCCAGCACTACGACACTCCCATCAACTACGTCGGCCACGCCGAGCGGTGGGACGCCATAGAAATCGACGGCGACATCGACAACAAAGACTGCAAGGTAAGTTACAAGCGCGGCGGAAAAACGCTGGCCGTGGCCACCATCTTTCGCGATACCGAAAGCCTGGAAGCGGAATTGGAGATGGAGAAGCAAAGCGGCGCTTAAAGAGCTGAACCAAGCCAATCTTGTGCGCGGAGGAGTGCGAGCCACTCCTTCGCAAGCCTTTGTCCCATCCGGTTCTATGTCGTGAAATTACTTCTTCCCTTCGCCGCTAAAACGACGTAGGATGTTCAAAATCTAAGCTTCAGAATATGCAAATCCGGCAGGCCTGCAGCTCAAACCGGCCACCGTTTTGCACTTCGCTCCCCCCACTTCGTCGAGTTGACTGCTGGCCGTTTATCTGGAGGGGTGGGGATGACTCCGCACAGGTTCAGGGCGTTCTGTTTCTTCACCGCGTGCTTACTCGCTGTCCACCTCGCCAACCTGCCCGCATCTGCAACGCCCCAGGAAAGTTCACCGCCTCCGCAGACATCAACGAGCCTGGTCGCCGGGCAAGCGACCGGAGTTTACGCCGACAACGAGGTCTGCAAGACCTGCCATGAAGAAGTTTGGACCAAGCACTTCGCCAACACGCCGCACTCGACGCTGCTGAAGGGCAACCAGCACGGATGCCAGGGATGTCACGGCCCGGCGCAGGCGCACGTTGACGGCGGCGGCGATATCACGAAGATCATTCGCTTCGAGACGCTGAGCCCGGCGCAAACCGCGGCCATCTGCACCAAGTGCCATCAGGCCAGCCCGGAGACGCAGAACTTCGCCAAGTCCGAGCACCTGGCCAACGGCGTCAGTTGCACCTCGTGCCACAGCCCGCACAAATCCTCCGATGTGAATTTCCTGCTGGTGAAGTCGCAGACCGAGCTTTGCTATGGCTGCCACACCGCGCAGCGCGCCGAGTTCGCGCGCCCCTATCGCCATCGCGTCGATGTCGGGCTGATTCAATGCAGTGACTGTCACAATCCCCACGGAACCCAGACGGGTCACCAGGTGCGCGCCGCAGCCGGACAGTTCGCCGTCTGCACCAAGTGCCACACCGACACCATGGGCCCCTTCGTCTTCGAGCACGCTCCAGTGAAGACTGACGAGAGCTGCCTGTCGTGTCACACGCCGCATGGCTCGACCAATCCGCGACTGTTGCAGGTGAACAACGTCAACTTCCTCTGCCTCCGTTGTCATACGCCCAATACCAACGGAGCCGCGCCCGGCGTCCCGTCGTTCCACAATCAGGCCGCGAAGTACCAGGCCTGTACCCTCTGCCATACACAAATTCACGGATCAAACTTCGACGCATTCTTCTTCCGGTAGCAGGGAGGTCGCGAATGGATGATCAACGGAATCTCGGCGCTCTCTATCTCGGACTGGCTCTGCTGACGATCTGTCTGGCTTTCGCTGCGCCGGCAGCGGCGCAGAGTGCCGGCCAGGCATCGGCCAGTGCGTCCACCGATCCGGCTTCCGATGGCAATGAAGGCAAGAAGATCGGCGACTTCCAGGTGATCCAGTCGATCGAGCTCGGCGGCCGCATCGCCGACATCAGCGGCAGCCAGGCGATGTACAACACCCTGGTCAACGATCAGACGGGCGCGCGCATTCTTGAGCAGTCCCTGACCATGCAGTCGCTGACCCATCAGGATATGTTCGACACCCTGACGCTCAGCAGCTTCGGATGGGGCGGCGATCCCGAGCAGGCGGCGCGTCTGCGCATCGCCAAGTACAGCTGGTATACCTTCAGCGGCTCGTACCAGCACGTGCAGAATTATTTCGACTACGATCTGTTCGCCAATCCGCTGAACCCGTCAACGGGAGTTCCGAACATTCCCATCCTGACCTCGCCGCACGGCTACTACAACCGGCAAAACCTCTACAACTACGACCTGGTTGTGCTGCCCATGCACAAAATCTCGTTCCGCGTGGATTACAACCGCAACCGCTTTGCCGGCCCGGCCTTCAGCAGCGTTCACGAAGGCACCGAGGCACTGCTCAACGAAACTACCGACAACACGCTGAACGGCTATCGCTTCGGCATGGATTGGCGCGCCGCGAAGAAAACGACGGTCAGTTACACGCAGCTCTTTCAGGACTACAACGGTGGAACCGTCTACGGCCTGAACTCGTTCAACTCGTGGCCGCTCTCCAATGGAAGCCCGGTCGTCCTCGGCCTCCCGTGGTTCAATAGCGGCAGCCCGTGTTCCGCGCCGCTGACCAACGGCATCGCCAATCCGACGTGCAACGGCTACTTCGGCTACAACCTGTATCAGCACATCAACACGTTCATTCCGACCGAGCAGCTCAACCTGGCCTCGTCCTCCATCAAGTGGCTCGACTTCAACGGGCAATTCCAGTACAGCCACGCCCACATGAGCACGCCCTTCGACGAGACCTTCGCCGGACTCATCTCGCGCTCCGGCGTGCTAGGCTCCAACACCGCCGGAAGCTACTCTAACGCGAGATGGAACTCCGCCTCCGCCGACGTCTCAGGAACGATTCACCTGAGCGACCGGCTGCGGCTGGTAGAGACCTTCCGCTTCCGCAACTTCAGCGTCGCCGGCGACTACCAGGACTTCCAGGCAAACTATTTCGGGGCCGCAGGAATGGGCTCGCCGACGTTGCTGTCTCCCATCGCAACCTTCCCCCCAACCATCTTGTCGCACTCCTCGAGCTCACCTGCCGACCTGATCAACGAGACCACGATCAACATGATCGGGCAGAACAGTAAGGAGAATAATTTTCAGGTGCAATATGACGTCACCCGGTCGTTTGGCGTGCGCGGGGGATTCGTCTGGGGTCAGGACACGATACAGCCGGGAGATACTTACCAGGCGTCGCCGGGCGACATCTACTATCCCAACAATCCCAATCGCGGCAATTGCGTCGGCGTGCCTCTCAACCCTGACGGCAGCTGCACTTTCGTCGGCGTCATCGCGCCCTGGGGCAGTCCCACGACCACAATCAATCGCTACTCGGGCGTGCTGGGCGCGTGGTTTCGCAAGGGAACGGCGCTGCATGCCAACCTCGACCTGCAATTCGGCGGCGCCGATAACTGGATCTACCGCATCGATCCCCTGAAGTTCTTCAACATCAAAGGGAACGTATCGTACGCGCCGCGCTCGTGGCTCACCTTCAATGGCAACCTGCTGCTGGAACACGCCACGAACAGCGACGGCGACATCGCCTACAACCAGCACAACTACAGCGTGATGATCGATGCCAACATCATGCCCAATCAGCGGTGGGGCTTCGACCTGGCCTATAACTACGACGCCATCCAGCAGAACACCAATGTCTGTTATGCCGGCGCCTTGCCCGCCAACTCCTATACCTGCGTGAATGACGACACGCTGGTCGAAACCTACGGCTACTACAACGCGCACACCCAGTACGGATACCTGGCGTTCACCGCGTCGCCGGTGAAGCGCCTGAATATGCGTCTTGGGTACAGCATCGTCGACAACCAGGGCAATACGACGATGTTCAATCCCCTGCAGCCGCTGGGGCCGCTGTCGTCGACCTACATGTCGCCGCTGGCGGCTGCGGATTTTCTGGTTCACAAGAACGTGACCTTCAAGGCCGGTTGGAATTACTACCAGTACAGCGAAGGTTCTTTCGTCGGACCGACGGCACCACGATACTTCCACGCCAACAACACCACAGTTGCTCTGCGCTACGCGTTCTAAACTCGCACGCGCTTACCGGGTTTCGGCCGCCGGCCCGTCAACCAGCTACCGTGCGTTTCCGGACACTTCTGTCCGGCATCGTCCTCCGGTCCGACAAACAGGATCCGGTCCGTCGTTGCATACTGGTATGCATCCAAGACATGCGGGAGCAGCCTTTTCAGACTTGCCGAAAAAGACCAAATCCGCCAAGCAGGCCGTCGCCGACCATTCAACGTCCGAGCAGGACGCGCTCGCGTTGTTTCATCCCGCGGTTCGCGACTGGTTCGAAGCTGTCTTCACCGAGCCCACTCGCCCGCAGATCGAAGGCTGGCCGGCCATCGCGCGCGGCGACTCGACGTTGATCCTCGCACCCACCGGAACCGGTAAGACGCTGGCGGCGTTTTTGTCGTGCATCAATCGGCTGATGTTCTCGCCCGTGCCCGCCGAAGCGCAGCGCTGCCGCGTGCTCTACATTTCGCCGATCAAGGCCTTGGCCGTCGACGTCGAACGCAATCTGCAAGCACCGCTCATCGGTATTGCCCAATCGGCGCAGCGGCTGGGACAGGAATTCCACAAGCCGTCCGTGGCCATCCGCACCGGCGACACGCCGCAGGCCGAGCGCGCACGCTTCACCCGCCATCCTGCCGACATCCTCATCACCACGCCCGAGTCGCTGTACCTGATGCTGACCTCCAGCGCGCGAGAGATGATGCGCTCCATCGAGGTTGTCGTTATCGACGAGATTCACGCGCTGGTGCCGAACAAGCGCGGCTCGCACCTCACCCTCTCGATCGAGCGGCTGCAACACCTTGTCGGACGGCCTCTTCAGCGCATCGGACTTTCGGCGACGCAGCGCCCGTTGGAAGAAGTCGCGCGCTATCTCGGCGGAGCTGACGGGCAAGCGCAGGCGGATTCCTCAAAGAAAGCCAGCGGCACGAAGAAGAAGGCGGCGAAGCGCAAGATTGAAGACGCTTCTGAGGATGCCGAGTCGGCCGACGTTCCCGAAGAAGCGCTGACCGAGTTCGAGTCGACGGCCTTCGCACCCATCTTCCGCAAGGTCACCATCGTCGATGCCAGCGCACCCAAGAAGCTCGACCTGAAAGTCGAAGTTCCGGTCGAAGACATGGCCGCGATCAACGAGATCGAAGACCTGCCCAGCGGGCCGGCTTCGCAGGGGCCCAAGCGCAACTCGATCTGGAGCGCGATTCATCCGCAGCTTCTGGAACTGGTACGCGAGCACCGCTCGACCCTCATCTTCGTCAACAGCCGCCGTCTGGCCGAGCGCATCTCCGGAGCGATCAACGAACTTGCCGGCGAAGCGCTGGTGCGCGCGCATCACGGCAGCGTCGCCCTGGCGCAGCGCAAAGAGATTGAAGACAGGCTCAAGCTGGGGACGCTGCGCGGCATCGTCGCCACCTCATCGCTCGAACTCGGCATCGACATGGGCGCCGTCGATCTGGTGATTCAGGTCGAGTCGCCGCCCTCGGTTGCCAGCGGCATGCAGCGCGTCGGACGCGCCAGCCATCACGTTGGCGCCGTCAGCAACGCCGTCATCTTTCCCAAGTATCGCGCCGACCTGGTTGCCTGCGCCGCCATCACGCGCGCCATGTATCACGGCGAGGTTGAGTCGGTTCACTATCCGCGCAATCCGCTCGACGTGCTGGCGCAGCAGATCGTCGCCGCCGTCTCGCTGGAAGACTGGACCGTCGAAGATCTCTTCAACCTCGTTCGCTCGGCCGCTCCCTATGCGGCGTTGACGCGCGCGATCTTCGAGGGCGTGCTCGATATGCTGTCGGGCCGCTATCCCTCGGACGAGTTTGCGGAGTTGCGCCCGCGCATCACCTGGGACCGGGTCGCCAACAAGCTGACCGCGCGCCAGGGCTCGCAGCGCGTCGCCATCGTGAACGGCGGCACCATTCCCGATCGCGGCCTCTACGGCATGTTTCTCGCCGGTGCCACCAAGGGTGCGCGCGTCGGCGAACTCGACGAAGAGATGGTCTTCGAGAGCCGCCAGGGCGACACCATCATCCTTGGCGCATCGACGTGGCGCATCGAAGAGATCTCGCACAACCGCGTCGTGGTCTCGCCCGCGCCCGGCGAGCCCGGCAAGATGCCGTTCTGGCGCGGCGATTCGGCCGCGCGTCCGGTCGAGTTCGGCCGCCACATCGGCGAGATGAGCCGCGAGCTGCTGCGCCTGCCGCGCACCGTCGCCTTCGCCAAGCTGGTTGAGGAGCACAGCCTTGAAGCCACCGCGGCAGAAAATCTGCTGCGCTATCTCGAGGACCAGGTCGCAGCCACCGGCCGCATTCCCAGCGACGAAGACATCCTGATCGAAACCTGCCGCGACGAGATGGGCGACCGTCGTGTCTGCGTGCTGACGCCCTTCGGCAGCGCCGTGCACGCGCCGTGGTGCATGGCCGTTACCGCAAGACTGCGCAACGAGTACGGGCTCGAAGTCGAATCGATGTGGTCGAACGATGGCTTCGTGCTGCGCGTGCCGGAGAGCGATGAAGCGATTCGCTCCGAAGACCTGCTGCCGTCGCCGACTGAGGTGAAGGACCTGGTGCTGCGCCAGCTCGGCAGCACGTCGCTGTTCGCGGCGAAGTTCCGCGAAGCTGCCGGACGCGCGCTATTGCTGCCGCGTCGACGCCCCGGAGTACGCGCGCCGCTTTGGCAACAACGCAAACGCTCTGCCGATTTGCTGGCCGTGGCCTCGCGCTTCTCGTCGTTCCCCATCATCCTCGAAGCCTATCGCGAATGCATTCGCGACGTGTTCGACCTGCCGGCGCTGACGTCGATCATGGCTGGAATCCAGCGGGGCGCGATCCGCGTGACCAGCGTGACGTCCGATCGCCCGTCGCCCTATGCGGCGTCGCTGCTGTTTTCCTACGTCGCCAACTACATCTACGACGGCGACGCTCCGCTGGCCGAGCGGCGCGCCCAGGCGCTGTCGATCGATCAGTCGCAGCTGGAAGAGTTGCTGGGCGACACCGATCTGCGCGAGCTGCTGGATCCGGCGGCGCTCGACGAGATCGAGGCGCGCCTGCAATCGCTGGAACCGGACTATCGCGCGCGCCATGTTGACGGCGTACACGACCTGCTGCTCAAGCTCGGCGACCTGACCGAGAGCGAACTGGAAGCGCGCAGCGAAAGCCCCGAAGTCGCGGCGACCATCAACGAGCTCCTCGAACGCGCGGCGCGCGGTGCGCGTTCGCATCGCCGGTGAAGTCCCGCTACATCCCGGTCGAATACGCCTCGCGCTATCGCGATGCGCTGGGAACGCCGCTGCCGCCGGGCCTCGCCGATGTCTTCCTGGAACGCAGCGAAGATCCGCTGCTGGAAATCGTTCGCCGCTATGCGCGCACGCACGGGCCGTTCACCGCGCTCGACCTCGCCCAGCGCTACACGTTGCCGCCCGATACGGCTGAGATGGCGCTGCGCACGCTGCACGGTTCGGGTCGGCTGCTCGAAGGCGAGTTCCGCCCCGGCGGCACGCATCATGAGTGGTGCGATCCCGAGGTGATGCAGCAGATTCGCCGCAAGAGCCTGGCACGCCTGCGCCGTGAGATCGAGCCGGTGGAGCAGTCGACCTTCGCGCGCTTCGCCGCCCGTTGGCAGGGCGTCTCCGTGCGTCGCCGCGGCATGGAGTCGCTGCTCGATGCCGTCGAAAACCTGCAAGGAGCAGCGCTGCTCATCTCGGAACTCGAGCGCGAGGTTCTGCCCGCGCGCATTGTCGACTATCGCTTTGGCGATCTCGACGTGCTGATGTCGTCAGGGCAGGTGGTGTGGGTCGGGCTGGAGCAGGTCGGCAATCGCGATGGACGAATCGCACTCTATCTGAGCGAATCGCTGCCCCTCTTGCTGCAGCCGGCCGAGCTACAGAGTGGAACTCCTACGTTGTCGGAGAAAGCCGAAAAGATTCGGGCATTCCTCGCTCAAAGTGGGGCATCTTTCTTTGCGGCCATCCATGCTGCGCTGGGCGGCGGATTTCCGGGCGAGACACGCGATGCCTTGTGGGAGTTGGTTTGGGCGGGTCTGATTACCAACGACACCTTTCATCCGCTGCGCGACCTGCGCCGCAGTGAAGACAGCAAGCGCCCGACCCATAGCGCCATGGCCGGCGCGCCGCCGGGCTCGCCGGAGTTCGTGCGCCGCTTCCGCTCGCGCGATCGCGGCTCGGCGCAGGGACGGTGGTCGCTGATCAGCCAGCGCATCGTCGACGCCGATCAACGTTACGGAGTGGAGCGCCAACCTGGCGCAGCAGCTGCTGGTGCGCCACGGCATCGTCTCGCGCGAGACCGCTATTGCCGAGAATGTGCCTCGCGGCTATCCCACAATTTATCCGGCGCTGAAAACGATGGAAGATGGTGGCTGGGTGCGTCGCGGGATGTTTGTCGCCGGCCTGGGCGCGGCGCAGTTCGCCATGCCGGCAGCCGTCGACATGCTGCGCAGCTTGCGTGCAGAGCCGGAGACGCCGGAAGTTTTGTTTCTCGCCGCGACCGATCCGGCCAACCCGTACGGCACGCTGTTGCCGTGGCCGCGCCGCGATGGCGCCGAACCCGAACCTGTCGCCGCGACGACGAGCGATGCTGCGACCGCCGAGCTTCGTTCCCCCGACAAGCTGCCCACCCCGCCGCATGGCATGTCGCGCACCAGCGGCGCCGGCGTCATCCTGATCAACGGCAAGCTCACTTCGTTTCTGCGCCGCCGCAGCCAGGAGATTCAGGTGTTCTTCCCGGACGCCGATCCGGAGCGCACGCGATACGCACGCGAACTGGCGAAGAAGCTCGCCGAGCTGGCGATTCGCCGCCAGGGCCGCAAGACCGGATTGATGATCGGCACCATCAACGGCGAGCCCGCGCGCGAGCACTTCCTGGCACGCTTCCTCGAAGAGTCCGGCTTTGTCAGCTCGGCCTTCGGCTACCAGATGCGGCGCATCTCTCCCATCGCATTGGCCGCCGCACAGGAATCCGGTGAGCCGGATGCCGAAGCCGAAGATGATGCCGACGACCTCGACTCGGGGACCAGCGAGAGCGCCTGATGCCTGAAGGCGATACCATCTTTCGCGCCGCGCGCACGCTGAACCGCGCTCTAGGCGGACAGATTGTTACAGGCTTTGAGACGCAGCTGCCGAAGCTGGCGCGTGTCGACGTCGACTCCCCCATTGTGGGACGTACCGTCGAAAACGTCGAGGCACGCGGCAAGTGGATGATGATGCATTTTTCCGGCGACCTCATCCTGCTCACCCACATGCTGATGAGCGGCAGCTGGCACATTTACCGGCCGGGCGAAGCGTGGCAGCGGCCGGCGCGCGACATGCGCGTCGTCGTCAAGACGGAGAAGATTTGGGCGGTCGCCTTCAATGTCCCCATCGCCGAATTCCACACCAGCGACACGCTTCGCCGCCGCGAAGGCTTTCGCAAACTCGGCCAGGATGTTTTGTCGGCGGAGTTCGATCCGGTGACTGCCGGCGAGCGGCTTCGCGCTAATCCAAACCTCGAACTCGGCGTCGCGTTGCTCACGCAGTCGATCGTCGCCGGCATGGGCAACGTATTCAAATCCGAAGTCTGCTTTGCCTGCCGCCTCAATCCCTTTCGCCGCGTGAGCGAACTGCAGGACGAAGACATCGCCTGCCTGATGAGCACCGCGCGAAAGTTTCTGCTGGCCAACGTCACCGAGAATTCCGGCGACCAGATGGTCACCTACTTCGGCATGCGCCGCACCACCGGCCGAGCCAACGAAGACGAGCGGCTGTGGGTTTATGGCCGGCGCGGCAAGCCTTGCCGCGTGTGCGGTACGCCGATTGAATCGCGCAAGCAGGGCATCGACGCGCGCACTTCGTTCTGGTGCCCGCAGTGCCAGCCGCTTTCAACCCAATCGCAAAACAGGTAAACTCACATCCGCACTTACCGCGGGCGCATGTCCCAACCACGAGCCGCATCACAAATCCGCATGCTGACGCTGGCCTCGATGGGCGGCGCGCTCGAGTTCTACGACTTCGTCATCTTCGTATTCTTCACCTCGGTCATCAGCAAGCTGTTCTTCGCTCCCACATTGCCCGAGTGGGTGCGCCAGACCGAAACCTTCGGCCTGTTTGCCGCCGGCTACCTGGTGCGGCCGCTGGGCGGCATCATCATGGCGCACTTCGGCGACACCCGCGGGCGCAAGCGCATGTTCACCCTCAGCGTCCTGCTGATGGCCATCCCCACGCTGCTCATCGGCGTGCTGCCCACCTACAGCCGCATCGGCATTGCCGCACCTCTGCTGCTGTTGCTGATGCGCATAGTGCAAGGAACCGCGCTGGGCGGAGAAGCTCCGGGAGGTTGGGTCTTCGGCGCGGAGCACGCCGGCGCCGGACGCACCGGCCTTGCCGTCGGCATGCTGACCAGCGGCTTGAGCATGGGTATCCTGCTGGGTTCGCTGGTGGCCGTCATCATCAATGTGGCGTTTACGCCTGCGCAGATTGCCGCCGGCATGTGGCGGGTGCCGTTCCTGATTGGCGGCGTCTTCGGGCTGACGGCAATGTATCTGCGACAGTGGCTGGAGGAGACGCCGATCTTCCAGGAGATTCGCAAGCGCGCCGCTCTCTCGCGCGAGCTGCCGTTGCGGGCTGTCCTACAACGTCATACCAAGTCAGTGCTGGTGGCGATGATGAGCACGGTCTCGCTGATGGCGACCATCGTGGTCGTGATCCTGATGACGCCGTCGCTGCTGCACCAGTTTTTCGCCATCCCCATACGAAGCATGCAGATCGCGAACCTCGCCGGCTCGCTGGGGCTGTGTGTCTCGACCGTGGCGATGGGAGCGGCTTCCGACCGCTTTGGACTGCGCCGGGTAGCAATTCCCGCCTTTATCCTGCTGGTGGCTTCGACGTACGCGCTGTACCTGGGCGCAGAGCACGCCCCTGGCTGGATCCTGCCGCTCTATCTGCTTGCCGGATTCGGTGCAGGTTCGTCGGTGCTGACGCCAATCCTGATGGTGCACGCCTTCCCACCTGAGGTCCGCTTTAGCGGCGTTTCCTTCTCTTACAACGTGGGATGCGCCATTGTGGGAGGGGTAACGCCGATCCTGGTGTCGTATCTTTCGCACCTGAACCGGTACAGCCCGGCGCACTACCTGGCCATCATTGCAATATTCGGCCTGACCGCGGCGGTGATGAGCCCGTCACGCTATCGCCAGAGCGAATCGGTAGCCGAAGACCTGGCAGCCTGAGTTACTGCTGGTTTGGCTCTGACGTTGTGGGAGTTTCCTCGCCCCGTCGTCGCGATTTCTTTTTCTTGGGGCCGGTGTTGCCCGAGCCATGAATTACGACCTTGGGATCGGCGGAATAGATGCTGCTGCCAACCTGCTGCCGAATCGAAAACTTGTAGCAGGCATAGGGAGGCCCCTGTTCAACGTTTCCCGACGAATTTTGCGACGTGGATCCCTGGAACAGATATTGATTGTTGCTGAAGGGAGTCGCCAGGAACTGGACCGAGTACTCGGCGTTATTTTCGCCTTCCTGCCACACCACTGACTGGCCGGGATAGACACAGAAATCATTGACGATGGTGCCGTTGTAGGCTACGACCGCGGTTGCCGTGCCGCTGTGCGAGACCTGCAAGGTGCAAGTGGTGCTGGTTTCCGGGCAGGTATTGGTGGAGTTGCAAACCGACGAAGTATCCGCACATACGCCCGGAGGATTGGATTGCCCACTCACAAGAGAGGGCAGGAGCAGGCAGAACGCGCCTGCCAGCAGAACACAGCATGAATTGCGAGGGGAACGCATATGCTAGCCTCCGACAGGTTTGAACTTACGGTGCCGCAGCTTTCTCTTTGCTCGTCTTCACCCAGCGCTGGTAGCGAGGATCGGTTCGCAAGGATCGCAACTCCGGTTCTTTCTCGACTTCCTCGAGCGAATAGCCGGCTGCTACCGCGGCAGCCACGGCTTCTAACGCTTTGTCGCGGTGGCCGATAATCTCATACACCAATGCTGATGTAAATAGTGTATCGCTATCCTTGGGCGCCGCCGCCAAAGCCCGGCCGATAAAGGCTTCTGCGTCGGCGGTCTGACCTAAATGGGCGTCGTAGAGGGCGATGCCGCTCAGCACTTCCGGATCGTTGGGATTGACCTTGAGCTGCTCGGTCGCCATTTGCAACGCTTTCTGATATGCGGCGCGCGCGTCCGAGAGCCGCGATGGAATCTGATCGTAGCTGTCGCCCAGGTTGCGCCACATGACGTGGTCGTGGGGATTCATGTCGGCGGCCTTCTTCATGGCGTCGGCCGCCTCGTTCCACTTTCCGATGTACATGTAAGCCGAGCCCAGATTCGTCCAGGCATCCGCAGCGGGTTGGATGGCCAATCCTTTCTTCAGGACGGCAATCGCATCTTCGTAACGTCCCTGCGCAACGTAGATGCCGCCCAAGTCGTAATACCCCGAACTCGCATCTGGCGCCAGGTCAATGACCGACTGAAACTGTTCGGCTGCCTTGGCGAACTCACCCTGGCGGTAATAGAGCACGCCCAGGTCGGAGTACGCCGGCCAGTAAGTTGAGCGACGCGCGATCATATCTTTGAATGCCGCCTCGGCCTGCGCGTAGTTGTTCTGGGCTTCGTAAACCTGTCCCAGCCGCAACTCGGCCTGGATCACGGTCGGGTCTTTCTCCAGGATGTGCTTGTATTCCGCCAGCGCTTTATCAAGCTGGCCGGTGTCGCGATAGACCCTGGCCATGCTCATGCGCACCGGGATAAGATCGGCGTTCAACTCCACTGCGCGGCCGGCTTCGCGCGTGGCTTCGGCCGCCCACTGCGGATCTTTCGTCTGGAAGTATTTTTTTCCATACGCTTCGCCCAGGCCGGCGTAAGCGGAAGCGTAGTTTGGATCCTTGGCCACGGCTTTGTTGAAGAGGCCGATGGCGTGGTCGGTATCGTCAGGGTTGTCGTGCTGGAGATAGCCATTGGCGCGCTCGTACAACTCGTACGCGTCGGCCTGCGAAGTGCCACCCAGCGCCAACTCCTGCTTGATTTGCGGGCTGACTTGCAGGTCGAGCATGTCGGCGACTTGCTCCCAGACGCGCTGCTGCAACAGGTCCAGGTTGCCGGACTCGACGTGGATTGAGCGCGACGCCAGTTGCCGGTGATTGGCGGCGTCGACCAGGTTGGCGATGAGGTTCACGCCGTCGGCGGTGTGCTCGATGCTGCCGGTCACGGCCAGAGTCACATTCAGGTCGCGATGCGCTTCGTCGAGATTCTTGATATCGCGCGTGTCGGCGGCCGGAACCACCCAGAAGGATTTCTGGTAGCGCTCCAGTTGCGACAGCTTGCTGGTCAGGGTTTCGGCGACGCCCTCGGCGAAGGCCTGGTTGGAGGCGTCGTTGCCGATGTTATCGAACGGCAGCACGGCGATGTGTTTCTGCTCGGGCAGACGGTGGAAGGGATTGGGCAGGACCCCGACACCCATCAGTACGGCGGCCAACAGCACAACTCCCGCGGCCGAGGCGTAGATCCAGCGATGCATCCGCAGGGAAGCCACGAAGGCCTGCCACATCGTCTGTCCCGGCAGGCGTTCGCCGGAGACTGCGCTCCAGAACTCCTCGACGGTGGCGTAGCGCGACCCCGGGTTGGGCGAGAGGCTGCGCATGATGGCCTGCCGCCAGCGCGAGCGCATGCGCTTGGTGGTGTGCTCGTTGGTTTCCAGGAACGGCGTCTGGCCGGGCTCGGGCATCTTGCCGGTCAGCATCTGGTAAACGGTCAGGCCGAGCGCGTAGATATCGGTGCGCGGGCTGTAGTGTCCCTGGAACTGCTCGGGCGCCATGTAGGCGGGCGTGCCGGCCACATCGGTGATCACCTCCGAGCGCGTTTCCTCCGCCTCGGGAATGACGGCGAGTCCAAAGTCGGTGACCTTCACCACGGTCGGCGACTGCGGCGCGGTCAGCAGCATGACGTTGGCGGGCTTGAAGTCGCGATGAATGACGCCGACGTGATGCGCAGCGGCCAGCGCCGAGACCATCTGCCGTACCAGCGGCAGCGCTGCCTCGTAGGTCATCGCGCCGTGTTCCTTCAAGTACGCGGCCAGCGTTCCGCCTGGCAGCAACTCCATGGTGAGGAAGAGCACGTTGCCGCGGGCTTCGTCCTGGTGCCGCCCCAGATCGAAGACGCGGCAGACGTTGGGGTGGCTCACCTTGCGGGCAAGCTGGATTTCCTGCTTGAAGCGGTTGAGCTGCTGCTTCGACGAAGCGCGCGACGGAGCGATCGTTTTTAGCGCGATCGCCGTGTGCAGTTCGGCGTCTTCCACTTCGTAGACTTCGCCCATGCCGCCGCGCGCGATGAAGCGGATGACGCGGTAGCGCTCGCAGATGACTTCGTTGGGCGAGAAAATCGGAGGAGAGGAATCGGACTCAGATTCGGATTGGGAACGAGCGGAGTCGTGGTTAGCGGAGGTGCCAGAGCTGATGAGAAAGTCGTTTTTCTCGAGCTTGTCGCCTGGTTCCATAGCAAATCACGAAGCTCAGACCCCCGCTGATTGCCAGAAGAGCAAATTGTGACTGCATAGGCGGCCCACCCTGAATCTAAAGGACCGGCCAGCGTTTGTCCTTGACGTCGGTCAGGGAACCGAGGTTCCTCAGCGCCTCAAGATTATAAGCTGCTTTGCGAGCTGCACAACAAGGGTTTATGCGCCCCATGCCGCGCTATGTCGAGGTGGTAACCCCTCGCTGGCAGCCGCTCGTAACGCCGGGCTGAGGGCTGGCGCTTCGCAGCGATGGCGCACCGTCTTCGTGGGATAATCGAAAACCGAAGTGTTGTCATGAAGCGAAATGTTTACGCCGCTTGTCCGCACGACTGTCCCGACGCCTGCTCGGTCGTCATCACGGTCGAAGACGGCCGCGCCACCAGGATTCAGGGCAATCCCGAACACCCCATCACCCGCGGATTTCTGTGCGGCAAGGTCGCCAAGTATATCGACCGCGTCTACTCGCCCGACCGCGTGCTGTATCCCATGCGCCGCGTAGCCGCGAAAGGCAAGCACGGCGACCAGGTCTTCCAGCGCATTACGTGGGACGAAGCCTTGGATGAGATCGTTGCGCGGCTGCAGCGCATCAGCGACGAGTTCGGCCCCGAGTCGATTCTGCCGTACTCCTACGGCGGCAATATCGGCGTCCTGCACAACGGTTCGATGGACTATCGCTTCTTCCATCGCCTGGGCGCCTCGCAGTTGCTGCGCACCATCTGCGCCGAAACCGGCGGGCAGGCCATGCTCTCCATCTACGGCCGCAAGGTCGGCACCGAGCCGGAGCAGTTCCGCCAGTCGAAGTACATCATCGCCTGGGGCGCGAACATTCACGGCAACAACATTCACCTGTGGCCGTTTATCGAAGAGGCGCGGCGCGACGGCGCGAAGCTGGTCGTCATCGATCCCTATCGCACGCGAACGGCGCGCGCAGCCGACTGGTACATCCCCATCAATCCCGGAACGGATGTGGCGCTCGCCCTGGGCATGCTGCACGTCATCGTGCGCGAGGGCTGGCACGACCTCGATTACATCCAGCGCTTCTCGGAGGGCTTCGACGAATTGCAGCAGCGCCTGCCCGAGTACACGCCGGAGCGCGTTGCCCAGCTCACCGGCATGACGCAGCGAAGACGTTGAGCGGCTGGCGCGCGAGTATGCGACCACGCGGCCGGCGGTGATTCGCGTGAACTACGGCGTGCAGCGCTCGCAGAACGGCGGCGCCGCGATGCGCGCCATCTGCATGCTGCCCATCGTGACAGGCTCGTTCAAGGAAATTGGCGGCGGACTTGCAGCTTTCCACCAGCGGCGGGTTTCAGCTCGACCGCGCGGCGTTGCAGCGGCCCGACCTCATGCAGAAGAGTCCGCTGGGCCGCGTCGCCCGCAGCATCAACATGGTTGAGCTGGGCAAGGCGCTGACCGCCGTCGACGATCCTCCGGTAAAGGCGCTGTTCGTGTGGAACTCAAATCCCGCGGCGGTTTGTCCCGAACATCATCTGGTGACGCGCGGCATGATGCGCGATGACCTGTTCACCGTCGTCCACGAGCAGTTCTTCACCGACACCACCGACTACGCCGACATCGTTTTGCCGGCGACGACCTTCTTCGAGCAGAAAGACCTGGTCGCCGCTTACGGACATTACTACCTGCAGATTTCGCATCCGGCGATTGAGCCGCTGGGCGAATGCCGCTCGAACGTCGATCTCTTCCGCGAACTCGGGCAGCGCATGGGCTTCGAGGACGCCTGCTTCCGCGACACCACCGATGAGCTCATCGATCAGGCGCTTGCCGCCGACGTGCCGCAGCTGAAGGGCATCACGCGCGCGCGACTGGAAGCCGATCCGCATGTTCGGCTAAATCTTGACGGCGCTGATGGCGATGAACCGTGGCTGCCGTTTGCCGACGGTTTCGGATTTTCCAATGGCAAGGCTCGTATTTATAACCAGGAGCTCATCGCCGGAGGCATGGATCCGGTAGCGACGTTCGTTGCGCCCGAGGAGTCGCGGCACACCGACGAGGCCCGGCGCTATCCTCTCGAACTCCTGGCGCGCAAGGCCGACAACTTTCTGAATTCCACCTTCGTGAACCTCGCCACCCATCAGAAGATGGAACCACATCATCACGAATTGGAAATTGCATATGAGGATGCGAAGGCGCGGGGCATCGCCAACGGTGACCGGGTTCGCGTCTTCAACCAGCGGGGCGAAATCTTCCTGCGGGCGCGGGTCGACGGCGCGGTGCAGCCTGGCGTGGTCGGCGCTTATCTGGGCTGGGCCAAGCTGGCTGAGGGCGGAATCAACATCAATGTGCTGACCTCGGCGCGTCTGGCCGATCTGGCCGGCGGCGCGACGTTCTACTCGACGCTGGTTGAGGTCGAGCGCGCGCGGTGAAGCGAGCTTTGTTTCGAGGCTGCCGCAAGAAAGTGGTCGGCGGAGTTCGGGCTACGAGGAGTTCGCCGGCAGGAGTTCGGGTAGAGCTGGCCTTCAGGCCAGCGTTCGAACCAATGGATTTTTTTGGAGCCGGCTTCAGCCGGCGGAACACAATAAGCACGACGTGTCCCTGTGTCGTCGGCCGAAGCCGGCTCCTAGATTGCAGGCGTCTTGGACGCGAACCTGAAGGTTCGCTCTACCCGGCGCATCGGTGTGGGAACCGTCATTAGCCGGTGACACATCCGCGACCAAGTTGCGTCCTCAATTGGAATCGAACGAAACCAGTGCGACTGCTCCGCAACTTGCAACGGCACTGTGGGTTAGCGTAGCCATCGATTCAGTTTTCGCAGGCCGCTTTGGTTTCCGAACCGGAGCACCCGTACCGTATAATTGCGCTTTCATCAACTTAGTAACCTGAGGTTTCGTCATTTCTTGCCATCATCAGGTAAGACCCGCAAGGCTGTTGATGTGCGGGACACGCGGTTGCGCCAGGGCGATCTGTCTTTTCCTCGCGGTATTCTTTCTTGTCGGATCGTGCTTAGCGCAGCAGGACGTGGTTTCTGAGATCGTGATTCACGGCAACCGCCGCATCCCGGCGCGATACCATCCGTGCCCGCATGTTCACCAAGCCGGGCGACGTGTACGACCAGGCGGCGCTGGAACGCGACTTCAACTCCCTGTGGAACACCGGCTACTTTGACGACGTGCGCATCGAGCGCGAGCAGTCGCCCAAGGGCTGGATCATCCACGTCTACGTGAAAGAAAAGCCGACGGTCCGCGAGATCAAGTACACCGGCCTCAGCTCCGTCACCCAGAGCGACATTCTCGACAAGTTCAAGGAACAGAAGGTCGGCCTGACGCAGGAAAGTCAGTACGATCCGACCAAGGTGAAGCACGCCGAAGTCGTGATCAAGCAGCTGGAAGCCGCGCACGGCCACCAGTTCGCCACCGTCACGCTCGGAAGTGCGGCCCATCCCGCCGGCGGCCGTTTCGCTGACCTTCGTCGTCAAGGAAGGTCCCAAGGTCAAGGTCGGCAAGATCAAGTTTGAGGGCAACAAGGCCATCAAGAGTCGCGAGCTGCAAAGCGCGATGAAGAACCTGAAGCCGATCGGCATCCCGCACTCCATCTTCCTGGAGAACCTGTTCCCGCGCACCTACGATTCGACCAAGCTGACGGAAGACGCCGAACGTGTTCGCTACTACTACCAGACCAAGGGCTACTTCAAGGCGCTGGTCGGCGATCCCAAGACCCAGATTCACGACACCAGCGGCGTGAAGTGGTACTTCCCGTTCAAGTCGTCACCCGGCAAGGCCGTCGACATCACCATGCCGGTCGAAGAAGGCCAGCGCTACCGCCTGAAGGAAATCACCTTCACGCGGCAACAAGGCGGTCACCAATACCAAGGCGCTGCGCTCGCTGTTCAAGATCAAAGATGGCGACATCTTCGACACCGAGGCCATCCGCAAAGGCCTGGAAGTCGCTGCGCAAGGCCTATGCCGCGCTCGGCTACATCAACTTCACGCCCGTGCCGAACACCACGGCAGACGATGAGAAGCGTACCATCAGCCTCGAGATCGATCTCGACGAAGGCAAGCAGTTCTACGTCCGCCGGATCGAGTTCCAGGGCAACACCACCACGCGCGACAAAGTCATCCGCCGCGAACTGGCGCTGGAAGAAGGCCAGATCTATAACGGCAACCTGTGGGAGCTGTCGCTGCTGCGCCTGAACCAGTTGCAGTACTTCGACCAGCTCAAGCCGGAGCAGGATTCGGAAATCAAGCAGAATCCGCAGGACGGTACGGTCGACATCACCCTGAAGGTGAAAGAAAAGGGCAAGAACTCGCATCGGCCTGACCGGCGGCGTCAGCGGACTTGCGGGCGCCTTCATCGGCATCAACTACACCACCAACAACCTGTTCGGCAAAGGCGAGAGCCTGACCCTGCAGTTCCAGGTCGGCCAGTATCAGCGCAACGAGCAGCTGTCGTTCACGCAGCCGTATCTGTTCGACCGCCCGTTGCAGTTTGGCTGGACGGTGTATCACACCAGCTACAACTACAATCAGGCGGCGCTGACCTCAGCAGCAACTGAACCAGACGCATCAATCTGCCGGCCAGCTACCAGGCGTATCTGCAGAACTACACGCAGACCTCGACCGGCTTCACCACGTCGCTGAGCTATCCGATTAAGCGCTCGTTCAAGCGCGTCGGTATTACCTACGGATTCGACGACTCTTCGCTGCAGACCTTCAGCACGGCATCGTCCGATTATTTCGAAGCCCTGGTGTTCCGCGGCATCCAGGGTCCAAACGCGCTGAACGGCATCATCACCAGCAAGATCGTTCCCAACTTCTCCTACAACAAGATTGACAATCCGCAGCGCCCGCACAACGGACAGAGCATCTACTTCGCCACGGAATTCGCCGGCATCGGCGGCAACGTGAAGTACCTCAAGCCAGTGACCGAGTACAAGAAATTCCTGCCGGTGAACAAGGGCCGCAACACCGTCGGCTTCCGTGTACTGGGCTCGTGGATCTCCGGCTACGGCGGCCTGGTTGCGCCGCCGGCCGACCGCTTCTACATGGGCGGCGACACCGACATGCGCGGCTTTGATATCCGCGCCATCTCGCCGGTCTCATTCTTCCCGACCGTCGGTCACCGTTCCGCTGCAGAATCCCGATGGCAGTACGGTTCCGCTGAACCCGGCCAATCCGCGCCAGGGCACGTACAACATCACCATCCCGGTGGAGCAGGTCATCTTCCCCGGCGGCGACACCCAGCGTCGTCACCAACCTGGAGTACCGCATCCCGATCGTCGGGCCGGTCACGCTGGCGCCGTTCGTCGATACCGGTTGGGACTTTGTCTCGCAGAGTTCGCAGTTGGCCATCGCCACCGAGCAGGTGCAGACGTTGAACAGCACCGTATTCGGCTGCCCGGCCATCAACAGCTCGTTCTCCTGCGTGGGCGGTACGCAGTATCCACTACGGATCGAACTTGCCCATCGTGCCGGGAACGAACTACCAGACGCGCATGTCGACCGGCCTGGAGTTGCAGGTCATCCTGCCGATCGTGAACGCGCCCTTCCGCGTGTACTGGGCCTACAATCCGATGCGCATCGATGAGACGGTCAGCTCGCCGATCGCCGATTACCCGCTCGATGTTCCCGGCGGGCGCGGCGGGCGACTACACCTATGCCGAGTCGATCGCAAATTATCAGCCGAAGTACCTGTTGGCCGAGCCGCTGAAGACCTTCCGCTTCACCGTGGCGACCACGTTCTAGGAGAACTCGTGAAACGTTCCTGCGTTGCCATGGCGTTGTGCCTGCTCGTGAGTACGATGGCGATGGCGCAATCGCCGATGTCGTCCGCGCCCAACGGCGCCGCACCCGCGCCCAGCCAGCAGCAGCTGGCGATGGGATATTTCGGCGGCGACTGGAAGATCACCGGTACGACAAAAATCAGCCCCGACTCGCCGGCGGTGCAGTTCACGGCCAAGGCCTCGGGCGAATGGGTGCCCGGCAATTTCTTTCTCGAGATCAAGTACGTCAACCACGGCCCGCTGGGCGATGTTCACACCGTGCGCATGATGGAATACAACAGCAGCGACGGCGTCTACACGTTTAACGAGTACAACAGTCTGGGTGAGCACGTGGTCGGCGTTGGCAAGATCGAGGGCCAGAAGTGGGTGTGGCAGACGACCAAGAAGATGAACGGCATCGTCACCAAGGGCCGCTACATCAGCACCTTCGTCACCGCCGATGCCTACTCGTATCAAATCCGAAATCCAGAAGCCGGGCGGCGGATGGGTGACCATCACCGAAGGTACGGCCACGCGTGTGCCGCCTCCGCAGCAGTAGGAATCGCAGGAGTGGGAATCGGTAGAGCCGGCCTTTAAGCCGGCGTCGTAGGCCTTCCTTTCGATGTCGCAGCCGGCGGCACTGGCAGGCGCAGGTGTATCGCTATCGATCTTCTACCCTGTTTGTTGCAGCCTTCAGGTTTGACGCTGGTAAGCCGGGTTTCCTATAATCAAAGAATCCGCACCGCCGAATTTTCCGGTCGGGAAGCGTTCTGGGCTGTAACTGCATGCCAAGCGCCGACACCCGCCAGTCCAGAGAAGAGCGACGCAGGCACAACCGCCGTCATCGCTGGAACACCTGAAGAATTCCCGGAGCAGTTCAAGGAGCTACACCATCGCAATGAAGCGCACGTTCGCAAGCACAGCCGTGCTCACACTGGTTCTCGCAACACTTTCTCTGGCCCAGACGGCTCCGGCCGCAGGCTCCGCCGCCTCGACGGCTTCCACTGCCGGTGCCACCACTCCTGGAGGCGTCAAGGTCGGCATCATTGACATCCAGCAGGCGATCATCGGCACTAACGAAGGGGCGCGCGATTTTGACGCGCTGCAGAAGAAGTTCGAACCCAAGCGGAACGAACTGGCTGGTCTCAATACCGAGATCGATAACCTGAAGAAGCAGCTGAACACGCAGGGCGACAAGATGAACGAAGAAGCCCGCGCTACGCTGGTCAAGCAGATCGAGAGCAAGCAGAAGGTGCTGCAGCGCACCGGGGAAGATGCGCAGAACGATTATCAGCAGCAGCAGAACGAAATCGCGCAGCGCATCCTGCAGAAGATGGCTCCGGTCATCGACAAGTACGCCAAGGGCAACGGGTATGGACTGCTGTTCGATTCCTCCAACCCCTGGCCTCAGGGTCCGCTCCTCTGGGCGACCTCCGGCGTCGATCTGACCAAGGCGATCGTCGATGCCTACAACTCCCAGTCGACCGTAGCGCCTCCGGCGAACCGGCCCGCGGCCGGCGCAGGTAAGCCGGTTGGAACCGCGACGCCTCCGCCCAGCGGCACCAAGCCGACTTCGGCTGCCAAGCAGTAGTCGCATCACCTCTGACGACGTATTCGGTGCCCTCGCGCAAGCGAGGGCATTTTGCTTCGCAGGCCAGAGTTGTTAACAATTTAGCGCCCGGACTGGGACGAACGCCGCTCTACCAGGGACAGGACGCAGATTGAACATCGGGCAACTTTGGATTGAGCTTGCTTTTGCCACCCTGGACGGGAGTATCATCCTAGAACCGTCTGGCCCACCTCATGCGTTTTGGGGGAGAAGGCACTATGACACGCCGATTACTTGCCGTCCTGCTTCTGCTCGTGACCACCATCGCGTTGCCCTGTGCAGCCAAGATGCGCTGCCCCATGATGGGCGGCGATCGCACCCGTGTGGTCGACTATACCCGCAGCCTGGAAGAGCATCCGCTCGCCAAGGATAGCCTGGAAAAAAGAATCTGGCTGAGCGAGTGGATCGTGAAGGCTCCCGCGCTGAAAGTCGAAGTCTGCTGCAAGGAGCTGGACTCGCTGGATGCGATCAACAACACTTACTCGCAGCAGTTGCGCACGCAGGCCATGTACTCGCAGGCTGCGTTTCAGCTGGAGCATCCGAAGGTGAAGGATGCGGCCGCGATTCAGGCCGCCGGACTTGCCGGCACACTGCGCGCCTATCGCGCCATCCAGAAGTTCGATCCCTCGGCCAAGTATCCGCTGCTCGACGACCTGATGTCGCTGGAACGCCAGGGCAAACTGCAAACCTACGTCGTCAATCAGACAAAGTGTGTGGAAGACTAGAGCGCAAACCAAATTTCATCAAGAGGGCGCGACTCCGGTCGCGTCCTTTTGTTGTTTTGGGTGAAAGCGATGGCTGGAGCACGATGGGTGGAGCGCCGACGTGTGAAGCGGCGATGCGTCGAGCGCCGACATGCGAAGCGCACGATGGGCGGAGCACGCCTTCAGGCGTGCATGTCTACTCATTCAGTAGAGCCGCGCTTTAGCGCCTGAGGTATATCACCTGAGCGGCTAAAGCCGATCATCAGCATGGCAGTGTTTTATGCACCGCTGAAGCGGTGCTCCACCCAGGTCGCGACTGCAACCCACAAAACTTCGCATCCCCGGCACCTCAACGAAAATCTGTACTCTGCGAGGTGCTCATGCACTACGACTTCATCGCCATTCCCGAGCAGGAAGTTCCGCGCGCGGCCGATCCGCTCTTCCAGCATCTGCTCGACATCTACGCCGGCGAGACCGATAAGGTCATCTCCGTCTGGCGCAGCTTCAGCGACGCCGACCTCGGCTTCCGTCCGCATCCCAAATCGTCGACGGTCGCCGAAATCCTGAAGCACCAGCTTCTCTCCGAACGGCGCTTCTTCGGCGAATTTGTCGGCACGCCCGAGCCGCCGCCCGGCGAAGTGCTTCCGAAAGAACTCAACGTCGCCTCCTGCACGCAACGCATGGTGGAGCTGGCGCGCCCGCGTCTGGAATTTTTCGCGAAGCAGCCGCGCGACTGGTGGATGGAGATTGTCCCGTTCTTCGAGACCAGGCGCGAGCGCATCTGGGTTTTCTGGCGGCGCGTGCTGCATACTTGCCATCACCGCACGCAGCTCTCCGTCTATCTGCGGCTGCTGGACAAGCCGGTGCTCTCCACCTACGGCCCAACCGCCGATCAGACCTGGGACGGCGCCGATCCCACGAACTCGGTGGAGGCGGCGGGAAGAAAATAGCGCTGCTTATTGCGTGATTTCGTAGACGACGCCGCAGCCGTCAGGACAGTTTCCTGAACCGCCGCCCGCGGTTCCATAAACGTTGCCGTTGCCGTCGAGTACGACACCTGTGTTGTTCGACTCGTCGTTGGCGCCGCCATTGAAGTCGTGCAGGTCCGGATTGCTCTGCGGCCCAAACTTAAATGCGGTCAAATCCCAAGTCCCGTAAATGTTGCCGGCCGCATCCTGCGCCAGGTTGTCCCTGGGGCCTTGAAATCCTCCCGTCTCTTCGAAGACGTTGCTCTGCATAAAGACCCATTGCCCCTGGTTGGGACACACGGAAAACGTGGTGCCGCTACCCAGTTGGCTCTGGAACGGTCCCAGTGTGGTCGAACCTAACAGGCAGCCGGAGCCGTTGTTGGCCCAGATGAGTCCGCCCACCGGTTCGCCGCCATCGGAGTCGTCCTGAAATTCGTAAAGGTTGATCTGGGTCCACGTCGAGCCAACTTTGGTCAGCTCGAAGACCGCTCCGCCGGAAGGATAGGGACCATCTCCCAGCGTTCCATACAAGTTGCCGGCGTTGTCAAGAATCACGCCGCCATAAGGAAACGCGCCGTTCGTGTAGTTGAAGGTGAACAGGATGGTTTGAGTCCAGCCGTTTCCGTTGCGGCTCAATTCATATACTTCGCCGCCATTCGAAGTCGTTCCGTAGATGTTGCCGTTGCGATCGAACGCCAGCGCTCCCGAAGGATTTGCGTCGGCTCCGCTGTTACCGCCGGTGAAGCTGTAGAGCACAGTCTTATTCCACGGGCACAGCACCGAGTGGCAGATCGTGCTGGGCGGCGTCAGCCGGAAGACCGTGCCGACCCCTGCGGTCCCGCCCTGCGAAGTCGTGCCATAGAGCGCGCCATCCGGACCGAAGACCACTCTGGCAGCGGGATACTGTCCATCGTTTCCGCCTTGAAAGTTATAGAGCAGCGTCTCCACCCATCCCGAACTCATGTGGGTCAGCTTGAACACCACGCCGCAACCTGCGCCGCCGCCGGAGCACTGCCCCGTACCGCCTCGCGAAGTTGTACCGTACAGATTGCCGCCGCGATCCATCGTCAACGCCGCGGCCGGCTGCGCTCCATCGGCGCCACCCGAGAAGTTATGCAGCACGGTGTAAGTCTGAGCGTGTGCCGCGACTCCGCAGAGCAGCAGTGCGACAACCATGACGGCAGTACAGCAGCGCGGGAACAAAGAAGGCATCATCAACTCCTGGAGCAGGCTTTTTGAGCCCCAATACTCTACTACCAAGGGAGCCGACTTGGCGGGCAAAATTTGTGGACGTGCGGGAGCGGCTGTCTGCGTTGCTGCCGGCCACAATCTTCTGGACGGCTGCGCGGGCCGCCACCCATAATGCACCTCATGAAACCTGCGCTGCTCGCAATTCTGTTCTCTCTCGTCACCTGCGCTCTTCTCCCAGGCCAGCAACCAGCGTCGAACATGGCCACCAGGAAGGACGTGGAGCAAATGCTCATCCAGACCGGCGTCAAGGAACGCATGCACCAGATGTGGGCGCAGATGGGACAGCAGATGGCCGTCACCGCCGCCCAGAGTTATCACCTCCGAAATCCGGACGCCACCCCAATGCAAGTCCACAAAGTCCAGCAGGTGGTGGAGAAGAGTTTGCAAGGCAGCATGTCCGTGGTTTCCACCGACGAACTGATCAACGCCATCATTCCGATCTACGAGAAGCACCTGAGCCACGCCGACATGCAGGCCATCATCGCGTTCTATAACACCGACGTCGGAAAGCGGTACCTGAAGGAGCAGCCGGCCATGCAGGCCGAGTCGATGCAGGCGGTGCAGCCGATCATCCAGAAGCATCTGCCGGAAATGCAGGCCGCCGCCGAAAAGGCCGTGCAGCAAACGCTGCATCCGTATACCAAGAGCAGCAGCGGAGACAGCAGCAAGAGTGGGAAGTAAGGGACGACGTGTTCTCTCGGTAGCTGACGAGTAATTGTGCGCTTACCTGGGTGGCGCGCGGTTCCGTCGTTACTTGCGCTATGGCTGTTGGCGACAGTTGAATCAAGGGTAACTTATTGGAACGGGCGACTATTCTGTCCGGCGACGAGAAGCCCGAACTAAGCAGCCTCCCGTCACCCTTAGCGGTATCGCGCGCAGGACGATCGTCAGAACTTCAACTTCCTATTTCGTCTGCACCAGTCCTGCAACAACGGCAGCAAGTTTCTCGAGTTGCTCCGCCCAGCCCTCGAGTTGCCCGCTCTCGATTGCGTTCTGCATGGTTTCGTTTCCAATGAAAGTGAGTTTCGTCTGGCCGTTTCCAATATCCTCAAAGAGAATCACGTTGTGCGCATCGTCGATGGCCTCAAGCTCTACTCCCAGCTGCTCAGGCTCAATCTTGTTTCCCTTCGAATCGGAAAAGTACATGGATGAGACGATCTTCTCGTACGGAACAATCTCATAGTATTCACCAGCGTTCCAGCCCTCCCACCCATCGGGCGTTCTCATGCTAAGGAGGAATTTTCCTCCCACGCGAAAATCTATCTCACAAAAGGGGGCAGTGAAACCCTTCGGCCCCCACCACTGCATCACGTACTTCGGGTCTGTCCAGGCCTTCCAAACCAATTCGCGCGGGGCATCAAAAACTCTGGTGATAACCATCGGCGCTGTTTCATTCACCGTGTTTTTTGCCATCTCTAACCTCCGTTTGTTTCATTTGATTCACAACTACTTCCAGCTTGTCGAAACTCTCTTCCCAGAACCGGCGATAGCTGATTGCCCAGTCGCTGACTTTCTTAATCGCCTCGGGCCTGAGCGTGCACACACTCTCTCGTCCACGCTTCGTCTTAACCACAATCCGCGCCCGCACCAGGTAGGCAACATGTTTGGAAATCATCTGCTGCGAGAGGGCGAACGGTTCCGTCAATCGATGCACGGAGGCCGGCCCATGGGAGAGTCGTTCGATCATTGCCCTACGGGTGGGATCCGACAAAGCCGCAAAGGTTGTACCCAATCTATCCACAACCATATGGTAGTGGATTTTCGGTCAGTGTCAAGCATGAATTATGCGATCCCTAGTGGCTGCTTCCGGATCTCTGAACTCTGACACCAGGGCGAGGTTTTTAAGCTGACACCTTCGAGCGGCGGCTGGACACATGGCAACCTCTACGGACCGATCCCTAGCACCACGACCAACCCCGCGGGCGAAATTTTCAAGCTGGCGCCCTCAGGCAATCAATGGATCTACAGCTCGTATTTCCAATACGGCGGCAGCGGAGGGAACATGCCGGTGGGCGCGGTTACCTTCGACGCCAGCGGGAACATGTGCGGCACAACGATCGGAGAAAGCGGTGAGGCTGTGGTGTGGGAGATCACGCCGTAAACGCCGGGCACTTGCCGGAGATCCAGGCTGCCGCTGGAAAATCGATTCAGGAGAGCATGAAGGGCGACTCCGCTGACAAAGCGGAGGACGACTCCAAGTAGGCTTCATCCCGGGTTGACCTGATCTGCGGAAAACCGCTATACTTCTATGGTTTGCCTGTACTACCAGTCCCGTCAGGGGCGCCCCGAGGCCGGGGTTTAACGAGCCGGGCCACTCAAGGCCCGTGAGATTTCCTTTCCGGCCAGGGAAGTGCAAGCGCACAAAGAGTTTAAGGTCGTCTGCCGCCTCGTGCGAGACGCGGCCTTGGGAGGCATTGCCATGTACGCGGTCATCCGCGCCGGGGGTAAGCAGTATCGCGTCGCACCCGGAGACGTCATTCGAGTCGAGAAGCTGTCGTTCGGCGACGGCGAAAGTGTGCAGTTCAACGATGTGCTGGCGGTCTCGGGCTCCGAAGGGGAGCTGGGCAAGCCGGGACAGGCTTTCGTCACCGGACACGTGGTCGAGCAGGGCCGCGCCGACAAAATTCTCGTCTTCCACTACAAGCGCAAGAAGCAGTACAAGAAGCTGAACGGGCATCGCCAGCCGTACACTGCCGTGAAGATCCTCGGCATTAACGTGGACGGCCGCGACCTCGCATAGGACGGATGCTGGTTCATCAGTTCATCCTGGTGCTGGTCGGGACCGTCAAACGCTTTGAGTCGGTCCTGCTCGGCTTTGTGGAGCATGCCCGGCAAGCGACGCAGACCGTGACCCTTCGCGAGAAGGTTGCGGCCCCCGAGCTGGAAGAAGCCGAGAGCGAACAGGCGGCGTAGCTGTGGTTGAGCGGAGCTTCAGGGCACTGTTCGGCGAGATCGGTAGAGCTGGTCTTCAGGCCAGCGTCCAGCAGGTTTGAAAGGGCACGCCTTCAGGCGTGCCGAACGAGATAGATCATTTCTTAAGAGCCGGCTTTAGCCGGTGGCAATCCTTTGAGGGAATTCGAATGGCACATAAAAAAGGTTTAGGCAGCTCACGCAACGGTCGCGACTCTAACGCGCAGCGGCTGGGCGTGAAATCCTTCGGCGGTCAGCTGGTTTCCGGCGGCACCATCATCATTCGCCAGCGCGGCACGCGCATCAAGCCCGGCCTCAACGTCGGCCGCGGCAAAGACGACACCCTCTTTGCCAAGATCACCGGTACGGTGGAATTCAAGGACCGCGGCCAGTTGGGCAAGTTCGTTTCGATCGTTCCGGAAGAGCCCAGCAATTAGCCGCTGGCAACTAGCACTTGGCATTTGGCCAAGGCTGGATCGCGCTGCGTTTGGAATTTAGCCATACGTGTCACCTCAGGCCTCGTGGGTAACGAGGCCTTTGCTCTTAAAGAAAGCTGTTAGCCGTGAGCTCTCAGCCAGCAGACAAAGCAGTGTGAATGTTGCTGGTTTGCTCTGGCCGATAGTCGAAGGCCAAACTGGCCACTGACAACTGTTTTCTGATGTTCGTCGATGAAGCCAAAATTCGAGTGAAGGCCGGCGACGGCGGCAACGGCTGCATGGCCTTCCGCCGCGAAAAATTCGTGCCTCGCGGAGGCCCCTCCGGCGGCGATGGTGGTCGCGGAGGCGACGTCATCATGGAATCCAGCGAGCGCCACAACACGCTGGTCCACTTCCGCTTCAATCCCGAGTACAAGGCCGAGCGCGGCCGTCACGGCGAGGGCTCCAACTGCACTGGCCGTGAGGGCGAGAACGTCGTGCTCAAAGTTCCCGTCGGCACCATGGTCTACGACGAGCTCACCGGCGAGCTGGTGCACGACTTCTCGCATCCCGACGAGCGCGTGGTGGTGGCGCGCGGTGGACGCGGCGGACGCGGCAACGCGCAGTTCGCGACCTCGACGCATCAGGCGCCGCGCGAGCATGAAGAAGGCCGGCCCGGGGAAGAGCGCGAGCTGCGGCTGGAGTTGAAGCTGCTCGCCGATGTTGGGCTGGTCGGTTATCCCAACGCCGGCAAGAGCACGCTGATCTCGCGCATCTCGGCGGCCAAGCCCAAGATCGCCGACTATCCCTTCACCACGTTGCAGCCCAATCTCGGCGTAGTGATCGTGGGCGATCCGAATGACGATGTCAGCTTCGTGGTCGCCGACATTCCCGGCCTGATCGAAGGCGCCAGCGAAGGCGCCGGGCTGGGTATGCAGTTCCTCAAGCACATCGAGCGCACGCGACTGCTGGTGCATCTGGTCGATGTTTCGGACGCCAGCGGCCGCCCCGATCCCGTCGAAGACTACGAGGTCATCACGCGCGAACTGGCCAGCTTCGGCGCAGGCCTCGATACCAAGCCGACCATCGTCGTCGCCTCGAAGATCGATGCGGCGAACAAAGAGAAGCTCGCCAAGCTGAAGCGTTTCTGCAAGCGCAAAAAGCTGGAGCTGCATCCCGATTTCGGCCGTGACCGGCGAAGGCATCGAGCGAGTTGAAGTACGCGATGGCGAAGAAGCTGGCAACCATCAGTGAGCAATCGGTTTGAGGCCTTGTATCAGGGCCCGACTTTAGTCGTGCCGAAGAAGTCGGTTGGTACTCCGAGCCGGCTTCAGCCAGCGGTACAGGGTCGATCGCGCTGCTCATCGCGCGGCGCTTCCGTTTTCACAAGGATCGTTTTCGCGCGCCGTCTCTAACACGCGCTTCACTTTGCCAGACGTGCTCACGCGGTAGCACACGGTAAACCCAATAGCTCCCTCTTTGTCGAAATGACCGAAGCGCTTCACAAGCACGGTATTCCCATCCAGCCAATACAACGCATTGAGGTAGTGGTGACTGTCTTGTGCCAATCGGTTATCGCCGGGATACGCCTGATCGATGGCTTCCAGCAAGTCTAAGCGTCGGTCGTCGGGCGGAAAGTACAGGTAAGCTTCCGCAACATTGCTGCCGAGGTTGTCATTCAGAAAGAAATTATGGCCTGACGGCGACCAGCCAATCCGAACGTCTCGTTCTACTTCGAGCAGAACTTTACGCGTGTGGTTTTGGTTGTCTGTAAGCCAAAGCCTTCGATCGGACGGTCCGCATGATTGGCGTGTGCATTGACTCGATAAGCTGAATTGACCATCGGGCGATGTGCTGTGGGCGGCGGAGGGGAAATTAGCGAAACGGCTTTGCGCCTGAACCCCGATCGCAACCAGAAGGGCAAGGAAGACGGACCGCATGTTTTTCAGGCGCGACATAGGCGCGGTAATATTCTAGTCCGCCTGACGCTACCGCGAAAGTCATCCGTACGCTGCGGGAGCGGTGAGCACGTGATTTACAGATTGAATCGAGCCGGGTAGAGCTCGGCGGCACTTCTGCCGTCCCTGAAGGGACTCAACCAAATTACATCGGTTACCCCGCCCTGAAGGGCGGGGCTATCATCTTCTGTCTCGCTGCGCGAGACTGGATTGAAGCAGGAGCTGCTTCTGATTCAACGGCACGCGGTTCAGAACGCGCGGTGATGCTTCGGGGTATATTGGTTTCACAATCCTTGCTGATGGCTAACGGCAGATTGGACAGCTCCTTCATGAACCTCGCGCTCTTCGGCGGTACGTTCGATCCTATTCACCGCGGACACATCACGGTTGCGCGCGCGGCTGTCGATGCGCTGAGCTTGAAGCAGGTGTGGTTCGTGCCGGCCGACATTCCTCCCCACAAGCAGAAGTCGCCGATCACGTCGTTCCATCACCGCTACGCGATGGTGGCGCTGGCGCTGGCCGGCGAGAAGGACATGATCCCGTCGCTGGCCGAGGCGCCGGATCCTGACGCGGGAGCCAAACGGCAGCCGAGCTACTCGCTCGAGACGGTGCGGCGCGTCAAAAAGTCGCTGGGCAAGAGCGACCGCTTATACTTTCTTATCGGCATGGACGCCTTCCAGGACATCGCCAAGTGGTACAAGGCCGAAGAGCTGCTGGCCGAGTGCGAGTTCATCGTGGCGGCGCGGCCGGGATTTTCGCTGGCCGATGTGGCCTCGTCGCTGCCGCAGAAGTTGCGTCCTTCGCCAAGCGTGACCAAGCTGTTTCGCAAGGAAAAAATCTCGGGGCCGCTGGTGCTGCCCGGAGTGACGCTGCACATGCTGCCGGAGACGCACGAGAAAGTTTCAGCAACGCAGATTCGGGCCGCCGCAGAAAAAGGCGCAGCGTTGAGGCGACTGGTTCCCGATGCTGTGGCAGACTACATCCAGAAGGAAAGGCTGTACCGGAAGAAGCAGTAGCCAGCAGCCAGTGGTCAGTAGAAGCAAAGAGCGAAAAGCGAAGAGCAAGAAGCGAAGAGCAACAAGCGAGTACGCGGACTTTCACTTCATGAAGAAAAATGAGATTCGAGCGCAGGTGGCCATCGCGGTCAGGGCCTGCGAGGAAAAGAAGGCTGAGAACATCACCATCCTGCAACTGGACGAGCAGTCCAGTGGCTTCACCGATTATTTTCTGGTCTGCTCCGGCGGCAATCCTCGCCAGGTGCAGGCCATCTCCGACGAGATCGACCAGCAGTTGAGCGCCGACGGCGTCGAGCCCAAGCACATCGAAGGCTACAACCAAGCCGAGTGGGTGCTGATGGACTACGTCGATTTCGTGGTACACATCTTCTCGGAGAGCGCGCGCAAGTTCTACGACCTGGAGCGGCTGTGGAAGACGGCAACGCGCGTCGAGGTTGCGGAGCTGCTGAAGCCCGTGGCGAAGAAGGCTGCCAAGCGCGCTCCGGCAAAAGCTGCGAAGGCGGCGAAGCCGGCGAAGAAAGCTGTGCCGCGCAAACGCGCGCCCGCCAAGCGCAAGAGTTCCTAGGCCGTGAGACTGCACATCGCATGGATCGGCCGGACCAAGAGCGCGCCCATCCAATCGCTGACGGCGGAGTACATGAAGCGGCTGGCGCACTTTGCTGCCTGCGACGCGCACGAGCTGGCGTCGGAGGCCGCGCTGCTCAAGCTGCTGGAAAAAAGTTCGGGGCGCACGCAGCCGGTGCTGGTGCTGCTCGATTCGCGCGGGCGCCAGCTGACCTCGGAAGAGATTGCTAACTTCCTCGAGTATCACCAGTCTCACGACACGCAGGAGTTGTTGTTTGCTGTGGGCCCGGCCGATGGCTGGAGCGATGAGACACGCAGTCATGCGAAAACGGTTCTCTCATTTGGGAAGATCACGCTGCCGCATGAGCTGGCGCGCGTGGTGTTGCTGGAGCAGCTGTATCGCGGATTCACGATTCTGAAGGGGCATCCGTACCACGGGGGACATTGAGCAGGTGGGGAACTGGGTGGAGCACCGCTTCAGCGGTGCAGGTTCGGTTGGGCACGAATGCGGCTTTAGCCTGAGGTGGATGGCATTACCTCAGGCGCTGAAGCGCGGTTCTAATTGCGCTGGTTGTATGTACGCCTGAAGGCGTACTCCACCCGATCCGGACCTGCTGTAGCGCCGTGGGCCCTCGGTTAGCGGCGCGACCCACCCTCTCGCCCAACGGCGGGCGAAGAAGATGGGGCGCCCGTCAGGTTCATTGTCCGGCGGATGAGATTTTTCCCGGATTGGCACCGATATCCCACAATGTAGGAATTACATGTCAATAGGGAGAAACGCAACAATAAGCCGTAATCGCCTGATGGCGCGGGAAATATAAACTTGGGATTCTTTGTGGTTTTGCCCAGTGAAAATGCTATGATTTAAGTAGAGTCAGATGAGCGGAAGTCCCGCCTGTCTGGCTCTTTTGCTTTGTGAGAAAACACCTGTTACAGGCGCTCCGCGGTGCGCTTGGCACGGCGTCTCGGTTAACAGGCTTTGTGTCAGGGCACGCCTTCAGGCGTGCCGAAGACGGATGCCTTAAGCTGGAGTAGTCCCGCAGGGATGGCAGATGCTGTTCGCGGCGAACCGCAGGTCCCTCCGCTCCGGCTGAAGCCGTCGGTCGGGATGACAAGTTTTCGAGTGGGTGACTACACATGCAATTCTTCTTTCGTCGACTTGGCGCCGCTTTTTCGGCGCTGGTTCTAATCGCAGGCCTTGGCTCGTTCGCGCTGGCTGCCGATTCCGGCGCCAGCTTTCCTCCGGTGGAGCAGTGGAAGTCGGCAGTGGTCGCCGGCAACGCCGCGCTGCTGAAGTCGATGTACAGCAGCAATCCGCCGGCGCGTGTTGCCACCCTAGCCGGCGACAGCAGCCCCGAAGTTGAAACCTCGTTCTGGACAGGACTGAAGGCGCGGCAGATCAAGCTGGACGTCGCGCAGGTGACGTCGCCGCAGCCGGGCGTGCAGCAGGTGGTGTTCGAGGCGGAAGTTCACACCGGCACGGCCGCGAAAGACCACGTGGTGTGGGTGACCGAAGGGCAGCTTTGGCAGCAGCAGAACGGCAGCTGGAAGATCGTGGCCACCAAGCGCGGCGAGCCGGCGAAGTTGCAGCAGCCAATGGAGACCAGCAAAGTTATCTACGCTCCCGGCATCGACGCGCACGAGGAGATCAAGCAGGCGATTGCGCAGGCATCCAGGCAGCACAAGAACGTGCTGATCGTCTTCGGCGCCAACTGGTGTTACGACTGCCACGTGCTCGACCTCGCGTTTCATCGTCCTGACCTGACCAGTGTGCTGCAGAAGAATTACGAAGTGGTGCACGTCGATGTTGGGGAAGGTGACAAGAATCAGGACATCATGCAGCAGTACAACGTGCCGATGAAGAAAGGGATTCCCGCGCTGGCGGTGCTCGACAGCCACGGCAAGCTGCTCTACAGCCAGCAGGGCGGCGAGTTCGAGAAGGCCCGCTCGCTGGCGCCGGAAGATTTGCTGACATTTTTGAACAAGTGGAAGCCGGCGGCGTAGGCTCGTGGCCTGAAGGACGCCTCCCTGAGGTCAGAGAAAATTGCTACGGCGCACCTGAAGGTGCGCCCTTTAAAGATCCTGTGATGAACAGGCTTCGCACGCAAAACGATCCCTCGTCGGGTCTCGGGTTTTGGTGTATAGTTTCAGCCACTCTGCCAAGCCGAAATTCAGCGTCACCTTCGCTTGCTTCGTCGAGACATTCTTGAAAAGGAAATAACACGCATGCGACTCCCTTACGGTATGCCTGTGTCCAAACGGCTGCGCGGCTGCCTGCTGACGCTGTTGGCTATGACCCTGCTCATCACTGCGGCAGCAGCTGGCGCACGCACTCCTGACGTCACCATCACCCTGAGCCCCAGCGTTCCCAGCCCGGAGCTGCTGGGAACCAGCGTCACCTGGACCGCGTCGATTTCCGGCGGCCAGCAGGGCCACACCTACGATTACCAGTTCAGCGCCGCCTTGCAGGGCCAGAACCAGATCGTGCGTGATTTCCAACTGCCGAATTCCTTCGTGTGGGTGCCGTGGCAGGTGGAAGGAACCTACGTGGTGTCGGTGGTGGTGCGCGACATCACTACGCAACCGTATATCGTGTACGCGCCGGTGTCGGCGAACTATCAGCTGAATCCGATCGTCACGCAGAATGGGCAGTCGGCCGTGAACCTTACCGGGCATCCGCTGGTCGCGCTGTTCAGCGCCGGGCCTTGCACCGTGGGACATAACATCCGCGTGCGCTTCAACCCCAGCGGCGCTACCAGCAGCATGACCACCAACTCGCTTGCCTGCTCTTCGAAGAGCAACAATTTCCTGGTAGCCGGCATGCTGCCTAACACGCAATACCAGATGCATTGGGAAGAGTACGCCACGGGATACCTCCAGAGCGGCTCGACGCTGACGTTCACCAGCGGCCACCTGCCCAACAACTTTCCGGTCAACGAGAGATTTCACGTCAACGTTCCGCCCACGCAGCACGATTCAGCTTTCCCGCTGACCGTCTTTCACATGGTGCCGACCCTGGGTCAACTCTTCATCTACTGGCCGGCGGCCACCGATCTGCAAGGCAATATCGTCTGGTACTTCCCTCATCAGGCTTTTCTGACTCGCATGGAGACTGGCGGAAACTACTTCCTCATGTCGTACACTGCGCTGGGTGAATATGATCTGGCCGGCAATCAGATCCTCGGTACCAACGTCGAGATCATCAACGAGCAGTTGGTCGCCAAGGGATTTCTCCCGCTGACAGGTCTGAACAATCACGAGACGCGGCGCCTGCCCAACGGCAATATCCTCATCCTGGGGAGCCACGACGAAACCTCCACGCAGTATCAGGGTGGAACCCAGCAGGATCCGGTCGATATTCTCGGCGACACGATCCTGATCCTTGACCACAACATGCAGTTGCAGTGGGCGTGGGACACCTTTACTCATCAGGATCTCAGCCGCGAAGCCACGCTGGATGATATCTGCCTGCACGGCGCCGCGGGATGTCCGCCGTTCAATCAGGGCTTCACCCAAGCCAACGACTGGACCCATGCCAACGCGGTGCAACTGACCAGCGACGGCAACCTGCTGCTCTCCGAGCGCAGCCAGGATTGGGTACTGAAGATCGCTTACGCGAACGGTACCGGCGACGGTCACGTTATCTGGAAGATGGGTCCCTACGGCGACTTCACCATGCTGAATCCGCCGTCGAATCCTTGTGGTGATCCCAACGTCTATCCGTGGTTCACCCACCAGCATGATCCGTCGTTCCGGCCCGGCAGCGGGGTTACCGAAACTCTCACCGTCTTCGACGATGGGAACTTGCGCCATACTCAATGCGGCGGTGGTGACAGCCGCGGCATGGTGTTGTCGGTTTCCGAGTCGATGCACACGGTCTATATCCAGCTACAGGCTGACCTGGGTGCTTATTCCGCGGCGCTGGGAAGCGCGCAGCTGCTGGCCTCGACCGGGAATGCGCTGTACGCCAGCTTTGGCAACGGCTTCCTCTACACTCCGGACAACTCGGTGCAGTCGACGGAAACCGATATGAACGGTCATATCGTTTACCAACTGCAGGGCAACGACTGGTCCTATCGCACCTATAGGGCTGCCGACTTGTACACGCCCACCAATCCGTAGGTTTTCCGGCGCATATTCCGACAAGACACCCGCTCGAGCGGGTGTCTTTTTTTTGCCGCGAAACGGAAATGTTTGAGCGGCTGGACCGCAAACGATTTTGGAGTATTCGGGAGCTGCGGCTTAGTGTATATTCACCGAAATCCCACCGCTCCTTTGCGCTCGTCAGCCCAAATTTAAGATCGCGGAGAATTCACATGCAGACGATTCGGAAAGGTTCTGTTGCGAAGACGTGTGCCGCACTGATGTTTGCGATCCTCGTCCTCGTCAGCGCGGCTTCGGCCGCAACCCGCTCGCCCAATGTGACGATCACCCTCAGTCCCAGCCTACCCAGTCCGGAATTGCTCGGCTCCAGAGTCACATGGACGGCGAGCCTCTCCGGGGGCCAGCAGGGGCACACGTACGACTACCAGTTCAGCGCGGCGCTGCAGGGGCAGACGCAGATCGTGCGCGACTTCGATCTCCCGAACTCGTTTGTTTGGGTGCCATGGCAGGTGGAAGGAACCTACGTGGTGACGGTGGTGGTGCGCGACATCACCACGCAGCCGTACATCGTGTACGCGCCGGTGTCGGCGAACTATCAGCTGAATCCGATCGTCACCCAGAACGGGCAGTCGGCGGTAAACATTACCGGGCATCCGCTGGTCGCGTTGTTCAGCGCGGGGCCGTGCACGGCAGGCCACCAGATTCGCGTGCGCTTCAACCAGAGCGGTTCGCAAGCGACGAGTGCGACCAACGCGGTTCCCTGCTCCTCCCGCAGCGCGAACTTCCTGGTGGCAGGCATGCTGCCCAACAGCCAGTACGAAATGCATTGGGAGGAGTTCGCCAACAACTTCCTGAACAGCGGTCCTAATCTGGCTTTCACCACGGGACATTTGCCGAACCTGTTTCCGGCCGAGCACTTCACGGTGAATACGCCGCCGACGCAGCATGATTCGGCTTATCCGATCGTGACTTACCATCTGATTCCCGACTTCGGCCGGCCATACATTTTCTGGCCGACGGCCACCGACCTGAACGGAAATATTTTGTGGTACTTCCCCCAGCAGGCGCTGGAGACGCGCTCGGAGACCACCGGCAACTTCTTCCTGATTGAGCAGATGGTGCTGCATGAGTACGACCTGGCCGGCAACGAAACGCTGCGGACCAATGCGGAGATCCTGAACGAGCAACTGGCCGCGAAAGGCTATCCGGTGATGTCCTCGTTCAATGCTCACGAGACGCGGCGACTGCCCAACGGCAACATCCTGCTGCTGGGTGCGCGCGACGAGGCGTCGACGCAATACCAGGGCGGCACGCAGCAGGACCCGGTGGACATTCTCGGCGACATGATTCTGGTGCTCGACCACAACATGCAGTTGGTGTGGGCGTGGGACGCATTTGCCTGGCAGGACCTGAGCCGCTACGCAACGCTGCACGAGATTTGCGTGCACGACAGCGCCGGCTGCCCCGCGTTCAGCCAGCAGTTTACGCAGGCCAACGACTGGCTGCACTCCAACGCGGTCCAGCTTCTGCCCGATGGCAACATCCTGCTTTCGGAGCGCAATCAGGATTGGCTGCTGAAGATTGCCTACGGAAACGGCGCCGGCGACGGACACATCATCTGGAAGATGGGACCGTATGGCGATTTCACGGTAGTGAATCCTCCCGGCGGAAGCTGTGGCGATCCCAACGTATATCCGTGGTTCACCCACCAGCACGACGCGGCGTTTCAGCCGCAGAACGGCATCACGGAAATCCTGACGGTGTTTGACGACGGCAACCTGCGGCACTCGCAGTGTGGCACGGGCAACAGCCGTGGCATGATCCTCTCGGTGAATGAGGGAGCGCGCACGGTTTATGAGCAGACGGCCGCGGACCTCGGCCACTTCTCTCCGGCTCTGGGAAGCGCGCAATTGCTCAGCATTCCCGGCAGCCCGCTGTACGCCAGCTTTGGTGACGGACTTATCGGAGGCAGCGAAGGAGCCGTGACCACGGAGATCGACCTCGCCGGACATATCGTGTATGAGCTGGGCGTGAACGACGGCTCGTACCGGTCGTATCGATTGAAGGATCTGTACACGCCGGCGCTGCCGTGACCCGGCGGTCGGGGCGTCATGAACCAGAGGCACCTGAAGTGATTCAGGTGCCTGTTCTCTTTGCTGCGGAAGATAGCCAAGCCTGTTCGAGCTGCAGTCGACAAGCGGCGAGAGTCGCGGTAACCTAGGGAGCATTTCCCGCCTCGTCTGCCAGGGGAGGATCTCCTATGAAGTGCATTCGACTAACTGCGGCGCGAACGCTTGCTCTCGGCGCGGTCTTGCTACTCACCAGCTTTGCCGCCGGACAAACCTACAAGGTGCTTCATAGCTTCGGAGGACCAGGCGACGGTTTCAGTCCAGACGGTTCGGTCATTTTCGACGCCCAGGGAAATCTCTACGGCGTAACCTGGGACGGTCCGGTCAGCAATTCGTGCAATGGGAACGGCTGCGGCACGGTGTTCGAGCTGAAGCCGAACGGCGACGGTACGTGGAGCGAAACCCTGCTCCATGAATTTCATGGTATCGACGGCGCTTTCCCGGCCGAGGGCCTGGTGAAGGATAGTCACGGCAATCTCTATGGAGTCGTCGGATGCACGACCACTCCGCCCTATTGCGGCGCTTACGATGGCGGAATTTTCCAGTTGGCGTCGCAGTCCAATGGAAGCTATGCGTTTTCGATCATTCAGCGTTTTGCGCCGCACGGGAGCACCGGTTATGGGCTCGGATGGTTGGCGACTGTTCCGAATAACGATATTTACGGAGCTCTCGCGGGCGGAGGAACTTCCGGCACTGGCGTCGCCTTTGTCCTTCGGCAGAGCGCTGGAGGCAGCTGGTCTCAGGTGATTGCCCAAAACTTCGGCCCCTACAGCGGGCCCCAGCCGTCTTCGCCATACGGCCCGATCGCTGTGGACGCGAATGGCAATGTGTTCGGCTCCACATGGTACGGCGGCAGCAACCAGGTGGGAACGGTGTATGAGCTAAGTCCCCATGGTCCGCTGCACTGGATTCAGACCGTCCTCTACAGTTTCCCACCGCCCGTCCAGGAGCCGAACGGAGTGACTCTTGGTCCGGACGGTAGCCTCTACGGCACGACGCAAGGCGGCGGCTCAGGCTACGGCACTGTGTTTCGCCTGACGCCGAGCGGCAACGGAGCGTGGACCTACACCCTGCTTTACAGCTTCCTGGGCGGAACCGATGGAGCTGTTCCCTTCGGCGCTGTCACGTTTGATTCTGCCGGGAATATGTATGGGGTCACGGTGCAGGGCGGCTATGCCGGCTGCGAGTATGGCGGCTGCGGGACGATTTACAAACTGACTCACTCGGGAAGTCAATGGATCAAGTCGACGGTCTATAGCTTCGAGGGCGGGACGCAGGGCTATGATCCGACCGACCAACTCACCCTTGATGCAGCCGGCAACATTTACGGCATCGCCGATTTCGGCGGTGCCTATGGCCAATATAACGGCCTGATCTACGAATTCACGCCCTAGCCGGCGAGGGAGCGCGACGCAGAAATGCCAGCCCTTGCGGCTGGCATTTTTTCTGTTGGCTCAGTGACTCTTGCCGAAGCCCTTGCGGCGTTGGTGGCTGTAGCGGGCCAGCGCGTCTTCAATGATGGGCAGTGCGTCCTTGGAGGGCTGTATTTCGTCGACTTCGACGGCCTTGCCTTCCAGTTGCTTGTAGTCGAGGAAGAAGCGGCGCAGCATGGCGACCCGGTGCTCGGGCATCTCCGCGGCTTCGTGGTAGGAGTTGAACTCCGGATCCTGCGTCGCCACGGCAATGATTTTGTGGTCGCGCTTGCCGGAATCGATCATGGTCATCAGCCCGATGACGCGCGCGTGAATCAGCGTGAGCGGCACCACGGCTTCCTGGCACAACACCAGCACATCCAGCGGATCGTCATCTTCGGCGAGCGTCTGCGGAATGAAGCCGTAGTTCGCCGGATAGTAGACGGCCGAGTACAGCACGCGGTCGAGCTTGATGAGGCCGCTCTGCTTGTCGAGTTCGTACTTCACGCTCGAGCCAAAGGGAATCTCGATGACGGAATAGAACTCGTGCGGCAAGTGTTCGCCGGGAGAGATGTCGTGCCATGCGTGAGTCATGAATTGGGCGTCCAGAAAAGAAATTCGATGCTCAATTGTAGCTGAGGAGCTGCGCCACGCCAGGTTACAAACATGCGAATGGTGAGGATGGACGTCGACCAGCCCGGCGTTCACACGCGAAGCAAAATTGCTTCGCCCAGGCAGACTCCCACAAATTGTCATCCTGAGGCGGAGCTTCCGCGCCTTTGCTTTTCAGCCGCATCCTTTGCGGCGGCGGACGCGCAGCCGAAGGATCTGCGGTTCGCCGACGGAAGAATGTTGTTACTCGCAACAAACCGCAGGTCCTTCGACTGCGGCGCCGAAGCGGGCGCCCTCCGCTCAGGATGACAATTTCGTATCAGGGATGCGGTTGGCTTTTTTGTGACGAACTGCACTTCCTCCTATTGCCTTCCCATAAGAAGCGTGGCAGGATACCTATGGGAATCCAAGAGGAACGAATCATGGGTGACAAGAAGGACGTCTGGCAGGGAACGCTGGCGCTGATGGTGCTGAAGACGCTGGAGTCGATGGGTCCGCAGCATGGCTACGGGATCGCGCGACGCATCGAGCAGATTAGCGGCGACATGCTGTCGTTGAATTACGGGACGCTGTATCCGGCGCTGCTGAAGCTGGAGCAGGAAGGCTCGATCACCTCCGAGTGGGGCACGTCGGAGAACAATCGCAAAGCCAAGTTCTATCGCCTGACGCGCGCCGGCCGCAAGCAGCTGGAGCGCGAGGCGCGGGAGTGGGAACAAACGACGTCGATACTGGCGCGGTTTTTGGCGCCGGGTACGGAGCGGGCATGAAGCAATTGCGAGCGCTGCTGCTGCGGGTGACCGGTCTGTGGTCCAGCGACCGGCGCGAGCAGGAGTTTGCCCGCGAGCTCGAAAGCCACGTGCAGATGCAGGTTGAGGACAATCTTCGCGCGGGCATGACGGCGGAGGAAGCGCGTCGCGAAGCGGTGTTGAAGCTCGGTGGAGTGGAGCAGACAAAGCAAGCCTATCGCGAGCGCGCCACCATGCCGCCGCTGGAAAGCCTGCTGCACGATGTACGCTACAGCCTTCGGCAGTGGAAGAAGAATCCTGGCTTCACCATCATGGCCGCGGCGGTGCTGGCGCTCGGCATCGGAGCAAGCACGGCGATCTTCAGCGCGGTGAATCCGATTTTGTTCCGGCCGCTGCCGTATCCCGAGGCGCGGCGAATCATGATGGTGTGGGAGAGCCGCCGGGAAGGCTCGCCGCTCGATGCGGCCTTCGGGACATTTCAGGGGCTCAGCGAGCGCACGCGTTCGTTTGAATCGTTGGCGGTGATGAAGCCGTGGCAGCCGGCGATGATCGGCAATCGCGAGCCGGAGCGCATCGACGGGCAGCAGGTCAGCTCGGGATATTTCCGCACGCTGGGCATTGCGCCCGCTCTGGGCCGCGACTTCACGGCCGCGGAGGATCAGTATCACGGACCGAAGGTCGTCATCCTCAGCGATGGTCTGTGGCATCGCCGCTTCAACGCTGATCCGGCAATCGTCGGCCGGCAGATCACGCTCGACGACAAGTCGTACACCGTCATCGGGGTGATGCCGCGCGGGTTCGAGAATGTGCTGGCGCAGACGGCGCAAATCTGGGCGCCGCTGCAATACAATCCGGCGCTCCCGGTCGATGGGCGCGAGTGGGGACATCATCTGCAGATGATCGGCCGCCTGCGGGACGGTGTGAGCCGCGAGCAGGCGCAGAACGAAAGCACCACGATCGTTCAGCAGCTCGGACAGATTTACGCGCAAGGCTACGACAATTCCGGCGGCCCGTCGCGCGGCGCGCTGGTGTACGGCTTGCAAGATGACCTGACCCGCGATGTGCGCCCGGTGCTGTTGGCCATCCTCGGCGGCGTGGTGCTGGTGCTGGTGATTGCGTGCGTCAACGTCGTGAACCTGATGCTGGCGCGCGGGGCACAACGGCGCGCGGAGTTTGCCATGCGCTCGGCGCTGGGCGCAAGCCGCCGGCGTCTGCTGCAACAGCTGCTGACCGAGAGCCTGCTGCTGGCGTTGCTGGGTGGGACGCTAGGCATTGTGCTGGCGAATGTGGGCGTCGGAATTCTGCTGGCTTTGAGTCCGCCGGATTTGCCGCGGCTGCACGCGATTCGCGTTGACGGCATGGTGCTGGCGTTTGCCTTCGGTATCACGACGCTGGTCGGGATCGTGGTTGGCCTGGTGCCCGCGTTGCAGGCTTCGCGCAATGATCCGCAAAGCGGATTGCAATCGGTCTCGCGTACGGCGACCCGGCATCAGCAACGGACGCGCCGCGTGCTGGTGGTCGCCGAGGTGGCGATTGCGCTGGTGCTGCTGGTGAGCGCGGGCCTGCTCCTGCGCAGTATTCGCAAGCTGTTTGCGATTCCGCCGGGCTTTGATCCATCGCATCTGCTGACCATGCAGGTGCAGGAATACGGACGCGCGGCCAATAGCGATTCCGACAGCGCGCGATTCTTCGAGCAGGCGCTGCAGGCGGTGCGCGACGTTCCCGGCGTCGAGAGCGCGGCCTTCACCAGCCAGTTGCCGCTGAGCGGCGACTACGAAAGCAACAGCCTGCAATTCGAGTCGTACCCGAGCGAGAAGGCTATCGGCGCGTATCGCTACGAAGTTTCCCCCAGCTACTTCGAGACCATGCACATTCCGCTGGTGCGTGGCCGTTTGCTCAATGAGCACGACGATGCGAAGGCGCCGGGCGCCGTGGTGATTACGGAGGCGCTGGCGAAGCGGCTTTTCCCGAAGGGCGATGCGATCGGCCAGCGCGTGCACATGGGTCCAGACCTGGGGCGAGCGGACGCGCCGTGGCACACGGTGGTGGGCGTGGTCGGCGAGGTGAAACAGGTGTCGCTGGCGTTGAACGATGGCGACGCGTTTTACGTGACTCCCACGCAGTGGGCCTGGGTCGATAGCACGCAATCGCTGATTGTGCGTACGCATGGCGATCCGGCAGCGCTGGCGGGGGCCATTCGCAGTGCAATCTGGTCGGTCAACAAAGATGAAGTGATTGTGCGCGTGGCGACGATGGACGAACTGGCGGCAACGTCGGAAGCGCAGCGGCACTTCGCGCTGGTGCTGTTCGAAGCGTTTGCGCTGGTGGGGTTGTTGCTGGCGGCAACCGGCATCTATGGCGTGCTGTCGGGCAGCGTCACCGAGCGTACGCGTGAGATCGGCGTGCGAGCGGCGCTGGGCGCATCGCCGGCCGACATCCTGAAGCTGGTGCTAAGCCAGGGCGTGAAGCTCGCGGCACTTGGTGTCGCGATCGGACTGGCGGGTGCGCTGGCTTCGAGCCGAGCGCTGACGACGCTGCTGTATGAAGTCTCGCCGGGCGATCCGGTCACATACCTCGAGGTGACGGCGGCGCTGCTGGCGGTTGCGATTCTGGCCTGCTGGATACCGGCGCGACGCGCGGCACACGTCGATCCGGCAATTACGTTGAAAGCGGAATAAATGATGAAACTGTTGCGAGCGTGGGCACTGCGGCTGGGCGGGCTGGTTTCCAAGAAACACCGCGAACAAGAATTCTCCGCCGAGCTCGAGAGCCATTTGCAGATGCAGATCGAGGACAACCTTCGCGCGGGCATGTCGCCCGACGAAGCGCGACGCGTTGCTCTGGTGAAGCTGGGCGGGCTGGAGCAGACCAAGCAGGCTTATCGCGAGCGCGCCACGCTGCCGCTGCTGGAGAGCGTGGGGCAGGACTTGCGTTATTCGCTGCGCCAACTGGTGAAGAATCCGGGCTTCGCGTTCACTGCGATTTTTGTGCTGGCGCTGGGCATGGGAGCGAGCATCGCGATCTTTGCTTTCGTCGATGCGGCGCTGCTGAAGCCGCTGCCGTATCGCGATCCGGCGCGGTTGCTGTACGTGACCGAGAGCGCGCCCATGATTCCGCTCGCCAATCTCTCGTACATGGACTACGAAGATTGGAAAAAGATGAACCGGACGCTGAGCTCGCTGGATGCGATGACGCCCAGCGCTTACGGAATCAATACCTCATCCGGATTGCAGTTGTCGCCGGGAGTGCGCGTCAGTGCCGGCTTCTTCCGCACGCTGGGCGTAGTACCAATTCTTGGCCGCGACTTCCTCCCCGGGGAAGACAGTGTGGGAGCGGCCCACGCCGTCATCCTGAGCTACAACGGCTGGCAGAAGTGGTTCGCGGGACGACCCGATGTCATCGGCCAGTCGATCACGCTGAGCGGTGTGCCCTACAACGTAGTCGGAGTGCTGCCTAAGGAATTTCATTTTGCCCTGCGCGGCCGCGCGGACTTCTGGGCCGCGCTGCAACCGGTGGGAGGCTGCGAAAAGCGACGGAGCTGCCACAATCTGATCGGCGTTGCGCGGCTGAAAGATGGCGTCACGGCTGCGATGGCCAAGGCTGACCTCACCACGGTAGCGACTCAGCTGACGAAGCAGTATCCCGACAGCAATAACGGTCAAGGCGTAGCCGTGCTGTCGCTGACCGATGCGATCCTGATGGACATTCGTCCGATACTCCTGCTGCTGCTGGGCGGAGCGCTGTTGCTGCTGCTCATTGCGTGCGTCAACGTTGCCAGCCTGTTGCTGGTGCGGTCCGAGAGCCGCAAGCGCGAGATCGCGGTGCGGGGCGCGCTGGGCGCAGGTCCAGGGCGGCTCATCCGGCAATTCATGACCGAGGGCTTCGTGCTGGTGGGCGCAGGCGCCGCGTTGGGTGTGGCCGGATCGTACGCCGCGATTCGCCTGCTTCTCAGCCTGATTCCGCACCACATGTTGGGCAGCATGCCTTACCTGAAGAGCGTAGGCCTCACACCTCGCGTGCTCGGCTTCGCCGGAGCGGTGGCGCTGTTTGTTGCCATCGTCTTCTCGTTGACGCCGATGCTGCGGCTGTCCTTCGGCAACGTACGCGATGGCCTGAGCGAAAGCAATCGCGGCTACGCGGGAACGGCGTGGCGAAGGCTGGGTGCGAACCTGATCGTGGTGGAGCTGGCGACCGCGATGGTGCTGCTGGTGGGCGCCGGGCTGCTCGGCAAAAGCTTCTACAAGCTGCTGCACGTCGAGCTCGGCTTCCAGCCCGATCACCTGGCGACGGTGGGCGTGATGGCTCCCGATGTCGGTTATGACAAAGACGAGCAGCAGATCCCTCCGGCGCGCAAGATCCTGCAAAGCGTGTCGGCGCTGCCCGGAGTGCAGTCGGCTGCGCTCTCGACCATGCTGCCGGTGACCTACAACGGCAACACCACCTGGATCCGCATCGCCGGCAAGCCGTTTCACGGCGAGCACAACGAGGTGAACGAGCGCGACATCAGCGTCAACTACTTCCGGACGATCGGGGCATCGCTCGTCAGCGGCCGCAACTTCACCGACAGCGACGACGCCAAGCATCCGGGCGTGATCATCATCAATCGCAAGCTGGCCGACCTGTACTTCCCGGGCGAAGATCCGCATCGGCAAGCAGATCGGCGATACCGAACTGTCGGCGAAATCGCTGCGCCAGATTGTCGGCGTGGTCGACAACATCAAAGAAGGCTCGCTGGATGAGGAGATCTGGCCGGCCGTCTACATCCCCTTTGAGCAGAGCCCGAGCACCTATTTCTCGGTATTGCTGCGTACGTCGCAGGCGCCGGAGGCGATGATTCCGAGCCTGCTGACGGCCGTACACCAGGCCGTGCCGGACTTCGCCACGCTGGACGAAGACACCATGGGGCGCCGCATCGAGGATTCGGAGGCGGCCTACCTGCATCGCTCGTCGACGTGGCTGGTGGGCGGCTTCGCCGGCCTGGCGCTTTTGCTGAGCGCAGTCGGACTGTACGGCGTGATCGCCTACTCGGTCAGCCAGCGTACGCGCGAGATCGGCGTGCGCATGGCGCTGGGCGCGCAACGGGCTGCGGTTTATCAACTGGTGATGAGCGAGGCGGGATGGCTGACCGGCATCGGCATTATGGCAGGGCTGGGCTGCGCGATTGGCGCGGCGGCGCTGATGCGGAAGCTGCTGTTCGGGGTGCAGGCGTGGGATGTAACGACGCTGGCCGCGGTAAGCGTGGTGCTGGCAATCGCGGGATTGGTGGCCAGCTACATTCCGGCGCGGCGCGCGGCGTCGGTGAATCCGGTAGAGGCGCTGCGGGCGGAGTAAGCGGAGAAAAGAAAAGGGCGCAGAGCGGTCTTACTCTCTGCGCCTCTTAAAGTCTTGCGCTCATGCGCGCTTAGTAGCGATGTGGCAGTTTCTGTTCGGTTTCGATTGAGCTCGTCAGACACCCCACAACGTAGCTCACAACGATGATCCCTACCACGGTGATCGTGACCAGATCCAAGTGGCACCTCCCCCACCGACGGCTGGCGTCGGCCATGTTCGTCCGCTTTCACGCCCCTTTAGTGCTTTAGAAACCCTACTGAAAGCGAAAGTTGTGCATTGTTTGTAGCACGATTTCAATCTGGTTACAGCAAAAAAATGGCGAGGCGGGAGTTGGCAGTCGGCAGAGGCCTGAGTTTCGCTCACGAACCTATCGGCACAGTAGAGCTATTCCTCCGACATTCTTTGGCGAAGAAAATTGGAGATTCGTTCTCTGTTGCCCTCTAAACTGGAGTACGCCTTTTCAACTACATCGGTAAAGCGTGCCACAGGTTTGGTCGGAAGCGCCTCCATATCCTCGTAGACGGCCAGCGACTGAAATGGAGCCCCCCACCTTTCAAACGTGAGCAGGTCAATGTGGGCGATCTGAACCTTCTCCTCCGACTGCAATGCGAACACGAGAATTGGCTTCCTCATGCTATTCACACGGCAATCAACAGGATAGAGTGCACCTGGATCATGCTGGGGGTCGTGCCAATCAAACTGTAGGCGGTCGGGAGGGACATTCTCCCTCATGAACTGACGGAAATCCTCGAGGAAAGTTGATCTGACGATCTCACGTGACAGATACGAAATGTCTGTGACCTTCGTGATCGCCTGCAGGAAATTAAATAGCGCATTACCGAAATTCCCGTCCTGAACAGGAATGATGAACTCTCCGTTTCTGTTTTCAACGGAAAAGACAGAGAGCGCATTCGTGACGATTTCCCTACGATTCCCGGACTCTAGCGCCTTGTCATCGAGCCAGTAGGATAAGTGCATAAGAGTGCTTGCTTCATCTGTGATGAGCCAGCGATCCCCCTCGCGTTTTAGCGCGATGTCGTAGTGGTCGCCATCATCAAAGCGAAACGGGGTTAGAATCGCGAACCGGTCTACTCCTTCTGGCTCCAAATCAATCTGGTCCGAGACCCGCTGGCGAAAATCCTGTTTGATGGTTTCTGTGTCCATCAATATGTACCGTCAAACAACGGCAGGACGACCGAATCTCTCTCGAAGCCGTTGTCTTCTAATAGACATTTAATCGCGGTCTCAACATTGTGAAAGCGTATATCAACTTCCGCGAAGTGATCTTCTTTTGCTCCCAGTTGTTGGTAGCGCTCGGTGGCTGTATGCCGATGGAAGTTCCTAAAGATGTCGATTCTTTCAATTGGGTTTGAATGGCTTATGCTTGCCGTTATATCGCCGCAATCGGAAAATCCTGTTCAATCCCGGCATTCGGTAGCCGAGAATGACCGAAAATGCCAAGGGGTTAATCTCGGCTTGTCTGATGAATACCACAAATCTTTCCCCCGTGGCGCAGTCCACATCGAAATCGACACGTCCGCTTTGGTTCCGAGAAATCAGCTTCTTTGTAAGCGGATAAAGTCCGTCAGGAATTGGCTTTGGCACTGCGATGAGCACGCCAATGGCGAGGTCGCTGAGAGTGTTAACGGGCGGCATTGTTTGATGAATTGACTTTTCGGCTTGCCTTTTGCGGATGGCCGCTCAATCGCACACTCAGTCACCGGCGCCGAAAAATCGTCGATAAGCAGACTGTCCTTACCGCGCTGATTGTAACTGAAAATATACTCGTCCAAAGACGTTTGGAGGAATTCTTTTCGACGTGCGTTTACGACCCGATGCCCCTCTTTATGGCTCTCCGAAGGCTCTGGATGGCGCCGGTGCGATTTCTCTACGCTAATGTCAAAGGACAACCAAAGCTAGTTGTTCGTGGCGTCCAGCCCGCTCTCGGCGACGACTTTCAGCAGCGCGTCGGGGCCATCGGCGCCCACCACGTAGCGGTCGGCTTCCACCTCGGGCCACTCGCCGTAGATGTGGCCGATGAAGACGATCTGGCCGGGCTGCTTGCTGTCGCGGAAGATGCGGATGATTTTGCGGGCGGTGGCCGTGGGCAGATGATGGCAGATGAGCGCGACGTCGAAGGGTACTTTGCTTTCGGCGGCTTCGACGGCGTCCTTTTCGGTCATGATGGTATTGACTTCGTGGCCGGCGGATTCCAGCACGCGCTGGCGTAGTAATGCGAGTTCCTGGTCGGTGCTGAGGACAAGAATTTTCATCGGGCAAATCCGTGCGGGAGGCTGCAATGAGCTCTTGCGGAGGATATCAAAAAGACCGCCCGGAAGGCACCGGAAATTGTTGAATTCAAAGTTAATCGGTCATTTTCTGCGGAAATGGGAAGCTGATCCGGGCAAGTGTTTGACACGGTTTCCGTGGTATATTCGGCAATAATGTTGAACGCGCTCCTATGGTGGCTGCACGATCACGCCCTCTACCTTGAGGTGCTGGTCGTCGTGTTTAGCGGCTTGTTCGCGCTGTACGCCGACACCGTGCGTCACTTCCTGTCGTTGCCACCGCAAAAGCTGAGCAACTGGATCCTGAAGGCTCGGCTGCTGTCGGTGAACTCCAAGCTCTTCAATCTGTGCGAGTGCCATAACAATTCTTTCAACACGCTGGTGCACATCGCCCGCGCTCTGGTGTTCGTGCTGCTGCTGATTGGCATGTTCCTGGGTGGCATCTTCCTTGAGGTGGTGGCGATCCGTTCGGCCAACCGTGCTGGTGTTGAAGAGGCCTACAGCCGCTTCCATGCCAACCTGGATATCTCGCTGGCGCTGGTGTTCATCGTGGTGGTGTGCTGCCGTCTGCTGCTGCTGGGCGAGTTCCTGTACCGCCTGCGCAACTTCAAAGGCTATGACCACTACCTGATGGAGCACGTGGCCGAGCTGGAAGAGAAGCTGGTGGTCGCCGAAAACTCGCGCGAGTCGGTTCCCGACTAATCCTTGGCAGCTTTGTTCCGGCAACGTACCGTATGTCCCGCAAGATCATCGTCCACGTTGCGGTCAGCGCCGACGGCTTTATCGCCCGCCGGGACGGCGCGTTTGATTGGCTCGACCGGCCGCATCCCAAGCATAACTACGGCATGGACGCGTTCTACCAATCCATCGACACAGTTCTTTGGGGACGAAAGACGTGCGACATGGCGCTCGACTTGCAGAAGCGCGGGGTTGCGGGCGCGGCCTTCGATACGCGGGTAAACAACTACGTGTTCACCCACACACTCCCTACGGAACCGCCTCCGGCCAGCGTGGAGTTCGTGAATCGCCCGGTCAAGGACTTCGCCGGAGAATTGCGTTCGCAGCCCGGCAAGGAGATCTGGATCATGGGCGGCGCCGGCATTATCGGCTCGTTTCTGGATGCAGGAGAGATCGACGAGTTCCTGCTGACGGTGATCCCGGTCTTCAAAGGCGAAGGTATTCCGCTCATCGCGCCGCGCCAGCGTACGGTGCCGCTTAAGCTGATTGCCAGCCAAAGCTTCGATGACGGCGTGGTCACGCTACATTATTCCGTCCAGCGGTGAGCGCCAGCTCGCAACCGACATCCAGCCGCTCGTCCCAAACCTGAGTGACAAGTTGCTGCTCCTCGTAGCATCCTTACTGTGATGAGGGGTATCAGGATTCTGGCCAATCCGGGGCGTTTTTGGCTCACGTTCGCCTTGCTCAGCTTGAGCGCGAGCGTCGTGGCCCAGGTGCAGCAGGCTGCGCTTGCGCCCACTCCGCCGCGCTCTCAGCCGGAGGCCAGCGCGACAGGCGGAGCTGTGTTGCCGCTCTATCGCGCGCTGCGCAACGTCGGGCTCGATCCGCAGGCGGTGTACAAGATTCGCGAAGCCGAGATCGACCGCGAGGACGTACACATTTCGCTGAACGACGGCACCATCGCCTTCACCGAGGCGGTCGACGGCCACATCACCGGCGCATACTTTGAAGGCGACGGCGAAGTTCTTATCCGGCCTCCTGACCGCATGGAGCGCGCTTCACTCGGCCTGTTTACGAACGCCGGTGTGCTGGAAGAAGCCTTCACTTCGGCGTATCTGCGATTCAACGACGACACGGCGAAAGAGCTGAAGCCCTATTTGCGGCCGCCGGATGAGGCGGCTGATTTTGTTGCGCACAATGATGGCACGGCCCGCACCTTGGCGCAGATCGACGCCATGCGGCTGTGCATCTCCTTCACCAGCGCGCCCGCTACGGCCGCACCCGGTGAGCCGCCCTTGATTGCCGATCAGCTTCTGCATGCGCGCATCGCCGGCGAGCACTTCGGTGTCTTCGACGTCTTCTTCGACACGCGCAGCCCCGAACAGATCGTTGTCGGCAACGCGTCCTCGCACGAAGACCAGACGTATTACGACCTGTGGATGAGTTTCCCGATGAAGTCGTTGCGCAAGACGACTTTGTCGGACACGCGCTTCGGCGGCCCGGGCGGACCGCTGTGGGCGCCGCACTTGCTCTCCATCAGCAAGTACACCATCAACGCTACCCTCGATCCTTCGCGCAATCTCTCGGTCGACGCCACGCTGGACATCGACGTGAAGCAGGGAGGAACGCGCATCGTGCTGTTTGAGTTGTCGCGCTATCTCCAGGTGAAGCAGGTGGAATTCGAGGGCAAGCCGCTGGAGGTCATTCAGAACGAGGCGATCGAAGGCAGCGAGCTCTCGCGGCGCGGCAACGACACGATTGCCGTGGTCTTCCCGTCGCCGCTGCTGCCGGGCGCGCATTTTCCGCTGCGTTTTGCCTACGCGGGCTCGGTGCTGGCCGATGCCGGTGGCGGACTGCTTTACGTTGGCGCGCGCGGAACCTGGTATCCCAACCGCGGCATGGCGATGGCCGACTACGATCTCACGTTTCATTTTCCGGAGAGCCTGACCCTCATCGCTACCGGCAAGAAGCTTTCGCTGGAGCGCGACGGCAGCGGCTTCGTCGGGCACTGGGTGAGCGAGCAGCCGATCCCGATTGCGGGCTTCAACGTCGGCGAATATGTCGAGAACTCGGCCAAGGTCGGGAAGATTGAGGTTGACGCCTACGCCGCGCGCGGCAGTATTTCACGGCGCTCGTCGCCGGAGTCAAATACTTCACCGCCGCTGCTGTCGCCACACGCGCCAGGAACGATCGAGCCGGTTCCCATGCCGCCGCCGCTGCAGAATCCGGCGAGCATCGGCCAGTCGCTGGCAGACCGCGCGGCGGAGACCTTGACCGAGTTGTCGCAGATGCTGGGGCCGTATCCCTACAGCACGCTGTCGCTGACGGAAAATCCCAGCGTGGAAAGTCAGGGATGGCCGAGCCTGATCTTCCTGTCGAGCTACGCGTACTTGCAGCCCGAACAGTTGCGCGCTATGAATCTGCCGGAGGCAGACGCCGTCATCTACAGCGAGGTAATGATGCCGCACGAGCTCTCGCATCAGTGGTACGGCGACAAGGTTTCGTGGGCGAGTTATCACGAGCAGTGGCTGCTGGAAGCGCTGGCCAATTACTGCTCGCTGTTGCTGCTGGAGCGCACGCATCCGGCGGACGTCGAACTCACGCTGGAGAACTACCGGCAAATCCTCGCCAGCCGCTCGCGCGATGGCCGGGTCATGGTGGAAGCCGGTCCGGTGACGCTGGGCAGCCGGCTGTCGTCGTCGCACTTTCCCAACGGCTACGAACTGATTGCCTATGGCCGTGGCACCTGGCTGATCCACATGCTGCGCTGGATGCTGCGCGATGCGTCGCGCACGCCCGCGAACCCCGCAGGCAATGACACCGTGTTTCTGGGGCTGCTACGCACGCTGGTCGAAAATTATCAAGGGAAACAGATCACGAACGCAGATTTCGAAACGGCTGTGGAGCAGGTGCTGCCGCAGTCCCTGTGGTTCGAGAATCGCCGGTCGCTGGATTGGTTTTTCGATGGATGGGTGAACGGCACCGCGTTTCCGCAGCTTGAACTTTCGGGAACGAAGTTCGCTCATACGGCGCGAGGCACGACCGTGAGCGGCACGATTCAGCAGAACTCGGCGCCCTTCGATCTGGTGACCAGCGTTCCGGTGTACGGCATGGTGGACGACAAGCCGGTTTATCTTGGCCGCGTCTTCGCCGAAGGCGCCGACACGCGCTTCACGCTTCCCGCGCCCGCGGGCGTGAAACACGTTGTGCTCGATCCGTTCCACACCGTCTTCTCGCAACCGTAAAACAATCGCAAAGTCAATGATCGATCGCGGTTGAACAGGTTGGTGAAAATTCGAAGAAGAGGACGGCTCGTCGGCCTGAAGGCCGCCTCGCCGAGTCCACTTTAAGGGCTTTTGCGGCACGGCTGGAAGCCGTGCCCTTTCAAAGCCGGTTGACGGTGGAGTTCTTCAGCAGAGTGTAAGTCGTGCCCTTTCAAAGCCGATCGATGCGGAGTTTTGAGCAGGCTGTAAAGCCGTGCCCTGACACACGGCTCACGCCGTTTAAGTTCTCCAGCAGCCTGTAAAGTCGTGCCCCGACACGAAACCAACTGGCCCGGTTACACCACGGGCTGCGCGACTTCGGCCACCGGCTCCAGGTGCGCGGTGAAGTGCCGCAGGAATGGCGCCTGATACGTCAGCTTCATGCCGCGAATCGCCAGCCGTCGCTTCCACACCGCCAGGATCACTTCAATCACGTAGTCGATGTGGCTCTGGGTGTAAGTGCGGCGCGGGATCGCCAGCCGCACCAGCTCCATCTTCGCGGACTGTCCGAACATCAGGCTGCCGATCTCCACCGAGCGTATGCCGCCTTCCAGATACAATTCCGCCGCCAGCGCGCATCCGGGAAACTCCTCCAGCGGAATGTGCGGCAGGAACGCGCGCGCGTCGAGATAGATGGCATGTCCGCCCGGCGGCTGCACGATGGGCACGCCCTGCTCGGAAATGTGGTTGCCGAGATAGGCCGTCGAGGCAATGCGATAGCGCAGGTAGTCCTCTTCCAGCGACTCCTGCACGCCGACAGCGATCGCTTCGAGATCGCGCCCCGCCAGGCCGCCGTACGTCGGATAGCCTTCGGTGAGGATCAGCAGGTCTTTTTCCTGCGCGGCCAGAATGCCGTCGTTAGTGCAGAGGAAGCCGCCGATGTTGGCCATGCCGTCTTTCTTGGCCGACATGGTGCAGCCGTCGCCTAGCGCGAACATCTCCTGCGCGATCTCCTTAGGCGTCTTGTTTTCGTAACCGGGCTCACGCTGCTTGATGAACCAGGCGTTTTCGGCAAAGCGGCAGGCGTCGAAGTAGAGCGGGATTCGATACTTCTTGCACATCGCGCTGACGGCGCGTGCGTTCTCCATCGAGACAGGCTGGCCTCCGCCGGAGTTGTTGGTGATGGTCAGCATCACCAGCGGAACATGCTCGCGGCCGACGCGCAGGATCAACGCTTCCAGCGCCGCTACATCCATGTTGCCTTTGAACGGATGCCAGGCGGACGGCTGGCGCGCCTCGGCGATGGGCAGGTCGACGGCCTCGGCGCCGATGAACTCGATGTTGGCGCGGGTGGTGTCGAAGTGCGTGTTGTTGGGGATGACGTCGCCCTTCTTGCAGGCGGTGCTGAACAGGATGCGCTCGGCGGCCCGGCCCTGGTGCGTCGGGATCACGTACTGGTAGCCGAAGATGCTCTGCACGGAGTCGCGGAAGCGCTCGAAGCTGCGGCTGCCGGCATAGCTTTCGTCGCCGCGCATGATGGCGGCCCACTGCTCGGTAGACATGGCGCCGGTACCGGAGTCGGTGAGCAGGTCGATGAGCACATCGTCGGCGGGCAGCAGGAACAGGTTGTAGTGGGCGGCGCGCAGCAGCGCTTCGCGCTCCTCGCGGGTGGTCCAGCGAATGGGTTCAATGCTCTTGATGCGAAAAGGTTCAATGATCGTGGTGGTCGGCATGGGACTTTCCTCTTGCGTAAGCTCCATGCTGGGCTCTTTATGACCCGCGATGCAGTGATGAAGGTCACAGAATCCCGTGGGAACTTATAGTGGCGGCGATTAGAATTGCAGGCCAAACATGTGGACTCGCCATACCTCAGCGTCGGAGCAACAGCGAACCAAAGCTAAAATCACCTTTTATTTGCTGCTTTTGCTGGCGATCAGTATTCCCCTGTACTGGCCGATCGTGCGGGAAAGAACCATCGACGCCGGCAATGACTTTTTCGTACTAGGTCTGATGTGGAGTGCCGGCATGGCCGGTCTGATTACTCGCCTAGTCTTTGAAAAGTCCGTGCGAGGTATGGGTTGGAAGTCGGGTAAATGGAAATATCAGTGGGCTAGCTATTTCATCCCGATCGCCTATTCATCGGTGGTTTATATACCGCTTCTCTTGGCCGGTTACGGAACCTTCACTCGAAAAGCCGCCAACGGACAACCGTTGCTCCATGCGCTTGGATTGCACAACCCATCGACGGCATTGGCAATCGCCGCTTCGATCACGTTTGACGCCACGGTCAGCGTGATCCCGAACGCCCTGGTCGGCATGGGCGAAAACATCGGCTGGCAAGGCTTCCTTGTGCCCGAACTTGCCAAGATTACTTCCTACACCCGGCTCTCGCTTATCGTTGGACTGCTGTGGTTTCTCCATCACATGCCGGTAATTCTCTGGGCCGATTATCGCGGGCATGGGCCGCTGTGGTTAAGCGTTGTGTGCTTCGGCATTCAGATTGTGAGCAGCAGTTTTATTGCGGCATGGATGCGCCTTAAGTCGGGCAGCGTTTGGACCGCCGTTCTTCTGCACGCCATGCACAACATCTTCATTCAGAGCGTCTTCGATGGAATGATCAGGCCTACGCCCTTGACGGCCTATTTGTCTGGCGAGTTCGGAATCGGAATCGCGATATCGACTACGGTGGTAGCGTATCTGCTCTGGCGACGTCGCTCCGAACTGCCAGAGCAGCGTCGTCCTTAGAAGGTTTGTCATCACGACGAGGGCTTCAGCCCGAGGACGGATCTGCTGTTCCTGCGTGAGGGAAAAGCCTGCCCTGGCGGCAAAAAGCAGATCCCTCGCTAGGCTCGTGATGACAAACAAAGGGATAGGGGACGATCAGCACACCTGAAGGTGTGCCCTTTCAAAACCTACGCGACCTTGCGCGACTTGACCGCGTGGTTGGCCAGCTCGTTGGCTTCGCGGTTCTGTTCGCGGGGGACGTGGGCGATGGAGAAGTCGATGGAGCGGGCGAGCTTGCGGCAAGTCCAGTTCAGCGAATGCAGGCGCGGGCTGCGGCAGTTGTACTCGCCGGTCATTTGTTTGACGACGACTTCGGAGTCGGAGAAGACCTGGAGGGTGCGGGCTTTGACGGAGACAGCGTGCTGCAGGGCTTCCAGCAGGGCAACATACTCGGCGACGTTGTTGTCCTGGTGGCCGATCCATTTGGCGATGCGGGTGGTCTCGCCGCCGGGGCCTTCGATGACGACGCCGATGCCGGAGGGCCCAGGGTTACCGTGAGATCCGCCGTCGACGTAGGCTACCAGATCGGACATTCCGCTCCTGACTCTCCAAGATGAGGCACAACGGGCGATTCGTCAAGGAACCGCGATGGTTCCTCTCAATTTCTACACTTTTGATGCGGCGTTTCTGTGAAAAAAATGTGAACCAGCGTTGAATATCGCTGGGGCCTATGCGGAACTCGGCTGAATTGTTGTGTTTGCGAGAATAAATACTCACACAAAAATAACTGGCGATTGCACAAACCTTGGGCGTTGACATTTTTTCATCATCCGCTAGAGTTGCTTTCGTCGACGGCAGAAAAGGACAGCAACTAAAAGTAGCTGCTCCGAAGTAAGCTGAGTGATCGGTTCGAGCTGGGCGACCAGCCGCAACCGCCGGACCCGAAAAAACCGACTGCGCTGCGAGGCGTCAGCCGGGGTCAGGAAACCGCGAAAGCGGTGATCGCACGGAGGCTGAGGCGGTACATGCCTCCACGCAGTTGGCTCTCTCGCAGGAGCTGGCGGCTGGAGCATAACCAAAGCAGCAGCTTTCATCGGCGGCAGAAAAGGACGGCAACCTCGCGTCGCCGCTCTGAAGTACGCCGGGGGATCGGTTCGATCCGGGTGACCGGAACAACCGCCAGACCCGAAAAAACCGACTGCACTGCGAGGTGTCAGCCGGGGTTTGGAACCGCGAAAGCGGTGATCGTTCAAGGGCTGTGACGGTACATGCTTCCACGCTGAAGGCTCCCTCGCAGGAGTTGGCGGCTAGAGCATAACCAAAGTCACAGCCTTTTCTATTTCCAGCAAGACTTCCTACCTGCGACGCGCCAAGTCCCTCCGCACATTTTTCATTCTTATCTGCCCGCGATTCTGCGGATGGAATGTCCAGTCTGAGATCGCCGTCTTGATTTTGGTGGAGCACGCCTTCCGGCGTGCATCTACCAAGCTTCTTGAGCTTGCGCTTTAGAGCCTGAGGTAATGAGTCAGTGTGTTTTACCCCAGCGGCTAAAGCCGGAATGTTCCTCGGATCCTTAACTGCACGCCTAAAGGCGTGCTCCACCCATAACGCGGCAGGCTGTGTGTCGCCGGCTGAAGCCGGCTTGGGCAACATAAACAAAGCTCTGATCGGCACGACTAAAGTCAAGATTATCCCCTTGACTCAATCGGGTCAAGAGGGGAGAATCCTCCTGTCGGGGGTGCCCCGATGACACGGAGGTGTGCAAGTTGCCAGATTCCAAGTCCAATTTTAAAGCCGTGGTTGTATTCATGCTAACGACGGCTTTGGCGATTCTCGCAGATCGATACGTTAGTACGAAGTTATGCATCGCTGTTGTGATAATTGGCGCTTTGAGCTTGGCTTGGATGGAAAAGGAGCAGTTGCGCCGCTTCCGTAATTGGATCTCGGATATTGGAAAGAGGCGCCCTGTTACGTCTTGGGTTATAGCCATTGCGATTGTGGTTTGTGTCGCGGCAGCTTTGTTCGGAATGGTTAGGCATCAACTGGTAGCTGCAAAACCACATGATAGCCTTGCCGAACGTTATGACCCGCTACGCCTGTCCATATCGCTTTCTGCCGATCATAAGAAGGGAGAGTTAGTGGAGGGCTTGACGTGGCCAGACGATTCAATCAAAGATTTCAATCTTAGGGTTAACAATGGGGCGTCGTATCCCCTGGATGACTTCAACGCGACAATATCGCCAGTTAAACCCGAAGCCGGAGTTTTCTTCGGATTCTCTGAGATTGGTAGTCCAAAGCACTGTTCATTCGAGCCCATATTCGCGGACTTACCCGCCACATTTAAAGGAACTGATGGTAATGAAGTAACAATACACTCAGATGATATTTTCAGGACAGGCAAGTCAAATATCCCAACATGGTCTACCAAATACACGATGCTATGCACTATTCCCTCTGGTCTGACAATATCTGCGGTTATAGCCTTTGGCAGTCAACAATCGCCCCCCGTTGAAATGAGAGTTGTGGGCAGTTACAAAGCGGAGTTTGGCCCTGTCCATTTCGATAAAATTGTCCCGGTGGAAGGGTTTTATAGCGACAGCCATAAGCCAAAAGCCGCCCCCAAAATCTCCAAGGAGCCCAAAACTAGTATTACATCTGGTCATCCAACCGCCGCGCCGTCAACGGTGATAAGCGCTCCTAACGGGATAGCTATAGGTGGAGGCACGGTTACCAACCCAACCGTAAACAACTACGCTCCTGCTGAGAGAACTATAAGCAAGGAGCAAAGAGATAAATTTATTGCATCACTAAAACCATACTGCCTTAAACCATTTGAAGTAGTTGTAAGGCCAACTCCTGGGAACCGAGAGAGTATGGAATACGCAGAGAAATTGGCTGCCCTGATCACAGATTCTGGGTGTACTAGAGCGCGAACTCCTTTCTTGATCGACCAAAGGCCAATGTATGGAGTTGTTGTCGGTATACGCGATGTTAATGATATTCCCGTAGGGGCTAATGCATTGGTTCAGGCTTTCAAGGACGCCACTATTCCGGTGAGCCCCATGCCGATAGACATAATCCCTAAGGGCGAGATTTGGGTAGCTGTGGGGCTGAACGAAGAACCTAGGCCGCAGTGAGCTTCTTGTACTCTACGTGTTCGGCTTCCAGCATCTTGAGCAGCGTGTCGCGGAAAAGGAATTGGTTCTTACGGTTATCGAAACGGAAACACATTTCGTCAAGGTAGGCTTGCAGATGCTTCGCAGAGACTTTATGCCAAGTACCGATGATTCCGCGCTTGAGCAGCGAAAACGCGCTCTCCACGGTATTCGTGTACACATCGCCAACGGCATAGATGCCATCCTTGTGCTTGATGGTTTTGTGCTCGCAGAGAACTCCAGCTTTGGCGATGGCGGAAGGATATGCGCCGAACTCGTCGGTCATAATTACGTCAACATCGTGCGAGATATTTTCCTTGATGTACTTTGCCAGAGTGCCGCTCTTTACGTCCTGCGCGTGGAAGAAGCGGAGAGCTCCGCCACGTTGACGGATGCCAATGACAACTTCCTTCTTGCACTCAGGATGGCCGACCTTATGCTGATGGCCGCGCTGCTTTCCGCCTACAAAGGTTTCGTCTACTTCCACCGTGCCGCCGAGCTTCGGCAGATCGGAAGCAGCAGCCATCGCAGCGCGGATTCTGTGACACAAATACCACGCGGTTTTATAGGACTTCTTGCCGAGCATCCGATAAACCTGACTGGCCGAGATGCCCTTCTTGGATTCGGTCATCAGGTAAGTAACGAAGAACCATTTAGACAGCGACAGGTGGGAGTCATGGAACATGGTGCCCACGGTCACGGAAAACTGGTAATGGCATGAATTGCAGTCATACACCTTGCGCTCGTTTACTGGCGTCACCTTGTCGTGACCGCAGCGCAAGCACTTTACGCCCTTCGGCCAGCGGAGCCGCGTCAATGCTTCACGGCACTTGTCATCGTCGCCGTACTGCTCAACCAACGTCATCAGATCAACAGGAGCGGAGGTCATAGCGTCACCATGCCAAAGAGTAAGAAGCACCCAATCGAGATGACCAGTGACGAACTAGCCGCACACGTTTTCCACCCCAAACTGCACAAGGCTTTAAAGAAGCACGTGGAGAGGGAAAATGCGAAATCGCCAGCAAAATCAGCCCGAAAGCGTGCCAAATGATTCATCTAGCACAGAGTAACGCAAACTCTAATTTGAGTCAAGGGGATAATCTTGACTAAAGTCGTGCCCTGACAAAGCGGCGCTTCGGCCGAGTTTTTCAGCAGCTGGTAAAGGCGTGCTCCACCCATAACGCGGCAGGCTGTGTGTCGCCGGCTGAAGCCGGCTTGGGCAACATAAACAAAGCTCTGATCGGCACGACTAAAGTCGTGCCCTGACAAAGCTCGCTTCGGCCGAGTTTTTCAGCAGCTTGCTAGGAAACGCACTGCAGGATCGAACGCTCCTCAATCTGAATGCACCCCGATTCATCGGCGAAGGCGAAATTCTGCTTCGCACCTTCGTCTTTCATCAGTGCTTCGCGATATCGCTCGTACGCGGCCAGGTCGGCGAAGTTGATCAAGGCATGGCGATGTTGGTAGGGCCGGCCAGCTTAGTCGGCAGGAAGTAGCCCAGCAACTCTCCGCCGCAACGCGGAATGCTCTTTGACCAGTTGCGGGCGTATTGCTCGAAGTCGTTGTGCTTGTGGATGTCGATGGTGTAGCGAATGCAGACGGTGATCATGAGCTCAGGTTAGAGCGCAGGCTATTCGTCTTGTTTCAGCATTCGCTGAAGAATGGTTGTCACTGCACCGCATGACCGAGCAGTCGCGACAACTCGCGTCCCCCAGCAAGCGAGACATGAACCGCGCGGCTGTGTTTGTCTCTGGTGATCCAGCCGGAGTCAAGAAACTTGTCGCACACGGCGGCACCCAAAGCTCCTGCGAGGTGATCGCGGCGCTCGGTCCAATCGAGACAGCGGCGGGCGAAGTTTCTGCGCGATTGGCGCACTGCCTCGACATCAATGCTCCATTTGCGAAGAAACTGAACGCCGTGGCTTGTGAGTTCGTAGTCGCGTTCATCTTTTGGTTCGATCACACGCTCTTTCTCGAACAGATCCATCAGCTCAACCGCAAGCACGCCAGCCAGGTGGTCGTAGCAGGTGCGAGCGTAGCGCAACGCCTGATGTGAATTGCCGGGTTGAAAATTGTCGGAGACCGAGATGACGCCCAGCGATTCGATCGCATGCGCCACCTCGGGCCGGGCAATCGAATAGTAACGATGACGACCCTGCTGCTTGACCGTCAAAAACCCGCCGCCGATCAGCTGCGACAGATGCATGCTGGCCGATTGTGCCGAGACGCCGCCGATGCGCGCGAGCTCTCCCGAAGGCAAGGCTCGTCCGTCTAATAAGGCAGCCAGCATGGCGGCGCGCGCCGGATCGGCGATGAGCGCTGCCGTCGATGCGAGCGTGTACTTTGCATTCATAGAGGAAGCATAAACCCAATGCGACAAGCATGCTTCAATCCAGACTGAAATATGTAAACCGATGATTCTGTGCAGCGTTGATTGCGCATCAACCAAGCAGCTCTGAATTGCTTCTAAGATAGACATATGGGATTTCGTTCTGCCCTTGTACGCGTATCGTTTGTCGTTTTCCTGCTTTTGCCCGGCGCCATTCTTGCCGACACTGCGGCCTTCGATCTTCCCGGGCCGCGCGTGGAAGTGCGCGTGAGCCGCGGCAATAAAGAACTGCCGATCGGCGATGTTCCCAATCTGCAAGTTGGTGATCGCCTGTGGGTGCATCCTGATTTGCCGGAGTCGCAGAGTGCGCACTATCTGCTGATCGTGACGTTCCTGCGGGGCAGCACGAACCCTCCGCCAGAGAGCTGGTTCACGCGCATCGAGACCTGGAACAAGAAGGTCAAGCAGGAAGGCGTGATGGTGACGGTACCCAAGGGCGCGGAGCAGGCGCTGATGTTTCTTGCGCCCGAGACCGGGGGCGACTTCGGCACGCTGCGCAACAACGTTCGCGGCAAGCCGGGAGCGTTCGTGCGCGCCTCGCAGGATTTGAATCGTGCGGCCCTCGATCGCACACGGCTGGACCTGTACTTGAAGTCGGTGAAGCAGGTTTCCAACGAAGATCCCGACAAGTTGAAGGAGGAGTCGACGCTGCTGGCGCGCAGCCTGGGCATCAAGCTGGACGACGACTGCTTCAAGAAGCCGGTGGATGAGCAGGAGACCTGCCTTACGCAGAATTCCAATCAGCTGGTCCTCGACGATCCGCACAGCCAGTCGATGGCGGCGCAGCTGGCATCGGGACCGGGAGCCGACCTGGTTGGACAGATCAGCAGTACGCCGTGGGCGGGCGCAGGTTACTACAGCGCGTACGTGGGAGCAGTGGTGGACGTGGTGAGGCTGATGACCAGCTTCCACACCGCCGACTACCAGTACATTCCGGCCCTGGCGCTGCCCAAGCAGGATCAGCTGAATCTTCAGCTCAACGCGCCGCCGTCGTTCGAGAAGCCTAAGTCGGTGCTGGTGATCGGGCTGCCGGCGATCGAGGCGCCGCAGCTTCCACCGCTGCACGCGGTCGATCCCAAGGGAGTGTACTGCCTGGAGAGCGCGGCGTTGGTATTGCCGGTGCAGGGAGCGCCGCTGGTTTATTCCACCAGCCTCGGACATGGATGGGTTCTTCACGCGTATGCGAAGTCGGGCGCGTCACTCGACATTCCGGTGAAGGCCGACGCCGCGAAGGGGGGCTTCGTGGTCGACCCGAATCCTTACCGAGCGGAGAACCTCGATCCCAATCCGCCGGCGCCGCCTACCCTGGCCGATGTCGCCAAGCTGGGGCCGAACGTGAGCGGGACATTGAAGGGGCAATGGGGCTTCGACAAGTTTGAAGGGCCGACCTTCAGCCTGCGAACGCCGCGAGCTTCGGACTGGACGGTGGTTGCCGACGACAAGACGGCGCTAATTGTCGGCCGCGACGACACGCTGCATCTGAAGTCCGATCAGGCCGCCTGCGTGGAAGACGTGACCGTGGAAGATTCGAAGGGCAAGAAGCTGAAGGCCACGCACAAGGCAGATAAGCCTGACGAAATCCAGGTGCAGATTGCGTTGAAGGACGCAACAGCCGGCGCGCTCAAAATGCAGGTCAAGCAGTATGGACTTACGAAGCTGGATGACGTTTCGCTGAACACCTATGCCGAAGCCGGGCATCTGGACTCGTTCAGCGTCGACGCCGGCGATCACCAGGGCGTGCTGACTGGCACGCGTCTCGACGAAGTTGCAAAGCTGGAGGTTGATGGCGTGCAGTTCACGCCGGGAGCGCTGAATCGCGCGGGAAGTCTGGATGAGTTGCAGATGTCGGCTGACTCGTCAGCAGACGTGAGCGCATTGAAGGCTGGTGAAACGCCGACTTCTGATGTCACGCTGAAAGACGGACGCGTGTTGAAACTTGATGCAAAGGTGCAATCGCCACGGCCGAAGGTGACGCTGATCAGCAAGAGCATTCAGCCGGAAGCGTCGGCATCGTCGTCGCCGATCCAGCTGCAGGGCGATAACGACCTGCCACAGAACGCGACGCTCGCGTTTTCGTTGAAGAGCGATGTGCCAGCAAGCTTTCCGCGCGACGAGATGATCGAAGTGAGTACGAGCGACGGGTCGGCGAACGTCATGCTGAGCCTGGGAGATGGAACGCTGATGCTGCAGGATTCGCAGACTGTGCTGGCCACGCTGGATCCGAAGAAGCAGCTGGGAATGTCGGCGTTCGGGCCGTTGCGCTTCCGCGCGGTCAGCGCGAGCGGCGAGAAGGGGGACTGGCAGCCGCTGGTCACGCTGGTACGCTTGCCGGCGCTGGCGGAGTTGCGCTGTCCGCATTCGACCGACCAGCAGTGCACGCTCAGCGGCTCGGGCCTGTATTTGCTGGACTCGGTATCAACCGATCCGCAAATGCAGCAGAGCACGCCGGTGCCGGACGGCTTTGCGGGATCGACGCTGAACGTGCCCCATCCCAGTGGGCAGGATCTTTACGTCAAGCTGCGGGACGATCGCTCGACGGTGAACAAGCTGGACCTGCCGGTGCTGCCCGAGCAATAGCTAAGCCGCGCGGGGACGCGGAAACTTCTTACGCGCATCCGGATTCCGCCGGGCGATGTCAGCGTTCAGCACGGCGGCGAATCCGACCCAGGCTGCGTAGGGCACAAAGCAGAGCGCAGCGCCGGTGTCGATCTTGCGCGCGGTCGCAATGTAGCGAACGATCATGCTCTCCAGCGCGACGACATCTCCCAGCGCGCGCAGCGGGCGATGCTCGCCGAAGAACAACTTCGTCCATTCCGCGCTTGACGCCAGCTGCGCTGCCCACAGGCGAAGTGCTTTGGAGCGCTCGGGGGAATCTTCTCCCTGCCATACGCGCCAGCCGGAGATCGCCATCAGGCTGTAGAGCGTGCTCCACACAATCGGAAAGACGTAGTCGGGCGGATTGTAGCTGGGCTTTTCCAGCCGGCTGTACCACAGCTTGGTGCGAGCATCTTTGGGACTGTAGCGCGAGCCAAACCACGCGGCACCGGCAACAGCTGCGCCGAATCCGGCAAGAGCGAGCAGGGATTTCGTCTTTTTGGCCATGAGGTATCTCCGAAGGCGTTCCCCTTCTAAGGTGCGAATGGCAGCAGAAATGTTGTACGAAGCTATGGCTCCGCGTTTCGGTAGAGACTTGACCCTCCAGCTACAATGCTGGCCATGCGCTTACGTCTCGTCGGTATATTTCTGATCGGCCTGTTCCTGTTTTCTGCTCGCCCCGCCCTTTTCGCCCAACAGAAGTTTCGTTTGCAGACCATTCACGTGGTGGGCTCGCAGCGGTTTCGGGAAGACGACCTGATCGCCGCTCTCGGCCTGAAGATCGGGATGACGGTCGACGTTGCCATGCTGAAACAGGCAGCTGACCGGCTGATGGCCACTGGGGCTTTGGCAAACCTCGAATACAGGTACACTCCTCTGTCCAGCGGCTTGGAGGTGGACTACACCGTAGCGGATGGCACGGACTTTCTGCCCTGCCGTTACGACAATATCGTGTGGTTGAGTGCCGATGAACTTACCAAGGCGGTACACGGGAAGGTGCCGCTTTACGATGGCACGGCGCCGAGCAGCGGTGATCTTCTGGACCAGGTCAGCCACGCGATCTCCGAGGTGCTGGTGCAGTATCACGTCGTGACGCAGGTCCGCGCTGAATTGCACACGCGCGGGATGAGCGGCCCGGTGGATGGCATTGCGTTCGTCTCCGACACGATCAAGCCAAAGGTGCAGGAGATTACGCTGACCGGCGCCAACCTGATGACGCCCGAAGAGAAAGTCGAAAATACCAAGCGGCTGATCGGCGACGACTACTACGCCGGCAATTTTCACGACTCGCTGATGAACGGCTTGTTTTTTCTCTACGGCAACAAGGGCTACCTGCGTGTTTCCGTGGGCGAACCGCAGATCAAGTTCATCGGCGATCCATTGCAGGCTCTGCTCGCTTTAACCGTGCCAGTTGATGAGGGGCCGCAGTACCGCTGGCAATCGATTCAGTGGAGCGGCAACAGCGCTATTCCGACGGCCGAGCTGCAGAAGATGGTTCCGGTGCGCCCGGGCGAAGTCGTTGACCACGGCAAGCTCGACATGGAGCTCAGCGGCGTCCACAAAGCCTACACTTCGAAAGGCTATCTTGCGGTCAAGATGCAGCGCACGCCGACCTTCAATGATCCTGAGCACACGGTCACCTACGCCATCGCCCTGGCCGAGGGCGATCTGTTTCGCATGGGCACGCTTCAGATCACCGGGCTGGACGCGGGTACCGCCGCTGAACTGCAGAAGAAGTGGAAGCTGCAGCCGGGAGATCCTTACGACGAGAGCTATCTCGCCGCTTTCCTGCACGATAACGCGATGATCATCAACAGCCATGGACGTCCAAGGACTGTGAAGTCTACGCAGGCCCGAACAGAAGACAAGAAAGTCAACGTGGCGCTGCAATTTTAGTGGCAGAGGGTTTTGTGACATAAGTCATAGCTGGGCGGGATGGCAACTGGCTAACCTCGAAGCATGAGCAGTTGCCGCATTCCAGAGATTGAGGACGCCCCGGCTTTAGTCAGTGAAACATCCGGCGGAGATCGAGCCGCGAAAGGCAAAGCGCAATCGAAGAAGAAGCTGATTCGCCGTACCGACCGTGATTACTCTCAACAGTTGCGGCTCGCTGTGCAATCAGGATTTCTGGCGCTGAATGTCTGGATCGGAGTGCAGTTCTACGAGTGGGTGCGATGGGCTGAGACCGCCGGGCAGACCCGGGCCGTCGAGCGTCCGGCGGGTGTCGAGGGCTGGCTGCCCATCGCCGGGCTAATGCAGCTCAAGTACGCCGCGGTCACACACCAATGGCCGGCCATTCATCCCGCGGGGCTGATTCTGTTTACCGCATTTCTGCTGACGTCGTTTCTCCTGCGCAAGGCGTTCTGCAGCTGGCTCTGCCCGGTAGGAACCTTGTCGGAGTATCTCTGGAAGCTGGGCCGCTCCACCTTTCGCCGCAATTTCGCGCTGCCGCGATGGGTCGATATCCCACTGCGTGGGACGAAGTATCTGCTGCTCGGATTCTTTGCATTTGCGGCCGCGAGCATGTCGGCCGAAGCCATTGTTGCGTTTCTATCTTCTCCCTATGGACTCATCGTCGACGTGCGCATGCTGAACTTCTTCCGCTCCCTGGGCGGAACGGCGGCGTTCGTACTGCTGGGTCTGGTTGTTGCGTCGTTGTTCGTGCAGAATTTCTGGTGCCGCTATCTTTGCCCGTACGGCGCGCTGCTGGGTCTGGTCTCGATGGCGAGCCCACTGCGAATACTCCGCAAAGAGGAGACCTGTATCGACTGCGCCAAGTGCGCCAAGGCCTGCCCGGCATCGCTGCCGGTCGACAAGCTGGTGCAGGTCCGCTCGGCCGAATGTACCGCGTGCCTGGAATGTGTGGCTGTATGTCCAGCGAAAGACACGCTTATCTTCGCAGCTCCAGCGCGCCAGCCAGTGCCGGCTTGGAGTGTGGCCGCGGCGATCGCCGTACTCTTCTTCGGGTTCGTGAGCTATGCCAAGGTCAGCGGACACTGGGATACGCGGCTGCCGCGACAGATCTACTTCCAATTAGTGCCGCAAGCCAGCGAAACGCAGCATCCGTAGCGCGCTTCTCGTCAGCTTGCAATCCAGGCGACGTATCAGAAGACAAACGTCCCAGCTGATTTTGAGCTTTCGAAATCGCTGCGCACCCCTCAAAATGATGTCCGCGAGTTGTACCTCAGGGTAGGACACATGGACACTCCTCTTCTTGGCACTCTGTTTGTCACCGGCGCGATGGTCACTTCCGTCGTCGGTCTGGTCATCGTGCGTCGTTTCGTCGATCTGGAGTGGCTGAAGAAACATCACGAGATCGCCAGCTATTTCTTCCTGATGATCGGCACGCTCTACGCCGTGCTCATCGCGTTCGCGATTTATGTGGTCTGGACGCAGTTCCAGGACGCAGGCGCAAAGCTTGAGGCAGAGGCCAATGCCGTCGGCGACCTATCGCGCATGGCAGCCGGTCTGCCGGATGCGCAGCAAGCCCTGATCCGCACCGCGCTGCTCAACTACATTCACGCCGTGCTCGACGATGAGTTTCCGGCGATGGCCGAAGGGCGCGAGAGCCCGCGCACCTGGGCAGCCATGCAGGGGCTGATGGATGTTTACACGAAACCGGAGATCAGCAACATTAAGGACCAGGTGTTCACGACCGAATCGCTGAAGCACCTGAACGAGCTTTCGAATTTCCGCCGATCGCGCCTGTTTACCAGTCGAGGTACAGTGCCGCAATTGCTGTGGTACCTGTTATTCGGTGGAGGAGTTTTGCTCATCGCCTTCACCTATTTCTTCGGACACGAGAGCGTGCTCTGGCAAGCCGCCATGACCGCCGCGCTCGCGGGAACATTGTCTTTCAGTCTGTACCTGATTATCGCTTTCAACGGGCCGTTCGATGGCTCGACGCGCGTCAGCCCCGCGCCCTATCAGTTGGAGCTGCAGCACGTCTCGGCGCGGTATTGAGCGGCGCTATTTCTGCGGTTGCTTGCCCGGATTGTAAGTAATTCCCTTGGTCTCGAACAGAGTAGGGGCCATGGCGGTGTTGTAGCTGGCCGAAGTGATGAAACGCTGATTCGCCATTTCGCCGTTCCGGTTTCGAACCGTGCTATACGGCGTCTGCACACCCTGAATCAGCTTGTAGTTGCCGAAGATGACCGACTCATCGTCAAACTGACGGTCAACGGGATCGCGCCAGCTATAGGCAACGCGTACGGGCAGGCGGGTTTGCGCGTCGATGGAGATGGTCACGCTGTCGTTGTCGCCGTTGAGCACCGTTACCTGGTCGGCGAGGTTGCGCTCCACCATCGCGGTGCCGTCGTAGAGGATCATCGTCTTCGGCGTTGGCAGCCATTTGCGGACCACCCACTCCAACGAGTGATCGCGCCGGCGAAGATAGTCTTCCATCTCCTTCGGATCCTGGGTGCTGGTGCCTTTGTAGGTGATCTCGTAGCCCTGGTCGCCGGTAAAGAGTTCGACGACGTCGCGCTGCTTGGTCAGCTCCAGCCGCTCCTTGTCAGGCCACTGCCAGAAGCGCCAGAATACCGTGCCCATGCCACTCGGCTGTCCGTGATAGAAGCCGTAAGTGCGTCCCTCGCTCTGCATGTTCTGGATGTTGAGATAAGCGTCGCCGCCGAGGGCGCGAATCATCAGGTTGAGCAGGTCGTAGGCTTTGTGAACGCTCTCGTCCTTGGACGAAGCGAACTGCGCCGTCGGCCAGGTGGAGGGAGAAGATGTGGCTACCGGCGCGGTCGGGGCAGTTTGCGGCTGCGAGGTTTGTGCGAACGTCGTTGCAAGCGAGGCGACTGCGAAGACAAGCAATGTGGCGGCCCTGCGCATGGGAGCTATTCTACGCGTCATGGCGGATGGAGTAGAAATTCGCAGGAAGTGGCTGAAACCGTACCTCCGACAACGTTCTGCACGCTTAAGGAGCTGCTGAAAACTCCTGAAGATGCCGGCTCATCGGCCTGAAAGCCGCCGCGTCGGGGCGACATTAAAGGGCTTCTGCGGCCGGCTGGAAGCCGTGCCCTTTCAAAGCCAGTCAATGCGGAGTCAGGATGACACTCGGATTGCGTTAGCAGCTACCGCTTCTTTCGCTGCTTGCCGCGCTGCGGGCGCTCTTCGACGATGGCGAACTGTATCCGGTGCTGCGTGCGATCGAGGCGGTCGACCAGCACTCGCACGGAATTTCCCATGGCGTAGGTTTTGCGGTTGCGTGCCCCAATGATCTCGCGCGTGTTCTCGTGATACTGATAGTGGTCGTCGGTGAGCGAGGCGAGCGGCACCAGTCCTTCGATGAACATATCGTTGAGTTCGACGAACATGCCGAACTTGGTGACGCTGACGATCAGCCCGTCGAACTCGTCGCCGACGCGGTCTTCCATGAACTTCATCTTCTTCCACTCCATCAGCTCGCGTTCGGCTTCGTCGGCGCGGCGTTCGGATTGGGAAGATTCCTCGCGCGATGTCGTGGAGTTCGTCCTCGGGGATGGGACCGGACAGTCCATGCCCGGACGGCTTGACGAGCCCGGCTTTGACTCGGTCAGAGGTCCCTCGAGCTGCCTTGCTTCGCTCGCGCTCGGGACGAGCACGCCGTCCTTTTCGACCACGGCGACGGCGTCTCGCTGTGCGCCACTCCACCGACTCCAACCGGCACGCCGTGGTCTTCGCGCTCGGCGGATTCGTGCAACACGTCTTTCAGAATGCGATGCACGATGAGGTCGGGATAGCGGCGAATGGGCGAAGTGAAATGCGTGTACGTCGGCGCAGCCAGGGCGAAGTGACCTTCGTTGACCTCCGAGTAGCGCGCCTGTTTCAGCGAGCGCAGCATCAGGTACGACAGGATGCGCTCCTCAGGCTTGCCGGCAATCTTCTCCGTCAGCTTCTGATACATGCGCGGCGTGATGTGGACTTCCTCGGGAATCTCGACGGTCTTGGCGCGCTGGCCGCTGCCATAGCGATCGCGGCGCTCGGCCTTGAACTGCACGCGCTTGACCGGCAGCGCTCCCACTCCCAGCGAGTAGCCGAACTTCGCCGCGATGTTCTCGAAGTCGTAGACGCGCTTGGGGTCGGGCTTCTCGTGGATGCGGTAGAGCGATGCAATGCGTTTGTTCTCGAGATAGCTGGCCACGCACTCGTTCGCCGACAGCATGAACTCCTCGATGATGCGGTTGGCGATGTTGCGCTCCGAGCGCGTGACGCTCTTCATCAGGCCGTTCTCGTCGAACTCGATGACCGGCTCGGGCAGATCGAAGTCGATGGAGCCGCGGCGCTCGCGCTTGCGGTTGAGGATCATCGCCAGCTCGCGCATCAGCTCGAAGTTATCGACCAGGCGGCGGTAGTGCTGCGCGCTGCGCCGGGTCGCCTTCGAGAATAAGGTTGACGTTGGTGTAGGTCATGCGCTCGGCGGAGCGGATCACGCCTTCATTCAGCGTGTAGCCGACAATTTCGCCCTGGTGGTCGATCTCCATCACGCACGAGAGCACCATGCGATCGACCTGCGGGCGCAGGCTGCACATGTCGGTGGAGAGCTCGATGGGCAGCATGGGGACGGCGCGATCGGGGAAGTAGACCGACGTGCCGCGCAGTCGCGCTTCCAGATCGATGGGCGAGCCTTCGCGAACGTAGTGCGCGACGTCGGCGATGTGGACCTGCAGTTCGAAGTTGCCGTTCGACAGGTTCGCGGACGAAGACGGCGTCGTCGAAGTCGCGCGCCGTCTCGCCGTCGATGGTGACGATGGGCAGCGCGCGGTAATCGTGGCGGTGCGCGAAGTTCGCTGGCGTGGATGACGGGGTCGAACTGCTGCGCCTCCTGCAGCACCTCGACGGGAAAGCGGTGCGGCAGGTGGTACTTGCGGATCATGATTTCGACATCGACGCCGAAATCGTCTTCGTAGCCGAGGATCTCGACGACGCGTCCGCGCGGGTTGCCGGTGGCCGAGGGCCAGTCGGTGATTTCGACTTCGACCACCACGCCTTCAAGGTCAGTGCAGTCGTGACGGCGGGCTTCTGAGCCGAGGACGCGATCGCGAGATTTATCTTTGTCGCCCGTCGCCCATCCTCTCGCCAAAATCGGGCGAGTAGGATGGGGCACCCGCTCTCTGTCCCTCTCCCTCGCACGCTCCTTAGAAACTTGTTCTTCTTCTCCGCTGGGCCACTCCAGGCCGTGGGGGATGATGATCTCCTGCGTGACCTTCTCGTCGATCGGCGTGACGTAGTTGTTTCTGCGGGCCGTGATGGAAGGTGCCAACCACGGTTGGGTTGCCGCGGGTGAGCACGCGCAGGATGCGGCCTTCGGCGCGGCCATCGTCCTTCTTGCGACCGAGTTCCACCAGCACCTGGTCGCCGTGCATGGCTGAGCCTGATGGCGTTCGGCGGAGATGAAGATATCGCCTTCCAGGGTGCTGCGCTGGGCGGCGTTAGGCACGACGAAGCCGTAGCCGTCGCGATGCATGCTGAGGCGGCCGGCGACGAGGTTCTGGCGGGCGGCGGCGTGCTCGGCCAGGGTGTAACGGTCGCGGCCGGTCTCGATGAGGCGACCGCTCTTGACCAGCGCTTTGAGGCGCTCGGCAAGCTGCTGACGCTCTTCACCCCGCAGGCCCATCTCGCGCACGAGCTGTTTGTATCCGGCCGAGTGGTTTGGCTGGCGTTCGATGTGGCGTAGGATGGCTTGGTCGGTCAGCATGGGAAAGCAGCAGCCAGTAGCCAGCCGCCAATTGCCAGTTGGAGCACGGATGTCGGTTGGTTAATCATTCTTCGAATCGGCATACTCGAACGACGAGTATCCAGTAGTCACCACACAGTTTCAATTATCAACTGACTACTGGCTACTGACGGCTGGCAACTGCGTTCTAGTTCCTTTCTCCTAGTCCGTTCCCTGATTGCCAACTGAGGCGGCGGGAAAAAACACGTAAGGGTATTCCCTGATATAAGAAGTCGCTGTATGGTAGCAATAATTACATCGCACGGCGCTCCGCGATAGCTGGTGGAGGCGGGCGATAAAGTCAGAATAACCGCACCAAACCAGCAGGTCCTGAAGAAGAGCTGTGGAGTTTCGGTTTGGCAAACGAAGTGCCTCTCCAAGCACTTAATACTTCAGAAAGGATTTTGAGTACACATCATGTGGAAGCCTACCAATGCACCCTCACCCTCCCCGGCACCGAGCCCTGAGCCGCAACAGCGGACGTTTACCCCTCCGGCTGAGCCGCTGAGCGCTCCGCGTCCGGCCGCCGCCCCTCTCAACACCCAGGAGCAGGCGACACTCGGCAAATCGCTGGTCATCAAGGGCGAGGTCACGGGTTCTGAATCGCTGTATATCGACGGCCGCGTGGAAGGTTCGATCAACCTACCCGGCAACCGTGTAACCGTGGGCCGCAATGGTGTGGTCTCGGCCAACATCTCGGCGCGCGAGATCGTGGTACTCGGCAAGGTGCGCGGCAACATGACGGCCAGCGACCGCGTCGACATCCGCGGCGAAGGCTCTTTGACCGGCGATGTCGTGGCCCAGCGCATCAGCATCGAAGATGGCGCGTACTTCAAGGGCGGCATCGACATCCGCAAGCCCGGCCAGAAGGTGAATGGCGAAGCCAAGGAGAGCGCGTCGGCTCCGGCCAGCGAGCCCTCGGGCGCCGTCGCAGCGCGGGCATAACGATTCCCGCAACAGGACCGGCGCTTGCCGGTTCGGAAACGGCTTTGCTGTCGTGAATTAAGCTAGTCCACCTGTTGACTGCTGCGCAGGATGGAGAGAGTCTCTGGATTGTGGGCGGCCACTGCGCGCCGCCCACTATCTTCGGGATCAAGGCGTTTGCCATGTGGGACCGTCTGCTGCAGTTGCTTCCCGTTGGTTGTCGTCATCGTCACATGTCGCTGCCATTTTCCAGCGCCTCGTCCGTGCGCAAGAATGTGGATGGTCCCTGGGAGAAAATCTCCGGCGAAGGGTCGCATCCGTACGTGGTCTGTCTGGATTGCGGCAAGCACTTCGACTACGACTGGGCGAATATGCGGGTGGTGAAATAAAGCAGTGGTCAGTTGTCAGGGATGGTTGGAACCCTTGCTCGCCTCGCCGTCATCCGTTTCTGATTTGAGGGTGGGGCACGCCTGCAGGCGGGCGTTATCTCCTGTATCCGGTTGTCATCATTCAGTTGTCATCCTGCGGAGGGCTTCAGCCCGACGAAGGATCTGCGGTTCGCGTTCGAATCCACTGCGAGCGAATCGCACGTCCCCCTGCTCCCGCGGGCACAGAAAGGCCGCCTCCGGTCCGGATGACGATCACGAGAGGCGCACCGGCTAAGTTCGGAATGGCAATTAGTAACGCGGACTCAAAAGCAGATCCCTCGCCGGCCTGAAGAGCCTCCTCGTGATGACAATTCTTTACGGGGTAGGGTTTTGTGACTAGCCGCTAGCCACTGTCGTTCACGGTTCGATTCCGCCGGTCGTCCGGTCCACCATTGGCTCGGGCTGGGTCACGGCAGCGGGCTTTTTTCTACGGCGCAATTCACCCGGTAGTTTCGACTTTGTGACCCACAAGCCAACCGCTACCGCCGCCAGCCACACGCCGGTAATCACGACCAGCGCGATCAAGTCTGTCTTCAGGCTTCCGCGCACGGCGAAGTAGCGGCCCACAGCGAAGGCTGCGCCTCCGGCGAAGATCGCCGTGACCAGCGCCTTGGTCAATTCGCCCCACGGCAGCTCGGACAATAACACCATCTTCTTGCGAGTCAGCAGCCATGCCAGAACAACGGTGTGCATCAGGATGCCGATATCCGACGCAGCCGCCAGCCCGACTACGCCGAACTGGTGGAAGAAGCTGCGATAGATTGGCAGCGAGAGCGCGACGATGATGGTGCTGGCGATCATGGGCGTGAGCGTGTCGCCGGCGCTGTAGAACGCTCGTGCGTACTGGGCTTGCGCCGACCACAGCGCCAGCGACAGGGCGAACCAGAAGAAATAGGTTGCGGTTTCCTGCGCGTCGGCGAAGGTGAAGTGTCCGTGGCGGAACGCGAGATCGATAACCGGAAGGGCGGCGGCCATCATCCACGCCGATGCCAGGAACGAGGCTGCAGAAATGCGATAGACCGTCTGGTTCACGGTGTCGGCGAAGAGCTTGCGTTTGCCTTGCTCCCACAGGGAGGCGAAGAACGGCATCGAAGCCTGACCGGTTGCCTGTCCCAGAATGGAGATGGGGACCGCGAACAGCCGCTTGGCGTAGTTCAGCCGCGAGATGTCGCCGGCGCCGCCGGAAGCGAAGTAGCGCAGGATCCAGTCGTCGGCCGAGACCAGCGAGACGCCGAGCATCAGGGGAATCGACAGCCGCACCCACTCGCGGAAACCGGGGTTGCGCCAGTCAAAACTGAAGCCGTAGCGCAGTCCGCCCTGCGCCGCGCCGATGGCATTGATGAGGAATGGCCCCAGGAAGGCTCCGGCCAGCGCGCCCCAGGCCAGCGACTCGATGCCAAGATACTTCGCTCCCACGACGCCGCCGACGATGATGAAGACGTTGTATAGCGCCGGGCTCAGAGCGGGATAGAGGAACATCCGCTTGGCCTGCAGCACGGCAGAGACGATTCCGCCGGCGTAGAAGAAGATCTGTCCGGGGAGCAGTATGCGCGTGAGATGAACGCAGAGATCGACCTGGTCGGTGGAGAACTTCGGAAACACCAAGCGCACAAGTTGCGGCGTGAAGAGTTCCAGCAGAACGGTGCCCACGCACAGCACCGCGCTCATGATGGTGATGGTGACGTTGAAGGCGTGTTGCGCGCCGGCCTCGTCATCGCGCGAGACGTGGCGAGTATAGATGGAGATGAAGGTGATCGACGCTGTGCCGCCAGCCAGGATGTAGTTCAGGAAGTCGGGTATCTGGAATGCGGCAAAGTACGCGTCAGTGGAATGTCCGGCGCCGAAGGCCCAGGCGATGTACATCTCGCGCAGATAGCCGAGGCCCCGGGAGGCCAGCACCGATCCCATCACCAGCAGAGTGGCCGAAAAGGCCGAATGCTGGTGCGATGGCCGTAAGACGCGCAATAGCCGGGCCGCAAAGCCGGTAGGGTTTGCGCTGGAATTTTGTGCGGCTGAAGACGGCATCCGACTGCGATTTTACACGGCAGGGCCAGCGCTTTCCGGAGTTGGATACGAGGCAGCGCTTCTGTAGTTATCAGACTCGGGTCGGTCACGCCTCACGCGTCGGTGGGTTATACTTTTTGCGTGCGGGCAATATGCTCGGTTCCTTAGGATTAAGCGCCCATGAAACAATCCGATCACAGGGAGCAGCCGGTGCGTGGACGATGGCTCGATGTAGATGAAGTGAGGCTGGTTAGCGATCTCCGCATCATGCACTCAAAGGTGGATGAGCTCTATCAGATCGTCTCCAACCTGAAGCGGCGGCACAGTGGATCCGATATCCACAAGTATGCCGACCAACCGGTGCTCAACGAAGATATCGCGCGGGTCGACGAGATTTATCTGTGGTTTGTGAGCTTGAAGGAAGAACACAGCGGCCAGAAAGCGATGTAGGGCAGGCTAGGCCAGGCCTTCGAGCATCGGAGTTTCCAGCGGCATTCGCGGGCTAACCGGCTCGGGCGCCGGGATTTCCGCAGGATGAGCATCATCTTCAGCCAGCGAAACGTAAGCCGCCCACCTTGCCAGGTTCAGCAGATCCACTCCCGCAAAGTAGACCAGCGCAACCAGAGCCATGATCAAGACAAGAAAGCCGGTCGCGATCTTCCCTGACAAACTGAGTGGCGCGAAGAAAACCATCCACATTGTTCCGAACCAGATTAATCGCAAGATGAAGTAGCCCAAGCCCATCAGAAACATGCGTCGGCTGTGACGAGTGGAGAATGCGGCAGCCTGCTCGATGGCTTGCAGGGCATCGACGTTGTTGCGCAGGCAGAACAGCGGCGCCATGCCCAGATACCAGTTCAATGCGATCCCGACCAGGCACGCGAACCCTACTCCGAACGAAAGCGTTACCGCTGCGGAGAACGGCCGTTGACGATCGGCAAGCAGGTTTCCGTAGACCAGCAGCGCGGCGGTTGCAGCGATAGCGATCTCAGTCCACATCGCTCGTAAAAGATGCAGCAGAAAGACGCTTCCCAAGTGCAAATCCGTCGCTGCGGCTTCCGCGGGTTCCTCGCCCCTGCTGAACATGGCGATCAGACGGCGCAGGATCGCCGCGCGGCCCACTGCTGACGCGAAGGACCACAATAAGGTGAGGCCGAGAAGCAGGAGTGCCAGGACGATCAGGAAACGCAAGAGGCTTCCGCGAAACATGTCTTGCAATGCCATACCGATGAGGGTGGGCTGCATCGTGCCGAGAAGAAGCTGATCGGCCTTCGAAACGGCGATGCTGTTCAGGAAGAGGCCGAGCGACAGACAGGCCAACATCCAGGCAGAAAAGCCGAAGCACCAGCGCCAGGTGAGGTCGGCGGCCAGCAGGAGCGGCTCGTGCCAGAGCGCGGCAAAGCCGTCGCGGAACGGGGTCGGCGTGCTGGTCTGCGACATGGGAGAAGGATAACAGTTGGCCTCCGGCAAAACCTCTGCGGAGTTTTGACTGGCATGAAAATCATCGGCCGGGCTTGCCGGCGCCATGATTCAAACTGGTTTGCTCGGCTCGTATCATAAGGGTTCTACATGGCGCATTCCTACCAACTGATTCGCGAGCAGTGGCTTCCCAGGCCCATCGAGGAAGCGTTCGCGTTCTTCTCTCGTCCGGAAAATCTGGAGGAGATTACGCCGCCGTTGCTGGGCTTCCATATCGTTCGTACGGAAAAGGATCTGCATGCGGGGTCGCTGATCGAGTACAAGCTGCGAATTCGCGGCCTGCCGATGCGCTGGCTGACGGAAATCGAGGTTTGGGAGCCGCCGTATCGCTTTGTGGACAATCAGCTGCGCGGGCCGTACAAGCGCTGGCATCACGAGCATCGGTTTGCGGAGAAAGATGGCGGAACGCTGATTTGCGATTGCGTTGATTATGCGCTGCCGTTTGGAGTCCTCGGGCAGATGGTGCACAGTCTGATGGTGCGGCGCGATGTGGAGACGATCTTCGAGTATCGGCGGAAGAGGTTGGAGGAATTGTTGGGAAAGGCGTGATGTCGCTGCCGCGAGTCTCTCGTCGGCTTACGGTGGAGCACGCCTTCAGGCGCGCCACGCTCGTCTTTCTGCACTGTCATCCTGAGCGCAGCGTCCGAGACTTTTCTTTTCCGCCGCCGATTTTGCGGCGGCGGACGCGTAGTCGAAGGATCTGCGGTTTGTCCGCAGGTGGATCTGACGCCAGGGACCGCAGATCCTTCGTCGCGCTGAAGCGCTCCTCAGGATGACAGTCCTCAAGGACCCTACGCGATAGCCGGATCGATTTTCTCGGTATCCACTTCCAACTCAGCGAAGGCTTGCTGCGCCCGCTGGGCATCGAACTTGCCTTCGCGCGACAGCCGAGACAGTGCCGATGCAGCAATCGATTCTGCGTTGACTTCGAAGTGGCGGCGCAGATGTTGGCGATTGTCGCTGCGACCGAAGCCATCGGTGCCAAGCGAGGTCAGGCGGTTCGCCAGCCAGGGCGCAAGCTGATCCGGGACCGCCTTCATGTAGTCGGTGGCCGCGACGATCGGTCCTTCAGCACCTTCTAACGCCTTCAGGATGTGCGGCTGCTTCTGCGGCTCGGCCGGATGCAAACGGTTCCAGCGCTCAATGGCCAGCGCGTCGCGGCGCAGTTCGTTGTAGCTGGTGACGCTCCAGACATCGGCGGCAACCCCGTATTTCTCGGCGAGGAGGCCTTGCGCGCGCAGCGCCTCATTGAGGATCGGTCCACTCCCGAACAGATGCACGACAGCTTTGCCGTTCCCGGCCGGACGCACCTTGTAGATGCCGCGCAGGATGCCCTCTTCGACCCCGGCCGGCATCTCGGGCATAGCCCAGTCTTCGTTGTAAAGCGTGATGTAGTAGAAGCGGTCCTCATTGCGCTCGTACATGCGGCGCATGCCGTCCTGCACGATGACGGCGATCTCGTAGACGTACGCCGGGTCGTAGCTGTGGCAAGTCGGAATGGTGCTGGAGAGCACCAGGCTGTGTCCGTCCTGGTGTTGCAAGCCTTCGCCCGCCAGTGTGGTGCGACCGGCGGTGCCGCCCATCAGGAAGCCTTTGCCGCGTGCGTCGGCGAAGGCCCACACCATGTCGCCGATGCGCTGGAAGCCGAACATCGAGTAGTAAGTGAAGAAGGGAATCATCGGCACTTTGTAGTTGAAGTGCGCGGTGCCGGCGGCGGTAAACGACGCCATCGAGCCCGCCTCGGTGATACCTTCTTCCAGGATCTGCCCGCTTTTCTCCTCGCGGTAGTAGAGCAGCATGTCCTGATCGTGCGGCTTGTAGAGCTGTCCCTGGCTGGCGTAAATGCCAACCTGGCGAATGATCGACTCCATGCCGAAGGTGCGGCCCTCGTCAGGAATAATAGGCACAACCAGCTTGCCCATCTGCGGATTCTTCAGGAGCTGCCGCAGCATGCTGACGTAGCCCATGGTGGTCGACACCGCGCGACCCTTCGAGCCGGCCAGCGACTCAGCGAACTCGGACAAGGGCGGCGTCGGGATCTGCGAGCTGGGCACGCCGCGATCGGGCATAAAGCCACCGAGTTCCTTGCGGCGCTGTCGCATGTAAGTGATCTCAGGGCTGTCGTCGGCAGGACGATACAACCAGCCTTCACGTGCCGCTTCTTCGGGGATAGGAATCTCGAAGCGCGTGCGGAAGGCAGTCAGCGCCTGATCGGCGAGCTTCTTTTCCTGGTGCGTGGCGTTGCGTGCCTCGGCCGAGCCGAGTCCATACCCCTTAACGGTGTGTGCCAGGATCACGGTCGGCGAGCCGTGATTCTCCAGGGCGCGCTTGTAGGCGTTGTAGACCTTCACCGGATCGTGGCCGCCGCGGCTCAGACGATGCAACTCGTCGTCACTCATGTCAGAGACCATCTCGAGCAGTTCGGGATATTTGCCGAAGAACTCGCGACGAATATATTCGCCGCCCTTGGCCTTGTAGCTCTGGTACTCACCGTCAACGGCTTCTTCCATGCGCTTCAGCAGAATGCCGGACTTGTCGCGTGCGAAGAGCTTGTCCCAGTCGGAACCCCAGACCACCTTGATCACGTTCCAACCGGCGCCACGGAAGGCAGCTTCCAGTTCCTGGATAACTTTTCCGTTGCCGCGCACCGGGCCATCGAGACGCTGCAGATTGCAATTGATGACGAAGATAAGGTTGTCGAGCTTCTCGCGTGAGGCCAAGGTTAACGAACCCATGGACTCGGGCTCATCCGTTTCGCCGTCGCCGACGAAGGCCCATACCTTGCGCGGAGTCGCGGGAATGATGCCGCGATTCTCGAGATAGCGCATGAAGCGCGCCTGGTAGATCGCGTTCAGCGGGCCCAAGCCCATCGAGACCGTGGGGAAGCGCCAGAAGTCGGGCAGCAGCCAGGGATGCGGATAGGACGGCAGTCCGGGCGCTCCGCGCAGTTCATGACGGAAGTTCTTGATCTGTTCTTCGCTCAGCCGGCCTTCAAGATAGGCGCGAGAGTAGACACCGGGCGAGGAGTGACCCTGGAAGTAGATGAAGTCGCCGGGCTGCTCTCCATAACGGGCGCGGAAGAAATGATTGAAGCCGACTTCGAGAAGGGTAGCCAGCGAAGAATACGTCGAAATGTGGCCGCCGATGCCGGGATCCTTCTTGTTCTGGCGATGCACCATGGCCATCGCGTTCCAGCGAACCAGGCTCTTGATGCGGCGCTCGAGCTGACGGTCGCCGGGATACGGAACTTCCTCGTCAACCGGAATGGTGTTCACGTAAGGCGTGTTGAACTGAACAGGAATTTCGACACCCGCCTCGCGGGCACGATGAATGAGAGCGTCGAGTAGTTCACAGCCGCGATTTTTTCCATCACCCTCGACCACCTGGTCGAAAGCTTCTAACCATTCCGTAACTTCTTCTTCCGAGTCAATTTCAGGGCTCGGAGGAAACTCAAGCAAATGAGGCAATTCTTTTGTGGCCACTGGCTCCTCGATGATATGTAGGACGCTAAGTATGAAAGCCGGGCGTCGCCGGTAATATGGCGAGGCTCGAAAGATGTGCTGGTTTCAACCCTTTAGTTTTAAGGATGCAGGCCATGAGAAATAGCTTCTCTTTCTCGCGGACTATCGTCCGGTCTGCATGCCATCCTCTACCCGGCATGGTTAGCCGGGACGGGCCATTTCTGTTGAATAAACAGCCAGCTGATCGGGAGGCGTGAAACAACCGGCGGCAGAAAAGCCACCCCAGGTGTGTCGTCAGCCTCACAGGTGAATAGGTTGATTTTAACAGAGCCGGCAAGGGTCGGAGAGGGGGAGAACCGATTCCAGTAACGGGTTCGCAAGCTTCATTTTACGAAACGAAAACGCGCAGCCGAAGCTGCGCGTATCGAAAAAGCTCATAGTTATTGCAGCGCCGGGACGAGTTCCCGAAACCGGCACTGCGCTTAGATTTGGGACCGACCGGCCGGGATCGCTATCCCTGGTTGATCCTCTGCCACACTGCCATGCCGGCAATTACAAGAATCAGCACCGCAGATGCTGCCCCCAGGATGCGGACCCAAGGCGTTACCTTACCCATGCGAACCTGCAGCGCTTCTTGCTCTTCGCGCATGTTCTTGCTGGAATCGTCAAGGAACAACTGATCATCTTCGTGCATGCTGAGCGTGCTCCGGTAGATGAGCAGGAGGACCAGCAGGACGGTCAGAACTCCCCAGACAATGAACAACATCGTCAGAGTCGACATTAGCCACCTCGGTTCAGGATGAACCAGTCCCGCAGCTGATGGATTCGGCCCTACCCATCAGGACGGGGCTCACGGCCACATATTATGACTCCCGCAGGCTAGGGTGGCAACAAGATTCAAGGGCGTAGAGATTGGTCTTCAAGGCGAGTTCCTGAACCGGAAGGAACCCCGAACGGAAAGCTGCGACCTGCAGGCCTGACCGGGCATCTATTTAATTGACCGCAGGTGTCCGCCTTTCTGGACAGAGTGCGCCAGACGGCAATTTTGCTATAATCCGCTAAGATTTTCACAGGAGACAGGAATGGCTACAACAACCACTACACCCACCACCACAACTCCGACGACGGATGCGATGCCCCTTAACTTCACCAGCAATGCTGTTTCGAAGGTGAAGGAGATCATGGCGCAACAGAATCCTGTACCGGCGGGACTGCGTGTCGGCGTCGTAGGCGGAGGCTGCTCCGGCTTCTCCTACTCGATGTCGTTCGAGAACGGCGCCGGCATGATGGACAAGACCTTTGACTTCGAAGGCCTGAAGGTTTTCGTTGACGCAACCTCGCTGATGTATCTGAAGGGCGTCAGCATCGACTACCTGGAGACGCTGGAAGGCGCCGGTTTCAAGTTCGACAACCCGAACGTGAAGAGCACCTGCGGCTGCGGCTCGTCGTTCAACGTCTAAGCGCAACACAGAAAGATTCAGCACGAGTTCAAGGCCCTGTCTGAGCGAGGACAGGGCCTTGTTGTTTTGGAATCGATGGTGATACGTCTAAGATGGTGGGCGCAACGTTACTCCCGGTCGTCCGGTGGCATGATGGGGCGTCCCAGTGCCCTTTGCTCCACCGGTTGGGACCACACGCCAAAAACCAACCGCAAGACGATAGCCAGCACTAGAAAAATCGAAGCGATAAACCCTATCCAAAGCGCCGACGCTTTCCCCTGCTGTAGTTTCTGTTCTGAGAATTCACGCATCTCCTGGTAGCTCTCAATCACGACGCCATTATGTTCCAGCTCCCAGATATGGTTTTCGCCCAGCAGGGACTGCGTGCGCGCAGTGATCGAGTCCCCGGGTTGCAGGTTCATGATTTCCTGAAGGTGGCTCAAATCTTCTACAAGAAGGTCGCGCTCGCCGTCGCTGGTTTGTAGGCTGATCCGCAGCAAACCATTGGCGTCGCGCGTAGGCGCTTGCAGCAAGGTTCCGGCGAAGGACGTCAGATCGCCTTCCCCGGCCATAAAGAACTGTCTGGACAGGGGAGAGAGAAACGCGATGACGCCAAGCATACCCCCCAGAACAAGAAACATACGGGGCAAGTTTTGCGTAGAAAATCCTCGCGTCGTTGGCTGACGAAACTGGCCGAGCAACGGAGGGAGGAAAACGATGAAGACGAGCCCCACGCCCACGAGAACAAAGACCTCAGGCGGAGAAAGCACAAGGGCAGCTGTTCCATACGGGGTGAACATGGAAGCCTCGCAAGAAAAGCCTCGCTCCCGGGAATGTCGGGAAGTATACATCGCAAAGTGGAACTTTCTGAAAGGCTTCAGCATCAACCGCCTGGGCCTGCGATCGCCGCGAACCGATCGCGATTCGTTGACTTGCCTGTTGGCCCAACGTAAGATTCGCGGCAATGATCGGCCAAACGATCTCGCATTACCGCATCGTCGAGAAGCTGGGCGGCGGCGGAATGGGGATTGTCTACAAAGCCGAAGACCTGACCCTGCATCGCTTTGTCGCGCTGAAGTTTCTGCCGGACGAGTCGGCGCATGATCCGCATGCCCTGGCGCGTTTCGAGCGGGAAGCGCAGGCTGCTTCTGCACTGAATCATCCCAACATCTGCACCATCTATGAAATCGGCGTGGCAGATGGGCAAACCTTCATCGCCATGGAGTTTCTGGAAGGTCAGACTCTGCAGCAATTTATTGCCGGGCGCCCGCTGGACACGGACGTGCTCCTGTCGCTGGCAATCGAAATCGCCGACGGCCTCGACGCTGCCCACACGAAGGGAATCGTGCATCGCGATCTTAAGCCGGCCAACATCTTCGTTACCGATCGCAAGCACGCCAAGATCCTGGACTTCGGATTAGCGCAAGTAACGCAGTCAACGGTTGCCGCGCCCGGAGCCGAGGACACCGCAACGAAAACATTCTCGTTGACTCTCCCGGGTGTTCCGGTGGGTACGCTGCAGTACATGTCGCCGGAGCAAGCCAAGGGCAAAGAACTGGATTCACGCACCGACATTTTCTCGTTTGGTGCGGTGCTCTACGAAATGGCGACGGGGACAATGCCGTTCCGGGGTGACACTTCAGCCGCCATCTTCGACGCTATTCTCAATCGCGATCCGGCGCCGGCTCTGCGGCTGAATGCGCAGATGCCCACCAAGCTGGACGACGTTATTCAGAAGGCTTTGGAAAAAGATCCCGGGCTGCGCTACCAGCATGCCTCCGATATCAGGACTGATCTACAAAGATTGCAGCGCGGTTCGGACAGCGGTCGCGGAGTTCGGAGTGACATCGATGTCCGGGCGGGCTCGCCAGGGCAGGCAATGAGCCTGGCACGCAAGCTGGGCATTCTCGCTGTCTTTTTTCTGCTGTTCGCAGCGGTGGGAGCCTACTTCTGGCGAAGCCGACATCATCCCGGCGCGCCCGGAGTGAATACGGCGTCTATTGCGGTTCTGCCGTTTGCCGACATGAGCGCCGGCAAGGATCAGGAATATTTCTCCGATGGACTCGCCGAAGAACTGACGAACGCCCTTGCCAAGGTTCCCGGCTTGAAGGTTGCGGGAAGATCGTCCGCCTTTCAGTTCAAAGGCAAGAACGAAGACGTACGCACGGTCGGACAGAAGCTGAATGTCGCCAACGTTCTGGAAGGTAGCGTGCGGCGGGATGGCAGTCGAGTTCGCATCACCGCCGAGCTGACGAAGGCGGAGGATGGCTTTCAACTTTGGTCAGAGGAATACAACACCGAGATCAAAGACATCTTTGCGGTGCAGGATGAAATCGCGCAGGCTGTCACCGGGGCATTACAAGTCAAGCTGCTCGGCGCTAACGCCACCCCCACCCATGCGGGGGCGAAGGTCGTCAATCCCGACGCCTACCAGGCTTATTTGCAAGCGGCGTATTTCTTGAATCGAGGATTGGAAAAGACGAACTACGACAAGGCTCTGGCTTACGCCAACCAGGCGATCAAGCTGGACGCAAATTTCTCGCCTGCCTGGGCGCTGCGCTCAACCCTATTTGCCGGCATGGCCGCCGACGGCTCTATGGACACCGCTTTGGGATTTCGCCGGGCGCGAGAAGATGCAGAGCAGGCCATTGCTCTCGATCCCCTTTCGGCTGCGGGATACCTCTCGCTGGCAAATGTACGTCTGAATTATGACTTCGATTGGGAAGGCGCCGAAGCTGCGCTGAACAAAGCGGCAGCGCTGCAACCGGGAAGTACTGACTTACTCTCCTATCGTGCCGACTTGGTGGAAGCGCGCGGGGGACATCTGGACGAGGCCATTGCATTACGCAAACAGGCAGTTGCAGTAGATCCTTTGTGTTCTCCCTGTTATGTGTTCCTGCAATCCGACCTGTACGAAGCCGGACACTACGACGAATCCTATGCGATTTCGCAGAAGGCTCTGGAATTGGATCCGCAACAGGGATTCGTTCACTTTGGGCGAGGCCAGATCCTGCTGGCGCGGGGGAACCCGCAAGAAGCCCTGGTGGAGATGCAGCAGGAGACAAACGACTGGTTGAAGCTGACTGGCGAGGCATTGGTCTATCAAGCTCTAGGGCGTCAGCAGGCTTCGGACGCCGCATTAAAAGAACTCATCACCAAACATAGTGGCGAGGCCGCCTACCAGGTCGCCGAAGTCTATGCTTCTCGCGGAGAGGCGGACAAGGCGATGGACTGGCTCGAACGCGCCTACCAACAACATGATTCTGGCCTGCCGAGTCTCAAAAGCGACGGGCTGTTTAACCGCCTTCGCCAGAATCCGCGCTACATTCAGCTCCTGGAAAAGATGCAGATGCCGTTGTGATCCTCGCCGCTGTAACCCTGTCGCTACCGCTCACGGTATGACGTCGGCGTTGGTTCGGGGTCCGGCAGGGCGCGGCTTCGGCGGGTCCACGATGACCTTCTTCGACGGCTTGACGCGCCGCCACAGGGCGCGAGCAATCTTCCATACCACCAACAGGAACGCAGCGACAGTGGCTGTCCACAGCAGGATGAGCGGCAGCTTGATGACGATCGTTACCATGGCGTCGATCCAGTCGCCCAGGCCGATCAGCAACTCGTGGGTTGCGGCCTTGGCGTTGGACAGCGGCCGCCACTGGATGCCGAGGACCCGGGCATCGAATTCCTGGGTCAGGTTAATTTGCACCGCCGACATCTCGACGTCGTGGCTCATCACCTGGATTTGGGTTCGCAGGCGCTCGATGCGGTCGCGCACGTCGCTTAGCTTTTCCGAAACCGCCAGGATGTCGGTGACGCTGTGCGCCTGTTTCATGATCGTCAGGTACTGTTCTTCTTCGGAGCGCAGGTTTCGCAAGTGGGCTTCGTTGTCGTAGAACTCGCGGGTGACATCGCGCCCGCTGATCTGCTCGCGGTCGGTGTGCACGGCCAGCTTCTTGTAGTCCGCCAGCATGCTTTCCAGTTGCGAGGTCGGCACGCGCGATACCAGCGTCGCGGTGGCAGCCCCATCGCCGCCTGTAATGTCCATGTTTTCGATCTCGCCGCGCTGAGCTTCCGTGATTCGCCGAATCTGCTCGGCGGCCTCGCGGACGTCGCGGACAGTCAGTCCCAACTCGGCAGTACGGATGAGCTTCTTCTCTGTGCCCGCATTCCCGGGGACCGCAGACGCCGCGTCGGGAGCCGCGCTGCGGTCAGCGACATATTCTTCTGCGGTAAGAAACGCGGCGTCCGGCGAGGGGCCCGTCATTGAGCCGGCGACACGGCTCAGTTGCGATTCCGGATGTGGCTGCCGCAGGCGAGACAGGCTGATTGCGGCGATAAACAGCAGAAGCAGTCCCAGGAGGAACCACGCTGTGCGTTGATTTTTGCGCATAAAACCTCTGTCCGGGACGCAATGCGTCCCGCATCCACCGGTAAGACTTCCTTGTCAACGGGGGAACGAGTGCCGGAGGCAAACTTGCATCATCAAGGCGAAGAATTAACGGATGCGGACCTGCTTGTGCGCAGCCGGCCGACGGTGCGGGCGGACGAAGTGGCGAAGGCGCCCTCGCGCAGACGTTATCTGCTGGTCGTCTGGAGTTCGCGCCCCAGCGCGAACCCCTTGCGAGTGATCAGAACGCAGGTCACCCATACGATGACGGCCATCGTGGCCGACAAGGCACTGATGCGAACCGATACCGGGATCGCGATCGAGGCCAGCGCTGCCAAAGTCATAATTGTTCCGACCACGTAATACATGGGACGACGGAACAGGCGCGCCAAGGGCAGGAAATGCAGGCCGACAATCGCGGCGATGGCAGAGATGGCGTATTCGCCCAGATGAAGGTTGTTGAGTACGTTGATTGCCAAGAAGATCAGCACGCCTTCGGCGGCAAAGATCAAGCCGAAGATCCGTCCCATGCGCGACTGCTGGCGCTCTTCGTCAGCGGTGAGCGGCCCGGCATCTTTGGCAGCGCGCGAGCCATTTCGCAGCAGTACGACGGCTGGAATCCAAACCGAGGCCGCGAAGGCAACGACGGCGGCAATTACGAAAGGAGCGCGGAGGTTCATCGAGCCTAGCGCCCAGCCCAGCCATAGGCAGCCGAAGAAGCCCATGAGGAGCGCGCCGAAGGCCATGCCGGTCATGGCAGGCGGACGCCAGTCGGAAACGGGGTTGGAGGCGTTTGTGGTCAGGGGTAATGCAACGGTAGAAGTCATGTTTTTCTCCTCACCTGATGCTTCTATCTTGCGGCGAACGTGCGAAACGCAGTAGTGGCTTTCGTCAGCGGGGGAAGCTGACATTTGTCAGATGGGGGGCTTTCGCGACGCCCCGTTTCGGCCCGCAACTACCGGCTGCGTCAAGCGTTACAGGAAACGGGCAGGGCGGCCCTATGACGGGTTGCGGCGCGCTAGTACAATGTAAATTCCTGCTGCATCTTGAATTGAAGGCTCAGCAGTCCACCTTGGGAGTGCGGATGAGGGCTTTGCGCAAGACCGTATTTTTGGCATGCATCGTTTTTGTTCTATTGGCTGAACTAGGTTGCGGAGATTACTACCGCCCGGTTGCCAATCCGATTGTCAGTCCCGGCGGCCAGCCGCAGAGCTCTCACTATGCCTGGGTTTTGAACTCGAACCCTGGCGGCGGTGACGGCAGCACCACTGAGATTGACGTCTCCGGCGACACCAACCTGGCAGTTAACACTATGGGTGTGGGCACCAGCGCGGAGGCGTTCCCCACCAATTCGCTGTCACTCTACGTCGCCAATGCCGGCGATGATACCGTGATGCAATACCTGCCCACGTTGGCCGGCGCGATTACCACCATCTCGCTGTTGCCCGGCTCGCATCCGATTGCGCTGACCTCGCAAAACAACGCCAAGATGTTCGTTCTGAATTCCGGCCCGCCGTCGACCTGCCAGGCTGACGGTTCGCTAAGCACGATTTCCACCGCGACGCTCTCGGTGGCAACGACCCTCTGCCTGGGGGTAAATCCAACGGCGTTCGTGCAATCCCCCTCGACCGGATACATCTACGCGATCAACCAGGGAGACAACTCTGTTTCGGTCGTCAGCTCCGACGGTTCGACGCTAATGGGGACCATCACAACTACGAGTAGCCCAGTGGGACTGGGGCTCAACCCGGTTTCGATCGCGGCCAACAATCAGGGATGGATCTTCGTCGTGACCCAGGGTGCCCAGGGCAGTCCGGGTACGCTCGACGTGATCTACACCGGAAACGGTAACCTCACAACCATCGCGGCGACGGCTCCTTTAGGCATGCTGCCGACGCAGGCTCTGTTCGATCCCACGCGCAACCGGCTCTACGTAACCAACGGTGGAGATGGTACCGTCAGCGTCTTTGATGTGTCGGCGATTAACACTACGTCGCCGTCGATTCCTTTATTGGCGACCGTAGCGGTGGGAACCAATCCGGTCGGCGTTACCGCATTGACCGACGGGTCGAACTTCTTTGTAGCCAACCAGGGTTCGAATACCGTGTCGGTGGTTAGCCAGAGCAGTTTCTCGGTTCTGGCAACTGTATCCCTGCCCAGCGGGGCCAATCCGGTGTATATCGCCTCCGATCCTTCCGCGGCTAAGGTCTACGTGGCCGATCAGGGGACCTCGGAGACCACGATCATTCAGACATCGAACAACACGATCACGCAGAACATCCTTGCCCCAACGCAGGTCTCAGGATGCACCAGCAGCTGTCCGCTGCAGACGCCGATGATGATCGTGACGCAGTAAAACAGATGTTAGCTTTGAGCTCTTAGCAAGAGTGACGGCGGACCATGGGGTCCGCCGTTTTGTGTTCAGGTTCGTACAACTTCGCGCGCGCCGTGTATCGAAAGCGAGGGCATCGCGCTAGGTGAACATGAATTCCTTCGTCCGCAGATCGCGTATGGTGTCGCGCAGCTTCGCGGCTTGTTCGAACTCGAAGCGCTTGGCTGCCTCCCGCATGTCGCTTTCCAGTCTGGCGATGTAGGCGTCCAGTTCCTCCTGCGACTTAAACTCCGGCATGCCTTCAATTTCGTTGGTCAGGTCGGCATAATCAGCCGCGGCCACCGCAACCAGCGACATGTCGAGCGGCCGGCTGATGCTCTCCGGTGTAATACCGTGCTCTTGGTTGTAGGCCTCCTGAATGGCGCGCCGGCGGTAGGTTTCGTCGATGGCCTTCTTCATCGAGTCGGTCATGTTGTCGGCGTACAGGATCGCTCGTCCTTCCACATTGCGCGCACAGCGTCCGATGGTCTGGATCAGCGAACCCGCCGACCGTAAAAAGCCTTCTTTGTCGGCATCGAGAATCGCCACCAGCGAAACTTCCGGCAGGTCGAGGCCTTCGCGTAGCAGGTTGATGCCGATCAGCACATCGAACTCGCCCTTGCGCAGATCGCGCAGAATCTTGATGCGCTCCAGCGTCTCGATCTCCGAGTGCATGTAGCGGCAGCGCACGCCGACCTCGGCGTAATACTCAGAAAGATCCTCGGCCATGCGCTTAGTCAGCGTCGTGACCAGCACACGCTCGTTCCTCTTGGCGCGCTCGCGAATCTCGTGCAGCAGGTCGTCGATCTGCCCTTTCACCGGACGAACTTCCACCTCGGGATCGATGAGGCCGGTTGGGCGGATGATCTGCTCGACGACCACTCCGGCAGCCTTGGTCAGCTCGTACGGGCCCGGCGTCGCCGATACGTAGACCGCCTGGTTAACGCGGTGTTCGAACTCCTCAAACGTCAGCGGGCGATTGTCCAGCGCGCTGGGGAGGCGGAAGCCATACTCGATCAGGTTCTGCTTGCGCGAGCGGTCGCCGTGCCACATGCCGTGAATCTGCGGAACGGTCTGGTGCGACTCGTCGATGAAGAGCAGGTAGTCGCGCGGAACATAATCCAGCAGCGTTGGCGGTGGCTCGCCCGGCAGGCGGCCGGTGAAGTGCCGCGAGTAGTTTTCGATGCCGTGGCAGTAGCCCATCTCCTTGATCATCTCGAGATCGAAGCGCGTGCGCTGATGCACTCGCTGTGCCTCGACGATGCGGCCCTGCTTCTCCAGTTCCACTTCCCACCACGCCAGCTCTTCGAGGATCGAATCGACGGCGGCGCTCTTGCGCTCCGGCTTCATCACGTAGTGTGTCTTCGGATAGATGGGCAGGCGTGCATGTTTCTGCTTCACCGTGCCGAACAGCGGATCGATCTGCGACAACGATTCGACTTCATCACCCCAAAGCTCGATGCGATACGCCGAGTCGTCATAGGTGGGGAAGACTTCGATGATGTCGCCGCGCACGCGGAAGGTTCCGCGGCGGAAGTCGCCGTCGGTGCGCTCATACAGAATTTCTACGAGCTTGCGCGTGATGTCCTCGCGCTTGATCTTCTGGCCCTTCTCCAGGAAGAGCAGCATGCCGTAATAGGCGTCGGGCGAGCCGAGACCGTAAATGCAGCTGACTGAGGCGACGATGATGCAGTCGCGGCGCTCGAACAGCGACTTTGTCGCCGACAGCCGCAGCTTGTCGAGCTCATCGTTGATCGTCGCTTCCTTTTCGATGTAGACGTCGCCGGCGGGAATGTAGGCTTCCGGCTGGTAGTAGTCGTAATAGGAAACGAAGTACTCGACCGCGTTGTGCGGGAAGAATTGTTTGAACTCGTGATAGAGCTGGGCTGCCAGTGTCTTGTTGTGCGCCAGGATAAGCGCCGGGCGGTTCACGTTCTCGATGACCTTGGCCATCGAAAAGGTTTTGCCCGAGCCGGTGACGCCGAGCAGCACCTGATGCTTCTCCCCGTCAGCAATGCCGCGGGTCAACGACTGAATGGCGTTACCCTGATCGCCCTGGGGTTTGTACGGACTGACGAGTCGGAATTCCATACCACGTCGGCCCCGCCCAAGGGCCAGCTCAATTCGTTGGGAAGCCTCACAGAAGGGAATTTCGGCGAGTGGGCATCTCTCTATTATACGACGGCTGCGGAGTGCGGTTGCGAGCCAGCGACCTTCCGCATTACCATCTCTGCGCCAACTCTCCAGGCGAGGAAACATGCGACGTTGCGCCCAGGCATCCGCACTCACACTTCTGCTCTTCATCGGCGGAATCGCGTTGGCTCAAAACGCAGCTCCCGACCAGGTTGCGTTGAAAGCCATTGTCGACCGCATCATGCAGCCGTACATGGCACTGCATCATTTCCCTGGCGCAATCGTCGCGGTGTCGCTGCGCGGCCAGCGTTATTACTTCCCATACGGTGAGGCAACCGACGCGGGCGCGCCGTTTGCGCCGGACACGCTGGTCGAGATCGGCTCGTGCACCAAGACCTTTACGACAACCTTGTTCGCGCTTGCCATCGGTCGCAAGCAGATGGATCCCAAGGCGTCGATCCAGCAGTACATGCCGGCGGGCTACACGCTTCGCCCGGAAGCGCAAGCGGTGACGCCGCTGGAACTGGCCGACTTTACCTCAGGGCTGCCGGACGACCCACCCAACCTTCCGCAGCGTCTGGAAATGCGGAGCATCGAGCACTACACAACCAAGGACTTCCTGACCTGGGTTTCGCGCTGGAAGCCGGAGAGCGTGCCGCCCGCGCCGTATCGCTACTCGAATACCAGCATTGGCTTGCTGGGATACCAGGTGATGACAGCGACTCATGCCGAGTGGGAGCGGCAGCTCAGCGACGTAATACTGGAGCCGCTCGGCATGCCTGACACGACGCTGCGTCCGAGTCCTGAGCAGCAAAAGCGCCTGGCGAAGGGGCACATGCTTCACGGCAACGGCGCTCCGCCGTGGCCGGTCTACGCGTGGTATGCCGCGGGTGGATTGCGCTCGACCGCGCAAGACATGCTGAGCTTCGGAGAAGCCAACCTTGGTCACCCGCAGATCAACGGCAAGGCGGTTTCAGCCGAGCTCACCGAGGCGATGGAGCTGGCGCAGAAGCCGATCTACACCATGCCGAACGGCCGCAATAAGCAGGCGATGGCGTGGGTGGTGAACATGGGTGACGGTAATCCTAACCTGCATCCTGTAATCGTGAAGGATGGCGGCACCGTCAGGTTTCAGCACAGCCATTGCGTTAACCACTCCAAAGACTTGGCCGTGTTTGTCGCGGTCAATCAGAGCGGCGCCCAGGCAGCGGAAAAGGCCGTTGAGATCGCGCGCCACCTGCCCTGACCTATGGCGCGAAGTAGCTCGACAAGTCCAGAATCAATTGCGTGCGCCCGGCAGCGTAGGCCTCGACCTCGCCATTGTTGTTAGCCGGGTTGGGCACGACAGCCATATTCGACGTAATGAGGCCGTCGATAGCATTCAGCGTCGATACATTGGGCATCGGCTCAGAGTCGGGCCACAGTGTCAGGTAGCCGAGGCTGCCGTACGGAATCACCGTCGCATTGAATACATACGCTTGCGCTGTTGCCGGTACCGCGCACGGACTCGCGGTTACATTCACCGGCGGACTCAGCGTGCCGCTGAAGGGCTGCCCGCTTCCGATACTGCGGGTGTCAAACACCCGGCAGGGCGCGGTCGGATACAGCGAAAGTCCATTGTTGGGCGGCGCCGCAGGTGCGAAGTAGCCGTTGATGTCGATCAGCAAATCCGTATTGTCGCTGGCAATGATTGTGATGTCGCCGCCCGTGCCCGCGGGAACGATCGCTGCGTTTGCCACGCGCGTGCCGGTTTTGTTATTCAGCGTCGACACCGGATTCTGTGGCTCGTCGCCCGTCGGCCACACCTCGAGATAGCGCAGAGGCGAGCCCAACGTCGGATACGGGAGCGCCGTGAGGTTCAGCGAGTACGCTGTGGCATTCACTCCGTTCAGGCAGGGGCTCTCCGACACCGCGAAGTCGCGCGCTGTCCCGCCTACCAGATAATTTCCTCCGCGAGTATCGGCCACCCGGCAGGGCGTCAGCGGATAGAACGCCAGCGTCAATGAGTTCGACGGAGTGAAATAGCCGTCGATGTCGAGGATGACGTCGGCAGTGTCGGTGACGTAGACGCTCACGCCTCCGCTCGCGCCCGCAGAAACAATCGCGGCGTTGGCTTTAGTTCGGCCATCGGAGGAGTTCATCGTCGAAATGTTGGGTCGCGTGAGACCCGCCGGCCAGATGGTGAGATAGCCCACCGGATGACCGTTCTTCGGCACCAGCGTGACGTTGAGCGAGAAGCTCGCGGCGTTGGCCAGGGTGCCACACCCCTTTTGCTGAGCCAACTGCGGCAGGTCGAAGGTCTGATAGCTCTGGCCTTGAATCGGACTGCCGTTGCGGGTGTCGACCAGACGGCATGGGGTCATGGTCATCAACTGGAGCTTAGTGGATGCACCGATCACCGAGACGGTGTTGTCGAGTGAATTCGGTACATAAACAGTATTCGTAGTGCTGTTGACGGCCAAACTCGCGGGACCGTTGCCCACAGCCACGGGCACGGTTGAACCGCTTACGCCATCGATTGCGGTGACCAGACCCCCGCTTTGGCAGTTCGGGTCGTTGCCGCAGAAGTCAGTGACGTAGATTTTGTTGTGCGAGCTATCGGCTGCTACCACATACGGCGAAACCGCAACGGCGATGCTCGACGTGTTGTTCGTCGCTCCGTTAATCACCGTAACTGAGCCGGGACTGTTGCAACTGAGATCGCTGCCGCATTGGTTGGCCACGTAGATCTCGTTGGTGACGGAATTGACCGCGACACCGTTCGGAAAGTCGCCGACGGGGACCAGCGTCGTCCCGTTCGTCGCCCCGTCGATCACAGTCACGCTGCCGGAGGTGCCGCATGTCGGGTCGGCGCCGCACTTGTTTGAGACGTAAATCTTGTTGGTCACCGTATTGATGTCGAGGTTGTAGGCGTGTACGCCAACCGTAACGCTGGAGGTGCTGTAGTTGTTGCCGTCAATGACGGTCGTTGTGCCAGTCGGGCAGGACAGACTGCTGCCGCAGAGATTGACGGCATAAATCTTGTTTGTGATTGAGTTTACGGCGATGGCCTCAGGATGGTAGCCGACGGTGACGCTCGAGGTGCCGTTGGTGCTGCCGTCGATCACCGTTACTGTGCCGGGACTCTGGCAGTTGATCGAGCTGCCGCAGTAGTTGGTGACGAAGATCTTGTTGGTGGTTGAGTTCAAGGCAACGCCGAAAGGGTAATAGCCGACGTTGACGGTTGAAGTATTGTTGGTGGCTCCGTCGATGACGGTTACCGTACCGGTGCTGGCGCAGTTAGGATCGCTGCCGCAATTGTTCACTACGTAAATTTTGTTAGTGGTGGCATTCACCGCAATCGAAAGCGGTTGATAGCCGACGGACACGGTCGAGGTGTTGTTGGTCGCTCCGTCGATGACCGTGACCGTAGCCACGCCCTGACAGTTGCCACACTTGTTGACCACGTAAATCTTATTGGTGCTCGCATTCAGCGCAATAGCAGCCGGATCTACGCCGGTGGGGAGGGTCGCCGTGACTACCTGCGCGACACCAGGAGCAGCAACCGACAGGATAAGGGCAGCAACCAGAAGAAGTAGAACGTAGCTTCGCACCGAGATTGTCATGAATTTCTCCCGCACACCTGATCGTAAGGACGAAAAGAAGAGATCATCATTCTCGAGTCGTAAGCGTGCAGTGTTGCCGGAATCCCCGTCCTTAACGAAATTCGACCAGTCGTTGTAGTAGAAAATTCTTACCGCCATGAGCCATGCGGTCAAGCGCTTTATGGGAGCCATGCGCTCTTCGCTCGGCAGCGAACCTTGAGAGTCATCACAACGGCGGTTGAGCTCGCCCTACTGTGCGAAATAGCTCGAGAGGTCGAGGATCAACTGCGTCAGACCTGCGGCGTAGGCGTCCAGCAGCCCGTCCTGATTGGGCAGGATAGCCATGTTTGACGTAATGACTCCGTCTTTGGCGTTCAGGGTCGAGGCTAGCGGCATGGAGACCCCGTCCGGCCAGAGCGTCAGGTAGTTCAACGGGCCTGTGGGGATCGCGGTCGCATTGAACACCCATGCAGCGGCATCAGCCGGAACCACGCAGCCGCTGCCGGTAACATTTACGGCCGGATTGCGCTGGCCGCTAAAGGCCCCCCCGTTCGAGCGCGTGTCGATGACGCGGCACGGCGAAGTCGAGTACAAGGACAGTCCCCCCGTGGCCGCCGCGGCAAAATAGCCGTCGATATCGGCGACTAGATCGGTGTCCTGACTGGGATAGACGGCGATCGCTCCGCCGTCGCCAGCGGGTACGATTGCGGCGTTGGCAACGATGGTCGCCGTCGGATTGTTCAGCGTCGAGACCACCGGCTGATCTCCACCTGCCGCCCACGCCGACAGATAGCCCATCGGCTTGCTTTGCCAGGGAATCGCTGTGAGGTTAAGGGAGTACGCCTGCGCATTGGCCGGGATCGGGCAGTTGCTCGCCAGCACTGGGAAGTCCCGCTCCTGGGCGCCATGCAGATACGGGCCGCCGAGATGGCCGGTCGGATTGCGCGTGTCGAAGACGCGGCATGGTGTCAGCGGATAGAACTCCAAGGTGGCGCTGCTTGCGGGCTGGAAGTAGCCATCGATATCGAGCAGAACGTTGGTTGTGTCGCTGGCGAAGACGCTGACTGCGCCGGCGGCTCCGGCGGGTACGATGGCGGCGTTGGCCTTCACGCGTCCATCGGGCGAATTCAGCGTCGAGACAACGGGCTGCGTTTCACCGGTTGGCCATATCGTCAGGAAGCCCAAAGTTCCGCTGGGAACGACTGTGACGTTCAGCGAATAGGCCAGTGCTGAGGCTGGCACGCCGCAAGCGCTCTCCGGCAGCACAAAGCCGCGCGACATCCCGCCGGCAATGGCGGGTCCGCCAAATGGCCCCGGAGGCTGGCGTGTGTCGACCATCCGGCAAGGAGTGATGGGGGTGAACTGAAGCGGATCGGAACTGGCGCCGGCAACTACCGAAGCCGTGTTATCGCCCTGATTTGCCGTGTACACAACATTGGTGACCGAGTTAAGCGCGACCGCCATCGGATAAGGACCAACCTGAACATTCACCGTCGAACCGTCCAAGCCACTTACGGCGGTTATCCCGCCGGGATCGTTGGGGTCGTTGAAGTAGGCTTTGTCGGTGATGGGATTGACCGCGACGGCGTTAGGCCAGTTGCCGATGGTCACCGTCGTGGTGTTCAGGGTGGCTCCGTCGATAATGGTCGCGGTGTTGCTGTTGGAGTTTGCCACGAAGATGAGGTTGCGGACGACGTCAACTGCCAGCGCTACAGGCGAGGGTCCTACGCTGACCGGCGTGACGTTGTTGGTTGTACCGTTGATAACGGAGACACTGTTGCTGGCGAAATTCGCAACGTAAATCTGGTTGGTGACGGCATTCACCGAGATAGCACGTGGCCGTGCGCCCACCGTGACTGTCGTCGTGCCGCCCGTGGCTCCGTTGATGACGGTGACGGTACCGCTGTTGTAATTGGCCACGTAGATCAAGTTGGTTGTCGCGTTTACTGCGACCGCCCAAGGCGTTGTGCCGACGCCGATCGTGTGGGTGGCATTGCTCACGCCGTCGATCACAGTTACGTTGGCACTGTCGAAGTTGGCGACATAGATTTGGTTAGAGACGGTATTGACGTCGATCGCGATGGGATAGAAGCCGGCGCTAGCGGTTGTCGTCTGGTTAGTGGCTCCATCGATCACCGTGACGCTGTCGCCATTGCCATTGGTCACATAGATTTTGTTCGTCACCGGATTGATCGCCAGAGCTGTAGGCGACGCGCCAACGGGGATGGAGGTGGGATGGTTGGTTGCGCCGTCGATCACGGTGACGTTATTGCTGTCCTGGTTGACGACGTAAATCTTGTTGGTCAGCGGGTTGACCGCAACGGCAACAGGGTAAGAGCCTACCGGGACATTGGTAATCAAGGTTTGCGCGAAGCTCAGGGTCGCAACCGCTATCAAGAATGCCGCACTGCCCAGTGCGGCCGCCTTCCTCACCATCGTAGACATCCCGCTAAACTCCCCAGGGGTCGTTCCGTAAGCGCGGTTGTGCGTGCCGCGGGCTAACAGAAGAATTGGAGGGTCAAAGGAGGTAAGGCCAAAACGCTGCCCGGCGAATTCAGCACGGCGCGAGCACAGACGCGTCGCAGTGCGCAAGTGCCACGCGCCGTGTCCTACCACATCAAAGGAGTAAGCTCCGACCTTATCGCACGGAAACTGGATGGCGCAGTGACATGACGACGAATCCGATTCGTTTGTTCCGGAACGGGAAGCCGGCCTTCAACAATCCTCTACCCCCGCTGTAGGATGAAGAGTTGCTATTCAAACATTGGAGTCTCTCTATGACTGCACCTGCTCTTGCCGAACTGGAACCGAAACCGATTTGGAAGCACTTTGCCGAGCTGACGAAGATCCCGCGCGCCTCCACCAAGGAAGCGGCTGCGCGCGCGTACGTTCTCTCTGTTGCCAAGACGCATGGCCTGGAGGCAGTGCAGGACAAAGTCGGCAACACCGTCGTCCGCAAGCCCGCTCGTCCGGGCCGCGAGAATGCGCCGATGGCGTTGCTCCAGGGTCACCTCGACATGGTGTGCGAGAAGAACGAAGGCACGGCCTTCGACTTCGATACCGATGCCATCCGGGTTCGCCGCGACGGGGACTGGCTGAAGGCCGAGGGTACAACACTCGGCGCTGACAATGGCGTTGGGGTGGCTGCCGCGCTAGCCGTCATGGAGAGTAGCGACATTGCCCACGGCCCGTTGGAATTCGTCTTCACCATCGACGAGGAGACAGGTTTGACCGGCGCAGCCGAATTTCCCGGCGGCATGCTGAAGTCGAAGTACTTCCTCAACCTCGACAATGAAGAGAAAGACACCCTCTGCATCGGCTGCGCCGGCGGTATCAAGACCACCGCGCGCCGCAAGATCGCTCTGCTGCCGGCCAAGGGAGACGCAGCTTTCCGCATCAAGGTTTCCGGCTTGAAAGGCGGCCACTCCGGCATCGACATCAACCAGGGACGCGGCAATGCACTGCGCATTCTCGGCGGCACGTTGCAGAGCGTGATGGACACTGCGGGAATCGAGATTGCGAACCTTACCGGAGGCAGCGCACAGAACGCCATCCCGCGCGAAGCCTCAGCGATTGTCGTGACCAAGGCAGCTGACGAGGCGAAACTGAAGGCGCAGGTCGCGAAGCTGGAAGGCGAGTACAAGGCCGACCTCGGCGGCTTCGATCCCGAACTGCAGATCACGGTGGAAAAGGTCGATCGAGCGGACAACGTTTTTGCGCAGGAAGACGCCCAGCGTTGCGTTGACCTGCTGGCCAGCCTGCATCACGGCGTTATCGCCATGAGCCCTGACGTTCCCGGTCTGGTTCAAGACTCGACGAACCTGGCGACCATCGTCACCAAGGGCGACACGGTGGAGATCGTTACCAGTCAACGCAGCGCCATCGAGAGCAGTAAAATCGCAGCCGCGCGCATGGTGGCCACTGCCTGCCGCCTTGCCGGATTCGAAACCGAAAATACCGGCAGCTATCCCGGATGGAAGCCCGAACCCAATAGCGACATCGTGAAGAAGTGCCAGTCGGTCCACGAGGAACTCTTTGGGCATCCGGCGGAGCTGATCGCTATGCACGCCGGCTTGGAGTGTGGCGTAATCGGCGAGAAGTACCCGGGCATGCAGATGGTGTCGTTCGGCCCTACGATCGTTGGTCCGCACAGTCCGGCAGAGCGCGTAGAGATTCCGTCGGTGCAGGGCTTCTGGAAGTACCTCAAGGCAGTGCTGGAGAAAATCTAGGTAGCGAAGACTAAGGCGAACTTTCGACAAGGCAGGCCGTACCGGGATGGCTGTCCAGCACCGCGTAGACGGCAACAGCCTGGCTTTGCCGATCGTCGCCAAGATAGCCGGTAAATCCGACGTAATCCTCCGCCTTGCGCCCGTTCGCGGGGACAAAACCGCGCCACGCACCTACGGCGGCCCAGGCATCGACCGCGCCATTCCTGACCAGCACGACCGCCAACGCTGGCCGATGATGCTCTCTGTCCCACGCCCAGCCTGTGACCCGCAGCCCGGGTCGGCTTCCCTCAATGCGAGCCACAGGATCGACCGCCCCGATACAGTCGTCGGATATGTGCGGGAATAACGAAGTCAGAGGAACCCCCGTTGGTCGCTCATTGTCGCGAGAGAAGATCGACAAGCGGTTCTCTCGCATGAGTGGGACCGCCGAGAACAGATACTCGGGACGCACCAGACCGAGATAGTAGAACTGGGCAGGGTCATAGACTCCGGAGCGGAGCGCCGAAGCCGCTGCGTTCAGTTGAAATCCGTGCCATCTGGCATCGCGGATCGCGAAAGGCGCCAATACAGCTCCCCTCGCCATAATCATCACGAAGCAAATCTGCGCGACCGTAAGCGTGGTGGAAAAATTCTTTCCGGCGGACAGGAGCAGCAGTCCGCCCAGCGCGAGGAAACCCCAAAACAGCAAGGCCACGGTCTGATAACGGGAAGAAAATGCTTGGGTCGCTCCGAAGTTCAGCCTACCAAGCGATGTGATCACCGCCGTGCCGACGCAAAAGAGGATGGTGAGCGCGATTTGAATCGAGAATGGATTTTGCCGCGTCGCCGCCCCTCGCAGCAGCCACAACAGCACCGCCGCTAGAACGAGCCCAGCGATACCCAGTAGCTCGGATGGGTGCATACGTTCGTGGAACCAGGTGCTGCCGAAGTACACAGCGATGTATTTGGCAAGGCGCAAGGGAGATTGCAGCGACGTTGCCAAACTGGCGTGGTGTGGCGGATGAGTGTACCCGATGAAGTAGGTGGCAGCGGTTACAGCGCCCACCGCTGTAAAAAGCGTCACAGCCGCTCGATCCATACCCAGCAGAAGCGCGGCTCCCAACAGCAACGGCCACAAAAGCATTCCGTTTGCCAGTGAATAGGTAGCGCAGAGGGCCGCAACGACCGACAGGATCAGGAAGACCCAGGGCCTCGTCGATTCACGGGTGCGGATGAAATAGAGCAACAGCCACACGAACGACAAGGATGCGAACAGGCCCGGCAGGACAAAGCAGGTTTGAAATCCCCAGACGAAATTCTCCCACTGCGACGGGCAAAATAAGCAGAAGGCGGCCAACCCGAAACCGGTTCGCCACAGCGTTGCCTGCCAACCGGCCAAGCGGCGTATGCTCCAGCCCAGCACCCCCAAATGGCCACACTGAATCGCGAAGATACTGAACAAAAGCAGTAACTGGTTCGCATGAAACCAGAGCAGGTCGACGGCCAGCAGCAACTTCGGGATGATGAGGCGGTGCTCATTCTGTTGCCACCACAGCCACCGCACCGAAAGCGGGCCGATGCCGGTGACCAGCGGATCGATCTCTCGCCATCCGTCAGCATAGGGCAGACTTGAGTAGCTGACCCTGACGGTGTAGATCGACACCAGCAGGGTCGAAAGCCCTGCCAGCAAGATCACATAAGATAAAACTGTCTGCCAAAGCTCAATGCTACTTGCCCGATCTGTTGTTTTCCCTGCCAGCGGGTTCCTCTCAGACTTTGACGACCGCCGTTATCGTAAACAATCCGGACATGCTGCATCATCTGCCGTCAGATTTTTCTTTAGATTGAGGAGTTTTGTCTCGAATGCTGGCTGCTATCCGCTCTCCGAAGAGAGAGCGCGGCAGACAGGGGTTAGGTGGAAAGCCCTCATCCTGCCCGCTCGCTGTTTGAGCGATCCGGAGTTTTCGTGATGTCCGGGAAAACCGAAGCTGTGGCCGAGGGGCACGGCGCTGACTTACTTCGCAGAAACGGGACGGGCAGGATCGGTTTACTGCCGGAATGCGGCGGAACGTCACTCCTACGGTAGATCCACGACCCATTCCTTTTCGGGACTATTTTCCAACCTAGGAACCCGCACCCTTAATAGTGCTTTCGCAGTATTGCACCCACCGGCAACACAGGTGTATGGTCAACCCGAACTAATCAAAAACTTGCTCCCGAAAAGTGCCATGCATGTCTTTGCTCAGCCTCATGCACGGCGCCTGCTGGGACATACCAAATACGCAACCAAGAGTAGCGGAGAATCCGTATGCTGACGCTTCGTCGTGTCTTTTTGTGCCTCTCGGCCTTCTTATGTCTAACGATTCCCATGCTGGTGCAGGGGCAGGCGATGCAATTTGTGCCTATTGCTCCGTGCCGAGTACTGGATACCCGCCAAGGCAGCCCCATTCAGGGCGGAACGGCGCAGTCATTCAACCTCGCTTTGCTAGGCCAAGCGGTTGGATGCCAGCAGAGTCTGAATCCAGCAACGGCTTTCTCGTTGAACGTGACCGTACTGCCGCACGGTTATCTGGGATATCTCACGATCTGGCCGACCGGCCAGACGCAGCCCGTGATTTCATTGATGAACTCGCATGATGGGCGCAATAAGGCAGACGCAACCATCGTGCTGGGAGGCGGCGCCAATCACAACAGCGTCAGCATCTACGTCACCAATACAGCCGACGTGCTGATCGACGTGGACGGCTACTTCGAGCCCGCAACCTCCGGCGCCTACGCTTACTATCCGCTGTCGACGCCGTGCCGCCTTGCCGACACGCGTAGCGGACAACCGCTCCCGGGCGGGCAGGAAGCTGATTTTCCGGTCTTCAGCACCGACTGCGGAATTCCGACGACCGCTCAGGCCTACTCCCTGAACTTTACCGCGGTTCCCCATCCTGTCGGGTCGGAGCTGCATTACCTCACCGTATGGCCTGCGGGTCAACCGCAGCCCACAGTTTCCACTCTGAACGATCCGACCGGAACGATCGTCGCCAATGCGGCGTTGCTTTCTGCCGCTGGTACGAATGGAGAAATTGCCGTCTATCCTTCGGACACGACGGATTTAATCATCGATATCGCGGGTTATTTTAAAGCGGCAGAACCGGGACAAGGCTTGGCGTTCTTTCCTCTGACCCCTTGCCGGGCTATCGATACGCGCGGAACCATCGGTCCATTCAGCGGCGAGCAGACCTTCAACATCGAGAACAGTACCTGCCAGCCTCCTAGCACGGCACAGGGATATACGTTGAACGCGACGGCGTTACCGCTGGGCCGTCTGGGTTATCTGACTCTCTGGCCAAGCGGGCCACAACCTCTGGCGTCCACGTTGAACGCCATCGACGGGGCTTACACGTCGAATATGGCCATCGTCGGAACGAATAACGGTTCGATCGATGCCTACGCCGCAGGAATGACGAACCTGTTGCTGGACCTGTCCGGCTACATGGCGCCGCTGGGACAGTTAACGGTCACGACCAGTACACTTCCCGGTGGAACCACGGGTCAGCCTTATTCGGTGCAGTTAGCGGCCAGTTGGCGGCGAACCCCCGTACACATGGTCGATCATCAACGGAACGCTGCCACCCGGCCTGACTTTGTCGGGTGCAGGTGCGATCAGCGGTATCCCGACCGTGACCGGCTCTTACCCGATCACGGTGCAGGTCTCCGATCAGTTCCAGAACACGGCGTCGAAGTCGCTTAGCATTTCTGTCGTGCAGGGATCGCTGCTCATTACCACGAACAACCTGCCGAATGGAACGCAGGGCGTCGGCTACAGCGCGACGCTGGGCGCTGCCGGCGGCACACCGCCGTATACCTGGAGCCTCGCCTCCGGAACTTTGCCTGACGGCTTGAGCGTCGACCCGAATAGCGGCATTATTTCGGGCACTCCCACCACCGCGGGCAATTCACAATTCACCATCCAGGTGGCGGATTCGCAGCAGAACACGGCCCAAGCCAACCTGCAGATCACCATTAATGCTCCCATCACGAATGGCTCGTTGGTCGGCCACTACGCGTTTTCGTTTAGCGGCTATAGCAACGGACAGCCGGTGTACATGGTCGGTAGCTACACTGCCGACGGCAACGGCAACATCCTGGCCGGCCTGCTCGACTCGAACAACGGTTCAGGGGAGACCACGGGCGGCTACGCATTCACCGGCACCTACAGTGTTCAGGCCGACGGCTTAGGCGACATGTTCCTCAATGTCACTACCCTGGGGGCAATGCACTTTAGCTTGTCGGTTTCCAACGTCGGTAACGGCCAAATGATCCTGGATAACTCCGATCCCAATACGCGCGGCTCAGGATCGTTTTACGTGCAGAACACGATTGCGTTCCTGCCGCCGGCAATTGGAAGTTATGCGATCGGCACCACCGGAGCGAATCAGAACTTCGCGCGCTATGGCAAGGCAGGCACCTTTGCAGTCTCGGGTTCGCCGGGCAACGTAACCAGCGGCGAGGAGGATGTGAACGACGCCGGCACCCTGGCAAACCGTACCTTCACAGGAACCTTCCAGCCACCGTCCGCGCTGAACGGTCGCGGCCAGGCGCACCTGACCTTCCCAGGTGGAAACAACAACTACGCGTACTACGTCATCTCGACTGGACAATATCTCATCATGGGAGTTGATCAGTTGACTGCTCAGGATCCGCTGACGCTCGGGACCATTCAGAAGCAACTGGCACCCAACTTCAACGATGCCGCGCTTAGCGGTAACAGCGTGCTGGAGATCAATGGCTTGAATCCGAACGGCGGAAGCCCGGCATCCGACGCCATTCTTGGACTGGTCACCTGGAACGGCGGAGGAGGGGGCACGACACGTCTGGATGAGAATAAAGGCGGGACGCTGACCCAGACGACGCTTCAGGGTAACTACAACGTCGCGACCAACGGCCGCACCACGACCTCGGGCATGGGCGCCAGTAATCCGATCTTCTACCTCTACAACTTCAACCAGGGCTTTGCCGTGGGCCAGGACAGCACTGTCTTCTCCGGCCTGCTGGAGCAGCAAACGGCGACGCCTCCGCTCGGCAATCAGTCCATCCTGGGAATTTATATCGGAGGAACGCTGAACCCGGTGGAAGCCTCTATCACTGACGCCGTCAGCTTTTTCCAGGCAGATGGCAACGGCAACCTCAACGGCATTCAGGACTACAGCGGCTCGTCCGGTTCCGGTACACAGAACCTGTCGGCTACGTACAGCGTGGATGCCAGCGGTCGTGCGGTGGTCACGCCGAATCCCAACGGCAATCTCGCCGGGATTCTGTACGTGATCTCCGCCAAGAAAGTGGTGCTGCTGCCCTCGGGGGCGACCCCGGTGCTCAGCACGTTCTCTTCGGCGCAAACCCAATAACCGTGTCGTGAAGCGAAGCCCCGGCCGCGTGCCGGGGCTTTTTCTTCTATTGACCGCGCCAGCCGACTGCCTCTGCCTTGCTACTGCTCGGCGCTTTCTGTAACCTTCGGCAAGTGGATCATCCTTGTTATCGCTGCCAGACTGAGATTCCGGAAAGCACTACCTTCTGCCCGCATTGCGGTGCTCCCCAAATCCGTGTAGCCACACCGGAGGAGGAAGCACAGCCGGCGCCTAGCGCTCCGCTTGAGGCCCCGCCATTCAACGTTGCGCCTCCGGGGTCTGCCTGGACGATGGGCGGCACACAATCTCAGGCCGCGCCTGGAGTGATCCACTGGGACCTTGCCTGGAAGAGCGCGATGCTGTGTGGCGTGGGCGCGGCGCTTCTCTCGGCAATCCCGTTCGTTTCCCTGGGATGTTGTTTGTGGATGCTCGGCGCCGGCGCAATAACCGTGAACCTCTACCGTAAGCAGGTGCCCGACGCCGTGATTACTCCCGGCATGGGGATGAGGTTGGGAGCTCTTTCCGGCGTCTTCGGATTCATCTCCAACGCCATCGTAACCACGGTCTCCTTCATGATTCAGCGCAGTAGCGGCACCTTTCGCCAGGCGATGGAAGAGCAGATGAAAAAGCAGATGGCCAGCACGCCCGATCCCAAGGCGCAGGAGATCATGCAGCACATGATCGACTGGATGGCCACGCCGCAAGGCGCCGCTACGATGATGATTCTGGTGCTGATCTTCATGGGTGTGATCTTCCTGTTATTCACCGCTGCCGGTGGCGCCCTGGGAGCTTCCATGCGCGGCTCGCGTCGCGAGTTCCGCTAACCCGAGCGTCACATTAACTCGTGTCACCGGTCACAAAGCCTTCGGTTCCGGTTGCTCACCGGCTTGCGCATTGCGTATCATTCGAGCGGCATGAGTAAAGCCCCCACGCAAGCTGCTAACCTCCGCGAGAAAGCGCAAATTCTTTCCGGCTCTGAAATTGAGCGTACTCTGGTGCGCCTGGCCCATGAAATTGTCGAGAAAAACAACGGCGTCGCTAACCTGGGACTGGTAGGAATCATGCGCCGGGGGGTGCCGCTGGCACAGCGCCTGGCCAAGATCCTGGGCCGCATCGAGAAAACCCAAGTGCCGGTGGGAACGCTCGATATCACCCTTTATCGTGACGATCTTTCCACCGTGGGCCATCGTCCCGAAGTGAAGAAGAGCACGATGGAGTTCGACATCCAGGACAAATACATTGTGCTGGTGGACGACGTCATCTACACCGGCCGCACCACGCGGGCCGCACTGGACGCCCTATTCGATCACGGACGTCCGCGACGCATCCAGTTGTGCGCGCTGATCGACCGCGGCCATCGCGAGCTGCCTATCGAGGCCAGCTTCATCGGACGAACGATCCAAACCACGCCGGAAGAGAGCATCGAGGTAAAGCTGCAGGAGATCGATGGCGCCGATAAGGTGCTGCTGATGGAGCGGGTTCCCGAGGAGAAATGAAGCCACGACTGGGTTCGCTGCTGAGCATCAACCAGCTATCAACGGAACAGATCGAAGCTATTCTGCGTCTGGCGCGGCGCATGGATCCTAACAAGCCAAGCAACATTCTTCACGGTAAACGGGTAGTGTTGCTGTTCTATGAAGCTTCGACGCGCACCCGCACTTCGTTTGAGTTTGCCGCGAAAGCCTTAGGCGCCGTCACTACGCTGGTCACGGCAACTTCCTCCAGCATCGAAAAAGGCGAGTCGCTGATCGATACGGGCTGGACGGTGGAATGTATTGGCGCCGATGTCATCGTGATGCGCCATCCTAACAGCGGCTCGGCACACCTGATGTCGCGCTACATGCATGTGCCCATCGTCAACGCCGGCGACGGCATGCATCAACACCCGTCGCAGGGATTGCTGGACGCGTTAACCATTCTCAATCACAAGAAGGAACTGCGCGGCCTGCGCGTAGTCATCGTTGGCGACGTGTACCACAGCCGCGTGGCCCGCTCGAATGCCGAACTGCTGTCGCGCTTCGGAGCCGACGTGGTGTTCTGCGGGCCGCTGGATTTTGTGCCGGAGGTGGCATCGACGTTGGCGCCGGGCGTCACCGTCAGCCACGATTTGAATCAGGCGCTGCAAGGCGCCGACGTGGTTATGGCTCTGCGTGTACAGAAGGAGCGGCTGTCTGGACGGCATCACAGCGTCGAGGATTACATTGCGCACTATCAGGTAACGCCGCAACGCATCAAGCTGGCCAAGCCGGACGCGATCCTGATGCATCCGGGACCGGTGATTCGCGGCATGGAGTTGACCAGCGAGGTCGCCGACGGACCGCAGTCGGTGATTCACGAGCAGGTTCGCAACGGCGTGAAGACGCGCATGGCAATTCTAGCCATGACGCTTGGGGCGGCATGATGGAATCTTTGCTCATACAGCGCGGACGCATTATCGACCCGGCCAGTGGCGTGGACCAGGACATGGACATCCTGCTGCGAGATGGACGTGTCGCGGCAATCGCCGCTCCCGGAAAGCTTAGGGGGCAGGCCGACAAAACCTTCAATGCGCGGGGCTGTATCGTTGCCCCTGGACTCATCGATGTGCACGTTCATCTGCGTGAGCCCGGTCAATCTCACAAAGAAACCATCGTTACCGGAACCGCCGCCGCTGCCGCGGGAGGCTTCACCTCCGTCTGCGCCATGCCCAACACGAACCCGGTCAACGATTCGGTGGAAATCACCAGTTGGATGGTCGCTCCGCAGCGCGGCGCGCTGGTCAACGTGTTTCCTATCGCAGCTGCGACTGTCGGAAGTGCCGGCGAGAAATTGACGAACTTCGCTGCCCTGAAGAAAGCCGGCGCCGTCGCGATCAGCGATGACGGCAAACCAATTCTCGATGACAAACTGATGCGTGACGCGCTGGCCGCCGCCGCTCGACTGAAGATTCCCGTGGTGCAGCATGCCGAAGACACGCGCGCTACCCTTGGCTGCTCGATGAATTACGGCGCGACCTCGTTCCGCCTGGGCGTTCACGGTATGCCGAATTCAGCCGAGTCCAGCGTGGTGGAGCGCGATATCGCACTGGCCAAGCAGACCCGCGGTCACGTTCATGTTGCCCATATCTCCACCCGCGAGGCCTTGGAGGCCGTGCGCAATGCCAAGAAGGCCAAGCTGCGCGTAAGCGCCGAGGTCACGCCGCATCACTTCACACTGATCGACGAGAATGTCGGCGAGTTCAACACGCACTACAAGATGAATCCGCCGCTGCGGTCAGTGGCTGATCGCGATGCCCTTATCGAAGGCATACTCGACGGCACCATCGACGTTATCGCCAGCGATCACGCGCCGCACGCCTTCCACGAAAAGCAAGTCGAGTTCGAGCGCGCAGCCTTCGGCATTACCGGCCTGGAAACGATGCTGCCCATTGCGCTCACGGTGCTACACCATCACTTCAAGCTCCCGCTGTGGCGCGTTGTCGAACTGCTTGCCACCAACCCCGCGCGTATCTTCAATCTGAACGGACGCGGAACGCTGGCTAAGGGCTCGATTGCTGACGTCACCATCTTTGATCCCAAGAAGAAGTGGACCTTCGACGCCTCGCAGTCCCTCTCGAAGTCTAAGAACACTCCGTTCGATGGCTGGAACTTCACGGGCAAGGCTGTCGCTACCATCGTCGGCGGAAAGATGGTCTACGAAGGGTAGAATTCTGGAATTTCAGCCGGTGAAAGTGCGGCGCTACTCGAACAAATCTCCCTTAACCAGTTTCTGCCCCGCTAACGCGGTGTAGCATCCCCAAACTCCCAACGCCGCCACCAGCAAGAATACGAACGCCGGCGCTCCGATATAGAACGCCGACACGTCGGTAGTGACAGGCACGCTGCCGATCAGGTCGATGCAGAAAATTCCTACCGCCAGCGCAACAAAGCCGAAGCGCATGACCACGAACGCCGCGATACCGTACACCACCGCATACGCCGGAGCAGTGAGATACCAGTGATGATCGCTATAGCTCTTGATGACCACCCAGAAGGCCACAAACACGAGCGCGGCCAGCCACGGTTTGCGGAAGATTACCCGGAAGACAAACATCAGGAAGAAGAAGACCAGCGTGGCTTCGATCGAGGTCGATACATGCGTGAGGCAGGAGCCGAGCACGCGCCTTGGGCCTTCCATAAACATGGTTGAGCCAAGCCCCGGGGTCGCACCAATGCGCTTCAGAATCAGGCCCACTACACCGAAAAGCACGCCCCAAACTACGCCCAGCACCACTCCGTACAGTGTGTCGCGTCCCACCAGCGGGTCGCGAACCCGGCCGGCCATCAGGCGCGACCACGAGATGATGGCGTGCGGCCAGTGCCGGCGAACATACGGTTCGATGGCGAGATATACGACGTAGACGATCGCCGCGAGAAAAACCGCTCCGCTGGCGGCTTTGACGAAGAGCTCAAACAGGCCGAGGCTGGCTACGAAGTGAGAGTTGAAAATCCACACCAGCATCTGCAGAACCAGGATCAGAAATCCTAATCGCACCGCCCCCTGCGGATCGCTCCGCTGGGTGCGATAGTTGTGCCGCGCCAGCCAAATTGCTCCCGCCAGCAGAATCAGGAAGAAGAACACCAACGCTACTTGAGGTGCATCGGAATGCTTGTTATCGCTGGAAGGCATGCGGTCCGGCTGTGTCCAATCGCCGATCATGCGAAAGAACACCGGCTTCCCACGCCATGCCGCAGCCTCGATGCGCAATGGCAAAGAGGTTCCCGGCCAAACGCCGGTCCATGCGGCGCGCTGGTCGGACGAGCCGAGTGAATTCCATAGTGGCTCAGTTGACTGGAACTGGGACATGTCGAGCCCGGCCAGTGTGAACAACTGCTTCCAGTCGTAGGCTTGCGCCGCTGTTGGCGCGCTCTCCTTCTGCGGAGGAATGGCTGCAAAGCGCACCAGACGCCCTTCGGGGTCGAGCGTCATCGACACCATGCCGGAGACAATCGGTGGAGGGTCGGTGAGATCAACCGCACCCGGCGTCAGCAGGTCGCTGTGGATGTCGGCCGCTTCCAGGTAGTCGGGACTTTGGCGCCGCCAATATTGCAGCAGCGTGGGCCGGTGCTTCATTACCTCGTCCCAGTTCGGGTGTTCGCCTCCGGCGTGATCGAGGTACTCGAGATAATCGTCGTCCCATCTAAAGCCGCCGGCGGAGTCAACCGGGGGCGTAGTGTATCCCAGTTCTTTGGCGATGTCGCGTGTGCGCTGCGCCAACACCTCTGCCGAGTACGGCGTGTCGACTTGCGGCATGCCGCTCGTGCGGGCGGTGCAAATAAAATAGATCACCAGTCCGACCAGCACGCCGGCCAAAGTAAGCAGAGCGGTACGCACGGGAAGCCCGGTGGTTGTGCCGGCAGCGGCTACGACCTGCGGCGAAGGCGTTTCACCGGCAGCCAGGGCGGCAGCTAGAGGATCACCGCCGGGCAGCGCGGCAGAAACCATAAGGGCCGAGGTCGGCCGGTTGTCCGGGTCGGTTTCCAGACAATGCAAGATGACCCGTTCAACCACGGGGTCCATGTCGCGTACCAGCGTCGACGGGCGATGCGGCGTGCTGCCGCCGCGCACGCGAACGATCTCGTCCAGCGTCTTGCCGTCAAAGGCGGCCTTACCCGTGAACAGTTCGTAGAGCACCAGGCCGAGCGAATAGATGTCACTGCGGACCGTAACCTCTTTGCCCGAAAGTTGTTCAGGCGCCATATAAGCGGGGGTCCCGCTGCGGACGTCCTCGATCTCCTGGGCAATACCGGCGAGGCCGAAATCCATGACCAGCACCTCGCCACGGCCGTCGAGCATAATGTTCGCGGGTTTCAGGTCGCGGTGCAGCACACCCTTGTCGTGGGCGGCAGCCAATCCGGCGCAGATCTTGCGCGCAATCTCCAGCGCTTTGTCCGAAGGCAAACGGCCAATCCGCCGCAGCAGTGACGACAGGTCCTCGCCGTCGACGTACTCCATCGATAGGAAGACCCGGTTGTCGGCCTCGCCGATGTCGTAAACGCGGCACACGTTTGGGTGCGAGATGCGGCGCGCGATGCGCACTTCGTTGCGGAAGCGTTCCAACGTGTACTCGTCGGTGCGATGTTCGGGCAGGAATTTCAGCGCGACCGGTTGGCCCAGACTGAGATCGTCGGCGCGATAGACCTCGCCCATTCCGCCGCGGCCTAGCAGCGCGATAAGACGATAGCGCTCGGCAATGACGAGGCCTGGCGTGTAGCGTCCCTGGTCACGGGACCCGTGCGACGACGGCCTCGACGAAGAACGCGGCGTCGGAGGCGGTGGCGGGTAAGTCGGCGCGTCCGACGTCACCGCGACCATGGTGGGAGCCTCGGCGTTCAAAGACGCCGACGAGGATCTCTTGAGCGGAGTTCCACACTGGGCGCAAAAAACGGACGATGAGGCGGATTCCGAACCACAAGAAGGACAGCGCTGCATCCTGAAAACTCCCACAAACAGTTACGGTTATATTACCTCGTCGTCGGATGGTCGGCTGCCCCATCCTCCTCCGCCGGGAGTTTCCACTCTCACCCTTTCTCCGCGCTTCAGGCGGGTGCTGCCCTTGCTTGGTAACTCTTCTTTCGAGCCATCGTTACGCAGGACACTCGTGCGGCCGGGAGTGCCATCTCCACCACCGCTCAGCCCGTACGGCGTCGTCTTGCGGCGGTCTGACAGCAACGTGACTTCGGCATCAGTCAGCATTTCCAGTTCGCGTACGATGCCATCTCCCCCGCGATATTTCCCGTCACCGCCGCTGTCAGTTCGTAGCGAATACCGCGTGACGCGGAAGGGGTAGCTGTACTCCAGCGCCTCGGCGGGTGTATTGAGCGAATTGGTCATGTGCGTATGCACGCCCGAGACGCCGTCATGGAAGGCGCTGGCGCCCGCTCCGCCGGCGATGGTTTCGTAGTAGGCGAAGGGAACGGCCGAAACGTCACGCTCATCCATGCCGCCGACGGTAAGGTTATTCATCGTGCCCGAGGACGCTGCCGGAATGCGGTCGGGTAATGCCTTAGCCAGCGCTCGCAAAAGCACATCGACGATGCGCTGCGAGGTTTCAACATTGCCACCTGCCACGGCGGCCGGGGGCGTCGCGTTGACTACCGTTCCCGACGGGGCGATGAGCTGAATCGGCCGCATCAATCCCGCGGTAGCGGGAACGTCTTCACGCAACAGGCAGCGAAAGACGTAGAAGCATGCCGAGTAGGTGATAGCTTCAACGGCGTTGACGCTGCCGGCCACTTGCGGCGAGCTTCCGCCGAAATCGATAACCGCCTGCAATCCTTTCGCAGAGCGACGAAAGCTCATCTTCACGGCGATGCGCACCGGCACATCACTCACGCCATCGTCATCGAGAAAATCTTCCGCCGCATAGGTTCCCGCCGGGACGCTCGCCAGAAACGCTCGCATCATCTGCTCGGAGTAGCCGAGCAATGCATGTCCGGCACGGGTGACGCGCGGCGATCCGTAGCGCTCGCATAGTTCATTCAGCCGCGAGCCGCCAGTGTGGCACGCCGCCAGTTGTGCGCGCAGATCACCCTCCCGCTCCCGCGGCGTGCGAACATTGTTGAGCAACAGCGCCAGCACATCGCGATCGACTTCTCCGGCCCGCACAATCTTCACCGGCGGAACGCGAAAGCCCTCCTGATAGATCTCGCGACAAGGCCCCATCGATCCGGCGTAGGTTCCTCCAACATCGGCATGATGCGCGCGTGCCGCCACGAAGAAGTTCGGAGCGTCATTCCCGCGCTTCACTGCGCGCCGTGCTTTGCCATTAGCCAGCCCCACAAATACCGGCGCGACCAGCGTGATATCAGGCAGATGCGTGCCTCCGCGAAACGGGTCGTTCAACATGGCGACATCGCCGAATGCCAGATCCAGCGCATCAATTGCGGCGCGCACCGACATCGGCATCGAACCCAGATGCACTGGCATGTGATCGCCCATTGCCAGTACCTGGCCCTCTGCGTCGAAGATTGCGCAGGAATAGTCGCGACGCTCCTTGATGTTGGGGGAGAACGCGGTGCGGCGGAGTGACGCGCCCATTTCCTCCGCGATGGAGTGGAACAGATGTTTGAAAACCTCCAGCTCAACCGGATCGTTGCGCATGCTCGCGAGTGTATCGCGACCGCAAGCGCGCGAGACTTCGACTCTCGCTCCGATTGCCTCAAGGAAGGTGCAAGGACACAAAACCAAAGCTTGCGCAAGAAAATTTTCTACGATTTTTGTTGACATTCAATGGAAGTAACCGCAATATCTTGCGTAGCTGTATTGCCCATGCAACATATTGGGCAACGACAAGGGACCTTCAAGGGGAAAGTTCCAACAAGTTCCATAAAGGAGGCTATCCATGGCAACGAAGAAGAAAGCCACGAAAAAGGCTGCCAAGAAGAAAAAGAAGTAACTGATCACGGCGAGGCAAGTGGCCTCGCTCTTTTTTTGTAAAAACATAGGCCTCCGCATTGTGGTATCGCGGAGGCCTTTCACTTTGCGGATCACCCAGCTTTACGGATGGCCCTCAAGTTGTTCGTTGCACGTTCCGTTAGTCGGCTGGGTCGGCAGCGGCGGCACCTGGAGCATATTCGGTGCGCTGAAGTCGAAGAAGCCGTTTGTGGGATCGGCCATGTCGCCGGCGGTAGCATCGCGCTGTGTCAGCGGCGGGAAGTTGAAGCGAGTTTCAATCAGCTTCAAGATCGCCGTGTAATCCATCGGCGAATGGACTACCGTGTGCGGTTTCGACCACGGTGAGACCACGATGACAGGCACACGGAAGCCGGTCACATTAAACAAGCCTTGCTGGTCGTGCGGACCGAGGTCCTGCGGAGGCAGGTCGTCCGGCGGCGTCGCAAGAACGGGACCTACGTGATCGAAAAGGCCACCGCCTTCGTCGTAGGTAAAGATGAACGCGGAGTCAGGCCACGCGGCGCTGGTCAGCAGAGCGTTGATGATGTTCTGCACATCGGCTGCGCCCTTCTGAACGTTGTTATCCGGGTGTTCATCCAGCCCGGTTGCACTGGCCCGTTCGATGAACACCACCTGCGGCAGGTTCTGATCCGCATTCGGACTGGACAGAATGTTGTAGTACTCCTGGATGTTCCGCACATTGCCCTGAATCTGCGGATCGTTCCAGTCGGCCCAGTTCGCCAGGAAGACGCTGTTGTCCTGGTAGTAATAGCGCCAGGTGACGCCGGCATTGGTCAAAGCCCGGAAGAACGTCTCCACCTGCCAGGCCGGATCGTTGGGATCGGTTGGCGGGAAGGCATGTCCGTGCGAAGTGGCGGCGAACAGGTACATGCGGTTGGGCACGGTGTTCGCCGGGATTGGGGAGTACCACGTATCGCTGGTCGTGAACTGCGCGCCCAGTTCGTAGTAGAACGGCATGTCGGTTTGATCGTAATAACCGAGTGGCCGCGAGTGCGTAGGATCGTATTGATCGCCGCTTCCGCCGGAAAGAGTCGTATCCAGGAAACGATCCATCAGGTATTGCGATTGCGGCGTCAGGTTCATCCAGTCGTTGCCCACCAGATCCATGTCGTAGTGTGTCTCATCCCACGACGGCGAGAGGTTCTCGATACACTCTGTGCGCGCGTGGAACGGTCCGAAGCATCCTCCCTGCGGATTGCAAATCTGATAGCCCGCAGGCAAGGTGTGCAGATCGTTTACGTCGCTCATCTGCGCGCCCGGGATGTGATCGACGTTCACGCGATAATTTGCGAAGACCCCGTAGTAATTATCGAACGCGCGATTCTCCTGCAGCATGTAGATGATGTGGTTCAGGTTGTTAAGTCCGCCCGTGTTGACCGTAACCGTCACCGACGCTGTCACCGGAGGTGTGCCGGGATAAATCGACGTAGCGGTAGCAGTGTAAGTGGTGGTCTGGGAGGGAGTAACCTGGGCCGATCCCTGCAGCGGTTCGTTGCCCAGTCCCGGTGAAATCGAAACGGCGGTCGCATTCTGGGAGGTCCACGTCAGGGTGGAACTGCTGCCCGGCTGAATGTTCTGCGGATTCGCTGTCAAGGTAACGGTCGTCGCGCCACCCACCGTGATGGCGACTGGATTCGAATCGGCCTGCCCGCCTGCCGGGCCCGTCACCGCGAGAGTGTACGTCGTATTAGCGTTGAGGGCGGGAGTTGTGTAGGTGCCGGTACAGCTATTGCCGCTGCAAGTCGGTGTCGGCAGCTGCGTTGGGTTCTGGTTTCCGTTGACCAGCAGTCCCCACGTGCTGTTGTTATTCGGGCCGGCATAGGTGAGGGTTACCGAGTTTCCTGCCGGAATGTTATTTGCTGATGCAGTCAGGTTTACCGGAACCATGGTCAGCGTAACCGTCGCCGGCTGAGACTGCGTCGAGCCGTTGCTCGCTATGGCTGTGAACGTCGTTGTCTGTGTGGGTGCGCCCGTGTCCTGGTACGGACCCTGTAGGGGCAGAGACTGGTCGTCACCATTAATTGTCGGTGTGACATTAAAAGCGGTGGCGTTGGTCGTCGTCCAGTTGAAATTGATGAACTGGCCGACACCGTTTGCGCCGGTACCCGCGATCGTAGGTGAAATCGACAGGTTGCTCACGGTCGGCGTGGTCGTGCCACCGCCGCCACTTCCGCCTGAACCGCCGCTCCCACCCGAGCCGCCACTACCGGAACCTCCAGAACCCCCGGAACTTGAGTTGCTCGATCCTCCGCCACATCCGACGGCGACCAGAATTGTTGACAATGCTAAAACTAACGCAGCGCTGCGTAGCCGAAACATAGAGAACCTACCTCTGCCATATGGCGACCCGACGAAGCTCGCTTGAATTTGGGACCCCGCTTGCCTTGTGTCCGAAAGGTTGCCGGACTTTCGCAAGTTCGGACAGAAGCTAGGATTCAGCCGCTCGCAATGGAGTTGTTCCGGGGTAGATGCTGCTGTGATTGTTATTCACAAGTTTTTCTTTGCGAGTGAAGCCGATAATATTGCGCCTGCGGAATCGTTCGATGGAATAGCGGTGTTGTCCTGGCGGGCAGGGACTTTACTTTGCGTCAGGCAAAAGCAGAGTTCCTGAATGCATCCTCGACAAAGTTGTAGCGGCGTTCGCGATCATGCTAAAACCTTGCAGAACAAGTCACCTGGCCGATATTTGCTTGCATCAGGCCGCGGTAAGCCCGAAACTGTCACTGCATGGTTGAGAAGAACACACGCCGGAAGAAAAGCGCAGCCGCCGAGCCAGTCATTCCCGACAAGCTCTACTTCCGCATCGGCGAAGTCTCACAACTATGCCGCCTTCCTGCCTATGTCCTGCGCTTCTGGGAAACTGAATTCCCCCAGTTGAAGCCGGTGAAAAGCAGCACCGGCCAACGGATGTATCGCCAGCGCGACGTTGAGAACGTTCTGCACATCAAGAAGCTGCTGTATGACGAAGGCTTCACCATCGCAGGCGCGCGCCAGCAGTTGAAAGAAGAAGCAGCGCCAAAGAAGCGGCAATCGGGATTACCCTTCCCTGCGGCCAACAAAGCCGATAGTCTGAAGAAAGTGCGTCAGGGTTTGCAGGAGATATTGGGAATTCTTTCGAAGAGCAAAGGTGCGAAAGCCAGGGGCTAGGTTTTGAGGATTAATTGATCAACCCTTGTATGTCCCTACTAGAGAAATGGTCATCACGAGCCAAGCGAGGGACCTGCGGTTTGCACGAATTAAAGGTCCCAACGTTCCCGGGTGTCAGCTCACCAAACCCTGGTTCCCAGCCCTGAGCTCTAAACCCTTGTCATGAAGACCAACGCCGTTCGCTTGCTCGAAAGCCTCGCGATTCCCCATGAGCTGCGCGAGTACGAAGTCGATCCCGAGGATCTCGCGGCTGAGACGGTGGCAGCCAAAATAGGTCTTCCGCCGGAACAGGTGTTCAAAACGTTACTGGCTCGAGGCGACCGCAATGGGCCATGCTTCGCGGTCATCCCCGGCAGCTACGAGCTCGACTACAAAGCTTTGGCCAAGCTGACCGGCGACCGCAAGGTCGACATGGTACAGCTGAAGGAGGTGCAGCCGCTTACAGGCTACATCCGCGGTGGCGTGACCGTCCTGGGCGCGAAGAAAGATTATCCGGTCTATGCCGACGAGACGATTGAACTGTGGGACGTCATTTCCATTTCTGCCGGAGTGCGCGGCACACAGATTCTGCTGGCCCCCGCCGAATATCTGCGCATAACTAACGCCATGGTCGGGGAAATCGCGCGCCAGAAGGCGTGAACGGGGACCTCAACGAGGTTCAAACTGAGCGTGCGATCCTCCGCCGCCAGCCGTCGCCGGGCCGGTGTCGAGCGCCGCAAGAATTGAGAGTGACCGGCTCAATTGTTGTCTCAAGCGACTCCAGTCACTTTGTCAAACGCGCCCACTGATTTATCCTGTCGTTTCTGGCCAATACTGCAGCGGCGTTCCTGCACTCGCTGCAGGAGTGCAATCCTGGTACTTCCCTGGTAGGTCATCATGAAAATTCTTGTAATCGGTGCCGGAATGATGGGGCGGGCGGCCGCCTACGACATGGTCCGCAGCGAACGAGTGCAATCCGTAACGCTGGCTGACAGCGACGAGGCGCGGTTGGAGCAGGCGGTACAGCAAGTCAATCGCCTGGCAGGAAACGAGAAGCTGCGTGCGGTTCAGTTTGACGCCGCCGATACCGGCGCCGCGCTCGATGTCATGCGTGGTCACGACGGCGTGCTGTCCTGCGTGCCGTATTTTTACAACCTTGGTCTAGTGAAAGCTGCCATCCGCGCGGGCTGTCACTTCGCCGACCTGGGCGGCAACAACACGATCGTTCAACAGGAGTTCAAGCAGGAGCTTGCTGCACACGCTGCCGGTGTTGCCATCGCCCCCGACTGCGGGCTCTCGCCGGGCATGGCGTCCATCCTGGGTGGCGAACTGCTGCGTCGCATCGGCGGCAAAGCTGACGCCCTCAAGATCTACGTTGGCGGACTCCCGCAGAAACCGCGCCCGCCGTTCAACTATCAATTGGTCTTCTCGGTCGAAGGGCTCATCAACGAATATTGCGAACCGGCCAAGATCCTTCGCGGCGGCAAGATGATCACCGTCGAGCCGCTGACCGAGGTCGAGACCTTCCGCATGGAGGGCTTTCCTGAGTTGGAGGCGTTCCAGACTTCCGGCGGTACCTCGACCCTGCCCGAAACGTTCCAAGGGTATGTCGGCGAGTGCTTCGAAAAAACGTTACGCTATCCCGGACACGTCACCATGCTGCGAACGCTGTACGATCTCGGCTTGTTCTCCAGCGAGAAGCAGCGCATTGACGGTGCGCTGGTTTCCCCGCGGCAGATCATGTCACGGCTCTTTGAACAGAAGTTCAGCGGCAACGATCCCGAAGTGACCTTGCTGCGTGTCGAGGCAAAACACGGCGACGTGAACGCCTCGTTCAGCATGGTTGACTCTACCGACACACAAACGGGCTTGACCTCGATGATGCGCACGACCGCATGGCCGGCGTCGATCGTGCTTCAAATGATGATCGACGGACAGATCGCCAAGCGCGGCGGCATTCGCCAGGAGATCGATGTTCCGGCACAATCCTTCTTGGACGCGATGGCGCATCGCGGAATCACTATCAACTACGGCGTCGAGTCGGCCAGTGGCAGCGCTCAGCCTGCCTTGGCGTCCACAGCGCAGGAGAGCTAATTGAATTATCTGGAGCGGTTACGACCGTTAGGTTTGGCAGTATTGCGATTGGTGCTAGGCGCCATCATGATTGCGCATGGATACCCTAAGATTTTTGGCGGCATGCATCACTTCATGGATACCGTGCGCGGATTGCATATGCCCGGCTGGATGGCCTACCTTTCGGCGGCCACCGAGTTCGGCGGCGGCATCCTGATGATCGCCGGGTTTTTCACGCGATTTGTCGCCTTGTGTATGTGCATCGACATGGGAGTTGCCATCGTCGGTGTGCATTGGAAGAACGGCTTCGCTGGCCAGGGTAATTATCAGTTTCCCTTGGCGCTGGCCGCGATCGCCTTTTCGCTGATCTTCACCGGCCCAGGCTCGATCTCGATTGATGGGGTGAGAGGGAAGGCGCGTTAAAGTTTTGTATCGGGCACGCCTTCAGGCGTGTGGAAAGTACTTGCTAATAAATCAGGGCTTCAGTCGCTGCAACGCTTGCGCAGAGGCTGAAGCCCTCGGTTCTAGCATTGTGTTGGCACGACTGAAGTCGTGCCCTGACACAAAACCATCTTCGATATGCGACGCTGCCTGGCCGCCCTAGTAGTCCGCCAATTGCGCCATCGCCTTATATATATCTTCCGCCTGCGGCAGAATCTCATCTTCCAGGATCGGCTGATAGGCAACAAACGTGTCCTTCGCCGCCACGCGTTTCACCGGCGCATCCAGTTCATCGAACAGTTCATCTGCAATCCGCGCCGCGATCTCGGCGCCATAGCCCCAGCTCAGCATGTCTTCGTGGGCAACAAGCACGCGGTTGGTCTTCGCGACCGACGTCGCAATCGCTTCCCAATCGTAGGGGCTCAACGTCCGCAGATCGATCAGCTCAACGCTGACGCCGTTCTCGCGCTCCAACCGCTGCGCAGCCTGGAGTGCGCGCGGCACCACGGCGCCGTAGGTCACAACCGTCAGGTCGTGTCCCGGACGCACGATCTTCGCCTTGCCGAACGGCACCATGTAGTCCGGTCCTGGATACGGTGCGCGCCCGAACGTCTCGCGATAGAGCCTCTTGTGCTCGAGGAACATCACCGGGTCGTCGCATCGAATCGCCGTGCGCAGCAGTCCGTTGGCGTCGAGCGCATTCGACGGGAATACGACGCGCATTCCTGGCGTGTGGGTGAAGATGCTTTCGCCGCACTGCGAGTGATAAATCGAGCCGCCAGTAAGGTAACCGCCAATCGCAACTCTGACCACAGCCGGCGACGAGAAGTTGTTGTTTGAGCGCCAACGCATCAGCGGCAGTTCGTTGCGAAGCTGCTGCATCGCAGGCCAGATGTAGTCGAAGAACTGAATCTCCACCACCGGCTTCAATCCGCGCGTTGCCATACCAACGGCGCGGCCGACGATGTTCGCCTCCGCCAGCGGAGAATTGAAGACGCGGTCGTAGCCGAACTCAGCCTGTAAACCGGCAGTCAGTTTGAAGACGCCGCCTTTGCCCTTTACCTGCTTGGCCTTTAGATATTCCTCGCGGCTGCAGTCGGCAACGTCCTCGCCAAACATGACGATGCGCGGATCGCGCTTCATCTCGTCTTTCATGCAGGCGTTGATAAGGTCGGCCATCGTCTTCTCGCGGAGCTTTATCCGACGGCGTGGGATGCTTCGGCTCGTTTTCAAAAGCAGACGAGGTCGGATCAAGGTCGGGCGAGTAAACGAATTCAACGTAGGAGCCGGGCGCTGGCAGCGCTGCCGCAACCGCACGATCGCTGGCGTCCTGGATCTCGGCATCAACGTCCTTCTCCAACTCATCGACAGCCTTCTCGTCCAGAATCCCTTCGCGAACCAGGAAGAGCTGGAAGCGCGTGATGGGATCGCGCTCGACCTCCGACTGGCGCTCCGCATCGGGGCGATAGAGCTTCTCGTCGTCCGACAGCGAATGCGAGTACGGGCGGATCACATGACCGTGAACGAAGGCCGGGCCTTTGCCTGAGCGAATGTAGTCGATGGCCTTCTTGAATTCCGCATAGCTCACCAGCGGATCGGTGCCGTCGAACTCGGCAAAGTGAAAGTTCGGGAAGCCCTGCACCAACTTGCTGATGTTGCCGCCCGCCGTGCCGACCTCGACCGGAACCGAGATGGCGTACTCGTTGTCCTCCACGACGAACAGCACCGGCAACTTCAGGTTGGCCGCTGAGTTCAGCGCCTCCCAGAATTCCCCCTCGCTGGTCGTACCATCGCCACAGGAAACGAAGACCACTTCATCGCCCTTGAATTCGACGTCCTTGAACTGGCGATAATCGCCATCAGCCTTTTCGGCGGCTTTCGGATGCGTGCTGAAGTAACGGCCGGCCTCTGCGCAGCCTACAGCCTGCAAAAACTGGGTGCCGGTGGGCGACGACTGGCTCACGATATTGAGTTTCTTGTGACCCCAGTGCGAAGGCATCTGGCGTCCACCGGAATTCGGATCATCGGCAGCGCCCACGGCCTCCAGCAGCTGCTCGTACGGCGTCATACCGATCGCGAGGCACAGTGCGCGGTCGCGGTAATAGGGATAGAACCAGTCGTAGCTGGGACGCAACGCCATGCCGGCGGCCACTAGAAGGGCTTCGTGTCCGGCGCCCGAGATCTGGAAGAAAATCTTCTGCTGGCGCTTGAGCAGAATTTCGCGGTCGTCCAGCTTGCGCGACATGTACATGAGGCGGTAGATGTCGATCAATTGCTGGGCCGTAAGCCCCTGATATTTATCGATAGCTTCATTCTGCGCGACGGCAGTCTTGGGCTGTACTTTTGTGGTTGCCATCCATTACCTCAGGAATAAAGTGCGATACCCGAATCGGGTCAGAAAGACGTGCTCCTATTGTAAATGCTCGGGCACGATTCGCTGATTCGATGCCCATGTTTGCCGCATCCGCAGCTTCAGACACTCTGCTGAATCCAATCGCTATACTGGAAGCCAATGATACGCATTTCTCGTCCCATTCCGAGCAAGAAAATCAGGCTGGTCCTATTCGATTTGGATGGGACGCTGATCGATTCAGAGCGCGACCTGGCCAACGCCGTTAACGCCATGCTGGTGAAGTACGGTCGCAAAGAACTGCCCATCGAGGTCATTGGCACCTATATCGGCGATGGCGCGCCCATGCTGATCCGGCGGGCACTCGGAGATCCCGCCGATCGCGAGTTCCTGCAGGAAGCCTTGAACTACTTCCTGCTTTATTATCGCGAGCACAAGCTGGACACGACGCGAGTCTACGACGGTATCCATGAAGCGCTCGGGCAACTTCGCGGCTCCGACGGCGCAATGCGCAAGATGGCCGTGCTGACCAACAAGCCGGTGCGGGTTTCACGCGACATCGTTGCGGGGCTCGGTATGGCCGACTGCTTCTTCCAGATTTACGGCGGCAACAGCTTTGAGACCAAGAAGCCCGATCCGTTAGGAGCGCAGACGTTGATACGCGAGGCCGGTGTCGCGCCGGAGGAGACCGTTATGGTTGGCGATTCGCAGGTCGACGTTCTGACCGCTCGCAACGCCGGGATGTGGAGCGTGGGCGTGACCTATGGGTTTGCTCCCGCAACATTGGAGCAGACGATTCCCGATGTGCTGGTTGATACGCCTGCAGAACTGGCGACGGTGTTGAGCGGGGACGCCTTGCACGGAGTTGCAGCATCGCCTCACGCCGATTGAGCGAGCCGCGCACTTCGCAATCGCAGTCGCATAAACTGACCCTATGCCGGGAAAGCAAAAACGGGCCGTCATTGTCGGAGCCGGGCCCAACGGGCTCGCGGCCGCTATCGCTCTGGCACAAGCCGGAGTAAAGGTCGACGTCTTTGAGGCCGAAGCCGTTCCCGGCGGCGGCGCCCGCACGCTTCCTCTCACGCTGCCTGGATTTCTGCACGATTTCGGCTCGGCCGTTCATCCGATGGCGCTGGCGTCGCCGTTTTTCTCAACCCTGCCTCTGGGGGAATACGGTCTGGAATGGATTCAGCCCTCGGCTCCCGTCGCGCACCCTCTTGACGACGGAACTGCAGTCATCCTCGAGCGCGACCTGGGTGAGGCCGAAGCAGCACTCGGAATAGACGGCAAACACTGGCGCCATGCATTTGAACCTTTTGCCAAACATTGGCCGGAACTGGCTCCGGAAGTCCTGCGGCCGGTCCCGTTGTTCCCGCGGCACCCATTTCTGATGGCCCGACTTGGTTTGATGGGCTTTCCGTCAGCAAGCGCGTTTGCCCATTTCCGGTTCAGCAGTTCCAGGACCAGAGCTTTGTTTGCCGGGCTGGCGGCACATTCCATGCTCGCCCTGGACGAGCCCCTCACGGCTGCCTTCGGAATCATGTTTGCCGCGACGGCCCACGCTGTGGGATGGCCGATTCCGAAGGGCGGAGCGCAGTCGATCACCAACGCACTTTGCGGGTATCTGAAGAGCCTCGGCGGCGAAGTACACACCTCTTCGCGAGTGAACAAGCTGGCCGACTTGGACGGCTACGATCTTGCACTCTGCGACGTCACGCCGCGGCAGTTAATGAACCTGGCAGGTGAACGGCTGTCGTCCGGATACCGCCGAGCACTTGAGGGGTATCAGTACGGTCCCGGAGTTTTCAAAGTCGACTACGCACTTTCCAGCCCCATTCCCTGGAAAGCCAATGACTGCCTGCGATCGGCTACCGTGCATATCGGAGGCACCCTCGAAGAAATTTCTGTCTCCGAAGACGCGATGCGGCACGGCCGAATCGCCGAGCGGCCTTTTGTGCTGCTGGCGCAGCCCACGCTCTTCGATCCCTCTCGTGCTCCCGCGGGCAGGCAAATCGCCTGGGCCTATTGTCACGTGCCTAATGGCTCGCAGGTTGACATGCTGCCGCGCATTGAAGCGCAGATTGAGCGCTTCGCTCCGGGATTTGCCGATTGCATCCTGGAGCGCCGCGTCTTTTCGCCTGCATCGCTTGAGGCAATGGATGCCAATCTCATCGGCGGCGACATCGGCGGCGGCCTGATGACTTTCTCACAGTTTCTCTTCCGGCCGACCCGGCACTTCTACGCGACCTCAGCGCCGGACATCTTTATCTGCTCGTCCTCGACGCCTCCCGGCGGAGGCGTGCACGGCATGTGCGGCTACAACGCCGCCAAGCTCGCTCTGAAACGACTGTGAGCCAAGCTGCCGATCTCGGCGTCCGCGGCAAAGTCGCAGTCGCGTTGTCCCTGACGTCGGTGGGCGGCTTTGTCGACGCCGTTGGCTACATCGCGCTCTTCGAAGTGTTTACAGCCAACATGAGCGGCAATAGCGTCCACGTGGGCATGTATTTGGGACAAAGAAACTGGATGGAACTGCTGCGTCCGTTCTGTGCCATCGTCTCCTACGTTGTGGGGATGGCTTTAACACGCATCGCCGTGGGGATTGCGGGACGGACTGGAATCCGGCGCATTGCTTCTTTTGCGCTCGCGGCCGAGGCGTTGTTGCTGGCCATCTTTGCCCACGCGCGTCCCGCCATGCATCTAGGGCAGATCGTGGATCAGCGCTCGGCGGCCTATTTCTCGCTGGTAGCGCTTCTGGCCTTTGCCATGGGAGTGCAGACGGCAACGCTCACGCATGTCGGAGCTCTTACTATCTACACCACATTTGTCACCGGCACGCTTACCAAACTCACGGAATCCTTCACGCGAGCTCTTTTCTGGGGATACGATCATGTCCGCCAGAGTGGTAGCTCTCACATTGTGAGAGACGCGCTCAAGCATCCTGACGTGCAAGACGCTTCCATGCTGTTCGCTACCTGGACCTGTTACGTGATCGGAGCAGTCATCGGCACGATTCTAAAGATGCGCTGGGAACTGAAAGCACTGTATGTGCCCGTAACCATACTTCTCGCATTCATCGTAATCGATGTGGTCCGGCCGATCGACTTCGACGAAGAGCAACACCAAGCCGGCAAGAAAGCGGCTTAAGCCGATTCGGAACTCCCCTTCTGTGGAACAAAATCTCTGGCCGACATTTACCGTTTTTTCATGTAATTCCGCAGCTATGGTTCTGTAATCAACATTTCACCGCAGGTTGACCTTGCGCCTCTGTGCTGACGCTAGAGTTTCTGGTGACCATTGCTAATAGGAGGCGATGAATGAAGTCCCTGCTCACATCGATGCTGGCGATCGCACTTGCGACCGCTCCGCTTGATTTGTCCGCAGCTACCCCATCCCAGAACTTCAAAAACTCTCACAACCTGATTCAGCGTGTACTGTTGATCAGCGTCGACGGCATGCACTCCCTCGACCTGGTGAACTGTGCAAACGGCATTGCGGGAGTTAACGGCGGTGCGCCCTACTGCCCCAATTTGGCCGCATTGGCGGCGACCGGCACGGCGTACCTGAATGCTTCTACCTCCAAGCCCTCTGATTCGTTTCCTGGTTTGATGGCGCTCGTGTCCGGCGGCTCGCCGCGCAGCGTCGGCGCGTTTTACGATGTCGCGTACGACCGCTCGCTTGCACCGCCCAAAGTTACGACGGGCAATGGTGTGGCCGGCGGCCCCTGCGGCGTTTCGTTTGGCGCGGTCGGTACGACCACCGAGTTCGACGAAGGTATCGACATCGATCAGACCCAGCTTAACGGCGGCGCGCCTTCGGGCGATGGCGGCATCGCCTCCATTGACGCTGATCGCCTCGAGCGCGATCCCAAGCAGGGCTGCGCTCCGGTCTATCCGTGGAACTTCGTAAGAACCAACACGATCTTTGGTGTGATTCACGCGGCTGGTGGCTATACGGCATGGTCCGACAAGCATCCCTCGTACTCCTCCGTGAGCGGTCCTGGCAACGGGACCAATATCGACGACTACTACTCCCCCGAAATCAATTCCACCGTGGTCCCGCTGCCTGGCGTCGTCACTCCCACGGGCCTGCAGTGCAGCCCGATTCCCGATCCCTCGCAGACCGGGGCGTGGACTAACAGCTTCCAGAACATCCAGTGCTACGACACGCTGAAGGTCAACGCCATCCTCAACGAAATTGATGGCAAGACCCACAATGGCCAGGGCGCCGCTCCGGTACCCACCCTTTTCGGCATGAACTTCCAGGTTGTCAGCGTTGGCCAGAAACTGATCGAGCATAACGTCGGCACCGGTGGTTATGTCGATGCCGCAGGAACTCCCACCTCCTACCTGTTGAGCGAAATCCAGTTCGTCGATGCTTCGGTCGGCGAGTGGGTGAATGAGTTGCGCAACCAGGGCCTGCTGAATACCACCCTCATCATCATCACCGCCAAGCACGGCCAGTCGCCGATCGACCCCAATCGGTTCTTCCCGATTCCGGGGCCGAACGGCAACAACGGCACTTCGCCTGCGAACCTGATCGCCTCGCTGCTGCCCTGGTCCGAGTCGCCGCTGAACCAGACTGGAATCGGCCCGACGGAGGATGACGTTTCGCTGCTGTGGCTGGCGTCTTCGCAGCAGACCGGAAACGCTGTTTCGATCCTGGAGCAGAACGCGACCCAGGCCGGCTTGGGCGAAATGTTCTATGGCCCGTCGATTACCACGATGTTCAATGCACCGGGACTTCCGCCAACCGGCGACCCGCGCACCCCGGACATTGTCATCACCCCGAACTACGGCGTGGTGTATACCGGCAGCAGCAAGAAGCTCTCGGAGCACGGTGGTTTCTCGCACGACGACACCAACGTGGTCATGCTGCTCTCCAATCCCGGCTTCACCCCTGGCGCAGTGAATACTCCGGTTGAGACCATGCAGATCGCGCCCACCGTTCTGCGGGCTCTGGGTCTCAATCCTTCGCAGCTGCAGTCAGTTCAGATTGAGGGCACGGCTGTGCTGCCGGCCACTCAGTTCTGAAAAATCAACGAGGTTGTTAGAGGAAGGCGGCATCCCAACGTATCGGGATGCCGTTTTCGGTTTGTGCCCCATTGCGCTCCCCCTGCTATAGTGTTGACCCTAAGCGGGACGTACCCTCGGGAGGCCGCATGTCATCCGCACACGCCGTCGCCGGACCGCCGGCTCACCGTCCTCTGTTTGGCCAGCTACTACAAGGGCACCGACTTCATCCGCGAATGTCATCGCCAGGGATGCCGCACGCTGCTGCTCACCTCGAAGCAGCCTTAAGGACGAGAAGTGGCCGAACGAAAGCATCGACGAGACGTTCTACATGCCCGACGTGCAGAAGGAGTGGAAGCTGGAGGATGCCATCCTGGGCGTCAGCTACATGGCTCGCAAGGAGACTATCGATCGCATCGTCGCACTTGACGATTTCGACGTGGAGACTGCGGCTACGCTGCGCGAGCATCTGCGCGTGCCCGGCATGGGCGACACTACCGCCCGCTACTTCCGCGACAAGCTGGCGATGCGCACCAAGGCCCGCGACGAAGGCCTGCTGGTGCCCGAGTTCATTCACGTTCTGAACTACGACCGCCTGCGCGAGTTCATGGAACGCGTTCCGCCGCCGTGGGTGCTGAAGCCTCGGTCCCTGGCCGGCTCCATGGGCATCAAGAAGATTCACAACTCGGAGGAATTCTGGCGGTCGCTGGACACGCTCGGCGACAAGCAATCGTTCTACCTGCTGGAGCAATACGTCCCGGGCGACATCTTTCACGTCGACGCCATCTTCTACGAACGCGAGATGCTGTTCTCCCTCGCCAGCCAATACGGCCGCCCGCCGATGGACGTCTCGCAGGAAGGCGACATCTTCACCACCCGCACCCTGCCGCTCGGCTCGAAGGAAGCCGAGCCGCTGATCGAAATGAATCAGACGACGATGAAAGCATTTGGCCTGGTGCGCGGCGTCTCGCACAGCGAATTCATTCGCGGCCGCGAGGACGGCAAGCTGTATTTCCTCGAGACCTCGGCGCGCGTCGGCGGCGCGCATATTGTCGACCTGATCCAGGCGGCCACCGGCATCAACATGTGGGAGGAGTGGGCGAAAGTCGAAATCGCCGGCGGGAAAACGGCCTACAAAGCGCCCGAGCCGGCGAAAGATTCGGCTGGTTTGCTTGTCTCGCTGGCCAAGCAGGAGCGGCCCGACACTTCGGGCTACAACGATCCCGAGATCGTCTGGCGCATGAACGAGAAAAAGCACCACGTCGGCTTGATCGTGAGGTCGCCGGATCCGGCGCGCGTCCAGCAACTGCTGAACAGCTACGTGGAGCGCATGCGGACGGAGTTCCTGGCATGGCAGCCTCCGCTGGAGCGGCCGAACTTCTAAAACACTTCCTGCTGGGATTCTGTTGAAGCCGACCGCAGTCGGGCGGTCTGCCAGCTAGACGGCTTTAGTCGGCGAAAGCGTCGCGAGTCCGACCTACTCGTCGTTCAAGATCTGGCCCAGCGTCGGCTTATGCTTTTCGCCTTTGGTCTTGCGTTTCTTCTCGGCCGGTTCGGTACGCGTCGGCGGCGGAGTGCCAATGGCTTCGCGCGCGATGGCTTTCACTGCGGAGGTGGCGCGAAACGGTTTCGGCTTGCGGGGCTTAGAAGGCATAAGCAAATCCAGTCACAATAGAATAACCGACGATTACAATTGATTCGCTACCGATCATCCTTTGAATTTCAGATCGCGGCCGGCAAGAGCAAGCCATTTTTTCCTGCGCATTTGAGATTGCCTCCGCGTTTGCGAGCGCGACGATGGAAACACAGGGAGGGGCCATGGTTCGCAAAGACATTCTGCAGCAGTTCCCGGAGCTTTTTGGAAATAAGAAAGTGAACGGCCGGGACGTGAGCGTCGAGGAAACCATCGCGACACTTACCCGCGAGTTGCGCCCAGCCATTGCCGATGCTTTGAATGCCCGCCGTGCGCTACTCCAGAGTCCGGAACCGGCACCAACGAAATACGCCTGGCCGAAGTGGGAGGAGTCGTTCGAAGATCCAGTCTCGGGAGAACCCTGGACGTTTCGCGAGATTGCGCAGGGCGCGATCGACAACTTCTTGGATCGCGAGAGCCGGCAGCGCTGGCGCCTCAACGACGAGGTGCCCGTTCCGCCTGACGTTCATCCGCTGCAAAATCCCGGCCTTGAACTCACTGGCCCGTGGTACCCGCTGGACATGGCCTTCAACGCGCTAAACAGCAACGCTCCGATGAACATGCCCGATTTTGAGGACGCGTCTCCAGCGCATTTCCAGCCAGTCGGCGCGGGGGGAAAGCAGCCAGTCGCAGCGTTCGCGGCTTTGCAAAATGCTAAACAGATCTTCGAGGGCGCCTGGAGCAGCAAGTCCTACGATGTGGTAAAGAAGGGCAAAACGCGTTCGTACACAATCGATCGCGAAGCGAAAAAATGGCCGACGCGCCTGTTTCGTCCGCCCAGCATTCACATCGTGTACGAACACATCACCGTCGACGATCAACCCGTCCCCGGCATCATCGCGGTCATCGTTCTGATGGTGCTGAATAACTATGACGCGCTGAAACGTCTGGGAACAGGATTGTACTTTTATATTCCGAAGATGCAGACGCCGCGCGAGGCGCTCATCGTCGAGAAGTTGCTGTCGCGCGTAGAAAGCATCATCGGCGTTCCCACCGGTACGTTCAAGATCAAGATCCTTTACGAAGAGGGCAACGGCGGGCGCTACCTGCCGGCGATTGCCTGGACCTTCCGTCGCCGTTTGCTGGGCACCAATGTCGGCCGCTGGGACTATCTCGGCAGCATCATCGAAATGTGGAAGGATGATCCCGACGGTGTCTTTCCCGACCCGCAAACCATTGGCATGGCCTCGCCGAACATGATTGCCTACCAGCGCTACAATGCGCTAACGATGCTGATGGCCGGAATGAAGCACGGCGAACTGACGCAAGGCGCGCCTATCGGCGGAATGGCCGCCGTCATGATCTATCAGCGGAACGATGTATACGGACGCTCCCGCTATAACCCCGTCGCGATGCGCGCCATCGTCGTGGACAAACTGCGCGAACGCCTGCTGGGGCTGATGTTCGTTCCCGACGATGCGACACAGGTAGACAGAGCCATCACCTTGGACGATATTCTTGCCGGGCGCGTGAAGGGCAAACTATACGACGCGTATCGCCAAAGCTGGGTCGCCAGTCCAGAGAGCGAGTACGTGGCCGCCGGCAATGCTCCACTGCAGACGCCGATTGAGGGATTGCAGGCGATGCTGGATGCGCCGCGTCAGACTGTCGACGCGAATGGCAAAGCTGTCCCCACCGTCCCAAGTGGACTGGCCGAGTCCGAGAAGGCATTGCTGGAATCGCGAGGTTTGGTAAATGGGCAGGGCAAGATCACGCCCAGCATCATCGTCAAAGCCACGATCGACACGCCGGAGAAGCTGCTCAGCCCCGTCCTGTGGAACGCCATTTACGGAGTGCCCAAAGGCGACATCACCATCGAGCACATCCAGCACGCGTTCTACATGGCCGCCAATTACGGATTCCAGATTCTGAACGGCAACTTCGCCGCGGCCATCGACGACTACGAACTGAAGCAGCGCTTCATGAACGACCTGGCTACCTACCGCATCGATGTCTCGTGGCTGTGGACCCTGGTGCAGCATCAGGCAGCGATCACCAAGGACGGCTTCCTGCAGCGACCTGCGCTGACCGAAGACGGAGTGGTGCTGACGCCCAGCGCCGAGAAGGTCGCGGCCGGAACACGCTTCACGCCGGAGATGTTCCAGAAGGTCTTCGATTATCACAACGAATGGACAGCGGAATTCTTTGCCGAGCTCGATCGCCGCGGAGATCCTGGTCGCTTCGATCGCAGTAAGGCCGGAGTCATCATGGAGTTGCTGAAACGGCAACTGCTGTCGCCGCGATACATTCAGCACAGCGCACGGGTGCTGTTCATCCTGGCGGAGGCCGGGGACGCAGAGCGAAAGCAGATCCTCGACGCCATCTTCGACCTGTCGCGCGACGAACTCGTAAAGCGGGTGGAGGCGGGCAGCATGCCGCCTTTGGCACTCTCCTCGCACGATTATGTCTACGACATCCTGCCGGGGAAGTAGTGATTCTTTAAGGGCACGCCGCCGAACTCTTGCTTGCGCTCGAGAAGCTCGACATCGTAGAAGCTCGACCGTGATGACCCTGATGATTGTCATCACGAGGAGGCCTTCAGGCCGACAAGGGATCTGCTTTTATAGACGGCGCCAGATGCCTGGTTGCCGATAGTACTCCTGCCCAGAGCGCGAGCCCCGATTTGCACAACGGCGCACAGCTTTCCCAACGTTACTTGCATGAACCACCCGCCGTCATGGTTGCAGACCATCGCTCCTCAAGCTAGATTCGAATCTGTGATCCCAGAACCAGAAACATGCCCGCTGTGCGGCGGCACCGGGTGGCAAACCGTACTCCGCGGCAAGGAACGCGAAGCCGTGCGCTGCGAATGTCGCGTGACCGGCCGCGCTGATCGCCTGCTGGCGGCGGCGCATATCCCCTTGCGTTACGAGCACTGCGACCTCGGAAACTTCGATTACGATCCCGACGACAAAAGCCAGACCAGCATCGGCGATGCGCGCATGTTTGCCGGCCGCTTTGTGGAAGAGTATCCCCTCGAGAAGACCGGAATTCTCTTCGTCGGAACAGTCGGCGTAGGCAAGACTCATCTGTCGGTCGGGATCCTCAAAGCGCTGATTCGCGAAAAGGGAATGCACTGTCTTTTTTGCGATTATCGCGAGCTTCTGAAGTCGATCCAGAACTCCTACAACGCCTCGGTGCAGGCGACTGAGATGGAGATCCTGCGACCGGTCTTCGAGGCCGAAGTCCTGGTGATCGACGAGCTGGGTGCCGTGCGCAGCACCGAGTGGGTCTTCGATACGGTCAACTACATCCTCAACAGCCGCTACAACGAAAACAAAACCACGATCATCACCACGAACTTTCCCGACAAGCCGGAGCAGGACAGAATCGAAGTCGATAATCTCAGCAGCCGCTCGGCTGCCGACCGTGCCGCGCGCCGCGAAACGCTAGGCGATCGAATTGGCGAACGCATGCGCTCGCGCCTGCATGAAATGTGTAAAAAGGTCGAGATCGAAGGCCCGGACTACCGTGAGCACTCCAAGCGCGCGCATTTTCAGCGCCTCAGCGCACCGAACAAAATCTCACTGCGAAATAGTAGGAGCAGGGATTAGGGGTCTGGGGATCAGGGCTTAGGGTTCAGTAATTTCAGGGATCCTCCGCTCTTTCTACAGATCGTCATCCCAAGCGGAGCGGAGTGGCGGGACCTGCGGTTCCGCTCAGGATAAAACCTCGTCAAAGGTTCACCTCGTCTCATAACCGTGCCCGTAATCCGTCTCCTCGACTAAAATCTACCCGTGCCCATGCAGCGCCTGGAGTTCGTTCCCGATCGCGATTCCGAGTTGTTCGCTGCAGCTCCGGCGAGCACGGCCGTATTCGTGCTCCGCGGCGAGGAGGGAAGCGAGCCCTACGTCAGCAAGACTTCCAATCTTCGCCGACGTTTGCAACGACTGCTGGGCACTGTGGAAGGTCAAACGCGCAAGCTCAGCTTGCGCGATCGTGTGCGCCGGGTGGAATGGTCGCCTGCGGGCTCCGACTTCGAGGCGTCGTTCCTGCTCTACCGAATCCTGCGCCAGGAGTTTCCCAAGACTTACGACAAGCGGCTTCGCTTTCGTTTTGCGCCGCTGATCAAGTTCATCCTCGACAATCTTTACCCGCGCGCAACGGTCACCACGCGTATCGCCGGCATAAAGAGCAGCAACCAGTACTTCGGGCCGTTTCCTACGCGTGTGGCCGCAGAGAAGTTCTGCAATGATGCCCTCGACCTGTTCAAGATGCGCCGCTGCGTCGACGATCTGAATCCTGATCCGGCCTTTCCCGGCTGCATTTATTCCGAGATGAAGATGTGCCTGGCGCCCTGTTTCAAGGGCTGTACCGACGGCGAATACGCTGCCGAGGTCGCGCGCGTACAGGATTTTTTCGCGACCGGAGGCCAATCGTTGCTGCGGGAGCTGGAGCGTCAGCGCGACGACGCCTCCACCAATCTCGATTTTGAAGGCGCAGCCACAACGCATGCGCGCATCGAAAAGGTGAAAGCTGTCACCGGGCAGTTGCCGGAGATCGTGCGCCGCCTCGAGGAAATCAATGGCGTGATGATCCAGCCTGCTGCCGAGCGCGATTCGGTCACGCTGTTCAAGATCGAAGGCGCAAAAATATGCGATCCAGTGCTGCTCGACTTCGGTAAGCAGGCCGAAGCTTCGCAAGTAGGCTCGAAGCCGCAATCGATGGAATCGCGAATCACGCAGGCACTCGCCGCCGTCGAGCCGCCCAAGCTGCGCAGCGCGCTGGAGTGGATGGAGCATCTGGCGCTGCTCAAGCGCTGGTATTACCGCACCAGCAAGGTTGGCGAGTTATTCCTGACTGAGGCGGACGGCGAGCTGCCTATGCGGCGCGTGGTGCGCGGCGTCTCCCGCGTCTTCCGCGGCGAACGGGCGATGGCCGATCTGAGCGAGACGGCTGGCGACTATTGGCAATTCCGCGCCCGCGAGGCCGGCATCCCCGAAAAACAGTGACTCGCTATAATCGGCCAACCGGTTCTCGAAGCCAGAAGCTGAAATTCCGAAATCGACCGGCCACTCTTCTCTATGGCAATACCAGCGCGGCGCACCGGCTTAGATGAACTCACGGCGAATCAATTGCGCGCGGCGCGCCCACTCCCGCGCGAGTTCTTCAATCGCAATCCGGCGATTGTCGGACGCGAGTTATTGGGGAAGCTGCTGATCCGCCGCGAAGGGCGGCGATTGCTGGCTGGGCGCGTGGTTGAGGACGAGGCGTACCTGGGCAGCGAAGATCCTGCGGCGCACGCTTTCGCGGGCAAGACCGCTCGTAATTCTGTGCTGTTCGGACCGCCGGGACACGCCTATGTCTACTTCATTTACGGCAATCACTATTGTCTGAATGTCTCCTGTATGCCGGAAGGTTATGGCGAGGGCGTGCTATTCCGCGCTCTCGAACCGGTCTACGCAATCGCGGCCATGGCCCAGGCTCGCGGTATCGATCTTCCTGCAAAGCCGCGAGCCACTCAGCTACGCATGATCTCCAGTGGCCCCGGACGCATGGCGGAGGCGCTCGACATCACTCGCCTGCGCGATAACGACAAAGATCTGACAACGTCGGAGTCGGACCTTTGGCTCGCCGACGACGGCTTCCGTCCTGAGAAGATCGTGGCCACGCCGCGTATCGGCATCACCAAGGCCGTCGAGCGGCCGTTGCGCTTCGTGATCGCAGGAAACGCGTTTGTGTCAGGCAAACGATCGTTGGAGCAAGGGTGAGATGCAGTCTCAAGCGGCGGCTATCCGGCCCCAATTTGCACTGTTCCTCCCCACTCGGTGATTGAGCCCAGCCGTGGGTCGTAGTACTCTTGTTCGGCTCTCAATCGAGGAGGCTGCTGATGCGTAAGACACTCGCGGTTCTGAAAGTAATCGCATGCGGTTTTGTCGCCCTTTTTTCTTTGCAATCAGCCAATGCGACGACCCTGCATAACTATCCTTGTGGGACCGGCATCGGGTACGAAGGCGGCCTGACCAAAGATGGCCTCGGCAATTATTACGGAGTCTCCGCCCTGGGCGGCGGCGGCAATGTGGGAATTGCATTCCAGCTGAGCCCGAACGGCCAGGGCGGCTGGAGTTGCAGCGTCATCTACACCTTTGTCGGGCCGGGCGACGGTGCAAATCCTGAATCAACGCTGGTGATCGACGCTCAAGGCAATCTCTACGGAACCGCGACCTCAGGCGGCATCTACGGTGCAGGAACCGTATTTGAGCTGTCGCAACAGAACGGCGCTTGGGCCATCAGCAATACCTACGAGTTTACCGGTGGTGCTGACGGCTCTAGTCCGATGGGCGCGCTAGCCATCGACGCCGCAGGAAATATTTATGGAGCAACCGCAGGTGGTGGACAGAACGGCGGTACTGTTTTCGAGGTGACGCCGTCCGCGAATCAGCTAAGCCTCAGAACGATTCACACCTTCGGTCCGATCCCTGATGGGCAACGTCCTTTTGGAGGAGTGATCATTGACCGCGGCCGCAATCTTTATGGCACGACCTACCAGGGCGGTAGCAGTGGCATTGGGGTCGTCTTCAGACTTCATCCTGCTGGCCAGGGATGGATTGAGAACATCCTGTATTCCTTCGGCGAAGCAGGAGGCTATTCCCAGAGCGCACCCTCATTCGATAACCAGGGAGCTCTGATCGGTACGGTGACCAGTGGCGCCGTGTATCGACTGACGCCTTCACCTACATTTCCCCGGACGGTCGAGCAGCCGTGGAAGGTCACCTGGCTCTATACATTTCCCAACCAGTCGAATTTAGCTGATGGATTCATGCCCATCGGCGCTCCTATTATGGACAGCGCCGGCAACATTTATGGAACAACCTCGGAAGGTGGCGACACAACCGCCTGTCCTCCGTCCGGCTGTGGCGTGGTGTACAAGCTGACCCCATCTCACGACAGTGGACCCGCGACGTATACAGAAACGGTTCTGTGGACCTTCGAAGGTTATCCGAACGGGCAATCGCCGGACACGATGCTGACACTGGAAAGTTCTGGGAGCCTGCTCAGCACTACATCGTTTGACGGACCGTTCGAATTGACGCCGTAGCGTGGTGTCTCATTACGTAGGATCGTGCCATCCACCAATGTCCGCGGCAAGTTCGCGCGAGTCTGGCGGGCCCCATGTGCCCGGTTGGTAGAGTTCCGTCGGACAGCAGTCGCCCAGAATCGGATCGACGATCGCCCACGCTGCCTCCACCGCATCCTGTCGCACGAAGAGCAACTGATCGCCTTTCATCGCGTCGGTCAGCAACCGCTGATACGCGTCCATCTCGTCGTTGCTGGTGTACTTCACGGCCGACAGCTCCACCGGCATCGGCACCATCAGCGGTCCTGGACGCTTCACCCGGCCTCCCAGGCTCAACTCGATGTCCGGTCCAAGCCGGAAGCGGAAGTAGTTTCGTCCGTCGCCGCCCATTTTGCTCAGCGGAGGCTTGCGCAACTTCACAAAAACTTCCGTTGCCGTAACCGGCAGACGCTTGCCGGCGCGGATCAGGAACGGCACGCCTGCCCAGCGCCAGGAATCGATCTCCAGACGCACCGCGGCGAATGTTTCCACGTCGGAGTGGGGCGAGACACCGGCTTCGTCGCGATAGCCCGCAAACTGCCCACGGACGATGTTCGCGGGACTCAATGGCGGAATGGTGCGGAAGATCTTCACCTGCTCGTCGCGAACCGAGTCGACGTACATCCTGGTCGGCGGTTCCATCGCCAGGAAGGCGACCACCTGCAGCATGTGGTTCTGAATCACATCCCGTATCGCGCCGGCCTCTTCGTAGAATTTGCCGCGGCCTTCGACGCCGAACGCTTCAGCCATGGTGATCTGCACGCTGTGAATATAGTTGCGATTCCAGATGGGTTCGAGGAAGCTGTTGGCGAAGCGGAAGATGAGCAGGTTCTCAACCGCTTCTTTGCCGAGATAGTGATCGATGCGAAAGATGTTGTCTTCGGGAAACGCCTGGTGCAACGTGTCATTCAGCTTGCGAGCCGTGACCAGGTCGCGGCCGAACGGTTTCTCCAGGATCACGCGCGCATTCTTGGCGCAACCGGATTTTGCCAGTCCCTTCACCACCACCGGGAACGTGCTCGGTGGGATCGCGAGATAGTGGGTGGGCAGTTGCGCGTCGGCCAGCTTGGTGTGCAAGGTCTCGTAGGTCTTGTCGTCCTTGTAGTCGCCGTCAACGTAGTCCAGTAACTCGCACAGCTTCTGGAAGGCCTCAGGATCGACGCCGCCGCCGTGTTGGGCGCAGCTGTCCTTGGCGCGGGCGCGCAGTTGCTCGACATTCCATCCGGATTTTGCGACACCGATGACCGGGACGTTCAGGGTGCCTTGCCGCACCATATCCTGTAAGGCCGGAAAGATTTTCTTGTAGGCGAGGTCGCCGGTTGCTCCAAAAAATACGAATGCGTCAGAGTGAGCTGCCATCGATTCCTCTTACGTAAGCTGACGGATTAGGATGCGCTGCGTAGCCCGAAGTCACGGGCGCGCAGTGGCGCGTCTCCAGAATCCGCCGAATCAGTCTATCTGTTCGAACGCCTGAGGGGTAGCCGCATGGTCGTTAATAAGCTGTAAACAGCGCGACCCCTTCCATATCCCGGACTGGCACGGTAGGGCAATATTCTCCTGTACCATAGAGCCAGCATCGATGAGTTCTCCTGCACCGATTTCGAATTTCAGCGAGCGCGTTCTCGAGTTCGATCAACTGCGGCAATTGCTGGCGGCGTACACAGCCTCGCCGCTGGGTCGCGAGCGCGTGACACAGCTTGCGCCTTCGCAGGATCGTCCGTGGATCGAACGCCAGCAGCAGCTCACGCAAGAGCTCCGCGGTTACCTGCGTTCCGGCGGACGCTTCGATTTTCATGGACTCCTCGACCCTACACAGCTCATCAACAAGTCGCGTATCTCAGGAGCCGCTCTGGAGATCCTTGAGATCCGTGACCTGCTGTTGGTTGCTGATCGCGCCTCCGAATGGCGCCAGATCGCGCTGCATCCGGCAGCCAACATCGCCGAGAACTGGCAGGCTGTAAGCGAGCTATCGGAAACGATCGCCGATCTGACCCCGCTGTTGCGTTATTTTGCGAACAAGATTCTGCCCGACGGAACGCTCGACGACAAGGCATCGCCCGAATTGGCGCGCATCCGGCGCGACATTGAGAGGCAGAAACGCGCGATTCAGGAAGCGCTGCGCGGCTACCTGCGTCGGCTCTCGGAGGGCGGTGCCGTGCAGGAAGAGCTGGTCACGATTCGCGGCGAGCGCTTCGTCATCCCGGTGAAGATTGAGCAGCGCCGCCGAGTGCAGGGTGTCGCGCATGGAGCGTCGTCGAGCGGGCAGACCGTCTTCATCGAGCCGTTGGAAACCATCGAGCAGAACAACGACCTGGTGCGGCTGCTGGACGACGAGCAGGCTGAGATCCACCGTATCCTGCTCGACATGACCGCGCGACTCGGCGAACATGCCGATGCACTGTTGCAGGCCGTCGAAACCTTGGCGGAACTGGAGCTGCAGTTTGCCAAGGCACGCTTCGCTGAAGACTATGACTGCGTTGCCGTGAAGTTGCTCGAAGCCGGCAACACGTCGGACAGCGACGCGCTGGTCTTACGCCAGGCTCGACATCCCCTGCTGGAGCGCACCCTGAAGCCGAAGGGCATCGCGGTCGTACCGATAAACGTCGAACTCGATGGCGGCCATCGCCAGGTCATCATCAGCGGGCCGAATACCGGCGGCAAAACCGTTGCCCTGAAGACCACGGGACTGCTGGCGCTGATGGCGCAGTCGGGCGTGCCGGTCCCCGCCGAGCGCGCCGAGTTGCCGATCTTCGACGCTGTCTTCGCCGACATCGGCGACTATCAGTCGATTGAGCAGAATCTCTCAACTTTCTCGGCGCACGTCACCAACATCGACTTCATCTCCCATCACGCGACTGCCCATTCGCTGGTGCTGCTGGATGAACTGGGCTCGGCAACCGACCCCGAAGAAGGCGCGGCGCTGGCCGTTTCTATCGCTGACCACTTTCGCCGTGCCGATTGTCTCAGCATCATCTCCACCCATCACACTGCGCTGAAGGTCTACGCTGCGAACACCCCCGGAGTACTGAACGCTGCGGTCGGTTTCGACGAGAACACGTTCGCGCCTACGTACGAGTTGCGCATCGGCGTCCCCGGAGCTTCGGCGGGCATCAACATCGCGCAGAAACTCGGGCTCAACCCTGACATTGTGGGAGCAGCGCGCCAGCGCCTTACTTCGCAGTCGCAAGATGTCTCCAAGTTCCTCGATCGCCTGCACACGGAGCTGCGGCAACTCGATACCGAGCGCTCGGAACTACGTGCCCGCGAACAGGAAGTCGCGCGCCAGAAGAACCATCTGGAAGTCGAGGGCCGCAAGGAGCAGCGCGAGAAACTTCGCGAGCTGGAGAAGAAGGTCGACAGCCTGCTCCGCGATTTCGAGTACCGAGTGCGGGAGACTGTCAACGCCGTGCAAGACCGCGCCCAGGCGCAGAAGCTGTCGAAGGACGCCGAACGCCGCATTGCCAAGATGCGCCGCGAGTTCCGCGAGCAGTTCGACTCAACCGTGGTGGCTCACAGCACTGGCGCCGATGCCGGCGATCCGAACGCGCAGCAGCACATCGTCAAGCAGGTTTCGATCGGCGACACGGTACGCCTGCGTTCGCTGGGCCGCGACGGCAAGGTGCTGCGTTATTTCGACGACGACAGCTTCGAGATTGCGGTCGGCCCCATGAAGATGAAGGTTGCGCGCGACGACATCGCCAGTGTTGTCGCCCAGGCCGGCGGCAACCCGGTCCAGGCCGCACGATCGCGCGGCATCAGTGTTTCTTTGGCGCGCGAAGACGACAGCGCGCCGACCGAGATCAACGTCATCGGCCAAACCGTCGATGAAGCAACGCACGCAGTCGAGAAATTCGTTGACCGTGCGTTTCTTGCCGGCGCGGTGCGGCTGCGCGTCGTGCACGGCAGCGGCATGGGCATTCTGCGCAAGGCCCTGCGCCAATTTCTGAAGGAACATCCGCACGTGGCTAACGTCAGCGAGCCCCCGCAGAACGAAGGCGGCGGCGGAGCCACGGTTGTGGAGTTGCGGACCTGACCGCAGGGTTAGGAGTAGAGATCAGGGGCAGTGCTAAGTCCTCGATCAAGAGATTCGCTCAAAGCATGAGGTACGACAATGTCTGACATTCGCACTGATTATCTTGATGAAGTCTTCCGCGTGCTGCGAGGCCACAAGCGTCTCGCTGACGGCGCCATCGCACAGCTCAGCGACGAGCAGTTCCTGGCCACGCCCGGTCCGGAGGACAACAGTGTCGCGGTTATCGTGAAGCATGTTGCCGGGAACCTTCGCTCACGCTTTACCGACTTCCTCACCAGTGACGGCGAAAAGCCCGACCGTCATCGCGATCAGGAATTCGTCGATGCCGACATAGCACGCGCTGAGCTGCTCACGGCTTGGGAGCAAGGGTGGCAGACTCTCTTCGAAGCCATCAATTGTCTCCAGCCTGACGACCTCGGCAAGACGGTCACCATCCGCGCGCAGCCGCACACGGTATTGCAGGCGCTGCAGCGGGCGGTCGCCCACATGGCGTATCACACCGGGCAGGTCGTTTGGCTGGCCAAGCACTGGAAGGGCGCGGAGTGGCAGTCGCTGAGCGTTCCCAAGGGCCAGAGCGAACAGCACAATGCTCGAATGGCGGAGAAGTTCAAATCTCAGGCGTAAGCTGCAATATTCTCCGGCCGGCTTGTTCTGATTGCGGATGAATCTTTCTGACCGCCTCTATCTCGCAGTGCATCTTGTCCTGGCGCTGATCGTATGCGCGCGTCACGATCATGTGCCCCACTGGCCCGCTTATCTGCTCTGTGATCTCATTTCCATCGCGGTCATTCTGCTGCTCGCGAGCAAGCAACGCGCAGGAAGCGGCTGGCAGTTCGCGCACGACTGGCTGCCCGCGATCTTCTTCATCACCGTCTTCGAGCAGGTGTCGTTTCTCTCGCTGGCTTTGCGCGGCGAGTGGCAGAACAGCTTCGTTATCGCTCTCGAGTCCCGCATCTTCCCCGTCGTTCCGATGGAGTGGCTGCACGCGCACGCCAGCAACTGGGTGATCGAACTCCTGGAGTTCGGCTATTTCGCGTTTTACCCGCTCTACCCGGTTGTGGCAGGGATGTTCTGGGCCTGGCGCCAGCGGTCGCCGTTCCGTGGAGCCTTTCGCCGTCTGACCGACACGTTAAGCGTGGGATATGCGATTTGCTACACGACGTATCTGCTCTTTCCTACTCAGAGCCCGGCCAATCGCGTTGGCGTGCAGCAGATCGGCAGCACGCATGGCGGCATCTTCGAGCGCGCCGTACGCGACATCCAGAACCACGCCGGCGTACACGGCAACGCCTTTCCCAGCGCGCATATCATGCTGGCCTTCGTGGTGCTGATGTTCGCCTACCGCTACCTGCCGCGGCTGGCGCCGTGGCTGCTGTTTCCCATCCTGCTGATGTGCGTGGGCGCCGTCTACGACGGATATCACTACACGACCGATGTGGCGGCGGGAGCGATGATCGGGATTGTCATCGGAGCGATCGGCGCCCGGTTCGGGACGCCCGCAGTACTTACTACCAATCTGGCGAAAAGCGAATAGCGAACGGGGAGAAGCGAGTAAACAAGCGAAACCCTCTCCGGGCGGAGAGGGTTCGAAACTCGCAGGCCGAAAGCTACGCCTTGGTGACTTTGCCGCTGCGCAGGCAGTTGGTGCAGACGCGCATGCGCTTTGAGCCATTCGGCACTTTGGCCTTGACCGGCCGCAGGTTCACGTTCCAGCGGCGACGGCGCGTATTGTGCGCGTGGCTGATGTTGTTACCGGATTGCGGCCCTTTGCCGCAGATTTGACAAACTTGTGCCATGAGTTGCTCCAGACGATTGCCAAGCTGGCTGGGTAAATATCGATTATAGCGAGTTTTGCCGCAATTCGGCAACTTACCGTATATTCGGCAGGTCGCGGTTCAGTTCTCGCTCCAGCTTGCGCTCGTGGCGCAGGCGCAGCGGACGCCAATAGGTAATCAGCCCGAAGGCCGCGATTGCCGCCAGTAAGAGAAAGCTGCTCACGCCGTAGAAGACGCTGGGCGCTTTCGTTGTTGCAATCCGCGCCAGCACTTCCACGTTCTTCGGCTTCAGGGTCAGCGCGAAGGCCAGCGTCAGCATGCCCATGCCGGCGAGCAGGTTGGTGAAGTTTTTCGCCCATCGCCCGGTAGCGTGATATTGGGCGAACAGCGTGAAGCCGCCAAACACCAATCCCCCAATCAGCAGGAAGTTGGAGACGATGGCGATGGAGTCACGGATATCCACGCTGGGTTAGACGCCCGCAGCCGGCAGCAGGTTGCGAGGGAGTTGCCGGCCAGAGCACCCGCCACGGTTAAGCCGCCCTTCAGCTTTACAGCTCTACAATTCAGCATAGGATAGGGCGTGATGCGTGTCCTGATCGTGGAAGATGAGCGCCGTCTGGCGGAAAACGTGGCCCGCAGCCTGCGTGAGAGCGCTGGCTATGCGGTCGATCTCGCCTTCGACGGCGAAGAGGGTCTGTTCATGTCGGGCACCAATCCCTATGACCTGATTGTCCTCGATCTCATGCTGCCGAAGATGGATGGGCAGGCGGTGCTGCACAAGATTCGGCTCTCGGGCTCTGGTGTTCCGGTGCTGGTGCTGACCGCACGAGACGAGAAGGAGTCGGTGGTCAAGCTGCTGAACGCCGGTGCCGACGACTACATCGCCAAGCCGTTCGACCTCGGCGAACTGATGGCGCGGGTGAAGGCGCTCATCCGGCGCGGCAAAGGACAGAGCGCGGCCGTTCTGAAAGTCGGCGACCTGGAGATCAGCACCGCGGATCTCACCGTTCGCCGCAAAGGTAATCCGGTCAGCCTGACGGCGATGGAGTATCGCGTCCTGGAGTATCTTGCGCATCGTCCCGGTGCTGTGGTTTCCAAAACTGAACTGCTTGAGCATCTCTACGACTTCAACTGGGAGCGCTTCAGCAACGTCATCGAGGTCTACATCTCCGGACTGCGCCGCAAGCTCGACGACACCGGCGACGACAAGCTGATCCACACCCTGCGCGGGCAGGGATACATGCTGCGTGCTTGAAATGCCCAGAACTTCGATCCAGCGCCGATTGATTGCAGTGGTTGTGATCTCGCAACTGCTGCTGGCGATTGCGCTCGCCATGGTCGCCCTATATTTCACGCGGCGCCAGTTGCGCGAGGCTTTTGACTCGCAGCTGCGCGGGCGCGCCATGACCATCGCGGCGCTGGTGCGCTACTCGGAGGAGACGCATCCTCGATTGATCTTCGAGGACGACATGGTCCCGCCGTCGCTGGAGAAAGATCGCCCTGATCTTTACGAGGTGCGCGGCAGCGACGGGCATCTGATCGCACGCTCGCCCGAGTGGCCCGCCGATTTAAAGCCGAAGCCCAGGAAGAACCGCCCGCACGCAGACTTTGACCTCGCTGGAGTGCACTATCGCGCCGTGATTCTCGAAAAGCTGCCGGTGCTGGATCGCGAGCCCGACATTCCCCCCGGCGACGTGCTGAACGTCATCTACGCCGCTCCCACCGACGAGATGACCCGTGCCATCGCCTTTGCAGGGTTAGGTATCGCTATCGGAACGGTCGTATTGCTGGCGATGACGGTGATGCTGTCGGTCTGGGCGCTGCGTCGTAGTTTGCGGCCCCTGGCTGAGCTCGCCGGCAGCGCCTCAACGATTTCGACTTCCAACTGGGAGTTGAATCCCAGCGATGCCGCACGAGAAACGATGGAGCTGGCGCCGCTCACCCAGGCGATGACGACCATGCTTGCCGGACTGCATCGCGCCTTCGATCAGCAGCGTGAATTCCTGGCCAACGCGGCCCACGAGCTGAAGACGCCGGTAGCCATTTTGAAATCTACGCTGCAGTCGCTGCTGCAGCGGCCACGCCAGGCTGAAGAGTATCGCGCCGGGCTGGAGCAGGCGCTCGAAGACATGGCGCGGCTGGAGAAATTGCTGCACTCCATGCTGCGGCTCGCTCGCGCTGAGCAGTGGGCTGCGGGCAGCGTGCGCCGAGACCTGGAAGTCGTGGAAGTCGCCGCCACTTGCCAGAGCGCCATCGATCGTCTGGCGCCGATTGCGCGCGAGCGCAACGTGAGCATCGAACTCAACAAAGACGGCGCCATGCCCATCCACGCCGATGCCGAAGATCTGGAGCTGATCTGGGTCAACCTGATCGAGAATGCCATACGCTTCAGTCCCACAGGCGGACGCATTCAGCTTCGACTGCACGCGAAAGGTGGCAACGGTGTAGTGGAGGTGGCAGACAGCGGTCCGGGAATGTCGCACGATGAGCTGGCGCACATCTTCGAACGTTTCCATCGCGGCGACAGCTCGCGCGCACGCGAAACCGGCGGGTATGGCTTAGGCCTGGCAATCTCGAAGGCGCTTGCGGAAGCCTACGGCGGCACGATCATGGCCGACAGCAATCCCGGACAAGGCATGCGCATGAGCGTTTCGCTGCCCCTCAGAACCTGAAGTCGATCCCCATGTTCTACGCGATCTCGCGCGTGGCATTGCGAAACTGTCCCGGACTGCTGATGAAGTCAGACTGTCCGCCCGTGCTCGCTGCCAACGCCTGCAGGCGATCGCGCCCATCCATTTCGTTCACGTCCAATCCAATGCAAAAGATGCGCACGCCGGCAGCGTTGATCTCCGACGATGTCTCCAGCGGTGAAGCGTGGCTGTCGACGTTCTTGCCGTCCGAAACTACCAGCAGGACGCGATTAGGATATTTGGCGATACGCGCCAGATGTCCGGCGGCAAACGCAATGGCGTCGTCCAGCACCGCACCCTTCTGTGGCTTGATGCTTTCCATCGCTTCTTCCAGCGCGTGCGGATCGGTCGTGAGGTCCTGGTTGAAGACCAGATTGTTGTCGTAGGTGAGGATGAAGGCCTCGTCTTGATCGCTCATGTGCCGCAGCATGTCGATCAGACTGTTGACCACAGCGGCGCGATTCTCTTTCGTCGTGAGCGATGTCTCCACCAGGATTCCCAGCGACATCGGACCGGTAGTGGCAGGAATGCGACGCCGCTGAATGACCGGAGGATTCGCTGTATCTGCCCAGACCGAAGGCGCCGGTCTCGTATTCGCCGGAGCCGCGACTGGAGGATTCTTAACCGACGCGTTGCGAACCGGCGCCGCTACCTTCTGCGCTGGCGGGCGAGGCACAACCGGCGACGGATTCAGCGATGCCATCGCCGTGTATGCCTGATGTTGCGGACCGCTCCCGGCCGGCTTTGCCGAAGCAAGGAAGCCATTCCAGTCGCTGGTGCTGCCCCCGTCTTTCACATACCGAGCGCGAGCATACCGCGCTATCTCCAAGCCCTGCGGCGTACCCTGCGACAGGTCGACCGCCCGCGCCAGGTACCAGTAGCCTTCCTTCAGGTTCTTGTCATCGCCCGCCAGATCAGCCTGCGCCAGTGCGTAATCGTCCTGCGCATTCCTATCATCGACCGAAACAGCATTGTGCAGGTAAACGCGTGCGGAGACGTAATCCTTCCTGTGCAGCTCGGCCACACCCGCGGCTCCGCTCAGCATGTCGTTCGCCTCGCGCTTCAGAAGCACGAAGTCAGCCTCGCCCATGCCCAACGGCCGCCGCAGCTGCGACAATCCGTCGAGCCCGCGGCTGGACATCGCCAACAGCCGATCAGGTTTCATGCTGCCTTTCTCCACCGCATCGCGGGCCTGTTTGCTCAGGAGGGCGAGTGCCACAGGATTGCCGGCGTCCGCATCGGCCAGCGGTTGTGCCCAAGCCAGCGCATGAGCCTCGTTGTGTGTGCGCAGATACTCCCAGATGACGAACTCCAGCGCATCGGTCTTCAGTGGACCCGGTTGCGCGTTGATGGCAAATCGCTCCAGCTGAATGACGCGCTCGGATGGCTGCACGTGCGCGACTGCATTGGTGTACTGGCTCAGTTCATTGGGCTGCGATTGTGCCGGGGCAACACGGCCAGCTAGCAGCAGTGCGAAGAAAAAGCCGAGCAGAGAAATTTGTCGATTACGCATAAACGTATGCCGTCCGTCGAGAGACTCGTGACGGGGAATTCACGACCAGGGGTTAAGGAAATGGCTCTTGGTTGGATGGAGGCCGCGAAGTTGAGGTGGCCGGAGCTGCGGGAAAATCCAGCTACTCGCGAACGAAGACCTTAGTTCTTCGCGCGTAGTGTCTTGTGTAACTCGATGGGCGGCAGTCCCTCGAGCACGATGCCATCGGTAGGAATCTGCTCCAGCGCGCTGGTCGTGGGCGCCATAAACGACCATACCAGCAGCAGCTTGTTGAAGCGCGTGGCGTAGATAGTTTGCGAGAAGCGCTGCGCCAGGTCCTCGCTGCGCTCGTCCATGCCCACTGTGCCGTTAAAGACCATGAACAAATGACCCGAGACCAGTTTCAGCTGGTCGGTATCAATCTGCCCGAACTCGCCACTCCGCTCCAGTGCCGCCGCCGTTTCGTCCAGCGCCCGTTTCTCGCCCAGCATGATCGGAGTGCGCATCGACAGGCAGTTGTAGTCCAGCGCACGCAGGACAATCATCGGGCCGTCGCGGTAGCTCTTGCCCGCCGCAGGCTTGGGAACCAGCCGCACCAGCGTTTGCGAACAGGCATGTAGAAACTGGTATTCCCGCGATGCATCCGGAGGCGGTGGATCATTGCGCTCCGGCGGCAATGCCTGCCATCCCTTGGGGAAGTTGTACTGCACTCCAACGTCGGCGTTGTGATACGCGTCCCCGGTTGATTGTCCCAGCGGGATATCTTTCGCGGGCTGCTCCTTGATCGCTTTGTTGACGCGGAACGTTGGCACCGTTGGTCCCTGATAAGGCTCGCCGACAATCTTCACTGGCTGGCCGCTCATGGTGGTCAGCGTGCCATCGTCTTGCGGACAATAGAAGCGCACCTCCGCCATCGCTTTCTTCGCCCGGCTCAGGAAATCCTTGTCGTTGGTGCCGATCACCACCTTGATCGCGTAGTTGTCGATCGCGGTCCAATATTGCGCTGCAAAGACTCCGCCTTTGTGGCGCAGCGAGTAATAAAACTTTCCCCGGCGCAGCATGTAGTCGGGAACGGCAAAGGTCGGCGCCGCCGACATCGCTAAGTCTCCGCCGTTCTGCGCCCAGGAGCGCATCTCCGCCTGAATCTGCGCATCCGGCGTCTTCGCGTCGAGTCCCGGCCGCGGATCCAGCGCCGTGATGGTGATGTACCCGTTCTGCCGGCCCTTCTCGAACTGCAGCGACAGCAGCGCGTGCTCGCGCTCCGGCATCACCCCCATCATGATCTCGTGTCCCTGCACAGTCAGCGGCAGGTCGAGCGCGAAGCCGAAAAACTGGCTGGTGTAATGCGTGTCCGTCAGGAAGCCGGCCTCAGGCAAAATCGGCTCCTCCAGAGGCGGAGGCTGTTTTGGATCGTGAAACTGAGGCACAGGATGCCGGCTGATGTCCTCTGCCTCATCGACTGAATTGCACTGCGCCCACAGCGACATACCTGCCAGTAACGCCACGGCGAGCGCCAGCAGGCGAAGGAAACACGTTACCGGAACCGGGGCTGGATGGGTGCGGGACATGAGAGAACCCTGTCGAATGTCGTGGGCAGGTATACGGGCATGATGCCAGCAGCGAGCGACCGCGCGCAAGTCAAGGTCCCACGTTTCCAGTGTGAACGATGGGTTACGAGAGTTCGCCTTTGACTAGCATTCAGGATAGCGAGTCAAACTTTTCGGATAGCCCCGCGGATGTAACGGGAAGAGTTTGTAACCTGCCGGTGCGCCGGCGATTCGCAAAAAGCCCGCAAATCAATCTCTTGCGTGAGGCGCACCGCCACTGCGAGTTATGGCATGCCGCTTGCTAATTAATAGTGCAAAGGGAGCGTTTAGGAGTGGTGCTGGCAAGTCATCATTCCTTAAAGATCTTCTCAGCGCGGTTTCGCATGACTCGTGGTACCGCGCTGAGAAGAATGGTGCTAACCTGCTCGACCTTCCAGCCTGAATCGAACTCAATTCCCCAAGATTTCAATCGCCACGCGCTAACGTAGTTTTCGTTTCGCGAATCCAATCAGCCCCACCATGCCCGATCCGAACAAGAGCAGGCTGCCCGGCTCCGGCGTAGTCTGCGCCTGGCCGTCGCTGCTGAACTGCGACGGCATACCGGCTTCGGCAATCTGTACGAAGGGCTCGCTGCGGCCGGATCCAGTCTTCTGCGAACTCAGCCCGCTCAGCTGTCCTGCGACCACATCCAGCGTCAGGTTGTTCAAGTTGTATTCCAGCGTGAAGTGCTCCTGCCCGTTGATCGGCAATCCCACTACATTCGAGAACGTTCCCGACTCGCCGGCGAAGGTCATGATCTCGAACATGTTGCCGATCTGCGGAACGTAGCCACGCAGCAAGTCGATGGTCATCAGCCCATTCAGGTGCGCCTGCCCGGTAATGTTCATCTTGTCGTAGCTGTTCTGGCTGGCGATGTCGAAGGTCAGGCTGCCGTTGGCCCCCTGCGTGTAGTTGCCGGCGAAGTTCAGCTGGCCCACCGTCATGGGCGTATCGCCAAAGTTGATCGACGCATTCGAGGCGACGTTTCCCGTGATCGTTCCGTTGTTGCCGTAGACCGAACCGCCGGCGAAATTCATCTGCCCCGAGAGGTGCCCGTCCACTACCGTCTCGCCAGTGTTCTGCGTGTACTTGCCATACGCCGAGATGGTGCCACCCTGCTGGATCAGAACGTTTCCGGCGTTGAGGAATCCCGTCAACGCACTGCCCGAGGCGCTCGCTCCGACCGGGACCGTCAGCGTGCTGGTGTTGCCGACGATGATAGTTCCCTGATTGATGAGGTTGGTGATGTGAGCCGTGTCCCCTGTGCCGCCGAGAAGTTGCAGGGTGCCGGTGGGGGTGTTGGTGAAGCGTCCGGTAACATCGATGGTGTTCGGAAGCGGATTGGATGTGGCGATGACGCCGGAGTTGGTGACGGTCTGTGATTGCAACACGCCTCCGCCGATCAACTGCAATGACCCGCTGTTATTCAGGATGTGCGCATTCAGCTCTTCACTCGGGTAGCCCGAGATGGTGATGGTTCCGCTGGCGGCGTTGGTGAGGGTTCCTGAAACGGTCCATGTCCCGCCGCTTACGCCTTCACCGTCGTAGAACACGGTGATGCTGCCGGTATTGGTCGCATTCGGCGTGTTAAAGCTGTTGTAGAGATACATCGTTCCGGCGTTGACAAGGGTGCCTGCGCTCCCACCGCTGTCCACTTCCAGATATCCGTTATTGGTTATCGTGCCGGCGACGGTCAAATCGGCAACACTCATATAGTTATTGTTCTGCACAGAGCCGCCGACTGCGACCTGGCCTGTCAGCGATCCGTTGTCACTGATGGTTCCAGTGTTCATGAGGTTCCCGCTTACATCGAGGGTCGCGTACCCCATTCCATAAAGACCGGTCAGACCAATCCCACCGGAGTTGGTGAAGTTGCCGTTAATCTGCACGGTACTGTAAAGCCCGAGGTCCATGGACCCGGCGTTGCTGGAATTCGCATTGGCAATGATGGTGTCCGCGCCGCCCGTATACGAACCGAGACTCAGCGTGCCGGAATGATTGATGGTCAACGCCCCGGCGATATTCATCGTGAGGTCATTACCGACATCATCCGCCAGCGTCGAGTTTCCGCTCGATCCGCCCAGAGTCAGTGAATTGATGTTGGCGCTGACGTCCCAGGTGACGTTGTCGTTGCCGGTGTTGATCACGACATCGCTGCCCGAGCCAGGCAGCCCGCCGCTCCATTGGCTGCCGTTGCTCCAGTTCCCGCTGCCGCCCAGCCAGTTGTCAGGCGACGACGGTGAGGATAGGAAGACCGGAAAATACGTTGCGCCCCCCGCGAAGAACTGCTGATAGCGCTGCTGTGCCGGTGCCGAGCGTATGGAAATGTTGGACGAATTTGCTGGAATGACAGAAACGAGGGTGGCAAACAAAAAAACAGCAGGCAAGGTTCTGCGAAGCATCCTGTGCTCCTCCCTGAGAACTGCAGTGTGACGATTCGATTCGTAAGCCCCGACTGACAAGGGCCGGCGATTCGATTCCGGATGTCTCCCCGAGCCAGACATCTCGATTGCCGAGGGATTATAGGAGAGTAGAAGCAGAAGTCAATTTTTTTCTTTTTTTTTTATTTCCTTCTCGGAGTACCATGGAGTGGCGGTGCGGCTGCTGTGTGTGGAAAGAAGCCGAGTTGTTGATAACCTTTTTCGCGTGCCAGAGTTCTTGCTGTCTTTTCCACGGATTTTCCATTCTTCTATGTAGTCCCAACTGCTGCTCTCTAAGTTTTTTTCTCCCATGCGATCTTAGTTCCCTTGTTCTCTCTTTCCGCAGTAAATTATCCTTCCATCTATTCATTCTTCTAACTATTCCACTCTCCTTCCTTCGCTGTGGAGGTTCTCAGAACCGGAATAGAGTCCCACGCCAGCCCGCTCTCAAAGCCTTTCAAGAATATTACAGGCGAGTCGCAACACAACGCAGCTATACGTCTGAAGCTTTCAAAGATTGCCTGCTATTAATAGTTGAAGAGGTCCGTGAGTTAGCTAGAGCTTTGCGCAAACGAGAAAGCTTGACAAGATATAGCGCATATTCAACAACGAACGAGAGACACTAACTCGCTGACATCTTTTTATATGTTGTTCATATATCGAACATACTAGATGTCTACCTATCAAAGATAGTTAAAGAAAAAGAGCTATTAAATCTCCAGAAATTCCTGCACTCCTTACCCCCCCTTATATCTACATTCTTATAGCTAGCCTTCAACCTTAAGAAATTGCAAGACTTCTGTCATAACCACTACTCTAGCCTCTGTTATTTTCACCAAGAGATATCTTTTTTCATTTATGATACCTACCTAAAAAAACTCACACTAAGTGACAACTAATCTGCTCACCTTACGTCAACAACACGTTATACGATCTCTTGCCGATTGCGCGTTCGTTTTGATTCCAAGCATTATGAAATAGTTTTGAAGTACGCTTACCGTTCGCTGAATCCTCTCTTCAGCGTTCAGAATAGTTGTCCTACATCTCTGCACCTATCTATTGTCTATCTCTTACTCTACCTTTCTTCATAAATAATGTGAACAACTATTCTATATTTATCTCTTACCATCTTTAAGAAGTGCTAAAACAACTTACTGACGATCCCGCACGCCTCGTAATAGGCGAGGAGGAAGTAGGCGATCCTTCAAAGAACGAAAAGCAACAAGAGCCGAAACTCTACCCTCCGAATGCGTACCATACATATTGGACTGTCGTTGCGCTTGATGAGCTCCAGAAAAGATTCCCGGGAAAGTACGAGCAGTCTGTGCCGCAACGTGGCACACTCCAACCGGTCCGTAAGAACCTGATGAATGCTTCCCAGCGAATCGCTGGTTATCAGATAGCGTTGCACTCCACGAAGCCGAAGTCGTCGATGCTCGACTCCGACCAACTGTGTTGGTCATTAGCGACCGTGCTGCGAGACCCAGCGACCTACCAATCAAATCTTTCACAGCAGGATTTTATTAGGCAAGCATTTAAGTGCGTGTTTCGAACTCAAACGAAGCTGGGGAGTTGGAGACACTATGCCCCGTTATTTCACTACCTCGAAAGTGGCAATGCATACTGTTATTTCTTTGAGACGTTGTCTCAGTTGCTTCAATGCGCCATGCTGCCCGGTGCGGACTTCGTTCAAGCGACCTTGCAGAGTTACTTGGAACCGCTGCTTAGGGTTATCAACTATGCGACAGAGACCCAAACACCGCTGTATGCACAGTACTCTTCGAATGCATTCGGTTGGTCGTCTGGGCACCGAGTACGTGGCTCACGTGCGCCGGAGCCGGAGAGCTCGGCGACCGCAAGCGTGTTTTCGTACGCGGAGAACCTCAGAAAATTGGTTGGTGTTTGGACGAGAGACTGTGCCCTAGCTGCACTGCCGAGACGAAATCCCCCGAAATTCGAAGATGCACGGAAGACCTTGCTCAATCTAGCCGACACTTGACGGATCGGGGTGGCTTAAACGAGCAACTCTATCTCATGTTTATCAACCAGGCAGGGTTGGAACCATTCGATCGTATGGATCCTGATGCGCTACCGATAGGAGAGGACAGACCTAGATCCGCCATACTGCATGGGCCGGCAGGGACTGGAAAGACAAGTATCGTGCGAAGCCTGGCGAGCATCATAGGATGGAACTACATAGAGCTACATCCTAGCCATTTTGTTGCAGAGGGCTTAAATTTTGTACAGAAGAGAGCGGACGAAATTTTCCAGCTGCTAATGCAACTGGACCATACGATCATCCTATTCGATGAGATTGATGAACTCGTTCGAGCGCGTGAGGATAAGTCGGCCGACATGTTCGGACGTTTTCTGACGACGAGCATGTTGCCAAAGTTGGCCGAACTCTGGAAGAGTCTAAAAGTGATGTATTTCGTTGCCACTAACCACATCGAGTATTTTGATCGGGCCATTACTCGCTCAGAGCGATTCGATGCAGCAATATTCGTCAGTACTCCGTCATTCGAGACAAAGAAAAGGAAAATAGAAGAGCTGTTGAGACAACTCTACGAATTGTCAAATGCCGAGCTATCTGTATCCCAAAAGGATATTGATTCTGCGATGGATGATCTCACCAGCGTCATGGCGATGCCGGAACAAGATCTCAAGATGGCGTTGGCTAAGCCTTGGAATAAACCGATAGCAAAGCTAGCGTTACTTCGCTATGACGAAATCCCCGAATTGGCCTATCAGATAAGTCGGATCCCGTTGCATGATGGCGTCGTTGATTCGAGAGTATTGGAGAAAGCGCTCCTCAAGCTCCGGGATGGCCGCTCGAATCTAACGGAAGAGTACTACGAATTTCGTCGAGGATTAGACTTCATACGGCAAGATCTCAGCAAAGAAGTTGTCTGGAAGGTCGGCGGGCTAACACAAGCTGAGGCAAATGCAGTCCTAGAGAAGCAACAAGGGTATTTCTTTCAAAAGGCCGGCGCTGGAGTTGCTGTGAGCTACTTCCTAGCGACCACCCAGCCCGACTGGGACAAGATCAGATTAGAAGACTATGCAATTACAAAATCAGGCGTCGCGTCCCTTACGGCGAGTAAAGTACACAAAGCGGTCTCTGAAAAGCCGGCTGACGTTGTAATGTCACCAAGTGGATGACAGAAGGCGAAACCTTCCTGTTTAACACTTGCAGTGAAGAAAGGTGGCGACACAAAGGTCTGTGACCAGCTACGAACCTAGTCATACTCCCACAGAAGTTGTTGGGAGCGACGAGCCCAAGTGTGCGTTGGACCTTCATTTGAGCGCGGCAGGCTCTGCAGTATCGCAAGATCCAGTCCCGCCTCCGTCGAGACGCCACCTCTTCAGCCCATGGCGGAAGCACTGGGTGAATCTAAGCAAAGTCAGTCGGCGACCTAACAAGGCCATTGCACCTAAGTACATGTCCTTTCGTAATCTTGACGAAAGCCGCCACTGCGGTACGCTGATAGGTTGGGCTTAGTGTGCCCGGTGGCCTGCGGACGTTTCCATGCGATATCGCGCCCGCGGATGGCCCATTGATCTTTGACAAGAGGGGCGAAACAGACCTTTGGCAGAGGGGCGAAAAACCAGGGCATAAAGGCAAACTAACGGCGTAAGTCCCTGCGGCTCAAGATTTTACCTGTAAGTCCCTGGGGCTCAAGATTTTGCGGACACTTTCCTGTGTTTTCAAGAATTTACGGGCGGAACAGGGGAGGGGTATATCAGCCGCGAGCAGTCAGTACCCAGTAGTCAGTCGCGCCGGTTGCATCGGCTGGCTTATCCACCGGTGGTCAGGAACCAGTCGATCCGAATTGGCCACTGTCTACTGACCACTGCTTTCCTACCCGGCTTGTCGCGGGCGGATGTCGTATTGGCGGATTTTGTACAGCAGCGCCTTGTAGCTGATATTCAGCTTAACGGCGGCGCGCTTGCGGTTCCACGCGGTCTCTTCCAGAACCTGAGCGATGACTTCCATCTCGGCGCCATTCTTCAGATTGCGCACCATCTCCTTGAGGTCGGGCTGGGCCGCTCCCTGCCGCTCTTCCATTGAGACGACAGAACCGGTTTGCGAAGCGCCGGTATTGTTGCGCTGCAGCTCGGAGATCGCCGCCGACTCGTCGCTGAGCACCAGGTGGCGCTTCACGAAGTTCTCCAGCTCGCGGATATTGCCCGGCCACGTGTGGTTCTCGCAAGCTTCGACTAGGCGCGGCGAGATGCTCAGTGGCGCGCACGCGTAGCGGTCGGCGAGGTGGATCATGAAGTGCCGCAGCATCATCGGTATTTCTTCGCGACGCTCGCGCAGCGAAGGCATGCGCAGTACAAAGCTGTTCAGGCGGTAGTACAGATCTTCGCGGAAGGTCTTCTGCGCGATGGCCTGCGGCATGTTGATGTTGGTTGCGGCCAGCACGCGGACATCGACTTTCACGGTGCCGCGTCCGCCCAGACGCGAGAACTGGCCGTCCTGCAAAACCTGCAGCAGCTTGGCTTGCAGCGCGGGAGACATCTCGCCGATTTCGTCCAGCAGCAACGTGCCCTTGTTGCAGAGCTCGAATTTGCCGGGCTTGGCTTTGTTGGCGCCGGTGAACGCGCCGGGCTCGTAGCCGAACAGCTCGCTCTCCAGCAGCTCGCTGGGAACCGCGGCACAGTTGACCTTCAGGAAGGTGCGATGTGCGCGGTCGGAGTACTTGTGAATGAGATGGGCGAGGACTTCCTTGCCGGTGCCGCTCTCGCCGAGGATCAGGACGGGGAAGTCGAACTTGGCGACCTGCATGGCCTGGGCGCGCAACTGGCGCATCTGCGGGGTCGCGGAGAAGAAGAATACGCCCTGGCTGACTTCGATGGCTTCGCCGATGCCGGGCGCGGCCGGATCGGTATTCTCCAGGCAGAAGCGCAGCACCTCGTCCATCTCTTCCTTCTGGACGGGTTTGGACAAATAGTCCTGCGCGCCCAGACGCATGGCCTGCGCAACTTTGCGGGTATCGCGGACGCAGGAGAGCATGACGACTTTGGTCGAGGGGCGGGTTTCGCGAATGCGCTGCAAGGTCTCAAGCCCATCAGCGCCGGGCATGACCATGTCGAGCAGAACCAGGTCCGGGCTCTCGCGTTGTACCTTCTCAACTGCTTCCAGGCCATTCGAGGCGGTCGTCACCCGGTACGAATCGAGCTCCAGAACGGTCTGGAGATATCGCAGCATACTCGGTTCATCGTCCACCACAAGAATGTGGCCAGTGCTCATTGCTCCTCCGCGGCGCGCTTGGGTTGAGGGTTTAGAAGAACGAGGACAGAAAATTTACTGCCTGAGCCGGGTTCGCTTTCGACCCAGATTTTGCCACCGGCGGTTTGTACCAGCCGGCGGGCGATCGCCAAGCCAAGCCCATAGCCCTCGGCGCGCATGCCTTGTGGAGTCAGGCGGAAATACTCTTCGAAGATCTCCTGCTGAAATTCGTGAGCGATTCCTGGTCCGGTGTCAGAGACAGAAATGCGGCAGCAGTTGGGAGCGACCATCCGCTCTTTGCGGCGCTCCACCAACGGAGGCCGCGAAACCGTTCGCCGCTCCCAGAAATAGGGCTCCACGTGCAGCCACACCGTGCCCGACGAAGGCGTGTACTTCATGGCGTTGTCGAGCAGATTGGAGACCACGTGCTGAACTTTGTAGTAGTCGAACGGGAACTGCTCCAGCTTCTCGTTGGGCAGGAAATAGAACGCGATGGCCTTGTCGTTGAAGCGTTGCGCCCAAACCTCTGCGATCTCACGGATGCACTCGTTGATGTCGCCCACTTCGTAATGCATCTCGAAGCGGTCGACCTTCAGGGAAGTGTAGGTCAGCAGATTCTGGATGAAGTTGGAGAGGCGGGCGCTGTTAGCCTGCATCTCGGTCAGGACTTCCACCTGGCGGGCGCTCAGCGGACCCAGCTTCTCGGTCAGAAGCAGATGGAGGTACCCCCCCATGATGGCCAAAGGCGTTTTGAGTTCGTGGGCAGCGGAGGCCAGTGCGTCCCGGCAGCAACTGCAATGCTCTTCGGTTACAAGCTCAAGCCCTTGCCGCACCGGAGACATCTTGGCTGGTTGCATCTGCACGACCCCTTTTACCCTTCCCATCGGAGCGAAACGACTCCTCCGCATCCTCAGGAATAATCCCCGACCTGCGTTCCACAGGCATACTCTCGACCAAAGTCAGTCTTAGGTTTAGTCAGTTGCCGGATCCTCGGGAAAATAGAGCGGAAGCACTCTACAGGGGGAGAGCTCATCTTACCGCAACCCTATGTATTGTCAACGTCAAACTGATGAAAATCCCGACAAAGAGGCAAGCCAGTTTCCTTTTCGAGAACCTCTTTTCCCTCTCAGCAGGTATTCCTGTTCTCCACAACCGCAAGAGATTGCACCGTTCATGCTCCACCCTGAGTTGTCACATACATCTTATGTACAACAAACAAAGGTGGTTGTCACGAATTACGATTTGGTTATCTGAGTGCGTCTCTATAGGTAGCGTAGGAGATCGCATTGCGTCGAACCGTATCCGCTGCCGAGCGCCGCGGCTGGGAGCGGCTTCCCATCTCCATCCCGTTCTTTGTCCGCGGGACCTCCGTCTCCGGGGAGGAATTCCTGGAGTTCGCCACCGCGCTGAACCTGTCGGCGGGCGGCGTCCTTTTGGCTACCCGACGCTACATCGATCCTGGAACACAAATCTCGCTCGAGATTCCCGTGGCCCTTGCCAACAAGACGCAGCTACCTCGCTCGGTCTCGCAACTTCAGGCCACCATCCTCCGTTGTACCGCCGACCGGCAATACTTTTTGCTGGGGGTACAGTTCCGGGAGCCCCTGATTGCGCAACAGGCCGGATTGGAATTCGGCAAAGTGCGTGTGCAGGGAAAGTGAGTTCCCCATAGTGAAAATGTTTTCACACTTTTAGCGCAAAAGCGTGCTCTTTGATGCCCTTTCCCCTCGATTGGTAGCTTGCCGCTCTGCGTTTATTTTGATTATTTCCAGCAGCTTACAAGTATTATGCGCATAAGTTTGCGATGTGCAGGAACTTGGCGCAAGAAATGCAATTCATTTGTACCGTTATCCCGAAAGGTAATCCTGAGGAACGCGATGCCCCTGCTGGCTGGCTCGAATAACGAAAGTGCGCTGTCTGTACAGTCGCTTCCTCCGGAGCCGGTGATCTTCGGTCAAACGCCGGCGATGCGGGATGTGCGTCAGAAGCTGGAGCGAGTCGCCGGAGCCAACCTCTCGGTTCTGGTTTCCGGAGAAAGCGGTACCGGTAAGGACATCATCGCTCGCCTTTTGCATCTGTATTCTCCCTGGTCTTCCGGGCCATTCGTCAAGGTCAATTGTCCTGCCATTCCCGGAACCCTGCTGGAGAGCGAGCTCTTCGGCTACGAGCGCGGCGCTTTCACGGGCGCTTATGTTCCTAAGCCCGGACGCGTTGAGATGGCTCACCGCGGCACGCTGTTCCTGGATGAAATCGCGGAACTCGATGGCACACTCCAGGCGAAGCTTTTGCAACTATTGCAGGACGGCCAGTTCAGCCGCATCGGTGCGCAAGAGGACAAGAAAGTCGAAGTCCGGGTGGTCTGCGCCACCAACCGCGAGTTGCACGAGGAAATCGAGCAGGGGAACTTCCGCGCCGATCTCTTCTATCGCATCGCGACCATGACCATCCATCTGCCGCCATTGCGCGAGAGGGTCGTGGACCTGCCGATTATCTGCGATTACCTGTTGCAGTATTACAACGAGCGATTGAATGGCCGGGCGCCGATGGTGCGCCCCGCTTTGATGGCGAAGATGCAGCGCTATTCATGGCCCGGTAACATTCGGCAGCTGGAAAATTTGGTCAAGCGCTACGTCGTCATGGGCACTGAAGACGTCATCTTGAGCGAACTTCTGGAGCCCAACGAGCGCGACCCTGTCGACAGTCTGATGCTGGATGGTCCGGTGTCCCTAAAGAAATTAACCCGGCAGACTGTTCGTAAGCTCGAAGCGCGTATTATTCTTAACGCGCTGCACGCAAACAACTGGAACCGCAAGAAAGCGGCGCGTTCGTTGGATATCAGCTATCGCGCGCTGCTGTACAAGCTCAAGGAAGTCGGCATCCCCCAACGCCGCTCCAGTTCCACGAAACACGACCCAGATAAGGCCGACTAATCCAAATGAGGTGAATGATGTACTGGCAAGGAAAGACTGTGAAGACACGCAATTTTATGGCAGTTGCGATCGTGCTGTTGGGGCTCTTTTCGCTGGGGGCATTCGCGCAGGACGCAACCCCGCAAGATACTACGGGCCAGTCGGACTCGAACACCGTCGCGCAGCCAGTACTACCAGCCACAAATTCCTCGAATCCGAGTGAGGCCAAGGCTCTGCCGCCGACGCCGTCGAATACTCCCGCGTCGCGCGTGCCCGCAGTCCGTCCCGAGACCTACGTGATCGGCATTGGCGATGTCCTCGAAGTCCACGTCTGGAAGGAAGGCGAACTCTCCAAGACCGTGCCGGTTCGTCCCGATGGGATGATCACGATGCCGTTGATCGGTGAGATCAAGGCCGTGGGTTTGACTCCATTACAATTGCAGGACCAGGTGACTACCACGTTGGAAAAGGTAGTCTCCGAACCTCAGGTCACCGTGATGGTCGTGTCGGTGAACAGCATGAGCTTCAACATCATGGGAAACGTGAATAAGCCGGGTTATTACCCGCTCGTTCATCCCATCAGCATTCTGGACGCGATTGCATTGAGTGGTGGCTTCCGCGATTTCGCCAAAGAGAAAAAGGTCTATGTTTTGCGCATGGGGCCCGACGGTAAAGAGAAAAAATACATGTTCAACTACAAGCAGGTAATTAAGGGTCAGAACATGGCGCAGAACATCATGCTTCAGCCTCACGATGTACTTGTCATTCCGTAGTCTCCAAGCGGGTGAGGGCACGAGGAGGGTGATATGAAACGGCAACTCGGAGTAGTCTTCGCAGTGCTGGCTTTGCTATGTGTCCCGATGGCGTGGGCGCAGAGCGGCTCGGACGACTCCAGCAGTTCGAGCAGCAATAGTGCAGGTTCGAGCGACAGTTCAAGTTCGGGCACTGTAACCCCGGGAACGGGAATGATCGGCGGCAGTGGCCCGGCGGCAGCCGGCTATTCCGGCAACGATCCGTATTTCCAGGTGCAAAACGGCTCGTCTGATCAGTCGCAGAGCGGCTCGTCCGATCCGTCGCAGAGCGGATCTGGTGATCAGTCGCAGTCGGGTTCGCCGGATAATTCCCAGGCCGGATCCGGCTCGGATGATTCGCAAACCACCACCGGACCGCAAACCACCTTCAATCACCCCGAGCTGCTTCCTCCGTTGAGTGCGATCACCGATGTGACCCACAACACCGGGCTCACCCTTGGTTTAGGCACCGGTTCGCTGTCGGATTACGTCTGGGGCGGGCACGGGGACAACTACTGGCAGAACATCGGTATGTGGTCGGCCAGCGTTGGCTTCGCCCAACTCCGTCCCACCTCGATTGTTTTGTTGAATTACAGCGGAGGCGTGAACCTCAGCTCGTTAAGCATTGGCGCTTACAGTAACTACACAACTTTGAATCAGAGCGGCCTGGTCAAAATTACCTGGGCTTTCGCCAAGCGCTGGCAGATGCGTCTCAAGGACAATTACATCTACACCGATAATCCTTTTGAGCCTTTTCTGACGTATGTGAGCGATCCGCAGCCGAATGACCCCAACCCGACATCGTATTTCCCGCAAGCGGTTATCGAGCAGAACACGGGCTCGCTTGACCTTTCCTACCGGCTGAATGCGCATGACAGCATCACGTTTGCCGGCACCGAGTCGCTGCAGCACTACATTCGCGGCGTGGAAGGACTCTGGAACTCCTACACCTGGGGCGGCGGCGCCTACTACCAGCACATGTTCAGTTCGCGGTTCTCGGCCGGTGGCGGATACAACTTTTCCGCTCTGGACTTCGGTCACGGAGAGTCTCGCGCCGGCGTTCAGATGTTCGAAGGGTTCATTACCTACCGGTTTAATCCGGCTTTCTCGGTTTCCGGCTGGCTCGGCCCGGAACTTACCAACACGAAAGATCTGGTTCCCATCTTCTGTACGCAATACGGATGTTTGATTGAAGAGCAGCACAATCAGCAGTTCGATCTCGCTGAAGGCGGCACCGTGAGCTACAGCAAGTCGGGCAACTCGGTTCGCATGAATTTCAGCCATCGTGTTACCGACGGCGGTGGAATTCTGGGCGCTGTCAATCTCTACCAGGCGACGCTGGCGTACTCCCGCCCTATTAACCGGGTGTGGGGCTTTGCCGCTGCCCTCGGTTACTACAACAGCGTATCGATCTCGTATCTCCAGGCGCATCAGTACTGGGACGCGACGCAAGGCACGATCAATTTCAGCCGGAAGTTCGGAGAAGCCTGGAACGCGGCAGTGTATCTCCTCTTCATCAACCAATCACAAAACTTCTACGGTACCCCGGGGACAACATCGACCGCTGGTTTGGGCTTGACGGTTCGTTACCTGTGGGGTCGTTCACTTGGACGGTGATTCATCATGGAACAGTTTGAGGGCCAGAGATCAGGGCAAGGCTTTGGTGAGTATTGGGCGATCGTGCTCCGCCGCAAGTGGTGGATCCTGGGTCCCCTTTTCTTCGGTTGGCTGGTCGTTTTCGCCTCGGCATGGTTCTTGCCGGCGCGTTACGTTTCAGAAAGCACCATTCTGGTAGAGCCGCCGAAGGTTCCCAGCAAGCTGGTTGAACCGAACGTGCAGGTTGACCTGGCCGACCGTGTACAGAGTATGAGCACGCAGGTATTGAGCCGTACGCGTTTGCTCGGACTTATCACGCGCTTCCACCTGTATCCCGGCTACGCCTATTCGCCGGATGACCAGGTCGAAAAGATGCGCGATGACATCAAGATGGACCTGATCCAGGGCGAATCGAACATCACCGGCAAAGCCGAGCTGCTCGCCTTCAAGATCTCCTACAAGGCGCCCAGTGCGGAAGTCGCGCAGAAGGTGACGATCGCTCTGACTTCGTTCTTCGTGGACGAAAACGTTCGCGCCAGCCAGGAGCAGTCGGAAGCCACGACGCTGTTCCTCGATGGACAGGCTCGTGCCGTGGGCCAGCAGTTGCAGGACGAGGAAGCCAAGCTCCGTGCCTTCAAGGCCGAGCATGATGGCTCGCTGCCCGAGCAGTTGGACAGCAACATCCACATCTTGAACGGCCTTCAGCAACAGATGGAAGCGGCCAATACCAAGCGCGAGCGCGCCGTTCAGCAGGAAACGTATCTGAACGCCATGCAGAATCAGTATCAGAGCATGAGCGATTCCGGCATCGTGCCCAGCGATATCGATAAACAATTGCAAACCGCGGAAACCAACCTTGCCGCTATGCAGGCGCGCTACACCGATGATTATCCAGACGTCAAGAAGTTGAAGGAAACGATCGCTGCCCTGGAGAAGCTGAAGAAGGATATGGCGGCCAAGGCCAGGGAAGACGTCGCCTCCGATAACGCTACGACCCAGCAGATTCAGGCTGGAATGCCGATCCTTCAGTTGAAGACGCAGATGAAGCTCAACCAGGCCGAGCTTGAACAGGCCAATCAGCAACTCCAGCGTCTGCAGCAGGAAGCGCAGGTCTATCAGGCTCGACTGAACGCCACGCCCGGCGTCGAGGCCGAGATGAAAGACATGATGCGCGACGACGAGAACATGCAGAAGTCTTATTCCGACCTGCTCGCCAAGAAGCAGGAATCAGCCCTGGCGACCAGCTTGGAAATGCGGCAGGAAGGTGCGCAGTTCCGCATCATCGATCCGCCCAGCTTGCCGGACAAGCCGCAGTTCCCGGATCGCTTCAAGTTCTCGCTGGCTGCCATCGGCGCTGGTCTTGCCCTGGCCTTGCTGTTCGGCTTCGGTGCGGAGTTCCTCGACGACCGCATCCGTGGCGAGCAGGCTCTGGCTGACGCTACCAGTCTGCCCGTGCTGGCAGAGATTCCGGCCCTGCCCACTCCGAAGGAGTTGCGCAGAGCCAAGCTGATGCCTTGGGCCGCGATGGCTTTTGTGCTGCTGATTCTGGTGGCGCTGCCGTCGGGTGTGGTCTACGCCTACTTCTGGGGATAGCGAATGTATAAACAATACTTCGGGTTGACGCGCAATCCCTTTGAGATTAGCCCAGACCCGTTTTTCTACCACCCTACGCCGCGACACAATGAAGCTCTGGCCAACCTCCACTACGGGGTTGGCCGGCGTAAGGGCTTCATCGTGATCACCGGCGAGGTTGGTACCGGCAAGACGCTGCTGGTCCGCTGCCTGTTGTCGGAGCTGCGCAAGAACAACATCGCCTTCGGCTATGTGTTCAATCCGCTGCTGCCGGTAGTGGAGTTCTTTCAGTACATCATGGCGGATTTCGGCCTCCCGTATCAGGGCCGCACCAAGACCGAAATGCTGCTCGACTTGAACCGCTTCCTCATTCAACGCCACGCCCGGGGATTGATCACGGCGCTGGTCGTCGATGAAGCCCAAGCCCTGCGGCCGGAGCTGCTCGAAGAGATTCGGCTGCTGACGAATCTCGAGACCTCGCAACAGAAGCTGTTGCAGATCGTCCTGATGGGGCAGCCGGAGTTGGAGATGGTGTTGGATTCACCCGAGCTGCGGCAGCTTAAGCAGCGTGTTTCTTTGCGCTGCCAGTTGCAGCCGCTGGATGGCCCGCAAACCCACGCTTACGTTCTGTCGCGCCTGGAACGCGCTGGAGCGCCTAAAGAGCCGCCCATCTTCAGCGAAGAAGCGTTGGATAAAATTCACGAATACTCGCGCGGAATTCCACGCATTATCAATAACCTTTGCGAAAACTCCATGGTCAATGCTTTTGCCCGCGAACAGCGGCCGGTTACTGGCGACATGATTACCGAGGTCGCCGCCGACTTCCGCCTCATCGGCCCAGCCCTGCCGGAAGAGGTGCCGCTGTCAGTTTCTGGGCGGGAAGAGAACGGAGCCAGCCTTCTCCGTAACTTCTTCCGCCTGCTGAAGACCATGGATAACCAGGAACTCGAAAGCGAAAAATCGATGCAATCTACTGCCGTGAGGAGAGTCTAGCCATGAGTCGAGTGTACGAAGCTTTACAGCGGTCCCAAGGTGATAATCCCAACTCGCCCTTGGTTCCAGATCAATCCGAACTTGCAGCAGTTGGTGGAGCGGCAACGGGCCTGATCGATAACGGGCCGGTTGACGCCGCCTGGTTGAAGGTTCCGCCCGAGCGCATTCTTCGCCCGACGCCCACGCCCGAGCAGCGTCTGGTGACCATCACCGAGCCCGACGGCACGGGAGCGGAAATGTTTCGCGTGCTGGCTACGCGACTGGCGCACTTGCAGAAGAAGCGCCGCCTCCAGAAGCTCCTCATTACCAGCTCGGCGGTCGATGAAGGCAAATCCGTCGTGACCGCGAACCTCGCCATGACCCTGGCGCGCCGTCCGCACGAGCGCGTTCTGCTGGTGGAAGCCGATTTGCGCCGGCCTACCGTCAGCGATTTGTTCTCCCCGACCCCGCTGCCCGGCATCACCGAGTGGAACGACAATAAGCTCGCGCTCGAGAACTCGCTCTTCCAGTTCCGCGACACGCCGCTGTGGGTGCTGCCCGCCGGCAAGCCTCTCGACGATCCGCTGCCGCTGCTGGAGTCGCACCGCTTCGCCAAGATGATCGATACCCTCGCCACCAGCTTCGACTGGGTTCTCTTCGACGCTACCCCGATGTTCCCGATGGCCGATGCGACCTCGCTCTCGCGCCTCTCGGATGGCGTGCTGGTCGTGGTGCGCGAAGGCTTCACCCGGCGCAAGGTTCTCAACAAGGCGATTGAGTCGATCGAGAAGTCCAAGCTGCTGGGCGTGGTCTTTAACCAGGCCTCCATGCTGAATGTGGACTACTCCCACTACTACGGCCGGTACGGCTCGAAGAAGGAAGCCAAGAAAGAAAAGGAAGCGGGCCAGGTTAAAGCGGCTTCTGCATGATTCGTCTGTTCAACGCCTATTTTCCCACCCGAACACTGTTGCTTACGGTGACCGAGGCATTACTTGTCACACTCGGTTTCGTCATAGCGGTAGTGTTCTGGGCGGGGACGGCGTTTGATGCCAACATTTATCTCCGCTACGAGAACGGCTTTGGACGCATCGGCCTGGTGGTCGGCGTCTTTTTGCTGTTGATGTACTACTTCGACCTCTACGACTCGGTAGTCCTCTCCAATCGTCGCGAAGTAGTCACCCGACTCGTCGGCGTTCTCGGCTGTTCGTTCGTTACGCTTTCGGTCCTCTACTACGCCTTTCCGGAAATTCGTCTGGCCGGCACGACGCTCTGGCTGGGTGTCGCCATTGTCGGAACCACGGTCCCAGCCTGGCGCAAACTTTTTTTCGTACTGAACCGCTCGGCGCGGTTCTCCGAGCGGGCCATCCTTTACGGTGATGGACCGCTGGCCCTCCCTTTGATGGAAGAGATCGCTGCCCGCGCCGATCTTGGCGTGCGCGTCGTCGGCTTCGTCGGACCCGAAACCGATTTGCTTCGCGGCGTTTCGCGCTACGTCGACGACGACCTGGAAGACCTCGTCGCCGAGCAGGGTATCCGCCGCATCGTGGTCACCATGGGCGATCGACGCGGCAAGATGCAGGTGCAGAAGCTGCTGCGCCTGAAAGCGCGCGGCGTCTACATCCAGGACGGCCCCGAATACTACGAAAGCGTCACCGGCAAAATTCCCCTGGAATCGCTGCGCCTGAGCTGGCTGCTGTTCTCGCCCGGCTTCCACGTGCGGGCCGCGCTGCGCCTTTATAAGCGCGCATTCTCGCTCCTGCTCAGCTCGCTTGCCATCGTCATCACCTCGCCCATCATGCTGCTGGCCGCCCTCGCTATCCGCCTGGATTCGGCCGGGCCAGTAATCTTCCGCCAGAAGCGCGTCGGCGAGCAGGGCAAGCTGTTCACGGTTTTCAAGTTCCGTTCGATGTTTGACGGCTCCGATAAGAAGGCGCTGACCCCGGCTGAGCACGGCGACGCTCGCGTGACCCGCGTCGGCAAATGGCTGCGCCGCACCCGTATCGACGAGCTGCCGCAGCTATTCAACATCGCCAAGGGAGACATGGCTTTTGTCGGTCCGCGGCCTTTTGTGCCTGAACAGGAAGAAGCCTGCGCCGCCGAGATCCCGTTCTATCGCGAACGCTGGCTGGTGAAGCCCGGCGCCACCGGCTGGGCCCAGATCAATCGCGGCTACAACGTCACCATGGAAGATAATCGCGAGAAGCTGGCCTACGACTTGTTCTATATCAAGAACGTCTCCTTCGGCCTTGACCTCTTTATCATGTTCTCGACCGTCAAGATTCTCCTGCTGGGCAGGGGCGGCCGATAGCCGGAGTTGCGGCCCGGAGTCTCGGTCCGCTTATGTTCTAATGAAGTGAAATACTGCTGAACACCGCCTGATCTGCGTGTCTGCGCCGCGGTCAGGTATGGGGGACGAACCTTCTATGAAAAAAGCCTTGATTACCGGCCTCTCCGGCCAGGACGGCAGCTACCTCGCCGAATATCTTCTCGAGCTGGGATACAGCGTCTACGGACTGGTGCGCCGCGAATCGTCGACCATGCGCTGGCTGCAGAACGTTCAGGACAAAGTTGAAATTCTCTATGCCGACATGCGCGATCAGGTCTCGCTGGAAGTGGCCTTCGCCAAAGCCACGCCCGACGAAGTCTACAACCTCGCGGGGCAGGTCTTCGTGCCCACCAGCTGGCACCTTCCCGCCGAGACTTTCGACATCAACGTCGGCGGCCTCGCTCGCATACTGAACATCGTCGAGCGCCTCAAGCCCGACACCCGTGTCTACCAGGCTTCCAGTTCCGAGATGTACGGCAACCTGAACGGCCTGCGCAACGAAGAGACGCCTCTGAATCCAACCTCACCTTACGGCGTCTCGAAGACGGCTGCGCACAAGCTTTGTGAGGTCTATCGTGCCCGCGGCATCTTCGCCGTCGGCGGCATTCTGTTCAATCATGAATCGCCGCGCCGCGGCCCCGAGATGGTGACCCGCAAGATCACGCTGGCCTCGAAAGACTGGGCGCAGGGCAAGAAGAGCAAGCTCAAGCTGGGCAACATGCAAGCCCGTCGCGATTGGGGCTTTGCCGGCGACTACGTGCGCGCCATGCACGCCATGCTGCAACAGGAGAAGCCCGTCGACTACGTGATCGCTACCGGAACCTCGCACAGCGTGTACGAGTTTGTGGTCGAAGTGCTACGCACGCTGAACCTCATTCCTGCCGGCGCCGACGTTGCCGAAGTGGTGAACGAATACGTTGAAGTCGATCCCAAGCTCTTCCGCACCGGCGAGATTCACGATCTGCGCGGCGACGCTGCCCAGGCGCGGAGCGCCTTGAACTGGAAGCCCGAGGTTGACTTCGCCGGACTGGTGCGCATGATGGTTGAATCCGATGCCGGCATCGCCACCAACCACTCGGCCAAGCCGCAGTTCGCCGGCCAGGCGTAAGCGCGTCGGCTGAGCTGAGAGACGGCGGTCCTTGAAGGGACGCGTCCGTGGTCGCGCTGCCTGCGCTGATTAACGCTTTGTCATCCCGAGGAGGCTTTTAGGCCGACGAGGGATCTGCTTTTTGGCCGCGTGAATCGCGGCGTCTACAGAATTCCACACCTCCTGCCTGCATTCGAGGCTGAGACTGGTTGCCTTGCATGACCATTCCTGAACGAGCGCCGACGAGCGCAACGAATAAAAGCTTCCTCGCGCGGCTATTCTCATTTGCGCTGATCGCCTTCATCCTGGTTGTCGTGCTGTTCGGCGTCCTGGTGCTATACAACAACTACTCCTTCCACCGTCCGACGCAAGCCGAGTTCAATGCCCAACTCGACCACTCGATCGACACCGCGACCAACTGGATCGTCCAGCATCCCGACATCCAGGGCAATCCCCCGCTGATGTTCATGATCGGCGACATGGCCGACATGTCGAACGATCCACGCCTGCGCAGCTACGTGCAAACGTACTTGTCCAGCCCGCACGTGCGCATGCCCGGCAGGCCGCAAACCTGGTATTACGCGCATTGGGTCGACCCCAGTGTGCCCTTGCCGATGATTCCCGCTGACATGGTCCCGCGCTTGGGATGGCAGGATAGCTGGTTCATGTACGCGACCGCGCCCGACCGCGTGCCGCTTCCGGCAGAGTCGCGCGCCAACCTGTTCGATCCCACGAAGTACAACTGGGGAACGCGCGTCCACCTGCAACTGATCGCGCTCGACATCTATCGTCACTTCAACGGTCCATCGCCGGAGTTGAACGCGGTCATTAACCCCGTGGCTGAAGCCACGGCGCGCGACGGCTTCTGGGATTTCCGCGTCAGCGACTCCTACGAGCAGCGCATCGCCTTTATCCTTGCCGCCGGACGGCCCGACCTGATTCGCAGCCGCTGGGTGGATCGCATCCTCGCGAACCAGCAGCCCGACGGCGCCTGGAATTATTGCTGGTACGGCTGGTGCCGAGGCGTCTTCGAATTCCGTTTCGGCGAAGGCGATCAGGGCCACTCAACCGTGCAGGCTGCCTGGGCGCTCTATCAGCTGAAGTACAAGCACCAGGACTGGATCAAAGAGCACTACCAGTAGGTTCTTGAGACGGCTATCGCAAACGGGAAAGACCGGTACTTCCGGCGATATTGCTTCTCATCAACAATCCATATGGAGATCCTGCTGGTGCCCCAGGTTCGCGTCCTGCCGTTGGACGCTAACCTGGGGTTCATAAGAATTGAGGACCTAGGTTAGCCAAAAGAAGGCAACTGAGCACCCGAGCTTATGAAACGGGATCAATTACCACTCTCGCCGGATCCTATGCAGCCGCTGTCATTCAGTTCGACCCAGTAGAAAGTACCGAAACCTTCCTTGCCTAGGTCGGATCGCAAATGCACGGTCGCGCTTCCCCAGCCGCTAACCTCGAGGCGATAGTCTCCTCCAGCAAGTACTCCGCTATCGAAGGCGCCGTTTTCACGGGTGAAGACGGTAACGACATGACTTCCACCGTCGGGCAAAGAATGAACAGGTAATTGTGCCATTTGCTGGAACGGTCCGAGCGAATAGACGTCCACCCTGGCAAAGGAGAGAGGTTTGTATTTGCCGTCGTAAAGAACTTTCTCCTCGCGCTGCGTGATATTTCCGGTGATGCTGTCGCCACCAATCGTTGTCTCGCGCATCTTCGGATCAGGACACGCTGCAAAGCTTGCGCCTACCGCTTTCGCATCCGCCTGCCGCCGCTCGCCGTCGTAACTTGCGACAATTGGGCTGGAGATGGCGCGAGTGGCCACGAAGTTCGCGAGTCCGACGGTTGCCACCGACGGCTTATCGTTCGTCGCAACGTAGACGCCGGCCGATGAAGACGCCTCAAGCTGCGCGCCCCATATACTGACATCCCATGGCCACCGGGTATCGTAGCTTCCTATGAGGACAGTCACCGAGGTCGGATTCTCCGGAGTCGTCACTGAGTATCTTTGCCAGTCGGAGGTGAGATAGCAAGGCTGAGGTACGTTGCGATGGTTATCAGGATCGACGATCGTGATCTCCACATCGGTTTGGCGAGATCCATTCGCCTTCATCCAGACGCTAAACGTGGCAGGCTGAGTGCCCGGCATACCACTCGACATCCTGGCTTAGGGCGTTTCCGGCTTTTTCAGCGACATTCTCATATCGGTATGCGGTCTTATCCCCCAACGGGCTGATCGACAGTTGGGCGTCAAGACGCCGTTCTTGTCGGGCGGTGTCCAGGCAGACGTATCGAACTTCGACGAATAGCGAAGGTAGTTCTTGTTCGGAACAGCTACGAAGGGACAATGGCAAAGGGCTTTCCTGCCATCTCGATGGTGACCGTCCCCGTGGGAGCGAGCGTCCCGTTACCGATGACCTCGGCGTAAAGGGGCATTGCCTGCCCGAGCATGAGACGAGAGAGAACCAGAGCAAGGTTTGGGCCGGGAGGTCCCGCTTCTCGATTGGTTTGTGTAATTCCCTCGGTGCATTCGACTGCGCCACTCCCGCAGCCACCAACGCGTACTGCAATGTTAGAACGAGAGCGAAAGAGTCTCGGCACCTATCGCCTTCCTTCCCGGGGCTTAGGCCCCTCAGCACCAGCAGCTGAGTTGTTCGAAAAGGAATATCCGCCTGTTCTCGAAAGCCAGCCATGGATCTTGCGATGACTGTTGCAAGCCAGCCAAGAGCGAACCTCTACTGGCTGATCCTGACCTCGAACTTCGTCACCTTCCACTGGCTCCCGTCGAGCGCAACGTGGTAAATCCCGCCCGACATGCACTGGTTCCCGCACATGTAGCTGCCTTCCACCAGCGCCTCGGTGGGGCTGCGGAATTCGACAGTGCCCAGTCCGAACATCACCGCCCGCTTCTTCGTGTGCTTATCGACGACTGTGGTGGTGTACGAGTTTTGCTTCTCCTTGCAGTCCGACTCAGGCTTAGCCGGCAATGGCTTTAGCCGGTCGAGGAAATGACGGTCGGCGTCCTCGCCCCGCACGCGAAAGCAGTAAACCGACGCGCCCATCTGCCAGGTGTTGATCTGGTAGCGAGCGACGGTTTCGTAAACTGCATCGACAGTCGCCTGTGACGGCGGCGGAACCGCGGGAGCTTGCTGTTGTTCTTGCACCTGGGCCATCGCGCAGCTTGCTAATAACAGCAACAGCAATGACTTGTAGTTTCATAGTGACGGTCCTGAACCAATGCCGAACCCTTATTTCGAGTGCTTCTTCGCCGCCAGCAACGACAGGTAATAATCCTCAAGCTGGCCGATGGTCTTCTTCACTTCGAACAGCTCGCTGCAACGAACAAATCCGGCGTCGCCCATTCTGGCACGCAGCGGCTCATCGCGTAGCAGCCTGATAATCGGCTGGGCGAAAGCCTCGGGCGACCGCTCAGGCACGAGAAATCCCGTTTCGCCTTCGACCACGGCATCGCGATTGCCGCCCACATCGATGGCCACCACCGGCATGCCCGCCGCCATGTACTCCATGATCGCGTTCGAGAAGCCTTCGCTAATCGACGTCAGGCAGCCGATCGACATGCGCGCGAGCCAGTCCATCATGTTGCCTTCGCCCATGGTGAAGAAGACGCGATCGCCAATGCCCAACTCCGCCGACAGCTTGCGAAGATCATCGTACAACTCGCCGCGTCCCGCCAGCAGAAACGCCACATCGTTCACTTGATCGGCAACAATCTTCGCCGCCCGCAGAAACAGCGCGTGGTCTTTCACGGGACGCAGATTGGCTACAATACCTACCACGCGGGCATTTGGCGGAACTCCAAGTTTTTCCGCCGCCGTCGGATCGCCCAGCCCGCGGCTGAACTTCGACATATCGACGCCCTGGTAAACGACCTTCACGCGCTCGGGATCAAGCTCCTCGGTCTCCACGGCAATGCGCTTGGCTTCCAGTGAATTGGCCATGATGCCGTCGGCGCGACGGTTCATCAGGCGAAACATTCTGCGCAGTGCCGGCGTGTACCAGTAGCCGGTATTCAGACGGCTGGTGATGGCGATGCGGTCCGTGCCCAGTGACGAGAGCACCGCAAACAGGCTGGTCTTGTTCATGTAGCCGTGCGCGATCTGGATGCCGTGCTCGTCGGCATACTTGCGGAAGGCCCGAACCTGCTTCAGGCCCTCGACGGAATTAACGCTCTTGGTCGGGAATACCACAGTGTGGGAGGGAGCGGGAACGCCGCGCAGTTGCGGGCTGTCTTCCAGACAAACGACGTGGACCTCGAAGCGGTTTTTGTCGAGTCTTTTCGCGGTCTCGACCACCTGGCGCTCGGTACCGGCGTCGAGTCCTACGGTGTCAGACATCAACGCCACCGCGATCTTTCCGGAGGGCTGGCGTTCCGGCGTTCTCCCCATGGATGAGGCTATCCTTTTGTGATGCGAACGATGCCGCCTTGCACCGTGCCCGCCGAACGGAAGTAGTCCAGCGTCTCCTTGTCATACCACATGAGGGAGCCGTAACGCTCGGGGTTTTCGTTCAGCTCAAGGTGCAGCACGCCGCTGGGACGAAGGTAGGTGAGCGCATCGTCCACCCAGAAGCGCCATTCAGTCGCGCCCCACTCATCCGACTGGCGATGGCGGTTGAAGCATATCCAGTAAGCAGTGACAAGGTCGAGATCTTTTTGCGGGAACGCCATCGGCTTGTAGCGCTCAATCAGCAGCGGAGAGACGCGTTTCTCGATCGCCAGCGCACCCAGCATCTCACTGTAAACGCGCGACTCGACTTTGGTCAGAACGGTGTCCGGCGCGTCGATGCCATAGCAGTCGTGACCGCAGGCCAGCGCTGAGGCCATGAAGTATCCCGGGCCGCAGCCGATGTCGAGGATGCGACGAGGCCGGGAAGTATGCAGTCCCAAGGCGCCGATACGGGCGACGTTGAACGGCACCCAGTGATCGTAGTCGGCGTATTTGGCGGCCGACGTAGGATCGCGCTCCACAACCGGCGCCATTTCTTGCGCCAGCGCCTCGATGCGCCGCAGGTCGGCCGCATCGCAAATCCGCGCCGGCAGGCGGCAGAGCTTTACCGAGCCATAGCGCGCCAGGCGCAGCCAGATTTTGGCAATCTCTTTCTTGCGATCGGCAGACCGGTTAGACATGAGCGAGCGCGTGATCAGCCCTCGATGCGAAGGCGGCTGGGACTCTCCTTGCGTGCGTGCCTCCATCAGGCGAGCACGGGCTCCGCCGGAGTGGCGGCGGCCCTTGCGTCCTCAGCCTGCGCTTCCTTGACGGTCTGCGCGACCGCCTGGTTGTAGGCAGCGGATATGCCCAGAATGGCATACAACAGTCCGCTATACGCAATACTCAGGAAGAATGCGCCCACGCACGACATGAGAACCGCGATCTGTAAGAACAGGGCGCCGCGGCCCACGCGGGTGAATTTGTAACGGGATCGTATCGTCGACAGGCCTTTGTACCCGCGATAGAAGGCGAACAGGAAGAGGAACAGACCTGGGAAGCCGGTTTCGCTGGACAACTCGGTGTAGGAGTTGTGGGTGTAGTGCCACATCGCCTGCTTGCCGGCTGCCATCGCTTCTTCGGCCTCGGCGTCCATGAATTCGCCCGGGCCCACGCCCAGGATCGGATGCTCGAAGCTCAACTGGATACTGCGGAAGAAGAGCATCTTGCGGGTTTCGGCCGATGAGGCCGCTTCGGCCTGCGCTGACGACGAAGCGTTCAGGAATGTCGTAAATCGTTCCGTAATACGTTGTGGGAGTAACGTGATCGCCAAAGCCAGGAAGACGATGCCGCCCATGATGATCGACATCCGCTCCAGCGCCGTAGCGAAGGCGAAGAACAGGAGCATGCCGGCAGCCAGCGCCAGCAGTCCCATACGCGATCCGGTACGCGCAAAGCCGGCCAGCACCGGAATCAGCATCAGCGCCAGGGCAACGCGCATGATGCCCTTTTTCAGACTCATGGCGAAGATGATGAAGGGAATGCCAACCACCAGGTAAAGCGCCAGGAAGTTTGCGTCGGCCAGCGTGTCAGCGCCTGAGCCCAGGCCCAGACGGACTTCGTTTGCGCCGCCGCCGGTGCCTCCGCCCATCACCATCGACAGCACGCCGATGGTAGCCATGCCGAGCGCCACCACATACATCGCGCGGTAACAATCCTCAATGCTTCGTATAAACGCCGCCATGAAGAACAGCAGCAGCAGCGCCTGAAGAGTGGTCAGCCAGGTGGTAAAGCTGCCGCCCTTCCACACGCTGAAGGGAACGCACAGTCCGACCCAAAGGGTGAAGGCGGTCATGGTCTTGCCGATGTCCGTCTTGAAGATTGACTTGGTCGTGCCCGTCATGAACATGCCAATCAGCAGCAGCGGCTGGAGCGCCATGCCAATGTGCAGCGAAGGGAGCAGTTCCGGAATTCGGCTGCAGTAGAGGTACAGATACACCATTAGGATGAGGTGGAATGGCTTGTAGAACTCGGGTCCGCGATGGCGGTTGCGGAACAGGCCCTTGCTGGGCGCCGCGGCAGCAGGCTTGCTTTGCGTCTTGACCTCGGGCAGGGGATCGTACCCGCCCTCCGGCTCGGCCACGATCAGATTACCGTGGACGTCATACTCTTCGTGCGCAGAATCCGAATTCGAATAGCTGGACCAATTCACTTGTGTAACCCCATTACCCTTTGGCGGTCGCGATTTCTTCCTTGATGACTCGTGCAGGATTGCCCACGGCGACCAGTTGTGCCCCGACTGGCCGGACAACGACGGAACCGGCGCCGATGGTGGTGCCGCTTCCAATTGGTGCCATTATGATGGAAGAGGCCCCAATCCAGCAATCGGCACCGATATCAATCCACTCAAATTCCCCTTCGGCCGACCCCGTAATCTGGCCCTGGGAATCCCGACTGTGCTGCCGCCGCCCGCTTAGAACCTGAACCTGCGACGCCATTTGCGTACGGTCACCAATCGAACAGCGACCCAGAATGCAATACGACCCGATATAAACGCCTTGTCCTAACTTCGCATCCGGATGAGCAAAAAACGAACCAAACGAGATGCGGCTGTACAGCGAGCACTGCTTCAGCGTCAACTTGTAATAGGCGATTCGGAGGTAGTCTCCTAGAATGCCGGGAACCTGCGAGAACGCGTGCGCTCCCATGGTGAACGTCGCGGGAAAACGGCCAAAGCCGGCTAACGCCGCCGCTGGCAGCGCGAGCGCCAGGAACAGCGCGTGTAACCCATGCTTGAGTATTTTCTTCATTCCCCGGGCGTGCGGAGCTATGGCTGGGGGGAAAGCCGCACGAAGTATACCATTAACTCGCTGCACAATATGCAACAATTTGCATACGAATCATGATGTTTCTGAAAGAATTCTCTTCCTGTTAGCCCGCCGGCAATACGCCGCCGGTAGACGTCGGAGAGAACAGCCCAAGGATGAATCGCATGACGCAAAAATCGGAACTGGACTGCCTCGACCAGTTGGAAGCGACCCCCGGGATTCTGCGCGGATTGATGTGCGACCTGTCGGTCGAAGATACCGAATGGAAGCCCGCTCCGGACCGCTTTTCGGTAGCCGAGGTGCTCGCCCATCTTTCCCATTCCGAGTGGCACTGCTATCGCGCCCGCGTGGACCGGTTCATGAGCGAAGATCTGCCGGAGTTCGAACCGGATGACGCGCAGATGTACCTGGAGTTGTACCGCAATGCCAACGCAGAGGATGCCTTCGACCACTTTGAAGATCAGCGCGAGACTAACCTGGAGTACTTGCGGGCGTTGCCGCGCAGCGCCGGTGGACGCCGCGCCATGCATCAGGAGGCCGGCGAAATCACCCTGCAACAGATGCTGCATGAGTGGGTCCTGCACGACTTGGGACACATCCGGCAGATCGCTGAGCTAGTGAGAGCGCGAAAACATCTGCGGGCAGCGGGGAAACTGGGCGACAGTTACCGGCTGAAACCCTAGCACCGCCGTCTTCGCGTGATTTTGGTGCGGCCCCTCTTGAGGACGACCTGATGTCTGGCTAATTTCCCATATCCGTGATGGGATAAACTGCTCAAGGTTCCCGTTCCGATGCATGTCCTGTACTTTTCGCCGCGAATTTGCTGGCCCACCATCTCCGGCGCGCACCTGCGCGACTACTACTTTGCCCGCACCCTGGCCCGCCATGCCGAGCTCACATATGTCGGCCTGGTGAACGAGGAATCATCTGCCCAGGCCGAGCAGTTGCGCCAGCGCCTGGAACCGCAGCGAGGGACTAAGGTCTACGCTCTACGCCGGGACGCCGGCTACCGTCCGGTTAATATTCTCCGCGGACTCATTGGTCCGACGCCGCTCAACGTCCTGAACTACACCTCGCAAAACGTCATCACGGCGCTTGAGCCCATCCTGCGCGAGCAGAGCTTCGACGTCATCCAGATCGAGAGCATGCACCTGATCGCCTACGCACGGCACATCCGCAGGATCGCGCCGCGTACGCGCCTCATTCTCGACTGGCACAACATCGAGTCGGAGATCCTGGCCCGCTATGCCGACAACGACTCCAATCCGCTGCGCGCCATCTACGCCCGGCGCACGTCGAAGCTCTCGCGCGGCGTCGAGGATGATCTGCTTCGGCTGTGTAACGCGCACACCGTGTGCAGCGAGCGCGAGAAGGAAGTGTTGCAGGCGCGTGTGCCGAATACGCGTATTGAGGTCGTCGGCAACGGCGTCGACTGCGAGTTCTTCGCCGACAATGCCCAGAGCAACGAGAAGCGTGACGTTCTCTATATGGGCCGCATGGACTACCACGCCAACATCGACGCAGCACTGCACTTCGCGAAAAATACATGGCCGCTAATCCACGCTCGCCGGCCGGAATTGCGGCTGACCATCGTCGGCGCCCAGCCGCCGGAAGCGATTCGCGCGCTGGCCTCTGACAATGTAGTAGTCACGGGCACGGTGGACGATGTGCGGCCGTACTATCACAGCGCGCTGGTGTCGGTTGTGCCGCTGCGCGTCGGCGGCGGAACGCGGTTAAAAGTCTTGGAGGCGATGGCCGCAGGCACGCCCGTCGTTTCGACAACGCTAGGCGCCGAAGGCCTCGCGGTCACACACGGCAAAGACATCTTGATCGCCGACACGCCGGAGACCATGGCGGACGCCGTCGTCACCATGCAAGCAGACTCGCCGCAACGTCGCCAGATGGTCGCCGACGCCCGGCAGTTGGTCGAGACGCGCTATGACTGGAATGTTGTTGGCGACGTCCTGCTACGCCTGCACGCCGAGCAGGTGGAGATGGGGGCAGCATGCCTCGAAGCCAAGTAGAGGCGCAGACAGCGGCACCCGGCACTGCCTCACGCAAAGCAATCGTCACCGCAAAAGGGCTCGTCTGGCTGGTTGTCCTGGTGGCGTTTATCGCGACCCTGCTGTGGCTGCTCTCGCGCTCGGGATCGTTTCTGGTCATCAACGCCCCCGAGCGTTCCGACATGATGGTCGTGCTGGCGGGCGGCGAAGGCAGCTCGCGCTTTGCCCAGGCGATTCGCTTGCAGAAGATGGGCTACGCTCCGGTCATCTTGATCGACGCCGACGTCAGCCGCGACTTCTACGGCAAGAGTGAAGCCGATCTGGTCCGCGATTACCTGGCCCGCACGCCCACTTTCCGCAACGCGCAGGTATGTCCCACAATGGCGGACTCGACATATGGCGAAGCTGCCGATGTCGAGCGCTGTCTGAAGCAGGCTCACGCGGCGTCGGCCATCGTCGTTACCTCCGACTTCCACACCCGTCGCGCTCTTTCGATCTTCCGCGCCCGCCTGCCGCAGTATCAGTGGTCGGTGGCTGCGTCCTCATGGCCCGCCAACGCCGCCGAGCAGTGGTGGAAACATCGCTGGTGGGCCAAGACCGTTATCGATGAGTGGGAGAAATATCTCTGGTGGGAATTGGTAGACCGCTGGCGATCGGGGCTAGTGCTGCACTAAGAAATGTTTCTCGTGCGTCATCCGAGTGCGCCTTTGCCTTTCCGACAAGCTCCCGTTCTAGCCCCGCGTTTGGGCCAGGGCGGGCCGAACGCTGCGCAGCGTCTCTTGATAGAACCCGACCAGCGCCCGCCGGTACGCCTCCGGTGTGTGCGCCGAAGCAGCCTGCGCCTTTGCTGCCTCCCCAAGCCGCGATCGCAACTCGGCATCCGACAAAAGCCGGGATAAAGCCTGAGCCATCGCATGCGGATTGCGCGGCTCGACCATCAATCCCGTGACGCCATCTTCCAGAATCTCCGGCACGCCGCCGACGCGATTGGCTGCGATCGGCAGCCCGGCAGCCATGGCTTCTAGTACCACATTGGGGGATCCCTCACTGTGGGAGGGCACAGCCACAACGGTAGCCATGCCGTAATAAGGCGAAGTATCGCGCCGGAATCCGGCCATGGTCACGCGATCCGCAATTCCAAGTTGCGTCGCCAGCTTGGTGAGGTTCTCCCGCTCCGGCCCGTCACCCACGATGACCACCCGAAACACAGGCGCGCCCGGCATTGCGGCCAGCGCCGCCGCCGCGCGAATCAAGTCAGCGTGACCTTTCTCGTACGACAACCGCCCAACCGACAGGATGACTGCTTCTTCTCCGATCCCAAGCTCCCCTCGCACTTGCTGAACCGCTTCCGCGGGCGGTGATGTAAACGGCTTCACGGCATTGTGCAGGATGGTGATGCGCTCTGGCGGCACGCCGAAGCCGGCAATCTTGTCAGCAAACGGCTGGCAGACGGTGACCACCCGATACGCGCCGGTGAGCGACCATCGGTCCAGTCGCGTATACATCCGATCAAGGCGGCTAGTCTCGGTGTAGCCGTGGTTCCATGCTACCCAGGGATACTGGTGCTGCAGCTTCAGCAGTCGCACCAGGAAGTGCGACTTCACGTTGCGCGTTTCCAGGATATCGGGGTTGATGGCGGCAATCGTCTGCCGCAGCTGCGACAACACGCTCGTGTCCCAGCGCCGCCGCTCGGCTATGGTCGCAACGGCCAGCCCTGCCTCTTTCGCGGCGACGGCGAGTGCGCTGGGCTCCGGCCCGCGCTGATAGGTGACGATGGTGACCTCGACCGCGGGCAGATCGCCTTCCGCGTGCGCCATCCTCGCTCCGTAGTCAATGACGTTCCGCGCCGGCCCGGTAACGGTGGCGTTCTCGATGAGCGTCAAAACTCGGATGGGCGATTGGGTCACGGTGTATGCCGCCGGCTAAAGTTGCCTCTGGCAATTAAGAAGGTAGCCGAGACGCTGACCCGAAGGCCAGCTCTACTTGTGTATCCTACGTTGTGGGAGCTTGCGACGATGCGGGCGCGGCCGCTGTCGCCGCGGTCTGATTGATGTTCTTCACCACCACGCGCGCGGGATTGCCCATGGCCACGCAGTACGGCGGGATGTCGTTCACCACCACGCTGTTTACCCCGACGATCGCTCCTTCGCCAATGGTCACGCCCTTCATGATGAAGCTGTTGTGGCCGATCCAGGCGTAGCGGCCAATGCGCACCGGCTTTACCTCTTCGGGACGCGGCGGCAAATCGGCGATGCGCTCGGTCACGTCGCGGGGATGCGCGTCGGTGTCCATGAAACGCACGCCGGACGCGACGTTTACGTCATCTTCCAGCACGATCTCTTTATTCACCAGGAAGAGCACGTTGTGTCCGAGATCGACGCGGTTGCCCAGCACCAGCCTGGGTTCGTCGAAGAGGCCGCCGCTGAAGATGTCGACTTTGCCGAAAAAGTTGACGTTGTCGCCGACGAAAATCTTGGCATGTCCCACAACGAAGGGCATGCGCCAGACGCGAAACTTCTTGCCGACCGCTGAACAGCGGCCGCGGAAGAGCGGCTCACAGACGAAGTAGCTCCACAGCCAGCGCAGACCCATCAGACCGCCTTGCTGGGCGGTGAAGCCGCAGCCGAGCAGCGGGTTGAGGAAGCGCGGCAGCGGCAGATTGCTCGACTCGATGGCGCGCGCGGTTTTCTTCACCCCGCGATAGAAGGGAGTGTCGCCGCGCCGGATTTTGAGGAGCAAGGAGGACATGGAGCTCGAACCACAGATCCTGTCTTAACACGGACCACAGATCCCTCGGCTACGCGTCCGCCCGCCCGCAAACCCGGCGGTCGGAAAAGCTTTTGCGGACGCTCCGCTCGGGATGACAACTAAATTGTTTATTTCTCTTCCAGCAACTCCACCAGAAACTTCTCCGCCGTGATCACCCACGCGATCCGTCTCCCGCTGAAAGCTACGGCCGGCTTGGGACGGCTGGCGATCATCGCGCCGCGCGAGCGAAATGCCGCCAACTCCGCCTCCAGATCGGCGACCTCATAGCACAGGTGATGCATGCCTCCGCCGCGCTCCTGCAAAAAGCGTCGCACCGGCGAGCCTTCGCCCATCGGCTGCACCAGTTCAATCTGCGCATCGCCGGGCCGCGTGGTCATAAACGCGACTTTCGCCTTCTGCAGCGGATCTTCGAAGATCTGCCCATCCCACTCCGCCGCCATCGACTTGGTAAACGCCGGCATGGCGGTGGCGATATCGGCCACCACAAATCCCATGTGGTGCAGGCGGAGCGAGCCCATCAAGCCACCTGCTGGCGCTTCTGCAAATACGCGAGCAGCTTCTCGAACGAATCCAGGTCGGCAAGGTCGTCCAGGTCCATCTGCATGCCGAACTCATCTTCGACAACGTTCATCAGCGTGATCGCGGCCACCGAGTCCCAGTTGGCGACCGTCGCCGTCGACGCCGCCGGAATCTGCTCAGCAGGCATGTCGGGAAACACCACCTGGAAACAATTGGTCAGCCGCTGCCGGGTCTCATCCATGAGCTTCTGCTCTCCTCATCTCGCGCACCTCATGATAAAGGTTGGGACACTTTTCCTCGAACTCAGAACGCGTCAGGCGAAAATCCGACTGCGGCTCCTCGCCCAGCACCGCGGCGAAGAACTCGCGCGTAGGGCCGTTTTTCGCGGTCGGCGCAAAGTTGAACTGCATCTCGCTGATGCCGGCGCTCTCGAAGAGCAGCTTCAGCGTCTGGTGCTCAATGCGGCGCGCGAAGGCGCGACAGCTCATGACCCAGGCTTCGACGTTCAGGCAGCTGCCGTCGACCTGCCCGGCTATAACGGCGATCGTGCCCAGCGGTCCAAACTTGTCTTCGTAGCGGATCGCAGCCAAAACCGCGCCCGGCGCCGAGATTAGCTTGCGCCAGTCGGCTTCGGTGTAACGGTGCCCGTTCAGGTTGAACTGGTTGGTCTTGTTGACCAGCTCGAAGACGCGCGGCTCGTTGCCGGCGGCGAAGTCGAATGTCACGACTGCATTGATGTCCCGCAGAAAACTTTCCGGCGCCGCACCGTCCGAGACCTGCTCGCGAAACGCCGCGCCCTGGCGGATGCTCTCCAACCGCAGGGCATCGTCTTTTGAAACGCGCTCTTTGCCGCATCGATCGCGCAAGTGGCGCAGCATCGCCAGCCCGGCAGCGTAATCGTTCTTCGGGAAAGAGCACGCATTCGATTCCGGGATGCGCGGCCGCGACCTCAGCCAGCTCCATCGGGCTGTCGTCGACAAAGATGACGCTGTCGGCGGCGATGTTCCATGTCTCGAGAATTCGCGTCACGCTGCCCGACTTCGCGTTCCAGTGAACTTCAATAGGGAAGATCTGGTCGGTGCGCAACAAAAGGTCGGGCCGATCGAAAGCCTGGCGAACGACAGCTGGATCGTTCTTGCTGGCGACGGCGATCAGCGTTCCGGAATCGGCGAGCGAGCCCAGCAGCTTCTGATACAGCCCGTGCAACTGGGCGTGCGACGGGAGGTCCCAGCTCACAGCGTCAGCTCCAACCTCGCCGACGATGCCGCTCCACAGCGTGTCGTCCAGGTCGGAGATGATGCCCTTCTTCGGCGCCGGCGGTAGCAGTGTGATCGCCAGTTGCGACGCCAGGCGGTCGGCGTGCAGGGTCGTGTAGGGCAGCCCGCTGTAGAGATCGCTCTTCAGATCGAAGCGCGCGTCGGCCGGCGAGGACAAGTCCAGCCGCTGCGGATTCACAATGGCGACGCGGCCTTCCTTCGCGATGTCGGCGGCTAAGCGCAGCAGGTCCGATTCGAGATGCAGCTGATGCGCGGAGGCCTGCCATCCTGGCGTCTGAAACAGTGGCGGCAGCGGCAGCGTCGGCAGCGATAGCGCGATGCGCGGGCCGGCGGGAATCTTCGCCAGCGCGGAGGCGAGCCGGTCGAGCGCGCTCTTCGCATGGACAACGATGTCGTTGACCGCGGCAGCGCTCCAGCTTCCCGCGCTGCGATAGTCAAGACGCGCGTCCAGGTCGGGCCACTCCAGCGCGACGACTAGACCATCGGGCAACGACCCAGCCGAAATCGATTCCAGCGTGCCGACGAGATTTCCGTAAAGCCCGGTCGAGATGGTGACCTTGCGGTCGGGCAGCGACTGCTGAAGATAGGCGGCGAGAAATGTCTGCAGATGCAACGGCGTGAAACCGCAAGCCAGCGTGACCGCGAACGGCCGAGCGTCACGTGGAACACTCTGCGTGATCTTCAGCGCTTCGGTGATGTTCACAGTCGGGTACCCTTGGGTCGATTACGCCTCACTATATGCAATCGGGAGAGAGGGATGCAAGACAAGGCGTCTTCACCGGACCCTGCCATTGCCAGAGGACGGCAAGAAGGCGGGGCGCTGGCTTCTTCAACCCAACCTGGCCGGGAGCCGCTATACTGTTCAGTACGCTCGATTCAGCCGTAAACCCCAAGTAGAATAGTAGGCTCATGAAAACACTGAAACGGATTGTGATTGTAGGCGGCTGCGGACACGTCGGCCTGCCACTTGGAATCGTGCTGGCCGCCAAGGCCGGTTTGCAGGTTGATCTGCTCGACATCGACCCGGCCAAAATTGACCTCGTCAACTCGGGCAAGATGCCCTTCATGGAGCGCGGCGCCGACGAGTTGCTGCGCGAAGTTGTGGGCAAGTCGCTGAAGGCCACGCTTGATCCCGCCTGCATCAACGGCGCAGACGCGGTCATCACCGTGGTCGGCACGCCCGTCGATCGCCACCTGAATCCGACGGTCGGCGACGTTTATCGCAGCATCGATGCGCTGCTCGACCGCATGCAGGACGGCACGCTGCTCGTGCTGCGCAGCACCGTGTATCCCGGCGTAACCAAGCTGGTGTACGAGCGCCTGCGCAAGCTGAATCGCAAAGTTCTGCTGGCGTTCTGCCCCGAGCGCATCGCCGAAGGCAACGCCGTGGAAGAGCTCATCAAGCTGCCGCAGATTGTCTCCGGCTTCGAGCCCGACGCCATCGCCGCCGCCAGCCAGCTCTTCGGCAAGATCGCGCCCAGCCTCATCGAACTGAACCCGCAGGAGGCCGAACTGGCCAAGCTGTTCACCAACGCCTGGCGCTACGCCAACTTCGCCATCTCGAACCAGTTCTACATGCTGGCCGAAAATTGCGGGCTCGACTTCTATCGCATTCACGATGCCGTCACGCGCGACTATCCGCGCATGCGCAGCTTCGCCAAGGCCGGCTTCGCCGCCGGGCCCGTGCCTGCTGAAGGACACGCTGCAGCTCGCGGCCTTCTCGCAGAACAACTTCTTCCTCGGCCACGCCGCCATGCTGATCAACGAAGGCCTGCCGATGTTCCTGGTGCAGCAGTTGCGCCCTCACGATCTGCCGAACAAACGCGTGGCGATCCTGGGCATGGGCTTCAAGGCCGAATCCGACGACAAGCGCGACAGCCTGTCGTACAAGCTGAAGAAGCTGCTGGAGGTCGAAGCGCTCGAAGTGCTGTGCACCGATCCCTACGTGCCCGACCAGAACCTGGTGCCGCTGGAGACGGCGTTGCGCAAGGCCGACATCATCATCGTGGGCGCGCCGCACGCGGTGTACAAGGACATCGACATTCCGGCAGGCAAGGTCGTGCTCGATCCGTGGAACTTCCTGCCCGCGCGGCAACTGGCGTCGCGTTACCGCGTGAGCCGTCGGGCATCTTCGATTGGACCAAGCAGTGGTTTTGAAAGGGCACAGCTTACCAGCTGTGCACGCTGAAACGTATCTGAATTTTAAGATTTGAGCCGGCTTCTGCCGGCGGCACTTCTAAAGAAGGAAAATACAACTGCCATCATGAAAATTCTCGTTACCGGCTCGGCCGGCTTCATCAACGGATATCTCATTCAAGAGCTGCTGGACGCCGGACATACCGTCGTCGGCCTCGACAACTTCAGCAAGTACGGCCGCGTCGAGAAGAGCTACGACAAGCATCCCAACTACAAATTCGTCGAAGGCAACGCCAAGGACCGCGCGCTGCTCGATGAACTGCTCGAAGGCTGCGATCACTTCGTCGCCTCGGCTGCGATGATCGGCGGCATCAGCTACTTCCACGAGTTCGCCTACGATCTGCTCGCCGAAAACGAGCGCATTACCGCGACCGCCTTCGACGCCGCCATCCGCGCGCATAAGCACGGCCAGCTGCAGAAGATCACCGTGGTCTCGTCATCGATGGTCTTCGAGAACACGAAGGAATTCCCGACGCCCGAGGGCGCGCAGCGCCGCTGCCCGCCGCCCAGCTCGACCTACGGCTTCCAGAAGCTGGCGACCGAGTACTTCACCCAGGGCGCTTGGGAGCAGTATCAGCTGCCGTACACCATTGCGCGTCCGTTCAACTGCGTCGGCATCGGCGAGAAGCGCGCGCTGAACGACCGCGACATCATGAGCGGTAACGTGAAGCTGGCGATGTCCCATGTTGTGCCCGACCTGGCGCAGAAAATACTGAAAGGTCAGGATCCGCTGCACATTCTCGGCGCCGGCAATCAGATTCGCCACTACACTTATGGCGGCGATCTGGCCAAGGGCATCCGCATCTGCATCGAGCACCCGGCCGCCAAGAACAACGACTTCAACCTGTCGACGCCGGTGCGCACCACCGTGCTGGAACTGGCCGAGCTGATCTGGAACAAGGTTCACGGCGGCAAGAAGCCGTTCGCCTACGTCTCCGATCCGCCGTTCGAGTACGACGTGCAGGAGCGTTCGCCGGTGGTGACCAAGGCGAAGGAGATGCTCGGCTTCGAAGCGCTGACGCCGCTGGACACGATCCTCGACGAAATCATTCCGTGGATCGAGGAGCAGATCGCCGTCGGCCAGATGTAGGCTGAGGGCGCCTTGTGTCAGGGCACGACTTCAGTCGTGCCACAAGAGCTCACTGATGGACGCGGCTTTAGCCGCTGCATGCGGTCGGCTTTAAGGGGGCGCAGTTCAGCTGCGCCGCCACTTTTCCAAATGAGATTGTCATCCTGAGAAGGACTTCAAGTCCGACGAAGGATCTGCGGTTGCCCTAAGCAGAAGAATGCTCAATCCGCCCCTCACCGTCGTCATCCCCGTCTACAACGAGGGCGCCAACTTCAAGGCGCTCTGGGGCGAAATTTCCTCGAGTATCAAGACTTCCTTCAGCGCCATCGTCGTCTACGACTTCGACGCCGACAACACCGTCCCGGTCGCGCAGGAGATCATCGCGTCCGGCGAGTCGCGCCTCCGCCTTCTTCGCAATAAGTACGGACGCGGCGTGACCAACGCTATCAAGACCGGTCTCGAAGCGGTCGAGTCAGGTCCGGTGCTCGTCACCATGGCTGATCTGTCGGACGAAATGTCTGGCGTCGACAAAATGTACCAGCTCTACCTCCAAGGCTACGACCTGATCTGCGGCAGCCGCTACATGCCGGGCGGCAAGCTGATCGGTGGCCCGTTCTTCAAGCAACTGATGTCGCGCACCAGCGGCCTGACGCTGCATTGGTTCCGCGGCATACCCACGCACGACGCCACTAACAGCTTCAAACTCTACGACGCCGAGATGGTTCACCACCTCAAAGTCGAAAGCGTTGCCGGATTCGAACTGGGCCTGGAACTGACGGTGAAAGCGTTTCTGAATGGCTACCCCATCGCCGAGCTTCCCAGCGTCTGGCGCGACCGCACCGCCGGCACCTCGCGCTTCCGCGTGATGCAGTGGCTGCCGCATTACCTGAAGTGGTATTTCTACGCCTTCCGGCCGAAGATGAAACCGGAGCGGGCCGTGCATCCGAGACTCACGCAGAGCAGCGAATAACTCATCGTTTAGAACCAAGGATGGGGCACCCGCTTTTCGCGTGTTCTTGTGGAAGCGACCTATCGCGCTACTGTCTCGATAATCGCCGCCAACTGCTTTGTCTGCTCTTCGGCGTTGAAGTTCGTACGGAACCATTCGCTCGCCGGCGTCGCCGTGTTGGACAGGCGCAGGAATTCCGCCAGCTTCTGGTCGGCCGCTTGCGCCGCGTCATCCGCATAGAGGCACACATTGGGAATCCCCGACTTCGCCAGAATCGCCTCGACGGCCGAGGCGCGCGGCACCAGCGCCAGCACCGGACGCCCAATGCAGATGTACTCGAAGAGCTTGCCCGGAACCTGCACATCGCTCTGCGGCTGCACCAGCAGCAGTGCGTCCGCCTCTTCCATCAGTCGCTGCGACTCTGCGCGAGCCACCGGAGGCCGCAGCTCCAGCCAGCCTTCGCGCTGCCCCTGCTCACACAGCGCCTGATTCATCCCGGTCTTCGCATCCACCGACCCGATCAGCACGATCTTCGCCGACGACGCCTCAGGCGCACCCGCCGCCCGCAGCCGCGCCAGCGATTCCAGGATCGCATTCGGATTGCGCCCGTGATACAGCGCCCCGGCATGCAGCAGAATCTTCTGCGAACGCCGCGGAATTTCCCGCGCGCGCGGCACGTCCTCGGGATCGAAGCCGTTGGGAATCACATGCAGCTTGCGCGCGTAACGCGGATAAATCTTGCGCCACATCTCCGCCGCAGCCTCTACATTGGCGATCACGGCGCTCGCCTGGCGAAAGACGCGCGCTTCCAGTTGACGGTTCCAGAAGCGCTGATTGTTCGAGGTGAACTCATCGCCCAGGCCCACGCCCAGCGGATCGCGAAAGTCGGCGATCCACGGCAGGCGATCGCGCACGTAAGCCATCAGCCCGGCGGGAATCACGCCGAGCGGCGGATAGGTCGAGAACACGACGAACTTTTCACCAGGATATTTCCGCAGCAGTTGATGGCATTGCGCCGCCGCCGCAAACGCCCACATGATTCCGATGTGTCCGGGAAAGGCGATCTTGCGCACCAGCAATTCCTGATATGCCTTGAACGATTTTCGCTGCTCGCCCGTACCCTCCCACACTTCGCGCAGATCGTCGGGAAGAAAGAGCACGTCGTCGGAAGCCTCCGTTTGCGCCGAGGCAGTGATGACGTGGCAGCGGTAGCCCATGCGCGTCAGGTACTTGTAGAAGCGAAACGGGCGTACCGCGCCAATCTCCGGGCCCGGCGGGAAGTGATAGGCAATCAGGATGACGTGCGGCTTGGCCATGGCGATGAAGGGACAGGGTAGCAGAAGCACTTGCCCGAGCCTCAAGCTAGGATGCTCCAGTCGAGCTCGCATGCGTCGTTTACAATGCCGTCAGGATTCATCATGCTTCCCATCAAACTGGCCGTGGTGGCCGGCGCTCGTCCCAACTTCATGAAGATCGCGCCGCTGATGAAGGCGCTCGCGGCCGACCCCGACTTTCAGGTCGTGCTCATCCACACCGGCCAGCACTACGATGACAACATGTCGGGCGCATTTTTCCGCGACCTCGGCATCCCCGAGCCGCAGCATCATCTCGAAGTCGGCTCCGGCTCGCACGCCCAGCAGACCGCCGAGATCATGCGCCGCATCGAACCCGTGCTCGTCGAAGAGAAGCCGGTTGCGATCATTGTTGTCGGTGACGTGAATTCCACCGCGGCCGCGGCCATGGTCGCCAAGAAGTTGCTCATCGACGTGGTTCACGTTGAGGCCGGATTGCGCAGCTTCGACCGCACCATGCCGGAAGAAATCAACCGCATCGTCACCGACTCCATCTCCGATTTATTTCTCGTCACTGAGGAGAGCGGCCGGGTGAACCTGCTGCGCGAAGGCACCGCGCCCGAGCGCATTCACATGGTCGGCAACCTGATGATCGATTCGCTGCGCCAGAACGTCGAGCGCGCCAAGCGGTCCGACGTCGCCAATCGCCTCGGCATCGGCGGCATGAACTACGGCGTGGTCACGCTGCATCGTCCCGCCAACGTCGACGATCCTGCCGCGCTGGAAGAAATCCTGGGCGCGTTGCGCGTCATCGCCGAGGACACGCCGCTGTTCTGGCCGGTGCATCCGCGCACCCGCGCGCGTCTGGAGAGCAGCCCGCTGCCGTTGCCGCGCGAGATGCGCCTGCTGGAGCCGCTCGGCTATCTCGACTTTCTTGCGCTCGAAGCCGGGGCGTCGCTGGTGCTTACCGACTCCGGCGGCATTCAGGAAGAAACAACGGTGCTGGGCGTGAACTGCCTGACCCTTCGCGACAATACTGAGCGGCCGGTTACGATCGAGATGGGAACCAATCGCCTGGCGGGAACGAAGAAGGCGACGATTCTGGCGGCGTGGAACGAATTGCAAAGCTCGCCGCGCTCGTCGCAAATTCCTCCGCTGTGGGATGGCCACGCCGGCCAGCGCAGCCGAGAAGTTCTGCGGCAGGCGTACGTCGCGCGCGCCAAGGCGCAGCCAGTCGCAGGTTAGAGCCGGCCTTCAGCCAGCGTCAAGGTTGCTTCTGTACTCGACTCGGCTTTAGTCGGCGGCAACTTGGGGCAAGAGTGGAGCACGCCTTCAGGCGTGCAGTAAATGTGACTTTTAGTCCTTGGCTTCAGCCGCTGAGGTGAGGAAGCAGGTTGACCTCAGGCGCTAAAGCGCACAGGAAGACACGGCTGTGATCAGCACGCCTGAAGGCGTGCTCCACCGTTGGTTTCAGTCTGAAGACGTGAACCGTGAGGTTGGACGCGGAAGGCCCTCAGCAGCGGCCTTTCAGAGTCTATGAAGCTGTTGTTGCTTAAATTGCAAACTCGAAGCGCGAACGATAATCTTTAAGTTCTCTCGCGGGAAATTGAAGTCGCCGCCGGTTTGCGACGGCAAAGCGAAGCTGGGGGAACTGGGAAATCTGATGCAGACTGCCGAGACAACTGTGACCATCATCGAAACGCTGAAAGAAAAAATCAAAAATAAAACTGCCCGTGTCGGTATTGTGGGACTCGGCTACGTCGGTTTGCCCCTGGCGGTGGAGTTCGCCAACGCCGGCTTTACCGTGACCGGCATTGACGTGCAGGAATCGAAGGTCGATGGCCTGAACCGCGGCGAATCGCACGTGCAGGACGTTCCCTCGGCCGAGATCGCGAAGTACGTCAACGGCAAGAAATTTCGCGCTACCACCGATTTCTCCGTCGTGCGCGAACTGGACACTATCAACATCTGCGTCCCTACGCCGCTACGCAAGACCAAAGACCCGGATATGAGCTTCATCGTCTCGGCCGTGGAAGAGGTCGCCAAGCACTTCCATCCCGGGCTCCTCATCATTCTGGAGTCGACAACGTACCCAGGCACCACCGATGAGTTGCTGCTGCCGACCTTCGAGAAGCTGGGCTACAAAGTCGGACACGACTTCTTCCTCTGCTTCTCGCCCGAGCGCGTCGATCCCGGCAACCCGACTTACCAGACGCATAACACGCCTAAGGTTGTCGGCGGCGTGACGCCCGCCTGCACGCGAGATGGGCGAGCTGTTCTTCTCACAGGCGCTCGAACATGTTGTGCCGGTCGCCAGCACCCGCGTCGCCGAGATGGTGAAGCTGCTGGAGAATACCTTCCGCATGATCAACATCGGCCTGGTGAATGAAATGGCGCTGATGTGCGACGGCATGGGAATCAACGTCTGGGAAGTGATCGACGCGGCTGCGACCAAGCCGTTCGGCTTCATGCCGTTTTATCCCGGCCCCGGCCTCGGCGGCCATTGCATCCCCATCGATCCGTTCTACCTCTCGTGGAAGACCAAGCAGTCAGGCATCGAAGCGCGCTTCATTGAGCTGGCCGGCTACATCAACGGCAACATGCCGCACTTTGTCGCCGACAAGGTGCAGAACGCGCTGAACAATCACGCCAAGCCGGTCAAGGGCTCGCATGTTCACGTGGTCGGCGTGGCCTACAAGCGCAACATCGACGACATGCGCGAGTCGCCCGCGCTCGACGTCATCCTGCTATTGGAGAAGCGCGGCGCCAAGGTCACCTACAGCGATCCTTATGTGCCCACGCTGAAACTCGACGGCAAGACGATGAAGTCGGAACCGATGGCGGCAGCGGCGAAGGCCGACTGCGTGGTCATCATCACCGACCATACCGACTTCGATTACAAGGCGCTGCTCGATTCGGCGAAGCTCATCGTCGACACCCGCAACGCCATGAAGAAGTTCGAGTCAGACAAGATCGTCCGGTTGTAAGTTTCCAGTTTCGAGATCGGCGTGACGAACCGGTCGCGCCATTTCGTTTTACGCGGTTTTCTTTTCAGCGGGTAGAGCTGGCCTTCAGGCCAGCGTCCAGGCCGCTTATCTCCAGTCCCGAGCCGGCTTTAGCCGGCGGCAGCTTCAATCCCCATGGAGCCCACCGTCTCAGCGGCTGAAGTCTGCACACACGAAAGCCCCACCCCTCTCCGCAAACCGCGCGGAGCAGGATGGGGCATCCGGTTGCTGCCTCACTTGCCTTTCAGACTCACTCCCATCGGCCCGCTTCCTGTGAGCGCGCTTATCGTGATCGACAGGCTCGCCGTGGCTCGCTGACTCTTCGCATCCGTTACCTGCACGGTGAACGCGTATGCCTTCGTCTTCAACGAGCCGGTCGATGTCGGCGTCCCCGTGATCGCGCCCGCCGTGCTCATGCGCAGTCCCGCCGGCAGCGCACCCGCCGTCACCGTCCAGGTGTACGGCGATTGCCCGCCCGAGGCCAGAAGCTGCGTCGCCGGATACGCTTTGCCTACGGTGCCGCCCGGCAGCGTGGTAGTGGTGATCACCGGCGGCAACGTTTGCACGATGGTCAGCGACAGCTTGGCCGTCACCGGAGTCGTTCCTTGCGAATCGCTCAGCGTGATGTTCAGCGTGAAGGCCCCGGCCTGTGTGGGCGTGCCCTTGAGCTCACCCGCGGAGGTCAACTGCAACCCCGGGGGCAGCGCCGAAGAGCTCGACCACTTGTACGGTGGCACGCCGCCCGAGCCGCGAAGCATCACGTCGTAGGCGGCACCGTTAGTGCCGTTGGGCAACGAGGCCGTCAGGATCTGCAGCGGCGGCGCCGGCGGATTGTTGATGGCCACCGTTGTCGAGCCCGTCAAACACTGCGGCTGCGGCGTCGAGCTGTCGCAGACTTCGACGGTGAAGCTGAACATCCCGGCCGAGGTCGGTGTGCCCGCGAAGAGTCCGGTCGATCCGAGTTGAATTCCCGCAGGCAGCGAGCCCTGCGTCATCGCAAAGCTGTATGGTGTTACGCCTCCGGTAGCGCTGAATTGATACCGGTACGCTGTTCCGACCGTGCCGCTGGCCAACTGCGCCGGCGGCGCAAACTGCAGCGGATTGTTGCCCGCAGCTACGATCTGCACCGCCGACAGGCTCATGCCGTATGGGCTCGCGGTGGTGTCCTGGCGATCACGTGCGACAAAACTCAGCACGCCATCGCTCACGGTCGCCGAGTAGCTCTGGGTATAGCCTTTCCACTGTCCACCTGCCAGCACATAGCCATCCTGCCAGCCGGCGACGACTTTGCCGTTGATCTCGGCGTCGTAGACGTTCTCGCCCATCGCCGCCACGCCCAGCCCCGACTCGCCCTTCACGTTGACCGTGTACTGTCCGTTCGGCAGCGCCACGTGCAGCGCGACATCGTTGTGGTGCGAGAGGCTCGCGCCGTAAAGCGACGCGTCGGTGTAGCTGCCCCAGTTCGTGGGATAGAAATTCCACGAGCCGTACAGCGGCCCGTACAGCAAGCCTGCTCCGGGTTGATACGAATCCGTCACCGCACGCTGCGTGACTTGCCCGTACCAGACCTGGCCGAGATGATCGGTGACCGTCTTCTTGAGACACCCCAGGCACAGTCGCAACGACCCGTCGGGCGACCACGGCATGAACTCCACCGTCGCGTAACTCTTCGCCTGCGGAGCAGCAGTCGACGTACACACCATCGTCGTAATCGCGGGCGCACTTAACGCTCCGCGCGCGGGCGCCGAGATCAAGCCGTCTTCGGTGACCGACGCGCCAGCTACGCTCGGCGATAGCGAGCAGCTATGACTGGTGTCGGGATTGTTATTCACCCACACCTTCGCCTGATAGCTGCCGCCCGCAGGAATCAGCGGCATGCGCTCGGGATCGATGCCGACGACCGTACCTTGCAGGTACACGTCCATGCATGCCGAGTGGTTCGCGCACACCGTTACGCGGTTTCCATTCGTTGTGCCCTCCTGGTTGCCGGCGGTGAGATAAGCAGTGGGCGTCCAGTACGGCTGGGTGTTCGCCGGATCGACCACCTCCAGCGACGACTCCACCGGATTCCAGTTGTGCAGCGCCTCGGCCGCATCGACCAGCTGGTCAGGATAGAAGCCGTTGCTGAGGAGGCCGGTGTCCCAGTTATCGGCAGGCGCGGTGCCGTCCAGCAGCACCATGCCGTAGACCTTCAGCGTGTTCAGCAACGCCTTCTCGAAAGGGCACGCCGTGGTCAGGTCACCGGAGCAATAGCCGGCGACGTTGAAGCTGCTCTTCAGGCGGAAGCGCGTGCCGTACGGTGCCCAATCGAACATCGTGTACTGATTGCCGTTCCACGTGCCCGCGCCCAGCGTGCGTCCGTCCACCGGGATGGTGAAGTGATAGCTGTCGGTAACCGCGGTCGCGTAGAAGGTGTTGGTGTGATCCACGTTGTCGTTCAGCAACGCCCAGTTGCCGGTCAGGCCGGTAAACACGATGTGGAACGAGCACCCGGGCGTAACCGTCAGCCACGGCGTTGGCGCCTCGCAGGCATCGAGTCCACTGGTGCCCAGGTTGTAGCTCGAGGTGCATTCGACGGGATTGGTGGGCGTGCAACTGGCCAACTGCATACGCGGATGTCCGCCTGCCGCATAGAGCGATGCCGGAGGTATCACCCGCGCCGAAATCATCTGGTTGCCCAGCGTCGTACGCAGCGCGTGCTGAAATGCCGTGTTGCAGCCGCCGCAGTTCGGATCGGCGTAGCCGTTCATCACGCTGTTCCACCACTGCACCGGATCGCCGCTGGTGGCGACGATGCTGGAGCCGCCCGCATCCGGCCCGCCATAGACGGAATTGTTCGCCGACGACCACACAGCCAGCGAGCCGACATTCGCGGCAGCCACGTTGCTCGACGACGCAGCCAGCCAGGCGCTGCCCAGGTCTCCGCTGGAGCAGCTTTGCGAGTTGTAGGGGATGGTCGCCGAAACATGCCACTGGTAGCCATTCGTCGCGGCTGTCTGCGAAACGATGGAGATCAGAAAGCTGCTCGCCGCATAGCCATTGAAGTTCATCCCGGCACAAGCCCCGGTAGCGCCGTTGACCTGCATGCGCAGCGGATTTTGCAGCTTGCGGACAACGTTGGTGTCGAACTGCACCTGCGTGGGGCTCCCGGGCGTGAATACCACATTGTGGGAGTCGGTCATCACCTGGTAGTACTCGTACTGAATCTGCGCCGAGCGGTCAGCCTGCAGCATGTGACGATCCGGACCGGTGCCGCCGCTGGAGGCGCCGTAGACGTCCATGCTCCAGCCGGATTGCATCTCGACGAACGGCGGCTGCAGCATCGGCAACTCGGTATCCTGACAGTCAGGGCACCAGGGCAGCACCGCATGTACCATCTGTTTCGGCGTCGTGTCGTCGATGCTGTTGTTGAACAGGTTCTGGAAGAAGCGCGGCGGCGCTCCCAGCTTGAAGTTGTGATAGCTGCCCTGGGTGGGCGCGTCGGAAGCAATGCGGTTGACCCACAGCGCCGAGTTGGGATGCACCGGCCAGTTGTAGACCGAGGTGTTGTAGGCGCTGCTGTTCGGCAACTGCTGAATGCCGCGCGAGTAGTTCTGCGGGTAGATCATGGCTGGTGCACAGTATTGTCCGGACTGATCGAGTGTGCCCGTGCCGGTCAGTATCCAACTCACCGAGCCGCAGCCCCCGGCGCTGAACTGCACGCACTGGCCTGGTCCGGCCGCTTGCGGTTGCGAAGGGCTGATGGAACAGGTCTGTGCCGTCAAACTGTGAAACGGCAGCGCCAGCATAACCAGAAAGCACAACCACAAAGCGAACAGCTTGCGGAGCACCGGGTTGAGGTATAGCCCGCGCAATATGAGACTTGCAGGTACCATGACGTTCTCCTTGCAAAAACAAAGCGGGCCACGGGGACGGCGGGGCGACTCTGCCGGCGATGGCTCGCGATGTTCGGGGGCGCGGCTGTCGACAGGTCCCAACGAGTAGGGAATCGACATCCACGGCGGCGCCTTGAGGTCTCAGGCGCGGGAAAAAGAAACGAAAGTAACCAGGCGGGGAAGTTTCGAGTTCTCGAGTTTCAGCAATCCCAGCCGAGCCCTTAAACTCGAAACTGGGAGCTTGAAACCGTGTGACCAAGGCCCAAAAAGCCCAGAAATGCAAAAAGAGCCAGACGGGCGATCTCTCGCTCATCTGACTCTATGCTTCCACTATAGCACATTCGGAGGGGTAAAGCACAAACTTTCGTGACTTTTTATTTCCCGCCGAATCTGTCGATTACGCGTAACTGTTGCATTTTGCCATATTGACAAGATTTTTCAGCTGATCGCGAACGGAGTCGAACGTCTCACTTCGGACCAGGACGCCCCGTTTGCCGGGTAGAACTTTTCAAATGCTGTTATGCCGAGTTTTGTTACCGGAAAGGTTGCCTGCGGCAAAGGAATTCTGCTGGAACTTTGTGTGCAACACTTTGCACATGAAATGACTAAGGTGTTGCGCTTCCCCAAATACAGTGGCTTAACTTATTGATTTACCGGGCAATTCACTGCAGGCTAATCCAGAGACTCGGCCAAATAATTGCACATACCTGACGTGTTCCACGATTGCAAACCATAAGGGGCATTCATACTGTGGCGCTTGCTGGCACCAAGACCTCGGGTTCTGCGCTGTCGACTGCGGTGGAAGACGTCTTGCCTGGAGGGAAACCTCCTTCAAAATTTCAGTCCTTCTGGCAGACGGTAAAGCCATTTGGCTGGCAAGGCTTGGTTCTTGTCGCGGCTCTGCTGTTGTTGTACGCTCCGACCCTCAAGCTCCTGGCCTGGCAATGGTACAACGATGCTGACTATTCCCACGGATTTCTGGTGCCGATTCTCTCGGCCTATCTGATCTGGGCCCGTCGCGACAAGTTGCGTACCATCCCCCGCAAGCCTTCCGTCTGGGGCATGGTTATCGTGCTGTTTTCGCATTGGCGTGATGTATCTGGGCAGCCTTGGCGCTGAGCTGTCGCTGGCCCGGCTGTCGCTGATCGGCGTGATCTGCGGCCTGATTATCTACTTTGCCGGTGCGAAGGTACTGCGCTCGATGGCTTTCCCCATCGGGTTTCTGCTGTTCGCCATTCCCATGCCGACGGTCGTCTACAACGAGATCGTCTTCCCCCTGCAGTTCATCGCTTCGAAGTTTGCTACGCGCACCCTGGAGATCCTGAACCTGTTTCCGATCATGCGCGAGGGCAACGTGCTGATCCTGCCCGGCATACGCCTGGAAGTGGTGGAGGCCTGCAGCGGCATCCGCTCGCTGATGTCGTTGCTTGCGCTGGCCGCCGGTTACGGATATGTTGTTGAGCGCAGCGTTGCGGTACGCTGGTTCATGGTGCTGGCCATGGTGCCGCTGGCCATTGTCAGCAACGGACTGCGCATCATGATTACGGCCATCATGGCCAACTACATCGGACCGAAGGCGGCAGAAGGGTTCATGCACGAGTTTTCCGGCTGGGTCATTTTTGTAGTCGCCACCATTTTGTTCCTCGCCCTGCACAGTTTCGTGACCTACATCCGCAAGAAGCTAGGCTGGTATGACGGCGCCGGCAATCTTGACCTGATGCCGGCTGCCCCGGCTGCGAAGGTGGCACAATGAAAGCGGGGGCGCGTTACTGGGCAATGATTGCCGTGCTGTTGGCGGCTACCGTCGGCTTGGCTCATCTTTCCCATGGCGAGTCGACGCCGCCGGCCAAGCCGATGGCCGACTTTCCCACCAAGATCGGCCCTTGGGCGATGGTTATCGAGTGGCCGTTAGACAAAGAAACCCGCGACCTGCTTGGCGTGACCGATTATCTGAATCGCGGCTATTGGGAGCCCGGCATGGAAAAATCGATGCTGGGCCTTTACATCGGTTACTTCCGCAGCCAGCGCAGCGGGGCGCAGATTCACTCCCCGAAGAACTGCCTGCCGGGCGCCGGCTGGAATCCAGCCGTGTCGTCGATCTACGAGTTGCCGCTGGACGACGGCCGCAAAGTTCCCATCAACCTCTACCTGCTTCGTAAAGGGCTGGATTCGGAGGTTGTGCTCTACTGGTATCAGTCCCATGGCCGAATCGTGGCCAGTGAATATTGGGGAAAGTTTTATCTGGTTTACGATGCACTGCGCCTGAATCGTACCGACGCGGCCCTGGTTCGCATCTCGGTTCCCGTCCTGAACGGGGATGAGGCGACGGCCCAGCAGCGGGCGCTTACCTTCGCAAAACAAATTACAGGTGACCTCGATCAGGTCATCCCACGGTGAACCCAGGAGAAGTCATGCGGAATCGCTACATCGTTTCTATTTTCACCTCCCTGCTGCTCGTCGCGCTAGTCGGCTGCAGCAAGAATCCCGATGTCGCCAAGAAGAAATATCTGGACAGCGGCATGAAGTACATGGAGCAGGAGAAGTACGACTCGGCCGTCATCCAGTTTCGAGAAAGCCATCCAGATCGATCCGAAGTATGCTGAGGCCCACTACCAGTTGGCACAAGCCGACCTGAAGCTGCAGCACAATCAGGACGCCTTTCGTGAAATGAGCCAGGTGGTGGAACTGGATCCCAACAACTTCAAGGCGCGCGTTGCCCTGGGCGGGATGTTCCTCGCCTCCGGTTCGCACTTCTATCCCAACGCCGAGGAGCAGGCGCGTTACGTTACCGAGCACGACCCCAACAACGCCGAAGGCTACGTGCTGCTGGGCAATGTTCTGCTCTCGCAGAAACATTATGACGACGCCCTGGCCACCTTCAGCAAGGCCATCGCGATCAAGCCCGACGATCCCAACGCCTACATGAACCGCGGCGCCACCTATGCCTTCCTGCAACAGGACGACGCGGCCGAGAAGGATTTCCGCAAGGCGGTCGAACTCGATCCCAAATCGCTGGCGGCCTACGCCAATCTGGCCGGCTTCTATCTCTACAAGAAGGACGTGAAGAAGGCCGAAGACGCCTACAAGGACGAGATGGCGAGTAATCCGGATTCGCCGGTTCCGTACCTGCGTCTGGCCGGCCTCTATTTGAAAGAAGGCCGCAAGGACGAAGGCGAAGCGATCGTGCAGCAGTTGCGCAGCAAGCAGCCGTCCTCGGCTGATGTCGCTTCCGCTATCGGCGACTTCTACCTCGCCGCGCGCAACATTGACGGCGCTTTGAAGGAATACCAGCGCGGCCTGTCCTACGATCCCAAGAACCAGATCCTGCAGACTCGCATTCTGGAGACCATGATCAGCTCGGGCAAGACCGAAGATGCCCAGAAGATGGTCGACCATCTTCTCAAGGAAGATCCGGGCGACACCTCGGCGCGCATGTTCAATGGCCGCCTGATGGCCATCAAGGGCGACCTGCCCGATGCCACTACTACCCTGCGCGGCGTGGTTAAGGACGCTCCTGAAAACGCCCAGGCTCATTACGTCCTGGGACTCATCCTGCGCCAGAGCGGCGATATGGCCGGCGCCAAGAGCGAGTTGCAGGAAGCCAACCGCATTTCACCCAACAACCCAATGACGCTGCAGGCGCTGGCTGAGGTCTATCGCGACAGCCACGACTTCGATACCGCCATGGAGTACGCCGACAAACTGCAGCGGCAGAACGACAATAACCCGCAGGCGCACTTCCTGATCGCCACCATCTACCTGGGCTCGAAGCAGTACGACAAGGCGATCGACGAACTCAAGGAAGTCCAGAAGGTCGCGCCCAACGATCCCTCGGTCTACATCAACCTGGCCTACGCTTACGCCGGGATGAAGAACTTTGGCGAAGCCGACAAGATGTTCGAGACCGCAACCAAGCTGGGTCCGACCTTCGATACCGCCTGGGCCAGCTACGTAGCCATGCTGTTCGCCAACAATCAGGCACCCAAGGCCGTGGCCGTCGCTCAGCAGTACGCAACGACGAATCCGACCCGCGTGCCGGCGTTGTTCATCTACGCCTCCGCCCTGGCTACCACCAAGAAGTATGACCAGGCGCTGGCTGAATTCCAGAAGGCACTCACCATCGATCCCAAGAACGCCGCCGGGTATCTGCACATCGGCCAGATCTACGAAGCCGAGGGTAAACCCGATCAGGCTTTGGACGCCTTCCAGAAGGCGCTGGCCATCCAGCCCACCTCCACCACGCTGAATAACTCGGTGGGTAATGCGTACCTGGCGAAGGGCGACCTCAAGAACGCCGGCAAGTACTTCCAGCAGGCGCTCAACGAGAACGCTCACGATCCGATCGCGGCCAACAACCTGGCCTGGGTGTATGCCCAGCAGGGCGACAACCTCGACATGGCTCTGAGCCTGGCGACCCAAGCCAAGCAGATCGCTCCCGACATGAACGCCGTGAACGACACGCTGGCCTGGATCCAGTACAAGAAGGGCAACTACAAGGTGTCAGTCTCGTTCGCCGAAGACGCGGTGCGCCGCGCTCCGGAGAATGCCGACTTCCGCTATCACCTCGGTATGGCTCTCATGGGATCCGGCGACAAAGACCGGGCGCGTACCGAACTGCAGAAGGCCCTCAGCCTCAACCTGAAGGGACCCGATGCAGCCGACGCCCAGAAAACCCTGGCGTCGATCAAGTAATAGCGCTGTAGAAAAACTGGGAACACCGCACGGCCTGACGCGAGTCAGGCCGTTTTCTTTTCGTCACGAAGGTTCGAAGTCTTGTACTACAGGCAACTTCCCAAACCAGCAGTCACTCTCACCAGCAGGGCCCCCTGATTTTCCGGAGGGACTTTATGCTGCGCCTTAGGCTGGTCGAGGAAGATAGAAGCCTCATCATCGCGTCGGCCAGAGCAACCCTGCTCTGCATCGTTCTCCTCTCGCTGACCGCATCTCTCGCACTCGCACAGAGCTTTCAAACGATCCATACCTTCAATGGGGTACCGGATGGTGAGCTGCCAGTCGCCGGTTTGACGGCGGACCAGGCGGGAAATCTGTATGGCACCGCCTCCGGAGGCGGCCTGAACCAATACGCCGGAGGAGGGACCGTCTTTGAATTAACGAATTCGCCTTCCGGCTGGACCTTGCGGGTGCTTACGTACTTTCAGCATGAATCCAGCGGAGTGTTTCCTTTCGCTCCTGTAACGTTTGGCCCGGGCGGCTCGCTATACGGAACCACTTCTGCCGGCTACTACGGTTATTGCAATCCGGGAAGTTGGTATCAGGGGTGCGGCACGGCCTTCAGCCTTGAGCAGTCTGACGACGGCACGTGGAGCGATGTCATGTTGCATGCCTTTTCCTGGGGATCCTGGGGATCGCTGGACGGGGCGGTACCTGAATTCGGCGCTCTGCTGTTCGACCAAAGCGGACGTGCCTTCGGTACGACGCTGTTTGGCGGAAAGTACAATCGGGGAACCGTTTTCGAGATGCAGTCTCAACCGCATCAGAGCGGCAACTGGATGGAGAGTTTGCCGTGGAGCTTCGGCAATGGCAGTGACAGCGCGCTACCGGCCGGTGGGCTGATTGCTGACGCTGCCGGTAACCTGTATGGTACCGCCTCCGCGGGTGGCGCTAACAACTGCGGCACGATCTTCGAGTTGACTCCGCCGCCGCCCGGGAGCATCGCCTGGTCCGAAGAAATTCTGTACTCCTTCGACGCCTGGCAAACGGGGACAAGCGGCTGCAGTCCACTGTCCGCTTTACTGGCCGACGCCGACGGAAATTTGTACGGTACAACCAGCGTGGGCGGCGTCTATGGCGGAGGGACTGTCTTTGAATTATCTTCCCGGAATGGCGACTGGAGCTTCCAGGTTCTGCACTCGTTTGTCGGCAGAGAGCAGAGCTTCAGCAAATGGTATCCCGGGCGTGGGCCGCAAGCCAATCTGGTAGCCGATGCCGAAGGAAATCTCTACGGCTCGACCCTCTACGAGGGTGCCTTCGGAGCCGGTAACATTTTCAAACTGACACGCAGCCGAGGCTGGGCCTATACCGATCTTCATGATTTCAACATGACCGACGGCAGTGGAGTGGGCGGCGCGTTATACATCAATTCTTCCGGCGATATCTTCGGTACGACAGAGCACGGTGGGTCAAGCAATCTGGGCACGGTGTTTGAGATAACACAGTAGTCGAACCCGTAAAGCCGCGCCGTTCAGCCGAAGTATAGTGCTGTGCCCCGCCCGCTATTGCGCCTTGCGGTCGTACACCCACTTGTTGACGGTCGCGCCCTTGCCGTGCTCGGCCGTCTGCCGCTCCGTCGCCATCAGCGTGTTGCCATTGTCTTCCAGGGTGTAGGTCATCACATCGTTCACTTTGGTTCCGTCCGTGGCGCTGATCTTCTGATCGAGCACCAACGCGTTGCCTTGCCAGGACACGTGGGTGATGGTGGTCACTCCCATGGCCGAAGTCTCTTCGACATCTTTTTGGCCATCGCTGGTGGTCTCCAGCTTCCAGTCGAAGTTCTGGTCGCCGTAGGTCTGGGTGCGCGCAAGGCTGATATTAGGATCGGCCTGCTCGATCTGCAGCGTCATCGAGGTGGGCCCTGGAATCTTCAGCACGCTTTTCTTGGCGTCGTAAACCCAGGTGCCGGTAAGGTTGGGCTTGGGAGCGGTGGCGGAGGGAGCAGCTTGTCCATAGGCAGACAGGGCCGCCCCAAAGAGCAGCAGGGAGACGATGATTCGGGTCATGGAGGCGTCAGTCTACCAAAAGCTGTATAAGGAATCTATAAAGACCCGGGGATGAGTCGACAATTCCTTCCTGTTTTGGCACGTTTTCCTGATGTACGCTGCAACGGCGCAGGTAGCAGCCGCATGGGTGAATCGTCCAAGCTGCTATTCAGAGGACGTTTTGCTGGTTGGTCACTCAGGACGCTGCTGGTTGGTCATTCACGATGTGTCATCCCGACCAAAGGCTTCAGCCCGCGTGGAGGGACCTGCTGTTTCCGTGCAAGGTACGAACCTTACAAACCGCAATTCCTTCCACTCCGCGTCCGCGCGACGTCAGGGTCGCAGGAGAAGACCGCGGACGATTCGCTCAGGATGACAAAAATTGGTGGCCAGTCCAAAACCGGCGACTGACCACTGGCCGCCGCCTCACAGCGTTCGCTTGAACAGCGCCGTCGCGATCGTGATCATGATGAACGCCGCCACCGTCAGGTACAGCAGATCCATGCGTATCGCCACGAAGCCGGCATCTTTCAGCAGAATCGCCTTGAACCCGTGCACCGAGTATGAGAACGGATCGATATAGGCGATGAACTGCAGCCACTTCGGAAAGGCCTTGATGGGATAAATCGCGCCGCTGGGGAAAAACAGCAGCGTGTTCAGCACGCCAAACGTGGCGCGCGGCACCAGCGGATCTTCCACCCGCACCATCATCAGGAACATCATGGTGTTGAACGCCAGCGAGGTCGCCAGAATCATCAGCAGGATGTAGAACATGTTGCTGAGCGTGAAGATGGTTCCCAGGCCGGAGAGCAGCGCGCCCGAGAATAGTGATCACCAGGCCGGCCATGATGGCCTTGATCGCGCCGGCAATGTTCAGCCCGGCCACCAGTTCGAACTTGGTGATCGGCGTGACCAGGTAGCCCTCGTGTACGCCGCGCGCCTTGTCGTCGATGTACAGCATGCCGCCGCCGATCATGACGGAGACGAACATGGCCAGCGCGATCGAGCCCGGCAGCAGATACTTCATGTACTCGATGTAGGGATACAGCTCGACCGTGTCGAGCGAGATTTGCTGCACGATGCGCGACGGATCGACGTCGGGATTGTTCAGCGCCTTCACCAGGTCGGCAAATTCCGACTCCAGCGTCGAGCTCATGAAGTTGTCGGTGTTGTCGACGATGAGCGCGATGCGCGGATGGTTCTGCTCGTAGACGCGCCGCGAATACTCCGGCGGAATGACGATGGCGCCATCGAGCTTGCCGGTGCGCACATCTTCCATCGCCTGCTGATCGCTGTAGTAAGGGACGGTGTAGAACGTGTTGGCGTTCGCCTGCACCGCGGCCAGCGCCTCGCGCACCTTCACCGACTGCGTGCCCTGGTCCTGATCGACCACGCCCAGCCGAGCCTCTTTGATCTTGCCGCCGAAGGCGTTGCCCAGCACGATGAGCTGCACCAGCGGAAACACCATCGACACCAGCATCAGCGCCGGAGAGCGGAAGAACTTGCGCAACTCGCGCTCGACGATCGCCCACATTCGATTCATGGACGCATCCCCGGGCGGTCGGGCATCACGAAGCTGAAGGCCTTGACCTGCTCATCGCGCAGTTGCCGTCCCGTGAAGTGCACGAAGACGTCGTCCAGCGTGGTGTTCTGCACCGACAGCGATTTCACCTCGATCTTTTTTCGCACCGCCAGTTCAACCAGCTCGGTCGTGGTCTTCGAGCCATTGCTGGTGAGGATGCGATACATGTTGGCGGCTTCCGGCTGCACCGAGGTTACGTCTTCCAGATGCTCCAGCTCCTGCTGCCAGTCGGCGGGCGCGTTGGCGAACTGCGCTTCGATGACGTTGGTGCCGGGCACGCTGGCCTTCAGCGCCATGGGCGAGTCGAGCGCCACCAGCTTGCCGTGATCGACGATGGCGATGCGGTCGCACAGGCGGTCGGCTTCGTCCATGTAGTGCGTGGTGATCAGGATGGTCAGCGCGCGTTTGTTCTTGATCGCCGTCAGCATCTCCCACACGGCGACGCGCGAGACGGGATCGAGGCCGGTGGTCGGCTCGTCGAGGAAGAAAATCTTGGGGCTGTGGACCAGCCCGCGCGCGATCTCGAGACGACGCCGCATGCCGCCGGAAAGTGTCTTGGTCTGCGCGCCGCGCCACTTCGTGAGGTCGACCGTCTCGAGCAGGTCGTCGATGTTGCGCTTGCGTTGTTCGGCGCGGTACGCCGTAGAGCTTGGCGTAGATGTTCAGGTTCTCTTCGACGGTGAGATCGATGTCGCTGGTCAGCGCCTGCGGAATCACGCCCATGCACTGGCGGGCGTTGTCAGGCTGTTTGGCCACATCGAAGCCGTTGATGAGGGCGCGCCCCGAGGTGATGGGCAGCAGCGTGGTCATCATGCGGATGAGTGTCGACTTGCCCGCGCCGTTGGGGCCAAGCAGGCCGAAGATCTCTCCCTGCTGCACGTTGAAGGAAATGTCGTCGACGGCGGTGAAGTCGCCATACTTCTTGGTGATGTGATCGACGACGATGGCATCGCCTTCATATTCGGCTGGATTGGGTTTTGCAGTCATCGGATAAGTCCTTCAGCGAATGCTTTGTCTTGGTCGGCGACGCCTAGTGAATTGTCATCCCGACCAAGGGCGACAGGGCTCCCGACAAGCGCCGCTGTTGCGCTTGTTGGGATGGTCGAGCCCGCGTGGAGGGACCTGCGGTTTGTCACGGACAACATTCTTCCCCCCGCGGACGGACAGCAGATCCCTCGCTGCGCTCGGGATGACAATTCATGAGGGAACAAGCTACTCCGCTCAAGGTGACAAAATTAAAAGAGCAAGCCCTCACTTCTTGTTCCCTAAATCCTTAGGCAGCAGCACCTCTGCCGTCATGCCGGGAACCAGCGCGCCGTCGGGGTTATCAACCTTCAGCTTCAGCCCGATGGTCTTGATATCGCGCTTGCGGCGGCTCACATCACGCTGCGTGGCGAAATCGCTTTCCACGGCCTTGAAGATCACCGTGCCCTCGATCGGATTGCCCTCGGGCAGACGAACTTTCAGCCGGTCTCCGTCGGAGACGAAGCGGCTCTCGGTTTCGGGCGCTTCAGCGCGCACCCAGGTGTCGTTGAAGTCGATGATGGTAACGATCGGTGTGCCGGGATTCACGACTTCGCCCTGGCGCGTCGCGCGCACCGAAACCGTGCCACTCACCGGCGCATAGATTTTCGTGTAGCCCAGCCGCGTGTCGGCCTCGGCCAGTTGCGCCTTGGCGTTGGCCACCTGTGCTTCGTTGGCGGCAACGTTGCTGGCCGCGGCGCGCTGCTGATGCAACCGGGCGTTCGCCGTGTTCAGGTCGGCCTGGGCTGCGTCGACATTCTTCTGCGCACTCAGCACCACGGCCTTCTGCGCACTCAATTGCTCTTCTGCGCGAACGCGGTCCTGGTCGGACTCGACTCCGGCCTTGGCCAGCGCAATCATGCGTTGCGAGTCGCTCTGAATTCGGACGAGGTCGGCGTTGGCCTGCGCCAGCGAAGCCTTTGCGGCCGCCAGTCGCGCGTCGGCGTTGATGACGCCGCTGTTGGTCTCGCCCAGTGTCTGCGCCTCGGTCGCCTGCAACGACGACACCTGCGAATCGTAGGCGTGAATCGTGGCTTCAGCGGCGTTCTTCTGCGCCTCCAGTTCAGCGGAGTCGATCTCGGCGATCAGGTCGCCGGCTTTCACCTTGGAACCCTCATCGACGTAGAGCTTCTCGACCCGGCCCATGATCTTCGAGCTCACGATGACCTGGTTGGCGTCGACGACGCCGATCAGCACGGTTTCGCTGGTGCGGTCGGTGGAATAAAAGTAGTAGCCGGCCGCAATACCAAACAGAATGATCAGAAAGAAAAAGAATTTATGCGGTTTCACTTGCGTTTCCCCTTCGTTCGGGACGCGGGTTTTGACCTTGGTGGCTGCTGCGAATCCGATGCGGCGATTTTGGCCGCCATGCGGATGCCGGCGTTGCGGTCGGCAAACAGGGCGGCGGCGATGAAGTCGAGCACCGCGGCGCGGCGTTCTTCGATGCTGGGCAGGGCGATCCCCGGCTCGTCGCGCAGAAAGCGCTCGCGCAACGGCGCGGTCAGAAAATAATGAACGATGGCGCCGATGGCCGACGGCAGCACCTGCACCGGATCCACCTTGCGAAACTCGCCGGCCTTGACGCCTTCCTCGATCAGCTTGAGCACGCGCATACCGGTGGGCTTCATGTACTTGGCGGCAATGCGGTCCAGATGCGTGGTGCCGCCGCGGCTGGCGGACATCAGCTCGCCCATGAAGATGCGCGCGTAATGCGGCGACTCGGCGATGGCGTCGAAGTGTTCCCTGACGTAGTGCAGGAAGCGCGCGCCCGCCGTGCCAGGCTCTTCCCACACGGCCATGACGCGGTCGTGCAGGGGAGCGAAGAAGCCGTCGAGCGTGGCGGCGTAGAGCGTGTCCTTGTCGCCAAAGTAGTAATAGAGCAGCGCCTTGTTGACTCCGGCAGCTTCGGCGATAGCGTCGACGCGAGCGCCGGCCAGGCCTTCCTGGGCGAACTCGGCCAGCGCGGCTTGCAGGATCGCGTTGCGGCTGGCTTCCGGCTGGCGGCGGCTGCCGCGGCGCGGCTCGGAGTTGGGTTGCGTAGCCATTTAATTAACCAGTTAGTTAGATTAACAGAGTGCACACGCCGATGCAAAAAGAAAAGCAGAAATGTGGCATTCTTCCCGACCCGTGCCTGTCGTTCAAGGGAGGGCATCGCGGAGGATAGCACCGACTTCCGGCGTGGAACTTTCGTGGAACCGCTTTGTTCCGCATTGCGTAAGGAAGACTGCAGCGAAACATCGACGCCGACGGGCTAGCGAGGACCGATGCACGACCCGATCTGGATGAAAATCCTTCTGACGATTCATGTGCTCGCCGGGAGCACAGCCTTTGTGCTGGCTCCGCTGGCGCTGGTCTCGGCGAAGGGCGGCAAGGCCCATCGCCGCTGGGGCAAAATTTACTTCTGGTGCATGGCGGTCGTCGGTTCCACAGCGCTGGTGATGGCGGTTTATCGTCCGATCCTTTTTCTGGCGCTGGTGGCGGTCTTCAGTTTCTACGCGGCCTTCGTGGCCTATCGAGTGCTCGGGCAGAAGGCCACATGGAAAGGCGAACCGGTAGTGGATGGGCTGGACTGGGGCGCGGCTATCTTATGCTTCGCATCCAGCTTAGCCCTGGCTCTGGCGGGAATAATCCGGCCGGAGATTGTGCAGAACCTGCGTGTTCCGGCAATTGTTTTTGGAGCCATAGGCATGCGGATTTCAGGCAAAGCCATGTGGCGCTTCACCCACCCGCCCGCGGAGAAGATGTTCTGGTGGTATGTCCACCTGCAGGGAATGATCGGCAGCTACATTGCGGCTTGGACCGCGTTCTGCCTGGTCACGATTGGCCCCCTGCTGCACGGAGTCTGGTGGCTGTGGCTGGTTCCCATGCTGATTGGTTTGCCCGCCATCGTTGCCACCACGGCGTACTATCAGCGGAAATTTTCTCCCCGGCCAAAAGCTGTCCTTACTTAGTCGGCGAGCGAGCTGAGCGAAGGCGATTCTTCGCTTTGGTAAGAAAGTCGCGTAGCGCCGTTTGAGTTGGTCAGCGAATCGATTTCGCCGCCTGGTCGGCAACTTCCTTCGGATTCTCGCTGCGCACGTTGTCTTTGAAGGCGCGAATGCCGTCGCCGAGGCCCTTGCCCAGCTCGGGCAGTTTCTTGGGGCCGAAGACCAGCAGGGCGATGAACAGGATCACGAGCAAGTGCATGGGTTGAAAGATGCCTTCGAACATTCCAAATCTCCTGAGGGCCGCAACCCCGCGGCTGCGGCCGGTTGGCTTGCGAGTTTAGTAGAGGGTGCTGTCGGGCAACTGCGTCTGGATGGGCGAAGCCAGCGCCACCGTGCCCTGATTGGTCAGCGCCTGCTGCAGCGAATACGCCGGGCCGGTCGACGGATTCAGGAACGGCGCCAGCGCGTCCTCGGCCGAGTTGTTGCCGTGGGCCAGGCTGGTGAGCCCGTCGGTCTGCTCGTAGGCCTTGTTGTTCGCCGGATTCACATTGCCGATCACGCGTCCCAGCACGCGATGCTCGGATTCCACGCAGCCGATCGACGCCGCGACCTTGGCAAAATATTCGAGCTGGTCGGAGGTGTAGCCGGAAGCGCCATTGACGGCGAGCACGGCAAACTCCTGCGCCGCGACCAGGTACGCGCCGATGAAGGCGTTCTCCAGCGCGTCCAGGATTGCCAGGAACGGCTGGAGCGAGTTGAAGGTGCCCGCCGGGAAATAAAACGTCTGGTACGGGTCCTGTCCCGACGAACCGATACCGAGCAAGCTGCGCATCAGGTCGGCGTGGACGATTTCTTCCATGAACGCCGCCTGCACATACTCGACGTTGCCGGGGTTGGAATCGGTTGGGTTGGGATGGTGCGGCGTGCCGCCGGGACCGGCGAGGTTCGGATCCTGGATGACCGGTCCGGTTAGCACGTTGTAGTAGAACGTTGTCGCCAGGTCTTCGGCCACCAGCGCGGCGGTGAAAATATCGGTAGGCGTGTCGTGAATGGTGGTGGGATTCTTGCGGCCGCCGAGGGCGCTGCTATTTCCCGTGGAAACATTCTGCGCCAGCAGCGAAGTGAAGCTTCCGCCGATCAGTCCAGCCGAAGCGATGCCGAGTCCGGCCATGCCCGACCCTTTGAGAAATTTGCGGCGGTTGAGAGCTTTGTCAGCGAGTTTCGCCATTTCAACCAAATCCATGGAAGTGATCTCCTGTGAGTTGGGATAGGAAGGCGAGGCGGTAAACAGGCGCGGCCGCGAAATCTGAGCGCCGTCTTGACTTCCGCAGGGTGTACGCTCCGCAGGCGATGGCGGATTGGCTCGCGGCGAGAGTTCTTCGCAAATTCACCAGGAAAGTTCGCGGCCAACGAATCCGGGCATCAGGTCGGCACGTAAGTCGAGGGTTCCAGCGGCTTACGCTTCTTCTTTTCCCAAGGCAAACTCGCGACATTGGGACGCGCATCTTACACCGCAGACGGAGAACATCGCCCTTTTCGCTCCGGGCCTGGTCTGCGCAGGGAATCGACATCATCTAGGAGGACGATATGAAGAGCTTTTTGATTGGGCTGGGGGTTGGCGTAGGCCTTGGCCTGCTGTTCGCGCCGATGAGCGGCGAAGAAACCCGTGTGAATCTTGCTGACCGCGCCAGCGACCTGGCAAGTTCGGCGCGCGAAACCTATGAGCAGAATCGCGACCGCGTACAGCGCGGCGTGGAAAACATCCGCGGCACCGCCGAGCGCGCCATGGGACAGGTGCGCAACACCGCCAGCGACGTGGCTGCCCGCGCCACCGGCACCGAAGGCAGCTCTCCTGCCGGACAGAACATCTAACCTAGTAGCATTTTTCCTCAACGGAGGGCGGAGACTCGACGCGAGTCTCCCGCCCTTTTTTTCTCGGAACGCGCCCGCCTGCGCTCCGCAGAGCTCTCCAGCGGTTATCCTAGAAGCTCATCATCCTGGAGGACTCATACATGCAGGTAATGGAGAACTGGCATCCCAAGGGCGTCACCGTTTACATGGACGACAAGCGTTTCGTGAACTGCATACTCACCGAGTGTCGTCTGATTTACGGCGGCGGCGACGTGACGTGGGAGAACACGCAGTTCGTCAACTGCCAGCTCACCTTCGACGGCGCCGCGCAGCGCACTGTCGCCTATCTGCAGAACTTCGGCCTGATGCGTCCGCCGGAGAACCAGGGCGCGCCCACCATTCAGGCAAATTCGGGAGTGAATTAGGAAAAGCCTTCGGCCGACGGCTATGGGATGTAGTCAGTGCTCTCTCGGTGCGACTTTCGAGGAAACGATTGCTGCTGTCCTGATACTAGATCACAAGCCGGGGCCTACGGGTCAATGAGTGCTATGGGGATTTATCGTTTGTTACTACATAGCGTTGCCTTACAATTCGAGCAATGAACCGGTATCGGCAAATCGCGTGTTGGGCTGCGTTGTGCGTCGGCATTGCCAGCTCCTGCAAACCCAGCTTGGCGCAAATTTCACCTGAGTCTCTGATGGCAGGCTCCTGCCGCCTATTCACACAGCACTTTTACGACTGGTACGCTCCGCTCACACAAAAGAACCTGAGTCGGCCCGCATGGAATTTAGCGTTGCAGCGTAAGGCGAACGCGTTTAGCCCAGAACTCTTTCGAGCATTGAAGCAGGATTCTGACGCTCAGGCGCGAGCCACAGAAATCGTCGGACTGGATTATGACCCCTTCTTGAACAGCCAAGACCCAGCGGACCACTATCAGGCTCGGCAAGTTACATGGAAGGACGGAAGGTGCTCGGTCGAATTATGGCGTGCTTCGCCAACGGACACTGCCGCGAAATCAGGCAAACCGGATGTAGTGGCGGAATTAGACCAGCAGAATCAAGGGTGGCGCTTCTTGAACTTCTACTACCCTAGCGAGAAGACGAACCTTCTCAAGCAGTTGCAGCAGCTAAAGCAGGCGCGAGCCAAACACTGAAGTTGTCCGCAGAACCATCGTTGGCGTAAACAGGCCATATCGCAAGTTACACCGAAACGAGGCAGAGGCAGATCTTGCTCTAAGAAGTTTCGTGGGCCGGGAGCGAAATGGCCCCAATCTTAGCACGGGTTGGGACCTTCGTAGCGGATAACGGCGTGAACGGGCCATAGCGAAAACAACGCCCCGGCAGCGGTCACTGGGGTGACGGGGATTCTTCGCTGGCATCACACGAGACTGTGATTCCATGCACAGACACTCCGTAGGTCCGGGGCGCAGCCTTGTCTCGCGGTTGCCAGACGTCTGTCCGACAGTCGTCCGCGCGAGGCACGTACGATCTTCCCGCCTTTACGTACGAGTTCATGCCACGTTTCGCACTTTCCTGACGTGGAAGGGCGGCCTCATTTAACAACGGAAGATCCAATCTTCTCCTCTGCTGCAGTTCCTTCCGTGATCGTCCCGTGCGCCACCTGTCATTGCCTGCAACGAGAACGTCCGGCTCCTCACCGCAAATCGTCTTCTGGAGGCTTTCATGCTTCACCTCGACACCGGTAACACCGGCTTCATGATTTTGTGTACCAGCCTGGTCATGCTGATGACGCCCGGCCTCGCCTTCTTCTACGGCGGGCTGGTAGGACGCAAGAACGTCCTGGCCATCATGATCCAGAGCTTTGTCTCGATGGGCTGGACCACGGTCATTTGGTACCTGTACGGATACTCGCTGTGCTTCAGCGGCGACTGGCACGGCATCATCGGCAACTTCAACAACGTATGTCTGCGCGGCATCACCCTGTCGACGCCGTCGGGCCCGAACAACACGATTCCGGCGATGGTCTTCATCGCTTACCAGATGATGTTCGCCATCATCACGCCGGCGCTGATCTCCGGCGCCTTCACCAATCGCGTTACCTTCAAGGCCTATTGCCTGTTCCTCACCGCGTGGCTGACGTTCGTCTACTTCCCGTTCGTACACATGGTTTGGGGCGGAGGCATCCTGCAGCGCTGGGGCGTGGAAGACTTTGCCGGCGGCATCGTGGTTCACAACATTGCCGGAATGGCTGCCCTGGCTTCGATTCTGTATGTCGGCAAACGCCGCGTGATGGATCGCGGTCCGCACAGCATTCCGCTGGTGGCGCTGGGAACCGGCCTGCTGTGGTTCGGATGGTACGGCTTCAACGCGGGCAGCGAGATGCGCGTCGACTCGGTGACCGGCACGGCTTTCCTGAATACCGACATCGCAGCGTCGTTCGCCGCCGTGGCCTGGCTGATTGTCGCCTGGATCCGCGAGCGCAAGCCTAAGTTCCTCGGCTTGCTGACGGGCGCGGTGGCTGGACTGGCAACCATCACTCCTGCTGCGGGCTATGTCTCGCCGACGACGGCCGTCATCATCGGCACGGTGTCGGGCGTGGTCTGCTACTTCGCGGTCGAGTTGAAGAACAAGCTGCACTGGGACGATGCGCTGGATGTGTGGGGCGTACACGGTGTCGGCGGCTTCCTCGGCATCCTGCTGCTGGGCGTCTTTGCCAACAGCGCCTTCAATCCCGCGGGAACCAACGGCTTGCTGTACGGCAACCCCGGCTTCTTCGGGAAACAGGTGGTTGCGGTGCTCTTCTCGTCGGCGTGGGCCTTTGGATTTACCTACGCCATGCTGCGGATCATCGATATGGTCACGCCGGTGAAGGTGGAAATGATGAGCGAGGAAATTGGTCTCGACGAAGCTCTGCACGGCGAACACGCCTATGAGAGCCTGGAAGTCGAGCAACTGATTCGCTCCGCTTATGTCGAGCCGATTGAGAAGGAATAGCCTGCCGGATTCGAAGTGGCAGATGGTAGAGAGAACAGTGAAGTTCAGGGGCGGCCTGCGGGTCGCCCTGTTTTTCGTTAGTCGGCGACAGCCAGGTGTTCGGCGGGCCAGTCGGCGACGGTCTGCTCGCTGAGCGAGATCTCCTCGGCGTAGCTCTGGTCGCGCAGGATGCGGGAGACGATGGCGGTGTGCAGCGCGTGCCCGGCGCGGTCAGCCTTCACGTAGCCGAGAATGCGCTTGCCGAAGAGCGCCAGATCGCCGATCAGATCGAGAACCTTGTGGCGAACGAACTCGTCGGGGAAGCGCAGCGGCGGATTGTCGATGCCCTGGCGCGTGAGCACCACGCAGTTGTCGCGGGAGGCGCCGCGGATGAGGCCCATGTTCAGCATCGCGTTCTGCTGCTCGAGGAAGCCAAAGGTACGGGCGGCGGCGATTTCGCGGACGTAGCTGCCGTTGGAGAGCTCCACCTGGAAGGTCTCGCTGCCGATCAGCGGATGGGGGAAGTCGATAGCGTAGCTGACCGAATAGCGCTCGGCCGGGTAGACGCCGATGAACTTGTCGCCCTCCTGTAACTCGTACGGGCGCAGGATCTTCAGGTAGACGCGCTTGCGGCGCTGCTGGCGGACTCCGGCTTCGGTGATCATCTCGACGAAGGGCTGCGCGCTGCCGTCGAGGATCGGTACCTCGAGGTTGTCCAGTTCGACGACGGCGTTGTCGACGCCCATGCCGATGAAGGCCGAGAGCAGGTGCTCGGTGGTGGAAATGAGCACGCCCTTTTTCATCAAGCTGGTGGCGTAGCTGACCTTGGCCACGTTGCGGCTGATGGCTTCAACTTCAAAGTCATCCAGGTCGGTGCGGCGGAAAACGATGCCGCTTCCGGCCGGCGCAGGCAGAATACGTAGATGGGCTGGGGCTCCGCTATGGAGGCCGACACCGCTACATTCAACCGGGTTGCGAATTGTACGTTCGTAGATCAAATCGAAGAGACTAAGAGCAGCGCATGCAATAGATTACAAGGTTGCAGCTACCCCGGACTGTTGTATTTTGACCACAACCCGTGCCGAAACAGCACGCCTAAAATGGGCTTGAATCGGCCATAGTCGTTCTAAGGTTCCAGCCCTGAACCATTTAGCTGGCAGCTCGGCAACCGAGCCAACCGTTGGAAACCCGGACCGGACACTCCGAAGGTACCGAATTCGCCACCCATCCTTCCCGAATTTGGCCGCCAGAGTTCCCGTGGATACGGTGCGGCAGGCCGGTGAGGGCCAAGGTTCACTCCTCGTCACAACTGCTGGACTTTCCTGGCGCTCTGCGTAGAATGCTCCTTTCCGCTCAACGCAATCCGGCCGGGCCATAGGGCCTGCGGGATCGCAAGGAGGCCCTATGATTGTCGGTGTTCCCCGGGAAACATTCCCGGGAGAGCGTCGTGTGGCTCTTGTGCCTGGCGTGATTCCCAATCTCGCCAAGGCGGGCTTGGAAGTGGTCATCGAAGCCGGCGCCGGAGTTGAGGCCGGTTATCCCGATGCGCACTATGCGGACAAGGGCGCCAAAATCCTCGCCAGCCGCGGCGATGTTTTCGGAAGCGCCGACATCCTCCTGCAGGTTCTCTGCTACGGCTCCAACGATCGCACCGGGCAGGCCGACGTCGCGCTGTTCAAGCGCGGGCAAGTCGTGATCGGCTTCCTGCGGCCCATGGGCAGCGTGAAAACTTTGCAGGACATTGCCGCCGCCGGCGTGACCTCGTTTTCGGTGGAGCTGATGCCGCGCATCACGCGCGCGCAAAGCATGGACGCTCTTTCGTCGATGGGCACCATCTGCGGTTACAAGGCGGTGCTGATCGGCGCCGACAAGCTGCCGCGCATTTTTCCCATGCTGACGACGGCGGCTGGAACCATCACGCCCTCGCGCGTGCTGGTGATCGGCGCGGGCGTGGCCGGATTGCAGGCCATCGCAACGGCCCGCAGGCTGGGCGCGGTGGTTTCGGCGTATGACTTGCGGCCGGCGGTGAAGGAGCAGGTGCAAAGCCTGGGCGGGCGCTTTGTCGAGCTGCCGCTGGAGGTTGCCGACGCGCAGGACGCGCGGCGGCTACGCCAAGGCGCAGGACGAATCGTTCTACCAGCAGCAGCGCGAGCTGCTGGGCAAGGTGGTGGCGCGAGAGCGACGTGGTGATCACCACGGCGGTTGTGCCCGGCAAGAAGTCGCCGATCCTGGTGACGAAAGAGATGGTCGCGGGCATGGCGCCGGGCTCGGTGATCGTCGATCTGGCGGCCGAGCGCGGCGGCAACTGCGAGCTGACCCGCGCCGGCGAGGTGATCTCCGTGAACGGCGTGACCATCGTCGGCATGCATCAATCTGGCCAGCACGGTGCCGTATCACGCCAGCCAGATGTATGCGAAGAACCTGACAAACTTCCTGGTGCACCTGGTGAAAGACGGCAAGATGCAAATGAACCTGGAAGACGAGATCACGCGCGGCACCCTGGTGACGCAGGGCGGCGAGATCGTCAATGCGCGGCTGCGCGAATTCTTCTCGCTGCCCGCGCTGGAGACAGCCGGCAAGGAGGCCACGTAGTGGTTACGAACGACCTCATCAACAGCCTCTATGTATTCATGCTGGCGGCGTTCATCGGCTTCGAGGTGATCCGCAAGGTGTCGCCGCTGCTGCACACGCCGCTGATGTCGCTGACCAACGCGCTGGACGCCATCGCCGTGGTGGGCGCCATCATCCTGGCCGGTGAGCGCAAGATCGACCCTGGCGCTGATCCTCGGCACGATCGCCATCGTGGCCGCCACCAGCAACATCGTCGGCGGCTTCATCATCACCGACCGCATGCTCAAGATGTTCAAATCCAGCCGGACGCCCAAATCATGATCACCAGCGACCCACTTCATTGAAGTCGACGTACATCATCGCGGTCGGTTCTCTTCATCCTGTCGCTGAAGTGGCTGAGTTCGCCGGCGACGGCGCGGCGCGGCGTCTGGGCCGGCGAAGCCGGCATGCTGCTGGCGATTGTCGGCACGCTGCTGTATCAGGGCATCGTCGATTACAAGTGGATCGCCATCGCGCTGGTGCTGGGCGCGATCATCGGCGTGCCGCTGGGCAACGTGCAGATGACCGCGGTACCGCAGCGAACCGCGCTCAGCCACGCCTTCGGCGCGCTGTGCGTCACGCTGGTCGGCACCGCCGAGTTTTACCTGCGCACGCCGAATGTGCCGACGTTCATGATGGCGGTGCTGTCGCTGGAAGTGATCCTCGGCAGGTCTGACCTTCACCGGCAGCTTGATGGCTGCGGGAAAGTTGCAGGAGATCCTGCCGCAGCGGCCGATCACCTACAAGGGCCAGAACTTCGTCAACCTTGGGATGCTTGGCGTCGCCATCGTCCTGGCGGTGATGCTGGTACGTCGATCCTGCGAACACGCACCTGTATCCCGTCATGGTCGGCATCTCGCTGATCTTCGGCGTCATGATGATCGTTCCCATCGGCGGCGCGGACATGCCGACGGTGATCTCGCTGCTGAACTCCTATGCCGGCTTGTCGGCTGCGGCCATGGGCTTTGTGCTCAACAGCAAGCTGCTGATCGTCGCCGGCGCGCTGGATGGCGCGTCGGGCTTCATCCTTTCGGTCAACATGTCGAAGGCGATGAACCGCTCGTTCACCAACGTGCTGTTCGGCGCTTTCGGGCAGGTGCAGACGGCGGCCGCCGGCGCGGTGGAAGCAGCGCAACGTGCGTAGCGCCACGCCGGAAGAAGCGGCGGCGATTCTTGTCGGCTGCGAACAAGGTCGTGATCGTGCCTGGGTATGGCATGGCTGTGGCGCAGGCACAGCACAAAGTCCGCGAACTGTACGACGCCCTCACCAAGCGCGGCATTGACGTGAAGTTCGGCATCCATCCGGTCGCCGGTCGCATGCCGGGACACATGAACGTGCTGCTGGCCGAAGCCGATATTCCCTACGACAAGCTGCTCGACATGGACGAGATCAATGGCGAGTTGCCGCAGACCGACGTGGCGCTCATCATCGGCGCCAACGACGTGACCAATCCAGCGGCGCGTACCGACGCCAGCAGCCCGATTTACGGCATGCCGATTCTCGACGTCGACAAGGCGCGCACCGTGATGGTGATCAAACGCAGCATGAGCCCGGGCTTTGCCGGCATCGACAATCCCGCTGTACTACCTGGATAACAACCTGATGCTGTTCGGCGATGCCAAGCAGTTTGTGAACTCGATTGTGCGGGAGCTGAGCGGCGGAGGCGGACACTAAATTTCGGCGGAAGGTTCAATTCTTTCTTGACATGAGTCCGGCTTGGCACGTTAATACTCCCGACACACTCAGGTAGCCACCTGACGAGGAGCGACTCATGAACAAGGGGGACCTGGTCGAGAAAATCGCGACAACTCACGGAATCAGTAAAACGGCCGCCAACGGGGCGATCGACACCATCGTCGATTCCGCCACCAGCGCGCTGAAGAAAGGGAATCGAGTAGTCCTGGTTGGGTTTGGAACCTTCACCATCTCCCAGCGCAAGGCGCGCAACGGGCGTAATCCGCAGACCGGCAGCGCCATCAAGATTCCTGCCAAACGTGTGGTGAAATTTACCCCGGGCGTGGAGTTGAAAAAAGCGGTCAACAAGAAGTAGCGGAAGAGGATTCGTTCAGGGCGCAGCTTTGGCTGCGCCGTTTTATTTTGGGGGAACCGCCGGCGCTTCCGTCTTCTTGCCGGGGAGCAATTTCTTGCGCAGGTCTTCGATGTAGTGATCGGTCATGCCTCCGATGTAATCGCAAACCACGCGCACCAGCTTCTCGTTCTCGGTTCGCTCCTGATACATGCGCGGCAACGCGTCGGGATGCGCGACCAGGTGATTGAATACGTCGGTGATGACCTGCTCAGCCTGCCGCTTCTCGGGATCCAGTTGGCGGATGTTATAGAGCGAGTCGGAGAGAAACCGTTTCGCCTCGAGGCGCTCGGCCTCAACCGCGGGACTGAAAGCTGCCAGCCGCTCGGGATAGTTCCGTAGCTCGTCCAGCGTCTTCACGCCCGATTCTTCCACGCGTCGCCGGGTGTTCTCGATCAGGTCGGTGACAAAGCGGTTCAGCATGCGCTTCAGCGCTTCGTTGAACTTCAGCTTGTCGGGAGCGTCGGGATACTTCGCTTCGGCCTGGCGGTAAAAGCGCTCGAAAACCGTCACCCGCTCGCGGATTTGCGGCAGCTTCAGCAGCTTGGCTTCGAAGCCGTCGTCGAGGTCGGCGGTGTTGTAGGCGATCTCGTCGGTGAGGTCGATGAGCTGCGCCTCCAGCGGCGGCCGCAGATCGAGCAGATATTCCGCCAGCTCCGGATGCTCGGTCGCGCTGTAATCGTGCGAGTGCTTGATGATGCCCTCGCGGACCTCGAAGGTCAGATTCAGGCCGTGAAACTCCGCATAGCGAAGCTCCATTTCTTCAACCGTGCGCAGCGCCTGCAGATTGTGGTCGAAGAATTCGCCGTGCTGCCGCATTAATAGGTCGAGGGTGCGTTCGCCGGCATGGCCGAAGGGCGGATGCCCGATATCGTGGACCAGCGCCAGCGCCTCGGTGAGATCGACATTCAGGTTGAGCTGCGCCGCGATGGTGCGCGAGATCTGTGTCACCTCGATGGTGTGGGTCAGGCGCGTGCGAAAGTGGTCGGAGTAGCGGCGAGTGAAGACCTGCGTCTTGTTCTCCAGGCGGCGAAAGGCGCGGGCATGGATGACGCGGTCGCGGTCGCGCTGGAAAGGATTGCGATAAGGATGAGACGGCTCGGGATAGCGGCGTCCGCGGGAATCCTCGATGCGGACGGCGTAGGGTGCGAGCATAGGCGAAGTGTAGCAGCGGCGCTGTTGTCATCGCCACTGGGGGCGGTGAATAGATGGTCCGGCAGGAATTGTCCTGAGGTGATGCAGAGTGGAGTACGGCTTCAGGGTCTGCCGGAAAACTCGGCTGAGCGAATCGGGTGGGTAGAGCTGGCCTTCAGGCCAGCGTCTGAGCTTTTCATTTTCGTCTCCGAGTCGGCTTCAGCCGACGGCAGAACTCTTTGTTTCGACTTGCCGCTTGAAATGGGCGCACCTGAAGCTGCGCCCAAGAGCTGTCGTCGGCTAAAAGCCGACTTCGGTAAAGAACGAAGCCGGATGGACGCTGGCCTGAAGGCCAGCTCTACCACCCGACGCAACTCCTGGGTGTTAGCATGCGGGTTGCAGGATGCCGACCCAGCAACAGCGACCGATCGAGCAGGGCACGGCAATCTCGCCGTGGAAGCTCGGCGGGTTGTCGCAGTGGCAGCTTGCCGTCCGCGTCTGGCAGTCGCTCAACGACGACGACATCTTCAACCGCTCGGCGCAACTGGCGTATTACTTCTTCCTCGCGGTCTTTCCCGCGCTGATCTGCCTGACTTCGGTCATGGGGCTGCTGGCGGGATCGGGCTCGCAGCTCCACAGCACGCTGGTCAACTACCTGGCGACAGTTATGCCGCCGGGGGTTTTCGAGCTGGTCCGGAAAACGCTAGAGCACACGATCGAGAAGAGCAGCGGCAGCAAAATCAGCTTCGGAATCATCGCTGCCTTGTGGTCGGCAACGGCGGGCATGCGCGCGCTGGAAGACACGCTGAACGCCGTCTACAAAGTCAAAGAGTCGCGCCCCATCTGGAAGACCTACGGCATCGCGGTTGCCGCAACCGTGGTCTGCGGCCTGCTGGTGATCGTGGCGCTGATCGTCATCCTGTGCGGTGATACGGTGGTGAACTTTGTCTCCGACCGGATTGCGCTTGACACGCTGGCCACATGGAGCTGGAAGATCGTGCAACTGGTGATCGCTCTCGCTTTTGTCGCCGTGGTGTTCTCGTTTACCTACTACTTCTGTCCCGACATTCCGCGGCCGCGCTGGCGGTGGATTACGCCCGGCTCGCTGGTCGGCATCACGACCTGGGTGGTGGCGTCGGTAGCGCTGCGGGTGTACCTGCACTACTCGCACTCCTACACGGCAACCTACGGATCGCTGGGCGCGGTCATGGTCCTGCTGCTGTGGTTTTATGTGACGGGGATGATGCTGCTGCTGGGAGCGGAGGTCAACGCGGTGATCGATGCGGCCATGGCGAAGAACCTGCCGCAATAACGATAGCTCTTGAGCTAGTCGCCGGCGGCCAGTGCCGGCGTGATCTCTTCCACGTCCACGATGTTCGTCGGATACTTGCCGGTGTAGCAGGCGGTGCAGTAGCACCTTCTCGTCGCCTTCGCCGGCGGCCCTGCGCAGACCTTCCAGAGAAAGATAGGCCAGCGAGTCGGCGCCAATGTATTCGCGGATCTCGTCGACCGACTTGTTGGCGGCGATGAGCTGGTTCTTCGAGGGCGTGTCCACGCCGTAGTAGCAGGGCGAAATAGTCGGCGGACAGGAGATGCGCATGTGCACTTCCTTCGCGCCGGCTGTCGCGCACCATGCGGACAATCTTGCGGCTGGTGGTGCCGCGCACGATGGAATCGTCGATCAGCACAACGCGCTTGCCTTCCAGAACGTGGCGCACGGGATTCAGCTTGAGCTTCACGCCGAAGTCGCGCACGCGCTGCTCAGGCTCGATGAAGGTGCGTCCGACGTAGTGATTGCGGATCAAGCCGAATTGCAGCGGGATGCCGCTCTCGTGCGAGAAGCCCATCGCGGCGGTGACGCCGGAGTCGGGCACCGGCACGACGATGTCGGCCACGACCGGGGATTCCAGCGCGAGCTGGCGTCCCATGGCGTCGCGCGTCTGCCTGCACGGCGCGTGCCGAAAACCATGCTGTCGGGCCGCGAGAAATAGACGTGCTCGAAGATGCAGCTCGATTGCGGCTGCGCCGTCGCGTAAAAGCGCGAGTGCACGCCTTCCGGTCCGACGATGACCAGCTCACCCGGCTTTACCTCGCGCTCGTAGACGGCGCCGATCAGATCGAAGGCGCAGGTCTCGGAGGCGAAGACGATGGTGTCGGCGCGATGTGCGGCCTGGCCGGGAATGCGTCCCATCACCAGCGGACGGAAGCCGCGCGGGATCGCGGGCGGCGAAGATGCGGTCGGGGGTCAGCATCACCAGCGAGAACGCGCCTTCCATGCGGCGCAGCGAATCGGCCATGGCATCGGCCAGCGTCTGCTCGCGCGAGCGCGCAATCAGATGCACGATAACTTCGGTGTCGCTGGTGGTCTGGAAGATCGATCCGGCCTGCTCGAGTTGGCCGCGCACTTCCAGCGCGTTGATGATGTTGCCGTTGTGCGCCAGGGCGATCTTGCCCTTGTTGCACTCCACCATGATGGGCTGCGCATTGAGCAGAGCCGAGTCGCCGGTGGTGGAATAGCGCGTGTGTCCGATGGCGAGCGAGCCGGGGATGCGGGCGAGCGTGTCGGCGTTGAAGATGTCGGAGACCAGCCCCATGGCTTTGTGCAGCTGGAGCGTCTCGCCGTTGGAAGCGGCGATGCCGGCCGACTCCTGCCCGCGATGCTGCAAGGCATACAGGCTCAGGTAAGCCAGCTTGGAGGCTTCGGGATGGCCATAGAGGCCACCACGCCACATTCTTCGCGAAGCTTATCGGACAAGATTTCCATTGCTCACCTGATCGGACTTTCGAGTGAAACGTATCAAAAGGCCGACCGCAAGGCCAGCCATAAATCACTTCAGAGAGAGATTCAGCTTTTCTGCAATGCCCCGGGAACCAGCCGCTCTTCGGTCTCGACGTGCAGCGCCTTTTCCAGCGCGCCCGCCCACCCTTGGCGAAGCTCCGACACGCGGGCAGAAGCGGCGATTGTGCCTGCCACTCGAATCTCCAATTGTCTTGAACGGTGGCGCCGATGGAGTCTGCCGAGATACCGTATTTCACCGCAATATCTTTGATTCTCTCAATGCTCTGCGGGTCGCAGGAAACTAGGATCCGGCTGGCGTCCTCGCCGAAGAGGACGAACTCGGGGAGTAGTTCTTCGGAGCTAAGGTCGACCTGGGCGCCCAGGCCGCGGGCAAAGCCGCATTCGGCCAAAGTCACGGCTAAACCGCCTTCGGAGCAGTCTTTAGCCGACTCGACCAGCCCCTCGCCGATCATCTCGACGATCGCCTTTTGCAGGTCGGATTCCTTGTCCAGTTCGAGCGATGGCGGGAAGCCCCAGACCTGGCCCAGGATCTCCTTCGCGTACTCGGAGGAGCCGAACTCGGCTTCGGCGTCGGAGGCGTCGCCGGGCTCGGAGCCGCGGAGCACGACCAGCGCGCGCCCGGCTTGCAGAAAGTGCGGGCCGACAGCTTTGTGAACATCTTCGATGATGCCGACAATGCCCATGACCGGAGTCGGATAAATGCCTTCGCCCAGAGTCTCGTTGTAGAAGCTGACATTGCCGCCGGTGATAGGCGTTTCCAACTCTTCGCAGGCCTTGGTCATGCCGTCGATGACCTGCGAGAACTGCCACATGATGTGCGGCTTCTCAGGATTGCCGAAGTTCAGGCAATTCGTAGCCGCGATCGGAGTTGCGCCGGTGCAGGCCACGTTGCGTGCGGACTCGGCGACCGCGTGCATCGCGCCCAGCTTCGGGATCGAGATAGCACCAGCGGCCGTTGCCGTCGAGCGCCATCGCCAACGCCGCGATTCGTGCCCTTGATGCGAATCACGCCGCCTTCGCTGCCTGGGCCTTCGACGGTGTTGGTCTGCACCATGGAATCGTATTGCTGGAAGACCCAGCTGCTTGGAGCAGATATTCGAACTGGCCAGCAGCCGCTTCAGCTCGTCGGTGAAATCTGTTTTTGTGCCGAGGGTAATGCTCTCCGGCAGCTCGCGCGGAACCGGTGGCTCCCAGCGCTCCAGCGGGCGATGGTACAGCGGAGCGTCGTCGGTCAGCGAAGCGTTAGGAATTTCGGCGACGACCTTGCCGTGCTCGAGCACGCGCATGGTCGGCTGATCGATGACTTTGCCGATGATCACGCCGTCGAGGCCCCACTTCTGGAAGACGCGCAGCACTTCGTCTTCGCGGCCGCTTTCGGCGACCAGCAGCATGCGCTCCTGCGATTCGCTGAGCATGATCTCGTAGGGAGTCATGCCGGTCTCGCGCTGCGGTACGAGGTCAAGCTCGATCTCCAGGCCAACGCCGCCGCGGCCGCCCATCTCGCAGGTGGAGCAGGTCAGGCCGGCAGCGCCCATGTCCTGAATGCCGACGACCGCGCCGGTCTGCATGGCTTCGAGGCAGGCTTCGAGCAGCAGCTTCTCCATGAAGGGATCGCCGACCTGAACGTTGGGCCGCTTCGCCTCGGATTCCTCGCTGAACTCTTCGCTGGCCATGGTGGCGCCGTGAATGCCGTCGCGCCCGGTCTTGGAGCCGACGTAGATCACGGGATTGCCGGCGCCCGATGCCTTGGCATAAAAAATCTGATCGCGACGCACCAGGCCAAGCGCGAAGGCGTTGACCAGCGGATTGCCCGAGTAGCAGCTTTCGAACTTCACTTCGCCGCCGACATTCGGCACGCCAAAGCAGTTTCCGTAGGAGGCGATGCCGCTGACCACGCCCTCCAGCACCGAGTGATTCTTGTGCAGGGTCGCCTGGTCGATCGCGAGCGCGGGTGAGCTATCGTCGGGTGCCCCATCCTGCTCGGCCTCTTTTGCCGAGAGGGTGGGCTGAACAATCGGCCCGAAGCGCAGCGAATCCATGATGGCAACGGGACGCGCGCCCATGGTGAAGATGTCGCGCAGAATGCCGCCGACGCCCGTGGCCGCACCCTGGAACGGCTCGATGAACGACGGGTGGTTGTGCGACTCGATTTTGAAGGCGCAGGCCCAGCCGTCGCCAATGTCGATGATGCCGGCGTTTTCGCCCGGTCCCTGAACCACCCGGCGGCTGTGCGTCGGCAGGCGCTTCAGATGGACGCGCGAGGATTTGTAGGAGCAGTGCTCGCTCCACATCACGCTGAAGATGCCCAGTTCGGTGAGGCTGGGCTCGCGGCCAAGCGCCTTCAGGATCCGGTCATACTCATCGGAAGAGATCCCGTGGTCGCGAAGCACTTCTGGAGTGATGGTGGTGGATTCTTGGGCGCGGCTGGGAGCACTCTCTACTGGGTTCATAGCGAAAGGGTGGAACCTCTATTTTCTCACGCCGGGAGGGATTGCATGCCGGAAAACTCAGACAGTTTTCGGGGAGGATTTTCCTTTGGCCGAAAACGCACAACGTGTTTTATTCGTCCGATTCGCGCCACTGGTAGCCGCACATCAGGCACTTCCAGCGGTGTTCGAACAGCGTGGGCTGCTCGGGAAACGGGATGGCTGCCGACCAGAGCGTGATCTGGCGAGGCACAGGGCTGGGGATCTCGCGAATCTCCAGCGACTCGCACTCGGGACAACAGGCGACCTCTTCGATCTCGTCGTCCGTTTCCTCTTCTTCGGGATGGCTCAGCGCCACCGTTTCGGCGTCCTCCGGCTCGAAGTCGTCCAACACTTCCAGCGCGCGCACTACCTGGCTGTCCGGTACCTGAAGTCGAATCCCTCCCAAAGCCATGCCCATATGCCAGTTCATGGCATGCATGTTTTCATCGCAGACAAAAGCGGTGATGCCGGCGGAAACGAGCTTACCCTGGGCCAGCTTGGCTTCCCCGAGACTCAGGAACTTCGAGATGGTAACCAGTTCTTCCAGCATGGCTGTTTCGGGTAGCGTAGGCTAGCTTTCCGCCTGAGTCAATTGCAACAAATTGGCGCGGCGGGTGTGCTCGGCAATGGCCTCGACGATCTGCGTAGCCACGGCCAAAGCCCTGCGTCCGTCCTCCAGCGTGACCTCCGGAGTAGAACGTTCGCGCACCGCCCGCAGGAAGCTGCTCAACTCCGCTCGCAACGGTTCCTGCTGCTCGACCTTCGGCTTGAACGGTGTGATGCCGGCAAAGGCTCCGGCGGTCATGCTGGCCGGATTGAACGGATCGGCCTCGGCGCCCGCAGCATTCGCCTCTTCGACGGTCAGCACCAGCACGTCCTGCCGCGAGTAGTCGAGCGAAATATATTGATGCGGCTGGAAGAAGCGCAGCTTCCGAATGCGCTCGGTGCTGACGCGGCTGGCGGTGAAGTTGGCCACGCAGCCGGAGTCGAACTCCATGCGCACGTTGGCGATGTCGACTTTCTTCGACAGAATCGGCAGCCCGACGGCGCGAATCTCCTTCACCGGCGATTTCACAAACGACAGCACGACGTCGAGGTCGTGGATCATCAGGTCGAGGATGACATCCACGTCGAGCGAGCGCGGGGTGAACACGCTGAGCCGGTGTACCTCGAAGAACATTGGCTGCTTGAGCAAAGGGGCCGTAGCGCGCACGGCGGGATTGAAGCGCTCCAGATGCCCGGCCTGCGCGACGCGTTGATGCTTGCGGGCGAGAGCGATCAGCTCGTCAGCTTCGGCGACGCTGGCCGCCAGCGGTTTTTCGATCAGGACATCGACGCCGTTCTCCAGAAGCTTGCGCGCAACTTCAAGGTGAGAAACCGTGGGCACGGCGACGGATGCGGCTTCGACGCCGGCGGCGATCAGTTCTTCGGGAGTGCGAAAAGCCTGGGTGCTGAACTCGGCGGCAATGGTTCCGGCCTGGGCGGAATCGCAGTCGGCGACGCCGACAAACTCGACGTTCTGGGAAGCGTCCCGGTGAAGATCTCGATAAACGCGGGCGTGATTCCGGCCAAAAGCGCCGCAGCCGACGACTCCGACGCGCAACGCGCCGTCTTTACTGGACATGCTTCGATTGTCTCCGATTCGCCGCTCAGGAGGCAAAAATGCGGAGCCAGCGCGTCCCCTCTTGACTTACGACTGGTGATGCGGGATGTGGCTGACGGGCGTCTCGGCGACGATGCAGATGCCGGCCTCGTTGGCCTGCGCCAGCACCGCGTCCTTGTCGAGCATCAGGCAGTGGCCGGCGTCGAGCGCCAGGCAGGTCGCACCCGCCTGCTTCATCGTCTCGATGGTGTGAACGCCAACCACAGGCACGTCGAAGCGCATGTCCTGATTCGGCTTTGCCACCTTGACCACCGTGAGCGAGCGGCTCAGCGTCGAAGGCTCCTTGCCGAGCGTGGGCGACTTCATGATCTCGCCGGCGCGCAGGATCGTCGCGTCGGTGCCTTCCATGGCTTCGACGGCCACGCAGGCGGCCTCGGCGATAACGACGGTCTGTCCGATGTCGAAGCGCGAGAGGTGATGCGCCACGGCGCGTCCGTAAGTGATGTTGGTCTGCTCGGCGTCGCTCGGGAGCGCGTGGGTGAGCACGCCTTCGGTGGCCAGCATCGGCTCCAGCAGTTCGGTGGAGTTCATCAGGGTGATGCCTTCGTCCGCGAGAACCTTGGTGACCGCGCCGATCAGCGAGTCGGTGTTGCGCGTGGTGAGCGACAGCAGAAGTTTCGCGAGCTTCCAGTCGGGCTTGATGCTGCTGAAGATTTGCTTGTGCTTAACCTGGCCGGCCATGATGGCACGGGAGATGCCGGCGGCCTTGAAGGTGTCGATGAGTTTGGACAGCTCGCCCAGCGAAAGCCAGTGAACGGCTGAGGCGCCGTGGTGTTCGATCTCGGGAGAGGCTTCTTCCTTGATGGCGGCGACGACGACGTTAAGGCCTTTGGAGCGGGCGGCGTCGAGCACCAGCAGCGGAAATTTGCCGTTGCCCGCGATCAGGCCGATACGTTGTTGGTTGTTGTCTACCATCGTGAAAGTTTTCGCCGGTCCGTAGCCGGCGTCCATCATTGAGACACTCCGCTCAAGAAGGCTGGCGTCGGCTGAAGCCGACTCGTTCAAAGTAGGAGGCATGGACGCTGGCCTGAAGGCCAGCTCTACCAGAACGGCTGTAAGCCAGCTCTACCCGAACGGGTAAAGGCCAGCTCCGCCAGAGCCGCTGAAGGCCAGCTCTACCAGAACGGCTGTAAGCCTCGATAAATCAGTACCGCAAACTGACCACTGGCCACTGGCCACTGCTTCACTTGATCACGCCGCGCTTCGCGTTCTCGATGAAGCGCAGCAGCCCGTCGACATCCTCGCCCTGCGCGCCTTCGGAGCGCAGCTTCTCAATCGCCTGCGAGGTGTTCATCTTCGAGGCCAGCAAGATCTTGAAGGCATGATGCAGCGCGGAGATTCGTTCCGGCGAGAATCCGCGACGCTGCAAGCCAACCTTGTTCAGCATGTAGGCGTGGGTATCGCGTTCGGCGCTGGTCATCGAATACGGCAGCACGTCCTGGGTGATGGTCGTGCCTCCGCCAACATAGGCGTGCGCGCCGATGCGCACATACTGATGCACTGGGCATAGCGCTCCCACCACCGCCCACTCTTCCACCGTCACGTGGCCCGCAAGGGTGGCCGCATTCACCAGCATGGCGTGATCGCCAATGGAGCAGTCGTGGCCGATGTGGGTGTAGGCCATGATGAGGATGTGGCTGCCGACGCGCGTAATCCCGCCGCCCTTGGTGGTGCCGCGGGTGATGGTCACGTACTCGCGGATGACGTTGTGGTCGCCGACCTCAAGCCGCGTGGGCTCGCCTTTGTAGGTGATGTCCTGCGGATCCATGCCCAGCACGGCGAAGGGATAAATTTTGTTATTGCTGCCGAAGCGGCTGGGGCCACCGATGACCACGTTGGAGATGAGCTCGCAGTTCTCGCCCAGTTCGACTCCGGCGTGGATGATGCAGAACGGGCCGATGCTGCAGGACGCGGGAACTTTCGCGGACGCATCGACAATCGCTGTCGGATGAATGCTCATTGCTGAAGTTTAGGAAGCCTCGCCCGCGGGCTCAGGCTCGGGCGCCTTAGCGGTCCCGGCAGGCTGACGGGTCAAGAGACGGCAGGTAACCACCGCCTCGCAGGCGAGCTTGCCATCGACATAGGCTTTGCCTTGCAGACGTCCCGCCGTTCCGCGGAAGGCGAGCACCTCGACTTCGATGCGGAGTTGGTCACCGGGTGTGACCGGGCGGCGGAACCGCGCGCGCTCGATCCCGGTGAAGACCAGCAGCTTGTTGTCGCGCTCGGTCACTTCCGTGAACAGCAGCGCCGCGCCGGCCTGGGCCATGGCCTCCACGATCAAGACGCCCGGCATGATCGGGTAGCCGGGAAAATGTCCGACGAAGAACGGCTCGTTGATGGTGACGTTCTTGATGGCAACAACGCGCTTGGCGCGCTCAAGTTCCAGCACGCGGTCAATCAGCAGGAGCGGGTAACGATGCGGCAGAAGCTCCATGAGCCCGCCGATATCGATCTTCTCGGGAACGGTTTTGGCCTGATCGCTCATTGTGTCATCGTGAAACCCCCGATTATACATTTAGAGCTCGCGGAAGTTATGAATCTCTCGCGCTCACGGCTTGCGGGATTTAGGATGACCAGCAGAACCATGCGAAAAAATAACACTGGCCAGTTCGATATTCGGTCCGTGGCGGCGTGGCTGAAGCAGCGGCAGGATGAGATGATCGCCAGCGTCCGCGAGATGGTCGTGCGCGAATCGCCTACTCATAACAAGGCAGCCTGCGACGCTTTGTGCGCGCACCTGGCCGACGAGTTCGCGTGCCTGGGCGGCGAGGTCCGGGTTCACCCACAGCGGAAATCCGGCGACCACTTGCAGGTCAACTTTGCGGGCGCCGCGGGACGGCGGCCAGTCCTGCTGCTCGGTCATTTCGACACCGTGTATGACGAAGGCACGCTGGAGAAAATGCCCTGGCGTGAATCCAAAGGCAAACTCTTTGGGCCCGGAGTCTTCGACATGAAAGCCGGGATCGTGCAAATCATGTTTGCGCTGTGGTCGCTGCACGAAGTTGGCGGTAAGCTGCCGAGGCCGGTGAAAGTTCTGCTGGTATCGGACGAAGAAGAGGGCAGCGCCACATCCCGCGCGATTACCGAGAGATTGGCGAAGCAGTGTGCCGCGGTGCTGGTGTGCGAGCCTGCGGGTCATGGCGGTGCGTTGAAGACGGCGCGCAAAGGCGTTGGGTCTTTCACGCTGCGGGTCAAGGGCGTGTCGGCGCATTCCGGTCTGGACTTCGAGAAGGGTCAGAGCGCCATCGTCGAGCTGGCGCACCAGATTCACGCGATTTCCCGGCTCACCGATCTGAAGCGCGGCATCACCATGAATGTCGGCGTCATTCGCGGAGGCACGCGGACGAACGTGGTTGCCGCCGAAGCCAGCGCCGACGTCGATCTGCGCATCGCGCACAAGGAAGACGGCAAGGAAATGGAGCGCCGCGTGAAGGGGTTGCGTCCGGTGAATTCCCGCTGCCAGGTTGAGATTGAGGGTGGCATCAATCGCCCGCCGCTGGAGCGCACCGAGCAGGTGGCAGCGCTGTTCCAGTTGGCGCGGGGCATCGGCCGGGAGCTGGGCTTCCCATTGAAGGAGATTGCGGTGGGTGGCGGCTCGGACGGCAACTTCACCGCGGGCCTGGGCATTCCAACCTTGGACGGACTGGGCGCCGTCGGCGATGGCGCCCACGCTGCGCACGAGCATGTGATCGCGGCGGAATTGCCCCGCCGGGCAGCGCTATTGGCGGGGTTGATTCAAGCCATACGGTGAGAAAAGCTTGTTTTGACGCGCTCGCGGAGACAGCCTAAAATTTAATCAGTTGCACCCGTTGCGAACCGGAGATGCACCGGGCTGTGCTCAAGGAGGTTGATATGGAAGGCCTGTTCCAGCCCATGCACCTGATCGTCATCCTGATTATTGTCCTGCTCATTTTTGGGCCCAAGAAGCTGGGCGACCTGGGCAAAGGACTGGGCGAGGGGATTCGCAATTTCAAGTCGTCGATGAACGAGGGCAACGCTACGGCAAACAAAACCACCCCCACGCCGCCGCCGACGACGACCACTACCACTACGACCACCGAAGAAAAAAAGTAGCGCGTCCGGTCAGAGAATCGTCCGGCCCGACTCCGTTTCCAGCGCTTGCAACAGCCGGCAAACCCGCGCCACCGGCAGTCCCACCACATTGAAGTAGCAGCCTTCGACGCGGCCGATCCAGCGCGAGGCGATTCCCTGGATGCCGTACGCTCCAGCCTTGTCCATCGGCTCACCGCTGCGCACGTACTCGACGATGTCGTGGTCGGACATGTCGTTGAAGAACACCTGCGTCATCTCGGCTTCGGTGCGCTCGAATCCGCTCAGCGACAATACAGACTCCCGTGATCACCTGATGATGCCGTCCCGAAAGCAGGCGGAGCATGCGGGCCGCGTCATCGGCGTCGGCAGGCTTCTCCAGCAATTGGCCGCCGACGACAACAATGGTGTCGGCCCCAAGAACGGTGTCGTGCGGATGCCGCGCGAAGACAGCCCGGGCTTTCTCGCGGGCCAGGCGCCGGGCATAGTCCAGCGGACTTTCGTCGGTCAGCGGCGCTTCAGGGACATGCGCCGGATCGACGACGAAAGGGATGGCCGCGTTGCGCAGAAGCTCGGCACGTCGCGGCGAAGCCGAAGCAAGGATCAACATATCGTTCCGATTGTATCGGGGGACGCGGCTTGTGCATCCTCCACTCTGAGTTTCACGTCTGATGTGAGGTGAAATCTGTGAGCCAGGTTCTTACTTATGGCACGGCGTTGCGCGAAGGCGAGGTTGACTTCCGCGTGTGGGCGCCGTTTCCCGAGAAACTCACTTTGCGGCTATGGCGCCAGGGTCAGGACGCGCAGGATTTTCCAATGCATCGCGATGGTGAGGATTTTGTCGCCACAGCGCCGGCGACAGCCGGAGATCGCTATGCGTATCTCTTCCCTGACGGCATGGCAATCGCTGATCCGGTCTCCCGCTTTCTTCCCGAGGGGGTGCAAGGTCCCACGGAGATTCTCGATCCGGAGAAATTTTCCTGGAGTGATGCCACCTGGCGCGGGGTGGAGCTGCGCGACTACGTCCTCTACGAATTGCATGTCGGCACGTTCACGCAGGAAGGGACGTTCGACGCCGCCATCGCAAAGCTGCCGTACCTGAAGCAACTTGGCATCACGGTCGTCGAAGTCATGCCGGTCGCGGCGTGCCCCGGCAGTCGCAATTGGGGTTACGACGGCGTGTCGCCTTACGCGGTGCAGGCCAACTACGGCGGTCCCGAGGGCTTGAAGAGGTTTGTGAATGCCGCGCACGAGACCGGCTTGGGCGTGATGCTTGACGTCGTCTACAACCATCTTGGGCCGGAGGGAAATTACCTGCCGAAGTTCGGTCCCTACTTCACGTCGCAGCATAAGACGCCGTGGGGCGACGCGGTGAACTACGACTGCGAGGGCTGCGAGCACGTTCGCCGGTACGTCGTGGAGAATGCGCTGTACTGGATCGGCGAGTACCATGTCGACGGCTTGCGGCTGGACGCGGTTCAGACCATCAGAGACGATTCGCCCAAGCACGTCGTTGCCGAACTTCAGGAGCGCGTGCAGCAACTGGCGGGCGAGTTAGATCGCAGTGTTTGCGTGATCGCCGAGACGGATGAGAACGACTCGCGCTACGTCAAGCTGGTGAGTGACGGTGGCTATGGGCTGAACGCCTTCTGGAGCGACGACTTCCATCACGCGGTCCACGCCTTCTTTACCGGCGAACGACAGGGCTATTACCAGGACTTCGGCGATCCGCAGCAGATCGCGCGCGCGCTGCGCGAAGGCTATGTCTTCCAGGGCGAGCAGTTCACCTTCTGGAACAAGCCGCGTGGAACGCGCGCGAAAGACGTGCCGCTGCCGGCGAATGTCATTTGCATCCAGAACCACGATCAGATTGGCAACCGCGCCAAAGGCGAACGGCTGACGACGCTGATCCCGCGCGGCGCACGCAAGCTTGCGGCGGCGCTGCTGCTGCTGGCGCCGCATACTCCGTTGCTGTTCATGGGGCAGGAGTATGACGAGGCTGCGCCGTTTCAGTTCTTCGCCGACTTTCAGGATCCCGCGCTGAAGAAGGCGGTGAGCGAAGGTCGCCGCAGTGAGTTCAAGGATTTCGATTTCAACGAGGTGCCTGATCCGGAAGATCCAGCGACGTTCCAGCGCTCAAAGCTGACGTGGGCGAAGGCGCCGGAGAATCGCGAGATGCTGGAGTGGTATCGGCAGCTATTGCAACTGCGGCGCGAGCTCATCATGGGCGGCGAGCGAACTGCCGACGCGAAGTATGACGATGGAGTGCTGTCGATGGCTGTGCCGGCGCACGAACCGAAGGTCATTGTGCAAGCTGGTTTGAAGCAGGGAGCGTCATTACCGCGCGTAGAAGAGGGTTGGCGCGAGGTGATGCAGTCTGATGAAGATGGCTATGAGGTGCGGGTATCTGTGCGTTGAGAAAGTCATCAGGTGAGTCTGGAACCCGCTTCAAGCCCGGGTGAGCGAAATGCATGGGCGCATGCGGACACAATGCATGGGGCAGAGAGGCAGAATCCATGGAGCAGAATGGGTGGAGCACCCCTTCAGGGGTGCATCTCGCGATTGGATAGTCTGACCGGCTTCAGCCGCTGAGGTAACCGCTCCGCCGTAGAACAGGACCTCAGGCTCTAAAGCGCTCCGCCTTACAACGGGAAAAATGCACGCCTGAAGGCGTGCTCCACCCAGGCACAAACAAGCAAGAAATGCCTGAACAGAGTGCGGAAGGTTTTTAACTCTACGTGTCGCCGGCTGCAGCCGGCTCGGTCCATCCTAAGAGCCATGTTCGGCACGACTGAAGTCAGGATTATGCACATGCACAATCCTGACTGAAGTCGTGCCCTGACACAGGCTCGGCTTCTTTGAACATCGCTCCACGCTTGCGGCCGGGTTTTTCAGCCGCCGGTAAGTCGTGTCGTGACACGGCCAGTTGCACAGGATCAATCGCTAGGAATGAATTCTCAGCCACCAAGCGGCGTTCCTTCGCCATTCATCAGGAAGCCGCGTTGGCCTGTTAGAATCAATGCAGCGCTTCGCTACCTTCCATGGATCCGTCACTCATCCGAAATTTCGCGATTATCGCCCATATTGACCATGGGAAGAGCACGCTCGCCGACCGTCTGCTGGAGCTCACCGGCTCGCTGACGGCGCGCGAGATGCAGGCCCAGGTGCTGGATGCGATGGACCTGGAGCGCGAGCGCGGCATCACCATCAAGGCGCACTCGGTGCGCATGATGTATCCGGCGGCCGACGGCAAGACCTATCAGCTCAACCTCATCGACACCCCCGGCCACGTGGATTTCAGCTACGAAGTTTCGCGCTCGCTGGCTTCGTGCGAAGGCGCGCTGCTGGTCGTCGATGCGTCGCAAGGTGTGGAAGCGCAGACGCTCGCCAACGCCTACATCGCCATCAACAACGGACTCGAAATTATTCCGGTCATCAACAAAATCGATCTGCCCAGTGCCGATGTTGAGCGTACGAAAGAGATGATCGAGAGCGCAGTCGGCCTCGATGCGTCGCACGCGCTGGCCATCAGCGCCAAGACTGGGCTAGGCGTGCCCGATGTACTGGAAGCCATCGTTCAACATGTACCGCCGCCGAAAGGCCGCGCTGCCAACCAGCTTCAGGCGCTGATCTTCGATTCGTGGTTCGATTCCTATCGCGGCGTCATCGTGCTGGCTCGCGTGATTCAAGGCGTGCTGAGCAAGGGCCAGCGCATTCGTCTGATGTCGAATGGCCGCACCTTCGACGTGGAAACTCTGGGCGTGCTGACTCCGAAGCCGGTCGAAGTCGATCAGCTCTCGGCCGGTGAAGTCGGCTTCCTCATCGCCAACATCAAGAATGTCGCCGACACCAAGATCGGCGACACCGTTACGGACGACCATCATCCGGCGATTGAGGCGCTGCCCGGCTTCGAAGAGCTGAAGCCGATGGTCTTCGCCGGAATTTACACGGTTGATGCGCACGAGCACACGCTGCTGCGCGAAGCCTTGGAGAAGCTGCGGCTGAACGATTCCTCCTTCTTCTTCGAGCCGGAGAGTTCCGTGGCGCTGGGCTTCGGCTTCCGCTGCGGCTTCCTCGGCCTGCTGCACATGGAGATCATCCAGGAGCGGCTGGAGCGCGAGTACGATCTTGACCTGATCACCACTGCGCCGAGCGTGCGTTACCGGATCACGCTGACCGACGGCGCTGTCATCGAGGTCGACAATCCCTCGCGCTGGCCCGATCCGAGCGAGATCGCCAAGATCGAAGAGCCGGTCATCCTCGCGACCATCCTGACGAACGAGGAATATGTCGGCGGAATTCTGAAGCTGGTGGAAGACAAGCGCGGCAAGCAGAAGGCATTCGAGTACGTCAGCGCAACCCGCGTCATGCTGACCTATGAACTGCCGCTGAACGAAATCGTGCTCGACTTCTACGACCGGCTGAAGACCGTCTCGCGCGGCTATGCGTCGCTCGATTATCACCTCGCCGGCCTGTGGGAATCGCCGATGGTGAAACTCGACATTCTCGTGTCCGGCGATCCAGTCGACGCGCTCTCCATCATCGTGCATCGCGATTTCGCCTACGATCGCGGCAAGGCGCTGGTCTCCAAAATGCGCCAGCTGATTCCCCGGCAGATGTTCGAAGTCGCCATCCAGGCGGCCATCGGAGCCAAGATTATCTCCCGGGAAACCGTGGCGGCGATGCGCAAGAACGTTATCGCCAAGTGCTACGGCGGCGACATCAGCCGCAAGCGCAAGCTGCTGGAGAAGCAGAAGGAAGGCAAGAAGCGCATGAAGCGCATCGGCCGCGTCGACATTCCGCAAGAGGCATTCCTGGCCGTGTTGCGCGTCGGCGAAGATTAATAATCTCCTTCGCTCGCAACGCCCGTCTAACCCCAGATGACTTCCGTTGAGCTTCGCATTTTAGTTGCAGACGATGGTGCCGCGTGGCGACGAGTGCGCCTCGAAGCGCTCGAGGGCGATCCCGAGGCTTTCAGCGCAACCGTCGAAGCTCATCTCAAGCTGACCGACAACGAGATTCGGACACGATTGGCGGCCGACATGAATGAAAGGTTTGTCGTCGGCGCGTTTGCCGGTGAAGAATTGGTCGGCACTGCCGGCTTTGTTCGCGAGCCGGGATTGAAAGAGCGCCACAAGGGGTTCGTGTGGGGCGTTTACCTGCGAGCCAGCCATCGCGGCACTGGCGTCGGCCGGCGGATGATGGCGGTACTTCTGGATCACGCGCGCAGGATCGACGGGCTGGAGCAGATCAACATCAGCGTAGCCACCACGCAAACCGCGGCGATGAAATTGTACCGCTCTCTCGGCTTCGCTCCGTACGGTTGCGAACCTCGCGCGCTGAAGATCAACGGGCGCTACATCGACGAAGAACATCTGTGGCTGAAGCTGGAGTAACTAAGGCCTCAGGTAGAGCTGGCCTTCAGGCCAGCGTCCATGCCACCTCCAAAATAAATTTAGGGATTCAATGTCTGCGGTGCAGACATTGAATCCCATTCCTCATTGCTTCACTCGTTTTCGGCACGACTGAAGTCGTGCCCTGACACAAGGCGCCCTATTGCGGCGCCCACCGCTCATCGGCACCTTGAGCGGTCTTGATTATGCATGCACCAGCGCGTGTTTCTCCACGCGCATCCGCCCTTCGGCGTCGGCAGCCTTCAGGGCCGCAAACACCCGCTGCGGGGTCACTTCGCACGGCGCGTTGTGAATGGTTTCGCCCGGAGCGCAGGATGCGGTGGCCACATCCATCAACTGCTTATCGGTGATCTTGCCGAGGCCAATCTGCTCCAGCGTAATCGGCAGTCCGACCGCTTCGCAGAAGTCATAGGCTTCCTTGATGACGGACGGCGGACGGTCGGTCAGCATCAGCAGCGCCAGGGTGCCGATGGCAACTTTCTCGCCATGCCAGAAATGATGCGTCTCCGGCATGATGGTCAGGCCGTTGTGGATAGCATGCGCGCCCGACAGGCCGCCGCTCTCGAAGCCCAGTCCGCTCAGCAGCGTGTTGGCTTCCACGATGTGTTCCAGAGCCGGGGTGACAACGCCCGCTTCGCACGCCAGCTTGGCCGCCGTGCCGTAGTTGAGCAGCGTGTCATAGCAGAGCCGCGCCAGCGCATAGGCTGACATGGAGCCGACGCGTCCGGTCATGTTGCCGGCATGCTTGATCTGGCAATCCTCGGCTTCGAACCAGGTGGACAGGGCGTCGCCCATGCCCGACACCAGGAAGCGAACCGGGGCCTTGCAGATGATCGCCGTGTCGACGATCACGACTTCCGGATTGCGCGGATAGATCAGGTAGCGTGAGAACTCGCCGGTCGGCGTATAGATGACCGACAGCGCGCTGCAGGGAGCATCGGTGGAAGCCAGCGTCGGGACAATCGCCACCGGCTTGCCGATGGTGAAGCCGACGGCCTTCGCGGTGTCCAGCGACTTGCCGCCGCCGACGCCGATGATGACGTCGCACTCCTCCTTGCGTGCGAGCTTGGACAGGCGCTCGATCTCGGGATCGCAGCACTCGCCGCAGAACTCATTGCAAACGAAAGTTACGCCATCGCCCGACTTCAGATACGGGGCAACGAGCTTGTCGACGGAACGGTCGACCACGACCAGGGCTTTCTTGCCGAGACGGGCGATCTCCTCGCGCAGCGAGTACAGCGCGCCGGCGCCCTGTACATAGCGGCCCGGGAAAATGGATGTGCTGATCTTGGTGGGGACTTCCGGCTCCATAGTCTTCTCCTCGACGACATTGGGTTTGTTGGTGGGTTTCAAAAGGAACCTCCTCTACGTGTCTTGAGAGACACTGCGAATCTGCACCTCAACGCTATGCCCCGAGGTGCGCGCCTTCAGTGACCGGTATCACGCCGGGCGGTGCCATCTCATTTCGGGAAGAGTGGAAGAAAAAGAAAAAAGGTGCGAATTGAATCCGCACCTTTCGTTCCGGAATGCTGAATGGTTACAGGATGTAGCGCGACAGGTCCTGATCTTTGACGATGTCGGTGAGGGCATTGCGCACGTAGTCGGCATCGACCACCACGTGCTTTTCCTTCATGTCGGGCGCTTCGAAGCTGATGTTGTCGAGCACCTTCTCCATGATGGTGTGCAGGCGGCGCGCGCCGATGTTCTCGGTGCCTTCGTTCACCTTGAAGGCGAAGTTCGCGACTTCCTGCAATGCCTCCGGAGTGAACTCCAGCTTCAGGCCCTCGGTCTCGAGCAGCGCGGTGTACTGCTTGGTCAGCGACGACTTCGGCTCGGTCAGAATCTTGATGAAGTCCTCGACCGTCAGCGATTGCAGCTCCACGCGAATGGGGAAGCGGCCCTGCAATTCGGGAATCAGGTCGCTGGGCTTCGAGACGTGGAACGCGCCGGCGGCGATGAACAGGATGTGGTCGGTGCGCACCATGCCGTAGCGGGTGTTGACGGTCGTCCCTTCGACGATGGGCAGGATGTCGCGCTGCACGCCCTCGCGGGAGACATCAGGACCGTGACCGCCTTCGCGGCCGGCGATCTTGTCGATCTCGTCGAGGAAGATGATGCCGGAATTCTCCACGCGCTCGACGGCGATGCGCGTGACCTGGTCCATGTCGACCAGACGCTGCTCTTCTTCCTGGATGAGGTATTCGAAGGCCTCGCTGACCTTCATCTTCCGCTTCTTGGTGCGCTGGCCGAAGATGTTCGGCAACATGTCTTTGATGTTGACGTCCATCTCTTCCACGCCCTGGTTGCTGATGATCTCGAACGCCGGCATCGACTTCTCGCGGACATCGAGCTCGACCATGCGCTCGTCGAGCTTGCCTTCGCGCAGTTGCTGGCGCAGCTTTTCGCGCGTGCGTGAGCCGGGCTCGCCGGCAAGCAGGGGCTGATTGTCGACGTTAAAACCGATCTGCTGATCGGAAGGCTTTGCGCGGAACTTGTGCGGGCATCGACGGCAGCAGCAGGTCGAGCAGGCGCTCTTCGGCGTTCATCTCGGCCTTGTCCGCACGTCTTCCAGCTTCTCCTCGCGCACCATGTCGATGGCGATCTCGACCAGGTCGCGGATCATCGATTCGACATCGCGGCCGACGTAGCCGACCTCGGTGAACTTCGAGGCCTCCACCTTCATGAAGGGCGAGTTGGCGAGCTTCGCCAGGCGGCGGGCGATCTCGGTCTTACCCACGCCGGTCGGGCCCATCATGATGATGTTCTTGGGGATGACCTCTTCGGCCAGCTCGGGCGTCAGCTTCTGGCGGCGCATGCGATTGCGCAGGGCAATAGCGACGGCGCGCTTGGCCTCGTGCTGGCCTACGACGTACTTGTCGAGTTCGCGAACAATTTCGCGCGGCGTGAGCTCGTCCAGTGCGACGTGCTCATCATCAGCGGTTGCGGGAAGATAGATAGCCATAAATCCAGTTGTCGGTTGTCCGTTGCCGGTTGTCGGGTCTCAGATCGCAATCGGCGGTGAACGCCGCTTTCTGACAACCGACAACCGACAACGGACAACTGCCTTTCACAGCTCTTCGATCGTGAAGTTATCGTTGGTGTAGATGCAAATCTTGCCGGCGATCTTCATCGCCTCCTCGGCGATTTGCCGGGGTGGAAGCTGCGTGTGTTCCATCAAGGCCGTCGCTGCCGCCGTGGCATAGGGACCGCCGCTGCCGATGGCCGCGATGCCGGTGTCGGGCTCGATGACGTCGCCCTGGCCGCTGATCAGGAAGGTCTGGTTCTCGTCGGCGACCAGCAGCAGCGCCTCCAGCGAGCGCAGCATCTTGTCGGTGCGCCAGTCCTTGGCCAACTCAACCGCGGCGCGGCCCAGGTTGCCGTGATACTGCTCCAGCTTCGACTCGAAGCGGGCGAACAGCGAAAAGGCATCGGCAGTCGATCCGGCAAATCCGGCCAGGATCTTGTCCTGATAGAGGCGGCGAATTTTGCGAGCTGTGTGTTTGATGACGCCTTCGCCGAGGGTGACCTGGCCGTCTCCAGCCATCACCACCTTGCCATCCCGACGAACGCAAAGAACTGTAGTGGAACGAATTAGTCGTTTTCCAGCCATGAATGCAGTTGATTATAACAGGATGAAAGGGGGCAGGGCCAAAACTTGAGTGGATAACACTCAAGTTTAACTGGCTGCCGTCGTCTTTGGCGCGGACCATCGAAGATCATCCGGCATATAAATCCAAACGGCGCGCACGATTCGATGAGCCGAAGTCCAGGGCGCTGCGTGGGTGAACGAATCTTTCGAGCCATCCTCCAGCAGCGAACCAGCAGGTAGCAGGTAACTTGCGCTATGGCGATATTACGCCAACTACTGAATCTGTTGCTCGTAATACACTCTCGGCTCGGCACTGCTCAGCGTAGACTCAACGAAGTCGATGAATGAAGGCCATAGTTCAGCGGTCATTCGCACCTTCCAATTGCAGAGAATATCCTCGTGATCCACCTGCACGAGTCGATATTCACGGCCCTGATCGTGACCGTTGAGATCGAAGCAAACAGCGTCGAAGTCGCCCGTGTCAGGGCGGCCGATCTGCACGAATCCTGCTGGAATCAACAGCTCCGACAAACTGCCTTGGTAGGCCGATGCTTCCGCGATGTACTTATTCGACCCAGAATCCCAATCGAACAGCGTGATTCCAAACACATCGAATGTTGGAAACGAATACCTCGACAAAAAGTACTCGAATGAGGGTGGCAACCGTTTGGGCAGTTTTTCCTGAAGGGCGCTGAGCCGCGCCATATTATCTTCGGCTCGGATGGGCACGCCCCGCCCGTTCAACATCGCGGCAAAGGCGTCAACGAGTTCATTTGGCAAAGCGTTCATCTCGCGCAGATTCTACGGGATAAAGCGATGATTGGCGAGAACAGGCGTTACCATAACTTACCCAAATTCCCGCGCCTCAGAACCGGGAAACGATCTCTGCCGCCTCGGCTTCAATCTGCGGCGCATCCCCGAAACCTTCCAGCCACGTGACCTGGGGCTCGCGGCGAAACCACGTCATCTGCCGCTTGGCGTAATTGCGATGGCCTTGCTGGGCGGCCGCGATCGCCTCCTCCAAGGACAACTCGCCGCGAAGAAACTGCCGCGCCTGCCGATATCCCAGCGATTCCAGCGGCGGAACGTCGCCGTACCGCGCAACCAATGACTTCGTCTCTGCCACCAGCCCGTCGTCGAACATTTGCCACGCGCGCCGATTGATGCGTTCGTACAACTCCTGCCGCTCGGGGTTCAAGCCGATGCGCAAAATGCGATAGCCGGTGAGCGGATCGCGCTGCTGCCGAAGGTCGCTCATGCGCGCCCGCGAGGCCAGGCAGACCTCGATGGCGCGGATGAGCTTGGGCGTGTCGTTAGCATGGATCTTTGCCGCCGACGCGCGATCCAATCGCCCCAGCAGGCGATGCAGGTAGCCCGGCCGCTCCGCTCGTGTGCGCAAACGCTCGCGCAACTCTTCCGAGCGCTCTGGCCCGGGAAATAATCCTTCCAATAACGCGCGCAAATACAGACCCGTGCCACCGACGATGATGGGCAATTTTCCATGTCCCACAATGTCAGATATCGCCGCCCGCGCCCGGCGAGAATATTCGCCCGCCGTAAACGGCTGGGAGGGTTCGGCGACGTCGAGCAGATGATGCGGCGCCAGTGCTCGCTGTTCCCGTGTGGGCTTGGCCGTGCCGATCTCGAAGCCGCGATAGACAGCGACCGAGTCGCAACTGATGATCTCGCCCGCGAACCTCTGCGCCAGCGTCACGGCCAGCGACGATTTGCCGGAGGCGGTTGGGCCGAGGATGACAACCAGCAGCGGTTCAGGTTGGGCGGCGGCGTTCATGGCGGGCGATTATCGCGCGGCCCAGGGAATGGTTTTGCCGAAGCGAAAGAAGGCCAGCAGCAGGATGAAGAGCACGATCAGCAGCAGTCCGATGACACGCACGCGATCATGAGCCAGGCGCCGCTGTTGCAAGGCAAGCTCGCGTTCGTCGGAGCGGAGATGTGAGCCGGGGGCCATCGAGATGATTTTACGCCGAGAGATATTTCTCCCACCCTCTCGCCAAAAGAGGGCGAGAAGGATGGGGCACCCGCACGCGTACCCGCCGCTTCCGCGGCGGGCTAATCACTTTCGCTCCGCCTGCGGCGGAGAGCTATTCCAGATCGCCTTTGGCGGGGTTGTAATAGAAGCGGAAGCGCAGCCCCAGATACGGCCCGTGGAAGGCGCCGGGCAGGGGAGCAAACGGAGCCGAGGCAGTGATGCCGCCCCAGGCGGCGCGGTCAAGGGCCACGTCGCCGGAGGGTCCGCGCAGCGTCATGCCGGCAATTTTGCCGTCGGGCATGATGGCGAAGTCGATGGCGACTTTGCCTTTCTTCATCAGCGGCGCGCGCGCTTCTTCAGGAATGATGGCGTACCAGTTCATGCGCACGGCCTGGATCACGCGCTCCAGATACGGACCGAAGTCGACGCCCTGGGTGTCGCTCAAGACTTCCAGTGGCCCCATCTTCAGCGCTGAACCGCCGGGCCCGGCGCCGTAGTATCCGCCTCCACCATACGAGCCGCCCGTACGTCCGGAAGCGACAGCCTTGGTGGCGTTCTCTACTGCCGAGCCGGGCGACGACATCAAGGCGCGGAAGTTCGGCGTACCCTGCTGCTGGGTGGGCAGTCGCGGATTATCTTGCGGGACGGCATTCTGGAACGGACTGGGCTGCTGCTGGCCCTGGGCCATCTGCTGCTGTTGCGGAGCCTGCTGATGAGGCTGCGGCGGAGCTTGCGCCATCTGCTGCTGGGGCGGCGCCGGCGGCGCCTGCATCTTGGGCGGACCCGCGCGCTTCAACTCCTCCAACGTCTTCTTGTCGATCGAGGGATGCGGACTCTCGGCAACACGATTCTTATCCGACAGCACCGGAGTCTTCGGCGCCTTGGTGATCTTCTGCACATCGGGCGGCAAATCGAGATAGGTCATCTGCTGGTTCTTCAGCAGGTCTTCCGGCGTAGTCAGCACCACGCCCTTCATCATCGCCGGGAAAATCTTGGGCGACATGGCCAGCAGAATCACCACCATGAGGTGGACGACCACCGAGATCCAGAACGCTTCGCGCATGCGCGAGCGCTCCAGATCGTCCTCCAGTTGGAGCAGCATGTGCGGCGTCAGGTCGAGTTCGCCGCCGTGGGCGGCTTCCCAAAGCGCAAGCTGCCGATCTTCACTGGGAGGAAGCGGGGATGGAGTGTCTGGCGGTATGAGGATTGATGCCATCCGATTGGATCAAGTACGCCTGGAGTTCAAATACATTCGACGCCCACGACCCTTTGAAAGCAAAAAACTTCCGAGGCATCGCAACCGTAGTAAACCCGGTAGGCTGTTGCTAGTTTCGCACTTCTATTTTCGCACAGCTCGCCTAATTAAGCATTCCTCTCCGGCAGTACGAGAGTTCCACAAAATCTGGGTAAACTGAGAGCCTATGAAGGCTGTCATCGTTGGGACCGCCGGCCACATCGACCATGGCAAGAGCGCGCTGGTGCGTGCCCTGACCGGTACCGATCCCGACCGCCTGGAAGAAGAGAAGCGGCGCGGTATCACCATCGATATCGGGTTCGCGAATCTGGATTTGGCCAGCCCGTTGGGCGATCCACTCCGCATCGGCTTTGTCGACGTGCCCGGCCACGAACGCTTCGTCCGCAACATGCTGGCCGGCGTTGGCGGTATCGACCTGGTGCTGCTGGTCATCGCTGCTGACGAAGGCATCAAGCCGCAAACGCGCGAGCACTTCGATATCTGCCGCATGCTGGCCCTACAACGTGGGATCACCGTTCTGACCAAGTCCGACCTGGTGGACGCCGACACTCTGGCGGTAGTTCGGCTGGAGGTGGCGCAGTTCCTGAAAGGCTCGTTCCTCGATCCGGGGCAGTCGCCGATTGTTGCTGTCAGCTCAAAGACCGGCGCCGGACTGGACGAACTGCGGCGCGAGCTGGCGCGCGTGGCCGACGAAATTCCGGCGAAGGATTCGACGGCGGTGCTGCGCCTGCCCATCGATCGCGTCTTCAGCATGAAAGGCTTCGGCACGGTGGTCACTGGGACCATGATCTCCGGTACCACGCACAAAGAGCAGGAGCTGGAAGTTCATCCCACGGGCAAGCGGGTGCGGGTGCGCGGCGTGCAGGTGCATGGCGCCGCTGCCGAGCAGGCGATTGCGGGACAACGAACCGCGCTGAACCTTGCCGGCGTCGAAACCTCGGACCTGGCGCGCGGCATGATGCTGACGCCGCCGGGAATGTTTCGTCCGACGAAGCGCGTGAGTGTCACGCTGGATCTGCTGCGCTCGGCCAAACCGCTGCGCGATCGCGCGCGCGTCCATCTTCACGTCTTCACCGCGGAGACCATCGCGGAGGTGAGCCTGCTGGGGGCCAGGCAATTGCAGCCGGGCGAGTCGGGACTGGCGAGGCTGAAACTGGATGAGCCGATCATGCTGCTGCCGGGCGACCGCTTCATCGTTCGGCAATTTTCGCCGGTGATCACCATTGGCGGGGGACGCGTGCTGGATGCGGCCGAGGAGCCGCGGCGAACGAAAGCCCGCGAGCGGCTGGCATTTCTGAGCGCCATCGCCAATGCTGACGCAGAAACATCTTTGGCGCTCCGAGTAGCGCGGCGGGCGGAAGATGGCCTGTCTCTGTCTGACGCTGTGGGAGAGGCCGGATTGCCGCCGGCCAAGCTCGAATCGGCGACGCAAACGCTGGTGAAGGCCGGAAAGCTGATTCGATACCAGAATCTTCTTCTTAACCCGGCAACCGTGTTCGGGCTACGCGAGTATCTGTCTTCCGTGGCGGAGGACTTCCACAAAGCCAATCCGCTAGTGGCGGGTATCAGCCGCGAGGAGCTGCGCGGAAGTTTGCGCGAGGAAGTCTTTCGCGGCGTGCTCGACGCGCTGGTCGCCGACAAAAAGCTTCAGGTCAACGGCGAAATCGTGCATGCCTTTGGCAAGGGCGTGGTGCTGCGCGACGAAGAAGCCGAATCGAAAGCGCAGATCGAGCAGGCCTTTGCGAAGGCGGGGCTGAAGGTTCCGCTGCTGAAGGAAGTGCTGGCATCGCTGCCGGTCGATAAAGTGCGCGCGCAGAAGATTGTCACGCTGCTGCTGCGCGATCGCGTGCTGGTGAAGCTGGCTGACGAGCTGGTGTTTCACCGCGATGCGCTGGCGGATCTGCGGCGGCAGATTGCGGCGCAAAAGACGAAGACGCCGAAGATCAATGTCGGCACGTTCAAGGATTTGTTTGGGATTACGCGCAAGCACGCGATTCCTTTGTTGGAGTATCTCGACCGCGAGCGCGTGACGCGGCGCGTGGGCGATGAGCGGGTGATCTTGTAAGCGGAAGACCTGTCGCCCCTGAAGGGGCTCAGATCTCTTAATTGGCGCGATTGACCCCGCGGCACGGTTTTGAGCGCAACCGAGTCACGACGCGCCGGCCTCTCGCAAGTGCCGCACCGTCTCCGCCACATCTCCTGATTGGAACAAGCGAATCCCGGCCAAACCCGCGGCTCCCGCGCGCAGGCAATTCGCGGCGTTCGCCCGATTGACGCCGCCCAGCGCCAGCACGCGAAAGCCTCCCTGATACGGCGCTTCGACATCGCCCGGGGCCGCCAGCGCCGAACACGCCTCGCGCAACGCGCCAAGCCCGATGGCTTTCGCCGCCGTCTGCGCTTTCTCGAAGATGGGAGCAAGAACAGCAAAGTCGGCACCATGCGCTTCGGCGTAGCGAACCCCGGCGACCGAATGGGCCGACACGCCGATGAGCGGCGGGCGGTCGCACGAATTCATCCAGAGGGCGCGTATCTCCGACGCCGGAAGGTCGCCGTCGGGAAGATGAACTCCATCGGCATCGCAGGCGAGAGCGAGGTCGGTGCGGGCGTTGAGGAGCAGCTTCGTCATCGCCGAATTCTCGCGCACGGAGCGAACACATTGGCGCGCGAGCCGCTCCAGCTCTCGCGTGGCGAGATCTTTTTCGCGAAGCTGGATGTAGTCGACGCCGGCGCGCGCCGCCTCGCCAACCCGGCGCAGCAACGCCGAGCGCTGTTCCGCGTCTGCCCCGGGGAGTTGCCGACGGTCGGTGATGTAGTAGAGCAGCATCGCCGAATCGATTGTAGAACCCGGCTCCGGGAGTTGGCCGAACCCACGTTAGGCCAAAGGATGGCCGAACGTGGGGCACCACGTTCATGCGCACCAAGTTAATGCGGCTGAGATTGCTGCTTTAGCTCCGCCAGGCTGCTCTCCACTTGCGCGATCTGGCGGGTGTAGTCGTTGTTTCCCTGAGACAGCTTCTGCAGCAGGGTGTACGCCTCTTCGTAATGGGCGCGAGCGTCGTCGACGCGGTTCTGCAGTTGCTCGACACGCCCCAGATTCGTCAGCGTCATGGCGAGGTCAGGCTGATGAACGTCGGGATTCTCTGCGGCCAGTTGGCGATCGATCGTCAGCGCCTCGTCGTAGAGTTGCCGCGCGTCGTCCAAGCGATGCTGATAGGCGTTGAGCAGCGCGAAGTTGGTGAGGGTCATCGCCAGCTGCGGCCGGTAAATCGATGGATTCTGCGCCGCCAGCTCGCGGTTGATCTTCAGCGCCTCTTCATAATGCGCGCGCGACTCGTCGATTCGACCCTGGCTGGCGTCGAGCATGCCGTACTCATTCAGAATCATGGCCATGTTCGGCAGATACTTGGCGGGATCGCGCTGCGCCAACTGGCGATTGATGCTCAACGACTCGGCGTAATCCTTGCGCGCCGCGTCGGGATGATTCTGCATGCGCTCAACCGCGCCCACATTGTTCAGCGTGACGGCGAGGTATGGCAGGTACGCCTCGGGATTCTGTTGTGCCAGGCGGCGATAAATCGTCAGCGCGCTCTTGCTGATGCCGGCGAGCGTCGTCCAGACGGTTCTGCATGCGATCCAGGTTCCCCAGATTGTTTAACGTCCGGCCTTCAGTCCCACTGCGAGGCGTCTGCGCCCTGCATGGCCTGGCGCAATTCCAGGGCGCGTTCGAAGTGGCCGCGGGCTGCATCGATCCGCGCCGGCTCGGTAGCGAAGTTCTCCAGATCGCGCTCGCTCATTTCGGAGCTCGGCATTCATCAGCGCCATGGCCACGGCGTTGTGGGCGAACGGGCTCTCCTGCAATTCCAGCGTGTGGGAGAACAGGCCGTAATCGCTCTCCCAGTAGCTAATCTGGTGGACGGTTGTCGCTGCCAGTGCGCCGACAACCAGCAAGCGCCGCAACGCACACCACGCGGGACGAAAGTTCTTAGCCTGCGCAAGATCGGCAAGCGCCCCACGCCATCATGAGGAAGATTCCGATCAGCGGAATGTAAGCATAGCGGTCGGCCATGGCATACCCGCCCACCTGCACCAGGCCGATCACGGGCACCAGAGTTCCGAGAAACCAGAACCAGCCGACCGGCAGATAGCGCTTGCGGCGGAAGCTAATCACCAGAACGGTGACCGCGATCAGGAAGACGCCGGACGAGATCCACTGCCACGCCGGCAACGCGCCGAGAGAGTGCGGATAGAACGCCAGTTGCGCGGGCCAGACGGATCTTCCATAGATAAAGACTGTAGGAGACGACCGCATTCTGCACTCGATCGGCGAAGGTGAACTCTTCGAGGCTTTGCACAACCGCGCGTTGTGCCCCAGCGTCATCCAGGAACTGGCGACGGTAAGAGCAGCAGCGGGATTTTCTCCAGCACCAACTGTGAAAGGGGCGCCGCTTGCGGAGCTGACGGATTCGTCTGCGCTTGATTGCTGAAGCTCATTCGCTCCAGCGGCCAGTAGTCCAGCAGCAACAGCACGAACGGGCAGCGTCACCAGCATGGGCTTCGCCATCAAGCCGGCAGCGAACAAAGCTACCAGCAGCAGATAGCGTCGCCACCCCGGCTTCTTCGCATACCAGGCGTAAGCGCCGATGGCCAGAAAGAAGAACAAGGTGCTGAAGACGTTCTTGCGTTCGGCGATCCAGGCGACCGACTCAACGTTGATGGGATGCAAAGCAAACAGCGCGGCGACAAACAGGCTCGGCCCCAGACGCCGGGTCAGCCACAGCAATCCCAGGAAGAGCAGCACCGCGTTTATCGCATGGAGAAAGATGCTGCTGAAGTGATGGCCAGCCGGATTCAGTGCGAAGAGTTGATAGTCGAGCGCGTGCGACAACCAGGTGAGCGGATGCCAGTTCGCCGCGGCGGTCGAGGTAAAGGCCCATTTGATGTTCTCCCATCCCAAACCGTGGATGTGCGGGTTGGCGGTGACATAGTCGCGGTCGTCCAGCACAAGGAAAGGATGGCTGAGAACCGGACTGTAGACGGCAAAGGTCGCCGCGAAAATTACGAGCGCCAGCACCACCACTTTTCTACTAGAAATAACGAGGCTCTCCGTAGACGAAGTCTGCGGGTGGGCAAGCTTCTTTCGAGGGAGCGTGCGAGTATTCGATTGAGCTTTCTTGGGAGACATCAAATTGATTTCACTGGACTTGCTCATCAAGGCTTCCGATTTATGACTGTCACTTTGGTCGCAGGTAGAACCGGCCTTTCGATGCAAACGTTGCATTGTACTTGTAGCACTAGACGGGAATAGTTCGCTTACTACGTAAGTTGTATTTGATTCCCAAGTCTCTCCAGAGTACCTTGATGGGGCGAATAGCTGGAGACATCCAGCGATCGTCCATGGATTTGGCTCAACCCTCAGGAGACAAACGTTCTCAATGGGTGTCTCCATTTTTCTTTATTGATCGCCAACTCTGGTCTTGCCGAATACCTTGGTCGCTTCACTTTGCACGCGCAGCAAATAGCGGTTAGATTGCGCGATCCGATCGGCGTCACTTCGTCACTGCCGCCCGATCAACTGTAGTAAGGCTCCAGCTGTACTACTGGTGATTTCTGGCCGCTACTCCTTTCCGTAGCTCCGCGACTCACCCGACCACGACTTCAATTCACAACCGCCGCAGGCGGAAGGTGGAATCTATGAGAAGAAAATCCCTGCTGGGCATGTGGTGTGTCTTACTGCTGACACTCATCACAACCACTGCCCTCACTTCGTTCGCGCGGACAGCTCCCCCCCAAGACGGCTCCGGGGTCTATCCGACACCACGCATAACCCAAGAGATCAACCCGCACGCGTACATTTACCTGCCGGGTAACACGCGGCCGGAAGCGAAGAACGCCACATTTTATCGCGGCCCTGCTGCCGCCACTCTTCCCGTCGAACATATCCTGATGTTCCTGCAGCGCTCGCCTGAGCAGGAACAGGCTGTCGATCAGTACATTAATTCGCTGAACGATCGCAAGTCGCCGAACTTCCACAAGTGGCTTACCGCCGACGAATTCGGTGAGCGCTTCGGTGTGGCCGAGGAAGATATCTCGACCATCACCACCTGGCTGCAATCCCAGGGCTTCCAGGTCAACCAGGTTTATCCCAACCACATGGTGATCGATATCTCAGGTACAGCGGGAGCGATCCAGCAGGCTTTCCGCACCGAGATAGGGAAACTCGAGGTCGCTGGCGTTTCGCACATCGCCAACATGAGCGACCCGCAGATTCCGGCAGCCCTGGCGCCGGTGATCAAGGGCTTTGCCTCCCTGAACGACTTCCCGCCGCAGGCGATGCACAAGTCGATCTCGCAATACACGTTCGCCGGCTGTGCATCATCGTCGACGTCTCCTACGGAACCCGGCACCTGCTACGCGATGACGCCGCAGGACACGCAGACGATTTACAACCTGAACCCTCTTTACACCGCCGGTTACTCCGGACAGGGTCAGACGATCTACCTGGTAGAAGATACCGACAGCTACGGCACCGACTGGCAGACCTACCGTACAACGTTCGGCTTGTCCACCGCCTTCCCGCAAGGTTCTTTGCTCACCACGCACCCCGGTGGCTGCACGGACCCGGGTACCAACGCGGATGACGGCGAAGCCAACATCGACGTTGAGGTAGCCAGTTCGGTGGCTCCCAGCGCCACCATCAACCTGATTTCCTGCCCGTCAGGCACCGTCACCTTCGGCGGCCTGATCGCCTTGCAGGGCTTGCTCAATGAGAGTTCGCCAACCGTGGGCGTCGTGAGCGTCAGCTATGGCGTTTGCGAAGTCGCCAACGGAAATGGCGGCAACGCGGCTTTCGCCACAACGTACCAGCAGGCGGCAGCGGAGGGCTTCTCCGTGTTCGTCTCCGCGGGTGACGAAGGTCCCTCCAGTTGCTCGGGCGATTTCTCAACCGGCACCCAGTATGACTCAGCCAGTCTCGGCATCACCGGATGGGGTTCGTCTGCTTACAACGTCTCCGTCGGTGGAACCGATTTCGAAGATGTCTATAACGCGAAATTTAATTCGGTTCCGCTCAGCACGTACTGGAACTCCACAAACACTTCGGGCTACGGTTCAGCCAAGTCGTACATCCCTGAAATGCCGTGGAACGATTCCTGCGCCGACGCGCTGATCGCGAACTTCGTCAGGGGCAGCTTTAACACCTATGGTGCAAGCGGTACGGGTATGTGCAATACCAGCCCTTACAACAGAAGCACCAGCTACCTGAGCACAGGCGCGGCCAGTGGCGGCGCCAGCAACTGCGCCACGGGGGCTAACGGCTCAAACGGGAGCAGCTACCTGATCTCCTCGCCCCAGTGCCAAGGCTGGGCAAAACCGGCTTACCAAACCGGCGCGGCGCTGACCGGAGGCAATGCGGTTTACGGTATGCCTTCTGACGGCGTACGTGACATTCCTGACGTCTCCATGTTCGCCGCCAACGGCGTCTGGGGACACTTCGAAACGGTTTGCTGGTCCGATCCGACCCAGACCTCTGGCGGCGCGACCTCTTGCTCGGGCGCGCCAAGCACCTGGTCAGGATTTGGCGGAACTTCGATCTCGTCTCCCACCATGGCAGCCATCCAGGCTCTCGTGAACCAAAAGACGGGTGAGAGCTGGGGCAATCCTCTGCCCTTGTATTACCAAATGGCGCAGACCGAATACGGCACAGCGGGCGGTACGTTCCAGGGCACCGGCTGCAACTCCAGTACCGGTTCGGGTAGCGGTTGTATCTTCAACGATGTCACCCAGGGCGACATCGACCTGGCTTGTCGTTACAACGGCACGGCTACCGAACACCACTGCTATAAGCCAAGCACCAATGGTGTCGACAGCACGGACAACGTCACCGGCGCAACCGTAATCAGCGGCGGCTCGGGTTATACCTCTGCACCGACCTGCACGATTGCCGGCCCCAGCAACTCCAACCCCTACAAGGCCCCAACCGGAACTACCCTCTGGGCGGGCGGCACGCAAGCCACCTGTACGGCGACGGTCAGCAGCAGCAGCACCACCGCTGTATGGACAGTCGCCATCGCCAGCACAACGGCGGCGGGGATGCAGATTCAGATGACGAATCCTGCGGGGACAACCACCTGCGGGCCGTACACTCTGGCAGGCGCCTCCACCACCGCCATCGCCACTGCTCTGAACACGGCCATCGGCAGCGGATGCTCGCTGGCAACTTCGACCGTTTCCAGCAGCACAGTAACAATTACCGCGAGAACCGCAGGCTATGCTGGCGACTTCATCACGGAATTCGGCAACAACGGCACACTGTTCCAGGCGGGTTACGTCACTATCACCAATACCACTCTCGGACAGGGTCCAAACTATGTCAGCGGTATTACGATCACGGCTGCTGGCTCGGGCTACCAGCCAGAGACACCGATCACGCTGGCCGGCGGCGGAGGCAGCGGTGCCATCGCTGTCGCAAACACGACTCCTGGAACCGCTTCCCAGTCGTATCAGCCGGCTTGGGGCGCAGCTCCTGGTTATGATTTGGCCACCGGCCTCGGTACTCCTAACGCTTACAACTTCGTTTATGCCAGCGTTTGGGGTCCGGTCGCAGGTACCTTGTCCCATCAGCTTCACCAATCCGGGCACGCAGACTTACGGTGTTGCACCGTTCGGTCTGACGGCCACCGATAGTCCTTGCAACCTGCCTATCACCTTCAGCGTGGTCTCCGGCCCCGCCACTGTGAACGGCAACAGCGTCACCATCACCGGCGCCGGCAGCGTTACGCTGAAGGCTACCCAGCCGGGCAACAGCAACTACCTGCCCGATACCGAGCAGGTCACGTTCTCCGTTAGCAAAGCTATGCTGACGGTGACGGCGACCAGCACCTCGATGACTTACGGCGGTTCGTTGCCGGCGTTGAGCTACAGCATGACCGGCTTCGTCAATGGCGATAACCAGGGCAACTCGACCACGGGCGCGCCCAGCATCACCACGGGCGCAACCTCTTCCTCGCCGGTCGGCAACTACGCCATCAACGCGGCGCAGGGCACGCTTGGCTGCGACCAACTACACCTTCACCTTCGTCAACGGCGTGCTGGCCATCAACCCGGCCACCCTCACCGTAACGGCGAACAACCAGTCCATGAGCGAAGGCGGCAACTTCCCCACCTTCACTTACACCATGACCGGCTTCGTCAACGGTGACACGCAAGGCACCGCGACTACCGGACAGCCCAACATCACCACCGACGCACCCAACAATCCGCCGGTCGGCACCTACAACATCATCCCCTCGCTAGGCACGCTGGTGGCGACCAACTACACCTTCACCTTCGTGAACGGCACCCTCACCGTCAACGCGGCAGTGGCGCAGCTCACCTCGCCGACCAACAACTCACAGCTGGGCGACACCACCGTGACCTTCGTCTGGACGCACGAGACCGGAGCCACGGCTTATCAGGTGTGGGTGGGCGCAACCCCGGGTGGCCAGGAATACGGCTACTGCGGCACCACCGGCCTGACCTGCACGTTGTCGGGCTTGCCCAGCAACGGCAGCACGGTCTACGCCACGCTGTACGGCTACGCCAACAACACCTGGTCGGTACAGGACTCGGGTCAGTACACGGCCATCACCGTAACCAACGCGCAGATCACCTCGCCGCCCAAGGGCTCAACCCTGTCGGGCACCTCGGTCACCTTCACCTGGACGGCAGAATCCGGAGCCACAGCTTATCAAGTGTGGGCCGGAACGACGCCGGGTGCTGACGACCTGGGCTACTGCGGCAGCTCCGATCTGTCGTGCACCATCTCGGGCCTGCCCAGCAACGGTCAGCCCATCTACGTCACCCTCTACGGCCTGAGCACCAGTTGGACGGTGCAGGATACGGCCAGCTACAACGCCGGCAGCGCAGCTCAGATCACGGCACCCACCAAGGGATCGACCCTGACCGGATCTGCCGCTACCTTCACCTGGACCTCGGAGTCGGGCGCCACGTCGTATCAGTTGTGGATCGGCTCCACGCCGAACTCGAACGACATCGACTACGGCGGCACCAGCGCTCAGACGATCAGCTTCAGCAACCTGCCCACCAACGGCCAGACGCTCTATGTGACCCTGTACGGTTACGCAGGCGGCGTGTGGTCGGTGCAGGATACGGCCACGTACACGGCAGCCACGGTGGCTAACGCGCAGATCGTCGACCCGCCACCGGGCTCGACCCTCTCGGGCGACACGGTGACCTTCACCTGGACTACGGAATCCGGGGCGACTTCTTACCAGCTATGGGTAGGCAGCGCGCCGGGACAGGATGATCTGGGGGTGGGCGGCACCACGGGTACGTCAACCACCATCAGCAACCTGCCGACCGATGGCAGCCTGGTCTACGTAACGCTGTACGGCTACGCCAGCGATACCTGGACGGTGCAGGATCAGGAACAGTACACCGCTTCCGGCGGACACCCGCAGATCAAGGTGAACCCACCGGCCAAGCGTCAACACTAACTACAGGAATGCGGCAAGGCTAATCGGCTTCGCTGCATACCTGACCTGAAGGCCGCTCACACAACGTGGGCGGCCTTTTCTTACGCACGCAGTATGGGGAGCCTATAGCTCAGACGATGGGATTAATCAGGAATTTCATCTTTAGTCGTGACATTATTCTTAGAAAAGCTATCACCCTGTGATATGCTGCACGGGCTTTCACCATTCAATTTCGCGCTGAAGCGCTCCCCAGCTAAGCAAGCAGCCAGACAGTTATTCTGACTTGATAGTCTTCATCCGTTCAATTGCGGAGGGCGCTGTGAATTTTCATCTGGCCGGTACCAGGTACATCTTTCTCTACCTACTGCTGCTCCTGGGCGCCCTGCCTCTGTGCGCGCAGCAGACGCCATTTCCGCTGATGGTCAGCATGTGGGACTACAGCAATGGATCCGGCGATGGAACTCCCCTTGGTATAGCCAATTGGCCCAATGGCGAAGGCAGCCTGACCGTATCAGGTGTGCAGGGTACAAATACGTTAACCATCAATTCGGTCAATGTTGGTTCCATCCAGGACTATGCCCTTGATACTGCCCACAATTCCAATAACTGGGCAATCGTGCTTGAGGGAGACGACGGCGTCTATCGTGTCTACACCGTTTCCGCCGTTAATCAGACAGGCATGACCCTTTCTATCCATCCTGATTTGCAGGTAAGTTCCACGGCCCAGCCGGCAAGCAATTTTTATGACATGTATAGCAGCCCGCATCTCACGACGCTGGGCTTTTATGGTTTAGCGGACTTTCTGGTTCGCCAGACCAAAGGCAGTTCCTATTTGCAAAGATATGCTTCCAGGTATGTATCGGATGGTTTGGGAGATTATTCCGGCACTCCCTGGACCGCGATTGGCGGCTTGAACCAGGGACAAGGCGGATTCGTTCCCCCTACCAATTGCATGACCCAAGGAGTGTTCAACTACTCATCGACGGTCAACGGAGTGATCTGTAACGCCTATAGCGGACCGGATGCGTCAGCGGTGAATGGCAGCTACTATCAGACTCTTTTGGGAGCGGCCGGACAGGGCGAAGGCGCAAGTCTGACGGCAAACCTGAATGGCCGCAGCGGATACCTCGACACCTTTGTCGGCATCGAGGGTCAATACCTGTCGGAGCAGGCGTCGGCGCGAGTGCAGGTGTACATCGATGGAAGTCTTGTGCTCAATCAGAACTTCGGCGGCCTGACGCACATACAGGTTCCCTTCACCCACGCTCAAAGCGGTGAGATCGAGGTAACCGTAGACTCGCCGTATCCTTGTGCGCCGCGCATCTCCAACACCAACTGGTATGTCTGGGATGACGCGGCGTGGAATGGTGTATCGCCGAACGATCCACTGCTTCCCGACGGCGCAAAGATACTGGTGCTGATGGACTCGTGGGGAGTGTGGCATAACGCCGCCCTGGTCACACGACTGGCGCAGGACCTTCCCAACGCCACGATTACGAATGTCAGTCAAGATAGCCAGACAGCCGTGTGGGCCATCGACAATTTTTCTACTCTGACCGCCGGCGGCCCCTACGACTACATCCTCTCCGCCTTCCAGATCAACGACCTCAAACCTGGAACGCAGGGCGTCAGCTTCGCGCAGTTGCTGAGCAACATGGAGACATTGTGGAATCTGGTACTGAATACCGGGGCCACACCGATCTATATTCGCTCGTTGACGACGGCCAATATGCCGCGCATTCAGCTGCTGAACGAATGGGATCAGACACTAACCGCAAACTATCCCACGCAGATCGAGTCGCAGGGCGAGCAACAAATCAGTTTTCCCAATCCTGGGATGCAGGTCTATGGCGCTGCGCCGATCGCGCTGGCGGCAACGGCGACCTCGGGTTTGCCGGCGAGCTATTCAATCCTCTCCGGACCCGGCGCGCTCAACGGCAACGTGCTGAGTTTTACCGGAGCAGGAACAATCGTTGTGCAGGCGACGCAGGCCGGCAACAACAGCTGGCTTCCGGCGCCTCCGGTGCAGATCAGTATCAGCGTCAGCCCGGCAGTTCTGACGGTAACGGCGACCAGCACCATGATGACTTACGGCGGTTCGTTGCCGGCGTTGAGCTACAGCATGACCGGCTTCGTCAATGGCGATAACCAGGGCAGCTCGACCACGGGCGCGCCCAGCATCACCACGGGCGCAACCTCTTCCTCGCCGGTCGGCAACTACGCCATCAACGCGGCGCAGGGCACCTTGGCTGCGACCAACTACACCTTCACCTTCGTCAACGGCGTGCTGGCCATCAACCCGGCCACCCTCACCGTAACGGCGAACAACCAGTCCATGAGCGAAGGCGGCAACTTCCCCACCTTCACTTACACCATGACCGGCTTCGTCAACGGTGATACGCAAGGCACCGCGACTACCGGACAGCCCAACATCACCACCGACGCACCCAACAATCCGCCGGTCGGCACCTACAACATCATCCCCTCGCTAGGCACGCTGGTGGCGACCAACTACACCTTCACCTTCGTCAACGGCACCCTCACCGTCAACGCGGCAGTGGCGCAGCTCACCTCGCCGACCAACAACTCACAGCTGGGCGACACCACTGTGACCTTCGTCTGGACGCACGAGACCGGAGCCACGGCTTATCAGGTGTGGGTGGGCGCAACTCCGGGTGGCCAGGAATACGGCTACTGCGGCACCACCGGCCTGACCTGCACGTTGTCGGGCTTGCCCAGCAACGGCAGCACGGTCTACGCCACGCTGTACGGCTACGCCAACAACACCTGGTCGGTACAGGACTCGGGTCAGTACACGGCCATCACCGTAACCAACGCGCAGATCACCTCGCCGCCCAAGGGCTCAACCCTGTCGGGCACCTCGGTCACCTTCACCTGGACGGCAGAATCCGGAGCCACGGCTTATCAAGTGTGGGCCGGAACCACGCCGGGTGCTGACGACCTGGGCTACTGCGGCAGCTCCGATCTGTCGTGCACCATCTCGGGCCTGCCCAGCAACGGTCAGCCCATCTACGTCACCCTCTACGGCCTGAGCACCAGTTGGACGGTGCAGGATACGGCCAGCTACAACGCCGGCAGCGCAGCTCAGATCACGGCTCCCACCAAGGGATCGACCTTGACCGGATCTGCCGCTACCTTCACCTGGACCTCGGAGTCGGGCGCCACGTCGTATCAGTTGTGGATCGGCTCCACGCCGAACTCGAACGACATCGACTACGGCGGCACCAGCGCTCAGACGATCAGCTTCAGCAACCTGCCCACCAACGGCCAGACGCTCTACGTGACCCTGTACGGTTACGCCGGTGGCGTGTGGTCGGTGCAGGATACGGCCACGTACACGGCAGCCACGGTGGCTAACGCGCAGATCGTCGACCCGCCACCGGGCTCGACCCTCTCGGGCGACACGGTGACCTTCACCTGGACTGCCGAGACCGGGGCGACTTCTTACCAGCTATGGGTAGGCAGCGCGCCGGGACAGGATGATCTGGGGGTGGGCGGCACCACGGGTACGTCAACCACCATCAGCAACCTGCCCACCGATGGCAGCCTGGTCTATGTAACTCTGTACGGCTACGCCAGCGACACCTGGACGGTGCAGGATCAGGAACAGTACACCGCTTCCGGCGGACCCAGTCACCGATCGCAAAAGGTAAACAAAATCCAACGCTGATTACCAGGAAACCAGCCGCACAGAAAAAGGCCGCTCACTTAACCTGAGCGGCCCTTGATATTGGCGGCGGCCTTACGGTCGCCGCGAGTTTTCGGTAATTACCGGCGTGGCCTGTTGTTCACTCGTATCGGCAGTTGCGGATGTCCTCCGGAGGCCGTGTACTGCTCGGCATCCTGCACCGACCACACGCCGCCCGAGTAGCCATACAGGGTGACGTACACCAGGCTGCCGTCAGTCGGCAGACTGCCGATGGTCACCGACGTAGTCGTCGTTCCACCTACGCCCAGATCATATTGTCCCGGCGCGCTGCCTACCCACAGCTGGTAAGAAGTCGCTCCGGTCTCGGCGGTCCAGGTGAAGGTAACGGTGTCGCCCGAGAGGGTCGAGCCCGGTGGCGGGTCGACGATCTGCGCGTTGGTGATGGAGTAGGAGGTGTACGTGGCCGTGTCCTGCACCGTCCACGAACCGCCCGCGTAGCCGTAGAGCGTGACGTAAATCAGGCTGCCGTTGGTTGGCAGGCCGCCTACGGTCGCCGTCAGGTTCGAGGTTCCGACTACGGCGAGATCGTGTCCGCCGATGGTCGAGCCGATCCACAACTGGTACGAGGTCGCGCCGCTTTCGGCTGACCAGGTGAACGTCGCCGTGCTGCCCGGCAGGGTTGAGCCCTTTGCCGGCGAGGTGATCTGCGCCGGACTGGCGGCCGTGTAAGTAGCCGTGTCCTGCACCGACCAGATACTGCCCGCGTAGCCATACAGCGTGACGTAGACCTGGCTGCCATTGACCGGCAAGCCGGACATGGTCAGCGTCAGGTTGGAAGTACCGCTGGTGGCGATGTCCTTGCCACCGGGCGTGGTGCCCACCCAGATCTGGTAGGAGGTTGCGCCGGTTTCGGCGGTCCAGGTAAAGGTTGCGGTGCCGCCGGTCAGGGTCGAGCCCTTGGCCGGAGCCGTGATTTGCGCGCTGATGACAGTAGCTGCCGTGTAGGTGGCAGAGTCTTCCACCGTCCACGTGTTGTTGGCGTAGCCGTACAGCGTGGCATAGATAACGCTGCCGTCGGTAGGCAGGTTGGTTACGGTCGCGGTCAAGCCCGAGGTGCCGACGGCTGCGATGTCGTGCGCACCTGCGCTGTGACCCAGCCACAACTGATACGAGGACGCGCCGGTTTCAGCGGACCAGGTGAAGGTTGCGGTGTTGCCCGTCAGGGTCGAACCCTTGGGCGGCGAGGTGATCTGCGCCACCGCTGCCGTGACCGTCAGGGTGCCGTTGACGAAGGTGAAGGTGTAGTTCTGCGCCGCCAACGTTCCCTGGGCCGCAGTGATGGTGTAGGTTCCCACCGGCGGATTCTGAGGAGCGTTGGTGGTCAGACTGGGGGAACCGCTCAGCACGCCCTGGGTATCGCCATTCACGAAGCCGCTGTAGCTGGCGGTGAAGGTCGGCAGCGGGCTGCCTGCGGTAATCGACGCGTTGTTCGCCGTTACAGTCAGCGTGGCCTGGTTGGCGACGATGCTGTCGGTGACCGGCGGTGCCGGAGCCCAATTGCTGTTGCCCGCCTGATCGGCCTCGACGACGATGGTGCCCGCGCCCGTAACCGTCAGCGTGCTGCCGTTGACGGAGCCCGGACCGGACTTCACGGTGTAGGTAACCGGCAGACCCGAAGTCGCGGTGGCGGCCAGCGTAATCGGCGAGACGCCGTAGGTGACCGGTCCCGGATTCGGGAAGGTGATGGTCTGCGACTGCTGCAGGCTGGGAGCGGTGTACTGGTAATCCTTATAACCGTTGGCGCCGCCGACCGTGGTTAGACGAACCCAGAAGGTGCTGCCATCGGTCGGCAGGCAGGACAACGTCGCGGTGTAGACGCCGGCGTTGTAGTTCTGCGCACCGCCGCAATAATCGGTGCCGCCCTGCGTTTTGCCGATCGACAAGGTGTAAGACGGGTTGCCGGTACCCGACAACCAGAGGAACGTCGCCGTGCCGCTGGTCAAAGTCGAGTTCGGAATCGGCGAAGTAATGGCCGCGTTGCTGGTACAGGACGGGAAAGAGAAGCTGAGAATGCGCGTGCTCCAGTTGAACAAGCCCGCCTGCTTCAGATATTCGCCGGTATACCAGAAGGTGCAATCATCGGGATCCATCATCATCGCGGTGTAGTCTCCCCAACGATAGCCGTAGGCATATCCAGTGAGGTTCACCTGCGAGTTGAGGCCGGCATAGACCTTGCTCTCGGCTTCCATGGTGCTTGGAGTGTCGGTGGGCACGCGACCGGTGATGTACACCGAAGGGAAAACGCTAGAACTGGAGCCGGAGTAGCCCATCAGCATGTTGCCCTGGTTGTCCTGAGCGATGCTGCCCATCCAGCGATAGAGGCTGGTGTCAGGCGAGAAGGTGGATTGCTGATAGACGGTCGGCGTACCGGTTCCACCGCTGGTGTTGATGCCGCGCAGTTCATACCAGCGCTCGGCGGTGTTGCTGCCCGAGCCGCCGCTGCCGCTGGGAAGCACCGGTCCGCTAAGCAGCACCGATTCGTAGCTGCCGAAGTTGCGGTAGACCGCGCGATACATTTCGTGCGCCGCCAGGGTGTCGAGCTTCGATTCGGAAGAGAAGGTTCCGTTCTGCACCGTGCCGGTGTGGGTGGGCTGAGGCACGCACTTGGAGGTGTTGGTGCAGGTGTTGTTGGCGTAGGTCGAAACCGTAATCGAGATTCGGGAATCGACGGCTACCGTGCCGGCGGTGAAATTGTACTTCGCGCGATACATGTAGAGCACCGTGCTGGTACCGCTGGAGTCGCTGTTCTCGATGTAGATTTCTTTGGCGCCGGAGGCGGGATAGGTTGGTCCGTCCAGGTCGACAGGCAGCAGAGCATAGTCACTGGACTGCAGTTGCGCGCAGACGATGGTCGGACTCTTGCCACCGAGCAGGGCAACGCGATCGATACCGCAGATCGCAGCACCTTCATAAGACGTGCCGGTGGAGTTGAACATGTCGAAGGTAATGGAGTAGGCGTCAGGCCATACGCCCAACTTCGGATAGTCCGGGAAATATCCATTGGCGCCGGGCGTGAACTGCAGCACGGTCCAGGAGCCGGTGGCGTCGTCGGTCTGCGAGATGGCGACGCACTGATAGAACGGCCCGGTGTCGCTGGAGCCCAGGGCAAACTGGGTGATGATCCAGCGCTGCGCCAGCTGATCGAACTTCACGATGCCGTCGCCGTCGTTTTCGGTGTAGCACTCGGAGCCGCTGCCCAGTGACGACCACAGGGTGTTGGTGTTCAGCGGACCCAACTCGACGGCTCCCGTCGTCTTGTTGAAGACGGCGAAGCCCGTGTTATCCAGCGAGACGACCTGGGTGGTGCCGGCGGCCATGTTGGTGTCCGGGGGAACGCTGCCCACCGAGTACGTGCCATTCGGTCCAGTAAAACTTTCGCCGATGCCGTCAAAACTCAATCCCTGATTGACGCCGATCATCGGACCATAGACTTTTTGCAGGGCGGGATCTTCGAATGACGGATCAGGGCGCGCAGGATGTTTCAGCCAATCCGGCACTTTCACTTCTTCTGCGTCTTTGAATTCCGACGGAACATATTGGTCGTGAATCTGGTAAAGCGGCTGGGTGGTGGCGATCTTGCTTGGTTTCATTACCCAGGTGCGCTGCACCGGCGACGATGGCGATGACGTCGACGTTGACGAAGGGGTGCCGGTCGCAGTCTGTGCGGCCGAGGTGGTGGACAGTACGAATGAAGCTGTGGCCAGAAACACGAATAGCCACAATCTCCGCGAAGTGGTTCGCAGGGAGTGGTGCATGGAAACCTTCCTTGTACGCCCCGCAAGGCGTGGGGTTGAACGGCTTGGGTCCTAGGGAGCTAGCTACCGAAACAGTGCGACAACAGCATCGAAGCGGAACGCAAGAAACAACAGGCCCGGTGGGAACGAAGCAGCGGGCAAATCGCGCATCTATGAACTGGTCGCTGCGCGTGCGACTGGAGCGATCGAACAGAGAACTTGCCGAAGCATCAGCAGGAGGCGAAACCATCCAGCAAGCAAGCAGTAACCGAACATTCGGTTACCAAGCTATGCTGCCGGCCATCTTTCGTAACTACCACAACGTAGGAGGCCAGTTTGCGTAACGGTACGGTAAGCGCTCAAGTGCCAGATAGTAAATACTACTTCGGTAGTACTATTCAGCCATAAACTAGCACTAAAATACCGCAATCGTCGAAAAACAGCCAAGTTTTTTCAATTTCCGGAATCGTTGGAATTAGGCGGTAAGGTTACCATGTAAGTTATTGCAGTACATGCGTGTTATCTATTTCTTTGTGGCAACGGTGGTGCCAGTTTTGGTCAAAATATGCCACTTTATAGTCATTGATGGTTACCTACCTGAGTGCTAGCATCATCGGGCCTTTATATCGTGAGGTGAACGGTATGCGCCCCGTCATCCGGCTCTTGGCCTATCTCGTGGTGTCTCTCGAGATGGCCTGTTTCCCCGTTTTCTTACTGGCCGCCGACAGTTCGGCAGTTCTGAAATCCACTGGCAGCGTCGTGCTCAACGGCGCAGGCGCTCCCGCAACCACGGCAATCTTTTCAGGCGATACCGTTCGCACCGCCAATGGCGCGGTTCTAACGATTTCGGCGCCTGGCTCCACTGTCCTGCTTCCGCAGAACTCGCAACTTACGTTCAAAGGCAAGTCGATCAATCTGGCGGATGGCAGAGCGACAGTAACCACCACCAAGGGAATGTCGGTTACCACCGATCATTACCGTATCGCTCCGGACGCGACCGGCGCGGCGCAGTATGAGATCGACAAGTCCGGAGATTCGCTGCTGGTGCGAGCCTCCAAGGGCGGGTTGACGATTCAGTCGTCAGGAAAAACGGTCACCCTCAGCCAGGGCCAGGTTGCGTCACTCAACGTGCAGCAAGGTCTGTTGAGCGTTCAGAATGCCGGCCCGCTGGGCGAGACGAATTCTTCGAGCCCGGCCCTGACCAGCTTGCAGGATTCGCTGTCGGGCTCCGACGGATCGACGCTTCCTATCTGCCCCAGCGCCTCGCTTTGCAAGGCACGTCCTTCGGTCTCAGGTATCAGGCCATGCCGGTGCACGCAGTTTTAGCAATCCGGTGGTGCTTAAGAAGCGATGTTTTCAAAGGTTGTGTTCACCCGAACACAACCCGTCAGCTCTTTCAACCGCGGCGCATGCGGGTCACGCATCGCTGATCGTTGAAGAACCCCAGCGAACTGAAATGTAAGGGCTGGACCACTGACGAGACTCCGGGCCGCAATTCACATGGGACTCAAATGGCGGAGCTATGCCCAATTTAGCGCCTAAATCCGAGATTGACGCCTCTGTTGTTCTGGCTGTCCAGGGCAACGACTGGTACGCGCTGCAAACCAGAGCCCGTTTCGAGCGCCGCATCTGCCACCAGATTCAGAGCAAGCATTACGAAGCATACGTACCCATTACTAAGGAGCGGCATCGCTGGAGCGACCGCTACCAGGTAGTGCAGGCGCCGATCTTTCCCGGCTACGTTTTTGTGCGCGCCACCGAGAACACGCCCGAGCGGCTGGCGATTTTGCAGACCAACGGAGTGTATTGTTTCGTCTCGTTCAACGGAGTCATCGCCCGCATCACCGAGCAGCAGATGCAGCACTTGCGCCGTCTGGAATCGCACGACGTGCCATGGTCGCACTATCCCTTCCTGAAGAGCGGACGGCGCGTCCGCATTGTGGGCGGCTGCCTGGATGGGCTGGAAGGGATTTTCATCGCCGAGCGCGGTCACAAGCTGGTCATCTCCATCGAGCCCATGCAGCGCTCGATTGCGCTGGATGTCGAGGGATATCACGTTGAGCCGGTCTAGACGCAACTCATTCGCGCGCCCGGCAGCGGCAGCTTCAACCAGGGTCAGGATTGCAGGAGTTGGTATGCGTCACACTTCTCTGCTTCGCTTTCTAGGATTGGCGATCTGCATGGTTCTGGCGACGGCCACGTGGGCTGCGGCACAGACTGCGGAAGAGCAGGCGGCCACCGCCGCTGCACACTCGTCAGCCCTCAACGCGCATATGGGGACAGCAGGTTCTACGCCGGGCATGAGCCCTGACGGAGACAGCCTGATCACCGCCGATGATGTGCTCGACGTTTACGTCATGGACGTCCCCGAGTTGTCGCGGCAGTATCGCGTCTCGCCGTCGGGGACGGTCACCCTGCCGCTGCTGACGGACCAGGTCAAGGCCAGCGGGCTGACCCCGAGCGAGTTCTCCGATGCGCTGGCCAAGCAACTGCACGACAGCGGGCTGGTCACAGACCCGCACATCGTGGTGACCATCGTCAGTTCGCGGCTGAAGTCGGTGGCCATCACCGGCGCGGTGAAGATGCCACAGATTTATCCGGTGCTGGGCAAGACGACGTTGCTGGATATGTTGTCGCAGGCGCAAGGCCTGAATGACGATGCCGGCAACACGGCGATCGTCAGCCGCGGCAAGCTGGGCGAGACGGTCACCGGCCAGACCACGCAGTCGGTCGACTTGAAGAAGCTGCTCGATACCGGCAGCGTGCAGTACAACCTTGCTATCTTCCCCGGCGACCGCATCACCATCCCGCGCGCCGGGATCGTTTACGTGGTGGGCGCGGTCAACAAGCCGGGCGGCTTCATTATTAAGAGCGATGACAATGGCATGACCGTGTTGCAGGCGCTGGCCATGGCCGAGGACTCGAAAGGCACCGCCCAGCGGCAGAAGTCGGTCATCATTCGTCCTGATAAGAACTCCCCCGACGGCCGCCAGCAGATTCCGTGCAACCTGAACTTGATTCTGGCCAACAAAGCGCCGGATCAGAAGCTGTATCCCAACGACATCCTCTTTATTCCCGATAGCGCCGCGAAAAAAGCGTTCGCGCGCGGCCTGGAAGCCGCGTTGCAGACGGCAACCGGTCTGGCTGTCTACGGACGGTATTGAAAGGCATCGCGATGAACCCAAATAGTCTGTCCACGCATACGGAGCAACGCGAACTTCCCAGCCGCGGCTTCGGGATGCCGGTGCCGGTTCCGGGGCGCGCGCTGCCGGCGATGGAAGGCAGTTTCGCCAATGGCCAGGATTATGTTTCGCTGGCCACTTACTGGCACACGCTGATGAAGCGGCGGTGGACGATTGCCACCGTGGCCCTGGTGATCACCACGGTCGTCGCCATCGTCTCCTTCAAGACGCAGCCCATCTACAAGGCCACGGCTCGCGTGCAGGTCGAATCGGAAACGCCGATGGTGCAGTCCATCGAAGAGGTCTTTCAGAAGACCAGCGCCGACGATACCTACCTGCAAACCCAGATTCAGGTTCTGGAAAGCGAAAGCCTGGCGTGGCGCACCATTGAAGAGTTGCGGCTGCGCGAACATCTCATCAGCCCGGCCAAGCTGGCCAGAATTCCGGAGGATAAGCAGAAGGTCCGGCTGATCGATGTCTTCAAGAAAAAGTTGTCGGTTGAGCTCACGCCGAAGACCCGCATGCTGGCCGTAAGCTATGAAGATCCCGATCCGCAGCTGGCAGCGCGGGTCGCCACCACCCTGGTCAACAACTACATCGATTACAACTTCCGCCAGAAGTATGACGCCACCCGGCAGGCTTCGGCCTGGATGGAGCAGCAACTGGATGAGTTGAAGGCGAAGGTGGAAAGCTCGCAACAGGCGCTGGTCGAATACGAGCGCGACCATCAACTGGTCAACACCGGCGAGAAAGAAACGGTGCAGGAGCAGATCCTCTCGGAACTGAGCAAGGACCAGACGGCGGCCGAGAGCGATCGTCTGCAAAAAGAATCTCTGTATCACGAGGTAGAGATCAATCGCCCGCAACTGGCGACCCTGGTACATAACGATCTGCTGCAGAAGCTGGAAGAGAAGCTGGCCGACCTGCGCGATCAGTACACGGAGACGGTGGCACAGTACGGGCCAAAGTTCCCCAAGGCGATTCGGCTGGACGAAGAGATTCAGGATCTGCGCTCCCAGATTCAGGTGGAACAGGATCGGGTGCTGGCGCGGATTCGCAAGGATTACACCGCTGCGGTGACGCGTGAGCGGTTGGCCTCGGCGGCGGTGGCGCAACAGAAAGAAGCGGTGGGCGCGCAGAATCAGCTACTGGTGCAGCACAACATTCTGGCGCGCGAATTCGAGAGCAATCAGCAGCTCTATCAGAGCCTGCTCGAGCGCTTGAAGAACGCCACCGTCTCCGCTGGCCTGCAATCCACCAACATTCACATGGTTGACGCGGCGCTGCCGCCCAGCGACCCTATTCGTCCGCGCAAGGGCTTGAACATCGCACTGGGCCTGCTGGCGGGCACGGTCCTGGGTGTGATGATGGCCTTCGCGCAAGAGGGCATGGATCACTCGGTGAAGTCGGCCGAAGAGGTTGAGTCGCTGCTGATGACGCCGGCCCTGGCGGTGGTTCCGCTGCAGCGGGCTTCCGATTCGGCCAACTGGAAGATGCCGGGCGCCAAGTGGCAGCGCGGACTGAAAGATCCTGCCGGGAAGCTGCCGCGGGAGACCAACGTCGCCCTGTCCATCATCGCCAATCCGCAATCGACCCTGGCGGAAGCCTATCGCGCGCTGCGGACTTCGGTCCTGCTCTCACAAGCGCCCAATCCGCCCAAGTCGATCCTCATCACCAGCTCGCAAGCCGGCGAAGGCAAGACGGCGACGGCACTGAATCTGGCGCAAACCCTGGCCCAGCGCAAAGGCAAGGTCGTGATCGTCGACTGCGATCTGCGCAAGGGCGGCATCGCTCGCATTCTGCGGATCGACAACGAGAAGGGCGTCAGCACGGTGCTGACCGGCGCCGACACGCTGGCGGATACGATTCAACAGTTCGAGGAATCGAACTTGTGGATTCTGCCCTCAGGCCCGGTCCCGCCGAATCCGGCGGAACTGATTGGCTCCGATCGCATGGCCGACCTCTGCACCGAACTGGCCAAGAATTTCGAGCACATCATCATCGACTCGCCGCCGGTGCTGGCGGTGACCGATGCCACCATCATGGCCGGACTGGTCGATGGCGTGGTGCTGATTGCCGAGAGTGGCCGCACCCACCGCGCCGGCCTGATGCGTACGCGCGCCATCCTGGATAACGCCGGGGCGCGCATCCTCGGCGTCGTGCTCAACAAGCTGGATCTGCGGCACGAAGGCTACTACGGCTACGGTAACTACTACTACTCGCGATACGGCAAGTACCCGTACGGACGCTCCGACTCCGAGTAAGCACGGTCGACCTTCACACACCAGGCGAGCCATGGAACACGCGCGGCACGAAACCCGGCATCGGCAGGACGCAGAAGCAGAGCCCAAGCCTGCGCGCTGGAACCGGGTCTTCGAGTGGAAGCTGCGCTCACGTCAGGGGACGCTGCTGTTTGTTGCCGTGCTGCTGGTGCCGGCTCTGCTGCTGGTCCTGGAGACGGGACGCGTGGTGCTGGCGCAGACGTTAAGCGATTCCTTCAACGTGCAATCGATTCGGCATGCCATGGCGATCGACCCGGCGAATCCCGATCCGCATTTCGAACTGGGCAAGATTCTGCTGCTGACCGGCGATCCGGCGCAGCAGGTTGTGGCGGAAGAGCAGTTCCGCACCGCGATCGCGATGAATCGCAACTCGGCGGTCTACTGGTCCGGACTGGCAGCCGCGTGCTATGCCGTCGCCAATCAAGCGTGCGCCGACGATGGGTTTGCCCGCGCGCAGAAACTGGCGCCCAGCAATCCCGGCTTCGCCTGGCAGTCGGCCGTGAACGACGTGGTTTCCAATCAGCCGCAGGCGGCGGTGCGCAACGTGAAGGCTTTCCTGCAGCTTCAGCCGGAGGGACTGGCGCAATCGTTTCAACTGCTGACCCGCGGCTTCGATAATCCCGAGCTTATCTGGCATGACCTGCTGGGAAACACGCCTGACACCGGCACGCAGATCAAGTTCCTGGAATTCCTGGCCGCGGCGGATCGCGTCGACGCCGCCGATGGATTCTGGCGCGACCTGGCCGCGCAGAAGAAAACTGTTTCGATCGCCGAGGTAACGCCTTACATCGATCAGCTTCTGGCGAACGGGCATTACACGGAGGCCGCAAGCGTGTGGTCGTATGCGCGAGCGCAGCGCGCGACGAACTACGCCGACGCGCTCAGCGATCCGAACCTGGTCTTCAACGGCAGCTTCGAGCGCGAGCCGCTGAATGCCGGCTTCGACTGGCGGCACGCGCAGCAACCGTATGTCGATCTGAGTTTTTCCAATCCCACGGCGCGCAGCGGCAAGAAAGCGCTGGAGGTCGACTTCACGGTTCCGCAGAACGCCGAGTATGACCTGCTGTATCAGTTTGTGCCGGTCGAGCCGAATCAGACCTACGAGTTGAGCGCATTTTTCAAGGTACAAGGCGTCACCTCCGACAGCGGCGCGCGGCTGCGGGTGCTTGATCCGCGGTGCCAGGCTTGTCTGGACGTGGCTACGGATGGGCCAACCGGGACGACCGACTGGCGTCGCGTGGACAAGCAATTTTCCACCGGCCCGGCGACCGACATGATCCGGCTGTCGCTGTGGCGGCCTCGCAGCCGCAGCTATCCGACGGAAATTACCGGTCAGCTTTGGCTGGACGATGTGTCGCTGGTGAAAGCCGGTAAGCAGTAGAAGCGAATGAATACCTCAGAGCACATCCTGCACGAGCAGATCGTCCTCGAACCCGGCGAGCCGTCGCCGCGCCTGCTCACGCTTCCGCGGCCGGAATCGCTCGGCAGCCCGTGGTGGACCGCGGCGCGGGTGATTGTGATCGGGCTGCTGATGCTGGCTCCGCTGCTCTTCGGCGCGGTGCAGGCGTGGGCCTGGGGCAGCCTTACGCTGCTGACCGTGGTTGCGGCGGTAATGTGGGGCGTTGGCTGCCTGCGCGCCGGCTCGGTAAAGATGCTGGCTTCGCCGCTGCTCATTCCCGTGCTGGCGGTGCTGATTCTCAACGCGATCCAGATGCGCGGCGGGCTGTCTGAGGATTACGTCGGCACGCGCGAAGCGTTTATCAAGCTGCTGACATACACAATTTTGTTCTTTCTCGCGCAGCAGTTATATCTCTCGGCTTCCAGCAAGGTGTGGCGCACGACCGGCATCGCCGTTGCGATTTACATGTTCGCGATGGCCGTGTTTGGCATGGTGCAGTACTTTGCCAGCCCGGGACTGCTGTTAGGTTATCTGCCGGAATCGAACAGCGTCTTCGGTCCGTACGTGAATCACGGCAACTATGCCGGGTTGATGGAGATGCTGATCCCGATCGCGATGGCGCTGGCCATCGGCTTGCGGTGGAAGCATCCGGCGAAGCCCTTCGTGCTGTTTCTGGCGTTTATCGCGGTGGTGTCGGTATTTCTCTCCGGCTCGCGCGCCGGGTTGGTAAGCCTGGCGGTGGAGTTCGCGATTCTCGCCGCAGTGCTGGTTTCGTCGCGCTCGAATCATCGGCAGGTGCTGCTGGCCGGAATTGCGGCCGCGTGCCTGGCCGTCGGATTTTTCTACTGGCTCGATCCCGGCGATGTGTGGGGACGCTGGGAGCAGATGGCGAACCGTCCTGAACTCGCCCTCGGGAATCGACAGACGATTGCGCGCGACACCCTGCGCATGACCCGCGATCACCTGCTGCATGGCGTAGGCCTGGGCGCATTTCAGATCGCCTACACGCCGTATCAGACGGTGGCCACCGATCTCAGCATCGACTACGCGCACAACGACTATCTGCAGTTCCTGGCCGAGACCGGCTTCGTGGGATTCGTGGTGTTGCCGCTGGCGCTGGCGGCGTTCTTTGTTCTGGCGTTTCGAAATCTGACACAGCGTTTGCAGTCGGCGCATGGATGGCTGCAATTCGGCGCGGCGATTGGTGTGTGCGGGCTGCTGGTGCATAGCTTCTCGGAGTTCAACCTGCACATCCCGGCCAACGCCGCATGGTTTGCGTTTCTGGCGGCGATCGCGACGCTGCCCATTTCACAAGGACATCATCATCGGAGCGGACATGGCCACCGCTGAGATAACCTGCTCCGTCCCGGTCGCGGTCAAACCGCCGCGGCTGCGCACGGTGTTTGCCTGGACGCTGGCCGGCAACGTCGTTTATGCCGGTTGCCAGTGGGGCATGATCTCGGTGTTGGCCAAGCGGGGCACAACGGTCGCGGTCGGCCAGTTTGCGCTGGCGCTGGCGATTACCGCGCCGGTATTCATGCTGAGCAATCTGTTCCTGCGCGGCATTCAGGCCACCGACGCGCGCGACGAATTCTCCTTCGGCGAGTACTTCACGCTGCGCGCCGTTGGAACGGCCGTCGGCCTCGCGGTGATCGCGATCATTCTTCTGGCTTACCGGCGTGATTCGCTGTCGCTGGGGGTTGTGCTGTTCGTGTCCGCGGCGAAATCGGTGGAGTCGTTCACCGACGTGATCGCCGGGTTGTTGCAGAAGCACGAGCGCCTCGATCAGGTCGCAATCAGCATGATGCTGAAAGGTGTCTGCTCCGTGGCCGCGTTCTCGGCTGCGTTTCTTTTGTCCCACAGCGTGGTATATGCCTCGGCGGCGATGGCGGTGACCTGGCTGGCGGTATTCGTGGCTTACGATTTGCGGGTGGCGCGGCGACTGCTGCACGCCGGCGAGCGTTACCTGGTGTGGAACCGGAGCCGGCTGATGGAGCTGACGAAGCTGGCCGCGCCGGTGGGCATTGTGATGGGGCTGGTCTCGTTGAATGCCAACATCCCTCGCTACGCAGTCGAGCATTATCGCGGCAGCGGCGAGCTGGGAATTTTCGCGGCGCTGGCCTACCTGGTGGTGGTGGTTAACTTGATCGTGAATGCGCTGGGGCAGTCGGCTATCGCTCGCCTGTCGCGCAGCTTTGCCGAAGGCAATCTGCGGCACTTCCGCATGGTGCTGGAGCGCATGTCGCTGATCGGAGTTGGAGTTGCCGCTCTCGGCATCGTGGTGGCGCTGGTGATTGGCCGGCCGACGTTGCGGGTGATTTACGGCCCCGTTTACGCGGCCCACCTCAATCTTCTGCTGATGCTGATCGGCATCTCCGGCGTCACCGCCGTCGCGTCGTTCCTCGGCTATGGCATGTCGGCCGCAAGACGGTTTCGCGAGCAGCTTCCGGTAACGCTGATCAGCGTCGCGACCTGCGCCGTCGCCGCCTATACGCTAACGCCGCTCTGGGGACTGATGGGCGCTGCCGGCGCCATCCTGCTGGCCGTGTTGGCGCAAATTGCCGGCAGCTTCTTCGTGCTGCGGCGTGCGTTTCGTGGTGCGGCCTGCGCGTCCGCGAAGCTGGAAATTCTCGTAGGCGGCAATGCCTGTCAGCCTTTGACGGTAACGAGTGGGAGCACACAGGAATGACGACCCAATCGATCGATTGCACATCGGACTCTTCCACCGGGAACAAGAATCTGGTCACCTCCGAGCAGTGGGACGCAGCATGGGCTTCCATCGATGCGCCGTTGCGGCTGCGTCCCTGGCGCGACTACGTAAGCTGGCGCTTCGCGAAGCTCTTCCGCCAATACATCAAGCCCGGCGATCGCGTGCTGGAGGTCGGCTGCGGCGGCTCGCGCTTCCTGCCGTACTTCGCCAAAGATCTGGGAGCCGAAGTGTGGGGCTTCGATTTCGCGCCGGCTGGAGTAGCGAGTGCGCGGGCGGCGCTGAAACGCGCAGGCGTCAGCGGCAAGATCATGCAGGCTGACCTGTTCTCTGCAAGCGAAATTCCCGAAGGCCACTTCGACGTAGTTTTCTCCGGCGGATTCATCGAGCACTTCGAAGACACCGAGGGCGTGGTGAATCACATTGTGCGCTTTGCGAAACCGGGTACGGGATTGGTCATTACCGAAATTCCGCACGTGACCGGATGGATGTTCCGCAAGCTACAGCGCCGCATGGATCAGACCATCTTCGATCAGCACATTCCGGTGACCGCGCAGGCGATGGATATTGCTCACGTCGAAGCCGGCGCGGACGTGGTTCGTCGCGCTACGGGCTTCGGCAGCCTGGGCATCGGCGTGCTGAACTACAACCGCCTGCTGCCGGGTGCGGCAGCTGGAGTGGTGCGCCGCTGCCTGGAGATTCCGCAGACGCTGCTTACCGCTCCGCTGTGGCTGCTGCGCACCGAGTGCGAGAGCGATACGTTCTCTCCCTTCCTGGTTGGGGTCTATCGCAGGAGAGCGAACTGATGCGCATTCTTCACGTGCTGGGGCGGCTGAATCGCGGCGGAGTCGAGGCGTGGCTGGTGCAGTTGCTGGCGCACGTTGACCGCTCGCGCTACGAGATGGATTTCGTGGTGCACACCACCGAACCTGGCGCGTATGACGAGCAGGTGAAGAACCTGGACGCGAAGATCATTCCCTGCGTGCGTACCAACCATCCCCTGGAGTACGCGAAGAACTTCGAGAAGATCCTGAACAAGTACGGCCCTTACGATTGCGTGCATTCGCATGTGCATCACTACAGCGGATACATTTTGCTGCTGGCGCGGATTTACGGCGTGCCGATACGCATAGCGCAAAGCCATACGGGCGATCCGCAGGCTGGCGCCGGGCCGGCACGCAAAGCCTATCTGGCTGCGATGCGGCAGCTTATCGGGTGGAATGCAACGGCCGGCATCACGGTAAGCCACATCGCGGGGGACGCACTGTATCCCAAGTGGAAGCATGACCGGCGCTGGCGGCTGCTGCCGTATGGCATCGACACTGAGCGCTTCAGCAATCCTCCCGAGCGCAGGGAGATGCGACGGCAACTCGGCATTCCGCTCGAAGCAAGAGTTGTGGGACATGTCGGCCGATTTGTCGACGTGAAGAACCACGCGAAAATCATCGCCATCGCCAAAGAGCTTTGCGCCGCCGACCCGAGCGTCCATTTCCTGCTGCTGGGCGATGGTCCGCTGCGTCCGCAGGTGGAAGCGGAAATCGCCGCCGCCGGACTGACCGAGCGCTTCACGCTTACGGGCAATCGTCCGGACGTGCCCCAGGTTCTGCAGAGCGCCATGGATGCTTTCGTCTTCCCCTCCAAATACGAAGGTCTGCCGATCGCGCTGATGGAAGCGCAACTGGCAGGTCTGTCCTGCGTGGCGTCCGACGCTGTCACGCCGGAATCGGCGCTGAATCCGGAGATGGTGCAGTGGATCTCGCTCACCGCGCCCACCCCGGCGTGGACCGACTCTCTGCGCAGAATTCTCGCGGCTAAGGAAAAACCCACGGTTAGTGCGTCGGTACGCAAGCGGCTCTCGATTGAGTCGTGTGTGCGCGACCTGATGCAAGTTTACGATTCGCAGTTTGCCGAGCACGCCACGGCCGGCAAACTACTTCTGGTCCAACGAGGTTAGTATGAACATTCTGATCACCGGCGGAGCCGGATTCATCGGTTCGCATCTCTCCGACTATCTTCTTGCGCAGGGCCATCGGGTGGTCGTCATCGACGATCTCTCGACGGGCAGCATGGACAACCTGCGCGAGGCGAGGAAGAGCCGGCTCTTCCACTACCATCTCGACACCATTTTCAACCGGCAGTTGCTGACCGAGCTGATTGACGATGCCGAAGTCGTATTTCATCTGGCCGCGGCTGTCGGCGTCCGCAACATCGTCGAATCACCGGTGCGCACCATCGAGACCAACGTCGGCGGCTCGGAGCGCGTGCTGGAGCTGGCGGCCAAGAAGGGCAAGCGCGTGCTCATCGCCTCCACCTCGGAGGTCTACGGCAAGTCGGCGAAGATCCCCTTCAACGAAGACGATGATCTGCTGCTGGGCTCGACCGCGAAGGCGCGCTGGAGCTATGCCTGCTCGAAGATGATCGACGAGTTCCTGGCGCTGGCCTACTATCGCGAGCGCAAGCTGCCGGTCACCGTGGTTCGCCTCTTCAACACCGTCGGCCCGCGGCAGACGGGACGCTACGGCATGGTCTTGCCGACCTTCGTACAGCAGGCGCTGGCAGGTGAGCCGCTGACGGTCTTCGGCACGGGCGAGCAGTCGCGCTGCTTCACCTACGTCGGCGACATTATCCGTGGACTGACAGCGTGCGTTGCCTCTGACAAAACGGTGGGCGAGGTCTTCAACCTGGGCAATACCGAAGAAGTCAGCATGAACACGCTGGCCGGGCGCATCATCGCCGCCACCGGATCGAAATCCGAGATCCAGCACCTCTCGTACGAGGAGGCCTATGCGCCCGGCTTCGAAGACATGGAGCGGCGCGTGCCGGACATCGCCAAGGCACGAAACTGTTTCGGCTATAGCCCGAGCCATTCGCTGGCCGAGATCTTGTCGAGCGTCATCGACTATTACCGGGTGAAGGCTATCGCCGATGCAGCCGGCAATCAGCCGTTCACGCCACCGGTACCAAGCTTGAACGAAGCTGCCGCGGTAGCCCCGGCGGTGCTGTAGCTTCCACGACCCCCTGACACCATGACCACTGCGATTCAGAGTCCCGGAGTTCTGCGAAGCTGGCGCTTCCAGGGACGGGGTCCGTCTGCCTCCGCTGTGGCTCTGGCCGATCCCATTCGCGATCCGCTCAACATTCTCCTCGCCGCTGGCGTTTCTGTGCTGGTCATCTGCGGCATGGTGGCCTTCCGCAACGATATGCTCGATTGGTATCTGCTGCCGGTCTTCCTGTGCGGAGCGCTGATCGGGCCGGACATGTTTGCGTGGCTGCGCGGCCAGGTCGATACCTTCGATCCGTTGGGAATTCTGGGAGCGTACGGATATTTCTTCTTCTTTGTGGCGCCCCTGCTCACCGTGATGTGGAACTACCACACGCGGGAGCTGCCGGAACCGCCCAACTGGCTGAGCTGGATCGGCTGGATGTCGGTGCTGAACGTCTTCGGCCTGATCATCTACCTGGTCAGCCGCAGCACCATCGCCGTTCGTCCGCCGCGAACCAAGTGGATCGTGAAGCCGCCGGCGTTCTTCGGCGTGATGTCGATTGCGCTGCCGATTGCGCTGGCCTTCCAGCTCTACATCTTCCTCAGCTTCGGTGGTATTTCCGGCTTCATCGACGCGTTCTCGGATTCCAGCTCCGACGCCTTCAACGGCATGGGCTGGCAATTCCTGATCGCCGAGATGTTCCCGGTCTTCCTTGCGATTGGGCTGCTGGTATGGAAACGCGAGCTGCTGCGGCGGCGCTCGTGGGGATTTCTGGCGCTGCTGGTGGTAGGGTTCTTCGTTCTGAAGATGCTTTTCGGAGGGCTGCGCGGCTCGCGTTCGAACACGGTATGGGCGGTGTTCTGGCTGGTCGGCGCAATTCACCTGTGGATCCGGCCGGTTCCCCGACGCTTCATCGCGATGGGACTGGTCTGCCTGGCGCTGTTCATGTATCTGTACGGCTTCTATAAGCAGGATGGCATCCACGCCTTCGACGCATTCAAGGATCCCAGCCAGTTGCAATCGATTGAAGCGAAGAACGGACGCACCGTGGATGCCGCGCTGCTGGGCGATATGGCGCGCACCGAGATCCAGTCGTATCTGCTCTATCGCCTCTGGGCGGTCAACGATTACGACTACGCCTACGGCGCGACCTATCTGGAAGCCTTCGACGTATTGATTCCGAAATCGATTTGGCCCAACCGGCCGGATGGCAAAGTGCGGAAAGGAACCGAGGCGCTGCATGGACGCGCGGTGTACGGTGCGGGAATCTTCCAGGCCTCGCAGGTCTACGGCCTGGCCGGGGAGGCGATGCTGAACTTCTCTCCGATCTTTGCGCCGCTGAGCTTCTTCGTCCTCGCTTTCGTGGTCGCCAAATCGCGCAGCCTGATGCTGGCCGATCCCGACGATCTGCGCTGGCTGCTGGTGCCGATCCTGGCTAACGCGATGATCATCCTTCCGGCAGCCGATGTGGACAACCAGCTCATGTTCTTTCTGACCGTGGCAGCGTGCCCGCTGCTGCTGCTGCGCGCCTCCTGCGTGGTGATGCCCCGGCAGCAGGCGAGCGCCGCACCGCCTTTGCGGGTCATGCAATGAATCTTGTCGTCGCCTTGGACTTTCGTTTCGTTCGCACGCCCGACGGGCAGGTGTGGACGCGCACAACCTATCCTCATGGGTTCTGGGAGCGCTATCTGAAAGTCTTCGAACAGGTCAAGATTATTGCGCGCGCTGAGCCAAAGCCGCGGGTCGACGAAAATTATCAGAAGGTCACGGGCGCGGGCGTGCAATTCGCAACCGTTCCGTTCTACCTTGGGCCCTGGCAGTATCTGAAGGCGCGGCCGCGCGTTCGCGAGGCGATACGCGCGGCAGTCGGCATGGAAGACGCCGTTCTGTGCCGCGTGGCATCGCAAATCGCCTCGGATTTGTTGCCCATGCTGTGGGCGCAGAAGAAGCCCTACGGTCTGGAGGTGGTCGGCGATCCCTACGAGGCCTTCGCGCCGGGCGCCATCAGGCATCCTCTGCGTCCTTACCTGCGGCAGCGAGCGACGCGCCTGCTCAAGGAACAATGCGCGCGGGCTGCAGCCGTCAGCTACGTGACCGAGCGCGCGTTGCAACGCCGCTATCCCTGCGGAGACAGATTTGCCATCTCCGTATCCGACGTCGACTTGCAGATCGCTTCCTTCAATTCGGTGCCGCGACCCTTTGCCACCAGTTATTCCAGCAGCCAGCTTGGCGGAGATGATTCTTCTCCAGCCGCCAAGCAATACGTAGGGCAGGTTCGTCCGCGGCTGCTCTTCGCCGGCTCGCTGGAGCAGATGTACAAGGGGCAAGACGTACTGCTGCAAGCGGTGGCTGAGGTCCGCCGGAGAATACCGCTTGAGCTGCGCATCGTCGGCTCAGGCCGTCACCGGCCGGAGCTGGAGCGGCTGGCGCACTCGTTGTCGCTCGATGACTGTGTGTACTTTACTGGCGAGCTGGCTGCGACGGCCATTCGCTCTGAGCTCGATAGCGCGACGCTGCTGGTTCTGCCCTCGCGAACCGAAGGCTTGCCGCGCGTGATTGTCGAGGCGATGGCACGCGCGGTGCCGTGCATTGCAACCAGCGTCGGCGGCATTCCGGAATTGCTGGCAGCTGAAGATCTGGTCGCGCCGAACGATCCCCGGGCGCTGGCGGCCAAGATGGAAGAAGTGCTCAGCGACAACGCGCGCTTGAGCCGCATGTCGGCAAGAAATCTGGAAAAGTCGCAGCAGTTCCGTCCGGAGATCCTGGAAAGACGGCGCATCGAATTCTATTCTTTCCTGCGAGCGGCCACGCAGGAATGGCAGACAGCGCACGCGGCGGAAGAGGTCTGCGTAGCATGATGCGCGTGCTCCATGCGGTGAAGACGTCGGACGGCGCCCACTGGGCCGCGAATCAAGTGGCCGTGCTGGTGCGCGAAGGCGTGGAAGTACACGTCGCGTTGCCGAGCGCCGAGGGCCGCACTATGGAGCAGTGGCGGCAAACCGGCGCGACCATCCATATCGCCGATCTATCGCTGCCGGCCCGGCGGCCCGCTCGTTACTTCGACGCGGTTAAAACGGTCCGAAGGCTCGTCGATGAGGTTCAGCCCGATCTGATTCACAGCCACTTTGTTACCACGACGCTGATGCTGCGAATGGCGCTGGGCAAGCGCCATCGCACCCCGCACATCTTCCAGGTGGCCGGGCCTCTGCATCTGGAGCATTGGCATTCGAGCCTGGCCGACCTCAGCAGCGCCGGCCCGCAAGATTACTGGATTCCGTCGAGCCGCTGCATTCAGCAGCATTACCTTCGCGCCGGCGTCGAGCACGGTCGCACGTTCCTCAGCTATCCCGGCTGGAAGGTGGAAGCGTTTTCCGCGCGGCGTCAGTCATACCTGCAGCAGAGGCTGCACCTGCAACCTGAGGCGAGGCTGGTGGGCAACATCAACTTGATGTATCCGCCGAAATATTTCCTTGGCCAGACCGTGGGCTTGAAGTGTCACGAGGATGTGATCGACGCGCTGGGAGTGGTGTGTGGCAGAATGCCCGAGGTGCATGGCGTGCTGATCGGCGATTCGTTCGGACGGGCGCCATGGTATGAACAGCGCCTTCGCGAACGGGCGCGCAAGACTGCGGGCGACAGGATTGTTCTTCCGGGTCTGTTCGGTCCGCAGGAAGTCGCGCAGAGCTGGCCCGACTTCGATTGCGCGGTTCATGTTCCGCTCTCGGAGAATTGCGGCGGGGTGCTGGAGCCATTGCTGGCTGGCGTTCCCGTCATCGCCAGCGCGGTTGGCGGAATTCCCGAGGTGGTGATGGACGGGCTCACCGGTAAGCTGGTTCAAGTACGCTCGCCAAAGGCTCTCGCGAACGCGGTGATTGAAGTGCTCGGCGATCTGGAGACGCATCGTGGACTCGCGGCCACCGGACAGGCGCTGGTACAACATATGTTTGACGTGAAGCGGACCGGCCACGAAATCGCGGAGATCTACCGGCACATCCTCGACGGGAACTCTCGTCCTGCCGAATTCGATTCGCGCCAGTATGTCACCGGCCTGAACTCCCATGTGCCGCTGATGGAAGGCGCTGCCGTATGAAGAACCTCGCTATCGTCGGCGCCGGCGGCAACGCCCGCGAGCTGGCCGACATGCTGCGTGATCTGCCCGAGTTCAAGGTGCTCGGCTATCTCACCAACATGCATGGCAAGTACGACAGCCCGGTGCTGGGCGATTTCGAGTGGCCGGCAAGTCATTCGGTCGATGCCTTTGCCATGGCGATCGGCGATCCGGTGGCAAAGTTCCGCGTGGCCCGCGAATTGTGCGAGCGCTATCCGCATATCGAGTGGCCGGTGATTGTGCATCCCACGGCGCACGTTGGCAGCTCGGTAAAACTGGAGCGCGGAGTGATCGTGTGCATCGGCGCGGTGGCGACGGTCGAGATTGTGATTGGAGAATTTTCGCAGCTCAATTACGGATGCACCGTCGGCCACGAAGCCCGTGTGGGACCCGCATGTCTGATCAACCCCGGCGCGAACATCTCGGGCGGCGTGGAGTTGGGCCGCTCGGTACTGGTGGGAACGGGTTCGCAGGTGCTGCAGTATGTGAAGGTCGGCGACGAGGCGCGCATCGGCGCCGGAGCCGTGGTGACGAAAGATGTGGCGGCGGCAACAACCGTGGTCGGAGTGCCGGCGGCAGCGCTGGTGAAGCAAGGGGCTTAGTGCCGGACATGCAAAAAGGTAGGCAGCGATTCGCGAAGCGGGCTCTGGATGTCGCAGTAAGCGGCGTCCTGCTGCTGGTATTGCTGCCGTGTCTGGGGCTGTTGTGGCTGCTGGTGAAATTCAAGCTGGGATCGCCGGCGATCTTCCGGCAGCCGCGTCCTGGGTTTCGCGGAGTTCCATTCACCATCTACAAGTTTCGCACTATGACGGACGCGCGTGATGCGGCCGGAAATCTCCTACCGGACGCGGCACGCATGACGAAGTTCGGCGACCTGCTGCGCAGCCTTAGCCTGGATGAATTGCCCGAACTCTTCAACGTCCTGACGGGCGAGATGAGCCTGGTGGGCCCGCGTCCGCTGCGCATGCAATATCTGGGGCGCTACACGGCCGAGCAGATGCGGCGCCACGATGTTCCGCCCGGCATCACCGGCTGGGCGCAGATCAACGGACGCAACACCCTGAGCTGGGAGCAGCGGTTTGAGCTCGACGTCTGGTACGTCGATCACTGGAGCTTCTGGCTGGACATCCAGATTCTGTTCAAGACGCTGTCGCAGGTCATCCGGCGTGAGGGCGTTTCGCCGGAGGGTCATGTCACCATGCCGGAGTTCGGCATCGATCGCCAGGAAGCTGGCCAAGTCTAGATGCAGCGCATCGCAATCATCGGCGCGGGAGGGTTTGCGCGGGAGGTCGAATGGCTGATCCGCGACCTGAACCAGGTCTCGCCACAATTCGAGTTTGCCGGCTACCTGGTCAGCGACCTGTCCCAGCTCCGCGAGACCGATTGCACCGAGCGGCTGCTGGGGGACTTCAACTGGCTGGATGGCAACGATGAGATCGATGCGCTGGTTTTCGGTATCGCCTCGCCGGGAGTGAAGCTGCGGCTGACGCCGGAGTTGGAGTCGCGCTTCCCGCACCTGCGCTGGCCCTCGCTCGTCCATCCCACGGTGCTGTACGACAAGCCCTCGACGCGAATCGGCCGTGGCGTTGTAGTTTGTGCCAACACCGTCGCAACCGTGAACGTCGAGCTGGAAGATTTTTCCATGGTCAACCTGCTGTGCACGATCGGCCATGAAACGCTCGTCGGGCGAGGCGCGGTGGTGAATCCCTCGGTGAATCTCTCCGGCGGGGTGAAGATCGGTTGCGGCGCGTTTATCGGCGTCGGAGCCAAGGTGCTGCAATACGTGAGCGTCGGCGAGCATGCCACCGTCGGCGCCGGATCCGTGGTGCTGAAGGACGTCGAGCCCTACACCAGTGTCTTCGGTATTCCGGCGAAACCGTTACCCAGCCACCGCGCGGCGGCAAGCAAGTCGCCCGTTGCCGTCAGCGCCAAGTAAAATCAATGCCGGCCATCACTCCTACTATGTCGACTCCGCAACAATCCGTGCCCGCAACGGCGATCCAGTTCGCGCCCTGGCCGTACTTCGCGCCCGATGAGATCGAGGCGGCCGCGGCTGTGTTGCGCAGCGGCAAGGTCAACTACTGGACCGGCGAGGAAGGCCGCAAGTTCGAACGCGAGTTCGCCGACTTCTGCGGCTGCCGCCACGCCGTCGCCCTGGCGAACGGAACGGTCGCGCTGGAAGCGGCGCTGCGGGCTCTCGGCATCGGAGCGAGCGACGAGGTCATCACCACCAGTCGCACCTTTGTCGCTTCGGCAAGTTGCTCCGTCGCGGTCGGTGCGCGTCCCGTCATCGCCGATGTGGACGCCGACAGCCAGAACGTCACCGCGGAGACGATCCGCAAAGTTCTCACGCCGCGGACGAAGGCCATCATTCCGGTGCATCTGGCCGGCTGGCCGTGCGACATGGATCCGATTCTCGAGCTGGCTCGCGAACACGGACTCAAGGTCATCGAGGATTGCGCCCAGGCTCACGCCGCAACCTATAAAGGGCGGCCGGTTGGCTCGATCGGCGACATCGCTGCCTGGTCGTTCTGCCAGGACAAGATCATGACCACGGCCGGCGAAGGTGGCATGATCACCACGAACTCCGACGAGTTGTGGGAAAGCGCCTGGGCCTACAAAGATCACGGCAAGAACTACTCGGCCGTCTATCGTCGCGAGCATCCTCCGGGATACCGCTGGCTGCACGAATCGTTCGGAACAAATTGGCGGATGACGGAAGTTCAGTCGGCGATTGGGCGGGTCATTCTGCGCAAGCTGCCCGAGTGGGTCAGCCGGCGGCGGAAGTTTGCCCGGACCCTGAACGAGCGGTTCGCGAAAATTCCTGGCGCTCCGACTGACGATTCCGCCCGCACACATCGAGCACTCTTACTACAAGTATTACGTTTTTGTTCGTCCCGAAAAACTGCGGCCGGAGTGGAGTCGCGATCGCATCGTCGACGCCGTCAGCGCTGCCGGCGTGCCCTGCTTCACCGGAAGTTGCAGCGAGATTTATCTGGAAAAAGCTTTTCCTGCGGACTGGCGCCCGGCGGAGCGTTTACCGGTGGCTAAGCGCCTGGGCGAAACCAGCCTGATGTTTCTAGTACATCCCACATTGTCCGAGGAAGCCATCGCCGCTACGGCCACCGTGGTCGAGCAGGTGATGGAGAACGCGTCGCAAGAGTAATTCCCTTCGTCTCGATAGGTCTTTCAAAGCTACTTCGTCTATCCCAAAAAACTGAATTCGCGCGGCGATAGCGGGCACCCATCGGCAGGCCAAACCGATGCGTCTGCTATTCCACCCGCGAGATGAGGATCTGGCCATGCTGGTGCGATTAAGGTTCTGGATCATACTCGCACTCAACGTCTTTCTGGTTTGCGCATCGCTCACGATGGCGTGGCTGCTGCGCTTCGAGTTCACGCTCCCACAACGTCGGATACTGTTGGCGGCCCTGCCCATTCTGGTGGTCCTGCGGCTGGTTGCGCTGGCGCGCTTCAAGCTGCTGCATGGCTACTGGCGCTACACCGGCCTGAACGACATCACCGACATTCTCAAGGCGACCTTCCTCAGCACCACGGCATTTCTGGTGATCGAGCGTTACGCGCTCGGCATCGTTGCCTTTCCCAAGTCGATCTACTGCCTGGAGTCGTTACTGGCGGTTGGCATGCTGTGCGGCGTGCGCCTGGTGTCGCGCACATTGCTGCAGGCAGCGGCTGAAAGTTCGCGCACCATCCCGCACAAGAAAGTGATCGTTGTGGGCGCCGGCGATGCCGCCGAACGGCTGCTGAAAGATCTGCCCAACAGCGGCTACGCCGCGGTGGCTCTGGTCGATGACGACCGGCAGAAGCTGGGCGCGCGTATCCACGGCGTGTCGGTGCTGGGTTGCGTCGATGACTTGCCGCGCCTGGTGAAGCTGCATGAAGTCGAGGAGATCCTGATTGCCATTCCCTCGGCGACAGGCAGCGCGATGCGCCGCATCACCAGCGTGTGCGAGCGTCTGTCGGTGCGCTTCCGCACCATTCCTGCGCTCGCCGACCTCATCAACGGCAAGGTCACGGTTGAGCAACTGCGCGACGTCAACATCGAAGATTTGCTGGGACGTGAGCCGGTTCAACTGGATCTGGAGCCCGTGCGCCAGCAATTGACCGGCAAAGTCGTCATGGTGACTGGCGCTGCCGGCTCGATTGGTTCCGAACTCTGCCGCCAGCTTCTGTACTACAAGCCCAGAAAGCTGTTGTGCGTCGATCAGGACGAGAGCGCGCTGTTCTTCCTCGAGCAGGAGCTAAGCCAGGAATGTGAGCCCGATACCGCGGAGTATTGCGTTGCCGACGTCGCTGATTCCCATCGCATGCGCCGGCTGATCAGCGGCGCCGAGGTCGACATCATCTTCCACGCCGCAGCCTACAAGCATGTGCCGATGATGGAGAGCAACGTCAGCGAGGCTGTGCGCAACAACGTGTTCGCATTGGCATCGTTGCTGGACGTCGCCGAGCAGGCCGGCTGCGGTTCGTTCCTCATGATCTCCTCTGACAAGGCGGTGAATCCCACCAACGTCATGGGCTGCACCAAACGCGTATGCGAGTTGATTATGGCTGCCAAGCCGGGCTCGAGGATGCGGCGGGTTTCGGTGCGCTTCGGCAATGTGCTGGGCTCGCAGGGCAGCGTGATTCCGGTGCTGCAGGAGCAGATTCGAAGCAAGCAGCGAGTGACGGTCACACACCCGGACATCACGCGCTTCTTCATGACCATCCCTGAGGCCGTCTCGCTGGTGCTGCAGGCCTTCACCGTCGGCAAGGACGGCGAGATCCTGGTGCTGGAGATGGGCAGGCCCATCCGCATCGTCGAATTGGCGCGCACCCTGATCCGGCTCTGCGGCAAGAGCGAAGACGATATCGAGATCGTTTTCACCGGCCTGCGTCCGGGCGAAAAGCTGCACGAAGAGCTCTTCTACGACACCGAAGCCGGGCTCACGACCGAGTGCGAGAAGGTGATGCGGACCTCGGGCAGCATCATGCCGTGGCCGGTGCTGCAGCAGCACCTCGGGGAGTTGGATGACCTGGTCTACTCCGCATCGGATGCTGTGATTCGTCGAAAGCTGGGACAGATCGTTCCCGAGTTCCAGTACACCGAGAAGCCTCACGAGGCCGCAGCACAGATTCCGGTGCTGGTTGCGGCTCCGGGGCTGCGGATTGCCGCTACGGCTTCAGCCAATGACTAAGTCGGCTTGGATGAGGGGCTTGAAGGGGCACGCATTTTAGGTGCTGCGGTGATTTCCCTCCGGGCGTAAAGGCCGCGGGACGTGCGGGTAGCGGCACGGCTGAAGCGCCCCCTTTCAAAGCTGTCCTTTCAACCTTCGGTACGCAACTGTTTTCTGATCGGCGTAGTACTTCCTATTCCTCGATGCTGTCTCGATTTCCAATGAGTGTCGCCGCGGTTGTGCTCGCTCTTTTGCTCGCGGCCAGCGCAGCCGATTCTGCCAAGCCCGCCGCGTTCCAGTGGCCTGACTCCAGCAAATACGACCGGGTCCTCGTCAACACGCAGCAAGGGATCGAGAGCTATCCCAAGGAGTGGTTCGCACAGGACACGCTGGTCACCGACTTCACCATCGCGGATACCGATAAGAAAACCGGCGAAAGCGCGGCCCAGCAGTACACCACAATCCGCGCGCTGCTGGACTCCTACGGACTGGCAGTCGGCACCTATGTTTCCGGTACCACGGTCGAGCCCGAAGCGATGGAAACGAAGTGGCCGTGGGTGGTGGTCCCGTCGGAATGGATGCCGGATGCTTCGCAATATGTCGGAGCGATTCCCGGCGAGTCCTTCCGAAAAATCATCGATGTCAGCGATCCGGGAACCCGCCACGCCTTTCAGTCTGGCGTTCGCAAGTTATGGGAAGAAACGCCGGCTCCGGTCCGCTTCATCGATAACGCTGCCATTCATCAGAGTGCCGGCCGCGGCCAGCCCTGGAAAAGCTATTGCCAGAACATCCGCGAGATTCGCGAGATGGGCGACGCCATGGGCTCCGTTCAGATCTTCAACCTGTCGGGGCATGTTGGCGAGTTTTCCGACCTGGAGGCGAGCCAATTGATCCAGGCCGTGGGCCACGGCGGAATTCTGCTGGAAATGCCGTGGCACGAAAACATCCGCAAGGATCCGGCTGCGACCGAGCGGGCACGTTTGCGGTATCGGCAGCTGCTGGACTCCGGCATGGCGATCATTATGGCCGAACCTGGTGCGGAGCCTTCGAAGAACCTGGTGAAGTGGGTCAATAGCTGGCGAAAGCCAGGCGATCATCTCTATTTTGCGGGCGCTTTCTGGAAGGCGCCTGATCCCTCGCTGTACACCTCGGCGGAAACCAAGGGAAGGTAATCGTCTTCCAGCACTGCGTCACCCAACTCTTATGCTGAATTTCTGTTCGAAACGATGGACCACGGTTGTGCTCTTCGCCGTTGGCATGACGCTGACGGTGCTGGTGCAATGGCTGTCACGGCCATCGTAGCCGCATCAAAACCTGGTTGCAGGAGCGCGTCCGGCCAGCACTCTTCGGGAGAGCGACGGTCAGCCTCGGCCCAATCCAGTCCTAGGGACAAAATGCCTGTGAATTAGCCGCCTGATAAGACATCGGCGGAATACCAACAAGGGCTCAACGAGAAATCGTTGGGCCCTTTGTTTGTCATCGACCTTTCGGTTCGCCGATCGCAGCGTGAGAGGTGTTGAGACAGCTGGCTCCAGGAAACGGTAAGGTCTGGTTAATTCCGCGCGACTGCGATTTTCTTGCTCCTTAAGTTTTTTTCATGTTCGCGACCGTCGCGCAAGAGCCTGGTATTGCGCGCGCATTCCTTGTCGTCAGTGGCACTTGCGCTGCTTACGCCGTGCGGCGAGACCGTTTTCATCCCACCTCGCTGATGGCCGCCGATTGGTCACTGACCTGCGATTAAGACTTTGCCGCCTGCGACCGATAGAACCCAGGGGAGGTAAGTCGATGGTGCTTAGCCAGCCGGCCAGTGTGCTGAATGATCCGGCCAGTGAAATGGCCGAGGTGATCAAGGAATTTCTGGTAGAGAGCAATGAGGGACTGGACCGCTTTGACCGCGACCTGATTGCCCTGGAGAAAGACCGCAACTCCCACGAGTTGCTGGACAGCATCTTTCGCGCCGTCCACACCATCAAGGGGACCGGCGGAGTCCTGGGCTACGAGAAACTGGTTTCGATCTCGCATCTTGGGGAAAGCGTGTTGAGCCGCATGCGCGACGGAGTACTGGTGCTTTCCTCGGAAATCGCCACCGCGTTGCTGAGTATGGCGGACGCGCTGCGCAACGTTCTGGAGAACATCGCGGCCGGCGGGGACGAAGGCTCCGCAGATTATTCGCAGGTCTTGCGGGCGCTCACCGAGGTCTTGGAAGCACCGGCGGCGGCAGCTCCCCAGGGTAACGGGGAAACCTCGCCCCGGCTGGGCGAAATTCTGATTCACGCCGACACCTGCCAGACCGAGGATGTGCACGCCGCGGTCCGGCAACAGGAGCACGGCGACGACCGGCTGCTGGGCGAGATTCTGGTGCAGGAGGGCACGGTCGATCCCGGCGATGTCGCCGAAGGGTTGAAGGTACAGACCGATTTTCGCGAGGCCGCCAGCAACACCATCCGCGTCGACGTTGCCCTGCTGGATAAGGTCATGAACCTGGTCGGCGAGCTGGTGCTGGCGCGCAACCAGGTACTCCAGTTCACCGACCGGCAGGAGGACAGCGCCTTTCTCAGCACGGCGCAGCGCCTGAACCTGATCACCACCGAGCTGCAGGAAGGGGTGATGAAGACCCGCATGCAGCCCATCGGCAACGTCTGGAACAAGCTGCCGCGCATTGTCCGCGATCTGTCGCTGGCCTGCGGCAAGCAGGTGGAAGTGCGGATGGAGGGCGCACGAGACCGAGCTGGACAAGACCATCATCGAGGCGATCAAAGATCCCCTCACCCACATCATCCGCAATGCCGTGGACCACGGCATCGAGACCTCCCCAGAAGCGTCTGGCGGCCGGAAAGACGCCGCGAAGGCCACCTGCTGCTGCGCGCCTATCACGAAGGCGGCCAGGTCAACATCGAGATCTCCGACGACGGCGGCGGCATGGACTTCGACAAGCTGAAGGCCAAGGCCGTGGCCAAGGGCAGTACTCAGCAGCGAGCAGGCGGCGACGGATGAGCGAGCAGCGAGATTTTGCACCTGGTCTTCGCTCCCGGAGTATCGACGGCCGAACAGGTGAGCAACATCTCGGGGCGCGGCGTCGGCATGGATGTGGTTAAGACCAATATCGAGAAGATCGGCGGCACCGTCGACCTGCACAGCACGCGCGGCAAGGGAACGCTGCTGAAGATCAAGATCCCGCTTACCCTGGCGATCATTCCCGCGCTGATCGTCACCAGCGGCGGCGAGCGCTTCGCAATTCCGCAGGTCAGCCTGATCGAACTGGTGCGCTGCGAGGGCGACGCAGGCGGCGCGCAGCGTGGAGAACATCCAGGGCGCCTCCGTCTACCGGCTGCGCGGCAATCTGCTGCCGCTGGTCTATCTCAACCGGGAGCTTGGGCTTGTCCGCCGAAACGGTTTACCGACGTCAACCAACATCGTGGTCCTGCAGGCCGGCGAACGCCAGTTCGGGCTGGTGGTCGATGAGATCAACGACACCGAAGAGATCGTGGTGAAACCGCTCTCCAAGCAGCTGAAATCCGTCTCCTGCTTCGCCGGCGCGACCATCATGGGCGACGGCCACGTAGCTCTGATTCTGGACGTGTCGGGGCTGGCGCAGATGACTGCCGTGGTGAGCCAGCGTCATGAAGCGGTTGCCGCCCGTCAGGCGAGCAAGGCGACCGACGATACCGCGGCCCGCGATTCCTGGCTGCTGTTCCGGCTGGGACGCTCCGGACGCCTGGCGATTCCGCTGTCCCTGGTCTCGCGGCTGGAGGAGTTCAAGCTGTCGCTGGTGGAGCGCTACGCCGGCCGCGAGGTGATTCAATATCGCGACCAGATTATGCCGCTGATCCGGTTGGCCGGGGTGCTGGGTTATGAAGGCGCCTGCGACGGCGAGCCTGCTGCAGGTCATCGTGTACTCGGAGCCGGGGACAGAATGTCGGTCTGGTGGTCGATGAAATCCTCGACATCGCCGAGCAGTCGGCGGCGGTGCAGCAGATCTGCCCGGTGCCGACCTTGAAAGGCGCGGCCGTTCTGCAGCAGCGGGTCACCGATCTGCTGGACGTTCCTGCATTGCTGGCGGCCGAACATCTGGAGTGCGTCACAGGAGCACAGGCATGAACCAGCGCAGGCAGTTATGCACGTTCTATCTGGAGAACCTTCTCTTCGGGGTCGAAGTGGAAAAGGTCCAGGAGGTTATCCGCTACCAGGAGATGACCCGGATTCCCCTGGCGCCGGCGGTGATCGCCGGCTTGATCAACCTGCGCGGGCAGATTGTGACGGCCATCGACCTTCGCCAGCAGCTTCACCTTGAGCCCCGGGAGAGCGGCCGAGTTGCCGATGAACGTTGTCATCCGGCGCGACGACGGGCCCATCAGCCTGCTGGTCGATGAGATTGGCGAGGTGGTGGAAGTCGATGAGCAGTCTTTCGAGCCGGCCCCGGACACCGTGCAGTCGCAGGGCGGCGAGTTTCTTCGCGGCGTGTACAAGCTGCGGGAACAGCTGCTGCTGCTGCTGGATATTGAAAAAACCATGACGGTGGCGGGTGTAAACCCGGCCTAGGAAGCAGAGCCGTATCAACCCCCAGATCATGAAAAGGAGCTTACATGCTACACGCGCAGAGTAGAGGCAATGGAAGCGGGAAGCCGAATGGCACCGGCCCAGGCGCCGGCAGGAACGCACAAGGGGAAGGAGATTGGGTGAGGGCCACGCAAGAGCCGGGAGGCGGCGAGGTGCTGTTGGTATCTCAGGAGATCAGGCGTCTGGTCGACGCGTCGCGTGAAGGTCGTCTCACGGAGCGCGGCAGGGCTGACCGGTTTGAGGGCGTTCATCGCGAGATCGTCGAGGGCATCAATGAAATGCTGGACGCGATTCTGTTGCCGATCGGCGAGGGGAACCGGATTCTCAGCCAGATCTCCGATGGCAAGATCGACGAACTGATCGTGGAGACCTATCAGGGTGACCACGAGAAGATGAAGCAAGCGGTGAATAATGTCGCTGTGGTCATGCAGCGTCTGGAAAAGGAATTGGTGCGTTTGACCGAGGCCTCGAAAGAGGGACAACTCTCGGAACGCGGCAAGCCAGAGCACTTCCAAGGCGCATACGCTGAGATCGTTGGCGGCGTCAACACGATGTTGGACGCGATTCTGTTGCCGATCGGCGAGGGGAACCGGGTCCTGGGCCTGATCCGGGGCGGCAACTTGCGGGAAAAAGTTGAGATTGCCTGCAAGGGCGACCACGCCAAGATGAAGGATGCCGTCAACGGGGTCCACGCTTGGTTGACGGAACTGGTCGCCTACGTGACCAAGGTTGCTCACGGTGATATGTCTGCGACCATGTCCAAGGCGTCCGATCAAGATCAGATTCACGAGTGGTTGATGTTGATGAAAGCCAACATCAATGACCTGGTGGCCGATGCCGAGATGCTGGCCGAGGCCGCGACTAAAGGGAAATTCGCCACTCGTGCCGACGTTTCGAAACACCAAGGCGAATATGGCAGCGTAATCCAAGGGGTGAATGCGACGCTTGACGTGGTAGTGGACAAGCTCAACTGGTACCAGTGCATCATTGACGCTGTTCCTTTCCCGATTCATGTGCTGGACAAAGACATGAACTGGGTTTTCCTAAATAAAGCGTTCGAGAAGTTGATGGTGGCGAACAAGATTGTCCGCAACCGTGGAGAGGCGCCGGGAATGCCCTGTTCGAGCGCAGCAGCCAACATCTGCCAGACGCCAAATTGTGGCGTCAGGCAACTGGAGAAGGGGGTCAACGAAAGCTATTTCGATTGGCATGGCACCGAATGCAAGCAGGACACCTCCAAGCTGGTCAACATCAAAGGCGAGCACGTTGGCTATGTGGAAGTCGTGCAGGATCTCACCGCGATGGTCCGCAGCAAGAACTACACTCATCAGGAAGTCGAACGCCTTGCGTCGAACTTGAGCAAGCTGGCGCAGGGAGACTTTGCGCTGGATCTGCGGGTTCAGGAGGCGGACCAATATACCGCCGAGGCCAAAGAGGAGTTCGGCAAGATCAGCGGCAACCTGGGGGCGGTGAAATCGGCAGTACAGGGCATGGTGGCCGACACCGAGATGCTGGTGCAGTCGGCCATCGCGGGCCAACTCGCCACTCGTGCCGAGGTCAGCAAACATGCGGGAGAGTACAGGAAGTTAGTCGAAGGCGTGAACGCCACGCTCGACGCGGTTGTGGGACCGATGCAGGATGTGGGACGAGTCCTCGACAAAATGGCCGGAGGAGATCTCACGGCGCAAGTGATTACCGAATACGCCGGCGATTTCGGGCGTCTGCGAACCGCGGTCAACGCGGTGGCGAACCAGGTGCGCGAGGCCATCCAGCAGATTGGCGCCAACGCCAGCGCGCTGGTTTCGGCGGCCGAAGAGCTGAACAAGGTAAGCCAGCAGATGAGCGCCAGCGCTGACCAGACGGCCAGCCAGGCGAATGTTGTGTCGGCCGCCTCCGAACAGGTCGCCAACAACGTACAGACGGTGGCCACCGGCGCCGACGAGATGGGCGCCAGCATCAAGGAAATCGCCAAGAACACCGCCGATGCGACGCGCGTGGCCACGACGGCAGTCAAGTCGGCTGAGTCGACCAACCAGACCATCAGCAAGCTTGGTCAAAGCAGCGCCGAGATCGGCCAGGTGATCAAGGTCATTACTTCAATTGCCCAGCAGACCAATCTCCTGGCTTTAAACGCCACCATCGAAGCGGCTCGCGCCGGAGAGGCCGGCAAGGGCTTCGCGGTGGTTGCCAACGAAGTCAAAGAGCTGGCCAAGGAAACCGCCAAGGCGACCGAGGACATCAGCCGCAAGATCGAAGCCATTCAGACCGACACCAAGGGAGCGGTGGAAGCGATTGGCCAGATCGGTACCGTGATCGTGCAGATCAACGACATTCAGAACACGATTGCCAGCGCGGTTGAGGAGCAGAGCGCGACGACCAACGAGATCAGCCGCAATCTGGCAGAGGCGGCGCGCGGCAGCTCCGAGATCACCAAGAACATCACCGGAGTGGCGGAAGCGGCGCACAGTACCACCGCCGGGGCCACCGATACGCAGAAGGCGGCACAATCGCTGGAACGCATGGCCGCCGAATTACAGGGACTGATCTCGCAGTTCAAGTACTGACCCCAGGCGAGGGCGACGAAAGGTGCAGAGGACTTTTCGCCGCCCTCTGTTTCAAAACTCAGGAAAGGAAAGATCGACGATGAGGGCCCTGGTGGTAGACGACTCTTCGGCGATGCGGGCTGTTCTGGCAATCACCCTGAGGCGGAGAGGCTTCGAAGTCCTGCAGGCAAGAGACGGCAGCGAGGCGCTCACCGTGCTCCGCGCCAGCGGACCCGTGCAACTGATTCTGATCGATTGGAACATGCCGGGCATGAACGGCCTTGAGTTACTGCGATGTATCCGCCAGCAACCCCAGCATGCCCCCACGCACATTCTGATGGTAACCACCGAGACCGGCATGGGGCAGATGTCGGAGGCCCTCTCGGCCGGCGCCGATGAGTACATCATGAAGCCCTTTACCCAGGACATCATCATGGACAAGCTGCAGCTGTTGGGACTATGAGCGGAGCCACGCACAAAATCCGGGTACTGATCGTCGACGACTCGGTCGTCATGCGGCGGCTGTTGTCCGACGCCGTCGCCTCCGACAGCGAACTGGAGGTGGCCGGCTACGCTGCCGACGGACAGATCGCCCTGGCGATGATGGAGCGGCTGGCCCCCGACATCATGACCCTGGATGTGGAGATGCCGGTGATGAACGGCCTGGCAACGTTGCAGGCCATGCGGGCCAAGGGGCACAGACTTCCGGTGATCATGGTGAGCACGCTGACCGAGCGCGGTGCTGCCGCCACCATCGATTCGCTGGCCCTGGGAGCCAGCGACTACATTGCCAAGCCGTCGGGGCTGAGGGATTACGGGGGCGCGCGCGACTATATGCGAGAGGCGCTGCTGCCCAAGATCAAAGCTCTATGTAGCCGGCCGGCTCGGAAAGCGATAACGGAGATTCCGGCGGCGCGCCGCTTTTCCCTGTCCGGCAGGCCAAAGTTGGAAGCCCTCGAGGTGCTTGCCGTTGGCGCCTCCACCGGCGGACCTAATGCGCTGGCTCAGGTGCTTCCGGCAATTCCCGAAACTTTCTCTGTGCCGGTCCTCATCGTGCAGCATATGCCGCCGACCTTTACCCGGTTCCTGGCGCAGCGTTTGACCGGCCTTTGTCGGTTGCCGGTGGACGAAGCCGAAGATGGAGTGCGGCTGCGCCCGGGACACATGTGGGTAGCTCCCGGAGGCAAACATATGATCGTGGCGCGCGAGGCAGGCCAGACCCGACTGCGCATCACGCAGGATGCGCCGGAAAATTCCTGTCGTCCGTCGGTCGACGTTCTGTTCCGCTCGGTGGCGGAGGTTTTCGCCAACCGGGCGCTGGCGCTGGTGCTGACCGGCATGGGACAGGACGGGTTGCGAGGCTGTGAGTTGCTGGCTGGCGCCGGCTCGGAGATTGCCGTGCAGGATGAAGCGACCTCCGTCATCTGGGGAATGCCGGGCTTTGTCGCCCGCGGAGGACTGGCCGATGCGGTGCTGCCGTTGCCGGAAATCGGCGACTACCTGGTGAAACGGGAAGCTGCCCGGCGCCCGTTGAACCGCCATGACGCCTCTCTGGCGGTGACGCGATGAGCCTGGCGTCGGTCGAATTCGATTATCTCCGTACCCTGCTGAAGAATCACACTGCGATTGTGCTCGACGCCGGTAAGGAATACCTGGCAGAAACCCGCCTGGCCGCGCTGGTCACCGAACAGGGCTGCAGTTCGGTGCAGGAGTTACTCACGGGGCTGCGCCGTCAGAGCTTCAATGGCCTGCATCGCCGGGTTCTCGATGCCATGACCAACAATGAGACCTGGTTTTTTCGCGATGCCAACTGCTTTGCGGCTCTGACCGGTTCCGTGCTGCCGCAGATGATGAAGCGCCGGGCGCAGGAGCGCCGGTTGTCGATCTGGAGTGCGGCGTGTTCCAGCGGGCAGGAGCCGTACAGCATTGCCATGGCGATCTGCGACCAGTTCCAGCAGCCTGGCTGGAACTTTTCCATCATGGGTACCGACTTCTGCACCACGATTCTGGATCGCGCGCGTGCAGGACTCTACCGCCAGATGGAAGTCAACCGCGGATTGCCGGTCAGGTTGTTGACCCGCTACTTCCAGCAGAAGGGTCTGCATTGGCAGCTTAAGCCCGAGATCCTGGGCATGGTGCGCCTCGAGTTTCTCAACCTGGCGGAGTCGTGGCGCGACACCATCCCTCCGGCTGACATCATCCTGCTGCGCAATGTCCTGATCTACTTCGACATCGAAACGCGGAAGGCGATTCTCAGCCGGCTGCGCCGGGTGCTGCGTCCCGACGGATTCCTTTTCCTGGGTTGCGCGGAGACGACCCTGAACCTGGATGCCGGTTTTGCGCCGGTGCAGTTCGCCAATTATGTCTGTTATCAGTTAAAGGACGGGTGATGGCATGACCCAAATCGGCAAGGCCGACATGGTATCGGTAGTGGACGAGATTTTCGGCTCGATGGCGGGGTTGGAGTTGACCGCCAGTCCAACGTTGATTCCCTTCGACAAGAGCAGCGGCTATATCGTCTCGGCGGTGCAGATCGTAGGCGATTGGCAGGGAGCGGTGCGGCTGGATATCGACCTGGAACTGGCGCGGAGGGCGTGCGCCAACCTTGTCGGTCTGGAGCCGGGCGAGCTTTCCTCACAGGACATTCGCGACGCGGCCGGCGAACTGGCCAACATGACGGGAGGCAGCGTGAAGGCGCTCTGCTCGCCCACTTCGCGGCTGTCGCTGCCGTCGGTGGCCATGGGCCGAGACTTCGAGTTCACGGTCTCGCAGGGGACGGTGATTCTGGAATCCTCTTTCACTCATCCCAGCGGAACTTTGACGGTAAGCGTGATCGAGAAGCAGTCGGCCGCGCTGGCCTGAAACTGCGAGCCCGAATCGAGTTCTGATTTCAGGAGTGGATAACCTTGGGCAGGTTCCAGTGGCGCCAGACGGCGACCAGCCGCAGCACGAAGCAGGTGATGGCTCCGACAAATGTCATCACCGTCGGGGGCAGCCCGCCCTTCATACCGGCGACCATGACGGCAGCTCCGGCCAGCGCGGCCACCGCATAGATGTCGGAGCGCAGCACCGTGGGCACGCGCGCCAGCAGCAAGTCGCGCACCGTGCCACCGCCTACACCGGTGATGCCGCCCATCAGTACTGCCAGAAAAGGATGGATGCCGTAGTCAAGAGCCTTGGCCGCGCCGGCTACGGCGAACAGCGACAGCCCGGCAGCGTCGACGACCACCAGAAAATTCTGCGGCACCCGGCTCACGTAGTTGTGCCACAGGAAAACCGTTGCCCCCGCCAGAAAAGCCACCGCCGGATAGCGCCAGTCACGGATCGCTCCCGGCGGAATGGCGCCGATCAGCAGATCGCGGATAATGCCGCCGGCGAGCGCGGTGGCGAACGACAGCACCATCAAGCCCAGCAGATCGAGGTCGCCCTGGATCGCCGCTGTCGCGCCTTCCACCGCAAAGACAAAGGTGCCGATCAGGTCGACGGTCAACAGTAGTTTGGCCGAGTCGTATCTCACAAAAATTGTCCTTCAGGTGTCTCGCAAGTTATGAAGGGAATGATCTTAGCATCCACGAAGAAAGACCGGAGATGGGCAAGTGCGGGTGGAACCTGAGGCAATAAGGCCACCGTCATCCGTAGGGGAGTCGTGTGCCGCTCAATCAATGCGAATCAAGAATACTTGGCTTCGCGCGGAGAGATTAATGACCTCTCCGACCTCACATGGCCGCCCGATCAACAGTAGTGCACCTTTCGCGATATTGTGAGTCACTGATTTTTACCTATCCTCGCGGCACGATTGTGGCTGGTGTCGCGATTGTCTCCTTCGTACAATCGGCCTACTTTTTTTGCGGATTGCTTTCCCCACAGAAGCAATTTCAACCGCAAAATCTGCGATTGGGTACAAAGGAGAAAGTATGAGTCGAAGACTAACTACGTCCTTGCTGATCATGATCGCGTTGGTGTCGATCATGACTATTGTCTGTCAGGCTCAACAATCGCTGCTGACACGTCACGTGCGTGAAGCAACGCTAACGGGACACGCGGAGTACGTCGGACCGCTTCCCGCAACCCAGCCCATGCGTCTTGTCCTGGTTCTGCCTCTCCGCAACCAGGCGGCGTTAGATAGCTTTTTGCAGGAAGTTTACGATCCCTCCAGTGCGTCGTATCGCCGCTTCCTTACGGTGGACGAGTTCGCCGCGAGGTTTGGTCCCACCCAAGCGGATTACGACGAGGTAGTTCATTTCGCGGAAACGCATGGCTTCACCGTCGTGGGCACGTCCCGCAATCGCGTGAACCTGGATGTCACGGGAACGGTAGCGAGCATTGAGGAAGCCTTCCATATCACGATGGGTCTCTACAAGCTTCCCAACGAGGACCGCACCTTCTACGCTCCGGACAAGGAGCCCACGCTCGATCTTTCCGTGCAGCTGTGGCACATCGCGGGCCTGGACAACTACTCGATTCCGCAGCCGCAATACGTGCGTCATGGTGAGCATCCATTGGCGACGACAGGCTCCGGCCCCGGCGCCTCTTTCCTCGGCAGCGACATGAGAGCGGCGTACTACGGAGGATCGCTGACGGGCAGCGGACAGTCACTCGGCTTGTTGGAGTATTACGGCACCGATCTCACCGACTTGAACACCTACTATTCCAACGTTCATCAAACCAACAACGTTCCCGTCACTCTGTTGTCCACCGACGGGACCAGCACCAGCTGCGTCTATCCAAGCTGTGATGACACCGAGCAGACTCTGGACATGACCCAGGCGCTGGGCATGGCCCCGGGAATGTCGAGCCTGGTGATGTACGTCGGATCGACCGATGCCGCCATCTTCAACGCGATGGCAACACACAATCCGCTGAACGCGCAGCTGAGTTCTTCGTGGACGTGGGCGCCGGCGGATCCCAACACCGACAACCCCTACTTCGAAGAGTTTGCGGCCCAAGGTCAGAACCTGTTTCAAGCGGCCGGTGACAGTGGTAAGTGGACATCGTCTTCCGAGATCTACCCGGCGGATGATGTGTATGTCACGTCGGTTGGAGGGACGGACTTAGACACCAGCAGCGCCGGCGGTCCCTGGAGTTCAGAGACGGCTTGGGTCGACGGTGGCGGCGGCATCTCGCCGGACAAGTTTGCCATTCCTTCCTGGCAGACGACCGCGGCCAACGGCTGCTCCTCGTGCTCCAAAACCTATCGCAACGGTCCGGATGTTTCGGCTAATGCGAATTTCAGCTTCTACGTCTGTGCCGATCAGACGACGTGCACGGAGAACGAGTACGGTGGAACCAGCTTTGCCGCGCCCATGTGGGCCGGCTATCTGGCTCTTGTCAATCAGCAGGCCGTCGCCAACGGTAATCACACGGTCGGCTTCATCAATCCAACGCTCTACACGATTGGTGAAGGCTCGAACTACGGCTCCGACTTCCACGACGTGACCAGCGGCAGCAACGGCTACTCGGCAACCGTGGGATACGATCTGGCGACCGGCTGGGGCAGTCCAAATGGAAGTGGACTGATCACGGCACTCGCGGGCGGCTCCGGCGGCGGTTCGGGATTCAGCCTTTCCGCTTCACCGGCTTCGCTGACAGTGGCGCAGGGCAACGCGGGAAGCTCTACCATCACCAGTGCGGTGACGGGGGGCTTCAGCGGCACCATCGCCTTGTCTGCTAGTGGTCAGCCGAGCGGCGTGACCGTGACGTTCAACCCCACCTCGATCACAGGGGCGGGAAGTTCGACGATGACGATGACCGTGTCCTCGTCCACCGCACCCGGAACGTATGCGATCACGGTGACGGGAACCTCGGGCAGCACAGTGGAAACCACGACGGTTTCGCTGACGGTGACCGGCACGAGTCCGAACTTCACCATCAGCGCATCGCCTACGTCACTCACGATCAACCCGGGTAACTCCGGCCACTCCACCATCACCACGACTATTTCTGGTGGGTTTAACGCGGCCATTGCCCTGTCCGCGACCGGCCAGCCTAGCAGGGTGACGGTAAGCTTCAGCCCCAGTTCTATACCCGCACCTGGCGCAGGGTCTTCGACCATGACAGTTACGGTAAATAGAAGAGCAAGAGCCGGAAATTACACGATCACGGTGAAAGGCACGGGTGGAGGCGTGACGCATACCACTGCTGTCACTCTCACTATCCCGTAGCGGCGAGGCCTTTTGGCAACGATGCCTCAGCGGTTTGCAAGAGGAAGCCCGGACTTGGAGTCCGGGCCTTTTTTGTGTCCAAGAATGAAGTAGCGACGAGCGGCCCTCGGCATCGGCTCTTTTGTCGCGGCCTAAACCTCACGCCAGGATTCCCATGCGCTTGCCGACGCGCTTCAGCGTCTCCAGCGCCTGGTCGAGCTCTTCCTTGGTGTGCGTCGCGGTCACGATGGTCCGGATGCGCGCCTTGCCTTCCGGCACAGTCGGGAACGCGATGCCGGTGCCCATCACGCCTTCCTTGAAGAGCTCGCGCGAGAACTCCATCGTCAGCTTGCCGTCGCCGATGATGATCGGCGTGATCGGCGTTTCGCTGGCCGGCGTGTTCACGCCGCCGATGTTGAAGCCCAGCGCGCCCAGCTCCTTCTTCCAGTAGCGCGTGTTCTCCCACAGCTTGTCGATGCGCTCGGGCTCCTGCTCCAGCACGTCGAAGGCCGCGATGCAAGTCGCCGCGACGGACGGCGGATGCGAGGTGGAGAACAGGAACGGGCGTCCGCGGTGGTAGAGAAATTCGATGAGATCGCGCGTGCCGCAAACGTAGCCGCCGAGCGCTCCGATGGCTTTCGACAGTGTCCCCACCTGGATGTCGACCCGTCCGTGCAGGTTGAAGTGGTCGATGGTGCCGCGGCCGTTGCGTCCCAGCACGCCGGAGGAGTGCGCGTCGTCGACCATCATGATGGCGCCGTACTTTTCCGCCAGCGCGGTCAGCTCAGGCAGCGGGCCGATGTCGCCGTCCATGGAGAAGACGCCGTCGGTGATGACCAGCTTGTGGCCGGGCTCGTTCTTGACCGAGTCCAACTGCTCTTCGGCGTGCGCGGCGTCCTTGTGGCGGAAGACCTTGATCTTGGCGCGCGACAGACGGGCGCCGTCGATGATGCTGGCGTGATTCAGCTCGTCGGAGATGATGAAATCGTCTTTGCCCAGCAGCGCCGAGACCGTTCCGGCGTTGGCCGTGAAGCCGGACTGGAAGACCACGCAGGCTTCGACGTTCTTGAAGCGCGCGATCTTCTCTTCCAGTTCCATGTGGATCTTCATGGTGCCGGCGATGGTGCGCACCGCGCCCGAGCCGACGCCGTATTTCTTTGTGGCTTCCAGCGCGGCTTCGCGCAGCTTGGGATGGGTGGTCAGGCCAAGATAGTTGTTGGACGCGAGGTTGATGACCTTCTTGCCGTCGAAGGTGCAGACCGCGGCCTGCTCGTCGTCGAGCACGCGCAGCTTGAAGTAGGTGCCCTTCTGCTTGAGGTCGTTCAGTTGGTCGGTGAGAAAGCCAAGAGGATCGGTGCGGGTAGCTGTAGCCATGAAATCAGCGTCTCCAATGCGACCAAGTATTTTATCGCGTGCGGCGTAGGATTGAGCGCTCCGCCATGGTCACGATGCCAAATCCGCTTTCGAGTTGTCATTCCGACCGGAGCGAAGCGTAGTGGAGGGGACCTGCGGTTTCGTCGCGAGCAGCAAATGAGTGCCGATTTCGCGGTATGATGGCCGGACTCGCAAGCAGTTCTTTACCGATTCAAAATCGCCAAAGTTCAAGGAACGTCGATGAAGAGAAGACGCTTTCTGAAGGGACTTGCCGCTCTGCCTCTGGTGGCTGCGGCACACGGTGTTCCGGGCTTCGCAGAAGGTTTTGCACCGGCAACGTCTCCGTTCCGCCGCGTTAGGCCTTCCGATCGCGATTGGCCGAGCGAGGCCAGCTGGGACAAGCTGAAGCGACAGGTCGGCGGCCAGCTCGAGCCGGTGCAGTTCCCGCTTGCGCCTTGCCAGGCTTCCTTCGACAGCGCCGCCTGCCAGGCAGTCGTAAAGAACATCCGGAACCCCTATTACGTGGGCGATCAGCCGGGACTGACCGAAACGTTAGGCTGGGTCGACGCGTGGGTGTCGAAGCCGAGCGCCTACGTGGTCGCGGCAAGAAATGCCGAAGATGTTGCGGCGGCCGTAAACTTCGCCCGCGAGAATCGCTTGCGGCTGGTGGTCAAAGGCGGAGGCCACAGTTACCAGGGCACCTCGAATTCGGCCGACTCGCTATTGATCTGGACTCGGCACATGGACGAGATCACGTTGCATTCGGATTTTGTGCCGCAGGGATGCAAAATGGCACCGCAAGCGGCGGTGACGCTTGGATCCGGCGCGATCTGGATGCAGGCTTACGACGCCGTCATCACCAAGGCGGGGAAGTATGTGCAAGGCGGCGGCTGCACCACGGTCGGCGTCGCCGGACTGGTGCAGAGCGGCGGCTTCGGCAGCTTCTCCAAACATTACGGAACGGTAGCGGCGAGTTTGCTGGAAGCCGAAGTCGTGACCGCCGACGGCAAGATTCGCATCGCCAACGCCTGCACGAATCCTGACCTCTTCTGGGCGCTGAAGGGTGGAGGCGGCGGCAGTTTCGCCGCGGTCAGCAAAGTGACGTTGCAGGTTCACGAGTTGCCGGCCACGCTGGGCGGCGCGGACTTCGAGGTCAAGGCGAAATCGGACGCGGCGTACCAGCCGGCTTGTGCGGCAGTTCGTCGCGTTCTACAGCGAGCACCTCTTTAACGATCGCTGGGGCGAGCAGGCGCACTTCAGCGGCGACAACACGCTCGGAATCATGATGGTTTGCCACGGGCTGAGTTCCGAGGAGACGAAGAAAACCTGGAAGCCGTTCATGGACTGGGTGCAGCAGTCTCCCGACTACTCGTTCACCGCACCGCCCATCATCGGCGCAATCCCAGCGCAGAGGTGGTGGGACCCAGCGTGGAGGGCGGAGCATCATCAGTCAGTGTTCAAGGCAGATGACCGGCCCAACGCTCCGGCGGGCAATGTCTGGTGGAACGGCGATGGCGGCCAGGTGAGCTGGACGATCTACGCGTATGAATCGCAGTGGATGCCGGCTTCGCTGCTCCAGCAGGATTCGCAGCAGCGGCTGGCTGACGCGCTGTTCGAAGGCAGCCGCATCTGGGATATCGAGTTGCACTTCAACAAAGGCCTGGCCGGAGCGCCCGCGGAGGCGATCGTCGCTGCGGGGGACACAGCGACGAATCCGGCGGTGCTGGACGCCTTCGCGCTGGCGATTATCGGCAGCGGCGCAGGGCCGTCGTATCCTGGCGTTAAAGGCCACGAACCGGATGTAGAACGAGCGCGCAAGGACGCGGCTGCCGTCGCCAAAGCCATGGGCGAGCTGCGGAAAGTTTCACCTGTTCCGGGCGCGTACGTCTCGGAAAGCAATTTCTTCGAGAAGGACTGGCAGCACTCGTTCTGGGGAGCGAATTACGAGCGCCTGCAAAAAGTGAAAGCGAAGTACGATCCGGATGGGATTGTTCTTCGTGCATCACGGCGTAGGCAGCGAAGAGTGGAGCGAGGATGGATTCACGCGGCGCTAGGAGTGCCAGCTGAACACCCCCCAATCTATACTGCTACGTAGGCGAACAGATTTTGAGCAATGTATCCAACGCTAGCTCGTACATGGAGGAAATGTGAATACAGGGGGTCCATATTTAAATGCAGCTCTACTGTGCGAGCGCGTTCTGCAAGAACGGGACGGCGTTACAAGCCTGATTCGGGTTATCGATCGAGTGACTGTCACTGCCATCGCTCAGGGAGCGGTTACCGGAGAGATGCCCCCGACCTTGTTAACTTTCACCATCTATGTTGCTCTTAAGTCCGGCGTCTATAAAGGAAGTATGCCGGTGAAATTTGAAATCAAATCGCCGGATGACGAGAAGCTGGGAGACTTCTCAACTGACGTGCTTTTTGAAGGCGACGATCGCGGTGTAAATATCGTTTCCCCGATGCAGGTTCAAATACAGAAGGATGGCTTGTGGTGGATAGACGTGTTTCTGATGAACGAACTGATTACACGGATCCCGCTACGAGTTTTTGTCCAGAGGGTGAGCCAAGGCTCGTTACCGTGGCCCCCCACATCGGAGTAGCCTTAGTAACGCTATCGGAGTCGGTAATGACCGAGAGCGGGGCCGAGAGGGGAACAAACAAGGTTGCATTGGATATGGCCGCGAAAAACGCATCTCTCACTTCTGTTTCCGAGCGATCACCGCTCAAGTATTCGGCGACCGTCAGTTCAACCGACCCGATCAGAGCACTATTCCAAGGCCGCTGATCCCACGTTGCTGCGTCGAACCACTGGCGAAAATCTCGGAGTTGCTCCAGGCCAGACAGATAAGCAACGAGACGTCTGTAGAGTTCGAGTTCCAGATGGGGATTCATATCGTGCCACCTATCAAATATGTTGATGGTCCAACATTACGAAAAATCTTTAACGAAGGACGTTATGTCGACTTAGTTAAGTACGGGGTGCTCAAAGAAAAACTCATCCGCGAAAACTCGCCGAGTCCTTCGGTCAACCAGCCCCCTTGGAACGCGCAGTCAAGTTCTCGCCTACTTAGATTCTAACGGCAAACAAGTCTGTATCGTGCACCGATATTTAAGACCAGACGGATCACTCGGTGCGAGTGGTCGCCCAGACCCAAAGAAGGTATTTCACCAAGGCACACTCTTCATATTAGACGAGCCCATCGCTACTTTAGGTTGAATATATACATCGGATTTATGGCGGTTACACCAAGAAATTCTCAGCGTTACCGCGTCCCGTTCGGATACACCAGGATCTTGCTGGCTTCGCCGGTCTTCAGGCGATCCATGCCCTTGGCGAAGTCCTTCATCGCGATGCGATCGGTGATCACCGGATGCAGGTCGAGCTTGCCGGCCTTCAGCAGCGCGGTCATCTGATACCACGTCTGATACATGCGGCGTCCATTGATGCCCTGCACGGTCGCGCCTTTGAAGATGACTTCTTCGGCGAGATTGAGTTCGACCATCTTCGACGGAATGCCCAGCAGCGACATGCGGCCGCCGAGGCGCAGGATCTTGAAGCCGAGACGAATGGCCTCGGTGCGTCCGGCCATCTCCAGCACGACGTCAACGCCCGTGCCGCCGGTGTTGTCCATGACGATTTCGTAGACGTTGTCCTTGGTCGGATCGAGCACGAAGTCGGGATTCATCTGCTTGGCGATTTTGCGGCGATGCTCGTTCACTTCCAGAGCGAAGATCTGCGTTGCTCCGCAAGCGCGCGCCACGGCGATGGAGAACAGTCCGATCGGCCCGCAACCGGTGACCGCAACGGATTTCGCCGCGATGTCACCGGCCAGCACCGTGTGCACGGCGTTGCCCAGCGGATCGAGGATGCTGGCGTACTCCTCGGGAATCGACGGATCCAGCTTCCAGATGTTCGACTCGGGTATGACGACGTACTCGGCGAAGGCGCCGTTGGCATCGACGCCGATGATCTTCACGTGCTGGCAGATGTGGGCTTCGCCGGTGCGGCATTGCAGGCACTTGCCGCAGGCCACGTGCATCTCGGCAGAAACGAAGTCACCTTCCTTCACGCTGGTGACTTCTTTGCCGACCGCTTCGACGATGCCGCAGAATTCGTGCCCGGGAATCAGCGGCGGATGGATGCGGCGCTGCGCCCACTGGTCCCATTCATAGATATGCAGGTCGGTGCCGCAGATGGAGGCCATCTTGACCTTGACCAGGACGTCGGACGGTCCGAATTGCGGTATAGGAACTTCGCGAATCTCCGTGCCCGGCGCGGGCTCCGGCTTTACAACAGCAAGCATCGTATTCGACATGAGGATGGCTCTTTATCTCCCGCCGCAACCACTCGCAGGCCGGCGGGCATCCGCCGATAAAACACGGCGCACGTCGCCCAGTAGGAATAGGAATCGGTGGGCAAACGGACAAGTTTAACACGCGCCCCGGCGGGCCGCCGTGGCCTACGCCACAGCGATGACGTCGATTTCGACCAGCACATCCTTGGGCAGACGTGCGACCTCAACCGTCGAGCGGGCCGGCGGATTCTGCGTGAAATGGCGGCTGTAGACCTCGTTCATCTCCGCGAAATCGGACATGCTCTTCAGAAAAACTCCGCAGCGCACCACCTGCTGCATCGAGCTGCCGGCGGCTTTCAAAATGCCGGAAAGGTTTTGCAGCACGCGCTCGGTCTGTGCGGCCACATCGCCGTGAATGAGCTCCTGAGTGGCCGGATCGAGCGGAATCTGGCCGGAGACAAAGACGAATCCGTTAGCTTTGATAGCCTGCGAGTAAGGGCCGATTGCCTTGGGCGCATCGTTGGTGGCGATGACTTCGCGCATGAGTCCTCCTGAAGCAACGCTCGATTGTCGCACAGGCGAATGCGCGCTGCCGTGATGTGATTCCGCATGAACTGTGTCGTTCACAATCCGAATCTGTTCGTCATCACCGGCGGACCGGGCGCCGGGAAAACCACTTTGCTATCGGAGTTGGAGAAACGCGGAGTTTTGTGTGCTGGCGAAGCGGCCCGCCAGATTATTCAGGAGCAGGTTGCAGCGAAGGGCGACGCTTTGCCGTGGGCGAATCGCGAACGCTACACCGCGTTGATGCTGGGGCGGTCGATCGCTGATTTCGAGAAGTACAGCCGCGCCGGGCTGGCGATGTTCTTCGATCGCGGCATTCCGGACGTGTTGTGTTACGCGCGACTGATCGGTTTGCAGGAAGATGGGATCCGCAGCGCCTGCGAGCGATATCGCTATAACCGCATGGTCTTCCTCGCTCCGCCGTGGGAGGAGATTTACGCGACCGACAGCGAGCGCAAGCAGACATTTGAGGAAGCCGTCGAGACGTGTCGGGTAATGTCGGGGGCGTATCGGGATTGCGGGTATGAGCTGATCGAGCTGCCGCTGGTCAGTGCGGCGGAGAGAGCGGAGTTCGTGCAGGGGACTCTGAATCGACGCCAAAACTCTTGACGCTTTTTGCCTAGCTAATTATCTTAGCTAACATGAAGTACCACACCGTGCATGAGGCGAAAACCAATCTTTCGCAGCTGATCCAGAAAGCGTGCGACGGCGAAGAGGTGATCATCGCGCGCGGGAAAAAGCCAATGGTGAAACTCGTCCCTGTCGGGGAAGCGATACGCAAGCGCGTTCCGGGGCGGTTCGAAGGGCAGTTTTCGTGGACCGATGATGCCTTCGATCCTCTTACCGATGACGAGATGCGCGAACTCGGGTTCGAGTTTGAATGAATGTCCTGATCGACAGCCACGTCATTCTCTGGTGGTTTTCCCGAAGCCGACAACTGTCCCGCTCAGCGCGCGCGGCGATGGAAGATCAACAGACCCGAGTCTATGTGTCGGCAGCTGCTGCCTGGGAATTGGCAATCAAAGTCAATTTAGGAAAACTCGACGCCCGCAGTCTTGTAGAGGACTTGCCGCAGTTGTTATTTGAAGAAGGATTTCGGAGACTCGCTATCTCGATGGATCATGCCTTGCGTGCCGGCATGTTGCCGCGCCATCATAACGACCCCTTCGATCGCATGCTGGTTGCACAAGCCCAGGCGCTGAACTGCCCTATCGTCAGCTCAGACGCTGTCTTCGACTCGTATGGTGTTCGCCGAATCTGGTAATCGAAGCTCACTTCTTCGCGAACTTCAGCCCCAGAATCTCCATCGCTTCCTCCAGCGCAGGATCGTCGGCGGTGACCTTCTTGCTCCTGGTGCGCGAGATGCGGCAGGGTTCGAAGAGCGCCCAGTTCTCCAGGTTGTGGCCGTAGCGCGAACGGTAATACACGCCGGCCAGTCCCATGTCATAGACAATGCGCGAGACCAACTGCGTCAGCGTGCGCGGCGAAGAGTTCTGCAGCGCCGACGCGTCAAGGTCGCGCAGGCCGAGACGCAGGCAGTCTGACACCAGCTTGCGACGCAACAGCGCAATCCACTCCAACGCATAAATGTCGGCATAATTGCCGTCCGCGGCAGCAGTGCCGATCACGCGATTCTCACACCAGCTCAGCGGTACCTCGCCGATGGGCAGAAAGTCGTCATCGCCCTCGATCTCCTGCAACTCTTCCAGCAGTGTCAGGTCTGGACGAAAGCGGGCCAGCGTCTCCACGTAGCACGAGACCTCCTGGCTGGCGGCGTAGAGCACGCGATAGTCGCTCTCGGGATCGTCGAAACGATTGCCGAAGGTGCCGTCCTTGGCGCGCGACCAGTCGGGCAGCTGCCACGCGTCGGGATAGCGCGCCACGCGATAGATGGATTGTGTGGGAGTGCGAATCTCCAGCGGCAAGCTATCCCCCGGCGATGAAGGCGCGCGCCGCGGCGAGCACCTCCGGCGCAACCACGGCGAGGTCGCCCTCGCGCAGCAGGCGAAGGGGAACGCGGTCGCCGAGTTCGGGGTTCACGCCCATCAGCCACGCCTGGATGACTTGCGGCGAGTCGTGGTCCAGCAGCGTGCGCACGACCTGGAACGTCAGCCGCAGGCGCGATTCGACATCACCGTACGGCTGGCTGCCCGAGCTCCAGCGCTCGACGGCGCGCACGTCTTTGACGCCGGCAACGTAGGCGGTAAGCTTGCGCCCGATCGCGTCGGTCAGGCGTTCGACCAGCTCAGGAAAGTTCAAGTTCAGCGACTCCCGGTGCGCCAGCAATCCGGGACGCGGCAGCGCCTTGCTTGCCACAGCAACTCCTCGAACAGCGCGTTTACGGGGACTATGATGCAGAGATCACCTCGACAATGCCGGGTAAATTACAATCAATTACCAGCACAATTTCATGTTCGCACACTATTGAAGGCCTGGTAAGCGAACAAAAGGCGAAATTGCCGGTATCGATCTCGATTCCCGGCTCACGAGGTGCGTTGTCGCATGATTGCGCGCAACGGGATGTGGCGCGCTCCGGCCACTCGGAAGGAGTGAAACCAGAAGGACCGATACAGGCGCGAGTTATCCGGATTTCGCGTGTCGATGATGATCGGCGTTGGGTTGGTGGCATCGAGATGTCCGAAGAAGCGCTGCATGCCGCCGCGGCGTCTTCCGCGATGGTCGAAGAACTCGTATCGGGCTTCCGACTTCCTGATGGCTTGAATGCGGGCCAGGCCACTGCAATTGCTTTTCAGGATTCGCCGCTCGTGCAGCCATCGCATCGCAATGTAGAAGGCGAACCCCGAGAGCGCGAGGGACAAAAGTACCGGCAGCGGATTGTCCGAGCCGGTCACTACCCAGTGCAGCCCGACCGCGGCCCAAACTCCGTAGCTGACGAGCGGAGCAATTGCGAGCAGCCAGAGGTTTCGCATCTGCACCCGGTAGGCGACCCCGAGGGGAAAGTTTTGCGCGGGGATACCGTCCACCGAGAAACCGTTCTGGCCTTCGACGATGGGCGGGAGGAGAACTCCGCATGCGCTGGGAAGGCGAAAGAAGAAACCGGCTATCACGATAAGGAGCGGGATGGCAGCCGAGACGGCGACCACGACGCCGGCGCTGACGACCGCCGGAGAGGCGGATTCGGTACTGTTAAATCCCGCGATACACAAGATGTAAATAATCGTGCGGAGGACGGGGCCGATATCATCCGACTGCCTCATTGAGGGGCAAGATACGCCGTGCTGTTGCTGGACGCAACGGTAGGAAAGTACCTAGGGCCGGGTGTCGGGCACGGTGATCGCGCGGAACATATACGGGAGCGCCTCGGAGACGACCATCGCCACCACGATCAGCATTCCCCCGAAGGCCTGCTGTGTCGACATCGGCTCCTTCAGCCAGAAGACGCTAAGCAGCGCGGCCGTCACCGGCTCGATGCAGAAGAGCACCGCGGCCTCGGCCGGACCGAGTTGTGTCTGGGCGCGCGATTGTCCCCAGAAGGCGAAGACGGTTGAGCCCAGCGCGAGATAAATCGTCGGCACTACGACGTTCACGTTGCTCACGAGTTGAGGAACGTTCTGGTAGCCGAACGGCGTCGGCAAGAAGGCCGTCACCAGCACAGAGATGATTCCGGCGACGATGACTTGTGAGCTGGCCAGCAGCCAGGCGTCGGTGCGGCGCGCGAACTTGCCCATCAGGATCAGGTGGATGGCGCAGAGAAAGGCGCAGAGCAGCGTCTCCACATCGCCGCGGTTCCAGCCCGACAACCATCCGCCGGGCAGATGCACCAGCAGGTAAAGACCAAACGTTGCGATCACCGTGCCGATCGCCGTCGTCAGTTTGATGCGCTGCCCGGCCACGACCGCAATCAGCGGCGTAAACAGCACATACAGTCCGGTGATGAAGCCGGACTTGGCGGTGGTGGTGAAGCGCATGCCGTCGGTCTGCGACCAGAAGATGACGGCGAGGATGAGGCCGAGCCACAGTCCATCGAGCATGCCGCGGCGCACGATGCGAATGCTCTTCGCCCGAAGAACGATGGCGAAGACCAGCCCGGCCACCAGAAAGCGCAAGCTCATCAGCGCGCCTACCGAGATGCCGGTCTGAAGCGCGAAGCGCGTCATGGGAAAGCCGCCGCCCCAGACCACGGCCGTCGATGCAACCAGCAGTACAGCGGTGGTGTGGGAAACCGGAACGGGATGGGAGCGGTCGGGCGACATAGCGCGGCGAAGGACTTATTCATCCTATCGTGAGCGCCGGCCCCGATTGGCTGGGAGCAGCTGGACTACTTCGACTTCGAGTCGGTATCCTTCGGCAGCTGAATGTAGACCAGGGCGAAGCGCGTTGCGTTCGGCTGCGACTTGTCGATACCGACGATGCGGTATTGATGTGGCGTACCGGCGCGCAGCTCGCGGCCATTCGAGTCGGCGCTGATGTGGCCATCGCCGCCCTGTTCATCGGAACAGGTCAGCCCGCTGCGCGTGATCGCCGGCGTGCCGACGGGTTTGCCGTCATTGCACTCCAGCACCTCGCCGTAGCGCGAGAGCGGCTTGCGATAGTAGCCGAGAATCTTGGCGGGCGAGTCCGGGCTGACGTAGCTGGCCACCATCAGGCGGAAGTGAGACTCGCCAAAGCTGAAGCCCATATCGACGGCGTCGTCGTTGTCCTTGTCTTTGTGAAGCGTCGCGCCGGGATAAGCCGGCAGCCCAATATCGGACGCCGTTACTTTGGAATTGGCATGGAGCTCCATGCCGGACTTCTGGGCAGAAGCGTAGTTGCCACCGCAAAGCAGCGCGGCAACGAAGAATAAGAGAGTTCTGGATAGGTGGAGCGGGCGTTGACTCATACGGTATCCTTCGCAACGCCTATAAGTACGTAGAACTGCGCAAGGAAGTTCGGGCTTTCAAGCTGCCTAGACGGTTGCCGGGCCAATCCAGTCCAACTGTAGATCGGGAAGCGAGCGGAATTCGGGATCGCCTGTAATGAGGGGACAATGGTATTTCTGTGCCAGAGCTGCGGCAAAGGCATCGGCGTAAGAGATTCGGTACTGGCCCTTCAGGGCCGCTGCCTCCCAGATCTCGTCCGCCGTCGGAACCTCGATGGTGATGGGAAGAGTCGCTGACGATCGTCGCCAGGAGTCAGCAAGGTTCTGATCCTGATACTTCCAGAGAAAGTAGTAGACCTCGCCAACATTGATGGCGCTCATCAGGAGATGGCTAGCGCCAGAGCCGGCGTCTGACAGTATGCCTTCGACGATTTGGGCAGTCAGCGGCTTTTCTTTGACCCACTCGATGATGGGCCATGAGTCAAGAACGCGAATCTTCAAGTTCGCGCTCCTCTTTTCTGAACTCGAGGAAATCCTTCTCCAAGCCGCGGGCAGCGCCTCTCAACTTTCTCCAGTCGTCGCCCTTCGAAAGCACGATCTCGTGTCCCCGCACTTCCAACGTCAGCTTCGAGCCTGCGGCGAGATTGAGCGCTTCGCGAACTTGCTTCGGAATGGCGATCTGTCCCTTCGAAGATACGGTAACCTTCTCCATACAATAATCTTACCATAGGTAAGACGTCAGAGCTAGAGCGTTGCAGCCCGGCTCTCGATCAGCCCCTTCACCCGCTCGACGAAACGCTTCCACTTTGACTGAGCCTTCGCCCTTTTCCTGGCCGCGGACGCGCACGTTGACCTCGCCGGCTTCGGCTTCCTTGTCGCCGACGACGATCTGGAACGGGACCTTCTGCATGGCGTGCTCGCGGATCTTGGAGTTCATCTTCTCGTTGCGGGCGTCGACGTGGACGCGCACTCCGGCGGCCTTCAGCTTGTCGCCGACTTCGTTGGCGTAAGCGTGATGCTTCTCGCCGATGGGAATGACCACTACCTGCGTCGGCGAAAGCCACACCGGAAATGCGCCAGCATAGTGCTCGATGAGCACGCCGAAGAAGCGCTCGATGGAGCCGTAGAGCGCGCGGTGGACCATCAGCGGCTGATGGCGCTTGCCGTCTTCGCCGACGTACTCCAGGCCAAAGCGCTCGGGCAGGGTGAAGTCGAACTGCACGGTCGAGAGCTGCCACAGGCGGCCGATGGCGTCGACCAGCTTGACGTCGATCTTCGGCCCGTAGAACGCGGCTTCGCCGGGAATGGTCTTGTACTCGATGTTGCGGCGTTTGAGCGCCTGCTCCAGCGAGCGCTGCGCCAGCTCCCATTGATCATCGCGGCCGGCGTAGGTCTTGCGGTCGTTCGGATCCCAGGTGGAAAGCTCGACCTGGAACTTGTCGAAGCCGAAGGTATTCAGCACGGCGACCGCGAAGTCGATGCAGCCAACGACTTCGTCTTCGATCTGCTCGGGAGTGCAGAAGATGTGGGCGTCGTCCTGGGTAAAGCCGCGGACGCGCAGCAGCCCGTGCATCACGCCCGAGCGTTCGTAACGATACACGGTACCCATCTCGCCCAGCCGCACCGGCAGATCGCGATACGACTTCAGCGAGTCGCGATAGATGAGGATGTGGAACGGGCAGTTCATCGGCTTCATGCGATAAACCGCGTCGTCCAGCTCCATCGGGGTAAACATGTTCTGCGCGTAGTAGCCCTCGTGGCCCGAGGTCTTCCAGAGGTCGACGCGTGCCACGTGCGGCGTGTAGACCAGCGAGTAGCCGCGCTTCAGATACTCGTCGCGCATCCAGTCTTCCATCTCCTTGCGGATGAGGCCGCCCTTGGGATGCCAGAAGATCAGGCCCGGCCCGGCCAGCTCCTGAATGGAGAACAGGTCGAGCTGCTTGCCCAGCACGCGATGGTCGCGCTTCTTGGCTTCTTCGAGCTTGTTGCATGTACTCGTCGAGGTCTTTCTTCGAGTAGAACGAGGTGCCATAGATGCGCTGGAGCTGCGGATTCTTCTCGTCGCCCAGCCAGTAGGCGCCGGCGATGTTGAGCAGCTTGAACGCCTTGATGCGTCCGGTGGACGGGATGTGCGGCCCGCGGCAGAAGTCGGTGAACTTGCCGGTCTTGTAGATCGAGATTTTTTCATCGGGCTGGGTGAACTGCTCGATGAAGTGGCACTTCATGAAGTCGCCTTCGGACTTGAAGCGCTCCAGTCCTTCGGTGCGAGGCAGAAACTCGCGCGCGTAGGGCAGGTCCTGCTTCACCAGCTCCTGCATCTTCTTCTCGATGGCTTCCAGGTCTTCGGGGGTGAAGGGCTTCTCGCGATAGAAGTCGTAGAAGAAGCCGTTCTCGGTCGCCGGGCCGTGGCCGAGCTTGGTCTCGGGGAAGAGTTCGAGCACAGCAGCAGCCATCAGGTGGGCGGACGAGTGACGGAAGACTTCGAGCGCCTCGGGATCGCGTTCGGTCAGGATGCGCAGCTCGGTATCCTGCTCCAGCGGACGGGCGAGGTCGACCAGGCGCGCGTCGTCATCCTTGGCGGGCTGCGCGGCTGCGGCACCGGTTTCTTCCGACGGCGGATGATGGCCGCTACCACCGTTTCCATCCGAAGACAGCGGCTTGACCTGAGCTGCCAAGGCAGCGTCGGCCAGTCGCGGACTGATGCCTTTAGCGATATCGAGGGCGGTGGTCCCGCTGGGCACGTCTTTGACGCTGCCGTCGGGCAATTTCACATGAATAGTTTCAGCCATGATGTATGAACCTATTTCCTTGGCGCCCATCACAACAGGCGTCACGATGCTGGGTAGAGCCGACCTTCAGGTCGGCGTTGGCGGCTGCTAACCCGCTGCAACTGGCTGAACGCAAGCCTGAAGGCGTGCTCTACCTGAATTTTGAGTGTATCGGAGCAAAGAAGCCAAGGGCAATGACGAGCCCGTCGCAGCCTCGCCGGACGCGAATCTTAGCGGGATGTTCGCTGGCGGCCGGCGCGCACTTCCAGCACCGCCGAGCCGACCAGCGCGACCGAGCCGATCACGATGGCGATCGGGATAGCGACATGTCGGTAAGCGTTGCTCATATCAATCCGGTGGCCGCCGATCAGGCCGTACAGCAGCGTGCCGATAATTCCAAGTAGAAGCCCGGCGCCCATCCCCGCCGCAGTGAACAGCAGCGTGGTGAACAGCACCCGCATCGTCGAGGTAAAAGCGATCGAGAGCTTGGTGCGGTGAGCGGGCACGGCGGCGCTGTGGATCACTCTTTAGATTACAACAGGCGGCCGCCGGATGCGCCGTTCTGCCGCATTGCCATTGCGTTACAATCAGGTATTCATGTCCTCGACTTCCCAAGCTGTAACCCGAACTCCGGCCGAAGTAGTGCGGATGGCGCCTGTGTCCCAGGCGAACAATGGCATCTGCTACTCGGTGATGGGGGAGATTACCAACAGCATTGCTGACCTGGAGCGTATGGTCAACGCCGTGCCGCGGACGATTGCCGCCGCGCTGAATCGCAAGGCGTACTACTTTGTTCCCCTGACGCTGAACCTGGGCGACGACACCATGATCGCCGACCGCTACGACGTTCAGCTCGCCGATAGCGCCGTCTGCCACCGCAACCAGACGTTGGGCGACTCGCAGTGTGTCTTCATCTCGACACGGCTGATGGAAGACAATTTCGCCATCGCCTTCGAATTCTTCATCAACATCGGTCACAACTTTGTGGACCGCGTCGGGGTATCGCAGGAGTTTGCCGACCTGGTGTGGAAGCAGGTGGAAGGCCGGGTACGCGGCGAGACCTCGCTTGACGCCTACGAGCTGCGCAAGGTCGCGACCACCAGCGGCACCGAAGCCGAGAAGGCGCAACACGAATACCTGCTGGCGGTTTTCGCCGACTCCATTGCCGTTTACATGCTGTCGCTGTTCCTCGATGTCGACTACCAGGACCTGCGCGAGCGCGACTACCCGCTGCTGGCTCCGGATGCGCTGGCCGAACGCCTGCGCAAAGTGAATGAGCTGTTCCCGCCAAATCCCGGGATTTGAGTTTGCGGTGTATCACCGGAGACGGCAGTAGCCAGTGGTCAGTCGTCAGTTATCCCCCCGGAGTTGTCATCCCGACCGGAGCGAAGCGGAGTGGAGGGACCTGCGGTTTACCTCTGCTGGTAATATCTGCTCGCCATTTACAATGTCCGCGTGATCGCACATCTTCGCGGACGTCTTATCTCGAAGCATCCCAACCAGGCCATCGTGGAAGCCGGCGGCGTCGGCTACGACGTGGTCATCACCGTTCCGGCATTCTCTGAACTGCCGGCAACGGGCGCCGAAGTCGCGCTGCACATCCACACGCATGTTCGCGAAGACGCGCTGGCGCTCTACGGATTTCTGCGCGCGGAGGAGAAGCAGCTCTTCGAGAAGCTGATCACGGTCAGCGGCATCGGGCCAACGCTAGCTGTAAAAATTCTTAGCGGCGTGGCGACTGCCGATCTGGTGGGAGCGATCCGCGGCAACGATCTGGCGCGGCTGACCAAGATTCCCGGCATCGGCCGCAAGACCGCCGAGCGCATGTGCGTCGAGCTGCGTGACAAACTGGAAGGCTTTGGCGAAGCGCAGGCCGTGGTGAGCCATTCGGCGGACGAAGAAGATGTCATCTCGGCGCTGACGAACCTGGGCTACCAGCGCGCGCTGGCTGAGAAAGCTGTCGAGCGGGCGGTGCAGTCGGCCGGACGCGAGAGCTTCGACGCGATGTTCCGGGCGGCGCTGGGCGGGTTATCGAAGTAGGCCCATCCAGGACGTCACGGAACTGGGCATCGGGGTGCACGGCCTTTTGGCTCGGCAGATCTGGCCTGTTGGCCCGGTAGACCTGGCCTCCTCGCTCGGCAGAGATAATCTTCTCGCTCGGTCGAGTGGCATGTTGGGGCCGGTAGAGATGACCTTCGGTAGAAGGCCTTCTGACCCGGTAGAGCTGGCCTTCAGGCCAGCGCCCACGTCGTTACTTGTAGATTAGGAGTCGGCTTTACAGAGTGCTGAAAAACTCTGTAATTCTGCTCGGAAGATTCTGCCGGCAGACTTTTTTCAAGGGCGATTGGCGTCCTGCTGTCGCGTTGGCTGGCTGCTGCCTTCCCGCGAGGGGTTTGGCTTTACCCTGCCGCCGGGCGCAGGCGGTTCAAACGTACCAGGTTGTAGGCCGCCGCAGCGATTTGGAACAGCCATTCCACTCGCCGCCGACTGCGCAGTTTCACCTGCCGAAATCCCGCCCAGTGTTTGATCCAGGCAAAGCTTTGTTCCACCAACTTCCGCTTCCTCTGACTGTGCACGAAGCCAGCACTGTTTCGCTCTTCCGGACGCAGGCTGTTGCGCCGCTGCAACTGGCCGCGTTCGTACTCGGCGATGTGCGGCACAATCGCTCGCTGCCGCAACCCGGCCACAAACTCCCGCTCCTGATATTGTTTGTCCGCTCCCAGCGTCCGCCCGGGCTTACCTCCGGCTTGGTCCAACAAGCGCAACGCCGCCTCGCGCTCGGCCCGAGTTCCCGCCTCGCTCACGCAGGCCCCTACGATCAGGCCATGCTCGTTGTCGGTCAGCACATGCCCCAGATAACTGGGCCGGGCCGCGGCGGCACTACACTTGCGATATAAGCGCGCTTCCGGATCCGTCTTCGACTGGTGCGTGTCGCGCAACAGGCGCTTGCCCCCGCCCCCGCTGCCCCGCTCCGGAGGCTCCGGCTTGGGATGAAAACTGCGCCGGTTCGCCCACGCCTCCAGCATCGTCCCATCCACCGTGAAGTGTTCGTCGCCCAGCAGTCCGGAGCGCTGCAGTTGTCCCCGCACCTGCAGGAAAAAGCGGCTGGCTATCTCCCCGTCAATCAGCCGATCCCGGTTCTTGCTGAACACGGTTGCGTCCCACACGGGCTCGTCCATGGTCAGCCCCACAAACCAGCGGAACAGCAGGCTATAATCCAGCTCCTCCATCAGCAGCCGCTCGCTGCGTTTGCCGTACAACGCCTGCAGCAGCAGCGCTCGCAACAGCTTCTCCGGCGCAATCGACGGACGTCCCGTGGCCGCATACAGTTGGTCGAAACGGGACGACAACTCGCCCAAGGCTTCATCCACCATTCGGCGAATCGCTCGCAAAGGATGACCCGCCGGCACCCGCTGCTCCAAGCTTACGTAGCTGAATACTCCGTCCTGCTGCTCGTCATTTCCGCGCATCCTTGCTTCTTACCCCATTTCCTTGTGCAAGGCATAGTGAGTTTTTCAGCACTCTGTTTAGCCGACGGCAGCCTTCCATTCTCGGCGAGCCGCAGGTCCCTCCGCTCCGGCGCGCAAAGGCAGCGCGCCTCCGGTCGGGATGACAATCATTCGGGGGCAACACAATCGCCCAGCGCCGAGAGGCGTTACCATAACCCCGTGCGCGAGAAAGTCCTCCAATGCATTCGCGAGTGGTGCTTGTTGCGTGCGGGCGACCGCGTGGCTGTGGCTGTGTCGGCAGGCGCGGATTCCGTGGCCCTGCTGCGCACACTGCTGCAGCTGCGCGCCGAACTTGGCATCGTGCTGTCGGTTGCGCACTTCAATCATGGACTTCGCGCCGAGCAATCCAATGCCGATGAGGCATTCGTTGCCGAGGTAGGGAAGGAACTCGGCCTGGAATGTTTCGTCGGCCGCGCGGACGTCCGCGACCATGCATTGACTTCTAAGCTGAGCATCGAGGCCGCCGGGCGCGAGCTGCGCTATCGCTGGTTTGCCGATCTGGCGGAAGAGCAGCGGCTGGATGCCATCGCGACGGCGCACACGTTGGACGATCAGGCCGAAACCGTGCTGCTGAAGTTTCTGCGCGGCGCGGGGACGCGAGGACTGGCGGGAATCTATCCCGTGATCGATTTGCCTCGAGGCGCGGTTATCGAGGCAGGTAACGAAAAGCAGATCCCTCGCTTTGCCGGCGATGACAACAACGGGATTGCGGACGCTGACGACTCTTCCCTGACGGTGACGAACAATAGCGAACGTCATGGATATCGCATTGTCCGTCCGTTGCTGGGCGTTACGCGGCGGGAAGTCGAAGCCTACCTCACCTCGCTCGGTCAGCAGTGGCGTGAGGATGAGAGCAACCTCGATCGGCGATTCCTCCGCAATCGCGTGCGACACGAGCTGCTTCCGCTGCTGGAGCGCGAGTTCAATCCCAATATCCGACAGGCCTTGAGCGACGCCGCTGAGATCGCGCGCGCCGAAGACGACTACTGGCAGGAGCAGGTTGAGCGCGAACTAGCCGGACGAACCCGAAACGACGCTCTGAGCCTCGAAAGCTTTAACCAGTTTCCGCTCGCGCTCCAGCGGCGGCTGCTCAAGACGTTTGCTGAACGCCACAACCTGACCCTCGACTTCAAGCACATCGAGCAACTGCAGCTCTGTGCGCTGGGTGCGCTTCCCAAAACCGAGCTGCCGGGAGGCTGGATTGCCGTCCGCGCGGAGGACGAGCTACTGATCCAGGCTCCGGCGGTACAACAAACAACAAGTTCCTATTCCTACAGCCTGCCCATCCCCGGCGAAGTGATGATCCCGGAACTGAGCCTTAGCCTCCGCGCCTACATTGTTTCCCTGGAGTTCGCCAGGGAAGCTGCGCCGGGCGAGTTGTTAAGCCTCGACTTGGTCGGGCCGGAGCTGACGGTCCGCAACTGGCTTCCGGGAGACCGCTTCTGCCCAGCGCACAGCCGGTCGGAGGAGAAGCTGAAGCGGCTCTTCCTCGAAAAGAAAATCCCGGCCGAGCAGCGGCCAAGCTGGCCGGTTGCGCTGTGCGGGAACGATATCGTCTGGGTACGAGACTTTCCGGTGGCTAACGCTTATCGCTGGCGCGGGGACGGTGAAGCCTTGCGGATTGAGGCGCTTGCAGCGGGGTCGCTTCAGCCGGGGTAGAACGGCTAATCTTTGGCGTCCGCCGGTTACCCTGTCCAGTCGCGGTAACCTTTCTCACGTCTCGGCGGCTTACTCGTCCAACCTGTGACCAGCATCGGAGCGAGGATTGTCGCTTTCCCAAAATTGGCTAGAACGCCGCCACATAAGATCATTTTTTGTACAAGTCTTTCGTGCCGTTCTGTTTAGCTGGGGGTTACAATCAGTAGTGCGCCGGAATTTGGTATCCGGCGGGTGCGAGCAGCATCTATATGAAGGACACGTGTCCGTGTCGGCTGCTAACCACAGGAGTTTTAAGTGAATTCGACGGTCAAGACGGTCGTCTTCTGGCTCGTAATTGTATTGTCCGGCGTTCTGCTCTGGCAGGTCGTCAAGAACACCAATTCGGGCACGAAGGATAAAGACCTCACCTTCTCAGAGTTTCTCTCTCAAGTGGACCAGGGCAACGTCACCGAAGTGACGATCATTGGGCAGGAGGTCCACGGCAAGTTCAAAAACGACAAGGCAAGCTTCCATACCACCATCATGTCCGGCTACACCGACATGATCAAAGAACTGCGTGACAAGGGTGTGAACATCACCGTGAAAGACGCGCAGGCTGGAGGTTGGCCTTCATGGCTGCTTAATCTCGCTCCCTTCATCCTGCTGGGCGCGCTCTGGTTCATCATGATCCGCCAGATGCAGACGGGCGGCAACAAAGCGCTCTCGTTCGGCAAGAGCCGGGCGCGGCTGCTCTCCATGCAGCAGAAGAAGGTGACGTTCAAGGACGTCGCCGGCGTGGATGAAGCCAAGGAAGAGCTCAAGGAGATCATCGAGTTCCTGCGCGAGGCGCAGAAGTTCCAGAAGCTCGGCGGACGCATTCCCAAGGGCGTGCTGCTGGTCGGACCTCCGGGAACCGGCAAGACCCTGCTGGCGCGTGCGGTGGCCGGCGAAGCCAACGTACCGTTCTTCAGCATCTCCGGTTCGGACTTCGTGGAGATGTTCGTCGGCGTGGGCGCCAGCCGCGTCCGCGACCTGTTTGAGCAGGGCAAGAAGAACGCCCCTTGCATCATCTTCATCGACGAAATCGACGCTGTCGGCCGTCATCGTGGCGCCGGCCTTGGCGGTGGACACGATGAGCGCGAGCAGACGCTGAACCAGTTGCTGGTCGAGATGGACGGCTTCGAATCCAACGAAGGCGTCATCCTGATCGCCGCGACCAACCGTCCCGACGTTCTCGATCCGGCGCTGCTGCGCCCTGGTCGCTTCGATCGCCGCGTGGTGGTTTCGCGTCCCGACGTTCGTGGCCGTGAAGAAATCCTGCGCGTTCACACCCGCAAGATTCCCATCAACGACGATGTGGATTTCGGCGTACTGGCCCGCGGCACACCGGGATTCTCCGGCGCCGACCTGGCCAACATGGTGAATGAGGCCGCCCTCGTGGCCGCGCGTCAGAACCGCAAGACGGTGCTGATGTGGGACTTCGAGCAGGCCAAAGATAAAGTCCTGATGGGCGCCGAGCGCAAGTCGATGCTGCTCTCGGACGAGGAGAAGAAGGTCACCGCGTATCACGAGGCCGGCCACGCGCTGGTCGCGGCTATGCGTGAGCACGCTGACCCGCTGCACAAGGTAACGATCATCCCGCGCGGAATGGCGCTGGGCGTGACCATGCAGCTGCCCATCGACGACAAGCACACCTACACCCGCGACTACCTGGAGACGCGTCTGGCCATCATGATGGGCGGCCGCGTGGCTGAGGAACTGTTCCTGAACACCATTACCACCGGCGCCGGCAACGACATCGAGCAGGCGTCGGATCTGGCTCGCAAGATGGTATGCGAGTTCGGTATGTCGTCGCTGGGTCCGATTGCCTTCGGCAAGAAGGAAGAGCAGATCTTCCTCGGCCGCGAGATCAGCCAGCATCGCGACTTCAGCGAGGAGACGGCGATGAAGATCGACGCCGAAGTCCGTCGCTTCGTGGATGATGGCTACAACTCGGCGCGCAGCATCCTGGAGAACAACCGGCCGGTCATGGAGAAGATTGCCATGGCTCTGCTGGAGCGCGAAGTCGTTGACGGCAACGAAATCCAGATGCTGATTGAGGGCAAGGAACTGCCGGCGCGCGTCAATCCGAATGCTCCGCCTCCGGCGAAGGACGACGTGCAGCAGGTGCTGAAACCGGCTCCGGGCCAGCCCAACGTGGCTCCGGGAGAGCGTCCGGCGCAGGCGTAAGCGCGGCGATTAGCACTTGGCATTTAGCCAAAGCACAGGGCGGCCTTCACGGCCGCCCTTAATTTTTGCCGAAACCTCTGACAAACCAACATTGGATTGTCATCCCGACCGAGGACTTCAGTCCGAGTGGGAGGGACCTGCGGTTCCGGCGCGCCCGAATTGGAGGTTGCAATCGAGGGCTTCCACTCGCTGCGTCTCGCTCGCGCGACACATTGAATTCAAATCGCAGGACTATGAGACTCACGAACAAAACGAAAAAGCCCCACCCAAGCAAAAGCGGCTTGGATGGGGCACCCTCTTGAGTCTTAGCTGATAGCGGCTATTACTTCCTCACTATCAACTTGTTCTCAATCCCCAGCGTGCAATCGGGATTGACGTTCTGGATGTAGATATCATTCTCGCCGTTACGATCGTCTTCCCACGCCAGCGCCGTCAGTCCTGACGAGGCCAACCCTGCCGCCAGCCGCGCCTTATCCGACGACGCGGTCGACACGCCGAACTGCGCACAGACTGTTGCGCCGGTGCCGTCCAGCTTGGTGGCCTGAATCGTGCCGGAGCCGTAGCCCGGCGAATCGTTCCAGAAGACCAGCGCGCCGGTGCCGATCTGCACGTTGGTGATGAAGTCGCGCGTGTTGTCGTTCATGGGGGCGATGGTCAATCCGCTATCGCCCCACTGCCGCGCGCCAGCCGAGTTGAACTTCTGTCCAGAAACGCCGCTCATATCCTGCAATTGGTCCTGTTCAGTCCAGAAGAGGAACGTCTCCTGCGTGCTCGGATTGTAGGAAGCCGTCGGCTCGACCTGGATGTCGTTGGTGTTCGTCGATCCCAGCGAACCGTTGTGCGGGAAAGCTTCGGTGCCGTTGCTCAGGATGTGCTGCGCGAAAGACTGCAGCAGCGGACTGTTCGAGTACCACGAGAAAACCGCTCCGCCGTTGCCGTCATACGTGAAGTAGGGAAACTCGCCAAACTGCAGCGAACCGCCATCGTAGACGTGAACGTGTCCGGAGCCCCACATCAGCTGGCCACTCGAAGAAAGTTTGTTGGCGTACAGGTAGTTATTGCTGCCAAAGCCATGATTGCGTACGAACGAGACAATCACCGAACCGTTGTCGGCGGCGTGCAGGTCGGCCAGGGTGTAGTCGTAGTTCGGCTCCTGCAACGTGATCCCGTAGTTGAAGACATTATTGCCGACCCAGGTCGGGAGGCCTTGGGGATTCAGCCGCTGCAGCACCACCGCATTGTTGGCCGTCCAGGCGACAACGATGTAACCATCGCTGGCAACGGTAATTTTGGGAACGTTGTACGACGCCGTACCCCAAGTGAGCGCCACGCCCAGCGGACCCCACAGCGCCTCGCCCGTCGGGCTCATCTTGGCGGCGGTGATCTGCGGGTTGTTGGGATTTCTGCGGTCATCCTGAAACGCCAGCAACGCATTGCCGTTGGCGTCGATAGCGAGACCGTAATCCTGGGTCGAGCTGAGACCCTCCTTCGCAACCTGCACGCCGTCATGCGCGAACTGCTCGTATCCATTGGCGTTCAGCAGCTGATAATAAACGTCGTAGCCCTGCGGCGGAGGATCGTTGGGATTGTTGTTGAACCAGCTGACATACCAGTTGTCATTGGGCAAGGCTAGCAGCTTGGGTTGAACCTGGTCGGCGCCCGCAATGTTGGACAAATCGAGATTCTGAGAAGGGTCGGAGGACCACTGCGCGAAGGCACTGGTGGCCAGCGTGAGGGTCAACACAAACACCGCACTACGAATACCGTATTTCATTCGCACTCCTATTCGGGGATTTGGGGAGTGGGTGAATTGTACGCGCACCAATGGCGGCGTGTCGCAAAGTTCCGCCGCGTCAGCAGCATTTTGGGGAATTCATGCGCTGACGCGGGCGAGGCGATTCGTCGTTGCCGAAACAGGCCGGCAGAGTTACCGGATCCTGTCCGACCCCACCGCAAAGCGAAATGTCAGGATGCGAGCTGACGCGGCACAGCCGGCCGTTTGGGTCCTCGCTTACGAACCAGCAGAACGCGGATGCGTTCCAGCAGTTCCATGGGAGCGAATTCTCCCTTGGGCAGCCAGGCGTCGGCCAGATGTTCCTCACTGCAGCAGTTGACGGAGCCGGAGAACAACAGCGCTGGAGTTTCAGGAGCGATGGCTTTGAGTTGATCGATGAGCCGCGCTCCGTTGAGCTTGGGCATCATCAGGTCGGTCATCACCAGGTCAACGCCGCCTGCCTTGACGAGAGTGATGGCGTCTTCCGGATCGGAGCATGTTAGAACTCGGTACCCGCGGGTTTGGAGAATTACTTTTCGTATGGAGAGAGAGCGTTCATCGTCGTCGACGCAGAGAATCGTACGTTTCGGTTTCATGTACCTCCCACCGAGCCTTCTCTGAGTGCTTGCGCAGGAGCGCCCGTGCAAACCTGTAATGCCGGTCGCGTGCGGCAAGTCACCAAGTGGTTGTTGTACGCCAGAGCAGTAGCGCGTGTTCCGGATACTAAGCCGCTCGATGGACGCGCACAAGTACTGCAAAGATCAATTACAAAGTTTATTTTTGGGCGGAAGGGAAAAATGTAACAGCACCATGAATGGTGATCGTCAGGTCTTCTACCTATGCGAAAACCCGCTCTGGACGCGGGTTTTCAGCTTGCACAAGATATCCTCAAAAAAATCACAACGTAACTTTTCCGTCAATCACGGGAACCACATTACCCCCGACGCGCACGTTGGTGACGGTGTCGTGTTCTCTCGTTGCGCGAATATAGAGGCGACTCGGCCGGCGCGTTTCGATCCCCTGCTCGATCACGCCTTGTGCATCGGACGCGAGCACGCCGTGCTTCACTGCCCACGCCGTGCAGCATCCCGCGGCTGAGCCTGTCGCGGGATCTTCGCCGTTGTAGAAGATCATTCGCGCGTGCAGCGTCGCCTCGGGAGCGACGGTCTCGCGGCAGACCAGATAGAAGAATGCGGGACTGCCGATCGTGGAGAGATACGGCGCCATCTGGTTCCAGCCGATGCTGAGCTTCTGCAGAGTCTGCAGCGAGCGGAAGGGAACCATGGTGAAGGGCATGCCGGTTGAAACCGTCTGGATGGGCAGATTCTCGTCGAGTTCGGAGACCGGCACGCCGAGCACCTTGGCGACTTCCGCGTGCGAGTGCGTTTTCCCGAACTGCGGTTCGGCCTGGCGCATCTCGCCGAAGAGCAGGCCATCGCGAGTGTTCGAAGCGCACGGGAATTTTGCCGACTTTCAGGTCGAGGACGATCTCATCGTCGCTGCAATGCTGGCGCAGATACCATGCCGTGCCCAAGGTGGGATGGCCGGCGAACGGCAGCTCCTCGAAGACGGTGAAGATGCGGACCTTGCGACCTTCCCGGCGCTCGGTCTCGGCGTCGCGCGGCAGGATGAACGTGGTCTCGCAGAGATTGGTCTCGCGCGCCAGCTTCTGCATCTCGTCGTCGGTCAGGCCACGGGCATCGGTGAAGACGGCGAGCTGGTTGCCCTCCAGCGGGTGCGAGGTGAAGACGTCGAGCTGGACAAAAGAGAATTCGCGCTGACTCATGGCAGTGACTCCAGTTCCAATCTAGCAGGAGCCAGGGGACGGGAAGAGCGCCAGGACGGCCAGGGGTGACGAAACGCTTGTCCACAGTTCCGAAAAAGCGGCTTGGGAATTTTGTGCCGTCGGCTAAAAGCCGACTCAGATACGGAAGGAGCCTTACGCTGGCGTGAAGGCCGGCTCTACCCGCTCTACCCGGGGCCGGCTTTACCCAAAGGCTAGATCTCCCCGGAGGCCAGCTTTACCTAAAGCCGCTAGTCGCCGCTGGAGGGCGCCAGCGCCGGAGCGCGCGTTGGCTTGTTGCGGGTGCGGGTGGGGTTAAACAGGTTCAGGAATGCGCAGATAACCCAGTATCCTGCCGCGACGCCAAAGGCAAATGCCGCCACGATCGTCAGCAGGAGCATGGTTGAGAGCAGGAAAGTCGTCATAATTGTTCAGTCGCGCCGTACGCTTCCTTAAGGCTGGGAGCGCCGGCAGGCTTGGCGAACACGTCCTAACTCCGCCGAGCCATAACTCTGATGGTCTCACTTTACCTCGCGTTGACTCCAGCCGGTATTGACCACTAAGATACGTGAGTAGAACTGTGTTCTTACTCTTCCGGACTGACCAGAGCCGTTCAGGATGAAATTCGGGGCTGGGTGACACCCGACCATGCGCCGAAATGTAGGAATCGGGTGGCCGGCAAGCAGCATCGAACCGAATCGTTTCATGGGCATTTCCAGTATCAGCGTCCGCGGGGCACGCCAGCACAATCTGAAAAACATTCACGTCGAGATCCCTCGCAACACCTTGACCGTGATCACCGGCCTCAGCGGCTCGGGCAAGTCTTCGCTCGCCTTCGACACCATTTACGCCGAGGGCCAGCGCCGCTACGTCGAGACGCTATCGGCCTACGCGCGGCAGTTCCTCGACCAGATGGAGCGCCCGACGTCGACAGCATCGACGGGCTGAGCCCCTCGATCGCCATCGAGCAGAAGACGACCAGCCGCAGCCCGCGCTCGACCGTCGGCACCATCACTGAAATCTACGACTACCTGCGCCTGCTGTATTCGTCGGTGGGCGTGCCGCACTGTCCGCAATGCGGAAGCCCGATCTCACGGCAGTCGGCCGACCAGATTGTGCAGCAGGTGATGGAGCTGAAGCCGGAAGACCGCGTCATGGTACTGGCGCCCATCGTTCGCGGCCGCAAAGGCGAATTCAAGAAGGAGCTCGACAAACTGGCCCAGCAGGGCTACACCCGGGCGCGAATCGATGGCGAGCTGCGCAATATCGCCGACGACGACATCAAGCTCGACCGGCGCAAGAACCACACCATCGAACTGGTAGTGGACCGCCTGCTGGTGAAGCAGGGCATCGAACGGCGGCTGGCCGCTTCCGTCGAACTGGCGATGAAGATGGCCAACGGGCTGGTGCAGGTGGTCGTGGTCGGCGGCGAGGAGCGGCTGTATTCCTCGAAGCTCGCCTGCCCGGAGTGCGGGATCAACGTGCCGGTGCTGGAGCCGCGCTCATTCTCGTTCAACAGCCTGTATGGCGCCTGCCCGGAATGTAACGGCCTGGGCAGCAAGTACGATTTCGATCCGGCGAAGGTCATCACCGACTGGTCCAAACCGCTGCTGGATGGCGGGCTGGGTCCGGGCTCGGCATCGCAGAACATGATTCGAACGCTGCAACTGGCGGCGCAGGCGTATGGCTTCGACCTGTCCACGCCGTTTGAGCAGCTGCCGCGCAAGACGCAGAACCTCATCCTCTACGGGCCCGAAGCCAACGGTAAGAAACGCGGCTTTCTCGGCATCTTTCACTACCTGCGGCAGGCGATGGAAGAGAGCTCGTCGGAGACCTATCGCGACTGGCTGCTCGATCACATGTCGGCCACCAAGTGCCCGGCGTGTCATGGCAAGCGGCTGCGTCCGGAAAGCCTGGCAGTAAAAGTTAATGGAATGTCGATTGCCGACTTCACCGCGCTGCCCGTCTCGCGCGCGGTAGAAGCGGCGGCGAAGATCACGCTCTCGGAGCGCGAGCACAAGATTGCCGGACGAATTCTGAAAGAAGTTGCCGAGCGTCTGGGATTTCTAAACGCGGTCGGGCTTGGCTACATCTCGCTGGATCGCTCGGCGGCGACGCTGAGCGGCGGTGAGGGCCAGCGCATCCGGCTGGCGACGCAGATCGGTTCCAAGCTGCGCGGCGTTCTCTACGTCCTGGACGAGCCGTCGATTGGCCTGCATCATCGCGACAACGACCGCCTGCTGCGCGCCCTGGAATCGTTGCGCGACCTGGGCAATACGGTGCTGGTGGTCGAACACGACGAAGATACGATTCGCCGCGCCGACTATGTCATCGACCTGGGGCCGGGCGCCGGCCGTCATGGTGGCGAAGTAGTGGCCAGCGGTACGCCCGATGACATTCAGGCAGCGCCCAATTCTCTGACCGGCCAGTACATCTCCGGACAGAAGCAGATTACGGATCGGCATGTCCGGCGGCAGCCAAACGGGAAAGCAATCACCATCCTGGGCGCGCGCGAGAACAACCTGAAGAATCTCGATGCCACCTTCCCGCTCGGCGTCATGACGGTTGTCACCGGCGTGTCGGGTTCCGGGAAATCAACCCTGGTGAACGACATTCTCTATCGCGCTCTGGCCAACAGCCTCTACCGCTCGCGGGAAGAAGCGGGCGAGCACAAGTCGATCAGCGGCACCGAGTTCATCGACAAGGTCATCCGCATCGACCAGTCGCCCATCGGACGCACCCCGCGCTCGAATCCTGCGACCTACACCGGGGTGTTCACGCAAATCCGCGACCTCTACGCCATGCTGCCGGAATCGCGTGAGCGTGGCTACAAAGCAGGGCGGTTCTCGTTCAACGTGGCCGGCGGACGCTGCGAGGCATGCCAGGGCGAAGGCCAGCGCCGCATCGAGATGAACTTCCTGCCCGACGTCTACGTACTCTGCGAAGTGTGCGGCGGGCAAGCGCTACAACCACGAGACGCTGGCGGTCAAGTACAAGGGAAATTCGATTGCCGATCTGCTGGAAACGCCGGTAGCGGACGCGCTACCGATTCTGGAGAACATTCCCCAGATCAAGCAAAAGCTGCAGACGCTGGTCGACGTCGGACTCGGCTACATCCACCTTGGCCAGTCGGCAGTGACGCTGTCAGGCGGCGAGGCGCAGCGCATCAAGCTGGCGCGCGAGTTGAGCAAGCGCCAGACCGGGAAAACCCTCTACCTGCTGGACGAGCCAACCACCGGCCTGCACTTCGACGATGTCAGCAAGCTGCTGGAAGTGCTGCACCGGTTGACGGACTTGGGAAACAGCATCATCATCATCGAGCACAACCTCGACGTGATTCGCAATGCGGACTGGATTATTGACTTGGGGCCGGAAGGCGGCGAAGAGGGCGGCCGTATTGTTGCCCAGGGTTCGCCGGAGCAGGTAGCGCGGGTAAAGAAGTCTTACACCGGACAAATATTAGCGAAAGTGTTGCCTCGAGCGTCCAATATGAAGACGAGCGACGAAGCGGCTTCCGGCTCGTAAGCATCCACGAAACGAAGATTGCATGTCACTGACACCAGAATCTCTGCCTGAACCCGTCGAGGGATCGTCATTGCCTTCGCCCATTCTCGAAGGCGACAGCTTCGCCCTCGCCGAAGGCCCAATTGCTCCGCCTGAGCCGCCGTTCCCCGCGTGGCGAGGTTGGGATGTGCTTTGGATTGCCGTCTTCACAGCCGTTACCATCTTCGTTTTCACGATAATCGCGCTGTTCGTGGCTCGCGGCTTCCCCGAGTTCCGGCACTCTACGTTTCTTGAACTGGCCACCAACGCCAAGATTGTTATCGGATCCCAGGCTGCGGCTTACCCGGTCGTCCTGTTGTTCATGTACATGATGGTACGGTCGCGCTCCCAGGAGTCGTTCGGAGAGGCAATCCGCTGGCACTGGCCCGGGCCAACGGCACCGGCCTTCATCGCTTGCGGCGTCGTTCTGGCTTTAGTCGTCGACGGCCTGGCGCGATTCCTGCCGATTCCGAAGTCGCTGCCGATGGACACGTACTTCCACGACGCCGCCAGCGCCTACATGATGGCCATCTTTGGCGTGACCCTGGCGCCCCTGCTGGAGGAAGTGTTCTTTCGCGGCTTGCTGTATCCGCTACTGCGGCGATCGTTTGGACTGGTGACCGGCGTGTTGCTGACCGCTCTGGCCTTTGCGGCAATCCATGGCGCGCAGCTCGGCTACGCCTGGGCGCCGGTGCTCAGCATCTTTGTTGTGGGCGCGGTTTTCACCATTGTCCGCGTCAAAACCAACTCCGTTGCTTCCTCGTTCCTGATGCACTGCGGATACAATTTCGCGCTGTTCGCCGCCCTCTGGCTGGCCAGCGATCACTACCGTCATCTGGAAAAAGTGACCGGCTGAAAATGGTATCGTGAAAATATGGCAGCAAACTCTCGCGCAAAACTTTTGTCGTTGTTAGCTCAGAAATCGTTTCGCCTGGGCCAGTTCAAGCTATCCAGCGGCGGCACCAGCGACTACTACATCGATTGCCGCCTGACCACCCTTGACGCCACCGGGCGCTCTGCTCACCGGCGAGACGGTGATGCAGGAAATTCACAGCCGCGGCTGGAAGGCCGATGCTATTGGCGGCCTGACCATGGGCGCCGATCCGATCGTGGTCGCGACCTCCGTGATCAGCGCGCAGCATGGCAAGCCGATTAACGGCTTCCTGGTGCGCAAGGCGGAGAAGACGCACGGAACCGGCCAGCGGATTGAAGGCTTTCGCGACAAGCCCGCGCGCGTGGTGATCGTCGACGATGTCTGCACCACCGGCGCTTCGACCATCCAGGCGATTGAAGCGGCTCGCGAATATGGCTTTGAGATTGTCGGCGTGCTTTGCCTGGTGGAGCGCGAAGAAGCCGGAGGACGGGCCAACGTCGAAAAGGCTGCCGCGCCCGCACCCTTTATCGCGCTGTTTACCGCAAACGACGTGCGCGCGGAACACGTGAAGAACGGTCCGCCGCCGATCTTCGCAGTCAGCGCGAAGTGCGATTTTTGCGACCGTCCGGCCGTGACCAACACGCCCGGCAATCGTTGTGAGGCTCACCGTTCCTGATGGCGAAAGAGATTCAGAGAACCCATGATTAAGACTGTGGAATGGACGGACGACGGTGTGTGCTTCATCGATCAGACGAAGCTGCCCACCGAAGAGATTTACGTTACCTGCAAAACTTACGAGGAAGTCGCTGACGCCATTCGCACCATGATTGTGCGCGGAGCACCGGCGATCGGCGTCACCGCAGGTATGGGCGTCGCGCTCGGCGTGCAAAAGTCGAAGGCCGCCGACAAGGACGAGCTGAAGCGCGAGTTCGCGCAAATCTGCGAAGTGATCGGCGCGACCCGTCCTACCGCGGTCAACCTGTTCTGGGGCATTCGCCGCATGCAGCAGAAGTTCGCCGAAGTCAGCGATCAGCCGATACCGGCCATCAAGCAGGCGCTGGTTGCCGAAGCGCAGAGAATGCACGCCGAAGACATTGCCAGCAATCAGGCGATGGGGCAGCACGGCGCGGTACTGCTGCCCTCGACAGGCGGAGTCCTCACCCACTGCAACGCCGGAGCGCTGGCCACCGCCGGCTATGGCACGGCGCTGGGCGTGATTCGCGCTGCCTTCGATTCGGGCAAGAAGATTCACGTCTTCGCCGACGAGACGCGACCGTTCCTGCAGGGCTCACGTCTGACAGCGTGGGAGCTGATGAAAGACGGTATTCCCACCACCGTCATCTCTGACAACATGGCAGGTGCGATGATGCGGCAGGGCAAGATTCAAGCCGTCATCGTGGGCGCCGACCGCATTGCCGCTAACGGCGATGTCGCCAACAAGATCGGCACCTACACCGTAGCTGTGCTGGCCAAGGAGCACGGCATCCCGTTTTATGTTGCGGCTCCGTTTTCGACCGTCGACCTCGAGACCGTGGACGGAACCCAGATTCCGATCGAACAAAGATCTGCGTCAGAAGTCACTCACCTCGCGGGTAAGCAGATTGCGCCGGACGGTGTGAGGGTCGAGAATCCGGCATTCGACGTCACGCCCCATGAGTACGTCTCGGCGATCATCACCGAGCGCGGCGTTGTACGCGAGCCTTACGGGCCATCTTTGCGCGAGCTGGCTGAAGCGCCCGCTGCTGCCAAGGTCTAGCGCTGGCGCCTACTGAGGATTCTGGTTGGCGGGATTCAACTGCTCCTGATACTGCTGCTGCTGTTGCTGCATTTGCTGCAACTCCTGCATCAGCTGCTCGGGAGTCTTCACGATATTGGGATCGTTAGGCGTAGCGAAGGGCGTGGGGTTTTCCTCGTTTACCTGCTGCTGCTGTTGCTGAAACGACTGCCCACCCGGTGCTCCACCCGGCCGGCGGAACGCGCCCGGCGGAGTTGGCTGTTCCGGAGGTCCCGGATACTCCGACTCACCACCGGCGTCTGCCGAAGAATTGTCTTCATCCTCAGACGCAGACGGCGGAGGAGCGCTGGCCGTCTGCGTGCCCGCTGCGCCGGCAGCCTGCTTGGGCGTCAGCAGCACTCTCTGTATCGCGCCCGGATTGCCGGCCACACCCAGAATCACGTAGTCGAACTTCGAACCGTTCAGCAGCGTGTTCAATACATCGCGGGGCAGCCCCGGACCAATCTGCGTGGCAACGCGTTCGCTGCTCGCGCCTGAGGGTATGTCCATCGCCGCGCCGGTCTGCAACTGCACGGCGCGCAGAATCGACGACAGCGTGGAGTTCGGAGCGCTGATGGTCAACTGTCCATTGCGGTAGCTGACGACCGGCGCGATCGGGGACTGTTGCTCCAGAGTTGGCGGCGGAGCCGGTGTTTGCGGCACCTCAGCTACCGGCGCAGCTTTCTTATGATGGGCTCTAGCCTTGTGCGGCGTCGCCGTCTGGGTTGCCGTCGCAGTTGTCGCTGTGGGCTTCGCTGCTCCCGCCGTCGCTGTGGGCGCAGCATTGGTTGTCTGCGCTACCGCCTGTCCAGCGGGCCACAGAATCGCCGTGACTACCAGCGCTGTCCACGCAAACTGCTTTCCGAGGCGTACCATAGGGTGTTGGACGTCAATGAAGCTGCTTGGTTTCACTGCTGTTCCCTATTCTAACTGCGCTTTCATTGCCGCCGCCGCATTCACCATAAATTCTTTCATGCCCGGGTCGCTGGCCACGTTCGGCAGCTCAGGCAGCATCTTACGATGTACGAATCAAGAGCGGCCCCAGGCCGCGCCATCCTGTGGGTGAAGACATGTGTCGAACGTTCAACAACTCCTCGCCATTCTTGCGTTCCGCCTTCTATTTGTTCGCCGCGGCAGTAGTAATTCTCGCCCGCTGTCCGCTCTCGCACGCGCAGTCGTGCGCTTCGGGAGCCGATCTGGATGCTTCCACGAAGAGTGCGATCGACAGCGCCGCCACGCAGTATCTGAACATGTCGAAAAGCGGCGACGTTGCCGGGTTGAAGGCCAACGCGATCCCCGCGATCGCAGGAAATTTCGGCTCCATCGAGCAGGCGGTGGTCAGCAACAAACAGTACTTCAGCGACGGCACGGCCACCATCACCGGTACCTATCTGCTCGACGCCTCGCAGGCCAAGGCGGCTCTGCCCCAGGCCGATTTCTACTGCGGCATCTATAACTCGTCAGACCGCGTCGGCTTCTCCATTCCCAATCTGCCGCCCGGACGCTACGCCGTCGCCATCCAGAAGGTGAATGGCAAAGACCCGATCACGCTCACCCTGGTTCTTCAGGAGATGGGCGGCGCGTGGAAGCTGGCAGGTTACTTCCCGCGGCTGAACTCGATTGGCGGTCACGACGGCGACTGGTATCTGGACAAGGCTCGCGACTACAAGGCAAAGAACCAGCTCCACGACGCCTGGCTGTACTATCTGACAGCGTGGGACCTGCTGGCGCCGGTCAACTTCATGAGCACTCCGCAGCTCGACAAGCTCTCGACCGAGATGTCCAGCGCCCGCCCCGGCGACCTGCCCAGCCAGAGCGCGCCCATGTCGCTCTCGGCCAACGGCAAGACCTATCAAATCACCGAACTCGCGGCTGTTCCGGTCGACAACAAGCTTGATTTGCGGGTTCGTTACACCAACGCCAACGCCGGCAATTCCGCCATCGCCTTCCAGGACAACATGGCAGTGATCAAGGCGATTGTGGCCAAGTATCCGGAGTTGCGCGACGCCTTCGACTCCATCGTCGCCCGCGCCGTCGACAACAGCGGCCAGGAATACGGCACACTTCTGCCAGTGAAGGAGATTAAGTAGGGTAGAGCCGGCTTCAGCCGTAGCTTGCGACATGGCCTGTTTTCGCCAAGAATCGCAACTGCACACCTCGTGACCGACGTCACCGCCGCCACTTGCGCTTGGTGGTGCAATTGGCTGTCATCGTCCGCTATCCTTGGATGCGCGGTTAGGGGCTGAATCGGCGTGGGAGTTTCAGAGCTTACGAGTTCCGTAACCTGCATCTGGTTGGCTTCGTGGGCATTTCGGAAGAAATACGAAACCGATTACCCCCTCGATGCCACTGGCCGGATTCTGCGCTGGGTTCTAGTCGTCGTTGGCCTCAGTCTCGGCTTCTTACGCGGCATTAATCTCGCAACAGTGCGAGTGGCGGGACTCGCGGTCGGAATGGCTTTTCTCTGTTGGCCGAATCTGGCTTTTCACATCGCTCAGGTTCTGCACAAAGCGCGGCTGCCAAGCGATAATTGACGTAACATCGCCTTATCATAAGCAATCCCGATTCGGGATTCGGGTCGTTTACGATAACGCCTGATTTCGCCAACGATCCGCTAAGATATCTGCGTGCAGAGAACAACGAAGCTGCGCCTACTGGACTTCTTGGTGGTGCCGTTCTTGTCGGGAATCGGCCTCGTCTCCAAGACAGTATACGGAGTCACGCTTGGGTGGTGGCTTGATCCTTGGCTCCAGCGGCGAGCTAATCTGGCGCTCCTGGATGATGTTCGGGCGCACTTCAATTTCATTGTCGCGGATGGGAAGATCGCGAAACCCAAGCGTACTTCTGTTCTTCCGTTTGACTACGCCTCCGTCGCGATCATCCACAAGAACGTTGTGTTCGGTTTTACGCGTGGTCGTGGCGATGTGAGCGTTTCCGTTGCGCCTTGCTGCGCTCTCAACGACTCATATGAGATTGGCAGAGCAATAGCCTGTATTGATGGTGAACGTCTCTCGGAGCATTATCTGGTCAACGACTTCGAGAGCGCAGCAAAGCTGCTGCGACCACGAATGGAAGCTCTGAACAGTGCGTTTTCTGAACAGAACTATGCCGATATCAGGCAGAGAATTTGATCTTCCCGTGCAACTGGCGCTATGGCCTGATTTCGCCAACTACATTTCGCCGGCAGAAAATGTCACCATTCCAGGCTAATAGAATGTTCCACACGCCACTCTACGTCTGTGACATCGTCGTGCTGGTGGGTCCAGGTTTTTGGTTCGTACTCAGCTTCGCCGCTGTCCTGCTAATTCTCGCAACGCTGTTCGATCTAACCGGGGCGACCCAGATGCTCCGGCGAAGGAGTTCTTTCGTTCATCCAGTGCTGAAGACAGTATGCGTGCGGCTGTTCTTGTCGGCTGCGGCGTCATCCATACTTGGCTTCATCGCCCTGGGCCTCTACTTCTTCAGTTATTGTTCGGGCGGCGGCACAGATTGCATGGCGTACTCGCCAATACGAAGGTGGATGGCGTTCCTCTTGGCCCCGCCAGTCTTCCTGATGCAAAGCTGGTTTTTCGGGACACTCGACCAGGTCAGCAATTTCGATCCCGTGGTTTATGGCAAGTTTGGGTGGGCCGTTCTTTGGGCCTACTATTTCGGAGTGATTTCCGCCGTAATGCCGCTGATTAGACGCTTTCGGAAGGCATAGATGGCGATAAATCGCCATTACACAAGTTACAAGTAATATGGGACACCCGCGCCTCGACGTCTCTGAAACAACGAGCGTCGCCCGCCGTTAAGGGCGCGCCCTTCCGCCCAGGCGCAGCAAAGACCACGAAAAAACTCTAACCATTGGGGCATGAATTCGGTACCCTATTGTCGGACAACGACAATGACTACCGGTAATGCTCTGCGCCGCCTTTCTTGGGCGGTGTGTCTCTGCGCTCTCTTCGCGGTTACAGCTTGCAGCCAGAAAGAAACCTCGGCTCCTCTTAAGCAGGGAACTGCTGCCCAACCGCAAGCCACGCAGCCTGCGCCTGCACCCGCACCGCACGAGGCCGCCTCGCAGGATGAGTTGCCTGCGCCTAACGCGATGATGCTGCCGCTTAACTTCAACAAGCACACCGGCGATCTGGACGAAATGGTGAAGCGCAGGAACATTCGCGCCATCGTGATGCTCAACCCCATCGGCTTCTTTTACGACCAGGGACAGCCGCGCGGCGCCATGTACGAAACCATGGAGGATTTCCAGAAGTTCGTTAACCAGAAGCTGAAGGTCGGCAACCCTGGAATCAAGGTCAGCTTTCTGCCGGTGACCCCCGCACAGGCGGAGGCCTCGATCACGCACGGCATGGGCGACATCATCGCCAACGCAATCGTCATTACTCCCGAGCGCGAGAAGCAGGTGGCCTTCTCCACCCCGATCCAGACCGGCGTCAGCCAGGTCGTCATCAGCGGACGAGATTTTGGCGAGGTAAACACAATCGCCGATCTCTCCGGCAAGACCATTTACGTCAACCCGCTGACTACCTATTACGAGAACCTGCAGAAGGTCAGCGCGGAGTTAAAGAAATCAGGCAAGCCGCCCATCGATGTGAGAGCGGCAGACAAGAATCTCGCCGACGACGACCTGATCCAGATGGTGCACGCCGGCCTGCTGCCGGCCACCGTTACCATCACGGAAAGGGCGGCGCTATGGTCGAAGGTCTTCAACGATCTCAAAATTTATCCAAACGTGCCAATAGCGACCAACATCAGCCTGGGATTCGTCATGCGCAAGGACAATCCGCAGTTGAAGCAGCTAGTGGATGAGTACGTCGCGACGCATGCCGTCGGTACCTCCTTCGGCAATACCCTCCTAAGGCGCTATCTGCAAAACACCAAGTGGGTGACCAACTCCACCTCGCAGAAAGACATGGAGAAGTTCGTGGCGATGGTGGACATCTTCAAGAAATATGCCGCCGAGTACAACTTCGACTACCTGATGCTGGCGGCGCAGGGCTATCAGGAATCGAAGCTCAATCAGAGCGAGCGCAGTCCCGGAGGAGCAGTCGGCATCATGCAGGTGAAGCCGAAGCTTGCGGCCGCAGCGCCCATCAGCATCCCCAGCGTCGCCCAGGCCGATCCCAATATCCACGCGGGCGCGAAGATGCTGCGCAACATCGCCGACACCTACTTCAACGATCCTAAGATCGATCCCGTGAACCGCACCCTCATGGTCTTCGCCAGCTACAATGCCGGGCCCAACCGCATCGCGCGCCTGCGCAAGGAAGCAGCGGACATGGGACTGAATCCCAACATATGGTTCGGCAACGTCGAGTTGGTGGCGGCTAAAGATATCGGACAGGAGACGGTGACCTACGTGGGCAACATCTACAAGTACTACGTCGCCTACAAGCTGGCTCTGGAGCAGCGCGCCATTCGCGAGAAGGCCAGACAAGACGTGAAGCGGTAATGAAGAAGCCCAGCGGCTAACTTCATGGGGACCAATGTAAATCTTGCGACCGGCAACTGCTGGCTGACGGTCCGGCTGGCGTTCTGCGCCGCAAGCTGTTTTGAGACTCCAACACCATGTGACGCCGGCCTTCCGGCTGCTGTCCAGACCTTCTTCGTCCATCACCAGGTGTTGATGTACTCCCGGCTTTGGTTTGACCCCCTCTTCTTCCGGCTGATACACTTTCTTTTTCCCGCCTAAGTGGCAATCTAGACAAGGACTTCCCGTGCGCAGTTATACTCGACATCAACTCAAGCAGGACTCTTTTACTACGTCCACGGCCGAAACCATTTCCTGGGCCGTCGAAAACCGCTCCAAGGTCATTGCTCTGGCCGTGGTCGTCGTTCTCATTCTGTCCATCCTCGGCGGCGGCTGGGCTTACATCGGCTACCGTGATGGGCAAGCCAAGAACGACCTGGCCCTGGCGCTGCAGAAATATCAGGCGCCGATTCGTCCGGCCGGAACTCCGGCTACGCCCGACGTGCTGAGCTATGGCTCCGACCAGGAACGCGACCAGATTTGTAACACCGAGTTCACCCGCATCGCCAACAAGTACAGCTTCACCCAGACTTCGCAGGTGGCTCGCTACTTTGCCGGCCTTACCTATCGTGACCTGGGCAAGACCAGCGAGGCCGAACAGGATTTGCAGGAAGTTTCCAGCAGCCGCTATCCCGAGATTGCCAGCCTCGCCAAGATGGCACTAGCCGGCATTTATCACGACACTGGCCGCAACCTGCAGGCCGTCGACCTGTACAAGCAGCTGATCGATCATCCGACGATCTCGGTGGGCAAGACCACGGCGCAACTGGCGCTGGCTTCGCTCTACCGGGCGATGGCGCGACCCGACGACGCTCGCCACATCTACGAGCAGATGCAGAAAGAAAACGCCGCCAGCATCTCGGCGCAAATCGCCGGCCAGAAGCTGCAGGAACTGGCCAAAGAGCAGTAGCCCTGCTCCATCTCAATCTGAGCTGAAAAGTGTGGCACCGCCTCCGGGCGGTGCTTTTTGTTGCGCCGCTATAAAGCAGACCTGCTCCTTCTTTTTTCGTCCACTTGAAGCGCGGTACACTGTACCTGTCATGACGCTGTTCGAAGCCAAGCCTTACGACGTCGCGCGCGCGCGCCGGAAGCGCGACCTCATCCTGGCGGCCATCGCCGGGGCGATCGTGATCGCGGTGGTGCTGTGGATGTTCCGCTACTGGCCGGAAGAGCACGTCGTCGGCCAGTTCTTCACTGCCCTCCAGCAGCAGAACTTCGAGCAGGCTTACGGTGTCTGGATGCACGACCCCGAGTGGAAGCAGCATCCCGAACGCTACACCAGCTACACCTACAACGACTTCGTCAAGGATTGGGGACCAGGCGGTGAGTGGGGCATCATCAAGAGCTTCCATGTCGACGGCGCCGCGGTGCCGCACGGCTACAGCGGCTCGCCGTTTGCGACTGCCAGCGGCGTCGTGGTAGTGGTGACGGTGAACGAGCGCATCGCCGACAAGGCGCACATCTGGGTGCAGAAGGATGATAAGACGCTCGGCTTCTCGCCGTTCTAAAATAATTTCCTTTCGTTCGACCCCGGGGATCAGATACCTGCAAGAAGATCGCTGATTTGGAGCGGCGTTCTCATGCTGAAAAGCTTTTCGCGCGTTCCGCTTCTCTTCCTTAGCTTCATCGCTATCAGCGCCAGCTTACTTTTCGCACAGCAGAATCCAGCGCCAGCGGTTCATCGCGCGGACGGTTTTGCCATCTCGCCGCCGCTGCGTGAGCTGGCTTTTTCTGAGCGCGCAGAATCGCGGTCCACGAGATCCGGCTCAAACTTCGGTACCGGCTTAAGCTTCCTCGGGCTGGGCAACGGCTTCCCGAACTTCACGGTTTCGGCGAACGCGCCGGATAGCAATCTTGCCGTTGGCAGTTCGCAGATTGTGCAGTGGGCGAACATCGCCTTCGCCATCTTCGACAAGAGCACGGGAGCCGTCGAAGCCGGACCGCTGGCGACCAGCACGCTGTGGCAGAGCCTGGGCGGAGCCTGCGCCAACGGGAGCAACGCCGCCAGCGAGCTCATCGTGCAATGGGACCGCGCACATCAGCGCTGGGTGCTCTCGCAGAACACAATGACGAGTCCGCCCTACGAGACATGCATTGCCGTCTCCACCAGCTCGGATGCGACCGGCTCGTATTATCTTTACTCGTTTTCGCAGGGCTCGCTGTTGCCCCAGTCGCCGAAGTGGGGCGTCTGGTCGAACGGTTATTACCAGACGCAAGGCGAGTTCAGCGGCAGCGGCTACGTCGGTCCGGAGCTGTGCGCCTACAACAGCGCCAAGCTGCTGGTGGGCGACGGCTCGGCAGAGCAGATCTGCTTCACACTCGCGCCGGCTGACGGGCTGCCGTTGCCCGGCGACATCGACTCCGGCCTGGCGCCGCCGGCGGGTGAAGACGAGTTCTTCCTTTCGCTCTGGGACGCGAGCCATCTCTCGCTGTATTCGCTGCACCCGGACTATCAGGACCCGCAGAACTCAAGCGTGACCGGAACCAATGGTTCGCAATTGATCGCCGTTCCGGCGTTCACTCCGGCCTGCAATGGCGCCTACGCCGGCAACTGCGTTCCTCAGAAGGACACCTCAGATCAGCTTCAGGTGCTGGGGGATCGCCTGATGTACCGCGTGGCCTACTGGGAAGACACGCCGCAGGCAAGTGTTCGCGCGACTCCCCCGCGTCCGTTGCCTTCGCAGCACTGGTATGTGGTGCACGACTCCACCGCTTCCGGAGGCAACCAGGCTCCGCGCTGGTACGAGTTCACCGCGCCTATCCGCGCTGTTCCTGTGACCGGCCTTTCGCTGTTTCAATCAGGAACCTTCGCGCCCGATTCAAACTATCGCTGGATGGGGTCGATCGCCCGCGACAAGACGTACGACCTTCTGCTCGGCTATAGCGAATCGAGTTCCACAATGTATCCCTCGATCGCGATTACCGGACGCGTGCTCACCGATCCGCTGGGAACGATGGAACCGGAGGTCATGCTTCTCTCCGGAAGCGGCTCGCAGCTTGGCACATCGTGGGGAAACTTCAGCAGCATGCGCCTCGCTCCCGACGGCTGCACCTTCTGGTACACCAACGAGTACTACACCGCAAACCTGGCGCGCGACTGGAGCACGCAGCTTGCATCGGCCAGCTTCAGCGGTTGTCGCTAGCGGCTCGAGGCGTTGCCCGGTTTGAGTCGCGCTCCGCGCCATTTCTACGTGTTGGATTCCCAAGCCCCTGCAGCCGCTATACGATAGCCTTGCCCACTTAGATAAAGCTATTTTTTGCAATGCAGTCAGCGCACGGTCACCCGGCCTGAAACGGGCGTGTCTGCGCAAAGGAACGTCCATGAGCTTACGTACGACTGTTCTGCTGGTGATACTTCTTTCCGCGCTGCCGCTTTTTGCGCGCAGCAAGACCGACGTCCTGATTATGAAAAACGGCGATCACCTGACCTGCGAGATCAAAGGTCTCGATGAGGGAGTGCTCTATGTCAGCTTCGATTACATCTTGAGCACGCAGTCGGTGCAGTGGTCCAAAGTCGCCTTCATTGAAAGCAAACAGTTGTTCGTGGTCAGGACGGTGGACGGCTCGGTTTATACCGGCACGCTCAGCACCGCCGAGGTCGAAGATAAGCGGCCCATCAGGATTGAAGTGATCGAGGCTCCGGACAAGCAAGTCACCCTGCCGCGACCCGAGGTGGTCAAGATGGCGCAGACCTCCGATAAATTCTGGCAACGCTTCAGCGGTGACGTGAACTCGGGAATTATCTACTCGAAGGGCAACCAGACCACGCAGTACAACCTGGGAGCCGATCTAAATTATCTGCGCGAGCGGTGGTCGGCCAGTGCGAGCTACAACTCAACTCTTTCGAGCAGCAGCGGCGACAATTCAGCAGCCACGCGCAATCAGCTCAACCTTGATGTTCAGCGGCTTCTGCGCTGGAACAACTGGTTCTACACCGGCATCGGCTCGTTCCTGCAAAGCTCAGAGCAGGATATTCAGCTGCAAACCAACCTCGGAGCCGGTATCGGCTACTACTTCAAGAACACCAACCGTTCGACTATCGCGCTAGCCGGTGGGCTGGCGTGGCAGAGCACCAATTACAAGCAAACCGAGCCCCCTGTAGCGACCCAGAATGTGGGGGCCGCACTGGTTGGGCTGGATATGAAGTTCTTCAAGTTCAATAAGACGAATCTGAGCGTCTCAGCGCTGGCCTTCCCGGCACTGTCGGAGCCCGGCCGCATCTTCGTGAACACGAATGCCACGTACTACATCAAGATCACCAGCGACCTGTCATGGAACGTTTCGTTCTACGGCAACTGGGACAACCATCCGCCGGCTCACTTCTCCGGCAGCGATTACGGAACCAGTTCGGGCCTGAGCTATACGTTCGGGTTGAAGTGAGAGTAAGGGGGACAGCCGAATTGGAAGAACCTGATTTGTTCGTTTTGGTGAGGGAAGCGGAAGACCCAGAGGGCGCCCCATCCTGGGCCCGATTTTGGCCTAGGGTGGGGATTTGCCTTGCGATTCCCTGAACGACGCTAGCAGCCCATCAACCGGTCTTCCTCAGCTTTTGGAACTGGCTGATCTGCACCCTTCCGTGGCGGGGGAATTCCGCCTCGATCTTCAGCACTCCACCCATGGCTCGGACCATGGAATCGAGCGTGCTGATATACATATCCGTTCGGCGCTCCATTTTTGAGATGGAGGATTGGCGGACGTTGAGAGTCCTGGCCAGGTGCTCCTGCGTGAGATTGAGCGCTTCCCTGAGCTCATCCAGAGCCATGTCTTTCTTGTAAAGTTCCGCCTTCTGGTGGGAGCGTTTGCGCGATTCCTCAGTCATCTTGTCACGCAGCTTGGAAAATTTATTTGCCATCCTGCTCTTCCTTCTTCAGTTCTTCGAGATGATCATTACATCCGAATGAGGAGGATTTCTTCCTGCTCCTCGGCGGTCAGAGAGTTCCACCAGACGCCGAATTCGTCCGTGTACTCGATTTCCTATGCCACAGAGGGAATATAGCCTGGAGGGAATATTAATGTCAAGGAACGGCATAGCATGGGTGAGTATTCTGCGTCACTGCCCATACAGGAACAGCATCGCGTCCGGCAAACGCTTCGACCACGCAGCTTCGTTGTGTGCCGCGCCCTCATCTACCACTACCTTCAACCGCGCCGGGCCCAGGCCTTTCTTCTTCAGCGCGGCGCCCAGATCCTGCACCGACTGGATGGCTTCGTCGTTGAGCTTCGTTTCGTCGGGATCTTCCTTCGTTCCCACGCCGACATAAATTTTGCGCGGCAGTACTTTCGCCTTCTCCACATCTTTCAGCAACTGATTGTCGCCGATCCACAACGGCGGGCTTTCCAGCAGAAGGTGTCCGAAGACCGTCGGGTTTTCCAGCGCGATATAGAGCGCCGCAGCAGCGCCGTACGACGAGCCGCCGATACCAGTGTTCGCCGCGCCTCGGCTGACGCGATATTTTTTCTCAATGAAGGGGATGACCTCGGTCATCACGAAGCGCGCGTATTCCTTGCCGTGTACGTCGCTCTCGGTGGAAACGTTGTCGTGATCGTTGTGCGCGTCGGGGTACGGCAGGTACTCGGAGCTGCGCTGCTCGCCCGCGTTGTCGATGCCAACCACGAACATTGGTGGAATCTTGAAGCCGCCGACCAGGTGCTCCACCGTCTCATCCATGTGCCACTCGCCGGAGTGTGCGGTGGCTTCGTCGAAAAGATTTTGCCCGTCCTGCATGTAGAGCACGGGATAGCTGCGACTGCGGTTGTGCGGCGAAAAATAGTTGGCGGGAACCAACACGCGCAGCGTGCGCGTCTGGTGGTAGATCCTGCTCTCAAAGGGAACGACCTCGAGCCAGCCGATCACGGTGTGGTCTTTGTCGAAGGAGGTGATGGTGGTGACGTTCGGGATGTATCCCGCGGGCGTCTTCGGCTTAGTCGGCTGCTGCGCAGCGGCGGCGCTGACCACGGCAAGCAGGAGCAGCGCGGCAAGAACAGGTTTCCGCATACGCATAGGTTAGCAGCCGGTTGTTGCCATAAGGTTGCAATGCAGAAGGCCCGGTTTGAGCCTTGCATAGCCCGCCGCGGAGCAGTACTCTTTAGCGCAATTTCTTCCCGGGGAGGGTGGCTGATGGCAACGGGTGCGACTCCGAAAGCGGCCCAGCCCCCTACGCCACCGCCGGTGGCGAAACACGGAATCGTCTGGCGCATCGCTTCTTATGTTCCGGGCACCAAAGCCTACGAGCAGCGCAAAAGTGAAGCTGTTGCCTTAACCGGAAAAAATCTGCTGAATGGCTTGCGCGCCATCTTTCCCGAAGATGAGCCGCGCGAACCGGGCGAGCCTCCTCGCATGCGCTTCACCAATGAAGGCATCAAGATGCTGTTCGCCACCAAGGCTGCGCAACTGACTTTCTGGCGCGAGGAGTTGGGCAACTGGCTGCTCTGGTCCTTCGTCGTAGGAGGAACGTTGACCACCGTCGCAGTCTGTGCCATCGCGCGCCGCAGTTGGCACATTCACCAGCCGCATAATGCGTGGGCGCTGGTATTTCTGGCGACAGTGCTGATCGGACTGGGCGCCGCCGCGACTCTGGCCATAACCGACAAGCTCTTCACCAACTTTCTGGAAGAATCGCTCTCCACCGTCGCGCAAAACGTGGGCACGTTTTCTCCGCTCGGCTTTTACCTGCTGGCCTTGCTGGTGGCGATGCACTACGTGCGACTGTCCAGCGCTCCTCCCCTGCTGGTTTTTGTGCTTTCGGAAGCAGTCTTTGTTTTCGGGGTATTTGTCGTCTCCTCGACGATCTGGCTGATCGCAATGATTTCCTTGCTCCGCATTGCCGACCGGCAGCTCTGGCGAGCGAATCCCTCAGCCTTCCTCTTTCAGGAGCTGCTGGGAATGTTTCCTTTGCGGACCTCGACCTTCCAGCAGCCCGACCGGATAGCCGGATTCATGCGCAACCTGGAGCGCGTTGCTTTTCTCCTGGAAGATGCGATGGTAGAGAAGCTGCGGACCGGCGACCCTGACAGCGACGCCTGGCTGGAAAAAGAAATGAAAGGTCATGCGGCTGCCATCCGGGAGCTGAAGACCACCGCCATCTACTCGCGCGGCGATGTGCCTGAGAGGCTTAAGCTCAACCTGGAATACACGCTGATGCACTTCTGCAATCTGCGTTGGGATCTGCTCGAGAAAGCTGCGGTGCCTATTGTCAGCAAGCGAGAGCGGGCGCGGCGCTTCGCAGAACGCGTGCTGAGTGCGCTGACGGTTTCTATTCTGCCCGCCGCAATTCTGCTGGCTCGGCTGCTGGTCCCGGCCATTCAGAGTTTCGATCAGAAGGACATTCTGCTGGTGGGCGCGCTGGTGTGGCTGTGCTTCAACCTGCTCTCCGTCCTGGACCCGAACTACAACCTGACCAAGCAGACCCTCGAAGTAGCCGGCAAGATTCGTGCGCTCGGAGGAGGCGGACACGCCTCTTCGGCCGAGGAGCACTGATCGCTACTTCAACTTGAGATTCAGCAACTGCATGTCTGGAGGCGCCTGGTTCCAGTCGGCGGAGATGTGCTCCAGCGTCATACGCACTTCTTTGGAGTGGCCCGGCAGAATCGGCGAGCGGGTCATGTCGACCAGGTCGGGATAGCCGCCCATCTGGTTCTCCACCAGCACGTGCAGCGGCATCGTCTCCTTCTGCACAACTTCGTTCAGCGTGTTGTGGAAGACCAGGTTCATGTCGGCGCCCTCCAGCGTCTTTTCGCCATGGTTGGTGATGGTGGCGTCGAGGTAGGTCACCGTCCCGCCGACATAATTCTCCGCCGCGCTGACCTTGGCATTGGAGATCTGGAGCTGCGACACGTAGGGATCGATCTTTTGCGTCGTCTTGCCGGAGTTGCGGGTGAACAGGATGATCGCGCCGACCACCAGGATCACCGCAACCAGTCCCACGATGAACGGCGTCCAGTTGCGCTCCTGCGAGTCCTGCCTGGCGGATGGGAAGAGATCGGTCATAAGAGGTTGAGATGATTTTACTCGCGCCGCCGCGGCGAAAGGCACGCGCCCTGAATGCGACAATGGGGAGATGGCAAAGCACATCGGAATCGTTGCCTGCAGCGCCGAAGGCGCGGCCCTTTGCTACCGCACCATCTGCGAGGAGGGCGACCGCCAGCTTGGCGGCTATCACCATCCCGAGGTCAGCCTGCACACGCATTCGCTGGGCGACTATATGGACTGCATCAACGTCAACGACTGGCAGGGCGTGGCAAATCTCATGCTTTCGTCGGCGAACAAACTGGCGCAGGCGGGCGCGGATTTCCTGATCTGCCCCGACAACACGGTTCACATTGCGTTTGAAGCGATGGCGGAGCGCTCGCCGCTGCCGTGGCTGCATATCGCCGAAGAAGTTGCCGCCGAAGCCAGGCAGCGCGGCTTTCGCAAGCTGGCGGTGACAGGCACGCTGTATACGATGACGGGTGCAGTTTATCCGCACAAGCTGGCGGAAGTGGGGATCGACTGTGTGTCGCCCAGCGGCGAGGAGCAGCGCCGGATCAACGAAATCATCTTTGAGGAACTGGTGCGCGGAGTTTTCTCCGCCGAAGCGCGCAGCGAGTTTCATCGCATCCTCAATCGCATGATGGACGACGGCTGCGATGCCGTTGTGCTCGGATGTACGGAGATTCCGTTGTTGATCGATGATTCGAGCAGCCCGCTGCCGACGCTGGATTCGACAAGGATTCTGGCAAGAGCGGCGCTGCGAAAGGCGCTTGGGATCCCGCGTAGCGGCCAGCCTTCAGCCAACGCTCCCGGATAGAACAGGCTCAGGCCAGCATCGCGGAAGGCGATCGGGTAGAGCTGGCCTTCAGGCCAGCGTCGCAAAGCGTTTCAGGAATTGTGAGCCGGCTTAAAGCCGGCGGCAGGTTCTGTCGCCCCTGAAGGGGCTCGGGCCTGATCGACACGCTTACCCACCGCTGAAGCGGTGGGCTATCACCTTCCGTCTCGCCGCGCGAGACTCGTGCGTTGGCGCTTCGTTCACCGATACTGGTGCTGTCGCGCAGACTCGGCAGGCCGTATCGCCGTTGGCGGGTAGAGTCGGCCTTCAGGCCAGCAAGTCGCAAAGTGTTTCAGGAATTCCGAGTCGGCTTTAGCCGGCGGCAGGTGATCCTAAAACGCCTTCACTGCGCGGAACGCCGACATGCGTTCGGCGACGCTCATGACGTGCAGCGGCAGCGGCAGTTTCGAACCCTCTTCCAGAATCGGGATCAGCTTGTCGAACTCCGGCCCCGAATGCGAGCCGGTGATCACCGTGCGCACCGGATGAAACAGGTCTTTGCCCTTGGCGCCGCTCTTCGCCTTCACCTCGTTCATGATGGCCTTGAAGCGCTCGGGCGTCATCGCCGAACCATCGCTCGCAGCCTGTTCGTAGAACGCTGCCAGCACATCGTTCGTCTTCGGCGCGGCCAGCACTTCGGCGTTGTCGGGCGAGTTCACCGCGGCCGCCGCATCGTAGCGGAAAATCAGCGCGGCGCGTTCGGGCAACTGCTCCAGCTTGTCCACCGACGGTGCCAGCAGCGCAATCACCTTCGAGAACCAGGCGCGCGTCGCGTCATCCAGCTTCTCCGGCAACAGACCGGCGCGCACGAAGTACGGTTCAGCCAGCTTCTCAATGCGCTCCGGCGGAGCTTGCTTGATGTAATGCCGGTTCAGCCAGTAGAGCTTCTCCATGTCGAAGACCGCGGCTGACGGCGTCACCCGCTCCAGGCGAAACTCGTGAGTCAGTTCTTCGGGCGTGAAGATTTCGCGCGTACCGCCGCTGGGCGCCCAGCCCAGCAGCGCAAGATAGTTCACCAGCGCCTCGGGCAGCACGCCCATGTCGCGGAAGTTGGCGATCGACGTTGCTCCGTGGCGCTTCGACAGGCGCTCGCGATCGCGCGCCGAGGATGGTCGACAGGTGCGCGAACTCCGGCACCGGCCAGCCCAGCGCCTCATAGAGCGCCACCTGCTTGGGCGTATTGGAAAGATGATCGTCGCCGCGAATGACGTGCGTGATCTTCATCAGCGCGTCGTCGACCACCACCACATAGTTGTAAACCGGGATGCCGGTCGAGCGCAGGATGATGGGATCGCTCACCACTTCGTTGGAGAACTCGACCATGCCACGCACGATGTCGTGGAAGCGGATGGGGTGCTCGGGGATGCGCAGGCGGACGGCCGCAGCCTCGCCGCCGGCACGACGGCGCTCGGCTTCGGCGGGGTCGAGCACACGACACTTGCCCGAGTAGATCGGCGGAAGCTGCGCCTTCAGCTTCTCGTCGCGGTCGCGCTCCAGTTCCTCCTGCGAGCAGAAGCACAGATACGCCGTGCCCTCGCGGATCAGGCGCTCGGCGTGTTCGCGATAAATGTCGAGGCGATCGCTCTGGCGATAGGGCGCGTACGCGCCGCCGACGTCGGGACCTTCGTCCCAGTCGATGCCCATCCACTTCATGTCTTCCAGAAGCTGGGTCTCGAAGCGGGCCTCGCTGCGCTCGACATCGGTATCTTCAATGCGGAGGATCATCGTGCCTCCAGCTTGCCGGGCGACCAGCCAGTTGAAGAGCGCGGTACGGGCGTTGCCGACGTGCAGATGTCCGGTGGGTGAAGGAGCGAAGCGGACGCGAACGGTCGAAGTACTCACAGATTGATGGTAACAAGAAGGGCAGATTGGCGTCGGCTAACGCCCAACTTCGTGTGGATGGAGCATCCTGCTGCCGAGCGGCGCGCAGCGCAGGCCAACGGCGAAGTTAATTCGCCGCGGCCGCGCGCGCCTCTTCTTCCACCGGCATCACCGTCGGCACGATGGTCAGCATGTCGGTCTGCACCTTGTCCCACTGCTGAATCAGCAGGCCCCGGTCTTCAAACGATTCCCGGATTCGAAACGTGTCCCAGCCCACGACTTCCTCGAGAATCGGAACCAGAATCGCCAGCGCGCTGTCGCTGATGACCGAGCGCTTGGCGATCGGCGCCAGGTACTTGTTTTCCGACACGGCGATGGTGAAGCCGTCGCGCCGGTTGACGTGCAGCATGACGTGAATGTCGGAGCTGCCGTCCCCCACGTACACAATGCGGTCCGGCCCGGTGCGCAGCGTCTCCAGTAGTTGATCGATGACGGCAACCTTGCCGTAGCCGGCGGTCACCTGCTTGATGCGCTCGATCTCGCCCGAGTCGTTGTACTCGAACTCGGTGCCGAAGATGTGGTCAGGCGGAATGATGCCCTCAAGGGCCGAGCGGATGACTTCCACCGGGCCGGCTGAAATTACATAGAAGTCGAAATGGAAGCCCTCGACCTCCTCCGACAGCAGGCGATACAGCAGGTCGATATTCGGCTTCAGGCGCACGCGCTTGCCGGCCTCGTACAGGTGCTCGGGCCGTACCTTGCTGCGGAACTCGGGATCGTGCAGCAGCAGGTAGGCCAACTCGCCGCCCTGCTGGACGAGATTCAGCTTGGTCATCCCGGTGACCTTGCGTTCGTACTCGCTGGCCGGAATGCCAATCAGCTCGCTCAGCACGTAACCGGAATCGTTAAAGCTCAACGTCTGGTCAAAATCACTGGCGAAGATGTAGCGCTTCCTGGGTTGCATCTTTTCCTGCATAAGTTCGAATTCGGGTTGATGGTTGTGCTGGCTCATACCGACACGCAGCCCTCGTAAGCTGTTAGTTTGCATCGTTACATGATTAGATTCGCCGGGTGGTTGAGGGATGATGAATTTGGCCCGAAAACGCATAAACAGTTCTGAATCAGGAGCTTACTAGGCCAACCAAACGGCTGGACACCGGGTGTCCGAGTCTCGCGCTGTTCCAGGCCTGGAGAAACGCACCTGGATCTCAAATCGGAACCCTAACGGAACGGATGGTTACGTTATGGGTTGCGGTAGTCGAGGTCGGCGGCCCAGAATATCCCCGAGACCTCTACGTTGCCCGATCCCGGTACACTTCGACGCGTTCTGATTACCGTAGCAGCCGGCGGATTCGGCATTTGGCTGGCGTATACCGATTCCATCGAGCCCCGTGGTTCTTTGCGATGGCTGGGACTGGCTCTGGCCATCATCGGTCTGCTCGGCGTGACCGCGGCACGCTGGACGCTGGGCAAGTCGTTCTCGGTCAGTCCGCAAGCGCGGGAGCTGGTCACGCGGGGCATCTATTCCAAGCTACGCAATCCCATCTACGTTACCGGAACCATCTACATCGCGGGAGTCGTGCTCATCATTGGCGTTCCATGGCTCTGGGCGGCATTCGTAATCCTCATTGTGGTGCAGGTTTTTCGCGCTCGCCAGGAAGCGAAGGTGCTGGAAGCCAAGTTCGGCGACGACTATCGCCGGTATCGCGCCCAGACCTGGTTTTGAAGATTGCGAGACCTTCCGCTTGCTCTCTCTGATATTGATGGCCTCCCCGCCGCAGCTGAGACAACCAGGAGCCCACGACTACAGCTTCGCCTAACACGAACAGCGAGCCAAAGATAAGCTTGTTGTATTGGGCCAGCCATACGGGAAGATAGATATCAAAGTTGGGATGGCGATTGGCGGTGAAGCGTGCGGCCCAGTCGGTGAGTGGGCATCTACCTCCGTTGATTGCGATCACCGCGCACTCCACCAGCACAATCGCACTCACAAGGGCGGCCCGCCGAAACTGCCGCGCGACGCCCAGCCGGGGCAGGGCGAGAATCGCTCCCGCCAACACAGCCCAGATCACCGTATGCAGAATTTTGATAACGATCAGCACGTGCCAGAAACAGTAGCTCCGCCCCAGCGGGTCTGTAGGTGACCGGCGTCACCTTCGATGTTCCACAGAAAGTAATTCTTGTCCCGCAGACTATCGCCTACTCGTAACGCAGGCTCTCGATGGGATCGAACCTGGCAGCCCTGCTTGCCGGAGCCGTGCCGAAGAGCACCCCGACAAAACTCGATACTGCGACCGCGATGATCACCGACCAGCCCGAGACGGGCACGCGATAGTTGGTCAGGAATCGCACCGAGAACGGCAGGGCCAGCCCGATGATGATGCCCACGATTCCTCCCGAGAGCGAAATGATGATTGCCTCGGTGAGGAACTGCGCGCGAATTTCGGCATTGGTAGCGCCCACGGCTTTGCGCACGCCGATCTCGCGGGTGCGCGCGTTCACCGTCGCCAGCATGATGTTCATGATGCCTACGCCGCTCACGATCAGCGTCAGCACCGAAATCAGCAGCAGCACCGTGGTGAGCGTGTTGGCAGTTTGCGCGGCGACATTCAGCAACTGCGTCAGGTTGTCCACGCGATACACCGACTCCGGCCGATGGCGCGACTGCAATACATCGTGTATCTCCTCCGTGGCGCGCGGCACTTCGTTCGAATCCGACACCGAAAAGAATAGCTGCTTCACCTCGTCGGTGTTGGTGAAGTAGCGTGCCACCGTGTAGGGAATCAGGATGGTGTCTTCGGAGATCTCGGTCTGGCCGAACGTGTCAACCCGCTCGCGAAAGACACCGATGACGGTAAACGGCAGGCCGGCCAGCTTGATCTCTTTGCCGATGGCCGCGTCCTCAGAGCCGTACATGGTGATGGCCAGTTTCTGGGTGATGACCCCCACCTTGTTGCGCGCCTGGATATCGCTGTCGTCAAAAAAGCGCCCGGCCAGAACCTGCAGATTGCGTACGAAGAGATATCCCCAGCCGACGCCAAGCACCATGATGTCGCGCTCTTTGCCGCCGGGCACGACTACATGATCGTGATACTCGATCATCGGAGACGAGTTGCTGATGCCGGGTACGCGTTGGCTCACGGCATTCAGGTCGTCGAGGGTCAGGAAATCGCTGGAGGCGTCGCGGTCGTAGATGCCGCCGCCGGAATATTCCGCCACCATCATGTTGGAGCCGATGTTCTGGATCTGCTGCAGCAGATATTGCTTTCCGGTAAGACCGATGGTGACCACCAGGATGAGCGACGCCGTCCCGATGACCATGCCCAGCGAGGTTAGGATAAAGCGGACCTTGCTGACCCGGAAGGTCTCGATGGCGACACTGAGGGTCTCGCCGAAGACCAGCTTGGGATATCGCCGCTGCTTGCCGATGAGAGCCATCTACAGCGTTTAGACTACTGCGTCGGGGTCAAGGCTTCAAACGAGCTTCCGTTCGGCTTCCCCAGAATCGTCGTCCGTCTCCCCAGCAGCGTCGTCCTGGGCGGAGTGAGGCGCCGGCCGAACGGAGCCGAAGGACCGCTATCGCCCCTTCGTTCCCGGCGCGCAGGGCGGCTTCGTTGTTCAACCTCGCCGTTGGGTGGTATCGTCGAAGAGGCGCTGCTCAGCGCCTTTATCAATGCTGTCGCCTCTCGCACGCGTCGTTTTTCCCGTAGTTCTCTCGCTCTGTGTCCTGCCCGGAATACTCTCCGCCCAGGACGCACAATCCATCGGCGAGCTCTACGCCACCGACGCCAGCGTCAAGGGCTCGGTGCTCCTGGCGGGCTCGGGAACCAGCGTGCTGAGCGGCTCGTCGATCCAGGCGGGCGCGCAGGCGGCGACTCTCAAGCTCGACCGCGGCGGCAGCCTGTTTGTCTGCGAAGGCACCAAGCTGACCATCAACTCCTCGAAGAACGGGCGCCAGTTTCTACTCAGCCTGAACAGCGGCAACCTGGAACTCAACTACCCGCTCGGCACCGAGGCTGACTCACTGCTCACGCCCGACCTGCAACTCCTGCTGCCGGGTCCGGGCACGGTACACGTCGCCGTGCGCGTTGATCCCAACGGCGATACCTGCGTGCAGTCGTTGCCGTGGAATGCCGCGGCGGTGGTGGTTTCCGAGAGCATGGGCGACGCCACCTACCAGGTCAAGCCCGATGAGGCTGTGCTGTTTAAGGGCGGGCACCTGAATCAGTCCAGCAAGTCCAAGCAGAATTGCGGATGTCCGCACGTGGTGCAGACGCAGGTGGCCAAAGCCGCGCCGGCATCTGCGCCGACAGCGGCAAGTGGTTCGGGCAAGCCGACCAGCCAGCCTCCCGCAGCGGCAATGCTGCCTGCTCCTGCACAGGCGCAGTCAGGACAGCAACTGGCGTCAGCGCCGCCGCCGGATCAGCATCTTTCGGTCGACGCTCCATTCGTCTATCACGCCGACGATCCCATCCCCAGCCCGCAGCCGATGGTCTTGCATCTCAGGCTGGAGAATTCCCACATCATCACCCTGGAGCCAACGGTGCTCCCGCCCGCCAGCAAGAAGAAATCGCCGCCTCCAACCGAGACCGCGCAGGCGCAAGCTCCGCCGAAGTCGCACGGCTTCTTCAGCAAAGTCGGCGCATTCTTCGCGTCGATCTTTCACTAAGGCTTTGGCACTAAGGCTTTGGGGTAGAGCGGGCCTTCAGGCCCGCGTCAAGACCGCCTCATTCCTCTTGCGAGCCGCTTTAGCGGCGACACCGCCTGGGTAGAGCGGGCCTTCAGGCCCGCGTCAAGGCCGCCTCATTCCTCGCCCGAGCCGCTTTAGCGGCGACACCGCCTGCCGCCGGCTGTGAAGCCGGCTCTTCCAATTCTCCTGCGCAAGACGCGGACCTGAAGGTCCGCTCTACCCGATCATTCATAGCTCACGGGTCATAGCTCATGGCTCACAGCTGACAGCCGTCATTCTGCTACACTGACCCTTCATGAGCGACCAGCCGCGATCCCGCGTCTTCCTCTGGGTCCTGCTCGGCGGAGGAGCTTTCTTCCTCTTTCTCGTCGGCATCTTCTCGCTGGTCTACTTCTCGGTCCGCTCGCAACAGAAAGACGGCTTCAGCGGCTTCGGCGACAAGATCGGCGTGGTCGACCTCGAAGGCGTCATCGTCGATCCCAAAGACGTCATCGAGCAGCTGCACAAGTTCGCCGACGACAGCTCCATCAAGGCCATCATCATCCACGTGAACTCGCCCGGCGGCGGCGCGGCTGCTTCCGAAGAGATTTATCGTGAGGTCCTGCGTATCCGCGACAAGGACAAGAAGCCTATCGTCGCTTCGATTGAAACCGTCGGGGCTAGCGGCGCGTATTTCGTCTCCTCGGCCACCAGCAAGATCTTCGCCGACAACGCCAGCATCGTGGGCTCCATCGGCGTTATCGCCGAGTGGGTCAACTATGAAGAGCTGATGAAGTGGGCCAAGCTCCAGCAGATCACCCTCAAGGCCGGCGAGTTCAAGGACGTTGGCTCGCCGACTCGTCAGATGACGCCCGAAGAACGCGCCTACATGCAGGGCCTGATCGACAACATGCACCAGCAGTTCATCCACAGCGTCGCCGTCGGCCGCAAAATGAAGGATGACCAGATCCTTCCCCTAGCCAACGGCAAGGTCTGGACCGGCGAGGAGGCCGTGCCGCTGAAGCTGGTTGACCAGATCGGCGACTTCCGCGCCGCCGTCGAGGACACGGCCAAGTCGGTCGGCATCAAAGGCGAGCCCACCCTGGTCCGTCCCGAGAAGGACCGCAAGAGCCTGATGGACCTCCTGTTTGGCGACATCTCCGATTACCTGCCCGACCGTACCAAGCTGCTGCAGACCAATGTCGGGTTCTATTACCTCTGGAAATAGTCCGGCCGCGGAAGCTTCACCAATTGCGGAAGTGCAACGTAAACTTGTACTTGCCAATCGGAAGGCAATTTGAGAGTATCCGTTGTGCTGGCAGTTTTGTTCCCCTGACTCCTGCCGTTTCTGAGCTCAGGATGACCTGATCGCGACGAGGGGCATTGCGAGATGACCAAGGCAGACTTGATCGATGAAGTTTCCCGGCTGACAGAGCTGACCCGTAAAGACAGTGAGGTCATCGTCGAAACCATCTTCGAGAGCGTGGTGCGCTCGCTGCGCGCCGGCGACAAAATCGAGATTCGCGGCTTCGGCAGCTTCCGTACCCGCCAGCGCAAACCGCGGGTCGGCCGCAATCCCAAGACCGGCGACCGCGTAGAAGTGCCGGCCAAGAAGATTCCCTTCTTCAAGCCCAGCAAGGAGCTGAAAGACATGGTGAACAGCTATGTCGAAGAACCGGGCGCAGCCCCGGCCGCTCCGCCCGCGGCACCAACCGGAGGCGTTGAGGGTGGCCAGTAACAACAGAAGCCGTCCAGCAGAGTGTGGCTTCCAGTAAAGATTGCAAAATCCCGGCTCGACAGCCGGGATTTTCTTTTGCCGGCCTCGCGGTTTCAGCCGCTGTAGCGGCTCGCCAGCGGCCGCAGGCGATACAGATTAGCCCTGCCGTTTACGGCTGGGGTCTCCTTCAGCCGGCGGCGCTCGCAAATCCTTCCTCGGCCTAACGGCTGACAAATTCCAGAGAACAACTACTCGCCCCGAATCCCAATCACTCCCATCATCCTGCCGGTCTTCCCGAACTCCGCACGATGCGAGAAAAACTTCTCCGTATCGCACGACGTGCACCCCTCGACGACGCTGATGTGGGCCTTGCGCACGCCCGCCTCTTCCAACTGCCGCCGGTTCGCTTTCACCAAATCGAGATGGATCTCCGGCCCCAGGTCGCCATGGCCCGGCGCACGCTGATTCAGAAACAGCAGTGGATAGCGAATATGAATCGCATTGGAATCGAACACTTCCTCGAACAGCTCGTCCGCATAGGTAAACTGCGACTCGAACTCAGCCCGCACCTCCGGCCCAATCGAGTAGCAGCATGCGCGCACGCACGGACCGATGGCCGCACGCAGATCGCGCGGATGGCTGCCGAACTGCCGCCGCATCTCGCCTACACCCTTCTCGACAATGCGCGCCACCGTCCCGCGCCATCCCGCATGAAACGCGCCCACCGCGCGCCGCTTCACGTCGGCTAGCAGCACCGGCACACAGTCGGCCGTCTTGATCGAGAGCAGCAGGCCGGGCGTGTTGGTGATGAGGCCGTCGCCGGCCAGCGGCTCGTGCGGCCCCTCGACGCGATGCACGATCGCCGAATGAATCTGCTTCACCTGCATCAGCGGCCAAGCGCGCCCGTCCTCGACCGCATTCAAGGCCTGCAAGAACTCGCGGCGGTTGCGCTCAACATTGGCTTTGGTGTCCTGCGGCGTCAGCCCGAGGTTAAGCGTCTTGCCGCCGTAGCAAGCGGACGCGCCGCCCTGACGCGTGCTGAAGCCGTGTACCAGCCATGGCAGGGAATCGAACACCGGCGCATGCAGAATCTCCAGCGGCCGTTTCGCAGCTGCGGCCGGTCGGCGAGAGGTCTTGGAAGTTGATTGCGTTTTGCGGCGAGTTAATGCTGGCACAGATTCATTCTAGAGGAAGTTTGTTACAACCATGCGTCGAGGGTTTCTAGTTCTTGAATGAGTAGCCATGCTTCTTTAGGAACTCGCTGACGCTGGTCCAATCACCCACGTCGTCGGTGGGGTTTGCGGTGCGCGCGGCACTGAAGGTCGAGCCAGCTGGAAATTGCAGCAGCTTCTGCTCGAGACATTTCAAAGTCCCGCATCCGTACTGTTTGATCGAATAGCGAATCGGCTCCTCCGGCATCAGATAGTCGATTCGAGCTTCAACTGGAAATACCGGGTCCTGAGCACGGCCGAAGATAAGAAATTTTCCTGGCGCCGGCCCGACGCTGATTTCACCGCCGCAACTGAATCGGCAGGCGGCCTGTTCGACGTCTTTCTTGCCTACCAGCTTGGAAAGCTTATCGACATCGCTCGGCGAAAGCATCCAGGCATGTGCAGCCACAAACGCATCGAATAGCCGCCCATGCAACCTATAGACGTAGTAGTCGTCCTGCGTGAATTTCCCGGTTCCTACGCGCGCTTCCGCTCCGCTCTCCGCGTACTTCTTGTGCCAGCGGGATAGCTGCTGCCACACGAAAGGCTTCATGGATGCGCTGCCATATAGGCGGAGGTACTCTGCTGCGTCTTCCGCCCACGGCGTTCCCTCTACGACTTGCCTGGCAGCCAGAATTTGCAGCACCGGAGAGGGTTGCATAAAGCCCAGGCTTGGGAAGAACTGTCCGCGCGGACAATACGATGGGCCCTTCCCCTGAAGGGCTCGCTCGACGCGCGGTCGAGCCTCGCCAGGCGAAACCTTCAGCAGATAAGCCAGCACCGGGATCTGAACCTTGCAGGGCCAATCGGCCAGATGCTGGTCGATAAACGGAAGCACAATGGGCAATGTAGCCCGCGTCGTGTAGCGATGCAGCAAGGTCGCCGAGCGCATCAGTTCCTCCTGGGACTTGAGCGTCACGAAATTCGCGGCGATCTGCCGCTGCTGCTCCGCAGGCAGCGAACGGTCGGGCAATCTCAGATAAGTGGAAGAGAAGCGTGGCATGGGCCGAACCACTTCCTGAAGCATGAAGGTTGTGGCAGGGGTCGGATCGAGTTCCAGCCAACGGAGCAAGGCATGGCCGTCGCCGGCTTCGGCCTTGCGGCGAACAACCGGCAACATCAGTGGAGAACGCACATCGTCCCATTGGGCATCAAGCAGCGCTGCTTGAGTATTCTCTGGAAGACGATCGAAATTTGCGGCGGCCATGGCGATGAGTTCCGGGGGATAAGGAGCGCCGGGATCGTACGCCGAACCCCGTACCGTCCAGTACAGTGGGAACACGAGCTCAGTATCCAGCGATGCAATCATCGCCTCGGGCGTCTTCTTCGGCAACGATGTCAACAGCGTTTGCCATACCTGATTGACGGCGGCTGACTTTATCTCGATCGCTCCGTAGTCGAGATCCCGACCCGGGATGAGCAACTCGGCATACGCAGAAAAAAAGACCGGGGGAACACCAACATTCGGGTCCACCAGCAGGCGGCCCATCTCCGCCCGGGCAACGTCTTTGTGTGAATTGTTTCTCAAGCAGTGCGTAACGTCGATGCCCTGGCTCAGAAGCCGTGCCAGCGCTATCGCCGCTTCGCCGGTGCCTAGATTGCACAGTGCATCCTTGTCCTGCTGGATCTTCAAAGTCTCCGCCGATGGCGGCGAACCGTAAGCCGGAGGTGGCGCCGTCCACGCAGCTATGCCCTTCTCGATAACAGCCTTTTTCCACGCATCGTCCGCCGGGGCTATCTCTAGGATGATGTCCGCCGTCTTGCTCACCGAATTACGCTTTGCGTTGATATCCGATGAGGTCCTGAGCTGGTTGGTGTCATCGTCCAGGCCAAACGTCAGCGACAGGCGCACCGTGTACTTTCCCGGCGCGTCGAAGGCGAATCGATTGGTCAGCGTGTAAGTGTATTTCTTCGGCTCGGCGGTTAAATCGGAGCTTTCGACGTCATACATACCGCCGCTCCCTGTCTGGCAACCATGCCAGCCGATGTCTCTCCATCCGGTGTTGGGGATGACATCGAACGACCAGTCAGTGAAGAACCGGCAGTGCGGATACCCGAAGCAGCTCTCTCGAAACATCGTGCACGGCTCAAGATAACGATTGGGCGTGCTGCTGGAGATCAGAACCTCCAGCGGAATCACTTCGCCGAGCTGGAAGCGGTTCGATCCGGTGGCAGAGCGCAACTCAACCTTCAAGTCTGCCGGTTCAGGCGCAGGCGAGTCCTGTGCGAACAGTGGAGAGCAACAGACGCTGATCGCCAGAATCACCGTCGTGAGGACTGTGCGAATCATTCGATCCCTCTGAAGCCAAAATACTACACCCTGGGCTACTAGGCTTCGTTCGCGCGCCAAAATGTCTGCAAGATTTTGGCTCGCCTTCAGGCGGGATTTTGGTTGGAGGCGCGGGTCGGAATCGAACTTGAGCCGTTATGCAGGCTGGAGCCTGCAGGCGAAATCCCGAGCGTCGGCGAGGGACCTATTTGTACAGAAGTTTAGAAAACGGTTGGAGGTGCGGGTCGGAATCGAACCGACGAATAAAGGTTTTGCAGACCTTCCCCTTAGCCACTTGGGTACCGCACCCCGATAGCGCGCGGAGCGCCATGCGAAAAACCCTCGCTACGAAGCGAGGGCAGCATGATTTCTGGAGCGGGAGACGGGATTTGAACCCGCGACTTCGACCTTGGCAAGGTCGCACTCTACCACTGAGTTACTCCCGCTCGGTGAATGAATTATAGCGAATGCGTGAACAGACGGGCAAATCGGAACAGCCGCTTTTTGCGGTTTGCAGTTGGCTGTTGGCTCTTCGCATCTCGCTCTTCGCTAATCAACAAGGATTGTGATCCCGACCGGAGCGAAGCCGAGTGGAGGGACCTGCTGTCTGCCCGCGGTGGAAGGATGCTTCCATGCAACCAACCGCAGATCCTTCGACTGCGCGTCCGCCCGCTGCAACAGCAGCGGCGGAAACCGCAACGGCGCGGACGCTGCGCTCAGGATGACAAGACTGTTTAGCTGACGGCGACGGCTGACCGCCTACGCACGATCGCCAGGAAGGCTGGGCAGACACCGCGGCCGAAAGGCGGAGAGCACACAGCGAAAGGCCAACAGCGCCTCCTAATACACTCCGCCGTGCCCAGTGGCGTTCTCCGCATTCACCTTCGCCGTGATCTCATTGCGCACATCCCACAACTGCCGATACAGCGGATGCTCCATGCGTTGCTTCAGAACCTCGACCGGCGTGCCCATCGTGCCGACCACACCGCCGCCGATGATGCGCTGCGCCAGCTTCAGGTGCGCATAGCGGAACAACTGCATCTGCTCATCGTAGTCGCATAGCTCTTCGGCGATCTCGTGCAGTTCGAAGAACTGTGCGTGGCGATGGTAGAGCTCTTCCAATGTCAGGCCTGCCGCTTTCACCTGATCGAAAAACGCCTCGCCCAGGCGCGGCGTGATGTGCAGCAGTGCCAGGAATCCCGGCGAATCCAGTCCGCTGCCGTGTCCGAGGCCAGCGCGGATGACGTGATACTCGTACGGCGTGATGGTCTCCAGCAGCGCCAGCATGCGCAGCGGATGCACCAGCATCTTGTTGGCGCGCCGCAGCAGGCGCGCGGCGTTCTTGTAGTCGCCTTGCAGGATGCAGATGCGCGCGCGGTCCAGCTCCCACGCCGCGCCCTTCATCAGCAGCTCCGACGCCTGGTGCGTGACCTGGAAGGTTAGCTCGTCGGGATGCAGCATCTCCTCGGGCGGCTTCTGCAGCGAGAGCAATTCATCGGTGCGCAGGTAGCGCTCGTAATCGGATGCGCCCTCTCCCGGCAGGATCGGCGTGCGCATGTCTTCAGTCATGTGCGTGACTCCATTGCGGATCTTTTTCCGGCGGCACAATCGACCCGTCGCGCATGTGGATAATGCGATCGCCGTAGGTGGCCGCCTCGGGATTGTGTGTGATCATCAGCACCGTCTGTCCCAGCTCCTTGTTGGAGCGGCGCAGCATGCTGAGCACGATCTCGGAATTTTCGGAATCCAGATTGCCCGTGGGCTCGTCGGCCAGCACGATGGCCGGCTGATTCACCAGCGCGCGCGCCAGCGCCACGCGTTGCTGCTCGCCGCCGCTCATCTCCGACGGCCGATGGTCCATGCGCTTGTCGATGCCGAGCAACTGCGTGACGCGCGCGATGCGCTCGCGATCTTCCGCCGTGTGGTGGTGGCCGGAGATGTCGCGCGCGATCTCGATATTGCCTTCAGCTGTAAGCGTCGGCAGCAGGTTGAATTTCTGAAAAACGAAGCCGATTTTGCTGCGGCGAAGCCTGGTGCGGCCGGCGTCCGACATCTCGGTGAAGTTGACGCCGTCGATGAGCACCTTGCCGGAGTCGGCGTGGGTGAGGCCGCCGAGAATATAGAAGAGCGTCGACTTGCCGCTGCCCGAAGGCCCGACGATGGTGACGAACTCGCCCTTCTCGACTGCCAGCGAGACGCCGCGCAACGCCTGCACATCGACTTTACCGATGCGGTAAGTCTTGCGGACGTTCTCTGCCTGGATCATCCACCCCATGCGAATCTTCGATAATAACAAAATAGCGGGCAAGCCACTCGGCGGGTACTCCCGCGGACGCCGGATTCCGCGTTACAACCGATATGTGGCCAAGACTTCGCCAGCGATGAAGCACGCCCAACTGGTCGCCCGCGCCGCCGACTGGCTGCGTTCGCGCTATGGCTGCGGCATCGTGCTCTCCGAGCAGTATTGCGCGACCGGCGAGGTGCCTGACGTCATCGGCTGGAAAGCGTCGTGCCAGTCGGTGCTGGTGGAGTGCAAAGTCTCGCGCGCCGACTTTCTCGCCGACGCCGGCAAGCCGTTTCGCCTGAAACCCGAAGAAGGCCTGGGCAGCCGGCGGATCTACATGGCGCCGGCCGGCGTGATTGCGCCGACGGAGCTGCCGAAGCACTGGGGGCTGCTGGAGTGTCGCGGTCGGGAAGTGGAGTTGGTGGTGAAGCCGGCTCGCGTCGATCTGCGAACGCAGGTCGGCTTCGTGAAAGAGATGAACCTGCTGCTGGCGAGTTTGCGACGCGTGGAAGTGCGCATCGAGCCGCAGACGATTACGGAATTCCTGAAGTGGAAGAACCGCATGGCCGACTACAACGGCGGCCAGCTCCCGCAAGGCATCACGGCGCCGGAAGACGAGGCGAACGGGTATCTGGTGTCGTAGAGCAGATTCAATTGCGCGGTAAAAAGCCAGCTACTACTTTGAATTGTCATCCCGACCCAGGGCTTCAGCCCGAGAGGAGGGACCTGCGGTCACTCGCAGTTGATCCACCGCGGAGGAACCGCAGGTCCCTCGACTACGCTACGACGCTCCGCGTCTGCGCTTCGCTCGGGATGACAATTCTTGAGACACAGATCCTTCACCCCTTCACCAGCTTCACCATCTCTTCCTCATCAATCACGGCTACACCCAACTCCTTCGCCTTATCCAGCTTCGAGCCCGCCTCTTCTCCGGCAACAACGTAATCCGTCTTCTTGCTCACTGACCCAGCAACCTTCCCGCCCGCATCCTCGATCATCTGCTTGGCTTCGTCGCGCGAGTAGGCCGGCGAGCGTGCCAGTCAGAACGAACGTTTTCCCCGCCAGCGTTGTTCCGCGCTGCTTCTTCTCGCCGGTAAACTTCAGCCCCGCTTTTTCCAGCCGCTTCACCAGCGCCACGTTCTTGGGCTCGTCGAAGAACTCGCGGATCGCCGCCGACACGCGCGGACCAATCTCGTTCACCTGCTGCAGTTCCTCTTCGCTCGCCGATCATCAGCGCCTCAATCGATCCGAAATGTTCGGCGAGAAACTGCGCCGTGCGCTCGCCGACAAAACGAATCCCCAGCCCGTAGATCACGCGCTCCAGCGGCAGCTTCTTCGAGCCCTCGATCTCCTTCAGGATGTTGTCGGCCGACTTCTTGCCCATCCGCTCCAGCTTCATCAGGTCGGCTTCGGTCAGGCTGTAGATGTCGGCAACATCCTTCACCATGCCCGACTCCACCAGTTGATTGACCAGCGAATCGCCCATGCCCTCGATGTTGAGCACGCCGCGCGAAGCGAAGTGCCGGATAGTCTCGCGCAGCTTCGCCGGACAGTTCGCGTTGACGCAGCGATGGTCGGCCTCGCCCTCGTCGCGCACGACGTTGCCGCCGCAGACCGGGCAATGCTCCGGCATGTGGAACTTGCGACGATGCGCGACCTTCTTTCACAACCTTGACGATCTTGGGAATGACGTCGCCGCCGCGTTCAACCAAAACCTCATCGCCGATGCGCACGTCCAGCCGCTCGATCTCGTCCATGTTGTGCAGCGTGGCGCGGCTGACGGTGGTGCCGCCGATCGGCTACCGGCTTCAGCCACGCCACCGGCGTCAGCTTGCCGGTGCGGCCCACCTGCACCTGGATGTCCTCGATCTGCGTCTCGCCGGAGCGCGCGGCGTATTTGAACGCGATGGCCCAGCGCGGCGCCTTGCCGGTGAAGCCGAGCTCCTGCTGCAGCGCCGACGCGATCGACTTTGACCACGATGCCGTCGGTTTCGTAGGGCAGCGACTCGCGCTCGGCCTCCCACTCGCCGATAAACTTCCACACCTCGTCGATGCTATGTACCAGCCGATGATTGGGGTTCACCTTGAAGCCCGCTGTCTGCAAGGCTTTCAGCGCTTCGGAGTGGCGATCGAAGATCGTGTGCCCGTCGACCAGCAGGCCGTAGGCAAAGAAGTCCAGACGACGCGAGGCCGTGATCCGCGGATCAAGCTGGCGCACCGTTCCGGCAGTCGCGTTGCGCGGGTTGGCAAACTTCGCCAGGCCTTTCTGCTCCTGCTCTTCGTTCATGCGAATGAAGGAAGAGCTCGGCATCAGCAACTCGCCGCGCACTTCGAACGCTTCCGGCAGGCCGCGCTTTCTTCAGTTGTTGCGCCGAAATATTCAAGGGAATGCTGCGGATGGTGCGGACGTTGGCGGTGACGTCTTCGCCCTCGGTGCCGTTGCCGCGCGTGATGCCCAGCGCCAGCCGCCCACCTTCGAAGCGCAGCGCCATCGACATGCCGTCGAGCTTCAACTCGCAAACGTAATCGACCTTGGTCACGCCGGTCAGGTCGTGGACGCGGCGCTCCCAGTCGCGCAGCTCGGCTTCGCTGGTGGTCTTGGCCAGCGAGAGCATCGGCGAGGAGTGCCGCACGCTGGCGAACTGTCCGCTGACCTGGCCGCCGACACGCTGCGTTGGCGAGTCGGGCGTGATCAGCTCCGGATGCTGCTTTTCCAGTTCGATCAGCTCGTCCATCAGGCGATCGAATTCGGCGTCGGTGATCTCCGGACGAGTCGAGAACGTAGTAGCGATGTTCGTGGTAGCGGATTTTGTCGCGCAGCGTGTCGAGCTTCTTCTGCAAGTCTTTGGCGGCGGGCATGCAGCAATTATGCAAGTGGCCAGTGGTCAGTGGCTAGTGGTCAGAGAAAGCCGCGGAGTGCACCCGGCAGCCGCCCCGGCCGCGTTAACGTAAAATGAAATAACGCCCATGGCGCAAACTGACAACCGACAACTGGCTACCGACAACCGCCTTTGAAACATCTCCTCAACAAATGGTCGCTGCTGATCCTGAGCGTGCTGAAGCCGCTCGGCATCTGGGGCGTTCTGGGATTTGCCGCCGTGGACGCGGCTTTCCTGGGCATGCCGCTCGACGCTATCGTCGCCGGCTACTCCTACGCCGATCCCAAGCGCTTCCTGCTCTACTCCGCGATGGGCGCCACCGGCTCGGCGCTGGGCAGCATCGTTATCTACTTGATCGGCTACAAGGGCGGGGAAATGCTGCTGGTCAAGCGCATCGGCCAGCAACGCTTTGACAAGATCACGGCCTCGTTCGAGCGGCACGGGTTCCTGGCCATCATGCTGCCGTCGATGCTGCCGCCGCCAACGCCCTTCAAACTTTTCGTGCTCTCCGCCGGCGTAGCCGAGATGAGCTTTACCCGCTTCCTGGGCGCCATCTTCTTCGGCCGGCTGCTGCGTTTTTCCATCGTTTCGCTGATCGTCATCCGCTACGGCCCGCAGATCCTGGGCTTCGTCGGCGGCATGGTGCATAACCATCTGCGCCTGCTGATTGCGATTGTCGCGGCAGGAATTCTGATTGGCTGGTGGACGGTGCGGCTGCGCAAGCGGCGCAGAAATTCGCGGCCGGCTGCAAGCGACTCGCAGGCTTAGCCGGCAACTTCCGAGCGGGCGGTGGTGACGATCAGGTCCCGGCCGCGCCGTTTGGCCACATACATCGCGCGGTCCGCTTCTTCCAGCAGTTGCTCCGGAGAGCGGCTCAACGACGGCACCGCGGTGGCCGAGCCCTGGCTCACGGTCAACATGTCGGAGAGCGGCGACCCGGGGTTAGCAATCGCCAGCGCATGGATCGCCGCCTGCACCTTCTGCGCCAGGCCTTCTGCGCCGGCGCGGTCCGTCTCCGGCAGCAGGAAGATGAACTCGTCGCCGCCATAGCGCGCCACCAGGTCCGAGGAGCGTGTACTCAAATCGCGCAGGGCCGAGGCGATGGCCTTGACGCAGCGGTCGCCGCAGGCGTGTCCGAGAAAATCGTTCAGCGACTTGAAGTAGTCGACGTCGATCACGATGATCGATAGCGGTTTGCCTGAGCGCACCCCGCGGGCCCACTCGGCCGCCAGCCTCTCGTCGAAGAAGCGGCGATTGGCGATGCCGGTCAGCGCATCGGTCTGCGAAATCCGCTCCAGCTCTTCGGTACGCCGGGCCACCTGCTCTTCCAGCGTGCGGATGAGCTCGTCGCGCTCGGACTCGGCCCGCTTGCGCGCGCTGATGTCTTCCACCACCGAGATGAAATATTCGGGCTCGCCCAATTCGTTTTTCGCCAGCGATACCGTCAGGTTCACCCACACGATGCGCCGGTCCTTGCGGATGTAGCGCTTCTGCATCGAGTAGGTCGAGAGCTCGCCACTCAGCAGCGCCTTGGCCTGGTTCCAGTCGGCTTCCACGTCGTCCGGATGGGTGATGTCGCTGAAGTTCAGCCGCGCCAGCTCCTGCTGGGAGTAGCCGACGATCTCGCAGAGGCGCCGGTTCACCCGCATCCAGGCGCCGTCGATGGAGACGTGGGCAATGCCGACCGCGGCCTGTTCGAAGGTCACGCGGAAACGCTTCTCGCTATCGACGAACTGGCGCTGCGCCTTGATCTGCGCGGTCACGTCGACCGTGGTGCAGTGCAGCAGCAGAGAGCCGTCCCGGTAGATGGGCGAGACCGTCATCAGCACTTCCAGGTCTTCGCCGTCCTTTGTCGTTTGATGGCCGTAGAACTGCGCTAACCCATGCAGCTTCACCTGCCGGGTCAATTCCTCCAGCGCGGTGGGCTGAAACCTGGGATTGATCCTGGAGACCATCGCGCCCACGATCTCTTCGCGCTTGTATTGCAGCCGGTCGCACAAGCGCTGATTCGCTTCGAGGTATCGATTGGTCTGGGGATCGATGACGGCAATCGCCACCGGCACGTGATCGAAAATGTGCTGATACCGGCACACCGCCTCACTCAAAACCGGGCAGGCAGGTATCGTCGGCAGATCGGCCTTCTTCGACATTACTGCGATTTTATTCAATTCTTGCCGAAGAAGGTAGGCGGAAATTGCGCTCGCACCGATGAGAGTGACGGCCAGAAAGACCGAGTCGATTCAGCGCGAACCACTAGGGGCGTGAACGCACCAAACTCTCCAGCGATGCCGGCCGATTGGAATTCATGCCCTCGGCCATCACCTGCAACTGGGGGCTAAGCAGCACGAATCCGCCCAGCGGCGCGCTCCGCGAGCCCGGATACGTGTAACGCAGATCCTGAAAATTCACCAGATATCCGGCGCCATCCTGCGAGGTCTTCTGTTCCTGCGTGAACGGAAAAGCCGCCCAGTCCAGATACACGCGGCCGAAATAAGATTGCTTGGCAGCCTCCAGCTCCGGCGTTTGCGGCGGCTTGTAGAAGAGAATTCCCGACTCCGCATCGACGTCGGGCCGCGACGAATCGACAGGCACCGTCTCAAAGAAATCCAGGGTCTCCACCACGCCGTGCCAGCGGAAGGGATTGATCATGTACGGATAAGCGCCAACCCGCTGCGGCTCGGCTTCGTGATAGACAAACGAGTTCAACGCCGCCACTGCGCGGCGATGCTCGTAATCGCGCACGCCCCACATCACGACGACGAGCATGAGCGCGACAATGGCGCCCCCTCGTCCGCGCGGCCCGCGATGCCGCTCGCCAATCTCCTGGCTCACCAGGCCCAGCAGCCCGGGAATCGCCAACCCGGCCACCAGCACTACCAGCATCACCGGCTCAACAATGTAGACGATGTCCCACGAGTACCAGCGGTAGTTGAACGGCTCGAACAGCCGGATGCCGTAGGCCGTGGTGTAGTCGAGCAGCAGATGACTGAGCGCGGCCAGCAGGGCGCAGAAATACAGAAAACCCCAGCGCACCGGAGGGTGTTGCGCTGACTCCTTCAACGGACGCCGGCGAAAACCACGGAGCAGCCACACCAGGACGAGTACGGCTGCAGCCACAAAAGGCACGCCGACAAAACTGTGCAGGATGCTGCGATGATGTTGCAGCCCTGCGATTGAGCCCTTCAGTGACCAGACGACATCGATGTCGGCGGCCTCGGCGGCCAGCACCATGGTCACCGTGGCCAGCGCGGTTTTGCGATTGAAGCCCGAGCGCCCCAGGCACGCCCCGGTCAACATGTGAGTGACAGGATCCAAGAGCTCTATCGTAAATGATGGAGAAGGCAAACGATGGAGGTGACGGTGCAGAACTTTGAAGGCAGCGGCGAGCACCGCGCAGGCGACGGTAGAGTATGCAGGCGACGGTAGAGCGAACCTTCAGGTTCGCAACCGCAGGAACCGTGGAGGGAACGGTAGAGCGAACCTTCAGGTTCGCGTCGCGGCCCGATACGAATTGTCATCCTGAGGAGGAGTTCAGTCCGACGAAGGATATGCGGTTCGTCCCCCGAAGGCTCTCTCTCCTTGACAATCTAGGAGACCCGCGCTACCGTTCCCTAGACCGCCAAGGAGAGACGCGTGGGCCAAGCCAAAGAAGACCGCCAGATGGACCTGTTGCAGGGCACGCTCGACATGCTGATCCTGAAGGCAGTCTCGCTGGGGCCGCTGCACGGCTACGGCGTGCTGCTACGCATCCAGCAGATCTCCGGCGAGAACCTGCTCATTCAGCAGGGCTCGCTGTATCCCGCGCTCTATCGCCTGGAGCACCAGGGCGCGATCGCCAGCGAGTGGGGCGAGAGCGAGAACAATCGCCGCGCCAAGTATTACAAGCTCACGGCGCTGGGCCGCGCGCGCCTGGGTCAGGAGGCGGCCAAGTGGAAGCGCATGTCGGGGGTCATCGACGGAATTCTGCGCACCACGCCGGAGGAAGTATGAGCCTGTTCAGTGGACTGATGGCGCGCTGCCGCTCGTGGTGGAGTGGCGCATCGCATCGTGACCGTCTCGACGGCGAGATGGAGGCTGAGCTTCAGCATCATCTCGAACAACTGACCGCCGATCTCGAACGCTCCGGGCTCTCGCGTGAAGAAGCGACGCGGCAGGCGCGCATCCAGATGGGCTCAATGGGCACGCACAAGGAGGAGATGCGGGCGTCGTTCGGCTTGCGCTGGTGGGATGAGATCGGCTCCGACCTGCGCTATGGAATTCGCATGCTCTGGCGCACGCCGGGATTCACGGCCATCGCGGCGATTTCGCTGGCCTTGGCGATCGGCGCCAACACCGCAATCTTCTCCGTCGCCAAGCAAATCCTGTACGAGCGGCTGGCCGTGCCCCACGCCGAGAACCTGCGCCTGCTGGAGTGGGTGGCCAGCGAAAACAACAACGTTGTACACGACATCTGGGGAAACTTCGACACGTTGCCGGGCGGCATGGCAACCAGCTCATCGTTTTCGTATCCGATCTTCCAGCAACTGCGCGCCGACAATCGCGTGCTCAACGACCTGTTCGCCTTTAAGGAAACCGGGACGAACGCGAACATCCGCGGCGAGGCCATGCGCCTGCAGACCGAGTTCGTCTCCGGCAATTACTACCAGGCGCTGGGAATTCGGCCGATACTGGGCCGCCCCATCCAACCGTCGGATGAGAACGCGCCCAACCAGAGTCCGGTGGTCGTCATCAGCCACGGCTTTTGGGAGCGCGAGTTCGGCAAGTCTCCCTCGGCAGTGGGGGAAGTCATTCACGTCAACGGCGTTCCTCTGACTATCATCGGCGTCAACCCCAAAGGATTCACCGGCGCCAAAAACGTGCAGCAGTCGCCCGATATCTTTCTCCCGATGACGATGGAGCCGCTGGTCTGGCCCATGAGGATGATTGTCGACTCCGTAGTTCCTGGCGATGTGGCCTACGGAAGTGCGCTCTCGCAGAACGGCTACTGGTGGGTGAACATCATGGGCCGCGCCAAGCCAGGCGTGAGCGACACCGCCGCGCAAGCTGCACTCAACGTTCAGTTGCAATCGATTGTGCGCGCTACCATGCCCATCAAGAAGGGAGAAGACATTCCGCAGCTCCGGCTGCTGGACGGCAGCCGCGGCCTCTTCGAGCAGGAGCGCGTCTTTGCCAAGCCGATGGCCGTACTGATGACGCTGGTTGGCTTCGTTCTGCTGCTGGCCTGCGCCAACGTCGCCAACCTGCTGCTGGCGCGGGGTGCACGCCGTCAGCGCGAGATGAGCGTGCGCCTTGCGCTAGGGGCAGGACGTTTTCGCGTCGTCCGGCAGATGCTGGTCGAGAGTCTGCTGCTGGCGGCGCTCGGCGGGATTGGAGGACTGTTCGCCGGGTACCTCGGCAGCATCGTCATTCCCAAGATGACCGAGAATGCCTGGGAGCGCTCGGAGTTCCACGTTCATTTCGACTGGAAGATCTTCGGCTTCACCGCCGCACTGACGCTCGTGACGGGACTGCTCTTCGGCATCGCTCCGGCACTGGCGGCGGCGCGCGCCGAGGTGACGAGCGGATTGAAAGAAACCGCGCACACCACCACCCGCCGCCGCAAAGGCATGGCCAGCAAGGCGCTGGTCGCCTTTCAGATCGCGCTGTCCACGCTGCTGGTCATTGGCGCGGGCCTGTTCCTGCGCACGCTCAGCGGCCTGAACTCGGTCGATGTCGGCTTCCGCACCGACCATCTGCTGCTGGCCGAAATCAATCCTCCGCGCAGCGCTTATCCGCCGGGCAAAGACGTTGAACTGCATCGCCGGATTGAGCAGGCCTTCGCAACCATCCCGGGCGTGAAATCGGTTTCCCCGTCCGAGGTGGCGTACATCGCCGACGACAGCGATCGCACCGATTTCATCATCGAGGGCGAGAGCGTGAAGAATGACATGAGCCAGGCCGAGTACAACAACGTTGTCGGAACGCGCTTCTTCGAAACGATGGGAATCCCGATTCTCGCCGGGCGCGGCTTTGACGCGAACGACACGGCAACGTCGCCGAAGGTCGCGGTTATCAATCAGACGCTGGCGCGGCAACGCTTCGGCAAACAGAATCCCATCGGCAAACGGTTTTCGATTAACTTCTATGGAGACGGACACGGCCCGATGAACTGGATCGAGATCGTTGGCATCTGCGGCGATACTCGCTACTCCGACCTGCGCACGCCGTCGCCGCCGCAATATTTTCTGCCGTTCGTGCAGCAGCACGAGACCGGCGCCATGACCTACATGATTCGCACCGAGGTGGACCCGATGGCAGTCGTGCCGTCGCTGCGGCAGGTCCTGCAACAGATCGATCCTAACCTGCCCCCGAACAACGACCTGCGCACGCAGGAGCAGCAGATCAACGCGGCCATGCAGCAGGAGCGCGTCTTCGTGGCGCTGACCTCGGGCTTCGGACTGCTCGCCCTGGCGCTGGCTTCGGTGGGGATTTACGGCATCATGGCGTACTCGGTCACGCAGCGCACCAACGAGATCGGCATTCGCCTGGCGATGGGGGCGCGCCGCACCCAGATGCGCGCCATGGTGCTGCGCGAGAGTTCGCTGCTGGCGTTGGCGGGAATTGTCGCCGGCGTGGCCGGTGCGCTGCTGTTCACGCGCGCCATTCGCTCGATGCTCTATGGCGTCACGCCCAACGATCCGCTTACCGTCATCGCCGGCGTGGCGCTGCTGCTGGCTATCGCGCTGGTGGCCAGTTGGATTCCCGCAGCCCGCGCCGCCGGCGTCGAACCCATGGAAGCGTTACGCCACGAGTAAGCGCGGCGCTTTGCGTGCCGGGTGCCCCACTCCTTCGCGGTGTTCGAATGAGTGGGATACCGCAACGGCGCTGCCGCCACGATCTGCGGTTCGCCTGCGGAGAAGGCTGTCACGGGCGTCCCAGACCGAGCGCTTTTCGAGATCCGGGAGATGTCGGGGTCACGAAGATCTCCGACTCAACATCAACCGCAGACATCCGGGGATGAACCCACCTCGCGATCTTCCAGGCCACGAACCGCGCGATGGCAGTGACACCCGGCGCTAATCTTCTGTCGCCCCCAAAAAGAATCACGTTATGTAGCCCACCCGCCGGCGGGCTTATGATGTTAGATCGCACATGAAAAAGCTCTCCCACTACGACTCGGACGGCCGCGCTTCCATGGTCGATGTCTCCGGAAAAAAAGCCACGGTGCGCGAGGCCGAGGCCTCCGCCTTCGTCGCCATGAGCCGCGAGGTACTGCGCGCGCTGCCCCGGAACCCCAAGGGCGATCCGCTGGAGGTCGCGCGCATCGCGGGCATTCAGGCGGCGAAACGCACCTCGGAGCTTATCCCCATGTGCCACTCGATTCCGTTGAGCAAGGTCGATGTGACCGCCGAGATCAAACGCGACGGCATCGCCATTCGCACCCTGGCGCGCACCACGGCCGAAACCGGCGTGGAAATGGAAGCATTGGTCGCCGCCTCCATCGCTGCTCTGACCGTGTATGACATGTGCAAGGCCCTGGATAAAGGCATCGAGATCCGCGAAGTGATGCTGCTGCGCAAGTCCGGCGGCAAGAGCGGAGAATATAGACGGACCGCCAGCAAGAAATAAAGGAAGCAAAGTGGAAGACGCCTTCAGGCGTGCATATCGATTGACCAAATCGCTTCGCCTTTAGGCGCTGGGGTAATCCTGCTGAAGACCCCTCAGGGGCTAAAGCCGCAGGATTTCATAATGGAGCATTGATGCACGCCTGAAGGCGTGCTCCACCGAAGATTGGCTGAATGACCAAGACTGCCGCTGTACTCACCGTCAGTGATTCCTCCTCGCGAGGCGAGCGCGCCGACCGCTCCGGCCCGGCTACGGGGGCGCTGCTGCGCCAGCACGGCTTCGATGTCACCATGCATGAGACCGTTCCCGACGAGCGAGCAGCCATTGAAGCCGCGCTGCTCCGCCTGAGCGCGCAAGTGCAACTGGTGGTGACCACGGGAGGCACCGGCATCGCCGAGCGCGACGTCACTCCCGAGGCCACGCGCGCCGTCTGCTCGCGCCTGATCGACGGTATCCCGGAACTGATGCGGGCGGCCGGCTTGCAGCACACGCCGTATGCCGTCCTCAGCCGCGCCGTCTGTGGCGTGCGCGGCCAATGTCTCATCCTGAACTTGCCCGGAAGCCCCAACGGCGCCCTGCAATCGCTGGAAGCCGTGATCGGTGTCCTGCCGCACGCGGTCGATCTGCTCGCCGGCAAGACCGAGCACTAGTGAGCTGGATGATTCAATCTGGCTCTTACGGAAATCCAAGCACGTTGGGAAAGCCGGCGTTCACCCCTCTTTCTTTCTATTTTGAAATCTACGAACCTCTGCTGACGGCGCAAACGCCAAACGTCTTCTTCAGTTTGAAAATCACTAATTTGGACAATGGCTTGTCGGTGATGAACACCGGACCAATGAGCGCGGCTAGCTGGATGTCACCCGAGGATGCGGCATCATATTTGAGATCAGGCTGTCTCCACATGACTCATCGTGGTGGCGACGCCAAGTGATTCCGTGATCGGCCCGAGGCTGCCGGCGAACTCAGCCTGTTGAGGCCGCGCCGCGGCTAGGTGCGAGTATGCGGCTGGGGGTTGGCGCCGCGGGCGTACTGTTCTTCGTTCTGCTGCTGCATCATTTGGAAGTAGCTGCTGAGTTTGCTCAGCCTGCCGCGGTTTCTCGGAGTCAGCACCAGCATTCGATCCAGCACGGCCAGCAATGCGTTACTCACATCCAGCCGGCGCCCGCTCGCCTGGATGCCATTGGCCAGGGCCATCTGGTCGCCGTTGGTGGGATGCCAGCCTTGCAGGCTCTCCAGCAGCACGACCCCCAGGGAAAAAATATCGGAGGCGCACGACAATTTTTCCCCGCGCGCCTGCTCGGGCGACAAGTAGCCTGCCGTTCCCCACGGCCTGACCGTTGCCGGAGCGAAGCGATCGACGGGGCGTAGCGGCTTGGCCGCCGTTTCCTCTTCGAAAAAGCGGAGAATGCCCAGATCGATGAGAACGGCCCCACCGGAGTTTCTCAAGATGATGTTGGACGGCTTGATGTCGCCATGAACGATGCGGTGTTCCCACAACTCCGCGATGGCCGCCGAGATGTCGCGCCCGATGGGCAGGGCTTCGGATTCCAGCAGCCGGCCGCCATTCTTCAGCCGTTGCTTCAGGGTCAGGCCTTCGATGAATTCGTAGGTGCTGTAAACGGCTTTTCTGCCCCCGGCGCCGATGTAGCAGTAACCATGCTCGAGCAGCCGGGCCAGGTTGGGATGGGTGAGGTTCTCCATCGCGGTGACCTCGCGCTCGACGCGAAAGGCCTGCGAGGGATCGAAGAGCAGCTTCAACGCTACCAGGTCATTGGTGACGGTGCCGTCTTTCCGGGCGGTTCGGGTCGCCCGAAAAACGGTTCCCTGGCCCCCGGAGGCAATCTCGGGACCTACGATATACCGCCCGCCCAAAGCGGCTTCAATTTCCCCAGGCACAAACGTCTGAAAAGTCACCTTAGTAGGTAAAGTACACCCGCGAACGAGAGGAAGAGAAGAAGGTTATTTCGTGAGGCTGGGGGCCATGCCAGGCTACGGCGGCCGGCATCGGCTTCGCTCTACCGAAGCTAGCTGTACAGCAGCACTGTAATCGTCTGCTCCGCGCGGAATTGCGGTTGGTCCGGAGGTACCACAATGTAGCAGTTGGCCTGGGAGGTCGCCATCAGGTCGCCCGAGCCCTGCCAGCGGAGCAACTCGACCTCGGGCTTCTCAATTGAGCCGCTCAACTTCGCCGGAAGGAAGCGCACAAGCCCGGTCTTGCTGCTGAAGTCGGCTTTCAAGGTGGCTTGGGCAAACGGCAGCGGACGCGGCGCCGCGCCCATCAGGCCGTCCAGCACCGGCTGCACGAATAGCTGGAAGGTCACCATGGTCGATACCGGATTGCCCGGCAAGCCGAAAAACGGCGTGCGCGCGCCGTCAAGTTCCACTTCTCCGAAGACCACCGGCTTGCCCGGCTGGATCAGCGCGCCGGTGAAGAAGAACTCCGCCTCGAACGAGGCCAGCACCTGTTCTACCAGATCGTACTTGCCCATCGACACGCCGCCGGTGATGAGCAGCAGATCGGCTTCGAAGCCTTTGCGCAGCAGCAGCGCCAGTTCATCGGCTTCGTCGCGCGCCACCGGCAGGATCATCGCCTCCGCGCCGCCGGCCTGCACCTGTGCGGCCAGCGAGTAGCTGTTGGAGTTGCGAATCTCGTTTGGCCCCGGCCGCAGGTTGATGTCGACCACCTCATCGCCGGTCGCCAGGATCGCCACCCGCGGACGCCGATGCACCGCAACGTCGGCCCGCCCCAGGGCCGCCGCGACCGCGACGACAGCGTGATTCACCCGCTGGCCCCTGGTCACCATCACGTCGCCCTGGCGCGCTTCGGCGCCCATCGCGACCACGTTCTCACCCGCCACTACCGACCGCTGGACGACCACGACGTCGCCACTGCGTTCGGTGTGCTCGACCATCACCACTGCATCGGCTCCAGCCGGAACCGGAGCGCCCGTCATGATCTCCACCGCTTCGCCCGGCTGCACCCGGATGGCGCTTTCCTGTTCGGAGGCTCCGGCGCGAATCTCGCCCCTGCACAGCAAGCGAGCCGGGACCGTTTGTACATCGCTGGCGCGGACGGCAAAGCCATCGCGCGTGGAGCGCGGAAAGGGCGGAAAGTCGCGGTCGGCGCGGAGGTCTTCCGCCAGCACCATGCCGGCTGCCTGCAGCAGCGGCAGCATCTCCGCACGGCTGGGCGCAAGGCATGTCGCATAGCCTTCGACGACCCTACGAGCCTCCGAAAAAGACAGAAGTTTCGCTTCGTTTTTGCTGGTCATGCCAGAAGACAACCATCGAGGACGGACGAAGAAAACCGGTATGGGAACCGGCAACAAAAGATCATCGGGGCGGATCGCTCCGCCCCGCAGCTAAGAACTTACTTGCCCTTTTTCGACTTGCCGTAGGTGGTTTCAACCGAAGCGCCGATGGTGGCCAGCATTTGCTTGGACGCGTCGGCATACTTACCGTTGGGCTGCAGCTCCAGATACTTGTTGAACGCCTCGGCCGTTCCCGGAGGCGCTACCATCTTTCCGGATTTGTCGGTGGTGGCTTTGCCGATCAAGTCGACGCCCTTCCAGTAGTAAGCGTCGGCGCGGGTAGGATCGATCTGAATGGACTTGTCGAACGCCGCCAGGGCCTCATCGACTTTGCCGGTGTTGGTCAGCACCGCTCCCTCGTTGTAGTAATAGGAGCCGGCGTTGGTGGGATCGGCCTGTGCCGCGGCGGCGTACTGCTCAATGGCCTTGTCTGTCTGCCCCGACTTGGCGTAGGCATCGGCCAACTGGTTCATGTACGGTCCCGAAGTCGGCTTCAGGGCCAGCGCCTTCTGATAGGACTCCGCTGCGTCGCTGTACTTCTTGGCGCCGCGCTGGGCGTCGCCCAGATAAGCCCACACCAGATCCTGATTGGGATCCACGGTCGTCGCCTGCTGCAGGATGGTCACCGCCTGATCGTAGTTCCCCTGACCTTCGAGCTCTTTAGCCTGCTTCAAGGTTTCGTTCAGGCTCTTGATCTTCTCGTTTTCCTTGGTGGCGGCAGCCACTTTGGCCTGTTGCTCGGCGGATACGGCGGCGGAGTGGTTCTTGCTCTCATCCCAATTGACGACCTGCTCCTGCCCGGCCGCTACCGGAATGTTGTTCTGTTCGTCGATGGGGTTTCCATTGACCAGCAGAGTCCCTTTGTAGGTGCCCGCGTAAACGGTGCCCAGGACGTATTCACCCTTGCCGTTCGTTTTGGCTTCGTACTTTCTCCCCGTGTTGGCGTCGTAAAACACAACGGTGGCGCCTGCCAGGGGCTTGCCGGACTGGTCTTTGACTTCTCCGCGAAACTTTCCATCGAGTTGCGCCCAGAGCGGAGCGGCGCACAGGACCGCTAAGAGCAACGCGGCGGCGAAATTAAAACATTTCTTCATTGTTCCCTCCAGCGCAAAGAGCCGCGTCTGCACTGCCCTTCTTCTGCACGGTCTCCAGCGATGATCTTGATGTTTGCTTCATGAAAAGTCCTGGACCGCAGTTGCCGACAGATAAGGAATGGGATCGACCGCGCCCGCTGCCGCAAACGCCCGGCGCCGCAGAACGCAACTGTCGCAACTGCCACATGCCTGGTCCTCCCGGCTGTAGCATGACCACGTTAAATGGAACGGAGCGCCCAGTTCAAGGCCACGGGTCACAATCTCATGTTTCCGCAACGCGATCAGCGGCGTCTCAATTTGGATGCGGCCTTCCTTGGTCCCGGCACGGATGGCCTGATTGAAAGCTTCATAAAACTCCGGCCGGCAGTCGGGATAGCCGGAGCTGTCCTGCTGCACCGCGCCGATATAGATGCGGTCGGCGCCCAGCACTTCGGCCCAACTCACCGCCGCCGACAGAAAATGCGAATTGCGGAAGGGGACGTAGGTCACCGGAATCTCGGCGCCGATGTGCTGCGGCGCGTCGGGAACGTCGATGCTGGAGTCGGTGAGCGCCGAGCCGCCGATGAGGCGGAAGAACGGCGTCTTGAAGATGAGCCGGCGATGGATGCCCAGCGTCTCGCAGATACCGAGGAACGACGTCTGCTCGCGCGCCTCGGTGCGCTGTCCATAGCTGACGTGCAGCGCGGCAACGTTTTCCGCGCCGTAGTCGCGCACGGCAAGCGCAGCGCAGGTGGCCGAATCCATGCCGCCACTGAGTGAAACCACAACGCGTGCTGTGTCTTTGGTCATGGTCGTTCGCGCCGGTAAGGTCATGAGGGTGCCCCGTTCAAGCCGCTTTTGCTTGGGCGGGGCGGTTCGCCGATACCTGTTTCAAGCCGGTCACCCCAATTTCCAGACCCCTTACCACTTCCTCCTCACACTCCCTTCACCTGCGGCTCCCAGATGAACTTGTGAATCTGTAATCCCAGGCGGGCGTTGACCTCGTCGGCCAGCATCCACTGCGCCAGATCCTGCGGGTCAACCACACAGTTGGAGGCATCGCGGGTTCCCACGGCATCCTTGCGAAACGCCGGCGAGAACAGCACGGTGAAGACCTTGCGATCGAGCGCGTGCTCGCGGGTGAAGTCGCGGGCAAACTCATAATCCCGCCGGCTGGAGATCACGAACTTCACCTCGTCCTGCGGCGTTAGTTGCTCGAGGTTGCTCATGCGAAAACTGTCGCCTTCGCCCGAGTCGGGACACTTCACATCAACGATCTTCACGACTTCTTTGGGCACGCGTTCCAGCGGACGCTCGCCGCTGGTCTCCAGCAGAATCTTGTAGCCGCCGGCAATCAGCCGCTCCATCAGCGGCACAACTTCGCGCTCGTGCAGCAGCGGCTCGCCGCCGGTGAATTCGACCAGGCCGCCGTTAGGTGAGAGGCGATGCACCTCGCGCTGCGACCTCGTCGAGCGTCATGCGGACGCCGCCCTTGAAGGTGTATTCGCTATCGCACCAGGAGCACCGCAGGTTGCACCCCGCCAGCCGCACAAAGATGCACGGCAACCCGGCGTGAGAGGATTCGCCCTGCAACGACTTGTAAATCTCGATGATCTGCATTGGGGTGATTTGAAGGGGCACACCTTCAGGCGGGCCGATACAGTACCTCTCTTGAATTGTCATCCCGAGGAGGCCTTCAGGCCGACGAGGGATCTGCTGTTCACCATCGGGGAAGCTTGATTGCACTGGTTCCTGCTGCGCGGATTATTCGCTGTACCGCGCCGTCGTCGTGTCCGTCTCCCAGATGGTGACGTCCTTCACCCGCACGCGACCCTTAGTGCTTTCTTTGAGGCGCGAGTTGGTCTCGTCGTAGAAATACTTGGCCAGATTTTCCGCCGACGGATTGACGGTGTCGAACGGCTTCAGCTCGTTGATCATCTCGTGATCGAGATAGTTCATCACCGGGCGCAGCACGTCCTTCAGTTCCTTGAAGTCGAGCAGCAGCCCGGCCTGGTCCAGTTCGGCGCCGCTCAGGGTGACGCGCACGCGATAGTTATGACCATGCGGCTTCTCGCACTTGCCGCGATAGTTGCGCAGGTAGTGCCCGGCAGAAAAGGTGTCTTCAACAGTGACTTCGAACATAAATTTGACCAGCGGCCTGACACTGAGGAACCCGGCTTACGAAACGCCGGACGGGCCACCGTAATTTTCTATTTTAGCGTGTCGGGCACTCACGGCGGGATGGCGCGCTTCATCCCCCGAGAAGGCAGCGCCTGCGGTGCGCCGGCGACCCGGGATTGCTGCTTCCGCCTGCGCTAAGTTATTCCAAATCGGGAATTTACGCATAGACGCCTTCAGGGGGCCGACTGGCCCGACGGACGGCGTCCAGCACGTCTTGACACTTTTACGTCGCCCAGGAGGTCTGCAATGCGCAGGAAAGGGCATTCTATACGACCGGCAAACTTACCAAATGATGCTAAAGAGGAATGGCATGATAGTGTCGAATCGGAAAACTGGACTAACCTAATGATTCTGCAGCCTGGTCTGCTATCTCTCCGAGATCCTGACTTTCGGGCCCTTCAGATCAGCCTGCAGCGGGTCGGGCAGCCGGCTGCTGAGGTTTGCCAGCTCCACCAGCAACTGCAAATCGACCACCTGCTCGGCCGGCAGATACTTCCTGAGCGCGGCGACGTCCGAAGCGTCGACCTGCTCCGGCGCGCGCGTCAGCTTCTCCGCGAGACCCAGCGACGCCCGCTCCGCCTCATCAAACGGGCTATGATCGCCGGCCTCCAGTGCCTGCCAATGTTGCGCCGTCAACCCAACCCACTGTGACGATTCGCGATGGGCGCGCACGCATTGCTCGCAGCCGTTCATCGTGGAAACACGGAGGTAAACGATCTCGTAGGTCCGACGGTTGAGGCGCGAGCCCACGGTGCCATAGTTGGCCAGGAAGGCCGGCAACTGCTCCGGACGCTGCGTCAGCAGGTCGCGCACGGCCGAAGGATCGCCTCGCAACGCGCGTTCGTAGATCTCGCGCACTTCGCGAAGAGCGTTCTTCCTGTCGGCGGCGGGTCCTGCCATGGGCCCTCAGTATAGCGAGCGCCGCTAGATTTTTTCCTCCGGAAATTCCACTTCCGCTCCCAGCGGATCGGTGACGCGATTGGTGAAGTTGACCAGCGCGACCAGCACGTCGAGGTCGACGATCTGTTCCTCGGAGAAGTGCTGCTTCAGCTCAGCGAAGTCGGCGTCGTTGATGTTGCGCGACTCCAACGTCAGCTTTTCTGCAAGCTTGAGCGCCGTCTGCTCCTGTGGCGAGAACTTGCTGTAATCCCCGGATTTCAGAGCCTGCCAATCTTCCGGTGTAACCCCGGCTCGCTTGGAGGAGGCCAGATGATGCTGCAGGCAATAATGACAAGCGTTGATCATCGACACGCGGATGTAGACCAGTTCGTAGAGACGGCGCTCCAGCGTGCGTCCGATGCTGGCGTAGAAGGGTAGGAAGGTCTTCAGCACCTCAGGTCGCCGCGCCAACAATTTTTGAATGTTGCCCGGCTTGCCCTTGAAGGTCTTCTCGTAGATCTCGCGAACTTCCGGGGAAGCCTGCTCGGGCTCGATGTAGGAAACTCTCGGCATCAGGAAACTCCTCTGCGCATTTAGTATGAAGACAAGGCCGACTGGGTCGGCTCGTCCCGTTCGAGTGAGAGATGCCGGAGAAGTGGCATTCGAACCAGTAAGACATACAGATTTCCGGGTAGCCGGCAGTTTGTTTCCGGGTGGAGCACGCCTTCAGGCTTTCAGTTAGGATCGCTGAACATCATGGCTTCAGCCCCTGAGGTAAGTTACATCGGGCGCTAAAGCGCATACCAAATTGTAGTTGTAATGTGCACGCCTGAAGGCGTGCTCCACCCATCGTGCTCCACCCAAACTTTGTACATCGTTCGACATTGATGAGAGACAGCTTGACCTCACCCTCTACCAAAATCATTCGCATCATCGGCGCCGGACTCGCCGGCTCGGAAGCCGCGTGGCAGTGCGCGCGCCGCGGCGTGCCGGTGCGTCTGTACGAGATGCGTCCGGTACGCTCGACCCCCGCGCATCAGACGGCTAACTTTGCCGAGCTGGTCTGCTCGAACTCGCTGAAGTCCGACAGCGAAAACACCGCGCCCTGGCTGCTGAAAGAAGAGATGCGCCGCGCCGGCTCGCTGCTGATGGAGATCGCTGCGCAGGACCGCTGTTCCCGCCGGACACGCGCTGGCCGTCGATCGCGAGAAGTTTGCCGAAGCCGTTACCGCGGCGATCGAAGCCGAGCCGCTGATTCGAAGTCGTGCGCGAAGAAGTCACCAGCATCGACGAGACCGACGCGATTACGGTGATCGCCACCGGGCCGCTGACTTCCGACGCGCTCACGCGCGAGATCCTGCGCTTGAGCGGCAACGAGCAACTGTACTTCTACGACTCGATCTCGCCCAATCGTCGAGGCCGACTCCATCGACATGACGCGCTGCTACATGGCCGCGCGCTACGACAAGGGCACCGCCGACTACATCAACTGCCCGATGACGAAGGAAGAGTACGACCGCTTCCTCGACGCGCTGCTGGAGGCGCACGCGGTCGACGCCAAGGACTGGGAGAACCTCAACTACTTCGAGAGCTGCCTGCCGATTGAAGAGATCGCGCGCCGCGGCCGCGACACCCTGCGCTTCGGCCCCATGAAGCCGGTGGGCCTGCGCAATCCGCACACCGGACAGATGCCCTACGCTGTGGTACAGCTGCGCCAGGAGAATCTGCGCGCCGACTCCTACAACCTGGTCGGCTTCCAGAACCATCTGAAATTTGGCGAGCAGGCGCGCGTGCTGCGGCTCATCCCCGGCCTGGAGAATGCGAAGTTTCTGCGCTACGGGCAGATTCACCGCAACACCTACATCAATGGACCGACGCTGCTGAACGAAACGCTGCAGATGAAGCAGCACTCCAACGTGATCTTCGCGGGGCAGATTTCGGGCGTGGAAGGCTACGTCGAATCGATTGCCACGGGGCTGCTGGCGGGGATGCACGCCGCGGCGCTGGCATCGCGGTGCCGAAGCCGGTTGCGCCGCCGCGGGCAACGGCCTTCGGAGCGTTGGTGAACTACATCTGCCACGCTGAGGCAAAGCACTTCCAGCCGGCGAACATCACCTTCGATCTGCTGCTGCCAATTGGACGAAGACACCAAGCGCCGGGTGCGCGACAAGAAGCGGCGTCACGCCATGGTCTGCGAGCGGGCGCTGCAGGAGTTGGATGGGTGGCTGGCAGCGGAGACCGTGCCGGTAGCCTGATCATCGCGATGATGGTACGCTACTAGCGTATAGTTAATTCAGTCTGCATAAGGGTTATGGAATTCGTCGAAGCTCCGGCGTTCACGAAATTTGTACCGAACTACTTGAAGGACGACGAATATGCCGCGCTACAGAGATACTTGGAACGGATCCGCAAGCGGGCGACCTCATCCCCGGTACAGGCGGTTTACGGAAGCTGCGCTGGCGGGATCGGAATCGCGGAAAAGGAACACGGGGTGGATTGCGGGTTATCTACTATTACTTTTTGTCCGACATTCAGATTTGGCTTTTGACGATTTACGACAAGAACGAAGCGGTAGACCTGACGACCCCAGAAAAAAAGTTGCTGCGCCAGGCCATCGAAACGGAATTGGAGAGCCGGCGGAAAAGACAGGGCGAGCGGAAAGGCAAGGGTGGGAGATCGCGATCATGAAAAGAAGACGGGTCTTTGATGAAGTGATGGAAGGCGTTCGCGCAATGAAAGCCCACCGCGAAGGCAAGCTCACCTTGCGCTCGTATAAGAGCGCTCCGCCACCTCTGCCGACCGTCGACGGTAAATTTATTTTGGAGACGCGCGCAAAGTTCCGTCTGTTCTCGAGCCGTCTTTGCGCGCAAGCTCCGCGTAAACGAACGCACTCTGGAGAAGTGGGAGCAAGGCCGCGCTACTCCGAATCCGCAGGCTGCGGCTCTGGTGCTTCTGGTGCGGCAATATCCCGACACGCTCGAGCGCCTGGAAAAATTAGCTTAACGACCTCGCGAGGGATTAGCGTGGCCCTTGGCGCTAGCTACTTCTTCCCCTCATTCCGCGCGCGGTTCTTGATCCAGATCGGCGTGCCGACAAATCCGAACGCGTCGCGAATCTGGTTCTCCAGGAATCGCTGATACGAGAAATGCAGCTTCACCGCGCGGTCGGTGAACAGGATGAACGTTGGGGGCGAAACGCCGGCCTGGGTCATGTACAGAATCTTCACGCGCTTCGACATGGGCACCGAGGCGCGCTCGAAATCGATGCGGCTGAGGAAGCGATTCATCTCGCCGGTGCCGACGCGCTTGCGCCGCTCGCGCGCCACCAGCTCCAGCGTCGAGAACAGCTTGTCCAGATTCTTGCCCTTCGGCTGCCGAGACAAAAACCACCGGCGCATAGTTCAGGAACTTCAGGTGCCGCCGCAGCTGTTCTTCGTAAAGCTTCGGATCGGCGGGAGGCTTGCCGTCGGTACGCGCCGTGGTCACCAGGTCCCACTTGTTGATGACGATGATGACCGAGCGCCCGCTCTCATGCGCATAACCGGCGATGGTGGCGTCGCCGGCAGTCACGCCTTCGACCGCGTCAATGAGCATGAGCGCGACGTCGGCGGCTTCCAGATGCTTGCGAGCCATGACCACCGAAAGCTTTTCGGCCATCAGTTCGGTCTTGCCCTTGCGGCGAATACCGGCGGTGTCGATGAAGCGATAGCTGAGGCCGTCGCGCTCCAGAACTTCGTCGACGGCATCGCGGGTGGTGCCGGCGACCGGCGAGACAATCGCCCGCGACGTTCCCGTCAGCGCATTCAGCAGCGTCGACTTGCCCACGTTGGGCCGGCCGATGATCGCCACCTTGGTTTCCTTCTGCTCCGGTTCTTCGGCCTCGCTCGACTCGCCTTCGACGGCGTCTTCTTGGCTCGCTTCCTGCGCTAAATCCCGGGCCGTTTTTCGTTTGGACTTTGCCCTTCCGAGCGACCCGACTGAGGCAGCGTTCTCTCCTTGATTTGTCATCCCGAGCGGAGTTTGGTCGCGTTCAGCGACCGAGCGCAGTCGAGGGACCTGCGGTTCCGCGTCGGCAGGATCTTCCTTCGGCTCCGGCATCAGCTCGATTACGTGCTCCAGCAACTCCGCGATCCCGTTCCCGTTCTCGGCGGAAATCGGAAACAGCTCCTTGATCCCGAGCCGGCGGAACTCCTCGGCGTAGGGCTCGAGCTTCGGCGTGTCCATCTTGTTCACCGCCAGCAGCAGCGGCTTGCCGGTACGCAAGCAGCTGTCGCGCCAGTTCGATGTCCGGGCGAAGCCAGCTCGGTGCGGCCGTCGACCACCATCACGATGGCATCGGCCTCTTCCAACGCCACGCGCGCCTGGCGAAAAATCTCCGACGGGATCAGCGCTTTGTCGTCGGGAACGATGCCGCCGGTGTCGACCACGCGCAGACGGCGTCCGGCCCATTCGATGTCGCCGTAGAGGCGGTCGCGGGTGATGCCGGGCTCGTCGCCGACGATGGCGCGGCGCGAACCGACCAGCCGGTTGAACAGCGTAGACTTGCCGACGTTCGGGCGCCCGACAATGGCCAGCGTTCCCAAACTCGGCGAGTCGCCGAGATGGGTCTTCTTCTCTTCGTATTGAATGCGGCGGCTCAAGTAAGCTCTTTCGGAGTTGTGAAAACTCGGTCCAGGATAGGTGCGTGGCGTGGGTGACGTACGCGCCCGATGTCAATCATCCGACGCGCCACACTGATTCGACCCGTACAGCTATTATAGGGACAAGACTCCTCGCACCGTGTCCTCCCCGTCACAACCCGCAACTTTGGCCGCGCGGCTGCCATCGCTCTACCAGTTCTTCGGTCCCGGAGGCCTGCTGGCGCAAAACGCATCCTGCCTATGAATTTCGTCGCGGGCAGTTGCAGATGGCAGAAGCCGTCGAGCAGGCACTGACCGAGCGTCGCCACCTAATCGTCGAGGCCGGCACGGGCACGGGCAAGACGCTGGCGTATCTGCTGCCAGTCATTCGCTCGGGCAAGCGCGTCATCATCTCGACCGGCACGAAGACCCTGCAGGAGCAGCTCTTCTACAAGGACGTGCCCTTCCTCAAAGAGCACCTAGGCGAACTGCGCGTCTGCTACATGAAGGGGCGCGGCAATTATCTTTGCCGCAAGAAGCTCTACGACCTGACCAATCAGCCGGTGCTGAACGGCCTCGACGAGATCAACCAGTTCCGCATCATCAGCGAGTGGGAGCAGAAGACCGAGACCGGCGACCGCGCCGAGCTGGCCGACCTGCCGGAGAGCAGCTACCTGTGGCCCAAGCTCGACGCGCGCGCCGACCGCTGCATCGGCTCCGAGTGCCAGCAGTTCGATCGCTGCTTCATCACCGAGATGCGGCGGCGCGCTCTGGAAAGCGACATCATCATCGTCAACCATCACCTGTTTTGCGCCGACCTGGCGATCAAGGCTTCGCTGGACCACTCGCCTGACGCCGGCGTGCTGCCCGATGCCGGGGTGGTGGTCTTCGACGAGGCGCACGAACTGGAAGACGTCGCCGCGGATTACTTCGGCGTGACCGTTTCAAATCTGCGGATCGACGACCTGCTGCGCGATGTCGAGAACGCGTCTTGCGCAGCGCCGACATTCCGGTCGCCGATGTGCTGCAGGCTTCGGCGCGGGTGCGCGAGCATTCGCAATTCTTCTTCTCCATCCTGCCGCCGGGCGAGGGCCGCTTCGCCTTCGAGAATCGCGCGGAGTTCCTGGAAGAAAACGGCGACGAGTATCTGGGATTGCAGAATGCGCTGACGCATCTGTTCACCGAATTGCAGGCGATTCCCAAGAAGCCGGAAGAAGTACACGCGATGTCGCGGCGCGTGGAAGAGCTGCGGATGCAGCTGGGCTTCGTGATGGAAGCGCAGCAGAAGAACACGGTCTTCTGGATCGAGCGGCGCGGCGGCGAGTCGGAAGCTTCAAACCAGGCGCGCCGGGCGCATCCAGCCGCCGCCGTGGCGGCCAGCAAAACGTGTTTCTGCAGGCGACGCCGATCGCGGTGGCCGACATTCTGCGGACCACGCTGTTCGAGCATCTGGAGTCGGCGATCCTGACCTCGGCGACGCTGGCGGTGTCGGGCGGCTTTGAGTACATCCGCGGACGGCTCGGCATCCAGCACGCGCGCGAGCTTGGTCGTTCCGTCGCACTTCGATTACGAGAGCCAGGCGCTGCTCTACGTTCCGCCGGATCTGCCCGACCCGCGCGATCCGCGCTTCGTGGAGAAGGCGGCGCAGCGGGTCCGGCAGTTGCTGGAGATCACGCGCGGGCGCGCGTTCTGCCTGTTCACCAGCTACGCGCTCATGCATCAGCTTTACGAGCAGTTGCTGGGCGAACTGGACTTTCCCATGCTGCTGCAGGGCTCGGCACCGAAGAACGCGCTGCTGGAGGAATTTCGCATGACGCCGGACGCGGTGCTGTTTGCGACGTCGTCGTTCTGGCAAGGAGTGGACGTGCAGGGCGAGCAGTTGAGCTGCGTCATCATCGACAAGCTGCCGTTCGCCGTGCCCAACGATCCCGTGGTCGCCGCGCGCATCAAGGCCATCGACGAAGATGGCGGCAACGCGTTCTTCGAGTACCAGGTGCCCAGCGCGGTGATCTCGCTGAAGCAGGGATTCGGAAGATTGATCCGCTCGCTGCATGATCGCGGGCTGCTGTGTCTGCTCGACAACCGCATTCTTAACAAGCGCTATGGGCGCGTGTTTCTGGACAGCCTGCCGAAGTACGGACGGACAACGGACGTGAAGAAGGTGGAAGAATTCTTCGGCGGAGATTAATTTCGATGAGCCCCTGCCGCCGCTGAAGCGGCTCTGGCATTCTTGGGGCAGCATACCCGCCGCTTCCGCGGCGGGCTAATCACTCGGGGCTCCTAAAATCTCCTTCGGGGCGCTCCTCCGGCCGCAGGAGCGGCGATATGTCGCGGCAGCTATCGCCCTTCCACGTCCCGCGCCAGCGCGCGCAGCACCATGTTCACCAGCGAAAGCACAATCGCTCCCAGCAATGCCGGCAGGAAGCCGCTCACCACGAAGCTGGGACGCAGAATCGCCGAAGCGAACAACAGCATCAGGGCGTTGATGATCCACCAGAAGAGGCCGAGCGTCAGGATGGTGAGCGGGAAGGTGACGATCTTCAGGAACAAGCCGAGCGTGGCGTTCACCAGGCCGATGACCAAAGCGGCAATCAGCGCCGCGCCGAATCCGCTGACGTGGAAGCCCGGCATGATGTAGGAGACGATCAGCAGTCCGATCGCGCTTAACAACCAGTTCAGCAGCAGGCGCATGTGATTCCTCTAACCCCGCAGTTCAGGATGCAGCTAACAGCATACAACCAGGGCGGTGGCGCCGAGGAGGCTGCCTTTCACCCGACGAAAACGGGTCGAGGGTGTTTTTGTATCGGGCAGCACGCCTCTACAGTGTGCTCTTCTTCTCGTCGCTGTCTTTGCCGTGGGTCTGGATGAACACGGTGCCAAAACGCGTACCGGAGCCGTTCGGCTCAATCGACACGAGGTGCTGGTTGTCGTCGGTACCCACCTTGATCTCCCATCCATCGCCCTTCGAGTCGTCGCAGTTCAGCTTCTTGTCGCTCTTGTTCTTCTTATCGATTTTGAAGTCAGCGACGTCGGCGTTGTCATGGCCTTTGCACACCAGCGTCGGACCGAAAGCTTTCATCTTTTCTTCGTAAAACGCCTTTACCTTTTCGGGCGAGTCGTCGCTGTCGTATTCGGCGGCAATGACCTTGAGGCCGAAGCCGAACGCGCCAAGATCGACATTGGCGGAATGGTTGTCGCCGTCTTTCTCCGACGGACGCAGCTTCGCCCCGGGGTATACAGGAATGCCGTTGTCCACTGCCTTGGGACTGCTATCGACCTTCAGGTCGGCAAACGGCGTCTTGATGTCGACCTTCCCGTCGCCGTCCTTCTTGTCCTTGTTGTCGACGTTGATGCTGCAGCCGGCCACTAGCAGCAGCGCCGCCCATGCGATGAGTGTGATGATTGCGATTCTTGCTCCTGAAGTCTTCATCGTGTTCCTCCGCCCGACATGCTCAGACCGGCGCCCCGCGGGGCAATGCCGGGAATGGTCACCGGCAGCCGGCCCGGTGTCGGAATCTCACCAAACATTGCCGCGACCGCGCTCAACTCTGAAACTTTGGCATCCGAAAACGTGCACAGATAATTCTGCACCTCGGGCATTTGCACCGCGAAGTACGGATTGCCCAGCGAGACGACTACGGTTTTCTGCGCCGCCGACTGTACCACTTTCTGCAGCACGCCCTCCGGCTCATTCGACAAGGCGACCATGTTCCGCTGCACACCACCCTGCGGATTCAGATACACCGCGGCGACGACCGTCTTCGCCTGGGCCACGGCCTCCATCACCGGCTGCGCCCAGGCCGCCGAGTTCCGCGGATCGATGTAGATCGTCTTCGTCCCCGGAATCCGGGCTCGCATCTGCCGGTCGAACACCCAGCCGGCGTCGGTTCGCACGTCGGGGGTGAAAACCAGCAGCAGGGTCGGGTCGCGGTTTTCCGCTGTCGAAAGATACGCATTCGGGGACGGATTAGTTCCCACGGCCTGCAGCGGCAAAACGCGATGGTTGTCGCGGACCAGAGTTACGGATTCGTCGGCAATCTCCTGGGCGAGGTCCTGGCTCCTGGTCTGAGCGACCAGATGCGGTACGGCTTCGATGTCGACCAGCCGCGCCTTGTTCAGCCCGACCGAAGCCTTTGCGCGCAGGATCTTCAGCACCGACTGGTCGATGCGCGACTCGGGAATCTCGCCGCTGCGCACCGCCTGGAGCAGCCCGTTGTACGAGCCGGCCAGGTCCGATGGGATGATGCAGCACATCGTCGCCGGCCTTCACCGCCTCGACGGCAACGCGTCCGGCAGCGGCCGAGCCGCCTTCCGGGAAGAGCTTCAGCAGTCCGCCCATCTGCAGTGCGTCGGTGACCACCAGGCCGTTGAAGCCCATCTGCTGCTCGCAGCAGGCCGGTGACGATCGCGGGCGAGATGGTCGCCACGTGGTTGGGGTCAGGATCGAGCGCCGGGACTTTCAGATGGCGCGACCATGACGGCGTCGACGCCGGCGGCAATGGCGGCGCGAAACGGCGGCAGCTCGATCGTGGTCGAGATGCTCGCGGTCGTCCGTTGACCACCGACACCGCCAGGTGCGAGTCGACGTTGGTGTCGCCGTGTCCGGGAAAGTGTTTGGCCGTGGTGAGCAGGCCGGCGGCGCGCGCGCCCTCGATGTTGGCCACGACCATCTCGCTGACCGCGCCGGGATCTTCGCCGTAAGAGCGCGTGTTGATGATGGGGTTGTCGGGATTGGAGTTCACGTCGGCATCGGGAAACCAGTTCCACTCGACGCCGATGGCGCGCGCCTCGACGGCGGTGATGCGGCCCTGCTCGCGCGCGTACTTGGGATCGCGGGTGGCGCCGAAGGCCATGGCGTGCGGAAAGTCGGTGACCCCGAGGAGCCGATAGGCGAGCCCGCGTTCAAAGTCGGCGGCGAAGAGCAGCGGGAATTCGGAGTCGCGCTGCAACTGGTTGGTGAGCATCGCGGCTTCGAGCGGCGGGTTTTTGTCGAGCAGGCCGTCGTCGAGCGAGACGGTGAGCGCGAAGCCTCCGATGTGGTACTGGCGCATGGTGTCGCGCAGCGAGATGTATTGCGGGCTGTCGAAGTTGGTGAAGCGGGCGAAGGCCCAGATCATGAACATCTGCCCGATCTTCTGCTCCAGCGACATTTTCTTCAGCGAGGCGCGCGCCCATTTGTCGCCGGCCTTGTCGAGATGCACCGGGCCGGGCTGCTGAAATTTCTCTTTGGCGACGCTGGGCATGGCAAGCAACAAACAAAGTACGAGGGCAAGCGGGCGAATCATTCGCAATGACGATAACAGAAGGAGCGCAGCTAAAGCGGCTGGGCTTGTCTCCGGGGTGGAGCACGCCTTCAAGGCTGCCTAAACCTTGAACGGCGTGAGCTTTGTGTCAGGGCACGACTTTAGTCGGAGTGGGTGCGGATGCCGAGAAAAGCGGGTTCGGACGTGGAAGAAACGATGTGCTGTTCAACTCTCGTCGAACAGGTTGCCGGTATGGAATCCTGAATGCCCCGCCAGCTCGGCCATCTGTTCGATGTATTTGTCGGCGTCGAACTTTTTGCGGGCGGCGTTGCCCGACATGTAGCGGATGGTGCCGAAGATGGGACGGTCGAACCAGGGGCGGTCGAACTTGCCGGCGATGGACCAGGCGATGCCGGCGTAGCCGTTGGGATCGCGTCCGTCGAGGAAGTACTTGTCGTTGAGATACACGGCGGTCTGATAAGCGACGGCGGGCGACGTGCTCCACTCCAGAATTTTCTTCGCCCAGTACATGCGCATGTAGTTATGCATCCATCCGGCGTGCAGCATCTGCATCTGGGCGGCGTTCCAGAGTTCGTCGTGAGTCTCGGCCTGCTCCAGTTGCTGGCGCGTGTAGTGCTCGTGCCGCCGGTCATGCGCGTGCTGTGCCAGGGTCTTATGCGCCCAGTCCGGGGCGCTCTCGATTGAATCGTAGAGCTTGTTGAAATGCACAAAGTTGATGGACAGCTCGCGCCAGGTAATGAGCTGGTCGAGGTAGTCGTCTTTGGCGGCGCGTGGCGCTTTGCTTTCCTCGACCGCGTTGACGACGGTGTGCGGCCCGATCTGTCCGAAGTGCAAGTAGGGTGAGAGACGGCTGGTGCCATCGAGCTCCGGCTTGCCGTGACGCTCGGGATAGTGCGCCAGCTTGTGCGCGACGAAATCGCGCAGCAGCTTCAGCGCCTCCGTCGTACCGCCGGTGAACGAGTGAACCGGTTGCACCGAGCGATCCAGTTCTTTCCAATGCTCGGTCAGGTCGAGTGAGCCATCGTCGGGTAGAGATTGCAGTCCACGCGGCTTCTCCCATTCGACTTTGGCTTTGATGTTGAGCGGAGCTTGCAGAAACTCCTTCAACCGCAGCTTCATCCGAGGGCGAATGATGCGCGCGGCGTACTGCTCCTTCTCCAGCAGCTTCGAGGGAACGATGACGTCGGCATCGACGGTCCAGAACGGCAGCTTGAGCTTCTTCGTCGCCAGTTCGCGCCAGTGATCGGGCTCGCGCATGGGGTTCTCGTCGCCCACGACCAGAGAAGCCGCCACTTCGTCACAGAACTTCACCAGCGAATGCTCGGGATAGCGCCGCAGCACAAAACCGATGCCGCGCTTGCGGGCGCGCTCGGCGGTGTCGGGAATGCCCTGCGCGAGGAACGCGTAGTGCCGCAGGTTGGCGTGCGGATAGAACGGTACGGGAGCGAAGAAAATGACCACCGGCTGATGCAGGATGTTGGCGGCTTCGACGGCGACGTCGAGCGCTGGATTGTCGAGCGCGCGCTGGGCGCGCTGCATCCAGTAGACGACGCACCGGCCGTTGCTGTCGGGCTCGCCCTGGCGACGCACGGTGACGCGAGGATTCGAGGTGAGATGTCCGAGGGTCTTCATGTTCGGGCGAACCTCTTCGATTGAAACACGGATGAGATGCGAACGAGGTCCGGCGCGGCCGACGCCGGTGAACGGGTTTTCCTGGGAAGAAAAAGAAAGGCCGGCGCCCGCTAGAGAGCGTCGGCCTAACACGCCGCTTGCGTCTCGCTAGGGCGCGATCTCCCAGACAACGCCGTTGTTGTTCTGGCCTCCAAAATTTGTCGTGCCGAACAAATCACCGCTGCTGTCGATGCTGACGCCGCCGGTAGGATTGCCGCCGTCGGTGCCGTCGGTGAAATCGTGCAGGTCGGTGTAAGTCCAGTTGCCGTTGTTTCGCGTCAGCTTGAACACGTTGCCGTAGCTGTAAGCGCCGTTGCCGTAGGTTGTGCCGTACAAATTGCCGGCGGCATCAAACGAGAGGCTGTCATATGGGCCGTTGAAGTTGGCACCCGGCAACGAGTAAAGCAGCGTAAAGTTCCACGCACCGCCGCCGGCCGGGGAAAGCTCGAACACCGTTCCACCACCCCCGGAGCCTCCGCCGCTGGTTGTTCCGTACAGATTGCCGGCCGAGTCAAACACGAGCCCGCCAATCGGCCCACTACCGTCGGCTCCGCCGGTAAACGAGTAAATCAGGGTTTCGGTCCAACCCGATCCGGAACGCGAAAGACGATAGACCGCACCTGGGCCATTCACGCCGCCGCCCTCGGTAGTACCGTAAACGCTGCCCGCGCTATCAAGGACAACTCCGCTGACGGGAAAAAAGCCATCGGGCGGATTGGTGCCGAAATCGTGGATGCTGGTCGCAGTCCAATTGCCCCCGGCCGATCGGGTCAGTTGAAAGACGTTGCCGACCAAACTAGCTCCGCCCTCGATTGTGGTTCCGTAGATGTTGCCTGCGCTGTCAAAGGCTGGATCGACAAAATAAGGCTGATTGCCGTCGGGCCCGGTGAAGGCGTACACCAGGCTGGCGGTCCACGGACAGCTCACCGCGCGGCAAACCGTTTGCGGCGGCCGAAGGCTATAGACAGCGCCGCAGTTGAACTCACCGCAGTTGGCGATATGGCCGCCGCCCTCCGTCGTGGTTCCGTAAATCGCGCCACCGGGTCCAAAGACCGGACGGCCCTGCGGAATGATTCCGTTGTAGAAATTAAACGTATAGAGAGTCGCCAGGAGCCACGCGCCGTTCTTCTTCTTCATCTGGAAGACGGTGCCCGGCCCGGCATAGTCGGAGGTGGTGCCGTATAGATTGCCGCCCTGATCGATGGTCAAGCCCGACACGGGCTGATAGCCGTCGCCTCCGCCGCTGAAGGTGTGGATCACAGAGAAGACCTGGGCATGGGCGAGAGGGCCGCATGCTAACACCAGGATGAGCGCGGTCAGCAGAAACAAACAGCGGGTCTGTGTTTTCGTTCGCATATTTCTCCTCATTGCGGCGTGATCTCCCAGACCGTTCCGCAACCCTCATACAACTCGGTCGGACAATTCTGATTGCCGCCATAGGCGGCGGTGCCGTACAGAACTCCGCCGGTGCCGAGGGTGACCCCGCCGATCGGGTTGGCGCCGTCTGCGCCGCTGGTGAAGTCATGCAGGCCGGTGAAGTTCCAGTTGCCGTTGTTGCGGGTCAGCTTGAAGACGGAGCCATGATTGTAGGCGCCGTCGGTGAAGGTGGTGCCGTAGAGATTGCCGGCAGTGTCCATGGCCAGTGTGTCCTGCGGGCCGTACTGGCCGCTGAACGAGTGCAGCACGGTGAAATTCCATCCGCCGCCTGAGGGCGAAAGCTCGAAGACCGTGCCGCCTCCACCGCTGCCGCCGTATTCGGTGGTGCCGAAAAGATTGCCGGAGGCGTCCATCACCAGCCCGCCAACGGGATACTTGCCATCGCTGCTGTTAGTAAAGGTGTACAAGGTTTGTAATGTCCAGCTTCCGTTGGAAGGCGTCAGGCGATAGATCGTTCCGTCGCCGTTCGCTCCGCCCATCCACGTCGTCCCGTAGACGTTGCCTTCGGATCGAAGAGCACGCCGCTGTACGGAGAGCTTCCGTCGGGGCCGCTGAAGCTGTAAATCGTGTTCGGCGTCCAAGTGCCGCCGGAGCGCGTGAGTTGAATCACGTTGCCCTGGTAGTTGGCGCCGCCGGCCGTGGTGGTAACGTACATGTTTCCTGCGGCATCGAAGGCCGGGGTGACAATTCCGGGCTGCCAGCCATCAGTACCGTTCAAAGAAACAAATGCCGGCGTCCACAGGCAATCGACGCTGCGGCAAATGGTCTGAGGAGCGCGCAAGGTGTATACGCTCCCGCAGCCGAACTCAGTGCAGTTGCCGTTGCCGCCGGTGGAAGTGGTACCAAACAGCGCGCCTCCGGGGCCTTGAACGATGCGGCCTTCCGGCAGCCACTCGCCGTAGGAGAATTGGTAAAGCGTGCTGAGCAGCCAACTGCCGTTCCGGTTCTTCATCCGGAAGACCGAGCCGCGTACAGACTGGGTGGTCGTGCCGTACAGATTGCCCGCCTGATCGAGCGTCACGCCGCCGTAAGGCTGAAAGCCGTCGCCGCCGCCGGTGAAGGAATGGATCACGGAGAAGGTCTGGGCCTTCGCTAACGTTGAGCCAGCCAAAACGGCTGCGAAAATCAGTACAGCCAGCGTGCAAAAAAACAACCGCGTAGTTCGCATGAAATAGCTCTCCCCGCCGCTCACGGCGTGATTTCAAAGACAAGTCCGCAGCCATTGCCGCAGTTGACGATTCCGCCTTCCGACGCGGTGCTGTAGACATTGCCGGAAGGGTCGAGCAGAACGTTGCTCATGGGGTAGCCGCCGTCGGCTCCGCCGGTGAAGTCGTGCAACGAAGTGTAGGCCCAACTGCCGTTCGAGTGAGTGAGTTTGAATATTGCTCCGGCCTGGTACATGCCGCCGCCGACGGTGGTTCCGTAGAGATTGCCGGCGCTGTCCATGGTAAGAGCGGCGACCGGGCCCTCAATCTCGCCGCCTAAGCTTGCCAAGAGTGTGAAGTTCCAGGTCCCGTTCGACAGCTCAAAAACCGTTCCATCATGCGCCAGGCCGGCAAAGGAGGTCGTGCCGTAGATGTTTCCTGCCTGATCGAGAATCGGCGTGCCCTTGGGCCATGCGCCATCCACCGCTCCGTGAAAAACATACAGGGTGGTCTTGCTCCATCCGGATCCGGTGTTGGTCAGCCGGAAGACGGTGCCACAGCCAGCTTCACCATTGCAGTTCGGATCGCCGCCATAGTACGTGACTCCATACAGGTTGCCGTTGCTGTCAAAGCTCAGTCCGCCTTCAGGAGTGGCTCCATCACTGCCGCCGACGAAGCTGTACAGAATCGTCTCCGACCAACTGCCATTTTCAGGCGTGAGCTGATAAACCATGCCATTGCCGTATTGGCCGCCGAAAGAGGCGATCCCATAGATTCGACCCTGTGCGTCGAAGACGACCGGATCTCCGGGATAGGTTCCGTCCGGCGGAAGGCCGGTGAAGTCGTAAAGAATTTTGTCCATCCAGGGACAAAGCGCCGTGCGGCAGAAGGTCAGACCAGGATGTATGCGAAAGACTGTGCCGCAGCCGCCGCCGTCGTAGCAGTCCGGAATGCCGCCGGCCCACGACGTGCCATAGAGCGCGCCGTCCGGGCCGATCATTACGCCGTTGGGGGCGAGACCATCAGGAGGACCAGTGAAGGAGTAGATCGGGTCCCACAGCCATCCGGACGCTTGATGCGCCAGCCGGTAGACGACATTGACTCCGGCCGCTCCGTAAAGATTGCCACCCTGGTCAATTGCGATCGTCCCTGCTGGGTATTGCCCACCTGCATTGCCGGTGAATTCGTACAGCACCGTGAAGGTCTGGGCGAAACAAGGCCTCTGGACAATCAAACCAAGAACGATGACCCCCGCTGCGAGAGCGAGACGATCGCGCTGGGACCTCATGTTCACCTCCGGGGGCAGACGGAAGGAAAGAACTGCCGATGGGCGGAAACTTTATTCCGGAACGCGGCAGGAGTCAAATCAAATTTGACTCGGTTACCAAGGCAGAGCTGGAATTCTGAATTTTTCTACGGGAAGAAACTCAGTAGGGCCGCGCGGTGGAGACACGCAGAACTTCATCGGCGATGGCGGCGGCTTGCACGCTGGGGCGAACGTCGTGCACACGCACGATGTGGGCTCCACGAAGGATGCAGATGGTCATGGCTGCGAGTGAAGCCGGCAGCCGCTCCGCCGGCGGCAAGTCGGCTCCACTGGATCTACCTGCGGTGCGGCCGAGGAACGACTTGCGCGAGGTTCCAGCCAGCACCGGAAAGCCGAGCCGTTGCAGGCGATCGAGATGCGCCAGCAGGGGATAGTTCTCCTCGAAGTTCTTGCCGAAACCGAAGCCGGGGTCGAGCACAATACGCGAGCGCTGGACGCCGCGCTCCAGCGCGACCTGTAAACAGTTCGCCAAGTCGTGTTCGACGACATGCACAACATCGGCCGCGGGCGGCAGCTTGCGCCACTGTCCGGGGGTGCCGCGGGTGTGCATCATCACCACGCCGCATTCCAGTTGGGCGCAAATGTCGGCCATCTTGTTATCCCACTGAAATGCGCTGACGTCGTTCACGATCTCGGCGCCGGCGGCGACTGCTCTTCGGGCGACCTCAGCTTTGTAGGTATCGACGGAGAGAATCGCCTCCGGACGCCGCTGAAGAATGCCTTCGATGACCGGCAGAACCCGCTGCAGTTCTTCTTCGGCGGTGACCGGAATTCTGGTTGGCGTGGGCTCTTCGCCGGCAACGCGCGCGCCCGGACGCGTCGACTCGCCGCCGATATCAAGAATGTCGGCGCCTTCCTCCAGCAGCCGCAGGGCATGCTCGACGGCCGGTTCGGGAGCAAGAAAGTTGCCGCCGTCGTAAAAGGAGTCGGGCGTAACGTTGACCACGCCCATGACGATGGTGCGCTCGCCGAGAGGCAGGGATCGGGTGCGCAGTTGCCATCGATAGGGAGGTCGCATCCAGCGATTGTAACTGCCACGGAAGTCGACGCGAGTCGCGCCGGACACGAAAACTCGTTTGTCATTCCCGGTGCAAACCGCGACGGGTTGCGAACCATTGCGGTTTGCATGCGATGCTAGAATTCCAGAGTAGTCTCCTATGTTCCGGCTCCGCTATTTCGCCTCAATTTTCCTGTGGTTGATGCTGCTCGTTCCGGCGTATGGAAACGCGAAGAAACGGCAGCCAAGTCCGGCGAAGCTCACTCATGACATTCAGGAGATCGTTGGCGAGCCCGATAGCGCGCGCGGCTTCTGGGGCGTCGATGCTGTCTCGATCGACAGCGGACGCACGCTGGTCTCGCTGAATCAGGACAAGCTCTTCACGCCCGCGTCGAATGCCAAGCTGTTCACCACGGCCGCCGTCTTCGGACTCATCGGTCCGGATTACCGTTTCAAGACGACGGTGGAAACCATGGGCACGGTCGACAAGTACGGCCGGCTCGACGCCGACCTGGTTGTCGTGGGACGCGGCGATCCCAACCTCTCCGGGCGCATCCTGCCTTACAACATGCGAACGGAGCGAAAAGTTCCGCCGATCCAGGTACTAGAGCAGCTGGCCGATGAGTTGGTGCAGCATGGGCTGAAATATGTGGACGGCGACATCGTTGCCGACGACTCGTACTTTGTTTGGGAGCGCTACGGCGAAGGCTGGTCGCAGGACGATCTGGCGCGCGAGTGGGGCGCACCGGTTTCGGCGCTGACGATTAACGACAACGTAATCTTCGTGAACATCATGCCGGCGGACCGGCCGGGCGAGCGCGCGTTTCTCAACATCACGCCTTTTCCCGAGTACTACAAGATCGACAATCGTGTCATCACCACGCCGTCGGGCAGCGAGCCGCGCACGGTGTCCATCAATCGCGAGCCCGGCTCCAACCAGCTGACCTTCTGGGGCAACATCCCGCAGGACGATCCCGGCTTCGGCGAGGCGCTGGCCATCGAAGATCCCGCCGACTTCACGGCCCGGCTGTTCCGGCAATTGCTGGAGCAGCGCGGGGTGACGGTCTACGGTCATGCGCGCACGCGGCACACCGAGCTGGCGTCGATGCAGACGTTCAGCGTTACCTCGATGGCGTCAGGCGGGGGCAACAGCATGCGACCGCCGAATCCCATGCCGCTGGCGCTGGCCAGCTACCAGTCGCAGCCCATCAGCGAGGACCTGCGCGTCATCAACAAGGTGAGCCAGAACCTGCACGCCGAACTGATGCTGCGTCTGCTGGGCAAGGAAAAGGGCAACTCCGGTTCGATCGCGGGCGGCCTGGAAGTGTTGCGCGGCTTCCTGGTAAACGCCGGGATCAAACCCGACGAGTTTGTTTTCTTCGACGGTTCGGGTTTGTCGCGGGAAGACCTGGTGACCCCGGAGGCTGTGGTCGCTTTGTTGCAGTACTGCCACAAGCAGCCGTGGGGAAAGGCCTTCGAGGACACTTTGCCGGTGGCGGCGACCGACGGCTCGCTGTCGGACCGCTTCCGCAACACGTCTGCGGCCGGCGTGGTGCACGCCAAGACCGGCTCGCTCAGCCACGTGTACTCGCTGTCCGGCTTCGCGACCACGAAGTCGGGCGATCACATCGTCTTCTCGGTGATGACCAACAACAACAATATGGCCACCAAGAAGGCGTTGGACACGATCGACGCGGTGGTGATTCGCCTGGTGGATGACGCGAAGTAGGCTGTGCCGGCATTAACTTCCTCTTATCTGCTCTGGTCTTCTCCTTGCATTCATCGACCTCGTGATCGCGCCTTCCGGGCGCAACTGGTCTTCCGCCGTGTAACGGATTAGCAGAGGGAGGCGCGGTCGCTTAGGAGGCCATCATGTCCGTTGACGCGATCACCGGCAGTACCTCGCAGCTGTCCAGTATTCAGAATCAATATCAGCAGGTACGCAGCCAGTTCAAGCAGCTGGGGCAGGATCTGCAAAGCGGAAGCCTGAGCCAGGCGCAGACCGACTTCGTGACCCTGTCGCAGTCGTTTGCCAGCCAGTTGGGCAGCCAGAGCCCGGTCGGACAGATGCTGAGCAGCGTCGGGCAAGCCCTGCAATCAGGGAATCTGTCGGCGGCGCAGCAGTCGTTCAGCTCGTTGAACGTCGCGCCGTCGGCCGTTCATCATCAATCCCACGTTCCGCCCGTGGCCGAGAAGCTGACCGACAGCATCCAGCAGTTGGGGCAGGCGTTGCAGTCGGGCAATCTTTCCACGGCGCAGCAGGCGTATTCGGCGTTGCAGCAGGTATGGCAGCAGATGTCGGGCGCAGGCGGCACCCTGATGGACACGCCAACCGCGACGTCGACGACCAGCGTGATGGCATAGCGCTGAGATGAGTTGCGAAGTACCGGGGCCCCACGTATTCGCGGTTTTCGAATGGGTGGGCGGAAGAAAACCTTCTCAGCCGGGTGTCCCAGGTCTGGTGGTTTTCGAGACTCGGGAAGTTTCGCGATGAACCAGGAAGCTCGCCCAAAATCCAACTGCAACGTTGGCCGGAGGCGACTGACCGGCAGGTGAGCACCCCTCTCCCTGATTTTCCCCGCTCTCGAACCCCGCGAACCCCGGGGCGCCGGCATCGAAACCTCAGCCTCGTTGAGCTTCTCCCTCACCCAAAATTGTCTTATTTCGCCAAAAAGCTTGTCTGGCAGAGAGTTCCCGGTTGCGGACTACGCCCTTTGGGGGATACGATGGAGGTGTTGGGGGTGGTTCCTCGTCCATTCCCCATAAAGCCTGAATCTGCAGTTCCACGTTCGAAAGTCAAGTAATCCCTCATGCACTGCATTCGTTCAATGCCTGTGTGCGAGTACTCCCAGGAGAGACTAAGATGGCGTGGTACGCGTACTGTATTACAGAGCAGCAGGGCCTTCAAAATGGAACACGAGCCCGGCGCCCCTTTGCAATTGAAAATCTTCGAGGCGTGAACGGTGCCTCAGTTTTAGCCTACCCGAGCGGAGAATTCGCAGTTATCGTCAGCGATCACGCTCCCGAACAAACCCTCACCCAGCAAGCCATCGTTGAACACGCCCGCGTCATCAGCGAATGTTTCCGAACCCTCACCGTTCTTCCTTTCCGTTTCGGTACTATCTTCGAATCCGATGATGCTTTACGGCGCGCCGTCCGGGCGAACCGCAAGACCTTCACCGAGACCGTCGATCGTCTGCGCGGCAAGGCGGAAATGCACTTCAAGCTGCTGGTGAAGGATGGAAACCTGATGGAAGCCGTTTCCGAACTGCCTATTGGCGTCGGAGGCGAGTATCTGCGCAAGCTGCGGGAGCAAGCCTCTCGCGAGCGGGAGCGCCAGACCAAGGCTCGCGCGCTGTCGATGCAAGTACACAAGCTGTTTTCTCCTCTGGAAGAAGACATCATCTGCAAGCGCACCGACTCAGGCAGTATCCTGATTGACTTTGCTCACCTGATCGACTCCAACTCAGTTGCCAAGTATCAGAATCGGTATGGCACGGCAACGCGCCATTTCAAGGATTGCCACGTTACCATCACGGGACCTTGGCCTCCTTACCACTTCATGCCGGGCAAACTGCGCACCGTTTCCGGCGGCAACTAGCTTCTGGGTCCAGGGCGGCCGCCGGGCCGCCCAATGTCTTAATCCTGCTTCGCCCCCTTTACTCACTGATCAGCTACTCTGCGAGCAAATCTGGAGTTAGAATCGTCTCATTCAGCCAGACGCAAGACTAGTGTGACTTCTGAAGCCAAGGTAGCTCCGACGGCCGTTTTAGGTCAGGTGCAACCCTGAAGTAGGCATCCAGATTCTCACTGTTGCTCGTTCATTTCCCTGAGTGGGGCGGGGAATACTTCCTCATGGTCGAAGCGGTTACGTTGGGAGGGGAATGATCCCGGCTGCGAAATTAAGAGTGCTGATCGTCGATGACGACATCTCGACGGGCCGATTTCTGGCCGCGCAGATGAGCCGGCGAGGTTTTGACGTCAGCAATGCCAGCAGTGGGGAAGAAGCCCTGCGTGTGCTTCGGGTCTGCGATCCGGCCCTGGTTCTGCTCGACCTCTCCGGCCCAGGCGCCAGCGCACTCGATGTTCTAGGGCGCATCAAGCACAACAAGCCTGAAGTTTCTGTGCTGATGATTTCCGCTCGGCACGACCCCGAGATTATCTTCACGGCCTCGAAACTGGGTGCCGATGAGTACCTGCCCAAACCCTTCGAAGGGCCCGATCTGGAGCTGCGCATCAGCAAAATTCTGGAGAAGCGTCGCGCGCCCAGTGACGGCACGCAGCTTCGCGAACAGGTGCGGAGAAATCGCGATTTTGCCGGACTGTTCGGCACCAGCCCTCGCATGGAAGAGGTGAAGAACACCATTGAGCAGGTGGCTGATACCACGGCCACGGTGCTGATCCGCGGCGAGAGCGGTACCGGCAAAGAAGTTGTGGCGCGCATGGTCTACGCGCAGTCCAGCCGCAACGACAAGCCCTTCGTGAAGGTCAATTGCGCGGCGATTCCCTATGAGTTGCTGGAGAGCGAACTGTTCGGCTACGAGCCGGGAGCGTTCACCGGCGCGAATCGCCAGAAGCTGGGCAAGTTTGACCTGGCAAATACCGGCACACTCTTTCTTGACGAAGTCAGCGAGATGCATCCAGCGCTACAGGCCAAGCTGCTGCACGTTTTGCAGGATGGCGAGTTCTCGCGACTTGGCGGCAAGCGCGACATTTCCGTCGATGTGCGAGTTTTGGCGGCGACCAATAAAGCCCTTGAGCACGCCGTTCAGGAAGGCACCTTCCGCGAAGATCTTTTCTACCGTCTGAACGTCATCACGATCCACATTCCACCGTTGCGCGATCGGCGCGAAGAAATCCCGGTATTCCTGGAGTTCTTCCTGCGGAAATACAGCGAGTTTTACGGCAAGCAGCCGCCTCGCTTCACCGAACAAGCAATCAGCCGCATGTTGGAGTACAGCTGGCCGGGCAACATCCGTGAGCTGGAAAATCTGGTCAAGCGCTACGTGATTGTAGGCAACGAGGCGCAGATTATCCGCGAGCTTTCGACCCATAAGCCAATCGTGAGCTCCATCGACGGGATGTCGGTGCCTCCGGAGAAGGCAGGCCTGGCGCGTCCACAGAGTTCCGCGCCGACCATTCCGATTACCGCGGGAAAATCCTCCGGTGTGGGTGAAGACGAAACGCCGTCACTGCTGGAGATTGGCCGGCGTGCGGCCATGATGGCTGAGCGGGAAGCCATCGAGCGGGTATTGACGCAGACTCGCTGGAACCGTCGGCAGGCGGCGAAGATCCTGAAGATCAGCTACAAGGCGCTCCTCAATAAGTTGAAGATTATTGAGGAGCAGAACACCGCTCAGAATAAGAATATGAGCGCATAAGGTTGGCATTGCGATGCCACGCGCCGCGCACCCGCGAATGGCGCTGGCGCTTCGTTTTCGGACGCCGGCAAAACGCAATATCGCTAGCGCTGACAGTGACTTACCTGCCTTGCTCTCCCCGCCCTGGCGAGCCGCCTTTTAGTTTGGTGATTCAACTGCATGGAACAGCAACACTAAAGAGGCTCAAAACCTTGAAAATTTTCCTCTTCTGTCTGTCTCGTAATCTCCCGGTATGTCCCGCCGGCCGGGGCATATTCTTGCATCGCCTTCCCTGAACGATCCCTACCTCGCTAGCCTCTTTCGAAGAGCGGCCCAGGCGGCCGCTTTTTTGCTTTGGGGTGAGTTGCGCCTGCCGACCGCCACGGGCATCCAACCTTCCGATAGCGAAGGCGAGCGCCCAAGCCGGAACCGGGCTGATTTGACGCGCGTTCTTCCGGACGCATATCATTCCGCTTCGCACCCCGTATTTTTCGCCTTGGAACAAACAGGGCCTAAGTGCGGGATTGGGCAGGGTACGAACATGGATAAGAAGAAACTCGAGGTATTCAAGAAGAGACTGGAGGAGCGGCAGCGCGAACTGCGCACGGCGGTGAGCCGAACCGCTCAAGACGGCCGCGACGCCGATCTGGAGTCGGCGCAGGACATTGCCGACCGGGCGGCCAACTCCTACAACAAGGAATTCCTTTTCCATCAGAGCAATACCGACCGCCAGTTGCTGCAGATGGTGGACGGCGCGCTGGACCGTATCCGGGAGGGCACGTTCGGCCAGTGCATTTCGTGCGGCGAGGAGATCAACCCGAAGCGGCTGGAAGCCGTTCCCTGGACACGCCACTGCATCGAGTGCCAGGAAAAGCTGGAGAACGGCATCCTCGAACATTCGAGCATTTAGCTTAGCTGCGCCCAGAATTCAAGCCGCCCCGCGAGGGCGGCTTTTTGCTGCCTGACTTTAGCAACTCTTAAACTACGTTGTCATCCTGAGCGAAGCGTCCGCGCCTTTGCCTTTCCGCCGCTTGCTTTGCGGCGACGGACGCGCAGTCGAAGGATCTGCGGTTCGTTCGTACAAAATTCCGCAATTCGCCCAACCGATGGGCGAAAGGATGAGGCACCCGTCGGAAACCCGCAGAGATCCGGGCAAAAAAACGAGGCTCCGATTTCGGGAGCCTCGCGCCAACCCTGCCTGGTCTTAACTTTCTAGTCTTCCGAGTGCGGCTTCATATTTCCAGTGCGCAGGTAGCGGTTGTGCCATCCCAGCGACTCTGTCAGCAGATGCGGCGTATGCCGTCCGAACGAGAGCCGTTCCGCCCGGGCCAGATAATCAACCAGGATTGGCTTGTAATCCGGCGCGGCGCATTTCTCGATGATCAGGTGCGCGCGCTGCCGAGGCGACAGACCACGAAGGTCCGCCAGCCCCTGCTCAGTGACGATCACGGACACATCGTGTTCGGTGTGGTCGACGTGCGACACCATGGGAACGATGGTCGAGATGCAGCCCTTCTGCGCCAGCGAGGGCGCCATGAAGATCGACAGGTATCCGTTGCGGGCAAAGTCGCCCGAGCCACCAATGCCGTTCTGAATGCGCGAGCCCATGACGTGGGTCGAGTTCACGTTGCCGTAAATGTCGGCTTCGATCATGCCGTTCATGGCGATGACGCCCAGACGGCGGATGATTTCAGGGTGATTGGAGATATCCTGCGGCCGCAGCACAATCTGCTTGCGGTAGCTGTCCATCTTGGAATTCACTTCGTTCAGCATGTCGGGGCTCAGGGAGAACGCCGTTGCCGACGCTGCGGTCAATTTGCCCGAGTTCAGCAGGCGAATCATGCCGTCCTGGATGACCTCGGTGTAAGACGTGAGTCCCTCGAACGGGCCCTCTTCCAAACCAAACAGCACCGCGTTGGCGATGTTGCCGACGCCCGATTGCAGGGGCAGCAGGTTATGGGGGATACGTCCCTTCTTCACCTCCCACGACAGGAACTCGAGGATATGTCCGGCGATGCGGCGGGAGTTCTCGTCGGGGGCCTTAAACGGGCTGTTGCGGTCGGGTGAGTCGGTGAGGACGACGGCGGCGATCTTCTCCAGCGGGACTTCAAGGTACGGGCTGCCGATGCGCTGGCCGGTATGGGTCAGTGGAATCGGTCCGCGATTCGGAGGCGGCTGCAGGCCGTAGTAGATGTCATGCATGCCTTCGAGGGCCATCGGCTGCCACGAATTCACTTCGATGATCACGCGTTCGGCCTGCTCGATCCAGGTCTTGTTATTGCCGAGCGACGAGCTGGGGATCAGGCGTCCGTCTTCGAGGACCGCGGTGACTTCGATCAGCGCCAGGTCCAACTTGCCAAGGAATCCGTATTCCACGAACTGCGCGACGTGGCTCAGATGGATGTCCATGTACTCCATCTCGCCGGCATTGATGCGCTTGCGGGTCTCGGGGTCGGATTGATAGGGAAGCCGCAGATGAATGCCGCCGGCCATGGCGAGTGCGCCGTCGAGTTCCGGTCCGGTGGAAGCGCCGGTGAAGATGCTGACCTGGAACTTCTGCCCACGCAGGTTGGCGTCGGTGATGCGGCGGGCCAACTCCACGGGTACGGCCTTGGGATATCCCGAGCCGGTGAAGCCACTCATGCCGACCTGATGGCCATTCTGAATCAGAGCGGCAGCTTCTTCGGCGCTCATGATGCGATTGTTCAAAGTGGAGTTGAGGACACGCGAGGTGGTGGCAACTGCGGAAGAAGACATTCGCAAGACCTTTCAGACGCAGGAAATTACTGGCTCGATATCTGTAACGATAGGAGTTGGTTGAGGCAGCGTCTGTGAGGCGGGTCACAATGGCCGGATACATCACGCCGTTGGAGGTACAACTTCCAGGGCAAAAAGAAAAAGACCTGGAGCGCTCCCACTCCAGGTCTTTCTATCACGTGATCGCGCGGATCACGGTCTCCGGGCCATCGGAGAGACTGCTTCGCGCCGTTGTGCAAAACTCCAAGAACGCTTACCTACCACGGGTCGCTTATATCTTGGAGACCGGACTGCGAATACAAATTAATTAGCAACTTCATTACCACGACAGATAGTGTTGCTGCTGGTGATAAAATGGCTTGATTTGCAATGACATACGCAAGCGGCAGTCGAGGGCAGGATTACAAACCTGTCAAATTCCAGCTAGTTTAACTATCCAGATGGATAGCCACACTATCCATAAGGTTGGCACGCTGTTATGGTTTCGCCAAGGTTGACCAACGGTCAGACGAATTCGCTGCCTCCGGAGGGCGGCTTGGATTCCAGGGTAGTGGTAGTTTCGGGGCCAGCTAAAGGTACTCTTGTTCGGCTCTCGGATGACCAGCTGTCGGTCGGGCGAGATTCTGCGAACAATCTCTGCCTCCGCGACCGTGCGGTTTCACGACGGCATTTCACCATCAGCAAGACCGACTCCGCTTTTCAACTGATCGATCTCGATAGCCACAACGGAACCTTCGTCAACGGCATTCCGGTGCGCCGCAAGCTGCTTACCCATGGCGACACGATTCGTGTGGGGCGCTGCGAGTTGGTGTTTCTCATCACCGACGACGTCGAAGAACGCACCCAACTGGTGGAGTTTCAGGAGTCTGATTCGACGGATTTCCTCAGCACCACCAACATTCGCGCTTATCCCTCGGTTTCTCGTCCGGCCGTGGATGTGGGACGCATGGCGCGTGATCTGAACGCACTGTTCAAGATCACTAATATTTTGAATTCCATCCGGGCTTCGGAAGAATTGCAGCAGCGACTGCTGGAATTGCTGGGCGAGGTTATTCCCGCCGAGGCCGGCGCCATCGTAATGCTGGGCCAGGCGGATGAGGAGCCCAGTTCCAGTCATGTCTGGCGTCGCCAGGGTGACAGCAAGGCGCAGCTTCGGATCCGTCGCGAACTGGTGCAGCGGGCGTTATGGGAGCGCACTCCGGTGCTCAGTCGTCCCACGAAAGATTCGGGCGAGAAGGAAGTGGTGATCTGTGTGCCCCTGGTGGCGGTGGAACGCAGCTTGGGCGTCTTGTACATGACCACTGCCAACAGCGAAGGGTTCCAGGACGACCACGTTCATTTCCTCAGCGCCGTTGCCGGGGTTGCGGCGGTGACGCTGGAGAACATCCTGGCTACGGAAGCGCTGCGCAACGAGAACCGCCGTCTGCAAAAGGAACTCGATCTCGAGGGCGTCATCATCGGCGAGAGCCGGGGGATGCGCCAGGTGGAAAGCTTTATCAGCCGCGTGACCAATAGCGACTCCACGGTGCTGATTCGTGGCGAAAGCGGTACCGGCAAGGAATTGGTGGCGCGCGCGATTCATCGCAATGGTCCCCGGGCCGACAAGCCCTTCGTCGCCATTAACTGCGCGGCCATCCCGGAGACTTTGCTGGAGAGCGAGCTGTTTGGCCACGAGAAAGGGGCGTTCACCGGCGCCATCGGCCTGAAGAAAGGCCGGCTGGAAGTGGCTGAGGGCGGAACGATCTTTCTGGACGAAATCGGCGAACTGGCGCCCCTGCTGCAGGTAAAACTTTTGCGCGCGTTGCAGGAGCGCGAGTTCGAACGGGTTGGCGGAACGCGCACGCTGAAGCTGGAGGCGCGTGTTCTTGCTGCCACCAATAAGAATTTGGAAGAAGCGATCAAGACCGGCGATTTCCGCCAGGACTTGTATTACCGGCTGAACGTGGTTTCGATTGTGGTGCCGCCGCTGCGCGATCGTCCCGACGATATTCCCCTGCTGGCGATGTACTTTGCCGCCAAGTACGCGGAAAAGTGCAAGCGGCCGCTGAAGGGGATTTCGCCGTCGGCGCGGGCGCTGCTCACCAGCTATAGCTGGCCGGGCAATGTGCGCGAGTTGGAAAATGCTCTTGAGCACGCCATGGTTCTCGGCATCGGCGACGAAATTGTTCCCGAAGATCTACCCGACTCCCTCATTGAGCAATCGTCGTTACCAAGCAACGGCCAGAGCTATCACGACAGAATCAATGATCTGAAGAAGAAGATGATTCTGGATGCGGTGAAGCACAACAAGGGAAACTACACCGAAGCGGCGCGCGCGCTCGGCGTGCACCCGAATTACCTGCATCGGCTGATTCGCAATCTGGAAATTAAAGGCGAATTGCGTCGGGATAGCGAAGACTGACTCCGACTAACCTGCCAGAGAGCTCTGCCAAAAGTTCCTACAGGATATGCCCGATAAGTGACCAGCGGCAAAACACCCTCGTTACAGCTTGACAGCCGGTTTCCTCATGCTATCGTTCGGAACACAACTTGAGTACAAACATCTTCGAGGATGGCTGAAATGTTTAAGGGACTAAAAAGCCTTGGTTGGATTTTAGGTCTAGGCATCGCATATCTCATTGCAGCTATCCCGCTTGACCTGCCTCCTTTTCAAGATAAAGGAACGAAGCAGACTGTCGACTTGTCTGCGTCGGCAGCAAACTCGTGTGATGCAAACAGGAGGGAACCCGAGATCTCTAAAGGCAACAAAGATGAAATCTACTATCATGCGGACGGTAATGGCCCTTATAAGGTCGACTTCGACGGGCACTATCCATACAAAGAAGGGTCTAATCCGATAACGGTACCGAGCGGAGGAAAGGTTGGACCATACACCGCCAAGGTAGCTCCATCCGCGAACCCATATCTGTATACGCTTTCAAACGGAAGCAATTGTAAGCAGGTTTCCAATGACATCGGCGTCATCGTAAAGCCCTAATACGGGTTGAATTAGCTACCTGCCAATGCGCGGAAAGTCGGATTCATCTTTAGCCCTTCGAAGTCGGGCAGGTCGCGGATAATGAACCGCGGAAGTCCTCCGTCGACCGCTTTCTTCAACCACGTGAGAGTCTGGTCTGTCTCGCCGAAATGGTTATAAATCAGGGCAAGCCGAAGCATGACCAGAGGATCCGAACTTCCTAACGCAGTTACATGTTGAATAGCTTCCTCTGCAGTCTTGCGGTCATCGATCATTGCACTGTACTCGCCTACGTACGCCCAGGTATCACTGTCGTTGGGGTTTACTGCGAGTTTCGCGTGTGCGAGCGCAATGGCTTGCTTATATGCTGTGGCAGCTTCTGAACGACGTTTCGGATTCCAGTAGAGAGCATCTCCCAAGTTCCCCCAGTTAACCGGCTCGCTCTTATCCAGCGCCAATCCCGCTTGGAAGGCAGTTGCGGCATCGTCAAATTTATGTTGCAGGAAGTAGGCTGCCCCAAGGTTTACATAGGCTTCCAAGTTCGGCCGCAGATCGATGGATCGTTTTGAGGCGTCAATGGACTGGTCGTAGAGATTCTGCAGCAGGAGAACGGCCCCCAGGTTGAAATAACCACGATAGTTATCCGGAGCCAGTTCATTCACCTTGCGAAACATGTCGGCAGCTTCCTGGTATCGGCCCTGCCCAAAGTAGAATGCTCCCAGCCAGCTGTAGACAGCCCAGTAGTTCGGCCGCAAAGTTACTGCCTTCCGGTAAGTTTGTTCGGCCGCAGCAAGGTTGCCGAGTTTCTGGTACGAATCCGCCAAACCGATTAGCGCATCGTCACTCGTAGAATCAGCGTCAACCGCTAGCTGAAACTGCTTCGCCGCTTCTGCATAATGACCTTCGGTTTTAAGGACTTCTCCCAAGCAGCTGTAGGCTTCGGCGGATTGCGGAGATAAGGCAAGCGCTGTGTCACAGTTCTTAGAAGCGCGGCCGAGCCAATCTTGTGACTTATTCAGTTGACGGAATCCGATCAGATAGGCGCGTCCCATTCCGGCGTAAGCTGGGGCATATTTCGGGTCGATCTTCAGCGCCTGATTGAATTCGGCGATCGCATTGTCGATGTTCTCCGGCTTCTCGTACTCCAGCAGGTAGCCACGGCCGCGGATGTAAGCTTCGTAGGCGGCGGGTTGCGTGTCTTGGCGTGCGACCAGCGCCTGCCGCTGCGATGGATTGAGGCTTGTCGGCAGCATGTCGAGCACGGCGTTGACTACCTGATCCTGAAGCTTGAACGCGTCGCCGGCTTCGCTCTCCACCGTGCGTGCCGAAATCTGCCGGTGTGTTCGCGAATCGACCAGGTAGCAATTAACGCGCAGCACTTGCCCCGAGCGTTGCAGGCTGCTCTCGAGCACGTAGTCAGTGCCGAACTCCCGGCGCGCGTCCTCGGCGGTCTTCACCGACTGATCGCGCAAGTCGCGCGGCGAAACCACCTGCACCGAATCGAGGTTGCTGGCTTCGACCAGCTTGGCCGTCAGGGTTTCGGTCAGGCCGAGTCCCAGGGCGCTGGTCGACGCATCCTGACCAACGGTTTCTATGGGCAGCACCGCCATGATCTTTTCCTTGCCTGCGATTGCCGGCAGCAAGCGCTTCACCAGCAAGCCGATTCCTACGCCGGCCAGCAAAATGCCGAGCACAGCCACCGCGATCTGCTGTTTGCGGCGGCGTGCCGCGATCTCCATCACGCGCGACTGCTTCAGCGTGTCGGTCGCAATCTCGCCGCCCGACAGGAGCCTTTGCAGGTCGATACGCATCTCGCGCGCCGACTGATAGCGTCGATCCGGGTCGCGGTCCAGCGCTTTGAGAATCACGGCTTCCAGCGGCATCGTAATCTTGGGATTTATCAGAGTCGGTCGGACCGGGTCGTAGTGCAGAATGGCATCGATGGCCATCGAGGGTTGCCGGTCGGGAAAGGCGCGCTTGCCCGTGGCCATTTCATACAACACGGCACCCGCTGCCCAAAGATCGCCGCGTGCGTCCGACGGCTCGCCGCGCAGCAACTCCGGCGCCATGTACGGTAGCGTGCCGCTCACCGAAGTGGTGACCGTGATGGTCGCTGTTTCGGATTTCTCGTCCAGCGGCACATTCATCTTGGCCAGGCCGAAATCGAGAATCTTCAGGTGGCCGTCGCGATGCAGCCGGATATTGCCCGGTTTCAGATCACGATGGATTACGTTCTCGCGATGCGCGGCCTCAAGCCCGCTCAGTAACTGCACGCCAAGCTCAAGTACAGTTTTCTGCGGCAGCGGCTGCTTGCCGATCTTCTCGTCGAGGTTGAGGCCGGGAATGTACTCGCTGACCAGGTAGTCGACGCCGTCCTGGCTGCCGAAATCGAAGGCCATGGCGATGTTGGGATGATTGAGGCGGCCAACCGCCAGGGCTTCCTTGCGCAGGCGCTCGCGCTGGATAGCGTCGCCGACGGACTCTTGCGAAAGGATTTTCAGGGCAACGTCGCGTTGCAGCTGCTCGTCATGGGCGCGAAAGACTACGCCCATTCCGCCGGCCCCAATCTGTTCGATCAGCCGATAGTGGCCAAACACTTGCCCGACGCTGGGAGCCGGCTCTGCCATGTGACCGGAGTGTAGGACGGCTGCGAGTGTGCGTCAAACTATCTCGCACCGGGCCGGCCATTCAGATCTTCACGAAAATTTTCTTGTGGTACATCCACCAGACTGGCAGGAACGCCAGACCGAGAACGACGAGCGAGTGCAGCAGCGACGCTACCGCAGCGGAGTGGTCGGCGATTGCAGAAAAGTTGCAGAGGTGGCCCCATCCGAACCACCCGCCAATCAACTCCGACAATACATAAGCCGTGATGGCATTGGTGCCGAAGATGAGGAAGGGCTTAGTCCAGGCGCCGCGATGCAGTTTGATGTCGTTGATCCAGATGCACGCAGCCAGACAAATAAGCGCAGCCCCTGCGGTGAAGAAGACGTAGGAACTGGTCCAGAGATTTTTGTTGATGGGAAACCAATAGCCCCAGATTTCTCCGGCAATCAGACCAGCGACACCGACCGCGAGCATGCCGACGACTTTCTGCTCCGGCGCGCGTTTGCTCTGCAGCCACTGGCCGGTGAGGACGCCGCAGAGCGCGGTTGCAATCGCCGGAATCGTGCTCAGCACTCCTTCCGGATCGCGCGTCTTCTGCCACATGTGTCCCAGCATCAGCTTGCGGTCGAGCCACGCGGCCAGGTTGTAGTCGGGATGCAGCAGGGGGACGTCCACACTCGGCACGCCATGGCCGGGCACGGGCACGTAGCGCATCAGCGCCCAGTAGCCGACGGTCAAGATTGCGACCAGCGCCAGCCGTATACGTGTTTCGGTGTAAAGCGTGATGACCGCGGCAATGCAATAGACGACGGCGATGCGTTGCAGTACGCCGGGAATGCGCCACGTCGAAGGTTGCAGCGAGGCCATGCCATTCAGCGCCAGGCCGATCAGAAACAAAAGTCCGCTACGCCGCAGGGTGTGCAGAAACAGGGCGCGTCGCGAGTCTCCGCGTTGCAGCCGTGCCTGAAAGGAGAACACCAGAGAGACGCCCACAATAAACAGGAAGAAGGGGAAGATGAGGTCGGTCGGCGTCCAGCCATTCCACTCAGCGTGGCGCAGCGGCCGGTAGGCCTCTTCGCTGCTCTGGTTGTTGACCACGACCATCGCTGCGATGGTCGCGCCGCGAAAGACATCAAGCGAGAAGAGTCGGGCACGGGCAGGCTTGTCCTGCATTACTTGATCGACTGCCGCTTCCGCCAGAGTACTCATGTGGGACGATGACGATTGTACAGGCGGGCGCAAATACCGGTTCGGAGAACAGCCGCGGGTGGTGGTTAATCGCGCGTCCCGGAAAACTGTGCCTCGGCAAAAGCCGTGATGCGGTCGAGAGCGGCCTGCATCTCAGCGTGGTACTGCTCCATTGCCGCTTCATCGGCGTCGGGTGGGACGAAGATCTTCTTGGCGAAGCGTACGTAGATCCGGGAGAACGGCTTGGGGATCATCAGCCGGTCCCAGGTATTCAGCACCCAGGCGCGCTCCACCGCAACGTAGAAAGCCGTGATGGGGATGCCGCTCAAGCGCGCCAGCAATACGGGCCCCTTCTTGGCGACGTAGCGTGGGCCGCGCGGGCCATCGATGGTGAAGGCAACAGCGTGACCTTCGCTTAGCAGTTTGTTCATCTCCAGCAGCGCACGCTGCCCTCCGCGCGAACTCGAGCCGCGCACGGGCACGAAGCCGAAGCGCTCAATGACGCGGGCGATGAACTCGCCGTCGCGGCTTCGGCTGGTCATCACTGCGGGATGCTGATGTCGATACAGCCACGTGGCCGGCAGCACGCAACGATGCCAGAAGGGAAAGATGCCGGGGTAGACTTCGTCGAGGCTTTGAATGGCTCCTTCTTCGAAGCTCGAGGTCTCGCGCAGGGTGCAGCCGATCAGTCGCAGCACGGCGGGCACAATCCACGACACCAGCGTGAGTTGTATCCGCTGCGACAAGCTAAAGCGTACTTCGCCGCTTTCTTCGCTGGGTTGGTCGGGCACGCCTGAATTCTAACCTGCGTACCTCAACCAGCGGCGCAGTTCCGGCAGGGTCGGCCGCTTGCCGTACATCAGGATGCCGATGCGGTAGATGCGCGCGGCAATGAGCAGCAGTCCGTAAATGGTCGCCAGCATAATGCCGACGCACAGCAGGATCTGCCACATGGGCGGCTGCTCGATCAGCACACGCACCAGCATCAGGATGGGCGCGAAGAAGGGAATGATGGACAGCCAGAACGCCAGGGGCGAATTCGGGTGCTGGATCACGGCGTTCATCAGGAAAACGGCGATCAGGATGGGCATCATCGCCGGCCACTGCATTTGCTGCGCCTCCTGGTCGGTGTTGACCATGGAACCGATAGCGGCATACATCGCGCTGTAGAGCAGATAGCCGAGCAGGAAGAAGAGCGCGAAGGCAAGTATCCCCGCCATGGGAATATGGAAGCCGCCGCCAAGAAACGATTTCGCTGCCACCAGGCCGGGCGCCGAGAACAACGCCGCAAAGGTCACCCAGACCAGAATCTGCGTCAGGCCGACGGCGCCCACGCCCAGAATCTTTCCCGCCAGCAGTTCCTTTGCGGTGACGGTCGACAAGAGCACTTCGAGAATGCGCGTACTCTTCTCTTCGATAACCGAGCGCATCACCGACATGCCGTACACCAGCACCACGGCGTACAGCAGCATCACCATGCCAAACGCAGTGAGGAATACGGTGGACCCGCTGGTGCCTTTTCTGCCTTTCTCGATGCGCAGGGTATCCAGGCGAATCGGGGTGAGCAGTTGATCGATGTCGGCGTCCGAGATGCCGTGTTGCTCCAGCCACTGCTTGGTGACGCCGGTGCGAATGGCGTAGCGAAGCTTGGAAGCCTGGCGGAAATCGGCGGCCTCCTTGGTGCTGTACACGACCTTGTGTTGCGCCAGGGCATCGTTGGTCATCCAGAGGTATCCGGTGATCTGGCCGTCGTTGACCATGTGATTCAGGCGGTCGCGTTCGGCGTCGCTGGTATCGGTAACGACCTGAATGGCGTAGGTCACCGGATCGTCATAAGCGTCCTCATCAAAGTCGCCGCCCGATGAGTTCTTGGGCGGAGAAACAGCCAGCGCGTGCCCGACCGTATCCCCCAGCTTGGCGTCGTTGGCGACAAGGACAAATCGCCGCTCGCCGCCGGAATTCATTTCGGCGATCTTGGTCGGGACGAAGACGATTCCGGCCATGGCCGCCGGCATGAGCAGGGTGAAGATGATGAACGAGCGGGTACGCACGCGCTCCAGATATTCGCGCTGAATCAGCGTCCAGACGTTATGCATGAGTACCAACCTGCTGGATAAAGATTTCCTCGAGCGACGGTTCCACGATTTCGAAGCGGCTGATGCGGGCATTTTCGGCCGCTACGCGTAGCAATTGCTGGGCATCGGCCCCCGGCACCAAACGCACTTCCACGTAATTGCCGTAATCGTTGAACGACTGTACCAGCGCGCATCCCTCCAGCCGAGGGTCGCCTTCAAATTGCATTTGCACGTGGTTGTTTCCGTAGCTGGCCTTAATCTTTTTCAGATCGCCTTCCAGAACTGCGCGCCCGTGGTCGATGAGGCAGATGGAATCGCAGAGCCGCTCGACCTGGTCCATCCGGTGAGTCGAAAAGAGGATGGTCTTGCCGGCCTTCTTCAACTCGATCAGCACATCTTTCAGCATGACCGCATTGGCCGGGTCCAGGCCGGAGAACGGCTCGTCCATGATGATGAGATCGGGTTCGTGCAGCAGGGTGGCGGCAAACTGGATCTTCTGCTGCATGCCCTTCGAAAGCTCTTCCACTTTTTTCTGCGTCCAGTCGGTCATCTGGAGCCGTTCACACCACGCCAGCGAACGCTTGCGCGCTTCCGGCTCCGAAAGGTTGTGCAGGCGGCCGAGGAAGATGAGGTGGTCCAGCACCTTCATCTTCTTGTAAAGCCCGCGCTCTTCCGGCAGATAACCGATGTGATCGAGTTGCTGGCGATGGAAGGGTTCGCCGAAGAGACGCACCTCGCCCTCGTCGGGCATGGTGATGCCGATCATCATGCGGATGGTGGAAGTCTTGCCGGCGCCGTTGGGGCCGAGCAAGCCGTAGACGCCGCCCTGGCGAATGCTCAATGACAAGCGTTCGACGGCGACAAAATGATCGTAAGTTTTGCGGATTCCGCGCAGTTCTACGACGTCAGCCATAAAGTCGGTTTCGAGTTTCCAGTTTCGAGGTTTCCAGTTGCGGGCGCCTCGAGGCACATTCCGCGTCGAAACTTGAAACTGGAAACGGGAAACTTCTGAACGTCACTATATACCGTCAACTCGGGTCGCTGTCGATACGAGTCACAGCTGCGAGAAAGTTACGAACCAGCTGTTTGCCCTGGTCCGTGAGCACGCTTTCCGGATGGAACTGCACGCCCTCGACGGGGAACTTGCGATGGCGTAACCCCATGATCACGCGCGTGCCGTCGCGGTCGCGGCAGGTGGCAGAAATTTCTAACTCGGCGGGCAGGTCTTTCTCCTGAACGATGAGTGAGTGGTAGCGGGTCGCCGTCATGGGCGAAGGAACATTGCGGAAGATGGTCTTGCCATCGTGCTCGACGGAGCTGGTTTTGCCATGCATGAGATTCGGAGCGCGGACAACCTTGCCTCCGAACGCCGCACCGATCGCCTGATGTCCGAGACAAACGCCGAGCAGCGGAACTTTGCCGGCGAAGTGGCGAATGAGTTCGATGCTGATGCCGGCCTCCTGGGGCGTACACGGGCCGGGAGAGACGAGAATGTGATTGGGGTGCATCGCATCGATTTCGTCGACCGATGTTTGATCGTTACGACGCACGACTACCTCAGCTCCCAACTCGCCGATGTACTGGACGAGGTTGTAAGTGAACGAATCGTAGTTATCGAGAACGAACACCATAGGTAGTTTCGAGTTTCAAGCTTCCAGTTTCAGTTGTTCAACCCTGCATCGAGGTGATCAGTCCATTCAAGATTTTGAGAGCTTCCTCACTTTGGGTCAGCAGTATTTCGAGTTTCGCGTCTTCCAGGAAGTTCAACTCTCCAGCAATCAATAGCTGAGTTTCAACCTCAAGCAGCGAGCCGCGAGCCACCGCGAGGAATTGTTTAAACTCTTTCCGCGAAAGGCGACCTTGTCCTTCTGCAATATTACTCGGGACCGACACAGCCGCTCGTCGGAGTTGGGCTGTCAATCCGTAGATCTCCTCTTTTGGAAACGCTCCGGTATACAGATAGATGTCCTTTACGAGCGCCATCGACTTCTGCCATGCGATCAAGTCCCTATAGGAATGTGACACGTTTTTCTCTCGAAACCTGAAACTCGAAACTTGAAACTATCCTGCCCTCTCACACGCTCTCAACAACGCACTCGCCTTGTTCATGCACTCCTGAAATTCCTTCTCCGGATCCGAGTCTGCCACGATGCCGGCGCCTGCCTGCACATAGGCGCGATTCTTATTTACAACCATCGTCCTGATCGCGATGCAGGAATCCAGATTGCCTGCATGATCGGCGTACAGGATCGAGCCGCCGTAGACACCGCGCCGCACCGGCTCAAGCTCTTCGATGATCTCCATGGCGCGAACTTTCGGTGCACCACTCAATGTTCCGGCAGGGAAGCATGCCGCCAGCGCATCCAGAGCATCGAGGTCGGGACGCAACTGGCCCTCCAGCGCCGACACCAGATGCATCACGTGCGAGTACTTCTCGACGTACATCAGGTCGCGAACTTTCACCGTGCCGTAATCGCTGACGCGCCCCAGATCGTTGCGTCCAAGGTCGACCAGCATCACGTGTTCGGCGCGTTCTTTCTCGTCGTTGCGCAATTGCTCAATCAGGCGCTCGTCTTCGGCAGCATCGGCGCCGCGCTTGTGCGTGCCGGCGATCGGACGATATTCCAGCTTGCGTCCAGTGACGCGCACCAGCATCTCAGGCGAGGCACCCAGCACGTGCATGTCGTCGAGCTTGAGGAAGAACATGTACGGCGAAGGATTCACCGTGCGCAGCGCGCGATAAATCTCGAACGGCTCGGCCGGAGGCTTGAAGTCCAGCCGCTGCGACAGCACCACCTGGAAGATGTCACCGGCAGAGATGTACTCTTTCGCGCGGCGCACGCTCTTCACGAAGTCATCGTGCTTTGTGCTGTTGTGAACTTTGATCGGCTTCGCCTTGCCATCGTTCGACCAACCTAGTCGTTGACCGCGCAGGCCGGCAGCCAGCTTCTTCTCGATGGCGGCAATGTCGGCGAGCGCGTGATCGTAGGCTTTCTTCGGCGACTCCGAGCGAACGTCGGCGGCGGCGATGATGTGTACCTGGTGACGCAGGTGATCGAAGGCCAGCAGCCGGTCATAAAAGGTGAAAATACAGTCGGGAACCTGGGTGTCGTCTTTGGTCGTCTCGGGCAGCCGCTCGAACTGCCGCACCATGTCGTAGGCGAAATAGCCGACGCCGCCGGAGGTAAATGGCGGCAGGCCTGGAATCGTCGCCGGCGTGTGTTGCCGCAACTGTTCGCGGAGCAACTCGATCACGCTGCCCTGCCGGCGAAGCGTCTTCTTGTCTTCGCGAATCGTCAATTCCTGCCCGCGAGCGGTGATGACAGTTCGCGGATCGGCGCCAAGAAAGGTGTAGCGCCCGATCTTCTCGCCGCCCTCGACGGATTCCAGCAGGAACGCGTACTTCTGGCGCGCCGCCACGCTGAGAAATGCGCCCACGGGCGTGAGCAGGTCGGCGCTCAGAGTCTTCGCGACCGGAATCAAGGTGGCCTTGCGGCTGAGCTCGAGAAAGCTGCGGTAGTCGGGTGTGAGCATGGCTGAGCCGGAGTTAACTGGGATTATACGGGAGCGGTTTAGTCTGTTGCTTCAGCTTGCACGCCCTCTATGCCCCTGCATATACTTTGTCCGTTTGGCCTTATGACGGGACGCGCTTGACCGTTGCGTCCCGATTCGTACGTTTGCAAGATATCTGGAGAAGGTATGGCTACCGCACACACGCTGGAACAGGAAAGTAATCCGTGGGAACAACAAGCTGCACGCTTCAACCTGGCAGCCGAAAAGCTCAAGCTCGATGAAGGTCTGTGGCGGGTGCTGCAACAGCCAAACCGCGAGATCATCGTCCACATCCCGGTCAACATGGACAACGGCCAGTTGGAAGTTTTCACCGGCTATCGCGTGCAGCACTCCATCGCGCGCGGTCCCGGGAAAGGGCGGGGTACGCTACGCGCCCGATGTGACGCTGGACGAAGTGCGCGCGCTGGCCAGCTGGATGACCTGGAAGTGCGCCGTGGTCAACATTCCCTTCGGAGGCGCCAAAGGCGGCGTCATCTGCGACCCCAAGAACATGTCGCGCGGCGAACTGGAGCGCATGACCCGCCGCTACACCTCCGAGCTGATCGAGTTCATTGGTCCGGAAAAAGATGTTCCCGCCCCAGACGTCAACACCAACGAACAGACCATGGCGTGGATGATGGACACCTACTCCATGCACATGCGCCAGACGGTGACGGCCGTGGTCACCGGCAAGCCGCTGAACATGGGCGGATCGCGCGGACGCCGCGAAGCCACCGGCCGCGGCGTGATGATCATTTGCGACGAGTCGATCAAGCACCTCGCCATGCGCCGCGAAGATACGCGCGTCATCATCCAGGGCTTCGGCAATGTCGGCTCCAACGCCGCCCTCCTGATGCACAATGCCGGCTACAAAGTGGTCGGCATCGGCGAGTGGGACGGCGGACTGTACAACGGCAACGGCATCGACATTCACGCCCTGTGGGAGTATCGCCAGAAGGAAGGCACCATTCACGGCTTCAAGGGCGCCGAGAAGGCTGCCACGGCCGACCTGCTCATCACCGACTGCGAAATCCTGGTTCCGGCGGCGACCGAAAGCGTTATCACCTCTGCCAATGCCGGCAAGGTGAAGGCCAAGATCCTGGTCGAGGGCGCCAACGGTCCGACCACCGCCGCGGCCGACGACATCCTGGCCGACAAGGGTGTGTTCGTCATGCCCGACATCCTGGCCAACGCCGGCGGCGTAACCGCTTCCTACTTCGAGTGGGTGCAGGACCGCCAGGGCTATTTCTGGAAGGAATCGGTGGTGAACGAGCAGTTGGAGCACATCATGGTCTCGTCGTTTGAAGACGTTGTCCGCTATGCCGAGACCCACCACGTCAACAACCGCATCGCGGCCTACATGCTGGCCATCGATCGCGTGGCATATACGATCCGGCAACGCGGCATCTACGCATAGTTACGTTCTGGTAAATGTTCCAGACAGAAGCAGCTCCCGCAAGGGAGCTGTTCCTGCTTTATGACAAAAATAATTTTCGACAATGGCGCTGCCGCTTACCTCCAGTTGGGGCATAATAGCGTCCAAGTTGTACAGCCAGTGGAAAAGTTTTCCTCGTGTAGGGTCATCATGCCACGCCTGTATTTCAGCCTCCGAGTGATCGCCGTTGCTGTCGCCCTTCCTGTCATTGCGATCTACATCGTTGGAGTCGTGGTCATGCGTTTCCTGGGCTTTGCACGATACGGCTCGCGCCGGACGCGCGTGGCCCTGCGCATCTGGATGAGCGTCTGCGACTGGGTCAAGGGGATTCCCGTAGGCTACAGCTACTGGGAGCAGTACGAAGCTCCCGTAATGCTCGACGAGATCGTGGTTCACCACGACGACTAGCGGTCCGCAGGCTTCGCTTCCGCGATTGCTTTCAATCTAACTGGTAGCGCATAATCGGCTGGTGCGGCAGCCCGGCACCGGCGTCGTGGTGTGCCATTCTGGTTTGTTGTGAACCTCCCGACTTACATCACGATCAGCCGAATTCTCAGCATTCCGCTGCTGATATGGATCCTGTGCAGCAATTATTTTCCTTCGGCCAACGGCGAGCGCGAGCTGCTGGCTGCCGCGGTCTTCCTCGTGGCTTCGCTGACCGACGCTCTCGATGGCTATCTCGCGCGTCGCCGGGCGCAAGTGAGCACGCTGGGTATGCTGCTCGACCCAGTTGCGGACAAGCTGCTGATCGCCGCCGCCTTCGTCAGCCTGGTGCAGTTCAACCCGAGCATTGTTCGCGCGTGGATGGTCGTTATCATCGTGGGGCGCGAGTTCCTGGTGAGCGGTCTGCGTTCCATCGCTGCCTCCGAGGGCTTCACGATCCAGGCCAGCGAGCTAGGCAAGCTGAAGATGTTTGCTCAGGTCTTCGCCGTGGTGACCGCCATCATTGAGCATCACTGGACGTACTTCTTAGGCCTGCCGCTGCGCCCGGTCGCGCTGATCGCGATCTGGGTCATGGTGGTGATTTCGCTATGGTCGGCGGGCGATTACTTTGTGGCCTTCTGGAAGAGAATTGACCAGGCATCCGAGCGCCGGCGGCGCAAACGCTCCTTTGTGCTGAGCCGGCGAAGGAAGCGCAACGATGTCCCCGCGATCTGAATCTGCCGATCCGTCGTCGCTGGTCTCGGAAGCTGCGGAGTTTTCCGCCGAAGAGCGCCGGACGCTGCTGCGTCTGGCTCATGCGTCCATCGAAGCGGCGCTGGAAGAACGCAAGGTCGAGACTACCCCTCCCAGCGAACATCTGGCGGAATATCGTGGCGCCTTTACCACACTTCACCTCCACGGCAAGCTGCGCGGCTGCATCGGGTACGTTTTTCCGACACAATCGGTTTACCGGACTATCGCCGAGACGGCTCGCTCAGCCGCCTTCGATGACCCACGCTTTAAGCCGGTGACCCTGGAGGAAGCTCCAGAGCTCAAGATCGAGATCAGCGTGCTCTCGCCGCTAAAGCCGATTTCTCCAGATGAGGTCATCATCGGCAAACACGGACTGGTGGTCAGCTACGGCAATCGCCGAGGATTGCTCCTGCCTCAGGTCCCGACGGAGTGGGGCTGGGATCGGGAAACGTTTCTGTCACAGACGTGCCTGAAGGCCGGATTGTCGCCCGATGCCTGGCGACATGGGGCCGTGCTGCAGGCCTTCACCGCCGAAGTCTTTGGAGAGTTATAGGGAAAGTTTGTGCGTTTTTCCCACCCTCATCGCTCCTGACGCTGTTTTTCGTCGTTGAGTTCAGCTTTTGCGGCGATAATAGGCTAGATGTTCCCACTTGCTGTGATTTCTATTCCGCCTAGCCGACGGATGGCCAAAGCTGCCTTCAACGTCGGATAACCCGCGTGATTCGTACCATTTCTTGGACTTAGCTCCTATTTCCTTCAACTTTCTGTAATAACGTGTTGCAACTTTCTTTGTGCATCATTACCATCGGACAGCTACATGCGCGAGTCTTCAAGCACTTACGCATCTCGAATCCGTCGTTTTCGGCTACCCCGGCTCTGCATTGCGGTGGTGGGTACCGATGCCGCCACGATGGTCGAACGCGCCGAGTCCCTGGTGCGCGATAACCCCTTTCTAGAATTAAGGTTAGACTATCTTTCGCAGCCCCTGGCGGCCCTCCCCAAGCTGAAGAACTTCGTCGATCTGCATCCTGAGGCGACCTTCATCGCCACCTGCCGGCGCGCGGTAAATGGTGGGAAATTCAAGGGTTCCGTCGCTAACGAGCTGGCGATACTGCGCAAGGCAGCCGACTCCGGCTTCCAAATCGTCGACTTGGAACTTCAGAGCGTCGAGGCACTCAAAGCCGCCGAACTGCGCGACCTGTACGATCGCGTGGGGCTCATCATCTCGCACCATAACTTCAAGGCCACGAAAAACCTCGACGGCCAGTTCGCCGAGATGAACAAGTACCCAGCCGATTTCTACAAGTTGGTTTCGACTGCCACCAGCCTCCACGACAACGTGGTCATGATGCAACTACTGGAGGAGCATTCCGGCCGCCACGAGATGGTCGGATTGTGTATGGGAGAGCAGGGAATCATCAGCCGCGTGCTTGGCGTGCGCGCGGGCAGCATTTTTACTTTCGGCTCCGCCGCCAAGGGCGAGGAGACCGCCCCCGGCCAAGTGCTGGCCGGCGAGTTGCGCGACACCTACCGCATCGAGATGGTCGACCAGGCGACGCAAGTCTACGGCGTCGTCGGCGATCCGGTTTCGCATTCGCTTTCGCCGGTCATGATGAATGCCGCCTTCCGCCGGGAGACGGTGAACGCCGTCTACCTGGCGCTGCACGCGCGAAGCCTGAAGGACCTGCTGGCCTGCGTGCACGATATTCCCATCCGCGGGCTGAGCGTGACCATGCCGTACAAGCAGGAGATCCTGTCGTCGCTGGAGAACTCCGACGCGCTGACCCGGCAGATCGGCGCCTGCAATACCGTCGTCCGCGCGGCCGACGGCAAACTCTACGGATTTAACACCGATGTCGCCGGCGTCATCGTCCCCCTGGAGCAGCGCATGACGCTCGCCGGAACCCGCGTGCTGATTGTTGGCGCAGGCGGCGTTGCCCGCGCGGCAGCCTTCGGACTGAAGGCCAAGAGCGCCGAGGTTTTCCTCACCAATCGCACGCCGGAAAAAGGTCAGACCCTGGCGCGGCAGGCAAAGGTGAAGTACATGAAGCGCGCCGACGTCGCCAAGCAGCAGTTCGATGTCATCATCAACGCGACCCCGGTGGGCATGAACGACCTGAAGCATTCGCCGCTGGAAGAGAAAGAGCTCAACACCAAGTACGTCTTCGACCTGGTGTACACGCCGGCCGAGACGCGGCTGGTCAAGATGGCGCGCGCGAAGAATATTCAGGTCATTCCCGGTCTTGAGATGTTCGTGCAGCAGGGCGCGCGGCAATTCGAGATCTGGACCGGCAAGCCGTCGCCCGTCGCCGAGATGGCCTACGTCGTGACCAAAGCTCTGGAGCGTCGAGCCGCCGAAGAGTTTGCGGAAGAGCCTGAGCCCGCTGCCAAGAAGCCCGCAAAAAAGGCTGTGAAGGCGCCCGCAAAGAAAGCCGCCAAGAGCGCGAAGAAGCGCTGATCACAGCAGCCATTCAGCTCGACGCGACGCCAGGATGTTAGCGGCACGCTTCTCGCATGTGGTACTCTCTTTGCGCCGGAAGTGCCATCCCTCTCACGAGATTCATCGGCCTCCCCGCTTCACAGCATTATGAAGACCCCAGACCCGGCAGCTACCGGCATACTCCCGGAAAGACCTGAATCGCAATCGAGGGGCGCACAGCGTCCGCCGCAGTGGTATCAGTCGTTGTGGTTCGCGATTGTGCTGTCGGCGTTGGCAGGATTCACCTACGCCCTGATGGTCATGGGGCCGACGCCGCTGAATCCGAAGAACGTCAACTGGGTGGCCTTCGATCCTGCATATCACTACATCGGCTGGGAGTTGTACCGGCAGGATCCGCACGTTCACTGGCCCATCACGTACACGGATCGACTGGGTTATCCCAAGGGCGAGTCGGTTGCGCTGCTCGACTTGAATCCGCTGATGGCGGTGGTGTTGAAGCCGCTGTCGCCATTGCTGCCCGAGCCCGCGCAATACTTCGGTATCGAAGTCATCCTCGGCTGCGCGCTGCAATTCTTCTTCGCCTTTCGCTTGCTGCAACTGCTGATTGGGGCGAACGTCCTCGGGGCCGCGTTAGGCAGCGCGTTTTATCTGCTGGCGCCGCCGTTGAACTATCGCTTCTGGGGACACTATTCGCTGAGCAATCAGTGGCTGCTTGTCGCCGCGCTGTTTGTCTTTGCGCAAGCGCAGGAGGATTCGCCCAGGGCCGTTCGCCGCTTCTGGATTTCAGCGGCCTTACTTTGTGCCATTGCCGTCGGCATCAATCCCTATCTCGCGTTTGAAGTACTGCTGGTGTTGCTTGCCTGCGTGGCGAGCCTGGTGTGGCGCAAGCGCATTTCGCTGGGCGGCGCGGCTGCCATCGCCGGGGCGATGCTTGTTGTCGGTTTCGTGGTTTCGTACGCGATGGGCCTCATTATCAGCGGCGGAAAGGGATATGCCAGCGGTGGTTATCGCGACCTGTCGATGAACATCATGGCCCCATTCGATCCGCGCACGTTCACATCGCTGCTGGTGCCGCGCTTCCAGAGCGCGAGCCCCGGACAGTACGAGGGCTATAACTATCTTGGACTGGGCGTGCTGGTGCTGCTGGCGATCGTGATCGTTGCGGCGCTGCTGCACAAAGGCAAGCTGCAGACTCCCGACAAGCGCTGGCTGGTGCCTCTGGCACTGTGTTGTCTACTGCTCACGCTGCTGGCGCTTTCGACCAAAATTACCGGCGGCGCGCACACGCTCATCGACCTCGATCCGCAACAGCACTTCTCGAAATACTTTGCCCCGCTGCGAGCCACGGGCCGCCTTTTCTGGGCGCCATACTACGCGATTTTGACAGCAATTCTCGTTGCTCCGTTCTTCTTCATTCGCAAGCTCTGGGCGAATATCCTGCTGGCCTTGCTGTTGGTACTGCAATTTGCCGACACCCGTTCGCTGCGGCAGTGGGTGCGCCTGACGATCAGCGAAGATCATCCTTCGCCGCTGAAGTCGCCGATCTGGACGCAACTCGGTGCCCAGCACCAGAACCTGATCGTGCTTCCGGCATGGCAGTGTGCCAAGAACGCTTCACCCGGCGGCCCGGAAGGTTATCGTTTCTTCGGCTTCCTCGCCATTGCTGACCACATGCGCATCAACAGCTATCAGTCGGCGCGCTACACCGGTGTGGCCGAGGACTACCACTGCGACGTCGCGCCGGCGGAATTGGCGACGCAGCCGCTGTCGCCCGACTCGGCATACGTGGTCACCCCGGCGCTGGCAGAAACGATCGCGCGCGGGCCTACAGGTCCCGGCAAGTGCCATGACCTCGACAATTTCATTCTGTGTTCGACGAAGAGCGACTTCGGCCTGAGCCCGGTGTTGATGACGCCGGAGCAGCGCGTGGAGAACGCGGTCTCGAATCCCGGACTCGAGGACGGCAAAATCGCACCGTGGTCGAACAACGGAACCGAGGCGAGCGTCAGTGCCGCCCATGCCCACACGGGCACGTACAGCCTGGCTGAGACCGGGGCCGGTACCGTCTATCAAGACATCAACGGACTCGAGCCCGGACATATCTATACGCTTTCGGCGTGGGTGTCGTGTCCCGTACCGGCGACGGCGCGGCTCACCATCTACAATCCGACAGACAACACTTCTGTCTCTTCACCGCTGCATCCCTGCGATCCCTCGTGGCAGCAGCTCTCGCGTTCGTTCACCGTCGGTGGCGAGGGCGCGGTTCGCATTCATCTGGTGCGTGGAGAGAGCGCGGGCGTAGTGTACTGGGACGACATTCATATTTCTTCCGGAGAGGAAGCTCGCTGATGGATCAGGCGGTATCGAATCAGGCCGAACCCGTAGCCAACGCGCAAGAACCAAGTCTGGTCAAGAAGATTCTGCTGTTGCTGTTCTCGTTGCTCTTCTGTCTGATTGCGTTTGTCGGGCTGGACGGAATCTATAGTGCACTGTTTCGCAAATCGTCAGTTCCTACTCCGTCAGAGTTGCTGGGGTGTCTGACGCCCGATCCCGTGCGGGCGATGTCTCTGAAACCCAATTGCGAGACCACCCGCGCCTGGGGGCGCGAGCGCTATCACCTCGCCATCAACAGCCAGGGCTTTCGCGACGAGACGGTGCGACTGGTGCCGCCCACGGATCCGCGGCCGCGCATCCTGATGCTGGGCGACAGCTTCACCGAGTCAATGGGCCCGTGGAGTACCAGCTATGTCGGTCGACTGGCCAAACAGTTTCCGCAGTATGAAATTCTGAACGGCGGCGTTGGTGGCTATTCACCGTCAAACTACCTCAACACCGAACGCATCGCGGTGAAGAGCGGTTTGCAGTTCGACGAAGCTATCGTCTTCATCGATATTTCCGATGTGCAGGACGAGGCCGGACTGGTCCATGACATCGACGAGTCCGGCGCAGTCGAACTAGCTCGACATCAGTATCACTATCGCTCCTGGTATTCGAAACTACGGCTGATTATCAGCAAATACTTCGTCCTGACGAATTATGTATGGGAATTCTTCGAACGGATATTCGTGGGCTTTGGCTATTACCATCTCGACCACGGTTTCAATGGCAACGTCTTCAACCTAGAGCGCTCCGGCTGGACCTATCGCAAGGTTGTCGAAGATCAGCCGTTTGAAGTAGGCTTTGCGCCGTTGGGCGTGGAGGGTGGCATCGCCAAAGAGAAGCGGAAGATGGACCTCATCTACGAGGACCTGAAGAAGCTGAATATCCCCATCAGTGTTGTGGTTTACCCCTGGCCGGCACAGCTGATCTACGACAAGGTCGACTCCCGCGAAGTGCAGATCTGGCGCGACTGGTGCGATGGCAAGTGCAAGCGTTTCGTCGATGTCTTTCCTGAGTTTTTCGCTGTGCGTGATGCCTGCCCTAAGATGCAACCTGGTTGCTGGTACCTCAACAACTGGACCTTCGGCGACATCCATCTCAATGCCAATGGTAACAAGATTGTTGCCGATGCGGTCGCGAGCAGTCTGAAGAAAACCCCTCCGGCAAAGAGAGCAGAGATGAGCAACTCTGACAGTGTGGGAGAGCACTCATTTCCGTAGGGCAGCTATCCCACAACGTCGGACAAATCATGATTGCTTCAAGTAGATGGCGGCTCCCGGCTTCGAGGAATATCCAAGCCAGGCGCACGCGATGGTAGCTAACGCCATCACCATCACCAGCTCGTAGCGCGTGTGCAGCGAGAGTGTGCCGAGCGGTCCGAGGCCGAGCGCAAACAAAAGCGTAATGGCCAGGCCTCCGAATATCAGATACTTGCGCAACGGCGGTCCCGGCACCAGCCCACACGAGAAGGTCTTGTGCTCTCCAGGCGAGAGTTCCAGGTCCAGCGTCTGACTATATCCGTAGATCCGTGTCGGAGTAACGCTGTCGCGGGCGTAGGCTCGAACGTAGATGGAGTGCGGTCCGGGCGCCAGGCTGCACGTTTTCTCGCTAGTGTATCCAGTTAGCTCACCCACCTTTTGCTGATCGATGAACAGCTCGTAGGTTTGGGCGTTGATCAGCGCCGAGCCGAAGCCGCGAATGCCATCCTGGTGGAAGGTGATTGACGCGTCGACGGGCGAAGACTCAGACATAGGTCGGAAAGCCCCGACCAAGCAAGCCCAGCTTGGATGGGGCGCCTCAAGGCTGTTGCTGGCAAACGCCAGACTTCACGTTAGCGTTTAGTGTTTCTTGCCTCCGCCGAGCAGCCCGCCCAACGCACCGCCGAGATTCGCGGGAGCCTTGCCGCCCAAACGCTGATTGATCTGATTCTGAATCTGGTTCTGCACGATTGCATTGGTGTCGGCGATGAACTTAGGATTCGATGTCGTGCCCTGGATGGCGAACGGAATGGTCTCGCTTCCGGCTTTGCCGCCGTTGGCTGCGCCCAGCAGTCCACCGCCGGTTGTCTGAACTTTCGCGATCATCTTGAAGTTCAGATTCTGATTCGCGATCGTGCCGGCTCCGGTCACATTGCCCATGGCCGGCATCACCAGGTTGATGTTATCGGCGCGCGTCACCGAGGGGGTGACATTCACGGTCGAACTGAACGTCTGGATGGTTGTGTCGTTACCGGTCTTAATTCCGGCGAGCTGACCCGCACCCGAGAACTTCGAACCGAGATCGAAGTTTGCCAGCTTGGTGTTATTCAGGCTGATAGGGCCGGAGATGGTCAGGGCGTCCAGCGAGCCCGTGAGGTTCAGGTTGGCGGTCAGGGTTCCGCCGCGCAGCGACGAGCCGCTCGGTAGAACCACGCCGAAAGCCGGCAGCAGTGACTCCAATTCGTCGATCGACATGCCCTGTCCATTCAGGTTCATGTGGATGACCATGGCTTCCCGCATCTGGTAGCCACCCGACAAGTGGGCAGTATTCTTGCGCGCAGAAATGTTCGCGTTCAGCGTGCCCTGTTCGCTGGCGAGGGTGTAGTCGGTGTCGTAGGTAAAGCCGATTGGATCCTTAGCCGGGGAGCCGTGTTCGACCGCCTTCAGGTTCTTGATTTGCCCGTCACCTTGGAGCTTCGCCTGGCGGCCGTCGGAGCTGAACTTCGCGTCCATGTCGAGCAGACCCGACATGCCGGAGGTAGGCGCGAGCCCTGCGATCTCCACCGAGTCGTTCTTCAGATCAAGTTGGACCGGGGTCAGCGAAGCGTCCCCCTGGTTGATGGGCCCGGCGGTGCCGTTGGCCTTGATGGTGCCGCCGCGAGGCGCTTTGAGCGCCAGCGTGAACGGCATCTTCGATCCGGGCGCGACGTTCTTCAGTGTCAGGTCGACGTCGCTGTAGACCGTGGGCGGCTGCTTCGAAGGAATCTGCGAGATGGTGACCTTGCCATTGGAGATATCGATCTCGTCGATTGACACCCCGTTCGAGGCCGACTCAGCCGGCTTCTGCGCGCCCGGTGCAGGAGCCTTCTCGGCAGGCTTAGCCGTGGCTGGCTGCGAGGGCGCGGGATTGGTTGTGCTGCCCAGGCTGGAATAGTTCCACTGTCCCTGCGCGTTGCTGATGAGCGCCACCTGGGGATCTTCGAACTTGATGGAGTTGACGTGCAGTTCCTTCGACGTGATCAGCGGCATGACTTCGACGTTCACCTTGAGCGACTTGGCCGTGAGGAACGGCGCATTGCTGAAGCGCGGATCGTCGGAGATGGTGACCCCGTCGGCGCTGAGCGCGCCGGAGAAGAGTGAGAAATCGAGCTTGCCGATTTGCACGTTGCGGCCCAGCGCCTCCTGCGCCTTGGTCTGCAGTATCGGACGGAAGCTGTCGGCGTTGATGAAGAATGGAACGATGATCAGGATAAGGATGATGACGCCGATGATGATGCCGGCGATCTTGGCGATCTTTTTCATGACGGCTCCTCCAGATGTGTGCGACCAGCTTGGTTGCTGGACTCGGCGGAACGCGGTCCCCGAATTAGCCGTTAAGTATATGTAGGGAAGCAGGGTTGGCGCTATAGGATTTGCGGGATGCCGCGACTGCAGGCACTCTTCAGTCGGATGGGCGGCAGCCTACTCGGGACGCGCGCCTCTCACCATCTCGACGAATACCTGTCTGGTCTCCGCCGGATCATGCACCTCCCGCAAGAAGGCGATGCGCGTTCCATGTACCTTCTCCTGGGTCTTCAGGCGCAAATGAAATCCGAGACGGTCGACTGCGGTCATTTCCGCCTCCTGCGCCTCGACGCCGGCATATTGTTTCGCGAGCAGGATAAGGGCATCCTTGTGGTCGGCATTCATGTGTTGCATGATTTCGCGTTTGTATGGTGCCAGTGGGTCGGCTTGTGCCAGGGAGTAATCGGACGCCGTCACCCATCCCATCACTCCGAAGCCGCCCACGTAATAAACGTCCAAGACACCCATCCGATAGAAGAAAAAGTCATCAAAGTCGACCCAGTACTTGCTGTCCGGATAGCGCGCGAGATAGACCCCACGTGCGACCTCCAGCTCCGGCTCCGGTATTCTGCTGACGTTGCCTATCAGCGTAACTCTGGACGCGCCAAGCGGGTCGCCGCTGGCCTCGGGCTCAGTCACGAACAAGCTGGCGCGCGGGTCAGCCTGCAAATTCTGCGTGTGCATCGCCATCGTACTGACGAGGAATATCGGCCGGCCCTGATCGTCCAGCGCATAAGGCATCAGTGACCCGAAGGGGAAGCCAGGTTGTTTTCGCGACAAGCTTGAGAGACTACCGATTCGGACCGAGTTCATCAACGTGCGTGCTCTCTCGGCGAACGAAGGCTCGGGCACGGCAGGCTGACTACTCGTCGCGCCGCTGGCGTGTTTTCCGGAGGAAGAGGAGGACATGAGTTTGCACTTCCTGGCCCGTCTGTGTGTAGCGAGCAGATTCAGTTATAAACGGTAGCTCGGCCCGCCATCGGCTGAGCGCTGCTGCAGTGAGCGTCAGACGCCGTCAATCCCGGAACAGGCTTTATTCGAAGTTTACCTAAAGCGCTCGCCGACTGGGGGCGGAATTTCTGTGCGGCTGGCACGGTGCAAGGTAGTTTGTGGTGCGCACAGGGGAATGAGAGGAATCTCATGACGACAATTCGCGAAGGCGATTTCACTAATCGCGCCCATCAATACGAGCGTTTATCTTCGCCTCAGTTGCCGGCTATTGCTAGCTCGACGAGGCTGCAACCGTCCTACACTTGCGAGCAGAACGGGAGTACTACTCTCCGAAATTACCCTCGATTCTCCGGAAACCGTGCTTGGCCTGCTTCAGCATCCAGTTGATCACCCGCTGGTCGTTGTAGCAGAACGCCAGAATGTGATTGAGGGTCGAGAAGCAGGTCTTCTGACACTCTTTCTTCATATCTTTGAGCTGCTTGGTTTCAAATTTGTGGTTTTCGATCGTTCCCCAGTCGTATCCGGCCGAGTACATCGGGAAGCATGGCGCTAGCGTGCCGTCCACGCGAACGATCAGCGAATTGTGGCCGGCGCGGCATCCCCAGTCGTGCAGGTCGCCGTGCATGAAATTCTTCATCTGCGCCAGGCGCTCCACCGAGTTCACCATGTGATAGCCGGACTTCTGCTTGTCGATCAGCCAATCGATCAGTTCGGCCGCCGCGGGGTGATGCTCCTCGCGAATGAACGTCGGATTCGTGTACTGATGCTTGAAGTGGGGCTGCTCGGTCATCGGCGACTCGCAAATGTGATAGTCGGTAGCGATGCCGTTGTCGCGCGCCAGCTCGGTCAGTTGCCGCACATCATCCATGTTGTTGGCACAGATATTGATGTTGAGAAACACCGAGTATCCGTACTTGTATTGCTTCTTCACCAGGTAATCGAAGTGCTTGCGGATGGGCACCATTGCCTTGGGCAGACCTCTGCCGGGAACGTCATCCCAGCTATCCACGGCAAGATTCACGACCCCCACGCCGGCATCCGCGATTTTGTCGATGACCTTGGGCCACATCAGCCGGCCATTGGTCGGCAGATACACCCAAAATCCCTTCTTGGCTGCGTAGTAAATGATCTTGTGCGCGAAGTCGGGGCGCAGTAGCGGTTCGCCGCCCATCAGCGCCAGCACCCCGGCGCCGGAATCGCGCAGCCAGTCGATGGAGCGCTTGGCGGTGTCTTCGGTCATGCCGCGAACACTATTGTCGAAGGCCCAGCAGTAGTGGCAGTCAAGGTTGCACTTCCACTCGTTAAACAGGTACGCGATGATCGGGTGGAAGTCGCCCGGCAGAACACGCGAGCGAATCCAGGGAGCCGCCCAACCGCGCATCGCGCGATAGATGTGCTTGGCGGACCATGTGCGCCGGCCATTCTTAGGATAGAAATCCTCATCGGGTGCGTTCATCAGCTCCGGACGCTGCGGAAACACCGGTTCCGGCAGCGTCTGCAGCTTGCCATCCGGCGGCGGAGGCAGCAGGCGTTGCTGCTCCGGCGGTTTCATCAATAGCTCGTGAAGTTCGACATCAAGTCGAAAACTCTGAGCTTGGCTTGCTTCTTCCAAATGCGTTTCAGCCATGCTTACATGTCCTCTGCATATGTGGCAGGCAATTTGACTGCCACGAAAGAAAAAGTCTGTGATCTATGTGTAATCATCGGCGTGCTTGGCTGCTCGGAATGTGAACCTCGAGGAAATTCAGCAACCGTGGTCTCTGGTGGCGGCAGCTGCATTGAATCAGAGCATTTACTCCAGACCAGACTCGTGGATTGAATTCGATGGCCGTGTGCGGATGAAGAAGGAGCGATCGCGCTTCGGATACCGACTACATTCGGTTGGTTCGGCTTTGTATTGGTATCGATAGTTGCTGAGAATGGTAGTGTGGGATGAATCCAATGCCCTGATCCTAGATCGACCGTGCGGTAGTCCTTTAGTCTGATAGAAGTTGACAGCAGCACAGACATTAGGACGGACTACGGAATCGTCCTCGCCGTGTTTCGGAATGCTTTCAACCTAGACCGTATGCGCGACGGAGATACGAGGCACGACAATGATGCAGTTCAACGGCTTCATGGGTTGGACAACCTCCTCCAACAAACGCGCGGATGCGGCATCATAGCGACGATGCACGTCATTTGCCGGACGACTCGGTACAATAAAGTCACTTACCCATCTCGGCATTCTGCAAGAAAGCGAAGTTTCGGAAGTCGTATGGCGCGCGGCGACAGGCATGCCGACATTTTCTGGTCAGAATGTATGAAGCGTGGCTCGCCTTGCCTCAATGCCTGGGCCTGGGTTCCCTTAGGCTCTGGTTATCGTTGACGAATACCGAGTGTGTTCAGAGACGCTTTGATTTTGTTCAGTACACCCTCCTCCAGCCTGGAGCAGCCTTTATCGCTCCAGAAGACATTGAGACTTACCGAAACGAATGAACGATTACCAGACGCGGGCAAACACAGGATCGAGTTTGTATGGGAATCGATGTGATAGGTGATGGAACGCGAGTTCGATGTTATCTCCGCAACAAGGCTCTGGGCGACCACAAGCAATAAAGATCTCAGCCGTATGCACTTGGGACACGCGGGATCTATATGCGTGTTCTCGGTCGTGTGGGAGCCAATCAATTCAACCTCAACACCCACCCGTTGACGTTCGCCGCCTCTTACATCATGCAGGGGCCACAACTCGCAAAATATGGTGTATTGCTTGACGACAGGTTGTAGATCCATAGTCACAGCGATAGATGCCATCAAAGACCTCCTATCCATTCTTGAAGAGTAGATTGACGATGCGGCGGCCGTCGCTTCCAGGGATTGGCAGGAGGTTATATAGTCCGAGCATCAGGCTATAGAGGCCGAAGAGCACCGCCCGAGTTCCGACCCACGGCCCAAGCACCATACTCCCCGCAAGTACCAAATTCACCAGCGGTCCGGCGATTGAGACAGCGAGATTTTGCAACCGGTCGCCCCGCTCTCGAACGATGTAGGGTCCGCGCCAGTTAATTCCAAGGCGCCGAATCTTTAAGCCTAGAGAATGGGCGCAAATTACGTGTCCTGCTTCGTGACAAAGCGCAGCAACGAGGATGGGTGCGAGGTTATACATTTGGATTACTCATTCGTTTTTTGGGTTATGCTGTCTGGGCTGGTTGCCGCGATTCCTCGATGCGAATGCGTGCGAGCACTACCAGGACTGTGATGTGGGCTTCTTGAGTGCTCGCTGACTAGAGGCAGTTGCAGGTGGCTGCAAACATCGACAGAACAGGCAGAATCAGCTCTGAAGCTAACGCCAATTTCTTTGAACCAGATCAGCACCGCTTCACCCCCCGAATCGACGTAGGTCACCTCCGACCATTCCGCGACACAACGGGCAGGACCTTTAGAATGGGCGATTAACGGCCGGGCATGTCCGGCAAAATCCCCTACGAAACGACCTTCCATCCGTATGACGATGTCGTCGGCACTTCAGTGAATTGCATGCGAAACATCTCCGATCCCCATTCCTGCACCGGCACTATGGGTGATGCATGCTTCATGCCAGACTACTTTTGTTGCAAGTCATTGAAATCTGAAGTGAGACGAATCGGCTGATAACCGTGCTATTGCCCTGATACGGACAGGCAATGCCCACTGCCAAAAGACTCCAGAGAAAGAATTACACTCGTAGGCTCATCCCACGCTGACTACTGGCAGTGATGCTCTTTGGACGGACTAGTTACCGCGCGGAGCGGCCTGCGCGAGTTCCGGAGATCGATTTAGATAGCTGCGACTAATCTCTCGATATCCGATCGGCAATGCACATGTGCTCCATCGAATAGTCGAACTTCGCTCTGCAGTCGCAACCAACGCGATCGGTTTTGCCTCTGATCGCAACTAACCGGCCGAGGGTGCATGCCAACATCCACACCCAATCTCGCGCATCCCGCAACAACTCCGGGCCCTTTCTCGATCGGAGGTCAGGCTAACTGCTGTGAAGTCGCCCGGCCTGGATGAATTCATCGATCACGCCGAGCCTGCCCGCAGAGGCGACGCGACCCACCCCGAAAATGTGCCGAAATGGGGGCAGAAGGCTGCCGCTGCCGATGTACGGTCGCCGGTCTCGACAGACCGTTCAGCCTCAGATCGTCAATGCATTGATTTCTCCACAACTTACGTTGATAACCGCCTTGGCATCTGCCTTGCTCCTCAGATCGGGTAGTCCGCAGGTTGGAGATCTGTCGTTCGACTCCATCGCTTGGCGAAGAACAAGAGGTAGTCAACCATGAGAGGGACCTCAGCAAGGCCGACAAGCTTCGGCAGTCGTTACAGCTTCCGCACACTCCGAGGCCTGATTGTCATGCTCGTATATTTTGGCTGTCTCGTCGCGCCCTCGCTCTCCCAGGGGGCTGAGTTGAGGCAAGAGACTTTGGCCTCATGGAACGCGTACCTCGATGCCACTCGCCCACAGATGGCCTCCCAAACACACTTTCTCTGGGTCGACGAGCAGCCCGAGCGCCTGCAGCGTGTCCGTGATGGTGAGATTCTGGTCTCATCCGTCGGGAAGGAAAATCCAAAACCGGTATCCTCAGGCCTGATTCACGATTGGGTGGGCGCGGCCTTTCTTCCGAACGCCAGTATCAAAGACGTTTTGTCTGCCGTGCGTGATTACAGCAGCTACAAGGAGTATTACAAGCCTACGGTTGTTGATTCCAGGTTGCTCAGCAGCTACGAGAATTGTGAAAAGTATTCCATGCGCGTCGTGAACAAAGAGGTCGTAGCCGAGACGGCGCTCGACATGGAATACGAAACCTGCTATTTCAAAATCGACGACCGGCGATGGTACAGCAGCACGCACACCACCCGGGTGCAAGAGATCCGGCACCAGGGCCGCCCGGACGAGCAGGTGCTTCCGCAGGATCACGGCAGCGGCTACGTCTGGCGACTCTACAGCATCGCCAAATTTGAGCAAAGAGACGGCGGAACCTATGTGGAAGTCGAAGCGATTGCCTTGAGTCGCGACATTCCCTTTGCGGTACGCTGGATGGTAAATCCTATCGTGCGCCGCGTCTCCAGGAACTCCATGCTCGTCTCGCTGCAACAGATGAAGGAGGCGGTTCGTTTGACCGAAGATGCGGAGCGAGCTGCCAAGCTTCCCACGACTGCCCACAATGGCTCGCGAGCACTTTCCTTTCAGAGGTAGGCATCGCCAAGGGTTTTCCTCCGGCCAGGAGGCCTGATCCGGGATTCATCGGCGCGGCCAGAGCCGACCTCAAAACGCACACGTAGCTTGCGCGTTTTCTCTCGGTCTGAAGATCTAATGCTCAACGTTCTTTTCCCGACGCCATGCTGGCAATGACAGTATCAGGGCGGGCCACGGCGGCTTCTCAGTTCCTGAAGCATTATTGATCAAGCATTTAGCGATCATCAGGTTCGGCATTGGACCTGCACTCTCCTGTATTGGCGAGCGCCATGCGCTCGTCCGGGAGATGTGAAGCATGACCGTCACAAGGTTGCCGGACTTTTGTATTTGGCTGTCGACACAGCAATCTCAGCCGTGTCTTCACGATCGCCAGGAGGATACAGCCGTGCGTTGTGGTTGCGGCGCAGGGTTGCGCCTTCCCTGATCATCGGTGCCTTTGGCTGGTAGCTATTAGAGGCATAACCATTAGAAAGATGAGCAATCTTAGATGGAGATCATCATGAATATGAAAAAGACATTTGCGTTATGTCTGCTTGGGTTCAGTCTGATGGCTGGTATGGCGACAGTGGGGTACGCGCAGAACACGAGAACCCCGAAGACTTACAGTGCTTCCACCACGGGAGATCAGCGCGCTCCCGAAGCAACTGTGCTTGCCGGCTGTCTGGAGAAAGGCTCCGGTGCGGATGAGTACGCACTGCACGGCCCACGGATGCAGTGGTGGGAGCTTCAGAGTGACAGCGTCGACCTCGACGTTTTTCTCAACAAGGACGTCAAGGTCACTGTCGTGAGGTCGCCCGCGAACGATGGCACACTTACCGTGACCGACTTGACCGTAGTGAGTAGTAGTTGCAAATCGTGGTAGGACCTATCAGGGGCGGGACTCAGCGGTTCACCGATGCTGGATTCCTGTTGCGTGCTAAGGACATCCCATGTGCAACTCGGATTAGCATATCGGCCTACCAATAAACCTCCGACCTTGGCGCCTGTTCCGGCATGCAAACCCGGAGTCGGCAAAATCAGGCGCCACACCTTCGTTTCGCTGAGCTACCGTTCAAAGCTGCAAATCGTCTGCACCTGAGAGCTTCTCTAACCCGAACGTCTTGCGCCTTCAGTTGGTATTTGACTGCCCTGCCCGGTGGCGGAGTCCGCATATGGGCAGAGGTAGGCGCGGCCTGGATCGCGCATGCGTGCGAATCAGCGACTTCGGCGCCGTAGCTTTGGCCTGTGGCGTGCACTCGGATTAGCGTTGGGGGCTGGAAGTTTGTATCAAATGTCCCGCAACAACGGTGACAGCGCTTCGCCCCATGCTCTGGAACAGTCACTGTTTGAGCTGAGAGGATGTTGACTATGAGGTCTGAGTTAGTTCTTGCCGCAAGGCATACCTTGGGTAACCGGTACATCCTATGTCACGCGGCAGCAAAGGCCACGAGAAGATTCCACGTGGTACACAGCCGCATTCAGGACACGACAAATGAAGTTCTTAAGCGCATCGCCCACTCGGACCAGGAGCCCGCCACGGTAGACTGCGAGCACGGTGTGGGGAAACAGCGCCGAAGTGCTCTGTCTGAGCACTGGAAGCGCCAGGTGCAGAAACTTGTGGGGTGAATTCGTATCGACACGGTCACAAGAACTGTATGGAAAGGAGTCGCAATGAGTAAGAACAGATCTAAAGCGCGATTTTGGACGACACTGACAGCGATCAATCTGATGATGCTGGTGTACCCGGTTTGCATGCTCCTCGGCGCGGACTCCCAAGAAGCAACGTTTATGGGCATAGTAGTCTTGACCGGCGTTGTGCTGGTCGTGGCGATAGCAGACATCGTTAGTGTGCTGCTCGCTTATTCGCCAACATTCTAGGAACTGACAAGCTCGTTCCTCCTGCTGTACCAACGTGCTGTCGGTTTTGTTGAGGACAATTGGCCGCACCTTAGGCAAGGAACCTGGCAGATAGAAGATAGAAATATCAAAAAGACATCGCAAGGCAACGCGTCGCTGGACTTCACCCTACACAGCGATGCATGACGGGAAGGCGCAGTGATTCACAACCGGCATACATTCGCGGACGCGTTCATCCGTGGCCGCTCGCTGGCGATTGCCGTCTTCGAGCCGTTAGGAGCATTTGAATGGGTTGCGCTTAGCTACCTCGGATTCAGCGGCGCCCTGATGGTCATTTTCCATAAAAATCTCGAGCGTCCGACGTTGCGCATCGCGGAGCACTTCGGAGTCGCTGTTGCAATCCTGGTCATCACAAATGCTGCCTATCGCACGATTCGAGGCGGACACTCGCGAGGAGTCACCAGCAGCCTTAGCTGGATTCGCGATTGGTATCCGCAGGCTGTGTTTCTTTTCTGTTTCGAGGAACTACGAATTCTCGTTCTCCTGATTGAGCCGGCGTGGCGGGATTCCGTCCTGATAGCTTTCGACCACAGGCTCACTGGGGTCTATCCCGCGGCGTGGCTTGCGCAGTTCAGCAGCGTCTGGCTGAACGAAGCGATGCAAGTCGCCTACATGACCTACTATCTCTTTCTAACATTTCTTGGAGCGTCACTCTATCGGCGACGTAGGGACCGCTCCAGTGATTCGTCCCCACGAAACCCTTCCGGGGCTATGGCGATGCAAGCCTTTTGGACGGTAATGACCGCGTCCATGATTGGCTACTCGATCGGCTATGTGATCTCGATTTTCTTTCCTGTGGAAGCGCCATTCTTTGCCATGCGCTCGTTGTCTTTGCCTCCGCTTGTGGGCGGCCCAGCCACGAGCCTGATCGATTTCATCGAAAGCTGGGGACGCGTTCGCGGCGGCGCATTTCCTTCTGGTCATGTCTTAGGGTCCTTCGTCGCGCTGCTCGGAGCTTGGTGCTACCGCCGGAAATTGTTCTGGATATTTCTTCCCTGCTTCATCGCTATGTGCGTGTCCACAATTTATGGCCGTTACCACTACATCGCGGACATCCTAGCGGGAATTCTTGTCGGGGCTGTAGGTTTCATACTCGCGAAACGGTTGATGGCAGTGACTGGGGCAAATCCCGCCTTAGGCATGTCAATCTGAAGACAGAAACTGGACACTCTATCTACTCAAAACAAGCTTGAGAACCATCTTCGCAGCTGCCTTTGCCTCGGCGTCGACACTTGAGGCAACAAGGACTTTCCTCTATATGCTCGAGGCGACGTTCGTTGCGAAGGCGGTTTATTCGGTCGCGGTCTGCGAGCGGCTGCAGTTGCCGGGCAACAACGACGGGCTATGAAGGCAACCCGGTATCGATCTAGATAGCGTTGGTGTGGGCGGCTCTCCCCAAACACTGCAACGCCCAAACGACATCCGCTCCCCAGGCGCTTACAACGAAAGCGGATAGATGTGGCCGGATTCGGCGCAAATCGACGATGGAGTCCACTATTTCCGGATCTCCGTTATCGTCGATGAGGACGGCGTCAAAGATGCCAGTTCCAATTAATTGATGGCACGACGGCAATAGTTATCACCCGGCGTGCGACGGCTCTTTGCGGAAAGTACGGGAGATCTCATCGACAATACGGGACAGCGAGCCTGGGTGACGACCTCGTACGCCGTTCGCCACATTGGCGCACCCTCCGTTGACCATGCACGCAGTCCCATGACGATCATATCGCTATGCGTTTGTTCAGCTACTGCCACAATGGTCGGAGCAGGAGGTCCAAACTCTACCCTGGGTTTGACCATCGTTTCCGCACCGGGGTGCTCATCGAGAAATCCGCTAAGTTGATTTTTGACTTCAGCGGCTGAGAGTGTCGTTTCGTCTGCGCGCCGGCCGGGCAGCTTGAGGACGTGCAGCAAAGTCATATCACCGCCTGTAGCTCGCACCAGCGACAACCCATAGCGTAAAGCGTTGCTCGACGCATGCGACAGGTCCGTGGGAACAAGGAAGTGCTTAGCTTCGGTGCCTGATAGTTTGAAGCTTCTGGCGCGCGGGCCGACCGTCAACACCGGGCAAGATGCTTCCCGGAACGCACGCTCCGCTACCGAACCCAACACTAGTTTCGGGAGTCCGGAACGGCCATGCGTTCCAAGCACGAGCAGTCCAGGCCGTTTCTCCTCGATGACATTGGAAATTGCCTGCCACACTGAACCGACTGTAATCGTCAATTCGGGCTTCGGGACATTGAGTATCCCTTCTCGATGTAGCTCTGCCATCATGAGTTCGGAGTCCCGCTCTGCGCAATCCACTGCTACGCCAATGCCTTCGGATGTCATCCCGTAAAGAGAAGGATCTACGACGTAGAGGAGAGATACCGTGGAATGACAGAGGCTCGCTATGCGTATTGCGTGACGCAAGGCTGCGGTTGAAGTCGGCGAGAAATCCATGGCCACAAGAATGTTTTTGAGTAAGAGCATGCTACGATCCGGTCAGACCTTCCTCCACGCTGGCCTGCTCCTTCTGCAGCAACTCCAAACTCAGGCTCAAGGGATGTCGGGCATCGATTTCATTGTCCCGATAGGCTCCGATTGCTAGAAAGTGGGACACGTCCGAATCGCCGATAAGCGTTTGGAAATGCCTGCCGTTTTCTACCCGATAGGATTTTGCCAACTTCTTAAAAGTATTCATTACGGGTCGTCCAAGAGCAGTATGTTGCAGTTCGATTGCCAGAGACGCATCGCAGAAATGGATTATTCGACAACTACTTAGCAACGTCGGAGACCCGAAAGTCTGCCGTTATTTCGGCAGAGGCGCTAAAGCGGACAAATTGAAGGTAGCCAGAACCGAGGTGTGATGAGCTAGTGGAGCCGGCGTCATCCTGAAAGGTGCCGCTGGCAAACATCTGCGCTAAGAACTGGCCGCAATGCAGAAGTCTCTGAGCTTCTTCGTCGTGCTGTTGGGGGGCTCTCAGAGGCTTCCGCAGCCGCGTGTTCTGGTCCCGCAACTGCTTGGCTTCCTGCGCCTTGCTCAAGTCTATGCCTCCGTACTTGGCCTTCCAGGCACACAGCGTGTGTTTGCTCAAGCCCATTTCGCGAAGCACATCCTCGGCTTTGCGGCCCGCTTCCATCAGCTTCAAGGCGCCGATCATCTGCGCCTCCGTGTGCTTGCCCCGCGACATAAATCCGCCCTTCTGGGACCCATTCAAAATCCGAAATCATACTCGGTTGTGTGCTGATTCAGCGAAGCAGGTCACCTACAGGTCTCGAATTTATACAACGAGATTTAAGGGTGATTGACTCGTCAGAAGACAATGATTCCCCGGGGGCTGCATTGGCCCCCGAGATGCTTCTGTAGGATGGCTGGATCAGTCTGACGCTAAAACGCTTGCTGATTTTGGCGTGCTTAGGTATCCCGTAACCCGGTTGTTCTCCGTGGTCCAGATGACGACTTCATATAATTGGCGGTCGCGTCCGGTGTAGAGCTGCAAAGGCTCGCGTCCTCCTTGAAGATGATGATCTTCGCGTCCTGTCCACCGAGCTCCACGACCGAGTTCACTTCCGGGTGCAGCCTCTCGACGGCCAGGGATATGGCGTTGACCTCTTGCACGAACTTCGCTCCGACCAGCCCGGCCAGCGAGTTGCCGCCCGACCCGGCGCTCGCAGAGAAACGTGCTGAGAGCGTCCATGACCTCGGCGAATGCGCCGTCGGTTTCACCCCGCACAATCTCGTAGGGACGGATTTGGTAAAGAGTCTCGTTGGCGACGTCGCCCAGATTGAGCGCGTTCAGCATTCCCATGCCGAAATCTACGCTGAGTTTCAAGCCCGGCTCCCCTGACTGGGCCTTGATACCGTCATTCTGCGAAAACAACAGGACGCGAAACCCTCCAAATCCCGCGTTGTCCAGTGCCATGCGGTACTCGGACTCGTACATTCCAAAGCGGCACGGCCCACACGAGCCGGAGGTGAAAAATACGTAGTGGTCCAGGATTTCCTGCTAGCTAAGCCCGCGTGCTTCCAGTCCGCGCAGGTACTGGACCAGATTGCCCACTGTGAAGTACGCGGGATTGCACTGTCCCGGGTTACCGAACCCTCTCCCCAGGTGATAGGCGGCAAGACTCGGATTGGGTAGGGTTTCGCAACGGTAACCGCTGCCATGAAAAACAGCCTGAATGAGCTTCTCGTGTTTCCAGGTGAGGCCGCCGAAAAGGATGGTGACCCTCGGGCGCTCTTCGGCGGTAAAGGACCGCTCTTCCGGACGCCGGAAATGTCGTATCGGCGGCTGCGCCAAGTCGGCCGCCTGCTCTAATCGCTCTCGTTCCGCAATAAGTTGGGCGGCAATCTGTTCTTCGGTCATGACCCTGCTGTCTGCGCGGGCTGCACCGGAGTTTGTGGTGTTCAACGACATCGCCTGCAACACGCCCGCAGGAAGAAACCAGCCGCGTGCTAAAGCGGATGCTACAACCAGCTTGCCACGAGAAACGCGTGGCGTCTCCCTGGGACCTGAAACAATCATCACGTGTTCGCTGATGAATTAGCTGTGACAATGCTCACAAATCTGGCTTCGCTGGATAATGCCTCTTTAAACCCGGGAAGACATAAACGGAGGCACCAGCAAAGACCGAATATTCGGCACCCTGACCCAGCAGTTACTGGCTGAAGTCCTACGTCAGCGCAGGTTTCACCTACTATTTCGGGAAGTGAACCGGCTTGTTTGCTGGAGACGATCTCCGGACAGAGCTCGGCTACGGCCGGGAGCCGAACCTTCGTTCTTCGATTGGCTGAGTTTTCGGAAAAAATCGTCACGCTAGTTTGTACCCGATTCATGCGCCGCGGCCGATACTTCGGTAGTCATCTCTTTCGCGCTACCGTAATCGGCACGGCAGATGTTAAGCTGCCGCATCTTGTTCTGCAGAGTCGTTCGCTTCAGGCCGAGCCGTTCGGCCGCTCCCCCTCTTCCCGCTATCCGACCCGACGCCGCTTTCAATGCATCGATGATTGCCGTTGATTCGGCTTGGCGAAAGGTCAAATTCGATTCGCCAACGATACGCATTTCGTGACAGGTACGAATCTCTGGTGGCACCTCCAGCGCTTCTCCAGTTGTGAGAATGACGGCCCGTTCGATGAAGTTTGCCAGTTCCCGAACATTTCCTTTCCATGCAGCACTCGTTAGAAGTGCCATTATGTCTGGTGAGATGAACCTGATTTTCTTTCCCATGCGGTGCGCCAGACTCGCCATGAAGAAATTCGCCAAGAGCGGAATATCTTCGCGACGTTCCCGCAGAGGTGGAATCTCAATCGGAAACACATTGAAGCGATAAAACAAGTCTTCGCGAAACTTCCCGTCCCGAATCATGGCCGGAAGATCACGGTGGGTTGCCACGATCATCCGCACATCGACCTGGATGGTCCTGGCGCTTCCCAGGCGCTCGAATTCCCGCTCCTGCACCGCCCGCAGGAGCTTTGGCTGCAGTTCCAGACTGATATCACCGATCTCGTCCAAAAAGAGCGAGCCGCCGTCGGCAAGCTCGAACCTGCCCTTCTTCTGGATAAGCGCACCGGTAAACGCACCCTTCTCGTGTCCGAAAAGGTCACTCTCTAGAAGTCCCGAGGGAATGGCGGCGCAGTTCATTCGAACGAGCGCGCGGCCCCGGCGGCAGCTTAGGTTGTGAATGGCTTTGGCAACCAGTTCCTTGCCCGTACCCGTTTCGCCGTGGAGCAGCACAGTGGCATCGGTAGGCGCCACGATTGCTACTTGTTCCAGCACCTTCTTAATGGCTGGGCTCTTTCCGATGATTCCTTCGAGGCAGTAGTCGGTCATCTTCAATTCCGGAAGAAGCTGCTGGTCTTCGATGTCCTGAGCTGCGGGCCAGCTTACTTTTGGAAGGCCTCTCGGATCCGCAAAGGCACCAGCCGTGTAACCCATATCATCCTCCTACCTATCTAGCGGAATGACTACCTGTTGAATGAATGGCGTGGATCTCAGCAAGCAACTGGAAGCTGTCTGTGCTGACTGTGCGCTCCAGTGCCAGCAGCGAAGCAATGTATTCTGCTTTCTGCTGTGAACAGTGCAACCTTTGCTGGAGCCTCTTTGCCGTGGCGTAGATCCTATCCAGTTCCATAGGACCTCCTCACAGCCTCACGCCCAGTGCGTGCGCGGACATGCGGTCATAGTTGTTGGTGGTTAGCAACTCGAATGCTTCCAACGCTATGTCCTCTTCCAGGAGGTCGATCTTCTTGGCGAGTTCGAAACAATGCTGAGCGGAATCCTGAAAACTTTCTATCTCAAGCATGGTGTCTCCTTCCCGGATTCCAATGCTTCGTCCGAACTTTGTACGGTGAGCCTTGTTCCTGTCGATGAGTGCATTATGTATCGGCTTGCGATTGCGCACAGCCCCACATCGGGACGAATCGCAAACTCTCTGGGAGGCGAGGAGCAGCCTCTGTTGAGCTAAGAAATTTGGTTTGTGGAGGGAGTTCTTAGCGAGCGCTAAGGCTGTTTTTACGAGGCGGCGCTTGAACGCGCTTCCACCCAAAAAGGCGGGCATCGACGGACCATAAACCTGGCCCCAACATCGCGAGGGCAGCACAGACGGTTCCCAGCAACAACCAGAGCAGTCTATCTCCGGGTAGTGTCAGCATCTTCCACGTTTCAATGAGGGCCACTGCGGTTCCGGCTATGGGCGTCCATAGACCTATTATCAAGAGAATCCCAGCTGCCAACAGGAGTGCGGATGTCACGGTGATATTGAGCGGAGGGTCAAGCCACAGCCGCAAGCCCGCACGGACAATCAGCACGGAGCCTGCAACCGCGCGCATAAGAAGCAATCCTGTGCCCGGCCAGCCGCCCGCGAACGTGGAGTATAAACGGCGCAACACGCAACCTTTCGTATGAATAGAATGTTACATTCCTAACCTAGTCGATACCCCAAAGAGGGTGATAAAGGTGACTCTTTCGAGCTTGGTGTGTAGGCGGTGCGAGGAGGCAGGCTGGAGTAAATTACAACTCGATGATTCCCCTCTTTAAGCCGATCATGGCAGCATGGGTTCGATCGTTGGCGCCCAACTTAGAGAGGATGGATTTAACCCGGCTCTTGACGGTTTCTTCCGTGATCGAGAGCTGATCCCCGATCTGCTTGTTCGCATTGCCGGCTGCGATCAGCCGCAATACAGCGATTTCCGCCGGCGTCAGCGCGTCATCCGTCGCATGCTCGGCGATTTCGTACGAGGCCTCCGGGGAGAGGGCCTTTTTCCCGGCATGGACTGCACGGATCGTCTCCATCAGTTCCTTGTGCAAGGTGTTCTTGAGCAGGTACGCCTGAGCACCGGCCTTGAGCGCACGGCGAATTTGCATATCGCCAGCGTAGGTCGTCAAGACAATGACCTTTGCGTCGGGAGCTTCACTTCGAATCGCGATCAGCGCATCAAGGCCGTTCATCTCCGGCATCTGCAAGTCCATGAGCGTGATGTCCGGGTGGTGCGTTCGGAATTGCTGAATGGCTTCGCGACCGGTAGAGGCTTCGCCAACCAGGACCATATCCGGCTGAACACCAACCAGGCCGGCGATACCTTGCCTCACCAAAGGATGATCGTCAACCGAGAGAATTCGAATTGGTGAGATGTCGGAACTCATAAGCGGTCCGCCACAGGCTTCTTAAGCCTTTGCACTGAAGACTCGCGACAACCAGGGAGGTTTGCGCCGGGTGGTGTAGGCGATGCTTGCGGGAACGCGGAGCTCCACTTCCGTACCTGCATCGACTTCGCTCCAGACTGTCAGCTTGGCTCCCATGATTTTGGCGCGTTCCCGGATGCCAGGCAAGCCGTAATGTCCCTGGCTGCCCTTGGCCGCGAGAATGGCGGGGTCGATGCCTTTTCCGTCATCGCGCACACGCAATCGGAATTGGTCATCGTCGTAACGGATTTCAACCTCAACCTGCCGCGCTTGGCCATGACTAAAGGCGTTCCGCAACGCTTCCGCGGCAATCTTGTAGGTTTCGTCACGAAGGATGGGGTGAAGGTTTCGCGACTCGCCTTCAACAGCTACGCGGAATTTAGGCTGAGGGTCGCCCTGGTTACTTACGAGTTCTTCTCCGAGGGTGCTGATCGCCACTGCCAGATCATTGGTTTGGGCTGTTGAGTCGCGCAATCCCTGCACCGCATCTCGGCCTTCCGTGATTGCCTCAGCCGCCTGGTCAATGGCGCTACCCAGCTTTTCTTTTGCCTCAACCGGGCGTTCCGGCAATAACTGAAAAGCAGTTTGAAACCGAAGCAACAAACCGTGAAAGCTCTGCAGCAGAGTGTCATGCAGCTCACGCGCAATTCGTGTGCGCTCGCCGACGCGCGCGTCGAGCGTCATTTCAAACTGATGGTGCAATTGCCGGACACGCCAATGGTACGCTGCCCACGTCAGCGCCAAGAAAAAGAATACGCACAAGGCACGGAACCAGTTTGTCTGGTAGTACGCCGGAGCGACGGAGAAGTGAAGCTCGGCGGGTGTCTCATCCCAGACACCGTCACTGTTGGAGGCGATTACGCGGAAGAAGTACTTTCCGGGACGCAAATCAGTGTAGAAGGCCTGCCGGCGCGTGCCGGCTTCATGCCATTCGCGGTCGTAGCCATCGAGGCGGTAGCGAAACTTGACGCGTTGAGGAATGAGAAACGTAGGCGAAGTGTAATCAATCTGCAAGTCGTGGGAGTGAGGCGCAAGCTCCAAGTTGTCCGCTGCTGCGAATTGCTTTCGATCAACCGTGACCGACTCGATATAGGTCTCCGCCGGCAAAGCTTTTTTCGAAAATTTCGACGGATCCACCATCTGCACGACCGTGCCGGTGGCGAACCATACGCGACCGTCCGGCGACAAAGCCGCTGCATTGAAAGACGGTCGCCCTGGGCGGGCCCCGTCTATGGTGTCGCTCAGGCGGCTGTGAAGCACCGCTTCCGGATTGGCCCACCATTGCTCGAGCTCGGAGTCGGCGAAGTCGACTATGCCGCATTCAGTGAAGAGCCACCAGTGCTTCTCTTTATCTTTGACCGCAGAAATGACGAAGTCGCAGGGAAGTCCGTTCTTTTTCGCCAGGCGCTGCACTTTGCCCCGTTGCAGTCCCAACAGCCCTTCCGGTGTAGCTACAAGGACAGAACCGTCTGCCTCGGGCAGGACTTGTGTGCTTGGTCCGCGTACGTCCAGCGGAAACTTCTGCACTGCGCCACGGCGAAACAGAACCAGGTCTTTGCCGCTTGAGATCCAAATTCCACCATGCGGGTCCGCGGCTAAATGATGTCCCGACTGAGAGAACTGTTCACGCACCTGGAAGTCGTGGACGCGTAGAAGTCTTTGCGACCTGCCTAGACCCTCGACCCAAACATCCCCGTCAATGTCCTCCGCGATTCCAGTCACTAGCCCAAGGGGTTGGTGATCTGGTTCGGGAATGCGATGAAATTGACCGTTCTTGAATAGATACAGGCCGTCATACACTCCAACCCATAAGTTTCCGGCGCGGTCTTCCAGCATGGAGGAGACTTGATCACCCGGGAGGCCCTTTCCCCAGCGAATGGAAGAGACTGTACCGTTCTTCTCGATGTGATCGAGCGAGTCAGCATTTGCGACCCAGATGCTGCCGTCTCGGCTGGCCACAAGACCGACGGCTGCGTCCGGTCCCAGGCCCTCAGCCGCCGAAAATGTGGTGACGCGCGGATCGCGGAAACTGTCGATTCCGTTCGTTGTCGCAGCCCAGACAATCCCTTCTTTGTCTTCAAAGAGATGGTTAACGGAATCGCTGGACAAGCCTTCCGCCCGGCCGTAATGCTCCACAGCATTGCCTCGTATGCGAAACAGCCCGTTGCCTATAGTCCCCACCCAGAGGCAACCGTCGTGATCGAAAGTCAGGGTTTGGACGGCGAGTTTGCTGCCATCAAATCCAGGCGTGACGAATGACTGGAAGACGCCGCTCATCAATCTTCCAAGACCAAGCCCCGGTCCTTGTGGCAGCAGGCCGACCCAGAGAGTTCCATCCGGAGAAAGTGCCAGTGCGCCTACCCCGTTTCCGGTGTTGGATTTGAGCGCCTTAATCGGATATGTTTGGGACACGTCTTCATGCCAGTGAATAACCGTTGTCTGTCCTCCCAACCAGAAACCGCCGTCACCATCGGCCGTTAAAGCAAAACCGCCCGAGGGCATGGTTAAGCCGTCGTGTGCGCCGAAACACTTCATTTCCCGCTCATCAACACGGCAGATAGGGTTCATAACGGCTTGGTTCTCGGCTCGCATGATCCAGAGTCGGCCGTCAGGCCCCTCGATGACGTTGTTAGGTCCCCAAAGACCTTGCGCTGCATAATGAGCTACGACCGTTCCACCTTTAAGGTGAACAATCTCATCGGGGCCTAACACCCAGAGCCCACTTGTACGGTCGCCGTAAACGTTGACAACAGGACTCACGCTTTTGCCGTCGGCGGACAGCGCTCGAGGAACAAACTGGACACCGTCAAATCTATACAGGCCTTGGGCCTGGGCGGCGAACCACAGGAAACCATCAGAGGTTTGCGCGACTGAAAACATCCCGGCGGGTGCGGAACCGTCCTCGATTCGCCAGGATTTGTGTATGTATTGGGTGAGATGCTTGTTCGGATCGAGGGCGTCAGCCGCGCCTTGCATAAACACCAAGCAAGTGACACAGCAGGCAAGCGCGGTTGAGATCGCGCGTCCGGCCCGAGTCCAACCGGGCGAACGCCGCCAGCAAGAAGCTATCTTCCCGCTTCCGCGAACAGCGCCCATACGTGTCTCCGATGCGATCTACTTTAGCACTCTCGCGGCCAGTGGTCATGCCGACCTTTGGTTTTGGTCGCAGCCGGTGCGATATCCGAATGCCCGCCTGAGGTCAGTGCTTTTGGGCAGTCACCCTCGTTCAATGGAAACTTGGTTAAATCCATACAGTTATGGCGGAGAGCTTTGGCGGCCCAGTTGCACTTACGGACTTTATGACCTCCGCAGTTCGTAGATCAGCGTGCATGCTCTTCGTTGTCCTTGTGGCAGTTACTCTAGCTTTTTCGCAACAGGCTTTGCCGCAGAGGCCAGCGACGGGAACCGTTTTAGGAACAGTGCTCGACGTGACCGGTGGTACTGTCCCCAACGCCGTCGTCAGGTTGCAGCAACAGGACAACGCTCGGTCAGTCGTGACAGGACCCGACGGCTTCTTCAAATTCGACCAAGTCCCACCGGGAACGCCGGTTCGCGTCGACGTCAGTGCCTCGGACCTCAAGAATTGGACCTCGCGCGAAATCGTTCTTCAGCCGGCACAGGTCTACGTTCTGACTGATGTGAACCTGGCAGTTGCACCTGTCGAAACGTCTGTATCCGCGGTTACTCCGGAGCAAGTCGCCGCTGAACAGATTCAGGTTCAGGAACAGCAGCGTATTTTCGGCGTTGTACCCAATTTCTATGTGACGTATGAGCGTAAGCCTGCACCGCTCACCCCGAAGCTGAAGTTTCAACTTGCGACGAAAGCGCTCACAGATCCAGTCACGATCGCGGGGTTCGGACTGAACGCAGCGATCTACCAGGCAGCCGATTATCCGAGCTACCGTCAGGGTGCATCCGGTTATGGCCAACGTCTCGGCGCAACGTTTGCAGGGGGCTACAGCAAGATCCTGATTGGTGACGCTATCCTCCCCTCGCTGTTTCACCAGGATCCCCGCTACTTCTATCAAGGCACCGGAACAACGAAATCACGGCTTCTGCACGCGTTGTCAACTCCGTTTATCACGCGAGGAGACGACGGTCGCAAAGAGTTCAACTACTCCAACATCCTAGGCGACGTGGCATCCGGCGCGATTGCAAACGCCTACTATCCCAGCCAGGATCGCGGCGCCGGGCTCGTCGCTCGCAGCGCATTGATAGGTATTGGCGGACGCATGGCCTTCGGGGTCGTCCAGGAGTTCGTCCTGCGGAAGTGGACTTCTCAACGCTCCAACTAACCGAAGACCTTGCTGGTCAGATTGCACTCGACCAGAGTTGGCGGCCTGACGCTCCATGCGGTCAGGCCGATTGCTTACTCTCGATCAGCAGGGGGATAGGGTTAACCGGCATCATGTAGCTGAATCAAATGCCATCGGCTTCAGCAAGGGTGGCGGCCGTCATTCTCTTCTTGTGCTTCCTTCTCGATGATGCTGGAGTTACACAAGCTGCCGTCCTGTGCCTTTGGGAGTACTTTGGACCGCTGCTCACCCAAGCGGTACGCCAATCGGTGCGACAATAACCCTGACACTTAAACTCTTCCGCGAATCCGCCTAGCGGACCCCCGCAATGCGGGCAGATCAAGTTCAAAATCGAAGACACATCAGCGGACGTCAACAAACGCGTTGTCACTGCGGTGGATTGCATATTCCCTCCAAACGTTGCCGACACCTAAACAGCAAGTTAGCTTCCACAATTTCTGCTCGTCCGCGCTTTCACGGGTGTTCTCGCCTCTTTTGTAATTTCATGCTGCAGTAGCCCTTGCGTGCGTCTTTCGCAAACGAGAACTTTGCTGTCTGGCTGACTGTAGTGACGCAATGTTGTCACTGCCCAAATTGTGGCGCGCGGAGTGTTATTGACGGTCAGATGTCCGAGCGCGGAGTGCAGGCTATCCACATGGATCCCGAAGGTTTGTAGAGGTTGAACGTGAGAAAACATTTCGGCCATCGATATGCAATAAAAGTTGGGTACGGGAGATCCTCTGAACGATGGTTCGTTTCTACCTTTTAGCTGGGGCACCTGGATACCCGATTAACTTGAAGGAGAAGTCATGAAGCGTCCGTTTCTTAGCCCGCTGCTCGCAGCCGGATTACTTATCGGCGGCTTGAGCATGGCCCAGGAGCAAGGCTTACGGAACGAGGAGCGCAACAGTCCAGAAAGCAATGAATCCTCCACGAACGGAAAAACCGTTATGTTGAGCGGATGCCTTGATCGTGGCGCCGGTGCAAATAAGTACAGCATACGCGCGGCAGGAACAAGTTCTCGGGAACTCAAGAGCGAGAGTGTCAACCTAGGTAGTTTCTTGCAGAAAACGGTAGTGGTCGTAGGCTTGGAATCAGATGATCCCAATGTTCCCCTCAACGTGATCTATCTCAGACTCATAAGTAACGCTTGCGAATCGTGGCATTGAAGCACTCTACAAAGCTCACTTGCATGGTGAGAACTGACCGTATTTGCGAACCCAAAACACTAGGAGCAGGGCGACCTCATTTCCGCCCTGCTCCTTATTACCCCTGATCGCCCCGAGCCTTTCGTCTTCACTACTGGAATCAGGGAAGTCACCGCCGTTCCTAACCCGACAGCGTGCTCGCGAACGGGCCAGTTAGTGCGGGAGGCTCGCCGGATCTGTACGGCAGAGGCCTCCATTAGAAGCGAGCTCGAGAGTGTCGAGCGCAAGACCATACGCGTTTTCGACCGCGCTTCGGCGTACTCTCAATTGTGTCGCAACATCGTCGTAGGAGAGTTTCCCAAGTCCGTGCAGAACCAGCACGAATCGGCACAGCAGGTCCAGACGAGCACAAAGGACTTTGGAGTTCTTGACCAGCGAAGAAGTCTGCTGGGGTGAAAGCGGAGTATGTTTGACATGTGCGGGATCGCCCTGCTCATACCTGGAGGCAAGTTTCGCGATCTCCCCCTGCTGCTTCTCGAAGAGGCCGCTTACCGTCGCCCGAGCAGCCCAGTGTACGAGCCATTCGTGGAACTCCGGGCCTTGCGTATCAGCAATAGTGCAGACATCGATAACGTAGTCGTCTCTGAACTCCTCTTCGCCGATTAGAAATGCAGCCAACCAGCGCAGCAGGTTATGGTATTCCCCAAATAACCGGCGAAGGTCGTCTTCAGTTGCGGCCTGATGCGTCCCTTTGATTTCTTCTAATACCTTCGAAAGTTTCATCCTTCGTTGCACCTCTCAAGCACCCAGATAGAAAAACCTAATTGGAGAGCGATGCGCTCGGCTTTTTTGTGACGCGATCTAGCTGCTCAGAATGCTGACTTCAACCGATTAACCAAATGGGAATGAGAGTCAGCACAGCCATGCCCGTCAGCAACGAAAGGCTCTGGATTCCGGTTCGCCGATCTGCGAACGCATATGCATAAAGGCCCTTAGCGACGTTGTTGCTAGCAATCGCAATCAGGATTCCCTTAGCTGCCAAGCTGCCAGGTGAAAGGGCTCCGGTGGATTGAGTCATTCCCAGGATGAACGCGTCAACGTCAACAAGACCGATGATGCCAGCGAGACCGTATATACCTCGGTTTCCGAAATGAGTGGTCACTAGCCTGGAGATAACCAAGACTGTGACAAACAAAGCGGCGAATACAAATGCGGATCGCAACTCCAACGGATTTCTGGGCTGGACCTCTCCGTGTGATTGCGGGGCGTTCTCTCGCTGACGACGTGACCAGAGCCAGGCGATAATCCCAGCGCCCCCCCCCAAAACGATCAGGGGAACTGCCAACAAACGCACGAGTGTGCCACTAAAGAGCATTAAAAGAATTGTCATGCGGAGGTACATCATTGCTGACGCAATGAGAATCCCGCCGGCGAAGAGATATGGGGCTCGCTCAGCGGAAGCTTTTTTCGCCAATGCGACCGTAGTGGCTGTAGAGGAGTACACGCCCCCCAGTAGTCCGGCAAGAAGCACTCCATCTCTCTTTCTTGTGAGCGCGAGGAGCACATAGCTCCCGTACGAAATCCCGCATACGGCCACAATCAGCAGCCATGTCTTGAAAGGATTAATTTGAAATGGAGTCAACGGCACGTTCGGTACTACTGGCAGAATCACGCCCGTAAGAAGCAGAAATTTCGTCAACGTAAGAATCTCGTGCGGTGCCAGTCTTTTCGATAATCCCTCCAATACTTCCTTAAGCTCAAGTAGCAACAGGCTAAGGACTGTAATCGTTGCGGCGATCCAGAAGTAGCTGTTCGATACCAACGCTCCGAGCACATATGTGGTCAAGCCCGAGATTTCAGTGGTAGCGCCGGGAGACTCGGCCAGTACCTGACCTGCAGATAATTTATGTCGGTACGACATCAGAAGGAACGCGCCTATAACCGCGAAACCGACGGCAAGCGGCAGAAGTTGGTCCTTTGAGAGCAGAGCCACTGCATATCCCATGAGTCCAATTAAAGGAAACGTCCGCACGCCTCCGAACGAATAGTCGCCGTTCCCCTTGTGCTCTTCCCGCTCCAAGCCAATGAGGAAGGACAATAAAAGTACGGTCAGGATCTTCAGCGCTTCCGGGGGCGGCAGGAACTGTGAGATGTGTCCACCCATGACTAAGTCCTTCCGTTCTGCAGACGTCGACTGGCTTCTTTAAGCTGCTGTTGTTTCTGCGGGTCGACTCTGGGATAGGAGAGATTCAATTCTTCCAGCGTTTCAGCTATCGCCGCGGCAACCACGATGCGCGTAAACCACTTATGGTCTGCGGGAACGACGTACCAGGGAGCCCACGGCGTGGCAGTATGCCGGATCATGTCTTCATAAGCCGCCATGTAGTCGTCCCAGTATTCCCGCTCATTGATGTCGGCAGCCGAGAACTTCCAGTGTTTCTCAGGCTTCTTTAGCCGTTCCAGAAAGCGTTTTGATTGCTCCTCTTTGGAAACATTTAAGAAGAACTTCCTAATCACAACTCCGTTATGGGTCAAGTAGCGCTCAAACGAACAGATATCCTCGAAGCGCTGTTTCCACATTCCGTTGTGGACTAATGACGGCGGGATCTTCCGCTGCTTCAAGAGCCCGTCATGTACCCTTACAACCAAAACTTCTTCGTAGTAGGAACGGTTGAAGATCCCGATGCGGCCGCATTCAGGCAGACGCAACGTGGTGCGCCACAAGTAATCGTGGTTTGACTCTATTCCGGATGGAGCCTTGAAGGAGTACACCTCGCACCCCGCAGGATTGACTCCCGACATGACATGCTTGATGGTTCCATCTTTGCCGGCTGCGTCCATTGCTTGAAAGATCAGAAGGAGAGCCCACTGCTGCTGCGCATAGAGCATGTCCTGCCAAGTCCTCAAGCGCTCAACGCCTCTTTGCAAGTCAGCCGTGGCGTGTCGCTTCGACTCGATTGTGCCTGTATCTTCGGGGTTGAAATCATCGAGGCGAAAATGCTTGCCATCTTCTACTCGGTAAGGCTTGGCGAACTGACTCAGCGTCTTCATCGTGAATTGTCCAAGCTAACAATGTGCACGTAGGTCGCCAGTGGCAGATCGATGCAAGTTCCTGCGTTCCAACGGACTAGGGGACCTGCAGTCATAAAAGCCTGCCGCTATTTCGGCACTGTGATCTTTGACCGTGGCAGGTTCGATCCCGGTGAGGTGAAGTTATTGACGAACAGATCGGATGGCGGCCTTCATAAAATCACGGGAGAATGCTGATTCAACCGGCTCGCCTTCTTTGTGCTCCTCATCGTCCCTTGGAAGAGACAAAGTTACGGTCCCTTTCTCAACTCTGAGCGAGCCCTTTGAGGTCGCCGCGAGATCTTGCACGTCTACAAACAAACGGCCGCCGAATCGAATGACGTTCGCTTGCCCGGCGTGATCCTGGATCGAAAACAATTCTTTGCGGTTCTCGATTTGTGCCGGAGTGAGGACGGTCATCACTAACACCGTCTCAACCAACAGAGTATGAGTTGCGTGACACGGGACATTTGCCATTTGCTCTCCGACAGCGGTACTTCCCGGTTCTAGTTCGTCTGTTCGGCACTTGCCGCTGCTGCCATGGGTGGCAGGGAGGCCTCCACCTCCATATCCATCGCCAGATCGATCCGGCGGTCTAATTGAAAGAACTTGGTCACCGTAAGTGCCGGCAGCACTTTGTTGAACCTTCTGAAGTACGTCTTCCTCAATTCCGCCAGGCGTAAGTCACACTCGAATGTCTGTTCTGCCATCGACTTTGCATCGGCATCGTTGAGTGTTGAGTACTTTTCAGCATACTGCTTGATGACTGCGGCTCTGCGATCGTCCAGTTGAGAGCGCTTGTACTCGTAGCTCCGATAAAGTGGCCAGAATACTACGGCATCTTTGTGGCTGAAGTTCATGGTTGCGGTAATGACCATGACTCTGTCTGCCTGCATGTCGGCTCTTATAACCTCAATGACTGAGTCAAGGTTCGGCTCTTGAGTTTGTGCGCGGCCAAGCGGCGCCAGCGCCAGAATGGAGGATGCTATGGTTAGCAAAGCAAGTTTGCGAATCATTCTTACACTCCTCTCCAAGTATGCGATACGAATTCAGTGCCAGAAACATTAGGTGACTTCCTCGCTTGCTTGCCGACCATCGGCAGTTGTAAGCGGTTACAGATCCAGCGAGAAATCGCAGAGTTGGCTTTGAACTTCACCCCTACTTCTTTGAACCAGATCAACACCTTCTCGCCCACTCCATCGATGTAGCTGACCGCGGTCAGATCGACGATGCATCTGAACGGATATTTCGAGTGGGCGACTAACTGCCGAGCGCGTTCCGCCACATCACTAACAAAGTGGCACGGCATTCGCATAGCGGTAATGTCTGAACCACGAGTGAACTTCATCCGGGACATCTCCGAGTTCCAGTTGCGCTCCTTCTAGAGGCGCCCACAGTGTGATAGGGCAGCTGATGTACCAAACCGGAACGTCTGCAAGTGACTTAATCCAAGAGAAGAATGTTCGGGGTGACCGGCCAGATATGACACGATGCTGGCATTGCCGTTGTCAGCGTTGGCAGCTGACCTGGACCTGAACGCGACAAGGAAGATATATCTACAAAGAAAATTCCACCCAAGTAAGATCAGCTTGGGTGGGGTCCCACTGGAATGCGTTTATGCGACCATGCTTCCTAATTCGTAGTCCCTAATCGCCTATTTCCCTGACTAGTCGTAATACTCCAGCCCAAGGTGCGTGATCATGTCTTCGCCCATCAGATGGCGCATAGTGTTCTTCAACTTCATCGACTGGATGAACAGGTCGTGCTCGGGGTACAGGCCTTCGGCGGTCATGGGCGACTTGAAGTAGAAGCTCAGCCACTCCTGGACGCCGATGCCGCGCAGTGCCGCTGAGCGTTTCGCCAAATCGAGGAACAGCACCACGTCCAGCACGATGGGCGCAGCCAAGATCGAGTCACGGCAAAGGAAGTCGACCTTGATCTGCATCGGGTAGCCGAGCCAGCCGAAGATGTCGATGTTGTCCCAGCCCTCTTTGTTATCGCCGCGCGGCGGGTAGTAGTTGATGCGCACCTTGTGGCAAATGTTGCCGTAGAGTTCGGGGTAGAGCTCCGGCTGCAGGATGTGCTCGAGTACCGAAAGCTTCGACTCTTCCTTGGTCTTAAACGATCCGGGATCGTCGAGCACCTCGCCGTCGCGGTTACCCAGGATGTTGGTCGAGAACCAGCCGTTCAGGCCAAGCATGCGCGCCTTGAAGCCGGGAGCGAGGATGGTCTTGATCAGCGTCTGCCCGGTCTTGTAGTCCTTGCCGCAAATCGGCGCTTCGTACTGCTTGGAGAGCGCGTGCATCGCGGGAACATCGACCGTCAGATTGGGCGCGCCATTGGCGAACGGCACACCTTCTTTCAGCGCGGCGTAAGCGTAGATCATCGACGGAGCGATACTCTCATCGTTGGCGTGCATCGCCTTCTCGAGGGCTTCGACGGTCTTGTGCGCCGGGCCCTGTTCGATGAAGGTTTCGGTCGAGCCGCACCAGATCATCACCAGGCGGTCGGCGCCGCTGGATTGCTTGAACTCGCGGATGTCGTCGCGCACCTGCTCGGCGAGCTCCATCTTGTGCTTGCCCTTCTTGACGTTGGGGCCGTCGAGCTTCTTGACGTAATTCTTGTCGAAGACGGCTTTGCGTGGCTTGATCGACGACAGGAATGGCTTCACCTGCTCCAGCAGCGAGCGGTCGAGCACGCCTGCCTTGCCGGCGGCCGAGTACATGTCGTCCTCGAAGATGTCCCAGCCGGTGAAGACCAGGTCGTCGAGGCCGGCCAGAGGCATGAAGTCCTTGATTTTTGGCGAGCGGCCTTCGGTGCGCTTGCCGAGGCGGATGGTGCCCATCTGCGTCAGCGATCCAATAGGTTGCGCGATTCCCTTGCGTACCGCTTCCACGCCGGCCACAAAGGTTGTGGCGACGGCGCCCATGCCGGGGATCATGATCCCCAGCTTTCCTCTTGGCGGCGCAACAGCCGGGCACCCGTCCTGCTCTTTATCTCCTGATCTATCACTCGACATTTGGACTTGTCCTTTCACGGCGGTATGTTATGGCAACCTGCCTAGCTGCATTTCGTTCGCCAGAATTCGTGCTCGCAACTCCTGCCCAATACTCACATTTCAATTTCAGCTGCTCACGAGACTGACCGGATTAGGGCAGTGCTTTTCGGTGGGCATGGCTCTGCCCGTCAGGGCAGTACGTCGGGAAAGCGGCAGATCTCCGGCAGGTGCCTTGGATGATTCGTAAATGGGCTGGGTGCTGCGACAAACGCGCAGGCGCAGTCTCTCTCAGCTTCCATTTGGAATCCTCTTCAAAGTGGACTCTTACTTGCAAGCTATGTCAGTAACGGATGCTCGGAATGGGAGGTAAATACCGAATCTATGAAGTGCCACTTGCCGCGGGGTTGTTGTACGACCCGCACGGCACGGCCGTCGGAGGAGGTACCCCAGAGCGATGATTGGCGATGTACTCCGGCTGTAAATTCCATTCCCGCGCGACACGCCAGTCTTCCAATGGCCCTCGTCCATCGCGCACCATGCCAGGAACATCGCGCCTCACTCTGACGGCCTTTGTGCAGTGACTTTGACAGATTTTCTTCGTGTGCTGGGAGGATGACATGGTGAACGAATTTGCTGACATCACGACCGATCTGCTCCTCGAACTTATAGTTGCCGTCTTAGAAGCGGGGCGGCCTCTCACTTCTAAAGAGGGGGCACATTTCGAGAAGATACAGCGCGAGCTACAGCGAAGAATGGAAGCGCAGGGCTTAACCTGTTAGGCGTGGAGGTAGCCATAACATGTGTTCGAATATCGACTGATACGGCTGGCAAGCTTGTCCTCAGCAGCACGCTTACGTTCTGATGTTCATCAAAAAAACAATTTGGAGCACTGCGAAACAACGTGGTCCCACCCAATCGAGAACACAGATCGTTACCGGTAATTTCCTAACCGTATAGATCGCTGCCAGATAACTGGGACTGTTGACAGCCCGGAGCCAGTCAGCAGGTCAGCAAGGTGAGTTGGTACACCGGGACGACGCGATAAGGAAGGGCAATCCCCAATAGCCGTAAACCGCGCACCCGCGGTGTACGGGTCTTACCGAGATTGCCGACAAAGGCGTTCCGTCGTCGTTGGAACTGTTGACAGTGATCTTTACCCAGCGATAAAGATGAGCGCCAAGGTTGATATTATCGCTCCTGACGATCCATTGATCGTTTTGGGTGCTCATCAGCAGGTACTCCTTCGCAGTCGAACCATTTAGTAAGCAGCCAGTTATCGTCGTCGTACTCGATTCTTCCTTCGTTCTTGGTGTAGCGCGTCGACTCACTTTCACGCTGTAGTGAGAAATGCTGTCCTGCGCCTTGGCACTGCAGGCGGAGTTAAGGAGTAATCCGGCGACCAGACACGCAAACAATCGGCACTTCATACTGTATCTCCATACCAACTAGACATTTCCCGATAACATCAGCTCAAAATGAGGACTATTCCGGCGACGATTATCGCTGCGAACGCAAGCACGACGCTCGCGGCCACGATGGGTATCCAATGGTCTTTGAAGTTGTAGCCGGATGCGTCTTTATCCAAAGCATCTGACTCCATCGGCCCATCCGTTTTCTCGTTAAACCTGGTGAACATTAGTCCTCCATACGCTCCATCTACTTTTCCTCAAGGACGCGCGGTCTCACGGTAAACGCAGGTCCCATCTAGATCGTCTGCATATCCCGTGCCAAACCCCCATGTGAGCAGGCTCCTGTACCAACAATGATAGAAACGCTCCGCGGCCGGCTGCGTAAGACGGCAAAAGCATCGTCGTACCTGTAATTGCTGCGATGGGCGTGTGGGCACCCCAAGTCACGCTGACAAATTGTTGTGGTGACAGAGCTTTCCCCTCGCAGATCTGGCGATGTTCCCGCCAATTTGATGCCCTTACGTCGTTCAGTGCCCGCATTTCGGCGGCAGATTGCCGCTGCCATGTGACTGTGGGCTCGCAAAACAATGGATTTATGACCTCGTCGTCTTTGGCGAGAAGAATGCCTTACTCGATGCGTGAAGCGGTGAACAGCCTGGCGGCGGACCGAACCTGATCTGAAACGTCAGGCCGTTCACCTTAAGGACGAACGGAACTTAAGACGGGGACGCACAGCTGCAATGGAATCAGCGTTTCGGCACAGAGGGACGGCTATGAAGGTTTCAACGATCAAATTGAAAGGTCAAGACTCGACAAGGCACGCTTTAAAGGCGGGAATATACGCGACCTTCGTCCTGATCGCTATCAGTTTACTTGTTGATCCTGCGGGTGGGCAGAATCCGCAGGCAACGACGTCTGTCCACGGCACAGTTTTCGTCACCGATTCCGGTGGCAAATCCTATGTGCCCGGCGCAAAGATCGTCTTAAAAGGATCGACGAGCTTCTACAGCGCGGAGGCGGACGCAGAGGGAAAGTTTAGCTTCGTGAACCTCGAGCCCGGAACCTACACCATAGAAGCCACCCAGGTTGGACTTCGTGCAGAGCAAACCATAACCCTCCAGGGCGGAGTGGCCCTACAACTCGAGTTGGAATTGAAGGTACCCGAAGTTAAGACGTCTATTTCCGTTACCAGCAGCTCCCCCCGTGTCGAAACCGCCTCCGACGCCACCCCCTCGGCAGGCGGAACTATTACAGAGAAGATGGTGAACAACGCTCCCAACGTTGACGAGCAGTTTCAAAGTCTTCTGCCGATGGTCCCGGGAGTCGTACGTGGTCCGGACGGACGTATCAACATGAAAGGTACCCGCATCACGCAGAGCGGGGCGGTGATCAACAGCGCGAATGTTACCGATCCAGCCACAGGGGCTCCCGCGATCAACCTTCCTATCGATGTTGTCTCTTCCGTACAGGTGATATCCAATCCATACGATCCGCAGTACGGCAAGTTAACTGGCTCTCTCTCCAGCGTTGAGACGAAGACGGGCAACTATGAAAAGCGGCACTTCACATTTCAGAACATCCTTCCGCGTCCCAAGGTCCGGGACGGAAGCCTCATGGGTATTGGTGCTTTCACACCAAGAATGACCTTCACTGGCCCGATCTGGAAGGACCGTATCGCTATCACCCAGTCGTTGGAATACAGGTTTGTGCAGACCCCAGTGAATAGCCTTCCGCCGTTACAGCGAGACACGAAGCTCGAGGGTTTTAATGCCTATACCCAGGCGGACATAAATATTAATAGCAAGCAGACGGCGACAATCTCACTCAACTTCTACCCCCAGAAGTTGGATTACATGGGCTTAAATACCTTTACACCGCAGCCGTCCACGGTAGATTTTCGCCAGCACGGTTACCAGCTCTACGGGCAACACAGGCTTCTCACGGGTTCAGACAGTGCCCTGGTTTCGCAAATCAGCTACAAGACATACGACGTTAATACGAATGCTCAGAACAATGAGCCCTATGAGCTGCTGATCAATACAACCGAAGGTGGCTACTTCAATCGGCAGCGCCGCGATACCAATCGTTTCGACTGGCAAGAGAGCTATCAATTCGCACCTCGAGAGTTCCTGGGAACCCACAAATTTAAAGTGGGATTGGATTATGCCCATTCTGACTTCAACGGAACCGACATTCTTGTTCCAGCGGAGTTAATCGGTACATCGGGAACGGCGATCGAGAGAGTCACCTTCAGCCGTCCGAGTTCTTCCAACGCCAACCAGAACGAAACAGCGCTGTATGTCGCCGACCAGTGGTCGCCCATCAGCCGGCTGACATTCACCCTCGGGACGCGACTCGACAACGACAGCGTTGCCAGCTCGACTCACGTGGCGCCTCGTGGCGGGTTTGTGTTGTTGCTCACGAATGATGGCAAAACATTACTCAAAGGAGGTGCGGGAGTCTTCTACGGTCGTGTGCCCCTGTTGCTCCCGGTATTCGGAGACACGCCGGAACGCACGGTGTCTATGATCGCCCCGAATGGCCAAGTAGAGTCTTCCACCGCATACGTCAATCGCATTGTTGGCGGCTTACAGGATCCGCGCAGCACATCCTGGAACCTGGGATTGGAAAGACAGATAACAGCCAACTTTACCCTCGGAGTCGCGTACGAACAGCGAAACACAGCCCGCGATTTCATTGTCTCTCCAACTACGAACGGGCCGACCGGATTCATCGATCTCTCAAATGGCGGCAGCAATTCCTATCGCGAATTCCAGGTGACGGGCCGCTATAAGCTGCCACGCTTCACGATCAACGGCTCCTATACACGCTCCCGGGCCTATGGGGACTTGAACGATCCATTCCTGTTCTTTGGAAATTATTCGCAGCTAGTCATCCAACCGGATGCTCGCGGCCGGTTGCCATTCGATGCACCGAATCGCGTCTTGTTTTGGGGGGATGTGGCGGGTCCGTGGAAGCTAACCATCATGCCTGTTGTCGATGTTCACACGGGCTTCCCGTATTCTCCGTGGGACCAGTATCACGACTATGTCGGCCCGCGTAACGTAGAGCGTTTTCCCACGTTCTTTTCCTCCGACCTGCAAGTTACCAGACCGCTGTCGATCCCGCTTGGCGATAGAAGGCTAAAGGCGCGAGCCGGGGTTGCGATCTTCAACCTGTTCAATCATTACAACCCGCGTGACGTGCAGAACAACATCAATAGCTCCAGCTTTGGCAGCTTCTCGAACGACGCCTGGAGAGAGTACCGAGGGAAGCTGGTATTCGAGTTCTAACCATGAAAAACCACATCATCATTGCCATAATCTTCTGTTTATCCGTCCCGCTGTTTGGCCAGACGCCATCAGCTCTCACATCGAATGCCGATGACGTAATGGCGACTATGTTCGCGCGAGACTCTCAACGCGAGGCCTTGGCGGAAGGATACAGCGGCAACCGCGAATATCTTTTCGACAACAACAAGTTTGGTAAGCACGCGCAGATGCTAGTCGCCGTCACGTGTGATCCAGACGGCAGCAAACACTTCCAGGTTGTTTCCGAGGATGGCTGGAAGTCGGCTCATAAGCACGTACTGCACAAGATGCTCGAATCGGAGTCGGACAGCTCGCAGCCGACGATCCGGCCGAAGACCCGGATAATTTCCGAAAATTACAACTTCCAGATGGTCGAACTCGGCACGCTCGACGGCCGGCGTACATACGTCATCGATGCGGTCCCCAAGCGCCAGGACAAATACCTGTTTCGAGGACGGATCTGGGTGGATGCCGAAGATTACGCACTCGTCCGGGTCGAGGGCGAGCCGGCCAAGAACCTATCGTTCTGGATACGCAGCGTGCATTTCGTGCAGCAGTACCGCAAGAGCGGCGAGTTCTGGTTTCCAGCGTCGACGTCCAGCGTGACCGAAGCGAGATTCTTCGGCAGTACGAAGGTCAACATCCGCTACTTCGATTACACCCCGCTGTCTGCCAAGGAGCATTCGGTAGCCGGTGGACAACTGAAAGAGGCACATTATGACGCACACTGATGTTGCGGTGATCCTTGCCGCCGGTAATGGTAAGCGTCTGGCGGCCCATTCGGGAGAACTTCCCAAGCCGCTCGTGCAACTACATGGCAGGCCGCTTCTGGAGCATGTCATGCGGGGCGCGCACACCGCCGGGATCGACAAATTTGTAATCGTGACGGGTTATCGCGGCCATGTGATTCAACGGTGGTACGAGAGCCATCCACTCAAGGACGTCTCTGTCACGTGGGTAGAGAACCCTGACTACCACAAGGACAACGGAATTTCTGCCTTAAAAGCGAAAGACTTGGTCCACCAGCCATTCCTGCTGATGATGGCTGACCACATCTTTGAGTCCGAAACAGCACGGACGCTCTTACGTCAACCTTTACGAAACGACGAGGTCATCCTGGCGGTAGACAAGAACATCGACCGGGTCTTCGATATCGACGATGCCACCAAGGTCCAATTGCACGGTCAGAACATCGTTGGCATTGGAAAGAATCTTTCGCATTACGACGCCTTAGACACCGGCATGTTCTTGTGTACCCCAACGTTGTTCTCGTCGCTTGAACAGGTTATGGTCAACGGCAATTGCTCCTTATCGGACGGCATGCGGCTGATGGCTGGGAATGGCACCTTTAAGGCATTCGACATTGGGGAGGCACAGTGGCAAGACGTCGACACTCCAGAGGCGCTGGAGTGGGCGGAGGTTGTCTCTTCCGAGCAGCCGCAGTTGATCCAGAATGTAGGGGAATGGTCTTATGCCTAGCTTGGCGCCACGAGCCAAAAATTCCTTGCGGCTCTTAGCCGTGCTTCTCGGCGCGACCTTGCTGGCCTATCTGGTGGAACGTGCTGGTCCCGGCAAGCTCCTTGCTAATGCGAAAACCATCGGCTGGGGAATGCTCGTAGTCATCGCGTTGGCAGGAGTGTCGCACATCATCAAGACCATGGCGTGGCGACTCACTCTGCCGGGCGAGGCCCATAAAGTTTCTTTCGGGAGGCTCTTGGGTCTGCGCCTGGTGTCGGAGGCGATCACGCAGCTGGGGATCGTTGGCCAGATGTTCGGCGATGGCCTGCGAGTATCGTTACTCGGGTCGGGAGTACCAGTTGCCAATAGCTTGTCGTCCGTGACCCTGGATCGTGGACTCTTCATCGCCACCGGCGCGCTGGTGACGATTTTCGGGATACTGGCAGCGATCACCGTTACGTCGCTCTCTAACGCGCTGCAGTTGTACGGCACAGTATTCGTGCTTGTCTTGTTGGGGCTGTTGGCTTTGACAGTGGTTGCCGTCGACAGGGGCTGGCCACTCTTCTCCAAGACGGCGCGTGCCGCCGGACGTGTGCCCTGGTTTCGTAAGTGGTTGGAGAACAAAGAATCCGTCATTGAGGCGGCAGACCAGCAACTGCTGAGCTTTCACCGTGAAGCGCCGCGGGCGTTTTGGACAAGCCTGCTTCTTAATGTGCTCGCTCACATCCTGGCAATCGCAGAGGTGTACTTGATCCTTCGATTCCTGGGCGCACGGGTAAGCCTGCTTGGCGCACTTATTCTTGAGGCCCTCACGAAACTTCTCAACATTGTTGGAGCAGTTAATCCCGGGAACCTGGGCACCTATGAGGGCGGGAATGTGGTGTTCGGAAAGCTTCTTGGCTTGACCGCCACTGAGGGTTTGATGCTCGGACTATGCCGCCGCGTTCGGGCTCTCTTCTGGGCGATTGTTGGCGGCGTTTGCCTGATTTGGTTTTCGAGATCTACTCAGCAGACAACGCGAGCTGACAACCAAGGGAGCGAGGCGGCGAGGAAAGAGACGATGACAATCGAACAAAAGAAGGTTAGCGACTCGCACCGAGAAGTGGCAGTCGTTCTGGCAAACCTCAGCGGAAATCATGATCCGTCCGAATCGGTGCTCGCGCAGGTAGGTGCCCTCCCGCTCGTCCTTCGGGCGATACTCGGCGCACACGGCGCAGGTGCAGAGCGCATCATCGTGGTGGTGGATCCAACCAACGGCTGGACGATTCGGCGGCGCCTGCTTCAGACAGGGCGTATACCCCGGTCAGTGGAGTGGATTGTCGTGTCAGATGGCGGTGCGACTCTCCCAATGGTTGTGGGCGAGGCGGCGGCAAACGGCGATCGTGTTTCTTTGATCATGGCAGACCGCGCCTACCATCCCTCCCTACATCGGATGATCAGCGAATGGGAGGGCAAAGGCGGCGCCTTGGAGTTGACCACGGAAGGACAGCCGATTGGACTCGCGATCCTCTCACGGGGATTAGCGCTCGATCTTGCATCTCATTTCGATGCCCATGTTGACAAGGTGGAAGATTTGCACGATTGGATTAGTCGCCGACATGCTGCCGCTTTTGGACCGATGCGAGTTTTCTGGAAGTCCGTCTCACCGGATCTGTGGCAGCGTGTACGAACGCCGGAGGACCGCATTGCGGCGGAGCAAAAGCTCGATCATTGGCTTGTTAAGCCAACGGACGGCGTCTTCGCCAGGATGAACCGCAGAGTTTCCATACCTATCAGCCGGCAACTCATTAAATTTCCCATTACGCCGAATATGGTGTCCTTATTCACTCTGGGAGTCAGCCTCGCCTCCGGCGTCTACTTCGGATTGGGTGGATATTGGAACACACTATTTGCGGCGGTGCTGTCGGTTTGGGCAAGCATCCTGGACGGCTGCGATGGCGAAGTAGCCCGGCTAAAGCTGCAGGCTTCAGCCTTCGGCTGCTGGCTGGAAACGATGTGTGACTACTTGTACTATCTCTTCATCTTCGCCGGCATGGCGATTGGCCTGGCTCGCAGCACGGGGAAATCTGTCTTCCTAGTGTGGGGTGGTGCACTTATTTCAGGTGCGGTAATCACATTCGTTGTCGCCAGCCTTGGACGGCAGAAGCTCTCGGGAAAGCACCCTGAACAGTACCTGGCGATATGGCAAAAGAAGGCAGAAAGCCGGGCGACCAACCCGATCATCTATCTTGGACGTCAGCTTGAGTTCATTATCCGTCGTTGCTTTATGCCGTATGCCATTCTAGCGTTTGCGCTTATGAATTTGATCGAGGTGCCGGTATGTGTCGGGGCGATCGGCGCCAACATTGCCTGGATCGTCTCCCTTTACACACATCGCGCTTTCTCTCCGGCATCCAAGAATCAACAATCGGCTCTACGCGAGGCAGTGCAAACCCAATGAGCCTGGGAATATAGTGCGAAGCCTGCCCTACCCGCATTTCACTGTGACTGCCATGGAGCAAATCGAGACAGGTTCATTCGCCTTACCGAAGGAATGGTCGATGCCACCCGATTCCGTGCATCTCGTTACATGGAACATCAATCGTGGCCTGCAATTGGAAGGGATTATCGATTTTCTGACCAGCATCAAGGCCGACGTCATTGTGCTACAGGAGACGGACGTCAATGCTCGCCGCACACAACGACGGAACGTCGCGCGGGAGATAGCGCAAGCTCTGCGAATGAATTACGTATTCGGATGCGAGTTTGAGGAATTGACGCAAGGCGAGAGCACGTCACCGGCTCTTCATGGCCAAGCCACTCTCTCCCGACTGCCTCTGTCAGGTTCGCGCATCCTTAGGTTTCGTAATCAATCCAGATTCTGGCACCCGCGTTGGTACATTCCCGCATGGGATCCATTTCAACGACGGCTGGGCGGCAGAATGGCCCTCGTCACCAAGGTCGAACTGCTGGAAACGAAGCTGTTGATTTACAACGTGCACCTCGAGAGCCGCGGTGACGATACCCTCCGCTGCAGTCAGATTTCCGAGATATTCACGGATGTGCGTCAATGGAGTTCAGATATGCCGGTGGTAATAGCAGGCGACTTCAACTTTGACTTGTCTCAACAGACCGGCTGCAACCCTGGTCGGCAACGCGCTATTTGCAAACCACTTCAACCACTCCAGCGCGCGCCCAACAACTGCTCCCTCCCGAATACGGAGCGCCCGCGCGATTGACTGGGTCTTGAGTAGAGGAGTTATAAGAACTAGCGAGGCTAGACTGCATGACGAGGTTTGCGCTTCCGACCACTATCCCCTGTCGGGGTTATTCCATTTACATGATTGTGACGACAGTGGGAAGCATTGAGTCGGCCGAACCGTCAACTGCAGAATACGTGCTTTTCCGCAAACGTAATATAAGGAAGCAATGGCATGAGAATTCTTTATCTGAAGAACGATCCCAGCACCGATCGGAGCATTCAGTCCGCAAAAATGAGCAAGTACGAGATCGTTGAAGCGGCGTCCTTTGACGACGCGCTATTGCTCCTCAAAACCGACTGCTTCGACGTCCTGTTGATTGATCATGGAGCAAAGCCCGAGACGGTTCAGTTCATTGTTGGCGCCCGTGCTCTGCACCCCGGTTTGCCGGTGTTTGTGATAAGCGCCTGGGAAGCCGATCTGAGAAAGGCGCTGGAATCGATAGAAGCGGTGAGCGAGTTTGTTACTCCTTGTTGAACGTGAAGGGCGGCGGGGCGAACCACACCTACCTGCCCCCTTCACGCGCGGTTTCCCCCAGAGAAATCAGGCTGTATGAGTACGAACGGGAACATGGCCGGACTATGTCTCCCATACGACGCGGTTCGTCTCCAGGGGAATGTGGACGCCGGTATGAAACGGAACAACGCGTACCGTGTAATCTGTTGCGCTACGCTCAGCCGATACCATTCCCTTGAATTCATAGATGCAGTTCGATTTTGGCATTAACCTTTCCAGTGACATGCGTTGCCGGAAAGGGGGCGCACCAGCGTTATCGGCAAACAACTCAACCAGAACCTCGTTGGGAGTTAAAGGATCCCAACCGCACGACAGGCTGTAATCTCCCAAGTCGCGTTCGAGGTTACACCTTCTTGGCGCACGGTGCTGCGCGAGAGAATTGAAACTGGAGCGCCACGCGTTCTCTATTGTTTTCAGCCATTCGACAATCTGCTTGGATACCAGTGCGCCGTCGGCTGTCCGAGCCTTGATAACCCGCAGCGGCCGGTCTGTAGTACTGCTCGAGATACTCGCCAACGGTTCGGTACGCCGAGAACATGGGCGTGAGTGTAATCATGCTTGCTCGCATTCGAGCGACCCATCCCGTAGGAATACCAGACGCATTTCTTCCGTAAAATGCGGGCTTCGCCTCGTCCTCCAATAAGCGATACAGCTGCTCGGCATCTCTCCCATCTTCGTCAGAGCCGGCGCCCATTCCATCGATTGCCCAGCCCACTTGCGGCGTATACGCCTCCGCCCACCAACCGTCCAGTTCCGACAGATTTAGGCCGCCATTGACGAGTATCTTCATTCCGCTAGTGCCACTGGCTTCCCAAGGCCGGCGCGGCGTGTTGATCCAGAGATCAGTTCCTCGAACTAGCTTTTGCGTTAACTGCATGTCGTAGTCAGCCAGGAAGACAACACGATTCTCCAAGCCGTACTTCTTTATGTATTCGTGCCATTGTTTGATGGCGGACTTGCCATACTCGTCTGCAGGATGGGCTTTGCCAGCCAAGACGAGTTGTGCGGGCCGATCGGGGTCGGTAAGAATTCGGGCAAATCGCTCCGGATCGCGCAACAGCAGTGGTGGGCGTTTGTATTCAGCAAATCGCCGTGCAAACCCGAGCGTAAGAATATCGGGGCTGAGCACGCCGTTCAGGGTATCGGCTGACAGAGGTGCTCCGACCGCAGCCCGTTGCGCCGCGAGTCTCCTGCGAACGAACCCTACCAGCTTTGTCCGTTGCTTGCAGCGGAGGTCCCAAAGCTGGTCATCTGGAATAAGAGTGAGAGCGTCTTCGCGGATGTGTCCGGAGATAGATACAGGCGTAATGTTGCTGTTTTCAAGTTGAAGCCCCCGATTCCATAGCGCCACCGCCTCCGCGGACGCCCAGGTTGGAACATGAATGCCATTTGTCACGTGACCCACCGGCACTTCAGCCTCCGACCAACGGGGAAATAATTCTTGAAAGATTCTGCGGCTAACCTCGCCGTGTACACGACTGACGCCGTTTACCGCGGAGCTTCCTCTGATGGCGAGATAGGCCATATTGAACGGTTCAGTTTCGTCCTGCGGATTCTTCCGGCCGAGGCTCATCAACTCCTTGAAAGAGATTTGAAGTAGTTCTTCGGCATAGTGCCTCAGGTGCGACTCCATCAGCGCTGGTGCGAATCGGTCGAATCCGGCAGCAACCGGCGTGTGTGTGGTGAATACGGTTCCTGCTCTCGTGGCAACCAGAGCCGTCTGGAAGTCCACAGAATTGTCTTGCATGAAGCATCGTGCACGTTCCAAGACGGCAAATGCAGCATGGCCCTCATTAAGATGGCAAACCGGCGGTTCGATGCCAAGCTCACGGAGCAACCGCCAGCCCCCGATGCCAAGCAGGATCTCCTGCCGAAGCCGCAGCTGCGAACCACCTCCGTAAAGCTCGCTACCAATGAGGCGCACAACAGGATCGTTCGCGGGATCATTCGTGTCCAGCAAGTACAACGTGGATAACCCGATTTTCGCCTGCCAGGCGCGCACCCAGATAGTAAAGTCGGGACGGGTAATCTTAACGCGCACCCATTCACCTTCCTTGGTGCGTACAGGCGTAATTGGCAGCTCGCCTGGGTTGTTGAAGGGGTAGAAGGCGTGCTGCTCTCCATTGGCGTCAATTTCCTGTCGAAAATATCCTTCCTGGAAAAGTAGCCCTATCCCGGTCACCGGTACACCGAGATCGTTGGCCGCCTTGAGCTGGTCACCGGCAACATTGCCAAGACCGCCCGAATAGATGGGTAAGGCCTCAGTCAACATGTACTCCATGCTGAAGTAGGCAATCGAAGGAACAATGCAGGCGGAGTCATGCACACGAGGATGAAGTCGCTGTTCCGTCTTCCTCTGGTGCACCACATTGCGAAGGCACTCGTTGAATTCGGTCGTGGCGGCGACTTGAAGCAATCGTTCCCGGGATATCGTTTGCAACACGAGCAAGGGGTTGCGGGTTCTTTCCCACAACTCCGGATCGAGCTGTTTCCACAGAAGATGCGCATAATGATTCCACGACCAGGACAAGTCCAGAGCCAGTTCCTTCAGCACCGCAAAAACACGGCGGTCACTTAATCCTGCGGCAGCCGCGACATTCTTCGTCATATATCTCCCCAGGCTAGACAGCGCATTCGCGCTAAGTTGTAGCCGTAACTATCACCCTCTCAGGCCGGCAAAGCTGCATGGCTTCGAAGTCGTAGTCAAATTCGGCCCCGCAGCTCAGGCACACCACATATGTTCGCTTCATAGGGTCGTGTACCGTCAGAGGCCAGGACAACGCACGATGATGGCAACCGAAAATGAGATTGCAAAGGGCCCACATGATTTACCTCCCGAACCTAGTTGCGGACGAACGAGATATACATGGCGGTACTACATCGGTAATTCAACGCAACTACAATGCAGGAGCACGTTTTGTGCCAATTCGGCACTCACTATTCCCCTACTGCTTCGGGCCCCGAAAAGGTTTACTGTCTCTCACGACTGCCCCGCGGTGGGCAGAGTCCGCATGTCGGCACGCACTCCATGACGCAACATCTTTGCGTAGACGCAATCCCAGTGTTTTGACAGTTGTTAGTTTTGGTCTTATGCATGCATGGCTATTAAGGTGTAAAGCCAAGACCGCCAGACGCAGTTCCAGGTTGCAGCATTCGTATCTTGGAGCACGAAGTTCTATCGAGGAGTTGTTTCAAATGAGATCCGAGTTGGTCTTCGCCGCACGAAAGACGATCTTCAATCGTTTCACCCTCTGCCAAGCAGTAGCTAAAGGGACGAGGATGTTCCACCTGGCCCATACTCCCGTTCAGAACACCATAACTGTCGTGCTGCGGCGCATTGCGTCTGAACAACCGGGGATGTTGCTTGTTGGTAGTGATCCGCACTGCCGGCGTCGAACACCTCCCATATACCCGAAGCAAGAATTCGTTGCATGAAAGCTGTGAAAACGAAGCAGGAGGATGGATTATGACGAGAAATCGATCAAAGGCACGATTCTGGACGGTGTTGGGTGTTATCAATCTGCTTGTGTTGGCATACCCGCTGAACCTATTCCTGGACTCAACCAGCCAAGATGGAACAATGATGGCGGTGATTGTGTTATGTGCCGCTCTGCTCTTACTGGCGGTTGGAGACATGATCAGTTTCGCCTTGGCTTATTCAACGAGCTATTAAGCGGAACGCGAAGGTGCGCAACGCCTATCCAACTCTCGTTCTAACTTCGATCTTGCGCGTCGAATATGACGGCACGTTCTTCCTGCCGCTTTCTCCTCCTACGACCTGTTCTTGGCTCACATAAGCCTGGCCCACATATCGGCAATGCCGACGTTGAGAGCGACCAATCTGGGCACAGCGCTCGCCAAAACACTGCTGCATAAGGAGATCGCTTTGGCAGGCTCCTTGCTCATTCCCTGGTGGATAAAAGGCAGAACTGCTGAGCGAGGTGACAGGATGTTTCGGGCAGAACTTAAACAACTAGTTGACGGGGCGATGCTGAAAATGGAAGGCAGACTGGTGGGCGAATGGGCTGGTGAGGCAAAGTCGCTGCTGTCGTGCGGACCGGTTCCCAAAAGGCTCCTGGTGGACCTCACTGACGTGAGCTATGTCGATGTGGTGGGCGAACAAGTCTTGACGTGGTTGAGAAGCATTGGGGCGCGGTTTGTGGCGAAAGCGGTTTACGCAGCCGCCGTCTGCAAACGGCTTAACTTGCCGGTTCACAACGAAAAGACTCAGAACCAAGCGGTTTTCCGAGTCGTGCTCGCCACGCCTGATGCCTCGGAGTGATTGAGGAAGGACTATAACGACGGTACGTAAGAGGAGAATCTGTGAATTTCCTACGTTTTCTCGAGCGCCTGACCATTAGGGGCCCGGGATTTGCTGCCAGGTTTGTCGTCGGAATGATCTCTTTGAATCGTCCATGAATCAGAGCTGAAGTTCCGAAGTGGGCTAGAACGGCCGGCGCATGCGTGCAGCCAAAATCGTTTTTAGACCAAACCGCGCGTGCTCCATCCGTAACCTGACTGCCGCTTCGCCGCCAGTCAATTGAGATTAACAGCTGTATGCGCTAATGAGCGCACGTACGGATCTGTTCGGGGGGCGATCAGCAATGTTCGTCCCTACCGCGACCGGGGAAGATGTCATGAATTTGGCTCTATGGATCGTCCAAGGCATTTTGGCGTTCGCATTCATCGTCGTCGGCTTGATGAAGGTCTTCGCCTACAAGAAGTACAAATCCCTAACGGAAAAGAAAGGGCCGACCGGAATCACACGCGGCCTCGCAGGGTTCATTGGCATCGCTGAGCTCACCGGAGGCGTCGGAATCATCCTGCCCGTGGCCATCAACATTGCTCCCTGGCTCAGCCTGTGGGCAGCAATCGGACTCTCGGTGATCATGTTGCTGGCCATCGGCTTCCACCTTAGCCACAAAGAATCGCCCGCAGCGCCCGTCGTCTTTTTCGCCCTAGCGATGTTCGTAATCTATGGACGGTTTACCCTCATGAAGTGATTGAGGGCCTAACGCACGTGTTGCCACTCATTATCTCCTCGGCCATCGAGGCCAACAGTGCAGTTACGCGCTCGCTGTCCCGTACTGTCGATGAGAACCCCCGCCCGTACCGCCAGCGATGCCTGAAGCGAAGTTAAGCCCTCGCGCGCTTTGATCCGCAGACCTTCAGCCTGATCCCGCCATCGATCTACTTCCCTCCTGGCCGATGCTTGTGGGCACGTCCCTCTTCGCCTCTGTCTGCGCCCCAATGCGTTTCATGCCCCTGCCCTCATGTGGGCAGTGTCCGCCCGGCGGCCGAACGATGCATGGGCAGAAGGCAGCGATCTCATTCACAAACTGCTGAGTCTTGAAGACTTTCTTGCCTCATTGGGTGTGGCACGCAGCATGCAATTTAAGGAACCGATACAGCGCCGAGCTGGCTCAGCAGCACCCCGGGACTTATCGGAGAACTTACCAAGGGTTGCAGCTCCAGGACGCGTTGACCCCCACGACTAACAGACGCTTATAGGGAAAATCGGGGAAGCCGTACCCATAAGCAGGAGGACAGTAATAATGTTTCGCAAGAAGCTTGAGGGCGGCACTCACGCGGTTCCTGAGGCGTCTCCTGATTCGCACCCGCCGAAGCAAGGCTATTTCGAAGCGGGGACTTTCGGCAAAGCAGCATCTCGAGTGCTGTGTGCAACAGCAGCTATCGCAATTTCGACTATGGCGATGGTGGGCTGCAAGAACAGCAATGCCGCCGTTCCAAATATCGTTACCGAAGTACTGGTTGCGCAGCCGATCCAGCGCGACGTGTCCGTCCACAACGAATGGGTGGCGTCCTTAGACGGTTACGTCAATGCCGAGATCCGTCCGCAAGTCTCGGGATACATCGTCAGCCAGAACTACAAAGAGGGATCGACAGTTCGCAAAGGACAAGTCCTCTTCAACATCGACCCGCGACCGTTTCAGGCGGCTCTCGACGGAGCCAGGGGGCAACTGGCCCAGGCAGAGGCCGCACTGGGGAAGAGCGCCCTCGACGTAGATCGCGATACACCTCTGGCGGAGAAGAAAGCAATTCCTAAGGCGCAACTCGACACGGAAGTCCAAGCCAAACTTGCCGCGCAGGCCGCGGTGGAGTCGGCAAAGGCAGCCGTCGAACGCGCAGAACTCGATCTCGGATGGACCAAGGTGACATCGCTCGTGGATGGCATCGCCGGTATCGCCGAAGTGCAGATGGGGAATCTTGTCGGACCCAACTCCCATCTGACTTCGGTTTCGCAGGTGGATCCGATCAAGGTGTACTTCCCCGTGAGCGAGCAGCAGTATCTGCGGGCGAAGCACGTCGGCTCCAGCACAGAGGACATGGATCTGTTCGCCATCTCACCGGAACTGATCCTGGCCGACGGTACGGTCTATCCGCACAAGGGCAAGATCCTGCTGACCGATCGCCAGGTGGATCCGAACACCGGCACCATTCGCCTCATCGCGGCATTCCCCAATCCGGGCAATGTTCTCCGCCCGGGCCAGTACGGGCGCGTGCGCATCGAGACCGGCATGAAGAAAAACGCTCTGATGGTTCCGCAAAGCGCCGTGAAAGAGATTCAGGGCGGTTATGAGGTCGCGCTATTGGGCCCCGAAAACAAGGCCATCATTCGGCCCGTAAAAGCAGGCGAGAAGGTAGGGGCGATGTGGGTTATCGAGTCGGGCCTGAACCCTGGTGACCCCGTAATCGTGGAAGGCATAAGCAAGGTAAAGGATGGAACGCCTGTTGTTCCAAAGACCGTCATTATTCAGGGGGAGGCAGAGTAGTCATGTCTGAATTCTTCATACGGCGTCCCATCGTCGCCATCGTTATCTCAGTGCTCATGGTGATCATCGGTGCGATCACCATCGTCACCCTGCCCGTGGCACAGTTCCCGGACATTGCTCCGCCGGAAATTCGCCTGCAGGCAATCTATCCCGGTGCCGATGCCGAAACCATGGAGAAGGCAGTAGCCACGCCTATTGAGCAGCAGATCAATGGCGTGGACAACATGGACTATATGTACTCGCTGAATTCGACTAACAACTCGAGTACAACCCTGCTGGTCGATTTCGATCTCAAGACCGACCCCAATATGGACCTCATCCTGGCCCAATCACGCCAGCAACTGGCGAACGGCCAGCTTCCGCAAGAGGTGAACGCACTCGGCATCGACGTGAAGAAATCCCTAACCTCGCCGATGATGCTGGTCGCGTTGTACTCGCCCAAGGGCACGCATGATGCGAAGTTTCTGTCCAACTATGGATACATCAATCTTAAGGACCCCATTGCGCGCTCTTACGGAGTGGGGCAGGTACAGATCTATGGCATCGGCGAGTACGCGATGCGCGTGTGGGTAAAGCCCGATCAGTTAGCTAAATTGGGCATTACCGTCAACGAAGTCGCGAATGCCGTCAAGACCCAGAATACGGTCAATCCGGCTGGTCAGGTAGGAGGAGAACCTGCCTCCGACGGTCAGAAGTTTACCTATGCTGTGCGTGCTCAAGGACGGCTCAGGACGCCGGAAGAATTTGGCAACATCATCGTGCGCGAGAGTCCTGATGGTGGTGTTGTGCGGGTGAAGGATGTAGCCCGTGTCGAACTGGGATCTCAGGACTATAGCTGGATCACGCGACTGAACGGACAGCCATCGGCAATTCTCGGTATCTATCAGCTACCCGGCTCAAACGCGGTGGAGGCAGCCAAAGGCGTCCGGAAGCTGATGGCCAAGATGAAAGAGAGCTTCCCGGCCGACGTCGATTACGCCGTCACTCTGGACACGACAGACGCCGTGAGGGCTGGCATGCACGAGATTGTGCAAACCCTCTTGGAAGCGTTTGTCCTAGTCATCATCGTCGTATATATCTTCCTGCAAGACTGGCGGGCGACAATCATTCCGATGTTCGCGGTGCCTGTTTCGTTAATCGCGACTTTCGCTGTCTTTCCGGCGTTCGGCTTTTCCGTCAATACTCTTTCATTGTTTGGGCTAGTGCTGGCAATCGGACTGGTCGTCGATGACGCAATTGTCGTTGTGGAAGGTATACAACATCACATTGAGGAGGGTCTAACCCCGAAGGAAGCGGCGCGGAAGGCAATGCAGGAACTGAGCGGACCGGTCATTGGTATCGCGCTGGTGCTATCGGCGGTTTTCGTGCCGACAGTCTTCATCCCGGGCATCACTGGACGGCTCTATCAGCAGTTTGCATTGACCATCGCGATCTCCGTCATCATTTCAGCTTTCAACGCGCTGACTTTGAGCCCGGCGCTTGGAGCATTGTTTCTCCGGCCGAAAAAAGAAACGCATGGTCCACTTGCGAAGTTCTTCGGCTGGTTCAATCGGGAATTTAATAGCGGCACAAACCTGTATGTGCGAGCGTGCCAGAGATTGATTCGGAAGGGTGCTTTCGCCTTGCTGATCATCGCGGGATTTGTCGTCATAGGCGTCCTGTGCGGAAAGGGCTTGCCCTCTAGCTTCCTGCCGGACGAAGACCAGGGTTACATGTACATCCAGATGCAGCTGCCGGAAGCGTCGTCGCTTGAGGCCACGTCAGAAGCTGCGCGCGAAGTGGAAGCAGTCCTGAAGAATACGCCGGGAGTTCAGTACACCAGCACAGTTATGGGCTTCAGTCTGCTCAGCCTCACCCGCACCAGTTACAACGCTTTCTACTGGGTGTCACTTAAGCCATGGGAAGACCGCAAGAGCATAGATGAGCAGTTCCAGGTCATCAAAGCGAAGTTGAATCTCAAGCTTCTCACGCTCCCGCAGGGCACCACCTTCGCTTTCTCCCCACCAGCCATTGCCGGCATCGGCACCTCGGGTGGATTCCAGTTTGTGCTTGAAGATCGAGCCGGCAAAGATCCCGAGTTCCTGGTGAATAACCTGAACAAATTCCTGGAAGCCGCCAAGAAGCGACCCGAAATTGGCATGGTCACCACCACCTATATTCCCAGCACGCCGCAGAAGTTCGTGAATGTGGACAAGGAGAAGGTGCTGAAGCAGGGCGTGAAGCTCAACGATGTCTACGACACCCTTCAGGCCTACATGGGCGGGCTGTTTGTGAATTACTTCAACGATTTCGGCCGGGCTTGGCAAGTGCGGGTGGAGGCTGAAGCGCCTACCGAGCCAATCTGGACAACGCAGGACAGTTTTATGTGCGCAATAGGAAGGGCGACATGGTGCCCTTTCGGCGCTGACCAAGTTCGAGTCACGTTACGGGCCGGAATTCAAGATGCGCTTCAACCTGTACTCAGCTGCGCAGATTATCGGCAGCGCTGCGCCGGGTTACAGTTCGGAGCAGGCTACCGCCGCGCTGGAAGATGTCTTCCACCAGACCATGCCCCCGGAGATGGGCTTCGACTACATGGGCATGTCGCGACAGGAGCAAAAGGCGCGCGAGGGCATCCCATCCTCGGTCATCTTCGGGGTTTCCCTGCTGTTCGTGTTCCTGATTCTTGCGGCGCTGTACGAAAGCTGGTCTCTGCCCTTCAGTGTGCTGCTGAGCACACCGATCGCGGTGGCCGGAGCGTTCGGACTGCTGTGGCTGCGGCGCATGGTGCTGGGCATGATCTTCCCGGCCTTCATGGTGCAGATCGATAACGACGTGTACTCGCAGATCGGGCTGGTCATGCTCATCGGCCTCGCCGCAAAGAACGCAATCCTGATCGTGGAGTTTGCCAAGGAGCAACACGAGGTCTATGGCAAGTCCGTCGTCGACGCCGCACTGGAGGGCGCCGACTGAGGTTAAGGCCAATTCTCATGACTTCGTTCGCGTTCGTTCTGGGCTGCGTGCCATTGTTCATCGCCACCGGCGCAGGTTCCGTCGGCCGGCAGATCATGGGCACCGCCGTTATCGGCGGAATGCTGGCCGCGACGGGCATCGCCATCTTCATTATCCCGGCGCTGTACGTACTGGTGGAGCGCGTGGCCAATTTGGGGCAGCACGAGCCAGTGCCGGCTCCCGCCGTACCGCAGCCTGCCACAGTGGAGGGAGACTAATGAAGACTCTTAGCGCGGTTGTACTACTTCTTTCGTTGAGTGTT
>CAWCZN010000003.1:0-645047 GCA_963800045.1 uncultured Acidobacteriaceae bacterium | reverse complement strand
TCGACCCAATGCCGGCTGCTGTTCAGGACCGAAAAGGCGACAATCGCGTCGGGTCCATCTTCGGTGACGGCACCGAGGCTCGCTGATAGGTCACCGCGGCTGGTAGTCCAGGCTGGGCTCGAGACAAAAGCCTGCTGCCGGTAGGCGGATTCGTAAGCCGAGGAGTCTTGCTTGGCTGAAGCTGAGTTTGCCGGCGAGGTCTCGTCTGACGGACCGATCAGAAAGCCCTTTCGTGGCTTGTAGGTAAGTACGAAATCTACCGGTTTGGTATTGCTGCTGACCGCGCCGTCACTGATTAGCCTGAGGCTGACTAGCTGGCCTGACTTGGTAGCGATCAACAGGTTACTCGCCGCAGCTTGGGTGGTGATCGGCTTAACAATCACCAGTTCCGGTTCGTGCTCATTGTGTTCAGCCTGGAAGAAGGTTGGAGCACCGACGACCACCGACGAGACCGGCTCCGGCATGCGAATCGTTGCCGCATAGAGAGGCTTGAGCCGCAGATCGGTCACTGTATCTGGCGAAATGGTGAGATTCGAAATGACAGGCTGAACATCTTCGTGGCTGGCTGCAGCTTCCTGTGCGTAACCCGCTATGCAGGGAAACGGGACCAGCAAAGCAAATGCGATCGTTGTGATGAGACCTTTCATCGCTGGAACTCCTTCGATGTGTGTTTGGCCGATAGCTCTTGCAGGTAGCGTCGTCTGACGTCTTCCACGTAACGGATGACGTCGGTGTTGCTGTATTGGAGGGAATGGATTCTGTGTTCCCCGGCGTAATAGGCGGCTACAGTCAGTCGAATATCGCCGTGATACTGAGCGAGCAAATCGCGGAGGTACCGGACGCCGCCCCCTACGTTCTGGCTGATGTCGAATGAGTTCCGCACGCCGAAGCGCTCAGCGGTACCCGGCATTAGCTGCATCAATCCGCGAGCATTCTTCTCAGAGATGGCGCGCTGGTTCCAGTTCGATTCCTGGCGAATGATTGCTCGCACCAGCTCAGGTGGAACGTGATAGTGTCGCGCATAGGCGTCGGCATAGTAGGCAGCCTCGGCATGGCCGGCACCCCAGATAGGAGTGGCGAGAACAGCCGTGAGAACCGGCAATAGGATCGAGATTCTTCTCATGCCGCAGCCCCTTTCGCCACGACCTCAGACTCGGCGAGGGTGAGCTGCAGCTCAGTGGTTTCCATCGACCCCGCGTAGTGCCGGGCCGCATGAATGATGCTTGCGAATCCGTCTCGCAGCAGCAGGCGCTGGCGGTCGCGCTCTGTCTTCGCCAGCAGTGGAAGCAGCACGTCGCGATGCTCGTTGGTGATCTCATCGATCCCCAAATGCTGTAGCGACAACGCCATGTCGATCATCTCGGACACAGATGGCGGCTTTTCGAGGCTGTACGCACGGAGTGCCTTGGCGAACCCGGCGATCAGCCGATGCGCCGGCGCTCCAGCCTCAGGGGTGCGCCGTGCAACGATCTCACCTTCACGCTCCGCTGTCGGGTGCTCGACCCGCACGTACAGGCTGCGTCGGCGTATGGGGTCACCCAATCTTCGTTCCTCGTTCGAGGTCAGTACCGTGAATGGGATTGAGCAAGCTGGAACTGTTCCAAGGCGGGGAATGGACAGGCGCCACACGGACAGGACTTCGAGCAGTGTGGCCTCGAAACTGTGGTCAACCTTGTCCAACTCGTCGATGAGCAGGACACAAGGGGAGGGATACTGCAATGCCTTGAGCAGCGGGCCTGCTGCGAAGAAATCCAAGGCGGAGAGTTGCTTGCCCAGCGAGGCCCAGTCAGAAACGCCCGATCCGCGAGTGACCGTATCCAGGTATAGCCTCTGCAAGCCCTCGTCGAACTTGCCAATGGCCTTCTCCTCAGTAATGCCCTCGTAGCACTGCAGGCGCTCAAGCGGGGAACCGATTGCGCGTGCCACCGCGTAAGCGAGCTCTGTTTTGCCGCTCCCGGCAGGACCTTCCAGCAGTAGTGGTTTTTGAAGACTGGCCGCCAAGTAGACGGCCGTTGCCGTCACGGCATCAGTGATATACCCGATATCCGTGAGCGCTTGATGGACGTGCTCGGATGATTGGAACACCCTTAACCCTCCTCCAGCCCTGTCTCAGGGTGGGAGGAGGTTAGGAACATTCCGGAGTCGCGTCAAATTCAGTGGAGGTCATGAGTTCTAGCGCCAATCAAGTGTGGCTCTATTGGTGTAGTAGATTGTTCGTCTGGACCGATCCAGCCCTTATCGGTTTTACGAAAATCGTAATCCGACTTCTTAACTCTCCACCTGCCCGGTACTCAGTCCATTTGTCAGGTACGCTCTTGGGCTTCGAAATAGAGCAGGTAGTGATCTTGATCTCGACTGACCATTCATATTCTTGAAACTGAGGAGTTCAATCCTATGATGATCGGTACCATTCTGGTGAAATGGTTATGCCAGACTTGTTCGCCGTCCTTTTCAGTGGGCGGGGGGTTCCTCTTTCTGGCAAGCGGAGAAGGACAAGGAGCACGAGAACGACAAAAGCTACGACAGAAAAACCTCATACGTCTTATTGATTCCTGAGTTTAGCATGCGAGATGAAGAACGTGTGGGCCATGTCCCCGGCGGATTTTCTAGTTGGGTCTTGGCTCTTGCTCCTGAAGACGTTTGATCTCTAGATCAACCAATCTGTTCAGCTTTTTCGAATTGTTTCCAAGAATTCCACTTCTCCTCCAGCATCTTTCTTTGAGCCACGACGTGGCAACCGGACTTCCTTGGCTTAAGCGCTTTCGCTCGTCATCGATGATTGTCTGAAAAAGCTGGACGATGGATCGCAGGTTCTCGTATACGATCTGGAAGCATCTTCCCCGTACCTGGTCGTCGCAAACGTCACGTAGGCGAGCCCCGCTCCAGTTAGCAACAGGGCGTTTGGTACGGCAGGATTTTCCTCTGCAAACTCACTGATCACAGCGAGAATTCTCTCCTGAAGCACCTGCCACGCGGGGGCTACGATTGGAATGGCACGATTCGGCTTTTCTTGGCCATGAGCTGCTTCTTCTTCGGTTCCGTGCTGTCGACCGTAACAAGGCAGCTCGATCAAAGATATCGCACCTGAGACATAGAAAGCGCCTAATGCCATTCTCTGCATCTTTTCGGCCAAACCGCCAGTTGCAGGCGTAAGTTGAGCACCAACGACAGTAATGCCGCAATAAGCATCCTGTCCACTCGACAGCCGCGATTCGTAAATCTGGGCTACACTGTAAGCTCTCCAGTAATGCACTGGGGCAGGCCCAACAAGGAGAACAATCAATGCACGAGAGTGTCCAACGTTAGCACTTCTATGGCGGCAGGCAATCGCCATGATCAGAGCTCTTGCCGTTGAGATGCTCCAGTGGCGACGGCGCACCCAACCGGACCACAGCAACAGCAAACCTTGCCGGTAACTTCGCTTCTGCGGCGGGGCAGAAATCTGGGCAAGCCCCGTTTGACATGTACCTGTGGTCCACCCGTTCGCTACAGCCGGTCCTCCCAACCATCCGAATCCGCTCGTTGTGGCTGAAAATTGCGAAACCCCCTCCATGTACGCCGTAGAAAGCCGCTGCGTGTTTTCGCTTCCGCACGTTGGACAGGAATACTGGGCCTGAGCATCGGGGGGAGGTGGAAGAGGGATGGCGAATTTCGGACGCCGTGCCCACGACCGTTGAAGAGTCCTGATGTTGACTTCTCGACTACTCATCGCGAAGGGCACGTTACGACAGAAGCGCCGGACTTGGCAAATCGAAAGGCACGAAAGAGCAATTTCAGAGACTCGGAATCCAGCAACTCTCGAAATTTGCGCGTCAACTGCAATTTTTCTCTTGCGTTCGAACCCAAAATCGTTTTAAGTGTTGCGCACAAGAGTTGACGATCACGGAACACAGTGACTTCGATTCTTCCTCCGGCGGCTGCGGCATAACGCGGCTTCCGGCCTGTCCCGTGGGCACCAAGGCTCACGTTGTTCGAATCTCTTACTCAGCTCGCTCCAATCTGCTCAAAGACGTTGACTGCTCACCTGCATCTCCGGATCGCAGGTCATTAAGTGCGGCCTTGAATGGTCCGCTCGGCGAATCACGGAGGGAGCGTCATTTTGCTTCCTCCTGACTCGCTCCCATCCGGCAATCAGTACTTGCAGTTCTAGAACCTCTTCACGTCTGACAGCGACGGGCGCGTCGCGTGGACTGCTGTCCGCTCGATAGCGCTCACCCGTAACGCCAGATTACGGGTTCGGAGTCGTGGCATTCGATTCAGCGAACTGGTCGAGGCGCTACTGATCTCAGAGCCGCTGGTTCTTCTGGCAAATGGGCGAGCAGAAGATGTCTGAAACCAAGTCACTATTGGACGAACGTCGAACCCTCCACGTAGTTAGCCCTTCCCACATCGCGTCTGACACAGTCAAAGCACCCGAACCCTTTGTCTCAGCTGAAGAGGCGGCGCGCTTCCTGTCCGTAAAGAGGCGCCAGCTTCTCGCAATGGCGCGTAGAGGCTTAGTTGGTTCGTATCCACTCGGAACGGGGACCGTAAGGAAGGTGTGGGTGTTCAGGCTGTCCGAAATTGCAGCCGCCATAGAGCAGCACCTGATAGCCCCGAGAAGCGAAAAACGCGATACGATTCGATCAGGCAGTTCCCGCTGAGGAGACCTTTTCATGGCTTATCAGCGCGGATCGTTGGTGAAACTTCATCGCAAGGCTGGAGACATCTGGGTGCTGCGGTATCGGGAAATCAGGGACCAAGGCAAACGGGTTCAAAATGACCTGCCCGTTGGCCTCGTTCGCGATTTCCCCAAAGAAAAAGATGCATGGCGAGAGGTCGATCGCTTAGGCCTCCTGCTGCGAATCAATGCCCAGCATCTCGACGATCGCATTCGCTTTCGTGCTCTAGCGGAGCATTACCTCACTCATGACGTAGGGCCCGATGCGCTCCGACCAAAGTCCCAGCGCACGGCCCTCAACACCAACCAAATCGTCCGGACCTATCTTGTCCCCCAGTGGGGTGACAGCATAGCGGACGAGATAAAACCCCTCGACATACAGCACTGGCTCAAAATGCTTCACACCGATAAGAGCTTGGCGTGGACGACCGTATCGAAGGTTCGTGGCATCATGCTTCGGATCTATCGCATCGGTGCCCTGCACCAGCTCGTGAAGAACAACCCGGTGCTTCCCGTCGAGACCCGCTCCACTACCGATTACAAGGCCATCCTCGTAACTCCTAAACAGACATGGGAAATCATCGAGAGCCTTGCTAATCCACTGCACCGCATTCTCATCCTCACCTGCGCTGCTACCGCGCTCCGCGCATCGGAACTTCTCGCGCTGCGCTGGGCAGACGTTCTATGGGACGAAAACCGGATTGCGGTAACGAAGCGTTGGTGGCGTGGAAGTGACGGACCCACCAAGACCCGCAGGAGCGAAGGTCATGTGCCTATGCACCCGGCCCTCGCGCAATTTCTGCAGGCTTGGAAGGAAAAGACGCCTTTCGCGAAGGAGACGGATTTTCTGTTTCCCTCGCTCAAGGCAGACGGCAAGGTTCCCATATCGCCTGCAGTATTCGTAGCTGATCATCTCCGGCCAGCCGCCAAAGCGGCTGGGCTTGGTATACCGGACGGCTACCGTTTCGGCCTACACAATCTCCGGCACTCGCTCTCAAGCTGGCTGGTGAATAAGGGCAAAGCCGATCCTAAGACGGTCCAGAGCCTGCTTCGCCACAGCCGTATCCAGACCACGCTCGACCTTTACACACAAGGCGACGGCGACGAGACACGGGCCGCGCAAGGCGCATTCCTCCGGGAGATGGGCCTGGCATCGGAGTTAGTGCAATGAAAGTGTTGGTTGGATTGTTGGTTGGCCCGTTTTCCGGATTCTCTCTAAACCCCAGAAAACATTGGTGGGCGCTACAGGATTCGAACCTGTGACTTCCACCGTGTGAAGGTGGCACTCTACCGCTGAGTTAAGCGCCCACTTATGCGGTATCTGCATTGTAACAAAAGTTGCGGAACGTTCCGCGCAGCGCGGCAGGCGCGAACTGCGCCATGGTCGGCAAAAGCCAAGGAAAATGGCATTGCGGCGAGCAGGAACCTAACGAGAGCTGCGCCTGCGATCACCTCCGCCCCTTGCAGCACCGCGCCTTCCTGTGTTCATCTAATGGGCCATGGCGCTCGAGGAATACAAGCGAAAACGCGACTTCAAACAGACACCCGAACCACCCGCCAAAGTTGGCAAAGGAAACCAGCGGCGATTTGTCGTGCAGAAACATCGTGCAACCCGTCTGCACTATGACTTCCGCCTGGAGATGGAAGGCGTGCTGAAGTCGTGGGCGGTGCCCAAGGGACCGTCACTCGATCCCGCCGACAAGCGCCTGGCCATGCAGGTGGAGGATCATCCCGTTTCGTACTTCGACTTCGAGGGCACCATCCCTGCGGGCAATTACGGAGCGGGCACGGTGATGGTGTGGGACGTGGGCACGTGGGAGCCGCTGGGCAATCCGGCGGAGACACTGCGCAAGGGCGACCTGAAGTTCAGCCTGAACGGCGAGAAGCTGAAGGGCGAATTCGCGCTGGTACACATCAAGTCGCGCCGTCCCGACAGCAAGGGCACGGAGTGGCTGCTCATCAAGCATCGCGACGCCTACGCGCAGCAGGGTTACGACATCGACAAGTACGACTACTCGGTGCTGACCAAGCGCACGATGGCACAGATCGCCGGCGATGAAGGTTCGGCCGAGTGGCTGAGCAGCCGCAAGGCGACCGCACGCGGGACGTCGGGCAAGAACGACTGGCTGGCGGATTCGATTGCCAAGGCCGACGCGAAGCGGGCGCGCGAGGAAAAGAAAGCCAGCAAGAAGGCTGCTCCGGAGACGGCAGCTGGCAAAGTCGCCCCGGCCAAAACAAAAGCCGCCGCGAAGAAGAGCGCTTCTGCCGCGCCGGCGAAGGCTGTAAAAAAAAACTCCAGGCGCAAGACGGCGTAGCTCCTGAAGTTGCGGCGGTCGGCCGCAAGGCTCCGATGCCGCACGCCATCCGGCCGATGCTGGCCACGCTCGTTGATAAGCCCTTCGACAGCGATGACTGGCTCTACGAAATCAAGTGGGATGGCTATCGTGCCGTTGCCTTCCTCGATGGCAAATCAGTGCGCCTGGTCTCGCGCAATCAGAACGACCTGACCGCGGCCTATCCTGAGTTGCACGAAATTCCGCAACAGGTGAAGGCCAGCAAAGCGATTCTCGACGGCGAGATCGTTGCGCTCGACGAGCAGGGTCGGCCCTCCTTCAGCCTGATGCAGCAGCGTACCGGAGTGGGCGAAGGCGGCCGCCGCATTCGTCGCACGCGCGACGATGTGCCGGTCATCTACTACGTCTTTGATCTGCTTTATCTCGACGGATATGACGTCATGCAGACTGATCTTGAGTTGCGCAAGCAGCTGCTGGCGTCGATTGTGACCCCGAGCGAGATCATCCGCGTCTCTGATCACTACGTTGGACAGGGAACTATGTTGTTCGAAGCGGCGGCGCAGCGCGGGCTGGAAGGCATCGTCGCCAAGCGGCGGACGAGTTGCTACATCCAGAAGCGCAGCAGCGAATGGCTGAAGATGAAGGTCACCAAGCGTCAGGAGTGCGTGATCGGTGGCTACACCGATCCGCGCGGCTCACGCGAGAATTTCGGCTCGCTGGTGCTGGGACTCTATGACGATAAGGAACGACTGATGCCGGTCGGACAGGCGGGCAGCGGCTTCAATGAGCGATCGCATGGAGACATGTGGAAGAAGCTGAAGGCGCTCGAGACGCCGAAAAATCCTTTCGCCGGCAAAGTCGAGAGCGATCGCCGGGTGCACTTTGTGAAGCCGGAGCTGGTGGCTGAAATTAAATTCACCGAGTGGACGCACGAGGGGCAAAGCGGCGCGGTGAAAATGCGCGCCCCGGTCTATCAGGGGCTACGCTTCGACAAGAAGCCCAGCGAGTGCAGGTTCGAGTTTGCGTCCAACGCCGAAAGCGAAGTGGAGAAAGCCGAGGCAGGGAAGGGATGATCCGGCAGCGGCGCGTTTATATCCCGATGGCCTGCTGAATGGCTGCGGCAATGGCGTCCGTGTGCCGGCGCATCGCCGCTTCGGACTCGGCCTCGATCATCACGCGCGCCAGCTTCTCCGTGCCTGAATACCGGACGACGACGCGTCCGTTGCCATCAAGTTCGCGCTCGGCAGCGTGAATCAGCGCCATCACAGCCGGCAATTCTTCCAGCGGCTTCTTTTCACGCACGTAAACGTTCTTGATCTCCTGCGGAAAGACCTTCATGTCGCCGACCAGTTCGTCCAGCGACTTGCCGGTGCGCGCCATCACTTCCAGCACGCGCAGCGCGGTAAGAATTCCGTCGCCCGTGGTGGTGTCGATATCGCGGAACAAGATGTGTCCGGACTGCTCGCCGCCCAGCGTCGCACCGCTTTTCAGCATTTGCTCGAGCACGTACTTGTCGCCCACTGGGGCGCGCATCATGCCGATGCCGCTGCGCTTCAGCGCCGACTCTAATCCCATATTGGACATCGTAGTGGCGACCACCGCATCGCCATGAAGCTTGCCATGCGAGCGCATATCACGTGCGGCCAGCAATAGCACCGCATCGCCATTGACCACGCGCCCGCCGCCATCTGCGAATAGCGCACGGTCGGCGTCGCCGTCGAAGGTGATGCCCAGGTGATACTTACCATTCGACGCTGCGACCGCCTGGGCGACGTGCTCGGGATGCAGCGCACCGCATCCGGCATTGATGTTGCGGCCGCTGGGCTCGATGTGAATAAAATCGGCGGCAATGCCGCAATCCTTAAAGACCAGCGGAGCGACGGTGCTGGCAGCGCCGTTAGCGCAATCCACCAATACCTTCATCCGGCTGAAATCCACACCAGACACGAAGTCGGCAAGCCACTGGGCATACTGCTCGCGCAGCTTTGCGTCGCCGGGCAGCATCTCCGATGCCGGTACCACGTTGTGGGAGGCACTCGCTGCCAGTTGCTCGATGTGCGCGAAGATGTCAGCTTCGATGGCGTGTTCGATCTCGTCGGAGAGTTTGTAGCCGTTGGCGCCGAAAATCTTGATGCCATTGTCCTGCCAGGGATTGTGCGAAGCGGAAATAACAATGCCCGCGGAAAACTTGTTGAAGCGCGTCAGATAGGCAATGCCTGGCGTGGTGATGACGCCGGCGCTGACCACCTGCACTCCCGCCGATTCCAGGCCGGCAGCCAGAGCGGCGCTGAGCCACGCGCTCGACTCGCGCGTGTCCTGGCCGAACACGACGTGGGCGGCCTTCTCGCGAGCCGCCAGCCGCTGGCCCAGGGCGCGTCCGATGGCAACGACTGTTTTCTGGTCGAGGGGATACTCCCCGGCTACACCGCGAATTCCGTCTGTTCCGAATAGTTGTCGCATTCTTGTCGTCGTCGCCGTACTCAAGGCTGGCCCGCTCTCCCGGAGATCTTTGCCGTATTCACCGTCACCTTTACCGCGCCGGGATCGTATACGTGCACCAGCGGGTCGGAGACATAGGCATGCGTGGTAAACGTCGCCTGACCAACCACGCCTGTAGCGTCCACCGGATCGGTCATCGCGTTCTGAATCGCGTTGACCCGGCGCTCCGGCCCGACGATGGTGATGGTCGCTGGATCGCTCGCCACTTCAGTTATGCCATAGCCGCTCAATAAAGTGCCAATCACGCGTGGCTGCACCGGCACCGAACGCGTCGCGCTGTGGTCGAAGCTGATGTGAAATTGCGACGGTACCACCTGGACGACCTTGACGTCGCGGGGCACGTGAATCGCGTTCCGCGTCAGGTCGAAGGTGCGCTCGCCCGGCGTGGCGTCTTGCAAATCGATGATGGCGTGTATTTCTGACGCATTCAGCCCTTGGATGAGGCGCTCCGGCCCCCGCAAGGTGACTCGCGCCTCAAAGGGATAATTGGAGTTGACCTCAAGGTTCGCCGGCGCGTTCTGAAACTCCAGCGGCACCGTCAACGGCATCTCGATAGGCTGGTCGCGGCCCACCGCCCACCACAGGAGAATCGCTATCGCCAGCGAGACCAGCTTGAAGGGCAGATTCTTCAATACCCATTTGCGAAAGAAGTTGCCCATGCTAGCGCTCCGCTCCGTCGGCCATGTCGTTCTTGCGGCTCAGATGCTCGATACCGTGGTCGTCGTCAGACAGTTCGCGATCGGTGACCGTGGTCGGCAGCGTCGCCGTCGGCACGTAACGGCGAAGCACCTCGCTCAGCCGCTCGCGCAGATACTCGACGGTGATGTCGCGCTCGATCGTTCCGCCGACGGCTAAGCTGATTGAGCCTGTCTCTTCGGAGACGACGACCGACACCGCATCGGTTTCTTCGGTAATGCCGATGGCCGCGCGATGGCGCGTGCCGTACTGCGTCGACAGGACCGGATTCATCGAGAGCGGCAGGAAACAAGCGGCTGCGGCGATGCGGCCCTTCTGCACGATGACCGCGCCGTCGTGCAACGGTGCGCTGGGACGGAAGATGGTGATCAGCAGATCGTAGGAGAGATTGGCGTCAAGCGGCACACCGCTTTCGATGAACGTCCGCAAGCCGATTTCGCGCTCGATAACAATCAGAGCGCCGGTCATGGTCTTGGAAAAGTGATCGGCGGCGAGCACGATGTCTTCGTAGCTGTCGGCGTGATTGAAGCCGCGGCGGGCCGACAAGCGGCGACCCAAACGCGCCAGGGCGTGACGAATCTCGGCACCGAATACGACGATGAGCGCAAAGACGGCGTAGGGAAACAGCGTTGTGATGAGCCAGTCGACGGTGCGCAACTGCTCGATGTGCGCGATCCAGAAGGCGCCGACGATCAGGATCACTGCGGCCAGCATGGGGATGGCGCGCGTACCCTTGATGAGCTTCAGAAACTCGTAGATGAGGAACGCCACCACCAGAATGTCGATGGCGGAGATCACCGAGAATTGCGGGATGTGTCCGAAACTCTGCAGCATCAGTCCTCTAGGCAGACGAGTGCGCCCAGATGCCTCATTCTAAAACATAGCCAATGGTGGATAGAGTATTAGTTCAGAGACTCTGCAGGAGCTGCGGGTAGACCAGGCTTTCCAGAGCCGAAACTATTGGACAGGCCCCGGCCCGCTGGGCTTGCTGCGTACCGAGCCGGCGACAAAGCGGATGAACACCAGCACGCCGACCACGGCCAGCAACCGCAGCCACCACGGCCAGTGGTGCGTGATTTTTTCCTGCGGAGGCAAAGTGACGAAATCCGTAGCCAGGATCGCACTGCGGGCTGAAGTCGCGCTTACGGCAGGACTACGAGCCGAGATCATCATGCCGGTTGGCTTTTTCCCTACGGCCCGGTTTTCAGCCGCAGCTCCGACGGGGAACAGCAACAGGATTAGAGCAACGAGTTTGAAAATGGCACGCACGCAGGAATGATTGCAGCCTAAGTTGAACTACGCTCGAACGCCCTGTCAAGAGCAATTCACATCAGCACCACGTCTCGCATTGGACTTCGCTCCTCACGCGGGTTTGCGCCCACTGGCGGCGACGAACGTGATGGCGCCGGTCCAGTAATGCGGGTCTTCAAACTTCGCCGCGAATTCGACAAAGGATTCGTTGGTGACCTGGCCTGCTTCGACGAGCCTGGGATGCAGCTCGCGAACAGTCTGGACCCAATAGCGCGCCCAAGGCGAGCCGCCGTTCGCAAATGCGGTTTCGCCCTTTGCGGCGATATCTTCCAGGCCGAGGGTGTCGAGCAGTGACGGAATCTTCGAACCCACGAAGTAATCGATGCCCGAGGCTTCCGCCCAGCGAAACCATCCTTCCCAGAACTTGCGCACCGATTCCGGCTCCGCCACGGTGGCCGGAAGCATGTCGGGCTCAGTGACCAGCAGTATCCCGCCGGGCTTCAGTGCGGCGATCATCCTCTCGACGGCCAGTCGCGGATCAGGCAGGTGATGCAGGAGCGCCCGCGTCACCACCAGGTCATAGTGCGCTTGCTCCACTTCGTCGTGCAGAATGTCGAGCTGGCGAACCTCCAGACCCGGCGCCTTCAACCCGGCCAGGCAACTGATTTCCAGGTCGCTGGCGACGACGTGCCCAGTCGGCGCAACCTGCCCGGCCAGCCATTGCGAAATCGAACCATTGCCACAGCCGACCTCCAGACACCGCCAGCCCGGCCCCACGCCAAGCTGCCGAAGATGATGCCGTTCCGTCGGATCAAGTAGCTCCGACATCAGACGCAGCCTCTGCCGTTCGCCATCTAAGTTGTGAGACAAAACGTACGCATTCATACTGGGCCTATCGATTGTGATTGAATTGCGTCTGTAACTATACCGGCCTTGTCAATCTCGCCCGGAGGTCCTACTGGACTCGCAAAAGAGATCGTTCTGGCTGCTGTTCACCCTACTTAGTCTCGGGGCGTTCTTTCTGCCTTTCTGGTGGGGCGTGGGCGAGACTTTCGCTGCCGTCTTCGTGAGCTGGTGGGTCATCTATCGCAGCGGAATCTTCTAGCCGGCTCTTCCTTCAACACCGCTCTTCCCGGCCAATTGGCGGCTCGTCACGGTTCTCTGGCCCTCGGCCCAAACTAACTTGCAATCTGCAAGTGACTTTCGTATTGTCGTCTGCGTGCCTGGAAGGCCGAAGTCGAAACGCCGCTCGGGATGTCCGGTGAACCGCTCGCTGGAGATCTTCGGTGATCGCTGGTCGCTGCTGATTGTTCGCGACCTGATGATCCGCGGCTATCGCAACTTCAAGGACTTTCAGCAGTCGGGTGAAGGCATCGCCAGCAACATCCTGGCCGACCGCCTGCGCCGGCTGGAGCGCGACGGCATCATCTCCGCCGAAGCCGGCGAAAACGACGGCCGCAGGGTCGACTATCGGCTGACGGAGAAAGGCATCGCCCTGGCACCGGTTCTGTTCGAGCTGCTCTTGTGGGGAGGGCAGCACGATGAAGACGCCACGCCGAGTCCGGTGATCGACAAAATGAAAAAGCACCGCGAGACGATTCTCGCGGAGGTGCGGCGGCGCTGGCGCGAACGCGATCACACGCCGCTGCAGGCGAAAACCGGCGAGTGGTTCCTGCCGTAAACGGCTTGATTCGAATCTAGAAAACAAAGGAGCAACTATGGATACGAACATTTATCTGCACTTTGACGGCAACTGTGAAGAGGCGTTCAAGTTCTACGAGAAAGTCCTCGGCGCCAGGATTCAAACCCTCTTCCGTTTCGAAGGCAGTCCGGCGGCCAGCGAGGTTCCTGCCGAGATGGGCAACAAGGTTCTGCACGGCCGCATAACCATTGGCGATAAGACCATCATGGGCTCTGACGCGCCTCCGGGACGCTATTCCAAGCCGCGTGGCTTCTCCATCAACATCGATTCGAAAGACGTAGCCGAAGCCGAGCGAGTCTTCAGCGCGCTGGGCGAAGGCGGCCAGGTTCACATGCCCATTGCCGAAACATTCTGGGCCAAGCGCTTCGGCATGCTGGTCGACAAGTTCGAGATTCCGTGGATGGTCAATGTCGAAAAGCCCATGTAGCTCGACCCAGCTCAGGAGAATTGGTGAAATTTGATGACCGATATAGCGACGATTCAAAGCATGTTCAAGGTGAATCAACAGATCTTCCTGAAGGCCATTGACGGCATTCCGGAAGAACAATGGCTGACCGCGCCGGACGAGGGAACGAACCACCTTTTGTGGATCGCCGGTCACATGCTGGTAGCCCGATCCAACGTACCGAAGATGTTGGGCAAGCTCTGGTCCGCTCCGTGGGAGAAGCTGTTTGTGCGGGGCGCGAAGCCGGTGGCGCGAGAGCAGTATCCCTCGCCGGCGGAGATTCGACAGGCCTGGAAGGAAGTGGACGAAAAGCTCAACGCAGCGCTGTCCGAGGCGAAGCCTGAGCAGTTATCGAAACCTTCCGCCCAGGGCGCATTTTCGCTGGATGGCACGATCGGCGGCGTGGTGGGCACTCTGTGCCTGCACGAGACCTATCACGTAGGGCAGGTCGGCTATCTGCGGAAGCGGCTGGGGTACGGGCAGACCGTGGGGTAGGGGCTGCGCGCGCGGTCGCTATCCGGAGGTCATGAAATTTGTTTTTAGCTGTCGAGTCCCGGGGGCGCCACACGTCGTACTTAAGCAGGAGAAAAGAGTATGAGCAGCATCTCAGTGAATGAAAGCGAAAATCGTTTTGCGGGATCTATCCGCCGGGCCATCAACATCAGAATGCTGGCAATGACAGTCGTCTTGGCGACGCTGTGGCTGGCTGCGTTGAGTTCGGCCTATGCGGCAGCCGCGCCGGATACCAAGGCGCAGTACACCAGCATGGCGCCGCTTCACCTCTACCTCGACAACCGCGATACCGAAATCGCCATGGCGCGCAGTGCGGCGCCCGACGCCATATCGCGCGACGCGACCGTCATGGTATTGACCGATCAGGGCTACGTAACCGCGGCAGAAGGCAAGAACGGCTTCGTTTGTGTCGTGGAGCGAGCGTGGATGTCGCCTGAGGATTCCCCGACCTTCTGGGATCCGCATCTGCGCGGACCGATCTGCTTTAATCCTCCGGCAGCGCGATCGATTCTGCCGGCTACCTTTGAACGAACCAAGTTGGCGATTGCCGGCAAATCGAAGTCCGAGATCTTCGCCGCCAACAAGCAAGCTTACGACGAGAAGCAGTTGCCGCCGCTGGAGCCGGGCTCCATGAGCTACATGATGTCAAAGCAGGCATATCTGACAGCGAAGGGAGGCAATCTCGCCCACGTCATGATTTACACACCGCATTCAGATCCGGAGACGTGGGGCAATGACGTGCCTAACTCCCCAATCATGCTGAATCCGCAGTTCAAGGACGCCGAGCCGATCGACGTGTGGGTGATCGGCGTGGGCAAGTGGTCTGACGGATCGCCGGCGCCGGTGATGTAACGGAAGCAATTCCTGCAGCTGACGAATTAACACTTTGAAGGAGAGAGTATGAGTAGAGTTCGCGTACTGGTTGGAACGAAGAAGGGAGCCTTCTTGCTGGAGTCGGACGGCAAGCGCGACAAGTGGCAGGTCAGCGGTCCGCACTTTGCCGGCTGGGAGATCTATCACCTGAAGGGATCACCCGTCGATCCTAACCGCATCTACGCATCGCAGACGAGCGGCTGGTTCGGGCAGATTATTCAGCGCTCCAGCGACGGCGGCAAGACGTGGGAGACGCCCGGCGGCGGTCCGGAAAAGTCGCCGCAGGGCTGGCCCATGGGCGAGAGCAACAAGTTCGTCTATGACACCTCGCCTGACGGCGGCGCGAACCTCACGACGCATCAGTGGTACGACGGCACCCAGCATCCGTGGGAGTTCAAACGCGTGTGGCACCTGGAGCCGTCGCTCACCGACCCGAACACCGTCTACGCCGGCGTGGAAGACGCAGCGCTGTTCGTCTCGAAGGACGGAGCCGCGAGTTGGAAGGAGCTTTCCGGCCTGCGCGGGCACGGTACTGGCCCGCAGTGGCAGCCGGGCGCGGGCGGTATGTGCCTGCACACCGTCATCCTCGATCCCAAAGATCCCAACCGCATCTACATCGCGATCTCCGCGGCGGGCGCGTTTCGCAGCGATGACGCCGGCAAAACGTGGAAGCCGATCAACCGCGGTCTGCGCTCAAACTTCATGCCCGACCAGGACGCCGAAGTCGGCCACTGCGTGCACCACATTGCCATGAGCCCGAAGCGGCCGGGCGTGCTCTTCATGCAAAAGCACTGGGACGTGATGCGCAGCGACAATGCCGGCGACAACTGGCACGAGGTCAGCGGGAACCTGCCGACCGACTTCGGCTTCGTCATCGATGTTCATTCGCACGAGCCGGAGACGATCTACGTTGTGCCCATCAAGAGCGACTCCGAGCACTATCCGCTCGACGGCAAGCTGCAAGTCTTTCGCAGCCGCAGCGGCGGAAACGAGTGGGAGCCGCTGACCAAAGGCCTGCCGCAGAGCAACTGCTTCGTCAACGTGCTGCGCGACGCCATGGCGGTTGACACGCTCGATGAGTGCGGCATCTACTTTGGAACGACGGGTGGGCAGGTGTATCTCTCGCCCGATGCCGGCGACAACTGGTCGCCCATCGTGCGCGACCTTCCGCCGGTACTTTCGGTCGAGGTGCAAACGCTGGCATGATCCGTGTCGTTCTTCCGCAACATCTGCGCACCCTCGCCCACGTGACGGGCGAGGTGCAACTGGAAGTCGAGGGCCAGCCGACAACGCGCTCGGTCCTCGACGCGCTGGAAGCACGCTATCCCATGCTGTGCGGCACCATCCGCGATCATGTGACGCACCAGCGCCGTCCGTTCCTGCGCTTCTTCGCCTGCGAAGAAGACCTGTCGCACGATCCGCCCGACAATCCTCTACCCGAAGCCGTGGTAACCGGCAAGGAACCGTTCCTGATTATCGGGGCGATTGCGGGAGGGTAGAGCTCGGTTGCGCTTGCGCCGGCTAGTCCAATCCGGTCGCCTCTTGCAAAAATCCGCTATTCAGCCTGAGAAAGTTGTGTCATCCTTCCTGCAAATTCTTGCAGCCGGCGCGCGTCCGCCCATTGAAAAGAGGTCGTTTGCGGCGGCAATAGAATTGCACTTGGTTATCTAGGGTTAGTCTGCATCGCTCCCTGCGATGTTCGGTTTGTGGGGGTTTCCAACTCGCCTTTCTTTCGCTGGCTCTTCGGGGAGAGTATGAAGAAGGCTTCAATCCGATGGCTGTGTGCTGTCCTGCTTGCTTTAGCGGCGATTCCTGCGACGGCGCAATTCGACCTTTACGATAACGGCCCGACGAACGGCAGCACCGATGCCTGGAATGTCGGAGTTGGCCCGGCAGTTTTCACAAACCAGGTGACCAATTCGTTCGCGATCTCTTCGTACGACACATACGTTACGGAGATTAGTTTCGCAGCGTGGCTGTATCCGGGAAGTGTACTGCAGTCAGCGATCATCGATCTTTCGACGCAACCATTCGGCGGAACCACGTACTACGACGATATCGTCAATTTCTCTCAGAGCGGCTGCCAGACGAACCAGTACGGCTACAGCGTCTGCACCGAAACCTCGTCCAACTTTTATCAGGTCAATTTACCGCCGGGCACTTATTGGCTGAGGATCGGCCAAGCTAAGACAACCGACGGCGATCCCGTCTATTGGGACGAGAATTCCGGTCCGTCCAGCGCAGAGGATATCCAGGTAGGAACGATTCCTTCGGAGTCGTTCACGGTTTGGGGATACCAGTCGACCGTAACCACACAGACGACGGTGGGCATTCCCGCCTCGTTGCCCGAACCCGCAAGCGTCTTCCTGTTCGGCTCGGGCGCTGTCGGCATCCTCGGCTTCTTGCGTCGCAAAACCAGGCCATAAGCGTTCGTTGAGATGTGGAAGAACGAGATTCCTGTTGAAACTGCGCATCGCTTCGCTCGTCCTGCTGGGGCTGGTTCTTAGCGTCTCCCCCAGCTTTGCCCAAGACCTTTACGACAACGGTCCGACAGCCGGCGATACCGACGCATGGACGATCAACGACGGCTTTGCGGTCAGCGACTCATTTATTTTGCGTTCCAATAGCAGCGTAAGTGGACTTAATTTCGAAGCATGGCTATTCCCTGGCGACATCCTTCAAACGGCTGAGGTCTCGATCACGTCCTCGGAATTCGGAGGCACCGCCTATTTCAGCCAGACGGTTCCCTTCACACAGTCGAATTGTGGTGGCAATTCCTACGGCTTCAACCTCTGCACCGAGACGGGCACCTTCGCTCCCGTGAACCTGTATGCAGGAACCTACTGGCTGACCCTTGAGAACGCCGTCTGCAACTGCGACGGCGACGCAGTCTACTGGGATGAGAATTCAGGGCCTTCCTCGGCTTCTGAAAACTCGATAGGCTCCATCCCCTCCGAGTCATTCACCATTGTCGGTTCCGCGTCCACATCGAGCACCGGGAGCACTCCGGAGCCATCCACGGTGATGCTCTTCGGTTCCGGCTTGCTTTCTGCCATCGGCTCTTTGCGTCGCAATATCCGGCGGTAGAAAGTCAGCGAGAAACCTGGATCAGGAGATTAATGTGAAATTGCGCAACGCTGCTCTCGTCCTGCTGGGGCTGACGCTTAGCGTAGCGTCCAGCTTCGCCCAAGACCTTTACGACAATGGCCCGACCAACGGCGAAATCGACGCCTGGACCATCAATTTTGGATTCGCTGTCAGCGACTCGTTCATTCTGAATGGACAAGCCAACGTATCTGGAGTCAACTTCGCGGCGTGGCTTGAACCCGGCGACGTGCTGGAGACGGCCGAAGTGTCGATTACTTCGTCCGAGTTTGGGGGAACGAGCTATCTCGACCAGACCGTCAGCTTCACGCAGTCGGGTTGTTTCAGCAACAATTTCGGGTTCAACGTGTGCACGGAAACAGGCACATTCCAAAATGTGACCCTGAACAGCGGCACGTTCTGGCTGAACCTGCAGAACGCCGTAGTGAACGCCGGCGATCCCGTTTACTGGGATGAGAGTGATGGGCCGTCCTCGGCCTCCCACAACGACATTGGCACGATTCCGTCGGAGTCCTTCACGATCGTCGGCGGACCAGCCACCACAACTACGACATCGATGACCTCAACCACCGGCACGACCCCCGAGCCAACTACCATCATGCTGTTCGGGTCCGGTGTGCTCGGTCTGGCCGCGATGCTGCGCCGTAAATCGTTCTGACAGGGCGAACAGCAACAAAGAAAAACGCCGGAGCACAATGCCCGGCGTTTTTCTCTATTGGTTTGGCGACTATCTTACTTCGTCGTGCCCGCCTGCTTCAGGATTTGTTCGGCGAAGTAGTTCTCGATCTTGGCCTGATTGCGGATGGTCTCGTAGTAAGCCTCTTTCAGCAACTGCTCGCGGCGGTCGCGCAATTGCTCGCGGATGGCCTGTTGCACGCGAGGGTCCTTCAGTTCGCGCTGGCCGGCCGCTTCCTTGCTCATCAGCTTGACGATGCGGAAACCGAATACGCCTTTGCCGCTGGGATCGAGCACCGGCAGCACGACCGTATATTGTCCGGGCTTCAGCTTGTTGATGGCGTCGTAGGCCAGCTTGTCGGTTTTGAGCGACGACTCGGGAATGAAGCCCAGGTCGCCGCCGTTCTGCGCGGTCTCGGGCTGCTCGGAGTAGCTCATCGCCACCGTGGCAAAGTCCTCGCCGCTATCGAGGCGGTTCTGGATCATCTGAATCTTCTTGCGCGCATCGGCCTCGTTCTGCGCCTTCATGTTCTTCACCTGCGGATTCGGCTGGGTGGTGACCAGAATCTGCGCCAGGTGATACTGCGGCTCGATGAGATTGAACTCCGCCTTGTGCTCGTTGTAGTAGCTGGTGATGTCTTCGTCGGAGACATTGATCTTCGACGTGACTTCCTTGTTCAGCACCTTGTCGATGGTCAGCGAGCGCCGCAGATCCTTCTTGAAGTCGTCGAGGGTGATGCCACGTTCCTTCAGGCGCTGGTCAAACTGCTCCTGCGTAAAGGGTGCCTTGATCTCGGTCAGCTTGGCATTGACCTCTTCATCGGTCGCTAACAGGCCCAGCTTCTCGGCGCGCTGCATCAGAATCTCGTTATCGATCAGGTCGCTGAGGATCTTCAGCCGCAGAGTGTCGGCCTGCTCGGCGCTGGGCTGCTGCGGAGAGCCCGCGACCTGCGCGTCGTAGAACTTCTGCACGTCGGTACGCGTGATGTTGCGGCCATTCACCGTCGCCATCACGTCGCTGCCGACTTCTTTGTTAGAACAGCCGATATTTGTCAGAAGCGCGCTCAGGGCCAGCAACCCGGCCACGGCCGCAAAACTCACCGTTCTCTTACGTTGCAGTTCCAAACTTCGCCCCTCCTGGGAGGCTCACTCCGTGCTGCGGCTAAGGCGGTGCCACAGGTTACAAACTTCGTGCTACTGCTTGGCCGGCGGCTGAGTCTGTGCCGCCTTGGCCGGAGCTGGCGGCGGTTCCACACCCGCGGCTTTGAGCTGGCTGTTCAGCGCCAGCCGAATCTCGTCTGCGTCCAACGCGCCTTCCAGGCGCTCACCGTTGATGAACAAAGTCGGCGTGGCGTTGATGTTCAGATTGTCGCCTTCGGCCATCGACGCCTTCACAACCGTGTCCGACTGCGCCTTGATGCACGCCTGAAGCTTGGCGGCGTCGACGTTATTCTTCTTGCCGAAGTCCGTCGTGATCTGATCGACCTTGCTGAAAGACTCCTGCACGTTCTGCTGGCCGCCGCTGATCTCTCGCTGATTGGCGTGGAAGTAGTCGGCCAACTGCCAGTATCCTGCCGGGCTCTGAGCAGCCAGGCAATTCGCGTCATTGGCCGCGCGTTGCGCCCAGGGATGAATCTGCACCAGGGGGAAATCCTTGTAGACGATTTTGATTTTGTCCTTGTACTCCGGCAGGATTTCGCCCATCAGTGTGCTGTGCATGCGAGCGCAGAACGGACACTCGAAGTCGTCGAAGTTCACGACCGTGACCTTGGCGTCGGGATTGCCTCGCACCGGCCGGCCGCTCACCGCAATCTTGTCCATCGTCTCCGCGTAGATGTCGTGGGTCAAGTCAATCTTCGTGAAACGAATCAGCGTCTTCCCATCGTTGGAAAGCAGGAATTCGGCATTCTGCGTCTTTCCCGTCACGGCTCATGGTGACAGGCACCAGCTCGTAGTTGGGAAAGTCGCTGGCCTTGGGTGAACCGAGGGAAATCGAGACATCCGGAGGAATATTAAAATACGCCCTCACCTGACGCTGAACCCGTTGGGCAACATCGGACGGAACTGAGGGAGCGCTCGGGCTAGTTTGCGCCAGGCTGAAAGTACACAAAAGCAGCCATACGGCCGCCAATCGCTGTAAGAGCAAGCTGAGAAAACCACCTTTCGGAGGGACAATGGCAACCGCCTATTATCTCATGCGGAGCCGCTCGATACGGTTGGCAGAGGATTCCAGCAGCGTCAACTCTTGGTAACATTCCCGCCGAGCAGAGCTGTAAGGGGCAACACGGCGTTCATCGAGCCGGAGCGGAAGCCCTCTAGATCAAGGGTGACGTAGGTAAATCCGAGCGCCTTGAAGATGCGAGTGAACTCGGCTGCCATCTCAGGAGTCATGGCCTGCGGCAGCTCTTCCTTCGCGATTTCCAGGCGCACGATCTGGCCGTGATGGCGCACGCGATACTGCCGGAAGCCCAATGCCCGCAGCGCTTCTTCGCCTTCCTCGACCGCCGAAAGCGCCTCGCGCGTGACCGGACGTCCGTATTCGATCCGCGACGACAGACAAGCCGAAGCCGGCTTATCCCACACCCGCAAACCTTCAGCGAGGGCCAATTGCCGAATTTCTTCCTTGGTCAGCCCTGCTTCCAGCAGGGGCGCGGCCACTCCATGCTGGCGCGCAGCCTTCTGGCCTGGCCGGTAGTCGCCCTGATCGTCGACGTTGACGCCGTAAGCGATCGCGTCGAAGCCATGCTGTTGCCGGTACTCTTCCATCACGTCGAACAACTCGTCCTTGCAGTGAAAGCAGCGCGCTCCATCGTTGCGGCGGTAGTCGAGGCGCTCCATCTCGTCGGTGTGCACGATGGCCATCGGAATCTGCTGCTCCTCGGCGAAGGCAACGGCATCGCGCATCTGCGAACGCGCCAGGCTTGGCGAGTCGGCGAGTACGGCCAGCATCTCTGAGCCAAGCTCTTTGTGCGCGGCCCACGCGAGGAACGCCGAGTCTACTCCGCCCGAGTACGCCACCAGTGTTCGCCCTAAACCGCGCAGGCGAGTACGCAACGCCGACAGCTTCTGCTGCAAGCTTTCGGCAGTCGCAGGGATGTTGGAGGGCAGCGCAGCCATAGACACCCATTGTAAGACAGCAACTGGGCTTGAAAGGTTGCGATTAATACAACCGCTCGGGCTTCGAGATGCTGCCAAAGGTGCCGAAGTTAGTCAGGCTGAATGCAAAGCGGAAGGCATTTTCATTATTGAGCGGGCTGTAAGCCCAGCGAGAGTACTGGAACGCGATGCCGCAGCAATCCCAGTTGTAATTCGCCTGGATGGTGGTGTTCTGCAGCAGATCCTGGCGGGAGTCGACGCCCACGGTAAACGCTCCACTGAACCCGCGCTTGTTCATGCCGCCGTAAATCACTCCCAGGCGCCACTGGTTGAAGACATTCGGGGTGATGACGCCGTTTATGACGGCCAACTCGCCCGGCGCGTTGACGTAGCTCTGTCCGCCGTTTAAGTACCAATTGCCCAAACGGTATCCGGCGAAGATGGTGCTGGCGTTGACCTGATGCAGCACCGGATCGTAATCCAGGTCCCACTGGAAGTCGGTCAGTCCGGCCGATGCGCGCAGGCGCGAGACGATGGGCGAGAAGTTACGCGGCTCGGTCAGGAAGGCGATGCCGGTAAAGTCCACGGTGGTATCGAAGACGTTGCGCTTGCCGGGAACCAGCGCGCCGCCGAAGTCGGAATCGCCGAAGTATTTTTGCGCGATGGCCCAGCTGAAGATCTCGCGCGCCGGCGCTGCCTTGTCCTGACAAATGCCAAAGCCGCCAGTCTCGGGTGGTGTCGGGTTCTCCGTCAGGGTTTCCGTCAACTTCGAATACTCCGGATGCTGGAAACACTTTGGGCTCAACTTCGTTTTCTTGGAGAACAGACGATTCACGAAGCCGTATTCCACCTCGTTGGTATCGGCAAGAATGTCGCGGGAGTCGAAGCGCAGGATCTGGCTGAAATCGTTGATGCCGCCCTGGTAGCGGTAAATGGCATAGGGCTCGATCGTGTGCTTTAACACCCTGCCGAACGGCTTGCTGTTGTAGATCCGCGACAACGTTGGCGGCCGCACTTCCAGCGACGCGTTGCCGACGTTGCGATTGATGGGATCGTGGATGGCCGTGCCGATGACCTGGGTCGACGTTCCCGGCTCCAGTCGCTCGGAGTACCAGGTCTCGCGGGCACCGATCTGCGGTCGGAAGGTCCAACCATCGAAAAGTTTAGGCCACGCGATGTAGGGTGCCGCATCGACGCGCCCGACGATAGGCGCCGTCTCAAACCCAATCTCGTTGCGCGACACGCCCTCGGTCGCGACGTCATAGGAGTACACAAAGTCGGAGCGGCTGAATGGCTTCTCCACGCTCGCCAGCTCAACCGTAGGCGAGTGGACAATCTGAATGTAGTTTCCCGGAGCGTCGTCGAGGTAGTTCTGGTAGCTACCCGCCATGACTGCGAAAAAATTGCCGTTCCAGTTCTTGAACACGAAACCGGTGGAGCGCACTTCGGATTCAATGGCTTCCGTAAAGGCCAGCGCAAAAGTCTGGCGGAAGATATAGGACGACAGATAATCGGCGGAGAGCACGGCGGTGAAGCCGTCGCCCAGTTGCTTGAAGCCGTTGACCCTGAGATCTTCGCCGCCCTGATTCTGTTTATAGTACGGTCCCGGCGGCGCTCCCTTGGAATCGACCACGCCGTAGTAGTTGGCCTGCAATCCGTAGGTGTAGCCGATGGCGCGCAGATCACCGAACTGCGCCCAGCCTCGGGACGAGTACATCGCCGCTCCCAGGGTGGCATCCGCATTGCGCGACATGGCCCAGTAGAAGGAATCGCCGAAAACGGTGCCGCGCAAAGTGGACGACCCGATCGAGGGAATCAGGAATCCGCTCTTGCGGCCCAGGTTGTCGACCGGATGTTCCATGTAAGGGAAGTAGAAGACTGGGATACCGTGCAGCTTGAGCGTGGCATGATGCAGTTTAGCTTCGTTTCCAACTTCGACATCGGCAGTTTCGGAATCGATCTTCCACTTCGGTCTGGGCATCTGGCACGAGGTCACGTAGCCATGGTTCACGCGGTAGAGATCGGGGCCAAGCTTGTCGACCACCTTGCCGGTAAAAAAGAATGGCGTCGACGAGGTCAGGAACATAGTGCGATTCTTCACTCGCACTCCGGTCGAGCCGGTTACGTCGTAGAAGGTTCCGGTGTCGCGGCTTACATCGTAGGTAGCGCTGGTGCCCACCAGGTGCGCATTATGGATGCTGCTGTCGAAGACGACGTGGCCCTTGGCCTTCATGATGCCGGTGGTCGAGTCGTAGGTCGCTTCGTCGCATTGCAGGGTGTTGGGCCCGAAGCGAATCTCCACGTGGCCGCGAACGTTGAAGATGTCCTGATTCTTCTCCTGCTCGTCGGCCCGAATCAAGACTTCATTGCGCCCGAGAGTCACATTCATGGCTGGGCGCTGCGGACCCGAATCCTGGCCAGTGTCACTTTGCATCTCCTGCTGCACCAGGCGTTCGGTGTCCGTGTCTTCCTTGCCGGAATCGGTTTTCGCGGTAATTCCCGTTGGCGTTGACGACTGCTGCGACGGTGGAGGTGGAGGCAGCATGTAGTCGTCGCCGAACCAATCATCATCGTCGTCAGACTGCGCGCTGGAACTGGGGTTGGTACCGGGCGACGACGGAGAAGTCGACGGCTGTTGGCTCTGTTGCTGCTGCGGCTGCGCGGGACGCAACTGGCTGGTTAATATTCCCGGACGCACAAACGCGTGACACAGCACCAGCGCCGTGATAATCAATCGAGTGCGAGGAATCATCGCCAGGCGTACGCCTCTTTGCCGAGTGCCATACGTTTTTACGGTACCTTGCAACTTAGCATGTTGCATAGAGGCTGGCCAAATGTGTTTCGCCGGAATGACTTCACGCGGCTCTGGACGATCTTCTAAACCCGCCTTATGTTCGCCGGTTGCGCTGTCGCTGGAGTTCGCGTGAATGGCGTAACCGGATCGATACATTCGGCCGGCGACCTCCTGCACTCATTCTCGCTGCACGATTTCGACTTGGACCGCTGCGCGCCGCGGAGGAACAACAATAGTCGCGCCACGACATGACTGAACAGCAGATGTTACGCTCCGGCACCTCTGACTCGTCCGAGCCCACCGAGGAAATCTGGCGGAATGAAATTCAAGATCGCGTAGCGCGCTATCGCACCCGCCGCGGCCGACGCCTCGAGGGAACGTACAGCATGCGCTTCTCCTTCGATGGGGAAGAGGAAACTGCCAAGGCGAGGCAGTCAGCAGCGAGTGTTGTTGCCGACGCAGCCCCCGAGGTCAATGAGCCGGAGAGCGCTGCATCCCGTCCTGATTTCCTGGAGGACATCGAGACTGCCAGTGTTCCCGTGATGGACTTGACTGTGCCTGAAGTCGAAAGAGCCGCATCCCCTGAAATTTTGTCATCTTCGGGTGCGACCCCCAAGGCCTCGTCGACGGAGACGATCGCAGCAGAACCTTCTCTCGCTGCGGACACCGACCTGGTTCTGGAAGGCGATCCTGAGCCGCTGCCCTCGCCTGTGGCGCGACCGGCGGCCAAACGCAAAGTCATTGCCTTCCCACGTCCGGCTTCAGCGCCGGAAGAGGTTTACCACCGTCTTGCCGACCCGGTGATCTCCGAGCAGCCGCGCATCCTCGATGTTCCTGAGGAGCTCGAGCCGTTTCCGACGACACCGTTGCTGGAGGGCTTGCAGCTTCCGGCTCAGCACAACAACCTTGTCCCGCCGCGCGATCACGTCGAACTTCCGACGCAGGCCGTGAGCCTGCCGCGCCGCTTCAGCGCAGGAATGATCGACTGCGGAGTGGTTGCTGCCGCCAGCGCGGTCTTCGCTGCCATCGCCTACAAGCTGATGCCGAAGGTCGAGCCCAGCAAGCCGCTGATCTTGACTCTGGCGATGTTGCCATTTCTGCTCTGGGCGGCCTATGAGTACATGATGATGATGTATGCCGGCTCAACGCTCGGAATGCAGGTCACCAAGATTCACCTCAGCACCTTCAAGGGCGGCGCGCCCAACTGGCGTCACCGTCGCAGCCGCGTAATAAGCCTGTTCTTCTCGGCAGCTTCTCTGGGTATGGGGCTGTTGTGGTCGCTGGTCGATGTCGACGCGCTCTGCTGGCACGACCGCATCAGTCATACGTACCTGACCCGGCGCAGCTAGCCGGGTGAGAAACTCCGGGTCAATCTGGGCAAGCTTTGTCCAGTCGGCAGCGCCAGCCTGCTGACAACTTCCTCGCAAACAAGTAAATTCAGATGGGCCGGGACGAAGCCTCCCGCGCCGATCTGGCATCCGTTATAGCTACACGTGTGGCCTTGTCGAAACCACCTATGTCTTCACCAGTCGAGAACCTGCAGCGACCCGCCATAAAGGTTTTCGTCGCTACGTCAGTGATGCTGACGTTCATCTCCTTCTGGCGGGCTGCGGCAATCGTGCTCTCCGACCTGGCTTCGTCCGCCTATTACGTGGGCGGCGATGCCGAGAAGGTCATCGGCAAGAGCGCGCCCTGGTTCGTGCTGGCGGTGATGCTCTTCAGCTACGCCGTGCGGGCCATCTACATCGAGTCCAGCGCGATGTTCGTGCGCGGCGGCGTCTATCGCGTGGTCAAGCAGGCGATGGGCGGAACGCTGGCCAAGCTCTCGGTTTCGGCGCTGCTCTTCGATTACATTCTGACCGGCCCAATCAGCGCTGTCGCTGCCGGCCAGTACGTTGCCGGCTTCCTGACCGACACCTTCCACCATCTCGGCTACAGCATCACCGTTCCGGATAATGCCTTCGCCGCCGCGTTTGCCATCGTGGTTTCCCTTTACTTCTGGTGGCAGAACATCATGGGCATCCACGAGTCCAGCGAGCGCGCGCTGCAGATCATGAAGGTCACCACCGTGATGGTGATCATGCTGATCGTCTGGTGCCTGATCACGCTGGCGAAAAAAGGTGGCCAGCTTCCGCCCTTCCCATCGGCATCGGCGATCCACCACAATAAGGAATCGCTGGGCTGGCTGCTGGGCACATGGGCCCAGCGCATTCCCCTGATCATGCTGCTGGTCGGCTTCGGCCACTCCGTGCTGGCCATGAGCGGCGAGGAGTCGCTTGCCCAGGTCAATCGCGAAATCGAACATCCCAAGCTGAAGAACCTGGAAAAGACCGGGCTGGTCATCTTCCTCTACAGCCTGTTCTTTACATCGCTGGTCTCGTTCTTCGCCGTGATGATCATCCCCGACAAGGTTCGCCCGGAGTACTTCGCGAACCTGATCGGCGGCCTGGCGATGAACGTCGTCGGCCCGTACAGCTTGCGCCTGGTGTTTCAGGGATTCGTCGTGCTGGTGGGCGCGCTGATCCTCTCCGGCGCAGTGAACACGGCCATCGTCGGCGCCAATGGCGTGCTGAACCGCATGGTCGAAGACGGAGTGCTGACCACCTGGTTCAAGAAACCGCAGCGCAAGTTCGGCACCTCCTATCGCGTGATCAACATGATCGTCGGCCTGCAATTGCTGACGATCGTCGCCAGCCGCGGGGACGTTTACCTGCTGGCCGCGCTCTATGCCTTCGGCGTGGTGTGGAGCTTCTCCTTCATGTCGCTGGCCGTAATTGTGTTGCGCTATACCAGCCCGGGCAATCGCGAGTGGAAGGTCCCAGGCAACCTTCACATCGGCGGCGTCGAGATTCCCGTTGGCCTGGCCCTCATCTCGCTCATCCTGTTTGCGACGGCCTTCGTCAATCTCTTCACCAAGCAGATGGCGACCATCGCCGGCGTCTCCTTCAGCCTGGTGTTCTTCGTGATCTTGACGGTATCGGAGCGTATGACTGCTCGGGAGCATGCCTCGGGTCAGTCAGGGCTGGAGCAGTTCAACGTCGCCTCCGACCGCGAGCTGAGCGGCGAGGCCATGGAGGTGCGTCCCGGCAACGTCCTGGTAGCGGTGCGCGATCCGCACAACCTCTACTACCTCCAGCAAGTGCTGGGCAAGACCGACACCACCAAGACTGACGTCGTTGTGATGACCTCGCGCGTTTATCATCGCGAGCCGTCGTTTGGTGGCAGCGAAGAGGTTGAGAGCTCCGAAGTCTTCCGCAAGTACGAGCAGGAGCTGTTTACCGCCGTGGTGAATGTCGCCGAGAAACTCGGCAAGCACGTGTCGCTGCTGGTGGTGCCGACCAACGACATCTTCGAGAGCATCGTCGCCACCGGCGAGCGTCTGCATTCCTCGGTGATCGTCTGCGGCAAGTCGAACAAGCTCACTGCCGACGAGCAGGGCAAGCTGACGGGCGATGCCTGGGAACGCCTGCCCGAACCGCGTCCGCGTTTGCGCCTGGTGGTCTACGAGCAAGATGGCAACAAGCACGTCTACATGTTGGGCCCGCACACGCCGCGCATGCGCCAGGAAGATGTCGACCTGCTGCACGGCTTGTGGAAGGACCTGACCAGCAATCCCAAGTATCGCGAGCTGCACCACTACCACGTGCTCAACGTTGCGCTGCAGGAGATGAAGTCCCGCATGCGCGACGACGGTCGCCGGGACGACGTCATGCAGGACATCTTCGACGAGATGAACCGCAACAGCGGCGAGCCCATCACCGGCGACGACGAGGCCCAGACCATCCCGCCAGCGTAGCGAGCGGCCCTGTCGACGCTTCCGAGCTAAGGGCGGAAAACGCCTTCAGGCGCACACTACGCCGTCTTCTCTCTTGAATTGTCGTTCTGAGCGGAGCGTCCGCGCTTTTGTATTTCCGCCGCCGCCGTTGCGCCGGGCGGACACGGGAGTCGAAGGACCTGCTGTTGCCTCGATTCGATCCTCTCAACCATGCAGTTGGCCTTTCGCGAAAATGTCGCCTCAACTGACGTCTTTACTCCTTGACCGTGATCCACGATTCGCCACTCTCCCATCACACTTTGGTATCACCTTCGCCGCTATTTTCGCGGCTTCCGGCAACTCAGCGCGGTGTAGAATTTCATGTTATGGCATTCCCTATCGACCGCCCTCGCCGCCTGCGTCGCAATGAAGCGATGCGCTCGTTTGTCCGCGAAACCCGCCTGACTCCGGAAGGCTTTGTCTATCCGTTGTTTGTCTGCCCGGGGGAAGGCATTCGCAAGGAAATACGTTCGATGCCCGGGGTTTACAACCTGTCCATCGACGAGGCGGTGAAGGAGTGCGCCGAGGTGAAGGCGCTCGGCATCCCCAGCGTCATCCTCTTCGGCCTGCCGGAGACGAAAGACGAGGTCGCTACCGGCGCGTGGGCCGACGACGGCATCGTGCAGAAAGCGACGCGGGCCATAAAGCGCGAAGTGCCGGGCCTGCTGCTGATGGGCGACGTCTGCCTGTGCGAGTACATGTCGCATGGCCACTGTGGGCTGGTCGACACCTCCGATCCGAACGCGAAGGCGAGGCGCGAGGCGCTGGAGTTCGTCGATGAGCTGAAGTCGAAAGGGCAAGTTGTTGATCACCACGCAAGCAGCCTCTGCTGCCGCCGCAGTGGCGGCAACCAATATCATGACCGCTCAGCCGAAGATTACGAGATCCTGAACGACCCCACGCTGGAGTTGCTGGCGCGCACCGCGGTTTCGCAGGCCAAGGCCGGTATGGACATCATCGCGCCCTCGGACATGATGGACGGCCGCGTCGCTGCTATCCGCACCGCGCTCGACGAGAACGGCTTCCAGAACATTCCGGTGCTGTCTTACGCGGCGAAGTTTGCCAGCGGCTTCTACGGGCCATTCCGCGAGGCTGCCGATTCGGCGCCGCACTTCGGCGACCGCCGCTCTTACCAGATGGACCCGGCAAACCTGCGCGAGGCCATGCGCGAGATCGAACTCGACCTCGAAGAAGGCGCGGACATGATCATGGTGAAGCCGGCGATGCCGTATCTCGATGTGCTGCACGAGGCGCGCTTGCGCTTCGATGTGCCGCTGTCGGCCTACCAGGTGAGCGGGGAGTACGCGATGATCAAGGCCGCCGCCCTGAACGGCTGGATCGATTACGAGCGCGTGATGATGGAGTCGTTGCTGTGCATCCAGCGCGCCGGCGCATCGATCACGCTGACCTACTTCGCCAAGGAAGCGGCGAGGCTGTTGGGGTAGAGACTCGCGGGGCTATGCGATCAAAGGCGCTCGCGACGAGCGCCTTTTCGCTTGTCCAGGAACCACTCGTTTTGTGTCAGGGGACGACCTTGGTCGTGCCAGCGCCAGCCCTAAGAAATTGTCATCCCGAGCGAAGCCGAGGGATCTGCGGTTTGCCCGCGGCGCAAGGTTGTCGATTATGGGATGAACCGCAGATCCTTCGTCGGGCTGAAGCCCTCCTCAGGATGACAATTCAGAAGGGCAGCCTTTGGCACGATTGAGGCCGTGCCTTGACCCAAGGGCTATCATTCGACGCCTAGGCGTTTGCCGCCTTCAATCGCGCCACCGTGCGCTCCTGCCCCAGGTTCACCATCACGGCAAACAAACTCGGCGCAACCCCCTGCCCGGTCAGCATCACGCGGGCGCCATTAATCAGCGCTCCGGCCTTCACGCCCTTCTCCGCTGCAAAGTCACGCAGTATCTGCTCGGTCGAAGCCTCGCTGAAGTCCGCCGCACTCTGATAACGCGACGCCAGCTCACCCAACATCGCGAGCACATTCTCGTCCTTCAAAAACTTCTCGCGCGCCGCGGGATCGATCTCGAACACATCGCTAAAATATCCGCGGAACAAGGTCGCGAAGTCCCGCAGATTCCGCGCCCGCGGTTTCAACAGCTCGACCGTCGCTTCCATCCACTCACGGCTGGTCTGAAAGGGAACGATGCCGGCCTTCTTCCATTCCTCTTCAACCAGCGGCAGCAGCAGGGAAGCGGGCGTGGCGCGTATGTACTCGGTGTTGAACCAGTCCAGCTTGGAGCGATCGAAGACCGCATTCGATTTCTGGATCGCATTCAACTCGAACAGGTCGATCAGTTCCTTGTCGTGCAGAATCTCGCGCGTCGAATCCGGAGGCGTCCATCCCAACAGCGCCAGAAAATTCCGGAACGCCTCCGGCACGATGCCTTCTTCTTTGTAAGCGATCACGCTGGTCGCGCCGTGCCGTTTGCTGAGCCGCGTCTTGTCCGGCCCGAGGATGAGCGGCAGGTGCGCGAACACCGGCATCGGCTTGCCCAGCGCTTCGTACAGCATCATCTGCTTGGGCGTGTTGGAAAGATGGTCGGCGCCGCGTACCACGTGCGTCATGCGCATATCGATGTCATCGACGACGACGCTGAGGTGATAAGTCGGGACGCCGTCGGAGCGCAGCAGCACGAAGTCTTCGATCTCGGAGTTGGCAAACTCCACGCGCCCGAAGACCGCGTCCTCGAATGTGGTGCTCCCACTCTCGGGGACAGCAAAACGAATCGCCGCACCTTCGCCGGCAGCCGTCCTCTTCTTCGCTTCATCGCGATGGATGCCGCGACAGGCATCACGCGTCGACGCGTCCTTCAGCAACGCCTTGTGCGCGCTGCTGCTCCAGTTGCTCCTTGCCGCAGAAGCAGTAGTACGCGTGACCGCTGTTCAGCAAAGCGCCCGCGGCTGCGCGATACAGAACCATGCGCTGCGTCTGGAAATACGGACCCTCGTCCCAGTCGATGCCCAGCCAGCGCAGGCCGTCGAGAATGCCGTCGACCATCTCCGGCGTGGAGCGCTCAAGGTCGGTGTCCTCAATGCGCAGAATCAGCGTGCCGCCATAGTGGCGCGCATAGAGCCAGTTGAAGAGCGCAGTGCGCGCGCCACCGACGTGAAGATAACCAGTAGGCGAAGGCGCGAAACGGAGACGGGGAGTGGTAGGAGTTGAACTCATCGTTTATGCACTTTGCTTACGAAGGGAACATCATCATGGAATTGTCATCCTGAGCGGAGCGGCGTGAGCCGCGGAGTCGAAGGATCTGCGGTCTGTCCGCAACGGATTCAACTCGGGCAAACCGCAGATCCCTCGACTCGCTTCGCTCCCTCGGGATGACAATCCTAAAGGGATCTCGTTATGACGAGCCTGGCGCGTCTAGGCGTTCTTCTCCCGCTTCTCGATCTTCGCCCAGCTATCCCGCAGCGGCACCGTGCGATTGAACACCAGCGCCCCCGGCTTCGAATCCAGATCGGCGCAGAAATATCCCAGCCGCTCGAACTGATAACGATCGCCCGCTTGCGCCGCAGCCAGCGACGGCTCCAGCTTGGCATCGCGAATAATTTCCAGCGAATTCGGATTCAGGTTCGCCGTGAAATCCTGACCCTCGGCGCACGTCGCCCGGATTCTCCTTCGTGAACAGGTTTTCGTAGACGCGCACCTCGGCCGCGACGGCGTGCTGCGCCGACACCCAGTGAATCGTCGCCTTCACCCGTCGATTGTCGGGCGCGTTGCCGCTGCGCGTCTCCGGATCGTAGGTGCAGTGCACCTCGACGACCTCGCCCTTATCGTTCTTCACGACGCTCTTGCAGGTGATGAAGTAGCCGCCGCGCAGGCGCACTTCCATGTCCCGGTGACAGGCGGAAGAACTTCTTCGGCGGCTCTTCGCGGAAGTCGTCCTGCTCGATGTAGAGCTCGCGCGAGAACGGCACCTTGCGCGTACCGGCGCTCGGGTCCTCGGGATTGTTCGCCAGCTCCAGCTCTTCGATCTGCCCCTCGGGATAGTTGTCGATGACGACCTTCAGCGGACGCAGCACCGCCATCGCCCGCAACGCGCTCTTGTTGAGGTCGTCGCGCACGAAGTGCTCCAGCATGGCGAGATCGATGATGCCGTTGGTCTTCGACACGCCGATCGCGCCGCAGAAGTTGCGGATCGCCTCCGGCGTATAGCCGCGGCGGCGAATGCCGGAGATCGTCGGCATGCGCGGATCGTCCCAGCCGCGCACCCGGCCCTCGTTCACCAATTGCAGCAGCTTGCGCTTGCTCAGCAGCGTGTAGGTCAGGTTCAGGCGGTCGAACTCGATCTGCTGCGATGGGAAAATCCCCAGCTGCTGGATGAACCAGTTGTAGAGCGGGCGATGGTCTTCGAACTCCAGCGTGCAGATCGAATGTGTAATCTGCTCCAGCGAATCCGACTGGCCGTGCGCGAAGTCGTACATCGGATAGATGCACCACTTGTCGCCGGTGCGATGATGCGTGGCGCGCAGGATGCGATACATCACCGGATCGCGCATGTTCAGGTTCGGCGACGCCATGTCGATCTTGGCGCGCAGCGTGCGCGAGCCGTCGGGGAACTCGCCCTGCGCGCATGCGCTCGAACAGGTCGAGATTCTCTTCGATCGAGCGATTGCGGTACGGGCTCTCCTTGCCGGGCTCGGTCAGCGAGCCGCGATACTTGCGCACCTCCTCCGCGCCCAGATCGTCGACGTACGCCTTGCCCGCCTTGATCAGCTGCACCGCCCACGCGTGCAGCTGGTCGAAGTAATCGGAGGCGTAGAACATGCGGTCGCCCCAGTCGGCGCCCAGCCAGCGCGCGTCGGTGATGATGGAGTCGACGTACTCCTGCTCTTCCTTCTCGGGATTGGTGTCGTCGAAGCGCAGGTTGGTCTGCCCGCCGAACTCCTTGGCCAGCCCGAAGTTCAGGCAAATGGACTTGGCGTGCCCGATGTGCAGATAGCCGTTGGGCTCGGGTGGAAAGCGGGTTTGCACGCGCCCGTTGTACTTGTTGGTCTTCAGATCGTCGAGGATGATGTCGCGAACAAAGTTGGATGGGCGCTCGGCCGACTCGCCGGGTGTCGCGGCGGCCGGTTCCTCATCGCGGGTAGATGTAGACATGATTGCGTCGCCTCAAATCACGGCGTAAGAGCGCGTCAGCGACTCCAGCCGAAAACTCTATTTTACGCGTTTGAGGGGGTACGGTTCACGTTTAGGACGCCAGGCCCAGATGCGGCACGCTTGTTGAGGAGGGTGGAACAGTCGCTACAACCAGAATTGTCATCACGAGCGCAGCGAGGGATCTGCTGTTTGCCGGCGGCGGTAGCAACACGGAGGAACAGCAGATCCCTCGTCGGGCTGAAGCCCTCCTCGTGATGACAATTCTTTCAAGGTGTGCGTCATGCACCGCTGAAGCCGCGCGCTACCCAATCGGCATTACGGCCAGTTGATCTCGGCCAGCAGCACGACGCAGTGCGCGATGGCGGCGTGGTCGGTGCCCATGCCTTCGGGGGTTTTCGCCTTGATGCCCACGCTCGATGGCTCAAGACGCAGCAGCTCGGCGACCTTCTTCTGAATCTCGGCCGCATGTGGGCCGATCTTCGGTTCAGCCAGGATCAGCGTACTGTCGACATTACCGACGCGATAGCCGGCTCCGTCCACCAGCCGCAGAGCTTCCTGCACGAAAACTACCGAGTCGGCGCCCTTCCACTTAGGGTCGCTGGGCGGGAAGTACGTTCCGATGTCGCCGGCCGCAATCGCGCCCAGGAGTGCGTCGGTGAGCGCGTGCAGCAGGACGTCACCATCGGAGTGGCCGGCCAGTCCGGAGTGATGCGGCAGTGTGACGCCGCCGATCTTCAGCGGCAGTCCGGGGCGGAACTCATGCGAGTCCCAGCCATAGCCGATGCGCGGAATGTGAGAAACCTCAGAGGACACGTTTGACACCCTGTCGTCCTAAAGGGACCTGACAATTTTATGGAAGCACCCTGCATGATTGTCAGGGTGGAGCACCGCTTCAGCGGTGCAGTTAACTGCGACCTGTTATGTGTCGGCTTCAGCCGCTGAGGTGACCTCAGGCGCTAAAGCGCGCTTCTTAGGAAGCGCATCCAAAGGCACGCCTGAAGGCGTGCTCCACCCCGACAGCACAAGCTCCATCAACAGCAAAGGCGCCAATTTCTCCAAGCTTGCACTTGAAAGCTACAAGCCCATCGCTAGCGGTTCCAAGCCGACAGCCGACAGCCTTCACCCGCTCAAACTCACTTCCCGATTCTCCTGCGCCAGGAAGAACTCCGCCAACTCCAAATCCGCGGGCGTAGTGATCTTCATATTGCGCGGCGAACCCATCACGACGTGCACCGCGCCGCCGGCGCGCTCGATCAGCGACGCCTCGTCAGTGCCCATGAAGCCGTCGGCCGTGGCTTCGTCGAACGCCTTTTTCAGCACGCCGAAGCGGAAGCCCTGCGGCGTCTGCGCCAGCACCATGCGCTCGCGCGGAACCGTGGCGATGACCACAGCCCCGTCGGCGGTGCGGTCCACTTGCTTGACGGTGTCGATCGCAGGCACTCCGGCGATGGCGGCATCGTACTTCTTCACCGCCTCGATCACGTTGATGATCGTGTCCTGGTCGACGAACGGCCGCACAGCGTCGTGCACCAGCACGATGTCGTCGTCCGCGGCCTTGATCTCGGCCAGCGCGTTAGCAACGGAGTTCTGCCGATGCTCGCCGCCTTCGACTACCCGCAGCGGCTTGCCCAGCTTCTCTTTCTCCATCTGCTTCTGGAAGCCGGAGGTCTCGTTCTTGCGCAGCGCGACCACGATCTCGCTCACCGCATCGCAAGCGGCAAACTTGCGCAGCGTGTGTATCAGGATGGGTGTGCCTTGCAGCTCAAAAAATTGTTTGCTCTTGCTCTTAGGAGCGCCGGACGCGGACGACATTCGCGTCCCCAGACCGGCTGCGGGAATGATCACGACAACTTTCATATCGGGCAGGTGAGTATAAATGGCGCGCTGGGCACAATACAAATCGGGAGAAGGCAAGGCTAGCGGCTCTGCATGAATTTGCGCTTGGAAGTCGTCCCTAAGTGCGGTCGAGTTCAACGCTTAAGGATGATTCGCGTTCTGGCTGCCGGCATGCGACGTAAATTTGCGGAGCACGAATTCCTGAAAGACACCGCCGACGGCACGTCCGGCGATTCCGACCAGCGCGTTCTGGACTACCAAGCCGCCGCTGCGGTCGCTTCCTGGATAATAGAAAGAAGTAATACCGGCGGTGGCAAAACTGCCGATGATACCTGAGTAGTTAGGCTGCCAGCGGCCATTGTCGCCCTTGCGAAGGATGGCATGGCTGAGAGCATGCTCCAGCCGCGAGCCAGTCGTGCCGGTGCCCTGATAGAAGTAGCGAGGATCTTGTTTGAACAGAGATGCCAGAACAGCGTCGTTAAGAAACGAGCCGGTAACCAGGCTGGCGTATCCCACGGTAAACCGTTTCCCATAGCCGCCGGCCTCTTGCCCGAGCCCGCCATAGTCGTTGGTAGCCTGTTGAATTCCTACCAAAGCGCCTACACCAAGCAAGGTGATGGGATCGGAAACCGATCTCCAGGCAAGCTGAAACTTCTGCCTGGCGTTCAGCGGAGCTGCATCGGGAACATAGCTGACGTAGAAATTCGGCGCGATGCCGAGAACTCGCTGCTTCTCCTGCTGCTTGATCTGTACCTGCGCGACCTGCTCCGTCGTCAGCCCGACTTGCACCGTCGTCGTCGCCTCGGCAACCTTCAGCACCATCTCTGGTACCTGAAGCGCCTGCCCCGGTTGCAAAGATCCCGCGAAGGTTTTGGTTTCGAAGCCCGGGGCTGTCAGCGTGAGCTGAAACTGACCGGGAGCGACATTATCGAAAGAGAATTGCCCGTTGTCGCCTGAGGACGTTTGCTGGGCGCTCGGCTGACCCGGATACGTAAGCCGTATTTTGGCTCCTACGGCAACCGCGCCGCCTTGATCGACTACCGTGCCGGCGACCTTGCCTGCCTGCGAGCCGGGTTGGCCTGAGGCGGCATCCGACGCCTGTTGTGTCGGCGGTGCGCTTGGTGGCTGGGACCCGGATAACTGTCCGGCGTGAGCTGCTGCTCCCAACAACAGCATGCAGGACAGCGCCATAGTTGAAACAGCTCTAACTCTACCTGGGGGAATCATTTTGCGCTCACTTCTTGAGGCGACCCTTCTTCGAGCTTTTGGGAGCTGGCATGCACGATTTCGTTGGATGCCGAAGGATAACTGTGATGAGCCCCGAACGGTGAGCAAACTTGAAGTATGACTAACAATTAATCTTGGTGACGGAAAAGGCTGTGTGCCTTGCGAGTACCCGTATCTGATAGCGGGATCGGCATCGCCGGCTACTCACACATTCGCCGCCGCTCGAATGTCTGTGCAAAATGACGGGCAAGGCCGAGCGTGAGCACGTGAATTCACAGACTCCCACTCACTCGAAAACCGCAGCAGGTAGGAACCCGTGAGGATGACTTAGTCACCGAGCTGACATGGTCACTTCCGGCGGATTTCTGCGATCACGCGTGGCGGGCCGTTCGGAGTGCCGTCGAGGGTGCACGGCAGCTGCTGGATGATTCGCAGCGTACCGTTCTTGTCCTCGAAGACCAGACCGCTCTCAACGACGCTGCCCCTGTACTTGCCCCAGTCAGCCGGAACCACCACGGTGCAAGGTGGCGGGAAGTCCTGCTGCGCGTGCGCCTTCACCTGATAACCACCGATAGCGGACAGCAACACCAGAGTGACGATGACTGCGATTCGCGTCCTGTTCACGGCCGGCTCCTTTCTCGAAACCAAACGCCCGCCGAACTCTCTTCACCGAGTTTGACGGGCAACTCTGCCGGACGCGTGTTAAATGTTGTAAAGTCGCAATTTTGATCGGTCCAAACTAGACCCTCAGCCAGCCGCGGAAGCCTCGGCCGGCGTAGTACGATTCCGCACCGTTGTGATAAGTGAAAACCGTATCGTAGCGCCGATCGCAGAAGAGGGCGCCCCCGAGCTTTCTGATAGCAGAAGGTGTTTTCACCCAGCTTGACGTTTTCGTGTCGAAGTTTCCAAGCTTCTGTAGCTGCCGATACTGTTCTTCCGTCAGCAGCTCAATCCCCATCGCAGCAGCCATATCCAGAGCGCTATTTTTCGGCTTATGTTCCTTCCTTGAATCCAAGGCTTCCCGGTCGTAACAAATACTTCTGCGGTATTTGGGAGTTTCGGCGGAGCAGTCACAGAAAATGTACTCGCCGGTTTTTGTATCGCTACCGACCACATCCGGCTCACCGCCGGTTTTTTCCATTTCACTAAGCGACCACAGCTTGCCAGAATCAGCTTCCAGCCTTGCTTGCACCGGCGCCCACGCCATGCCCTGATGGCGTTTCATGTTTTTCTCGAAGCGGGATTGCAGAGTCTTGAGCAATTCTTCCCGCTGCTTGTTTGAAAGAGTGACTTTCGCCATAGTGTTCTCTCCGCACGCCTTTGTCAGGCCGACTTTCTCGCAATCAATCGCCGCACGACATGTCCTTTCCACATCCATAATCCCGAGACCACCATGACGGGGAAGAACACAAACCGAGTGGCCGGGGCATAGCCTGGAAGTTTTTCGAACGGACTATAGATATACCCGAAGATCGGGATAGCAACGACGATATGAAGCCAGCGAAAAATTGTCCGCAGGGTGGAACTATTCATGGTCGCCTCCTCGGGATGCCCCACATATTCGCGGCATTCGAACATTCCAAAACCAGGGAATGAGCGAGCCATCCAACATCACTCAAAGCATCACCCAACCCAAAATCAATCCAGCCAACGCCAGCCCACCCAACATCGCTTGAGCAAAATCTCATATTGGGCCATTACTGGCTGTCGAACTGCCTGGCATACTCGGCGGTCAATCGCTTCCAGGCATCGATCTTCATCGCCTCGCCGCCCGCCATGCGGCCCATGGGCGTACCGCTGAGCAGGCCATCCAGCACGTCGAAACAGATGTGCCAGCCCGCCGCGCCCCACGAGATGAACCGCCGATCGATGTTGTGCCACAGCGTCAGACGTGTGCCATCGACCGTAGGCTCGAGCTCCCAGCGAATGTCGCCAAACTCAAGCACCTCGGGAGCCTCGGCTCGCGTCACCCGGGTTTCAGTGGCCGCGCCGGTTCCCACCCAGGTGAGCTTTACCGTGCTTCCCACCCTACCCAGGTTTCCATCCGCGTCGAACGGAGCCCACTCGCGCAGATGTGCCGGATCGGTGATCGCCTGCCATACTTTCTCCGGCGAGTGGCGCAGCTCGCGGACCAGAATCAGCGTCCACTTCTCCCCCTCTTTTCGTACCTGCGCCCTGGCGGCCGGACCCGGATCGTACTGCGCGAGATTGGTCATCGATCTGCTCCTTAGCTCTGCCAGCGCATCAACTGCGTGACCTGGATCAGGTTGCCGCAAGTATCATTCACCATAGCGATCTTGGAAGCAGTCACGTCCGTCGGCGGCATGGTGAACTCGACGCCCTGCGCTTTCATGCGCTCGTAGTCGGCCTGCAGGTCGTCGGTGAAGAACATGGCTGCCGGCTGGCTTTGCTGAAACAGCGCCTGCTGAAAGGTCTTGGCCGCCGGATTGTTATTGAGCGCCAGTTGCAGTTCGGTGCCATTGGCATCTTCGGCCGAAGCCACCGTGAGCCAGCGATACGGCCCCTGGCTGAAGTCGGCTTTCTTCACGAACCCCAGCACTTCGGTATAGAAGCGCAGGGCTTTGTCCTGGTCGTCGACGTACACGGTAGTCAGTTTGATTTTCATTCCCTTACTCCTTCGTTACGTGCGCGGTTTTGGCCGCGCTGTCCTCTGCTTAGTTTTCTTTTTCGTCGGTGTTACTGGATCCATGCGGTCGAGGTGGCGTTCGAGAGCGTCTACGTGCGCCGACCAGAAGCGGCGGAACTGCGCCAGCCAGTCATCGACTTCGCGGAACGGTTCCGGTTTCAGGCGATAGAGACGGCGCTGTCTGTCCACGGTCGACTCCACGAAGCCGGCATCGCGCAGCACGCGCAGGTGCTTGGACACGGTCGGCTGTGACATACGAAGTTGCCGCTCGATCTCGCCGACTGACTGTTCGGAGGAGAGCAGCAGGCTCAGGATCGCGCGGCGGTTCGGTTCAGCAATAATCTCGAAGGCGGATTCCACGTCCTTGTGTATACTTCTACAAGTATATACTTGTCAAGGCATATAATGAAGGACTCGGAAGCAAATGCAGGATTCGTGGGTGAGCGCGCTTTTTGGCGTGATGAACAGCAGAGGACTGCCCGGCATTTTGTTTTTCGCCTTCCATATGCGAAAGTAGCGCCGTGCGCGCCGTTGCTCTGCTGGGACCTCACGCCAAGGAGCACCACCTCCGGCCCTTTGAGTTGCCGGGCGTCAACCTGTTTAGCGGCAACGAACTGGATCCCACTGACCAGCCCGACGCGGCACTGATTTTTGGCGGCGACGGCACCATGCATCGGCATCTCGGCGGCCTGGCGACCAGGCAGATCCCCGCTCTCATCGTCCCCATCGGCAGCGCCAATGACTTCGCGCAATCCATCGGCATCGAGAGCTACGCCATGGCCAAAGGCGCGTGGCAGAGATTCTGCACAGCGGCCGACAACGTGCGGTCAATCGATCTGGGAACGATCCTGCCGCTTGATTCCGGGCTGAAGCCCGCAGATCTGGTCGCTCGCCGTGACGCTGGGCTGAGGCGCAGCTCAACCCCATCGTATTCGGCATCCGCCGATGGCCGAGACGCTGGGGAACACACCGTCAGCGACTCGCCAGACCGCGCGCCGTGGTCCGGCGAATCTCTCGAGACCATGCACTTCGTTCCCGATGGCCCGCGGCGCGACCTGCCGCAGATGGCGCCGCGCATCATGCAATCGCAGCTACGACGCCTGAGCGAAGCCGACCGCGAGGTCGAACGCGTGACCTACTTCTCGTGTATCGCCGGCACTGGCCTCGATTCGGTCATCAACCGCAAGGCCCTGAAGCAGTCGCATTGGCTGCGCGGACATGGAGGCTATGTAGTCGCGTTGCTGCAGACGCTGGGCAGCTTCCAGCCGCCGCATCTCACCGTCTCCATCGAAGAGCGCGGCGGGTGGCGAACCGTGATCGACGAACGCGGCTTCCTCCTTGCCGCCGGCAACGGCCCGCAGTACGGACACGGCATGCGCCTCGCGCATCGCGCCAGCATGGACGATGGCCTGCTCGATCTCTGCTTTGTGCGCCAGTTATCGAAGCTTCGCCTGCTACGACTGTTTCACGTGGTCTACAAAGGTGCGCACCTGGGCATGAAGGAGGTCGAATACCTCCAGACGCCGCGCCTGCGCATCGTCGCGGATCCGCCGATGGAAGTCTTTGCCGACGGCGAATACATCTGCCCCACCCCGGTCGAGATCGGCGTTCAGCTTAAGGCCCTCCGGATAATTCTGCCGCGCTAAGGCCTCTGATCGCGTCACTTGCACGGCCGCTACGGGACGAAGTAACGCCTTCGTGGGATCAGTAACCGCCATGTATGTTCATTTTCTGGAACTTCTCTGAAGCAACAGGGTCTATACTGTGTAGCAAAAGCCGATGTCTACCCCCGCTGCTGCAAAACCGGCCAAACAAGCCGTTCCTGAGTTTGTGCCACAGGAACAGGTAATGCCCTCGCTGTTTGGCGACGGGCAGGGACTGTACCCGCAACGCAAGGATACGTTCCTCTATTCGTTCATCATCCACACCGTGGCCGTGGCGGTTCTTATCTATTCAACGCATTGGGTGGTCGAGCATAAAGACGAGATCAAGACGCAGGCCATCGGACTGGTGACGGACATCAGTCCGTATTTGCCGTTGCCGGCTTCGAAGAATCGCTCCGGCGGCGGTGGTGGCGGCGGCGATCGCGACAAGCTGCAGGCGCCAAAAGGCGCGCTGCCTAAGCTCTCCAAAGATCAGATCGTGCCCCCGGCGATCGTCATTCGCAATGACAATCCCAAGCTGGCGGTCGATCCCAGCGTAGTCGTTCCGCCGCAATTGAAGCTGCCTACTATCGGTGCGCTCGGCGATCCGTTGTCCAAGGTCATGGGCGCTCCCTCGAATGGAACCGGTTCAGGCGGAGGTATTGGCTCGGGTTCGGGCGGCGGCGTAGGTTCAGGCACAGGTCCTGGTGTTGGTCCCGGACACGGCGGCGGATACGGCGGTGGCGCCTATCGCGTGGGCGGCGGCGTAAGTGCGCCCAAGGTCGTTTACGATCCTGATCCGGAATATTCCGAAGAGGCGCGCAAGGCGAAGTACCAGGGCACCGTGGTTCTGTGGCTGGTGGTTTCGCCCGACGGCAAGCCGCAGCAGATTCGCGTACAACGCTCGCTGGGCATGGGTTTGGACGAGAAGGCGATTGAAGCCGTGCGCCAGTGGCGCTTCGAGCCGGCCAAGAAAGACGGCCAGCCGGTTCCGGTCATGATCAACGTCGAAGTAAATTTCCGGCTGTATTAAGTTCTACCATCGCGAGAGATGGGTGAAGCGCGGCGGGGCAAGTTAGCCCGCCGCGTTGTTGTTCTTGCGCGCGGTTCTTTCCCATGAATTGCCGTCCACCCGAATTGTCATCTCCATGAATTGTCATCCTGACGACGGCTTCAGTAATCTTCATGAGATTGTCATCCTGAGGAGGGCTTCAGCCCGACGAAGGATCTGCGGTTCCTTTGGAGTAACAGAGTGTCGGCGCTCGTGACCAACCGCGTCCCTCCACTCCGGCGGCCAGGATGACAAGTCTTCAAGAAAGCGCGTTACTGCTGTTCGCTCTCATCTTTCACGCCCTCGACCTTTGCTGTGAACTCGCCGCTGCCCAGTTGCGTACGCACCTGCTCGCCGGCCTTGACCTGCGAGGCGCGCTTCACCAGTTGACCCTTTTCATCGAACACGAGCGCATAGCCGCGCGCGAGGATCGCCTTTGGCGAAAGCGCTTCCAGGCTGCTGTGCATGCGCTCCCAGCGCGACCGTCGTCGCAGCACGACATTGGGCGCAGCGCTGCTCAGCGATGCGGTCAGGGTGTTGACCGTGTTGCGCCGGCCGGCGAACCACTGGGTCATGGCTGCGTTCAGTTGACCGCCGCGGCCATCGAGTTGCCGCCGCATCTCGCCGGTGCGCACGCGCAGGTCGTGACGCCGCAGGCCGGTCTCCAGCGTCTCGAGCTGCCGCGAGTAGTTCTTCAGCACCCGGGATTGCGCTTGCGCCAGCCGGAAGACCAGATCGTCGGCACGCTGCTGGCGGCGCGCGATCATGTCCTGCATGCGCGCGAACACCGCGTTTTGCGCCAGCCGCGACAGGTCGTTGTTGGCGCGCAATAATTTGTAGTTGATGGCGTTGGTCATGCGCTTGTGCAGTCCGGCCAGCTTCTCCGAAAGCTCGTGCTTGGAGCGGATGACGATCTCGGCTGCTGCCGACGGCGTGGGCGCGCGCAAGTCCGCGACAAAATCGCAGATAGTGAAGTCCGTCTCGTGGCCGACGGCGGAGATGACCGGGATCGTCGACGCCGCAATCGTCCGCGCCAGGCCTTCGTCATTGAAGGCGAACAGGTCCTCGAACGAGCCGCCGCCGCGTGCCACGATGATGACGTCGACGCACTCGGCGCGATTGAACCAGCGCACGCCACCGGCGACCTCGCTGGCCGCGCTCTCGCCCTGCACCTGCGCCGGATAAATCAGCACGTTCACCGACTCGTGGCGGCGACGAAGAATGTTCAGGATGTCCTGCACCGCTGCGCCGCGCGACGAGGTCACAACTCCGATATGCCGCGGCAACGCGGGGATCGGCTTGCGCCGCGCTGGATCGAAAAGCCCTTCGGCGGCGAGCTTGGCTTTGAGCTGCTCGAAGGCGACTTGCAGCGCGCCTGCGCCCTTGGGTTCGAGATGCTCGGCCTGGAATTGCAGATCGCCGCGCTCGTCGTACACGGTCACGCGGCCGCGGGCGATGACCTGCTGCCCGTTCTCCGGCCGGAAGCGCAACAGTCGCGCCTGGGTGCGCCACATCACCATACGCAATTGCGACGAGCCATCTTTCAGCGTGAAGTACAGGTGGCCGGACTCGGCCGGGCGGTAGTTGGAAATCTCGCCCTCAACGTACACGTCGGTAAAGCCGCGCTCCAGTTGCGTGCGCACGGCTGCCACCAGCTCGCGCACCGGATACACCTTGCGCGGCGGCGCCTGGAACAGCAACCCGAGTTGTTCCGCGTTCGACATCGCCTAGGGGCAGTGTATCAAGGGGAGGCTGCCCCTTTTCTCCCTTCGCCGTTAGCTCTCGTGCCGGACCAGAAGCGCTCGTCGTTACCCACATGGGGCATGACACCTCCTTCATGGCAGCTCCCTTAATGAATTGTCATCCCGACCGGAGCGAAGCGGAGCGGAGGGACCTGCGGTTTGTGCGAGCAACGACATCGTTCCGGGATTGAAGAAAAGGCGGCTCCTTCGACTGCACATCCGCCGAGCACCCATCAAGCACAAAAGCGGCGGTGGAAAAAGAAAAAGCACGGACGCCGCGCTCGGGATGACAAGTGGATTGAGGTTCTTTGAAAAGCGAAAAGCGAATGGCCAGTAGCGAATCGCGATTAGCCAAACGCGAAGAGCGGCTTCCTCTACCGCATCCGGTTGACGAAATACAACACTAGCGACAGGATCACGCTCAACAGGATTGATGTCGCGAGAGGGAAGTAGAAGGTGGTGTTTTTACCGCGATAGATGATGTCGCCAGGCAGGCGCCCGATGGGCAGGTTAGCCTTGCCCGCCAAGATGAAGATCACTCCCACAACGAGAATGACTCCGCCGAGAATCACCAGCATGCGGCCGAGATCGCCCATGAAATTAGGGTACACGAACACCGCAGGTCGGGGGCCTGGCGGGAGAAGATTCGGGTTAGAGCGGGCCCTCAGGCCAGCGTACAGGCCATATCCTCCATCACGGAGTCGGCTTGAGCCGACAGCACAATTTGTCACGACGTGGCCGACAAGGTTACATCCGCTTCACGATCTCGCCGCAGGCGATGCGGTCGCCGGAATTGCCGGCCGGGTCAGTCTTATAATCGTCGGCCTTGGCGTGAATCACGATCGCCGAGCCGCCGTTGGCCAGCAACGAATTCGCTTCGCTCCCGTTGCCGAGAACGACATCGTCGTCCATCACCGTCGCCTTCGCCGTGCCGTTCGCCTTTACCGTAAAGTTGCGCATGTCGCCGGCGTGATGGCCCTGCGGATTGTCGAAGCCATGCTGCTTGTCCGTCGGATTGAAATGTCCCCCGGCTGACTTGAAGTCCGGCGCGTCGCACTGCGGCTTCTGATGGAAGTGCACTGCGTGTTCGCCCGGAGGCAGATTCTTCAGGTCGAGTTTCACTTCCACGCCTGAGCCCTTCGAGAGAATCGTCGCCGTGCCGACGTCGGCGCCCTTGGCATCTTTCAGTTGAACGACCTTCTTCGTTGCCGCCTTCTGTGCGACGGCTGGCCGCAGGCACGTCATCAGAAGTGCACCCACCATCAATACGCGAAAGATGATTTTGCAGTTCATAGCTTGGGATTTGTATCACGACCGCGCGAAAGCTGCACGTCAAGCGGAAACTTGTCATTAACTGTTCACATCGGAGATAGCGGGACGGTTTTCGATATGGAACTGGCAGCGCCAAATTCTCTGACAATGTGGCAGATATTTATCTCGCGAAGCGCATAATGACGGCATGACCGCCGGCCGGCTTTCCTCCCTGGTTCTTACTCTCAGCTTCGTCATCTGGCTCGTCTATGGAACGCTGCAAGGCATGCGGGAATGGCCGGAGGCGGTGCTGTTTGGGCTGATGGCCAGCGCCGGTCTGCTCTCCCTGGTTGCCAGCAAGCACATCAAGATCAAGCTGCTGGACTGGGTGCTGCTGGGCTACTTCGCGCTCGCCGCCGTGGCGACCTTCGTCGTGCGCCTGTCCGCGTTTGCCGCTTACAGTTCCCTCGTGATCTGGGGACTCTACGCCAGTGTCACCTGGATCTCCATTGCCGTCGGCGCGCCCTTTACCGTGCAATACGCGCGCGAATCCGCTCCCCCCGAACATTGGAACAGTCCTGGATTTCTGCGCGTCAACCGCATCATCAGCGCCGTGTGGGGCGCGGGTTTTGTCCTCAATCTCGTCTTGTGCGCGGCCGCAATCAAGGGCGGTCACAACCCGCTGCTTCTCGGCGTGCTCGCGCCATTGCTGGTCATGGGGGTTTGCGCGCTGTTCACTGCGGGATACAAGAAGAAGATCGCGAGCGCCCGTGCCCATCTAGTCCCGACCGGGTAGAACAGGGATTACCGAGGAAGTTGGCGATAGATGATCCGCGCCAGCGCAAAAGCGACGAGTGCGTTCGGCGGGACGAGCAGCCCCATAGTCCAATTGAACTGATGCAACTTAACCACCCTGAACAGAAGCATCCCCGCAAGCATTCCCAGTACTATCAGGCTCACCACCAGAAGAACGAAATTCCTGCGCAAAGAACCGATTTGGTTGGCGCGAGATTCTTGGGCTGAATCCAGCAACTGGAACGATGGAGAAGAGTAGCTCATGGCGAGGACGCCACTACTATGCTCCAACCCTTTCGACGATGCAATCCCGGAGTTCCGCCGTACGGCATCGCGGCCATCGCTTCTGATATCCTTTCGGGTTTGCCTCAATGTGAGGCCACTTCTTCCCGAAAGGCACAAACTTGGCAGATCCGGTAATGCTGGTCCACGGCGGTGCGTGGGCCATGCCTGACGATGTAACCGAAGCGCACCGGCGCGGCGTGGAAGCCGCTGCGGCTGCGGGTTGGGACGTCCTGCAAAAAGGCGGCAGCTCGCTGGACGCAGTCGAGGCGGCCGTGGTGGTGATGGAAGAGGATGAGACCTTCGACGCCGGGCGCGGCTCCTTCCTCAACATGGATGGCCGGGTGCAACTCGACGCCCTCATCATGGACGGGGCTACTCTGCGCGCCGGTGGCGTCGGTTGCGTGGAGCACATCCGCAACCCGGTGCGCGCCGCCAAGAAAATTCTCACCGAAAGCCCGCACGTCTACTTCGTCGGCACCGGCGCGGAGCGCTTCGCCCAGGAGCACGGGATTGAACTTTGCTCGAACGATGACCTGATCATCGAGCGCGAGATCGAGCGGCTGCGCGAGGCCAAGAAACAGGCCTACCTGCAGATGCCTGACGAGTTCGGGCCGACACGCTCGCACGATACCGTCGGCGCCGTCGCGCTCGACTCGCAAGGCAACATCGCCGCCGCGACCTCGACCGGCGGTACGCTGAACAAAGCGCCGGGACGCGTGGGCGACTCGTCGCTGATCGGCTGCGGCTGCTACGCCGACAATCGCAGTGCCGCCGTCTCGACCACCGGCTGGGGTGAGCCCATGATGAAGCTGGTGCTGGCCAAGTGGACGGCCGATCGCGTGGAAAGCGGCGTTACGCCGGAAGAAGCGGCAAAGCAGGCGCTGTATTACATGAAGTCGCGCCTCAACGGCCACGGCGGCATCATCCTGGTCGATAAACGCGGCCGCATCGGCATCGCGCACAACACCCCGCGCATGGCCTGGGCCGTACACACGAAAGAGAAGTTGTCGGCAGGTGCGGTGATCGAAAGCTAACGCTGGGCGATTTTTACTCTGACCCGTACGGCACGCCCAAGTCTTTGCAGATCTTCTTCGCTAGTTGGTCGTTGATTTCCGTATGACGAGGAACGGCCGATGCTTTTCCTGCGCTACGGTTCACGAAGACGGAATGGTTGCCGCCTTCTCGCAACAGTTGGCACCCATGCTGCTCAAGGTGCCCAACGAGTTCGCGACGCTTCACGCCACGACCGTGAGTGGTTCGCGAAATACATCGGAGCCGGCAGCAGCTTCCTGCGCGAGGGTTCGGTTCGCTTCCAGAACCAGCGTAACTGCTTCCTGCAGGTTGGTCCGGGCTTCTTCCAACGTCTTGCCTTGAGTATTGGCTCCCGGCAATTCCTCGACGAAGGCTATAAAACCCTCAGGCACGCGGCGAAAGACAGCTGTGAACTGGAACTGCATAAACTCATCATACCTCCGCTGGCAACTGTCGAGGCATTTACAATCGTCTGTCCCGCCGAGGTGAGTCATCATGCGCAATCCCGGTCCAAAGTCCCTTCCAATTCACACGCTGATGCGACGCGCTGCATTCACTCCGGCGAGGAGCGGCACGGCCAGTACGCGCCGCTGACCACGCCCATTGAGCAGACCGCGGTTTACGCGCTGCCCAACGTCGAGGCGTTGCGCCAATATGCGAAGGACCATCGCGGCAAGTATCTCTACACGCGCTACGGCAATCCCACGGTAACCGCGGCCGAAGAAAAGATCGCGGCGCTCGAAGGCGCGGAAGCCGCCGTTGCCACCTCCAGCGGCATGGCTGCCGAGATGATCGCGGCCCTCATCGCCTGCAAGGCCGGAGACGAGATTGTCTCCATGTTCGACATCTACGGCGGCACGCTCAAGCTTTTCGACCAAGTGCTCCCACGTTGTGGGATTCACACAAGATTCATTCCCTATCACGATATCAACAACGCCGCGAAATATTTCAGCAGCAAAACCCGGCTGCTCTTTCTGGAGACCCCGACCAACCCAACGCTCCGTTGCGTCGACCTGGAGGCGCTGTGCGCGCTGGGCCGCAAACGCGGAGCCTGCGTCGTGGTCGACAACACTTTTGCAACGCCTATTCTGCAGAAGCCGTTGGCACTCGGTGCCGACATGGTGATCCATTCGGCGACCAAGTATCTCGGCGGACACAGCGATCTGACGGCCGGGGTGCTGGCCAGCTCCCGCGACTGGATGGACAAGGCGCGGCAGATGATGATCCTCACCGGCGGCTGCCTCGATCCCGGCTGCGCCTACCTGCTGGTCCGCGGCCTGAAGACGTTGCATCTGCGGGTGAAGCGCGCCTGCCGCAACGCCGCGCTGATTGCCGACTCGCTCAGACGTCATCCGAAAGTCGTGCGCGTCTATTATCCCGGCATGTCTGACAATGAAGGACATGAGGCTGCCGAGAAGCAGATGAACGATTTCGGCATGATGGTTTCGTTCGACATCCGCGGCGGTGGAAAAGCGGCAGAGAAGTTCATCGACAGCCTGAAGCTGTGGTATCTGGCGGCCAGCCTGGGAGGAGTCGAGTCCACGGTGTCGTATCCGGTGCTGGCGTCGCACATTGGATTGAGTGCGAAGCAACTCAAGCTGCTGGGCGTCTCGCCGGCGACCGTGCGGTTGTCGGTGGGAGTCGAAGATTGCTCGGATCTGCTGAGTGATCTGGAACAGGCATTGGCGCGGGCGTAAGCGGCACCCGGCATCAATGTCTCATCATCGTCATCCTGAGCGTCCGCCCTCGCAACAGCAGCGGCGAAAATGCAAAAGCGCGGACTCTGCGCTAAGGATGACAAATCGGTAAACGACTCGAGTCTACAACTGCTCCCTGGCACTCGAAACCAATCGGCACCGCTTCGCGTATCATGTTCAGAACTTCCCGCCTCGTCGTGGGTTCGACTCGAATATGCGGCTCCTGCCCAAAGCGGCCATAGCAGTCTTCGTCATCCTTCTCGGCGCGGCCGCAGTTCTCGGCGCCGTTCCGGCGGACGCTCCGTCTCCCACATTGTCGCAGGAGCAAATCAAAGACCTCATCCGCCGCACCGCCGACAACGATATCCAGAACGACAAGAAGCAACGCGATTACACCTACGTCGAGCGCCAGCAGACGCGCAAGCTCAATGGCAAAGGCGAGGTCAAATCCACCGAAACCGAGACCTACGACGTGATGGAAATCTACGGCGAGCCGGTGCAGAAGCTCGTCGCGAAAAATGACAAGCCGCTTTCCGACAAGGACGCGCGCAAGGAAGACGAGAAGATCCAGAAGATCATCGACAAGCGTAAGGACGAGTCCGACTCCGATCGCGAAAAGCGGCTCAAGAAAGAAGAAAAAGATCATGAGGACGAGCGCGAGTTTGTGCGCGAAATCGCCGACGCCTACAACTTCACCTACATCGGCATGGAGAAGCTCGACGGCCGCGACAACTATGTCATTGCGGGCGAGCCAAAGCCGGGCTACAAGCCGCAACACAAAGACGCCAACGTTCTCACCAAAACCCGCTTCCGCGCGTGGATCGACAAAGACGACGTGCAGATGAAGAAGCTCGACGTCGAGTTCATTGATACCTTCACCTGGGGGCTGTTCATCGCCCGCCTGCACAAAGGTTCGCGCGCTGTCATCGAGAACACCCGCGTGAACGACGAAGTCTGGCTGCAGCAACACGTCGCGGTAAAGCTGGACGCGCGCGTAGCGCTGCTGAAGGATTTCGCGATGGAATTCGAGGTCAGCGACCGGGATTACAAGAAGTTCCGGACGGATACGAAGATCTTGCCCGTAGCGGATAACAAGTAAAACCTTTCAAGAGTTGTCATCCCGACCGAGGGCTTCAGCTCGAGTGGAGGGACCTGCTGTTTGTCCGCGACGCGTTGCATGCTCGTGGCCGACCCAGATCCTTCGACTCCGAGTCCGCCGCCGCAACAGCAGCGGCTGAAAAGCAAAGGCGCGGACTCTGCGCTCAGGATGACAAATGGCAGGTGACCCGCGGACGGTCGTGAGGGTTGTCCCCCCGCTCAAGCTGCGGTTGAACGGGTCACCCGGAGTGAGACGCTGCTCCGGGTGCAAACTGGGGCACCCAGCGTAAAACGCGGCATCGCACGCAGACCAGGGCACTCAGCGTAAAACGCGCACCTTGGCGCGAAACGTCTAACTCTCTCATTCGCATGCTCCTTCTCTGCTTTTCACCCCACTTTCGTTGACCCTCAATTTCTTGGCGTAGTAACATCAAGTTCACCCGGGTGGAACGCAGGAGAAAGCTGTTTCGGAACTGTAGCAACGATGACACTGCTTCGCCTCATGGTCCCGGCCGCGGTTTTGCTCTGCCTTATGACAGGATGCGAAACCGACGAAGCCAAAAAGCCTGCTCCGCTGCCCGTTCAAGCTACCGCTCCTGGCGTCCAGGTGCCCGCCGCTCAGAAGTCCAGCTCACAACAAGCTGCCATGAATCCGAGCGACTCGCCGGGCAAACCCGCGCCAGCCAGCGACGCCGCTGAAGCCCTGATTGCGCAGGCCGAAAAGCAATACGCCGCCGGCCAGGCCAACTACCAGGCAGGACACCTTGAGGCCGCCAAGGCCAATTTCGACCAGGCATTCAACACGCTGCTGTCGAGCAATCTGGATATTCGCAACAACGAGAGCCTCCAGCGCGAATTTGACAAAATCGTCGAAGCCGTTCACGAACTGGAGATGACCGCCTTGAAGGAAGGCGACGGCTTCCAGGAGCCACAATCCCAGCCCGCGCCAATCGACGAAGCCAACGACATCACCTTCCCGGTCGATCCCAACATCCGCGCCAAGGCCGAAGCCGAGATCAAGACCACCAAGTCCGACCTGCCGCTGGTGATGAACGATCAAGTGGCGATGTTCATCAACTACTTCTCCAGCCCCCGCGGCAAGGCCACGCTGGAGCATGCCTGGGCGCGCTCGGGACGCTACAAGGTGATGATCGAGGAGACCCTGAAGCAGGAAGGCGTGCCCCAGGACCTGATCTACCTGGCGCAGGCTGAATCCGGTTTCCAGCCGCTGGCGCTGTCACGCGCCGGAGCTCGCGGCATGTGGCAGTTCATGGCCCAGTCAGGCGAACTCTACGGCCTGGAGCGCAACTGGTGGGTCGACGACCGGCAGGATCCGGTGAAGGCTACACAGGCGGCGGCGCGGCACCTTAAGGACCTCTACAACCAGTTTGGCGACTGGTACCTGGCGATGGCGGCTTACAACTCGGGCGCTGCCACCGTGCAGCACGCAGTTGAGCGCACCGGCTACGCCGATTTCTGGGAGCTCTACAAACGGGGCGTGCTGCCGCAGGAGACGCGCAATTACGTCCCCATTATTCTGGCGGTCACCATAATCGCCAAGAATCCCGAGCAGTATGGACTGGAGCGCGTGACCCCGGAAGCCCCGCCGCAGCTTGACCAGGTGACCATCGACTATCCCGTAGACCTGCGCCTGGTCGCCGAGTGTGTAGACAGCTCGGTTGACGAACTGCAGGAGCTGAATCCCAGCCTGCTGCGCTTGACCACGCCCAAGGATCAGAGTTTCACTCTGAACCTGCCAGGGGGGTCGAAGGACAAGTACCAGGCAGCCATCGCCGTCATCCCGCAGGATATGCGCACGTACTGGCGCTATCACCGCGTCAATTACGGCGACACGCTGCCGGCCATCGCGCGTAAATATCACACCTCAACGAGCTCCATTGAGGAGGCCAACAACCTTTCCAGCGACGACCTGAAGGTCGGGGCGAAGCTGATCATTCCGATCGCGCCCACGCACCAGGGTTCCGGCAGCGCGCTGGCCTATTCCAAGCACGCCACCCACTATAAGATCCGCAAGGGCGATACCGTGGCCTCGGTGGCCGACGACTTCGAGGTTCCGGTGGACAAACTCCGGAAATGGAACCACCTGCGGGGCAGCGGCGAACTGACGCCCGGGCGCACCCTGGTGATTTACAAGCCGCTCAGCCCTGACAGCACCGAGGCTGCTTCGTCGGCTGAGCCCAAGGCCGAACCGGCTTCGGCTGGTTCTTCCACCAAGGCCGAGCGCACCTCGGCTAAAGCGAGCAAGTCACACTCCGCTCACAGCACACAAGCGGCGAAATATCACAAAGTTAAGAAGGGCGAGACGCTGAGCAGCATCGCCGAATCGAACCACACCTCGGTGCAGGCGCTCAAACGTGACAATCCCAAGCTGGCTTCGGCTTCCGTTCGCCCCGGCGATGTGCTGATTATCCGCCAGTAACTCTCCCACACTGCAACTTCCGCAGCATTTTGCGACGGACGCCCTTCCCTTCGTCGTCGGGTTCTGTTACAACAAGCGCGTTGCGGTTTTCCGCGTCGTCCCTTGGGAACGGCGCATCTGTAACGGTGTGTTCATCGCTATTGTGGTTGTGCGATTTTAGGCTTTGGTATAAAACGATTTTTGCCTTGCGAGCTGCCTCCGTGCAGTCATGCGGAGTCCGGCACCATCAGGAGGACAAGCATATGACATACGATGAAACGCTCTACGCTCGTAGAGACGATGAAATGGACGACTACGGAGACGGCGCTTACGGCGAATCCCTCGACGACGAAGAAGAATACGAAGAGGAAGAGGAAGAAGAAGAGGAACCGGAATCGGTCTCCGTGGTCGAGGAAGAGGTAGAAGTCGAGCCTGACACGGAAGAAGAGGAAGCTGTGGCTGCTCCGCCACCGCCGCCTCCTGCCCGGAAGGCTCCAGCCAAGAAGAAGGCCGCTAAGAAAGCGGCTCCGGCGAAGAAACCCGCTCCGCCGAAGAAGGCGGCCAAGAAGGCTCCGGCCAAGAAGAAAGCAGCGAAGAAGGCTCCAGCGAAGCCGGCCAAAAAGGCTCTCAAGAAGGGTGGCGCAAAGAAAGCCGCGAGGAAAGCTCCGGCGAAAAAGGCCGCCAAGAAAGCAGCAAAGAAGAGTGGCGCGAAGAAAAAGGCAGCCAAGAAGGGCCGTCGCTAAAACTCACTAACTCACCGCATGAACAAGCCGCGGTTCGAAGCCGCGGCTTTTGTTTTTCCCGATTCGGCGACTAGCGCACGTCACCGTGCGACATAGGTCACCGATGGGCCGTGTAGATCGCACGCACACGCGTGACCTCTCTCGCTGCACATTTCCGGCGGCGGGCCTATAGTCAGCTGGTACTCACTCCTGTCGTGTCGGTCCGGATGGTGGCAATCCAACCCCCTGTTGCCACCCGGACGGACACGACGTTTTTGCTTTCTGCGGAAAAGCCTTCCAGCGGCGCTTCTCGACAAAGCCTTTCCGTAAAATGTGTCATCCCGACCGACGGCTTCAGCCGGAGTGGAGGGACCTGTTGTCTGTCCATAGTGCTTGGCCGCGCGTGACGACAACCGGTCCTTCGACTATCGCCCGCCAGCCCGAACGCTCATGGCTGAGCTGCTACAGCCCGGTTCATCAGGATCAACTTTCCTCCGCTGCGCGCCAGCTGGTAATACGCTGTCTTGCGGATGTAGTCCGGCACGTTGCCTTCCTCGACCCAAAGAAACACGCGCCGCGGCCCGTGCCATAACTTCGCCAGCGACGCGTCGTCATCGAAGATCGGCGGCGCATCGGGAAACAGCGAGCCGTAATACATGTCGCCTTCGGTGCGCGTGTTGACCACGTGAATCGGCTGCTGCACATAGAAGTTCAGCGTCGACGCGTCTTCGTAGGTGCCGTACGAAACCATCACATCGCCGGGCCGGATCTCCTGCTCGATGGCGTCGGCCAGCTTCTTCGACGACAGAATCGGGGAAAACATCACCAGCCCCTGATGCACGGCGAAGAGCACGAACACCATCATCACCGTCAGCACCCAGTTGCCGGCGATGGGGCGCTCGCGCCGGCGATAGAGCAAGTTGAGCATCGTTCCCAACAGCAGCGCGATGCCGAAGGTCGCCAGCGGGGCGCGGAACAATCCCAGCGCCCGCGGCGTCAGGTCGAAGATGTGTCCGAAGGCCAGCGCGTACTCATTGGGATTTTTCTTGAGGAGGTCGGCGAGATCGCTGTCGGGTGGGGTGCTGGTGCTCTGCGCCAGCAGAAACATTGCCGCCGCAAAGACGGCTAGGCCGAGCACGACAAGGACAACCGATCCGATGCGTCCACTGCGGCGCTCGCGCGAACCTTCGGGCGACTCGGCTTCGTCTTGCAGAAAGCCGCCGATCATCAGCGCTACGGCGGGGAGCGCCGGGATCACGTAATACTCCTGCCGGGTCGACAAGCTGAAGAACAGCAGGATTACGCCAGCCCATATGGCGAACAGCAGCATGGCGCGTTGCCGGGCGTTCATCGCACCGCGTACCTCGCGCCAGCGATGCGGTATCGATCGAAGCGATTGCAGCAGAAACGCCGACCACGGAAATACCCACAGAAACATCAGCGCCCAAAACAGCAGCAGCGGTACCGTGTCGTAATCGTGGGGAATGCGCTTGCCCAGGTAGCGCAGAAAGTGCTCGTTGACGAAATAAAACCACAGGAAGCCGCGTGCCTGTCCGGCCGCCGGATTCTCGATCGCCGCAGCGATGTGCCACGGGGCCGCGACGATCAGCAGCACCAGCGTGCTCGACAGCATGCGCATGCGCAGCAGGTGCTTCACGTTGCCGGTCAGGATGAGATACAGCCCGGCGATGGCGACCGGGAAGACGATGCCGATCAACCCTTTCGTCAGCACATCCAGCGCGGCCGCCGCAGCAAATCCCCAGCACGACATGATCGACGGCGGCTGCTCTTCCAGCGTGCGCAGAAAGAAATCGAGGCCGAGCGCCAGCCACAGCGCGATCAGCATGTCGGGAATCAGGATGCGCGTGAACAGGTAAGGCCCGATGGAAACGGTAAGCATGATCGCTGCCCAGAATCCGGCGCGCTCGCCCAGCGTGCGCTTGCCCAGCGAATACGTTTCCAGCAGCAGCGCCAGCAATCCCAGGATGAGCGGAATGCGCGCGGCCCAACCATGTACGCCGAAGACCTTGTAGCTCGCGGCCATGCCCCAATACAGCAGCGGCGCTTTCTCCAGATAACGGATGCCGTCGATGTAGAGCGTGGTCCAGTCGTGGCGCACGACCATCTCGCGCGCGGCCTCAGCGTGTACCGAGTCGGCGTCGTCGAGCAGCGGCGGCGTGAACAGCCCTGGAATGTAGATGACCGCCCACAGCAGCACAATCCACAGCCAGCTGCGGCTAGTGGAGTTGCGAGTCTGTTCGGGTAGAAGCTGAGTGCCTGCGGAGGGCGCGTCGGACGAACTCATGGGAGAACTCGATTATATGCGAGCGCGGCGGAAGCCTGACGGATTCTCGTTTGCTGAATGCCGCTTGTTCCGCAAACTTGTCCCTCATTCGAGAAACCGGCGCTCCTTCAACGAATGGTCGTTCCGCCGGTTGGCGATTCGCGCGAACACGCAGTCGAGGACGCCAGTGCAACCGTTTCGTCTGCAGGCAAGAAAGCCACAGCTCTCGCTGTGGCTTGGTGTCGAAGATAGGAATCTGTTATGCCTTTACCGTCTCCGCGTGTTTCGCCCTGCGCGTGGCGTACAGCGGAAACGCTTCGGCCATACCCAGCACTTCGCGCTTGATTCGCGCCAGCACGTCCTTGTCGGTGCGGTTATGCAGCACCTCGGAGATCCACTTGCCGACCTGCCGCATCTCGTTTTCCTTCATGCCGCGCGTGGTGAGCGCGGGCGTGCCGACGCGAATGCCGCTGGGCTTCATTGGAGGGTTGGTGTCGAACGGAATCGCGTTCTTGTTCACCGTGATGCCGGCTTCGTGCAGCGCGTTCTCGGCTTCGGAGCCCAGCATGCCTTTGGCGAAGACGTTCACCAGCATCAGGTGGGTGTCGGTCCCGCCCGAGGTGATGTGGAAGCCCTCGTCCATGAGCGTCTGCGCCAGCACCTTGGCGTTGGCGACGACCTGCTGCGCGTAGTCCTTGAACGCCGGCTGCATCGCCTCGCGGAAGCACACCGCTTTCGCCGCCATGATGTGCACCAGCGGCCCGCCCTGCATTCCGGGGAAGACGACTTTATCGACCGCCGCCGCGTACTCGGACTTGCACAGGATCATGCCGGCACGCGGACCACGCAGCGTCTTGTGCGTGGTGGTGGTGACCACGTGCGCGTGGGGGACGGGCGACGGATGCGCGCCGCCGGCAACCAGTCCGGCGAAGTGCGCCATGTCGACCAGATAAAGGGCGCCGACTTTGTCGGCAATCTGCCGCATGCGCGCGAAGTCGATGATGCGCGGATACGCGCTGCCGCCGCCGACAATCAGCTTCGGCCGCTCGCGCTCGGCAATCTGCTCCAGCTCGTCGTAGTCGATGGTCTCGGTTTCTTTGGTGACGCCGTACGGGACAATCTTGTACGTCTTGCCGGAGAAGTTCAGCGGGTGCCCATGCGTCAAATGGCCGCCGTGCGCGAGGTTCAGGCCAAGAATGGTGTCGCCCGGCTGAATGACAGCAGCGTAGGCGGCCATGTTCGCGGTCGAGCCGGAGTGAGGCTGCACATTGGCATGATCGGCGCCGAAGAGCTGCTTGGCCCGATCGCGCGCCAGGTTCTCGACCACGTCGGTGAACTCGCAGCCGCCGTAATACCGCTTGCCGGGATAGCCCTCGGCGTACTTGTTGGTGAAGACCGAGCCCGCCGCTTCCAGCACGGCTTCGCTGACAAAGTTTTCTGAGGCGATCAGTTCCAGCCCTTCGTGCTGGCGCCGCTCTTCATTCTCGATGGCCTGCGCAATGTCAGGATCAACTTCCGCCAACGAACGCTCTAATGGATTCGCATTCATGATTCCGTCCTTGATAACGCTGGGCTGTAATTGTAGCGCGGGGGAGTGGTGGGAGGCTGTGAACAGTAGAGGTTGGGGGCTAGGAATGGACGATGGCTCGAGATTGCGGATTTCGGGACCTCATAGTCCCAATCGAATTGTCATCCCGACCGGAGCGAAGCGGAGCGGAGGGACCTGCGGTTCGTCCCCGGTAGAATGGCTGCATGGAGCAGCCCGTCGGCCGTCGAGCATCTCGGCTTATCCTCCTGGATCGACAGCGCCGGATATTGCTCCTGCGACACGCAGGAGTTAACGGAGAAGCCTTTTGGGCTCCGCCTGGCGGTGGGCTGGGAAGCAACGAGACGTTTGAAGAAGCGGCGATGCGTGAGGCTTCCGAAGAACTCGGGTTAACCCATCTAAGTGTAAAGCGCCTATGGGAGCGGAGAACTGATTTCGTGTACATCGACCACCCAGTACATCAACATGAATGCTTTTTTCTCATCGAGGGAGAGCTGCCGCCCATTTCATCTGAGACGCGGAAGCATCACACGCAAGAAGGTATCCTCGAGATGCGTTGGTGGACGACAGACGAGATTGATTTGGCTAGTGAACCTATCTTCCCTGAAGGACTCACCTCGGAACTAAGAAAAATCCCAGAATGATCCGGCTATTCTAGAATTTGTGACCGCTCATCACTCCCTTGTTTCCTCTTCCTCGTAGTACCCATAATCCGTCAGCCCCGTCACCACCGTCTCGGCTAGCGCCTGGAAGCTGAAGAAGCGCGCTTCGTCCTCCTCCGAAAATCCGAGAAACTTCGGCGTCGAAGCGGTCATCGCCGCCATCGTTGCATCGATGCGCCCATGCGTTCGGTAATCCACCAGAGGAGTCACGCCACCGGGATAATCGGTGACCATAGCGTTGAGCGCGGCCGCGCCTCCACAGATCAGCGACCCCACCGCCGCGCGCCGGTTACGCCGCCACATCCGCGCCCCCATGAGGAGAAACGTACCCGCAATCGCGTAATCCAGCACCGCGTGCGCCCTGGGTCCGATGACCTTCGGCATTTTGCGGGCGGCAAAACGAGCTCCAGTTTCCAGCAGCGGCATAGTCGACCTCAAGAAAGAAGGAAATGAATGACGGCAGCGCGATGACAGCGCGGACGCGATTGTACCCCGCCGCACCTATCGCCCGAGCGAAAAGATGCTTTGACGTGCACCAGTGGGGAAGAACCTCCGCGGTGAGACTCCGCTGAAGCCTTCCTCCACACTGCCGATGTACGGAACGGGAGACATTGAATGTCTCAGAGTTCCTGAACGCGAAAGGCATCGCTTAGCGAGCGCCCTCGCGTCAGGTCTGGAGGAGGGAGAGCCTAGGTCTTTGGCAAGGGGGAACAACCTAGTTGCTCTTCCCTCTCGCCAGCGCGCGCTTGATGGTCTCATCAATCGCCGCCTTGGCTTTGCTGTACTCCTCGGGAGCCAGCTTGCCCTGCTGCCGATCGATCTCCAACTGGAACAGCTCTTCCTTCATCGCCTCCAGCAGCAGGGCATTGCGGTCCCTGGCTGGAGCGCTGGGTTCGATGAAGTCGGCTGCGTCCGCGATCTCGGAGCTCTCGACCGGAACCTGGCGGGAAGCTCCGGCGCCCGCAGCTGCCGCCACCGGATGATTGGAGCGCGACACCACATACGCTCCGCCCATCACCAGCACCAGGGCAAATGCGCCGAGAATGTACGCGCGATAGTTATACAGCGGGTCGGGTGCGTCGATGGGCGCGCCCAGGCCGCCGCCAGGGCGATTGTCGTTGGCTGCCGCCTGCGCGCCGCCTCCGCCCATCGCTCCACCGCCGGCATCACCACCACCGCCCTGCGCTCCTTGCTGTGCGTCAGCCGGAAAATCGCCTGTACCGGATATGCGGAAAGCCAGGTCCGCGCCCGGCTTCACGTTGGTCGCCACCATGATGGTCGACTGCGCGTCCTGCATCTGCTGGAACGATTGCGCTTTCTTCGCCTCGAAGCTAATGCTCTTCGGCGTCATCACCACGAAGTGCTGAATGTCGCGCAGCGGACTGGGCGAGAAGCTGGCCTCGCCGCTGTAGGGCATGTGGAAGGCAATCTGGAACTGCGTCTCTCCCGGACGGATGGGATAGTTCAGCACGTAGTGCCCTTTTTCCGCTCCGGGATTCGCCTCGATCTGAATCGGCTGCCCGCCAGGACCTTTGCCCTGCGTCTGCTCGATTTCGGCGCCGGCAGGCAGGACAACCTCAAACGTACCTTTGTCGCTGGCTTCCGTCTTCGGCGGCTGCGACGCATTGTTCAGCGCATACAGCACCAGGCCTTCCAGTTGCTTGCCGTCGCTCTGGAAGCGGTAGACCTCGACCGTCTGGCTGACGCCGTCGACCTTCTTCGCCGAGTCATACACCGTCAGATCCGCCGTGGTGCTGCCCGGCATCAGCGGCCCCGTCTGCGGAAAGTAGCTGACGCCCCCGTAGGTCACGCGCACCATGTGCGGCGCCTGCGTGTCCTGGGGCGCGGGAAACGAGAAGTGCCCGTGCGCGTCCGTCTTGGTGTTGCCGATCTCCTGCATGCCCTGCGACAGCGCCAGCAGCGTGACGTCGGCGCCCGCAGCAGGCTTGCCGGTGGTTCCATTGGTCACCGTGCCGGTGATGTTCTGGGCCGCGGCGATAGACGACAGTACGGTCGCACAGATCAGAAGGAAGAGAATTTTCTTGATGGTCATTGGACTCAATCGTGTGCTTTGTGTCAGGGCACGGCTTCAGTCGTGCCGAACGATGCGTTGAAGGTTAGGACGTTCGCCCCGGCGAAGTCGATGCAACGGCTGATGCAGCGCTCTGACACGAACCGGTGCGCCGCGCCTTAACCGTGGTCTCATTCCCTGCGAATACCTTTATGCCTTGCCTCCGCTGGGTCGACGCGTCCCCTTGCGCACGACCGCGCGCGCCTTCTCAATCGACTCCAACTCGGCCAGGATCCCTGCCGCTTCGTCTTCCAGCGACGCCCGCTGGATCGCGTAATCCTGCTCGCTCAGCTTGCCCGCCTTGTACTCGAAGTTCAAGTCGCGCAGATTTTCGTACGTCGCTTCCTTGCGCTCCAGAAGGTACATATGGCGGGTCTTCTCGTCTCCGGCATCGACATCTCCCGGCTCGTAGAAAACGTAAACGAACAAAGCTGCGGCAAACAGCGTGCAGCCGAACAGCACGAAGGCTGTTTCCTGATTCATGACAAGAGCAAACATTGCAGTCATTAGAATTCCGTCTCCTGGCGGGCCTTCTTGCGCAGCCCGTCGAGTTCCTGCGCCCCCAGCTTGGGACTTGCCACCGGCTGAGCCACGGCTCGCGCCTTCCACAGACGCACCAGCCAGACGGTCAGGAAGATGGCCAGCCCAAACACGGCGAACGGCATGATCCACGCGATGCGGTTAAAGCCGGTCGTGGTCGGCGCAGACAACACCGTGTTGCCGTACTTCTGCACAAAACTTTGCAGGATCAGCGAATCGTTGTCGCCGCGATCGATGCCGGCGGTCATCTCGTTGCGCATCCGGTCGGAATACGTGCAGCCAACGTGATTACATTCCAGCAACACCTGATTGCAGCCGCAGGCGCACATCAGTTGATGACCCAGCTTGTTGAAGCGCGCGTCGCTGTCGGAGCCCAGGAAGAGCAGGGCCAGCACCGCGATCAGCACCAACTGCGCAATACGAAGTTTCGTTCGTCCCAGTTTCGAGTTTCGAGTTTCCAGTTTCAAGTTATGAATACCCAAGTAATTCTGTCTTCCTGAGCGGAGCAGCGCCGCCTTTGCGTTGCGGAGTCGAACGAACGCTCAGCAACTAGCAATTAGCAACCAGCCAAGATCTTGTTTGTCATCCCGACCGACGGCTTCAGCCGGAGCGGAGGGACCTGCGGTTCTGCCGTCCTAAAGAAAATCAGGACTTGGTCCTCGGCTAATCCCTGGCCCCAAGCCCCTAATCCCTTCCTCAATCTCCACCAACCCCTGACCGCTCCGCGATGTTCCGCTTCTGCCAGCTCGCGATCTTTGTCCTTCACCAGCGAGCCTCGTTGCGGCTTCATGTTCGGGATCAGCGCGATAATCGTGCCGATCAGAATCACGTGTACGCCGATCCATATCCACAGCACCAGCGGATTCACGTGCGCCTTGATGATCGGCTTGCCCGTGTCCGGATTGCGCCCGGTGTAGACCAGGTACAAGTCTTCGTTGGGACGCGTGCGGTTGGCCACAATCGTCGACGTCTGCTGGCTGGCGTTGTAGAAGCGGCGTTCAGGGAACATCTGCCCCAGATACTTACCGTTCTTGTAGACATCCAGCACCGCCCACTCGCTGTCGTAGTTGGGCTTGCTGTCCTGGGTGTACGACTTGCAGACCAGCGTGTAATGGCCGATCTCCATCTTGTCGCCGAAGCCCATCTCCTGCTCTTTGTCCTGATTGAACGGCAACCCGGCGAAGCCGATGATGACCAGCACCACGCCGATGTGAATCAGGTATCCGCCGTAGCGGCGCGTGTTGCGCCGGGTAATGACCACCATGCCCTGCAGGATGTTCACGCCCGTCTGCCGCGCGATGACGCGACCGCCGCGCCAGAACTCACCGCTGACCGTCGCGATGACGAACATCGAAAGCGCGATCGCCATCAGCGAATAGAAATAAGCCGAATCTTGCCACGGCTTCATGCCGCCGACGATCAGCACGATGACCGTCAGCACCGCGATCGCGGTAGGCCAGATGAAGTTGCGCTTGACGCGGTCCAGCGACGTCTGCCGCCATGCCAGCAGCGGGCCAACGCCGGTCAGGAACACCAGGAAGATTCCGATCGGCACGTTGACGCGATTGAAAAACGGCGGACCGACGGTGACCTTCGATCCGGTCACCCACTCCGACAGCACCGGGAACAGCGTGCCCCACAGCACCGCGAAGCACGAAACCAGCAGCACCAGATTGTTGAACAGGAAACTCGACTCGCGCGAGACCAGAGACTCCAGCCGGTGCTCGCTGCGCAGCGTCTCGCGATTCAGCACAAAGAAATAAACGCAGGTGGCGAATGCAATCGCCAGGAACCACACAAACCAGGTGCCAATGCTCGACTGCGCAAAGGCGTGTACCGAACTGACCACCCCGCTGCGCGTCAAAAATGTTCCGAAGATGGCGAGCAGGAACGTTGTGAAGATCAGCCACATGTTCCACATCTTCATCATGCCGCGCTTCTCCTGCATCATCACCGAATGCAGAAAGGCAGTCATGGTCAGCCACGGCAGCAGCGACGCGTTCTCTACGGCGTCCCATCCCCAGTAGCCGCCCCAGCCCAGTACTTGATACGCCCAGTGCGAGCCCAGGAAGATGCCGCACGTCAGGAACAGCCACGCCACCATGGTCCAGCGGCGCGTGATGTGGATCCACTTCTCGCCGGGATACTTCATGATCAGCGCGCCCAGCGCGAAGGCGAACGGGATGGTCACGCCCACGTAGCCGAGGTACAGCATCGGCGGATGGATCACCATCTCGTAATACTGCAGCAGCGGATTCAGACCGTTGCCGTCCGCAGGGATCGTTCCCGTCACCAGGCCGAACGGATTGGCGGCGAAGTTCACCAGCAGCAGGAAAAATACCTGCACCGCCGCAATGATCGCCGACGCATAGTTGAACAGTTTGGGATCGACTCTGTAACGCAGCCGTAACACCAGCGCGTAGCTGGAGAGCAGCCACGCCCAGAACAGCAGCGAGCCTTCCTGCCCTGACCACAGCGCGGCAAACTTGTAAGCGACGGGCAGATCGCGATTGCTGTGGTGCAGGATGTAGGCGACTGAAAAATCATTGCCCACAGCCGCCATCACCAGCGCCACTCCGCCGACGGTTACGGCAGCCCAGCAGGCGATGCCGGCACGGCGTGCGGTTTCAACCAGGCGGTCGTCCTTGCGATACAGACCTAGAGCGCCCGCAAGAAACGAGTAAGCTGCCAGTGCAAGCGCCAGCAGCAGCGCAAAACTTCCGATCAATGGCATGAATTTAGTACCTGTCTACAGCTCGGCAACGGCGCCATCCGAATGTTGCAATTTTACTCGCAATCACCAGGACGAAACGCCAATTGTGCTTGAGATATCTACAACTTTGCGGGCGACAGATTGCGTCCGCCACGCCCGCAGGAGCACTCTGGACCGCTCGGGCGATCACCCGAGTGCAGTTCGGAACGTGAGCCAGGTTTTGCAGTTTGGTTTTTTGCAGAATCGGCTGTTTCCCGGAACGGGTCGTCCGGAACACCACCACGAAAGGGCGCTCGCCTAAAAAGCCGGTAAAAAGAAAAACGAGAGCCAAGGAAGGGTGTTGAAGTTACCTTCCTGACTCTCTGGTAATTACTATAGCACATTCATGGGCTAAACCAACACTTTTTTACATGTTTTTATTACCTGCAAATAGAGCAATTTACCGACAAAAAGGCACCTTAATGGGGCTTGACAAGCTATCCCGCCAGTCGAGAAATTGCACAATAACCTGTGCACTTTGGACTGGCAGCCGCACCGGCGCAAGCAATTTTGTGGGGTGCGGGAACTACATCGGCTGCGGGTTCGCCTGCGAAGCGTCCTGCTTGGGTGCCTCGTCCGGCTTGGAGTCGGGCGCCGGTTGTTGCGGCTGCGTCTGATCTGGGTTCGGTGCGACTTGCTTGTCGCTCGGCGCAGGTTGATCCGGAGTCGTCTGCTGCTGATCGGGCTTCGCCTCGGGCGCCGGTTGTTGCGGCTGCGTCTGATCTGAGTTCGGTGCGGCTTGCTGATCGCTCGGCGCAGGTTGATCGGGAGTCGCCTGCTGCTGATCGGGCTTTGGCTCGGGCGCCGGTTGTTCTGCTTGCGACTGATCCGGATTGGGTGTGGCTTGCTGATCGCTGGGCGCAGGTTGATCGGGAGTCGCCTGCTGCTGATCCGGCTTCGGCTGGCTCGACTCTGCCGGAGCGGCGGTATCCGGCTTCGCCTCAGCAGGCGCAGCGGGTTCAGCTTTGGGCTCGCCCGAGACCGGCGAATTCAACTCGGCCGGAGCCTTCTCCCACTTGGGCTGCTCTTCGCAAGCTTCCAGTTTCGGATCCGACGTTTCAATGCTGTCCGCCGACTTCGCCGGCCACAGCGCCTTGTAGCACGCCGTTGGCGTCAACTTGCCGTCGGCGAAGCGATACGCCATCAGCGCGCTTTCCTTCTGCGACACGTGACGCATCAGTACCAGCAACGGCGCGCCGTCGGCCGACTGTAAGGTGAAGCTGGCGGCGATGGCGTCAACCAGCGAAACGAATCCGTCGGAGCCGCGGCGGAAGATCCACAGCGGACAGTTGCCGAGCGAATCGCAACCGCCCTCGAGGCCGACTGAGGTGGTCACCAGCAGCGGCTGCACATCGCCCATGTCGACAAAGCGCACGCGCGTGGTGGTGGCAATTTCGTGGATGCGGCCGTCATCGTATCCGGCATCGCTCATCGGCTTCTGCAGCCGCAAGACGATGGCATCGACCAGTTGGGCGCGCTCCGGTTCGCTCAACCGCGAAGTGTTGCCAATGCTGGGATCGTTGCGCCCGATGACCTCCTGATTGCGCCAGTCCCAGGTGAAGTCTGAATTCTGCGCCAGCGCGCAGCTCCCCACCAGCAGAAGCGCCACCGCCGCGATCTTCCGGCAGACATCCATAGCCCGCTTGTACGCCAACGAGGGATGCCATGTCTAGAGAACGCAGCTCACTTTTCGCTCTTCAACTTCTTGGCATATTGCTCGTTCAACGCGTGCCCGGATGTTCTCCACGGCCAGCAGCCGGCCCAGCGACAGTTGCACGTGGCGCTGGACCTCGTCCAGTTGCCGGGTCTAGCCCATTTACCGCGCGTTCAATTTTCGTTTCGCAACTGGCCGCCCATTCGTCATCGAAACCCTGTAGGAACTTCCGGCGGGGCATGAACTCTGTTAGTCTCGCCCCAAAGGTTGCTGAGCCATGCCAACCGCTAAACGCGCCCAAGCCGTACCCCGCAAAGCTGCGCAACCCAAACTCGAAACCAAGTCCGCTGCCGCGCGCCAGCACGATACCCACGAGCTGGTCATCATCTCCGGCATGAGCGGCGCCGGCAAGGCCTCTGCGCTGAAAACCTTCGAGGATCTGGGCTACTACTGCGTCGATAACCTGCCTGTCGGCCTGATCACCAATTTCGCCGACCTCGTGCTCGACACGCTCGAGATCCAGCGTGCGGCGCTGGTCGTCGACATCCGCGAAGGCGCGCGCCTGGACAAGTTGCCGCAGATCCTGACTTCGCTGCGCCGCATGGTGAAGACCACCGTCATCTTTCTCGAAGCCGACGAGGACGCCCTGCTGCGCCGCTACAGCGAAACCCGTCGCCCGCATCCGCTGGGCCGCAACGCTACCGTAAAAGCCTCGCTGGTCGCCGAGCGCCGGCGCCTCGGGCCGCTGCGCAAGCTGGCCGACCTGGTCGTCGACACCACCCGGTTCAACGTGCATGAGCTGCGCGCCCAGTTGATCGAACGCTTCCAGCGCGGCAACCGCGACAAGAACATCCTCATCTCGTGCGTAAGCTTCGGTTACCGCGAGGGCGTGCCCGAAGATGCCGACCTGGTCTTCGATGTGCGCTTCCTTCCCAATCCCCACTTCATCCCCAAGTTCCGTCCTTTTACCGGACGGGACCCGGCGGTGGCAAAATATATTCGTTCGTTTCCCCAGACCAGGGAATTCATACGGCGTATTTCCGAGTTGTTGGTTTATCTCATCCCGCACTACATTGAGGAAGGCAAGAGCTACCTGACCATCGCCTTTGGCTGCACTGGCGGCAAGCATCGCTCGGTGATGATCGCCGAAGAGGCGAAGAAAAAGCTGGCAAAAGCGGGTTACAACGTTAAGGTGGTACACCGGGACTCGCCGGTATAAAACCACCACTTCGGACAGAGGCCATATGACGATGCGCTTTGGAAGTCTGCGCTCCCCAAAGGTCATTCTCTTGAGCTTGCTGTTTGCTCTGGCCGTCATCAGCTTCGCCTACTTGGTCTATGCCGGCCGCGCGGGCTCGTGGTGGATTGCTCCGCAATGCAAGGTGGTCGAGAGCCGCGTCGTTCCCACCGCCGCCAACAGCTCCGTCTATCATGGCGAATACCGCGTGGAGTTCGTGGTCAACGGCAAAACCTATTCCACCTGGGCTGACTCCGGCATCAGCGGCCGCGACAAGAGCGCGGTGGAAGCCAAGGTCAGCAACCTGAACATCGCCTGCCCGGTGCGCATTCGCTACAACCCCAACAAGCCGGAAGAAAACGTTACCTACCCGCGCTGAACGCAGCAGCACGTGCGAGGAACCTGGGAGACGGTCTTCTCGCAATTGCATTGGCTATGCCGATCGCGGTCCGCGTTTGCCGGCGTCTGCGCCTGCGCGCGAGGTTGCAGCCGTTGGAGCCTGACGCACGCTGGCCGGCGGCTTTCGCGGTGCGGCCACGATCTCCGGCGCCAAACCGTGATACCGCATCTGCCGCTGCTGCCGGTCAGGACGGTTCTCGCGCAGCAAGCCGACGCTCAGGAAGATCTCGCTGAGCGAGTCCAGCGCCTCGTAAAAGTGATGCCGGACCAGCGAACGCGAGCACTGCAGCCTCCGGCTCACCTCTTCGATGGAGTAATCGTAGAGCCCGTGCAAGGTGAGCACCTCGGCGGGTTCATCGCGCAGCTTCGCCAGGCAGAGTTCGATGTCGCGCACAAACACCGCCTGCTCCTCGAAGCTGGGAATGCTGTGATGCGAGACTCGCGAGCGGAAGAACTCGCGGCCCAGCAGCGACGAGACCCGTCCCACCTGCGACGAAATCTCAAAGAAGTGGCGCACCAGCGCCAGCGTCTGGCCGCGAAAACACACCATTTCCGGGCGCGGTTCCGCCGTCGAATCGACTCCCACAATGTGGGGGTCCACCGTGTTGCCCATCTCAACCCGCAGGGCCTTGGCTTTGTATGCCGCGATCTGCGAAGTCCTCATTGCAGCCTCCCGCACGCCGCCTGCGCTTCGGACTTCAACTGCAGCGGAACGACGTTCGGTTCCCGGTTGCGGCGGGACCGCGAACGGCCGGCGGCGGCGCCCGGAAGGCAAGGATTGGCCAGCGTCTGCGTACAAGCGTCGCAATAGGTGTCGGAGGAGTCGGCGCGGCGCGTGCACAACGATCCGCATCGCTCGCAATACTTCAATTCGTAGGTGATCCGTTCCATGGGGTATTTTCCTTTTCTCCTGCAAAAAATCGAACCCTGCGCCGCGTCCCCTCGCTATCGGGGAAGCGTACGCAGGGTTCGTTTCAGTTACGATGACCTGCTATCGGTTATTCAATTGGTGAAGAACCCTGGCCGACCGCGGGCGAGCGGTACGGAGATGATTGCGGAACTGCATCTCGCCCGTCCCGGCCATCCGGTTTCTTAAGAGATCATCCGCTCATCCTGGCGGCGGGTGAAATATCCCTCTTCATAGCCGGACTTCAAAATCGTTCCGTTCTTCACAATGACGCTGAGCCTGCCGGAAAATTGCAAACTGCGCAGCAGTTTTTCCAACGCGGCCTGTAGTACTTCGTTTTGCCGCATTTTGCGGCGAAACTCAGCGAAAGCTTTTTCTTCCGTGTTGTCTGTGTCCCTCATTTCACCTTTTCCTCAACAGCAACCCAGAACCGGGACACAGTTCGACTCTGGCACGAGGGAATCCGGCTAGTCAATAAAAATATTGCTATCGGCAGGTTACTAAAGTACATGTATTGCTTTCAGAAATAACCTCACATCATGACCTTCCTAAGCTTGCAGGACCGCCTGCGCGAACTGATTCGCGCTCGCATACGCCGGGGCGAACTGACGGGCAGCGGACTGGCTCGCGCAGCAGGTTTTCCCCAGGGACATCTTTCCAACTTCTTGAACCAGCGGCGCGGCCTAAGCCTGGAATCGATGGACCGTCTGCTGAAAACCCTGCACATCGACACGCTGGACCTGATCGGCGCGGCGCAGATCGAGCAACGCGCCCCGCGACGGCGCGCCACCGACGACGTGGAACGCATCTCGCTCGTCGCCGCCGAACACGCCGCCCAGGCGCGCTTCACCTCCAAACAGATCCTGCAGACGCAAGGCTTCAGTCGATCGTTCCTCCAACGTCTGAAGCCGAGCCGCGGTCACGACCGCGATGACTGGCAGCGCTTCGTGCTGCTCAAGCTGGAGCTGGCCAACGCGCGCCAAATCGTTTCCCTGGAGATGACCTCGGCGACACTGCTTGTCGATCGCCACTACATTGCGCTGGAACCCTATCGCCGCAGGCAGCCCAACCTGTACGCCGTCCGCTTCGGCGTGAACTGCGTGGCCGGGTATCTGTCGTTGGTGGGAAGCAATCTGGTATTGCGCACGGGCGATCTCCGCGCCGAGCTTCACGACCTGCCCATCGCGCCGGGCCGCAGCTACTCGCAATACGTGATTGGCCGCGTGTGCCACGTCAGCCTGGAAATCTGAAGACGGTCCTCTCTGCTATTATTTTTTCTTTACCCGGCATGGAGGCCATCGTATGGAAGAACCGACTCCCAGCTCGCCCGGCACGCGCCGCGACCAGGACATCGCACTCGACATGATGAAATTTATCGCCGTTACCACCGGCTATGGCCGGGCCGGTTCGCCGGGAGCGGGCTTCCAGGGCGGCGCAGGCGAATCCAAAGCCGAAGACTACGCGCGGCACCTGCTCGATCTGTATGGACAATGCCTGTCGGCCGTGCAGGGAAAGAAGTAGAACAAGTGGCCAGTAGTCAGCGGCCAGTTGCCAGTTTGCGACTGCCGATTTGCAGTTGTCGGGTCATCCTGAGCGCAGCGTCCGCCTGTTTTTGCTAATCGCGCGGACACGCGGTCGAAGGACCCCTGTAGACGCATTTTCCTCCGTGGCATCCAACCGACGGCATTAGCCCGAGTGGAGGGACCTGCTTTCGTCTCTGCGGAAATCCGTCCCCGGCAGTGAGCGGTTGTGCCAGCTCATAAGCGTTCCCTTATGCCCCGATAACAATTTCTGATGACGAACGGCGAAGCTTCTGCCGCATTCCGGTGGTCTACTGATTGTTGCGGCAAGCGAGACGGTCACGGCCTGTCGCGGAGTTCGCTATGCATTCCGAGCCGCGCCCAGCCAGATGGAAGATCCTGCTGGCCTTCGCGATCATTTATTTCATCTGGGGCTCGACCTATCTCGCCATTCGCATCGGCGTCGAGCAGATGCCGCCATTCCTGCTGGCCGGCATGCGCTTCGTGCTTGCCGGCGCCATTCTCTTTGCGTGGATGCTGGCGAAACGCGCGCCTGTTCCGACGCTGCGCCAGTGGTCGTCGGCGACGTTGCTGGCCGTGTTGATCTTCGTCCTCGATTACGGCCTGCTCTTCTGGGCCGAGCAGCGCGTGCCCTCCGGCGTCGCCGCCGTCATGCTGGCGACCATCCCGGTTTTCATGTCGCTGTCGGAAATTCTCTTCCTCGGAACACAGAAGCTGACCGCGCGATTGTCGATCGCGTTTCTCGCCGGCATTGCCGGAGTGCTGGTGCTGGTCAGCCACTCACTCGGATTGGGCGAGCAGCCGATCGCAACCTCGGGAGCCGTGGCACTGCTTGTGGGCTCTCTGAGCTGGTCCATCGCGTCGGCGCTCTCGCGCAAGCTGCCGCTGCCGGAAGCGAAGGCGATGAGTTCGGCGGCGCAAATGCTCGCCGGCGGCGTGCTGCTCACCGTCACCGCCGGAGCGCTCGGAGAGTTTCGACGATTTCACCCGCAGGAAGTTTCGCGCAATGCGTGGCTCGCGCTGGCCTATCTCGTCGTTGCCGGATCGATCGTCGCCTTCACCGCCTACGTCTGGCTGCTCCATCACGAGTCGCCGACCCGTGTGGGAACTTACGCGTACGTGAATCCAGTGGTCGCGGTTATCCTGGGATATTTTTTTGCCGGCGAGAGCATAGGCCCTCGCACACTGCTGGGCACGCTACTGGTGATGGTGAGCGTCGTCGTGATCACCACCACGCCGGCCAGGAAAGCCGCCGCCGCGCCGCCGGAAGCCGAATTCTCCGAAGGCTGACGCGTGTCACTTCTTCGGCGTGGCTGCTTTCGGTTGCGTGTTCGTCGCGGCCGGCTTGGTACCGGTTGCGCTCTGCGTCATGTTGCCGTTGCTGCCCGAGCCCGTCATGTTCGAGGTGACCGGTATCTGCCCGTTCTCCTGGCTGCTGCTGCCTGGCACCACATCGTTCGGCTGACCCGTTTCCGTGCCGGTGGCGTGGGTCATCTCGATGTTCTGCCGCGGATTGACCGACAGCGAGTTGATCGTTCCAACGTTGTCCTGCGATTGCGTTTCATCCACGTAATCGTTCGGCTGGCCGGTTTCGGTGCCGGTCGAGTTCGTCATCTCGATATTCTGCCGCGGATTCACGCTCAAGGTGTTGATGGTTCCGTCTTGCGCCGCGGCCGTCAGCGACAGGCCGCCCAGCACCAGGAATAAGGCTAGCGATAACTGCAACATGGTTTTCATCTTTCTTCCTCGACGATTGGATTCCGATGATGCTCATTCGGTTAGAAGAGTTTTGCGGGCCGCGAAGTTTGCCGCGGCTTTGGTTCGGCGGCACTGCTGGTTTGCGCATCTAAACGCGGGACAGGAACACACGAATGGCAACTGCTCCCGACACCCTGCGGCGCACCGCAGCCGAAATTTTCGAGAAGGTCGAGGACAACGCGCACGATGAGTTGCGCCGTTCGGCGCACGCGCTGGCCTTTTCCGGACTCGCCGGCGGCCTCTCCATGGGCCTGACCGGGCTGGGCGTCGCCGCCGCGATGGCCGCCCTGGGGTCGACCCCCGGCCACGAGTTCATCGCTTACATGATTTACCCCGTCGGCTTTATAGCGGTCATCATCGGCCGGGCCCAACTGTTCACCGAGAACACGCTGTATCCGGTGGCGCTGGTTCTCAGCGAGCGCCGCCACTTTGTCGACACGGCCCGCCTGTGGGCGGTGGTGTTCACCTGCAACGTGCTGGGCGCGATCGCTTTTGCCGCGCTGGTCATCAAGACCGACGCGCTGCGGCCGGACGTTCACACGATTCTCATCCAACTGGGGACGGCTGCGGTGCAGGGAACCAGTTCGCACATTTTCTGGAGCGGCGTCATAGGAGGGTGGATGATTGCCTTGGTGGCTTGGCTGGTAACGGCCAGTCACTGGACCATCGGGCAGCTCGCCGTCATCTGGCTGCTGACGTTCGTGGTCGGCATCGGCCACTTCGCGCACTGCATCGCCAGCACGGGAGAGATCATGTCAGCGGTCTTCGGCGGCTCGGTGCCGTTCCTCGGATTTCTGAAGTGGCTCGCGCTGGCCACGGCCGGCAATATCTGCGGTGGCGTCACCATCGTCACTGTACTCAACTTCGGACAGGTGAAGGCCGGCGAGCCTTCCGATTAGCCATCAGGAGAATTCATCATGCGTTTGAAGAATGTGCTCATCGCCTCAGCTGCGGGCTTCGGCGTTGCCGGAGTAGCCGCCGGCCTTGGCGCAGCGATCCTGGGACGCGAGGTGTGGAAACGCGCGCGGGCGGTGCCGGGTTTCGAAGGACAAGTGGTCGTCATCACCGGCGGCTCGCGCGGACTGGGCTTCGCTATCGCACAACAGTTCGCCATGCGCGGCGCCAAGCTCGTCATCTGCGGACGCGACGAAGAAATTCTGCATGAAGCCGAGCAGCGGCTGCTGGCCATGCGCGTCGAGGTGCTGGCCGTGCGCTGCGACATCGCGCAGCAGTACGAAGCCGAGAACCTTATCCGCGCGGCGACCGAACGCTTCGGACGCATCGATGTCCTGGTGAACAACGCCGGCCAGATCGCCGTTGGGCCGATCGAGTCGCAGACGGTCGGCGATTTTGAAGACGCGATGGGCACGATGTTCTGGGGCATGGTCTACACCACGCTGGCCACGCTGCCGCAGATGCGCGAGCGCGGCGCGGGACGCATCGTCAACATCACGTCGATTGGCGGCAAGGTTGCGGTGCCGCACCTGCTTCCTTACGGCTGCGCGAAATTTGCGGCCGTGGGATTCAGCGAAGGGCTGCGCGCAGAGCTGGCGAAGGACCGCATCAGGGTCACGACCGTTGTGCCCGGCCTGCTGCGTACCGGCTCGCACGCCAATGCCGTTTTCAAAGGCGATCACGAGAAGGAGTACAGCTGGTTTGCGTTGAGCGCGACTTTGCCGTTTAGTTCTATGGACGCGCATCGCGCGGCGCGGCGCATTGTCGATGCGGCGGCCCGCGGTTCAGCGGAACTGGTGCTCACACCACAAGCGAAGCTGCTGACGCTGGCCCACGGAGTCGCGCCGGGAACGGTGTCCGACATTTTAGGTGTAGCCAATCGCGTGATGCCGGGCACGGGGAACCGCGATCCCCATCGCTTCACCGGCAAGGAAAGTGAGACGCCGGTGTCGCGTTCGTTTCTGACAGCGCTGGGACGCGCAGCCGGCCGCGACCTGAACCAGCATCCCGAGCGTGGGCCGGTCGGTGGCGATGCCGATGTGAGTAAGCGTCCTCTGGGGCCGCGAAGAGTCGGCGGCGCGGCGAAAGAAGTGTTGGCCGATTGAGAAGTTACCCAGCGCTCCCGCGTTAGGCGGAACTGCGTTTAACAGTTAACCACGCTCCACAAAACTCGGCGCGCCATCGCTGCATCCAAATTGAGAATAGCCGTCGCAGGAGCCCACATGCCACCCAGCACCACTTCGAAGATCACCACCAATCATGATGAGATTCGCCGCTGGGCCGAGGAGCGTAAAGCGCGGCCCGTCGCTGCCAACGCCGCCATCCGCCTGGCATTTCCCGGCGATGATGAGTCGCTTACCGAGATTCCCTGGGACAAGTGGTTCGAAAGATTTGAGCGCCGTAAGCTGGCGCTGCTCTACCAGGAAGAAACCGCCGGCGGCGAGCGCAGCAGCTTCAACGAACTTGTCACCCGCGAAACGGCGAAAGAAGTCGAAGAGGCTGTCGGAGGCAAAGGACGCTGCGCCGTGCCTAAGGAGCCGAAGCACCGCCCCGCCCGCCGTCACGCTGTAACGCGCAGGCCCAAGGATGAGTCGCGTCCGGGAGCCGAGTTGGCTGGAAAGGCGGCACAATAACATGCACACAATGCTGACTTCGCACGAGAACATCAGGCCTTGCACTTTACGTAGCGACGAAGATCCGCCGATCCCGATTCCACCCGGCGAAGATCCTCCGCCTCCGGTGCAGGAGCCCCCGGACAAACCGGTGATCGCACCCGACAGTCCCGTACGCGAGCCCGGACCGCAGGAGCCAAAGCGGCTGTGACCCACGATTCGCGCAGGAAAGGCGACCGACTGGTCGCTTTGTTGCATCCCCGCTCAGCTCAGTTACGGAGTTGAAGGTCGACCGCTGCCCCGCGAAGATGTGAAATCGCGCAGGCCGGACGGCATGTTCTTCCTCGAATTGTCATCGCGAATGCAGTTGACGGCCGCCGCACCAGCGGGCGCGTCTCACCCGCTTGCTACACTGTTCTGTGCGCGTCGCCATCGACATCCGGCGTATTACCGAGTTCGGCGTGGGAACCTACACGCGCAACGCAATCCGTACGCTGGCGCGCCTCGATCAGGACAACGAATATTTCCTCATCGGCATTCCCGGCCGTTTGGGCGACATCGAGCCGCTGCCCCCGAACTTCATCACCGTACCGGGCCAGCCGAACGAACTCTCCATCGCCAGCTACGTCGAGCTGCATCGCATCCTGAAAGACAACCGCTGCGACCTGCTGCACGTGCCGCACCTGTTCTGGAAGCCGCAAGGCATCCCGTGCCCCTACGTCGTCACCGTGCACGATCTGCTCGACCACATGTACCGCGTGAATAGCCAGTCGTCCTTGAAGCGCACACTGCATTTCCAGTTCACCCGGCGTGTGCTGCATCGCGCCGCGCGCATCTTTGCCGTCTCGAATTTTTCCAAGGCCGACACGGTTCGCCTGTTCGATGTGAAGCCCGAAAAGATTGAGGTCATCTATAACGCCATCGACGACCGCTTTCGCATGGGCCACGCCAGCGACGCCGAGCGCGAGTTCATCGCTGAGCGCTACCAGGTGAACTGCCCGTTCCTGCTGTATGCCGGGCGCATCAGCCCGCACAAGAATGTTGTGCGCATCATTGAGGCCTTTGCCGCGCTGAAAAACGAGCTAAACAAGGAAGGCTTGTACGACGACCTGAAGCTCATCATCATTGGTGACGAAGTCTCGCGGCATCCCGACCTGCGGCGCGCCTGCATCAAGGGCGCGGTGCAGAACGATGTGCGCTTCCTCGGCTTCGTGCCCATCGATGTGCTGCGCATTTTTTACGATCAGGCAAAAATCTTCGTCTTCCCCTCGCTCTACGAAGGCTTTGGGCTGCCACCGCTGGAAGCGATGGCGCACGCCACGCCGGTGGTGACCAGCAACACCTCTTCGGTGCCCGAGGTGGTTGGCAACGCCGCTGTCATGGTGAATCCGGAGAACGTCTTCGAGATCATGCGCGCGCTGCATCGCGTGCTGATCGACCAGGCGCTGCGCGACAAGCTGAAGTCGCGCGGGCTGGTGCAAGCCGCGAAGTTTTCGTGGGATGCCAGCGTCACCCGGATGCTCGACATCTACAAGGAAGTTGCCCAGAAGAATTAGCCGCCGCCCCCCTTCACATCTAAGGCGCAAGAAATTCCCTCATCGAGTCATTTCAGAATAGCTGCCAGCTCGATTCATCTAAGCTTCACTTGTAAATTGCTGCGCGCGAAAGCACGATGTCGAGACATCGGTTGGCCTCCTGCGTGCTTCTAAAAAAGCAGCCGCGGGATTCGACCTCGGGGCCAGGTTAGAAATTATGTGGATGTTGGGTCCAACGCGGCACGCTATTGTTCTGGCAAGTTTGCTTACAGCCCTTCCGCTGTTCAGCTGGGCACAGAGTTTGAAGCTGGACCAGATTCTCAGCCGCATGGACCAGGTTCGCACCGCCGAGCGCGACCACAGCATTGCCTATACCGTTACTCGCGAATATCAATTAGGTTCGGACGGCGCGCAACAGCCGACTTCGAAGGTGGTGGCGCAGGTTAACTTTGTGCCGCCTGCGGCGAAAGATTACAACATCGTGAAAGCCGAGGGCAGCGATCGCGGCACCAGCATCGTGCGCAAAGTGCTGGATCATGAGACCAGCATGGCCGGCCACGCCGACGCCCACGAACTGACTTCCGCGAACTACGATTTCGCCCTGCTGGGACGCGAGACTATCAACGGACACGATTGTTACGTGCTGCAGCTCTCGCCTAAACGCGAGGCCGTCGAGCTGGTGCGCGGCAAAGCGTGGGTTGACGCCAACGACTTCGAGATTCTCCGCATCGACGGCCAGACCTCCAAGAATCCTTCCTTCTGGATCAAGAAGCTGAACGTCACCATCAACTACGGCCAGGTGAACGGCGTGTGGGTGCAAACCAACACGAAGGCTGTCGCCGACGTCCGCGTTGCCGGCCCGCATGTGCTGACCTCGCGCGAACTCGACGTACAGACCGGAAGTTTCAGCGCCCGGGCACAGACTCCTGCGAAGCCGCGCAATCAGCGTTCGAATTCTCGGCGCGCCGTAGTCGATACCGCCGCCTGGGTCGCGCGGTAAATTCCCAGATTTCCATTTTCCCCTGACACAAGACGAGTGCCGAAGCGAGGATGTGAACAAGCAGGAAGACAGCAAATGCGCAGAGGGAAGCAAACGTGGGCGAGAGCAGCCTTGGCTGACTGCTAATCGCTGGTTGCTGAATTTAGCTGCCGGGCCTGTAAGCCGAATTTTGTATGCCGCTCCTTGCTCTCACGTCCCACAATGTAGGAGATGAGAACAAAGAGCGGCATGACGGTCATTCCTCTGGGCCGCGCATTACTGCGCGGCTCTAGCGACCTACCCGGAAGTTGTGGCGCACCGAGCCGGCACGCCCGCGCCCGAAGCGCGATCCTCCCCTATTTGGTCTTGCTCCGTGTGGGGTTTGCCCTGCCACCGCCATTACTGGCGGCGCGGTGCGCTCTTACCGCACCTTTTCACCCTTACCGGCAACCGAAGTCACCGGCGGTATGTTCTCTGTGGCACTTTCCGTAAACGGCCCTTGACGGCCGCCCCCCGGACGTTATCCGGCACACCGCTCTGTGGAGTTCGGACTTTCCTCTGCGAGCTTGCGCCCCCAGCGACCGTCCGGCCCAGCAGCTAACTTAAGCATTATAGATGGTTCACTACGCGCTTTCCTTCAGCAGCAACTGCTCGGCCGGGGAGAAGATGTACGCGCGGATCATGGTCGTGCTGAGCAGCGAGGTCAGACCCGACGACGCCAGGATCATGGCGATCACTACGAACTGATAAATTGCGGCGTAGAGCGGGTCGACGCCGGCGATCAGCATGCCCGTCATCAGCCCGGGAATCCACACGATACCCAGCGAGCGCAAGTTGTCGATCGCCGGAATCAGCGATGAGTGGATGCTGGCCTCGGTGTAGCTGGCGATGGTTTTGTCGGGCGCGGCGCCCAGGGCGAGCGCGGTTTCGATCTCGCCCGAGTGCGCCAGCACCTCGGAGCGGAAGCGATTCAAGGCGAGTCCATTCGTGTTCATCGCGTTGGCGATGATCATGCTGCCAACGGGAATCAACGAGGTGATGGCGGTGTCGATCACGCCCGCCCACGTCATCACCGCGGTCACCAGACCAGCGCCGGCGGCGATCGAGTAGGTTGAGACTTTCCAGGCGCCAGGAACGTTCTTCGCGCGCTTGGCCGAAATCGAACCCGCAGCGAGAACCATGCCGGCGAGCAAAAACACGCTGGTCCAGCGCGGCCCTTTGAGCAGCAGCATCAGGATGGAACCGACGACGACGATCTGCACGATGCCGCGCACCAGCGCGATGGCGGCGTCGGTTTCCAGATGGATGTTGCGACGACGCGCCAGCAGCACAACCAGCAAGGCCAGCACCGAGGCGATAGCCGCCTGCGCCAGCCCGAGCGAAACCTGCGAGTAGAAGAGCGATTTAAGCATGCAGCACCTCCGCCGGAGTTCCCAGGTGTGCCAGCCGGCCGGCTTCGATCAGGCCTACGCGATCGCAGATGCGCCGCGCCTGATCGCGGTCGTGCGTCACCAGGATCATCGTGAAGTGGTCTTCGTTCACCAAGTTTCGGATGAGGTCTTCGATGCCGGTCTTAGCCTGCTCGTCCAGCGCCGAAGTCGGCTCGTCGAGCAGCAGAATTTCGGGGCGATTCGCCAGCGCTCGCGCCAGCGAAACTCGCTGCTGCTCGCCGCCGGAAAGGTTGGCGACATTGCGCGCGGCGAAGCCCGTCAGCCCGACATGCTCCAGGAGCTTGGCAACCTCGCCGTCGGTAAGTGTTGCGCCGCGTTGTGCGGGGCCGAAGCGAAGATTCGACGCGACGTCACCGGGAAAGAGGAACGGGCGCTGGGTGACCATCCCGAGGCGCTGCCGCAGCGTGCGCGGTGGAATCTCGCGATAGTCCTGGGCTTCCAGAAAGACAGTGCCGCTGGTCGGCTCGTCGAGGCGGTTGAGCAAGCGGAGCAGGGAACTCTTGCCTGAGCCGCTGGCGCCGACCAGCCCCAGCAATTCGCCCCGATTCACGCTGAGCGAAATGTCGTTGACAATCCACTGCTCCCCAACGCGGCGACCAAGGCGTTCGGTCCGTAGTACCACAACGTCAGACACATCGTTCACCGTTCCAGATGCCCGTAGTAAATCTTGGTGTCGTACTCCAGCACGACCTGACCATCGACCGCATGATCTTCGAAGAGCTTGGGCAAATCGCGCATCATGGAGTCGTGGCGTTCGCCGGATTTCGGAATGTAGGACGAAGAGAGCAGCCGCCCACGCAATCCGTCGAAGTCGAGATGCTGCCAGTTGCGTTGCTTGATCAGGTGCAACTTGTTCGGCGAGAAAAATCGCTCCAGAGCTTCATAGCTGGCGAGATATTTGTGCGTTACCTGCTCGTAGTCGTTGGAGAACTCGCGCAGGAAGTTTTCATAGGCGCGCAGAAACTGAGTGGCATCGATGTTGCGGTCGTTCCAAACCAGTACGGCCCAGCCGCCTGGCTTTAGAATCCGGGCAAACTCGGCGCGAGACTCAGGCGGACGAAACCAGTGGAAGGCTTGTCCGGCAAGAACGAAGTCGACACTGGCGGAGGCCAGCGTCGTGCGCTCGGCGCTTCCCTCAACCATGCTGAAGTTCGGGTACTTGGCCAGATACTTTTCCCCAGCGAGACGCATCTCGCGGTTGGGCTCAATCCCGATGACGCGATTTCCATTTTCCAGGAATATCTCGGCCAGCATGCCGGGACCGCAGCCTACATCGGCCAGCAGATGCTCGGCAGCGAGACCGCAGGCCTGGTTCAGTGCCTGTACCACATCGTGGGAGTAGCGGGGACGATATTTGGCGTAGTCTTCCGCCCGGTCGGAGAAGCGCGATAGGGGATCGCGGGTCGGCTCAGTCATCGGTTCAAATGATATCGTAGTTGGCGCATGCCTTCCGGCCGATCCCAACCTTCCATGGCGCTCGCGATCGCCGCTGCAATTCGCAAAGTTCCGCGCGGGCGGGTGAGCACCTACGGCGCAATTGCCAAGGCTGCGGGCTATCCGAAAAATGCGCGGGCGGTGGCGCGGGTTCTCAACACAGTTCCCGGTCTGCCCTGGCAGCGCATCGTCGGTTCGGGTGGCCGCATCTCACTGCCTCGCGAGGCCGGTCTGGAGCAGCGTTTTCTCCTGGAGGCTGAGGCCGTCCGCTTTCGCGGGCGAAAAGTAGACTTAGCCGAATGCGAGTATCGTTTCGAACGGAAAGCCCTCAAAAGTGGTGCTCGGATCAAGTCTCCAGCGAAACGAGTGCGCCGAAAGTCGTAGATTCGACACGATTTTCCCTGTCCCCGGGAGTGCCACGGCTAGCGTAGAATAGAGACAGTTTCCGAACAGTTCAGAGCTTTATGTTTATGCCGGCTTCAATTCGCTCCCTCACCATTGCCGCAATGTTCCTGTTTGCGGGCAGCCTTTTCGCGCAACACTACGCTGAGCGCGACCACACGATGTTTCACCGTCCGGCCGCGCCGGCTTCGACGCAGAAGCACCAGCCGTCGGGGTCGCACTCCACCTCGATGACGCGTCGCTCTGGTTCGGCGGCGGCAACTCCTGCGCAGCACAGCCGCGCTGCGACGATGCCAGGCTCTCCCAGCGCGTCGGACTCGCGTGGCGTGGGCAGCTTGCAGATCCCGACCAGCCGCTGACAGTTTCAGCTTGCCGCCCTTTTCTCCGCAGTCCCACATTGTAGGACTTGCCGACACATCGACCTGAGCGCTGCGGCTGCTTGTCCAGATCCGGCCGGCGCATCGACTTTGTCCTCCCCGCCGTTGTAACCTTCGTGTAACATAGGAGAACTTGCGCTCGTAACGCGCGCCTCTCTATGGTCAGGCAGTCCCTGGACGATTCATCTCTGGTATTGAACCGCGAAGCCTCGTGGCTGGCGTTTAATCGCCGTGTACTCGAGGAGGCGGAGAATCCCCGCAACCCGCTTCTGGAGCGGGTGAAATTTCTCGCCATTACCGCCCGCAATCTGGACGAGTTTTTCGAAATCCGCGTCGGCGGCCTGATGCAGCGCATAGAAGACGGCCAGACCGAGCCCGGGCCCGACGGCCGTACGCCGCGGCAGGAGGCGCAACTGGTCGGGCAACTCACGCACGAGTTCATGCGCGACCAGTATCGCTGCTGGAACCTGTCGCTGCGTCCGGCGCTGGCGCAGGAAGGCATCCGCGTCGTCGGCATGAAAGACCTGACGTCCGAGCAGCGCTCGTTTGTAGCGGATTATTGCGATCGCGAGCTGGATCCGCTGCTGACGCCGGTGACCGTCGATCCTTCCCATCCATTTCCGCGGGTTCTGAACAAAGCACTTTGCGAGGCGCTTCTGCTGCGCCGGCGTCGTCGCGCGTCGTCGACCTACATGGGAGTCGTGACCGTGCCGCGCGTGCTGCCGCGGCTGATCAAGCTACCTCGGCGAAACGGCACGGAAGATTACATTTTTCTGGCGGACCTGGTGGCCTCCCACACTGTGGACATGTATCGCGGCTACGAGATCATCTCGGAAGCCGCCTTTCGCGTGACCCGCAACAGCAACCTGTATCTGCAGGAAGAAGAATCGCGCAACTTGCTGGAAACGGTTCGCACCGAGCTGCACAACCGGCGTAAGGGCGACGCGGTGCGGCTGGAGATCGAAGCCGACGCCAATCCGGAGATGATCGAGCGGCTTGCGCGGCTACTTCGAGATGGAGGATTGGCAGATTTACCGCACCGACGGGCCGGTAAATCTGTCGCGACTGTTTCATTTCTACGAGGAGACGGATCGTCCGGACCTGAAGTTTAAGCCGTTTGTGGCGCGCGAGCTGCAGTTGAATCGCAAGTCGGAGGACATCTTCGAGGAAATCCGCCATCGCGACATTCTGCTGCATCATCCGTATGACTCTTACGATTCAGTCGTGAAATTCATTCGCACGGCGGCCGACGATCCCAACGTGCTGTCGATCAAGCAGACGCTGTACCGTACCAGCGAGAACTCTCCCATTGTCAGAGCCCTGATGGATGCAGCCGCGCGAAAGGAAGTGACGGTAGTCGTCGAGGTGAAGGCTCGTTTCGACGAAGCCAGCAACATTCGCTGGGCGCGCTCGCTGGAAGACGCCGGGGTGCAGGTGTTTCACGGGCTGGTGGGACTGAAGACCCACTGCAAGCTGGCGATGATGGTGCGCAAAGATCCGGACGGCGAGACGCGGCTGTACTCGCACCTGGGCACCGGCAACTACAACTCGATCACGGCAACCTACTACACCGATCTGAGCCTGCTGACGGCCGACCCCGAGATCACGTCGTCGGTACACAGCGTATTCAATTTTCTGACTGCGTATGCCGAGCGGCCAAGCTACGATCCGCTGCTGGTGGCGCCGATCAATCTGGCCGAGCGCAGCATTAACCTGATTGCGCGCGAAGCCGATCACGCACGCCACGGGCGTCCAGCGCGAATCATTGCCAAGATGAATTCGCTACTGGATCGCAACATCGTGCGCGAATTGTATCGGGCGTCGCAGGCAGGGGTGCAGATCGATTTGATCGTGCGCGGCATTTGCGGACTGAGGCCGGGCGTGCGTGGCATCAGCGATCGCATTACGGTGCGCAGTATTGTCGGGCGATTCCTGGAGCACAGCCGCATCTTCTACTTCGCCAATGGCGGCGACGAGGAAGTTTTTCTGGGCAGCGCCGACTGGATGCCGCGCAATCTTCTGGAGCGCGTTGAGGTGCTGTTTCCCATCAAGGATCCGATGCTGAAGCAGAGAGTTCGCGGGGAGATTCTGGAGGCTTATTTGGCCGACAATACGGAGGCGCGGATTTTGCAACCGGACGGCCGGTACGTTTACGCGGACCGGGTGACCTCGCGCTCCCGCTCATCGAAGCGCGGCGTATACTTCAACGCACAGGAATTCCTGATTGCGCTTGCCGAGGGCAAGGTGACTCTGGATTCGATTCCGGAACTGCCGACGCCCCGCCGGCGTAGCGTGCGAAAGACGGTCAGGGCCAAATAGTCAACATGCAGATCTTTTTCTTGCGTCATGCCAACGCCGGCGAACCGAAACTCAATCCCGCCAAGGACGAGAAACGGCCGCTGGATAAGCTGGGAATCGAGCAGTCCCACGATGTGGGACGTGCTTTGGCAGCGCTGAATATAACGGTCGATACCATTCTTTCCAGCCCGTTGAAGCGCGCCATGCAGACGGCGTCGGTGGTGGCGAACGAAATCGATCACGAAGAAAAAGTGCTAACCGACAACGCGCTGCGTCCTGGGGCGACCTACGAACAATTCCAGGACTTGCTGCGCCGGTACAGCCGCAAGGACGCCATCATGGTTGTGGGACATAATCCCACAATGACGGAGTTCTTGAGCAAAATGGTGGGCGCGGCGCCGGGAACGTTGGAGATGAAGAAAGGCGCGATCGCGCGCGTGGAAAAAGAGGGCCGTAAGCCTGCCGTCCTGAAGTGGAGTATGCCCCCGAAGCTGGTGCGCTCGATTCAGCAGGCCTCGGCCAGCAGCTCGCGGCCGAAGACCGTCTCGAAGTAATTTCCTTCCTGTTCTACCGCCCACAATTCCAGGTCGATCCCGTCGGATGCCTTCGGCTTCAGCAGGAGTCGCACGCGGCCGTCCTGGTGGATGCGAACCTTCAGCTGCGCGACGGAGGCGCGGCGGCCCTGATCAAGAGCGCGTGCCAGGCGCAGCAGGGCGATGGCCTTCACCACGTTGATCTGATCGATCCCCGGCAAAACCCGCATCACCTGGTTGCTGGGCGAGGGCAGCGACTTGCCGACAAAGCGCGCGATGGCGGCGATGATGCGGCGTTGCAGCGGAGTGTAGCCGAAGATCTCCGAGTTCGAGATGACGTAGTAGGTGTGGCGACGGCGGCCGGAGCGGTTGATGTAGGCGCCGACTTCGTGCAGCATTGCCGCGGCTTCCAGCCAGTCGGCGTACTGCGGCGGCAACTGGTGGACTGGGCGCAGGCGTTCGAACAATTCGAGCGCCAGGTCGCGAATGCGCTGGGCAAATGGCAGGTCAGCGCCGTAGTGCCTGGCCGCGGAGAGCAGCGCGTCGTGCCGCTCGGACTGCACCTGTTCCTTGATGGCGGTGCTGGCATTGTAATCGGCCATCATCTGCGCCAGCAGGCCGTCGCGCAGGCCGAGCGGCAGATAGCGGAAGCTGCGCAGCTTGCAGAGCTGCATGAGTTCGGCGAAGACCATGGCCCCGGCGATGATGATTTCCGCGCGCCGCGGGCCAATGCCCGGCAGGGTGCGTCGCTGTGCCAGCGGACGGCGGCTGAGGTCGTCGGCCAGCTTCACCACTGCGGTTTGCGGTACGGTGTGCGGCTTGCTCTCGTCGTAGCCGCGAACCTTGGCGGCGTACAAGCCGGAGAGCGCCGCGGGCGTGCCCGAGGTGGCGATCACCACCTGCATTTTGGCTTCGATGATGCGCTTCTTGATGCGCGACACTTCGCGCTGGATGACGGCGCGCATTTGCTTCAATTCGGCGCGCTTGGGTGGATCGTCGCGCAGGAAAGTTTGCGTCAGGCGGACGGCGCCGATAGGCAAGCTCACCATGTCGTCGATGTGGCCTGAGATCGAGAGGGTCAGCTCGCAGCTGCCGCCGCCGAGATCGATAAGCAGCGCGCGGCTGTGGGCGATGCGCGAGCTGGCCAGCACGCCGAGATGAATCAGGCGGCCTTCTTCCAGTCCGGAGATGACTTCCACGCGCCAGCCGGTCGCAGTGCGGACCCAGTCGCGAAAGGCGCGGCTGTTGCCGGCGTCGCGCAGGGCGCTGGTGGCGACTACACGGACGCGATCGGCGGCATGCTCCTGGATGGCGCGATGAAAACGGCGCAGCACGCGCAGCGTGAGAGCCATGGCCTGCGGATCGAGCGAGCCGTTAGCGAAGACACTTTGCCCCAGGCGTGTCACTTCGCGATCTTCGTGAAGAGTTTCCAGGCGTCCGCGGACTACCTTGGCGATTTTGAGCCTGACCGAGTTCGAACCGATGTCAACCGCGGCAAATGTAGGCATGCGAAGTAGAAAGAAAAGTATCGGCGCTTGAAGAATCGATTACAAGGGTGTGCGAAGGTTTTTGGGCCTGCTGAGAATTCAACAGACATTCACATGTTCTTCACGGACGCGTAACCCTGCCGTGCCCGGCGTCCGGCGCGGACCCTGTGATTTGAACTGCTATATTCGGGGGATGTTGTCTGCCGCCAGCAAAGCCGATACCAGGCGCGCTCAGGAAAATGGGCGCCGCTCGCTTTGGCTTTGGGTGATCGTCGCTGTGGGCGCGGTGTTGCGGCTGGTGCTGCTCGGTCACAAGAGCTTCTGGATCGACGAAATTGCCAGCGTCGCAATTGCGCGGCGTACCGCGCCGGTGTTCTGGCATTTCCTGTGGCACGACGAAGGCAACATGGCCGCCTACTACGTGCTGCTGCGGCCGTGGCTGGGCTTCGGATACGGCGAAGGCACGGTGCGCTTGCTGTCGGTGATTCCCGGCGTGCTCGCGATTCCGTTGATGTATGGGCTTGGACGCAAGTTGTTCGGTGAGCGCGTCGGAATGATCGCAGCGCTTTTTCTGGCGCTGAATGCGTGCGCGATCAGTGTCTCGCAGGAGGCGCGGGCCTACAGCTTTTTGGTGCTGCTGGTGCTGCTGTCGACGTATCTGTTTGTGCGGCTGATCGAGGAGCCGGGTTCGGGGCTGATGTTCGCGTATGCGATGGTCGCCGGGCTGACCTGCTACTTCCATTATTTTGGCGTGCTGGTGCCGGCGGCGCACTATGTGTCGTTGGCGGGGATGCGCCCGGATCGCAGGCCGTGGAAGCTGTTGCTGATGGCGACGGCGATGATGGCGGCGATGGTCGCGCCAATTCTTTGGCTGATTCACACGCAGGACACCGGGCACATCTCGTGGGTGCAGAGGCCGTCGCTGCTCGAGGTGTATCACCTGGGGGCGTTTCTAGCGGCCGACAGCGGCAAGGCGGTAGGCGCGGTGCTGCTTGTCGTCGACCTCGCGCTGATCGCTGTCTTCTTCATGAAGATGGAGCGAAACAACGAGGAGCGTTGGCGATCGTTCCTGCCCGCCAGCCTGGTGTTCACGCCGATCGTGATTACCTTGCTGGTATCCATCGTGCGTCCCGCGTTTTATCACCGCTTCCTCATCATTTGTTTGCCGGGATGGATTCTGATGACCGCGGTCGGCGTGGAACGGATGCAACCCGGGCTTTGCGCAGCGCGGCGGTGGTTAGCGTTTGCGTGTTGTCGCTGGTAAGTGCCGGGATTGTTTACCGGCGCGCGGGCGAGGATTGGCGCGGGGCGGTGGAGTATCTGATTGCGAATGGGCATAGCGGAGATCGCGTGCTGTATGAGCAGCCTGTCGGGGAGTTTGCGGGAGAGAGCTATCGCGACTGGTTGCCCGGCGGTCTGACGCAACGGCCGACGCCGGTTCCTGCGGATGACGGCTGGGAGCAGAAGGTTGACGCTGCGCCATGGGTGTGGCTGGTTTTGTATCGGGTGAAGCCGGAGGATGCCGAGGTTCATGCGGTTGAAGAAAAGATTAGCAGCGGGATATTTGGCCGCTCGGGCGCAGAGATTTCAGTGATGTGAGTGTTGTTGGTTACCAGAAGAAACCGTAGGCGGATTTACCTCAGCGGCTGAAGCCGCATCCCATTACCACAGCTTTACTGCACCGCTGAAGCGGTGCTCCACCCAGGTTCTTGCGACGATAGCGGTCCTTCGCAAGAAAACCTCCCTCGGGATGACCCTTTGTTTGGCGCTTGGATCGGGATGACAGGAACATCGCCATTGCGGCAAACCGCAGGTCCCTCCGCTCGGACCGAAGTCCTCGGTCGGGATGACAATTCATGCGAGAGTACGCAGGACGGTCGTACGTCCCAAGTATTGATGGTGTTCAGGATTTTGCTCTAACGCGGTTTGCGCAGGGTGAAGAGGATGAAGGTGTATTCCAGGCCGAACTGCTCCCAGCGGATGGGCTTTTCTTCGCAGGTCAGGTCGAGGTCGCCGGTGCGCTCGAAGCCGATGGATTCGGCCAGTTGCAGCATAGCTTCGATTTCGGGGCGCGAGAAAATCTTGATGGGCGCGCCGTGAACCGATTGCCCGCGCGTGTCGATCGGCGTGGGGTAGTAGTCGGTCGACGTGATGAGCAGGCCGCCGGGCTTGAGCAGGCGCAACATTTCACGGAAGTAGGCCTCGAGCGGGACACCGTGCTCGATGACGCTCATGCAGGTGATGGCGTCGAAGGAGCTGTCGGCGTAGGGCGTGCGCGTCAGGTCGCCGGGGATGTAGCGTATGGGGCCGCGGCGCGCTGGCGCAGTGAAGGTCAGGTTGACGCCGTGCAGGTCGCGATAGCCGTAGAGAAACAGCGCCGGCAGAACGTTGCTGTAGACTTCAGCGCCGGCGTCGAGGATGCGCGCGCTGGGCTTGGTGTGCGCGAGGATGGTCGCGACCGCGGCAAGGTGGTCCCAGTTTTTCTCCGGGCCGCGATGCAAGGGGACGTGCTGGTTCCTGGCGTTCTCGAAGGCAGACTGCCATTCGTCGCGCGTCTTCAAGGTCCCGTTGGCGAGGTTGGGAGCGGGAGGTTGGGTGAGCTGCGAGGCGCCGTACTTCATGCGCAGTGAGAGCCGGTAGAACGCTTCCGGGGTGAGCGCGAGGCTCTTTACGCGGCGAAAGAAGCGGCGATGGGCGGGGATTTTGTCGTTAGCCAAATTAGGAAGATAAAGGCTTAGGCGATGCGTGGCAAATTGAGGGATCGTCGGCCCGATGACGAAGACTCTTACGGCGCGCTTTGAAGGCCGCGTTGCTCTGCCGTCGGCTGAAGCCGACTCGAACCATTGAAGCTGCGCTCGGACGCGGGTGTGAAGGCCCGCTCTACCCGAGGCGGTGGAACTCAATGCACGCCTGTGAAGGCTTGCTCCATCCCGAACACTACGCCCGCGGCAACCGGGTTTGGTTTCACGCAATTGCCATTCTGCAAATTGCAGTATTCTGGATGTGAGTGCATCGGAAATGCAAGGCCTCAACCCTGCGCCACGAGGCATTAGAACCGTCGCATCCTTCCAGCATCCAATAATCGATGGACGAGCCGTCGCAACAACCTGAACACGAGTCGCTACGCGAAATCGTCGCGGAAGAGAAGCAGGAATTTACCGTCCCGGCCGCGCGCGACTCCAAGCTGGCGCTGGCGGTGCGCGCGCTCAAGCACCGCAACTTCCAACTCTTTTTCGCCGGGCAGTTGATCTCGCTGATTGGCACCTGGATGCAGACGGTCGCGCAATCGTGGCTGGTCTATCGCATGACCAACTCGGCGTTCCTGCTGGGCGCGGTCGGTTTCTCCAGCCAGATACCGGTGTTTCTTATCGCGCCCATCGGCGGCATCGTGGCCGACCGGGTCAATCGCAAACATGTAGTCATCGCCACGCAGACGGCTTCGATGATCCTGGCCGGCATTCTCGCCGGGCTCACCCTGGCGCACCGCATCACGGTGTGGGAGATCGTCGTACTCTCCGCGCTGCTGGGAGTGGTGAACGCCTTCGACATTCCCGCGCGGCAGTCGTTCCTCATCGACATGGTCGGCCGCGAAGACCTGATGAACGCCATCGCGCTGAACTCGTCGATGTTCAACGGCGCGCGCATTATCGGCCCGGCGGTGGCGGGAATTCTGGTGGCGTCGATCGGCGAGGGCTGGTGCTTTTTCGCCAACGCGGTGAGCTACATCGCGGTGATCGCGGGGCTGCTGCTCATGCGGATCCAACACACGGCCAAGCTGGCGACGGAAGGTTCTCCGCTGCAGAACGTGCTGGAAGGCATGCGCTATGCGCGCGATACCGGGCCGTTCCGCGCCATTCTGCTGCTGTTGGGAGTGGTGAGCTTTGTGGGCGTGCCGTACACGATTCTCATGCCGGTGTTTGCCGACCAGATTCTGCACGGCGGCGCTAGAGGTCTCGGCATTCTGATGGGCGCCACCGGCATCGGCGCGCTGCTGGGAGCGGCGAGCCTGGCGGCGCGCGTAGGTGTGCAAGGGCTGGGCCGGCTGATTGGCTTCTGCGCCGCCGGCTTCGGCGCCAGCCTGATCTTCTTTTCCTTCTCGAAAATCTTCTGGCTGTCGACGCTGCTGCTGCTGCCTGTAGGATTTTTCATCATGGTGCAGATGGCCGCGTCCAACACGCTCATCCAGACGATGGTGCCTGACCGGCTGCGCGGCAGGATTATCGCGGTCTACTCGATGATGTTCATGGGCATGGCGCCGTTTGGATCTCTATCGGCGGGGTCGGTGGCGCATCGCCTGGGCGCGCCTTGGACGGTGGCACTCGGAGGAGCGGCGTGCATCGGGGGAGCGGTGCTGTTCCTTATGCATCTGCCGAGAATTCGGCACGAAGCACGCGAGCTGATTCTGGCGCAAGGGATGGCGGCGGGAACGCCGGCAGAGGGAATGACGACCAGGATTGTGTCGTAGTCGACCGAAAAGCCGAGCAGAAAATGTTAACCAGAAAATGCGAGTGAGCGCGCTTCCCCACGAGCGCGCCCGGTTTGCAGGTTGAGATTTTTGGTCAAACCACCGTGCAATCTAAGGCCGGCGATAGCGATACCACACCGCGCCGACGCAGGTCACTCCTGCCATGAGCAGGTAGGCGATATCCGATCCGCCTTCGGGTACGCGATGAATATTCTGAGCCAACGCCAGAGGCGCAGCAGCAGCGACGGTCAACAGCAAACCGAGAGAGTTTCTGAATGACTTTCTCATAGACCACTTCTTTCTATCTGTAGGCCGAAGCAAACCGCTGAGACAATCTACCCCGGGAATCCTACGCTTCAGGGGTCATTTAAGCCCCCTCCTTTGACCCGGTCAAGACTGATAATTTTTGCAACGGGTTGCAACCGGCTGCAACCTTAACGCCCAGCCTAAACAACTGAAATAAAACAGCTTAATAAAATGAAAGGCGCGGCCAAAAGGCAGCGCCTGAACCAGCTTTGAAATATGGGGAGCAATTAATGGCCGGCCGGCGGTTTATGGACCGTGCTGCCGGTGGTCACGCCCAAGCGCCGCAGACGATCGCGGGCCTGCGAAGCTTCAATCGAACGCGGGTAGCGCGCGATCAGGCTGTTCAACTCGCGGACGCCGGCGTCCTTCTGCCCGAGCTCGAGCAGCGCATAGCCCTTCTTTAACTGCGCGGCTGCGGCCTTGTTGCCGCCGGGATACTGCTCCAGCACTTTGTCGTAATCGGTGACCGCCTGCTGGAAGTTGCCCTGACGGTATTCGATGTCGGCGAGGTAGTACTGCGCGTTACCGGCCAGATCGGTGTTGCCGTAGTACTGCAGATACTGCGTGAACTCCTGCGACGACAGGTCGTACTTGCCGGAATTGTAATCGCGCAGCGCGTTGTTGTAGAGCGTGTCGGCGGGCGGGGCATTGGGAGCCGCACCAGCGCCGCCTTCAGGAGCGGGCGCAACCGGCGCGCCTCCGGGAGCAGCCGTCATGCCGGGCTGTCCGGCGCTGAGATTCTGCCCGCCCTGCTGCATGTCGTCGAGCTGCTTGCTGATCTTGGCCATGCGCGACTTCAGTTCGTCGACCGAGTCGTGCAGCGACTGCACCTGGCCGGAAAGCTGATCGATCTTGCCGCTGTTGTCGGCGCTCATGCCTTGCATCTTGTTCTGCAGATCGGTGACCGTGACGTTCATCTTGTTGACGCTGTCGGCGCTCTGCTCGATGAGGTTCTTCATCACGCCCATGTTCATGTCGATGGACTGCTGCATACGCGCGACCTGGTCCTGCAGCGCCTGCACCTGGGTTTGCAGCTGAACCATTTCCTTGCTCACACCGAAGGCCGGAGCGCCCGGCGCGAACAGCATTGCGGCGATGGCCAACCAAGCTATGTAATTGCGAGTTCGCATAGTTTTGTTCCGTTCCAAACTTTGAACCGGTCCCGTGGTTCCGGGTCAGGGGGAGCACTGATTCCCCTTCATCATAGACCGGCTTCCGTCCTCGAGGTCACACGGCGAAATTACCCGAGGCCGAGAAGCGTGTCCGCGTCGCCCGACATCCTCAAGCGCGCTCGAAAGCCTGCTTCACCCAAGAGAATTGGGGCCGACTCAGCGGCCCCAGCTTGCCCCTAGTGTCCCTGATACACGAAGTGCGCACGCCGGTTCTGCGCCCAGCAGGCTTCGGTGCTCTCGGTACAGAAAGGTTTTTCCTTTCCGTAGCTGATGGTCCGAATGCGGTTTGCCGGAATGCCCAGCGAAACCAGAGCCTGCTTGGTGGAGTTGGCGCGATTGTCGCCCAGCGCCAGGTTGTACTCGGTCGAGCCGCGCTCGTCGCAGTGTCCCTCGATGGTGAACGTGATGTTGGGATGCTGCTGGAGGAAGCTGGCGTCGGCCTGCAACGTCCGCTGATACTGCTGGGAGATGTCGTAGCTGTCGTAATCGAAGTAGACATCCTGCATGCTGGAAGCGAACAGCTGAGCCTCAGTCTCGTTGCCCTGGTTGCTGACGGGCGGCGGAGGAGGAGCGTTGACGGTCACACGCGCTGTGGCTTCCTGCGTGCCACTGTCATTCTTCGCGATCAGGCGGTAGGTCGTCGACTCCGAGGGCAGCATCTGGCGTGTGCCGCTGGGGTCGACCTTGCCGATCTGATCGATGGTGACGTCGGTGGCGTACTGCGTGCTCCAGGTCAGGGTCGTCCCCTGTCCAGGATTGATCGTGTTCGGACTAGCTGTCAGGGATGCAGTGGGCGCTGGAGCAGGTGGCGGCGGAGGTGGAGGCGGTGGGGCTGCCTTCTTCTTGCCGCAGGCGCTGACCATCAGAATGACAGCCAGTGCGATTACGATCTTGCTCCATTGACTGCTTGTACGCTTCAACTCTTTTCCTCCGTTCAACGCGAGAGCACTCGCATCAGTTCTTAGAAAGGCCGAAGTGTGCTCCTTCCGTCGCCTTCAACGTGAACACGGGTTAGTGCCCATTCACTGGGCGATGCCGTTCCATGTACAGCGAGGGTCCCGGCGGCATCACCAACTTCCTAGCTTACTTAAAACTCCAGTCCGGCTGCGAATTCTCGCCGGAAGTGGTTAACTGGCGCTGTTCGCTGCCATCGGCCAGCATGGTCCAAATCTGCACCTTTCCGGTGCGGTTGGACTGAAAGACGATGTGCCGTCCGTCGGGAGACCACGAGGGGAAGTCGTTGCGTCCGCCGTCGTGCGTCAACTGCGCAAATTGTTTGCTGGCCACATCCATCACGTAAATGTCGCTGGCGCCGGGCTGACCCGCCCCATAATGCCGCACCCACGCGAAGGTGAGGAACTGTCCGTTCGGCGACCATGAGGGCGACACGGCATAACCCTGGTCGGTCACACGCACGGCGTTCCCGCCATCTGATGCCATGGTGTAGATCTGCGGCAGGCCGGTGCGACCGCTGACCCACGCGATTTGGGCGTTCGTCTTCGGGTTCCACGTCGGCGAAACGTCGGGACCCTTGTTCTCGGTCAGGCGGCGAAGATTGGCGCCCGTCGAGCTGACCGTGTAGATCTCGGTGTTGCCGGTGCGCGAAGACGAAAACGCGAGGTTCTGCCCGTCAGACGACCACGCCGGCGAGTAGTTGTCGCCGGGGAAGTGCGCGAAGCTCACCAGCCGGTTCAGATCGAGCGAGTACATCAGGATCTGCCAGCCGTCTTTGGTGACGCCCGAGAATGCGACCCGCGAATTGTCGGGCGAGATGTGCGGCGACAGCGCGATTGATCCCAGATGGGTCAGTTGTTTCTGATTGGCGCCGTCGTAATCCATCTGCCAGATTTCTTTCGAGCCGCCGCGATTGCTGACGTAATACAACTTGGTTTCCGCGATGCCCTGAATTCCGCCGCCGAGGCGGAAGATAATCTCATCGGCAAAGCGGTGCGCGATGACGCGCGCGTTTTCGTCGGTGGCCTGCTCGCGATACTGCTTGCCCAGTACCTGCGGCGTCTGCGTGTTCTTCGTGTCAAACAACCAGCCCTGCACATTAAGGTAGCCGCCCTGCACGCTGAGGTTGCCAAAAGCCAGCATATTTGCATTCGGCGGCGGGCTGGACCAATCGGCCAGATGGACTTCCTGCGGTGCGCCGGGGATCGACAGCGGCCAGAAGCTGCGCGACACCATGTCGAAGATGCCGGCGTTCTGCAGATCGTTCTGCAGCGTGACATCGAAGGTCATCGCCAGGTTGTTGGTGCCCGTGTCGGTAGTGATCTTCTTGAAGTCGGGCGCAGCCAGGCGGATTTTTTCGACGCCCAGACCGGTGCCGGTGCGAATCCAGTCCTGCGCCGAGAGGCCGAGCGTGGCGAGCAGTACAAGCGAAAGAACTGCGGCGAACCGTTTCATGTGCAAGAGAAGCTCCCGTACGGGTGGAGCACGCCTTCAGGCGTGTGGTTGGTAGAGCTGGCCTTCAGGCCAGCGTCCCAGCCCACCCAATCCTATTGAGTCGGCTTCAGCCGATGACAGGTCCCTTCCAAATCGCGGAAAGCAGATCCCTCGTCGGACTAAAGTCTTCCTCGTGATGACAACTCAAAAAAATGCGTTCGTCGCAGCTTCAGCTGCGACAGCTGCGACCCTTACTACCGCTTGTAATCAAACCAAAATTCCACCGCAACATAGCGCCCCTGGTAATCCGGGGGCAGCGGGCCGAACGTATCAATCCGCTGCAGTGCGCGCATCGCCGACTCATCCAGCGAGGGCACGCCGCTCGATTGCTCCACGCGAATGTTGGTCGGCGAACCCGAGCGATCGATCTCGAAGTAGATGTAGACACGCCGCGCCGCGTCCACTCGCGGATCGACTTCGTACTTCATCCAGTTGTCGGACACCTTGCGCCGGACCGCATCGACGTACCAGCCAAAGCGGCTGCCGAAATCGCCCGTCCCGCCGGTGAAGCTCAACCCGCCCTTGGCGTTGGATGTGGTGAACGAGCCGTAGGGCCCGCTGACCGGGCCGCCCTGGCCGAAGGGAATCTTGTTGTCCTCTTCCTTGGCGACTTGCTGCGGCGGAGGCTTCTTCTGCACCGTCGGCGTGGGGCCCTTTTTCTTCGTCTCTTTCTCGGGGATGGGGATGGCCTTGGGTTCTTCCTTCGGAGTCTCCTTTGGCTTCGACTCGGTCAGTCCCTTCGATTCGTTGGCGAGCACGTTCTGCGATTCGGTCTGCGGCTTGGGTAAGTGGAATGGTGCTGACCAGCGTGGCGCTCATGGCGCCACCGCCGCCGGTGGTTCCACCCCAGCTTTCACCGCGATTGAAGGGAATCAGGTATCCGAAGAGTGCGAGCGCAAATAGCGCTGCGTGCAGCGTGATGGAGCCGATCAGGGGCCCGCGAACGTTGCCCTCGGCGGCAAAGATGTCAGCGTCTGCGGGCATTGCTCTCCAGCGGTTGCGTGACGATGCTCACGTTGGTGATGCCGGACTGCTTGACGGCATCCATCACGGTTGCGAAAGCTCCGAAGGGCACGTTCTCATCGGCACGGACGTACACCGACTGACCTTCGGGATCGCGAATCTTCTGGCGAATCATCGCGCCGATCTGGTTGATGTTGACCGGCTGGCTGTTCAGGAAGACTTCCTGGTCGCGATTGATGGTGATCACCAGCCGCTCTTCGGTGATTTCCTTCACTGTCTTGGTGTGCGGCACCGAGACTTCGATGCCCGACTGCAAGACCGGCGCCGTGACCATGAAGATGATGAGCAGCACCAGCACGACGTCGACCAGCGGAGTGACGTTGATCTCGGCGAGCGAAGTCTGCGTGCGGCCCTGAGCGTTGGTGAAAGCCATTAGCGGTGCTCCACCGTGGCTTGCGGCCGAGGCGCAGCCGTGCCGGCCTGGGCGCGTTCGATTTCGTTGACCAGCTCCAGGCTGAAGTCGTCCATGCGCGCGCCGAACTCGCGGACATTCTGACGTGAAGATGTTGTAGGCGATGACGGCGGGAATCGCGGCGAACAATCCGGCCGCGGTGGTGATCAGCGCCTCCGAGATGCCGGGCGCGACCGCGCGCAACGTGGCCGAGCCGGCGGTGCCGAGTCCGTGAAAGGCGTCGATGATGCCCCACACCGTGCCGAACAGTCCGATGAACGGCGTGACCGCGCCGGTAGTCGCAAGCCACGGCAGGCGGCTCTCCAGCCGCGACAGTTCTTCTGACGAAGCGATTTGTGTGGCGCGCTGCAACGCCGGCAGGCGAATGGGATGCGTCTGCTTGCGCAACTCGCCATAGGCGCCTTCAAAGACGGCGACCAGCGGGCTGGGCTTGAACTGCTCAACGACGGCGGCCACATCGTTCAGGCGCTCGGACTTGCGAAACATGCGCATGAAGCGGTTGCTCTGCGCGCGGGCGCGGCGAAACAGTCCCCACTTGGAGAAGATGATGGCCCACGAACCGACGCTGAAGATCAACAGGATGACAAGAACAGCTTTTGCGACAAGTCCGCTGGTTTCAATCAGACCGGAAATCTCACCGCCGATGGCCGAAGCGAGCAAGGCATGGGAGACATTCATGAGACGAAAAACGCTCACCTTTCGTTACTCCGCATTATAAGCATTAGACGCGTTAGAAGCAGAGTTGTGGGCTGGGGTTTCCGGGGGAGTAACGGGGGGAAGACGCTGTCGGCTTCGCGTCGCTAGTCGCTGTCCGCTGTTCGCGCTCCGATAAAATGTTGGCCATGAAGCTGCTTCGCAATATCGGCCTGTACCTAGGGCATTTGCTGACGGCGGTCTTTGGGACAGCGATCTTGACCATAGGGTTAGGTAAGTTGTTCCATCCGGCTTCCATTGTCGGCGTCATTTGGAAGGAGTGGATTCTCGACATCCTCTTGGCGGGGTTACTCGGCATTCTGGCTTACCGCATCTCGAGATCGAGGCTTGGCCTGTTGGTATGGATTTTGCCTGCAATCTGGTTCGGTTTGAGGCTGCTGTTTATCGTGCCGGTGGTGCATGGGTCGCATGGTCAACTTAGTTTGTGGTACGAGACCTCCGGTCAGGACTGCGTACACCGAATCACCGACTATGGCTGCGCAAACTTCTTTGTCTTTACCGTCCCCCTTCTCCGCTCGGTCGCGTATGCGGTCGGCACGCTACTCGCCAGTAAGATACTTAATGGTCTGGAGGGTTAGAACCTCTTCGGCCCCGGGGCGGAAGCCGGGGTACGCGCGCATCTCTAGGTCTGGAATCCCTTCAGGGACGGCAGATGCCTCGATCGGAGCGACGTGCATAAATGCTTCGATCTCAGCTGACAGCTCGCGGATCCTAGCTGACGGCTGACAGCCGATATCTTCCCTGCTACACTGCGCTTAACTTCGCCGGTCGAGAACTCACGTGCTGCTGGAATTGCGGGTCGAAAACTACGCCGTCATCGACAACGTAGCCGTGGAATTTGCCTCCGGACTTGAACCTGCTGACCGGCGAAACCGGCGCCGGAAAATCCATCCTCATCGACGCGTTAGCACTGCTGCTGGGCGACAAAGCCTCGTCCGACGCGGTGCGTCATGGAACTGATAAGGCAACCGTTGCGGCAGTGTTCGAAGTAGTTGCGCCTGCGATCGACGCGGTTCTCGAAGAAAACGGCATCGATGCCGAAGACGGACAGATCATCCTGCGCCGCGAGATCGCGGCCGGCGGCAAAGGACGCGTCTTCATCAACAATCAGCCGGCAACGGTAACGGTGCTGAAACAACTCGCGCCACATCTCGCCGTGATTCACGCGCAGAACGAAGCCGTCCTGGGCTTTGATGCGCCGTCGAGGCTGTCGCTGCTGGACACCTTTGCCGGGAGCGACGATTCCGCGGTCGCGAACGCCTTCGACAAGTGGAATGAAATTCGCCATCGCATCGCCGATCTCGAGCGCGACGAAACCGACCGCCTGAAGCTGCTCGACCTGTGGAACTTCCAGCGCAAGGAAATCGCCGACGCCAGGCTTCAGCCGGAAGAAGACGTGAAGCTGGAGGCCGAGAAGCGCGTGCTGTCGAATGCCGAACGTGTGCGCAACGCTGCCATGTCCGCCTACGACTCGCTGTACGAGAGCAATAACTCGGCGGCAGCTTCGATTCGTGTCGCCACCCGCCACATCGAGGACTTGCTTCGCTTCGACGAGCAGTTTCGTGACGCCGCGCCCGAGTTGGAGTCGGCGCGCATCACCATCGAAGACATCGGCGCGCGGCTGCGCGATTATGGCGAAGAAATTGAAGCTTCTCCCGAGCGGCTGGCTGAAGTCGAAGACCGGCTGGCGATGCTGGATCGGCTGAAGCGCAAATACGGTCCGACGCTCGACGACGCGATCGCTCTGGGCGCTGAGCTCGAACGCAAGCTCAACGAGATGGAGAACAAGGACGAGATGCTGCGCAAGCTGCGCAAGGAGTTGGCGTCGGCGGCGGAGCAGTATCTCGAAGCGGCGCGGACGTTGTCGCGACAACGATACGAAGCGGCGCGAAAGCTGGAGAAGCTGGTTGAGAGCGAGATCAACGAGCTGGCGATGAAGGCGCGCTTCAAAGTTGAGGTCGGCGGCACCGATGAAGAAGGGAACTGGACCAGCCGCGGCTTCGACCACGTGCAGTACCTGATTTCGGCCAACCCCGGCGAGCCGCTGGGGCCGGTGGATGAGATTGCTTCCGGCGGCGAGTTGTCACGCGTGATGCTGGCGCTCAAGACCAGCATTGAGTCGGGAAATACGAAGAAGACTGGACGAAACGGCAAGGGAGATTCATCGCTACGAACCCTGGTCTTCGACGAGATCGACGCCGGCATCGGCGGCCGCGCGGCGGAAGCCGTGGGCAAGAAGCTGAAGCAGCTTTCGCGAACCAAGCAAGTACTGTGCATCACGCACTTGCCGCAGATCGCGTCGTTCGCCGACCAGCACTACCTCATCGAGAAGAAAGAAGTGAGCGGCAGAACAAAGACCTCAGTGCGCGCACTGGATCACGAAGAGCGCACCAAGGAAATTGCGCGCATGGTCAGCGGCGCCAAGCTGACGGAAACGTCGTTGAAGCACGCCGAGCAGATGATCAAGGCAAACAGATAGAAGGGGCTGGGGATTAGGGGGCAGGGATCAGTGCATTGGGCGCTGACCGATCGCTTGCAGAAAACGTTCCCATCTCTAGGCTTTGTAGCAGGGCACGTCTTTAGACGTGCCGTTTTCGTCAGATCACCGGATCGCCCCTTCTTTTCCCGCAATCCTCCGCAACAAGCCAATCTGTCCCGCGTGGTAGCTTTCGTGAAAACTCAATCGAGCCAGGGCATTTCCGATGGGGCCTGCGAGCGGAGGACGATTGAACTCCTCCGGCACATTCTTCGCCAGTTCCTCGTCGGTCATCGCTGACACAGTTGGGATGAGTTGCTGGTGCGCGTCGGAGAGCAGGCCGCGAAGGGTTGCGAGGTCGAGGTAATGCTCGCTGCCATCGGGATGGCTGCCGCGCTGATAGGTGGCTGTCTGCTCGCCTTCAAAGACGGACGGGAGGCCGACCATCTTCATCATCATGCCGCGATAGAGAACGATGTGGCCCAGTACCCAGTTCAGGCAATTGCCCGCCTGTGGACGGACCAGGCTTTCTTCGTTGCTGACATCTTCAAGGTTGCGTTTGATGGCGCCGAAGCTGATTTCGTACATCCGGGCAAGGTCGCTGCCAGTCATGTGTGATCTCCGATGAGGTTTGGGACGCAGGGAGATTCTACAGGCGAGAGTTGCCGGACGTCGGTGTCAAGCAGAGAAGATGCTTGCCACGTACCCACAGGCTGGGACATCTAATCTGGACAGTGCCGCCGGCTGAAGCCGATTCGGAAGGTTCGGGACGCTGACCTGAAGGGCAGCCTTCCATGGGAGGATGCGGGACGGCTCGTCAGAACTCAATTGGGTGATGCGCACATGAAGGTCCCCCCTGCAAAGCTCATAAGGCTTTCGAGGAGCGTCAAGCGATATCTCTTCGAAGTCCGTTTCGGGCGCGAATGCCAACTCCCGTTGACTGTTGGATTTGCGCCGTAGAGTGCCGAAATGCGCAACTCGGGGCCGCCGGATTGGCGTTACCCCGCTGTTACAATAGAGTAATCGTGGGGAAACTCCGTTTGGAGTTCGTATACTAGATGCAGGACGTAATGAGCCAAACTCAGACTCAAGCCAAGACCTTGCTTTTGTTGAAGCCCCGCGGCTTCTGTGCCGGCGTGGTGCGCGCGATCGACATCGTCCGCATTGCCCTGGAAACCTTTGGAGCGCCGATTTATGTGCGCAAGGAAATCGTCCATAACCGTTACGTGGTGGACGAGCTGACCTCCAAAGGCGCTATTTTTGTCGACAGCGTGGACGAAGTTCCGGCCGGCGAGCGCGTCATTTACAGCGCGCACGGCGTGGCTCCCGAAGTTCGCGACGCCAGCAAGCTGCGCGAGCTCCGCGTCATCGACGCCACCTGCCCGCTGGTAACGAAGGTCCACGTTGAGGCCGTCAAGTTTGCCCGCGAAGGCTACTCGCTGATCCTCATCGGCCACCGCGATCACGATGAAGTCATCGGCACCCTGGGCGAGGCTCCGACGGTGACGCAGGTCGTGGATGCTCCCGAGGACGTGAACGATTTGCATGTGCCCGATCCGGATCGCGTCGCGTACCTGACGCAGACGACGTTGTCTCTCGACGAGACCACGCACGTGATCGAGGCGCTGCGCCAACGCTTTCCCAACATCAAGGGGCCGCACGCGCAGGATATTTGCTATGCCACCGAGAACCGCCAGACGGCGGTGAAGGACGTCGCCGAAGAGTGCGATCTGCTGCTGGTGGTGGGCTCCGACAATAGTTCCAACTCCAACCGACTGGTCGAAGTGGCCCGGAATCACGGGACCAACTCGCACCTCATCGAAAACTATCGCTCCATCAAGCCGGAGTGGTTAGAGAATGTAACCACCGTCGGCCTTACTGCGGGAGCTTCTGCGCCCGAAATCCTTGTGCAGCAAGCGGTAACTTTCCTGGAGGAGCAAGGGTTCACCAATATGCGCGAGGTCGAAGTGATGCCTGAGAACGTGCGCTTTGGTTTGCCCCCTGAGATTGTGGAGGCGATTGGCGCCGCGCCCGCCGTGGCGGATTAGAAGAAACGATGGCAGAACCCCCAAGTCAGCGCCGAAATGCGTTTCGGCAAAATTGATGACATCAAGAGTCGTGTAGCTGCGGCGGTCGATGCCGCGCGGCAGTTCGTCTTCGGCATGCAGGACCGCGACGAAGGCTACTGGTGCGGAGAGCTCGGCGCCGACACCACGCTTGTCTCCGATTACATCCTGCTGCACCGGCTGCTCGGAACCGAAGATGCGAAGCGCACGCAGAAGTGTGCCGTCGAGATCCTGAACCGGCAGAACCCCGATGGCGGATGGCCGATTTATGAAGACGGGCCGTCGAACATCAGCGCGTCGGTGAAGGCGTATTTCGCGCTGAAGATGGCGGGCTACTCGCCCCGATCATCCGCAGCTCAAGCTGGCGCGCGAGCGCATTCTGGCGATGGGCGGCGTGACCGAGGTCAACACCTTCACCAAGATCTATCTGTGCTTCCTCGGCCAGTACGACTACGACGCCGTCCCGGCGATTCCGCCGGAGATCGTGCTGTTTCCCAACTGGTTCTGGTTCAACCTCTACGAGATTTCGTCGTGGTCGCGCGCCATCCTGGTGCCGCTGTCGATCGCGTACGCCAAGAAGCCGTTCAAGAAAATTCCGACAGAGGAGGGCATCGACGAACTGTTCGTCGGCGGCCGTACCAAGAGTCAACTGCGGCTGCGCTGGGCCAAGAAGCTGATCAGCTGGCGGAATTTCTTCCTGGTGCTGGATCGGCTGGTGCACTTCTTCGAGCTGGTACACGTGCGCCCGCTGCGCTCGCGCGCCCTGAAGTCGGCGGAGAAGTGGATGCTGGAGCGCCTGGAGATGAGCGACGGCCTGGGCGCGATTTATCCCGGCATCATGAACTCCATCATCGCGCTGCGCTGCCTGGGCTATTCGCTTGACGATCCGCAGGTCATTCGCGCGATGGACGAGTTTGAGAAGCTGGGCATCGAGGAAGAGAAGACCTTCCGCATGCAACCTTGCATGTCGCCGGTGTGGGACACGGCTTACGCGGTGTTTGCGCTGGCCGAGAGCGGCGTGTCGGCAACCGATCCTCGCCTGGTGCAGCCCTGCGAGTGGATGCTGAAGAAGCAGGTCACGCGCCGCGGCGACTGGTACGTGAAGAATCGCAACGCTGCTCCCGGCGGCTGGTACTTCGAATTCAACAACGAGTTTTATCCCGACGTCGACGACAGCGCGCAGGTGCTGCTGGCGCTGAGCCGGGTGAAGACCGGCAACGAGAGCTATCACACCAAGTCGGTGGAGCGCGCCATCGAGTGGATCCTGTCGATGCAGTGCAAGAACGGCGGCTGGGCCTCGTTCGACAAAGACAATGACCGCATGGTCTTCCAGAACATCCCCTTCGCCGACCACAACGCCATGCTCGATCCGGCGACGGTCGATATTACCGGACGCGTGCTGGAGTGCCTGGCGACGTATGGCTACTCGATGAAAGATGCGCCGGTGCGGCGCGCGGTGGAATTCCTCAAGCGCGAACAGGAGCCGGATGGCTCATGGTTCGGGCGCTGGGGCGTGAACTACATTTACGGCACCATGCTGGTCCTGCGCGGACTTGAAGCGATCGGCATGGATCATCATGAGCCCTGCGTACAGCAGGCCGCTGAGTGGCTGCGCATGATGCAGAACCCCGACGGCGGATGGGGCGAGACCTGCGGTTCGTACGACGATGCGAACACCAAGGGCGTCGGACCGAGCACGGCTTCGCAGACCGCATGGGCGGTGATGGGCTTGCTGGCCGCCGCCGATACGCGCAGCGACTCGTTGCAGCGCGGTGTGGCGTATCTGCTGAAGACGCAGCGCAAGGATGGATCGTGGGACGAGCGTCTGTACACGGGAACCGGCTTCCCGCGCGTGTTCTATCTTGAGTACACCATGTACCGTCAGTACTTCCCGCTGCTGGCGCTGACGGCCTATACCAAGGCGACTTCGATTTCGGAAGAAGAGCGCCTGAAAGTCGTCAGCAGAAATTAGCGCCCAAGTGAAATGCCGCTTTGGAAGGGCGCACCTTTAGGTGCGCCGGTACGTCGTGCGCGACCGGTAAGCCGCTCTGTCGCCGACTGAAGTCGGCTCGCGCGGCGGGATCATATAAGTCCCACCCTCTCGCCAAAGTCGGGCGAGAAGGATGGGGCACCCGGTTTTCTGAACTAGCAACTGACTACTGGCGGCTGGCGACTGACAACTGTTTCATGAAATGTTTCGTCACAGGAGCGACTGGATTTCTGGGCAGCCATGTTGCCCGGCAGCTGCTCGCGCGAGGCGCAGAGCTGCGGCTGCTGGTGCGGCCGACCAGCCGTCTCGACAACATTGCTGACTTCGCCGCCGAGCGCGTCGTTGGCGATCTGCGCGATGCGGATTCGCTGCGCCGGGGAATGGCCGGTTGCGAGTTCGTCTTTCATGTTGCTGCCGACTATCGCCTGTGGGCGCTGAATGGGCAGGAGCTCTACGAGTCGAATGTCGAAGGCACGCGCAACCTGCTTGCGGCGGCGAGAGATTCAGGCGTGCGACGGGTTATTTATACAAGCAGTGTTGCGACCATGGGCTTCGGTAACAACGGCCGCCTGACCGACGAGAATTCGCCGGTCAGCCTGGAGAACATGGTGGGCGATTACAAGCGCAGCAAGTTCATGGCCGAGCGCCTGGTCATCGAAGCGGCGCAGGGTGGGCAGGACGTCGTGATGGTGAACCCGTCGAGTCCGATCGGAGACCGCGACATCAAGCCGACGCCCACCGGGCAGATTGTCCTGGACTTTTCTGAAGCGCCGATTTCCCGCGTACATGGACACGGGACTGAATCTGGTCGACGTCGTCGACTGCGCCGAGGGACATCTGCTGGCGATGGAGAAGGCGAAGCCGGGCGAGCGTTACATTCTCGGCGGCGAGAATCTGACGCTGAAGCAGATCCTCGACAAGCTGGGTGCGATTACGGGCTTGCCGTCGCCGAAGGTGAAGGTGCCGTACGGCGTGGCGCTGGCTGCCGGTGCCTGGGGATCACTGGTTGTCGGCGGCATGATGAAGCGCGAGCCGCGCGCGACCATCGAGGCGGTTCAGATGGCGCGCAAGAAGATGTTTGTCACCAGCGCCAAGGCCGAGCGCGAGTTGGGCTGGAAGCCGCGTCCGGTGGACGAGTCGCTGCGGCGCGCGGTGGAGTGGTTCAAGGCGCACGGATATGACGCCTAAGCCGGTTGCGGTGATCGCCGCGATGCCGGTGGAATTGGCGCCGATGATTGGCAAGTTGACGGCGCGGCAGGTGAATGGAGTTGATCTCTACGAGCTGCCGAATGCGCTGGTAGCTGTCGGCGGGATTGGTGAGAAGTTTGCACGACGCGCGGCCGAGGTCGCGATTGAGTATGCACAGCCGAGGCGTCTGATCTCGGCGGGCATGGTTGGCGCGATCTCGCCGAAGCTGAAGGTTGGCGATGTCGGCCGCATTCGCGAGGTGGTCGATGCTGCCACTGGCGAGCACTACGGCGCGGGCGAAGGCGACTGGCTACTGGTGACCTCGCAGGATGTGAGCGACGCTGCCGAGAAGCGGCAATTGATGGCAAAGCACGGCGCCGACGTTGTCGACATGGAAGGTGCGGCGGTCGCGCAGGTGGCCAAAGAACATGGGCTGGAGTTCAGCGGCCTGAAGTCGATCTCCGATGATGCGTCGTTTGAGATGCCGCCGATGGATCGCTTCATCGACCAGAATGGCCGCTTTGCGACCAGCAGATTTTTGATGTACGTAGCGCTGCACCCGAAGTGGTGGTCAGCGCTGGGCAAACTTAAGCGCAACAGCGAACAGGCGACGAAGAACCTGTGTAGCGCGTTGGAACATCTATTAGAAAGCAGGGAACAGGGATCAGGGGCTAGGGTTCGGTAAGAACACGGTGCATCGTGAGAGGGTTTACTGATCCCTAATCCCTGGGCCCTAACCCCTCGGCGACGAAGGAGCCAATGTCTGTCGCGACACAACTTACTAGCAAGGTCGGAAAGCACACGATTCCGGCGACCATGCGGGCGGCTGTCTACTCATGGCGTGAACGATGTCCGCCTGGAGACCGTTCCGGTGCCGCAGATTGGGCCGGGCGAGTTGCTGGTGCGGGTTCACACCTGCGGCATCTGCGGGACCGACCTGAAGAAGATTTCCACCGGCTCCCATTCGGCGCCGCGAATTTTTGGACACGAAACAGCCGGGACCGTTGTCGCCGCTGGCGAGGGCGTCACCAGCTTCCAGATCGGCGACCGGGTGATGGTCTTCCACCACATCCCCTGCGGCGATTGCTACTACTGCCGGCATAAGGTGTTTGCCCAGTGCCCGACCTACAAGAAAGTGGGAGCAACGGCCGGCTACGAGCCCAGCGGCGGCGGCTTTTCCGAGTACGTCCGGGTCATGGACTGGATTGTGCCAAAAGGCGTCGTCCGCATCCCAGACGGCGTCTCCTTCGAGCAGGCGTCATTTATCGAGCCCGTCAATACCTGCATGAAAGGTATTGACACCCTGAGGCTTAGCGCGGGCGAAACGGTTCTGGTCATCGGCCAGGGGCCGATTGGCATCATTCTGGCAGTGTTGGCCCGCCGACGCGGGGCGCGGGTAATAACTTCCGATTTGTTCCCGCAGAGGCTTACAATATCTAAGGCCTTCGGCCTGAACGAGAACATCGACGCGTCCAACTCCGACACTGTGCAGATGATCAAAGCGCTGACGGAGGGTCGCGGAGCCGATGCCGTGATTCTGGCCGTCGCCGTGAACGGGTTGATCCGGACTGCCATGGACGCAACCCGGCCGGGAGGCCGGATTTTGCTATTTGCGCAAACCCAGCATGGGGAAGCCACCATTGACCCCGCGGCAGTTTGCGTGGACGAAAAGAGTCTTCTGGGCTCCTATAGCGCCTCTGTGGACTTGCAGGAAGAGTCAGCCCAGTTTGTGCTGAGCCGGGAAATGGATCTGGAGCAGCTGATCAGCCATCGTTTCCCTTTGAGCGAGTCGGTTGCGGCATTGCAGTTGGCTGCCCAGCCCAAGCCCGACTCGATGAAGATCGTGATTCAACCGGGCAGCGAATGGAAGGACGAGTAGCGTGAAGGGACAAATGACAGCGGCGGTCCTCTATGGCAAAGAGGACGTCAAAATCGAGCAGGTACCGATCCCTATGCTCGAGGAAGGGGAAGTGCTGGTCAAGGTGCAGGTGGCCCTGACTTGCGGTACCGACCTGAAGGTGTATCAGCGTGGCTATCACGCGCGCATGATCGTTCCTCCGGCGCTGTTCGGCCACGAATTGGCAGGTGTCATCGAAGAAGTTGGGCCCAACGTTAAGGGATTCAGGAAGGGCATGCGGGTGGTGGCGCTGAACTCGGCGCCCTGCGGCATGTGCTTCTACTGCTCCAAGCACCAGGAAAATCTCTGTTCAGGACCTGCTCTTCAACAACGGCGCCTACGCCGAATACATTCGCATTCCGCGCCGCATCGTTGAAACCAACATGCTGGCGATTCCCAAGCACATCAGCTTTGAAGAGGCGGCCATCGTCGAGCCGCTGGCCTGCGTTCTGCGCGGCCTGCATGAGACTAAACTGGAGATCGGCGACACCGTAGCCGTGATCGGCGCGGGCCCGATCGGATTGATGTTTGTGCAGGTAGCCAAGCTGACCGGCTGCAACGTGATCTCGATTGTGAAGCGCGACTCGCAGGTGGCGGCGGCGCGGCATGCCGGGGCCGACAGCACCGTCCAGATCACCGAGGTTGACGATCCGGTGAAGGCGGTTCGCCGGCTGACCACCGAAGGCCGCGGCTGCGATGTGGTGATTGAAGCGGTGGGACGTCCGCAGGCGTGGGAGTGGTCGATCGACATGGTGCGCAAGGGCGGCACGGTGAACTTCTTCGGCGGCTGCGCCAACGGAACCACCGTCGCGCTCGACACCCAGCGACTGCACTACAACGAACTCACGCTGAAGGCGACCTTCCATCACACGCCGGAAACGGTGCGCAAGGCGTTTACGCTGCTCTGCGAGCGGAAGATCAAAGGCACGGACTACATCACCGGCGAGGCGCCGCTGTCGCGCCTGCAACAGGTTTTGCGCCACATGCTGAACCGCAACGGCGACATCAAGACGGCGATCATTCCCGGGCAGTGAGAGGCAGTTGCCAGTTGCCAGTTGTTGGTTTGAGCGCATGCACAAGAGGGAACAAAGCCCGAACCTGTTCGACTTCCCTCTTGTGAGCACTTGGCGCGAGGTATATCAGGGCCGGTGGAACAAGCTCAAAACTGTACAGAAGCTTGAATTTGTCATTGAGGTTGGGGTCTTTGCTTTGTTTTCCGGGCTCGTAATGTACGAGTCCTATCTACGAAGTGCGAATTTAGCTGGGCTAGGTATCGCGTTTGCGATAGTCGGCGGAATGCTCGGCGGGTTTTTCTTCTTGCTGAGGCGCAGTATCCGCTGAGACCAGCCGCAAAGCGGCGGCATGATTTTAGACGGGGCGGAAGCCCCCGCTCAGTAACGAGAATTGATTGGAGCCGCGTGAGCGGCGATACTGCGGCACAATCGATTCATCCCCGGTAAAATTCTTCTGATGTCCTCCATTCCAACCGACAATCGCGTGCAATTTTCGCAGCCGGACCTCTCGGCGGCCGGCTGGCAAGCTTTGCCGCCGGAGTACGCCATCCCGGAGCACGCACCGTCGCTGGAAGAGGCTCAGCGATACTGCTCGCGGCTGGCGCACTCGCATTACGAAAACTTCTCGGTCGTTACATGGTTTCTTCCCAAGCACCTGCATCAGCACTTCTACAACGTCTACGCGTATTGCCGGATCTCCGACGACCTGGGCGATGAAGTAGGCAATCCGCGGCAATCGCTGGCGCTGCTGGACGCGTGGGAGTCTGAGCTGAACGCCACCTATCTCAGCATGGTGGAGCGCGCGCCGCAGGATGTGCGCAAGGACGTCGAGAAACTTCAGGCCGAGCCGGCGCTGCGAAACCCTGTGAGCCCGCGGCATCCGGTGTTTATCGCGCTACGCGAAACCATTCGCGAATTCGACATCCCGCGCGCGCCCTTCGCGAACCTGCTGACCGCGTTTCGCCAGGACCAGACCACGACCCGCTATCCCACATTCGAGGACGTGCTCGGTTACTGCGTGAATTCGGCTAATCCGGTCGGACATCTGGTGCTGTATCTCTGCGGCTATCGCGATGCCGAGCGCCAGCAGCTTTCCGACTACACGTGCACCGCGCTGCAACTGGCAAACTTCTGGCAGGACGTGGCCGTCGACTACAGCAAGGGCCGCATTTATCTGCCGCTCGAGAGCCTGACGAAATTCGGCGTCAGCGAGCAGGACATCGCCGAACGCCGCGCCACGCCGCAATTCCTCGAGATGATGAAGTTCGAGGTGGCGCGGGCGCGCGACTGGTTCCGCATGGGCTTGCCGCTCATCGACAAGGTCGACAAGCACCTGGCAACCGACCTCGATTTGTTCAGCCGCGGCGGTCTCGAAATTCTCAACGCCATCGAGCAGCAAGGCTACGATGTGCTGAAGAGCCGCCCGTCGATCTCCAAGCCGCGCAAGTTGTGGCTGGTAGCCCGCGCGGCGTGGGAAAACTATGCTGTGAGCGAGCACCCGCTGCAATTGCGGGCGGCCTATAGTGTTTGCCGGCACATCGCCCGTTCGGCTGCCAAGAACTTTTATTACGGCTTCCTGGTTCTGCCTCCTCGCAAACGTAATGCGCTGTCGGCGGTGTATGCCTTCATGCGCCGCGCCGACGACATCTCCGACGATCCCACGACTCCGTTCGATCAGCGTCGCGAGAAGCTGGACGAATGGATGAACGCGCTGCGCCGCGTTGTCGATGGCGAGCGCACCGACGATCCCGTGCTGTTCGCGCTGGCCGACTCGCAGAAGCGCTTCAACATCCCGCTCGACCTGCTGGAGAAGCTGGTTCATGGGACGGCGATGGATGTTCCGGCGGGGCTGAAGGATGGCGTCAAAGGCGAGCCGCAGCTCCAGTACGAAACCTTCGACCAGCTCTACGACTATTGCTATCACGTAGCTTCGGTCGTAGGACTGGTTTGCATTCGCATCTTCGGCTATCGCGATCCGAGGGCCGAGAAACTGGCTGAAAAAGTGGGCGTGGCGTTTCAGCTCACCAACATTCTGCGCGATGTGAAAGAAGATGCCGGCTTGGGCCGCGTGTATCTTCCCCGAGAGGACTTCCAGCGTTTCGACATCGATGCGCACGCGCTGACGAACGGGTCGGCGTCGACTACGCTGCGTCCTCTGCTGGAATTTGAAGCGCAACGCGCGAAAGAGTTCTATACGGCCGCGCAGGAGTTGCTGCCGCTCATCGACGAAGACAGCCAGGCCGCTCTCTGGACACTGGTAGAAATCTACAGCCGGCTGCTGAACAAGATCATCGCGCGCAACTACGATGTCTTTTCCGAACGCGTGCGGCTGGGCACCGGCGAGAAGGTTGCCGTGATGGCCAAGGGACTGTGGCGGCGTCTATGAGCGACGCGCCCAATGTCCCACATCGTGGGACGGTTGCGATTATCGGCGGCGGCCTGGCAGGAATTTCGGCCGGCAGCGCCCTCGCCGATGCCGGCTACCACGTTGAGCTGTTCGAACGCCGTCCCTACCTCGGCGGGCGGGCGTCATCTTATGAACTTCCCGGCACCGGCGAGGTGGTCGACAACTGCCAGCACGTGCTGCTGGGCTGCTGCACCAACCTCATCGATTTCTACCGGCGGCTTGGCGTCGAGCAGCAGATTCGCTGGTACGACGAAATCAACTTCATCCTTCCCGGCGGCAAAACGTCAACATTGAAGCCCGGTGCGCTGCCCGCGCCGTTTCACGCGGCGGCATCATTCCTTGAATCGTCGGTCCTCGACCTCAAAGACAAAATGGCGATTGGTCGCGCGATGATGGCGATGATTCCGTCGCTGCCGAGCGACAACGGCGAGAATTTTCAGCTTTGGCTGGAGCGGCACGGCCAGACGAAGCACGCGATCGATCGCTTTTGGGCGCCGGTGCTGGTCAGCGCGCTCAACGAAGAACTGGATCGCATTTCGGTACGCTACGCAACGCTGGTCTTTCGCGATTCCTTCCTCAAATCAGCCGAGGCCGGACGCATGGGTGTGCCTGCGGTGCCGCTATCGCAGCTCTATGGGACCGCGGCGCAGTATATCGAAGCACGCGGCGGCAAGGTTCACCTGCGCGCCTCCGTCGATTCGTTCACGCACGACGACCGAGGAATCCAGCTGAAGGTCGGTGGCGAAGAGGTTCGCGCTGACTATGCGATCCTGGCCGCACCGTTCAATACGCTCGACAAGTTGCTGCCGGATGCGCCGGAGCTGGACACGTTGCGCAGCGACGCGCGGCATTTTGAGAGCTCGCCCATCACCGGCATCCATCTCTTCTTCGATCGCGAGATCACGCCGCTGGAGCACGCGGTCCTGCTGGAGCGCACGATCCAGTGGATGTTTCACAAGTCGAAGATCCTGGCGACGCGCCGCGAATCTGCGCAGAACGGCAGCTATCTTGAGCTGGTGGTCAGCTCGTCGAAGACGCTGGTCGACAAGCCGCGGCAGGAGATCATCGACCTTGCCATGCGCGAGCTGGCGGAATTCTTTCCGACGGTGCGCGAAGCCAAGCTGACCAAAGCCACAGTGGTGAAGGAGATTCACGCAACGTTTGCGCCTTCACCCGGCAGCGACGCTTTTCGCGCGCCGCACAAATCCCCCTGGCCGCGATTGTTTCTCGCCGGAGACTGGACGGCGACAGGCTGGCCGGCGACGATGGAAGGCGCGGTGCGCAGCGGTTACGGTGCGGCCGAGGCGCTCAGCGGCAGCAAGTTTCTGGTTCCCGACCTGCCCGCCAAAGGGCTGATGAAGCTGTTTTCGCGGTAGCACCAACTTCACCAACTGGTGCTGACATGTTGGAGCCGCCTTCTCCCCACCTCACCAAACCTTACATACCTTATCCGCGGCCTTCACCATGGGCGAGCCCGGCTTGCAGCCGAAGGCCTGGCCGAATTCCGGCATGTTCACCACCACGCCGTTGACGCGGTACTTGGGCGGCGAATGGGGATCGGTGATGGAGCGCGCGCGCTCATCCTCCGGGCGATCGTTTTCGCAGGCCCACTGCGCAAAGCCGACGAAGAAGCGCTGATCGGGCGTGAGGCCGTCGCGATCGGAGAGCTGCTTGCCCTCGCTCGGCATCCTTCCACGCGATATACGCCAGAATCGTTCCGCCCAGATCGGCGACGTCTTCGCCTTCGGTCAGCTTGGAGTTGATGTGGATGTCATCGACGACCACGTATTGCGCGTACTGATCGACGACGCAATCGGCGTGCTTCACGAACTGGGTCGCATCCTGCGTCGTCCACCAGTCCTTCAGGTTGCCCTTGGCGTCGTACTGGCGGCCTTCATCGTCGAAGCCATGCGTCAGTTCGTGGCCGATGGTGGAACCGGTGTTGCCGTAGTTGGGAGCGTCGTCCATCTTGGCGTCGTACAGCGGCGGCTGCAGCACGCCGGCCGGGAAGTTGATGTCGTTCATCTGCGGGTTGTAGTAGGCATTGACCGTCGGCGGTGTCATGTCCCACTCGCTGCGATCGATGGGCTTGCCGATCTTGTTGAACTCGCGATGATTCTCGAACTGCTCGGCGCGCTCGGCGTTGCCGTAGAAATCGTCGCGCACTATCGTCACCGAGCTGTAATCGCGCCACTTGTCGGGATAGCCGATCTTGTTGCGGATGGAGTGCAGCTTGTTCAGCGCCTGCTGCTTGGTCTGCGGGCTCATCCAGTCCAACTGCTGGATGCGCACGGCCATCGCGTCCTCGATCTGCCGGGTCATCTCCAGCGTGGCGGCCTTCAACTCCGGCGGAAAGGTCTTGCGGACGTAAGCCTGTCCCAGCGCTTCACCTAATTGGTCGTCGACGTACTCCACGCAGCGTTTCCAGCGCGGCTGCAATTCCTTGGCCCCGTGCAGATACTTGCGGTAAAACTCGAAATTCTCGTTCACGAAAGCCGAAGAGAGGAACGGGGCTTCGGAGTTGGCGACGTGGAAGCGCAGGTAGTTTTTCCAGTCATTGAGAGGAGCGGACTTCAGTTGCGCATTCAACTCCTTGAAGAAGTCAGGCGCCTCAAGGTTGAGCACCTGGAAGGGCGGGACCTGGCTGGCCGAAAAATATTCCGTCCAGTTGAAGTCCGGCGATAGCTTCTCCAGCTCCGCGACTTTCATCTTGTGCGTGACTCTTGTAGGGATCGCGCTGATCGACGCGGGTAAGCGACGCCTTAGCCAGGTCGGTCTCCAGGCGCATCACCGTGGCGGCTTCAGCCTTTGCGACATCGGGTGCATCGCCCAGCAGCTCAAACATCTTCTGCACATATTGCAGATAGCGCTCGCGAATCTCTTTCGACTTGGCGATCGTCCTTGGTGTAGTAATCGCGGTCCGGCAGTCCCAGGCCGCCCTGAACGAGAGACCACGATCATTACGTCGGAGTTATCGGGATCCTGCTGGGAGCCGCTGCCGAACAGCAGCGCCTCGCCGTCAATGTGCAGATGCGCCGCCAGAGGCGCGAGATCGTTGATGCTCTTGCAGCGCAGCAATCTCCTCCAGCTTCGGACTGCATGGGCTTGGCGCCCAGCTTCTCGATGGCCGGCTCGTCCATGCAAGCGGCGTAATAGTCGCCGATCTTCTGGGTGACCGCGTCGCGGTCCTTGGCGGCGGAAGCCTGCTCCAGAATGGCCCGCAGATACTCGAGATTGTCTTCATACAGCTTGCCGTAAACGCTCCAGGAGGTCTGGTCGGGAGGGATGGGATTGTTCTTCTGCCAGCCGCCGCAGGAATACTGATAGAAATCGGCGCACGGATCGGCCGAGCGGTCCATGGACGGCAAATCCAGGCTCGGGGTGTAAGCCATGGTCGGCTCAACGTACATCTGCGTCTGCGGCGGAGCCTGAGTGGCGGATTGCTGAGCGAAACAGAAGGTGGAAAGAAGACCTATAGAGAGAAGACGGGAGATGAGCCTCACAATACCTCCGGCGAACCGATGAGCATAGCAGAGCTGAATGTTCTCAGGCGAGCGTGCGCCGAAAAGGGAAGCCGGGTTCCATGCAGGGAGAGGGAGTGTCTTGGCCATCAAAAAAAGCTTGCATTTGGTTATGATTCAGTTACTCTGCTAGCCTATACGCACTTTGCGGTCGCCCAAGGTTCTTGGTCCTCAGAGATGTAGAGTTGCATCGACAGGCCAAGCCAGGTCTGGCTGGCCGATCCCCCGAAGTGACGCCAAAACCAGCTTCTTCCAATTCGACGAGGAGATTCATGAAAGGGCTTAAGCCTTTCCTGTCCCTGATTGCGGGATTTCTGGCATGCACTCTTTTGGTGAGCTGCGCCGGAAAAATTCCGGCAAACCCGCCCGGCGCCCTGAACATAGCCCAGTTCACCTTATCCAACGGGGTGATCGGAATCGCCTACAAACAGTTATTGGTCGCCTCGGGCGGCCAGACTCCGTACACCTGGACGATCAGCTCCGGACAGCTGCCTCCCGGCTTGAGTTTGTCGACCGATGGAGTCCTCAGCGGCACGCCGACCACTTTGGGACGGTTCACCTTCACGGCGAAGGTTACGGACTCGCAGTCGCCCGTCCAGGCTTACAACACGCTGAGCGCCACCATCACCATCAATCCGGTGCTGAGTCTCGCGTCGTCTGCGTTACCCGGCGGCCTTGTCGGTGGTTCCTACTCTACGGCCATTACCGCAAGCAACGGTCTGCAGCCATACACCTACACCCCCGTCCCGCCGGATGGCAGTGCTCTGCCGCCCGGCCTTACCCTGACCACAACGCAGGGCCAGAATGGCGCTGCCAACGTAGGCACGATTTCGGGTACGCCTACGGCAGCAGGTGTTTATAACTTCACGGTTCAAGTGAATGACGCCGCATCGGAAGTGGCTACGGCTTCGTTCAGTATCACGGTCGTCGGCCGGTTGCAGGGACCGTATGTTCTCTACTTCAACGGATTCGATGGCGGACAACCGTTCTACGACGTCGCCAGCTTTGTCACGGACGGCAATGGCAACGTGACCAGCGGTGTTCTTGACCAGGTTGGGCCGGGCTCGGCCACGGCCAGTGCTGTCGCCCTGACCGGTACCTACAGCTTACCGACGGGAACCAATTTCGGGACACTTACCCTGACGCGAGCCGACAATATGGAGGCGCTGAACTTTGCCATCATCGTCTCGACCTCGGGCGACAGTAAGGCGATCCTGAACAACACAAGCACCTCCGACACGGCTTACGGTTCAGGCTTGCTGAAGAAGCAGGTCATCACTACCGTGCCGGGCACGACCACGAATTACTCTTTTGGATGGTTTGGTAACGACAGCACAGGCAATCGCTCGGCCGGAGTTGGAATGTTTGCCCTGGCCGGTGCGGTGAATGGCTCCCAAGCCGTTACCGGTGGAGAGGAAGACCTGAACGACAGCGGCACCGTTTCGCCGAATGTCTCCATTACCGGCGGAACATTGACGCAACTCGATCCGAACTCAGGCCGTGGATCGTACACGTTGACCACTGCTTCGGGAACTTCCAACTACATCTTCTACGTGGTTTCCACGACGGAGCTGGTAGCCATTGACACCGACTCGGATGGGCCGCAGGCATTGGTCGATTTACAGCAGCAGCAACTCCCCGGGGCTTCCGGGTCGTTCTCCAACGCGTCTTTAAGCGGGCAGAGTGTACTGGCGTTGAACGGTACGGCTAGCGGCAGCGGAGGAGTGGTACCCTCGGCGGCCGTGGGCGTGGTGACATTTGACGGCGCGGGCAACATTGCCCGAACCGACGGACTCGACGCCTACTACACCGACGAAAGCGACGGCGGCACGCTGAGTACCGTGCAATACGCGAGCGGCACATACAATGTCGACCCCACCTGCGGCAACCTTACCGTGGCGTGCGGGCGGGTCACGGTCAATCTCGCCGGTGCGTCAACCCAGCCAGTCTGGTATCTGATCAACGCCAACCAGGCGTTCTCGATGGATACCAACGACGGGGTGACCACCGGGTCGCTGCAATCGCAGACCGTCCCCAGCGGCGGCTTCACCATCGTCAACCTGCTGGGATCGTATCTGGGAACGACGATCACTCCGGTTCTGCCGAGCGTGGTCAACGAACTGGACGCCGCCGGAACGCCTCCTCCGGGGGGACTCTGGAGCCAGTTGTACAGCGCCAGTGGCGACATTGGCGTGGTCACCCAGGTGTCGTTCTCTGGCAATTACGATTGCGGCGGAACCCCGCCAGCCTGCTCAAACATCGGTGCGGCCTACGGACGCTTCGAGACTACCCTTCCGGTGAACGGAACGAACCAACAGATTTCAATCGTTTACGTGATTGGATCGGGGAGCTCCGGAACCACCGGGTCCAAGGGAGGGTTGGTGAGCATCAACGTGGGGCAGCAGTCGGATGGCAGCGAGGATACCAACCCGCGCGTGACCATATACTCTCGATAACCAGAGCATCAACGGTGACCGGCATCCGCAAGGGTGCCGGTCGCTCTTTTTAGGTAGGGTTACGGGTTTTCTAAGGTCAGGAAAGTCTCAAAAGAGCACCAAACTCAAGGTATACTCTGTAGGCAACGCCCCCTGTGTGAGGGGCGGCTTACTGGCTTGTTGGCACCCGGAAGGTAGGCTTAGTGGCTGGGGAACAAGAGGGAGCAGCGCGCCGCGCGCGCGAGGGTCTTGCTGTCTCTACGGGAGAGAGCTCGGCAGCGATGCCGAAGCCTGCCTTGAGCCCGGACGCAGCCACGCTTCCCGGTGTTGGAGCCGCGCCTCATCGCGCCACTCCCAACCCTGCAGCCGTTCCCGAAAGCAATCCTTCTGACGCCGTAACCTTGGTTGGCGGTCCGCCCAGTCCTACCGGGATGTCCGGCTCGCTTTCGAATCCAATTTTCGGGCACATCGGCGCGACCATCTTCCGCGAGGGCGATGTCCTTGGGGGCCGCTACGAGATCCTGAAGCTGCTGGGCATGGGCGGAATGGGCGCGGTCTATAAAGCGCGCGACATGGAAGTCGAGCGCATGGTCGGCGCTGAAGGTCATCCGCCCTGATCTTGCCGGCAATCCTGCGATCCTGGCGCGCTTCAAGCAGGAACTGGTGCTGGCCCGGCAGGTCACGCACAAGAACATCATCCGCATCTACGACCTCAACGAAGCCGACGGCGTGAAGTTCATCACCATGGAGTTTGTCGAGGGTGAGGACTTGCGCACGATCATGCTGCGCGAGGGAAAGCTGGCGCCGGCCGAGAGCTGTCGACATTATGCTGCAGGCGTGCGCAGGCCTGGAGGCGGCGCACATCGAAGGCGTCATCCATCGCGATCTGAAGCCCAGCAACATCATGCGCGATCAGACCGGCCGCGTGGTCATCATGGACTTCGGTCTGGCCCGCACGCTCGAAGGCGACGGCATGACCCAGACCGGCATGATGGTCGGCACGATGGAATACATGTCGCCCGAGCAGGCGATGGGCAAGGACCTGGATGCGCGCTCCGACCAGTTTGCCGTCGGCCTCATCTTCTACGAACTGCTGACCGGCAAAATGCCGTTCCACGCAGAGAGCGCCATCGCCAGCCTGGTAAAGCGTACGCAAGAGCGGGCGATTCCGGTGGCTGAAGTCGATAGCGCGATTCCTGAGGCGCTGAGCACAGTCGTCAGCAAATGCCTGGAGCGCAATCCGGAAGACCGCTTTGCCTCGGTACAGGAACTGACCGACGAACTGGAGATCTGGCAGGGCAAGAAACCGCGCGGCAGCGTGCCTCATCCGATGTTGAGCCGCGTGGGCTCAGTGACTGCGCCCGCTGCCAAGAAGCCGCTGCCGGTTAAGTGGATGGCAATCGCCGGACTGGCGCTTGTCGTAGTGTTGGGAACGGTGGTTGGCGTACGCTACCGCAGCCACAGCGGAACGGGCGAGGCTTCGGCCGTGCAGGGTCCGGTTACTTCGCTGGCCATCATTCCGTTTTACAACGCCACCGGCGACGCCAATCTGAACTGGATGGGCTCGAGCATCGCCGACGCGCTGACCTCCGACATCGGCCACTCGGCGCACCTGCGAACTGTCTCTCCGGATCGCCTGCAGCAGGTGCTGCACGATCTGGGTGTGTCGTCGCAGTCGCCGCTCGATCTTTCCACCCTGCGGCGCATCGCTGAGTTTACCCACGCCGACACCACGGTGTCGGGCAAGTATGAAAAATTCGGCCAGCAGACGCGCATTAGCGTTACCGTGCACGACTTTAAGAGCGACCAGGAAGTCTCGCTCAGCACCGACGTCGCCAATGACAACGAGCTGCTGGGATCGCTGGAGAAGCTGGCTGGCGACCTGCGTGAGAAGCTGGCCGCCACGCCGGAGATTCTGAAAGAGCTGGAGGCGCACTCACAGCATGTAACCACCAAGTCGATCCCGGCGCTGAAGGCGTATGACGAAGGCACGCAGCTGGCGCGCGCCGGTCAGTACACGCAGGCAGTGACGAAGTTCGAGGATGCCACCACGCAGGATCCTTCGTTTGCCATGGCTTTCTCGAAGCTGGCGCAGACCTACGCTGCCATGGGATACGACGACAAGGCCGAGCAGACTTCGCGGCGAGCGGTGGAATTGAGCGACAATCTGCCCGCCCAAGACCGCTTCCTCATTCAGGCGGTTCACGCCAGCCTGACGCACGACACGGCAAAGGCCATTGCCGCCTATGAGCAGCTGGTCAAAGTCAATCCGGACGACACCGACGCAGAGTTTGCGCTGGCCAAGCTCTATGAAGAGAGCAACAACTTCGACGGGGCAAAGAAGTATCTGGCGAAGTTGCTGGCCTCCGACCCGAATTACGTAAACGCGTTGCTGGCGAGCGGTCGCGTCGACATTAAGAGTGGCGATCCGCAGGCTGCCCTGGAGCCCCTGAACAAGGCTCTGAGTCTGGCAATTCAGTTCGACAATCAGGAGCAGAAGGGCTCGATTCTGCATGCACTCGGCGTCGCCTACCTGCACTTGAACAAGCCGGACGATGCGCTGCGTAATTTCAATCAGGCACTCGAGATCAGGAAGAAAATCGGAGACCAGCGCGGAATCGCCATTACCCTGGGGCAACTGGCTCAGGTTCAAGACGCCACCGGAGATTCCAAGGCGGCACTGGCCAGCTACGAAGAATCGGTCAAGGTTGAGCGCGAGATTGGCGACAAAACCGGGCTGATGACCAACCTGATGAGCCTGGGCGCTTTCTATCTCGATCATGGCAAAAACGATCAGGCACTGCAATACACCAACGAGGCTTTGCAAATTGCGCGCGACACGGGCGACCAGAGCGCCCAGGCCACCCTTCTGCTGAATATCGGTGGAGCTCATTTCAACAAAGGCGAGTTCCAGGATGCGCTGACGTATTTCCAGCAGGCCTATGACATTCGCACGCGCTTGAATGAAGACGCTACTCTCGCTTTGCATAATCTTGCGCAAACCAACGTGCAACTCGGGCAGTACGACACAGCGCTCTCGCAATACCTCAAGGCGCTGGACCTGTATCGCGCCGCCGGCGACAAGAATGGCATCGCTATCGAGTCGGCCGACATGGGCTCGCTGTTTGCCGTTCAAGGCCGCTACGATGCCGCGCTGAAGGCGCAGCAGGAAGCCGTCAACCTCTACCAGCAACTTGGCGATCGCACCTACATGATGGTGGCTGCGCTGGCCGGATACGGTCACACACTCTCGGCCGTGGGTCGCGGCGACGAGGGCCGAAAGGAATTGGACCAGGCCCTGAAACTCGCGGCTGATGTTAAGAACGACCTGGGTACGGCAGAGGCGCTCAACTTCCTTGGCGATAGCTACTTCTATAGCGGCGATTATGCCTCTGCCCGGCAGCAATACGAAAAGGCACTGGCGCTTGCGACCAAGGCCAACATCAAAGAGCAGACCGTACTGGCCAAGCTGGATCTAGCCAGGCTGGATGTGGCGCAGGGCCGCGCTCAAGGCGCCGTCGCCACATTGCGGAAGATCAAGCTGGATACCGACATGATGGGATTGAAGGCCGATTCGGTTAGAGCGTCGATCTACCTCGGCGAGGCGCTGCTGGCGACCAATCAGGCGAGCGAAGCCTTGCAAGAGCTGGAGAACGCCGTCGGAAAAGCCGAGAAGTTGGGCCTGCGCGCGGAGCAGGCGCGAGCGCAATATCTGCTGGGCAGCGCGTACACGAAGCTCGGCAAGACCAAGGAAGCCATCCCGCACTACCGCCAGGCCGTCAACATTCTGGAGGCGATCAGCAAGGAAGAGGGTGCCGCCCGTGTCCTTGATCGCTCGGATCTTCGCGATATTTATCGCGAATCCGCCAAGGGTTACCAGGGCGGAGCCTAAAACCAGCGGCACAACGACCAGGGTTCTCAACCCTGCTCGCCCCGCTAGAGCGTGGCGGCGGAGGGCTCTGGCCCAACGACCCTGCTCAGGAAATTTCCGGCCACCACGGACAGCAGAAAGACGACCGGCATGAAATTCCTCACCTCAACCAGCCAGCTGAAGAAAAGTGATGAGATGAAGATAACCGAGATCCAGTAGAACACTTGCTTCTTCAGGACTGCCGGCGTCTCCCGCCAGCCCAGCACCAGCAACGGCAGCAGCGCTCCGGCAGTGAGAGCCACAAGAGGCACCCATAAGGTCAGCTTCCAGTTCTCGATGACATGCGTCAAGGGGACGCCACTAACCTGGCGGTATCCCATCTTTCCATGTAGTACGAGAAGACGCACGGAGAGGTAGACGATTCCGGCGCTGACACAAGCCGCAATCGAACGGACACCGTAGTTCCTGTCTCCCCGACGGAACAATACGTAGTACCCCGCCATGGCGAGAACGGTTTCCTTCGCCAGGGAACCGATCAGCATGGCGCAAAGAAAGTAACCGAAGTCATCGATCTGCAAGAAGATGAAGCAGAGCAAGAACGAGAGATGAGAAAGAGGGTCGGTCAATTGGCCGGCATAGTGCACGAAGCTGACCGGAAAGATCATCGCCGTAAATAGCATCGCGATGATGGCACCCAGGTAGTCGGTGTAGAGCCGCGCATACCGGTAGAGCGCGTAGAAGATGAGCAGGCCAAAGAACAGGCGATAGAAATTACGCGCAGATTCGAAGTTGTAACCACCCATCTCCATCCAGCGAACGACTGCGTTGGGCAGAAACCGATAGGAGTGCGGAAGAGCGTCGCGGTTGAGATCGATGGCAGCGTTCTGCATTCGAATTTGCCATGAGAGGTTACTGGACGTCCGAAAATGGTCGACGCCGTAATCAACGATTACTTTGTGCAGGAAGTTGACGGTCGTAGCCAGCAGAAAGATCAGGAACACCAGCGTCAAAGCTCTCCTGATGTCCATCCGGCGGCGTTCCACACGATAGATGGCGTAGCAGATCAGGGCCGCGACGAGGTTGGCCAGCGCGCCGCGAAGCGACCGTCCGAAACCGGAGGCGGGCACGTGAGCCGGCCAGTGGAAAACAGCAGGCAGGATGGCCACCGCCGTGAGAGCACCGATCGTGAGATAAGCAGGTAATCGTTTGCGGTGCTGTACCGGTGGTGTCAAGATTGACGAAGGGCTCAAGACTACCTCAGGGGAAATAGCGGCAAGCTCGTAGCATAACAGTATTCCACGAAACAGCCCCGCTCTGAAGAACGGGGCTGTGGGTCGTTGAACCGCCTGGAGTGAATTACTGAACGGGTGGGCAGATGCCTTGGCTAGGAGTCATTCTCGTAGTCGGCATCATGCTCTCCAGGTCTCCCCTCTCGCTCGCCATCTCTGCCCCATTTCTTCGGAAAGTAGCAACCAGATCCGAGAAGCCCGTTCCTTTACCGGAGACAATCGGGTCAATCGGATGTGGAGTGAAGCCGGAGAAGATGCTGATCCAGTTGTTCGATCCGATTGGATCGGCCGAGAGATAGTCGGCATTGTTTTGTGTGATCGGATCGGAGGTGTAGAACTGCGTACAAATCGCGATCGTAGGCTGCGACTCACTGGGACAAGCAATCGCCTGTCCGTTCGGCAGTTGGCAGGTCACGCTGTAGACGATGCAGTTGCCGCCCGTCTCCAGATTGACGACGCAGGTTTCATTCGAGAACTGCGTGCCCAGCAGGCGCTGCAGGTAGAAGGTGTTCCGGTTCCACGGCGTTGCCAGCACCGTCATCTGAATGCCTTGCGGGTTGGTGAAGCCCGTGGGATAAGTGACCGCCTGCTCATAGCCGCCGAAGATGAAGTCGTTCTCGACTCCGCCCGGCGGGATGGTCTGGGTAATCTGCAGCGGCGAGTGCGGCGTGAATTCCCACGCCAGAATGTCCTGCGCGGTCGACATAATCGGCTGCGAGCCGGTGAAGCCAACCCACGCCGATCCATGGTTGAGATTCAGGCCGGTGGGATTTGAGCTGCTGTTCCCGATGGTGTAGGGAACGTTGATCGTCGGAGGCGAGTTCGGCTCCGGAGTATGGGTTCCAGGGATGAACGCAGGATCCACCCACACTTCCAGAGTGCCCAGTTGGTTGCCCTGAAGCGGCGGATCGTACTCGACGACCACCTGATGCACGGCTCCGTCCTGGCAGTGACCGCTGGTGCAATTGTCGCCAAGATTCGGGACCGAGGTGTTGATCGCACTCGAGGAAAGCAGGCAACTGGTCACGTCATGGTTCTGCCCGATGGTGTAGACGCCCGGCAGATGGACGGGAGTGTTCGTGTTAGGGCCGCAAGTCTGCACCGCAACGTGATTCGAATTCGGATCCCATGGGTTTGCCTGGATATCAAATTCGATGGCCAGGTTGTTATTGATGCCCGCATAACCCATGCCGCCGTTGAAAGCGCCAACCGCCGTAATTCCCGAGCCCTTTGCCCCGTAGGTGGGGTCGGTTGCGGTGGAATTCTGAACGATAAAGGCGATGCCGTCTCCCGGCTGACAGCAGACGGCGGGATTGTGCGCCTGAAACTCAAACCAAGTTGTGAATCCTGAGGTCAGCGGCTGCTGGATGTTGAAATAGAAGCTCGACTGCTGAGGATTGTCGGCGATCGGTGATATCGGTCCATCCGTCAGACGCAGAACATGGTTGCCCTGATAAACCGCCGTGTGGGTGCTGCCGTTCAACTGAAGATTGGCGATGGAAGAAAAGTCAGAAAAGCGAATTTGCTGACCGACTGAGGTGGCGACCATCAGGATCAGAACGGAGATGAGCGCGTAAACGATAGATCTTGGTTTGAGTTGCATCCTCATGCCTCTCTCTGCGCCAAGGGGTCGATTGCACTTAGCTTAGACTTGAGCGCAACGGACTCAACGATTGGATAGCCAGATGCAATGGCGCAGCGTCCACTGCTGGTAGATGGGGAAATATTGCGGTGCGCCTCCGCCGATGTCAAGGCAATTCAAGGGCGCTGATCCGGCTTCAGGAGCCGGGGTGGCCGCAGGGACGGTTGTTGTCGCTACCAAGGTGGCTGTGGCAACACACACATTATGGCTCGCGTAAGGCCGCCCCGCGAGATACAGTTGCTCCCCGGGCTCCAGGTTCCCAGACGGATATTCGTCGAAAAAAGCGGGAAGAGTTGTATAATGTACCTGCGTATGTTCGAACGGCGCGTCTAGCAGCCATCCCTCCTCAGTCTGAGCGATTCCTGCCTGTAACCTTCCGATTCACCAAACGCAATATCAATTGTCCAAGGATTTGAAACAAATGGAACAAGGAACTGTAAAGTGGTTTAACGACGCCAAGGGTTTTGGCTTCATCTCCCGTCAGAATGGCGAAGATGTCTTCGTTCATTTCACGGCCATTCAAGCGAACGGTTTCCGCTCGCTGCAGGAAGGTCAGGCGGTGAGCTTTGAGGTGAAACGCGGCGCCAAAGGTTGGCAGGCCGAGAACGTTCAGCTTCTGTAGTCGCAACATGAGGGAAGGGCGGCATGGGTCGCCCTTCATTTTTGCAACGCAAGACGGTAATCCGCCCAGTCTTTAGTCGTGAAACCCCAACTGCCGTCTGCCAACTAGGCCATGGCAGAGTGCCCAAATCGAAAGCGAGGAAGTAATGAAGAATATCTACGTGGGGAACTTGAGCTACGATGCGACTGAAGACCAGGTCCGCTCAATGTTCGAGCAGTATGGTGCAGTCGATCGGGTCAGCATTGTTACCGACCGTGATACCGGCCAGCCCCGAGGCTTTGCCTTCGTGGAGATGACCGATGATGATTCTGCGAGCAAGGCGATGGACGCCTTGAACGGAATGAATCTCGGCGGCCGCAACCTGACGGTGAACGAAGCCCGGCCCAAGGGAGATCGTCCGCGTGGCGGCGGTGGTGGTGGCGGCGGCCGTGGCGGGTTCGGCGGCGGCGGTGGTGGCGGCCGTGGCGGTGGCGGCGGCGGACGTGGCCGCTCGGGCGGCGGTGGTGGTGGTGGCGGCTGGGGTCGCTACTAAGCATCCATCAACTTCAAGATTGAAATGCCGGAGCGCTTGCTCCGGCATTTTTCTTTGCCAAGCGCCGCTCCGAAGCGCGAGTCTGATAGGCTGTAGAACATTTTCCGCCCACCGCCCAATGCCCACGGACTCCAAGTCGGTGATCGAATTCGCAGACGCCGGACTGCGGCTCGCCGATGGCAAGACGCTGCTGTCGGGATTGAATCTGGCCGTCGAGCGCGGCGAGACCCTGATGCTGCTGGGCCGCAGCGGCTCGGGCAAAACTACTTCCTTGAAACTGATCAACCGGCTACTCAGCGCAACTTCAGGCGAGGTGCGGGTTGAAGGAAAATCTGTGACCGAGTGGGAGGCGACGGAGCTGCGCCGCAACATCGGTTACGCCATCCAGGACGTTGGCCTGTTCCCGCATTACACCGTCTTCGAAAATGTCGCGCTGGTTCCGAAGCTGGAGCAATGGCGTCGCGAAAAGATCGAAGCCCGTGTAAGGGAGATGCTGGCGCTCGTCGGGCTGCCTTACGACGAGTATGCGCGTCGCTATCCTAATGAGCTTTCTGGTGGCCAGCGTCAGCGTGTCGGGCTGGCGCGTGCGCTCGCCGCCGAACCGCCAATCCTGCTGATGGACGAGCCCTTCGGCGCGCTTGACCCAATTACCCGCGCCGAAATCCAGATGGAATTCAAAAAGCTGCAGAGAACGGCTCGGGAAGACGATCGTCTTCGTGACGCATGATGTTGGCGAAGCGCTGTTGCTCGGCAGTCGCATCGCCCTGATGGAGAATGGACGGCTTTACGGCGTCTATCGCCCGCAGGAGTTTCTGCAAAGTAATGACACTGCCGTGAAAGCCTATGTTGATGTGTTCCGTGCAGGGCAGCAGATTTTCCAATGAACTTCATTCTCAACCATAAGCACGAGGTGGCCACACTCACTGGCGAACATCTGTGGCTGGTCGGCATCTCGATGCTGCTGGCGATTGCCGTCGGCGTGCCGCTTGGCATTCTGCTGACGCGCCGGCCGCGCTGGAAGGCGCTCATACTGGGCAGCACCAACGTCGTCCAGACCATCCCCAGCCTGGCGCTTTTCGGACTGCTGTTGCCGCTACCTTGGCTGGGCGCGCGGGCTGACCGCCTGGCAATCGTCGCCCTGGCGCTCTACGCGCTGCTCCCGATCGTCCGTAACACCTACGTTGGCATCGCCGGTATCAACCCTCCGGTGCGGGAGGCGGCCGTGGCCATGGGGCTCACGTCATCGCAATTGCTGTGGAAGGTCGAAGTGCCGCTCGCGCTGCCGGTCATGCTGTCGGGCATTCGCGTGGCCATGGTGATCACCATCGGCGTTGCGACCATCGCGGCTGCCATCGGCGCCGGCGGGCTTGGCGAATTTATCTTTCGCGGCATCGCCATGGTCGACAACGGCGTCATTCTGGCCGGCGCAATTCCTGCGGCCTTGATGGCGCTGATCGCCGACCTTTCTCTCACCGGCGTCGAGAAGCTGCTGGTGCGGCATCGCAGCTAGCTTGCCTATGGACCGCCGTACCTTCCTCTCCGCATTAGCGCTCACCATGTGCAGCGGCTGTGTCTCGCATGCCAATCAGATCAGCGTCGGCTCCAAAAATTTCACCGAGCAACTGATACTCGGCGAGATCCTGAAGCAGTCGTTGGAGTCCGCCTGCCATATGCCGGTCGATGGGCGCTTTTACTTAGCCGGAACATATATCTGCCAGCAGGCGATTCTTGCCGGACGCATCGATACCTACGTCGAATACACCGGAACCGCGCTGGCCGCCGTTCTTAAGCTGCAGCCGTCAGGCGATTCGCAAGCCGTGTACGAACTGGTGAAGCTGCAGTACAAGCAGCGCTTCAATCTCGACGTGATGGCCCCGCTGGGATTCAACAACAGCTTTGCCATGGTGATGCGCGGAGAGGACGCTCGACAACGAGGGCTGACGAAATTGTCGCAACTGGCTCCGATCTCTCCCGAGCTGCGGCTGGGCTGTGGCTACGAATTTCTCGAGCGCGAAGACGGCTACAAAGGTCTGGTGAAGACCTACGATTTGCGATTCAAGGATGCGCCGCGGGTGATGGATCTCGGTCTGCTGTATCGCGCGCTGCAGAACAATTCCGTCGACGTCGTCGCCGGCAACAATACTGACGGTCTCATCAAGGCGCTGGGCCTGGTGGTGCTGGAAGATGACCGGCACTACTTTCCGCCCTACGACGCCGTTCCAATCGTGAACCCCGCGCTATTCCAGAAGTGTGCGAACGCCGCCGAAGTTTTTCAGAAGCTGGCCGGTCGAATCACCGCCGAGCAGATGCGCGCCATGAACTACGCTGTCGATGGAGAGAAGAAAGATGCCGGAGCAGTGGCGAGGGAATTCTTGACGAGTATTCGACCGCTGGCATGAAACATGGTCTCGCAATAGAAAACCCCGCCCAAGCAGAGTCGGCTTGGACGGGGCAACCTCTTGATCCAGTTTGCAGCCTCGGCTACTTCCCAAGGATCTCGAAGAACCGAATGATCGATTCGATCCCGCGATAGAAGTTCGGGATGTGGAACTTCTCATTCGGAGCGTGCAGGTTGTCGTCCGGCAGCCCCATGCCCATCATGATGCTGGGAATTTTCAGATCATCGTCGAACTGGGTCACGATGGGAATCGACCCGCCCGAGCGGATGTACACCGTATCCTTCTTGAAGATCTCGTGCATGGCTTCGACCGCCGCGCGCGCATAAGGATTGTCGGTGTTGACCACGCAAGCCGGACCCTTGCTGTGAATCTTGATGCTGGTCTTGATGCCCTTGGGCGTGAGCTTCTGCACGTAGTCGCTGTACTTCTTGAAGATGTCGTCGGCGTCCTGGTTGGGCACCAGGCGCATGGAAACCTTGGCCGAGGCTTTTGCCGGAATGACGGTCTTCGCGCCCGGTGCAATGAAGCCACCGACGATGCCATGAACTTCCAGCGTCGGCCGCGCCCACGTGCGATACAGCACTGAATAGCCCGGCTCTCCCGTTAGCACGTCGGAACCAACCTCGGCCTTGCGGTATTCTTCTTCGTTGAAGGGCAGGCGCTCCCAGGCTTTCAGTTCGTCATCAGTCGGCTTCTGCACGGCATCGTAGAAGCCGGGGATCAGCACTTTGCCGTTTTCATCTTTCAGCTTGCTGATGATTTCGATCAGCCCGAAGATCGCGTTCGGCGCAGCTCCGCCATAAACGCCGGAGTGCAGGTCGACCATGGCGCCCTGCGCTTCGATCTCGGTGTAGACCAGTCCGCGCAGGCCAACGCACAGCGTGGGAAGATTGGGCGCGAATAGTTCGGTGTCAGTGACCAGAGCGAAGTCGGATTTCAACTTGCCGTCGCTAGCATGCTTCTTTACGTATTCCTCGATGGCCTCGCCACCCACTTCTTCTTCGCCTTCAAACAACACGCGCACGTTGATGGGCAGCTTGCCGTCGTTCGCCTTGAAGAGCGATTCGAACGCCTTGACCTGCATCCAGAGCTGGCCCTTGTCATCGACTGCGCCGCGCGCATAGATGTTGTCGTTACGCTCGGCGGGCTCCTTCCAGGAGTCCTTCAGAGCCTGCGCCTGGTCGCCCTTGATGGGGCAGGCATCCTTGTCGATAAACGGCGGCGACTTCCATTCGTCCCACGGCTCGGCCGGCTGGACATCGAAGTGCGCATAGCAAAGCGCAGTAGGTTTGCCGGCAGCGTGCAGCCAATCGGCGTAGACCAGTGGATGCCCGCTCGTCTTAATGACCTCGACGTTTTCAAAACCAATGCGCTTGAGTTCGGCAGCCACCATCTCGGCGGCTTTGCGGACATCGTCTTTGTGCTCTTCCGTGGTGCTCACGCTGGGAATGCGCAGCAGATCTTTCAGCTCATTGAGGAAGCGCTTCTGATTTTCGCGGGAATAATCGACCGCAGAGGAAACGGCTGGGGATGACATAGAGAGTACTTCTCCTTCCTGGGTGGAGCAGGCTGGCTACTACTGCTCGGAAAAACTGATTCGGCAAACCACAAAGTATATCGCACCGCCGCCAGGCAGGCTTGTGACGGCAGGCTGGACGCCTCGTCGCCTCACCCATGCTGAGCAGGTGAATAGCTGATGAATTTGCGCTTGTTCCGAAATAATCATTTCGGACAGCTTTGTATGATGGTAGGGTCGGCTTCTGCCGATAAGCGTGCCGAGGAGAAGGATTTGCCAGCGACTCAAGCCAGCAACAACAACGTGTACGACCTGATTGTCGTCGGCAGCGGGCCCGCCGGCCAGAAGGCCGCCATCTGCGCCGCCAAGATGCGCAAGAAAGTCGCCGTCATCGAACGCAAGCGCACCATCGGCGGCGTTTGTGTGCACACCGGCACCATCCCCAGCAAGACTTTCCGCGAAGCGATTCTTTATCTCAGCGGCCTTCGCCAGCGTACCTTCTACGGGCGCGGCTATGCTCTGAAAGAAAACATCGCAATGGAGGACCTGGTCTTTCGTTCGGACGCTGTGATGGCTCGCGAGATCGAAGTCATCAAGGCGCAATTGCGCCGCAACCGGGTGACGGTTTACGAAGGGAACGCACGCTTCATCGATGCCCACAGCATGGAAGTTGCCAGCGACGAGGGCTACGCCATGCTTCGTGGCGAGAATTTTGTGATCGCCTGCGGCACGCGGCCCGCGCACAGCGCCGAAATTCCTATCGACGGCCGGCGCATCTTCGACTCCGACCAGGTTCACGAACTGGATGAGCTGCCGCGCGAACTGATTGTCGTCGGAGCCGGAATCATCGGCCTGGAATATGCCTCGATGTTTGCAGCGCTGGGCGCGAAAGTTACCTTGCTTGACCAGCGTCCTACCTTGTTGGACTTCGTTGACCGTGAGATCGTCGAGAGCCTGTGCTTTCAACTGCGTCAACTGGGCACGGTGTTTCGCCTGGGCGAGAAAGTGGTGCAGGTGGGCTTTGACGAAGAGCGCGACCGCGTCTTCGCAAAGCTGGAGAGCGGCAAGACCGTCCACGGGGGCGCTTTGCTCTACGCCGTGGGACGTCAGGCCAACAGCGATCAGTTGAATCTGGAAGCCATCGGCTTGGCGCCCGACGGACGAGGCAAGCTGATTGTCGACGACACCTTTCGGACGTCGGTTCCCAACGTCTATGCGGCCGGCGACGTGATCGGATTTCCGGCGCTGGCCAGTACCTCGATGGAGCAGGGAAGGCTGGCAAGCTGCAATATTTTTGGAGTCGCCAGTACGATTCAGCAAAACCAGATCCCGTACGGGGTCTACACGATTCCTGAAATCTCGATGGTTGGCGCAACCGAAGAACAGTTGACCCGCGATAAAGTTCCCTACGAAGTAGGCATCGCGCGCTATGCGGAACTGGCCAAGGGGCAGATGCTGGGCGACGAACAGGGCTTTCTCAAGCTGCTCTTCGATCCCACGTCCTTGAAGGTTCTAGGGGTGCACATCATCGGCGAGCGCGCGGCAGAAATCGTTCACATTGGACAAGCGGTGCTGGCGCTGGGTGGAACGATTGAGTACTTCCGCGACACGGTCTTCAACTATCCCACATTGGCGGAGGCCTACAAAGTGGCAGCTCTGGACGGCCTGAATAAGTTATAGAAGACCCGCCTGCGCCAAAAGAGGGAGTAGAACGGGGCACCCGAGCGCGAAAAGCGAAAGGTCCGCTCTCCGGGTCAGACCTCAAAGATGCGGTAGACTCCGCCGCCGTTACGCGTTTGATTGATGGCCATGGCGACGTTGTGAACCGGGGCTCCGGCGGTAGTCTTTCCGTCAGGACTGCCGGCATGAGCGTGACCATGCAGCACCAGGTCGGCGCCGTGACGATCGATAACTTCGGCCAGACGTGAGCTGCCGAGATAGGGATAGATTTCCAGCGGCTCGCCCTTCACCGTATCTCCAATCGGGGCGTAATGAAGAACGACAACGCGTTTTTCTGTGCGCAATTGCGACAGAGCGCGTTCCAGCTTCAAAGCTTCGTCAATCGCAGCTTGCACGAAAGCCTTGACCTCCGGCTCGCCGAAGGCGGTCAGCGCGCCGCGTCCGAAACCACCCGGAAAGCCCTTTGTGCCCGCGAATCCTACGCCATCGCGCTCGTAAGCCGTCCCATCCAGAACCTTGACGCCGGCATCGGTCATCATCTTCATGAGTTCCGTGGCATGGCCGCTTTCATAGTCGTGATTGCCCAGCACGGAAATCGTCGGGATGCGCAGCCGCACCATCACGTTCAGCAGCGAGTCCATTTCTTCGGGACGTCCGAAGTTGGTCAGATCGCCGCCCAACACGAGGACGTCGGCCTCGTCACGTACGCGGTTCAGGTAGTCGCGTACCTTGTCGTGAACTTGAGGGCTGAAATGGAGATCGGCGACGGCAGCGATTCTCATGGCTCTTCGGCCTGCACTACGGGCTGCGCGGCGTCACCTTCTACGATCATCGGCTCGCGCTGGCCCCGCCGCTGCTGTAGAAGGTTCTCCATACCCCATTCTTTCGTGTCGATAGAAAACATTTTCTCGTCGATCAGGCTTCCGCGGAAGAGAAGCGCCGGAGCTTCTGAATTCAGTTCATGCTGGAAGCGCGATAGCAGCTCAGTCCAAACCCAGCGGGGAACGAAGTCCTGCTTCGAGGGATACACATAGCGAAACAGCACGAGCTCCCACAGCAGCAGCTCCCAATGATCGCCTACGAGTTGCAGCAGCCGCTTCCAGTCAATGGCGCCTTTTGTCCCGTAAATGATGTGTACAACGTCAGCCCCGTCGAAACGTTCGCGGAAATTCACAAAGAGTTTGGAGGCAACCAACTCTTCGGCCGCCAGCACGCGCGTGCGAACGCCAAGTACCACGCACGGGGAGCTGCGGTCGATCCAGGATTGATCGACCGTGATGACTGCGTTGCTCATTCCCGTGATGAGGTCCACAAAATAGCCGTCCCGATGCGCCTTGGCCAGCCACACAGGATCGCGCACTTCCGTTTCGAAACCCTGTTCCCGCAGGTGCCGAAGGGCTTCGGGAACCACATCGCTGGTGAGGAACAGATCGAGATCTTTGGTGTTGCGCCAGATACCGGTGTGCTGTTGCAGCGCGAAGGCGCCGGATACAACGTAGGGGATGCCCGCGCGGTTCAGATGCTCCAGCACCTCGCAGAAAAGAGAGCGCTGCTCCGCCGGAAATTCCGGAGGAACAGACGTGCTAACCGGTAGTTCCTTTTCAGTCGCCACGGCAGAACGTTGGATGACGAGAGGTGGCTCAGGTGTTGTTGCCGCACTGCAAAAAGATGGCCTATACGCCTGAACGGCCGTGTTGTGGCGAAGTTCGGGAATCGCGCGAGGCCTTGCATACTTGCAGTCACAGGCTGCATCATTCCTAAACGCACGAGGAGCCGATGGCCAAAGAGACGGTAGTCGATATCGAAGGCAGACACCTGAAGTTGTCGAATCTCGACAAGGTGCTTTATCCCGAGGCCGGTTTCACGAAAGGTCAGGTTGTCGACTATTACGTGCGCATCGCCCCGGTGCTGTTGCCGCATCTGCGCGGGCGTCCGTTGACCATGAAGCGCTACCCCAACGGAGTGGGTGGCATGTTTTTCTACGAGAAGAACTGCCCCAGCCATCGACCGGATTGGGTGAAGACCACGCGCGTCTGGAGCGAAGGCAATAACCGCTGGATGGATTACTGCCTGATCGAAGACATCGCTACGCTGGTGTGGGCGGCAAACCTCGCCGACCTGGAACTCCACACCAGTCTGTCGCTGGGCAAGAACGTTCTGCAGCCTTCGTTCCTTGTGTTCGATCTCGATCCCGGGCCGCCGGCGACCATCGTCCAATGTTGTCAGGTGGGGCTCTGGGTTCGCGACATCTTCAAGCAGCTCGGACTTGCAATGTTGCGCCAAGACGTCCGGCTCCAAGGGACTGCAAGTGTATGTGCCGCTGAATACCACGGCGAGCTACGATCAGACCAAGCCATTCGCGCATGAAATGGCTCGCCTGTTGGAGCGGCAGCATCCTGAACTGGTCGTTTCCGATATGAAGAAGGCGCTCCGCACGGGCAAGGTGCTGGTCGATTGGAGCCAGAACGACGACCACAAGACGACCGTCTGTGTGTATTCGCTTCGCGCCAAGGAGCGGCCGACCGCGTCCACGCCGGTGCGATGGGAAGAAGTAGAGAATTGTCTGAAGAAGGGCGATCCCACCCTGCTGGTCTTCGATTCCGATGCGGTGCTGGAGCGCGCCAAGAAGCACGGCGATCTCTTCGAGCCAGTCTTGAAACTCAAACAGAAGGTTCCGTCGGTGCAGGCGTTGGCGGATATGGAAACCGGCGAGGCCGCAGAACCAGCAGCAGCAGCGCCAGAAAGTGAAGAAGGCCGCGCCTGCGAAAGGTGCAAAGATCAGCCGTCCCGCCAAAAAGAAGACCGCCGGGGCGCGTAAGCGCGGCTAGAAGCTAATCCTTGAAGACGCTGATAAACGCCGAGCTACCGGTACTCGACGGTTCAGCCTTCCCAGACGAAGGCGTCGAAAATACTGGTCTCGCGGAAGCCCAGGCGCTTGTAGAGAGCCACGGCGCGTTCGTTCATTTCGGTAACCGTCAGCGAAAGCAGATCGAAGCGGCGATTGCGGAGGGAATTCATGGTGTAGGAGACGAGCGCCTCGCCGATACCGTAACGGCGATACTCCGGCAGAAGACATACCTGAGTCACGTGTCCGACGTCGTCCTTCACGCGCGAGCAAAGAATCAATCCGACCAGAGAGTTGGTGGGCCGGTGCACCGCCGAGAACGAAGAGTGATTGTCGAAGACGCCGCATCCGGGAAAGCGCACGATGTTATTCAGGAAGCGGATCGACCCGGCGTGCGTGCGGTACTGGTCGTTAATCTCGGAGTCGATGTGACCGCGATAGGCGGCAGTAATCACGCCGGCCGCCGGCTGATAATCGGAGTCTGTCCAAGGACGGATTTGTATGACGTCCGGCACGCGGGCCGTGCTCAGGGACGCCAGAGGGCTATGCTGCAAATCCACTGACAGGAAGAGGCGGCGGTAACGCTGGAATCCGGCGGTCATGAAACAGGAAGTCAGCTCGCCGGTCTGGTGCATCAGCAGCTGCGCTTCGACGCGATGAATTCCCGGCGACTGCTGCAAGGTCTCGATGACGTGCTCGGCCATTTGCGCTTCAATGCGATGGGTGTCGACGCGCCGCGGCGAGACAAAGAGATCACCAACTACTCCCTTGCTGCCTTCGTAAACAAAAAATGAATAGCCTACGATGCTGCCGCGTTCTACCGCTGCATAGCCCGGAAGGATCTTGGCATCGACGTAGCGCAAGATCATGTCCGCCGAGTTGCGGTAGTCCCAGCTGAGCGTGCTGCCCCAGGTGATGACCTCCTGGTCGAGCAGCGGGCGCAAATCGCCCGACGAGAAATGCCTGAGGTCAAGAATCTCCACAGTAGTCAGTTGATGCGACCGGCGGAAAACGGTGGCAGCCATAAGCGCGTTGTCCAGAAAGGGCGCTCAGTCAGTCTAGTGCCGTCAAGGCGCAGTAAGCAATCGGCAGTTGTTGCCAAAGCAGCCTCCCCGCCAATTGGTGGAATGCGACGCAATCGGAGCTGGGCTGTCTGCGAGAAATGCGTCTCGAAAAACTTGTGCGAGTGGAAGAAGACAGGAAGCGGCTTTTGCATTCGATCGGATGGTCAACCACTCTGTTGAAATCCGGGCGATTGGAGATGAGAGGAGAGATGAAGAAACATGGGCTGGCCCGGCGTGTAAGCGAGCCTGCAACTGCCAAGCGCAGCTCCAGGCGCTAAGAGCGCCCGGTCGTGCTTTGGAACTGCGGCCTGTGAAACGGAGTCGCTGTAAGAGAACTTGGCCCATCCAGCAAGATCAAGCCGGATGGGCCGCTTTGGTTAAGGCGTGATCTTGAAGACTACGCCGTAGTGGTGCGAACCGCCGGCGGAGGCGGTGCCATAGATGTTTCCGCTGGCATCAAATACCAGTTGGCACATTGGACTTCCTCCGTCGCTGCCGCCGGTGAAGTCGTGCAGCGATTGATAGCTCCAGCCACCGCCGGTGCGCGTCAGCTTAAAGACGTTGCCATAGCCGTAGCGTCCGTCGGCGAAGGTTGTGCCATACAGATTTCCGGCCGCGTCCATGACCAGCTTGGCATACGGCCCGAGGTCAATTCCGCCGGAAAAGCCGTAAACGAAGTTGTAGTCCCAGGCACCGCCGGAGGTATTCAGCTCATAAGCAGTTCCCCCGCCGTTCACCATGTGGACCGTGGCGCCATAAAGATTTCCGGAGCCGTCCATGACAAGCCCGCTCTGCGGAGTGGCGCCGTCGTCGCCATGAAACGAGAAGCCATGCAGGGTCGACTCCTCCCATCCGGAGCCTGAACGTTGCAGCTTGTAGACGGCTCCGTAACCGCTCGGCCCGCCTCCGGTGAACACGCCATAGAGATTTCCGGAGCTGTCGGCGGTCAGGCCGTCCCAGGGATACTGACCGTCGCCGTCGTTGCGGGCCTGGTAGAGAATGCTCTGCGACCATCCGCCGTTGGAAGGCGACAACTGGTAGATCAACCCCCAGCCCCAGCTCCCTCCATTCACCGCCGTGCCCAGAATGTTCCCGGAGCTATCAAAGGTGAGTTGGCCCTGGGGATAAGCGCCATTGTTTCCGTTAAAGCGGAACAGAATATTGGCGGTCCAGTTGTTGTGGCCCAGCACAGGACCGCGTGGTGGGGAAAGTTTATAAACCGTGCCGCAGCCTCGATATCCGTTCGCAGCCAGGCACGAACCCGCGCCTCCAGCCGACGTCGAGCCATACAGAGCCCCGTCAGCGCCGATTGTCAGGCGTGCAATCGGACCGGCTCCGTCGGTGCCGTCCGCAAAATTATAAAGAGTGCTCAAGGTCCAGTCGGATCCGGAGCCGGTAAGCGAGAATATCGTCCCGTAGCGGTTGCTGCCGCCGTCGAAGGTTGTGCCGTACAGTTTGCCCGTGGAGTCGATGGTAAGACCGGTGAAGGGATAGGATCCATCCTGCCCGGCGAAGTTATGAATCACGGTGTAGCTCTGGGCCTGCGAGAACTGACTCGAGAACAAAACCAGCAACATCAGGAGCGTCGAAGCCGCGGCCATTGTCAGCCGAAGGCGACGATTTGTCGCTGGCCAAGTGGAATTGGGGAACATTACTGAGTCCTTTCCGGCCAGACATAACGGGTATGGTTTCCTGACCTCGCCCGGGCGCACAACCGGACGAGCCAATGTCTATGTTTGCGCCTGTTCGCAGCGTAAGCCGCGAGCAGGCACACGGATAGTTACGAAGGGGCAATATGCCTATTGGACTTTGGTAACGATCACATCACAGACAAATGCGCGAATCTGTGGCTGGCAGACTACGCAACATTCAACCCTGGGAAAGGGCCTATCAGCAGAAGCGAGCGCGAATCACATCTGACGGAGCAGTCGAAATAACAAGTGGCATGTCCGAGCCGGACGATATATAGCAGGAGCTGGCTCAAAGTCTTTCAGTTCAGCAACTGATGAACTAGCAAGTTGCTCGATTCTCCACAAAGTGGCAGCTCTCGTCAAGTGCCTAACGGTGAATAAATAATCCGAGGTTTATTTCAGGGATGCGGTTTGGCGAGAGGTTTGCCGGCGATCAGGTAATAATCCAGATGCTGCAAGCCGAAACCGCCAAACAGAACAACTTTGCGCCCCGGCAGCCGGTGCTGTAATTCTTTCTGGCTGCCTTCGGCGGCAATCACGATGTGATCGCCGGCAGGAATCTCGTTGCGTTCGTAATTCATCACCGGATGATCGCGATAGAAGGCCAGTCCATACTCCACTCCCGGCGGCACATCGTACACCGCGATGACGGGAATGCGGCCGATCTCGGTTTGTGATAGCGATATCGCTACCGGCCTTTCCGAGAGCAGATAGTTAATCATCGGCGCGGTGCCGCGCAGCAGCAGCGAGAAGGCAATCACCACTGGAACCAGGGTGGTGAAGCGCAGCACGCGATAACCCTGGCTGTGCAGCGTGATCACGTACATGATGATGGTGATGATGGCCAGCGAGGCCGCAACGATGATGACGGTGCGCGGCAGCGCCAGCTTCAGAAGTTTGAACGAGACCACGAAAGAAGCGATCAGCAGCGCGGCCGACAGCAGCGCGTGCAATGCGATCATCCACATCGCAGGCTTGAGTTGCTCACGCTCGCGACGCAGGATGAAGTCGGCCAGCAAGATTGTTCCGGCCGGAATCGCCGGAAGAATGTAGCCCGGCAGCTTGGAGTGCGAGAGCGAGAAGAAAATGAGCGGCACCAGGAACCAGATCGCCAGATACGTGCGCAGGTCTTCCTGTCCCGCGGGCTGTTCCGTCGAGAAACGCCAGTCGCGGATGGCGTCCACCAGCGCGGCAACCACGAAGACTGTCCACGGCACCAGCGCCAGCAGCATGACTGGCACGTAGAACCAGAAGGGTTGCGGATGGTGATACAGGTTGCTGCTGAAGCGCTCGAGATTATGCTGCAGGAAGAATGTGCGGAAGAACTCGGGATTGGCATGTTGTACGGCGATAAACCACGGCGCAGCGACCGCCAGATAAAGCGCAATACCGATGGGCCACAGCGTCCCGAGCAGTAGACGACCGTCGCGGCGCAAAGCCGCAAACAGAAGGATGACGACTCCGGCGAGGAATACCGCAACCGGGCCTTTGGCCAGCGTGGCTAACGCCAGGAAAACATAAAACGCCAGCAAGGGAGCGACCTTGCGGCTCTCGTACCACGCGTACCAGGACAGCATGGCGACGGTGAACATCACCGTCAGCGGCATGTCGGTAGAGGCGCTGCGCCCGAAGCCGACGACAATGGCGGCGGAAGCGGTGATCAGCGCAGCATCGAGTTGCATGCCGGGCCGCATGCGGCGCGACCATACATAAATGAAGATGATGAGCAGGGACGTCAGGACGGCAGTCGGCAGCCGCGCCGCGGTGTCGCTTGACGCCGCCCGCCCCCTTGTACGCGATCATGGCGCACCAGTAATAGAGCGGCGGTTTTTCCAGCCAGGGATGCCCGTAGAGAACAGGCGTTACCCAGTCATGGCGGGCCAGCATCTCGCGTGCGACCTGGGCATAGCGAGGCTCGTCGGCGCCGAGCAGGCCGACGATCTGCAATCCGAGAAGAAAGAGAAAACCACAGAAGGCAAGCAGCGCCAGCGCGTCGGTGGAGCGGCGCGTGCGCTCAGCCAGATTGGGGGTAGCTGTCGGTCTAGGTCTCAAACTTTTCTATTGTTACACAAGGAGAGAGATCCGCTTATTGCACGCTGGCGTCGTACCCGCGGATGCGCAGCTGCGCCAGCAGCCGCTCGACGGCGGCAGGCAGCGGGCCATCCACGGCACAGCCGCTGGCGCAGGTGTGGCCGCCGCCGCCCATGCCTTCGGCAACTGCGGCTACGTTCGACGAGCCCCTTGCTGCGCAGGCTGACGCGGAAGCGTCCATCCGGTTGCTCGCGGAAGAACAGCGCGACTTCGATGCCCTGAATGGCGAGCGCGTAGTTGACCAGGCCTTCGCAATCTTCTTCGCTGGCCTGGCAGCGCTCCATGGTGGCACGATCCACGTGCATCCACGCCAGCGAGCCTTCGCGCCGCAAGCCGTTCAGCGCCGCGCCCAGAAGCCGCATCTTCGAAAGCTGGGTGGAGAAGTAAACGTTATGCGCAATGCGCACCGGATCGGCGCCGCAGCGCACCAGTTCCTGCGCCAGCGCGAACGTGCGCTCCGTAGTGCCATGGAAACAGAACGAGCCAGTGTCAGTCAGAACCGCTGTGTAGAGGCAAGTGGCGACTTCCGGCGAAATCTTGACGCCAGCTTCGCGTGCCAGGCGAAAGATCATCTCGGCGGTCGCGCAGGCGTCGGGATCGATCCAGTTCACGTCGCCGAAGGGCCGTGCGGTGGCGTGATGGTCGATGTTGATGAGGTAGTGCTGCTCGAGGCCGGTGAGGCGGGTGCGCTGCACGCTGTCGCATTCCAGGATGATCGCAGCGTCGGCTTCAGCCACCTGTTCGGTATCGCGCAGAACGGTGTCGGCGAAGGGCAGCGGCCCGTACATACCCGGGACGCCGTCGCTGAGCACTACGCTGGCCTGCTTGCCCATGCTGCGCAGGATCTGGGCACAAGCCAGCGCCGAGCCGACGGCATCGCCGTCCGGCCGCGCATGCGACGTCAGGATGAACGACTGACGTCTACCGATTTGATTCAGTACTTCGTCCAGCATGTTTGCGAGCACTTAGCAATTAGCGCTTGACCTGAAAGCAATTCCGAACGGCCAGGATAAATTCCAATTGCTAATTGCGCTTTTTCCTCTTCTCGATGCGCTGCAATAATTCTTCGATCCGTCCGCCATACTGGTCGGAACGGTCCAGCACAAAAAATATGTCCGGCGCCTGGCGCACGCCCAGCCGCCGCGTCAGTTCATGGCGGATATAGCCGCGCGCGGCATTCAGTCCTTCCAGGCTCTGTTTGGCCTCGTCCTCGTCACCTGCTGCTGCAACGAAGACGCGCGCATTCCGGCTATCGGCCATATGCACTTCGGTCACGCTGACCAGTCCGATTCGCGGGTCGCCGAGTTCGCCCTCTACCAGAGCGGCGATTTCCTCGCGCAACGCTTCTTCCATGCGTCCGCGGTGATATTTCTGTCCCCGATTTTCCATATTTCCTAAAATGTCCAATCGCAAAAGGGGAACGTTAGAGCATACGCCAGTCCGTCAAGCTGGCGGTGATAACCATCACGATTCCCCGGTTACCTGACCACCGAATTCCGCTTCCGACAAAAAGTCTAAAAAGGAATCCGTTACCTCGCCGCCGGCGTTATTTGCCACTTTCATGGCGTGCCGCTCGGCGTTGCGCATCAGGCCATCGAGATAGTCGCGTGAGTCGGAGAGGCTGACCACGCCGATGGTTGCACGCTGCCATGCCTCCGACGCCTCAATTTCCGCCACCGCGACGTTAAAGTGGTTACGCAGGCTGTCTTTCACGCTGCGCACCACCTGGCGCTTGTCCTTCAGCGAATGCGCACCGTCAATGCGAATCTCGAGTGTGAGATACGCGATCATAATTCTCTCTGTTGCACGACGTCCCGGATAACCGGCTCCTCGCAAGCGAGGATTCAGTTCCGGGACGATGATTGTTTCCTATATATGCCGCCGCTTCCGCGGCTAACAGCAGATCCCTCGTCGGGCTGAAGCCCTCCTCGGGATGACAAAACTCAAGAGCGGTAACAGCACGACTGAAGTCGTGCCCTGATACAAAGCAAATGTTCCATAGCCCACTCATTCGAAAATCGCGAATGAGTGGAGCACCCGACGAACCCCGCGGCTGCCGTCACTGACAACTGGCCACTGACAACTGTCTTTTTACACGAACGCTTCGGCGGCCACGCGCTCGGTCACGAATACCTCGATGATATCGCCGACTTTGATGTCGCCGTAGTTCGCAATCGAGATACCGCATTCCATGCCGTTGCGCACTTCGCTGACATCTTCCTTGAAGCGCCGCACCGAACCGATCTTGCCCTTGAAAGCGACTACGTTGTCGCGCAACAAGCGAACTTCGGCATCGCGCTTGACCACGCCATCGATGACCAGGCAACCGGCAATGACGCCCACCTTGGGTACGCGGAAGGTATCGCGCACTTCGGCGCGGCCCAGGTAGGTTTCCTTGATGATCGGTTCCAGCAGGCCGGTCATGGCCTTCTTGATCTCGTCCTGCACCTCGTAAATGATCGAGTGCAGGCGGATGTCGACCTTTTCCTGCTCGGCCAGTTCCTGCGCCTTGCGCTCCGGACGAACGTTGAAGCCGATGATGATGGCATTCGAGGCCGAAGCCAGCAGCACATCGCTCTCGGTGATGGCGCCTACGCTGGCGCGCATCGACGTTGATCTTCACGCGCTCGTTCGACAGCTTGGTCAGCACGTCGCCCAGCACTTCCACCGAGCCCTGCACATCGCCCTTGAGGATGATGAACAGTTCCTTCTGACCGGCGGTCTTGAGCTGCTCCGCCAAACCTTCCAGCGACACCCGCGAGCTCTTGGCCAGTTGCGCTTCACGCGCTTTGGCTTCGCGGTATTCGGAGATACCGCGCGCCTTTTCGCGATCGGCCACGGCGACCAGTTGATCGCCGGCCTGCGGCAATCCTTCCAGCCCAAGAATCTCGACCGGAGTGGACGGCCCGGCAGCTTCCAGAGCAACGCCGCGATCGTTGAACATGGCGCGAACCTTGCCGAATACATTGCCGACGACGAAGTTGTCGCTGGTGTGCAGCGTGCCGTTCTGTACCAGAACGGTCGCCACCGGACCGCGTCCGCGATCGAGCTTGGCTTCCAGCACGGTACCCGTCGCCAGACGGTCGGGAACGGCCTTCAGATCGCTGCAGGTCGGCGACCAGGCAGACCATTTCCATCAGCAGGTTGAGGTTGGTCTTCTGCTTCGCCGAGACATCAACGAAGACCGTGCTGCCGCCCCAATCTTCCGGCATCAGGCCGCGATCGGCCAGCTGCTTCTTCACGCGATCGGGCTGTGCGTCGGGCTTATCGATCTTGTTGACGGCCACGATGATCGGAACGTTGGCAGCCTTGGCGTGATCGATAGCTTCCAGCGTCTGCGGCATGACGCCGTCGTCGGCGGCGACCACCAGCACGACGATGTCGGTGACCTTCGATCCGCGAGCACGCATGCGGGTAAACGCTTCGTGGCCCGGGGTATCGAGGAAGACGATTTCGCGGCCGAAGGCGGGCGAGTTGGGATCGGTGATCGCAACCTTGTACGCGCCGATGTGCTGCGTGATGCCGCCGGCTTCGCCTTCGGCGACGTTGGTCGAGCGGATGGCGTCGAGCAGGCTGGTTTTGCCGTGATCGACGTGGCCCATGATGGTGACGACTGGCGGCCGGGTTACCGCCAGCGCTGCCGTCTTCATCGGTGCGCTCAGCCGGACCTGTCGTCCTTCGCCAACTGCTCTTCGAAGGTGATGACCGAAGTGCTCAGCTCCGAAATGACGAGCCATATCGCTGGCCAGATCGGAGTCGAGCGTCTGGTTGACGGTGGCGAAAACGCCACGCGCCAGCAGACGTGCGATCAAGTCTTTCGCGCGAATCTCCAGCTTCTCGGCCAGGTCCTTCACGCTGATACCTTCCGGAATCGTGATGGCGCGCGTGATAGGTAGCGGCTCGCTCGAGAGCGAGAGACGCGGCGGCGGAGTAAAGCCCTTCATCGGGCCTTCCTTCACACCACGCGGAACATAACGCTGTCCGGGACGAGCCGGACGTCCCATGGGACGCTGTCCGGTCGGCGGCGGTGGCGCCCATGCCTGGCGCGCCGGCACCGAAGGGCGGACGCATTCCCGGGGGCCCGGAGCGGGTCGGATGCGGACCACGGCGTTCGCCCGGACGCATCGGCGGACGGGTTCCCGGAGCGCCGCTCATGGGTGGCCCTCCCGGACGCTGCGGACGCTGGAAGATCGGCTTGCCGCGCTCCGGCATGACCGGACGCGGAGGCGTAACGGGGCGCCGGACGCAGCGGCGCCGTATACACCGGGCGCGGTCCAGTCTGCGGGACGATGAGTCGCCGCACCGGAGCGGCTGGCGCTGCGCTGGCCGCTGGCTGGGCGGCATGCGCCGGACGCGCAGGAGGAACTCCGGGAGCTGCGGAACGAGCTTCGCCACCTTGCGCAGCGGTGCTGGGCCGCGCAGGTGTCACTCCATGAAATGGCGGCGCTGCAGGCGCCGGGGGAGCTGCTGTAGTAGTCGTTCCTGCCTCCAAAGTTGCGGGGGTCTCGGGTGCCGCGACTTCGGGCATCGAAACTGTTGTCTCTAGGGATTTTGTTGCCGGCGCCTTCTCTTCGACGGGCGGTTCGGCGGTCTTCGCCGCTTCGACGGCGGCCTTTACCGGCGCGGCAGGAGGCTTGGGCGGAATCACGATCGCGGCCGGCGGACGCGCTACCGACTGCGGCGTAATGAAGCGCGGCGCGGGCTTGGGCGGCTCAACCGCAGCCGCTGGCTGTGTACTGGCGGTAACCGGAGGCGCAGGCTTCGGAGGCGCAACTGTAGGAGGAACGGCAACCGGAGGCGGCGGAGGCGTAGCCGGACGCGGAGGTGCAGCCGGTTGGGCGGCGCGCTGCGTGATCGCCTTCAGCACATCGCCGGGCTTGGAGATGTGCGAGAGATCGATCTTAGGCTTGAACTCGTCGGACGAGGACGCAGCCGAACGCGAGCTACGGGTCGCTCCGCGCCGTCATGCTCGGCAAAGTACTTCTTCACGCGCTCCGCTTCATCGTTTTCGATGGAGCTCGAGTGCGTTTTCTTTTCGGTGATACCGACCTTGGTCAGAACGTCGAGGATTTCCTTGCTCTTTACCTCGAGTTCTCTGGCCAGGTCATTAATTCGAATCTTGTGCTGCATTACGCCCCGTTTCCTCCGTTATGTCCCGTCTGGGTTACGCCTTCATAGCAATCCTCACGGTCAGTTGCCAGTGGTTAGTGGCCAATGGTCAGTGAATGTCTGCAGCGAGACCGCCGGGTGGCGCACGCCTTCAGGCGTGCATCGAATCCGGTTGATCGCTGCCGGCTTTAGCCGCTGAGGTACGATCTGCCGAATGACCTCAGTCGCCAAAACGAAACTCCAAAATCGTTCTTTCCCGCACGCCCGAAGGCGCACTCCATTCGATCAACTGGCCACTGACCACGAGTCACTGGCCACTATCTGTTCTCGCCCGGTTCTTCTTCGTCGGGCACATTCTCGTTCGGCGTCTCCGGGCGCTCGCGGATGATGCGTTCGCCTTCATCGGCCAGAGGCGCGTTCTCGATGCCATCAACGACTTCAGCCTCGAAAGCCTGCCCTTCGTCGGCCAGCTCTTCCACGCTCTCCGAGGAAGAAACGGGATCGTCGGGCAAGCCTTCTTCATCGCCCGACTGGCCGCCCTCATCGCTGGGCTCCACGTCGCTCTCGGCGGCAAGCTGCTCGTCGCCGGTCTCGGCATCGTCGCGTTCGGCGGCTGCCACTTCTTCCGGAGCCTCTCCAGCTTCTTCGTCCGATTCGCCACCTTCCGTGGCTGCCAGGTCGCGGGCTTCTTCTTCGACAGATACGTCCTCGCCAACCGCCTCTCCGGCGTCGGGCAGACCGTCAGCGGCAGCATCCAGGCTGGCAAAGTAGTTGTTGACCGCGATACTGATCTTCTCCACCGTCTTGGGCCCGATGCCGGGAACCTCTTCCAACTGCTCCGGCGTCATGTCGGCAACAGATTCCACCGTGGTGATGCCGGCAGCGACCAGCTTCTCGACGATTCCGGGCTCAAGATCGGGCACCGTCTCCAGCGGAGTGGATTGCTGATTCAGCACGCCGCGCATCTGCTCTTCGACTTCCTGGCGTTTTTCTTCTTCGCTCTTGATGTCGATCTTCCAGCCCAGCAGCTTGGCCGCGAGACGAACGTTCTGTCCCTTCTTGCCGATGGCCAGCGACAACTGGCTGTCGTCCACGATGACTTCCAGGTGCTTCTCATGGCCCTCGAGCACCGTAACGCGGCTGACCTTTGCCGGCTGCAAAGCCTTCTCCGCGAAGGTGACCGGATCTTCGTGATACTCGATGATGTCGATTTTCTCGCCGCGCAGTTCGCGGATGATGGACTGCACGCGCATGCCCTTCATGCCCACGCACGCGCCCACCGGGTCGACGTCCTTGTCCTTCGACATGACGGCAATCTTGGTGCGCTCGCCAGCCTCGCGCGCGATGGCGCGGATGACGACCGTGTTGTCGTAAATCTCCGGCACTTCGGTCTGGAACAGATGCGTGACCAGCTCAGGAGCGGCGCGCGAAACAATGACCTGCGGCCCCTTGGAAGCCTTCTCCACACGGGAGATGACGCAGCGCACGCGCTCGCCGGGAGCAAACGACTCCAGCCGCGACTGCTCTTTCTTCGGCATGCGGCCTTCGGCCTTGCCCAGGTCGACAATCACGTCCTGGCCTTCGTTGCGCTTGATGGTGGCGTTGATGATCTCGCCCACGCGCCCGATGTACTCGTTGTAAACCGTGTCGCGCTCGGCCTCACGCACCTTCTGGAAGATGACCTGCTTGGCCAGCTGCGCCGCGATGCGCCCCAGAACGTCGGTCGGCTTGTAAGTGCGAAGCTCGCCTCCGACTTCCGCCGCCGGATCGATGCGCTTGGCGCTCGTCCAGCGTGATCTGCGAAAGCGGGTCTTCGATCAGTTCGGAGCTCTCCACGATGGTTCGCACCGCATAAGCCCGAATCTGGCCGCTCTCCTTGTCGAGTTCCGCGCGCAGGTTCTCCTGGGTCTTGTAGTACTTTCGGGTGGCGACGACGATGGCATCCTCAACCGCGCTGACCACAATCTGCGGGTCGATGCCTTTCTCCCGGCTGAGAGCGTCGATTACGTTGTACAGTTCACTTGCCATAAATTCCTTGCCACCTTACTGATTCTGAGAAAAGACGTCGCGTCTACCGATACGCCGCCCATTAAACAAAATTGTCATCACCACGAGGGCTTTTGCCCGAGGAGGGATCTGCTTCTCATCCCTGCCATCAAAACTCGGGCACCAGGTTTGCCTTCTCCACGTTGCTGAAGGCAATCTCAATTTCCGTCCCCGCCTCAACTTCCTGATGCTTCTTCGATTTCTTGCGCGGCGTCAGTTCCAGCCCAAGCCGGCCATCCTGGAACGATTTCAGCCGTCCCTCGAAGTGCCGATTCCCGTTCACCGGATCCATCGTGGTCAGCTTGACCAGACTGCCGACGAAGCGTTGAAAATCCTCCGGCTTGCTCAGCTTGCGATCCAACCCGGGCGAAGAAACCTCCAGCGTGTACTGGCCGCCCGGTACCGCGTCTTCCACGTCGAAGATCGTTCCCGCTTCGCGGCTGAAGTTCGAGCAATCGTCGTGGGTCACGCCGCCGGGTTTATCGATGTAGATTCGCAACATGCGAGCCTTACCACCGCCCAGCAACTCCAGATCCACCACTTCCAGTCCGCTCGACTGGGCGACGCGCTCGGCGATCTCGCGAATTTTGTCGATCCCGGCTGCCATCGGTCTTCGCTCGCTCCCGCTCGCACACACAGTTCGCCCGTCAGGCTCCTGCAACCACCTGGACTCGCCGTACTCCAGCGGATTAACGGGTGGAAATAAGAAGTGGGCTTTCGCCCACCGGTGTGCTTCGCCGAATCTGCAGGTTCACCGTCGCGCCGGGAGCCGATGACAGGAACCTAAAAACACAACAGTACCTAAGTAAATATACGCCGAAGGTGGTGAAAACACAAGGAACAAGGGCCCTTTTGGCTCTATCACTTAGCCCATATAGCGCCTGTGGAGGAGGCTCGTGGAAATCGCAGGAATCAGTGCCTGATCCGCTGCTCTCGTCGCAGTCCCCCAGATTTTCCATCAGCGCGCCGCCCCGTCAAGTCTTCGTCGGCAATGACTTGGGCATTGCGCTTTCGACGAGAGGCCACAGGATGAACACCGCCTCGCCAATCCTGACGGAGTGGTATAGGTGAACACCTTGTCTTGATGCAACGGCCAAGCCACCGGTGGCGTTTGCCTAACCGGCTGCGTAACTCTACAATAAGTGTTTATCCCTCCACGGAATACATATCATGATCCATTTTCCAGTACCTGAGGCGCTGACCTTTGATGACGTGTTGCTGTTGCCCGCCAAGTCCGACATTGTTCCGGCGCTGGCCGACACCACAACCCGCCTGACCCGCAACATTGAACTTCGTGTGCCCCTGATCAGCGCGGCCATGGACACGGTGACCGAGTCGCGCATGGCCATCGCCATGGCGCAGCAGGGCGGCACTCGGCATCATCCACCGCAACCTGACCATCGAGCAGCAGGCCAGCGAAGTCGACAAGGTGAAGCGCTCGGAGAGCGGCATGATCGTTGACCCGATCACCATGTCGCCCGACCAGAAGATTTCTGAGGCGCTGGAACTGATGCGGCACTACCGCATCTCCGGCGTGCCCATCACCAAGAACAAGAAGCTGGTCGGCATCCTCACCAACCGCGATCTACGATTCGAGACCCGCACCGACGTTCCCATCAGCGAAGTAATGACCAGCGAGAACCTCATCACGGTTCCGGTCGGCACCACGCTGAACGACGCCGAGGCGATCCTGCACCAGCATCGCATCGAGAAGTTGCTGGTCGTCGACGACGCCTACAATCTCAAAGGTCTGATCACGGTCAAAGACATTCAGAAGCGCCTGAAGTATCCCACGGCAGCGAAGGACGATCACGGCCGTCTGCGAGTTGGCGCCGCCATCGGCGCCACTGGCGACTTCCTGGAGCGCGCGCAGGAACTGGTCAAGACGAAGGTGGACGTGCTGGCCATCGATAGCGCCCACGGACATTCCACCCGCGTCATCGAAGCCGTGAAGAAGATTAAGGCGACGATGCCTGAGGTCGATCTGCTGGCCGGCAACATTGCTACCTTCGACGGCGCCTGCGAACTGGCGAAAGCCGGAGCCGACGGCATCAAAGTCGGCATCGGACCGGGTTCGATCTGCACCACCCGCGTCGTGACCGGAGCGGGCGTGCCGCAGATTACCGCCATCGCCGAAGCCGCGCGCGCCGTGCGCGACAGCGACGTGTCGATCATTGCCGACGGCGGCATCAAGTACTCCGGCGACATCACCAAGGCCATCGCCGCCGGCGCCGACTGCGTGATGATCGGCTCGCTGCTGGCCGGAACCGAAGAGAGTCCGGGCGAAACCATTCTTTACCAGGGCCGCTCGTTCAAGACGTATCGCGGCATGGGATCGCTGGCCGCGATGGCGCAAGGCTCCAGCGAACGCTACTTCCAGAACACCGATGCCGACTCGTCAGTACCCGTCCTGTCCGAAGATGGAACCGAAGGCAATCGCCTGGCGAAACTGGTGCCCGAGGGCATCGAGGGGCGCGTGCCGTATCGCGGAACCGTTGGCATGATCGTCTACCAGCTTGTGGGCGGCGTGAAAAGCGGCATGGGCTACGTCGGCTGCGGCAGCATCAAGGAGCTGCAGGAGAAGGCGAAGTTCGTTCGCATCAGCGGCGCCGGTCTGCGCGAGAGCCACGTCCACGACGTGATGATCACGCGCGAGGCTCCGAACTATCGCGCCGAGTAGCTTGCCGCGGCGATGCACAAAGCGAGAGCCCCGAAGCCTCGGCTTCGCTGAAGCACACCGCGCCGCTCGCTGGCCCGCAACTGGTGGCCGGTTGTCGCGTGGGTTTGCGTCATCCTGACCGAATCCACCGACATGGCCTCGGCCAAGAACACGGGCGGGCTGCTCTACAACGTCATCTCGCTTGTCGCCCCGCGCATCGATCCCGCAACCGTCGACCTGCTGAACGAGATTCTGCGCAAGACCGGCCACTTCATCGGCTACGGCATCCTCAGCCTGCTGGTTTTCTTCGCCCTGAAAAACACCAATCGCGATCGCCTGCGCCGCCTGCTGCAACGGCCTTGGGGAATTTACCTACGCGACTTGTGGCGACTGGAGTGGAGCTTCATCGGCGTAATGGCGGCGCTCGGCATGGCGACCTACGACGAGATCCACCAGACATTCATCCCATCGCGCACCGGCCGCTGGCAGGACGTTGTCATCGACACCAGCGGAGCGATTGCCATGCAGGCTGTGGTGTATCTGCTGGCGGCGCGCAAACTGAAGCAGAGTGGGAGTTCATCCCCGGAAGTAGAAATGAGTTCGACTCAATAAGGCTTGGGTTATGCAGGACTTAGTTTGTGCGAACGTCCCCGTACCACGACGTTGTCATCACGAGCGAAGCGAGGGATCTGCTGGTGCCTCACGTTCGCCCCGCTCTTGGGCTAACGTGGGTTGGAGTAACGTGGGTTTCGGCGACGCTTCACCCAGGTTAACGTCCTAAGGCAGGACGTGAACCTGGGGCACCCCCGATTGCAAGTGACAACGCTCAATACATCAAGTATTTCTGTCTCACGTCCATGAACTGATCCAACGCGTCCTGCCAGTCTTCTTGAATCCGACGCGGATCGCGCCCCGCCTGCAATGCAGAGAACACCGCCTGATTTACCAGCAGCTGATTCATCTTCCCCAAGTCGTACCCTAGCGGAGAAAGCTTGTGGAGCGCCGCCGCCAACTCAATCCCCAACTCGGGCGCGTCCAGTTCCTCGCGGTTGGTGACGATGATGTTCACGCCATAACATTCGCGTCGCGCGTACGGTCCTGTGGTCGGGGTAAAGGTAGTCGGCATGAAGCGTACTCCGCCGATGTGTCGCCCATTGAGGTAGGTCGACAACTCCTGCGCCAGGAAGTACGGCGAGCCGACCAGTTCGAACGGCATGTCGGTCCCGCGCCCAACCGAAACGCTGGTGCCTTCAATCAGCGCCACTCCCGGATACAGCGCCGCCTCGTTCAGGTTGCGAATGTTCGGCGACGGATCGACCCACATCGCGCCCGTCGAGTCGTACCAGTCGCCGCGCAGCCAGCCGCGCATCGGTACGACCGTAAGATCGGCGTCGATCTTTTTCTCTTCGTTGAACAGCTTGGCCAACTCGCCGATGGTCATGCCGTGGCGCACCGGCAGCGGGTAGTAATTGACGAAACTCTCCGGCGCGGCGTCAGAGATCGGGCCCTGCACGTAGTTACCGGTGATCGGATTTGGGCGGTCCAGCACGATGATCGGCTTCTTCGCCTTCGCTGCCGCCTCCAGGAAATAGCCCACCGTGGTTTCGTAGGTGTAGAAACGCGCGCCCGATATCCTGAAGGTCGACGACAATCACGTCGAGATTGCGGATCACCTCCGGCGGCGGACGTCGTTTCGCGTCGGTTTCGCCGTAGACGCTGTAAATGGGCACTCCCGTTACGCTGTCTTTCGAGTTGCCGATATTCGTCGTGTCCGCGACTCCCTGGATGCCGTGCTCGGGACTGAAGATCGCAACCAGCTGTGTTCCCGGCACGTCGTCCAAAACATCGATGGTCCGCTTGCCGTGGCTATCCACACCGGTCTGGTTGGTCAACAGCCCAATGCGTGCCTTGGCGACATTCGGGATGTGCAACGGCTCGAACTTGCGCTCCTCCAGAATGTCGATACCAGTCAGTACCTTGCCATTGCGCGCGATGATTCGCCGCCCGGCCATCTGCGTCTCGTTGTAGCCGGTGATGCGCGCCAGGCGTACCTTCTGCTGCTCGGGCGGCGTCAGATGCAGCGCCGCGGCCACCGCGGTCGCGATCTCCGTGCGCAGTGCGATGACGTTGCCATCTTTCAGCATGGTCGAGTTCGTCAGCAGGATGACGTAGGTATCGGTGGTGGGATCGATCCACAGCGAAGTGCCGGTGAATCCTGTGTGCCCGAACGAGCCGACCGGCAAAAGCTCGCCGCGATTCGACGAGTACGGCGAATCGATGTCCCAGCCGAGCCCGCGCACGTTCGGCATGTTCGCAGGCTGCTGCGGAGTCGTCATTTTTTCGACGATCAGCGAATTCAGGATCGGAGCGCCACCATTGAGAATGGCCTGCGCGAACTTGGCGACATCGTCGACGTTGGAGAACAGCCCGGCATCGCCGGCCACGCCGCCCATCTGTCGCGCGGTGGGATCGTGGACGGTCCCCCGCAGCACCTGCCCAGTGTGCTCATCGCGCTGCGTCGGCGCAATGCGCGGCACCCAGGTCGGCGGCGGGTTGAAGCGCGTGGAACTCATTCCCAGCGGTCCGAAGACATACTGCTGCGCGTACTGATCCAGCGGCATGCCGCTGACCTTCTGCACCAGCTCGCCGAGCACGACGAAGCCGACGTCGCTGTATAGAAACGTCGTGCCCGGAGGATTCACCAGCTTCGACGCATTCGCGCGGGCGTAGCCTTCGTCCACGCCGTTCCAAGGCTGCTTAAGATCGATATCGGCCGGCAGGCCGGAGTAGTGCGTGAGCAGCATGCGGATGGTGACATCCTCTTTGCCGTTCTGCGCGAAGTCGGGAATGTACTTCGCCACCGGATCGTTCAGCTTGATCTGCCCCAATTGCTCCAGCCGCATCACGCAGGTAGTCGTGGCGATGACCTTGGTCAGCGATGCTAGATCGAAGATCGTGTCCGCGGTCATGGGCTCCGGCATTCGTGCCCGACGGTGCGCGTGCCATAGGCCTTGCGATAGGCGACCAACCCGTTATGCGCGACCAGCAGGACGGCTCCGGGAGCGTTGCCGCTGGCGATCGCATCTTTCAGCACCTCGTCGAGCGGCGCAAACCAGCTTTGTTCTTCTTGGGAAGCCACGGGCACGGGCGTAGCCGCACCCGGGGAGGGTGCAGGCTCCGTGGTCGGCTTGGCGGACTGTGGGCTCGACGAAGCCTTTTGCGCGAACGCCGTCGTGCCGACGGCAAGAAGCGAAACCAGGACCAGCACAGCAGCCGGCCGGAGCAGACGCAAGCTCAAGTGAACCTTTCCGGATGGTGGATTCTGCCCGCATTTTGTGCGGCAAGCTATTATAAGTTGCGTTCGCAGGTTGTTGCAGCAGTAAGGGACGGCTGGATGAGCAGCGCGAGTACGAAACAGCCGTTCGAATTGAGAGAATTGTCATCCCGAGGAGGCATTCATGCCGACGAGGGATCCGCTGTTCGTTTCAAGTCATAGAGGCCTGACTTGGTTCCCTCATCACCGGCACCGGAGCACCACGACCAGGAACAGCAATTCGCACGCGCCTTCGCCATCCTTCGCGAAGCCATCGCGCAGCATGCGTTTCCCGGCGCCTCTCTCGCAGTAACGCATCGCGGGGCTCTCGTCGCCTCGCAGGGCTTCGGCCACTTCACCTACGAAGACTCGCCGGAAGTCCACCCCGACACCATCTTCGATCTGGCTTCGGTAACGAAGGTCGTCGCTACGACGGCCATGGCGATGCTTCTGTACGAGCGTGGCAAGCTGTCGCTCGATCAACCGCTGGCCGCGACCCTCCCCGACTTCGTGACCCTGGCGCCGAAACAACAGCAGGCCGACCGCCAGCGCGTCACCCTGCGCATGCTGCTGGCGCACTCCAGCGGATTGCCCGCTTACGAGAAACTCTTTGAGTTTGCCAAGACTCGCGAGGAATTGCTGCGCGCCGCACTGACCGCAAGGTTGACTACGCCGGGTTCGCACGCGGCATATAGCGACCTGGGTTTCATCCTGCTGGGCGAAGTGCTGGAGAAAAAGGCCGGTGAATCGCTCGACTGTTTCACGGACCGGGAAATATTCGCGGCCCTCGGCATGTCGCGCACGCGCTTCAATCCGCCCACCGAATGGAAGCCGAACGTTCCGCCGACAGAAGACGACCGCACATTTCGCAGACGGGTCATTCAAGGCGAGGTTAACGACGAGAACGCTTACGTGATGGGCGGTATCGCCGGACACGCCGGCGTTTTCGCCCCGGCGACCGACATCGCGCGCTTCGCAGAATGTATGCTGCGCGGCGGCGCGCCAATCTTTAAGCCGGAGACAGTGAAGCTGTTCACGCGGCGCGACTCTACGCCTGGAACCACGCGAGCGCTGGGCTGGGACACGCCTTCGCGGCCCGCATCGTCGTCGGGCAAGCATTTTTCCGACGCGTCCTTTGGACACCTTGGCTTCACCGGCACGTCGTTGTGGATTGATCCCGAGAAGCAGCTTTCGGTGACGCTGCTGACCAACCGCACCTGGCCTGACCGTTCTTCGCAACTGATTCGCGAATTCCGACCGCGCGTGCACGATGTGATCGTGAAGGCGTTGGAAGGGAAGTGAAGCACAGTGCGTCTGATCGCCGCTTTCCTACGATGGGACTTTGTCCTCAGGAAGCTTGCACTTAGAAATTTGTCATCACGAGCGCAGCCAGGGATCTGCTTTTTGTTCGGACACGCAGGCCATCAGTACTCCGGTTCTGTGCCATCGAGCAGAGCTTCGGCAATCTCGGTCCACTCCTGCTCGAGCGGCGCCCGACTCGGCTCTTTATCCGCCCGCGTGTACCAGTAGTTGGCGTTGGACACGTCTCCCTCTTTGCGATGCAGGTAGGCATGCACCCAAGCCGCTGCCGGACCCTCATCTTGGCCGGCTACCTCATGGGACTGCTTCCAGTTACCCTTGGCGTCCCACCACAATGCCGACAGAGCGATATCCAGGTGTCGCGGCGGCTCGTCACGCTCCAGCGTCTTGCGGAATTCCTCCAGCGTCATGCCCTTATCTTAGCGCGGCGATTGCCCTGTTTACGGTGCACAGGTTCAATTTTCATCAAACTCTAAAAAACAAAAAGGCGGCATCGCGCCGCCTCTGTCAGGAAAATCGCAATTTGAATTATTTCGCGCTGACCGCCGCGGTATCGCCGACGAAATCCACCATCGGTTTGTTAGGGATGATCCCGGCGCTGTGTCCCATCTCCAGCAATTTGACAATCGCCTCGCGGCCATCTTTGCCGTAGTCGAGGGTGCGCTCGTTGACGTACATGCCGACGAACTTGTCTGCCAGCTGCGGATCCAGATCGCGGGCAAACTGCATGGCATACTGCAATGCTTCTTCGCGATTATCGAGCGCATAGCGGATGCTGTCGCGCAACGCGGTGCAGCAGGCTGCCATCAACTCCGGCCCCAGCGAGCGCAGAATCACGTTGCCGCCCAGCGGCAGCGGCAAGCCCGTCTGGTCGCGCCACCACTTGCCCATGTCGACAATCCTGTGCAGGCCGGCCTTGGCAAAGGTCAGCTGGCCTTCGTGGATGATCAGCCCCGCCTCGTACTTGCCTTCCAGAACGCGGGGAATGATCTCGTCGAAGGGCACCACTTCGGTCTGAATATCCGGCGAGAACAGCTTCAGCGCCAGATACGCTGTGGTCATCGTGCCCGGCACCGCGATTTTGCAGCTGGAAATCTCTTCCACCGGAATGCTGCGCGAGGCCACGATCATCGGCCCGTAACCTTCGCCTACGCTGCCGCCAGTGGGCATTAGCGCGTACTTGTCCTGAATGTACGGATAGGCGTGAAACGAGATCGCCGTGATGTGGTAGAAGCCTTCCAGCGCTTTGCGATTGAGCGTTTCAATGTCGCAAAGCGTATGTGTAAACTTCACCCCGGGCACGCGAATCTTGTTCGTTGCCATGCCATAGAACATGAACGCGTCGTCCGAGTCGGGACTGTGCGCCACCTTGATTTCGCGTGTATTTTCGCCGGAATTACCAGTCATAAAAGTGCGAGTACCTGAGAGACTCTAAACCTGAGATTACCGCTTGCCCGTTACCATCGCAATTCCATCTTAGAAGCTGCGGCGCAACCGCTTCGCCCCCGCCGCCGCTACCATTACCTTCGACACTTCAGCGAACACAAACGGGTACAGCCCGAAGAACGCAGCCTGCCGCCAGTTGTGGGTATAAACCGCCAGCCAGCTGATGCCCGCGGCGAACAGCACGACTTCCGCCGTCAGCGCGCCCACCAGATTCCGGGTGAAGCTCGGTACGCCGTGCTCGGCGATCCAGCCGGCCAGAAACGCTACCACCGGATACGCCAGCAGGTATCCACCCGTCGGACCCAGCAACTGCGCGATGCTGCCCGGTCCGGCCGAAGCAAACACCGGCAGTCCCATCGCGCCCCAGGCCAGATACAGCGCAGCCGCGGCGAATCCGCGACGGCTACCCAGCGTGAGGCCGACCAGCAGCACTCCGAAGTTGGCCAGCGTCAACGGTACAGGCGTAAAGGGCAGCGGCACCATCAGCCGCGCGCACACCGCAATCACCGCGCTGGCGCAAATCACAATCCCTGTTTGCTTAATCAGGCTATGCGACTGTTCCGCTGCATTCGTTTCCACAAGTGCCTTCGACATATTCGCACCTCAGTAGGATGACCACTTACGTAAAACTGTTTTTCTTCTTCTCTTCCTCGGTTTGAGGACTTTCGGGCTGCCCCGGCGGCATGGCCTCAGCCGTTTCGGCGGCCGTTGCAAACTCCCCGCGCAGATGCTTCTTCACCCGGAAGTGGATCGCCAGAATTACGGCGACGACGGCTATGGTGCACAGCACCAGAACCGGAAACAAAACCTTGATCACCACAGAGATTCAGGATATCAGAACGCGCCGCCGCCGCATCCGATTTTCGCCGCTCCAATTCGGGACGTTACACCGGAACGAAAATCATTTCCATAATGAGAACGTTGTTCCGTCCGAATAACATGTGGCCCGCATGGACGGCTGATGCTGTCCGGCGCTACCGCCCTCTTGCCATGCGGTGCTGTCTCGCAATTCACTTCGCAGGCAGCGCACGAAATTTCATCAGCCTCCAATGTTCGCCCGTTGTATCATCGGCGTATTCCGAGTCCGGGACACGACCATGCGCAAGAACCTCGCCGAGCGGCAGGCCAAGATGAAGGCCAAGCTGACGGCCGCGCGCGAGACCTTCCGCAACTGCGCTTTTCGCCGCCAGTGCAGCGAAGAGAAGCCCAGCCTTGATGCCGAGTTCTGCAAACGCTGCTCCGCCTCAACCCTGGCAGAGCGCATCCGGCGGCGGCGCTGAGGCTTCCCGCGCACCATTAGAATTGTCATCCTGACGACGGCTTCAGCCGAAGGAAGGATCTGCTTTTCGCCGATACAAAAACCGCGGCTTTTTTTCGATTATGTCCCTCCCAATTCAGGAACGATGGTTACCACCGTGTATTGGTAGTGCTTGATTTGCTCGTATCCGTGTGCTTGAGGACGTAGCCTAAAGTCAGGTGACGTGTCGGCCGGCGTGGTCCTGCTTTTCGCAGCGACGCGCCGTTATTAAGGAGATCACGACACGTGCATTCTGCATTGCGAATCCTCTTCGCCGTTCGTCTCCGGACGAACGATCACCTGTGGTCCGAAACACTCTTCACTTCTTTCATGAGCTCGCAATTCGAGCCCACGGTCTCATTTCTTGGCTTTGGCTACGCGCTGAACGCCAATCACGAACTGTCATTTCGGAGCTTTTATGCCTTACAAACATTGTCAACACGTAAAAGAAAACGGAATCTTCTGCGGTTCACCCTCGATGAAGGGACGGGACTATTGCTACTACCATGTGCGCACACGGGCGCGCCGCCTGGCCATGGCCAAGGCGCGGGCAGAGCGGCAGCCGTGGCGTCTCGACCTGCCTCCACTGGAAGACATGTACGCCGTGCAGGCCTCCATCACCAACGTCCTGGAGGCGCTCGCCGCGGGTGCGCTCGATTCCAAGCGCGGCGGTCTGATTCTCTATGGATTGCAGCAGGCAGCTAACAACGTCCGCTTGCCCGCCTGGGGAGTCGATAGCCATTACGCCATCCACGATTACGAAGAGCGGCGAGTCGATAGTTATCCCGGCCTGGAAGCCGAGTTCGGTCTGCCCAAGAACGTCGATCTCGACGCCGTGCCCGAAGATGTTTTTCCGCCTCCCACCGACCTGTGGCAGCTTCCACCTAGGAAACCAACCGCCAGTGCGGAGACACTGGATAGGTGGAATGAGGCTCTCGCCAAAGCCGAGCGAGACCTGAACACCAAGTCTTCCTCAAACAAGCTTGCTGGTTGAGTGAAGGTTGGTGCCCACGTTCGCGTCCTGAAGTTGGACGCTAACGTGGGGTCGGAAGTTTCGCGACCCCAGGTTAGGCCAAAAGAAGGCCGAACCTGGGGCACCAGGCACTAGGCTGCGAGCCGAGGTGCCCGCTCGCCACCCCAGAGCGACCTCTTCGTCATGGTTGGGACTTGCCTGATGAGAACGGCTTGCAAGTTGGAGCCACTTTGTATAAACCAATTGGACATGCCTGAAGAAAATGACGCTGGCCAGTTCTCGGAATTGAGCATAGGTGTGCGAGAGTTGTTCCGGATTGTGGTCCCCGGGGCCTACGCACTCGTGTTACTCGAATGGTTGAGCAGAGAAGAGGTCGCGCTTGTTGGAGGCGAGGGTAAGACACTCTCCTACATCGCACTTTCGGTTTTAGCGGGCTTAATTGCTTACGGATTACAAGTTCATGAAAAATGGTTTCCGTACACAGAGGTTTTTCGACATAACAGAGATCGTCTCAATCGAAGGATCGTCGAAGTAGCGCAGGTCCAGGATTCAAAGGACTACGTCTACGAATACAAATACTTCCTTGAGACCAGCGCAGATATTCGGGATCGAATTCACTACTTCTCATCTTTCTATTACATGCTAGACGAAATGTCGCTTATTTCCGTCGTGGCAGCGGTAGGACTTATAGCGAGATTTTTTGACGAGTTACACTCAGGCAACCCGATATCCACTTACTTCGTCCTCGTGGCTCTCGTCTGGCAGCTAGGAGGATTCTATCGCGGCCGAAGGGAAAAACCACGGGACGCTCCTAGTTATGGCTTTGAGCTCTTAGGCAGATGGTTGTGCAGTTGGATAGGTATTGTAGTCGCATGGTTTCTGTGGAACGTGGGACTTGCTATTCTTAGTAACCATCTCTGGCCGCGCGGACCAGTCTATCAGGTGGACTGGCGCTTTTGGGCTTTGATGGCAGCGGCAGTCATTTTTGAGCGTCTTGGTGCAAAGCAGTGGAAGTCGATCATAAATGAGCAAATGGTGTTAGTTAGGGACAAGAAGGACCATTTAAAAAAGGTAATGGATGCCAGTACACCAAGAAGACATGAAGCTGTTTGAATCCGACTTAGTACTTATCTGCCGAAAAGCCATCGCCTCGCTTATAGTGGATCCGGCAGTTGAGATCGGAAATATATCTGTATTACGCCTAGACGCTCCTCGGTTCCAATCATGGTCTGAGATAACCACTTTTGTGGTCACCGTTTCCACAAATGATTCGTCCGCACTAAGGGGAGACTGCAATCGCTACAAGGGAAGCTATAAAGAACGTATCGAAGGTGCCCTCGATTACTACGCTAAAACAACATATGGTGAATGCGATGTGCATTTAGAAATTATTGGTCCGGCTGCTCGATCAGTGGAGCGACTTATTCTTGCCGAGACGATGGTATCGTCCGGCAAATTGCACGCTGATAGTCCCATTATTCAAACGGCGCGGCGATTTTCTATCCCAGATATTTTGGTAAGAGGTAGGCACCTTATAGCGCCCAGCCCAGCCCTTGCGACATATCTTGAACGAATTATGGGACAAACGAAAATATATACAGCACTGGATTTATTCGGTGGGACCGGACTAACGGCGTCCGTACTATGCTGTGGAACTGACCTGAATCGGATCACAGTTGTCGAGAATGTAGAGAAACACTACTTGCGAATGGGGGAACACCTTACAGATCCTCGTGTGAACTTGGTTCATGGTGATGCTTTCAAGTATTTGGTATCGAAGTATGACTTGATAGTCGCTGATCCATACTATGAAGACGCAATTGAGTTTCTTCATAATCGCCTGAACGCGATCATGGATGCCACGAGAATATTCTTATTTGTTCCGGGCAAAATAGAAGATATTCAATGGAACGAAGAGGTTTACGAAATTCTAGCCCGGACCGGGTGCGCCGTTTTGAAGACAGCGTTGTTCGGACAGGTAATCTTCGATGTACGAACCTCCCATACCGAGCAGCAAGGCACTTGAGTGCATGGCTAAATCCTGTTGGCTTAAGACTTTACCTATAACTCCTACGCTGATAGGACTTTGCGAGGTTCCTGTTTTGGAACCAATGTTTTCAAGACTTTAGAGGGACTTCGAGAGGGGGAGTAACGAAAGTAACCACCTGCAGTTGTCGGCTCTCGGTTGTCAGTTCTCGGTGAAAGTGCTCAAGGGCTTAACCGATAACCGAGAACCGACAACTGCTTCTACACTCCGACTGGATAAGGTTTTGGACTCTGCTCTTCGACGCGATCGCGCAACATGCTGTCGAAGCGGCCTTGCAGCAGCGACATCAGTCCTGTGTACCAATAACCGAAGACGAACAGCACCAGAAATGGCACCGTGATGAAGTTCTCGTTGGCGATCGCGTACCAAACCGTCAGCGCGAAATAAGTTCCAACCAGCAGCTCGAGATAAGGAACCAAGCCGAGACGTTTGCGGTACTTCTTCGCCGCGACTGCTGCGTCCTTCTTGTTGATCACGCGATACTTCGGCGTGCGCGCGAACGCTGTCTGGTGTCCGACAAGCGCTTCCATCACGGCTTTGGTGTTGGTCAGTGTCAGGCCAATTCCCAGCGCCATCAGCGCAGGCAGAAACAGAAACGTGCGATACCAGGTTTTCGGGAAGAGCTCTTTCTGCGAGACCAGGTAGAAACTGGAGATCGAGAAGGTTGACGCGAGAAAGAGCGGGATGTCGATATACAGCATCTGAAACCATCCCTGATAGAAGCGAATCACCATCGCGGGCAGAAGCAGCGTCGATAGGACGATCATCAGGGGATAACTGATGTTCGCTGTCAAGTGATACCAGGCTTCGATCTTCTCGCGGCGTTTTACGTCGGCGCGCAGAACCTTTGGCAGGTCTTTCTTGGCGCACTGAATCAGGCCTTTTGCCCAGCGCGCTTGCTGCGTCTTGAACGCCGTCATCTCGATCGGCAATTCCGCCGGACATTCGACGTCCTGGAGATAACGGAACTTCCAGCCTGCAAGTTGCGAGCGATAGCTGAGATCGGTGTCTTCGGTCAGCGTATCGTGCTCCCAGCCTCCAGCGTCGTCGATGGCCTTGCGCCGCCACATTCCCGCGGTTCCGTTGAAGTTGAAGAACACGCCCGCGCGCGAACGTCCGCCGTGCTCGAGGATGAAATGTCCATCGAGCAGAATGGCTTCCACTTCGGTGAGGAACGAATAGCTGCGGTTCAAATGCGCCCAGCGCGTCTGCACCATTCCGATCTCAGGATTGGTGAAGTGATGAATCACCTTCATCAGCCAATCGCTCGGAGGTGTGAAATCGGCGTCGAAGATAGCGACAAACTCGCCGGTCGATGACTTCAGACCCGCGTCGAGCGCGCCCGCCTTGAAGCCCTGGCGATTCACGCGATGGAGATAAACAATGTCGTGGCCGAGCGCCGCGTAACGCTCGACCACAGCGCGCGCGACATCGACCGTCTCGTCGGTGGAATCGTCGAGCACCTGGATCTGCAGCTTCTCGCGCGGATAATCCATCTTGCAGACGCACTCGACCAGGCGATCGATGACGTATTGCTCATTGAAGATAGGAAGCTGAATGGTGACGCGCGGCAGTTCCGTCCAGCGCGACTCCGGCTCTGTGACTTTGTTCTTGCGATGCTTGTAATAGAGATAAACCAGCTGATAGCGGTGCATTCCGTAAAACGCCAGCAGAATGAGCACGATGAAATACGGAATCAGCAGCAGCATGTCAAAGGCGTTCGCGTGATAGAGGCCTTTGAACGTGGTGTCGAGGAAGTGCGACCGCAGGTAGTGGCGAAATCCGTGCGGTTCCGACAGCACAGAGGCGATCAGGCTGAGAGCGACGTTCGTACGCGAACTCCTTAGACTGCAAGCGTGACACGCAGCGACAACTCGCGGTCACAGAAGCCCTTGTTCAGTCCAAATTGTACCTGAGCGGTTGCCGGATTCGTATCCCAACAAGGAGCTACAACTTTGGTCGCCAGAAGCAGGAACTCGCAAAGGCAAACGGCCGAAATTACGGACGAAGCATCAACTCTGCTCGGCTAACGTTGACTCTTCTGCGCGAAGAGCTAACAATAGCTGGCAGAGAAAGCCTGCGAGATCCGATGTTGAAGCCGGTTCAGGTTTGTGGAGCAATCGTTGCGTGCGTGCTCGCGGCGCAGGCCGGTCTATTCGGCCAGGCGAAACCGCCTGCGCCAACCGCGGCGCCGACAGCTCGCGCCGATGATTCCGGCTATCCCGAACAAGCGCATCTCTCGCCGCAACGTTACACCAACGAATATTTCGACTTCACCTTCGAGATTCCGCCCGACGCGCGTTTGCGCCCAATCGCTCTACCGGCTTCGCGCAACGGCAATATTCTCCTGCTGGAGCTCGCCGGACCTCCGCCTGCCGATGCGGAGATCTCGATCATCGCCGTCCCGACTGCGTCCGGCAACAAGCAGGACGCGAAGACTTACGTGCGCGAGGAACTCGATCAGGAGCTCTATCGCGGTGTGGAAGAACTGCACGGGCTGAGCAAAGCCAACATCGCTCAGCATCAGTTCTTCCTCTTCGAGACACGTCGCGGCATCGATCAGCACGTCATTCTGGCGACGACCATCGGCGACTACATTCTGCAGGTCACGGTCGCCGGACGCGACGAGAAGATGATCAAGCGGCTGGAAAGTTCGGTCGAACATCTGCACATTCTTCACGCCCGCAGATGCGCACCAGTACGTTCAGGCCGACAGCAAGCCTTACGACGGACCGTCGGTTTCGTCGCATCGTCTAGCGCTGCTGGAAGAGAATCCGCCCGCCAGGCAAATCGATCCCGGCAAAGTGAATGGCGACTTCTACGAGAACGCGATGCTCGGCTTCAGCTACCGCATTCCGCAAGGTTGGGTGTTGAAGTCCGACGGTATTGTGCAGCCGGCCATCGAGCGCGATCGCTCCCGCGAGGATTTTGGTCGCCCTCGCGTGGGTCGCACAGAGCGCATCCTGATGGATGCTTGCGGTAAGACGCTGTTCTCGGCGTGGGCAAAACCTCCCGCTGCTGACGGACAAATCTCTTACGACGATTTCGGCGAGGTTACGGTTTCAGCTATCGCGATGTCGTGCTTCCCGACCATGACGTTCCCCAAGGAAGGCAGCGACGTTGAGTCCTATAAAGACTTCGTCGCTCAGTTCGCGCTGACGCATCCCATCGTCGGAGACATGGGAAATGGGAAAGTCTTCACCGAAGATGGCATCGTCTTTATCTATCTTCACGGAACGGTGGCGTTCCAGATTCCCGATGATGAGCTGTCACGCCGGTTGTCGCTGGCAATGGCGATCACCGAGCGCGGAGGATATCTGCTGACGTGGTTCTTCGCCGCACCGCATGACGCTGAACTGCAAGGGCTGACAAACGAGCGCGCACTCTTCGACAAGACCGTGAATGTGGCGAGCGCCGGAAAGCCAACGCCTTCGGAAACTCAGCCGCCTGCTGGATCGGATGCCGCGAGCTTCAACGCCGCGCAGACCGTACAGTCGGCCGCGTCCGCGAGCCCCGCGAGTTCGGCCGCAGCTTCGAGCACGGCAGCTTCCGATACTTCGGCAACATCATCCGGAACCGCTGCGTCGACTCCAGATTCGACCAATCAGCAACAGAGTTCCTCCGACGGCGCGAGTTCCGGCCATCCTTCGCTCTTGCGTCCTGGAGAAACGGTTGAAAGCCAGCAAGGCAAAGGCGCTGTCATCAAACCGAAATAATTCGGGCGGTAAAGCTGAAATTTCCAAGTGATGCTGCGATGCAGGTGCTGCCGCTGATGATGACAAGCCGCCAAATGTGAGCTCTTTGGGCTAGCCCCGAGCGGTATCTGGTTCGGCATTCTGCACTCTTCTTTGTGCAGCTCGCATTTTCCTGCTACTCGCCTCTTATGCGCGCCGCGATTCCTTGATAAAATCAGTAAAATCCACTCCCCGGAGATGCAATGCAGGCAATCCTTGCGCTGGAAGATGGCAGAATCTTCCGCGGCAAAGGCTACGGAGCAAAAGGTGAATGTTACGGGGAAGTTGTTTTTAACACCTCCATCACGGGTTACCAGGAAATCTTCACCGACCCTTCGTACGCCGGCCAGATCGTAGTCCTCACCAATCCTGAAATCGGTAATTACGGAACCAACTCCGACGACAACGAAGCCACGCGTCCTTATATCGAAGGACTGATCGTGCGCGAGTTCTCGCGCGTCAGCTCGAACTGGCGCTCGCAGGAAGTTGCCGAAGAGTATCTGGAGCGCTACAAGATTCCGGTGCTCGCCGAGATCGACACGCGCGCGCTGGTTCGTCACCTTCGCGATCACGGTGTGATGCGCGGCGTCATCTCGACGCTTGAGACCGACACGGACAAGCTGGTCGCCAAGGCGCGTTCGATTCCGAAGATGGACGGAACTGATCTGGCGAAGGAGGTCACCACGCGAAGCGTCTATCAGTGGGATGAAGGCGTACGCTCGCACGAGCCCACCGAGATCGTCGGCGTGAAAGACGCGCCGCCGAAGCATCACGTTGTCGCCTACGACTATGGCATCAAGCACAGCATCCTTCGCCGGCTGGTCGGCGAGTGCTGCAACGTAACCGTGGTTCCCGCGACAACCAGCGCCGAAGACGTGCTCGCGCTGAAGCCCGATGGAGTGTTTCTGTCGAACGGTCCTGGCGATCCCGAGCCTGTCACGTATGCGCAGGAGAACATTCGCCGCATGATGGGTAAAGTACCGATCTTCGGTATCTGTCTCGGACATCAGCTCATCGGGCTGGCGCTGGGTGGAAAGACGTTCAAGCTGAAGTTTGGCCATCACGGCGGCAATCATCCGGTGAAGCAGTTGTCGACCGGCAAGATCGAGATCACGGCGCACAATCACAACTTCGCCGTCGATCCCGATTCGCTGAAGCAAAGCGACGTCGACCTGACCCACATCGACCTGAACGACAACACGCTCGAGGGCCTGCGCCATCGCTCGCTGCCGCTGTTCAGCGTGCAATATCACCCGGAAGCCGCGCCCGGCCCGCACGACTCGCACTACCTGTTCAAGGATTTTGTGAAGATGATGGAGGAATGGAAGGGCGGTAAAAACTAACGATGCCACGCCGCAACGACATCGCGAAAGTACTCATCATCGGCTCGGGGCCGATCGTCATTGGCCAGTCGGCGGAGTTCGACTATTCGGGCGCGCAGGCCTGTAAGGCGCTGCGCTCCGAAGGTTATGAAGTCGTGCTCGCCAACTCGAATCCGGCGACCATCATGACCGATCCGGAGATGGCCGACCGCACGTACATCGAGCCGCTCACGCGCATGTATCTGGAAGAGATCATCCGCGTCGAATCCGAGATGCTCAAAGAGAGCGGCAAGCCCGGCGTGTTTGCGCTGCTGCCGACGGTTGGCGGACAGACCGCGCTGAATTTGGCAGTCGAACTCGCCGATAGCGGCGTGCTCGAGAAGTACAACGTGCAGTTGATCGGCGCGCAGCTCGGAGCGATCAAGAAGGCCGAAGACCGCCTGCTCTTCAAAGACGCGATGACCGCTATCGGGCTCGACGTGCCGAAGTCGTCGCTGGTCAACAATCTGAAAGACGGCCTCGACTTTAGCAGCAAAATCGGCTTCCCCGTCATCCTGCGTCCGTCGTTTACCCTGGGTGGAACCGGCGGCGGCATCGCCTACAACCGTGAAGAGCTGCTGGAATTGCTCGCTCGCGGACTTGATCTATCGCCTGTTCATGAAGTGCTGCTCGAAGAATCCGTGCTCGGCTGGAAGGAGTACGAGCTCGAGCTGATGCGCGACCTCGCCGACAATGTCATCGTCATTTGCTCGATCGAGAACTTCGATCCGATGGGCACGCACACCGGCGACTCGATCACTGTCGCTCCGGCGCAGACCTTGACCGACCGTGAATACCAGTCCATGCGCGATGCGGCCATCGCCGTTATTCGCGAGATCGGCGTCGAGACCGGCGGCTCCAACATCCAGTTCGCCGTCGATCCGCACAACGGACGCATGGTCGTCATCGAGATGAATCCGCGCGTCTCGCGGTCCTCGGCGTTGGCGTCGAAAGCGACGGGCTTCCCCATCGCGAAGATCGCCGCCAAGCTTGCCGTAGGCTACACGCTCGATGAGATTACCAACGACATCACCCGCAAGACGCCCGCCTGCTTCGAGCCGACGCTCGATTACGTAGTTGTGAAGATTCCGAAGTGGCAGTTCGAAAAGTTCCCGAACGCCGACGAGTCACTGGGCCCGCAAATGAAGTCGGTGGGCGAAGTGATGGCCATCGGCCGCACCTTCAAGCAAGCGCTGCTGAAAGCCGTGCGCTCGCTGGAGACCGGCAGAAAAGCTACGGCCGAAGACATTGAGCCGCGCATCCTGACCAAGCGCCTGGTGACGCCGCATCCGGAGCGGCTGCAGTATATCCGCTACGCGCTCAGCACCGGCATGAGCGTGCGTGAACTCACGCAGATGACCAATATCGATCCCTGGTTCCTGCATCAGCTCAAGGAAATCGCCGACGAACAGGCGAAGCTGGGAACCGAGCCCATTGATGCCGCACGCCTATTCGAGTTGAAGCGCATGGGATTCTCGGATGCCCGCCTGGGCGAGGCGCTGGAGAAGAGTGAAGGTCGCGGGGCGGCCGAGAAGATTTATCAGCTGCGCAAGCAGCACAACGTTCGCCCGGTGTTCAAGCGCGTCGACACCTGCGCGGCCGAGTTCGAAAGCTACACGCCCTATCTTTATTCGACCTACGAAGAAGAAGACGAAGCGCCGCCGACCGACAAGAAGAAGGTCATTATCCTGGGAAGCGGGCCGAACCGCATCGGGCAGGGAATCGAGTTTGACTACTGCTGCTGCCACGCGGCGTTCGCGCTGCGCGACGACGGTTTCGAGACCATCATGGTCAACTGCAACCCTGAGACCGTCTCCACTGACTACGACACCAGCGATCGCCTGTACTTCGAGCCGCTGACCTTCGAAGACGTGATGTCGGTGTACGATCACGAAGCTTCTGGCGGCGCACAAGTGAATGTGATCGTACAATTCGGCGGACAGACTCCGCTGAACCTTGCGCTACCCCTAAAGGCCGCAGGCGTGCCCATCATCGGCACGTCGCCCGAGAATATCGATCTCGCCGAAGACCGGAAGCGCTTTGGCAAGCTGCTGGAAGAGCTTTCCATTCCGCAGCCGCGCGGCGCCACCGCGACCAGCCTGGATGAAGCGCTGGTCAACGCCAACCGCATCTCTTATCCGGTGCTGGTGCGGCCGTCGTACGTGCTTGGCGGGCGCGCGATGGCGCTGGTCTACGACGACGCCTCGCTCATCGAGTACATGAAGGAAGCCGTCGAGTACTCGCAGGAGCGGCCGGTGCTCATCGATCACTTCCTGGAGTCCGCCACCGAGATCGACGTTGACGCGATCTCCGACGGCGAAGACGTCGTCATCGGCGGCATCATGCAGCACATCGAAGAGGCCGGCATTCACTCCGGCGATTCGTCGTGCGTGCTGCCGGCGGTCGACATACCCAAGCATCTGCTGAATACGATCCGCGAATACACCTTCCAGCTGGCGCGCGCGCTGAAGGTGGTCGGCCTGATGAACATTCAGTACGCCATCCAGCGCAATCGGGTTTTTGTAATCGAGGTGAACCCGCGCGCGTCGCGCACGGTTCCGTATGTGTCCAAGGCGACGGGAATTCCGCTGGCGAAGATCGCGGCGCGCCTGATGACCGGCCGCAAGCTGCGTGAATTCCTACCCGACAACATCGATCACAAGACGGACCTCGACACGGGCAATTTCTATTTCGTGAAGTCGCCGGTGTTTCCGTGGGGCAAGTTCCCCGGCGTCGACACCGTGCTGGGTCCGGAGATGAAGTCGACCGGCGAAGTGATGGGAGTGGCCGACAACTTCGGCGAGGCCTTCGCGAAGGCGCAATCGGCCGCCGGACAGGTGCTGCCGACGTCGGGCACGATCTTCATGAGCGGCAATGACCGCGACAAGCCCTTCATGCCAGAGCTGGCGAAGCGCTTTGTCGAGCTCGGCTTCAAGATCGTCGCGACGCATGGTACTGCTCGTGTGCTGGAGCACGCCGGCCTGCGTGTCGAGCGCGTGTACAAGGTTAAAGAAGGCCGTCCCAACGTCGTTGACCTGATTAAGGGCGAGCGCATTCAGCTCATCATTAACACGCCGCACGGCGTCGAGCCGTGGTTTGACGAAAAGGCGATCCGCCGCGCTGCGGTGATGGCGCGCATCCCGACCATCACGACGCTGTCGGCTGCCAAGGCTGCCTGCGACGGAATCGCGGCGCTGCAACGTGGCGAAGCCAAGGTGTATGCACTGCAAACGTTGCACGCGGAGCGAAAGCAACAGCTGGCGACCAGCAGTTAGCGTGCGCGCTTGCAGTTAGCGTTCAGCGCTTGGCCGATACGGTCAATTCCTGGAAATTGTCATCACGAGCGCAGCGAGGGATCTGCTGTTCCTAATAGGCGGAATAATGTTTCCTGGGAGGCGAAAAGCAAATCCCTCGTCGGGCTGAAGCCCTTCTCGTGACGACAATTGTCAGAGCGATAGAATGGAAACGGGCAACTAGCCACTGACTGCTGGCAACTGATTATGTTTCTTCACGGCATCTTTCCTCCGATCACCACTCCGTTTTATCCCGACGGCAAAATCTACTTCCGCAAGCTCGAGCAGAATGTCGAACAGTATTCGCGCGCGCCGATTGCCGGCATTGTTGTGCAGGGCTCGACGGGCGAAGCCACCCTGCTGAGCGACGAAGAGCGACGCGAGGTGCTGAAGTCGGCGCGCGAAGCTGCTGCCGACGACAAGATCTTAATCGCGGGAACGGGGATCGAATCGGCGATTGAGACGCTGAAGCTGACCGAATATGCTGCTGAGCTTGGCTATGACGTGGCCATGGTTCGCACCCCGCACTACTACAAGGGCCAGATGGCGAAGCCGGAGAACATGCTGGCGTTTTATCGCTTCGTTTGCGATCGCTCGCCGCTCCCGGTCATCATCTACAACTTCCCGCAGGCCACCAGCTATGACATTCCTGCCGAACTGGTGATCGAACTGGCTGACCATCCGAATCTCATCGGCATCAAGGAATCGTCGGGCTCGATCGAGAAAGTGCAGAAGATGGTTGAAGGCACGCGCCACATCAAACGCAGCGCGACGGTCAATGAAACATTTGCTGCCGTGACAGGACGCATGTTGAAGGCGGCCGCCGCTGCCTCGGCCAGCGCCGATGGCGGAGCGCTGGTAACGGTCGGCGCGCTGGCAGGAACGGCAGCGCCGAAGCCGTCATCGTCCGCCGTAACCGTTGTCGGGAGTCTGAAGACGCGGCAGAAGGAAGTCGGCTTCCAGGTACTGGTGGGTGCAGCACACAAGCTGCATCTGTCGCTTGACGCCGGCGCCGTAGGTGCGATCTTGGCGTTTGCTGATTGCGCTCCGACGGCGTGCTACGAAGTTTACGCCGCGTGGAAAGACGGAGACGTCGCGCTTGCCCGCGAGAAGCAGGAGCGCATCGCCAAAGCCGCTGAGCGGATTGTCGGCGCATTGAGCGTTGCGGGCGTGAAGTATGCGATGGACTTCAACGGCTACTTCGGCGGAACGGTGAGGCTGCCGCTGTTGCCGCTCACTGCTGACAAGAAAGCCGAGATCGAGCAGTTGATGGCGAATATCAGAAATTAGTGGGGCGCAAATACCAGAGTCCCTTCCGGTTCGGCATGTGCCAGCCTGAAGGGACTCGAGTTCTTCTTGGCACGTTACCCAGTGCTGAAGTGCTGGGCCTTCGTATGTAGTCGCGCGATGCGGGACTGATACCGACCACTAACTTTACGCCGCGCCCTTCTTCTTGTTCTTACCGTTCTTGCCTTTGGCCTTGGCACCACTGGTGGATACGGCACCCTTCCGGCGCTCCGGACTTTCCATGAGCGTCTTGTCGCGGCTCACCATGTTGCCGACCCCTTCATCGTTGCGGTCGCCGCCCAGATTCGGCTTCTGCGGTTCAGTGCGGCCGCCGCCTTCACGCGGGGTTGCCGGGACATCGAGTTCGCGGCGCGTCATCTTCGCCGGCTGACTCTTGTCTGACGATCCTTCACTGCTCTGGCTGTTGGTCCTGCCGGCGTCGGCCCGAACCTGCGACCGACCGCGTTGTTGGCGCGACTGCTCGTCCTTATGCATGTCGAGCGGATGCGTACCGGGGTCTTCGCCTTCGGTTTCGCCGCTGCGCGGATCGGCGATGTAGAGGAGGTCGGACAGGTCGGAGGCGTGCTCTTCTTCGTCCTTCAGGATGCCCTCGATCATCACGCGCGTGGTCGGATCGTCGTCGCCGAAGTAGCGAATCATCTTCTGGTAAACCTCGATAACGATGCGCTCGGCGATGAGGTCTTCCTTGATCATGTCCGACAGCGACTTGCCTTCGGCGTACTGCGAGGCCGAGCGCTGCAGCAGAGAAGCCGGATTGAAGTCGGGCTTGCCGCCGAGTTGCTGAATGCGTTCGGCGATTTTGTCGGCATGTTCGCGCTCAGCGTCGGCATGCTCTTTGAATTCGTCGCGCACGGCCATGGCGTGAACGCCGGTGGCCATGAAGTAGTGGTGCATGTAGCGGAGCACGCAAACAATTTCCGTGGCCAGCGCTTCATTCAAAATAGAAATCGTCTTATCGGCATCGCCTTTATAAGTCTCGGTGATCGGGCCTTCTTCGATTTTCTCGGCCGCTCGCCGGCGAATCTCTTCCACATCGGCAATGAAACTTGGCATCAGAACCTACCTCGCTGAAAACTCCCGCTGGTCGCGCCGGTGGGACACACGTATGCAGGCGAACCTTATCGCGGTGCGCTAAGTAGGATTCCGCTGTGAGGTAAGTAGATGCCTTCGCCCGGGAAACTTTACGGGCAGGCGCAGGGTTCCAGCGCCCGCACTTCCAACTGTAGTTCGCCGGAGGCGAGGGCTTCGACATGGATCGAGAGGAACGAGCCGGTGACGAAGTCCGCTCCGGATAAGGCTTCCAGCGGATAAGTCGTTGAGAACGAGACTACGGTTGCCCCAGCGTCTTTGCCGGAGCGAATCCCCGGAGGCGTGTCTTCGAACACCACGCAGGCTTGGGGTTTAAAGCCCAGCAGCCGCGCCCCCTTGAGGTAGGGCTCGGGATCGGGTTTGCCACGAGTGATGTCGTCGGCGGTAATCATCTTCTCCGGAACCGGAAGCCCGGCAGCGCGCAGCCGCGCGGTCGCAAGCCGGCGGGTTCCCGAGGTCACGATCGTCCATCGTCCGGGCGGCAGCTTAGCCAGAAACTCCTTGGCGCCCGGCACGGGCTCCAGCCCGTCGACGTCGGTGACCTCGCGCTCTTCGATGATCGTGTTTTCGGCTTCGGCGTCGAGGTGCGGAGCCACTTGGCGAACGGTTTCAATGGAGGGCCGGCCGTGGGCCGAACGCACCACGAGTTCCGGGTCCAGACCTCGCTCCCGTGCCCACGCCTTCCAGATGCGACCAACGCACTCGGTTGAGTCGACTAAAACTCCGTCCAGGTCAAAGAGAATTCCTTGGCAAACGAACGACTGCATGTCTTCAGTTTCGCAGACGAGCGTCGTCGATGCCAAGCCGCCAGGGCCCGAATCAAAACTCACCACGCGTCTTGCGGATGCGGACGTAACAAATCTGCAACGAATCCCGACACATCGAATATAGTGAGTTCGATGCCTTCACTCGCACTCTCCGAATTGATTGGCGCGCCGGTGATCGACAACACCGGAACGCAAGCCGGACGGGTGCGCGAAGTTGCGTTGTCCCCGCAGGAGAGTTCCAGCCAGGTTTTCAGTTTCGTGGTCAAGACGCGGAACGGCGACCGCGTGGTGCCGGCCAAGTCCATCAGCCTCATCGACAGCCGATTGCGCGTGGCCACGCCCGCCTCCGATTGGAGTCCCTACGGAAGCGCTGAAGGCCTGCTTCTTCTGGAGCGTGATTTGCTCGACCAGCAGATCATCGACGTGCATGGACGCAAGGTTGTGCGCGTCAACGATGTCGACCTGCACGAAGAGACTGGTAGCGGATATCTGGTGCTGAAGGTTGGCGCAGTGGATGTGGGCGCGCGCGGTGCTGTGCGGCGCCTGCTCAAGGGCGTTATTCCGGCTGGCGTGCTGCACCCGCTGCTGCAGAAAATTCCACCGCGCATGATTCCCTGGGAGTTTGTCGACCTCATCGAAATCGATCCGGCGCGGCGCGTGAAGCTGAAGATTTCGCTGGAACGTCTGGCCAAGCTGCATCCGGCCGACATCGCCGATATCGTCGAGGACCTGGCTCCAGCCGAGCGCGAGGCTGTCTTCGAAACTCTCAACGAAGAAGTTGCCGCCGAGACCCTCGAGGAAATCGATCCCAAGCTGCAGGTCTCGATTCTCAGCTCACTCGATTCCGATCGTGCCGCCGACATCGTGGAAGAGATGGATCCCGATGCCGCTGCCGACCTGCTCGGCGACATGCATCCCGACGCTTCGCAGGAAATCCTCACCGAGATGCAGCCGGAGGAACGCGCCGAAGTTGCCGAGCTGATGAACTTCGAGGAAGACACAGCCGCCGGGCGCATGACCACCGAATATATGGCTCTCGGTCCGGGAGCGAAGGTGGAAGATGCCATCGAGATGCTGCGCAACTTCGAAGGCGGGCTGGAGAGCCTCAGCACCATCTACATCGTGGGAGAAAAAGAGAAGCTGCTGGGCGCGGTACCCTTAGCCAAGGTAGTGCTGGCGCCGTCCGGGACGCCACTGATGATGCTCAGCACCGGTCACATGACCACGATTCACCCGGGTGCGGACGAAAAAGAAGTAGCGGAGCTCTTCGACAAATACAACCTGCTGACTTTGCCGGTGATTGATGACGACGGGGTTTTGACCGGTGTGATTACGGCTGACGACGTCATCAGTATGCTGCGCGCCAAACTGTAGAGTCAGCTTTTCTTCGCGGGAAGTTCCGCCGTGACCAGGTATCCGTACTGTCCTACGTTGTAGCATCCCACATCGTGGCAGCCGCTGGTTTGCAGCAAATTGACGATCGTTTCAGCTGAGATGCGGTGCGCCTGCGGAGGTCCGGGCGGCGACTCCTGATCGCTGCGCCAGTCGAGTATGGCAATTCTGCCCTGCGATTTCGCAATTCGCAGTGCTTCACGGAAGGCAGCGCCCGAATCGCTAAGTTCGTGCCAGATGTTGGCGTAGAACGCCAGATCGACGCTGTTATCAGACAGAGGCAAGCGGGACGCGGAACCGAGATGAAGGGAAATGTTTTTGGGCGCGTCCGGCTGTTCGAGCTTCTGCCGTAGGCGGTCCAGCATCTCCTGCTGGAGATCCACGGCGAACACCTCACCGGAAGGACCAATCTCTTTCGCTAAGGGAATGCTGAAGTAGCCGGTGCCGGCGCCGATGTCGGCGACCCGCGCGCCTCTGGTTAAATGCAGGCGCAGCAGCACCTCTGCGGGAGGCAGCCATTTCAATCGTTCAGGATCTTCGAGCTTGTGAGCATGAGTGTGTTTGAATAGGCGATCATTCATTTGCTGTCCAGTGGTCGCTTAGTCGGATTGCTGGTAGGGAGTTCGCATTGTTGCTGGTCACGCCGTGACCCGGCGCGGGGCGTGCCAGTTCTTCAAGTGGGGACGCCCAGCTTGGGCAGAAGCCACCGCGTGAGAACCAGGTAAGCGATCAGAAACAACGCGATCGGCAGAAACTCTTTCATGCTTGCTCCGCGATTCAGGAGAGTCGCATTGCATGCGCACTCTAAGTGCAATTTTACTCTTGCAGCTCAACGCCTGGGGTTAGAACGCTTCAGCGTGCGGCTCCCACTAGACTGAATTCCCAGCCGCAGTACTGTCCGTCGACGGCATCGGGCGGACAGTGCAGACAGCGCACATGTATGCGCGGATCGATAGTTCGTGCAAAGTTTTCGAACTCTACCGTTCCGACGCTCTTGCAGGGAAAATCCGGCAGTCCTTTGCGCCGGCGGGATTCCTGCACGCGGCACAGGTCCATGAAGAAGCGCAGCCGCTTGCCATCGGCCGAGCGCTCAAAGCGCTGCGTGTTAATCAGACTGTACTGACGCAGCTGCAGTGCCTGTTCCAGCGCCTCCAGTCCGCCACCAGAGGCGATGTTGAAGGTCGCCATGATGCGACTGGCCTCGGCGACGGCAAAACGTTGCCAGGCGAGAGTGTCGAGTTCGATGGCGGTCCCGATGCCCAGGGTTTCTTCGGCGGCCAGGAACCAGCAGCCATCGTGGGCCAACCAGTTCTTGGCGAACATTTCCAGGGCTCGCAGCAATTCCTCGCGCGTCATGGAAGCGTAGACAGATTGGGAAGCCGGCACGGTGGATTCATTCGTAGTCGACATGAGGCACCTTTCTGTGTGCTGCTCTACGGCTAGCCACCAGCCGCGGCCAGGTCGTGAGTTGGCGTGAGTACCTGAGGCTGCTCCTCACCGCGCAGCACGCGCAGCGCGCCCTCGGCCAAGGCCTGCAGTTCGTCCTCTCCGGGATAGCGAACCACCGGTGCAATCCAGCTCACATGCTCCGTCAAGGCAGAGACCAGTCGTTCCGAGTGCGCCATGCCGCCAGTGAGCAGCACCGCGTAGACCCGTCCGCGGAGCACCGAGGCCATCGCGCCAATCTCCTTGGCGATCTGGTAGGTCATGGCTTTGAAGACCTCAGTCGCTTGCGCATTCCCCGCTTCGATGCGGCGCTCCACTTCGATCAAATCCTTGGTGCCCAGGTACGAATAGATACCGCCTTCGCGAAACAGCAACGCTTCAACTTGCTTGCGGGTGTAGTGACCGCTGAAACAGAGATCGACCAATTGCATCACCGGGACGCTCCCGGCGCGCTCGGTAGAGAACGCGCCTTCTTCGCGGGAGTTGGTGACATCGATCATGCGGCCGTTTTCGTGCGCCGAAACCGAGATCCCGCTGCCCAGATGAGCAACCACCAGACGCAGCGATTCGTACGGTTTGCCGTGCTCGCGGGAGAAGCGCTTGGCCACCGCCTTGGAATTCAGCGCATGCGAAAGACATTGCCGCTCCAACAGGGCCGAGCCTGAGAGGCGCGCGTGCTCCGGCCACTCGTCGACGCTGACTGGATCGACGATGAACGCCCTTACCTTTGCCGGCTGCGCCAGGCTGAACGCCAAGAAGGCTCCGAGATTGGAAGCATGCTCGCCGCGGCGAGCCGCGCTCAGTTCCTCCAGCATGTCTTGGTTGACCAGGTACGTTCCGCTCGCCACCGGCGGCAGCAGCCCGCCTCGGCCGACGACAGCATGCAACTCGCGAACATCGTGACGTGCCTCGCTAAGGACGGTCTCAATCTGGCTTGCCCGATACTGCTGCTGGTCAAGAATCGACTTGCCGCGAAACCGTTCCAGTTCCGCGTCCGAGTGACGGATATTTTTCACCAGGACAGGGTGATCGTTCACGTAAAGCGCGACTTTGGTAGAGGTCGATCCCGGATTGATGGCGAGAACTTTAAACTCAGCGGGCGGCAAACAGCACCCCCAGTGCGATGGAGTTGATCTTGTCGTCTACGCTCTCGACGCGGGATGGAATGAGGATCGGTACCTTCGCGCCGACCACGACGTGCGCGCAATCCGAGCCGCCCAGATACTTCACCGATTTACCCAGCAAGTTACCGGACTCGATATTCGGCACCACCATGCAATCGGCGTGACCAGCGACAGGATGCGAAATACCTTTGGCGCGTGCGGCCGATTCCAGCAGCGCACAGTCCAGCGCCAGCGGTCCGCAAATCTCGACGTCGCCAAATTCTCCGGCAGCTCCCATCTTAGCCAGCGTTCTGGCGTCGACACTCGAAGGGAGCGATTCGCTGACAGCTTCGGTCGCGCTCATGATGGCAAGCTTCGCGCGGCTGATACCGATGCAGCGCAGCACTTCGATCGCGTTCTGTACGATCTGTTTCTTCTGTTCCAGGTTAGGGGCGACATTCAGTCCGCCATCGGTGATGCCGACCAGCCGGACCTCACCGGCCAGCGTGTCCTCGTAGAGCAACACATCGCTGAGCAGGCGGCCGGTACGCAGGCCGATCTGCTTGTCGAGCACGGCATGCAGCAGCTCGTCGGTGCGGAGATGGCCCTTGAGCAGAACATCGACGTGACCATCGCTCGCCAGACGCGCCGCCGTGATAGCAGGGGCGTCAGTGGATTCGATGATCTCGGCTTTGTCGATGAGCTCAGACAGCCCGAGTGACGTGGCCTTGGCGCGAATTTTCTCCCTGTCGCCGATGAGGACGGGATGTGCGATTCCCAGATGTAAAGCGCCGATAGCTGCGGTCAGCGCGACTTCATCGTCGGCGGCGACAACCGCGACTTTTCTTGGCCCAAGGGGCTGGGCGGCGAGACGAAGTTGCGCGAATGTTCGGATCGTCTGTATAGCAGGTATGGCCGGGACTGACATGAAACTATGCTGCGCCGGACGGGCAGCCGGTTGCAGTGAGGTGAGTCACAGGAAGGCAGCAATTTAGCTGTTAGCATTTGGCAGTTAGCACTTGGCATTCAGCCTGTTGCAGACGGCAAAAAAGGAGCCGCAGTCTTTGCCGCTCATGAGAAAAGACAGCGTCGCAGAAATCGCTTGCGAGCACCGCCACCGGCACTACCGTTGCTAATTGCTAATTGCTAAAGACGGATCCATCCCGCCCTGATGGCCAGCAGGCTCAGCACGGCAATGATGATCCATAGCGTGATGCCCTGAACCAGCGGACGCGGGCCGACTTTGCGCAGCGCCGCCGGCGAGAGGCTGGCGCCAATCAGAAAGAGGGTGATGATCAGCATCAACTTCCCGGCATTGCTGGCCAGATGGTAGGCGTGGGCGCCGGGATGGAAATACGTATTGGCCAGGGCAGCCAGACAGAAAAAGAGGATGAACCAGGGCCATTGAATCCGCGTTTTGCTGCCTTTGACTGCGGCCGTGCCGATCGACATGGGAACAATCCACAGCGCCCGGGCCAGTTTCACGGTCGTGCCGACAGCTAACGCGACGACTCCGTACTTTGCCGACGCTCCCACGACCGAACTGGTGTCGTGAATGGCGAGCGCTGCCCACAATCCAAACTGCGTCTGGGAGAGGTGCAGCCACAGGCCGATAGCGGGAAAGGTCAGCAGGGCGACGGAGTTCAGGACAAATACGGTTCCCAGCGAGACCGACATCTCATCTTCGGTGGCGCCCGTAATCGGCCCGACCGCTGCGATGGCGCTGCCTCCACAGATGGCCGTGCCCGTCGAAATAAGGAAAGCCGAGCGCGGGCGAACATCCAGCAGTTTGCCTAGCAACGTTCCCAGCAACATGGCGAAGGTGATGCTGATCGCGGTATAGACAAAGCCGCCTCTGCCCGCCTTGATGACTTCTTGCAGGTTCATGCCGAAGCCGAGGCCAACCACTGCCGCCTGCAATAGAAACTTCGAAGCCTTGCGGGAGGGTGCGGGGTAGGGATGAACGGCGATGGCGCCAAAGATGAGGCCGGCCAGCAGGGCTAACGGCGGAGAGGCCCAAGGTGTCAGGCAAAAAATGATTCCGCAGGCAAAAAGGAGTTTTGAATTCATCTAGAGCAGAAAGATCAAACTTCGGGATAGTACCGCATCGGATAGATACCACCACCACCGCCGCGCTGAGTAACGGAGTCCGGGCAATAAAATAGGCCCGATGCCAAGGAGCGGTGACGATTTCCTTGGCTCCGGGCCCATTCGATCCTGAAATGGATCGGAGGTGATACTTTTATGGTACGCCGCGATGTGGAAAAGTCAAGCAGAAACCAAGTTAAGCTGCTGATTTTTCAGCGGGTTGCACCGTTTTCCGGAAGGCTCACAAATGCCTGAAAACAGGAGGGATGCGAGCGGCCAGAATCCTCCGCACAGGCGGCCTCCTGCTACCTTGAGCCCACGGGCTTAAGCTATCGGGTGAGTCACTAAGCTATGGCGCGACGTTTTACTCTCCGAATTGTGTTCCTCGCGATGCTGCTTCTCTCAGCTCTGCCGGTAAGGATGAGCGCGCAGGCGAGTCAGCCTGCGGCAACCACGGTCGCCACGCCGGAAAGTTCCTCGGCGGCGCTTCTGCACTACACGCTTCCGCCCGATAAACTCGCGCAAGCCTACGCGCTTTACCTGATCAATGGTGCGCTGTACTTCGTGACCGGCGTCTGGAGCGTGCTGGTGCTGTGGAGCATGCTGCGCACCCGCTTCGGCGAACGAATTCAGATTCTGGCCGAACGCCTGTCGAGCAAGCGCCTGGTGCAGGGCCTGGTCGTCATGAGTCTGTTCGTGGTGGCGATGGAGTTGTTGCAGTTGCCGTTCGACCTCTACGAGCATCATCTCGGGCTGAAATACGGGTTGTCGGTGCAGACCTGGGGATCGTGGTTCAACGACTGGGGCAAGGAAATCGTCCTGGGCTGCATCTTCGCCACCATTCTGGGCTGGATTCTGTATTGGGCGCTGCGGCGCAGTCCGCGGCGCTGGTGGCTGTATTTCTGGATGGCGCTGATCCCCTTCGTGATCTTCGTGATGTTCATCGAGCCCGTCTGGATCGAGCCCCTCTTCAATCAGTACGAGCCGCTCAGCAAGAACCACGCCGATCTGGTTGCGCAGATCGAGCGCGTCGTACATCGCGCGGGCATGGAGATTCCACCCGAGCGCATGTACGAGATGAAGGCCAGCGCGAAGACGACAACCCTAAACGCCTATGTTGCCGGATTTGGCGCTACCAAGCGCGTGGTGGTTTGGGACACCACGATGAAACAGATGACGATCCCGGAGACGCTCTTCGTCTTTGGACACGAGATGGGCCATTACGTCCTCGGCCACATTCCGCAGGAGATCGCCATCAACCTGCTTCTCATGCTGGTGCTTTTCTACATCGGATATGGGCTCGCCAACCGTTTGGTCGAGGCGCATGGCGCGCGCTGGGGAATCCGGCAACTCTCCGACTGGTCGTCGCTGCCATTGCTGGTGCTGATTCTCTTCGTACTCACGTTCTTCGCCAGTCCCATCTTCAACGGCGTTTCGCGTCACTACGAGCACCAGGCGGACCAGTACGGACTGGAGGTTGTTCACGGCCTTATTCCGGATGAGCCGCGCACGGCGGCGCTGGCATTTCAGAAGCTCGGAGAGGTATCGCTCGACTATCCCTACGTGAACAAATTTTGGGAATTCTGGGTGTACGATCACCCGTCAATTCCGGATCGCATGATCTTCGCGCAGACGTATCATCCGTGGGACGAGGGCAAGCAACCGGAGTTCGTTAAGGGTGCGCCCTGAGCTCCGTTGCGGATTGTCGCGAAAGCAGGGTTGCCTTCGTTGACACCGGCTTGCGAGCTCTGTTAGTTTCAATAGTTCCAGTTATTTCCCTAGCGCCCCCAGTGCATCTTCAGCGATAGGCACTCAACGACATTGGATGGATACCACTCTTAAACAAGTAGGCCAATTACTGCTCGACGCCGTCCCGACGGTCGTGCTTCTGCTGTTGCTGTGGGCACTGTATGAGTTGCTGGTGCGCAAGCCGCTCGAGCGGATTCTGAAAGAGCGTCGCGACCGCACCGAGGGAGCCGTGCTGAAAGCACGTTCCGACGTGGCCGCGGCCGAAGCCCGCACCCAGGAGTACGAGCAGAAGCTGCGCGAAGCACGGGCCACCGTCTTCAAGGCGCAGGAGGCCCGGCGTCAGGCGGCCCAGCAGATGCGCAACGAGGCCATCGCTGAGGCGCGTACGCGTGCGCAAGAGCAGATTCGTCAGGCGAAGCAGGCGGTTGAGCAGGATATGGCCGCGGCCCGCACCGGTCTGCAGGCAGACGCTGACCGGTTGGCTACCGACATTATCCGCACCATTCTGAAGCCTGCCGGAGCGGCGCCAGTTGCAGGTGGCGCACAATGACGCGTAAGAATCTAGCCCGCCTGACGGCCATTGCCTTCCTGTTCTTCCTCTTTTTGGGCACAGCTGGCGCGCAAAGTTCGCAAAGTGGTTCCGCGTCCGGCAGCGGCGAGCCCACGAAAACTGCGGCAGATCCCAACGCCAACGACGCCAACGCCGGCATCAGCGACATTCTTGCCTCGACCAGCGAGAAAGCTGCCCATGCTGCCGAGAAGTGGGGACGTACCGTCGGCATCGGTCCGAAGACGTCGTTCTCGATTTCGATCGCGTTCAACTTCATCGCGCTCTTCGGCTTCTTCTATGTGCTGATGAAGTCGAAGCTGCCGCAGGCCTTCCGCGAGCGCACGGCCGCCATCCAGAAGGGAATTCTCGAGGCGCAGCAATCCAGCGCCGACGCGGCTCGCCGGCTGAGCGACATTGAAGCGCGCCTGAGCAAGCTGGGCGCCGAGGTCGACACGATCCGAGCATCGGCGGAAAAGGAAGCTGCCGCCGAAGAGGCCCGCATTCGCCAGGCCGCTGAGGAAGATAAGCAGAAGGTGGTGCAGGCTGCCGAAGCCGAGATCGATGCTATCGCGCGCAACGCGCGGCGCGAGTTGAAAGGTTTTGCCGCTTCGCTGGCCGTGGATCTGGCAGCGCAACGGATGCATGTGGATGACGCCACCGATCAGTCGCTGGTACGCGAGTTTGCGTCGCAGCTGGGAAAGGACGGCAAGTAAGCCATGGCCGCAATTGCCAGCCGTTATGCTCGCGCACTGGTCGAAGTGATTCTCGAGCAGAAGGTCGATTCCGACATCGCCCGCCAGCAATTGCGCGCGATCGTCGAAGCAGTCAAGGGCAGCGACGATCTTCGCCGCGTGTGGGAATCGCCCGCGATTCCGCCGGCTCAGAAGCGCGCCGTGCTCGACGGTATCGCGAAACAGCTTGGCGCGGTTAAGCCGATTCGTAATTTCATCGCGGTGCTCATCGACCATCGACGGATTCCCATGCTCGCCGACATCCAGCGGCAATTTGAAGCCGAGTTGGATGCGCAGTTGGGATTCGTGGAAGTGCAGATTTCCAGCGCCCGCACGCTCACGCCGGGCGAGAAACGCGATCTGGAGAATCGGATCGAGCGCATGACCGGCAAGAAGGTTCGCGCGCGCTATCTGTCGAATGCGGATCTCCTGGGTGGCGTATCAGTGAAGGTGGGCAGCACGATTTATGACGGCTCAGTGCGTGGGCAGCTGGAGAAGATGCGCCAGCAGCTGAGCCTGGCGTAAGTTTCGCCGGCTGAAGGCCGGCTCTATCAAGAACTTCGAACGGAATCTTATGGCGCAGATCAAAGCAGACGAGATCACAAAGCTCATTCGCGAGCAGATCGACAATTACGAAACCAAGATCGCAGTCGACGAAGTCGGCACGGTCATGTCCATCGGCGACGGCATCGCCCGCGTTTACGGCCTCGACAAGTGTCATGGCCGGCGAACTGCTCTCCTTCCCGCACGACGTCACCGGCATCGCCATGAACCTGGAAGAAGACCAGGTCGGCGTCGGTGCTGATGGGTGAGTACACCGAAGTCGAAGAGGGCGACGAGGTCAAGCGCACCGGCCGCATCATGAGCGTGCCCGTGGGCGAGGCGCTGATCGGCCGCGTGGTCGAATCGCTGGGCCAGCCCGATCGACGACAAGGGTCCGATCAACACCGATCAATTCATCGAGGTCGAGCGCATCGCTCCCGGCGTCATCGCACCGCCAGCCGGTGAAAGAGCCGATGGCCACCGGACTGAAGGCCATCGACTCCATGATTCCGATCGGCCGCGGCCAGCGCGAGCTGATCATCGGCGACCGCCAGACCGGCAAGACCGCCGTCGCGCTCGACACCATCATCAACAGCAAGGGCCGCGACCTGATTTGTATCTACTGCGCCATCGGCCAGAAGCGCTCCTCGGTCGCCCAGGTGGTGAAGACGCTGGAAGACTTCGGCGCGATGGAGTACACCATCGTCGTCTCGGCTTCGGCTTCCGATCCCGCGCCGATGCAGTACATCGCGCCTTACGCCGCCTGCGCCATGGGCGAGTACTTCCGCGACAACAAGCGTCACGCGCTCTGCATCTACGACGATCTTTCCAAGCACGCCGTGGCCTATCGCGAAATTTCGCTGCTGCTGCGCCGTCCTCCGGGACGCGAAGCCTATCCCGGCGACGTGTTCTATCTCCACTCCCGTCTGCTGGAGCGCGCTGCGAAGCTGAGCGACGACCTCGGCGGCGGTTCGCTGACCGCGCTGCCGATCATTGAGACGCAGGCGGGCGACGTTTCGGCATACATTCCGACCAACGTGATTTCGATCACCGACGGCCAGATCTATCTTGAAACCGATCTGTTCAACTCCGGCGTACGTCCGGCGGTGAACGTCGGCCTGTCGGTCAGCCGCGTGGGCGGCAGCGCGCAGATCAAAGCCATGCGGCAGGTTGCCGGCACCTTGCGACTCGACCTGGCGCAGTATCGCGAACTGGCGGCCTTCTCGCAGTTCGGCAGCGATCTCGACAAGGCCACGCAGGCGCAGTTGGCCCGCGGCCAGCGCCTCACGGAAATTCTGAAGCAGGGCCAGTATCAGCCGCTGCCGTTCTCCAAGCAGATTCTGATCATCTACGCCGGCACGCAGGGCTTGCTGGACGACATGCCGGTCGACCAGTTGCGCGACTTCGAAAAGGGGCTTTACGCACTACGTCGACACGGCCGAACCCTCGGTGCTTCAGAGCACATTGAAGAGAAGAAGACGCTCGACGACGACCTCCGCGCCGACCATGACCAAGGTCATTAAGGAATACAAGGAGCGCTTCGTCAGCGACCGCCAGACGGCAGCGAAGGCGAGCGCGTAAGCACAACATGGCGAACATACGCGATCTCCGGCGCGCATCCGCAGCGTGAAGAGCACGCGGCAGATCACCAAGGCCATGAAGATGGTGCTCGGCGGCCAAGTTGCGCCGGGCCCAGGAGCGTGCGCTGGCGTCGCGCCCCTATGCGCAGATGCTGATCAACGTTCTGCAGTCGACTGTGAGCCGCGCCGACGTCATCGATCCCAAGACCGGGCTGCCGTGCAATCCGCTGCTGGCCATGCGCCCGGAGAAGAACATCCTGCTGGTGCTGGTCACCGGCGATCGCGGACTGGCCGGCGCTTTCAACTCCAACGTCCTGAAGGCGACCACGAAGTTCATCGATTACTTTGACGACAAGAACATCGACGTCCTGGCCATCGGCCGCAAAGGGCGCGACTTCCTGCGCCGCCGCTATCCCGCGGGCAAGATGGGCGCAGGAGCGCGCCGGACGCGTGCAGGTCGTGGGCGAACACCTCAGCATGCTGGCTAAAGTGGAGTTACGAGTCGGTCGACGAAATCGCCGAGCGAATCGTCAAGCGTACATGGACGAGAAGATCGACTCCGTGTACCTGGTCTTCAACGAGTTCAAGTCGGTGATCGCGCAGCGCCTGATCGTGCAGCGCATTCTGCCGGTGCAGGAACTCGGCCGCCGCGAAGTCGCGCTGGCCGAAGAGTTCACGCTGGAAGAGCGCGAGCGCATGGGCGAAGCCGCTCGCAGCGCGGGCATCAGCCTGAAGGAGCCGGAGACGACCGAGGTGGATCGTGAAGCGGCAAGTTCGCGACCGCAGCCGGTGGATTACATCTACGAGCAGCCGCCCGGCGGAGATTGTTCGCCGACTTGCTGCCGCGTTACGTCGCGTTCGAGATTTTCCAGGGATTGCTGGAGTCGGTGGCAGCGGAGCACGCAGCCCGCATGACGGCGATGGATTCGGCGACGCAACAACGCCAATGACGTCATCGACTCGCTGACCCTGACCATGAACCGCGCGCGCCAGGCGGCGATCACGAAGGAAATCATCGAGATCGTCAGCGGCGCCGCCGCACTGTAACACGCGGCTCTCTCTACGAGCTTGAAACACAGATTTTGATTGCCGGGAAGTTGGGTTATCTGGCGTCGACGATGGCGAGAGTTTAATTGCCGAAGCGAAGGAATTGGGACGAACGGTGAACGCGTTGATCGCTTCTCTGAAGCCGACTTCATCTCACCCAGCGGCCCGGCAACTGACAACCGGCAACTGACAACGGACAACATTCATATGGCAGAGAACATCGGACACGTTATTCAGATCGCAGGTCCCGCTGTGGACGTGCAATTCTCAGAGTCGGCGCTGCCGCCCATCTACTCGGCGCTGCGCGTTACCAGCGAAGGCTTCAACGTTCCCGCACCCACTGGACGTCATCCTGGAAGTGCGAGCAGCAGCTCGGCGAAGGCCGCGTGCGCTGCGTCGCCATGGAGCCCACCGAAGGCATGGTGCGCGGCATGAAGGCGCATCGACCTCGGCGGCCCCATCACCGTTCCCGTGGGCCGCGGAACGCTGGGCCGCGTGCTGAACGTCATCGGCGAACCGGTGGACAAGCTCGGGCCGGTGCAGTGCACCAAGCGCAATGCCGATTCACCGCCCGGCTCCCGCGTTCGACGAGCAGTCCACCGCGATGGAGATGTTCGAGACCGGCGTGAAGGTCATCGACCTGATCCAGCCCTTCCTGAAGGGCGGCAAGATCGGCCTGTTCGGCGGCGCCGGCGTGGGCAAGACCGTCGTCATCATGGAGCTCATCAACAACGTCGCGCTGCAGCACGGTGGATTCTCCGTGTTCGCCGGCGTGGGCGAGCGTACCCGCGAGGGCAACGATCTCTGGCTGGAAATGCAGGAGTCCGGCGTGGTCAACATCAAGGAGCCCGCGAAGTCGAAGGCCGCCCTGATCTACGGCCAGATGACCGAGCCGCCCGGAGCGCGTCTGCGCGTGGCGCTGACCGCCCTGACCGTCGCCGAGTACTTCCGCGACGAAGAAGGCTCCGACACGCTGCTCTTCATCGACAACATCTTCCGCTTCACGCAGGCGGGTTCGGAAGTTTCCACGCTGCTGGGCCGCATGCCTTCCGCCGTGGGATACCAGCCCAACCTGGCCACCGAAATGGGCGAGTTGCAGGAGCGCATCACCTCGACGAAGAAGGGCTCGGTCACCTCGGTGCAGGCGATTTACGTGCCCGCCGATGATTTGACCGATCCGGCTCCGGCCACGACCTTCGCTCACCTGGACGCCACCACGGTGCTTTCGCGCCAGATCTCCGAGCTGGGTATTTATCCGGCCGTCGATCCGCTGGCTTCGACCTCGCGCATTCTCGATCCGCGCATCGTCGGCGAGGAGCACTACAACACCGCGCAGGCCGTGAAGCGCATGCTGCAGAGCTACAAGGACCTGCAGGACATCATCGCCATTCTCGGTATCGACGAACTCAGCGAAGACCAGAAGCTGACCGTATCGCGCGCCCGCAAGATCCAGACGCTTCCTCTCGCAGCCGTTCCACGTGGCCGAGCAGTTCACCGGCCTCAAGGGCAAGTACGTGAAGGTCGACGACACGGTGCGCAGCTTCCAGGAGATTGTCGACGGCAAGCACGACGATATTCCCGAGCAGGCCTTCTACATGAAGGGCGACATCGAACGAAGTGCTGGAAGCGGCCGAGAAGATGAAGGCAAAGGGCTAAAGGCAGCCATTAGCAATTGGCACTTAGCCCTTAGCCAAAGTCTGCTGGACGATTGAGCATGGTAACTGACAACTGGCCGCTGGCCACTAGCAACTGATTATGGCTGACACGCTGCACTTACAAATCATCACGCCGGACAAGAAGCTGGTCGAAGAAGATACGGACCAGGTCCAGATTCCCGGCAAGAGTGGGTATCTTGGCATTCTGCCGGGGCACGCGCCGCTGCTGACCGAGCTCATGATCGGCGAGATCAGCTATAACCTGCGGGGCACGATGCAGCACATCGCGGTGTCATGGGGCTTCGCCGAAGTTCTGCCGGACAAAGTGACCATCCTATCGGACACGGCCGAGCGCGCCGAGGACATCGACGTGAAGCGCGCGCAGGAAGCCAAGGCAAAAGCGGAAGAAGCGTTACGCAATCCCTCGCAGGACATGGACTACGACACGGTAAACAAAGCGCTGCGCCGTGCCGAAGTTCGCCTGGAAGTTGCCGCCAAGGCGGGAGCCGGCGTTTCCCGCTAGGGAAGCAATCTTCGCCTTAACCTGAGGCTGCGAGCAAAATATCAAGCCACAACGATATGTCGTTGTGGCTTCGTTATTTTCGCGGTGTCGAGGCCTTTCGTTTTCAAAAGGCAGATATCCACAAATGCAGCTGCGGCTGGTGCCCACGTTCGGCCACTCTTTGGCCTAACGTGGGAACGGAACTCGCCACCCAGGTTAGCGTCCAACAGCAGGAAGCGAACTTGGGGCACCGGGCACCGGGCTTTGCTTGGAGTCATAATTGAGGCGTGTGAACTTGCCTGTCCTCTCCCCTAAAACGGGCAAGGAGGATGGGGCACCCGAGGGCTTCACGTCGCGTGCAGTTTCGATCCGAAATCCGGGGCGCCAGCACCGCACAATCGTTCCTCTCTACAGCCCGCAGGGCTTAGTCACCAGGCCTGCGTTTTCGGTGATCGTCCTGTTAAAGCTATTCCAATGCAGGTAAACGATGCCCTTGAGCCAGGTCGGGTAGTAGGTGTAGACCGGTCCGCTGGTGACACATGTCGTGCTGGGGAGTTGATAGCCGCTCGAGCTTGCGAAGATCGCCGTAGGCTGCAGATCGTAGATCGCAGATGGGTTGGTCAGCGTTCGCGTATTCGCATTCCAGCCCATGCAGGCCGTTGTGGTGGTGAATCCGGTGCAGTCTGGCGTACCGCTCCGGTTGCTGACTAAGTCGCTCGTATTCCGAAAGCCGGGACTCGTGTAGTAGTTGATGCCGAGGTTCGATATCGTTCCAAACGACTCGGCGCTGTAGGGTGCGCTGGACGGCAAACAGGCCGGGCCGTTGCATTCGGTGGCCAGTCCGTGAAAATCGTTCTGGTTGCCGTTGCCCCCGACGGTCACATTGCTATAAGGGCCGCCAATCAGAAAGGCAAACTCCGGGTATCCGTTGCTATCGCCACCTTGCCATGCCTGATTTTCCACAACCAGGTTCTTCTGAATCGTGACCCCTCCCCACATCGAAGTTCCGTTTGGATTGGAGTTCTGGATGTTGATATCGCCTTCGGCCCAGCCAAAGCAGCAGGGATCGTTCAACTCGCCGCTTCCAAAGAACGTGTTATTGAGGAGGTAAACCTGCGCCGTGGAAGTCTCAATCTCCTGATCGAATACCTGGAAGCCGAAGCGACCCGCAAGCCAGCCCATATTATTCTGTGCAACTCCCTGACCTGAGTAGCCATACGCATCCCACGTGTCGAACATGTAGTTTTCCACGTCGGTGGCGCAGGGAGTCGCGTTGTTGTACGAAAAATTCCCGTAAATGTAGATGTGCGTTCCAGGCCGGTTATCGTAGTTGGCTGGCGCGACGATATCGATGGCCGCCACGCAGTAATCGAATCCAGGATTGCCCTGGGCGGAGTTTTCCGCAATATCTCCCACCACAGCCATGTAGTCCATTCCGGAGACTCCAGCGGCATCATTGCCGGCCGGGCCGAAGCCGTCGGAAGAGTTATAGGCAATATCGTTGATGAAGGCGATGTGATGATAGACGTCTCCCGGGGCGCAGTCACCGACTTGCACCGCGCAGTCGCCATCAAACGCCGGAACGACTTGATTGGAGGTATCGGCGCCATCCGTCGTCGCCATGAATCCCTCCACAGCCCAGTTGCTTCTCTGCTGAATGTCGACTGCAGCGGCATTACCGCCCGAATCTACGTTGCATGTGCCCAAGTTTCCCGCGCAAAGAACCGTCGCGAAGTAAATGCCTCCGGTCCCGTCGATTCCTCCCCTGGTGGATGGACAGTTGGAAACGGGTCCCCAAATGCTCGCCTGATTAAACTGGTTCGTGTAATTGCCGGTAGCGGCGATGATCACATCTCCGCAATCGACCGCGTGGTTCGGCGTTGCCCACGCCTGGTTGGGGGATGTGCCGGAATTCTGATCATTTCCGGAGGGCGAAAGATAGTAAAGATGGAGAGGAGAGAATGTATTTGTCTGCGCGCTAACGGCGCACGCTGGCGCAAGCCAAGCCAACACAAACCCCAATCCGCATAGCCACCGATTCATACGCGTCCCCAAAGAAGAGATCAGGCCGCTCGTTTTGCGGCTTCGGTCACGGTCAGTGTATGGACGGGCGCAGTGGTGGACAACCCGCAAAATAGTGGTGGCATGGAACTGACCAGGTGTAGATCGTAACTTTACGCTATCGCTTGTGGGTGTTGAGAAACTCTTGCCTGACGGAGCCAGCGGAAATCAAATCGCTCTAGGATGATCTATAAACGATTCTCCTCCAATGTCGAGCCAATTCTGGTCAACCCATTGCCTGTAGAATTTGCCGCTGAGTTGTTAAAGCGACGTCGCTCGGCATAGGTAAACACAAAGCCCGCCATTGCGGCGGGCGGAACCTTTCCCAGCTTTTTGATCTTAGCCTCGCTATCGAAGCTCTCTGCCGTCGTGGATTAGAACGTGAAGGCCAACCCGCCGCGGACGCTGCGCGCCGACTGCACCAGGTACACGGTCTGGCCGTCGGGGCCCATCACCGGCACGTAGCCCTGCGCCAGCAGATTGCGGACGTCGATGATCGCTTCCATATTGCCGGGCATGCCATGGAAGTGCGGCAGCGGCTGGCGGACGAACAGGTTGAAGTAAGGGTCGGCCTGTCCGGCGGAAGCGTTGAACAGATCGACCGGCACCAGCGTCTGGCCGCTCGTCCAGCGATACGAAGCGATCCACTTGGTATGGGAATGGGGCACCATGCCGTTCAGCTTCAGGGCTGCGGTGTGACGCCACCCGTGGTCGAGGTTGTCGCGAACGCTGTCCCATCCAATGTAAGGCTGGTCCAGTTCCAGGACGCCGCCATAAGCGTAGTCCAAGGTCGCCGTCAGGTTCTCGGACACGCGGTGCTGGAAAACGAAGCGCACGCCCTGCGCCTTGAGCTCGCCGCCGTTGTAACTGAACGTTCCGGAGTAAACATCCGGCAGGATATCGCCGGTATCGGAATAGATGTTTCCGACGCCGAGCAATGCCGGATCCTTCACGCGGTCGTTGTAGTACGCCAGCTGAATTTTGTTGTTGCCCAGCCGTTCCGACAGCGAGAGTTCGTGGTGGTGCGCATTCTCCAGCAGAGGATCGCCATTCACCATCGTCATGCGCGGCGCCGATTCCGTCAGATCCGCGGGCGCCGTGTCGAAGCCCTTGCTGGCGCGGGTGTTCGGCTCCGTGGTCGCGTAGCGATATTCCAGGATGGTGTTGGAGGTCAGGTGGAAGTCCCCGGTCGCCGATGGGCGGAACGCGGCTGCGCCTTGTCCGAGGAACTGAATCGCCTCAGCCTCGCCGCCAACCTGGAAGTCCATCATGCCGACCGTGAATCCGTCAGCGTAAGACATCGAAATCGCATCCAGGGCGCCGGCGTGAGGAACCGTATCCGGAGCCGAGAAGCGGCGAACCATCAGCGCGACTGACTGGTTCCAGCCGTCACTGCCGTTATGGACGTAGGTGGTGCGCAGCACGCCGGCAGGAGTTCCGTCGCCGTAACCGAGATCGCCGGAGAAACCCAGCGTGCCGGTATGGAAGAGCGACTGCTCGATGCTGAAGGCGGTTCCCAAGTCGGAAGCGCTGCCATAACCTTCACTGGCGGCACCGGCCATCAGTGCCAAGGTGCCCTTGAGAGGCTGACCCTCCTGCTGCGTCTCGACCATGAGCGCGGTGTCGTCGTCGAAACGCAACACCGGGCGATTCGCCGTATTCCGCAGCGTCCATTTCCAGCTATCGTTCTCGTCGTCGGGCTTCTTCAGCGGCGGCAGCATGCCCACCGCTTCGAAGAGTGTGTTCAGGGTGATATTGAGAACTTTGGATGCGCCGGTGGCGAGCACGACATCCTCGCGCAGCGTCGGCAGGAACGACGGCATGGAGACGTGCACGTCATAGTTTCCGGGAATGAGCCCGGTGGCAGTGAAATAGCCTTTCGCGTCGGTATGGACGACCATCAACTGACCGGCAGCGCTCACCAACTGCACCGTGGCGCCCATCTGCGGAGTGCCGGTCGTGCTGCGCACGTAGCCAGAGATTGAGCCCGGAGTGACCCCGGCTGACGCCGCTACACACAGCGAGGCCAGCAACGCAATGCACGTGATAAATCGGGTCATCGTTTCAACCCTCCTGTCAGAGGATCCGGGATAAAAAACTTGTGGAGGCAAGCTCGCTGCCCACAATTTCCCCAAGCTCTTGTTACTCGACAGCAAACCGAACCGACGGAGCGATCTGCTGTTTCGAGACGTTGTCGTCGACTTTAACGGTCAACTTATAAAGCCCGGGCTGCAAGCTGCTGAGAGAGACCGTTTTTTCTAAAGTGACCTGGTCCCCAAGATTGCCCATGGTGTCCGTCGACTCCGACGAGTGCACCACCGACTGATTGTTCGCCAGGTTCACGATCTCGTATTCAATGTTGGCCGAGGGCTTTTTGGTCTTATCGTCTTGCTGGAGATTATAGACCTGCATCCAAAGCGCCATGCGCTGATCTTTTTTGAAACTTGCCGGCTTGCCGTCGGCGCCGTCCAGGTGGGGATACTCCAGCTTGGTTTCGCCGAGGACGAAGCTGCCCGAGCCCACGCTCTTGGTCGCGACCTTTTCCATCTTGTCGGACAGAATCAGCGACGAAGACGCCAGTTTGTCCTCGGTGTACTCGGGAACCAGGATGCCGCGGCTCCAGGTACCAACCCGGTCTCCGTTCACGTCCTTCACTACCAGGTCGATGCGGTAGCGGCCCGCTCGCAGAGGAACGGCCTTCCAGTACAGGGAGGAGTGCTCCACGGTCTTTTCCAGCAACTCCTGTGGAACGTCGACCTGCACCGTGTCTTCGAAGGTCTGGGCCACCTTACCGGTAATTCCGGTTACACGCCCAAAGATGTTTACCGTGCCGCGCTGGATGCCATCCTTTGAGGCGAAGGTAATGTCCTTATTTTTTATCTGCAGCGTTACCGGAACGAGTACGGTATCGCCGGTAACCTTCACATAGTCGACACGTACTTCGAAGGGCATCAGATTCACGTTGATCTTGTGGCTGACCACCTCTTCCAGGTCCTTGAACTTCACCGGCGGAGGCGCCTGTACCTTCGCCATCATTTCCATCCTGTCGAACTCGTGGCTGTTAATCATGCCGGATTCAGGGCTGGCATTCGCCGCGAAAGGATCCATACGGTTGGCGCGATTACCCAGGCCCATTTGCTCTTCCATCGTGGAGCCGCCCGGCGTATGCAGCAATGCGTCCTTCTCGTTGGGATCGCTGGTCAGGTGGTAATCGCCGCAGGAGCACGGATCGACGAACTCGAGCTCGACGTTCTCCTGTATGCCTTCCAAATAGCGATAGCGCCAATCTTCGTACGGATACGTTGAGGTCGTGCCGCCGCCCTGTTCCTGGGGACGGTCCCAGGTGCCGCCGGTCGGATGCGACTCAATCTGATCAGGAGGGCCCCACATGATGTAGATGCGGCCGCGATCGGTCTTCCATCCCGGAATGCCGGCGCCGAAATGCTCGTTCGCATAGGCTATGCGGCGATAATGCTCTTCCTTGTATTCGTTCTCCGGGGTGTCGGGCGTGGGATCGCGGCGCAACCAGAAGTTCTCGATGAACTGATCACGCTCTTCGTCGTTGGAGAGCGCCTTGAACGCGGCGACTTCTTCCGGCGTGATGATGTAGACCACGTCCTGTTTCAGCCACTTCTTGTAGGTGCTGCTTAACTCCTGCTTCAGAGCTTTGGAGTTCTTTTTCTTCTGATCTTGTGTCAGGGAACGCTTAAGCGGGTCGGCCTGATCGGACTGTGCCGGGGCCGTGCCTGCAGCATTCGTGCTGGTGCTGGTCGCTGCAGAGCCGGCAGAACTCGCAGCGGCAGTGCCAGTGGACGCAGAACCGGATGGGGCTTGGCTGGCTGTCTGGCCGGCTCCCTTATCGGACGTGGAGGAGCCAGACGTATCCTGCGCCGTTGCCAACGAGCAGAAAACAGCGATGACCGAAAACGACGCGATGACCCACTGAAACAAACGCAACTTCATCGGTACCAATGCACTCCTCAAGAAACACTTAGAGCTATTAAATTGTATGGTCTGGTTCGAGTGAAAGCAAGGTAAACGGGACGGAACGCAAGTCACCAGATGCAGTCTTACGCTCCTTTTTGACAACCCGCCGAGGCCGCCTAAGTTGCTAAAAATACGGCGCCACAGGCCAATCTTTCAAAGAAGCGCAGGGCTAACGGAGCAGGGGCCTGCAAAGTAATCGGGGGACCGCAGGCAAAGCATTTCGGAAGCGGCGGCGCAGCCGCTATAATCGGTTGTAAAGCCCAGCGTTACTTTATTGCATGACCTGCCAATTCGGCTTAGCTTCGCGCCCGCAAGATGCCGAATTCTGCTCCCGACAGGAACCTTGGGCCGTCTTTATCCGTACAGAGAAGCAGGCTGTGGTGTGTACGGTATCGTCCTAGCTGAGGCTCGATGAATAAGCGGAAAAAGTTTGCTCTGATCGCTGCGGTCGTCGTCGTGTTGCTGGCCATCGTCGGGTTCAGTATCCAACAAAGCCATAAAGGGGTTGTTGCTGTTCAGACCGGGAAGGTCGTCCGGGAAGACCTGACCTCGGTGGTCACTGCGTCGGGCGAGATCAAGCCCAAGGTCTACGTAAACATTGGCGCCAATGCTTTCGCCAAGATCACGCACCTTTACGTGAAGGAAGGCGATCGGGTGAAGAAAGGCCAGCTGCTGGCCCTGCTGGACAACGTCCAGCCACAGGCGGACGTTTCGGCCAACGACTCGGCGTTGAATGCGTCCCGCACCGATGCGATTGCCGCACAGGCTGCGGTCAATAATGCATCGGCGGATCTGAATTCCTCCCAGGCGGAGCTGGAGCACGCCAAGCTGGACTATGAGCGCAACAAGGCTCTCTACGAACAGCAACTGATCGCCAAGTCCGATTACGATGCCAAGAAGGCCGCCTACGACACGGCGACGGCGCAGGTATCGATGTCGAAGGCCAAACTCGCGCAGGCCAAGGCTTCGCTGGAGTCCGCACAGGGCCACATTGCGCAGAATGTCGCCATGCTGCGGCACGCCAGCGATGTGCTGAGCAAGACGCAGTATGAAGCGCCGTTCGATGGCATTATCACCAACGTTCCCGTTCGCGAAGGGGAAACGGTTGTCCCCGGCATTCAGAACTCTCCGGGCAGTACGCTGATGACCATCGGCGACACCTCGATCATCACGGCGGAAGTTCGGGTCGACGAGAGCGATATCGTGAATGTGCAGATCGGCCAGCCCGCCGAAGTGACCATCGACGCCATGCCAAAGCAGAAGTTCAAGGGCGTGGTGAGTGAGATCGGACGGAATGCGCTGCTGCGTTCCACCGGCGTTTCAACCGCGCAAAGCACCACCAGCGGCCAGGAAGCTAAGGACTTCAAAGTAGTGGTTGCGTTGCAGGACGCGCCGCCGAACGTGTTGCCCGGCTTGTCGGCGACGGCTCGCATCACCACCGCGAAGAAGAACGCCGTGCTGGCCATTCCGATTCAGGCGCTCACGATTCGCCTCCGCGGAGATCTAAATCCTGAAAGCAAGGACAAGAAGAACGCCGTGGAAGCAGCTACTGCCGCCGGCGGTGATCCCAAAGAGGAGTTGCAGGGCGTCTTCATCGTCCGGAACAACCGGGATGCGGTCTTCGTACCTGTAGCGACAGGCATCAGCGGCGCAACCGACATCGAGGTCAGTAACGGCTTGAAGGAAGGCGACCAGATCGTGACCGGCAGTTACAAGGTCTTGCGGACGTTGCGCAATGGAGCCAGCGTTAAGATCGATAACTCGATCAAACCCAAGGACGACGAATCGGATTAATCGCGGAATCATCGAAGTAATAGGGCCGGGTTGCAAGAGGCGAGTTAGGCTTGATTGCATGACGAATCCAGAGCAGCGACCGGCCGAGGAGAAGAGGATGGCTACGGAATTGGCGAGCCCGACCGAGGTGCGCATCCAGACGGTGCCGGAGAGCTGCATCATCTGCACCGAAGATCTGTGGAAGACGTACGACATGGGCTCGGAGCAGCAGGTGCAGGCGCTCCGCGGGGTGAACATCCGCATTCAGCGCAACGAGTACGTCGCCATCATGGGTCCATCCGGCTCCGGAAAATCCACGCTCATGAACCTCATCGGCTGTCTCGACACGCCCAGTAAAGGCAATTACTGGCTGAACAGTCAGCTGGTCAGCGAACTGGACGATGATGAACTGGCCCGCATCCGCAATAAGGAAATCGGATTCGTCTTCCAGACCTTCAATCTTCTGCCGCGCGCGACCTCGCTGCACAACGTCGAGTTGCCGCTGATCTACGCCGGCATGCCTGCCGATGAGCGACTGGAGCGCGCTCGCAGTGTTCTTGCTTCTGTAGGCATGGAAAAGCGCATGAACCATAAGCCCAACGAGTTGTCGGGCGGCCAGCGCCAGCGCGTCGCCATCGCCCGCGCGCTGGTGAACAATCCTTCCATCATCCTGGCCGACGAGCCTACCGGCAACCTCGACTCGCAGACTGGTGTCGAAATCATGGCGCTGTTCGATCGCCTGCACGAGCAGGGAAACACGATCGTACTAGTCACGCACGAACACGACATCGCCGAATACGCCCATCGCGTCATCCACATTCGCGACGGACAGGTTTTCAGCGATCAGAAAACGGCTCGCGGCTGAGGGCTTCGCTCGGTTGGGCTGTCGGCACAGATCGCGAATAGACTCCCGCCGAAAATGCATCTATTATCGGACAGGACCGCTATGACAGTACGAATCACAGGTAGTCCGGTTACGCCAGAGGAAATTGCGGACCTTCTACAGATTTCCCCGGAGCGTCAACGCGCGATCGCGAAATTGACCGGCTATAACACCAGTGAGGCAACGTCGCATGCCTTCAAAAGACGTTCCAAGAAGAGAACGTACAGGTACTCGGCTAAGAAGGCGGCAAAGCGGAGCTAAAGCTGTCTTCCTGAATATTCCCTATGATCAGAAGTTCAGAGACTTATATCTTGCCTACATCGTAGGGGCATCTGCGCTCGGCCTGTTTCCCTTTGCGACGCTTGGGATTCCCGGTGATCGCCGTCTCGATCGAATTTTCTCTCTCATCCAATCCTGCAAGTATTCGATTCATGATTTATCTCGTGTAGAGGTCGACGCAGTTCCGCCAAGAACTCCTCGCTTCAACATGCCGCTTGAACTCGGTTTGGCGATCGCCTGGAAGCGGCTCGGGTCGAAGTCACACAATTGGTTTATCTTTGAGTCTAAGTTGCGGCGGGCGGAGAAGTCGTGCTCGGACATCAATGGCACGGACATCTACATTCACGATGGTGACGTGAAAGGGATATTTCGCCAATTGCGGAACGCTCTGGTTCGGCCTAATAACCAACCAACCGTTCCACAAATGATCTCGATCTATGAGGAACTCAGGCCCGTTGTTCGACGAATTCTAAAGAATGCCGGAACAAACGATGTGTACGAGGCGCAGGTGTTTTCTGAGATCAGGCTGGCAGCTCGACAACTGGCCCTGAAGCACATCGGCGGGCGGTAATGTGTGCTTGGGAATGCTGCGCCGTTCGAGGGCATTGCCGAACCTGAGAAGTTATCTCGGCGAGGTTGCCCTTGCAAAGGTGTACCAGGTAGAACAACATTTTCCGTTAATCGTAGGAGCTGTCATCGTGTGGCTGTTTCGTCGTGGCTTTCTTATTGCTTCATTCGTTCTGGTCGCATCTGCGATGATGTTTGCGCAATTTCCTCTGCCCACCCAGCGCCCCCAGGAAGACACGACGGGCGCGCAGGTACGCGAGCTGGTCTCGAAGTATTGCCGCATGGACTACGAAGGTTTGCGCTTCGACGCCAAGAATTCATGGCCAAAGTTTCAGCCGATCGTGTGGTGGACCTCACCGCAGGACTTCACGAAGATCGATGTGATCGCGCGCTACACCGTCGATCCCGAGCCCGTCGAGGACCACGGCAAGTTTTCCGTGATGGTGCATTACCGGCTGCTGGGGACCTTCGATCCCGGGCTCGGCTACGTGCCTGAGCCCGACGGGGCGACGCAGGACGTTTATTACAGCGTGACCCAGCAGAACAGCGAGTGGCGCATCGCCGACAGCGACAACCCGCTGCCTCATCCTTCGCGTGCTGCCATGCTCAAGTGGCTCAACACTCAGCTTGCTTCGGCGCAGGATGACGCCTCGAAGGCTCGCTACCAGGACGCACTCGACCGTTTGCAGAAACAGTCAGCCTCGCCCTTCGCGAAGTGAACCGCTCTCCGGCCAAAAAGATGCCGGAGGTTGCGAATTCGGTATTCCTGAGCACGACTCAAACAAAAAAGCCTCCGGATTTCCGGAGGCTAAGTCATCTGGCCTGTAAAGTCTGTTGTTACTGCTGAGCGCCGGAAGCCAATGGAGCAATCTTCTGCGCCTGCGCCGGAGTGCTCTTCACCGCGAAGTAATCGTGGTCGTAAAGATTGCGGTACATGACGCCGGCTAGCTCCGCGGCCTTGGGTCCGAAGGTCGGACGTCCGCCCTCCAGGAAGACGACCGTCACGATTCGCCCATACTGCGTGTTGGCGAAGGAACCGAACCAGCCAAAGCGCGTTCCGTCTTTCGAGCAGGTCCCAGTCTTGCCGAGTACCGGCTCTTCCATGAAGTTGGTCTTCAGCAGCCGCGCCGTGCCGTACTGCACCGCGCCGGCCATGCCATCGGATATCTCAGGAATCAGCGGCCCGATGTCGAGCTTGCGCTTTACCTTGGGAGTGAAGTTCGCAACCTGCTCCGGCGTGGTCGGATGCTGTAGGTAGTAGAGCGTGCCGCCGTTGGCGATGGCGCCCATCAGGCCCGCCAGTTGCAGTGGCGTCAGGGAAATGCTCTCGCCGAACGAGCACATCTTGCCTACGCCGCCCAGCTTTTCATCCAGCTCGGTGGAAGGAAACGTTCCCAGATGCTCGTTGGGAATCTGCCAGCCCGCCAGCTCGCCCAGGCCAAACTGATGTGCGTAATAGCTGACCTTCTCGAATCCCAGCTTGCGGCCGACGGCCTCGAAGTATGCGTTGTTCGACTTCGCCAACGCGGTCGTCAGGTCCACGTGCCAGGTCTTGGTTAGCGGAACCTGCGTGTCCTTAGTAATGACGTTCTCGCTCAACGCCGCCAGCGCGACGGCAACTTTAATCGTCGAGCAGGGCTGCGCGCCCGCCGAGAGCGCCAGCTTCTGATTGACCATCGCCAGGATGCGGCCGCTGTCGGGATCCATCGCAACGATGGTGCCGTTCATATTGCCAAGTGCTTCGATGGCTGCGGCCCGGACGACCGGATCTTCCCCGCCGGTGACGTCGCCATCCACCTGATCGTTGGCGAAGGAACTGGCGTAGAAGCGCTCGCCGTAATAGTGATGTTTCTTGGTCGCTACCGTGTGCGTAGCGCGATTCCGGCTGGCCACCGTGGCACTGCTATGCCGCATGCGCGACATCTTCTTCTGCGCCGATGGCGATTCGGTAATCTTGTGCGCCGACTTGCTCTTGGATTTATGGCTGCTTGAGGGGTGCGTGGTGCTGATGGTAGCTGCCAGGGCGCTCAGGCTGGTGAAAATCGCCAGGCAAACAATCAGGGCAAAGGGGGAGCGCTTTGTCATGAGAAACCTTGTATAACGTTGGGCTGAAAACACCTGCCGGAGAACGCTTGCTCCTCCGATCACTGCCGTTCTCCGCTCTGCCAACGGAACTTTCATAGTAGGGAGTCACCGTCCTGATTTCAACCGGAAACCGCCGCTAAACCAAATAAGCCGCTCAACCCGATACAAGGGATGCCAGGCATCGGGCCGGAGTGGTTCGCGTTCCAAGTTTTCGCGAGACGGATGCCCCGCTATTCTTTCCAGTTCTTACTTACCACATTTTGGGCACGGTAGGGTGGTACCAAGGATGGTTCCGCCAAGGTTTACGCCGTTTTGGGTGGGTGCGGCAAGTCAATCCCGATTTTGGGAAAGACCGCCAGGTTCCTGCTCGCATACACGTGATCGACGGTGGTGGCGCGCAGATGCGCCGGAGTCGGCTGCGCTGCCTGCTCCGCTGCCGCATGCGCCAGGACCTGATGGTGAATGACAAACAACGCGAGCTCCAGCCGCCCGGACACACCGGTCTTATCGAAGATGGAGCGCGTCAATTTCTTGATCATGGGAACCGTAACGCCCATCTCATTGGCGATCTCGCTGTTGCGATAGCCTTGGACGACGGCGGCCACAACCTTCAGCTCGCGACGCGAGAGCTGCGAGGTGACCCGCTCCCCAACCAGATCGGCGGAAATCTCGGCTGCCGCGTGCATCTGAAGATAGCGCCCGCCCTGCGCCAGCCGGCGAACGCCTTCGATCAGCATCTCGCCCTTGACTGAGCGGTAGAAAACACCCTGGACGCCAAAAGGAACGAGGTGGGGCGTGCGCTGATCATTTTCGGTGAGCATGAGGACGGCGATCTGCCGCTCCCCGGCCGTGCCGGTCATTCGGCGAAGATCCTCTTCAGAGGGAAGAAATCCGCTGGAGAGAATGAGTACATGCGGGCCGTAACTTGTCGACTGCGTTGAACAGGTGCTCGGCCGAGGTGGGCTGCGCCACGATGCGCATGTCGTCTTCGGTGGCGAGCAGTTTGGCGATACCGGCGCGAAACACTGGTTGATGATCCGCAATGATGACATTGATTGTCGTTGGCTTTCTGCGGGCGGATACTTTTCCCTGTCAGGCCGTACGCCTCATTCATCATTGAGTTCCACCCATGTTTTTTTCTTCAACTTCCAGTTAATTTGCCCGCGATCAACCTGTAGTCGTCATCGCAGGGATGTGTCATGTCGGTTTTACCGCTAGCAGGTAAAACTTTCGCTGTGAAGACCGCTAACTGCAACGGAATGTGTCTGGCCGATGTAGCTGGGGACAAGCTGCAGGTGGCGAGCCAAACCGCCAGGGTTGGCTCGAAAACTGTGAATTTTTGGAGAATAGGGTTGCTAACTATGGTGCGTCGCTGTTCGAAGCGGGCGGAAATTGCTGATTCCGGTTAAGACACGCCGTGCTGCGGGAGTTTTTGTCGAAAGCGCGATAGATTTTTTAAGCACGCGAAACTTCTCCCGGACCACTGGGTTTCAGCCGGTAACAACCCTGAGAATGGTCGTGTAACAACGGCTAACCCCTCCGATGTGCAACTCGCCCCTGTCCGTCGGAGGGGCTCTTTTTTTGTCTGAAAGGCCGCAGCTATCTCGAGGGTCGCGAGCGCCTACTGAACCTTCGTTGCAGGATCGGGGCTGCGTGCATGGATGTAGTCGTCGATCGCCCGTTCCAGTTTCCCCTGCGCACGCAGAACGTATTCGATCGCGTCGCGCACCGCGCCCTTACCGCCTTCATTGGGCGTAACGTAGTGCGACTCGCGAATCACTTCCGGGCGCGAATTCTTGACTGCAATGGCCAGATCCGCACAACCGCATCGCCGGCAGATCAATGATGTCGTCGCCGACGTAACAGATTTCCTCAGCGCTCAGCCCGGTTTTTTCGAGAATCTCGTAGAATGCGGCGGCCTTGTCCTGCTGGCCCTGGTAGACGTGCTCGATCTTCAGGTCGCGAGCGCGCAGCCGAACCGTTTCCGATATCCGCTTGGTGATGATGCCCGCCTCGAGTCCGCCCAGCCGCAGTAAGGAAAATCCTGTGCCGTCGTGCGCGTTGAAGCCTTTGGCCTCGATCACGTCGCTACTGGCGATGCCGATAGCCGCCGGCATCGGCCATCTTTTCGCGATGCTCGTGCGTGCCGCCGCCAGCGCCCCCGCCCGGAGCAGGAAAGAAAAATGGTGCCGTCGGTCATGACGCCGTCGACGTCAAACAGCATCAGCTTGATCTTCTTCGCGCGCTCGGCAGGACATGGCTGAAAGTTTAGCAGCGAGATGACGCTCTTCGCTTTTCGCCGTTTGCTCTTCGCCAGAAGTGGCAGGCTGTGCCTCCATTTCCAATCTGCGCCATGCAGGACACGTGTGGTTCGTCCACCGGCGTCGGTACGATCAGCGACTCTGGCTGTGTGCGAAAAGCGAACAGCAAGAAGCGTGTTTGCGCAGCGAACATTTAGCGAACCTCTGCTAGAATCTCCCCATGTCTGTGGGGGAGATTCCGGCTTCTCTGGCGTGGGCGCATCCGCTGGTGGCCGAGTGGTTCGTCGGCAAATTCGGCACGCCGACCGAGCCGCAGGAGCAGGGCTGGCCGCCGATCCTCGCCGGCCGCACTACGCTGATCTCCGCTCCCACCGGCTCCGGCAAGACGCTTGCGGCATTTCTCATCTGCATCGATCGCCTGGTGCGCAAGGCGATTGTCGGGTGAACTGCGTGACGCGACTGAAGTGCTCTACGTTTCGCCGCTGAAGGCCCTGGGCAACGACATTCAGAAGAACCTCGAAGGTCCGCTGGGCGAGATTCTGGCTGGCGGCCGAGCGCGGCCTGCTGATGCCCGAGATTCGCACCGCTGTCCGCACCGGCGACACGCTGACCAAAGAGCGGCGCGAGATGCTGAAGCGTCCGCCGCACATCCTGGTCACCACGCCCGAGTCGCTCTACATCCTGCTGACCGCCAACAGCAGCCGCGGCATCCTGAGCCACGTGAAGACCGTCATCGTCGACGAAATTCACGCCGTCGCCGACGACAAGCGCGGCGCACACCTGGCGATCTCGCTCGAACGCCTTGACCGTGTTGGCGAACCATCCCACGCGCATCGGCCTCTCGGCAACGCAGAAGCCGATCGAAGAAGTAGCGCACTTCCTCACCGGCTCGCGAGGAGCGCCGGTAGAGCGCACTTTGGTAGAGCGGAGCTTCAGCTCCGCGTCCAGCCAGTTCCTCTTGTGTGAAGAGCCGGCTTCAGCCGGCGACATGGTGGAGCAGCCCTTCAGGGCTGCGTCCAACCAGCCTTCAAACATTGAAGAGCCGGCTTCAGCCGGCGACACCGCCGTCATCGTCAACATTGGCCATCGCCGCAAACTCGACCTCGCCGTCGAGTCCCGCCATCGGAACTCGGCCCCGTCGCCAGCAACGAAATGTGGGGCGAAATCTACGACCGCCTCGCCGAACTGGCGATGCAGCATCGTTCGACGCTGGTCTTCGTCAACACGCGCCGCCTGGCCGAACGTCTGGCGCTGCATCTCGGCGAGCGCATCGGCGAAGATCAGGTCGCGGCGCACCACGGCAGCCTCTCGCGCAAAATCCGTCTCGCTGCCGAGCGCAAGCTGAAGAACGGCGAGATCCGCCTGCTGGTCGCCACCGCCTCGCTCGAGCTCGGTATCGACATCGGCACCGTCGACCTGGTCTGCCAGATCAACTCGCCGCGCTCCATCGCCGTCGCCTTGCAGCGCGTCGGTCGCGCTGGCCACTGGCGCGGAGCCATTCCCAAAGGCCGCTTCTTTGCCACCACGCGCGACGATCTCCTCGAATGCGCCGCCACCGTGCGCGCCATCAAGCAGGGCGACCTCGACGTGCTGCGCATTCCGCCCGCGCCGCTCGACATCCTCGCGCAGCAGATTGTCGCCATGTGCGCCTGCGAAGACTGGGACGAAGACGAGCTCTTCGAATTCATGCGTGGCGCGTATCCCTATCGCGAGTTGAAGCGCGAGGAGTACGACCGCATCGTGGAGATGCTTCGCGGCCGGCATCGCCGCCAAGCGCGGCCGCTATGGCGCGTATCTCTTCCGCGACATGGTCAACCGCCGGCTGCGTGCGCGTCGTGGCGCGCGCCTCGCCGCCATCACCAGCGGCGGCGCCATTCCGGAGACGGCGCTGTTCACCGTCGTGGCGCAGCCGGAAGAAATTGTGGTGGGCACGCTCGACGAAGATTTCGCCGTCGAGAGCAATGCCGGCGACATCATGCTGCTGGGCAACACCTCGTGGCGCATCCGGCGCGTCGAGGCCAACGCCGCACGCGTGCTGGTGGAAGACGCGCACGGCGCTCCGCCGACGGTTCCGTTCTGGCGAGGCGAAGCTCCCGCGCGCACCGATGAGCTCTCGCAGCACGTCGCCGACCTGCGCGAGCAGATCAGCAAGCGCGCTGCCGAATACGGCGCCGCTGCCCGTGCCGCTCGACCCGGAGATGGGCGAGGTCCGCGCCGAGCGCATCGCCAACTTCGAGCGCTTTGCCGGTGACTCGACAAAGCCGAAGATCAGAACGCGTGAGGACTCTCGGATAGAGCGGGCCTTCAGGCCTGCGCCAGACGTTGCGATAGAGCAGGTAGAACAGCCCTTCAGGGCTGCGTCCGAGCCAACAGGGGTAGAGCTGGCCTTCAGGCCCGCGTCGCAGCCAGCCGAGTGAAGTTGAAAAGCCGGCTTCAGCCGGCGACAGATTAACGTGCCCTCCGATCTCGCTTCAGGCGGCAGCGACAGGGCTGCGTCTGATGAGTCAACCGCGGTAGAGCTGGCCTTCAGGCCCGCGTCCAGCCAGCCAAGTGAACTTGAAAAGCCGGCTTCAGCCGGCGACACGCCTAAACCGCGACGTCGCCTCCGCGGGATCGAATCCACTCCCGAAGTCCAAAACGCCGTCGCCTGGCTGAAGGACGAATGCGGTCTCGACGACTCCGGCGCCGAGCAACTGATCGAATACATCGTCACCGGCCGCGCCGTCCTGGGCGAAGTTCCCACGCAGCAACACCATCATCGCCGAACGCTTCTTCGATGAAGGCGGCGGCATGCAGCTGGTCATCCACGCGCCCTTCGGCGGCCGCATCAACAAGGCCTGGGGACTGGCGCTGCGCAAACGTTTCTGCCGCTCGTTCAACTTCGAGCTGCAGGCCGCGGCCACCGACAACGGCCTGAACATCGCGCTGGCCGAACAGCACAGCTTCCCGCTCGGCGACGTCTTTCACTACCTGCAGAACGAAACCGTGCAGGAAATTCTGGAACAGGCCGCGCTGGCCTCGCCGATCTTCGCCACGCGCTGGCGCTGGGATGCCAACCGCTCGCTCGCGCTGTTGCGCTTCCAGGGCGGCAAGAAAGTTCCGCCGCAGATCCAGCGCATTCGCAGCGACGATCTTCTCGCCTCGGTTTTCCCCGACGTGGCCGCCTGCCCGAAAACATCGAGGGCGACATCAAGATTCCCGATCACCCGCTGATTCAGGAGGTGATGAAGGACGTCCTCACCGAGGCGATGGACATCGACGGGCTGCGCGCGGTGTTCGCCAGAATCTACAGCGGGGAGATTCGCTGCCTCGCCGTCGACACGCCCGTGCCGTCGCAGTTCTCGCACGAGATTCTGAACGCGAATCCGTACGCCTTCCTCGACGACGCTCCGCTGGAGGAGCGCCGCGCGCGCGCCGTGCAGATGCGGCGCATGCTGCCCGAAGCGGTGCTGAACGAGGTCGGCCGGCTCGATCAGCAGGCCATCGCGCGCGTGCGCGAGGAAGCGCGTCCCGATGTGCGCGACAGCGACGAACTGCACGACGTGCTGCAGACGCTGGTCGCCGTGCCGGAAGAGATGCCTGATCCCGACTGGCAGCAAGCCGTGGCAAGTTGGACCCCGTTCCTCGCCGAGTTGCTGGAGGGCTGGAGAGTTGTGCGGGCGAGGGTGGAGCACGCCTTCAGGCGTGCATTAGAAGATTCTTCCTCTGTTACAGAGCCGGCTTCAGCCGGCGACACCGTCACTACCTCGTTGCCTCCGAGCGCGCCAAAGACTTCGCGCTCATCTTCCCTAACGCGCAATTTGAAATCGCGCCTCCAGAATTGCCATCCAGCACCACTTCGCGCGACGACGCGGTGCACGCCATGGTGAACGGCTGGATGATGCACTCGGGACCGATCTCGTCTGCAGCGCTCGCCTATCGGCTGGGCCTGCCGGCGCGCGACGTCGAGAATGCGCTGCTGCGCTTGGAAGCCGCGGGCACCGTCCTTCGCGGAAACTTCACCGGATTGCAACGGGATCCCCGCCCAAGCGCAACCGGCTTGGACGGGACAGTCCGTGGGCATCCGAGTTATCCCATGTCGAATGGTGCGAGCGGCGCCTGCTCTCGCGCATTCATCACCTCACCGTCGCCACGCTGCGCAAGCAGGTCGAGCCCGTCACTGCGGCGCAGTTCATGCGCTGGCTGCTGCGCTGGCAGCACGTCGCGCCGCAGACGCAACTGGCCGGCGAGCGCGGACTGCACCAGGCGCTTCGCCAGCTGCAGGGCTTTGAGATTCCGGCGAACGCATGGGAGAAGCAGATCCTCGCGCGCCGCGTCAACGCTTACGACCCAGGCGCGCTCGATCAGCTCTGCCTCACGGGCGCCGTCGGCTGGGGACGCCTGTCGCCGCATCCGGCAACGCTGGAAGAAGCAGGCGAGGATCGTCACCCCATCGCGCCAACTGCGGGCGCAATGGGGACCCCAATTCGTCGCCGCATCGTGCCGACCACGGTTGCGCCCATCACGTTTTTCGTTCGCGAAGAGTCGGACTGGATGCAGCCACGACTAAGCGAGGATGAGCAGACGCTACGAAGGCATCCTCAGCGACTCGGCGCGGACTGTGCTCGAATTTCTGCGCCGGCGCGGCGCATCGTTTTTTGCCGACATCGTGCGCAGCACCGGCAAGCTGAAGGCCGAGATCGAAACTGCGCTCTGGGAACTGGTCGCCGCCGGCATGGTGACGGCCGATGGCTTCGAAAATCTGCGCTCGCTCATCAATCCGGCGCGGCGCGCTGCGCCCGGAACGCCTAAAGTCGCAAAGCCGCGACACACTCCGGGACGCTGGTCGTTGCTCTATCCCGCCGAAGGCTCCGACCGAACCAAGACCGTCGAGGCCACCTGTTGGATGCTGCTGCGCCGCTATGGCGTGGTCTTCCGCGAGTTGCTGGCGCGCGAGTCGAACCTGCCCAAGTGGCGCGAACTGCTGGTGGCGCTGCGTCGCCTGGAAGATCGCGGCGAGGTGCGCGGCGGCCGCTTCGTCAGCAGCTTCATCGGCGAGCAGTTTGCGCTGCCCGAAGCGGTGGAGTCGCTGCGCGCCATGCGCAACCTGCACGCCAGCGGTGAAGTGGTCACCATCTCGGCCGCCGACCCGCTGAACCTCGTCGGCTTCATCGTGCCCGGCGAGCGCGTCGCCGCCATCTCGGGCAAATACGTCAGCTTCCGCGACGGCGTCGCGGTTACCGACGAAGAGGCCACGTCGATTCTGCGCGCGGCGGCCGCGCCATGAGCGACGACGAGCTGATCGAAGGCGTCGACTACTACTGGGAAAACGGCTTCATGGTCTTCACCGCCGTATACCTGCGCAAGCGCGGCTTCTGCTGCCGCTCCGGCTGCCGCCATTGTCCGTATGGATTTGTGAAGCAAGAAGAGGCGGAATAAACCAGCTCTTAGCTTTGAGCAGGCGTCAGCGCGGTAGAGCGAACCTTCAGGTTCGCGTCCAGCGATTGCCATTTACAAATTGTCATCCCGAGCGGAGCGAAGCGCAGTCGAGGGACCTGCGGTTTGTTAGCAGCGGCAGGCTGTGCCATCGGCTGAAGCTGACTGTGATCATTGGGTCGCTTTGGACGCCGTCCTGAACGCCAGCGCTACCCGAGACCCCGCTGGCGAAGAGCGAGAGGCCAATAACGAAATGCTAGCGCAGACTTGCCATCGACCATCATTCCCCTTGAAACTACTTCCGTGAACGCTATCGCCATCATCCCCGCCCGCATTGCCTCCACCCGCCTGCCGCGCAAAATCCTGCGCGAGATCAACGGCCGTCCCATGCTCGCCCACGTGTATGAGGCCGCGCGCGCCTGCCCGCAACTCAGCGACGTGATCGTCGCCACCGATTCGGAAGAAATCGCCGCCGTGTGCCGGCAGAACGGCTGGCATTACCGCCTCACCTCGCCCGAGCATCGCAGCGGCACCGATCGCGTTCATGAAGTCGCGCAGACCGTCGACGCCGACGTGTACGTCAACGTGCAAGGCGATGAGCCGCTGGCGCGCCGCGAGCACCTCGATGTTCTGCTGAAGTTGATGAGCCGCGACGATGTGCAGGTGGGCACCTTGAAGACGCCGTGCTCCGCGGAAGACGTCAACAATCCGAACGCCGTGAAAGTGGTGACGGCTCTCGATGGTCGCGCTCTGTACTTCTCGCGCGCCACCATTCCTTTCGATCGCGATCACGCCGGCACCGTGCTCTACTACAAGCACCTCGGCTTCTACGCCTACCGCAAAGCTGCGCTCGACGCCTTCTGCACCTGGCCCGAATCCGAGTTGGAGCGCAACGAGCGCCTGGAGCAGCTGCGCTTCCTCGATCACGGTGTCGACATTCACGTGGCCGAGACGCCGTACGACACTGTGGGAGTCGATACCGAAGAAGATTTGCGCAGGGTGGCGAGCGATCCTGCGCGGGAGAGGCTAGGAATCCACGCTTCAGGCGTCCCTACGCCCCATGATTTTCGAGTTGTCATCCCGAGCGGAGCGCAGACGCGCAGCGTCGTAGCGCAGTCGAGGGATCTGCGGTTTGTCCGCAGCGGCAAAGCCAGTTTCGCTACGAGATGCAACCACAGGTCGTTCGAATACGCTCAGGATGGCAATCGTGTGGGAACGGAGGAGGGTCTGCTACGCCACCGGCTGCGGCTTGCGCTCTCGCGCCCATGCCTGCGCAGCGGCCACGCGCTTGCCGATTGACGGATGGGAGTGGAAGAGCCACTCGACAAACTGGTTGGGCTCGCGCTCGGCCAGGTTCTGGTCTGCCAGCTTCTGCATCGAGGTGATGAACGGCTCGATGGCCGCCGTGTTTTCCCAGGCGTAGCGGTCGGCCTCGCGTTCGTGCTGGCGCGAGATGGCATTCATCGCGGGCATCAACAGAAAGCCGAGCACGGTCGCCACCAGCACGATCAGCGGCAGATTCGCGAAGTCGTACAGCCGCGGAGTGAGGACCGGGAACCACTCCTTCGCAATGACGAAGCGCAGCACCAGGTTGATCAGCCAGAAGCCCAGCAGGGTCACGCCCACCTGCAGGAAGATGCTCTTCAGGATGTGCTTGCGCACGTGGTGGCCGAGTTCATGCGCCAGGATCGCCTCGATCTCATCGTCGCTGTAATTCTGCAGCAGCGTGTCCGACAAGATAATGCGTCGCGTCGAGCCCATGCCGGTCAGCGCGGCGTTGGCCTTGGTCGTCTTCTCCGACAGCTTCCATTCGTAGACGCCGCGGACACGCGTCCCGGCGCGCTCACCCAGCCGTGTCAGCCGGTCGCGCAGTTCGTCGTTCGCCAACGGTTCGAACTTGTAGAAGATGGGCAGCAGCAGCACCGGCGCCAGTTGTGCCATCAGCAGAAACAGTCCGACAAACACCGCCCACGCGATCATCCACCAGCGCTGCGGCGCGATGCGAATGATGCCGTACACCAGCTCGACCATGATGGTGCCCAGCACCAGCGACACCAGCCAGCCTTTGCATTCGTCCCAGATCCAGCTGCGCACTTTTTGATTGGAGAGATGGTATTGCCGCTCCAGCCGGAAGCCGAAGATATCGAACGGAGCGCTGAGCGCTTTGGCGATCAGCGAGAACATCAGGACGTAAAGAAAGACGGCGAAGAAGTAATGCTGACTCGCGCCCTCGTACGACCAGTCGCGCAGCGTGCCCGTCCATCCGGTAACCAGCAGCAGCGACCAGCAGCGAGAAAGCCGATGAACGTGTCGGAGAGGCCCAGCCAGCGTTGGATGCGGTTATAACGCCGAACCTCCGGCGAGTCCGCCGGGGGGCGCGGATTGGGAGCGGTTGCCATTTGTTGCCAAAAACAAAACAACGTGTTGTTGAGTTGTGATTGCCTCCAGTATAAATCAGCACCTTGAAAACAGCGCAGGTTCGGCGACAATCAGCGGTCTCGAGCGAACACAACTAGGCGCTTTGTGTCAGGGCACGACTTCAGTCGTGCCGAAAAATCTGCACAAAGAATCGGCTTCAGCCGCTGCACACTGCACGCAGAGGCTGAAGCCGAGTTGAAGACGAGCCTTGCGGCACGTCCGAAGTCGTGCCCTGATACAAATCCTGTTTACTCGCGATACAGACCTGCCAGCCGTCGATACAACATCTGTTACTACGAAATATCCTTACTGCGGAGGCGGCAGCTTCTGCCGTTGCGGCGGCGTTGCGCTGTTCGCGTCGGACGCCTGTGTGTTCGCGCCGCTGTTATTCGCGTTCGACATCGACGCCAGCTCCGACTGCCGATACCTTGGCGCGCTCACGTAGCCGTGGATGTGATCCTTGTTGATGCTGTTGATCACCAGTTCCACCGGCTGCGGACTGTCGGGCGTCGAGAACATCACCGGCTGATACAAGTTCACGTGCTTCTGCGAGAGCGAGCGGTCATCGACCAACAGCTCGAGATCGGCGTACTGATGCTTGGTGTTCGCCTTCTTGCAGGCTGCACGCCGAACGGACCCTCGCGCTGGTACGTCTTCGCCTTGCTCAAATCGAACTCGTAGTAACTGCGCTCGCCTTTCTTCTCCAGTAGGACCAATTCGTCGTGCGTGTGCGCGATCGATCCTGTCAGCTCCGTGCGCGTGTTGCTCAGATCGTTCTGCGTGCTGGCAATCTGGCTGCGCGTGTCTTCAATCTGCTTGTTCTGGGCGTCGAGCTGCGCCTGCATCTTCTGCCAACGCGAAGGCTGGGCAGGGTGATGCGAAGCCGCCAGCTTGCGCATCGGCGGATTGGGCGCCGGGGCGGGCTTGGGCGCGGCAGCCTCCGCCGCCAGCGCATTCACCTTTGCGTTCAGATCGTCGACCTGGGTGCGCGTGGTCGCCAGCGCTGCCGTGTTCTGCTGATTCTGCTGCGCTAAATCCTCGGCGACCCGATGCTCGTGATACGCGTAACCGCCGAGCATGGCGCCGGCCACCAGCACGGGAGCGATGTACGCAACGGCCCGCCCGGAAATCGACCCGCGCGGCTCCTCGCGAAACCGCCGTGGCTCGTCTTCGTAGTAGTCCATGAAACTGCCTCCTGAAACGTCGCCAGCCACCGGGCCGACGAATGCGGCTTGGTAAGTGCAACTAGGATTCCATGCGTAAGTGCTGGGAAAATTTACGATTCGTCGGTGGAGCTCTGCCACCGGCAGGGAAGGGATGGGCAGACGGTGTGCAAAAACTTCTATGTATCTCGCCTGACCAAGCCTATCTGTGCCCCGGCGAGGTGGAAAATACCGGAACTTTATCCCCGGCGCCTCTGGTAGGAGCGGCCTTCAGGCCGGCGTGTCAGCGCCATCCAATAAATCAGAGCCGGCTTCAGCCGACGATACTCTCCCCACTCGGTCGAAATGCAGATTCCTCGGCTGCGCGTTCCACTCGGAATGACAATCTGTAGACGAGATTACCGGGTGCGAACCTGAAAGTTCGCTCTCTGGGCTCGACCCGGTATTCTGGAACGTGGCCCGGATATCGTCGACCAGCCTGAAGAAGACGTTGCGGAGCGTGAGCTTCCGCTCCGTGGTTCTCTGGCTTTTCATCGCCGCAGTGCTCCTCTGGTGTCTGGCCGCGCTGATGCTGGTGGCGGCCAGGTGGATCGATCCGCCGACAACCGCCGTGCAAAGCGAGCGCCGCGTGCAGTCCTGGTTCAGTGCCAAGCCTTACCAGAAGCGTTACGAATTCGTTCCCCTCAACCAAATCTCGCCCAGTCTCCAGCACGCCGTCATCGCCGCCGAGGACGCGCGCTTCTACCTGCATCACGGCTTCGACTGGAAGCAGATCGAGATCGCGGCCCACGAAGACGTGGAGGGCGAGCGCACGCGCGGAGCGTCGACCCTGACGCAGCAACTCGTCAAGAATCTGCTCTTCGGAACCAGCCGCTCGATCATTCGCAAGGGTCTGGAAACGACATTGGTCCCGGTGGCCGAGGTCGTTCTCGGCAAGCGCCGCATTCTGGAGCTCTACCTCAATGTGGTCGAGTGGGGACCCGGCGTCTACGGCGCCGAAGCGGCATGCCGCTACTACGACAAGATTCCCGCGCGAAGTATCGGAAGGGAACAGTCCGCCCAACTCGCCGCGATCCTGCCCGCGCCCCTCAAGCGCAAACCCGAGCGCATGCACCGCTACCCCGACATCATCCTGAAGAGGATGAGCCAGGTGGGGTGGTGAGGAAGTTGCGAAACCTGATCACCGGGGTCGCCAAGGAAGCGCTTTCTTCGTAGCGAGGTGCGCATCGCCATTCAATTGTCATCCCGACCAAGGGCTTCAGCCCGCGTGGAGGGACCTGCTGTCTTTCGACCGTGCGGCCACTGCCGGCGGACCGCAGGTCCCTCGCCTCCGCGGCTGACGCCGCTCCGCTCGGGATGACAATTGCCAGGAGAAAGCTGCGACCGTATGACTGAACAGGTTGCTGGAAAATCCTTTTCACACCGCTGTGTCGCCGGCTGAAGCCGGCTCGGGCAACATAAATAAAGGCCTCATCGGCACGACTAAAGTCGTGCCCTGACACAAGGCTTCGCTTCGGCCGAGTCTCTCAGCAGCCTGGGGAGGCGTGCGCTGATACAAATCATTGCTTACGCAGCGGCTTGTTCACTCGCGCCGATAAGCTTCCAAAGACGACTGAATCCGTATCTCTACTTTCCAATGCAGAACGAACTGAAAATCAAGTTCAGGATGTCGTCCGCGGTGGTTGATCCGGTGAGATCATCCAGCGCGCGCAAGCTCGCGTAAAGATCAAGCAGGAGCATCTCGTGCGGGACTTTCTGCGGGACGGACGCTGACGCCTTATCGAGCGCAACGATCGCGTCGCTGACGGCCTGCTTCTGGCGAACATTGGTCAGGAAGCCGCTCTCCTGTTGCGCGCCGCCATCGCTGCCCGCCAGTTGCAGAATGGAAGCGCGCAGCTCCTCGATGCCGGCGCCGGTGAGCGCCGAAGCTTTCACCACAGGATGAGCGTTCCTCTCGGCGAACGCGCTGTTCGCCGAAGCATCAATCTTGTTCCAAACCACCACCGCCTGCCGTCCTTCAATCATCCGCAGCAGCCGCTCATCCTGATGCTGCTCGTCTGCGCTGAGCGACTCGCCGCGTGAGGCGTCGCGCACCACCAGCACAATGTCGGCATCGGCCAGAGCCTCGATCGACTTGCGCACGCCGATGCTCTCCGCTTCATCGAGCGCGTCGCGAATGCCGGCGGTATCGACCAGCCGCACCGGGATGCCGCCGATGGCGACGGTCTCGCTCACCAGGTCGCGCGTGGTGCCGGGCGTGGCCGTGACGATGGCGCGCTCGCGCTCCACCAGCCGGTTGAACAGGCTCGACTTGCCGACGTTCGGGCGGCCGACGATCGCCAGCGTCAGCCCCTCGTGAACAACCTTGCCGAAGGCGAAGCTGGCCAGCAGTTCTTCCAGCGGCGCGCGGATGGCGGCGATGCGCGCGAGGATCTGTTCATCGGGGCTGATCGAAACATCGTCTTCGGCGAAGTCGATGCCGGCTTCCATCAGCGCGATCAGTTCGATGAGCTGCTGCTTGATCGGCTGCAGTCGCTTCGACAGCGAGCCCTCGAGTTGCCGTGCCGCCACCTGCGCCTGAAAGAGCGTCTGCGAGTCGATGAGGTCGCGGACGGCTTCAGCCTGCGTCAGATCGATGCGTCCGTTGAGAAACGCGCGCATGGTGAACTCGCCCGGCTCGGCCAGGCGCGCGCCGGCAGCCAGAGCCATCTCGACTACATGCCGCAGCACGACCGGCGAGCCGTGGCACGAGATCTCGACGACATCGTCGGTGGTGTAGGAATGCGGCTTGGCGAAGAATGTCGCGACGATTTCGTCGATGCGCTGGCTCGTAGCGGGATCGATCAGCTCGCCGAAGTGTGCGCGTCCGGCCTCAAGATCGTGCGCCAGGCGCAGCATGGGAAGCGCGATGTTGCGGGCATCATTTCCCGAGAGTCGCACCACCCCGATGCCCCCGCGTCCCGGCGGCGTGGCGATGGCGACGATAGTGTCGTCGAGATGCATCGCACTCATTATTCACTAGAGAGAGCGTGTTCACCACGCGGGCACAGAGTAGATCAACGCCGGGTGCCCCAGGTTCGCGTCCTGCTGTCGGACGCTAACCTGGGGCCCGCATCACCCTTACTTCACCGCCGCCGGTTCTCCCACGCGCTTGGCGACCTTGAACGTCAGCTTGCGCTCGCGTTTGTCGACATCGACCACCAGGTGATCGCCGTGCAGCACCTCGCCGTCGAGGATCTTCAGCGCCAGCGGATCCTGGATCAGCCGCTGGATCGCCCGCTTCAGCGGACGCGCGCCGTAGTTCGGATCGTAGCCTTCGGTGAAGACCAACTCCCTCGCCGCCGGCGTCATCTCCAGCGAAATCTTGCGATCGGCCAGCAGCTTCCGCAGGTCTTCCAGCCGCAGCTCCACAATCTTCGACAGCTGCTCCTTGCCCAGCGGGTTGAAGATCAGGATGTCGTCCACGCGGTTGAGGAACTCGGGCTTGAAGCTGGCCCGCAGCGCCTCCATCACCATCTTGTGCGCCTCGGCAATCTTCTCCGGCGAACTCAGATCGGTCAGATAACTCGACCCGATGTTCGACGTCATGATGAGGATCGTGTTCTTGAAATCGACCACGCGGCCCTTGCCGTCGGTCAGCCGGCCGTCGTCCATGATCTGCAGGAAGACGTTGAAGACCTCGGGATGCGCCTTCTCGATTTCGTCGAACAGCACCACCGAGTACGGACGCCGACGCACCGCCTCGGTCAGCTGCCCGCCCTCTTCGTAGCCCACATATCCCGGAGGCGCGCCAATCAAGCGCGACACCGCATGCCGCTCGCCGTACTCCGACATGTCGATGCGGATCATCGCGTGCTCATCGTCGAACAGGAACTCGGCCAGCGCACGCGCCAGCTCGGTCTTGCCGACGCCCGTCGGTCCCAGGAAGATGAACGAGCCAATCGGCTTTCGCGGATCGCTCAGGCCCGCGCGCGAACGCCGTATCGCATTCGACACGTGCGTCACCGCCTCGTCCTGCCCGATCACGCGCTGCTTCAGCCGGTCTTCCATCGTGACCAGCTTCTTCACTTCGCCTTCCAGCATCTTCGACACCGGAATGCCGGTCCAGCGGCTGACGATCTTGGCGACGTCTTCCTCGTCGACTTCTTCCTTCAGCATGCGCGCCTGCTTGCCATCCATCTGCGCGCTCAGCTTCGTGACCTCGGCCTCAAGCTGTGGAATTTCGCCGTACTGCAACTGCGCCGCGCGATTGTAGTCGCCCTTGCGCGTCGCCTCCTGCTGCTCGATCTTCAACTGCTCGATGCGCTCCTTAGTTTCGCGCACCTTCGCGATCGCTTCCTTCTCCTGCTTCCACCGCGCCTTCAAGGCATTGGATTCTTCCTTGATGTGCGCGAGCTCCTTCTCCAGCACACCCAACCGTTCGCGCGAGTTGGCATCGTCTTCGCGCTTCAGCGCCTGGCGCTCGATCTCCAACTGCGTCGCGCGACGCTCCAGCTGATCGATCTCCGTCGGCATCGAGTCAATCTGGATGCGCAGCGAAGCCGCCGCTTCGTCGATCAGGTCGATCGCCTTGTCCGGCAGGAAGCGGTCGGAGATGTAGCGATGCGACAACGTCGCCGCCGCCACAATCGCCGAGTCCTTGATGCGCACGCCGTGATGCACCTCGTACTTCTCGCGCAGCCCGCGCAAAATGGCGATGGTGTCCTCGACGTTCGGCTCGCCCACAAAGACGATCTGGAAGCGCCGCTCCAGCGCGGCGTCCTTCTCGATGTACTTGCGGTATTCGTTCAGCGTGGTCGCGCCAATCGCGCGCAGCTCGCCGCGAGCCAGCGCCGGCTTCAGCATGTTCGAGGCGTCGATGGCGCCCTCGGACGCGCCCGCGCCCACCAGCGTATGCAGTTCGTCGATGAACAGGATGATCTGTCCCTGAGACTGCTCGATCTCCTTCAACACCGCTTTCAGGCGATCTTCAAACTCGCCGCGATACTTTGCGCCCGCCAGCATCCCACCCAAATCGAGCGAGACCACGCGCTTGTTCTTCAACTGCTCGGGCACATCGCCCGAGATAATGCGCTGCGCCAGTCCCTCGACGATGGCCGTCTTGCCAACGCCGGGCTCGCCGATCAGCACCGGATTATTCTTCGTGCGGCGCGACAGCACCTGCACTACGCGACGCACTTCCTCGTCGCGGCCAATCACCGGATCGAGCTTACCCGCGCGCGCCAGCTCAGTGAGGTCCTTCGCGTAGCGCTCCAGCGCCTGGTACTTGGCCTCGGGATTCTGGTCGGTGACCTTCTGATTGCCGCGCACTGTGGTCAGCGCGCGCAGAATGTTGTCGTAGGTGGCGCCCGCGCGCGCCAGGATCTCCTGCGCCGGATCGCGCTTCAGCTTAGTGATGCCGAGCAGCATGTGCTCGGTCGAGACGTACTCGTCCTTGAAGTTCGCCGCCTCTTTGAAGGCGCTCTCCAGCATCTTCGAGCTGGCGTCGGAGAGATGCGCCTGCGTCGCGCCGCTGCCGGAAACTTTCGGCAGCTTTTCGATCTCGCGCATCGCCTCGCTCTGCACGGCCGAGGTGTGCGCGCCTACGCGTTCCAGCACCGGAGGCACAATGCCTTCGGCATCTTCCACCAGCGCGGCCAGAATGTGCACCGGCTGCAACTCAGGATTGCCGTGCTCGGAGGCGAGATCGTTCGCCCGCTGCATCGCCTCCTGCGCCTTAACAGTTAGTTTGTCCCAACGAATTGCCATTGTTAACTCCAGTTGTCAGTTGCCAGCACGCCAGTAGCCAGCCGTCAGTAGTCAGTTTCGTGAGCCGCCAGTCATCGCTCAAGTGAAGCGATAAGGCCGTGCAATATTTTTCCAACCTCAGCCGCTTCGTTGAGCAGCTTACGCGCTTCCTGTGATGTTATGTATTGAAGTCGCTCAGCAATAAGAATCTGAGTTTCCAACTCCATCAGAGATCCGTTTGCCAGCCAAAGGAAACGTCGAAAGTCAGCGGACCCAAAGCGTCCCTGGCCCTCGGCAATATTGCTGGGGATTGAAACCGCCGCCCGGCGAAGTTGTGATGTCAGACCGTAGATCTCTTCGCGAGGGAAACCGGCAGTGACGCGATAGATCGCCGTCACCAGATCCATCGCCTTCTGCCACGCCACAAGGTCGCGATAAGACTTCCCCATCCGAATAGCTTAAAACTGGCTACTGGCGGCTGGCCACTGGCAACTGCTTCACTGCTTCGCCCTCCGGGGAAATTCCTTTTGGTAAACAAAAGGGAGGCAATTTGACTCGCCTCCCTTCCGAACTCCCCAGTTCGTTTCCCTCCAGGAATTTCCCCGGAGGGCGAAACTTGTCGCCGGGCCGCCACTGCCAGCAAGGAAACCGGCAACGGACGGCTGGCGACTGCCTTACGCGATTTGCGCCTTCGCTTCAGCTTTCTGGCCTTCCACCGGCTTCGCTGTGCCGATGTTGACCTTGATCTGCTTGGGCTTCGCTTCCTGCCGCTTCGCCAACCGAATCTTCAAGACGCCCTGCTCGTAGTCGGCCTTAATGTCCTCGGTGTTCACCGTGGTCGGCAACGAGAACGAACGGGTGAAGCTGCCATAACGGCGCTCGACGCGGTGGAAGTTTTCTTCCTTCTCTTCCTTGTCGAACTTGCGTTCACCGCTGACAGTCAGAGTGTTGTTTTCCACCCTGATGTCCAGGTCCTTCTCGGCGATGCCCGGGACTTCCAGCTTCAACTGAACGCTGTGCTCGTCCTCATAAACATCCACCGGGGGTACGAAGGCCCCTGCGGTCAGCGACTCGTCGCGTCCACCAAACTGCTGTTCGAACAGGCGGTTCAGGTGGCTCTGCAGCGAGTTCAATTCGCGGTAAGGGTTCCAACGGGTCATTACGGTCATGGTTCCAATCCTCCGAAGCATTTGCGATTGATGAGTACTGGGCCTGTACTTGGTATCGTTCGCCCTACACAATCTTAGACGCAATTGTTAGTCGAAAGGAAGCAAAAAATTTGAGTTAGTTTGTGTCAGATACTTGCGATCTCCTGAAATCGTGCAGCATTACAAATAAACCTTTTATATTCATACTTTTACTGATTGCTTCGACGTGGCTGCTCCGTTCGAGCGGGCGGAGGGACGGCAATTCTGGCCAGAAAATACGAAACCCAGCCGCTTGGGCTGGGTTCCCTCATCTCTCAATCTCTAAACACATTTTAGCATCTGGAGGGGGTAAAAGCACAAAGACCTGGAAGGTTTATATCTCTCGTAACACCATGCAATTACGGCTTATTGTTGCGTTTCGCCATATTGACATGTAAGAGCTACACGGCACCGGCCGGTTTAGTAGCGCAACTTCTAGAACCGGTTGATCCGACTGATTACACTAGCTTTGTCGTGTTGGCCAATGCCATGACGGGCCCGGCATGCCCTCGACCTCAGTTTCGCCAAAGCTCTTCTGCAGGATGATCGAGTGGCAGCCTTGCTGTTCTCGGAGCCCTTCAATCAGTCGTGGCGAGTGCGTCACGACGATGATCTGGGAATTCTGGGCAGCGCGTACCATCAGCCGTGCCAGGGCCGGGAGCACATCCGGATGCAGGCTGGTTTCCGGCTCATTCAGGACCATCAGCTCAGGAGGGCGCGGCGTCAGCAGCGCCGCAATCAGTAGAAGGTACCGCAAAGTTCCGTCAGAAAGCTCTGCCGCTCCGAGCGGACGCAGCAAACCGTGCTGATGCATGAGGAGTGCAAAGCGGCCGTTGTCGCTTCCGATCGTGACCTTGCTCCCGGGAAAGGCGTCGGCAACCGCGGAGTCCAACGTTTCATGATCCCCGATCTCGCGAATCGTCTCAATCGCCGCAGCCAAATCGGTGCCGTCGTTATTCAGGATGAGCGTACGAGTACCAACTTGCGGCGACCGTGCCGGAGCGTCGGCGTCTGTTCGGAAGTGATCGTAGAATCGCCACGCCCGGATCGCCTCTCGCAATGTCAGAATCTCAGGAGCGATACGCGGATCGGCGAGCTGCGTCATCATGCTGTCGTAAGGGGCCAATACATCGCTCACCAGACGCCATTGACCATCGTCGGTACGAACTTTTACGAGGGGTCCGTGCCGATCCACAATCACGCTGGCGGTACGCATCACCGGCCCGTGCCAGACGCATTCGCGCTTGATCTCCGGATCCAGAGTGAAGGCAGAGGGCGAGTCATGCTGCGGCGGAAAACCGAGGTCGATGAGATATCCAAAGCCGTCACCGGCGAATCCCAGACGAAGGCTCACCGGATTCTTCCTCCTGGTACCTTGGACTGGATAATCGCCCCGCTTTACGGCGGGACTAATAACCTCGGGGCCGGCCCACAACGTTGACCGTAAACCGCCCTCGCGAGCGAGCGAGGGCACGACCCGTCCTTGTGCCGTTTCGGCTAGCAGCCGCAGGGCACGATACAGATTTGACTTTCCGCTCCCATTCGCCCCAGTGACAACATTGAGTTGCCTCAGTGGTATCACCACGTCGCGCAAGGAGCGATAGTTTGAAATCGCCAGAGTCGTGAGCATGCGCCGCAGTCGTTCGCAGAAATCGGCACTGATTGTAGCCGACCTATGTGGAAGGTGAGTAGAACCCCGAAGGAGCCAGATCAACATCTGGCAGAGACGCACTTAACGTAAGCCGCCTCCGGCATGTTGATCAGGACAGGGTGATGCATGGAGGCGCGGCGCTTTTCGAGCAGGCGAAACCGGCGGCCGGCGTCAGCTAACTGTTTTCTTCCTTGTCCCCTTCTTCACATTCTTTCCAGGTGCGGCTTTCGCCGCGGCCTTCTTGGCCACGTCTCCGGCGAATGGCAGGTCCTTCATCTCCGCCGCCCGCCACAGATACCACGCGGCCACGCTGCGGTACGGCTTCCACTTCTCGCCATAGGCGGCCAGATCTTTTGGCTTGGGCAGTTCCGCCAGCTTCTTCATCTTGGCGAAGCCCTTGCGCACACCGTAATCGTCCACCGGCAGCACATCCGGCCGGCCGAGTCGGAAGATGAGCAGCATCTCGACGGTCCAGCGCCCGATGCCGCGCACGGTGACCAGCCGCTCGATCAGGTCGTCGTCGCTCATGCGATGCGCCTGCTGCACGCTCGGCACGGTCCCGTCCAGGGTCTTCGCCGCCAGGTCGCGGATGGCCAGCATCTTGTTGCGCGAGAGTCCGGCCGAGCGCAGCAGCTCTTCAGAGGCGGCCATGATCTGCTCGGGAGTGGGGAAGCCTTCCACCAGCCCGCGGCGGGTGCGCAGCTTCTGCGTGTTCTCGGGGAAGAGCGCCTTCACCCGCGACGCTATAGTCGCGGCGACTTTCCCGTTAAGCTGCTGGTAGATGATCGACTCCAGCAGCGCGGCGAAGATGCTTTGCGTGGTTTCTTTCATCAGGCGGCAGGGGCCGGATTTGGCGATGATGCGCGCCAGTTGCTTGTCGACTCGCGACAGGTGTTCGCAGGCGGGAGTGTGGTCGATTTTTTTAGGCATCGAAGTTCAGGGATCAGGGACTTGGGGTCAGGGGCTACGGATCACTGCACTTGGCTGTTACCGTTAGCATTTGGCAAAGACCCGATCTGTGACGACCGTGAAAGGATAACTGAAATTGCGAGAGACTTTCCCCTGCTCGGCATTGAATCATCGCCCGACGCCTGACTGCGCGAGGTGCCCCAAGCCTGATCCCTGAGCCCTAATCCCCAACCCTGCCTTTCCCAAACTCCTGCGCTATTCTGGAGCGATGGCACGCTGGCGCGATCGACGCTTTCTCGACCTGGTCGGCATCGAGCTTCCCATCATTCAGGCGCCGATGGCGGGCTCGGATTCGCCTGCGCTGGCGGCTGAGGTTTCGCGCGCCGGCGGACTGGGATCTCTTGCAGGCGCGCTACTCACGCCTGAGAAGTTGCGCGATGCCGTGTCAGCCATTCGCGCAAGTACAGCGCAGCCGTTCAACCTGAATTTCTTCTGTCATACGATGACGCCGGCAATCGACCCCGCTCAGGAGCGGCGCTGGAAGCAGGTATTGCGCCCACACTACGAGCGCATGGGTCTGGACATCGAGAACGTCGCTCCGGCGCCGTTGCGCATGCCCTTCGACGAGGCGGCGTGTGCTGTAGTCGAAGAGATCAAGCCCGCGGTAGTGAGCTTTCACTTCGGCTTGCCCGAGCCCGCGCTCATGCAGAGATTGAAGGCCCGTGGCATCCTCATCCTCGCGTCGGCAACCAGTGTTGCCGAGGGCCGGTGGCTCGAGCAGCATGGATGCGACGCCATCATCGCGCAAGGCGCCGAGGCCGGCGGCCATCGCAGCATGTTCCTCGATCGGAATGTCGCCACGCAGATCGGGTTGCTGTCGCTGGTGCCGCAGATGGTCGAAGCCCTCTCCGTTCCGGTGATTGCCGCCGGCGGAATCATGGATGGACGGGCGATTGCTGCAGCGCTTGTGCTTGGCGCATCCGCGGTGCAATTGGGAACCGCCTATCTCTTCTGCCCGGAGGCGAAGATCTCGCCGCTGTATCGCCACGAGTTGGCCGAAGCGCCGGACAATGGCACAGCGATCACCAACCTCTTCAGCGGGCGTCCAGCCCGCGGCATCGTCAACCGCTTCGTGCGTGAAGTGGGACCAATGTCGGACGCTGCTCCCGACTTTCCGCACGCGGCCACGCTGATTGCGCCGCTGCGCGCCGCATCGGAGAAGGCCGGCGTGACCGACTACATGCAGATGTGGGCAGGACAATCCGCGAAATTGGGAAGAGTGATGGGTGCGTACGAGCTGACAAAGAAGTTGGCCGAGGAAGCGGAAGAAGAAGGGATCGGGGTTAGGGATTAGAGTTTGAAAACACAAAATAGAAGAGCAGGGTGATGCAATCCAGCCGGATGTTGTGGGGAACTCTTTGCTGTCTGCTGCCCGCTGCATCTAATTCCGAACCCCGAACTCCAGCCCCGAATCCCTAGCCCCTAACCTCTAGCCCCTAACCTCTAGCCCCTAACCTCTAGCCCCTAACCTCTAGCCCCTAACCTCTAGCCCCCAACCCCCAGCCCCTAGCCACTACCTTCCTCCTCCAGCATCGTAATCACTTCCTCATCCACCTCCCAATTCTTCAGGATGCGAAAGATGATCCGGCTGGGGAAGCCGGCGCGGGATAGCGCGCGGAAGACCTTGGCTGCCTGCTTCTGGTCGGCGGGCTTGCCGATACGTTTGCGCTGGAGAAATGCACGCGCCAACTGTTCTTCGTTGACTTCGTCATAGGCTGAGCTAACCGCACTCTCGATAATGTCGCCGTGAATCCCCTTGGCCTTCAGGTCCTGGGTAACGCGCATTCGCCCAAACTTTTCGTTCTCTTTGCGGAAGCGGGTGTAGCTTTCGGCGTACAAGCTATCGTTCAGATATTTGTACTGTTTCAGGCGCGCCACCACCACGTCGACCAGCAACTCCCCGTGTTCCTGATCGCCTACGCGAGTACGCATCAGGCGCTTGATCTCGGCGACCGTGCGCATGCGCCGCCCCAGCGCGCCCACCGCATACTCGTAGAGCGACTCTTCGTCGTAGGTGCGCTTGGTCCGCTTGAACGCCATAGCCCGATTATAGGCGGCCCTGCCAGGTCGATTCTCTCGGGAGTTGACCAGTACCTACACCGTGCGAGCCTGCTCGCAGAACTCGCAAGGCTGGGAGATCACGCCGTAGAGTTCAGCGCCGAGGAAAAGTCCGAAGAGTTAAACCCGAAGGCCTTGGTCTCCCAGCTCTACTGCAGGTCCCTGGTTCCAACCGCTTCCTTCAATTGCTCCAAAGCTCCCATGTACGTCGCCAGCGCCTGGCGGTAGCTTAGCTGGGTCGCGCGGTAGCTGCGCTCGGCATCGAGAAAATCCAGCAGCGACGCCGCGCCGTGGGCATACGAGAACTGAGCGATGTCCAGCGATTCCTGTGCCTGCTGCAGGTAGCCGCCGTCGTACATCTGCACGATGTCGCGGCCGTTAAGCAAGGTTTCGTAGGCGTTCTTTACGTCGGTCTCGACCTGCTGCTGCGCCGCCTTTTCCAGATATTGCGATTGCGTGAGCGCGAAATAGGTGCGCGCTACCTCGCCCTGATTGCGGTTGAAGATAGGCAGTGGAATCTGGAAATAGAAGGCGCCGACGTTCGACGCGTTGACGTGGGTGTAATCGAAGGTGACGTTCAGGTCCTGCTTGGCGTTAGCTTTGGCCAGCCCGATCTGGCTCTGGGCCGCAGTGATGCCGCGCTGGGCGGCAAGCAGGTCTGGTCTCGAGGTCAGGGCTTTCGCCCGCAAGTCCCCCAGCGTCAGAGTCAGCGCCTGATAGCTGAGCTCTCCCACAATGTCGTAGTCGCGGGGTACAGAGTCGAAGCCCATCTCTTCGCGCAGAGTGTTCAGCGCCTGTACGAGGGCGATGCGCGCGCTGGTAACGTCGGTCTGGAATTGCAGTTTCTGCAGCTGAATTTTGAGCAGGTCGGCCTTGCTCATCGCTCCGGCCTGGTTCTGCTCCTGGCTGATGTTGACGGTGTGCTGATAGCTGTCCAGCAGATGCTCGGCAAAGTCGAGGTTCGATTTGGCCAGCAGCGCGGTCACGAACTGCTGGGCGGTGATGGCGATGGTGGTACGCTCCAGATCCTGCACCTGCGCTTCGGTCACCGCCGTCGCATCCTGAGCGGCGGCCAGACGATGCTGCCGTTTCTTGCCGCGCTCAAACAGATAGCCGACGCCGAGGTCGAACTGCGCGGTGTTATCCATGTAATTCGACGAGAACAGGTCGGGCTGGAAGATGGGCAGATACTGTGTATCCGCCGACAATGTGGGATTCGGCCGGAGATTGGCTGTGACCTCTTGCTCCTTGCCCTGGTAGACAAGTGTGCGCTGCGCCTGCAACGTGGGATTGTTCTGCCGCGCATACTCGATTGCCTGTTCGAGCGTGATCGTCACCTGCGGGTTGGTCGGCTTACCGGGCGCCGGAATCTGCGAAGCCGGTCTGGCCGGAGGCGCGGCCGTTCCGGATTGCGGCGTTCCTGCCGGAGGTGCGGGCGGCGTGTTCTGCATTTGCGCAGCTAGCGGCAAGCTGACAAGCGTGGCTGCCAGCGCAGCGGTGCGAAGCCAGAAAGCAGCGCCAGAGGGTCTCATTCGCTGATCTCCTCTTCTTCTGCCGGCAACACGTCGTTCGGTCCGGCCATGTCGGCGTAAAGCACCGGCAGCAACACCAGGCTGAGGAACAATTCCGTCAGCAGGCCCCCGACGATGACGATGGCGAACGGCCGCTGCGAGTCGGAGCCGATGCCGTGCGAGAGCGCCGCTGGAATCAGGCCAAGCGATGCCACCAGCATGGTCATCATGATGGGACGCAGTCGCCGGCGAGCGCCGAGTACAGCGGCCTCGCTGATCGACAGTCCACGCGCGCGCAGCTGGTTGATGTGTTCGACCATGATGACGCCGGTTTGCACCGAGACACCGAATAATGCCAGAAATCCTACGCCCGTCGAAACGCTGAAATGTGTGCCGGTGATCCACAGCGCCAACAGCCCTCCGATGGGCGCCAGCGACAGATTCAGCATGATCAGCAAGCTCCACTTGAACGAACGGAACATGGAGTAGAGCACCAGCACGATGACCAGAATCGTAATCGGTACCACGGTTGCGAGTCGATGGTTGGCGCGCTTCTGGCTCTCGTATTCGCCGGCCCAGTCAAGGGTGTAGCCCTGCGGCAGCTTGACCTCGTGATCGACCTTCTTCATCGCCTCTTCCACCGTGCTGCCCAGGTCGCGGCCGCGCACGCTGTACTTAATGGCGATGTAACGTTCGTTGGCCTCGCGATAGATCATCGACGCGCCATCGTCGACCGATATCTTGCACAGCTCGCCGAGAGAAACGCGCTCGCCGCTGGGCGCGAGCAGGCGGATGTCTTTGATCTGATCAATCGTTCCGCGGAACTGCGGCTGATAGCGCGGCACCAGGTCAAAGCGCTCTTCGTTGATGAGGATCTGGCTGACAGGATTGCCGCCGACCGCAGTTTGTATCGCATCCTGCACGTCAGACACGTTGATGCCGTAGCGGTCCGCCTTGTCCCGGTCGACGGAGATGTTGACGTTCGGCTGTCCCAGCACGCGGAAGACGCCGAGGTCGGCAACGCCGGGAACCGTCGCCATCACGTTGGCAATCTCTGTTGCTTTAGCTTCGAGATCTTTGAGGTCCGGGCCGAAAACCTTCAACGCCAGCGCGCCCTTCACGCCGCTGACCGCCTCTTCCATGTTGTCTTCGATAGGTTGCGAGAAACCCCAATCGACGCCGGGAATTTTGTTGGCCGCGTCATTCATGGCATCGATGAGCAGCTCTTTACGGCCGTGGAACTGAGGCCGCCATTCATCGTGCGGCTTCAGGTCGATGTAGTACTCGGTGTTGAAGAAGCCGGTGGGATCGGTGCCGTCATCGGAGCGTCCGACTTGAGAGATAACCTGTTTCACCTCGGGGAAGCGGGCGAAGATGAGGCGCGCCTTGTCCATGATGTCGCGTCCGGCGGTCGGGCCGGTGCTGGGATCGAGCGTGCCGCGTGCCCAGATCGCGCCCTCATCCAGATGGGGCAAGAATTCCGAACCGATGGCGCCGCCCATACCGAGATACAACGTGACGACCCACACGATCCCCATCATCGACCAGGTAAAAATGCGCCGCGGAATGATCCAGTTCAACGTCGCTTCGTAGCGGCGATTGATCCACTCCAGCACCGGATTGCGCCACTCCGTCGCACCGTTGCGGAAGATGAAAGAAGTCAGCACCGGCGCGAGCAGGATCGAGAAGAACAGCGAACCGAGAAGCGCGAAGGCGACGGTCCAGGCCATCGGCTTGAACAGCCGGCCTTCGACGCGCTGGAAGGTGAAGATGGGCAAGTACGAAATGATGATGATGGCGACCGCGTAAAACACCGGCCGCTGCACTTCGTGTGCGGCCGCGCGAATGATTTCATCGGTAGTGCGGTGGTCGGTGCGCACGGCCAGCCGATGCTGAATGTTCTCCACCATTACCGCCGCGCCTTCCACGATCATGCCGAAGTCCAGCGCGCCCAGCGAAAGCAGGTTCGCCGGGATGTGATTCAGGTCGAGCAGAATCGCCGCGAAAAACAAGGAGAACGGGATGGTGAGGGCCACAATGAGGGACGAACGAAAATTTCCCAGGAACAGGAACAGCACGAAGACGACGAGCAGGATGCCTTCGGTCAGATTGTGAAAGACCGTGTGCGTGGTGAAGTGAACCAGGTCATCGCGGTCGAGGTGCGGCACAATCTTCACGCCCTTGGGCAGCACGTGCTGATTGATGAAGTCGACCTTGGCGTGAATGTCACGCAACACGCCCTCGGTCTCTGAGCCTTTGCGCGACTGGACGATGCCTTCCACCACATCGTCGTCGTCGAGCAGTGTTCCGTCCGGACGTCGGATGGTCTTGCCGATCTGGCCCAGCTTGATCTTCGCCCCTTCGACCACGGTTGCGATATCGCGGATGCGCACGGGTGTGCCGTTTTTCACTGCGACGACGGTTCGCTCAATGTCTTCCGTCGTCTGCATCAGGCCCAGAGCGCGAATGTTAAAGGCCTGCTGACCCTTCTCGATGTAGCTGCCTCCGCCGTTGGAGTTGTTGGCGGACAGCGCCTGCTCGACGTTGGCCAGCGACAGTCCATAGGCGACGAGCTTGTTGGGATCGATCTGTACCTGGTACTCCTTGGTCTCGCCCCCGAAGCTGGACACGGCGGCCACGTTCGGCACCGACATCAGATACTTGTAGACGACCCAGTCCTGCAGCGTCTTCAGTTCCATCGGGTCGTAGCGCGGATCGCTGCTGGTGAGTGTGTACCAGTAGATTTGGCCGGCGGGCGAAAAATCGGGGCCGATCTGCGGATTGATTCCCGGCGGCAAAGTCACCAGGGTCAGCTTCTCCAGCACCTGCTGACGGTTCTGCAGGTTCTCCGACTGATCGTCGAAGATGAGCGTGATGAACGACAGCCCGGCCAGCGACAGGGAGCGCAGATGGACCAGGTGGCCGACGCCGTTCATCTGAATTTCGATAGGGATGGTGACCTGCTGCTCGACCTCTTCGGCAGCGCGCCCCGGCCACTGGGTGATGATCCACGCGTATTTGTCGGCGACGTCGGGATAGGCTTCGACCGGCAGTTGATGGAACGAGATGATTCCCCAGACCAGCAATCCGATGCCGATAGCGAGGATTGCCAGCCGATTGCGCAGCGCAAAATCGACCAGGTAACGAATCATGCGCTACTTCTCCTCGGAGGCGCTGGAGAATTGCAGCGCATTGCTCACGACCTGCTGATTGGGCTGCAGGCCGCTGATGACCTGCTGATTACCCGCTCCGTCTTCGGGGCCCAGCTGAACCTGCACCCGGCGGAAGTGACCGTCTGTCTCGGGCACGAATACCCAGTTGCTGTCGTGCAGGCGGATGACCGCCGTGGTCGGCACCACTACGCGCTCGATGGGCTCGCGTCCAATGAACATCGCGGTGACGTACATGCCCGCCTTCAACACGCTCTTCGGGTTCGGCAACTCGATGCGAACTTTCGCGGCGCGTGTGGTGGGATCAAGAACCTGGCTGATGTTGATGACTTTGCCGGGAAATTGATCGTGCGCGTAGCCGTCCACCGTGATGAAAGCGGTGTCGCCGTCATGCACGCGCGAAAGCATGTCCTGGTAGGCGTCGCACAGCACCCACACTCGCGAGAGGTCGGCGATGGTGAACAGCGCCTGCTGATTGTCGAGCGAGCGCACGCCGGTTCCCCCGGTAATCTGCTGATCGATGATGGTGCCGGAGATGGGCGCGCGCAGCGGCAGCAGCGGCGAAGGATGATCGACGTCGCCGCCGAGTAGCTTCACATGAGCGATGGCGGCGTTTAAGTCGACTTCGGCCTTGTCGTAGGCGTCTTGCGTCGTTTCAAGATCGGCCTGCGCAATGGCGCCTTTGTCATAGAGAAGCTTGGAGCGGTCGAGTTGCTTCTGCGCCAGCAGTTGGTCGGCTTTGGCTTTCTGATAGTCGCTGAAGGCTCCGGCGAAATCGGGACTGTTGATGAGCAGCAGCACGTCGCCCTTGCGGACGTAGTCGCCCAGTTTGACCTTGATGTCGACGACGCGTCCGCCGCCCAGTGAGACGACCGGCACGGTCAGGTTCACGTCCGGCGCAACCGCGCAGTTGACGTGCATTTCATCGCGAACCTTGCGGACCTGGACGGTAGTGAGCGGAAACTGTCCGGGGTTCTGCATGGTGAAGACATTCGGGTCGGCATTGGTCTCGACCACCTTGTCCGAAGTAGGCGTCGGCTGCTTCTGCGAACAGCCGGCCAGCAATCCCATGAGTGCCAGCGTGAGCACAGCCCAGCCAATGCGCAGACGTGTCACGCATGGCGGGCAATGGCTTGCTTTGTTCATTACGAATCTCTTCCGATCAACGGCAGTGTTGGTACTTCCACTCGCCGCCATCACCTGTAAAGGGACTTAGGACTTCTCAAACCGCATTGCATCGGGTCGGAACGCTGTTGAGCCTTCGCGTCAGTCGAAGAGAGGGGGTGAGCGCCCGTCGCAATTGCCGGCGAAACCCTGGGCGGCGACAAGACGCGCGATCTCCGGTTTACGCCAGTGCCACAATGTCAGAGATAGTACAAGCCAGGTGCCGAACAGTATCGGCGGAAATGGTGGGAGGATGGAGTGGCCTGCCGGAACCTGCAGTGGAGATGCCAGTTGCTGAATGCGCCTTGTCGTGTCTTCCACCACGGCCTGTGCTGGATGAAGATCGTCACTGGCCGAGATGATAGGGAAGAGGAAAAAGAGAATGCTCGCTAGCGCAAACAGGGAGCGGCAGTAAGGGATCCGCCGCCCGCGCCGCTCCTGCGCCCGTAGAAAGCACACGAAGGCCGTGACAGACAGCGCGATCCAGACCAGATTGAGCAGAAGCTCCATGGGTGAACCGCTTAGTTTAGCATCGGCCACGTTAGGGCAGGCAATGCGGCGCTAAAGCCATGTCGCGAAATTCATAGGATATTCAACAATGCCGAAGCGGCTGGAAGAACAATCGTTCTTTGGGGGGCTCAAAGTCCAAGCAGGATTTGCGGTTTGATCGCGGCGCACAACGATGCGGCAATAAAAACGCGGCGCCGAAACGCCGCGTCTTTCAAGTTCACGCGCAGTTCTACAAGGCCACGCAGACAGCCTTCACTTCGGTGTACTGCTCCAGCACCTCGTGGCCCATCTCGCGTCCCCAGCCCGACTGCTTGTATCCGCCGAAAGGCATGGCGGCGTCGAAGACGTTGTAGCAGTTGATCCACACCGTGCCGGCGCGCAGCTTCTCGGCCAGGCGGTGGGCCTTGCTGATGTCCTTGGTCCATACTGCCGCTGCCAGGCCGTATTCGCTCTGGTTGGCTTCGGCGACAATCTTGTCGATGTCATTGAACGGCATGGCGCAGACCACCGGACCAAAGATCTCTTCGCGAACGACCTTCATCTCTGGCTTGGTCTTCACCATCACGGTCGGCTCGACGAAGTAGCCCGCGCCCGGCACGTTTCTTGCCGCCGACGACCGCCTCCGCGCCTTCACTCAGTCCGGAATCCAGATAGCTGCGACACGCGATGGAGTTGCTCTTCCGAGACCAGAGGTCCCATCGTCGTATCGGGATCGAAGCCGGGGCCAAGCTTGATTTTCTTGGCGCGGTCAGCCACGCCTTCCACGACACTGTCGAAGATGGAGTGCTCGACGTAAAGCCGCGAGCCCGCGCAACAGCACTGGCCGTGATTGAAGAAGATGGCATTGGCCGCGCCGGGAATCGAAGCTTTCAGGTCGGCGTCGTCGAATACCACGTTGGGCGACTTGCCGCCGAGCTCCAAGGAAACCTTTTTCAGATTGCCGGCGGCAGCATGCACGATCAGCTTGCCGACTTCAGTCGAACCGGTGAAGGCGACCTTGTCGACATCGGGATGCGAAGCGAGCGCGGCGCCAGCCGTCTCGCCGTATCCGGGGACGACGTTGACCACGCCGTCCGGGAATGCCGGCTTCGCATGATCAGCTCCGCCAGCAGCAGCGCGCTCAGCGGCGTTTGCTCGGCCGGCTTCAGCACGACGGTGCAGCCCGTAGCCAGCGCGGGACCGAGCTTCCACGCGGCCATCAGCAGCGGGAAGTTCCAGGGAATGATCTGTCCGACCACGCCGACGGGCTCGCGCCGCGTGTAGGCCAGGAAGCTGCGTTTTGCCGCCGCCGGCAGAGATCGGAATGGTGTTGCCTTCGATCTTGGTCGCCCAGCCGGCCATGTAGCGGAACAGGTCGATAGCCAGCGGCACATCGGCAACGCGCGCGACCGACAGCGGCTTGCCGTTGTCCAGCGATTCCATCTGCGCGAACTCTTCCAGGTGCTCTTCCATCAGGTCGGCGAGCTTCCAGATCAGGCGGCCGCGCTGGGATGACGTCATCGTCGACCACGGGCCACTTTCAAAGGCGCTGGCGGGCGGCCTTCACGGCGCGGTCGATGTCTTCGCGATCGCCTTCGGCAACCTGCGCCATCACTTCGCCGGTGGCCGGGTTATAGACGGGAAAGGTCTTGCCGGAAGCCGCCGGCACCCACTTGCCGTCGATGAACATCTTGCGCGCGGATCCGATGAACTCTTGTACGCGATTGTGAATTTGGGGAGCAGTTGCGGTAGCCGACATAAAATCCTCCTGACAGGACGGGGCTCGCAATTGGACACAGATTGCGTCACAGGAGCCAGGGTCGGCTCCCGGTCACCCACATCTAGCGGGAGAGTCTATCAGATAGGAGGGCCGGCAGAGCAGCGGGATCGGGCCGACGCGCAGCCGAAGGATCTGCTTTTCGTCGAGCGGAATTATGCAGCGGGCCTACAGCAGTCCCCTGCACTCGGGACTGAAGCCGCTCGGTCGAGATGACCACTGCTAATGAGTTGCGTTTACGCTCCGGCCTTGGCTACGGCTTCCTCAACCGTAGGCGCGCTCACGAAGAGTTGGTCGCACTTGGTCACCTTCAGCGAGGTCACCAGACGCTCGTTGGCGCCCACCAGGATCAGCTTGCGGCCCGAATTCTCGCGCGACACGTGCGCGCCCACCAGGCAGCCGATGCCGGCCGAATCGATATAAGGCATGTCGGAGACATCGAGGATCAGCAGAGGAGCGTTGTCGGCGCGGACCATGGACTGAAGAGGAAAAAAGTTACCTAGCAGCAATGGCCCGTGCAAACGGAGCACCGTCGCTCCGGGTATGTTTTCTAGCTTCTCGATCTCAAGTGGCTTTTCTTGCATAAGCTTTGGATTCTATATGGCCGGACGAGAGCTGAATGTTAATTTCAGGTTACTCGGGCACAGCTCGGCCGGCGGCCCGGATATTCACAAGCTAGAACACGGGTTATTCACGGAGTAACGGAGGACCCAGAGGCGTTCGTTCCGATATTGACCGGCGGAAATCGGTGCTGAGCTGATTAGGGTTCGCCGCGAAGCTGATCAGCAGAAGATCCAAGCGCCGAAGGCGCGGAAGAAGATAGCCCCGCCCTTCCAGGGCGGGGTGGGCTGGACGGGTGTGTGGCGAGCCCCTCAAGGGGCGACAGATTCGTGTAGCGCACGCGTTTACATCACCGGCGGCACACTGATCCCCATCACTCCCAGCACCCGAATCAACTCGCGCCGCACAACGGCTGCCGACGCCAGCAGGAATTTCTTCCGGCCCTCATCGGCTTCGGTGAGGATGTGATGGCGGTGATAGAAGTTGTTGAACTGCTGCGCCAACTGGAACGCATGCTTGGCCATGAACGCCGGTTCCGTCGTCGCGATGCTTTGCTCGATGATGAACGAGGTCTTGCCCGCCAACAGCCACAGCTCCCAGATTTCGGTGCCGCTGGCATCGGCGAAGATGCCGCTTGTAATCGATGTTGGCGGACAGGGCCTGCTCGGGCGTCAATGTCCGCCTTGCGAAAGATGTTGGTCGCGCGCACAACGGCGTACTGCGCGTATGGCCCGGTCTCGCCCTCGAAGGCCAGGGCCTCCTTGAAGTCGAAGGCGATGACCGACTGCTTGGTGAACTTCAGCATGAAGTAGCGCAGCGCGCCGAAGGCAATCTTGCGTCGCGATGTGTACGCGCTCTTCCTCGGGCAGTTCGGGATGGCGCGCATCGACTTCGTTTTTTGCGGCGACGATCAGCGCATCCATCAGGTCGTCGGCCTTCACGCCGAAGCCTTTTCGGCCGGATACCTCAATGTAGGACTTCGCCTGGTCTTCCGCGCTTCACCTTGTAGCCAAGATCCATCGCGCAGCGCGGCGTCAGCGCCACCATCTCGTAAGAAAAGTGGGTGTAGTGCGCGGCCTGCTCGGTGTAGCCCAGCAGGCGCAGCGCCTCGATCACGGTGTTCTGCGGATCGCTCTGCCGCGAGTCGATGACGTTGTAGATCGCGGCGACGTTGCCGAAGTGCGGATGGTCGGCCTCGCCCTGCTCGGCCGAGATCCAGACTTCGTGCTGGTTGGGATATTCGTAAAAACGCTGATAACCGAAGTCGCGCCCCAGCAGCCCGAACTTCCACAGGTGATAGGCGATGTCCTTGCCGACGTAGCCGACGGTGCCGTTGGAACGCACGATGACCTTCGCGTCTTCGTCAGGGCCAGTCTTCTCGGCAGCATCGGTGTCTGCAGTGGAAGAATCCTGAGGGTGCCCCGTCTCAGCGCCTCTTTTGCGCTGGAGCGGGGTTTTTCGGTGACGTCGGAAGGATCATTCCGTGCGACGGCTTCTTCGCGGGTCGCGTCATCACCCAGCAGCCCTTGTTCTTCCCCTCGTTCTCGAAGTACAGCACGCCCTTCTGCTTTCAGCAGCTCGAACGCCGCATCCCAGAAATGCAGGTGCAGGATCTCGCTCTCGCGCGGCAGGAAGTCGTATTCGATGTCGAGCCGGTCCATCGTCTGCAGATGCCGGCGCAGCACCGCGACCGACACCATCTCGGCGATCTCCGCCATCTCGTTGCCGCCCTGCTCGATGGCGTGCAGCGCGTTGGCCCGCGCCTTCAGGTGCTCCTTGTCTTCCTCGTACCACTGCGAAACGCGCGCGTAGAGGTCCCAGCAGTAGTAGTCGAACAGCGGCGTCTGCGCGATCAGGTTCGCGACCTGCGCCTTCGTTTTCTTCTCCAGCTCGACGAAGCCGACCACCACGTCGGCCACCTGCACGCCGGTGTTGTCGATGTAGTTCTGCACGTCGACCGTGTGTCCGGCGGCGCGCAGCAGACGAACGAAGGTGTCGCCGAGGATGGCGTTGCGCAGGTGTCCGATGTGCGCGGCCTTGTTGGGATTGATCGACGTGTGCTCGACCAGGATCTTGCCGCTGACGTCGGCCGCGCCTTCGCCTTCGTGCGTTGCCGGAGCGCTCGTCCTTGTCAGCTAGCGAGCGCCTTGGCGGCGAGCGTCGCGCTTCAGGCGGGCGTTGATGTATCCGGCGCCGGCGACCTCGAACTTCTCGAAGCCCTCGGGCACCGGCATCGAGTTCGACGATGTCTTGCGCGATCTGGCGCGGAGCTTTGCGCAGGCGCTTGGCCAGTTCGAATGAGAATGGCATGGCGAACTCGCCCATCTCGACCTTGGGCGGCTGGTCGATGACGATGTTCGGCAGGTCGACGTCGTACTTTTCGCGCAGAAAGGCGCGGACGTGAGTGGCGAGAATGCGTTGTTGTTCGAGGTACATGAAAGCCGCTGTTCGCCTTCCGCCCTTCGCTTTTTGCGCCGGGCGATTTGGGTGGAGCACTGCTTGAGCAGTGCAGTTATGAAGTAGCCGATGGGCCCGGCTTCAGCCGCTGAGGTCAGAGGCGTTACCTCAGGCGCTAAAGCGCCGGTTCAACTTATGCCGTGCTCCACCCTCGTTAGTCTCTGGATGTAACTATTCAGAATAGCAAAGGCGGAGCGCATGCTTTGGCACGACTCAACAAGCAAGAACCAATCACTAAAGCCAATCGCCGCACCCGGTCGAAAAGCGAGCGCGAACCGCGGCCTCCACGTTTGACGCTGTATCGCGCGTTACCTATGATGAAAATTCCCCTTCTCGCGCGTGTTTGCGCGGTCCGGCGGCTCCCATGCGCATAGCCTATCTCGATTGCTTTTCCGGCATCAGCGGCGACATGTTTCTCGGCGCGCTGCTCGACGCCGGAGTTCCGTTCGCGCTTTTGGAGAAGACCGTCGCCGACCTCGACATCGGAGCCACGCTGGAGATCTCGCGGGTCGATCGCGGCGGCATCTCGGCGACGAAGCTCGACGTGGTCGTCAACGGCGAGAAGGACATGCCGCGCGAGGAGTACTGGAAGGCAGTTGTCAGTAGTCAGCCGCCAGTTGCCAGCGAGGAATCAGGGGCGCGATGGACTTGGGGATAGTGGCCAGTGGTCAGTGGCTGTGGCCAGTCTGCGGACGCGGATTTGCACTCTCACGTTCATGAGCATTCGCCCTCGCACGAACGCGATCATGCCCATTCGCATGACCACGCTCATTCCCATTCCCACGGCCGTCATCTCTCCGACATCCTTACCATCATCGCCGCGGCGCCGCTTCATGAGCGCGCCAAGCAACTGGCCAGCGAGATCTTTCTGGCGCTGGGCGCAGCCGAGGCCAAGATTCACAACGTTTCGCTGGAGCAGATTCACTTTCACGAGGTCGGCGCGGCTGACGCTATCGTCGACATCGTCTGCGCCGCAGTCGGGCTCGGTGCTCTCGGTGTCGAGAAGTTTGTTTGTTCGCCGCTGAATGTGGGGAGCGGAACCGTGCAGTGTGCGCACGGCACCATGCCGGTTCCTGCGCCTGCAACGTTGGAGTTGCTGGAGGGCGCGCCGATCTACGCGGGCGAGATTCAGAAAGAGCTGGTCACACCGACCGGCGCGGCGATCGTGAAAGTCCTCGTCTCCAGTTTCGGGCCGCGGCCTGTGATGACCACGCAGCAGACCGGATACGGCGCCGGTTCGCGCAACTTCAAGGGGCACGCGAACGTCCTGCGCATCTCCATCGGCGAAGCTGTCGACGTCGTCACCTCAGCAACGAACCTCGGCGAGGAGCAGGAAATATGCGATCGTCGAAGCGAACCTCGACGACCTGAATCCGCAGCTCATCGGCTACATCATGGATGTAGCGTTTGCCGAAGGCGCGCTCGATGTGTTCACCACGCCGGTGCAGATGAAGAAGAACCGTCCTGGCACGGTGCTGACGATCCTTGCGCCGCACTGAGCGCGAAGTCGGAGATGCGGGCGCTGCTGTTTCGCGAGAGCTCGACGCTGGGTGTGCGCGTCCGCCGCGAGAAGCGTTTTGCCCTGCCGCGGCATCATGAACAAGTGGCGACGCCGTGGGGCGAGGTACGCATGAAGGTCGCCGGCATCAACGGCACGCGCCTCGCAATACGCGCCCGAGTACGAAGATTGCCGGCGCATCGCCGTCGAGCATCACCTCCCGCTGAAGCACGTGATGCAGGAAGCCATTCGTCTTTATCTCGAAAAGCGGGACCTCGAAAAGCGGGAGTTGGAGAAGCATTCCCCGGAAAAGCATCTGGACCGACAGCATGGATAATCCCGAACAAGTTCTACATCACCACTCCCATCTATTACGTCAACGCGCGGCCGCACATCGGGCACACGTACACCACGGTGGTGTGCGACGCCATCGCCCGGCGCCAGCGCATGATGGGCGTGGACACGTTCTTCCTCACCGGCACCGACGAGCACGGGCAGAAGATCGAGCGCTCGGCGGCCGCCGCCAATTGCACGCCCGAAGGAGTTTGCCGACAAGGTCTCCGGCGAGTTCCGCGGGCTGTGGGACCGGATGAAGATCACTTACGACGACTTCATCCGCACCACCGAGCCTCGGCACATGCGCGGCGTGCAGGCGATGTTCACTCGCCTGCAGGAGCGCGGTTACATCTACAAGGGCTCGTACAGCGGCCAGTACTGCGTGTTCGACGAACTCTATGTCGACGCGGTGGGCCCGGGCGCGCCGTGCCCGGAGTGCGGACGTCCGACGGAAACGGTCCACGAGGAAAATTACTTCTTCAAGCTGTCGGCGATGGAAGAGCGGCTGCTGAAGTATTACGCCGAGCATCCTGACTTCATCCGGCCGGAGACGCGCCGCAACGAAGTGATCGCCTTCGTGCGCAGCGGCCTGCGCGATCTCTCGGTGAGCCGCACGTCGTTCAAGTGGGGCATCCCGGTGCCAGGCGATCCCAAGCACGTCATCTATGTGTGGCTGGACGCGCTGACCAACTACATGACCGCGATCGGCTTCGGCTCCGACGATCCAAAGGATCAGGAAAAGCTGAAGCACTACTGGCCGGCCGACGTGCACATGATCGGCAAGGAGATTGTGCGCTTCCACTGCGTCTACTGGCCGGCATTTCTGCTGGCCGCCGACCTGCCGCTGCCGAAGTCGATCATCGCGCACGGCTGGCTGCTGTTTGAAGAGAGCAAGATGTCGAAGTCGCGCGGCAACATCGTGCGCAGCGAGACCATTCTCGACACGCTGGGCCAGGACGCGCTGCGCTACTTCCTGCTGCGCGAAATCGTCTTCGGCCAGGACGGCTCGTTCAGCTTCGACGCGCTGGTGCAGCGCTACAACGGGGATCTGGCGAATGGGCTGGGCAATCTTTCCAGCCGCACGCTGTCGATGATCAATCGCTACTTCGACGGAGAGGTGCCGTATCCCAGCAAGGCCGCGACGCTGAGCCCAAGTTTTCTTGAACTGGGCGCTGCGCTGCAACGGCAAGCCGAGACAGCGATTCAGCAGTTCAACGAGAAGTTCGACAAATTCGATTTCGCGGGGGCGCTGAAGGATTTGTGGGCGTTCATCGGCGCGGTGGATGGCTACATCGCCGAAACCCATCCGTGGTCACTGGCAGAAGAGAAGGACGCTGACTCGCGCGCGCAACTGGCGACGGTGCTGTACACCGCCGCCGAAGCGCTGCGCATTATCACCGCGCTGGCGCATCCCATCATTCCCGAAGCCACCGAACGCATCTGGCGGCAGATGGGGCTGGGGAATATCAGCGAAATCGCGCTGGGCGAGTTGAAGTGGGGACAGTTACAGATTGGCACCAAGCTTGGCAAGGTCGAGCCGGTCTTTCCGCGCGCCGACAAGAGCATGATCGAAAGGATGCAGACGATGGAACAGCAACGCTCGACAGAGAACGAAACCAGGACAGCGGAGACGAAGGTCGACGAAGTGACGGGCACGCCGCCCGCCGACGCTTCTTCGCCCGACCAAAAGGCCGAGGGCGGAGCCGCGTTGCCGGGCTCGCCCGCCGGTGCGCCCGCGCCGGGTGCTGTAGCAGCGGGTGCCCCATCTTCCTCGCCCGTCGCGGCGACAGACAACAAGATCACCATTGACGATTTCCTGAAAGTCGAGCTGCGCGTTGGACAGGTAAAGGTCGCAGAAAAGGTGAAGGGCGCGGACAAACTGTTGCGGCTCGAAGTCGATCTCGGAACGGAAGTCCGCCAGATCGTTGCCGGGATCGCGAAGGCGTATGAGCCGGAGAAGCTCATCGGGCGCAAGGTCGTCATCGTTGCTAATCTGGCGCCCCGCAAGCTGCGCGGGCTGGAGTCGAACGGCATGATCGTCGCCGCGTCGTTAGGGGACGAGGGTCAGCCGGTGCTGGCAGGATTCCTGGAAGACGTGCCGGTCGGAGCGAAGCTGAAGTAAGCAGTAGCCAGCAGCCAGCCGTCAGTGAACCCGAAGCCCGAGCCGAGGCCGCGGGCCCTGGGCCTCACGGGCTTGTGATCCCATGCGAACTTGTTCGTTCCGAACGCCAAGCTCTGCGCTCGTTCGGTTCTTGGCGAAATGCGCGTTTGGCGGCATAAATACCAGGAAGAGTCGTCCCCTTTCCGCTGAGCATTGCGTATCCGCCTCTCGCAAGATATAGTGACTCGCGTCATTTGCCTCCGTTGGCTAGCAAATGAAGCCGTACAGGACCGTGACAGGCCCCTTCCCCGGGGCGATTCTTCTGACTCGACATCCGGATTTCCATTGAACGTCAGGTTCCGCAATTCGGGCGGCCTTAGAGTCCGGAATGGAGAATGATGAAATGATCCGGCAATCGAGACCTCGCTCACAGAATCCAGCTTTATTGCTCCCGCTGCGCCAGATCGGCGGAGCTCTTGCAGCTCTGGCGTTCACCATCGCGTGCGTCTGCATCACCGCACAGGCACAGACGTTCACGGTGCTGCATAGCTTCACCGGTGGAGCGGACGGGGATTCCCCGGTTGCAGGCCTCAGCATAGACCGCTCCGGGAACCTTTACGGAACCACGTCCTATGGCGGCGTTGGTCCTGGTGTCGTTTACAAGATGTCGGAGAGAAATTCGGGCTGGATTCTCTCGCCGCTGTACAGTTTCAGGGCAGGCACCGACGGCTGTGATCCCCAGCACGCCGATTTGACGATTGCCCCGGATGGCACCCTCTACGGAACAACTCCGTCTTGCGGAAGTGTGCAATGCCCTGACGGTTGCGGCATTGTGTTTCACCTGCGCCCTTCGCCGAGCTTGCCGCTGACGCCAATGACTCCGTGGAACGAGACGATCCTCTACTACTTCAAACTTCAGCAGGGCCCCACAGCCTCCGGCAGAGTTGCGTTCGATTCCGCCGGCAATATCTTCGGCACGACCAAAGACGGAGGCGTTCAAGGAACAGGCATTGCGTACGAGTTATCACCCTCCAATGGAGGCTACACCGAAAACACGATCTACAGTTTTCAGAGCATCGTGTTTCCCAGCGGCCTCATCCGCGATAGCCTGGGCAACTTGTATGGTGTCGCGCATGGCACAGCTTTCGACTATGGAGAGGTCTTCGAACTTTCGTTGTCAGGCTCGCAGTGGGTGGCGACGGTCCTGTATGTGTTCCAAGATGGGGAAGACGGAGCATATCCTGTAGGCGACCTGATCGCGGACGCACAAGGCAACATGTACGGCACCACCAGCGACGCCGCCGGCGGAGGCGGGGGTACGGTCTTTGAGATGTCTCCGGATGGCCACGGCGGATGGATTCACACCACGCTGGCCGAACTCCCTGGGGGTAACCCTTACGAATCTCCCGGTCCCCAGGACGCACTGACGATGGACTCGGCCGGCAATCTTTATGGCACCACCCTTCTCAACGCCGCCTTCAACAAGGGCAACGTCTTTAAGCTCACGAACAACGGAGGGTCGTGGACTTACACCAGTCTGTACGATTTCACCGGTGGGAACGACGGGTCCCTTCCTTTTAGCAACGTGGTCATCGATGCGCAGGGAAATCTCTACGGTACGGCCGCCCAGGGAGGTGCTAATGGCCAGGGTGTGGTCTGGAAGATTGTGCCGTAAGGTTGGAAGCGGGTTGGCCTATTCTACGTGAACCTGGGCTGTCGTAAGATTCGCGAAAATCCCCACCCAAGCAAAAAGGCTTGGGTGAAGCACCCGTTTTAATCTTTCACTAGCCACTAGCCACTAGCCCTCTCTTCACTGCCGAAACATGTTCTTCGCGATAAAGATCACGTTGGCCGGGCGCTCGGCGAGGCGGCGCATGAAGTACGGATACCACTCCGAGCCGAACGGGATGTACACGCGGAGGCCGTAGCCTTCGCGCACCAGTTGCTGCTGCAGATCGCGTCGCACGCCGTGCAGCATCTGGAACTCGTAGGCCGACGTCGGCAGGTTCTCCGCTTTCGCGAATTGCTTCAGCTCGGCAATGATCTTTTCATCGTGCGTTGCCAGCCCGTGATAGACGCCGCTCTTCATCAGGATGCGCGCCAGCTTCAGGTAGTTGGCGTCGACATCCTGCTTCTTCGGAAAGGCGATCTCCGGCGACTCTTTGTAAGCGCCCTTGCACAGACGAATCCGGATGCGCTCCGACAGCAGATCGTTGACGTCCTTCTCGCTGCGGTACAGATACGACTGGATGACGGTGCCGACCTTGCCGGCATGTCCGGCTTCGCGATGCAGCCCGCGCACAAAATCCAGAGTGCGCTGGGTGTAGGGCGAGCCTTCCATATCGACGCGCACGAAGTTGTTGATCTTGGTCGCGTGATCGACCAGCTCGGTGACCAGGCGGAAGGCCAGTTCCGGATCGACGTCCAGGCCCATGTGGGTGAGCTTGAGGCTGATGTTGGCATTCAGCTTGCGCTCGTGAATCTCGTCGAGCATGCGGTGGTAGAGTTCGGCGCTGTGCTTGGCTTCTTCGGCGTTGGTGACGTTCTCGCCCAGGTTGTCGATGCTGACGCCGGCGCCCCAGCCGTTGACCACCTCGGTCTCGGCGATGACGTCTTTGAGGTGTGTGCCGGCGACGAAGCGCTTGGAGAACTTCATTCCCATCGCCGACTTTTCGGCGAAGTTGCGCAGGCCTTTGCTCTCGGAGAGCGCGATGAAAGCCGATCTCAGCATGCGTCCTCCAATACGGTCGGGTAGAAGTGGCCGCAAGGCCAGCATCCCGACTCGCTGTTTTTCAGGGAAGCCGGCTTCAGCCGGCAAAACGGGAGAGCGGGGTCAGTACCCCGCACAACGCAATCGTTCATAGTCAGACTCGTGCCGGCTCTCTTGGCCGGCTCCGTACTCTCTTGTTTATCACATTTGGACCGGCGCGCGGCTATGAGCCGCGTCACAAGATGGGGTGCGCGGCGAGAGGGCGATTCGCTGGGAAAAGGCAGCTTGCGTCGGGAAGTGCACCTGATGCAACACGGCTTCGGCAGATTGCATCCATTTCTATGTGGCTGTCCTGGCAAATCCATTGCCGCCCCCAGCGGTTCTCCGCGCGCGACGCAAGTTTCTGCGAATGTTTCCCGGAGGCTTTCGCGACGAAACCTATCTTGCATGGGAGCGCAGTTACAAGATTGCGGCCCATGAGCGGTGGGGCGAATCGCTGAATCGCAAAGAGTATCTGTCGTTGCTGCGACGCCGGAAATTCGTTGAGATCGCGGCTCACGCCGTACGAATCGAATCGCGCACCAACCTGCTGTTCTCGTTCGAAAAGATGGCGCTTCGCGACGCCGTAAAGGGAAACCGCGGAGCCCGCTTATTCGCCGAGGGTCTGTACGAGCTTGTATACGGGACAGGCCGGCTGGACCGCAGGTTTGAGGAGTGGTGCAACGTCATCGCCGCACTGCCCAGAAAGCAGACCCGCGTGCTGACCTGGCCGGTGGTCACGGTCTTCGGGTTTATCGCTCGGCCTGATATTCACCTCTTCTTCAAGCCAATGGTGACGCGCGCTGCCGCCCGGGAGTACGGTTGGGACTTGCCGTACCATTCGCGTCCGTCCTGGCAAATCTATGAGAAGGTCCTCGAACTCGCGGCACTGGTTAGTCGCGACATCGAAGACCTCAGGCCTCGCGACATGATTGATATCCAGTCTTTCCTGTGGGTTCTAGGCTCCGAAGAATACGCGGAATAAAAAGGCCCCGGCCCGGCCTACGATACCTCCCTTGGCTCCTCGCGAAAGATATGGAGTAAATGCCTCGCGCACCGTAACCTTTTCTGGTTGCTGACGGTTTACCTGTATGGAAGGCGAAACTGCCGGAGCCGGATTTGAAAGCTGTCGAGGCCGAAATCGACGAACGGGCGCTCATTGAAGCGGCGCAGCGCGACCCGCGCTGTTTTGCCGAGCTCTATGAGAACAACTTCGAGCGCGTTTACGCGTTCGTGGCCTCGCGCGTTTTCGATCGCACTGAAGCCGAAGACCTGACGTCCGAGGTCTTCCATCATGCGCTTGCCAAGCTGGCACAATTCGAGTGGCAGGGCGCGCCGTTTATCGCATGGCTGCTGCGGATCGCTTCCAACGCCATTGCGGATCGCTGGCGCCGCAACTCGCGCCGGGGCGAAGTTCCTGATGATGGCTTGGCCGATCCAGGGACCGAGGATGCGATCGAACAGCGGTTGATCCTGGCGCAGTTGATGGACGAATTGCCGGCCGACCAGAAGCTAGTGATCAAGCGGCGTTTCCTGGAGCAACGCAGCATTCGTGAAATTGCAGTGGAGTTAAATCGATCCGAAGGAGCCATCAAGCAACTACAGTTTCGGGCGCTCGAGAGCCTGCGAAACCGTATGGGAGAAAAACATGAGTAGCCAGGTCCTCTATGAACAACTCGATGCCGCGCTGGAAGCCAGCTTTCAGCACGGTGCCGTCGATGACGGGCAGCTCGATCCCACGGTGCGAGAGCTTACAGCGCTAGGGAGCGAGTTGCGGAGTGTTCCGAGTCCGAAGTTTCGTGAGCAGCTGCGCCGGGAGCTATCGAACCAGGCGGAGCGGCTGCATGCAGTGCCTCAGCGTCCAGCACTGGTTGCGGTTCGCGGAGGAGCAGCCAGGTATAAGGTTGAAGAGCCGATTCTGCCAGCGCTCTTTGGTGCGGGCTACGGTAGCTATCCGTTGCGGCAATGGAACTTCCTGATCTCGGCCGCCGTGCATGCCGCTGCCATCGCGCTAGTTCTCGCGTCGAGCGTGTGGATCGCGCGCCATCCCGCAGAGGTAAAGCAGCAGGTTATCTCGCTGATCAGCCCGGGTGAATATTCGCTGCCTGTTGCGAAGACGAAGGCCGGCGGAGGAGGCGGTGGTGGCGACCGCGACCGCCTGGAAGCTTCGAAAGGAAGTGCGCCACGTTTTGCGCCGGAGCAGATCACGCCGCCGGCGATCGTCATCCGCAACGACAATCCGAAGCTCGCGGTTGAGCCAACGGTGGTTGGACCTCCAGAGATCAAGCTGCCGCAGACGGCGGCCTTGGGCGATCCGCTGTCGCGCGTTCTGGCGCCATCGAACGGAAGCGGCGCCGGTAGCGGTATTGGTTCGGGTGAGGGCGGAGGCATTGGAGCAGGCAGCGGTCCCGGCTTAGGCCCCGGACACGGGGGAGGGATTGGCGGAGGAGTCTATCGCGTGGGCGGCGGGGTCAGCGCACCACGAGTCCTCTACGATCCTGACCCCGAGTACTCCGAGGAAGCGCGCCAGGCAAAGTACCAGGGGACAGTTGTGCTGTGGGTGATCATCGGGCCCGACGGCAAGCCGCGCAATGTACGAGTTCAGCGGTCGCTCGGAATGGGTCTCGACGAGAAGGCCATCGAGGCGGTGCGCAACTGGCGATTCGATCCGGCGAAGAAAGATGGCCAGCCCGTAGCGGTGCAGGTGAACATCGAAGTGAATTTCCGGCTGTACTGACCGACTTCGACAGGGTCCCACTCATTCGAAAATCGCGAATGAGTGGGGCACCCGATCTTTTGCCCGCCAGCCCCTAGCTCCTATCCCTCGAACTCAGTCCTCGTCGCCGTCTGCTCCATCTTCGCGGCCGATGTCGATCAGCACTGCCAAGGTTCGCCGGGTGCGATTTACGTCGTCCTGTCCGACGGCGGCAGCTAGTATGGCGTCGACTTTTTCTCGTGCGGCGCGCTGGACGTCGGCGGCTGCCTTGCCGCGCTCGGTGAGGGTGACCGTCAGCTTGCGCCGATCGTCCTTGTCGACCGCGCGCTCCAGATAGCCGCGGGTGACCAGCGTGTCCACCAGCTGACCCGCCCCCTGCTTGGAAATGCGCAGCTCCTGGATGAGCTGTCCCAGCGGGATCTGGGGCATATTGAGAGCAAGACCGCCGATGACGTAGAGGCCGTTGCCGGGGATGTCGTCATAGCCGGCCTCATCCAGCGCCTTGCGCATGGCTTTGCCGTAAGTGGTGCGCGCGTGCCGTAGCAGCGCAGGAAGGGGAATCTCTTCGAACCAGGGCGGCTGACTGTTCATGGCAACGCACAATACAGTCAACAACAAATACAGTCAATGCTAGTTACAGTTATTGTTTTAGACTAACGACCTCGTCGTCCCGTAGAAAGGGCTCCTCGTTGCGCACGGTAATTTCCTTACCGAGGGTCGGCGAATCAACGTAGTTTGCGATTGATGCAAGTTTTTCGGCAAACGTAGTGGTCCGGCAGTGCGCAAAAGTGCCTTCACCGAGCTTTGGCTCAACTGCGGATCGCTAGTGAGAATGAGGCGGCGGGAGGTAAATCCGGTCGCCAAGCTTCGAGCGCCAATTCGGGTCCGCTTCCATGCCTAGAACCCCTTGCCGCACGGATTCGTTGAAATCGCCCTTCTTGAGGAGCGCGGAACTGTAATTCTGGTACATCCAAGCCAACGTGGTCGGGTCAAGCGGAGGTTTGTAATCGCTGCTGGTGATGAGCTTATATTCGGCGATCGCGCCGTCCACATCGCCCGATTGCAGCAGGGCATTGGCCAGGGCGACGTGGGTGTAGCTGGCGTCGGGCTTCAGCTTCAGCGAGCGCTGGTAGTAGTCGATGGCGTACTTCCATTGCCCGAGGCGAGTTTGAACCTCGCCCAGGCAGTAGTACACGTAGTCATCATTGGGATCCATCCCGTAAGCGGAGAGCAGTTCCAGGTCGGCCTCGTTGTACTTGCCGTTATTCAGCAGCGCGATGCCGTCGTACTTGTGCTTGAGAAATTCTCTGTGACGCGCTGCCGGGCTGTCCTCCAGCCACCACCACAGCGCGCCGCCAACCACGCAAATCGCCAGCACGGCCAGCACAAGCCGTTTCCGGGAGCGTGGCGGACGCTGCTGCTCTTTTTCTTTATTGAGTCGCTCTCTCTCGAGACGCTCTTTTTCGAGGCGTTGCTTTTCGAGTCGCTCCTTCTCCAGACGTTCTTTCTCGAGCCTTTCCTTTTCGAGGCGCTCTCGCTCGAGGCGTTCTTTCTCGGCCTGCTCGGCTAAGATGGCCTCTCGTTTGAGGCGTTCTTTTTCGAGCAGTTGTTGTCTGGCCAGCTCATCCGCGGCGCGCTCCTCTTCGAGCCGTTTTTTCTCGCGTTCCTGCTCTTCGGCCCGCGCCTTACGGATTCGTTCCAGCTCTACTTGTTCCTTCCCGGCCTGTTCCTTGGCGACGCGCTCCTTCTCAGCGCGTTCTTGCTCCAGCTCTTTTTCGCGCTGCACTTGCGCGAGACGCTCTTTCTCCCGCTGTTCGTTCTCGAGCCGTTCCTTTTCGAGCCGCTCTTTCTCGAGTCGTTCGTCCTCGTCGGTGGAGGGCACGGGCACGGGGTCGGGCTCGATTTTTTCTTCGCTGCCGGGACGAACCTGCTCGCAGTACCAGGCCACCAGCCGCATCAGGTTTTCCAGCGAGGAAACGACATCGTCTTCGGTGATGGCCTCGCCCGAGCCGTGGATGCCGACATTGCCCAGCTCGCGGACGCTGTTGGCGTAGGCGACCATGGTGCGCGGCAGCTTGCCTGCCTTGGCCAGCTGTTGCACCGAGTTTTCCAGCGGCTGCGTGCCGGGCGAGCGGCCGAACTGGCGCTTGTAAAGCTCGGAGATGATGAAGTCGAGAACCTTGCGGGCGCGGCCCAGCGCCATGTCGGGATCGATGCTCGACAGCGTGATGGCCTTCTTCACGCCATCGCTGATCTCGACCGGAACCAGCAGGCTCCCCACCTGCTCGAGTCCATGCTCGATGCGCTGAAGGCGTTGCTGGATTTCCGGGCCGGGAGTGGTCATAGCTCGCTGCCTGCCGAGTACCAGATGTTTTACTAGATTATCGGAGGGAAAGGAACCACCTTGAAGCGTCGAGTGATCCTCGGTGAGGCGAATTCAACTACGGCAGATTTCGAACGGCCGAAGATGGTTGCTGCCTTCAAGGATCTGCGTCCGGCCTCGGAGCGGCGGTTCGTGCCCAGAGAACAGCTCGCTGCTCCATGTTCCCATCTTCTCTCGCTCGGCCGAGGAATGCATTTCGACGTCCGTGCTCCATGCGACGGCAAGCGCAGATTGCAGTCGCCCGTTGAATGTCATCTGCGGCGTCGGCATAACCCGCCTCCATAAATTCAAGGTCAGCAACGTCTCCGATTTCCCCGAGAATCGCCATGGCATACGACCTAACATATTGCTGTGTGGTCGCGCTTCGCAAAAGCGTCCGACAACAGTCAGCTAGTCGACCCGGGAAACGACGCCGCTCATAATAAGAGCGAAGAACCAAGAACGTTTGATGCTCGTACAACGCATCTGCAGCTCCCAGATAATCGAACACCCTCTCATCGGCTCGACCTTCTGGGTCCACTTTATGCAAGTAACGCAAGACGTGAGCTGTTTCTTCGGGTCGTTTAGTCAGCAGAGCGACACAGTAGTCCATAGCCACGACTGAACCGGTGGTGCCGAGCCTGCTGAGGAGAATAGTGGAGCAAAGTAATATTGAGATTGACCTCACCGATCTCGATTAAATGCGACCGAAACGTTCTCTCAAGCACTTCCAGGGGTGGGTTGTCCGGATTAGCGGCAGCCAGCGCCTCCAAGTCCCCCACTGTCGCGTACCCGGCATCATCGTAGGCTTCGATCTCCTCCCGAAGCTCTTCTTGTATATGGCTAATGACCCGTGCGACGCCGTCTACCTGCGGCAGCGCTTCATCGGAACGGTATATTTTTGTCTTTGCCGTTTGAATGTTTAGACCACGACGCCGTAATAATTCCGAAAGTTGGAGGATGGCGCGCTTAGCCTCCCGCACGTCTCTGCAGAAAATTCGAATATCATCAACGTAACGAAGATGCGAAAATCCAGCGTGGCGAAGGTTGTGATCGATCGAGGCCAAACAATGCTTGGCCGAATATCGGAAGCGATACGTCCTTGCGGATGACTTTGCCTCCTGGTTCGGCCCAACGATTCAGACAGGCACTAGTAGCCTGACCGGTTCGGCGTCCATTTCCCGGCCGTTTCAGCGGACAGTCGAGGGACCTCGTGTTCTGATGGACGGCGAAGATCCTTCGGCTGAAGCGAACCGCAGTTCCTTCGATTCCGCAGTCGCGGACGCGCCCGCTGCGCTCAGGGTGACAACTCTGTTAGTTGGGCGACTTGGCTCTCGGCCGCGATCCGACGACTGACACGACACCCGCGAAAGCTGGAAACAGAACCGAGCCGCCAGGAGCGAACAACAATAGCCGGACGCCTAAAGCAAAAGGCCAAGAGCGAAAAGGCCAAGAGCGAAAAGGCCAAGAGCGAAAAGGCCAAGAGCGAAAAGCCAAGAGCGAAAAGCCTAGAGCGAAGAGCCAAGAGCGGCCTTCCTCACTCCCACTCAATCGTTCCCGGTGGCTTGCTGGTCACGTCATACACCACGCGGTTGATGCCTTTGACCTCGTTGACGATGCGGCTGGAGATGTTTTTCAGCACCTCGTGCGGCAGGTCGACCCAGTCGGCGGTCATGCCGTCTTCCGAGTTCACGGCGCGGACCGCGCAGGTGTAGGCGTAGGTGCGCATGTCGCCCATCACGCCCACCGACATTACCGGCAGCAGCACGGCGAACGACTGCCAGATCTTCGTATACAGCCCGGCGCGCTTGATCTCGGTGACGACAATGTCGTCGGCCTCTTGCAGCAGCGCGACGCGTTCGGCCGTGATCTCGCCGACGATGCGCACGGCCAGGCCGGGCCCGGGGAACGGCTGGCGTTGCAGGATCTCTTCCGGCATGCCGAGGTCGCGGCCGATCTGCCGCACTTCGTCTTTGAACAGCTCTTTGAGCGGTTCGATGAGCTTGAGCTTCATCTTCTCCGGCAGGCCGCCGACGTTGTGATGGCTCTTGATGACCTGCGACGGCCCGCGCACCGAGCGCGACTCGATCACGTCGGGATAAAGCGTGCCCTGCACCAGCCACTCCACTTTGCCTTCGCAGCTGTTCGATGCGGTGCGCTTCTTCTTCGAAGACCGCGATGAATTCATTGCCGATGATCTTGCGCTTCTTCTCCGGGTCGGTGACGCCCGGCCAGCTTGGTCAGAAAGCGCTCGCTGGAGTCGACCGCGTCGATCTTCAGGCCAAGCTTTTCGCGCAGGCTGTCCTGCACTTTCTGGAACTCGTTTTTGCGCAGCACGCCGTTGTTGACGAAGATGCAGGTCAGCTGATCGCCGACCGCGCGATGCACCAGTTCGGCCGCGACCGACGAATCGACGCCGCCGGAAAGTCCGCAAATCACGCGCCCGTTGCCGACCGTCTTGCGCACGCTGGCGATGGTTTCGTCGATGAAGCTGAGCGGGCTCCAGGTCGGCTTCATCCCGCAGATGTCGAAGACGAAGTTGCGCAGGATCTCGGTGCCTCGCGGCGTGTGGTGGACCTCGGGATGGAACTGCACGGCGTAGAACTTTTGCGCGGGATTCTGAATGGCGGCGACGGCGTTCGACGTTTTGGCGACCAACTCGAAGCCGGACGGCAATTCGAGCGCTTCGTCGCCGTGCGACATCCACACCGGCATGGGACTGCTGAAGCCTTTGAAGATCGGGGACGACGCATTCAGGATCTCGACCTGGGCGTGGCCGTACTCGCGCTTGTCGGCGGCGCGCACCTTGCCGCCCAGCTTGTAAACCATGAACTGCAGGCCGTAGCAGATGCCCAGCACCGGCAGGCCAAGGTGCAGCACGCGCTCGTCCGCCGGAGGCGCGTCGGCGTCGTAGACGGACGACGGCCCACCCGACAGCACGATGCCCGCGGGAGAATAGCTCTTGATTTCGTCGAGCGAGGCGGTGCAGGGAAGGACTACCGAGAAGACTTTCTGTTCACGGATGCGGCGGGCGATGAGCTGCGAGTACTGCGCGCCGAAGTCGAGGACGACGATCGATTGCGTTTCCACCATTTACTTTGCCAGAGGTCGGCAGCAGTGTAAAGCCGCAGCCGAGGTTCTGGCTACCTAACGCCTGTCCCGCGCCAGCAGAAGGCCTAGAACGGGGCACCCGGACGATTTATGGCGGTAAGTCAGCCTGGACCCAAAACTGGGGGTGCCCCGTTCTAGCCCTGATTTTGGGCTAGGGCGGGAGCTACCTTCACCTTCAGAACGACACCGTTTCTTTCCCGTTTTATACCCGTCCAGTAAGACTCGATCTCTACGGTACCGACTGCCCCCGTCAAGTAGTGGCGATAACTACTCCATACCCAATCCTCCGGGCGCTCCACCAATCCTCGTTCCACCGGATTGCGATGAATGTAGCGGAGCTTCTCGATGCGTTTCTTTTTGGTGAAAACATTGAAGTCGTAATAGCGTTCCTGCCAGAAATGCCCATCTCGAACGACGAACTTGCGCGTGACCGACTGCTTGATCGCCTGAATCGCGCTGGCCAGAGTGCTGCGCTCCGGCTCACTGATCAGGAGGTGAACGTGTTCCGGCATGGTGACATATCCCATCACGCAGAAATCGTAACGTCGCCGCGCTTTTTCGAGAGCCGTCTCGAAGGCAGCCTTCGCGCGATCGGAGGCGAGGAAGGCCTGTCGGTGGTAACAGCTGAAGGTGATGAAGTGGAGGTCTCCCGACTGGTGATATCGAATGAGGCCGTGCGGCATATTGTGAGAATTCCCGGAACCCAAGGAGAAGGTCAGTGACAAAGCACACGATAGGCCGTGACGGGATCGGAACCCGCCCTAGCCCAAAACCAGGGCTAGAACGGGGCACCCTCTGTTTTCCCATCGTGAATCGGCTGGCTGTTCGGTCTAACGCTTGTTGAGCCGGCCTAACCCAACACTGGCCTAGAACGGGGCACCCGCGGTTTCCCCGATGATCGATCGACTTGGGGCCTTCCTTTGGCCTAGGGTCGGGCAGTCCCAATGACTCCAGCATTTCTCCTGTATCCTTGAGGGACTGCATGTTTGTCAGCCCGTTATACCGCTATACTCTCGCGCGCCGCTGGAAAAGCATCTCCGCCGCGATTGCATTTTGTGTTCTGTTGACAGGCGTAACCTGGGCGCAATCGTCTTCGGCTCAAACGCAAACGCCCGCTCCGCCGCAACCGCCCACGACGCAAAGTCAGCAGCCGAATGGCTCACAAACCCCGAGCGCTTCCGGCGCGTCGACTCAGGACCAGCAGGAGCCGAACGGCTCGCAGCAGGGAACTGCACAAAACAACGACCAGTCGGAGCCTGAGGGCCACATCACCAAGCAGCAGGCCAAGGATCTGTTCCGGTCGGTCGACGAAATCCTGGGCTTCGTCAGCGGCGACACCGGGCTCCCGATCGAGCACGAGGTCAAGCGCAAGCTCATCACGCGCGAGCAGGTCGAGAAGTACGTCGACAAGCGCATGAAGGATGACAAGGACGAGAAGCGGCTGGAGCAGGCGAAGCTGGTTCTAACCAAGTTCGGGTTGCTGCCGAAGAATTACGACTTGCACGCCGAGTTTCTCAAGCTGATGGCCGAGCAGGTCGCCGCCTACTACGATCCGCGCACCAAGAGCGTGAACCTGCTGGACTGGCTTCCGGCTGATTCGCAAAAGCCTGTGCTGGCGCATGAATTGACGCACGCGCTGCAGGACCAGCAGGTCTCGCTGGACAAGTGGGAGCTGGCTGGCGCCAAGGACGATGCCGCGCTGCCCGATCAGCAGGAGTATTTTGTCGAAGAGGCGCAGAGCGCGCGCCAGTGCGTCACCGAAGGCCAGGCGCAGGTGGTGTGGTTCGACTACACGCTGGCGCCGATGAACAAAACCATCCTCACTGCGCCGGAATTTGTCGAAGCAGTGCGCGCCGCCATGGGCGACAACAAAGATTCGCCGGTCTTCGCCGAGGCACCCATCTTCCTGAAGGAATCGCTGCTGATGCCGTACACTTTCGGCCTCGACTTCGTGCGCACGGTGCTGGCGAACAAGGGCAAAGATGCGGCCTTCAAGGGACTGCTGACTGATCCTCCGGTGGATACGCGCCAGATCATGCAGCCCGAAACCTACCTGTTGCACCAGGTCGTGCCGCAGTTGACCATCCCTGATCTCGACAAGATGGTTGGCCCGGCTTACACGCGCTTCGATTTCGGCGGCATGGGCGAGTTCGATATTTATCTTCTGGCCAAGCAATACGGCGTGAAGGATCCGCCGAACTACTACCGGCACTGGCGCGGTGGGTACTATTACGCGGCGCAGGCAAAGAACGGCCCGAAAGACCAGATTGCGATGCTGTACTTCTCGCGCTGGGATTCGCCGGAAGCGGCGCGCGACTTCGCCAGGATGTACGCCGACTATCTGCCCAAGCGTTATCCCGACGAGAAAGCCGTGCTGAAGCAAGTGAACGCCTCCTGCCTGATGGGCGCTGGGGTTCAGGATCGGTGCACGATGGTTCAGGGCAAAACTTCTGACGGGCCGTATCGTATCGAGATGCACGACAACGATCTGCTCATCATGGAAGGCTACGACGACGACGCAGTTGAACGCGCGCGACAGGTTCTGTTCTTCCGCATGACTCCGGCGGCCGACACGAAGGGACAGAAGTCAAAGTGAAATTACGAATCGCTCCGGTAATGCTTGTGGCCCTCGTGTGCTTCTCTGTGCTGTCTGCGGCCGCCCAGCAATTCGACGAAAGCATGTGGGGCAAGAACAGTCCCGGCGTCGAGTTACAGGTCGTCGAAGCGTCGCGGCAGCCTGCGGGCTCGGCTACCGTTCTGACCTACACCCTCAAGGGCAAAGGATTTGCTGCCGGCAAAGTGTATTCGCTCTGGGGATGGATTCCCGGACGCAAGCCGCAGAAGGCGATTGAAGGCGTGACCTTCAACGCCGCTGGAGAACTGACCTGTGCACCGGCTTCACCGGCGTGCAAAGGCGAAACGCCGGATGCCCCCATCAAGATACAAACTACGGCCGTAAAGGGCGAACCCAAGCGCTTCGCGGTTGTCTCCGATGATGGACGCGTGGCGGCCTTCGCCGAGGTGGTCCCGTTCCCCATCGAGGCCACCGACAAGAAGTGCAAGCTGGAAGTGGTCCGCCAGAGCGCGCTGGCCGAGATGGTGCTGATTCGTGCCAGCGGCTTCGTGCCCTTTGAGATGCTGAACATCGACTCAAACTTTGGCGGTCAGGATACCGCGCACAGCCCGACCGTCTCTCCCGATGGGACATGGCAGGCGATGGTCGGCACCAAGGCTCCGGGCAAAGATGCCGGCACAGCGATGATCAAAGTTTCCGGCCAGCAGTGCTCGGTGCAGGTGAGCTTTCCGTGGGGAGAAGGCAGCGCCAAGGAGCAATAGGCGGGATAGTGTCCAGTGGTCAGATCCCGGAGATAGTTCTCAGTGACTTCGGCTGGCAGCCCGGGGATTTGTCATCCTGAATGCAGCGTCCGCCTGCCTTTTCGCCGTATATTTTGGGGCAGGGGACGCGGAGTTGAAGGATCTGCAGTCCGCTCGCTCGGAATTCTTGTTGCGGGTCCGGCGTCGTGAAACGGGGCGGCGACAAGACAGCCCGGCGGTGCACCGCTGAGTAGCGTGGTTTCGAAAATCGAGCTCCTTCGGGAGCGGCAGACTACGGCTTAACATGCTTCATAAGACCTTTGAAGAGATGGGAATCCCGGCGGGCTACGGCTTCAAGCAGCTTCTGTACTGCTCGATCGCTGACACCCTTATTGTCCAGACGCAGCCGGTGCAAGGCTGGCGTCCTGAGCGGCTCTACGCTCGCAAACAGCAGGAGGAGAGATACGCGCCAATCGGCCTGCCCGGAGACTTGATCTCACAAGATGACCCGGTTGTCTGCGCCGGCCATCCGCTCCTTGCTTACAACACCATGTCGCATTCGTTTCGAGCCGACGCCGAGGGGAAAGAGCTTCACGGAGCCAATTGGGAGGCAATCCGCGTTGTCGATCTCAGCACGAGACAGGAAACCCACGTGGTCGATCGGGAGACGCTGCACCTGGCGGATCCCGAAACCGAGGTCTGGATTTCCCAGGTATTATCTTTCGCGCAGAATGCCGAGTCCCTGCACGTTGTCGCGGCTTTCTCTCGCGACAAGGGATTAACCACGAACTACTACGTTGCAGAACTGCACCTGCCCACCGGATTAGTGCGCCCCATCGCTCAGCTTCCCGCGGCGTTTCTCTAGTGCAGCGACTCGTCACCAACCCCTGTGACAAAAGTATTACAGTCGCCTTCCCAAGAACTTGTTAGGCTGAAATTACTTCACACGCAATTTGTGGGGACAGCACTCATCACGTTAGGGGAAAAATGGCTCCGAAAGATCAAGACACTAGCATCAATTGGCTCACCACCGGCTTCATGGTCGCTTTCCACATCGGCGCGCTGGCCGCGCTCTTCTTCTTCAGTTGGAAGGCATTCTTCGTTGGACTATTTTTCTACTGGGTGGCGGGCAGCTTGGGCATCGGCATGGGCTACCACCGGCTGCTGACGCATCGCGGCTTCAAGTGCCCCAAGTGGGTGGAATATTTCTTGACTGTCTGTGCCACGCTGGCGCTCGAGGGCGGTCCGATTTTCTGGGTAGCCACGCATCGCGTGCATCATCAGATCACCGACAAGCCGGGCGATCCGCATTCCCCCCGCGACGGCGGTTTCTGGGCGCACATGGGCTGGATCCTTACCGGGAAGACTTTCCACAATAAGAGCACCGAACTGCTCGCCTACGTTCCCGATCTTCGCAAAGACAAGTTTCACATGTGGATCAGCGAATACCACTGGGTGCCGATCACGGCGCTGGGCGTCATCCTGCTGATCGTCGGCGGCTGGAAGTTCGTTCTGTGGGGCATATTCTTTCGCACGGTGTTCCTCCTGCACTCCACCTGGTTTGTGAATTCGGCAACGCACATGTGGGGATCCAAGCGCTTCGCCACCGACGACGACTCGCGCAACCTGTGGTGGGTCGCTTACCTGAGCTTCGGCGAAGGCTGGCATAACAATCATCATGCCCATCCGCAGTCGGCGCGCCACGGCCTGGCCTGGTACGAGTTTGATGTGAACTGGTACGGCATCAAGACGCTCGAGATGCTGGGCCTGATCTGGGACGTGAAACTGCCCAAGCTCGGCTCGGCACGCGTGAAGGAGATCGGCAAAGAAACGGTGCCGGTCGAGGCTGAAGCTGCGCCGGTAGCGGCAGCAGCCTACAGCGGCGACTAAACAACTACAATTTTCTTGAACGAAGGACGGCAGCGATGCCGTCCTTTTTCGCGTTGTGCGTCTACAATGGCCGACAGGAGATCCTTCTCGATGATCCGTGTCGTCCGATATGCCGTCCTTGCTTCAGCATTTCTCGTTCTGGCAACGCTCGTGTGCGCCCAACAACAGGCTCCGTCGTGGACGGCGCAGGAGCAGCCCATCTATGCGCAGATCAAGTCGCTGCGCAGCCTGCCGGACGATGTTCGCGCCAAGACGACGAAAGAGGCGGCGATGGAAATCCGCGCGCTGCCTGCGACTTCGCCTGGCAAGCTGAAACTGGCCGACTACCTGGCCAGCCGCGCCACGGAAGGCGACTTCGGCCGCGATACGTTGCAGGAAGTCACGACCACACTGGCGCAGGCGTTGCAACAGCAGCCTCCTGCTGACGAAAAAGGTAAGCCCGCGAGCGGCTATGTGACCTTGGCCGAACTGGCGCGCTACGAGCACATGCAGGTCTCCTGCGACGCGCCGCAGTATCGGGCGGCGATGGTGCAACTGGAAGCCGACGATGCCAAGCGTCAGGACCTTAATTTCACGCTCACCGACCTGCAGGGCAAGAGTTGGACCCTGAAAGATCTGAAGGGCAAAGTCGTAATGGTGAACTTCTGGGCGACCTGGTGTCCGCCTTGCCAGAAGGAGATGCCCGACCTGGAAGCGCTCTACAACCAATACAAGGACCAGGGCTTCGTTATCCTTGCGCTTTCCGAGGACGACGAGACGCAGAAGGTGGCGCCCTTCATCGCCGAGCGCAAGATCAGCTATCCGATCTTCCTCGATCCTGGGCAGAAGATCGGCGCGATGTTTGAGGTGAACGGCATCCCCAAGAGCTTTGTCTACGACCGCGACGGCAAGCTGGTGGCGCAGTCCATCGACATGCGCACCCGCGGCCAGTTTCTGGCCATGCTGGCGCAGGCGGGATTGAAGTAGTTGCGAGCGGACTTGCCGGGTTTATCTCACAATGTCGGACATCTCTCATTGTGGGACAAGCGCATCCTGCTGCTTGCCCTGTTGCTTGCGCTGGCTACCATTGCGGTCTATCTTGCCAGTCGCGCATCATCCCTTTCTCAACCTCGACGACAACCAGTACGTCACCGCTAACCCTCACATCCAGAACGGCTTGAGCTGGGACGCGGTGCAATGGGCCTTCACCAGCTACTGGTCGTTCAACTGGCATCCGCTGACCTGGCTGTCGCACGCGCTTGATGTGCAGATCTTCGGCCTTGATCCTACTGGCCCGCATCTGGTGAATCTCGCGCTACACGTCATCAACGTGTTGCTGCTGTTCTGGGTGCTGGCGCGCGCCACAGGATACGTTGGCCGGAGCGCCATGGTCGCCGCGCTGTTCGCGCTTCATCCCATCAACGTTGAATCGGTTGCCTGGATCGCCGAGCGCAAGAACCTGCTCAGCATGCTGTTCTTCCTGCTCGCCCTGGGCGCGTATCGCTGGTATGCGCAGAGACCGAGTACGGCACGATACGGCGTGGTCGCTTTGTGGTTTGCGCTTGGCCTGATGGCCAAGCCGCAGATTGTCACGCTGCCCTTCGTCCTGCTGCTGTGGGATTATTGGCCGCTGCGGCGCATGGCTCTTAAAGGGAGCTCGCCAGACGCTACCACGAGAACGTTTTCTGCCCTTCTGCTGGAGAAGCTGCCGCTCTTCGCGCTCTGTCTCGCGAGTTCGTATCTCACCATGCAGGCGCAGCGAGCGGGTGGCGCGATGGCGTCGTTCGTGAAATATCCGCTTAGCGTGCGCTTCGAGAACGCGCTGGTGGCGTACGTCCGCTATCTCGGGAAGATGTTCTGGCCAACAAAGTTCGCGCTCATGTATCCGCACCCGGGGGCTTCGTTGCCGAAGTGGCAGGTGTGGATCGCACTGGCCTTGCTGCTCGTGATCACCAAGTTCGCGATAGATCGTCAGCGCGAACGATATCTCCTTGTCGGCTGGCTTTGGTACCTGGGGACACTGGTTCCGATGATTGGAATCGTGCAGGTGGGGCATCAGTCGATGGCCGACCGCTACGCCTACCTGCCGCTGGTCGGAATCTTCCTCATGATTTGCTGGGGCGTGCCGGACGTTATCGAGAGTCACGTTGCAGGACAGAATCGTCCAGTCGTCGCCAAAGTTTTGACCGCCATCAGCGTCGTAGTTTTGTTGGCGCTCGCTTTCCTGACGCAGCGCCAGCTCAGCTATTGGGGCGACAACGTGACGCTATGGACGCACGCCGAAAATGTGATCGGGCCGAACTCCATCGCCGAGAACCGTATCGGCGACGAGTTCCTGCATCGCGGAGAGCCCGAGGCCGCCATGCAACACTTCAAGCGCGCAGCAGCCATTCAGCCAACCGACGCCGACAGCAACTTCGCCATCGCGGTGTATGAGCAGAAGACTCGCAACCTGGAGGAGGCGATCCAGCGCTACAAGATGGTGCTGGCCGGCAATGCGAGCGTCGATATGAAGGTCCGCGCGCTGACGTACATGAGCTACGCCTATCGCGACCTTGGAGACACCGCGCGCCAGCAGGAGTGTCTGGAAGAGGCGCAGAGATTGCGGCAATGATTTTTCCACCCTCGGGAAGGACGGGGCGGCCGCGAAGATGATGGCTCAGCGCGGACCGCAGATCCTTCGACTGCGCGTCCGCACGCCGCAAAAGCCGCGGCGCAAAAGAAAAAGCGGCGGACGCTCTGCTCGGGATGACAATTCCTGCGCGACATAAACTGCATACCGCCAACCGCAAGCTTTCTGCATTACTTCGTTCGCGAAAAGCCAGACGCGGCCGACGTTGCAAAGCGTGAAGCGCGGCGAGCCTGAATGCTATCCTGACCCCGAGCCCCATGCGCACCTACAGCCGCACCACCAGGATCGCGTTTTTCGTCACGCTGGGCGTGTGCATTGCCGTCGCGGCCACGGTGCTCAGCACCAGTTGGATCATCCTTAACTGGCGCGAAGTCGTGCCGCTGATCCTGGGCGTTATCTTCTTCGGCTTCATCATTGCCGGCGTCATCCTCAATACGATCTTCCTGGTCCGCGAGGTGCGCCGCAATGAGCAGCAGAACAGCTTTCTCAACGCTGTCACCCACGAGCTCAAAACGCCGATCACCTCCATACGCCTTTATCTGGAGACGCTGCAGAAGCGCGAGCTGGACGATGCCAAGCGCCACGAGTTCTACCAGATCATGCTCGACGACACCCAGCGGCTGATGGGCACGGTCGAGGGCGTACTGCGTGCCGCACGAATCACGCAGAAAAACGCACTGCTCTCGCGGACGCCGATCTCCGTTGGACCACTGGTGCAGGAAGCGCTCGATCTGGCGCGCTCGCGCCATCACCTGACGCCGGAAACGTTGAACTGGGCGCCTGACGGCCAGCCCGGCGAGCAGCTCAGCGTGATGGGCGATCGCGACGAACTCTTCACCGCCGTCTCCAACGTGCTCGACAATGCCGTAAAGTACTCGCCTGACGATCCGCACATCGCAGTCTCCGTGTTGACGCCAGACCTTGAGCACGTCGAGATTCGCGTACGCGACAACGGTATCGGCATTCCGCGCGGTGAATTGAAGCGCGTCTTCAAGCGCTTCTATCGCGTGATAACTCCGGGAGCTCTGCAAGTGAAGGGAAGCGGCCTGGGGCTGTTCATCGTGCGTGTGATTGCGCGGCGGCATGGGGGGAATGCGCGTGCTGAGAGCGAAGGCACCGGCCGCGGCACCACTGTTACCATTGAGCTGCCGAGGAACTCCCAGTGAACGACATCCTGCTGGTGGAAGACGAAGAGCACCTGGCGCGTGGGCTGAAATTCAATCTTGAAGCTGAAGGCTATCGCGTCGACGTCGTCGGCGATGGCGAGCGCGCTCTCGATCTGCTGTTAAAGGAGCGCGGCGAGTTCGATCTCCTGGTGCTCGACGTCATGCTGCCCGGCAAAGACGGCTTTACCGTAGCTTCCGAGCTGCGCAAAGCGAGCAATTACATTCCCTGCCTGATGCTCACCGCGCGCAGCCGTCCCGAAGATGTGCTAAAGGGCTTTGCCTCGGGCGCTGATGACTATCTGCCCAAGCCGTTCGATCTGGCAATCCTGCTGGCGCGCATCCGTAGTCTGCTGCGCCGCCGCGACTGGGGACGCACGCTGCTCACCGATCCTCCGGCGGAGGCCCGCGTCGCCGAGTCACAGGAGACCGAATCGCTGCGCGAGTTCGACGTCTATGAGTTCGCCGGCAAGCAGGTCGACTTCGGCACCCTGGAACTGCGCGCCAACGGCAAGATTTTCCGCCTCACCTTGATGGAGGCCGAACTGCTGCGGCACCTCATCCGCAACAGCGGCCGCGTGGTTTCGCGCAAACAGATCCTGGAAGAGGTGTGGAACCTGCACGAGGACACGGACACGCGCGCCATCGACAATTTCATCGTGCGTCTGCGCAAGTACATCGAGAAAGACCCGGCCAAGCCGCAGCATTTGCTCACCGTGCGTGGGGTGGGGTATCGATTCGTGCCCGAGCCGGCGGTTGAATAGTTTCAGCTCAAGACTGGATCGGTGATGGAGGATGACGGGTCTTTCTTGCATTCAACGAAAGCCTGGTTATCAGGGCAGAAACACTCCCGCGTTGCATCCCTTTCGCGCTAGAGGTCGCTCCAGCCGATGGTGCGGTTCCCAAAATTACGTCACAACCCCATGTGCGCTACGTCACTGAATCCTTGTGACGTCAGCGATACAACTGCACCAAGGCTGCTCCCGCGGCCGCAGGTGCATCATGTCGACCTATTTAACGTTCGCGATTTTCCCGTTCCTGCTGTTCTTCCTCGCCGCCATCCTGGTGACCGGCGCGCCGGTGGCGATGGCTCTGCAGAGTTACTACGCCAACCGCGGCCGGCAATCGGTGAAGTGCCCGGACAATGGTGAGCCGGCCGACGTCGAACTTGATCACCAATACGCATTTCGTACGGCGCTGGCGGGCCAGGAGCATGCGCGGCTGGAGTCATGCTCGCGCTGGCCGGAGAAGGGCGATTGTGAGCAGGATTGCCTGGTGCAAGTTGACCAGTCTCCGGAAAATCTGGAGCGGCTGTTCTCCAAATGGTATGCGGGCAAGAGCTGCGCTATCTGTATCCGCCCGCTGACGCCTGCCGATTGGCGGCTAGGCCGTGTCGGGGTGCTGAATCAGCATCACGAACTATTTGAATTGCGCGACCTGCCGCCCGACAGCCTTGAGTCGGTGCTGGCGCAGACGCGTCCCCTATGCTTGCAGTGCCATCAGGAAGAGCACCAGCGGCAGGCAGCGCCGCGCCGCGTGTTGAAGGGCGACCGCTTCGGACTGGCTTCTCTGCACGACACGGTTTAGCGAGAAACTACACAAGTTGAAAGGGCGCAGCGTTGGCTGCGCCTTTCTTCTTCCCGGATCGCCCGCCTCTACACCGTCAGCACCACTTTGCCGAACATCTCACCCTTCTTCAAATATTCGTGGGCCGCACGCGTCTCGCTCAGCGGGAAGGTGCGGTCAACGACCGGTTTGAGCTTGCCGGCGAAGACGTGCTTCAGCACTTCGTGCAGCTCGCCCATCTCGCCCATATAGGAGCCCAGCAGCGAAATCTGTTTTGCGAAGAGCACACGCAGATCGAGCTGCCCATCGTAGCCGGTGGTTGCGCCGCAGGTGACGAGCTTGCCGCCGGGCTTGAGCGAGCGCACGCTTTCGGGCCAGGTCGCCTGACCTACGTGCTCGAAGACGATGTCGACGCCGCGCTTGCTGGTGATGCGGCGCACTTCGTCGGCAATCTTCTGCTTGTAGTGATCGATGGTATGGTCGGCGCCGAGCTCGCGCGCCTTGGCCAGTTTGCGCTCGTCGCCGGCGGTGGTGATGACTTCCGCGCCCAGCATCTTGCAGATCTGGATGGCCGCCGAGCCCACGCCCGAGCCCGCGCCCAGCACCAGCACGGTCTGTCCCGCGCGCAGATGAGCGCGGCCCAGCAGCATGCGCCACGCGGTGAGAAAGACGAGCGGCACGCTGGCCGCGCTGATGAAATCGAGCGAGTCAGGGATGGGGATGATGTTCTCGCGAGGCACGGCGATGAGCTCGCAGTTGCCACCGTCGACCGTGTTGCCCAGCACGGCGAAGTGCGGACACAGGCTGTGATGCCCGGCCATGCACTGCTCGCAGTGATTGCAAAAGACCATGGGCGCCAGCAGCACGCGCGTTCCCGGCTTCACGCCGGTGATGTATTCGCCGCTCTCGGCAACTTCGCCGGCGACGTCGCTGCCCAGGATGTGCGGCAGGTTCACGCCCTTCAATCCGCCGCGCACCCACAGATCAAGATGATTAAGCGCGCAGGCCCGCACCCGAACCAGCACATGATCTTTGCGCAACACCGGGTCAGGCGCGTCTTCGTACTTCAGAACCTCGGGACCACCGAACTCATGAATGCGAACTGCTTTCATTGTCTATCACCATACAATCTTAAATTCGCCATTTCGGCGCTTGGCAAAGGCTATGCCTTTCGACAAATCAAACCCTGCTTACCTGTTCCGATCATCGCGAACCATTTCTTCCGCCGAAAGAAATCCGAAACCACCGGTTCCGGTTTCGTCTCCGTCCCACCTCGCAAACCGAACATCGAAGCGATCCCTGATTGTACGCAGCTCAATCGCTTGAAAGCGTCGCCCCCCCGGCATAAGTCACCTTCTCGTCACCAATTCCGACGATTTGAAATAGGGCAGAAGTAATCCCGGCCGTCATCGAACAATTGCGGTTTGCCCATCTTCACAATTACTTCTCGACTTGGATCGCCAACCAAGAATAAATTTCTTGTAGCAATGACTTCGCCAACGTCTTGGAGTCACATCCTGTCATTCTAATCTGCTCTTTTGACTTCAATCAGCAACGTCCCAATAATGAGAACGCCACGAGCTGGCTGGAAGTTGCTATTTGCTATCTCATCGGCATCCAGGAAACCGCCATGAAGCCAAGAAACCTCACCCTTCTGTTGTTGTACGCCATCACTTCGATGACGCTGTTCGCAGAGCATTCTTCCGCGTCGCCTTCATCTCAGCCGCGCGCCCGCGACCTCGGCATTCCTTTCGACGGCACGCCCGGACCGCTGAATGCCATCACCGATGTTCCCGGCGTCGAGGTCGGCTACAAGACGCTGATTTCCGGCGAAGGCCGGCTGGTGGTCGGCAAAGGTCCGGCGCGGACAGGCGTGACCGCGATCCTGCCACGCGGCAAAGCCAATCTGAACGCGGTGTTTGCCGGCTACTTTGCCGGCAACGGCAATGGCGACATGACCGGCACGCACTGGATCGAAGAGAGCGGTTTGCTGGAGACGCCAATTCTCATTACTAACACCGGCAGCGTCGGTGTGGTGCGCGATGCGGCGGTGGCGTGGCTGGTCAAGCAGAAGAAGTTTGGCGAGTTCTGGTATCCGGTGACGGCCGAGACCGCCGACTGGCCGCTGAACGATATTCGCGGGCAGCATGTCACCACCCAGGACGCTTGGGACGCGTTGAACTCCGCAACCGGCGGCTCGATCTTGGAGGGCAATGTCGGCGGAGGCACCGGCATGGTCTGCAACGGATTCAAAGGCGGTACCGGAACCTCGTCGCGCGTGGTCGACCTCGATGGCAGCAAGTACACCGTGGGCGTGCTGGTGCAGTGCAATTACGGCGGCGCCAGCGGACTGCGCGTCGCAGGCATCCCGGTTGCGCGCGAGATGAAGCTGCAGAAACCCTGCGTCGAGAAGAAGCTCGATCCGCCGGTCCTGGGCTGGGACGGCACGCCGGCTCCGGTTTGCGAAGGTAACGTAGCCCGCACCGCCGATGGCGCGCGTCAGCCGGAGATGGGTTCGATCATCGTGATCGTCGCTACCAATGCGCCTTTGACGCCCGACCAGCTCAAGCGGCTGGCGCGTCGCGTTTCCGTTGGCCTGGGCCGTGTCGGAGCGATCGAGGGTGATGAATCCGGCGACATCTTCCTGGCTTTCTCGACGGCAAACACCGGCGCCGACGAGGGCAACAGCGCGCAGCCACCGTTTACGCAGCCCAACGCGAAAGTCGAGCGCATGCAGAGCTGGAAGATGGACCCGATGTTCGCGGCCGTAGTGCAGGCGACGGAGGAGTCGGTGATCAACGTGCTGGTTGCAGCCAAGACGATGGTCGGCGCGGATTACTGGGTGATCCCGGCGATTCCGCATGACCAACTGCAGGAGGTGCTGCGCAAGCATGGGATGCTGAAGCAGCCGTAGCGGCCGAGCATTCACCGCTTGGAGCGCGTACTCGAATTGCCTACAATGGAGGAGTCTCGCCAGAGAATTGAGGCGCGTTTTGCGGCAAACCAGAGTCGGGACAGCATTCCTGGTTGTAGCGATGCTGTTTGCTGTGTACGTCCTGAAGAGCGGCAGCTTCGGCAAGCCGGCGCCGGCGTTTTCGTTGCCGGAGCCCGATGGCGGACAGGTCGATCTTGCGTCTTATGCCGGCCGGCCCGTGCTGCTGGTCTTCTGGACGACGTCTTGCCCGATTTGTCAGCGCGAGCTTCCAATGCTGAACAACATGGAGTGGGAGTTCCGCGACCGTGGGATCTCCGTGCTGACTGTTTGTCTGGGTGGAGAGGACGATGCGCGAGAGTATCTGAGCTCCAACCGCATCGCGCTCAAGACGGTTTACGACGCACAGGGCAAGGTTGGCCGGGCCTATAGCGTGAGTGGCGTTCCGCGCTTTGTGCTGATCGACAAAGACGGTAAGGTAAAGCGCAGCAGCTCCGGATGGGCCAGCCAGGACGTGCTGCGCGACTGGATGGGCGCCGTCAGTTGAGAACGATCTTTGGATGGTTCGCTTCCGGGCCCAAACAATTGACATCTAAGTTGGTATAGGCTGGTGTGGGGAATTGCGAAGGAGCTTTGGACTAACTGGTTCCAGCTTCCTCAGCGGCTAAAGCCGTGGCCTCGCCTGGCTTTGCGGACCGACTGAAGCCGGTCCCTTTCAAAGCCGTACAGAACGGGTTTCCAACGGTTTGGCTAATTGCTAACGGCTATTGCTAATTGCTGCTTTATGGACATCTACGAACAAATCGTGCAGCTACGCCGCGAAGGACGCCGCGGCGCAGTCGCGACCATCACCAACGTGCGCGGCTCGATCCCCTCGTTCCAGACGGCGAAGATGCTGGTGCGCGACGACGGCTCGATCGCCGGCACCATCGGCGGCGGCTGCGTGGAAGCCGAGGTCTGGCAGGCGGCGCGCGAGGTGATGGAAGAAGAAAAGCCGCGCTCGCTGACCTTCAACCTGAACAACAATCCCAAATACGATACTGGTCTGGTCTGCGGCGGAACGCTGGAGATTTTCATCGAGCCGGTGCTGCCGCCGGCGCTGCTCTACATCTTTGGCGCCGGACATGTCTCTTACAGCCTGTACAAGGTCGCGACCATCGCCGGCTTCGAGGTCACGGTCATCGACGATCGCGAATCCTATGCCAACAGTGAGCGGTTTCCGGATGCGCGCGAGGTCATCGCCGACGACTTCGACGCAGTGACGGCGCGGCTGCACGTGCCGGAGTCAGCGTACATCGTGATCGTTACCCGCGGACATCGCGACGACATGCGGGTGCTGCGCTGGGCAGTGAACGCCAATGCTCGCTACCTGGGGATGATCGGCTCCAAGCGCAAGACCATCGCGATTTATAAGGAACTGGAGAAGGAAGGCATTCCGGCCGCGAAGTTCGCCAACATCCATGCGCCAGTGGGGCTGGAGATTGGCGCGGTCACGCCGGAAGAAATCGCCGTAGCGATTGTGGCCGAGATGATCGCCGAGCGCCGTCGTGCGCTGCCTAACATTGGCAGCAAGATGTATCAGTATCCCGCCGCACGTGAGGAGCAAGACGCTGTCGAGGAAGAAACGGCGAAAGAGCCGTAACAGACTCCTCACTCGCACGAATCCTCGCGGACGAGGAAAAGCGGGTGCCCCATCCTCGTCGCCTGTCTCTTGGCGACAGGGTGGGAAGCGAATATTCCCATCCCTTTGCAGCCGAGCGCGCCTGACTCTGACCAGGCGAGCACCAACATCCGATCCCAAACCTACTTCTTCGCCGCCTTTTTAACCGGTGCCTTGCTCTCGCTCTGCTCGCCTTTCAGCTTCCATACCGAAATGCGCTTTTTCTCCCGCGCCTTGCGCAAACGATGCTCGCGAGACTTGTCTCCATTGCGAAATGACATGATTAATCTCCAGTCTGGATACTACAGGAATTCGCCAGACGGGGGCAGCGCTCCGCCCGCGAGTCTGGCTACTCTACCCAGTCGGCGAGGAAGATATTGGTCTCGTGCGGCTGCTTGCCGTTGCGATTCGACGCCCACACCAGTCGCTTGCCGTCAGAGGTGAACATCGGGAAGGCGTCGAAGTCGGGAAAGTACGTAATGCGCTCTTGCCCGCTACCGTCTTCGTTGATGATGTACAAGTCAAAGTCGCGCCCGCTCTTGGGGTTCGCCTGGTTCGAGGAGAAAATAATGCGCTTGCCGTCGGGATGGAAGAACGGCGCAAAGTTCGCCGCGCCGTTGTGCGTCACCTGATGCTTGTTCGAGCCGTCGGCGTTCATCACCCAAATCTCCAGATTGCCGGGTCGAATGAGCCCCTGCGCGTAAAGCGCCTTGTAATCGGCGATCTGCTCGGGCGTGGTTGGATGTTCGGCGCGATACACGATCTTCTTGCCATCGGCCGACCAGAACGGCCCACCGTCGTAACCAAGTTCGTGCGTGAGCTGCTTCACGTTCTTGCCGTCGGCGTCCATGGTGTAGATGTCGAGGTCGCCGTTGCGCGTCGAGGTGAAGACGATGTGCTTGCCATCGCGGCTGATGGTGGATTCGGCGTTGTAGCCGGGCGCGTCGGTCAGCAGCTTGCGGTCGCTGCCGTCGAGCTTCGCCGTATAGATTTTGTAGCTGCTGTAGATCGGCCAGACGTAGCCGTGCGAGTAGTCGGGCTTGGGAGGACAGTCAGGGCTGGTGCCGTCGGTCGAGGAATACAGAATGCGATCTCCCGAGGGAAAGATATAGCTGCAGGTGGTGCGGCCTTTACCGGAGCTGATGAGCTTCGGCGTCGCCGGCTTCCCATCGGGCGTATCGACCGGGATGGTGTAAATCTGATCACAAGGAATACCGTTACCCTGATGCTGGAAGCTGAGCATCTTGTCATCGATCGAGAAGTAGGCCTCGGCATTCTGTCCGCCGAAGGTGAGCTGGCGGACGTTGCTCAGGTGCTTTTCCTCGCCGGGGTAAAGCAGGTTGGTGGGGGTGTTCGATGGCGCAAGGACGGCCGTGGATTGTGCGTTCAGGATCTGCGGCGAAAGCAGGATTGCAAGCGCGAAAAACGTTGCGCGCCAAGTTGTCGGGAGCATGCGGACACTGTATCGCAAACGACGCGTCGCGGGATAGAGACAACAAAGTTGAAATAGCAACTCATTGGCGGCAAGCCGCTCTGTAAAAAGCGACTTGTGTCAGGGCAGGACTGAAGTCGTGCCCTGACACAAAACAAATCGCTCTGAGCGCCTACTTCCTCTGCTCCAGCTTCACGCTCACGGTCAGCGGCTGGCCGTTGCGTAGCACCTTCACTTCCACTACCTGCCCGATCTTGCTGGCGCGCAGCGCATCGGTGAAGTCGTACAGGTTGTGAACCGGCTTGTCGCCAAACTGCACCAGGATGTCGCCGGCCTTCAGCCCGGCCTTCGCCGCCGGCGATCCCGGTCGCACATCGGAGAAGCGCACGCCGTCCTTCACCTCGGCGAAGTCGGGAATCGAGCCGAAGTACGGCCCATAACCCTGTCCCCCGCCGCCTGCCGGCTTCGGCTCGACCACGTTGATGAACTGCGGCGACTGCGGCGCATCCGCCAGTTGCAACATCACATCGCCGACGACGTTCAGCAACTGCGCAGCCGACGGCGCATTGATCTTGTCGGCCGTGTCCGAGGGCTTGTGATAGTCGGCGTGCAGGCCGGAGAAGAAGAACAGCACCGGAATCTTCTTGGCGACAAAGGACGTGTGATCGCTTGAGGCATATCCGCCGGCCGAGTACTCCATCTTCAGCGGCGTCTGCTTCTGCGCCTGATCGAGAATCGCCTGGAACGTTGATCCGGTGCCGACTCCGCCGACGTAGACTTTGTTGTCACGGATGCGCCCGATCATGTCCATGTTGATCATGGCGATGCATTTGTCGAGTGGCAGCGTCGGGTTCGCGACCCAGTGGGCCGAGCCCAGCAGCCCCAGTTCTTCGCCGGAGAACGACAGGAACAAAATGCCGCGATCGAGCTGACCTTTGAGCGGCGCGAACAGCCGTGCCAGTTCCAACACACCGGCCGTGCCGGAAGCGTTGTCGTCGGCGCCGGGATGGATTTGCCCGATCTGCGAGGGCGCCAGCGAGTTGGCATCGCCGCGGCCCAGGTGATCATAGTGCGCGCCGATGATGATGTACTCGCTGGTCTTGCCCGGCAGGTACGCGAGCACGTTGTCGACCTGCGCATGCGTCTGCTCAATATCAATCTTCAGCGCGAGTTGCAGCGTGTCCGGAAACGCGAACGAGTCAGGCTTGCCGGTGCTGTTGATCTGCTGCTGCACGTCGGCCAACGACTTTCCCGCCGCCTTAAACCACGCGTCGGCAACGGAGTTCTTCACCTGCGCCAGCAGGATGTCCGCATCCTCCGGCCCGCTCACGCCGCCAAAGCGCAACAACAAGTCTTCTTCGCCCTCGCCCAGCTTGCCGTTGACCACGATCATCGCCTTGGCGCCGCGATTGCGCGCGTTGATGGCCTTGGTGATGAGCTGCGAGTACCGCGTCAGGCCCTGATGGCCCGTCTTGGCGGCGAAGGTCTCCGGCTCGTAGCGCAGCACCAGCACGATCTTGTCCTTCACGTCGAGCCCGGCATAGTCGTCGTAATGAAACTCATCGGCCGTCGCGCCGTAGCCGGCGAAGACAAGCGGCCCGGTGAAACTGGAGGACGAAGAGAAGCTGATGGGCTCGAAGTCCTGGTTGATCTTCAGCGGCGCGCGGCTCCCGTCGCTCACCACCACTAGCTCGTTGTCGGATTTGAGTTTCGCGCCCGTGGTCACGGTGAACGGCTGGAGATATCCGTTCGTTCCCGCCGGTTGGAGATGCAGCGATGTATAGCGCTGCTCGATGTAGTGCGAGGCCTTCTCGATTCCTTTCGTGCCCGGACCTCGGCCCTCCATGTTGGGTGCGGCCAGAATCTGAACGTCTTTGAGGTATCGCGCGGGATCGGCGGTTCCGATTGGATTTGGCGTCGCGGCGACTAGTGTGCAAGCCAGCAAGAAGCAAAGAATGCGACGTAGGACGGCCGGAGTGCGCAACTCAGGATCGAGATTCATGCCAGTCACCTCAGCCATTTCTAAAAGTGTTATCTGCAGCGGCGCATTCAGGATGCGCGGTCAAGATTGCGAATACTATTTGCGAAACAGCTTCACGTTGCGAACGAAACGAGCTTCACGAATTCCCAATCAAAATTCCGGTCGCGAACACCAGTGCGCCGCCGAACGCCACCTGCAAAGCCGCCGAGAGCGGCGGCGTGTCCATGTAGCGATTGCGCAGCCAGGTGATGGTTGCCAGTTCGATCAGGACGACGATGATGGCAATGGTCGTCGCCAGATTGAAGTTGTGGATCAGGTACGGCAGCGTGTGGCCGATGCCGCCCAGCGCCGTCATGGCGCCGCAGATCAGGCCTCGCAGCCACGGCGTGCCACGGCCGGTGAGCGAGCCATCATCGGAGAGCGCTTCGGCAAAACCCATGCTGATGCCCGCGCCCAGCGAGGCCGCCAGTCCGACGGCGAAGGCGTCCCAGGTATTGCGCGTAGCGAAAGCCGCCGCGAACACCGGAGCCAAGGTCGACACCGAGCCGTCCATCAATCCCGCCAGACCGGGCTGCACGATCTGCAACACGAACAGCCGCCGCTTGGCCTTGTCCTCATCTTCGCGAACGTCGGGGCCGAGCTCGGTCTTTTCCAGTTGCGCTGCGCGCTCGACATGCGACGCCTCAGCCACGGCGAGATCGTCGAGCAACTGGCGAATGCTGGCATCCTGCGCGCGCGCTGCCGCGTGGATGTAGAAGTTGCGCGTTTCGGCTTCCATGGCGCCGACTTGCGCGCGAATCTGCTCCAGGCGCAACGGCGTGTTCAGCCAGATGGGTTTGCGCTGTACAAAGCCGCGCACATCCTGGCGGCGGATCAGTGGAATGTGTTCGCCGAACTTCTGCTGATACATGCTGATCAGCTCGCGGCGATGGCCGATCTCCTCCTGCCGCATCTGCTCGAAGACCTGCGCCGTGCCGGGAAAGTTTTCCCGCAGGCGCTCGCCGAAATCCGAATAAATTCGTTCGTCCTCTTCCTCCAGCGAAATGGCCAGAGCAAGTATTTCTTTCTGCGACAAGCTGTTAAAATCGCGCATGAATCGATCTCCCGTGTACCCCCACTAATCGAAGATGGGCGCCAGCCGCGCCAGCACTTCGTCCACGACTGCAGTCGGGACGGCTTCCAATCGTTTGCCATGACGCGCCCCGAGGTCGAGTGCCCGCGGCTGATCGCATCGCACGATGCCAGTCGTCTTCGTCCCCGCGCCGCTCAGCGAAACTGCGAAGCCGACAGTCCTGGCAAACTCGCCGCCACTGGTAATGGGGAGAACGATCGGCACGTGGGTTGCGCGGTTGAATGCTTCGGGCGAAACAATTAACACCGGCCTTCGCCCTTTTTGTTCGTGGCCGGCGGCGGGATCGAGCGCAACCAGCCAGATTTCTCCACGTTTCATCAGAGCAGTTCTCGACCAACCGGCTTGTCAGCGACCCACCGCCGCTCTCGTGGGCTGCGTCTGGCCGTGAATTCGGATTCGGAGAGGAGTTGAGCAAGACTATAGGAGGGTCGCCGGCGAGGCTCGACGACCAACCGCCCGCCTTCCACGCCTATGCCTACCTCCGTACCCGCCGCCAGTTCAAGAATGTCGAGCAGGGCCGGAGGAACTGCCAGCATGATCGATCCCCCGACTTTCCGTAGATTGGTGCGATGCATCGGTACTTCCTCTTCTTGAGTTATATCTAAATATAACACATACCGCTGAGCAGCGCCTCTTGTGGCAGCGGCTCAAAGCGCAAGACGTTGCCGACGTCGTTGAGAGACGCTCTACTCTTCAATAAGGAGCGATGATTCCGCCTATGTTTCGGCCCTCAGGCAATTTACGCGGCGCGAATCCGTCCACGCCCCAATACTTCGCGAAGACATCGAGATACTTGTAGCCCGAGCCGGTGTTGAACAGCACCACCTTGTCCTGCTCGGTCAGAAAGCCGCTGGCCAGCAGTTGCTGATAGGCCGCCAGCGCCGCGCCCCCTTCGGGAGCCGGGAAAATTCCTTCCGTGGTCGCCATCTCTTTCACCGCAGCCATGATCGCGTCGTCGCTGACCGCGATGGCGGTGCCGCAACTCTTGCGCACGATGTCGAGGATGATGAAGTCGCCGTAGGCCTTGGGCACGCGCAGCCCGGCCGCCAGCGTGTGCGCGTCGGGCCACATCTTCGATACGGCCTCGCCCTCCTCGAGCGCCTTCGGTATCGGCGCGCAACCGTCGGCCTGCACGCAGATCATCTCGCGGCCGCTTGCCGCGGTCGATCCATCCGAGCGCTTCCATCTCTTCGAACGCCTTCCACATGCCGATCAAGCCCAACGCCGCCGCCGGTGGGATAGAGAATCGCGTCGGGCAGCGTCCAGTTCATCTGCTCGGCGACCTCGTAGCCCATGGTCTTCTTGCCCTCGATGCGGAACGGCTCCTTCAGCGTCGACAGGTCGAACCAGCCTTCCTTCTCTTTGCGCTCGGCCACCATGCGCCCGCAGTCGCTGATCAAGCCCATCGACCAGCGTCAGCTTCGCGCCCGCGGCTTCGACTTCCAGGCGATTGGCGATCGGCACATCCTTCGGCATGAAGACGTAGGCCTCGATGCCCGCGGCCGCGCCATAGATGGCCATCGCGCCACCGGCGTTGCCCGCCGACGGCGCCGCGACTTTCTTCACACCGTAGTGCTGCAACATGGTGATGGCCGCTGCCATGCCGCGCGCTTTGAACGAGCCGGTGGGATTCAGGCCTTCATCTTTGATCAGCAGGTTGGGATAGCGGCGGCTGGGCAGCATGGGCGTGAAGCCTTCGCCCAGCGTCACCGGCTCGGCATCGGGCAGAACGGCGCGCGTAGCGCCACATGTTCTTCGGGCGCGCCCAGCAGCGAGTCGCGGACTGTGGTTGCCACTTGATCTCGTCGAGGTCGTAGCGGACGTAGAGCGGACCGCCGTCGACGGGACACACGGTCGGCGCCGGTGTGGGATCGAACTTCTGCGCCGCACTTGCTGCATTCAAAGCCAAGAATAGTTGCCATCGCGAAACCCTCGCAAAAGCCGCAGTGTAGCACCCCGCCTCACTCGCCCGCAGTGAGTCAGCGCGACTGCTATAATCCGCGCAGTTTTCCTCCATGAGCGAGCCTTCCACTCCGCTGATGCGGCAGTACGCCGCGATCAAGAAAGAGCATCCCAGCGCGCTGCTGTTCTTCCGCCTGGGCGATTTCTACGAGCTCTTCTTCGAAGACGCGGTGGTGGCGGCGCGCGAGCTGCAGATCACGCTGACCTCGCGCAACAAGGAGAAAGGCATCGCCATCCCGATGTGCGGCGTGCCCTACCACGCGGCGGAAAACTACATCGCCAAGCTCATCCGCAAGGGCTTCAAGGTCGCCATCTGCGAGCAGATGGAAGATCCCAAGCGTCGCCAAGAAGCTGGTGAAGCGCGAGGTGACGCGGGTGCTCACGCCGGGCACGGCCGCCGACTCGCAGCTGGGCTCGGAGGAAAACAACTTCCTGGCCTGCGTGGCGCGAGCAGGCAACGCCGCGGGATTTGCTGCGCTCGATCTTTCCACCGGCGAGTTTCGGGCGACCGAGTTCACCGGCGATGACGCCGAGCGCCGCATCCGCGAAGAGCTGCTGGTGCTGCGTCCGCGCGAGGTGCTGTTCGCCTCGTCGCTGCCGCTGTTCGAGCAGGCGCAGATCCACATGCACGATCGGGTGCCCCATCCTCCTCGCCCGCTGTTGGCGAGAGGGTGGGCCGCCAGGCTGCCGCGGCTCCGCGCATGGCGTCGCTGGAGAACGCCAGCTGGGCGGAGACGCCGCTGGAGGACTGGGTCTTCGCGCCCGACTACGCCATTCCGCAGGTGGAGAATCATTTCGGCGTGCTCTCGCTGGAAGGCTTTGGCCTGGCGAACCGCGCGGCCGCGGCGACGCGCCGCCGGAGCAATCCTGCACTACGTGCGCACCACCCAGCGCGGCTCGCTCGACCACGTCGACCGCATCGGCTTCTACGAGCGGCAGAACTGCCTGGTGCTCGACGCGGTCACCGTGCGCAATCTTGAACTGATCGAGCCGCTCTTCTCCGGCGCCGGCGACAACGCCACGCTGTTTCGCTGCCTGGACTGCACGGTCACGCCGATGGGCAAGCGCCTGCTGCGCGCCTGGATGCTGCGGCCCTCGATCGATCGCAACGAGATCAACCTGCGGCTGGACGCCGTTGAGGCGCATGGTGCGCGACCTGGTCGGGCGCGAAGAGCTGCGGCGATGCGATGGAGGGCATTCTCGATCTCGAGCGCCTGCTGAGCCGCGTCACGCTGGAGACGGCGAATCCGCGCGACCTGCTGGCGCTGGCGGTTTCGCTGGCGAAGCTGCCGAAGGTTCGGGAATCGCTGGCGCATTTCAACGCGGAACGACTGCAGAGCGCTGCATGCGCAGTGCGATGAACTCGCCGACCTGCGCGAGCGCATCGCCTCGTCGCTCGAAGACGAGCCTCCGCTCACGCTTGCCGATGGCGGCGTGATCCGCGACCGGCGTTGACGCGACGCTCGACGAACTGCGCGACCTGAGCCGCAACAGCAAGCAGTACATCGCGCAGATCGAGCAGCGCGAGCGCCAGCGCACCGGCATCGGCTCGCTGAAGGTGAAATTCAACAGCGTCTTCGGCTACTACCTTGAGATTTCGAAGGCGAACCTGCAACACGCGCCCGCCGATTACGAGCGCAAGCAGACGCTGGTCAACGCCGAGCGCTTCACCACCCCGGAGCTGAAGGAATACGAAGGCAAGGTGCTCGACGCGCAGGAGAAGATGGTCGAGATCGAGCGACGGCTGTTCGCCGAGTTGCGCTCGGCCGATTGCTGCCGAAGCGCGGCGCATTCGGCAGACGGCGCTGGCGCTGGCGGAGATCGATCTGCTCGCTTCGTTCGCGTCGCTGGCAGCGAATCGCAACTACTGCCGTCCGAAGCTCGACGACTACTAGCTGACATTGAGATCGTCGAGGGCCGCCATCCGGTGATCGAGCAGCTGGAGATATTGCGGGGTCGCCGACCGCTTCGTCCCCAACGATATTTACCTGAACGGCACGACACACGCGATCCTGCTCATCACCGGCCCGAACATGGGCGGCAAATCAACCTACCTGCGGCAGGCGGCGCTGATTGTGCTGATGGCGCAGATGGGATCGTTCGTTCCGGCGCGCTCGGCGCGGCTGGGGCTGGTGGATCGCATCTTCACGCGCATTGGCGCGGCCGATAATCTGGCGCGCGGCCGCTCGACCTTCATGGTCGAGATGACGGAGACCGCGGCGATCCTGAACACGGCGACGCCGCGCTCGCTGATCCTGCTGGATGAAGTGGGCCGCGGCACCGCGACCTACGACGGGCTGGCCATCGCGTGGGCCGCCATCGAGTACATCCACGCCAACACGCGGGCCAAGACGCTGTTTGCCACGCACTATCACGAGCTGACCGAGCTGGCCGACCGGCTGAGCGGGGTGAAGAACTTCCACGTCGGCGGTGAAGGAAAGCGGCGGCGGAATCGTCTTCCTGCGCAAGGTGGAAGAGGGCGCCGCCGACAAAAGCTACGGCATCGAGGTCGCCAAGCTGGCCGGGCTGCCGAACGATGTCATCACTCGCGCGCGCGAGGTCCTGGCCGAACACGAGAACGCCGAGCGCAGCGCGGTGAAGCATCTGGCGCACGACGAAGCGCGCGAACCCGGGGCCCATGCAGCTGACCATCTTCACTCCGCTGTCGCAGAAGATCGTCGACCGCCTGAAAGAAACCGATCTCGACCGCCTCAGCCCGCTGGAGGCGCTGAACCTGCTGCATGAGTTGAAGAAGCAGATGGAATAGCGCGCACAACCCTTACCTGATTGTCATCCCGATCGCGCCAACCGGCGCTCGTGATGACAATCTTCCCAAACAAACTGCATCACCTTTCTAACCTTCCGGGTGCCCCATCCTCCTCGCCCTCTTTTGGCGAGAGGGTGGGACTCTTCCTTCTCACCTGAATTCCTTCTCCCTACGCGTTACACTCATCTATTCCCATGGCATCAAAACGTTCCCGCGAACTTCGTCAGCAGGTCGGCCAGTTGCTCATCATGGGCTTCGACGGCACAGCTATGTCGCAACGGCTGCGCGTCATGCTTGACAGCCTCTCAGCCCGCCGGCATCATCCTCTTCAAACGCAACCTGGAACACGCCGAGCAGACGCACGCTCTGCTGAGCGGCGCGCAGAAAACCGCGGAGACGCCGATGTTCCTCTGCGTCGACATGGAAGGCGGCACCGTCGATCGTCTGCGCGACGTCATCGCGCCCATCCCGTCCGGTGAGCGAGGTTGCGGCCTCGCGATCGAAGAAGCTCTTCCGCCGGCATGGCCGCCTGATCGGCGAAGAAGTCCGCGCCCTGGGCTTCAACACCGACTTCGCGCCGGTCTTCGATCTGCGCTTCGCAGGCGTCGAAGAGCGTGCTCGGCTCGCGCACCGTCTCCGACAAGCCAAAGCGACACGATCGGCCTACGCAAGGCGTTCCTGCGCGGACTTGCACGACTGCGATGTGCTGGGTTGCGGCAAGCATTTCCCCGGCCTCGGCGAGGCGCAACTTGGACACGCACGACGAGCTGCCCTCGATCGACAAGAAGTGGAAGGCGATGTGGAAGCAGGACCTGGTTCCATATCGCAAGCTGCATGACGAGCTGCCGTTCGTGATGGTGGCGCACGCGGCCTATCCCGCAGGTCACGGGCGACAACACGCCGGCCTCGCTTTCCAAGAAGTGGATGAGCGACATTCTGCGCAAGAAGATCGGCTACGAGGGCCTGATCATCACCGACGATCTCGACATGGGCGGCGTGCTGGCGTCGGCGTCGATCGAAGACGCTGCGGTTGAAACGCTGCGCGCCGGAGCCGACATGTTCCTGGTCTGCCAGAAAGAAGAGAGCGTGCGGCGGGCGTTTGAAGCCGTGCTGAAGCAGGCCGAAGCGGACAAGAGATTCGCCAGGCTGGTCGCGCGAAAGCCGAGCGCGTGCTGGCGCTGAAGAAGAAGTCGCAAGGCGCTGACGAGGCCGATGGCGCCCGCGCCGAAGCAGAAGACCGTCGAGCGGCTGACCCGCAGCATCTGGCAGTTCAGCGAAGAGCTGCGCATGCGCTCCGTTGCCTCAGCAGACGAGGTAGCCGGGTGATCGTCGCCGGCGTGATGAGCGGCACCTCGGCCGACGGCATCGATGTCGCGCTCACGCGCATCCAGGGCCGCGGCTTCCGCTCGCGGCTGGAGCTGCTGGCGCACTATCACTTCCCTTATCCCCGCGAAGTTCGCCGCACGATCCTCGCGACCATGAATGCAGCGACAGCGAGCGTCGCCGATCTGTCGCGGCTCAATTTCCTGCTGGGCGAACTCTATGCCGATGCGGTTCGTGCGGCGCAGCGGCGCGCGCGACTGGAGTGCCAACTCGTCGGCTGCCACGGGCAGACGATCTATCACCAGGGCATCGGCCAAGCCGTTTCTCGGACGCCGCATCGCCTGTACCTGGCAGACGGGCGAAGGCGCAATCATCGCCGCGAAGCTGGGTGTGCCGGTGGTCAGCGATTTTCGTCCGGCCGACATGGCTGCCGGCGGCAAAGGCGCGCCGCTGGTTCCGTTTCTCGATTACGCGCTTTATCGCCATCGCCGTTACGGGCGCATCGTGCAGAACCTCGGCGGCATCGGCAATCTGACCGCGATTCCTCCGCGTGCCGCAGCCCGACGACCTGATCGCCTTCGACACCGGCCCAGGCAACATGGTGATCGACGCCGTCACCGAGCATCTCTTCGGCAAGCCGTATGATCGCAACGGGCGGCTCGCGGCGCGAGGCGAGCCGATCGAGCGTGTGCTGCGCGAAGTGCTGCGCAATCCCTACTTTCGGCAGAAGCCGCCCAAGACCGCCGGGCGCGAGCAGTTTGGCCGCGAGTTCGTGCGCGCAATTCCTGCGCCTCTGCCGTCGCGCCGATGAAAACGACATCGTGGCTACCGCAACCGCGCTAACCGCGCGTTCGATCGGCTATCGCTGTGCGCAAATTTGTTCTGCCGATGGTCGAGCCGCCGCAGCGCTTCCGCGAGTTCGTTGTCTCCGGCGGTGGCACGAAGAACGCGACGCTGATGCGGATGATCCGCGAAGAGCTTGCGCCGTTGAAGCTGCGCGTGCGCACCACCGACGACTTCGGCCTGCCGTCGGAAGCGAAGGAGGCCGCGGCCTTTGCGCTGCTTGCCTATCAGACTTGGCGGCGAATGCCGTCGAACGTTCCGTCGGCCACGGGCGCCGAGCGGCCGGCGATCCTCGGCAAGGTCAGCTATGCCTAGTCACGGGTTCACCACGGAGGCGCAGAGACACGGAGCAGGCGCAATCAAGAAGCAGCCTGCAAAAATCGATTTCGACGCGCCTCGGAATTCCCGTAGTCCAGATTTTTTCTCTGTGGCTGTGCGTCGCCGCGGCTCTACTTCTTTGCGCCTGTTCGCAGAAGCCCGACCCTAACACGCTGGTGATGATCATCGAGAGCAGCCCCATTAATCTCGATCCGCGCGTCGGCGTCGACGCGCAGTCGCAGCGCATTGACGAGCTGCTCTTCGACCCGCTGGTCACGCGCGACGAGCACTTCAACCTGCAGCCCGCGCTGGCCGAGCGCTGGGAGACTCCCGATCCGCTGACCTACATCTTTCATCTGCGCCACGGCGTGCGCTTCCACAACGGACAGCCGCTCACCTCGCGTGATGTGAAGTGGACCTTCGACTCGCTCATCAGCGGCAAAATTCGCAGCCCCAAAGCCAGCACCTTCGCCTCGGTCAGCAGCATCGAGACGCCCGACGATTACACCGTCATCTTTCACCTGAAGCAGCCCTACGCGTCACTGCTGTGGAATCTGTCCGGTGCAGCGGGCATCGTGCCCTACGGCAGTGGTGAGGACTTTGTGCGCAAGCCGATCGGTTCGGGGCCCTATCGCTTCGTCAGCGCGCAGCAGGACAAGAACGTCATCGTCGAGCGCAACCCAGAGTACTGGGCCACGCCGCCGAAGATTGCTCGCGTCGAGTTCAAGGTCATCCCCGACTCCACAACGCGCGCGCTGGAGCTGCGCAAGCAGAGCGCCGACGTCGCCATCAACTCGCTGACCGCCGACACGGTCGTCGCCTTGCAGCGCGATCACAACCTCACGGTGATGCAGTCGCCGGGCACCATCTACGCCTATCTCGCGCTCAATCTGCGTGACCCGATCCTGAAGGACGTGCGCGTCCGCCGCGCTATCGCCTATGCCATCAACACGCAGCCCATCATTCACTACCTGCTGCGCGATGAGGCGCGCCCGGCCTACAGCATCCTTCCGCCGCAGCATTGGGCCTACGACGGCGATGTCGAGCGCTATCCGCACGATCCTGCGCGGGCGCGGCAATTGCTGGATGACGCCGGCTATCGTGCGAAAAACGGCGTTCGCTTCCACATCGTTATGAAGACCTCGACGGAGGAGTCGACGCGCCTGCTCGCCGCGGTGCTGCAGCAGCAACTGCGTGACGTTGGCATCGCGCTCGACATCCGCAGCTTTGAATCCGCCACATTTCTCGCCGATGTCACCAAGGGCGCGTATCAGGTACACTCGCTGCGTTGGATCGGCGGCAACCAGGACCCCGACATGTTCGAGAACGTCTTCGCCACGTCAAGCTTCGCGCCCAAGCGCGCCAACCGCACGTTCTATTCGAATCCGCGCGTTGATGCGTTGATCAAAGAAGGCCGCAGCACCCTCGATCAGCAGAAGCGCAAAGCCATCTATGACGAGGTGCAGGTGATCCTGGCGCAGGACCTGCCGTACATCAATCTGTGGTATCTCGACAACGTGCTGGTGCACACCAACCGCGTGCACGGCATCACCCTCTCGCCTGCCGGAAACTACGATTTCCTTCGCAGCGCCTCAATCGCGGAGTAGCTCAGCTTGACAGCTCTCTTCCGCGTAGGCACTCTCGACAACAACGAATTGTCAGGGGTGAGGGATGAGTTCGGCAGAACCTTCGATCGATCAAATCAAGAATTCCATGCGTGCCACGTGGATGGCCGGCGATTTCGGCGAGGTCGCCCGGAATACCGAGCGCGCTGCCGAAGCTTTCGTCGCCGCTCTCAAACTTCCGCGCGGTGTGCGCGCGCTCGATATCGCCTGCGGCTCGGGCAATCTCGCCATTCCGATGGCGCGCGGCGGCGCCCAGGTTACGGGCCTGGATATCGCCACCAATCTTCTCGAACAGGCGCGCGCCCGCGCCGCAGCGGAGAATCTTCCGGCGAAGTTCGATGAAGGCGATGCCGAAGCAGCTGCCCTACGAAGACGGTTCCTTCGACGTCGTCGTCTCCATGTTCGGAGCGATGTTTGCCCCGCGTCCGGAGCTGGTGGCCTCGGAGATGGCGCGCGTATTGAAGCCCGGAGGCCGGGTGGCCATGGCCAATTGGAATCCGGCCAGCTTCACGGGAGAGATGTTCCGCACCACCGCCAGGCACGTACCGCCTCCGCCGGGATTGGCGCCTCCGCTTCTCTGGGGCGACGAGAAAACGGTTCGCGAGCGGCTGTCGTCCGGGTTCACCAACATCGAAACGAAGCTGACGCCTGTTGAGTTTGATCTGCCGTTCAATCCGGCCGGCGCGGTGGCATTCTTCCGCAAATACTTCGGACCGACGCAAGTAGCGTTCAGCCGCTTGGACGAGGCCGGTCAGGCGGCGTTAGAGCGCGATATGGTGGCGTTGTGGTCGAAGGCGAATGTTGCCCCTGACCCGGAGCAGCACACGGTTATCAGGAACGAGTATCTGACGGTGACGGCAACGCGCGCTTAAGTTGAGATTGCGCATTCCTTGGCTTGGTTCAGGCATCAAATCAGGTAGGTATAATATGGACTGATATGGCTGAACATCGCATGCCGCACTTCGACAACCCGGAGACGGGTGCCGAGCGCTTCGACAATCTCGTCGGCTCCGACCAGAGCCGCCGCGGCATTCTGCGCGCCACCTTTGGCGAGCAGCAGCACGAGGGCGTGGTGCTGGCGTCGCTCGACGCTGTGGTCAACTGGGTGCGCCGCAACTCCATCTGGCCGATGACCTTCGGCCTGGCCTGCTGCGCCATCGAGATGATGTCGATGGGCGCCTCGCGCTTCGATATCGCGCGTTTCGGTGCCGAGGTGTTTCGCCCTTCGCCGCGCCAGTCGGATCTGATGATCATCGCCGGCCGCGTCTCGCAGAAGATGGCGCCGGTCATCCGCGAACTCTACGAGCAGATGCCCGAGCCCAAGTGGGTCATCTCGATGGGCGCGTGCGCGACCTCCGGCGGCGTGTTCAACAACTACGCGCTGGTGCAGGGCGTGAATCAGTGGATCCCGGTGGATGTTTACGTGCCGGGCTGCCCGCCGCGTCCTGAGCAGTTGATTTACGCGATCATGCTGCTGCAGGAAAAGATCAAGAACGAGCAGGGCTCCTTCCGCAGAGCGGTGAATCTGGAAAAAGCGTAATCCGAGTTTGAGATCGATGTGCATGCCCGCCGTGATGGCGGGCATTTTTCTTGCGCCTTCAACGACAGCCTTTTTTTCGTTGTCATCCTGCGAGTATAGGTCCCTCCATCGGGCTGGAGCCCCCGGTCGGGATGACAAATGAGATTGAAGGGAATCCAGCCCCCAAGAACTGCTCGAAGCCTAGCGCTTCGTTATTGGCCGGCCAATACACGGCCCACCCGCGCTCCCGCGCGATCTTCTCCAGGTCAGGATTGGGGTTTACGCAGAACGGCCACTTCGCCATCTCCAGCATTGCCTGGTCGTGGACGGAGTTGCCGAAGACCGCCTCCATCGGCTTGCCGATGACTTCGCGAATGACGACGGCTTTGAGTTCATCGGTGGGCACGCGGATGAGCCGGTCGCTGGCGCAGCCGCCTTCGATTTCAACGCACGCAGCGAGGATGCGCTCGCGCGGGATGCCGAAACGCTCGGCGCCGATCTCGACCACCCAGTCGTTGGTCGACGACACCGCCCATAACTCACAGCCTTGCGCGATGAGCTTGTGCGTCAGTTCCTGCAGTTCGGGGAAGATGCGGTGGGCGACGACTTCGTCGAAAAACTCGCGCGCCGCGCGCTGTAGCTTTTCATGCGAGACGCCGCGGTTCATGCTGACCATCTCGCCGCAGATTTGCTCTTCGCTGACCGTGCCGGCCTTGTAGCCCTCGTACCGGCCCAGGGCCCAGTCGGCCATCTCGCGGCTGATGAGGCCGCGCTCGATCTCCCAGTAGAAGAAGTCGGCGCCGGCGTCGCCGCTCCACAGGGTACCGTCGCAGTCGAAGACAGCGATGGATGGTTTCAATCCAAGGACCTGGTCAACAAATTCAGCGGGGGTCGAGAAATTCAAAACTGCTTCTCCGACGAGATCATCTCGGTCTGCGCCAGACGCGCGTAGTCCTCAGGGGTGTCGATATTGACGCCGAGCCGCGGGTCGTCGACCGGCACGTACTGAATATGCTGCTGGTGCTGGTGTTCGATTTCGCGGGCGCTGCTGGTTACGGGCGCGCTCAGGAAAGCCTCGATCATCTCGCGGCCTATGAGAATGGGGTGGCCGTGTACCGCTTCGCCATTGCGCATTACTTCGGGCACTACAGCCCAGACGTGCGGGTCGGCATACTGGAACGTTTCGCGCAGGGCGCGCAGAGTACTCGGCAGGGCCGGCGGGCGGTCGATGAGGTCGATGAAGGCCGCGTCCCGTCCATGGTTCAGCACCTCATGGAGGCCGGCCTGAAGCGAACTGAACTGTCCCAACTCCGGCTGGCGGTTGATCGTGAGAAAGCCGCCGTGCGCGTAGATCACCGGGGCAATGTGCGGCGCGTTCTTGCCGGCGACCACGATCACCAACTCCGAGAAGGCTTGCAGCAAATCGATGGTTGCGCCCAGAAACGTGTTGGCCACAGGTGTACTCTCGGCGACCGGAGGCCACGGCAGCAACGCCTTATCGCGGCCCATGCGGCTGGAGAAGCCCGCGGACAGAATGACTCCGCAGATGTTGGCCGAGAGCGGCATAGCTCGAAGATACCAAAGGGCGGTGCGGCGGGCCAGTGACGCCGGACACCACCAGCCGGTTCCGACAACGGAGGCATTACGACCGAAGTTGTAGGGTCCTACGGCATAAGGGGCATTGGCACTTCCGCGCTGCGATGCCAGAATGCCTTCATTGGGATCGTTTTAGGGAAGTGATTTAGGGCGAACCATAGCGAGTCAGGTTTATCGGTTGGCGGAATTCTTTGGCCTCACGGCATCGGATGTGCAACTGGGCGCTGCGCTTCCGGACAAGAATTCCGCCCTTCAATTTCTAGCGGCAGATTCCTCTACCGTCTTCACCGCCTTTTAACCGCACCGTAATCTGCACGCTTTTCCGCTGGCATCTATCTCCGCAAAAAATAATCATTGGTTCTGTGACATTCAGCAGGTCCGGGCGAATCACTGTACAGACGGTGAATCTCGAGGCCCGCCGCGCGCTGTTCTCAGGAGAAGACCCCAGATCACGATGCAAGACCAGCGCCAACGCGAGTTCGAGGCCCTTCTGCTGGCGCATGAGGGCATCGTCTTCAAGGTAGCCGGCACTTACTGCTGGCGTCCTGACGAGCGCGCAGACCTGGTGCAGGAGATTGCCGCGCAACTTTGGCGGGCGTGGCCAAAGTACGATCCCGCGCGCACCTTCAGCACCTGGATGTATCGCATCGCGCTGAACGTCGCCATCAGTTATGTGAGGAAAGAAGTGCGACACCGGCAGGTGGCCGTGCCTCTGGACGAAACGCTGCACGATACGGCCGCGGCACCTGGCGATCCATCGGATCTCCACCAGCGGCTGCAGACCTTCATCGAACGGCAGGCGCCGCTCGACCGGGCCCTGCTGCTGCTGTACCTCGAAGACAAGAGTCAGCGGGAGATCGCCGAAATTCTCGGCATCACCCCAAGCAATGTTTCCACCAAGATCAACCGGCTGAAGCAGAAGATTCGCGCCGAGGTTTAGCCGCCGCTATTGCGAAGAGGAAGAAGTCATGGAACTCGAAGAACTGAAAACGGCATGGGACACCTTGAACCAGCAACTGAAGCGCGACAGCGCCATCCACCTCGCCATGTACAAGCACCAGAAACTGGCAAGCGCGCGCTCGAATCTGCGGCCGTTATTTTGGGGGCAGATCCTCCAGATGCTCTTTGGTCTTTGTTTCCTGCTGCTGGCGGCCAGCTTGTGGAGCAGCCGGCCAGGCGCTCTCTCCGTCATTGTGGCAGGGGCGGTGGTGAATGCGTACGGCGTGGGCTGCCTGATCTCGGCCGGCATGGTGATGGGCGCCATCCAGAACATCGATTATGCGGGTTCGGTGCTCCAGATTCAGGAAGGGCTGTTGCGCGTCCGCCGCGCTTATCTCCTCAGCAGCATCGTAACCGGTTTAAGCTGGTGGTTCCTCTGGATCCCGGTGCTGATGGTACTGCTCGGCCTGGTGCACGTTAACCTCTTCGCGCAGGCGCCCTCGGTGATATGGCTGGGCATGGCGGTCGGCGTCATTGGATTGTCGGCGATGCTGTGGTTGTATGCGCGCTCGCGCAAGCCTGGGAACGAGCGACTGCGCCGCTTCATCGACCAGGCGATGGTCGTGCGCGGTTTGCAAAGAGCGCAGGCTCAACTGGAGGAAGTTCGGCAGTTTGCCGAGGAAGCAGCTTGAAGAGGTCGCGCAGCCAGTTTCGTGTTTAGTGTGCGACTTTATAGGCTGCCGAAGAGCTCGGCGGAAGCGAGCCTTGTGTCAGGGTACGATTTCAGTCACGCCGATAGCCTTCTTTTTAAAGCGGGCTTTAGCTCCCGCATACCGTGTGCAGCGGCTAAGGTCGTGCCCTGACACAAGGCAGCCTGCACCGAATTTTTCAGCCGCCTGAAGTCGTGCTCTGACAACAAATCCCGGAGCTGATCCATGAAGACATTGAAAGCATCTCTCGTGGCAAGCGCAATTGGCACCATCGCCTGGATGCTGGGGCTAATGCACAAGATTTGGCCCGCGCATCCGCAATGGGCATTGTTCTTCGTTACTCTCGCCCTTACCATTCTCCTGCGATACGTTTGGCCCGCGCCGGGAGAGTCTTTGGATTGACGTTCATCCGCGAGGCGCTCCGGTCTTGTCACGTTGTGAGGTGAGAGCGGTCACACCGTTCGTCGCGTGGTTCTGCTATCTCTTAGAATTCTGTGGTAGGCATGCACTCCCCTGCATGCTCTACAAGACACTGAGCGCCGCCGTTTACGGCATTGACGCCAACCTCATTGAAGTCGAGGTCGACGTTGCTCCGTTCAAAAGCGACAAAGACTTCTTCACCACCGTTGGTCTGCCCGACGCAACGGTGCGTGAGAGCCGCGAGCGCATTCGCGCTGCCCTGAAGAACAGCGGCTACGACATTCCCGCCACCACTATCACCATCAACCTGGCGCCCGCCGACATTCGCAAGGAAGGCTCGGGCTTCGACCTGCCGATGGCGCTTGGCATCCTCGGCGCTTATGGAGGCTTGAACAACAAGCCTCCTGAGAATTCGCTTTTTGTGGGCGAGCTCTCGCTCGATGGCGGCGTGCGTGGCGTGCGTGGCGCGCTTCCGATCGCGGTGATGGCGCGCACCAACAACATTCGCAAACTTATCGTTCCTGAAGTCAACGCCCGCGAAGCGGCGCTGGTGGAAGGAGTTCAGGTTTATCCCGTCAAGTCGCTGACGCAGGTGGTGCAGCTGCTGAATAGCGGCAACGGCGTTGCCCCGGTGAAGGTCGATACCCAGGCCCTGCTGGAAAGTTCGCAGGACTTCGCCGTCGATTTTCGCGACGTGCGCGGCCAGCAGACGGCTAAGCGCGCCATCGAGATTGCCGCGGCCGGCGGCCATAATCTCCTGATGATCGGACCGCCCGGATCGGGCAAGACCATGCTGGCCAAGCGCATGGCTACTGTGCTCCCGCCGCTGACCTTCGAAGAGGCGTTGGAGACCACCAAGATTCACAGCGTGGCGGGCGTGCTCGATGCAGGCAGCGCATTGGTCGGCACGCGGCCGTTTCGCTCGCCCCACCACACCATCTCCGACGCGGGGCTCATCGGCGGAGGCATGATTCCGCGCCCCGGCGAAGTTTCGCTCGCCCACAACGGCGTGCTCTTCCTGGACGAACTGCCCGAATTCCCACGCAATGTGCTCGAGGTGATGCGGCAGCCGCTGGAAGACGGCACCGTGACCATCGCCCGCGCCGCCATGTCGTTGACCTTCCCGGCGCGTTTCATGCTGGTGGCCGCGATGAATCCCTGCCCCTGCGGCTATCACAACGACCGCAGCCGCGAGTGTCGCTGCTCGCCGATGATGATTCAACGCTATGTCTCGAAGATTTCCGGCCCGCTGATGGACCGCATCGACCTTCACATCGATGTGCCCTCGGTGAATTACCGCGAGCTGCGCGGCGGAGCGGTACCGGAGAGCTCTGCCGACATCCGCAAGCGCGTGATCCGTGCCCGGGATATCCAATTGCAGAGGCTCTGCTCCGGCGGCGAGCGAATTTACGCGAACGCCCAGATGGGCTCGCGGGAGATCAGAAAATACTGCGAGCTGGGTACGGATTCCGAGCACCTGCTGGAGCGAGCCATGGTCAAGCAGGGACTGAGTGCGCGAGCGCACGATCGCATTTTGAAGGTGGCACGGACCGTAGCCGATCTGGCAGGCAGCGCAGAGGTCGAGCCGGGCCACATCGCCGAGGCGATTCAGTATCGGACGCTGGATCGAACGTTCTGGGCGTAGCCGAGACAGGCAGCTCGTGGCTGGGAAGGTTTTCGGCATGTTTGCCGGGGATGCGGCCGGGTGATGACACCAGGCCTATGACTAATGCCTTGGCCCAGGCGCGCTATCACGCGATTTTGCGCACTGGAAAAAAGTCGGCTGGAAACGGGCGCTTGAAGGTCTCGGAGTCGCCGAAAGGCCACAAACGTGGCGCTTCCGGGGAAGGCAAAAATACGCGGTATCCGACCGCAACTTATTGAGGCATTGGCTGTTAGTAAATTTGTAGCGACGTTTGCTCCCCCTGCACGTCTAAGGGGGCAGCGTTGGAATCTGATGTTGGTTGGAGGTTAGATTCGGCAGACGATTTTTCTTGACTGTGACGAGCGAGGCGGCTACCTTACTTTTTTACGTAGGCGTGGTCCTGTAAGACCAGTCCAAGCGTCCTGCCCCGAAACGGCCCCCTCAGAAAGCCATCATCAGGGAAACAGGAAAGAAAAGCTCCGGCTGCGCCACATTGCCGGGAGCACAAACGATTGAGGTAAGTTATTGCAACAGAACGGTTTCCGTAGTAGAGGAACCGCGGTTAGCAGGCGAGAAATTGCCGAACCGAAACCACTCGCGCAGCATCTAAGAAATTGGTTCCTGCCGCAAAAGTCTGGTTCGCCGTCGGTTCCCATCGCTTGAATTTAGGCAAGGAGCATTGATTTATATCTGGCCGGGCTCCGGAACATCCATTCATACACATATAGGAGACATATATCGATGAGGTCTGAACTGGTATTTGAGGCAGTACACACTCTGCGCAACCGTTACACACTGTGTCAGCTGGCGTCTAAGGCGACCCGCAGGTTCCACAAGCCCAACACGCGCATTCAGGACACGACCAACGATGTGCTGAATCGCATCGCTGATGCGGACCGCCGCGCAGTGATTCTTGAACCGGAGACTGCAACCGAAGGCCAGCGGCGCGCTGCTTAAGCGCGTCGCGCCTTTGGCGCTTCCTCGTACGTTCCTCCGGCCCGCCCTTCCGCAAAATCCCCGTAGGTGAACATGACAATCTCAGAACTGAAAGAAAAGAACATCACCGAGTTGACCCGCATAGCTCGGTCTCTCGAGCTACCCGGCGCCAGCGGCCTGCGTAAGCAGGACCTCATCTTTAAGATCCTGCAAGCCCAAAGCGAAAAAGAAGGACACATCTTCGCCGAAGGCGTGCTGGAAATCCTTCCTGATGGTTATGGTTTTCTCCGCTCGCCCGATTACAACTATCTGCCCGGACCGGACGATATCTACGTTTCTCCGTCACAGATTCGCAAATTCGATCTCAAAACCGGTGACACCATTAGCGGCCAGGTCCGTCCTCCGCATGAGGGCGAAAAGTACTTCGCGCTGGTCAAGATTGAGGCCGTCAACTTTGAGTCGCCCGAAGAGGCGCGCAACAAGATCCTCTTCGATAACCTCACTCCGCTGTATCCGCAGGAACGGATCAAGCTGGAGACGGTTCGCGAAAACATCAGCGCCCGCGTCATGGACCTGCTGACCCCGGTCGGCAAGGGACAGCGCGGCCTCATCGTCGCACCGCCGCGTACCGGCAAGACGATGCTGCTCCAGAACCTGGCGAACTCCATCACCACCAACCATCCCGAGATCGTGCTCATCGTGCTGCTCATCGACGAGCGTCCGGAAGAAGTTACGGACATGCAGCGTTCGGTGAAGGGCGAAGTGATTTCGTCGACCTTTGACGAGCCGGCCGCGCGTCACGTGCAGGTCGCCGAGATGGTGATCGAAAAGGCCAAGCGCCTGGTCGAACACAAGCGCGACGTCGTCATCCTGCTGGACTCGATTACGCGTCTGGCGCGTGCCTACAACACCATCGTTCCGCCCTCGGGCAAAGTGCTTTCCGGCGGCGTGGATTCCAACGCGCTGCAGCGGCCGAAGCGCTTCTTCGGCGCGGCCCGTAACATCGAAGAAGGCGGCTCGCTGACCATCATTGCGACCGCGCTGATCGAAACCGGATCGCGCATGGACGACGTGATCTTCGAAGAATTCAAGGGCACCGGCAACATGGAAATCATCCTCGACCGCAAACTGGTCGACAAGCGTACGTTCCCGGCCATCGACATTCAGCGCTCGGGCACGCGTAAGGAAGAGTTGCTGATCCCCAAGGAAGACCTGGCACGCATCTGGGTTCTGCGCAAGATTTTGAACCCGCTGTCGCCGGTGGAAGCCATGGAACTGCTCATCGACAAGTTGGGCAAGGCCCGGTCGAACGGCGAATTCCTGGCGAATATGGGATCGTTGTAAGAAAGGCTGTCGGCGAAGGGCTCTTAGCTTTTAGCTATTAGCCCTTAGCAAATTCTGCAGTAAAGGTAAACTAGTTCGCAAATCTATCGTACCGAGTTTGCGAAATGATTAGATCGCTAAGACTGTCTTTTACGGTCGGGGTTGGCGCAGCCGCCTTGCTGAGTTTGTACGCTTTCCACTTACACTCAGGTCCCACTGAATTTCGAACACTGCTTTACTTAATTTTCTTTCCTTCGTCACTTGGTTTTATGGCAACTGAGAATGCGAAGGGATTCGTCTTAGCATTTGTCCTTATTTTCGCCGCCTTAGTCAACGGGTTCTACTACCTGTTGGTGTCGTTCTTGTATCAGACGGTTCTTCGGGGGGCTGGTGACTCATCAAGGGCGGGCAAGCCCTAGCTTGTGGTGGCTGTCGTGGCCCGTCGGTGTCCTGAAACCGTTCGGGTTACAACTAGGTCTTATTTCTTTGTGGGAGCGCTGAGGGCAGCCTCAGCAGCAATCCAACATCTCAAAAAAGGGCCCTCGCAATGCTCTCGGACAAAGATCTCGCGCTTCGTCTCCTCGACGTCATCGAATATCTCTCACTGCGCAACGCGGCTCTGGAATCTGTTCTGGAGGCCAAGCTCTCCGGGCAATGGCAGGGCTATGTCGAGCAGCTTGAGGCGAACCCCGCACATCGCGAGACGATTCATCAAAAGCTCGAGCCCCTGCGCGAGCTGGTGCTGACCGCTCCCGATCTCAACGCCGCCGTGCGCCGCATCATCGAGAGCGAAGGCGACGGCCAGCAGTCCGAAGGCGCCACCGGCCAGTAGGCGGGCAATACTCTGGATCGAACCGGGAGCGCGGAGGCGGTCGGCTTTCGCTTCGCCAACCCGCGGCGGAATCCCCTCTGTTTACGCCCTAAGTAACATTCTCTTGTGCTACTCTCAAGTGTTACTCTGTTCACACACCCAGACCTCCGGCGGTTTTCCTCGGAAACAACCCACGAATCTGCTGGATTAAGGCATTTGGTCGAGTGTCGTCTTGCGCCCCTTGTGTCATAAACTGTGATCACCGCTCTTATTTAGAAAGAACTAGTACGGAATGTCATCTAACGGCTTTCATAGCAGTTCCTCGCGCTTCAGCAACATGCGCTCGCTGTTCAGCGTGTTTTCCAGCGATCTGGCGATCGATCTGGGGACCGCCAACACGTCTGGTTTATGCGCGCGGCAAGGGCATCGTCGTCAACGAGCCCTCTATCGTCGCCATCAACAAGAACACCGGTGAAGTCGAAGCGGTCGGCAAAGAAGCCAAAGAGATGCTGGGCCGCACGCCCGGCAACATCGTGGCCATCAAGCCGATGAAAGACGGCGTCATCGCCGACTTCAAAGTCACCGAGAAGATGCTGAACTACTTCATCCAGAAGGCGCACAACCGCAAGATGCTGGTGCATCCCCGCATCGTCATCGGCGTGCCTTCCGAGATCACGCAGGTGGAAAAGCGCGCGGTCATGGATTCCGCTTATCGCGCCAAGGCCAGCGAAGTGCACCTGGTCGAGCAGGCGATGGTAGCCGCGATCGGCGCGGGTCTGCCCATCACCGAGCCCAGCGGCAACATGGTGGTCGACATCGGCGGCGGCACCACTGACATCGCTGTCATTTCGCTGAGCGGCATCGTTTATTCGCGCTCGGTGCGCATGGCGGGTAATCAGATGGACGAAGCCATCATGAATTACCTGAAGCGCAAGTACAACCTGCTGATCGGCGAGCGCACGGCCGAGCAGATCAAGATTGAAATCGGCTCGGCGTATCCGCTGGAGAAGCCGCTCACCATGGAGATCAAGGGCCGCAACCTGATCGAGGGCGTGCCCAAGACCATCACCATCGACGACAGCGAAATTCGCGAGTCGCTGAGCGAGTGCGTGTCGACCATCATGAACGCGATTCGCGTTGCGCTGGAGCGCACGCCTCCGGAGTTGTCGGCCGACATCAGCGATCGCGGCATTGTGCTGACCGGCGGCGGCGCGCTGCTGAAGAATCTCGACAAGCGCATCCGCGAAGAAACCGGATTGCCGGTCTCGATCGCCGACGATCCGCTGTGCAGCGTGGTGCTGGGCACCGGCAAGATGCTGCAGCGACTTCAAGCTGCTGCGCAAGATTTCGATCGACTAGAGTTTTAACGGGCGCGGCCTTAGTCGCGCCTACTACCCAGGCAAGCCCCGGAGCGGTAAGCCGGCAAGAGTATGGATACATTCCTTGGCCGCTTTAAGAATCTGATCGTGCTCGCGGCCATCCTGTTCGCCCAGGTGATCGGACTCGCCGTACAGGTGCGGCGCCCGTCCGACGAAGGCCAGACGCGCCTCATCCGCCTGTGGGCCATCTCCGCGGTCACTCCCATCGAAACCGCCGTCGTGCACAGCCAGCAGTGGGTGCAGAACATCTTCAAGAACTACGCCTACCTGCGCGGTGTCCGCCGCGAAAACCGCGACCTGAAGGCGCGAACTGGCGCAGATGAAGATCCAGCAGACGCGCATGGAAGAAGATGCGCGCATGGCGCGCCGCGTCCAGGCGCTGCTCGGCTTCAAAGAACAATACGTTGACACAACCATTGCGGCGCAGGTCATCGGCACCAGCGGCAGCGAGCAGTCGCGCGTGCTCTACATCGACAAGGGCTCCAACGACGGCATCAAGACCGACATGGCGGTGATCACGCCGAGTGGCATCGTCGGAAAGATCGTGCAAGTGTGCCGACAACTGGTCGCAGGTGCTGCCCATCAACGACCAGTTCAGCGGAGTAGGTGCGGCCCTGAAGGATTCGCGGCTGCAAGGCATTCTGAAGGGCACGCCCAACGGCGCCACCACGTTGCAGTACATCATGAGCGACGAGAAGGTCCTGCCGGGCGAAGAAGTCATCACCAGCGGCGGCGACCGCATCTTCCCCAAGGGGCTGCCGGTGGGCAGGGTTGCGAGCGTCGAGCCCGGCAAGGACTTGTTCCTCAACATCCGCGTGATTCCGTCGGCGCGTCTGGATCAAATTGAAGAAGTGCTGGTGGTCACCAAGATCACGGAGAAGATGCCGGACTCGAAGGACCTCGGCCCGTTGCGCGCGTCCGACATTCTCGCCGAGCGCCTGCCGACCGTGCCCAACAAAGCCGAGCTCGATGCTGCCGGCAACGCCAAGCCGGGCAGCGCTACGCCGGGAACGCCGCCTGCTGGAACCACGACTCCAGCCGTAGCTGGGGCGCATCCCTCAGTGTCAGGGACGACGCCGACCAAGCCGGCGACTCCGGCTCCACTGGCAAATAAGCCTGCCACCACAATTCCGCGTACCACCGTGCCGGGCACGGCTGGAACCGCGAAGCCGAAGCCGACGCAAGCTGCCGGAACAACGACAACCGCGAAGCCCAACAACGGTGCGCCCGCGCCCACGAACGGCGTGCGCGTCATTGACAACGACGCTCCGGCCACACCCAGGCCGAAGCGAACGCCTCCGGCTGAAACAACCCCGCCGGTCGAGCAGCCGGCCACCACGCCCTCAGGAGGAGCCTCGCCGCAATGACGACCCGTGTCATGCCATTCCGCGGCAGCGTGACCTCGCGCGAGCAGGTGTCGGTCTACGAGTTCGGCTGGCCGGCGATCCTGCTCATCCCGCTGGTTGCCATCATCATCCAGGTGTTCATCCCGGTCATCGTTCCGATCCATGTCCGGTTTCTGCCGATTGTCGATCTGCCGTTCCTGGTGACGCTTTTCTTCGCTACGTCGCGCCGCAACCCGATCACCGGATGCCTGACCGGCTGCTTCATCGGACTGTTTTACGACCTGTTCGCCGGGCCCAGCCATCCACTCGGCATGTACGGGATTGCGCTAACGGTCGTTGGGTATCTGGCATCGTCGCTCGGGGTAAAAATCGATGTCGAAAACCCGGGCTCGCGCTTCCTGATTACGTTTGGGTTCTTTTTTATCCACGAGATTGTCTACTACGGTGTGGCACACGGGCTGCTGCGCCAGAGCCTGCAGTGGAGCTGGAGCCACATCGCCGTCTCGGCCCTGGCCAACGCCATCCTCGGAATATTCCTGTTCGCCTTCCTGGACCGGTTCAAACAACGGTAGGTGTGCCGAATCTCCCGCCATTTCGCCACATTTTCCCCCGACGTCTTCCCGATTCGGAATACAATGAGAAGGAATTCCGAGTCGCCGCTTTCCTTGAAATTGGGTGCTCTGCGATGGACTTGCTACGTCGAATTCGAGTAGCTGTCCCGCAGTGTGCCACCCGGCATATAGACTCGGGAAAGAATCAGTTCCTGATGTTAGGTCGCGAGGATAAAGTCTCCCAGCTCCGGCTCACGGCAGTGCAGTATGTCCTGCTGGGAATTTTTCTGATTCTCGCCTTCGGACTGTGGCGGCTCCAGGTCGCCCACAGCGAGTACTACAGTTCGCTGGCCGAACAAAACCGCATCAAGCAAGTTCCCATCCTCGCGCCGCGCGGCAAGATTCTTGACCGCGAAGGCCGCATCATCGTCGACAACTATCCGTCGTTCTCCGCGCTGCTGCTGCGCGATCAGAAGCGCGACCTGCATGACCGACGCCGACAAGATCGCCCTCGGGCTGCACATGCCGCCCGATGAGTTGCGGGCGCGCTTGCAGCGCATGGCCGCGGTGCCCGGCTATCAGCCGCTCTTCCTCAAAGACGACATCACGCCGGACGAGCTGGCCTTCATCGAGTCGCATCGCGCCGAGCTGCCTGAGCTGGACACCATCACCGTGCATCGCCGCCTCTATCCGAAGAACGGATTCATGGCGCACGTGATCGGCTACGTCGGCCAGGTCAGCGAGGACATGCTGAACCAGCCGCAGTGGGAGCTCTATAACTCCGGCGACATCGTCGGCATGTCGGGCGTTGAGCAGTACTACAACGACATCCTGATGGGCAAGAACGGCTCTCGCCAGGTGCTGGTCAACAGCCGCGGCAAGGAAGTCGGCACTCTGAGCGATGTTCCCGCCGTTCCCGGCAAACAGCTCAAGCTGACCATCGATCTCGATCTGCAGATTGCCGCCGAGGAAGCGCTGGAAGGCAAGCCCGGCGCGATCGTCGCCATGGATCCGCGTACCGGCGAGATTCTTGCGATGGTGAGCCGGCCGGCATTCGATCCCAACGCATTTGCCGTCCACATCACCCGCGACGAATGGAACGCGCTGATCACCGACCCCGGCAAGCCGCTGCTGAACAAAGCCATCCAGGCGCAACTGGCGCCCGGCTCGGTCTTCAAGATCATCATGTCGACCGCGGGCTTGCAGGAGGGCATCGCGCAGGACCTGGTCGTCAATTGCGGCGGCGGCAAAACTTTCTACGGACGCTTTTTCAAGTGCTGGATCGCTTCGACGCACGGCTCGCACGGCAGCGTGAATATCAGCAAGGCCATCTATCAGTCGTGCGACTCGTACTTCTACACGCTGGCCGAGAAGCTGGGCATCGAGCCGCATCGCGAAGTACGCCACCATGCTGGGCCTCGGGCAGAAGACGGGCGTTGATCTGCCGCAGGAAGTTTCCGGCGTGATGCCCTCGGAAGAGTGGAAGATCAAGAACTTCAAGCAGAAGTGGTATCGCCGGCGAAACCATCTCCGTCGGCATCGGCCAGGGAGCCGTCGCGACCACGCCGATTCAACTTGCGCGCGCCATCGGCGCCGATCACCACCGACGGCGTGCTGGTGCGGCCGCACATCGCTTTTCCCGAGCAGTTCCCGCCGAACTTCAAGCAGGTTGCGCATCTACAACGACAAAGGCCACGTTCAGATCGACGAGAAAAACTGGGATGACGATCACCGATGCCATGGCGCAGGTGGTGTCGCCGATGGGTACGGCCGGCAGCGCGCACTTACCGGGCATCGATTTCGCCGGCAAGACCGGAAGCGCGCAGACCGATCTCGAACGAGTTGAAGACGAAGATGAGCGCAAAAGAGAAGAGCGAGTACAAGGACAACGGCTGGTTCGTGGGCGTGACTCCGCGGCGCAATCCGGAGATTGTGGTCGCGTGCCTGTTCGAAGGCGGCGAGCACGGAGCCCTGGCCGCTCGCGTTGCGTCGAAGGTGATTGCCGCTTACGTCGAAAAGCAGCGCACGCGTGCAGACGAATGTTGCCAAGGCGAACGCGGCCGAGAACAAGCAGGCCGAAGTTGCTGCCGTCTGGCATGACGGCGACGCGCAGAATCCCGACAAGATGCAGGCCGGACGCTTCAACGTTCCGGCCAACGGTACGGTGAAGCCGGTGAACGCCGCGCCCGGTATCGAGGGCGATCGCAGCACGTTGCGTCCGGGCGAACTTCAGGCTACCGAGTCGCACACCGAGATGGCGCAACCGGATCCCACGGCTTCGGCTCCTGCTGCCGGCCAAACCTCCCGAGCTCGACGCGCAGCCCGCCGAGTCTCCCGACAAAAAGAAAGCTCCAAGCTCCAATCCGAACGCGACTCCTCCCGCCGTCGCAGTTCCGGGGAGACAGCCGTGAGCCGTTACGTCTCCTTCCGCGATTTCGACTGGGTGCTGCTGGTGCTGGTCCTGCTGATCTGCGGGCTCGGCGTGGTCGAAATTTACAGCGCGACCATCGGCACCAAGTTCATCGGCGTCCACCTCAAACAGATTTACTGGATCCTCGGCGGCGTGGCGCTGATGTTTGCCGTCAGCCTGTTCAACTACCAGGCGCTGCTTGGAGCGCGTGCCCGCTGCTGTACGTGCTATCGATCGCGTCGCTGCTGGCGGTCGCGGTCTTCGGCAAAAAATATCTGGGGGCGCGGCGCTGGGTGCAGCTCGGCTCGTTCCACTTCCAGCCGTCGGAGTGGGTGAAGCTGGTGCTGATTCTGGCGATGGCGAAGTATTTCGCCGACACCAAGACGGAATGCACAGCGCAAGACATCCTGAAGGCCGGAGCGCTGGTCGGCGTGCCGATGCTGATGGTGCTGGCGCAGCCTGATCTCGGAACGGCGCTGACTTACCTGCCGATCGCCATCATGGGCCTGTTCCTGGGCGGCATGAAGGCCAAGCACGCGCTCATCATTGTGCTGATCGGGGCACTGCTGGCTCCCGTCGCCTGGCATGTTCTGAAACCCTACCAGCGCGACCGGCTGACCAGTTTCATACGAGCCCGAAGCCGACTCCCAGGGACAGCGGCTATCAGGTGCTGCAATCGCTGGTGGCTGTGGGTTCGGGGGGCATCTTCGGCAAGGGAACGGCGCACGGCAGCCAGACCCAGGGGCAATTCCTGCCAGTGCCGCATACCGACTTCATTTTCGCCGCTTTTGCCGAGGAACACGGCTTTATAGGCGCAATGGGCTTACTCCTGCTATACTTTATCGTGCTGATGCGTCTGATTCAGAACGCTCAGACGGCCCCTGACCGGGCTGGAGCTTTCGTGGTCATGGGCGTGGTTGCGGTGCTCGCATTCCATGTGCTGGTCAACGTAGGCATGGTGGTAGGATTTATGCCGGTCACGGGTATCCCCTTGCCGTTAATGAGTTACGGGGGATCTTCAGTACTGTTCATGTTCCTGGCGCTGGGTATTGTGATGAACATCCGCATGCGCCGGTTCGTGAACTGACAGACCCAGAGATTCTGTTGTAGAGACGCGCCATCGGGCGCGAATTGAAACAGCCGGATTCACCCGCCGGGAACAGGAAAAGGGTGAAGTGACAAAAGATTACGACAGCCCTCACGTACGAGGGCATAGCCGGCCGCAAGGAGAATTGGGCCGGACAGGATTGCAAAAGTACATTGCTCGGGCGGGAAACGGCCCCTTGGCGAAGTCCAGGTGAGACGCCACAAACTTTGAGCGATGTCCTTGATACGGTGCCTAAGATTCCACAAAGTGTTGCTTTACGAATCAGGTCTGGGACGCAACCGGGCGATCGCCCAGGTGCGTCCACGCCCTAGCCACCGTTCCGTACCCTGTCCTCCCTACGCCTGCGTCCGGTTGAAACCGGAGCGTCCATGAACAAAGAACTTTACGTGTCCTCTACGCCGCACGAAACCAAAGTGGCGTTGATGGAGGACGATCAGCTCGCCGAAGTTTTCTTCGAGCGCGAAAACGAATACACCCTCGCAGGATCCATCTACAAAGGCCGCGTCACCCGCGTGCTTCCCGGCATGCAGTCAGCTTTCGTCGACATCGGCCTGGAGCGCGACGCCTTTCTTTACGTCTCTGACTTCCTCGAGCTTACGGGCGACGAGGAAGAGGACGAGGAGTTCGGCGAGATTCCCGCGCCGCGCGGGATGATCGATGTGGGTAAGCCGCAACAGCAGCAGGAGCCCCATCAAGCCGAAGCACAGGCTGTCATCAGTGGTCCGGAAACCGACGAAGAGCCCGAGTTCGCCGTCGACTTCAACGTCGCCGAGCAGGAGTCGGAGAACGGTGACGCAGTCGAGACCGCCAGCGGTGAAGAAGAAGGTGATGGATCGCGTCGCTGGCGTGGCCGCCGTCGCCGCCGCGGCGGTCGTCGTGGCCGCCCCGAAGGCCGTCCCGAGTTGGCGTCAGCCCCCGAACCGGTTGAGGCTGCTCCCGAACCGCCCGCGCCTCCTCCGCAACGCACCGAGTCACGTCAGGACTTTCGCAATGAATCGCGCCAGCGATTTCCGCAACGAGTCGCGCCCGCGCCAGGACTACGGTCCGCCCGCAGGCTATACGCCGATCATCCTTCCGGGCGAATCGATTTCGAAGTATCGCAATTTAGCGCAGCCGGCCGAATTGAAGCTGCCAGCCAAGTCGAGAGCAGCGACGATGTGGCCAGCATGCCGGTTGAGGACTTTACCGCTCCGGCGAGTTACGAAGCCGCAGTCGAAGAGGATATCCAGGAAGAAGCCACGCACCTCGATCAGGGCTTCGAGGTCGAAGAACAGACTGAAGAAGCGCCTGCCATCGAAGCCGCTCCCGCAGCGGGAGTTGTGGAAGAAGTGCAGCAGCCGCGCGGACGTCGTGGCCGCTGGGGCTGGCGCAACCGCAAGGCAAACGCCGAAGCCGCCGCTGCCGAACAGCAACATGGCGACGTTGAAGCGCCCGCCGAGCCGCAGACCGCCGAATCCCTGCACGCCGTCGCTGCCGAGAACTCCGTCGAAGTCGAAGAGTCGCAGCCAACCGCTTCCGGCGCAGTCGATCAGAACGAAGCCGCGGTCGAAGAGCAGCAGGAGCGCGAATCTGCCGAGCTGGGCGCTGAAGTCGAGCACCAGCGCAGCGAACGTCGCGCCACACGAAACTCACGCCGAAACCGAAGCTCACACCGACGAGCACGAAGTCGACACGCCGGCCGGCAACTTCGAACTGCCGACGCACGAGCATCACGCCGCGCCAGCCGTCGCTCCCGACGGCCGCACCCTCGAGCACGAGGTCATGGACGACGAGGAGATGGACTACCATCCTGTTCCCGAAGACATGAACGCTTTGAGCGAGGTTGCGGGCGATGAAGAGCTAGTCCTCGAAGAAGAAACGCTCGATGCCCAGAGCTACTCCGATCGCTGGGTTCCGAAGATTGAAGACGTCGACGAAGACGAAATCGTTGCCGCCGAAGAGCGCGGCGAGAACATCTTTGCCGCGGAAGAAGAAGAGGAAGAAGACGACGAGGAAGGCGAGGAAGAGGAAGCCAACGATCGCGCCGAAGTCCGCGCCGCGACTCCCACAGCGGGGTATCAGCAGCGCCAGCCTGCCCGTCCCGGCTACGAGCGCCGGCGGCGGACGCTTCGACCGCAACAACCGTCGCGGTGGCGGGCGCCGCAACAACATGCGCAGCCGTCCGCAACAACCGCCGCAATCAGCCGCTTATCACCGACCTGCTGAAGGAAGGTCAGGAAGTCCTGATCCAGATTGCCAAGGAGCCCATCGGCAAGAAGGGCGCGCGCATCACCAGCCACATCGCGCTGCCGGGACGCTTCCTGGTCTACATGCCGACGGTCAACCACGTCGGCGTCTCGCGCAAGATCACTTCCGACGAGGAGCGCCAGCGGCTGAAGCGCATCGTCACCAGCGAGCGCGAAAACGGCCTGGGCGGCTTCATCGTCCGCACCGCCGCTGCCAACATCAAGGAAGACGAGCTTCGCGCCGACATCCGCTTCCTGAAACATCTGTGGGCCGAGATCAAGACCCGCGCCGAGAACAGCAAGTCGCCGGCGCTCATCTATCACGACCTCAACCTGGTCGAGCGCGTGCTGCGCGACCAGGTCAACGCCGACTTCTCGCAGATCTGGGTCGACACCGAAGACGAGTACGAGCGCGTGGTGCGCTTCGCCAACCGCTTCCAGCCCTCGCTGGTGCGCCGCATCAAGCTCTACACCAAAGAGACACCGCTGTTCGAAGCAGTTCGGCATCCAGGAAGAGATCAACAAGCTCGCTCAAGTCGAAGGTGTGGCTGAAGAGCGGCGGCTACATCGTCATCAACCAGACCGAAGCGCTGGTGGCCATCGACGTCAACACCGGCAAGTATGTCGGCAAGACGCAGCGCCTGGAAGACACCATCGTCAAGACCAACGTCGACGCCGTCAAGGAAATCGTGCGGCAGATCCGGCTGCGCGACCTGGGCGGCATCATCGTCATCGACTTCATCGACATGGACGAGCGCAAGAACCGCCAGAAGGTTATGCCGGCGCTGGAAGATGCGCTGCGCTCCGACCGCGCCCCGTCGAAGGTTCTCCAGTTCAACGATTTCGGACTGGTGGCCATCACCCGCAAGCGCGTCAAGCAGTCGCTGGAGCGTACCCTGGGCGAGCCCTGTCCGTATTGCACGGGCGCCGGCTTCGTGAAATCGGTGCCTACCGTCTGCAACGAGCTCTACATCGAGATGCGCAAGATGATCCGCGGCCACGACGGCAAGGACATCATGGTGCGCGTGAACCCCGAAGTCGCCAAGGCGCTGAAGGCCAGCAACGGCAAGCTCATCACCGAGCTCGAAGACCTCACGGGCAAGACAGTGCTGGTAAAGAGCGACCCAGCGCTGCACCAGGAGATGTTCGACATTCACTAGCTTTGAAAGGGCACGGCTTCAGCCGTGCCGAACCAGTGTCTTGCAACATGAAGAGCCGGGCGTGAGCCCGGCTTTCTTATTGGGCGACGCAGCCACCACGTTGAGATCAAGAGGGTGCCCCATCCGAGCCGGTTTTGCTCGGGTGGGGCTTTTCCTTTCCAAGACAAAATTCTTACGACATCACAGACTCGATGCCCAGCGCGTTGATAGGTTCAGCCTGTGCCGTGGAGCCTCAAGCGCTACCAGAAATCCGGTGATCTCCACTTCGTCACCTTCAGCTGCTTCCGACGTAAGCCTTTTCTGTCGTCTCCTCGCGCGAAACAAGTCTTCGAACGAGCATTGGAAGAGGCTCGGCGCCAATACAAATTCTGGGTGGCCGGATACGTAATCATGCCGGAGCACGTTCACTTGCTCATCGGCGAACCAGAACGCGAAACCCTCGCGATTGCTCTGCAGGCATTGAAACAATCGGTATCACGGCAACTGATCGGAAGAGAAAAGCACTTCTGGCAAGCGCGGTATTACGACTTCAACGTGTGGTCGCGCATGAAGCGAATTGAGAAGCTTCGCTATATGCACCGCAACCCGGTGAAGCGGGGACTTGTCGAGGAACCGCAAGATTGGCCGTGGATCAGCTTCCGTCACTACCTGACCGGCGAAGGAGGTGTCGTGGAAATTGAATCGGAATGGACCGGCAGAAAGCGTGAGCGAATGGGAATCGTTCCGCGGGTCAAGTTAGTCGAAAAGCCCCACCCGAGCAAACCCGGCTCGGATGGGGCACCCTGAAGATCGTAGGCTCGGCCACCTGACCGTCTACTTTGTGACGGCGCGCTGGCGGCTCTTCCCGCTACCGCCGCGTTTGATACGCTGCGGCTACCACCTGCGCTATCAGTTTGTGCCCGTACTGGCTGGGATGGTCGTCGCAGGTTGGCGGACTGGTCTGTGGGTTGGCCGGTGCCAGCAAACCGGCGACACACGTTTGGCCTCCGGCAAATGGGTTCGAGGACGCAGCCTCGAACGCCGAGAACACATCGGCTACCACGGCACCGTACGCCGGCGCCGGCGCGGTAATCGCCTGGTTCAGGCCTTCGGTGATCTCGGTATCGAACTGGTTGGAGTAATCGGGCGAGTAGTAATTCAGGACGATGATGGGACCGCTGTATCCCGTGGCACGCAGCGCAGCCAGGCTGGTCGTCATGTTGGCTTCTGCCGTGGCGAATACCTGGGGAGCGCCATTCGCGATGCAGGTGGGGTCGTTATTGCACTGCTGCTCCAGCAGGAAAATGTCGTTTGCGCCGAGCTGAATCGTCACCAAAGCTACGCTGGTATGTTGCTTCAGATAGCTGGTGGCATAGGTCAATTGCGTCGCGTTGACCGAGGGATAGATCACGTGCAGCGGAAACAAGGCGCGGTACGCGCGGCATCCGTTGTCGGGAGCGGTGCGCGAAAGGAAGCTTCCGGTGGTCTCGCCGGGGCAGCCGCCGTTGGCCAGGTTCAGGCCCAGCGCCAGGCTGTCCCAATCGCCGTAGCCAACGAAATTGATTGGGTAGTAATAGTCATATCCGGCCTCGGTGATGTAGCCGAAGACAATGCTGTCCCCGAGTGCCAGGTAGTTGTTGGGACTGCCGGCTGGCTGTGTTGCCGAAGCGGAGCCGATAGCGAAAAGAGTGACCACCGTGCAGACCATCCAGATCAGGCGGGTTTTCATTATGGTCTCCTTGAGGGAACTTTTATCGGGCAAGCGTAACAGAGAAGTCGGCGCATTTCTCGCACAATCCAACCTGATGAAGGAGGCGAAGACAGGTCGACCGATACCTTACTGCCTTGCCCCCATCGCCCGCATCTACTAGCATGGAGGGTTCGTCCTAAGAGTGGGGTAGCTCATGGCCAACAGCAAGTCCAACGGCAAAAGTCTGTCTGAATCGCCCGTCAGCGACGTCTTCGAAGCGGGGCGGCATCCCTCCGACTCCGAAAAGCAATGGGCAGAGAAGACTCTGGCGCCCGCGCTCGAGAAGAGTCCGGAGAAGCCCATCGGCGCCGCTACGGGCACCAACCTTGACGATCAGGGCCACGCGCGCTTCACTACGATTTCGGGCATGCCGATCCGCCGCCTCTACACCGAGGCCGATCTGCCCGCAGGACTGGAGCTACGACCAGTACTTGAACTACCCCGGCCAGGCGCCCTACACGCGCGGCATTCATGCCACCGGCTATCGCGGCAAGATGTGGACCATGCGCCAGTTCTCGGGCTTTGCCTCGCCCGAGGAGACCAACGCAGCGCTACAAGTATCTGCTGGCGCACGGCGGCCAGGGACTGTCGGTGGCCTTCGATCTGCCGACGCTGATGGGCTACGACAGCGATCACCCCTTCAGCGAAGGCGAAGTCGGCAAGTGCGGTGTTGCCATCGATTCGCTTGAGGACATGGAGATCCTCTTCGACGGCATCGATCTGGAGAAGACCACGGTCTCGATGACCATCAATTCGCCGGCGTCGATTCTGTGGGCGATGTACCTGGCTGTGGCGGAAAAACAAGGCGCGGACTGGAAGAAAATTTCCGGCACCATCGCAGAACGACATCCTGAAGGAATACATCGCGCAGAAGGAATACATTTATCCGCCGGCGCCGTCGATGCGGCTGGTGATCGACACGTTTGAGTTCGGCTCGAAGTTCACTCCGCAGTTCAACACGATCTCGATCTCGCGGCTATCACATTCGCGAGGCGGGTTCGACCGCGCTGCAGGAGCTGGCGTTCACGATTTATGACGGTGTGGAGTATGTCGAGTGGGCGCGCCGTCGCGGATTGGATGTCGATGAGTTCGGGCCGCGTCTGAGCTTCTTCTTCAACGCGCACAACGATTTCTTCGAGGAGATTGCGAAGTATCGCGCGGCGCGCAAGATCTGGTATCGGCTGATGAAGGACCGCTTCGGCGCGAAGAACCAGCGCACGCTGGCTGCTGCGCTTCCACACGCAGACAGCCGGCGTTTCCCTGACGGCGCAGCAGCCGATGAACAACATCGCTCGTGTTGCGATTCAGGCGCTGGCCGGAGTGCTGGGTGGAACGCAGTCGCTGCACACCGACAGCTACGACGAGGCGCTGGCGCTGCCGACCGAAGAAGCCGTGCGCATCGCGTTGCGCAGCCAGCAGATCATTGCTTATGAATCAGGCGTGGCGCAATACCGTCGATCCTTTAGGCGGCTCGTATTTTGTGGAGCGGCTGACGCTGGACATGGAGAACGGCGCGTTCGACTATTTCGAAAAGCTCGATGCGATGGGCGGAATGGTGGCGGCCATCGAGAAAGGTTATCCGCAGAAAGAGATTGCCGAGGCCAGCTACCAGTTCCAGCGCGCCAACGAAGCGCGGGAGAAGATTACGGTTGGCGCGAACGAGTTTGTTGTGGATGAGCCGTCGCCGAGCATTCTCTACATCGGCGAAGAGGTCGCGCAGGCGCAAACCAGGAAGTTGAATGCACTGCGCGCCCGGCGCTCGAACGACGAAGTTCGACGCACCCTGGATGCGCTGAAGAAAGCTGCAGCGCAGCAGCCAAAGGCGGGCGAGAACGGCCAGATATCTCCGGCGAATACCATGCCGTTCATTCTTGATGCGGTGAAGGCTTATGCGACGGTCGGCGAAATTTGCGACGCGTTGCGTGAGGTATACGGCACGTATGAGGAAACGGCCTTCGCCTAGAAGGCTGCCGCAGCTACTCCACCAGCAGGACGAACTGAAACTTTTCATCGTCCACCGGGACAGTGACGCGCACGATGCGTCTCTTCTTCCTATGCGCTGACGGCGGTGACTCCTGCGACAGCTTGCCCAGCGGAATATAAAGCAAGCCCGCCTCGCTGGCATGCGGCGGAAGCGTGTTCGCGCGCAAGGCCGACTGCTCGACGAAGTCCGGCGAGTTCTGACGCTGGAGTTGTGCCAGAGCATCGGCGCCCTGAGCCTCGGTCGAGCGCAGGTGGCAAACTTCATCGCACGGTGCCGAGCGCTGGCCCGGGCTCTCCTCCAGCGCCCCTGGCGTGTCGGTGTAGAGCAGGTTGTTGCCCGCGGCAGCTGCGCCGGAATTTGTGTGCGCTGCCATTGCGCGCATCATTTGCAGCACCTGCGGATTCATCATGTCACCGGTGATCGGACCATTGCTGCTGTCGTCGCCCATCGCCCCGCTGTTCACGGCATAGCGCGCCATGTTGTATGTCCTGCGCATCTTATTGGCCAGATCCGCTGCGGAAACCGGCCCGAGTGCGCGACTGCCGACCGCATCTTCCACCACGATGTCCTCGGGCTTGAGCGTGATCGAGTGCGCGCCGCCGTTGTAGACGCGAATCTTGACGGCCGCAAATTTGTGGTTGATCACCGAGTGGGCTGCCGCGACAACGGTATATTCCGAGCCGGTAGCGTATTGATAGACGATGCCGTCAACGTAGAACGAGCCTTTGTGATTTGACGAGTCGGGAGCGGTTGAATATTGCTGGGCGAAGAGGGAACCACCGAGCAGCAGTGCACAGAAGAGAGAACGCATGGAGCCTCCGAAGCCGCAGGCAGCGACCCACTAAGAGGAATCGGCACGGCTGGCGAGCAACATGAGAGCGGGATATGAATTTCGAGGATTACGCTTTCGAACGCTGGAGTTCGCGGTAGGCTTCGCTCTTCGAGAGGCCGAACTCCCTGGCCGCCTGCTTCAGGGCAGCCTTCTCGTCGAGCTTCTCTTCGCGCAACAACTCTTGCACCCGTTGCGAGACGGTCTTCTTCGGGGCGGTGGACTGCGCCGACTCCTCAGCTTTGCCGATCAGCAGGGTGATCTCGCCACGGACCTCGCCGCGCTGCTCCAGTTGCGCCAGGATATCTCCGGCGCGGCCGCGCAGGAACTCCTCATGCAGCTTAGTGACTTCGCGAGCGATGACGATGTGGCGATCGGCGCCAAGCACCTCGACGATGTCCCTCACGCATTCGACGATGCGGTGCGGCGCTTCGTAGAAGAGCTGGGTTCGTGGCGAATCCAGGATCGCTTCCAGGGCCGTGCGTCGTGCGCCAGCTTTGGCCGGAAGAAATCCGGCGAAGCGAAAGGAATCGGTCGGCAGTCCGCTGGCGACCAGCGCCGAAAGGAACGCCGACGCCCCGGGAACAGGCACAACCCGAATGTGATGACGGACGGCAAGGGCGACCAGTCGATAGCCGGGATCGCTGACGCCGGGCATGCCGGCGTCGCTGACGACCGCAATGTTGTCGCCGCGTTCCAGGTGAACAATGAGTTCGGCGGCGCGCGTCAATTCGTTGTGCTCGTGATAGCTGATCGTGGGTTTGTCGATGCCGTAGTGATCGAGGAGCGTCGCGGTGTGGCGCGTGTCCTCGCAGGCGATGAGGTCAACTTCCTTCAGCACGCGAAGTGCGCGAAGAGTGATGTCTTCGAGATTGCCGATCGGCGTGCCAACCAGATAGAGGATCCCCGGCGTCGGAGTGCTGTTGTCGGGAGTGGGATCTACGCTGGTCACTACGCCGCCAGTGTAGCATCGCGACAGAGACAGGTCTGTGCGCAGCGCGGATCTCCCGACTCCTCCGAAAACCCCACCCGAGCAACCCCGGCTCGGATGGGTCACCCTCTTAAGGATCGCGCGCTGTCTTGCCGGTGCCTCGTCCGATCGACTCCTGCATTGTGCTAGCATCGAGATTCACACAATGCCACCAGGAAAATTACAGGTTATACCGCTGGGCGGACTCGGCGAATTCGGCATGAACTGCATGGCCATTCGCTGGGGTGACGACATCATCGTCATCGATGCCGGGCTCATGTTCCCCGAATCCGAGTTGCTGGGCGTGGACATCGTCGTCCCCGACCTCAGCTATCTGCTCGAGAACCGGCAGCACGTGCGCGCCGTGGTGCTGACGCACGGACACGAAGACCACATCGGCGCGCTGCCCTGGTTGCTGTCGGAGCTGAACATTCCCGTCTACGCCACCGAATTCACGCTCGCCTACGTCGAGGGCAAGCTGGAAGAGCACGGCGCTGCTGGACGACGCCGAGCTCAACGAGATCAAGGCCGGCGAGCGCTTCAAGATCGGGCCATTCACCATCAATCCCATCCAGGTGACGCACAGTCTCGTGGACTGCGTGGCGCTCGCGATCCACACGCCGATGGGCACGCTCATCCACACCGGCGACTTCAAGGTCGATCCCACACCGACTGACAACCGGCTCTTCGATCTGCATGCCTTCGCCGAGTACGGCAAGGAAGGCGTGCTGGCGCTGTTCCAGGATTCGACCAACGTGGAGCGCAAGGGCTATACGCCCAGCGAGCGCGCCGTCCGCGCCAAGTTTCAGGAGATTTTTGCGCGCGCCGAGCAGCGGCTGTTTATCTCCTGCTTCTCGTCGTCAATCCATCGCATCAAGCTGGCGATTGACCAGGCGTACGAGAACGGCCGCAAAGTCGCGCTGGTCGGCCGTTCCATGACGGAGTCGACCGAGATTGCGCAGGACCTCGGCTACATTGAAGTTCCCGATGGCGCTGCTGATTCATCCATCGCAGATCCGCGACTTCCCGCCGGAGAAAGTCTGTGTGCTGATCAGCGGCACGCAGGGCGAGCCGATGTCGGCGCTGTCACGCGCGGCCGTCGACAATCACAAGCATGCCAAGATTCAGCCGGGCGACACGGTGGTCCTGTCGTCGCGCATTATTCCGGGCAATGAGAAGGCGATCTATCGCGTCATCGACCACCTCTTCCGCCGCGATGCGCATGTCATCTACGACGATGGTTCGTCACCGCCGGTACACGTCAGCGGCCACGCCAGCCAGGAAGAGCTGAAGCTCATCATCAACCTGGTGAAGCCGCAGTACTTCATTCCGATTCACGGCGAGTACCGCCAGCTCAAGCTGCACGCGGAGATGGCCGGCGCCATGCATGGCTCGGTTGGGCACGTGATGATGATCGAGAGCGGCGACATTCTGGAGTTCGACGAACTGGGCGCGCGCAAGGCAGGGAAGATCAATGTCGGGCGCGTCTGCATTGATTCGAACTCGATGGGCGAAATGGTCGAGGACCTGGTCATCCGCGATCGCCGGCATCTCAGCGAGGATGGCATTGTGCTGCCCATTATCGCGATCAATAAGTTGACCGGCAAAGTCGAGACTGCGCCGGAGATTGTAGTGCGCGGCTTCGGCGGCGATATCAGCGACGACGGCTTTATGGACGGCGCGCGGCGCACGGTGATGAGTACGCTGGATGCCTCCAGCGATGAAGAGAAGGGCGACTACGGCATGATCAAGGAAAAGATCCGCCAGGATCTGAAGCGGTTCATCGTGAAGAATACTTCGCGACGGCCGCTGATTATGCCGGTGATCCTGGAAGTGTGACGGGTCTGGGTCGAATCCTCCAAGCGCGATGAAACTTCTTCAGCCCGGTGCGGAAGCGCCGGGTTTCTTGCGTTATTTGAGGCCGAGTCCCGGGTGTGTCGAGGGGCTCAGATCAATTTCTAAATGGGTGTACCCAGTGTTGCCGCAATGGGCTGAGGCGATTTCATCCCGCTCGGCAGCGGGACTGTGCGCACAGCTTTCTAGTGCGAACAAACCGCAGGTCCCTCCGCTCCGGCGACCAAAAGAGGGCCGCCTCCGGTCGGGATGACAATTCATTTACGGTTTACGGTCTCTGGCGAAGAGCGAAGAGCGAAAAGCGAAGAACGATTGCAGCGCGCCCTTCTCGCCAGGTTTGAAGGCCGCTATAGCTTTGCGTTCCGCAGCCGCAACGCGTTGGTGATCACCGACACCGAGCTGAAGCTCATGGCTGCGGCGGCGATGATGGGGCTGAGCAGGATGCCGAACTTGGGATAGAGCACACCCGCGGCGATGGGCACGCCCACCGAGTTGTAGACAAACGCGAAGAACAGATTCTCTTTGATGTTGGCCATTACGGCGCGACTCAGCCGCCGCGCGCGAACGATTGCGCTCAGGTCGCCCTTCAGCAGTGTGATGCCGGCGCTCTCCATGGCGACGTCGGTCCCAGTTCCCATCGCGATGCCGACCTGCGCCTGTGCCAGAGCGGGCGCGTCGTTGATGCCGTCGCCAGCCATGGCGACGGTGCGGCCTTCCTGCTGAAGCTTCTTCACCGCTTCGGCTTTGTTCTCGGGCAGAATGCCGGCCTGGAAATCGCTGATGCCGATTTTCTTGGCGACGGCCGCGGCGGTCGTGGGGCTGTCGCCGGTCAGCATGACCACGCGCAGGCCTTCCGCGCGCAGATCGTGAATCGCTTGCGCCGCGCCGGGCTTGATGGGATCGGCGACACCGAGCAGTCCGGCGGCAACGCCGTCGACCGCGGCAAAGATCACGGTCTGGCCTTCCTTGCGCAGCTCTTCGGCTTTCGCTTTGAGCTGATCGGTGTCTACGCCGAGATCCCTCAGCAGTTCTTCATTGCCGACAGCGACGTCGTGTCCACCGAGTTTGCCGACCACGCCGCGTCCGGTATAAGAGCGGAATTCTTCGGTGGGCAGCAGGCCCAGGTTGTTGGCCTCAGCAGCCGAAACGATAGCGGCTGCCAGCGGATGCTCGCTGCCACGTTCAAGACTCGCGACCAGGCGAACCACGCGATCTTCGGTCTCGCCATTGAAGGCGACCACCGACATCAGTTCCGGCTTGCCTTGGGTGAGCGTGCCGGTTTTGTCGATGGCGAGTGTGTCGACCTTTTGCAGAGTTTCCAGCGCCTCAGCATTCTTGATCAGGATGCCGGCGCGCGCGCCGCGCCCGGTGCCAACCATGATCGCCACCGGCGTCGCCAATCCGAGTGCGCACGGGCACGCGATGATCAGCACCGCGACGGCGTTGACGATGGCGTTAGCCAGATGCGGCTCCGGCCCTTTAACGAACCACACGACGAAGGTTGCAACCGCCGCGAGCAGAACCGTGGGCACGAAGACGGCTGCAACCCGGTCGGCTAGTTTCTGAATGGGCGCACGGCTGCGCTGGGCTTCACTGACCATCTTGACGATCTGCGCCAGCATGGTCTCGCTGCCCACGCGTTCGGCGCGCATCAGCAGCCAGCCGGTTCCGTTGACGGTCGCGCCGATCACGCGATCGCCGGCGTGCTTCTCGATCGGAATCGACTCGCCGGTCACCATTGATTCGTCAACCGAACTGAGTCCGTCGACGACAGTGCCGTCGACAGGAATTTTCTCGCCGGGCCGCACGCGCAGCTTGTCGCCGACCTTCACCTGATCGAGCGGAACGTCGTACTCGCTGCCGTTCTCGCGCATGATGCGCGCCATCTTGGGCGACAGATCGAGCAGAGCGCGGATGGCGCTGCTGGTGCGGCTACGGGCACGCAGCTCCAGCACCTGGCCGAGAAGAACCAGCGCAATGATCGCGGCAGCAGCTTCAAAGTAAACTTCCGGCTGACCGCCCATCTTGCGCATCGACTGTGGAAACACTTTGGGCGAGACGGTCGCAACCGCGCTGAAGATGTAGGCTACGCCGACTCCCATGGCGATCAGCGTGAACATGTTTGGGCTGCGGAACTTCACCGACGCCCAGCCGCGCTGGAAAAACGGCCAGCCGCACCACAAGACGATCGGCGTGGCCAGCGCGAACTCGATCCAGTTGCCCAGATGCGGCGAGACCATGTGCAGCCGGGGACTCATGCGCAACATGGCGAAGGCGACCAGCGGAATGCCGAGGCCGACGCTGGTCCAGAAGCGCCAGGTCATCTCGCGCAGCTCGGGATTTTCTTCTGGTCCAGCGGAGACGGTCATCGGCTCCAGCGCCATGCCGCAGATCGGACACGAGCCGGGCGCGTCGCGCACGATCTCGGGATGCATCGGGCAGGTCCACTGCGTTTTGGTCGACGCGACCGGCATGTCGGGTTCGAGAGCCATACCGCACTTCGGACATGCGCCTGGGTGATCCTGCCGGATCTCGGGATCCATCGGACAAACGTAAGTTGTGCCTTTGGGCGCCGGCGGCGCAGGGGCTGGCGCAGCGGCGGTTGCTGGAGGCCCGCCTGCGTTCAGGAACTGCATGGGATTGGCTTTGAACTTGTCGGCACAACCTCTGCAACAGAAGTAATAGGTTTTGCCAATGTGGTTGGCGGTATTAGTCACGGCGGTCGGATCGACGCTCATGCCGCAGACGAGGTCTTTCTCCAGGCGGCGCGGCGCTCCAATCTGGACGGGCGCTCCAATCTGCACTGTGCCGGGCATAGGCCCGGGCCTATGCCCAGGAGAAAGATATCGCTTCGGATCTTTGCGGAACTTGTCAGAGCATCCGCGCGAGCAGAAGTGGTAGAGCTTGCCGTCGTACTCGGCTGTGGACGCGGCGTTGGCGGGATCGACGCTCATGCCGCAGACCGGGTCTTTTGCCTGTTTCTTGGCTGCCGGTTGAGGAGCCTGAGTGACAGAACCGGCATCCGGAGAGCCCTCTACCGGCGTCGCGTACTGGGCTGGCGAGGCGGTGAACTTGTGCATGCAACCGGGAGAGCAGAAGAAGTAGGTGTCGCCTTTGTATTGCGCCTTTCCTCTTGCCTGGAGAGGTTCCAACTTCATTCCACAAACGGGGTCTTTGGCGGAAAAATCCAGCGCCATGCTCTGCGCGGGTACTTCGGGGTCGCTCATCTTCTCGCTGTCCTGGCCAGCCATGTCCCTGCTGTTCACAATTCCGGCGATGCTCTATATTGAATGCGGAGCCAGCGGCCGATTCTCTCCTGTAGATGCGGAGGCGGCGGAGTGGTTCCGAGCTACCTTACCATCATGACACGTTTGTGAAAGGCTCGACGCGATGACCACAGTGGAAGTGTTGTTTCGTTATGGAATGCCCCCGGGCGAGCGAGAAATGAACGCCCTTGGCCAGGTCAGCGATGTGTATGGCATCCGCCGCGTGCAGTTCAATGAGCCCGAGCGCCAGATCCGCGTCGAGTTCGACGCCACGCGTTTGAACGAGGCGACTGTCGAGAACCTGCTCCGCAAAGCCGGCTTCGACGTTCGCGAAAAGATGGCACTCCTGTAGCGCGAAAGTCTGCCCGCGCCCGACGGTACAAGCCGCCTCATTCCACCCTGGTTGGACTTCTCTGTGAATTTTGTAGGAAGGCTGTGCCCTCAGAAGATGGGGCACTCTGGTGTGCGACGGTGCGCCAAATAATTAAGGGCCACTCAGAAGCGAACTCTGGCCGAAATTCGCATCCGAGTGACCCTATTGCGCCACTTCGTCTGCCTATACAAATAGCATCCTCGGGGCCAAACTTGTCCCGGAGAAAACAAAGGACTTATCGGGGGTGAATTCCGCGTGAGTCTGTAGAACTTTCCACCTACTTGGTAAACAATACCTAGACCACAAAAGTGATAACCAAGAATGGTGCAGTTTCTATGGGAGGTGGAGAGCAGAACAAGCGCGAAAGAAGCAGAGTACATCCTTCTCTGCGCGCTTGATTATTGCGAAATGACTACGGCGTTCACCTTAATTCCAAATCTGCGTTGCGACACAGATTTCCACACCCCTGTGGAAAACGGCGTCCAGTACGGAGTTCGAACCGAACCCCCCGCAGAATCTTTTCAGCAGCGCGCAGAGATGAGTGCAATACGTGTGGTCTCAGCCGTCTGCCGGATCGGGCCGAAGGGGGACCCGCCCACAGAAAATTCGAGCTCCAGCAAGAGTAGCTCTCCCCAGCGCACGTGGAGTAATGTTTAGCAATAGAGCCGAGCATGAGGAAGACACCAACCAAGAAACCCGTCGCTGGCGAAAAATCTGCCAACGGCACACGTCAGTCGTCGCTCTCCAGCAATACCTGGATCTTGACAGTCTTCGTCGTGGTGATTGCCCTTGTGCTGATTTTGGTGCGGACCCACCGTCTGAAGGCCGGCGTTGTGGCTCCAGATAGCCAGGGCCAGATGTCGGAGTCGAAGCCTGCGGCTCAAGCGAAGTTTCTGCCCACCGTGATCAACGACAGCCCGGCGCCGTCGTCGACGCCGGAAGGGATGGTATGGATTCCCGGCGGCGAATTCTCGATGGGTGCAAATGACCCGCCGGACATGGACGAAGTCGGTATGAAGGCTACGGAGGACGCGCGGCCCATTCATCGTGTCTACGTCGACGGATTCTTCATCGACAAAACCGACGTGACCAACGCCGAGTTCGCAAAGTTCGTGAAGGCGACGGGATACGTGACCATCGCCGAGCGTAAGCCGCGGGCGGAGGATTTTCCCGGAGCACCGCCGGAGAATCTGGTGGCAGGTTCCGTGGTGTTCAAGGCCCCTGACCATCCGGTGCCGCTCGATAATCACATGCAATGGTGGACGTATGTGGCCGGCGCGAACTGGCGCCATCCTTATGGCCCGGGCAGCGACATTAAAGGCAAAGATGATTATCCGGTGGTGCACGTGGCCTATCCGGATGCCGAGGCCTACGCGAAGTGGGCGGGCAAGCGACTTCCTACGGAAGCGGAGTGGGAGTTCGCCGCGCGTGGAGGACTGACGGGAAAGCCTTTCGTTTGGGGCGATGCGTTCCGTCCGAATGGGAAGTGGATGGCAAACACGCACCAGGGAAATTTCCCGAACTATGATTCCGGGGCAGACGGATATGCGGGCATCGCGCCGGTAGCGAAGTTTCCGCCGAATCCGTATGGGCTATATGACATGGCCGGCAATGTGTGGCAGTGGACCAGCGACTGGTATCGCCCGGATTATTACCAGCAACTCGCGTCAGCCGGACAGGTTGCGCGCAATCCGCTCGGGCCTGCGTCTTCGTATGATCCAGCCGAGCCGGATCAACCGAAGAAGGTGCATCGCGGAGGATCGTTTCTCTGCACCGATCAGTATTGTTCGCGCTACATTGTCGGGACCCGCGGAAAAGGGGAAGTGACGACGGGAACGAACCATCTGGGGTTCCGCTGTGTGGAGGATGCTCCGCCGAAACAGCAGGCGAGTAAGTAGAAGTTTTCCAGGTCAAACTTTCACGCATCTCGGAACCGCGAGATATGGGGCACCCGCCTTGGCGAATGCCCCGCAGAACGTCTTCGTCACGCCCTACATCGCCGTTTCATAGACCAACGACGCGCTGGGCTGGTATTACCTCTACGCATTCTCGCTGGGCAGCGGCTTCCCCGATTATCCGACGTACGGCGTCTGGCGGGCGGATACAACTATCGCCGATAGTAATTCCGAACTTATGCTGAAAGCAGCGCCACTACTTTACCGGCCGGCCAAAACAAACGGCGACTGGCCGACGAAGTGTTGATCCATGCTCCGCAGCCACTGCGTGGACGTTTACCGGCGAGCCTGCTCGTTGCTAACGTCGGTGCCGACCGCTAGAATCTTGTCGGCTTTCTAAAGCTTTGGGAATCAGGGCTTATCAGCCTTTCTATGACCTCAAAACGATCTCTTGCAGTTCTTCTCGCCTGCGCTTTCGCGCTCATTTTCTGCCTGTCCGCTTCGCTGCAGGCGCAACAACTCTCCGACACGCTCGCGGCGATCTTCAATAAACACGAGTACGACTCGAAGCGCTTCGGACCGGCACGCTGGCTTAACCAAGGTTCGTCGTACACCACCGTCGAACCCTCCACCACGGTTGCAAAGGGCGAAGACATCGTCGAGTACGACACAGCGACAGGACAGCGTACGGTGCTGGTCGCGGCTGAGAAACTGTTGGCGAAGCCCGGCGGCGCGGCGATGAAGATCGACGACTACACTTGGTCGGACGACAACAAGCAGCTGCTGATTTTCACCAACACCAAGAAGGTTTGGCGGCTGAACACGCGGGGCGACTATTGGGTGCTGGATTTGGCGAGCGGCAATCTCAAGAAGTTGGGCGGCGACGCTCCCGAATCGACATTGATGTTTGCTAAGTTCTCGCCCGACGGTAAGAGCGTGGGCTTTGTTCGCGCCAACAATATTTATGTGCAGGACCTGGCGACGGACCAGATTCACGCGCTCACCGAGGATGGTTCGGCGACGCTCATCAACGGCACGACCGACTGGGTGACGGAAGAAGAGTTGAGCCTGCGTGACGCGTTCCGCTGGAGTCCTGACAGCCAGTCGATCGCTTACTGGCAGTTCGACACTACCGGGGTCGGCCAGTACTCGCTCATCAACGATACGAAAGAAGAGTATCCGGTGGTGACGGTCTACGGTTATCCGCAGCCTGGGACGACGAACTCGGCCGTGAAAGTCGGGGTGGTTTCGGTGAAAGGTGGCGCGACGAAATGGATAGCGCTGCCCGGAGATCCGCGCCAGCATTACGTTCCGCGTATGGAGTGGGTGAAGAACTCCAGCCGGCAGCTGGTCCTCGAATACCTCAATCGCCTGCAGAACCTGAACCAGGTGATGTTGGTCGATGCGCAGACCGGCGCGGTGAAGACGTTGTTTGAAGATAAAGACCCCGCATGGGTGGATTATGTGCGCTCCCTGGATTGGGTGCAGAACGGCAAAGGTCTGTTGTGGCTGAGCGAACGTGATGGCTGGCGCCATGCTTATGTCATTTCGCTTGCGGACGGCAAGACAACCCTGATCACGAATTTCCCCGCCGATGTTATCTCTGAGATTTCCGCCGACGATGCCGGCAAGTGGTTTTACTTTATCGCCTCGCCCGACGAGGCGACGCGCAAGTATCTGTACCGCTCGCGCGTGGATGGAAGTGGAGCGCCGCAACGGGTGACGCCCGCCAGCGAGCCGGGCACGCATATGTACGACATTGCGCCCAACGGCAAGTGGGCGTTCCATACGGTCTCTACTTTCGATACGCCGCCGGTGACGCAACTGGTGAGGCTGCCGGAGCACAAGGTAGTTCGCGTTCTTGAAGCGAACGATGCCCTGACCAGGAAGGCTCAGCAACTCATCCCGGCGCCGACCGAGTTCTTCCAGGTACCGGTCAGCAATGGCGTGAAACTCGACGCTTGGATGATTAAGCCGCCCGACTTCGATCCCGGCAAGAAATATCCAGTGCTGGTGTACATCTACGGCGAACCGGCGGGCGCGACAGTTACCGATGGGTGGGGCGGCTCGCGCAGGCTGTTTCACGAGATGATTGCGCGCCAAGGATACCTGGTCGTCAGCTTCGATAACCAAGGCACGCCGGCTCCCAAGGGGCGCGAGTGGCGAAAGATTGTCTACGGTGACGTGGGAGTGCTCTCGTCGGTGCAGCAGGCCGATGCCATCCGGGAGCTTGCCAAAGAGCGGCCCTATGTCGACTTATCGCGACTTGCGATTTGGGGATGGAGCGGCGGCGGTTCGAACACGCTGAACATGATGTTTCGCTATCCCGGACTGTTCAAGGCCGGCATCGCGGTTGCGCCCGTGGCTGATCAGCGGCATTACGACACCATCTACCAGGAGCGTTACATGGGGCTGCCGGAGCAAAACGCGAAAGGCTATCACGATGGTTCGGCCATCAACTTTGCTGACGGGCTCAACGCGAAGCTGCTGGTCATTCATGGTTCCGGCGATGACAACGTTCACTTCCAGGGAACCGAGCTGCTCATCAATCGGCTGGTCGAGTTGGGGAAGCCCTTTGACATGATGGACTATCCCAATCGCACGCACTCCATTTCCGAAGGACCGGGAACGTCCTATCACCTACACAGCCTGATCGCGCGATACCTGGAAGAGAACGTTCCGGCGGGTGGAGTGAGCCGCTAGAAACCTAAAGCTGAAGAACGATGCGCGCCGTGACGGATTTGCCCGGCGCGCAAGACAATCCTCGATATCTGGCCCTCCGGCACAGCGTGTCGTCGATGAGCGGTGCAGATGCACAAACAGAGTTGAAGACAGGACCCCGCCTTTTCAATCCGCTTTGAGCCTCGCCTTCCCGCTTCCCGGGACCATTCGCAGAAGTGAGCAATTTTGCTCAGCTTTCGAGATGAGCAATTTTATACAGTAGCTGTAATTCCAATCGCAGTAATGGCCTGATCCTGCAATGGGGTAATCAAAAGGGCGCGATCTCCAGATGGTGACATCCGGCCGGCTGGAGCGTATGCCAAGTGAGTCGGATCATCGGAGTTTCCGGGATCGGCTCGCGGACCAGAGGTTCACATTCAGCAGCCCAGCGCAAGAACCGCCCCTCAAGGCACACGAGTTCACCTCATCAATCCCAGTAACAGTTCATTTGGAACGGCGGTTATCACGCCGCGATGGCTCTACGTGATGGCCGGGGCAACGCCGGAGCGCTTTGGCGATCCATACCTTGTAGATGAGACTCTTCAACAGAGCGATCCGCTGCGGATCCAGGAAGGCGACGTGGTGGGTATCAGCATCCACACGGGCAACGCGCTGCGCGGGTACGACATTGGCAAAGAGGCGCGGGCCCGTGGCGCCCACGTTGTCTTCGGGGGAATCCATGCAACGCTCTATCCGGAAGAGGCGCATCAGTTTGGAGGCGCCCACGCGGTGGTCAAGGGTGATGGAGACGTAGTCTGGGCGCGCGTGCTGGACGACATCGCTCAGTCGAGGATAAAACCGATCTATGAGGGCGGGCGGATTGCTGCTGCCGATTTTGTGGCTGCCCGGTGGGACCTGGTGCCGCGCAAGTCGTATATGTGGGCTTCGGTCCAGACGATTCGCGGTTGTCCGAAGCACTGCTCCTTCTGTTCGGTGTGGCGCACCGACGGCCAGCGCCCGCGGCAGCGTGCTTCTGACGCAGTTCTCGAAGAGATTGTTGAATTGCGGCGGCTCGGGTTTCGTTATATCGCGCTGGCCGACGACAACTTCTATCCTGTAAGCCTTAACGACCTGAAGCTGGCGGCTCGCCAGAATTCAGAGCGCTTGCGGGAATTGGAAGCCATTCGCGCTGAGCGCTTCGAATTGATGGCGGCTTTGGCCGAGCTTCCCTCCGATACCGTCTTCTTCACTCAGATCACCATGGAAGCGGCGGAAGACCCTCAGTTCCTGGATGCCATGAAGGCCGCGCATATAAAGGGCGCACTGGTAGGCGTGGAGTCGGTTACGCCGCAAGGCTTGAAGGATGTGTACAAAGACTTCAATCTCGCGGGCGACGGTCTGGTCGAGCGCTTGCAGACTTTCCGGCAGCACGGAGTCCATGTGCTGGGATCATTTATCTTCGGCCTGCCGAGCGACCGCTCCGACACGTTTGCCAGCACTGCCGCAATTGCGCAGCGGTCGGACCTGACGTTCGCACAGTTTGTGATGTTGACGCCATTTCCCGGCACTGTGGATTTCAACCGCTGGGAGGCCGACCTGGAGGGCGCGGCTCCGGAAGTGGCCGGAGTTCCGATCACGCGACATTGGCTGATTCCGCACTCGCAACGGCCGAAGCTCTACAGCCCGCATCCCACCATGTCCACCGACGAGATCAGGCAGCGCACGCAGGGAGTCTGGAACAGCTACTACAGCATGGGATCCATCTGGCAACGATCGCATTTTCTTAAGTCGGTGAAGGGCCGCTTGACGTTTGTCTTGATTTCCAAGATTTACCGGCAGATGTACGCCGACACGGGTATTGCCGCCGATAGCGCGCGCGGCTCATGGTCCACCCGCTGGGCCCGTTGGCTGGCTAAGCCCTGCCGCCAGCTATTTGCCGGCCGGCCGATGCCGCAACTGGCGATGCCGAGAACCAGGTCCGGATATCAGGAATGGCGGCGAGGCGGAACGCAGCCCGGCGAAGCGTTCGTCAATATTCGCTCTTGAGGTTGCCGGCTCGCCTTCGGCGCCGCGCGCAATGAGCAATAGTGCTCAGCACAATAGCCGACTTGCTGGGTACACTCGTCCTGTTGCAGACGCCGCGCCGCTTCAGGAATGTTGAATGCCATACAAACGCGTCCTTCCTCTCTCTCCCGCGTTATTCAAGCGGATTGCCCAACAGACGACGACTCGAGACTATAGGCATAACGAGATCGTTTTCGAGCAGGGCGGCAAGGCTGATGCGATGTTCTACCTGCAAAGCGGCAACGTGAAGTTGATGGTCGAGTCAAAAACGGGCAAGAAAGCTGTGCTGGCCATCCTGGGCAAAGGCGATCTCTTCGGGGAAGGCTGTCTGGGAAGAGAATCGCTGCGGACATTCAGCGCAACCGCAATCCAGCCTTCTACCCTCGCCCGAATGAAAAAATCTACGATCGTCAGCATCATTCAACAAGAGCCCGCTTTCGCAAAGCTCTTCATCGCGTATCTGGTAGCGCGGATCGGCCGAATCGAGGAAGATGTCGTCGACCAGATTTTCAGTTCCAGCGAAAAACGACTGGCAAGGCTTCTGTTGCTCCTGGCAAACTTCGGGTCGCAGTCCAAACTCGACCCCGTGCTGATAAAAATCACCCAGGAAACTCTGGCTGAAATGGTTGGAACCACTCGTTCCAGGGTGAGCCACTTCATGAATCGATTTCGAAAGCTGGGACTCATCAGCTACAACGGCTCACTTCGGGTCAACCGATCGCTGCTCACTTTTCTTCTGCAGGAGTGACCGAGAGAATCAATACGCATGAGCGCGCATTGCCGCCGTTCAGGGCAGGAGACGCGCGTGGGAAAGAGGGTTGTCGCTTATGATATGTGCGCAATGCTGCGCGGAGATGTCGAAAAAGTGGACCCCCAAAAGCGCCGTTACGGTCACGGACGGCTCGACGGTTGTGTGGGAATGTGGAGTGTGCGGCTGCCGGCTCACGCAAGCGGAGATAAAGTCGTCATCGACGAACAAACGAAAAGCCGAAACAGATCCATCCACAATCTACAACGGATCAACCTAATGAAGCTTGGATTGCGAGGCCGGTGAAATGTTCTTCAATCGACGCCTTTGCCTCTGCCACCGAATGCCAGGCATGCCGTCAATCTCGAGCGAAGTGCAAACCCGGCGATTCAATTCCCGACTTGAAAGCGCAGGGGCCATGATCCTTCTTCGGCAAGATCCAGACGAGGAAGACGACGAAGAAGACGAAGAAGACGACGGGGGTGGCGGCAGCCAGGAAGACGAGGATGATACCGATGCGTATGACGGGTATTCCGAGTAAGCCTTCAATCGTGCAGCACTACATTGAGTAACGAACTATGGACCTGTATTCCCTGGCCACCGTACTGAACGAATCCCAGTTTGCGGAAGCGATTCATAAAGAAACTTACACGCGAACGGGTTGTGCCAACCATCTCGGCCAGCACCTCCTGGCTGATCTTCGGAATCACCGTCTCCGGACTATCGTCCTTGCCGAAGTGTGCAAGCAACAAAAGTATTCGGGCGAGCCTTTTCTCGCTGGAGTTGAAGAGTTGATCCACGAGATCCTCTTCGTAACGAATGTTGCGAGCCAACAGATGGGAAACAAACAATGCCGAAAGCGACTGCTCTCGGCGAAGCGATTCGATCATCGAGGCTTTGTCGATTCGAAGGATGGAGCAGTCTGTCAAGGCGGAAGCCGATCCCATCCGGAAGATCTGGCCGGCGAGCACCCCTTCTCCAAAAAAACTTCCTTCCCCCAGGACTCCTACGGTTGCTTCTTTTCCGGTCTGCGAAACGACGGTGAGCTTGATCTTTCCTTTCTGGATATAGAACACGGAGTCGGCGGGCCCTCCCTGTGCATAGATGATCTGGGTTTTCGCGAACGCGAGAATTTTTCGCCCATCGCCGATGGTCGCCAGAAACATCTTTGGATCGAACCTTCGGGTACGCGTCGTCATGGCCAAGACACCTCTACAAGTTGAGCTTAGGACGGTTCGCAAGTTGGAGCCAAAGGGCTGTGGGTCGGTGCCGGGTTTCGCCGGCCGATGGTATGTTGCGAGTGGTCTCGACGCAGTGGCAGCTCCGGAATGACCAGAGCTATATCTACCGTGAGTCTACGCTCTTTCAGAAGGATTGGCGCTTGCAGGATGGCGCTTGCCACGATTATCTCGCTGGGAGCAAGGCAATCCTGGCAGGTACTGTCTACTCGGTGATCAGGAAAAGCAGAGTTACTCGATGGTTATTTTGTTCTCCCGCTTCTTGGGAGCTTTCACGCGGGCTTCTCAGCCCATGGACGTTGTCCATCTTTGGAAGAGCGGTAGATATCTTCGTCTCTGACACGCAAGGCAGCGGCCCGGGCAAATGAAGAGCCTTGGCAGTATGTATTTTTCAAGCACTCCCTCAGGAGTGACTTCCTTGAATTGGTCGCCCTTACACACCCGGCAACGGAAGGTAAACAGACTCATTTATTTACTCGTCCTTCCTGTATCCCGATTGCAAGCGTCACTGCATGCAGGAAGACTCGCCCGATTCGTGTGCAAGGTTCAGGGAATGCGGTTGCTTTTTTCGCCCGCAGAGCACACTTCGCTGCCTGTAATCGCTTCGCTCACATCGCTCCGCTGCCAGAATTATGAGCGGGCGTCGGTCCCCAACGCTGAGCAATTCTGCTCAGATTCCAAGGCAACCTGCCCGTAAGGTAAAGACGTAGCTCAATCTTGAGGGACTGGAATCGCCCACCCGCACTTTGCGGGCGAAGCACATTCGATTGCTCAGGTGCAACAGGGAGGAATCTGGGCAGCTGCGGTTCGTGTCAACTGAAATCCGGTCTGCAAGCATCGGGTTAACTCGGTGAAGCGGCCACGGGAAAATTCCCACCCAAGAAAGAGAGAACGCGCGATGCAAATCAAAGATCTGACTCCTGAGCAAAAACTGTCAGTGCCATGTCCCGTTTGTGCAGCTGCTCCACGGGAGCGCTGCTGCGAACTTAGCAGTGGCGTCTTTCGTTACGAGGAGCATCTGGCCCGCCTGTTAGCAGTTGCCGGACAAGAAAAGCTCTCACTCCTGCCGCGCACGACAACATCAGCAAAAGAAACCACGTAAGGGTCAAAGCAGAGAAGAATATACCTGCGAAAGAGCAGACTTCAGAACCCGCTGCAATCTCCATCCCTGGGCCGCAACTCTGAATTTTGTCTCTAGTTCGTTGAATTCACTGCTAAACACTAAGACAACCAAGAGAAGTGGATAGGCTGCTGATATCGGGAAGGAGAGCTGTCGTGCCCGGCGCGGGAGGCTAAACGTCGGTGTCGCGCAGGTCGTTACTTTCCTGGACCAGCCTCTCTTTGCGAAGCTCAGCGTGCCCTTGATTCACTTCGCGAAGGCGATCTTTGAAAGCCCTGATTTTGTCGTGTACATCTACGAAGACGTTTGTGTGTTCCTTGACTTCCATGAGGTTCACCCCGTGATTCATTCTACTCCTTGTTTCACTCGAGCACGGGAAAGCTTTCGCGGTTTCGACCCTGCGCTGGCAAGCGTCGAATTCCAGAGTTAACCGTTCACCAACTCAATCGAAGGATAGCCGTCGATGAGAACGAGAAGGTTTACTGCGGCGTAGCGCTGGGAGACGCGGAAGATGTTGACGTCGGGAATCTCCAATGCAGACGCAAGGAGAATCCGGTTTACTCCACCATGGGAGACGACTGCGATGGTCTGGCCGCGATGACGGGCATAAAGTTCATGGGCCGCTTCCAAGACTCGTGCCTGTGTCTGCCGGAAACTCTCGCCATTGGGGAACTGTACTTCGGTCGGGCGCTCCATCCATTGTCGATATAACTCCGGATGGGTGCGGGCGATCTCGTCATAAGTTCTCCCTTCAAAATCTCCGAAGTCTATCTCGCATAACCGGGCTTCGATGGAGACCGGGCAAGAATGAACCTGCGCGAGGATCTCGCCGCTCTCAATGGTTCGCTTACGCGGGCTGACATAGACGGCGCTGATCGGTTCCTCTTGCAGCCGCTTTGCAACGTCACGCAATTGTCTTTGACCTTCGGCAGACAGCCCGACATTTAGCCGCCCGTAACACCGTCCTCGGCTCTCCGCGTCCGGTTCTCCATGACGAATCAGCCAAACGCGTGTGTGTCCTTCCGAATGTCGATTCATGTTTCTATCGCAACGCAACGCCCAGCAGCAGAACGATAGAGGCGGTGATCTCCTCTGTTGCTCCCAATATATCTCCGGTAACGCCGCCGATCCTTCGTAGCGAAAAGTGTCCGAACCAGATTGCCACCGCCGCCGCTACGGCCCAACAGATGGCTCCCCGCCAGTTCGCAGCGCCCAAAGTTATGAGCGCACAAAAAACGGTTGCCCACACAACCTCAGCGGACCCGATGTGACGAGAGATGGCTTCCGACGGACGAGCATATGGAAGATGGCGGGAGAGCAGGACGACGTTCCATCGTCCGACAACCGGCGCCAGAACGAGATAAGGGGAATAGGGGTTGCGAGAAATCAATGTGGAGATCGCCGCCGCTTTAAGGGCCACCAGCAAGATCAACGCGGTTGCTCCATAGCTGCCAATCACATGATCGCGCATGATGCGCAGACGATCTTCCGGAGTCTTTCCTCCTCCCAGGCCATCGGCAGTATCGGCCAAGCCGTCATAGTGCAGCGCGCCGGTCAAGAGCACCTCGGCGATCAAAATGAGGATGGCTACGAGGATGGCAGGCAGGACGGGCAGGAGTAATCGCGACAGGCCGATGGAGATGAGGCCAAGCAACGCACCCACCACGGGGAACCATCGAGCGGCCCTCCCTACGTCCCCGGCGGTGAAGGCCATGGAAATGGGGATGCGTGTGCAAAATGCGATGCTTGCCAGCAGGGATCTCATGGGGCCAGCGCGGCATGTTTCTCCGACGATACGCCGGCGGATTCGAAGGTCGCCATGTCCATGAAAGCGCTTGCAGCGGCTTGTACGACCTTCATGGCCAGTGCCACGCCCGTCCCTTCACCAAGCCGCATATCGAGGTTGAGCAGGGGCTGCTGACCGATCAGCTTGAGCAGGTGGAAGTGTCCGGGCTCAGTCGAAGCGTGCGCGGCAAACAGGTAGTCCGCGACGCTGGGATGAATGCCAACCGCAAGCGCAGCTGCTGAGGTGGCGATAAATCCATCCGTCAGGACCGGACGACGAGCGGCGGCCGCTCCAAGACAGAATCCGCACATAGCCGCGATTTCCAGGCCGCCGAGGCACATCAGGAGGTTGAAGGGATCGGCGAGGTTGTCGCGATGCAAGTCCAAGGCTCGATTGACGGCCGAAATCTTGCGATTCCGGCAATCCTCGTCGGCGCCCGTCCCCTGACCGACCACCTCTCTGGCCGGGCGTTTCGTCAGAGCGGCGGTGATGGCGCTGGCTGCGGTCGAATTACCAATGCCCATCTCGCCGAAGCCCAGCAGATCGACTTGGTCGGCGACCGCTTGCCGGGCCATTTCAATGCCAACACAAACAGCGGCCAATGTTTCCTGGCGAGTCATGGCCGGGCCGTCGCAGAAGTTTAGCGTTCCGTTGGCGACAACGCAGTTGATCAAGCCCGACAGCTCCGGCAGGACTTCCAATACGCCCACGTTGACCACTTTCAAATCCACACCGCAGGTTCGAGCCAGACAGTTAATTGCTGCCCCGCCGCGCACGAAGTTCAAAACCATCTGCGCGGTAACGGTCTGTGGGTAAGGGTTGACTCCCTCTGCGCACACGCCATGGTCGGCGGCGAAGACAACAATCCGCGGATTCGAAACAGAGAAGGTGAGGTTGCCAAAGATGGCCGCGCAGCGGTTGGCTACCTCTTCCAGACGTCCCAGACTGCCCACGGGCTTAGTCAAGAGCAACTGTCGAGCTTCGGCCTTCTCCAGCAGTTGCGGATCGACCGGTTGAATCCGGCTGACCGTTTCTTCGAAAAGGGTCTCATTCTGTTTGTCTTTTATTGACATATTTCGTAATCCTTCTAAGGCCTTGTCGTGGCCTGTTCACACAGTGACGCTGTCTGGCCACTCATCCTGCAAGCGGATCGAAAGAGGCTTCGCCATCGAGGGAGAAACCATCGCTCCGCGTTTCTGTAAGGATATCGTTAAGCATCGGCGGTTGGCACGGATTGTCCGGCAGGCTCTGGTCATCGCATTCGCGGCGATCCCCGAAATGCCTCTGCCGGCGGAGGAAGTCCGAGCCAGTTAAAGATCAAACGGAGGTCGAGAGAACGCCGCACGTGCTCGGCGAGCCGATCAAACCGCGCTTCGCGCTCACGAGCAACGAAGGCATAAACAGAAGCGCGATCCAGGTGACATGCTGCCCGTGCCGCGTCAACGAATTCGTGCCGGAAAGAATCATCATCGAAGAGGCCATGGATGTAACTGCCGAAAACCCGCCCATCCTGGCTGACCGCCCCGTCCGGCAATGCTGCTTCCGAACCTTCTCGATGAATAATAGCCAGCGGCTCCGTCCCTTCGGGATACACGGTTTCGCCGAGATGAATTTCATAACCGTAAAATGCCGTTTTCACCGTCTGACCGAAGATCGGCGCTCGGCACACGCCGCGCACTCTCCGCGTAACCTTGTTCGCGTCAAGCGTGGTGCGAAGAGGAAGCCAGCCCAGCCCTTGTCGAGTGGCCGGATTGCCGCCACTCTCCATTCCGTGCGGGTCTTCAATGTGAGTGCCGAGCATTTGCATGCCGCCGCAAATTCCCATGAACATCTTTCCGTTATCGAGCCCGTCAACCAGCGCACGATCGAAACCCAAACGGAATAACCAGTCGAGGTCAGCCATCGTTTGCTTACTTCCTGGAAGGATGATCAGGTCCGCAAGCTCGACTTCGTCCGGTTGCTCGATATAAGCCAGGGAAACAGACGGCTCGTTGGCCAAGGGATCGAAGTCAGTGAAATTCGCCAGATGAGGAAACGCAACTACGCCTATGCGAAGAGGTCGGCCGGGCACCGAGTCGGCGGGTCGCTTTCTCCAAATTCTGGCGGCAGTTCGCCGCTCTTCAAGACTGACTCCATCTTCTTCGTCGAGACCAAGCTCATGCAGATAAGGAATAACGCCCGCACAGGGAATTCCGAGCCGGGGAGCCATCATCTGAAGGCCCGGCTCAAGCAGAGTCACGTTGCCTCGGAACTTGTTGATTGCGTATCCGCGAATCAGCGACCGCTCCTCCGCTTCCAAAAGCTCCATTGTTCCCAGCAGGGAAGCGAAAACTCCACCACGGTCGATGTCGCCGATCAAGAGACAGGCCGCACCGGCGGCGCGCGCCATGCGCATATTAACGATGTCATGCTCGCGCAGATTGATCTCCGCGGGAGAGCCGGCTCCCTCAATCACGATCACGTCGTACTGCGAGGCGAGTTTCTGGTAGCTGGACCACACGATGGGAAAGAGTTCTTCGACGTGCTTCAGATGATAATCCGTGGCGCTCACCTGTCCCCAGACCTCGCCTAGAACGACGACTTGCGATCCTGTATCGCAATGTGGCTTGATGAGCACCGGATTCATTTCGGCGCAAGCTGTCGCCCGGCATGCTTCTGCCTGCAAGGCCTGGGCTCGTCCGATCTCACGGCCGTCCAGCGTCGCCGCCGAATTGAGGGACATGTTTTGCGCTTTGAAAGGCGCTACGCGGTAGCCCTCGTCGGACAAGATCCTTCCCAACGCAGCCGTCAGAATCGATTTGCCGACGTGCGAGCCGGTTCCCAACATCATTAGCCCCGGCGTGGAGGTTCTGGTTTCTCTCGTCATAGGGACGTGTACCGTTAGAGTAGTTCTAGATTCTCGATCCTGTAAGGGCAAATGAAGCTGCCCGGGGTGACGGACCTCACAGACTGCGACGGCGTCGAGGCGAAGACAAAGGCTCTTTCGCGGCGACGATCAATGTCCCGTGAGCTGGATCACTTCATTCAGTGATGTGCCATATGGCAATCGGATTATTCTCAGGCGTAGACTCCGGCTTGGTAGTAAACTTTTGTTCTGTAGAGAGTGCTCCTGTCAAGGAGTTCGTAGCGATTGTCTGGTAATTGGGAAGCGCGGTGAAAATCCGCCACTGCCCCGCAACTGTGAGCGCTGAGGTCGGACCTGCAAGCCACTGGAACGAAGGTTCTGGGAAGGCGGTCCAAGACCGATGAAGCGCAAGTCAGGATTCTAGCCAGACGCATACCTTTCGTCCGATGTGGCCTCGATGGGAGGGCCGCGCGGGTGTCTTGAAGATCCGAACTCCGGATCATCTGAATGCTGCACCACCTGTCCCGTCAGATAGGTAGCTGTGTTTAAGAAGACTGTGCCAGGGCGGCTGGCTCCCACGGCAGGCGAAGCGATGAAGAAGCTCGGGTTGCTTCTTTCCGTGCTGATCCTGCTGGGGAACATGTGTGCCTGGGCGACCCGTTCAGAGCGCGATCAGACAGGCCGCCTGGTTGTGATTCCCGACAAGATACACCGGGTGATCACGCTGTCTCCCAGTTTGACCGACACCGTGTATGCGCTGGGTGCATCCTCAATTCTGGTCGGGATCACGGACTTCAGCATCTATCCGCGGGAAGCTGCCCACGAGAAGCCCAGCGTGGGAGGGATCGTCAATCCTTCTCTGGAAAAGATCATCGCCCTGCATCCGGACGTTGTGTTGGCGCTGCCCGAATTCAATGGTGCCGACACGATTGCCGGGTTGCAGCGGATTGGCATTCCGATCGTTCTGTTTAAAACCGGCAATATCGAGAACATTTATGACACGGTCGAAACTGTAGGCCGCGTGCTGGGCCGGCAGCAGGATGCGGCTGCGCTGATCGCCAGGATGCACTCGGTCGAAGCGAAGATACGCGCACAGTCTGCGGGTAAATCCAGGCCGTCCATGTTGCTGGTGCTGGAGGCTAACCCGCTGATCACCGCAGGCAAGAACGCATTCATTACCCAGATGATCGAACTCGCCGGCGGCCGACTGGTGACGGACGATGTCCGGCAGGATTGGCTGCAGATGAGCCTTGAGGCCGTTTTGCCTCGCCACCCCGACTACATCCTGCTGATGAAAAACGGCCCCGTTTCCTTGCAGGACCTGCAACGCACCCCCGGCTGGAATTCGCTGGAAGCAGTGCGACTACGGCGGGTAATTGTTCTGGACGATCGCATCCAGGTTCCAGCACCGGTGGCGTTCGAAGGATTGGAAGACTTTGCCCAACAGCTCGACCAACTGCGATTACATTGAGATCGCATGACATATAACCACCACATCACGGGATGTTCGGGAAGCGCGGTGAAAATCCGCCACTGCCCCGCAACTGTTATGGATAGCTGTTCGACGGCCGATCACCACTGCGCCCAGCGGGAAGGTGGCCGTCGAGTCCTCAGTCAGGAGACCGGTCTCGTGATCCGCTCAGAAAACTTCCGAGGGGGAAGAAGATGCGTCGTATCCTTGCTGTTCTATGTTTTTTGTTGATGTCGCTGGCCGCTTGGTCGGCTGATTCTGCCATCTCCGGCACAGTGACTGATTCCGTGGGAGCCGTTGTCCGCGGCGCTACCGTGACGCTGGTTCAGAATGGTAAAGACCTTGCCACCACGAAAACCGGTGACGACGGCAAGTTTCAGTTCTCCATCGATGCTGCCGGGCGCTACTCGGTTCACACTGAGGCGAAAACTTTCGCACCCACCAGCAGTAAAGAAATTTTTGCCGAACCCGGTCACAGCGTCGAGCTGAGCCTGGTGGTGTCGCCTTCGGTCGTGACCCAGAACATCGTTGTCACCGCGACCCGCGTGCCTACTCCGGAGGCCCAGACGGGAACCTCCGTCAGTGTCATCGAAAGCACTACCCTTGACACCCATATCAACGTGCAACAGAGCTTGAGCGATGAGGTAGGAGCGCAAGTGGTGCAAACCGGGCAGATGGGTGGCTTAGGCGCCTTGTTCGTACGCGGAGGTCCCAGCGACGCTAACAAAGTTATGCTGGACGGCGTTCCCCTCAACGATATCGGTGGTGGTGTCGATTTTTCCAGCCTGCAGGCCGATGGCTTCAGTCGCGTGGAATTTCAGCGCGGTCCTAACAGCGTCGTGTATGGCTCGGACGCCTTAGCCAGCGTGGTGAGTATCACGACCCAGCGCGGCGATACTCCGTTGCCTTTGTTTACCGTCGGTGCCGACGGAGGGACATTTGGAACCTACCATCCGTACGGCAGCGTTGGAGGCTACTGGAAACGATTGGATTACTTCGCGGGCTATTCAGGCTTTGGCACGCAGAACGACATTCCGGATAGTCAATATCATCGCGATTCGTACATGGGAAACCTGGGCATCCAGATCACGCCCAACACCACATTGCGCGCTACGGTGTGGCGGATGGCTTCCGGCTACAACACGTCCAATGCGATCGCGGCTTACGGAATTCCGGACGACGCATCTACGATAAACGGCGACACATCGTTTGGGGCAACGCTCGAAAATCGCTCCATGAGTGACCGCTGGCATAACCTGGTGCAGTACGGAGGACTTCGCCTGAGGCAGCAATACAACGACTGGGCTCCGACCGGAGTTCCTTACGACCCGTACGGGCTCGGTTACCCGTCCTACTACATGGGACTGCCGGTTACGCAAAAGGGCGCGAACGGCTACACGATTACTCCCGCCGAGATCGCTCAGGTCGAACCGTGGCTGGCTCTACCGGGCCAGGCAATCTATCAGTACGCCGGCGACTATCCTGAGCTGTCCTCCTACGTCACCAACACGAATTTTGTTTACGCCCAAAGCGACTACCGTTTCAACGAAAAGCTGACGGCGCTATTCGGATTCCGCTACACCAACGAAAGTGGCCTCACCTACAACCCGTTCGACGGAATCCAAAACACGGACCGCAACAACTTCAGCTATACGATGGAAATCCAGGGTGGCTTCTGGAACCGCCTGTTTTATACGCTGGGCGGCGGCATCGAGGACAATGCCGTGTTCGGAGTCGCCGAAACTCCTAACGTATCGCTCGCCTACTATCTGAAGCGGCCCGATAGCAGCAATATTTTCAGTGGCACCCGGCTGACCTTCAACTTTGCCAAAGGCGTGAAAGAGCCGAGCATTTACTATCAGAACAACTCGCTTTACGGCCTGCTCAGCAACACTGCTCTGATTCCGAATGGTCCGCAGTTGATCGAGCAGTACCATATCCACCCTTTTTTGTCGGAAAATTCGCGGACGTATGACGGAGGACTGGAACAGCAGCTCTTAAGTGGCAAGGCCAAATTTTCGGCGATCTACTTCCACAACGAGTTCACTAACCAGCCGGAGTTTGTGTCGCCCTCCTACCTTTCGGAGCTGGGCGTGCCGGAAGAGGTGGTACAGGCACTCGGGTACTTCTCTGCGGCGGTGAATACCCTGAACTATAAAGCGCAAGGAGTTGAAGTCGGCCTGCAGTATCAGGTCAACCGTCACTGGATGCTTCGTGGAGGATGGACCTATACGGACGCCGTGGTGCAGCAATCGTTTGCCAGCAGCGCGCTGACACCGGCGATTAACCCTCTGTTCCCCGACATTCCTATCGGAGCGTACTCGCCGCTGATCGGTGCGCGTCCGTTCCGCATCGCGCCCAACACCGGATTTGCCGGCGCAACCTGGAATCAGGGTCGATGGTTTGTCTCCGCCATCGGAACCTTCGTTTCGCGTCGCGACGATAGCACTTTTCTGAGCGACACGGCGTTTGGCAACACCCTGCTGCTGCCGAACCGCAACCTGGATCCGGGCTACCAGAAGGTTGATCTTTACGGCAGCTACCAGCTCTTCAGAAGCCTCTCGATTTATTCATCGCTTCAGAATGTGCTGAATCAGAAGTATCAGGAAGTGTACGGATATCCGGCGCTGCCCTTCACGATTCGCGCGGGAATGAAGTTCACGTTCGGAGGCGAGTCCTGGAAGCTGAAATAGAGGACGCTCGGACGGCCTGAGCGCGGACTCGCGCTATCCGCGCCGGACCGAAGTTTACCCAACGCCGCGCAAAGCATCGCCTGGCGGGAGGCAGAGATTCCCGCCAGGCGATGCTGGTGATCGAGAGCTTAGCGGCTGGCCGATGAAAGCAGCTGACAGTGCATCGCAGGGGGCGCTATCGTGGGCAGTGGGGACAATGCCTCAAGCCAAGGAAGGAAATGACCGGACCGCGACGTTATCGTGAGACGGAGGAAGAACGAGGCACAGGTTCGTCGACTGCGGCCGACGAGTTTGCTCTTCCTAAGCTGTCAGCTTTGGAGAGGGATAACCCTGCGCAGGCGACGCGGTCGTACACCGATGTTTCCTCGTTGACCATTGGAGTCATCCTGCTGACGGGGCTCGTATTGTCCATGGTGCTCGCGATCACGTTCGGTGCGGCCCGGCTGCCCATCGCCGAGGTTCTGCGAACGTTGGTTCATCCTCTGCGTTCCAGCGAAGCAGCTGAAATCATCTACAAGCTTCGGCTTCCGCGGGTTGTGGCTGCTGCCCTTGTGGGTGCGGCACTCGCAGCCACCGGAGTGCTGTTTCAGGGTTTGTTCCGCAACCCACTGGCGGATCCGTTTGTGCTTGGAACTTCAGGAGGTGCGGCCCTGGGAGGAGCCGTTGGCTTGTTCCTGGTGCCTACGCTTTCGTTTGCAGGTTTCGGTGCCACGGCCGTCTTGGCCTTCTGCGGATCGGTCTTGACGATGTTACTGGTCTGGTATGTAGCGCGGGCCAGTGGAAAGTTCGCCATGGAGACGCTGCTGCTGGCAGGTTTTGCCATCGGCACCATGTTGAACGCCGTCACGATCGTGTTCGAGCTCCGGGAAGAGGCCTCGAACTCCGGCCTGCGTGTGTTAGCTGCCTGGTTGCATGGACAACTTAGTATTCCTACCTGGAGTCAACTCGGACTGATTGCTCCCCTGGTGCTGTTCGGGACTTTGCTGGCTCTGCCGGTAGCGAGCCGTCTCAACACCTTGGCCTTGGGCGAGGATTATGCAGCGCAATTGGGCGTAAACGTTGCCCAGGTTCGAGTGGTCACCGTCATTCTCGGCTCGCTGCTCACAGCCGCGGCCGTATCGCTGGGTGGTCTGATCGGATTCGTCGGACTCTTAGTCCCACATTTTCTTCGCATCCTGCTCGGCCCCAACCATGTCCGCTTATTGCCGGCGGCGGCTATTGGCGGCGCAATTTTTCTCGTACTGGCGGATACCTTCGCGCGCACAGTGTTTGCTCCCACGGAAATTCCAGTTGGCGTGTTCACCGCATTTCTAGGTGGGCCTGCGTTTCTCTATCTCCTCAACCATCGTTCGCGAAGGTTCGGTGAATGAAGGTTGCGCCGATCCTTGAATTTCGTGAGGTCTCGTTTTCCCGCGACCAACGCGTTCTGCTGAAGCATGTGTCCTTCAGTATCGAGAGACACGAGATGGTTGCGATTGTGGGTCCCAACGGCGTGGGAAAGACCACTCTTCTGAAATTGGCGGCGCGCCTGCTGCGGCCCAGCTCTGGAGAAATTCTGCTGGACGGCAAATCCTTGGCGGCATGGTCTCGCCAAGGTCTGCCACGCGCCATCGCGCTGGTTCCGCAGGATCTGGAGATCCCCTTCGATTTTCCAGTGGAAGAGATCATCGCGCAGGGACGGGTACCCCATCAGCCGTTATTTGGGCGTAGTACTGCCGCTGATCGCGAGGCCGTAGAGAGCGCGATGCGGGCTGTCGACGTGGCAAGACTGCGACACCGCTTTTACTCCGAGTTGTCGGGAGGCGAGCGCCAGCGCGTGAAGATAGCCATAGCCCTCGCCCAGCAGCCTCGCCTCATGCTGCTGGATGAACCGACTCAGCACCTTGACGTAGGACGGCAGATCGAGGTGATCGCACTGCTTCGCCGGCTGAACCAGAGCGGCATCACGACCGTCGCCGCCGTACATGACTTGAACCTTGTCCGGCAGAGCTTTTCTTCGGTCATCCTGCTTACGCCGGAACCGGCTTGGATTATCGGCTCGCCAAGTGATGTCCTGCAGCCGCACTTGCTGGAGCGGGCGTTCTCCATCGACAGGTCATATCTGGCCTAAGCGCGCAGCTTTCAGTTCACAGGGCCAAGGTATAGATCCAGCCAGTCGAGGCTTTCCCTGATGAGTTCGTTGCGGGGAATGTTGTGCCCGGTTTCGTAGAGTAGATGCTTCTTCTGATCTTTGGGCGACCCGAGCAACCGGTAAAACGGCTCCTGAGTTTCCTCCACCGGGAAAAAGAAATCGTAGCGCCCGTTCAGCATCAAGGTCGGCTGTTTCACATGAGAGATAAAGTTGATCACATCCACTTCAGGAAGCGACCGATGGAAATCCAATCCGGCCAGGGTTAGAACATTCACCTTGATGCGGGTATCCACGGCCGGAATCAAGCCACCCAACTCCGCGCCCCAGCTGTAGCCGTAGTAGGCCAGTTTCTCGTGGTTGAGATCGGGGCGCGTCTCCGCATAATCGATCGCCCGCGAAGCGTCCTTCACCCACATGATGACGTGATCCCGCCAAGCGCTGCTCGTGTTGGCTACGTCCGACTCCATCCCGTCTCCCCGCTCGTACGTCCCTTTGTACACGGGATACAGCACGGCGCGGCCGCTCTTCAGGATGGCGTCCAGGGATGCGGTCGAGTAGATGGCGAAGGTCCGGAGCAGAAGTGCGTTCGATCCGGGGAAAAACAGGACCGTCTGATATGGCGGCTTACCCTTCTTCGGAAGAAATAGATAAGTGATAGCCCGTTCGTTTCCGTAGGCTGCGGCGTACGTAATTTTCTGCGCGGTCCAGAACTCTTCGTCCTTGCCATAGGGTTCCACCGTAGCATTCAGCGGAGCCTTGTCATAGGAATACAAGCTGCGGTAAGCGCGGAACAGTTCGTCGGAGACCGGCTTTTCCTTGGACAGATCGCGGCGCGGAGAAGGCATGGGATCCATGGCAACTTTGGGCACGGACTCCGGCTCGATGTACTTCACGCAGCGAAAGCCAATGTTCGCGGTTCGGAGGAACGGAGACTGCGCGTCGGGATCGATAAACATGTAGTTCGGCTCGTCCCACGCGCCTCCAAGGACGTACCGTTTGCCCGACTCAGCCTCGGTCCAGATCCACTCCTTCACATTGCCGGCCATGTCGTAGGCGCCCCACGGCCCCAGGTCTTGTTTGCTGCCGACTGGCAGGATGCCCGCACGACCGAAGTTGCTGGCGGGCACAATGTACGATGCGGAAACCGGACCTGCGGCCCGGTTCCAGTGAAAGATGGTTGGCAAGCTCTTGCCGGCGAACTCCGCGTAGGCCGCGGCTTCATACCAGCTGATTCCCGTCACTGGAAAGTCATCCTGACCCTTGGGATATTCCCCCTGGATCCAGTCCTTCGGCCCCGGACGCGCAGTGCTGTCGCGGAAGCGTGCCATGGCTTCGTCCCATGAAAGCTGTTTCTCGCCGTCGCGGAAAGGTATCTTCCAGTACTCCCGCTTCTGGTACCCACCCTGATCGACGAAAGCCTTGAACTGGCGATTGGTCACTTCATACTGATCGATCCAATAATCCTTCAGATCCAGCTCGGGCATTCCTTCATAACCGGGGATGAATAGTATCTTGGAATAGTGCGCCGGCGAAACTCGCACCATACCGGGAGGAATGTTGGCGGCCTCGTCGAGAGTGACAGCCCCCTCCACGGGATGACCGGGAGCCGGCGGATACCACCCAAACAACGCGCTTGTCGTCCGCAGGACCGTCCCGTATCCCGGCTTTTCGAATTTCCAGAGAAACATTCCGCGCGGCTGGCGAATGTCCGTCAGCGGCGTCTTTCCAACTGGCTGCCAGGCCGTCGTGTCGTCGTAACCTTTGCGGAAGACGTCAGCGCCGGGCGGTGTGCTCTCGAGCGAGGTCTTGTAGGAGATCAGGGGCCACAATTTCTCCAGCGCCGGATCCCCGGGGATCAGCTTCTCCGCCTTAGTCGCCAGGTCGTAAGCGGCCCCGAATTTTCCCTGATCGGCCAGTTGGGAGATTTGGGGCACAGCCACTTCATGCGCCCAGCGCACTTCACGAGCACGTCTCACTCCCCAGACTGCGCCGGCAGTAATAAGGATGACGGCCAGCAGAATGGGCAGCATAATCCGTGGGCGCCGGATCTCTCGCGCAATTCGCGCCGGACTCAGGGTCACGCCTGACTCGGGAAATAGCAGGTCGCGACAAGTCTTGAGCTCCTGTGCGAGTTCGGCGCCGGAAGCGTATCGCGCGGCCGGGTCTTTGCGAAGGCAGCGTCTTACGATTTGTCTCACTTCGGCCGGAATATCGCGCTTGAACTGAGTGAGGGGCGTGGGCTCATCGCGCATCACCGCCGCCAGCAGTGCCGCGCTGGATTGACCGTCAAAAGCCCTGCTGCCACTCAGCATCTCGTAAAACACCGAGCCGAACGAGAAGATATCGCTGCGGGCATCAACCGGCTTTCCCTCTGCCTGCTCCGGCGACATGTACGCCAGAGTACCGACGATCACGCCGGGCGTGGTCGTCATGGTCGCCACGGTTGCCATTGGAGCTGCCGCGCTGGCCGCCAGCGAAGCCGGTGTCGCCAGTTTGGCCAGTCCGAAGTCGAGCACCTTGATGAGCCCGCTCTGGTCGACCATGATGTTCGCCGGCTTCAAGTCGCGGTGCACGATGCCCGAAGCATGCGCACGAGACAAAGCGTCCGCAATCTGCACGGCGTATTTCACGGCCTGATCGGTGGGCAGGCCACCGGGAGGGATCAGCTTGTCGAGAGTCTGACCGGCGACATACTCCATCACCATGAAGTCAATGCCGTCTTGCGAGCCGATATCGTGAACGACGCAGATGTTGGGGTGTTGCAGTTTTGAAATCGAGCGGGCTTCCTGTTCGAAGCGTTGATGCAAGTCCGGATTGGAAGACAGGTGAGCGGGAAGGATCTTGATTGCAACCGTGCGCTCGAGCCGCGTATCCCGAGCAAGGTAAACCTCGCCCATGCCGCCGGCGCCGAGAAGCGATTCTATGAGGTACGGCCCCAGCTTGCTACCCGAGGTCAACGCCATGCGCGCAATTATAATCCGCAGGGCAATGATTCCCCAGAAAGTACTCGATGACGCGACCTCCTGCCATCCTGCAATCTGGTTGGTACGTCTTTAGAATCCGACCCGCCCGACTCGAATCAGCGAGGACCAATCCGGAGAATCATCCGCTGCCTTACCCGCGGCATTGATATGCTCGCGCTCTTTTAGTTCAGGGAAGGGGAGACCGCCGGTGACCAGACGTCCTCGGTCATATAACAACTCGTCCAGCGTGCCGTTCAAAAGAAGCTGATAGTTCCAGGGTTGAGGATGATTAATGTCTGCGGCGATCTGAGTATCGAGCGTGGTAGTGCAATTGCGAGTCAAGGCGTTGTACCACTCAGGATGAACTGCCAGCTTGTTCAGGTAGTCGGCATAGAGGAGAAATATCTTTCTGGCCTCGTCCGCCGAGATGGTGGTGCGATAGAGAAATACCTGTTCGTCCTTGCGGTAATTTGTGCGTAATCGAATGACGTCGCGTTCGTCGGCAGTGATGAAGATCAGCTCGTATTGTCGAAAGAACCCAAGAACCGCCGAATACGATTGGCCCACTTTATACCGCGCCTCGATGGAGAACGCGATGTGGTCATGATCGCCGAACTGGAAACTGAGAATCGGGTGACCGATATACTTCGGTCCCCATGTAGTGAAGAAAAGGTCGGCATACCGGAGCTGCGATAAATTCACCGTCCGGTCACTCCAGCAATCCGAGTAATCGGTCTTGGTGACGTAGTGGCAGTTACGCAGATTATGGATAGTGACCTGATCTCCATTGATCGAGATCGATGCCAAGCGAGCTGTGTCTTCTTGCCACTCGCCGTCGTTCGAGGGTTCCAGGCTGAGCCACCATGCGAGCACAATTCCGAAACCCACAAAACACAGTGCAGCCGCCCAAGGCCGGGTTTTGACCTTGATCAAAATGGCGAGAATTGCGAGAGCGTAGAGCACGGTCACGGGAACGCGCAGGGCCGGCACTCGAAAGTCGACCCAAAGGGCCGCCAGTGCCCACAGGTTGAGCAAGGAGAGAACGAACCACATGACCACGAGACCAAACATCCGCAGTGCCTTAAGGCCAGTTGTCTTCATTAGATTTTGACTCTCGGGTTCAAGTCTAATTCACCAGCTCTGGACTCGGAGTGAATTCAGCCAGATGTTGTGTGGTTCCCGTTCCGTCCGGCTCTGCGGAGTGTCGATGCCAGCAGGGGTCTCGCCGATCAGGAATCACCGAAACGATAAAAGGCTAACTTTTGTGAACTACTTCGAACGAGTATCCATCCGGATCGAGGACGTCTGCAGCGTAATATCCTGAATAGTATTCGACTCGCGCCCGCGGCGAGATATTGTCTCTTGCTCCAGCCGCTATTGCGGCTTGATAAAAGGCATCGACCTGGGCGTTGCTGTCGGCCCTGAATCCCCAGTGAATCGCCTTGGGCTCCGGCTCACCTTGCTTGAGCCAAAGGCATGCTTTCGTGCCATCACCAAATCCCCATAAATCGGGATGGCCATCTTTCCCCTTATACGGCAGGAAGAACTTGAGGTGGAGAGGCGCCAGACAGGCTTCGTAGAAAGCTAGTGAGCGTTTAATGTCGGTTACAGTAAGAATGATATGGTCGATCATTTCCATCTCCTTCAGATAGCTTCTGTCTCCAGAAGCACGATCTTAAACGCTCTCCCACCCGCTGGTCCCGGGACAACTCGCGCATGAATGGAGAGGGGCGAACAATTGGGCAGAGGTATCAACGACACCTCCGCATCGATTGGGGGAGGAGGGAAGTCGACGATTGTGACCGATGGCACAGTCAGGATTTGGAACTGGGAACTATCATGGTGGCGACTGTCAGGCTCTAAGCGAAGGCGAAATCATTTGGAAACCACAAAAGGAATCGAGCACCTGCTGGACGATATCGGTTGGAAAATCCTCCGCGAATTACAACTGAACGCCCGCATCCCTTTTGCCGAACTCGGACGTGTGGTCGGGCTTTCCACGCCGGCGGTGACCGAGCGCGTGCACAAAATGGAGGAGGCCGGCATCATCATCGGCTATCGCGCGCACATCGATCCCGCAAAAGTAGGCTTGCCGATGCAGGCCTTCGTCAACGTGAAGGTCGGCGGCGAAAATCTTACGCGCTTCATGGAGCTGGCAGCCACTCATCCAGAAGTTCTGGAGTGTCATCGCGTGACCGGCGCCGAATCCTTCCTGCTGAAGGTCGCTGTCTCCGACGTCACCCACCTGGAAAAACTGCTTGACGCTCTGATGCCCTACGTCGCCACCACAACCTTGATGGTGCTCTCCACGGCTCTGGCATGGGGCAACATTGTCCGCCCCGACGCAAAGACCCCTTCACAGACAGGCAAGAGCAAAACCTAACCGGCAAGCAGCTTAACGAACTTCAATTTCTGGCCAGCTTCACCGCTAAATCGTTGGCAAATCCGCAAAATTACCAGAATGTCAGGATGTAATTCTGCCTCCGGGTTTCCTTACCATAATGGACAGGACGACGCCATGAAGGTGTCACCGCCGGAGGCGCGATGGGCTCCTCAGCAACAGATCTCGAAAAGCAGATGTTTCGCTGGAACGGTCACGAGGTGGAAGTGGACGAAGACGGTTTCATTCAGCAGCCCGAACTTTGGAATGAACAACTGGCCGCGGCGCTGGCTCAGGCCGACGGCGTCAGTGAACTGACCGATGGACATTGGAAGGTCGTTCGATACATTCGCGGCTACTACCAGGAGTTCGAGATCGCGCCCATGATCCGCAAGCTCTGCAAAGAAACCGGCTACTCGCTGCGGGAAATCTACGAGCTGTTTCCCTCAGGCCCGGCAAAAGGAGCCTGCAAGGTTGCAGGCTTGCCGAAACCAACCGGCTGCGTTTAACGCGCCCGGCGAAGTGAGCAAGACCCATGTTGCTCGTTCCCACTCTCGCGATCGCTGCCGCAATCTTCCTCGCTGGAAACTTCGTCCGCGTGATGCGAACGCTGCGTACGCCCCGCCCCTTACGATGGGAGTTGTACCCCATTCCCAAAGGACCCTGCGAGCGTCAGCGCTACGGCGGCTCTTACTTCGAGGAAACCGATTGGTGGACCAAGCGCGCGGAATCCAGTCACACCGGTGAATTGGCCTTCATGGCGCAGGAAGTTCTGCTGCTGCACTCGGTGCGCAAGAACTTTCGCGAGCTGTGGCTATGGTCCTGGCTGCTGCACTGGGGGCTATACCTTTACATCGCAGCAGCGCTGCTGATGGCAGCAAGTTGGCTGCTGAGTTCGGGGATGCTGCTCCGGCTCGCGATATACACATGTGGTCTGGGTTGTGTGTCCGGCTGTCTCGGCAGCCTGGGTTTGTTTGTTCTGCGGACGAAGCTGCTGCGACTGCGGTCGTACACGACGCGCGCAGCAAAGTTTAACCTGCTGTTCCTCGCGGCGTTTTTCGTGACCGGAGGATTGTCGCTGACCGGCATCGCTCGCCAATTTGCTCAAGGGTTGAACTTCGTCCCACTGGTGTCCGACGCGTCGCCAGTTCGTAGCTTGCATCTGATGCTTCTCGCGTTCTTTCTTGCCTACTTTCCGTTCACCCACATGACCCACGCTTACATGAAGTTCTTCACCTGGCATGGCGTGCGCTGGGACGACGTGCCGGCGGCACACGTCTCTTCCGCGAACACTGTACTTGCCGGACGTCTCCGGCGGCATGTTACCTGGTCGGCCCCTCACATCGCGGGGGAAGGCGAGACGTGGTCGCAAGCGGTCGCCGATGCCGAGGGACGAGGAGCCGGACGCCATGCTTAAGATCGAAGACATGGCGACGGCAGGCGGGATGCTCGGCGAGCTGAATCCAGACAAGCTGATTCCGCTGCCCGCGCCGTACAACAAAGTTTCTGATCTGCCCAAGCGCAAGCAAGTCGATCCAAGGTACGACGCTTCACTCGACGGCTTCTCGGCGCTCGGATTCAGCGCTCCGAAAACCGCCGAAGAAGAAGAGAACTTCATCTCCGCGTTTCTCTCCGGCATCGAGAAGCTTCTCAGCCCCGACAACAATTGGCCGTTCCTCAAACAGTTGCAACTGTCGATGGATCATTGCGCGCGCTGCCAGACCTGCGTCGAGGCCTGTCCCGTTTACGTGGGCAGCGGACGCGAAGAAGTTTACCGCCCAACTTTTCGCAGCGAAGTCTTTCGCCGCCTGATCAAGCAACACTCGGGCGGGAAATTGCTGGCGCGGCTGAAGGGCGAAGCCATCGATGTAAACGCGGCCACGCTGTGCCGCTTGCTGGAGTCGGCTTACCGCTGCACCCTGTGCCGCCGCTGCGCGCAAACATGTCCGATGGGCGTCGACAACGCGCTTTTGACCCGCGAGATCCGCAAGCTCTTCAGCATGGAACTGGGTATCGCGCCCAAAGAAATTCACGACAAAGGTTCCATGCTGCAACTGCGCACCGGCTCGTCGACCGGCATGAAAGCTGCGGCCGTGCGCGACAACATCGAGTTCCTCGACGACGAGATTCGCGAGCAGACCGGACTCAATATCCAAACACCGTGGGATAAGGAAGGCGCCGACGTTCTGCTCATCCACAATGCAGGAGAGATACTGGCGTGGCCGGAAAATCCCATGGCCTTTGCTGTCATCCTCGAAGCCGCTGGGATCAACTGGACGATGTCCAGCGAACTGATGGGTTACGACAGCGTCAACTACGGGCTGTGGTATGACGACGTCCAATTTGCGCGCGTTGCCGTGCGCCAGGCGGAAGCGGCAAAGAAGCTCAAGGTCAAAAAGATCGTCCTCGGCGAATGTGGCCACGGACACAAGGCGTCGATGGTTACTGCCGACCGCATTTTGAGCAGCGACCTGAATATTCCGCGCGAGAGCGCTCTGGTCTTGCTGCGCGACATTGTACGAAGCGGCCGTCTGAAACTCGACCCTGCGCGCAACGACTTCCCAGTCACACTTCACGACCCCTGCAACATGGTGCGCATGATGGGCATTGTGGAACCGCAGCGCGAGATCCTGCGTGCCATCTGTCCACAGTTTCGCGAGATGACTCCGCATGGCGTCGAGAATTACTGCTGCGGTGGCGGCTCAGGTTTCGCCATCATGTCCGGCTACAACTTCGAAGACTGGCGCTTCTTAGTCTCGGGTCGCATGAAACTGAAACAGGTGCTGGATGCCTTCGTGGATTGCCCCGATCCGCGGACGAAGAAATACGTTTGCGCGCCCTGCTCGAATTGCAAAGGCCAGTTCCGTGACCTGTTCCGCTACTACGGAGTGTGGGAGAAATCTGGAATTCTTTACGGCGGGCTGGCGGAGCTGATCGTCAACGCCATGTCCGATCTGAAAGAGCCGTTCATCCAATGGGAATTTCACTGAGGTGCAGCGATGGAAGACCAGCTGATCTATTTCGATAACGCCGCAACCGGGTGGCCGAAACCCGAGCAGGTTTACCGCTTCATGGACGAGTTCTATCGCACGCACGGCGTCAATCCCGGCCGCAGCGGATATGACCTGGCGATGGAGACCGGTTCGCTGCTGGATCGCCTGCGCAAGCGCATGACGAAATTCTTTGGAGGCGATGAAGATGCCTCCGACCGCCTGGTCTTCAGCTACAACGTCACCGACGCCTTGAATCTCGTCATCCCGGGCCTGATCTCGCGCGGCGACCACATCATCATTACCAACCTCGAACACAACTCGGTGATCCGTCCCGTGAACCACATGGTGCGCGATCATGGAGCCGAGGCGACGTATGTCCGCTTCGACAGCAGCGGTTTCGTCGATCCTGACGATATCGCCCGCGCCATGCGCCCGAATACCAAACTTGTCATCGTCAATCATGGATCCAACGTGATTGGCACGGTACAACCGGTAGCGGAGATTGGCAGGCTGTGCCGGGAGCGTGGCATCACTTTCGTCCTCGACACCGCTCAGACCGCCGGGGTCATACCGATCGACATGCGCGAGATGAATATCGACGTCGTGGCTTTCACCGGGCACAAGGCGCTGATGGGAAGTATGGGCATCGGTGGGCTCTGCATTCGCAAGCACGTCGAGATTAAGCAGGTGCGCAGCGGCGGTACCGGCGTGCACTCCGCTTATCCCTACCACCTTGAGGAATATCCGTGGCGTTTGGAATATGGAACGCCTAACCTCGTCGGCATCGCGTCGCTTTGGGCCGGACAGGATTGGCTCGATGAGCACGGCGTAGATCGCGTGCACCAGCAGGAGATGAAGTTGGCGCAGAGATTGGCCGAGGGCTTCCGCAAGATCGAAGGCGTCGAACTCTATTGCTGCGGCACTCTGGAGAGTCATCTGCCTACGCTGCTGATGAACCTCGAAGGCGTCGACCCAGGCGACGTCGGCGTCATGCTCGATGTCGACTACAATATCGCGACCCGCACGGGTCTGCACTGCGCTCCGCTAGTCCATAAGCAACTTGGAACCTTCGAACGCGATGGCGGCGTGCGCTTCTCAATCGGCGCCTTCAACACCGAGAAAGAAATCGATACGGCGATTGCTGCCATGACAGACATCGCATCCTGGGCGCGAGGACGTTCTAACAATGCGCTGAAACCTGCTGCCGCTACTGGTGTTCACTAGAGGAGCTTGCAATGAGCGGCCCCGTTTCCAGCTTCCCCCCGTGTAGAATTCGGACAAGGATCCTGCCGCGAGATAGCCAAACCGATTGACACCAAGAACAGGATGTCGAGATGCGTGACACCTAACGGTTCTTTCGGCAGCAGTCCGCAGCGATCCCACAGTCGATGGGCTTCAGCGGTTCTTTCGCTGGCGTGCTTGCTTGCGTGACCTGGATCGAGAGACACGAAAAGAATTCGTGGCAGTGCGCCTTTCTCGTAGCCTGTGCCGATGAAAGGCTCTCTCGTTTTGGCGAAATCCGCACATTTCTGCTTGCACCGACGGTAATTATCACAATCGAAAGCGCGGACAGCTATTCGTTTGCCTTGTAATATCGCTTTGTCGCAGCCAGTATCGTACCCATACCTCCTCCGGAGACTCACAAGTTCTTCCTGATTCAGGAGCATAGCCGCCTCGATAAGAGTCGTCCTGTGACCGTCCGCTAGTTATTTGATCAGAATTTGCAGAAAGCCCGTCGTGTTCTGCTCGCGGGGTGGCCTTAACACACACCTTACCTACATTTGATCGTTGTTCGCTGCGATCTGTGGTCTCATTTGCCTGGTAGCAAGCGTGAACTGTAGGCGATCCGTCGACGATGAACGGCGGCTCATAACAAACTTCACGTGAACTCGGTCTTAGAGAGTTCATGGTCTTATCCATGACCTCGAGGAGCGAGTAAAACGCATTGCGTCTGGAACATCGGCGTTAGACGCCACAATCCGTGGCATATCCGCAGATCTGTTATGAGGAGAGACTATATGAAACTGAAGCGATGGATCGTAGTGGCGGCCATAATGTGTCTTTGTGCCACAGTACTGATCCCGTTGCTGGCTGCACAATCCCTGATCTCTGGCGACCTGACCGGCACTGTTGTAGATCCAAGCGGAGCAGTGTTGTCCGGGGCCTCAGTCGCGCTTAAGAATAATGCAACGGGTGCAGGCAGGACTACCACAACTCTGTCGAACGGGACGTATCGTTTCTCCCTGCTCACGCCAGGGACCTACACCATCACCGTCACGGCTGCGGGATTCAGTAAGTCAGAAACTCAGGTGACAGTTGCCGTCGGTCAAACCGCAATCAGTGATCTCAAGATGACTGTCGGAGCCGCTTCTCAAACCGTAGAAGTTTCATCAGCGGCTCCGTTAGTGCAGGCAGATAACGCAGACCTTTCCACTAATTTCGGCCAGAGCCTGATCACCAACCAACCAAACGGCGGCAATGATCTTACCTACGTCGCCCAAACCGCCCCCGGCATCACTATGAATGTAGGCCAGGGCTATGGAAATTTTAGCAGCAATGGTCTTCCCGCCACTTCCAATCTCTTTACCGTAAATGGCGAGAATGACATGGATCCGTATCTGAACCTTAACAACTCAGGTGCCACCAACCTTACACTGGGGAGGAATGAGGTTCAGGAAGCTACCGTCATCAGCAATGCATATTCCGGACAATACGGACAGCAGGCTGGCGCACAGGTGAACTACGTAACCAAGTCGGGCACCAACCAATTCCACGGCAACGCGGAGTACTGGTGGACCGGAAGTTCGATGGACGCGAACGACTGGTTCAACAATCGAGATAATACTGCCCGACCTTTTGCCAACAATAATGAATGGGCTGCTTCAATCGGTGGTCCCATCAAGAAGGATAAACTCTTCTTTTTCGTGAACACCGAAGGAATGCGCTACATCGTTCCGTCTACGCAGACAGTGTATGCGCCGACAACTACCTTCGCGAACGCAACACTCTCCTACCTGGCAGCAAATGATACCGCCGCGTATAACTCCGGACTGTATCAGAAATACTTCAGCCTGTTCCAGAATGCTGCGGGATATAACCAAAACAGTCTCGTAGCCAACAGCTGTGATTATTCCGGCAGCAAAACCCTGAAAGGTATCGGTGGCCTAACGCACGATAACTGTATTGCCCAGTACCAGGCCAACCCTTCGCTTCCCGGATCGGAGTGGATTCTGAGCGGAAGAGTCGACTACAACCTATCCGACACTGACCATCTGTGGTGGCGGGTTCGCATGGACCACGGTACGCAGGCAACGTATGCTGATCCAATCAGCAGCGACTTTAGCGCGGCCAGTTACCAACCATCGTACGATGGACAGGGACAGTGGAACCACGTATTCAGCCCGAATGCCACAAACCAGTTTATTTATGCAGGCAGCTACTACCGGGCGATATTCACGCAGAATGACTCCAGCACATTTCCGTATACCATTCTTGGTTACGGTCTCGACCTAACTAGCGTTGGAGGTGAGACCTACGCATTTCCGCAGGGACGCAATGTCACGCAGTACCAGTTCGTAGATGATTTCTCGTATACCAAGGGATCTCACTCCTTCAAGGTGGGAGCAAATTTCCGACGCTACGACATCTCGGACTATGCCTTCAGCACCTACAACAATCCATTGGTATATATGTTAGATATTAATGAGCTGTATACCGGCGATGCTTATCTCTACCGCCAGCGTTTCCCCACAAATGCTTCCGAGCCGGTGGCCATGTGGGGAATCGGTGTCTACGGGCAGGATGAATGGCAGGTTAGCAAGAATCTAAAGTTGACTCTAGCTCTGCGCTTGGAACACAACTCCAATCCCGTGTGCCAGACAAACTGTGGATCGATTCTTGACTCCAACTTTTACACACTCGCGGCTTCAGGCTCTCTCAGCGACGCGTCGACTTCGTACGACTCCATCATCAGCGGCTACCGGCACCAACTCTACAGTTCCACCGACGCCGTTAACCTGGCGCCGCGATTCGGATTTGCGTGGTCCCCGGGCGGCAGCGACAAAACTGTCGTCCGCGGCGGTTTTGGAATTTTCTACGATGCGCTTGCCGGCCTCGTGGGCGACAATATGATGACAAACCTGCCGAACGAGGTCGAAGAGAGGCTGTCCGGCTACTCCTGGGCTGATCCGGCGACGGAAGCAACTGCGGCGGCATGTGCGGGCCTGATCCAGAACGGCTTCTCCTCGGGTGCGTCGTGGGCCGACGTCTCGAGCTACAACGGCACCAACTGCCGTAAGCCCTCGTACAACTCGCAGGCGGGAACATTTCACACTCCTTACTACGAGCAGTGGAGCTTCGGCATTCAGCAGGCCCTCGGCGACAAAAGCTCGATCTCGTTGGGATATGTTGGAAACCATGGTGTACACATTCCTGTGTTGAACGAGGGTGTGAATGCCTACGATCCCAACAACTACTTCGGAGGAGCAATCTCGAATACACAGACGGCAGCGATGTTCGGGACGGTGCAGCAATATACGTCGAGCGGGGTATCGAACTATAACGGCTTGACCGCCAGCTACAACCAGCGCGTGACCTATGGCTTTTCGGTTCAGGCGAACTACACTTGGTCGCATGCCATCGATGAAGTGTCGAACGGCGGGTACAGCCTCTACTACAACGCCAACTCGTCGATCCAATACCAGATCGACCCGAACTGTTTGCGCTGCAACAACTACAGCAATGCAGACTATGACATCCGTAACTACTTCAGCGCCAGCTACGTATGGCAGACGCCGTGGAAGTTTAGTAACAAGTACGTCAACGGCGCCATCGGCGGCTGGACGCTCTCCCAGAATTTCTTCGCCCGCAGCGGACTGCCGTACACCATTATGGACGGCTATACGACGCTCAGCGGCTACGGACCCAGCATCACGGTCGCCAATATCAACAGCTACGTCACGGGCTCATGCACAAACGGAAACAGCCAGTGCGTGCCGGCTGCAATCGACTCCACAGGCAACCTGAACTCGATCTACAGCAGCCCAGGCTACACGGGGATTTCGCTCTCGAGCTTTTCGAACCAACGTCGTAACACGTACCGCGGGCCTGGCTTCTTCGACTCCGACCTAAGTGTCAACAAGAACTTCAAGCTGACCGAACGGCTTGCGTTCGGATTAGGTGCCAATCTCTACAACGTCTTCAACCATCCGAACTTCACCAACCCAGACAGCACAATTGGCGATTCGTCGTTCGGGCAGATCACCAGCACGACTGCGCCTCCCACCGGGCCATACGGTTCATTCGCGACGGGTCTGCCCTCCGGACGGATTATTCAATTCCAAGGCAAATTGATGTTCTAACTCACCCCTCAAGCGGTTGGTTAGAAAGGCGACCGGGACTTTCGGTCGCCTTTTTCTTTCCGGAGGAAACGTACTTTACACAGACTTAACATGATTTGTGGAATCTTTCATCCGTGTATGCGGAATACACAGCAGAACGAAGAACGATGAGAAGCCGACACTATGACGCACCGCTACTCGGATGCGCGGATCGGCACTGATCCTTCTTTGCTACGGCCGCTCTAGAGCAACTGTGCCACTCGACCCTAGGGGGCGTCGCGCGGGACGTGGGCAATGTGCTCCGGTGCGTGGCATTGCTCACTGTCGGCAGTTGATATGGAGCGGCCCACCACACAAAACGCGGTTTTTCTTGCCGCAGTAGCAGTGCTTTCCGTGATGCTAGTCTTCTTGGCTCTTCTCCAGTATCGCTGGACTCAGGAGATCAGCCGGGCGGCGAGCGCCAGAATGCATGCCGAGTTACAGCGTTCCATGGCAGGCTTTCGGCAGGATCTGGAGCGGGACCTGGGCGAGATTGGTTTTAGCCTTCGGCCTCCGGGTGGCACACGTGATATCGCACATTCGAAGAACTACATCGAGCAACTGCTGGTCTGGCTGCAAACCTCCTCACGTCGGAACCTAGTGAGCACAGTTTATGTCGCGCTCGACGTCGGAGAGAAGAGCGCGCGGGTGTTGAAGTTTAATCCCGAGTCAGGCAAGTTTGAAGACGTAAAGTGGCCGGCAAGTCTGAATCGCTGGCGGACACTAGTCCCGGCACTACGCACGGGTTCACCTCGTAGTCCTGACCCACGAATACCGAGCGTCCGAGGTGCCTGGCCACTGCCGCCCCGTGGCAATATGTGGATCCTCGACGAGGCGGTGCCCGCGCTGATCTCTCCCGTTACTGAACCGAATAATGTGAGCCGTCATTCTGGGCTGTCCTTCCTGATCGTTGTCCTGGATCTTCAGAACATTCGAGAACAGCTGTTTCCCGCGCTAGTACAGAAGCAATTCGCGGTTTCCGGGCTTCTCGATTTCGATGTTGCCGTGCTCGGAGGTGAGCCCACCCTGCCTTCCGTGATCTATTCCTCCCGACCGGGGTTCCCTGCGAAGCTGCCTCCTGCCGCTGATGCCACCTTGAGCCTGGGAGGACCCCCAGGTATGAACGCGGGTAGTGAGCCCGTGCTTTTCCCGCTTCAATTGCAACTGCCACAGCTGATCGGTACGGATGGCGAGTTCGACGACTGGCTGCGCACGGATGGGCCCGATACTCGATTCGATCGTGACGACTGGAAACTGGTGGCGGAGCACCGGAGAGGATCGCTCGAGGCCGCCGTTGCGCGTCTGCGGAGACGCAATCTGGCAGTCAGCTTCGGAATACTCTTCGTATTGGCGGGGACTTTGGCTGTACTACTGGTCGCGACGCATCGTGCACGCAGTCTGGTGGAAATGCAGATGAGGTTTGTTGCTGGGGTCACTCATGAGCTGCGGACGCCAGTTTCGGTCATCCTTGCGGCATCGGAGAACTTGAAAGACGGCCTTGTTCACCGGAATAGTCGCGCTCCGCAGTACGGAGAACTACTCCACCGCCAGGCAAAGCAGCTGATGATGCTGATTGAACAGGTCTTGCAGTTCACGGCAAGTCATCAGCGCCGAATCCAGCTGTCTCGCGAACCAATATCGGTTCCGGACCTCATCGAAGAGGCCATTACGAACCTGAACAACAGAGATGTATACGTGATTCGTAAGTATGAGCCAGATGTTCCTATGGTCTTGGCGGATCCCGTAGCTCTGGCGCAGTGCATGCAGAATGTCATCGGTAACGCCATCAAGTACAGCGGCGAGTCTCTGTGGGTTAGGGTCAGCGTCTCAAGGCGATATGTTGAAGATAAGCCTGAACTAAACATTATTGTAGAAGATCACGGACTGGGTATCGGCCCTGAGGACATCAAGCATGTTTTCGAACCTTTCTATCGAGGCGCACACCTGGCGGGTTCAGCGATCCACGGAACGGGTCTAGGCCTTGCCCTGGCCAAAAGTATCGTAGAGGAAGCAGGTGGACACATCAGCCTTGTGAGTCAACGAGGCGAGGGAACGTCTGTCACTATTCAACTGCCAGCACTCGATGAAGCAGGCATACAAAATGAAAGCCTCATGGCTTCGGGTAGTGAAATATTATGAACGGGAGCATATTGGTAATTGACGACGAGAGGGACCTTAGAACCACTTTAACCGATCGATTGGAGGGTGAAGGCTATAAAGTCCGCGCTTCCGACAATGGAAACAGCGGCTATCAAGAAGCAGTGAGCCGCACCTACGACTTGATCGTGCTTGATGTGACAATGCCCGGGAAGAACGGATTCGACGTTTGCCGTGACCTCCGCAGGGCCGGAAGAACAACGCCGATTCTCATGCTGACCGCACGGGACCAGCTGGTCGATAAAATTCTAGGATTGAAACTCGGAGCGGATGACTATCTGGTCAAGCCCTTTGAGATGCTGGAACTCACGACCAGAATCGAGGTGCTCTTACGTCGTGCCGCTGGCAGTTGCAGTGAAGGCGACATGACGCAGCAGTTCGGTTCAGTGAGAATTGACCTTCGCGGGACAGCTGTCTTCCGGAAGGGCGATCTGGTCCCTCTTTCCGCGCGAGAGTTCCAACTCTTGCGCTATCTGCTACAGCACAGGGGGGTCACGATACCTCGCGGCGACATTCTTCGAGATGTATGGGGCTACAATTCAGATACCTACACTCGCACCCTGGACGTTCATATCTTCAGCCTTCGTCACAAAATCGAGGATGATCCGAAGAACCCTGGCCTGATCCTCACAGTGCCTGGCTTAGGCTATAAGTTTGCTGCGTAACAACGAGTGAGAATGGATTCCCGCGCCGTCGCTTGGGAAGCTTCGGCGATTCAGCTTCAGCGCTGATCCTGCGGATGGTCGCCGCCCTGCTGCGCCTGAGTGGCGCCTTGTGAGCCACTGTGAACCTGAATCGTGGTGGCAGTGCCCACGTCGATCGTGCGCGTGTTGGCCTTATCGATCTCACGAATTCGGACTACATGTGGGATCACGACGAAGACCAGTTCATTGTCTTTCAACTCCTTCTTATTCTCCGAAAACAGGTATCGCAGGAAGGGTATCTTTGAGAGACCAGGATAGCCGCTCAGATTGCGAATCTCATCCTCTTCCAATAGTCCGCCGATCAGGCTCACCTCACCATTCTTGAGCTGTACTTCGTGTTCGATCTTGCGTTGTCCGATTACCGGCTCGTTAATGCCCCCGATATTCTGATAGGAGTCGACGGCTGATATGTCAATCGACATCTTCAACATGACATCGTCAACGTTGAGCACCAGAGGAGTGATATCCAGATTCACTCCAACATCGATGTAGTTGAACTGAGTGTTCACCAAGGCACTGGCCGATGTGGTGCCGGATGTGTAGGATCCGGTTGCGACGGGTACGCGTTCACCTAGCTTGAGGCTGGCTTTCTGTCCATCGATCGAGCGAAGCTGCGGTTGCTGCAAAATCTTGCTGTTGCTATCGGTGAAGAGGAAGCTGGCGGTTGCTTCCGAAATCGTAAGTTGAAAGTTTGTGGCGTTAAGATTCCCGAGGGTATTCAAACTTATGCTGCCGGTCGTCGTGCTGCTGGTACTCGAGCTTGAGCTTGTGGTGCTGCTACTGGAACTACTGGTCGTAGAGGTGGAACTGTTCTGGAGATTGGCACTGACGCTGGTTGGGGGATTAATACCGACGTCTTTTAGCGTATCGCGCGAAACCTGCATGATGACGACATCGACGACCACTTCCGGCTGAGCCTTGTCGAGATCTTTGATGAGCTCGTTCGCCATCAAGATCTGCGCGGGTGTACCTCTAATCACAATGGCATGCTGAGCCGGAAACTGTTGAAGGCGCTGGGTATCCAGGAGTGTTCGCAGGAGGTTCACCACATCCTGAAGCTCGTTGGGCTGGGTCAGACTCGACAGGTAGAAGGTGCGAACAACGTTTTGCTCCAGTTCCTTGCGTTTCGCCGGAGTGTCGGAGGCCACGAAGATCGTGTTCCGCGTCACTGGGCGCCAGAATGCTCGAGATTGCATCGCCGCTACTTCAAGAGCTTCCTGCAACGTGACACCGTTGAGATCGACATGGACTCTGCGTGGCGCGAAATCGGCATCGAACAAGACATTTATCCCAGCCAGTTTCCCCAGGCTCTGAAAAATGACCTTGGCGTCCTCCGTCATACTGAGAGTGATGGGCGTGGCGACGATGGCTTTCAATTCGACAGGCCCCTCAAGCGTCTCGCCGGGAACTTCTGTCGCATTCGTTGTTCTGTCTTTGTTCTCGCCCTCTTTTCTTAGTTCCTGGGTAACACTGTTTAGAAGCTGCTGCGCGATGAAGCTGGAAGGATCAACAGACAACGCTCGTTGGTAGTCCGCCAAAGCCTGGAGAAGCTGTCCAGCCTGCTGGTCGTTCTCTCCATGATGGACGTAGGCAGTCGCCGCGTAAAACCGTGCTCGCTGAAACGAGACTCGGTAAGTTATGTCTTTGGGCGACTGTTCATAGGCTGCATGGTAGTAGTTGTAGGCGGCGATGTAGTCCTGGCGGGCCTCTGCATCGCGACCCTTCTCATAAAGTGTATGGGCATTGTCAGCAGCTGACGCTGTGAGGCAACTCACGACGATCGCACCAAACAGCAACCAACGCCGGAATGGACTGCCCAATGAAAGAACAGCGCGAGTAGTCGAGGGACGTTGCAGTCCAACCATGGGTAACCTGGTTGTTGGACGGGCTGCGTCGATGGCGGACTGTTAAGACGTTGTTAGGGGGCATCAAGGTCGGTGTGAAAACTTCACAAGCAAGATATTGCTTTTGTAACCAATGGCCGAGTTCTTTCAGGTGTGCTTTAAGCAACCCGGGCGAGCGGAAGTCCTCTGGCCTGCTTCCCCTAACGCCGTCCGTTTGGACGGCCTTTCTTACTTATGAGTGATCCCCACCTCGTCTGCACTCCCTAGTGGGTGCAACCGCGACCGGCAAACTGCCTTGGCTCGGCGGCGCCTCCCCTAGGAGGCCACCAGACCTTAACGGTCAGGGAGGTTGGACCTACAATGTTATTTATTCGCTCACTGCATGTGCCGATGGGGCCTTTCCCAATGCGGCGGTGGCCCTGGACGTCTCCGTTTGAACGTGGCGCTGTGATGCACGTCATAGCGCCACTCAGCAATCCTCTCTTACACTCTGCTCGACAATCTCAAACGACTTCGGGTTGCTCTGCCAAAGAGCAACAGGGAATCCGGTTGAACACCGGAGCGGTCCCGCCGCTGTAAGTGAGAAGGCAGCTTCCGTAGTACCACTCGTCAGAAAATGCCGGGGAAGGTGGAAGCCAGCCGCCGAGATCCCCGCTCTCGACACTCACGAGCCAGAAGACCTGACCGAAGTCTCAACCGATGATCTCCGCGCGGAAACGGGGATGTGGGTTTTCGTTTCTCCGGGGCAACAACACCCCCTCCTGAGACAAGCAATCGCGTAGCGCCGTGCGTCGCCTTCGTGCATTCGCATCGGGCCTGAACCTTGTGCGTACGCTCGACCGACTCTGCTGCTTCATTTCACTTTGCTGCGAAAGGAGGTGATTCCGTGAAGAAGAAGAAAAACGCCCAGCGTCCCATCATTGCGACTCGCAAGAGCTGCAACGCCAACGGTACTGGTCTTTCTCATTACGTCATGACGGATTCGAAGAAGTAAACGCCGGAACGGCATTGCATGGCGGCGGATGGTTCTCATCATCCGCCGCGTCGAGATCTTGAATGAGGATTTGCCCAATGAATATCGCAACGAAATCCCAAGCGTCATCGCGCGGCCTGCACTTCAACAGCGGCATCGGCGGCACCCTGCAACCCATCGACATCGGCCACGACAATTACATCGGCGTCGTCGACCCCGACACCGCCTTCTGGGCTCTGATTCAGAAAGACAAACTCGGAGAAGCGCTCACGCCGGGACCGTTCCTCGATCAGTATCGCGAAAAAGCCGCCGCATTCGCCGAAGAGATGCATCGCTTCCGCTTCAACGTCAGCCCCTCTGCCGTATACTTCAATCCTACCGAGCGCTGCAATCTGAACTGCTCGTACTGCTACCTGCCGGAGTCCATGCGCAAGGATGGCATTCACATGCCGGTCGAACATGTGTTGTCGGCGCTAGAGATTCTGAAACAGTATTTTTGCGCTCACCTACCCGGAGGCTTCCGACCGCAAATTGTCTTCCATGGTGCCGAACCAACCTTGAACTGGGACGCAATGCTACCTGCCTTCGAACGCTACGGCGAGGACTTCCGCTTCGGCATCCAGACCAACGGCACGGTGCTGACCGACGCGCAATACGACGTGCTGATGGAGCTGGGTGTCGCTGTCGGTTTGTCCCTCGATTCATCGCTTGATGAAATCGTTACGCGCACGCGCAAGACCTGGGACAGGCACAGCATCTACGACAAGGTCGTGGCTGCGATGGAGAAGCTACGAGGCTACCCTAACTACAGCGTGATCTGCACCATCACTAGCGAGAACGTGCACAAGCTGATCCCGACAGTGGACTTCTTTCACGAACGCGGCGTGACCACCTGCATGTTGAATCCGGTGCGCTGCACCCGCCAGGGCGCGCGCGACATCAAGCCGAAGGACGAAGACATCAGCCGCTTTTACCTCGCGGCGTTGGATCGTACCGAGGAGCTTTATCGCGAGACGGGACGCCGCATGGTCGTCGCGAACTTCGCGAACATCCTGATCTCGATCTTGGCGCCACAGGCTCGCCGCCTGATGTGTGACATCTCCCCGTGCGGCGGCGGACGTTGCTTTTTTGCACTCTCGGCCAATGGCGACGTTTTCCCGTGCAGCGAATTTCTCGGCCTGCCGAGTTTCAAAGGCGGCAACCTGTTCCGCGATTCGATCGACGACATCCTGGCGACGCCGCCCTTCGCGCTGGTCACCGGACGCAAGGTCGAAGATATCGATCCGTGTCGCCGCTGCGCCGTACGCCACTTTTGCGGCTCTCCCTGCCCTGCCGAAGCCTACGAGATGAATGGCGGCATGGACCGTACCGGCGCTTTCTGCGAATTGTACGAAGACCAGGTGCGCTACGCCCTGCGCCTCATCGCCGACGACCGTCACGATGCGTTTCTGTGGGAGCACTGGGATCGCGACACGACGATATCGTTCGAGTGGTAGGCGCCGTGACGAGAGTCTCAGTTCGCGACGGCTTCCTTGGCTGCTGTCGGGGGATTTAAGAACGGAGCAGGCCGCTGAAGAGACCGTTCTGGCTGCCGGTGTGAGAAAGGCCCCACACTTCTGGAGGAACCCTGTGAAGGTGAGCCGCCAGCTGCTCTCCTCGGATCAGCGAGGCGGCTTTCAAGCCGACGAGCTGTCCGCCTTTGGGGCGTCGCGATTCCCAGCGACCGGAAACGTACCTAGCACGCGCTCACAGGCGATGGGTGAAGATATGTGACGAGCGGCCGCGCACGCCATAGCCTTACGACGATGAGGGTATGCCACTCGAATCCACAGGCTGTGCGCTCTCAAACACTGCGGATTTGTTCGGCGACCACTTCGCAAGGGAGGGGGTGTCATCCCAGCTCCGCTCGCAGGAACTTACCTCAGACTCACCTAGAACTTAGTCAGAATTTACATTGCGCATGCCATGATAATGATCTGATGAGACATGGCAAAAATCTTTATTTCGCGACTGAATGCAATCATACGATGTATCGTCTCGGGTGGTGTAATTGCGATCTTAATCTGCGCAAGCTGTCCGTTGTCTGCAGAGCAGCCGCCAGCTAAGTCTCCAGATCTCGATCTGTTGCTTGCACGAAAGCAATACGACAAGTTTGAACTTGAACTCACGGCCCGAGAGGCTCGACTCACAGCGCAAGATCGCACGTACTTCGAAGGAGTGTTGGCCAATCGAATAAACCTGGTGGACCGATCGACACTCCTTCTTCAGCCGCTTATTTCAGGCCTTCTGATTAGCAATCCCGGGCATGCAGAATATGCACTATGTACGCTTGCCGACAATTATGCAAGAGGCTTCCGTTATGGTAAGGCCGCAAACACGTACCTGCAGGCAGCCCTCGTCTCGGAGGCAAACCATACAGAATCTACCTGTAATGCGCGCCACGAGGCAGCACGCTGGGCGTTGCTGGACGGAGCACCACCCCAGACCATTCAGAGTAGTGGCCCCTTCGCCCTAAGCGGCAGCAACGATTCTCTTGGCCTACTTCGGGTTCCGGTCAATGTGGGGACTTATACCGGAAGCTGGATCCTCGATACGGGCGCGAATCTGTCCGTTGTATCCAGATCAGTTGCTGACCGGCTGGGTCTGGCGGTTTCCACCAGAACCGCCGATGCGGCGGCATCCTCCGGACATCCTGTCCCAGTCCGGGTCGCTATCATTCCCCAGATTCAGCTAGGACCCGCACTGATCCGGAACGTGGCGGTACTGGTGGTTGAGGATTCCGATTTAACCTTCCCATCGATGAATTACCGAATCGAAGGGTGCTTGGGGCTGCCGGTTCTTATGGCATTGGGCGAAGTAAGCGTCGTTCAAGGCGCGAGCGTACATTTTGCTGATTCACTTGTGACGAGGCCGGGCAATTCCACGTCACACAATATGTTTCTGGAGAAGTTTACGCCGGTGGTGATCGCCGATCTCGGGCACGGAGATCGGCTATTCACAGTCGATACGGGGGCGATCGGAACCATTCTCTCCAGGGCGTTTTTGGGTGAGGGTGAAACCAGCATAGATGCTGACCAGTTGCGCACATTGGAGATTTTAGGCGCCGGTGGCAGCGTCGTCGCTATGGCGTATGAAGTAGTCGACCTCGTGGCAAGTGTTGACGGACACTGTGTGAGGCCGCAGTCGGTGGATATTCTGACCCAGCATAGCAACTCGACAGACGAATTCTACGGAAACATCGGCCAGAATGTGCTTGGCCTCTTTGCAAGCTATAGTTTCGATTTTCGGTCAATGCGCTTCAGCGTTACTGGTGGCGATTCAGGAGCGGGTTGCCTGAATTTGCATTGAGCTTCGCCCCGGCGCAAGTCCTGCTAGCAGCGCCTGGGCGGGACTGCAACTAGCGATGTCAACCGAATCGAGGTTCGTTTGTTTTGGGTCTGAGAGATTGAGCACTAGTGACCTATGCTGCGAGCCATGACGTTACCGGCGGACCGAAGTCCGGCTCAGCTCACGCTTGAGAGCGCTGACAAGGCCGAGAGCACCTTGGTTCTTAGAGACAAATGAAGATACCCAGGTAAGCGCATCCGGCGGCAGTAGGGTACCCGAAAACATTAATATCGGCAGATCTGGTTTTTTCCGACGAATAGCTTTTGACAATTCCAGGCCGTTGCAGTCTGGCATCTCGTAATCAAGTATCACGGCGTCAAACTCCGTGACGGCAAGCAGTTGTTTGGCGCGAAGGGGGTTAGGCTCGCATATAACGTGAAATCCAGATTGAGTCAAATACTCCCCCAGTACCTCAAGCACGGCCGGATCATCATCCACACACATAATTAGAGGAAGGCCGCTAGTTTGGCTAGAGTTTAGTGGTTTCATCATTAGCGAATGGCAGCTTTCACAGTGGGATTAATTTCGAGCTTGTAGCCCAGTCCGGTCACCGTCACGATTAAGGTGGGTCTGCGGGGATTGTCCTCAATCTTCTGACGTAGAGTGAAGATGTGAGCATCAACCGTGCGCGTGTAAGTGCTGGCTTTGTATCCCCAGACTTCTTCGAGAAGTGTGGCGCGAGATATCGTGAAGCCTTGATGTTCAACCAGGTATCGCAGTAACTCAAATTCCCGTGCCGAGAGCGGGACTTGCTGCCCATCGCGGAAGACGGCGGTCCCAGGAAGGTCAATCGTAACGGAGCCAAATCGGTAGACTCCTTCATGAGACATATTCTGCGAACTGCGGCGCAATAGCACTTCAATCCGAGTTATCAATTCGAGCATTTCAAAGGGCTTCACAACGTAATCGTCCGCACCAAGCTTGAGTCCCAGGACTCTGTCGATCAGGTGGCCACGTGCGCTCAGCATAAGTATCGGAGTCGTGAGTCCTGCTTGCCTTAGATCGCGGCAGACATCGAAGCCGGTCTTGCCAGAGACCATCAGGTCCAGCAGGATGAGATCGACGTCCTTTCGTAAGGCTTCATCGAAGCCGGCGCTACCATTTTCGCAGGAGCGCACATCGTAGCCCTCTTCCTCAAGCCGGTCCGTCAGGACCGTTCTGAGGTCTTTCTCGTCTTCCACTAACAGAATCTTTTCTTTCATCGGGAGTTCGGAACTGAGGTCGTCTTCTGCGCAATACTCGATAGATCTCATTGGACTCCGTGTGATTGGCTCGTAGTCTTGGAAGGGGAGGTCTGAACCAGGTTGGCGTTACTGGCGGCGGCTGCTGCGCCAGAACTCTGGCTCGCCACCGCCGGATCGTTGTCTTCCCAGCCGCCGCCCAGCGCTTTGTATAGGGAAATGAGATCCACTTGTACAGCAGCCTTGCTTTGAACGAGTGCGTCTTCCGCGTTGTATTGCGAGCGCTGCGCCGTCAGTACGTCGAGGAAGGTTGACAATCCGCGTGTGTACTTGGTCATGGAAATGGAGGCCGCGCGACGATACTGATCCACTTCTTCCTCGAGCGTCGCCTCACGTTCGCGTTCGCGGGTATATGCCACCAACGCATCCTCGACATCCTGAAAAGCGGTGAGCACGGTCTTCTGATACGTGATGACCTGTTCGTCACGCTTTGCCTTGTAAACGCTGATATTGCTTCGCAGGCTGGGATAGTTCAGGATGCCCCACTCAATCGTGGGACCGATGCTAAAGTAGCGGGCTGCAGCGGCGACGATATTGGTGATGCTGCCGCTCTGCCCTCCATATTGCGCCGATAAGCTGAATGTCGGAAACAACTTCGCGACCTGAACACCTACACGCGCGCTTGCTGCTTCTACGTTCTTTTCGGCCGCCCGGATGTCCGGACGTCGGCGCAGAAGGTCTGAAGGCATACCTGCCGCGATCTCGGACTTCGCTTCCGGCAATGCCGCAGCAGGCGAAAGCTCGCTGCCAAGTTCTTCGGGGTTCTGTCCCAGGAGCACCGCGATCGCATGAATCTCCTGGCTGATGTTCTTCTGCAGCGTCGGGATCGACGATTGAGTCTCCGCTACATTCGCACTGGCGTTGGCGACGTCAAGGTCGCTTACCAGCCCCGCTTTGTAGCGCACCTGTGTGATCTTGAGTGTGTCCTTCTGCGAGGCTTCGTTGTCCTGAGCGACCTTAAGCTGCGCCTGATATTGTCTGAGCCGGATGTAATCGCGCGCGACTTCGGCCAGGGTGCTGACGAGCGTGTTGCGTAGATCATCGGCGCTGGCTGCGGCATCGGCACGAGCAGCCTTCACCTGGTTTCGTACTCCGCCAAAGATATCGATCTCGTAACTCGCATCGAAGTATGCTTGGTACACGCCGTAGGTCGTGGGGATCAGTGTGCCAGTGCCGCTCAGCTTGGGTATTTGCGGATTATCGAGACTCGTCCTAGACCTCGTGTAACTGGCGTCGGTGTTCACGGTCGGAAGCTCCAGCGAGTTGCGCGTGTACCCGGCCGCAGCTCGAGACTCAGCCAGATTCGCCTTGGCAAGGCGCACATCGAGGTTGCTCTTCATGGCACGCTCGATGAGCGACTGCAGTTCAGGATCGTTGTAGGTCTTCCACCAGTCCGCCAATGCCCCAACTGCCGCCGGCCCGTTAGCCGCGTGCGCCTCCTGATACTGAGCCGGCACCTTCACCGACAGCTGCCCCTTGTCTTTGGCGAGCCCAGGCTGTGCGAGCAAGGCAGCGAAGCAGAGACCGGCAGCTGCGCTCCTTAGAGTCCTGCTCATGAGGATCTGCCTTTCGCCGGCACCTTCGCGCCTGGATCAACCAGCGGGTCGGCTTGGATAAACACATCCATCTGCTGGCCGACGTACAAACGAAAATCTGGTGGTTGTTGAAAGTCGTAGACGACCTGCAGCACTCGGGTATCCACGCGTTCGGTGGCGTCGCCGGTCAGCGACTTCTTGGGAACGACGTAGGGCTCCACCCTGGAAAACATGAGTGGAATGCTCACATCGTTGCGTCCACGCGGATACGCGACGGCGGGCTCCCCGGTCTTCACTCGCCAGGCGTCTTGCTCGTCGACGTCGACCCGAATGCTCATAACGTCGTTACTACCCACCATCATGAGGGCATCATCGGTTTGAGCGGCCGGAGCATATTCGCCCTGGTGAATTTTGACTTGCAGAACCTCTCCTTTTAGAGGAGAACGAACGGTGAGCCTGTCCATTTCCGTTCGCATCTGCTCGACCTGCGCACGCGCGGAAGCAATCTCGGCTTCCTGGATCTTGATTTCGGGTGCCCAGGTCCCGTTCTGCAGCTCTTGCAACTTGCGCTGCTGGTAGTTCAACGCCGCTTCCCGCAGCTTCACCGTGTTGCGCGCCTGGTTCAACTCGTCCTGACTGACAGCACGAGCCTCCTCGGCTGCGGCCGACTCGCGCAGCTTCAACTGCTCTTGTGCGTCCTGTAATTGTGCCGCACTCTCTTGCACTTGCTCCTGCTGCATAGCGAGTTCTTCGGGGCGCGTGCCTTGACGCAGTTTCTCCAGCGTTGCCTGCGCCGATTGCAACTCGGCCTCGTAGCGTGCCATTTCAGCCCGTTTGGCGGCAGGGTCGAGCTGGAACAGAGGTTGTCCCTTGTTCACCTTGTCGCCGACCTTGACGAAGACCTGAATGACCAGCCCTCCGCTCGTGGAACCCACCTTGACGTTTTCGGTCGACGCTTCAATGAGGCCAGCCCCCGACACGTAGGACGCGAACGGAGCCTTGGCCGGCTCAACGGTAATATTGGGCTTCGGCGCCGGCTTCGTGGTCTTGGCCACCATGAATAGAGCGAACATCACTCCGACAATCGCCACCGACGGCAACAACCATTTCCGTTTCACTGCACAATCCTCTCGGCTTCGGCCATCTCCTGGTAGGAGTTATAAATCTGTTGGATCATGCCGTCGTCCATGCGCGCGATCCGTTCGGCATAGTGGAATATGCGGCTGTCATGGGTCACGATGATGAGCGCGCGCCCGTGGCCGGAAGAGACCTCCTGCAGCAGTTGCACGATGTGTTCGCCAGTGACGTGATCCAATGCGCTGGTAGGCTCGTCGCAGACAATCAGCTGAGGGGAGTGAATGATGGCCCTTGCGATGGCGACTCGCTGTTGTTGTCCGCCCGACAACTGCGACGGCCGATCACCCTCGCGGCCACCCAGCCCCACCCGCTCCAGCGCGGCTGATGCCATCTCAACCGCTTTGCCGTACCCCTCGCCATTGATCAGAAGCGGAATTGCGACGTTCTCGCTGAGCGTCAGCGACGGAATCAGGTTGAATTGCTGGAATACAAAACCGATGCTTCGACCGCGATATCGCGTGCGCTCGTCATTGGTCATGTCCTGCATGGAGACGCCGAAGACACGGCAGCTTCCGTTGCTGGGGTCCAATACCCCGGCAATTACCGAGATGAGCGTCGTTTTGCCGCAGCCCGAAGGTCCAACCAGCATCATCAGCTCGCCGTCCTTAACCTTGAGGTTGATGCCGCGCAGGGCTTTCACTTCGCTGCTGCCCGAGCCGAATACCTTGTGTACGTTCTGACATTCCACCGCGGGAAGTGCTTCTGCGTGCATACCTATCCTCGAAATACGACTCCCGGCTCAAGCTTGATGACCTTGCGCAGACTGAGCAGGGCGGAGGAACCCGAGATTCCGACAACTGCCACACCCGCGATGGCGAGGACATACCATGGCAGTGTGAATGTCATTATCGTGTCTTGAGTGGCGAGGCCCATCAGGCAAGCCAGCCCCGTCCCCACCCCGTATCCGATGAAGCCGACCAGCGCCGACTGCAGCAGGATCATCGACAGCAAAGTGCGATTGCTCGTGCCCATCGCCTTCAAGGCTCCGAAGTGCCGCAGGTTATCCATAGTAAAGTTGTAGAAAGTTTGCCCAGCGATCAAGGTGCCAATGAGAAACGACACCATTACCGACATGCCGAAGTTCAAGACGACACTCGTTTCCGTGATGAAGTAGTGCAGCGTATTGTCGATGAACTGCTGCGAGGTATAGGCGCCGAGTCCGGTGATGCGTGAGATCTTGGCTGCGACTTCCTCTGCGTTCCTGCCCGGCTGCGCTGCTGCAAGAATGAACGAGAGGTTCTTGCGCTGCTGCGGTGCGATGGCCAACGCGCGATTGTAGGTGGTGTACACGACGGCCTGCGACTGGAAGCCGCGAGCGACCTTGCAGAGCCCCACAACGCGGACAAGGTGATCGTTCAACTCCAGGGTGTCGCCCACCTTGAGCGGAACGCGCGTTCCATCGGGCGCGAAGTGAGCCAACTTATCGAAAGCGCTCATCGAGTCCACGATTACGGCGTCACTGAGACGAAGATCGCTGAGCTTGCCTTCCTCCATCTCAGCGGGGCCGCCGATGAACGTTGTATCGTCCAAGCCGTACAGCGTCACACCAGCCGTGTCACCGTTCTCCAGTCGCGCCGAAGTGGAACCCTTATAGAGCCCGACTGCCCACCCCACGCCCTCCACACTCTTCACGCGGCCAAGTTGGCCGTCGGTCATCGGTTTGGAATCGTCGATACTCTTCACGTTAGGGTCCATCACCCATAGGTCAGCGTTGACGGCAGTAATGCCCGAATAAGTCTGGCGAAGAATGCCAAAGAACATCGCCAGCTGCTGGATAATCAGGAACGACGCGAACATTACTCCGGCCACAATACCGAGGTACTTGCCCGTGTCTCCCATCAACATGTGAAGTGCGATCCGTCTCACGTCGCCAATCCGTCTCTCTTGCAAGTAGACGACAGCGCTGAGGCAACCGCATCTTAAGTTTTGTAAAAGTGCCGCGCACGAGGGAAGAGCTTAAGATTTGTAAAAAGCTTCAGTGACCTTTCCGCGTGAAGCAGGATTATGTCAAACTGGCGCGTATCCTCTGTACACATGACGCACAACCAGCCAGAACAGCGCCCTTCACTGCTCATCATCGATGACGATGTCGAGCTGTGTGCGCTTATGCGGGAGTACTTCATTTCCCACGGCTATGATCTCCATGCGGTGCACAATGGACGCGCTGGCCTGGCTGCAGCTTTGGAAGCCAAGCATGATCTGGTAATCCTGGATGGGATGCTTCCGGTGCTCGACGGCTTCGAGGTGATGCGACAACTGCGTAAGCAAAGCAGCATTCCGGTGATTATGCTCACGGCGCGCACGCAGGAACGCGATCGAATCGCTGGCTTGGACAGCGGCGCAGACGACTACCTTCCGAAACCCTTCGGTCCGGATGAGCTGCTGGCAAGAATTCGAGCGGTCCTTCGGCGCTACAGTAGGAAAGCGCCCATATTTGGGTCACTTCGGGTTGGTCCGATCGAACTCGAACCCGACAACAGAATCGTTCGCCAGGCGGGTGAAGAAGTCATCCTGACCGAACTGGAGTTTCAGATCCTTGAATTGCTTATGCGATCGGCGGGGCGTGTTGTAAGCAGAGATGAAATTGCCGCCGCGCTCTATCAAAGAGAAACCACTCCTTACGAGCGCTCGCTCGATGTGCATGTCAGTCACCTAAGGAAAAAGATCGAGCGGGAGGGCAAATCGTTGATTCAGACGGTTCGAGGCGCCGGGTATCGAATGACTTCCGCCGGTGGCCAATGACATGAGATCGCTGTATCTCCGGATTATCGTCACATTCGCGGCTGCTCTCCTGGTCTGCTTCATCGGCGTGTCGTGGGTATCGGCACGAATTCAGCGCCGCGCTATTGGAGAGTTCTTTGAAGGCTCGATGAACTTGGAGCTGCAGGAAGGTCAGCACGCCTATGAGAGCGGCGGCCCAGTAGCCTTGAAAGCGTACCTGAACCGGGTCGATGGAGCGCTGAAGGGCACGCGGTTCTTTACAGATGCTGATGGCGTCGACCTGGTGTCCGGTCTCAATCGATCGGAGATGCGACATATTCAGTTCAACTTTCTCGGCCTACCAAAATTTAGCAATGGCGGAGTTACAATCGCGCGGTCGTCGCCGGATGGGAAGTACTGGCTCATCGTCACCGCCCCCCCGCCGATTCATCTCACCAGCTTCATGCCTTACTTCATTCTCATCCTGATCGTGACCTTGGGCCTCGGCTGGGGTTTGTCTGCGGGTATCGTCTCTCCGCTCCTGGAGGTTGCGGGCACGATGGAGCAGTTCGGCCGCGGCGATATGTCAGCGCGGATCCACACCAATCGCAGAGACGAAATCGGAGCTGTCGCCCGCGCCTTCAACGACATGGCCTCGCGCATCGAAACCCTGCTGATGATTGAACGAAGGTTGTTGCAGGACGTCTCGCACGAGTTGCGTTCGCCTCTCGCCCGGCTCAGCTTTGCCACTGAGCTTCTGAAGACCACCCTGGACAAGGACACCGCGATTGCGCGCGTGCGCCGTGAGGTGGAGAGACTCAGCCAGCTTGTCTCAACGTTAATGGAGATATCCTCGGTGGAAACCGATGCAGCTACCCACCGAGGCCAGCAGGTCGCCATTAGTCAACTGGTGAAAGATATCGTTCAGGATTGCCGCATCGAAGCCGAGGCCCGCGACGTGTTGATTCATGTCACGGCGGAGTCATCTCCGGTCATCGGAGGAGATGCTGAACTACTGCGCCGTGCCATCGAGAACGTACTGCGGAACGCGATTCGATACTCACCCTCGCACTCGACGATTGCTGTCGGTCTGAACTCTGCGAACGGAAATGTCCAAATCAGCATTCGCGACCAAGGCCCCGGCGTGCCCGAGGATCAGCTGACGAGGATCTTCGACCCCTTCTTCCGCGGCGACGACTCGCGCAACACGACCGACGGGGGAGTTGGTCTAGGACTTTCCATAGCGCGACGTGCCGTCCTCTTTCATCATGGACAGATCTGCGCTAGGAATCTCTCACCGGGCTTACTGGTCACCGTCCGAATGCCGATCGCCACATCGTGAGCTGCGAATCTAATGCCTAGAATGTCGTAGCGACCGTGAAGCGGAATGTCTTGAGCGGCTCCGACAGGTAGTACTTCTGAGGATACGAGGCCAGAGCCTCCGCGTACGTGTAATCGCCGGCGGCTCCAGCGGGGAACATCGAGCGGGTAATCGCGTTGGATGTCGTGATCACTTCGTTGATGCGCATCGGGTTGTAGGCCCAGTAGACGCGGAACGGTGCATTGACCACGGGCAGTACGACTTGCAGCTCCAAACCGGTCGACATGCGGGTCTGGTAGTTAGTTCCGCCGACGATGGGCAGGTTGGAACTGTAGTGGATGTTGGTGCCGCCGACGCAGCTAAACGACGACGACAGCAGCGGGCATCCGAATACCGTGCTGTTCAGGGTGCTGACCTGGTCGGCAGCGATGCGCAGCTGCGATGAGCGCGAGGCGAAGTCCCATCCGGTGTCGATGAATGGCGCCAGTGTCACTGGGCCGACGATTGGGATGCGATATTCCAGATTGGTCACGATGTTGGTGTCGCCGCCCGGAAAGACAACCTGCTCGACCGGGATGGTGATGGTGTAGTTGCCCTGGCGCGGGTTGGCCGGATTGAGCGGCACGGACGTACCGTCAGGGTTGGTTAGCGTGACCGTCGTGTAAGTGGGAAAGAAGGAAACCGGCGAGATGGAGCGTGTATCGAAGCCGCGCATGTCGGTGTCGCCACCCATGTAGAAGCGGTCGGCAGGCGGCGCAACCAGGCCGCCGTAGCCGGTAATCCACGAGCCCAGGGCGCGAAAGCCGACGGTGTTGCGGCCCTTGTTTACGGGCAGGAATTTCTTGTACTCGGCGGACGGTTTCAGATACTTGACATTGCCGCCCAGACCTGCGATATCACTGGCGAAATAGAAGCTCTGTCCGTTGTGCGGGCGCTGCGGATTGTCAATCTTGTTGAAGGAGAAGTTGGGAACGATTTTGCTGGTGATGATGCCGGTCAGCGCGTTCGGACCCTGGATGCCGCGGAACTCTAGCGCTTCGAAGTAGTCCTGCGAGGCAGTGCTGTAGGTCTGCAGCGAAGAGTCATCGTATCCGTAGGTGATGCCAACACGCTTGAACGAGCGCTTAATCGGATAGGTCAGCGAAGTCGTGAAGCCGGTCGAGGTCTGCGTGTAGTTCTGCAGGTATGCCTGGTAGCTGGTGGGATATTTGATCTGCTGCTGATACTCCTGGGAGGTCAGCGCCGCCTGATTGTAGTTGTAGCTGGTGTGATACACCGTCCAGCCAAACTGCAACGGCCGGTCGAACAGATACGGCTGGGTGAACGACAACTGCTCGTTGCGCTGATACTGGCCAACCTGGAACTGCAGGGTCAGGCTCTCGCCTTTGCCGAACAGATTGTTGGTGGTGTAGTTGATGCCGATGAAAGCTCCGGCCAAGCCGCTGACGCCGCCCGTCAAGCCGATACTGTTTTTACCCTTCTCTTTCACCTTCAGGGTGATGTCGACCGTACCGTCCTGCGGATTCTGCTTGATTTCCGAATCCTGCTCCGGCTTGAGCTGGTCGAAGTACTGCAACTGATTCAGGCGCAGCAGCGACAGCTCCCACAGGTTGCCGTTATAGATCTGGCCTTCTTCCAGCGCCAGTTCGCGACGAATCACTTTGTCGCGCGTGGTGGTGTTGCCCTGGAATTCGATCCGGCGGACGTAGAACTGCTTGCCCTCGTCGAGATCGATCTCCAGGCTGATCGTACGCTTCTCATCGTCTGCCGTGGTGTTCGGGACAGGCGTGAAGTTGATGTAGCCGAGCGCGGCGTAGGCTTTGCGCAGCGACTCCAGGCCTTTGCGGATGGCCTCGGTGTCGAAGATGTCGCCATCTTTGATCTTGAAGAGCGAGCGCAGCGCCTTGGTATTGGTGACCGCCTTGTTGCCCGAGAAGGTGATCTCCTTCAAGTGGTAGCGCTGGCCTTCTTCGACGGGCATGGTGATGTCGACGGCCTTGCCGGGTGACGACTTGAACGGGAAGTACCACTTCACACCGCTGGTGTCGTGAATCTGCGTCTTGGGATCGCCGACCAGCGCCTTGAAGTAGCCCTTGGTCTGGTAGTAGTAGCGAACACGTTCGGAATCTTCCGTGAGCTTCGTCGAATCGTAGGTGCGGGGGAACAGGTTCTCCAGGAAGATGGAGTGCGGGATGCCGATGGGCTTCAGGTTCTTCATCGCGCTTTGCAACTCGCGACTCTTGATGGCCTTGTTGCCCTCAAACTTGATCTTGCCGACCTTGACCTTGGGACCTTCCTTGACGACGAAGGTCAGCGAAACGGCTGCCGGAGGAATGGGCCGCACTTCCGAGCGGACGGTGGCAAACTGGTGGCCGTGCGCGGCTTCCAGCTGCTTGATCACGACTTCGGCGTGCTTCACCTTGGTCGGATCGTACTGGCTTTCCTGGGTCAGGCCGACCTTCTGCTCTTTGAACTTGTCGAGAATGTCGCTCTGGGTGATGGAGCTGAGGCCGGTGTACTTGATCTCGCGGACCGTCGGCTTTTCTTTTACGTAGACGTAGATGATCCAGCCCTTGGGCGACTGCTCGCGCTCGATGCGCACGTCATCGAAGTAGCCGGTATTCCACAGGGAGTTGAAGTCGCGTTCCAGCGCGGCCTGGTCGTACACGTCGCCCGGCTTGGTGAACATGCGGGCACGGATGGTATCGCCCGGGATGCGGCGGTTCCCGCGAATCACGATCTCAGAAACCACGTCCTGCTGCGCTAAACACGATCCGACAAGAAAGAATACCGCGAGGAAAAGACAGATCGCCCTGGCGCAGCTACGTGCCCCGCACATCAATCGCTTAGTAGGCACTGCCGCGCAATGAATACCGACACCTCAATCCAGCCATTGGGACTCTGACGCCACAGCAGCCAAATTGGCGAGCATCTTAGCCCTTGGAAGGTCGCAGTATAGCGCGATTATCCAGCACTCAATGTTAGTTCGGAGTCAAATCTGGAATGGAACACTTTGCCCTGTGCCGACCACCGCAAGCCTCTTACTCACACGCACGCTCGAGGTCGGGCTCTCCGTAGCGGCACAACGCATAAGGAAAATTGCTGGAGTGCCGGTACATGCTTACGGTACACATTTCTACGGAGATCGCACCTCGCAATCCTACGAAGAGTTCTCGACCTTACGCACTCTTTACACCTAGCTAACGCAGAATTTACATCGACTCTTACGGCATAAATCCGGAATTATTCTTGGGACACATGTGTGCCAAGCGTTTTATTGCCCCGGAATCGGCCGCCTTTGCTGTCCCTAAAACTATGAGTTTCGATCCAAGTAAAAGAGGCTCGAAACAACGATCGACGTGGCACCTGGTTAGGGAATCATAACGTCCTTCATCATTCACTACGAAGACTGGCGAGCTGAAAAGGGGCTTGGGCATTTGCCCGCGCTGGATTCAAATCGGCGCATAGGGCGTTTTAGGTCTAAGTGAAGCGAATACGTTCGCAAACACTTGCCGACCTTTCGGAAGTGATCTCCCACATGCCAGTTTCTGGACAGCCAGGATCGAGTTCTCTACAGGATGCCCGCGCTACTTTCGGATTGCCGGACAAATCCGGAAGCAGCGGCGACCGTCGTTCCTTATCAACTGACGATACAGATATGCATCGCACGGTAGGTCGTGATGCCGGGCGAGAATTCGATTCCATACACCTTGCCCCCCGCCCGTGGGACCGCAGTAGGCACGGGCCGTTTACCTACCGCAATTCAGGTGGAGGTGGCGTTGCGAGAGCAACGGCGTCGGAGTCATCGTCGGGAAGCTCATCCATCGTCAGTTCGGGCCAGTACACGTGGAAACTGCGAGCCATCCTATTTGTATCGTTTCCGACGATGTGAACTGACTCGTTTGGAACTTCGAGAAGAGTGTCGCCCGCAGTGTAGTAGGTCTTCACGCCATCCTTAATCTCAAAGAGGCAGCCCTCCTGAATCTTAACGATTCCACGCGAGTGATGTCTGTGTTTAATCGTTCGCGTTCCAGGTTCCCAAGTGAATTGAACAGCCTCGATGCCATGAAGACGTTGACGAACATCTCGTATCGGACGAATTATCTGTGCGGTATCCATGAAGCCCCTTTCCTTAACACGTACCTGTGGAGTTGACTGTAAGACGATATTCAACAACGAAGACCTAGCCGATCCAGAGCCCTTCGACCCTCACTTGGATTCCTTCTTTGGTTCGGTTCATGTAATTCACCAGCCCAGAGTGGCGCCACTGCAACATGCACATCCGAGGTTGGAAGTAGTAGCGGCAGCCAATTCTGATCTCGGACTTGGTCTCGGTGATCAATCCTTCGTAGCCTTCTGCAATGTAGTATCCCAAGTCTTTGAAGCCCTGCGCGCGCGGCGCCAGCGGACCGGTGACACACCAGACCATTACACCGGTGCGGTGATCCACTTCCACGACGAAGCCGCAATGTGTGATGGGACAACCGCACGACATACCCAATGGGCGGCCGATCAGAATGTCGCCTTTCTTGATATCGAGTTCCCGAGTGATCATTGGGTTATGAGGAATGATGATCTCGCGCGGCCCGGGATCTTCAGGAAAATGCTCCAGATAGAAATCAAAATCTCGGCCCAGATTATCGACGAATGGCGGTAGCTTGCTAGAGCGAGGACTAGCAGAAGCCATTGAGGACGACGCCACAGACGTCCCGCTTGAAGGGTTAGCGCCTGCCGAACCAACGCTGGCCGCTGCCTCCGGAATCTGGGGACATCGTTTTAGAAGTTCCGGGCGCAGAACAAGCTCCCGCTCCAGATCATCACAGTGCTTGAATCCGCAGAGACCGCAGTCCAAGCCGGGCAATTTCACTTGTGCTGTTTCAGACATCGTAAGCATCTCCCTTAATTAGCGGCTAAAGCCGGCGTAACTGGCGACCGGCCTGAGTGAATTCACCACTTGCGGCAAAATCTCAAGAAGGCGGTCGACTTCCGCGTTCGTATTGAAGCGTCCAAGGGTGATACGAAGAGAACCTCGCGCGCGGATAGGATTGAATCCCATCGCGAGCAGAACATATGAAGGTTCGGATACTTTGTGGGCACTGCAAGCGCTGCCGGATGAAATCGCCACGCCGGCTTCGTCCAGACTGAGCAATAATCGGATCGCCTCCCCCTCCTGCCCGGCGAATCCCAGGCAAAGATGCCCGGGGAGCCGCTTGAAGGGATGGCCGATCAGGTAGGTCTGAGGAAGTTGCTCTCGCAGACCGTCTGACAGGTATTCACGCAACTGGACCAGTCGCGCCGCTTCGCCGGTCATCTCAGAGGCGGCCAGTTCAGCCGCCGCGCCGAATCCGACGATTCCACTGACGTTCTCGGTGGCAGAGCGAAGGCCGTATTCTTGTCCTCCGCCGAAGACCACCGGCTGCAGGCGTGCTCCGTTGCGACCACCTTTTCGAAGATTCTCGCGAACGAAGAGCCCGCCCACACCCTTCGGGCCATGCAGCTTATGGGCCGACATCGACACCATGTCTACCGGTATCCGAGTCACATCGAGCGGCACTTTGCCTGTGGATTGCACTGCATCGGTATGAAACAGGGCTCCATGTTCCTTCGTGATGCGAGCTAATTCTGCGATGGGCTGCAGAGTTCCCACCACATTGTTCGCAGCCATAATAGAAACCAGCCGAGTTTCGGGCCGCATCGCCTTCGTCAGGTCATCGGGATCCACGAGTCCGTTCGCATCTACACCGAGGCACGTCACTTCGACACCAGTCCGCTCCAGAAACCGGCAAGTCTCGATAATCGCGGGATGCTCGATTGCACTCGTGATCATGTGGCCCGGAGAGCTTTGATCGCTGTCGCGGAAGACACCCAGCAAAGCCAGGTTGTCGGACTCGGTGCCGCTCGATGTAAATATGATCTCTTCCGGGTTCGCGTGGATTAGCGCAGCCACTTGGCCTCGCGCTTTCTCGACCTGGGCACGGGCATGGCGTCCCTCGGAGTGCAGGCTGGAAGGATTACCGAATGTCTCCTCCGCCAGGTCCATGGCCATCGCAACCCGGTGATCCAGCGGCGTGGTGGCGGAGTGATCGAAGTAGATGCGGTCCGCCATATCTCACTCCCCGCGATAGAAGTTCTGGTTCTCCAGCGCTCGGACAACTCCGAAGTGTGACTGCCAGCCGATCTCCTTCTTCCCGACACAGATAGTGCAAGTACCGATGGGTGGATTGCCCCGCAGGAACAGAGGAGGTTCAACTTCGGCAGCGCGCTCGATTCCGCGTACCAGGGGCTCGATCCCAATACCGTAGAGCGCGTTGGATTCAACGATTGCCGTCGCCGGCGCCGCTTCCTGGATGCGAGCCCGGAAAACCTCGCGCTCGGCTTGCGAGACCAGATCGATCTTGGTTACGACAGCCACATCGGCCAACGAAAGCATCGGTCCGATCTTGCGCGGAAGGTTCATACCGCTGGTGGCTTCTAGTACGACCAGCCCGAGAAGTCCTTCGACGTAGGGGGAGCAGCGCAAACACAGCCCAGCTGTCTCGACAATCAAGAGGTCTGCACCGCTTTGCTCAGCCCAATGCAATGCATCGCCAAGCACCATCACAGTACAGTGATCGGGACAAAGCTCCCCGGAGTAAACCTTGCGCGTCGGGATGGAAAACTCTTTCTGAAAGATCTCGTCTTCGTCGGCATACTGCACGTCGATCTTCAGAAAACTGACTTTGCGCTGTTTAGCTAAAAGGCGTTTGGTGACTTGCCGCAAAACAGTGGTCTTGCCACACGTAGGAGGTCCCGCACAAATAACCAGTTTCATGATTCCCTCAGGCGATGTATCCCAGATCGCGAAGCTGTCCGTGGAGTTGTTCGACTCCCAGTTCCTCGCCAAGGCGAATACGCTGACGAAGCCCCAGCAGGAGGTCATCAAGCTTGAGAATCTCTTGGGCGACCTCCTTTTCCTCATCCTTGGTGACGATCAGCTTCTGCATGGCCCCGTCACGCATCACGATGCGGTAATCCGACAGCAGGGCGATGCGCGGATCATGGGTGACAAAAATGAAGATCTTCTCGTAGCCCTTGAGCATTTCTAGAGCGCGGGTTCGATGAATTCCGGCATTTTCAATTTCGTCAAGGAGGATGATCGGCGAGTTGCCGATGATGATGGCGTCCGCAATCAGCAGCGACCGAGTCTGCCCCCCGGAAAGCTCGGTCATCGCGTTCTCCAGGATGATGGGTTCGCCGGTAAGTTGATTGGCGAATTCCACCGTTTCCTCCACCGCGCGAGTCGGCGAAGCTACGCCGCGAATACGAGCGTGCGTCTCCAGAAACACATTTACCGGGAGATCGGAGAGGAAGTTTGTGTGCTGGGAAATCAGCGCGATTGGATTGGAAGAAGGGTCCGACAAGTAGTCCTCAGGAAGAGGCTCGCCGTTAATCAGAACGGTCCGTCGCGTCGGAGTGTCCCCGTTGGCGTACAACTCGATGTCGTTGATCAACGTCGTTTTACCGCAGCCGGTGGGTCCGACAATGCTCACGATGTCGCCCATTTCAAGATCGAGCTGACGCAGTGGTTCGGGAGCACCGTTCTTGCCTTGTCCCCCAAGGACAGTGATGGTGTCAATCTTGCGGGTTCTGGCCGCGATGGGCTGATCTAATACACGAGAGTTCGTCATTCGTTCTCCTGCAACGGTTCTTACGAATCATTTCTCATTACGATTGCGCGCCGGTATCATCGGCAACACACGCGGTGCGGTGTGCTCGACTTCGCGCTTCTTTTTTTTGTGATTCGGGGCGACGTCCTCGATGATGTCAGCGAGAGAGGTGTTCTCGAAGATCCTTGCAGCCTGATCGCGCACGTCCAGGAATACTTGGTATAAAGCGCGATGCTCCACGTCGTTCTCGATCAGGGTACGAAGTTGCTCGGCGTCGCCAAATGGCGCCAGCGCTCCGTCCATCAAGCGGATGATCTCGGCGAGAAAGATTTCCGAGGGAGGCCGGCGAAGCCTATAACCGCCCTTGGCCCCACGAACGCTTTCCACCAGCCGCGCATTCTTCAGTTCGAGGAGGATGAGTTCGAGAAACTTCTCGGGCAGACCTTCGTCATAAGCAATTTCACGTATACGAATAGCGCCCTCGTTATATCGTCTGGCTAGTCGCATCATGGCCTGCAAAGCGTAGAGCCCCTTCTGTGAAATCTTCATCGGCTGCAGTCTCCAAAGACAGCAGCTTACTACTATGTCTATCGAAATAGTAGGGATTAGTCCCGCAATATCTACCCCGTCTCCCATTGTGGGAAATCCATGCCGCCCATTCAGGGCTGATGGGTTCCCTGGCTAATCTCCTTACAGCTTAGGCTGTGATTTCCGAATGGGATACTGCAACGCCGACCAATTTCTGAACCTGGCGCTCGAACGGTGCAGGTGGCGGGCGCAGTCGAGTTTGGGCTTGGCACCTGATCATTCCAGCCTACTTGCGAGCAGAAGCTCGCCTGATGTTGCGTGATGGCCGAACGGCCGCAGGCGAATTTCATAAGTTCATTGACCACCCAGGACTGACGGCCAACATAGCTTGGGGAGCGCTGGACCGTCTCGAACTGGCTCGCGCCTATGCCATTTAGGGCGACACGACCAAAGCTCGTACTTCCTAGCAAGACTTCCTCACGCTCTGGAAGGACGCCGACCCCGTCGCTCCCATCCTCATCCAAGCTAAAGCGGAATAAGCAAAGTTGCAGTAGTCCGAGCAACCGCGGAGATCACACCGATTCAAAGACCATGATGAACGGAATCCCCAGAAGTCTTCTTGGAGGAGGTTTCGCTTGGACGTGTAGTAGGCGTGTCGGACAAGTGATCCCAAAAAGCCAGCAGCTATTGCAGCCTCGCGTACTCGCTCTTGGCTTGCTGGTAGATGGGAATGTCCGGATCGGCATTCTTCCAGAGCGCGAGGAAGTCCTGATAGGACACGCGTGCCGCGCTTGCGTCTCCGCCGGCAACCTGGGCTCGGGCCAGTTGCAGATGAGCGAGCGAGCCCAGGGGGCAATTGCGCACGACGCCGCGATGCTTCACGATCCGGTTGAATTCTGCGATGGCCTTCTGCGCTTCTCCTGCTTGCAGGTAAGCCATGCCGCGAACGTATATCGGATACCCCGACCAGTAACCCGGCTGACCGAGATCATAGGGAAGCGCGACCTCCAGGGTGGTGATCGCCTGCTGGGGCTGTCTGGCGTGGATAGCTACCCTACCGCGAATTACGGGCTGCCAGTAAGACTGGATAATGGTGTCGAGCGGGAACTGGCTACTCAACTCATCGGCGAGCTTTTGTGCGCTTGTGGTGTCGTCGGCTGCGGCCTGGGCTACGGCAACCAGTGTCTTCACGTCACGCGTACTCTGTGTTTGTAGTGCGGCCGTCGCCTCCTGCCGGGCCAAGTCGAGATTGCCGAACTCAGCCTCGATTCCGGCTTGAACAGCCATCATCAGTACACCCTGCTCGGCATCGTCGGCGGCTTTGGCCTCCTGCTCCGCCTGCTGAATCAGGCCCCGAGCTTTCGAGAGCTCTCCGTGATAGGCCGCGGTTAGCGAAGCGGCCAGCAGCATCTGTGAATGGTCGTAGGGTTTTGCCTTCGACCAGTCCAACTGCTGTTGCATGCCGGCTTCGTCGTTCTGAAGAAAGGCGATATAGTATCGCTGCTCGCGCAGGTATTCCATGTTGGGATGCAACGGGAGCGCCTGATCGTATACGCTCTTGGCCTCATCCAAGCGATCCAGGCTAACGTAAGCTGTAAGCAGCTGCCCATGTCCGGAGCCAGACTCCGGTCGTAAGCGAATAGCTTGCCGTGCGGCATCAACCACCTTCTCGTAGTCGCCGAGCGCAACCAAGTTCAGCGATAGATTGGCATATGGAGCGGAGTCGTCCGGATACGCAGCGATCCACTGCCGATAAATGTCATCGGCTTTGAGCAGTTCGCCGGTGACGAAGCTGTAGTAGCAGGTCTCGATGTAGAACTTCTCACGCTCGCTGACGCGATCGCGCAGTTCAAATGCTTTCGCGAAACTCTTAGCAGAGGTGCTGTACTCGCCGATGTTGTATTGGGCCATGCCTAGCGACGCATACGCGCGAGCAAAGTTCGGATCGAGCTCAACGGCGCGCTGGTGAAAGGGAATGGAAGCGGCATCGCCCTTTTGCCATTGCAGCGCGCGGCCTTCGCTGAACGCCTTCAACGCATCGAGCGAAGAGGTTGTCGCCTGATCGAGAGGCTTGTTGTTGCGTTGCACCGAAGCCAGCGATTCGCCGAGCTTGCCGCGGAGATTATCAGCCGCGCTGCCGAGTTGCTTTAGAACGTCATCCCGGTTTGCGGCTTCCGCTTGCGAGCTGGCCAGGGGCGCGCCGCTCTGGCAATCGATCGCCCGCAACCCGATCAGATAATGCGAGCCCACCATGCCGATCGAGCTGTCCAGCACCGCGCGACTATTACTGCGCTGGCAGAGTTCGCGAGCAACGTCGCTCGCCAGGCGCGTATCTACAGGCATGTTCATTAGCTTGAGTGTCGAACGCGCGGTACTGTCTGGCAGGAGCTTGAGGTACGGTGACTCTTCCAGCTTGATCGCCAGAGCCTGCTTCAGCGTTTCGTCGAACACGTCTTCGCCCGTGGTGTTGGTGAAGTCGGCGAGGACGATAGTGTCTTGGGTAGCGAAGGTGTTCTTCTGCGCGTGACGCCAGTAGAAAAAGCAGCCAAGCACAACCAGAGCAGCGATCGCCGCGACAATGCCGACGGCCTTCCATCGTGTCGGTTGCTCTGGGGCAGATCCGGCAGACGCAGGCGACGGAGCCGTCTTCCCCGACACGGCCGAAGACGGAAACGCGACACTGGAGCCCGAAGCCGGCAAGCGTAGGGCAGAAGATGACGGAGCATCCGTTAACCCCATTCCTATAGTGGAGCTCCTTCCACTGTCGCCATCGCGCTTCAGACGCTTCAAATCAGCGCGCATCTCGGCTGCGGTTTGATAGCGGAGATCGCGATCTTTCTCCAAAGCCTTGGTGATGACCGCTTCGAGCGAGGGAGTAATCTCCGAATTCAGCTGCGACGCCGGTGTCGGCTCCGTGTGCAGAATCGCGCCGCAAATCTCGCCTGAGCTTTCGCCGTCAAATGGCATCTTGCCCGTGGCCATTTCATATAGCACCGCACCAAAGGAAAACAGGTCGGTACGGGTGTCAACGTCCTTCGCCCGAATCTGCTCGGGCGACATGAAGGCTACGGTTCCCAGCATGATGCCGGGGCTGGTGAGGTGCTGTGGGTCAGAGCCAACGATCTCCGTCTCGAGATCGGAGGCCGTGGCCGCCGCCTTGCCGGTCAGCTTCGCCAGTCCGAAGTCGAGAATCTTGGCGTGACCGCGACGGGTGACGAAGATGTTGGCTGGCTTGATGTCGCGATGAATGATGCCTTCGGTATGCGCCGCGTCGAGCGCATCGGCGACCTCAATGCCGAGAGACAACAGCGGCTCCGACTCCATCGGGCGGTTGGCAATCTGGTGCTTCAGCGTCACGCCGTCCAGGAACTCCATCACCATGAAAACCCGACCTTGGTCTTCGCCGATGTCATGAATGGTGCAGATATTGGGATGATTGAGCGCAGAGGCGGCGCGGGCTTCGCGGCGGAACCGTTCCAGCGCCTGGGGGTCGGAGGCTATCTTTTCGGGCAGGAACTTAAGGGCGACGAAGCGGCCAAGGCGCATGTCCTCGGCCTTGTACACCACACCCATCCCACCGCCGCCGAGCTTCCCTACGACGCGGTAGTGCGAGATCGTCGAGTCGAGCATGTCGATCTGAGCTAAGTTGGTGCCTGATGATAGGGCCCGGCGGACGTTGCGTCAATGCGAGGGCGCAATGACCCCGATTTGTTCCACGATAATCCCTCACCAACATATCAAAGGAAACAAACTATTTAAATACAATAACTTACCTGCCGACTCCGATCTTCTAACGAGTGCTCAAGGCTTGGCGAAGCATATGTCGGCGGCACGGGCCAGTTCACAGTTTTGGCTGGGACATGAGAACCGTGACTTCAGTCGTGAATACGCAGAGCAGTTGCAGGACGACGTAGAGTGGCGTCAGGAGATCGTGGCGCAGGTCGGGATTGGCTTCGAGATTCCTACGTCCTCTGTTATACCTGATGTACCCAAGCGGCCGGCGAAGAGGAGCCTTTCAAAAGCCGCCTAAATGTGGATAGATTCAGAGGTTAGATGGCGCGCCCTGAGAGATTCGAACTCCCGACCTTCTGGTTCGTAGTACTTGAACGGGAAATCCAAACGCTTTACTTTCCGTGACTTAGGGGCGCTTCATCGTTTTGTAGGACAATTTGAATGTTCTACTGATTGGTCCACAACATAAAGAGGGCAGCCTCAGCGGGGTGCCCTTCGTTGCATGCCGTCATCACCTCTCTAACTCGATAAAATACATTATCGCGTTTGCTGACGATATCGTCCTTTATCGTTCACTGTTTGGGTCAGGAACTCTCAACGCAGTCACATGTACGACATGCCGACAACGCGCTCATATGGACTTCGCCGCGAAACGCGCCGAATAGCGTTGGAAGATCTGGCGCGTTTCTCGATATTAGTCCGGCGAGGTCTCCCTGAACGACTTCTCGACGATCATCGGGCGGGGCAGCCTTCGGTGCGTTGCCCATCGCCTACGGGTTTAGGCCCGACTTGGATGTCGCCGTCAGTTCGACGATAGTGGGACTGCCGGGGGCATCATGAGTGATCACCATCGAGGTTGTCCCCCCTGCCCCGACAAAATGGCATGTCACGGTAATTGTGCACTGCTGGCCAGGTTGCAGAGTGACGGCACCCGCTCCGCAAGTGTTGCTCATGGAGAAGTTCGAATCGGCGATTACGATGCTGCTGATCTTCACTGGCGCGGTACCAGTATTGGTCAGCGTTACCACGTGGTTGGTTATTTGTTTGGGGTTAAAGAACAGACTCGTGGGCGAGACACTCAACAGGGGCAAGGGCGCTGCGTTCCCCGTGCCCGAAAGCTCCACTACCAGTGGACTTCCCGCCCCACTGTGCGCGATCTCCAGATTCGCGTTGCGCGAGCCTCCGGCAGTTGGACGGAACCACACGGTAATCACCAGTTGGCCATCTACAGGGTTCAGCGCCGCGCCGGGAGGCGGTACGGAGGCGAAGTCGACCGGCGATCCCGGGGAACCGCTAACCAGAGAGATGGCTGTAAGTGTTTCGGAGCCGGTGGTCACGGTGACGGTCTGCTGCAAACTGGTCGTGCCCACCTGTTGCGTCGGGAACGTCAGCGTGGTTGGCACTACCGTCACCGTCTGCTGGGGAACCATAAACCCGTCGATCTTTACGATGCCTCGTCCCGCTAATGACACGTACAAAGCGGGATTCGACGGATTGGTAATCCAATCGTAGTAACAGCTCGAAGGCCGGCCGGCGAACGCTCCGGTGTGCAGCAACCGGCTCCAGGCAGCCCCGTCAGTGGTGTAGAACACCCCGCCCTGGCCAATAGCAAAACGCACGAGAGGATTGTTGGGGTCGAACTTCATGTCCGTCAGTATCAGATCGAAATGATCGCCGAGTCCGCTGGTATTGTCATTCCCCGGTGCATTCGGATCGGAGACTGCGATTCGATTACCCCACGTCAGCTCGGCCTCCAGCGCCGAATCCAACGCCCAAGTTTTGCCGCCGTCATCCGAGCGTTTTATGTGGTCGGTGTCCAGAACATAGATCAGACTTGGCAGGTACGGGCTGACGAAGAACCGAACAGCGTGCTCGGCGAAGACAGGCCCGTTGCTCGCGCTGGCCGGTACCAGTAGCCGCCACGCGGACTGCCCGGCCGTCCAACTTTGCAGATTTCCGTTGCCGCCCGCATAGAACACGGTCGCTCCGTGACCGCCGGAGGCCTGCACCACGTTCAGAAATCCCGGGAGGATATTCGTCTTCCCGATAGGAATTGGAGGCCCTTGCAGGTAGACGTTCGTTCCCGGAACCGGTTCCGTTGCCGTGGTCTGCCACTCGTCCCGGCTGCTGATATTCAGAATGCTTTGCGTTCTCACCAGACTCGGTTGAAGCTCCGGGTTTAGGACGAATACGTAGTCGCCCTGCACCGGCGGCTCTTCTCCCGGCAGCCCGAGAATGACGGGCCGGGAGCCGCGTGAAAAAGACCCGCTGCTCGCGTTCCACCCGGGATAAGTCCCATTGGTAGATGGTGGATAGGTAATGTACGGCGGCCCGGGAATGACGTGCCGAGAACTCGTTCCGTTGTTTGAGGCGTTGGGCAGGCTGCCGGGCGAAGCCTCATAGATTGTCACCGTCTGGCCATCGCTGGTGTGGTCAGCGAGCGTTCCTGCGGTGTCCCAGCGAGGGGTTGCGATGAACATGGAGTACGGTCGTTGTGGATCGGCAAAAGCACAGTCGTTGTCGCCACCGCCATACTGCTGATAAGTCCAACTCTTCCCGCCGTCCAGGGAATAGAATCCGTCGTTGTCGCCGGTATTCAGCGACAAGGCGGGACCGCGTCCAGCTATGGCGACTCCACCGACACTTAAAACCGATAGGGTGTTGAGCCCGATGGTTGGGAGAAAGGTTTTTCCGCCATCCGTGCTTCTGTGTATTCCGCCGTCGCTCAACATCCAAACGGTCCCGGCGCTCGCCGCGTAATTGCCTCCCTGCAGCGACGCCGCGAAATCAGGCGACAGAAGAATCCCATGCAGGTCCCAGTGAACCCTGGAATCCAAAGCCTGCCAGTCGGAACCCGAAGCAGGATTGAGCGGGCCCACATAAGCCACCGGCCTTTGACCACCTAAGAACAAGAGGTCGCCGTGGCCGGGTTGTGTGGCCAATAAAAAAACGTTGCCGGAATCCTGCGTGGAACCACTGGGAGACGCGTCAGTGAGATACGAAGGCAGCGGCAGTATTTGCGGGGGCACCGATTTCTGCAGCACCAAGGGGAACTGCGAGTAATCGAACAAATAAATCATGGCGGGCGCGGCCGCGTCTCCTCCATTGCCAACGATGTAGACCTGGCGCGAATTGACCGGAGAAATCGCCATCACCTTTGGAGTGTTGGAATTGGCGGTTGTATGTGCCGCACCGCCGATGTTCGCCGGAAGCGTAGCCGTGTCTTCGGTCCACGATGCGCCGCCGTCGAACGAGAGAAACATGCAACTGGCACCCAGAGCGTAGATCACGGTCGGGTACGGGTCCGCAGGCGCGTTCTGCCACACCGCAACGTGATTGACGCTCTTGCCCGCGCCCGTACCCCAAGGAGTAATCTCAGTAAACGTCGCTCCCGCATCTTTACTGACCACCAGGGAATCTCCGCCCGCCGCGTACACCAGATGATCGCTGCCCAGAGCCCATTCCAGTTGGCCAACGTTTTGTGGGGCAGAGAAGAGATGCACTTGGCTCCAGGTAGACCCCCCGTCGCTGGACCGCCATATACCCCGGCTGCCCAAACCTAGCGGTCCCAGGGTGCGGTCATGACTCATCAGGGCCAACACGATGGTCTGATACCCGAAGTTGGACAGTACAAAGTTGGAGGCAGGGAATACACCATCACCATAGGACAGTGCTGTACTTACACCGGCCTCCCCGAACGCGACGATTCCCGCGAAGCCGCCCTTAGTCAGGCTGGCGACGAATCTGGGATGCCGGTCGACTTGCCATCCTTGTTGAACGCCGAAGGCGGCAGCTGCGGATTGCGCGGGCTGGAACGTGCCGTCGCCGTTGCCCAGCGCGATTTCTACCCCGGCATCACCGAAGCCTACAATGTCCGCGTGGCCGCTGGCAGTCGTCACGGCAAGAAACCTGGGATGCAGTGCCACCTGCCATCCCTGTTGCACGCCGAACCCTGGATAAACCGGCAGTGCGGGCTGAAACGTGCCATCGCCATTGCCCAACGCAACCGACACTCCCGCGGGGCCAAAGCCAACTATGTCTGCATGCCCGTTGCCGGTTAAATCGATGACAAAACGCGGATGCTGATCGACTTGCCATCCCTGTTGAACGCCGAAGTCGGCCAGGGCAGACATCGCAGGCTGAAACGTGCCGTCTCCGTTGCCCAGTGCAACCTCCACGCCCGCGTCGCCGAACCCCACGATGTCCAGATGGCCGCTGCTGGTTGTCACCGCCAGAAATCTGGGATGCTGCGCGACCAGCCATCCCTGTTGCACTCCGAAGCCGGGATAGACCGCCAGCGGGGGTTGAAAGGAGCCGTCTCCGCTCCCCAAGGCCACCACAACGCCGGCATCGCCGAAGCCTACGATGTCCGCATGGCCATTGCCGGTTAAGTCCTCCACGAGCCTGAGATGCGCCGCGACCTGCCATCCCTGCTGCACGCCGAAGGCGGCGAGAACATACTGCGCGGCCTCAAATCCGCCGTTGCCCAAGCCCAGGGCGGTCCACACCCCGGCGTCCCCAAATCCCACAATGTCGGGATGGCGGCTGTCGGTCAGCGTTGCCAGACACCTGGGATGCAGATCAACCTTCCATCCTCCGGCCTGGTAGCCAAAGGCCGCCAGCACAACGTTGGGATTCGCAAAGCTGCCGTCGCCCTTGCCGAGCGCTGTCCACACTCCGCAATCGCCGAATCCGATGATGTCGGTATGGCCGCTGTCGGTTAGCGTCTCCAGCATCCTGGGATGCTTCTCGACCCGCCATCCGAGAGTCATCGCGATATCGACTGCGCACCAGCCGTCGAGCGATCCGGGAACATCGTACTGGTCCATTGGCGGCTGCGGCCAGGTTAACTGCGTCCAGCTCTGGCCGCTGTCTAAAGATTTCCAAAGGTTTGAGTACGAGCCTGCGAACAAGACTGATCCGTCCGGGGCGCAAGCTATGGAGAGCATGCGTCCGGAAACGCAGCGGTTCGTATCGGTCGCGCTCGTATTGGCGGAGGTCGGGCTGATGTCGGTGATCTGCATGTGTCCTTTGTCCCTGTGCTGTTTGGTTCACTATGTGCCGCGCTGCCCGCGGGCGGCGCGATGTCGAAGCGCGAGAGCCCTACATCCGAGATTGGTCAGACATTCGCTTTCTGCGCAGACTGCAGTAGAGAGCCACGATGAAAGGGAGGAGCACTATAAACGCCTCCCAAAGTCCGCTTCCATTGTCCGGAGCAAATCCGAAGAGCCGCTCAAGAAAATCCATAACTCTCTCCCTTTCAGTCGTGGCCTAGTTTCACTTTCAAGTTCCAGTCAACCGATGTTTTCCAACTTGCCGCGCCAACCTCTCCGTTAAAAGGGACAATTCCCTGGGTCGGGCAAGTCAATGCGGCGCATGGCGCCAGCTGGAATGAGCTGAACCGCGATGGTCTGGGCCTCCGCGCCGGTTTCATTCCTAATGATGTGCTCGTGGTGCTCGCCGCCCTCATCGACGAAGGTCATACCCTGGCTGTAAACATGGGGCGTGCACTGGGGATCATCTCCTTCGTAGTCGGTCACCGTTCCCTCGGTAACGATGATCAGGCTGTGACCAGGATGGGTGTGCCAGCCGGTAGTTCCACCTGCCTGCCACGTGTTCTGCTGCACGTACAGATCAGAGGGCGCAGTCGTCTTTTGAGAAGAGGTCCAGGTCTTGCCGGGTTGGGGCATGAACTGGTTAAACACATCGATGTCGGCGAACCTGCCGCTGTACAGCGTGGTGCTGGTGTACCCAGAGCCTGAGGTCGCCCAGACATTGCCTGCGTGATAAAGAGCCGCGACCGCAATCGCGGCGCCGAACGTCAGTACGAGCAATCTTTTTCGCATTTCGATCTCCTGTCTGTGTTAGCGCCGCCGGCCGGTGACGCCTGCCCAAGATGGGTCCACTTTGCCGTGAAGCTCAAGCAGCAAGGTGCGGAACCGCAACCGATTCTGTACTTTGCAGTCAAATACCGCGCTTTGCCGTGCGCGGCTCGGGAAGGCTACAATCTGGTTCCTGAACCGCAATCGGTTTCAGTAGGCGAAAGACAATCAGGAGAGCGTGATGGGCCAACTGCCCGCCAACACAGAGGGAGCCGGGAAATCGCCCGAAGTCCGACTCGATTCGTGGAAGGAGATCGCCGCCTACCTCAACCGTGACGTCACTACGGTCCAGCGATGGGAAAAGCGAGAGGGGATGCCCGTTCACCGGCACCTCCACGACAGGATGGGCTCGGTGTACGCTTTCCGGGCGGACTTGGACGCTTGGGCCAGCAGCCGAAAGCTGCGCACCGAGCCTCAGGGCGTGAGCGATGCCCCGTCCGTCGGGCGTGCTGTGCAGCAGCCGGGTTCAACTACATTAACGTCTGTGGGCGGATGGCCGCGGGGAGTGTATTTAGTGGTGTTGGGAGCGGTGCTGGCCACAGCCGCATCTGTTTGGTTTTACAGGACCGAGTACTTCTGGAAAAGTCCGATCACCAACGCGCACATCCAGGCCGTCACGGACTTTGGCGGAGTGGAGCAGGCTGCTGTCCTGTCGCCCGACGGACACTTCGTGGCATTCCTCTCCGACCGGGACGGCCCGGTAGACGTATGGGTCACCCAGGTCGGTTCGGGACAATTCCATAATCTGACCCGCGGCAGCGCGCGTGAACTGGTTAATCCCTCCGTCCGTACTCTCGGCTTCTCACCCGACGGTGCTCTGGTCACATTCTGGGCTCGAGACCAAAACGCTTCCGGTGGCGACGCTATTAATATCTGGGCGGTGCCTACACTAGGAGGGCAGCCGAGACTGTACATGGAAGGTGCGGCTGAGCTGGACTGGTCGAGGGACGGCTCCCGCCTCGCCTATCACACGCCGGGTCCCGGAGACCCGCTATTTGTATCGGACGGCATCTCCCGCGCCCAGGATCGTCCTATCTTCACTGCGCCGCCTGGACTCCACTCGCATTTTCCAACATGGTCGCCCGATAGAAAGTTCATTTACTTCGTAGAAGGAGCGCTGCCAGACAAGTTGGATATCTGGCGCGTCCGTCCCAGCGGCGGGACTCCTGAGCGGATCACATCGCAGAACGTCCGTGTAACCTATCCGGTCCTGCTGGATCGGAAAACCTTGATGTACCTTGCCACCGCTTCCGATGGATCCGGACCATCGCTCTACAGCATCGACACGGACCGCCGCATTCCTCATCAGTTGAGCTCCGATCTTTACCGCTACACGTCGCTTTCAGCCAGTGCCGACGGTCGTCGCGTGGTGGTTACACTGGATAATCCGAAGCGAACCCTCTGGCGCCTGCCCATCGGCAACTCTTTAGCGCAGATACCCGCCGCTGCGCCGATCGCGTTGACCACCACCACGGGATTTTCTCCAAGGTTGGGTACCGACTTTCTCCTGTATGTTTCCGCGACCGGGACCGGCGAGAGTGTCTGGAAGCTGGCCAACGAAACTGCAACCGAATTGTGGAGTGGTAAGGAAGCGCAAGTCTTCGGCGGCCCGGCAATCTCTCCCGATGGACGGTCTATCGCGTTTTCCGTGCGGCAGCGCGGTCAGTCATTGTTGTATGTGATGCAGGCCGACGGAACCAACCCGCGCATCGTGTCAAGCTCGATAGACTTGCAAGGTGCTCCAGCATGGGCGCCCGATGGCAAGTCGATCACAACCGCCGCCGACGACCATGGCGTACCGCACCTGTTTCGCGTGCCTATCGACGGCGGCTCCCCTGCTCCCTTGGTGCGTGAGTATTCGGTCGACCCTGCATGGGCTCCCGACGGCAGCTATGTTGTTTACTCAGGAGCCGACGTTGGTACCAAGTTTGTGCTGAAAGCCGCCACGCCCGATGCCGCGCCGCACCCCTTGCCGCCGCTGACCCTCACTCGGGGCGCTCGACATGTGACGTTCTTGCGTGGCGAAGAAGCGCTCGTTCTGCTGCGGGGAGATATCCAACACAAGAATCTTTGGGTGGTCGACCTGACTACGGGCGACGAGCGGCAGTTAACCAATTTCGCTGCCGACTTCGACATCCGCGACTTCGATATTTCTCCGGACGGTCGTGAAGTTGTCCTGGAACGAGTGCAGGACCGCTCGGATGTGGTGATCCTGGATTTACAGCGACCGTAAACCGGCTCCTTTAGGCTTGCTCGTCTCTCATCCTACTCGCGAACGGGTGACGCTCCGTCAAAGAGCCATATCAACTCGTGTCCTAACCTAACTAAACTAAGCCGGATATGATCCTCGGCGGCATTTGCTCGTGATATTGGCCACAAAGCCGGCTTCTGGAAGATTACTCCGGAAAATGGGCAAGTATCCAGCAACCGCATTAGCATTCCACTTGATTTCATAACACTGTCGGCTCCCTCGACGTGAGTAGACTTGATAGCTGCCAAGCAACCAAGGCTCGGGAGGAAGGAGCCGAACATGCTGATTATAGGTTGCGATTATCACCCGAGCGTTCAGCAAATCGCGTTTGTCGATTCAGGGACTGGAGAGAGCGGTGAACGACGACTGCTGCGCAAGGACGGCGAAGCTGAAAGGTTTTACCGCGACTTAAAGCTACGAGTTGTAAGCGTGCGCGTGGGGATAGAAGCCACAGGGCACGCCCGCTGGTTCGAACGGTTACTGGCGGAGCTGGGTTTCGAGCTATGGATTGGCAATCCGTCAGAGATTAAGGCTGCGCGAGTGCGGAAGCAGAAGAACGACCGGTTGGATGCGGAGCTGCTGCTGAAGCTGCTGGTGGAAGATCGCTTTCCACGCATATGGGTGCCGAGCCCGGAGAATCGGGATCTGCGCCAACTGCTTTGGCATCGGCATCGGCTGGTGCAGATACGGACACGAGTCTTGAATCAGTTGCAGGCTGTGGCTATGAATGAAGGAGTGCGACGCAAGAAAGCACTGTGGAGCAAGTCGGGGCGCGCCCAGTTGGAGTCCTTCGTGTTATTACCTTGGGCCAGCCGACGCCGGCAAGACTTGTTGGACGTGCTAGACCGCTTGAACCCCACCATCGATGAACTGAGCACGGCGGTGGAGGAGGAATCAAAAAAACGACCCGAGGTGCTACGGCTGATGACGCATCCCGGGGTTGGTCCCCTGACTGCCCTCGCCTTTGTGCTGATCATCGGATCAACCAAGCGTTTCGCTTGCGGCAAGCAGATTGGCAGCTACTTGGGACTCATTCCCTGTGAAGACTCCAGCGCCAATCGTCAGCGGTTGGGGCATATCAGCAAGCAGGGCAACACGCTGTTGCGTTTCTTGCTGGTGGAAGCAGCCCAGGCGGCTGTCCGTTGCGACCAGGAGTGGCGACGGAAGTATTTACACCTGGCCATGCGGCGGGATCCCCGGATCGCTAAGGTAGCCATGGCACGTAAACTCGCTGTCAGTTTGTTCTGGATGTGGCGCAAGGAATGGAATTACGAACAGGTTGCAAAATTCGGTTCGCACGCGGGAGAGTTCGAACACGTCCATGGTGTGCAGTAAATCACCGCCCACTTGATTGGACCTTCCGCTCCCTGCTAAGAGGGAGTTCGAAGTAGTAATCATGATCGATGTTGCGACCGGAGAGATGGTTGGGTCGAACTGAGTTCCACCCGAGAGATTTACACGCGAGCCTTTGGTTGATGATGGCACGGGGTTTTCCATGAGAGCGAAATGGCGCGCTCTTAGGAGCGGATGCTGTGGGTGCCTCAAAATGTGCTTGACAAGGAAACAGTGTTAGAGTGACGTATAACGCTCATCCCGTGCTCTTGAGGAATTACACCGGCTTCGCCGCCACAAGTACGGAACGCCGACTGCTCGTCCGAGTGATTTGGTCCACCAATAGGAGTGTCAGGTCAGATCCGAATACACAGACGCGTTAGCCGTTCCTTATGCCCAGCTCAAGGGCACAGTGATACGATTACGCTGCAAGTCGATGATCCCGCAGACCAGTATCGCTCACTACAGGATTACTACTAAGCTCGGGGAAGGCGGCATGGGCGCGGTTTACCGGGCCACTGACACCAAGCTGGGACGCGAGGTCGCCATCAAAGTCCTTCCTGACTCCTTGGCGGGGGACACGGATCGCTTGGCGCGCTTCACCCGGGAGGCCCAGGTCTTGGCCTCCCTCAATCATCCAAATATCGCTGCCATCTACGGAGTAGAGGATCGAGCCCTCGTCCTCGAACTGGTGGAAGGACCGACCCTTGCCGAGCGCCTCGCACAGGGGCCGATTCCCATAGAAGAAGCCCTGCCGATTGCGCGGCAGATCGCCGAGGCCATCGAGTTCGCCCATGAACGCGGGATTATCCACCGCGATTTAAAGCCTGCGAACATCAAGATTCGCGAGGATGGAACGGTGAAGGTGCTGGACTTCGGACTGGCAAAGGCCTTCTTGCCAGACTCCGCGAGTGGATCGTCGGACGCCAGGAATTCGCCGACGCTTACCGGCCGAGCGACGCAGATCGGCGTCATTCTTAGGGACGGCCGCTTATATGGCTCCCGAGCAAGCCAAGGGCAAGACCGTCGATCGGCGCGCCGACATCTGGGCGTTCGCCGTCGTGCTGTACGAAATGCTCAGCGGCAAGCGCGGCTATCAGGCCGATGACGTGTCGGACACGCTGGCAGCGGTGCTGACGCGAGAGGTTGACTGGACGGCTCTGCCCGCCAATACACCCTCGCGGTTGCGTATCCTGTTGCGAGATTGTCTGGTGCGCGAACCGAAGCAGCGCCTTCGCGACATCGGAGAAGCGAGGCGGATACTCGAGCAATTGATCAGTGGCGCGCCGGATTCCGACGCAGCCGGCTCAAGCGCAAAACTTGCTTCACCCACGCAGCGTCGGCACAATGCGCTCCCGTGGACGATCGCGGCGCTCGCCGTTGTTGCCGTCGTTGTACTGTTTCTTTGGTACAGACCATCGAACGCGCTTCGTCCCCCAGAGCTGCGTCTGCAAGTCCTGATGCCCGGCGACAGCGACGAGCTGGAGCTTTCGCCGGACGGTCGCCAGATCGTTTTCGTTGGTCCTGCGGTGGTTGGCAATGGCTACCAACTCTGGCTCCGGCCTCTCGATTCTGAAACTGCCAAGCCACTTGCGGGAACCGAGTCGGCCTTCGAACCCTTCTGGTCCGCCGACAGCAGATCGGTCGGGTTCTTCTCCCACCAGGCGCTGAAGCGAATCGACATCGAGAGTGGTACAGTGCAAACCCTGGCCGACGCCCCCACGCCGCGCGGGGGATCGTGGAATCGCGACGGGACGATTCTGTTTGCTCCTGCAGGCAACGGACCCTTATACAGGATTCCAGCAACTGGCGGGCGTCCCGAACAAGTGACACAACAGCGCAGCCCCCAGGATGCCAGTCATCGCCTACCTTCGTTCCTGCCTGACGGGCATCACTTCTTGTTCTGGGTCATCGGTCCGCCGGAAGTGGAGGGCGAATACGTCGGCTCGCTGGATAGCAAGGACTTCCGCCGGATCTGCGAGGCCGACGGTCCGGTCACGTTTGCGCCGCCGAATTATCTTTTGCTGGTGCGGGAGCGCGTCTTGTATGCGCAACGTTTCGATCCCGTCAAGATGGAAGTCTCCGGGGAGCCGTTTCCGGTCGCTTCCGGCATCTCGTCCTATCGCGTCAATTTCCCGCGGGTCACAGCGTCAGACACAGGGCTGATCGCGTACCGTCCGGATGAAGCCGCGCGCCGACAAGTCACCTGGTTCGATCGCTCCGGCAAGCCGGCTGGCACCGTAGGTGAACCGTTGCCCGATGTGGCGTTCGGCGAACTCTCACCCGACGGTCGCACCCTGGTGATCACCAGCCGACGTGGGGAGGACGGTGCGCCAGATGATCTTTTGATGGACATGTCTCGCGGCACGGTCACTCGGCTCACCCAGGCGGAAAGCAGTGCAGCGCGCTGGTCGCCGGATGGGAAGCGAATCGCCTTCAGTGCAGGACGAGTTGGTGTCCTCGACCTCTACTGGAAGGTCGTGGGTAGCGGTAGTCCGGATGAGGTGCTGTTTGCCTCAAAGGAGGCCAAGAACCTCACGGACTGGTCGCCCGACGGCAAATTCATTCTGTTCTCAAGCCAAAGTCCCACTACCGCTCGCGATGTCTGGGCCCTCCCGGTCGGCGGAACTGATCGAAAACCATTTCCGGTGGTTCAGACAGCAGCTGAGGAGAGGGGTGGGCGGTTCTCTCCCGATGGAAAGTGGGTGGCGTACGAATCGGATGAGACTGGGCTCGACGAGGTTTTCGTGCGTCCCTTCCCCGGGCCAGGCCCGGCGGTGCGCGTTTCCACCGAGGGCGGACAGACTCCCTTCTGGCGACACGATGGCAAGGAGTTGTATTACACAACAGAAGGCCAACTGATGAGCGTCTCGGTGGGAAGGTCGGGTAATGGCGCCCTGGATTTCGGATTGCCGAAGCTGCTCTTCAAAGTCAAAGGCCCGGTCGTACCGCAGACGGACGGACAACGCTTTCTCTCTCTCACACCTGTCGGCAACGACAGTCGGCCTCCCATCACCGTGATTGTGAACTGGGCGGGTCAACCAAAGTAGGGGCTGCCGGTAGACAGACCTGATTGAGCAATTTTCCATAACTCCTTGTTTGTAGGCGACGCGGAAGTGATCGAACAAGACACGGGTTGGTAGCGGTATGTCGGCCAGTGTTACGAATGCCTCTTCTTTCATACTGCCGTTTAAGGAATGATCCCGAGTCCAATGCGGTTGCCAATGAAGCGACAGGGGGACTGCGGACGACGGGAACGAAAGCAGTTCTGGTCGCGTATATCAGAGCCAGACCCGGGCTGAAATAGATCATGGAACTGCAGATCGAACGTGTCGGTAAGCGGTACAGCGGCGACAAGTGGGCGCTGCGTGAGTTTTCCCTCAAGCTGCGGCCGGGCATCGTTGGTCTGCTCGGTCCTAATGGCGCCGGCAAAACCACGCTGATGAGCATCCTTGCGACCATCACGCGACCGACCGAGGGCGCCATCCACTGGAACGGGGCTGAGGTCGCAAAAGCCCCGAACACCATCCGCGCTGTGCTGGGCTACTTGCCCCAGGATTTCGGCGTTTATCCCAACCTGAATGCAGTGGAGTTTCTCGGTTATCTGGCGGCTGTTAAGGGACTGGATCCCAATGCGGCGCGCCGCCGAATCGACGAATTGCTCAACGTTGTCAATTTGTCCGACGTTCGCAAGCGGCCGCTGGGCGGTTATTCGGGAGGCATGAAGCAGCGCATCGGGATTGCCCAGGCACTGCTGAACGATCCGCAACTGCTTATCGTGGACGAGCCCACGGCGGGTCTTGACCCGGAAGAGCGAGTGCGCTTCCGCAACCTGTTAGCTGAACTTCCGGGCGAGCGCATCGTGATTCTATCGACCCACATTGTCTCCGACGTGGAGGCGACCGCCACTGATATCGCTTTGATCTCGGAAGGCAGGCTGGTGGTACACGCCTCCCCCGAGGAGTTGTTGAGTATGGTCGCGGGTAAGGTCTGGGAATGGGTGCTGCCCAGCGCTGAACTACCCGCGGCGCGACGAAGCTATCTGATCAGCAACACCATGCATCGCGCCGACGGCGTTCACGCCCGGGTGGTGGCGCAGTCGCCTCCGTCGCAAGCAGCCCCCGTTCCGCCCACCCTGGAAGATGCGTACTTGTTCTGCATGTCACGCCAGCGCGCAGGGGCGACGGCGTGAACTCGCCACATGTTCTGTTTCAGATGGCCCGTGCCGATTTCCTGGAGCGAGTGCGCCGCTACAGCTTCCTGGTCACGCTGGTCTTTGCGGTGTATCTCGGATATTCAGCTTATAGCGGTCGGGTGATCATGCGGCTCGGTGACTATCGCGGGGTGTATAACACCGCGTGGCTAAGCGCGCTCATGACGCTGGTGACCACGACGTTCCTGTCGCTGGTCGGATTCTACGTAGTGCGTAACTCGGTTGACCGCGACCAGCAGACAGGTGTCGGCCGGATTCTAGCTGCCACCCCCATGACGCGTTTTTTCTATACCGCGGCCAAAGTGGTCAGCAATTTTGCCGTGCTCTCGGCCATGGTGCTGGTGCTCATGGGCGCGGCGATCACCATGCAGCTCACCAAGGGAGTAGGCGCTCTCCACCTTGGAACGCTCATCACTCCATTCCTTTTGGTAGCGCTGCCGGCCATGGCGGTAGTAGCCGCGATGGCCGTCTTATTCGAAACAACGCCGGTCCTGCGGGGCGGTGCCGGAAATGTCATCTACTTTTTCGTATGGGCGGCAATGCTGTCTGCGCCGATCCAAACCCACTTACCAGACTTGACGGGTATCGGCGTCTTCATGAACAGCATGGAGCAGACCGTGAGGGCGATCGATCCGGCATGGCAACGGAGCTTTACGCTTAGCCTGGTCAGCGCCGACGTTGCCGCTTCCTCCGGCAAGACCGTGCTGTGGCAGGGATTGCATTGGGATGCCCAGTTGCTTCTCGGACGACTACTCTGGCTGGCAGTTGCGGTGGGTCTGACCGCGATGGCTGCCATGTTTTTTCATCGCTTCGACCCTGCCTATGAACGCCGCGGGAAGCGATCAGGTAACCGCCAGATTGCGCCTGCGCCGGAAGTAGCCCATCTCTCGCCGACCGCCTCGGCCGCCCACTTGACGCCCCTGCCAGCGAATGCGCGACGTTTCCGATTCGCCTACCTCGTGATCTCCGAGCTGCGGCTCATGCTGAAAGGCAAGCGCAGGTGGTGGTACGCAGTGATGGCCGGTTTGATCGTGGCATCCGCGGCAGTGCCCGATGGCAACGGACGTGCTGCTATGGTTGCGGCAACCTTTCTGTGGCCGGTGTTGGTATGGTCGCAACTGGGGACACGAGAGAACCGCTTTGGTATGGGTGCGCTGATGTTCTCCAGTCCGGAACCGCTGCGAAAGCAACTGACGGCAACGTTGGCAGCGGGCGTCCTCTTCACGGTGGTCGTTAGCGCGGGTCTTGGCATGCGAGTTCTGATCGCAGGAGACTGGGGAGCGATCACTGCATGGGCGGCTGCCGTGTTGTTTATTCCTGCCTTGGCGCTCGCGCTTGGCACGTGGAGCGGAACCAGCAAGACCTTTGAGGCGACCTATACGATCTGGTGGTATTTCGGAGTGGCGAACCACGTCCGAGGCTTGGACTTCCTTGGCACACTGGAGCAGTCGAGGACGCCGATGGTTTTTCTTGTGCTCGCCCTGGCGCTCGCCGCGGCCGCTTATGCGGGTAGGCGCATTCGGCTCGCCTACGCCTGAGCGTCCTACTTTTGCCGGGCTGCGTGTTACGCGCCACCCGTCGATAGCATCATGCAAAATAATCGGGAATAAGCCGACGTAGATGGGCTGCGAAGAATCGGAACGAAAGCGCGATCAGCAGGACCTGGTGCTTGAAATCAGGCGTGACCTCGACCGCAACCAGAATGCCAGCCTGCGGCGCTGTCTGGAGCTGCAGCGCAAGCTGGACGAACACCGCCGGATGCTGAACTACCTCATCCGCCGGCTCTCGTAGCCGGTGTCACAAAAGGGTGCGTTCCATCGCCCGCGTAACCTGAAAAAAACAGGCGGCCGAAGTCGGCCGCCTTTGCTGTTCCTAAAACTATGAGTTTAAGAGCATTTGGTTCGGGACCAGGGGGTCGGAGGTTCAAATCCTCTCTCCCCGACCAATTATTTTTAATCACTTATACCCTAAGCCCAAGCCTCAAAACCGACCACCTGGTTTTGTACCAGATTTCGCCCACTGGCAATACGCCCAGAGCCGCATAAATACTGCACTTGTAAGCGAGGCAAGACCGTCTACAAAATCGACCACAGTTCTGTGATGGAAAAACCAGGTGCTCTACCAGTTGCAAGCCACTTATTGCAAGCATGGAAATCGCGAATTTACAGCGTCGAGACGGCGTTGATTCGCCCGGCTGCAATAAACTCGAACAACAAATGGGCGATGCGATGTGATGAAAAAACGAGATGTCATGGTTGGAAGCCAGGGTTTTCCCCGGCTTCCGCACGTAATTGGTTGATGAAGAAAGGCCGCCATGTCACGGAGTCAGTTTAGGACGGACGACGCCGCTCAGAGCCAGAATCCCAGACACTAGCAAAAGGATGCTGCTGGGCTCAGGAACTGTACCGCTGGTTGTGCCGCTGACACTGCCGAGCACGGTAAACGACTCGGAAGGAATCGTACCGACCTCGTTGTTTGAGGCTGACGACGGACCTTCGTTCTCGTCCCAGTAAACTGGGTCCCCGCTGGGTACGACCGCGTTCTGGAGACTCAGCCAGTACGTACCGGCATTCAGACTCACGCCCGCGAAAGTGCCCGATTCGTTGCAGACGAAATAATCGGACCCGTTCAGACTGCAGCCGCTCTGTGTAAAGCTGACGGTCTGATTGAAATAGCTAGTCCCGCCGAACTCGTTCGAGGTGATAGAAACGTCCGCTGACTGCAATATGTCGCCCGGTGTCAGCCAGGCGGCAAAGTTCAGGCCGTTGATCGTCGAAGCTTCGCTTAGCGTGAAAGTATCACTTTCCACGAAGTTGTTATTAATGGTCCACGCGAAAGCTGTGCCGTTCGTCGGACCATTATCATAGAGATCGTTCTGGGCCACAGCCGGAGGCGCGACGAGGCAAAGCACAAATAGCGACAGCAATCCATGCCGGAATTTCAAGGTAATACCCTCCCTTTCGAATTCGTGATGTTCGTTCCGCGGGCTTACGAATCGGACACCTGCGCCCGCCGATGAATGACTGCTCGGCCCACCGAGCGAAGAACTGCGGCCAACAGCCCGGATCTATGGTTCGAAGACTGACCAGAACATGCGGGTGTCGCCCGGCACACCCTTCCATGCAGCAAACAATCGGGAGCCGAGCACAGCGAGGCTGGGACTATCACTCGTACCGACTCCGATGCCTCTGCGCGCCAGCGACCAGGTTGAGGTTCCATCGAACACGGACAACAACATCCGGTTGTCGTTGGGCACGCTTTTCCAGGCCGCATAGAGTTGCCCGTTGAAAACTGCCAGGGTTGGCCTGGCACTGGTTCCGACCGCTGCGCTCAGCTTCTGTTCGGACGACCAACCCCCGCCGTTGAAAGAAGACCAGAACATGCGGCCGTCGCCGGGCTCTCCCTTCCAGGCCGCATACAGCTTGCCGTTGAAGGCTGCTAACGCGGGACCCGAGCTTGTGCCGAAGCCGACTCCCTGCTGCTCGGGTAACCAGTTCCTACCATCGAAACTGGACCAGAACATGCGCGTGTCGCCGGGTACGCCCTTCCATGCCGCGTACAGCCTGCCATTGAATACAGCGAGGGATGGCCCATCGCTCGTGCCGACGCCAACTCCTGGCTCCTCCGGCGACCAGTTCCTGCCGTCGAACGAGGACCAGAACATGCGCGTGTCGCCAGGCACGCCTTTCCATGCCGCATACAGCTTGCCGTTGAACACGGCGAGGGATGGACCATTGCTGCTGCCAACGCCAACGCCTGGCTGTTCGGGCGACCAGTTCCTCCCGTCGAATGAGGACCAGAACATGCGCGTGTCGCCGGGCACGCCTTTCCACGCCGCATAGAGCCGGCCATTGAACTCCGCCAGCGCGGGAGCATTGCTGGTGCCGACTCCGACACCTTGCTGCTCAGGCGACCACTTCGCGCTGCCCGGGCTGTACCCCGGCTGAGTCAGGAATGCATGGTTCAAGGTTGCACCGCCGAAATACTGTGACGGGAAAGCGGAATACTGGAAGCTCGACTGGCCGTTGATGGGATCGCAGATCAGCAGCATGTCGTTCACCACGCCGACAATGGCGACGTAATGTTGAGTGCCGGACTGCCAGGTGATGTCCACAACAACCGGGCGGCCATTATCGATTTCGGCGGCGATCTGTGACAGCGAGATGCTGGGAAGCCCCGGGCTGTTCCAATTGTCGTGTACATTGAGCGCATCACCCACCCCGCCGCTCTTAAAATAGGCAGGCGTGATCAAGCCTTCGAGGCAATACAGCGCATTGGAGTTGTAGGGATCCGCCAATTGGCTGGCCAAGGTCGGATTCGCTGCGACTATCGATGGGTCGGGACAGGCGCCGGTGGACAGAGAGAGTTCGTTGATGGTTTGGCCCACGATCGTCATGAGTTCGCATTGAGTTTCGGTGCTGGGAGGGTTGTAAAAGTGGTTGATGCTGGTGGCAACTGCCACCCAGCACCATTGAGTGGTCTCCTGATACTGCATGCGGACCCCCAGGTTGAGCGTTTGATGGATTGGGGCAGGTGCGTGCCTCAAAGGTTGAAATCTTCCGAGTTCTGACATTTTGTTGCCCCCGGCAATTTTGGATTTGTCATCGTTCTGACCAGCGCAAAGACAGGTGCGATATTCGCACCGACCGATGCTCTTGACCATGTAGAGCGGATGACTTGAATCTGAACTTTTTCTGAAGCGACAACTGGCGATAGCTGTTGGAGATGTGGCACTCTAGATGCCCAAAGGACGACGCCTTGTCAGATCTGAGCCCGAGGTTCTGTTTCGGCGATTTCGAACTCGACGTGGCGAACTATGACTTGCGCTGTCAGGGGCAGCCAGTCCACGTTGAGCGACAGCCGATGGACCTTCTTATCCTTCTGTTGGAACGTCGACAGCGTCTTGTGTCAAGAGCCGAGATCGCCGAGAGGCTCTGGGGCGCAGATGTATTCACTGACGTTGAAACCGGCGTCAACACCGCGGTCCGCAAAATTCGTCGAGCGCTGAAAGACTCAACGGACCCTCCTGTCTTTATTGAAACGGTCCCGCGAAAAGGTTATCGGTTCATCGCCGATGTTTGGGTCGTCGCTGACGGGCGGGCGCAAGGGGAGCCGGCACAAGTCATCGTTGCCGTTTTACCCTTCGAGAATCTTGGAGCGGGACGGGAACGGGAATATCTGGCCGATGGTCTCACCGAAGAAACCATACTCTCTCTTGGCCAGATTGGAAGAGACAACTTTCATGTTATCGGACGCCGGTCCGTCATGGTCTACAAAGGTGGAAACAAGAACCTCGCCACCATCGGCCGCGAACTGGGGGCGACATATATCGTCGAAAACACGCTTCGCGGCGAGAACGAACGCTTGCGCATTACCTCCCGACTCATTCGCTCGTACGACCAGGTACAAGTCTGGGCGGCGTCGTACGACAGCGAGCCTGGCAGCATCCTAGCGTTTCAGCGTGAATTGAGCGAAAGCATTGCGGAGGAGATCCGGTTACGACTTTCACCGGAACGTTTGACGGCCCTGGCGCGGCGGCAGACGCAAAATGCCGAAGCTTACGATCTATATCTTCACGGACGACATTTCTGGAACCAAAGTACGCCTCCAACTACCAAGCGCGCGATTGAATACTTCACGCGAGCGACGAAGGTGGATTCTCAATATGCGCTTGCATGGGCTGGACTGGCGGACGCTTACTCGGCGAGCCCTGTTAATGGTGATGCTGCTCCTCTCGCCGTTACGCCTCCCGCTCATGACGCGGTGGTTCATGCTGTGAGCTCGGATCCAGGGCTGGCGGAGGTGCAAACTTCTCTTGGCTTCCTTAAGTTTTGGCTCGAATGGGACTGGAGGGAAGCGGAAGAAGCGTACCATCGGGCCCTTTCGCTTGATCCAAGCTATCCCCTGGCGCACCGCATGTTAGGAATTGTCCTATCGCATATGGGTCGCCACGAACCAGCTAGCGACTCGATTCGCCGCGCCCGTGAACTCGATCCGCTGTACGCCATGCACCACGCACTCTCCGCGCAAATCGCCTTCGCCTCGCGCAACTATGCCGCAGCGGTCGAGTTTGCCACGCAAGCCACCGTAATCGATCCGGAATTCTGGATTGGTTATTTTCAACTGGCGCAGGTGCAGGTCCAACTGCGAAACACCGACCCGGCCCTCGATGCCCTTAGTCGTGCCGGCAGACTTAGCGGCGGGAATACGAAGGTGATCGCTCTCCGAAGTTATCTCTTTTCGCAGATCGGACAAATCAATGAGGCGAGGCAAGGATTACGCACGTTAGAAGTAATCTCGCGAGAACGATATATTCCACCTTATGCGATGGCACTAATACATGCTGGATTGGATCAGACGGACCAAGCGATGGACAATCTGGAAAGGGCATTCGAACAACGCGATGTTCATCTGGTTTTCCTCCCCATAGATCCCAAGTGGGATTTTTTGCGGCACACCCCACGATTTGCAGCAATTCTGGATCGCTGTGGCTTTCCCTGTATGCCACGAAGTGCATGACCTTTCGAGGTGTAAATAACAATGGGAATGACCCGGATCCTCTTTGCTTCTAATCCTTTGATTGCACCAGAATTTTCCGGTGTCATGTTGAAGCTTGGTGAATCTGTGAGCGCGTGCCCGTCACAAAATCGACTACAATCCGGGCCCTAACGCCAACAGGCCAAGCGCAACGTATTGATAGCAATCAGGCGCCCGGGGTTAGAGCGTGATCGACCCTCTGGCGTCGACCCAGGTGCTCTGAACGGTCAGGGCGAAACATCTCTGCACTTGGGCCTCTCTACAACTGGCGATTCTTTACCTCGCATCGTCTCAAATGCGGCCTCGCTGAGCATCGACCGATATACGAACTATGACGAACGGTGATGATTACGCCACAACGGTCTCATTGAGTTAGTCTTCGGTATTCATTCCGAGCTTGCTCCAGAACCGGAACGTCTGTGTCAGCATCCTTCCATAGAGCGAAAAACTCCTCATATGCTGACTTAGCCTTGGCCAATGCGTCGGATCTTGGAGGACCGCCTGGCTTACCGCGTCCTTCTCCTTGCCCGAGGTTCGAAGCTATGACGGTAATCCTAGCTTCCAGAGCATAGGCCCGGCCTAGGCCCAGGCGGGCCAGTGCGCCTAATGGGAAATTGGCGACGATGCCAGCATGGTCGACGATCTTCTGGAACTCCGCTGCGGCTTCTTCTCCATCGCCCTCCGCAAGATATGCCAAGCCCCGTATATAGACAGGATAGGCAACAGCATTGGTTACGGTGACCGGCACTCCCAGTTCATAAGGCATGGTCCGCTGTAGCAGATCAATCGCACTCCTAGGATTAGCCTTTGCAAGTTCCACCGCGGCTCGAATAGTGGGCAGCCAGTAGTTGTTGACGAGAGTGTCGGTGGAATATGTCGCTCCAAGGCCGCGGCTGAGAGCCAGTGCCCGGTCTGTCTCCCCTGCACGAGCCAGAGCCAAAGCTGCCAAAGCCACCACTTGCTGGCTGGAGCCCATGGCAAGGCTTGCTATTTGTCTCCTTGCCGATCGCAGATTACCGAGCTCTGCTTCATGTAATGCTCCGATAATCTGGTAGCTGGTTGCTGTTTCCTGATCGCCGTTCTGACGGGCGGATGCGATGGCTCGGCGCGTAACTTCTCGCGCATTATTTAGCTGGCCATAATAGGCATCTGTATCAGCCTGCAGCGCCAGCAGCCAACCCTCCAGTTCCGGGCGTCCCATCGCCGCGTTTATCTGGCGCTTCATTTCTATTCGGTCGCCACGGACAAACGCGAGCTGATAACGAAGACCGGGAAAAGCAGAGTCCTCAACTCCTAGTGTGTGCGCTTGTGACAGTACGTCGCCCGCTCTATTGAACTCATTGAGATTGATATAAGCGTTAGCCAGATTTGCATAGACCGAGCTGACGCGTGCTAGAGTAAGCGCGCGGCTCTGCTCTGCCAAGTTCTTCGCATGATCTCCCAAGCTGCTGTAAATGGCTCCCAAATCGACAGAAGGTGTGGGGTCGCGCGGATAGGTTTGTTCCCACAATTGGTAAACTTCGATGGCCTTATCTTGCTCACCCGTAACCGTGTCGTAATAATGCGAGTCAATATAGAACCTCTCTCGTTCACTGACCTGGTCCCGCAGAGCATAAGCTTTGGTGATCGCTGCCCGGGCTCGTGTGGGTTGGTTCAAGTTGGAATAGGCGGTTCCCATACGAATGTAGGCCATGGCAAAGTCGGGATCGAGATCGATAGCTCGCTGGAAAGAAGGAATAGCCGCCTCATCGCCTGCCGAGATTTTGGTCTCCACACCCAAACTGTAGGCGCGCAACGCTTGGATTGACTTGGTAGTTGCCTGCTCCACTGGGGCATCGTACTCTTGAACGCTAGCCAAAGACTCGCCAAGCCTGGCGCGCAGCCGGGAAGCAGCTTCCCCCAAGGCTCGCAAAACCCCTTCACGGCTTTCCGCTTCAGACTGCTCGGTCGCAACAGAATCTCCGCTCTGGCAGTTCATCGCTTCCAGAGCTAGGGCATAGTGCGCACCCAGAGGTGAAATGGCCCCAGTGATCAGCACCTTGCTGCCGGTTCGCACACACAGTTCTCTGGCCACTTCGCCGGCAAGCCGGCTGGTATGCGGATGTCCCATATAACCCAGCTCTTGAATGACTTTCTGATCCGAGAGTACGTTCAGGAACGGCGATTGCTCCAGTTGCGCGCGCAATGCTTGCTTCAGAGCCTCGTCAAATACCGAATCTCCTGTGGTATTGCTGAAGTCAGCCAAAACGATGCTGTCCCGTTCTGTAAGCTGACGCGACTTTTTCCTATCGAGGTATGAGTACAGCTACTGCGAGAATGGCAAAGAGCATGGTCAGGACAGCGATAAATATCCATGCCCGCGGCCTAAAACGCGGCCGAACACCTGCGGCCTCCGAATCCTGCTTTAAGAGGATCAGATCGTCGCGTAGCTCCGCTGCTGACTGGTAGCGTTTCCGGGGATTCTTTTCCAACGCCTTGCAAATGACATGGTCGAGCCCTTTGTGCACTGTCGGATTCAGCGACGAAGGCAGCGCTGGAATCGCGTTCAAGACGGCGTTCCGCAGAGCAGCGGTGGTCTCGCCCGCAAATGGTTGCTGTCCAGTCGCCATTTCGAATAACACCACGCCAACGCTGAAAAGATCAGTTCTGGCGTCTAGTTCATTACCCCGCACTTGCTCCGGCGACATGTACGCGACCGTCCCAATGACGATGCCGGGAACCGTTAGCGTCTCGTCAGAAAGAGCGCCAGCAATACAGGCATTGGTCAGGGGAAGGGGCATGGCCGGATCCTTCGACAGGAGCTTAGCCAGACCGAAGTCCAGGATTTTTGCCTCCCCGCGCTGGGTGACGAAAATATTGGCAGGCTTGATATCGCGGTGGATAATTCCGGCGGAGTGCGCCGCGTCCAGCGCATCGGCAATTTCAATTCCCAAGTCCAACACCCGGTCTGCCGCGAGGGGACGACCGGCGATTTCATACTTTAAGGTCCGTCCGGCAAGAAGCTGCATGACGATGAACGGCACTCCATCGTGCTGATCAACCTCGTGGACGGTACATATGTTGGGATGGTCAAGTGCAGAGGAAGCGCGAGCTTCGCGTTCACAGCGATCCAGCGCCTGCGAGTCGTAGCGAATCGTCGTCTCCACGGCATCGGCCACGCCAAGGCGGGGTCCCGGGCGAAGAAACTTGAGCGCCACGAAGCGGGCCAGCTTGGTGTCTTCCGCCTTGTAAACTGCCCCCATCCCGCCCTCCCCTAGCTTCTCGATAATCCGGTAACGAGAAACCACCCTGTCGACCATGGGGTCAAAGTCTGGCTTACCAGAGGGGTTGCACTGGCTCTCCCATTCCTCCAACAACTGCGAAGCTACACGCAGCGCAGGCGATTCTATCGATCCTATATCCTGATCATGGATGAGCAGCGACTCGATTTCGCGACGCAAATCCTCGTCCTCACCACACGCTTTGTCCAGGAAACTGCCGCGTTGGCACTCTTCCTGTTCCGTAGCGGCCAGAAACAATTGCTCGATTTGCCGCCATCGTTCAGTTTCCATGGTGGTTCCCGTCGCTCAGTTCACGGACCAGCCAAGCCTTCGCTAATCGCCAGTCACGCTTCACCGTACCTTCGGAGACTTTCAGCACCCTCGCCATTTCCTCAACGCTGAGGCCGACGAATACCCGCAGCTCGACCACTTGCGCCTTCCTCCCGTCGAATATGGCCAGTTGGCTGAGGGCATCGTCTAACGCCATTAAGCCGACGCAAGGATTTGCGGCGCCGACCAGATCCTCATCCAACGAAAGTATTTGGGCGCCGCCGCCGCCTTTCAAGTTGAGATGTGAACGCGCATATTGAGTGAGAATGTTACGCATCACGCGTGCACATACGGCAAAGAAGTGGCCTCGATCCTGCCATTCGACTTTTCCCAGCTTGGCGAGCTGCAGATAGGTCTCGTTGATTAGAGCTGTGTTTTGAAGAAGATGGCCAGGCTTTTCCTTTGCCATGTAATGCCGAGCAGTACGGTAGAGCTGTCCATAAACGCGGGGCATTAGCTCGCTTAAGGCACGGTCGTCGCCATCGCCCCAAGCTCGCAGCAAAGTCGTGATCTCGCTGGCAGAGGACGCACTCATACTCTCCCCTAGCGGTTGGGTGGCAAGATTAAGGCTTACACGCCACCGTATTATCTCTCATTCCCCGCTGCTATCGCCATGATTCATCGTTCTTTAGCCAAGTCCTTCCCCTTTGGGCCGGCGCCGTCGAGGAAGTTGCACAACGGTGATACTGGTACCGCGCACCCGGCAATCTTTTCTCGTTCGGCGTTGTCCCTTTTCCCTTCATTTTGCACTAATGATAGTGGGAGAGATAACAAGCGCGGACCCCCGATATTTTCTGTTTGAAACAAGAACTCCAAACAGTCGGATGAGGAGAAGGCACAATGAGCAACGGCAGTAAAGGCTCTCGATACAGTTTCAATGTTCTTTCGACGGTATTTCTAATCGGCTTACTGTCCCTGACTGCACAAGGGCAGCTGCAACCCTCCAATGGGTTGTCCCAGCGAGTAAGCCGCAAAGCGTATGCAAAGTCGGCATCGAGTGGCATGCCCCTGGTGTCGATTTTCAATCTGCATTTTCAATCCTCCGACTACACTGCTGGCGGAGACACTTACGATATTGCGTCAGGAGATTTCGACGGCAATGGATATCCGGATGTGGTAACGGCAAATATTAGGGCCAACTCGGTGAGCGTATTCCTCAACAGTGGCAATGGCTCCTGGCAGCCGCACGTTGATTACGCCGTCGGAAATGCGCCCAATTCGGTTGCCGTGGGCGACTTTAACGGCGATGGCAAGCTAGATATCGCGGTGTGCAACGGCGCAGACGGTACCGTGAGCGTTCTGCTAGGCAATGGGGATGGAGCTTTCCAGCCGCAAAAAGTTTCTACCGTGGGCGGAAACGGTTTCGTTCATTCCCTCGCCGCCGGCGATTTCAACCATGATGGGAAGGCAGACTTGGCGGTCACGCTCTACCAGTATGAGGACGGTTCCGGGGGACTCGCAGTGCTGCTTAGTAACGGCGACGGGACCTTCCAGGCACCAGTCTTTCACAACGTCGCGTCCGGTGCCTTGGGTGTCGCCGCTGGCGACCTCAATCACGATGGCAACCTCGATCTTGCGGTCACCACCTGGTGTTACGCCTGTGGTCCCAACGATAGGGTTTCCATCCTCCTGGGCAACGGCGACGGAAGCTTCCAGCCACATGTGGACTATCAAGTGCAAGATGAGCCCAACGACATTGCCTTGGGCGATTTCAACGGGGACGGCAAACTGGACTTGGCCGTTGCCAATTTCTGCGGGGCTGACCCGTACTGCCAGGGTTTCGCACCGCCGACCGTTTCCATCCTTTTGGGCCATGGCGATGGCACGTTCCAGCCGCAAACGGCCTATCCGGTTGCCTCGCCCGACGGTCGCATAGCAGTGGCAGACTTTAATGGAGACGGCAAGCGCGACCTGGCTGTTCCCGCCCCGTATAACAACATTATTACCCTGATGGTGGGCAATGGCGACGGCACCTTTCAAGCGCAACAGTTTTCCACAGGAAGCCACATGGCTCTCGGGGTTGTGGCCGGGCAATTCAACTCCGGGGGGATTAGTTCTGCGGACATGGTTCTGGCCGATTGGGACAGCTATAACGGAAACACCATAACCGAAATGGCGAATGAAGCGGGAACTCACGTCAGTCTGACGAGTTCGCCGAATCCGTCCAACTATGGCCAGGCTGTGACGTTTACGGTAACCATCGCTGCCGCGGTACCAGGCTCGGGTACACCGAGCGGAACCATCACTTTCTACAACGGACAAGAGACTGCCACCATGCCTCCCAGCTTGCAGCATGTAATAGGAACCGCCTCTCTGGTGAATGGAGTCGCAACCCTGCAGTTCTCCAATCTGCCGCACGGCAACAATTGGATCACCGCGTGGTACACAGGCGATACAAACTTCAATCCCAACTCTGCGCGAGGCTTGGTTCAGGTTGTGCATTAGTTCTGTAACGTCGCCCACACTAACCGGATCCGCCAGGCGTATTCGATCCTGGCGGATTCGTCGCTCCAACGATCCCAAACAAGGCTTGGGCTCTTAGCAAAATCTGGCGAAGTTTAAGTGATTGCTGTTGTGCTACTTGGAGGCCGGCCCGCATCTGCGATCAACTGGTGGAGAGCAGGATTTGCTTGTACTCATATACTGATTATGCTACCTGTGCCCAGTCCCGTCTCTACCTCAACGATGTCTTCCTCGACGAGTTCAACTATGTCATGTGGAAGCTGGCCACCAACCTCATCCCCAAGTTCGGCTACTGCTCCTCAAAGTACGATGACATGGCCCGCGGCAAGAGCCTGGTGCAGGGACAGCTGGCGGTCAACTACGTCTCCCCCGGCTATCTGATCGGCGCCCTGATGGGCAACACGGCCGCCAACGTCGGAGCTGCCGTCAGTTCCAGTTCTCCCTCCCAGCAGTTTCAGCAGCTACTGCAGGAGCAGGCCAAGCTGAGCGGCACAACCACGGTGCCGACTATCGATGCACAGCTTCCGGGCGCGATCGATTCGCGCCCTATCTCAGTACGCTAACTGTTTCATGTTCGGTGGCAGTACCAGGGTCCTCTCTCCACACGAAAGCCAATTGCCCTCGCGCGTCTGGCTCCCCGATGCCGACGCCATTGCCATAGCCATGTCCATCGCCAACGTCGCCCGCCGTGCGCCCTCGGCTCTCTGTTCCCGGACGGATCTGCCGGCAGGGTCCTGAGCCTGAAGCCGGAGGCTGCAGAACTGGTGTGCAGGAAGGCACTCAAGCGGAAAGCGATGACTATATATAAAGAGAGAGACGGGTAGGGTTGGATTCTGCGCCGCCCGCCGCCTTTTTTCCTCGACGGAATAAGCTGGGACGACCGGGAGATTCGCCGCTGCATCTCCCATCTTCAGGGAGATTCGTCCACGCATCTCCCGCTTTTGGCGCCGGCGTTTTGCTTCGTCCGGACCAGGATCCTGTGGCCAGCCGGCGGGGTTTGATGCCGATAGGGAGCTGACGACGGCCGCCGGCTTGCTCCCGGGGCGCTGGCTATGGCTTTCCCTGGGGCAACGGCTGATACTGATCGGGTTGCGGGGTATTTTACGGGAAGGTAGAGAGAGATCGGGTGCGTGGGGCGCGCCCGGATGGCTCAAAGCCGACGCACTGTTTACTCGATGATTAAATTATGCCGCAGAAAAAAACTTCTCGGGAGACCCAAAAGTTGACCCCCCAGGATAGTCACATAAAAAGCGCGAGAGACAGCCCCCGGCAGCTTATCTGCTGCGACTTAACGATCACAACCGGCGCCAGTTTCCACACAGGTGTATTCCCTCTGTAGTATAGCCTCTGATCCTAATCACTACCCCCTCCATCGCCCCACTTGTTTACCCATCCGTTATCTCTCCACCAGTTTTAGCCTTTCCGGACCAGCAGGAGGGGAGAGTTCGACAGGCCCAGCCCATCGCCTCCTCCATGTGAGCCTAGATCCTGTCGTGAGGTAGCATGATGCCACAAAACGTCAATACTGCGGTTGCCAACAGGTGATTGCCATATCTGATCGGCGGAAGCGCTTTCGGGTTGTTAGACCAAGCAGCAAGAGAATGACTAGGCAGGAGCACGCACGTAGAACTCGAAACATTTGCGACTCATAACCTTGAAACATGTAAAGGGTTCAGCGAAGCTACGTCTAAGGCTTTTCCGCTGTGCCGGAAGCATCCGCGACGCTTGGCGGCCATTGATCATCCGTCCGCTGCCACGTGGAATCGGGGTTATACAGTTCCATACTCTTGACGATGTTGAGGGAATCCGGCCCCAACTCCTTCTGATACACGATTCCGTCATCATTCAGGATAAACGTCTTCACGCCGGGGACCCGATATTCCGCTGGAACTGCGGCAAGCGCAAAACCCCCGATCATCACTCCCTCGAGGACATAGTCGATCTTTCCGAAGGGTGCTGCCGGACCTTGCCCCCTCAGGATTTTGAAGTAGTAGCCGTGAAATCCGGACTTGCCAGTGGTGTACCCTTCCTCCAGAGCCTTGGCCACTGCTTCAGTTCAGCCACGATCGGGCTCTTCTTCAGTACGCCGATCTAAAATTGCTGCGGAAGTCGACGGATCTTTCTATGTCAATCCGGCAGACCGATTTGGTATCGGCGCCTCCGATCGCGACGCCGGTCGGACAGGCGAGAGATCGATGCCAGAGACCTTGATGAAACGGTGAATTGCCTCGTTGGCGTTATCTTGAAATGAAGTGTTTTTCAAATCAGTAAAAAAAGTGCTCTGGTCCACCATGTCCCCTGACAACTTACCCTCTTTACTGGCATAAAAAACGCCGCTTTTATACCGCTCATCCAAAATGCCATCGACAAAGCGTTTTGCACCTACTTCCAGACCATGCACCATTTCACCCATCAATGGGAATACAACAGGCATCATCACATACTTCAACATAAACCGCATTGGCGGGGGGAGAGCATCTGGCGCCTGAGTTCCTTTTGTATTTCCTGGGCTCACAACAATAAACTTGAGCTGTGGATATTTTCTCGCCATTGATAACGTCCACATGGTTTCTGCATACTTGACATATGCGTATGCTTGCAATGCATCGAACTTATTACCGAAATAGGATCCATCAAGAACGGCAGCGAACTCATCTACAGAAGAAGTCTTCATTGAAACTGGCTTTACTCCGAGCATCTTTACTCCGGGAACAGCTTCCGCACTGACTGATAGAACTGTGCTCCTTAACTGGTCACGTTTAATTAATTCATCAACTAGAATTACATTGCCTAAAATATTCGTAGCAGCCAATTGATTCATACCGGAAGGCGTCAATTTTGCAGCCGTTTTCCCAACTACTCCACCTGCATTTAAGACTATTGCATCAACAGGTTCCTTTATTTCGTCTACTGCTTTTCTTACAGAAGTTGCATCCGTAACATCCCCAATAATAATTTCAAAAATCTTTCTCCTTGTTTTCTCCTCAAGGTCTTTTTGTGCTGCCTCTGCTCTCGCTTGATTTCTGCAAAAAAGAATTACCTTTTTTGTTTCCCTTTTCAAGGCTAACTGTCGGGCAGTCTCTTTCCCAAGCCCAGCATTTGCTCCGGTTATCAATATGCTTTCGTTCATTTTTGCTGTCCTTTTTAGGTTATTAATTAAGGCAGGGCGGCCGCCTGACCGAGCCAGGAAGTGGCGCTGGTGACGAGAGCAATCGAATGGTCCATACGCAGCTCCGTGGTGAAGGCTGAAGGCCGAGTCGTGAGGCCCCGGGAGGCGAGACCCGGCTTGTAATTTCGAACTAGTTGGTTATATATTGACGGATGGAGAGTGTCAAGGAGTTGTGAACCGAATGATTCAAAAAACCGCTAGGCCGCGGGGCCGACCGCGCAGCTTCGATGAGGCGGGGGCGCTGGAAAAGGCGACTCAAGTGTTCTGGTCGAAAGGCTACGACGGAGTGACGATTGACGATCTCGTCGCCGGGATGGGTGTGGGACGGCCGAGCCTGTATGCCGTCTTCGGGGACAAGCGGGCGATATTCTTGCGCGTCCTTAGAGGCGTACGCAGAACGGAAGGGCGCGTTAGCCGCGAAGGCACTCCTCTCCCCACAGAGTCTTCGCGACTCGATCGCGGACTTTCTGAGGTACGCCGTCGAAAGTGCGACCGAGAAAGGGTCCGCCCGGGGCTGCCTTATGATGTGCGTCGCGCCGATTGTGAACGACGCTGAGGTCCAGCGGCTCCTGCAGAGCGCGGTGGCGGGCGGCGTGGCGCTGGTGGAGCGCCGTTTCCGGGACGGGATCAGCGCGGGAGACATCCCGCCTGACTTTCCGGTAGCCGAGCGCGCGATCCAAGTCACGGATTTTGCTCGTGGCCTGACCATGCGTGCGCAGATAGGCACGCCGCGCAAGACGCTTCTCAAAGAGGCTGAGGCGGCGGCCGACTTGGTGCTCCAGCTGCGGCGCGTCAGACGGGTTATCGGACGCAAGAGGCGTTCAACCGATGGGAGGAGCGCTCTGGATTCGATTTGACCTCGATCAGACGGACGCTCCCGCCGAAGCGAAAAGCAACTGAACCCCGCCGGCGATAGCCCGCGGCCGCCGATCTCGCGCTCGAAGGCGAACTCAAGAAGCAGTTGGACGAACTGACGCCGGAATACCGCCGCGGGGGACGCGGCGCGATGAGCACTGAACATCGGAACAAACAACAGGAGGCGTTATGACGGACGAAATCGATTGCGGGAAGGTCGGCAACGTCAAGATCACGCGCGTGGTCGAGGCGGAAGGAGGGTTCCCAGGGATGCATCTGAGCGAATGCCAAATCGCCAAGTTCAAAGGCCAGGTTGGCGACAGCGTCCTTTATCATTCACTACTTGGACTGGCAAGCTGAAAGGGTTTCGGGCATTTGCCCGCGCTAGATTCAAATCGGCGCATAGGCCGTTATACGTCAAGTGACGTAAGTGGACTTCACGAGCGGCCCGGCGAAGCTTCCCCAAACCCCGTTTATAGATAATCAAGACAGGCGCGTGAATCCTGTCGATGAGTACCGCGCCAAGGCGTCAGCTTCTTAATCAAAACTCCAGCCGCGCCTGAAAGGCGACCATGCGTGGACTACTATCTCCGCCCAAACCCACGCCTAGAAGTCCCGTCGGCGGTGAGGTGGTGGACGTGAGCGCGCCGAAGCCGGTTTGCGTGGAAGGCTGGCCCGGAATGCCAGCATAGATATTATTGGGCAACGCGAAGTTTGGATGATTGAATACGTTGAAGCACTGCACATCAAAACGAAGCTTGACGCGCTCGCTCAGCGGGAACCACTTCGTCAGATAGAAATCGCTCCAGAAGAAATCGGGGCCCCGCAATGCGTTTCGTCCGAGCGTTCCGAACTGGCAGTTCTGCGCAGTATTGCCGCCATAACAGGCTCCGGTGCTCGGATCCACGGAGGAGACGAACGCGTTCGGATTGAGCCATTGGATCGTCCCTGGCTGCGTGACTCCCGGAATCGGGCCATTCGCGTACAGCGGCACTCCGGGGACAATATTGGCGAATTGCGGACCGCTGCCTTGCAGGATGCCGTCGCCGTTCGCCGAGTAAGGTGTGCTCAGCACTGAGAACGGGAGACCACTATGCCAGAACGCGGTCCCGGAAATCTGCCACCCATTCACTGCATACCTGAGAGCTCGACTTTTGACTTTGAACGGCAGCTGATAAACGTACTGCGCCGTGACGTCGTGGCGAACGTCATAATCGCAAGAAGCATAGTTGCGGGAAAGTTCACCGGGCAATGGCGAGAGAATTCCAGCAGAGGAGAACGGGAGGAACCCTCCGTTGGAAACGTAATCGAGACAATGACTCCAGGTGTAATTGATCTGGCCTTGTAAGCCGTGTACGGAACGCATCATCGCAGTCAATTGCAGTCCGTTGTAGTTACTTCCGGCCCCGGTCGATAACTGGGTGACTGCTGCAAAGCGCGGATCTGTCGGCTGCAGATACGGAAACGGCGCGAAGCAGCCGGGACACACTGTCTGGTAGCCGTTCACCTCAGTGAAATAAGGTTCATCCACCGAGCGCGTGCCGACGTATTGCGCCTTCACGCTGCCGTTGTTGCCGACCTGATGCTCGAGGCCCAGGCTCCACTGCATGAAGTACGGCGCGTGAAGCTGGCCGTTGGGAACGGCGGTGATCGCAACCGGCGGCAGGCAAGCTTTTGGATTAGCCATTGGGGAAGCGCACGAGAGCTCACCCTTTGCGAATCCCGCCGCGAAGCTCTCATTCGCGGCACTCAACGCATCAATAGCGCTATTGGGTACGCCAGGTGCAATTGCCGTTCCGCCCACCGTGCCCAGCAAGCCAGCCTGAAACGATCGGACATAGGGCGGATTGGTTCCGACCAAATCGGCTACGCTGCCGGGCAACAAATCGCTGAAGACCCCGAAGCCGGCCCGCACCACCGTGTTCGGCTGTAACTGCCACGCGATCGCCATGCGCGGCTGAAGAATGGCGAAAGGCGTCGAGCTGAACAAGTGACCAAGGTTGGTCTGGATGGCCTGATTCAGCGGCTCATTGACGTCGTGCGGGATGGAGTCGAACGCGCCGGTGAGGCGGGCGACTTGATAGTGGGGATTCAAGGGATTTGAGTTGTAAGTGTCGCGCAGTCCGAAGGTCCAGGTGAATTTCGGCGTCACCCTCCATGTATCCTGCGCATACAAATCGACATTGAGGAAATTGTAGGGTTCGTTGGTGGTTTGCGGGAAACTTTGGGTGGCAGTCGAGGCAACACCATAGATGAATTGCGACAAATCGGTGTAATTCACCGTGGGTACGGTACCCTCGCCAAAATCGAAGTCGTTCAAGCCGCAAGATCCGGATATTGGTGCCGAAGCGAAATTCGTGAGCGCCATGGCTCCATGCCAGGTTGTCATTGAGGAAAAAGCCGCGTGGCACGCCGGCCTTGCGGCCAGGTGTTATCGAGTCCGCCGACGGCGGTGAACGGAGCGTTGGCTCCAGTGCCCTGCAGCACGATGGGGAACGCCGCGAGCGTCGCTGCGAAATTGCTTGGCGAAAAGATGCTGGAGTACCACGAGAAAGCAGGATTGAAGTAATTGACGAGATTCTGAGAGAAGATGTGAGTGTATCCCGCAGCAAAGGAATAGAGCGGTTGTGGGGAAATCGAATTGAAGATGGGATTGATGGGATCGGTGTAGGCGGCTTGCAACCCGGTATCCGCCTGGAACCGGAACCATGCCGTATTGTTGGCGTCGATGTTGTAGTCGATCCGCGCCGTTTGCACCTGCTCTTGGTCGTGGCTGGAATTCGAGACGCCCACACGATTGGCGCAGCCGTTTCCGTTTGGCGGTGTACCGGCTGCTACGCCGCCATTGACATTGAAAGGGCAGCCCAGTACGGAGAGCGGCGTCCCGCCGGTTTTCCCGTACAGCGAGAACATCTTCTGGTAGAACGGCACTGAGTCCGGCGAGGGTGCGTAGTGAACTCCAGTGATCGCATCGGTACCACCCAATGGAAGCTGTTGCAGAACGTACTGCTGAAAGGCCGGAGTTGGCACGGTGATCGTCGAGTAGATTGGCAGCGCAATGCGCACCCATTCGCTGTCGAAGAAGAAGAACAGCTTGTCGTGGATAATGGGTCCGCCGAGGCTGCCGCCAAAGTGGTTCACGTTGGAAAACGGCTTGTGATTGCCCGGCGTAGCGTTGGTAAAGTAATCCGCTGCGTTCATCGCCGACCCATTCCATAGTTCGTAGAGGTTTCCGTGGAACTGGTTCGTGCCCGACTTGGTGACGTAGTTCACCTGGGAAGCGCCATACCGTCCCTCATCGACTGAATAAGAAAGCGTGTTCACGGTCACCTCGGAGATCGAGTTCAGCCCGAGTACAAGATTGGTCGAGAGACCGCTGTTCAGGTTCGTGAGCGGATCGTTCGTCTCTAGGCCATCGACGATGTAGCCGTTCGACGACGCAGGCAAGCCGTTGAACTCGACATTGCCATATCCGTTTGTGCCGCCTACGAAATCGTTCCCACTGCCGGCAGTATTGATGAGCGCTCCAGCCGCGAATTGTAAGGGATAGGTAAGGTCACCTCCGGGATTGGGCAGGTTTTCCAGCGCGGGAGCATCCAAGGTCGTGGTCGTATTCGCCTCGGTCGGATTGATGAGCGGCGCCTGCGAGCTGACCTCGACCGTTACCTTTGACTGCGCCACTTTGAGCGCGAGGTTTACCGCTTGCTTCTGACCCAGCCCTGCGGAAACATCGTCAACCTGCTGAGCTTCGAAACCCGCAGCCGTCGCGCGGACCGAATAGCGTCCTGGCAATAACTGGGGGAAGTTGAACCGTCCTGCCGCATCGGTCCGGACGGTCCGCGTAAGCCCTGTATCGCGATTAGTGATCGTAACTGCGGCGTCGGGGATTGCTGCGCCGCTCGAATCCGTCGCCTGACCGACAATCGCGCTGGTGGTTTCACCCTGCGCATACAAAAGCGAGGGCAGCAGCAAGACGGTGAATGCAATGACCAGAGCAAAGCAGGGTATTTCGTTCCAGAGAGCCTTCAATCTCGTGGCCTTTCCTCGAGTGCCGGAGCGCACAACCGGAACTGGCGTGCTCCCCCACGACAAGCAGGATATACCATGAGATGTTAACTGTGATAAACAAACGGAAAGAGATTACGGTTTAGCTATCCATATCTTCTCTGCTGCCGGCGTACCCAGACGAAGGTGGTGCGTTCCGACTGAGAGCGACAAAGTGCCGTCGTAATTTCGCGAGCTCACGCTTACTTTTGCGCCCGGCCGAATGCCCTCTCCGTCAAAAAACTCCAACAACTTGCGATCACGCTCATAAACGCTGGCGACTATATATTTCAAGCCCGGCTCCGCTTCGGTGAGCAGCAGCAGCCCTCGCTTGCGGCGTTCTGACGGACTACGCATGGTCAGTCCGTTTCCGTGAGGACAGGTATCCTTGTGGCCTAATTTCTGTACCAGCCTATGTTCGAATGCGGGCGATACAGCATGCTCGAGCCGCTCTGCCTCATCGTGGACCTCATACCAGGCCATCCCAAAAATCTCCGTCAGCATTCGCTCGATGAGGTGATGCCGAATGATGGTACGCTCTGCGATCTCCCGGCCTTGCGAAGTAAGCCAGATGTGTCCGTCATCCTTGACCGTGACCAGGCCGTCTTTCGTCAACCTTTTCAGCGCAAACGTTACGGCGGGCCGAGTGACGGAAAGCCAGTGAGCCAGCGTGGCTGGGATAACGGTCTGACCCTCGGCCTCTGCTTCGGCGATGGCCTTGAGATAGTCCTCTTTGGAGATTGTGATTGTCGTCATGTTTGAAGCCGGTTGACAGGTGGAGTCTAACATCCGGTGCTTTGCTATCGGATGAGTGAGTTGTCAAGGCTCACGAGTGAAGGGCAGACCAGAAGTTATCGAGCGCTCAGGCGGATTACTACTGGAAAAACGCGCCAGGGTCTACGAATGCAAATGGGGGCATTTCGCGGCGGAAATCCATATGAGCGTATTGTCGGCTCCGCTTCCATGTGCTGCTCCCTTCGGTACGTGTTCAGGCAAAAGAGCGGATAGGGCGTTATACGACCAGATGAAAGGAAAGCATTCGTAAATACCGGCCGACTTATGGGGAAATCTCCGAACAGCCGGTTTCTGGTTCGTCCCACTGGCCACCCTCGCCCCGACAATCACTGGTTCGTTTTTGGACGACGGACTCGCCTTTAATTCTTCGCCGGCGGTGTCTGATCTAGTTGTTTGAGCTTTTGCTCCATCATCATTTTCTCTTGCGCTGGCGTTAACTTGGGAAACAGCAATGCGAACGTTGCCCGAACAGTCCAAGGCGAATCTCCTGGAACGTGCACCGCGTTGCCGTAAGCTTGCACGTTGATATTCACCGGCTGAAAACCAAGTTTCATGATTCTTCCCACACCTCCGCCGAATGGCAGTGTCCACACGCTTCCGCTGGGTGCAGGTGAGTTCCAGTTGGCTGTGAGGATTGGTTGCGTGGTCAGGTACCACCCCTTTTTCATGTTGTAGTTGACGAAGTACTGCAGGAGAAGCTGATTGACGTCTGGCCTGCTGCCACTACCGGCGACCGACCACAGGTTGTTGACGAGTACGCCCAGCACGAAATTGCGTGGCATCGCCAAGGCTACGACGTTGGGTCCGATGGCCACCTTCCCTTGCCCCGTGTAATGACTGGTTGCGGTGGGCAATTGAAAGATCGGGCCTACGCCCCAAATTATCTTGTGGGGCTTTCTCGGCGAGAGAAGAGCGGTGGGCTGAATGTCGCCCAACCCGAACACCCCGACTTGAGGCGCAGGGGACTGCGCCGGAAACGGCTGGTAAATGAGGGGAGTGATCACGCGAACGATCAGGTTCCAGTCTTCGTTAATTTTCAGTGGAATCACTGGCTGGATGTTCACCACATCTTGCGTACGGTTCCCAGGCATGATCCCCGCGTTGGCGTTGTTCTGTATGGGAACGCTGATCAGGCTGGCGACCGGATTTTGCGCTGCCTTCCGCAGCGCATCGGCATTGGCCGCCGCCGCTGGCGTCTCCTCGGTGGCAACTTGAGTTCCTTCCGGTGCAACTGGGGCATCTTGCGACGCTCCTGCCTTGGCCTGCTCACTCGAGGCGGCTGGCTTCTGGCCGGCAGGGACCGACTCTTGGGGATCCACTGGTTGAACTTCAGCTGCGACGAGGGTCAGGCGCCCCGCAGGTGACAAAGGTTTAGGATCCGCCGGCGTTTCCTCAGCGACGACTGGCTTTGTCTGCCGGGCAACAGCTGATTCTCCCTGCGCAAGCTGCTCGATGTCCGGCAGCTTCCAGCTCTTGTCGAAGATGGCCTTCTCCGGGCCGTACACGCGGAACCACGGGAACCACTTCTGACCAGCCTGGGTGTAGAGCCAGTTCGACTCCTTACCGGCAGGCGGCTTCGGGCCAAAGTAGATGTCCACCGAACCGTCGGCGTTCTTGCTCAAACCCTTGTCGAGCGAGCCGAGCGTGAGGTTCGGTGCGTTCAGGAAGAAGCTCGACGTTTCCAGGCTGTAAACGGTGACCGACCAGAACTCGCGCACCGGAACGTTCGCCGGAACGTGGAGGCGGTAGTTGTTCGCCGCCTTCGAGCGGGCTGCCGCTGTGGTCGTGAAAGGTTCCGAAGTAGAAACTGCCGGTGCCCAGCTTTGCCGTGGGGCAGAAATACTGCGAGAGGGCGATGCCGCGCGCATCCACATCAAAATAGTTCGGGACCTCCCAATGGAATTCCGTCGGCATGGTGATGGGCGGGGAGGGGACTGACCCACTGGCTTCCGGCCACCACGGAGTCACGTCTGTCGCCGCCTTGTCCATCAACCAGGCGTGCGCTTCCGCTGCCGCCGTCTTTCAACAGGGCCACGGTCGCGGCGTCGGGCTTGAACTCCTTGCCTTTCTCGATGCCGAGCGGCAGCAGCATGCCCATCATTTGCAGGTCGCGGGGCTGCACCGTCTCTTCATTCAAGCATGCGGGCCAGGCTGGTGAAGAAGGTTTCGTCATACTTTATCGAGGCCGTTGTACATGACGTCGCTCATGTCGAGGAGGCGCTGCGCCGGCGGATTGGCGGCCTTCGACAGAGGATAGATCTTGACCTGCTGCACCAATGCGTTGCCCGCGCTGACATCCGCCTCGGACATCGGACGCCAGAATGGAGCGCAACAGCGTCATGGTGTTGTAGGTCTTGGGACGCACGGCGATGTATCCGTCCGGCACGTCGCCCTTGTAGTCGGGCGGCAGCACGAGGTATTTACCGCCCTTGCCCTCGAAGCCAATGTCCATGAGCGGCACATACCACGCATCTTCGATGGTGCCGTAGAAGCTGGCACCGGGAACCGCGGGCGGCAATTCCACCACCACCGGCCCGTCCTGCTTCGTGTTGCAGAAGAAATACATGTAGCGCGTGTTGACGTTGGGCGTGGGCGACTGGTTCTTCCAGCCGCCGCCCTTGGGCCACCAGACGATGTCGTTGTAAGTCGCCTTGCCATCGCGGAAGGCCGCCTGCTTCACCGCATCCTCGCCTACGAGCGGCAGGCCCCAGATGACGGCATCCACGGCACGGCGTTCCACGGTGCGGCGGTTCAACTCTTCCGGAGTAAAGGATGTCGGGTTCTGAGCTGTAGCGGATTGCGCTAACAGCATCAGGACTAATGAAATGCGGATATAACTTTCTCACTGGATACTCTCCGGATAGACAAGAGTAGAAGCAAGCAAGCCGGAGCGCGGGAAGGCACTCGCCTTCCTCGCTTCCGACTTCAGTTATGCGGCCTCTCTCAAGTCCGCGTTTTCAAACGACTACTAGTCATCACCCTTGTCGTTTTCCATCTGCTTCAGGATGCCGTCCAGGTTGTACGTCTCGGGTGCTTGCAGCGGGGGGAACTCCTTGAATGTATAGAGCTCCTTCATCCACAGCAGCTGACCGATGGGTAGCATGTTCCAGTCGTACAGGTAGGCTGTAGTTGGTGACGCAAGAGCGCCGCCCAGGGACATGGCTGACTTCGAGTCCGAGAAGCTCACCGTCTGCTCGAAGGGGTCACGCTTGATGTTGCCGACAAGCGTCCAGTGATAGTTGACGAGCGGCAGGAACCAGCCGGTCGCTCCGCCGGGCGCCATCGAGTAGTACATCTTCCAGTTCTTGTAGCGCACGGCAGAGGGCGTTGCGCCCGAATAATAGAAGAAGACGTCGCGAGCCGATTTGTCCGTTGTGCCTTCAAGATAGGCGCGCTGGTCGAAACCGTCGAGCATAGTCTTGACGATCCCGGGATACTTGCCGGCCTGAATCTGCTGGTTCAGTTCATCGCCCTTCGGACCACCGGCTATGTCAACCAGCGTCGGCAACCAATCCAAAGAAGCAAACATTTCCTTCTTGACCGTGCCAGGCTTGATATGACCAGGCCAGCGGATGACCAGGGGGGCGCGATAGCCGCCTTCCCACGCTTCACCTTTCTGACCCTTGAAAGGAGTGATACCACCATCCGGATATGAAACTGTTTCGGCCCCGTTATCGGTGGTGAAAATAACGATGGTGTTATCCAGTTGGCCCATCTGTTCGAGTTTTTCGAGCACGTAGCCGATGTTGTCGTCCATCTGCTTCATGCCAGCTTCGTTGATGCCCCAATCCTTGCCGCCCTTTTCACCAATCATGTCCAGGTACTTCTGAGACAGCACGGTGGTAACGTGCATACGAGCTGGGTTGTACCAGACGAAGAACGGCTTGTCTGTCTTCTTAGGATCGTTGCGGTCAAGAAAGTCGATGACTTTGGCCGAAGTTTCCTCGTCGACCGTTTTCGACCGCTCCAAAGTCAGAGGCCCTTCGTCCTTGCAGGTCTGGTTCTTCTCCGTGCCATCGACGGAGTGGCACCAGATGACCGGACGCGGTGGCGTCAGGCACGTTGTGGTTCTGGGATCGACAGCGCCGGGAACCTCGGGAAGGCCCGGGACCGGCGTGTTCTTGCAGGGCGGCGCGATGCCTTGTACGGTCGCGCTGCTATTGATGTCCGGGAAACTCACCTGTTGCATTGCATCGAGATGGTAGAGCCAGCCCCAATACTCCTGGAAGCCGTGCGCTGTAGGAAGCGATGCGGTGTGGTCGCCGAGATGGTTCTTGCCAAACTCACCCGTGGTATAGCCGAGATCGCGAAGGAATACAGCCATGTGCGGCGTGCCAGGCCGCAGATAGGAAGGGCTTCCGGGCAACTGCGGAGGAATCATGCCGGTACGCAAGGGATACATGCCGGTTATGAAAGCGTTGCGCCCGGAGGTGCAGCTCTGCTGGGCGTAGTAGTCCATGAAGATTGCGCCCTCGTTGCCGATGCGGTCGATGTTTGGCGTTTCCCCAACCATCAGGCCGCGGTGGTAGATGCTGGGCTGCATCCAGCCGATATCGTCACCCATGATGACGACGATGTTGGGTTTCTGGGTGGTTTGCGCCGATGCAGGCGAAACACCAACTCCGACCAGTAGACTCGACGCGGCAAACGCTCCGACGGCGAATTTCCGAACACTTGCTCCTAAATCCATACTCTTGTCCTTTCAAGTAATGCTGATTGCCCCAGAAAGGGGAAGGTTGTGATGAGTTGATTCGCCCTCGTCAACCCACAAAGGAGGTCCACGTCTTGATGATTCCGAGGCGACCAGAAGGAAACATCAGGAATATCGCTGTTGCAGCTACGGTAGCTGGCCACTGGCTTCGACAAACTCCCCTGAGAGTCGTAGATTTACTTCTCCTAGGCAAAACTCTGCTTCCAGTTGTTTCTCATGCTGATGACGGGCAGACAGGACTTCGCCTCGTGCTACGAAGTTCCTGTCGACACCCGGCCACTCGTTAGTAGGTCTGCACCTTGCCGATGCGTGGCGGTTTCACGGGAGCTGCCACGCCATAGATAACGGTGAAGCCCGATCCTCCGCCCCAAGTTGAAGTGGGACGGGTCGGATCTGGGCCTGCGGCCGCTTCGAGAAGGTTCCAATTGTTCGCGGCCCAGACGTTGCCGGCCGGATCAATCGACACGTCGGTGATCATCTGGATGCTGCCGCTCTGGAAGATGTGGACGACATCGCCGGTCTTGGTGCCAGCGGGATGCCCCTTCGTGTTGTCGCCGGCCAGCAGAGTGACGGAACGGCCCCACATGTTGCCCACCCACACATCGTCGTTGCCGTCGATATTCAAGCCCCACGGGATGTTGATCGCTTCGCCCGTAAAACCCATGGGCGCGGGTTGCGTTCCATCCGGACGGATCATGTTGACTGCGCCCGTTGGCCGTGCCGGCGGCCCCATCACATACTTGAACATGGCCGCCGTAATGAGCTTGAACTGCTCCATGATGGAGATGCCATCGGGAAGTTTCGGCTGCGGCGTTTTCAGGTCCATGTTGCTCACGACCCAGACGTTTTCCTTCGAATCAAGAGCGAGGGCGCGGACGCCGATCCCGGCACGGAAGCTCTCCGCCTTACTGGGATCGTTCATTGGGAAGCGGACTACAGTATCCGACGAGGAGTTGGCGACCCAGACACGATTCTGGGAGTCGATGACGATGTCGAAGGGAGACTTCAACCCTGCGGGTTTTACGATCTTGCCGTCTTTGATCCGTCCACCGGGAAAGTACAGCAACTGATTGTCGGAGCCATCGGCAATCCAGACGTCGCCGTTCGGGGCAACGCCGATGCCCATCAGACCGAGGAATTTCTCTTTGAACGGGAAATCGCTTTCGCTGGCGACCGGCTTGCCGTTGAAATCCATCACCAGAATCTTCCCGTTGAAGCTGGAGATCCAGACCCGGTCTTTGGTCACGGCAGTGCCCCAGCCGACGCCATCAATGCCCATGCCGGTGAAGCCGGTGATTGGCGGAGATAGCGCTACTCCATTGGGGCTGAACTTGCCGACGCCGCCACCGGTGCTCTTGTTGACTCCAGACTGCGAGCCCGGCATCCAGTTCATTCCGCTCCACAGATTGCCTTCCGGATCGAACATGAAGCGTCCATTGGCGTAGTCTCCGCCGCCTGAGAAACACAGCGAGAGGGCGAAATCGTCCGGTGCATAAACGAGATACGGCGTGAACGGCGCACTGCGCCGCCCATCGGGTGCAGGCAGCGGATAGGTTTCGTCGAAGATCGCGTAGAGTTCTTTCGGATTCGCCCATGGCTCGCGTGCAATGCCGGCCACTGCTTCGAGCGTGTTCTTCGGAGTCGCTCCTCCAGTCGGGGTGGCGGCCTTGTAGAAGCGCGCTCTCCAATCGTCGTTGGCCACCGTAAACGACGCAGTGACCAATGAGCCGAGCGTGTCCAATGTCGCGAGCGTCGTCGTCATGGAACTGTTGATCGGATCAAGTAGCACCTTGCCCCATCCACCAGTCGAGAGGTCAACCAGGTTGGGAACATTTCCGGCAGCGATCTTCAGTCCGAGCGGATTTCCGGAAATGCCGTCCCCGCTGATGAACCGCGCATTGGTAAATGCCGATGCCACAGTTGTGAGTTCGTTGATCGTCACGCTGGCTGGAGGAGTACTTCCCACAACCGCCAGCAGTGCAATAGCTGGATTGTCTCCGCTCGCCTTGCTGGCTTTTGGCATGCCACCGGTTGCGACCAGGTAGAGGATGCCGTCTTTGCTTGCGCCTTTGGCGCGAACTTCAAAGCGGCCGTCATCGTTGCTCTTGGTCTGACTTAGTTGCCTGGGCGCGCCAGCGCTGGCCTCCCACAAAGTCACAGTTGACTTTGCGATGGGCGCGCCTCCGCCTAGTACTTGTCCTTTAATGCTGTCAGTTGCCGAAGCCATTCCGGCTGACCCAAGGGAGAGGCTGAGTACTGCAAGGATGGCGATCTGAATCAATCGTCGAGCGTTCATCTATTCTTCTCCTCACACCAAGTTCGACCTCTCGCGGAGATCGTCGTGTCAATTGTCCGCGCAAGTTGCTGAGGTGCGGTTCCGATTGCTGACAGACAGGCACCCCCGCCGCAGCGTTCTGGTGCTGCCGGTGGGTGTTCCTGGAACCGGATTTTGTGGCAACCCCTTCATTGGAATTCAGCGACCTCACGACAAGCTGTGACATGGGTCACTTGCGGCCTATGCTTTTTTGGCATCAGATTGATAACCTAGGTGCATGAATTTCGAAATACGCCTGCTGGAATGTGCTTTAGCTGTGGCGGAACATCGCAGTTTCGCGCTGGCTGCAAGGTCCCTTCACGTCTCGCAGCCGGCACTTTCGCGTAGTATCCAGGCGTTGGAGCGGCATGCTGGAGTCCGGATCTTTGAGCGCGGAACACGCCACGTGGATGTCACCGATGCTGGTGCAATTTTCCTCGAGTATGCGCAAGAGGTGATGGCAAGCTCTCACGACCTCAGCCGGGAAATGGATTTACTAAAGGGACTGGACAAGGGAGAGCTTGAGATCGGAGCCGGTACCTACGTTGGCGTCGAGTTGGTTGATCGGGCTATCGGGAGGATTGTACGCCGCCACCCCGAAGTGCGGCTGCGCATCGCAAATGATAACTGGGTCAACCTGCTTCCACTTATGCGACGACGCAATCTTGATATGGCAGTGATAAACATACGCGGCCTGGCGCAAGAGGCCGAGCTTCACATCACGCCGTTACGGCGGCGCCAAGGCTACCTGGCGGTCCGGCCCGAACACCCGTTGCTTCTTCACAAAGGGCCACTGACTCTGAAAGAGGTTTTACGCTATCCCTTTGTCAGCACATCGCGTTTTCCTACTGGATTCTTGAGGGAGTTCGTGAGCGAGTCGACCGATGACGAAAGGTCTTCACGATCAGGCCCGAAAACTGTTCCTTCGATCGCTTGTGAGTCCGTGACGATGATGCGGAACATCGCCCAGGAGTCAGACGCTGTCGCCATGGTGCCGTTGAAGGTGTTGCTGCCAGACTTGAAGACCAAAGCCATGGCGGTATTGCCGGTCGCATTCCCGGTGCTAGGCACCGAATTTGGCATAGTGCGTCTGGCGCGCAGGAGCTTATCTCCGCTAGGCGAACTCTTTGTGCGAACTCTGATTGAGGTGGACGCCGAAGTGGCAGCCTTGGAAGGAAATGCCTGTAAGACGCTTTTCCCAGTTCGTCGAGTCGGAGCCCGGAAAGCGAACAGTTTCGCCAGTTAGCTGCGTGAGGATCTACCGTTCAGGCGGGAATGGGTTGAGCGTGCAGGTCTTGGCTTTTCAATAACTCAGACGGACGATGTTCTACCATGTTCTACAACGGATGTTGCAACGCGCAATTCCAAAGCTGCATAAATTAATTGGAATGTGAAAGATAGGATGGCGCGCCCTGAGAGATTCGAACTCCCGACCTTCTGGTTCGTAGCCAGACGCTCTATCCAGCTGAGCTAAGGGCGCTCGCGGTTAAGCAGCAACGTCATTATAGCAAACTTGATTGCGTTTCCGGACCTGCTTCAGCGGTTCGAGCCCGGTGCAGCGGCATCGATGCCGTACTTCTCACGCAGAAATGTCTGAAGCTTGTTGGGCAGGGTGGCGGCCAATTCCTGCCAGGTCAAAACTGCCATTCGAGAGCGCAGCTCGCAGTGACGAATAGCGCGCACGATGCAGTACCAATTTTCGATGAGGCTGGCGCGGCGCGCATCGCACAGCAGCAGGAATGAGCTTCCGTAATGGTGGGCCGCGAGAATGCCGCGGAGGAGCTGGTAATGGCGATAGTTCCCGAGAGCAGCTGGAAGCGCGGCGAGATCGAAAACGTCGTCGACGCCAATATACCGTGACACCAGTTCACTTCGCGCTGATTGAAAGCCTCCTTCGGTCAGCTTCGCCTCTACAAAAAGCTCTCCCAGCACCATGTCGACTTCAGTTCGATCCCTCAATCCCGGCGCGCAGGGAGTTTGCACGCGCACACCAAATTCGGGACGCAGTCCGAGCTCGACTCCCAGCAGAGCGCAAACCGCGCGGCGCCTGGTGATGCCGGGATAGCAGAAGATGTTCATCAGCAAAGCGTCCGAGCTGTGCGCGCAGTCTAATTCGCGCCGCCGGCGATCCTGCGCTCGCGGCACCCGGCGATTCGCCGTGTAGCACTTGTTGAGTCGTCGGTGCCAATCCGGTGCCGCACAAATCCGGCGATAGGAGGCTGGAAGAAAATTGCCGTGATGGCCATTCTCCTCTCGGTAGAGGATGCTGGGAAGATCTCCAAAGGTCGATTCGTGAGGAAGATGCCGCGCCAGCTCCAGATTGCGAGAGCTGATCTCCCGGCGCAGGTCGGCCGAAGAACAACCGATGCGGATCCCCGAGGATGGAATCGCATCAACTGGCGGGGGCGAGTTGTCGGCGATCTTGACCGTGCGTAGTTTTCGCTGCTGTGGCATCTCAGGAAGTATAGCGCGATATTTGCTTTTTCTTCGCTGTATGGGATGAGATTGCAATCTCGCCGTAGCCCGCATCGGAAGGCGAGGGCGTGGCCAAGAAGACGGTGGCTCAAAACGATCAGGATGGAATTCTGCCGGCGCGCTTAATGATGAGTGAAGAGAAATCCCGCCAAGGCGGCAACGACGAGGGCGGCTCCGATGGCGATGGCGAGCCAGATCTTCTGATTCGAGGAGGATTCAACCGCTGGAGGCGGCGGGGCGGGTGCGGGTGCTTGCGGCACGGGTGCTGGAGTGGCGACACCAGCTTTGGCCTTGACCGCGTCGGCAATTCGTCCGATCTGCGACGGAGATTCTGTAATGCGGGCCATGACCCTGGCGGCAATGTCTCGTTCCAGCCCTGAGGAATCTGACACGGTAACGCGAGGCGGGGGAGCGGCGGTGGTCTTGGCGACAACCGGCGCAATAAACCGGTAGCCGTGCAGGCGTAACGTCTCTACGTAGACCGGTTGATTGGCATTGTCCGCCAAGGCAGCTCGTATCTGCTTAATGCACTGGTTGATGCGCCGCTCGAAGTCGAGCTCCGACTCGTCGCTCCAGAGATGCTCTTTGATTTCTTCGCGAGTAACGACCTGCCCAGCGTGGCTGGCAAGGTAGGCGAGCAACTGGAAGGGCTGTGGCTGGAGACGAATGATGGTGCCAGCCTTACGTAGTTCTTCCGTGTCGAGATTTAGCTCGAAGACGCCGAAGCGAAGTAGCCTGTAGGTGTCGGCCAAATTGAGCCTCGGAAATTAATTATATCCCCAAGGTCAAGAAATTCCTCGTAACTTTCTGCATACATGCTTCAGAAAGTCATGCGGCTTCAATGTGTTGCGCGAATACTTTGTGTTCACGAAGATATCACGCGCCGTGACCTTGAAAGCGTTTGCGGAAGACGGCAAAGTGTCACGTAAAGCGGAAACATCATTGAGCGCACACTCAATGCCCCGCTCATCGGGGAAGTCGCTGCCGAAGGTGGACAGGGAGCCCGCCTCAGGCAGCGATTGCTTTCAAGCAACGGCTTGAGAAATCGCCATCGCGGTAACAAGGGTTGCGCCCCTTCGTCCTGGCGAACCATCGAGCTGTTACATCTAGGGAGTGCGACGAGCGTCTGGCCGAGACATTGCCCGCATTCCCTGTAAGAGGCGGTCTTCGCGGTGAAGCCGCCTCTTACATCCACCTCCCGACTCAACCCCACGTTTCCCAAACTTTTCCACAGGCAAAGACCATGGGCGACTCCGTCGCCTGAAACGCCTCTGCCTCTGAATCTCCGCCTCCAGTACAACCCGGCTACATCCCTCAAAGTCTTACTGGGCAGACCGAAAAATTCTTGGAGGATGCTCATGCTGAGGAGAGTCAGTGACTTGGAAGGCGACTACCTAACCGGCCTGAAGGGAACCGCCCTTTATGGCCCCGACGACGAAAAACTTGGAAGCGTGGACGACGCGCTGATCGACGACCGCAACGGCGAACTGCGCTATCTGGTGGTCGACTCGGGGTGGTTGCGCTCGCGCCGCTTCATCGTGCCCGCCGAGCAGGTTTACGCATACAAAGACAGCGACGACCTTTATGCCAATCTGCGAAAGCAGGACGTGGAATCGCTGCCGGAGTTCCGCGACGACACCCTGCTGACCGACGATGCGTTCCTGAATTACGAGAACAGTTATCGGAGAGACTGGCGCTACGATGCCGATCCTGCTCGCGTACGAAGCAGCACCCGGCTGGCGAACTTCCGTAGCCGTGTTCGCGATGTCGTGGTTCGGGACCGTCCGCTTGAGAAACGAGCGGTCAGCCGCGCTGACGTTCCCGCGACCTATGTTGCCACGGGAAGCCCGCGTCCCACGGCCGTGTATGGTGTTTACGAAGACCGCGATCACGTAGAGAAAGCCGTCGACCGTTTGCGCAAGGACGGATTTCTGAGCAGTGACATCTCCGTAGTCTTTCCGGATCGCGATATGAATAAGGAATTCGCACTGGAGAAAAACACCAAGGCTCCGGAAGGCGCGATGGCCGGCGGTGGAACCGGTCTCATCGTCGGTGGCGCATTGGGCTGGCTGGTTGGCATTGGTACGCTGGCCATTCCGGGCGTCGGACCGCTGTTGGCGGCCGGTCCGATTGTTGCTGCGCTGGCGGGCGCGGGCGTGGGCAGCGCGGTCGGCGGTATCGCCGGAGCGTTGATCGGGTTGGGCCTTCCCGAGATCGAAGCCAAGCGTTACGAGGAGGAGATCAAGCGCGGCAGGATTCTCATCTCGGTACACTGCGAGAGCGTTCACAGCGCGCAGACCGCACGCAAGGTGCTAGAGGATGCGGGCGGGAAGGACGTGTTCCTCTCGGGCGAACAGCGCGCCGCATAAAGTCAAAAACAATCGGCCTCCCGGTGCTGAGGCGCCGGGAGGCTTTCACCTTTCAGCTTCGAACAAACCCCGCAAGACAAAAGCATTGCGTCTCTCCGCGCGCTTGCGCCGCAAGCCAATCCCAAATCCGGATTGAATTGATTTTCCTCTAAGCGAAAAATTCAGAGCTGGTGTAGGTCCATCGCGGGCGACGAGCGCAACATGGTTGTGCTGAAGCCGGCTTCAAAATCATCGGTGGGCTCCTCCTATCTGCTGGGACTTTGAGCCTATAACACCGCGCTGAGTACCCCTGTTCTGCTAGCATTCTGCGTTATGACGACGCGGAGATTTCTTGTTGCGCTGATTGCCTGCGTGTTCCTGCCCGTTCTTCTCCCTGCTCAAACAAACACTCCGATCGTGTTGCATGCGGCGAGGATGTTCGACGTCGAGAGCGGGAAGATTGTCGCGCCCGGCGAAGTGCTGGTGCAGGGCGAGCGCATCGTCGAAGCGGGCTCGAAGGTGAACTCTCCTGCCGGAGCCGAGGTCATCGATCTCGGCGATGTGACGCTCATGCCGGGGTTGATCGACGCGCACGTTCATCTCTTCCTGCATCCCGGCGCAGAAGACTTGCAAACTGTTGAAGAGTCCGTCCCACAGCGTACGATCCTGGCGACGCTGGCGGCGAAGGCCGATCTGATGGCGGGATTCACCGCCGAGCGCGACATGGGGACTGAAGGCGCAGGCTCCGCCGACACCGCCGTTCGCAATGCGATCAACGATGGCCTCATTCCCGGACCACGGCTCCGAGTGAGCGGGAACGCCATCGACATTCTCGGCGGACACGAGGACGCCAACCACTTCAATCCCGCACAGCACGTGCTCTCCAACGCCGACCGCGCCAACAATTCGGAGCAGATTGTCGAGGTCATCCGTGAGCAGGTGAAAGAAGGGTCGGACTTCGTCAAGATGTATGAGACCGGCCACGACACGCTTGTCGACGGCCAGTGGCACACCCCGTATCAGTTCACCGAGGAGCAGCTTGCCGCCGCGGTAACGGAAGCTGCGCGCACGGGGCGGCGCGTCGCCGTGCATGCTACGGGTGAGCCGGGCACGCTTTATGCAGTTCGGGCTGGGGTGGAGTCGGTCGATCACGCCGACCAGCTTAGCGACGAAACCATGCGGCTGATGCGCGAGAAGGGAATTCCTGCCGTTCCAACCTTTGCCATCGTTGAGTATTTTGCCGATCACGCTTCAACGCCTGCCGCCGGCGACCGTGAGCGCAAGATGCAGCAATTCCACGCGCAGGAGTTCAAAAAGCAACTGGCCGCCGGGGTGCCGATGGCGGTGGGGTCGGATGTAGGTCCTTTTCCGCACGGCACGCAGGCGCGTGAGTTCGAACTCATGGTGCAGTACGGGATGACTCCCGTAGCCGTGCTGCAAGCCGACTACATCAACGGAGCGAAGCTGCTGGGCTGGGATGGCCAGATCGGCGGGTTGCAGCCCGGATACTATGCCGATGTCATCGCCGTGCCCGGCGATCCGACGAAAGACATCAGCGCTGTGACCAAGGTGAGCTTCGTAATGAAGGGCGGCGTGGTGTACAGGAAGTAATGGCCGGCGAACCCGCCCTTTGCGATTCGCCTTTCGCTATTAGCCAGACTCTGCGTCCTTCGCTTGAGTTGCGGACTCAGCCGCATGAAGCCTAACGGGAACTTCCTGCATCTAGTATTCAGCGTCCAGCGAAGAGCGAAAGGCCAGTAGCGAAGAGCGTTCCTATGATCCTGACCTGCAAAAGCTGTAACACCAAGAACCGCGTCCCAGCAAAACATCTTGCGCACACAGGGACTTGCGGCAAATGCAAAGCTGCGTTGCCGCCGGCCGATGAGCCGCTGAACGTGGACGCTGCCGAGTTCGACGAGATCGTGCGCGAGTCCAAGGTGCCGGTGCTGGCCGATTTCTGGGCGGCGTGGTGTGGCCCGTGCCGCATGGCTGCGCCGGAAGTCGCGCAGACCGCAAAGAACATGGCTGGCAAGGCTGTGGTGGTCAAAGTCGACACCGAGCGTCATCAGGATCTCGCGGCGCGCTTTCAAATCCGGGGCATCCCTTATTTCGCGGTGTTTGCCGGCGGCCGCCCGGTGGTGCAGCAGGCCGGATTGGTCGACCATCACCAGATGGAAAGCTGGTTGAAGTCGGCCATGTCCGAACCTTCGGCGAAAGTTTAGCGCCGGTTATTTCGCGGCGACGGCGCGGGCAACAAATTGACTGCGCTTGCCGACATCAAGATAACTCTGCCCGTCCAGACGTCCGAAGATCTCGATCAACTTCGCGATGATCCCCGTCCATCCGGTCTGATGGCTTGCTCCCAAGCCGGCGCCGTTGTCGCCGTGAAAATACTCGTAGAACAGGATGTGGTCCTTCCAGTACGGATCTTTCTGAAACTTTTCCGACCCGCCGTAAACCGGCCGCCGCCCAGACTCGTCGACTTTGAAGATGCAGGTGAGCCGGTTTGCGATTTCGCGTGCCACCTCGAAAAGGTTCATCATGTTGCCTGAACCGGTCGGGCACTCTATTTTGAAATTGTCGCCGTGGTAGAGGTAGAAGGTCATGAGCGCGCGAATCAGCAGCGCATTTACCGGCATCCAGATAGGCCCGCGCCAGTTGGAATTACCGCCGAACATGCCGGAGTCGGACTCCGCCGGCAAATACGAGACGCGATATTCCTGCCCCTGTACGTTCACGATGTAGGGATGGTCGATGTGATAGCGCGACAGCGCGCGGATGCCGTACGGGCTCAGGAATTCGTTCTCATCGAGCATGCGGCTGAGGATACGGCGCAACCGTTGTGGGCTTACCAGCGCGGCCATGCCCCGATCGCCATAACCACGATGAAACAGGCCGGTGGGATGCATGCTTTCGCGCAACTCCGGCATACGCTGCAAGCGCTCGTTAAGAATTTCTACGGCGCGAGGAACACGGTCGCGCTGCCAGGGTTCAATCACGGTGGTAGCGCAGATGGGCAGTAAGCCCACCATCGAACGTACCTTCAAGCGCTGCGACTTTCCGTCAGGCAATCGCAAAACATCGTAGTAGAAACCGTCTTCCTCATCCCACATGCCGTCCGGCCCGGTGCGGTTCATGGCGTGCGCAATCCAGAGCAGGTGGTCGGAGAACTTGATCGCCATCTCTTCGTAGAATGGATCCTCGGCCGCCAATTCGACGGCGATCTCCGCCATGTTTTGTCCGAACAAAGTCACCCACGCGGTTCCGTCAGCCTGCTCCAGATATCCGCCGGTTGGCAGGGGCGCGCTGCGATCGAAGACGCCGATGTTATCGAGACCGAGGAAGCCGCCTTCGAACACATTGCGGCCGAAGCGGTCCTTGCGATTGATCCACCAACTGAAATTCAGCATCAGCTTGGCAAAGCAGCGCTTCAGAAATTCCGTATCGCCCTTGCCGCGCAGCAACTCTTCGACGCGATAAAGGAAGATCGTCGCCCAGGCGTGGACGGGCGGATTCACGTCGCTGAAGTTCCACTCGTAAGCAGGAATCTGTCCGGTCGGGTGCAGGAAAAATTCCTGCAACATCAAGTCGAGCTGTTCCTTCGCGAAGTCGATGTCGACCGTAGAAAAAGCCATCGCGTGAAACGCCAGATCCCATGCGGCGTACCACGGATATTCCCACTTGTCGGGCATCGAAATCACGTGGTCATTGACCATGTGATACCACTCGCGATTGCGGAAACCCTGGCTGCCATCGTCGAGCGGATTGATGCCGTGCTCCTCCAGCCATTTGTCCACATCCAGGCCGAAATACTGCTTCGTCCACATCATCCCGGCCAGCGCCTGGCGCATGATGCGCCCCTCTTCCTGGCCGACAGCCTTGGGCGTGACGATCCCGTAGAACTCGTCAGCTTCGCGCGCGACGTTCCTCCATCGTCTTGGCGAACTTCTTGAAAGGATCGCCAATCTTGTCCGGCGCGACATCGCTCAGGCGCACTCGGATGGTCTTCTGCTCGCCGGGCCCCACCTTTACCTGGTAATGCGCAGCAGCCTTGGTCCCTTTATGTTCGGGATTGACCGCGCCTTTGTCGCCCCGGAGAACGTAGTTGTGAAAAGCATCCTTAACGTATGGCGTGTCATTCGGCTTGCCGAAGATGCGCTGGTTATTAGTCTCGTTCTCGGTGAAGAGCAGCGGCACATCGCCTTCGCAATAGAGATAAAACTCGCCCAGCTTTTCGTGCGAGGCCGACAGCGCAGTCAGATTCTTCTTGCTGCGCAGTTGCTGCAGCAGCGGTTTGGGAGTTCCCTCCCACCAGGTCCACGTATTGCGGAACAGCAGCGTGGGCAAAACATGAATGTCCGCAGCTTCTGCGCCGCGATTGCAGAGCGTGATCTGAACCATTACGTCTTGCGGCGTTTCCTTGGCGTATTCGACGAATACATCCCAGTAGCGGTCATCATTGAAGATGCCGGTATCAAGCAACTCGTACTCCATGTCGGCGCGGCCGCGTTGCTTGTTGGTCTTGACCAGATTGTCGTAGGGGTACGCTTTCTGCGGATACTTGTACAGATACTTCATGTACGAGTGGGTCGGCGTGCTGTCGAGGTAAAAGTAATATTCCTTTACGTCTTCGCCGTGATTGCCTTCGCTGTTGGTAAGCCCGAAGAGGCGCTCCTTCAGGATGGGGTCCTGGCCGTTCCAAAGTGCGAGGCTGAAGCAAAGACGCTGCTTGTCGTCGCTGATATCCCGCCAGACCGTCTTCGCCCCAGTGATACGCGCGCGAGCGCGCCTGATCGTGCGAGAAGTAGTCCCAGGCATTGCCGTCCTTGCTGTAGTCCTCGCGAACCGTGCCCCACTGGCGCTCGCTGAGGTACGGCCCCCACTTCTTCCACGGCACCTTCGAAGTGCTGCACTCCTCCAACCGTCCCATCTCTGCGCATTTCATCGTTTCTCTCCCACGGCCGATGCCGTACCCAGCCCGGCACGACGAGCTTCGGCTCGATCCCCAGCAACTCTGAAGTGATTATGTTTGAGCGTAGCGGCAGCGGACCCGCATCGGACCTCGCTTTCCGGTGCTCATTGACGTGTCTGCCATCATAGACCAGCAGTGCAGGGTCGGCCTTCGACAAGCAGGCGAACCAGACATTCTCCACCAAAACCGTACTCGCCTCAACGATTGAAAGCAGAGCTGCTGTCCAATACCTGCGAATTCCGGGTGTCGCGCCTATACTGGAAGCAATCGCTATGCCTGCACCTCTGAAACACTCTTGGGTCCGCCGCAGATTGGAAGATGCCATCCGCGGAGCCTTTACCAAGGCTTACAAGACCATCAAGGTCGAGCCGCAGCATTACCTGCAGCACCTGCGCATGGCTTATAACCTGCCGGCGCTGACCTACGATGGAATTTATTCCGTCAATCCCGAGTTGCTGGACCAGATCGCCGAAGACACGATTCGTGCACACATGCGTATCGCTGCTGCCGAGGGCGCAGGCCTCGGCATGGGTGGACTGTTCACCATGTTGCCCGACCTTGGAATCCTGGCGGCCATCACCCTGCGCATGATCCAGAAGCTGAGCCTCATTTATGGCTTCTCCTACAACACCGAGGAAGAGGAAGCCGAGCTGTGGGTGGCCGCTGCCAGCGCTGCCGGGGTTGACATCAGCCGCGAGCTGGTGGAAAAGCAGTTTGTGTCGAAGTTCGTGCCGCGAGTGATTCAGAGGATCGCCGTCAGCGCCAGCGCCGAAATCGTCGAGAAGTGGACCGCGCGCCTCATCCCGATCATCAGTTCAGCCATCGGCGCCGGACTCAACTACTACTTTGTGAAAGTTTGGGGCGAGCGGGCCATCGCGCATTTCCGCCAGAAGCATCTGGAAATGCGGCGCGCCAAAGCCGCCATACCGCTGCCCGCCAGCCAGACTTAGGGAGCGGCGGATCGCATCGCTTCAACCAGCTTGCGACGCGCCTTGCCTCGTATCGAGCCGATCAGCGACATACCGAGGGGAATCAGGAAGAAAATAAATCCCGCTGATCCAGAGATGTTCCGCGGAAGCACTGCCGCCAGCAGCGCGCACACCACCCCCAGCACGGCTTGCAGCCCACTCTCCATCATCGTTGTGTAAGTGTCGAAAACTTCGAAGCGGTTCAAATCCAGCGCCTCGCGCTGTCGCAGTGCGTTCCAGTAGAGCAACATGAACACCAGGTACACGGTGGCATAGCCCAGCCCGTAGATGACCATCAGCATCGCGCCTTGCTGGACTTCGATCCATTGCACCGGCTTCCCGCCGGCGTTGGTTCCCATGAGTTGGCCAAACATCCCGGTGAACAGGAACTTCAGCGGATAGGTGTAAAAGAGCATCACGAAGAGCAGCACGAAGTTCAGGGTCGCGGTGATGCCGTCATCCAGTCCGTAGCGGCGGAAGAAGTTGTGGTGTTGCCACCACACCAGCGCGAAGATGCCGAAGCACACGGCGAAAGGCAGGAAGCCGCGCATGTCGGCCAGCAGATCGTTGAAAGTATGCGGCACCTCGAGCGAGACGACCAGCAGCGTGAGCGAGAAGCCAAAGACCACATCGCTGAAGGCCTCGATGCGCGAGACTTCGTGACTACGCGGGCGGAACTTGGTTTCGTCCTCTACCTGGCCATGAGAGCTGTTTTCCAGCGGTGCGGAGTGGGGTCGCATGAGCGTTCTACTGTAGCGCGTTGGCCACGACCGGGGAAGGTGTTTCGCTGCGGAAATCGCCTTCCCATTTCGCCATGATCACGGCGGCCAGACAGTTTCCAAGCACGTTGACGGCGGTGCGTCCCATGTCGAGTAGTTGATCGACGCCAAGCAGCAGGAAGACCGGCTCGGTGGGCAGGCCGGTGGAGCTCGCCGTGGCCAGCAGGATCACCAGCGCCGCGCGCGAAACCCCGGCGACGCCTTTGCTGGTAAGCATCAGCGTCAGCATGATCATCAGCTGCTGGCCGAGCGAGAGGTGGATGCCCGAAACCTGTGCCACAAAGATCGCTGCGACGGATAGATAGAGTGAGCTGCCGGTCAGGTTGAAGCTGTAGCCGGTCGGGATGACGAAGGCCACAATCTGCCGCGGCACACCGATGGCCTCCATGGCTTCCATCGCACGGGGCAGTGCGGCTTCCGAACTCGCGGTACCGAAGGCGATGGTGACCGGCTCGGCAACTGCCTTGAGAAAGTCGCGCAACGGCACGCGGAACGCCATGGCGATGGGCAGCAGCACGCCCACAATGAAGACGATCAGCGCGGCATACAGCGTGAGCAGCAGCTTGACCAGGCTGCCCAGAACGCCCAGCCCCGTATGTCCCACAGTGTAGGCCACCGCGGCGCCCACTCCCAGCGGCGCCATGTACATCACGATGTTGGTGAACTTGAACATCACCTCGCTGAGGCTCTCGCAAAAGCCCAGCATCGGACGGCGTTTTTCTTCACTGAGCATCGCCAGCGCGACCGCGAAGATCAGGCTGAAAACCACCACCTGCAGGACGGCGTTGTCGGCAACCGATTTGGCGATGTTCTCTGGAAAAACGTGCAGGATGGTATCTTCCGCGCTAAGCTTACCGACCGAGGAGGTGTCAGTGCTGCCCGGCGCAGAAAGCTGCACGCCGACCCCCGCTTTTGAAATATTGATCGCGCCGAGGCCGAGGAAGATTGCGAGAGTGGTTAGGATTTCGAAGAAGATGATGGAGCGCAGTCCCAGCCGCCCAACCTGCTTCAGGTTGGAATGTCCGGCGATGCCGACCACCAGCGTTCCAAACAGCAGCGGCGCGATGATGGACTTAATGAGGCGCAGGAAGATGAGCGCGAGAACACGAAGATGCGTCGCAACGTTCGGGAAGTCGTAACCGATCTCTGCGCCCAGCAGCATGGCGATGAAGATCCACGCCGTAAGCGTACGCCGCTTCAGCCCATAGACGATCAGCGCGGCGAGCACAATCCAGCGCAGCGCGGGGAAGAGAATGGCGACACAAACCGACATTGAGAAGTGTTCCACGTTTTGAAGGGGCGCACCTTAATCTGCCAAAAACTGACTTCGCTGATCGTCTTGAAGAGGCACGCCTACAGGCGTTCCGTTGCCGTCTTTATTTCTCGCCGGCGAGGCAGCCGACGAGCCAATTCAACGCAACAAATCCTCCAGTTCCACCCCGCGATCGGTCTTTTCATCGCGATACTTCACGATCACCGGCGCATAAAGAGACAGTCCCCACTCGGCAGCTTTGCCCTTGGTGATCGCGCGCGAGCCAGGCACGACCACGGCATTCTCCGGCACGCGGAGTGGCTCGCCTTGAGTCGCGCGATAGATTTCGCCCTTCACCGTATCGAACAGCGGCGTCGAACGCGTGAGAATCGTGCCCGCACCTAGTACCGCGCGCGCGCCCACCTGCGTGCCTTCATAAATACCGCAGTTGCCGCCCACCAGCACATCGTCTTCGATAATCACCGGCGAGGCATTGATCGGTTCCAGAACGCCGCCAATCTGCGCTGCAGCCGAGATGTGTACGCGCTTGCCGACCTGCGCGCATGAGCCCACCAGCGCGTGCGAGTCAACCATCGTCCCTTCGTCGACGTAAGCGCCGGCGTTGATGAACATCGGCGGCATGCAGACGACCGACGACGCCACATACGCTCCGGAGCGCACCGACGAGCCGCCGGGAATCACGCGGACCTGTTCGCTGGCAGCGAAGTGCCGCGTGGGATACGTGTCTTTGTCCACGAACGAAAGGACGCGTGGGTCACCGCTCTCGGCCAGCTTGCCGATACGGAAGCCGAGCAGAATACCTTCCTTCACCCAGCCATTGGTCTGCCAGCGTCCGTCAACCTTCTCGGCGGCCCGCACCTGGCCGGCCGTCAGGGCATCGCGGAAGCGGACAAAAATCTCGGAGGCGTTTGGGTCCTGCGCCGCTTTGCCTCCCAAAGCATAGAGGCGCTCAATTTCCGATTGGAGTTCGTGCATGGCGGGCAGTATAACTGGTCATCGACGGCGGTTGCAGTAACTCTCAACCGCAACCGCGCATCGAGCATCGAAAAACCATGGCCTGGATTGACGATCTGCTGGAACGCACGCTGATTCTGGTGGCCCATCCCGATGACGAGTGCATCGCATTCGGCGCGCTGCTGCAGCGCATGCACGATCCGCTGGTGGTGTTTGCCACCAATGGTTCTCCGGCCGATCCGTACTTTTGGCAGAAGTATGGATCGCGCGAGGCCTACGCGGAACTGCGCCAGAAAGAGGCGCTGCAGTCCATGCAGGCAGCCGGGGTGAAAGATGTGCTGTTTCTCGCCGACATGCCGGGCGGCGAGAAGCTGGTGGATCAGGAGTTATTTCGCAACCTGCATACGGCCTACGAGTTGCTGGCCGACGTGATCGCGCGGCGAATGATTGCGGGGCTGTTAACGCTGGCCTACGAAGGCGGGCATCCCGACCACGACTCGTGCAGCTTTCTGGCGGCTCAACTCGCGCGCGCGGCATCGATTCCATGCTGGGAGGCGCCGCTGTACCACCGCGATACCGAAGGCACAGGCTTGTTCCAGGATTTTCGGGAGCCGACCGACGATGTTCTCGATGTGCAGCCGACAGAAGCCGAGCAAGAGCGCAAGCGGGAGATGTGCCGCGCTTATCCATCGCAGGGAGATTTCCTGCAGAAGTTTGACGTTTCCCGCGAGATTGTCCGTCCGCAGGCCGCCTACGACTTCACGCGGCCTCCGCATGAAGGTAAAACGAATTACGAAATGTGGCAGTGGAGCATGACCGCGCGGGAAGTGAGCGCGGCGTTTGCGGAATTCCTGCGGGCGGCGCCCAAGCGCTCTGGCAAAGGGCCGTAATGGCCAGGTTCAGGATTAGGTAGAGCTGGCCTGCAGCCCAGCGTCTCGGAAAATCGATGCGAGAGGGCGCGTCTTCCAGTGCGCCGTACAGATTTGAAAGGGCGCACCTTTAGCTGCGCCGTAAAGACACCACCGGCCCCATAGCCGGCTTCAGCCGGCGGCACTCGATAAAGCTGGCCTTCAGTTCAGCCTTTCAACGCATCCAACTCTGCACAGCCGGCTTCGGCCGGCCGACACCCGATGAAGCCGCTTTCGATTCTCTACATTGCCTATCCGCTCCTCGCGGTCACGCCCGAGAGCGCAGGGGGCGCCGAGCAGATGCTGTTGACCGTCGAGTGCGAGATGGCGCGGGCCGGACACTCTACGACAGTCGCTGCTTCGGTCGGCTCGCAAGTCGCCGGCCGCCTGTTTGCCACTGGCAACCCTGTAAGCGCTCCGGATCAATACGAATCGCGTGAACGCGAGCACAGCGCCAAGGTCCTCCAATTCTTGAAGGATCATCCAAACGACTTCGACCTCATTCACGATGAGAGCGGAAGCTTCTTCCGCTACGCTGCCGAATGTCCCATCCCTGTGTTGGCGACATTACATCTGCCTCGCAGCTTTTATCGCGAAGAGTACTTCCACAATCCTGCGCCAAATCTATTCTTCAACTGCGTCTCTCAATCGCAGGCGAAAACCTTCGACGGCCTTCCCAACTTCGCTGGCGTCGTAGAGAACGGAATCGCTGTTGAGGACTTTCCCTTCTCGCCGGACAAAGAGGATTACCTGCTCTGGCTGGGCCGTTTCTGCGAGGAGAAAGCTCCGCATCTCGCCATCACCGCTGCGCGCAAAGCCGGTCTGCCGCTCGTTCTCGCCGGACAGGTTTATCCCTTTCGTTATCACCAGCAGTACTTCGACAACGAGATTCGTCCGCATTTGGGCGAAGGTTCAGGTGTGCGCTTTATCGACACGCCAGTTCGTCAGCAAAAACTTAAGCTTCTTAGCCGAGCTCGCGCGCTGCTCTTGACCAGCACCGCTGAGGAAACCAGTTCGCTGGTCGCGATGGAAGCGATGGCCTGCGGCACTCCGGTGGTTGCGTTTCGCCGCGGAGCGTTTCCCGAGATTGTCGCCGATCAGGAGTCGGGCTTCGTCGTCAAATCAATGGAAGCGATGGCGCAGGCGCTGGGAAACGTCGATCGAATCTCTCCGCAGGCGTGTCGCAGGCGAGTGGAACAGCATTTCAGCGCCTCGCGCATGGCGCAGGATTACCAGGAGTTGTACCAGCGAGTGCTGGCGCGTGCGAAAGAACTCGCAGCCTGAGCCGCAGACAATCCCGCAGCAGGTCAATGAGTGTAATGGCGATGTATCGTCAACGAACGGTCTAGCGCAAATGCCCAGTGAAAAACGGCCCTCACTGCCACGTAAGGACTCTACGAAGCGCCCGGAAGCTCCGTCGCGACAGCGTACTCGGCTGGTTCCCATGCTTTTTGCTTTTTATCCAAGCCTAAGACTTCAAGTCTCTTGCCGTTTTGCAGCCATCGAGCTGGGTAAGTTCCCGCATCTGCGACCAGGCAGTAAAGAGACCACGCCCAACATGAAATCGTCATGGCCTTCTGTGCGCCAGCTTCGGTGATGACGGCCTGCCTGCTGGCCCCTGCCCTGGTGTCGGGGTCAGCAGCTGAGAGCGGGCTTGTCTTCACGACAAGCGGATACTCTTTGATATCCACTCCCGGAAAGCGGGGAGGCTCCGCAGTGCTCTCGGGGTGAGACGACAGGCTGCGGTCGAGACGGAAGCTCACCTGAACATTGATCTGCACGGCGACCGGCTGACCATCTTTCTTTGCCGGGTCGAAGCGCCACTGTTCTACCGCGTTGACGGCTCGCGCATCCAGGTCTGAGCCGAGGCTTGATGGCTTCACCACTTGAATTTCGTGGGGCGTACCGTCGATATCAACAATTAACCACAGAACGACCGTGCCCTCGCGGCGAGACTTCAATGCTTCTTCGGAGTACTCAGGATCGTGAGCGCTGATGACCTCGGGGGCGCTCACCGGACCGCCAACGGCATAGTAGCCACGACGAATGACTCTGTTCCCGCTAGGCTGCTCGGAAGACCGCTGTTGGGCATTTGCTCCAGCGGAGCTATCATTCTGGGCAGCAATCGGCCCCGCCAACAGCAGCAGGAGTATTCCCAACAATGAGAGAGGCTGACGCATAGAAGCATCCTAATTGTTGTAATCAGGCGTGGCTGTTGAAAAACTCTCCTCGACAGCCATGATACCTGTCTACTGGTGTCTGGCATTGGGGTATTTCGTTTGCTTCCTCGCATTCGATTAAGCAGTTGCAGCAAGGTTGGGGATCGGCGTTTTGCTTAGGAAGCGAACTAGCCGTTTGATGTTTTGGGCCGCCGCTGCCAGGAAGAACTGCTCACGCACGAACTTCATGCGACGCAGACGCAAGCGCCGCATTCCGATCTGATTCTTCAGTTCGGCGAACAAAGCCTCCACTTTCTTTCGTTGACGTTGCGCGTGGGCGAAGTCGGGCGTAGCCGTTAGCTGTCGGGTGCGTTGTCGTGCGGACTCATGCATGTGAATGGCGAGATATTTATAGCGTCCGCTCGTGCACTGCGCTTTCTGTGAGCATGCACCGCAACGCTTGGCACTGCCGATATAGGCGTGGGCCCGATTACGTACATTCAGGCCAACGTAGTTAAGCTGTTCCCCAGCCGGACAGAGATAAGTGTTACTGGCAGGCAGATAGGTAAACCGGTCGGGACCATAGAACGGACTCTTCTTTCTGAGAGCGCTGTCGCGGGTGCGCATCCAAGGCGTAATGCCACGCCCCAACAGCCAGTGCAGAAACTCACCATTGCCATAGGTGGCGTCAGCAGCTATGGACGCTGGCTCTCGGCCCTGCCATTGCGCAAAGCGAGCGATCATCTCCTGTGCGGCCACCGTCTCCTGGCTCAGTCGTGCCGCCGTGGCTTCGACGCCAACGATCACACAGCTGTGATTGTCGATGAGGTAGTTGTCGTAATACCCCAACCGCGCCGGAGTGCCGCCCTTGGTGGCATAGGTCGAGTCGGGATCGGTGGTCGATACCTGTTCTTGCTGGTGTACCGGTTCTTCCACCGGATTCTGCTTTTCCAGTTCCACCAGATACTGCCGCACGGTGTGATTGACTTGGGCTATCTCGGCCAAGTGCTCACGTGGAACCCGACTCTGTTTAGCTGCATTGGCCTCGATGAAGCTGCCGTCCACTGAGAGATGATCTCCTTGTACTAAGCCTGCTTCCATGCAGCGGGCGACGATCTCTTCGAATAACTGCTGGAACAGGTTCGATTCCAGAAAACGCCCGTGCCGGTTCTTGGAGAATGTCGAATGGTGTGGAATCTCCTGATCGAATCCCAGTCCGGTGAACCAGCGCCATGCCAAGTGCATGCGCAACTCTTCCACCAGCTTGCGCTCGCTGGTGATGCCGTACAGGTAGCCGATCAGCAGCATACGCAGCAGCAGTTCTGGGTCGATGGAGGGTCGCCCGGTTTCACTGTAGCTGTCCTTCAGCCGCTGGCGGACGAAGGCGAAGCTGACATGGGTATCAATTAGTCGCAGCAGATGGCTGGAAGGAACATGATCGTCCAGCTTGAAGTAGTAGAAGAGGGATTCCGAACGGGCATGTTGGCCCATCATGATCAGCAGGCCTCCGGAGATCAAGATCACGCAGCACATGGAAGGAATGCTTCCTTGTACCGCACCTTAACCCGCTTATCCGAGTGACTTTTTCAACACCCACAGGCCATTACACTCACAACCCCAAAACGCCGGAACCAGATCTACCGTGTAGCTGCGGATTGCGGCTGCAGCAGTCCTACCTCTGCCGCGATCTTCTCCAGCTTCGCGCGATTCTCTTTCTTCATCGGCACCAGTGGCAGGCGGTAGTTTTCTTCGAGGCGGCCCATCATGGCCAGCACAGCCTTTGCCGGACCGGGATTCGATTCGAGGAAGTTGGCCTGCATCAGCGGCAGATACTTACGGAAGAGCAGGCGCGCCGTGTCCCACTTGCCGGAGAGCGCTGCCCCGGTCATGCGCGTCATCTCCGCCGGAATTTCGTTGGACGCCACCGAGACAATCCCAACGCCGCCCAGCCCAATCACCGCCAGGGTGATCGCGTCGTCGCCGGAGAAGACCAGGAAATCCTCGGGCACCGAAGCGCAGACTTCGGCGATCTGCGCGATGTTGCCGCTGGCTTCTTTGACCGCCACGATGTTGTCGATCTCCGCCAGCCGCAGCAGAGTGGGCGTTTCGATGTTCGTGCCCGTGCGTCCCGCGATGTTGTATAGCATCAGCGGCTTGGTCGAGGCTTCGGCGATTGCCTTGAAGTGCTGATAGACGCCTTCCTGCGTGGGCTTGTTGTAGTACGGCGTCGCGGTCAGGATGAAATCCACGCCCGGGCGCGACGAAGCTTCCTTGGCCTTGGCCACCGCCTCCCGCGTGTTGTTCGAGGTCGCGCCCGCCATGATGGGCACGCGGCCGCCCGCCGTTTCGATGGTCACATCGATGACGCGCAGCCATTCTTCGTGCGTGAGCGTCGGCGTCTCGCCGGTAGTTCCGCAGGGCACGAGGAAGTCGATGCCCGACTCGACCTGCCAGCGCACCAATTCGCGCAGGGCCGGCTCATCCAGGCTGCCATCTTTTTGGAACGGGGTGACGAGGGCGGTACCGCAACCACGCAATTTCATTGAAGAAGAATAATCGTTTGTGCAGGGAATCACAAAGCGCGGAGAAATAGCCGTCAGAGCTCGCCGAAGATGTCTTTGAAATCGTAGAACCCGCTCTTGCCGGCGATCCACTCTGCTGCCAGCACCGCGCCGTTGGCGAAGGTGCGACGCGATTTCGCTTCGTGGGTCAGCACAATTCGATCGCCGTCTGCGTCGAGTTCGAGGATATGCGTGCCGGTCACTTCGCCCTCGCGCTCCGAGGTGATGTCGAGCTTCACGCCCGCAGACTGCTCCAACACTTTTTGCATGGCGGCAGCGGTTCCCGAGGGCGCGTCTTTCTTATGGATGTGATGGATCTCAGTAATATGTCCGCGGTAGTCGTGCTGCAGCGCTGCGGCAGCGGTCTTCACGATCTGGAAAAACAGATTCACGCCGTACGAAAAGTTGGCGCCCCAGACAAAACCGGTACCCGCCTCTTCAACTGACTGACGCACACGCTCCATCTCGCCGTACCAGCCGGTTGTGCCCACCACCATTGCTTTGCGCGCGCGCACGCAGGCATTGATGTTGCCGAGCACTGCGTCGGGAGCGGTGAAGTCGATCACAACGTCAACCTCGCGCAGGTTTTCAGGAGTAAGCCAGGCGCCGCCGGCATTCTGGTCAACGTCGACCGTCTGCACCTGATGTCCACGCTCGCGCGCGACCTCCGCCACCAGCGAACCGGTTTTTCCCGGTCCCAGGATGAGCAGCTTCAGTGATGGCTTGCTCAATCGAACACCTCCGCGTCGACGTCGGTGAAGAACTTGGCGTGCAGCCGGCGAACCGCCTCAGGCACGTCAGCTTCATCGATGACGAAGGTCAGGTTGATCTCCGACGCGCCCTGGGAAATCATGCGCACGTTGATGTCGCTGATGGCCTCAAAAATCTGCGCCGCAACGCCGGGAGTATCGCGCAGGTTCTCGCCCACCAGACAGACAATCGCCTTGCGCCCCGAATACTTCACGAAAGCCAGCTTCTCCAGATCGGCGGCGATCTGCGGAATGGCTTCGTTGGAATCGACGGTGAGCGAGATGCTGACCTCGGAGGTCGAAACCACGTCGACGGCGCAGCGATGGCGCGCGAAAATGTCGAAGACCTTCGCCAGAAAGCCGTGCGCCATCAGCATGCGTGCCGCGACAATGTCGATAACGGTGATGCGCGTCTTCGCGGCGATGGCCTTGAACAGCGACTGCGAGCGCGGGGTGCGCGAGAGAATTCGCGTGCCTTCGTTGGAAGGATTGCGCGAGTTCAGCACCAGCACCGGAATGTTCTTCTCGACGGCGGGCAGCACGGTCGCCGGATGCAGAACCTTCGCGCCGAAGTATGCCAGCTCGGCGGCCTCTTCGAAGCTGATCAGCTTGATGCGGCGGGCGTCCGGACAGATCCGCGGATCGGTGGTCTTCATGCCGTCGACGTCGGTCCAGATTTCGATGCGCCTCGGCGTTGAGTCCGGCGCCGACCAAGCGCGGCGGAAAAATCCGAGCCGCCGCGGCCGATGGTCGTCGTTGTTCCCTCGCGAGTAGCGCCGACGAAGCCGCCCATGATCGGCACTTGCTGTTTGTCGATCAGCGGCTGCACGTGATCCTGTAGACGGTCGTTGATTTCCTCGACTTGGGGAACGGCGCGGCTATGCTGCGCGTCGGTGATCACGACCTTGCGTGGATCGACGAGCACCGCTGGAATGTCGCGAGCGAGGAACGCGGGCACCGCGATCATGCTGGAGAGTCGCTCGCCGAACGACACTACGTAGTCGGAGGTTCGCGGCGTGAGTTCGCCGACGGCGGAGATGCCGCGCAGCAGCTCGTCGAGCGAATCGAACTCCGCGCCTAATTCGTTGTGAAGATCGGTGTGCAGCCCTGTGCCGAGCAGTTCGCCGGCAGTCAGGTAGTGGCGCTCGCGCAGCGCGCGGCAAATTTCCAGCGCCGCATCGCGCTCGCCGCGTCCGGCCGCGGCTGCCATCGCCAGAAGTTGGTCGGTGACCTTGGCCATCGCGCTGACGACCACGAAGGGCCGCTCGGGGAGGCGCGACTTCACGATGCTGGCGACGCGATCGATGGCGGTGGCGTTCTCGACCGAGGTGCCGCCGAACTTCATCACGATCACGGCAGAACACCTCGACCCGCCGTCACGCCGCTGGTCTCAGCAGCGCCGGGGAGCAATCCCTGCACCTTCAGGAGTTCGGCGTTCAGCAGCGCCGCACCGGCCGCTCCGCGAATGGTGTTGTGCGAGAGCACAGTGAACTTCCAGTCCAACACGCCGCAGGGACGCAGACGTCCCACACTGACGGTCATGCCTTTGCCGCGATCAACGTCAAAGCGCGGTTGCGGACGGTCGGGCGCCGCATCATAGACGATAGGTTGTTCGGGAGCGAGCGGTAGCTTCAGCTCCTGTGGAGTCGATTGAAATTCGTTAAAGGCCGCGATGATTTCGTCCGCTGTAGCCTTCTTCTTCAGCTTTATGGACACCGACTCGGTGTGCCCATCTTCCACTGCCACGCGATTGCAGTGCGCGGTCATCGTGAAGTTGGCCATGTCAACGTGATCGCCGTTCACGCGGCCGAGGAGCTTGCGCGTCTCCTCTTCCATCTTCTCTTCTTCCTTGGCGATGTAGGGAATCACGTTGCCAAGAATGTCCAGCGAGGCCACGCCGGGATATCCCGCGCCGCTGACTGCTTGCATGGTGGTGACGAAAAGCGACTCGATGCCAAACTTGCGATGCAGCGGCGCCAGGGCGACCACCAAGCCAATCGCCGAGCAGTTGGGATTGGTGACGATGTAGCCGCCCGACTGCTTGCGCCAGCTTTGCTTCTCGATCAGCGAAAGGTGATCGGCATTGACTTCAGGGATGATGAGCGGAACATCATCCTGCATGCGGAAGGCGCTGGAGTTGCTGACCACGGCGCATCCGGCAGCGGCAAACTCCGGCTCCATCTCGCGGGCAATGCCGGCGTCGAGCGCAGCAAAAATGACACGCGGCGCGCCGTCTGGCACGGCATTCGAGACCTTCATCGCGCGCACGCGTTCGGGGATGGGCGTCTTCAAGCGCCAGCGCGCGGCGTCACCATAGGCTTGCCCGGCAGAGCGGTCAGAGGCGGCCAACCACGCCACCTCAAACCAGGGATGATGCTCCAGCATTTGAATAAAACGCTGACCGACGACGCCGGTGGCGCCAAGTATTCCGACTGCAATTTTCTGTGACATTTTCGTGGGGAAAATTCAAGTTATATCACGTTCGCGTTGGCGCTGAGGTGATGAGTGAACTACCTTGCGTGATTCGCCGCAGTCAGTCCCAGCGCCGTCAGCACTTCCTGCGCGACCTGCGGCGCCTCTTTCTCGCGGGGAACGACCGTCACGTCTGCCAAGCGGTAGAGCGGCAGTCGTTGCGCATAGAGAGCGCAGAAGGCGTCTTCGTCGGCCGCCAGTGGTCGAGGGTTTTCCGGCAAGCGGTCGCCCGCGTTGCGGCAGCGTTGCAGAAGTTTCTGCAGATCGTGCTCAAGGAAAACCACGCGGACGCCGCGCTCGCGCAGCAATGCAGCATTTTGCGGCTGCACGAATGTCCCGCCGCCAAGGGCGATCACCGTTGGCGCCGTCCGTTGCGCCAGCACAGAGCGTAGTGCGGCAGCTTCAACCTTGCGGAAGTGATCCTCACCGTGCCGGGTGAACAAGTCGCTGATGAGCAGGCCACTTTCGCGTTCGATCTCGCAGTCCAGATCGATAAAGTTCCAACGTAGCAGGCGAGCAAGTTCGCGGCCGATGGTGCTTTTGCCGGCGGCCATGAAGCCAGTTAGCGCGACGGTCTGTGGGGAAGGAGCCCTATGACTGTCTTGGAGTGATGAAATCATCGGCTTCTCAAAGGGTGGCACGCCAGCGGCTACTTCTTGGCCTTTGCCGAAGAAGCCTCCGCTGCCGCCGATTCGCAAAAGGCTCGGCAAATCGCGGCGAACAGATAGTCTTTCCGCTTCTCGTCTAACGATAGATTCTGGTACGGGACAAGCGCCGGGTGTTCTTTCGTCTGGTGGTTCTTCGTCTCACCGTGCTTCCATCCGTTGGCCTGCCTCTCCTCCAGCCAGCGCACGTGCGTCTCCTCCGGCGAAGCCTCAATCCCGTCCGCAAACTTCTTGAAATAGCTTCGTACGCCCGCACGTGACGACTCCTTCTGCCACTCAGGCGCTTCCTCCCACGGAAGCATGGAATGATCGTCGAGGGACTGACAAAACGCTCTCAGGGTTTCATGACAAACCTTCGCGACCTGCTCCACTTGTTGGGATTTGTCCACGCCGTACGTCCGCTAAGAAATTTGCAGCAACCAGAAAGCTCGAAGTGATCTTAACATTGCTCTCCTATGCCCGATTGAGCGCAAATCCGGGCGCAACCGCGTAGTTCCTAGGTTGTAGCAGAGGTGCGACCAGCAGGGGATGTGCGGTCTTTGCCGGTTCGCTACTCTTTGCAACATGCAACTCGTACAGATTGGCGAAACCAGACAGAAGACAGTGCTCGACATGATCCAGGAGATGGCGGGACGTCAGGCGGCTGAGATCGAGCAGTTGAAAGCTGCGGCCCTCAGCCGGTCACAACAGCGGATACACATCGTCCGCCGGCGTTGCAATCCTTCCAAGTAGGATCTACTTCTCAGCCATGGGCACGACGGCGTAGGTGGGGTTCTCCCACGTGCCGCCGATTTTAATGGCGATCACTGACTCATTATGGTGACCCTTTTTCATAAAGGGTTCCAGCACCTTCAGCAAAACCGATTTCACTCCGGTCGTCGTCTTTGAGAGCTCGCTCGCAAGGTGCATAGGACCGCTCAGGTCCACTCGATGCGAGATCAGGTTGTACGTGCCATTGAGTTTTGCCGAAGCTCCCGGCACATCGAACATGACGTCGCTGAGGTGGGCGACGGCGTCGGTGGTGACGACATGTCCCCTGATGTTGGAGAGCACGCGTCCGGGATCGTAGGTGTTGTTACCCAGCTTGTCATCGATGTCTTCGACCTTATCCGCCTGTCCACGGGCGCGAGCGCTTAAGACGTCGACTGTGCGCTGCGTGCTCTCATCCGGATACTGCGCGTTAGCGATGCCGAAATCACCCTGCAGTACAAGTTTCTTCAGGAAGGGTCGCTTGTCCGGCGGAACCGTCGCCTTTGCGCGGAAGATGATCGGACCGGTCATGGGCGGCTTGTTCTCCGAAATAAAGATCCACAACAAATCTTGAACGCGCGCTTTGCTGGAAGTCAGGACGAATTGCGCGGTCTTACCCTGTTTGCCATCCCGGCCGGTGACGGAGCCGGCAGCATCAATGACGGTGCCGGCGAAACGCACCTGGGCGGCATCGACCCTCACGTCGCCATTCAGACCGTTCACCGTGGCCGAATAGTCGGCTCTCAGGTGAATGGGATGGCCGCTGGAACTCACGGTGAATTTGGGTGTGTCGACTTTGCCGCTAACGGTTACATGCTGCAGAGTGCCTTCAAAATTTCCCTTCGAGGTAAGAATTCCTCCGATGTCATGAAACGCGCCAAGGTCGAGACTCTTCAGGTCGTATGCGCCGGACATCTTGCTTTCGCCGCCGTGCCCGGCGCGCCATGGTCCGAAGTTTCCGCTGACATCAAGGTCCATGGGAGGTTGCGGGACTTGCAGAGTCGCCTGATAGCTCAGCGGCTTGCCGTCTTCCACACCATGCACGGTCAGCTTGGGCAGACGAAAGATCAGGGCCTGCTCGCGATCTGCGGTTGCAGGAAATTCGATGACGGCGTTATCCGCGATGATCTTGCCGATGCTCAGCCCCGGCGCAATGGTCCCGACATTGAACTCCGTGCCGCCCGAGGCTGACGATGACGGTTGCGGTTGGACGACCACATGAAAACCTTCCGCACGCACGGTGCTGATGTGATGAGTCAGCAGTCCGGGGTAGCTGCCGAGAATCGTCAACTTTTGAATGGTGAGGAATGGCCGACTGCTGCTGTCGCCCGTGCGGTGAAACGTGACGTTTTCCGCCACACATCCGGGGCTCGGCAGATAGAACTGGTGGAACGATCCAATCTGAACATTGCCTCCGGACTGCTGTTGCAGCGACTGCGCGATTGCCGACTGGGTGAACGGCCACTCTCGATCCACTACGATGGCAATGATGACGACGCATAGCAGAGGGATGAGCAGCAGGACTTGCAGGCGGAGACGACGAGCCTCGGCGCTTTTTGGCGTGGTCACGACCGGCGGCCGAGCCTCCACTTGAATGTGCGTGTCGGACAAGTGCGAACCCCCTCCTCGTCGTTGGAAGGCCAGATGTCCGATAGGATGACTTCATCTCGGCAGACGTTTGCCGTCATCGGAATTTGTTGTGCGCTTAACACTGTGGAAATCGAGTGATACTGCCCTGACCTTAGATCTCGCGCTGCTCCCAGCAGCGAATTACCTGGCGAATGCAGCGGCGGGGTTCATATCTGGTAGTCGATCTCGATGGCCTGCTGCAATTTATCGTCCCCGTCGCTGTAGACCATCTCGCGCCCCTGTAGCTCGTGTACCTGCTGCTTCAGCTTCTTGACTTCGTTGGCGACGGCAGCCAGCGCCTCGGAGAGAGGATCGTTGATCTGCTTGGGATCGGTGATGACCACGCGCTTGCCGCGGCGCAGCACGATGTGGCCGGGCACGCCGACGATGGTGGAGTTGTCGGGTACATCGCGCAGCACGACCGAGCCCGCGCCGACGCGGCTGTTCTCGCCGATGGTGATATTGCCCAGCACGCGCGCGCCGGTCCCGACGACCACGTTGTTGCAGATGGTCGGATGGCGCTTGCCGGTTTCTTTGCCGGTGCCGCCCAGGGTCACGCCCTGATAAAGCGTGACGTCGTCGCCGATGATGGTTGTCTCGCCGATGACGACGCCCATGCCGTGATCGATAAAGAAACGCCGCCCGATTTCGGCGCCGGGATGGATTTCGATTCCGGTGAGCAGCCGCGCAAACTGCGACATCGCGCGCGCCGGAAATCGCCAGCCGTGCGTCCACATCCAGTGATGCACGCGATAGGCCCACAAGGCATGCAGCCCGGAATAGAGGACCAGCACCTCGAAGGTAGACTTCGCCGCGGGATCGCGATCCAATACCGCGGCGACATCTTCGCGCGCACATGAGAAAAAGCTCAAACGTTGACCTCAACCGTGGGAAGCGCCAGCGCCTCTTCCCGCAACTGCTGGAACAGGATGCTGCTCAAGTAGCGTTCCCCAAATGACGGGATAATTACGACAATCAGCTTACCTGCATTCTCTTCCCGCTGCGCCACTTTCAGAGCCGCCTGCACGGCCGCACCCGACGAGATGCCCACCAGCAATCCCTCTTCTTTCGCCAGTCGCCGGGCCATGGTGATGGCCTCGTCGCTGGAAACCTGCACGACTTCGTCGATGAGGTCGGTGCGCAGAATGCTGGGCACAAATCCCGCGCCGATACCCTGGATCTTGTGTGGACCGGGCTGACCGCCGGAGAGCACCGGGCTTTCGGTAGGCTCAACCGCAATCGCCTTGAACGTCGGCTTCTTCGGCTTGATGTACTCGGCCACGCCGGTCAATGTGCCGCCGGTGCCGATGCCCGAAATCAGGATGTCGACTTTGCCGTCGGTATCGTCCCATATCTCCGGACCGGTGGTGGCAAGGTGAATCTTGGGGTTTGCCGGGTTGTCGAACTGTTGCAGCATGTAACTGTTCGGCGTCGACTTCAGCAGCTCGTTGGCTTTGGCGATCGCACCTTTCATACCCTTGGCGCCGGGCGTAAGGACGACGTCGGCCCCGAAGGCGCGCAGCATTACACGACGTTCCGTGCTCATCGTGTCGGGCATGGTGATGATCAGCTTGTAGCCCTTGGCTGCAGCCACAAACGCCAGTCCGATGCCGGTGTTGCCGCTGGTCGGCTCGATCAGCGTCGTCTTGCCGGGCGCGATTTTGCCCGCGCGCTCGGCGTCTTCGATCATGCTGACCCCGATGCGGTCTTTCACGCTGCTGCACGGATTCATGCTTTCCAGCTTGGCCACCACGGTAGCGCGAGCTCCGGCGGTAACTTTGTTCAGGCGGACCAACGGGGTGTGTCCGATAAGTTGGGTAACGTCATTGGCTATCTTCATTGACTATCTCCAAAAAGGTGGCGCTTGCGCCGATTCAATTGTGGGTTGGAACTGAGAAGGAAAGATGAGGCAACGGCTAGCGACAACAACAACAAAAAAGGCAGGCAAATGGGAAGCGGCCGGCGCAGGCTTCAGCGTAGACATGCTGATTGGTATCGATGCGCTTCATAGGTCGTCCGATTCCAACTGAGACCAACAGCATAGCACGCACGGCGGGCCGCATGCGCCTGGAGCAGTCGCGGTAGGCTGGCAGCAACAGATGAACACGCATTGAATACAATAGGGAAGGCGTCTTACTTCATTCGGGGTTGACTGGGCATGGGTTTGTTGCGGGCGATGGCGCTGGCCGCCGGTATGCTGGCTGTTGCAGGGAATGTCTGGGCACAAACGCAAAAGGATTCCGCAGCCGTTGTAGACAGCTCCGTTTCTACGGAGGACCCTGCATTTGCTGCGTTCCCTCCCGTTACCAAAGACATCAAACCGCCGAAAGCGATTTCCGCTCCAGATCCCAAGTATCCCGACCTGCCGGCTGACGCCGATCCGCTGGGAACGGTCGTTCTCCTGATCGGCATCGATGCCAAGGGCCACGTCGAACCTGTGCGCGTGATGCACAGCGACGAAGCCGCCTTCGAGAAGCCGGCCGTCGAAACCGTGAAGAAGTGGAAGTTCAAACCCGCACAAAGAAATGGACATCCCGTGCCGGTGCGGGTGACCGTGGAGATGAAGTTTCAAAGATAGGGACTAGGGGTTAGGGGTTAGGGGTCAGGGGTTAGGGATTAGTGCTAGCACTTTGCTGAGTGTTGATGTTCCATCTGGATCGCGCGCAAGGTTTGCCGGCGGTTGTCTTCATCAACCACTCCGACTATGCCCCGCTAATCCCTAGCCCCTAATCCCTGGCCCCTGCCTTTAGAATGGATTCAATGCTGAACCAGATTTCTCCCCTCACGTCGCCGCCGAAAGACGAAGACGCCGTTGATCTGCTACTCGGCTGCCACCGGCGCATCCGGCATTTTACGGGCGTTGCCGTGAAGTTGGCGCATGCTCAGGGCGCGACGCCCGCGGAAGTCACGCAGGCCGCAGCCGGCGCGCATCGCTACTACACGGTTTCCCTGCCGCTGCACGAAGCCGACGAGGAAGAAACACTGCGCCCGCGGCTGGATGGCCTTGCGGATGACAAGCTGCATCACGCATTGCTGGCAATGACCGACCAGCATCAGGCGATCGACGAATTGCTGGAGCGCCTGCTGCCGCTGCTGCTGATAGTGCAGAACAACCCGCAGACCATTCATGCTGCCGGGGCTGAGATGTGCAGCATTACCAAAGCTCTCGACGAGATGTTCCGTGCGCACCTTCAGCTGGAAGAAGAAGTTATTTTTCCGGCGATTCGAAGTGCGTTATCGGGTGAGGTGCAATCCGAGATGCTGCGAGAAATGCAGCTGAGAAGAAAGCATTAGTGCAGGACTCGCGAGACGACTCCCTCAACCTCGACACGCGACTGCAGATTCGCATCCAATCCCGGGGCACTGACGCCTGATCCGTGAGTTGTCCGGTGAAGGGGTTTGCTGATATGGTCACGAGGTTTCAGCCGCAACGTTGCGGATTCGCGCTCGAAACGGCCCGTGTTGATCTGTCGGCGTGTTTTAGCCTCAGTGAATTGACAACCAGTTTGAATGCAATCTAAGAAACGTCCTGAAGCGTATTACTAATGGAACCGATGGAACAGAGCTCGCTGGTTCGCGGTGATGTCGCCGACGATATGCGCCTGGTCGCTCGCATACGCGCTGGCGACCAGCAGGCGATGTCTGAGCTCTATGATCGGTATGCCAAGGTGGTATACGCGGTAGCACTCCGGGTGCTACAGGACGCTGGAACCGCCGAAGACGTGTTGCAGGACGTGTTCCTCCAGTTGTGGCGAAAGCCCGATGCCTTCGACGCCAGCCGGGGCAGCCTGGCGGCATGGCTGGCTGTGATTTCGCGGCACCGCTCGATTGACCGGCTGCGCAAGCGCCGGCCCGAGACCGACATTGAGGATTGCGTCCTTGCCGGCGGTCCTGACCTGCGCGACGAAGTAGAACGCAATATGGTGATCGACAAGGTCAGGAACGTGCTGGCGGAGATGAATCCCGAGCAGCGTAAGGTGCTGGAGCTGGCGTTTTTCCAGGGGCTCACACATACGGAAATCGCAGAGAAAACGGGGCAGCCGCTGGGAACGATCAAGACAAGGATTCGCAGTGGCCTGCAATTCTTGCGAACGAAGTTTGCGGGATAGGCTGGTAGAGCTGGCCTTTACGCCAGCGTCAGCGGTAGATCGGAAGTGAAGGTGGTAGAGCTGGCCTTCAAGCCAACGTCAGCGGTAGATCGGAATTGAGGGGTAGAGCTGGCCTTTAGGCCAGCGTGGGCTTAGCCCCGGAGACGATTTGAGCACGCACGAACAATTCGCGGACAACCTGGCGCTTTACGCGCTGGATTCGTTGTCCAGCACGGAGCGCCAGGAATTGGAACAGCACCTGGAGACGTGTGCCGCCTGCCGGCGCGAATTGCAGGCGCGTGCGCTGCGATCTTGGCTTGCTCGGATTGAGCAGCGCAGGTGCGCAACCTCCGGCGCGCAGCAAGCAGCGCCTGATGCGCGCGATCGCCGAAGAGCCGCGGGGCATTTCCGCGCCTTCGCCTGCTCCGGCATCCGCCCCACAGCGTGGCCTGTGGTGGAACTTGATTCCTGCGCTTGCGGCGCTTTGCATGCTGCTGGTCGCTGTTGGATTGTGGCACCGCAACGGACAACTCAAGGATGAAATGGCCGAACTGGTCGGCCGCAATCAGGATCAGACGACGCAACTCGACCAGTTGCATCAGGAGATGGCGCTGCTGACATCGCCGGATGCCGTGCACGTCTCCCTGAATCCGCAGAAGGCGGTCAAGCAGCCCAGCGGCACTGCCATCTACAGCCCCACGAAGAAGCGCATGATGCTCATGGCCAGCAATCTGGCTCCTGTGCCCGAGGGCAAGGCCTATGAGCTGTGGATCATTCCGGCGAAGGGCGCGCCCATCGCGGCCGGCGTTTTCAAGCCCGATGACCACGGCAACGCCATCGTGATGGACCATCCCATGCCCGAAGGCGTCGAAGCCAAGGCTTTCGCCATCACGGTCGAGAACGAGGCCGGCTCCGACAAACCTACCTCGCCGGTTCTGCTGATGGGCGCCGGGGAATAGATTCGCCCGCGATATTCACAGGCCAGCACAGCGTTTCCTCCGATATCTGGCACCGGTACCCGTTTGACGTCTGGCCAACTCTTGCCCTGTCCGGCAAACTGAGAAGATGGCGAACCCGGGAGATTTTGCGCATAGCCTGAAAGAACAGGCTGACATCGTCCGCATCGTGGGCGAGTACGTCAAGCTGCGCAAGAGCGGCGCGCAGAACTTCCAGGGGCTGTGCCCATTCCATCAGGAGAAGTCGCCGTCGTTCTCCGTCCACGCCACGCGCCAGTTCTTTCACTGCTTCGGTTGCGGCGCGTCGGGTGATGTGTTCGCGTTCGTCCAGAAGATCGAGAACATCAGCTTTCCTGAAGCGGTTCGTCTGATCGCCGAGAAGCTGCACGTCCCCATGCCGAAGGTGACCTATTCCTCGCCGGAGGAAGCCCGCGCTGCCAGGATGCGCGGCGGCATGATCGATATTCACGAGCGCGCCTGTGCTTTCTTCGAAGCCCAGTTGCGGCGACCGGAAGGGGCGAATGCTCGCGAATACCTGGCCTCACGCGGCCTGACGCCGGAGCAGATCGCCGAATTCCGCATCGGCTTCGCGCCGGACTCCGGTTTTCTGCTGCGTGACGCGCTGCGCGGGCAGTTCGAGGAAGGACTGCTGCGCGAGTCGGGATTGTTCTCGTGGAAGCAGAAAGATGAGGGATCAGGGGCTGGAAGTCAGGGCTTAGCAGAGCAATCGGAGAGTGAGTCGCCGTCTCTGACCCCTAGCCCCCAGCCCCTGGCCACTATCTATTCCAAATTCCGCAATCGCGTAATGTTCCCCATCGCTAACGAGCAGGGGAAGATCATTGCCTTCACCGGTCGCACACTATCGATCGATGAGAAAGCCGGCCCGAAATACCTCAACTCGCCCGAGACTTCCATCTATTCGAAGTCGCGCGTGTTGTTCAATCTCGACAAGGCAAAAGAAGCGATCCGCAAGCTGGATTACGCCATTCTTGTCGAGGGCCAGATGGACTGCATCTCGCTCTACAACGCGGGCCGCCACAACGTGATTGCCAGCTCGGGCACGGCGTTCACCGAGATACAGGCAAAACTGCTGGCGCGCTTCAGTAAGAACATCGTGGTTAACTTTGACCCTGACAATGCCGGCGCTGCCGCGGCTGAGCGGTCGCTCACTCTCCTCATCAGCGAGGATTTTCAGATCAAGGTGTTGTCCTTGGAAAGCGGGTTCGATCCTGACCTTTTCGTTCGCCGCAAAGGTATTGACGCCTATGACGAGGCCATGCGGCACGCGCCGAAATACTTCGACTACCTGGTCGAGCGCGCTCGAACGCTGTTTCCGACCCGCACTCCGGAAGGCAAGGTCAAAGCCCTGAACTATCTGTTGCCGCACATTCAGCGCGTGCCCAGTCGCATCGTGCGCGACGAGTGGGCCAACGAAGTCTCGCATAGGCTCGGGATTGAATCGACGGTGCTGAAGCAGGAACTGCGTCACGCTGCGTCGACTCGATCGGCGCCGCGGGTCAGCGCTGCAAGCGGCGCCGGCACTACCGATGCAGAGCGCGTGCTGATCCGTGCGCTGGCCACGCAGTCGACAGCCTCAGGCGAGAACAGCAACCGCGAGGGTCAGGACGGTGATTTCGATCCCGCGCGGCAGACGCATTTTGCCCTCACACGCGAGCGTCTGCACGAAGGCTCGGCTACCGAGGCATTGGTGGAGATGATGCTGTCGGCTCACGAGCAGGGACTCGATCCCATGTCGCTGCCTCTGGAAGAGCGCGACCGCAGGCTTCTTGCCTCGGTGCTGATGGACGAAGGCGAGGAACTCACGCCTGAGTTGCTGGAGAGCGCGATTCGTTCGCTGCGCCGGCGTGTCTTGCGGCGGCAACTGGACGACTTACAGCATCAACTGAAAGAGGCGGAACGGCGTCAGGACGCTGTGTCGGCGGCGAATTTGTTGCAGCAACGGATCCGGATCCACAAGGCGATGAGCGCTGTCGGCGAAACCGATGACCTGGTGAGCACCGCGAACCGAAAAAGCAGCTCTTGACCTCGCGTGGGTGGCTTCTAAGTGATTGACGGAAAAGGGTGAAGCCTTATCGAGCTTGGAAACATCTAACTGAACAGGACGATTTTGGCCGAATGGAAGCGGTGTCAGGACGGGCTCCGAACCGGCGGCGACGGCCGTAAAGTGAAGAAAAGGCTAGGGAGCGGGCCCCGCCTATGCTAAAATCTGAAAGTTTCCGCATGTGTCGGTACTGCCGGTACCGCTCCCGCCGCAGTGTGCACACAATTAGAAGCGCCGCATGAGAGGCGCAGCGCAGAGGGAATTCCGCTTTGGCTCTAGAAGACAAGTACGACGATATCAAAAAATTGATCGATGTGGGCAAGGAGAAAGGTTATCTCACCTATAACGAGGTGAATGATCTGATCCCACACGACATGCATTCCCCCGACGACCTCGAGGACCTGCTGACCACCATCGGCACGCAGGGCATTGATGTGCTCGAGGGCCCCAAGTCCGGTGACAAGAAGTTTGACGAGATTGAAGCCGGCGAGGACATGGAGCTGGATCTCTCGCCGGGCACCCTGGAAAAAACTAACGATCCCGTCAGGATGTATCTGAGGGAGATGGGCACGGTTCCGCTGCTGACGCGTGAAGGCGAAGTGGAAATCGCCAAGCGCATCGAGCGCGGCCAGTTGCGCGTGCTGAAAGCGCTGTCGCGTTCGCCCATCGTCATCCGCGAGATCATCGCCATCGGCGAAGACCTGAAGCGCGGCGTCCGTTCCATCAAGGAAATCGTTCTCTTCGACGAAGAGGAGATCACGGAAGAGGTGGTCACCAACCGCCTGAACGAGATCACCGGGCGCATTGACGACCTGCAGAAGCACTACAAGAAATCGATCCTGCTGATCGAAAAGCTGGCCGACATCCCGCAGAAGAAGCGGCCTAAGGATCATCGCAAGTGCCGCTGGGCGCTGGGTCGCGAGCAGATCATGGTCTCGCGTGTGATTCGCCGGCTGGGCTTCACCAACAGCGAGCGCAAGCGCCTGATCGACCGCGTCAACAAGACGGTCGACAGCATGCGCGGGCTGGAGCGCCAGGCGGTCAGCTTCGAGAAGCGTGCCGAAGCGACGCGTTCCGAAGAGCAGAAGAAAGAATTCCGCAAGCAGTCGCGCGGCATCCGGTCCGACCTGGAGCGCATGGAGCAGGACGCGGGCGCCAGCTTTCCGGAGCTCAAGCGCACGCAGCGCGAAATCGTGCAGGGCGACGTTGACGCCGAGTACGCCAAGCGCGAGCTGATCGAAGCTAACCTGCGACTGGTGGTTTCGATTGCGAAGAAGTACACCAATCGCGGACTGCAGTTCCTCGACCTGATTCAGGAAGGCAACATCGGCCTGATGAAGGCCGTCGACAAGTTCGAGTATCGCCGCGGCTACAAGTTCTCGACCTACGCGACGTGGTGGATTCGTCAAGCCATCACCCGCGCCATCGCCGATCAGGCGCGCACCATCCGTATTCCGGTGCACATGATCGAGACGATCAACAAGCTGATCCGCACTTCGCGGCAGCTGGTGCAGGAACTGGGACGCGAGCCTACCTCGGAAGAAATCGCCAAGCGCATGGACATTCCGGTGGCCAAGGTGCGCAAGGTTCTGAAGATCGCGCAGGAGCCGATTTCGCTCGAGACGCCGATCGGCGAAGAGGAAGATTCGCACCTGGGCGACTTCATCGAGGACCGCGCCGTGGTCTCGCCGGCCGAAGCCGTGATCAACGTCAACCTCAAGGAGCAGACGGCGCAGGTGCTGCGCACCCTGACTCCGCGCGAGGAGAAGGTGATCAAGATGCGCTTCGGGCTGGAAGACGGCTCCGAGCACACGCTCGAAGAAGTCGGCCAGTCGTTCGCCGTAACGCGCGAACGCATCCGCCAGATCGAGGCCAAGGCGCTGCGCAAGCTGCGTCATCCGTCGCGCTCGCGCAAGCTGCGCGCGTTCATGGACGGCGTGCACGATTAAAGGCAGTGGTCAGTTGCCGGTTGTCAGTTGTCAGTTTGGGTAGAGCTGAGCTCCAGCTCAGCGCCAGCACAAACGACGGGTAGAGCGGGCCTTAAGGCCCGCGTTACAGGTCCACAACTCGAAACGGGGCTCACCCCCAGACGGGACGCGACGGTAGAGCGAACCTTCAGGTTCGCGCCAAAGGCCAACAAAAATGAAACGGGGCTTCAGCCCCAGACGGGACGCGACGAGCGTCCCGTTTTCATTTGTCGTGCTGTAGTCTCACCTGAATTGTCATCCCGAGCACGGGTGCCCCACTCATTCGCGGGGTTCGAATGAGTGGGTTCCGCGAGTCACAGCCTCCGGTAAGTCTCATCACAGACGCAAACGAGTTTCCCCCGATATTTTCGGGGCATGACCAGAGGTTTGGAGCGCTGGTATGGTGGGCACGACCTGCACTTCATCACCTGCAGTTGTTACCGGCGCCGTCCGGAGTTGGGCATCGGCGAACGCCGTGACCTGTTTCTGCGTGTCCTGGAGCGTGCCCGGCAAAAGTATCGCTTTGTTGTAGTCGGTTACGTGGTGATGCCTGAACATTTCCATCTTCTGATCACCGAGCCGGAAGTGGGAAATCCTTCGGTGGTGATGAAAGTGGTGAAAGAGCGATTCACGAAGCTGCTTCACCATGGCGGCAAGCGCACGGGCCCGATCTGGCAAAAACGCTTCTACGACTTCAGTGTGTGTACTACGGAAAAGCGCATCGAGAAGTTACGTTAACCGGGGTGGTAGATACAACGGAGCCCGGTGAAGCGAGGTCTGGCAGAAAAACCGGAAGAGTGGAAATGGAGCAGTTTCCGGACCTATGCTTGCGGCGAAGAGGGTTTGGTAAGAGTGAATTGTCAGGAATGGCCGCTCACGATAACCTACTCCGCCTCGCAGACCCACTCATTCGAAACCCGCGAATGAGTGGGGCACCTGGCCAACCAACCTGATCGCGAGAGGTACTCTTTGTTTCCAGGCATTCAACTGATAATGTGATAAATTGCAGCGAGCCCATCAAAGTACCTTAAACGATTTGAATCGGCAGGCGTGTTCGACCAACCCGTGTAAAACCAACGAGGCCCTTCGCGCCAGAAAGAGGGGTAATGCCTTCTATTCTTGAACAGTATCGCATCTCAGACTTCGTAGATTGGCACAAAGAAAAGCGTCTAGATTTAAACCCTGATTTTCAAAGGGGTAGCGTGTGGAGTCCAGCAGCCCGCACGTTTTTGATAGACACAATCCTACGACAACTTCCTATCCCAAAAGTCTATTTACGAACCAAAATCGACATTGTCAGCAAAAAGTCTGTCCGCGAGGTCGTTGATGGACAACAGCGCATCCGTGCCATATTAGACTTTGCCGATAACAAATTGACGCTTTCGAAGCGGGCTGCCGAGTTCGAAGGGATGAAGTATGATGATCTCGATGACAGCCAGAAAACAGAATTCTTGGCGTATCCAATCGCAGTTGACCAACTGGTGAATGCCACAACTGAGGATGTTCTTGAGGTATTTGCACGACTAAATTCTTACACGGTTTCGCTGAATGGCCCAGAAAAGCGTCACGCGAAATGGCAGGGTGATTTTAAGTTTGCAATTCGAGCTGCATCGAGAAAGTGGGGAGCATTTTGGAAGGACTATAAAGTTCTCTCGACCCAGCAGCGAGTCAGAATGCTTGATGACGCTCTCACTGCTGAGATGGTTGGAATTCTTCTGGAAGGCGTTCGTGATGGCGGCGATCCGAAGCTGGATGCCCTTTACAGAAAGTACGATGGTTCATTTGACGTGACTAGCATCAACAAACTAGTGTAGTGCGTCACGCAGATTGAACATTATTCAGAGCGGCCTGTGCGCGGGTGACCTTTTCGAGGATGTCGGAAGCCTTGGCCGTCCAGATGAACGGCTTGGGGTTGTGGTTGTGTTGGTCGATGTAGTCGTGGATGGCCTTGATCAGTGCCTCGACGCTGGGGAAGACGCCGCGGCGGAGGCGGTTGTCGGTGAGGTCGCGGAAGAAGCGCTCCACCATGTTGAGCCACGAGCCGCTGGTGGGGGTGAAGTGGACATGGAAGCGCGGATGGCGTCCAGCCAGCGCTTCACTGTTGGATGCTTGTGCGTGGCGTAGTTGTCGCACGATCAGGTGAAGTTTCTTGTCTGCGGGCGCGGTGCTCGATCAAGCGCAGGAAGGCCAGCCACTCCTGATGGCGGTGGCGGTCGTCGCACAGCAGATCGACATGGCCGTCCAGGGTGTTCAGCGCAGCAAACAGGGTGGTCGTGCCGTGGCGCTTGTAATCGTGGGTCATGGTGCCGACACGGCCCTGCTTCAGGGCAATCCCGGTTGGGTGCGGTCCAGAGCCTGAATCTGGCTCTTCTCGTCGGCGCACAGGACGATGGCGTGCTCGGGTGGATTCAGATAAAGGCCGACGATGTCTTCCAACTTCTCCGGAACCGGAGATCGCTGCTGAGCTTAAAGGTCCGCACCTGATGCGGCTTCAGTCCATGCGCATGCCAGATGCGGCGCACCCTGGCCTCGCTGATGCCCGCCGCCCGCGCCATGGTGCGCGTCGACCAGTGCGTGGCGTTCGCCGGCCTATTGTGCAGCGTCATTTCCACCACTCGCTTCACCTTCCGTTCCGTGATCGTGCGTGGCTTGCCGGGTCGGGGTGCGTCCTTCTGCAAGGCCGCAACCCCGCCCGCCAGGAAGCGGTTCCGCCAGCGCGCCGCCTTCTCCGGCGTCATGTTCATCCGCCCGGCAATCTCCTTGTTCTCCAACCCGTCTGCGGCCATCAGCACGACCCGCGCCCGCTCCACAACCCGCGCAGGCATAGAACGTGCTCGTGCCATCCGCTCCAAGACCTCGGTCTGTTCCGGGCTCAGCGTAACTGCGGCGGCGATGCGCATACCCTATCGTCCTCCATAGTATTGGACGCGCATCGAAGATAATCGTTACTACTTACGACGCACTACACTAGACGATGTTCTAAGCTTTCTATCGAATAATCTTGCACCGCAACTGCTAGATACCCCATTACTCCGTCCGCCGCACCTACTGATGTTGTTTAGCGCTTTGGCATATCTCATGATTGGCATGCCACGGGGGGAACTTAAGGACGAAGATCTCAAAGACTTGCCCACCGAAGTCTTTGGCAAGCCCGCCGCTGTTTTTGAGGTTTTGCAGCTTCTCGCGTCGGTAATCGATAGTGCCACTGAACCTGGCCCGCCGCTAACGGAGTTTTGGAGAGCTTCTCGCGCGAGTACCCAGAGAATTGCAAGCCGCCGCGTGAGGTTCCCGGTTTATGTGCGCGCACTGGGTGCGGGAACTGTTTGAGAGTACATGGGTGCGATCTCGGCGTTCAATAAGCCGCTAGGAAGGTTGACCTCGGAATTGTCTTGGCTACAAGAGCACTTCCTGGGTGCGGTCGCTACAGCCAGTCATAGGCAGGCGGAATTGGCCTGTGAGATGACAATTATCAGAATGCATGATGCTTGGGCGAGATACTGCCGTGAGTTGGTGATCCTCTCGGCATATGGGCGCACAGTATCATTAAGCGGTGCGCCAATATCGCCGAGCAGTATCTCCATCAAGAACTGCGGGATGGTGGTGCCCGCCCTGCTCGCGTCCTATAAGAGCAAGAAGATCCACTTTGAACCAGAGTGGGCGGATGCTGCGAAATGCATCGCAGCCGCACATCGTCTCTCCATTGCTAATGTTCTTACAGTCTCTGCTGCATTGGCTGCGGCAAACTCTCCAGCTGACGACCTACGAAGAGTGAGAAATTTCTACGCACACCGAAATAAGTCTACTGCGAAAAAGGCGCTTGTCACGAGGTCGTTTATTTCTACAGTTCGCCCAATTGTTTTTGAGTTAGCAGAATACACGGCTGGCGGAGACAGAATTATCGAAACCTGGACGAGGGGTCTAATCGCCGTTGCGACGGCTGCGGCTCAATAGCCTGGGGATTCGTAGGACCTTCCCGGCCCAGGTTAGCGTCCAAAAGATGGACGCGAACCCTTCGACTGCGCTCAGGGCAGGCTCGGGGCACCAACTCACCACGTTCTGTGACACAACTCACAAAAGATAGAACACCCACCGTCTTACAATTTTCCTTTGACCATGACCGCGGATCAGTATCTATACGGAATCCTGCTGCGGGAGGCGGTGGATGCGGGGCCTGGCTCTCCGCTACTTGGCGTGCAAGCTACCTTGATGCCCATCCTGCGGCAATGGGCTGGAGACCATCTGCTGGGTGTCTATCCCAGCGGTTCTTTCCGAAAAGGCACGGCCGTCCGCAGCGGGACGGATATCGACCTGTTTCTCTCCCTGTCGGAGCATACGAACGGAACGTTGAAAGAGGTCTACAACAGACTCTTCGACTGCCTGACCTCGGCGGGGTATTCGGTCAGGCGGCAGAATGTTTCGCTGAATATCACGGTAGGGCCAGCCCCGGGTGAACGTGGCCGCGGGGAAAATCAAAAGCAGATCCCTCGTCGGGGCCTGAAGCCCTCCTCGGGATGACAAAAGTAGGGGCTGGCGACGGCACGGCTGAAAGCCGTGCCCTGACAAAGCTGAGTAATGGTTCTTCCAATCCAAGCCGTGCCCTTTCAAAACCGGCTGGCAAGATGGCTTCGACGTACTCCGTGGACCTGGTGCCGGGGAAGCGGCAGAACGCGCTTTCGGACGATCACAGCCTGTATCGGCGTAAAGCCGACACCTGGACCAAGACCAACGTCTTCACCCATGCGCGCACGGTAGTGGGCGCGGGGCGAGCCGATGAGATACGCATTGTGAAGCTGTGGAGAAATCAGAAAGGACTCGATTTCCCGTCGTTCTATCTTGAGCTCTCGGTCATCCGCGCTCTGGCGGCGAAGCCGTTGCCGGGCCTTTTGTCCTACCACCCTCAGCCGACGCTGGCGCAGCGGGTCATGACGGTTTTCGATTATCTCGTCGACTCATTTCCGGCAGCGAGGATCGCCGATCCGGCAAACACGAACAACATCATCTCCGACGATCTTACGGCGCAGGAGAAAGCAAGAGTCAGCGAGGCGGCCAGGGCGGCGAGAGAAGCGGCGGCTTCGTCGTGGGAGGACGTCGTGCGATGAGCCCGAAGGTCCAGTGGTCGCTGCCGAAACTGATGCAGGCCCTGCACGAAGGCGTGGAGCAGGAGTTGAAGGCCAGCCGCGAGGCATTGGCGCATGCATCGGCCAAAGGCGAGAGCAGCGAGGCGGTCTGGCGTACGCTCTTCACAAAATACCTGCCGCAACGCTATGCCGCGGCGAAGGCGACCGTCGTAGACAGCAGGGGCAAGTTCAGCGATCAGATCGACATTGTGCTCTTCGACCGCCAGTACACGCCGCTGATCTTCGAACTCCACGATCAGGTGGTTGTGCCGGTGGAGGCCGTCTACGCCCTGTTCGAGGCCAAGCAGGACATCCGGCCAAGGTTTGTGCGCTATGCCCAGCGGAAGGTCGCCAGCGTACGCCGTCTGCAGCGCACGAGCGTGCCGGTGCAGACGATTGATGGCCCGCGCACGGCAACTCCCCAGCCGATCCTGGCGGGATTTCTGGCGTTTGAAAACAAGTGGACAACAAGGGGCATCGGGAAATATCTGTCGCCGCTACTCGCCGCCGATCAGGAAGAGGGCCGGCTCGATTTCGGCTGCGTCGCTGCTTATGGGACGTTCGGTTGCGGAGGCGCAGACTGCGTGACCTCGTCTCCGCATGACAAAGCGACGACGTGCTTCCTGCTGGAACTCATCACCCGGCTGCAAAGAATGGGCACCGCTCCGGCCATCGACATGGCGGCCTACGCACGCTGGCTCGCGCGGGAGAAGTGAGCGGTTGATGGATGCTGCGGCCACTATCGTTGACCTAACCTCTGGCCCACTCCGCCGTCCAACCGCTGCCGGAACTTTCCGGTACTGGAGGAAGCATGAAGCGCTGTTCCTCTCTTTTCCTGGCGACCATTCTGTTGCTCGCGGTTGCGGCGTCAGCGCAGGACCGCGGGCGACTCACCATCACAGTGCAGACGAAGGCGGACGCGTCCGGCGTCGTTGGCCAGGCGATCGGAGCCAAGGTCATGGCCGTGCATTGGACTGCCTCGCAGATGCATTCGACGATGCTGCAGGACCAGGTTGCCACCACCGACGCGGAAGGCAAGTGCAATTTGAGTCTCCCTGCCGGAGTCTATGACCTGTTCATCTCGTCCAACGGGCTGGAGCCTGCGGCGATGAAGGTGCAAATCGAGAATGGCGATAACAAGCCGCTGACGGTGACGCTGAAGTCCGGGGGGACGCATCTGCGCCCGGTTGACTAGCTAATCGTCCCGCTTGAGGAAGACGTGGTCGATCATGTCGCGCATGTAGTGTCCGCCGTGAGCGCCGGCGCTGGCGGCCAGCAATTGCAGGAAGGCGGCCCAGACCTGTCCGCGATTATGCGGCCAGTGCATGACGAACTGATAGTAGGCGAGAACCAGGGGCACGCCGATCCATACCAGCAGCATCCATCGCCAGGGTTTCTGTTTCTTCCACACCCCGAGCAGCATGGTGAAGACCAGCATGCAAAGCGACGTGAGCAGCGCGTCGTCGACCTTCTCGTTCACCCATCCGGAGAAGAGTCCGAAGAACAGCGCGAGCGCATAGAAAACCGGGCTGATGTGAATCGGCTTGGCTAAGGCGCGGGAGACGGTGGAACTGCGCTCGGGGACGTGCGCTGACTCTGTAGGGAGTTCCAAAACACTAAAGTTTATCAGACGGCGGGATCGCTTTCGCAGGAGCCGTTGGTCGGCTTGAGCTTGGCCTCGCCATTACGAACGCGAATCAGCATGCAGGTGGAGTTGTCTTCGCCTCCGCCTTCGTTGGCGGCGTCGATGAGCGTGTCGCAGGCGGCCTGCAAGGAGGGAAGTTGGAGAAGGATGCTGCGGATGTCGTCGTCATCGACGTGGCGAAGCACGCCGTCGGTGGTCAGCAGCAGAACGTCGCCACTCTGAGCCGGGAACTCTCCCAGGTCGGGTAACGTACTCTCGTCGGTGCCGAGAGCTCGCGTGATGATGTTTTGCGCCGACGATTTCTTCGCCTGATCCAGCGTGATCATGCCGCGGCGCACCTGCTCCATGACCAGCGAGTGGTCTTCGGTGAGCTGAAGCAACTGGCCTTCCCGGAACAAGTAAATGCGGCTGTCGCCGACGTTGGCGATGCTGAAGGCTCCGTCACAAAAGCGAGCTGCGACCAGAGTCGTGCCCATGCCTGAGGTGTTTTTGTGCTCTTCGGCGTAGGAGAGGATGGCGTCGTTAGCCTTCTTGACGGCTTCGGCCAGCAAGCGTGCGCCAATCGGCGCGTCTTCCAGGTACGCGTCGTTTTCTACCTTGGGCTTGCGTTCACGAAAAAAGGAGAGCACGGTTTCGACGGCGATCCGGCTGGCTACCTCGCCTGCCGCGTGTCCGCCCATACCGTCGCACACGACGAAGACTCCAAGACCCTCGTCGTAGCCAAAATGGTCTTCGTTGGACGGACGCACTCGTCCTACGTCCGTTCGCCCAACCACCTCTAATCCGAGTGACATTCGGGCAACAGTTTACGCTGTTCGGGCCAACAGTGCGAGTACCGAAAGTGGGGGTGGCCCCCACTAAAATCCGTTTTGACACACAGTTGCAGGCAAACAGAGAAGCAGGAACGGCTTCCAATCAAGCATGCCGCCGCTTTCGCAGCAGGTCGTCTGGCTGGTACTTCTGGCGCTGCCCATTGCCAGCGTTGCCTGGACCGTGACTCACGAAGAGGTATTTCGCGAGCCTCGCGATTACTGCGCGCAACGCAGCAAACAAGCCAGCACCCTGGTCTGCCGCAAGTTCTTTTATCTTTTCACCTGCGAATACTGCTTCAGTCATTGGGTCGCCGCAGCCTTCCTGATCATCACGCGCTACAAATTGCTTTACAGCGATTGGCGTGGCTACCTGATCGCCCTGTTCGCGCTCGTGTATGTCTCGAACTTCTACATCGGTCTGTTTGGTCACGTGAAGCTGGAAGTGAGGAAGGATCGAGCGGAGATTAAGGCGATCGAAGCCGAAGTGGAAAAGAAAAAAGCGGCGTGAAGGAAGGCGCAAGGGTTCGCGGCCAGCGCATAAACGTAGCGGCGCCAGGTCAAACGAGATCCCTGATTCGGCTTAACATCAGGCCTCTGACCCCCAGCCCCTGACCCTATCTCTAAGGTTTCGTCTTCGTGATGTCCACCGTTTTGCCCTGCTGCGGCTGCGATTCCAGATGGTGTGTGGTCAGGTCTTCCTTCAGACACTCGAATGCCTCCTCGGGCGTGTTCGCCCAGTGGAAGAGTTTGAAGTCGTTGGGCGAGATCGTTCCTGCGTCTACCAGCGCCTGGAAATTGATGACCCGGTCCCAGTAGTCCTTTCCGTAAATCACAATGCAGATGCGCTTGGCCAGCTTTTCGGTTTGCGCCAGGGTGAGCAGCTCAAACAGTTCGTCAAAGGTGCCGAAGCCGCCTGGAAACACCACCAGCGCCTTCGCCAGATAGGCGAACCACAGCTTGCGCATGAAGAAGTAATGGAATTCGAAGTTGAGTTCGGGCGTGATGTAAGGATTCGGCATCTGCTCGAACGGCAGATTGATATTCAGCCCAATGGTTTTGCCGCCGGCTTCGGACGCGCCCAGATTGGCCGCCTCCATGATGCCGGGACCGCCGCCGGTGGTCACCACGAAGCGACGCCGCGGCTGATTGATGGTGTTGGTCCACTTGGTGATGAGGAATGCCAGGCGGCGCGCGTCTTCGTAATAGCGGGCCATCTCGACATCAGCCTTCGCGCGGCGAATCCGCTCCTGCTCTTCGGGCGGCGCCAGTTTTGCCGAGCCGGGCTTGTCCAGCAGTTGCAGCGCTTCTTCTGCCTGCGAGCGGCTGTGAAAACGCGCGGAGCCGAAGAAGACGATCGTGTCCTGAATGCGCTCGCGGCGAAAGCGCGACAGCGGCTCCAGGTACTCTGCCTCAATGCGAAGCACACGCCCGTCGGGGCCATCCAGAAATTTCTTGTTTTCGTATGCGAGCGGGGACACTGTGCTACGCGGTTGGTGAGCTTTCTTATCAGACATGCCAGATCAACAATCCCATATTTTCATGAATGACGCATCAATGCGTTTGCAGCAAACGGGCCAGTGAGAATGGCAAGTGAGGCTTCAATCCGGACTCTCGTGGTAGCGTGCAACTTCCGTGATAGCCATCCAGATGTCTGCCAGGCCCAAGCCGCTGATCAGGCCGCGAACGAAGTCGTACATCAGAATCTGTCGCAGCTGCGGGTAATTGGCGAGCAGCGAGTTATTCGTCCAGAACGACGACCAGGGGCCGACAATCAATATGATGCCGACGAACAGGCAGACAAAGATGAATTCCAGGAGAAACAGGCGGTTGCGCCAGAGTTCCAACTTGCCAGGCTTGCGGTGAGGAGGCATGACCAGTACGGGACCGTTTTCCGGCAGGTTGCCGCCCGGTGGGTCCTGGTCAAGCGAATTCATAAACTGTCCGGAGAGCGGAGTTCGACCGGGAAGGTGCTGCGGATCTGGCAAGTGACTCCGATCGGGCCCCAAAATCAACTTCCTCCGTAGCAGGATACTACGCCGCAGCGCCGCCGTTTCACGAATAGCGCCTCCAGTATGTGCCTTTAGGTACCAAAGCGAGCTGCGGAACGTGCCTTGGCCTTGGCCGCTTCCTCCTCGCGATTGCGAGGAGGCGAACTGGTTTGAAGCGCGCGCAGGAACTCGCCCGAGATCCGTGCAACGTCGTCGACCGCAGCTTGAAACTGCTTTTCATTGGCCTTCGAAGGTTTGGTAAAGCCGCCGATCTTGCGAACATATTGCAGAGCAGCGGCCCGGATCTCGTCATCGGTGACGGGAGGCTCGAAGTTAGAGAGTGTTCGAATGTTTCTGCACATGGCAATTCTCAGCTGCTACTTTTTAGATGGCGCGCGATGCGCGGGCGCTTTCGGCTTGGTAACGGGTTTTTCCTCGATGTCGCTTAGGCGGATCACGGCAGCCGCCGCTGCATATTGCACCTGGTCGTTCTCATCCTGCAAACCCGACAGAGCCGTCCCTTTGAGAGACGGATCACCGCGCTTGGCGATAGCGTCGTAAGCCGCGGCCCGCACCAGCCATTTCTTCTGCTGTAGCGCCGCGTCCGAGAGAGCCTGCCCGCTTTTGGGATCCTTGTCGCTCGCCAGGGTTATGGCGGCCGCCGCCAGAACAGGCGAGGTGTCGTCTTTGGTCAATATCTTAAACGCCGAAAGTCCCAAGCCGCCGAAGGGCACGAAGCCCAGGCCGGTCTGGAAGCCAAGTCCGGCGAGCTTCTTGGGATCGTCGAGCATTTTCTTCTGCTGCTCCAGCAGGCTTTGACCGCTTTTCTGCTGCCCCGTAAGGACTGCGTAGAAGACGTTATACCCGGCCTCGTCGTGCAGCAAAACCAGGGAGTGTGCGGCTGAAAGAATCACGGTAACGTCGTCGTCTTTCAGCGCTGCCAGCAACTGAGGTTTGGCGCTCATCGCTTGCATTTCGCCCAGCGCCTGCGCGGCGACGGCGCGCACTTCGGACTTATCGTCCTTCAGGGCCGTAAGGGCAGCATCTTCGGCCTGCTGGTCTTCCACGAGCAAACTCAATTCGCCTACCGCGCGCGTACGTTTTTCGATGTTGGAGTTGGTGAGACCGGCATTGAGTACCTTCCACGCTTGCTCGCGCGGCGTCTCAGCGGAGGCAATCGACGTTAGAGCCAGAACAATGCAGATGAAGCGAGACAGCAACCTCATTCCTTACCTCGAATCGGAGCGTTTTGACACAATCAGCCGAGTCTAAAGGGAAGGAAGGGTCTGAACAAGTGGCCTATGCTCGAGCGGGCGCGCCAAGTCTCGCGGTGTTCGAGTTCCGTGATTGCGGACGAAACCGCGAAAAAACTGTGGGACGGCGGTTGCGGCGAGGGGCTGTCGTCTCCGGTCGATCGCTCTCGTGGCTGGAGTCTCCCGGGTCCCGGAAAGCGCGAGACCCGGGGCACCGAATTTCTTTTTCTACTTGCTGCCGTGAGCTTCGACGTGGTGTTTGGCGGCTTCGGCGGCGTGGTGCGTCGCGTGGGCCTGATGTCCCTGAGCTACGTGCGCGTGATGGGCTGCTGCTTCGTGGTCGCCTTCCTCGTGGTGACGGGCAGCTTCGCGATGGTGGTTGGCCGCTTCGTCATGGTGCTCGGCAGCCTGGGTATGATGGTGCGCCGCTTCCTTCGACATAGTGGTTTTCCTTTCGCTTGGATAGTTCCGGACTACGGAACAGCGAGTTCGACCAACATTGTGAGGCGGCGGTGATTGCGTTACGGTTGCGCGGCGATGAATTACTCGTAAATCGTGAAGGGCGAGCTGCCAAATGCTAAATGCCAACTGCCGGTTACAGCATCCCGCCGGTGCTGGTGGTCAGCAGGCTCAGCGCCAATTCCAGCTTGGTGATGGCGTCTTCCAGGTCTGGGTGCTTGTCGAGCTGCTGGCGCAGCCCGCTCAGGATGCGATGCGCTTCGGCGACGTGCTCGGCGGCAGCGCGCTCCTGTTCAGCGTTGGTCGGAATAGGTTTATCGGTCATGGATTTCCTGCCACCATCTTAAACGGAAGCGCAGCGGTTGCAAATCCGGCTACGACTCGGCATTGTCCTTCGAGCTGCCGCGCTTGCTCCAATGGCCGGGACGCGTGCCGTCAGCCAGCTTCAACTGCGAGAGCTCCCAGACGCGGCGGAAGCGCGCCCAGCGCTCCGTCCCGAAGACGTCGTTGTACTTTACGAAGCCGCGGAAGTGGATGAACTTTTTGCCGGCATTGAGTGCCTCGACGTCGGATTCTTCCAGCCCCAGGCGCGGGTAGATGCCGTGAACTTCGCCTTCAATGACGCGATGGTCCGGCGTAATCACCTGGGGAATGCTCATCGCCGGAAACCAGTTCTTGTCCTCGGCAGGCTCGGACGAGTCGCTCAGTTCGGCGCGCGCGCACGATCCCGTCACGTACGCTTCGGTCGAGCCGTACAGCGTGACGCGATAGCGCAACGTCGGCGCTCCGGGCTTCAGCGGCCACTCCAGCGGCAGCAGCTCCACCCGAAGATGACCGCGCTCGCGGCTCATAAACATCTCAAGATTCTGTTTGGCGGTCTCCGCGCTCTTCTCCGCCATCTCCACCGATTTTTCCAGCACCGTGGTCTGGCGCTCCATCGTGATCGCCTGTCGCTCGATGGCCCGCAGGTTTCCCCACAGCAAGTAGACTTGCAACCCACCGACGGCCACCAGGAAAAACGTAAACAGCCAGTATGACCAATCGCTCCAGTCCTTCGCCATCGAGACCGGAGGCAGTTCGGCGACGCGCACCGTTTGCGTCGCACCGGGCTGTTGCGCGCCGGAGTTAGCGTGCGACGCGGGCTCCGCGGTTTGCGACACGGCGGCGATTGGCAGGACCAGCAACAGGAACGCAACGGCCAGCGGCTTCATGCGCGAGATTGTAACAGCACGAATCCGACAACGCCGCCTCATAAGCGGGGAGTCTAGACAGACTCGGCGCGGTAAATCACGTATTGGTGTGTGCGCGAGAGCTCATGCAACCAAGGCTGGGCGTTGAGAATGTCCTCGTGCACGGGGTTGTGATAGATCACATACACCGGGCGCGGCACCTGCCGCACCGACTGCTGCAGGTTCGCCAGCACTTCGCGCCAGATGTGCCGCGGGAAGGGATTGAACAGGTAGAGAAGCGTTGGCTCCGGCGGAAACTCGAAGTAGCGCGCATCGCCGGCGTGGGATTCCAGCGCGAAGCAGCGTTGCTCGTCGCTGTGGTAGCGCGCGATGTTCTGCACGGCGACAGCGTTCAGCTCCTCCAGCAACTCCATGCCGATGATGCGGTGAAAGGGATAGCTCGAGGCCATCAGTAGCGTGCGGCCTTTGCCTGAGCCGAGGTCGATGAACGTGAATCCGTCGGCGGGAACAGGCAGCGCCTCGAGAATCTCGCGAAAGAGCATCGGCTCCGATGGCTGATACTGCCCGCCCGAGAGCCACTCGCGAATGCGCGTGCGCATGGTGACGTTCGCCCAGGTCGTGTTCACGCCGTGGTCGACGTCGAAGTCGATGTCACCGTAGCGCGACCTTCGCCGCTCGGGCGTCAGGTCGCGCAGCAGGTCGAGAAACTCGCGGCCGTAGTAACGCACCGAACCGGCAAATCCGCGATGGCGAAGCGAATCGCGAAGCCAGGTGAAAACGCCTTCTGATTGGGGATTGTCGCGGCTGGACACTTCAGAATGGTAAATGCTGGCGGCGCGGTGCGACAGGTTCGCCGCACCAGCGTCGCGGTCAGCTTATGAATTTGGAGCGCGTTTGCGCGCTATGTAACTCTGACCCGCGACGCTTGCGCGCCGCCGCCGGGTATAAATCAAGCAAGGTCGAAGACCAGGAACTCGGCGCCGTTGCTGCCCGTGTTGACGATCCGCAGCGCGGTTTCGCCGCTGATGGCCGCGCCGTCGCCTTTCATCAGCGTTGAGCCATTGACGTCGAGCTCGCCGCTGATGAGCTGCACCCAGGCGTGACGATCCGGCTTCAACGCGAGCTCGACTGACTTGCCGCCGTCGAGCAGGGAAGCGTAGATGCTGGCGTCCTGGTTGATCTTCGTGGAGCTGTCGCGTCCATCGTCGGAGGCGATCAGCCGCAGCTGGTTCGTCTTCTCCTCGGCCGAGAACGTGCGGTCCTCGTAGGTCGACTTCAGCCCCTCGGCCCACGGCAGAAGCCAAATCTGCAGCAGGTGAACCGGTGCCTTCGACTGATTGGTCTCGCTATGCATCAAGCCGGTTCCGGCCGACATGCGCTGCACGTCGTGACGTTTCAGCGTGGCTCCCCGGCCCATGCTGTCACGATGCGTCAGCTCGCCGTCGATGACGTAGGTCAGGATCTCCATGTCGCGGTGCGGATGCATACCGAAACCGCGGCCGGCGCTGACCACATCCTCGTTAATGACCCGAAGGTCGCGGAAGCCCATGTGCTTGGGGTCGTAGTAGTCGGAAAACGAAAAGCTGTAGTGGGTATCGAGCCAACCGTGGTTGGCGTAACCTCTTTCTTCTGAAGGCCTGATGGTGATCATGTGAGTTGCCGCTCCAGTACATTGGATGCGGCAACCTCGAAAAAGTATCAACCGTGTTGTAACACGTAACTACTTCAGGCCCGCGTTTTCCGCGGCTAACTTGGCAGTCGAGCTCCAGTCCATCTCCTCCATGCCGCGGGAGATGGCGGTCAGCATGTGGTCGCGGATGAGGCTGGCGATGGGCAGCGGCGCGTCGACGCTTTCGGCGGCGGCCAGCGCCAGGCGGACATCTTTTAGCCCCAGTCGCATCTTGAAGCCCGCCGGCTGGTACTTCTCGTCGGCGATGAGGCCGCCGTAGGTTTTGTAGACGGGCGCGGCGAACAGGCTGTTGGTCAGGAAGTCGACGTAGGCGTGGGGATCGATGTCGTACTTGCGTGCCAGGGCGATGGCCTCGCCCAGCGACTCGATCACGGTCGCGATCAGGAAGTTGCCGCTGAGCTTGACGACGTTGGCCATCTCCGGCTTGTCGCCGACGACGAAGACACGCTGGCCAATGGATTCCAGCACCGGGCGGCAATGCTCCACGACTTGCTTGTCGCCGGCGGTGGCGACGAACAGCTTGCCGGCGGCGGCCGCATCGGGACGCCCGAAGACTGGCGCGGTCATGTACTGCTGGCCACGCCTGGCGTGCTCCTCGGCGAGCCGGCGGGAAAGAGCTACGCTGATCGTGCTCATGGAGATGTGGGTTGCGCCTTTGGGCAAGCTATCCGCGACGGCGCCGGAGTGCAGCACCGACGATTCCACGGCATGGTCGTCGGCCAGCATGGTGATGGCAATCTCCGCATCCTTGGCCGCTTCGGCCAGCGAGTGCGCGACCCTGGCTCCGTCGGCTTTCAGCGGCTCTGCTTTCTCCGCGCTGCGGTTCCAGACCGTGACTGCGTGCCCGGAGCGTAGCAGTTGCCGCGCCATGGGAGCTCCCATGTTGCCCAGACCGATAAATGCGATTTTCATAGGTCATTCCCCGTAAGAAGATGTAAACAGCGGGTTTGATGTCTCCGCGAGTCCCGACGGTGCAGCCGGCATCTACATAGTGGGACCGCAGAGGCAGTCTGCCGACTTGGCGGTCCGGATAGCTGGTTTGGGCAGAAGGAAGTTGCTGCAAAAAGTTTGCAAAGTTACTGGTTCTTTTACGGCGCAACAGGGCGATAATAGCGTTATGCGTGGCTGGCTTTACAAGTCGGCGTTGTTCGTGGCTCTTCTGGCGATGCCCGCATGGGCACAGCGCGGAGGCATGGGCGGCGGCGGAGCGCACGGAGGCGGCTTCAGCGGCGGAGGTCACGCGTCCAGCGGTGCCCATGTGTCCGGCGGAGCTCACGTCTCGGGCGGAGCTCGGCCGTCAGGCTTCAGCAGCGGCGTGCGTGGTGGATATGGCAGCGGACCTACCTTCGCTCACGCAGGCGGCTGGAACGGCAATCGCAACTGGAACGGCAACGGATGGAATAACTGGCACGGTAACGGCTGGCGCTGGCGCGGATCGGGCTGGCCTTACGGTTATGGATGGATTTATCCCTACTGGGGCTACTATCCCGGCTGGGGATGGTACGGGGACAATTTGTACGACTCCGGCGACTACGACAGCGAAAACCAGCAGGCCTACGCGCCTTCGTATCCGACGCAGATGTACATGGCTCCGGATGGAACCTTGCAGGCCGCTCCGCCCGATCAGGCTCAGCAGCAGATCGGTCAGTTGCAAAGCGAAGTGGCGCAGCTAAGGGCGCAACAGCAGGAACCGCCCTCCAAGCCGGTTTCTCCCAAGTACACCGAAGTAGACAATGACACGGTCCTGGTCTTCCGCGACGGTCATACGGAGAAGGTGGAGAACTACGCCATCAGCGGAAAAACCTTGTGGGTGTTTAACGAAGCGCGCGCGCGCAAAATCCCACTCTCGACGCTAGACATAGCGGCCACCAAACGCGATAACCAGGATCGCGGAAACGACTTCGTGGTTCCTTCCGATACCCCCTGATCTCCACAGCTACTCGATCTAACGCAGCCGGCATTCGGCCTCGCGCTGTATAATGGCTATTATATAGACACGTTTGTTGGAGACCTCCGATGCCAAAACTAAGAGTCACCACCGTGGGCGCCTCGGCCGGGATCATCCTCAATAAGGAAGTCATGGCGCGCCTGAAGGTAAGGAAAGGCGACTCGCTCTATCTGACCGATGCGCCGGGAGGGTATCGCATCACGCCGTACGATCCCGGCTTCGAGCGGCAAATGGAGCTGGCGGAAGACATCATGCATGACGACCGCGACATCCTGAAGGCACTGTCGAAGTGAAGCGTTGGCGATGGGTTCGCCTCGATGTCGCCCATGCCATCCATGACCGGCAACTGGCCGAACACGGCGGCCTTTCGGGGGCGGTCGACGTTCGACGCCTTGAGGCTGCTCTGGCCAGACCGAAGAACCTGGCCGCTTATGGAAAGCCGGACGCCGCCGACCTTGCTGCTGCCTACGCGTATGGAGTGGTGCGCAATCATCCCTTTGCCGATGGCAACAAGCGCACGGCATGGGTGGTTGCACGCCTGTTCCTGGCGGATAATGGCCGTAAGCTTCACTTCGATCCTGCCGAGGCAGTGAAAGTTGTGGAGTCGGCGGCTGCAGGTACGCTCAAAGAGGCGGAACTGGCGAAATGGTTCCGGGAGCGAATCAGTAAGCGTTGAATCAATCCTCACCGATGCCCCGGCGCCCTGCCGACGAGAGCAGACGCTGCCGCCCGATGGTGGGCGCCTATCCCTGCTGCTCTTTTCGTCTTGCCAGCAGATAAGCCCGAATCAACTCGTTCAGGTCGCCATCCAGCACGCGATCGACGTCGCCAATCTCCACGCGTGTGCGCAGGTCCTTCACCATGCGATAGGGCTGCAGCACGTACGAGCGAATCTGCGAGCCGAAGTCGATGTCGAGCTTGGAGTCCTCGATGTGCTTTGGTCTGCTTCGCGCTTCTTCTCCAGCTCGTATTCGTAGAGGCGCGAGCGCAGAATGCTCATCGCCTTCTCGCGGTTCTTGTGCTGCGAGCGCTCGTTCTGGCAGGCGACGACGATTCCGGTCGGAATGTGCGTGATGCGCACGGCGGAATCGGTAGTGTTGACGTGCTGGCCGCCCTTGCCGCCGGAACGGTAGGTGTCGATGCGGATGTCGTCGGGCTTGATATCGATCTCGATGCTGTCGTCGATTTCCGGCGAGACAAACACGCTGGCGAACGAGGTATGCCGGCGCTTGGCCTGATCGAAGGGCGAGATGCGCACCAGGCGATGCACGCCGATTTCGCTGCTCAGCAGGCCGTAGGCGTGTTCGCCGTTGACGCCGAAGGTCGCCGACTTGATGCCCGCTTCGTCGCCCGGCTGATACTCGTACATCGCCGTCTGAAAGCCCTGGCGCTCAGCCCAGCGCAGATACATGCGCATCAGCATCTCGGCCCAGTCCTGCGACTCGGTGCCGCCGGCGCCGGGATGGATGGTCACGATGGCGTTGCGGTCGTCGTTTTCGCCGGAGAGCAGCGTCTCGGTTTCCAGCTTGTCGACCAGCGTGCGCAGGTCGTCGACCTCGCGCTGCAGTTCGGCGGAGACGTCCTCGCCTTCATGCGCCAGATCGAAGTAGGCGTTGATATCGCCGGAGCGGCGCGCGAGTTCGTCGTACGTCGCCAGCGCGTTTTCCAGGCGCTTCTTCTCGCGCATCACCTGCTGAGATTTTTCGGGATTCGACCAGAGCGTTGGATCGGAGGTTTGCTTTTCGATCTCGCTCAGCTTTTCGCGCAGCTTGGGCGCGTCAAAGATACTCCTGAAGATCGTGGACCTTGTCCCGGAGTGCGGCGTATTCCTGTTCTAATTCTTCGACCATTGTGTGGTGACTTCCTTACAAGTGGCAGCAGGCATAGCGCTTAGCAATTGGCATTTAGCACTTGGAAAGCCACAGCGGATAAAGGTTCTGCTGAGTGCCTCGGCTAAATGCCAAGTGCCAAGTGCCAAAGACTAAATGCCAAACTCAGGCGATTGCAACATTGGGCGCCGGCTCTGCGGGTTTCACCCAGTGCAGCAGCAGTCCCGCCAACGTGATTATCGCACAGAGAAACGGGAACCAGTCGCCGTGGCGGGTGTAGAACGTGGTGTTCTCGCTCCAGCGAGTAGCCTCCTTGCAAGGCGGTGCGCTGGTTGCGCGGAGCCTCGTCCACGATGCGGCCGTAGGGATCGATGACGGCGGTGATGCCGGTGTTGGTATCGCGCAGCAGCCAGCGATTGTTCTCCACGGCGCGCATGCGGGCCATGTTGAGGTGCTGCCGCGGCGCGCCGCCCTCGCCATACCATCCGTCGTTGGAGATGTTCACGAAAAACTCAGCGCCGTTCAGAGCCAGACTGCCGGATCTCGTTGGGGAAGATCGATTCGTAGCAGATAAAGACGCCCGCCTCCGAATCTCCAACGTTCAACGGTTGCCGCGACGTCCCGCGCGCGAAGGTTCCGATCTCACGCGTCAGGCCGCCGGCAAAGCTGAACAGCTTTTGCGAATGGCACGTACTCGCCGAAGGGCACGAGGTGGATTTTGTCGTAGCGCTGCGTCCATGCGCCGCTGGTGGCAATCACCGAGGCGGAGTTGTAGATATCGGGCGGGCGATGGGGATCGCCCGCGTGGTCGATGCCGATGGAACCCGCGATGATGTAGGAATCGGTGTTGCGCGCGATCTCCGCCAGGGTGTGACGCAGCTTCAGGTCGGTGGCCCAGAACGGCGCAGGCGATTCCGGCCAGACGATCAGCCCCGGACTGCCGGGCTTGTCGTTTTGCGGACGCACGCTCAAAGCTTGCAGGGCGTTCAACGTCTGCTGAAAGTACTCGGGCGACCAGTCAGAGCCGAGAATCGGGATGTTCGATTGGACCAGGGTGGCGCCTGGTCGGTGGGCAGAGCCTCCGGTTTCATCAGCTTGCCGGCATGCAAGGCGATCGCGGCGGACAACGATGCGGTCAACAGCAGTTTGCGCTTGGCGTAAGGGACCAGGAAGGCCGCGGCGACGGCGGTGTTGACCAGCGCGATCTCAAACGAGATTCCGTAAACGCCGGTTACGGTCGCAATCCGTGAAAGCGGGATGTTGTCGATCTGCGTGGTGCCGAGCAGGTCCCAGGGGAACCCGGTGATGTAGGTGCGCGCCATCTCGACGGCTACCCACAGAAATGGCGTGAATACCAGGGCGCGCAGGTTCATCTGGTTGCGGCGCGCGGCGATGACGGCGAGCAGCAATCCAAACAAGCCGTGATACAAGCCGAGATACAGCGCGAACATGATCAGCAGCAGAACCGACAGCGGCGAGCCGATGCCGCCATAGACGTGCATGACGTGGAAGATCCAGGAGCAGCTGCCCAGGTACCAGATGAATCCGCAGAGATATCCCAGCAGAAAACCTTGCCAGGCAGTGGCCGGCGCCAGGATATTGGCCGCCGTCGGCCAGCACCATCATGATGTCCTGGTCGCGGCACTTGAGGATGGCGTAAATGAGGGGCGCAAGCGCAACCCAGCTCAGCAGGTAAATCGAGAAGTTAGGGAAGATCAGGACCTGGAGAACGCCCGACAGAGAGGCGAAGATCCATGCTTTCGGGCGGATGCGTCTCACTCTGCGAGTGTAACAAAGCCAGGTGCCAGGATTACGGGAGAGAGATTACGAGTTGGTTACAGAGGACGCCTAATCGAGGGCTTCCCAATCGTCAGTGCTGATGTGCGCCTGGCTGAGGACGCTTCGGAGAGTGCCAACCGGGACTTCAGATTTCCGCGGAACAATGGCAGTATCGACCACGCTCTCTGAATAGCGGACAAACTTAACGTGGCTGCCTCTTTGCGTTGTTTCCACAAAGCCGACTAATTCCAAGCGTCGTTTGATTTCGCGGAAAGAGAGAGGTTTAAGCCGCCCCAACCTCGACCTCGATCGTACGCAGTTCAGGAAGACGTGTCGCTTGAGGAGGCTCGAAATGCAGCTCTAAGGCTTCTTTGAGATTAACGAGAGCTTCTTCTTCGGTTTCGCCCTGGCTGGCTACATCAACTTCCAGGCACTGTGACACAAACCAGTCCCCCTCTCGCCAGATCGAGGCAGTAAAGGCTCTTTTCATGAAGATATTCTTGCACGGCAAAGGGAGTGACACCAAGGGCAAACTCCCGGCGCAAGCAAAAAGGCCGCATGTCCGCGGCCCTTGCTAATTGCCAAATGCTAATTGCTAACGGCTGCCTTACTTGATCGCCACCAGCTTGTTCATCAGCTCCGAGTAGTCCTTCTTCTCCACGCCGTGGACCTGCTTGTTGTACTCGTCGACCTTGGCCGAGTAGTTCATGGAGCAGAACTTCGGGCCGCACATCGAGCAGAACGCCGCTTCCTTGTAATACGCGTCGGGCAGCGTCTCGTCGTGCATGCTGCGCGCGGTCTCGGGATCGAGCGAGAGCTGCGAACTGCTTCTCCCAATCGAAGGTGTAGCGCGCGTAGCTGATGGCGTTGTCGCGGTCCTGCGCGCCGGGGCGATGCCGCGCGACGTCGGCGGCGTGCGCGGCGATCTTGTAGGCGATGATGCCGTCCTTCACGTCCTTCTCGTTGGGCAGGCCGAGATGCTCCTTCGGCGTGACGTAGCAGAGCATCGCCGCGCCGTGCCAGCCGATCATCGCCGCGCCGATCGCCGAGGTGATGTGGTCGTAGCCGGGAGCGATGTCGATGACCAGCGGGCCGAGCGTGTAGAACGGCGCGCCGTGGCAGAGCTCGACTTCCTTGTCGACCTGCTCCTTGATCTTGTCGAGCGGCACGTGGCCGGGGCCTTCGATCATCACCTGCACGTCGCGCTCCCAGGCCTTCGTGGTGAGCTCGCCCAGCGTCTTCAGTTCGGCGAACTGCGCTTCGTCGCTGGCGTCGGCAATGCAGCCGGGACGCAGGCCGTCGCCGAGCGAGTAGCTGACGTCGTGCTTCGCGAGAATCTTGGTGATGTCGTCGAAGCGCTCGTAGAGGAAATTCTGCTTGTGGTGGTGCGCCATCCACTGCGCCAGGATCGCGCCGCCGCGGCTGACGATGCCGGTGATGCGCTTGGTGATCAGCGGCAGGTACTCGATCAGCACGCCGGCGTGGATGGTCATGTAGTCGACGCCCTGCTCCGCCTGCTCTTCGATGACCTCGAGCATGATGTCGGCGGTCAGGTCTTCGACGCGCTTCACGCGCGAGACCGCCTCGTAAATCGGCACGGTGCCGATGGGCACGGGCGAGTGGCGCAGGATGGCTTCGCGAATCTCGTGGATGTCGCCGCCGGTGGAGAGGTCCATCACCGTGTCGGCGCCGTAGTGCACCGAGGTGTGCAGCTTGCTTCAGCTCCTCGTCGACGTTGCTGGTGACCGACGAGTTGCCGATGTTGGAGTTGATCTTGCACTTCGAGGCGACGCCGATGCACATCGGCTCCAGCTCAGGATGGTTGATGTTGGCCGGGATGATCATGTGGCCGGCAGCAACTTCGTCGCGGATCAGCTCGGGCGCGACCTTCTCGCGCTCGGCGACGAAGAGCATCTCTTCGGTGAGCAGGCCCTTGCGGGCAAAGTGCATCTGCGACATGTTGCTGTCGCCGGTGCGAGCGGCCTCTTCACGGCGCCGGGTAATCCACTCGGCACGCGGCTTCAGCGTGGTCGTGCCGTTGCTGCCATTGGTTCCACTCATAATGTTGGAATACTCCTGACTGGTAATTGATTATACCGTCTAGTACTGAGCGCGCGGTGAGTGGCAGGACTGGCGTCCTACTCTCATCGGTTGTCATTCCGACCAAGGACTTTAGTCCGCGTGGAGGGACCTGCTTTTGCGTGCAACGCAAGGATTTTTCCCGAGCCACTGAACAGCAGGCTCCCTCCACTCCGGCGGGCTAAAAACGGCCCGCCTCCGGTCGGGATGACAATCAATAAGAAGTACACTCGTCGTCGAGATAACAATTCGATGATGACTGCTCCCACAGCCACACGGTGATTCGATTTTGAACTTCACCCTTCTCGATTGGTCCGCGATCGTCGGCTACCTCGCCATCACCCTGGTGATCGGCCTGTGGTTCCGGCGGCGCTCCAGCCGCAGCATGGACGACTACTTCGTCTCCGGCCGCAACGTGAACTGGTGGCTGGCCGGCACGTCGATGGTCGCCACGACGTTCGCGGCCGACACGCCGCTGGTCGTGACCGGGCTGGTCTACTCGCAAGGAATCTCCGGCAACTGGCTGTGGTGGGGCTTCCTGCTGTCGGGCATGATGACCGTCTTCCTCTTCGCCCGGCTGTGGCGGCGCTCCGGCCTGCTCACCGATGTGCAGTTCGCCGAGATTCGCTACTCGGGAAAACCGGCAGCGTTCCTGCGCGGCTTTCGCGCCATCTATCTTGGGCTGCTGATGAACTGCGTCATCCTCGGCTGGGTGACCAAGGCGATGACCAGCATTGTCTCCACCACGTTTGCCGGAACGCCGATGCTCGACAACATCAGCCGCGTGCATGAGCGCGCATTTCGGCTCGGTATGGAGCGGCGACGACGGCGCGGCGCTGGCGATCTGCGTGCTGTTCCTGATTCCGTTCACCGGCTTTATGTTGCGCTGGGCGGCTTGTGGGGCGTGCTCTGGACCGACCTGTTTCAGTTCGTGCTGAAGATGTCGATCGTGATCGCCGTCGGCTACTACGCCGTCGCAGCCTGCGGAGGGATGAGCGCCGCTGATCGCAGAGCCTGCAGCAGGTTGCAAGCTGCGGCGGGGAACAATGCTGCCAGCCCACTCGGCTTTCTGCCCGACTTCTCGCGCGGCATCGACGTCAGAGACCCATGTGGATGGTGCCCGTCGCCAATTTCTTCGTGTTTATCGGGGCTGCAGTGGTGGGCGTTCTGGTATCCCGGCGCGGAGCCCGGCGGCGGAGGCTACATCGCGCAGCGCATCTTCAGCGCGCGCGACGAGAAGCAGGGACTGCTTTCGGTGCTGTGGTTCAACATCGCCCACTATGCCATCCGACCATGGCCGTGGATCGTGACCGGCCTGGCGGTAATCGTGCTCTACCCGGGACTCAAGCATCCCGAAACCGGCTACATGATGGTGCTGAACGCGCACCTGCCGCACCAATATCGCGGCATCGCCATGGCAGGATTTCTGGCGGCGTTCATGTCGACCATCGCCACGCAACTGAACTGGGGCGCGTCGTACCTGGTCGCCGACTTCTACCGCCGCTTTCTCCGTCGAGACGCCAGCGAGGGACACTACGTAACGGTCTCGCGGCTATGCACGGTGCTGCTGGTGATTGCCTCGGCGTGGGTCTCGGTGCATCTCGGCTCCATCGCCTCCGGCTGGCAAGTGGTATCTGCAGATTGGCGCGGGCACGGGCGCGGTGTACATCCTGCGCTGGTACTGGTGGCGGATCAATGCCTGGAGCGAGATCTCCGCGATGGCGTGCTCGCTGCTGGCGACCGTCGCCCTGAATCACTGGAAGCCGTTCGCCGGCAACGAGTCGGTGGTGTTCGCCAAAGGCGCGCTGACGACGACAATCATTACGACGGTGGTGTGGCTGCTCGTGACTTTCCTGACCAAGCCGGAGCCGGATGAGGTTCTGCTGGCGTTCTACCGTCGTGTCAGGCCGGATGTGCGTGGCTGGAAGAGCATCGCCGAAAAGGCCCCCGAGATTACAAAACACCGCGATCTGGAGCGGAACCTCGGCGCGTGGGTGCTGGGCTGCGTGATGGTTTACTGCTGTCTGTTTGGGACGGGCAAACTTCTGCTGCATGAAACCGGATTGGGCGCGGGGTTAATCGGCGTATCGGTTATGTCTGCGCTCATGCTCTATCGCACGGTGGTTCGAAACTTCAGGGCCGAACCGGACGCACCCCCGGCAGCTTCGGCGACGACCTGAATCCCACTCAGTGGTAACCTAACGGGTAGAAAAACGGGGAGCTTTTGGCTCCCCAAGCGACAGAGGCGATATCACCAACATTCGATGTAGAAGGTGAGCAGCCTGGTTGCACGGAACGCGAATGCCCCAGCCAGCACAAATAACATCTGTGCCACAACTCGCTTATATTCAAGGAGCTGAGCCGCGTACCGCCGTCGTCGACGGCGTGACTTGGCGTTACTGGTTTGCCGGTTCAGGCCCGCCGCTCCTGTTGATTCATGGTTTTCTCGGGTACTCATTTTCCTGGCGATTCAACATGGAGGCGCTGGCGAAGGATTTCTCCGTGTACGCCATTGATCTGCCGGGCTGCGGTTTCTCTGAGCGCCTTGCCTGCTCCGACTGCACGCTGGTCGACGATGCCGAGCGCGTGCTTCGCTTCATGGAGCACCTGGGGATCGAGAATGCCGACATCGTCGGCTCCTCGCGCGGAGGCGGCCTGACCATCCTTCTGGCATCGCTGGCCGCCCGTTCGAATCAATTGGAGCGCATCCGGCGGCTGGTGCTGGTTTCGCCGATTAATCCCTGGTCGAGTCACGGCAAAGTTCTGACGCGCCTGCTGGCCACGACCCTGGGCGGTATCTATGTCGTGCACGTTCAGCCGCGGCTGAAGATCATCGCCAAGCGCTACATGAAGGCGCTTTATGGCGACCCGGCGCGTATTGCTCCGGGAACCTTTGACGGCTATACCGAGGCGCTCGAGCCGGCGGGCAGCTTCGAACATCTGCTGAAGATTCTGCGCTCGTGGCACGATGACCTGGCGGCCATCCATCAGGCGCTGGGTGATATCACCGGAATTCCCACGCTGCTGCTGTGGGGGTCGCGCGACCGCGCTGTCTACCCATCGTCGATTCATCAGCTTCAGCGTCAGCTGAAGAATAGTGCGCTGGTGATGTTTCACGGCGCGGGTCACATGCCCTACGAAGAAGTGCCGGAGGAATTCAATCGCGTGCTGTGCGATTTTCTGCTGCACGACGCGCCAAGGACGCCGTTTGAGATCGAGGCGGACCGGGAGTCGGCGTTCGGGGGATAGGCGGTTGGCAGTTCGGCAGTTGGCAAAGGCGTTCGGCAAGAGGCGTCGGTAGCAGACCCCTTCAGGGTGTTCGCGTTTTATGGACGAGTCCCGTCGGCAGTTTCTGTCGTGCCTACGGCACTCTGGGATAAGGTGGCCGTGCTTCCCAGCCGTGAACGGCTGGGCTAACCTATGACGCGCCTACGGCGCTGCTCCGGCTGCGGCTATGCAGCATTGGCTAAATGTTAACTGGCGATTACTAATACCGATTGCTAAATACCAACTGCCAGGTGCCAAGTGCTAGTGTCGAGTGCTAACCGCCAATTGCTAGCTGCCAATTGCTAGCTGCTAACTGCTAATTGCTAACTGCCGCCTTTCTCAATCCGCGGCGCTACTCTCTTCCACCACCTCGTTGTGCGCGCCTCGAATCGGCAACCATGCTGCCAGCGCCGCTCCCAGATACATCGCTCCCACCATCCAGAAGCCGTACTTCAGGCCATCGCGATGCGCGGCCTCGCCTACCAGCAATGCGGTGCAGATCTGCAATGCGCTGGCCACGAAAGAAAACGCGTTCTGCACGCGCCCCATCATGAAACGCGGGGTAAGCTGCATCATCTCGCTGGACAGAGCAATGCCGCCCATGCCGCGGCTGGAGCCCATCACGAAGTAAATCAGCACGGCGAGCGCCAGCCAGCGCGAAACCGGCAGCGCGAACAGCGACGCAGCGATGACCGACATGGTCAACGTAACCACGCGGTTCGCGCCGTGCTGGCGCACGAAGCGCGAGGCGTAGAAGACGCTGACGAAGGCGCCGACTGCCCATCCGCCGTTCAACCAGCCGTATCCGACCGCGCCGCCATGCAGAATGCGCTCGCTCAGCGGAGCTGAGAGCACGCCCTGCGTCATCATGGCGGCAACAAATAGCGCCCATGCGATACCGATCAGCAGCACGCGACGGTTTTCGCGAACGTAGCGATAGCCTTCGGCAAGTTCCTGGAGGTAGCGGCTCAACGATCCAGAGTCGCGCGGGGCGTCGGAGACGGGCCCTTCAGGACGCGCCACCGTGACCCGCCCTTTGCGTACCTGGAAGACACACGCCAGCGAGACGGCGTAGCTGGCGCAGTCAATCAGCAGCACGCCTCCCAGTCCGATGTGGTTATAGACGAAGCCGACCACCGCGCCCGCCATCAGCCAGCCGCCTTGCAGCGCGGCCAGCAGCAGCGAGTTGGAGTCGAGCATCTTGTCATCCGGCGTCAGCTCCTGGATGAGCGCATTCACCGTGGGGAAGAACATCCAGAAGCCGATGGCGACGAGGATGTTCATCAGGTAGATCTGCCACAGATGAGCGCGGTGGGTGAGCACCAGCAGGGCTACGCCGAAGATGATGAGGCCGCGCCCGCCGTCCAGCCACATCATCAGGTGGCGGCGGTCTTCGCGGTCGATGAGCACGCCGGTGAACGGCAGCAGGATGAGCGAGGGCAGCGTCTGCAAGGCGATCAGGGTTCCGAGCGAGACCTCGGAGTGCGTCGCCTGCAGGATGTACCAGATCACCGCGGCCGAATTCATGCCGCTGCCGATCATGGAGATGAGGTTGGCCGTGAAGATCAGCCTCATCCCGCGGTGCTGCCACATCTCACGCATGCATCCATCGTAACCGATGCTGCGGCAGTGTGAACGCCAGGCGAAATACATTATTGTAACTACGCAGTCAGAGTTACAATAATCGGCATGATTCGTTTTGAATGGAACGAGTCGAAGGCGAGCCTCAATTGGAAAAAGCACGCAGTTAGCTTTGAGACTGCACAAGTGGTCTTTGATGATCCGTACGCAATCACGGAATTCGATCGCATTGAGGGCGGCGAAAGGCGATGGCAGACTCTTGGTCTCGTCGGTACATCTGTGGTTTTGCTTGTCGCTCATACATTCGAAGAGCGCGATATTGAAACAGTACGGATAATTTCAGCGCGGCGTGCAACTCGGCAGGAGCGAATACGCTATGAAGAAAATCGTCAGAAAATTGGGTGAATATAAGCTGACCGACAAGCAAAAGCGGGAGTTGGAAGCGCTCGCGGCGATGCCTGACAGCAGCATCGATTTCTCCGATATTCCGCCGTTGACCGAGAAGTTCTGGAAGAACGCAATCCGGAATCCGTGGTACCGGCCGCGCAAGGAGCAAGTGACGCTCCGCATTGACGCCGATGTGCTGGCCTGGTTGCGTCACGGAGGCAAGGGCTACCAGTCCCGACTAAACTCGCTGCTGCGGAATGCGATGATCGATCAACTGCGCGGAAAGAAGAAGAGCGCCTAAATGAGCCTTCGCCGTCTCTTCAAGAAGGAAAAACAGGAGCACCGCATTATGCGCGAAGCGGTGCAGCGCTCCGGTCAGCTCGTCCCCGAGTATCACCGGCCTACGCCGGAGTGCCCGCATCCCGAGCGCTGGAGCATGTACGACTCCATGACCGCCGAGGTCGAGGTGCTGGAGTTCCTGCGTACGCTGGTCACGACGATTAAGCCGAACCTGGTGGTCGAGACCGGGACCTTCATGGGCGTCAGCACGCTGTGGATTGCCGAGGCGATGCGGTTGAACGGCTTTGGGAAAATCATCAGCTGTGAATATGACCCAAAGGTCTTCGAGACGGCCAAGCAGAAGATCGATGCTTCGGAATTCCGCGACCTGATCGACCTGCGCAACGAGTCCAGCCTGGAGATGAAGGTCGATGGAACCATCGATCTCTTCTTCAGCGACAGCGACATGCCCATCCGCGAGCAGGAGGTCCGGCGTTACCTTCCGCAGATCTCGCCGTTCGGCTTGATCCTTATGCACGACGCCAGCTCGCACTTGAAGCAGGTGCGCGACGCCGCGCTGAAACTTGAACGCGACGGCCTGATCTCGGTTGTGTTGCTGCCGACGCCGCGCGGGCTGGTGGTGGCGCAGAAGCGCGAAGGAAGGAAGTAACGGTTTCTGGGATTGCAGTTCCCTCGGTGCCTGAGGGCGTTTTCCAACTGCGGATCTTAAATGCACGCCTGAAGACGCGGCTGAAAAAACTCGAAAGAGAACGACTCGTCGGCCTGAAGGCCGCCTCGTCGAGTCCATTTAAAAGGCTTTTGCGGCACGGCTGGAAGCCGTGCCCTTTCAAAGCCAATCGCGCCTTTTGTGGTCGCTGCGAAAGACACTTATCGAAGTGCGCGAACCGGGTAAGTCGCTTACTTTTTTACGAGAGCATCAGTCAGCAGGTGAGCCTTGGTGGCAAGATTGAAGGCGCGTTCGAAGTCGCCGTCGGTAGTGGCTTTGCGCGACTGGGTAACGTACGAGCGAATCTGCGTCAGCATCTCTTCTTCGTCGTGAGAGAGATTCTTCAGCCCGCCAATCGTTTTTTCCGTTTCCTCGATCAACTCGGCGGTCGATTGCTTCTGTCTGACCAGTTGCGCATTGGTCACGTCGGCGGCGATGGCGGGGTCTGGCTGCGTCTCGGCCGGATTAGCGGGAGGGTGGGCCGCAGCCATCGTCGTGTTGCTGTTCGAGGGAGTGTTCGCCGGGGACGGATTGGCTGCCTGTAGGCTCGGTTGTACCGTCGTGGGCTTCTTCTTGCTGTGATGCTTGACCGGCTTCTGCGCGATTTCCGGCTGTTGCTGGGGTGCAGGCGCAGGTGTTGGCGGCGGCGGCGGAGGAACCGTTTCCGAGATCTCCGGCGGCAGCGGCGTATCGATCGTCTCAACAGGAGCTTTGGTTTGTGCCGGTAGTTGCGGCTTCTTTTTCGCGCAACCGACACCTACCAGCAGGATCGAGGCTGCCAGAAAAACACCGAATTGACGGCCATAGTTCATGCGCAGGTTTGCCACCCTGCCAATATGCTTACGTTTTCGCAACTCAAGCGGCGGAGCAAGCGACGGCAAATGTGTACGCCTATCATAAACATTCGGCACGAAAAAAACAGCAGATGCAACCGGTTGCTTCGTTTGAGATTCCTGACATTCACCCGTGGGTGACGACGACCGCAGGTTCTTTTTCTTTCTTATCCGCCAGCGGCAGGAATAAGCGGAAGGTCGTGCCGTGGCCCATCTCCGTAACAAAATCGATGGCGCCATTATGCAGTTGGAGGACCCTGTAGCTCATCGCCAATCCGATTCCACTGCCGGTCTTTTTGGTCGTGAAGTACAGGTTGAAAACTTTGTCGCGTACCTCGGGAGGGATGCCTCCGCCTTCGTCGTGGACCTCGATGCTGGCCGCCCCATCCTGTTGTCGCGCCGTGATGTTTAGCATGCCGCCCTCATTCATGGCCTGCACGCCATTCAGAATCACGTTGAGCAGCGCCTGCTTGATGAGGTCAGAATCGGCTCGAACCGGCAGGGAGTTATTGCCCAGCTTGGTTTCCAGCTTCACACCCTGGCGCGCCGCCTCCGGCGATGCCAGCAGGGTTACATCTTCGATCAGCTTGCGCAGGTCGAAGTCGGCGAGGCGCAACTCCACCGGGCGATTGAAGTCGACCAGCACCTGGACCACGCGGTCCAGGCGATGAATCTCGCGCCCGATGATGTCCATGTGGCGGCTGGCATCGGGATCGATATCGCGCATCTTCTCGCGCAGCAGTTCCAGATGCACGACGATGGCGTTGATCGGGTTCTTGACCTCGTGCGCCACACCTGAAGTCAGGCGTCCGATAGCAGCCAGGCGTCGTGAAAGTTCGATCTCATTCTCGATGCGGCGCACTGACTCGGCATCGCGCATGGTCAACAGCGCGCCGATTCGCTCACCACGTTCGGCGATGAAGTCGAGCGCGATCTGAATGCGCCGCCCGTTGTCCAGTTCGATCTCGCGCTGCGGAATTCCCTGGTGCAGCGCGAAAGAGTCGAGCACGATGCGGCCTAGCCTCGTTTCATCGGTGAAGACCGCCCTCCACGACGCTGCCCAGAATCTCGCTGCGCGGCCGTCCGATGAAGCGCTCCGCCGACGCGCTGACCAGCACCACGCGGGTGTCACGCGTAAACAGCACCAGGCCGTCCTGCAGCGTGCCCATAATCTGGTCGAGGTTCTCTTTGAGAGCGCTGAAGACTTCCTTGACGTCGCGGATCTGGCGGCCCAGGCGATCGATCTTGGTGTTGACCATCCCATACTCGTCCGTGCGCCGCGGATCGGGCTCGGGCGTCGAGTCGGGAACGCCGCTGGTCATCTGGTCGAGGCGGCGTCCGATCGCTTCCAATGGACGAAGCGCGATGTTGGATACCACCGCCGCCAAGGCCAGCGAAACCAGAATCGCGATAATGGAGAAGATGATGGCGTGCCGCAACTGCGGTTGGACTTCATTTTTCAGGAAGACAGTAGAAATACCGATCCGGATATCGCCAAAGGGCTGGCTCTCGCGCTGAATCGGCAAGTGGACGTCATAGACGCGCGGCTCGCCGAAAACGACTTTGATCTGTTCCAGGAAGCTGCCATCGCGCAGCTTGCGAAAGTCCTCGCGCTCCGGCAGGTCTTTGCCAATGGCCAGGGGATCGGTATCGACGATGGCTCGCCCGTTTACGTCTGCTATGGCCGCGTCAAAAATTGTGGGCGAAAAGCCGACCACCGACTGCAGCAGGGTGTTCAGGCCGTGGTCCATGCGCAGCGCTTCATTCAACAACTCCTCCACCTGCTTGGGATCGTTTTCGTTGACGAAGGTTGTGCTCAGGTCGACTTGTGAGGCCTCGCGCGCGCTTTCGCGGATTTCCTTGGCTACGAAGTCGGCGCTGTCATAGGCTTCGGCCGTGCGCTGGCGTACCAGGTGCGACACGTACAGGTAGCAAAAGATCGCCACCAGGGCCAGTACCATGCTGCTGATCGCCAACACCAATTTGGTCTTTAAGCGCATTCGACTCATGCGGAAATAGCTCGGCTGATAGGGCTGTTGGGGGCATCATACCAGCCTTAAACGACGGCGGAAACGGGTATTCGCGGTACCAGCAAGGGGTCGGGACATGCAACCTGTGTTAAGGTGTTTCACGGCACGGGCCGGCAGGCAGAAATCCACACCGCAAGCCAACGTGAGCTCCCGGTTTTGCGTCTAAAATTCCGAGGGCTGCCAGCCCTGAATGCCAGGAGAGACCAACGTGGTTCAACCCGCGACAGACGAGATCAAGAAAGTGCCTAACGAAACGGTCGCCAAGCTGCGTACGTTGTCGCACGATCTCAGCAATTACATCGAAACGATCATGCAGGCTTCTTATCTTCTTGCCCAGGCCAAACTCGACGAGAACAATGCAAAGTGGTTGGGATTGATCGATAAAGCCTCGCAGGACGCGGCCCGCATCAACCGCGAAATTCGGGAGATTCTGAGGGCCCAAAGTTAAGTCAAGAACAGCGCTTCACGGCCGCTGTTTCGGCCGTCAGGCCGCCGGCTTCTTCACCCTCTGCAGCTGTGCCTGCTCCCGGAGGAAGTCCTGTGCGCGGTGGAAGCCCTGCATCGTTCCCACGTCAATGTACGTCTCTCCGATGTAGTGTCCCCGGATCGAATTGCCTGCCTCGATGTAAGCGTTGAAGAGTGTTCCCAGATATTCGTCATCGCGGTGACGGGAGTCCCACAGCAGCTTCAAAGCGTGAAAGGCTTCGCTGTTGGCGGTAATCGCTCCCCAGATCCAGTGCGTCTCCGGCTGTGGCACTTTGACATCCACGCGGCGAACAAAATTCTGAGGGTCGCAAACCACCGAGTCGAAGGCGGCGGGATTTTCGACCGGAAAGAGCACCAGGTTCACCTCGGCTCGCTCTTGCCCCAGCGCAGGATAGTAGCCGTTCTCCGGGAACCAGACCGTGTCCGGTAATCCGATTAACACCTGGTCGTGCTGCGCTGTGAATGGTGCGGCGCGAAACAACGCGTCGCACAGTCCGCGGGGTTGCTGCTGCACCACGTAGAAAATTTCCGCCGTATAACTGCGCTCGGCGAAATAGCGAACGATGTCGCTCTTTTCAGCCGAGATGACCATGCAGATCTGCGTTGCTCCGGCGGCAATCATCCGCTCGACCAGGTATTCGGAGATCGCCTTCGGCCGCTCGATGCCATCAACGACGCGCGACCCAACGGGAAGCAGTTCTTTCGAACAGCCCAGCGGCTGAATGCGCTGGCCTGCGCCCGCTGCAGGAATGATTCCGATCATGCCGAAACCTCCATGGCTGAATTCTTACGCTGCCTCGCCTCTTCGCAGTACGCAAGAAACTCCGCGGCCCGACGCTCTCCCGTGTGCTCGTCCAAGGTTCGTTGTTTCGCTCGTTCTGCGTTCCACCGCAACTCTCCTGACGCGTCATCGAGAGCCCAGAGGATATCCTCCGACGTCCGGACCACGCGCAATTCCTCTTGCACGTTGAAGAAACGATCCAGACCTTCCCACTCATCCGTCAGGATCGGCGTTCCGCACGCAGCTGCTTCAAAGAATCGCCCCGACGGGCAAAATCCTGACTTCGCCATCTCCTCCCGGGTGATGTTCAGGGTTGCGCGCGAGGAGGAATACATCGCGGGGTGCCGGTCCGGCGGCAGATGCTCGATACGGCGCACGTTCTCCGGCCACGTCCACTCCCACGGATAAAGCGATCCCGCCAGCAGGAAGCGCGACTCGGCTCGGCGTCGTGCCGGTTCGAGAAATAGTTGGTTGAGCTTCTCCTGACGGTCAGCCGCATACGTCCCCAGATAACTCAAGGTGCAGTCGAACTCCGTCTGCGGCGGCACGCGCCGGTAAACATCAGGATCGACGCATCCATAGAGCGGCCGTGCCAGGCGCGCTCCATATCGCCGCTCCAGAGATCGCAACAACCGGCCGCCTGTAAAGGATAAGTACAGATCGAATGCCGGAATTTGTTCACGCCGCAGATAATCCAATGGGCCGCCTTGCAGGCGGCTCAGCGTAACTGGAGTGTCGAGGTCGTAGAACACGTGAATCGGGCGCGCGAGGTCCAGTGTGTCCGCGCTGATGCGCGCCCCCTCAGGCGTGTAGCTCGCCGTAAGAACAATGTCCGATTCGCCGGCCTGATGCAGAGCCTCTGCGCGCACCTCGTCCCAGTCCGTATAGAGCCTCAAGTCGCAATAGTCACACTCGACCAGGTCGCGGTGAGAGGCATAGTACGGAACATCTTTTTCGTAAAAAGTTATGCGCGCTCCACGACGATGGAGAGCGCGAAGAATCGCCCGGTATGGCGTAGCGTGTCCGTTTCCCCACGACGAGGAAAGCGTCAGTCCGAAAATCGTAATCTTCAAAGGCTCACCAAAAGGCAATTTGCGCGGCAGGAACCGTCGCAACGTACTTACCTTTCGATGGAATTGGGAGGAATGGTGTTGGCTGCTCCCGAGCTCTCAGAAGCAGCCGTCGATTACACCAGCTGGGCGTTCATCGTGATGTTCGTGTTCAAAACCTTCGACACCGGGCAGCCCTTCTTGGCATTCTGGGCGGCCTCATCGAACTTGGCTTTGTCGGCGCCGGGGATCTTCGACCTTCACTTCAAGATGCACCGCGGTGATTCCAAAACCACCTTCGACTTTATCCAGGGTTACGGTCGCGGTTGTGTCGATGCTGTCGGCGGTCATGCCTGCCGCCCCCAATTGCCCTGAGAGCGCCATCGAAAAGCATCCGGCGTGGGCGGCTGCGATCAGTTCTTCGGGATTGGTTCCAACTCCATTTTCAAACCGAGTGCTGAACGAGTATTGCGTCTGACTAAGAACGCCACTTTGCGTTGACACGGTTCCTTTGCCGTCTTTCAGGCCTCCGGCCCAGTGCGCGCTGCCTGTGCGTTGCATTCTGTCCTCCTCCTAGATAAGGGATTGCGTCTTCCAAGGTACACGAAGGATACGTCGAGTGGGTAATTGACAGGAGGCGGACGGAGGACGAGACTAAGAGTCCTCTAATCGGTCTCGGCCACCCGATTGCCCTAACTTAATAGAAGTCGGAGCAACTGAGGAAGTATCCGCAGCGAGGGCAGATGAGCTTGCAATGATTGTCTTGCAATGTTTCGGAGCAATTGGGACAGACTTTCATACTGTTTTGATAGGTGGATGAGTCCGTTTTGCTGGAAGAAGCGTTCCTGTCTTCGGGCATGGAGCGAGGGTCATCTGTCATGGGCGTAGAAAGAAAAGACTCATCCAGAAATAGCCGGCGATAGGTCCGAAATCGGGTGAAAACGGTAAGCTAGCACGCGCGAGACGGCGCCAGATCACCCAATAGTACATGTACCTATGTCACATGCGATGTGGCCAAATTTCGCTGGTATTTGCAAAATGCCTATCTATAATTTGCATAAGGGGCAGTGTTTCCGCGCAGCCCCTTATCACGGGCGCATTACTTAACCTAGGGACAATTTGAAAAAAGGCCATGCGCCCGGCCCGGAGGAGTGGTGGCATTCTGTTAACTATATAGTTAACATTCTTATGTGTAGTTTTACAAACTAAATAGCGCAGCGTCGGAATGTTTGAACGACGCAATCTCTCGTGAAATAGCAGCGAAAGTTGATTTATCCATCTTTGCCTGTAGTAACTGAACTGTAACTCGGCCAGGAAATACCTTAGGACCGAAGTGGAGGTTGTCGACCATGAAGAATCTTCTCACAGCCGTACTTGCCGCCCTCATGCTAGCTGGAGCCCTCTGCGCCATTAGCGGTGCCACCGCCACAGGTCCGTACCACTCCGTCGCCATAGTTGGGGAAGGAACTTCCCCATTCCCCGTAGTTTTATCCCCAAGCGCCCCTGGCGAGACCACGCTCGCCAATCACTTTTGAGGAAATACCGGTCGCAAGACGACCCAGGAGACTCTCCCATGAAAAACATTCTGGCTGTGACTTTCGCTCTCGTCATGCTTGCCAGCGTAGCTTGTGCAGCTACAAATGCGTCGGCAGTTTCGTCAGCTCCCCTTGCCCCCGCCATCAGCACCAGTCAGACCGCAGTTCTACCTAGTGAAGGCGCGCCGATGCCGCTGTGCTCGCCGGGCCACTGCCCGCCGCGGACCGAAACAATAGCTTCTGAAGGCGCACCGATGCCGCTGTGCTCGCCGGGCCACTGCCCGCCGCGGACCGAAACAATAGCTTCTGAGGGCGCACCGATGCCGCTGTGCTCGCCGGGCCACTGCCCGCCGCGGACCGAAACAATAGCTTCTGAGGGCGCACCGATGCCGCTGTGCTCGCCTGGCCACTGCCCGCCGCGGACCGAAACAATAGCTTCTGAGGGCGCACCGATGCCGTTGTGCTCGCCTGGCCACTGCCCGCCGCGGACCGAAACAATAGCTTCTGAGGGCGCACCGATGCCGTTGTGCTCGCCGGGCCACTGCCCGCCGCGGACCGAAACAATAGCTTCTGAAGGCGCACCGATGCCGCTGTGCTCGCCGGGCCACTGCCCGCCGCGGACCGAAACAATAGCTTCTGAGGGCGCACCGATGCCGCTGTGCTCGCCGGGCCACTGCCCGCCGTCGCTGACGCAGACCATCGCCTCGGAAGGTGCACCGATGCCGTTGTGCTCGCCGGGCCACTGCCCGCCGCGGACCAATCCACGGGCGGCGTAGTAGATCAAGTGCTTTGGAACAGGGATGGATCGGAGCAAGAAAGTGCCAATTCGGGAAGTAACCATGTAATGGTTACCTGATTGGGTGAAAAAGTTTCCTTGTAATGTGCAGTCTTAACGACTATGCTTTTCGTTGAGTCATGCACCTTCGTCTATCTGACTACGCGCTGTGGTTTTCCACGCCTATTTTGTTGGGCGGCGTGTTGGTCGTGATGTGGAGACGAGGATTCCACAAGGATTATCCGTACTTTTTCAACTACATTGTCCTGCAGGCTCTCTCTGATCCTGTACTTGCGCTGATCTCTGCGCGTTTTTCCTACACGGCTTACTACTACGCGTACTACGTACACTTGGGTTTGAGCTTCCTAATCTCCTTCGCTGTTCTGCAGGAGATCTTTCAGGACGCGTTCCGTCCGTACGAAGCCCTGCGCGATCTAAGCGCGATTCTGTTTCGCTGGTCGGCGCTGGTGATCCTGCTGGTCGGCGTAATGTGGGCCATCAACGCAACGCAGAAGTCGGAAGCCGACTGGGTCATGAATATGATCCTGGTCGCCGATCGCAGTCTGCGCATGATGCAGTGCGGATTGGTCTTCTTCCTTCTTTTGTTCGGCACCTATCTTGGAATTCCTCACCGCAGCCTCCTGTTCGGGATCTCGGTAGGCTTTGGCTTATTCGCCGCGGTGAACATGCTGGTAGCGACTTTTGCCAGCCATCAGGGCATCAGCGCTGCAGCCTTGAGCCGCGCCAATAGCATCGCGTACCTGTTCACGGTTCTAATCTGGTTGGGCTACAGCCTGGCGGCTGCTCCTTCCCGGAGCAGAGTCGCTGCGGAAAATGCGCTGCGCTCCCAGGATTGGAATTCTGCGCTGACCGAAGTGCGAGTGGTTCCGGCTGACAGCATACTCGATGACATGGACCGCACCGTCGAGCGGCTCCTCTATCCTCCCGAGGACGCCAAAGTCAAGGTCACAGGCGGCAGCGGCTTCTCAGGCTAGTAACTCTCGACTCTCGCTTCCCAGCAAACAAATGAAATATACCTAGCGGCCAGAGTTGTGCGCTCAAGGCCGGCCGACATATCCGAGGTCATCAGTCCCGTGAAGTACGCCGGCGTAATGTAAACTGGATTTACCGGTTCCGACTCCCTCCGTTTAGCCGATCGAACGCGGTTTCCCCCATTCAGGAAAGGAAAGCAGTTTTGAGCTCGAATCTTCGCAATATCGCCATCATCGCCCACGTCGACCACGGCAAGACCACGCTGGTGGACGCCATGCTGAACCAGAGCGGCATCTTCCGCGCCAACGAAACGCACGTCGAGCGCGTGATGGATTCCAACGACCTGGAACGCGAGCGCGGCATCACGATCCTGGCCAAGAACACGGCCATCTTCTACCACCACGTCAAGATCAACATCGTGGACACGCCGGGCCACAGCGACTTCGGCGGAGAGGTGGAGCGCGCCCTGAAAATGGTCGACGGTGTGATGTTGCTGGTCGATGCTAGCGAAGGCCCCTTGCCGCAGACGCGCTACGTGCTCAGCAAGGCGTTGGAAGCCAAGCTGCCGCCCATCCTGGTTATCAACAAAATCGACCGTCCCGATGCCCGCGCCCAGGAGGTCCTGAACGAGGTCTACGACCTGTTCATCGATCTGGATGCCGGCGAGGACCAGCTCGACTTCCCGGTGCTGTACACCAACGCCAAGTCAGGCACGGCGACGACGGATCTGGCGACTCCGGGCGAGAATTTGCAGCCGCTGTTTGAAGCGATCGTGAAGACGATTCCCCAGCCCCAGGGCGAGCTCGACGGTCCTCTGCAAGTGCTGGTGGCCAATCTGGATTACAGCGACTATCTGGGACGGCTGGCGATTGCGCGTGTTTTCAACGGCACGCTGCGCACCGGCGAAGACGTTGCCATCGCCAAGCGTGACGGCTCGCTGGAGAAAATCAAGATCACCAAGCTGTTCTCGTTCTCGGGTCTGAAGCGCACCGACATTGAGAAAACGGAACTGGGCGACATCGTCGCCGTAGCCGGCGTTACCGGAATCAACATCGGCGAGACCATCACCGACGTCGAGAATCCTGCGCCGCTGCCGATCATCACGATCGACGAGCCCACGATCGCCATGCAGTTCATGGTCAATACCTCGCCATTCGCCGGACGCGAAGGTCAGTACGTTACCTCACGCAACCTGCGCGACCGCCTGCAAAAAGAGCTGCTGACGAACGTGTCGCTTCGTGTCGAGGACACCGGAAATACCGATTCGTTTACGGTGATGGGACGCGGTGAGTTGCAGCTGGCGATTTTGATCGAGATGATGCGGCGTGAGAGTTTCGAACTTGCGGTGGGCAAGCCCGAGATCGTCACCAAGCATGTGGATGGCAAGCTGATGGAGCCGGTCGAGCGGCTTACGGTCGACGTGCCGGAATCGTTCGTCGGCGTCGTCATTGAGAAGCTGGGTGCGCGCAAGGCGCAGATGCAGAAGATGCACAACCACGGCTACGGGCGCGTGCGCATGGAGTTTGTCATCCCCAGCCGCGGTTTGATCGGACTGCGCAGCGAACTGCTCACCGATACGCGCGGAACCATCGTGATGAACTCGCTGTTCGAGGGCTATACCGAGTGGCAGGGTGACATCCCGCACCGCGTCACGGGAGCGCTGGTGGCCGACCGTTCAGGGCACACTACGGCCTATGCGCTGTGGGGGCTGCAGGAGCGCGGCGAAATGTTCGTTGGTCCCGGGGTTGAGGTTTATGAAGGTATGGTGGTGGGCGAGAACTCGCGCGATAACGATCTGGACGTGAATATCGTTCGCGAGAAGAAGCTGACCAACATGCGTTCGTCGACAGCGGATGACGCGATCCGGCTGGTGCCCTTCAAGAACCTGAACCTGGAGCAGGCCATCGAATTCATTGCCGACGATGAGCTGGTGGAAGTGACGCCGCAAACCCTGCGCTTGCGCAAGAAGATTCTGCAGGCTAATCGGAGACCACGACGTAACGCGCAGCCTGCGACTGTCGAAAGCTAGCGCGCGGCTTGGGCCGGCTCATCGATGACGTTATGTTGTTCAGCCGGCGCCGACTGAGAGCGTTGTTCTCCCGGACTGCTCATGCGGTTGAACTCGAAGGCCGCGTTGATTAACGCGATATGGGAAAGCGCCTGGGGGAAGTTCCCTGTCTGCCGCTTTTGCTTCGGATCGTATTCTTCAGACAGCAGGCCCACGTCGTTCCGCAAGGCGAGTAAACGTTCAAACAGATTTTTCGCCTCCTCCAACCGGCCGGTCATCTTTAGCGCACTTACCATCCAGAAGCTGCACGCCAGGAAAACACCTTCACCCGGAGGCAATCCATCGTCGGTGCTCTCCGTTTGATATCGCATCACCAGACCATCGACCATGAGGTGTTTCTCGATGGCTGCGATGGTTCCGCGGATACGGGGATCCTCATACGGCAGAAATCCTACCTGCGGTATCAGGAGCAGCGAAGCATCGAGCTGGGTCGATCCATAGGCCTGGGTAAAACTGCCAAGCTCTTTGTTGTAGCCTTTTTCGCAGACGTCGCGATGGATCTGGTCGCGAACGTCGCGCCAGCGGGCAAGCTTTTCCGGCTCGCCCGATTTTTCCAGAGTCCTCACCACTCGATCGAAGGCCACCCAAGCCATGACTTTCGAATACGTAAAGTGTTGGGGATCGCCGCGGATCTCCCAAATACCTCGGTCCGGCTTGGTCCAGATCTCAGCAAGATGATCGATCAACGCCGTCTGCAGTCCTACATCTTCCTGTGTCGATCGTATGCCGCCGAGATAGGCGTGGAGCAGAGCGTCCTCCACCTCACCGTAGACGTCGAGTTGCAATTGCTCAGAGGCAGCATTGCCGACGCGCACCGGCTTCGAGTTCTCGTATCCGCAGAGCCAGGGAATCTCCCACTCCCGCAGGTTGCGCTCGCCATGAATACCGTACATGATCTGCACCTGATCGGGACTTCCCGCGATGGCGCGCAGCAGCCAGTCATGCCAAGCCTGCGCCTCCTCGAAATAACCAGCGTTCATCAGAGCCAGCAACGTGAAAGTTGCATCACGCAGCCAGCAGTAACGGTAATCCCAATTGCGTTCGCCGCCGAACCGCTCAGGCAGCGAAGTTGTAGGAGCGGCAACGATGCCGCCGGTGTGGCGATAGGTCAGCGCCTTCAGCGTGAGCAGAGAGCGCTCCAATTCAGACGCGTATTTGCCATGCAGCTTGCACTTGCCAGTCCACTTGTGCCAGAAGTCCAAGGTGTATTGCAGCGCTTTTTCCGGATCGATGGGATGAGGCAGTCCTTTGTAGGAAGGCCCATACGTCAGAACAAAAGGAATTGACTCGCCTTCGTGAACGGTGAAGTCGGCGCAAGTGCGCATGTTTTCGCCACGCAATTCGATGGGGGTGCGCAGCACAGTCATGTCGGGCCCGGCGATCGCACGCAGACTCTTATCCTCCATGCTGCTCACCCAAGGAATGGATTGGCCGTAATCGAATCGCAGCACCAGCTCCATTTCCATGGGAACGCTTCCACGGTTGCCTCGCACGATGCGAATCAAGTCAGGGTTATTCCCCCTTGGAGGCATAAAGTCCACGACCGTGGCACCGCCGTCTTCATTTTCAAAAGTAGTTTCGAGTACAAGGGTGTGCTCAACGTAACGGCGGGCAGATGTCGACTTCTTCTTGGTACAGATCGACCAGTGCCCATCGGCCTCCGTTCCCAGCAGAGCGTTGAAGCATGCCGGAGAAGCGAAATGTGGCCAGCACAGCCAGTCGACCGAACCTTCGCGGCTGACGAGCGCGCCGGTTTCACAGTCTCCAATTAGGGCGTAATCCTCGATGCGAGAAGGCACATGAATTGGATTCGGTTTTTGCCGTGATGGGTGCCCGGGAAGCTCGCTACTCGTAGCGCAAAGCCTCGACCGGGTCCAATCGAGAGGCCTTAACGGCCGGATACATACCAAAAAACAGCCCCACGCTCATAGACATCAGCACGGCGCTGATAACGGCCCAGATGGGCACGGAAGTCGGCATCGAGGGAAATACGAGGGGCAGTGCTGCCGCTGCAGCTATGCCGACCAGGACTCCGACCAAGCCGCCAAGACCGGTCAGCACCACTGCTTCGATCAGGAACTGACGAACCACATCGCCGCGCCGCGCTCCGATCGCCTTGCGCACGCCGATCTCGTGCGTGCGTTCGGTCACCGACATCAGCATGATGTTCATCACGCCGACCCCGCCGACCAGCAATCCGATGGAGCTGACCACAATGGTCATCAGGGCGACCGTGCTCATAATCTGCCGGAAGTTGTCGGCCATCGCAGCGGCCGAAGTGATGCCGAAGTTATCGGGCTTATCGAAAGGCACATTGCGGCGACGGCGCAGCAGACCCCGAATCTCATCCTCGGCAGCGTCCTTATAGCCCGAGTAGGCTTCGGCGCCAATGAAATGCTCGTCGTGCGCGGGATAGTGCTTGCGGTAGGAGTTATACGGAACCTTGATCGTGCGATCTGCAGTTTCGTCTTTGAAGAGCTGTCCTTTGCGCTTTTCGAGTACGCCGATGACCGTCCACGGCACTCCGTCGACGATGATCGTCTTGCCGATTCCGTCGTGAGCGGGGAAGAAATTCTTGTCGATCTCGTAGCCGATAACCGCAACGTCTTCACGATGCTCGTCTTCAAAGTCCGTGAAGAAGCGGCCTTGGGTTACGTGAGCGTTATAGACATCCTGGTAGGCAGCATTGGCTCCACTGTAGTCGAGGTCGGTAATCTCGTGCGTGCCGTAGCGCGCCACACGTGGAGTCGGGCGTTCGTCGGGATCGGCACGCGGCATGACTTCGACGGTCACATTCTTCACATGCGGGCATTCGGCCAGGATCGCCTGCGCATCGCCCAGGGTCAGCGGCTTGCGGTTGCGTTCTTCCGCGCTCATGCGGCCGGCGCGAATGCTGAAGTCGAAGCGAAAGATGAACAGCGTGTTGGTGCCGTAGTCTTCCAGGAAGCCCTGAATGTCGCGACTCAGGCCGACCAGGATCGAGGTGACGAAAATCATGGCGGCAACGCCGATCACCACGCCCAGCACAGTCAGAAACGACCGGGTCTTGTGGTCGCGCACCGACTCAAACGCCATCTTCGAGTTTTCGCCAACGTGCATCCGCATAAAGCAGTTGTCAGTTCTCAGTAGTCAGCTGTCAGCCACTTCAGAAACCAGCGGTTTAACTGGCCACTGGCGGCTGGCTACTGACAACTAGTTTTCAAACCTTAACGCTTCGATCGGGTCCAGCCGTGCGGCTTTGCGCGCGGGATAGACACCGAAAAACATACCTACCGCCGACGAGATTCCGATCGCCAGTATCACGGCGGTGATCGGCACGGCCATCGGTACGGGAGTCGCAGACCGTACTACGACTGCAATGATCCAGGCTACCAGCACGCCGATCGCACCCCCCACCATCGCCATCACCGTAGACTCCACCATGAACTGCAGCAAAATATCGCGCTTCTTGGCGCCGAGTGATTTGCGAATGCCGATCTCGCGCGTTCGCTCGGTCACCGACGCCAGCATCACGTTCATAATTACCACGCCGCCGATGACCAGGAAGATCGAGACTAATCCAACCATGCCGGATGCCAGCGTGCCCGTAAGGTTCTTCCACAGCCCCATCAGGCTGTCGCTGGCCAGGATGCCGAAGTTGTCGTCGTCGTTGGGCGCAAGGTGCCGGCGCGCGCGCATCAGCGCTCGAGCTTCTTCCTTTGTGCGGTCCAGCCACTCCGGCCCGCGCGTTTGAACGTTGATGTGCAGACTCGTGTTGCGCCCGTAAATCTTGAGCCAGGTCTGGATCGGGATATAGACAAAGTTGTCCTGGGATTGTCCCAAGGTGTTACCGATGCGCTTGGCCACGCCGACCACCTGGAACTCCTGCCCATCGACGGTCAGAACCTTGCCGACAGGATCGGTGTTGGCGAAAAGCTTGTCGGCCACGTCGGCGCCGATCATGCAAACCATGTCGCGATGTTCGTTGTCGATGTCGGTGATATAGCGGCCGGTTGCAACCTCTTCCACATCCATCTCGCCGATGTTGGAGGTGACGCCGCGCAGGTCAACGTCTTCCAGGCTCTGCTGCGCGGAGCGAACGTTGGCTGTGCGGCGAACTTCGGCGCCCACGCCCTTCGGCAGCTTCAGATTTTCGCGCAGCGATTCGTAGTCGTCCCAGCTTATGTCGCGATTACGGCGGGTGGCCTTCAGCAATTCTTTGGAGTCGCTGATGATAGGGAACTTCATCACCAGGAAAACGTTGGAGCCGAGATTGGCGACGCGGCTGGCGAAGTATTCGTTGACGCCGCTGATGAGGGCGACGACCAGGATCAGGGTGGATACCGAAAGGATGATGCCCAACAGCATCAGAAAGGACCGCAGCTTGTGGGCGCGCATGGTCTGCAGGGCGATCAGAGCCGGTTCGCGCAGGACATGTCCGCGCGCCAACCGCCGTTGTGGAGTGGAGGAAACCATGCAGAGAATGCCGAGAACCCCTTGCCTTTATTGTACGCAGCAGGGCAAAGTTATCCGAGTAGTAATACGAAAGCAGGCCGGGAAAAGTTGCAATCGATTCAGGGTAAGGCGCCCACAAAACGGGCTGACTACCGGGCCGTCGCGTGTCCAATGCTCGACGCCGCCAACTCCATCGGCTCCAGCTTCTTGCCGTCCTTGCTGAAGCGCGGCAGGTTGACCATGCCCCACTTGTTCAGCTTGAACTGAACGGAGGTCCCGAGAACCCCAAAGCCGTACTTCACGCTGCGCCGGAAGTTGATGGAGGAGGCCTCTTCAAAGTACTTGGTGGGGCAGGAAACTTCGCCGATGCGGAAGCCGAAGTGAACACACTGCGCCAGCATCTGATTGTCGAAGACGAAGTCGGGAGAGTTTTCCATCAGAGGCAGAGTCGTCAGGACCTTGCTGCTGAAGGCGCGATAGCCGGTGTGGTACTCGGAAAGCTTTACCCCGAGAAATAGGTTCTCAAAGGCGGTGAGGAAGCGGTTCGAAATGTACTTGTAGACCGGCATGCCGCCGCGCAGCGCCTGCCCGCCGATAATGCGCGAGCCCAGGACCACGTCATACACGTCATACGCCACCATGCTGGCCATCGCGGTAATGAGCAGCGGAGTGTACTGATAATCCGGGTGGACCATGATGACAACATCGGCCCCGGCTGACAGCGCCTCGCGATAGCAGGTTTGCTGGTTGCGCCCATAGCCATAATTCTTGTCGTGAACAAAGACCGTCAGCCCAAGCTTCTTGGCCACCTCAACCGTCTTGTCCTTGCTGTAGTCGTCGACCAGAATGCGAATGTCCACCAGTTCGGGAAATTCCCGCACGGTCGCTTCCAGCGTGAGCTCGGCGTTGTACGCCGGCATCACCACGGCTACGCGTTTCCCATTGATCATGGCTGCTATTTCCCTTGGACAGGCTCCCAAACATGATAAACCGGGCAGCCAATTCTCCCAAGCGGGAACCGGCAAAATCGCAGTAGGGTGAAGGGCCTAGTTCCGCTATAGGTCTGCTAATCTGAACCGTCCCCTGTGTCTTCCGTCTCCACAATCGTCGCGGCCATTTGCAGCCTGCTGGGCCTGGCGGGTACGGCGTACTTCGTTCTGAGTGCCTGGGCAGCGCGGCGTTACCTGGCTGAGGCGACGGCGCTCGCCGACTCCTCCTATGCGCCGCCGGTCAGTATTCTCAAATCGCTGAAGGGCACCGACCCGCATATGTACGCGGCGTTTGCCAGCCACTGCGAACTGGATTATCCCGAGTACGAAGTGCTGTTTGGCGTGCACGACCTGGGAGATCCGGCGCTGGACGTGGTCAGGAAGGTACAGCAGCAGTTTCCACGGCAAAATTTGAAAATTGTGCATTGTCCGCAAGTCCTCGGCCTGAACGGCAAGGTCAGCAACCTGGCGCAGATGCTGCCGCAGGCGTGCTTTGAGCACGTGCTCATCAACGACAGCGACATCGTTGTTCCCCGGGACTATCTGCGACGCGTGATGGCGCCGTTTGCGGATCCGGCAGTGGGTATGTCGACGACGCTCTATCGCGCGGTCGCCGGTAAGACCATGGCCTCGAAGCTGGAAGCGCTGGGCCTCAGCACCGATTTTGCCGGCGGCGTTCTGCTGGCGCGCGCGATGGAAGGCGGCATCCGCTTCGGGCTTGGCGCGACGATTGCGACCACGAAGTCCATGCTGGTGAAGATCGGCGGCCTGGAACAGCTGGCTGACCATCTCGGAGACGACTACGAGCTGGGAGCGCGAACTGCGGCCACTGGGGTCACGGTCGTTCTGACTGGCCCGGTGGTTGAGACCGCATTGCCAGACTATGGCTTCCGCGATTTCTGGCTGCACCAGATGCGCTGGGCACGCAATGTGAAAGACCGGCGCCCGAGCCAATACTTCGGACTCATCGTTACCTTCGGCCTCGCGTGGGCCATCCTCGCCGTGCTGATTCGGCCATTGGATTGGTGGACGTGGGCGGTCTTGTGCTTGACCGCCATAGCGCGTTTTGCGTCCGCGCTTTTCGTCGGCAAAAGAGTTCTCGCCGATCCACAGGTCTCGCGCGATCTCGGGCTGATTCCACTGCGCGACTTCGTAGCGCTGGCCGTATGGGTGACGAGCTATTTTGGCGATACCGTCGTCTGGCGTGGGCTGCGCTTCAAGTTACGCAACGGTAAACTTGAGCCATTGCGCTGACTCGGAGATCGTTATGGAGATGTTCCTCTTCGCTCGATTTCACGCCCGCGAGGGCCACGAGAATGCAGTGGCGAAAGCGCTGGCAGATGTCGTTGCTCCATCGCGCGAGGAACCCGGCTGCCTGAGCATTCACGCCTTCCGTTCGACGCGCGATTCGCGCCTGTTCTATATCCATTCGCGATGGGTCGATGAAGGCAGCGTTCGAACTGCATGCCACGCTGCCGCATACGGTCAAGTTCATAGAGAAAGTCGCGACGCTGATTGATCATCCGCTTGAAGTAACCCGCGCAGAGAAGATGTGCTAGTCGTGAGCTTGCGGCACGCGATCGCGCTCGAACTCAAGCGACCGCGCCACGGGAGTGATTCTTCCAGACTCGCCAAACTGATACGGCTCGCCGCGCCAGAGAAATTTGTTGCCGGTGAAGCTGCCGGCCCACGTGCAGAAGCCCAGCAGATCGCGCAGAGGATAAAGCCAGCAAAGCCAGAGACAGCGCGGATCACGAATGATTCCCCATCCGACGATCAGCGCCAGCAGCATGCGGTTGACCCACGCGATCCCAAACAACACCAAGCCCTCAGCCAGATGATGGCCTTGGTGCCCCAAGCCCAGCGCCAGCCCCAGCAATCCGAACGGAACCGCATAGGTCAGCCCGGAGCCAACGTGTCCCCACGGGCGTGAGTAGCGCGTGCTCTTCATCCAGCGCAGTTGATCGCCGAAGGTCCGCGGCAGCGAGCACGCCGACAGCACGTGTCCAACCTTGTAGTGCGAGAGAACTACTTCATAGCTGGCTTCAGAAACCAGACTGCCGAGAACAAAGTCGTCGGAGTAAAAATCCGCGGTCTCGCGTATCCCGCCGATGGCCTCGATGGCGTCGCGCCGCACGGTCATGGCCGCGCCCAGCGCGAACTTCATCCCCTCCACCATGTCGGCGACCATCACGCCTGCCGGCATCTCGACCGACATGCCGATGGCCTCCATCCGCGACCAGAAGTCCGGCGCAGGGATGCCCTGGTAGAGGCAGGTCACCAGTCCGACATTCGGCTCAAGCAGCGGCGGCACCACATTCCGCAGGAAGTCTGGCCCCACCAGGATGTCGCTATCGCTGATGACGAAGTAGTCATTGTCGGAAGAGGCAATCATCTTGGCCAGGGAAAACACTTTGGCGTTGGGCCACGAGGGCTGGCCGGAAATGATGACCCGCGTCCGCACATGGGGATACCGCGCGCGCAGCTTTTCGACGATCGTCAGCGCGGCATTGTCATGGCTGCGGGCGCCGAAAATGATCTCGAAATCGGGATAGTCCTGGCGGAAGAAGCTTTCCAGCGTCTCTTCCAGCCGAAGCTCCAACCCATGGACCGGCTTAAGGATAGAGACGGGAGGCAGCAGCTCGCATGGCATCGCGAGCGCCTGGCGGCGTGCCTTCCGGGATTTCTGCACATAGCGGAATGCGGCCACCATCACCATGCCGAGAAAAACTGTCGAGGTGAAAGAGCCAAAAAAGGCTATGTACCACAGCAGATGTCGCAAAAGGTGGCCGCCGCCTGCTGTGTCCAGAAATATTGCGAACATATGAACGTTTTCATTGTACTCGTTCGTCGACCAGCCTTCATGTCGCTGCGCCGGGAGCTGAAAACGCGGCTATCACCGCCTGCCCCAGGCTGATGCCGCCGTCATTGGGCGGCACGGCGTGGTTTGTCCAAATCTCTAGTTCGCTTTTGCCCAGCAGAATTCCGATATCAGAGAGTAGCAGCTCATTCTGAAACACACCCCCTGACAAAACCACGGTGCTGAGCTGATGTTCGCGACAGAGTTCCGTCGCCGCTTCGGTTAGCCCCCGAGCCACCGCAAGTTGGAAGCCGCGGGCAATCTCCGCCGTGCTTCGTCCGCGCTTGCGGTCTTCAGCCAGCGCCAGCAATAGCGGCCGGAAATCCAGATGCCCTTCGATAAAGGGAAACGGATACGGTTCGGAGACCGTCGTTTGGCGCGCCAGACTCTCGACCCACATCGCCGCCTGGCCTTCGAAGGTGATGCCGCGAGTAAATCCCAGCAGCGCCGCCGCCGAATCAAAGAGCCGGCCGACGGATGTTGTTGTGAAGCTGCGGACCTGCTTGCTCACCAGCTTCAGCGCCTGCCGATAACGAGCAGGGAAGTGGAATGGCGCGGCGGTGACGTCGGGCAAGCCCTCGATCTGCGACAGGAATCCAGCAGCCGCCTGCACGGGATATTGGGCAGCCGCGTCGCCTCCGGGCAAACTGGCCGGCCGCAGATGAGCTATGCGATCGAAGCCATCCTGCACGCTTCCAAGGAAGAATTCGCCGCCCCAGATCGTGCCATCGTCGCCATAACCGGTGCCGTCGAAGCTAATGCCCAGCACGCGCCGGTTCCACTCGCCGCGCTCGGCTAGTACCGATGCGACGTGCGCCCGGTGATGCTGCACCGTGAGCTTCTGCGCCGTCTTCAATCCGAGCGAGTATGTAGTTGAGATGTACTGCGGGTGCGCATCATGTACCAGCAGCAGGTCGTCCCAGCGCACCTCGTACATCGAGACCAGATCGCGAATCGTTTCCTGGAAAGCCTGAAATGCCTGGTAGTGGTCGAGGTCGCCGATGTGCTGGCTCACAAACGCTTGGCCATCGACCACCAGCGTCACCGTGTTCTTCAGGTCGGCTCCCACTGCGAGAAGTGGCCGCTTCACCGGCAACGCCGCCACGACGCCGGGAGCATACCCGCGCGAGCGTCTCAGGATTACCGGACCAAAGGCGCCCACACGCGCCACTGAGTCGTCGACGCGTCGAGCGATGGGCCGTTCGCCCACCAGATACGCATCGGCCACACCGGAGAGCCGGTCGAAGGCGTCCTGCTCGATGTAGGCAATGGGCTCGCTGGAGCGATTGGCGCTGGTCATCACCAGCAACTCCGGCGCGCCCGCGGCAAACAGAAGATGCTGCACTGGCGTGTACGGCAGCATCACCCCGAGTTCGTCGTTGTCGGGAGCAACGCCCGGCAGCTCTACCTTGGCTTCCGCGAGCACGATAGGACGCGCGACGGACGTGAGCAGAACTTCTGCTTCTGCCGGCAAATCCACAATTGCTCTCGCCGTCTCGATATCACGCGCCATCACCGCGAAGGGCTTTTCCTTGCGATATTTCCGCTCGCGCAATGCCTCGACGGCAGCCGCATTACGCGCGTCGCATGCCAGGTGATACCCGCCGAGACCTTTTACCGCAAGAATCTTGCCTTCACGCAAAAGCTCTACCGCATGGTGAATCGCTGCATCGTCGCCGTTGGTGATTTCGTCGGCATCGTTGATGGAATAGTGCGGCCCGCACTTCGGACAGGCGACAGGCTGCGCATGAAAGCGGCGGTTGGCCGGATCGTGATACTCGCGGTCGCAGTAAGGGTCCAGCGGCCACGGCTTCATCGTGGTGTTCGGCCGATCGTACGGCAAAGCCAGAATCACCGTGTAACGCGGCCCGCAATTGGTGCAGTTGATGTAGGGATAGCGATAGCGCGGATTCTGCTTGTCGAAAAGTTCGTGCAGACACTCCTCGCATACCGGCAAGTCCGGCGAGATGCGAACCGTTGGACTCTCGCGCCGCTGGCTCTGGCGGATCTCGAAGCCGGTGAAATTCTCCGCCGCCGCCGTCGCAACTTCGACCTCCGAGATCGTCGCTGCCGGCGGAGCCTGCACTCGAATCTCTTCGACGAAGTGCCACAATTCCTTCTCGACGCCCTCGGCATGAATGTCGACGCCGTCTTCGCCGTTCAGTACCCAGCCGGCGATCTGGTGCTCGTGCGCCAGTCGATACACGAACGGGCGAAAGCCAACGCCCTGCACTACGCCACGAACGCGAATCGACAGCGCAGACTTCATGCTTTCCCCGTCCCGTCGCCCGTAAAGTTGCGCCTTAGCGTCTGGCCCTCCCATCGAACCGTTACATCCGCGAATCATGTTACACGGCTAGCCTGCGCTTGCTTGCTGCATCCGCCGAGGTGTAGGCTCTTTCGTCTACACTTCCTGCAACTGCTGTTGCCACACCAATCGGAGAACTTGATGCCCCTGCGCTCAATCCGGCGTACCGTACTCCAGCGTCCCTTTGTTCTGATATTGTCCTTCCTGCTTACATCGATCGTCGTGATGGCGCAGCAGATGCCCGGCCCCGACCAGTTCTCGGGCATGAAGTGGCGACTGATTGGTCCCTTCCGCGGCGGACGCGTGACGGCGGTTGCCGGCGTTTCTGGCGATCCCAATACCAACTACATCGGAACGCCTGGCGGCGGAGTTTGGAAGAGCACCAACGGCGCGCGCACCTGGTCGCCGATCTTCGACAGCGTGCCTGTGCCTTCCATCGGCGCGCTGACGGTCGCTCCTTCGGCCTCGAACGTCATCTACGTTGGCACCGGCGAACAGACGCGAGGCAAAGGCATCTACCGCTCCAGCGACAGTGGCGCGACTTGGTCCAGCGCCGGCCTCGCTGACGTCCCCTACATTCAGGCAATCATCGTCGATCCGCAAAATCCCAACGTCGCCGTCGCCGGCGGCAACTCCATCGGCTTCGGCATTCTTTGGCATCCTGTGCCCAAATCGGCCAGCATCGACAATCGCGGCATCTTCCGCACCGAAGACGGCGGCAAGACCTGGAAGAAGGTTTACACCAACGATGCCAGCTTCGGCGTGGTCGACATGTGCGCCGATCCCGGCGATCCGCACACTCTCTACGCGGTGCTCTACTATCCCGAGACCGGTGCCGGAGACAAACTCGTACCCGCGACCTCAGGGCTGGTGAAGTCAACCGACGGCGGAGTGTCGTGGACGTCAATGACAACGAAAGGCTTGCCCGACAAGGGTCTCGGCCGCATGGGTATCGCTGTTGCCACCGCGACCGGCGGCAAGCGGATGTACGCGATCGTCGATCAGGGTTTCTATCGCAGCGATGACGGCGGGGCCAACTGGTATCAGTCCACGAAAGACCCTCGCGTTCTAGGCAGCCCCTACTTCAGCCGCATCTTCGCCGACACCAAAAATCCCGACATCCTCTACGTTGCGCAAACTTCGCTCTACCGCTCTACCGACGGCGGCAAGACCTTCGAAGCCTACGTGGGCGCGCCCAGCGGTGACGATTTCCATGTTCTCTGGATCGATCCGCAGAACTCCGCTCGCATGCTGCTCGGCGTCGACCAGGGCGCTATCGCCAGCGTGGATGCCGGCAAGAGTTGGACTTCGTGGTACAACCAGCCGACCGGCCAGTTCTATCATGTCTCCGCCGACAACCTGTTTCCGTACCGTGTCTATGGCGCGCAGCAGGATAGCGGCACCGCCGGCGTCCTCAGCCGCAGCGATTACGGCGAGATTCTGCTGCAGGATTGGTACTCCATCGGCGGCTTCGAGTACGCCTTCATCGAGGCCGATCCCGCGCATCCCAATTACGTTTTCAGCGGCGGCTGGTACGGCTCCGTGGTGCGATACGACAAGGACACCGGCGAAATCGCAACCGTCTTTGAGCGCGGTCAGAAATATCGCTTTGTCGGAGATGGCGCCCCTGGCCTTCTCGCCACAGAATCCCACAGTGCTCTATCAGGGCACGCAGTTTGTGTTGAAGACCACCGACGGCGGCAAGAGCTGGCACGAGATCAGCCCTGACCTCACCGGCTACGTCGAGCCGAAAGAAGAAGAGCAAAAGCCAGACCCGTTCAAGACGCCCCCTCCGGCGATCACCGCGCTTGGGCTCTCGCCCTTGAAATCCGGCTTGATCTGGGCCGGCACCAGCAATCGCATCGTGCAGCTCACGCGCGACGAAGGCAAGAGTTGGCAGAACGTCTCGCCGTCCCGGACTGGCCGATCCCCTGCAGATTCTCTACGTCGAGCCCTCGCACCATGACGCCGGAACCGCTTACTTGACGGTCGGAGGAACGCGCGAGTCGACGCCGCCGAACGTTATGCGCACGCACGACTACGGCAAGACCTGGCAGACTATCGTCAACGGATTTCCTGCCGACCAGATGGTGCGCGTCGTCCGCGAAGATCCCAAGCGCAAAGGCCTGCTCTACGCCGGCACCGACACCACCGTCTTTTGTTTCATGGGATGACGGCGACCATTGGCAGCCGCTGACGTTGAATCTTCCTCCCGCACCCATCACCGATTTGCAAGTGCACGACAACGATCTGGTCATCTCCACCTTCGGCCGCTCGCTATGGATTCTCGACGACGTGACCCCGCTGCGCGAGATGAATGACTCCGTCAGATCGCGAACACCGACTACGCGATCTGTTCACTCCGGAAACCGCGATTCGCGTGCGCTGGGACAACTACGAAGACACGCCCTTCCCGGTCGAGACGCCCGCCGGTCAAAATCCGCCTGATGGCGCCATCGTGAATTACTTCCTGAAGAACGCGGCGACCACGCCGCTCACGCTCACCATCTACGACGATAAGGGCGCCGAGATCGCCAAGTACACGAGCGATCCCACTCACGTGACATATCCTCCGGCCAACGTTCCCGAGTATTGGTTCGCGCCGCCGACTGCGCTGACGAAGAACGCCGGGCGTGAATCGCTTTGCCTGGGAGCTCCGCTATCCGCCGCCGCTCACCCTGCCCTACGGTTACTACGGCGAGTTGCTCGACTACATGGAGTACACGCTCGCCGACCACGCCATCGCCGGACTTACGCCGCGCGAACAACCGCGTGGACCGCTGGTTGTGCCCGGCAAGTACACCGCCGAGCTCAGCTATGCGGGAAGAGTTACAAGCAGCCGCTGACCGTCATCGCCGATCCGCGAATCCACGCCACCCAGGCTGATTTGGTCGAGCAGCGTGACGTCGCGCTGCTGGCCAGCCGCGGCATGAAGTCCAGTTTTGACGCCTTCCACCAGATCGATGCTTTGCGCAAAGCGCTCGACGAAGCGCAGAAGTCCACGACCGCCTCCGACGACAAGACGAAGCAAGCCGCCGATGCGCTCAACAAGAAGATCGACGCCATCGAGAAAGGAACCCGAACCGCTCCTGGCTTCGGCCCGGTCAATCGCGACCTGGCGCGGCTGATCTACAGCGTGGAGAGCGCCGATATGCGTCCGGCCGACACCGTGAAGTCGGCGGTGGAGCAGAATTGCGCCGTCCTCGACAAGAACCTGACACAGTGGCAGCAACTCAACCAGCAGGACGTACCCGCATTCAACAACCTGCTCAGCGGAAACAAGCTGCCGATCGCGACCGTCAACATGGGAGGCTGCAAACCGTAAATTCGCACTTCCACTTTTCCCACGAATGGCTAGAATCGCTCCTATGACCACGGTGAAGGAGCAAGCCGACAAACTCGCTCAGCTGAAGCGCCAGGCGGCGGACCGCTACATCAAGGGCGACATGCACGGCTTCCACTACGCCCTCAGCATCTTCATCGCGACCGCGATTCTGTGGGTCTGCGTGCACATGATGGCGCAGAAAAATCCCATCTGGGCGATCAGCTCCATGGTCGCTACCAGCGACCCGCTCATGAAGAACGCGCTCACCTTCTTCCGGGCTCGCTTGATCAACGCCTTCGTTGGCTGCGCCGTGGGACTGCTCTTCATCGCCATCGGCGGCTCGCGTCTGCTGATGCTCCCCCTGGCGATGGCCGTCACTGTTCTGCTATCCACCTACGTCGTCCGCATTACCACCATGTGGCGGCAGGCTCCGATTACCGCCGCCTTCGTCATCTCCGCCGGCATCGAATATCATTCGCGCGCCAAAGGGTTGAACGCCGGCATCACCCGCATGTCGGAAGTGCTGTTCGGTTGTGTCGTCGGCTTGGGCGTTGCGTGGATGGTGTCGGTCTTATGGCCGCTGCCGGAATCTGGTGCCAAAACCTAGCCGAGCTTCGCGACCGCCTTATCCGTCGGCATACTCTTCCAATGCTGTTCGAAGTTTTCCAGGGTGCTGAAGGTTCGCGTGTGCATGCGATCAATGTAGAGCTTCCCGTTGAGGTGGTCGATCTCGTGTTGCAGGATGCGCGCGTACCAGCCCTCGGCCTCCACTCGCACCAGCTCAGCCCGCTCGTTCAGGAACTCCACCGTGACCTTGCGATGGCGCGGGACCACCGCCATAAATCCCGTCACGCTCAGGCAGCCCTCGAAGAACTCCACCCCCGGTGAAGCTGTCGTAACGATCTTGGGATTAATCAGCGCATGAAACTCCACCGGCTGCCGTCCACGCTCGGCCAACTGCTGCGGCGACGCCTTGGCGTGGTACTCCACGCGATCTTCGATGACTGCGATCTGCAGTGACACTCCGACCTGCGGCGCGGCCAGGCCTACCCCCGGCGCCTCGCGCATCGAGTCGCGCATGTCTTCGATGAGCTGCTGCGTCTTCTTGCTCAGAATCTCCGCGCGCGTCAGCTCATGCGCCTGCGCCCGCAGCACTGGATCTCCCGCCTGCACAATCGTCAAAGCCAAGATGCGACCTCCGCATTCCGTTAGTCTTCAACGCTACCATCGCCTCGCCGTTCGACTCAATCCTAAGGCGCGGCCCAATTTTCGTTTCGGGATTGAACAAGCTTTTCACGATCGCGGCGAAACTCGCTCTGCGTGGCAACATCGAATAGCCTATGAGCATGCGAAAGATAAAGCTTGGTTCACAGGGCGCCATCGTCTCCCGAGAGGGACTCGGTTGCATGGGCATGAGCGATTTCTACGGCGAGCGCAACGATGAAGAGTCGGCGGCAACAATTCTGCGGGCGCTCGATCTCGGCATCAACTTCCTCGACACAGCCGACACCTACGGCATCGGCGACAATGAAGAGCTGGTCGGCAAGACCATTCGCGGCCGCCGCGACGAAGTTTTTCTGGCGACCAAGTTCGCCAACATCCGCACCAAGGAAAATCCCAACGTCTGGCGCCTCAGCGGCAAGCCCGATTACGTAAAGTCTGCATGTGACGCTTCCCTGAAGCGGCTGGGCGTCGACCATATCGATCTCTACTACCAGCATCGCGTCGATCCCGACACGCCCATTGAAGACACCGTCGGAGCCATGGCCGAGCTGGTGAAGGCCGGCAAGGTGCGCTATCTCGGACTGTCGGAGGCATCGCCGGCAACCATTCGCCGCGCACACAAGGTGCATCCCATCACAGCATTGCAGAGCGAATATTCGCTGTGGGAGCGGCACGTCGAAAAGGAAATTCTGCCCACCATTCGCGAGCTTGGAATCGGCTTCGTTCCCTACAGTCCGCTCGGGCGTGGGTTCCTGACCGGAACCATCACCAAGCCCGGCGATCTCGGCAGCAACGACTCGCGCACCACGCGCATGCCGCGTTTTGCCGGCGAAAATCTCGACCACAACCTGATGCTGGTCGAACGGGTGAAAAAGATCGCCGAACGAAAAGGCGTTAAGCCCGGACAGCTGGCGCTGGCCTGGGTTCTTGCCAAAGGCGAGGACATGGTGCCGATTCCGGGAACCAAGCGCAGAGAGTATCTGGAAGAGAACGCCGCCGCTGTCGACATCGAATTATCGCCGGCAGAGGTTGCCGAGCTCGAGGCCGCAGTTCCGCCGCACGAAGTCGCCGGTGACCGGTATGCTCCGCAGGCCTTGCAGGCCATCGACCGGTAGGTTTCATGTCCGGTTCGAGCTGCTTCGAGTACCCACTCATTCGAAAGTCGCGAATGAGTGGGACATCCACACCCGACAGATTGGTTCGCGTCCTCGGGAAGTAAAGGGTAGAGTGAACCTTCAGGTTCGAGTCCTCGGGACGGTAAAAGGTAGAGCGAACCTTCAAGCTCGCGTACTCGGGGCAGTAAAAGGGCAGACCAACTTTCAGGTTCGCGCCCGCGGGAGAGTAAGAGGTAGAGCGAACCTTCAGGTTCGCGTCACGCCTCGGTCCAAAAACAACTGAGCCGCTTTAGCGGCGGCAGGCGCCGTGCGCGCTGCATCTCATTGCGTGGAGGGATTCTCATGGTAACTCGGGGTTTATATGTCCGGCTTGAGGCCAAGCCGGGAAAAGAAAAAGAGCTGGAATCATTTCTTCAACAGGGTGGCGAACTGGCGCAACAGGAGCCGCAGACCATTGCCTGGTTCGCCATCAAGATGGGCCCATCCACCTTCGGCATCTTCGACGTCTTCAACGACGAAGCCGGCCGCGAAGCGCACCTTAACGGACAAATCGCCGCCGCCCTCATGAAGAAAGCGCCGGAGCTGCTCGCCCAAGGTCCCAAGATCGAGAAGATCGACATCGTCGCGTCCAAGCTCCCGGGGAAGTAGATCGGCGTTCAGCTCAACTCCCACTCATTCGAAAACCGCGAATGAGTGGGGCACCCTCGTCCATCGTGAAAACATATTGAAATCGTCATTTCTGAGCGAAGCCTCCGCAAGCTTCTGCGATCCTGACGTTGGGTCGCGCGGAGGCGCAATCGAAGGCCCCCTAAACAGTTCCAATCCGCGTCGAGGATGTGGCCACTACTTTTCTAGAATCGCCTTCATCTGCATCAGGTGGTTCACATCGTGTCCTGCGATCTGTTGCACCAGGTCACGAACCGTCATCTCGCCGCGCTCGGCATGCACGCCATAGCGCTTCCACTCCTCCTCACTGAGCCGCTCGAACATGGCCAGGTTTTCCTCCCGCAGCAGCGTGAACAGTTGCAACGATTTCTGCGGATCACGGTTCGGATAATCACCCAGCCTGTACCAGAGCTCCTGATCGAAGGGAGACAGTGGGCCGCCGTTGTGCTCGATCATCTGGCGGTAACGCCAAAACGCACCAATCTCCGCCTCGGCAAAGTGCGCCAGCAACTCCGAGACCGACCACTTATCGGCCGCCGGACGCGCCCGCAGTTTCTCCTCGGGCACATCGCGAATCAATTGCGCCAGTGCCTCAGGCGTCTCACGCTGCACAGCCACCGGATCTTTGCCTTGAACGTAAGACAGAATTCGAGTCTTGTATTCCGCTGCAGTTGCCATTCGTTCCCTCCTCAAATGCAGCCTAGTGTAACCATTTTCCTGCCTTGAGAACTGCGTTTCGTCCCATCTCTCATGATGAATCGGTAGACGAGGTGCAATTCAGAGCGCCGTTTTATAGCTGCGGTATACTTGACCGGTCGCGGCGATGAGAATACTTGGGAGCTCGAAGGCCTGGCTGGCGGTTGCGCAATACGCACTGTTCGTCTGTATAACGCAAAGTACTGGCGTTGTCTTTGGTAGCGCCATTAAGCTGCTGGCCGCTTTAATTTTCGTATTCCTCCTGTTCTTTGTTGTGGGTCGTGCGCCTCAACTGCTGCGCATCATCGTATTCTGCTTACGCAAGTCTTCGGATGCGCTAGTCGCCCCCTCAACAGCTTTGCGTCGGGAAAGACGATTCGACACTAGTCGTTTTTTGCCGGATGATCCTCTGGCATCTCTGCATTTCCAGCGCCCGCCACCCCTATATCCCCTCTAAGCCCATTGACGCCGCACGCGTCATCCTCATTCCTCGTTCTTTTCCAGCCGCGGGGCTTTTCACGCCTGAGGGGGTTACCTATGCACCTGTTTCAACTGCTCACGCAATTTCTGTGTTTGTTCGCGCGAAGACCACACAGTTTAACCTTGCCGGAATCGCAATCCGGGCCGGAGGTTGAGTACGTTCAACGCCGCAACCAGCGATCTGATCAGCTTGCAAAGGCCGCAGCCCGCCACAATTGGCTGTGGATTGGGATGACTGCTGCAGCGGTCGTCACCTTGGCGATCGGTTCAGGTTCGCTCTTGTCGCTCTACTCTTGGGCGTGGCCAGTTGTGCCGTGCGTTGCGATGGCGTGTTGCTTCCGTGCCCTCGTCGTCAATGGGCGGTCTTATCGGAGGCTGGAGGCCATCCGTACCTTCTACGACGGCGGTATCGCGCGCTTGCGCAACCGGTGGCAGGGACAGGGCGTTACAGGCGAGGACTACATTCCAGCACAGCACGTGTACGCTGCGGATCTCGATGTCTTCGGCGCAGGTTCGTTGTTCGAATTGCTTTGCACAGCTCGAAGTGGAGTCGGCCGCGGCGTCCTGGCGCAGTGGCTTCTCACCCCTGCGTCGGCGGACGAAATCAGATTACGTCATGCCGCAATCGCCGAGCTTCGCGACCGGCTCGGACTGCACGAACGTTTCGCGTCCGCAGGAGATAGCTGTCCCAACCATGTTCATTCCTCCGATTTGGAGGATTGGGCACGTGCTCCTATCGTTGATTTTCCTTCGGCTCTGCGCACTCTGGCCATAGTGCTTCCTGTTCTGCTGATCGTCATGCTCGCGCTCATCGTCTCTGGCTTACAGGCGGCACACTGGCTCGTCATGCTGGCAGCTGCTCTTCTGACAGAAGCCGTCGTCGCCAGCTTTTTCCTCCGTCAAACGCGAGAAATCTCCAGCAACGCTGGTCTGCCGGCTTTTGAACTCGGTGTCATTGCTCCATTGCTGGACCTGCTGTTGGCCGAGCATTTCACTTCCCCGCTTCTAACCAGATTGCAGTTACAGATGGGACAACTAACTAATCCACCGTCGCAGCAAATTGCGAGGTTGCGGTTGTGGACGCGGCTGCTGGAGTTGCGGCGCAGCGAGTACTTTGCCGCGGCGGCGGCGCCACTGCTGTTGGGAACAAACGCCGCTCTCGCCATTGAGCGCTGGCGTGCAGACAACGCGCAGCGTCTGCTGCTCTGGATCGATGCCCTGGGGCAGTTTGAAGCCTTGCTTTGTCTTTCTCGCCATTGGTACGAGAACCCGCACCATACGCTTCCAAAGTTTTGCGTCGAGGAAGGTCTGGTTTTTGATGCCGTTGACTTGGGCCACCCGCTCCTGGATAACTCTGTCTGCGTACGCTGCGACGTTTCTCTGTTGACCGGTGCCAGTTCGCTTTGGGTGGTTACTGGCTCGAATATGTCTGGCAAGAGCACGCTGTTGCGTGCTGTCGGCGTTAACGCAGTATTAGCGATGGCCGGCGGCCCCGTGAGGGCTTCTCGTTTGGAGATCTCCAGTTTGCTCGTCGCCTGCTCCATCGGCGTGCACGATTCGCTACAACAAGGACGATCACGCTTTCAGGCCGAGGTCCGGCGTTTGAAGGAGGTAAACGAACTTGCCAGTCGCGGCCCGGTCCTGATCTTACTCGACGAGGTGCTGGCAGGAACCAACTCGCAGGATCGGCTCGCCGGAGCCGTCGTTATTCTCCAGCGCCTGCTGGAACACAATGCTCTTGTAATGATCACCACTCATGACTTGGCCCTTTCGGAAATGATCATCCCTGGTGTACGCGCTAGGAATGTCCACTTTGCGGAGAAGTATGAGAACGGTGAGATGCGTTTCGATTACAAGCTTCGTCATGGTGTACTGCCTCGGACGAATGGAATGAATGTGATGGCCGCTTTGGGACTGCTGTGAAGGGCGTCCCACGCTCGAGGCAAGCTAAGTCCTTTTTCCTCAATACTTTGCCTCCTAACTCCTTTCATAAGAGGACTTTGCGCGCTTCCCGTATTGGGCTTATTGTTTTCAAGACTTTAGCTGGGCCTTTCGAGGGGGAGTAACGAAAATAACCTCCTGCACAACATTGGCGAACAGCAAAAGAGCCGATCCGAAGATCGGCTCTCACTGACAACGGACAACTGACAACTGACAACTGAGAACCGACAACTGCCTTCAGTGCAGCAGCCCAAACACTGCAACGCCGGTCTGTGTTCCCACAAACACCATTCCGTTAGCGACGATCGGTGTAATGAACTTGTTGCCGTTGCCGAATTGGTCGCGTCCTCCCGAAGCTTGATTGCTGTCGTAGAGTTCGTGTGCCAGGTTGGTTGCGTCGTAGGCGTAAAGCACCGCGGGATTGCTGTTCGCGACCGCCCAGACGATTCCGTTGGTGTTCTGGTTCGCGCTGATCAGCGGGAACGTTCCGGGATATGGAAACGTCGCCGAGCTCTGCGAAGTCGGCGAAGTTGTCAGCTTCGCATTGACGATGCCGAACGCTTTCAGGTGATCGCTTACACCGCCGTAGTAAACGGTGCTGTTCCAGTACGACGGCTTCGACCACACTCCGCCAGGAAGAACGCCAACCAGTTCCTGATAGATGGCGTTGTTGTTATTGGGATTGAACTTACCCATGTTGTCGCGATTGACGACATAAATATTCGTGTCTTTGCCTGCGCCGACTGCGAGATGATGCACGGTGCCGTTGTTATCGGTGATATCAGGCAACACGATCGCTCCGCCTGATCCCAGATCGGTGTCGGAATTTGATTCCTGCACGGTGTTGTACATCGTGAAGTAATCCGACACGGCGAGTGTTCCGCCCGCGGTACTGAGCTTCACGAAGGCGTTGCCATAATCGCCGTTCACGGGAAAGCCTTGCTGGTTCAGGGTTGTGTCGAAGGTACCGTTCGCCTGTAGATAGTAGATGTTGCCGGAGGAATCGGCGGAGAGTCCGTTGCCCGCCATCCAAATGGAACCTTCGTCGCCGTTCGGCGTCACGTCGATCACCGACGTCTGCGCCAGCGTGCGCGCGTTGTAACCCATGATCCAGCCTGTGTAAGGCGGAATGTCGCAGTGCGAGGTGAAGCTGATGTAGACGGTTTCACCGTATTCGAGCAGCGCAGCGCGTTCGGCGAACTGGCCGGCGTTGAAGATGACTTGTCCGTTCTGGCTGCCTTCACCGGTTCCTGGATAAGTCGCTGCGATTTCGATTGGTCCGCCGAAGAGTTCGGCTCCGGTGCGCAAGTCGAGCGCATGCAGACGCTGATGATAGTTGCCGGACGAATCCTTGCTCATCGCTACCAGATACATCGCGCCATCGCCATTCGGTCCATTGGCTTTGTCGATGACTGGTGTTGCGGTGATGCCGATCTGGGGCGAGATCTGGTTGCAGCTGCGGGGATCGCTTGGCGTCTCGCCTGAACCTAAAACAGAGACCTTCCAGAACTGACGGCCGCTGGCCGCGGCGAACGCGTAGACGCTGTCGTTTTCGGTGACAACGTAAAGCGTGTCCTGCAGACCGCCGCTGATGAACTGCTTGTTGACGAACAACGGCTGAGCGTCCACCTTGCCGTCAACGGCGTAGAAGCCGATCTTGCCGAAAGTGTTGGAGTTGACGTTGCTCGTGGTGAGAATTGTTTCCTGGCTCGTGGAACCCTGGCGATAGACGTTGTAGTGATAGGTGAGAACGTCAGTCGGATAAGGAATCATCAGGTTCTGATTCACCTTGGACGACTGCGCTCCGGAGCCGAAGGCGGATTTTGGGCTGTTATTAGAATCGGCGGCCACGCATGAAAGCGAGGCAAGAGAGGCGAGCAGAAAGCAAGTCGTGAGGCTGATTTGGCGTTTCACGTTCCACCCCGCAGTGAACTTCTCAAACTTGGACGCAAGTATAAGCTCCAATGGGGCATCAGAAATCAGCTACTCGCGAATAAAGCGCCATACGTAATGGCGCTTTGGTGGAGAGTTGATGGGTTGTCGAGCCGCCGATTACTTGCCGCCTGCCGTTCCTTTGGACTCGGCGTCAACAGAGTAGATGGTCAGGCCGCTGAGCATCTTGGGATAGAAATCCGTCGACTTCTGGGGCATGACTTCGCCGGCGAACGCTATATCACGCACCTGTTCCATGCGGGCCGGATTCATCAGGAAGGCCACCTGCGCTTTGCCCTTGCGTACTTCGTCGACGGCTTCCTGTGCATCGCGAATGTAGCTCAGGTGCTTCTGCGCGCGCATGTCCTCTTCCGACATGCCGATGATCTCCTCCAGGATGAGCTTGTGCAGTTGCACGACGTCGAGCGTGCGCTGCTGTTCGGAGAGTCCCTTCAGAGCTGGTGAATTCTGCTCGCGCTTGGCTTTCAGCAGGAAGGCATTCTGCGCGGTCACCGCCAGCAGAGCAGTGCGATCTTTCCCCGCTTCGCGCAGTTTCGTCACGGCTTCCGGTACATCCGTCAGCGAACCAAGGTCTTCTATGTCGAAGTACTTCATCACCTGCATGGCTTTGGTGTAGATGTTGAAGCCATCGAGTCCGAAGACGACGCGATGAGTTGGAAGGATTAGAAGTCCCGGAGCGTCCATGTTGACGAAGCTGATCATGACGCGCTCGTACGGAGCTTCGGGATCCTTCGAGCCGGTCTTTTCGCGCATCTGGTTGCGATAGTTCAGAGCGGTCTCGTAGCGATGATGGCCGTCGGCGATGATGAGCTTCTTGTCGGCCATCTTGGCCTTGGCTGCGGCAACAGTTTGCGGGTCGGAGACCTTCCAGACGCGGTGCAGAACTCCGTATTCGTCGCGAAGTTCGATGGTTGGCGGCCCGTCTTGATGGAGGATCTTGCCAACCTCGTCAGCCGGATCGCTGTAGACCATGAAGATCAGCTCGCTGTTCACCCGCGTGGTCTGGAGCAGGTTCAAGCGGTCGGCCTTGGGCTTGCTGAGGGTCTGCTCGTGACGGTAGACGACCTTGTTGGCGTAGTCGTCGACCCGGCCGAGGGCGATAAAGCCGCGGCGCTCGGCTTCGGCTCCCGACGTATTGCCGGGGACCTTGAAGGTCTGCGAATAGACGTAGAAGCTGGGCTCAGAGTCGGGTTGGAGAACACCCTCGTTCTGCCATTTTGTCAGAAGATCAGCAGCTCGGGTGTAAACGTTTTGCTGGTCGTTGTCCGTGGGCTGCGACTTGCCCAGGATGACCTGCACCAGGTTGTAAGGGCTGACAGCGTAGTACTTGTCCTGCATAGCAGGCGTGATCTTGTCGTAAGGCTGGGTCATCACGTCGTCGGCGGAGACCTTTGCCAGGTTATAGCAGAGAGCGCGAAAAGGAAGAATATCGGCCATATGTAAGAGTCCCTTTTCCCGGGACGGTGTAATTTCGGTGCGTCTTCGGGAAAACCGATTCTAGCAGCGATAAAAAGGAAACCTGAATGACCTGAATCACATCTAGAGGTGCAGCAAATCCGGATTTCGGAATCTGTGGGAACGACGCGCTGCCAGCCTTACGGCGCCCGAACCTGTGATACCATTCACCACACACCCCAGAGGATTCCTATGGCCCGCGGTGGTTTTACTGAATTCGGGTCAGTCGTCTCGGCCTTTCAGCTTCGGTATCCAAATCGTGCGACGGGAGCTTTCGCCGAGAATCCCGTCCGACCCATTGTGTGCGCCCGTCGGTATTTCGTTCTCCTGCTCAGTCTGTGTCTGCTTGGGTTGTCGGCGGTCGTACTCGCAGTGGCGCAGACCGACGATGTTCACATCACGCCGCGCGAGACCAAGAACACCGACGCCACAGGTGCGACGACCACGGATCCCAGCGGCATTGCCGACCCGACGCTGCGGACCCACACCAAGCCTCTGAAGAAAGAGGTCGACCTGGTGCTGGTTCCGGTGACGATCACCGATCCGATGAACCGCCTGGTCACTGGCTTGGAGAAAGACAACTTCCTGCTGACCGACAACGGCCAGCCGCAGCAGATTCGGCACTTCTCCAGCGAAGATGCGCCCATTTCGCTGGGCGTCATCTTCGACATCAGCGGCTCCATGGCCGACAAGATCGACAAGTCGCGCGACAGGCCGTAGTGGAGTTTTTCCGCACCGCCAATCCGCAGGACGAGTTCTTCCTGATGACGTTCTCCGAAAAGCCCGAGGTGCTGGTCGACTTCACCTCTTCCGTCGAAGACATTCAGAACAAGCTGGTCTACGCGATTCCCAAAGGCCGGACGGCGCTGCTGGACGCGATTTATCTAGGCATGGATCGCATGCGGAAGGCGCATTACGAGCGCAAGGCGCTGCTGATCATCTCCGACGGCGGCGATAACCACAGCCGTTACACCGAAGGCGAGATCAAGTCGATGGTGCGCGAGGCCGATGTGCAGATTTACGGCATCGGATTATTCGACTTCCAGGCCAAAACGCCGGAAGAACGGGAAGGCCCCGAACTGCTCAACGAAATCACGGAAGCTACTGGTGGACGGACATTTGTGATCCAATTCGCCCAACGAATTGGCCGACGTTGCGACTAAGATAGGCATAGAGCTGCGCAACCAATATGTGCTCGGATACCGTCCAACCAATCCAGCACACGATGGCAAGTGGCGGAAGATCAAGGTGAAGCTGAACCCCCCGAAAGGATTGCCGCCGCTGCACGTGTATGCCAAAACTGGATACTATGCTCCTACGGAATAGAAGTTATTTTCTTGCGTTTGCCTTCATCTTGCTGCTGGGAACCTGGCTGATCGCGCAGGATTCGCCAGTTCCTGCTCAGCCTGGCTCGGCCCAACCGCAGGCGAGTTCGCCGGCGACAGTGCAGAATTCACAATCCAATCCCGCGCCGCAGCAACAGAGCGCGCCGCCTCCTCAGAATACGCAGCAACAGGAAGAAACACCGCCGCCCGCCAACGCGCCGAATCAGCCCGGGGACACGATTCAAGTTCCAACGCATCAGGGCGAAGCGCCGCAATCGCAGAACAACGACGTTTACATCTTCAAGAAAGAAGTCGACGAAGTTACGCTGCACGCCACCGTGGTTGACGATCATTTCCGGCCGATTACCACGTTGACGAAGAGCGACTTTAACGTCTTCGAAGACGGCAAGCCGCAGAAGATTACTTCGTTTCGCAATGAAGACATTCCGGTAGCGCTGGGCATCGTGATCGACAATTCCGGGTCCATGCGCGATAAGCGTCCCGCAGGTGAATGCAGCGGCGATCAACCTGGTGAAGTCCAGCAACCCGCAGGACCAGGTGTTCGTGGTCAACTTCAACGAAGAGTACTTTCTCGACCAGGATTACACCGGCAGCATCCCCAAGCTGAAGGATGCGCTGGAGCGCATCGAATCGCGCGGTGGAACGGCGTTGTACGACGCGGTGGTGGCTTCCGCCGATCACCTGAAGAAGAGCGGCGCCCTGGAGAAAAAAGTTCTGCTGGTGGTCACCGATGGCGAAGACAACGCCAGTCGTGAGTCGCTGGAGCAGGCGCTGCGCAGGCTGGAAGAGAAGAACGGTCCGACGGTTTACACCATTGGCTTGCTAGGCGAAGAGCATGAAAAGCGCGCCCGTCGCGCCCTGCGTGAGATGGCGGAAGACACCGGCGGCGTAGCATTCTTCCCCAAGAACCTGGACGAAGTCGAAGCCATCACGCAGCAGATTGCTCACGACATCCGCAACCAGTACACGATCCAGTACAAGCCAACGACGCCGCAGAGCGCCGGAGGATACCGCACGGTGAAAGTGGAAGCGCAGGCGAAAGGCTACAAGAAGCTTCAAGTGCGTACTCGCAGCGGTTATTACGCCGGACAGCAGAGCGCATCGGCCAGCCAGCCAAGCGGCAATCCGTAGCTAGTTTCGCAGTTGGCGTTCGACTGAAATTGATCCCATCGAATTAACCCCGGTGGGATTTTTCATTTGGACGAAGCTCTTATTGCCCGCCCATCTTCATCATCCAGTGCCAGAGCACAAACACGGTCACCACGATGGCGATCAAGCCAACAACGACGCCTCCAATCAGCACGACGGCGGCCACGCGCTCCTGTGCCGGAGTCGGTGGAGTTACCCCGAGATAATTGGTGTACACGCGGTAGAGAAGCCGGAGGAAGAATCCGCGCTCACGCTTTGATTCTTGCTGGCCCTCGGTTGATTTTTCGACAGGCATCTCAAACAAATCGTACGACAACTTTGCCGAAGCTGCTGAATCCGGCAAGGCATCTCGGTCTAGCTATGCGCCCATCTCTCCATGCGGAGGCAATCATTATGGGAGAGATGCGCAATCGGGTTGTCGTTATAACTGGAGCGTCCAGCGGCTTTGGACGCGGAGCCGCCCTGAAGTTCGCCGAGAATGGAGCGAGGGTGGTGCTGGCCGCGCGACGCAAGCGCCTGTTGAAAGACCTCGCAGCCGAATGTCGTGAAGCAGGCGCCGAGGCGCTGGTGGTGGAGACCGACGTCAGCAGCTCCAGCGAAGTGGAAGAGCTGGCACAACGTTCGATTGATAAATTCGGCAGGATCGATGTTTGGGTGAACAACGCCGGCGTGGGCTCGGTGGCGCGTTTCGATGAGACGCCGCTGGAAGAGCACGAGCAGGTCATCCAGACCAACCTGATGGGGACGATTTACGGCTCCTACGCGGCGCTGCAGCAGTTCCGCAAGCAGGGCAAAGGCGTGCTGATTAATGTCGGTTCGTTCGCCGGCAAAGTCGCGGCTCCTTATCTCAGCAGCTATTCGGCGTCGAAGTTTGGCATTCGCGGACTAGGCATGGCGCTGCGGCAGGAGATGGAGGCCAACGGCGAATACAACATTCATGTCTCGACGGTGATGCCGGTATCGATGGACACACCTTTCTTCGAGCACGCCGCCAATCATTCGGGTAAGCCCGTGCAACCGATTCCGCCAGTTTACGATCCCCAGAAGGTCGTCGATGCCATCTACGAGGTCGCGCTCGATCCGGAAGATGAAGTGATTGTCGGCGCGTCGGGGAAAGTCGGCAGTCTGGGCCAGCGGGTTGCGCCCAAACTGACCGAAAAGATGATGGGATGGCGAACGCACAAGTCCCAGATGAAGCAGAAAGACTCGGCACGCGAGCATTCGGGCAGCTTGTTCAAGCCGATGAAGAGTGGCACCGGCCTGTACAGCGAGGAAGAAGAAAAGAGTGGCGGAAAGCTGCCGGCAATCCTGGGTCTGGCTTTGCCGATTGGCGTGGGCGTGGTGTATCTTGCGCTACAACACGCGCGGAGCCGCCGCGATCTGGAACGGGCGGCGTAAACGTTTCGTGGGCGTGCCTCATCCAAAGTCTGCTGCCGGTTTTGGGTGAGGCATGGCTCTTCTGGTTTCCCATATCAACTTCCTTCGCCGACGGACTATCATCTAAGCTCTTGTGCCTCGTCCTGCCGCTCTAGAAACCAGCAGTTCGCAATCGTCCGCATTCAAGTTTGCGGTGCGCGCTTTGCGCTACCGCAACTATCGCTTGTTCTTCAGCGGGCAGAGCGTTTCGCTGGTCGGCACGTGGATGACGCGCATCGCCACCAGCTGGCTGGTCTATCGGTTGACACATTCTGCCTTCCTGCTTGGCGTCGCCGGATTCTCGCTGCAGATTCCGATTCTGCTGCTCGGCCCGTTCGCCGGCGTGTGGGTCGACCGGCTTGACCGTCATCGCACGCTGGTCATCACCCAGATTCTGTCGATGATTCAGTCGTTCTGGCTGGCCGCGCTGGCGCTCAGCGGTCGCATCACGGTCCGGGAAATCATCCTCCTCAGCCTTTTTCAAGGGGCGATCAACGCCTTCGACATGCCGGCGCGGCAGGCCTTCGTAGTGCAGATGGTCGAGGATCGCGCCGACCTGAGCAATGCGATTGCGCTCAACTCATCGATGGTCAACGCCGCGCGCCTGATTGGGCCGTCGCTGGCTGGCATCATCATCGCGATGGTTGGCGAGGGATATTGCTTCCTCATCGATGGTTTCAGCTATGTCGCGGTCATTGTCTCGCTGCTCCTGATGCACATCACCCGCCAGCAGGCGCGCTCGCGGCGCACGGAGGTCTTGCGCGAGTTAAGAGAAGGTTGGGACTACGTCTCGCACTTCGCGCCGATTCGGTCGATCCTCATACTGCTGGGGCTGATAAGCCTGGTTGGCATGCCTTACACCGTGCTGATGCCGATCTTCGCCGGCAAAGTTCTGCACGGCGGTCCGCACACCCTGGGCTTCTTAATGGGCGCTGCCGGCGTGGGCGCGCTGGGCGGAGCGCTGGCCCTGGCGACTCGGCGCTCGGTGGTCGGACTGGGAAGAGTTGTCGCGATGACTTCCGCCGGCTTCGGCGTGGGATTGTTTGCTTTCTCCAACTCGCGCTGGCTGCCGCTCTCACTGCCGCTGATGATGTTCACCGGCTTCTGCATGATGACCCAGATGGCATCGGCCAACACCATACTGCAGACGCTCGTGGACGAGGACAAGCGCGGACGCGTGATGAGCTTCTACAGCATTGCATTCCAGGGCAGCGCGCCGTTCGGCAGCCTGATTGCCGGCGCGGCGGCCAGCCGCATCGGAGCCCCGCGTACCCTCATGATTGGCGGCAGCCTTTGCGTGGTGGGAGCGATTTGGTTCTGCACGCAGCTGCCGAAGATCCGCGCGATCGTGCGCCCGATCTACCGGCAGCTGGGCATCATCCCTGAGGTCGCCGAGGGCATTCAGGCGGCGTCGGGGCTGGAACGAGAAGAGTAGGCGCCCGCGGCGTCGAGATTCTAACGCACGATACCGCGTGGGAACTCCAGACGCGCCTCCTTGTCGTAGCTCATTTTCGCCGTATGCAGGGTGTAGTCGGTCTTCGGTATCAGCGCGGTGAGCGTGAACACCTTGTAGCTGTCGCCGGTAATTTCCGTACGACGAAAGACGCCCGGTTCGGTCTCGATCACCTCCCGGTTGCCCGACATTCGATCCAAAAATGCCTGTGCATCTTTGATGTCGGCTTTGCCTTTGGCGCTTGCGGTGGTTAGCGATTCGGCTGCGTAGGAGCGCACCAGCTTCTGCCAGTAGCGCACCAGGAGATCGTTGCTGGCAAAGAGATCGGCCCACACCAGCTCACCGTTGATGGCGACGACCACCCCCTTCGCTCCGGTCTTCTTCAATTCGCTCAGCACGCCTTTGTAATCGCCGGCCGCGTTGTCGATCTGGGCCTGGACGCGAGGCGCTGCCATAACCTTGGCATACGACGTGGTGCCGAGAAGGTCCGCGTTGTCGGACTGCACCAGAGGAGAGGAAGCCGTCACCTGTGCGTTCGACGCTAATGCAGCCGCACTTCTGGCTGCCGCCACCTGATCCCACACCTGCTGCTGATTCTTGGCGGCCATCGCGGGAACGCGCACGCTGGGCTGCGCCATCTGTGACTTCATGCTGCCGAACTGCTCGGTGTGCGCGACCCAGCGGCCGGGCTCGACGCAGAACACCGACAAGTCCACAGGATCGGACTCAGGCGGAACGATGCGATCGGCGCCGATTACGCGGTCCTGCTTGCCGCCGGTAACAATCTCGCCGGCCAGCAGCAGCAGCGGACGATCGGAGTTGTTGACCAGCACCAGCCGATTGACCTCGGCGGTGGAAGTGCGATTGGGATGCTGCCCGCGCACCAGCCCGCGCAGCGCACCCTGCTCGGTGATGATGACGCTGCCGGCCTTAATGCCTTCGTCGAGCGTCAGGATGTGCGAGGTGTCGTAATCGGTGCCGCCGACTACGGGGAAGATGGTGAGATTGCCGTGCGTAATAGGCGTGAGCACGTGCAGCGTGTCGGGCTTGGTGGTACCCGTGACGCCCGCGATGCTACTGGAAAGCAGAAAAGCCAGCGATGCCAGGACCCTGTGGTTCATGTTGACCTCCAAAGACTTTTCGCGTCTCTGCAACAGGAACGCCGGCCCATGTCTTTCTTGCAGGCAAATTGATAGGATTCGCACAGATGGCTTCGGCCCCCAGCTCCGGTTCAGCTCCGGCTGCTTCTGCGGCATTGCAGGCGTACGCCGCGGAACGTTTCGAAGAGAGTGGGGCAGCGCTGTTCGGCCTTGATGTGGCGGGGCTGACGACGATGCTGGCAGAGGTGTTTGCCGCGCGTGGTGCGGAGAGCGAAACTGAAGCCGCGCTGGCATCGCTGCGACTGGAGGAGTTGGTGCTGGCGCGGGCGTGCGTTGCCGGCAACGAGCGTGCTTGGGAAGTTTTTCTCACCCGCTATCGCGCTTCGATGTACGAAGCGGCGTACAAGATCGCGCACGACGAAGCCTCTGGCCGCCTGCTGGCCGATTCGCTCTATGCCGAGTTGTATGGGCTTAGCGATCCTGGCGAGGTACGCGTCTCCAAGCTGCATTACTACCAGGGACGCGGATCGCTGGCCGGCTGGCTACGCACGGTGATGGCGCAGGAGTACGTCAATCAATATCGCCGCACCAAGCGCGAGACGAGCCTGGAAGCACAGGTTGAAGAGGGCAAGCAATTTGCGGCCGGTGATCCTCCGGCACCACCGACGGATGCAAGAGTAGAGGCGGCGACAGCGGCGGAACTTGCGGCACTTGAGACCGAAGAGCGGTTCCTGCTGGCAACGTACTTCATCGACCGCCGAACCCTAGCTGAGATCGCGAAGGTGATGGGAGTTCACGAGTCGACCATCAGCCGCAAGTTGGAGCGCGTGACGACCAGCCTGCGCAAGCGCATTCGCAAACGGTTGGTCGATGCAGGAATGTCGCCGCGCCAGGCCGATGAGGCGATGGCGGAGACCGACGTGCGTGACTTGAATGTGAAAGTGAGCGAAAGTTTAGGGCAAGAACGAGGCAAACTGACGTTCTTCAAGAAGAGCGGGGAAGAAGGATGATGCCGGAAATTCCCAAGTCGGCGCGCGAGCTTCTGGCCAGGCAGACTGCGCCCGAGGCGCATCCTTCCCCCGATCTGCTGAACGCCTACGCGGAGCAGGCGCTCAGCGGCGTGGAGAAAGACAAGGTGGTGGAGCATCTGGCGGCGTGCGCAAACTGCCGTGATGTGGTGTTCCTCGCCAGCCAGAGTCAGGAACAGGAACAGGAGGTCGAGCTTCCTCTAGTGGCAACGGCGACGCGAGCGCAGCAGTCGATGGATGCCATGCCACTTCCCGCGATGCCCGCGTCGGCGCAACCGCCGATGGCACCGAAGCCCCGGCCTGTTCCCAAGCGCAACTGGTGGAAGTGGGCAGCGACGGCAGCCGCGGTCATTGTGGTTGGCGCCGCTCTGCTGGTGGAACGGCCAGAGAGACTTTCCTCGCCGGCAGATCAGGTAGCGATGTCCAGGGTACCGGCGAGCGCGGCACCAACTGCTCCGGTGCCTGATGTTTCTGCGGCTCTCAAGTCCCAAGATGAAGAATCTAAGTCGCAATCGAGCGCAATTCTGTTAACGCCTCCGAGCAAGAAGGCTGCCTCAGCGGAGGCCGCTGAGGCGGTGAAGAGATATGAGGCTGAACTCGCGCTCCGCGAGCGCCGCGAAATGGCGGGTAGTCTGGCGCGGTCGGACGCCGCGTCGAATCTGGAGAAGCCCCGCGCCAATGCTCCAGCGCCCACGCCTCTGGCGAAGGCGGTCGCACCCAGCGCACATTCAAGCAACATCCAAGTGACCTCGGCGGCGCCCTTGGTCCAGGCCGACAACGCCGACCTGAGCGCCAATCCTCCGTCGTTCGCAAAGTCCCTCACGGGGAACAGTTCAGCCGGCGCGCTGGCGAACCTGGAAATGTCGCGACGAAGCGTGGCGGCGAGCCCGCGCTGGCGCATCAGCGACGATGGACACCTGGAGCACACAGTTGGCCCCAGCACCTGGACGCGCGTGCTCTCAGCCGAGCCAGTGACTTTCCGCGTGGTCTCGACCATCGGCAACAACGTCTGGGCGGGCGGCAATGGCGGCGAACTCTGGCATTCCAGCGACGGCGGCCAGCACTGGAACAAGGTCGCGCTCGGCGAGACGGGAGCGATCACAACGATTCACTTCGACAGCGCCCTGCAGGGTAGCCTGACCACTGATGCCGGCTCGACCTGGACAACCTCGGACGCCGGTTTGACATGGAGCAAGCAGTGAGCCCGGGAGCTTTCTCTGATTTTGTCGAACGCGCCCGCTTGCTTTGGGCTTTGAGCTCGGCTTGAGATTCGCGGAAGCAAATCCTGTGAAGCGAATCTCGAAAACCCATCTTGGGGGCAGCACGCCTTTGGGCGTGCATAGGCCCGACTTCAGAGGGCGTGCCTTTCGCCGCTCAGGTGCATGCTGCAATTACCTCAGCGCCTGAAGGCGCGCAGGCAAAGTGAGCGTCATGAATGCACGCCTGAAAGCGTGCTCCACCCTATGCTGAAGAGCGAGGTTGTGGAATCTATCCAACATTCGTCAGCTCTTTTGCTTGAGCGCTCCTCACCCCTCGTCTAACATTCCCCTATGGAAGACTGCCTGTTTTGTAAGATCATTGCCGGAACGATTCCTTCCAGGAAGGTCTACGAAGACGACAAGGTCTACGCCTTCGAAGACATCGACCCCAAGGCGCCGACCCACATCCTTATCATCCCCAAGAAGCATATTGTCGGGCTGAAAGAAGCCTCGGCGGAAGACGTGGAGATCATCGGCTATAGCCATCTGGTAGCGGCCAAGATAGGCCGCGAGCGCGGGATCGAAGACGGCTATCGCACGGTCTACAACGTCGGCCCGAAGTCAGGCCAGTCGGTCTTCCACCTGCACCTGCACCTGATCGGCGGAAGGGATTTGAGGTGGCCGCCAGGCTAAAGCAGCGGATAGGCTTTGCCTGATCATTGCTTTATCAGTTACCTTCCGTCACGTTGACGGTGGTCGTCGCCGTAACGGTCACAGAGCTGCCGCCGCGGCAGGTCTTCGTTATGCCGGTGCCGGAAACGTTGACGCTGCAGCCCGAACTGGGGATCTCTGAGACGGTCGAGGCGGTGATGGTTGCAGTGCCGATAGAAACGCCGGTCACCAAACCTCCGGGCGAAGTGACGGTCGCTATGGTTGGATCCGAACTCGACCAGGTTGTCTTATCGGTGCTGATCTTGCTCTGGTTGCCGTCGGAGTACATGCCATATGCGGCGAGCTGGCTGGTGCCACTAGTCGCTATCGTGGGTGAAGGCGGGGTGATGTACATCGAGCTGAGAGTAGGACCGGTGAAGAAGCTGCCACTGCAGCCTGACAAGAACACGAACAGGGCCACAGCTACCGTCAGCACCAGCCGGCCGCGAAGTCGCGTTGGTCGACCTCCACTGGCGCCGGGCGAGGATTCACCATGGTTACCGCTGAAGGAGCTATCTGTTACACGAAACTCATTTCGACTGCCGACTTGGGAACCTGCTGGCCTGGTGCTTTGCGTGTCCTTCACAACTCACTCCATTTCCTAGCATTGTAACTTCATAGCGCCTCTTCGGTCACATCCGTCCTCGCTCTGCTGTCGAAATCATGGGCTGCTGCCACGACATCGCCTCAATCGAACTCCTTACTGGTTTTGCGCGCTCTGCAGAAAACCCCAACAAGCACGTGAACCGCGCATGGCCGTATAATATTTTGGTCAGTGTTCTGCGAGGATATGATTGTCATGATTTTGTCGGCCCAGCGCCCCCGTTCCGCAACCAAGGTTCGTGTTGTACTCACAGCCGGCATAGCCGTGATCCTCTTCGTCACGTGGGGCTGCAGTGGCTTCTTTATCAATCCTTCGCTAAGCTCGATTTTCGTCACCCCCGCTTCGTCCACGGTTGCTGTCAACAGCACGGTCCAGTTGACGGCCACCGGCACATACTCCGACGGAAGCCAGAAACAGATTTCGGGGGAGACCCTCAGTTGGACGTCTTCGGATACTACCGTCGCGACGATCACTTCTCCCGGTGGACTGGTTACAGGTGTCGCCTCGGGCACTGCGAGCATTACGGCCAGCGCGCAGGGCATCACTGGCACGGGCACCGTCAGCGTCAGCCCCCAGAATGTGACGACTCTCTCCATCACCACAACCCAGGGCAGTACCACGCCGCAAAACACGGCGACGATTTCCGGAGTGCCGGGAACCCTGCAGTTCTACGCCTACGCCAACATGTCGGCGAGCCAGGATGTTACGACCGCCGTCACCTGGACCTCGTCGAACACGACCGTGGCTACCATCGGCAGTGGCGCCAGCGGCAGCGCCGGGCTATTGTCGGCCACGACGGCGGGAACCACGACCGTCACCGCGAAGATTACCAATACCACCACTGGCCAACTCGTCACCAGCAACAGTTGCGTGGTGACGGTGCAGTAAGATGGCTACTGGTGATTGACGGATCTTGCGGCTGCCTGCGGAATCGGGTCGGATGGCGACGTCAGTGGCTGGGAAGAACGGACGAACAATCAGACAGGACTTATATGACAAGTTGAGCGGACCCCGCCAATGCCGAGCTCATCTTGTGTACGTGCAAATCTGATTTTGCTTCGTATCAGGAAACACCGAAACGACTTGCAATAGCAAGCTGTTGTCCGGACGCGAGTCGGGAATTCCGGTGTTTTGTTTAGCGGCGATCGAAGGTACGTGGCCGGCAGCCCGTCACTGCTTCACAAACTTCAACGTACACGTACGGCCTTCGACGCGGGACCCGATACCGTTCGTGTCTTCGAATTGCGCATTGATGTTGTACCCATACTCCGTTCCTTTCGGCGTATCGCGGCCGGGAACGTACTCCTTGGCTCCGGTGCGGCCTTTGGCGTAGAGCGAAGCTCTGCCGTCGGGCGAGATCTTGCCGTCCAGGACCAGCGAAGTGGGTTGACCCTCGGTTCCGTGAACGCCATGAATCACGCCATCTTTGACCGAGCTGACGAACTGGTAGGAATATCCGAGCGCGTCGCGGAAGTTGGGGCAGGAAAGAGTCGTTTGCCAGTTGCCGTCGAATTTCTGCTTGTCATCGGCCGATGCGAAAGCCAACAATAAGAGCAGGAAAACCGGAAGTATCTTGATTGCATGGCGCATATAAAGGTCCTTCGGCAATACGGTAACTGACGTTTCCTGAAAGCGCACTCGAAAAGTGACAGGCTCGGCTGGCTGGCTTCGAGTGCAGGGCCACGCGCTCGTTCTATTTCGCTATCCACTTACCACGGTCGTCGGGCCTCATGTAACGTAGTACTCGATGGGCCGCATCCACGTTCTCTCCGAAAATGTAGCTAACAAGATCGCCGCGGGCGAGGTCGTCGAGCGCCCGGCTTCGGTGGTCAAGGAGCTGCTGGAGAACTCGCTCGATGCAGGTGCGCGCCGCATTCGCGTGAAGATCGAAGCGGGCGGCAAGAAGCTCATCCAGATCACCGACGACGGCTGCGGCATGGTGCGCGACGACGCCATGCTGGCCTTCGAACGGCACGCCACCTCGAAGATTCGCAACGCCGACGACCTGCTGACCATCGCGACCTTGGGCTTTCGCGGAGAAGCCCTGCCCTCGATTGCGTCTGTCAGCCGGCTGCGGCTGGAGACGCACGCACCGGAAGATGCTGCCGGGACTGTCGTCGAGATTGCCGGCGGAAAGATTCTCACGGTCGAAGAAGCCGGCCTGCCGCTGGGAACGTGCATCACGATTCGCGATCTCTTCTACAACATCCCGGCGCGTCGAAAGTTTCTGAAAGCTGAGTCGACGGAGCTGTCGCACATCGCGTCGCTGGTGACGCACTATGCGCTGGCGCATCCGGAGATGCATTGGGAGCTGCACTCGGCGACGAACGCCATGCTGGTTGCGCCCCCGGTTGCCGATCATTCGCAGCGCATCTATCAGGTGTTCGGCAAAGAGACGCTGGATCAGCTGATTCCGTTGAGCGCGCTGCTGCCGCTGGAGCGCATTGGCTTGCCGCAGCCTCCGCCGTGGCGTCGCAGCCAGGAGGAAGAGTCGCAGGAAGAGCCGGTGAAGGGCGAGATCAAGCTGCACGGCTTTGTCTCGCGGCCGGAGATTCAGAAGCTCAATCGCAACTCGATCTTCATCTTCGTCAACGGGCGACTGATTCGCGATCGCCTGGTCCAGCACGCGCTGACCGAGGCATATCGCAACATCATTCCGCCAACGGTCTATCCCAGTGGTGCTGCTCTTTCTGGAGATGCCGGCGACCGAGGTCGATGTCAACGTGCATCCGTCGAAAATCGAGGTGCGCTTCCGCCAGTCGTCGGTGCTGCACGATTTCATTCGCGATTCGGTGCGGGCGGTGCTGATGAAAGCGCGGCCGGTGCCGTCGTTCATGTCGGAGATTCACGCCAGCCCCAACAGCCTCGCCGTCGCTTTCAGCGGGCGGACAGGATTTTGGCGGAGAGGGATTGCAGATCACCGAAGCCGACGCGTCTTTCGCGTTGCGCGCAGCAAGAGCTGCCACCGATGACGGCGCCGCTGCAATTTGAAGGCGGCGGATTCGCGATTGAGTGCGAACGCGGCGATGCCGGTGGCGCGCTTCGGGCCGCAGACTTTTGGCGGAGCGGCGGCGACACGCCGCTCCGGTTGCCGGTACAGACGGCTGCTCGCCTGAACTGCCCGACGACGACGCACCTGTCAGCCTGGAGTCGCTGGCATCGCTGCAAGCCGCTGGGACAGATTCGCGAGTCGTTCATCCTCGCCATTAATCCGCAGGGTTTGTGGATCATCGATCAGCACGTGGCACACGAGCGCATCCTGTTCGAAAAGATTCTCGAAGCAGCGACTGGCCGAATCGCCGGAGCGGCAGCAACTGCTGATGCCGCTGCTCGTCGAGCTCACGCCGGGGCAGATGGCGGTGTTCGCCGAGATCTCCGACGAGCTGAACCACAACGGCTTTGAGGTCGAGCCCTTCGGCACGCGCACGATTGCGGTGAAGACCACTGCGGCCGGCGTGGCCGCCAGCGAAGTCGAGCATCTGCTGCACGAAATCCTTGAACAGTTCGAGCGCGAAGAGCAGTCGCTGAATCTGGAGAAGATTCGCACCAGCATCGCCGCCAGCATCGCCTGCCATGCGGCCATCAAGGTCAACATGCCGCTGGAGCAGAACAAAATGGAGTGGCTGCTGCGCGAGTTGGCCAAAACCGACTGTCCCATGAGCTGTCCACATGGACGTCCGGTGGTTCTGCGGTATTCTGTTAAGGACATTCAGCGGGCGTTCAAGCGAATCTGAGGCGCTTAGCAATTAGTATTTAGCACTTAGCAAAGCGAATCGCGCATTTTGCGACTCGATGCTCTGCGATGCTTCCGCATGCCAGCAGTTGCCGAAATCAACGCTAAATGCCAAGTGCTAACTGCTAACTGCCGCTCTTTTATGCACGAACAGCAACTCCAGGAACTGCGCCGCGAGAAGTGGCGGCTGAACGGGCAGCCTGTCCGCACGCTCGATGACGCGCGCGCGTTCATCGACTCGGTCGGATTCTGCCTGCTGTATCCGCAGCGGCCGGCAGTGCTGGTGCCGACGTTCGTCGGCGCCTACAAGGGCAGCGACGAGAAGCTGCCGATGGTGCAGATGGCGTTCGCCGATCCCGACGCGCACGAGGCCAAGGACTTGATGGTGCGCCTGCTGCGCGAGAAGAGCGCGTACGAGGCGCAACGTTTTCGCGGATAACAATTTCCTCGTTTCGGCTGCGGTATTTCCGTATTTTTACGGATTGGTGGGCGATCGCAACCCGCGACAGGCGCCGAAGGCCGGACCGCGGTCGGAGTATTCGCCGCTGGCGGTCGATGCTTTCCGGCTGATTCAGAAGGAAGGCCCGATCTCCAAGTATCGCCTGCGCGAATTGCTGGGCGGAGACATCTCCGAGGCTGCGCTGGACCGCGCGCTCGACGAGTTGTGGGCCCGAGCTGCGCATCACCCGCGTGGATTACAAGCAGGAGGAAGGTGTCTTCTGGGACGTGCTCTTCCGCTGGTCGCCCGATGCGGTGAAGGAAGGCATGCACGTCTCCGTGGCCGAGTCGCTGACGGCGCTGGTGTCGAAGTATTTTGACTGCGTGATGGCGGCGCCGCAGGAAGAAGTCGAACAATTTCTTCTCGAACCTGATTGGCCGCGCGCGCGTGCGCGAAGCGATTAACGCGCTGCAAGCCGCGCGCGAACTGAGCTTCGTTCACGTGAATGGGCGTGTCATGCTGCAGGTGACTTCGCTGCAGACCGCCGCCGGCTGCGCGAGTTCAAGCCGCGTCCTAAGTTCGAGCCGCTGCCGCCGCGGCCGGGCAAACCGCTGGTGGAGCGCAGACCGCGTCGGCCGACAACTTCTGCACGACCCAAACCCCCCAGGCAGGATTCCAGCAAAGAATGAGCACGTCGTCGCGAAAACTGGTCATCGCCATCGACGGGCCGGCCGGATCGGGCAAGAGCACGATCGCCGCACGCGCTGGCCAGGCGTCTCGGGCTACATCAACCTGGAGAGCGGCGCGATGTATCGCGCGCTGGCGCTGAAGGCGATGGAGCAGCAGGTGGCGCTCGACGATGCGGAGGCGTTGCGGCAGTTGGCGCTGGGTTCCGTTATCGAGTTGGAGCCACGCGGAGAAGGGAATCGCGTGCTGCTCGATGGCCGCGACGTTTCGCAGCGCATTCGCGAGGCCGACGTGACCCTGGCGGCGTCGCAGGTGTCGGTGCATCCGCCGGTGCGGCAGGTGATGGTCGCACGCCAGCGCGAGTTAGGCGCGAATGGCGGTGTGGTTATGGAAGGCCGCGACATCGGGACAGCGGTGTTTCCCAATGCCGATGTGAAAATTTTCCTCGACGCTGATCCCACGGTGCGAGCCGAGCGTCGGGTGTTGCAAAACGGATCGAAGTCCGCCGAAGAAGCGCAAAAGGTACAGGCCGAAATCGCCCAGCGCGATGAGCGCGACCGCACCCGAGCGACGTCACCGCTGGTTCCTGCCACAGACGCGATTGTGCTGGATACGACGCATATGAACATCGATCAGGTGGTGGAAGAGGTGGAGCGGATTGCGAGGGAGAGGATAGGGACTAAGGACTAGGAGCCAGGGACTAGGGGTTAGAGGTGAAGATAGATTCAGAAAACCCGTTCAGCGCAGGTTGGACGGGCTTTTATTAAGAGCTGTTTGGCTGAGCGCTACACAGCGGGCAGAATGGAACTAGCGACGAGTCTGCCAATCCATCCACTGTGTCCCTAAGGCATCAGCACTGACGCCCTGACACCTGATCCCTAGCCCCTGATCCCTAGCCCCTAACCACTAACCCCTAGCCCCTAACCACTAACCCCTAGCCCCTGATCTCTATCCCTTTGCCAGCTTGATGTCTCCCGTGTCCGTCGACACCTGTAGCTTGCTGTTGCCGTTGCCGACGGTGCCTCCGGCATGCGACGGGCTGTTGTCGCCGTAGGCTATTTTGACGGCGTCGAACTCGGAAGTGATGCTGCCTTTCCGGGTGGTGGCGTTCACCTGGAAGCCCACGCCCGGCGGCATGGTTAGCGAGACGTCGCCGTGCTGCGTGACGACGTTGACCTTATCGGGCGGCATCTTGTTGGCCAGCGTAATGTCGACGTCGCCGTGCTCGGTAGTGATGCTCATCTTGCTGCCGGCCTGTTTGCCGCCGGTGGTCACTTCCACGTCACCGTTGTTGGACTGCACTTGCAAGTCTCCCGCAACATCTTCGAGGTGAATGTCCTTGGAACTGGTCATCACTCGCGTGGGACCGGTCAACTGTTCCCGCGGATCTCATCGCTGGCGATGTCCAACTCGCCGGGGACCGACGCGAACTCCATGTCGGAGCGCGAGGTCTTGAAGAGCACGTTCTTACTGATTTTGCTAAGGCGAATGTCTTCGTAGAAGTCGCCGTTGAGGTTCACCGCGCCACTGACATCGTCAATGGCGACACTGTCCACGTGGCCGGTGACGTTCATGTCGCCGGTGATCTGCGAGGCGCGGATCGAGCCCTTGTCGAGGCTGATGTCGACCGGCCCGCCGATTTCCGTCAGAGCGACATCGCCTTTCTGCACTGCGATCTTCACGCCGGCCTTGCGTTCGTTGATGGTGACGTCGCCACGCTTGCTGGCGATATCAACGGCCACACCGGCTGGAACGGAGATATCCATGTCGGTTTGAACTCCGTGATCGCCGGCGCCGTTCGTATTGGCGTTCAGCACAACGGTACCGCCGGTGGACTCGATTTGCGGCTTGCTGCCCTCGTTATATTTGTTCGCATCGTTCTGGTTCTGAGCGTAAAGCTTCTTGTGAACCGTGACGTGAATGTTGGCGTCGTCCGACGGGGTAATGTTCAGCGCGCCGCGATCGCATACGATGCGCAGATTGACGTTCGCCGGGAACGCCTGTTCGATCTGATCGTCGAAGGTGAAAGCCGTGCCGAAGATGCCGCCCAGGTCGTCATCCATCTGAAGTTGCTCGCGCACGCCGCTCCAATCGGTGTCGGAGGTGTTGTGTGCGGTGACACCCACTGCCACCAGGACAATCAGCAGCAGGATGCCGCCGGCTCCCAGACGCCGCGTGCGATAGCCCATGGTGTGCTGCGTCTGATGTTCGATCAGGGCGATGACACCCCAAAGGATCAGCAGCAGCGGCCACCAGTGTCCGAACCAGTGCCAGAGCTGCCAGTGCTGGATGATCCCCAGGTTGCTGAGCAGGAAGACCACGCCCAACCCAATGAGGATGACCGGGCCGGCAATCGAACGGCGATACCGATACGGAGGTGGCACCGGCGGCGGTGGAGGCGTCACCGGAGGATATTGATTCACGCTAGCCATTGTGCACCCCCTTATCGTCAGGTCCCTGGCCTGGCGTAATAAATCCGGCGGGCGTAGCCGGAGGCTGCGTCACGATCGGAGGCTGCGGTTGAGGCGGATAGACCGGCGTCCCGGGAGGAACGGCCTGTCCCATGTTCGGCGGCAGATTCTGGCCGTACTCGCGCGGAATGTGGCCGTTGATGGAAGCGCTGTGCTCCAGCAGCTTGATGACGCCGATGACGATCAGCAGTGCCGGCCAGGTGAAGCCGAAATCCATCCAGTGCATGTGTCCCATCTGGTCCAGCAGAAACAGCACGCCGATGGTGATAAGGACGGCCGGGCCCATCAATCCGTGGGCGCGGCAACGGGCGCAAGGGCAATAGGGGTTATAGCGATATTTCATGACGTCCTCCTCACCGAGCTCTCTGCTGACGTTGCATCAGAATGCGAATCCCGACTGCGATCAGCACAAGTGGCCAGAAGCGGTGCAGGAACGAACCAATGTGTAACAGGTCCATCGCGTTCAACAGAAACAGGATTCCCAGGCCAATCAGAATCCACGCCCCAACGGGCGTATCCGAGTGCGGGTCCTCCTCAAGCGGTTCCACTGGAACAACTGGCGCAGCAGTTCCGGCAACCGGTGCAACATTCGGCGTGCCCGCAGGCGGCCGGTTGAACGACATACCTGACGTAAATAAATTGTTGAGCCCGAACGGATCAGGAGCGGGTAATCCCATCTGCCGGGCGTGCGCGGTCTTGTAAGCCTCGATGGGCATATAGATCTCGAATGCCGCGATAAATATGCCGAAGATGCCGTTAAATTCCTGGGTCATCCAGATCAGGGTGGCGAAGATCAGCACATGGACAAAGCCCTTGGCGTATTCGCCGTTGTACATGGCGCCGACACCGGGAATGAATCCCAGGATGGCTGCAATTTTGGGGCTCGGCGATCCGGGCGGCGGTTCCATTCCCTGCGGTACGAAGCCGGCTACCGGTGGCACCGCGCCGCTTAAACGCGCGGCCAAACACTGCTCGCAATAGACAACGCCATTGACCTCCCGGCTGCATGCGCTGCACAGTGGCTTCCCACAGGTGCGGCAGTATGCAACCGCGGGCACATCGGGATGATTGGCGCAGTTCATACGTTTCTCCTGTTTGAGTGCTCCAGTAAGTTCGCAATCGGAGCTGACTGGTCACCCTGCCGCCGGGCCTGAGGGACAGTTGCGGGAACCGCTGCCGGAGTGTTGGCCAGCTCGGGCTGGTCCTGCTCGCGGCTGTGGTTCGGGGTTTGTGGTTGCTGCCGGTTTTCGCTCTTTGCCGGATTCTTCGTTTTGGTGCCCGGAGCCTCCTGCTGCTGTTGCGGCTGCCGGTTATCCGGATTGTCCTCGGGCCGGGCCGCACGCTTCAAGTCGCGCACCCGCGACTCGATTTCGTAGACCAGGCGCATGTTCTCGTAATAACGAGTGACACGCGCCTCGGTGTCGTAATACGTCTTCATGATTCCCTTGGAGCTCAGGTCCAGATGGCGCAGATCGCTCATGTGGAAGCCGGCGATGCCCAGCAGCATGGTGATGGAGAAGAACGCCATGCCGAACGACATGGCAAAGCGCGGCGTAGCCACCGGAGCAAAGATCGGGGCCAGCTTCGCCTTCAGCTTCTCGAACCAGCCTTCCGGACGCGGGGCGGGAATGGCATGCTCGGACGGAAGCGCGCCGATGGTCTGGGCCAGTATGTTATGGACCAGATTGTGTGGCGGCTCGGCTTCCTCCAGACCCTGCAGCAGCAACATTCCAGCCCGGGCTTCGGCCAGCATGGACTGGCAGGAGGCGCAGCTACGTTCGTGGGCCGCGAAGGCCTCCCGCTGCGTTCCCTGCAAAGTGCCGTCAAGTGCTTCAGCCAGAAGGGCTTCTACCTCAATGCACTCCATTCCGGGTTGGAATTGCTCTGCCATTAATTCGCCTGCTTATACGTACGTTGCAAAAGCCTTGCCAGTTCCGTTCGTCCCCGATTTATGCGACTCTTCACAGTTCCCTCAGGCACATTGAGCACTTTGGCAATGTCCTTGTAGTCCATATCCTGCAAATCCCGCAAGATTACCGCCTCGCGCAGCTCAGGAGAGAGCCTTTTCAAGGCCTCGTGTACCAGTTTCTGGGTCTCCTGGCTACGCATTTTGGTTTCCGGACTAGCACTTTTGTCTTCCAGTTGGTCGGCCATCGTCAGGCCGTCCTCCTGGTTGCCCGGGGTCGCATCCAGCGAATCCGTTATCCGGTCGTATTTCCCTTTACGGAAGTGATCCACCAGGAGGTTCCGCGTCACCGTGGTGACCCAGGTCATGAACGAAGCCCGCGTGGTGTCGAAGGTACTCAACGTCCGGTACATCTTGATGAACACTTCCTGGGTCAGGTCGGCCGCATCATCTGGCGAACCGGAAAACCGGTAGCAGATGTTATAAATCCTCCGGTTATACTGCTGGACGATTTCCTGCCATGCCGCAGCGTCGCCAGACACACAGCGACGGACAAGGGCATTGACAGCTTGGTTGTCGTCCAATCAGCGCTCCCAAAGGGCGTGACTCCTGGCCCAAATCCATTTACCACTTATCGACTTATACGTTGAAGGCGGGCCAGCAGTTCGACCGAATCGAGCGGTATTGCCAGTATCTCTATGCGCAGGCTGCGGCTCGATTTGGGCAAGATTGTAACAGGGCGTTCAGCAAGCCGCGCCGCACCGACGTGCACCTGTTCCCACCTGTATACTGTGAGCTTTCCCACTTATGAACGCGCCTTCTAATGCAGTGAAAAGCCCCGAAACACAGTTGATCCCACGCTCAGTTCTATTCGGCAATCCTGAGCGCTCCGAACCCATCATCTCGCCCGACGGCACGCAGTTGGGCTATCTGGCCCCGGTGAATGGCGTGCTGAACGTCTGGATCCGCACCCTGGGCCAGAACGACGACCGGCCGGTCACCGACGATACCAACCGCGGGATTCACACCTTCGGCTGGCAATACGACAACAAGCACATCCTGTACGCGCAGGATGCTGACGGCGACGAGAACTGGAGGCTTTACCAGACCGATATCGCCACCAAACAGACCCGGAACCTGACGCCGTTCGACAAGGTGCAGGCATCCATCGTGGCGTATGAGTGGGACAAGCCGGAGACTTTGCTGGTGCAGATCAACCAGCGCGACGAGAGCCTGTTCGACGTACACCGCCTCAACCTGACGACCGGAGAGCTGACGATGGACACCGAGAACCCCGGCGATGTCGCCGCCTGGCAGGCCGACAACGATCTTCAGGTGCGCACGGCGCAAGTGATGACCGCGGACGGCAGCACCATCATCCGCGTGCGCAACGATGCCAACTCGCCGTGGCGCGACCTCATGCAGTGGGGGCCGGACGAGACCTTCGGCGGAGTCTTCGGCTTCACGCCCGACAATCGCAAGCTCTGGGTTGCAACCAGCGTCGATGTCAACGCGGCGCGCTTGCTGGAGGTTGATATTGAAACCGGCGCGCAGAAGGTGATCGCGTCCGATCCGCAGTTCGACGTCTCCGGCATGGAGCAGGAGCCGAAGACGAACCGCCTGCAGGTTGCAAGGTTCGTCAAGCAGCGCGTCTCCTACGAGTTCCTCGATCCCGAGGTCAAGGCGGATTATCGAACGCTTGCAGCAGGCACATGTCCGGCGACATCGTTCGGCTGTCGCGCAGCCTGGACGACACGAAGTGGATCGTGACCTACTCTCGCGATGACGGGCCGACCTGCTGGTACCTGTACGACCGCCCGGCGAAGAAGGCGTCCCTGCTGTTTAGCTGCGCGGCCCGATCTCGAGAAGTATCAGCTCTCCAAAATGGAGCCGATCGAGTACACCGCGCGCGATGGCATGACCATCTACGGCTATCTGACCGTGCCGGAAGGTATGAAGCCTGAGCGGCTGCCGATGGTGCTGCTGGTGCATGGCGGGCCGTGGCATCGCGATGTCTGGGGCTACAATCCGTGGGCGCAGTGGCTCGCGAATCGAGGTTACGCGGTGCTGCAGCCGAACTTCCGCAGCTCGACCGGCTACGGCAAGCAGTATGTCAACGCCGGCGATCGTCAATGGGCCGGCACGATGCATACCGATCTGCTGGATGCGAAAGATTGGGCGGTCCAGCGCGGCATCGCCGATGCGGAGAAGGTCTGCATCATGGGCGGCAGCTATGGCGGCTACGCCACCCTCGCCGCTCTGGCGTTCTCACCGGATGCGTTTTGTTGCGGCGTCGATATCGTTGGTCCCTCGAATCTCAACACCCTGCTGGAGACCATCCCTCCGTACTGGTCGACCATGGTAGCGCTGTTTCACAAGCGGATGGGCGATAACGAAGAGTTTCTGAATTCGCAGTCGCCGATCTTCAAAGCCCAGCAGATGAAGGCGCCATTGCTGATCGGGCAGGGTGCCAACGATCCGCGGGTGAAACAGGCGGAGAGCGATCAGATTGCGGCCGCGATCCGCGCCAACGGTCAGCCGGTGGAGTATTACTGCTTTCCGGATGAGGGGCACGGCTTTGTGCGTCCGGAGAACAACATGGCGTTCAACGCGGCGGTGGAGCGATTCCTGGCGAAGTACCTGGGCGGCCGCGCCGAGCCTCCGTCGGAGGAAGAAACCAAGCTGCTGGACAATATCAAGCGATAGCCAGCGGCTGGTCAGTTTTTAACTCATATCGTTGCCCCTCTGGCGAGGATGGGAGCTGCTGCAAGACTCCATTTCCTGCGCTGAACACCGCTTGAGACCGCCAAGGCTGGTGAGCGCCTATAATGGACTCCCGGCGCGATGTGGGTTCGCCGGGTTTTGAAACCAGTCTTATATTTCAAGCATCAACGCCAACTGGAGGAAGATACAGAATGGCACATGAAGTCCCCGCCCTGCCCTACGACTATTCGGCACTTGAACCTTACATCGATACGCAGACGATGCACCTGCATCACGATAAGCATCACCAGGCTTATGTGACGAACTTGAATGCCGCTCTGGAGAAAGCGCCCGAACTCCAGAAGTTGAGCGCGGAAGAATTGATCAAGAGCCTGGAGAACGTACCCGAAGCGATTCGCACCGCCGTTCGCAACAACGGCGGCGGCCACGTGAATCACAGCATGTTCTGGAAGATCATGGCGCCTAACGCCGGTGGCGAGCCTACCGGGGCAATCGCCGATGCGATTAAGCAGACCTTCGGCGATTTCAATGCGTTCAAAGAGAAGTTCAACGACGCCGGCCTGAAGCAGTTCGGCAGCGGCTGGTCCTGGCTGGTGCGCGACAACGGCGGCAAGCTGCAGGTTGTCAGTTCGCCTAACCAGGACAATCCCATGAGCCAGGGCTTCTACCCCATCATGGGGAACGACGTTTGGGAACACGCCTATTACCTGAAGTATCAAAATCGCCGCGCCGATTACCTGAAGGAATGGTGGAATGTGGTGAACTGGGCCGAAGTCAATAAGCGTTTCCAGGATAGCCAGAAGTAGTCCGCGACAACATGGATGGAATTGGAGGGTGCGGCAATCGCACCCTTTTTCTTAGCCTGGCGCAGTCCGCCAGGCCTGCCTCATGCAGGACGAGCTCAGTTCGTTTTGAAACTCCACCCGATCTATTTCGCTAACATCACTGACGATTCAAGGCTGCGTCCCGGAGAATAGACCGTTCTACCAAGCTAGTACTTCGGCGACGAGTTTTCCCGCAATGTCTACGCTCCCGACCTGAGAACTCGCGCCGCCGATCCACCTGTGTGCGCTGCTCAGCGCACCTGCTTTCGGTCATTTGATAGGCAGCCCGGCCTTCTGGCCGGCCTTCACCACCGAAAGCTCTAGCCACCCGGCGTGCCTATGCGGCAATTTCTTGTTCGAGGGCTTCGTTCGCCCGCGTGCATGGTGATCGCGGGGCTGCTGGTGCGTGTGCTTTATCTTGCGGCTTCGCATTGTTATCGGCTCGAGGTGCAGAAGTGGTATGGCTTCGAGATGTCCGAGATCGCCCGCAACGTGGCAATCGGGCAAGGCTATGTCCTCTTCCCAAACTGCGGACCCTCTGCCTTTACCACGCCGTTGTACCCAATGCTGGTGGCGGCGACGTTTCGCATGTTCGGAGTTCTTTCGAACATGTCCGCATTCGTGATTCTGACATTCAATAGCGTCGTGGCCGCCTTCACCAGTTGGACGATCTACGCGATAGCCCGGCGCGTGGCGAATGAAACGGTGGCCGTTTGGGCAGGATGGATTTGGGCATTTCTGCCCAGCAGCTTGTTCTTCTCGTTGTTCTGGATTTGGGAGACGACGTTCACGGCATTTCTGCTGAGCCTGTTGTTCCTGCTCACGTTGAGGATGGAGTCCGACAGCCGCGTGCCTTCCTGGTGTGGCTATGGGCTGTTGTGGGGCATCGCGGGGCTAACCAACCCTTCCGCCCTCGCGTGGCTACCGTTTGCCGGGTGCTGGCTCGCGCGACAACTCCAGCGCCGGCAGCAACGCTTCGTCGTTCCTGTGTTGGCGGGTGCTGCAATGTTCTGGCTGACGCTGACGCCGTGGCTGGCGCGCAATTATTATGCATTCGACGAGCCGCTGCTGCTGCGTAATGCCTTTGGCATGAATCTGAGGGCGGGGAACAATCCCGCGGCAGAAGGCTGGTGGGTAGAGGATTACACCTATCGCAATCCCACCATTATGGTGCAGTACAAGAAGCTGGGAGAGTCGGAGTTTATGATCCAGCAACGGCGCATGGCTGAGAAATGGATCTCACAGCATCCCAGCAGATTTTGTGTTTTAACCTGCCGCAGATTTCTGTTCTTTTGGGTCGATATGCCGCACCGCGGTTTAGAGCAGGCCAAAAACGTGATTGATACTCTGTTGTCCGTCCTGACAATCGGCGGACTCGTGCTTGTGATCCGACGGCGCATGCCGGGCGCTTTTCTCTTTTCTACGCTGCTGGTTTTCTATCCCCTGATTTACTACATCACCTTTCCACAGCCGCGCTATCGCCATCCCATTGAGCCCGAGATGCTCGTCCTGGCGGTGTTGGCTGTGTGGACGGCGATCGCCCATCTGCGGGCTCGTCGGCTGCCATCTAGCGGGGCCAGCCGCTCCGTATAATCGAAGAGCCTTGGCGCCCGACAGTCATTCTCCGAGACGCGTTGTTTCGCTCCAGCCGAGCGCGACGGTAACCTTTCGCGATCTGGGCTTGTTGGATCACGTAATCGCCTGCACCCGCTACTGCGCCGACGTTTGCCCGGAGATCATCACAGGCTCGCGACTTATCGTCTCCGATTCATGGACCGCACAGGCCGAGCAGATTCTGGCTGCCCGACCTGACCTGGTGCTGGCGTCCGTGCCCTATCAACTGGAGGCGGTGGCGGAGATCCTGAAAGCGGGCGTGCGCTTTCTGGGACTGGCCCCGCGAACGCTGGCTGACATCTATACCGATATCGCCGCGATTGCCGGAATTATGGGTGCTCAGGAAAAAGGCGAAACCCTAATCTCTGCTATGGAACACAGAATTGAAGAGGTGAGAAAGCTGACAGAAAAAGCCGCTATTCTGCGGGTTTTCTGTGAAGAGTGGGGCAAGCCGATCATCGCCTCGCAACCTTGGGTAGCTGAACTGGTAGAGGCTGCCGGGGGCGCTTTCATCGGCGAGGCCGGCAAGAGCACGACGCAAGAACAAGTGGCGGCGGCCGAACCGGACGTGATTCTTGCCGCGTGGTGCGGCGCAGGAGACCGCGTGCCCTTGGAGAAGATCGTTCGGCAGCGAACTTGGGAGCAGCTTCCGGCAGCCAGGACTGGACGCATTTTCTGCATCAACGATGAACTCCTGAATACGCCATCGAGCAGCCTGCTGGGCGGACTTAACGCTATCGCGTGGGCGCTGCATCCAGAGCTGTTTGAGAAGCCGAAGGGGATAAGGCAGATAGCCCTTGGCTCTTAGCAAACAGTTCCGAGTCTGCATAGTTTCGCTAAGCAGAACCAAGTCGAGAGGCAGACGTCGGCTAAAGCCAAAAGCTGTCCTATCCCACAACGTAGCACTCGCTCTTATGATAGAAAAGGAATGGCATGACGCAGCAACAGGAACTTGCGAAAGAACTGACCAAACTGGCCGACGCCGCGCTGAGTGTCGACGATTTGATGAGCGTTATCGTCGGCCGGCTCGAGGAGCGGCTGCCGCACTATGATTGGGTCGGCTTTTACATGATCGAAAAGGGCGGGACGGCGGAGCCGCCGGTGTTGGTGCTCGGTCCTTATGTCGGCGCGGTTACGACGCACACTCGAATCCCGCTGAATCAGGGCATCTGCGGGGCCGCGGCTGCGACCGGTCGCACGGTCATCGTCGACGATGTCGCCGGCGATCCGCGCTACCTGGCCTGTTCGATTGAAACAAAGTCGGAGATTGTTGTGCCCATTCGCGTAAAGGGCGAGGTTGTCGGAGAGCTGGACATCGATAGTCATACTCGGGCTGCGTTTACGCCCGATGACCGTCAACTGGTCGAGCACTGCGCGCGGCTGGTAGGACAATATCTGGAGAAAACGACGTAAGGGCCCTGCCGTTCAAACAAGACTTATGATGAAGCAAGTGGTGGCGGCGCTGATGGTGCGTGGCGAAGAGATACTCTGCTGCCAGCGGACGGAGTATCAGGCGCTGCCTTTGAAGTGGGAGTTTCCCGGCGGGAAAATTGAGCCCGGCGAGAGCGCCTCACAAGCCCTGGCGCGCGAACTGGATGAGGAACTCGGCGTCAGCGCCGAGATCGGCGCCAAGGTCGCGCAGGTGCAGCACCGCTATCACAACGGCAATGCCGTGGAACTCCATTTCTTTGTCGTTGAGCGGTATGACGGCGAGTTGCAGAACCGCATCTTTCGCGAGATTCGCTGGGTATCGCGCCGCGAGCTCCCGAAGCTCGACTTTCTCGATGCGGACCGCAAACTGGTGCAACAGATCGCCGACGGCGAACTTCTCTAGCCGCCGCTCCATCCTCCCGTAACAAACCACGCCACCGTCAGGCCGATCATGATCACGGTTGTGGCCCAGGCGATGACGTTGAACCACGTGCCGTTGATGTACTGGCCCATCAGTTCGCTCTTGTTCACCAGCAACAGCATGAAGATCAGCACAAAAGGCAGCACAATCCCGTTGACCACTTGCGAGAGGATGATGATCTTAATGACGGGGATGTTGGGCAGGAGAATGACCCCGCCTCCTGCAATCAGCAGCAGCGTGTACAGCCAGTAGAAAACTTTGGCTTCGCCGAACTTGTGTCCTACTCCCGATTCAAACCCCAATCCTTCGCATACGGTATAGGCTGTCGAAATCGGCAGAATGGAAGCCGCGAACAGGGAAGCGTTGAACAAGCCCGCAGCAAACAGGATGTAGGCATATTCGCCGGCGAGCGGGCGTAGAGCCTGAGCGGCGTCGGCGGCATCGCGAATCTGGCGAATACCATGTGCAAATAGAGTGGCCGCGCAGGCCACCACGATGAACCAGGCGACAACATCCGTGAACAAACATCCCAGAATAACGTCCCAGCGGGAAGCCCGGTATTCTCGCGGGGTAATCCCTTTTTCCACGATGCTGGATTGCAGATAGAACTGCATCCAGGGCGCGATGGTAGTGCCGACCACGCCGATCACCATGTAGAGATAGGCCGGCGCGTGGAACGGTCCAGCACTGGGAGGGTTGAAGGTTGCCTTGAAAGCCTCTTTCCAACTGGGGCCGGCCAGCACCCCGGCGATGATGTAAGCAAAGTAGAAGAACGAGGCGGCCAGAAATACCTTCTCCACGCTCTTGTACGATCCCTTCACCACAAGTAGCCAGACTACAGCCGCCGAGATCGGCACGCTGTAATAACGCGAGATGTGGAAGAGCTCCAGGCTGCTGGCGATGCCGGCGAACTCGGCTACTACGTTGCCGAAGTTCGTGATGACCAGGCCGATCATCATGATGAACGTGATGCGCAGCCCGTATTCCTCGCGGATCAGGTCGCTAAGGCCCTTGCCGGTGACCGCGCCCATGCGCGCTGACATCTCCTGCACCACGACCAGCGCGATCGTCATCGGGATCATGACCCACAGCAGGAGATAGCCGAACTGCGCGCCCGCCGCCGAATACGTGTAGATGCCGCCAGCGTCGTTGTCGACGTTAGCGGTGATGAAGCCTGGGCCGATGACGGCCAGGAACATCAACAGGCGAATTCGCCACATCTTCAAACGTCTGGATTCTGTCATGCGAACGAGGACTTGCGGCGAGATGGTGAAGAACTTTCAGAATAACCGCAGTGAGCGAAATGCGCCAATCCACAAGTGAGATCGATCAAACAAGATCGTGGGTCGAGTTCTATGGGGAAGGCAAGAAAACAGGGAGCCTTAGGCGAGGCTCCCTGGGATGAACAGGATTGCGGTTAAGGATGGGTGCTTAGACGTGGGGTAACGGTCGCTCCACTGCGGCGAAACTCGAAACGCAACGTCCAATCGCTGGATTGCGGCTTGCCATTGCGGACCGGCGCCACGAATGTCCATTGCCGCGCGGCCTGCAAGGTCTCCCGGCTGAAGTAGGTGCTTGAACCTTTCCCGACCAGTTCCGCGCGGGAAACTCGGCCTTGAGGATCGACGGCCACGCGAACCCCGATTTTTACCGTTCCGTGAATGGTGTTCTGCGCATGCGGGGAGATCTCGGGCATGACCTGATGTAACACCGCGCCGGCGGAGTTTGCCAGCAGTGCGGGCGCTGCCGGCGAGTGCGTCGGCGATGCTACTGGGCCGGGCGGTGTGACTTTCGCCGTGGCCGGCTGAATCGTATTCGCGGAATTGCGGGCGAACCGAACGCCAATCAGGATGGCAATCGTGCACAGAATCGCGGCAAACCCAATCAGGAGCTTCGGCTGGAATGAACGCAGTGAGAACGCGGGCTTCGCGGGAGCGGGAGGCGCGGGCGACTTGGTCTTTGTCGCCGAAGGATTCGGCCGTATGACTTCCATCCCCGAGGGTGAGCTCACTTCCGGACGAACTCCGGCAGCCGGCAACACGATGACGTTAGAGCTGCTGGTCGCGGTATCAGCCGTGGCCTTGGCTTCGTAAGGGCTCTTCTGCGCAGGCTTGTCCAGCAGGGCGCGAATGGCGCTCAACGACAGCCGCTGCTCGCGGTCGCGGGCCATGCAGCCGGTCACAATGACGTCAAACGGCGCCGGAAGCTTTTCAGCGGACTTGGCATCGCCATTCTTGCCGGCCCCCGGCAAATGCCCGGTGAAGGCCTCAAATAGCGTGATCCCGAGCGACCAGACGTCGCCGCTGAGCGAGATGGTCCCTGCCGATTTCTCCGGCGCGTCGTAGGGACCTTCGATGGCCGAAGGATGCCCTTCCCCGTTGCGATGAATGGTGTCGCAGGACAGCTTGAGTTGATCGCCGCTGGCCAGTAGGTGCGCCGGCTTGATCTGCCCGTGCAGCAGCCCTTGACTGTGCAGGTATTTCAGAACGCCGAGGGTCGGCTTCAGCACGTCGCGCGCTTCGGCTGCTGTGATTCGCCGCTGGCGTAGGACGTCGGCGAGACTTTCATCGCAGTATTCCATCACCGCGAAGTACATGTCCTGTTCCTGGTCAGCGTGCCAGAGGCCCGCGTCGAGGATTCTCAGCAGGTTGGGATGCGACAGGCGCGCGGCGATCTTCCAGCAGGCCACTTGGGCGGCCGTGCGGGGCGTGCCCGCTGGTATTAGCTTAAGAGCTGCCTTCGTTCCGGAGAATTCCGTCAGGTAGAACGCGCTGTGGCGCGAGCCTCCCAGGTATTGCAGCAGAGGAAAACGCGCGTTAACAATGCGACGCTCCCACTGTTGCCAGATCGTATCGATAGAAAGGGCTTGGGCTGGGGTCATGATTACGCGAATTCTAGCCCCGCCACGTATCAGAAATCCGGGAACTTGCAATTATTTCGTTGCTGAAGTGTGTAACCCGAGACAAACGGCTCGGCAATGTCTCGAGATGCACGCGGTCACAATCGTGACCCGCATAAAGAGCTGAGGAATAGCGCCTGACTGCGAAACCGATAATTGGCCTTACAATAGGGAAACCTGCTCTCCCCGCCTCGCGGAGGGATGTGTGAGCGGTTGAAACAGGCGGTCTTGAAAACCCTTTGAACGCTTTAGGAAATCAATGAATTGGGAGTCAACTGTAGTAAAAACGTAGTAACGGAGAGGTGGCCGAGTGGTTGATGGCTCCGGTCTTGAAAACCGGCGTAGGGGAAACCCTACCGGGGGTTCGAATCCCTCCCTCTCCGCCATTCATAGCTTACTCGCGACCTGTGGGTCATGAGCCCTCGATCTTGGAGACTGAGTCGCACCAAGGACTGCTCTCTCAGAACTTACCACCGCCGAGGTCAAGAAATAGAGCGATCCGATGCAGCAGGTGCTGACATGCAATGGTTATCACTCCATGTCGTGGCAACTATCAGATCAACTGTGCAGTTACTCTCGGAATCGAGGGTTTGATTTGACTTGCCGAAAGGCGAAGCACGCAGTGGCCGTCGACAAGCTGATGACCTACGTATCGCTCATCCACCAAGTCTTGCATAAGCAGGCACTTCCCCAAGAAAATGCGCCATTCATTTTTGCTAAGTAATCGCTTCCCGTAGTAATGGTACGATCGTCCTGAATCCACATCGACATCAACACACAACTCTTCAAGGACCTCAAGTCCTGCTCGAGCACCTGTGAATCGTGAAACGGCACGGCGAAAGAAAAACATCACGCGCTCCTCAGGTTGGTTCGCTGGAGATCGTACAAAAAGGCTTGTGGCTCTTGAGTTCCTGGGTAATGCCGCCAGTCGTGGCGGCAGTCTGGCAGATAGGCTGGAATGGGAATTCGGGTCGCCGTGAGAAAGAAAGCCGGGACGCATACCACCCGGTGCGATTACCGCGGTAATGGGGGCGATAGTGCGTAAGTAGGTTATGCGGATGGCAAGAAAAACTCTTGATGATATTGTTGTCGTGCCTACGAGAGACTCCCTTACGACTTATGGCAATGAGTATTTGGATTTGTATCGTCGGGTAGACTTCTCAGACATGCACAGGCTTGGTGTTTGGAGGCCGCGGGAAGCTCAGGGCGTGTTGGTCGAAAATCTATGACCTAGCTTGGGAATTAGTCGGAGGATATATGAACTCGAACTCATCGGGAGATCGGTCTGTGAGTCGCCGCAAGATCGCGAGATGACGTTAGGGCGCAGTCATTTGTTTCCCCGATCCAAACGACGGCTCTCGAGAGGCAGCACTGTCTCTTGATAGAGACGTGCCGAGACGCATTCTCAGCAGCCGCTAAGTCAACGTTCCATAAGGAAGTACTTCTTGAAGATCCGATACTGAAGCCTTGTGGAGCGGCTTCATGACTCTCTCAATGGGCCCGTTGATGCCATTCACAAGTTGGCCTTTCCGTTATGCCACGGATGTAGCCGCCTCCATCGCCTCGATACGGGCAAGGCTTCTAGGCAACCGGCCGCCACAGTCCTTGTTTCACTATACTTCACTCGAAGGAGTGATCGGGATCATCGAGTCAGGTACTCTACGGGCGTCCTGTGTGGCAGATCAGGAAGATCAAACAGAGATTTCTACGGCGTGGAAATCCTTAACGCTGAAATTGAGAACCTATTGATTGGAGAAGGCGCGTCCTCCACGGCAAAACTGCTCCTGGAAGGACTCGCCGTACAAGTACTCGACAGAAGAAAGCGGATGTTTGTCGCGTGCTTTTGTTCCAATGGAATGTCTCCCTTTCGCTGGCGAAAGTTTGGTCGATACTGTCTGCGCTTCGACACAGACGTCGACCGCCAACCGCTGGTGCGGCCGGCAACTGGGTTTGCCGAGGTGGAACAACATAGAGTTATTTATGGACGTGCCAGGCAGAGACATGCGATCCAATAGGCGCTCTCGGGCATCTTGGCCGCTGTGGCCAATTGCACCGAGGGAATAGCCGAAGGGTCATGGGCGGAGTCCCTCGTCAGACTATTGACTCGTGATGCGGCGGCACGAGCCCCGCGCTAGAAGCGTGCGAGCGCCTGCGGATGGCTGGCAACGTCTTCTGAAACTTCAGGGCGACATGGCGTCCCGTCAGAGTGTCTTCTGCTTCGTATACAACTCCCATGCCACCGCGGCCGATTTCACGCAGGAGGCGGTAATGCGAGATGGTCTTTCCGATCAAGGTTCACTGGGTTTAACGGGAAACCAAGAGGTTGGCCTAGCAGGCTAGCGGTTGAAATTAGTCGTGGGGGAGGCGCTTCGGCCCCGCTGCGCAAGAACACGATCTCCACCTTCGCAGATTGTGACGGCGGTCACTGTCTGTGGCTTTGCCGGATGTTCCAATGCGCTTGTCACCATTGAGTGAATCAGAGTTCTCAGGAAAACCTGGAACCATGGTGAGCGCGATCGACACAGGAGGTCGCAATGGACAGCACAGTCAATAAGACACCAAAGACACCAACAACGACATTGGACGAGCCCGGCCAAACAGGTTTCTGGGGTGCGGCCATGACGCAGTTGCAAGACTGGGATCCGAAGTGGGCTGAGACCTATCTCAAGATGGTCACCAACCCGTGGAGCAGCGAGGTTCTGCCACGAAGACTTGTAGAACTGATCGGCGTTGCGCTAAATGCCGGGACCGTCAGCCTGAATCCGGGCGGCATGCGCCGGCACATGCGTGCGGCGTTGCATGCGGGTGCGACTCGCGAGCAGATATTGCTGGTATTGAAGATGGCATCGGTGATGTCGTTTGATTCCTGCATGCTGGCAGCTCCTATTCTTTTGGAGGAAGCGAGTACGGGAGAATTGGATGCCGCCGCGCTCGGGCGTGCAAAGCGAGACAATAACCAAGAACAGGCCACACCTGCCATCGAACAAATGAAGGCGCTCGACAGATGGGACGTAGCCTGGGATCCCGTTTATGACCTCGCGCCGGTATGGACCGAGCAATTCATGGACACGGCTATCAGCATTCACTCCGGCGGTGTACTTCCGGAAAAGGAAATTCAACTGCTCGCCATAGCCTTTGAGGCACCTTATGTGGACATCTATACGCCGAGTACCCGCCGTCACATCAGGAACGCGCTAAGAACCGGCGCAACGGTGGAGGAGATTGTGGAAGTCCTCAAGCTGTGCGTGATCCAAGGTGTGGAGGCCTGCAATCTCGGGGTGCCGATCCTGGAAGAAGAGTTGTCGGCACAGGACTCTCGCCGTTAACACGGGCTTAAGTGCACAGCAGGAGTGCTTGCGGGAATCCACCTCTACCTAGCGCTTCCCAGCTCAGTTACGCGCAGGTGACTGATGAAGGCGTCGCGGGCCGCTACGCTCATACGACGCCTTCGGCTGACCGAGCGAAGTAGTTATCCATTTAGGGAAGGCTAGAATGTCTTAACAACGCACGAGACAAGGCTCAGATTAGCTTGCAGGAGATGGAGGAAAAACGATCCGCTCTCAATATCGAAATTGCTGGACTCGACTCACAGGTTAACGACCTAACCTCGCATGTCGCGGGCTTGCAGTCGCAGGTCGTCGTTTTAACCTCGTGACCCGCCCCGGGAAACCATTCCTGGTTCTCCTTCCTCGCTTCCAGAGAACCACGACAGGCTACGATATCTCAACTTCAAACTGGCTTAGTTTTCGGGTTTTGGCTCAATGATGACCCGCCAACGTCGCTTCGCTCCGACGTCTGTTCACCTTCGCTCCGGAATGCCGTTTCGGCTTCCTTCCGGAATCGATGTTCACCTTCACCGGAATACCCACTGCAACGCATTTGCCCCTCACAGACTTGATACTAAAGGCTGCTGGTGCCGTGGAAACATCTTCTGGAGAACTGCATACATTCTCGATTGAGGCTTCAGGTATTTGAAAAGTTCGGCGTTGTAGGACGCGCAGTACGGCACATCAGGCAGCGAGCCATAAACAATAGTCGGATCCTCATACGGGTTTGCAGCAGTGGGGATACCCTGAGGCCGAGTGGGGTCCATGGTCTGAACGGGGATGCTCCCATCTGGCAATTGCATCACTGAGACATTGCAGCAGTTCGGGGTCATGTCATTGCGAACGATTTGTTGTGTTGCGATGGCATAAGAACGGGATCTCGCAGCCGGAGTCCCCTCCGCGACGGCAGGATCAACATTCGTTACGACAATAGAGATGGAATAATCGCTGTTCAGGTAAAGCTCGAAAGTGCGGAATTGTTGGGGGCAATCTCGCAACGATGAAGTCTCGACCTGCCAGAAACCATTTTCTGGGCCGCCATGGGCTGGTGGAAGAAATGCCTTTACGGTGTTGCGGTGACGATGGCCCGCAATCCACATGAGAAGGTTGGGAGTATTTTGCAGCGTTGCGACGAGTTCAGTCAAAGATACCGCATTCTTCTCAGTCGCATTCGGGTCTCTGCCATCCTCCCACCACTCGACTTCGGAACCAACGTTGGCGACCGCAATGGGCACATGAGCCGCCACGATCATCAGTTGATCGGCGGCCTGACCAGCAGCAAGTTCCGCCTGCAGCCACTTCCACCGCGCCGCATCGAGAAATCCATGTCCATGAATATCGTGGGAACCATCGGTTTCCGATTGTGTATCATCGAGCACGATGATCTTGAGCGGTATCTCTGCTTTTGGAACGAAGCTATAACAGGCAAACCCACTTTCCCAGTTAGGGTTATTGCGGTCGACCAGGTTGAAGCCATGCCCGATGGGATGGGTGGTTGTCCTAAAAAACTCCTGGATCCATTCTGTTCTCAGCAAAGAGCGCCGATCCGGATCGGCCGCCACGGTTGGAGGTGCGGAAAACTCACTCACCGGGCCCGCGTCTTTAAGCTCCCCGTGAACGGTCGAGCCGTCAAGCACTCCCATGTAAAACGATCGCGCTTTTATCCCGTTTGGCGCGTCGAACTGGCACGGAAAGGTCACGGTGGATATGTTCGGGCGAAGAATGTCTCCTACGGCCCAAACGCTAGCGCTCGTATATGACTGTCGAATGGCAAGGCTAGGTTCGGCATCCACGGGCACCGAACCCAACCAGAAATGGTCGTGGTTGCCCAGAACTTGATACCACGGTATTGACTTGTCTATCCCGGCTGCCTTGTAGGGTCTCTGATAATCAATTGTGCCCTGCCCCAGATGCGCTCCCGAACTTGGGGAGATTACCTTGCCGTCGATGACATCGATATACCACCGTAATTCATTAAACTGGGTGCTGTTACAGGCGTCGCCAAGGGAGATACCGAAGTCAAATGGCTTCTGTTGATGTAGTGCATTCACTGTTTGTATGGCGGCGTCGAGTACGTGGGTCGTATACAACATGACGGGAGAACATATCGATGTCTCATGCCCGGCATGGGCAAGATCTTCTCGCTGCAGATAAATCAATTGATTGGGCGCTTCTTTGTCGGTGATGTGAATATCGCTTATGGTAAAGAAGTTGAGCAATCTACGAAGCCTCGAACGCGATGCGGCGGTAGTGGAATATCCCCCCGGCATGATGTCGAATCGGGGGTCGCAAGGAAGTCCTCCGGCAAATGAATAGGTGCCATATCCATATTTGTCGTAGTCTGCGATCCGTAGCAATTCGGTCAGATAAAGCCCAGTGCCCGAATTGGGACCGCTAGGCTGCGCAGGGAGACGGAACGAAATCACTCTCTGTAGCGTCGTGTAGACGTTGCTGTCTATTTTGTATTCGGTCGGGGAAGCGCCGCTGGTCCCGCTGTGGCCGGGGATTAATGATCCGAAATAGATGCCTACAAGTGTCCCTGCTGAACCCTTCACAAAATCTCGTCGGCTGATGCCATCGATCGACGCCGTCTCCTTATTGACTGACATCTCGTTTATTTTTGGCACTTCGTTATCCATCGTGCTGTCTCTTGGGTCCCGTTGCGAGTATTTGCCAGGCTGTCGTGAGGCATTATGAGACCTGGTTTTTGTATTCACTGACGCTCCCTGTTCTTTTGCATCGAGATGGCCCGGACATTCTTCTAGCTCTCTTATGTCTGGGTTATCACACGGCTAGGGTGAATCAAAGGAAAAGGGTCCCTGACAAGCACTAAAGTAACCAAAGCATTGCGATGGGCGTCCCGAAATGGAACGAGAGCACGTAGAATCGCCCTGGCCTGATTCTCGGAGAGTCGCCTCATCTTTTATAGCCAGCATCGGGGCAGGACCGGCAGCTGATCACACCTGCTATAACTCCAGCCTTGAGAAGGGGACGATTCTTGACACCGTGGTGATTGTTCCTAGTGAAAGGCAAGTCGGAAGTTATCGGTAGTCGCACTAGTATCGACAAACGCACTGGCATCCACTGGGTGTAAATGTCGAGCATCGCCAATCGTCGCCAGGAGGAGCTCTTGCTAAGCCACTGTTGAGTCGCACCTCAGGATCCAAGATAGGCGCGAGGCCAACTGCCGGTCTGGCCGTACATCTACACGATAGAAAATCGTCTGAACATCGTGCGTCGTAGTAACCAGGCTACTTACTGGCTTACGTATCTGTTACGCAGCGCTAACAAGGAATTTACATCCAGCATCCAAGGATATGAGTCTGGAAGCAACCATCACTTCCGCTGGGAGCGTCCCGCTGTGTCACGGCGAATCACGCCGATAATTCTTTGTAAGGATTTTGGAACTTAGCTCTGTTTTTTCTGCAAATCACAGAAGGGATGCGACAAATTGATCGGATCAGCGTTGTTTCCTTGTTCATCTTTCTCGCTGGGCTTCTGGGCACAGCACAAGATGTCACGCTCCATAGCGGCACGAGCGTGGTTCTGGTCCCCACGCTCGTGACCAACATTGCTGGCGAACCGATCTTTCGCCTTTCGGCAGAAGACTTCGCCATCTACGACAACGGGGTCCAGCAGAAGATTCAGCTGGACGAAAACGTCTGGGGTGAGCGCATGTCCGTGGTCGTTGCCATCCAAAGAGGGCATTCGGCCGTCGGCATTCTTGACAAGGTGAAGAAGCTGGGGAGCCTGTTATACCCCATTGCGGGAGAGGGAAAAGGCGAAGTCGCGGTCGTAGCATTCGACGATAAGCCCGAACTAAAGCTGGATTTCACAACGGATCTGGACCAGGCGAACAAGGCCATCAGCCAGATTGCGCCCGGATCCTACAATTGCTCCGTGCTGGATGCACTTGCCTACTCCATCGCCCTGCTTAATGCCCGTCCATCGAGGAATCGCAAAGTTCTATTCCTGGTAAGCGGCGCCAGCGATGATGGCAGCAACGCCACAATACCGGATATCATGCGCCAGATCGAGCGGAGTAATGTACTGATCTACAGCGCCACGTATTCGCCGAGTGAAGCTTCGAAGTTGAGCGATGCCTTTGCCGATCCTGGCACTCAACCCATCAACCTTCTCGGGGTATTCTCCAGCTTATTGCGATCAGCCAAAGAAAATGTGCCAAAGACAGTCGCAAAGATGTCCGGCGGTGAGTACCTGCCATTCCACGACGAGCAGGCCTTGGAGCGGGAGTTCGATGGCGTCAACAATCACTTCTTCAACCAATACTTGCTGAGTTTCACCCCTAAGAACCTTTCACTAGGCCAACATTCGCTACGTGTCGTCGTGGCCGGCCGTGGCGATGTTGTGGTGACGGCGCGTACCGGCTACTGGGTAGGCCGGGGCCAAGTCAACGATCCCTCCGCAGACAAATAGCGTGCATCAAGCGAAGAGGAAACGGCTAGGGTGCGTGCCCACACGCAAAGCTGGCTATTACTAGAGTTGCCGTGCTGCGCGCCTCTGGGGCGTATTGGCGTGCGATCTCTCTAGCAGGCTGTTCAAGGGAACCGGGAAGTGGGACTGCGCAGATCGATTGTTCTTCCTGCGATGGTAGTCTGAACTATTTAACGTCGTTGCTCTAAACCGGCGACTGCCCTCGCACCATGCCGATCATGAAGTAGATGACCGCAGCCGGCGGTGCGAGTATAAGCAGTGGCCCGAAAGCAAGGCTCGGACGGAACGGTGGCCCGAGGGCAATCCGGAAGGTCGTCCCAATGGTCCAGTCGATATCCACATCACCTCTGCCTTGATCCAGCGAGCAAGCCAAGCGCAATAGGATCATGCCGTTGACGTCGGTCATTACCATGGTCCGTTATGGCACCAGTGAACGCGTGGTGCTCGAATATCAGGGAAACAGGTTACGTAGCGACACCTCCCTGGCCGAACTGCCCGAATACGTGACCGAGAAAGGCAATCCGGGAAACCGTAGGCACATCCGTTCGGCCGAGATCCAGTTGCCCGCAGAAATTCTGCGCCGTGGGTTTTATTTCGTGGACACGCCTGGATTGGGCTCCGCCATTTTCGAGAACAGCGAAACCACCGAGCGTTTCATTCTGGAAATCGACGTGCTCGTTTTGGTTTCGGGCTATGAGAGTCCCCTGACGGAGGAAGAAGTTCGATTTCTCAGTCAGGCTTCCCATTACGCTCGCGCTGTATTTATTGTGTTGAATAAGCAGGATACGGTTTCGGCGGAGTCCCGCGCGGACGTCCTCCAATACGTGGAGCGGGTTGTCAGCGAGGCGTTGAACCGGCAGCGGTCGAAAACCATTTTCTCTCTCAGCGCGAGAGGGGCTCGAGGCCAAGCTCGGCAATGATCTCGATCGTCTAAGGGCTAGCGGCATTCTCGAGTTTGAGCAGGAACTGGTCGATTTTCTCACCGCTCAGAAGTCAGGACTTTTTCTCGATTCCATGTGCGATCGCATTCTCGCCGAACTGAGTGAGTCCTCGCGGCCGGAAGCCAGTAGCCAAGTGCTCGCACTCAAGCAGGAAGTAAGGGCCAGCGTGGATTACGAGTCGAATACCCAGGCTCCGGGCGTATCGTCGAATTTCCGGTCGGGGGCGTTTGGCGAAACAGACATTGTGACGAAGTCGTGACGACCACAGCGCCGGCTCCAGAGCAACAGCGTATGTGAAATCTGCGCCCTGGTCTTCAAACAACTTCTGGAGTTTCTCCGCGCCATTATCAGTACGAACTCTCGACACGCCCGGATGTTCAGAAATCCTTCGTAGTATCCCGCTAAGTTGCCGACGCGGGAATGGGTTCAATCGGTCATTGCGGAATCTCCCACTAGAGCCTTCCTCTTGTTTGTGACAGCGGTCACTGACCGCCAATACCCGGATAAGAAATACTCCAGTACCCCAGTATCTAGCGGTAGAGGCATGATTTGTCGGTCGATAGCGTCAGCATATGGTTCTGTATACCGCACGCGCCGCACGAATCGCACTCTTGGCCATGTTCGGCATCCTCCTGTTTGAGATAGTCAAACAACTGCTACATCCAAAGATCTCCATCTGGATCTCCCATCTGCTGACGATATTCTTCGTTACCAGTATGGCCTTTCTGGTAGGCGTGCTCGTGTTGCGGCGTGAGGCAAGGTCCCGCTCAGACCTGCTGAGGGAAGTAGAGCAGCGACGGGCCACGGAACAACGGCTTCGGCTCCAAACCACCGCGCTTGAGGCCGCCGCCAATGCCATCGTGATCACCGATGTAGAAGGCAAAATTGTCTGGATCAATCCCGCTTTTAGCAGACTTACCGGTTTCAGCTCCGAGGAGGTCCTGGGCAATAAGCCTGACCTACTGAAATCGAAGAAGCACGATTCCGCCTTTTATGATCACATGTGGCGAACTATCTGCTCGGGAGCCGTTTGGCAGGGAGAGATCACCAATCGGCGCAAAGACGGCACTTTATATGTCGAGGAGATGACCATCACGCCCGTGCGCGCCGCGGGCAGTGAGATCACGCATTTCATAGCGATCAAGATCGATGTCACGGAACGCCGGAAAACGCAAGAGGCACTTCTGCGATCGGAGACGACCGTCCGCTCGCTGGTGCAGGATGCTCCCTACGGGATCTTCCGCTCCACACATGATGGGAAGATTTTGAGCGCCAACCCAGCAATTTGCAAGATGCTCGGCTACGAATCCGAAACGGAATTGATGGCGGTCAACTTGTCAGCCGATGTGTATTGGAACTCCGACGACCGCGCCCGCCTCCTCGAACTGGGAAAAACTGCCGACGAGTTCTCCGGCGTCGAGGTTGCCTGGAAGAAAAAAGACGGAACTGCCATCGCGGTTAGTCTAAGCGCTCACCCATTTGCCGGCAGCGATGGAAACATCACCTTCGAAGCTTTCGCCGAAGATATTACTCAACGGAAACGGGATGAAAGCGAGCTTCGCCGCCTCAACCGGATTTTGTCCGCACTGGGCATGTGCAATCGTGCTCTGGTCCATGCTACGGACGAAGCCCAGTTGTTGAGCGAGATCTGCCGGATCGTGGTCGAGGTTGGCGGTTATCGAATGGCGTGGGTCGGATATGCCCAGGAAGGAGAAGGTAGGACCGTGCGTTTGGTGGCCAAGGCGGGAATCGATGAAGGCTATCTTGAGCATACGCACATCACGTGGAGTGATGACGAATGGGGCCGCGGTCCGGCTGGTACCGCAATTCGCAGCGGCGAGATGTGCGTCTTTAACGATATCGTTCAAAATCCGCAATTCGCTGTCTGGCGTGATGAGGCTGTGCGTCGCGGGTATGCTTCCGTCATCGCTCTCCCTTTGAAAGAGGGCCAGCGAACATTTGGCGTGCTCGCCATCTATGCTTCGGAGCCGGAGGCCTTTGACATCCAAGAAGAGGCATTCCTCGAGGAGATGGCAGAAGACCTCGCCTATGGCGTCACGGCTCTACGTTCCGCGGCGAAACGTCGACATGCCGAACAGGCCCTCAAGGAGGCGGAGGAAAACTATCGAGCTATTTTCGAAGAAGCCGTGCTGGGTATTTTTCAGGCCAGTCCTGAAGGCCGTCCTCTGAGCGTGAATCGCGCCCTGGCGCAGATACACGGTTACGATTCTCCGGCGCATTTGCTGGCGGAAGTCTCCGACGTCGCTGCCCAGCTATTCGTAATTCCAGAACAAATGAAAGAACTGATTCAGGTGGTTTCGAACCACGGAGCGGTACGCAGTGCCGAGGTGGAAGTCTATCGTCGAGATCGCGCCAAGAAATGGATAGCGGTCAATCTGCGCGGTGTCCATGACTGCGCCGGCAGCCTCGTCCGCTACGAAGGAACGGCAGAGGATATTACTGACCGCAAGAACGCTGAAGAGAGGGTTGCTTTTCTGGCATACTACGATTCTCTGACCGGGCTGCCCAACCGTACTCTTCTTCAGGACCGGCTCGCCAATGCACTCGCCACGGCTCGACGGCACAAGGAGAAGGTGGCAGTGCTGTTCCTGGACCTGGACCAGTTCAAGGTCATTAATGATTCGCTGGGCCACTCCTTCGGCGATCTGGTTTTGCAGCAGGTTGCGCAGCGGCTGCGAAAGTGGTCACGTGAAGAAGACACGGTGGCTCGGGTCGGCGGCGACGAATTTCTGATTGTGCTGCCCTTCATCAAAGAGGCGGCCGAGGCCGCGAGCGCCGCCGAGCGGCTTATGCATGTCATGAGCGCGGAGTTCCTGATCCTGGATCGCCCTTTCAGCGTCAGCGGCAGTATCGGAATCAGCCTGTTTCCTGAACATGGCATGGACGGCGAAGCTCTCATCAAAAATGCAGATTCCGCGATGTACTCTGCGAAGGAAGCTGGACGCAAATCCTTCCGCTTCTTCACTCAAAACATGAATGCTGAAGTGGTGGAGAGGCTGACGGTCGAAAACGCATTGCGTGCAGCCCTCGAAACAGGACGGCTGTTTCTCGTCTATCAACCCGAGGTAGACATTGTCACGGGTGGGATCACAGCCGTGGAAGCACTCTTGCGCTGTGAGCACTCCGATTTGGCTCTTGTTTCGACAGACAAGCTCATACGGGTGGCTGAAAGCAGTGGTCTGATTCTTCCTGTTGGTGAATGGGTCCTGGAGACCGCGTGCCTGCAGGCCCGACAGTGGCAAGACCAAGGACTCAGTGCCACCCCGGTCGCAGTAAACGTGTCGGCGATTCAGTTTTACAGCGATGGTTTTCCTAAACTGGTTGCCAGAGTGTTGCGGGAGACAAACCTTGCGCCGAGCTATCTCGAACTAGAGCTAACGGAAACCGTATTGATATCGAATCCGGATCGGATGTTTTCGGTTTTAGATGAGTTGAGATCCACCGGAGTAAAGCTGGCTATTGACGATTTCGGGGCCGGATATTCCAGTTTCAGCTATCTCAGACGATTCTCTGCGAACAAACTAAAGATCGACCGCTCCTTCATCCAGGATGTGGCGGTGAATGCCGATGCCGCGGCCATCACCTCCAGCATCATCAATATGGCAAGATCGCTAAACATCAAGGTGATCGCCGAAGGCGTCGAAACGGAAGCCCAGCTATCCTTCCTTCGCACGCATCACTGCGACGAGGTTCAAGGTTACTACTTCAGCAAGCCCTTGACGGTTAGGGAAGTTGCCGAGATTCTACGACCCGGATTGTTACCGGACTTGACGGGAGGTCGCCATGGAGACACCGTGGCAGCCCAGAAAAACCGAAGCCCGTTTACGCGATGGCTGGACACCAAACGGTGACATCCCTGAACAAGGGCTGAAATATGGTTCGGGACCAAATTTCTCGCTTATAAAGCTCGTAGGGACTTGAATGCGCTTATGAACGGTGACCGTACCTGGAGCCGTGTCATTCCCGCGATCGAGGCCATTAAGTCATGCACAGCGTGGATTGACCCGCCGGCAGCAAGTCTGGAACCCCTCGCTTTCTGCATTCCATCCCTTCAAAACAAGATTTTGATGCGAGAGTACCCCGGATTACCCGGTGAAACTGATATAAGGCTTATCTGCAGCCGATTCTCGTCTGATTCAGTCTGGAGGAGAAGTGATCCGCAACCTGAGTCCATTGCTCGTCGCGACTTTGTTGAACGTCTTGGCGATCGCCCAAAATCAACCTGCAACTTCCAAGCCCGTCGTCGCTGGCGGTTCAGGCAGCGACTGGATCGCCATCAGCAATGGCTACACGAAGCTGTTGACTGATGTCGCCTTTCAACACCATCCCGAGGCAGGTTCGTGGCAGGGCTTGAGCGAGTTCGACAACAAGGTCTCGCAGCCGAGCTCGGCCGACGAAGACCAGGAGCGGAAAGCAAAACGAGGCAGTACTTCTCAAGCTGGAAGCTGCGGCCGCACAGCCACAGCCGGCGAGAGTCGCAGAAGACCTTTCCGATCATGATCGACAGGGTAAGACTGAACTTCAAGCTTCAGGATTACCAGCGTGCCCACGAAGTGCCTTTCCTGAACGCCAGTGGAACCGTGTTCAACGGATTGCAGGTGCTCCTGGATTCCCAGACGCCGGAGGATCGACGGTCAGCCGCAGTGGTACGGATTCGCGAATATGCCGGGCTCGAGCCCGGATACACGGCGATCACTGAAATTCTGAAGCAGCGCGTGCGCGAGCAGATGGCGAAGCCGGGCGTCTTCTATCCCTCCAGGGTCGAGATCGAAACCGAGATGGCCCGCAACTCGAATTACGTTGAGGGGATCGCAATGCTGATGGAGAAGTACAAGCTTACCGGCTGGCAGGAGCCTTACACCACGCTGAAGAAGCAGCTTGCGGACTATGACGCGTGGACTCGGACGACGGTGCTGCCCAAAGCGCGCACCGACTTCCGTTTGCCACCCGAAGAATATGCTCTCAACCTCCAGAGCTACGGCATCGATATACCACCCGAGCAGATCGCCGCCATGGCTCATCAGGCGTTCACGGAAATTCAGGGCGAGATGAGGGGCATTGCGGCGGAGATTGCTAAACAGCGCAACCTTCCTTCCGGCGATTATCGCGACGTGATGCGCGAGCTAAAGAAACAGCAACTCGTGGGCGATGCCATCCTGCCGTTCTACGAGAATCGATTGAAGCAGATCGAGGCGATCATTGCCGAGCATCAGATCGTGACCCTGCCCGACCGTCCTGCACAGATTCGCATTGCCACCGCTGCCGAGACGGCACAGCAGCCCGCGCCGCACATGCAGCCTCCGCCCTTCCTCCACAACACCGGCCAGCGGGGAGCCTTCGTTTTGCCGCTGAACATTCCCGCCGGCCCGGGACAGCCCGCATCGGAGAAATACGACGACTTCACCTTCGACGCCGCGGCATGGACACTCACGGCGCACGAGGCTCGACCCGGCCACGAGTTGCAGTTCGATTCCATGTTGGAGCACGGCGTGTCTGTGGCGCGGGTTCGCTATGCCTTCAACAGCACCAACGTCGAAGGTTGGGGCTTATATTCCGAATATCTCATCAAGCCGTACATGCCGCTGGAGGGGCAGTTGGTGTCGCTCGACTATCGCCTGCTGCGGGCGGCGCGGGCATTTCTCGATCCCGAACTCCAGTCCGGCAAGATCACCACAGCCGACGCCTATCGAGTGCTGCAGGAAGATGTGGTCTCTTCGCACGCTTTCGCGCAGGAAGAGGTCGAGCGCTACACGTATCGCGCGCCCGGGCAGGCCAACAGCTACTTTTACGGATACACCAAACTGATCGCGATGCGCGAAGACACAGAGAAGGCATTGTCCGCCAAGGGCGCAAAGTTCAACCAGAAGAAATTTCACGACTTCATTCTGGCGCAAGGACTCTTGCCGCCCGATCTAATGCGCAAAGCCGTCATGGAGGAATTCGTCCCGGCGCAACAGTAGCGAGCAGTTCAGGTGCATGACGAAGAGGAATTACTTCGTCGCCAGTCGCCGGGGTAACGCGCTGGAAAGCCGAGGATGGCGATTCGACTCGCCATCCTTGATGATTCCAAACTGATACAGAACCGGCAATAAGTAAAAGAAGCGTCTTAGAGGTTGCGGTTACGCCGCCGCTGTGCTGATGGAATTGAGTGCGTCCAACGCGTCTTGCGGTAATACCAGCGTGGCCGCAGCCAGGTTCTCCCGAAGATGCGTCAGAGACGATGTGCCGGGGATCAGCAGGATATTGGGCGCACGATGCAGCAGCCAGGCAAGAGCCACCTGCATCGGTGTGGCTTCGAGGCGCGCGGCTACATCTGAGAGCGTGGAGGATTGCAGCGGCGTAAAACCACCGAGAGGGAAGAACGGCACGTAGGCAATCCCTCTCGCCGCCAGCGAATCGACCAGGGCATCATCGTCGCGACGTGCGACGTTGTAGTAGTTCTGCACGCAGACCACGGGCGAGATTTTGTTGGCCTCGTCGACCTGTGCAGACGTGGCATTACTGATTCCCAAGTGCCGGATCAGCCCCTCCTTTTGCATTTCCGCCAGTACGGTGAAGCGCTCGGCAATTGATTCCTCGCGGGGCCCATGTCCGTCTCCCCAGAGACGCAGATTGACGACGTCGAGCGCATCGACCCCCAGGTTACGCAGGTTATCGTGCACCGCCTGCTTCAGTTCAGCGGGGCTTTGCGCCGGATTCCATGACGCGTCGGGGCCGCGCTTGGCGCCGACCTTAGTCACGATGGTGAGACTGGCGGGGTAAGGATGAAGCGCTTCATGGATGATCTGGTTGGTGACGTGGGGACCGTAGAAGTCGCTGGTATCGATGTGGTTGACGCCTGCAGCCACCGCCTCCCGCAGGACGGCGACTGCGACGGGTCGATCTTTGGGCGGACCCCAGACCTGCGGCCCTGCAAGTTGCATGGCGCCGTATCCCATGCGGTTCAGGGTTACATCCGAATTCGGCAAAGTGAAAGTACCGCCGAGTATTTCTGCCTTCGACATTGTTCCTCCGCCGGCTCGTTCTGAGCGGCATGTGGTTAGATGACGCAAGTCTTCATTTTGGACCTTTTGAGCACACCTCTCATGGAAGGCGCAGCGGCGTTCGTGTCTGCGCGGTTCCGATCAGCAGATTCGTGGAAGTTGCTCGCCGATTTGCATGGCGATGACGCGAGTGGCGCCGATTGAGGTTCGGGCAATGACCATGCCCGGATGCTGGTCAACCACTTTGCCGATCAGCGCGGCGGTTTTGCCGAGGGGATGCTGCCGGACCGCGTTGAGTGCCTCCTCCGCAGCGTCCGCGGCAACGAAAATCAGCACTTTCCCTTCGTTGGCTACGTAGATCGGATCCATGCCGAGCAGCTCGCAGGCCGAGCGGACTTCGGTTTTCACAGGAATGCTCGCTTCCTCGATTACCATGCCCACCTTCGAGGCTGCGGCAATTTCATTCAGCGAAGAAGCGGCTCCGCCCCGCGTTGGATCGCGCATGACATGGACGGAAGCGCCGGCCGCCTTGAGAACATTTGCGATGAGTCCGTTCAGCGCGGCCGTGTCGCTTTGAATCGTGGTTTCGAATTCCAGGCCTTCTCGAACACTCATGATGGCCATGCCGTGATCGCCGATTGTCCCACTCAGTAGGATAGCGTCTCCGGGGCGAGCCAGGCTGGGACCGACGTTAATACCCGTTGCAACCAGGCCTACTCCCGCGGTGTTTATGTAGCATCCGTCGCCGTGACCCTTTTCGACGACCTTGGTGTCGCCGGTTACGATCTGGACCCCGGCGGCGCGCGCGGCCTTGGCCATATCTTCGACGATGCGCCCCAGGGCGTTCATGGCAAACCCTTCTTCCAGGATCATGCCCACGCTGAGATAAAGGGGGCGGGCGCCCGAAACGGCCAGATCGTTGACGGTGCCATTCACCGCCAGTTCGCCGATGCTGCCGCCGGGAAAGAACAACGGCTGCACAACGTAAGAATCGGTGGACATGGCCAGGCGCTCGCCGTTCAGCGGAACAACCGACGCGTCGCCGAGATTGGCCAAAGCTTCATTGTGAAAGGCGGGAACAAATAAGTGCTCGATGAGTTCGGCCGAGAGCGTCCCGCCTCCCCCGTGACCCATGACCACCGTGGGGTAATCCCGCAGCGGAAGCGGGCACGACCAGTTTGAGAAGTCCGGCGGCTCAGGCATGTGCGAGTTGGTCAGCCGAGATGAAGCGCCCATAATTGTAGTATGCGGCACATGCCCCTTCGCTCGACACCATCGTAGCCCCCAACGGTTTGCGCGGAGTGCATTCCTTGCCGAAGGCTGGGCACTGGTTCGGCTTCAAAATTCCCTGCAAAACTTCCCCACTATGACACAGCGGCGATTCCACCGTATGGATGTCGTGCACGGAGAAGCGGCGGCTTGCGTCGAAGTCGCGGTAGGCTTCGCGCAGTCGCCATCCGCTGGCGGGAATCATGCCGATGCCGCGCCAGGAGCGGTCGACCACTTCGAAGACCTCTTCGAGCAACTTCTGCGCCGTGACATTGCCCTCAAGTGTGACGATGCGTTCGTAGGCGTTCTCCACCCGCGCCTCGCCCGCTTCCAGTTGATTCACCGTGCGGCGGATACCTTCCAGAATGTCCAGCGGCTCAAACCCGGTCACCACGATAGGCACATGGAAGCGCTCGGCCAGTTCGGGATACTGGCGATAGCCCATCACACTGCACACATGGCCGGCGGCGAGGAAGGCGTTAATGCAGTTGGTTGGCGAAGTCATGATGGCCGCGATAGCCGGAGGAACAAGCACATGGGAGATCAGCGCTGAAAAGTTGCGCAGTCCTTCCTGCTTTGCCAGATGCACCGCCATCGCATTGGCTGGCGCGGTGGTTTCGAAGCCGACCCCGAAGAAGACGACTTCGCGTTCAGGATTCTGGCGCGCGATCTTTACCGCGTCCAACGGAGAATAAACGATACGCACATCGCCGCCCTCGCCACGCACGCGAAACAAGTCTTTCTCACTGCCGGGAACTCGCAGCATGTCGCCGAACGAGCAAAAGGTCACGTTGGGTTGCGAGGCGATCGCCAAGCCCTGGTCGATGATCTCCAGCGGCGTCACGCAGACCGGGCAACCGGGACCATGTACCATCTCGATCTCGGGCGGCAGCAGTTGATCGATGCCATTGCGGATGATCGAATGTGTCTGACCGCCGCAGACTTCCATGATCTTCCAGGGACGCGTGATGTTGCGACGGATCTCGGCCGCCAACTTCTGTGCGATTTCTCCATTACGAAATTCGTCCAGGTACTTCATGGGTGCCTCCGCATAGTGATTCCGGCTTAGGCGTCCTGGCTGGGCCCGAGCTCTTCCTCGAGCAATCCCATGTCGGAGAACGTCTGCAGCGTCTGGCGGGCCGATGCTTCGTCAATCTTCGAAATGGCGAAGCCGACGTGAACGATGGTGTAATCGCCGACCATGATATCGGGCAAGTAGGCCAGGCAGACTTCCTTCACGATTCCGCCGAAGTTGACCTTGCCCATCCGCGCCTCGCCGGACTGATAGATCTCCTCGACTCGTCCCGGAACTGCCAAACACATGATTGCCTCCACCGAAACCGGATAGCAGCTGCGTCTTAACCCTTACTCGTCAGATGCACGGCGGGCGCCCACATCGCAAATCATAACGCTATTATTTCCGGATGACGTCAACAAGCTGCAAGGAGCTGATTTCCCAGGGCCTTCAACAGTGGAGAAAAGCTGTCTGATAATAGCTCGATTTTCGTATTTCACGGGAAGCCGGCTGAATTGCAAAGCGGCAGTGAAACCCGGGGACCGTATTTTCGCTCGCAAAGCTGTCTTCCCGATTGATAACTTGGGAACATATGCACCGTTGGACCCAGCTCTTGATACCGACCCTGCGCGAGGCCCCAGGAGAGGCGGGGACGACCAGCCACAAGCTCCTTCTGCGCGCCGGATATGTCCGGCAGGCTGGCCCTGGACTGTTCTCCTGGTTGTTTCTGGGCAATCGGTCAATGTCGAAGCTGGCAAAACTCGCAAGCGAGGAGATGAGCCGCATCGGCCAGGAAATTCGTCTGCCGGCGCTTCAGCCGCGAGCTCTTAGAGAGGCGAGTGGCCGGTGGCACTCGGCGGGTGAGAGTAGGTTCGTTGTGCACGACCGCGCCGACCGCGACTTTTGCCTGGGCACATCGCATGAGGAGGTGGCGGCGCAGATAGCAGCCAGAGAGCTGAGAAGCTACAAACAGTTGCCGCAGGTCTGGTACCACGTGCACTCGGCGTTCCGCGACGAGGGGCGGCCGAGGTCAGGGTTGTTGCGCACGCGGGAGTTCACGGCCGTGAGTTCGTACGCGTTCGCCAGCGACGCTGCCTCTCTGGAGCGCACGTATGTCGCGCACCGCGAGCTCCTCAGCCGAATTTTCGAACGTTGCGGTCTGCGCGCCGTGATCGCGGAGGCGGGCATCGCTGAACAGGCGGCAAAAGCGTTTTTCGTGTGTACCGAAGGCGGCGAGGACGTTCTCGTAGCCTGCGGAGGGTGTGGATACGCTGCGACCTTGGACGCCGCCAGGTCGAGACTCGAGCCGGTAGAAGACTCGGGACCGGGAAGCGGCCATCCGGAAGAGGTCTTTACTCCTCAGCAGAAAACCATTGACGACGTTGCCGCAGCGCTAGGTGTCAAGGCGACGCAGGTCATCAAGTCATACCTGTCAGTTGCACTTCACCAGGGGGCTGATGGCCCTCGGCAGGTGCCCATCCTCGTGTTTCTGCGCGGAGATCATCAGGTCAACGAAGGGAAGCTTCTCGCCGCGCTTGCCAGCGATGGACTGAAAGGAGCCGCGCTACGGGCTATGGAAGCCGATGAAATCCGCGAGTGCTTTGGATTGGAGCCGGGTTTCATCGGACCCGTCGGCCTTTCGCCGGAGAACTTTCCGGTGAACGGTCGCCAGCGGTGGGAGCAGCCGCGATTCTTCGTTGACGCTGGATTAAGAGGACGCCGCAACCTTGTCGCCGGCGCCAACAAGCCCGAATATCACTTGAAGAATGTCACCCCCGGCGATGCCGGAAGTTTCCAGCTCGACGCCGGCTGGTGGGTCGACATCCGCAACGTTGTCGAAGGAGATGGTTGCCCAGCTTGCGGCCTGCCGCTCACATTCAGTCAGGCAGTACAAATTGCGCATCTTAGCAAACTCGGGACGGAGTTGTGCGAGACGATGGGAGTACGAGTCATTGACGAACATGGCGGGGAAGTGACGCCGCAGATGGGCGCGTTCGGTATCGTACTGGACCGAGTTTTGGCCGCCTGCATCGAGCAAAGCCACGATGAGAACGGCTTTTGGCTGCCGCCTGCCATTTCCCCCTTCGAGGTGGTGGTGACACCGACCAACAGCGCCGACGCGAAGATCCAGGCCGCCGCCGAGGAGATCGCTCACTCTCTTGCTGGGACCGGAATCGACGTGCTGCTCGACGATCGGGACGAGCGTCCAGGCGTGAAGTTCAAGGATGCGGACCTGGTCGGAATTCCCTATCGCATCAACATCGGCAAGAAACTCGCCGAGGGACAAGTGGAGCTATTCACCAGGCAGACCAGTTCCAAGGCCGACGTGCCGGCAGAGGCCGTCGTGGAGAACCTGCGCGCGATGCTGGCGCAGCAGAAGCCGGTTTCCCCGGCCGGTCGCCCGCTTGAGCCTGACATCATGCGTCCACGGTGAAACTAGGCTAAGATTTCTCCACCGACCGAATCAGCCCGAACTTACCAACAGCTCGAAGCTCTAATTGGGGGTCTACGTGAGTGGGCGCTCACAGGCAGAGATCACCGCATGCGTCCACAACCGCAACAGACTCGAGGCTTGAGCGCGACTTGGAACAAGTTTCGGTGCTCGCCGAAGGCCGTCTGCTGGGTATTGGGCATCCTGATCTTTTCAGCCACCATATTTGTTTATCAGCCTGTAATGCAGCCTGGCCATCATCTTGCCGGCTCGGGCTTCGAATCGCTGGAATTGGGATCCTCGATCGCTCTGCATGGACGTTTTGCTGATCCATTCTTTCCACTGCCTACGGGGCCTTCGGCGCACCTTGCGCCAGGTTATCCGCTGATTGTAGCGCTCATCATCAAACTCTTTGGCGTCGGAGCCTACGGCGATTACGCGCTCCTGTGGCTCACGACCATCGTGGTCGGAGTGCAGCTCGCGCTGCTTCCATTCCTCGCCGATTATGTGACATTGGGTCCGCTAACAGGCGCCATTGCCGCGAGCGCCTGGCTTGTGGCGAAGTTTTCTCTATTACCGTGGGAAAACGATTTTGCCGGACTGGTGATTGTTGCCCTCGCGTTCCCAATGTATAAAGCCCTTCGCACAGCTCTCACACTGTGGGAGCTCGTCTACACCGGCATCCTCTGGGGTGTGTTGCTGCTGCTGACCCCGACACCGCTGCCGATTTTGTTTTTTTGGCTGCTGCTCATCGTAGTCGCTCGAACTCAATCGGCGCGTTCCGGTCTGGTTCTCGCAATTCTGCCTCTTGTCGTGATCGCGCCATGGCTGATTCGGAATTACCGGGTGTTTCATCGCCCGGTTTTTCTGCGCGACAACCTGGGACTCGAGTTGGCGATCTCAAACAACTCCTGCACGGAGTTCTCGGCGGTGCTGAACCGCATCGAGGGAGGATGCTTCTCACAGCACCATCCCAACGAGAACCTGGCCGAGGCTGAGCGCGTCGCCAAACTCGGCGAGCCGGCTTACAACAAGATGCGGTTGCACGAGGCCGAGAGCTGGATCGTGCAGAATCGCCGCAGGTTTCTCAAGCTAACGATGGAGCGTTTCGTTGCTTTCTGGTTCCCGAACGTCAGCGGCAATCCATTCAGTCCGCCACCAAGTTCTCTTTGGCAATGGATCACCGACCTTTTCACGCTGCTCAGTGTTCCTGGACTGCTGCTAGTCTGGCGGCGTAACCGTCGTTTCGCCTGGGTGCTGGGGGGATGGCTGACGTTCTTCCCGCTCATCTATTACCTGGTCCAGGCATCTCTGCGGTATCGTCGGCCAATTTTATGGGCGACGTTGCTACCCGGCGCGTATGCACTGGTCGCCTTGCTGAATCTCTTGCGGAACAGAAGGGCACATCTTCCGGCGGGGCACGAACACCAGCAATCAAATTCAGCTTGACGAGGCCGCCTTCGTCAGTGGTTCGCTGTCTTTCTCGAAGGCAACCACTTCGACGCGATTTAGAGGAAGCGGCAACGGTTCAGACCAGGGCACTTTCACACCGTATTTCAACAGGCACCAGACTGCGCGCACGCCGTCGCGCCAGCCAATCTTCTTGCCCTCGGCGTAGGTGCGTCCGGAGTAGCTAACGCCAACTTCGTATACGCGCAGCCGACGCCGCGCCACCTTGACTGTAACCTCGGGTTCGAATCCGAAGCGGTTTTCCTCCAGCCCGATAGACTGAATCACCTCGCGGCGGAACGCCTTGTAGCAGGTTTCCATGTCGGTGAGATTCAGATTCGTAACGACATTCGACAGCAGCGTGAGCAGGCGGTTGCCGACGGAATGCCAGAAATACAGCACGCGGTGCGGTCGTCCTCCCATGAAGCGCGAGCCGTAGACGACATCGGCCTTGCCCGAGAGTAGTGGCTCGAGCAGGATGGTGTAGTCGGCAGGATCGTATTCCAGGTCGGCATCCTGAATGACGACGAACTCTCCCCGCGCCAGCTCGATACCGCGCCGCAGCGCCGCTCCTTTGCCCATATTCCTGGGCTGCCAGCAAACGCGCACTTGGGAGAAACGCTGTTCCATCTCCAGCAGAATCTCGCGCGACCCGTCGGTAGAGCCGTCATCCACGCAGATCAACTCCAAATCGCCAGGCACCGAAAGCACACGGCAAATGACTTCGCGGAGGGTGCTTCGCTCGTTGTAGACGGGCATTACGACCGACGTTTTCATGATGGTCCCCGAGGCAGGCCGGCAAGTCTGGGCGAAACCTGCGCAGAGTACGATGTTCAGCTATTTTGTCTGGGATCGTGTTCGCGAAGCAACAGAATTTCTGCAAATTTCAACTTTGTAACGTGGTGTCAGAAAGCCAGCCGTCAGCGGCGTCAATCAGGAAAATTCTTTGCGGGCAAGGACCTTAGTCATTCTCCCGAATACCAGGGCTAGGGCCGCGAGCGACGCGCTCCAGATTACAAACGTGACGCGTACCACCCATGCCGGCGCTACGCCCACCCGTCTCAGCAAAAACGGCAGGAAATTCCAAGTGGTGATGTGAACGTAGTCCCAGGGGTCCCAGTGCATGGCGAAATTGTCGTACATCCTGCCCTGGGCAAACATCACGATGTTGCGAAAACGCTGGACGATCACAAACGTCGGGTGGCCCAGCGATTCCATTTGGTAAATCTCAAGTGGCAGCCAGAAGCATAGCGAAGCAATCTGGATAGCTGTGCTGATGCCCAGCAGCGCCAAGCCGGCGACCCACACCGCTTTCCCGACTTGTAGCCGATGACGCAGCAGCAGGGGAATGGCCAGCAGTACTGCGAGTTCAACTGCCGTCGACACATAGCGATCGCCCCACGCGAAATCTCCGCTCCACACGGTGTAACGGGCGTAGAAGCTGATGTAGGCAAGCAGCAGCAGGTATCCCGTGACCACGTACGCCTTCACCGCCGGAGTGAAGCGCTTCCAAGCCACCACGGTGAGCAACACCATCAGAATGAGCAGCGGATCGAAGAGGAAAATTGATTTTTCTGGCGAGAAAAGCGCCCCGAAGAAGCCTTCGCGGAAGGGCTTCTCGAAGGGATACTTGATCGATAGCGACGGATCGCGTTCGCGGGCTTCGCGAGCGACCACACTGACATAAGTGTTGAAGAACGAGCCGAAGCGGTAGAACTGGTACAAGCGATCCAGCAGACCGAAGAACATATAGACCGGCGCAGCCGTCACGACGTAGGTCTTGCAACGGGTCCACAAATCGCGCCCGCGAACGCCGGTCAGCCACAGCACCAGCAGCGCGAAAAATCCTCCCGCCAGCAAGTCCAACCCGGTGGTCAGTCGCGTCAGCAGATTCAGCCCGAATGCGGCAGAGCCGAGGAGCAGCGCTCGGCGACTGCCGCTGACGACCCACTCATACTGGTACGAGAATCCCGCCAGCGTCAGCAGAAAGATGTAGTTGTTTTCCATCATGTTCTGCGTGTAATGGAGGTGTGTGGTCGCGAGCAGCAGTGCCATCACGCCGACCGCACTTTGCCTGACGCTGAAGTTCAGTTGTCGCAGAAAGCGAAAACAAAGGAGTGCGGTCAGCACTGTAATCAAAATATTGGTGGAGTAGCTGACGATGATGTTGCGAACGGTTGGATCGGTTCCGGTGTAGCCGGCAAAGATGGGAAGGCGCTCGACGTAGGATCCCACAATGTCGGCCGGCAGCATGAGAAGCGACTGTCCGATGCCATACCAACTCTGCAATTTTCCGCCACGCCCGTGAACGCCAAACTCCGGATATTCATTGGGAAACACCGGCGGCTCTGCGGTCCAGAAGGCATGAGCCGACTGCTCACGGTGTTGCGTGTCAGCGGTACCAAGTTCCCCAGACTGCACTACAAACGCGATGAGGCCTGCGGTAAGAGCAAGCAGAAAAACCGGGTCCCGCAACCAGCGCCGAAGAGAATCAATCTGCATGGAATCAAGAAACTAAGCGGATAGTTTAGTTTAAATGCAGAGCAAAACCCGTGTCGCCCGATTCATCACAAGCCAGCAGGATTCCGTAAGACAACCTTTCCTCAGCGGCTGCTCTCCAATTGTGTGTTGCTGCATTGTCTGCCGGTCAGCGGTCTTCCGCGCCCGGGCAGAATGCACAGCCTTGGCGCCGCGCGAAGTTCACACAATTCTTCTCGCAGTAAGTCGTGGGGCGACAGACCGGATAAATTGCGGCGGCGGGCAATAGCCGTGACGTTTTAGCCGCCGGAAAAATAAGGAGCACAAGCACAATGTTTACGATTCTGATCGTGTTGTTGATCCTGATGTTGGTGGGCGCTTTCCCGGCATGGCCATATAGCCGTAGCTGGGGCTATTACCCGAGCGGTGGACTTGGCCTGGTGGTCATCATCCTGGTGATCCTGCTGCTGATGGGACGCATCTAGGTTCACCCAGTGGCATTCGGAGTGCCGGCTGCATCGCCGGCGCTCACAGGAAGGAAACGATGCGGCCTTTAACGATACTCGGTTTGGTGGTATTGGTGCTCGGCATACTTTCGTTTGTCGTGCCGGTGCCGATGAACCACACCCACGAAATCAAGGCCGGCGACGCTTCAATTGGAATTACCACTCACAACACTGAAAATCTTTCCCCGGCCGTCGGAGGTGTGCTCTGCGGTGTTGGGGCTTTACTGCTGATCGCAGGCACGCGCAAGGTTACTGCCTGAGACCCGCAATGCGATCTTCGGAATCACCTCTCCTTCCTCCTAAATAATCGGCGTGTACATTGACCGCGATTTTTCGCGGTGCTAACGTCAAACCGATACCCTTAATGCTGAATCGATTGCAATACTGGCCGGTAGCGCTCTTGGTGCGTCTGATCGGCATTCTTCCGCGGCCTCTCGCTCATGGAGTGGGGATTCTGATTGGTGGCGCGGTTTACCATCTGCATCCGCGTCTGCGCCGCGTCGGGTTGCGTAATCTTGAACTCGCGTTCCCCGATCAATCGCTGGCTGAACGGCGCAAAATTCTGCGCGGCGTCTACGTCTCGCTGGGACGCCTTCTGGGCGAGTCGTGTCTTTTTCCGCGCTACACCCAGAAGAACGCCTCGGAGATTGCGGTCTATCAAGGTTTCGAAAACTTTCAGGAAGCCGAGAAGCGGGGCCTTGGTGTCCTCCTGCTGACGGGACACTTTGGCGGCTGGGAGGTCGGATCGTTCTTCCATTCGCTGCAAGGCCACCCGATGCAGATCGTCGTCCGCCCGCTGGACAACCCCTATGTCGACGCCCTGGTCACGCGCTATCGTGGACTGCACGGCAACACCATGATCGGCAAGCAGGAGTTCGCGCGCGGTCTGATCGCGGCCATGCGCCAAAACCGTACCGTCGGCATCCTCATGGACACCAACATGACGCCTCCGCAGGGCGTGTTTGTCGACTTCTTCGGAATTCCGGCCTGCACCGCCAGCGGGCTGGCGCGAGTCGCCCTGCACACCAACGCCGCGGTCGTTCCAGCCTTCACCATATGGGATCCGGTGCTGCGCAAGTATCGGGTCGAGTTCGATAAAGCCGTCGAATTGGCGCGCACCGGTGACACCGAAGCCGATACGGTTACTAACACGGCGATCTTCACCAGGATCATCGAGCAACGGGTTCGCCGCTATCCCGACCAGTGGCTGTGGGTACACCGCCGGTGGAAGAGTCGTCCGCCGGGAGATCCGCCGTTGTACTGAGAGCTTGAAACTCGAAAGTATCCCCCCTATAACAAACTCATGTCCCACACAACGCAGGAACTGGCGGAGTTTACCGCTTCGCATCTGATTGGCGACGGCAACGTCGACATTGCCAAGGTCGCCAGCATCGCGCAGGCCAAGCCCGGCGACGTGATCTTCGTGCAGGACAAGAAAGACCTGCCCGTGGCGCTGGCCTCGAACGCGGGTGCAATCATCGCCGGCAAGTTCGCCGCTGATGCGCGGAGCGCCAAGCCACTTCTGATCGCGGACAATCCCCGGCTGGCATTTTGCCGGGCGGGGGCTCTGCTGCATCCGTCCAAGGTCTATAAGCCCGGAATACATCCGACAGCCGTTGTTCATCCATCGGCAAAGCTCGCGCCGACGGTCGCGGTCGATGCCCATGCTGTGATCGAGGCCAACGTTGTCATTGGGGAACGTACTCACGTTGCGGCGAACTGCGCCATTGGCGAAGAGGTCGAAATCGGCGACGATTGCGACCTCTATCCATGTGTGGTCATCTATCCGGGTACGACGCTGGGGCGTCGCGTCATCGTCCACGCGGGCGCGGTGCTCGGCTCCGACGGCTTTGGCTTCGTCCGCGATGAAGAGTACGGCCGCTACAACAAGTTTCCCCAGGTCGGCGAACTGGTGATTGGTGACTACGTGGAGATTGGCGCAAATTGCACGATTGACCGCGGTGCCCTCGACAAGACCGTGATTGGCCCGGGAACGAAACTCGACAACCTCGTGCACATCGGACACAACGACATTGTCGGGGCCAATGTTGTTATCGCCGCCCAAACAGGAGTTTCGGGAAGCTCGGAGATCGGCGACGGCTGTATCATCGGCGGACAGGTCGGCATCGGCGACCACGCGAAGATCGAGGCCGGAAGTATCCTGGGATCGCAAGGCGGGGTGCTGCCGAATAAAGTGCTTCGCACCAAGGGAGAAGTCTACTGGGGCACACCGGCCAAGCCCTTGCGCCAGTACCTCAAGGAACTGGCAACACTGTCGCGACTGGCGCGCAAAGAGAAAAACTGACACCGGCACGAATTATGGCTCTAATTGTTGTAGGCGGAAATTCGCGGAACATCGGCAAAACCAGTGTAGTCGCGGGTTTGATCGCGGCTCTGCCTGAATTTCACTGGACGGCGATGAAGATTACGCAGTACGGGCACGGCATCTGCTCGGCCAACGGCAAGGTCTGCCATTGCGCCAGTGCCGACCACACTTGGGCGGTCACCGAAGAGCGCGACCGCAGTGGCGAGAGCGATTCGTCCCGCTTCCTCGTCTCCGGCGCGGTGCGTTCTCTCTGGGTGCGCACTCGACAAGGAATGCTGGCGCAAGCTATGCCGCGGGTGCGCACGGAATTGAACTCGGCGGAGAACGCAATTCTCGAGTCCAACAGTGTCATGCGCTTCGTGCGGCCGGATATTTACATAACCGTCCTGGACGCCTCGACCGCCGATTTCAAGCTGACGGCGCAACAGTTTCTCGATCGCGCCAACGCTGTCGTTCTGCACGATCAATCGGACTCCATCGCCTGGAATAACGTTTCGTTGAAGCCGGTCGCGGGCAAACCTATCTTCAGGATTCAGCCCCCCGCATACGTCACGCCTGAGCTAGTGGAGTTTGTGCGAGGCAGATTAGCGGAGATTCGCAACTAACTGCGACGCTACGCCATCTTTCTACTCTTGTCAGTGGCGACTCCTCGTAATTTATTGCGCCGATAGTACTGCCAGGCTGTTCGGCTGCGATAGCGCATAGGGTGAGCCTGGAGCGACCGACAGGCTGCTGCCATTCCAGTTGAAGATGTAGAGGCCGCACCCTCCTGACCCGCAATTCTGCGAACTGGTGATGGCATAGAGATGGCCTGCTCCATCCCACTTCACCGAGTCGAAGCTCGTGGCCGACGGAAGTTCGAAGAGGGGCCCGGCCGCCATCAGGGAGCCGGTTGCTCCCAATCGATAAATCTGGATCGCACCTTCAGAATTATTCTGGCCAACCGATCCGGCGATCGCCAGATACCGGCCCGTCAAATCGAAGGCCATGCTGTATTCGGTGGTCAGCGCGGTCAAACTCGCGGGTCCGGGCACGAGATTCAGCGTCCCGTCACTGTTGAAGTTGTAGGTAGCCACGGCCAAGCCGGGATATTCGCAACAATATGAGCCTGTCCAAAGCACCGCCAGATAACCTGCCGCGGACGCCGCCGTATCCACCGAACAGCCCACGCCGCCTCCCGGCGTTTCCAGCAGCGGGGGATTGGCCGCCGGATTATACGAAGTCAGCGATCCGTTCTGTGCACGCGCAAAGCCGGCCACGGCGCCATCTTTGCTACAGACGGTAGCGGTGAAAATGTAGTGATCGTCCTGAGAGAAGGTCAGCTGAGCGAAGCCCCAGACCGCTGATAAAGTGCCCAGCGGCGAGCCGTTGCTCTCATACGAAAGCTGCCCGCTCTGGTTGACGGACCAGCCTGAATAGAAATTGTTGCACGAGCTGCAAACAATGCTGGCATACAGGCTCTGATTGGTGCGGTCCAGCGCCAGAACGTCGACCGACATGCCGGCCGGAGCGCCGACCAGGCCGTTCGTTGAAGACGTCTGATTGATTGCGCCGCTGGCTGCTACTGTGTAGGTGTCGATAGCCTGACCGTTAGTCGCGAACAGGAATCCAGGTGCTGCCACCGTGGACTGCGAGGCATTGACCGTAAATGGCGATCCGGGCACAGGCTGAGCCGATCCATTCTGGGCAACGGAAAAACCGTTCATGGTTGATCCAGACTGGCTGCTGGTACCTACGTAGACGAGCGTCGAACTGCCCGAGCCGCTGTCAGCGGCAATACAGAATCCGGTTGTGCCGAGGATGCAAACGCAAGCTGCGAGAAACTTCGAGAGAAACGTGCAACGGTAAGCCATGACCAACTCCTTCTACTCGTCCCACGCTGTGAGATTAGAAGCTGCTGCTTCAGGGTTGCTGCTGCTCACCGATATAATTTGCCTTAGGCATGCGACCGTCTGCGGTTTCGCTAGCTGGCCGGCACGATAGAATGCCGTCTTCAGGTCCACTCATGAACGACAGCCCTATTCCCGACCATCGCTTCGAGATCCTGTTTGACCACGCCGAGCCCAGTGCGGTCGACGACGCAGCCTACGCGCCCTACGGCCAACTCGGCTTCCCAAGACTGTTCGAAGGCCGGCCCTGGATCTATACCAACTTCGTGCAATCGCTCGACGGCATGACCACGCTGCTGGGCCAACACGCTTCTGGAGGAGAGATCTCGCAATCCAGTGCCGACCGCTGGCTCATGGACTTGCTGCGCGCTCACGCCGACGGGCTGCTGATGGGCATGAATACGCTTCGGGAAGAGCAGCGATTACGCGGGCCGGGAAGTCGCGGGATTGTCTTCCGCGTGGTCGAGCCTGAATTACAGGAACTGCGCCGCAAACTTGGTAAGGGACGCGAGCGCAATATCTTTGTCACCAGCGCCGCCGACCTGGACTTGGCGCAGCATAAAGTCTTCGATGGCGATGTCGTCGATGCGGCCATCGTGACTTCTCCAGACGGAGCGGCCCGCCTGCGCGCGCAAGGAACGCATCCTCACGTGGCGATTATTGCCGCGGGCGAGAAGAGTCATTTTGACTTGGCCAAAGCAATCGTGAAATTGCGCGAGGAGCTTGGGATTCAGCATCTGCTCTGTGAGGGAGGTCCCACATTGTATGGGAGTCTTGCTAGGCTGGATCTGGTCGACGAGAAGTTTCTCACCGTCTCGCCAGTCGAAGTTGGCCAACTTGTACCGCCCGAGCAGGAGCGCCTTCCCGCGGAGCGGTCCATTCCCATCCTCATGCGCCCAACCGTCTTCGGCGGCGTCGGGTTCACACGGGAAAACATCACGCACTGGCACTGGATGAGTTGCCGCAAGGCCGGCGACCATCAGTTCAATCGGTACCGGCGGAGCAGGGGCGAAAGCTAGCGGTCAGGGACTCGAGGGATAGTGCATTGCACTTCGTTGCTTCCCGCACCTCCCCGTCGCTCATTGCTCGTTCATCTCACCGTCTCCAGCGCCACGGCCGCGCGATTGATCGCCGCCGTCAGAATGTTGAGTTGTTGCCTGGTGAGCGTCAGATCTTTGCTCTCGATCGCTTCGTTGACTCCGGGAATCACAACCGCCGCGTATCCGGTGTGCTCGCCCGGGGCATAGATCGCGTGCTTGTACCATGGGCGGTTGGGCAGACCATCGATCAGAAACATGTGTTCGGCGTTGCGCAGTACGAGGCTGGTTACTCCCGGATCCCCGGCGAAGTTGGATTGCACCTTCAATATGCCGGCACCGGCTTTTTGCAGGCGGGCAGCGGCAGCGGCGGCGTCAGAGAACGACGGCGCCTGCTCGCCGAACGCGGCCTTCGCCTTGATCTCGGCTGCCTTGATGTACTCGGCGATCTCCTTGCCGTACTGCTCATAATCCAGGGGCAGCACATCGGTCGAACCCATGCGAATTACGGCCAGGCCGTAGACGCGCGCCATCTCCTGCTCGTAAACGAAGGTCGGATCGGCAAACTTGGTGAACCAGGCAAAGTTGTCGAACGCCGAGTGGTACACACCGTAAGGACCCTTCGAGCCTATATCAGCCGAAGGCACGCCGAGATGTTGCAGAAACGCCGTGTAATCGGAGCCGCTGCCCAGATCGCCAACGTGGACGTCCTGTGAGACAACCGCTTCCGGCTTCCGGTCTGGAGAGCCGGAGCTGGCCGTGTCGCGTTCCTTGTCATTTTTCTCCTGAGCGATTTTCCACTGATCGTAAACGCTTCCGCCTTTCGGGCTTGGCACCGACTTGGTGACGTCGCGCAGGAACTGCTTCAGGCTGGGCACCGATGAGGCGCCGAAATTCGGGCCGGCAACGCCCACATCCATATTGAGATATGCCACAGCGTGGGATAGGTCCTTAGCGTGCTGCTCGGCGTATTCAGTCGAGCCAATCAGGCCTTCCTCCTCGGCATCCCAGCTGGCGAAGACCAGCGTTCGCTTCGGCTTCCATCCCGTCTTCAGCAATTCTCCCACGCCGTGCACTGCTTCCAGTTGCGCTGCCGTGCCGCTGTTCGGATCGACAGCGCCGAAGACCCACGCATCGCGATGATTGCCGCTGACCACCCAATCATTCGGCCACTGCGAGCCTTTCACGATGCCGATGACGTCCCAGATGGTCGCGTAGTGATAGGCGAGTTTGACCAGCAGGTGTACCTTCACCGGTCCGGGACCAACGTGATAGGTGAAGGGCAGTGCGCCCTGCCAGCTGCGTGGCGACTCCGGGCCTCCGAGGTTAGCCAGAATCGGAGACGCATCGCCATACGATAGTGGCGTGATGGGAATGAGCGGCAAGTCTGTCGCCTTGTCCGGCGGCGTGCGCTGGCTCTCCGGCAAGGTCATCGTCGATGCGATGCCCGGCGTGGTCGGGTCGCCGGGATAGCGGAACAGATACTGCACCGAACCACGCTGCACTCCGGTCGCCGGACGCCACGGCCCCTTCGGATACGCGTCGCCTTTGAAGTAGCCGTCGTCCCACGGGTCGGAGTAGATGATGACGCCGGCGGCGCCGTACTGCGCGGCCAGGTAGGGCTTCACTCCACGAAAGTTCTCGCCATAACGGACAATCACAATCTTGCCCTTGAGGTCGACGCCCATCTCCTGCAGCTTCTTGAAATCTTCCGGGCGGCCGTAGTTCGCGTACACCACGTTAGCGGTAACCTCGCCGTTGGCGGAGTATTCATTGAAGGCGGGCAGAATACGCGGGTCCTTCTGGAAAGGATCGTCGCTCACCCGCTCGGGGGATGGACCGTGCAGGACGACATCCTCAGGTTCAACGATGTCGACGCGTACATCCAGCGGCAACCCCATCCAGACCTTGTATTCCTGAATGGAGGCGTCCAGCCCGGCTTCCTTGTATTTTTCCAGGACGTACTCGGCGGTGCGGTGGTCCTCCGGAGAGCCGGCCACATGCGGCACCGCAGTCAGCGTTTGCAGATGCTGCTTCGCCAGCATGGGACTGGGAACCTCGAGAAATGTTTTCTCCGCCTTCAACTCTTTCGCCGGGTCCTGGAAGCCGAAGATCTTGTCCGGAGGATTAAACGCCGGAGCGGTCGCAGTAGACGTTTCCTGGCTGGGAGCTATGGTCGAAAGAGTGAGAGCGCAGGCGAGGACAGCACTAAACGAACGGACCAATCCGGATCTCCTGATGCAGATGCGTGAGCTACCCACCAGAAGATTACAACAACCAGGAGACGTGGGCGAATTCGAGGTGTCGTTACACGGCGATGCGGGTTTGGCCCGCAGATGGCGCGAGTGTGGCTGGCGCCGGCGTCATCGCGCTCCCGGGGCTGGGCAGATTCAGCAGCGTCCGTAACTGTGGTACCACTGCCTGCACCGATTCTTCGCCCAGAACAATCAGCTCCTTAGCCCGATCGAAGCAATCGTAGGTGAAGCCACTGACGTTGGGCTCGACCACCAAGTCGGCATCCTTCTTCCAAAGATCAGACATTCTGGCTTGCGCAATTGAGAAGCACTGTCCGACCACTTCGAACAGGTGGCGCGGCGGCCTCTGCTGTGTCCAATGTGCGCTCAAATAGATGCCCAGCACGCGTTCGGCGCCCATCACCCGCAGCGGTGTCGTAGGAACCGCATAGGCCAGCATGCCGTCGATATAGGATCGTCGATCGATCTCTACTGGATGGAACATTCCCGGATAGGCGCAACTGGCGCGTATCGGCGCGACCAGGGGTCCCTTGGTGAAGACCACGGCTTCACCCGTTTGAAAATCAGTGGCCGTAACGGCCAGCGGAATCTTGAGATCTTCGAACTGAGTAACCCGCAGCACCCGAGCGCAGAACTGGGTCATGCGGTCGTTGCTGCAGAAGCCGTAGCGAGAGAGCGTCCAGCGGGCAAAATGCTTGAAACGGGCCGCTCGCGCCACCTCTTCCAGCTCGGCAGCGCTCATGCCCGAGCAGTAACAAGCCCCGATGATTGCTCCGACACTGGTTCCGGCAATAAAGTCGATCGGGATCGCGGCATCCTCCAGCGCCCTCAGCACACCGATGTGAGTGAGCCCGCGAGCGAATCCTCCGCCCAAGGCGACCCCAAGCTTGAGAGGTTGCCGACCCGTCTCAGCGGGTTGTGACTTCATCGTTGGCCGAGCTAACTCGCGCGAGAACGCGCGCATGGAACTGGCGACTCTATGGAACGTACCCACAACGACCTGCTTCTTGCCCCAATTTCGAGGCACACACATTGTGTGATGCTGCTGCTCCGGCTAATGATCTCCCGGAATCTCTGAAATTGGGAGTCAAGAGAAGATGAAAACTTGGCGGCGAACCACGGCTGCCATGATGTGAATCGCGCTCCGCACAAAAATAGGGAGCTCCCGGAATGAGGAGCTCCCTGCTTTGTTAAGCCTGGTCGCTTGTTCTTTATGCGGTTACGTATTTCCCGGTCTCCAGCACGCGAGCCGCGATCTTCTCCTGCAGCGCGATCACGTTGAGCGGCTCGTGCTTGGCCAGGCGGCGGACGATCGCCATCTGGGTGCGCAGCATGTCGCCCTCGGCTACGGCAGCGATGACCTTCTTGGCCGCCGCTTCCAGGCGATTGAATGCTCCTTCCAGGTAGACCTGCGCCATGGGAACGATGATTCCGGCCTTCTCTTCGCCGTGCGTGGCAATGTGCTTGCGGGCGCGCAGCAGCGCCGAATCCATGGCGAACGACTCAATCACCATGTCGGCGATCGCGCCCATGATCTCCTGCTGATCGGCCAGCTTCTGCATGTACTTCTGCGAAGCCGCACCGGCAACCAGCATCGAGAGCTTCTTGGCGTTTTCGACCAGCTTGCGCTCGGCGGCGAGTGCGCCTTCCAGTTCCTCGCCGGAGGGGCCGGCCATCACCTCGTCCATCACTTTCTTGATTGCCGGCAGCAATGGCAGCTGTCCGCTCATGGCGCGCTTCAGCAGCCAGCCGGTGATGATCAGGCGGTTGATTTCGTTGGTGCCTTCGAAGATGCGGTTGACGCGCGAGTCGCGATAGGCGCGCTCGGCCGGATACTCTTCGACGAAGCCGTAGCCGCCGTAGATCTGCACCGTCTCATCGACCACGAAGTCCAGCATCTCCGAGCCGGCAACCTTGATGATGGAGCACTCCACCGCGTACTCCTCGATGGCCTTGCGCACTGCTGTCAGGGTTGTGCTCAATCTGCGACAGAGCAGTGTCCATCATGCCGACGGTGCGATAGACCATCGACTCGCCGGCATAGATGCCGACGACGCCATCTGCGCCAGCTTCTCGCGGATCAGGCCGAAGTCGGAAATCGTCTTGCCGAAGGCCTTGCGCTCCTTGGCGTAGGCGATGGCATGCGCCAGCGTGGTGCGCGCGCCACCGGTGCAGCTCGCGCCCAGCTTGAAGCGGCCGACGTTCAGGATGTTGAAGGCGATGATGTGGCCCTTGCCGATTTCGCCGAGCACGTTCTCCACCGGCACCTTGCAGTCGTTGAGGATGAGCGGCGCGGTGGACGAGCCGCGGATGCCCATCTTGTGCTCTTCGGCGCCGACGGAGAAGCCGGGGAAAGTCTTTCTCCACCAGGAACGCGGTGAACTTCTCGCCATCGACCTTGGCGAAGACCGTGAACAGGTCGGCGAAGTGGGCGTTGGTGATCCACATCTTCTCGCCGTTGAGGATGTAGTGCTTGCCGTCGGGCGAGAGCACGGCGCGGGTGCGGCGTGTTCATCGCGTCCGAGCCGCTGGTGCTCTCCGACAGCGCGTAGGCGCCGACCATTTCCGCGGTGGCCAGCTTCGGCAGATATTTCTTCTTCTGCTCTTCGGTGCCGAAGAAGACCAGGGGCAGCGTGCCGATGCCGCTATGGCGCGCCCATCGATACCATGAAGCTGCCGTACTTGGCCATGTAGTCGGCGATGATGGCCGACGAGGTCTTGTCCATGTCGGAGCCGCCATACTCCGCCGGAATGTCGGCGTTGGTCAGCCCCATCTCCGCGGCCTTCTTCAGCAGCTCGCGGACGACCGACCATTCCTTGTGCTCCATCTTTTCGGCGACGGGCAGGATCTCGTTGGTAGCGAACTCCTCCGACATCTTGACGATCATCTGCTGGTCTTCGTTGAAGTCTTCCGGAGTGAAAACGTTGTCGAGGTTATGATCTTCGAGCAGAAAGCTTCCGCCCGTGGTCTTGGTTTTGGGATCTGCCGTCGTCGTTGCCATAAATCGCCTTTCGCTGTTCGCCTTGCGCTCTTCGCTCAAGGCATTCTCTCAATGTAATCACCGTCTGCTTTTTGCGAATGGCGAAAAGCGAACGGTTAATAGCGGACTTACTGTAAATTTTCGAAAATTCCTGCCGCGCCCATGCCGCCGCCCACGCACATGGTCACCATGCCGTAGCGTCCGTTGCGGCGCTTCAACTCACGCAGGATGCTGGCTGTCAGCTTGGCGCCGGTGCAGCCCAACGGATGTCCCAGCGCGATGGCTCCGCCATTCACATTGATGCGCGCCGGATCCAGCTTGCCTTCCTGAATCACTGCCAGCGACTGCGCCGCGAACGCTTCGTTCAGTTCGATCACGTCGATGTCTTCGAGCTTCAGCCCGGCCATCTTCAGCGCTTTCGGAATCGCGAAGACCGGCCCCAGTCCCATCTCTTCCGGCTTGTACCCCGCTGTGGCATAGGCGACGTAGCGCGCCAGTGGCTTCAGTCCAAGCGCCTTCGCACGTTCGGCAGACATTACGATCGCCGCAGCAGCGCCGTCGGACATCTGCGAGGAGTTGCCGGCCGTCACCGTACCCTTGACATGGAACGCCGGCTTCAGCGCCAGCAATGCCTCGAGCGTGGTGTCGGCGCGTGGGCCCTCATCCATCTTAAAAACGATTTCGGTGCGCTTGGGTTTGCTGCCATTGGGAGTGGTGAAACTGACCGGCACAGGCACAATCTCGTCATCGAATTTGCCCGCCTCGATCGCTGCGATCGCCTTCTTGTGACTTTGGACAGAAAACTCGTCCGACTGTTCGCGGGTGATGTTGAAGCGCTTGGCGAGCCGCTCCGCTGTCAGACCCATCGAGAGATAAGCGTCGGGATAGTTCGACACCAGCCACGGATTCGCTGAGACCTTGTGGCCGCCCATGGGAATCATGGTCATCGATTCAACGCCGCCGGCGACGATGATCTCTGCACCGCCCGCCATGATGCGCTCGGCTGCCATGGCAATCGCCTGCAAGCCGGACGAGCAGAAGCGATTGATGGTCATGGCCGAAACATCGACGGGCAGTCCGGCGCGCAGGGAAGCGATGCGGGCGACGTTCATGCCCTGTTCCGCCTCAGGCATGGCGCAGCCAAGGATCACGTCTTCGATCTCCTTGGGATCGACCTGGGGGACGCGCTCCAGCGCGCCCTTGATGGCGGTCGCAGCCAGATCGTCGGGACGCGTCGCCCGCAAAGTTCCTTTGTTAGCCTTGCCAACCGGCGTCCGGACGGCAGATACGATTACTACTTCGCGCATATGAACCTCAGCAACTTCCGATTAGCAATTAGCCAAATTCAAAATAGTTGTCATCCCGACCGGCGGCTTTAGCCCGAGCGGAGGGCCCTGCTGTTCAGCCACTGACGATGGTTCTTAATTCCGCAGTGTCTTGCCGGTCTTCAGCGTGTACTGAATCCGCTCCTGCGTCTTCTTCTCACCGCACAACGACTTGAAGGCCTCGCGCTCCAGGTCGAGCAGGTACTGCTCGCTCACCGGCGTTCCCGGATTCACTGCGCCGCCGCACAGCACCTCGGCGACCTTGTTGGCGATCTTGACCTCGTGGTCCGTGATGAACTCGCCTTCGTGCATGATGTGCACGCCCAGCTTCAGCGTGGCCAGAATGCTCTCGCCCGGCGCGGGAATGTCATTGCGTGGCACGACCGGCCGGTAGCCCTCGTGTACCATGTCCAGCGCGCGTTCCTTGGCGTCGCTCAGCACGCGTTCGCGGTTCATGGTTACGTCGTCACCGTTGGAGATGAAGCCTAGGTTCTTTGCTTCGAACGCCGACATAGAAACTTTCGCCATCGCGACCGTCTCGAACGCTTGCTTCATGGCCTCCATCAATTCGACACTCTCGCCGCGGCCGGCCGGACGAATGTGGGTGGCCTTGTCTATCGCGCGCAGCGTCATTTCCTTACAGCCACCACCACCGGGCAGCAAGCCGACACCGACTTCCACCAGCCCGCAATACAGCTCCGCGTGCGGCTGACGCGCGGCGCCGTGCAACGTGATCTCGCAGCCTCCGCCCAGCGCCATGCCGAATGGCGCCACCACCACCGGCTTCGACGAGAACTTGATCGCCTGCGTCATGTTCTGGAATTGGCGGACGGCGAGATCGACTTCGTCCCACTCCTCTTCCTGCACCGCCATCAGCAGCATCATGATGTTGGCGCCCACGGAGAAGTTGGCAGCGTCGTTGGTGATGACGAAGGCGTCGAAGTTGTCGCCCGCGCCGCCAGGCTTCAGCGTCTGCGTGATCATCTGCACGATGTCGCCGCCCAGCGAGTTCATCTTCGAGTGGAATTCGATGCAGCCGACGCCGTCGCCGATATCGACCAGCGACGCGCCCGCATTCTTCTTCACCACCAGACCAGACTTCTTCGCCACGGCAACCGACCACACGCCCGGCGAGACTTTCTCCGAGGTATAGTGGCCGCTCTTGATATCGAAGTAGGCGCGACCGCTGGCGGCCTTGAGATCGTCGGTGTACCAGCGCTCGTTGCCCGACCCCAGCAACTTCTCGACGTTCGGCGAAATCGGTTTGCCTTCAGCCTGCATGCGCTTCACGGTCTTGGCGACGCCGGCCGCATCCCACAGCTCGAACGGCCCCATCTCCCAGTTGAAGCCGAGCTTCATGGCGCGGTCGATCTCGACTACCGAGTCGGCAATCTCCCCGATGCGATTCGCTGCATAGGTCCACAGCTCCGAGAGAGCCGTCCATAGAAAGATGCCAGCCTTGTCTTTCGAAGGCGCGAGCAAGGTACGCAGGCGCTCGGGAAGGTCGTCGATGGTCTTGGCCATCTCGAGGGCAGGGAACTTGGGGCGCTGCGATGGCCGGTACTCCAGCGTCTTCCAGTCGATGGCAAGGACTTCGCTCTTGCCGTCTTTCTTGGTCTTCTTGTAGAAGCCTTGCTTGGCCTTGTCGCCGAGCCACTTCCGCTCCAGCATCTGCTTAAAGAAGTCAGGGAGTACCAGGTCACTGCGCTCGTCCTTGATGTTGGCGACCGAGTTGCGCACGACGTGGCCGAGAATATCGAGACCTACCATGTCAGCCAGACGGAAGCTCGCCATCTTAGGCCAGCCGACCGCAGTTCCGGTCAATGCATCGATTTCTTCCACGCTGAAATCCATCTCCTGCATCAGGCGCATGACGTTCAGCGCCGAGAAGATGCCGATGCGGTTGGCGATGAAGTTCGGAGTATCTTTCGCGTGGACCACGCCCTTGCCCAGATGCAGATCGCAGAACTGCGCGATCGTCTCCATCGCAGCAGGGTCGGCTTCCGGCGTCGGAATCAATTCCAGCAGGCGCATGTAGCGCGGTGGATTGAAGAAGTGCGTACCGAACCAGCAGCGCCGGAAGTCCTCAGAGAATCCCTCGACGATCTTTGCCACCGGCAGGCCACTGGTGTTGGTCGTGATGATCGTGCCCGGCTTGCGGATCGCCTCGATCTTGCGCAGCAGCGTGCGCTTGATCTCCATGTCCTCGACCACAGCCTCGATGATCCAGTCCACCTCGGCGAGCTTTTGCAGATCGTCCTCGAAGTTGCCGATCGTCACCAGCCGCGCCAGCGAAGGCTTGAAGAAAGCAGCAGGCTTCGATTTGACCGCAGCTTCCAGTCCGGCAGCCGCGATGCGATTACGCGCGGGACCGTCGGCGTCAGGAGGAACAATATCGAGCAGGTACGAGGGAACACCGGCATTGGCCAGGTGTGCCGAGATGCGGGCGCCCATGGTGCCCGCGCCTAGAACGGCGACTTTCTCTATCCGTCTTTGCATGAGGTATGGATAACTCCGGATCAGACCCGAATGCTGCAGTCTGCTTCAAAACTCGCTGGTGTCGACTTCCACGGCGATTGCCTGAGACTCATGTGGTTCGATTGAAGGCGCAACAATTCCGCTGCTGTTTTTCCTGGTGAAAACGACTCAACAACGACTCTCCTCTACCGAAAACACACCATCCTTGGGCCTAAATGCAAGTAGCGCGCGTCGTAAGATGTGGGGTGAGGATGGCAACGACGCGCGCTTTATTAAGTTGAACCGATGGTAATGAATGAATACTCATTCAGTCAACAGGAATCTTCATAAATCTTGTTCCCAAAATGGGTTACGAGATAGCCTTGGCGAGCAGGAAGGCTGCGCCCGCCGCAAGTCCGCCGATCACAACGGTTTGTAAGGCTGAGCGGAGGGCATGGGCTCCCGTAAATCGACCCTTGATGAAGCCGAAAACTCCCAGCGCAATGAGGGTAACGATGACCGACCAGCCGAGAGCGTGTCGCACGCTGTGCAAAAACATATACGGCGAGAGCGGGATGATCCCGCCCGCGATGTACGACGCAGCAATGGTCGCCGCACTCTGATGCGCCCGCTTCGGATCCGGCTCTTCCAGTCCCAACTCGAAGCGCATCATGAAGTCCACCCACTCCTTCGGCCTGCGCGTCAACGCCTGGACGATGGTGCCGCTCTCATCTTGGGTCAGGCCATAGTCAGTGAAGACCTTCTGCACCTCGCGCGCTTCTTCTTCCGGAATCTCCTCTACCTCGCGGACCTCGCGCGCGCGCTCACTCACGTAATGCTCGGCGTCGCTCTTGGCGGCAAGGTAGCCGCCAAGGCCCATGGCGATGGAGCCGGCGGCGATCTCGGCCAGTCCGGCGACGACCACGATGTGGCTGTTATCGACCGCGCCGGACAGCCCCGCAGCCAGCGCGAAGGGAACTGTGAGCCCGTCGGACATTCCAATCACGACATCGCGGACGACTTCTCCGGCGGTGAAGTGCCGCTCAATGTGTGCTGTCTGCGGCATGATTCCCTAACTCAGGATGTTCGTTGACATACTGCACCGCGCGTTCCACTACTTCGCGCTCGCCCTTGTAGCTGAGCGCTTTCGCCGCCTCGTCCAGCGGCAGCCAGAAGGCGCGTTGCACCTCGATCCGCATCTCCGGGGTGATGTCGCCCAGCTTGCCCGAACGGTACAGCAGCAGGTAGAAGCTGACGATCTTGAACACGCGTGCGTGGTCGCCCCAGTTGCGGACGTAAACGTATTTGATGTCGGCGAGTTTATGGACGAGGTCGGCTTCGAGGCCGGTTTCTTCCAGCACTTCGCGCAGCGCGGTTTGCTCCGGCTTCTCTCCGGCATCGATGGCGCCCTTGGGCAATGCGGTGAGGGAAGCGGCATCTTTCTTTTTCCTGGCTGTGGACGAGGATTTCTTCGCGGACTTCTTGGGGCGCTCCATGTGGGGCTCGATGGCGGCCAGAAACCAGCGCCCGCGCATCCTGCGTAGCACGACGCCGCCAGCCGAAAATTCACGCTCCATGGGACTCCACGGGTGACCGGACAGTTTCGCAGAGAAGGCGGGAAGGTGACAAGTTTCAAGAGATGAGAGGGATTTTGGCTGGTCCGGTCGCCTTGCCTGCGGCGTCCGGCCAGCCAATGGTCGGGTTCTCTGTTACTTGCTTGGGGCAAGATAATCCAGCACTGTTTCGCCGTTACTCAAAGTGAAGTCGTGAACGATCACTTCGGAGTACACCACCTCCTGTACAGGGATGCCTGCCAGGAACGCGTCGTAGGGCGACGGGCCGAACCGCAAGGTCGCTTTTCCAATCTGCGCGCTGCTGATCACATCCGGATCGATACCTGTTGAGATCAGCTTCAGGACGTCGGGCGGGGCCCCCTTGGTGGCCGACGGAATCATCTTCAGCAGATAGAACGTGTCTTTCGGCCGCGGCGGGATTGTCTCGAGCTTCCGTTCGGCGTCGAAGCTTGCGGTGATGATCTGCTTGCCGTAACGGGTTACGCCGGCAGTGACCTTCCCGTTCTCCTCGTTGAATACGACCTGTTCTGCCGCCTTTTTCGGCCAGCCATACAACTCGCGCCCGCCAACAATGGGATCAACTTTATCGAGATACAACACGACTGCGAACAGCCCCGCCGGTTTGCCGGCGTACGTTACCGGGACCAGCAGCCCTGCTTCGTTGTAAGGAAGGTCGAAATCAACAAACTGATAATGGCCAATGTAGAAGACCAGGGGCCGAGTTGCGTCGAACTTCAACGGCGGCGGCACCAGCTTCTCCGCGATGGCCGGTTCGGTCTTGAACAGAATATTCAGGGCGGTGCAATCGTGATATCGATATGGTGGTGGCGGATTGTTCGGGGAGATTACCGGCATGCTGAACGCACGCGCCAATTGCGCGGCAACCGAACTGTCGCTTGGCTGCTGGGCGGCGCCTGCCGATTCTGCTTTTGCGGCGCTGCCATCGCCAGAGGCGGCGCGTAGCAGCGGAGTGATGTTGCTCACCAGAAGTAAGAGACCGAAAAAGATGACAGGACGCACATTTCTACCGTAGTCCATTCATACCTCCATTATTTGTTCATCTACATATGGTTCGGCCGTACGGCCTCCGCGCAAGGCGCGAGACCCGATGAAAAGGAGAGCTACGCGCTCGCGAGGGAACATGTGCCGCATCAGCATTCACCTGCCCGCAACATCCCATCTTCGGGCGCTCTTGTCAGCTGCCAGAACTGACAGGTGACAAAAGTCCGAAGTATGGGGAGAAAATGCTAGTCCAGCGAGATCAGGCGTGATTGCAGGGCAATAGCGACGGCTTGCGAGCGATTTTGCGCGCCCAACTTGCGAACGATGTTCGACACGTGAAAGTTCACCGTCCGTTCCCTGATTCCGAGGATGGTCGAGATGTCCCAGGAACTCTTGCCCTCTTTCAGCCACTCCAACACTTGTTTTTCGCGTCCGGAGACGGCGTCAAGGGCCGTGCCTGGCGGAGCATCGCCCGCGCATCGCAGCAGCGCCTGATGAAGGTGTGGCGAAAGGTACTCCAGGATCGCGAGGACACGCGGCTCGAAGTCGATGTTGCGCCCGAGGAAATAGAAGAAGCTGCCATTCCCATCCTTGGCTGTCGGCGGGCATCCGGCAGTGAAGCCGCCCCGGATACCGAAGTCCGTCATCAGAGACAAGGTGGGCTTGGAAATCGAAAGTGGTTTCCGCTCGTCGCTTCGCGCTAAAAGGTGAACGGAGTGGCGCGCTGACCAGTATTGCGGCTGAAAGCTGCGGAAGTTCTCATGTGCCACTGTGTCACCCTTGAAGTGATACGCCCGGTTGTACTCCCGGCCGTATTCCGCCGGCATGGTGCCAACGAAGCTGTGGCGAAGCTTGATCTTGCAGGGAGATGGGTCGCGCCCGACCAGGCATGCTCCGGCAAAATCGTAGGGGATGACGTTTTGTATCCGGGGGAACACACAGCCGTTGATGTCGGATTGGTCTGTCGCTGACAAGCACAACTGGATAATTTCCAGGAGCTGCAGTGCGTCGTTTCGCGACAGCGACGAGAGCGATAGAGAGGCGGGAGCGGCGACAATCGGCGGCATCATCCGTTTGCCTCCTCATACATTTCCGGAGGCAGGGCGTGAAAAACTTACCCCGTTACTACTGTAGTCCGTTGTCGGTGAGATGGATGAGGAAAACAGATGGCCCACCGCGATTGGTGAGCACAAAGACTCAAATTGGGACGTGGGGTCGAAACAGACCCGGTGTGCTCGCTCTACACCGCGACCGTGAACGTCGTCTCCGTCCGCGTCACCGGGCGATACAACGTGTCGCGCTCGAACGGAACGCGCCCGGCCTCGGTGATCAACCGGATCAACTCCTGGCGGCGCAATCCTTGCGGGGTGGTCGCTCCGGCGTCGTGATAGATTTTCTCTTCGACGACGGTTCCGTCGATGTCATCCGCCCCGAAGCGCAGCGTGATCTGCGCCATCTTCGGCGTCACCATCTGCCAATATGACTTGATGTGTGGGAAGTTGTCGAGCACCAGTCGCGACACCGCGATCTGCCGCAGGTCAAGCATGCCGGTCGTCTTTGGCAGGTGCTGCAACGGCGTGTTCTCGGGATGGAAGGCCAGCGGGATGAACGTTTGAAAGCCGTGCGTGTCATCCTGCAGAGCGCGCAGCTTCAGCAGGTGATCGACGCGGTCTTCATCGTTCTCGACGTGGCCGTAGAGCATGGTCGCATTCGATTTCAGCCCCACTTCGTGCGCGGTGCGAGCAATTTCCAGCCACTCACCGCCATCAATCTTGTGATCGCAGATGATATGCCGGATGCGGTCCGAGAAGATTTCTGCGCCGCCGCCGGGCATCGAGTCCAGACCGGCGTCTTTCAGTTTCACCAGGACCTCGCGCGGCGTCATCTTGCCGATCTTCGAGAAGAACGAAATCTCGACCATGGTGAACGCCTTGAGGTGCACCTGCGGAAAGCGTTCTTTCAGGCCGGAGAGCAAGTCGAGGTAGTACTGAAACGGCAGGTCGGCGTGCAGGCCGCCCACGATATGAAACTCGGTGATCGCCTCGGTGTAGCCGGACGCGGCGGTGCTCCAAACTTCTTCCAGCGCCATGGTGTAGGAACCGTCGGACCCCTTCTTACGGCCGAAGGCGCACAGTCGACAGGCTGCGACGCAGACGTTGGTGTAGTTGATATGCCGATTGACGTTGAAGTAGGCGGTGTCGCCGTGCATGCGCTCGCGAACGTAATTGGCCAGCCAGCCAACAGCCAGAATGTCGCCGGAGCGATAAAGCGCGAGGGCATCGTCGGACGAGAGCCGCTCCTGCGCCATGACCTTGTCGTGGATAGGTCTCAGATTGGCGTCGTCGGTTTGAAAAGGATGGCGCTGCTTGGCTGTCGGCAAATCAGGCATAACCCTCTAATGATATCGCAGCCACGGCAGGGAATCACAGGAGGATGTGAGGGAGAGATTGTTAGAGTCGAGCTTTCCAATAGAACGGCCGTCGTCGTCCGTGGGCAACGGCGATGATTTGGATTTGCAGGTGCGTCTCGCGATAAATAATCAGGTAGGGAAACCGATGGAGCACAAACTTGCGTGTGCTGTTTCGATACAACGGCCATCGATCGGGGGAATCCTCAATAAGCTGTAAAGCTCGATCCAGCTCAGCTAAGAACGCCGATGCAACGCGCTCGCTTCGCAATAGGTACCAGTCGAAAGCCGAGACAACTTCAGCAAATGCGGCTTCGTGAAATTCAATAACCTTAGCCACCGTGAGGAAGTTTAGCGGCGAGGTGTCGGCGAACTTCGGTCCACGGAATCGTTTTTACCTGTCCGCCATCCAGTTCTTGCACACGGCGATCAATCTCTTGCTGCCAAGCCAACTCGACCTCCGCATCAGAGATTTGGTCTAAGCTGTCGAGCAACGATCCTGCGATCAGTGCACGGTCATCCTCAGAGAGGCTGAGTGCTTTCCTTAACAACTCCGTTGCTTCGCGACTCATGGCTTTATTTTACCTCCGCAGCAGAAGTCCCCCGCAATAAAGAACAGGAACGCCATCGAGATCAGGCCGTTCATGGTAAAGAACGCGGCGTTTACCCGGCTGAGATCATCGTGCTTCACCAGCGAGTGCTCGTAGACCAGCAGCAACGCCACGAACACGACACCCACAACGGCGAGTTTGCCCAAGCCAAAAGCAACAATCATCCAAGCCAGCAGCAGCACGGTAAGGATATGGAAGAGGCGCGAGATCATGAGCGCCTTGCGAATCCCGAAGGCCTTGGGCACTGAATACACATCGACGGTGCAATCATGGTCGTAGTCCTGGCAAGCGTAGAGAATGTCGAAGCCTGCACCCCAGAAGATGACCGCGCCGGTCAGAATCAGGATTCGCGGATCGAGGGAACCGCGTACGGCAACCCACGCCGCCGCCGGGGCGATGCCCATCGCCAGCCCGAGCACCACATGCGCCCAGCGCGTGAAGCGCTTGGTGTAGGAGTAGAAGAACACGATGCCGAGCGCCACGGGCGACAGATAAAACGCCAGCGGATTCAGCTCCCATGCGGCGAGCATCAGGATGGCCGAGGCGACGATGACAAACCAGACGACGAATGACCTACTCAGTTTGCCGGCAGGCAGTGCGCGAATTCTGGTGCGCGGATTGGCGGCATCGATGGTGGCATCAACCAGGCGATTGAAGGCCATCGCCGCCGAGCGTGCCGCCACCAGCGCGACAATGATCCAGATCGAGGTGTGAAGATTGGGAATGCCGCGAGCAGCCAAAACTGCGCCGGTCAAGCCGAAAGGAAGCGTGAGCACAGAGTGCTCCCACTTGATCATCTCCAGGGTGGTACCAATGCTACGAAACAACGCCACGGATTCATTGTAAATGGAAGGAGCCCGAACCTAACCCCAACCCCTGACCCCTAGCCGCTGCCCTGCGGTAGCGGCGCACCGGCCCACTGCCGCTCCCAGGCGGGAACGGTCACGCGCTCGGCGACCACGGCAGGCTTGCGAGCCCAGCACACTACACGCGTTCCAAAAGGCAGATTGATGAAGCGGATCAGGAAGCGCTCGCAGTCGAGCATGGGAACCATGATGCTCTTCAAAGCTCGCGAATTCCGCGCCGAGCGGCGATAGCGATCGATGGACTTGGTGAAGATGTTCTTGCCAATGCGCTCGATGAACGACGGCAGAAATCCCGACGCGACAAGGTAGGACACTCGCGTGACTTCGAAGCCGGCGTTGTTCAGCTTGCGCCGCAGCTCGTTGGCCGTGTAGCGGCGCTGGTGCCCCGCAGCTTCGTCCTTCTCGCCCCACAGCGCAGGATAGGCTGGCACCGTCAGGCACAAGCTCGCCCCGTCTTTCAGGACGCGGCGCAGCTCGCGCAAACTCGCAGCATCGTCGGTAACATTCTGCAGAATGTCGCCGGCCACGACGGCGTCGAAGGAGTTCGAGGCGAAGCTAAGCTCCTCAAGGCTGGAACAGATCAGCGCCCGGCGGCCCTGCAGTTGATGGAATGCCAGAGTTGGCAACGCAGAATGAACATTCACGGCGCGCAGCAGGGAGGAATCGGCGAACTCCAGTTCAGCCGTGCAGCCCAGGTCGAGCACGCGCCCCTCGCGCTTGCCCGCCAAAGCCTGACCGACAGCGTCACGCAGCAGCTTGCGCCGCGAGATCCACCACCACGAGGAGGACTCGCGCCGAAGAGCTTCGAATTCGGTTTGCGCCTGCATGGAAAATACACCCTCGTGCCCGGAACCCCTATTTTACGAGAACTTGTTCAGGCTTTTGGGAAAGAAACTTTGCAGGAGGTGAAGAAACGGGTGCCGGTTGGAATGCTTATCGCGAGTGATATGGCGATTTTTCGACAGTTACACCGCAAAGTCTCAGCTGCGGGTGGGGCACCCGGACTTTGAGTTCCGTGCCGCCGACCCATTGTTCCCTCACTCATGCGAAAAGCGCGTGAGGGCCACCCGCATTTATACTCAGACGGTTCGACTTAAGCAGGTATCGATGCGAACCGCTGCCGTTCTCCTTCTCTCTCTGGTGATCGCACTGCCGGTGATCGCGGCGGACTCCCGGTCGCAGCAGGTCGATCACCTCTTCGCCGGCTACGCTAAGGCCGGCTCGGCCGGGTGCTCGCTGGGCGTTATCCACGACGGAAGGTTTTCTTATCGCAAGTCGTATGGCGCGGCCAGCCTCGAACTCGACGTTCCACTTGCGCCGCAGTCTGTCTTCTATTTGGCGTCGGTGTCGAAGCAGTTCACCGCGGCGAGTATCGTGCTGGCAGAGGAGCAGGGCTTTCTGTCGCTCGATGACGATGTCCGGAAGTACATGCCCGAGCTTCCCGACTACGGCCATCGCATCACGTTACGGCAGATGCTCCATCAGACCAGCGGGCTGCGCGACTTCCTCTCCTTGGTTTACCTCTCCGGCCGCAATATCTCGGATCTCTCCTCGCCGGAAGCGATTCTGAAACTCATCGCGCGGCAGCGCGGGCTGAACAATGCTCCTGGCGATGAGTTCGTGTACAGCAACTCGAATTACTTTCTGCTGGGAGTCGTGATCCAGCGCGCGACCAAGAAGTCGCTAGCCGAATTCGCCGCGCAGAACATCTTTCGTCCGCTCGGCATGACACGCACGCTCTTTTACGACGACAACACGCTGGTTGTCCCAGGGCGCGTAGCTGCGTACGACCAGGCGAAGGATGGTAGGCTTGCGGTTGACTGGTCCACCACCTACGACATTGTGGGAGGCGGCGGAATGTTGAGCACGGTCGACGACCTGTTCCGGTGGGACCAGAACTTCTACGCCAACAAACTCGGAAAAGGCGGTCTGATCAAGGAACTCGAAAGCCGTGGAGTTCTGAACGATGGCAAGCAGATCAACTATGCCATGGGACTGTGGCTGGGCTCCTATCGAGGTCAGCCGGTGTTGGAACACAGCGGCGGAACCTTCGGATACCGCACTGAGCTGTTGCGCTTCCCCGAACAGCGATTCAGCGTGGTCGCGCTGTGCAACCTGGCGAGCGTCAACGTCGAGGGTCTCTCGCGCAAGGTCGCGGACGTGTATCTCGGCGACAAGCTGCTGCCTAATGCTGATGCCACCGCGCCGACAAGATATCCCGATCCGACACCGTTCGCCGGCACCTACGTTGACCCCCGCAACTACGTGATCTATAACTTCACGGTCGACGATGGAAAGCTAGCGGCGTGGGGAGCAGTATTGCGCCGGACGGGCCCGAATGAGTTCCGCGATCTCGTCGGCAATCCTATAACCTTCGAACAAAAGGACGGCGTGATGACCGCTAGGCTGGACTTGGAAGGCGAGACTTACTTCGACGGCAAGAAGGTCTCCGACATTCATCTGACTCCGGCTGAACTGAGCACCTTCACTGGCCGTTACAAGAGTGAAGAACTGGACGCGACGTATGCCTTCGCTGTCGAGCAAGGAAGCTTGACGCTCACGATTCGCGACCGGCCCTCAATCAAGTTGAAGCCGATCGCCCCGCAAGAGTTCGAGGCCGCCGATTTGGGAGCCATACTCTTCCGCGAAGATGCCGATCAGCGCTTTACTGGGCTAACGCTCTTCTCTCAGGCCGCGCGCGGAATCGCGTTCACGAAAACAAATTGAAACTCGAGTAAAGCTGGGATACTCAGCGGATCACTTGTGAAAGGGCGATCTCTCATCCGTTATCGGGGCAAGAACACGCCCCGTACCGGTAGGGCTAGTTAGTCAACGCCCATTGCGTCGTTGTTGTAATCAGGCCATAGCGCAAGTTACACCGTTCTACAATTCCCCATCGACGGCTTCCTTGAAGTAGTCCAGCGACATCTTCAACCCCGTCCGCAGGTCGATCTTCGGCTCCCAGCCGAGCAGGCGTTTGGCTTTGCTGATGTCGGGACAGCGTTGCTTGGGATCATCCTGGGGCAGCGGTTCGTAGCAGATTTTGCTCTTCGAGCCCGTGACTTCCAGCACAACCTGCGCACATTCCAGGATCGTGAACTCGCCAGGATTACCAATGTTGGTCGGTTCGTGCTCGTCGGACGCCGCAAGAGCCAGGATGCCGGCAACCTCGTCGCTGACGTAGCAGAAGCTACGCGTCTGCGAGCCTGAGCCGTACACCGTGAGGTCTTCGCCGCGTAACGCCTGCTTCATGAAGTTCGAGATGACACGACCGTCGTTGAGCTGCAGGCGCGGTCCGTAGGTGTTGAAGATGCGCACGATATGCGTGTCCACCTGGTGATGACGGTGGTAAGCCATCGTGGTCGCTTCGGCGAAGCGCTTGGCCTCGTCATACACCGAGCGTGATCCGATGGGATTCACGTGTCCCCAGTAGGTTTCTTTCTGCGGATGCTCCAGCGGATCGCCGTAGCACTCCGAAGTCGAGGCTAAGAAGAACTTCGCGCCATGCTTCTTTGCGAGCTCAAGGCAGTTCATCGTCCCCAGCGAGCCGGCTTGCAGCGTTTCGATAGGGTGCTCGAGATAATCGACCGGGCTGGCCGGAGAAGCGAAGTGGAAGATGTAATCGACCTTGCCGAAATCGAAGGGCCGGCTGACGTCGTGCTCGCGGAATTCGAACTGTGGCTCCTGCCTGAGGTGCTCAATGTTGCGTAAGCTGCCGGTGAGCAGGTTGTCAACGCACACGACCGAATGGCCCCGCGCCAGCAGCGCATCGCAAAGGTGCGAGCCAAGAAATCCCGCGCCCCCTGTCACCAGTACACGCATAATTTCTTATCCTGCGAACGTAAGCACGCCCGCTCCCCGCAGCCGCGCCCGCTGATCTTCGATGATGCTGCGTAACGAATCCTCCAGCGACACCTTGGGTACATACCCGGTAAGCCGGTTCAATTTGCTGACGTCAGGCACCCGCCGCCTCATGTCCTCGAAGCCTTCTTCATACGCTGTGCTGTAAGGCACCAGCACGATTTGCGAGTGCGAACCGGTCATCTCCTTGATGCGTTCAGCCAGTTCCAGAATCGTGATCTCGTGATTGCCGCCGACGTTATAGACCTCGCCATTGGCATCCGTGTGGGCGGCGATGTCGATCAGCGCGTTGACGGCGTCGCTGACGTGGGTGAAGCAGCGGCTCTGCCGGCCGTCGCCGAAAACGCGAATGTCGGCGCCGGTGAGCGCCTGAGCCACGAAGTTCGGAATCACCATGCCGTAGCGGCCGGTCTGCCGCGGGCCGACCGTATTGAACAGGCGCGCGATGACCGTGGGTACGCGATGTTCTTTCCAGTACGCAATCGCGAGAAACTCGTCGATGGCTTTCGAACAGGCATAGCTCCAGCGCGCCTTGCTGGTCGCGCCCAGCACCAGATCGTCATCTTCGCGGAAGGGCACCTGATCGGTCTTGCCGTAGACCTCGGAGCTCGACGTGATGAGCACGCGTTTGCGCTTGGTCTCAGCCAGCGAGAGAACGGTCTCGGTGCAGCGAATGTTTGTCTCGATGGTGCGTACCGGGCTGTCGAGGATCAGGCGCACGCCCACCGCGGCGGCCAGGTGATAGATGATGTCGGTCAGGTCGACCAGTTCGGCCATCAGGCGTGTGTTGTTCACGCTTTCGATGTGATAGCTGAACTGAGGATGGATTTTGAGGTGCTGAATGTTGGCGATGGAGCCGGTAGAGAGATCGTCGATGATGTACACCTCGTCGCCGAGCGCAAGGTGCCGTTCTGCGAGATGAGAGCCGATAAATCCGGCCCCTCCCGTAATCAGGATCTTCAATCCGTTTCCTCCGGATTCACTAGACTAAATGGCTGCTGAAGCGTAGGCAAATGCATGTGATGCGCGTCATGGCGATGGCCTTACCGTGACCGTATAATCGCCGGTTCTGCTGGAACTCTCATCATGGCTGATCGCGAAGCAGATTTGCTGATCATTGGCGCAGGAATCGTGGGGCTGGCTACGGCTCTGGAGGTCACGCGACGATTTCCGAAGATGCGGGTGATCGTCGTGGAGAAGGAAGATCACGTCGCCGCTCATCAGACCGGACACAACAGCGGCGTCATCCACTCCGGCCTTTACTACAAGACGGGATCACTGAAGGCACGCAACTGCGTGGCCGGCGCGGCGTCGATGAAGCGCTTCTGCCGGGAGAACGGCGTCCCCTACGAAGAGTGCGGCAAGCTGGTGGTGGCGACCAGTGACGACGAAGTTCCGCGACTCGAGGCGCTGCACGAACGCGGTAATGCCAACGGCGTGCCCGGCCTGCGCATGCTGCAGCGCGAGGAAATTCCGCGAGTTCGAGCCGCACTGCGTGGGCCTGCGCGCACTGCACGTTCCGTCGACCGGAATCGTCGATTACGCTATGGTTTCGCAGAAGTATGCCGAACTGATCGCGAACGCCGGCGGCCAAATCCTTTTCAACGCGAAAGTCATCGGCCTGCGCGAAGAGACGCAAGGCAACATCGTCGAAACCAAAGCTGGAACACTCCGCTCGCGCTACGTCATCAACTGCGCCGGACTTTACAGCGACGCCATCACGCGCATGGCCGGCTTGCAGACGAATCTGGAAATCATCCCCTTCCGCGGCGAGTACTACGAAATCCGCCGCGAGCGCCGCAGCCTGATCAAGAACCTGATCTATCCCGTGCCCGATCCGCGCTTCCCGTTTCTCGGAGTTCACTTTACGCGGAGGGTGAACGGCAGCGTCGAAGCCGGACCGAACGCACTCCTGGCCTTTCGCCGCGAGGGCTACACGGGCGCTCCGCCGGACATGTCCGAGGCGGTCGCGATGATGCGCTTCCCCGGGTTCTGGAAGATGGCGAAGAAGTTTTGGCAGAAGGGTTTGGAAGAGCAGTATCGCGCGTGGGTGAAGCCGGCGTTCACCAAAGCACTGCAGAAGATGGTTCCGGAGTTGACGGACTCGGACCTGGCGCCGGGCGGCTCCGGTGTGCGGGCTCAAGCGGTTGATACCAACGGCAACTTGGTCGACGATTTCTACTTCGTTCATAGCGGCCGCATGATCCACGTCTGCAATGTGCCGTCGCCGGCCGCCACGGCATCGCTGGAAATCGGCAAGGCAATCGTGGCCATGATGGCCGAGCGCTTCGACCTTGTACCTGGCACTCCGGCCGGGGCCTAGCATGCTAATCTTTACGGATGGCGCTCTATCTCGTTACCGGCGCGGCGGGATTCATCGGGTCATCCCTGGTACGCGCGCTCCTCGAACGCGGCGAACAGGTCCGCGGCCTCGACAACTTTGAAACCGGACGTCGCGAAAATCTGGAAGGCTACTACGCGAAAATCGACTTCCGCGAAGCCGATCTGCTCGACATGGCGGCGGTCGAGTCGGCCTGCGTAGGTGTGGATTACGTTCTGCATCAGGCGGCGATTCCGTCGGTGCCCAAGTCGGTGGCCGACCCCGCGCGCAGCAATAAGGTCAACGTTGAAGGCACGCTGAACGTGCTGCTGGCCGCCCGCGACGCCAAAGTCAAGCGCGTGGTTTACGCTGCCTCTTCGTCGGCTTACGGCGACAGTCCTACGTTGCCGAAGCGCGAGGACATGACCCCGAATCCGCTCTCGCCGTACGCCGTCGCCAAGCTGACCGGCGAGATGTACATGAAGGTTTTTACCGGCGTGTATGGTCTGCCGACCGTGATGTCTGCGCTACTTCAACATCTTCGGTCCGCATCAGGATCCGACCTCGCCTTACTCGGCGGTGCTGGCCAAGTTCATTACCCAGATGCTGCGGGGCGAGCGGCCGACCATCTACGGAGATGGCGAGCAGTCGCGCGACTTCAATTACATCGAGAATGCAGTGTCGGCGAACCTGCTGGCGGCTACCGCGCCGGAGTCCGAAGTTGCCGGGCAGATGTTCAACATCGCCACCGGCAACCGTTTCAGTCTGAACCAGACGGTCGAGTTGCTGCGGCCGCTGACCGGCTACACCGGCGACGTGAACTACGCTCCCGAGCGCAGCGGAGACATCAAGCATTCCCTGGCCGACATCTCGCTGGCCAAGGCAAAGCTGAAGTATGATCCGCAGGTGGACTTCAAGGAAGGCTTGCGGCGCACGGTGGATTGGTATCGCCCCAGCGAATCGTCGAAGCAGCAGGAACTCGCGGCAAGCCGATAGAGAGTATTCCGCCGGGAACGGGTGGAGTGGCCCTTCGCCCCACTGGTGAATTTGGCATCACTTCATTACCGGCCACCGCGCCGGCTCAACTTCATTCTCGAAAGGATTATTCATGGCTCGTCAGCCCGGCACTTACGCCACATTCGATACCAGCGAAGGAACGATCGTCTGCCGACTTTTTGAAGCAGAAGCGCCCATCACCACCAAGAACTTCATCGAGCTTGCCGAAGGCTCGCGCGAGTGGACGCATCCGCAGACACGCGGCAAGAGCAAAAATCCTCTGTACAACGGAACCATCTTCCACCGCGTCATTCCCGACTTCATGATTCAGGGTGGCGATCCGACGGGCACCGGCATGGGCGGCCCCGGTTATCAGTTTCAGGACGAGACCAAGGGCTCACCGCACAAGTTCGACAAGCCGGGCAAACTGGCGATGGCCAATTCCGGCCCGGGCACCAATGGCTCGCAATTCTTCATCACTGTCGCTGCGACGCCGTGGCTCACCGGCAATCACACGATCTTTGGAGAGGTGGTCGAGGGACAGGACATCGTCGACAAAATCACCAAGCTCCCGCGCAATCGCCAGGACAAGCCAAACAAGGATGTGGTGCTGAATTCGGTGAAGATCGAGCGAGTGTAGCCGTTCGGGGGCGGTGGGAAAGCTTCACCCTGGTTGGTACCGGCGAGAGTAAAGCGCAAGGGTTAGCGGGCAGGATTGCAAGGCCCATTCCGAATGTTCAACATGGCGAACAGCAGCCCCAGGCGCCGCGGATCGCCGTTGAGCGGATCATACTCATGAACGCGCGGCAGCTTCCTGGGCAGCACGAATTCCAGTTGCCGCGCGTTGCTTACGTCGTTGAACTGCGCCCGATAGTCCGCAAAATCAGTACCCGCGACCTGCAATGTTTCAGACTGGCTGCCCATTCTGAGGCCAAAAGGACCTCTCATGGGCAGAGCCGGCGCCGCCCGGAATTCGATGCAAAACGTCCCACTCAAAGGATGATCGAAGACCAGTCCAGCGAGATTGCCTAAATCATCATCCGTCCATCGTCCGCGAGACTCCGGTGCGGTAAAGCCATAGGTCCACGCCACCCAGTCAGGTAGACCTGGCTGGCTGAAGACCATTCCTTCTTCGGGGGTGGCGCGATAATGGGAGGGATTCCAGTCCACCGATGTGCGATCGATAAAGTGTGCCCGGTAGGCCGGGCTGACCCTGGGATGAAGCGCTGCGTACAGCGCAACCACATCAAGAAGCGCCAGGCAGACGATAAGGGTCCATCGCAACCAATGTCTCATCGGATGTCACACGACAAAAATATGACCAATCAACCACCACCCAATAACCATGTAGGCCGACAAGCCTGCTGCAAAAGCAGTGTAGATTGGCCACCAGGCTGGACGCCGCTTGAGCAAATAGTAGATGGCGCACAGAAATGGTGGTTGCCACCAGATGTAGCGCGCCAGCGAAAGGTATCCTCCCGAAAGCGAAAGCAGCATCGACACGGCCAGGTAAATCGCAAGCTCTGCTTTGTCCAGCAGGAATAAGTAGACACTCGCCAGCAGGCTGGCGATTGTCATGAATGCCCATATACGTGGCCAGTGATGCAAGCGGTAAGCCTCGAGCAAGACATGCGCAGGATTTCCGGGAGACTTGCCCCATGCGACCTGAGCATGGACCTGCGCGAGCGCATCGCCGGTGTGATGGTAGAGATAAAGCATGAAGATCACGGTGCCCAGCGGACAGAGCATCAAGCCAAGGAGTTGGTCGGTCTGCCGCCAGTTGGGACGCCACTTTGCCTGTTTCAGCCAGCCGATTGCATAAGACAGCGCGAAAACAAAGCCGATCATGCGGGTTGCTGAAGCCAGTGCTCCGGCAATCCCCGAGCCGATCCATTGCTGCCTCTGAAGAAAATAGAAAGCAAAGGCCAGCACCGCAAAGTACAGAGGTTCAGCGTAGCCGGCATGGGCATAAATCACATACGGATTAAAGGCAACCAGCGAGCCCGAGAACACAAGTTCCGGCACTGTGGCGCTTTTCTGTTCCAGTCAGCAGCAGGAACGCATAGATGGCGAACAGCAACGCCAGCTTGCTGGCAAACACCAGACTCAGGTTGGACGGTATTGAAGCCAATGATAGAGCGGATAAGCGGTCAGCGGGAAAAGTGGATGGAACGGCCAATTCGAGCCACTGTCGGCTCTTGGAGTTTTATCGTAGCCCTCGAACGTAAACCCGTTCATACCATCCGCAGTCATGCTGGCAGAGGCTGACGACTTTGGAATATTTTGCCTCACCCTCCCAGGTAGCGACCTTGGCCACCATATGAACAAATCCGTTGCTGGCAATCCAGAGAACCAGAGCCACCAAGATGGCAGAATGCTTTTCGAACAGTTGGCTGACTGAACGGGCTGAGATGGGCTGCTGGAGGACTTGAGTCCACTGGAAGAACCGCTTTGGCGCGATCGGACACTTGGTCAATAGTAACCCACGCTTTTGGAAAAGCCAGTGAGCACTTCCCAGGATAAGGTCGGAGCTTGTGGCCTGTTCGCTAGTTTGTCGGTGCCGCGCACTGACCGGGAGTCATTCTCAGGGAGACTATCAGCAGGCCGATGCGTCGTTTGTCGCCGCTGTTTGGGTCGAAGTCGGTTTCGGGTGGCAGATTCTTAGGCATAACAAACTCCAGGCGATTGGCCCACTGTGCGCCCTCAAACTGCACGCGATAGGTTGGTAGATTGCCAGGCAGGATCTGCACGGTTTGCGACTGTTTTCCCAGTCGAACGACGAAGCTTTTGCTCATCGCGTGCGACGGCCTCGCAGTAAACTCCACGCAAAAAGGGCCGTACACCGCTTGGGCCAGGAAAAGTCCAGCCACCGAGCCGTAGTTGTCGTCCGTCCAACGGCCCCACGGCTCCCGGAACGAGAAGCCGTAGAGCGAGTCTATCCACTCGGGCAGCCCCTCCCGGCCGAAGAAAATTCCATCCTGCAGCGTTGCGGGATAGTGCGATGGATTCCACTCTGCCGTGCTATGTCGTATGTAGAACGATTTATAGGCCTCACTCACCTTGGGATGCAGAAGCGCCAGCAGGACCAGCAGATAAACTCCCAGCAATCCGATAATGGCGACCCAGCGTAATCTATTACTCATCGGAATTTACGTCAGGAACATTTTCTGGTCGAACCAGTTCAGGATCATGAATGCGGATAATCCGGCGGTAAACACCGTGTATATCGGCCACCATGCATGACGGCGGCGAAAGAAATAATAGATTGCGTATAGGAATGGCGGTTGCCACCAGATGTATCGTGCCATCGCGGAATATCCGCCCGACAGCGAAAGTGTAATCGCAATGGCCAGATAAATGGCCAGCTCGGTTTTGTGCAAGACGAACAGATAGATACTGGCCGCCAGGCTGAGCAGAGTCATCGCCGCCCACACTCGGGGCCAGTGATGGAGGCCGAAAGCTTCCCGCAAAACCGTAATCGGGTTGCCCACCGCCTTGCTCCAGGAAACCTGGGCGTGAACCTGCGCCAGAGCGTCGCCGACGTGATGGTGCAGATACAGCATGAAGAACGCAGTTCCCAGCGGGCACAGCAAGAGACCCAGCAGTTGCTTTGGAATCGCGCCAGTTCGGACGCCACCCGTTACTTCTCAGGCAGGCGACGAGATAGGGTACGGCGAACACGAATCCGATCAATCGCGACGCTGATGTCAGCGCACCGGCTACTCCGGAAGCCACCCACTGCTTCTTGGCCAGGAAGTAGAAAGCCAGACTCAGCATCGTGAAGTAGAGCGGTTCGGCATAACCGCCGTGAGCATAAATAACGTATGGATTGAAAGCGATCAGCGAGCCGGCGAACATGCGCTCTACATTGTTGTCGGCTTCAGTCTCCAGCAACAGAAGAAAGCTATAGATTGCCAGCAGCAGAGCTAACTTGCTGGCGACAATCTCGGCTTCGATCGGGGGCACCTTGAGCCAGTGATAAAGCGGGTAAACCGTCAACGGAAAGAGTGGATGGAAGGGCCAGTTCGCCGACCCATCCGGTAATGGCTGCTTGTTGTAGCCGTCCAGGATAACGCTGCTGTACCACCAGCAATCCCACTGGCAGAGATTGGAGATGCGCGAAGTATTTCGCCTCACCCTCCCAGGTAGCCGTCTTCGCAACCATTTGAACGAACAGGTTGCTCCCAATCCATAGGACCACAGCTATCCAGATAGCCGGATGTCTTCGGATAAACCGGATGACTGGATTGGACGCGTGGGACTGCTTCGCAATGAAATCGTTGACTGCCGTCACAGTAATCGGATCCCGATCAAAGCTTCCATACTATGCCACAGCTCCGGCCAGATAGAGATCAGCCGTTCATTGGGGCGAACCCTAACGAATATTTCTCGCCTATTGATCCGCCAGGGCAGAGAAGTTTGTTAGATGCAGGTCACTGCGGCTTGCTATCCATGACATAGATGCGGTTTGGGTTGCCGGGCTGAATTTTGTTCTTCTCGAAGCAGGCCTTGATACGCCGCCGCACTTCGCGTCGAATAATGTCCTGCTGCCCGGGCCGGGTCTTAATCAGCATCAGGTAGTCGACTTCTTCTCCACTCACCTTCTCAATGCCGGGAACCTGCGGTTTGGAGACGATCTTGTCGGAAAAATTTGGATCAGCCGCTATCTCTGTCCCAACCTCATTCAGCACCTTCATCACCAGATCACTGTCCGTGTTGTAGGCCACGGAAATGTGCAGCGCCAGTTGGGTCCAGTCCCGGGTCATGTTACTGACCACGGTAATCTGGCTGCTCGGCACATTGTGAACGGTGCCGTCGGCGTCGCGGAGTACAGTACGCCGTAGGGTCATCGTTTCCACCGAGCCCTGAACCCCGGCGATCTTGATGACGTCACCAACGTCATACTGATTTTCGACCAGGATGAAGAAGCCGTTGATGAAGTCGTGAACCAGCGTCTGTGCCCCGAAGCCGACCGCGACTCCGGCGATGCCCGCGCTGGCCAGCAGCGGGCCCATGTTGATGCCCAGCAGCGGCAGGATCTGCAGCGCCGCGACAAAGACGATAATGAACAGACCCACGCTGTAAATGACGCCGGAGAGCGTGCGGAGTTGCTGCGCCCGCATCGCTGAAGGCAGGTCCTGGCTGGCGCTGAAGCGGGTGAGCCGCCGCGAAACCGCCTTGAGCAGCCGGGTCAGGATAAACGCGATGATGAACACCCCGACAATGCGGGGTACCTGGTGGCGAACGAAGCTGAAAGCGTCGTCGCCCCAGCTGTTCAGCATCTCAAGCACTTTTTCTTTGGCGGGGTGCGGCTCCAGCAGAATAGCCTGAAGGCGCGCTGCGAACAGGGTTACCATTGAGGCGGATTATAGCAAGCATGTTTCCAGTAGCAGATGAACCCGGGGCCGGCATCGTTGCCTGCACCTTGCCGGTAGGCCAATTGTCGATAAACGGTGATCGAATGAATGACGCAATGAGTCCTGTACCTTTCTTGAAGCGATTGGGCTGCATCACAATCGTATTGTTCTTTTCTATGCAATGCGCGCAGGCGCAACAAGGCTCTGCGTCGCAACAGGGACTGCCCCCGATCTATCAGGGGCAGACAAACCAGAATCGGCAGGAAGATGAGTGGGAGATCCAGCAGCGCAAGGCGCTGGAGAAAAAAGTCAATCTCCAGCGGCAAGAGGACATCAGGAAGGACACTGAGAAGTTGCTGGAACTCGCAACTGAGCTGAAGCAGGCCGTCGACAAGAGTAACGAGAACACTTTATCGCTGGATGTCGTCAAGAAGGCCGAGCAGATTGAAAAGCTGGCCAAAGCGGTGAAGGAAAAAATGAAGGGACCGTGAAAGGCAGTTGCCAGAGGCCAGCCGTGGGTGGCCAGTTTAAGGCCGCATAGCGTCGAAACCCGTATGAAAGCCTGACCGCAATTTGGGGAGCAATATGGACTTCAAAAACTACGTGAAACTCCCGGGCAGCGAGCGCCAGCCTATGAAGGGCGCGACCAAAGGCGCTGCCGCCGATCCTAACGAAGTGATTCAGGCGACCCTGGTATTGCGGCCGCGCCAATCCGGTTCTAATGCTGAGCCGCTCGAGGCTTTGATTGCTCGCGGAGGCCGCGTTACCCGCGAGGAGTATCAGGCGCGCTACGGCGCCGATCCGGCGGATGTGCAAACCGTGCTGCAGTTTGCCAGCAACTTCGGCCTGGCGCTCACGCGGGTCGACATGAGCGCGCGCACGGTTACCCTGAACGGCAAGTCGGGCGACTTCTCCAAGGCGTTTCAGGTTGAACTCGCCAAGTACGAACACTCGGGAGGATCGTATCTCGGCCGCACAGGCTCGATCAGTATTCCAAAAGAATTAAGCAGCATCATCGTCTCGGTGCATGGACTCGACAACCGTCCCCAAGCCAAGCCTCATTTTCGGCTAGCGAAAACCGCGAAGAAGGCGCACACCACCGCAGCCGCGGCCGCGACCTCCTACACCGCGCCTCAAGTGGCGAAGGCCTACAACTTTCCCGCCGGCGTGACCGGCAAGGGCGAAACCGTCGGCATCATCGAGCTGGGCGGTGGCTACAACCAGTCCGACCTGAGCACCTACTTCAGCAATCTGAAGATCTCGCCTGCGCCGTCGGTTGTAGCCGTTTCCGTCGACGGCGCAACCAACGCGCCGACCGGCGACACCAGCGGTCCCGACACGGAAGTCATGCTCGACATCGAAGTCGTCGGCTCGGTCGCTCCCGGCGCCAACATCGCCGTATACTTCGCACCCAACACCGACGCCGGATTCCTCGACGCCATCAACCAGGCCGTGAACGACACAGTGAACAAGCCGTCGATCCTGTCAATCAGTTGGGGCGGACCGGAGTCGAGTTGGACGGCGCAGTCGCTGCAGTCGTTCAACAGCGCTCTGCAGGCGGCGTCGGCCGTGGGCGTGACCGTGTGTATCGCTTGCGGCGACAACGGTTCAACCGACGGCGTCACCGATGGCCTGGACCACGTCGACTTTCCCGCTTCCAGTCCATACGCGCTGGCCTGCGGCGGCACCACGCTGAAGATCAGCGGCAGCGCGATCTCGAGCGAAGTGGTGTGGAACGATCTTTCGAGCAATGACGGCGCGACTGGCGGCGGAGTCAGCGGAACCTTCCCGATTCCGACGTGGCAGGCGAACGCCAACGTTCCGCCATCGACCAATCCCAGCGGTTTCGCGGGACGCGGCATGCCTGACGTCGCCGGCAACGCCGATCCGGCCACCGGCTACCAGATCGAGGCCGACGGGCAAAGCTTCGCCGTCGGTGGCACCAGCGCCGTGGCTCCGCTGTGGGCGGGATTGCTGGCGCTGTTCAACCAGTCGCAGGGAAAATCCGTCGGGTACATCAATCCCACGCTGTATCAGAATGTCGGTGAGAACGGCGGCGCCTTCCACGACGTCACGTCAGGCAATAACGGCGACTACAAGGCGGCTGTCGGCTGGGACCCATGCACGGGATGGGGAAGTCCGGACGGAGCGGTGCTGCTGACGTCGCTGTCCGGCAGCGCTTCGAGTCCCAATCCGTCGCCAACTCCCACTCCAAAGCCCAAACCAAAGCCCAAACCAAAGCCGAAGCCAAAGCCGGTACATAAGCCGAAGCACTAGGAACACAAAGGTGCCCCAGGTCTCGCGATTTTCGGGGCCTGGAACCTAATTAGTGAGTTACATGGGATAGCGTATCGCGCACTTCCACAAGTAGAGGCATTTAGCTGCCCGCACTTTGTATGTCTCTATGCTTGGATCGCACGTCCAAAGCTCCCACGCGAAAACCTTTATGACCCCCGTTGCGATATCGATCTGCGTGGGAGGTGGAGATACATCGAACTGATTTTCGCAGGCCTGCGGATTGCCGTCGACAATATTGAACTGGTAGGTGAGCGAACAGGGCGTTATTGCAGATTTGCAATTCTTGCATTGGAATTGCGAGTTTTGAGCGCTCTCGAGCGCAGCTTCCCGGAACATGGTATGTCCCGATGTTGCTACGGCAGACTCCACTGTGCCGTCCTGTCGAATGCGAAGTGAGATTTCGACGGTACCCACTATATGAGCTTTCTGCGCATTCTCTGGATATGAAATCGGGGCCAGCTTAGACAGGATGACCTGTTCACTCGGCGGCGAAGCAGAACTGAGGGAATTCTGCGCGCCAGTCATGCCGGAGCTCAGGGCAACAAACATTACGCCGGTCACTACAGAAGCAATCCGTCGCATGCTCGAAGTCTAGCGGCAAAGGCTCGGGTCGCCAACTTCAATTCTCAATGTTGGGGTGTTTGGAATTACTGCGTCCTCACCGCTCGCCACTAGTGCGAACATCGTCGGGAGGACGCTGTTCCTGCGCCGGTTGCTGCGCCGAAACGCAAAGCGTCAGGAGAAAAAGGAATGCCAGGAAAGCAACGCGCCGCATAGAAATCACATTATTACAGAGGGTCAAGTTTGCATCGGAGAGAATCCCGCTCCTTCTGTCGCCAACAAAAACGCCACCCCGGTTCGGAGTGGCGCTTTGTTGAATCAGTGACTGCATGCCCGCAGGCATGCTCTGCGTGATCTATCCGTTGCCTTTGACGATGCGCATGCCGTAGAACGACCGGTACACGAAGACGAACGAGATCGCGAAGAACAACGCCGCCAGGATGTGCGCGAAGGTCTCGCCCTGGTTGGCGGTCAACTGCACCGCCAGCTCCACGGCCAGCAACCCGAACAGCGTGGTGAACTTGATGATCGGGTTCATGGCCACCGAAGACGTGTCCTTGAACGGATCGCCTACGGTGTCGCCCACGACCGTCGCATCGTGCAGCGGCGTGCCTTTCTGCTTCAGTTCGACTTCCACGATCTTCTTGGCGTTGTCCCAGGCGCCGCCGGCATTGGCCATGAACATGGCCTGGTACAGACCGAAGGCGGCGATCGAGATCAGGTAGCCGATGAAGAAGAACGGCTCGATGAACGCGAACGACAGCGTGACGAAGAACACCGCGAGGAAGATGTTGAACATGCCCTTCTGCGCGTACTTGGTGCAGATCTCCACTACCTTCTTGCTGTCGCTCACCGAAGCCTTCACCACGCCGTCCAGCTTGATGTTGGCCTTGATGAACTCGACTGCGCGATAAGCGCCGGTGGTCACGGCCTGGGTGGAAGCGCCGGTAAACCAGTAGATGATGGCGCCGCCGCTGATCAGCCCCAGCACGAAGGGAGCATGCAACAGCGACAGTTTGCCGACGTTCTCCGTCAATCCGTGAGTGAGCGCCATGATGATGGAGAAAATCATCGTGGTCGCGCCCACGACGGCCGTGCCGATCAGCACCGGCTTCGCGGTCGCCTTGAAGGTGTTGCCCGCGCCGTCGTTTTCTTCCAGCAGGTGCTTGGCGCGCTCGAAGTTCACATCGATGTTGAAGTTCTTCTTCAGATCGCTTTCGATGTTGGGTTCCTGCTCAATCAGCGACAGCTCATACACCGACTGCGCATTGTCCGTTACCGGGCCATAGGAGTCGACCGCGATGGTCACCGGGCCCATGCCGAGGAAGCCGAAGGCCACCAGGCCGAAGGCAAAGACGGCGGGTGCCAGCATCAAGGCTCCCAGGCCAAAGTTGCTGACGTAGTAGCCGATCGCCATCAGGGCAACCATGGTGAAGCCGAGGTAGTAGCAGGAAAAGTTTCCGGCCACGAAGCCCGACAGAATGCCCAGCGACGCTCCGCCTTCATCCGCCGAAGTCACCACTTCGCGAACGTGACGCGACTCCACCGAGGTGAAGACCTTCACCAGCTCAGGAATGATGGCGCCGGCCAGCGTTCCGCAGGAGATGATCGTCGCCAGCTTCCACCATTGCGTGCTGTCGCCCCCGAGATCGGGAATGATTATCTTCGAAACGATGTAGGTCAGGATGATCGAGATGATCGAAGTCAGCCACACCAGCGAGGTCAGCGGAGTTTCGAAGTTCATCGTATCGGCGTTGCCGAAACGGCCCTTGGCTACCGCTTCGTTCAGGAAGTACGCCACGGTGCTGGAGACCAGCATCATGATGCGCATGACGAAGATCCACACCAGCAACTGCACCTGCACGTGGGATTCTTTACGCCCAGCAGGATGAAGGTGATGAGCGCGACGCCGGTCACGCCATAGGTTTCGAAGCCGTCAGCCGAAGGACCAACCGAGTCGCCGGCGTTGTCACCGGTACAGTCGGCGATCACGCCAGGGTTACGGGCATCGTCTTCCTTGATCTTGAAGACGATCTTCATCAGGTCGGCGCCGATGTCGGCGATCTTGGTGAAGATGCCGCCGGCAATACGCAGCGCGGCCGCGCCCAGCGACTCGCCGATGGCGAAGCCGATGAAGCACTGGCCGGCGTAATCAGCCGGAATGAACAGCAGAATGCAAAGCATGATTAGCAGCTCGACCGAGATCAGCATCATGCCGATACTCATGCCGGCCTTCAGCGGAATCGCATAGATCGGATACGGCTTGCCGCGCAGGCCGGCGAAGGCGGTGCGCGAGTTGGCGTAGGTGTTGACGCGAATTCCAAACCACGCCACACCATAGCTGCCGGCGATGCCGATGACGCTGAACAGAAGAATGATGGGCAGCGTGACGGCAACTGGCTTGCCCGGCACCGGCGCCAGCCATCCGAAGTATGCCAGGATGACGACCGCGATGAACGCCCACAGAATCATCAGGAACTTGCCCTGGGTGACCAGGTAGGTCTTACAGGTTTCGTAAATCAGGCTGGAGATGTCGCCCATGCTCTTGTGGACGGGCATGTTCTTCAGCTGCAGACAGATTGCCAGTCCGAAGATCAGGCCGAAGGCGCAGAAGATCAGGCCGATGGTCAGCAGAGCGTGACCGTTCATTCCAAGAAAGTTGACTGAGGAAAGATCGGGAAGCTGCAGGTTGGCTTCGCCGCCGCCCGACTCGGGCTGCGCGAAGGCGGAAGCCTGCAACAGGAAAAGTGCCAGCGCGGCGAGAATAAAACGAGCCGGGCCTTTGCGTGATACCGACGACAGCTGCCGCAGAGCGGCCAGCCAGGTATGCATACGATTAGTCCTCCGATGGGCGGTCGTTTGGCAACGTCCAGCGCCCACATGAATGGCGTTACGGTTTTTTACTCTGCCGCGATCGTTCGCGAGCATCGTTTCCTAGAGATCATTGACCACCCAGCAGATCGGGCGCGCATGTCTCGGAAGTTCCCGGCCTGTCCTGCTTTCTGACTTGCCGGAACCGACCTCGGCGCCCGCGAACGAGCCGCCAATCCGACCATGCTTGGACCTGCTGGAATCCCGGAAACGCGCTTCCACTTCAAGACGAGAAGTGTTGAGGTTTGGCCGCGTCGGGAACACTTTGCACCACTTTGTGTGCACATCAGCACACACAAGCAGCGCGCACAAAAGGCGAGTTTTTATAACATTTTACAAGGGGCCGGGTCAAACAGAGGAGAGATGTCAGCCATCTGGGCCAGCAGCTGTCGGCCGAATCCCAACAATCCTCCGGCATCTCGGCGGGAGCCCAGCGGAGCGGAAGGAGCCTGTGCGTCGTGACTGAAGAGTTGTCGTCATCCAGTCCTGTTCTCCGCCCGCAGACATAGTCTCCACGTCCGCGACCTGTACCTGCCACGGTTGGCTTCAGTGCAGCTTTTCGATAACTTGGAATCATCGAACGTGGAATGAACGTGATGACCAAGAACTCTGTGGGCACAAAATGTATTTCGGTCCTCGTCCTTTGTGCATTTCTGTTCAGCGAGAGCTACGCCGTCAGCGCCGGGCCACAGCTGCCTGATCCCGGAAAAGCTCCGATGACCCGCGAGCAGCAAATCAAACTAGGCTTTCAGGCGGCGGCGCAGGTCTATCAGCAGATGCCGGTGCTGCCCGACAACAGCCCGGAGACGCAGTACATCCGCAAGCTGGGCGAGAAACTCGTTGCGCAGATCCCGCAGCAGTACTCCTGGCCATTTGAGTTTCACGTCATCCCGCAGAAGGAGATCAACGCGTTCGCTCTGCCCGGCGGCCCGATGTTCGTCAACGTCGGGACGATCACCGCTGCAGCCAACGAGGCCGAACTGGCCGGCGTGATGGCTCACGAGATGTCACACGTCTACATGATGCACTCGGCCAAGCAGGTGGAGAAGAGCCAGACCACAGCTGCGCTGGCCGGGCTCGCCGGCGCGCTCATCGGAGCAGTTACCGGAGGCGTGGTCGGTCAACTGGCGCAGGCCGGCATTCAGTTCGGGGCGCAGGGCATCATCCTGAAGTACTCGCGCAACGACGAGGCGCAGGCCGACGCCGTTGGCGCCATCATCATGTACAAGGCAGGCTATAACCCGCAGGAGTTGGCCAACTTCTTCAAGACGCTGGAGGCGCAGGGCGGCTCCGGACCGCAGTTCCTTAGCGACCATCCCGATCCCGGCAACCGCGAGCAGGCCATTCAGCAGGAGATCGCCGACTGGCCGCCGAAGAGGTACATCACCACCAGCGCAGCGTTTGACGTGGTCAAGAAGCAGGCGCAGAGCCTGCAGGTTTACACCGCCGAGCAGATCTCGCAGGGCGCCAAGAGTGGCCAGTGGTCTCGCCTGAACAAGCAGAATGGGGCGGTCTTCCAGGCGCCCCCGGGAGTGGCTATCAGCGCGCCCGCTTCGCGGTCCCAACCAGAATCGCCGTCACAGCCGTCGGCGCCGGCCGGACCGGTGGCGCTGAAGGATGTGTTGCCCAGCCAGCAGATGGTCACCACCGACCTTGGGCCGCTGAGCATCTCCTATCCGAATAACTGGAAGCTCATGCCTCCGTCGCAGCGCGGGAGCGACGTGCGCATCGCGCCGCCGGCGGGCGTCACCGGAAACGCCATCGGCTATGGCCTGGTACTGAACGGCGTGAAGCCCAACAAGCCGGCAAATGTCGATCAGGTGACGAACGAACTGGTGCAGGAGTTGACCAAAGACGGCGACATGCACGTGTACACCAGCACGCAATCGATCAACGTCGGCAATGTGGAAGGACGTTCGACGGTGTTTGAGTCGACATCGCCGTTCCCTGCGGCTGGCGGACAGACGCAGAAGGAGCGCGACTGGATGGTCACGCTGCCGCGCTCCGACGGCTCGGTGCTGTACCTGATTTTCGTGGCCCCGGCGTCTGAGTTCGACCGCTTCCGCTCAACATTTCAGAACATGCTGAACAGCGTGCAAGTGAAGTAGGTTGCCGGCTCTCGGCCACCGGTTGGACGAGGTGGCAATTCGGGTTAGATCCGCCGTCAACAGGCAGCTTGTCATCCGGAGCGGAGTCGAGGGCGGTTCTTCACTTCAGAAAGAACGTCAGCGCAACCAAACTATCTCCCCATCCATGCGCGATGATCCCCGGGATGAGGCTCTTGCGCCACAGCGCAATCACGGTCAGCAATGTCCCGATGAGCAACACTGGAAGCAACCGCGTCATTCCCTGGTAGAGATGTCCTTGGGTGAACAGCGCTACCTGCACGATCGAAGCCAGCCACGCATTCCCGAACAACGCTTCGCATTGTTGCTGCACGTAGCCGCGAAAGACGAATTCCTCGATAAATCCAGCACTGAGCGCGAGCGCCAGAAACGCCAGCGCTTCGGTCCGATTGTGCGCGACCATCGAGCGATAAGCGGCAGCATCGTGCTGCGAAGGCGTGATCAGCCGGTTGGACAGACTGCCGATGACCAACATCAGCACAAGCGTCAGCAGCACAACACCCATGTCTCGCAGCGCGTCCAGCGAGCGATTCCAGCCTCTGCCAATGACCTCCTGGAAGCTGCTTTTGCCGCAGGTGATAACGCCGCCCAGGCAGATGGCGAAGCATGTCCACAGAAATCCCAGCACGACGAAGCAGAAGTGCAGGAAGGCGGGTGTGTGCCTTGGATCGGCCGCATCGATCGACGCTACGCTCAGCGCCCCTGTCTCATGCAGCACCCATGGGAAGGCGAACAACGCCACCAGCAGAACAGCGAAATTAGCCGGTGTGGCAATCCCGTTTTTCAGGCGCCAATCGAATCGCATCAGCCCTCCTCCGGCGTCGTCGATTGTACCTCTAGGGCGGATGGAGCCTATGAAGGCGTATTCCGCCGAAATGTCGTCTCCAAGCGACGACAACCCAATCTTCCGGACCTCGATTTTCGCTATCATAGGGATATGGTTTTTCCCATCAAAACCTGCGTGGTGTGTGGAGAGGAGTTCGAGTTAAAGCCGGGCAAACCGGGCTTCGCCAATCGCTGTCCCGACTGCAGCGAAGAGGGAGCCACGGACCCTTCAACCGGCCGTCGCCTGGATGCCGACGAGCGCCGTGCTCAGGCCGAAGCCGACGCCGAGCGCCGCAAAGCCATCCGTGACCTGCTTTACCGCAAAGACAGTTAGAAACTACGGCGCAGCGTTCACTTCGCAGTGATCGGGATCAGATCAGAACTCGCGTGTTTTGGTGAGCGTGGAGCACGCTTTCACAGGCTGCTGAGAAACGTGGCCGAAGCGAGCTTTGTGTCAGGGCACGACTTTAGTCGTGCCGACAAGAGCTTTGTTCCTGTTGCCCAAGCCGGCTTCAGCTGGCGACACAGGGCTGTGAAGGAGTTTCTTAGCAGCGTGTTCATTCGTGAATAAAGCAGTCTCACCTTGGTGCGCGATTTGCGCCTGAGCTAAATCAATCCTTTACCTCAGAGGCTGAGCCGAAGAACTCGCCAGCTTGCCAATAGCACGCCTGAGGGCGTGCTCCACCCAAATGTGGGGACGCGTAGACGCCTTTAGCGCGGCTGTACATCGACGGCGACATTATCGATATCCTAGCCATCCTGTATGGCAGCCGACGCTGGCGTGGGTCTTCTCATTCGCTCACGGCATCCAATAGGCAGAACGGTTTCGTGCTATAAATCACCTCATGCCTACTGGCCGCCAAGGATCGATTCACCTCTTCAAATTTCAAGGCGTCGATGTATTTCTGCACTGGTCCTGGTTTCTGGTCGCGGTTTTCATCATCAGGGGGCAATTCGGCGTTTATTCATCGATTGCCTGGAGTACCCTCGAGTACCTTGCCCTGTTTCTTATCGTTTTGACCCACGAGTTCGGCCATTCGCTCGCCTGTCGCAGTGTGGGCGGGAATGCAGATCGAATCGTACTGTGGCCGCTGGGCGGCGTGGCGTATGTCGATCCGCCCCCACGTCCGGGGGCAACCCTGTGGAGCATCGCCGCCGGACCGCTGGTCAATGTGGCGCTGCTGCCGGTGTTGTGGGGACTCGCTTCTTTTAGTCGCGCGCACGACTGGGCCGGATCCCAGCCTGACCTTGCGCTTTTCATCTACAACGTCGCGTGGATTAATACCGGCTTGCTGCTGTTCAACATTCTGCCTATCTTCCCGCTCGATGGCGGACAGATCCTGCGATCGCTGTTATGGTTCATCATCGGACGGGCGCGCAGCCTGCTGGTCGCGACCATCATCGGTTTCGCGGGCGTGGCGTTGTTTATCTTTTATGCCGTGCGAACCGGCTCGGCATGGTTTGCGATTCTGGCCGTCTTCATGCTGATGAACTGTTGGACCGGCCTGAAGCATGCGATGCAGCTCATAAAAATGGCGAAGCTGCCACGGCGCGCGGATTTCTCTTGTCCGACCTGCAATAGCTCACCGCCTATCGGCGAGTTCTGGGGTTGCGCCAACTGCCGGCATCGCTTCGACACCTTCGCCTCCGGCGGCAGCTGCCCATATTGCGGCACGCAATTTCCGGTGACGCGCTGCTTCGACTGCGGCCGGGCTCATCCCATGAACGAGTGGACGAAGTTCGCCACCCCGCAGAGCAGCGCCACGCTGGTAGGTGGCAAAGCGGAGATCCGCTAAGGTTCGAAGGCGACGCCTTCAGGCTGTCCGTAAGCCCGAGCGCCTTCGGCACTGGACGACTGCCTTATTATTTTGATTTCGCCGTAAGTGCCTTGACGCGCGCTTCCGCGCGCTGCTGATCTTCGCTTCGTCCCGCCTTCTGATAAAGCAACGCAAGATGCGCCCACGCCCCGGCATCTTCCGGAACCAGTCGCACTGCTTCCTCCTGGAACGAAATCGCTTTCGGCACATCGCCCAGCCGGAACCAGATGGCCGCGCGGTCCTGCGCCACATCGAAGGCGAAGCTGCCGCCTTGGATTCCAGGCATACCTTGCGGCGCGGTTTTGACGGCGTCGTCCAGCATCTGTAGCGCCGGTTTCAGGTTGCCGGTCCCGACATAGAGCCGCGAGAGCTGCACGTAGGCCTGCGTCTTCAACAGCGGATCCGTCGCCGTACCTAGCGTCTGCAGCCACGCATAAATCGCGTCCTTAGTGCGCTGCTGCTCGACGTAAAGCTGTCCCAGCTTCGACCAGATTTTCGCTTCGTTGGTTCCACGGCTCATCGCCAGCGTGGTGAGCCACTCGCGCTCCGCCTCTCCGCGACGCGAGGTTGCGTACAGAATGTCGCCGCGGACCCAATGGACGCTGGTGCTGTTGGGATTGATGGAAAGTGCGGCATTCGCTGCCGCCAGCGCTTCGTTGGTCCGCCGCAGCGCCAGCAGAACATAAGCCGAATTCAGCCAGCGCTGAAAAGTTCGGCTGTTACGTGCCAAGGCAGTGCTTGGAATTGTCGCGGCGGGACAGTTGATCTGCAGCCGCTTCAGCAGTTCCTGATTCTGCGGCGTGTTGCGTACCAGCACCATCGAAATCTCGTCCAGATACACGGGCTTCCAGTTGTTGGCGTAGCACAGGTCCTGCAACTGGTCGTAGCCGACTTCTTCGCTGTCGAGCTGAATCAGGATGGTGTTGAGGTTGTACTTGTCGGCTTCCAGCTGCCAGCGCGGCGAATCGATAGGTGAGCCCAGCAGCTCGCGTTCGCGCGCGAAGCCTTCCATTCCGAACGGCACCGAGCGCCCATCCATGTAATCGTGATAGTTCTCGCCCAGCGCCCACACGATGTATCCGCCCTCGTTAAAGCTGTTGAAGACGTTGGCGGGCAGCTTCTCGCGGTTGACGAAGTCGGCGGCGTCTTTCGGAAACCACCAGCTCAACCCGGCGCCGAAATCCGAGCGCGCGTTGCCCGCGAGGTAAACGTAATCGCTCTGGTACTCGCGCATGCGCACGGCCGCAATCGCGACGAAGACCAGGCATGCCGCGATGGCCAGCGCCGCCCGCAGGCCCTTGAACGGAATCCATCCGCCGATCCGCATGCCGGCTCGCGTCAGCATCGCGCCGCCGATGACGATGACGACGCAGGCGGTTAGCGCTTCCATGCGGACGTAGCGAATCGACGCATACATCGCGCCGCCGAGCAGGATGGCTGCTCCCGGTTGCAGTTGCAGCAGGGAAGCCAACGCGGTAATCGCGACCACCACCAGCATTACCGCCAGCGTGTATTGAATCGGCTGCAACGAGAATGAGCCGAAGAAGCTGTGCCATCCGTGGAAGTTGAAGTGCATGCCGGCCCATTCGGCAATGATCTTTTCCTGCCCGGCCATGGCGCGATTCTGACGCACCAGCGCCTGAAACAGATTCCATCCCCACGGATTGACTAACGTCGCGACACCGGTCAACGCATACCAAGGCAGAGCGTGCTTCAGCCGCCCGAGAGCAGCTGTCCGCCGAGCCTTCCCGAAGAACAACTCGAGCACATCCAGGCCGACGAATCCTGCGATCAGCGCGAAGCCCGCGATGAAGCCGAGATGCAGGTTCACCCAGAGCGTCATCAGCATCGGCAGCCAGAACAGCGGCGCGCGGCCGGTCTCGTAGTTCTCCCACAGCAACGAGAGGAATGCCGCAAACAGCAGCACCGTGAACATCTCGGCGCGGGGAACAGTGCGGTCGGCGATGAGTGGTATGCCGAGTATTGCGACTGCGGCGGTGAAAGCGGACCCGCGCCGCAACAGGAGCGCGACCGTGCCCACGCACGTGAGCGCGCCCATCCACGAGAGCAACGCAAAGCCGCCCAGCAGGTAAATGCCGTAGAAGAGCAGTTCGCTGGCGACGGGATAAATCCACGGGGAGCCCGTCGCGGTGTAGGAGAAGACGTCGGTCGATGGGATGTGATGGTGCTGGACGATCCAGCGGCCGGTAGCCATCTGCCAGCCGAAGTCGGGATCGGTGACCGTGCGCAGCCCGGCCAGCAGAGCGTAGAGGAGCGCGATACCGCCGAGAGCAAGAAACAGAATGCGCGCCAGCGTCAGACGCTGCGCGCCGCTTCCCCGGTTGCTGACGCCGTCTAGGACCGGCGAGCGCGCCTCGACGACCACGCGGAAACACATCCTTTCGCGGCGAGATTCGATCCCTGAGAATCGTGAAATTGAGCAGTGCGGGCTTTAGCGACTGGCGACCGTCACCACAGTTGCAATGTTTATATCGTAATGGCTGGAGGTTGCGATAGTCTCTGGCGTTGACGCGAGCGTCGTTGCCATTCGGAACGGTTGGAGCCGGTCCGGCCGTTCAGGCCACGCAGCAGAACTTTCGTCAGCCCGCGTCTCGAGCGCCTTTGCGCGCCGGCAGGAATCGCTGAATCATTCGCGGTCCCCAGAAAATCAGGGAAGGGAAGGCGCACCCAGCATGATGTTGGCTGCACAGACCAGTGTGTCGGAAACGCGCCCGGTTTGGCGGAAGTCACTCAATAGAAAATCCAGCGGAACTACCACAACGAGATGCAGTTCTATGCGTATTGCAAAAGCGGAATAACGACCTGACTGGCGAAAACAACGTTGACAGAGGCTACCCTTTTGTCCGCTTACGGACAAGCAACCTCGAAAGCGGACGGCCCCAAGCTCGTTCTGGCCGCGGCGTCGCCTCTATCTTTCTTGTTTCCAGCTGCTTCCAACCCCGCGAACTTGGCCCTGCACGTGTACGTACCTGAGTTCAAGCTTTGTCTCCGGAGAAATGTGGGATGCATAACTTGCTGCAAGACCTCCGCTTCGCCGTTCGCCAGCTGCGCAAGAGTCCGGGCTTTGCCCTGACCACGATTCTGACGCTAGCGCTCGGCATCGGAGCCACCACGGCGATGTTCAGCCTGATCAACACTGTGCTGCTGCGGCCGCTGCCCTTCCCCGAGCCCGACCGGCTGATGATCGCATCCCCGATCGACCGGACGGAGCTACGATCCGGAGTTCCCAGCAGCATCAGCTATCCCGACTTTTTCGACTGGCGCAGCAGGCAGCACTCGTTCGACGCCATCGCGTCCTATCACCGTGAGAGTCACACCCTGACTGCCCAGGGTTCGCCGCAGGAGTTGGAGTCCGACACTGTTTCCGCGGATTTCTTCCGCGTGCTCGGCGTGAATCCGATGCTGGGCCGCGGCTTCGTTCCCGACGACGAGAAGCGCTTCACTCGCGTCGCGGTTTTGAGCTATCCGTTCTGGCAGTCGACGTTTGGCGGCGACCGCAGCATCGTCGGACGCAGCATCAGGCTGGACGACAACCTGTATACCGTGATCGGCGTGATGCCGCCGAGCTTCACCTATCCGCTGACCAATCCGTTGCCCTCCTTCTGGACCTCCCTGGCTGACGACAACGACGACGACAAAGAGCCGCTCACGGCGCAGCGTGGCGCACAGATGACGCAGGTGATCGGGCGACTGAAGCCGGGCGTCAGCATTGCGCAAGCCCGGGCCGACCTCACCCTGATCGCGGAAAACCTCTCGCAGCAATATCCCGAGAGCGACAAGCGCTTTAACGGCGCAATCGTTATGCCGGAAATGGAGAACCTGGTAGGCGACACGCGCTCGGCCCTGCGCGTCCTTTTCGCTGCCGTGAGTTTCCTGCTGCTGATCGCCTGCACCAACGTTGCCGGCCTGATGCTGACGCGCGCCTCGCGCCGCCGCTCCGAAGTCGCGGTACGCGCCGCCCTGGGAGCAACGCGCTTAGAGATTATTCGCCAGGTGCTGGTGGAGTCGGTGGTGCTGTCGGCGTGCGGGGGCGCCCTTGGCGTTGCGCTGTCTTCGTTGTTGCTGAAGACCATCCTTAACTTCGTGCCGAAAAACCTGCCGCGACTGGACCAGGTTACGATCGACGGACGCGTGCTGCTGTTTGCCGCCGCAGTGTCGGTTGTCACCGGCGTGTTATTCGGCGTGCTGCCGGCGTGGCGCATGTCGCGCCTGGATCCGTCGCTGGCGTTGCGCGAGGGCACGCGTACCATGACCTCTGGCCGCGGACAGCACCGCATGCATGGCGCCCTGGTTATCGCGGAAACGGCAATTGGCCTGGTGCTGCTGGTTGGCGCCGGTCTGCTCATCCGCAGCTTTGTGCGCGTGCTGAACGTCGATCCCGGCTTCGATCCGCATCACCTTCTGACCGCAACCATCGGTTTGCCGGACAATCAATATCCCTCCCTGAAGCGCGCACAGTTTCAGGAAGAGCTGCTGTCAAAGCTGGCTGCATTGCCGGGCGTGGAATCGGTGTCGTCCGGCTTCCCGATTCCGCTGTCGCAACATAACATCACCGTCGGCTTCACCGTCGAAGGACATCCAGTGGCCAAAGGCGACGAGCCCGGCGCTCCCATTTCGATCATCACGCCCGGCTTCTTCCGCACTATGAAGATCCCGCTGCTGGCCGGCCGCGACTTCTTGCCCACCGACGACTCCAAGGCGCCGGCGGTGGCCATCATCGACGAAAGCTTTGCCAAGAAATATTTTCCCGGCGAGAATCCGATCGGCAAGCACATGACGCCTAGCCTTGGTGACGGCATCACCGACGCTCCGACGCGCGAGGTGATTGGGGTCGTCGGCGACGTGAAGCGCAAAGGCCTTACCGCCGACACCGTGGCGCAGTTCTATCTGCCGCAGAAGCAGGCCATCATTGTTTCGCCGGCGATTGTCATTCGCGCCGCGGGCGATCCGCTCAACATGGTCGGGCCGCTGCGTGCGGTGGTGTCGCAGATGGACCGCAACGTCCCGCTGTATCGCATCAGCACCATCGACGACTACATTGCCACCTCGGCCTCGCAGCCGCGCTTCCAGACCGTGCTGATCACGTTCTTCGCCATCATGGCGTTGCTGCTGGCGGCTGTCGGACTGTACGCCGTGCTCTCGTACATGGTGGCGCAGCGCACGCTCGAGATCGGGCTGCGTCTGGCGTTAGGTGCGCAACGTGAGAGCGTCATGAGGCTGATTCTCGGCCGCGGCATGATGCTCGCGGCGATCGGGCTGGCGATCGGCGTGGCCGCCTCGCTGGTGCTCACGCGCTTTATGTCGGAAATGCTGTATGGCGTGAAGCCGCTGGATCCGCTGACCTTCCTGACGGTGAGCGCTGTGCTGATGCTGGTGTCGGTGTTAGCCAGCAGTGCCCCGGCGTATCGCGCGGCAAGGCTCGATCCGATGCGGACGCTGAGAGAGCAGTAATAGAAGGGGCCAGGGCGAGTGGCCAGGGACCAGTGGTCAGTTGATCTGCGATCCACGATGCGAACTCGTCGCGACTCGCGATGTAGTTCCGTCTTGCGAGGCGAGTGCGGTAAAGGATTGAGTCGTTTTAGAACCGAGTGAGGACTAAGGAATTGAAGCGCGAGGCGGCGCAACGGGTGGAGAATTGAGTCTCGCGAAGCGAGACTGTAGGTGACAGCCCACGCCTTCAGGCGTGGGTACCGGGTTTGTAAGATCTGAGCCCCTTCAGGGGCGACAGGCGGGGTGAGAGATGGCTAAAGAACGCATTCGTCAGGAAGTGCCTGCATCCTTTGGGCCCGAAGAGATCGCGCAACGCGCCGGGCAGGGATGGCGGCTGGTCGCCGTCGAGTGGGAGCGCGAGATCCCGAAAGACCAGGCCGTCGATCGCGCCGACCAGGTTCCCTTCGGCCTGCAAATCTCGCAGGACGCCAAGCAGCTGGAGGAAAATCCCACCGAGCAGGAGATCCTGCGCCTGATGATGGAACTGACGGTGCAGGACGGCCCCTACTCGGCCATTGCCGACGAGCTCAACCAGCGCGGCTATCGCACACGTGAAGGCCTGAAGTGGACCGCCGTCTCGGTCTTCCAGATGCTGCCGCGCTTGATCGAAGTCGGGCCAAAGATTTTTTCCAGCCGCGAATGGCAGCAGCGCCGCGAGCATTTCGCCAAACCGAATTAGAGAGGCGGATTCACCACCGAGTGGAACAACGGGTGGAAGAAAACAGAAAGCCTCCAGGGTTTTCCCGGTGTTCCAATCGAATTGTCAGCCTGAGCGAAGCGTCCGCCCGGGGTTCCCATCGCTGCTTTTGCGGCGGGCGGACGCGTACTCGAAGGATCTGCGGCTTGCGCTGGAAGAAATGCCGGCCCCGGCGTGCGAAAGACGCTTGCCGCGAACAAACCGCAGGTCCCTCCACTTCGGCGAGCAAAGGCAGCTCGCCTCCGGTCGGGATGACAAATCATATGTTGGACTGGGCGTCGCCTTTAACGAATGCCGATGCGGCTGTTTTGAGTTTTCTTATTTCGACGTGAATCCGTACTGGACGCCGTGCATAGCGTCACGCAGCGACTGCCGCGACACCCTCACCTTGCACTTCACGTCCGGCACGACCACCGGGGCGACGTCGGTTTCCACGTGGATCTCCGGAATTTCGATGTTCGCCATCTTCTCGGCGGCTATGTGCATCTGCACCTGGCTAACTGCGATCTCTTTCTGGATACGCTGCTCGAGGTCGGAAGGAATGGCTACCGCGATCGGTGGCGAAGGCGGCATGGGACTGACGTACTGGTACTTGTAGCTTTCGCGCAGGCGCATGGCGTCGCGACGAACGTGTTCGGCGTCGCGCATCGCTTGTTCGCGCGCCCGCTCAGCCTGCTGCAGCGCCTTCTCGCGGGCGCAATGGGCCATCGCGGTGTCCTGGCGCGACATCTGCTCGGCGATGCTCGACTCCATGCCCGGCAGATTCATCTCGGCAACCATCTGGGCCTGCTCGGGAGAATACCCGTGATGAAAATGGGCGCGCACTCTAGCCACAGTCTGGGCAGCCGAATTCACCCAGCACTTAGCCGCTGCCGCACGCTCCGACTGTGCCGGGCGGTCGAACGACAAGCCGTGCAACGCGCGGAAGCCGTGGGAGAATCCGGTGAAGGTCGCAACGATGGCCAAGGCCGCAACCAGGTATCTGCGCTCCATACTGCCTCCTCATACCCCTTACAGACGAAAAAGCTATCAACCAGTTAGTGATTTTGTGGTGAACCGCACGTGCGCGTGGCCCAACTTAAGCTCTACACGTTCACGGCCAAACCTCAAGTCGCGCAAGCTGCTGGAAAATCAAGCGGTTTCTGCCGGCAGGCGAGTCACGGGAGGATCGCCCGGCGTCCATCGGCAGAACAGGCTGTCCAGACATGGACAAAATGGTTTGCGCACGGAGGGAGCGTCGAATCGATGAAAAGTGAATTGGCGCGCGCGACAAAACAGGAAGAAGTGCAAGTACGCGTATGCAGCCCGCGATTGGGCCCTGATGCAACGCGCTTCGTCACGGAATCTCCGCCGCCAGAGCGCGATTCGTTCACCAGCAATCGCAGCCGACGGCTCGCCCCTGAGAAGCGCATCTCGCTTGCCTCATAGGACGGAAGTCTCTTCGTGCATCTGAATGGTGCACCCTTCCAGGCTGGCTGCCCTCGACAAAATCCATCGTCAGCGATCCGGTACCTGGCGCGTCAATCGGTCGCGCGGGCGGTCTGGCACCAGGAGCGCGCGGCATCAAGATGACGTTCGCGGGTGAACAGGCGCGCGCGGCAGGCCATGGCCGAACCCTCCATCTCCGCCAGTTCGTGGCGCAAGCGCAGCAAGTTTTCGCGATAAAGCCTCAGTTCGTCGCGAACTTCGGAGCGCGAGGAGGTGCGCAACTTGCCCTGAAGGGCGGAGCCCACCGAGCGCAAAGCCTTCTCGATTTCCCGCATCGCGTACACCTCGTCGTCGGTGCCCATCACCGGCGAGCCGGAAAAGCGCGCGAAGAAGCGGCTGAATTCATCGTTGGCGTGACGCACCAGTTCCAGGTCGTGCTCTAGGCATTCCATTGGCTTCTCCTGCTCTCCTCTGCAGCAGCAGGCGCGGCACTGGGAGACATGCCCGGCGCCGGTTGCAAGGTTCGTTTCGCTTCCATCCAGCAGTCGCGTACCTCCGACATGGTGCGCAGTTGCTGCTGCATCAGTTCAGGGGAACCGCGCATCTGCGCTTCCAGCAGTTTGGCGCGAACCAGGTTGTAGAACTGCTCGAACTGGTGCGCCGCCACCCCGCCCCGCTGGAAGTCCAGCGTGCCCTGCAACTGCTGCAAGACCAGCAAGGCATGAGCAATCCGGTTGGAGCGGCTCTCGATGTCGCTGGCCTGCATGGCGGCCAGAGCTCGCCGCATGTCGTCAATCGCCGAATCGTACAGAAGGATGACCAGTTCGATCGGGGTCGCCCCCCGTGCCGCCTCGTCCCGGTATGCGCGCTTGGCATCCATCACGGTATTCATTCGCCTCTCTAGCTACTGCTGCTGCTGCTGCTGCGCGCATCCGGCAGGCTGGCCAGTTGCGAAGCCACCTGCTGCATCTCCATCGGATAGGACTCCAGCAAAGTGTTCAGATTGTCGTATTGGGTGGTCAGCTGATCCTGCACCGTCGCCATCCGGGTTTGAAAATCCGCAATCTGGTTGGTGATGTCCTGGCTGGTCGAGTTGAGTCCGGTGATGTCGGCCGCCACCAGGCCAGTGGTGGGATCGGTCAGGGCCAGCATCTGCTTGCTGGCGATGTCCCCCCAGCCGGCGGAGGATTGAAAGAACTTCTGCACGGCACTGAAGTTGCTGCTCAACGCCGAGCTCAGGGTTGAGGCGTTGATCTGTAGCGTTCCGTCGTTCTGCATCTCGATGCCCATCGATTGCAGATTGACGTACTGGCCGGAGCCGCTGCTGGACGCCGACACCATGTTGAACAGACTGCTTTGCAGCGAACGCAGCATGCTGTCGCCGGCCAGCACTCCCTCATTGCCGCTGGAGCCGACCGTGTACTGGCTGTTGATGGAGCCGACCAGCGCGTTGTAGTCGGTCACAAAGTTCTGGATGGCGGTCGAGGCCTGGGTCGTATCCGGCTCAACACTGATCATCACCGACTCGCCCGGGTCGGCCGCGCCCAGGCTGAGGGTGACGCCGCTTATGGCGCCAGTAACGGTATTGCTGCTGCTATCGACGGGCACTCCGTCGACGGTGAGCTGAGCGTCAACTCCCGCCGAGGTGGTAAAGCTTGTCGCCGGACTGCTCACCGTGAGATTGCCGTTTGCCCCCGAAGTATTGCTGACCAGCACCAGCCGTGAACCTTTGGCATCGCTGGTCACACTCGCCGTGACCCCATACCCTCCGCTGTTGATGTAGCTGGCCGCCTGCGCCAGCGTGGTATCGCTGCTCGGAATGTTGATGGTATCGGTCTTGAGCGGATTCGAAGAGTCCGGTCCATACTGAACGACGATCTGCGAGCCCGCCAGCGAGGCGCTAGACGAAAGGTAGCCGGAATAGCTGCTGGAGGTAGTGGCCAGGTTGTTGACCGTCACCGTATGCGTGCCGGCGGTGGCCGTACTGTCGGCGCTGGCCGAAACGTTGCCGCATCGGTGGAGGCGGCCGTGTTCTGACTGAATGCTCCGTAAGATCGGTCAGGCTGTTGACGCCGTTGTAGAGGGTGGTCAGTTGGGAACTCATGCTGGTCAGGGCGCTGACCTGCGAGCTGATGGTGGTTTGCTGGTCCTGCATCTGAACCTCGGGCTGCTCCTCCACCTGCATCAGTTCGCTGACAATGGTGCCGACGTCGATGCCGCTGGTCTTGCCGCTGAACGCGTCATTCACGTTGCCGACGATACTGCTGATCGTGCTGCCGTAAAGTCCGGTGCTGAAGGAACTCATGATGCCTTACTCCTTCCGTGCGCAATTGCGGGAAGCAGCAGCACTGCGAGGAGAGAAGGGGGACCCGAAAGCCCCGCCTTCTCCCCCGTGCAACTCACTGTCGGCTCCGGCCGCGCCAGGCTGAGGAGTCGACAGTCCCGCTTACTGGAGCAGCTTGAGCACGCTCTGCTGCATCTGGTTGGCCTGCGCCAGGGCCGAGATGCCGGTCTGGCTCAGGATCTGGTACTTGGTCAAATTGGCCACCGTCTGCGTAATGTCGGCCGCCTGAATGCCGTCCTGGGCGGACGACAGATTCTGCGTCTGGTTGGCGATGACGTTGCTCGCCGCCTGCATGCTGATTGACCCCGGCGCCGATTGAACCGCGCAGCGCCGCTACCTGGGCAATCGCGTTGTTGATATCGGTCAGAGCCGACTGCGCAGTCGCCGCGCTCTGCAGGTTGTCGTTGGCCAGGCTGATGCCGTTCATGTTGCTGCTGTCGAAGGTGCCCAGCGTCACTCCGATGGTGCTGCTGCCGGCCGTGGTGGAGTCGCTCAGATAGACATCCATGGTGCTGGAGTCGCTGGTGTTGGTCAGCGTTTCCGCCGCGCTGTCGGTACCGATCTTCAGGGTGGTTGCGGCGCCATTGGCCAGCGGGTCGGTCTGGTTGCCGCGGTTCTGGGTGTCGGTAACTACCAGGTTGCCGGTTTTGTCCAGGCGTGGCGATCAGGCCCTTGCCGGAGCTGTTGATGTCGGTGATCAAGTCGCCCACGGTAGCGTCGGTGCCGCCGCCGTTGTACGTCACCGTGGTGTACGCCGGAGTCGCCAGCGTGGTGTCCCAATACTTGACCGTCAGGGCTCCGGTGATGGTGGTAGCGGTGCCGGCAGGCGTGGTCACCGCGGTGGTGAGCTGGTTGTTGTTGGTCTGGCCGCCGGTGAAAATCTGCGAGCCGTTGTAAGTAGTGTTGGTGCCGATGCGGTCGATCTCCGACTTGATCGACTGAAACTCCGAGTCCAGCGCCTCGCGCTGTGAGCCGTCGTTGACGGTTCCGTTGGCCGACTCGGTCGCCAGAGTGACCGCACGATTCAGCAGCGTGGTGACCTGCGATAGCGCGCCATCGGCTACCTGCAGTTTGCCAACACCTTCATTAGCGTTCAGCGCCGACTGGGTCAAGGCGGTGACGTTGGCCTGCAGGCCGTCGACGATAGCCAGGCCGGCGGCATCGTCGGCGCCCGTGTTGATGCGCGAGCCCGATGCCAATTGCTCCAGCGTCTTCTGTAAATTGCCCTGCGTGATCGACAACTGGTTCTCGCGCGGCAAGGGCAGGAATATTGTTGAGAATACTGATTGACATGAAATAGCTCCTCTCTCAGTTCCACCTTGCCCGAGTTCGACTCGAGTTCGTTCCCGCAGGTAAGCTGCCGGGGCTTGTTCTGACCGGCGGAACCTTGTGATGCCACCCATTCCATCGGCCTGCACTGCGGACGGCTTTAACCGCTTGCCGGAAAAACTCGGAAGCGAAACTTTCGCCGGACCAAACATCCCCTCGCCGCAACCGTGCGGCGTTCCTGACCACACAGCTCAGGCGCCGGCTGCCGATCATCGTTGCCTCGTCCCTCGCGTCTGGATTGGAAAACCCTTATCCGCGCGCGATTCACGAAATAAGGTGCAAGACAGGTTCCAACCGCCTCTGAAGTGATGGGCAAGATCTGCCGATGCTCTCACTGACCGACGCCCCCCGGCGGAAGAGTCTGCATGATCCAGCTCACCCGCTTGAACAACACACGCCTGGCGCGTCAACTCTGACCTGATCAAGTATGTCGAGGAAGCGCCAGACACGGTCATCACCCTGCTGAGCGGCGAAAAGCTGGTAGTACGGGAGACGACCCAGCAGGTCATCGAGCGGGTACGGGACTTCCGTCGCTCCGTCCTGATCGGCACCGAACTGGCTGCCAACGACGGCTCTGCGGCCGAAACATCTCCTGCTTCCCCTGCGGAAGGGCGCGCTCGTGGATAAGAGCAGCTTTGCCGGATTGCTGATCGGCCTCGGCGGAATTGTCGCCGGACTGCTGCTGGAAGGCGGCAAGCTGGCGCAGGTACTGCAGCCGACAGCCGCCATCATTGTTTTTGGCGGCACCCTGGGCGCCGTGCTGCTGCAATATCCGATGCCGGTGGTCGGGGCGGCTTTCCGGCGGCTGATCCAGGTCTTTTTCGCGCGAACTCTGCAGGCCCGCAACTCACCGTGCATCAGTTGATCGCTTTCGCCGACAAGGCGCGGCGTCACGGCATCGTCTCGCTCGACGCCGAGCTGCCCCGCCTGCAAGACCCTTTCATGAAGAAGTCCCTGATGCTGGCCATCGACGGCACCGAGCCCAACGAACTTCGAAAGATGATGACAGCTGGAGATCGATAACCAGTCCGAATACGAGGACAACATCCCCAAGGTCTTCGAATCGGCCGGCGGTTTCGCGCCCACCATCGGCATCATCGGCGCCGTGCTGGGGCTGATTCAAGTCATGCAGCACCTGGACAACATCAATGAGGTCGGCAAAGGCATCGCGGTGGCCTTTGTGGCGACCGTCTACGGCGTGGGCTCGGCGAACCTTTTCTTTCTGCCCAGTGCGGGCAAGCTGCGATTGCGCATCCGCGACGAGCAGATCCTGCGCGAGATGACGCTGGAGGGAGTGATCTCGATTCTGGAAGGCATGAATCCCGCGCATGCTGGAAACCAAGCTGTTCGGCTTCCTGCGTGAAACGCCACAGGCCAGCCTAAACCGACAACCAGGGCCTGGCAATGAGAGAGCGGCGGCGCGGTCCCACCATCAGCCACGACCGCTGGCTGGTTTCCTACGCCGATTTCGTAACCCTGCTGTTTGCCTTCTTCGTCGTGCTGTATGCCACCGCCCAGGTCGACAAGCAGAAGGCGGTGAAGCTCTCGAATGCCATCGAATCGGCTTTCAGCAACTGGGCGTCTTTCCAGAGAATGCGCGACGAGCGGCTCTCCCGCCGACTTGCAGACGCACGCCGAATGCCAGAGACGCGCGCCCAGTCGATTTCGCCGCTATCGGCCGCAACACCCACCCCGCCGGAGTTCAATCGCCATCCGCGGCGAACTGGAGAGCGCGCTGGCCGCCGAGATCAGGCGCAACGAGGTCGCGCTGCACATGGATGCCGATGGCCTGGTGGTCAGCCTGCGCGAGATCGGCTTCTTCGACAGCGGCTCGGCTGCCATCAAGCCGGGAGCCCAGGATGCCTTCGGCCGGGTCGCGCACATCCTGCGCGAGCATGACTGCCCGGTGCGGGTCGAAGGCCACACCGACAACGTCCCCATTCATACCCCGCAGTTTGCCTCGAACTGGGAGCTCTCCACCGCGCGCGCCACCCAGTTGGTGAAATCGCTGATCGAAGATTACGACGTTCCTGCCGGGCGATTGTCGGCCGCCGGATATGCCGAATTTCATCCCGTCTCGGACAACGACGATCCCAAGGGAAGGCAACTGAATCGCCGCGTCGATGTGGTGATTCTGCGTGAGGCGGTCGCTGCTTCGTCGCCCACGGCCACGGCAAGCATGCAAGTGCAGGGCGCCGCTCCGTAATCTGCATCCGCTTCAGGCGCGCGAGCCCTGCCAGCCGCCTTCGTTCAGGGCTTCAGCCAGGTGGAACAGCAGCGTGTCCACGGTGAAAGGTTTCTGGATGTGGCGGGCCGAAGCCATTTTCATTTTGTGCAGCACATCGTGCTCCGCGTAGCCGGACATGAAGATGGTGATGAGGTCGGGCTGCTGATCGAGCATGCGATGCGCGAGGTCGGCGCCGTTCATCTCCGGCATCACCACATCGGTGAGCAGCACGTCGATGCGGCCATCGTGCTCGCTGGCTTTCTGCAACGCTTCGCGCGCGCTTCGCGGACTCCAACACGCGATAGCCGGCATGCGAGAGCACCTGACCGGTAATCTCGCGGACCATGGATTCATCTTCTACCAGCAAGATGACAGGACGTTTCAGCCTCGGGGTAGTAACGGAAGTGGACATGTTCCTCTCTCGACGACTCTGAACATCGGCTGCCGGCGCCGCGAACATGAGAGGTAATGCACGCCGGCAGCCAATTTCCCCATCGCAACGGCCAGCGAGCTAAGCGGCAATGACTGCCGTCAGATACGAAGAAAAGGCGAATCTTGAAAACCAGCACACAGCACCCAGACCGGGAAACTGTCCCGTTTTCAGCCTCCAACTTGGGAATGGATTAAAGCGCGTTAAGCTTGGAGGATGCAGGCAGGATTTCAGTGCGGCTATTGCGGCGAATGGAACGACACGGACGTAGACGAGTCAGGCGGCCGCTTGCAGGAGTACACGGAAGACTGCCAGGTCTGTTGCCAGCCGAACCTGTTGACCGTCCAGTTCGATCGCGCGACCGCGGAGCCGGTCATTCACGCCCGCCGGGAAAGCTGATTCGCTGAAAAAGCAAAGGGCGGACTCATCGTCCGCCCCGCCAGTCTCTAAGTTCGCGTTCTCAGCCCTGAGAACTTCTCGCTATAGGTACTGCCTTCGCTTCGTTCTACACCGGACCGCTGGCCTTCTTGGTCAGCTGACCCTCTTCACCCAGCAATTCCTCGATGTGGGCGAGCAGCGCGTCTGGTCCGTCATCCTTGGCCACGATGCGATCGATGGAATCGACCGACGCGCCGCGAGTTCCGTAATAGTAGGGCGATAACATCACGGTAATAACTTCGGGACAGAAACTTTTCACCTGCACCGCCAGTTGCTCGAAATCGGCGCCGGAATCGTTGTCATCCATCAACAGCATGGCAGGACACCGGCTTTGAATCAAAGTGCGAGCGTCTTCGACCGAAGTGGTCGACAAGACGGCATACCCAAAGTGCTCCAGCAACATGCGTCGCACCCGCAGCATGTTGCTGTCGTAACACAAACAGAGAATCTCCTTACGACGTGGTTGCATGTACACTCCCGGATGGATCGCTGTCATCGTCATATTTCCTCTGTCGCGAACGTTCGAGACTGTGCATGTCGGGCGCGGTGTGCGCCGCATACGTCCTGTAAATGAGCAATGGCAGGGCCAAAGCTGCAGGCAAGGAAATCAGCAGGTTAGCGGTGTGGTTACGTTGCAGTTACTGGAAAGATTTACCGAATAGCGGGAAAGCATGCTCGACGCAAAAAAGTTTCGCCGGAAGTGCCAGAAAATTTCGCAGAAAGTGGTGCTGCCGACTTATGTTTCTGGGCCGCAACAACGCCGGTAGTCCGCAGCCGATTCAATGGCAACGCGATAGGCGGCCTGTTCGCACCAGCAGTCGTTTTCCACAGCACAGTGCAATACCCGTTCAACGGTATGTCCCACAATGCCGTAGCAGCGGCTGAGCAACTCTTCCGGCCGGCCTAGAATCGGATGATGATTAGCTTCCCAATGCGCCGCGACCAGTGTGCCGCAGGTAGCCAGAAACCACGGCGCCACGGTTATCCCGCGATCCTGCAATCCCTCTTTAGCTGCTTCGTTGATGGCGTTCCAGTCGGCTTCGACGACCAGGGTCGCAGCTACCGTGCCGCTGACGTCTTCGCGCAACTGGTTTGAGCCCGAGGTCAGCACCAGCACGTCGGCCGCTGCCTGCAGCAAATCGGCGCGGCTGATGCGCTCAGCCTCGGCATAGCCGAAGAGCATCTGTTCGTGAGCGAAGCGCGTGCGAATGTCCTCAAGGATCAGTCCGTCGGCACGATAGATTCCGCCGGAGTGATCGCTGAGCGCGACCACCTTCATGCCCTCGCGCGCCAGGCGCTGGCTCAGCGCTTGCCCCAATGCTTCAAACCCCTGTATCGCAACCTTGGCGCCGATGCATGGCCTGCCCGCCTGCCGCAGCGTCTCCGCAACCAGCGCGGCAATGCCTTCTGCGGCAAATTCCGCCAGGTCGAGTCCACCCAGCGCGGTGGGCTTTCCCGCAAGTCTGACAGTGTGGGAGTCGCGAATTTCGGTCGAGAGACGGCCGAGGAACTCGCGACAGCAGCCGCGGCCCGGGAACAGCAGCACATCGCCTGACTCATGGCGCAATCGCCTTGCCAACGGCCGAACCATGCCGATCAGTTCTTTCTCGCTAAGCTCGGACGGCTCGCAAACCAGTCCGAACGAAGCCCCGCCGTAGGGCAAGCCGACCAGCGCGGACTGCCAGGTCCTCTCCATTGCCACAACCTGGCAGTCACGCAGCTGCAGTCCGGGAGCCAATGACAGGCTCCCGACGGCACAACCCGACATCTCGCTGTGATGGACCACGAGGAGCGGAAGGCAGACCGGCTCGCCGGAGTCCCGCGTGAATTTGCAGGTAAGCGGTGGATTCTTCGATCGAATGGCGGAAGCGCTGGACGATCCAGGGCTCCAGATCCAGCACTGCGGCGGTCTCCTCAAACGCCAGCATGGAGTTGCGGCTCCAGCCGTTCAGCGCTCCCGATTTGATGGGTGATTGAATCTCTGAGCTTGCCATCTTCAACCTCGAAGGGGCCTCGCTGTTGGGCGAGGCCCCGTATGGCCCGGATCAGCTTCGATCTCAGGCTTGGGCAGGCAGCCCGGCATTCGACATCCAGCGGTACGCCGGCTTCTCCGGCGCTTTCGGCAGGATGTCGAGGTAGATCACGGCATAGCGGAACGCCATGACGCCGGCGGCAATCACCAGCACGCTCGAGGCCAGCTCGCTCCACTTGGGCACGTAGTGCACGCCCAACGCGGTTTGCAGCGAGTTGATGGAGACGTTGATGCGGTCGACCATGAATCCGGCCACGGTTACCGCGCACGCCCAGTACAACTTCTCCGGATTGTTGCGCACGCTCTCAAAGCTGAGCAGGGTGATCGGTATCGCCAGGAAGAGCACCATCTCCAGCCAGAAGTAGCCGGCTTCGGCGGTGCGTTGGAAGGCGAAGTGAAGAGCCTGATTGGAGATCAGGTCGAGCACCTTGAAGAAGGCGTAGACGATCAGCAGCATCTGGATCATGCGGCCGCAGTCGGTGAGGATGCTGAAGTCGATGCGCACGTTCAGCGAACGCATGCACAGATAGATGGCCATCACGGTCAGCGCCAGGCCAGCCGGAATCGCCGACAGATAAAACATGGCGTGCATGTAAGGCGAGTACCACAGCGGATTCATCTTGCCGCGGGTGATCAGGAACAGGCCGCCAAGAAACGACTGATGCATCGAGGAGAGCAGCGTGCCCGCCAGCACCACGCCCAGCAGAATCTTGTGGTGGTAGCGCAGGATGGTCTGACGCAGACTCTTCCACGGCATCTTCTCGATCAGGGCCGGCGCGAACTCGAAGGTCAGCACCGTGGTGTACGTCATGATGCAGACGCACACATCGAAGAGCACCGAGCGGTGATTCCACATCACGATGGGATGCCAGAAGCGCCAGGGCAAGCCGATCTCGTACATGTAGCCGACACAAACGGTCAGGTAGCCAAGGAACGAGATGAGAATGGCGGCGCGCAGGATGGGGCGATAGCGCTCCATGCCCAGCAGTTCAACCGCGGCGCTGATGCCGAAGCCGGCGGCCGACAAGCCCGACGCCGCAAAGCGTTCCCAGGCCGACCCACAGGCCCCAGGGCATCTGGTCGGTCAGATTCGTGCTGGCTCTGAAACCTTCGAAGAAGCGAATGTAAGTCGCATAAAGACCGGCTGCAAAGATGATGGCTACGATGACGCGCCAAAGCGTGATTTGTTATTTTATTCGCGCGAACATGGCTATTTCCTTTCCCCTTTGATCCGGTTGATAGCTGAGGCTTCTTCGGCTTCGGCCAGCGCTACTTCGCGCCGGCGCTGCGTCACCCAATACAGGGCCGACAGAATTGTTCCGCCCATGATCACGACCTTGGGCGAATCACCCAGGGCGCTCTCGGTGAGCGTAGGCATCGGCTGGTTGCCGTTCGGGGCGGGCTTGAATCCCAGCTTCTCGAAGGGCACGTCGGAGACGAACAGCACGCTGCCTCCGCCCAGTTCTTCCACGCCCCAGATATGCGGCACATAGGACGAATCGCTGCGAATACGGCTCCAGGCTTCGTTGATCAGGTCGTCGCGATCGCCGAACACCGTCGCCTGCACCGGGCAGGCTTCCGCGCATGCGGTCGGCTTGCCGGCCTTCACGCGGTCGGTACACAGATCGCACTTCTTCACGAACGGCGCCAGCTTGGTCCACTGATATTTGCGGCACCTGATAGGGGCAGGCCAGCATGCAGTAGCGGCAGCCAATGCATTTGTCGGCGTTGTAGACCACCGGGCCCAGCGAGGTCTTGCTGATGGCGCCCACCGGGCAGGCCGACGCGCAGGCCGGATCTTCGCAGTGCATGCACAGCTTGCGGACGAACTTGTCGCCGCGAGTCTCGACGACCGTAAAGGCGGTGTCGGAGAGAGTCGGTTCCGGGTCGGTGCTGAATCCGTGAAGCTGTTTGCAGGCGGTCTCGCAGCTTAAGCATCCGATGCAGCGCTTGATGTCGATCAGTAGAGCTTTTTCTTTGGCCATGGCTTCCTCCTTTGGCTTGGTCCTTTCTCTATGTCAGGAAGAACTCGCGAACCAGTTCATGCTGCGTGGCGTTGTCCATCTGGAAGAGCAGGCCTTTGACAGGCAGGCCGCCGTCCTGGGCCAGCGCAGGGTTCAGCTGCTGGACCATGGCTCCGATGCGGGCGAGGCTGTTCTGCAGCCAGGGCAGTACGATCGTGCCCTGCAGAAGATTCTTCACGTTGGTGGCCATCTCCGGCGCCTTGACGACGCAGACCCAGCCGTTCTTGTAAGGGTCGTCGACGATGAGGTTGGGATTCTTCAGCACTTCGTGATTCACCGACACCAGCACGCCCTCGACCGGCGAGAGCATTTGCACGCTGCGGCCTTCGCGGGTCACCGTGCACAACGGCTGTCCCTGGCGCACCCAGCGGTTCAGGTCGGCCACTTCGATGGAGTCGATCTTGCCGAAGAGATTGCCGGCAAAGGCGTCGATGCCGACGCGGGCGTTCTGCCGCCCTTCGTCGACTGCCCAGGTGTGTCCGGGATGGAAGCAGTATCCCTGCGGAATCTCGAAGCCACCCTGTTTCAGAATGAATGGCTGCGGCACCGCGGGCGACTTGGCAGCGGCAACTTGTAAGGTGTTCGCCGCCGCGTCCGGACGACGGAAATACATAACGGAAAGTATGAGTAAGAATGTCAGCAGTACGAATAGGATCGACATACGGGGCCTCCGAGCAGTGCCTAGTAGCTGGCGATGAGTGATCGCTAGCCACTGTTTCTAGTGCACGCGGAGGGCACATAGTCTTCCCGAAAAGGGCTGTGAATTGAAAGGAGTTAGCGTGCGAGTTCCGATTGCGGAAGGTCAACTACTGCGTTTTGCAGCGAAAGCCTAGCAAAACGCAGTAGTGCAGGAAGCTGTGGAGGCGAAGGACTCTGCGCCTCCGATTGGCTTCAGCCCAAACCTAGTGCGTCATCGGCGGGCTGACGAACTTTACCCCCAGCTGGTCGTACTCAAACTCCAGGAAATACGTTCCCATCGAAACCTGCTGGTCTTCCGATGAGCCGATGCCTCCGTGGCCGGCGTTGGAAAACGCGATGAACAGGATGGGATGCTTGGAACTGGTCGCCGCCTGCAAAGCGGCGGCGAATTTGCGTGAGTGCCACGGATCGACGCGCGGATCGTTGGAGCCCACCATCAGCAGCACCGCCGGATACTTCATCCCGCTCTCGACATGGTGATAGGGCGAATAGGCGTAGAGCGCGTTGAACTGCGCCTCGTCTTTCACCGAGCCGTACTCGGTCAGGTTGTACTGGCCGTTCTGCGTGGTCTCCGAGCGCAGCATGTCGTAGAGGCCCGAGTCGGAAACCACGACGCGGAACAGGTCGGGACGCTGCGTCAGCACCGCGCCCATCAGCAGGCCGCCGTTGCTGCCGCCCTCGATGCCTAGTTCAGACGGGTTGGTGTACCTGGCTTTGATCAGGTATTCGGCGCAGGCGATGAAGTCGTCAAAGACATTCTGCTTGTGGGTCAGCATGCCCTGCTGATGCCACTCCTCGCCGTACTCGCCGCCGCCGCGCAGATTGGCAATGGCGTATACACCACCGGCATCCAGCCAGGCGATCGAAACGGGATCGAAGCCGGGCGTCATGCTGAGCCCGAAGCCGCCGTAACCGGTGAGGATGGCGGGATGCTTGCCGTCCAGCTTCATCCCCTTGCTGCGAAGGATGGTCAGCGGAACCTTGGTTCCGTCCTTCGAGACGGCGAACTCGCGCACCACCTCCACGCCGTCGGCGCTGAACGGCGAAGTTTCGCGAATTGCCGTCGGCGTCACCTTCTTCGACGACGGATCGTAGCGGAACCACGCCGTCGGACTGACATAGCTGGTGTTGCCGAAGAGAATGTCGTCGCCCTGCAGCGGCAGGATGTGCGTGATGGTCGAGACCGGCTCCGAAGGAACGACGCCGAGGTCGTGCCCGCTGTGGTCGAAGATGTGAATCTCCGTGGGACCGCCTGCCAGCTCAGTCACGTAGAGTCGCGTAGCGGTGGGCACGAAGGTCGGCTGCATGCCGGCCAGCGTGTAAGTGAAATCCTGCAAAACCGCAGACGTCTGCGGCAGAATCACGGTTGCACTTTTCAACGTGGGCGAATCCAGAGGGGCGCGCAGCAGCTTTCCGCGCGGCGCCTGATCGCGCGACAGCATGTAAAGCCCGTCGTCGCCCACCACGACGGCCTTGATGCCGTCGCTGAACTGCGTGATCTGTGTCCACTTGCCGTCCGGACCGCAGAGAAAATGTTCATACTCGCCGCCGTCGCCGTTCTCGACGGTGGCCAAAACATACTTGCCATCTTCGCTCGTGCTCAGCACGGTTTCCGCAATGCGCGGAAAATCCTTGCCGATGGCGTAGGTGTCCTGCGCGGGGTCGGTGCCCAGCTTGTGAAAATAAATCTGCTGATAGAAGTTCAGGTCCTGCTCGGCTCGCTCACCGGCCTTGGGATAGTGGGTGTAGTAAAAGCCGCTGCCGTCGCCGGCCCACGCCACGCTGCCGCCGCCGATAGCGGTGACGTGCGGCACCACATCCGGCAGCGCCTGACCGGTGCCAACGTCGTACACGTGCACCGAGCCGGCTTCGGTTCCCCCTTGCGCCAGCGAGACGGCAACCTTACTGGCGTCGGGCGAGGGCACATAGAACTGAATGGCGGTAGAGCCGGTCGCGTCGATCTGCATGGGATCGAGCACGATTTTCTTAGACGCGAGATCGTCGACTGAGCGTAGCGTGACCAGCATGGGCTGCTGCTTTTTCGGATCGAAGTTGAGCGCGAAGATGGTGCCGGCTTGCATCCGCAAGCCGCCAAATCCGGGCGGCGTGGCCTTGAGCAGGGTCTTCAGAAACTGCTGGATTTCGGCGTGAACCGGCAACGCATCGAGCACCGCGCGAGTGTGCGCGCTTTGCCCCTCGGTCCAGGCGATCACAGCCGGATCTTTACCGTTCTCCAGCCAGCGATAGTCGTCGGTCACTTTAACGCCGTGGTATTCCTCGGTGACGGGATGCTTGGGCGTCGCGGGCAGGGGCGGGATCGCAGCCTGCGCGAATGTGAAGGACGGAACAAGAAGACATGCGGCGAGCAGGAATGCGCGACGATAATGCATGCAATACCTTCTTTCAGCCGAGAGAGAGCGGCTAACAGCTTGTCCGGGAGTGTCGATTGCAGCGCCATAGAGTATAGCGAAGGCTGTCCACTATCTGAGTTACGCACGGCAGGGAGAGAAAGTTCTTGGAACCGCGATTCGAGCGGAGAATGCCTTCAGGGGGTCCAGGGTGCCGGTTCATTGTCATCCTGAGGAGAGCTTCAGCTCGACGAAGGATCTGCGGTTTGCTCACGTTGGATCCACAGCAGACAAACCGCAGGTCCCTCGACTACGCGGCTGTAGCCGCTCCGCTCGGGATGACAATTCATCAGGCCGGAGACCGACCGTACGCCCAAAGACGTGCTCACCCAGAGGTGCTTTGGGATAGCTGGAGCAAACGAGGAGTTCTATTCGAACCCTGCGTCCTGCTTCTTCAGTCGCCTGAGCAGCGATGTCGGATGGATGCCGAGGATGCGCGCGGCGTGGGTTTTGTTCTGGCCCATGGCATTGAGCACGTCTTGGATGTAGCGGTCTTCCAGTTCCTTCAGCGAGACGAACTGGTCGCCCGTGGGCGACACGTCGTACTGCGACAGCTTCTCGTCGATGAGGTCGGGAGGCTTTTGATAGTCGCGAACCTCTTCCGGCAAGGCGTCTTCGTCGATCTCGTCTTCGCTCGAGAGAATCATGGCGCGCTCGATTACGTTGCGCAGTTCGCGAATGTTGCCGGGCCACGGATACTTCTGCAGCAGCTCCGCTGCGGCCGGGGTGAATCCCACGAAGCTCTTCTTCAGTTCCTTGTTGAAGAACTGCATGATGTCGAGGGCCAGCGGCAGAATGTCTTCGCGGCGCTCGCGCAGCGGCGGAATAAAGAGCGGCACCACGTTGAGACGGTAGTACAGATCTTCGCGAAACTCGCCGGCAGCGACCGCTTCCTTCAAGACCTTATTGGTTGCGGCAATGATGCGCACGTCGACTTGAATCGGCTTCACGCCGCCCAGCCGATTGAAGATACCTTCCTCCAGCACACGCAGCAGTTTGGCCTGCAGGCTTGCTGACGTGTTGCCGATCTCGTCGAGGAAGAGCGTGCCCCCGGACGCCTTTTCGATCAGGCCTTCCTTGCGGCGGCGCGCGTCGGTGAAGGCGCCCGGCTCGTAGCCGAAGAGCTCGCTCTCCAGCAGCGTGTCGGGCAGGGCGGCGCAGTTCAGGCTGATGAGCGGCGCCTGCGCGCGCGAACTGTTGTAGTGAATGGCCTTGGCCAGAACTTCCTTGCCGGTACCGCTTTCGCCCTGAATGAGAATGGTGGTGTGCTCGCTCTCGGTGGCGCGGCGCGCGATCTCCAGCACTTCGCGCATGGCGACGCTTTCGGTGACGATGCGTCCAAAATCGTAGCGCCCTTTAGCGTGTTCCACCGTTTCGCGCACGCGTACCCGCAACGCCAGCATCTCGGTGGCGCGCTGGATGGTGTTCACCATGTCGGCGATGTGAAACGGCTTGATGAGGAAGTCGTACGCGCCCAGCTTCATGGCTTCGACCGCGCGGTCCACCAGGTGATAGGCGCTCATCATGACCACGATCGTCGGCGGGGAAATCTTCTTGGCCTGCCGCAGAACCTCGATGCCGTTGATGCCGGGCAGCACGACGTCGAGCAGTGCCAGGTCGGGCTTCTCCTCGGCGACGATTTGCAGCGCGTCCTCGCCGTTGCTGGCGGAGAACACTTCGTAGCCTTCGCCCTCCAGCGCGCGACCGATGGTCCGCAGGGTGAGCGCCTCGTCATCGACAATCAGGATGGAGCGCTGCATGACTAGGCGATTACCTCCTCGGTGTGCTGCACCAGCTTGCCCGCCTGCCGGATGGGCAGGGTGACGCGAATGGTGGTGCCGTAGCCGGGAATGCTTTCCACCTGAATGTCGCCGCCGTGGCTGCGCACATAGCTTTGGGTGATGCTGAGGCCGAGGCCCGTGCCGCGTCCGCGCTTGGTGGTGAAGAACGGCTCAAAGACATGCGGCAGGATGTCGGCGGGAATACCGGAGCCGGTGTCGCGCACCCGTAGTTCGATTAGTTCGGCGAACTTCACTTTGTCGGCGAGTATGGTGATGCGGCCGCCGGGCGGCGTGGCCTGCGCCGCGTTGAGCAGCAGGTTCATCAGGATCTGCGAGAGTTGGTTAGAGTCGGCGGTGATGCTGGGCAGGTCGGCGGGAATGCAGTTCTGCAGCTCGATCTGGCGGAACATCGGCTGGTGGCCGACGAAGTTCAGCGTCTCATCGGCCAGGCGGCGCAGACTGACTTTGCTGAGCGTGAGCGGCCCGGGCCGTGCGTAGTCCAGCAGCCCGCGCACCGCCATCGAGATGCGCTTGGCGCCTTCGATACACTGGTCGATCTCTTCCTGGCGCTCCTCGTTGCCCTCGCGCCGCTCCAGTTCCAGGTGCGACAGGATGCCCAGCAGCGGGTTGTTGATCTCGTGCGCCGCACCTAGCGCCAGTTGCGCCAGCGAAGCAAACTTCTCGTAGTCGGAGAGTTGCGACTCGAACTGCATCTTCTCCTTGGCCAGCTCGCGTTCTTCTTCCAGCCGTCGCACCAGTTCCTGCTGCGCCACATTACGCTCGTACTCACGATGGTTGGCCAACTCGGTCAGGCGTGCGATCTCGCCCTCCGCGGCTTTCACTCGCGTGCGCGAGAAGACGGCGACCACGATGGCAAGCACCAACCCCATCGCAAGCCCAGCCGACACGTCCTGGCTGTGGGATGGAGGGGCGTCGAGGGCGGCACACCGTGCGGGAAGGGCGAACCCGATGGCGGCGAACATGACGTAGACGCGCAGATGTACGACGCAGCGCGACGTGCGCCGGAGCATCCAGCAGCGGCCAGTCCGAAGTATCGAGAGGAGCATTTGCCTCTCCTCTATGACCTTCGCGCAGGATGGGCCAAGGGGCAGTGATTGGAGTCACCGGGAAAGGTGATGGGAGGGCGAAGAATGGCAGCGTTTGCGATGCAGGGTAAGACCACTCGGGGCCAGGACAACGTCCGCACCACGAATTGTCATTACGAGCGAAGCGAGGAATCTGCTGTTCTGCCTCGGACGGCCAAAAGCAGATCCCTCGCTTCGCTCGTGATGACAATCTTCTGGCCCGGGCGCCCTACCTGGTCACCCGAGCCGTTCACCCGATCATCCCGCGCACAATCGTCTGCCGCACCTTGCCATCGGGCGTGAACACCGCGACATCCGCATCCGCGCCGACTTTCAACACGCCTTTGCGATCCGCCATCCCCAGCACGCGCGCCGGATTCAGCGTGGCCAGCCGCACGCTGTCCTGAAAACTCAGCCGCGCAAAACGCATGACGTTCTGAATTGCCTGGTCCAGCGTCAGCACGCTGCCGGCGAGTTTGCCGTGTGACTCGCAGCGCCCGTCGCGTACCTCGACTTCGAACATCCCGAGTCGATACCTCCCATCGGGCATGCCGGTCGCGCTGAGCGCGTCGCTGATGAGCACCGCGCGCTCCAGACCTTTCGTGCGCAGAAAGAGATCGACTACCTCGGGCTCGACATGCAGGCCGTCGACAATGATGTCGGCGGTGATGCTGTCGTCGGTGAGCACCACGCCCAGCACGCCGGGGTCGCGATGCTCCATGCGGCGCATGGCGTTGAAGGCGTGCGTGACGTGCCGAGCTCCCGCCTTGATGCCCGCGCGGGCCTCGTCGCTGTCGGCGTTGGTATGGCCGATGCTGACGCACACGCCGCGGCGCGCTGCCTCGGCAATCAGTTCCAGGGCACCGCTCAACTCGGGTGCGAGGGTGAGAATCGCAACCTGTCCGGCAGCAGCCTCCCACATCGGCGTAAAGACTCGCTCCGACGCCGGCTGCAAACTGACCGGTGGATGCACACCCGGCCGCGCGTGACTGAGGAATGGGCCTTCCAGATGTATGCCCAGCGGCTGCGCCCGATCGGCGTGAGCGATGCTCTTCGCGCTCTCGACCGCCTTCGCGAGTTTCTCCAGTGCGATGAGTGTTTCTTCGACTGGTGCGGTTACCGTGGTCGGGCAGTAGCTGGTCACGCCATGGCGCACGAGCAGGCGCTCAATCGCAGCCAGGCTCTCTTCATCGCCTTCCATGACATCGTGGCCGGCGGCGCCGTGAATGTGAATGTCGACCAGGCCGGGCGTAAGGATGGCGTCGCCAAAGTCGATGACTCGCGCGTTCGCCGGAATTGTCAGCTCCGCGCGCGTGCCGGCGGAAGAGATGATGCCGTCTTCGATGACGAGCACAGCCTCGTCCACGCGCTCCAGCGGCGTGAGCATCTGCCGGGCTAGAAGGACCGTGACCACGACGGCGACCTGAGAGAAGTTCTATTGGAATTCTAGAGCACTCCCCGGCACGCCATCCAGCAATTGATATTCTTTCGTTATGGACGTCTTCGCTCTTACTCGCAAGCTGATTGACATTGAATCCACCACCGGAATGGAAGCCGCTGTCGGCTTGGCCCTCGGCGACGAATTGCGCGCGCTAGGTTACCACGTCGAACGCATGCCGGTGGAAGGCGACCGTGTGAACATCTGGGCCACGCATCCCGGGCATGCGGAGCCGGTGCTGGCGCTCTCGACGCACATGGACACCGTGCCGCCCTACATCCCGTCGAAAGAAACTGACGATCGCATCTACGGCCGCGGCTCCTGCGATGCCAAAGGCATCATCGTCGCGCAGATTGCGGCAGCGGAGAAGCTGAAGGCCGCAGGCGTTCACGTCGGATTGCTTTTTCTGGTGGGTGAGGAGCGCGACAGCCAGGGAGCCGCGACGGCCAACGAGCAACCGCGAGGCACAAAGTTTCTCATCAACGGCGAGCCGACGGAGAACCGACTGGCGCTGGCTTCGAAGGGAACGCTGCGCGTGGAACTGGTCGGCAAGGGACGCATGGCGCACTCGGCGTATCCCGAACTGGGCGAGTCGGCCATCGAAAAGCTGCTCGACGCGCTGCAGGAAATCCGCAAGCTCAAGCTGCCGGACAATCCGACGGCCGGCCCTTGCACGCTGAACATCGGCCAGATCGAAGGCGGCCGCGCGCCCAACGTCATTCCCGATCACGCGGTCGCGCAACTGCTGTTTCGCCTGGTTGGTCCTGCGGAGGAACTGCGCGCGACATCACCAAGGCCGCCGGCGACAAGGCCGAAGCCCACTTCAAGCTGGAGATTCCTTACATGGAGCTGGGCAGCGTGCCCGGCATCGAGACGATGATCGCTAAGTTCACCACCGATATTCCCGCGCTCACCCGTTGGGGCAAGCCGCTGCTCATCGGCCCCGGGTCGATTCACGTGGCGCATACCGACGGCGAGTACATCGAGAAGAAGCAACTGCTCGACGCGATTGATCTGTACGCGAAGATCGCGCGCGACCTGCTGGTTTAGGGCACATCGCTGGGTTTGATTGTCATCACGAGCGAGCTTCAGCTCGCGAGGGATCTGCTTCCAGCTGACAGGAAGCAGATCCCTCCTCGGCCTGAAGGCCTCGTCGTGATGACAACTCCAGGCTCGAGCACATTACGACGTTGGGGGAAGTGATTTTCGTTAATTTTTGCCCTGTACCAATGTGTTTTCTCAGCGCACAATAGCCAGCGGCCACCATGTCGACCACCTCGTTTACCGCGCGAGCGCCCCGCAAGGCGACCGCGACCTCTGCGCCGGGACACCGCATCAGTCGCGGAGTTCCGCTTCCCCTGGGCGCCACCATTCGCCGTCAGGGCGTCAACTTCTCCATCTTTTCCAGCCACGCTACTTCGTGCGCCCTGGTACTGTTTCACTCCGGAGCAGAGGATCCATACGTCGAGTTCCCGCTCGACCCATCGGCGAACCGCACTGGCGATGTGTGGCACATCTTTGTCGAGGGTGTCGACCTCGACGCACAGTACGGGTACCGCTTCGATATGCAGCCGAATCCCAATCCGCGGATCTATCGGTTCGATCCGCAGCAGGTGTTGCTTGATCCCTATGGGCGCGCGCTGTCCAACGGCGGCACGTGGGGCGAGTACAAGCCCGGCCACCGTCCCTATCGCAACAACCTGCTGGTGGAAAATCATTTTGACTGGCAGCACGATCAGCCGCTGAACGTTCCGCTGGTCGACAGCGTCATCTACGAACTGCACGTGCGCAGCTTTACGCGTCACGCGTCGTCGGGCGTTGCGCATCCGGGAACCTTCGCCGGACTGATCGAAAAAATCCCGTATTTGAAGAAGCTGGGCGTGACCGCGGTAGAACTATTACCCGTGAATGAGTTTGAGGAGTCCGACACCGATCGCGTGAACCCTTTTACCGGCGAGCCTTTGGTCAACCTGTGGGGTTATCAGCCGACGGCGTTCTGCGCGCCCAACGCCGCGTATTCGTCCGATCCGGATAACGGCGAGCAGATTCGCGAATTCAAGCGCATGGTGCGCGCGTTTCACGAGGCGGGCATCGAGGTCATCCTCGACATGGTCTTCAACCACACGGCCGAAGGCGACGAGCACGGGCCGACGTGGTCCTTCCGCGGCATCGACAACCCGACCTATTACATCCTCGAGCCGGGCACGGGCAAGTACGTCAACTACAGTGGCTGCGGCAACACGGTGAACTGCAACAATCCCGTGGTGCGCGACTTCATCGTCGACTGCCTGCGCTACTGGGTGACCGAGATGCACGTCGACGGCTTCCGCTTCGACCTGGCGTCGATTCTCGGGCGCGGGCAGGACGGCTCGGTGCTGAAGAATCCGCCGCTGCTGGAGAGCCTGGCCTACGATCCGGTGCTGGCCAACACCAAGCTCATCGCCGAAGCGTGGGACGCGGCCGGCTTGTACCAGGTCGGGTCGTTTCCTTCCTGGGGACGCTGGGCGGAGTGGAACGGAATCTATCGCGACAATGTACGCAAGTTTGTGCGAGGGCGACGCCGGCATGACCTCGGCGCTGGCGACGCGCCTGCTGGGCAGTCCCGATCTTTACCTCAGCAGCGCGCGCGAGCCGTATCACAGCATCAACTTCGTGACCTGCCACGACGGCTTCACGCTGAACGACCTGGTGTCGTACGACGAGAAGCACAACCTCGCCAACGGCGAGAACAATACCGACGGCTCGAACTGCAATAACAGCTGGAACTGCGGCGTCGAAGGGCCGACCGGCGATTCCGCAATTCGCGAACTGCGCTTACGCCAGCAGAAAAACTTTGCCGCGATCCTGCTGGTGTCGCACGGCGTGCCTATGCTGCTGGCGGGCGACGAGATTGGCCGCACGCAGCAGGGCAACAACAACGCGTACTGCCAGGACAACGACATCAGTTGGCTCGACTGGCGCATGACGGAGAGCAACGCCGGACTGCTGCGCTTCTTCCAGCAGATGATCGCCTTCCGCAAGCGCTGCGGCCTGCTGCGGCGCAAAGAATTTCAGATGAATGGCGAGGGCGGATTCCATATCGTCTGGCACGGCGTCCATCGCATGAAGCCGGATTGGAGCGACTGCTCGCGGAGCCTCGCGCTGCAGTTGACGCAGTTGCACGATGAAGAATCGCGCGACGATTTGTTCCTCATCGCCAACGCTTACAACGGTGATCTTGATTTTGAACTGCCGCAGATCGGCGAGCGCGAGTGGTTTCGCGTGGTCGACACCGCGCAGCCATCGCCCAGCGACATCGCCGAGGATGGGCTGGAGTTTCCGCTGCTGACGCAGGAAAGCTACGCGGTGAAGGGGCGCAGCGTCGTGGTGTTTGTGGCGAAGTGACAATCGTTCACTAATGAATTGTCATCCCGACCGGAGCGTCCGCCTGTTCTTTGCGCCGCGTGTTTTGCGGCGGGCGGAGGCGGAGCGGAGGGACCTGCGGTTTGGTGGCATGGCAGGACTTCCACATTTGTCTGATGCGCGATGAACCGCAGGTCCCTCCACTCCGGCTGAAGCCGTCGGTCGGGATGACAATTCCAGCGAGGGTTGCTAGGCTCTTTGGGTTGCGAATCATTTGATTCGCGCCGACCATCTCTCCACCGATGAACAATCGATCAAACACTTTTCTACTCGCTGTACTGGCTTCCGCACTCGTGCTCAGTTCGAATACCATGGCCCAGACTTCTCCGACCGATTTCCCCAAGCCGCCGGCTACCGCAAAACAACCCGTAACCAACGACTACTTCGGCCACAAGGTTGTCGACAACTATCAGTGGCTGGAGGACGCCACCAGCCCAGCGACCGAGCAGTGGGTTGCCGAACAACTGGCGTATACGCGCGGCATCCTCGACAAGTTGCCCGGCCGCGAGCAACTGCACGCGCGCCTCACGCAACTGCTGCAGATCGGCAACCTGGGCGGCGCTGAAGTTGGCGGCGACTACTACTTTCATACGCGCCGCGAAGGCACGCAGAACCAGCCGGTGCTCTACGTCCGCAAGGGCGTCGACGGCAAAGACGAAGTTCTGGTCGATGTGAACACTCTCTCGAAAGACGGAACCACCGCGCTGGACTGGTGGGTGTCATCGCACGATGGCCGCTATGTCGCGTACGGCACGTCGGAGGGCGGCTCGGAGATCAGCACGCTGCACGTCATCGAGACCGCGACGAAGAAGCTGCTGCCCGACACCATCGAGCGCACGCGCGCCGCGAGTCTGGCGTGGATGCCCGACGACAGCGGCTTCTATTACACGCGCTATCCCAAGCCGGGCGACGTGGCCGCCGGGCAGGAGATGTACAACCGGCACGTCTTCTACCACGCGCTGGGCAGCGATGCGGCGAAAGATCCGCTGATCTTCGGCGAGGGCCGCGATCCGCAGGACTGGCCGAACGTCACGATCTCCAACGACGGCCGCTGGCTGGCCATCATGGTCGAGCAGGGCTGGACGAAGAACGAACTCTTTCTCGCAGGACCTGCGAGCGAAGACGCCGCCGTTGCGCATCACCGAGCGGCAAAGAATTTCTCTACTACGCACAAATCTACGATGGCCAGCTCTACATCCTGACCAACGAAGACGCTCCGCGCTATCGCCTGTTCAAGGCGCCGGCCGCGACGCCAACCCGCGAGCACTGGCGCGAGATCATTCCGCAGACCGACGCCGTGCTGACCTCGGCGCCGATCATCGGCCGGCAACTGTTTGCGCGCTACGAACAGAACGCGCACTCGCTGCTGCGGCGCTTCGATCTCGACGGCAAGCCGCTGGGCGAAATCGCGCTGCCCACGCTCGGCACCATCACCAGCCTGGGCGGCGACTACGACAGCACCAGCGCCTTCTACCTGTTCTCGTCGTTCACCATGCCGACCACGCTCTACCGCTTCGACATCGCGTCGGCGAGAAGTTCGGTGTGGGATTCGGTCGAGACCGGCTTCGACACTAATCAATATGAGACGAAGCAGGTGTGGTACGCGTCGAAGGACGGCACGCGCATCCCGATGTTCCTCGTGATGAAGAAAGGATTGAAGCCGACCGGCCACACTCCAGTGCTGCTGACCGGCTACGGCGGCTTCAACGTCAGCATGACGCCCGAGTTCGCCAAGACCATCTTCCCCTGGCTCGATCGCGGCGGCATCTTCGCCATGGCCAACCTGCGCGGGGGCGCGGAGTTCGGTGAGGACTGGCATCGCGCCGGCATGCTGGAGAAGAAGCAGAACGTCTTCGACGACTTCATCGCCGCCGCCGAGTATCTGCAGAAAGAGGGCTACACCGACAAGGAGCATCTGGCCATTCGCGGCGGCAGCAACGGCGGCCTGCTGATGGGCGCGATGATCACGCAACGCCCGGACCTGTTCCGCGCGGTGATCTGCGCGGTGCCGCTGCTCGACATGCTGCGCTACCAGAACTTCCAGATCGCCAAGCTGTGGATTCCCGAGTACGGTTCATCCGAAGATCCGAAGCAGTTCCAGTGGCTGTACGCGTACTCGCCGTACCATCACGTGAAGCCGGGCACCGTTTATCCGGCGGTGCTGTTCATGACCGCCGACACCGACACGCGCGTCGATCCCATGCACGCCAAGAAGATGACTGCCGAGTTGCAGGCCGACAACAGTGGGCCGAATCCGATCCTGCTGCGCATCGAGACCAAGGCGGGACATGGCGCGGGCAAGCCCATCAGCAAACTGGTCGAAGACTGGACCGACATATATTCGTTTCTGTTCTGGCAATTGGGGATGAGCGGCAATTAGCGCCGCCCTTCCTGTTTTGAGCGCGACCGTAATCCCCGCTTATTTGGGGAATGACGGTTGACGCTCCGACCCTTTACTCTTGACTCTGATTACCCGGCGAAGCCCGCGGAAAAGTAAATCGGCGTCGTGCTCGTCGGCGCCAGGAGAGGCCTGTCTTGATGAACCAACGCGGTGTGGGCATGGAGAAGCATGCAGATCTGGATGACGGTGGCGTAGTCCCCGGCACGGAGCGGCTGCACCGCTGCAGCGCGGCCGCGCTGGATGAGATCCTGGGCGCCCGGCTGCGCGTGCTCGACGACGGCTTCGTGCGCGTCATCGACTACATGGGAAACGACGCCGCCATCGTGCAGGCGGCGCGGGTTTCCTACGGCACGGGAACCAAGAAGCCCGCCGAAGACCGGGCGCTCATCCGCGACTTGCTGCGCCAGTATCACACCACTCCCTTCGAGATGTGCGAGATCAAGCTGCATGTGCGCACGCCGGTCGGCGTCTGGCGGCACTGGGTGCGCCACCGCACGGCCAGCATCAACGAGTATGCGACCCGCGACTCGGTCGCCAACCACGCCCACCGTACCAAGGCCGGCGAGTGGCGGGTGCAGGCCAAGAACCGCGACGCGGCTGTTCTCTCGCTGGAAGAAGGGCAAGTGCTTTCTGCCAGGGAAGTGGAATTCCAGACGATGGCGCGCGAGGTGTATGAGCAGCGCGTGGCTGCCGGGGTCACGCGCGAGCAGGCCAGAAAAGATCTTCCCCTCTCCACCTATACCGAGGCGTACTGGAAGATCGACCTGCATAACCTGCTGCACTTTTTGCACATACGGATGGAACGCCACGCTCCGCCGGAGATGCGCAGCTACGCGGAACTGATCGGGCAGCAGATTGTCGCCAAGTGGGTGCCCCTGGCTTGGGAGGCGTTTCTCGATTACCGCGGCGAGAGCCTTCCTCTGTCGCGCATCGAGGCGAAGATCGTGGCCGCTCTCATCGCGAACACGCCCGACCAGGCAAAGTCAATGGCGGAAGCAGCCGGACTTCTGGCCTCCGACCGCGACGGGAAGCTGGTGCCGAGCCGGGAACGCAATGACCTCGAATCCAAACTGCTGGCTTTGGGATTGACCGCTCCGTGGAAGTAAGGCCGGCGGCCGCAAAAGAAGAGAGTAGCTCAGAAGCCTACGAACACCGGCTCAGGCTGTAACTCAATGCCAAACTTCTCGCGCACACGCTGACTGAATTTCGTCTTTCAGCGCAAGTATGTCGGCGGCGGTTGCGCCGCCGCGATTCACGATGGCCAGCGCGTGCTTGCGCGATATGCCCGCCGCTCCTTTGCTGTAGCCCTTAGCGAATCCTGCGTGTTCGACCAGCCAGGCTGCGGGAATCTTGCGCCCGCCATCGGCTGCGGGATAGCTGGGGATCTGGGGAAACTTATTCGAGAGCGCTTCGAAGACGGCCTGCGTCACCACCGGATTCTTGAAGAACGACCCGGCGCTGCGCGCGTCTTCGTCGCCGGGCACGATCAGCATGGCTTTGCTGCGCCGGATTTCGCGCACGGCATTCCTGACATCCGACAATGTAGGAGTTTGCTTGCCGACGAAATGTTTTTGCAACTCGGGGTAGCGAAGCGCCGGCTGGCCTCCCGGTCGCAGGGCGAACGACACTTGCAGGATGACGTATCTTCCCCGTCCGCTGTTGTTGAAGAGGCTGGAGCGATAAGCAAAGCCGCACTCGGCGTTCGTCAGCGTCACCATGTTCATCGATGACAAGTCGAGTGCGCGAACCTGGGTGATGGTTTCGGAAACTTCCTGCCCGTAGGCGCCGACATTCTGCACCGGCGTGCCGCCCACCGTTCCGGGGATGCCGCTGAGACATTCCAGCCCGGCGCAGTTAGTCTCGATGGTCTGGGCAACGAACGCGTCCCAATCGCAGCCCGCAGCCGCGGTGAAGGTTGCGCCATCTCGTGCGCGATCTCCGCGTTCGCGATCTTCAGCACCAGCCCGTGGAAGCCGCAGTCGTTCACCACCAGATTGCTGCCGCCACCCACGACAAAAAGCGGGAGGTTGCGCGAGCGCGCGAAGGCAACCGCTTCGACGACCTCCGCCTCCGTCCTGGCTTCGACGAAATAACGCGCAGCTCCGCCGACGCCGAGCGTGGTCAGTGGAGCCAGCGGAACGTTTTCGCGGATCTGCATGAGATGAGGACACTATAAATCGGTTGGGGGCAGCATGGCTTTGGGCTTGCTTTTGGTAGTGTCCTGACTTTAGGACACTACCTGCTCTTTTCGCGTGTCATTTTGAGCTGTGACGAAAATCACAACCTCCCGGCCCGTCGAGCCGATATGCTGAACCCCGCGTATCCGCCAGAGACCGCCCGCCTCCGGCGCTTCGTCGACGCAGTCAGCAATTCCCGTTTTCTTGACTTCGACTCTCGGCGAACTTGATAATGAAATGTTTATTCACGTTGCACTTGCCCAACCTGTGCACTAGGGGCGCAAGTGGGCGGGCCCAGCTTCATAAGGAGTAAGCTTCGTGGCTTCTTCAGCCAGTTCCATCGAATCCAGCAGCGCTCGCATCAAGAAAGGAGTCGCTCCCCTGCGTGCAGGCGAAGGCTCCTCGTTTCTTTTGCGGCGGCTGCACTCACTCTCCGGCATCGTGCCCATCGGCGCCTTCCTCATCGAGCACTTCATCTCCAACTCCGAATCGGCTAACGGCGTCCAGGCATATAACGACCAGGTGAAGTTCCTCACCAGCCTGCCCTTCGTGCACGTGATGGAGTGGGTGTTCATCTTCCTGCCGCTGCTCTACCACGCGCTCTACGGGATTTACATCTGGTATCGCGGCGACTCGAACGTGGGCGAGTATCCGTGGACGGGCAACTGGCTCTACACCTCGCAGCGCTGGACGGGCATCATCGCCTTCCTCTACATCGCCTATCACGTTTACGACATGCGCTTCACCGGCGTACACCTGATGGGCGGCGGCTACAACGCCGCGTTCTCCAAGGTGTGGTTCGACTTCCAGAATCCCTGGGTGGTCGCCATCTACGTGATCGGCATCGTTGCCGCCTCCTGGCACTTCGCTTATGGGGTGTGGCTGTTTGCGGCGAAGTGGGGCTTCACGGTTGGCGATCAGGCGCGGCGCAAGTTCGGTTACGTGTGCCTGCTGCTGGCGATTCGTCCTGGTGGGCATGGGGATGTGGAGCATTCGCGGCTTCGTCTCCACGCCGGCCGATCAGGTTCCTTACGTCGAACACGACTGAAGTTTGCAAGGGCACGACTTTAGTCGTGCCGGTGATGGCTTACTAATTATCCGGGCTTTAGCCCCTGATCGCAGCGGCTGAAGCCGTCATTATAGAGCGGAGCGACGGCACGCCTGAAGGCGTGCCCCTTCAAAGATTATGGCTCATCCTAAGATCATCGTTGTGGGCGGCGGACTGGCAGGACTTTCCGCCACCATCAAGATTGCCGAGATGGGAGGTCACGTCGACCTCTTCTCCATCGTCCCGGTCAAGCGGTCTCACTCGGTGTGCGCGCAGGGCGGCATCAACGCCGCCAAGAACCTGAAGGGCGAAGGCGACTCCACCTGGCAGCACTTCGACGACACCATCTACGGCGGCGACTTCCTGGCCAACCAGCCGCCGGTCAGAAGCATGTGCGACCAGGCGCCGGGCATCATCGACCTGCTCGACCGCATGGGCGTCCCCTTCAACCGCACTCCCGAAGGGCTGCTCGACTTCCGCCGCTTCGGCGGCACGCTCTACAACCGCACCGCGTTTGCCGGCGCCACCACCGGCCAGCAGCTGCTGTACGCGCTCGATGAGCAGGTGCGCCGCTACGAAGCCGAAGGCAAGGTCACCAAGTACGAAGCCTGGGAGTTCCTCTCCGCCGTCATCGACGAGAACCGCGTCTGCCGCGGCATCTGCGCGCATGGACCTGCGCTCGATGGAGGTTGCACACCTTCCCGGCGGAAGCGGTCATCATGGCCACCGGCGGCAACGGCGCCATCTTCGGCAAGTCGACCAACTCGGTGGTCTGCACCGGATCGGCGCAGTCGGCGCTGTATCAGCAGGGCGCGTACTACGCCAACGGCGAGTTCATCCAGGTGCATCCGACCTGCATTCCCGGCGAAGACAAGCTGCGCCTGATGTCGGAGTCGGCGCGCGGCGAAGGCGGACGCGTCTGGGTGCCCAAGACAGCCGGGCGACAAGCGCGATCCCAAGAGCATTCCCGAGAGCGAGCGCTGGTACTTCCTCGAGGAGTGGTATCCGAAGTACGGCAACCTGGTGCCGCGCGACGTCGCGACGCGCGCCATTCCAAGGTCGTGTACGAGCACAACCTCGGCATCGACGGCCAGCCGATGGTCTACCTCGACCTGACGCACATCGACCGCAAGATTCTCGACCGCAAGCTCGAAGGCATTCTCGAGATCTACGAGAAGTTCGTGGGCGACGATCCGCGCGACGTGCCCATGAAGATCTTCCCCGGCATGCACTACACCATGGGCGGCCTGTGGGTCGACTTCGATCAGAAGACCAACATCGAAGGCCTGTACGCCTGCGGCGAGTGCGACTACTCGATCCACGGCGCCAACCGCCTGGGCGCCAATTCGCTGATGTCGTGCATCTACGGCGGCTTCGTCGCCGGGCCGAATGCGGTGAAGTACGCGCGCAACGTCGATCAAGAGCGGCACGCACGCCGGCGGTCACGTGTACGAGTCCGAGAAGCAAGCGGCAGGAAGAAATCAACGCAGCGCCTGATCAACAACGAGGGCACGGAGAATCCGTTCCTGCTGTGGCGCGAGCTGGGCGACACTGATGACCAAGAACGTGCACCGTCATCCGCTACAACAAGAACATTGCAGGAGACCGACGCCAAGCTGGTCGAGCTGCTGGAGCGCTATCGCCACGTCAACCTGAGCGACCAAGTCGATGTGGGCGAACACGTCGTTCGTCTTCGCGCGCCAGCTCTACAACATGCTGCAACTGGCGCGCGTGATCGCGCAGGGCGCGGCATGCGCGACGAGTCGCGCGGCGCGCACTACAAGCCGGACTTCCCGGAGCGCGACGACGCCAACTGGCTGAAGACGACGAAAGCATACTTCGCCGCCGATGCCGACGAGCCGCGCTTCGAGTTCGAGCCGGTGGACACGTCGCTGATTAAGCCGCGGCCGCGAAGGTACGACGCCGCGACGTAAGGCAGAGTGGCCAGTAGGCCGAGCGGTGGAGCACGATCTCAGGATTTGTCATACGAGCGCCATCAGTGTGGCACGAGGGGTCTGCTCCAGTGCAGCGGACTACAGAGACAGGCTCAGGCGAGACTGATAAGTTCGAGTTAGGGCGGAGCCGCAGGCCTTGCTTCGCTCGAGCCGACAGACGTGAAAATTTGCTGAATTTCGATTAAGCTGCGAGTCAAGGCTACTAACGGCAAAAGCGATACATCATCAAGATCAAGCGGCAGGACAACCCGACTCCAAGCCCTACTGGGAAGAATTCGAACTGCCCTATCGGCCGGGCATGAACGTCACCTCGTCGCTGATGGACATCGCCGCCAACCCGGTGACCAAGCGACGGCAAGGCGACCACGCCGGTCACCTACGACTCCAACTGCCTGGAAGAGGTCTGCGGCTCCTGCGCCATGCTGATCAACGGCAAGGCGCGCATGGCCTGCTCCGCGCTGATCGACAAGCTGGAACAGCCGATCACGCTCGAACCGTTCTCCAAGTTCCCGGTGGTGCGCGACCTGCCGGTCGACCGCAGCGTGCTCTTCGAGAACCTGAAGACGGTGAAGGCCTGGGTACCGGTCGATGGCACCTACGACCTCGGCGCCGGCCCGCGGCAGTCGGCCGCAGATGCAGGAAGAGGCGTATCCGCTGTCGCGTTGCATCTCGTGCTGCTGCTGCATGGAAGCCTGCCCGCAGTTCAACGACAAGACCGGCTTCGTCGGCGCCGCCACCATCTCGCAGGTGCGGCTGTTCAACACGCATCCCACGGGCAAGGCGCTGAAGGTCGAGCGCCTGCAGGCCCTGATGGGCGACGGCGGCATCCAGGAATGCGGCTACGCGCAGAACTGCGTCGAGGTCTGCCCGAAGGACATTCCGCTGACCAAGTCCATCGCCGACGTCGGCGGCCAGGTGATGTGGCAGGCGGTGAAGGATTTCTTCCGGACGTAGAAAGGCAGCGGCCAGTTGTCAGCCGTCAGTCGCCAGTTAAGGCAAAATTGAGCAACGATCGGAAGCCCGGATTCGCGTCCGGGCTTTTCGTTTTCCCGCATAGAGAAAGTTGATTTCCGTTTTGCCTCGGTGCCGCAGGCATGGTGATCTTTAATTTCCGTTTTGCATTGCCGGTCGCAGATACACGTCTTGCATCGACGCCCCGAGCGACACGTTTTGCATCGACGTCCGCATCTACACGTTTTGCGTTGACGTCCGCAGAGGCATGCCCCAGCCCGAAGGGCGACAGGTGACAGCCCCGCCCTTCAGGGCGGGGTAAGGGGATCAGACAATGGGCGAGAGTGCCTTCAGGCACGACAGGCCGTTGCAATCACCGGTGTTGATGTCGGAAATGGACACACGGTTTGAACCGGCATGCCCCAGCCCGGAGGGCGAAAGGTGACAGCCCCGTCCTTCAGGGCGGGGTAGGCGATCAGACAATGAGCGAGAGTGCCTTCAGGCACGACAGGCCGTTGCAATCACCGGTGTTGATGTCGGAAATGGACACACGGTTTGAACCGGCAGGCCCCAGCCCGAAGGGCGACAGGTGACAGCCCCGCCCTTCAGGGCGGGGTGAGGGATCAGACAATGAGCGAGAGTGCCTTCAGGCACGACAGGCTTTTCACACGCGAATGTGCGCCGCGTCACCGCCGCCGTCCTTTCCGCGAATTTAGGGTCGATGTATGGCCCACACGTTGTCACGCAACCTCGTCCATTGCGTCTTCAGCACCGAAGGTCGGCTCGACCTCATCCCTGACCCGGAACGATTGCGCCAATATCTGTGCGGCATCGCAAGGGGAAAAGAGATCTCCATTCTCGCGATCGGTGGCACGAAGAATCATCTGCATATTTTGCTGGCTTTGCCTCCGGCCATACCGCTCGCCAAGGTGGTTCAGGATTTGAAAGGGAATTCGTCGAAGTGGCTGGGCGAATTGACGGGAAAATTTGCCTGGCAGCGCGGCTACGGCGCGTTCAGTGTCAGCGAATCCAAGCGCGAGCAGGTGATCGCCTATATCGCCGGTCAGGAAGAACATCACCGCAAGTGGACGTTCGAGCAGGAATATCTGACATTGTTGGCCAAATCCGGAATTACATTCGATGCGGAATGTGTCTTTGGGTGAAAGCCGTGCCTGAAGGCACTCTGGCCCATCATCCGATCCTCACCCCGCCCTGAAGGGCGGGGCTGTCACCTTTCGCCCTTCGGGTTGGCGCATGCCGATTCAAACCGTGTGTCCCTTTCCGACATCAACGCTGGTGATTTGAAAGGCCTGTCGTGCCCGAAGGCACTCTGGACGATCATTCTGATCCTCACCCCGCCCTGAAGGACGGGGCTATCACCTTTCGCCCTTCGGGCTTAACTCATCCAGTACGGGCGTCAACGCTCGCGGATGCGGGTTGGTCCCATGGATCGTCGGACCTCGGCGTCATCTTCATTTACAATCCAGACGCGACGAATTCTCTCTTCCGGAGCTTCACTCATTGATGCGAACGTCGTCTCGGCTGCTGGTTTGCGCGCTGCTTCTTTCAACTCTTCCCTCGCGCAAACGCGCTGTCTCGCCTGAAGGGCATCGACTTCGTCGAAGACGAACCGGCCGCCAAGCTCACACCCGAACTGGCGCGCAGCTCCACAACTCCGCCATCATCATCGACACCCATGCCGACACGCCGGGCCGCTTCGTCGACGAGAACTTCGATCTCTCGCAGGACGCCGGCTCAGGCTACATGGACTTCAAGAAGATCAAGGCCGGCAACCTGGGCGCGGAATTCTTCTCCATCTGGGTTGAGCCCAAGGGCAACAAGGGACACGAGGCCAAGCGCGCGCTCGACATGATCGATTCGGTCTACATGCAGGCCGAGCGTCATCCCGACAAGATGATGATGGCCTTCAGCACCGACGACATTCGCCGCGCGCATCGCGAGAAAAAGTTTGCCGCGCTGCTGGGCGTCGAAGGCGGCCACGCCATCGAGGGCGACATCCGCATCCTGCGCGACTACTACCGCCTGGGCGTGCGCTACATGACGCTCACCTGGTCGAACACCAACGACATCGGCGACTCCAGCGGCGACATCAGCGACACGAAAATCCAGCACCACGGCGGCCTGACGCCCTTCGGCCGGCAGGTGGTCACCGAGATGAACCGCATGGGCATGATGGTCGACATCTCGCACGTGGCCGACTCGACGTTCTACCAGGCGCATCGAGCTGAGCCAGGCGCCGGTCATCGCCTCGCACTCGTCGTCGCGCGCGCTGACCAGCGCTCCCCGCAACATGACTGACGACATGCTGCGCACGCTGGCGAAGCATAACGGCGTGGCGCAGGTGAACTTCTACTGCGCCTTCATCTCGCAGAAGTACTTCGACACGGCCAAGAAGCTGATGGCCGAAAAAGATCCCGATTACATGACGGTGCAGGACCTCTTCGTGAAGCCGCAGACGCCCGAGGTGCAGCAGCAACTCGCTGCCGCGAAAGCTCGCCTGGCGCCGAAGTTGCCGCGTCCGCCCTTCAGCGATCTGATCGACCACATCGATCACATGGTGAAGGTTGCCGGCGTTGATCACGTCGGGTTGGGGTCGGACTTCGACGGCATCGACTGCTCGCCGCAGGGACTGGACTCGGTGGCCGACCTGCCGAAGATCAGCGAAGCGCTGGCCCAGCGCGGCTACAGCAACGCCGATCTTGATAAGATTCTTGGCGGGAATTTACTGCGCGTCTTCGGCGATGTGGAGAAAGTGTCGAAGCAGATGCAGAAGAGCAGTAGCCAGTAGCCAGTTGCCAGTGGCCAGACTGCGATGGCGGTTCAGCACTGCTGGTATTTGGCTACGAAGTTTTTGTGTCACGGCACGACTTTAATCGTGCCGAACGATCGATGAGAATTGAGGGCTTCAGCCCCTGCATCTGTCCCGCGGCGGCTAAAGCTAAGTGAGCATGAATCGCAAAGCGCTTTTCTTTGCAGTCGTAAATGCTGGTATAGCAGGGACGCTGTTTTACCTTCGCCACACGGGAGAGTTGACGGCGAAGAATCTGCCACTTGTAGCAGCGATTTCCTTCGTGGGTTTGAATATTCTAGTTTTTGTTCGGCTCCGCAAACTGGAAAGATGAATGGAACGTTGCGCGTGGCGCGATACCTTAGTCCGCGAACGGGGTCGAATCCAGCGTTGGAAAGTGCCGAATAGCAACAGCAATTCTTGGCCGCTACGAACATTTGCGGTTCTTGGAGGACTCATGAATAGACTACTGATTACGATTCTTTGTCTCGGCGCGTTTGCCGCGGCGCAGACCAGCAGCAGCACAACCTCGCAGCAGCACGCTACCAGCGAGAAGAGCGCGCAGAGCACGACCGACCCCACCGCTGACATCGAGACTTCACTCGGTACGATTCACTGCGTCCTGTTTCCCGAGAAGGCTCCGGCGTCGGTGGCCAACTTCATCGGCCTCGCCACCGGTACCAAGGCGTGGAAGAACCCCAAGACCGGCCAGATGGAGAAGGGCGTGCCGCTCTACAACGGCACCGTCTTCCATCGCGTGATTCCGAACTTCATGATCCAGGGCGGCGATCCCGCGGGTACCGGAGCCGGCGATGTGGGCTTCACCGTGAAGGACGAAACCAGTCCCGACCTCACGTTCGATCAGCCCGGACGCTTGGCCTACGCCAACGCCGGTCCGAACACCAACGGTTCGCAGTTCTTCATCACCGAAGTTCCGGTGGACTATCTCAACGGCCACTACAGCATCTTCGGCCAGTGCCAGGACATCGACCTGGTGAAGAAGATTGCCCGTCTGGCGCGCGATCCGCGCAACGATCGCCCGTACGATCCGCCGAAGATCCTCAAGATCAAGATCACCGATCCGCGTCATCCTGCGGCTGCGAGCAAGAGCTCAGCCGGGGCAAGCAAGAAGTCCACAACCGCCACGCCTTCTCACTAAACCATTTGTGCTGCCGGCGGTTTTCGGAGCCGATCGGATCTGCCGCTCGGCTCCTTTGCTTTTTGTCAGTGCTTACACTGGCCCGCGGCGCCGGCGTTGTAGATGCTCATGACTTCCTGCCCGAAAGCGCGGCAATACGTGATGTTCTTGTACTTCGTCGGCGTATTGCTGCCGATCACAGGTGGCGCGGATCGTCACGGATAATCTCGTGGCACGGCTATTCCCCTCGATCGTGCTGGCCGTGATCGGAGTGATTCTCCTGCTCATCGACATCCTTTTCATACCGGCGGATCGCTGGGTTCGCGAGGGACAGGCATGAACAGAAGCCTCCTCGGCAGGATCATGCCGCTTCTTCTGGGCTTCTACGCGCTTTCACTCGTCGTCTTTTTCATCTACGCCCTGGCGATTTTTTCCGCCACCACGTACCTGCCTTCGATGCGCTGGAGCTTCGCCCTCTATCGGGCCATCGGCCTGTTCATCGAATACCTCCTCCCCATCCAGACGGCGGCTATCGCCATGGCCGCCTCGCTTGCCGGTCGAGGAGCTGCCGCCACCGGACCGAGCCAGCCCTGGAATCGGATTGTTTCTTCCACGCTCGTCGTCTTCCTCCTCCTCACGGCGGCATATGCGGTGCTCTACGAAGGATTCGCGCCGGGCATCCAGAAACGTCTCATAGACATGCGGTATCAAAGCCAGCTCGCCCGCACGTTCATGGAGCAGGCAAAAGCGGCTGGAGCAGCCGGCGATTATCAGACGGCTTTGGACGCACTGGACCGGTACCTCTCCATCGATGCGAGCAACGCCGACGCGATCTCCCTGCGCCTGACCTACGAGCCCCGGGCGGCGCGACGGGCGGCCGGGACCGCAAAGCCACTCATGGTGGACACCGCGGGATCCGACGCGCAAAATGCTGAGGCGCTCATGGTGCGGGCGCGCGCCGCCGCGGACAAGAACGATTGGTTCACCGCCCATTTCTTCGCGCAGAAGGCCGCGGCGCTGGATCCGCGGCGAACCGACGCGCTTGCCCTTGCCGCCAAGGCGTGGGACCAAATCGGCAACGTCCCCGTCAATGCGGACGCGAAGACAGCCGCGCAATTCGCGGAGAAGAAAGCAGCCTATCAGAAGCTCGTAGCGGGTGACGCTCTGGGCGCCTACTACGACCTGCTCACCCTTGCCAGCCGGTATCCGAAAGACGCTGACATCGCCACGTATCTTGGTGAGGCGAGCGCCGAGGTGCAGAAAAGCTCATTCTTCCTCGACGACGCGAAGCGGCTCCTGGCGCTGCCGGGCACGCAAAGTATCCTATTCTTCGACCCCGGCACGGGCGATGGGCCGACAATGCGCGAGGCGGTCTCCATTGGCAAGATGGTGGTGCTTCCGGCGGGGGACGCATATTTCTTCGATATCGAAGCCATCCGCTATGACGCGGCTGGTACCATTGTGTGGCATTTCAGCGCGCCATACGGCCGACGCGAGGGAAGCACGATCCTCATGCACTGCATCGATCGCAACGATCCGTCGATACATTTCCTGCCCACCTACACGCCAGGCTCCCAGGCTCCCGCGCAAGCCGCGCTTCTCGCCATCGCGCCCACCGTCGGTGAGCTGCAGGCGCTCTCCACGAGCCGCGAAAACCTCGCGGTCATGGGCCTGCCGGAGCTATGGAGCAACCACGCGCGTCTGGCCACATTCGGCGTGCCCGAGCAAGCCTTGACGGTCGACATCGTTATGAAGATCGTCATGCCGTTCGCCTTTCTCGTGCTCTCGCTCCTGGCCGTCTCCCTGGGATGGGCGTTTCGCGCGCGCTTCGTGGGGCGCATCCCGCTGCCGAGCCTCATTTTAACGCCCCTCATCCCCATCATGTGCGCGCTCCTCTCGCTCCTCTATCTGCACGCGCATCGGATCCTCGCCGGCTTTGCCGTGCTCTCCTTCGGTTTCACCACGGCTCTCGTGGTGGTCGGCGTTTTGGAGCTCATCCTGCTCGGCCATTGCGCTTGTTTTACTCGCCGGTCAGCGCGCCAAGTAAGGCCGCCCTGCCGGCACGGGTCGTGATTTCTTGACACCCCAGGCCCGACCGCGTACTGTGACTCCTCGTGGTATATCGCATGACCATTCGGTCCAACCCGCGTCTGCTCCTCGTGTATGCCGTGATCCCGGTGCTCGCGGCGGCCGGTGTAGGTGCGATCTTTCTCCTCGGCCCCCTGTTCGGGATCATTGCCCTCGGGGTGGCCCTTTTCATCGCGTGGTCCTTCCTCAAGCTCCTGCGCCGTCAACTCGCCGCGCGTCTGGAAACCCTCACCGACGAAATCGTTTTGTTCCTACCGGGAGACGAGAAGGTGGTCTATCCGTGGGAAAAGATCCGATTCGCGGGAATCGCCGTGGAGCAGGACGAGAAAGGTCAGCCACGAAAACGGGAACGACGCCTGTTCATCTACAATGAGCAGGACGACAGGATGATAGCCGTGACCGACGAGTTCGAGAATCTCGACCAGCTTGCCTCTGAATTGAAGGAAAAAACCGATTTTCGCGAGCTCCTTCTCCAGCCAGGCGAAACGTTGAAAGCAAAGCTCCGGGAGATCGTCGGGCAGACATAATATGGCAATCACGGGAAAGCTTCTCGGCGCCCTGATCGGCTCCATCGGCGGCCCGCTCGGCACGATCCTGGGCGGCTTCATCGGTCACCTCTTCGACCGCGCCGCCGAGGAGCGGAAGTTCCTCGGAACAGCGCAAAACGCGCGGTTGGCCGCCGGGCAGCCCGGGGTGGCAAAACGGCGCCGATCCGGTGTCCCAGGCGCAGATCAACTTCCTCACCTGCCTCATCGGGCTCTCCCTCGCCGTCGCCGAGGTCGATGGACGCGTGAAGACCTCCCACGTCGAAGCCTTGAAGGACTTCTTTCGCGCCA
>CAWCZN010000002.1:0-315554 GCA_963800045.1 uncultured Acidobacteriaceae bacterium | reverse complement strand
TCTCGCCAACTATCGCTCGGCAGCTTCTACTTGTTGGATAACGAGCAGACTACAGCAGCCCAAGTGACCATAGCCGGGCAGGGTCGGATGACCGTTTACTGCGTGCTGTTCTCCTGCAAAGAAAACTCCGATTAGAGTTGCTCTTACCGTGTGGGGCTCATGCTTAAGCAACGTCACAAAGCGGTTCAAATGGGCGTCATTCACGAGGGCGACGTGAATGCCCTCCACTTCGATCGGCTTCTGGCGTTGCTGTTTCCCGCCCTCGCCCGGACAGCAGTAAGTCGTGTCGGACTGCATCGTGCCACCGTAGGTCAGCCACAGGGAGAATTGGTCGGATACTGGTGGCTCACAACTCGGATCGGAGAACGTAAAGTTCTCGAATCCCTGGGTCGCTGTGCCTGAGAGTCTGACGAAAGCGTGGTTGTACGCAGCTGGGTCTTGGGCCAACTGACACAGGGTCACACGATTCGGTTGCTGCGAAGCGGAGGAAGGCGTGGATGTTGGTGGTTGCGCGAGAGCAAACCCAACATACAGCAGCAGCGCGGCGGTCGTTTTGGTGATGCTCAGGGGCATTGTCAATGGGTGCAATGGCGATGTTACGCCAGTTACGCCTGAACAGACACCGCTGGTCGAGAGGCCCTGCGAGCGATGACGTTGTAAATAGACGCCCCACAGGAGTATGCGAGGGTTCCTATGAATAGCTGCGTAAGAAACAATTTATCTGAACAGCGGGACGTGAAATTTGGTTCGGCCCACTGCGCTACCTGACAGTCTGCGGCAAAGAAATGACTCACGAGTCCAGAGCGGAACAAAACACTCCCCGATGCCATCCAGGCGACCACACGAGCTATAAATATCAACGTAAACGGCACCCAAACCCACACAGCACATTTCGCGGTGAAAGTCTCACAAACCTGATAAGCAAGCGCCAATGCAATAACGACAGCCATTGGCAGAAAGTAGTCTGAATAAAATTTTTGCGGAGAGCCACCAATCCCGGCCAGACGATCGACAACACTAAAGCCCACAGACATAAGCAGCAGCGTAAGGCCGGGCACTACGAGTGCACTGGAGCACAAATGCAAGAAGTATGCACCGACCAGTTTCATAGTCTCAGATTATCTCAAACGCGCTGCTGAACTTGCTTTGTTGGCGTAATCAGGCCTTATCGTAACCGATCCGGGTCGACCCGATCACTTACGCTAAGGCGATATTACAACAGCGACCACCACGGCATTCGTTCCGGTCCGCTAGGGCTGATGTGCAGCAATGCGCAGGTGCTTACGTCGCTTGTAGATGTAGAAGGCAACGCCTCCGGTGCCGAGTAGGAGCAGCGGAACCGGGCCGAATGCGCGGAAGCTCAACTCGTTGAACTCCGTAAGCGAGCTTCTAGAGGGATTTGTCGGGTCGTAGTAAACCGTCACCTGTTCGCCAATCGAGTATTCTCTCTTTTGAGGATACTCCCACCCGCGGTATGTACTCCCGCTCGTGCTGAACACGTAGCCGTAGCGGTTGTGATTAGCTGGCTCGTGCGCGGTAATTGTGCCATTTGTTGTTTGTTGCCGCGCAGCAATCGCGGAGTCTAGCCGCCATTCGTACAAACTGTAGACAATGCCAAGTGCCCACGGTAGGACGATTAGCAAAAGCACCCATGACGGATTCTGCCAGTTGAATCCTGCTTTCGGCGTGTCCTGCTGTGTCTCACTGGTCATCATGCAGAATGAATTGGGATTGTTGGCGAAAACAGGCGATTTGATAATTTAGCAACCGCTTCCCAACCCTACACTCCGCCTGCGGCCACGCCTTCGTAGTGACGCGTGGTGCGCGGCAATTTCTTCATATATCCGAGCATAAAGAAAAACGCCGTCGAGATCAGGCACACCAGCAGGCGCACGCGCGCCAGCGGCAGGGGCGACAGGTCCATGAACTTGCCGAAGCGCCACGCGCCCCAGTTGATGACCTGCGTAGGCACGACCGTCCAGATGGCAACGTAGAACCAGGCGCGCTCGGCGCCCTCGCCGAAGGTGTCGCGTTTGGCGCGCGGCGTCCAATCGAACACCGTGCCCAGCACCACCAGCAGTGCCAGCGGATAGTACACGTACTGGTAAAGCTGCTTCAGCATCCACTGGCCGGTGGCCGACGCGATGATAAGCCCGATCAGATTCAGCGCGTACGGAACGATGATGTCGATCCACGCCGCCGTGTAGCACACCACGCGATACCACAAGTTCGGCTGATGCACGCCGTAATGGGTGATGTAAGGCCGCGGCTCGCATCCCGGCAAGCGGCCGGCAAGCCCGCGCCACGCGACGACCACCAGGATCATCGCCAGCCAGATCCAATGCCGGCGGTCGGGGCCGTGCGTGTAGAGGTCGTAGGTCAACGGCCATCCGGGAAGCACCCAGAAGACCCATATCCAGATGGGAGTGTGCAGAACGCGGTAGTAGCGCTTGTTGCGCTCTCGAAAAACTGCCTGTTTGGCCATGAATTATCGATGGTAGCAAAAAGCCGCGCTTCGCTGTTCGCTGTTAGCTCCAAGCAGTCGCTATTGCTCTTAGTTTGCCTTTACTAGTTGCTAATCACTGATTGCTAGTCGCTACTTCGCCAGCGCCGTGTCTGCCGTCCTCTGCGCGCGCTCAACATTCTGCGATATCGCCACGGCATGCTTCCATGCAACCAAAGCCTGCTGATGACGGCCGGCATCGTCCAGCGCCTTCGACAGCAGCAGATATCCCCAGTCCAGCGGAGCGATGGCCAGCGAGCGACCGTAATCCTCGATCGCCGCCTCAAGATCGCCGGACTTCTGCGCCATCAGTCCCAGTCCCAGCCACGAACGCGAGTCGTCAGGATTCAATTCGACTGCCTGCTGGAAACTGGCGCGCGCCTGGGCGTAGTCCTTCACTTCGCGATAGGCGAAGGCCATGTTGCTGAAGGCCTGGGCACGATCCTGCGCATTCTGCCGGGGAGCGTCATCCGTCATGGCGATGACTTTCTTGTACTGTTCGATCGCTCCACGGTAATCGCCGTGCTGCTGCTGGTAGGCGCCAAGATTCACGTTGCTGTCGGGATCGGCGGGATTGATGGCCGCGGCCGCGCGGAAGTGCGGCATCGCCACGTCCACCTCGTCGAGTTTGAGCAGCGCATGCGCGAGCACGTCCTGCGCCGCCCAATTCTGCGGATTCGCGTCAAGCGCCTGCGTCTCCAGCGCGACCACCTGCCACCACAGCAGATTATTGTCGGCCCAGCGATCGAGTTGGCGACGGGCCGCGATCGCCAATGCCAGCAGCACGACGACACTCGCAGCGAATTCCCAGGCGGGTGCAAGGTGGCGCTCGTCGGCCCAGTCCCCCACCAGCCAGCAAATCATCACGAACAACCCGATGAACGGCAGATACGCGTAGCGATCGGCCATCGACTGCACCCCGACCTGCACGAATCCGATCATGGGCACCAGCGTTCCCAGGAACCACAACCATCCCACCGGCAAATAGCGCCGCCGGCGCAACGCCACAACCACTGCCGTGATCGCGATCAGCAACAGCAGCGACCCAGCCACCTGCCAGGCCCTCAAGGAATTGCCGGGATGCGGATAAAGGATCGCCAGATTTGACGGCCAGAACGCCTTGCCCATGTAGCGCGCGTAGGCGACGACAGCGTTTTCCAGACGAACCGGCAACGGCTGCCAGTGCGGGCCGGTCATCGAGCCGGCTTCATATTGCGCGAGCACCGTGACCACGCCACTGGCGACGCTCAGCAGCAACAGCGGCACCTTCTCCAGCAGCAGGCGTCCGAACGGTCTGGCTGGAATGTCGCCGCGTTCGCCGTGAGGAGCGAACATCCGCTGCAGCGGCCAGTAGTCCCACAGCAGCAGCACGAACGGCAAAGTGATCACCTGCGGCTTGGCCATCAGCCCCATGGCATATAAGGCGGCCACCATGAGGTAGCGGCCGAGCCCGGGCCGGCGCGCATACCAGCGGTAGGCTCCCAGCGCCAGCAGGAAGAACATCATGCTGAGCAGGTTCTTGCGTTCGGCAATCCACGCTACCGATTCAATGTTGACTGCATGCAGGGCAAACAGCGCGGCCACCATCGCGCTGCGTCCCATGCGGCCCGTCGCCCGCTGCAGGACGAAGAACAGCAGCAGCACATTGACAACGTGCAGCAGGAGGTTGATCTCGTGCGCGCGACCAGGATTGAGCCCGAAGAGCTGGCAGTCCGCGGCGTGCGATATCCATGTCAGCGGATGCCAGTTGGAGGCATAGAACGACGTGAACGCCCACTTCACCGTCGCCCACTGCAGGCCTGCCTGAACGTGAGCGTTGTTGGCGACATACATATCGTCATCGAAATTCAGAAATGGATGCGCGCGGACGGGAGCGTACAGCGCGATGGTTGCAGCGATCAGGGCGACCGCAAACAGGAGAGCCTGATGGCGCGGCGACTGCAGAACGCCGGCGAAAGTTCCCTGCGGCCCGGATGATCGCGGCCTTAGGTGCTGATCGTGGACTGCAGCTGCTGGACCGGTCATCTGAAAATCCGGATCGACGATTCAAAACAATTGCTGGGCATTGTATAGCAGTTTGCCGTCCACCAGATGCGCCTCGGCCATCAGCTTGTGCGCTCGCAGCGCGCGCTTGTCGTCATCGATGTGCAGCACCGTGTGTCCACGCGCGGTGAGATAGTCGCTCACCAGCATGCGATGACACTGGAAGTACATCCGCTCGGCACACATGTAGGCGGTGTTGCGCGCAGCCAGGTCGGCCTCCGTACGCACGGGTGCCCCATACTGCTCACCCGCACTTGGCGAGAGGGTGGGACCGCCTGTCTCCTCAGCGATGGTCAGCAGTCTCGCGATCGCACCCTCGAACTCCGGCGTCAGCATGTAGTCCGCATAATTACGAAACGAATCGTTGCGCAGTCCGGTGTTGGGCGAGTCCTCGCGAATCTTCTTGCGATGGCCGCCGAGCTCCTTCATCCACACATAGCGAATCCCGCGCGCCGCCAGCTCGGCTTCCAGCGACTCGCGATTGAAGTGCGGCATGCGCCGCGACATGGGGAACGCACGAATATCGACCAGCGTCGCGACCCCGTGCGCCTTCAGCGCCGCGACCAGTTCGTCCAGCGTGCGTGTGGAATGACCGATGGTGTAGAGAGTCGACAAGATGTTAGACTTCAGGCACTTAGGCATTTAGTGACCGGCACTTGGAGCGGCGCACGTCACAGTTTGCCAAGGCAGACGGCAAGCGATGTTCGTTTCGCGCGAAACGACGGCGGCACAAGTAGAAGATTTGTCATCGCTGAGGAGGTCTTCAGACCGACGCAAGGACCTGCGTTCCCCAGACTCTCCACCGCCGCCATAATCACCGCATCCTGTTCCGCCGCAACCGTTCGCAAGTCCAGCAGCACGCGCCCATCCTCCACCCGCGCCACAATCGGCGTCGCCCACTGCCGTAGGCGCCCCAGAATTTCTTCGGCTGACAGCCTCACACTCTTCAAGGCCACCGCATACGACGGCAGCGTCGCCCCCGGCGCCGATCCCCCGCCGATCACCGAGCGCGTCTCCACCAGCTCAACCTCCAGCTGCGGCGAGCTGATATGCAGATGCCGCACCATGTGCTCAGCGCGATGCTGCAAGTCCTCTTCGCTCGCCCGCATCATGCGCAGCGTCGGGATGGCGTCGAAATCCTCGCGCAGATAAGCCAGCAGCGTCGCCTCCAGCGCAGCATAAAACATCTTGTCCACGCGCAGCGCGCGGAAGAGCGGGTTCTTGCGAATCTTCGCCACCAACTCGGCGTCGCCGCTGATGAGTCCGGCCTGCGGGCCGCCCAGCAGCTTGTCGCCGCTGTAGGTCACAACGTCGACGCCCGCGCGCAGGCTCTCGCTGATCATCGGCTCGCCGTGCACGCCCACCTGTCGCAGATCAAAGAGCTCGCCGCTGCCCAGGTCTTCCATCACCGGGATATTGTGCTTGCGCCCCAGCGCCGCCAACTCCGCCAGCGCCGGCTGCTCGGTGAAGCCGACAATCTGGAAGTTCGAGCGATGCACCCGCAGCAGCAGCTTCGTTCGGTCGCTGATCGCGCTCTCATAATCGCCAATGCGCGTGCGGTTCGTCGTGCCCACTTCCCTCAGCACCGCCCCCGACTTCGCCATCACGTCAGGAATGCGGAACGATCCCCCGATCTCGACCAGCTCGCCGCGCGAGACGATGACCTCGCCGCCCTCGGCCAGCGCATTCAGCGCCAGCAGCACCGCCGCGGCATTGTTATTGACCACGATGGTCGCAAGCTCGCGCCCCGGACAGTTCAACAGTTTCGCAAACAAGCGACTGACGTGAACGTCGCGCTTGCCACGCTCGCCGGCCGCTAGGTCGAATTCCACATTCGAGTATCCGCGCGCGACCTCCATCACATGCTGCAACACAGCTTCGCCCAATGGCGCGCGCCCGAGATTCGTATGCAGAATCACACCGGTTGCATTGATGACCGGCCGCAGAGAGTAGCTCAACGACTGCTGCAAGCGCTGCTCGATGGCCGCCGCCGCGTCTTCCACTATCCCCCCCAGCGCGGTTTCGTCCAGCGAGTCATCCGCAATGCGGCCGCGCAACTCCTCCAGAAACTTGCGCGCGGCCTCAACCGTTTCCGCGTGACCAAAGTGTTGGGCCAGTGCCTGTACCGCGACGCGGCGCAGCAGTTCGTCAACGGATGGAAGTTCGCGGAAAAGTTCGGCTTTCGTGCTCATGGTTACCTTGCGCGGGCTGTGGTTACCCAGTCGTTATACGTCGTCCACCGAGGTGGCGCACTTCAAATATTACTGGCATCCGGCGCCGGTTCCGGGACATAATCGCTCAGTACCCCATGCTGGAAACCAAAGCCGCACCTACGGACGTTGCCGCCCGCTGGCAGGAGCTCGAGAAGCTGAAGAATGCCTGGCTGTTTTTGTTCTTCGGATTCATCCCTGTTATCGGCATCGCCGCAAAATTGTTCGGCGGCATCCTGTCGCTGGTCTTCCTGATCGCGTACATCGGCGTATTTCTCTACGTCAGCCACAAGCTCGATGTATGGAAGTGTCCACGTTGCGGCAATTCGTTTCTGCGCGAGAAGAAGCGTAGCGCCTTCCATCCCTTCAACGATGCCTGCGCCAACTGCCAGCTTCCCTTTGGCGGCAAAGTAAAGCCTGAGGACCTGGAAAAATATAACCAGCTATAGGGCTAACTGCGACAGCGCAGCGCCCGCCGCAGCAGAAGTCCCAGCACGACGCCACCGGCCACCAGCTTCGCCGCCATTTGCGGATCGAAGAAGCGCAGAAAGCGCGTGCCGCCGTCGGTTACTTCGATGACGCCGATGGGCGTGACCTGCACGCCTCCGCCGCCACCCGAGCCGCCAACGGCGTCTTCGGCGCCACTCTTATTTTCGCCGCCGCCGCCCGCACCCAGGCCATACTTCACGCGAGCCACGGGAATGATGGTCTTGCCGTGCGCTTCGATGGGCTCGCCGAAAACGTTTTGCACTTTGCCGGTCGCGGCGAAGCGGTCGGCCAGCGAGGTCAGGATTTCTTTAGGATCAAGCATGAGGACTCCTTGGGAAATGGATCACGCTGAAGCTGTGGTCCCGTAATCTTGGGTGGAGCACGCCTTCAGGCGTGCCGTTGAGATGCCATCTCTTGTCTCGGCTTCAGCCGCTGAGGTAAAGGATAGGTTACTTCAAGCGCTACCGCGCGCCTTGAATTACGACGGGCGCTCCGCTCATGATAAAACCAAAAAACCGCGCGCTCGGCTATCCCACCTCAACCAACCCGTACCGCCGGTTCCAATGACTCCGCAGATGGGTTATCGCGCGCTCGACCTCGCCTTTGCCAATGTCGTCCGGATTGCCGAGCACATAGCGCGCTTCCTTGCGCGCAGCCTCCAGCAGATCGCGATCGCGCAGCAGATTGGCGACGCGAAAGTTCGGCATGCCCGCCTGCCGCGTGCCGAAGAACTCGCCCGGCCCGCGCTGCTGCAAATCCAGCTCCGCGATCTCGAATCCGTTTTGCGTGCGCACCATCGCGTCCAGCCGCTGCTGCGCTTCGACGGAAACCTTGCCTCCCGTCATCAGCACGCAATACGACTTGGCGGCGCCGCGGCCGATGCGCCCGCGCAACTGATGCAGCTGCGACAGGCCAAAACGCTCGGCGTGCTCGATGACCATCACGTTCGCGTTGGGCACATCGACGCCTACCTCGATCACCGTCGTCGCCACCAGCACATTGATCTCGCCGCGCTTGAACGCGGCCATGGTCGCGTCTTTCTCATCGGCGCTCATGCGGCCGTGCAGCAGGCCGACGTGCAGGTTGGAAAGTTCGCGCGAACGCAATCGCTCGTGCATCTTGATCGCGGCTTTTAACTCTCCTTCCATCGCGCCTTCATCGATGACCGGATAGACAACGTAGGCCTGATGTCCGGCAGCAACCTGTTTCTTCACAAACTGCCAAACTTCGTCCGCGCGCTCGTCGCCGACACAGCGTGTCGTAATCGGCGTGCGGCCCGGAGGCAGCTCATCGAGAACACTCGTATCGAGATCGCCATAAATCGTCAGCGCCAGCGTGCGCGGAATGGGCGTCGCGGTCATCACCAGGACATCGGGCTCGGCCTCGGTTTCAGGAGCTCCCGGCGTTAGCCGAGCTTGTGGAGGTTGATCCGCCTTCTTCATCAGCTTGAAACGCTGCATCACCCCGAAGCGATGTTGCTCGTCGACAATCACCAGCCCCAGCTTGTCGAACTCCACCGTCTCCTGGATGAGCGCATGCGTGCCGATCACCAGCTGCGCGTTGCCCTGCGCGATGTGATGTCTTACCTGCTTCTTGCGCCCCGCCTCCTGCGAGCCGGTGAGCAGCACGATGCGATAGCCCGCGGTTTCCAGAATCTTGCGAGCGCTCAGGTAGTGCTGGGTCGCAAGAATTTCCGTCGGCGCCATCAGCGCAACCTGGTAGCCGTTCTCGATGGCGATGACCGCTGCTTCGAGCGCGATGATGGTCTTGCCCGAGCCGACGTCGCCTTGCAGCAGGCGGCGCATCGGAACCGGCTCGGCCATGTCGGCGGCAATTTCTTTCAGCACGCGCTTCTGCGCCTCTGTGGGATGAAACGGCAGGATGCGCTTGATGGCGGCGCGAACCTTGTCGTTGATGGCAAAGCCGATGCCGGTTTGCGAACGCATCTTGCGCCGCTTCAGCTCCAGCCCCAGTTCCAGGAAAAACAGCTCTTCGAAGATGAGCCGGATGTGCGCTGGCGTGCGCGCCGCCTGGAGGTTCGTCAGAATCTCGCCGACCTCGGGCCAGTGCGCCTGCCAGAAGGACTGGCGTCGATCGATGAGTTGCATGCGCCCGCGAACCACCGCCGGAATAGCGTCGGGAATGTCGGGCTGAAGATTTTCCAGCATGCCGTGAATCACGCGGCGAAACCAGCGCGTGCTCAGGCGCCCGTTGCCGGCAGCTTCGTAGATGGGCACGATGCGTCCGACTTCCAGCGATTGCCATTTCTTCTCTTCGTCGTTGCCGCCGGAGGAATCGGTGGAAGGATCGTGCAGGATTTCGAACTGTGGCTGAAGAATCTCGAAGCGATGCCCGCCGCGCGCCCCCGACTCGACTTTGCCGTAGAGCGCAACCAGCATGCCCGCGCGAAATTTGTCCTGCAGATATTTTGCGTTGAACCAGATGCACTTCAGGGTGTCGCGGCCCTGCCCGACGGTCATCTCGAAGATGGGCATGCGACGCGTGCGAAAGAACCCAAAGGTGCGCACTTCGGCGATGACGCTGGCCATCTCGCCCGGCCGCAGCTCGCCGATGCCACGCGGGTTCAGCCGGTCTTCGTAGCGGAACGGCAGGTAGTAGAGCAGGTCTTCGACCGTGCTGATGCCCTTTTCCAGCAGGATCTCGGCAAAGTGCGGGCCGATGCCTTTGACGTACTGCACGCTGGTCGAGAGTTCAAGCACAGGAAAGATGGTAAATGAACGGCGGCACTTGGCCGTTAGCACTTGGCATTTAGCCGGAAAGTCTCTTGCCAAATGCTAAATGTGAAATGCCAATTGCTGCCTTCCCTGGCATCAAACCGCCCGCCTTCGGTGTCCAACATAGTAAGTGTTGCGACGAATCCTCAAACAGACGATCGCCATCGTGGTCGGCAATCTTCTTTACTTCTTCGTCATCACGCCGCACCTGCCCGCGGCGGGACGGCACCATCCTGACAAACTGGATCTGGGGCTGATCGTGGATTTCTGGATTTGTGTGGCGCTCTACGGTGTGGTGGAGTTGCTGGATCGTCGTTGGCGGCGGACGGCGTAGAGGGCTGCCAGGAGCCTGGCCGCGACTGCCTTATCGTTTTGTGTCAGGGCACGTCTTTAGACGTGCCGTTAAGCTGTGCCGTTTGATTCGGGCTTCAGCCCCTGCCGAGGTACTTCAGCGGCCGGGTGCCCCATCCTCCTCGCCTTATTTTGGCGAGAGGGTGGGAACATAAGCGATCAAAACTCCTGTCGCTGGAACTCCTGCATCATCTGATTCAGATCGAGCTTCTGCTGCTCCATCTGCTTCTTCAGTTGTTCCATCTCGCGCTGCATCTGCGGCGTCAGATTCTTCATCTGATCTTCGATCTGCCGGCGCATCTGGTCGAGCTGCTGCTGGCTCGGCATCGAGCTTTGTAGCTGCTGCTGCATCTTGTTGAGCTCATCCTGGTTCGGAATCGCAGCCTGGATCTTCCGCGTCATCTCGTCAATCTCTTTCTGCGACGGCACCGACTCCTGCACCTGCCGCTTCATCTCGTCGATCTGCTGCTGCGACGGCACCGACTTCTGGATCTCGGAGCGAAGCTGCTCCATCTCTTTCTTGTTCGACTTGCCGAGCTGGCGCGACATCCTGCTCATCTCTTTTTGCTGGGCCTTCATCTGCTTCTCGATCTCGCGCTGCATCTTCTGGATTTCCTGCTGGCTGGGTTCAACTTGCGCTAACTCCATTGCCTTCGCCTCGATCTCCGGCTTCCGCAGTTCCATCTGCTCGCTAAGCATCTGCGCCTGGGTATCGAAGTCGAGCTGCTCGCTGGGGAAAAGCCGCGAGGTGTCGCCCGAGCCGGGAACGTTGATGACGACGTTTTGTTCCTTCTTCTCGCGCCAGATCACCACCGCCAGCTTGCCCGGCGCATGCATGCCGCGCTGCCAGTCCGACATGTCGTGGACTTCTTCGTTGTTGACTTTCACGATGATGTCGCCCGCCTTGATTCCCGCCGCGGCAGCAGGACTGCCATTTTCGACCGAACGCACCAGCACGCCGCGCCCATGTGCCACGCCGAAAAAGTCCGACAGTTGCGGGGTCAAACTTTCCACCACCAGCCCATGACGCGCCGACAACAAAGTAAACGCGGGCATCTCCAAATCCGGCGGATAAGCGTGCGGCGGGGGCGGGAAGCCATTCGCCGCGTTCATCGTGTGCACATGCGACATCACGTTCCAGCTGCCCAGCGTGACCTTCACGTCCTTGCGAATTCCGTTGCGCATGATGGTCAGCGTGATTGTCTTCTGCGGCGGAGTGACGTGGATCATGTTCTGCAACTGCTCAGGGCCATCGACCTTGGCGCCGTCAAAAGCGACGACCACATCGTTCTCCACCAGCCCCGCGTGGCAGGCCGGGCCGTCCTGATCGACATACGCGATGATGGCGCCCGACGACGCCGGCAGCTTCAGCGCCGACGCGCGCTCGTTGGTGACCGCGGTCACCTGCACTCCCAGGTAGGCGCCCGAGTGCGCCTCCGGCCACGGCGCGCCCGAGGCGGCAGCTATCGCCGACAACACGAGCACTGCGGAGAAGACAGCGAAAAACGAATTTGTGCTGCGATTACGCATAACAACCTGCTCTGCAAGCGATCTGCACCGGACCGAAGTCCGGCTTCTCAACTCATCCCAGTCCCGTAAAGACGCGTCCCAGGACGCGCTGCTTTGCCTGTGCTTCGTCTACTGACAATGCCGCAGGGCGATCTGCCCGATCGTCGTGCGGATACGAAGCAAAGGCCCGCCACCATTGATGGCGCCTTCTACCCAAACCGAACGCGGCATATACTGCCCGCCCTGCGAGGTGACGCTCAGCCCCGGAAAATCCGTGACCACACCCTGTCCGCTCGCCATGTCCGATTGCGCGTGAACGCTCACGCCCTGATTGGCGGAGAAACAGACGCTCACATCGCCCGATGCCGTATGCAAAAACGAATTCGTCACGCTGCGGTTGCCGATGAACTCAACCATAATCGGACCGGCGCCGGTTTCCACTTGCGCGCCGCGGCCCACCCGGAAAAGTTCCACGCTGCCGCCGCCGGTGGTAACGCTGACCGGACCGGTCGCGCTTGCCAACCGCACGCTGCCGCCCTGCGTCTGCGCGGTCACCGAACCTTCCACATCGCCCAGATACAGATTGCCGCCGCCGCTGGTGGCATGCAGATCGCCCATGCACTTCTGGATCTGAATGCTTCCGGCGCCGGTCTGAATCGTCGAGGCGTGCGATGAGCCGATGTACACCCGGCCTCCACCTAAATTGACTTGCGTCTGCCCCCCAACGTTAGCAACCTTGACATCGGCCGCACCGCTGGTCACGCTGAAATCGTTGCCCAGGTTGCCGCCTTCGATGTTGCCGCCGCCGCTCACAATCTTCACCGGCCCCGCCAGGTCATCCAGCTTAATCAGTCCGGCCCCCGTCGAAGCGACGATGTTTGCGGCAATCGAGGTGAACGCCAGCGAACCGCCGCGCGTTTCCACGTGCACCACGTTGAGGTCGCGCGGCACCTGCAAGAGAAACTCGGCGCCGAAGCGCATCATCGCTCGTCCGGTAATCCTGCCCTGGATCAGATCGGTGTCACCGTTCCTGGCGGCGGTGATCCGCATCTGCTCAAACTGCTTGCGCGCGTCCTTCTCGGTGGGCGCGTACGAACGCTTGCGCACCAGGTAGGTGATCCGCGGCGAGCCGCCCTGCACCTGTACCGAGCCCAGGTCGGTGGTGACGTGCACGTCGCGCGTAAGCGGCAACGTGCCTGTGATCTCTTCCACCCACGAGTTGCCGTCGCGATAGACCTTCGACTGCTGCGCCCACAGCGGAATGGCGACCGTGAAGAGCACCACAAAGCCGCACGCGCACAGAGAGGATCTGGTTAACCTCGCGCTCCCGGTCTGTGCCCCTGGCCTTTGATTGTGGTTTCCCTTTGCCGTGCGATCGCCCATTTCCTGAGAATCGGTTCCTTTGCGTTAATCGAGATTTGGCATCGAAGACAGCTCGCGCTGCGCTTCGGTGCGAATGTAAGCACTGGGATCGTCCTTGGCCAACTGCTGTAATGCCATGCGCACGCTGGTATCGGCCTTCACCGGATCCAGAGCCTGCAGCGCGCCGCTGCGCACCGCCAGGTTGCTGTCATTCAACAGCGCATCCAGAACGGCGTTGCGCACCCGGATGTCCTGCTTCGTATAGCGGCTCAGACCCTCAAGCGTCTTCAACCGTACACCCGGATTGCTGTCGTACCGCAGCGCATAGGTCAACGCCTCGCGGGCCACCTGGTCATCGACCTTGCTGTTCAGCATCTCCACCGAATCCAGGCGCACCCCGGAGTTGTTCGAATTGGTCTTAGCCGCAAACGCCAGCATCGCCTGAATATCCGGGTCGGTAACTTTACCCTGAATCGTATCGGGAACCACGCGGTCGTAAGTGATTTGAACCTGGTCGGAGTTGGGTTTGTGCTCGATGGAAGTGATACCGCCGATGGACGACTGCACTACCGGCTGCTTGCCGGGTCCCACAAACTTGCCCATCGTGCTGTACATCGTCCCCAGGCCCGAGCCGAAGCCGACCATCAGCAGCACCGCAGCCAGCGCGGGTGAAAAGCGCATCTGCCGCAGCCACGCCGTTGGATCGAACGTCAGCCGGTGATACCACGAGCGGTTCTGCTCGGCCGTCTCCAGCGACTCCTGCAGGCGCATGCGCGCCGAAGCCAGAAAACTTGCCGACGGCTCTTCCACCGGCAAAACATCCATCTGCTGCTGGAACGCCTGCTGCGCCGTCAGCTCGGCAGCGCACTTGGTGCAGCGACGGATGTGCTGCTCCAGCTCATGCCGGGCGTCGTCAGCCAGCTCGTTGTACAGGTACAGACAAATATTTTCTTGTACCCAATCGCAATTCATAACAACCTCTCACTTCGTTCGAGGGCAATTAGCAATTAGCCAAAACTCATCGCGCAAACTTTTGTTCTTCACGGCGAAGTCTCTCGTGCTTCCGGAGACTTCATTTTTATCTTCTCGGTGCACTCAGTAACTCCGTGATGAAAACCGCTTTGGCCAAGTGCTAACCGCTCTCTTACCTGACATCCTTCAACGCCGCCCGCAGCTTCTGCGTGCCGCGGAACAACGTGTTCTTCGCTGTCTCTTCCGTCGTATTCAAAATTTCGCCGATGGTGCGCAGCTTCAAGCCCTGGTAGTGCTTCATCTCGAAGACCATGCGTTCGCGCGGCGTCAGCTTGCTCAGAGCCTTGGCGATGCGCGCTCCCAATTCGCGCCGCATCAGATCTTTCTCCGGACTCGCCCCCGCGCGGTCGTCGGCAACCTGATCCATCAGGTCGTACGTCCCGCCTTCGGAGTCGGTGGCAATCGCCGAGTCCTCTTTGCGCACCTGCCGTTTGCGCAGCAGGTCAAGACAAAGATTGGTAACGATGCGGTAGATCCAGGTGTAGAACGAGCACTCGAAGCGGAAGTTGCCGATGTTCCGGTACGCCTTGAGGAACGCTTCCTGATAAATGTCCTGTGCGTCCTGCTCGGAGCGCGTGAGGTGATACGCCAGGCGCAGCACGGCGCTATCGTACTGGCGCACGAGGTCCTCGAACGCGGCGCGATTGCCACGCTGTGCTTCCCGGATCAGCTCCGTGTCATTCATGCGGCTCTGGGCCTGCCCCACTCGTACCGCTGACGCTCTTTCCGTCTCCTGCCACGCCTCAGGAGGACGAAGCGCCGGGGTTCCCAAGCCGCTCTTGGCAGACTGGGGTGCAAGTCCCGGGCCAACCGTGAGTGGAACTGCTACCGCTTCGGCCGGCATGCTGGTTTCTACCTGCTTTGCAATTGCAAACCAATTCTTGTGTCTGCAACTACATAGACGGGCGCGACTAGAAACCGTGAGCGATTATAGAACGCCCATTTCGTAGTACGTGTCCAGCCGGGACGGCGTTCCCAGCGGGTGCCCCATCCTAGCCCCGATTCTGGGCTAGGGTGAGAGGCTTTTCGGATGGGGCGACGTGCGACCGCTTCCTTGACCCGTCGCCCTTAGCTAACTACCCTTATCCACTATGAGCTACACCGTCCATCAGGCAAAAACCAACCTCTCGCGGCTGATCAAGGAAGCCGAAGACGGCAAAGAGGTCATCATCACCCGCGGTAAGACGCCGGTGGCCCGGCTGATCGCCCTCGCGCCAGCCGCGACCGGGGCCGACCACCCGCCCGCGGCCAGCCCCCGCCCAGAACCCCTGACCGACGAGGAGCTAAACGAACTCGGACTGCTCTAGAGGCAAAAGAAAAAGGCGGGAGCCCTATGGCTCTCCGCCTTCCCTGAACTTACAAACCAGTATAGCACATTCGAAGGGTATTTGCACAGTTTTCGACAACTTTATATCATCCCTTGAATGTTGCACTTATACTACTCTTTATCTCCTTGGTGCTATTGACAGGCTTTTCGTGAAGCGGGAAATCGGGAGCGCTTGCCACGCAGGCTTATCATGGCGTCAGAAGGCTGGAGGAAGACCGCGTGCGCTCGCTTTCGCGAATCTCGCTGACGCTGTTGCTGTTGGCGCCGTCCCTTGCCTTCGCCGGCAAGCCCAACTGGATCCGGCACGCCACCGGCTTCCCCGGACAATGCCAGTCCTCCTGTCCGACGGTGCGCATCCCGGCCCCCGACAAGACCACCGCCGTCGAAGTGCTTTACCAGGACGGCGGCGCCTACCTCCGCCTCACCCAGTCCGGCAAGCCCGCGCGCGAGATTCACGACGTCTTCGCCAGCCCGCACAACGACCTGCTCTGGTCGCCCGACTCCAAAGCGTTTTTCGTCGACGCCGGCGAGGGCATGACTTCGCCCGCCTTCGTCCAGGTTTACCTGCTTGCCGACGAGCAGTTGCGCGCCATCGATGTCACCCATCTGGCCGAGCAGGACATGGTGCAAACCTTCCCGCCCTGCAAGGCGCTCTTCCTCGACCCGACCACCTGCCGCAAGATCGAGCGCGAACCCGACTACAACATGACGGCCATCACCTGGCTGAAAGACTCGGCGTCGCTGGTGGTGCTGGCGCAAGTGCCCTGCACCTCGAATTACGGCGGCATCAGTTGCCAGTCGATGGGGTACGAGGTCGAGGTGCCCAGCGGCAGAATCCTGAAGCGCCTGCCACCGGCGGAATTCAAGCAGGCCTACCAGAAATTCATGGAGCAGAAGTACGACATCCCCATCCCAGCGCAATACGCCGAGCCGCTGACCGGCCGCTGAGGTCCCGGTAGAGCTGGCCTTTTAGGCCAGCGTCGGCGGCCGCGACAAAAATAAAGCCGGCTTCAGCCGGCGGCACCCTTCTGCCGCCGACGAAAGTCGGCTCTCAATTCTTACAACTGCGCTGACGCGGACCGGAAGGTCCGCTCTACCCGGGCAACCGAGAACGGTGGCAGCGCGGGCGCGCTCTTCCTGTGCCACCGAGCGGATAAATCTTACGCTTCCGCGCTGGCTTCTTCCGTCGCAGCAGGCACGGCCGCCTCTTCGGCGCCGCCTTCCTTCTGGATCTTCACCTTCACCGGCACCGACACTTCCTTGTGCAGCTTGATGGAGACGGTGTGCTCGCCGATCGACTTCAGCTGTTCGTTCAGCTGGATCTTCCGGCGATCGATGGTGAAGCCCTTGCCCTCGAGCTCGCGCGCGATGTCGGCCGAGGTGACCGACCCGAAGAGCTGATCGTGCTCGCCCGTCTTGCGCACGAAGGTCAGCTCGACGCCGGCAAACTGCTGGGCCAAGGCTTCGGCAGCGCCCTTTTCCTTCGCCGTGCGGCGCACGGCAGCGGCCTTCATCTGCTCGATGACGGCGCGGTTGGCCGCGGTCGCCTCGATGGCGAGCTTATGCGGCAGCAGGTAATTGCGGCCATAGCCTTCGGCCACCTTCACCACGTCACCGCGGGAGCCGAGCTTATCTACGTCTTCTTTCAGAATGACTTCCATTTTCAAACTCCATGTGAACTCGGGCTCAAGCCCTCGTCCCCTGTGTCGTCCCCGTAGGGACTCGATGCTTCCAACTCTTGTCTCACCCACCGCTGAAGCGCTGGGCTTTCTTATTTCGTCCCGCTGACGGGACTGGTCCCATGCAAAGCAGCGCCGCGGCAGCAGGACGATCGCTTTCACAATCCGCTTGTCATCCCGACCGAGGACTTCAGTCCGAGCGGAGGGACCTGCGTTTCGCCGCCCCTGCAGACGTTGGACGCTTAATCCGACCAAGAATGCAGCGCTAATTCAGCGTCGCTCGAAACTGGCCACTGACTACTGGCCACTGACTACTGCTTTACGCCCGCGCGCCGAAGGGCAGCAGTGCGATGTTGCGCGCCTGCTTGATGGCCGCGGTCAGGCGGCGCTGGTGCGGCGTGCAAACGCCGGTCAGACGCCGGGGAACGATCTTGCCGCTTTCCGCCACGAAGCCGGACAACAGGCGCACGTCCTTGTAATTGATGCCGTCGATCTTCTCGACACAGAACTTGCAAACCTTCTTGCGGCGGAAGAACTTCCGTCCGCCTTCGCGCGGGCCGCCGGGACGTCCGCCCGGACGCGGGCCACGAGGACCGCCGCCGCCTTCGCGGGGTCCGGAGCCGCCGCCGCCCTCAGGACGCGACGCCGGGGCGTCACTGCTCGCGGCCGGAGCCGCCGTTCTGCTTTCGTCTGCCATGATTCTCCTTCAATGCCTCATCGAGGCGGGATCGAGGGCGACTGGCCCGTCAATCCGGAAATTTAACGATATCCCACACCGTGGTAGTACCACAGCGTCAGACTAAAACTATGCGCTGACTGGAGCCGTCTCCGCGCCTTCGGCAGGTGCGCTCTCGGGCGCAGCTGGAGCGGCCGGAGGAGCAACCACCGCCGGCGGAGCAGCCTCGGCTGCCTCGGCAGCGGCCGCCGCCGCGCGCGTGCCCTTGCCGCGCACCTTGGTGTCGCGGATGGCCTTGATCTTGGCCAGGCGCTTCTGCTCTTCGTCGATGCGCACGGTGATGAACTTGATCACCGGCTCGGCTACTCGCAGGCGGCGTTCCACTTCCTTCACCATGCCGCCTTCCCCTTCCAGCGTCATCAGGACGTAGATGCCGTCCTGGAAGTTGCGCACCAGGTAGGCCAGCCGGCGCTTGCCCATGCGTTCCACGCTCTTCACCGTGCCGCCTGCGCCGCCAACCTGGTTTTCCAGGTTCGAGATGAGCTTGTCCTGCTCCTCTTCCGGCATGTCAGGCCGAACGATGAACATCAATTCATAAGTACGTTGCATTGTTTCTCCTAAGCAACTGGCAGCTAGCGACTAGCCACCAGTGCCGATCTTTTCTGCCCGTCCACGCATTTGCAACGCGTGGACCTGAAACTTGATAGTTAAACCTTCAGCTAGCTGCTAATTGCTAGTCGCTAGTTGCTTCTTCTTCCGGCTTGCGATTGAACCGATTCATCGCCGCCTGCACGCCCTCGCCGAGGATCACTCCCACAGCGTCAGACGCCTGACCCAGAACCGCGCTTACCGTTTCCAGCTGCGCTTTCTTGAACTGCGACAGCACATACCGCGCGCCGTCGCCTACCGGATAATCCGGCCCAATCCCCAGCCGGACGCGGGTGAACTCCTGCGTACCCAGCGCGCCGATGATCGACTGCACTCCGTTGTGTCCCGCCGAGCGGCCCCGCGGGCGAACCCGCAAGGTACCGAACGGCAGATCCAACTCGTCGTACAGCAGCACCAGATCTTCTTCCGGCTTCGCCTCGTACTCGCGAACCAGCTCGAGCACCGAGGCGCCGCTCAGGTTCATGAAGGTTTCCGGCTTGGCCAGCACCACTTCGTGCCCGGCAATCCGCGTGCGCGCCGTCTGCGCCCGGCAATGCCGGTTGTTCACGCGAACGCCGCACTCCTCGGCGATGCGGTCCACCGCCAGGAAACCCATGTTGTGCGGTGTGAACTGGTATTCGATGCCCGGATTGCCGAGCCCGACGATCAGTTTCACAAGCCTTACTTCTTCTTCTCGGCCTTCTCGGCCTTGTCGCCACCGGCAGCCGCTTCGCCGCCCTCGGCGTCCTGCTTGCCCTTCTTGATGACCTCGGGCTCGGCCGTGGCTTCGGCAACTTCCGCGCCTTCTGCCGGAGCCGCCGCGGCAACTTCCTTCACCGCGACCACGTGCGCCACAACCTGGGTCTCCTCGGTCAGGAACTTCAGCTTGCCCTCGTGCTGCAGATCGGAGATGCGAATCGCGTCGCCGAAATTCAGCTGGCTCACATCGGCATCGATGTGGCTCGGAATGTCGGCCGGCAAACACTCGATTTCCACTTCGCGCAACACCTGCTCCAGGATGCCGCCCTGCAGCTTCACGCCCGGCGCTTCGCCCTTCATGGTGATGGGCACGCTGACGACCAGCACCTTGTCCATGGCAATGCGCTTCAGGTCGACGTGCAGCAGTTGACCCTTGATGGGCTCGTACTGCCAGTCCACGATCATCACCTTGCCGGAGTCGCCCCCGGCAGCCATGTCGAAGATGGAGTTGTGACCCTGCTCGGAATGCAGGATGCGGTTGATCTGCTTGGGATCCACCGAGATGTTCAGCGGTTCCAGTCCCGCGCCATAAAGGACAGCCGGAACCAGTCCGCTCTTGCGCAGGCGGCGGGCATCGTTCTTGCCCCCACTGCTCCGCGGCTTTGCTTCAACGAATTTTTCTGCGGTTGCTGTAGCCATAATCTTTATCCTTTACAAGAACAGTTTGCTGACGGAAGTCTCTTCGTGAATCGATTGAATGGCGCGCCCCAGCAGCCCGGCAATCGAACGAACTACGATCTTGGGCTCATGGCTCGCCGCTTCCGACAGCGGAATGGTGTTGGTCACAACCACTTCGGCCAACCCCGATTTCGAAATTCTCTCGACTGCCGGCCCCGAGAGCACGGCATGCGTAGCACAGGCATGCACCTCGCGCGCTCCCGCATCCAGCAGGGCCTGGCGGTTTTCACCAGCGTGCCCGCGGTGTCGATAATGTCGTCGAGGATGAGACAGGTGCGACCCTTTACGTCACCGATCACATGCATCACTTCGGTCACATCCATCTCCACCCGGCGCTTGTCGACGATAGCCAGCGCCGAATCCATCTTCTTGGCGAAGAAGCGCGCACGCTCCACGCCCCCCGCATCCGGAGAAACCACCGTCAGATCCGGCAGCGCCTTCTTGCGGAAATAATCCACCAGCACCGGCGAGGCAAATATATGGTCCACCGGGATGTTGAAAAATCCCTGAATCTGCGGCGCATGCAGATCGACCACTAACGCGCGATCGGCGCCCGCGGTGGTCAGCAGATCGGCCACCAGCTTCGACGAAATCGGAACCCGCGGCTTGTCCTTGCGGTCCTGCCGGGCGTAACCGAAGTACGGAATCACTACCGTGATGCGCCGCGCCGAAGCCCGCTTGAGCGCATCGATCAGCAGCAGCAACTGCATCAGGTGCACATCCACCGGATCGCACGTCGGCTGCACCATGAAGACATCGGCGCCGCGCACGTTCTCCTCGATCTGCACATACGTCTCGCCGTCGGAGAAGCGCTTGATGCAAGCCTTGCCCAGCGGCAGCTCGAGGAAGTCGCAAATCTCTTTCGCCAGCGCGTCATTGGCCGTGCCCGAAAAGATCTTCCAGCGATCGTCCTGCCGCGCCCGCGTCGGCTTCTTTTCGCCTAACGCCTTCTGATCGGCCACCGGCTTCGGCTCCGCCACCACCTGCGCCGGCTTCACCATTTGCGCAGTGCCGTCGCCGCTCGTCGTCGCTGGAGGAACTACGCCTGTTTTCGTCCCTGCATCCATCGCGTCAATACCCCGCTTCACCTGGTTTGGTTGTACGCCGGGAATTAATTGGCCGTCGGCTCTCAGCCTTCAGCTCGTGTAGTGCTATTGCAAACCTTACTGCCGGGGCTCTGACCGACCCCTTAAAACTTGTCATCCCGACCGACGGCTTCAGCCGGAGCGGAGGGACCTGCGTTTCGTCCTCTGGTAAATCCCTGACCGTGTGACAACTGACTTTTGGCTGGGCGGCTAGGATTCGAACCTAGACAAAGTGCTCCAAAGGCACTTGACCTACCATTAGTCGACCGCCCAGTGTCCTGCAGCCTGCGCCTGATCGAACTCTGCGGGTGCCCCATCCTTTTCGCCGGCCTTTGGCGACAGGGTGGGCAAAAAATCAATCCTTGTCATCCCGAGCGGAGCGCTAATCCCTGGCCACTGCTTTCCAGTACCCTTCCCGCGTCAACGTCGTCGTCGCGACCGCCGCATGTCCTGCGGCGCTCATACGCGCGGCAGCGGCCTGCGCTTCCTCTGAACTTTCAAAGAGCCCGTACAGTGTCGAGCCGGAACCGGACAACGAGGCGTAGCGCGCGCCTTCGCGCAGCAATACGGCCTTTACCTCACGCAAATCGGGATACTCAGGAAAGACGACCTTTTCGAAGTCGTTTTCTATCCCGGCTCGGACGAGGTCGAGAAGCGGTGTCTCGGCCCGGTCCCCGCCTCGTGCGGGAACACCGGATGCAGATTGAGCCTGTACTTCACTTCGGCCCACCTGCGGGAAGCCTGTGCCCAGCCACGCAAACACACGTTGACTGAACTGGTTTATTGTACCTGCCGGGCGGGAGTGGGTCAATCCGGCCTCCAGCGCCGCCAACTCATCCCATCGCGCGAAGGCTCGCGGCGTCGAAACCCCAACCGGCGGCGTGACCACAACCACATGCATCGGCGGCAGATCGGGCAGCGGGAAAACTTCTTCGCCGCGGCCCACGCCGAGCACCGTACCGCCAATCAGAAACAGCGGCAGATCGCTGCCGACCTCGGCCGCGATGCGCAACTTGTCCTCGGGCGCAAGCGTCACGCCAAGCGCGCGCTCCATCGCCAGCATCGCTGCTACCGCGTTCGAAGATGCGGCCCCCATCCCGCCCTGCACCGGCAGCCGCTTCTCGATCTCGATGACGATTTTCCTGCGCGCTCCGCTTTGGATTTCGTGCTGAACGCGCGCAGCGTGCGCCGTGCCGTAGAGGTGGGTTTCAATCCCGGGCTGTCGAACGGCACCAGCCGTTCCGGGTCCGCTGGCTTCGGGTACGCTGCTGGTACCCAGGCTTTGAAAGGGCGCACCTTCAGGTGCGCCGTAAGGCCCCTTTTTAGAATTGTCATCACGAGCGGACTTTAGTCCGCGAGGGATCTGCTGTTCCTTCACCAGCGCCAGCACCCGCTCGGCGATCTTGTGGCAGGTGTTCGTCTGATCCAGCGGCACCCGCGGATCGTCGCAGCGAATCTCAATCCCCTCACCGGCCACAACGTCCACACGAACGACATCATGCAGCGCCAGCGTCTGATAGACGGTGCGCAGCTCATGAAAACCATCTGGCCGCGCCGGCCCGATCTTCAGCCCGAGATTAATCTTCGCAAAGGAGGGAAGGAAAACCATGTTGTCGGTTGTCAGGTGTCAGGTGTCAGTGTAACAACCACGCCTTCCTTGGACTTGTCATCCCGACCGGAGGCGCTGCTGTTGCCGCCGGAGCGGAGGGACCTGCGGTTCTGGATCGGTCATTCCAACACGACAACCCGCAGGTCCCTCGACTCCGCTTGGCTCCGCTCGGGATGCCGATTCGTTTGCGGTTAGCTGCGCTCGGAATGAAAATTTGTCTAGAGTCGCTCAGCTGAAGACGACGTGACACCAGGAATCGTGTCAGCGTTTTCTCGCAGCGATCACCCTCGGAATCCCCTGCAAATCCGGCACGACGCGCACATCTTCCCACTGCACCGCTTCAGCAGATCCACCACCGCGTCGCGCATCGAGTAGCCAATCTCCATCGCCAGCCAGCCTCCCGGCTTGAGCGCCGCTTGTGCCTGTTGGATGAGTGGCCCAATAACATCCAGTCCGCGTTCGCCGGAGAAGACCGCGACGCGCGGCTCGAAGTCGCGCACCGACTTCTGCACCTTGTCGGCTTCGTCGAAGCCAACGTAGGGAGGGTTGCTGACCACGAAATCGAAATCCAGAAAGCAGGAACCTTCGTGGGTAGAGGTCCCTCCGCTCGGGCTGAAGCCCTCGGTCGGGATGACACTCTGATTTGAGTTGTTAGCGACAGGCTTCAGCACGTCGCACTGCGCGAACATTACCCGCCCGTCGAGCTGTAACCGCGCTGCGTTGGCGCGGGCAATCTCGAGCGCATCGGCCGACAGATCGACCGCATAAACTTCAGCACCCTTCAACTCATGCGCCAGCGACAGCGCGATGCATCCTGACCCGGTGCCGACATCGACAATCTTCGGATGCGTTACCTCACGGGCGAGTTCGAGAACGGTTTCGACCAGGTGCTCGGTTTCGGGACGCGGAATCAGCACGGCCGGCGTGACCACGAAGTCGAGCCCCCAGAACTCCTGATGTCCGGTGATGTACTGCGACGGCATGCCGGTCGAACGCTGCGCCAGCAGTTCGTCGTAGCGGGATTCTTCTTCGCCGGTGAGTTCGCGCTCGGGGTGCGCGTAGAGATAGGCGCGATGGACGCCGAGCACGAACATCAGCAGCACCTCGGCGTTCAGCCGCGGCGAGCCAACGTCGGCGGCCTCCAGTCGATCCACCGCCGACGGTGAGGGCTTGCTTGAGTTGCATGAGAAGCGTAGGGCAATGATTCGTTTTCGATGATGCCGCATGCACTTCTACGAATTGTCATCCCGACCGACGGCTTCAGCCGGAGCGGAGGGACCTGCGGTTCGTTTCCAGCGTCAGACGTCCAACCCGCGCGAACCGCAGATCCTTGGACTCCGCCTCCGCCGATCCGCAAAAGCGGCGGATCGAAAAAGCAACGCGGACGCTACGCTCAGAATGACAATTCATTACGACCAGCGCTGCGCTCAGGATGACGATTCGTCGAAACGCGGTCACCCATCCTCGTCGCCTTCTTTCGGCGACAGGGTGGCTGGCGAACAAGGCCGGACGTCTTCTCTTACGCCACCTCGACCGACTGCTCCTTCAGCTTCTCCGACTGGAAGTGCGTGATCAGCGCATCGATCATCGGCTGGATGCGGCCGTCCATGAACTCAGGCAGCTGGTGCGCGGTGAAGCCGATGCGGTGATCGGTGACGCGGTTCTGCGGGAAGTTGTAGGTGCGAATCTTCTCGCTGCGATCGCCCGAGCCCACCTGCGCCTTGCGCTCCTTGGCCAGCGCGTCGGCCTGCTTCTGCTGCTCCATCTCGTACAGTCGGGCGCGCAGCACGCGCATTCCCTTCTCGCGATTCTTGATCTGCGACTTCTCGTCCTGGCAGCTGACCACGGTGTTGGTCGGCAGGTGCGTGATGCGCACCGCCGAATACGTGGTGTTCACCGACTGGCCGCCCGGGCCCGACGAGCAGAACGTATCGATGCGGATGTCTTTCGCTTCGATCTTGATGTCGACGTCTTCGGCTTCGGGCAACACCGCAACCGTCACGGCCGAGGTATGCACGCGGCCCTGGGTTTCGGTCGCGGGCACGCGCTGCACGCGATGCACGCCGCTCTCGTATTTCATGCTGGAGAACACACGCTGGCCTTCGATGATGGCGATGACTTCCTTCAGCCCGCCCACGCTCGACTCCGAACTCGACAGCACTTCCACCTTCCAGTGCTGCGATTCGGCGTACCGGTTGTACATGCGGAAGATTTCGGCCGCGAAGAGGGTGGCTTCGTCGCCGCCGGTGCCGGCGCGGATTTCCACGATGACGTTCTTCTCGTCGTTGGGATCCTTGGGCAGCAGCAGCACCTTCAGCTCTTCTTCGACCTCGTGCGAGCGCGCTTCTCCAGTTTGCCGAGCTCTTCGTTGGCGTAGGCCAGCATCTCGGGATCGGTCTCGCCCTCGGCGAGCGCCTTGCTCTCCTCGATGCCGCGCGTCAGGTCCTTGAACTCGCGATACTTCTCGACGATGGGCGCGATTTCGCTGTGCGCCTTGGCGGTCTTCTGGTAGCGCTGCGAGTCGGAGACGATGTCGGGCGAAGCCAGAGCCTGGTTCAGCTCTTCGTATTTCGATTCGATTTGTTCTAAGCGTTCAAACATGTTTGTCCAACTTCATTGTACGGGTTGTGGCAAAGGAGCGGCACGGTTACGGAAGTTGTCATCACGAGCGAGCTTCAGCGCGCGAGGGATCGGCTTTTCGTCGACGGGAAAGCAGATCCCTCGTCGGGCTAAAGCCCTCCTCGTGATGACAATTCTATTGTTTCAGCGTAAGGAACGTATTCGCGGGGAGCCCCGCTAGGCAATCACCAGCTCGCCGCCACGCTGTTTTTCCAGCTCCATGGCTTCGTTCAGGGCGGCGATGGCGGTCTCGACCTGGCCGTCCTCAGGAGGCTGCGTGGTGATGCGCTGCAGCCACAGGCCGGGCTTGGTCATCACGGCAAACAGCGACGAGCCGTGCTTGGCGGCGAAGCGAATCAGCTCATACGAGATGGCGGCAATCACCGGCAGCAGCGCGATGCGCGAGGCAAAGCGTCCCCAGAAGGTCACGGCCGGAATCAGCATGTAGATGAACATGGCGATCAGCATCACCGTCATCAGGAAGCTGGTGCCGCAGCGCGGATGCCAGGTCACGTACTTCTGCGCGTTGGGCACGGTCAGCGAGTCGTTGTTCTCGAAGGCGAAGACCGTCTTGTGCTCGGCGCCGTGATACTGGTAAACGCGGCGAATGTCGGGCATCAGCGAGATGCCCCAGATGAACAAGCAGGAACAGGCTGATGCGGATGCCGCCGTCGACGACGTTGAACAGAATCTGGTTGCCGAAGACCGGGTAGTGGTTCTTCAGCTTGGTGGCCGCCAGCAGCGGCAGAAATTTGTACATGAAGATGAAGAAGCCCAGCGACAGAATCACGTTGAGGGTCAGCGCCCAGGTGCTGACTTCGGTCTTCTTTCTCTTCGTCGGGCGACAGGTCGCCCAGTTGCACGTTGGCCGAGTAGCTTCAGCGCGCGGAAGCCCAGCGCCATGGCGTTGCCCAGGGTCATGATGCCGCGCACGAACGGCCACGCCATCCACGGGTGCTTCTCGGAGAGCTTCTCCAGCGGCTCGGAATGCGTCGCCAGCGAGCCATCGGCGCGCCGGATGCAGATGCCCCACGCGTGGGGCGAGCGCATCATCACGCCTTCCAGCACGGCCTGTCCGCCGACCAGGGTGGTTTCCTCGCCGCTCTCCAGAGCAGGCAAGAGTTGGACGGCAATCAGGAATTTCAGGCGGCGGAGCAAGGAACGCATGCTGATTAGATGTACCTCGATGGGCTAGGACGCAAGTTAAGGGTATGCAGAGGAATAGACGGTGTCAATCCGGGAAAGGTCGTAGGCGGCAGCCGCGCTGGAGGCGCGGCAAGACTTCTTCAGCCCGGCGCGTAAGCCGGCGATGGGTAAAGACCGTGCCGCAGTTCGCGGCGCGACGGAAACAACGTCCGATGGCCCGGACAGGGGCTTGCTTCCGATCGCGCCGCTTCTGCGGCACGGTAAGCGCCGTAGCGAGGGAGCCACGGCTAAACTTGATCGCTCCTTAGCGCGGCGCGAGCCATCTGGCCGCATTCAGCCGGCAGCAGTACGGTATCGATGACATGCACTGCGCCGTTGGCCGCCGACAAATCGGAGCTGGTGACCACGCCTTCGTTCACCAGGATGGCTCGAGCCCGCGCCCGGATCGACAGCGTCTGGCCATGCAAAGTTTTTGCCGACGCGAGCCGCCTCTCCCGAATAGCGGTCACGTCGGCTGGAACAACGTGATACAGCAAAATCGCTTTCAGCCGGTCGCTGTTCTCAGCCCGAAATAACGACTCGAGCATTCCGGGCGGCAGCGCGGCGAAGGCCTCATCGGACGGAGCGAACCAGGTGAACGGGCCGGTGTTCCTGAGCAGATAAGCCAGGTCGGCAGCCTCCACGGCGGCCACCAGCGTATTCAGGCTGCCGCTGTCCATCGCCGCATCGACGATGTCGCGCCTCATAGCCATCGCCGGCACCGCCGCGCCGCACGCCTCTCCCTGACACGATCCGTAACCCGCCGGCTTCAACCTTGAACCTTTTTTCTTGCGCTGCTTCTTGTCTGTCGTTTGCATCTTTACTATAAAGAAAATGGATTATCGTTACACGCACATGGTCGGACAAAGTACAGTCGCCAGGATTGCCAGGAAAAAATCATGGCGTCTGCTTAACTGACAGGAAAAAAGAGGAGACGATGCTGAACCAGACAATCGTTGCGGGGCTGGAACCTTATCGCGTAGGCGAAAAAATTCGCACCCTGCGACTGCGCAAGAGCATGGGGCTGGTGGAGTTGGGCAAGCACACCGGGCTGTCGCCGGCCATGCTGTCGAAGCTGGAGCGCGGCAAGTTGTTCCCCACCCTGCCGACGCTGCTGCGCATCGCGCTGGTCTTCGGCGTCGGGCTCGAACACTTCTTCGCCGACGAGCGCAAGCGCCACGTGGTGGGCATCGTGCGCAAAAAGGAGCGGCTGTGTTTCCCCGACACGCCCTCCGGAGCCGTGTCGTACCACTTCGAGAGCCTGGACTTCAAGACCACCGAGCGCAAGCTGAATGGCTTCTACGCCGAGTTCGAACCGGCGCCGGTGGAGAAGCTGCGCATGCACCAGCACCCGGGCATCGAACTGCTCTACCTGATTGCGGGCAAGCTGGAAATCGTTATCGGCTCCGACCCGTATGAGCTGTCGGCCGGCGACGCCATCTACTTCGACTCCAGCGTGCGCCACGGCTATCGGCGTCTGAGCAAGACGCCGTGTTCGGGAGTGGTGGTAACGGTGTGAAGGGGAAATCGCGAAACGATGTCCCGGAAGAACGTGAACGCTATTTCGGTTCAGGCGTGGTGCTGTGTATGACTACCGCCGGGCGCCGCGTGTACACGCTGCCGTTGTCGACCACGTAGTAATAGTAGGGGCGGCCATTGACAGTCACCGTCTTGCATTCGTGCTTGGCAGCCTGGGCGGCGGTGAGGCCGCAATTAGCCGCATCCGTCGTCAGTCCCTGCGGCCAGTCGGTGGGCTTGAGCTTGTAGACGTGGTATTCGTAGTCACCCTTCTTTTGCCACTTGTCCACAGCACTGCCGTTTTCGTCGTATTGCGCGAAGGCGGTAAAGCTTAAGCAAAGCAGAGCGACGGCAAGCAGCAAAATACCGGTGATGATTCGACGGTCGTTCTTCATAGAACCCCCTGGCTTGGATGCAGGCATGCCGAACTGGGCGCGCTGTGCGTCAGTCAGTTTCACTTGAACGGCGGCGGGACGCAAGGCTTAAAAGTGGCGTCTGGCGCGATTGCCACGAGGCAGGGCGGGCGCGCGGAAGATGGCGCCAGCCGCTATCCAACGCTGGTCCGCCAGGCACGCAATTCACCTGACGGCTCGCCCTCGGGCTGCCATCAGTTGGGGGTGGTAAGCGTAGTGGCCGCAGTACCGGCAGGCGCCGCCGGAGCCAGTGACGTGACTCGGATTGCTGCCGCGGTGGGCATAGGACGATTGCCGGCGGTCGCCGGCTCCAGATCCAGCAAGAGGATTCGGCTGTCCGAATGGTAGGCCTCGCCGGAGGCGGTGTTGGCTTCGAACACCGGGCTGACCGCACGCAGGTATTCCTGGCTGCTGACCGATGCGGTTTGTGTCAGGTCGCCGCCGATGAAGTCGCGTTCCGCGTCCACCTGGGGATCGATGCGATGATTGATGAGGCGGCCGTTCTTGGCGATTTCAATGGCGACATCGTGAGTCGCGGAGCCCACCCAAACGGGAATTCCATTCTCGGTGTAGCTCGTCTTCCAGATACGAAGATGATGACGGCGGGAGACGATCGCCTGCGGATCAGGCAGGGCGTACGAATAGTCCTGCACTCTTCCGAACAGATAAAATCTCGCCATTGGCACGTGGACGTCGCCGGTGCCGCGCTGCATCAGGTGCCACACGAAGATCGGATTCCACTTGTCGGTCTGTACCCAGCCGGCGCGCTGAAACGCGTCCTGCAATTCTTTCTGCTGGGCTACGAAGATCAGGTTCACCATGTCGCCCTGGCGGCCCTCGCCGCTGAAGACCCGGGGCGGCAGATAGTCCATCATCTGCGCCAGATTGGAAGCGCCATCCGCCGAGCGCGACAGGCCGGCGACCTCGACCGAGGCCGGACCTTTGACTTGCGCGGTGATCTCGGTGCTCTTGACGACGGTGCTTTCGCGTCCGCGGGTCAGGAGGAAAACCGGAGTAGCCGGCAGGAAAATAATGGCAGTGGCAATCATCGCTCCCGCCATCAGCTTGGTACGGGAGCCTCCCTTAACGACTTTGTTGGCGCGCAGTTGGAGCGTCGTGCCATTCGCCAGTTCCACCGAATCCAGGCGCAGGGAAATCTTTGCGCCGATGCCGAGAAATCGTTTGCCCTTGACTTCCGTGACGGTGCCGCGCGCAATCGTTCCTGCCGGAACCAGCGTGTATCCGTCCAGGTTCACATCTTTCACAACGATAAAATTGAGGCGGTCTCCACTGTGGGCGTGATTGGACGAAATGCTGTCGACCAACTGCAACTCAATGGAAGTGCCGTCGGGAATGGTCAGTTCAGGGGGCGCGCTCGCAGCCTGCTGAGCGAAAACCGATGCGGCAAGGAACACAATGAGCAGCAGATAAGCTGGTGTCCTGTGTGCGGAGACGTTTGGCAAAGAAGCCGTCCTTCCTGAAGTGGACCCGAGACGGCCAGCGTCGTCAGACACGATGGCAAGTTGGGTAAGCCATCATAGCGTAAGTAGTCCGATTCTAGTGTGCAATTTTGAACAATCGAACGATTACAAAGCTGAAAGAAAGAGAGTAGGCATCTATCAATGCGAAGTGAGCGCGGCCGGAAGTAGTCCTCTGCCTCATGATTGGCGCGCCTCGCATCCACTTCGCTGTAAATCTATGCAACGCCTGGCTGAACTGTGTGAGCACATCGCGTCGACGACCAGGAAGACCCAGAAGGTCACCATGGTTGCCGAATACTTCGTCTCTCGCGAGGTTGGCGACGCGGCGATCGCGGCAGTGTTTCTTTCTGGACGCGCGTTTGCCGCATTTGATGAACGCACGTTGCAGATCGGGGGATCGCTGCTCTGGAAGTTAGTGGGCGAGATTACCGGCGCGCGCACTGCGGCTCTGACCGAGGCTTATCGCAAACGCGGAGACCTGGGCGCGGCCGCGTATGACGTGCTGTTGAAGACTGCGCCCGCGACCTCGACCATCACCCTGCAGAAAGTGCGCGCCATCTTCGATCAGATTGCCGCAACCCGAACCGCGGCCGCCAAAGCCACAGTGGTGGAGACGTTGCTGGAACGGGCGACCGCGTTCGAAGCCAAATACATCCTGAAGATCATTACCGGCGAGCTGCGCATCGGGCTGAAAGAGAGCCTGGTGGAAGAGGCGATTGCCAAGGCGTATGAGGAGCCGGTGGCGGCTGTGCAACGCGTCAACATGCTGCTGGGCGATATCGGCGGGACTCTGACGCTGGCGGCTGAGCATCGGCTGGGCGACGCGCGCATGCGGCTTTTTCATCCCATCGGCTTCATGCTGGCCAGTCCGGCCGAGAGCGCCGAGGAGGCGTTTCAATACTTCGAACACGCGCAGGTCGAGGACAAGTACGACGGCATTCGCGCCCAGGCGCATTGCGGCTCGCAACAGGCGCGGCTGTTCTCGCGCACCCTGGATGAAGTGACACCGTCGTTCCCTGAGCTGGTCGGGCCGCTGAGCGACTTCAACGAAGAAGTCATCCTGGACGGCGAGATTGTCGCGTGGCGGCACAACGAAGAGGGTGGTCACGCTATGCCCTTCGGCGAAATTCAGAAGCGGTTGGGACGCAAGCAGGTCAGCCCGAAACTCATCGCCGACGTGCCGGTGGCGTATGTCGTCTTCGACGTGATCTATGCGGGCGGCGAGCTCACGCTCGACAAGCCGCTCACCGAGCGCGCGCAGATTCTCGATCGCGTCTTCGCGGGCGCCGAGCGGGTTGCGCCGCGGCCGGTCATCAACTCGCAGGGCAATCTGCTGTTCGAGCCGGAGATCTGCAGAGAGCCGGCCACTCGGGCTGGGTGCTGCGCGCGCCCGTCCATGCGCGCCGATTCGGTCGAGCAGCTTGAGCAGTACTTTGAAGCAGCGATGGCCCGCGGCAACGAAGGCCTGATGATCAAGGACCTCACCTCGGCTTACATGCCTGGACGCCGCGGCAAATGGTGGCTCAAGCTCAAGCGTGAGTTGGCGACGCTCGACGTGGTGGTCACGGCGGCGGAGTTCGGGCACGGCAAGCGTATCCACGTGCTGAGCGATTACACCTTCGCGGTGCGCAAAGGCGAAGAGCTGGTCAACATCGGCAAGGCGTACTCAGGACTGACGGATAAAGAAATTGCCCAGCTGACCGAGTGGTTCCTGGCACACACCACCGCCGATCATGGACATCTGCGCGAGGTGGAACCGGCGATGGTGCTGGAAGTGGCATTCAATGCCATCATGCGCAGCGACCGTCACGAGAGCGGTTATGCCCTGCGCTTTCCCCGCATCGTGCGGGTGCGCGAGGACAAGTTGCCGAAGGATATCGATACCGTGGAAGCGGTAGAGAAGATTTATAAGCGGCAGCACGGCCGATAGGGCCTCGTGGACTGAAGTCCACTCGGAAGAAAATCTGGAGGGAATGGTGACGGCACAGCTGAAGCTGTGCCCTTTCAAAGCCGCTTCAAAGCCGGTGATTCAGATGGGAAGATTTGGACCGGCACAGCTGAAGCTGTGCCCTTTCAAAGCCGCTTCAAAACCGGTGATCCAGATGGAAAGACTTAGGCTGGCGCAGTTGCAGCTGCGCCCGTTCAAAACGTTCGTTATCCGTTGACGACGCGCAGCGAATGAGCGCTTTCGTTGCCGAAAGCCGGAACCATCATCCCCAGCAGCTTGCGCATGTCGTCGAAGTTGTAGTCCATGTGGGAGTCGGAGCGGTGGGCGACCACCTGCTCGCGAAGCAGCCCTTCGGCCATGCCGAGGAAACCGGCGCGCAGCGCGTCGAGATTTACATCGGAGCGGATCTGGTTGCGGTTGCGCATCTCACTCAGCAGCGCGCCCACCAGGTCGGAGAACTGACGGTAACCGAGGCTCATCACCACATCGCGATTATCTTTGCGGACGCGGCAAGCCTCCAGGGTGACCAACTCTTTCAGTTCGGTATCGTTCTCCAGCTCGATGATCATCGCCTCCAGAGCGGCGACCAGCTTGTCGGCCAGTGAGCCGTTGGACTGCGAGGCCTCAACCCGCTTGATGATTTTGCCCCAGCCATAATCGAGGATGGCCGCCAGCAATCCCTGCTTGCTGCCGAAATGCTTCATCAGTTGCGATTCGCTGGTGCCCGCTTCGCGGGCGATGGCCACGGTGCTGGTATTTTCGTAGCCGTTGCGGGCGAACAGGCGCTTGCCGGCAAACAGAATACGGTCGCGCGAAGAGGTGGGAGGAGGAGAGGAGTAACCCGCAGTTTCGATCGTCGTCTCTGGCATAGTCTTATCCGCAAAGAGCAAACCCCGATGTTTCGGCGAAGTTGCGAAAGTATGAAGAAAGCTGCAGAAAGGAAAAAATATGGCCGAATTTGGCTAGTCCCGGAACGTAAGCATCGGTGTTTTCTGTAGCTTCCGTGTACAGGCGGGACTCCATCCTTTTGCTGTTGCCGACGCAGGTTCTTTCCATTGTGAGAGGCATTCCCTGGCGGAATTTCCTCGCTATAATCCGGCCCATGAAGAAGCTTTTGCCGCTGCTGCTTGTCGCGATGGTGTTGGTTTCGGCACCGGCTTTCGCCAAGGCCCATCATCACCACCACAATCATCACCACTCCAGCCATCATCATTCGCACCACACCAGCTAGCCCGGTTGTCGCGCAGGTGATGTCAGCTTCCCGTGTCGGGGCACGTATCAGGCGTGCCCTGGCACAACTCTCCTCCCCGCCCGCAAGAGCCTGCATTACACTGGACCAGCTATGTATTCCTCCGCTCCTGAGACCGAACGCGAGACCGCGAAGCAGACTGTACCCGCCATCGATTTGCGCAGCGACACCGTCACCAAGCCCTCGCCCGAGATGCGGCGCGCCATGTTCGAAGCCCAAGTCGGCGACGACGTTTACGCCGAGGATCCGACCATCAACCGGCTGGAAAAGCGCGCGGCCGAGATCTTTGGACGCGAGGCGGCTCTGTTTGTTCCCAGCGGCACCATGGGCAACCAGATCGCGATCAAGTTGCACACCCATCACGGCCAGGAGGTCATCTGCGAGGAGCGCGGCCACGTCTTCAACTACGAGATGGCGATGATGGCGCAATTTTCCGGCGTAGTGCCGCGCACGGTTTGGGCGGAGGACGGCATCCTCACCTGGAAACACGTCGAATCGAAGTTGAAGGGCAAGAGCTATCACGCCGCCAAGACTGGGCTGGTGTCGCTGGAGAATACACACAACATGGCGGGCGGAACGGTCACGCCGCCGGAGATTTTCGACGATGTCTGCGACAAAACACATGCCGCCGGACTGCCGGTTCACCTTGACGGCGCGCGCGTCTTCAACGCCTCGGTGGCGCTGGGCGTTCCGGTCAACAGGCTTACCGCCAAGGCCGACACGGTGATGTTCTGCCTGTCGAAGGGACTGGGCGCGCCGGTGGGCTCGATGCTGGTAGGCTCGGCCGAGCTGATCGATCGCGGGCGCATCGTCCGCAAGGCCCTGGGCGGAGGCATGCGGCAGGCGGGAATCCTCGCCGCGGCCGGACTGATTGCACTGGAGGAGGGTCCGCAGAAGCTGAAGCAGGACCACGCCAACGCGAAGTTCCTCGCCGAAGGGCTGGCCCAAATTCCCGGCATCAAGATCGATCCCAGCAAGGCGCAGACGAACATCCTGATCTGCGATATCTCCGGGACAGGCATGAGCTCCGGCGAACTCTCGCAGAAGCTGGCCGCGAAGCACGTCCTGGCGAACGGCGTCGGTCCGCAACTCATCCGCTTCGTCACTCATCTCGACGTCAGCCGCGAGCAGTGCGCGGAGGCGCTGGCAGCGATACAGTCCCTCTGCAGGAGCAAAGCGTAGGTCGGCAAGTTCGAAGCGGCCATTCGATAAAGCGTTGGCGTTGCCAGCCGGTTGCGACTTCCCGAACTAATTCCGCCAGCCAAACCGCCGGAGTTAAAGCGGTTAGCCCTTGCGCGCCCAAAGATCGCCATGTTCTTGGCACCTAATGGGCTGGAGATTAGCTCTAACCGGATGTACTCTCTTTAGTTCGATGAAGAATGAGATAAAAAGCGTTCTCGATATACCCAATTATTCGCCCTCTGAAGCGAAGAGGTATTTCCATCTGCCACTCTCTACGATGGAGTACTGGACAGGTGGGGGGGCGGAAGCGATTGTCCGACTCGCATCCGTAAAGCCTTCGTTGCTCTCGTTTAACAACTTGGTTGAATTTTATGTCCTTGAAGGACTGAGAAAAGTACACCACGTTAGCATGAGTAATATTCGCCACGCCGTTGCATACATGAAGAACGATATGGAGTCAGCACATCCCTTCGCTGAATACGAGATAAGAACCGAAGGGCGGCATGTATGGTTCTTCCGTGACGAGCAGCCTATATGTGCTTCGAAGGACGGCCAGGTTGCCTTCAGTGCGATAGTGTCGCCCTATTTAAAGCGCGTTTCTCGCGGAATGGGCGGCATGGCAGAGGCAATAATACCTTTCACCAAGAAGGAGTATCGTGACGCGCAGGACTCCCCTGAGGTTGTAGAGATCAACCCTGGCCGTTGTTTCGGCGAACCGGTACTTATCGGATCACGAATTACGACAGCTTTCTTAGCAGGCCGTTACAAGGGTGGGGAGTCGGTGTCTGCCATCGCCCGTAGCTATGGGAGACCCTTGGGACAAATCCAAGAGGCGATCGAGTGGCAACTCGGGAAAGCAGCGTAATCGCTCTTTTTATTTAGACGAGTGCTTTGATTGCCACGAAGTCAAGGACGTCTTAGATCGCAAGAACGTCAAGTATCGCTGCTACTCTCAAGATGTGAGGGCGCACGCGGGCGTACAAGACGAAAATATAATTCCCTTCATTGGCAAGAAAATCTTCCTTACGCAAGACGCGGACCAACCCAGAAAAAGGCGCATTAGGGTGGAGTTACAGAGATTCCAGGTGAGGACATTCGTGCTCCCGGCCAACATCTCGGCGCAGTTGAAAGCCGAATTGGTCGCTGAGCACCGAACCAAAATGTCCGGATTTTGTAAGGCGCAAGGGGACGGATTCTTTATCGCGTCGATAGATAAGCAGGGCAAGATACGTCTGATTATGGACCGAGACGGTAAGATACACGGTCGGTGAAACGCTTCAGGCTGCGTCAACTCCACTCGTAGACTAAAGACAAACCCTGTTTTTCGCCGAGCCACATCCTGGTAAGGACGCTGGGTCCGCCGCCCTTCGTCTACAAAAAATGGAAGCTCGTCCGAGCATGACTACGCGATTCGGGAATCCCGAAGCCCGAATCCGACACCTCTGCCCTAGTTCACAACAGCTTAGCTTGTGTAAAGTTTGGCGACCGGGATGCGACAAAGCAGCCCAATCTGTACACGGCCTCTGAACCATCAGGGTGAAATCGCTGTGCCAACTAGCGGAGTGATTGGCGTGGCGCCACATTTGCAATTTCGTCTGCCGGACCTGTCCGGCTTCTGCCGACCCGGCACAATCTCGTCTGCGCAATTCCAGGCACATGCACTTGTAGTGGGCCCTCGCGGTTAGCCGTCCGCGCGGTGATTTTGCAGTAAACAAAAAGCTGTCCTTCCCGACCCGGATCTCCCCATCGCTGGGAGCTTCGACCTTTGTGGGGCGAACGCGGCAGGCGCTCGCTTGTCGCTCACGAAAAGGAGAAGGTGCATGCAGACCCGACAGGCTCTTCGCAAACAAAAGCTGCTCCCTCTGATGGCAACGTTCGCGATTCTCCTTCTGTTGCCTTCGAATTTCTGGGGCCAGTCCACGATCTCCACCGGCAACATCAACGGTCTGATCACCGACACCAGTGACGCGGCCGTGCCCGGCGCCAAGGTCACCATCACCCACATCGATACCGGCGTCTCGACCGACGTGATGACCAACGGCAGCGGCTTTTACAACTCCGGCTCCATCGCTCCGGGAACCTACCTGGTGAAAGTTGTGGCCAAAGGTTTCGAGACGACACAGCAGCAGGTGCTGGTGAAGATTGCCAACAACACCGCGGTGAACTTCAAGCTGAAGGTCGGCTCCGAATCGACCACGGTGAACGTCGAGGCCAGCACGATCGCCGTGAACACCGAGACCACATCGGTGGAAGGCGTGCTAACCGCCAACCAGATTGAGAGCCTGCCGGTGAACGGGCGCAACTTCCTCGACCTCGCCCAGCTTGAGCCGGGCGTCCAGATCCAGGATGGCACCAACTTCGATCCCACCAAGATCGGCTACCAGTCGGTCTCCATCGGCGGGCGCTTCGGACGCACGGCCCGCATCCAGGTGGACGGCACCGACATTTCCGACGAAACCGTGGGCACGACGACCGGCAACATTTCGTCGAGCGCCATCCAGGAGTTTCAGATCACGCAGTCGACCATGGATTTGTCCAACGATCTGAGTTCCTCGGGTGTGGTGAACGTGTCAACCAAGTCGGGCACCAACACTATCCACGGCTCAGGCTACGAGTATTACCGCAGCAGCAATATCGACGCTTCGCTGCCCAAGCCGGCCGGCGACGCCGATCCCAACTATCACCGCAATCAATACGGCGGAACGTTGGGCGGGGCCTTCATCCAGGACAAGCTGTTCTACTTTGCAGAAGGCGACGCGACTTACCAGGATTTGTTCAGCCCGGTGGTCTACGCCGCGCCGTTCCAGAATTTCGGCGGCGGCTTCGACGCGCCGTACAAGAATCCGAACTTCCTCGGCCGCGTCGACTATGTAGCGCCGCACAATGTGAAGCTGTTCTTCCGCTATAGCTATTCGCAGATCGAGGCCGACGGAACGTTTTTCTCCGACAGCTTGCAGGTTTACCAGTCAAAGAACTATTCGCGTAACTACGTAGGCGGCGCCGACTTCACAACCGGCTCGTGGACGCACAGCCTGCGCTTCAGCTACCTGAAATTCCAGAACGAGATTGTCGATGGAACCATCGGCAGCGGTCTGCCGCTGTCGGACTTTCCGGGCGGTGGTCAGTACCTGAACATCAACGTGGTCAACGGCCCATCGACGGGCCCGAACCTGCTGGCTCCGCAGAGCACGCCGCAGAGCGACAAGCAGATCAAGTACGACGGCTCGAAGACGGTGGGCAAGCACATCCTGCGCTACGGTGTGGACTTCAACCACATCCAGGGCGGCGGCTTCGCCAGCTTCTTCAAACTGGCGCCGCAAATCGTTACCGGGCAGAACGAGTTTCTCTCGAGCACCGGATTGACTGACATGCAGATTGCAGCGCTGGGACCGTTCCCCGGCGGCGCCAGCAATCCCCTGAACTATCCCGGTCGAATCGGTCGTCCTGGGCAACGGTCAGGGCTACTCGACGACGCAGCCAGCCTTCGGCTTTCCTGCCGGCGGACTCGGACCAGACAACCGGCTCGGCCTCTACATCGCCGACACCTGGAAGATGTTCCCCAACTTCACGGTGAACCTTGGCCTGCGCTACGACCGTGACACCGGCCGCACCGACAGTGACTTGCCGGGATTGGCGTTCCTCGACAACCTGATTCCGAGCTGGCCTAACACTTGGAAATCCAATTCCGAATCCGAATCTCGAACTTCGGTCCCTCGCTCGGCATAGCGTGGGATCCATGGAAGACGGGCAAGACCGTCATCCGCGCCGGGATCGGTTTGTACTATGAGAACGTTATCTGGAACAACGTACTGTTTGACCGACCATTGCGTTTGGCGGACGGCGCGTTTTTGCAGACGCCGACGGTTTGCGACAGCGGCAATCCTCAACCGATCCCAGGCGTGAACCTGCAAGCAACGGCGGCAGAGTGCGGCTCTCCGGGAGCGCCAATCCCCATCGGCCTGGCGGCAGCTCCATCGCGACCTTGCAATCGCAGTATCAGGCGCTCTCGCCATTCACCCTCACGAATCCCAATCCCAACTACCTGCAGAACTTCGTGACCGGAGGGGTGAACTTCCCACTGGGACTGTTCGCTCCTGACTACAAGACGCCGCGTTCGACCCAGATCAACGTCGGCATCCAGCGCGAGTTGGCTCCCGGCGTCGTGTTGAGCGCCGACTACGTCCGCAACGTGACCACGGGCCTGCTGCTTGGCGTGGATCAGAACCACACGGGCAGTGTGAAGTACTTCAACAAGGCCGGCGCACTGAGCGCCATATCGGCAACCTACCAACGAGTTCGGGTGCGGAGGCGGAACAAGCGCAGCGGCGATCAACTGCGCCATCGCGGCGGGCGCGACGATCTGCCGACTTCGCCACAATGGTCTGGACTCTCAAGGCGACCTGGGCGGCACCTGCGTCGAATCGCGGGCGGCTGCGCCTTCGGCGGTGAGAACCCCAACGCTCCGGCGATGCCGTTCCTCGTTCCGGCCGGCATCTCCAAGTACAACGCCCTCGATGTAAAGCTGGTCTACCAGAAGAACAATCCGTTCAAGGGGGTGCGCTCCGCTAACTTCCAGGTCGGATACTCCTATTCTTCGTTCAAGAACTCCGGAGGCGGCTCGGGCATCAGCGGCACCCTCGGCGGAATTTCCAACAGCGATCAGGACTTCATCGTTCCCTCGCTGGACAACGACAACCCCAACAAGTATTTCGGACCATCGCTGCTGAACCGCCCGAACCAGTTGTCGTTCGGCGTGGTGGGCAATCTGCCAATGAACTTCCAGTTGTCGTTCATCGGCCACTTCTACTCGGCGCTGTCGGTGCCGATTGAGGTGCCCGGCAGCGGTCCGGGAGCCATCTTCCAGACCGACTTCAACGGCGACGGCACGACCCAGGATCCGCTGCCCGGTTCGGTGAATGGCGCCTTCGGATCGCAGGTGAACGGCAGCACCATCAACCTGCTGCTGAACAACTACAACAACCAGTACGGCAACAAGGCGACGCCGGCAGGACAAGCGCTGATCCAGAACGGCATGTTTACGCTGGCGCAGTTGCAGCAAATGGGTGCGGTAGCGCCGTGCATCCAGGGGGGCAGCGTCAGCAGCGCGAACTGCACACTGGCGTTTGCTCCTCCCAACCAGGTCAGCATGGGCAACCTGCGCGACTTCGACCTGAAGCTGGCATGGACATACAAGCTGGAAGCTCGCTCGCACATCATCGCCTTCCAGCCCAGCGCCGGCTTCTTCAATCTGTTCAACATGGCGAACTTCGATCTGCCGCCGAACGCCTTGACCGGCGGCTTGACGGGGGCCCCGGGCTCGGTCAACGGAACCACCCCGGCCACGCGCATCACCAATCGAGTGGGCGCGGGCACCGGCGTGTTCAACCTGGGCGCGCCGCGTGCAATGGAGTTCGGCATGAACGTCAACTTCTAACCGCGACCTCTTTGTCGCGCAACAAAAAGGGCGCTCGCGGGAGCGCCCTGCATTTCCCTACCGGGAGTTGAATCAGTTCACGGTCTTGCCGGCCAGCAGCATGGTGATGGCCTTATCAGCGCGGCGCTGGCGCGTTTCCTCTTGCTTGGCGTCGTTGATCCACAGCGCGAACTGCCGGCGATGCGAGTAGGCCAGCTTGTCCCACTTGGCTTTCGCATCCTTGTTTCCGCGGAAGGCTTTCGTCAGCGCATTCGGCACTTCCACCGTGCGCTCTTCCTTGTCGGGCTCCATGACGACTGCTCACGACATCGCCCGCGCCCGCCCTGGTCGCAGCCTGGAGTTGCTTGTTGAACATCATCAGGTGACGTCCGCCCATCGGCGAGATGGTGCCGCGAAACTCGACGCCGTTGATTGTGCCCTTCACGAACAGCCGCCCTTTGGCGCCCCAGGTCTCTGCAACGCTGAAAGGCACCGGCAGAAAACACCAGGAGCCGTTTGAGGATTCGATTTCGGTTTTGAATTTTTTCTGCATCCGATCTGCTCCGCCAACAACTCGAAAGACGTGGAGATCATAGCGCACAGGCTTCGGCGAGCACGAGCCGGCGCGCCGTGCGGTAAGCTCATCAGTAGCGTGGAGGAAAACGAATGGCCGATTCCGTCGCCCAGTTTGCGCGGGCGAAATATCTGAACCTGGAAACGTTCCGCAAGAACGGCGTGGGCGTGCGCACGCCTGTCTGGTTTGTGCAGGACGTCTGCCACAGCAATCCCACCAAGACGGTCTTCTACATTTATTCCGAACTGAAGGCCGGCAAGGTGAAGCGCGTCCGCAACAATCCCAAAGCGCGGATTGCGCCCTGCAACCGTCGCGGCACCGTGACCGGCGAGTGGATCGACGCGCGCGTCCGCATCTGCACCGACGGTGACGCCGCTCATGGACAGGAACTGTTGCGCCGAAAATACCTACTGAAAAGAATCGCCGACTTCTTCGGCAAGCTTCTGCGACATGACAATGTGGTGCTCGCTATCGACGTCGACTAGCCGCGGCGCACGCCCCCTAACGTTCCCCATCGGCGCAAAGCCGCGCTGGACGGGAGCTCTGGGCTGAGTTCAGGCAGAGGCGTGCGAACGATGGTGATGCGACTTTCCCACATGGCGGCTGGCAACCACCCGGTTGGCCTGGCGAGGATGAGAGCCGTGCGGCGAAGGCTGCGCTTGCACGTGATGGATCGGCGGCTCGAAGTGGTCGGGATCGACCTCCGCCTGGGCATGAGCAAAATCAGCTTGCAAGGTGACTACGCCACCCGCCAAAAGCAGAATCAGCAAACGAATTGATTTCATACTTTCCCCTTTGTTGACAGGTGGCGTCTTGTCTTATCGCAGCCGGAGTGCCAAAAGCTCGCGCGGCTGCGCCAAAAAACACAACTTGTTGTCAGCGTAGAGTTTTGCCGGCGCAGCAAGCAGAAGCCCTGACGCAGACTTTCCACCATGCGGCCTATCTGACAGGCGCTTCGAGCTATCCGCGAGGATAGACAGCGCGCATTGAGCGAAAGGTCGGACCAAAGAAAAGAGCCCGCCTGCAGGCGGGCCCTTTGCGTTCTCCGGAGGAGCGGCCGGAGACAAGTTGCGGTTATCGGGACGGCAAATCGATCTGGACGTTGATCAACAGTTGCGTGCCTGGGTCGAGTTTCACTTCCTTGCCGGTTGAGGTAAGCACACCGTCGGAACCCATCTCGAGGTTCTTGATACCGAGGACGCCGTGCGAGGTGGAAACCAGGACCGGCGTGCCATTTCTCGCGCCACCAATCTGCATGCTGGAAGTCGGCGGCGCACTGGAGCCGTTTCCGCCTCGGCCCGACAAGGAATTCCCTGGATCGGCCGGTCCGGCGTTGGGCCCGGAGCTGCCCAAGCTTGGTCCTACGGCTTGCAGCGTTCCGTTGACGGGGACATCTTCGCCCTTGCTGTATTCAATCTTGTCGAAGGCGATTCCAAGAGTCGAGTCGGCGTCGCCCTTGGAGCGAGCCTGGGCTTTGGTCACGTGGCCGATGACCTTGGACCCGCTGGGAATCATTAAGCCGCTGCCGGAGTGAACGGTGGCGATGGTCTCACAGACGATGGTATCGCCTTCCTTCAGCTTTTTAGAGTCGATGGGTTTGACCAGACGGACAGGCATGGCCCCTTTGATCTGGTTCTCCGGATTCGCCGTGCTGGCTTGCGCCGCCGGCGACGCGGCTGAAGTCGCGTTCTGTGCCGCCAGAACGCTTACCGAGCCCGCGGCCAGTCCGGCAAGAACAATTGTCAGCAGAAATCGCTTCATCCTTAGCTCCTTGTGGTCTGAGTTGTAATTCGCGAAACCTGACCAAATTCTTGTTCAGCAGGACGAAGCGGTCAATAGGATTGCGCCCATGCCGGCATTTAAAAATTGATATTTTGAACATCGCCGCCAGGCGGCCGAGCCCACCACTATGGCAGATCGATTTCCGCGCGAATCAGGATCTGCGCGCCGGCGTCGAGCCGCACTTCCTTGCCGGGCGAGGTCAGCACGCCGTTCGAATCCATCTGCAGCCCCTTGACGCCCAGCACTCCCTGCGAAGTCGAGATCAGCAACGGCATTCCATTGGTCGGTCCGCCAACTTGCATACTTGAAGTCGGCGGCGGTTGATTCCCGGCGCTTCCGGCATTGTTCGAGCTGAGGACATTTCCGTACGGGCTGATCGACCCAGCGGAACCTTCGGCGCCGCCCAAGTTTGGCCCCACGGCTTGTAGCGTCCCCTTCATCGGAACCTGTTTGCCTTGGGCGTATTCAATCTTGTCGAAAGCGAAGGCCAGCGTCGAACTCGCATCGCCTTTCGAGCGTGCCTGTGCCTGCGTTACATGGCCGATGACCTTGGAGCCACTGGGAATCATGAGACCGCTGCGCGAGTGCACCGTGCTGATGGTCTCGAAGACCACGGTATCGCCTACCTTCAGCTTCTTGGAATCGAGGTTCTTCGCCAGCTTAACGGGAATGGCGCCTTTGATCTGGTTTTCGGGAGCAGCCGCGCCGCTCTGCGCTGTCGAGGCGCCCGCCGGTGCGTTTTGTGCAGCCAAAGCGCCCACCGACCATGCGGCCAGCGCGACAACAACCACAGTCACACACAATCGCTTCATCTTTAGCTCCTTGTGGTCTGAGTTGTAATTCGTGAAACCTAACCAAATTCTTGTTCAGCAGAACCACGCGGTCAATAGGATTGCGCCTAGGATTGCCGAAAAAATCGGGATTTTTCGACAAACCCATCGGGAGGCCCGCTATTTTTGCGCGTTTCCTCGTAGTTCTGATCCGGGAACCTGGGTCGGAATTGTGTCTCGAAGCTTGCGTCGAGTTCGCAGTTCTCGCGCTCGTACGAATGGAACTGGTTGGCAGGCGGAGTCACTGGTCTGCAGCACGAGCGGAACTCTGTCGTCGACTTGCAGAATTTCGGTTTCATGCCGATGAATAGCGGCCTTCTACGTGGCCGGCCTGATTGAGTGAGCCTCGACTTTACGGTACAGTGAAGGACGCTTCCGCCACGGAATTCCCTCATGTCCAGGAACTCGGCCAATCTCGACGTCCTGCGGGCGATCGCAGTGCTGATGGTGTTCTGTCACCATCTGCTGGAGTATGGCTGGTTCTCGGAGCGGCCGGTCAGCGGGCTGGGTCAGTTCGGCGTTCTCATCTTTTTCGTGCATACCAGCCTGGTGCTGATGATGTCGATGGAGCGCAACAGCGGCGCGCTCAACTTCTACATCCGCCGCTTCTTCCGCATCTACCCGCTCTCGATGTTCGTGGTCGGACTGGTCGTGGTGATGCATATCCCATCGAATCCGGCGCGCGAATATGTGTGGCTGGGGAAGCTGAACCTGCTGTCGAATCTGGCGCTGACCATGAACCTGACGCACTCCCCGATGGCGCTGGCTCCGCTGTGGAGTTTGCCCATCGAGGTGCAAATGTACGTGGTGCTGCCGCTACTGTTCGTGGTGACACGCACCGCGCGAGCCGCGCGCAACCTGGCGCTGATCTGGCTGGCCTTGCTGCCTCTCGCCTATTTCCAGCCGTTCATGAGCGGGCCGCACAACATTCTGCGTTTTGCGCCGTGCTTCGTGCCGGGAATTCTGGCGTACTGCCTGTTGGGAAACTGGAAGCCGAAGCTGCCGTGGTTTCTGTGGCCGGTGTTCATCGTTGCCATCTATGTGGCCTATCAACGGCTCGATCCACGCGGCTACGGTTGGGTTGAGTGCCTGGCGCTCGGCTTGGCCATCCCGCTCTTTCGCGAGGTGCAAGTCCCGGCAGTACGCTGGGTTGCCGGACAGATCGCGAAATACTCCTACGGCATTTATCTTTTCCACCTGATCGCAATTTATTACTGCTTCGATCGGCTGGCCGCCCCGACATGGCTGCTGGTGCTGGCCAGCGCCGGATTTACGCTGGTGGCTTCCGTCGTCAGCTATCACCTGCTGGAGGAGCCACTGATCGAGTTCGGACGCCGCGTGGGTCACAGACTGGCGCCTCCGGCCGAGCGTTCCGTGGCGCAAGCGGTGGCTGCCAGCCAATAAGCAGCCGGACCCCGGATTCCAGCCGCCCGTCCGCTTCCGGAACCGTCTCGAAATTTTTACAATCAGGAACACTGACTTTCGCCTTTTCTTCGGGTATACTTCCCCGGTTGCCGCAACCGCGGCTGGAGTTTTCTATGGCAATTCGTGACATGCTTCTCCCCGAATTCGACGCCGAGACGGCGAACACCCGCAAGCTGCTGGAGCGGCTTCCTGAGAATCTCACCGACTACAAACCGCACGAGAAATCGATGCCGATGAACCGCCTGGCCGGCCACGTCGCCGAACTGCCCGGGTGGGCGAAAGAAACTTTCACCGTGGAAGAGCTCAAGATGGACATGGAGAACTTCGTGCCATTTTCTCCCAAGACGCGCAAAGAGGTTCTGGACAAGTTCGATGAGAACGTCAAGGCCGGTCGCGCCGCTCTGGCCGCCGCCAAGGACGAAGACTTCCCCGTCGTCTGGAGCCTGAAGGACGCCAAGGGCAATACCATCATGGCGATGCCGCGCGCCGCCTGTTATCGCGGCATGGTGATGAGCCACATGATCCATCACCGCGCGCAACTTGGCGTCTACCTGCGTCTGAACGAGATCGAGTTGCCCGGAATGTACGGACCGTCGGCCGATGAGATGAAGTTCTGGAACGAAGCCAAAGCGTAGCGGATCGCAAATAAGCAGGCGGTGTCTCGAGACATCAGACACCAGGAGCCCCATCCAGGCCGGTTTGCCTGGGTGGGGATTTTCGTCTTCGCTGGCACAAGACCTAAGGACCTCAGCCGAGAAGGTTGACGTGTGTCGTATTAAATCCGCAACGTGCAGTTGAATCGCCGTCTCCCCTCTGCGAGAATCCGCTCAGCCGCACTTATCAGGAGAAGTCATGCGTCGCGCAAGTGTTGTCATACTGCTTTTGGCCTTAAGCACCGTCCTGGCCGCACAAACTTCAACTCCTACAAAACCTGCGAAGTCTGACACTGTGGCACCTGTGGATCGCGCCTACCTGCAGAGCATCTGGGACGGCTGGGCTTCGGCGGACATCGAGAAGCAGGGCCGGTTTTACGTGCAAGGCCCGGGACATCTGTTCTTCGATGTAGCGCCGCTGAAGTACAACAGCTGGCAGGAATACCACGACGGCGTCGCTCCTTCCTTGAAGGACTCGCCCAAGGTGACCTACACGCTGAATGACGATCTGCAGATTCATCCGGCGGGACAATACACATGGGCGACAGGAACGGTCGACATGGCAGGCACTTCGCCACAGGGCCAAGCGCAGAAGTTGACGTTGCGCTGGACCGCCGTGCTGGAGCAGCAGGACGGCAAGTGGCTGATCACGCACGAACACGTGTCGGCGGCCGCGGAACAGCCGGGACAATGAGGTCGTGTGCTTCGATTCTAGAGACGTGTGCGTGGGTTAATTGAGCAGGATGAACGTCAGCTTTGTAACAGGGCACGACTTCAGTCGTGCCTTAACAACCGTAAAATAGTCCGGCTTCAGCCGCTGCGCGCGGCATGCACTGGCTAAAGCCCATTCCAACTCGCGCAATTACGGCGCGGCTGAAGCCGTGCCCTGACACAAAGCAAACGGTTGTACTAACTCACCCTTCCAGTTTCCTCGCCAGCAGCTCGTTCACCAGTCCGGGATTCGCCTGGCCCTTCGAGGCTTTCATTACCTGTCCCACAAAGTAGGAGATTACTGTCTTCTTCCCTGCGCGATATTGCTCCAGCTGCTTAGGGCTGGCGGCAATCACTTCGTCGATGATCTTCTCAATCGCCACAGTGTCGGTGATCTGCTGCGGCTTTTCCTTTTCGTAGATCGCCGGGAAGTCCTCGCCGCGCTCAAACGCCAGGTCGTACAGGTCTTTGAGAATCTTGCCGCTGATCGCGCCGCTCTCTACCAGATCGGCCGATAACGCCACGCCCTTCATCGAAATCGGCGACTGCTCGATCTCGAGACTCATGGCCTTGAGGCGGCCCATCAACTCGCCCTGCACCAGGTTGGCAACGCGCTTGGGATTCTTGGCTGCGCCGGCCGCTTCTTCGAACTGATCGGCCAGGCTGCGCGTGCTGGTCAGCGTGGCTGCGTCGTATTCCGTGATGCCGTACTGCGCGACCAACCGCGCGCGGCGCGCTTCGGGCAACTCCGGCAATTCGGCGACGATCGCTGTACGCCACTTATCATCGACGACCAGCGGCAGCAGATCCGGCTCGGGAAAGTAGCGGTAATCGTGTGCCTGCTCCTTGGAGCGCATGCCGTAGGTCTTACCTTCGGCGGCGTTGTAGAGGCGCGTCTCCTGCATGATCTTGCCGCCCGACTTCGAGCACCTGTTCGTGGCGCTCGATCTCGTACTCCAGCGCCTGCCGGATGTAGCGGAACGAATTCACGTTCTTGACTTCGGTCTTGGTGCCGAACTCGCGCTGGCCGCGCGGCCTGATGCTGATGTTGGCGTCGGCGCGCAGCGAGCCTTCTTCCATGTTGCAGTCGCTCACGCCGGTGTACAGGATGATCTCCTTCAGCCGCGTCAGGTATTCCCAGGCTTCGTCGGGCGAGGCGATGTCGGGCTCGCTGACAATCTCGATCAAGGGCACGCCGGAGCGGTTGAGATCGATCGAGGTCCACTCGCTGCTGTCAGGAAGGCCGTCGTGCAGGCTCTTGCCCGCGTCTTCTTCCAGGTGCACGCGCGTGATGCCGATTTTCTTCGGGCCGTTCGGCGTTTTGATCTCGATGTAGCCGTGCTCGGCCAGCGGCTTGTCGTACTGCGAAATCTGGTAGCCCTTGGGCAGGTCGGGATAGAAGTAATTCTTGCGCGCGAAGATCGAGGTCTCGCGAATCTGGCAGTTCAGCGCGGTCGCGGCAAGGACCGCGAACTCCACCGCGCGCTTGTTCAGCACCGGCAGCGCACCAGGCATTCCCAGACAGACCGGACAGACATTGGTGTTCGGCGGATCGCCAAAGTGCGTCGAGCAGCCGCAAAAGATCTTCGTCTTCGTCAGCAGCTGGACGTGGACTTCCAGTCCGATGACCGGCTCGTACTTGGAACGCGCTGCGACGGGAGCTTCTGGCGTGGTTGCCATAATGCTCGATTATAGGGGATGGAATTACAGCCCTGACGCATGACAAATGCGTCTTCGGGTCACACCTGTGTTTCGGAATTGTCAGCGCGAATCTTACGAGTTGTCATCCCGACCGGAGGCGGGCGGCTTTTGCTTGCCGGAGCGGAGGGACCTGCGGTTTGCCGATGGTTAAAGCCTCCGCGAGGAACCACAGGTCCCTCCGCTCAGGCTGAAGCCCTCAGTCGGGATGACAAATCATTACAATGGAAGCTAACTGCACGCCTGAAGGCGTGCTCCACCCGCATGAGGCGCGTCACCGCGTCACTACGGCGTGAAGTTCAAACTGCAGACAAACGCGCTGCCCCACACCACGACCCCGGCAATGCCGACCGCCACATACAGCTTTCGCTCGAAGGCATTGTGAAGAGTGGGCAACGGCAGCGGCGATCCCATCTTGCGGTGAAACCAGGTGAGCAGCAGGCCGCCGAAGCCGACAATCGTAACGGCGCCGCCAAAAGCCAGTCCCGCCATGATGAGCACATATCCGAGGGAGAACACAGCACACCCCGCTATTCCTGCAAGGCTAGACCCGCGCGGCCCGCTCTGCAAGTGCCCTTTGTCATCAAAACGTACTCGGTTTCTCGCATACCTTCCAGCGGCCGAACACATCTAAATACACGCTGTCGCGGCCAGGTACAAGTCAGCCGCGCAAGACTTAGGTTTGAGGGCCTGATGACCATACTGCAACGCCTGCTCCCCATCGCGGGAGTACTTCTGCTTTCGCTGCCCGCCTGTTCCCAGAACGCAGCCAACGCGCCCGCGCCGAATGCGCCGTTCGTCGACTACCGCACGGAAAAACCGGGGGCGATGCACAGGATCACGACGCAAGATCTGCCTGCGCCGTATGCGACCAAGTCGGCGATCAACGGTCCCAGCGTCGTCGACCGCCCCAAGGATGCGTGGCCGCAGGCGCCCGCAGGATTCAAGGTCGAGCTCTACACCACCGACGTGAAAGAGCCACGCAAGATACTTACCGCGCCGAACGGCGACTTCTTCGTCGCTGAAAGCCATGACGGCAATATCAAGATTTTTCGCGGCATCACGGCCGACGGTAAACCACAGCAATCGTCTGTTTTCGTAACTGGGCTGACGCAGCCCTACGGCATCGCGTTCTATCCGCCGGGGCCGAACCCGCAGTATGTCTACATTGGCGACACCGATGCCGTTCTGCGCGTTCCGTATCACAACGGCGATCTGAAAGCCGCGGGCAAGCCGGAGCACATTGCCACGCTGCCCGGGGGCGGCGGCCACTGGACGCGCGATCTCGTCTTCTCGCCTGACGGCAAGCAGCTCTTCGTCGGCGTAGGCTCGGCGTCGAACATCGACGACCCTGACACGCACAAGGACGAAAAGGGGCGCTCGCAGATCTGGGTGATGAATCCGGATGGCTCCAACGCGCACATGTACGCCTACGGCCTTCGCAATGCCGGCGGCGGATTGGCGATTAATCCTAAGGACGGCCAGCTCTGGTGCTCGGTGAACGAGCGCGACCAGCTCGGCGACAACCTGGTGCCCGACTACATTACGCATGTCGAAGAAGGCGGCTTCTACGGCTGGCCGTATTACTACCTGGGCGGCAATCCCGACCCGCGCTTGAAGGGCGCGCATCCCGAGCTGAAGAGCAAGGTCATCGTGCCCGACGTGCTCTTGCAGGCGCACAACGCGTCGCTGGAACTGACGTTCTACGACGGCAAGCAATTTCCCGCGGAGTACGAAGGCGACATCTTCTCTTCGCAACACGGCTCATGGAACCGCGCGCCCCGCGCCGGCTACGAAGTGATTCGCGTGCCGCTGCACCAGACCGGCAAGGCCAGCGGCGAATATGAAGACTTTCTTACCGGCTTCGTTCTGCCGAATGGCGATGTGTGGGGGCGTCCGGTGGGCGTGACCGTGGCGCCGGACGGATCGCTGCTGGTCACCGATGACGGCTCAAACTCGATCTGGCGGGTGAGCTACACGGGAAAGTAGTCGACAGCTAATCCGCCGACCCGCCCGACATCACCTGCGCTTCGCCGCCTTCAGGTCCGTAGAAGAAGACCCAGGTGGCGAAGTCGTCGCCGAATTCAGTGAAGCGATGCTCTTCCCCGGCCGGCACAAATAACACGTCCCCGGGTCCGAAGGCGGTTTCCTGCGAGCCCCGTTGAAAGCGCCCGCTGCCGCTGATGATGACGTAGATTTCGTCGCGGGTGTGCGGCGTCTGGGGATCGTTGCCGCGCGGCGCGTATAACTCCACGGCGAGCGAGCCGTGGCGAAACAGCTCGATGTAGCGCTGGCCTTGCGGGCCCGGGAGCTGATCCATTCCGGACAAAACTTTCAGATAGCCATTGACGATCTTGCCTTCGATCTTCATTTTGTTATTTGTGGCGTCGCCAATTTCGGTTTCCAAATGCCAAGGATGATGCCCATCAAAACGCAACCCATCAGCGGATAAGCGGCAGAGATCAGGATGAAGGGGCGCGCGCGATATTCGAATACCATCTCCGTGATCACGGCGACAGCCGCCGCCACGCCAACTAAGATGCCCGCTGTGAGGCCGCGCAACAGATGATGCTCCGAACCGCTGGCTACGAAGCGCGCGATGACGTAGCCCATCACGGCGCTGCACACCAGCGAAATCAGGTAAGGCCAGAAGTCGGGATGCGCCATATGCGTCTGCAACTCTTCCGGCGACATGCGCAGGCCCGCCTGCCACTGTTTGGAGAACGTGGTGAACCACACGGCGCCGAGCAACCAGTCGGCGACCGCGGCAACTCCGATGGCAGTCCAATTTACGCGCATAAGTTTTTTGTTCGCTTACGCGGTGACGATACACTGCCGGTTCTTCGTGCGCAATTGCAAAGGGCGGATTCAAGGCGAAGACTCGCATATTGAGCTGGTAGACAACTATGGATTCACTACGAAGGTACGGAGCGCCCGGAGGTTTTGGAGGATATTTCTCCGATGAGCGGCGGCGGGTTTTTCGCGATGGACACGGGTGGAGCACCGCTTCAGCGATGCATGGAAGTTGGCACAACGAAATTGGCTTTAGCCACTGAGGTAACTCCTTCGTGTACCTTAGCCGCTAAAGCGGACAGCCCAAAGAGCTCTTTTACTGCATGCCTGAAGGCGTGCTCCACCCCGTCATCTGGCAGGTTAATAGTCGGGCCGACCGTCCGGTTAGTCTCCCGCGTCTTCAGCTTCGTCCGCAGCACATCCTCAAAACTTCTTCCGGCGTTCTGCCCTGCTGCCGCAAGGCCCGCAGACTGAGCGCGTCATGCCGTTTGGCCAGGCGAACTCCAGCCGCATCCCGCACCAGATCGCAATGAAAATAATCTGGCACTGGCAAGCCGAGCGCGCGAATCAGCAACAACTGCCGCGCCGTCGACTTCAGAAGATCGGCGCCGCGTACGACCTCGGTGATTTGCATGGCCGCATCGTCGGCCACCACCGCCAACTGATAGGCGGGAACATCGTCGCGCCGCCACACCACGAAATCGCCGAAGTCGCGGCCGGCAACGTAACTCCGGCGTCCGAGATGCAGGTCGTCGAACGCGATCACCTCATCGTCGGGCACGCGGAAGCGCCAGTTCACACCTGCCGGCGTCTGATATTGTCCAGCATCGGAGATCTTCTCGCGGCAGCGTCCGGGATACAGAGGCTCGTCGTCACCCTCATTCGGGGCGCTGGCCGACAACGCCAAATCTTTACGCGAACACGTACAGGGGTAGAGAAATCCTCCATCGCGCAGCTTGCGCCAGCTGTCGACGTACAACTCGCGCCGGCGACTCTGCTCATATGGCGCAAACGGTCCACCCACATCCGGGCCCTCCTGCCAGCGGATTCCCAACCAGCGCAAATCTTCGACCATCGCTTTCGCGTAATTCGCCTTGGAGCGCTGCGGATCCAGATCTTCGTCGCGAAACACGAGCGTGCCCTGATGTTCGAGGGCGCGCTGGTACGCCGTCCAGAAGGTACACGCGTGGCCGATGTGCATCAGCCCCGTCGGCGACGGCGCAATGCGACCGCGATAGCCCAAAGCTTTCACCGTCCAATTGTAAAAGTGAGAATCAATCCAGCGCGGCTGCGCCTACCAGTTCCGGCTGAGGCTCGTGCTCTTTCACGTTCTCGCCGGCGATGGGTGCCGAAGGACGCGACTTTACATGCGGATGCAGATCGCGCGCGTTGCGCAGCAGAAGCAGCAATGGCAGCATGCACCAGAAGATCACGCCCATTACCCAGAAGGCCTCGACGAACGACAGCATGGCGGCCTGCTGCTGCACCATGAGATAAATGGCGCCGAAGGATTTGTGCATAGCGTCGTACGAGCTCAGCGGCGCGTGCATGCGGAACCATCCCTGCAGGCCCTGTGCCATCTCCTGCGTGCGAAGGTCCATCGGCGTGACGTGGCTGATGATCTGGTTCTGGTGCACCTGCTGGCGCCGCGCCAGGAAGGTGGTCATGCAGGCGATACCGAAGCTGCCGCCGATGTTGCGCATCAGGTTATAGATGCTGGTGGCGTTGCCCATCTTTTCTTTCGCGATGCCCGACATGCTGGTGGCCATCAGCGGGATAAACAGAAATGCCATAGCCGCGCCCTGGATGACCTGCGGCCAGAAGATATCCCAGTAGCCGGCGTTCAGGTTCAGGTGCGAGAGGCTGAACATGGTACTGCCGCCCACGACAATGCCTACCGTCAGCAGCTTGCGCGGATCGATGCGATTGGTGAGCTGCCCGGTAATCGGCGTGAAGATCAGCGCCCCAATGCCGCGCGGCGAGAGCGCCAGGCCCGCCTGAAATGCCGGATAGTTCAGCAGCGTTTGCAGGTAGATGGGCAGCAGCATCAGCGAGGCATACAGAACGAAGCCCAGCATCGTCATCAGCAGGGTGCCCGCCGTGAAAGTACGGTCCTTAAGCACACGCAAGTCGACGATGGGATGTTTCGCGGTCAGCTCGCGCACTACCATGCCCACGAGGCCGATGACGCACAGCGCGGTCCACAGGCGGATCTGGTTGCTGCCAAACCAGTCTTTGCGCTGGCCAGTGTCGAGCACCATCTGCAGCATGCCGAAGCCGAGCGCAAGATATCCGATGCCCCACAGATCCACGCCGCCAGTGACACGCTTGCGCAGATAACCGGGGTCGATGACGAACTGGCTGATCATCAGCAGCGAGATGATGCCTACCGGCAGGTTGATGTAGAAGATCCAGCGCCAGGTGTAGTTGTCGGTGATCCAGCCGCCCAGCGTCGGTCCGAGGATGGGCGCGATGATGATGCCCAGCCCGTAGGCGGCCATCGCCGTCCCGTGTTTTTTCGGCGGGAAGGTTTCCAGCAGCACCGATTGCGACAGCGGTTGCAGGCCTCCGCCGCTCAGCCCTTGCAGCACGCGGAAGAAGATGAGCGCCTCGAGGCTGGTCGCCATGCCGCACAGCAGCGAGGTCACGCTGAAGCCGGTGACGCAGAGCAGCAGCATGCGACGGCGTCCGAAGCGGGCGGCGAGCCATCCAGCCATGGGCAGGATGATGGCGTTTGAAACCAGATACGACGTGACGACCCACGTGCCTTCTTCATACGTGGCGCCCAGGTTGCCGGACATGTGGGGAACGGCCACGTTGACGACGGTAGTGTCGAGGACCTCCATGAAGGTGGCCAGCATGACGGCGATGGTCACGATCCAGGGGTTAACGTGGGTGCTGCGGTCGGACATCGAACTGTCATCAGGATAGGAAGAAGCCGAGGCGGGCGTCGGTGATGCCGCTCACAATGCGGGCGAATCAATCGCGAGCATACGGACCGGCCTTTTCCATCTGGCTGGCCATGGAATTCAGCTGACGAAGCAATTCAGGGCTGACAACGCCGTGCAGGTCATCGATGCTGCGAAAGAATCCGCGCTCCCGGCGTGTTGCGACGATTTTCCTGGCGAGCGGAAGGTCAACGCCGGGAACCGTCATCAGCTCGACCTCCGTTGCGGTGTTCAGGTTGATCGTCAGCGGCAACGCTCGCTCCGTGTCCCATACCGCAGGAGCGATCTTGAACGTCGAGTTCAGCACCCACAGTTGTGGGCCGACATTGGCGTCCAAGGAGCGCTTTCCATTGGTGACTTCGGCGATTGTGGAGTCGAGCAAGGCAAATGACTGGTTTTTTTGAAATGCGACGAGGTCGCCCCGGCCACCCTCCGCAGCCGCACGCTCTAAGCCGGAGGCGAGTTCCTGCGACACGGTAGCTCCCCATGTCGTCTCGACAAAGATCTTTTCTATACGTTGGGCATCGTTGGGAAAAAGTTTTGCGTACTGTTGGACGACGGCGATTATGGGAGGACGATTCTGATTTTCGAACGACGCCTGTACTATCGAGGCAAAGATCTTCAGATTCACATTCTGATAGGGCGTTATGGTTTTCTGCGGGTCAGCCGCAGTCTGCAAAAACGGCTGATAGAAGCTCGCTTCCTCATATTGGCTGCGCAGGCGCGTGTCATTGACGATGCGATAGAACACTGTGGAAATCACGCCTTCGCTCGACATCATCTGCTGGCCGTTCTTCAGTTGGTTGGTCGAGAACACGGTTGAAGTCTCATCCTCGACAAACAATCGATAGAGATCGGGATTATCGCTGGCAATCGCAAGCGGTTTCGAGTGCACAAATACGTTGCGCTTTACGCCATCGGTGCGAAGCTGCGTATCGGCATTGCTAAGCCATAACAACTCGAAGTCCGACGCACCGGTTCCAGTCGCAAGCTTTCGTAGATATGGGTTGGTGCTAGCGTCACGAACCAGCGGCTGAAAGTGTTCGGCGTACCCCTCGTCGAAGGCGGTTGAATAGTCGGTGATCGTCATGCTCTGGTGCATCTTGCGGGAGGGTCCATTTGGTACACCGCCGGTGAGAGTCCGCAGGATCAGGTGGCCCAATTCGTGCGAGAAAATCTCTTCAAAGCCCCCATCCTCGATCTTCTGCGGATCCACGACAAGATCGACATATCCCGCCATAACGAGCTTACGTTTCTCCGTCTTGTCTTCCAGCCAGAAGCCGAAGCGCGCAAATCCGCCTTCTTCGTTCGACAGTAATAGGTACATTGGCGAGCGAAGCCATTCGGCGTCACCGTGGCGGGCCAGCACCATATTGCGGGCGTAGCGATCCAGTTGAAGGGCCTGCTGTGCGAAGCTGGAATCGAGCTGCTGCCTTACATCGCTGACCAGTTGGCTGGGCTCGGCAACGCGAAAAACCGGATAGGAATGGCCATCGGGCGCGGTGGCAATCTGAACCTTGTGGGCCGCGTCGAGCACGGGCACGAGAATCTCGCAGGGCGCTTTCTGCTGGGCCAGCGCACGGACGCTGAGAAGCATTGCCAGGATCGCGCTTAAGGCAACTTGCAGCTTCATGACCCCAAGTATATGTAAGGGGTTCGGGGTCGGCTCGTTTTTGTGAGCTGAATCACAAGGCCGAGTGAGCCCCGGTGCTACGATATTTCTTTATGTCCGCACCCGACTCTCTCTTCATCCGTGCCTGCCGGCGTCTTCCTGTGGATCGCACTCCCGTCTGGTTTATGCGCCAGGCCGGGCGATACATGCAGCAGTACCGCGATGTGCGCAAGCATCACTCGCTGGTCGAAATCTGCAAGAAGCCCGAGGTGGCGGCCGACGTCACCATCACCGCCGCCGAGTTTCTCAATGTCGACGCCGCCATCATCTTTGCCGATCTGCTGTTGCCGCTCGAAGTCATGGGGCTGCCGTTTCACTTCACACCCGGCGAAGGCCCCGTCATCGAGAAGCCGGTTCGCACCGCCGAAGATGTAGGGGCGTTGCGCAGCGATCGTGCCGCCGAGCTCGGCTATGTCGCCGAAGCGGTTGGCCTGGTAGCCAAGCATTTCGGCGCGAAGATGCCGGTCATCGGCTTCTGCGGCGCGCCCTTCACCCTGGCCAGCTACATGGTCGAGGGCGGCGGCTCGCGCCACTACGTCGAAGTCAAGAAGCTGATGTACAACTCGCCCGAGCTGTGGGACGAGCTGGTGGGCAAGCTGGTCGATGTGCTGGCTGCGTACGCGGCCGAGCAGGTACGCTCGGGCGCTGATGCCTTGCAGATTTTCGACAGCTGGGTTGGCTGCCTGAGCGTGGAGGACTATCGCCGTTACGCGCTGGTGCCGACCACGCAACTCATCCAGCGGCTACAGAAGGAAACCAGCGTTCCCATCATTTACTTCGGCACCGACAGCGCGACGCTGCTGCCGTCGATGGCAGAGACTGGCGCGGAGGTCATTGGCCTGGACTGGCGGATTCCGCTCGATGAAGGCTGGCGCGTCGTCGGCCACGATCACGCGGTCCAGGGAAATCTCGATCCGGTGCAGTTGTTCGCTTCGTGGCGCGAGTTGAAGGCGCGAGCGGAGCACATTCTGCGGCTGGCCGACGCCCGCCCGGGACACATCTTCAACCTCGGCCACGGCATTCTGCCGCATACGCCGGTCGACAACGTGAAGAATCTGGCCCAGTTTGTACACGAGTTCACCGCCGGCGCTACGGAGAAGAAGTTATGAGCAAGCAGGCGGTGCTGCTGATCGCGCACGGCAGTCCGGACAACGTGCAGGACATTCCTGCCTTCCTGCAGAATATTTCACGCGGTCGGCCAATGTCTGACGCTGTGGTACAAGAAGTCCAGCACCGCTATTCGCAGATCGGCATCTCTCCGCTGACATGTCTGACATTGGGGCAGACGAACGGAGTGGCCAGCGAGTTGGGCATTCCGGCCTACATGGGGATGCGCAACTGGCATCCGTTCCTTGCCGACACTCTGAAGCAGATGACGTCCGACAGGGTCGAGCAGGCCGTCGCCATTTGCCTGGCGCCGCACAATTCGCGTACCAGCGTTGGACTGTACAAGCAGGTTTTATTCGGCGAGGGCGCACCCTTCGCTATCGATTTTGTCGAAGAGTGGCACGATCATCCGTTGCTGATCGAAGCTTTTGTGCAGCGCCTGCGCGCCGGCTGGAAAGCCGCCTGCGAGCAGCATGGATCCGCTCTGCCGGTCATCTTCACCGCTCACAGCGTGCCCAAGCGTACCGTCGTCGAGGGCGATCCCTACGAAACGCAGACGCGAGAGACCGCAGCGCTGGTCGCCGCCAAGGTTCCAGAGATCGGCAAGTGGCAATTTGCGTTTCAGAGCCAGGGCATGTCGGGCGGCGAATGGCTGGGTCCCACAGTGGAGGACACCATCGATGGACTTGAAGAAAGCCGGGCACACCGGCGTCTTTCTCCAGCCGATTGGCTTTGTGTGTGACCACGTGGAAATTCTGTACGATATCGATATACTGTTCCGCGGATTTGCGGAACAACGCGGCATGCAGTTGTATCGCGCCGAATCGCTGAACGATTCGCCCTTATTCATACGAGCAGTTGCCGATTTGGCGAAAACTCGCCTGGCTGCCATGAGTCCTGCTACCAGCAGCGGCATCCAAGGCTGAGAGGATTTTCGAAGTGACCGCATGAAGCGGATTGCAATCATTGGCGGCGGTATCTCCGGACTGAGCGCGGCTTTTTATCTCGAGAAGGCGCGCAAAGAGGGCGCCGCACTCGAGTACACGCTGTTCGAAAGCGGCCAGCGGCTGGGCGGCTGTCTCTCCTCCGATCGCATTGAAGGCTGCCTGGTGGAAGCCGGGCCCGATTCCTTCCTCACCGAAAAACCGTGGGCGCTTACGCTGTGCAAAGAGCTGGGCATCGACGATCAGCTCATCGGCTCCAACGACTCGCAGCGCAAGACCTACATTGTGGTAAAGAACCGCCTGGTGGTCATGCCCGACGGCCTGATGTTCATGGTGCCGACCAAGCTGGTGCCGACGGCGCTGTCGCCGCTGTTCTCGTGGAGCACCAAGTTGCGCATGGCGCAGGAACTGCTGCATCCGCCGCGGCCCATGCAGGAAGACGAGACCGTTGCGCAACTGGTAGAGCGTCACTTCGGAAGTGAAGTGGTCGATCGCCTGGCCGATCCGCTGCTCTCCGGCGTCTATGGCGGCGACGCCGGCAAGTTGAGCGCGCGCGCCGTGCTGCCGCGCTTTGTCGACATGGAAGAGAAGTACGGCAGCCTGAGCAAGGCGATGCTGGCCGCGCACAAGAAAATGGCGCAGATGGCGCACAAGGGTCCGCCGAAGCCGCTGTTTACTTCGCTGTATGACGGCATGCAGCAACTGGTCGACGCCATCATCGGACGCCTGAATCCCGAAGCGCTTCGCATGCGCTGCCATATTCGGAGAGTGTATTCGGAGAACGGCGGCTGGCGTCTTTCCATCGAGATGAACGGCGATGAACGCTTTGACTCCGTGATTCTGGCCGCGCCGGCGCACATTGCGGGCGAACTGCTCGACCCTGTCGATCACGAACTCGCCTGCAATCTGCTTGGCATCACTTATAGCTCCTCGGTTACGGTCACGCTCGGCTACTACAAGGAGCAGCTGGCCAAGCTGCCGCCGGGCTTCGGGTTCCTGGTACCGCGCAGCGAAGGCCGCCGCATGCTGGCCTGCACCTTCGTCCACAACAAGTTTCCGCATCGCGCGCCGCAGAACAAGGGCATCCTGCGCTGCTTCCTCGGAGGCGCGCGCGACGAGGCCGTGCTCAACCTGAGCGACGACGACATTCTGGAAATCGTGCAGCATGAGTTGCGCGACATCGTAAAGCTCACCGCGCGTCCCATGTTCTCGCGCGTCTACCGCTGGCGCGAAGCCATGGCGCAGTACGAGCCCGGACACATCGCCCGTGTCGCCGCCATCGAAAAGCGCGTTGCCGAAATTCCCGGCCTGGCTCTGGCCGGCAACGCCTATCATGGCATCGGCGTGCCGGACTGCATTCGCGAAGGCATGCAAGCCGCCAACAGCGTAGCCCAGCTCACCACCGACGCACTTCCCTCCGCCGCCAGACAACCAATTTCCCCGTAGCCAAATCCTGTTAAGTGTGTCTAAAATCACTGACCACTAGGGTCGGTTTCGGCGTATCGTAAAGATAGAAAGTCACCTGCCCTAGCTGACAGGTTCGAGGTGACTGTGGACATCCTCTGGATTACGGTCTACTGCCTGATCGCGGTTCTCGTGCTCTTCGCCTTAACCTTCCACAACGAGATTCTCGACGAGAAGAACCGCTGCGACCATCTGGTGAAGCCGGCGATTCCTGCTTCCAAGAAGCCTGACAACAGGTAAGCTCCCCGCTGATTTAGGATGTTGGTTTGGGCCTGCGACTGCGCCCGCTCTATTTATTCGTCATCATCTGGAGGTTCGTTATGGCGGATGTTCGCCGAGGACTGATCATCGTCAACACCGGCCCGGGCAAGGGCAAGACTACCGCCGCCATGGGCACGGCTCTGCGAGCTGTGGGCAACGGGCTGAAGGTCCTCATGCTGCAATTTCTCAAAGGCTCGTGGCATTACGGCGAGCTCGACGCGGTGCAAGGCTTCGGCGACAACTTCGTGATGAAGCAGATGGGCCGCGGCTTCGTGAAAGTCGGCGGCGCCGAAACCGATCCTGAAGATATACGGCTGGTGGAAGAAGCGTGGGCCGAAGCCGAGAAGGCGATCCTCTCCGGCCAGTGGGACCTGGTCATCCTCGACGAGATCAACTACGCCATCGGCTACAAGATGCTCGACCCGCAGAAGGTGGTCGAGACGCTGAAGAAGAAGCCGGAGATGGTGCACGTCATCCTCACCGGACGCAACGCCCATCCCTCGATCGTCGAAATCGCCGACACCGTGACCGAGATGCGCGAGGTCAAACACGCTTATCAGAAGGGCATCGAGGCGCAGCGCGGGATCGAGTACTAGAAGGCGGCAGTTGGCGGTTAGCGGTTGGCACTTAGCATTTATCAGCATTTAGCGGTTAACACTTAGCACTTGGCCTTTAGCTGCCGTCTTACCGCGTTGGCTGTTAGCCAAAGCGCCCGCGTCAGTCATCCGCGCTTTGTGTCAGGGCACGACTTCAGAGGCTGCTGAAAAACCAGGCGATTGATGTTTTGGTGATGATGTTTTCGGGTAGAGCTGGCCTTCAGGCCAGCGTCTGAGCCGTTTATTTCCGGCTCCGAGTCGGCTTTAGCCGACGGCAGAACACTCCACGTCGAGTTTTTCAGCAGCGTGTTCAGTAGTGCCGAACGCGCCCAGAAGAATGCCGGTCTTATGGCACGAGTAAACTCGTGCCCTGATACAAAGCGGTGTCAGAATGTCCGACCACTGAGAGCTGCCTTCATTGTTGATGAGTAATCGTATAGATCTGAGCAGCCGCAGTTGGCGCCGCATCGACGGCGTCGATCTCATCCGCGGGCTCGCGATCTTTTTCGTGTTGATGAACCACGTCAACATTCGCCTGCTGCTGGCGCATGTCCCCTACACGCAGGGAATCCCGAAGCAACTGGTGTCGTCGCTGGTGTGGAATGGCCAGTTTGGCGTGCAGATGTTCTTTGCCGTCTCGGGCTTTCTCATTACCAGCACCAGCCTGCGGCGGTGGGGAGCGCTGTCAACGATCCGGGCACGCGAGTTCTACCAGATGCGTTTCGCGCGTATCGCTCCTCTGCTGCTGTTGTTGCTGGTCGTGCTCAGCGCCTTCCACTTCGCCCATGTGCCGGGATTCGTCGTCTCAGCGAAGCAAGGTGGCCTGGGACGCGCTATCTTTGCCGCGCTGACCTTTCATCTGAATTTGCTCGAAGGGCGTCTTGGTTACCTGCCGGGCCCCTGGGACATCCTGTGGTCGCTCTCGGTGGAGGAGATGTTTTACCTCTTCTTTCCCATTGCCTGCATTCTGCTGGCGAGTAGAAAGCTGCTCGTTCCGCTGCTAGCAGTCTTTGTCGCGCTCGGACCCGTTCGCGCGAACCATCTTCACGCACGGTAATGACATCTGGCAGGAAAAATCGTATCTCGGCGGGATGGACGCCATCGCCCTGGGCTGCTTGACCGCGCTGTTGTGCTCGCGTGTTAGCTTCTCCCGCAAGGCGCAACGGATTGTGTGCGCGGGCGGCGCTACTCTGATGCTGTTCATCCTTGGTTTTTCGCGCACGGCCTACCGATGGGGACTGGGCAACGCCGGCCTCGAAGAGACCGTCCTGGCCATCGGCACCTGCATGGTGATGGTCGCCGCATCGCAATCCGGATGGCGTGCTCTTCGCATCTTTCGTCCTCTGCTAGCGCTCGGCCGCAACAGCTACGAGGTCTATCTCACCCACATGTTCGTCGTGCTCGGGCTATTCGCGTTATTTCTGAAGCTCGGCAACCCAATGTCGCTGGTGCCAGTGTTCTTCATCGGAACCATCATTCTGGCGGCTATGCTGGGCAACGTGGTCGCCCGCTCCTTTTCGGAGCCCATGAATCTGCGGTTGCGGCAGAAATGGGGAAACGGCGCGGAACAGTCGGGGGTGGCAACTACCATCGAAACTACCAAAAAGCCTCCCGCCTTGGCGCAGAACCAGGGCGAGGATGGGCTCCCGCGTGACATTCGCAGCGGAATGGATTCGGTGGTTGCAGAGGTTTCGGCAAAGCCTCCGGAACCCGCATAAACACGGCCTGACAGCGCCTTCCCCGTGCTATAATGGCAAGTGCTCCTCAGTGAAATAATCTCCTGAAATTGCAATGACTTGCGGGTGTTTTATCAGAGTTTTTCGCGACCTCTACAAGGTCCGGTCTCTGCCCGCACAACGGAGAGCGCGTTCGGTCCTCAGCAGACGTCACGATGACACATTGGTTTGCGAGTTGACCATCTCAGATTCTTAAGAAGGAATTTAGCCGACGGCCGAGAGCCGAAAGCTGACAGCTAAACATGGCAGACGATCCAAACCAGCAATTACCACTCGACAACATCGGCCCCGGCGCGGCCAACATACAACCGGTCAACATTGAAGACGAGATGCGGCGTTCGTATCTCGACTATTCGATGTCGGTCATCATCGGGCGCGCGTTGCCTGACATTCGCGACGGCCTGAAGCCGGTGCATCGCCGCATCCTATACGCCATGCATGACATGGGCGTGCTGCACAATCGCAAGCACATGAAGTGCGCCGGTGTGGTCGGCGAGTGTCTGAAGAAATATCATCCCCACGGCGACTCGGCTGTCTACGACGCGATGGTGCGCCTGGCGCAGCCGTGGAGCTTGCGCTATCCGCTGATCGACGGACAGGGCAACTTTGGCTCGGTCGATGGCGATCCGCCCGCGGCCTATCGATACACCGAGTCGCGCCTTACCGAGATTGCAGAAGAGCTGCTTGCTGATATCGAGAAGGACACCGTCGACTTCGTCGCCAACTTCGACGACACCACGGTCGAGCCCGTCGTTCTTCCGACGCGGATTCCGAACCTCATCATCAACGGCTCCGACGGAATCGCCGTCGGCATGGCGACCAAGATTCCGCCGCACAACCTCACCGAGATTGTCGATGCGGCCATCACGCTGGTGAACAATCCGCACGCCACCCTGGCCGACATCATGAAGTTCGTGCAGGGCCCCGACTTTCCCACGGGCGGCTTCATTCATGGCCGCAGCGGCATCATGGAAGCCTATCGCACCGGACGCGGCCGCTTCCTCATGCGCGCCAAAGCCGCGATCGAGCACCTGACGAAAGACAAAGAAGCCATCGTCGTCACCGAGATCCCCTACCAGGTCAACAAGGCGAACCTCATCAAGCGCATCGCCGAGCTGGTCAACGACAAGGTGATCGACGAAATCTCCGACGTGCGCGACGAGAGCGATCGCGACGGCATGCGCATCGTCATCGAACTGAAGCGCAGCGCCGAAGCGCAGATCGTGCTCAACCAGCTCTTCAAGCACACCTCGATGCAGGAGAGCTTCTCGATGATCTTCCTGGCGGTGGTCAACAACCAGCCCAAGGAAATGGGACTGGTACAGGCCATCCAGCACTTCGTCGATCACCGCATCGACGTAGTGCGCCGCCGCACCGCCCACCTGCTGATGAAAGCTCGCGAGCGCGAGCACGTCCTCGAGGGCTACCAGGTTGCGCTGGATCGCGTCGACGACGTTATCCGCATCATCCGCGGCAGCGAGAACCGCGCCGAGGCCCGCAACAACCTCGTTGCCTACTTCACCGGGAGCACGGTGTCCGTCGGCGACGGCAAAGGCAACAAGACGACTTCGCTGAAGGGCGTCAGTCCGACCACGTTGACGACTCCTTTCGACGCTATCCAGGCCGACGCGATTCTGGAATTGCAGTTGCACCGTTTAACCCGCCTCTCGATCGACGAAATCCTGAAGGAGTTGGGCGAAGTTCGCGGCCGCATCGCCGAGTACGAAGCGATTCTTGGCAGCGAGAAGAAGCTGCGCAGCGTCATCGTCAAAGAGCTGGAAGAGATCAAGAAGAAATACGGCGACGCGCGCCGCACCGAAATCCAGGACGAAGCCGCCGAAATCAATCTAGAAGACCTGATTGCCGACGAGCAGGTTGCGGTGACGGTCAGCCACTCCGGCTACCTGAAGCGCACGCCCATTTCCACCTATCGCCAGCAGCGGCGCGGTGGCACCGGACGCAAGGGCATGAGCACGCGCGAGGAGGATTTCGTCGAGCAGCTGTTCGTCGCCTCCACCCACGATTACATCCTGGTCTTCACCAACACGGGCCGCGTTTACTGGCTGAAGGTGTACGAGGTGCCGGAGTTGAGCGCGGCCGGCAAGGGCAAAGCCATCGCCAATCTCGTCTCGCTGCAGCCGGGCGAAACCGTGCGGGCGTGGCTGACGGTGCGCGATCTGGAAGAGGAGAACCGCTACGTCTTCTTCGCTACCCGCAACGGCACGGTGAAGAAGACGCCGCTGAAGGACTTCAGCAACGTACGCTCCATCGGTATCAACGCCATCGGCATCGAGAACGAAGACGAACTGGTGGCGGCCAACTGCACCGACGGCCAGCAGATCATCTTTCTCGCCACCCATGATGGCAAGGCGATCCGCTTTGAAGAGGATGCGGTGCGTCCGATGGGCCGGGCGGCCTATGGCGTGCGCGGCATGCACCTCGACCGCGGGGATTACATTGTCGGCATGGCGGTCACGCCGAAGGAGGGCAAGAAGGCCAAGGATGGCGCGGCCGAGTCGAACCTTATCCTCTCCGTCACCGAACAGGGCTATGGCAAGCGCACCGACGTCGACGAATATCGCCTGACGAATCGCGGCGGCAAAGGCGTCATCAACCTGAAGACCATGGCGCGAAACGGCAAGGTTGTCTCCATCATGCTGGTGAACGAGAAGTCGGAGGTGATGGTCATCAGCCAGTTCGGCAAGATCATCCGCATCGACAGCAAGAACATCCGCGAGTCGGGACGCTCGGCGCAAGGCGTCCGCCTGTTGCATCTGGAAGAAGGCGATCGCCTGGCCGCAGCGTCGGTGATTCCGCCGGAAGAAGCCGTGGAAAACGGTAACGGCGAAACTGGCATGCTGGTGCAGTAAGCAGATCGAAGCGTCAGGAACCAAGAGGGTGCCCCACCCAAGCTGAAGTTGCTTGGGTGGGGTTTTTATCGGATGACGTGTACCCGGATCGGCAGTTTCAGCTTTGCCCAGGATTTGTCCGTCGTGTACACGGGGGCACCCAGCGACAGCCCAAGCGCGAGGCAGGCGCGATCTCCGAGGGACAGGCCGATGGGGCGGGTGAGTTGTATCAGGCCGGCGCTCAGCCTGGCGTGTTCGTCGGTGAATGGGATGGACGCCCGAAGAGGGCTGGTCGCGTCTTCCCATGCCTCAGCTTCCGACCATCCGCGCGGCACCAACTTGGCAATGACCTCGGCCAGATTGACCGTACTGCACACCGCCTGAGCCAGCAGCGCCGTGGTTAATCGGTCCGCGCCGGGCTCGCCGTGAATGATTGCCAGGATCGCCGAAGCGTCGAGGACGATGTCACTCATCTTTGACGGCCTCCCGGCGCTCCGCGATCAGTTCGCTTGCCAGCGATACTCCTGGCTTGAGATATCGCCGGGCTCGCTCTCGGGCTTTCTGAATGCGCCGCTGTTGCGTCGTGATGCGCAGCTCGTTGTCCTCTACGATCAATACAACCTCATCGCCGATTTCGATGCCCAGCGCCTTACGAAATTGCGCCGGTATGATGATCCGTCCATTCTCGTTGACCCGGGTTCGAGCTTCCTGTGCCATGACAGTTATTATACAAAATGTCAGAATTGCTACGAAATGTCGCTACCGGAAGAAAACGTCTGAATGCACCTAGCTTCCGCCGTCCTTCCGTGGTTCTTCAGGTTTAGCCGCCTTGATCTCGCCGATTTGTTACCCTGTTAGTTTCCATGAAGCTGCGGCTGCTGGGCCTGATCGGTAGTCTCGTCCTATTCTTCGCGCTCGCCGGATGCGGAACGCCCGGCGCGCCGTCTCTGCCTTCGCTGAACCTGGCGCGTCCGGTTGACGACCTGATTGCGTCGCGGCGCGGCAACAAGGTCGATCTTGAGTGGACCATGGCGCGCAAGAATACCGACCGCACCAATGTGAAGCACAATCCATCGATGCTGATCTGCCGCCACCCGGGCACGGCCCTGATGGCCAAGTGCGAGGTGGTGGCTGAGGTCACGCCGCCGACGCCGAAGGCTGCGCAAAAGCAGAAGGGCGAAGGACCTCCGGGCGACGTTCGCATTCATTACGTCGACACGCTGCCGCTGGACTACGGTCAGCAGGATCCAGCCGGATTTGTGACGTATGCCGTAGAAGAGATCAATCAGCACGGGCGCACTGCCGGCCTGTCGAACCAGGTGCAGGTCCCGGTGGTGCCGACCATCGCCGCTCCCGTGAAGGTTGAGGCTGCGATGAGTCCCGACGGTGTTCACGTCACCTGGTCAGGTCCGCAGCCACCGTCGGCACCGCCGGGAGTGTCGTTCTTTTATCGCGTGATGCGACGCCCGGTCGGTTCGCCCGCGTATATCGTGCTCGACGACGTGCAGCCGACGGCCAACGGGTCGTATCTCGACAAGACGTTTGGATGGGAGCAGAAGTACGAATATCGCATCACGACCTTGAGCGAGGTGAGCGCCTCGGGCATCAATGCCGGGGTGGAAGGCGAGAATTCGCCGTCGGTTGAGGTCTACACGCGCGACATTTATCCGCCGGCTCAGCCGGCTGGACTGCAGGCCGTCTTCTCCAGCGTCGGGCAGAAGCCGTTCATCGACCTGACCTGGGCGCCGAACATGGAGAGCGACCTGGCGGGCTACAACCTCTTCCGCTGGACCGAAGGCGGCCAGCCGCAGAAGCTGAATACGCAGTTGCTGCAGGTGCCGTCGTATCGCGACGAGGCAATCGAGCCCGGCAAGAAATATTTTTATCAGGTGTCGGCTGTCGACCTTCGCGGCAACGAGAGCCCAAAGTCGGCCGTGGCCAGCGAGGCTGCGCCCGCCAAATTAGCGCAGTAGAGGATTCACCGTGCAATATTGCAGGTTTTCGCAGAACGATACCGTTCGCTACGGGCTGATCGAGCACCAGATCATCACGCGCACCCTTGATCGGGCGCCTCGGGCTTCCGCGGATTTCGATCGCGGAGAGCGAGTCGAGATTCCGTCGGACTCGGTGCGCTTGCTGGCCCCGGTCGAGCCCTCGAAGATCGTCTGCATCGGGCGCAACTATCGCGAACACGCGAAGGAATTGAACCACGCTATCCCAACCGAGCCGCTGTTCTTCTTCAAACCGCCGTCGTCGATCATTGGACCGGGCGACACCATCGAACGGCCGGCCGATCTCGCCGAGCGCGTGGATTACGAGGGCGAACTGGCGGTGGTCATCGGCACACGCTGCTTCCGCCTGCGCGAGGACGATGACGTGCGGCCCTTCATTCTCGGCTACACCTGTCTGAATGATGTTACGGCTCGCGATCTGCAGAACAAAGACGGCCAGTGGAGCCGCGCCAAGGGCTTCGACACCTTCTGCCCCGTGGGCCCGGTGGTGGCCGATGGGCTCGATCCGTGGAAGGGCGTGCGCGTGCAGACCCGCGTGAACGGCGAGTTGAAGCAGGACGGTGTGACCACCGACTTCCTTTTTCCGCTCGACCGGCTGATGCGCCACATCACAGCGGTGATGACATTGGAGCCGGGAGACGTGATCGCGACCGGCACGCCGCAGGGCGTCAGTCCGGTAAAGGCGGGAGATGTGGTCGAAGTCAGCATTGAAGGAGTGGGGACGCTGCGGAATTCGCTGGTGGACCGGAAGTAGTCTAACCGTCGCAGTAGTTCCTTCCGACTTGTCATCCTGAGCGCAGGCGCCCTTGGCGTCGGAGTCGAAGGACCTGTGGTCCGTCGCCAGAATCAATTGTTACGCTACGACGAACCGCAGATCCTTCGACCACGCGTCCGCCCGCCGCAAGAACAGCGTCGGAAAATCGGCGCGGACGCTCCGCTCAGGGTGACAACCCAAGGAAGAAGCGGCAAGATGATGACCAGCAAACTGACAGTCATCGTCCTGTCGGAGTTTCCTCTTTCGCTCTGCTGAAATTTTCCTGTTCCCTTGTGAGCCATCTGCCGCTATCTTGGAATCAAATTCTCGTCGTGCTCCCATGAATTCTTATCGGCTCTATCCCGTCTTCGCTATCGGTGCCACCGCTGCCATCATCGGCTATGCTCTGCTCTCGCGCAAAAACAAGAAATCGGCAGAGCAGTTGGAGAAAGAGCGCCGGACGGATCTCACGCGTGGGGGCCGCATCATCGACGGCAACGTGATCGACGTGCTGGAGTTGGAAGACGACGAGACCGGCCAGCTCATGATCCTGCTGGTTTACAACTACGATGTGGCAGGCGTCACCTACGAGGCATCGCAGGATGTGACGCATCTGCGGCAGTTCATCGACTTGTACTCCTGTCGCCTGGGTTTGCCGGCTTCGGTGAAGTACGATCCGCACAATCCCGGGGATTCCATCGTCATTTCCGAGACCTGGTCCGGACTGCGTAAGCCGGCCATCACCTTGCCGCAGAAGCAGGTAGCCGCGAAAGAGCGAACGTTAGCGTGACTTTTCCGACCTTGCGGCGTCTCAGTTTAGGGTCGCGGCCTTGGCCGCAATCTTTTAACAGCTTGTTTGTCAAAGTGAATCTTAAATACGTTGTTACAATGACTTATGCATAATCTGCCGTTGCCGCTCGCTGCTTTTCTGGCGGGCATTTTGTCCTTCCTTTCGCCGTGCGTGCTTCCGCTGGTGCCAGGGTATGTCTCCCTGATTTCGGGCGCCAGCGTTGAGGAGTTGCAGAGCTCCGAGCGCCGTCTGCTGGGAACGGTCATGCTGCACTCCATCACCTTCGTTTTGGGATTCAGCGTGGTGTTCATCGCGCTGGGCGCGGTAGCGACGGGTGTGGGGCAAGTGGTCAACGAGTATCACTCACTCCTGTCGAAAATTGCCGGCATCGTTGTCATCATTTTCGGGTTACATCTGACAGGTATTCTCAAGATCAAAGCGCTGTACGCCGATAAGCGCATGCATGAAGTGAAGGGCAGTTCCAGCGCGGTGGGCTCGTTCGTCGTAGGTTTCGCCTTCGCGTTCGGCTGGACGCCGTGCATCGGTCCCATTTTGGCGACGATTCTGGTCTTAGCCAGCGCGCAGGGCACGGTTCTGAAAGGCGTTTTGTTGTTAGCACTTTACTCGCTCGGACTAGCCGTTCCGTTCCTGCTCACGTCGTTGGGAGTCGACCGATTTCTGGCCTTCTATGGGCGCTTCCGGAAACATTTACACACGGTTGAAGTGCTGAGCGGTATACTACTTATCGCCATCGGAGTCTTGATCTTTCTGAACAACCTGCGTTTGCTCTCCGGCTATCTCTCTTTCTTAAACCGGTTTGCGCTGTAATGGTGCCTTCGTGAAAAGAAACGCACTGGTATTTGTGGCTCTGACGGTGGCGGTACTGGCCATGCTGGCTAGCGGTAAGTACCTGGACCGCGCCCGCAAGCATGGGCCGCTAAAACTTGTCGGCGACGTCAAAGGCGTTGAAGCCCCTGACTTCGCGCTACTCACCCTCGACGGCCACAAAGTCAAACTCTCCGATTATCGCGGCAAGGCGGTGCTGCTGAACTTCTGGGCGACCTGGTGTCCGCCGTGCAAGGTCGAGATGCCTTGGTTTGTCGATCTGCAGAAGCAGTATGGCAAGGACGGCCTGGTAATCCTGGGCGTCGCCATGGACGACTCTGAGCCTGCCGAGATCGCCAAGTTCGCCAGCGACCTGGGCGTGAACTATACCGTCCTGCTCGGTACCAACCAGGTCTCCGACGATTACGGCGACGTACAGTATCTGCCGACCTCCTTCTTCATCGGACGCAATGGCGCCATCGTCGACAAGTTGACCGGTCTGCTGGATCGCAAGGACATTGAAGACGACGTGAAGAAAACTCTGGCCACGGACCCTGACAGTCCCAGCCGGCCTGTGCCGGTGCAACAGAATCAGGCTGACGCCCAGCCCAAACCCGCAACTCCAGTCCCTGAACCGAGAGACGCGACTCGATGAAGCATTCCGTTTCTGTAGTACTCGCGGCAGTTTTGCTGGCGCTTATGGTTTCGGCGCAGTCCATGGATGACAAGCCATACGTCGTGATGGCGCCGGTGGACAAGGTACAGCTCCGCGCCGGAGCATCCAAACAGGTGAGTCTCGACTTCCGCGTCGGCTCCGACTACCACATCAACTCGCATACGCCGAAATCTCCCTTGCTGATTCCTACAGTGCTGAAGCTGGACGCGCAGACACCGGTCATGCTGGGCGATTTCAAGTATCCCGCCGGACAGGATGTGGCCTTCGCCTTCACTGGCGACGAGAAGCTGAATGTCTACAGTGGCGACTTCACGATTGACACCGTGGTCAAGGCTCCGGCCAACGCCGCCGCAGGAAGCTATCCGGTGAAGGGTACCTTGCGCTTCCAGGCGTGCGATCACAGCGCCTGCTATCCTCCACGAAATCTCCCCGTCGAGTTCAACGTCACGGTCGTGAAGTAGCGAATTGCGCGAACGATCGAAAAATTGAAATAGAGACTTCGTGCCGTCGGCTGAAGCCGACTCAAATGTGGAACTAAAACGGCTTAAACGCTGGCCTGAAGGCCAGCTCTACCTTTTCCCCGTTAGCTCTCGCGTTCGCGTTAGCTACCGCCCGAGGCCGCGCCCGTCGCCAGTATTACCACCGGGACGACGTTGTAGGTCGAGGCCAGCGCTCCGCCACTCGACTTCAGATTGCACGGATTGTAGGAAGCGTCGTGCTGCAGGCGGATCTGCGCGCTGTTGCTGATGCAGACGTCGTCGGAGATGGCTCGCGACTCCGGAAATCCCCACTTGACCGACCACGACTCGTGCTTCACATCGAGGGCGTGCCGGGCGTCGATGGCCGCATACAGGGCGTAAACCGCGGGATCGAAGTCGACACCCAGTGCTTTGGCCTTGTTCATCATCCAGCTTAGCGTGATGTCAGAGAGGCCGGTCTCGGGATAACCTCCGCCGACATCGCAATGCACTCCGGTGAAGTAGACCTGCTCGATGTGCTGCCCATCGGCCGGGGGGCCTGACCAAAGCGTTGCAGGAAACGAGCGGCGGCGCTCGTCGATCGACACGGCATGATAGGCGTTCTTGATGCAGGGATGCAGCCTGGTGTCGAGGAACGAGTAGCGCGTCATGTCGATGCCGCCGAAGATGGCGGGAATACCGAGCGAGCCGACGGTGTCCCACACGCCAACCATGGTGATCTCGGGCTGCTCGATGGCGTAAGTCTGCTTCAACGCTGCCAGCAACTGTTGCTTGGTGTTTGGATCCTGGGTGCGATAGGCGGTAAACGCTTGTGCGGTGAGGTTATCGTCGGTGTGCTGCGTAGGAAGGCCGCAGGTGGCGATCATACCGGCCAGGCTGCGCGCCGTGTATGCGCCACGGCTGAATCCGAAGAGGAAGACCTGGTCGCCATGCTCGTAGAGATGCGAGATGCGGGTATAGCCGTCGCGAATCTTCTGGTCGAGGCCTTCGCCGAACGCACCGCCCAGCACGCGCAGAATGGTATTGCCGTCGGAGCCGACACCGTCATCGTAGATGGGGCATTGCTCGGCAGTGAAGTTCATCGCCTTGAAAATTTTGTAGACGTTGGTGTTCGTTGCGGCGTCGTTCCAGGTGCCGTCAGAGCAGAAGATGATGCGCTTGGACATGAGGGTTCCTCCGGGTTCGGGCCGATTTATTCTGTAGAGAGTTGCTGCCGGGAGCGTAGGCGGAACTATAGCACGGTTCTTGCCAAGCTATCGTCGGTCACAGAATGCGATCGTGCTTTTGTAGGTTGTGACGAGCACATAGCAGCTGGACATTTTCTTCGTTTAGAGATGTTCCGCCTTTAGACCATGGCAAATCATGGTCAAAGTGGAGTTCCTCTGTAGCGCCGCACTTCACACAGCGTCCACCATCACGCTTCCACACAGCAAGTTTAATCTCGGTTGGAATAATCCGGCGTCGAGACGGATTGAGCAGCGGTGGGAGAGCGAAATCTTCTCCTCCCTCCACTGCAACCAGGCGAAATTTGAAGACGCTGCGAAGCGTGTCTCGCTCTTGCCAAGAATCCACTAGATGGAACACCCCGTTATACGACCATATCCCCGTGTGAATCTTCTCGTAGACCCGCACGCGCTCCGGATCGCGCATACCGCCCTTCGCATCCTGTGCAGCCTTGTGGAAAAGGCCGTTTTGCGTAAGAGCGCCGGAGGAGTACCGCCCCAACTGGTCAAGCAACTTAGGATTTTGGCTGGCGTCAATTCGTGGCTGGTCGTGCCCCTCGTAGATAAGAACCGTGCCATTTTCCTCTATGCGATCGCGATAGGGAGCATTGCGTCGAATCGACATCAATATCACGGAATGATCGCCGCGAAGGGCGAAGTTCATTCCACGCTGCAGGCTTGTGCCCTCCCGGCGGCACATTTCGAGATAAGGAATGATGTTGTCGGTAATTATTTCTTGGCCGGGAGGCATAGTGGCTTGTTTCGTTGTAACGGCCCAGACTATAGCACGCGTCGAGGTTTCGATGAACTGAGGAATGCAAAGTCTCGCGGTTGATTCTCGTAAGCACTGCCTCGAGCCGGGCGCGACTTTGCAAGGATGGATTTTGCTTGCTCAAGCTCAATCATGGCACGACAATGAGGCACGGAGGAGATTGCGCCAATGCACCGACTTACGGCCCTGAATGCGGCCCTTGACATCACCAAATTGCGGATCCAGGCAGGAACCTACAAGACGGATAACATTGCCGAGGTGCTGAAGGACATCAACGAACTGGTAGACGGATTGGAGAAAATCAGGGACGAGCCGAATACGGGTCGTTCAGACTTCAGCCGCCCTCGCTGACGGAGATCCGCAGGCGTTTCGCTGACGAATTGCACTTCTGCTGCTCCAGGAACTCCAGCACGCAATCCATGAACTCTTCCGGCTTCTCCAGTTCCGGCAGATGGCCGCACTCGGGAATCACCACGAGCTTCGAGCCGCGAATCAGGCGGTGCAGGTTCTGGCCCACGCGGAGCGGGATCATCTCATCCTGGTCGCCCCAGACGATCAGCGTCGGCGCACTGATGCCGTTGATTACATCGTCCAGGCGCTCGCCCGGGTGTATTCCGCAGAACGCCTTCGATTGTCGGAGCATCGCCGCGCTCCAGATGCATCTGGTAGCCGTAGTCGACCAGTGCGTCAGTCGCCAGTTCCTTGTTGTAGAACACCAGTCGGAAGACGTCGCGGAGATGCGCACGCGTCGACACGCGCACATCGATCGGCAGGCTGGTGATGTCTCCCCATACGCCGGCAGCGTCGACCAGAATCAGCTTGTCGACTCGCTGCGGGAACTCGAGCGCGAAGGCTGAGGCAATCCATCCGCCCAGGGATTCGCCCAGGAGATTCACGCGATCGAGGTGCAGCGCGTTTAGAAATTGCTCGACGACCTCGGCGAATCCCGCAATCGTGTACTCGATTGGCGGTTTGTCGGAGCGGCCGAAGCCCAGGAGGTCGAGGGCGATCACACGATGCGACCGGCTGAGCCGCTCGAAGCAGAAGGCCCACTCGTCGGCATCGCCGCCGATGCCATGGAGCAGCACGAGCGAAGGGCCGGATCCCACATCGTAGTACTTGATGCTGTGGCCGGCGACGGTGATGGTGAGCAGTTCCGGAAGAGGCGGAAAGATGAGTTGGGGCGCGCTCATTAGAGTCAGTGTTGCTGATTCTTCGTGACACAAGTAAGGCGGGCAGCTCTCGGCTCTTGTCCCAAGAGATATGCCTTGGACGCGGGCCTGAAGACCCGCCCTACTCCTGCTTGGTCAATACCTGAAGACCCGCTCTACCGTTCTACAGGATCTTCTTGCCGAACGCGGACAGCGCCAGCTCTACCGCCAGCTCAGCGGTCTGATTGCGTTCGTCGAGCACGGGATTGACTTCCACCATCTCGAAGCTGAGCATGCGGCCGTGGTCGGCGATGATCTCCATCGCCAGGTGCGCCTCGCGATAGGTCGCGCCGCCCCAGACGGGCGTGCCGACGCCGGGGGCGTCTTCGGGATCGATCCAGTCGAGGTCGAGCGAAATGTGATAGCCGACGGTGCCGCGGCCCACCAGGCGCAGCGCCTCTTCCATCACGGCGCGCATGCCGCGCTCGTCGATGTCGCGCATAGTGAAGGTATGTACGCCCGACTTGCGAATGTTTTCGCGCTCGTGCTCGTCGACGTCGCGAATGCCGAGCAGCACGCAATTGTCGGCGCGCACCTTGGGCGTGAAGCCGTAGAGGTCAGTCAGCGGCGACTGGAACAGGCCCATCAGCGCGCCAAGGGGCATGCCGTGCACGTTGCCGCTGGGCGAGGTGTCGGGGGTGTTGATGTCGCTGTGGGCATCGATCCACAAGAGGCCAACGCGCTGGTTGCGGCGGCGGTAAAACTCGGCAACGCCGGAGACGGTGCCGGCCGCGATGGAGTGATCGCCGCCGAGGGTGAGCGGAATCTCGCCGTTCTCCAGCGTCTTGATGATGAGCTCAGCTTGCGCCGAGCAGGTCTCGGTGATCTCGTTGAGGTACTTGGCGTGCGGATCGCCTTCGGCTTCGGTTTCCAGCATGGCCACGGGGACGTTGCCGCCGTCGATAACGTCGTAGCCCATCGCTTCGAGCTTGGCTTCAAGGCCGGCGACGCGCATTGCCGAGGGCCCCATGTCGACGCCGCGGCGCGACTGGCCCAGATCGAGGGGCACGCCAATGACGCGGATGTGCTTGGTTTCAATGTTGTGGATCGGTTTGGTAATCGGACTGGTTGCCATATGCGTTCTCAAACGGTAGAGCTGGCCTTTAGGTCAGCGTTCCGAAGTATCATTTTGGCGACAGGGTGGGAGCGTTCCTACGGAACGCGCCCCTGTAAAGCCATCCTCAACGGCCTGTCGTCCCTGAAGGGACTTGGCCCTAATTAATCCTGTCACCCCGCCCTGAAGGGCGGGGCTATCACCTTTCGCGCCTATGGCGCTTGAGCGATGCCCGATGTCGCGTTCCCCACTCGAAACTCGAAACGGTTCTGATGCCCGATGTGGATCTGCCCACTCGAAACGGCACTGATGCCCCATTCGAGCTTCCCCTCGAAACTCGAAACGTTCTGATGCCCGATGTCGAGCTCTGCACTCGAAACTCGAAACCCGAAACTGCTCTACGGATACAGCCTGTGCAGCATGCGCGGGAACGGAATCGTTTCGCGCACGTGCTCCAAGCCGCAGATCCAGGCCACCGCGCGCTCGATGCCCATGCCGAAGCCGGCGTGCGGCACGCCGCCGAACTTGCGCAAATCCAGATACCACTTGAACGCCTCTTCCGGCAGTTCGTGCTGATGAATGCGTTCCAGCAGCAACTCGTACGACGCCATACGCTGCGAGCCGCCGATAATCTCTCCGTAGCCCTCGGGTGCGAGAACGTCTACGCACAGCGCCAGGTCGGGCCGCTGCGGGTCGGGCTCCATATAAAAAGCTTTTACCGAAGCAGGATACCGATGAATCATGACAGGACGATCAAACTGCGACGAGATGTAAGTCTCATCCGGCGACCCGAAGTCGCCGCCGTACTCGAACTTGTTTTCGACCAGGCCTTTCTCGTGACCTTCCTGCAGCATCTTCACCGCGTCGTCGTAGGTAATCCGCGGGAAGGGCGCATCGATCTTCTCCAGCTTGGCTGATGTCGCGGCCGATGGTCTCCAGTTCCGGACGGCGCTTTTCCAGGCAGCGCTTGACGATGAAGGCGATGAATTGCTCGGCCAGCTCCATCAGTCCGTCGAGTTGCAGGTAAGCAACCTCGGGCTCGACCATCCAGAACTCGGTGAGGTGGCGGCGCGTCTTCGATTTTTCCGCGCGGAAGGTCGGCCCGAAGCTGTAGACCTTGCCCAGCGCCATCGCCGTGGCCTCGATGTAGAGCTGGCCCGACTGCGTCAGGAAGGCCTGCTCCTCGAAGTAGTCGACGGGAAAGAGCGTGGTCGTGCCTTCGCAGGCGGCCGGCGTCAGGATGGGCGGGTCGGTCAGGGTGAAGCCGCGATCGTCGAAGAAATCGCGCGCGGCTTTGATGATTTCGGCGCGCACGCGCAGGATGGCGGCCTGGCGCGGCGAACGTAGCCAGAGATGCCGGTGCTCCATCAGGAAGTCGACGCCGTGCTCCTTGGGCGTGATCGGGTACGGGTCGTCGGGATTGACCCGCTGCACGACCTGCGCGTCGGTGACGTCGAGCTCATAGCCGCCCGGGGCGCGCTGGTCGGCGCGGACCTTGCCGGTGACGATAACGCTGGACTCCTGCGTCAGGCCCTTGATGGCCTCGAACAGCTCGGGCGAAACCTGCTGCTTAGCAACAACGCCCTGGATGATGCCGCTGCCGTCGCGGAAAATCGGAAAGAGCAGCTTGCCGCTGGTGCGCAGGTTATACAGCCAGCCGCGGATGGTGACGGTCTGGCCATCGTGCTGTCCAATCTCGCGGATGGTGCTGATGACGGGGGTCACGGTATCGGTAGATGAGTTCATGATGTTCGTTTCAGTTTAGCAGTTAGCACTTAGCAATTGGCAGTCAGCCCAGGCTCGAACGATGGCGGGGACAGCCGTTTTCAACGTGGAATCGGGGAAGACTTAGTGCCAAGTGCGAGTGCTAAATGCCTCGGTTGTGTATGCTGTATTGCCAATGCCTACCCTCTACAACCGCATCGCAGGGCAAAGCGTGGAACGGCTGGCGGCGCTCAGCGACGGCATCTTTGCCGTGGCGATGACGCTGCTGGTGCTCGACATTCATGCGCCGGCGTTGGAGGCCGTGCACAGCGAACACGAGCTGTGGGCGGCGCTGGTTGCCCTGAGCCCTCGACTGCTGATGTTCGGCATGAGTTTCATGACGCTGGGGATTTTCTGGGTGGGCCAGCAGACGCAACTGAATCATCTGGAACGCAGCGACCGCGGCCTGACGTGGATTCATCTGGCTTTTCTGGCCGTCGTCTGCCTGGTGCCGTTCACGACGTCGTTCCTGGCGGAGTTCATGCGCTATCGCGTGGCGCTGCTGGTCTATTGGGCGAACATCTTTCTGCTGGGGTTGACGCTGTATTTCAGCTGGGTGTGCGCGCTGGATTCGGGGCTGGTGAAGTCCGACCTGCCGGCGAACGTGACCAAAGCTGTCAAAGGCCGCATCGTGATCGCGCAATCGCTCTACGCGTTCGGGGCGCTGCTGTGTGTGATCAGCACGTACTGGAGCATTGGATTCATTGTGCTGGTGCAGTTGTATTACGCGGTTGCGCCTAAGTTGCCGGGGCGGAACGCGTCGTAGGCAAGCCGGTCTGCCGTCCCTGAAGGGACTGGGAGATTTTGGGGGATGCTTACCCCGCCCTGAAGGGCGGGGCTATCTTCTTTCGCGCCTATGGCGCTTCGCTGAGGTTTGTGCCCGCTCACCCAACTGGACAGCGGTGCCGGGTTTGTATCAGGGCACGGCTTCAGCCGCGCCCTAACATTCCGCAATAAGTCAGGGGAGGAATTCCTGCAGCGCAGGGACTCGTCCCCTGTTTCCAATAACGCCGGTGATCGGCACGACTGACGTCGTGCCCTGACACCAGGCTTATTCCGGCTTCGACTCGCTGACCGCGGCCGGCGTCGGACCGGACTTGCGCACCTCCGGCCGTGGGATATCCGGGCGCGGGTCCATCGGCCTGGGCTCGTTGCGCGCTTCGGCTGGGCGCACGGCCATGGTGCGATCGTCGAACTTGCCGAAGATCATCTTGCCCGCCGTGGTCTGCAGCACCGACGTCACCGAGATGTCGATGGTCTTGCCGATCATCTTGCGCGCGTTGTCGACCACCACCATGGTTCCGTCGTCGAGGTAGGCGACGCCCTGGTTGTATTCCTTGCCTTCCTTCAGGATGAAGACCTTCATGATCTCGCCGGGCAGCACGATGGGCTTCAGCGAGTTCGCCAGCTCGTTGATGTTCAGCACCTCGACGCCCTGCAGCTGCGCCACCTTGTTCAGGTTGAAGTCGTTGGTGACGATCTTGCCTTCGTAGACCTTGGCCAGCTCGATCAGCTTCAGGTCGACCTCGCGCACGGCCGGGAAGTCGTCTTCCACGATCTGGATCGACAGGGTCGCGATCTTCTGGATGCGCTGCAGGATATCCAGGCCGCGGCGGCCGCGATTGCGCTTCATGGAGTCGGCGGAGTCGGCCACCAACTGCAGCTCGCGCAGCACGAACTGCGGGATGACGATGACGCCGTCGAGGAAGCCGGTTTCGGCGATGTCGGCGATGCGGCCGTCGATGATGACCGAGGTGTCCAGAATCTTGTAGCTGCGCTTGGCTTGCTTTTCGCCGCCGAAGATTCCGCCCAGCGCGGCCAGGTTCAGCAGTTCACCCTTGCCGGCGCCGACGATCAGGCCGACGTAAGCCATCAGCAGCATGACGAAGAGCTGCAGGAAGCTCTGGGTTGGCCCAGGCGCGATGCTGTTGCGGATGACGAGGCTGAAGAGATACGCCCCGATGATACCGAGGATGCTGCCAATGACCGCGCCGATCAGCCGCTTCAGGCTGACTTGGCGCAGGCGAAACTCGAACAGAACCACGGCCAGGCCGAAGATCACGCCCACAGCAACTGCGGGAACACGGCTCAGTCCGAGGGGTTGCAGTTCATAACATGAGAGCGCTGTAACGATTACGAATAAGACGCGTATTAAGAGTAAATCCACGCCATACCTCCCATGGCCAGCCTTGGGGGTCTGCGGTCGGGATAATGTACGCCGGGGTTATGAAATCGAAGAACATGCCGGCGACTCAGTCCTGTTCCTAGACACGACAAGTGGCCTGACTCGAAAACATCTTATGAATCTCCGGGGCATTGTTATGAATGAGGAGCGGTCCCCGGCCGCCAACGGTCGGCGGGCAATGAAACAAGAACAATCGAAATATATCAGGAAATCCCTCTCACGGGCGTCCCCCGGTTTCCGCTTCCGACTTCCGCAGTTCGCGGAAGGCGTCGGCGCCCGCCAGCACCTACTCAGATGCGCAATTCCGGCCGCAGGGCCACTCTAGGAAAACGCGGCTCCAATTCCCGAAACGGCCAGGATGAAGACCAGCCACCAGCCAAAGATGATGGTCATGCACGTCTCGCGCTTCACTTTGGTCAGGCATGAGAAAGCTATCCCGGCCAGAATCAGCGTCCAGATGGTGAAGACATCGATGGACGTCAGCAGGGAGTAGAGGAAGTGCGAGCTGGGATCGACCAGTCCGCCGAGATTGCTGGCGATAGGGTTCTGGAAGGTGAAGTTTCCAGTCGCTCCCAGGAAAATCACCAACACCGTCAGCAGTCCCTTGATGACCCCGGGCAGCGACGTGTACATGCAGACGGCAATGCATTGGTTGAAAGTGAGCTCGGTGCCCAGCCCGAAATTGAAGGTACCCAGCAGGACCGCGGCTACGATGACCAGATAAACCAGAATGATGACCCAGAAACAATACGCGATGATGCGGTTGAACCTGAGAATCACTTCCATCTGCTTGGCGCGATCCTCGGGTGAGAGCTTGTCGAGCCGTTCGGTCGCCTTGGGTTGCAGTGCGAACTGGTTCTCGACGATCTTCGGAAAGCCGATCTTCATGTCAGCCACCCACACCACCAGAAGGCTGGACAGGATCAGAAGAACCGCCGGCACCAGCCAGTTGGAGCTGCGCCGCAGGTCGGTGAAGGCCTCGGTTGGAGCGATGAAAGTATCTACGACGCGTTCAACTTCGGAAAGAGCTTTTGGCTCGGTGGGAAGAGCCGGCGCGGCGGAGCTCATGGAACCTCCGAAAGCAGCTGGCAATTCACAGCGCATTGCGTCTAAAGCTGGATCCAGAGACCAATTCCGAGGGCCAGCTGCTGCTTTTCTGCGCGCGATTGTATCACCGGAGATGCGGCTGCTCCCGCCGGATTCGGCGAGGTGGGTAAGCCGCTGGTTATCTCGATGAATGAGGGACTTTCTACTGCTGCTGGGGATTGCTGGTGTTGGAGTTGGTTGCGGGATTTGGCACGTTTCCCACGCCGCCGTTATTCATCGCCGGATGGTTCGGCGCCAAGTCAGAATGGCCCGCACCGGTGATTGCGATGTTATCGGTCAGCTTGCGATTGCCGTCGAACGACGACGCTATGCGCTCGGCCGTGGTCTTGTCCCTGGACGAGCCGACAGTGCCCGACAACTCGATGCCGGCATCGCTCACGGCCGCGGTGACGTGGCTTGCGCCCAGAGCCGGCTCGTTGCGGAGGGCATCGTTGATTCGCGATTGCAGAGCGGCATTGCGGTTCGCATCCGGCGAGGGCGGAGCCGTCATTCCGGCGTTGCCGGCAGGATCGCCTGAGAAACTCTGCTGCGAAGCGGCGGGCTGGCTTCCACTGGATGAAGCCTGCGGCTGCGTGCCGCTCTGGCCTGCGGCGAACACGGCGACCACAACCAGAAATGTTGCCAACAGCCATCCGTTGATTTTCATAGTCGTCACCCTCTGACCCGTTGGATGGTATTTGGCGTGGCCGGGCTGTCGGCTCATTCCAAAAAAAACGGCATAGCGGCAGGCCGTCAGGGAACCTTATGGAGAAGAATGGAGGACTTGCGGTAATTTGACGATCCTGCAACATTAGTCGAGTTGAATGCCTGCGAGCGCCATTTTAGACTGGGTTCATGCATGTACACGTGGACCCGCGTAACGAGAAGACCTCGCAGGTGCTTCGCGTCTCGCTGGTGGTCACGGCGGTGTACATCGTTTTGCTGGTGGTGGCCGGAATTCGGGCCCATAGCCTGGCGCTGCTCTCCGAGGCTGGGCACAACCTCACCGACTTTCTGGCTCTGCTGATGTCGTGGGGCGCCGTATATCTGCAAAGCCGACCCCCGAGTGCGCGCAAGACCTTTGGCTACCGCCGCGCTGGGGTGCTGGCTGCTTTCGTCAACGGCCTCACGCTGGTTCTGATCTCGTTTTACATCGGATATGAAGCCTTTAAGCGGCTGCACGCGCCGGTCGAGGTCGACGCGCACTTGATGATCTGGGTGGCGGCGGCTGGCGTCGTCATGAACGGCGGGATCGCATTGCTGCTGATGCGTGGCCATCGCGATATCAACGTGCGCAGCGCCCTGCTGCACGAGATCGGCGACACGCTTTCGACCGCGGCTGTGATTGCCGGCGGCCTGGTGATCGCCTACACAGGCAGGCACTGGATCGACCCGGCACTTTCCATCGGCATCGGCGTTATGATTCTGTGGTCGTCGATCGGCATTATCCGCGAGAGCCTGAATATTCTGCTGGAAGGTACGCCCAGCGGCATGGACCTGGAGCGCATCGAGAGAACGATCTGCGGGGTGGTGGGAGTCTGCTCGGTGCATGATCTGCACGTGTGGAGTCTCGGCAGCGACACGCACTCGCTCTCATGCCACGTTGCCATCGTCGATATGCCGGCCTCGGAGAGTGCAGTCATCCTGGAGCGGATTCGCCATGAGTTGAATGAGCGCTTCCATATCCACCACACCACCATTCAGTTTGAACTGAATGCGTGCGAGGTGCATGATGGCTGCGTCATTCCCGTCAGCCCGGGACACGTCCACGAGCACGGCGGGCACAGTCATTGACGCAGAAGCCAAGGAATCTTCGTTGAGATATCAAATCCGAATTCTCATTAGCGCAGCTTTGATCGCACTCGCATTCTCCGTCGCCTGCACCCGCAAGACTGGCACCGAATCCGCCGCGGGAGCGCTACGCCTGCAATTGACCGTTTCTCCCGACCACCCAACCATGAGCAAGCCGATCACTCTCCAGCTACATATCGCCGACGCGCAGGGACAGCCGGTGAGTGACGCGCAGGTCAACGGCGTGCTCACCATGAAGGTCATGGACATGGGCGCAACCCAGCTCAAGTTTGATCCAAAGGGGAACGGCAGTTACGAGACCTCGATCAAGAGCCTGGATATGTCGGGTCCGTGGAGCCTCGCGGTTGATGCCAGGCAGGGCGGCGCTGAGTCAAAGCAGAGTTTCGACGTAAACGTCTTCGACTGACGCAATCCAGCCGGCATCCCACCTGAATTCAGTTCGATTTCCATGCCACCCGGCATCCCGCGCCCGAATCGAACTACCTATATTCCGTCTGAAGTGTGAAAGGACTCTGCGATGAAGACTGCATTTTTTCTCGGCCGCCTGATCTTCGGAGGCTTTTTCCTCTACAGCGGTATTCATCATTTCCGCGAGCGCAAGAATATGGCGCAGTACGTCGCGGCGAAGAACGTGCCCTATCCGGAAGCGGCGGTGGCGGGAAGCGGAGCCCTGTTGCTGTTGGGCGGGGCCAGCATTCTGTCGGGAGTGAAACCCAAGGTGGGCACGCTGGCGATCATCGCCTTCCTGGCGGGCGTTTCGCCGGTCATGCACGACTTCTGGAGCTCGCAGGATCCGCAAACCGGCAGAGCAATATGGTTCACTTCATGAAGAACATGGCCATGCTGGGAGCGGCCATGGCGCTGATGGCGCATGAGGAGCCCTGGCCGATCAGCTTGCCTATCGGACAGCCGAGCCGGTTGGAGCGGGTCAAACGTTTCGCGCGGCAAGTGGCGGCGTAGCGCGTAGTTCTCGCCAATCGAAGACTGCCTGCAGGCGTCCCATTGTGGCTGGCGATTCCTGCAACAAGCTCAAATCATTGCGGCTGACCTTACCCGCTGACGTAACGGATGGTACTGCGGTCGGCGAGCTGCTGGCCTGAAAGTTGCACTTTATGCACAGCCGACGCGAAATTGAAGATTTGATCGAGCACTCCCGGCAGCTGCGTGAGCAGACGGATCGTCTTCACGCCAGTACGGTGAAGCTGCGGAATGACATCAGCATGGAACGGCTTCCGCGATGTCCGGTCTGTGGCAGCTTTAGCGCTCATGTCCTCAGCCGCAATCACCTCGACTCTACCTCAAACAGGGTCTGGATCCTTGCTTACCGTTGCACTGCGGGCCATACGTGGATGCCGTCGGCTCAGATTTAGGGCAGTTACGGGCGGGCGCTACATGTTCATGCGACGCAATTGAGTGATAAACTGAACGTGACCTCGAAACCCTGCCGGTTCTGGTGAATCGGCTTTCCTACCTAGTCGGGACGTGGCTCAGCCTGGTAGAGCACTCGCTTGGGGTGCGAGGGGTCGGCAGTTCAAATCTGCCCGTCCCGACCAAATCTCTGCCATCGCTTTCAGTTAAGGCGTAATCTCGAAGACCGTCCCCTCGCCGTTAACTCCTCCTTCGATGGTTGTTCCGTAGATATTTCCGGCCCGATCAATCCACAATTTTGAGTCCTGCGGATTGGCGCCATCCGGCGAGCTGGTGAAATTGTGCAGGATCGTCTTCGTCCATTGTCCTTGCGTTGAAGGCGTCATTTTGAAGACGGTGCCGTATCCGCCGCTGCCCTCCCACTCAGTCGTCCCATATAGATTTCCGGCCGCATCGAACGCGGGCGCTCCCGACGGGAAGCCACCGTCCGCGCCGCCTTGAAAGGCGTGGATCACGTTGTAGCTCCACGTTCCGTCGCTGTTGCGGGCAAGCTCGTAAACGACTCCGTAGCCATAGGCGCCATTACTGTAGGTAACTCCGTATAGATTGCCGTCCGGCCCAAGCACCACTCCGTTGGATGGATCGGTGCCCTGTTGCGGATTGGTGAAACGATAAAGGTGTTTCTCCGTCCAACCCCCGAGGCCATTGGGACTCATTTCAAATATCGTTGCCAGTGTCACATTTCCCTGTGTCGTGCCATACAGATTACCCTCAGCATCTCGCGCTAGAGTTTCGAACGCCGGGAAGGACTCTGCCACGATATTCACCTGGCCGGTAAAGGAGAAGATCCGGGCATAGTTGGAATAGCCGGCACCTGAAAGAGCGAAGACGGTCCCAGCATCGAAAAGGCCGCCGGTTGCCGTTGTCCCATATAAGGTTCCTTCGTTGTCGCCAACCAGTCCGCCCGTTGGAGCGGATCCATCAGGGCTCCCGGTAAACCGATGAAGGACCGTTCCCGTCCAGCCTCCGTCATGAGGGCTGGCTTCCACCACCGTTCCATCGCAACCCGAGGTACATTCGGAGGCAGTTGCGAAGACGTTGCCATTCGGGTCAAGAGCAGCCTGAGAGTAAACGAACTCGCCATCCGTGCCTTGGAACTGATAGATGACTTGCTCCGTCCACGCACCGTTACTGGGGGTCATCTCGTAAATCACGCCACATCCGTGACTCAGGCAATGAGTCCCGACACCTCCAAAGGCTGTTCCGTACAAGTTGCCTGCCGCATCTTCTACAACCCCGGCATCTGGAGCACCGCCGTCAAGCCCATTAAAGTTGTGGATTACCGCGTAGGTTTGCGCCTCCGCCGACGGCGTTTGCAGGGAAACCATGCTCACAGACGCGATCAACAGCAGAAACACTCTTAAGGTGTGCGCATTTTGCTTGCTCATGTGAGTTCCTCACCGCGTTCCGCAGGATTGTGCCGCAAGCACTATCGAGTTGCAAGGTCAATGCAATTGGCTGAGCAGATTTTCTTTTAGTTTTGGACACAGAGCAGCAATCCGCGCGCGGAGAGCATTTGGAACCTTTTCACACAAATCGTCGTATATCCCATCGAACGGGCCCTTCCCTGCTCACCGACCCATCGAGGAGTGCCTATGCAGTTCAGGCTTGCTGAGGCGACACAAATCCTGGAACGCACACCCGCCACGCTGGCCGCCATGGTCGGCGGTATGCCGGAGACATGGCTCAAGTGCACTGAAGGTGCAGGCACATGGAGCGCTTACGACGTTGTGGGACACCTCATCCACGGTGAGCTCACCGACTGGATACCGCGCACGCGGATGATTCTTCAGCACGGCGAAGCCAAGGCGTTCGAGCCGTTCGATCGTATTGCCATGTTCCGCGACGACCAGACCCGTCCTATCGGCGATCTGCTGGATCAGTTCGCTTTTCTGCGAGCGGAAAATCTGGTCACACTCCAGAACCTGAAGCTCGGTGAAGAAGAGTTTTCGCGCCGGGGCACTCATCCGGAGTTGGGTTCCGTAACTTTGCAACAACTGCTGGCAACGTGGGTGGCTCACGATATGTCGCACATCGCGCAGATCGCGCGGGTCACGGCAAAGCAGTACTGCCACGAAGTGGGACCCTGGAAGCAGTATCTATCGATCATGAAAAGCTAGGCTCGCCTTCCCTATCCAAACGGAGTTGACTTGGGCTTCTTGTAAGCCTTCCCCAAAACTTCACCTTTGTAGGTACGCTCATCGACCGGGTTCAACCGGTTAACCATCGCGCGGCTCACCAGCTTGATGTGGGGAATTTCCAGCAGGTGATAGACGATGAACCAGATCGGCTTCTCCGTGGTCATCCACTGCTCGCCATCGAAGCGCTTCAGATTGACCGGGCGTGAGTAGTTGCGCAGCGAGCGTTGGCGCTTCATGTTGAAGTAAATCTGGAAGTAGCTCATCGCCAGCTCGCGCATCGAGCGGTAGACCGGCTCCCGGCCGCGGCAATTGGTGTAGTTCGACTTGGCAATCGCGCCCCAGTGTCCTTTCACCTGGTAGATTGCCAGCACATGGTCGGTGTCGCGCTCGGCTTCGAGATCGAAAATCAGCGGCGGATAGCCCAGCACCCGCAGCGCGGCGGCCGCGAAGATCGCTCCTTCGAAACAGTGCGAAGTGTTTTCGCGCAGCACGCGGCGCGGCGACCACGCGGTATCGCCCAGGTGATAGGGCTGTTCGTCGAGATATCTCTGGATTCCGTATGGAGTTTTCAGGCTGCGCAACTTACGCAGCTCGGCGGGAGTGAATCCGAAATCGTCTTTGGCCATGGTTGGAATGAAAGTGCAGTTTAACGCACGGACGCGCTTTTCCTGAGCAGTTTTCCTGGCGCATCCTCGCAGTTTACAGAGCGCGGCGCGGGTCAACCCGCGCTACTCGTTACGCAGGGCGATCATAGGATCGACTTCGGTGGCCTTGCGCGCTGGAATGTACGACGCCGCCATGGCAATGATCAGCAGAAGGAAAGCTACGGCGACGAAGATGAGCCAGTCACCGGATTTCACGCCGTAGAGCATGCTGGTCATCACGCGCGTCAACACGACTGCCAGGATCAGGCCCAGTACGACGCCGACGACGGTGTCGATGATGCCCTGGCGAATCGTGAGTCGCAGGATGTCCTTGCGGCCGGCGCCCAGCGCCATACGAATGCCGATCTCGCGCGTGCGCTGCAGAACCGAGTAAGAAATAAGCCCGTAAAGTCCAACTACCGCCAGAATGATCGCCAGCACCGCGAAACCACCAACCATGTAGAAGGGATAGCGCCGGAGGAAGACAGCCGGCGAGCTATTCATAAACCGCTCCATGGACTGCGGCTCGGTGAAGGCCAGGCCCGGATCAATGGAACGCGCGGCCGATCGTACCAACGGCATCAGCGCCTCGGGATCGCCACTGGTGCGAACCACGTAATTCATGTAGGTGGCGTAGCCGGAGTCCTGATCGAGGGGAATGTAGATGACCGGCGGAACGGGCGTGGCAAGGCTGTTTTCCGCGACGTCGCCGACCACGCCTACGATCTCGCGATACGGTTCTTCCGGCGCGTTGGTGAAGCGAATCCGCTTTCCGATCGGATTCTCATCGGCTCCCATATAACGCTTCACCCAAGCCTGGTTGACCACGACTACGCCGGGACGCCCCACGGTGTCGGTCGCCGCCAATTGGCGTCCCCGAATCAGCGGAATTTTCATCACCGAAAAATAGCTGGGATCAACATGCCGGCCGGTGGAGGTGTTTTCCTCGCCCGCAGCGACGGGATGACCTTCGATGACGAAACGATTTCCGCTGAGATTCTGCGAGACGGGCAGCGAGTTGGTTGCGGATGCACCTTGCACCCCCGGCAGAGTTCGCAGGCGCTCGAGAAACGCGTGTGTGAAGCGCAGCCCGGCGGCATTTTCATAGGGCCAGACTTTCCCCGGAGGATAGGTCGACGCCGGCAGATTCACCACAAAGGTCAACACATGGTCAGGATCAAAGCCTGGACTTTGCCGCAACACGCCGCGAAGGCTCTGCAGCATCAGGCCGCCGCCGACCAGCAGCACCAGCGACACCGCGATTTCCGCAATGACCAGCAGATTGCGCATCCGGTTCTGCGTGCTGCTGGTGCCGCCGCGCGTTTCCTCCTTCAGCACGTCGGTGATCGGCGTTCTCGACACCGAAACCCCCGGCCCTAATCCGAACAGCAGCGCCGTCAGCAGCGTAATGCCGGCGATGAAGCCCATCACCGGGAAGCTAATCCCGACATCGTTCAAGTAGGGCATAAACTCTAACTGAACTTCGGGGATGGAACGGGTCAGCAGCCACACTCCCGCGGCCGCGGCCAGGAATCCGAGAACGGCGCCCATGAGGGCAAGCGTCAGGCTCTCGATGAGCAGTTGCAGGATGATGTGCGCCTGGCTGGCGCCAAGTGCCGCGCGGATGGCGAACTCGCGACGCCGATCCAGCGAACGGCTCAACATCAGATTGGCGACATTAGCGCAGGCAATCAACAGAACGAAGCCAACCGCGCCAAACAGAACCAGCAGCAGCGGCCGGATGTCGCCAACAATCTGCTCGCGCAGGGGGGCGACATCCACGCGATAGGCTCCCGACTCGACGCCGTTCTGGCGCGCCAGTTGGGCCTCCAAGTTATTCATCTCCGAACGTGCCTGCTGCAGGCTGACGCCGGGAGCAAGACGTCCGATCACTTCCAGCCAGCGTGAGGTGCGGTTCGTGCGCTCGAAGGGATTCAGGTGGAGAGGCACCCATATCGGTACGATTCCCGCAGGGCCAAGTTCAAAGTCGTGGGGCAGGACGCCGACAATCGTCGCCGGCCGGCCATCCAGCCTGATGGAGCGTCCGATGACACTGCGGTCGCCGCCAAAGTCGCTTCGCCAGAAACTGTATGTGATGAGCACGACATTGGGACCGGAGCCCGACGGCAGGTCTTCCCCGGGCAGGAAGGTTCGGCCCAACACCGGAGTCACGCCCAGCGTGGAAAAAAAGTTGGTCGTGACCATGGAGGCGTAAACCGTCTTCGGCTCGCCATTGCCGGTGATGGTAAAGGCGTCGTTAGCGTAGCCCGCCAAAGATTGAAAGCTTTTTGCATCGGCTATCCAATCGAGGAAGTCGGGATAGGAAGCCCAGTAAGCGCAGCATGGCGCGTCGGGGCGGGCCTCACCTACGGTTACGAGCCGATCAGGATCCTGGAAGGGCAGCGAGCGAAGCAGGACGGGGTACACGACCGAAAAGATGGCAGTGTTGGCTCCAATCGCCAAAGCCAGCGTGATGACCGCTGCGACTGCAAAGCCGGGGTGCTTCCGCAGCATTCGCAATCCGAAACGAAAGTCCTGCTTCAGTGTACCCATGAGACCGAATTACAACTCGTGCAGGAGCCCGAGAACGTCCGTTCCCCAAAAAAGAACATTGAATGAAAACTGCTTGGTCGCATCATAGCCTACTCGATTCAGACGCGACAGCCACCAAAGACGTATCCCACGCCCGTTACAGCCTTTTTTGGATACTACTCGCAGAGAGTTGTGCTTCAATAGCAGGACTTCTAACGTTCCCTCGGCTGTACGTGGTGGGCGAGCAGGAATCGTTCAGGGCTCCCGAAGCATCTGTACTTTTTTCACGCTCTCTCGTGGGCTTAGTTCTGCTGCAAGTCGGGCGACAAATCTGAAATAACGGAAAACGATCGATGGCGAGCACAACTTTGGCTGGCGCACAGGGGCTTTCTATGAGTAAGCCCGTTCCCAGTCCGTGGTTGATCGCCATCTCGGTCATGCTGGCGACGTTCATGGAGGTGCTGGACACCTCGATTGCCTCGGTCGCTCTGCCCTACATTGCCGGCAGCCTTTCGGCCACCAACGATGAGGCGACCTGGGTGCTCACGAGTTACCTGGTTGCTAACGCTGTCGTGCTTCCGGCCAGCACCTGGTTCGCTTTGAAGTTCGGCCGCAAACGTTTCCTCATCACCTGCATCATCATTTTCACAATCTCATCGTTTGCCTGCGGCGCAGCCTGGAGTCTGGGTACGATCCTGCTGGCGCGCGCTGTGCAGGGAGCCGGCGGCGGCGCGCTTCAGCCGCTATCGCAGGCCATCCTGCTGGAAAGCTTCCCGCCCGACAAACGCGGGATGGCGATGGCTGTCTTTGCCTTGGGCGTGGTCGTGGCCCCGGTTCTGGGGCCGACGCTCGGCGGTTATCTCACCGACACGTATTCCTGGCGATGGGCCTTCTACATCAACATTCCGATCGGCATCGTGGCGATCCTGATGATCCTGCGCTTTGTAGAAGACCCGCCGTACATCAAGCAGGCCAAGCCGGGCAAGATCGACGGCATCGGACTCGGGCTGCTGGCGGTGTGGCTGGGCGCGCTGCAGATCATCCTCGACAAGGGGCAGGAAGATGACTGGTTCGGCGCTACCTGGATCCGCTGGACTGCACTGCTGCTGGGAGTTTCGTTCATCCTTTTCATCATTCGCGAGTTCACCCACGACAAGCCTCTGGTGAACTTACGTGTCTTCAAGAACCGGAACTTTGCGATCGGGTGCGTGCTCATCGCCATATTTGGAGGCGGCCTTTATGGCCTGATCACCTTGTTGCCGCTGTTCTATCAGGAACTGCTGGGCTATACGGCTCTGGCGGCAGGGTGGGCTGTGGCGCCCCGCGGGATCGGTGCGATTTTAGCTATGCCGGTTATCGGTATACTTACCAGCAAGATCGACAACCGCTTTCTCATCGCCACAGGTTTCGCCATGTTCGGCGTCTCCGGACTCTGGTTCGGTCACGTGGACCTTGCAATTTCGCAGTGGTCGTTTGTGTGGGCAATCATCTTGAGCGGCTTTGGTTCAGGATCGGTGTTTGTTCCGCTGTCCACGACTACCATGGCCGGGCTGAAAAACGAGGAAATCGGCAATGCCAGCGGACTCTATAACCTGTTCCGCAACGTCGGCGGCAGCATCGGCATCTCCATCGTGAACACGATTGTCGCGCGCCACCAGCAGCTCCACCAGAACGAGATGTTGCACTCGCTGAGCCCCAGCGATCCGAACTTCCAGAATCAGCTGCACTCGCTGCAACAGTATCTGTATACGCAAGGGTATGGGCCCGTGGATTCAGCCAATAAGGCCCTTGGCCTGATTGGCGGAGAACTCTCGGCCCAGGCTCGCCTCTGGTCTTATGTTGATGACTTCCGCTATCTCGCCTTGCTGTGTTTCGCCTGCATTCCGATTGTCTTCATGCTGAAAAAGGCGGTGAGCCGAAAGGGCGCCACGCAGGCAGCACACTGATTCGCGGCAATCAGGAATTCGCGATCAGCATGCGACCGCTGGTTGCGGTTCGACGTCCCCTGCAGAGGCAGACTCCATCTCTCTTTCCGGCTGAACGCGCAGTGCTACAGTTTGATTCTGATCCAATAAAAAACCCGCCTCTTTCGAGGCGGGCCATTGTCACCGTACAACTTGAGACTAGCTGCCGTTCTGGCAGATCTGGGTGAACGGGAAGTTCTGGAAGGTCCACCAGCTGTTGACGGACGTGCTCAGAGGCGCACCGAAGTAGCCAATGAAGGTTTCGTCCTGCAGATGGTAGGTGATGTTGTGCAGCTGGTAAGGCCAGGTTCCGTAAGGATGGCCGTTGCTGCCACCTTCCAGCGGATCGCCGACTTCCAGGATGCCGCAAGGAGTGGTGTTCTCGGTCGGATAGAGCGGATCGTCCATCCACTCGCTGACTTCGTGCGACAGAGCCGAAACGTCCTGCGCGAAATCACCAGCGTAGGTGATGTAGGTGAAGTGCGCGTAGGTCTGCGCACCGTTGGCGCTGTGATAACCACCGATGCAGCAACCACCTTCCGTCAGGTAGGTGTTCGCGGTCTCGAAGATGGGGAAGTTGGTCGGGTTGATCTGGCTGTTCTGCGTCATGTAGGCGCTGATCTGGGCATCAAAGTAGTTGATGTCGACTTCAGCGACCGAGTGTCCGAATGGCGTGCCGATGTGGCCGTCGCCGGCCGGAACGTTCAGAGTCAGCTCAGGCAGAAGCGTTACGTGCTGGGTAGGGCCACCGAGCAGAACGTGATAGTTCGGGTTGTTCTGCACGATGCTCCAGAAGTTGCCGCGCTGGAAAGCGTCCACGTACTGGGTGGTTCCCACATCGACGCCACCCTGCGTATACGTGGTGGTGCTGTCGAAGATCGGGGAGAGCTGGGTCAACGCGATAGGGTTGAAGGCTCCTCCGCTGAGAGGATCAAACACCTGACCGGTGGACAGGATGATCTTCACCGGAATGATGTAAGTGGTGATCAGGGTGCCCTGTCCAGTCGTCGGGTTCTGACCGACCATCACGTAGTTGTACTGGTGGTTGTTGTAGGTGAACGAACCGTTCCATTCCTGCAGGGTTCCCGCAGGCGGCAGCGTTCCAGGAGCCGCCGGCTTCGGCGGAATCACCACATACCGCGCTTTGACGTTCGCATTATCGGCCGCGAACAGGAACGCAGACATAGAGCAGATCAGCAGGGCCAGTGCCACAAGTTGGCACACGCCTGCAAAACGTGTCTTCATTAAGTTACCTTCTCCTCAAGTTGTAAGGTGTTACTGGATTGGCCTAAACATCCTCAGCAGAGATTTACCCCACACAAACTGCCCCCATCTCTTCGGCATCAGCCTTAAGGAAACGCAAAGCTGAAAGGCATTGTAGAGAGGTCAGACGATGTTGCCATAATAGTAGCAGTTTTTTCGCCATATGACGAACGTTTGTTCACTTAGTTCTCTCGGGGGATGCAGCGGAATGTCGTTGCCCACTCCCGACTTACCGCGCGGGAGTTCCCAGCAGCCTAACACCGGCTTTGCCAAGGCCCTGGCAGGATTGCAATTCGTTGCACTTCTTGTAATACGAAGAGCAATAGTTTACGTCGAGGGCGGGACGATTGTTTTTTGAAACAAAGAACCCCGCCCATGGCGGGGCTTGCAGACATCTCTCGCCGCCGGATCAACTTCTTCGGACACTCCTCGGCGAGCGCTCAGAAATTTCTTGTTAATGTGTTTTGCTGCAGTGCGGCTGGATTTGCTCTGCCTGTCCGCATCTCACGATGTGGGAGAGCAATATAGGATCGCGATGGGGTTGCGCAGAGAACCGGACGGAAGGCGCGAGAGCAAAGCGTCCGGTTAAGAGTCGCAGGCCGTGGAACGTTTCGTATCGATGCTGCGAATGAAATGGAGGGAGGTCAGTGGTCCTTCCTGTCTTTCAACTCCTCGATCTCCCGTGCTCCATCCCGCAGACCGAGCCGATAGCCTTCCTTCCATCCGTCCCACCACGCCGTTGATTTGCGTTGCTGGTTGCTTTTGCGCTTGGAACGTTGCGGGATGGATCGGTTGTGTCCGCGAATGTGGTTCGGCAGGCCACAGCGGGAGAACTTCTCGCCGCAAATCGGACACGGATCACGAGTAAAATTCTGTGCCACGTAACTGGTTGGACCCAGCATGATCCGCCGCCTCTCTACGCCAACGCCTCCTGCCAAAGCCGACGCGTTTCACAACTTAACTTCGCGGCAGAATTACTACCATCCGGTAGTAGCAGAAATTCGAAACCGGGAATGTCGGGTTCCGAATCAGGAAAAACTGACGCGGCCTCTCGTGCGGGATTTCGGGAGCGGCGCTTCGCTCGGAGTTCACGCGCCTTCCATCATTGTGGCGGCCGGGTGAAGATGACGGGCAGATGAAAGATCAGCAAACAAAATCTCAATCGTGTTTTCTTGTTGTTCTAATCCGTGTGAGCAACGTCGATTTACCGATTAATTACGCCCGGCGTATTTACAAATCTTGCGGATAGGGGCACAATTTTGTCTGCAGTTAGGCAGTTCTGGGGGAGGGCTGCCTTCCGGGCGCTCTGCGGTTACGCCGCAGGGCGCTCTTGATTTTTGGCCCCTGCGATCGCTTGCTCCAAACTCCTTGTTATCACACGGTTTCGTGAACCTTGCCGCTCGCCCCGCTGGCTTGCGTCCCAACGCAGCCTGCTGCATCTAATCCGATATCGGGATGTTACGATGAAGGAAGAGCCCGCCGAGGCCTTTGGTGGGGCTGTAGGAAAGTCCCGCAGGAGGAAGAATGGCAAGTAACGCAATCGTTGAAGTAACGGATGCGAATTTCGATCAATTGGTACTGCAGTCGGATCAGCCGGTCATCGTAGATTTTTGGGCGACCTGGTGCGGACCGTGCCGAGCCCTGGCCCCGATCGTCGATGAAGTAGCGCAGAGCTACAACGGACGGGTGAAGGTCGGCAAGATGGACGTAGACAAGAACGCTGCCACTCCGCAACGCTACGGTGTGCGTGGAATTCCGACGCTTCTGGTTTTCAAGGGCGGACAGGTCAAAGAGCAAATCGTGGGCTATGTATCCCGCGAGGTAATTGAGAAAGCTCTCGAAAAGAATCTGTAACCTTACGGTAATAGAAATAAAGAAGGCGCGGCATCCGGCCGCGCCTCTTCTTTTGCGTTCTCTACGGGAACTCTAACACCGGGATTGCGCTGTCGACATCCTGGCCCAATCCCGGCGATCGACGGCTTTCCCCCAAGCCGCGCGATTCCTCAAAAGCGATTACTGGTTGGGACTGTTGGACGCGTGATCGCTGGCGCCCTGCGCATCAGGCAGCATGGTCCGGTCAGGAACGGTGTTGGCGTTCGGGTTCACGGTCTTGGCCGTCGGGGATGTCGAAGTTGCTCTGGGTGTCGCGTTATTTGCGGTGCTCGCGGGCAACGTCGCATTGGGCGTCACCGTCTTGGCATGCGTCGACCCACTCACGGAATCCGGCGCGACTTTAGCAGGCGCGCTGCTTACGGCATTGGGCGTGGTGGCCGCCATGGGCGCGACCGGCGCCATCCCCACCGTATGGGGAACGGTTGCCGTCGGTCGTACAGTGTGCGCGCGCTGCGCAAAACTCACGCTCGTCAAGAGACCGAGCATCATCCCGCAAATCAAAGTTTTCTTCATCGTTGTAACCTCCGCTGTTCTGCGTCTTACCTGCGGCCAGTCAAGTGCGTTGAAGTTGCGCCGGAGTTGACCGGTTCGCACTCGCCCTTTGGATGTGCAATGAGCGTGCCACAGCAGAGAAGACAAAGAATCTTGTACTTACGAGGCTTAACGGCGGCAGCGTTAGGAAAATTTTTCAGCAATCGAGAAAGCATGTCGCGGCGTAGTAGCCTTACCGCTCCTTGGATCCGCCGAGTTTCTTTAACAGGGCCTTGGCAATCGTTACCGGATGCGTCAGCAGAACGGTGATGTCGCCCAGCGGAGTTTGCGGCTCGTGAAATACTCCCAACTGCCGCAACACGGTCGCGCGATCGTAGTAGATTTTCTCTCCGGCAAGGCGATCGTCGGCGCTGAAAGTGTAGATACCACAGAGTGGGATCTCCACCCGCCTTCCGGTTGCCGGAAGCCCGCGCCACGCCCCTTGCTGCGTCCCACGGATCATCACTTCCAGGACGATGGTCTCTTCGGTGACGTGACGCCGCAGGATTTCAATGCTGAGGTCGGGCAAAGCCTTCATCAACTGCGCGTAGAAACTGCGCACGCCATCACGGCCTTCGTAGTGCGAATCCCACGGCTCGTCGTCATAACGGGCGCTGTCACCGAAAGTGCGGAGCACGCCTTCCAGGTCGTGCGCGTTCTCGCACCTGACGTGCTCTTCGACCAGCGCCATACGATTGGACAGCCGATTAAGCGGCAGTTGTGCGGTGCTCATGAGAAAACTCCTGAGGGAGGATGTGCGACGCCCCTGTCGCGAATGCGAGCTAGTATAGCGCCGGTAGTCATGCTGCGGGCCCCGGTTGAGCTGGAAAAGTTGCCAGGAAGTCAGCAGGAACAAATTCACTCTAGCGTGCGTAACAGACGCCGGAGGGATTCATGCGTCTTAGGTTTTTGCTCGCCATCCTCATTCTTGCTGCGGTCGCTGGGTTCGCGTGGAGCGAAAACAAAAGTACGGAACCCAGCATGGTCGTGTCGTATCCCGATGCCACGCACATGAATGTGCCGGCCGATTATCGCGAGTGGGTCTATCTCAGCAGCGGTCTCGATATGAGCTATTTTCCGCGCGTGGCAGGAATGGAGGGTCATTCCATGTTCGACAATGTTTTTGTGAATCCCGAGGCCTATCGCGCTTTCAAACAAACCGGCACATGGCCCGACAAGACGGTCATGGTTCTGGAAGTGCGCATGGCAGAGGGGAATGCCTCGATCAACAAGGCTGGACACTTCCAGGGCGAAGCGATGGGCATGGAGGTACACGTGAAAGATCGGTCACGCGGAGGCTAGGCCTTCTACGACTTTGACGGCAAGGCGCCCGGAACTCTGATTCCTGCCACCGCCGCTTGCTACTCATGCCATCAGGCTCATGCGGCCGTGGACACAACGTTTGTGCAGTTCTATCCGACGCTGCTGCCGATTGCCCGCGAGAAGAACACGCTGAGTTCAGCGTACAAGACCGAGAACGCTTCGAAATAACGCTCGCCAGTTCGTTGGCGAGGCTCAAAGTATCGCGCTTAGTACTTGCGCAGCACTCCAATCACTCTTCCCTGCACCTGCACCGACTGCGCCGGAACGATGATCGGCTGCATGCTGGCGTTCGACGGCTGCAGGCGGACCTTTGGCCCTTCGCGATAGATGCGTTTCAGGGTGGCGTCAGTGCCGTCAACCAAAGCGACCACGATCTCTCCATCACGGGCGGAGTCGGCCTTCTCAACCAATACGTAATCCCCATCGAGGATATGTTCATCCTGCATGCTCTCGCCCTTCACCTGCAGCACGAAGACTTCTTTCGAGCGCGTGAAATCGGCCAGAGAAATCGACTCGGGGTTCTCCACGGCCTCCAGCGGACGCCCGGCGGCGATGCGGCCCAGCAGGGGAAGGCTCAAGCTGCTTTCCGCGGCCACGGCCAGCGACTGCTTCATGCGGCCCTTGGGCTTCAGCAGGTCGATGGAGCGGCTGCGATTGTAGTCCCGGCGCAGCAACTGCTTCTCCTCGAGATTGGTGATGTGCTTGTGCACCGTCGCCAGCGAGCTGAGACCAAGGCCTACGGCGATTTCGTCAAACGATGGCGAATAACCGTGCTTATCTACAAATCCGGAAATAAAGTCGTAGACCTCTTTTTGACGGCGGGTGAGTGCCATAGTCGAGCTGCACCTCCGCTCACATTTCAGCGAATAAAAGGCGAAATGTCAATGCGGAAGTGCTAATCAGCTTGGTTCACCGTGTGTTCGCCCCATCGCTTGTCGCCGATGGGGGCGAGCGGGCATACTCTTCCAATCTGAAATTTTCTTTGAGGCGCTGTCGAATCCGAGCCCGACGCGCGTCGTACCAGTGCCTGACCCTAGGCAAATCAATTCTGGAGTTGACCATGCGTTACATGTTGCTGATTTATTCGCAGGAACGAGCCGAAGCCCAACTGGATCCCGTCGAGTCTCAGGCCATCATGAAAGGCCATCAAGCGGTAATGGAAGGCACGATGAAGGCGGGCATCTTCCGCGCCGGTGAGCCGTTGCATCCCACCAGCACCGCAACCACTGTGCGCCATCAGAACGGCAAGCCAATCACCCTCGATGGCCCGTTTGCCGAAACCAAGGAGCAACTGGCCGGCTACTACATCCTGGACTGCAAAGACCTGGATGAAGCGATCCACTGGGCGAGCCAACTGCCCACCGAATGCAAAGGTGGAAGCGGATGCATCGAGATCCGGCCCATTATGGACATTCCGAAGATGGTGGAAGACATCGAGCGGGCAGTGGCCCAGGCAAAATAGATCAGTTCGTCGGACGAGCCGGGACCGGCGCCGATTTGGACCGGCCCGGATACACTGCCAACAAGCGAAGATGGCTCGTACGCTTCGCCGAGGAACGAACATGCGCAAGATTCTCACGTTGCTGGCAATTGTCTTTCTCACGACGATGCTCGCGCCAGCCGAGGTGGCCGACTCGAGTCAGAGCGGCTTCACCGTCAAGGTTGCGACCACGATTCGTGACAATCCGGAAGACGTCTACAACCGATTAGTGCACAACGTCGGCGACTGGTGGAGCTCGGAACACACCTTCTCCAACGACTCGCATAATCTGTCCATCGACGACAAAGTCACGGGCTGCTTCTGCGAGAAGCTTCCCAACGGCGGCGGCGTGCGCCATGGCGAAGTGATCATGATCATGCCCAACAAGCTGCTGGTCATCTCAGGCGCCATCGGCCCGCTGCAGAAGTTCGGAACCACAGGGACGATGACGTTCGCCATCATGCCGATTCACCACGACACGCGCATCGAACTGACTTACGTTGTGGGCGGATACGCCTCGGGCGGATTGGAGAGCTGGGCAGCGCCTGTGGATAAGGTGCTGACCGAACAGATGACGCGGCTGAAGAGCTACGCTGAGACCGGAAGTCCGGCGCCGGCCGTAGCGACGAAACCCTGACGGGCAGTGGCTTTGAATCGATCAGAGACGATGGAGGGATGCCGATCGGCGGCCGACCGCCGCATCGAGGCTGTATTTCGCGAGGAGTCCGGACGCATCATTGCCAGCCTGATTCGCATCTCCGGCTCGTTCGACCTTGCTGAAGAAGCCATGCAGGAGTCCTTTGCAGTGGCCGCCGCGGAGTGGCCGGAGAAAGGTATCCCGAATAATCCCGGAGCCTGGATCACCGCCGTCGCGCATCGCAAAATCATCGATCAGGTACGGCGCGAGCAAACCCGCAGCGAGAAAGAGCCTGACCTCCTGTACCACATCGTCATGTCTCACAATGTGGTAGACGACACTTGGGATCGTGAGGCCATGGAGTACCCGGATGACCGCCTGCGACTGATGTGTACGTGCTGCCATCCAGCGCTGGGCCTGGAAGCGCAGGTCGCGCTGACACTTGCGCACCCTGGGAGGTCTGACAACGTCAGAGATCGCGCGGGCCTTTTTACTGCCAGAGGCGACCCTGGCGCAGCGCCTGGTGCGAGCCAAAGGCAAGATTCGCGCAGCTCACATTCCCTACGAAGTGCCGCCGCTGGAGGCGTTGCCGGCGCGATTGCAGGCGGTGCAGGCGGTAATTTATCTCGTCTTCAACGAAGGATATTCGGCCACTGCCGGCGACAGCCTGATTCGTCGAGAACTGTGCGCCGAAGCTATCCGGCTCGGCCGAGTGGCGTGCCAGGTGGCGCCCGAAGATCCGGAGACCCTGGGATTGCTGGCGCTGATGCTGCTGCACGATTCCCGCCGCGACGCGCGCACGAACGAGGCCGGCGAGTTAGTGACGCTTGAGGAGCAGGATCGCTCGCTATGGATTACCGCGCAGATCGACGAAGGCGTTGCTTTGATCGAGCGCGCTCTCGGAATGCATGCGCCAGGTCCCTACCAGCTGCAGGCGGCAATCGCCGCCGTGCTCGCCCAGGCTCCATCGGCCGGCGGCACGGACTGGTCGCAAATCTCCGCTCTCTATGCCGAGCTGGCCCGCATGAACCCTTCCCCGGTGGTCGCATTGAATCATGCCGTCGCCATCGCGATGAGCGAAGGGCTCGAAATAGGCTTGGCGCGGATCGACGAACTCGGCGCTTCCGGCGCCCTGGACAAATATCATCTCTACCACGCCTCCCGCGCTGATCTTCTGCGGCGAATGAATCGTCACCAGGAAGCGATCGCGGCTTACGAAAAAGCTCTCAGCCTCGCTACCAATCGGGTAGAAGCCGATTACCTGAAGCGCCGCCTTTCCTCCCTGCAGCGTTAACGGTCTGAGAAGTATCCGCCACCAACCGCGGGGGCTGGCGCCGGACTCGGAACCGGCACCGAGCCGTACCAGTCCATTTTTCGCGTCAGGTACATTACGGCGGCGATGGCCAGGAAGCTGGCGATCGCTCCCACCAGCAGGGCTTCATCTTCGAGACGAAGCAGCAGGTAGATCAATCCGTAAAGCACCGAGAAGAGCCCCAGCGCGCGTAGGCCGTAGCGTTTGCTTTCGAAAACCCAAGTGGCATAAAGCGAGATCAGGCCGACGGTTGCGGCCGCCGCAATCAGGAATGCCAGATCGAAGCCAATGCGCTCAGCCAGCGATAGCAGCAGCAGGTAGAAGATCAATTGCGCCACGCCGATCAGGATGTACTGTGCGGGATGAACGCGGCGGCCGCTTGTCACCTCAAACATGAAATACGACAGGAACACCAAGCCGATGAACAGCGCCGCGTACTTCAGCGAGCGAGTCACCGACTGATAAGGATCGGCGAGTTCCACGAATGAAACGCTCAGCGCGGTTCGACCCAGACGGGTGAGAATCTCCGAAGTGCCTTCGGCCGGAACACCACGCGCGATAAACGGAACCGACCACGTCGCCTCGAATCCGGCAGGGGTTATGTGCTGCGCTTTCGGCAAGTAATTGCCGCTGAAGCTGGGATGCGGCCAGTCGCCCTTCATGGTTACGGTCGTCGTCTTGCCGCCGGCCAGGAACGACAACCGCTGCGCGCCCGTGAACTGCATCTGGGCATCCACCTCGAACTTAGTGTCTGGCCGCGCGATCCCGCTCGCAGGCGCGCCGAAGAATGTGACCTGCTCGTCGACCACGGGCGGCAAATTCATGGTGCTTCCCGACAAAACTCTGGCTGGACCGAGCGAGAAGGTATTGCTGCCGGCGGTCAGCTTAATGTCGCTCTGCGCACCGCGTGAATCGGTGACGCCCACGAGAAACTCAGCCCGATTCCAATCGAAAGCCGCGTCTTCCGGAGCCATGGCTGGAACTCCGGCGAGATCGAATGAGGCATGGTACTGGATGTCGGAACGATAGGCAGGCACCTTGAAAAGCGAGCGGTGGCGAACCTCGGTGCTGGTGTTCACAACGGCGTCCGTCCGTGCTGGGAAAACGACATATACGCCGTGTGTCTCGGCCTTGGTGCCTCGCGCAGGCTGTGTGTAAGGCACGGCCAGGATCGGTCCCAGGAACGCCTGAGGCCCGCCCACCGACGCGCTGACTTCTTTGACAACCTCGTCGGCGCGCTGACTGCGGTCATCAATCAAGCCCCATACGAAAAGCGCGGGGATAGTCATTATCAGGGCGAGGAAACAGACGACGATGAGTTTTACGCCCGTGGAACGAAAGGGCATTTTCAAGGCAGCGATGGAAGGATCGGACATGAGTCACTCCGTCTGCCGGAGTACCAGCTCTCCAGCAGCCACATAGTAACGCCAATTACTTTGCATTGTAAAGTACTCGACGGTAAGAATTCGGCAAGCCCGCCAATCCCGTTTCGATCCAGGATTTTCGACTATGGGCGACTCGAGAGGAAATGCGGCGATGGGCGCTTTACGCGCCCACCTTCATCTCGGTCAGGATTTCTTCGACGGTGGTGATGGCGCGGTTGATCTCTTCGTCGGTGTTATAGAAGTGCGGCGAGAAGCGCACTCCGGCTTTGGGACGGTAATCGACGAGGATGTCCCGCTTGAGCAGTTCGGCGCAGACTTGCGGCGCGTTGGGCATATCGATGGAGACCGTGCCGGCACGCTGATCGGGATTCATTGGCGTATTCACCCGCCAGCCGTGCTGGGCGGCCAGGTCCATCAGCATCGCAGTCTGGCACTTCGATTTCTGACGGATGTTCGGCACCCCAACTTCCTTGATGATCTTGAGCCCGGGCTGCGCGACTTTCAGGGCCGGAATATTCGGCGTGCCTTGCGTGAAGCGATAGATGGTAGGGCTGTAGCGGATCGGCCCAATTTCGAAGCCGAAGGGATTTTCGTGGCCAATCCATCCGGTGAAGGCCGGTTCCAACTTCTGCTGCAGGTCGGGACGCACATAGAGATATCCGGTTCCCGGACCTCCGCACAGCCACTTCAGCACTCCACCAGTGCAGAAGTCGACGTTGAGCTTCTGTACATCGAACGGCAGCGTGCCCGTCGCCTGGAAAGAATCGAGCAGAACGTAAGCGCCGACGCTATGCGCTTTCTCGACGATGGCCTCCACGTCCTGGATGAAGGCGCTGCGGAAGATGACATGCGAGATGGGCACGATCAGCGTCTCTTCGTCGATGGCATCGAGCAGGCGCTCGGTGTTGACGTGGATGGTGTCATCGTTTGGCACCATATGGACGCGAGCGCCGCGCGCCCGCTGCGCCTCCCAGAAGTACATCACCGAAGGGAAATTGAGGTCGCTGTAGACCACCTTATTGCGACGGCCGCTGAAGTCAAGGCACGAGGCCACTGTGGCCTGGCAGTTGGTGACATTTTGCAGGCAGGCGACCGAGCCGGCCGGAGCGTTGAAGAGGGAGCCGATGGCGTCGCCGACCTCCAGCGCCAGCATCCACCACTCGTCTTCCCAGGCGCGTACGCCGCGAGTCTTCCACATTTCGGTGTACTGATGCAGGGAGTCCTCAACCCCGCGAGGCATGGCGCCCAGGGAGTTGCTGATGAGGTAAGTGGTGCGTTCCAGGATGGGAAACTCGGAGCGATAGCGCAGAAGTCCTTCAGACATGAGGGATATTTTAGCCGCTGGAGGGCTGATATAGCGCTTATCTCAGACCGAAACCACCTTCCCGCCAATCCAGCTGCCGGTAGATCGGACCGGTCTGCCAGGGAAAATTCTGCGGATTGTGCAACTTTGCCCAAAATAAAGGGTTGTTATAAGTCTGCGTTCAGCTACTCTGGAGCACAGTCCAGGCCTTAAGCAGACGGCAGCATTGCCGAAACTCTTTCACATCCGGACGATATCAGCCATGAAACGTTGCCTACTATTTGTTCTCCCCCTGGTTCTGCTCGGAACCCTGCCGGGTTGCGGCTCGGGTACCAGCAATCCGAATAACGTCGGCCTGTTCGGAAACTGGAACGTCGTGATGTACCCGACCAACAATCCCAACCCGGCCTACGTGTTTGGACTTGCGATGTCGCAAGAGGGTAACTCGACCTACAGCGGCTCCTCCACCACCTATACCGGGGGCGTGGCGCAGCCTAGCGACATGTGCATCAACGCAAACAGCCTGCGCGCCACTGCCACGACCAGTACCGGCGGCACCTACACCATGACCATCACTGACACTTCCACCAACACCATCATCAGTGTCAACGGATCGCTGAATTCGCAGACCACCACCGTAAGCGGCAGTTACACCAACCCTGCCAGTTCCTCCTGCAAAGCGTCACAGGGAACTATGACGATGACGCCGCAGACGTAAGAAACCGGCTCGGCGAGCCGCCAACCAAAATCGGCGCACCTGCGAGACTCCTCATCTAAAATAAGCACAACGGGTGAGGAGTCCAGATCCATGATTAGATTTACTGCCGGCGCTTCCCTTCTGTTCGCCGTCGCTTCTGTCTTTACTCTGCAAGCACAGCAAATTCGCGGCGCCTACCTTGAATCGCGATCGACGGACGTTTACGTGGCCCAGTGCTTCGCCAATGGCGAGGCTGGTCTGACCGGTAACCAGGCTCTGATGGCCTGGCACGTGAGCGAGGGTTCCTGGAACGGCGTGAAACTCGATGGGCTGACGGTCGCTGCTGCGGTGCGCGCACAAGCCACACTCGGCGATCCGTATGGCGACCCCTATCCGGCGCAAGCGGTCCTGATGGTGGACAACGCGGCAAGCCCAGCCCAGCGGCAGGCGCTGATCGCGCTGGCACAACATGAAGGCGGCCGACTACTGGAGAACATCGCTCGCGTGGACTATGTGCCGGTAGTGCTGGAAGTCCCGGAAAATCATGAAGGTCACGCAGTGCTGCGTGCCGGACATTTGGCTACCATCATCACCCGCCCGCTCAACCATCACGACCATATCTGCGGTAACGAAACGAACTTCTATCCACCACTGACCAACGTCGAGAATGCCAGCTCGGCTGTCGCGCTGACGGACGAATTTCGCGGCGATGGTTTGGATTCGCAGTGGAGCACGCATGGCCGTCGCAGCGCTTATATCGCGGAGTTCAGTGAGGGAGCCGCAACGGTGGCGCAGACCCAGCCGCACGCCATGTCCCACCAATAGCACGCTAGGCGGTTGCGCTCTGTGCCAGTGCCTTTGGCCGGAAGATTTTGGGCGCGATCGCCATCAAGATCGCAACCGAGATCGCGTAGCAGGCTACGACGGGCAGAGCGTCGAAGCTGTGCATATAGCGGCCTGAGATGAGCAGCGCCAGGCCAACGTGACGGTTGGCGTTGCTGACGGCGAAGGTCCGCACGGTCACCGCATCTCCGCGTGCCAGCAGGTGCATTACCACAATCGACGAGATGAGCAGCAACACGACGGCCGCTATGACCCACGGTGTCACGGCCATCAGCTGGGAATGCATTTTCCACATTAACAAAGCGAATACCAGGATAAGCACGATGTTGCCGACGATGTTGAACGCCTGTTGTGCCTTCTTCGAAAAAACCGGCGCGAAGTGCATCAAAGCCATACCGACCAGCAGGGGCGCAAATTCCTTCTCGATGATCTGCCAGGCCAATACCCGCGGCGGAATCCAGACGTCACGGTCGTAAAGCTTGGCGGCGAAGTACGTCATCAGCGGAATCATGATGGGTGTCATCACGGCTCCCCACACTTGATAGCTGGCCGCCAGATTCATGTTGAAGCCGCGGCGAGCAAGGTTGCGGGTGAGCAGGGGTGCGCCGGGCGTGGCTCCCACCATGAAGAGTCCGGCGGTCTGGTGCAGGGTCAGGGGAAAGATTCGCGCCAGGATGAGAGCAATTGTCGCCGGCAGGATGAACGTAGCCAACAGCAGACGAGTCCAGGCCGAGCGGTCCAGGCGGCGCCAGTTGGCAATCAGCTCCGACCAGCGCAGGCTCATGCCGACTGAGATCATCAGGACGAACACCGCACCGGGAAGAAGGAGTTTCATCATGAGCTTGGTTCTGGAGCAATAGTACGGTAGACGCCCGGCAAATTGTCCTCATTTATTTCCGCAGAACCCTGCTTCAGCTTCCCGGCGCCATTCAGTTTTGTCATCGGCTCAAACATCTCCAGTCGAGACCGGGCGCTTCGATTCTGCTCCCGTCCAAGTCTCTGCTCCAGCCGAACAACAGGGTGCGAACGAATGTTATGGGAAGCGCGGCGGTCGAGAGCAACCCCACCTTGAATGCGCGGTTCTGAGACAGCAGAAGTCTAGATAAACCCATTTAGGCCGATCCCCTCTCAGGAGAACCTCGAAAATATGTACCACCACGTAAAGCAATTGATGTACACCGTAAACGTTGGCGAGCCCGATCCGGCCTTCGGCAACATGTTGCTTGAGCAATTTGGCGGCGCGAATGGCGAATTGGCAGCAGCCATGCAATATTCCATCCAGGGATTCAACTGCGAAGATGCGGCGCGCAAAGACTTACTTATGGACATCGGCACCGAGGAACTCAGCCACCTCGAGGTGGTGGGAGCCTTGATCCGTATGCACCTGAAACCCATGAAATCGGAGCGTGGAGCAGCGGAAGCCGACCCTCTGGTTTCCATTGCCGGTGGCGGAGGCGTTGCTCTATTCAACTCCATGGGAGATGCGTGGACGGCCGATTATCTGAAGATCACGGGAGATCTGGCTGTTGATCTGCGCAGCAACATCGCAGCCGAGGCGCGCGCCAAGATTGTTTACGAGAGGCTTATCAACTTCACCGAAGATCGCGGAACCAAAGAAGCTCTGCAGTTCCTGATGACCCGCGAAATCACCCATATGCGCGCCTTCACTGCCGCTTTGGAAACGATGGAAAAGCCCCCGTTCTCCATAGGGACGATTGCCCCTACCCCAGGCTTGGTGGACGAGTTCTTCAATGACTCGACCGGCGAAGGCGATGAAGGACAGGACGGTCTGGTTGAGCCTATCCTCCAGGCAGCTGGACTGAAAAAAGTTGACTCTCCGATTTTCGACGGCGACGGACTCGAGGTCACTCCCACCGCTCCGGAGCCGGATTCCGAAGTAACGTCCCCGGTGGACTCCACTCCCGTCGGTGACAAGCGACCTCCGGCGAAAAGCCATTCTTCCCAGCAGAGAAAAACCGGTACCAGGTCGAAATAGACCCGCGAAATGACCTTAGGGTCGGCGACTGCCGGCCCTAAGAACTCCTCCAAAGATCAACGCCGATCTAGCCTGAGGTCCGACAACTCACCGATCACAGCCTCTCCTTCGTGATCTCCAGCGTCTCCCCTGACCGTCAGCACGAATCGCTATTCCTGATTCCTTATAATCAGAACTTATGCCCTCATTCCCCGAGGTTGATGAACAGCTCGCCTACCTGCGCAAAGGTTCGTTCGAGATCATTCGCGAGAGCGACCTGCGCGAGCGGCTGGAGAAGTCGCGCGCCACGGGCAAGCCCATGCGTGTGAAGGCCGGCTTCGATCCCACTGCTCCCGATCTGCACCTGGGCCACACCGTGCTCATCCGCAAGCTGAAACATTTTCAGGACATGGGCCACACGGTCATCTTCCTGATCGGCGACTTCACCGGCCTGATCGGCGATCCTACGGGCCGCTCAGCGACGCGGCCTCCGCTGACGCGCGAGCAGATCGACGCTAACGCCGAGACCTACAAGGCGCAGGTCTTCAAGATTCTCGACCAGGACAAGACCGAGGTGCGCTTCAACAGCGAGTGGCTCGACAAGCTGGGATACGAGGGCATCATACGACTGGCGGCCAAGTTCACCGTCTCGCCAGATGCTGGAGCGCGAGGACTTCCACAAGCGCTTCATGGAAGAGAAGCCGATTGCCTTGCACGAGCTGCTCTATCCGCTGGCCCAGGGATACGACTCGGTGGCGCTCGAAGCAGACGTCGAGCTCGGCGGCACCGACCAGAAGTTCAACCTGCTGATGGGCCGCGAACTGCAACGCCACTACGGCCAGCAACCGCAGATCGTGCTGACCATGCCGCTGCTCGAAGGCACCGACGGCGTGCAGAAGATGTCGAAGTCGTACGGCAATTACATCGGCATCACCGAAGCGCCGCAGGAGATGTTCGGCAAAGTGATGTCGATCTCCGACGAGCTGATGTGGCGTTACTACGAGCTGCTGACCGACGTAAGCATGGCCGACATCGAGAAGATGAAGAGCGATGTTGCTGGCGGTGCGGCACATCCGATGAAGCTGAAGCAGGAACTTGGCAAGCGCATCGTCGCCGACTTCCACTCGGCGGAGGCGGCGGAGCAGGCGGCCCAGGACTGGTCGCGCATGTTCCAGAAGGATGAGACGCCCGAGGACTTGCCGCTGATCGAAGTGAATTTCGAAGAAGTGGCTGCACCGAATGCATCCATGAGCGACGGGGCCGTGCAGGTGAAGCTCGACAAGCTTCTCGCGCGCACGGGACTGGCGACGTCGGTCACTGACGGCCTGCGCAAGGTCAAGCAGAACGCGGTGAAGGTGGACGGCGAGTTGAAGACGGAGATCGTCGCTTCGGTAAAGGCGGGAACCGAGTTCACGCTGCGTGCGGGCAAAAAGATGGTAAAGGTTTCGGTGAACCTGTAACGCTACCGACGTCTTGGCTCATCACGGACCGCAGATCCTGCGACTGCGCGTCCGCCGCTGCAGAGAGCGCGGCGGAAAAGCAACAGCGCGGACGCTCCGCTCAGGATGACAATCCTCACGGTCGGCGGCTGATCAACTGCGTCGACAACAATCCCTCTCTGCTGCTCTCCCTCTGCCGCTCTTCATTCTCTCCCGGCCTTCATTCTCCGTTCGTTTCCGGACAGTTGTCTGCGGTCGCGGACAAAACGCGTTGATCGAGTCAGCCTCTTACTCTCATAAACCTAAACAGGCCAGCAAGTTGACGGTAGCGCAATTGGCCGCCGGCTTGCTCTTCTACTCTTGGGGGTAAGGGATGCAAACGATCCTGCAGGACATCCGGTATGCCTTTCGGCAGCTTCGGAAGACGCCGGGATTCACTATCACGGCGTTGCTGACGCTGGCGCTGGGCATCGGCGCGAACACCGCGATCTTCACGCTGGTGCATGCCGTCATGCTGAAGTCGCTGCCGGTCGCCAATCCCTCGCAGCTCTACCGGATCGGCGCTAACGATGTCTGCTGCGTGTATGGCGGCTTGGGACAGGGCAAAGGCGGCTGGGGCTTGGTTTCGTACCGGCTCTACCAGTACATCCAGCAGAACACGCCGCAGTTCGAAGAGATTGCGGCGATGCAGGCCAATCAGCCGCAAGTGAGCGTCCGTCGCAGCGGCTCGCAATCGCCTGCTGAAACCTTCCCCAGCGAGTTCGTCTCCGGAAATTACTTTTCGACTTTTGGTCTTCATCCGTACGCCGGGCGCATGTTGACGGCTGCCGACGATAATCCCAGCGCGCCTCCCGTGGCCGTGATGAGCTATCGCGCGTGGGAGCAGCACTTCGGCAGCGATCCCTCGGTGGTCGGCTCGACCTTCATGATCGATGGAAACTCTTTCACCGTTGTCGGCATTGCGCCGGCAGGATTTTTCGGTGATCGCCTGCGTGAGAATCCCGCCGAGTTCTATGTTCCACTCGCCTTCGAGCCTCTGCTGACCCAGGGCAGCTCGCTGCTGCATATCGACAACCAGTATTGGCTGTACCTGATTGGCCGCATGAAGCCGGGAGCGCAACCGGCCCAGATTCAGGCCCAACTCAATACCGAACTGCGGCAGTGGCTTCACTCGATTGTCGCCATGCTGCCTCCGCATGCGCGCGACCCCAGGGAAATCGACAAGCAGGTCATTAAGCTGGGCCCGGGCGGCGCAGGTATCACCGAATTGCGTGAGACCTATAAGTCGGGATTGTTCATGCTGATCGCAGCCTCGGCCCTGGTGCTGCTGATTGCGTGCGCGAACCTGGCGAATCTGCTGCTGGCCCGCGGCATGGCGCGCCGCCAGCAAAGCGCGGTACAGATTGCCCTGGGCGCCAGCCGAGGTCGCCTGATCCGCGGCGTGCTGACGGAAAGCATTCTGCTGGCTTGTATGGGCGGCGCTGCCGGACTGGCCCTGGCCTATTGGGGCACGCATGCCATTTTGCTGGTGGCGTTCCGCGGCTCGAATTTCGTTCCCATCGCAACCACTCCGTCGCCGGCCGTGCTGGGATTTGCGTTTGGCTTGTCGCTGATCACCGGCATCATCTTTGGTGTCGCACCTGCCTGGATGACTTCGCACTCGGACCCGGCTGACGCACTGCGCGGCGCGAACCGTTCCACGCGCGACAGCAACGCTATGCCGCAAAAGTCGCTGGTAATCGCGCAGGCTGCGTTGTCGCTGGTGCTTCTGGCTATGGCTGGGCTGGTCACGCAGAGCCTTCGCAACCTGGAAAACTATAGCTTCGGCTTCGAAACCGAAGGCCGCCTGATGGTGAGCCTCGACCCCATGACGGCGGGCTATACGGTCGACCGGTTGCCGGGCTTGTATCAGCAGTTCCGCGACCGGCTGGGGCAGATCCCCGGCGTACGTAGCGTGGCTTACTCGATGTACAGCCCGCAAGACGGCGACAGCTGGAATGACAACATCGTGGTTGAGGGTAAGCCGGAGTCAGACAACCCGCAGGATGAAGTCGGCTGGTTGCGGGTCAGCCCGGAATACTTCAAGACGATCGGGACCAGGCTGCTGCGCGGACGCACTATCGATGAACGCGACACCGCGGCGTCGCAGCGCGTCGCCGTGGTCGACGAGAATTTCGTGCGCCGGTATTTCCCGGACCGCGACCCAATCGGACAACACTTCGGCTTTGGCGCACGCGGCAACCACAGCGGCGACTTCGAGATCATCGGCGTGGTTGCGAATACCCGCTATCGAGCTCCCAACGACCCCAATTATCCGCAAAACCCGATGTTCTTCGTTCCCTACTTCCAGGAGATTCAATACGAGCAGCCGTTGTATACGCGCATGCAGGCGCAGTCCGAGTACGCGTCCGTGGTCGAAATCAGCTATTCCGGCTCGCAGGCCGAAATTGCTTCGCAGGTGCGCCAGGTGCTGGCCAGCATCGATCCCAACCTCAGCATTATCGACATGCACAGCTTTGGCGAGCAAGTGACGCGGCAGTTCAATCAGGAGCGGCTGATCGCGCGCCTGACGGAACTGTTCAGCCTGCTGGCGCTGTTGCTGGCTTCCATCGGGCTCTACGGTGTTACGGCCTACAACATCGCCCGCCGCACCAGCGAGATTGGAGTTCGCATGGCATTGGGCGCCGATCGCCGCGACGTGGTTCTGATGGTCTTGCGCGGCGCATTCTCGCAGATTGGGATCGGCCTGATCTTCGGCATTCCGCTGGCGGTAATCGCCGGTCACCTGATGGCCAACAAACTCTACGGCGTGGCGGGCTCGAATCCTGTGGTTCTGGCCGGAGCGGTGGCGGCTCTGGCGGTTTGCGCGCTCATCGCCGGAATTGTGCCGGCACGCCGCGCAGCTTCGATTGAGCCAGTACGGGCTTTGCGGGTGGAGTAAGACGGAACATTTCTCGAAACGGCGACGTACCATAGTTCAGGTGGCGCTATGCTTACGTTCCTGCTGTGGTGCTTGCTCCTGATCTTCTGCTGGCCGTTGGCTCTGGTGTTCCTGGTGCTATATCCGATCGTGTGGCTGATCCTGCTGCCGTTTCGGATACTGGGCATCGCCGTCGAAGGCGTGCTGGAGCTGATCAAGGCCATCATCTTCCTGCCAGCGCGGATCTTGCGCGGTCCACGGAGGGCCTGGTGAGTGCCGCTGGCTCTCTATCAACTATGACTATGACCCGCTACCCCGCCCTGAAGGGCGGGGCTACCTTCTGTTGCGCCTACGGCGCTGGCGTCTGGCGCCTCACCGCGCTTGCGTCTGTGGCGCCCACAGCGCTCTCGTTGCGCAAACGACCCTGCGGATTGAGCTAACAATTCTCCACCGCAAACAAGAAGAGCGGACCCGAAGGTCCGCTCTTCTTGCGTTTCTGCTTCGTGTGGCTTATCCGACTTTCACCGCAGTCTTCTCATCCTTGGCAACGTCCAGCGCGCGATGTTCGACACCGGTGTAGATCTGCCGTGGACGGGCGATCTTCTGCTCCGGATCCTGCACCATCTCGTTCCACTGCGCCAGCCACCCGGCCGCGCGCGGAATCGCGAACAGCACGGTGAACATATCGGGCTGGAAGCCCATCGCCTGGTAAATGATGCCCGAGTAGAAATCGACGTTGGGATACAGCTTGCGGGTCACGAAGTAGTCGTCCTGCAGCGCGATGCGCTCGAGTTCCAGCGCAATGTCGAGGCGATTATTGCGGCCGGTGACCTCGAAGACCTCGTCGGCAACCGCCTTGATGATGCGGGCGCGCGGATCGTAGTTCTTGTAGACGCGATGGCCGAAGCCCATCAGCTTGATCTCGCCCGCCTTCACCCGCTTGATGTAGCTCGGGAATCTTCTTGACCGAGCCGATCTCGTCGAGCATGAGCAGCACTTCTTCGTTGGCGCCGCCGTGCAGCGGGCCGGCCAGCGCCGCCGCCGCTCCCGCCATCGAGAGATAAGGATCCGTCTGCGGCGCTGCCAATGACGCGCATGGTGCTGGTGCTGCAATTCTGCTCGTGGTCGGCGTGCAGGATGAACAGCACATCCAGCGCGCGGGCAATCACCGGGCTGGCCATATACTTCGGCTCGGTCATGCGCCACAGCATGTTCATGAAATTTTCGGTGTAGCTGAGATCGTTGTCGGGATAGACGTAAGGATGTCCGCGGCGATGGCGATAGGAATACGCCGCCAGCGTCGCCATCTTGGCGATGAGGCGGACGATCTGCCGCTGCCGGTTCTCCGGATCGTGAATGTCCTTGGCCTCGGGATAAACCGTCGAAAGCGCGGCCAGCGTGCTCACCAGGATTCCCATCGGATGGGCGTCGTAGCGGAAGCCATCGATGAAGTGCTTGGTGGTCTCGTGCAGCATCGTGTGATGCGTGATTTCCCAGATCCAGTCCTTCTCCTGCTGGGCGTTCGGCAGTTCGCCGTAGAGCAGCAGGTAGGCCACCTGAAGATAGGTGCAGTGCTCGGCCAGCACCTCGATGTCGTAGCCGCGATAGCGCAGGATGCCTTTGTCGCCGTCAATGTAAGTAATGCTGCTCTTGCAGGAAGCCGTGTTCATGAAAGCGGGATCGTAGGTCATCAGCCCAAAGTCGTCGGGGCCGGTCTTGATCTTCCGCAGGTCCATGGCCCGGATCGTGCCGAGCTCGATGGGCGATTCGTACGTCTTGTCGTTGCGTTGGTCGGTGATGGTCAGAGCGTCCTTCGGCATGACCGGTACCTCCTATTTAGAAAAGCGGATCAATTCAAAAGCTACGATTGCGAACGAGTGTTCGAACGAAGTCTATTCTAAAGACTTGCATGCGCGAAAACCTCTGGAGCACAGCCATCGGCGACCGGGGTCACGTGAGTCTGTGACGGAGAACACAAAGGCGCGGGCAATCACTTTTTATCGGTTGCCGACTCCGAACTGCTCCCGCTCTTCTCCGAGCTGGAGCTGCCCGATTCGGCCTTTTCGCTCTTGCTCTCCGACGGCGAGGTTGCCCCGTTGCCGCTCGACTTCGAACCGGCTCCTGACTTTTTGGCGTAATCGGTGACGTACCAACCGGAACCCTTGAACTGCACGGCCGGCGCCGAGATCAATTGCTCCAGCTCGCCTCCGCAATGCGGACAAACGGTCAAAGGCGGATCAGAAAACTTCTGGATGCGCTCGGTCAGGCTATGGCACTTCTTGCACTGGTATTCGTAGAGTGGCACGATTCGACACCGTTCCTAAGTTATTGATTCTATTTTCGGGCACAAGTTGCGGTCAATTCAGCGATGGCCGACAACCGTCGCAAAAACAGGAAAGCGGGCTTGCCGCCCGCATCTCCGTTCAACTTGCCGCTCGAGCCTAGCCGTGTGGACTCACGTGCTCGGGGTCGATCTTGTAAATAACGCGCTTCTCGCCGGGCTGCGCGAAGGGATACTTGTCTTTGTCCAGATACTTCTTGGCCATCTTGTCGATGTGCTTGTCTGCCCCCTCGTGGGTGATATCGCTGACGCGGCCGCGCACCTCGAGATAGCGGTAAGGATTGTCGGGATCGATCAAGGTGATGGCGACCCGCGGCTCGCGCCGGATGTTCTTGTCTTTCTGGCGGCCCAGAGCAGAGTTAACCAGCACCTTTCCGTCGACAAAGTCTACCCAGACGGGCGTTGTCTGCGGACTGCCGTCGGCCATCAACGTGGTGAAGCTGGCAAAAGCTTTCTTGTTGAACAGATCCATGTAATCTTCGGGGATTTTGGCGGACATAAAACTCTCCTTGCAAATTCTCAGTGTGGATAAGAAGCGTGAGGCCGCTATTTGGATTCCGTAACCATTGTATGGGGTGCAAGCTTCTTGGCCAATCGGCCTGTCGCGTGGAATCGCGTTCCGCCGGAATCGCCAGGGATTCGCCCGTGGCGCCGGTTCGGCTACAATCCTTGGTTAATTCAGCGGCGGTCATTTCGATTTCCAGCAAAAGAAGTAAGACAGGGGAACAGATCAATGGGCTACATCGAGGTAGAGCAGGTTGAAGCAGTGATGCGGATTGCCATCAACCGCCCGGAGAAGAAAAATGCGTTGACGTCGGAGATGTATGACGCTCTGGCGGAGGCATTTGAACGCGCCGAGAACGATAAGTCCGTCCGCGTGATACTTCTTTATGGCAAGGGAGATGCGTTCACGGCTGGCAACGATCTCCAGGACTTTATGGAGAAACCCTGGAAAGGCCAGGCCACGCCACCGGCAGTGCGCTTCATCAATGTTGTGGCGCACGCGAAGAAGCCGATTGTGGCTGCCGTTCACGGCCTGGTGGTTGGTGTGGGTAGTACGATCCTGCTGCATTGCGATCTGGTCTATGCGGCCGCAGAGTCACGCTTCATGATGCCCTTCATCGCTCTCGGCATCGTGCCCGAAGCCGCATCCACGGTGCTGCTGCCGTTGCTCATAGGGCGTCAACGCGCGTCCGAGTTGTTCATGCTCGGCTCTCCCCTGACCGCTCAACGCGCCTTCGATATCGGCATCGTCAACGCAGTATTGTCGCCGGAACAGCTTTTTCCCACTGCAATTGCCGTAACTCAGGTGCTCGCGGAAAAACCCGCTGCTGCTTTGCGCGCCTGCAAGGAACTGATGAAGCGCCCGTATGCTGCCGAGGTAGAACGGGCGCTGCGGGAAGAGGTTGAGGTGATCGCGGAGAGGCTGGAATCACCTGAAACTCGCGAGGCCCTCAACGCGTTCCTGGAGAAACGGAAACCGGATTTTCGGAATTTTAGTTCGTGAAGGTAGTACACGCGGCCGTTTGCCTGCACTGCGACTATTCTGCCTTGACGCGCATAGGGAAAAGGATTACCTATTGGGATAACTTAAGCCGTTGGGGTAGCTAGTCCTAACATTGTGAACGACGAAGCTCTAAATAGAGATATCTTTGACCGCCTCAAGAGTTCCACAGCCGCGCAACCGGCGGTGCTAGCGGAGTTGTGCCGAGACTACCTCACGGAGGCACGGGCAACGGTCGTGCAGCTGCGTGAGGCCATGGCGCAGCAGAATGCGTCGCGGATTAGAGATCGCGCTCACTACTTGAAGGGAAGCAGTATGATGTTGGGGGCGCGCGAGGTGTCAGAATCCTGTGCGGCGCTGGAAATGATGGGGCGCAATTCGAATTTGGCTGGCGCTGGATCCACGCTTGAGGATATTGCAGCAGCTTTGCAGCGAGTGGAGGCCGAGTTGGCCCGGATCGTCGGACCCAGCGTACTTCCAGCCGAGGGATCAGCAGCATAGATGAGTACCAGAAGACCATCCCTCTACAGTGAGGAAATAAGGTGGCAGCGACTCAAACCCGCGTTCTGATTGCCGACGACCATCCGGTCGTTCGTATCGGCCTGCGCAACATGCTTCAATCCGATGCCAACATCAAGGTCGTTGCCGAGGCCAAAGACGGCGTCGAGGCGTTGCACATGGTGCGCACGTTGCGTCCCGATATTCTGCTGCTTGACTTGGCGATGCCGAAGATGCCCGGTCTGGAAGCGCTGCGCGAGTTGACCAGCGACAGCGGCGACACGCGGACCATCGTTCTCACCGGACAAATCGACAAGCGTCAGATCCTGGAAGCACTGCAACTGGGCGCGCGCGGGGTTGTGCTGAAAGATGCCGCGGTGGCGCACCTGTCGGCCTGTATTCGCGCGGTGATGCAGGGGCAGTACTGGCTGGAGGGCCGTCCGGTGCAGAACCTGGTGCAGGTGCTGCGCGATCTCACGGCGCAAACTGCGCCTCCTCCCAGAAAAACTTTTGGCTTGACCGCGCGAGAGCTTGAAGTGGTTACGCTTATCACCGAGGGTTCTACGAACAAGCACATCGCTGAGACTTTCGGCATCAGCGAAGAAACCGTAAAGCGCCACCTGACCAATATCTTCAACAAGATTGGAGTTGGCAATCGATTGGAGTTAGCCCTCTTCGCGCTGAATCACAATCTGCTGCCGCCGGCGTCCACTACCGACGTTTCGTAATCGTGCTGTAACCCTTTGTTTACCGAATCGGGCGCCTACTCGTTACTCTCCGGCTTCCTTACCCAATCAGGTACTTTCCCGCTCGCCCGAACCCGGCTAGCTTGTTGGGAGAGTGTATTATGGCCAACGGTGACCGATGGGAGCCACTTCTAAGCTCCGTTCCTCTCCTGGAAGCTGTTCTGTGTGCCGACTGCGAGATCATCAGCAATAGCGGAGGCGAGAGCTGCGAGGTTTGCGGCAGTCGCTCCCTGCTAAGCCTGGGACGGGTGTTGGGCGGCTGCATAGGCGACGAGCGCGCGGTTATCGTCGACCCCGATGTGAATCGCCTTCGCAACGGCTTTACGGTGCTCGTGAATCCCGACGCGACGACGGTTCTGCACCGTCGCCGGCGCAACGGCAGAAGTTAAGCTCAACTCCTATCGCCGGTAGTAATTCGTCGGCCGTGCTTCGGGCTCACTCCGCGCTCTCAACTTACATCCGAACCTGATCTCGCCACATCTCATACCTGACATTTGATTTCCCGCTCCGAGGCCCAATGGAAAGCGACAAGCAACTTCGTCAACAACTCGCCAAAGCTTTGGATTGGCGCGAGGCTCACGCTGATCTGGCCTCCGCAGTCGCCGACTTCCCCGTCGAACAACGCGGCATAGTGCCGGAGAATATGCCGCACTCGGCGTGGCAGCTTCTGGAACATATACGAATCGCGTTGTGGGACATTGTTCAATTCTGCCAAAGCACGCGGCACAAATCTCCGCCGTGGCCGGAAGGCTATTGGCCGAAGAAGCCGGCTCCGCCGAGCGAAGAAGCGTGGGATCGAAGCGTGGAGGCGATTCACGAGAACATCGAGATTATCCGCAAGCTCATCACCGATCCCAAACATGATCTGATGGCGCCGATTCCCGGCGGCTCAGGTCAAACGTTGCTGCGCGAAGCGTTGTTGATCGCGGATCACAATGCCTATCACCTGGGGCAACTGGTTCTGGTACGCAGAGCACTCGGTGAGTGGAAGGGATAGAACTGCAGTTGGCAGGTCGCTTAGCTGGATTCTGGCTTTGAGAGCGATGGGGAAATTTGGCAAGCGTGTCTTTGGCTGCTGAATGCTTCTTCAGATCAACGATAACGCATCCACGTCCACGACGAGATTGCTCCTCGGGATCCTCTGTTCAGTGGCATGATCGAGCATGGCGCGCAGCACGCTGTTCATCTTCTCGCGGCTGGGCGATTTCAGCAGGAAGTGATAACGGTATTCGGTCTTCAGGCGCACGATGGCCGCCGCGGCCGGACCCATCACGCGCACGCCGTCAAGGCGCGTGCTCTCAAACCACTTACCTAGAATTCCCGACCAGGCCAGCGCTTCGTCAAGCTTCTGGCTGCGAATCAGCACGTTACTGACGGCGTTGAACGGCGGGTAATGCATCCAGCTGCGGAAGCGAATTTCCTTCTCGTAGAAGCCGCGATAGTCGTGGGCGGCGGCGAACTGGATGGCATAGTGATCGGGAAAGAACGTCTGCAGCACGACTTTGCCGGGCGTTTCGCCGCGACCGGCGCGTCCCGCGACTTGCGTGAGCAACTGAAACGTCCGCTCGGCGGCGCGGAAGTCCGGAAAGCTGAGCGCCGCGTCAGAGCCGACTACGCCCACCAGCGTGACGTTGGCCACGTCATGTCCCTTGGCGATCATCTGCGTGCCCACCAGCAAATCGATTTCGCCGTCCTGCAACGCGGTCAGCATGCGTTCGAAATCGTCGCGGCCGCGCACCGTATCGCGATCCAGCCGCGCAATGCGCGCCTGCGGAAACATGCCGTGCAGCACGTGCTCCAGCTTCTCCGAGCCGGTTCCGAGATACTGCACGTATTCGCTGCTGCACTTGGGACAGGTCTTGGGCGCCGGGCGCATGAAGCCGCAATAGTGGCAGACCAGCCGATGCTCGCGCTTGTGATAGGTCATGGCGATGGCGCAGTTCTTGCATTGCACCGTCTCTCCGCACTCGCGGCAAAGCACGAACGCCGAATAGCCGCGCCGGTTGAGCAGCACCATCACCTGCTCTTGTTTCGTCCAGCCGCTCGCCGATTTCCTCGATCAGCTTGCGCGATAGCGCTTCATCCTTCTTGGTGCGCTGAAACTCTTCGCGCATGTCGAGGACCTCGACCTCGGGCAGCGGCCGCTTCTCGATGCGCTCCGGCAATTCCAGCAAGCGATACTTTCCCTGGGCCGCGTTGTAGTAGGTTTCGAGCGACGGCGTCGCCGAACCGAGCACAACCGCGGCGTTCGCCATCTTCGCGCGCATAACCGCGACGTCGCGGGCATGATAGCGCGGCATTTCCTCCTGCTTGTAGGAGTGATCGTGCTCTTCGTCTACCACAATGAGGGATAGCCCAGGCACAGGAGCAAAGATGGCCGAGCGTGTTCCTACCACAATGTGAGACTCACCACTGCGGATGTGTTTCCACTGCTCGGCTCGCTCGTCGTCGGTCAAGCGCTGAATGCAGAATTGCGACTTCGTCGCCGAATATCTGATGGAGATCGGCGGCAATCGCCGGAGTAAGCCCAATCTCGGGCACCAGCAGGATTGCCGAGCGGCCCTTGGCCAGCACCGCCTGCATGGCCGAAAGATACACCGCGGTTTTGCCCGAGCCGGTGACGCCATGCAGCAGCATCGGCAGAAACTTGCGCTCATCGACCGCGCCGATGATAGCCTCGAGCGCCGTCTTCTGATCGCTGGGTGAGGAGAAATTCGAGCTTGCGCGGCTTCATGCCCGACATGCGAAAGCCCGCGGCTTCCTCGCTCAACTCGACCATGCCCCGCTTGACCAGAGTCTGCAGGGTCGTGCGCGGCACCGCCAGCTCACGCAGGGCGTCGACTGGAGCACGCTCGCCCTTCCTGCAGCCTCAGGTAATCGATGATGGTCTGCTGGTTGGCGTTGATCTTGCCTTCCACCTGCTTGAGCGTCGCGATCTGGATCGTGCGGCTGGCGTCGCGAACGTCGCTGAGGTCCTCGCGGGCGATCCACTTCTTGCGCACCAGCGTTTGCAGCACCGCGCGCGAAGCGCCGGAGGCGGAACGCAATGTGCCCTCGCGCACCAGTTCGCCGTCAGACAGCCGGTTCAGCACCGCGTATTCCAGCATCTGGTGCTCAGGTTCTTTCCGCGAACGCAGCGAGGAGCCGACGGTCGATGCGGCGTGCAGTGCGTCCATTCCTTTGTCGGTGATGCGATAGCCGATGACGCGGCGAAATTCTGCCGAGAGCGGCAACATGCTGCGGAACACCTCGCCGATCGGCGCGATGTAATACTGCGCGATCCAGCGGCCGAGCTGCATCAACTCCGGCGTAAGAGCTGGCGTGGTGTCGAGCACCTGGCTGACGCGCTTGACGGTGAACTCGGCTTGCGATCGTGCAGTTCGGTGACGATGCCGCACAGCCGCTGCTCGCGAAAGGGCACGATGACGCGGCCGCCAACGACGGGCTCGGGCGAATCTTCGGGAATGCGGTAGGTGAATGTGGCGTCGAGCGGGACGGGCACGGCCACATCGCAGTATTGCGGCATTGCCGTCTAGCTGCCCTCGGGTGCGCGTTGCGGCATAGGCAGGCCAAGATATCGCATCACCATCTGCAGATCCTTCCACGTTTCTTTCTTCTGCCGTGGATCGCGCAGCAGGAACGCCGGATGGTACGTCACCGCCAGCTTGCACTCGAATGGCTCGCCGCCGTCGGCGCGGCGGCGAGAAGTCGTAGAATCGTCCGCGCATGGACGCCATCGAGTCATTCATGCCAAGCAGGTTCTTCGCGGCCGTCGCGCCCAGCGCGACGATCACCTTGGGACGAACCACGTTAATCTGCCGCATCAGGAATGGCGAACAGGTGTCGCATTCGTCGCGCTCCGGAGTGCGATTGCCCGGCGGCCGGCACTTCACGATGTTGGCGATGTAAACCTGCTCGCGCTTCAAGCCCATCGCGGTGATCATGTTGTTCAGCAACTGGCCGGCGCGCCCGACGAACGGCAGCCCCTGCGCATCTTCGTCTGCGCCCGGCCCTTCGCCAACGAACATCAGCTCGGCATGCGGGTCGCCGGTCCCAAACACAATCTGCTTGCGTCCCAGCTTGGCCAGCGGACAACGCTGGCAGTTCGGGCCAATATCGTCAAGGATGACCTGGAGCTGCGCTGCGCGATCTTCGTTCTTCCTGGGTTTCCGAGGCATGATGACGGGTTCTTCCGCGATAACTTCCCGCGGGTTGTCGAGGACTTCCGAAGTCTGCAGGTTCGCCTCGCGAGCGATGACACCAGCCGTTTCGCGGCGATAGAGCGGGCCGACGCCCAACTCGCGGTAGAACCGCAGACGTTCGCGAAGTGTGTTGCGATCGAGAGTCATGGCGGGAGGCTTTAGTTTACAACGGACGAACCGCAGGTTCCCTCCACTCGGACTGAAGTCCTCGGTCGGGATGACAATTTCAGGAGAACGTTGCAGAGGCTAGAACCCGCGTTACCGCTGTGCGCGTTCCAGCTTCGGGTCTGACTGTTCTCGGCGCAGGCGCATCGCGCAATCCAGAATCTTGATCGCGACGTCGAGTTTGCTGGCCTCGGGAATGGCGACCGTGTCCTTCGCGGTCACCATCGTCACCTCATTGCGATCGGAGTTGAAGCCGATGCCGGCGCGCGCGACATCGTTCAGCACGATGGCGTCGACATTCTTCTTCGCCAGCTTGGAGCGTGCGTTATCGAGGAGGTGCTCGGTCTCGGCGGCAAAGCCAATCAGCATCGGCCTGGTCTTACCCGCAGCCTGCCGCAGGCTGCCAAGATCGGCGAGAATGTCGGGGTTCGGCTCCAGTTGCAGCTCCATCGAGCCGTTTCGCTTGATCTTCTCGGTCGCGACGTTCTTGACGTGGATAGTCCGCCACAGCCGCGGCCATGATGATGATGCTCGGCCTGCTCCCAGCGGTCGAGCACGGCACTGCGCATCTGCTGCGCCGTCTCGACAAAGATGGTTTCGGCTGCGGTCGGGGGCTTCAGCGCCGTCGGACCGCTAACCAGAATGACCTTCGCGCCTCGACGCAGCGCGGCTTCGGCCAAGGCGTATCCCATCTTGCCGCTGGAGCGATTGCCGAGGTAGCGCACCGGATCGATCGGCTCGTGCGTGGGACCGGCGGTAATCAGCACGGTCTGGCCCGCCAGATCCTGAGTCACGCCCAGGCGCGCCAGAGTCTGCGGCAACGATCTGCTCCGGGTCGGCCAGCCGTGCCTGCGCCCACCATGCCGCAGGCGAGATAGCCGCTACCCGGTTCGACGATGTGTACCCCGCGCTGGCGCAGGATTTCCAGGTTCGCCCGGGTTGCCGGATGCTCCCACATATTGACGTTCATCGCGGGAGCGATCACGACCGGTGCCTTGGTCGCCAGGTAAAGCGTACTCAGGAAGTCGTTGGAGATGCCTTGAGCGAACTTGGCGATGGTGTCGGCCGTGGCCGGCGCGACCAGCAGACAATCAATCGACTGCGCAACCGAGATATGTTCGACGGCCGAATCCAGATTTGGCTGCTCGGCGGACGAACCGAACATGCTGGTAATGACCTTCTCGCCGGATAGCGCGGCAAATGTCAGGGGGCGGACAAACTCCTGTGCCCCGGCGGTCATGATGACCTGCACGCGCACGCCGCGGTCCTGCAGGTGACGCACGATTTCGGCAGCTTTATAGGCGGCGATGCCGCCGCTGACGCCCAAGGCGATTTTCATGGTAAGCCTCGGCTGTTCTCCGCCGCACACGACGGTAGAATGCCATTCACCTCTTTAGGGATGCCGCCCCCGAAAGTTGCGATTCCGTCTTAGTCGTCGGCTTCGCCGCCAACCGGGCCATCCTGCACCTCGCTCGCAGCTTCGATGGCGGCGGCGGTGCCGGCGGCGGGAATCTCCCACGCTACCTTGCCGGCCTGGACTTCTTCTTCGGCGATCCGGCAGGGCTTGCGCGAATGCGGCTCCACGGTGGGGCGGGCGCCGTTCTGAATCTGGCGGGCGCGACGGGCGGCCACCAGTACGTAGCGATAGTTGCTATCGAAGCCTTCAACCAGTTTCATTGCTCACTCCGTGACGCGTGGGAAATCGGGAAAGATCGAATGTCGCCAGGATCGACTCGCACCTGTGGAGCATTTCCGCTCGCTTTGGGCGCGATTCGGCAACTGCCAACATTTGTTCGTCTTTTGGTGTCAGAGCTGCGTGGGAGCGCTTCAGCCGCTCCGCTTCCACGATCGACTTGCAGGATGTCGATCGACTCCTCCAGCCGATCGTTCACCAGAATATAGTCGTACTGCCCAAAATTCTCAATCTCGTGCGAAGCCGTCGTCAGGCGCCGCTGGATGATGCCTTCGGTGTTGAAGAGCTTGGCCCCATCGCCCATCAACTGCTTCTGGAGATTATCGTCAGCTTCCGCGCGACGGCGCAGCCGGCGCTCCAGTTCCTCGCGTGAGGGCGGCAGCACAAAGATCGAAACCGCCTCGGGCTCCTTGCGTCTTCACCTGGCCTGCGCCCTGCACGTCGATGTCGAGGAGCAGGTCGTTGTCCGCGCGCCGCGGCTTCGCGGCGAAAGCGTTTGGCCGTCCCGTAATAGTTTCCGAAAACCTCGGCCCACTCCAGGAATTCGTCTCTCGCGGATCATGCGCTCGAATTCTTCGCGCGTGATGAAGAAGTACTCGCGGCCCGATTGCTCGCTGCCACGCGGAGGTCGCGTGGTGTAGCTGATGGAGAACTCCAGGTTCGGCACGATGCGGCGCAGCTCGTTGGTCAGCGTCGATTTTCCTGAGCCCGAGGGCGCCGAAATGATGAAGATGATTCCGCTCATTCGAGGTTCTGCACCTGTTCGCGGGCCTTTTCGATCTCCGACTTCATGGCCAGGCCCAGCTCGGTGATGCGCAACGCGTCGCCGGCAACGCCCGTGGTCTTCGACATGCAGCGTGTTGGCTTCGCGGTTCATCTCCTGCAGCAGGAAGTCGAGCTTCTTGCCAACTTCGCCCCCGCCGTCGAGCAGCGAGAGGAAGTGCTGGATGTGGTTCTTCATGCGCACGAGTTCTTCCTGGATGTCGCTGCGCTCGGCGAGCATCGCGGCTTCCTGCAGGATGCGATCCTGATCGACGTGTGCCGCCCAGCAGCTCCTGCATGCGGCCTTGCAGCTTTGTCCTGATAAGCCCTCAGCACCTGGCCCCGGAGCTGATCGACTTCATGCGTCGCCGACGAAAGATGCTGCATGCGGGTGCGCAACTCCGTCACCGCGCCTCGCCCCTCTTCCTCGCGCATGTCGTTCAGCCGCTCGATGCACTGTTCCAGCGCCGCCGTCAACTTGCTTCTCCAGAGCGGCCTCGTCGCGTCGCCGTTCTCCGCAGCGTTCAGCGCGCCCGGCAATTTCAACACGGCGTTCAGGTCCGGCTCGGCGCTGACGCCAAACTCTTCGGCCACCTCACGGAAGGTGCGCAGGTATCCGCCGACCAGCTCGCGATTGACGGCGAAGCCTGAGCCGCCCGTGCGCTCCATGCTGATGGTGACTTCGAGATGCCCGCGGTGCAGCCGCTCTTTCAGCACGCGGCGCACTTTCATCTCGACCGGATCCAGTTCGGAGGGCATGCGCAGATGCAGGTCAAGAAAGCGGTGGTTGACCGACTTCAGGCTGAGGGTGAGTGTGAGCTCATCGCTCACGTGGGCTTTGACCTGCGCGTAGCCGGTCATCGATCGGATGTTCATGGCGAACCTATTCGGTCCCGGAAGCAGTCTCAATATCTTCGAACTGCAAATCATACAACCGGCGATACGTACCGGTATGTGCCAGCAGACATTCGTGCGAGCCCTCGTCGGTGATCATGCCATTCTCCAGCACCAGGATGCGGTCGGCGCGGCGGACGGTTGACAGCCGATGGGCGATGACAAATACAGTACGGCCCTGCCATCAGGTTCTGCAATGCCGATTGCACCAGCGACTCGCTCTCGGTATCGAGCGCCGAGGTCGCCTCGTCCAGAATCAGGATGGGCGCGTTCTTCAGGATGGCGCGCGCAATCGAAATGCCGCTGGCGCTCGCCGCCGCTCAGCCGCAGCCCGCGCTCGCCGATGATGGAGTCGTAGCCTTGCGGCAGCGCCGATGATGAAGTCGTGCGCCAGGGCCGCACGCGCCGCTTCTTCCACCGCCTGCATCGGAATCTCGGGATGCCCGTAGGCGATGTTGTTGCGCACCGTGTCGTTGAACAGGATCGTGTCCTGCGTGACGATGGCGATCTGCGAGCGCAGCGAGGCAACCGTCAAGTCGCGGACATCGTGGCCGTCGATCAGTCAGGCGGCCCTCGCGTGACATCGAAGAAACGCGGCAGCAGGTGCACCAGCGTGGTCTTGCCCGAACCGCTGGAGCCGACGATGGCCACCACTTCTCCCGGCGTCACGTCGAGATTGATATCGTGCAGCACCTCGCGCTCTTCTTCGGCCTTCGAGTAGCGGAAGTAAACGTGCTCGAAGCGGATGCCCCGGTGGAACGGCGGCAAGCTTGACCGCGCCCGGCTTCTCGCGGACTTCGTCCTGCGCGTCCAGGAAGTTGAAGATCTGCTCGGAGGCGCCCAGCGCCTGCTGGAAGTTGTTGTTGAACTGCCCGAACTTCCGCACCGGCTCGTAAAGCTTGAAAACCGCGATGATGAAGGCGATGAAGAAGCCTTCGCTGAGGTATGCCGTGCTTGATGCTGTCGCGTCCCAGCAGGATCAGCAGCGCGATGGCAATCGCGCCGAAGGCGTCCATCATCGGGGAATTCAGGGCAAAGGCGCGCCGCCGAACGTCAGGTTGGCGCGGAACAGTCGCCGCGCGGCTTCGCGGAAACGGCCCATCTCCCAGGCTTCCATACAGAAGGCCTTCACGATGCGGATGCCGGTGATGGTCTCGTGCAGGAGGTTGTTGATCTCGGCCAGTTTGTCCTGGCCCTTGCGCGTGGTCTTGCGGACGCGGTCTCCGACTCTGCGCGCCGAGGCGATAACGAAAGGAACGAAGATCAGCAGAACCCAGGTCAGATGGCGGCCAAGGCTGATGACGACCGCGCCGATAAAGATGAAGCTGAAGAATTGCTGAAGGAACTCCGCCAGCACGCTCGACATGGCGAACTGCACGCGTTCGACGTCGTTCACGATGGCCGACAGCAACGTTCCCGTGGAGTACTGCTGGAAGAATCCGACCGAGCGTCGCAGTGTGGCCTTATGAAGGTCGTTGCGCATGTCGGTGACCATGCCGTACCCGGCGTAGTTCGCCAGGTAGGTGCCGGCGTAGTCGAACATCCCCTTCAGCAGTGTCGAGATAATCATCGCGAACGCCACTACCGACCAGACGTTATGCAGGTGCGCCGGAACGAAAGTGCGCAAATCCAACCGGTGTCCAAAGAGCGGGACCGGCAAGAGGGGAAGCGCGCGTGTCTGCGACGAGGGATTGAGTACCTGGTCGAGGATTGGCCCTATCAGCAACAGCCGGAAGGCATCCAGCAGCCCAACTAGCGCCATCGAGATAACCGACGCCACCATGTACAGCCAATATGGCTTGAAATATCGGAGGAGGCGGTTTAGTCGACGCATAGACTCCGCTGATTGCGGCGTAACGTTGTCGGGCACAACCCCAGCCGCAGCACATTAGGACCGATCGGATGCAAGTCTCGATTTTACTGGAATTAGGAAGACGAGGGTAGCTGACGCGTCATCCCTCTCAAGGGTCCTGACTCGCGATTTTCGCGTAAACTATAGCGTTTTCCTGGGCCACATGGCTGACCATAGGAGTTCTTTCTTGCGAAGACTGCTTTTCCCTGCGCTGCTGATTGCACTGTCCGCAACTCTACTGCTGGCTCAAACTACCAACTCCGATACTACTCGTCCCACCAATCCCAAGGCGCCTCAGGTAGCTGGACTCCCTTCGGCGGCCGAACAGGCCATGGCGAGCGTCGACGGGCAACGGATCCGTGCTCACGTCAAGTTCCTGGCCAGCGATCTATTGGAAGGTCGCGGCACGGGACAGCGCGGAGGCGATATCGCCGCGGAATACATAGCGACGCAGTTTGCGCTCTACGGATTGAAGCCGGCGGGCGATAACGGCAGCTACCTGCAGAAAGTTCCCCTCGAGGGTATCGCCACTCAAGACGACTCGACCCTCAGCCTCGTTCCCAGCAATGGAGCGCCGCTCGATCTCGCGTTTCGCAAGGATTTCGTCGTCACCGACGAAAGCGGCGCGGCCCACAGCGACATCGACGCCGACCTGGTCTGGGTCGGCTACGGTATCGACGCCCCGGAATACGACTGGAACGACTACAAGGATGTCGATGTAAAGGGCAAGATCCTGCTCATGCTGGTGAATGAGCCGCCGTCGAACGATCCGAAATTCTTCAATGGCAAAGCACTTACCTACTACGGCCGCTGGACCTACAAATATGAAGAGGCAGCGCGCAAGGGCGCAGCCGGTGTGCTGCTGATTCACAAGACTTCGATGGCCAGCTACGGCTGGGACGTGGTGCGCAACTCGTGGTCGGGCGAACACTCTTTTCTGCGCGACAGCAAGAATCAGAAGTTGAAGATGGCGGGCTGGATTCAACTCGAAGTCGCCCGCCGCCTGGCTGAGTCGTGCGGCATGAACATCGATCAGATGATCGAGTCTGCGGGACAGCGCGGCTTCAAACCCGCCGCACTCCCGGCGAAGGCAAAGGCAAGTTTGGATAGCAAGGTGCGCTACTTCGTTTCCAACAACGTTCTTGCCGTGATGCCCGGCTCCGACCCGCACCTCAAGAATGAAGCAGTCTTCTACACCGCACACTACGATCACCTGGGCATCGTGCCGGGCATGGCTGGCGACAACATCTACAACGGCGCCCAGGACAACGCCACCGGCTGCGGCATCCTGCTGGAGATCGCCCGCGCTTTTGCTGCGACCAAGCAGCCTCCGAAGCGCTCTATCTACTTCGCCGCGGTCACCGCCGAAGAGCAGGGACTGCTGGGCTCGGAATATCTCGGCAAACATCCGCCCGTGCCAGCCAGGGACATTTCGCTGGCGCTGAACTACGACGACGTACCGCCGCTGGGCGTTCCTGAAGAAGTTAACGTTGCCGGAGCCGAGCGCACCACGTTCTATTCGGCCGTGGAGCGCACCGCCGGCGACTTCAATCTGGCCATTGTTCCCGACGCCCAACCGGGAGCCGGACATTACTACCGCTCCGACCACTTCAGTTTCGCGCGCGTTGGAATTCCATCGTTCTCCATCGACGAAGGCGACCTGTATCGCGGCCACAATCGTCAATGGGGAACGCAGCAAGCCGAGGACTACGTTTCCAAGCACTATCATCAGCCTAGCGACGAGTACCATCCGGAGATGGATTTTCGCGGCGACGCTGTGATGGCGCGCTTCGGCATCGCGCTGGGTTGGCAGGCTGCAGATCAGTCGAACCTGGTCGGATGGAACGCCGGAGACGAATTCGAGAAAGCTCGCGTGGCTAGCGGCAGCCACTAGCGCGAAACTTTTCCGAAATAAAATAGGGCAACCGGGAAGGTCGCCCTGTTCTTGATTCCTGCCGCCTTGCTATTGGGTGATGGTCTTCACCTCATCGCCCACCTTGAAGCCCGAGCCGGAAACGGCTGTGCCTACCGCTGAGACATCGTCAACATCCGTCAGCTTGATGACGCCCACATCTGCCGTCATCTTGCGCAGCGTCTTGCCGGTCGTGGGATCTTTGATTTCCTTGGTCACGCGCTTGACGGTGAGCTGATCGCCGGCCTTCAGTCCGGCCTTGGCGCCGATGTTCAACACGATCTGGCCGCCGTCAACCGAAGCTACGATGCCTTCAACACTGATGGTGCGGGTCACCAGCTTAGGAGCATCGGCCACGAGCTCGGTGCTCATCTCCGTAACCGCTGCATTCACGGCCTCGCCGAGGATGGTCTGCTGGAAGTCGCTGCTGCCGAAGTCCACCGCGCCGCCGCCACCGCTCCACCAGCCGCCACCGCCACCAAGCAGCGAAGTACTCTCACGACTCGACTCGCCCTTGCCGTCGGCCACGCCCATGATCTCGGCGGTATCGATGTTGACCAGGCGAGCGTCCGTCACCACGATGGCCTTGCTCTTGCTGTGGCCGACGCCGCCAATTCCAAAGTGTCCGGCTCCCCAGCCTCCGCCGCCTACGTTGGTGTGTTTGTTGTCGTATGCCAAACTGCGTAACACTGCCCACGATAATCGCATCGACGCCCAGCAACTTGCCGATCTTGGCTGCTGAGTTCGCGTCCGCACGATCGCTGTTGGAGAAATTCTGCTCGGCTAGAATCTTATCCATGGCTTTGCGCTCGATGACGGAGTAGGTGCCGTCCTGTACCAGGTGACGTACCAGCAGATCGGAGATGCCTTTGCCCACGTCGACATTCGTGCCAAAGACTGCGGCGCTGCTGCTCTGCACGGTAGCGAAATCAAAATCGAAGACCGCGACCCGCTTCTTACGTCCTGCCGGAACGGGCGAGGTTGGGGGGGTAGACGAAGCGGCCGGCGCGGCAGCAGTCTGCGCTCCGACCGGCATGACGAAGAAAGAAGCGGCAATCAAAATGGACAACAGGACCCGACGCATACACGGTTCTCCCTGAGATCAAGAATTACCAACTGAGATTAACTAGGGCCTGGGACTGGCGGAGCTTACCAGCCGGCGGGCGCATGACTACGTCTGGAGATGACCACTCCATTCGAACCCCGACTACCGCAAAATGGGTACCGGGAAGGCCGCGACAGAATGCGGCCCACGCCTGCATTTTTAAACAGCGCTATGGTACACCGACTTTGTCGGAATGAGGCCAAATTGTGCCGGAGAATTATCGAAAAGCTGTGGAATCGGCACGGGCTTCGTTGTGGGCTCGAACGTGACATCGCGACTGTAACGTGTTTACTCTCGATGTATGGCCAAACCTGTTCCCATCGGAACGCGCGGCGAGGTTAAGCGGCGCGTGGAGTTCCAACACACCCTCAGCGCCTGGAGGCCAGAGCTGCCTCCGGTGCTCTCCACGCCCTTCATGATCGCCTGGATGGAATCGGCTGCCTTCGAGGCGCTGTTGCCCTTCTGCGAGGGCGACGAAGTCAGCGTAGGTACCGCGATCAACGTGAATCACCGCGCCCCGACCGGTGTCGGCTCGGTTGTGAAATGTGAAGCAACGCTGGAGTCCGTCAACGGCAAGTTTCTGACCTTCCGCGTGAGTGCCCACAACGGCAAAGAGGTGATGGGCTACGGCACGGTCGGGCGCGCCTTCGTGAGTGTCAGCAAGTTTCGTCAGAAGCACGAAAAGACAATCCCGGCCTCGCAACCTGAGTAGCGGAAGCTCACCGTCGCGCCTGCGAATGCAACCGAGCATCTAGGAACAGGTTCGACTGCATTGATCACGCAATGGCTTTCTGTCCGTCATTTTTACAAATCCTTTTTCCCGCCACTCAATCTAGATAGGGTTGTGACCTCCGGTTTCGGAGTTCAGCGACCAATATTGCTCTGGAGGATTTTTATGCCCGCAAGATTAAACCTGCTATCCGCGCCTCCCGACGTCATGAACGCCATGCTCACTTTGCAGAATGCAGTCAACAACCTCGGACTGGAATCGCGGTTGCTTCACCTGACCTACCTGCTGGTCTCGCGTATCAATGGTTGCGCGTATTGCATCGACATGCACAGCAAGGACCTGCGCGCGGAGGGCGAAACGGAGCTTCGCATCGACCTGGTCAGCGTGTGGGAAGAAGTCGACATCTATTCCGAACGCGAGCAGGCAGCTTTCGCCTGGGCTGAGTCGGTTACGCGCGTCAGCGAAACCCACGTGCCGGACGAGGTTTACCAGCGAGCCCGCAAGCAATTCTCCACGGAAGAGCTGGCCAAACTCACCCTCGCTACCGTCGCCATCAATGGTTGGAACCGCTTCGCCATCTCCTTCCGCGCTGAGCCGGGTCACTACAAGGCCGGGGCGCATTCGCAAGCAAAAACTTCAAGCCCAGCCGCCTGAGCTGACACTGTTCCGCGTTTAGCGGGTGCCTCATAATGAACAACGATGGAGAGCACCCGCATCGTCGAGCTTCTCGTTCCATTCGCTGAGGGCCAGTTCCCGGGCGTCTTGCCGGAGCAGCTACAGCGCTACCTGGAGCTATTGCTGCGCTGGAACAGGCGCATTAACCTGACGGCGGTGCGCGATCCGGAAACGATTGTCACGCGGCATTTCGGCGAATCGCTATTCGCCGCGAGACTTCTTTTGCGGGAGGATTCCGCGTTGTCCCTCACCGACGTCGGGTCAGGCCCGGGATTCCCCGGAGTGCCGATGAAACTTTGGGCGCCCCGCACCCACCTCCACCTCATCGAATCGCAAAACAAGAAGGCGACATTCCTCCGTGAACTGATTCGAACGTTGCAGCTGCAACAGGCGGAAGTATTCTGCGGCCGCGCCGGAGAGTGGGGACGAACGGCCGACGTAGTCACTCTCCGCGCAGTCGAGAGATTCGAAGAGACACTTCCCATCGCCGCCACGCTGGTCGCGCCCCGCGGCCGCCTGTGCCTTCTCATCGGCTCGCGGCAACTGGAAAAGGCGCGCGAGGTCCTTGACTCGGGATGGAGCTGGCGCAATCCTGCCGCAATTCCGCAGAGCGAGGAGCGGGTTGTTGCCATCGCTGACAAGGGCGATTAATCGCGGCTCCGGCCGTCCCCGGCGACCAGTCGAATCAGCTATACTTTTCGCGACTCTCAGGGGGATTGCTTGGCTACCATCGCTACTCAGACCCAGCCGCAAACCAGCTTTTTTTTCAGGGACTCGGTCTCGCGTACGGTAGTTTTGAGCCTACTGTTGGTCGTCGCCACCTGCGCAATCTATGCGCCGGTCAACAGCCATCCCTTCGTCAACATCGATGATCCGAAGTACGTCGTCGACAACCCGCACATCAAAGACGGCCTGACTGCCGGCGATGTTGTTTGGGCGTTCACCCATGGCTACGCCGGCAACTGGCATCCGCTGACCTGGGTTTCCCATGCTACCGACATCACGGTCTTTGGCTTCGATCCCGCCGGCCCGCACGACGAGAACATGCTGTTGCACGCGCTGAACGCAGTGCTGGTGTTCCTCATCCTCAAGCGGGCCACCGGTTTTACCTGGCGCAGCCTGATGGTTGCGGCGTTGTTCGCGCTGCATCCCCTGAACGTCGAATCGGTCGCCTGGATCGCCGAGCGCAAGACCATGCTGAGCACGCTCTTCTGTCTGCTCGCGCTGGGAGCCTACCAGTGGTACGCCAGCAAGCCCGGCATCGGACGATACATTACCTTCACCGGACTATTCGTTCTCGGCCTGATGAGCAAACCACAGATCATCATGCTGCCGCTGGTGCTGCTGCTGTGGGATTACTGGCCGCTGCAGCGCATGTTCGCCGCAGATCGGCAGGCTTTGCCAGGAGTTGAAGCGCTTCCAGCCAAGAGCCTGTCGTTCCTCATCAAAGAAAAATTTCCGCTCTTCTTCATCTGCATCGTCGATGCCGGCGTGACGCTGATTGCGCAGCACGTTACCGGCGGAGCTCAGCCGTATACGTTGTGGATCAGGATTGAGAATGCGCTGGTCTCCTACACGCGCTATATCCGCAAGGCTTTCTGGCCTGCGAATCTGGCACTCTATTACCCGCACCCGGGCCGGTCTCTGCACTGGTGGCAAGTCGGAGCCGCCATTATCGCCCTGACAGTCATCACCGTGCTTGCCGCGCGGGCACGAAAGTACCGCTACCTCATTGTGGGATGGCTGTGGTTCCTGATTATGCTCATCCCGATGATCGGCCTCGTCCAGGCCGACGTGCAGGGTATGGCCGACCGCTACGCCTACACATCGTTCATTGGGCTGTTCATCATGGTGTGCTGGGGCGTCGCCGATTTCGCCGCCGAACGGCATCTGCCGCGAGCGCTGCTGCCCGCAGTCAGTGTGGTAGCGATTCTTGCTCTCAGCGTCGTGACTTGGAATCAGGTGGGCTACTGGAAAGACGACATCACGCTGTGGTCGCACTCGGCCGAGGTAAGTCCGGGAAACTGGAAGGCATACTTTTTCCTGGGGAACGCGCAAGAGGCTGCTGGACTGCATGACGAGGCTGCCCAGAGCTATCTCAACGCCGCTGCCATCAATCCCACTGACCCGTTCACCAACATGAACATCGCCAGCTACGAGCAGTCGCATCACAATCTGCCGCTGGCCATCGAATACTACAAGCGCGTGCTGCCGCAGGCCTGGAATTCCGAGCAGAAGACGATGGTGCTGACCAACATGGCCGTCATCTATCGGCAGATGGGCGATTACACCTCGGCTAATGAGTGCATGGCCAAGCAGTCGGCGCTGCCGCAGCGAAAGGTCGACTGGCAGGGTTCCTGGTGGAAGCAGATCCTGCCGACGATCAAAGAATATCTGCATATCGGCGGCGGGAATTCGTAGTCGCTCCGCAATCACTTCATGGTTGTACGCACCTCGACCAGTACATGGTCGGCTGCGTCGATGCGGATCAGTCCAAAGCGCGGATACTCGAGGTCGAGAATCACGTAGAGAGTCGCGGCCATGATCACGGCGTAGACCGCCATGTGCATCCAGCTGCGTTTCTTGCTTTCGGACATGCCATAGCCGGCCAGCAGTGACGTCGCCATCAGCAGCAGCCCCAAGCCATAAAAGACGACCGCAGGCGGATGAGTTTCCATCGCCACCAGCCGCGTCGTGGTGATATCGATCATCTCGTTCAACGACGAGAGCACCAGTGTCGTCACCGCCGCAGACGATTGTTGGCTACACGCCGCAACTGCCTCGCCCCAGATCTTCGTCTGCAGGTTGTTGGCATTCTGAAAATGCTGCAAGGCGCCGTTGTAGTCGTAGGAAATAACCCGGTACATCTGCAGGCGTTCGTCCAGATAATTTCGGAAGTCCTGGCGCAGGGCAGGCTGAGCCGAGGGTGGTAACAAATCAATACGCAGATAAGCCGTTCCAATGGCGTTGGCTTCTTCGCCGATCAGGTGACGACGCCCGTCAAAGCGTTCGGCCGCACCGGAGAACGTGAAGGCGATGAGCAATCCCATCAGGCCGAAAACTGCACCCTCGATCGCTCCCAGACCTGCACTGGCATGATCGGGGTCCGCTTTGCGGCGACGGATTCCGATGCGACGCCCGATTTCGAGCAGCAGAAAAATTACCAGCAATAAGCCGGCAGCCAGGAACCAGAAATCAATTGCGTTGACCATGGATGCGACTAGTCTTACACACCCACGCAAGCCGGGCAGCGAATAAACCGCGGGTGCAGTGCGGTTTTTCCATGCTGGGACGTCGCGCGACGACCTTGCGGAGTTGAGGCCTTCCGGACTAAGGGGTCGCGCCGGCTTGCCGTCGTCCTTGAATCTCGATATAGACGTTGATCAGCGACACGGCTGCAGGCGTAACGCCGGGAATGCGGCTGGCCTGCCCCAGGGTACGCGGACGCACGCGCGACAACTTCTCATTCATCTCACGCGACAACCCCGAGACCTTGCCGTAATCGAACCAGTCAGGGATGACGCGCTGCTCCGACTTCTTCAGCCGCTCGATGGCTTTGGTCTGCTGATCGAGATAGCCGGAATACTTGATCTCAGTCTCGACGGCCTTCAGCTCGTTGCGGATTTCCGCCGACAGGCGGAAATCAGGGGGCAGGGGTTCGGGGTTAGGGGCTGGTGAGAAAAGTTCAGCGGCTGTCTCCTGGCCTGAGAGGCTGTCATCTCAACCTCAGAGTTTGTCATCCCGACCAAGGGCTTCAGCCCGCGCGGAGGGACCTGCTGTTCGCCTGCAGTGGAAGGCTCAACCCCTCGCTCGAAAAAACTTGGCATCAACATCATCAGCACCGGAGCCAACGACTCAATCTGCACCTCGGGCCGCTTCAGCAATTGGGCCAGCGTCGAGCCTGAGGCTTTCGCTTCTTGTAACAACTGCAAAGTGGCATCGGACTCACTGACAACCGACAACTGGCAACCGACAACTGCTTCATTCACCCGCGTCTTCTCCAGCAGTTCGCGCATCGCCTTCATGCGCTCCTGCTTGGCGAGATGCTCCGCCCACGCAGCGTCGTTGATCAGTCCCACGCGGCGGCCATGCGGCGTCAGACGCCGATCGGCGTTGTCGATGCGCAGGTGCAGGCGAAACTCCGCGCGCGAGGTGAACATGCGGTACGGCTCGTTCGTCCCCTTGCTGATAAGGTCGTCGATCAGGATCGCCGTGTAGGCTTCTGTTCGGTCGAGGATCAGCGGCGGCTCGCCCTTCACTTTCAGCGCGGCGTTGATGCCGGCCATCAGTCCCTGGCATGCCGCTTCTTCATAGCCGCTGGTTCCGTTGATCTGCCCGGCAAGATACAGCCGCTCGACCTTCTTCGTCTCCAGCGTGCGCTCCAGCTCGGTGGGTCGATGGAGTCGTACTCGATGGCGTATCCGGGGCGCAGCATGTCGGCGTTCTCCAGTCCCGGGATCGACTTGATCATCGCCAGCTGCACTTCGATCGGCAGCGAGGTGCTCATGCCGTTGACGTAGATCTCGTGCGTGTTCAGCCCCTCGGGCTCGAGGAAGAGCTGGTGCGTTTCCTTGTCGGGAAACTTGACGATCTTGTCTTCAATCGACGGACAATAGCGCGGCCCGATCGACTGAATCTGCCCGCTGTACATGGGCGAGCGATGCACGTTCTCGCGGATGACGCGATGCGTCTCCGGCGTAGTGAACGCGATGTAGCACGGCACCTGCTTGTCGTGATGCGCGACCTTCTTCGTGCGAAAGCTGAACGGCGTGGGATCTTCGTCGCCCGGCTGCTCGGCAAACTTCGACCAGTCGATGCTGCGTCCGTCCAGCCGCGGAGGCGTGCCGGTCTTCAGACGGCAGCCGCGCAGGCCAAGCTTCTTCAGCGCTTCACCGAGCAGAACGGCTGGCGGCTCGCCGCTGCGTCCCGGCAGGATACTGCTCCTCGCCGCAATGAATCAGCCCGTTGAGAAATGTACCGGTAGTGATGATGACGGCCTTCGCGCCGACGGTGCGGCCGTCGCGCAGCTTAACACCAGCTGACGCAGTTGTCGGTTGTCGGTTGTCGGTTCGGTTGTCGGTTCCTGCTGAGGATTGTGATTACTGACAACTGACAACGGACAACTGACAACCAAGTCGGCCACTTCCGCCTGCTTCACATGCAGGTTCGGTTCCGACTCCAGCACCTCGCGCATCTTCTGCCGATACTGCTGCTTGTCGCACTGCGCCCGCGGCGACCACACGGCCGGCCCGCGCGAGGTGTTCAGCAAGCGAAACTGGATACCGACCGCATCCGTCACTTCGCCCATGATGCCGCCCAGCGCGTCGACTTCGCGCACCAGGTGTCCCTTGGCGATCCCGCCGACGGCAGGATTGCACGACATCTGCGCAATGAGATCGACGTTCAGGGTGTAGAGCGCGGTCTTCAGCCCCATGCGCGCAGCGGCCATCGCGGCCTCGCAACCGGCATGGCCGGCGCCGACCACTACGACGTCGTAGGTTTCTGTGAATTGTTGCGACAAATGAAATTCCCCAAATGGGCCGCAGATGCAGCGGATGATTCGATTTTACCAATTCGGAGATGCGATTTTCGTCGACCGTGATATTCTCTGGCGTTCCACTGGATTCCAGCTTATGCGCCACCTTGCTTCCTCTTCTCCGTCGCCAGATTTCTCACACTGGGCCTGTCCGCCCAAGCCAAGAAAACCTCGGCACGCTCCCTTAGCCGATTTGCAGAATCTGGCCAATACGCGGCGATGCGGCAGCGCAGAACGAACTTGGTGTTCGCTATCGGCTTGGGCACAGATGTCGATAAAGATCCGGCGAAAGCGGTTCTGTGGTTCCTGAAATGCCGCGAAACAAGGTTATGCGAAAGCTTATTTCAATCTTGGGCGCCGCCTATTACAACGGCGATGGGGTGAGCGACGAACGACTCAGGATTATTGCGCCTGGTTTATCTTCTCAGCCGATGCCGGCGACCAGCGTGGAGAAGAGGCCCGTCGCACGCACAAGCAGGAATTCACCTCAACGCAGTTAACCGTTGCGAGTGTTGACCGCGACCGCATACCTGACTGGGGAGCGTCAAGCAGGACAACAGCCGGGCTTTGTACTGGTTTCAGAAGGCCGCCGAAGCCAAAGATGGCCTGGCGTGTGAGCGGCTCGCCTATCTCTTACGACCGCGGAATCGGTACCCCGGTGAATAAGGCGAAAGCCTGAAATGGCTCAAACGCTCCGCCGACCTGGGCTACGTCCCTGCCCTTTACGAGCTTGGGTTCATGTACGACAGAGGCCTGAACGTACAAAGCGACTTGGTGAAGGCGAAAAAGACTGTACGAACTGGCTGCCGCCGGCGGTCAACCGGAAGCGCTGCTGGCGCTAGCCGGCATGTATCAGGAGGGCCGGGGCGCCAAATTGGACAGGCAGGAGGCGCTCAGCTTCTACCTGGCCGCTGCCGATTTCGGGAGCCCGGACGGCAAGGCTATGGCAGACAAGCTGTCGGCACAACTGACGCCCAAACAGGTCTCGGCGGCTCAGACTGAGGCGAAGCGCATACGAGCGCTTCTCGGCCTCAGCCCGCGCTGATCAAAAGTGACGCCGGTCGCGCCTTGTTTGTTCTCTCGCTCCTCCCGTATAGTGTTCTCACCTTATTCCGGGCCTAAATTTTTTGTGGGGTGATTCATGGAATTGCAAGCTTTCTCTGAGCGCGCTCGAAGAGCGCATTGCCCGTTACGATCTTCTTTGCCATCCGTACTACAAAGCATGGACTGCCGGTGAGCTGACGCGCGAAGATCTGCGCGAGTATGCCACCGATTACTACCATCACGTCGCAGCATTTCCCGCGTACCTCAGCGCGTTGCACTCGCGGCTGGAAGACGGCGAGCAGCGTCGCGCCGTGCTGCGCAACCTGTGCGAGGAGGAAATTCAGGGCCGTCCGCACAGCGAGCTGTGGCTCGACTTCGCCGAGGGCATGGGCGCCGACCGTCAGGAAGTTCGCGATCATGAAGCGATGCCGGAAGTGCGCGAGGCCATCGCAGAATTTCGGCGTGTAGCACGCGAAGGCGCGACTGCCGAAGCGCTGGCTGCGTTCTATGCCTACGAGTCGCAGGTCCCGCGCGTGGCGAAAGAGAAGGCCGATGGACTGGCGCAGCGCTACGGCGCCGACGCCAAGACCTGCGGCTACTTCACGCTGCATCAGTTCGCCGACGTTGAACACTCGCACGTCTGGCGCGAATTGCTGAGCGCTGAAGTCACGGCACATCCAGAGCACGCCGAGAAGGCGTTGGATGCAGCCGAGAAGGCCGCGCAGTCTCTGTGGCAGGTTCTCGACGGAATGGAAGCACGGCGGACACCGGTCGCCGCCTGATCGAAGTAGAAGAATCGTCAGAAAGCTGAAAGATCAAGAGGGTGCCCCATCCAGGCTTAGTTTGCTTGGACGGGGCTTTAGAGTCTGCGCCCGAACCGCCGCAATCGCAGCTGAAGAAGTAGTTATCCCCGTTCGTAGGCGTGCTTCAGGTGCAGCTCTTCCAGCGCATGGTCCTTGGCTGCCGTGAAGGCCTGCGCCTGCGCCAGCAATCCGTCTGTGGCGCGCGCGTAGTCTCCTTCGAGCTCCACCATGCCGCGTGATGCCAGGTCTTTTGCCGCCGCCAGAAGCTTGTCCGTTATGTTGGGATCGGCGGCTCCGATGTACTGCGCGTCGCACGGGTCGGCGATGAGCACAGGCTGGTGCTCGCTGCCACTACCCCAGAAAACCTTGCGAACGACGAACTCGCCGATCTCTTCCGGTTTAACGGTGGCAAACGTGAATTGCTTATTGCGGATGCTGTAGCAGCGGCTCGAAACCGGTACCGGCTGGCGTTTGCCCGACTTAAGCAGTTCCAGTTGCTTGATGTCGAGGGCCTTGCGCGCGGTGTTGACCGCGACCCAGAATGCCAGATCGCTGTCGAGCACCTGCAGCACCTCGCGGATGGTCTGCGCCAGGTTGAGCGCCACGTCCGCGTGCAGACCACTGCCATCGTTCAACGTGACGCGGCCGTGCACCACGTACCAGTCGCTGCCGCCCTCGGAGCGATGAAACGGCCAGTCCATATCAATGCGCACAGGAAAGCCGTGCAGGGTAACGCCAGTAAATGTTTTTTCTGCCATGAGAATTCAGAATGGGTCGCGGCGTGCATTTACCGGCGCAGCAACACCGCCAACAATTATGCCGCACGGCGTGCGGAGTTGATAAGCTCTCGCCTCGATTATTGACAGGAAACGTTGAATTTCAGGTTAGAAACCGCCTTCATGCCCGGCTTGAACAGCGTCGTTCCGGCGGTGGTGGGCGGCTGCTGATTGGCGCTGGTTATGGTGCGCGATGTCTGCCACGACATCTGGGCCGCATCGCCTGGGCGATGGAGGCAGCTCACTTCCCATAGCTGATCGTCGCTCGAGGTCGGAATGCTCCAGCCTTGGCATTGAGGCCGCCAGCGCGTGCCGGCGTCGCCGATCGAAGCCCACGTGTAGAAGAGGTATGTATCGCTGCCGCCGACCACAGCGTCCCCTGTGACATCGAGCTTGTACTTGCCCGGCGCCAGCGTTGTACAGGAGGCGCTGCGGATCGTGATCTTCGGCGTCATCGCAGCCGAGGAGGTGGCAGCATTCGCAGCGTCTTGTTGTCGGCGGAGGCGTTCCCGGCAGCTTTGTCGGCGTCGGCTTTCTTTGCGGCCGCTGCCAGCGCCGCTTGTTTGGCGGCAGCGCGTTGCGTGGCTCGCTTCGCTTCCCAGTCGGCGTCAGCGGTGCTACTCGCTTTGGTGGTTGCTGGCGTACTGGTCTCGGCGGGCGGCGTATCGGCAACCAGCAGATCGATCTTGCCGTTGACCTTCACCGATCTCTCCGGCCTTGGGGAACTGCTGGAGAATGGTGTCGCGCGCTGTGCCGGCTCTCGGCTGGCGCTCGACGTCGCCCACAATCAACTGATGGCCGGCTAGCGTATGCAGCGCATCGTCGAGGCTTTGTCCGGTCGAGCGACGGAACTTCGACCTGCGGCGCGGCCTCTGAGACCACGAGGTCAACTGCGGTTCCGCTCTTCACCTGCTCGTCCGACGGAGGATATTGGCTGAGCACGACATTCGAATCCACGCTGGACTCCTGCCGCACGGAGGTTTGTCCCACTTTGAGATGAGCCGCGTTCAACTTTGCCGTTGCGATGGCGATGGTGTCTCCGCGAAGACTGGGAACGGTGACTTGGCGATTGAGGAAGAAGTACACGCCGGCGAGGACAGCAATCAAGCAAACAGCGATGCCCACGATCATGCCCACGGGCTTCTTTTGCGCCGCAACAGGCGCTGCCACAGTTTTAGTCGAGCTCTCGACTACCTTGACAGCATCCGCGGGCACCGCGCCGCTATCGTTAGCCGCCGCGAATCGGTCCGGGCTTCGGAATTTTCAGTTGACGGCGCAAGGCTTCGACCAGAAGTTGCAGGTCGGAGGCCCAACGCGCATGCGTCAACTCTACCGAGTTGCGATAGGCGAGGTCGTGCAGGTCTTCGGGCAGCTCTTCCGGACGCGGCATCTTGGCGCCGCGTACCAGGATCGGGATCACGGGGATGTCGCGACGCAGAGCCGAAGCGGTCTCGAGACGAACGAAGTCGGTGGGATCGTCGAGCCGCCGATGGCCCGCGTCGTCCTTGGCGTCCACCCAGCCTTTGCCGATGATGGCCAGGAGCACGCCGCAGGTCGCAACGCTCTCGTCGATGACTTTGCGGAAATCGCGACCGGCTTCGATGGCGGCAACATCCATGAAAACCGAGTTCTCGCCGAACTCCGACACCAGGTCGTCGAACAGGCGTCCAGCTTCGCCTTCCGTGTCGTTCCGCCGATAGCTGATGAAGATAGCCCGCAAGTTACCTGTCCTCGCCCCTGACTGGTGTGAGTTGGATGAACGTATCCCGATTCCGGGGTAGGGTCAAGGAAGTTGAGTGGCAACGGCTCGGATCGCTATTTGCTTCTGGCGTCCTGGGGTGGAGCACGTCTTCAGGCGTGCACACTCGAGTGGAGGAATTGTCTCCTGGTGGAGGCGGGCGGTGTTGCGCGCCGGAGTCGAAGGACCTGCGGTTGGCCTGCCATCGAGCGGTCCGGTAAAACCGCAGATCCTTCGTCGGGCCAAAGCCCTCCTCAGGATGACAATTCCTAACGGAGATAGCCCATTTACAATCGGCGAGATGTCTTTTCGTTTTGAGATTGAAGCGCGCGAGGACAAGGCGCGCGCCGGACGCTTCTTCACGCCGCATGGCGAAGTGCAGACGCCGGTGTTTATGCCGGTCGGCACCGTGGCGACGGTCAAGGGCGTGCCGCAGGATGTGCTGGAAGAGCTCGGCGTCCAGATTCTGCTGAACAACACGTATCACCTGTATCTGCGGCCGGGCGTCGAGATGGTGCGCAAGCTGGGCGGCGTGCAGAAGTTTATGGCGTGGAACCATCCGATCCTCACCGACTCCGGCGGCTTCCAGGTGTTCAGCCTTAGCGACCTGCGCAAAGTTACGGAAGAGGGCGTGATGTTTCGCTCGCACCTCGACGGCTCGTCGCACTTCTTTAGTCCGGAGAGCGCGATGGCGGCACAGATCGGGCTGGGCGCCGACATCATCATGGCCTTCGATGAGTGCACCGAGCATCCGGCGGAGTACGCGCGCACGCAGGCGTCGATGGAAATGACGTTGCGCTGGGCGGCGCGCAGCAAGAAATATTTTGAGGAACACAAGCACGAAGTGCCGTGGTTTCGCAGGCTAAAGCTTGTTTCGCCCAGGGAAGAACCGCAGATCCCTCGGCTCCGCAGCTCCGCTGCTCCGCTCGGGATGACAATTCAAGACGGGACGCGCCCCGAACTCTTCGAAACGGACGGTCAGACCCAAACTCTCTTCGGTATCGTGCAGGGCGGGATGTTCCCTGACCTGCGACGTGAGTCGGCGCAGCGCACGGTTGAGCTCGACTTTCCCGGATACGCCATCGGCGGCCTGAGTGTAGGCGAGCCGCGCCCGATGACGTACGAGATGGTCGACAACGCAATCCGTTTTCTTCCCGAAGACAAGCCGCGCTACCTGATGGGCGTGGGCACGCCGGAAGAAATCGTCCACTATGTTGCGCAGGGGGTGGACATGATGGACTGCGTGCTGCCGACGCGTGCCGCTCGTCACGGCCTGCTCTTCACCTCCGAGGGGCGCATCTCCATTAAGAATGCGCGCTACGCCGACGACCAGGGGCCGCTGGATCCGGCGTGCGGCTGCAAAGTTTGCGCGCGGTACACGCGCGCCTATCTGCGCCATTTGTACGCGTCGAATGAACTGCTGGCGCAGGTGCTGAACACCGTGCACAACCTGGCGTATTACCTTGACACCATGCGGAGGGTGCGGCAAGCTATACAGCTTAGGGAGTTTGCGCGTTTTCTGTCAGGCGTCCGGCCACCGCATCTCGCCCCCGAGTCCGAGCAAAGTCCGAGCGGATAGATTAGAACGGTCAGAGACTTCAGCGTTCCCAGGATAGGTGAGTCACCTGAAGCGGCGTGAGAATTGCGCCTTGGGGAGTGCCGGTTTCCGGAAAAGCGCGATAAAATAATAAATCAGGGAAAAAGCCTTCTGAGATCGCGCTGCAGTCTGGCCGAATCACGACTTCACGTACCGCTGCGGCGACGTAGGTTGGGTCAGAGATCCTGGTATTCAGTTGGAGTCCCCGAACATCCCACTGTGCCCCGGACGCGAGGGATGGAGTATGCCGTTGCCGTGGTCTGCATCGCTTGACCCGCGGAGCGTCACAGCGGTTCCTGGAAATCCGAGCAGTTGAGTTGCTGCCAACCAGGCGCGACTCGCGAAAGACGAAATGGTCAGATTGATAGGTTTATTTGCTCAGGGTGGCTTAGCCGGCTCCGCGCCTCTCCTGATGATGGTGGCGATTTTCGGCATCTTCTACGTTTTGTTGATCATGCCGCAACAGCGCCGCCAGAAGAAGTGGCAGGCGATGCTCTCGCAAGTTAAGTCGGGCGATAGAGTCGTCACCAGCGGCGGTCTCACCGGCGTCATCCTGTCGGTCAAAGATGACGTGGTTGTTCTGCGAGTTCCCCCCGATAACATCAAGATGGAAATTACCCGAGCCTCGATCGTCACGCTGACGACCGCCGAGGGCGAAAAGTCTTAAGGTTGCTGTTTCCCATGAACAACAAGAATCTCCTCGCCAAAACAGTTTTGATTATCGCCGTGCTGGTTGTTTTTCTGTTCGGCATCATCGGCATTCCCAGCAGCTTCACCGCTCAGGGCCTGAAGGAATCGCTGCAGAAGCGTATTCACCTCGGCCTCGACCTGAAGGGCGGCACCCACCTCATTCTTCAGGTGCAGGTCAACGATGCTGTTAATGCCGAGACCGACCGCACGGTCGACCGTTTGAAGGACTCGCTGAAGTCGGCCAACATTCCCTTCGGCGAGATCTCGAAGCCCGATCCGCAGAACAATCCTGAAGTCATCGCGGTGAAGGGTGTTCCGGCCACTGCATCCTCGGACCTGCGTCGCATTGTGACCGACAAGATCGGCACCGACTACGACCTGAGCTCCGGAGCGCAGGACTCCTGGACCGTGACGCTGAAGAATTCGGCGTCCCAGGACATTAAGAAAAAGGCTGTACAGCAGGCGATTGAGACCATCCGCAACCGAATTGACCAGCTCGGCGTCTCCGAGCCGGTAATCCAAGAGCACGGACTGGGCGACTACCAGATCCTGGTGCAGCTCCCCGGCGTGGACGATCCTGCCCGCGTCAAGGAGATCATGCAATCCACCGCGATGCTGGAGATCCGGCAGGCGGTCAAAGGTCCGTACCCGAGCGAGCAAGCTGCCATGCAGGACAACAATGGCGTGCTTCCGCCGGACACGATCCTGATGAAGGGCAGCAACGGCTCGCACGGTCAGGACCAGAGCGCCGACACCGATGCTTACTGGCTGATCAGCCGCACCTCGGCGGTAAGCGGCGGCGATCTGCGCTCAGCCGATGCGAACCAGGACGAGAACGGCCGTCCCGATGTGAATTTCACCCTGACCAACGAAGGCGGACGTCGCTTCGCGGCATTCACCGGCGCACACGTCGGCGACAAGCTGGCGGTAGTACTCGACGGCCGGGTGAAGTCCGTTGCGACTATTCAGGAACAGATTCACGACCAGGGCCGCATCACCGGCGCATTCAGCCCGCAGGAGACGCAGGACCTGGCTCTGACGCTGCGTTCGGGCGCGCTGCCGGCCGGCATCAAGTACTTGCAGGAAGTGACGGTTGGCCCGTCGCTGGGCGCCGACTCGATTCGTGAAGGCGTGCGAGCAGCAGTGATTGGCATGGTGGCCGTCATGGTCTTCATGCTCTTCTACTACCGCTTCGCCGGAATCAATGCCGATCTTGGCTTGTTCCTGAACCTGGTAATACTGCTTGGCTTCCTCGGCTTCAGCGGAGCAACGCTCACGCTGCCGGGAATTGCCGGAGTCATCCTGACAGTCGGTATGGGTGTCGATTCCAACGTGCTGATCTTCGAGCGTATCCGCGAAGAGCTACGACACGGCAAGACGCCGTCGTCGGCCGTCGATCAGGGATTTGCTCACGCCTGGACAACCATCTTCGACACGCACGTTACGACGATCGTCTCGGCGGTCATCCTGTTCTTGTTCGGAACCGGTCCGGTGAAGGGTTTTGCGGTGACGCTCAGCTTCGGTCTGGCGGCCAACCTGTTCACTTCGGTTTTCGTTTCACGAGTGATTTTCGAAGCCATTCTCAACCGCCATCAGCGTGGCGAAGCGTTGAGCATTTAAGGGGCTAGCGGTGGAGTTATTTCGCAATACCAACATCGATTTCCTGGGCAAGAAATGGTATTTCCTTGCCTTCTCGCTGATCTTCAGCGTCGCCGGACTTTCGTCCATCTTCTTCTGGCACGGCATTCCACTGGGCGTTGAGTTCCGCGGTGGAACCCTGGTCTATGTGAAGTTCGCGCAGACGCCGGATCTCGACCAGATCAGGCATGAGTTGAACGGCGCAGGCTTGCACGATCCCAAGATCCAGCGCTTCGGGCCGACAACCGACAACGAAGTGCTGGTGGATCTCGGCATCCAGGAAACCAGTGAGTCCGCGCTTGATAAGGGCAAGAACACGATCATTCGCGCTCTTGAACCGCAAGCTTCCGCAGCCGGCAAGCTGGACCTGAACAACACCGGCGAAGCCAGCCTTGAGCAGTGGCTGATGCAGAAAGACCCCATGCATCTGGGCACGGATGCCCAGGAACGCTATTCGCAGATCGCACACGCCATCGACGACTTCCGCAATAAGCAGCGCGGCGGCATCCTGAACTCAGTGGATGATCTGAACGGGATTGCTCCGGCAGAGGTAATCAGCGCGCTGCAGCAGGATTTCTTCACCTCCGGCTTCGTGGTTCGCAACGTCGAGATCGTTGGACCACAGGTCGGCTCGCAGCTTCGCCATCAGGCCATCATGGCCACGCTATACTCGCTGGCCGGAATGCTGGTGTACCTCTGGTTCCGTTTCGAGTTTATTTACGGCGTGGGCGCCGTCGTAGCCTGCTTCCACGACACCATCATTACCGTGGGCTTCTTCTCCCTGCTGGACAAGGAGATCAGCCTGACGGTCATCGCCGCCATTCTGACGCTGATCGGCTACTCGATGAACGACACCATCGTCGTCTTCGACCGTATTCGCGAGAACCTGAAGCTGTTGCGGCGCGACAACCTGGCCGACATCGTCAACAAGAGCATCAACCAGACCCTGAGCCGGACCATCCTGACCTCGGGCTTGACGTTCCTGACGGTGCTTTCGTTGTATGTTTTCGGTGGCGAAGTGCTGCGCAACTTCTCGCTGGCGCTGGTAATCGGAATTTTGATCGGCACGTACTCGTCGATCGCGGTTGCGGCTCCAATGCTGGTTGCCTATCAGGATTGGCGGTCGAAGAAGGCCGGCCAGGCAGCGATTGAGCGCATGACGCCGCAGCGTGGCAAGGCCAACGACAAGGCCAAGGTAAAAGTTAAAGCGTAAGAGCGGTATCGGTAAGACATCCTGCCCTGGTAAGTCGACCTCAGATAGTTAACGAGGGGCATCACGGGGCAGGACATTGCACAAATCTCGAGGCAATTTTGTAGTCCTGCCCGGCCGTCGCCCAAGGCCGTTGCCCTCAAGCCTGTGCAACTACAGGGCTGGGGTGTATACTTCGGCTCGCTGTTTTCAGCGTCTATCTTCCGTCTTTAAGTTGCTCGCCCTGGCCGGGAAATTTCGAGCGGCTGCTTTGCTTTTTAGGGCACAAAATCCGAAAAGTCGGTGTCTAAGTTATCCAGAGAGTTCTTCGGAGAAACAGGTATGTTTGAAGACAGCCTCGTAGAATCTGGAGGCAGAATTAAAACCAGGCGTGGGGCGACCACGACTATCTCCTTCATTCTGGAGTTTTTGTTCCTGGGCGTGCTGGTACTGCTGCCGCTGATCTTTACGGAAGCGCTTCCTACCAAGCAGCTCATGACGATGTTGACGGCGCCGCCGCCGCCACCACCACCGCCGCCGCCACCTGCGGCTGCCCCGGTAATCGTGAAGAAGGTCCAGAGTGAGTTAGACAACGGCCAGTTGCGCACGCCAACGGCCATTCCCAAAAAGATCCAGATGCTGAAAGAAGACGAGCCGCCACCGTCCGCTGGGCCGGCTGGCGTCGTTGGTGGCGTCCCGGGTGGAGTTCCCGGGGGAGCCATGGGTGGTGTTCTGGGCAGCGTGATGAGTAGCGTACCTACGGCTGTGCCCAAGGTTGCGACTCCTCAGCGCGTCCGCGTATCGCAGGGCGTTTCCCAAGGACTTTTGGTCCACAAGGTGACCCCGCAGTATCCGCCTTTAGCCAAGCAAGCCCGCATTCAGGGCGTTGTGGTGCTGCAGGCGCTGATCGGCAAGGACGGAAGTATTCAGAACCTGCACGTAGTCAGCGGACACCCGATGCTGACTAACGCAGCCCTGGAAGCCGTAAAGGAATGGAAGTACAAGCCTTATTACCTGAATGGCGAACCCGTCGAGGTGGAAACCACGATCAACGTCAACTTCAGTTTGTCGGGTGACTAGGCTCCGCAAAGAACCAACATTTGCATCTAAGCTTCAGACCGGGGCTGCTGATCGGGGAGCAGCCCGGTTCTGACAGGCAGGTAAGCTGCACAAAATAGCCGTGACGCCCTTCCCCGGAATTTGGGCTGACCGGCTCGCATCATTGCAGGATCCACAAGTGGTCTGCTGTAACCGAAAGTTCCGAGGAGGAAAAGTCAACTCATGTTCCTAGCTAACATCGCAACCTACGCTCTCAGCCACGTCCCCACGGCTGCGACCTGGATTTTCCAGGAAGCCACCGTAGGTTGGGACCCGGTCTCTCTCTGGAAGCAGATGGGCATTTTGGCGAAGATCGTTGTCGTCATCCTGTTCATCATGTCGGGCTGGTCGATTGGCGTCATGATCGATCGCGCCATGGCGTTCAGCGCTGCCCGCAAGCAGTCGCGCGCCTTTGCTCCCGCCGTTGCCGGCGCCCTGCGCGAAGGCAAGATCGAAGAAGCCATCAAGGTGGCCGAGCGCAACAAGAAGAGCCACTTGGCCAAGGTTGTCACCGCCGGCCTGCAGGAATTCAAGGCCCACGGCGATTCCACCGATATCCCGGGCGAGCAGATTGAAGCCTCGAAGCGCGCCCTTGAGCGGGCCGAAGCCATTGTTCACGCTGAGCTGAAGCGTGGATTGGGCGGCTTGGCAACCATCGGCGCCACAGCTCCGTTCGTCGGACTGTTCGGTACCGTGGTCGGCATTCTGAACGCGTTTAAAGAAATTTCGACCCAGAAGGCTACCGGTCTGGGCGCCGTCGCCGGCGGTATTTCAGAAGCGCTGGTGACCACCGCCGTCGGACTGTTCGTCGCCATCCCGGCCGTCATGATGTTCAACTACTTCACCGGCAAGGTGGAGGCGTTCGACGTGGAAATGGACAACAGCTCCAGCGAGCTGATCGACTACTTCCTGAAGCGCCGGAGCGTTCGTCGGTAGGTGGATAAGGCTCGGCATAGCAGCTGAGGCTGATCCAGCCGATGGGAGGTTGAACATATGGCACTCGCAGTACGTGACGAAGGCAGAAAGGTCAATTCCAACATCAACGTCACCCCCATGGTGGACGTGATGCTGGTGCTGCTGGTTATCTTCATGGTCATCACGCCCATGTTGCAGAAGGGCGTGAGCGTCGACATGGCCAAGGTGAACAACCCTGTGCCCATGCCCGACGCCGACAAGGAAGATGCATTACTGGTCGTCGTCATGCGCGACGGCCGCATTTACTTCGGCACCGATCGCGTCACCCTGGACGAACTGACGAACAAAGTTAAGGACCGCTTGGCCAACAAAGTGGACAAGACGAGTCTTTATCCGCGCCGACATGCGAGCCAAGTACGGCAGCGTGGTGGACGTGGTGGATAACGTTCGTTCCGCCGGTGTGGACGATGTTGGTTTATTGACCGAACAGGCAAAGACTCCAGCTAACGTGAAGCCGCCGACAGGCGCGACTTCGGGCGCTGGGGCCGAGTAGGAGTCAACTATGGGAATGGCAATGGGAGGGTCCAGCGGGCCCTCAGCCGATATCAACGTAACCCCGCTGATTGATGTGTTGCTGGTGCTGTTGATCATCTTCATGGTGATCACGCCCTTGACGCCGAAGGGCTTGGACGCGCTGGTTCCCCAGCCTCCCAAGGACAAGCAGCAGGTGCAACAGAACAACGACCGTACCATCGTTGTGCAGGTTCTAAAGGGCCCCGGCGATAAGCCGGCGCTCAAGATCAACCAGGACGACGTCACGTGGGAAAACTTGGAAGGCCGTCTGAATGACATCTTCAAGACCCGCGCTGAGAAAGTCATGTTCGTCAAGGCTGATACCGACCTGCCCTTCAACGATGTGGCTCAGGTCATCGATATCGGTCATGCGGCCGGCGTCGACAAAGTAGGACTGATTACCGCCAAGATTGAAGCTGGCGGGTAGTACCCCGCGCGGTCGCCCAGCGGCCGCCGGGCAGCATAGGAACGTGATTCGGGCTACACTCCTCTTTCCCTGAAGCGCGGGACGTCAAGCACGTCCCGCCCACGGGATCCCGAACAACGCTACGGAGAGTGATACCAGACATGAATAAGAGCGGACGGGTACTGACGGTACTTGCTGTTCTGCTCGCGCTATTCTCCACCGTCGGCTGCAACAAGCTGAGAGCGCGCGATCAACTCAACAAGGGCGTCCTGGCTTATAAGAACGCAAAGTACGAAGACGCAATCGAACATTTCAAGAATGCGGTTGACCTTGATCCAACCCTAGTGAATGCCCGCCTTTATTTGGCAACCGCCTACATGGGACAGTACATTCCAGGCGCCGATTCGCCGGACAACAACCGATTCGCCGACGAGGCCATCGATACCTTCAAGCAGGTCCTGGACCAGAATCCTCCAAAAGAGCAGCAGATTCACAGCTTGAAGGGCATCGCTTCGATGTACTTCCAGGAAAAGAAATTCCCGCAGGCCCAGGAGTACTACCAGAAGATCGCGGCGCTTGATCCCAACGATCCTGAAACCTATTACTCTCTGGCGGTCATCGACTGGATGCAGGCCTATCAGCCCGACCAGAAAGCGCGTGCGGAACTGGGTCTGAAGCCGACTGACGAATTGAAAGATAAGAAGGCTTGCGACGCACTGAAGACGGAGAACGCTCAGCGGGTCGAGGACGGCATTACGAACCTGCAGAAGGCCATTCAGCTTCGTCCGGACTACGACGACGCCATGGCTTACCTGAACCTGCTCTATCGTCAGCGCGCCGAGTATGAGTGCGACAATCCCGACCAGCGCAAGGCCGACCTGAAGACGGCTGATGATTGGGTCGACAAGACGATGGCTACCAAGAAAGCCAAGGCCGAGAAAGCCGGCCCCAGCGGCATCGTCACCACCGATTCTACGCAATAGGACAGAATCACTTGATTCGTTTATGCCCCTCCGCGAGGAGGGGCTTTTTGTTAGTGTCCGCCGTTCGTCGGAGGCGGTGTTGGCGGCGCCTTTGGCTCGACGAACCTTGACTCGTCGATCGGCACGTTCTGCTGCACTTCATCGATCTGAATGGTGAAGGCTCCACTGGGACGGGCAATCGTCCAGCGATACGGCGTCTTCACGCCATCGACCGCGCGATAATCGGCAAAGTCCACCTGCGTCGGATTCAAGCCCAGCGGTGTCTCCGTGTAGTGAACCATGCGCACCAGCAGTCCCGATGACTGATCGAAGTAAAACTTCACCGGCGGCTGTCCTTTGACCAGTCCCAGCACCACATCGGCTTCCGCGTTGCCGATCTTCTCAGGATGCTCTTGCAACTTCAGATCACTGAATTGCTGCTGCAGCAGGTTGGGATAGAAGCTTTCGGCATCTAGTTTGGCGGCGATTCCGTCCGACGCCGACATCTCCCGCACAGGCCGACCGGGGAACGAAAGCCACCCACCCTGGCCGTTGTAGGCGGTGACGCTTTCGCCCTTGGGCGTGTGCATCACCGAGACTCGCTGGTCAGGCGCCTTCGTATAGATATCGATCGGCGCAGGCGGACCTTCCGGCATGATCGCTTTGCCCTTTTCTACGCGTGTATGTACCTTGGCAAGCGCAGCCGCACCACCCAGCGCCTGAATGTACTTGGCTAGCACTGGAGCGCCGGATGGCAACTCTGCAACCTTCGTCTCGTGCTGATGCGCGGGCATCGGCTCCGGCTTGGCAGCTTCGGCCAGAATGGCCGGAATGCCCTGCGGATGCGGCGATCCACGATGACATGTGTTGCAGGTGACCTCGCGTTCGCCGTCAAAGTTGTTCTTATCGATGGCGAACATCATCTGCATCATCTCGCGGGCGGTCTTCTTTTCCTTCTTGTCGTCTTTGTCGAACTCAAGCCGACCCCCAGCGCCTTCGACGTGGCAGAAATCGCATTCGACGCCGAGCGAGGAGGTGATGAACTGCATGGAAGGAATCAGTTGGTCTGCCGGGATGTCTTTCAGCACCTGGATATTCTTGTACTTCTCGGCAGCGGTGGGTTGCGCTGATGTTGTGCTGCCTGACTGGCCCTGGACCGATGGTTTGGCTATCCCAATCATCGTTCCTGCAAGAATCAGGGCTGAAACGGCAGCCACGCTGCCGGCAATCTTCTTCCCAAGGTAAGCCTGGTTTGTTGTTTCTTTCTTCACGCAGTATCCTCGCGAGCGTTTGAGTACTGGAAGTCTAACAAAAGGCCAACTTATGGAGCGGCGAGGCGACTGGCTATCCAGAATTGCGTCACTGGTATCTGTGACATTTGCACTCCCTGCCCGTGACCGATACAGTAAAATCCAAGTTTCTGGGGATGTGAGCGTTTAACCTGCTACCTTCCGCCCGAGGTTCCGCAGAACATCTGGAAGCCGCGTTCGTCTCGAGGTGAGGCGTACGCTTTTTGAGGCATTGCCATGTTCAAACGAGTGCTGATCGCCAATCGCGGCGAGATCGCCGTCCGCGTCATTCGCGCCTGTCGCGAGATGGGCATCGAGTCGGTTGCTGTATTCTCCGACGTCGATCGCAAAGCTCTGCACGTGCGCAAGGCCGATTACGCTTATCACATCGGACCGGCCACGGCCAGCGAGTCTTACCTTAATGTCGCCAAGATCCTCGATGTGGCCAGGCTCAGCGGCGCCGAGGCGATCCATCCCGGCTATGGATTTCTCTCGGAGAACGCGGGCTTCGCGCGGGCCTGCCGCGATGCGGGTATCAAGTTCATCGGTCCTTCGCCGGAGTCGATGGAGATGATGGGCTCGAAAACCCGCGCCCGCCAAAACATGAAGAAGGCCGGCGTGCCCTTCGTGCCGGGTTCGGAGCGCGGGCTCGACATTGACGCCGCTACCCGTCTGGCGGAGCAGATCGGCTACCCCATCATGCTGAAGGCGGCTGCCGGGGGCGGTGGTAAAGGCATGCGCCAGGTGGCCTCGCCCGAGGAACTCCACTCCGCTTACGAAGCTGCTCGCAGTGAGGCGCAGCGCGCCTTCGGCGACAACGAAGTCTACATCGAGAAGCTCATCATCAATCCTCGCCACGTGGAAATGCAGATTTTCGGCGACGAGCACGGCAACGTGGTCTACCTGGGTGAGCGCGAATGTTCGGTGCAGCGCAGGCACCAGAAGGTGCTGGAAGAATCGCCATCGCCAATCGTGGATGACGATATGCGTCGCCGCATGGGCGAGATCGCCGTGCGCGTGGGCAAAGCTGCCAACTATTTCAATGCCGGCACGGTGGAGTTTCTGGTCGATCAAAACCGTACCTTCTACTTCCTCGAGATGAACACGCGCTTGCAGGTCGAACATCCGGTGACGGAGTTCGTTACCGGACTGGATCTCGTGCACCTGCAGATGCACATCGCTTCCGGGGAGAAACTGCCGTTCACGCAGGAAGACATCCGGTTACGCGGCCATGCAATCGAATGCCGCATCTATGCAGAAGATCCGGACAACAACTTCTTCCCTTCGCCGGGGCAGATTACGCGTCTGATCTCGCCTTCCGGACCGGGCATTCGCCGCGACAGTGGTATGTATGAAGGTTGGACTGTGCCGCTGGATTACGATCCGCTGCTGGCCAAACTGGTCGGCTATGGCGAGAATCGCGAGCAGGCGATTCACCGCCTCCTGCGCGCTCTCTACGAATACTTCGTCGGCGGCATCAAGACCAACATCTCACTATTCCGGCGCATCTTGAAGGACCCTGACTTCCAGACGGGAAACATTGATACCGGGTTCCTTGATCGCCTGCTCACCAAGCCCGGCAACGAGACCGATGCGCGACGGCCGATCATCGCAGCTCTGGGTGCAGCTATTTTCGCCAGTATGGAGCCCAAAGCCACGCTGGCCAACGGAAACGGCGCTGGAGCCGGCGACAACGGCAAAGGCTCGGCTGCTCCTGCGGGATCGAACTGGAAGCGTGTCGCGCGAGCCGAGGCGCTGCGCGATCGATGATTGTTGCGCGGTTGGATATCGACGTAGGCAATACAAGACATGTTGTTGAGCGATGAATAAAAGCTAAATGCTAAAGGCTTCTTTATGACCTACGACGTGGTTGTCGACGAGAAGACGCACCAAGTGGAATTAACTCGCGGCGAAGAGTGCTGGCTGTGCAAAGTAGACGGCCACGAGATAGATGTGGACGCCGAACTGACAGCGCGTGACATTCTCTCTGTTCTGGTGGGCGGCAAGGCCTATGAGATCAAGCGCGAGAGGTCGCTTCAGGGCGAGCTGCACATGGTGATCGGCAGCGCCCGCTATGCCGTCGATGTGCGCGATCCGCGCTCCCTGCGTACTCGGCGCGCGATTGCAGGCACGGAAGCAGGTCCGCAGAAGGTCAAGGCGCCGATGCCGGGCAAGATCGTCCGCATCCTCGTCGCGGAGAAAGATGAAGTGAAGGCGGGCCAGGGCATCATCGTCATGGAAGCCATGAAGATGCAGAACGAGATGAAGTCGCCCAAGGACGGCAAAGTACAGAAGATCCTGACTGCCGAGGGCTCAGCCGTAAATGCCGGCGATACCCTCGCCATCATCGAATAGCCGCCGCCGCTCGCTACAGGCAAGCTTGAAACGACGGCTGCTCGCTCCCTCCTATAATGAGCGGATGAAGAAGCATTGGAAGACCAGGCTGATTCACTCCGACGCCACAATTCCCGACGGCTTCCGCTCCCTCAACACGCCGGTTTATCGCGCTTCGACCACGCTGTTCCCCGATGCCGCGGCCGTCACAGACGCATGGGATCAGTACGAAGCCGGCTACACCTACGGCCTTTACGGCACGCCCACAACGCTGGAACTGGCAGCGCGCATCTGTGAGCTGGAAGGCGGCTATCGCACCATCATCACGCCTGGCGGACAAAACGCAATTTCGCTGATTAACCTTGCCCTGCTTCGCGCCGGCGACCACCTGCTTCTCCCCGAGAGCGTCTATGGCCCTAACCGCAAGCTCGGCAATGATGTGCTGCGCCGCTTCGGGGTGCAGGTCAGCTACTACGATCCCACGCTGGGAGCCGGTATTTCGGCCGCGATTCAGCCGAACACGCGAGTTGTCTGGTGCGAAAGTCCCGGCTCCATCAGCATGGAGGTACAGGACGTCCCCGCCATCGCCGAAGCCGCGCACGCTGCCGGTGCGCTGGTGGTGATGGACAACACGTGGTCGGCCGGCGTGTACTTCGATGCGCTGTCGCATGGCGCCGACGTTACCATGCAGGCACTCACCAAGTACGTCGGCGGTCACAGTGATCTTCTGCTCGGCTCGGTCACAGCGAAAGAGAAGCAGATTTATGAGCGCCTTGGCGCGACCCAGCAGCTACTGGGATGCGCGGCGTCGCCGGACGACTGCAGCCTTGCTCTGCGAGGACTGAAGACGCTCGCCGTGCGCCTTGAGAAAGTCGAGGCATCTGCGCTCGGGATTGCCCGATGGCTGGCCGAACGACCGGAGATCGAGCGCGTATTGCATCCTGCCTTGCCCTCTTGCCCCGGTCATCAGTTGTGGCAGCGCGATTTCACGGGCTCTACCGGAGTCTTCTCGATCGTGTTCCGCAAAGGCTTCACCCGGGAGCACGTTGTGCAGTTCGTCAATACGCTTGAGCTATTCGAAATTGGGTATAGCTGGGGAGGCGTGACTAGCCTCGCTTTAGCTTATGACTTCACCCACTACAAAGGGCGCGCTGCTTACGGCACTCGCATTGTGCGTTTGAATATCGGATTAGAAACAATCGACGATCTTCTGATGGACCTAGAAAGTGCACTAGATGGTCTGCGCGGGAAATGACTGTACAGCGTGCACACTACGAATATTCCCTTGTCTTTACTGGTTATTTCCCATTTTGGGAAACCACCTTTTTGCCTAGCGCTAGTTAGTTCCATTTTGGGAATATCAGACGGCTAGAGGTTGCATTTAGCAATGCTTTGAATCTGCTTCATCGCCTACAACTTCTTCCCATTCTGGGAATTCCAGGACAGCCGCTGGTAATTGTTGCGAACTTAGTTGCAAGCCATTGCATTGATCTCTCGCAACCCAAACCTGTTTTCAGCAACTTGACGCGGCACGCGAATTGCACTTTCGAAGCCCAGTAGTTCTCAGACACAAAGCAGGACACTGTCTCGGCGCCAAGCGCAATGATCGCGAGGTGAGGAGCAGCAATTAAGGTTCTGCCTCATAACTGAGCGCCGGTTGGACATTCGGTCCTCGACTCATGCTGGCGCTGCATTCTGCAGTATTTCTTTCTTTTGGAGTCGAGGCGGCGTTCTTCTCGCACCTCGGTGTTGAGCGCGACTTGAATCGTGGTCAGACGAGGCAATGCCCACCGGCCGCAGATATGCGCGCCTATTTGGAGGGATGTGAGGGGCGTGAAAAGTCCGGTAGCAGCGCGCTGTTACCGCAACCTTTCGATTTACAAACCAAAAGGAGGATTCTCCCTTGAAACTGCGTATTGCTTCGCTCACAATCGTGCTGCTGGCGCTGGTAGCCATGCCCGCCTTTGCACAGACCATTTATGACAACGGCCCGACGAATGGCACGACCGACGGCTGGACCATCAACTTCGGTTTTGCAGTTAGCGACTCCTTCACGCTGAGCAACGCCGCGACCGTTACCGGTCTGAACTTTGCTGCGTGGGTGGAACCCGGCGACGTGCTCCAGAGCGCTGAAGTTTCGATCACCTCGAGCGAGTTCGGCGGCACCAGCTATTTTGACCAGACGGTCAGCTTCACTCAGAGCGGTTGCGTCTCGAACCAGTACGGCTTCAACGTCTGCACCGAGACCGGCGCCTTTTCGGGCGTCGCCCTTAATAGCGGCACCTATTGGCTGAACCTGTCGAACGCTGCCACCTCTGCTGGCAACCCGGTTTACTGGGATGAAAACTCTGGTCCGTCCTCGGCTTCCGAGAACTCGATCGGAACCATTCCTTCCGAGTCCTTCACCCTGACCGGCGGCAGCACTGCTCCCGGCACGACTCCTGAGCCCAGCAGCATCCTGCTGCTCGGCAGCGGCGTCCTCGGCGTAGCTGGTCTCCTGCGTCGCAAGCTGTTCTAAGAACCATCCGGACCGGTCTCTCGATCGGTACGACAAAGCCGGGGCAGCAAGCCCCGGCTTTTTTCTTAGGTCTTTTGACCTTGCATCTCGGGTCTCACTTACCCTCACTTTTAAGGGCCTTAGAGAAAACCCGGATTTTTCAGGCCACGGGAAGTATCCTGAATTCCGCGCCAGAGTTACTGCCCTGCAAATTCATCTGCTTCAACGATCTATCGAATGCTTCCTGCTCAGAGCGCCCGAACTAAGTGGCTGCCCGTAATTCCGCATAAGCGTTACAAAGTAGGATTTCTAAGGTCAAAACACCTTATCATCTAAGCCCAACTACGGGTTTCTCCAGAGTTGATGCGTCCCTAGTCTGCGACGAGTGCATTGGCACGAACCACATTCTCTGGAGGTAGTTTTGAGCAAGTTACTCGCAATCGCAGCGCTGCTTTGTGCGCTGACCACAATCTCGCTGGCCGGCACAACCTACAACATGGTCCAATCGATGTCAGGCTGGCAGACCTGTGACACTTGCGCGGGAAGTGGTTCGACACCACATTCGATCACCCAGCACATCAGCAATCCGTCGATGAGCGGCAATGCTACGCAGTACTGGTTGGGTGGAAGCTCGCCGTATCACAACGCAATCTGGTGGAAGCAGTTGGGCGCGAATCCCAATGTCAGCAACTTCACCTACGATCTGTACTTCTATCTGAAAACTCCTGGAGCGGCACAGGCGCTGGAATTCGACGTGAACCAGTCGGTGAACAACCATAAGTTCATCTTCGGCACGGAGTGCAACATCCGAGGCGGAAATCAGTGGGATGTGTGGGACACCGCAGGCGGTCGCTGGGTGCACACGGGCATCGGGTGCTCGCAGCCTCCGGCTTATCAGTGGAACCATCTGACGCTCGAGCTCCAGCGAACGGGCAATCAAACAAAGTTTATTTCCGTAACGCTCAACGGTCACAAGAGCTACATCAACCGCACATTCAACACGTACACCGTGAGCGCCTCGGAGCTGAACGCAGCCGTGCAGTTGGACGGCGACTACAACCAGCAGAACTATTCGATGTGGGTCGACAAAATGACGCTTACGGCCTGGTAGAAAGAAGCGATAGCGCAAAAAGACGAGACGCCGATGGTCGAGCGTCTCGTCTTTTTTGCGCGCGAGAACCTGTTTATTTCGTTGGGCTCTTCGTCTGGATGTACTTCGCCGGATCGAAGAGATCTGCACTCAGCGGTGGATTGATCTTGATGTCGCTGTAAAGCTCCTCAAAGACCACCTTGCCGTCTGCGACGATGGAGACGTGTTCCGCCAGCCAGCCTCCGCCCCCGACCTGCTTGTAGTCTCCGAAGCGAACGTCCTGCACCGCGCCAGCCTGCTTCTCACTCGGCCGCAGCATCCGCACGAAGTACAGGCGCTCCTTGTCGATCCAGAACTGCATGCTCTGCAGGTCGCCAGGCTTGGCGCCGACCACGTAGACTGACCGGCCTTCGAATGTGTCTTCATGCATCAGGCTCATATCGATGTTCAGCCCTTTGAGCTGCTGCATGGTCGCATCGACGGGCTGCCGGTAAACGTCAAAGCCCAGAACCAGCAGAGGATGAACAAAATCACGTTCGGTGGCAAGCTTGCTGTCTTTGTAGATGTAAAGGTGGTTGTTCACAAACAGCATGCCGTTGCCTTCGGACGGCTCGCCGATGTCGATGCGCAGCCGCCCCGGCAGCATCAGCTTCTCGTGCCATAGTTCGACGGTGTCGGTGCCATCCGGCTTGTGCGTCACGCTCTTCTGTTCAAAGCTCAGCGTGTGATACCACTTCGAGGCGTAATGGTCGTGCATGGCAGCAATGAGTTGCGCCGGAGTAGTGATGGTTTGTGCCAGCGAAGTCAGCGAGACGAAAGCGAGAACGAGCGAATAAACCAATCGCATGATGAGCGTCCGAAAGAGCGGATTTCCGCGCCCAGGCGGAGATTCAGATGGAGTGTACCAGCCCAGTCGCCCAGAGAATTGCTGCCCTGGGACGAGTTCCCCAGAGTCGGGACGACGATCGCTTACCTTAAGCTGTTGCTGCCTCGGACGCCGGCTGTGGTTGCGGCTTTTTCTCCGACGCCATCCAACGTGCACGGATCTGCAGGAACGGCCATTCGATGAGCTGGAACGTGACAAACGCGATGGCCAGCGAAGCCATGATTGAAACGATATACAGAATCCAGAAGGCGGCCTCGCCTCCGCGGAGCCGCAACGGCAGCAGAAGGTCGCGCAAACGGCCCAATAGTCCAAAGTGATTCAGGTACATCCCGTACGACAGGCGGCTGATGATGTAGAAGCCGTGCCAGTTCAGCAGCTTCGGCGTCTTCTCCAGCCCGATGCCCCACAGCGCCATAGCGCCGAAGATCAGGCCGAGCGAGGTGTAGTTGAACTGCACTTGATTGATGGCGTACAGGATGATCCCCAACACAATCATCGCGCCACAGGTCGCATACCGGAAGCGCTTGGACTTGATCAGCTCGGGATAGAAGATTCCAGCCCACGCCAGCAACAGGCCAATCGCCAAGCCGTCGGCATGCGTCGCCATAGGCAGGTAAAGCTTCTGGCGGAGGTCAGCGATACTCAACGTGGAGTAATGGATGACGATGGCGCGGTTAACCAGCAGAACCAGCAATCCGCCGACCGGCACGACCCAGAGGCGGCGCGGTTTAAGAATCAGCGAGAACAGCGCAATCGAAACTGGCGCGAGGATGTAGAACTGCTCTTCCGTCGAAAGCGACCAACCGCCTCCGATCTGGCAGTGAAAATAGTTGGAGAGGAAACAGGCGTCCGACCACAGGCCGCTGATGTTCCGGCCGAACAACCCTTCAAAGGCGACGAATCCGACGAACGCGTAGTAGAGAGGCCAGATGCGCAGGCCGCGGCGCAGCAGGAAACGTCCGATGCGAATGCCGTTGGTGCGCTTTACCTCTTTCCACAGTTGGGTGCCAATGAGATAGCCGCTAAGGACGAAGAAGAGATCGACGCCGGTCCAGCCCCAAAAAAACATGGGCAGACGCTGTACCCAATGAGCGCCTTCGAATTCGAAACCGTAATGTCCGCTGAAAACAACTAGAATGGCGATGCTGCGCAGAACATCGAGGGTTGGAACGTTACCGCGGGGCCGCGTCCGCAGATCCTGTATGGCTCCGCGGAACAGATCTGGAACCGAACTCTTACCCATAGTCACCCGTACTGAAGGCCCCTTGCGCTCAATCGCTTACCGCCGGTATGCCCCGTTATTGCGTCCGAAGATGCACACGGATTTTACACCAACGCGGATTCATCCCGTTGAAGCTAAACTGGCTTAAGTTCAGAAGGCCGCCGCAGCCTTGACACTGCGGCACAACTACTTTTATTCTTATACTTTGCGCTAGAACGATCCCGCCCATTTGTACCTGCCAGTGTTTCCCGTCAGGAGCTTGGCCTGCGAAACGGTGTCCTCAGACCCGTAGCGCGTTTGTATTGGTCAGGCGCTTGGTATCCGGCGGGAGGTTAAGGGCTTGGGCCTTCGTTCCTGGACTAAGGCCGGTGTCGCTATGCTGATTCGTGTTCGGGAATTGGAACTCCGTAAGCTGGAGTTTAACGAGAACTATCAGCCCGGCGCGATCGATTTTGGACACGACTTCCGACAGATCGGTCCACTGCATAGCGCGGGACGTGCCGAGCTGATCGTAGAGCATCACGGCCACCATCAGGATGTCGAAGATATCCGGCTGGTAGGAACCGTTGAAACGCGCCTGGAGTTCAGTTGTGCCCGCTGCCTCGATCCGGTGCAGCAGGACGTGAGCAAGAGCTTCGACCTGATCTTTCGTCCGCAAGGCGTGGATCGGCGCGGCGACGAAGTTTCGATCACGGAAGCGGAAACCGAGATCGGCTATTATCAGGGCGAGGGCATACTGCTGGAAGACGCTCTGCGCGAGCAGGTTCTGCTGGCGACACCGGTTCGGGCGTTGTGCCGCGAAGATTGTAAGGGGTTGTGTCCGCACTGCGGTCGCAATCTGAATCTGGAACAATGCCATTGTGAGCAGCATCTGAGCGATCCGCGCTGGGATGCGCTGAACGAGATCAAGAAGAAGCTGCAAAGCTAAGTTCAAGTTTACGGCCGCCAGGTTTGGCGTCCGGATGAGAGGTTGTCATGCCTAATCCAAAACGGCGCCATTCCAAGGCGCGCACGGCCAAGCGCCGCGCCCACGATCATCTGACGGCGCAGTCGCTGTCCGAATGTCCCAACTGTCACGAACGCAAGCTGCCTCATCGCGCCTGCCCCAAGTGCGGCTACTACAAGGGTCGCGAGGTCATTGAGATCGAAGAGGCCGCCAGCTAGTCCCGCATTCGGGCTCGGGGACGATGCGGTACGGCCCCGGCCCTGCATCGTTGCAGTCTGAGCTCCGCAGTACTCGAGGTTTGCAACACAGGCCAAGATGCCAACCATCATTGCTGTTGACGCCATGGGCGCCGATCGCGCGCCCAAGCCTGAAGTGGAAGGCGCGATTCTTGCCGCACGACACTACGATGTAGAGGTTGTGCTGGTCGGGAAAGAGGAAGTCATCCGCGGCGAGCTTGAACAGCATCGCTTCTGGCGCAGTCTTCCCATCAGCATCGTCAACGCCCGCGAAGTCATTGGCATGCAGGAGAAGGCGGCGCAGGCGGTTCGCGCCAAGCGCGACTCCTCCATGCGCGTCGGACTTCGCATGGTGCGCGACGGCAAGGCGGCCGGATTTCGTCACCGCCGGCAATACCGGCGCGGCCATGGCTACCGCCAAGATGGTGCTGGGTGCAATTCCCGGCGTTGATCGTCCGGCGCTGGCAGCAGTCTTCCCAACCGCGCAAGGCACCGCGACCATCCTCATCGACGTTGGCGCCAACGTCGATTCCAAGCCGCAAAATCTGCAGCAGTTCGCCATCATGGGCGACGTCTATTTCCGGACGATTTTTGCCGGACGGTTTCCCAGCGCCGAACATCCTCGCGTCGGCTTGCTTTCCATCGGCGAAGAAGAAACCAAGGGCAACGATCTTACCCGCGAAGCTTACAAGCTCATCAAGGAACTGCCGATGAACTTTGTCGGCAATGTTGAAGGCCGCGATCTCTACAACGGCAAGGCGGATGTGCTGGTGTGCGACGGCTTTGTCGGTAACGTGGCGCTCAAGATCTCCGAAGGCATGGTTGAGACTGTTCGCTTCCTGCTGAAGCAGTCCTTGCAGGCGACCATCAGCAGCCAGGTCGGATTTCTGCTCTCGCGAAAGGCGTTCGCCGATTTCAAGAAGCGTCTCGATTATTCAGAATATGGTGGCGCGCCGCTGCTGGGGATCAAGGGCGTTTGCATCGTGAGCCACGGCTCCTCCAATGCCAACGCCATAAAGAATGCGATACGCGTGGCCATGGAATTTGCCAACAGCAAGCTGAATCACACCATTCAAGAGCGCATCGCCGAATCCAGCAGGAATATCAACCACAATCACACGGCATCGCCGGGCGCTGGCACTCTCGGCACCGGAGTGGTTTGAGATGGCGATTCACTCTTAGAGCTTAATTTTTCGCTCTTGGCAATGCTGGGCTGTTCGGCTGTGACTTAATTGTCGGGTTGTTTGCTAAGAGCCGACAGCTACAAGTTAGTAGCCGTTCCCTGCACATAACATGACCGCACACCCAACTCCAATCGCGTTTCTTTTTCCCGGACAAGGTTCTCAATCCGTCGGCATGGGTAAAGAACTTGCCGCCCTCTATCCCGTCGCACGAGAGACGTTTGACGAAGCCGATGCCGCACTTGGCTATAAGCTTTCGCAATTGTGCTTTGAAGGTCCGGAAGAACAGCTGAAGATGACTGAAATCACTCAGCCGGCGATCCTGACGGCTTCTATCGCGGCGTTTCGAGTGCTGCAGTCCAAGGGAATTACGCCCGTCCTACGTTGCGGGACATAGCCTGGGCGAGTACTCGGCGCACGTTGCCGCCGGCACGCTGCCCTTTGCCGATGCAGTGAGAACGGTTCGCAATCGCGGAAAGTATATGCAGGAAGCCGTGCCCGTCGGAGTAGGAGCCATGGCCGCGGTGCTGGCGCTCCCCATCGAGAAGCTGCACCTGGTTTGCGAGGAAGCAGCGCAGGGAGAAGTCTGCTGTGCCGCCAACCTCAACTCTCCGGACCAGATCGTTATATCGGGCAGCAAAGCCGCCGTGGAGCGAGCGGCGGAGTTGGCAAAGAAGGCGGGCGCCAAGCGAGCCATCCTGCTGCCGGTCAGCGCTCCCTTCCATTGCGCCCTGATGCAGCCGGCCCAGGACCGCCTCACCCATGACCTGACTGCGCTCACCTTCTACGCGCCGGAAGTTCCCGTCATGTGCAACATCGATGCCAGCCTGGTTACCACGGCCGAACAGGCTCGTGAAGCCCTAATGCGGCAGGTAACGGGCGCCGTGCAGTGGGATAAGTCGATGCGCGCGCTTATTGATCTGGGCATTCAGACCTTTGTGGAGGTGGGGCCGGGAAAGGTTCTTTGCGGACTGATGAAGCAGATCGACCGTTCACGAACCTGTCTCAATGTTGACGATGAAACCTCTCTACAAAAGGTAATCAACCACTTTAGTTCCGCGTCACCGAAGCCAGATTGATAGTTACCTCCCGATAGAGTAATTGTGCAATTGCAGTTACTCCGCGCGCTAGATAACTAGAGTAAATAGGCTCTATTTGAGCAATAAAGCCACCAAGGTGTACCCACTCTTCCCGCAGTAACATCAACCGTATATCCTACTCTGTGGTACATATCTTCTCACTCTGATTGTTCCTCGTCAGCCTAACCAATTAAGAATGCGAACCTGCTTGGCTGGAAGACTAATTGCTCTATTCCTCTTCGCAAGACTCAGCCACGGCGATTCATGACGCAAAGATGATGAATCGACAATTTGGTTACCTCCGCTGACGCGCTTGCTCCCCGACAAGGTCGGATGCGGAGCTGTGTGACGTTTTGATAGAACCCGCGCCCCAGGCCTCACTGGCGGCATAGACGTGGTGTTCTTCGACCACGCTGCCCGCTATGCCGGAGCGAGACCAGGGTAAATATTTGTCAGAATGAGGAGGAATGCATGGTAGACATGACGACCAAAATGAGGTCATCGAATTTTCGCTTACCGGTCGCAGCAGGCGCTGTGCTGGTACTGATGATCTTCGCTTCAAGCCTCAGCTTCGCAACCAATCCCGACACTCAGTCCTACATCGGCTCGGCATACGGTACGTCGGCTTTCGTTGGAAACACCATTCTCGTAGGGCAGACAGCTCCGGTGCAGTTAGGCGGAACCTGCGGAACCTCAGCTCAGCCGCTTAACCTCTCGGCAAACGGGGCCGGCGTCAGCCTTCCTCCCTTGCTCAGCGGCGGCGCAGTGACTACGAGCGTCGCCAGTTCAGCGCAGGCCGCAAAGGCGACTGCCTCCACCGCCAACATCAGCCTGTTGGGCGGCCTGATTACAGCGCAAGCGATTAATGCCGTCAGCACTACCACACTGCAGAGCAACGGCACTTTCCAGGTCAGCGCTGCGGGTTCGACCTTCACCAACCTTTCGATCCTGGGTCACGTATATAACGGCTCTGTGCCGGCGAACACCCGCGTGAACCTTCCCTTGATCGGATACATCGTCTTGAACGAGCAGACTTCCAACATCTCGAATGCGATGGCGAACCTCACTGTGAACATGCTGCACATTCACGTGACCGTCCTCAATATTCTGGGATTGCAGGTCGGCACGGAGGTCATCGTTTCCAACGCGAACAGCGGCATGCTCAACGTGTTCGCGCCGGCCATCCTGAGTGGACAGTCGTTTGGGACCGAAATCCTGGGCAATCTGTTGACCTCAGCTCCTACGGCGCCCGTCATTCTTCCCTGCCTGGGAACCGGCGGCACGGTGATGACCAACAGCCTGGCTACGGTGAACCTGCCCAACATCCTGAACACGGGAACCATCACCAATACGGGCGAGTCGAACCTCACCAACACCATGTCTACCGGCAGAACCACTTCCACGGTCCAGGGCTTAAACTTGCTGAGCGGTCTGATCAGTGCCAATGTGCTCAGCGCGCAAGTGAATACGGTGGTGAACAACAATGTCCAGGTTCTCTCTGTGGGAACTGCGTCGTTTGTGGGCATATCGATCGCCGGCCATCCGGAGATCACCGACAACGTGGCTTACAACACCCAAGTGTCACTGGCCGGGTTGGGCACCCTCTACCTGAAACGCATCGTGAGCGGAATACCTCCGCAGCACAGTACCGAAGTTCGTGATGTGGAGTTGGTCGTCAACCAGAACAACAGTTACGGACTACCGATCGGCCTCGACTTGATCATCGGTGACGCGTTGATACAAACCGTACCCGATTCAAATCCATAAAGAGCGTTGGACGATTCATCTCCAGACGCTCCCTTGCCCTGCTTATGGGAGCCGTCCAAGTCGGCGGCTCCCGTAAAGCTGATCTCCTCTCATCGGCCCGCATTTCTCGCTTTGAGACATGCGGGTTTTTCTTTGCGTGAGTATCCGGCGCTCATGCGTATAATCGGCACGTCCTATTCCGAAATCACTGGGCGACGGAGACTAAGATGGCTTCAACGGCAGCTGCTGCCCCGAGTCAGCAGAAATCGGGTAAATCTGGACTGATAATTGGCTGTATCGTTTTCCTTCTCATTGGGATGTTTCTCGGACATGCGATCACCTATCACTGGATGGACCATCATCGTCAGGGTCCGAGCTTTGCGACCGCCTATCAGGCCGTCTTGCTCATCAATGGGGCGGTTTACTACGGAAAGCTGGACGGATTCGGCACGCGCAACCCAGTGCTGACTGACGTCTTCTACATCGTCAGCAAAACTGATCCTCAGACCAAGCAGGTGACCAACATGCTGGTGAAGCGCGGCAAGGAGCTGCACGGCCCCGACCGGATGTACCTGAATCCGAACCAGATTGTCTTTGTGGAGCCGGTTGGCGGCGATTCGAAGGTTGCTCAGCTGATCAACGAAGCGCACCAGTAGTTCAGCGTCATCGGAAGTCTTCCATCACAGGGTGGGCGTTGGGTCCCTGCCATGGCTCGTAGTGCGTCCAGACGGCGAAGGAGCGGCCGTCCACGATTTCTGCGTGAAATCGCACCCAGATCACGTCTCCAGCCTTGCGGCGCAAGGCAAAAATCCCTTGCATGCTGCCGTCTTCTTCGAATTGATCGTACATTGGCCCGGTGTGCGCGCCGGAGGGGAAGCTGATGTCGTCAATGCGTAATTTTAGAAATTCTTCGCGGGAATAGCCGAGCAGGCGGCAGGCCGCATCGTTTACGGAAATGTAGCGTCGACTCTCGTCGACCTCAACTTTGGCTGGAGGGCAGAGCGGAAGCATATCTGCAAAATTAGATGATGCCGGGCCCGACCTCGTCGCTTCGCCACGACTGATGATTAGAAACCGTAATTGAGTTGCCGCAGGCCGTCTTTGTAGGCGTCGCGCGCTTTGCGGGCCTGCTTCTCTGCATCCTGAACGCTGAAGTCGGCTTTGTCCCAGTGTTCCATGGCAGTTTCGGAGTGGTCGGGCGTCGCCAGCGCTTCTTCAGCCCGGATCGCGGCGACCCATTGGTCGACCGCCTGTTTGTAAGTGGCTTGCAACAGATCGAGATTCTCTTTGGTCATAAAGGTGGGATGGTAGAGCACCGACTTGGCAGGGTCAATCGCCAGCGGCCACGTTTCACTGAAATTTAACGGCCCGCCCGTCCACGGCTAATCACTAGCCACGGTGTTACGCAGCGTTAATATCGAATCATGCAGAAACTTCGGGTAGGCGTCCTGTTCGGCGGACGCAGCGGCGAACACGAGGTATCGCTGCTGTCGGCGACATCGGTCCTGAACGCAATCGATAAGAGCAAGTACGACGTGGTTCCCATCGGCATTACCAAGGAAGGCCGTTGGGTCACCGCATCGCACGCGGAGCGTCTGCTGAAAGGCACCCCCGCGGAGGCGCCGGACGCACGGCATCTGCGGGCAGGCGATCCGGAGACGACCTCAGCGGCAGCCGTGCTGGCCCGCGGTGAAGGCGTCGTTGTGCCTCCAATGCCCGGTCAGAACCACTCTTCCTTGATGCCCTTCGAAACCGATGCGCGAGACCTGCGGGCCGCGGTGGATCCGGTTGACGTCGATATCATCTTCCCCGTCCTGCATGGGACCTTTGGTGAGGATGGCACCATACAAGGCCTGCTGGAACTGGCTGACATCGCGTATGTCGGCGCCGGCGTCCTGGGCTCGGCGGCAGGAATGGACAAGGACGTGATGAAGCGTCTGTTCCGCGACGCCGGACTGCCGATCGTGAAACATGTGACCATTCTGCGCAGCGCGTGGCGCGAACAGCCCAGGAAAGCCAGGAAGCTTATCGAAGAGAAGCTGAGATATCCGGTGTTTGTAAAGCCGGCGAATCTGGGTTCATCAGTCGGAATCAGCAAGGTCCACGATGCCGGCGAACTGGCAGCCGCGATGGACGAGGCGGCGAAATTCGATCGCAAGCTGGTGATTGAGGAAGGCGTAGGCGGCAAGAAGGCCAAGGCCCGGGAGATCGAGTGCTCCGTGCTGGGCAATGACAAGCCGATTGCCTCCGTCGCCGGCGAGGTCGTGCCCATCAAGGAGTTCTACGACTACAACGCCAAGTATCTCGATGAGGGGTCCGAACTCATCATTCCGACGAAAGTCACCAAAACCAAGATGAAAGAAATCCAGCGGCTGGCAATCGCAGCGTTCCAGGCCGTTGATTGTTCGGGATTGGCCCGCGTTGACTTCCTCATGGATCCTCGCAGCCAGAAGATGTACGTCAACGAGATCAACACACTGCCGGGCTTCACGTCGATCAGCATGTATCCGAAGCTGTGGGCAGCTTCGGGCATTGCTTACCCCGAACTGATCGATCGGCTTATTCAGCTGGGACTGGAGCGTCACGCGGAGAAGAAAGAGAACCGCTACACGCGTTGAGCAGCCACAAGTCCGCTGCCGCTATAATTGCCCGTCATCGAGATCGCCATGGACGATCGGTCCGCGCCATTTTCAGGCCGCCAGTGGATCCACGATGAACGATGCTGCCGCAAGGCTGGCCAGCGCACCACGCAGTTGAAATGCCCAAACTGACTTCCAAGTTCGCCAGGAACACGCAGGCCAAAGCCCCGCCGACGGACGGAGCTTCACGCCTGGAAGTGCGCCTGATCTTCCTGCTGTCCGCACTCGCCCTCGTTTACGCGTTTGTCTGTGGGTTGCGCACGATCGCCGACCCCGACCTGTTCTGGCAATTGGCTACCGGACGCTGGGTGGCGCAACATCACCAGGTTTTCTCGACAGACGTTTTCTCGTACACCGCGGCAGGACATCCGTGGGTTTATCCCGTCGGCTCAGGGTTGCTCTTCTATTGGGCCTACCTCTTAGGCGGATATTCTCTCCTTTCCTGGATCGGCGCGGCCGCCTGCGTGGGTGCTGTGGCTTTGTTGCTCCGCCGTGGCTCAGCGGTTACCGCTGCCATCACCATCTTCGTTGTTCCGCTCATCGCCAAGCGAACCACTCCACGAGCAGAGATGTTCACGGTCGTCTTGTTCGCCGCCTTTCTGTCGCTGTTGTGGGAAAACTATCGCACCGGCCGGGCTCGTTTGTGGTTGCTGCCCATTCTCATGCTGGCGTGGGTGAATCTTCATCTGGGCTTCGTTTCCGGACTCGGACTCATCGCTGCATTCGTCGGCATGGACGTCCTGCAGATGCTCAGGCCCGGTGAGCGCCGAAGCGCCGCGATCCAGCGGCTCAAGCGCGCAGTCCCATGGTTTCTCGCAACCGCTGCAGTCACCATCGCCAACTCTTGGGGCTGGACTCTGTATTCGGCGCTGATTCGACAGAATCGCGCCATGGCTGAGCATTCCTCATGGATCGCCGAGTGGGGCCGACTGCCGTTGACTTGGTCCACACTACTTCACGGCCTGACCCTTTCTTACGGCGGATCGATTTACATTCTTCTCCTCCTCGCGCTCGTTGCGGTTGTACTCGGCCTCATACAGGGGGAGATCGGAGCGGTGTTCCTTCTGATGTGCGCCGCTTATGTCACCATGCAGCATCTGCGAATGGAGGCGCTCACCGCGATCACTGTTACGATTGTGGGCGGCGCGATTCTGGCGACAGCTTTGTCTCATGCCGTCCGGCATATCCACGACGAACGGCGACGCGCCATGCTCGCCATCGCAGCTACTGCCATCCTTTCCGGGCTCGCGATCGTGTGGTCGGCTAAGGTTTTCAAGTTCGACGAAATGGCGCTGTCTTCGTATGGTGCCGGACTGAGCTGGTGGTTTCCGTCGGAGGCCGCTGATTTCATCCAGCAGAACAATGTCCCGCCAGAGATCTTCAACACCTACAACGAAGGCGGATTCGTTACGTGGGCGCTGGGCCCAAAATACCGGGACTACTTCGATGGCCGGGCCATACCGTTTGGACGCGGAGCCTTCCTGCGTCAAGGTGAGCTGCTGAGCGCGAGTGCGGATTCGGCGACGTGGGACACGGAGGTCGCCCGCTACAACATCAACACCATTTTGCTTCCACTGAATCGTTTCGAATCAGAGTTGGATGAGCTGAAGAACTACTGCAACAGCGCAAAGTGGAGCCCGGTTTACCTCGACGAAGTTTCGGGGGTATTCGTGCGTCGTACGCCCGAAAATGCAGCTTTGATTCAACGCTTCGGGGTTAATTGCGCAACCGCTCCGCTGCCTCGACAAGCTCCCACAGGATCGTCCCTGACTCGATTCAATCAATGGGCGAATGCAGCCATCATTCTGGCCGCGCTGGGACGCAACGGGGAAGCGCTCTCCGCCATCGACAGAGCCGACGAGATCGTTCCGGATTCCAGCTTCGTGCCCTGGCTTCGCGGCAACATCGACTACCTGACCGGACGCCTGTCCGATGCCGAAGAACAGTACCAGACGGCCATCTCGCGAAATCCCGACGTGCCTCTATTCTGGTTTTCTATGGCGACCGTGTACAAACATCAGGACAGAATTCCTGAGACGATCCAGGCTCAACGGAAAGCAATCGCGTTGTCGACTTTACCGAAGCCATCTGAGTTGCTGAAGCTGGCGAGACTTTACCTTGACACTCATCAGCCGGGAGAAGCGCTTACGACGTTCTCCGAAGCCGAGAACAATGCCTCTCCGGAGATGCTGGTAGGGCCGGCAGAACACAACGTCAAGTTCCAGGCGGACCAAGGCAGGGCTGCGGCCTGGAAGGCGATGGGAGATGCAAATAAGGCTGCAGAATTCAATCAGAAAGCGGTGCAGGATCTACTGCCGCAGGATCAATCAGCACAACCAGCAGAATAAACTCAACACATCCAATCACTTCTGCTGACGCCGGGAATCCTGCCGATTTTCATGCCCGGGCGCTAACCATTTTTTCCCACCCCCGTCTATCTAAACAAGCAGGGAGCGATGCTCATGAGGGGCATGCGGGACGTTCCACTCCGCTAGATCGCATGCCCCGGGCACCGCAAACGTGCCCTCCTTATCTCCTCATTCGCAACGGAACTTACGGAAGCTCCTTCTCGTACTATAAAGAGAAGGAGCTCTGTAAGTATGAAGCCTCTAGTCCTCCTGTTCTGCCTCAGCGCATTCAGCCTCGCCGCCCACGCGGATGAGTGGAATAAGTCCTATCAGGTCGGCACCAGTCCAACGCTGCATGTCGACACCAACGATGCTTCCATTGATGTGTCGCGCGGCGTCAGCAACACCATCAACGCCCACATCGTTGCTGATGGCTATCCGATTGGGAGCTCTGGCGTCCGCGTAACCGAACGCCAGGAGGGCGACAAGGTTGAGATTCAGGTGCGCATCCCGAATCAGTGGGGCTTCCATATCAACATGCATCGTGGCGTACGCGTCGAGATTCAGGTCCCCCCGCAGTCCTCGCTCGACCTTCACTCCGGCGATGGAGCAATTACGGTGAATGGAGTGTCTGGCCAGGCACGGCTCGATACAGGGGACGGGCATATCTCAGTGCAGGACTTCAACGGTTCGATTCACGGCCACACCGGCGACGGTCACATGAGCGTAGACGGCGTTTTCACCGATCTCGACCTGCGCACGGGCGATGGGCACATCGATCTCACCGTACGCCCTGGTTCAAAGATGGCCAACGGTTGGCTGATTCATACCAGCGACGGGCGAGTCGAAGCCAAGCTGCCGCAGGATTTGGCGGCGGAGATTTATGCCCACACCGGCGATGGCAAAATTCAACTCGACCTGCCGGTCACAGTGAATGGCTCGATTGAGAGCACCAGGATTCGTGGCAAGTTGAATGGCGGCGGCCCGCTGCTGGAGATCACAACCGGCGACGGCGGAATTCACATCTTCAAATACTAGGCGAATATCAGCAAGCAGGTAGAAAGCGCTTACGGACCGGGATCTCCGGTCCGTATTTGTTTGTGCGCGGGAACTCTATCTTAGCGGCGAAACGGCTTGGTCAACGGCGCGACCCGGCTCTTCGCCTTGTCCGCCCAATCCGATCCTTTATCAATCCAGTCACTGGCCTGATCGCCAATATCTTCCATCGCATCGCGAGCTCCCTGATACTTGCGGCGAAGCGTCTTGCGCATTTGTTTGCCGGTCTTCGGAGCCACCAGCAGCGCAGTCAGCGCACCTATCGCCAGACCCACAAACAGCATCGCCAATCCCAGGCTGGCATTGCTCTCTGAAGAACGGTATTCGCCTTCGCGAACATACTCGTCATTGTTTTCACTCATCGAATCGATCCTCCGTACGTAAATGGTAGCGCGACTTGCGCTGTGTTGCGCATCCAGAATCCCGGCGGTTTGCCGCCATCAATGCAAAAGTGGTGTCTATAAATTAGACGCAAGCAGACACACATTGTTGCCTTGCGTGGAGAGCTCTGTTCCACGTAACGTAAACCCTTTATCCGTCATGGTTTAGCGACCAGGACCGGGCGTGGCTTGCGCGCTGAAGCTTTGCTCGCGCGTTTCTTCGACTTGGGTTTGGCTGCAACTCGCCCCGCGGGACGCTCTTGCAACAGGAGTTCGGTCGCCTGAACACGCGCATCGGCGCGGAACCAGCGCTGCACTACGCCGTGATTCAGGAAGTTGGCGATGGCCAGCAGACTCATGCCCTGATGGTGCACCATCCAGGAGCGGACGAGTGCGAAGCGCTGGCGCCGCGTCGGCCGAACATCGGCGGTGAAGTCCGCTGCCTCATAATAGCCGTATGTTCCGAACCAGCCTTTCTTGGTCATCCAGCGCAGATTGCGAATCGCTTCCGGCGGATCGATCCCGAGCGCGAGCATCGTCGCATATGGCGCCACCACCAGCCGCTCTTCATCCTGTTGCAAAGCAAGCTGAGGAACACCGAATGCGCGATAGCCATAGGCGCCGTTGTCTTCGACCTTGGCAAAAGCGCACTCCGAGATTCCCCAAGGAATGCCTTTGTCGTCGGCGTACATCTGCTGTGCGAAGACCGACGATTCCTTGCTATTCTCCAGCATGGTGTCCGGATACGAGCGCATCCATAGCTGCGGCATCAGGTATTCAAACATGGTGCCCGTCCAGGAAATCAGCACCGGACGGCCCTCTACCACAACGTGGGAGCGGCTCATCTGGAACCAGCTCTCCTGCGGAATATCGCCTTTGGCGACGGAAATGAAAGCTGCGATACGCGCCTCTGAAGCGAGCAGGTCATAGCAGGCCGCGTGGACCTTTCCGGCTTCTACGTCGTATCCGATGGAGAGCAACTTCCGCCGTCGATCCAGCAGAAAAGCGAAATCCATGTCGCGGTAGAGTTGCTCGCACTGCGCTGCTATGGTTCGTAGCTGTTCGATCAGGCGGAGGCTGTTCAGGCGCGCTTCCGGAAGCTTAGCCACGAGCGCTTGACGAAGTTCGCGACCATCCATGCCCAGGCTGATGCTGACCTCAAGCTTGATCCGTAGTTGCTCGATGCACTCCGGCATCTGCGCCAGCGCGAAGGAATCGCAGTTCAGCAACGAAGCCAAGGTGGCATCGGCTCTCAATGCTGAAAATTCCGGCAGGAGCCAAGGCATGTAGTCGTGAATGGCCAACCGAATGTGCTGAATCAATCCGGTGGTTTGCTCGCGGAACCACGCCGCATCCACAGCGTGGTCGAGAGTCTCGTCGACCTGAGGAATTTCGACGGACGACAACAGCCGATCCAACCATTGCGACTCCGTGGTCTTCTCGTAGCTGCGCGCCACCTTATGTGAAACCACTTCCAGGTCGGCCAGCGCACAGAGATGATCGGCATAGCCGTCCAGCAGAGCCGGACTCAGCAATGGCTTGTTCAGCAACTCCAGGCACCCGCCCTTCAACGTGATGAGCGACGCCGCCAGATTTCCGCTATCTACAGTAGAGACGAAGCGAGGCCGGTCAGCTTCCAAGGTGCGCGTGTCGTACCAGTTGTAGAGGTGACCATGATCTTTCGTTAAGCGATCAACCGTGTGCAGGGTGCGAAGAGTCTGCTGGACGAATTCCGGGGTGGTCAGGTAGCCCAGTTCTACGGCCACTTGCCGCGCGTTGAAGAGGAAGCCGAGATTCGTCGGCGACAGGCGAGCGGCTACGCGTGGTGGCTCTTCCTGAACATTGTCGGGGATTAGCCAGTTGTGCTCAGCATTGCTGAATGTCGCGTAGTAGCGCCAGATGTAGAGCGCGGCGCGACGCAGGAAGCGTTGATCCTGAATCGTGACATGCTTCTGCGCCGGACGTGGCGGACGGTTCAGCCATGCGCTCACCGGCTTGCTGAAGGCCCACAGCAGCAGGATGGGCAACGCGTCGTACATAGCATGACGATGCGAGAAGTACACAAGGACGCCCACGGTCAAAGCCATGATCGGCGTCCAGTTCAGCAGCACATCGACAAACGTGCGTTTCCCGCTGGCCATCTCGGCTTCCGCAGCCGTCTCCCATTCCAACAGGCGCTGCCGCGAAACCAGGCGCCGATAATAGGTTCGGAAGACGGCATCGGCGGAGATCAAAGTCTGATGGGCCAGGAATGTCAGTGTCAGCAACACGCTAACCATCGCCTTGACCAGAGCGGTCGCGGCGTCGCCGATGGAACGGAACGCGCCTGAGGCCAGCGAGCGCACAACCGAGAATGCAAACTGGAACCAGGGCGGCACAAACAAAATCGCGATGGTCACCAGCGTCCAGTAGAGCGGCTTACCTGGCAGCACGGTCCATCCCAATACAAAGAGAAGGAAAATACCAGGCTCAACTAAACTGCGCCGCAAGTTGTCGAGAATCTTCCAGCGCGACAGAAACGAAATCGGATTCGGCACGCGGCGGCCAGTCTCATCGGGCACGCGCCCGAAGAGCCAGCTCACGATCTGCCAATCGCCGCGCACCCAGCGATGCTTGCGGCGATTGTAAGCGCTGTAGTGCGACGGATAATCGTCGATGACCTCAACGTCGCTGACCAGGCCGGCTCGAGCATAGGCGCCCTCGATAAGGTCGTGGCTCAGCAGGGCGTTACGCGGAAAGCGATGTTCCAGCACGCGGCCCAGCGTCTCGACTTCGTAAATTCCCTTGCCGGTGAAAATCCCTTCGCCCTTAAGGTCCTGATAAACATCGGAGGTCGCGCGGGTGTAGATGTCGAAGCCGGTTTGTCCGGAGTAAATACTGGCCAGGCGTGATTGCGAGGCGCTCTGAACGCTGATGCCGACTCGCGGCTGCAGAATGCCGTAGCCGGCAACCACGATGTTGTCGCGCGGATCGACAATGGCCTGATTCAGTGGATGGGCCATCGCGCCAACAAGCCTGTGGGCTGTCCCCCGTGGCAGTTCCGTATCGCTGTCGAGAGTGAGTACGAAGCGCACTTCGGGCAGCAGCGACATATCGCCGATCTTCACTGGGAAGCTGTCGTACTTGCCTTTGATGAGCCGGTTGAAGTCGAGCAACTTGCCGCGCTTGCGCTCCCACCCCATCCACACGCCTTCGCGCGGGTTGTAGATGCGGTGCCGGTGGAACATGAAGAAGTTCCCCTGGTCGTCGGCAGCATACTTTTCGTTCAGGTCGCGAATCAGTCCGGCAGCCAGCTCGACCAGCGGATCGTCTTCATTCGGGCTCTCCGCCGAATCGGGCATGTCAGTCAGCAACGCATAGTGCAGATTGCGGCTGGTGTTGCCGAGGTAACGAATCTCCACATCTTCCACGAGGCGGCGCACCTGCTTCTCATTCAACAGCAGCGTCGGCACCACGACCATGGTTACGCAGTCGTTGGGAATGCCTTCGCAGAAGTCCAGCTTCGGCAGAATTCGCGGTGGCAGGAGCGCGGTGGTGAGGTAGTTCATCACCTCAACCGCGCTCTGGCTGGCGGGAAGCAAAAGAACGATGATGGCGAGATATGCGCCCGATGAAACTGTTGAACGCGTTGAAGGCCGGCGTCATGATCGCAATCACGATCACCAGCGTCAGCAGTTCGATGCCGCCAAGGTAGAACTCATCCGGATGACGACGCAGGAAGTCCTGCACCCGTTCCCCAAACGGCAAGCGCACACCCGCACGGGCCCGCAATTGTTTGGCGCCTTCGCCGATCAGGTAATAGCCGACATGCGACTTGCGCCAAGCCAACCGCGGGTCGGCTGGCGGGGTTTTTACCGACTCGAGCGCCAGATCGATTGCCCGTTGCGCGATCTCGAGCTCTGAGCAGTCCGAATGTTCCGCGTAGTGCGCTACCGTATGGCGATAGAGTTCACGGCTCTGGAAATCCGAGCGTGCGTATGCCTTGGCGGGATCCTGCGCCAGTACCGGCTCGAAGACGATCAGCGGCTCCAGCAGCTCTCGCCACGGCGCCTCCGACGATTCGCGCATGCTGGCCATCAGATCGCTGATGCGGCGCGGTTGCTCGGGCTGCTTGATGACCTCTTTACCCCGGGCGACGAACTCCTCCAGCACCACCAGCTTCAGCGCAGGAGGCAGCAGCGAAAGCTCCGCCATGTTGAGGCCGACGACCGTCTGGAACGCCTTCAGGTAGGCAGCGAAGGCGGCATCGGAATAGCGATACTCCACTTGCTCGATAAAATTCTGGGCTATCGCCAGAACGCGCGGCATGACCGTCTTGTCCGGAGTACGCACATGGGGCACGCGACGCATCGAACTCACCGATTGCTGAACTTCGCTCTGCGTGGCTCGCACCAGCCGGACGTTGTCATGCATCCACTGCAGATCTTCGGGAAGCTGCTCGTCGGGGCCAAGCTGAAAATCGACTTCAGCCAGCAATGGTTCCAGGCTGCGATTCAGGGCGGCCCAGCGCGTGGCGAAATGGTCGGACTCTCTTGTTGCCGGCAGCCACGTAATTGCATGCGCCCACTGACGTGCGGCTTCCGTAAGCGCGCTTTCGCGTTGCGGCGCTCCCGCCGGAATCGGCTCTGGCCGCTCGGCCATTTCTACCAGCACGTCCCTGTGATTGGCATTCACCATGGATCTATCGATAGCTTGCCGCCTGCAACTCGAACATCTCGGCGTATTGGCCGCCGAGCGCCATCAACTGCTCATGACTGCCGTCCTCGGCAATCTGGCCGTCCGCCAGAACAACGATTCGGTCCGCCATGCGTACGGTCGAGAACCGATGTGAAATAAACAACGCCATCTTGCCGCCGGTCAGCTCAGCAAAGCGCTCGAACACTTCGTACTCACTGCGCGCGTCCAGCGCCGCCGTCGGCTCGTCCAGAATCAGCAACTGTGCATCTCGCAGGTAAGCTCGCGCCAGTGCCAGCTTCTGCCACTCGCCGCCGGAAAGATCGACGCCGTTCTCGAAGCGTCGGCCGAGCATCTGATCAAAACGGTTGGGCAGCTTTGCGATGACCTCGTCTGCCAGGCTCTTGTGCGCCGCCGCAGCAATTTCTTCAGCGTTCCCAATTTCTTCGATGCGTCCAACCGCTACATTTTCATGGGCGGTCATCTCATAACGCATAAAATCCTGAAAAATTACTCCAATTTCCTTGTAGAGGTCCTCGAGGCTGTACTCGCGGAGGTCGATGCCGTCGAGCAGGATCTGCCCTTCGGTCGGATCGTACAGCCGCGTAATCAGCTTGACGATGGTCGTCTTGCCTTGCCCGTTCTCGCCGATCAGGGCCACGCGCTCGCCCGGATGCAGGGTGAAATCCAGGTTCTTCAGGATTCGACGCGAGCTGCCGGGATAAGCAAAACTCACGTTGCGGAATTCGAAGCCGCGACGAATCGGCCTCGGCGCGGGAAGAGCATTGGGCTTTGACTTGATCGTCGGCTGCATCTCGAAGAACGCCAGCAGGTCGGTCAGGAACAATGCCTGATCCGCCACTCCCGAGAGCGTCGAGAAGATCATCTGGATGTTGGTGCTGGCCTGCAGAATCGCGCCTGCCAGGAAGTACAGGGTGCCGATCGAAAGCGCGCCGGTAACCGTCCGCCAAATCACGTAGATATAGGCTGCGTAATAACCAAGCGAGCCGATAATCGAGAGCAGCGCGCCCGCCACCAGCTTGCGTTTCGAGAGTGCGACATTCTCCTCGTAGACTTCGTCCGACAGCCGGGTAAACCGCTCGGTAAGGAATCTGCTCAGCCCGAAAAGCTTCAGCTCTTTCGCAGCTTCCTTACTGCCGCCAAGAACTCGCAGATAGTCGAGCTGTCGGCGCACCGGCGTCTGTCGAAAATTCTTGGCATATCCCAGGAAGGCGAAATGGCTTTCGCCGAGAAACGCCGGAATAACGCCGGCAATCAGCAGCAATAGCAGCCACGGGGAGAAGTAGATGATCGAAATCGACAGCGTAATGGTCGTAATGACCTGCTGCACCAGACGGCCAAGCATCTGGATCATCGCCAGACGGTCGGTAGCTTGAACGCGCGCGCGTTCCAGCCGGTCGTAGAAAACCGGGTCTTCGTAGGCGATGACATCCAGCTCGGCCGCATGCTTCATCACCTGGATGCTGACGTGGCGGGTGTACTTGTCGGCCAGCAGCGAGTCCAGGTAGTCGATCGTCCGGGTCAGGACGTTACCGGCCACGGCGAGGATGAACTCGGCCGCCACCAGCCACCACAACTTGGTCGGAATCGGCTGATGTTTGGTGACAACTTGAACGATGACGTCGATGATCAGCTTGCTGACATACAACAAACCTACCGGTTGAAGCGCCATGAGCAGCCGGAAAACGAAGCCCAAGACGACCACGAGCGGCCCCGAGTCCCAGACGATCTTCAGCACAGGCGGCAGGTTGCGCATCGCCGAGAGGCGCTCCTGCCAGGCGCTGGTCATGGATTTGTGTGCATCAGTCATGAATAAGCATTGCAGCCTGCTCTGCCGGTAGGCCCAAAGTACTATTATTCAACGATTTGAGTTCTACGAGAAGCGAGGTTGTTCCTACTCAGAGATGCCGAAAACGCAATAGTAGTTTTATGGCCATACCGGCGCGGCGGATTAAAACTGCGTCAATGCGCCCGGTTGCATCCCGAGTTTAATCGTGCAATGTCACAGACTTACAATAGCGGATTGCGGCTAAACTGCGTAGTCTGGATTGTAGGCACGGAGGCTTGGCTATGCACCGCGTCATTTTGTCCTTTTTCCTTGCCGCTTCGCTCGCTCCTATTTTCGGCGGCACTGCCCGGGCGCAGGACGACCCCAACAGCGCGTCGGCTACCTGTAACTTTGACGAAGAAAAACAACTGGTGGTCCAGTACGAGCACGTCAACGTTAACTTGAAGAAGCCGCTGAACATGCAGGTTCCCTTCGGAAAAGTATGGGCACCTGGGGGCAAGGCCATGGCCCTGTTTACCAATACCCCAATTCAGATCGGCTCAAAATCGCTGCCGATGGGCGCCTACAACCTTTACCTGATCCCCACTTCGAAACAATGGACGCTGGTCATTTCCAAGGGAACGGATGTTGCCGCGCCCTACAACGAGGGGGACGACCTCATACGAATTCCGACGGAAGCTGGCGAACTGCCAAGCCCCGAGCCGACCTTGAGTGTCTCATTCGCCCACGTCGCTCCACAGCAGTGCAATATTCGCATCGATCTGGACAAGTACGGGCATTTCACGCCAATCCAGCAGCGCTAGCGATGGGATAACGGGATCTCAGTCGGCGAAGACGGGGACTTCTTCTTCGCGAGTAGCGGTCTTCTTGCCCCACGGCATGATGCTCACTACCCAATCCTTGAACCGATCCATGTACAGGTAGACGACCGGGGTGGTGTAGAGGGTCAGAGCCTGGCTGACGATGAGGCCGCCCACGATAGCGATACCCAGCGGGCGCCGAATCTCGCCGCCCACACCCTGGCCGATTGCCAGGGGCAGAGCGCCCAGCATCGCTGCCGCCGTCGTCATCATGATCGGGCGGAAGCGAACCAGGCCAGCCTCATAAATCGCTTCTTCCGCGGTCTTGCCCGACCGTTCGACTTCCAGGGCGAAGTCGATCATCATGATGGCGTTCTTCTTCACGATGCCGATCAGCAGAATGATGCCGATCAACCCGATGACATCGAGCTGCATGTGGAAGAGCATCAGCGCCAGGATCGCGCCCGTGCCGGCCGAAGGTAGGGTCGAGAGAATCGTGATGGGGTGAATGTAGCTCTCGTAGAGCATACCCAGCACGATGTACACAGCCACCAGCGCCGCCAGAATCAGCATAGGCTCGGAAGAAGCCGAATCTTGAAACGCAGCAGCGGTTCCCTGGAAGCTGCCGTGGATGCTGTTGGGCATCCGCATCTCGGCCTCGGCCTGCTCGATGGCTCTGGTTGCCGTACCCAGATCACCTCCAGGAGCCAGGTTGAAGGACAGCGTAACTGCCGGAAACTGTCCCTGGTGGTTGACCGACAGCGAAGTCGTCGACGGTTCGAAATGCGCGAAGGTCGACAGCGGCACCTGCGCTCCACTCTGGGTGATGACGTAGACGCTATTCAGGGCATCCGGCGTGCGCTGGTATTGCGGAGCCACTTCCATCACGACGTGGTACTGGTTTAGCGTCTGGTAGATGGTCGAAATCTGTTCCTGACCGAAGGCGTCGTATAGCACTGCATCGATCTTTTGCGGCGTCACGCCAAGACGGGCCGCCGTGGTGCGATCGATGACGACGTTTTCTTCCAGGCCGCTGATCTGCTGGTCGCTATTCACGTCCTTGAGTTGTGGGATCTTGCGCAGCTTCGCCAGCAGTTTCGGCGCCCACTCGTACAGTTCGTCAAGATCCTCACCGGACAGCGTGTACTGGTACTGCGCGTTCGACATGCGACCGCCGATTTGCAGGTCCTGAATCGATTGCAGAAAAAGCGTCGCACCCGGAATATGTGAGGTCTTGGGGCGAAGGCGCGCGACCACCTCGTCCGCGCTGATTTTTCTCTGGGCCAGCGGCTTCAAGACGACGAACATGCGGCCCTGGTTCTGCGCGCCGTTGCCTCCCACGAAGGCCAGCACGCTCTCAACGCCGGGATCTTGTTTGACGATGCGGATGAACTCGTCCGTCTTGACCTTCATCGCCTCGAACGAGAGATCCTGATCCCCCATCACCATGCCGCCCAGGCGGCCGGTGTCCTGCTGCGGGAAGAAGCCTTTGGGAATGATGACGTACAGGGCGACGTTGACCGGAACCATCACTATGGCAAAAATCAAGATAGCCAGTTTGTGGCGCAGCACCCAACCCAGCGAGACCTTGTAGCCGTGCGTGAGGTGATAAAACCCGCGCTCGCTCATCCGGTAAAGCTTGCTGTGGCTGCCCGGGTCATGAGGCTTCAGGAAGCGTGCGCAAAGCATGGGCGTGGTCGTCAGTGACACCACGAGAGAAACGGCAATGGCCGCGCTGAGGGTCACTGCGAACTCGTGGAAGAGCCGGCCGACGATGCCGCCCATCAGCAGAATGGGGATAAAGACGGCAATCAGCGACGTACTCATGGAGACGACGGTGAACCCGATCTCGCGCGCGCCCACCAGCGCCGCCTGGTATGGCTGCATGCCACCTTCCACGTGGCGCATCACGTTCTCGAGCACCACGATGGCATCGTCAACCACAAATCCAGTCGAGATGGTGAGGGCCATCAACGACAGGTTGTTCAGCGAGTAGCCGCACAGGTACATCACGCCGAATGTGCCGACGATGGCCAGCGGTACGGCCACGCTGGGAATCAGGGTGGCGCGGATCTCGCGCAGGAAGACAAACACCACCAGCACAACCAGGATCACCGAAATGATCAGGGTGCGCTGCACATCGGCAACCGAAGCCCGCACCGTCGTCGTACGATCGAGGCCAATCTCCAGATGAATCGCCGGCGGCAGAGAAGCCTTCAGGAAGGGCAGCGCAGCGATTACCCGGTCCGCAGTGGCGATGATGTTCGCGCCCGGCTGACGGAAGATCACAATCAGCACGCTGGGCTTGCCGTTAAAGCTGCCGGCGTTGTTGACGTTTGAGTACGAATCTTCGACCGTGGCGACGTCGCTTAGCCGAACCGGCGCGCCATTGCGGTAGGCGACGATCAGGTTCTTGTAGTCCTTGGCCTTTTTGAGCTGGTCGTTGGCGCGGATCACCCACGTCTTCTGCCCATCGTCCAGCGACCCTTTCGCCTGGTTAGCATTCTCCGCGGCAATCGCATTGCGCACCGCTTCCAGACCGAGATTCATCTGGTTCAGCGCTTGCGGATTGGCCTCGATGCGCACGGCCGGCTGCGACGATCCCCATACGAAAACCTGACCCACGCCCTCTACCTGAGACAACTTCTGTCCCATGATGGAGTCGGCCACGTCGTACATCTGGTCCTGCGTCATCGCTTCGGACGTCATCTCGAGAATGATGACGGGTGAGTCGGCAGGATTGATCTTGCGATAGGTCGGGTTGCTGGGCAGATCGGCGGGCAGATATCCGCGGGCTGCGTTGATGGCTGCCTGCACGTCGCGGGCGGCGGCATCGATGTTGCGGTTCAGGTCGAACTGCATGGTGATGCCCGTCGAACCCAACTGACTCGACGACGTCATCTGATTGATACCGGCGATGCGGCCGAACTGGCGCTCCAGAGGAGTGGCAACCGCCGAGGCCATCGTCTCCGGACTTGCACCGGGCAGCGAAGCGCCGACCGAAATCACCGGAAAGTCGATCTGCGGCAGCGGCGCAACCGGCAACTGCATATAAGCCAGAGCTCCCGCCAGAAGCAGGGCCAAGGTCAGCAGCGTAGTAGCTACCGGCCGTTCGATCGCTGGAGCAGAGATGTTCATAAGGCAGTGGTCAGTGACTAGTGGCTAGTAAAAACTTGCTGCTAATGCTTTTCACTGGCCACTAGCCACTGGCCGCTTTCGTTCAGTCCCCCGCAGCCTCCACCGGCTTGGGCACGCGCATGTGACGCAGAGCAGAGGCCAGCCGATCGAACCACAGATAAACCACCGGCGTGGTGTACAACGTCAGCACCTGGCTGAACAGCAATCCGCCGATGATCGTGATACCCAGCGGCCGGCGCAGCTCGGAGCCGGTTCCCGAACCCAGCGCCAGCGGCACCGCACCAAACAGCGCGGCAAACGTCGTCATCATGATGGGGCGGAAGCGCAGCAGGCAGGCTTCGTAGATCGCTTCAACCGGCGGCTTGCCCTCCTTGCGCTCGGCTTCCAGCGCAAAGTCGATCATCATGATGGCGTTCTTTTTGACGATACCGATCAGCAGGATGATGCCGATCAGCGCCATCACGCTCAAGTCCATGTGGAAGAGCGTCAGCGCAAGAATGGCACCCACTCCGGCCGAAGGCAGCGTCGACAAAATCGTGATGGGGTGGATGTAGCTCTCGTACAAAACGCCCAGCACGATGTACACCGTGACGATAGCGGCCAGAATCAGCCAACCCTCATTGTCGAGCGATGCCTGGAAGGCGCGCGCCGTGCCCTGAAACGCGAGCTGAATACTGGGCGGCAGATTGACATCGGAACCGGCCTGTTGAATTGCCTTGACGGCATCACCCAGCGACGCGCCATTGCCCAGGTTGAACGAAATCGTTACCGCCGGAAATTGTCCCTGGTGATTGATGGTCAGGGGACCGGTGGTTGTCTCCCAGTGCGAAATCGCACTCAGCGGCACCTGCTGGGCGGCGGCAGCCATGACATTGGTCGTTGTAGAGGCGCCTGCCGGCTGGCTGCCCAGCATCGGCGTCGCCGGGCTTTGTCCACCACCGGCAGGAACGTAGATGTCCTTCAGCGAATCGGGATCGGCGCTGAATTTCGGATCGACCTCGAGCACCACGTGATACTGGTTGAGCTGGGTGAACATGATCGACACCAGCCGCTGCCCGAAAGCGTCATACAGCGTATTGTCGATTGCGCTGGCGGTCACACCCATTCGCGAAGCGGTATCGCGGTCGATGACCAGGGTCGCTTGCGACGCCTGATTCTGCTGGTCCGTAGCCACGTCGCGCAGCTCCGGCAAAGTCTTCAGCTTTTCGACCATCTTCGTCGTGTAGTCCCGCAGCTCCTTTGAGTCCGCATCTTCCAATGTGAACTGATACTGTGTACGGCTGACGCGGTCTTCGACCGTGAGGTCCTGCACCGGCTGCATGTAGAGCGTGATGCCCTCCACGCCGGCGATCTCCTGCTGCACCCGCTTCATCACCGTCGTGACATCGTCCGATCGCTCTTCGCGCGACTTCAAATTGATCTGGATGCGTCCACTATTCGGGGTCGTGTTGGTACCGTCAACGCCGATAAAAGACGAGAGGCTCTCAACGTCTTTATCCTTCAGAATGGCGGCGGCCAAGGCCTGCTGCCGCTGGGCCATCGCCGCAAACGAGATGCTCTCGGGCGCGTCGGAAATGCCCATGATCACGCCAGTGTCCTGCACCGGGAAAAAGCCCTTGGGCACAACGATGTACAGGTAAATGGTCGCGATCAGGGTTCCAATCGTCACCAGCAGCGTTATCGTCTGGTGCTTTAGCACGAACTTCACCGTGCGTCCGTAAAACGCGATGGTGTTGTTGAACATCCGCTCCGACCATTCGTAGAAGCGCCCATGCTTCTTCTCGTGGTTGGGCCGCAACAGCAGCGAGCACATCATCGGCGTCAACGTGAGCGAGATGACGGCAGAAAGCAGAATCGTCACGGCGAGGGTAACGGCAAACTCGCGGAAAAGCCGGCCAACGATATCGCCCATGAACAGCAGCGGGATCAACACCGCGATCAGCGACACGGTCAACGACACGATGGTGAAGCCGATCTGGCCGGCGCCGCGCAGCGCCGCTTCCAGCGGAGTGTGTCCCTCTTCGATGAAGCGATCGATGTTCTCGATCATTACGATGGCATCGTCGACCACGAATCCGGTCGAGATCGTCAGCGCCATCAGCGAGAGATTGTCGAGCGAGTAGCCGAGCAGATACATCACCGCAAACGTGCCCACAATCGACAGCGGTACAGTGATGCTGGGGATGATGGTGGCCGACAGCGTGCGCAGGAACAGGAAGATCACCATCACGACCAGGCCAATGGTGAGCATCATCTCGAACTGCACGTCCTTAACGCTGGCGCGAATGGTGTTGGTGCGATCGGTCAGCACCGTGACCTTCACCGAGGCCGGTAAGTTCGCCTGCAACTGCTTCAGGCGTAGCTTGACGCTGTCGACGACCTTGATGATGTTGGCGCCCGGTTGCCGCTGGATGTTGAGAATCACCGCCGGGGTGGTGTTCATCCACGCGGCCTGGTTGGCGTTCTCCGCCCCCATCACCACGCTCGAAACGTCGGAAAGACGAACCGGGTTGCCGTTCTTATACGCGACGATCGCGTCCGCGTAGCCGGCCGGATTCAATAACTGATCGTTGGCGCCGATGGTAAAGGCCTGGCGGTTGTCCTGGAGCTGACCTTTGGCCTGGTCGACATTGATCTGGGCGATTACCGAGCGCAACTGCTCCAGGCTCATGCCGTAAGAAGCCAACGCCGTCGGGTTCGCCAAAATGCGCACCGCCGGCTTTTGCCCGCCGCTGATACTGACCAGTCCGACGCCCGGCAACTGCGAAATCTTTTGCGCAAACGTCGTGTCGGCCAGGTCTTCCACCTGCGGCAGCGGCATGCTGTCCGAGGTCATGGCCAGCGTCAGGATGGGCGCGTCGGCAGGGTTGACCTTGCTGTAGATCGGCGGCGTCGGCAGATCGTTCGGCAGGTAGGTTTGCGCCGCGTTGATGGCGGCCTGAACCTCCTGCTCGGCCACATCGATGTTCTCTTCCAGATTGAACTGCAGGGTAATGACCGAAGCGCCAAACGAGCTGTTCGAGGTCATCTGGCTCAGGCCGGGCAGTTCGCCGAACTGACGCTCCAGCGGAGCCGTAATCGACGACGCCGTGACGTCGGGACTGGCGCCGGGGTAGAACGTAACGATCTGGATCGTGGGGTAGTCGACCTGCGGCAAAGCCGAAATAGGCAACTGCTGGTAAGCCACGATGCCGACCAGCAGCACGCCGACCATCAACAACGAAGTCGCGATGGGCCGAAGAATAAACGGCCGCGAAATACTCATAACTGCGATCCAATGCTACCGCTGGACGATCCGCTTCTCTGGTGGGCGGGAGACTGGGGAGCGACTTTCATGCCCGCCTGCAGCTTCTCTTGCCCATCGGTTACCACGCGCGCGCCGGCTTGCACCCCCGATGAGAACACCGAGGTTGCGCCTTGCGTCAAAGCCAATTGCACCGGCTGCATCTGCACGACGTTCTGGGCGTCGACGGTGTAAACAAAGTTGCCGTCGGGCCCCCGCTGCAGAGCGCTGGCCGGAGCCGTAATGGCGTCCTTCATTTTCTTCAACAACAAATGCGCATTGACGAACTGATTCGGCCAAAGCGTGTTGTCAGGATTGTCGAAGATAGCCTTCAACTGCACGGTTCCGGTCGTCTGGTCGATCTGGTTGTTGATGGTCAGCAGTTTGCCGGTTCCCAGTTTCGTCTGGTCATCGCGGCTGTACGCATCAACTTCCAGCGCCCCCGACTTCATCTGCTGAAACACCTGCTGTAGCTGATCTTCCGGCAGAGTGAAGACCACGGCAATCGGGTGCAACTGGGTGATGACCAGCATCGCCGTGCCACCCGCCGCCGTAACGTAGTTTCCGGGATCCACCTGGCGCAGACCGACGCGACCGTTGATCGGCGATACGATGCGGCAGTACGTCAGGTTCAGCTTGGCGCTATCAATCGCCGCCTTGTCGCTGGCGATGGTGCCTTCGTACGTGCCGAAGGAAGCTTCCATCGTGTCCAGATCCTGCTTGGCGATGACCCCCTGCTCGTAGAGCACTTTGTTGCGTTCGTATTGAGCTTTGGCGTTGGTAAGCTGCGCCTCGTCTTTTTCCAGATTCGCCTGAGCCTGTGCCAGTGCTACCTCATAGGGTCGGGGATCGATCAGAATCAGTAAATCACCTTGCTTGACGTCCTGGCCTTCTTGAAAATTCACCTGCATGATCTGACCATCGATGCGGGTCTTCAATGAAACCGTATTAAATGCCTGTACTGAACCCAACCCGGTGAGATATACGTCGAAGTCGCCTTCTTTGACCGTGGCGACTCCCACAGGAACCGTCGGCGGCGGACCGCCCGCTTTCGCGCTCTTGGACGGTCGGGAACCGCAGCCGGCCAGAACAGCGCAGATCGCAAGGGTCACCCCGTATCCCAGAAATGCGGCGATTTTCCGTTTTCCGGGCCTTAGGAATGGCCATGTTTTCACGAAAATCCTCCTCGTAGCACTACCGACGTGCGCCCGGACGCGGCGTTATCGCTACCCGTCCCAAGTCAGCTAACTGCAACTTGGCGCGATGGTTGCAGTACTATTGCTTCATACTATTAGACCGAATGGGAGCTCTTGTCGCAGTTAAGAGAAGGTGAAGGAAGGTTAAGAAGTGTGAAGGCCAACATCCCATCACGAAACAATTCTTCACCGCAGAGCCGCGCGGGAAAAGGCAAAATAAATCCCGTGAACCGCCTGCTCATCGTCGACGACGATCACGGCCTGGTCAATCTCTTAAAACGCTTCCTCGAAGGCGAAGGCTTTCGCGTGGACGCGGCCTACGATCATGCTTCGGGCCTGACCGCTGCCCGCTCCGGGGAGCACGAATTAATCATACTCGATGTCATGCTGCCCGGCGGCACCGGATTTGAGCTACTGAAGGCCCTCCGCCAGGAATCCTCCGTCCCGGTCCTGCTGTTAACCGCGCGCGGCGAAGCCGTCGATCGCATCCTCGGGCTGGAGATTGGCGCCGACGACTACCTGGCAAAACCTTTCGATCCCCGCGAACTGGTAGCGCGCATACGCGCCATTTTCCGGCGCACCCGCGAATCCGCCGCTCCCGTGGCACGGGACGGCCACGAGGAAACACTCGCTGTCGGCGATATCAGCATGTCGTTGAGCACCCGTACGGTTACCTGCCGCGAAGCACCCATCGATCTCACCTCGGTCGAGTTCAACGTACTGGAGTTGCTGCTTCGCCATGCCGGCAACGTGGTCACTCGCGAGCAGATCGCCGAAGTCGCGCTGGGGCGTCCCTTGAACGCATTCGATCGCAGCGTGGATGTTCACGTAAGCCGTCTGCGCAAGAAACTGAGCTCTTGCGCCGACTCCGAGGAACTCATTCGGCCGATTCGCGGTATCGGCTACTTCCTCGCCGCTGAAGCTCCGGAAAAGAGCCGCGTATGAGCCGGCGGCTGTTCTGGAAGATTTTCCTTCCCTTCTGGGTCGCTCAGGCGCTTTTGCTCGGCGCGCTTTATCTGCGCGTGCACTACCGCATCAACTCCGAACATCCATGGTGGATCCAGCCTGAACGCCACCAGATGACGATCCTTGCCGACCTGGCCGCCCGGACACTTCAGGAACAGGGGCCGTCAGGGCTGCGGCAGCTACTCGATGGACTTTCCCTCAGCAAGCGATCGCGCTTCTGGCTGGTCGACGCCAGCGGACGAGAAATGACCGGACGCCAGGTTCCTGCCAATGTTCTGCGCGGCGCCACGGCGGCGGAAGATAACGAAGGCCTCTATCACTCGTATGAAGTCAACGTGCTAGCGGGCCGCGCAACTACCCCTCAAGGGCAGTATGTGCTCATCGCCGAGATGACACCGCCATCGATCTCGGAACGCGTGCCCGGCGACATCTTGTGGGCGCTGCGGCTCGGCACTATCTTCTCGGCTATCGTTTGCCTGCTCATCGCTCACTATCTCACCAAGCCCATCGAGCGTTTGCGCGACGCCACCCATGAGCTGGCGCGCGGCAATCTGGATATTCGCGCCGGCGACAATCTGGGCAACCGCCAGGATGAGATCGCCGACCTGGTGCGAGACTTCGACATCATGGCCGGAGAGCTGCGCAACCAGATTCAGAGTGAACGTAATCTGCTGAGCGGAGTCTCGCATGAGTTGCGCTCCCCGATCGCGCGCATGCGGCTGGCGCTCACCATCGCGCGCCATGCGGACGAGCCGGAACGCGGCGAGATGATCGACCGCCTCGAGCAGGACACAGTTCAACTCGATTCCATGCTGGAGCGCATCCTCACCGTCGCACGCATGGAGAGCGGTCAACTGCAACCCAGGTTTGAACTGATCTCGCTGAACGATCTGATCGACAACGTTCTGCACGATGCCAACTTTGAGGCCGTCGCCACCGGTGCCACCATCCACTACCAGGGAAACGGCGAAATCAAGGTGACCGGTGACGCCGGCATGCTGCACAGTGCGATCGAAAACCTGGTACGGAATGCGCTGTTCTACTCCGGCCGTGAGGGCCGGATCGAAGTAACCTTGGCAAAGGCCAGCGACAGCGCGGTCATTACGGTTCGCGACAACGGACCTGGCGTTCCAGAAGCCGCTCTGCCATTGCTCTTCAAGCCGTTCTATCGCGTCGACGATTCCCGTGGCACCACGACCGGAGGCATGGGCCTGGGATTGGCCATCGTGCGCAACGCGTTGACTGCCCACGGCGGAACGGCCGTTGCGCGCAACATCTCTCCTCACGGACTTGAAGTCGAACTCCGGCTTCCCGTCACGCCAACCCCCGCCGGCCGCCGCAGCGCCGAGTTCCGCCTGGCGCAGGTGTAAGAAAGGCCGCTGCTCGCTTTTCGCCGTCCGCATTTCGCGATTAGCCTTTAGCTGTTGCCTAGCGCAGGCCACCTCACGATGTCATCCTGCGCGCAGCGCCCGCGCGGGTTTTCGATCCGCCGCTTTTGCAGATCGGCGGGCGCGGAGTCGAAGGATCTGCGGTTGCCCGCAAAGTCTGGTACTGATGCAAGGACCAAAACCTTTGATCAGAATCACACTTCAGTTGTCACGTCGAGGTTGACGAAACGCCAGCCGCCCCGGCGCTCACTGACACGCTCCCACGCCGCATGCTAGCTTATCCATTCCGGACGAAATTCATGTTCAACAACGGTCTCCTGAAGGGCAAACGCATCCTCATCACCGGCGGCGGCACCGGCCTCGGCCGGGCCATGGCTGAGCGCTTCCTGCAACTCGGCGCTACGGTCTACGTTTGTGGCCGCCGGCTGGAAGTCGTTCAACAAACCGCCAAAGAGCTTGCCGCCTCAACCGGCGGCAGCATCGAAGGCTTCGCCTGCGACGTGCGCTATGACGACGATGTCGCGTCTGTCATCGAGAAGATCTGGGCCGGCGGCCCGCTCGATGTGCTTGTGAACAACGCCGCGGGTAACTTCCTCGCGAAGACCGAGACACTCTCCTCCCACGCTTTTGACTCCGTGATCGGTATCGTCTTGAAAGGCACGATCAACATGACGATGGCTTGCGGCAAACGCTGGCTGGCTGCAGGCCACAAAGGCGTCGTGCTTAGCATTGCGACCACCTACGCCGATACAGGCTCGGCTTACGTCGTACCAAGTGCCGTCGCCAAAGCCGGCGTGGTTTCGCTGATGCGCTCGCTCGCCGTCGAGTGGGGACCGCGCGGCATTCGGACCGTCGCCATAGCACCCGGGGCGATCCGCACCGAAGGCGCATTTTCCCGTCTGCTTCCAACTCCGGAGCTGGAGAAGAAATTGCTGGATCACAATCCCCTGCACCGTTTTGGAACGCTGGACGAAATTGCAAATCTCGCAACATTTCTTATCAGCGATCAAGCCGGATACATCAACGGTGACATGGTATACATGGACGGCGGCGAGTCGCTGGCGGGCTCCAGCACATTCAGCCTCGTCGGCCGTCGCATTCCCGAGGCCGGCTGGGAGATGATGAAACCGAAGAAGCCGAAAAAGGATTAGCCGGAGCTTCTCGAATCTGCATGAGCCAGAAGATTGCCATCACCGACCTTGGTCCGCGCCAGCATCGCTCGCCTCTGCGTCTGGATTCGCTTGGCTCCATCGAAAGCACGTTCATTCACGACGGCATGTACTATCGCGATCCGCTCCGCGAAGACGGACCGCTCTTCGAGCGCTCCGGACCGCGCGAGCACCTGTTTTTCGACCCTGCCAAGACCAAAGTCGCTATCGTCACTTGCGGTGGGCTGTGCCCGGGCCTGAACAATGTGATTCGCTCGCTGTATCTCCAACTGCATTATCACTACGGAGTGCCGGCGGTGATGGGCGTGCGTTACGGTTACTCGGGATTTTCTCCCGAAGCCGTCGCTCCGCCGCTGTGGCTGAATGCGGAAATGGTGAACAACATTCATCAGCTTGGAGGAACGCTGCTGGGAACCTCGCGCGGACCAATCAGCCCTGACATAGTTGTCGACTTTCTGGAGCAGCGCGGCGTGAGCATTCTGTTCACCGTCGGGGGTGACGGAACACAGCGCGGAGCACATGCGATGGTCACGGAAATTCAAAGACGCAAGCTGCCGATCTCGATCATCGGTATCCCCAAAACCATTGACGACGATGTCCAGTACGTGAACCGCTCCTTCGGCTACTTCACGGCCATCCAGAAAGCCAAGGAGGTCATCGACTGCGCCCACGTGGAAGCGCATTGCGTTACCAACGGCATCAGCATCGTGAAGCTGATGGGCCGCGACTCCGGCTTTATCGCGGCCGGGGCTACCCTGGCCAGTCAGGAAGTGAATTTCACGCTGGTTCCTGAGGTGCCTTTCAAACTGGAAGGCGAGAGCGGCCTGCTCGCCGTGCTTCATCGCCGCATCCTGGAGCGACGCCACGCGGTTATTGTGGTGGCGGAAGGGGTAGGCCAGCACCTGATGCCACCCTCCGACGAGCATGACGCCTCCGGCAATCTCATCCACCGCGACATCGGATTATTCCTGCGCCACAAGATCCAGGATCACTTCTCGGCCCAGCGCTTCCCGGTGGTGATTCGCTACTTCGACCCTAGCTATTACATCCGCAGCGTACCCGCCTCGACCGTCGATTCTGTGCTTTGCGACTCCTTCGCGCGACATGCCGTACACGCGGCCATGGCGGGCAAAACGGACATGCTGATCGGTTTGCAGCACGGAGTGTTCATCAACGTACCGATCCCCTTGGCCACTACCGAGCGCAAACGCTTGTCCGGCGAAGAGTGGGCTTCCGTGGTTACTGCTACCGGTCAACCCGACCTGGCATAACAAAAGGCACGGCCGAAGCCGTGCCCTGATCCACATCAATCTACAGCTAGTGCGAGCTCTTGCTGCTTTTCTTCGTCGGCGTGCTCGGTGCCGACTGCTTAACCTGCTGCGTGATCTGGTCCAGCGTCTGGTAGAGCTGGGTGAGGTCCTTCACCTCAGTCACCGGTGCAACGTGAGGCGCGTCAGTCACGATATAGATGGTTGGCGTGTGGTCCAGCGGGATCTGGTTGCCCAGGTTGCGGTCCGCTTCCACCTTCTTGGTCAACTCTCCCTGTGGGTCGACAACGAACGGGAAGTCGATGCCATGCTGCTCGGCCCACTTCTGCGTCATGCCCTGCAAATTCTGCTTGGTCACGTAGTTCTGGTTCTGAAAAATATACAAGCGGTATTCATCGCCCAGCTTCTGCGACTTGGTGTCGAAGTAACGGGCGTTGACGGCCGCATCGAACGACCAGGGATGTTGCTTGAGAGGAAAATCGTGCTGGATCAAGGGAATATCGTACTTCTGAGCCGCCTCATGCAGCACCGGCGCGGCACGGGAGCATTGCGGACATTCAAGGTCTTCAAAGACGATGATGGCGACTTTCGCGCCTTTCGGTGGGCGCAGCATGGAGGTATCGCACCAGCCCAGGACGCTGGCAAGCAGCAGCAGAATCGCCGGGGCGACCTGAATCAGAGTCAAACGCTTCATTCGCGGAGCTTCCTTTATGGGGATCAGCAGGATATCGCAACTATAGTAACGGAATTTCCGCGGAAGAGTCGTGTCTGAAGCTCAAGCGGCCGCTGTGCGGCTGGAACGCCATTCCCCCGGGGACGTGCCTTCCCAAGCGTGAAAGGCCCGGAAAAAAGAGTTGGCATCCTCATAGCCAAGCAGGTAGGCGGTTTCATTCAGTTCCAGCGACGAATGCAGTAGGTAGTGCCGCGCTAGTTCGTGGCGCGCTTCTTTCATCACTTGCTGAAAGCTGACGCCCTCATCGGTGAGCCGGCGCTGCAGCGTCCGCGTGCTCAAACGTAGCTCGCGAGCGACATCCTGCAGCCCGGGACGCCGACCTGCCAGCAACCGTTTCAGTACACCTTTGGCTTGCTCCGAAATCGTGCTCTCGGCCAGCTGCTGGCTCAGCTCCGCCTCCAGTTGCGGCGCCACCATTGCCAGCAGATCGGCGTTGTAAGTGAGTAGCGGCGCTTCAACATCTTCTTTGCGGAAGACCAGCAGATTCTGCGGCGCGAGAAATTTTACCGGACAACCAAAAAACTCCTCGTAGACCTCGCGATTCGCTGGTGGGCGGCGAAACTCCACTCGCTTGGGACGCAGGGCCTTTCCGGTCCCGCGCTGCGCAACCGAGACGATCCACGAAAAACAAGTATCAGTCAGTGACGGCGGCTCCTGCTCTTCGGCGAGCAGCCAGCTGAAATGCACTGCACACTCGTCTTTCTTGTCGAGTATCCGGATCTCTTCCGGACAGGTGAGCTGCTTGTAGCGAGCCAGTCGTGCCAGGGCGTCGCGCAACGAACGCGTGCAAAGCGCGGCGATGGCAATCGGGTCATATCGTTCGACTCGACCCTCGCTGCCCAGCTGTAAGCCAATCGCCGGCTCGCCCGAGACCTCGCTGGCCGCCCGATAAATACTAAAGAACTCTTCCGTCGTAACCCGCACCTTCTCCTGCTGGAAAAGTGCCGAAGGCAATCCGGCGTGACGCAGCAAACGGTCCTTAGGGATGTTTAGTTCATCCAGGCGGCGAAGGAGGTGGCTCGAGACACGAAATTGATTTGGCATGACTTCAACTACCGAAGAACCCGGCACGGCCGCAATCGAAACTGCCGTCGCGGCCGCGCCGCGGTTCTCACTTTTTCAGCGATTCCATGTCGATGACGAAGCGATACTTCACGTCGCTTTTCAGCAGGCGCTCGTAGGCTTCATTGATCTTCTGAATCGGGATGATTTCGATGTCGGAGGTGATGCCCCGCTCGCCGCAGAAGTCGAGCATCTCCTGGGTTTCCGGAATGCCGCCAATGCTCGAGCCGGCAACCGAACGTCGACCGCCAATCAGGTTGAAGATCCCGAGCGGCACCGGCTTTGGAGGAATGCCAACGAAGGTCATCGCTCCGTCACGCTTCAACAGGTTGATGTAAACATTCACATCATGCGGGGCAGAAACCGTATTCAGGATGAAGTCGAAGCTGCGCTCGTGCTTCTGCATCTCTTCGGGGTTCTTCGATAGCACCACTTCATCAGCGCCCAGCCTGCGCGCCTCATCGGCTTTGTTCGCCGAGGTAGTGAACAGCACAGTGTGCGCGCCCATGGCATGGGCGAATTTCAGACCCATGTGTCCCAGGCCGCCGAGTCCAACGATGCCGACCTTCTGGCCCTTGCCGACTTTCCAGTGCCGCAACGGCGAGTAAGTGGTAATTCCGGCGCAAAGCAGCGGAGCGGTGCCGGCCGGATCGAGGCCTTTGGGGACCTTGAGCGCAAAATTCTCGTCGACCACAATACTCTCGGAGTATCCACCGTACGTGACACCGCCGAGAATCCTGTCTTCGCTGTTGTAGGTAAAGACCGCGGCATTGTTGTCGCAGTGTTGCTGCAAGCCTTCTTTACAGCTTTCGCAAATCCCACACGAGTTCACCATGCAGCCCACGGCTGCGATGTCGCCCTCTTTGAACTTTTTCACCGCGCTGCCGACCTTGGTCACGCGACCAACGATTTCGTGACCGGGGACGCACGGATACACCGTCGGCATGAAGTCGACCCATTCATTGCGCGTCTGGTGCAGATCGGAGTGGCAGACTCCGCAGAACAGAATGTCGATCTGTACGTCGTGCTCCTGCGGGCTCCGGCGTTGGATGCTATGTGCCGCCAACGGCGACTCCGCGCTCTGGGCGGCGAATGACCTGGCAGCATAAGTGTTGACTGCGGTGGACTTCTGTAAATCAGGGCTTACTGTCGTATTGCTCATCGAAATTAACTCCTCCCACGGATCTCAATGTAGAACAGCCTCGGTCCAAGTTCACTAGCATAACCCGCCAATGTACTTGCAAAATGCGCCACACGAAGATTCGGAGAAAGCCGTGGACCGTACGGCACGAATTCGGCAGCGATTCGAAAGCACTACCGCGGCCGCTGCTTCATTGACCTACCTGATACGTCGACCCTAAGATGTAGCAACTCATATTCTTTGCAAGCCACTAAGCCATTCGATGATTGGACAAACCATTTCGCACTACCGCATCGTTGAAAAACTAGGCGGCGGCGGGATGGGCGTCGTCTACAAGGCCGAGGACCTCAACCTGAAGCGCTTCGTCGCCTTGAAGTTTCTGCCCGATAATGTTGCCGGCGACCCGCAGACATTGACGCGCTTTCAACGCGAGGCGCAGGCTGCTTCTGCACTCAATCATCCCAACATCTGCACGATTTACGAGATCGGCCAGGACGACAACCGGCCGTTCATCGCGATGGAGTTTCTCGACGGCGTCACCCTGAGCCACTACATCGCGGGCAAGCCAATCGAGACGCAGACGCTGCTCACCATCGCCATCGACGTCTCCGATGCGCTGGACGCGGCTCATGCGGCGGGTATCGTTCATCGCGACATCAAGCCGGCGAACATCTTCGTCACGCGACGAGGGCACGCCAAGATTCTCGACTTCGGCCTGGCGAAGGTCAGCGGCGCCTTTGCAGCAATCACCGAAACCGCGGCTGCGACAGGTCACGAAGAAGCTGCGGCTCATCTGACCAGTCCAGGCACGATCATCGGCACGGTCGCCTACATGTCGCCAGAGCAGGTGCGCGCCCGCGACCTGGACGCTCGCACCGATATTTTTTCCTTTGGCTCGGTGCTGTATGAGATGACGACGGGCCTGCTGCCCTTCCGCGGCGAAAGCTCGGCGATGGTCTGCGAGGCGATCGTGAATCGCGCGCCTGTGCCCTCGATTCGCCTGAATCCCGACATACCGCCCGACCTGGAACGCATCATCGACAAGGCGCTGGAGAAAGATCGCAACCTGCGCTACCAGCACGCCGCCGACATGCGCACCGATCTGGAGCGACTGCGACGCGACAGCAGTTCGGGAAGATTCATTGCTCCGTCGCTGCCAGAAAGCTCTGCATCCGGCCAACCCCCTTCGAGCGTGGTCGCAGCGCAGCCGCAGAAATCGCGCTGGCCAACCTATGCCGGGCTGGCTGCGCTTCTGTTGATCGCCGCTTCCCTCGGAGCTTACTTCGCCTCCCGGCGTCCGCAACCGAAGCCACCCGTCGCCAGCAAACAATGGGAACAACTCACCTATTTCACCGATTCCGTCGTTTATCCTGCGTTGTCGCCCGACGGCCGTATGCTGGCGTTCATCCGCGGAGATGACGCTTTCTTCGGCAGGGGGCAGGTTTACGTCAAGCTTCTGCCCGATGGCGACCCAGCGCAGCTCACGCACGATGAGACGGAAAAGCTCGCGCCTTTGTTCTCACCCGACAATTCGCGTATCGCCTACGGGGTAGCGGAGCCGTTTAACACGTGGGTCGTGCCGGTCATCGGAGGTGAGCCGCATCTCTGGCTGCCGAATTCGTCAACCTTGAGCTGGATTGATGGCGGCAAGCGCCTCCTGTTCAGCGAAGTTCGTGAAGCGGCACACATGGTGCTGGTCACCACGGATGAAAGCCGCGGAGATGGTCGGGTGGTTTATGCGCCACCCGGAGATCGAAGCATGGTCCATCACGCTTATCTCTCGCCGGACGGCAAGTGGGTGCTCATCGTGGAGATGGATAATCGCGGCGCAGTGCAGCCTTGCCGAGTCGTTCCCTTCGACGGAAGCGGTACGAGCAAGCTCGTGGGACCGAACGGAATTTGCTTTGCTGGAGCGTGGTCGCCGGATGGCAAGTATGTTTACGTTACCGCCAAAACCGATGATTTTCACATCTGGCGACAAGCTTTCCCGGATGGCACGCCGGAGCAGGTCACGTTTGGACCGACGTCGCAGGTAGGCTTGGCGATGTCACCGGATGGCAAATCCGTTGTCACCGCCGTAGGAACCGAAGACAACACCGTATGGCTGCACGATGAGAACGGTGATCGCGAGGTCGCATCAGAAGGCAGCGCAGAGCAGCCGTCATTCTCGGCGGATGGCGGCACGCTGTACTTCATGATGATCAATGGGCAGACACAAAACCATGAGCTGTGGAAGCGCGACATGGTCAGCGGCGACGAGCAGAAAATCCTGCCGGGATATTCGATGCAATCGTATTCTGTATCTCGCGATGAAAAGCTCGTCGCATTCACGGTTACGGATTCCACAGGACACGCCAGTATCTGGGTTGCGCCGACGGATCGCAGTTGGTCCCCAAGGAAGCTGTCAACCGCCGGCGACAACGAGGACTCACCGCACTTCTTGCCCAACAATGACTTGATCTTCCGCGTGGTGGAAAAGGATCGCAGTTACGCCTACCGCATGAAGGTCGACGGCGGCAGCCGCGAAAAAATCTCTAACGACCCAATTCTCGACTTGATAACGGTATCGCCGGACGGCCGCTGGATTGTGGCCGCATCCTCACCCGCGGATCGAAGGGATGCGTTCGGCACGCGAGCAATCCCCGTTGCAGGCGGCCTGCCGATTCAGTTGTGCCGCACGTACTGTGACTTGGTCTGGGATGCTTCGGGCAAGACCGTCTTCATGCTTTTCGATGTTGGATCGTATCCCCTGCCCGTCGTCCGCGACACCGGATTGCCCAAAATTCCGGATGGCGGCTTCGCGAGTTCTCAAGACCTCAAGCAAGCCAAGTCCCCGGGAGGAGTACCCGTCGATGTGCGCGCTGCCACCAATTCTGTAAACTATGCATTCGTTCGCCGAATCACCCGCCGCAACCTTTACCGTATCCCCTTACCGTAGCGGCGTTGGATCCCACGGTTTCACCTCGCTACAGCGCGGCCACGCGTCTTTGGATCAGCAGGAAGTACAGGGCGAAAGCAATCAGCAGCACACCATTCACGCTCAGCACCAGCGGCGCCGAGAAGATAGGCACCAGCCATCCCGACAGCAGATTGCCCATTGGCATACCGCCGCGGAAGGCGCAGTTATAGACGCTCATTACCCGGCCGCGCATCTCGTTGGTGGTGATTAACTGCACCAGGGATGTGACCGTGGCGAAGACCGCCATCATTGATGCGCCCACCACAACCAGCGTGGCGTAGCTGAGGGGCAGTTTCTTCGACAGCGCGAAGACTGAGATCGCCGCGCCCAGGCAAATAAGGCCGACGATGGCGAATCGCCCTTTACGGCGAATGTTGCCCAAACCGGCCACCATTAACGAGCCGCAGATTGAGCCAATGCCCATCAGCGAAAGCAGGTTCCCGTACGTCTCCGGGCCGCGGTGGAAGATGTCTTTCACAAACACGGGAATGTAAGTTCGCATCGGCATGGCCAACGCAGTCATGCAGAACGCCAGCACGATCAGCGCTTCCATCGACGCTTGCTTGCGAACAAACTTGATGCCTTCCTTCAGGCTGGTGAACATCGATTCCGAAGTCGGCGTAGGCATGAAACGGTTGGTGATCAACAGCAGCGAGATCACCGGCGCCAGGAAAGACAGCGCGTTTAATCCGAAGCACCACTTCTCGCCAAGTTTCGCCAGCGCTTGTCCTGCCAGCGCTGGACCGATCGTCACCGCCAAATTGAACTGAATCGAGTTCAGCGCGATCGCGTTCGGCATGTCCTCGCGTTCGACCAAGGTCGGAATGAGGGCTGAATACGCTGGCCCGCCGAAGGCCTGCGCCAGACCTGACACGAACGACAGGCACAGGATTGGCCACACGTGTGTCAGTCCCATGGCGACCAGCACGGTGAGCGTCGTGGCGCTGGCCATCTGCACGTATTGCGACATCAGCAGGACCTTGCGCCGCTCGATGCGGTCGGCAACTACGCCGCCAATCAGCGTAAAGAGAAAGATCGGAATACCGCCGAGAAACTGATCGAGCGCTAGCAGGAAAGCGGAGTGGCTGAGGCGGTAGATCAGCCAGCCCTGCGCGACGATTTGCATCCAGGTGCCAATGCTGGACGTGCACGCCCCGATCCACATCAGGCGGAAATCGCGATATTGAAATGCCTTAAAGACTCGACGAAAAGCCGAGGCTTGCGCAGGGCTCGAGGTTGGCATGGGCTCGCTTGAGTTAAAGTCCGGTTCTATCTTCGCATGGGATTGGATGGCGCAGAGTGCCTCAACGCTCCAAGCCGCTTATATTTGTGGAGAATCAACGGCCTTTTCGCGGCAATTGCGCTATCGCAACCATGCCATCACGTTCATGGCAGCTTTTCAACAAGCATGCCATAATGACGCCTACGGGATGGCACTCTCCTCCGGCACAAAATTAGGTCCATACGAAATCCAGTCACCGCTGGGAGCCGGCGGAATGGGCGAAGTGTATCGCGCCCGCGACACGCGGCTCGATCGCACAGTCGCAGTAAAGATTCTTCCCTCCCACCTATCCGACAATCCCGAAGCTCGCCAGCGCTTCGACCAGGAAGCGCGAACAATTTCGTCGGTCAATCATCCGCACATCTGCACGCTCTACGACGTCGGCCACCAGGACGGAATCGACTACCTGGTGATGGAGTACCTCGAGGGCGAAACTTTGGCCGAACGCCTGAGCAAGGGTCCGCTGCCGATGGAGCAGGTTCTGCGCTATGCCGTCGACATCTGTGACGGCCTGGAGAAAGCCCACCGCTGCGGCGTCGTCCATCGCGATCTGAAGCCCGGCAACATCATGTTGACCAAGGTCGGCGCCAAGCTGATGGACTTCGGCTTGGCCAAGTCCGTGATGACGAGTGCCGCCTCCGCGTCCAATCTCAACGTCACGGTCAGCACACCGCCGGCGAGTCACCCGCTCACCGCGCAAGGCACTGTGGTCGGCACATTCCAGTACATGGCGCCGGAGCAAGTCGAGGGCAAACCCGCTGACGCGCGCTCCGACATTTTCGCGCTCGGCGCGGTGCTGTACGAGATGACGACCGGCAAGCGCGCCTTCGAAGGCAAAACGCCGGCTAGCGCCATGGCTGCGGTGCTCGAACGCGATCCCGCGCCCATTTCCTCGATTCAGCCTATGACGCCGCCAGCGTTCGAGCGCCTGGTGAAGGTGTGTCTCGCGAAAGATCCCGACGATCGCTGGCAGACCGCGCATGACGTGAAGCTGCAACTGCGCCAGATCATCGAAGGCGGCTCGCAGATCACGTCGTCAGTCATGGCGATGGCACCGCCGTCGCGCAAGCATACACGGCTTCTGCCCTGGATTGTCGCCAGCATTCTGGCGTCGGTCGCCGCGACCGCCTTGATTTTGCTCTACCAGGCCAATCAGAAAGAGCTGCCGGTATTGCGCGTCCAGATCAATCCGCCCGACAAGATGCAGTTCAATCTTTCGGGCGATCATGGAGGGCCGGCGGCGATTTCGCCTGACGGACACTACGTGGTATATTCGGCCAACAACAGCGCTAACGGCACCCAGCTTTATCTTCGCCCGCTCGATTCGACTACGGCGCAAGCTCTCCCCGAAACGGAAGGGGCAATGTTTCCGTTCTGGTCGCCCGACAGTCGCTCCATCGCCTTCTTCACCGACGACAAGCTGAAGCGTATCGAGGTGACCGGAGGAACACCGGTCACGATTTGCGATTCTACGCTGGGACGCGGCGGCTCCTGGAACCGGGACGGCACCATCGTCGCGGCGCTGTCCTACAACACCGGCATCTCGCGGGTGTCCGCCAACGGCGGCGCGCCCACTCTGGTGACGACCGTCAACACAGCAGAATATTCTTCGCATCGCTGGCCCTGGTTTCTGCCGGACGGCAAGCACTTCCTCTACATTGCGGTGAAGCACAATGCGCCGACCAGCCCCGAGACAGCTGTAATGATGGGTTCCATCGATGGCAAGGAGAACCGGCTTCTGCTGCACACCTTGTCGAATGCGGTGTTCGCCTCGGGACGATTACTTTTCCAGCGGGAGAATTCGCTGGTGTCGCAGCTCTTCGATCCCTCCACCGGCACGTTCTCCGGTGACCCGGAGACGCTGAGCGAGAACGTTCAGTTCGACTCAGGATTGTGGCGGATGAACGTCAGCGTCTCCAACAACGGCATGCTGGTTTATGCGTCCGGCGCTACCACGGGTAACGAGATCCTCACCTGGTACGACCGCAGCGGAAAGAAGCTGGGAACGGTTGGCGAGCAGGCCGAGTACTTCGATCTCGATCTGTCACCCGATGAGAAACAACTGGCAACAACCGAGCTGAACACCGCGACCGCAACCATCTGGCTCCATGACCTGATCAACAACCGGCAGAGCCGGCTGACCTTCACGGGTGGCGCTCACCTCACACCCATTTGGTCCCCCGACGGCAAGCAGATCGCGTTCACTTCGAACCAGCAAGCGGCAATCTCGGTGAAGACGATGGGCAGCAGCGCCCCGGAACAGAATCTGATCTCCTCGCCCAAGCCGATCTTCCAGGCGCTTTCCGATTGGTCGCGGGATGGTCGTTACATCATGTACGAACAAGGTGTGGGCTTCAACGTCGATCTCTGGGTGCTTCCATTGACCGGCGACCGCAAGCCATTCGCGTACACCACCGGCGGTGCCTCCAGAGGCACGTTCTCGCCCGACGGCCGCTGGATCGCCTATGTCGGCCAGGAGGCCGGCCGGCCCGAAATCTTCGTCGCTCCCTTTCCATGGACGGGCGCCAAGTGGCAGGTGTCGAACGGCGGAGGCGCTTCGCCTCGCTGGAGCGCAAACGGGAAAGAACTGTTTTACTTCGATCTCACCGGGCTCACAGCTGTGGAAGTCGACGGCTCGGGTTCCGCATTTCAGATCGGAAGCAGCAAGCAGTTGTTCCGCCTTCCGCTGCGCGGCATCATTGCCCGCGAATACTCTCCTACGAAGGACGGCCAGCGCTTCATCGCCATCAGCCCCAGCGAAGGCAGCTCACAGTCGCTCACCTTGGTGCAGAACTGGCTGGCGGAGTTGAAGAACAAATAGCGGCTCCAAATAGCGGCTCAAGGTCAGGCAAATAGCCACTTCCCCCGCCCCGTTTGAGCCCGCAAAGAGCGTATGCTAGCATTTCAAGTTTGTTACAGCTTCACCATGCGCAGGCCGGCATGGTGCCCCGCCTTTTTGCCTCAGCGGCAACCTCGGGGTTTCGCCAGCACGAGAAATTCGTGCGCCCGGGGGTCTTGTCTGCGCGCCGCCAACGCGAGCAGAAAAGACGGCACGCCCTTGAGACTGCGGCGAGGTAATCGATCCCACTAAGCGCCTGAATACTTTTTGATCGGTGGGAGTAAGCGGCCTTTCGCAGGTGTTGCCAGCAGTACCGGAGGAACTCCTACGTGAAGAATTACGAAGGCGCAAACATTCGCAACGTCGCCCTGGTCGGGCACTCACACTCGGGCAAGACCTCGCTAACATCGGCCATGCTCTTCACCGCCGGCGCCACGCAACGCCTCGGACGCGTGGATGAAGGCAACACCGTCACCGATTACGACGAAGAAGAAGTTTCTCGCGCGATGTCGCTGGCGGCGACCTCGGCCGTCGTCGAGTGGGGCAAAACCAAGATCAACCTTATCGACACGCCCGGCTTCAACATGTTCATCCATGAAGCCGAGATGGCGTTGCCCGCCGTGGAAGCGGCGATCGTCGTCGTCGATGCCGTCAGTGGCGTCGAAGTCGTCACCGAGCGCATCTGGAGCTACGCCGACAGGTTCGCTCTGCCCCGCGTCATCGTCTGCACCCGCATGGACCGCGAGCGCGCCGACTACGGTCGCGTCATGGAATCGCTGACCTCGGCCTTCGGCCGCACCGTGGTTCCTGTGCAATTGCCCATTGGCTCCGAGAAGAGCTTCACCGGCGTCATCGACCTGGTGAAGATGAAGGCTTACACCTACGAGATGGGCGGCAACGGCAAAGCCAAGGTTGGCGACATTCCGGCCAACATGGCTGAAGAAGCCAAGGCCGCGCACGAGCGCCTGGTGGAGTCGGTTGCCGAAGGCGACGACGCGCTCATGGAAGAGTTCTTCGAGAACGGCACCATCGGCGAAGAACACATCATCAGCGGTCTGCACAACGCCATTCGCGAGGACAAAATCTTTCCCGTACTGTTCGCTTCCGGTCTCGGCAACATCGGCACCGACGAAGTTCTGGACTTCATCGTTGACTACATGCCGACCGCCGTCGAGCGCGGCACCGTAACCGCCGCTCCTACGCCCAACAACGGTGAGCCCGCCGTCCGCAAGATCAGCGATTCCGAGCCGCTCTCGCTGTATGTCTTCAAGACCATCAGCGATCCCTTCTCGGGCCGGATCTCGTACTTCAAGGTCTTCTCCGGCTTGCTGAAAAACGACGCCACCGTGCAGAACTTCACCCGCAATACGTCGGAAAAGTTCGCGCACATCTCGTCGATGCAGGGCAAGACAGCCGTTCCGGTCAACGAACTCCACGCCGGGGATATCGGCGCAGTCGCGAAGCTGAAAGAAACTCTGACCGGCGATACCCTCGGCGACAAGGGCGCGTCGATCCAGTATCCGCAGGTCACCTTCGCCGAGCCTGCCATCACCTTCGCTATCGAGCCCAAGACGCGCGCCGATGAAGACAAGCTGAGCAACGGCATCCATAAGCTGATGGAAGAGGACGCCATGCTGCGCTTCTTCCGCGATGCCCAGACGAAAGAGTTCCTCATCGCCGGCACCGGCCAGCAGCACATCGAGGTCGTGGTCTCCAAGCTGAAGAACCGTTACCACACCGAAGTCAACCTGAAGGCCCCGAAGGTTCCTTATCGCGAGACCATCCGCGGGCGCGCCGATGTGCAGGGCCGCCACAAGAAGCAGAGCGGCGGTCACGGCCAGTTCGGCGATTGCAAGATCAAGATGGAGCCTCTACCGCGCGGCGGCAACTTCGAGTTCGCCAATGAGATTTTCGGCGGCGCCATCCCGAAGAACTTCATCCCCGCTGTCGAAAAAGGTATCGTCGAAGCGGCCCAGCGCGGTTACCTCGCCGGTTTCCCGGTAGTCGATTTCAAGGTGATTCTGTACGACGGGTCGTATCACGACGTCGATTCCAACGAACTGTCGTTCAAGACTGCGGGGCGCATTGCCTTCCGCAAAGCTATGGAGCAGGCCAAGCCCACGCTGCTGGAGCCGATCATGAGCGTCGAGATCACCATTCCCGACGAGTTCGCCGGCGCCATCATGGGTGACCTGAACAGTCGTCGCGGCCGCATTCAGGGCATGGACAACAAGGGCGGCAAAACCATCGTGAAGGCCGAAGTCCCGATGGCCGAGATGCTGACCTACGGCACCGACCTGACGTCGATGACGCAAGGCCGCGGTAGCTTCTCGATGGAGATGGACCACTACGACGTCGTGCCGACAGCCGCGCAGGAGAAGATCATCGCGGCAGCTAAGGCCGAGCGCGGCGAGGAAGTGGAGGAGGAAGAGTAGAGGCAGCATTTGGCAATCGGCACTTAGCATTTAGCCAAAGCTTCTCCTTTACGCCGCGCCTGAACCGGGTGCCCCATCCTTCTCCGCTGCTTTTGCGGAGAGGATGGGCCCTTGTCATTTGTCGCTCCAGAATCAATCCTGATCTCAACGCCCTGCCCTGCGGTCCCGGACTGTGGTAGACTCCGCAACACTGAAAGACCCTCGCTAGTTCTGATGTAAGCCTGCAGGACCAACACAAGTACGCCATATTGACTGCAACGAGGTCTCGTGATGAAAAGAGCGATTCTGGCCGCTGCTGCTGCAGCTTGTTTTCCTGACGCTTTCCGCCTGTGGCGGAGGCGGTGGTTCTACTCCTACAACGCCTAGCGTCACCGTCGCCCCTGCTACCGCCAATGTGGCGGAAGGCTCGCAGCAACAGTTCACCGCGACCGTGAGCAACACCAGTGATACCAACGTCAGCTGGCAGGTGAATGGAGTCACCGGCGGCAACGCTACCGTCGGCACCGTCAGCAGCTCAGGCCTCTACACCGCTCCGGACGTCATTCCCGCTCCGGCAAGCGTGACCATTACGGCCTTCATCACCGATGCGCCGGCGATCTCCGGCAATGCCATCGCCACCATCACCGCCGTCACCTTCAACAACAGCTCGTTGAAGGGCAACTACGTCTTCAGCTTCAGCGGTGTGGATAGCAGCGGCAACTCCTTCTACGCCATTGGCGCAATCACCGCCGACGGCAACGGCAACATTACCGCCGGTGAAGAAGACTTGAACGACGTCACCTCGGGCTACTTTACGGCCACCTCGAGTACACGGGTACCTACAGTATCGGCTCCGACGGACGCGGTACGCTGAATATCAACAATTCCATCGAGCAACTTCCAGTTCGCTGTCGCTATGAAGGCCCTGGACAACGCCGTGCTCAACGAAATCGACAACAGTGTGACCGCAGCCACCGGCAATCTGGAGGCGCAATCGACGTCGGCATCACTGCTCCCTCCGGCAATTACGCCTTCGGCTTCACCGGCAGCGGCCTCGGCTGCGGCGCGTTCGCCTCGGCCGGAATCTTTGCCGCGTTCGAATGGTGGCACTTTGGGCGGAGTGCAGGACCTGAACTGCGGCGGCAACATCATCCAAGAGCCAGACTTTGACCGGCAGCTATACCGGAGCGTCGACGGCCTGGGACGCGGAACGGGACCTTCACCGGCTCCAGTCGCGGCTCCTCCAACATGATCTACTACGTCGTCTGACCGAACTCGCTTCCGCTTCCTGCGTCCCGACAGCAGCTACGTTCTTCCTGGGAAGCGCCGACCTGCAGACGCTGTCCTCGTTCTCCGGCAACGAACTTCAGCGGACCGTACGTGATCAACACCTCGGCCAATACGAACGCCGGTGTGTCCTACACGCTCATCTCCATCAACGCGAATGGCGGTAATGTGTCCACCGGCTACTACGATGTGAACGACACCGGTACCGTCGGGCAGGCGTCGCTTACCGGAGCGTACAGTCCTCGACTAACGGCTACCTGAACGGCACCTGGACGGTCAACAGTGTGCAACTACCCTTCGCCATGTACCTGATCTCGCCCACGCAGGCTTATTACGTGGATGAGCGCGGGAGCGCGGTAGGCGGCGGCAATGTGTATGCGCAAAACTCGGCTGCCACGACCAATGCCGGCTGGGCGGGAAGCTACGCCACCAAGCAGTTCGGCTACTTCCTGGTGGAGGATGCTCACCCCGGGAACGCCAGCGGCGTCAGCGGACAGCTATCGGCGGACGGCAATGGCAATCCTGGCGGGACGCTCGACCTGAACGATCCTGCGGGCGTCAGCACAGGCGCGACCCTGTCCCGGCACGTACAGTGTCGGAACCACAGCCCCCGGCCGTATGACTGCACCATCACGACCCAGGTAGAAGGCACACGCAACTACGTGGGCTACATCGTCGATTCGGGACGGGTGTTGTTGCTGGAAACCGACAACAACCTCGTGTCCGGCGGCGACGCGATCCGGCAGTTCTAGAGGAGCCGCAGTTCGCTTGTGGCTTTCGCTCTTCGCTTCTCCAAGGCTGGGTGCCCCGCTCATTCGCGGTTTTCGAATGAGTGGGTCTCACAATTGTACGGTGCCGTCCGTTCGCGTTTCGTCCGGCGAACGGAGGCGTGCACACTCGTAAGAGGGCGGTTTGTCGAAGCGGAGCGCTCCAGTCTCGCGAAGCGAGACGGAAGGTGACAGCCCACCGCTTCAGCGGTGGGTACGCGCGCATAAAATCCAGAGCCCCTTCAGGGGCGGCAGATGGTTGGAATACCTGCTCAGGTGAAGACTTCAGTCGTCCGCCGATACCGTCACCTGCTGCGTCGATAACGCGTCAGACGGCATCGGCAGTATTTCCTGGTCCTTGTACTGCAGCTGATAGAGCTTCCAGTAAATCCCGCGCTGCGCCAGCAGTTGCTGGTGCGAACCCATCTCGCGCACCTGCCCTTTGTGCATCACGATAATCGTGTTGGCCCGCTGAATCGTGCTCAACCGGTGCGCGATGATGATCGACGTGCGCCCCTCGACCATGCGCGTCAGCGCCTCGCGGACGCGGAACTCCGTCTCGGTATCGACGCTCGACGTCGCTTCATCGAGGATGAGAATCTTCGGATTGTGCGCCAGCGCGCGGGCGAACGAGATGAGCTGCTTCTGCCCGGTAGACAAGCGTGCTGCCGCGCTCGCGAACTTCTTCCTCAAAGCCACCCGGCAGCGAGCGGATGAAGTCGGCAACGTTGACCTGCTCGGCTGCTTCTTCGACTGCCTCGTCCTGAATCCAGCGCGAGCCAAGGCGAATGTTGTCCGCAACCGTACCGGAAAACAGGAACGGATCCTGCAGCACTACGCCGTAGCGACGGCGCAGGTCGCTCAGGTCCATGTCGCGGATATCGACGCCGTCGATGCGGATTGCGCCCTTCTGCACATCGTAGAAGCGCAGCAGCAGCGAGATGATTGTCGTCTTGCCCGCGCCGGTGTGGCCGACAATGGCGACCGTCGAGCCGGGCTCGATGACGAACGATGCATCGCGCAGAACCCAGTCGTATTCGACTCCGTCGGAACTCGCATCGCCATTCCATGGCGCTGAAGCTTTCAGCTTCTCACCGCTTGACTTGCCGCTTCTTCCGCGGCCTGCGCCATGGTGCGATAGGCGAACCACACGTGGTCGAACTCGATGCGTCCCGGCCCTTGCGGAACTTTGGCGCGACCGGCGAAACGATCTCCGGCCTGTGTATCCAGCAGCTTGAAGACCCGCTCGCTCGATGCCATAGCCGACTGCAGGATGTTGTACTTCTCGCTCAGGTCCTGAATCGGCCGGAAGAATCGCTGCGCGTATTGCATGAAGGCCACCAGCACGCCCAGCGTGACGACATTGCGGACGACCTGGTTGCCGCCGAACCAGATGACGCAGGCAATCGCGATCGACGACAGCACTTCGACCACGGGGTAGTACACCGCGTGCGCCAGGATCGCGTCTTTGAACGCGTCCATGTGCGTGCGGTTGACCTTCTCGAACTCGTCGTACGAACGCTTCTCGCGATTGAACAGCTGCAGCACGACGATGCCGGTTACGTGCTCCTGCAGATAGGCGTTGATGCGGGCGATGGCTACACGAATGCGCCGGTAGCTGTCGCGCACCTTGCGGCGAAAAATCGACGTCGCGTAAAAGATGACCGGCAGCACGGCGAAGGTGATCAGCGCCAGCCGCCAGTTCATCTTCAGCATGATGGTCAGAATGAACGGCCAGCACGAAGATGTCTTCGAAGATCGAGACCACGCCGGCGGTGAACATCTCGTTCAGGCATCGACGTCGCTGGTGACGCGCGTGACCAGGCGGCCGACGGGATTCCGGTCGTAGAAGGAGATGTGCAGCCGCTGCAGATGGCGGAAGATCTGGCTGCGCAGATCGAACATCACCTTCTGCCCCGTCCACTGCATGATGTAGGTCTGCGCGAACTCCAGCAGAAAGCTGAACAGCAGCAGGCCGACATACATTCCGGCAATCTGCGCAATGCCGGTCAGCGGCGTCGGGCTGAGATAGCGGTCGAGCAGCGAATGAGCTTCGGTCTTGTTGGCGAGGTACTTGTCGATGGCGACCTTGGTCAGGTAAGGACCGAGCACGTCGGCGCCAGCCTTCAGCACGATGGCGCACAAGCGCCACCGCACCTGCCAGCGATACGCGTGCAGATAGGTCAGCAGACGCTTCATCAGGCGCGCGTCGTACGCCTTCCCAAGTACCTCTTCTTCGTGGATTCCAGCCATGAGCCCTTAGTTGATTGTATGCGAACGGGGGAACCTATATAGACGAGAGCAGCGGCGGAAAAGATGGAAAACCTGAGCTTTAGGAGTTACGCCAAATGCCGCAAGATCAATGCCGAGTTCTTCGAGCCAAAGGCGATGCAGTTACAGACAGCGTACTCGATCTCAGCGTGTCGCCCTGCTTCCGGTACGTAGTCCAGATCGCACTCCGGATCGGGCTGATCGAGATTGATGGTCGGTGGAATCTGGCGATGATGCATCGCGATCAGCGTCGCCGCAATGCCGGCCGCTCCGCAGGCGCCCTGCGGATGCCCGATCTGCGACTTCAGGCTCGACATCGGGGTGCCATAAGCCTTATCGCCCAGCGCGAGCTTCAACGCCCGTGTCTCGATGCGATCGTTGAGCTGCGTCGAGGTGCCGTGCAAGATTAACGTAGTCGACATCGGCAGCTGAGATTCCAGCATCGTCCATCGCCATCTGGATCGCGCGCGCCGGCTCTTCCCCGCACTCCTGCAGTCGCACACGATGAAAGGCCTCGCAGGTCGAACCGTAACCAGCAACTTCCGCCAGAATGCGCGCACCACGCGCGCGGGCATGTTCGTACTCTTCGAGGAAAAACATCCACGCGCCTTCAGCCACAACAAAGCCATCGCGATCGAGCGAAAATGGCCGCGAAGCACGTTCCGGCTGGTCGTTCCACGACGTGGTCATGATCTTCATCAGCGTGAAGCCCTTCATGATGCCCGGCGCAATCGGCGCATCGACGCCGCCGACCAGCATCATCGGCAGAAAACCAAACTGAATCTGCCGCAGTGCGTAGCCAAGAGCGTCCGTCGACGAAGTGCAGCCGGTCGTGATGACGTGACTCATGCCGCGCAAGCCGAAGCGCATGCTGATTTCGCTGGAAAGCGTGCCCATCGTCCCGCTCGGAATACAGAACAAGCTGACATTTTTCACATGGCCTGTGAGCCAGAGACGAACCTGCTCTTCGGAAAACTCCTGCGCGCCGCCGCCAGAACCCAGCACAACGCCAATCTCACGTTGCTCAGAAAGCGACAGTTGCGAGGTTTCGCAACCGGCATCGCGCAGCGCTTCCGTCGAAGCCGCCAGCGCCAGCGGCACCACGCGCGAAACATGCTTCCTCTCGCGCGCTTCCATCCAGTCCAGTTCGTTGAAGTTCTGGATTTCTCCGGCGATGTGCACAGGAAGTTCGCCGGGATCAAAGCTGCGGATGCGCTTCACACCGCTGACACCATCGAGCGCAGCGCGGCAGAATGCCTGGTTTCCGATACCGTTCGGGCTGACCGCACCCATTCCCGTGATGACGACGCGTTTTTTCATGGATACATTTGGCATTTGGGACTTGGTAGTTAGTACTTAGCTTTGATGCCAGCCACAACGCCTAAACGGACGACAATCACCCCGTGTCATCATAATATGCGCTCTGAAGCTGCTCGCCGTTTTTCCACGCAGAGTTCTGGCAACCGCCGTTTCGAAACGGGATGTAAGCTAAATGCAATGCTAAGCGCTAATTGCTAATTGCTGAGCCAATGTCACTGGGAATTTACATCTCGGTCCCGTTCTGCCGTAGCAAGTGCAGCTTCTGCAACTTCGCCTCCGACGTGTTTTCCCGCAGCGTATTCGAGAGGTACGTGCAGCGAGTGTGCTCGGATGTCGAGTCTGCCGGCAAAATCGCTCGTGAGCTTGGCAGCAACTCTGGATCGGCGTGTCGACTCTATTTATCTGGGTGGCGGCACACCTTCCATTCTCGCTCCAGATCAGTTGGAGCGCATATTTCACGCAGTGCGCGGCAGTTTCGACGTCGAGCCCGGCGCCGAAATCACGGTAGAGTGTGCGCCGGGAACAATCGACGCCCCGATCCTCCAGACCGTGCTCAATTGCGGCGTGAATCGCGTCAGTCTGGGCGTGCAGTCGTTCGTCGACAAGGAGAGCTCCTCCGTCGGACGCCTGCACACACGCGCTATTACTCTCGACGACATCGCGCGACTTCGTGCTGCCGGAATCGGCAACATCAGCATCGACTTGATTGCGGGACTGCCGCACCAGACCGCGGAGAGCTGGGAATTCTCTCTGAGCGAGACACTCGCGACCGGCGTTCCCCACGTCAGCGTCTACATGCTGGAAGTCGACCAGGATTCCCGCCTGGGCAACGAGTTACTCGCGGGCGGGAGCCGCTATCACGCGCACTTTGTTCCCGACGACGATCTCACCGCGGATCTTTATTTGGCCGCCTGCGAGCGTTTGGACAGCGGTGGCGTGAAACAGTACGAGATTTCCAACTTCGCCCGCCCTGTCACGCACGGCATCGGCTTGCGCGACTCGCGCCACAATCTCAAGTACTGGACGCGGCAGCCGTATCTCGGGTTCGGCGTCGACGCGCACTCGATGTTGCCAGCCGGCGATGAGCTGAAAGCGCGCGGAGTCGAATCAGTGCGCTTCGCTACGCAGGATTCGTTGGAGGCGTTCTCGGCAACCGTCGACCGCGCGGGGCAACTTATGGAATCACGTCAGTTGGTGGACGAACGAGCTGCGTTGGAAGAGTCATTCTTCCTCGGCTTGCGGCTGAATCGCGGAATTTCGGAGGATTCGATCTGAGGAAGCGATTTGGCGATGCGCCGATCGACAACTACGCATTGACGATAAGCGAACTCACGGAAGGCGGACTGCTCGAGCGAGTCAGCAGGCTATCTTCGCCTGTCGTCCCGCGGTCGATTGCTGTCGAACGAAGTTTTCGCACGCTTCTTACAGGACAAGACCATCGACCGACTAGCCAACCGCCGCATCCAGCGGCACATTCGATGTCACCAGGTATCGCTTCGCTTTTTCCTGAAGCGCCGCGCTTAACGCGATACTCTTCCCCGATTCCAGGCTTGCCTGTACGGCCACGCTGTCGCAGGTCGCGACCAGCTTTCCGGTCTCGTCGTTATACATCTGGTGGATGAAGCGAAAGTACTTTTCGCCGACCGCAAGGAAGCCGCTCTTGATCTCTACCAATTCACCGCCGCGAAGCTCCTCAAGGAACTGATAGTTCTGGCGCACGATGGCGATGCGCTGGTTCTGCTGCTTGATCGACGCCGGCGTCATGCCAATCGCGTGCAGCAGAAACCACGTCGCCTGATCGAACCGCGAAACGTACATGCGCGAGTTCATGTGGCTGGCATCGTCATATTCTGACGCCAGCACCGCACCCTTGAACGTGTGTACCCACTCAGACATGAAAAGCTCCTGGAAATCAGCGGTTAGCGACTAGCACTTGGCATTTAGTAATTGGCAAAATCATAACAATGATCGCTCAACCGATAGTGATCGTTGTGGTTTTGCCATCCTGAGCGAAGCGGCTGGCCTTTGCTTTTCCGCCGCGCCTTTAGCGGCGTACGGACGCGCAGTGGAAGAACCTCGATATCCACAACTCATCACCGCCCCTCAAAAGCTACCGAAACTTTCGCCTCAGCTTTCGCGATGCCAACAACGAACTCTCCCATCAGCTCCAGCGTCTTGGCCTCTTGATCCCTATGCGGCGAGTGCTTGCAATCTTGCAGCATGGCAATCTGCGTCTGAGGAGCGCCGGCTTTGATCGCTTCGACTTGCGCTATCGTACCGTACTCATCCTGCTCGCCCTGTATGCAGAGAACGGGGCAAATGATTCGCGGCACGTACTCCTCGATGTTCCACGAACGAAACGCCGTATCGAGCCAGATATCGTTCCAGCCCCAGAACGTCGCATCGACGTTGGCATGATACCGCCCAAGCCGCTGCGGAAAGTCCGTTGTCTCGTACGTAATTTTCGCCTGCGCGATGCTGGCGATGCTTAGGTCCTCGACGAAGACATGCGGCGCCTCCAGAATCAGGCCGCTGACGGCGTCGGGGTAGCGGCCGGCGAAGATCAGGGAAATCGAACCGCCGTCGCTATGTCCGATCAGGACAGGCTTCACGATGCCGAGTTTGTCGAGCAGCTCCGGCAGCACGACTTCGCCTTCATGGTGCATGAAGCGCACTGGCCGCTTCTCCATCAGCTTGTCGGAGTTGCCGTGGCCGTAACGCGAGTAAACCAGGACGCCGCAACCAGTACGGGCGGCCAGCTTCGCAGGGAACTCCTTCCACAACCCGATAGAGCCCAGCCCTTCGTGCAGCATGACCAGCGTCGGCCGAGCCGAAGCCTGCGGCTCAATCCACAACGTCTCCAGCCGCTTTCCGCCGGCGATAACTTCGTCTCTCGTAATTGATGGGTCCATATCTGCGTCGCGATCAACCAGCTCTTTGCTTTTCCCTTTTCGCCAGCAAATACCGCTGCAATTTTCCAGTCGCCGTCTTTGGTAGCTCGGCCACGAATTCGATGTAGCGCGGGTATTTGTATGGCGCCAAACGCGTTTTCACGAATTCCTGAAGCTGCCGCCGCAACTCATCGTCGGCCGCAGAGCCATCTTTCACCACCACAAAAGCTTTCGGCTTCACCAGACCCGTTTCGTCAGTACAGGCAATGACGGCTGCTTCCAGCACCGCTTCGTGTGCGATCAGCGCCGACTCTACCTCCATCGGCGACACCCAGATGCCGCCGACCTTCATCATGTCGTCGCTGCGTCCGCAATAAACCAGGTAGCCATCACCATCCTGGCGATACTTGTCGCCGGTGCGCATCCACTCGCCGAGAAAAGTCGCGCGTGTCTTCTCGCGATTATTCCAATAGCATGCAGCAGCCGTTGGACCAGCGACTTGCAACTCGCCGATCTCGCCTGCAGGAACTTCCGCGCCAAGCTCGTCCATTAGACGCACGCTATAGCCCGGAACTGGAACGCCCGACGTTCCATACCTCACAGCACCGGGACGATTGGAGACAAAGCAGTGCAACATCTCCGTCGATCCGATGCCGTCGATGATCTCGACGCCCGTCTGCTCCGTCCACGCCTTGCCTACCGGCTCCGGCAATGCTTCTCCCGCGGAGCCACACAGCCGCAGCGCGTGCTCGCCGCGACGCGGCAGATCCGGCGAAGCCAGCAGTGAGCTGAACAACGTCGGCACGCCGAAGAAAATCGTCGGCCTCTGCTCGCGCAGAATGCGATTGACCTCTGGCGGCTTTGGGCGCCCCGCGAACAAGATCGACGTTGCACCCATGGAAATCGGGAACGTCAGCGCATTTCCCAGCCCGTAGGCGAAAAACAGTTTCGCTGCGGAATAGATTACGTCGTCGGCGCTGATACCGAGTACCCCTTGCCCGTAAAGCTCGGCCGTCTGCACCAGGCTGGTCTGCACATGCACCGCGCCTTTGGGCCGACCCGTGGACCCGGACGAGTACAGCCAGAAACACGCATCGTCTGGACGCGTCGGGAACGGCTCACATGTCGTCGAAGCCGCGCCCATCAACCGGGAGAGTTGAAGATCCGCGTTGCTGCTGTCGCCGGCAACCACTATCCGTCCGGCCCAACCGCTGATCTGCGCCGCTTCCGACATCGCAGCAAGTCGCCCTTCGGAAACGATGGCTGCGCTGGCGCGACTATCGCTCAATAGGTACGCGTAATCGCTGGCGGACCACACGGTGTTGATCGGCACCGGCACAATGCCGGCCTTGATCGCACCCAGAAAACAGGCCGGAAAATCGATGCTGTCGTACAGGCACAGCAGAACGCGCTGCTCGGGCTGCACTCCGAGTTCACGCAGAACATTAGCGCAGCGATTCGTCCGCTCAGCCAGCTCGGCATAGGAGTGCGGGCCGGCCTCGTCGATGAACGCGATGCGGCCGGCGCGCTCCGGCGTGAGATTGCGCTCCAGCAGATCGACGGCTGCGTTGTAGTACGAAGATTCCACAGACTACTCGTGCGGATCTGCCGCCCGCTCGTTGATGGCTGTGAGTGTGGCTACCGCGCCCTGCAATGCAACGCGCTGATGATAGAACCAAAGGCCGTGCAAGCCGCCGAGTTCTTCGCCGCCGCCGGCGCGTCCCGGTCCGCCGTGCGTGCACGAAGGCAGCACGATGCCGTGACCGGTGTGGCTCTCGCCAATCGCGGGATCGATCAGCATCACACGGCCGTGCGTCGTGCCCAACGCAACACCGGCTTCCGCCAGGAACGCTGTGTCGCCGCTGTATACCGAGGCAGCCAGTGATCCGCCACCGCGACGCGCCAGCGCGAAGGCCTCCGCTTTGTCACGGTAAGGAATTACCGTTGCGACCGGGCCAAAGACTTCGACCTCATGAACCAGGCCGGCATTCTGGCCGTCGCGAACTTTGAGCAGCGTCGGCGAGACAAACGCTCCGCGGCTGAGGTCGGCATCAAGCGGCGCAAGGTTCTCCGCTGTGTACGCGACGTCGGCCTGCGTTTTCAACTTCGCTATGCCTTCTTCCACCGCCTTGCGCTGAGCCATGTTGACCACAGGTCCCATGCTCGTCATCGGGTTCGCCGGATCGCCCACGACCTGCATCTTCAGTGACGCGGTGATGGTGTCGATCGCCGCCTGCAGCTTCTCCTGAGGAACCAAAATGCGACGAATCGCCGTGCATTTCTGGCCGGCCTTCGAGGTCATCTCGCGCATCACTTCGCGAACAAAGAAACTGAACTCCGGCGAATCGGGCGCAACATCCAGACCGAGCAGCACCGAGTTCAAGCTGTCAGCCTCGATATTCACGCGAATATTCTGCTGGCGAACCCGCTTGTGCTGCTTGATTTGCTCGCCGGTGTCAGCTGAACCAGTGAAGGCGACGACATCGCCGAGTTGCAGATGATCGAGCAGATCGTTAGGCGAGCCGCACAGGATCGACAGGGCTCCCGGAGGCAGCAGTCCCGCTTCGATCACAGCGCTCACCATCTCCTGGGCCAGCCACGCCGTCGAAGTCGCAGGCTTTGCCAGAACGGGCACACCGGCTAACAAGCTTACCGCGGCTTTTTCCCATAATCCCCACGCCGGAAAGTTGAATGCATTGATGTGAACGGCGACACCATCCAGCGGGACCCCGACATGCAGGCCCTGGAAGTTGGCGTCGCGCGCCAGACGCATCGGCGCGCCATCGCGCAGAAAATGCGCGTCGCCCAGCTTCCCACCAATCTTGGCAAAATACTTCAGCGTACCGATCGAGCCGTCGACATCGATTGTGGCGTCGGCCTTGGTATTGCCAGAATTCTTGCGCGCGATATCGAACCACTCATCGCGGCGCGCCACCAACGCATCGGCAATCTTGCCTAGCAACTCTGCCCGCTGCGCGTACGAGAGCTTGCGCAACTCCGGGCCTCCCACATTGCGGGAGTACTCCAGAGCGGCCTTCAGGTCCAGCCCCTTCGAACTGGCGGAAGCGACGATCTCTCCGGTCGTAGGATTTACCAGCGGCGCACCCTTTTCCGCGCCAGCCTGCCACTTGCCGCCGAGATAGCTTTGCAGCACCTTGGCTTCCGATCCAATGCGATTCTCAACTGTACTTGCCATGATTTATGCGATCTCCGATGAAGACAGGTGCTGCTCTACCCAGGGCACGGCCCACTTCGCCGCATCTTCTTCCGGCAACGTTCCTGAGCTGGCGTCGTGCATCAGCATCTCGCCCGCGCGGCGAGCGCCGAGTTCGGACAGAAGCTTGTCGAAGCGAATGCCGCCGTGGCAGAAGGTGTCTTTGTAGGTCGAATCCCCGAGGGCAATCACGTTATAGGTAATGTTGCTGAGGTTCGGTTTCTCGGTTTCTAAACTGTTGAACAATTGCTGCGCATTATCGGGCACGTCGCCGCTGCCGTAAGTCGAGGTGCAAATGAGGAACGTACCGCCGCTCTGAAAAACGCTGGCGTCCAGCCCGTCCATGACCTGGATGCTGACCTGATGGCCGGCAGTCTCCAACGCCTGCTGAACCTCTTGCGCCACCATCTCGGCGGTCCCGGTCATGGTGCCGACCAGAATCTTGATGTCGACTGGCATCTTCGCTTGTCCCCACGCGCGAGCTGGCTTGCGGCTTCAGCTCTTCCCACAGCTTGGCACTATTATACGTGTCGTCCCGGAAGTATAATGCATCCACCGTGGCCCGAAAACGCGACATAATGCATGCCGAGGAAAGCGAGCAGCCAGAGGTGTCTTCGGCCGCGGCTCCGTCGGAGCAGGAATCGGCAGCTGAGTCCGAATACCTGACGCTCGTGGGCGAGCGAGTCCGCGAAACTCGCGCCCGCCGCGGCATGACCCGGAAGATCCTGGCGCGCGATTCGGGAGTCTCGGAACGCTATCTGGCGCAGTTGGAAACCGGGCAAGGCAACATATCGATTCTGCTGCTGCGGCAAATCGCGAACGCACTCGATATTCCGGTTGAGGCGCTAGTGCTCGACGGCCCCGAGCCGCCGGTTGATCTGGTGCACACGACGGAATTTCTGCGACGCATGCCAGCTTCGGAGTTGGCCGAAGCTCGCCGAGTGCTGGTTGCGCACTTTGGCGGAGTCGATCTCGAAGCGCGTCGCGGACGCATCGCCCTCATCGGACTGCGTGGTGCCGGCAAATCCACGCTGGGCGCACTTCTTGGCGAAAACCTGGAAGTTCCCTTCCTCGAACTCGACCGCCTCATCGAACAGGAGAGCGGCGTCGGACTCAGCGCCATCTTCGATCTCTACGGCCAAGGCGGTTTTCGGCGGCTTGAGCGGCGCTGCCTCGACCAGGTCATCGAGCGCTATCCGCGCTTCGTGCTGGCGACCGGTGGCAGCCTAGTCTCCGAGCCCGCGACCTTCGAACGCCTGCTAACTATGTGCTACACCGTCTGGCTGCGCGCCACTCCCGAGGAGCACATGCAGCGCGTCATCGCCCAGGGCGACATGCGTCCCATGGCCGACAATCGCGAGTCGATGTCAGATCTGAAGCGCATTCTTGAGGTCCGCGAACCGCTCTATCGCAAGGCTGATCTCATCCTTGAAACGAGCGTCATAAGCCCGGAGCAGGCAGCGAATCAGCTGATCGAGACGTTGCGCGAGAGCTGAAGCTGCACCACTCCACATGCAAAATAATTCCTAGCCCAGCCCCGATAAAATGCACTATAATGCATCTATATCAAGATCAAGTGGGGATGTTGCCGCCTTTCGGCGCCGATCTTTGAGGAGATTTCACCTGCATGCCTGAAGTTAAAGAAGCGGAGCTCGTCACTTTTGACGCGCCTGTGGAAGAGTACCGCCATTGGCGGCTGACCATTGACGGCCGCATTGCCACCTTGGCCATGAACGTCAACGAAGATTGCGGACTGCGGCCGGGCTACAAGCTCAAGCTCAACTCGTACGACCTGGGCGTCGACATCGAGCTCTACAACATTTTGCAGAGCATTCGCTTTGAGCATCCCGGAAGTCGCCTGCGTAGTGCTGACCAGCGCGCGCGACCGCATGTTCTGCGCCGGCGCCAACATCTACATGCTGGGTACGTCGACGCACGCGTGGAAGGTGAACTTCTGCAAGTTCACTAACGAGACGCGCAACGGCATGGAGGATTCCAGCGAGCACGATGGGCTGCGATTCCTCGCAGCTGTAAACGGCACTTGCGCGGGCGGCGGATACGAGCTCGCCCTGGCTTGCGATGAGATCGTGCTCATCGACGACCGCTCCAGTGCCGTCAGTTTGCCGGAAGTCCCGCTGCTGGGAGTGCTGCCCGGCACCGGCGGACTCACGCGCGTGGTCGATAAGCGCAAAGTGCGCCGTGATTTGGCTGACATGTTCTGCACCAATCCCGATGGCGTGAAGGGCGAGCGCGCCAAGGAGTGGGGGCTGGTAGACGAAGTGGCTGCACCGGCAAGATTTCAGGAAGTGGTACGCGCCCGCGCCGAAAAACTTGCGCAGACCTCAACTCGTGCGGCAGAGGCCAAGGGCATCAAGCTCAGCAAGCTTGATCGCACGATCGACGAGGGCGGATATCACTACCAGTATGTAGACGTGACCTTCGATCGCGCCGCGCGGACAGTGACGCTCACGGTGCGAGCTCCCGAAGCCGATCAGCCGCAGACCATCGAGGCGATTCACGCTGCCGGCGACCAGTGGTGGCCGCTGCAGATGGCGCGCGAACTGGATGATGCGATCCTGATGCTTCGCGTCAACGAGCTGGAACTCGGGCTTCTGCTGTTGAAAACGGTGGGCGATCCTCAGGCAGTGCTGGCATCTGACGCTGTGGTACTCGCCAATCAGAATGACTGGCTCGTACGCGAAACTGTCGGCATGCTGCGCCGCACTTTCGCCCGGCTGGACGTTTCTTCGCGCACCATGTACGCGATCATCGAGCCGGGTTCGTGCTTCGCGGGCGTGCTGTTCGAACTAGCGCTGGCCGCCGATCGCAGCTACATGCTGGCACTTCCAGACGAAGACGACGCGCCCAAGATCGCGCTCGACGACTTTAACTTTGGCCTGCTGCCGACGGTCAACGATCGTGGGCGACTGGAAACGCGCTTCAGCGGCGATGCCACTCATATGAGCGCCGCGATTGAAGCCAAGGGCAAGCTGACTCGGCCCCGAACAGGCCTTGGAGCTTGGATTGATTACCCTCGCGCCTGATGATCTCGACTGGGAAGATGAAGTACGCATCGCCATCGAAGAGCGGGCCAGCCTGTCGCCCGATGCGCTCACCGGCATGGAAGCCAGCTTGCGTTTCCCTGGCGCCGAGACGCTGGAGACGAAGGTTTTCGGACGACTGTCGGCGTGGCAAAACTGGGTGTTCATTCGTCCGAATGCGACCGGCGAGCAAGGCGCGCTGAAGCTGTTCGGCAAAGGATCGAAGGCGAAGTTCAATTGGGAACGAGTGTAAACAGCGGCTGTCGGGTAGAGCGGCCCTTCAGCGCCGCGTCCGCAAGCCATCTTTTGATACGGCCGACTTCAGTCGCAGCCCGACTGAAGTCGGCCAAAACAAGTTACTACGCATTGACGCTGGCCTGAAGGCCAGCTCTACCGAAATCGAGGCATCACATGGCAATCAATTATCAGGACCGCATTCCTAACAACGTCGATCTGGGATCGAACCGCACGCTGCAGCGCGCGCTGGAGCACTGGCAGCCGGAATTTCTGAACTGGTGGCAGGAACTCGGCCCGAAAGACTTCCAGGTTGCCGACGTCTACCTGCGCACCGCGACCTCGGTCGATGCCAAGGGTTGGGCGACGTACGGCTACGTGCGTATGCCCGAGTATCGCTGGGGAATCTTTCTCGCCAACCGTGATCCCGAACGCAAGATCGGCTTCGGCGATCACTACGGCAAGGAAGTCTGGCAGCAGATTCCGGGCGAGTACCGCTCCACGCTGCGCCGCCTGATCGTCACCCAGGGCGATACCGAGCCCGCGTCGGTCGAGCAGCAGCGCATGCTGGGACACACCGCTCCGTCGCTTTACGACCTGCGCAATCTCTTCCAGGTCAACGTCGAGGAAGGCCGGCACCTGTGGGCGATGGTTTACCTGCTGCACGCCTACTTCGGCCGCGACGGACGCGAGGAGGCCGAGGAGTTGCTCGAGCGCCACTCCGGAGACGCCGACAAGCCGCGCATTCTGGGCACATTCAACGAGCCCATCCGCGACTGGCTCAGCTTCTTCATGTTCACCTATTTCACCGATCGCGACGGCAAGTTCCAGCTGAAGTCGCTGGCCGAGTCGAGCTTCGATCCGCTGGCGCGCACCTGCTCGTTCATGCTGACCGAAGAGGCGCACCACATGTTCGTCGGCGACACCGGCATCAGCCGCGTCATCAAGCGCACGCTTGAAGTCATGAAGGAGCTGAACACCGACGATCCAGTGGCGATCCGCAAGGCGGGCGCAATCGATCTGCCGACCCTGCAACGCTACCTGAACTTCTGGTTCAGCTCGTCGCTCGACCTGTTCGGCTCGGAGAGCTCATCGAATGCGGCTTCCTATTTCGCCAATGGCTTAAAGGGGCGTCCTGACGAAACGCGATACGAGGATCACGTGGCCACCGATCAGATCTACTCGCTCGACGTTCCGGATGGCGCTGGGCACGAAGACGGAACAGATTCCGATGCGCAACGCGATGAACGACGTCACGCGCGGCTCGTACGTGAAGGACTGCGACATGGGCGTGACGCGCTGGAACCGGCTGATCGAGAAGGCCGGCCATTCGTTCCGCCTGGCGCTGCCCAGCACGCGCTTCCGCCGCAGCATTGGGATGTGGGCGAACGTGCCGACCGATCCGGCAGGCAATCCGATTCCGCAGGAAGCAGTTCAACGCGAAGATTGCCGGCTGGCTGCCCAGCGAAGGCCGATCAGGCGTACATCCTGAGCCTGATGCACGGCGTTTATGAGCAGGGCAAGATGGCGGCCTGGATCGCGCCTCCGGATCGCGGCATCAACAACAATCCAGTGAACTACGAGTATGTGAAGCTGCAGTAAGGCAGTGGCTATCGGCAAGTGGACGCTGCTGTTGTGCGAGTCAACGTCTGGCGGTTCGTTATAAGTGTCCGTTGTCCGACCGCTGGGGTAGCGAAGGGCAATAAGCAGCTCAGTTCGACGCACTATCCGCGCGCGGCAGCGGCTACACCAATCGTTCCGGTGAAGCCCCTCGCGGCTCACACCTTTTCTTATGAACATCGCCATCATCGGCTCAGGTCCGGCGGGATGCTATCTCGCCGACCACCTGCTCCGGCTTCTGCCGGACGCCTCCATCGACATCCTCGAAAAACTGCCTGTACCGTTTGGGCTGATTCGTTACGGCGTCGCTCCTGACCATCAGAGCACGAAGAACGTGGTGCGCGTCTTCGATCGCTTGCTCTAGCCGCGAGCGCGTGCAGTTCTTTGGCAACGTCGAGGTCGGACGCGATGTGAAGCTCGACGAACTACTGTCGTTCTACGACGCCGTCGTGCTCGCAACCGGAGCAGCCCGGAGCCGGCGGCTTGGAATTCCCGGCGAGGATCTTCGCGGCGTTCGGGATCGGGGGATTTCGTCGGCTGGTACAACGGGCATCCACACGCCAGTCGCCGGCGATTGACGGCGCAAAGTCTGCCGTCATCATCGGCAACGGCAACGTTGCTCTCGATGTCGCGCGCATTGTTGCGAAAGGCCGCAAAGAACTTGCCGGCTCGGACATTCCGGCCGAAGTGCTGGACTGGCTGGAAGCTCAGCCGCTTGAGACCGTTCACATCGTAGGCCGCCGCAGCTCCTCCAATGCCAAGTTCAATGAGCACGAGCTGGCAGAACTGGGCACGCTGCAGCGCGCACGCCCGGTAGTCAGCAACCCTGAAGAACTCACGGGCGACGGGCCCGTCGTGAACATCCTACGCAGCTTTGCCGACGCTCCGAAGCGCGAGACTCCCGTCACCATCAACTTCCATTTCAATCTCGCTCCTGCGGCGTTCATGGGTGAAGACAGACTTACCGGGGTTCAATTCCGGTCGCCGTCTGGCGAGATGGTCGAGATTCCGGCACAGCTCGCCGTGACCTGCATCGGTTACGAGTCTGTGCCCTGCTGCTCGGCTTCGCCACAGAACGGCATCTTCGCCAACGACCATGGCAAGATCGGCGAGCGACTTTATGTTGTGGGCTGGGCCAAGCGCGGCCCGTCGGGAACAATCCCGACCAATCGCGTCGAGGCGCAGCAGGTCGCGGAGAAGATCGCACAGGAAATTCACTCGAACAGAATGCCCGGCCGGGAAGGCTTGCAGCAAATTCTGGAGGAGCGCTGTGTGCGCTGGGTCAACTATGCGGGCTGGCGCAACATCGACGCCGCCGAGCTATCTCGTGCGGACACATCACGTTGCCGCGGAAAATTCTGTAGCACCAATGAGATGCTCGACGCAGCCCATGCCGGCCAGCTCCGTCCCGCCTAAGTTTCTGCTTTGCATCGTCATCGCAGAATGGCTACGATACGTAGCCAACGGCAGCGTGCTCGCCCGGAATCCAAGATGGATACATGCCTCCAAGTCGTGACATGGGCGGACTACGCTGCGCGGACGAGGCGCCAAGCAGCTTCTCAGGGATGAGCAGTATCACAACCACACCCGAATGCACGAAGACTTTGCGGCGCATGCATCGCGCAGGCTTGCGCACGGTTGCGCTAGTGGAAGCGCTCAAGGGCGGGCTGGCGCTGCTGGGTGCTTACGTCTTCATACGCATGATCCGGCACGATGTGGACTTTGAGGACGCGGCCGAACACATTTTGTTCTTCCTGCACATCAACCCCAACCGGCATCTCCCACACCAGTTCCTCGACGCAGTCAGCAAGTTGTCCAGCGCCAGCATCATCAACATTCTCGGCATTGCGCTGGCGTACGCCATCCTGCGTTTCATCGAAGGCTACGGCCTTTGGAAGCAGCGTGCGTGGGCCGAGTGGCTGGCCATCATCTCCGGTTGCGTCTACCTGCCATTTGAGATCTGGAAGGTGATCAAGCATCCAAACCAGTTCCACTTTGTCGTGCTAGGGATCAACATCCTGGTGGTGCTCTACATTGCATGGGTGCGCTGGGATGAGATCAAAATTGCGCGCGCTGCCAACGCACACGTCTGAATATCACCGGCCAGCAGTCGCCATATGTGCAGCCTCTTCTTGCAGAACCTGCAATACGCCGTGACGCGCGGCTTCGTTCTCCGCGCCGAATGATGGCGGTTCGATCTGCTCCAGATAAAGCCACGCCGAATGAGCGGGTGATAGATCTCCGCGATCCTGGGCGGCACTCGCTGCCTCGCACAGCAGGGCAAACGCCAGAGTCTGGCTCAGTCGATGCAGCAGCTTGCGCGCATAGAGTTTCGCGCTCTTGTCGTCGCGCATGGTGATGCCGACAGCTTCGGCATCGGCTCTCCAGCCGGGCGTCGAGTGCCATGCGCAAACGGATGAGCGCTTCCGGCAGCTTCTCGACGATGCTGCGCACGCGCACCTGATACTGCTCCCATCCGCGATACTTCGGCCCGAGCAGCCGCAGTAGTTCCAGCGCCTGGATGTTCGCGGGGCCTTCCCAAACTGTCAGCACTTGCGCATCGCGCAGCAGGCGCGCGACAGGATAGTCGCTGGTGTACCCGTTGCCGCCGATCAACTCCAGCGCCGTGCGACTGGCGGAGATGGCGTACTCGGCTGTCAGATACTTCGCCAAGGCGGTCGAGAGACGCAACCAGGTGCGGCGCTCGGCATCGCGCTGGACCTCATCGAAGGTGATGGCTGCTTCGAAGGCCAGCAGCGCACCGGCTTCAAACTCGACGCGCATGCGCAGCAGTTCGTCCTGCACCATGGGATACTCGCCGAGCACATGACCGAACGCATGCCGCGACTTCGCCCATGCCAGCGCCTCGCGCAATGCCCGCCGCTGCACGCCCACCGAGCCGACAGCGTTGTGCACGCGGCTGTACTCCAGTGCCTCCATCATCAGCTTGAATCCATGCGGAGGCGGTGCGATCTCGACCGCCTCGGCGCCGAGCAAATCGATCTCGCCGGTGGGCAGTCCTTTCGTTCCCAGCTTGTCCTTAAGGCGACGAATCCGATAGTGATTGGGCGAGCCATCCGCGAGATGACTCGGAACAAGATACAAGCCGAGGCCGGCCGTTCCCTCCGGTGCGCCGTCGGGCCGCGCCGTTGCGACTGCGACTCCACTGTTGGCATTCGAGGTGAACCACTTCAGCCCATGCAATGCGAAGTTCTCGCCATTGCGAGCAGCTCTTGTAGTGCTCGCGCCAACGTCGCTGCCTCCATGCTGTTCGGTCGCCCTCGTGCCGCCCGTCTTCGCCAGCCCGTCCATGCGAACGACATCGTGCAGAAATTGCTGCCGCACCGCGGCGGGCGCATGCGATCCCAGCACGTACGCCACAGCGCCGGTCAGAGTCACGGGACAGTGCAGGCTGATGTCGGATTGCGCGAGGATGAATCCCATCGCGAAGGTCAGCAGATGCGGAGCGCCTTCCGCATACGGCAGGCCGATGATGCCGCGACGATAGACGTCGGCATGCTGCTCGTCATACCAGCGGTTCGCAACGATGCGGTTGATGACCTCGCCGTTGCGGTCCCAGGCCTCGAGCGCCGGCGGCGCGTAACGGTCGGTGTAGTTCGCCTGGGCGTCAACTTCGGTTCGCACCCACTCGAAAAATCCGGCGAGTCGAGCGGAGTAGCTGCTCATGCGCGGTACGCGCGCTATTAGCAGCGGTTCAACGTAAGGATCGAAGGTGTGCGGGCTGGTCATAGTCGCCTCCGCAGTAAGTAAGGAAACTATGGCACGGGCCCGGCGTTTGCGCGAGAGAGAACGCCTGGCTTCGGGGCAGCATTCTCGAATTGAAACCAAGGCCGAGAGAGCTTCTGGCGAGCCGCGTTCCCGCTGAACTTGTTACAGTAGAAGCCGAGCCGGAGCCCGTCCGGCAGAGACGCTCATGGCTGAAATACTGCTCGAGATTTGTTGCGGTTCAGCGGAAGATGCGCTGGAGGCGGTCGCCGGGGGCGCGGACCGCGTTGAACTCTGCTCGGCCTTGTTTCTCGGCGGCCTGACACCAAGCCTTGGCTCGCTGCTTCAAGCGAAAGCGCGGACGGATGTGCCGGTGATGGCGATCAATCGGCCGCGGCAGGCCGGCTTCTGCTATTCGCAAACCGAGTTCGCCGTGATGGAACGCGATGCCGAAACGCTACTGGAGCACGGCGCCGACGGTCTGGTGTTCGGGATTCTGCACAACGACGGAACGATTGATCTCAAGCGCACGCGAAATCTGTGTAACAGGATCGGCACCAAGCAGGCTGTGTTTCACCGCGCTTTCGATGTCACACCTGACCCGTTTCGCGCGCTGGAGCAGTTGATTGATTTGGGCTTTACTCGCGTGCTCACCAGCGGACAGAGGAACGACGCGCTCGACGGCGCCGATCTCATCCGGCGTCTCATCGAGCGTTCCGACGGACGCATCGAAGTGCTTCCTGGAGCTGGTATCACTCTCACGAATGTTCGATCCTTCGCGGAAGCCACCGGCTGCGCGCAAGTCCACATGACGGCCTTTCGCACGGAGAACGACAAGTCTACATCGGCAAATCCCGACATTTATTTCGGCGCTCCCGGCGGTCCGCCGGAGAAGCAATTCCAAATCACGGATCGCGAGTACGTTCGCCGGGTGAAAGAAGAACTCGCCGCGATCGGAAAAGCAGATCCCTCACGGGCCGGAGCCCGCTCGCGATGACAACCAAACTTGTTCGAGCTTTTTCTGCTCTGATTGCGCTCATCTGGATGTCGTTATCGTTTGCGGTTATGACGCTCGCGCAGTGCACAAAACCAGGTGCTCCAACCAAAGCACCCGAGTCCTGGACCGAAAGTCAGAAGGCTGAGATGGCCGAGCGCGTACGTCAGGATTTTCTGCACGCATGGGGCGGCTACAAACAATATGCGTGGGGACATGACGAGCTGCGGCCGCTGACCAAAAGCTACCGCGACTGGTATGCCTCATCACTGCTGATGACCCCGGTCGATGCGCTGGACACGATGGCCCTCATGGGTCTGAAGGACGAGGCTGACAAGGACCGCGAGTTGATCGACAAACAGCTTTCGTTCGACAAGGACATCTACGTCAAGAATTTCGAGGTCACCATTCGCCTGCTTGGCGGCCTCCTCAGCAGTTATCAGCTCACCGGCGACAAGCGTCTGCTGGAGCTAGCTGACGATCTGGGCACGCGCCTGCTGCCGGCCTTCAACTCGCCGACTGGCATGCCGTACGTCTTCGTCAACCTGAAGACCGGCGCCACCAAGGGCGTCGAGAGCAACCCCGCCGAAATCGGGTCGCTATTGATCGAGTTTGGCACGCTCAGCAAGCTGACAAACAAGCCCGTCTACTACGACAAGGCCAAGCGCGCGCTGCTGGAGGTCTACGATCGCCGCTCGCCGATCGGCCTGGTCGGCTCCTCGATCAACGTCGAAACCGGCAAATGGACCGATCCCACCAGCCATATCAGCGGAGGCATCGACTCCTATTACGAATATCTGTTGAAGTGCTCCATCCTCTTTGGCGATAAGGACTGCGAGCAAATGTGGAAGACCAGCATCGCCGCGCTGAATAAGTACGTCGCTGACCAAACGCCCGGCGGCTTGTGGTATGCGCAGGTCAACATGAATACCGGTGCGAAAGTTTCGACACACTATGGCGCGCTCGACGTGTTTTTCCCTGCGGTGCTCGCGCTGTCCAGCGATCTGACGCGCGCCGAGCAGCTACAAAACTCCAGCTACAAGATGTGGACTACCTGGGGCATCGAGCCGGAAGAGTTCGACTACTCGACCATGAAGATCACCTATCCCGGCTACGAACTGCGCCCGGAGATCATCGAGTCGACCTATTACCTTTATTTTTTCACCGGCAAACTTCTCTACCTCGACATGGGCAAGACATTCGCGGACAGCCTGGAGAAATACTGTCGCACCGATACTGGCTTCGCGGCGCTGGTCAGCGTGGAAACCAAGCAGCAGCGCGACGACATGGAAAGCTTTTTCCTCGCAGAAACCCTGAAGTATCTGTATTTGTTGTATGCTCCGAAGTCGACGCTGGACCTGCACAAGGTGGTCTTCAACACTGAGGCGCATCCAATCGAGAGAACGTGGTAGCCCGCCACGACATCTAAGTCTCGCAGGTGACCATGGCACTTAGCGCACAGCAAAATTCGACGACAATGACGACGACAGGGACGGAGAAAAACTACACCGGCCCGCTGGCGATGGTGACCACGCTGTTCTTCATGTGGGGATTTCTCACTTCGCTGAACGACATCCTGGTACCGCATCTGAAGTCGATTTTTGAGCTGAACTATGCCGAGGTCATGCTGATTCAGTTCTGCTTCTTCTCGGCGTACTTCGTATTCTCGATTCCTTCAGGCAAGATCATTGAGCGCATCGGCTACCAGAGGATGATGGTCGCCGGCTTGTTGACCATGGGATTGGGGGCGTTGCTCTTTATCCCGGCCGCCAGCGTTCCGTCGTTTCCGCTGTTTCTCGCGGCGCTGATCATTCTGGCCGCGGGAATCACGGCGCTGCAGGTGTCGGCCAATCCTTACGTTGCGGTGCTTGGTCCGGCGCGCACGGCGTCCAGCCGCCTCAACCTGACGCAGGCTTTCAATTCGCTAGGAACAACCGTGGCGCCGTACTTCGGCGGGCTGCTGATTTTGGGTGCATCAATTCCTAAAACTGCCGAAGAGCTGCAGGCAATGGTGCCGCAGGCTCTGCACATCTACCGGCAGCAGCAGGCCTCGTCGGTGAAGCTGCCTTACCTGATCATCGCTCTGGCGCTCGTCGCGCTCGGTGTGGTGATCGGCAAGTTCAAACTGCCGCACATTCCCGAAGCCGAGGGCGGACACGCGGCAACCAACGACAGCCTTTGGGGGCATCGCAACCTGGTCATGGGTACCGTAGCGATCTTCTGCTACGTAGGAGCAGAAGTTTCGATCGGCAGCTTTCTCGTCAACTACATGAACCTACCCGACATTGGCAACCTGCGTCCCGAGGTTGCGGCGAAATACCTGTCGTTCTATTGGGGCGGCGCAATGATCGGCCGTTTTATCGGCTCGGGCCTGCTGCAGAAAATTTCGACGCGCGGCCTTCTTGGCTTCAATGCTATCGTGGCCGCGGTACTCGTTTGCTCGTCGATGATGACTTTCGGGCACCTCGCCATGTGGGCGCTGCTGATCGTTGGCCTGTTTAACTCCATCATGTTTCCCAGCATCTTCACACTGGGAATCGAAGGGCTCGGCCCGCTGACCGGCGAGGGTTCCGGCCTGCTCATCATGGCAATCGTCGGTGGCGCGATCGTCCCCGAATTGCAAGGCCTGCTCGCTGACCGCGTCGGCCTGCACCATGCCTTCGTGCTGCCGGTCCTCTGCTACCTCTATATTCTGTTCTTCGCGGCCAAGGGTGTGCCACGACGAGCAAGCGTAACGACTGGCTAACGCCTGCCCATCGATCACGTCCGACTCGCGTAGACCAGAACGGCAACCGCAGCCTCAGAGGAACCTTCGTGAGCCGATTAGCACTGCCACCAGCAGGACCGTGCCCGAGGCAAATATCAGCAGACTTGGGGGCTCGGGCGACGGTGGGCCGCAATACTGTCCCACGCCGCAACAGGTGCACCCGCCCAAAACCGTAAATGACTCCGAAGGAATTGTGCCCAGCGTGTTATCCGATGCTGAGGATGGGCCGGAGTTTTCATCCCAATAAACCGGATCGCCTGAGGTGACCACGGCGTTCGAAAGGTTCATCCAATAAGTGCCCGAGTTCACGGCGATCACACCGAAATACGCCGACTCGGTGCAGACGTTATAGCCGTATTGATTCGAGACGCAGCCGCTCTGGGTAAAGGTCAACGTCTGATCGAAATAAGTTGTGCCGCCGAATTCGCTCGAGGTGATGGAGAGTTCTGCGGTCTGGAGCAAGTCGCCGGGAGCAAGCCACGCCGCGAAGTTGAAGCCGTCGATCTGGTTGTAGCTCGACAGGGTGAAGCTGTCGCTTACAGCGAAGCCAAAGTTAATGGTCCAGCCGTCGGTGGTACCGTTCGTCGGACCGTTGTCGTAGATATCGCTTTGTGCTGCTGCGGGCATCGCCGCAAAAGCGACGAGCAACAAAGTCAGGAATGCCAAGCGCACATTCACGGATCCTCCTCTCGTATCACCTCCGAGTCGCAGAGCTGAAGTCGGGCGGCCTAGAAAAGCTTGCGCAAGCCGACTAGAAATCCGAGAAGGACGCCACAACCCGAGCCCAGTAGGAGCAGGCTGTTCGGTTCAGGAGTCGTCGGCGGCGGCCCGCAATCAGGAGAGTTCTTACCGGCGCCACATGCTCCTTCAAGGCTGAATGACTCGGAAGGAATCGTGCCGATCGAGTTTTCGGAAGCCGAAGACGGGCCCGAGTTTTCATCCCAGTAAATCGGGTTGCCAGCAGAGGTGGCAGCGTTGGAAAGGTTCAGCCAGTAGGTACCGGCGTTCAAAGACGGGCCGTTCATCGCGCCGCTCTCGGTGCAGACGTTGAAGCCGTACTGGTTCGAGACGCAACCGCTCTGGGTGAACCTGACGGTCTGGTCGAAATAGCTGGTGCCGCCGAACTCGCTTGAGGTGAACGACACTTCAGCCGTCTCAAGCACGTCGCCCGGTTCCATCCAGGCAGCGAAGTTTAGTCCCTCGACATCAGCGCCGCCGGTCAAGGTGAAAGAATCGCTAACGGAAAATCCGAAGTTGATGGTCCACCCGTCGGTCGTTCCGTTCGTCGGACCGTTGTCGTAGATGTCTTGCGCAAAACCTGAAACGGACAGTACTGCAACCGCTAATACAAAAAATATGAGATTGCTTTTCATGAGGGCCTCCCTTGCACCGAATTCCGGAGCAAGCAGTTTGAAGGTAAACGTCGCGGAGAGCCGCAATGACTGGCCGAGGGCAACAGAAGAGGAGTTACCCAGGAAGGCGATAAGCGCGATGACAGCAGGGACATCTGGGCGCCCGCTACGAGGGCATAGCGGCATTCTTATTCAAGGCAATCATCTGCTCGGCCGGCGGTAAACGACAGGGAAAATTGCAGCGAACAACGGGCAGCGTTCTCTTTTGGGACTAGCATAGGCCGAGAATTATTGGATCCTCAGGAAGATCCTGCAGCAAACAAAATCGCGGAGGTCAGCGCAGTCTTGCAGGCGTTCCTCCGCTGGTTTTTTGTGGAGAAGCTAAGCGACGCGATTGCGTGCCGTATCGCAGCTGCGGCAACTGGCAGTCACATCGACGCGGTTCTTCCGCAGGTGCTCTTCGAATGCCGACCACCGCCGCGCCCGATCGCGCTCGGCAACATAGAGGTTGCCCGGGTTGGTCAGATGATCGCGCTGCGCTTCAACCGGATCGTTGGCCGCCCGGTCCTCGGCTTCTTCGGCAGCCAGCGTTGGGATCTCCTGACTCTCCGACATCCCGGGAAAACGTCCATCCTCTGCCTTGGCAGCCAGTCCCGAGGGCCGCATGCGAATCCTGCCGGGATCCGGTGTCGCATCGGTGAACTTGTTCACCAGCCGGTCCGGCATGTACGCCTGATCGTCGACGCTCGACCCTTCTCCGGCCGGCATTTCGCTGGCCTCCGGCGTAATGCTGTGCGTGCTGCCTTCCTTGTGCATCACTGGACCGCTGCCCCAGGCTTCCCGCTGACTCCTGTCGTAGGTTGTCCAGTCCACGTCAGTAATGGTGGTGTTTTCGTCGTACTTGGGAAGCGCCTCAATCTGTTTCTTGGTCGCGTCGATGGAGAAGTCGTCATCGTTCTTGCCGTACGGGCGAATGCGGTCGGCGGGCACCAGAAACTTCTTGCTGCTGAGCCAACCTCCGGTATCAACCACGGCATACTGTATCGTGCCGGTGGCATGATCGAAGATCACATCGTCAATCTTGCCAAGCTTGTCGTCGTCCGCTCCATAAAGAGCGGCTCCGCGAATGTCGTCCACATCGCTGGAGAAGCGGTAATCCCGCAGCATTCCGTAATGAACTGCCATAAGACACTCCTGTCCTGACTGGGTTTCAGTCCTTAACTCTCGTGTGATGCGGGCAGTAAGGAGCGAGCAGCCTGACGGCGGAAACTTCCGCGGAACGCAAACTAGGGGAACTTTTGCGCGTCGATTCACTGGTTACACTCAGGGGACGTATCGCGCGCTAGCCGCTGAGGCTGCGCGCGCAGATGAACCCTAAGTTACGATTTGTAAAGTCTAACGAAGCGACTGAGACGCCCGTAGTACGATACTTAATTCCCCGCTGTGCGGTCGGCCACGCCCATAAAGGAGATTCATGCGCGGATTCATCCTCGGCGTAATTCTTACGCTCCTCGTCGTTTTCGGCGGGGCTTACCTGTACGTCACCGGTGGACATTTCGATGTCCGCGCTGTCGGCAACACGCCCAGCAGCTTTGAACGCCGTACTGCCAATCACTCTGTGGACGAGTGGACCGACGCCCATGCTCCCAAGGATTCGAATCCGTTTCAGCCGACCATGGACAACGTAATGGACGGCTCGATGATTTACGACAAGAATTGCGCCTTCTGCCATGGCAGCCTGAAGCAGCCCATCTCTCCCATGCGCCGGCAGTTCTATCCGTCAGTACCGCAGTTGCTGACGCGCACCCCCGACGATCCCGACGGCAATATTTTCTACACAATCAAATACGGCATCCGCTTCACCGGAATGCCCGGCTGGAGCGGCGTCCTGAGCGACGACGAAATCTGGAAGACCGTGCTATTCCTGAAGAACTCCAACCAGATGAAAGATACCGGACAGCAGCAGAACCCGCAGAATCTGGCACATCCGGAAAATCCCAAACCGGAGGACCAGAAGAAGTAGTTAAATCCCAGACGCTAGAGGCATCACGAAGCGTTGAGCCGTTATGCCTCTATTGTTCGCACTCGTTTAGAATCTTCTGCGGGGATGGCAATTATTCATGGCAGCAGTTACCTATCTTGAAGCAATCCGGCAGGGCATCTGGGAGGAGATGGAGCGCGACCCGTCCGTCTTCTGCATTGGCGAAGACATCGGCATCTACGGCGGCGCCTTCAAAGTCACCGATGGTCTCATCGACCGCTTCGGTCCCGAACGCGTGGTCGATACGCCGATTTCAGAGATGGCGATCATCAACGCCAGCTTCGGCGCGGCCATCACTGGTATGCGGCCGGTGGCTGAATTCCAGTTCATGGACTTCATCAGCTGCGCCTTCAACCAGATCACCAACCTGCTCGCCAAGGCGCATTTTCGCTGGGGTGCGCCGGTGCCCGTCGTCGTCCGCGGCCCCTCCGGCGGAGGCGTGCATGGCGGACCGTTCCACTCGCAGAATCCCGAAACATATTTCGCGCATACGCCGGGACTGAAGGTTATCTGCCCGGCCAGCGCCTATGACGCCAAGGGACTGATCAAGTCGGCGATCCGCGATAACAATCCCGTGCTCTTCTTCGAGCACAAGTTTTTATATCGCCGCATCAAGGAAGAGCTTCCGGCCGAGGACTACACGGTGCCCATCGGGACGGCTCGCGTGGCGCGTGAAGGCCATGACGTCAGCGTGATCACTTATGCTGCCATGGTATACACCGCGCTGGAAGCCGCGGACATCCTGGCCAAGGAAGGCATTTCGCTCGAAGTGATCGACTTGCGCACGGTGCTGCCGCTTGATCGCGATGCCATTCGCGAAACCGTCGAGAAAACCAACCGCGTAATCGTGCTGCACGAAGACACAAAGACCGGCGGCATTGCCGGCGAAGTCTCAGCCATCATCAACGAAGAGTGCTTCGATTCGCTGGACGCGCCCATCACGCGCATCGCCTCGTTCGATTCCCCTGTGCCATTTTCGCCGCCTCTGGAAGAGGTTTTCCTGCCAAGGGTGAAAGATGTGGTGCGGGAAGCGCGACGGTTGAAGAGTTATTAGGCCCACCCTCTCCGCAAAAAGAAGCGGAGAAGGATGGGGCACCCGGGTTTTGTGTGCTTTGGCTAAATGCCAAGCGCCAACTGCCGTCCCAACCGATTACTGACCACTGGCACCAGCCACTGCTCCTAGAACTTCGCCTTCAGCCGCTCGTACGTGGTCTCCAGCAGCTCCGGTAACACGCGCGTTTCGCCGATCACGGTCATGAAATTTCCATCGGCTACCCAGCGCGGCAGCGCGTGCAGATGAATGTGGCCGGCGATGCCGGCGCCCGCAGCCTTGCCGATGTTCATGCCAATATTGGCGCCGTCAGGATGGTACAGCTCGAACAGCGCTGTCTCCAGACGGCAGGCCAACGCCATCATTTCGGCCGCGGCGCCGCCGGGCAGTTTGTGCAGGCGGTCGGTGTGCTCGTAAGGAACAATCATGCTGTGCCCCGAGGTGTAGGGGAAGGCATTGAGGATGACGAAATTGAACTGGCCGCGATAAACGATCAGCGCCTTGCTGTCGTCGTTGAGGCGCAGCAGTTCGCAGAAGATGCAGGTCCCGGCACTGCTGGAAACATCGGCCGTGGTGACGTAGGAATAACGCCACGGTGTCCAGAGATAATCCATAGCATTGGCAGAGTAACATCCCAAATTGCGCTGCCCAACCGGAGCCGGAAGGGGTCACATTCGCCTGTGACACAAACCCCTTGACTTGGAGATTAAAAGTTGGGAAAAACCCTGCAAAATCTGTGCGGACATAGGACTTAGGTGTTTGACACCCTCCCCCCCGATTGCTATATTCGAAGAGTTCCCTTGAAGCGCAGCCCGCTCCATCGGATCCGGCCGCTGGGTTGTCCAAACCCGCCACGAGCGGGACAATCATACCTGAAGAGATTCAAGCCAGCAGTCCGTTTTGAATCAGGCTCTCCTCTCGCTTTCAAAGCGGGTGGAGTGTGCGTAAGCAACCCATGTCTTTCGAAGAAACCCACAACACCCCGACGACCCCGACCCAGGAAACCGGTGCTGCCGAGCAGCCCGAAACGAGAACTGCTGAACAGCCGCAAGCCCAGTCCGCTGAACAGCCTCAACCCCAGCCGGCCTCTGAGACCACGCCTCAGACTCCCTCACGCGCCGAAAAAGAGCCCACCATGGAAGATTTCGCCACCGCTCTGGAGACCTTTGAGCAGGAACAGGCCCAAACCGAAGCCGCCCTCAACGAAGATCAGATTGTTTCCGGCACCGTGCTGAAGGTGACTCCGCAGTACGTCGTAGTCGACATCGGCTACAAGTCCGAAGGCGTCATTCCGGTGGCCGAGTTCACCGACCACGAGGGCAACGTCTCGGTTCAGCGCGGCGACGAGATCGCCGTCATGCGCGAGCCCGGCCACACCGAAGAGGGCTACATCAACCTCTCGCACCAGAAGGCGCAGCGCCTGCAAGGCCTGGGACGATATCGAAAAGGCCTTCAACGACAAGGCGCCGGTAAAAGCGCGCGTCATCGACCGCATCAAGGGCGGTCTGACCGTCGACATTCTCGGCGCACGCGCGTTTCTGCCCGGCTCGCAGGTTGATCTGCGCCCGGTGCGCAACCTCGACGCGCTTAAGGGCCAGGACATCGAAGTCCGCATCATCAAGCTGAACAAGAAGCGCGGCAACATCGTGGCTTCGCGTAAGCAGCTGCTGGAAGAAGAGCAGTCCGAGAAGCGCGGCAAGACGCTGGAGCAGCTTCACGAAGAGGCGCATCCTTACCGGCACGGTGAAGAACCTGACCGACTACGGCGCTTTCGTTGACCTCGGCGGCATCGACGGCCTGCTGCACATCACCGACATGTCCTGGGGACGCCTGACGCATCCGCGCGACCTCGTTCAAGTCGGCGATCAGATCCAGGTGAAGGTGCTGAAGTTCGACAAAGACAAGCAGCGCGTATCGCTCGGCTTCAAGCAGCTCACGCCTGACCCGTGGCTCGACGCCGCGGAGCGTTATCCGATCGGCGCGCATGTCAGCGGCCGCGTCATCAGCGTGACCGACTACGGCGCGTTCATCGAGCTGGAACAGGGCATCGAAGGTCTGGTCCACGTCAGCGAGATGACCTGGTCCAAGCGGATGAAGCATCCGTCCAAGATGGTTAACGTAGGCGATCAGGTGGAAGCCGTTGTGCTCAACGTGAACCCGACCGACCGCCGCATCAGCCTCGGCCTGAAGCAGCTGGAGTCCAACCCCTGGGAGACTCTGCACGAGAAGTTCCCGGTGGGCACGGTTGTCGAAGGCAAGGTCCGCAACCTGACCGACTTCGGCGCGTTCATCGAGATCGAAGACGGCATCGACGGGCTGGTTCACGTCAGCAATCTGAGCTGGACCAAGCGCGTGAAGCATCCTTCCGAAGTGCTGAAGAAGGGCGACAAGGTGAAGGCGATCGTGCTCGCGATCGAGCCTGACCAGCGCCGCCTCTCACTCGGCGTCAAGCAGCTGCAGCCCGATGTTTGGGACACCTTCTTCGAACAGCATCGCGTGGGCGATGTCATTCACGGCAAGGTTCTGCGGCTGGCCAGCTTCGGGGCCTTTGTCGAAATCGCCGACGGCGTTGAAGGTCTGTGCCACAACTCGGAAGCGGTGGACCACGACGGCAACCCGCTCAAGCTGGAACCCGGTATGGAGCACGAGTTCAAGATCATCAAGATGAACCCGGCGGAGAAGAAAGTTGGACTCAGCATTCGGGCGGTAGGCGAAGAAGCCACCCGCGCCGATGTCGAATCCTACAAAGCTCCGGCGGCAAGCTCTTCGGGCAGCGGATCCACGATTGGCGAATTCATGTCGTGGAAGCGCGCCAGCAACGAGAACAATTAGTTAGCAGTAAATCGGTCGCACACCGAACGAGGCCGCCAGCAATGGCGGCCTTTGTTGTTGGAAGCCGTCAGCACGTCAGCTCTCAACACATCAACCGAGACTTTCCAGGTTTGTAATCCTGAGCGGAGCGTCCGCGTCCTTGCTTCTCCGCCGCGCTTTTGCGGCCGGGCTGACGCGCCGTCGAAGGATCTGTGGTTGTCGCGATTGATCGTCCTCATATGCAGCGAGAATCCAGCCGCCGGGACAGACACATCACTGCCCCGTTTGCGCTGAACCGCTCGCACTCTTGGGCACGTTCCACCAGGGAACGTCGAACTCCATGTTGAGCGTGTGCTCGCCTTTCTGCCACACCGCAATCATGGCCATCGTCGGCTCTTGATCCAGCACGACTGCGGCGCGCGCTACCCCCGCAACCGCTTCGATCTCCGGATCAGGCAGAGAAGCCGACTCCTGGGCAGCATACCCGGCATCGATTCGTTGCGCTACGATCAGCGTCCCCTTCCACGCTGCCGTCGATGGCCACAAACACTTCGGCGCCTCATTGGGTGTGTCGCCGTACGCATCCCCCTGATAGAGTTCGTCTGCCGCTTTCATCGCTCTTCCGAGATATTGCTTCGCTGTTGCATCATCGTGAGCTTCGGCGTCGATGGCCGCTGCCCCCACAAAGTAGTGGGCACGAGCCAACGGAACCAGGTCCTGCGCCGCGTTGAACAACGCCTTCGCGGCCCTGACTGCGCCCGCGTAATCCTTGCGTCCGAGAGCCGCCATCGCGATCTTCTCCAAAGCTCGACAACGCAGCGTGTTCACGTCGTAGGGCGACCTGACGTTATTGGGCAGGCTCTGCGTGCTTGCGATTGCTCCATCGAGGTCCTTGGCCGCCGACTGGATGATGGTGATAGCCTCCAGCCTTGGCTGAAACTCCGGATCCGGATCGGAGGGCGGCGGCGGATCCGAGCTGTCGCTGGTGGCGAAGGTTATCCCGTAATCCTTGTCATCGGGGGTCAGCGAAGACTTGCCGTTGGGATACGTCTTGTTGAGCGCGGCGACGGTTGCATGTTCGCGCCGTAACGCGTCGCCTCTGGCGGGATCTACTTTGTCGAGCACCGGCAGGAGTTCGAATAGCTCGAAGTCGTAAAGACTGTTGAACTGTGCGTGCCCCGACCTTCCCCCGGCGATGATGGAGATTTGCTGCTGCTGATCCCGCTCCCACTTAGCCGTTTTATTGAGCACGGTATCGACGGCATCGACAACCATGGGCGGGGGAACAAGGTCGTAGGTCCCCAGGATGAAGTCTGTCATTTGCAGTTCGGGATCGGCTTTCACATCTCCGTCGCGATAGGCCGCCATAGCCGAGGAGAACACGGCCTGCCGCTCCCCGGTCTGCTGAGCGCTCAGCCTGATGATCGCCTGCTTGCCGTAGTCATACGGAAACGCCAGCGAGGGATCCCATTGCGCCAGGCGTTGGGCCGCCGCCATCAGCTTGCCCTGATCGAGGTCTTGCTTAACCAGCAACTGCAGCACGACTTCACGCACCTTGGGATCGGGCGACGACTGCATGCTAAGCAAGGCCGAGGGATCGGCTTCGTTCAAGGCCTTCACAATCGCGCGCTGCTGGTCAATCCGGTATTGTCCCTCCGGCAAATTCGCCGCGGCCTGAAACGCTTCCTTCAGCAGCGTGACCTGCTGAGCGCGGTCCAGGTCTTTGTATGCACGCGCCATCTCCTGCAGCAGATACGTCTGCATCTCCGGCGAGTAGCGGCCTAGATTGCCTTCCACCGATTGCAAAATATCGACTGCCTGCTTCTGCTTCGCGGTCAGCTTCGGCTGCGTTTTCTCGTCAGGTTTGGCAGTAGTAGATTTCTTCACCGTCTGAGCAGATGGTTGCGCCGCGGGTGCGGCGGGCTTAGTTGTCGGAGTCTGCGGCGGATTCGGCGGTGCGCTTTGCGGCGCAACGCTCTGGCAGACGCCCGCTGCACACAAGAGCAGCGTAGCTACGATAGTGCGGCAAGCGCATCTGGGATGATCCCCCACGCCGTAGATTTTAGGCGCAATCCGGCTCGCAGGCTACTTCTTGGTATTGATCTGGAGATTGATTCTCGGGCTGGGCCGGTCGTCGAACTGGCTGAGCGTCTTGGTGCTGCTCTTCTTGCCGTTCTTCTCGGCGTAAACCTCGTAGTCGGTGTTGGGAGAGAGTTCGGGAAAGCGGTAGCTGCCGTCGCTCTGCGCGATATAGGTCTTGATCGCCAGCGTCTTGGAGTTCTTCAGATAGACAATCGCTTCCGGAATGGGCTTGTCGGTGTCCTTGTCGGTGACGGCGCCGATGAGCGTGCGTGAGGTGACGTGCGTCGGTTTCTTATTGGTGTCGGACGTGCCCAAGCCGCCCATTGGGATCGTCAGTTGCGCGCTACAGGCAAACGCCACCATCATTACGAAACATGCGATCCCGAACAACTTTTTCATCTGAACTTCTTTCACTCTTAGTGCTGCTGGATTTGCTCTTGTGTGAGGTGAATGCTGACATCCTGCCGCTCGTCGTCGTCGATGTGTGTGAGCACGTTCGGCTTGGGCTGGCCTTTCGGCATCTTGATGTCGGCTTCGATAACGTAATCCATCTTACCTACGGGAACCCGTTGCGCAAACTCGCCGCTATGATCGGAGACCAGTTCCCACTTCGCCTTCTTGTCCGTGGCCCGGCGAATCTTGATGGGCACGCCTGCGACCGGATGATTATCCGGTCCCCAAACGGTCCCGTAGATAAGTGCGTAATCGTTTTTCTTCGCTGGAGAATTCTGCGGTGGAGAAGCTTGGCGCGCGACAGCGAACGAGGAACCCAGAAGCAGCAGATACAACAGAGTACATGCGTAGCCGGCCCGGATGCGAACTCCACAGGGCAAGCTAGTATCCCTCCTCTTCCTCTTCTTCGTCATCATCGTCGTCGTCTTCGTCCTCGTCTTCCACACGAGTCAATTCCAGCGGCTCAACCGCAACCACTTCAAAATCGCTGCCGCATTCCGGACACGATACGATTTCACCCTCGTCAACTTCGTCTTCTTCTATATCAAGATCGCTTTCACATTCAGGACATATCACCATAATTGCCTCCGTTGCTCTGGTTCGCGCGGCCGCATAAAAAACGACGTCTCCGCAGCCTTGCATTTATATTTAGAATCTCACGGCAGTATCGGTCAAGTCATAGACGCCGCGAAATTGTGGAGGTTGCGCGAACTTTTATGTTTTTCGGAACTCGTGGTATCGCCCGATTCGCGTGTATACTGTTCGCCCTCTGGACGGCGATCGTTCCTCTCAGGGGACAGGAATCCACGGCAGCCGCGCCTTCGCCGGATCCGCAAATCGCCGCGGCGTTAAATGACATCTCCTCGGCGCAGATTCAGCGCAACATCGAGACGCTCGCCGGCTTCTACACCCGCCAGACACTTTCCTCGAGCATGACCGGCATGGGCAACGATAAGGGCATAGACGCTGCTCGCGATTGGATCGAAGGAGAGTTCCAGAGATACTCCAGCCAGTGCGGCGACTGCCTTGAGATCAAGATCGATCAGTTCGTGCAGCAGCCTGCGGCTCGCCTGCCTGAGCCGACGACGATCACCAACGTTTACGCGATCCTGCGCGGTACCGATCCGGCCAACGCCGGCCGCATCTTCGTCGTCAGCGGCCACTACGATTCGTTCAACAGCGATTGGACGCACGCTATCGGCGCAGCTCCCGGCGCGAACGATGACGCCAGCGGCACGGCCGTCAGCCTGGAATGTGCGCGCGTACTGAGCAAACATCGCTTCCCGGCAACAATCATCTTTCTCACCGTCGCCGGAGAAGAGCAAGGCCTGATGGGCAGCAGTCACTTCGCCAAGATGTCGAAAGCCGTCGGCTGGGACATCGAAGGCGTGCTGAACAACGACATCGTTGGCGGCGATCGCACTCCCGGCGACACCCTGCAAAATCCTCATGTGGTGCGCGTCTTCTCGGAGGGAATTCCGAGCACCGCAACCGCCGACGAGGTAAAGCGAATCCTCTCGCAGGGCAATCGAGAACGACGGCCCGTCGCGGCAGCTGGCACGCTACGTCGCCGAAACCGGCCGAGAATATCTGAGCGCGAACAAGTTTCAGGCGATGCTGATCTTCCGGGCTGACCGCTTTCTGCGCGGCGGCGACCACTTCTCTTTCAACGAGCAGGGTTATGCCGCAGTGCGCCTCACTGAATATCGCGAGAACTTCAATCATCAGCACCAGAACGTGCGCACGGAAAACGGCGTTGAATATGGCGACCTGCCGAAGTTTGTGGACTACGATTACACGGCCAATGTCGCGCGGCTGAACGCGGCCACGCTGGCTTCGCTCGCTGCGGCACCCGCGCCTCCCGCCGATGTTCATCTGCTGACCAAGACATTGCAGAATGACTCCACGCTGGAATGGAAGCCTACGCCGGGAGGACTCGCCACTGGCTACGAAGTGTTATGGCGCGATACGACGGCTCCTGACTGGCAGCACGTGCAGTCGGTCGGCAATGCGACCAAGGCGACCATCGCTGTCTCGAAGGACAACGTGATCTTCGCCGTGCGCGCCGTGGACGCCAAGGGCCATCGCAGCCTGGCAGTTGTGCCGCAGCCGCAGAGGCTGACTCGGGGTGAGCATGCCTTCAGGCATGCCTAACGACTGCTTAGGGAGGACGGCTTTAGCCGCTGAGGTCGAGCGGCAGTAACCTCAGCGGCTAAAAGCCACGCGCAAACTGGCATCTGCGTTGCCCGCGTGAAGGCGCGCTCCACCCGTCGTAACCGCCCCTTGGCGTATCCAACACTCATCGTTTTCCTGTGGAATAATAGAGCTACCGATGCGACGCACTTCCAGCATGGGATTGAGTTTTCCGCCCTTCACCCGCGCGGTGAAGCAGCTGCTGATCACCAACGGCGCAGTGTTTCTGGCTGTCGCGCTGCTCAGCGCCTTCATGCAGGGCGACGTCAAGCTGTGGACCTATTACCACTTCGGACTCGTTCCGGCGCTGGTCGTGCGTGGCTGGCTCTGGCAGCTGGTAACGTACGCCTTCATTCATGATGGTCTGTGGCACATCATCTTCAACATGCTCGCGCTGTGGATGTTCGGCGCCCAGTTAGAACAGGACTGGGGCTACAACATCTTCCTGCAGTTTTACTTTTTCTGCGCGGTGGGCGCTGCGCTGACGACAATCATCGTGTCGTTCACCGGCTTGCTGGGAGCAAGTCCCGTCATACCCACCGTCGGCGCGTCAGGTGCGATCTTCGGATTGCTGCTGGCCTTCGGCATCCTGCACGCCGAAGCCGAGATCATGCTCTTCCCCATCCCGTTCATGATCAAGGCCAAGTATTTCATCATGGGCCTCATCTTCATCGAGGTTTACATGACGCTGAGCTCTGCGCATCAGCCGGGCGCGTCGGTAGCTTACATGGCGCACATGGGCGGGCTGCTCTTCGGCTACATCTGGCTGAAGTTTGTGCCGCGGCGAGGATTCGGGTACGCGACCTCGGAGCGCGCGTTCGGACTGCGCAACTCGTACTATCGCTGGAAGCGCAAGCGCGCCGCACGGAAGTTCGAAGTCTATATGCGCAAGCATGACGATCGCGGCGACTATAAACACGAAGACTACTTCGACGAACTCGGCAACTTCCGCGACCCCAGCTCCCGCGACGAGCCCAAGGGCAACGGCGACTCACGGGGCCCGTGGGTGAATTGAAGCAGTTGCCAGTAGTTACTGGTGAGTTGTCGGCCGCCGGTAGTCAGTGCTCAGTTGTCAGTGCACAGTTGCCGGTTGCTAGTAGCCAGTTGTCAGCCTCCAGTAACCGACCGCCGGCTTGAGCCTTCCACCGCGATCATTCGATTCAAAGCAAGCGTACCGACTCTTCGATTGTCATCCTGAGCGGAGCCTCCGCGCATTTGCTTTTCCGCCGCATCTGTTGCGGCGGGCGGAAGCGCAGTCGAAGGATCTGCGGGTTGTCCGCAGGGGGAAGAGTTGATGCTCATGACGGACCGCAGTATCCCTCAACGCGGGCTAAAGCCCTTGGTCGGGATGACAATCTCATAATGGCGGATGGGTTCGCTCACGGCTCATCGCTCAGAGCTGACGACCCAGAGTGAGCCTACGACTCGAACACCGTCTCCAAGCTCTCATGCACCGTTGGAATGGTGCACAACTCGGGCAGCTTCTGCCAGTAGCGGTGTACTTCGGGATCGACTTGCGCTTCGGCGCGCATCTCGGCCGACGTCCAATAGCGCACGTGCAGGAATCGGTCGGGACGCGCGGGATCGCGCCGCAGCACGTCCCGGCAGTAGCCCTTGGCGTGCATCATGGTGTAGAGCTCGCGCAACAGGGCCAGCAGTTCTTCCTCTTTGCCAGGCAGCGCTTCCAGAACAGCCACAGACACGATTTCTTGAGCCATTGCTCAGCCCTCTACGCGTTGCCGCAGCGTTGGGCGGCGCCGCAGCAAACTTGGTGAAAATTCCCCGCGCGAACTCACTCCCCCGCCGTCATCAGCCGCAGGAAGTTGGTTGCGCCCGCAGTCTGCGTTGTTCCAGCGATCAGGCCGAAGACGTCGCCCGGCTGCACCACTCCCATCTGCTTCAGCTGGGCCTCGGCAAACTCGCCCATGCCCTGCACTGTGAGATCACCTGGACACGCGACCGGCGTCACCCCCCACAGCAAGTTCATACGGTTGCATACTGCGTGGCGTGCCGTAAAGGCATAAATACGCGTCACTGGGCGATACTTCGACAACATGCGGACGGTGGCGCCGCTATCGGTGAACGCCACAACGGCTTGCAGTTTGGCATCGCGAGCCGCATGCGCCATGGCCGCACAGATCGTTTCCGGGACTGACAGCAGCTCGCCGGGCTGGTGCTCCGGCAGGAGCACGTGCGCGCGATCCTTTTCTGCCTCTACCACAATGCGGGACATCATCTCCACCGCCTCGCGCGGATACTTACCCACAGACGTTTCGCCCGAGAGCATGACGGCGTCAGTGCCGTCGAAGACGGCGTTGGCCACATCGCTGGCCTCCGCGCGCGTGGGCCGCGGATTTTCCATCATCGAATCCAGCATCTGCGTCGCCGTAATTACCGGGCGGCGGAAATCCAGCGCGCGGCGGATAATCTGCTTCTGGATCAACGGCACTTTTTCCGGCGCAACCTCCACGCCCAGATCGCCACGAGCTACCATCACGCCGTCGGTAATCTCCAGAATCGCATCCAGATTTTCGACCGCCTGCGGCTTCTCCAGCTTGGCAATCAGCGGCACAGCCTTCGCCTGTGCCGCAATGGCCCGGCGCACCCGCATCACGTCCGCTGCAGTTCGTACGAAAGATATGGCGACGACGTCGACGCCCTGCTGTAGTCCGAAGGCAAGGTCCGCTTCGTCTTTCTCCGTCAGCGAGGGAATGCTGACATTCGTGCCCGGCAGGTTGATGCCCTGATGCTCGCGCAACATGCCGCCAATCAGGACGCGGCAGACAACGTTGCCCTGGCGGACGTCGGTCACAACCAGCTCGAGACGGCCATCGGAGAGCAGTATGTGCTCGCCCGCCTTCACGTCCTTGGCGAGATCGCAATACGTGGTGGCAAGCACGTCGGAGGTGCCCAGCACATCCTCGCAGGTGATGGTGACCGTCTGCCCAGTGCGTAACGCGATGGGCAGGTGATCGACGAGCAGCCCGGTACGAATCTTCGGTCCTTGCAGGTCCTGAAGAATACAAATGCTGCGCCCCAGCTCGGCGGCAACCTTGCGCAGGCGGGCAATCACCTCGGCGTGGTCCTGGTGTGTGCCATGCGAAAAGTTCAACCGCGCCACATCCATGCCCGCCAGCATCAACACGCGAAGCATTTCCTCGGAGTTGCTGGCCGGCCCAATCGTACAAACGATCTTTGCGCGACGACTCATTGCTGCTCAACTTTCTTCGGCTCGTTCAGATCGGAGTGCGCGCCGAATAGGAATCGGGGATAACGCAGCGCGTTGAACTCCGCACCGATCAGGATGACCAGCGAGACCAGATGCAACCAGATCAGCAATGCGATGGCGCTGGCCACCGATCCATAGATGACGTTGTAGTTGGCAAACCGGCGCAGATAAAACCCGAAGAGCACAGTCGAGACAAACCACAACACCGTCGAAAGCACCGACCCCGGCAGCACGCGATGCCACGGCTGCGTGCGCGGCAGCCCGTGATGGAAGATCAGCCCGATGACGGCGATGCTGGTCAGGGTAGCGATGATCCAGCGCAGCATCGTCCACAAGCCTAGGATGTACGGCCCCAGTTCATGACCGACGCGATAGATAATCCACGCCTCGATCTGATTGCCGAACACCAGCAGGAACGACGCAAAAAACAATGGAAAGCCGGCCAGTATCACCAGCAGAAACGCGATCATGCGCTCTTTCACCAGCCCCCACATCTTGGGCATCTGATAGGCGGCGCGAAATCCCTGCATCCACGAGATCATCACGCCTGAGCCGGTCCATAGGGTGATGACAATCAGCGTTAGCAGGAACTTGAGCGAGATTGGCTTGTTGCCGCTGAAATATTGCAGGACCGAACTACGGGTACCCTCGGGCAGGATGCGTCCCAGAGCGTGACCAACCTCTCGCAGCAGTGCCTCGGTGTTGTGTGCCCTGGAAAGTAGCGAGGCGACGACCAGGATGGCCGGAAACAGAGTCAGGATGGCCGAAAAGGCAGCCGCCTTGGCGACCTGAAACGCGTCGTGCTGAAAGGCCCGCCACAGCGCCAGCCGAAAGTGATAGAAGAACTTGGACATTCAGGGACAAGGGAAGTTTACACAAACGCCGCACCGTTACCAGTGATGAGTTGCCGTCACTGGGGTGAGCAGGCATCGGCGTCGTCTACGACGTGTCGTCCGCGCGAAATCAGCCCGGCTGTCTTGAGGCTGGAACGTGCCTTTGCTTCTCCGCCGCGCATGCTGCTGGTGGACTCGGGGTAGAAGGACGCTCCCTTAGTACGTCTTTCCAATCCCGGTGGCGAAGATCAACGATCCTTCCGAGGACGCAACAGCTCCGTCTTTCGCGACGAGAACAGACCCCTCGCCAGCATCCGTGATGACAATCGCGAAAGAGGAATCAAATTTGGCGAAAGATATGTCCATTGCGGTCCCAGGCATTGAGCCCCCGAGACCTGGGGCACCCGTTACTGATTAGCGGCGGCAGCGCAGAACTTCTCGAACGCGCTCTTTAACTCGGCAGCAATCTCAGGCGCCTCACGGCGTTCGATGTCGCGGCGCTCCATCATGTAGAGCAGCTTGCCGTCGCGCAAGATCGCAATCGACGGCGAGGATGGCGGATAACCGGTGAAGTAGCTGCGAGCACGCTCCGTGGCTTCCGTGTCCTGACCTGCGAAGACCGAAAATACCTTGTCAGGCTTGGCGGCATTCTGCAGGGCCGCGCGTACAGCAGGGCGCATGCGTCCGGCCGCGCATCCGCAGATGGAATTGACCACGACCATCACGGTGCCGGGTTCGTTGCGCAAAGTACGGTCAACGTCGTCCGCGCTCCGCAGTTCCTGAACGCCTACCTTGGTGAGTTCCTCACGCATGGGTACAAGCATAATTTCGGGATACATAGTGTCTCCTCACCCTAATGTCTCTAGCCTAGCAGAAACCGCACGAAGGTTGCGTTCATTCCCATCCAGCAATCCTGAATGCCGGGTGCCCCGTTCAAGCGCAGCTTGGGGGGAATCGTTTTTCCCATCAACAAAAAATCCCACTCAAGGCTACTTCAAACCTTGAATGGGGTGCCCGCTGGTCGATGAATCGTCGCTTTACACGCTCTACGGCGAGAGCTCCCACACGACTCCCCGATTGTGTGGGCCTCCGCCGGCCGTCGTACCGTAGAGATTGCCGTTCGCATCCATCACGATGCTGCCGCGCGGCTGCGCTCCATCCTGTCCGTTGAACGCGTGCAGCAGCGTGTACGTGTACGTCCCGCCAGATGGGCTCAGCTTGAAGATTGTGCCGAAGTTGTTCGTGCCCTCCTGCAGCGTGGTGCCGTACAGATTGCCGGCGCTGTCCATCGCCAGGTCGCCCGCCGGTCCGGATTCGCCGGTAAACGTGTAGAGCACCGACTCCATCCAGGTGCCGCCGGAATTCATGAGCTGGAACGCCTGCCCGCCGACGCCGCCTGCACCGCCGCGGCTAGTCGTGCCATAGATGGCGCTGCCGTCCAGCAACACGTTGCCCAGCGGCTGCGCGCCGTTCGCCTCGTCGAAGTTTTGCAGAATGCTTTCTACCCAGGTATTGCCGTTGTGCGTCAGCTGAAAGACGATGCCCAAGTTGAACATGCCGCCGTATTGCGTAGTTCCGTACACATGGCCCGTACTGTCGAAGACCACGCCGGCCGCAGGACTCGAGCCGTCGCTGCCAGAGAAGTAATACGGCACACTCTCGCTCCAGTTGCCGCCAGAGGGAGTCAGCTCCCACACTACGCCTCCTCCGAAGAAGCCGGCAGTGTAGCCGGTGCCGAAGAGATTTCCCGCGGAGTCGAATGCGATGTCGCCGCTCGGAGTGCCGCCGTCGTCGTTACCGGTGAATTGATACAGTTGCTGCTCGGTCCAGAAGCAGATCGCGGTGCGGCAAAACGTTGCCGGAGGCCGCAGGGAGAAGATGGTGCCGCAACCGGTGCCCTCGCATCGCCCGTTCTGGTTGGACGCGCCTCCATAGCTGGTGGTTCCGAACAGCGCGCCGTTGGGCCCGAAGCTCAGCTTGCCGTTGGGAAACTGCCCGTCGGGCATGGCGGTGAAGTTGTAGAGCGGCGAGAACGTCCAGCCCGAGCCGCGATTCGAGAGTTTGAACACCGTGCCGCATCCGCCCTGGCAGGTGGTCGAACCGCCGGCCGACGCCGTGCCATAAAGATTCCCGGCAGCATCCATCATCAGTCCGCCGCGCGGATTGGCGCCGTCCTGTCCGCCGGTGAAGTTGTGGATGACGGTAAGCGTCTGCGCCTGCGCCGGATGTGCCGCCAGCAGCAGGGCCGCGACCAGGGTCAGAGTCAGGAAGCAACGAACGGCCGTCGTGGGACCGCAGGATGCGCGCATGAGAACCTCCCGGCCGAAGTGTCGAGAGGCAGTATAGCGCAAATATCGGTTACCGAGTCAACAAAATCATGGGAATGTTTTTAGTGTTGTTTGACTGCGACTCAGAACGTCCGCTTGCCGGGTGCCCCATCCTACTCGCCTGCTGTTGGCGGGAGGGTGGGCCAAGCTGATTGCTCGTCAGGATACGGACACCGGATCTACTCGCGTGCCAACGGATCCCCATTTCACCCGGCGAAGGCGACCGCTTCCCGCTCCAACTTCAATCCTGGCTCGTCTTTGATGCGAAGCACGACCCGGCCCTGGACTTTTCCTTCTTTCATTCGCGCGAAGGCATCGTTGACGGCCTCCATTGAGACTGTTTCGATATGCGCCTTCACATTGCCCTCGGCGGCGCAGCGCAGCGCCTGCTGGAGGTCGAGGCGGTTGCCGACGACCGAGCCGCGAATCGACTGCTGATTCATCACCAGATCGTAGATGGAGATGGGAAGCTCCCGTCGAGGCATGCCGAGCAACACGCAAATCCCGCCCCTACGCAGCATGCCGAGCGCCTGCTTGAAGGCGGCGGTTGACGGCGCCGTCACCAGTACTCCGTGCGCTCCGCCAATCTGCCTGTGTATCGTCGTCTGCGGATCCTGCGCGCTGACGTCAATCGCAAGCTCCGCACCCAGTTCGGTTGCCAGTTGCATCTTCTCGCGCCCGACGTCCACGGCCGCCACATGAAATCCCATCGCCTTGGCATACTGCACGGCCACGTGGCCCAGGCCGCCGACGCCGGAGATGACGACCCACTGTCCGGCTTGCGTCCCGGTTTCCTTCAGTCCTTTGTAAGTGGTGAGGCCGGCACACAGAATCGGCGCCGCATCCACAAACGAAACCTCAGGTGGAATCACGCCCACGTAATCGCCGTGCCCGATGGCGTACTCGGCAAACGTGCCGTTCATGGTGTAGCCGGAATTCTGTTGCCGCAGGCACAGCATCTCGCGGCCCGAAAGACAGTACTCGCAGTAGCCGCACGCGCGGTTCAACCACGGGATACCCACACGGTCGCCTTCTTTCACGTGCCGCACTTCCGATCCTGTGGCGACGACCCAGCCAGCGCCCTCATGTCCGGGAATGAACGGCGGCGTGGGCTTCACCGGCCACGCGCCCTCGGCTGCGGAAAGATCGGTGTGGCAGACTCCGGTAGCAACAATCTCGACCAGCACTTCTCCCGGCCCGGGAACAGGCACAGGGACTTCGCGGAAACAAAGCTCCGCACCAAACTTCTCCACTACCGCAGCCTTCATCATTCTCGGGATCATGACACTCCTTGCACACCATGGCCAACGTTGAAACGTCCAGCGAGACTGGACCTCACATTCAGGCTATTGACTCATTGAGGAGTATTCCGTGACTTGCGACACATCGCGCCGTTCATATAACGTCCTTGGCGGGCCCCGGCTCTTGAGTATGCTCACCCAGCGCTTCAGCGCTTGGTCACTCCGTGGCATCAGATCGAACGTTTGACGCGGACTGCTTATTATCCTTACGAGCGTCTACAAGAACGAGTCTCGTATCGTTCTCAAGTCCGAGATCGTTCAATAACTCCATGACCTTCGCTTGTTCCGCTCCGGTGAAAAAGAAGATGACTTTTGTACTTTTGCTGGTGTCATAAACAAAAAGGCCCGACGCTTTCGCTTCGGGCCTCATGTCGCCGCTGACGCGGCTTGGTTTATCGGCGGTTGCTGGACGCGGACCTGAAGGTCCGCTCTACCCTGTTTACACTTCGGTAGGCAGCTCTTCGCCTTCGTTCTCGCCTTCGTGGCGGAGCAGTTCCAGCGCGCGCTCGGCTTCTTCGTACGCGGCCGTAACTTCCTCCTGCACCTTCGATGCGGCCTGCTCCATCTCCTGTGACAACCGGACATTGCGGTAGTACTCCATGCCGGTTCCTGCGGGGATCAAGCGGCCCACGATGACGTTTTCCTTCAGACCGCGCAGGTGGTCGACGGCGCCCTGGATGGAAGCTTCCGTCAGCACACGCGTGGTCTCCTGGAACGACGCGGCCGAGATGAACGAGTCGGTCGAGAGCGAGGCCTTGGTGATACCGAGCAGCAGCGGACGGCCAGTAGCCGGCTTGCCGCCATTCGAAATCGCCTTCTCGTTCTCTTCGCGGAAGCGGAACTTATCGACCTGCTGTTCCAGCAGGAACGTCGTATCGCCCACGTCCTCGACTTTCACCCAGCGCATCATCTGGCGAACGATCACCTCGATGTGCTTGTCGCTGATGTTCACGCCCTGCAAGCGGTAGACCTCCTGGATTTCGTTCACCAGGTAAGCCTGCAGCTCCTTCTCACCGAGGACGGCAAGAATGTCGTGTGGGTTCAGCGGACCATCCATCAGCGGCTCGCCCGCCCGGATACGCTCGCCTTCCTGCACGTTGACGTGAACGCCGCGCGGCACCTGGTATTCCTTCTCGGTGCCGTTATCGGCCACGACGTAGATCTTGCGCTGACCCTTGGCCACATCGCCGAACTTCACCACGCCATCGATTTCGCTGATGACCGCGGTTTCGTGCGGCTTGCGGGCCTCGAACAGCTCCTGCACGCGCGGCAGACCACCGGTGATGTCCTTCGTCTTCGTGGTCTCGCGCGGGATCTTCGCCAGCACGTCGCCCGGAGTTACGGTGTCGCCATCCAGGGTCATCAGGTGAGCACGCGAGGGCATCAGGTACCGCTTGTTGCCCTTGGCACCCTTGATGACGATGGCGGGCTGGCGCTTCTCATCCGGCGAATCGACAACCACGTGACGCGACAGGCCGGTCACTTCGTCGACTTCTTCGTGCAGCGTCAGGCCTTCCTGCAGGTCCTTGAACTGCACCGTGCCACCGATTTCGGTGAGGATCGCGAAGGTGTACGGATCCCACTCGACCATGACATCGCCGAGCGCAACCTGCGAACCGTCTTCGACCTTCACCTTGGCGCCGTACACGACAGCGTAGCGTTCCTTTTCGCGGCCCTTCTCGTCGACCACCGCGATCGAACCGTTGCGGTTCATGACCACCAGATTGCCTTCCTTAGCGCGTACCGTGATCAGGTTGATGAAGCGCACCGTGCCGTTGTTCTTGGCATCGAGGCGCGACTGCTCGCTGACTCGCGAAGCCGTGCCGCCGATGTGGAAGGTACGCATGGTGAGCTGCGTTCCCGGCTCGCCGATGGACTGCGCCGCGATGACGCCCGTAGCTTCGCCCAGCTCGACCAGTCGTCCGGTCGCCAGGTTACGCCCGTAGCACATCACGCAAACGCCGCGCTTCGACTCGCACGTCAGCACCGAGCGAATCTTCACGCGCTCGATACCGGCAGCCTGCACCGCACTCGCCAACTCTTCCGTCACTTCCTGGTTGACGTCAACGATGATGTTGCCTTCGTAGTCCTTGATCTTCTCCAGCGAGACGCGGCCCACGATACGGTCGCGCAGCGGCTCGATGATTTCGCCCGACTCCACGATGGAGGTGACGTAGATACCATCGACCGTTCCGCAGTCGTATTCGCTGATGATCACGTCCTGCGCCACGTCCACCAGACGGCGGGTCAGGTAACCCGAATCGGCGGTCTTGAGCGCGGTGTCAGCCAAGCCCTTGCGTGCGCCGTGCGTCGAGATGAAGTATTCCAACACCGTGAGACCTTCACGGAAGTTGGCCGTGATCGGCGTCTCGATGATTTCGCCCGACGGCTTAGCCATCAGTCCGCGCATACCCGAGAGCTGACGGATCTGCTGTTTCGATCCGCGAGCGCCGGAGTCGGCCATGACGTAAATCGGGTTCATCTCGCCGGCTTTGTCGTCCTGCTGCATGGCGCTGAACATTTCGTCAGCGACCTTTTCCGTAATCGCCGACCAGATTTCGACGACCTTGTTGTAGCGCTCACCGTTGGTGATAGCGCCGTCCAGATACTGCTGCTGCACCGCGATGGCCTGCTTCTCGGCGTCGCGCACCAGTCCAGCCTTGCCCGCCGGGATGACCATGTCGTCGATACCGATCGACAGGCCAGCCTTGGTGGCGTACTGGAAGCCCAGCTGCTTGATGCCGTCGAGCAACCGCACCGTGGTCTCAAGACCAAAGCGCAGGTAGCAGTAGTTGACCAGGTTGCCGCTGCCCTTCTTCTTAAGCAGGCCGTTGATGTACGGCATGTCGGGCGCGCCGCGCTTGATGTGATCGTTCATGATCGCGCGACCCACGGTGGTCGAGATGTACTGCCGCTCGAACATGGTCGGCTCGGTGTGCGCCACATCCTGATCGTCGTACGCCGTGGTGAGGTCGATGACCTCGCCCGAGTAGCGCAGACGGATCGGGGTGAGCGTTTCCACTTCGCCCATTTCCTTGGCGAGCAGCACTTCGTCGATGTTGGCGAAAGCGCGGCCTTCACCCTTGGCGCCCGGCTTGGCTTTGGTCAGGTAGTAGATACCGAGGACCATGTCCTGCGTGGGCACGGTGATCGGCTGACCCGAAGCGGGTGACAGGATGTTGTGCGAGGCCAGCATCAACACGCTGGCTTCCACCTGCGCTTCCGGCGACAGCGGAATGTGTACGGCCATCTGATCGCCGTCAAAGTCTGCGTTGAACGCGGTGCAGACCAGCGGGTGAATCTTGATAGCTTTGCCTTCCACCAGCACCGGCTCGAAGGCCTGAATGCCGAGGCGATGAAGCGTTGGCGCGCGATTCAAAAGCACCGGGTGATCTTTAATCACCTCTTCCAGGATGTCCCATACGATGGGCTCCTGCTGCTCCACCATTTCCTTTGCCTGCTTGATGGTGGTGCAATGTCCGGTCTGCTCCAGCCGGTGATAGATGAACGGCTTAAATAGTTCCAGCGCCATCTTCTTCGGCAAGCCGCACTGGTGCAGCTTGAGATCGGGACCAACCACGATTACCGAACGACCGGAGTAGTCCACGCGCTTGCCCAGCAGGTTCTGGCGGAAGCGGCCCTGCTTGCCCTTCAGCGTGTCGGACAGCGACTTCAGCGGGCGATTGTTGGCGCCACGCAGAACGCGGCCACGGCGTCCGTTGTCGAACAGCGCGTCCACGGCTTCCTGCAGCATGCGCTTTTCGTTGCGCACGATAACTTCAGGAGCGTGCAGGTCCATCAGCTTCTTCAACCGGTTGTTGCGGTTGATGACGCGGCGGTACAGGTCGTTCAAGTCAGACGTGGCGAAGCGGCCGCCATCGAGGGGAACCAGGGGACGCAACTCCGGAGGAATGACCGGAATCACGTCGAGAATCATCCAGTTCGGCTTGTTGCCGCTCTTGCGGAAGGCCTCGGTGACCTTCAGGCGCTTGGAATACTTTAGCCGCTTCTGGACCGAAGTCTCCGTGCGCATCTTTTCGCGCAGCTCAACCGACAGGGTTTCGACTTCCACGCGCTTGAGCAGTTCCTTGATGGCTTCAGCGCCCATCATGGCCTTGAAGCCCGAAGCGCGATGCTCCTGATCGAGCTCGCGATAGCGGGCTTCGTCCTTGATCACCTCGCGCTCTTTTACCGGAGCTTCGCCGGGCTCGACCACGACGTAGGCTTCGAAGTAGAGCACGGACTCAAGGTCGCGCAGCGAGATGTCGAGGATGTGCCCGATGCGGCTGGGCAGGCCCTTGAAGAACCACACGTGCGAGCAGGGCGAAGCCAGCTCGATGTGGCCGAGGCGCTCACGGCGAACTTTCGACAGCGTGACTTCCACGCCGCACTTGTCGCAGATTACGCCGCGATGCTTCATGCGCTTGTATTTGCCGCACAAGCACTCCCAGTCGGTCACGGGACCGAAGATGCGAGCGCAAAACAAGCCATCGCGCTCCGGCTTAAAGGTGCGGTAGTTGATCGTCTCCGGCTTGGTGACTTCACCGTGCGACCAGCTGCGGATTTTTTCCGGCGAGGCCAGGCTGATGCGAATGGCGTCGAAATCGGCGATCGGATTTCCGAGATCAAATGGACTCGAGCGGTACATGTTTAGTCCTCAGTTATCTGTTGTCGGTTGTCAGCGAACCGACCGTTATCGGTAGAGCGGCGCTTCAGCGCCGCGTTACCGCCGTTTCTTCTTCTTCCGGGACTTCCATCCGCTGCGACAGCAGCGAATGGAAGTCCTAAATTCCTGAGCCGGACCTGGACGCGAACCTGAAGGTTCGCTCTACCTGATACGGCCAGATGGGACGAGGGCCATGAGGCCGCGTCCCCCAAGCGTCTAGTCAGCCGCGACCGGAGCCTCGGGAGCCGGTAGTTCCTTGCGCTCCTTGGTCTTGATCAACTCCACATCGAGACACAGCGACTGCAATTCGCGAATCAGCACGTTGAACGACTCCGGCACGCCCGGCTCAATAGCCGCTTCGCCTTTGACGATGGCCTCGTAAATCTTAGTGCGGCCATACACGTCATCGGACTTCGCGGTGAGCAGCTCCTGCAGGATGTACGCGGCGCCGTAAGCTTCCAGCGCCCACACTTCCATTTCACCGAAGCGCTGGCCACCGAACTGAGCCTTGCCGCCCAGCGGCTGCTGGGTAATCAGCGAGTAGGGTCCGATGGAACGCGCGTGGATCTTGTCGTCGACCAAATGCGACAGCTTCAGCATGTAGATATAACCAACGGTTACCGGCTGCTCGAACTTGTCACCGGTCATGCCGTCGTAGAGATAAGCCTTGCCCGAGGTCGGCAGATCGCCTTCCGCCAGCAGCGACTTGATCTCGCCCTCCTTCGATCCGTCAAACACCGGCGAAGCGAAGTAGACGGCGTCCTTCATGCCGTCGGCAGCTTTCTCCAGCAGCTCGTCGTCGAGTGCCACAAGTTCGTCTACGAACGGCGTGTCCTTGAACAGGACTTTCAGCTCCTTGCGCAGGCGCTCAGCCTTCGAGTTCTCCTTAAGCAGCTCGCCAATCTTCTGGCCGAGTGCATAGCCGGCCCAGCCGAGGTGCGTCTCCAGAATCTGGCCGACGTTCATACGGCTTGGCACGCCCAGCGGGTTCAGGACGATCTCCATCGGCGTTCCGTCGTCGAGGTACGGCATATCCTCTTCCGGCAGAATGCGGGCGATCACGCCCTTGTTACCGTGGCGTCCGGCCATCTTGTCGCCGACGCTGAGCTTGCGCTTCATGGCGATGTACACCTTCACCAGCTTGATTACGCCGGGAGGCAGCTCGTCGCCCTTCTGCAGCTTCTCGACCTTCTCGCGGACGATCTTGCGCAGTACATCGATCTGGCGCGAGGTCATCTCTTCGATTTCGTCGATCTGCTCGTTGATGCGCGGGTCCTTATCGGGGAATTTGATGCGCTTCAAGTTGCGCGTCGAGATCCGCTCGATGGTGTCGCGATCGAGAATCGCTTCCTTGGTCAACAGACGCTTGTTGGTGCGCTCGTCGTGCAGGTCGGCCAGTACTTCCTTGCCGCCCAGCAGAGCTTCCAAACGCTTCAAGCGTTCGTCGGTCAGGATTCGGATTTCGTCCGCCAGGTTCTTCTCCAGCTTGGCCACCTGTTCGGACTCGATGAACTTGGCGCGCTCGTCCTTCTCCTGCCCCTTGCGGGAGAAGATCTTCACGTCGACCACGGTTCCTTCGATTCCGGGAGGGCAAGTCAGCGAAGCGTCGCGAACGTCGCCGGCCTTCTCACCGAAGATGGCGCGCAGCAGCTTCTCTTCCGGCGTGAGCTGGGTTTCGCCTTTCGGCGTTACCTTGCCCACCAGGATGTCGCCGGCCTTCACGGTCGCGCCGATGCGGATGACGCCGCTCTCGTCGAGATCGCGGAGTGCCGACTCGCTGACGTTGGGAATATCGCGCGTGACTTCTTCCGGTCCCAGCTTGGTGTCGCGCGACTCGATCTCGAACTCCTCGATGTGGACAGAGGTGTAATAGTCCTCTTTCACCATCTTTTCGGAGACCAGGATCGCGTCCTCGAAGTTGTAGCCGCGCCACGGCATGAAGGCGACGAGCACGTTACGGCCGAGCGCCAGCTCGCCCATATCGGTGCAAGGTCCGTCGGCAATCACCTGGCCCTTGGCTACGCGGTCGCCCTTCTTCACGATCGGGCGCTGGTTGATACAAGTGTTCTGGTTCGAGCGCTTGAATTTGGTCAGCTGATAAATGTCGCTGCCAACCTCACGCGAGAGCTGCATGGGATGATGCTCGCCCTCGACGCGCACGATGATGCGTTCGGAGTCGACGGAGTCGATGATGCCGGAACGGCGAGCCAAAACCACCGCACCTGAATCACGCGCAGTAACGCCTTCCATGCCGGTGCCGACGATCGGCGCCTGGGCACGCAGCAACGGAACCGACTGGCGCTGCATGTTCGCGCCCATGAGAGCGCGGTTGGCGTCGTCGTGTTCCAGGAACGGCACCAGCGAGGCAGCTACCGATACCAGCTGCTTCGGGCTGACGTCGATGTAGTCAACTTCGTCGCGGCTGACCAGGACAAAGTTGCCGGCCTTGCGGGCGTTGACCAGTTCCGCAACGATGCGGCCCTTGTCGTCGATCTCCGCGTTGGCCTGCGCGATGACGTGGCGATCTTCTTCCCACGCCGACAGGTAAAACGAGAACGGCTCGAAGTCGATGAGCTTCTTCTTGCGCTCCTTCAGATCGGCATTGATCTTCAGGATCTCCGACTTCTCGGCGTGGTCGCCAACACGGAATTCGCTATCGCCGGCATTGACCACCGTGAGGTAGTCGATCACGCGGCCGCTCTTCACCTTGCGATACGGCGACTCGATGAAGCCGTAGTCGTTGATGCGGGCATAGCAGCTCAGCGACGAAATCAGACCGATGTTCGGACCTTCCGGCGTCTCAATCGGGCAGATACGTCCGTAGTGCGTCGGGTGAACGTCGCGGACTTCGAATCCGGCGCGCTCGCGCGACAGACCGCCCGGACCAAGAGCCGACAGGCGGCGCTTGTGGGTGATCTCCGACAACGGGTTGGTCTGGTCCATGAATTGCGACAACTGCGAAGATCCGAAGAATTCGCGGATGGCAGCCATGACCGGCTTGGCGTTGACCAGGTCGTGCGGCATCGCTGTCGACATCTCCTGGTACACGCTCATCTTTTCCTTGATGGCGCGTTCCATGCGGACCAGGCCGATGCGGAACTGGTTCTCCAGCAGCTCACCGACCGCGCGCACGCGGCGGTTGCCGAGGTGATCGATGTCGTCCACCGAACCGATGTTCTTGCGCAACTTCAGCAGGTACTTGATGGTCGCGTAGAAATCATCCGGCTCGAGCGTGCGGTTCTCGAGGTTGGTGCCGTCCTCGCGATCGAACAGCTTGATGTTGAACTTCAAGCGGCCCACGCGCGAGAAATCGTACTTCCGCGGATCGAAGAACATGCCATGGAACAGCGCCGTCGCGGTGTCCAGCGTCGGCGGATCTCCCGGACGCAGTTTGCGGTAGATCTCGATCAGCGCTTCCTGCGGTGTCTTCACCGAATCGCGGCGCAGCGTGGCACTGATAACCGTGCCCACATCGTCACGCTCGGGGAAGAAAACCTGCACTTCGGTCACGCCCGCGTCCATCATCTTCGACAGCTTGTCGGCGACTAGCTCGGAGTTGGCTTCCAGCAGCACTTCGCCGGTGTTAGTGTCGATCACATCGGCAGCTACAAACGCGCCTTCCAGGTCAGTCAGGTCGGCTTCGATCTCGCTGATGCGATGCTTTTGGATTTCCTTCATCACCGCGGCCGTAACCTTGCGGCCGGAGTGCGAAACTTCCTCGCCGTTCTTGGCTGTGATGGCCTTGGCCAGCTTCATGCCCAACAAATTAGTCGGCTTGTCGGTACCGGGATCCAGGGTCCAGTACAGCTTGTTGTCGCGAATGGCAATGCGATCGACGGTGTAGAACGTCCGCAAAATCTCTTCGTCAGAGCGCAGGCCCAGCGCGCGCAGGAAAATCGTTCCCAGGAACTTGCGCTTGCGATCGATGCGCACGTACAGGATGTTTTTCTGGTCGTATTCGAACTCGACCCACGAACCACGGTACGGAATGATCTTGCCCAGGAAGTAGGTGCGGTTGTTGGCCGTCTCGAAGAAGACGCCCGGCGAACGGTGCAACTGGCTGACGATTACGCGCTCGGTGCCGTTGATGATGAAGGTGCCGTTGGCCGTCATCAGCGGGATGTCGCCGAAGAAGACTTCCTGTTCCTTCATGTCGCGGATCGACTTGTTACCCGTCTCCGGATCTTTGTCGAAGATAGTCAAGCGCATGGTGACCTTGAGCGGCGCGGAGTAGGTCATACCGCGCTCCTCGCACTCGGCCACGTCGTACTTCAGCTGCAACCCGACAGGGTCACCGCACTTGTTACAAAAATCGGGTGTGTTGGCGTTGTAGGTTCCGCACTTGGTGCAGAGCACGTCGCCCAGGTGGAACGGATCGGTCTTTACCGTCGATCCGCAGTTGCGGCAGGTGGTGCGCAGGTGATTCAGCCCTTTGAGGTGGCCGCACTTGCACTCCCAATTACCGATGGCGAACTCGACAAAGTCGAGCTGCGAGACGTTGCGGAAGTCGGTGATGGGGAAGACCGACTGAAATACCGCCTGCAAACCTGCGTCATCGCGCTCGCTCGGCAGGGCGTCCATCTGCAGAAAACGATCGTACGAGCGCTTCTGTACCTCGATGAGGTTAGGTATCTGGATAGTCGCCGGAATTTTTGAGAAATCAAATCGATTTCGGTTGGCAGTCTTCTGTTGCGCCATGTATAAAGCTCCTAATCGTTACCGGCCAGCGTGGCTGATGACCGGGGCAAACCGTGATGCGATGTTCTGGGCCCCCGACAAGCACCGCTTCTGCGCTTGGTGGGGCTGGAGGGTGACGGGATGCGCGCCGTCACGCATGAAAGCCAAGGGAAAGAGGAACTGAATTCTGCAGTTTCGCGCCCAAAGCGAATCGCGCCCGCAGAGACAGAAGTCCCCGCAAGCGCCGCGTCAGGCGTCGTGCAATCCCATAACCAATTAGCCTGGGAATTCGGTGCTTTTGGCACCGCTATTTTGTAAGCTTCCCGCGCCAGTATCTTCAGGCCTTGTTGTCGTCCAGTGAGCCGTCGCATCCGAGCTGACGCGAGGTTCGGCACACCAGCCGCCCGCCATGCATGTTTTGATGTCTGAGCCCCATCAAAGGACTCAGCATCACGCCGATGCCCAGGAATGCCACGGTTTCCCGCTGAGAAAACCGCTCTTCTTCCCGTTCATCGCGCCTCTCCCCGCCTGCTCCGGCGTGGAGAAGAACGTAGCCGCCGCCCCGTCGTGCGAAAGCAGCAGCAGCCAGAAACTCCGGTCAGCGCGCCCGGAGTGGACCGTCCCCGCCTGATGACAGCTGCAAGATCCGGACGCCAAATCCAGCGCCGGCCCAGTGCAGCCGCCAACAGAGGGACGCAATACTACAAAGACGAACCTGCGAGGCTCTGGTGAGCCTCCAGGTTTCCCGCAGGCGTCTACGCGCCTGCCGGGTGACTACTTGATGTCGACCTTGGCTCCCGCCTCGGTGAACTTCTTCTTGATGGTCTCGGCTTCTTCCTTGTTCACGCCCTCTTTCACGGTCTTGGGCGCGCCATCGACCAGGTCCTTGGCTTCTTTCAAGCCCAGGCTGGTGACTTCACGGACAGCCTTGATCACGTTGATCTTGTTGGCGCCTACTTCGGTGAGAACGACCGTGAACTCGGTCTTCTCTTCCGCCGGAGCCGCTGCAGCGGCGCCTGCGCCCGCGCCACCGGTCATCACGACCGGGGCCGCCGCCGCCGCCGAGACGCCAAGACGCTCTTCCAACTTCTTTACCAGGGCCGCCGCGTCCAGCAGCGACAGGCCTACGATCGATTCTTCCAACTGCTGCAGATCTGCCATTTTCTTGTCCACCTATTCGTTATTCGTTGTGTTGATTTCGTTCCCGTCTCTGAGGTTTCCAATGTGTCGCTCCGCGCGCCAGACAACGCCCGGGGATCACCCCTCACAACGGATAACGCAATCTTTCCTGGAAGCTTTCGCCTCCAAACCTGTGTCCCGCACCCAACAACAATCGCCGGGTGCCCCATCCAAGCCGCTTTTGCTTGGGTGGGAGCAACAAACCTAAGCCTGCGCTTCGGCCGGAGCCTCAGCCGATGCTTCCGCCGGTGCCGCTTCTGCGGCCGGAGCAGCTTCGACCGGCGCCGGAGCGCCACCAAACTTGTTCTTCTCGACGCCCTGATTGATGACCACGGCCAGATCGCGGCCGACCGCATTCATCACCGTCACCAGGCGCTGCGCCGGGGCGGTCATCAGGAAGAGCAGCTTCGAGTAAAGCTCTTCCTTCGAAGGCATACTCGCCAGCGCATCGATTTCCTTGATCGCGATGACGCGGCCTTCAACGATGCCCGCCTTGAAAACGTACTCCGGGTTGTCTTTGGCGTACTTGCTGAGCGCCTTAGCCAGAGCCACCGGGTCGCCATTGGTGTAGGCAATGGAGGTCACGCCGGCAAGGTCCTTCACCGCGTCTTCGATGGCACTGCCCTTGGCGGCGCGTTCGGCCAGGGTGTTCTTCAGCACGCGATAGCGACCGCCTGCGCTACGTACCGCCTTGCGCAGTTCAAAATCCTTGTCCACGGTCATCTTGGCAAAGGTGCCCACGATGCCGTGCTTGGCGCCCTGGAACTCCTTGGTGAGCGCCTCAACCTGTTCGATTTTCTTTGCTTTGGTAACGGCCATTTTCGATTCCTTGTCGTGTCGCTTTGAAAGGGTGCAGCTTCAGCAGCACCGTTGCGATCACTCAATTTCTCCCAAAGCCGACTTCAGTCGGCATCAGGGCTGAAGGCCGCCTCATCGGGGCGACCTGCACAGCACGGCTGAAGCCGTGCCCTTTCAAACCTATGCCTTCGCGGCAGCTTCCACGGCCGAGGTGTCAATCGGCACGCCGGGCCCCATGGTCGAGCTTAAATAGCAGCCCTTGATGTACTTGCCCTTGGCCACCGACGGCTTTGCCTTGATCACGCTGGTGATCACCGTGGCCGCGTTCTCCACCAGCTTCTCCGGCGGGAACGAAATCTTGCCCACAGGCACATGAACCAGAGCGGTCTTGTCGGTGCGGAACTCCACCTTGCCGGCCTTGGTCTCAGCTACGGCCGAGGCTACGTCAAAGGTCACCGTGCCGGTCTTCGGGTTGGGCATCAGACCGCGCGGTCCGAGTACCTTGCCCAAACGGCCGACCGACTTCATCATGTCGGGCGTAGCGATGACCGCGTCGTAGTCAGTCCAGTTTTCCTTCTGGATCTTCTCGACCATGTCTTCGCCGCCGACAAAATCAGCGCCGGCAGCCTGCGCCTCGCGCACCTTTTCACCGCTGGCGATGACCAGGACCTTCTTCGACTTGCCCAGCCCGTGCGGCAGAACTACAGTGCCGCGGACCATCTGGTCGGCATGCTTGGGATCGACTCCCAAACGCATCGTCAAGTCGACGGTCTCGTCGAACTTGGCGTACTTCACCTTCTGCAGAAGAGGCACCGCGTCCTGAAGCGGATAGGACTTCGCTTCAACCGCCTCGCGCGCCTTCTCTATATTCTTTCCAGACTTCTTCATGCTGCTCCTTGTCTTCCACCGCCATCCCTTCTTGCCGGATGGCCGTGGTTGTTACGACGAACCTCTGTCGCCCCCGAAGGGGCTCGGCCTTTTGGCTCACCTACCCCGCCCTGAAGGGGGGACTATCACCTATCGCGCCTGCGGCGCTTCACTTTCCCAGTACGAATGAGTGGAAGTTAATCCCTACGCGATAACTTCAATCCCCATCGACCGCGCCGTGCCCTTCACGCTTTTCACCGCGGTCTCAATCGACGCGGCATTCAGATCGGGCATCTTCTGCTTGGCGATCTCCAGCACCTGCTTCTCGGTGACCTTGCCGACCTTGTCTTTATTCGGCGTCCCCGAACCCTTGGCCACACCCGCAGCACGCTTCAACAGAATCGCCGCCGGCGGCGTCTTGGTGATGAAGGTGAACGAGCGGTCGCTGTACACCGAAACCACGACCGGAATGATCAGGCCGTCGAGCTCCTTGGAGCTGGTCTTCGCGTTGAACTGCTTGCAGAACTCCATGATGTTGATCTGCGCCTGACCGAGCGCCGGACCAACCGGCGGAGCCGGAGTAGCCTTGCCCGCCGCAATCTGCAACTTCACCGAACCGGTAACTTTTTTTGCCATTTAAATTCTCGCTCTTCGCTAATTCGCTCTTCGCCTTTCGCCGGATCCTTCGCGCTTCATCCGAAGAGCGAAAAGCGAAAAGCCAAAGGCGGCTTCCTACGTAATAACCTTCTCGACCTGCCCGAATCCGAGCTCCACCGGCGTCGAACGCCCGAAGATGGTGACCATGACTTTCAGGGTCTCGCGATCTTCGTTGATCTCGTCCACCACGCCGGTAAAGCTGGCGAACGGACCTTCGCTGATACGCACCGATTCGTTCTTCTCGAACTTGACCTTGAGCTTGGGCTGCTCCTTGCTCACCGACACGCGATAAACGATCTGGTTGACTTCTTCTTCCGACAGCGGCGTCGGTTGCTGCCCGGTGCCGACAAATCCCGTAACCCGCGGCGTGCCCTTCACCACGTGCCAGACGTTGTCGTCCATGTCCATCTCCACCAGCACGTAGCCGGGATAGAACATGCGCTCGCTGGTGTACTTCTTGCCGCCGCGAACCTCGGTGACCGACTCGGTCGGGATCAGCACGCGGCCAATCTTGTGCTCCAGCTCGGGGTAGGCGCGCACGCGCGACTCAATTGACTCTTTAACCTTGCGCTCAAAGCCCGAGTAGGTGTGGATGATGTACCACTTCATGTTCGGATTCTGCGACATCGCAGATCCGATCTCTGGAGTATCGTCGCCGCCGGCCTTACCTTCAGGCTGCTCGCCGTTGGGCTCCGTGTTGTTCTGTTCTTCTGTCATTTTCCCGCGCATTCCGCGCACTTAGCGTCCACTCAGATATTTCAGCAGATGGTCCAGGCCTTTGCCGATCGCCGCGTCGACAACCCAAAAATAAACGCCGAACAGGAACACGGTGATGATGACCACGGTGGTCGTGCCCTGGACTTCCTTGCGTGACGGCGTCGTCACCTTCCGCATCTCGGTGCGCACGTCGTTATAGAAGCTCTTCGCGCGCTGCGGCCATGCCTTCAAGGTGGCCAGCTTGTTCTCACCAACGCTCTCGATTGCTGCTGACTTCGCCATCTGCTACCTTTTTCCGGCGCTACGCGCCTCAACTCCACTTTCTGCTTCCCGGGTGCCCCGTCCGGGCACGAATCACTGGCAGGGGCGGAGGGATTCGAACCCCCAAGTTCGGTTTTGGAGACCGACAGTTTAACCGTTGAGCTTACGCCCCTAAATTTCGCCCTTCGCCATTCGCTCTTCGCGCTTCGCAAATCTGACTGGCGAAAAGCGAATAGCGAAACGCGAGGAGCGTCTATTCCTACTTCACTTCCTTGTGCGCCGTGTGCTTGCGGCACGTCCGGCAGAACTTGTTGAATTCCAGCCGGCCCGTCGTGGTCTTCTTATTCTTGGTGGTCGAGTAATTGCGATTCTTGCAATCACCGCACTGCAACGTAACAATCTCTCGAGGCATTCGATAATCCTTTTCGTTTACTTCCTGGGCTGGGAGCCCGGAAGCCTTGTCCGCGTCCAAGCGCGGATATCAGCAGAGCAACCCCGCTCCACCGAGAATTTATGTTGTCCCAAGGCTCGAGCCCTGAGTAAAACCGTGTCGCCCCCGAAGGAGCTTGGCGCCGGTTACTCGCCTACCCCGCCCTGAAGGGCGGGGCTATCATCTGTCGCGCCTGCGGCGCTGGCATTACTTTCGATCGACATCCATCGGCACACAAACCTTCCGGTACTGCCCAGGCTGTGCGAGTTCCAAGCAGTTGTTAATTGCCAACTGCTAGCAACTTCGTTACGCAATGATCTCGGAGATCGTGCCCGCGCCTACGGTGCGGCCGCCTTCGCGGATAGCGAAGCGCAAGCCCTTCTCCATGGCTACCGGCGTAATCAACTCGATCTGCAGGGTGACATTGTCGCCCGGCATCACCATCTCCGTGCCTTCCGGCAAGGTCGCCACTCCCGTCACGTCCGTCGTGCGGAAGTAAAACTGCGGACGATACCCCTTGAAGAACGGCGTGTGGCGGCCACCTTCATCTTTCGACAGCACGTACACCGAGCCGGTGAACTTGGTGTGCGGCGTAATCGAGCCCGTCTTGGCCAGCACCATGCCGCGCTCCACATCCTCTTTCGGAATGCCGCGCAGCAGCAGGCCCGCATTGTCGCCCGCCAGCCCTTCGTCCAACTGCTTCTTGAACATTTCCACGCCGGTCACGACCGTCTTGCGGGTCTCGCGGAAGCCGACAATCTCAACTTCCTCGCCTACCTTCACCTTGCCACGCTCGATGCGGCCCGTTACCACCGTGCCGCGTCCCGAGATGGAGAAGATGTCTTCGATCGGCATCAGGAAGGGCTTGTCGATCTCGCGCGCCGGCAGAGGCACGTTCTTGTCCACCGCATCCATCAGCTCGTCGATCTTGGCTTCCCACTGCGCTTCGCCATTGAGAGCACCAAGAGCGCTGCCGCGAATCACCGGCAGATCGTCGCCCGGGAAGTTGTACTTGCTGAGCAGCTCGCGAACTTCCATCTCCACCAGGTCGATCAGCTCGGGATCTTCCACCGCATCGCACTTGTTCAGGAACACCACGATGTAAGGCACGCCTACCTGGCGGGCCAGCAGCACGTGCTCTTTGGTCTGCGGCATCGGACCGTCGGTAGCGGCAACCACCAGAATGGCGCCGTCCATCTGCGCCGCGCCGGTGATCATGTTCTTGATGTAGTCGGCGTGGCCGGGACAATCCACGTGCGCGTAGTGCCGGTTCGCCGTCTCGTACTCCACGTGCGCCGTAGCGATCGTGATACCGCGCTCCCGCTCTTCCGGAGCGTTGTCGATCGAATCGAACGAACGGAACTTGATGTTCGGGTTGTGCTTGCCCAGAACCTTGGTGATGGCCGCCGTCAACGTCGTCTTGCCGTGATCGATGTGCCCGATCGTGCCTACGTTTACGTGCGGCTTACTGCGATCAAATTTCTCTTTCGCCATATCTCTTCTCTGATTGCCCTAGTAGTACCGGTAAAGTTTGTTGAACTTATTACGCAGGGTCGCGTCCACCGACTCCAGCGTCGTCAAATAAAACTCGCGCATTTGCGCCTGGTCGCTGACCGGCAGCGCATCATACAACTGCTGCGCCGACTTGCCGCTGCGCCCCAGCTTGGCATCTGCCTGCTCCAGCAACTTCTCGCGCAACACGCGGGGGAAGTCGCGAATCGGAACGTTCTTGCGCTCCAGCAGCCGCAGATAACTCTTCACATCGGCTGGCGCAAAAACACGCGACAACGCCGACTGCAACTGCTCGAATTCGTCCAGCTTTTCGACCCGAATGCCCGCCTGCCGAAACGGTGTGCGTTCTGCTGCCATCGATGTATTCACGTATCGGAAAGCCGTATTGCCCGCATAAAGCGGGCTCTTTCTAAAAAATCTGGAGCTGATGACCAGGATTGAACTGGTGACCTCTCCCTTACCAAGGGAGTGCTCTACCAACTGAGCTACATCAGCCCTCGTAACGCCTAAACAATTGATCCCTCACTTACGTTCGGGATTCGGCTGCGGGCTCGCACTCAAGCCCGCTAATCGCCTCAACTCTGGAGCGGGAGACGGGAATCGAACCCGCGACCAACAGCTTGGAAGGCTGTGACTCTACCACTGAGTTACTCCCGCCCTACTGTGCCGCCGCTCCGCGGCTCCTACTCTTTTATCGCACTCACTGATCGCCGCTAATCGCGGCTTTCGTTGCGCCCTTGCTTCCGGCTCCACGACCAGGTTCGCACGGCAAACATCGCCAGAACCGCTACCGTGGTGTATCTGAACTTCGGATCGCTGAGCGTCGTCCAGGCCAGTACCGCCAGTACGGCGTAAATTGCGAAGGCGACGACTAACTTCTTCGTTCCGGTGATACCTGCTACCTCAATGCTCTCGGCCGCCAAAACTCACATCCAAACTTAAGCTGGTGCACAGGGGAGGATTCGAACCTCCGTAGCTCGCAAGGAGCGGCAGATTTACAGTCTGCTGCCATTAACCACTCGGCCACCTGTGCACATCCGACCACCCCAAGCCGCGAAAAACTGCGCTGCCGAGGTCCCGGTTCGACCGAGCATTCGCTCTCGACCGCCGCGAGAGGCCGACTGCTTGAGGCCCGGAATCGCCAATCCCCTGCTGTCAAAGAACTCGCCAAACGCTGCCCACAAGACTCTGCAACAGCGGCGCGATACTGCGCGCGCGTCTTACTACGAAAGCTGCTGCTGGATTCAGTTCTCTAGGAGAGCTGCGCGTCTCGTTTGGCTTGCTCCTGCTACGCCTTGCGGCGCGCTCAACTCACGATTCTGGAGCTGGCGAAGGGATTTGAACCCCCGACCCTCTGATTACAAATCAGATGCTCTACCAGCTGAGCTACGCCAGCACTGCACGGCCCTGACACAATTGCGCCACGCCATACAAGATTCTCACTTGCCAGCCGGGACAAACACTGAGCTTAACACAACGGCATGCCGCGTGCAACCAGACAACCGGCTGAGTTTCCAACAACTTTCGCGAAGACCGGCAGACCTGAACTCGCCACTCCCGCGGACCGGTTGGTTGGGGATTCTGCAGAGCGCGTTCGTCCGTCACAAACGCAAAAGTGCGGTCACTAGGAATTCTAGCGCAGATAAAACCTCAGCCGCAAATCGCACAAAAAAAATATTTCTTGCAAGTCTTAGCATCGCGAACAAAAAGCCTCATCCGAGCAGTGTCCGCTGTGTTGAGGCTTCCTGTAGCGTTTTCAATTTCGTCTAGAACACCAGCAGGTGCTTTTTCTTCTTTTTCTTGGACGTGCTCTCGGTATCCGGATTCGCCGGAGCCGCCTGCGTCTGTCCCGAGGAAGATGACGCGGCGTTTCCACTGCCGCTGGCAGCACCGGCGGACGCGGAGTTGGCCAAGTCGTTTACCTGCGTTGGCGGAGGTATGGGCGCCGCAGTAGTCGCATCACCGGAGGCCGGCAGATCATTTTTCATCTCGCTGCCGGCGGCATCACCCGCCGCCGGAGCCGTGTCCGATGCACCCCCGGTCGTATTTGCACCGGCCGCAGGGGCCTCTGTTCCGGGCGCAGCATCGGAGTGGGGCACAGGCTCGTTCGCCGGAGGAGTCGCACCAGTCTTCAGCGTCTCGACCGTCAAGGTATTGCCGCCACCTGCTCCTGCCATGACGCTCTTCACACTTTCATTGGCCGAGCGCACCATCTCCGGCGCGCTGGCCTGCTTGGGATCGACCAGCGTTGGTTCGCCGACCTTGGTGGCTTCGGTCACGTCCGGACCGCGATGGAAATTCTCCATCACCTTGCCGTAGTAACCGACCTTGCCACGGCTGGCGATCTCCGCTTTGTCGGCGGCGATTGCTTGCGGCGTCGCCTTCGGAACCGGCTGCTTCAACGCGACCAACCGCTTCTTCGCATCAGGCGCAGCCTTCTCCAGCGGATAGACGGTCAGCACACGGTTGTAAGCCGCAATCGAGTCATCGTTGTACTTCTTGATCAGCGGGCCTTTCGCCGCCTCGGGAACCTTCGACTTGCGCAGAACTTCCACTTCCCTCTGATACGCGTCGCCTAACTCGACCAGCGCGTCGGCCGCGCCGCTATACAACGGATACGTGTCGGTCACCGATTTGAGGCGGGCAATCGCCGCCGGATAACTGTCGCGCAGGAAATAGAAATGACCGATGTCGTACTCGCGCTGCGCCAGAACTTCCTGCACTTCGAGCAGTCGCGCCTTCGCCTGCGGGACCAGCGGGCTGTCGGGGAACTGCAGGATCATCTGGCGATACTCGTCTTCGGCGCGCAGGGCGTGGGTAGGATCGCGGTCGGCTTTCTCCATCTCTTTGAAATGGATGTTGGCGATCTTCATCTGCGCCTCAGCCGCTTCCGGCATGTTGGGGAAGAAGGTAATGAAATCTTTGTACTCGCTCTCGGCCTGGGCATAGGCAGCGGCGCCGCCCTCCTGGTACCACGAGTCGCCGATCGCCAGCTTGGCGCGCGCCACATATTCCGAATCCGGATAGGTGTTGATCAACGTCTGCAAGCTCAGGCGCGCGATGTCGTACTTGCTGTGTTTGATGGCATCTTCGGCGCGATCAAACAGCACCTTATCAGGCTGCTTCGAGTCGACATCGGCAATGGGATTGGCGTTCTTGTTCTTCTTCGACTTCTTGCCATGCTTGCTCTTGGACGTGTCAGCCGGCGTGGTCGTCGAACTCGCAGGCTGGCCACCGGCGTTGGTCGTGGGCGACTGGCCGTTTACATTCGGAGCCGAGCTGCCAACCGTATTCGGAGCGGGCAGGGTGTTTCCATCCTGCTGAGCGAAAGCGCACGGCAATGCCAGCAAAAAGCCCGTGATACCTGTTATGAGTACGCGACGAAACATCCTGACCACCTCTGGGAACTTGCTTGTATTAACCCGGGCTCGCAAGGGAGGGTGCGCCCGGGATTTTCTTTGCGCCCTCAGGCGCTTTGCAATAGGGCGTCCTGTGCCGTTCGTAGCAGCGCTTCCACGTTGCGCGCCGGATCGCCCTTGCCGAAGACATGGCTGCCGGCCACGAACAGTTCCACTCCTGCCCGCGCCGCCGCTCCAATCGTTTCGAGATCGATGCCGCCATCCATTTCAATGCGGAAATCCACGCCTTTGGCGTTGCGCATGGTGACCAGCTTGCGCGCCTTCTCCAGTGCTCCGGGAATGAACTTCTGCCCGCCGAATCCGGGGTTGACCGACATCACCAGCACCCGGTCCACGATGTCAAGCACTTCGCCGAGGGTCTGCACCGGAGTCGCCGGATTGATGACCACGCCCGGCGACATGCCGTGACTGCGAATCAGTTCCAGCGTGCGGTTCAAGTGAATGCAGGCCTCCTGATGCACCGAGACCCAGTTCGCGCCCGCATCGGCGAACGCGGGAATAAACTCATCGGGGTTCTCAATCATTAAGTGGCAATCGAGCGGAACGTCGACAGCTTTACGCAACGAAGCCACCACGGGCGGCCCGATCGTGATGTTGGGAACGAAGTGACCGTCCATGACATCCACGTGCAGGAGGGTGGCTCCGCCGCGAAGTGCAGCTTGAGCATCTTCAGCCAGGCGGGCGAAATCAGCCGATAAAATTGACGGCGCTATCTCAATCAAAACAAACTTCTCCCGCACGAGATTCTAGGCAGAATTTTATCACGCGGTGCCCTTCCGACCTATCACCCCAAAGCGGTAAATCTACAGAGTAGAAGGTGTTACGAAACGCGCACGCTAGTGTTGCGGGAATGGTCTTAGGCCCGACACATTGAAATCAAGCTCTACACCGCTCACCTGTGCAGGCCTGCCTGTCGCCCTTGCCCCGAGGGCGGTAATCACCTTAGCCCCAGGCGGGTTCGCAGGCGGAGTCCTGGTACCCCCCCTGAATGTAACAGGCGGCTTCAGCTGGCGGCAGGCTCCTTCCGCCGACAATGCAAGGTCAACCAGAGAATCAAAATCGGCAGGATGATCTCGAGATACAGGAACAGCCCGGAATTGTTCTCGGCATGATTGTTGTGCAGCACCATCTGACGCACGTGTCCTACGGCGTCGCCTTCGAGCCAGAAAGAATTGGCGAGCGCCGTAGCCAGCCAGAAGTTTCCCCGAAACCATACGCACAGGATTCCCAGCATGCCGATTGTCAGGTCCGCCATGCCGACCTCGTATTCGTATGCGCTGGTCGACCATCCGATCGATGCCGAGGTCCACGCAGGAAAAAACACGTGGAAGACCGATGTGGTCACGCCCATCACGCCCACGTAAATCACCAGCAGATACAAAAGAAATGTTTCGGCCTTGGCGGCGTGGCGCTTCGACGAGATCGCCAGGTGAATCGACGCCCCCAACACGGCCAGAACGACAAAGATAAAGTTGAAACATAGCTCCGCATCCTACGGGGAAGGCGGCGTCCGACGCGTTCGTTTACACGTCCGCCCGGTGGTTTGGCTTTATGATGGATGCACAACGGCCCATCGACTTGTGAGGTGATCTGCGATGAAGCCCAAAGGCCTCTACCTCATCCTCGGCATCCTCGGATTTACGCTGCCCTACTGGCAGTTCGTTCCCTGGGTCGCGCAACACGGCCTGAATCTCTCGCTCTTCGCGCGCGAACTCTTCGCCAACCGCATCAGTGCTTTCTTCGGCGCCGACGTCTTCGTCTCCGCCGCCGTGCTGATCGTCTTCATGCGCATCGAGAGCCGACGCCTGCCCGTGAAACAACGCTGGCTGCCGATTCTCGCCCTGGTGCTGGTAGGAGTGTCGCTAGCGTTGCCGCTGTATTTGTATCTGCGCGAGCAGTCGCGGGAAGAAGTAGAACTCGTTAGCGCCAAGGCCGCGGCCTAGTCTGGCGGATCAGGTTGGTCAGTTAGGTTCCGCCCACCCTCTCGCCAACACAAGGCAAGTAGGATTGGGTACCCGGCTCATTGCTAATTGGCGCCTTCAATACTTCGGCACTTTCGGATCCACGCGCTCAGCCCAGGCGTTGATGCCGCCCACCAGGTTATGCACGTTGGTGAACCCCTGCTGCTTCAGGTAATCCACGGCCTTCGCGCTACGCCCGCCCATCTTGCAATGCACGACAATCTCCTTGGACTTGTCGAGTTCTCCGACGCGCTTCGGCAGATCGTTCAGCGGAATGAGGTGTCCGCCCAGATTGCAGATCTGGTATTCGTTAGGCTCGCGCACGTCCAGCACGAACAGGTTCTGGTCGCCGGCGTCCATCTTTTGTTTCAGTTCTTCCGGAGTCATGTCGCCGATATTATCAGTTGCCGGTTTTTCCTCGCCACGGATCCCGCAGAACTGATCATAGTCAATGAGTTCCTTAACTGTCGGATTGTCGCCGCACACCGGGCACTCGCGATTCTTCTTCAGCTTGAGCTCGCGGAAGCGCATGGCCAGCGCGTCGACCAGCAGCAGCCGTCCCGCAAGCGAGTCACCTGCGCCCAGAATCAGCTTGATCGTCTCCGTCGCCTGAATCACGCCGACCAGTCCCGGCAAAATTCCCAGCACCCCGCCTTCGGCGCATGACGGCACCACCCCCGGCGGAGGCGGCTCGGGATACAGGCAGCGGTAACAAGGACCGTCCTTGGTCGCGAAGACGCTGGCCTGCCCTTCGAAGCGGAAGATCGATCCGTAAACATTTGGCTTGCCCAGCAGCACGCAGGCGTCGTTGACCAGATATCTCGTAGCGAAATTGTCGGTGCCATCGACCACAATGTCGAAGTCGCGCATGATCTCCAGCGCGTTCTGGCTGGTCAGGCGGGTCTCGAACTTACGAATTTCTACGTTCGGATTAATGGCCGCGATAGTCTCGGTGGCGGAGTCCAGCTTCTTTCGTCCGACATCCCCGGTGCCGTGCAGAATTTGGCGTTGCAGATTTGTAAAATCAACAATATCGAAATCGACAATACCGAGAGTTCCTACGCCCGCCGCCGCCAGGTACATCGCGACCGGCGAGCCCAACCCTCCGGCGCCGATGCAGAGCACTCGCGCCTGCTTCAGTTTGAGCTGCCCCTCCATGCCAACCTCAGGCATGATGAGGTGCCGCGAGTAGCGCAGGATTTCGTCTTTATTCAGGTCAGTCATGCTCAAGCTGCAAAACCACATTCGCTACTGAGGCATAGAGGACACGAAGATAATCCGGGCGCTTGGCGGCCATTGCGCCTTGACGCTCCAGCCCTAATGAATTGTCATCCCGAGTAGGCCTTCAGGCCGACGAAAGATCTGCTTTTGGGCGTCGGAAAAGAGTTCCCTCCTGGACTAAAGCCTACTTGTGATTGACAATCCCAAACCAAGTCGAACTTTCGTTGGGGCTGCTCATATAATCTCAAGTCCTCAGTGTTCTCGATGTCTCCGTATTCAGTTCAATTCGAATCCGACTCATCATACGATGTGCCTCCCTTCCGCCCCGATTCGCCGCCGTGCCCGCTGGCAAGGTATGTACAATCTAGGTAATATCTACTTACAGAAGATGCGGCACCCGCCTCCCTGGCCAGCGGAGCCGTTCCGATTGTGAGTTGTGCAGGTAGTAACGCCATCCTGACATAAGCTTCGCCGCATCAACGTTCTTGTTCCTCAGGAGTTCCATGTCCTCACTGTTGCCAATGAAAGAGTCGTCGCGCGAGGTGGTCGTTGAGGTCGCGCGCACCCTTCAGCCCTGGTTCCCGGAAATCACGGCGGCCTGGCGGCAGCAGATGTTCAACGAGTTCAACTTTGACGGCCGCGCCATGGCCGCTCTCGAGCGGCTGACCATCGGCACCGGCTTCTCCATCTTCTCGCAGACCGATTTCGCCACGTTCTACAGCAATTTGCAGCACTTCGGCGAGCGCCTGGCCAAGCTCGAGGTCAGCGCCCGCGCCGTCGCCCGTTCGCTGGAAATTTATCAGCAGCTCATCGATCCATACCTGCGCAAGACATTCCCCCCCAGCCGTCTGCCGGAAATGTCAGCGGCGATGGAAACGCTTTCTTGGGCGACCTACGTTGCGGTGTCCGCGGCACACTCGGACGCGCAGAAGATCGAAGCGGAGACCCTGCTCGCCGTTCTCGATGCCGAACTTTCTGCCTCAAACCTCGACGTGCTGCTGGATCGCGTGCTCAGAACGGCCACGTTCACCTTCAACGCTAGCCTCGGGCTCATCCTGATGTGCGAAGGCGAACAGCAGCTGCTGCGGATTGAGTCGCACTTCGGATTTTCTGACGGAGACGAGCTGCTGGCCGAGACGACCCCCGCGGGCGAAGGTTTTGCCGGCAAAATCGCGTCTACCGGCGAGCCCGCAATTTTGCCGGACCTGCGCGCCACCGTGGCCCACGGGCTGCATCCGGCGCTGAGGGGACGCGCGCTGGCGCTGTGGGGCGTGCCGCTCCGCTCGAAAGAGCATGTAATCGGGGTACTGGTTATCGGCTTCTCGCGTCCGCACGATTGGCTGCCTACGGAGCGTAACCTGCTTCGCGCCATTGCCGACCGTTCGGCGCTGGCCATCGACCGCGCCGGCATGACCGACGCGCTGCGCGAGCGCGAGATGCGCATCGCCGAGCTCTCCGGCCACCTGCTGCACGCCCAGGAAGAAGAGCGCAAGCGCATCAGCCGCGAGTTGCACGATGAGACCGGGCAGGCGCTGATGGTCATCCGCCTCTATCTCGGGATGCTGGAGACCAACACTACGACGCGCACCGGCAAAGCGAAAATTCGTGAGACCCTCGATGTCGTTGACCGCACCATCGAAGGAATTCGCCGCATCATCGCCCGCCTTTCGCCCTTGGTGCTGCAGGAACTGGGTCTGATTGCGGCCGTTCGCAAGGAAGCCAAAGACCTGGCCAAGAGTGCCGGCGTAAAAGCCAAAGTCACGGTGTCGCCGGAGTTCGGCCGGCTGCCCGCCGCCGTGGAAGCCGCATTCTATCGCGTCGTGCAGGAGGCGCTGCACAACGTCGCCAAGCACGCCGGCTGCGACGACAGCCACCATCGAAATGAGGCGCGAAGGCGAGCTGGTGAGCCTGCTGATCGAGGACGACGGCGTCGGCATCAGCGCGAAACCCGGCAACAGCCGGCAGACTTTTGGTCTGGCCGGGATGCGCGAGCGCATTGTCAACATCGGCGGAAACATGAAGATCAGCTCGGCGCGAGGCAAGGGAACCCGCATCGAAGTAAGTGCGCCTGTTGTAAGCAGCGAGAGCAGCGCCGGCAGTCATGCGCCCGTCAGTGGAGCCGGGGCGGTGGCGCGCGGGGCTTAGCCACGTTGGAGAAAGCTTTCACCAGCGGCACACCGATCACGGAGTTTTGGTTGTGCCGATTGGGGATGACGGAGTTTTAGTTTGCGAAAGGAGCTTGCACTTGGCTTTGGCTAATTGCTGACGGCTATTTGCTAATTGCTCGCTGTACCCATGCCAAAAATCAGATGCTTGTTAGTCGATGATCATACGTTGTTCCGGCAGGGCGTCCGCCGCCTGCTGGAGAGCGAAAGCGATTTTGAAGTTGTGGGCGAGTCGCCGGACGGCGGCGACGCCGTGGACAAGGCGCGCGATCTGCGCCCCGATGTCGTGCTGATGGATATTGGCATGCCCGGCCTTTCTTCGTTTGAGGCGACCCGGCATATCAAGAAGAACCGGCCCGAAACCAAGGTCCTGTTCCTCACCATGTACGAGGACGAAGACTACCTGCTGCAGTGTCTCGAAGTGGGCGCGGCGGGTTATGTTCTGAAAGACACGCCTGCGCTGCAGCTGGTCAGCGCGGTCCGCGATGTTTACAAGGGCGGAAAGTATTTGAGCTCGCAGGTACTGGGCAAGCTGGTGGAAGATTTCCGCGCCCGCGTACGCGATACTCGCATGCAACCACGCATGTCGACCTTGACGCCCCGCGAACGCGAGATCCTGAAGCTGCTGGCCGAAGGAAACTCCGTCAAGGAAATCGCGGTGTTGCTCGGCCTGAGCGTGAAGACGGTCGAGGCGCATAAGTTCAACCTGATGCGCAAACTCGACATCCACAACAAAGCGCAGTTGGTGACCTACGCGATTCAAAAGAAGATCATCAAGGTGCCGGTGAATCAGTAGGGACGGCGCCCTGACACAAAACTCCCTCGACCCGATTTCTTCAGCGGCCCGTCCACGCGCAACGCTTAAGATGAGTGGATGGAGAGGACGGTCTATCTCTCGCTCGGCTCGAACATTGGCGATCGAGAGGGGAATCTTCGCGCGGCCATCCAGAAACTCAAAGAGCTGGGAGCTGTCGTGGCGGTTTCGTCGTTCTACGAGACCGAGCCCGTCGACTTCACCGATCAGCCTTGGTTCCTGAACTGCGCTGTGGCCATTCGCACAGAGCTGACGCCAGAATTATTTCTCGCGAAAGTGCAGGCTATCGAGCTGGAGATGGGCCGCCGCCGCATTCAGTCCAAAGGTCCGCGCAACATCGATATCGACATTCTGCTGTTCGGCGACTCTGTGATTTCAACTCCGCAGCTTCAGATACCGCACCCAGCGATGCATGAGCGCCGCTTCGTATTAGACCCGCTGGCCGAAATCGCTTCCGAAGTCCGGCATCCCGTGCTGAAGAAAACTGTCGGAGAATTGTTGCATGCGCTGCCGTGCGATGGCGGACAGGTGAAGAGGCTTGCATAAGGAAGACAGCGGAGTAAGCTACCTGCACAAACGAATTGCCGGAAGGAATTCCTATGGCGTTCTGCCGATGGTTTCGATGCTCTGTTAGCTTGCTTGTCTTCCTCCCGATGGTTGCCGCCGCGTCCGTTATGCCGGATTGTCCGAAAGCCGGGGTATCCAGTAAAGGACAATTTCTTGTCATCATCGAGAGGGATCTGGAAAGAGTCAACCCATACGAATCCAAGGTGACGAAGATCTCGTATCAAATCTATCCTCGCGAAGAGTTCTCGGATGGCAGAATCGCTTTCAATTCGCCCTCGAACTTCTGGCACGACGCCTTGCAGTGGAGCGTCGTTCAATTACGGCCCAACATTCCGTCCGGATGTTCAGAACCGCTGATTAGCGATGACGGTACGCTCCTGGTCCTGCTGCACGATACGTACCCTGCTCCGAACGCTACTGCCATATGGATTTATCAGCAACCATCACATTTGCGTGATCCCGGAATACTCGTAACAGCAATCAAGCTTGGCGACCTCTGGCCGTCAGACAAATTTCAACAAATGCTGTTTACGGGCGGTTCCCCTTACTGGTTTGCTGACGGCAGCTTTGAATTCTCCGGGGACAACCGCGTGCTGATTTACAAAACAAGTGGAACAAGGAGATTCGCATCACGTTGGCCGATGGAACGGTGCGCCGAAACTGACAAATCGCGCAGACCTCCTCCACTACAGCCCTGCTTTTTCATCCACCTGAAAAATGCCGAAGGCATTGCCTTCGGGGTCGACAAAGTACCCCTGCCAGCACTTGCCCGGGACCGGGAACTTCGGCAGCGCAACAATGCCGCCGGCGTTAAAGATGGTCTTCGCTGTCTCGTCGAAATCGTTCACCTCGAAAGAGCAGACAAATGCGTTCGTCCCCGACTGCATCGGAGGGCGCGGGGCCGGCCTCTGCAACAATCCGCCGCCTGTGTCGCCAACTTCGATGTGCCAGTATTCGATCGGCAGTCCCGGAACCAGCGAAAAATTCCATCCGAAGACCGTAGAGTAAAACTGCCGCGCACGCGCGACGTCATCGGCTTGAATCTCGAAATAAATACTCACGCTCTCATCCTCTCCTAAATCCGTTCCAGTTCTGCCACGGTGCGCTCGTTCTCGACGTTGCCGGTGTTCAGCGTCGTCTTCGGCTCGAGCAGCATGATGTGCGTCTCTTCGTCGGCTGAAGGAAAGTGCTCGACGCCGTGCGGGATGATGATGAACTCACCCGGCCCAATCACAATTTCTCGCTCGCTGCCGTCTTCGCGTACTTTCATCCGCAGCTTGCCCTTGACGACGAAGAACAGTTCGTCTTCAACCTCGTGATGGTGCCACAGGAAGTCGCCTTGCAGCTTCACCAGCTTGACGTAAGTGTCGTTGATTTCGCCGGCAATCTTGGGGCTGTAGTGATCGGAGAACAACGAGAACTTCTGCGCCAGATTGACTTTATCCACGCATGCCTCCACGCCCGATCAGATTACGCCGGCCACGGCACCGGCGCTCGGCTCACGGGTCTTTTCTGGGACAAAACCCACAATTCTGTGATTTTGGTCACAGCCAGATGTTTAAGGCAACGGGCAAACTAACAACGTATGAGTTCTTCGCTAACCTTCGGAATTTCGGCTGCCGATGCAGAAGCCCGCGTGAGGCCCCAAACCGTCGACTTCGCCATCATCAACAATCGCAAGCGCGCCATTATCGCGTTGATTCATTCTGTCTTTTTTCTGGGAGTAGCGGCGCTGCAACTGGCCATCTCTCATGCCGCGCCATATTCCCTGCGCGGCGAAAAGGCCGTCGCGGGCTCCATTCTATTGGGAATCTACGTAATCGTGACCACCGTGCTCGTGATCCTGCTGCGTTACTCACGCTGTGCCAGGGAGCGCCTCTACTTCGCGTTTTGCGCTGCGAGTGCAGCTTTCGGGCTGGTGAGAATCCTGCTGGGCGATCCTGTCCTCCACGCCAACGTTCTGCGCGTGCTGCTGTTGTTCTGCGCCGTGATGCTCGGCACGGGAATCTTACGGACACACTCCGCTACTCCGGTTCCCAGCGAAGTCGTAGCGGAATAGCCGCCGCTAAAGCGCCCGTAGTATTTCCAAAACCTCTTTCGCGCTGGCGTTCGCCGCCATGTCCGCTGCGCTCTGTCCTTCGTCATTCTTGACGGAAGGATCGGCGCCCGCGTCCAGCAGCGCCTGCACCATCTCCACATTGTTATGCATGGCAGCCGATTGCAGCGCGGTATAGCCGCCGTGCTGCTGCACGTTGGGATCGGCTCCAGCCGCAAGCACCAGCTTCACCAGTCCGGCGTCGCGAGAGGCCGCGGCGCTGTGAATGACCGCGATGCGATGCGCGGAAACGGCTCCGGCATCGGCTCCAGCGGCAAGCAAAACCTGGGCGGCTTCGGGCTGGCGAAAGAAGCACGCCAGGTGCAGCGGAGCGAAGCCATCGCTGCTGCGCGAGTTCACCTGCGCAGCATTCGCCGCCAGCAGCGTCTGCAAGCGCCCGACATCGCCGAAGGCCGCTGCCTCGTACAGGTCGAGGTCGCCCACGGCGCGGCGCAGCCGCTTCGCGATCTCCGGCTTGCTTTCGTAGACTGCCTGCATCAGCACGGAAACGCCGTTCTGGTTGCGAGCACGAGCCAGTTCCGGCTCGCGCTCGATCAACTCAGAAACCTGCTCGAGGTCGTTCTGTCGGACTGCCTCAAAGATGTCGTCGCTCATGTTAGAAGGCGGCTGCACCGGCTTCCGCGACGGCGTGATCCTGTTCACCCGAGCCGCCGCTGACGCCGATTGCGCCCACTACTTTACCATCGCGCTTCAGCGGGATGCCGCCAGCGAAGATCATGACCCTGCCGTGATTGGAAACGTGGATGCCGAAAAACTGCCCGCCCGACTGCGAGTGCGTCGCCAGGTCCTTGGTTGCGATGTCGAAGGCGCGCGAGGTGAAGGCCTTATTGATAGAGATGTCGATGCTGCCCATCCACGCGCCGTCCATGCGCACGTGCGACACCAGGTTGCCGCCTTCATCGGCAACTGCGATATTCATCGGTTGGCCGATCTCCTGCGCCTTTTTTTCAGCCGCGGCGATCACGCGACGTGCCTCTGCGAGATTGACACCTGCCATTGTTCCTCCAAAGAGTTAAGGTGAAAGGTTAGATGTAGGCTTCCAGATTTGGTCTGCTCATCGGCGCATCAGACCCATCCGAACAAGCTGAAAACCAGAACGCCGAACACGATCAGAGTGATGATCACGTACATCACATCGCGCTCCAGAGCGAAAGCGACGGCCGAGAACAGCACCCTCGCGACGGGTGTGGCGATCAGCAGCAGCAACCCAAACTGAATGATGGCGCGGGCGTTCATATGCGTCACGCCCTGCAAGATCTCGATTGGGCTCTTCAGACTTTCCGGCTCACCGTGAAAGGCCCTGTAGTTAGGGATATCGTGCCCATGATGCGCCAGGTACAGCGCAGCGCCGAACAGTATGACGGACGCCGCCAGGATCACGCCGCTGCGCAGGAGCGTCCCGATGATGATCTCGATGCGAAGGTCAGTCCAGCCGCCGGCTTCTGCGGGCGAGAGTTGTTCGTCGCTCATATGCGTCCCGTGGCTCCGTTGAAGATCATTTCGAGGCCCAGCACCACGATCACGATGGCAAACAGATACCTCAGCGCCTTCACTTTGGCCTTCACCAGCACACGCGCTCCGATCATCGAACCCGCGAGTACGCCCAGCATGACCGGCATGGTAATCCCGGGAGCGATGTATCCGCGGCTGAGGTAGAGGCCGGCGCTGGCCGCAGCCGTCACGCCGATCATGAAGTTGCTCGTCGTCGTCGACACCTTAAAGGGGATCTTCATCGCCTGGTCCATAGCCAGCACCTTCACCGCGCCCGAGCCGATGCCCAGCAGTCCCGACAGCAAGCCCGCTCCGAACATCAGGCTGTAGCCGGCGGGAACTCCGGTGACCGCATAGTTCTGCTTGCCTTCGGGGGTGGGATAGCTGCCATTGAGCTTCAGTTTTTCCGCCAGCTTCGACGATTGCAGCTGCGGCCCATGCTCCTCGCGATGGCGGCTCGAGAGATAGGCCGAGTAGAGCAGCACCAAGCCGAAGACAATGGCGATGGCGCTGGTCGGAACGTGCAATGCGATGGCGGCGCCGACGATCGCGCCGACCGTCGTGGCAGTCTCAAGAAACATGCCGATGCGAATGTTGGAATAGCCTTCGCGCACGTACGCGGCGGCAGCGCCCGAAGACGTCGCAATCACCGATACCAGCGAGGCGCCGATGGCGTAGCGGATATCGACGTGAAACAGCAGCGCCAGCATGGGAACGACGACCACGCCGCCCCCAAGTCCAGTGAGCGCGCCAAGAAATCCGGCAATAAAAGACCCGAGCGCGACGAGAGCGCTGAACTCAAGAACGTTCATAGGGAGTGCCAGGTTGTGCTCAGCGAGCCCCGCTGGTCCAAGACTACGAGCAGAACGTGTAAGGATTGTAAATGGCGACGAGAAGTTGGCCGTGGGTCGAGAACTTGGTGGTCCGCCGGCTGGATTTTAGGCTGAGAACGCGTTACGGTAGAGTCAGGGCGCGGTACCCAAGTGGTAAGGGAGAGGTCTGCAAAACCTTTATGCGTGGGTTCGATTCCCACCCGCGCCTCCAAATCAGCGATCAGCCATCCGTTTGACCCTCCCGTTAGAGCACGTCCCCGAAAATTGTCATCCGTGGAGGACTGAGTCCGACTAAGGATCTGCAGTTGGCCGCCCGGAATCATGCTGCCTTTTTTCCGCAGACTACGCCAAAATTGACTTGATTTGCGGTCTAACGTAACATTCGCGTCACGTGATCGGCCAGAGGATCTCACATTACTCCATCCTCGAACGTATCGGCGGCGGAGGCATGGGGGTTGTCTACAAGGCCGAAGACACGCGCCTGCATCGCTTTGTTGCGCTGAAATTCCTTCCCGACGAAGTCGCCTCTGACCCGCAGGCACTCGCACGATTCGAGCGCGAAGCCCAGGCCGCATCGGCGCTGAATCATCCCAACATTTGCACGATCTATGACATTGGCGAGGAAAGCGACAAGGCTTTTATCGCCATGGAATATCTGGAAGGCTCGACTCTCAGGCATCAGATCTCAGATTCCCCGATGGATCTGGAGAGCATACTTTCGCTGGGCATTCAGATCTCCGACGCTCTGGACGCGGCTCACAGCAAGGGCATCGTTCATCGCGACATCAAGCCTGCGAACATCTTCGTTACCGACCGGGGTCACGCCAAGATTCTGGATTTCGGTCTCGCCAAGGTTGTGGAATCGCGTTCGGCCAAGGTTGCCGGAGCCGGCGGTGCCGCCAATACCATCACGCGCGCCGTCGACGAAGCGCACCTCACCAGCCCGGGCACAACGCTGGGCACCGTGGCCTACATGTCTCCGGAGCAGGTGCGCGGCAAGGAACTGGACGCGCGCACCGACTTGTTTTCGCTGGGAGCCGTGCTGTACGAAATGACCACCGGCGCGCTGCCGTTCCGCGGCGAAACTTCAGGAGTTATTTTCACCGCGATCCTCAACTCCGTGCCCGTGTCTCCGGTGAGGCTGAATCCGGAAGCGCCGCCCGAACTTGAGCGCATCATCAACAAGTGTCTGGAGAAGGACCGCGATTTGCGGTATCAGTCGGCCGCCGAGTTGCGCGCCGACCTCAAGCGTTTATCGCGCGACAGCAGTACTTCCAAGTATGCTTCGACGGCCACTCACGCCGCGGCCTCCTCGGCGAGCATGCCTGCAGTGTCTGCACCGTCAGGCAGCCTTCCGACCGCGCCGATGGAGAGACGCAGCAATGCGGTCCGCTATATCGGTGCTGCCGCGGCGCTCATCGCAGTCATGCTCGGCGCTTATCATTTCTGGCCGCGAAAGGCGGCAGAATCTACGCCGGGCAAGATCACCAAGATCAGCGAGTGGAACCACGAAATCGTGAGTCCGATTCTCTCCCCTGACGGTCGCACCATCGCATTCACTTCTCCGGTCGAAGGCTACGACCAGCTCTTCGTGATGCTGACCTCGGGCGGCAAGCCGCTGCAACTCACCACGGACGAAGGCAACAAGACGCCGCTCTCCTTTTCCGCTGACGGCACCGAGATTCTCTTCGGCCCCAGTCTCGGCGATTATGAGATCTGGACGATTCCCACCCTCGGCGGCTCGCCCCGGCGCGTCGCTAACGGCATTGCGGTGGCTCCCGGCATCGATGGGCATTCCTTGTTTGTCGGAACCCTGGAAGGACAGATCGTGCGCATTGATTCCGGCGGCGCCGGATCTGAGGTGTTGGCCAAGTATTCCAAAAGTGTCGGAGTCGGAGCCTGGACCTTTCAGTTACTCGTTAATCCCGATGGTAAGAGTTTGTTCGTCCTGGGCGGCGGGAGCCATAAACTGGACGTAGACAAGTTGGACCTCGCCGATCACAAGCTGGCGAAGGTGGGAGAGATTTCGAGCACGGTTGGGCACGCCTCCTGGGCCGAGCCTGGCAAGACGCTGTATCTCAGCCGCGAGGTGAAAGGCATCACCAACCTCTGGATGTATTCGCTGGAGGACAGCTCGCTCAAGCAGATCACCTTTGGTCCGGGCCCTGACCGCAGCCCGCTGGCCGATCCTGCCGGAAAGGGCGTGTACTTCGTCAACGGTCGAGCCTCCGGCGTTCTCACCGCCTACCATACCGCCAGCAAACAGTCTGCTGACGTCGTCAGCGAGCTTGCGACCCAGCCGTTGATCTCGCACTCGGCAAAGCAACTGGCGTATTTGATCAGCCCCAGCCCTTCCCACGAAGAACTCTGGATCGCCGGCATCGATGGCAACAACGCGCGAAAGATCTACGGCTCCGAAATTCCGCTGGAGACGCTCGCCTGGTCGACAGATGATTCGCAATTCGTCTTCTCGGTAGTGAACGGGGATCACAGCGACGTCTATATCGTGGAGGCCGATGGCAGCCATCTACGGCAGTTGCCTGCGGTGGCCGGGCGCGCGGATTTCGCCACCACAATTCGCGGCACCACCTCGATGCTCTTCACCTCCTATCGCGGCTCCGACGTGCAGCATTCAGCCGCATGGAAGCTCGACTTGAAAGATCCTTCCGCCAAACCCGTATCTCTGTTCGAAGGCTGCGCGGGAACCCTGGACGTTTCGCCGGATAGAAACTATGTGATGGGGCCAATCCTTTGGGGAGCGAATCCCGGCTTGTTCCAGTATTCGCTGAGCGAGAAAAAGTGCACGGCGTTGAAGCCAGGGTTGGCCAGCTATTTTGCGCTCTACGCGCGGGATGGGAAGTCGTTTTTCTTCGAAAATACGATTCACGGACAGACGGCCATCTTCCGCCAGCCATGGCATAACGGCGCAGCGTCCGGCGAGGCCCAGCGTGTGTTGATCTTTCCTTTCGCGATACGCGAAGATTTCGGCGGCAATGCCGCCGCTATCTCCGATGATTTGTCGGTAATCGTCTACGCCCGCCCCAGCGGGCAGGAAGACTTGTACTTCCTATCCATGAACTGAGCCGGGGCAGTGCTTTCGGGGTAGCTCGCGATACAGCCTGATTATCGCCAATGGATCGAAATGTGATTAGTGAGGATTTGCGTTGCCAAGGGGCTGGCTCGCTTCTTGGCTTTCGTTGCGGCGATACTGATCTTCTCTGCCAACGTAGAAACTCTGTGTAAACTGCTTTGCGTTAGGTGAATCCCCAGCCACGCTCCCCGCCCAAATCATTCCCCCTCTGCCCCAGCCAGTATCCGGCAGAACCTCGGTAGAACCATCTTCCGAGTAGTAAAGGTATTCATCTTTTGCCCATCCGTCTTCGAGCGGAGAAGAGGTAGCCAATACACCACTGGCTGGAATTCGGCAGATGTACTTCCCGTTTGACATCGCCAAGGGCGGGGCATTTCTTCCGTATTCGACTTTGATCCAACCAATGTACGCTTTTGGGATCAGGAACCTTGTCGGATGACGAGCCACCGGGGCTCCCATAGAAATCGCAGACCCCATTGCCAACGTGAACCACCACAGTCCGGTTGTGAGGCATGTCCCAAGGCCAAAGAATCGGACGCGTCCTGCCCCGACAATATTCAGCACTAATCCCGCCAAAGTTGGCCAGAGGACAAACAGAGCGAGTATTCGGATCGATGAGGCACCGAGACGCTGGGAAAGATCTACTGAAATCCACGTTAAGTGGAGGGCCAACATAGCCCCGACCGCTACGGCGGCGCAGCCAAGGCCTGCAACGGTCAGGTAGTTCGCTCGTCCTGACGTACGTGTCTTAAACGCCTTCCAGGCTACTCCGCACAGCAGTAAGAACCATGTGGTAAGCAGGATCAAGACCAGAACCAGCGGAGGCCCACTGATGACCATGACTGCATTCTATCCAAAGGGCCTTCGGGAACTGTGGCTGGCGAAACGTCGCGCTTATCACAACTCACCTCGGAGCTCGCACCTGACGAGCCTTCGCGTCTCCTCCCGTGTATCCTGAATCTCGGAGCGTTTCGCAATGCATCCCAATGACCGGCCCCCGTTTCGGCGTCCCATGCACACCGTCCGGATGGAGCCGCCGGGACCGCGCCGCACATGGTTTTGGATATTCCTCGCCCTCGTTGTCCTGATCGCGTTCGGCGGACGGAACTGGCTTTCCATCTACGTTGACAGCCTGTGGTTCGGCTCGCTTGGATTCGCGTCGGTCTTCTGGAAGTCGCTCAGCCTGCGCTGGACCGTCTTCGCCGTATCGGGCGCGGTGACCTTCGTCGTCGTCTACGGCATCTACCTGATTTTGAAGCGCACCGAGTTTTCGGGCGACAGTCGCGGACACACGATTCTCATCGGCGGCCGGGTGGTCAAGCTGCCGGTCGAATCGATGATGCGGCTGGTGGCGCTGGGCGGCTCGCTGTTTCTTGCGGCCAGCATCGCCGGCATCATGATGGCCGACTGGCAAACCTTTGCGCTCTACTGGTACGCGCCGCACGCCGCCGGATTCGCCGACCCGATCTTTGGCAAACCACTCAACTTCTACCTGTTCACGCTGCCGGTCTGGCAGTCGATCTCGGGCTGGCTGCTGATGGTGGCGATCATCAGCTTTGCGATTGCCGGCGTGTTCCTGCTCATCAATGGCGGCGCACGGGCGCTGGAGGGCTACGCGAATCGCTTCGACCTGGTGTCGTGGCGAGGCATTTCGATTACGTTCTCGTTCGTCTTGCTGGTGGTCGCGTGGCGCGTGTATCTCGGACGCTTCGATCAACTGACCGAAGACCACACTGTGTTCAGCGGCGTTACCTACACCGACGCCCACATCTTGCTGCCGGGACTGCTGGTCATCATAGTGGCGTTGGTCCTTGGCGCGGGAATTGCTTTTGCGAACGCCTTCTGGCTGAAGCGTGGACGCTGGCTGCTCGCCGCCGTGGTGCCTGCCGTCGCCTGCTTTTTCCTTCTTCAGGTGACGGTCTGGTACGTCAGCAGCTTCATCGTGAAGCCGAACGAGTTGATCCGCGAGACGCCGTACATCGTAAACAACATCAGGCTGACCCGCCAGGCTTACGACCTCGACAAGGTAGCGCAACAGCATTTTCCAGCGGAGATGAGTCCGGAAGCAGCCGATGCGGCGCAGAATCAGGCGACGCTGCAAAACATTCGGTTATGGGATTGGCACGCGCTTCAGGATACGCTGCGGCAGATACAGGAGATCCGCACCTACTACGACTTCCCCGACATCGACATCGATCGCTACCAAATCGACGGCAAGTTGACGCAGGTGATGCTGGCGGCGCGCGAGTTGAACGTCGACAAGCTTCCCGAGAGCAGCCGCAACTGGATCAACGAGAAGCTGATCTACACCCATGGCTACGGCATCACCATGAATCCGGTGAACGGCTTCACCTCCGAAGGCTTGCCTCTACTGTGGTTGAGCAACATGCCGGTGCAGAGCACGATCCCCTCGCTCAAACCCACGCGCCCGGAAATCTACTTCGGCGAATTGACCGACAACGATGTCTACGTGAAGACGCGGCAAAAGGAATTCAACTATCCCGAGGGCCAGGCCAATAGCTTTACCGAGTACCAGGGGAGCGGCGGCATTGTGCTGGGCGGTTGGATTCGGCGACTGCTGATCGCCATGGACCGCGGCGATGTCGGCAAGCTGCCGTTCAGCGACGACGTGAACGACAAAAGCGAGTTGCTGATGCGTCGCAACGTCGTTCGCCGCGCTTCGATCCTGGCGCCGTTCCTCACCTTCGATACCGACCCGTACATCGTTCTCGGCGAGAATGGCCGCCTGTCGTGGATTCTGGACGGGTTCACGACCTCCGACGCTTATCCGTATTCCACGCACTACCGGTTGGGCGACAACTCGATCAACTACATTCGCAACAGTGTGAAGGTCGTCGTCGATGCTTATGACGGCACGACAACCTTTTACGTTTTCGACGATACCGACCCAATCATCGACGCCTATCGGCGCGTGTTTCCCGCGCTGTTCAAGCCTGCGTCGGCAATGCCCGCTGACCTGCGCAAGCACGTGCGCTATCCGCAGCTGCTGCTGGAAATGCAGGCCCAGGCGTACTGCCTGTATCACATGACCGAGCCCGAGGTTTTCTACAACCGCGAAGACTTATGGAACGTGGCCAGCGAGATCGTGATGGGCGACAACGGCGAGCAAGTCACCCAGACCATGCAACCGCATTTCGTTTTGATGAAGCTACCGGGCGGAGGCGACGTAGAGTTTGTCGAGATTCTTCCGTTCACGCCCGCGAATCGCAACAACCTGATTGGCTGGATTGCCGCGCGCAGTGATGGGCCCAACTACGGCACAGCGCTGGTATATGACTTCCCGAAGACCCGGCTGGTCGACGGCCCGCTGCAGATTGAAGCTCGCATCGATCAGAACGCGCAGCTTTCCGGACAACTGACCCTCTGGAACCAGCAGGGCTCGCACGTTCGTCGGGGCACGCTGCTGGTGATTCCGGTTGGCCGCACTCTGCTGTACGCCGAGGCAATTTACCTGCAAGCCGAGCACAGTCCCATGCCCGAACTGCGGCTGGTCGTGCTCGCTCTTCAGGATAAGCTGGCCTACGCTCCAACGTTTGAGTCTGCCCTGGCTGCGTTGTTCGGAAACTCAACTTCAACCCTCGAGTTATCCGCATCGACGCCGCAGCCACAAACGTCGGCCTCTGCTGGTACTACGACAGCCGCTGCGCCCCCGAGCGTGAATACGCTAATCAAGGCAGCGGCACAGGACCTCGCCGACTATCAGCGACTGACGTCAGAAGGAAAGCTGGGCGACGCCGGCCAGAAGCTTGACCACTTGAAGGGCGTGCTCGACAAACTGAACGCTACTTCGAAGTAGCCGGTTGGCTTTGAAGTCCCGTCGTAGAAAAGAGTTGGAAAGGCCCGAAGAAACGTCGAGGCCAAGACTGAAGTCCCAGCCTCGCTTGCAACCCATAGAGCTACTGAGGCGGCCCACTGCCACCTTGGCAGGCGTTGGTGATATCGCCGCTGTTGAAGTCATCAAGGATGGATTCATCGTTCTCCATCTGCACTCCGGTCGGCGAGGATGGCGCGATGCCCTCCGGAACAATCCCCGAGCCGATCAGGTTATTGGCATTGGCGAGGGTTGTCTGAATCGGCGTAGGGTCGGTGCCGTTGTCGATATTCAACTGCGCGGCAATCAACTGATGGGCCAGCGCTATGCTGGCATCGCCGCGCACGGGACTTTGCAGAATATTTAACAGCTGCGCATTCGTGTAGTAGTTGTTGCCCAGGTTCATGCCCGAACCATCACCCCAGGCGCTTAGATGGTTCTTCCAATAGCCTTGGGTAAGAGGTGGACAAGTCTGAGCGTAGGTTGTGACCGCGCCCATCATCAGCAGGGCGATCGTGGCTGCAATAACGAAGACCCGTTGTTTCATGTTTTCTCCTTGTAAGGCCGTCTTGGGGAGATAAACGAGGGTACGCCCCCAGTTCGTCTGTACAGCGACGGCAAACTGATTCTGTGCTTACTGGGGCTCTTCTTCTTTGCGCCGATTGTAAGCGGCATTTCCTCGAAGAGGAAGTGACAAAAGCCGAATTTTGCGGGAAATCTGCGTCGCCGAGAAATACCTATTCTTCGCGTTGTCTGCCTTTTCGCTCTCTGGCACAATACTAGGCCACATCCGGCAGTGGGATTCCGCGTCCTCCTAGAGTTGCGCCATGGCGTTGACGTTTCGTTACAGATTTGTCGACTTCGGAACTGTGTTCACGGCCGGCGAAGGCATTCGAGCGGCCGACCAAGGCCCGGCCAACCCTTGCGTTCTGTTCAGCAATGAGTTAGTGACCGATGTTGGCGGCACCTGCGTCAATGGCAACGAGTCGCTGGCCGTCATCGATCATCACTTCACGCGCGAAGCACAGTTTCCCGCGGCTTCTGCTGCCGTCCTTCACAAAGCGAAATACCTGCGCAACCGGTTTTCCGACTCGCATGGCGTGTTCTGGCTGGTGACCCACAGGCAGCCCGACTTCGATGCGTTCTGCTCGATGTACCTGGCTCGCTGGATTCTGGAAGACCCGGCCGCGTTGGTCGATTGGGAGAGCTTCGGCCTGCATCCCGACGGCTGGATGGATTCGCCCGAGCAGCCCAAGATCAACTGGTTCGCGCCCAGCTTGAGCGAGGTTCCGGCCGAGTATCGTTGGCCGCTGCTGATGGCCAGCTACGCCTCGATCGTCGATAACGGCAAGCACTTTCCTTGCCCGCGCAATCGCGCGCTGCACTCAATCCTGTATGCGGCGCTGCAGCGCGGCCGCGACTACCTCAGCGAGACCAGCGGGGCCAAAGAACTGTTCGACGAAATCAAAGCTGCCATTCGCGACCGCAAACGCAATCCCATCTTCGATTCCGTGCTGCAGGACAGCCGCGAGTTTGCGCCTGAGTTGGAAATGCTCGATCGCGAGGTCGAGTCCTATCATCGCGACCTTCGCCGGGCGCGGCGATCCATCGTGTATTTGCAGAAGGCGCCGACGCCGTTTCCGGCATTCTTTGACAAGCTGAAACATTTGCCGCTGCTCGACGATCATGGCGCGATTCGTCCCGAGCATCTGCTCGCCGATGAGACGCGCGTTCCTACCGACGGTATCTACCTTCGCGATCCCGAGTGCCTGCTCTTCAAGGAGTGGGCCAGGCTCGACCTGGAGAATTCGTCGCTGGGACGCGGCTTCGAGTTCACCGCCGTGGCCTACTCGTCCGGACGTCCCGCCGGCAAGCTCAATCAGACCGACTACTTCTTCGCCATCGATCCGGAACGCGCCAATGGGCGGCATTTGTATCGGGTGTGGGCCCGGTTGCAGGCGAAGGAAGTCGGCGCTCTGCGATCCAGCGAGAGCGCCGTCCCGGACAAAGCGGCGCGGCGCAACTTCGAAGGACGCGCAGGCAGCTTAGGGAAGTATTTCACCGACCCGTGGTTCGACGGGCAGAACTATCTTTGCACCATCGTCGCCACGCCCAATCAAGGCACGGCATTTGCGGCGGCGGGAAACGATGGCGGCCTCAGCGATGACGCTGTCGTCGAGTTGGTGCGCAGCGAAGTCGAACATTCCGTCTACCAAACCGAAAGCGGCGACGAGAGCGCCTGCGTCACGGTCTGCGATCTGTCGGCAACCCGAAACGACAGCGATGTGGCGCCGTCGCCGTACGACATTGGCCAGCTTCAGCAGATTCCGCCTCCGGCCGAACGTCGCTTCCGCTTCGCGCGCATTCCACTCCGCGACGATGTGCCACTGTCGCTGGCCGGACACAATGGCTTGTCGGAGCAAATCGGCGAGACCTTGTGGCAGGTGCTGTATCCCGACCTGAAAGGCGCCAAGCCGCACGACTTCGCGCAACGCAACCTGGTGGTCGCGCCGCGATTTGTCGGTGTTTGGGGCGATCGCGGGATTGCCATTGCCCACAAGGCAAACCCTGGCGCCCATGCCAACACGAACAGCGTTTCGCACGACGGCAGCGGCACCGAAAGCGACTTCATCAAGATCGTCGGTCTGGCCCGCGCTATCGATCAACTGATTGCCGATGGGGAAGGATTTGCGCCGGACGCATCCAGCCGTGACGAAGCTGAAGCTGACGATCCGGCAACCAGGAGGGCCGAGGAAATTGCCGCACGCGGCGAAGTCCTGGCGCGCACGGCAGCGCAGATCAAGCACAACCTGACGTTACCTCACAGCGATCTCCTGCGGCGCTTCTACGATGCCACCGGCATCGACGAGTTGCTGTCGACATTGCGCGATCTGAATCAGAATGCTGCGGAATTTCTGCGCCGGCGCAAGATGGACGAGCAGGCGAGCAAGACGCGCGAGAGCACCGAGACCGTCGCTGAAGTCCAGACGAAGCTGGAGTATCTGGAAGTCTTCATCGTCGGCGTGTACGCGTTGGAGATGCTCGACACCACAACCAAATTTCTCAACGGCGACGAAAGGGTGAAGGGCATTGTCGTCATTACCGGCGGTCTCGGTTTCCTGCTGCTGACTGCCGCGATGCTGGTGCCCTGGAACCGCGTGCGCAAAGAGAAATCGTTTTCCGCGAGGAAACCGCTGGTGGTACTCATCTGTGCGCTGCTGGCGTGGATGGGCGCAATCCTCTGGGGAATCCTTCGTGGTTTCCAAGGTGCCAAATGATACGCACGCAATCACGCTGCAGCCGGGAACTTGAATTGCACCAACCTGCATGAGCCTTAGCCGATGTCGACCTCTCCAGCATCGGGCGCGACCTTCGATCCGGATTTCATTCTGGCGAAGTATCCCATTCCTATCGCCCGCACGTTTCAAGCGAAGTTGCAGGAGCCGCCAAGTCCGCTGCATCGCCTTCTGGGACTGACCGACGTCTTCGAAGTCACCCTCAAGTACTGTGCGATTGTCGCCATCCAGGAATATCTTCGTCTCGGCCTGCGCTCGCCGGCCGTCGATGAGGAGATTGCGCTGCATTTCCGCATTCCATCCTTGGGCTCGTGGAACGCATTTCTGCGCGAGGTGCTTCGTTCATTTCGCGGGCTGCAGGATCAAATGCTGATCCCGGCGCTGGTGAACTTCTATTTCGCGCCGGCCGTGCGGCAGAACCAGCGCATCGACGAGCTCATCAACCTGCGCAATCGGTTGGCGCACAGTGCGCGCCGCTCCGATGAGGAAGCCGAGGAAGAGTACGAAACGCACTGGCCGCAACTGGCGTCGGTGCTGACCGATCTGCGCTTCCTCTCTGCCTACGACCTCATCTTGCACGACGACGACGGCACGGCGCACTTGTTGATGGGAACCGAGCCGAAGGCGGTCGAACTGCCCGCGGCCGCTGCCACGCTTCCGCGCGGACAACTCGGGCTTGTCCACGGCGAGCGCATGCTGTCGTTATCGCCGCTTCTGCTCCACGCAAAATGCGGCTATCCGACGCGTCACGGTCCCTGCGAGCTCAGCAAGATTTTCTTCTTCAACAGCGTCAAGCGGCGGCCCGACTTCCTCGACTACTCGATGGCACATCATCGCTGGGCCAGCGATGTCAGTGAACGCTTGCGCGCCATCATCGAGAAGAGCGCGGAGAAGATTGACATCGCTGCGCCCGAGGGCGCCAGCGCCGCGTCCTGGGAGCTGTTGCAGGAACGTTCCGAGGACATGGTTGGGCGCGTCAGCGAAGAGCTGCAACTGCTGGAGTTCATCGCCTCACGGCCACGCGGATTTCTAATCGTTGAGGGCGATCCCGGCATCGGCAAGACGGCGCTGCTGTCGCGCCTCGTTCACGATTTGCTGGGCCCTAAGTCGTCCTATGGCCGCTCGGAAGAAGTGGGCATGTTCGCCAGCCACCTGCACGATGCGCGGCTCAGTGTCGCATTCCATCTGTGCGGCGCCGATAAGAGCAGCCTGGAGCTGTCGGCCATCATCTCCTCGCTCATCCACCAACTCCCTGCCGACGGCGGCGCGACCACAGGGGCGTCGGCCGACCTGGCCAACGCGGCGCGCGCTACCGTCGAGCAGACCCGCGGCAAGCTGCTGCTGGTGGTCGATGGGGTGGACGAAGCGTTGGCCGGCCGCACCGATGCCGAGCGCCAGAACATCGTCGATACCCTGCTGTTCGAAGGCGAGCGGCTGCCGTCGAATGTCTTCGTGCTTCTGGGAGCGCGGCGAGGAGCCGTGCCGTCGCTGCGCGATCCCGAGGTCCCGTCGCAGAAACTGGAACTTGGTGGCTTGCCCGAGCGCGAGATCCGCCGCCTGCTCTTTCGCGTGGTCTCGAAATACGATCTTGAGGATCGTCACGTGGAAGCCGTCGCGCGGGTGTCGGCGGGGAATCCGCTGTACATTCGCATGCTAGCCGAAGATTTCGCGCAGGGCCGCCTTTATCTCGAAGATGTTGACCACCTGCCGCTCGGCATCGAGGGCTACTTCGAGAAACTGTTGCTGCGCTTCGCTTCCAACTCGCAGTGGCCGGCGTTGCGCGATACGTTGTTGCTGCTGGCGCTGGCGCACGGGCCGCTGACCATGGCGCAGATCGCTGCCATCGCTCAGTTGACGCAGCCCGCGGTTGAGGCCGCGGTGGACAACGAGCTGACCGCCCTGCTCAGCGACGGTGAAACCACCGAGCGCCTGCCCACGTTCCGGCTCTTCCACGCCAAGTTTCGCGAGTTCCTGCTATCGCTCTTCGCCGGCACAGCTCCGGCCACGGCGAAGCACATGAACGAAGCGCGGGCTGACGAGGCTGCCGTGTCGGCCTCTCACCTGGAGCACATGCGGCAGCGCATCCTCAACTACTGCAGTCAGTGGGCCGAGGTCCAAGACACCTATCCTCTGCGCTACTACTCAGGACATCTGTATGAAACGGGCGCTAGTGGTGAACTTGAGCGCCTGCTCACCAAGACCAACTTTCTGGAAGAGAAAGTTCGCCGCCTTGACGATCCGTTCCTCGCCGCTGCCGACGTCTCCTATCTTGCTCGCGTGCTGCTGCAACAGAATCGCGACCCTGACATTGTAGGACTCGCAATCCGCGACGAAGGTTTCTACCGCGATGGCGTGGCCTCCGGCCTGCGAGCCGCCGACGTCGCACCATCCAGAATCACCGCCATCGTGCAGCACTTCATGGGAGTTTCGCGGCTCGGCCTGTTCGCCGCCCTGCGCGGACAGGAGCTGCCGCCTTCAGCCTTGAACGCGCGGCGCGTAGGCATCGAGGTCGCTTACCACTACGGGCTCGGCGAGCAACTGGAAGCAGCCGCGCTCGACCGCTCGCGCTCGGTTCGCATCCTCGCCGGCCCGTATCTCTATCGCTTCTGGAAAAAGGAGCCCGAGCCGGGCTGGAAGTTATTGGACAACATCGCTCGCAACATGGTGGCGCCTATCGGGCTGCCCAACTTCACCAAAATCGAAAGCTGCACGCTGATGTCGGTGATGATCATGATTCATCACGCCGACGACGCCCACACGCTGGAGCGGCTGCGCGAGCCCTGGATCGAAAATGTCAATCGTCTGGAGCGGCTGGCCAAGCTGTCGCGCCTGGTGCTGCCACCTGCGCTCTTCGTCTTTCAGTACGCGCTCCGGCACATGATGGCGCAGCAGGCCGATTTTCAGCCGGTGAACCTGCCGGAATTGCTGGCGATGTTTACCAACTCGCGGCAGATCCCGAGCCGCAAGCTGGGCGTCGAATGTCTGGCCGAAATGGAAAACCTGGACGGCGGCTGCGAGCGCACGATCCAAGTTTTGCTCGACAAGCGAACCGTCTTCGATGTCTTTCTGATGCAGGTGGCCGAGCGCGTGCTCTTCCTGCACGGCTGTCGCGATCCTGAGCGCGTTATGCAAGCCATGTCGCGCATCTATCGCGACGGATGCCCGTGGTTCCATCAGTCGGTACTGTACACGTCGTTTCACATCCTGCGCAGTGTTCCCACCGTCGAGGACAGCCTGCTGGAGGAATACAAATCTCTGACGCGCGAGACGATCGCCGAAGGCCGCGCGCTGTTCGTCACGCCGAATGGCAAGTATCCGCTTCTGCCCCACATGGGATGGGCGGAGATTATCTTCGACCAGCATCGGCCTTCGGGCAAGGCGCAGTTCATCCCGCAGTTCTATCGCGAGGCGATCGGCCTCGGCGACATAGAGTACGCGAGGCGGGCCTTGCGCGCGACCGGCGTGCTCTCGCACTCCTACGATCGTCACGACCTTGCGCTGCTGGCGATGGAAGATGCCGCGGCCGCGCCAAAGCCGCAGTTGCGCGAGACGCTGGTCGATCTGCTGGCCAACATTCGCTTCTATGATGAAGCTGCGGTCGATCGCTTTCTGGCGCAGCACGCCGGGCCCGATCTGACGACGCGTGTCCTTTCGGCAACGCCATCGATTCGCTCTGCCGACACCTTCAACTGGATCGACAGCTTCGTCAACTCGCAGATGCTCGCCTCAGAACAATATCGCTTGCAGGTCGTCGAAGCGTACCGCGGCGCGGGCACTTCGAAGTCACTCAGCCAGGGCATGGTCCGCGTCCTCAAGCACGTGCTGAACATGATTGCCGGCCGTACGGCTCTCGAGATCGGCGGCGGCGAGTGAGCGGTGCGCATCCCCGGCCCCAGCGCAGGCAGTTTCAGCAGCGCATCGTCGACTTCGCGCGCCAACATCCGTGGTTCGGCGGCCCATTCAACAAAATCACCTTCCGCCGCTCGCAAGCGGTGGTGTCGTTCTTCGCCGAACACCTGCCGGCTTCCGGCACATTGCTCGATATCGGCACAGGCACTGGCCATGTCGCTGCCATCCTGCAAAAGCCCGGGCGCGCCGTCGTAGGCTGCGACATCGTGAACTTGCTGATGTTGCCGATGCCCTACGTTCTCGCTGACGGTAGCGCGCTGCCGTTCCTTGACGCCTCATTCGACGCCGTAACCCTGATCACCGTCCTGCATCACGTGCCCAAGCCTCTGCATGCCCGCTTCTTTAGCCAGGCAGCCCGCGTGCTTAAGCCCGGCGGCACGCTCATCCTGATGGAAGACACCTTCCACGGCTCCGTCGAACGCGATGCCACTATGTTTTTTGACAGCGTGATGAACGCCGAGTTCGCCGGCCACCCTCACGCCAATCGCACCTTGGCCGACTGGGCAGCCTTGATGACAGAGGCCGGACTACGTGTCCAGCAAAGCTTTGAGCACGTGGCGTGGTACGGAATCTTCCGCATCCGCCACGGGATCGTGATAGGCGTTCGTCTTTAAGGCTCGCGACCGCATGGAGCAGAACCCGGCGAACCGCGTCCGAATCGGCGGAAAGCCTTAACCCGTGCCATTGCCTGGTTCGCAGGCATGTTACCGCTTTATTACTCCCGATTCAGAATTGCTGTTTCGAAGTGCCAAAGTTCGTTTACTCTTTACTGCACGCACCAGCAGGGTAGGAGGAACGTCTATGAGGAAACTTGTCTCTGCCAAATTTGCCGCGCTGCTATTGGCGCTCTGTGTCATTGGGGGCACAGTTGCGTCGGCGCAGACTCTGGCAACGGTCACAACCTTCAACGGCTCAAACGGTCTGGAACCGCACGCGTCTCTGGTTCTAGGTACCGACGGGAATTTCTATGGGACGACGTACTATGGCGGCTTCAACAACGACGGCACAATTTTCCGCATCACCCCGGGCGGCGTGCTGACTCTGCTGCATAGCTTTAGCGGCAACGATGGCGCCCGACCCTATTCCAGCCTGATTCAAGCCACGGATGGCAACTTTTACGGCACCACGGCGCTTGGTGGTCTGGGTGGCGGCACCGTCTTCAAGATGAATTCCAGCGGCCTCATCACGACGCTCTATCAATTCAGTGGCGGGAATATCCCCTACGGCGGCTTGGTACAGGGCACGGACGGCAACTTCTACGGCACCACCTATCAGGGCGGCAGCAACAACCTGGGCACCGTTTTCCAGATCACGCCCAGCGGATCGCTGACCACCATCTACAACTTCGCTGGAACCGATGGCTCGCATCCCTGGACTGGACTGATTCAGGGCACAGACGGCAACTTCTATGGCACTACGTTCCAGGGCGGAGCCAACAACGACGGCACCGTGTTTGTCATTTCGTCCAGCGGTTCGCTGACTACGTTGTACAGCTTCAGCGGAACCGACGGTCTTAATCCTTACGGCCCGTTGCTCCAGGGCGCCGACGGCAACTTCTACGGCACCACTTCGCTGGGCGGCACCAACAGCGACGGCACCATCTTCCAGATCACTAGCGCGGGCGCTCTGACCACCCTGCACAATTTCTGCGCTCCTTCGAACTGCACCGACGGTTCGATCCCTTACGCCGGCCTAATTCAGGGATCCGACGGATTGTTCTACGGTACGGCCAGCACCGGCGGAGCCCACGGCTACGGCACGGTCTTCAAGATCGACAGCAGCGGCAATCTGACGACCCTGCATGCCTTTAATAATGCCGATGGGGCTTACCCGTACGCTAACCTGACGGTCTCTCCTACCGGCAACTTCTACGGTACGACCTACAAGGGAGGCTCCAGCAGCGATGGAACCGTTTTCAGCCTCTCGCCGAATCCATACCAGTTCATCCAGGTTCCACCCTGCCGACTGCTCGACACGCGCAGCGGGAGCCCGATCCCGGGAGGCACAGCGCAGACCTTCAACCTCCAGCAGTTGGCGCAAACCAACGGCTGCTCTGATCTCTCGACGGCAAATATCTACTCGCTGAACGTCACCCTGGTTCCGATTAACGGCGGACCGGTTGGGTTCCTTACCCTTTGGCCGGCCGGACAACCTCAGCCGAGCGTCTCGACCATGAACTCCGACGGTCGCATCAAGGCCAACGCTGCCATCGTTGCCGGGGGCACGAACCAGCAGATCAGTGTCTACGCCAGCCAGACAACCAACCTCCTTATCGATATCAACGGGTATTACACCCCGCCGAGCCAACTTACGCTCGATTTCTTCCCGTTGGCGCCATGCCGCGTGGCCGACACCCGCAATCCGAACGGGCCACTGGGCGGACCGTTCCTGACGGGCGGAGCGGAGCGTGACTTTCCGGTCATTGCAAGCGAGTGCGGTGTTCCGGCCAGTGCGGTCGCCTACTCTCTCAACGTGACAGCCATTCCCTACAACGGCGAGCACATGGTCTACCTGACGGCTTGGCCCACCGGTTCTCCCCAGCCCACGGTCTCGACTCTGAATAATCCGAACGCGATTGTGGTGGCGAATGCTGCCATTGTCGGCGCAGGTTCCAACGGAAAAATCGCGATCTATCCCAGCGCCGATACCAACCTCGCGATCGATATCAACGGTTACTTCGCCTCTCCGGGTACGGGCGGACTCTCGCTTTACCCGGTGGCGCCGTGCCGCGTTCTCGATACGCGCGGTGGCGGCGGAGCGTTCAGCGGAGTGTTGAGTCCGCCGGTTGACGTCGTCGACAGCAACTGCGTCATCTCGCCTTCAGCGCAGTCGTATGTCATGAACGCCACTGTGCTGCCCGATCCGACGTTGAGCTACCTGACGCTGTGGGCCTACGGCAAACAGCAGCCGACCGTCTCAACTTTGAATGCGGGCGACGGCACGACTACCTCGAACATGGCAGTCGTGCCTAACTTCAACGGAAAGGTCGACGCCTTTGCGCAGGGTACCACGCAGTTGATCCTGGACATCTCCAGCTACTTCGCACCGTAGCCCGGAAGTGTCTGGCTTTGCCGCAAGATGAGGCGCCGGGAAATCGTGCATCGAGTATCCTGATGTCGGATTTCTTCGGAGCCTCACCTTGCTTTTTCTTTCTACTCGCGGCCAGCGGCTGATCGCACTTGTTCCCGCAGCTCTTGCCGCGCTGGCCATCGCCGCGCCCTATCTCCTGACGCACGGCTCCCCCGCGACAGCGTTCGTTCTGGAACGAGGTTTCGCGCTCGTTTGTCATCAGCGGCCCGAACGCAGCCTGCTCTTCTTTGGAGCGCCGGTCGCAATCTGCGCACGCTGCCTGGGCATTTATCTGGGCGCGGCGACTGGGCTGTTGCTTCGGAGCTCACGGCACATCGCCCTGCGTTGGCTGCTGGTTGCGGCCGCGATTAATCTGCTGGACGGGATCACCGAACTCGCCGGTCTTCACGGTAACTGGCTGTTGGTCCGCCTCACTCTCGGCGTGATATTGGGAGCGGCCGGCGCACTGCTGATTACCTCTTCCGCTTCGCCCAACCCCGAGTTGATACCCGCGGCGTAATCCTCACGTCCTCGTCCAAGCGCTATCACTCGCCGACGTGACCCGGCGCACTGAAGAAATATGTGCGGAGATTATCGTTCAGATATCTCAAAAAACCTCGTGTGGGGCAGCTTTGCCCCGGCAAAGTCCCTCCGCACCCAGGAGGACGCCATGTCGAAGGCGAAGTTTGTCATTCTTGCATTGCTGGTCCTGGCCGTAGCGCTGCCGGCGTTCGGCAAAACCTACAAGAGCACCTATCCCGTAGCCTGCAGCCAGGTTTGGCCGGCCGTAAAGACCGTTCTCGGTGTTCAGGAGAACTACACCGTAGACCAAACTGACGATGCCACTATGACAGCGGCCTACGATGTGAAGCATCAGGCGCACGTCAACATCAGTGGCGCCATTCTCCAGCGGAAGAACAAGGTCACGCTGGTGACCGAAGGCACCGGCTGCCAGATGCAGGTTGTCTCGAATTACAGTGGCTGGGAGCACAACGATCAGGGCGACTTCAAGAAGCGCGTCGACGACGCTCTTGCCAATCCCAATGCAAAGCCCGCGTCTGCTCCGCCTCAGCCTGCCGAGGCCTCGGCGTCCCCGGCGAAGTGAGCACTGCCGCAGGTTAAGATTGTCGGAACAGCGCTACTCGCCCGCCGTCTGCCCGGCCAGGATAGCTCGCCCGGCAACGGTCTCATAGGCGAAGCCCTGCAACAGCGTGCTCGTTTGTAGATGTCCATGCTGGTCTACGTAGCCAACAACGCTGACCTTCGCCCAACCGTAGTGAACCAGCGGGCTTCCCGGCATACGGAATTCCAGGCCCAGGTAGCGATTCGGAAGATCGAGCCACTGCCCGTAAGAACCGCGTCCGCAGCTTCCCCACTCCAGTTCCGTCATCACAGCCGCATCCTGGGAGAAGTTCTGCGCGCTGTCGATACGCGCTCCCTGCAACAGCGCTGCCGCGTAGCCTGGGCTTGCGATCATCACGGCATCGCCCGGCGCCGGCATGAGTCTCAGGCTCCACAAATATCCATCGCCGCTCTGGCAAAGGTCCTGCAGCAGACTGGACCGCAGGGCGAAATCGGCCACGCCATCGTGGTTCAAGTCGATGTAGTACGAGCCGTCAACGGGAAGCGAAACATTCACCGGCGTGTAGACCACTTCTGCCGCAGCCGGCACGAGCATCGCAATCAGAAGAATGGAAAGTATGACGACGGAGAGATTCAGATGCCGCATTAGGCTCCCTGATTTCCGGGCGTGATTCTGAGCCTAAATAGGAGAGCAGGTCGCAGTCTGTGATGAAGGTCGCAATCACTGCGAAAGTGGTAGCACCCGCATTCTGACGCCCGGACGCCTTACTGGACCACACTGTCCAAACACGCGAACGGATGGTCTTCCGAATAAAGCGGAGCCATCCGCCTCGAGCGAAGCGGCTTTGACGGGACGCACCGTCGTTCGTCGCGCTAGCGGCTCGACAATACGAACTGATTGCCATCCACGTCCTTGAAGATGGCCATCGTCCCCCAGACCTCTTTCTTCGGATCGACAGTGAATTCCACCCCTTTCGCCTTCAACTGGCTGCTGGTGGCGAAGACATCGTCGCACCAGAAAGTCATCGGCTGAAAGCCGCCGATGCGTCCCTCGTGACCTTCGGGCGTGAACAACACGAAGCGCGTGTCGGCACCGGGAATCTGCAGCTCGATCCAGCGCTGCTTATCGTTGAAAGGCTGGTCGGTGGCGACTTTGAAGCCTAACTTCTCTGTATAGAACTTGAGCGACGCATCCTGGTTACGAACCGGGATACTGGCGAGTTTGATACCACGAATCATCGGCAACCTCCTTAGCGAAGGCGAGCATAGCTTGCCCCTGCCGTCACCGCAATCGGCCAGGGGATGCTATATTAACAATTACTATAGCCATGCCGAAGCTCGACGACTACATCACCGACGTTCTCATGCGCGACCTGGTCGGCCACGATCACAGGCCGGCCGCGTTTCTTGTCTACTTGTGGCTGGCCGCTGAGTCTGAACGCCGCAAGACTGTGGTGGAGATCAGCTATCAAGAGCTGGCCGAAGCCATTGGAATTTCACGCAGCTCGGTACAGGCTGCCGTCAGCTGGCTTGTGCGACGCCAGTTGCTCACCGCCAAGAAAGCCAATGCCACCGCGGTTCCGCGATACACGGTGCTCCGGCCATGGAGACGCACCGCGCGGGTGACGGGCTGAGATCCTCTTCAATTCCGGCAACAAAGTGTTATGCCGTCTCGCACCATCGCGCTACAATGCGGGCAAAGAGGGTTGTCGCCACATGAACACCAACAGGGTCCTTCTCTGCTCCACGCTCCTGATGTTGGCGATGTCAGCTGCAGCGCAGACTAACGTGCTCGTACTGGGTCCGCCGCCCAAGCCTATGACCGTGCAGGATGTGATTCGCCTCTCGAAGGCCGGGCTCAGCGACGACACTATCATCGAGCAGCTTCGCACCAAGAACCAGCACTTCGACCTCACCACGGATCAACTCCTTCAACTCAAGTCAGCGAAGGTCAGCGAGCGCGTCATTCAGACGATGATCAATCCGGCCTATAAACCGCCGGCTGCGACTGCAATCAAGACTCTGCCGCCTGCGCTGCCTGAGAAGAAGCCTTCCGCTGCCGCAGAGTCCGCGACTGACGCGAACTCCGTGCCGGAAGGCACTCCGACCGCACTCGGCGTTTACGCCAAAATTAAGGGAGAGTGGACCGCGCTTGCGCCGGAAGAGGTGACCTGGAAGTCGGGAGGCCTGGTGAAGAGCGTTACTTCAGGCGGCATCGTGAAGGGCGACCTCAACGGTTTCATCGACCGATCGACCAGCAATTATCGTGTGCCCGCGCCGCTCGAGCTCATGATTGTCGTTCCCGAAGGCTTCGACATCACGGACTATCAACTCGTGCGCTTGCACGATCGCGATGGCTACCGCGAGTTCCGCACGGTCACCGGCGGCGTCTTCCATGTCTCGGGCGCATCGCGCGATGTCGTCCCGTTCGACAACGTGAAAGTCGCACCGCGCACGTATCACGTGACCATCTCCACAGCGCTGGGCGAGTACGGCATCTTGCCGCCCGGAGCCATGACCTCGATGAATGCCGCTTCGTCGGGCAAGATCTATTCCTTCGGGCTCATCGAGTAAACCAACCTGCTGCCTTCGAACCACGAGCAATCGGCTGCCCTTGCTCGTCTTAAGACTGTCGCCCAAATATATATCGCTGGGCGGTCAACGCTCGCGGCCGTTGCGGTCACATTCATCCCACCTAGCGAAGCGACTTCAGATACGCCAGCACCGCTTCGGCATCCGCGCGCGTCATGTGAAACTTCGGCATGGGATCGCGCAACTGCTGGCCGTTGGTCCACACTGCGGTAGTCAGCAGCGTGATCATCGCCGCATCCGTTGCCGGAGGCTTGCCGGCGATGCGCGGCGCCTGAATCGGCCAATCCGATGTCGGCTGCGCCGGCAGATACGGCACCGACGCGCCTGCCAGCCAGCGGCTGCGATCCAGTTGGCCGTTGGAGAAGCGCGGCGTGTGACAGGTTCCGCACATCGCGACATCTTCCACGATGTACTTGCCGCGAGCGACATCGCCGCCCGACGACGGCATCTCGCTTTTTGCCGACTGCGCCACAACCCGCGGAGCGCCAACTCCAAACCACGCGAGCCCGGCGACCGACAGGCACACAACAACATATTTCACAAAGCTGCGATGACTGAGAGCCCACGTGAACATCGACGTCCCCCACTTGGGCCGAACCAACGGTCCGGCGCGGTCTTACGAACGCATCCATCATACCGCGAGCGTGGTGGAAGACCGTGTGACGCGCCGCACTTCGAGCCATCGTTTCTCTGCCGGGCTTGCAGACTGCTCCAAGCCAGCCGAACTCCGGCGAGCCAGGAGGCAATGGGCCGCGTCGCGTCGTCGACCCAGGACTACCTTTCGTCGGAGAGAGATTTGGCGAGCGAGAGCACTTCGGCGGCCTTGGCTTTCAGTTCCTTCAACTCGGCCTCGGCCGTGAGCCAGTCTCCGTCGGCGTGACCGCCTTTGCATCCGCGCTGCACATAGATTTCGTAAGCGCGCTCGCGAACCTTCTGCTCAGGAATGGAACAATTACGGCTATCCGTGCTCATAAAGCTCACCTCATCAAGGAACGTCAGTAAAGATGCATGCGGGTTAGACGCACGCTATTCCGAAGAGTTTTCGCGGGGCACATCCAGCGGCTGCGAGCCGCCGGTGTCGAGCGGAGCGTTGCAATGAGGGCAAACCACGGCGTCCAGATCGACGGCGCGATGACAGCTGGTGCAAAGTCCTTTCGGCTCGGCTGGGATCATGGGGAGTTAGATGCCATCGCCGAAGGGTCGTTTGCTGAGCCGGCCTGTGAATATCCGTAGAGAACGCTTCGTAGCGAGTCGGGCTTCGAATCTGAGGGTCACCCCTCCCCCCGGTGTGCTCGTAAAATCTTGAAAACACAGGAAACGGTCTGCAAAATCTTGAGCCCCAAGCACTTACAGTCAAAATCTTGAGCCGCAAGGGTTTAGCGGCGCTGATGGGACGGCGAAGAGCCTGATCGGAGCGAGGCTTGAACGAGGAGGAGCATGATCGGGCCGAGTCTTGCGCCGGGAAAGAACCCGGCGAAGCCAAGGAACGCTTTGTCGCGGATTTCACCGAATGAGGGAAGGACCGTTTCGAAACTAACGGAACGAGGTACCGCTTCGGGAAGGAATAACGCCACAGGAAAGCCGGAACGCTTTCGGTTGAAGCTGACGGCGGCATGTCAAAGATCGCCGGCCCACCCGGACGCACACTACGCGGTCCGCCAGGCATCGGGCACACCAAGCCCAACCTATCAGCGTAAAGGAAATCTGGAGATCGTCAAGATTACGAAAGTACAATCGCGCGTATTGTCCTTTCGTAACCAGGTTACGTTCAGGCTAGTTCCGAAAACGAAAGAGCTGCGAACCGACGCACGAACTTTCATCCTTCGCGCCGATTTCGTCCTTCGCACAGACTTTCGTCCTTCGCACAGACTTTCATCCTTAAGAAAGGTCGCTGACGGAGGCAGGCTAGCGGCTCTTGCGATGAACAGAGTCTCGCTTGCGAGACGGCATAAGCTAGCCCAGCGCTTCAGCGCTGGGTAGCAGCCATTCCAGGATCGACTCCCGTTAGGGACGTCATAGAAGCCTGTGATAGGTACAAATGTCCTTTACAATCACCGACCGCACTCCTATATTTATCGCGTCGGTAAGACTTCGAACTACGGTTCGCTGCGCTCTTCGTCGATTGCAGATTTAACCGCTATCGATCTCCTACCTATCAGGACTGACTAACAGACTCCGCTCCCAGCCTTTCTCGCCAGTCCAGCTGTGCCATGAAACCATCAGGTCTCGTGTAGGCAATTCACCTCTGGAGAAAGTTGTGAGACGACTTCTGGCTGTTGTCCTTTTGCTTTGCTGCGTCGCGCCGGCACAGCCACAGCAAAATCAACCTCAGTATCCAAGCGAACTAAATCTTGGGAAGCCTGCGCCAAACCAGACCGCTACGGCCGTTGCCGATGTGATCAAACTCTCACAAGCAAAAATCAGTGACGACATCATCGTGCAGCAGTTATCAAAGAAGGGCGAGCGTTTCGATCTATCAACAGAACAACTGATTCAACTCAAGAATGCTGGCGTCAGTGACCGGGTCATCCAAACCATGATTGACCCTACCAAGAGTGCACCACCGAGTCCTCAAGTCGTGTCTCCGCAGCAGCCAAAACAAATAACCAACACTTCGGCGGATGCGTCGCCGGCGGAACTTCCCTCTGGAGCACACGCCTTCGTCGCCACACCACCAGCAGCACAACCCTTGGTTTCCTCCAACCAACCGGGCAACAGACCTCGCGTTTACTTCGAATCGGCGAGCAAAGGTAGCCAATGGAATGCGGCGCGTAACCAGTCGATGGAAATGAGTAAGGATTTCGAGAAGGACTGTTCCGGCATAAAAGTAACCATAAATCAGGCTGCAGCGGACTACACCATCCTCCTGAATCACATCGAACACGGTTTCGCACGCGACAATCAGATTCAAGTCGCAAACAAGGATGGAGACCTGATTTCGAAGACAAAAGAAGGTGGCAGCATCAGAGGAGACATGAAGAAGGCTTGCCAGCTGATTCTTGCAGACTGGGACAGTAAGGTACGGTAGTGCGATTTTTAGTAGTCTTGTATGACGTGAACTTGTGAGCGGCGAAATTGGAAGTGGAGCAGCTTCCGTCACTATGCCTTCCGGGAGAGGTCCGCTGTCGGAGTCGGATTGGACAGGTTAGGCCAAAAGATGGCCGAACATGGGGCACCAGGCATAGATTAGCCGAGCGCTTCAGCGCTGGGTAGCAGCCGCCGGCGAAAGGGACCGCAGATCTTCTCCGGAGAAGTGTTAAATTTCATTATTGATCGAGAGCCATTTATGGCAGTCTTGAACGCCTATTTGGATGAGAGTGGCAAACATGCCGACAACAAGGTTGTTGCCCTCGGCGGGGTGTGTGCCTCACCCACATCCATTCACGAACTAGAAGAATGTTGGAATGGGCTGCTCCGACGGTACGGGATGTCGAGCCTCCATATGAAGGAAGCGCTTCGACTGAAAAAGCCACTTGGCAAAGCAATTAAAGCCAACACAGCGCAAGAAAGAATTGACGCATTAAAACCATTCGCTGATTGCATTAGACGACATGTCGAACTGGGATTATCAATCACGATAGATGTTGGGGCTTATGCCGCGATGTCAGTTGAGGGTAGGAAAAGAATTGGCGGCAGTGAAGACCCGCACTACCTAGCCTTTCTGTCCGGAATGTTGGGTCCAGTTCACTATTCTCTGGGCAAAGACTACATCCACGTCATTTGCGATGATGATGAAGCGACTGCCCTAAATTGCTATCGGTTTTATCGTCGGATTCGCAAGGTTATCCGAGAAGCACACGATAGGCTCGCCGCAATCAGTTTCGCTAGAGATGAGCAGTTTCCGTCTCTACAGGCCGCAGACTTTGTTGCTTCACTAATACGGATGGAGGCCCACTTAGAGTATGAACGACGACCTTATGACTATCGGGAGCTTTTCTTGCATTTGATTGCGCCCAACCCGCCCGGAAAAATGATTTGGGGGCGTTGTAACTATAACAAACAACGCCTCTCCGAGCTGAGCAATAAACTAGAGAAGAATCCACTAGGGTCGAAAGAGACTTTCTTGCGGCCCTTATCGATTCAACGAGTTAGCTTTAAGTAAAATTGAAAACTTTGGTGCCTGGCGCGCCAGGTCGGAGCCTTCTGTAGGACGCTAGCCTTTGGCTTAGGAAGGTCCGGGGCCACCCGTCATCTTCAGCTCCGGTCATTTCGCGTTTCCGATCGATCTCTATTACACCCGTCTCCCGCAAGGCGTAATTGCCGAGCGTGCTCCAATTCTAATCATTTGGTTCCTTCAATAGTCCGCCCTTCACCGGTACGTGGTGCAAATACTACCTCCCCGGTGAGCTCCAAAGGAAGGATGCGAACCCGGGGCATCAGGCTCTGCGGCCCGGTCCCAGGTGTGATGCCACGCAGAACCTACAGCGCCAAACCTGTAAAGAACGCTCTCGGCGGCTTCTGGGAACCGCAGATTCTTCGTCGGCCTGAAGGCCTCCTCAGGATGACAAATCGTGAAGTGGAATTGACTGCCTGGTGACTGACGGCCTGATGCCTGGTGCCCCTCGGTTCGCGGCCTTCTTTCGGACGCGAGCCCGGGGCGCCAGGCTATTCACGACGTAGCGCGAGAGGGTGGCTGTACAATCTCAGTCCAATACCTCGTGCGTATGTCTCTCTTATGTCTCGGAAACAGGACGGGCGATTGAACCGGAGAACCGCGATCGTCCACGCCGCCGGGGAGCCGTCCCCTGCCTCGACGCATACCTGGAGTTTGGGCTGGCCCGAGATAACGCTGGGCTCGGGCATGCTGCTCACCTTCGTCTTCTTGGTGATACGCAGCATGGGCCTGTATCCCTCGGTTTTCGCCGACGAGTGGACCTACAGCTCGGGCTCGCGGCTCATGCGATTCTCCTCGACCGCGACACCGCTCTACCTCTACTACTTCGTTTATCGGCTCACCAAATTTTGCGGCGACCATTTCCTGGAAGGTGCGCGCGTACTCAACGCTCTCTTCTTTGTGGCCGCCGCGCCTTTTATCTATGCGACCGCGCGACGAGTCACGACGAAGTGGATTGCGGTGCTGGTCGCAATGCTGGCACTGGCCGGCCCGATCAGCATCTATACCGCCTACTTTATGCCAGAGGCGATGTACTTCTTCGTTTTCTGGCTGATGACGTCATTCCTCTTCCGTACGACGCAAACGAGCCCTGCAAGGTACGGCATGACCGTGGGCGGCCTCCTCGGTGCGCTCATGCTGGTGAAGGTGAATGCCATTTTTCTGCTGCCCGGCCTGGCCTTGTTCCTGATTTATGACAGCATCTGGGGCACGCGGGCTCGCGACATGCGGGGAACGATGGTCGCGATCGTTGCAATGATCGGCGGAGCTGGCGTTGTGCGCCTGGGGTTTGGATTCTTGTGCGCGCGCCGCGCGGGACTCAACGTCTTGGGGACGCGGTATGGATCGCTGGCTGAGTCGTCCGTAACTCCAGCGCGTGTGTGGGAGATGACGGGCCAATTGTCCGGCATACTGCGCGGGCACCTCATGGCCCTGGCGTTTCTATTTGCCTTGCCGCTGGCGGCAATCGTCATGCAGCTGTTTGGGCGCAGTCGAAATGAAGACGAAAGTGAGCTGCGCGCGATGGCGGCTTATTCCCTGGCGCTGCTTTTGCCGCTGCTGCTCGTCGTGGCTTACTTCACCGTTTCGGTGGTTCATGAAGGACCCTATGAATCGTTAGCGCGCCTGCACATGCGCTACTACGACTTCCTGTTTCCGATGTTTCTGATCGTGGTGGCGGAACAGATTTCCGCCAATCGTGAGAGGCAGAGCCGCACAGCATTGATCCTCTGTGTGATCGTTGTGGGTGGGCTGGCCGTTTATGGCCAGCATTCGCTGCTGCGCCTCTACACGCCGAGCCTGGTGGACAGCCCGGAGTTGCAGGCCTTGGCCGCGCATCGATCCATGTTTGAAACGGTTGGCCTCTTCAGCTTGGTTTTGCTGCTCATCTGGGCCTTCCATATGCGCAGAGGAGCACAACTGTTCCTGTTCGCCTTGATGCCAATTGCCATAGTTGGCTCTGCGATCAGCGCCAATTCGGAATTGCGGCAGCGCCTATCGGCCGGGAACGACGACCATGCCGGTCTCTTCGTGCGAGCCGAACTGGATAGGAGCGAACGCGACAAGCTGGTCGTGACGGGCGCGGAACTGGCGTCGCTCTATCGCGTGCTGTTTTATGCGGACGATCCCAGGACGACGGTGATGCTCCTGCCGCCGGGGGCGCCGCTCGAGTGGAAGTCGATCCCCGCAGATCGCCAGTGGGTCTTGCTTGTGGGAAGTCATCCCGTTCCGGACGACGCTGTCGATCGCGTCATCGGCGATGGCTACATGTTGCTTCGTGTGCCCACCAAGGAAGAAAACGGTGTACACGCGGCAACAACGGTAGATTTCGTTCAACCTTTTCGATTTGGTCTGGTCAAGAGCATCCGAGGACTCTCGGTCCCGCAGCCCTTCGGCCGCTGGTCGGACAGCAGCGAAGTCAAGGTCGAGATGCTGGAACCGCTACCGCGCGAGTTCGATCTTCGACTAAAGGCGAGAGCCTTTGGTCCGAATGCGCAGAAGCCATTCACCATCCGGATTGGCGATCAAATGAAAACCTTCCGGCTGGCAGCTGAGCAGAGTGAAGTGACGATTCCTTTCACCACCGACGGCAAGCAGAAACTGGTCACGATCCAGATACCGGAGCCAACATCGCCGCAGCAGCTAAAACTCGGCAGCGACAGCAGACCCCTTGGCATCGCGCTGACTCGCATGACGATCGTAAAGACCGACGATGTAAGCGAGGATGGGAGATAAGGAATAAGCTAGGCGGCGGAAAAAGGAAAAGGCTCCATGTTATTCACATGGAGCCTTTATTTATGTCGGCGACGACCTACTCTCCCACACACTTTCGCGTGCAGTACAATCGGCCCAGCGGGGCTTAACTTCCGTGTTCGGGATGGGAACGGGTGTTTCCCCTGCGGTAAGATCACCGGCTTCGTAGGCGCGTGCGATCGACTCTCGCAGCTCGGTTCCAGGCGTGATTCCACGCAGAACCTATAACGCCAATCCTGTAAAGAACTTTCTCGGCGGCTCCTGGGAGCCGCAGATCCTTCGTCGGCTGAAGGCCTCCCAGGATGACAATCAAGGAGTGGAATTGACGCTCGCTGAAGCGAGCTCCACCCACTCGCGCTGGTCAGACTGGCCGCTGCAACTAGCCACTGACCACTGGCGATGATTTCACAACTGAATAGCATTGGAATTTTCCGAAACGAGTCACAAGATTTTAAGGCTGGAGCTCCGTCGAGCTCCGCACGCTGGCTAGTTCTCCAGCGTGCACGAGGTTTCACCAGCCAGGCGCCAATTTCTGCGCAGGCTGGAGTGTACACGTGATGCCAAGTAAATTTTATGGTCAAGCCGAACGGGCGATTAGTACTGGTAAGCTTCATGCATTACTGCACTTTCACATCCAGCCTATCAAACACGTAGTCTTCGTGTGCCCTTCTTTACCCTTTTGGGTTGGGAGATCTCATCTTGAGGAGTGCTTCACGCTTATATGCATTCAGCGTTTATCACAACCGAACTTCGCTACCCAGCCGTGCCATTGGCATGACAGCTGGAACACAAGAGGTTCGTCCATCCCGGTCCTCTCGTACTAAGGACAGGTCCTCTCAAATCTCCTACGCCCACATCAGATAGGGACCGAACTGTCTCGCGACGTTCTGAACCCAGCTCACGTACCGCTTTAATAGGCGAACAGCCTAACCCTTGGAACCTTCTACAGCTCCAGGATGCGATGAGCCGACATCGAGGTGCCAAACCGCTGCGTCGATATGAACTCTTGGCAGCGATCAGCCTGTTATCCCCGGCGTACCTTTTATCCGTTGAGCGATGGCCCTTCCATACAGAACCACCGGATCACTAAGGCCTGCTTTCGCACCTGCTCGACTTGTAGGTCTCGCAGTCAACCACACTTATGCCTTTGCACTCGACGGCTGATTTCCAAACAGCCTGAGTGTAGCTTCGCGCGCCTCCGTTACAGTTTAGGAGGCGACCGCCCCAGTCAAACTACCCGCCTCACTATGTCCCTTTCCCGGATTACGGGAATAGGTTAGAACCACAGAATTCGCAGGGTGGTATCTCACCGTTGGCTCCTCCAAGCCCAAGAGCCTGAAATCAAAGCCTCCCACCTATCCTGCGCAGCAAATGCCATAGTTCATAGTGAAGGTATAGTAAAGGTGCACGGGGTCTTTCCGTCTAGATGCGGGTAACCGGCATCTTCACCGGTACTACAAGTTCGCCGAGTCGCTCGTTAAGACAGTCGCACGATCGTTACGCCATTCGTGCAGGTCGGAACTTACCCGACAAGGAATTTCGCTACCTTAGGACCGTTATAGTTACGGCCGCCGTTCACCGGGGCTTCAGTTCGAAGCTTCACCTTGCGGTTGACCTCTCCCTTTAACCTTCCGGCACCGGGCAGGCGTCAGCCCCTATACGTCGTTTTCGACTTTGCAGAGACCTGTGTTTTTGTTAAACAGTCGCCGTGCGCGTTTCACTGCGGCCCCCTCGACGCTTTGACACGTCTACCGGGGCACCCCTTCTCCCGAAGTTACGGGGTTAATTTGCCGAGTTCCTGAACGAGCGTTCTCTCGAGCGCCTTTGGATATTCTCCTCGTCTACCTGTGTCGGTTTGAGGTACGGTTCCCTGTCGGTTCTCCTTAGAGGTTTTTCTTGGCAGCGTGAACTCAGTGCGTTTCGTCCATACGGACTACTCCTTTGCGTCTCACCGTTAATGTCTCTCCGGATTTGCCTAGAGAAACCGGCTTACACGCATCGAACCTGATAGCCATAACAGGCTGCACTTATCCTTCTGCGTCACCCCATCGTAATAACGAACCAAAGGGAGTTCCGGAATATTAACCGGATGTCCATCGACTACGCCTTTCGGCCTCGCCTTAGGGACCGACTAACCCTGAGCGGATTAACCTTCCTCAGGAAACCTTAGACTTTCGGCGCGGAGGGTTCTCACCTCCGTTATCGCTACTTATGCCGGCAGGGTCTCTTCTCGACTGTCGACGGGTCCTCTACGATCCCGCTTCAATCCGTTGAGAATGCTCTCCTACCACGCATGGCTTGACGCCATGCATCCGCTGCTTCGGTGTTCAGTTTGAGCCCCGTTGAATTATCGGCACCGGACCGCTTGACCAGTGAGCTATTACGCTTTCTTTAAAGGATGGCTGCTTCTAAGCCAACCTCCTGGCTGTCTGGGCGTTCCGACATCCTTTCCCACTTAGCTGAGACTTGGGGACCTTAGCAGGCGATCTGGGCTGTTTCCCTCTCGACAACGAAGCTTAGCCCCCGCTGTCTGACTCCCGTACTAGTTGTCCACGGCATTCGAAGTTTGGTTGGATTCAGTAAGCTGGAAAGCCCCTTAGTCCATCCAGATCTCTACCACCGCTGCAAATCATACGAGGCTAGCCCTAAAGCTATTTCGGAGAGAACGAGCTATCACGGAATTTGATTAGCCTTTCACCCCTACCCTCAGCTCATCCGAGCTTTTTTCAACAAACACCGGTTCGGTCCTCCAGTGGGTGTTACCCCACTTTCAACCTGGCCAAGGGTAGATCATCCCGCTTCGCGTCTATTCCTGCCAACTGAACGCCCTATTAGGACTCGCTTTCGCTACGGCTCGCTTACGCTTAACCTTGCTGACAAGAATAACTAGCCGGCTCATTATGCAATAGGCACGCGGTCAGGCATTCCCTTACGGGCATAGCCCTCCCACTGCTTGTAGGCACACGGTTTCAGGTACTATTTCACTCCCCTCGCTGGGGTTCTTTTCACCTTTCCCTCACGGTACTGGTTCACTATCGGTCAGAAGCTAGTATTTAGCCTTACGGAATGGTCTCCGTGGATTCCCGACAGGGTTTCACGTGCCCCGCGGTACTCAGGTATCCGCTTCGAGTCCAGCTCGTTTTCGCCTACGTGGCTATCACACTCTATGGCTCCCCTTTCCAGAGGGCTTCGACTAACGACTGGATTGGTAACTCTACTGTTGCGGACCCTACAACCCCTGAACCACCCGAAGGTGAACTAGGTTTGGGCTGTTCCGATTTCGCTCGCCACTACTATCGGAATCACTGTTGTTTTCTTTTCCTCCAGGTACTGAGATGGTTCACTTCCCTGGGTTTGCTCGTACCCGACTATGTATTCATCGGGCCGTTATACGGTTTTACCGTATAGGGTTTCCCCATTCGGAAATCCCCGGATCAATGCCTGCTTGCGGCTCCCCGAGGCTTATCGCAGCTTGCCACGTCCTTCATCGCCTGCTTCTGCCAAGGCATCCACCATGCGCCCTTAGTAGCTTGACCACAAAATTTACTCAGCTCACATCAGCCTTGCGGCTGATCCGTGCCTAAGTAAATTTTATGATGCTTTTGCTCTGCTCATCGCTTCCCACGGTTATTGCGGACCGCGAAGCCCCAGCAGAGTCTAAGGCACTCATAAAATTGACTCTTTGTTACTCGCCTTGTAGTTACCCAATGCTATTCAGTTGTCAAAAATCATCCGCCACTTACGGCGTCCCACCTGGGTGGGTTGAACTGCACTTGCGTGCTGCCCAAAGTTCGGCGCCAAGCGACCAGCGCTAGAGTCCCGTTACAGATATGTACGGTGTCGCTGCTGACGCCCAACTTAAGGCAGTTAATCTGTCGATTCGAGAATTCTGGTGGAGCTGACCGGGATCGAACCGGTGACCCCCTGGTTGCAAACCAGGTGCTCTCCCAGCTGAGCTACAGCCCCATGCTAGTGACCAGCTGCTAAGATGGTGGGCCTGGGTAGAGTCGAACTACCGACCTCACCCTTATCAGGGGTGCGCTCTAGCCAGCTGAGCTACAGGCCCTCACTAGTTGCTAGTTGCTAGTGACTAGTTACTAGCCCTGGTGCCCTCAGTTTCGAACCATTTACTAAAAATGATTCGAGGACAAAGTTGAACGTGCTGGCAGGCTAAGCCTGCCGTGACCATCGGATAAATCGTTCGAGAAAGAGATGTTCTAGCGAGGCTCCCAATCCATCTCTCAGGTGAAAGACAGTTCGGGGTACATGGCAACATCCCACGCACTACCGTCTTGCGACGGCTGCTCCATCGGAGCGGCGCGAGTGCCATGACGTTCTCTCTTAGAAAGGAGGTGATCCAGCCGCAGGTTCTCCTACGGCTACCTTGTTACGACTTCACCCCAATCATGAGTTATACCTTGGACGGCTGCCTCCCTTGCGGGTCAGCGCACCGGCTTCTAGTACAGCCCACTTTCGTGATGTGACGGGCGGTGTGTACAAGGCCCGGGAACGTATTCACCGCAGCGTGCTGATCTGCGATTACTAGCGATTCCAGCTTCATGGAGTCGAGTTGCAGACTCCAATCCGGACTGGGATTGGCTTTTTCCGATTAGCTCCCCCTCGCGGGTTTGCGACGGTTTGTACCAACCATTGTAGCACGTGTGTAGCCCTGGACATAAAGGCCATGAGGACTTGACGTCATCCCCACCTTCCTCCCCGTTATCCGGGGCGGTTTCGCCAGAGTGCCCAACTAAATGATGGCAACTGGCAATAAGGGTTGCGCTCGTTGCGGGACTTAACCCAACATCTCACGACACGAGCTGACGACAGCCATGCAGCACCTACGTAGCAGTCCCTTGCGGGAAAAAGATATTTCTACCTCGGTCCACTACGCTTCGAGCCCAGGTAAGGTTCTTCGCGTTGCGTCGAATTGAACCACATGCTCCACCGCTTGTGCGGGCCCCCGTCAATTCCTTTGAGTTTCAGCCTTGCGACCGTACTCCCCAGGCGGATCGCTTAACGCGTTAGCTCCGGCACGACAGGATTGGGTACCTGTCACACCAAGCGATCATCGTTTAGGGCTAGGACTACCAGGGTATCTAATCCTGTTTGCTCCCCTAGCTTTCGTGCATCAGCGTCAGTAATGGTCCAGTGAGCCGCTTTCGCCACAGGTGTTCCTCCCGATATCTACGCATTTCACCGCTACACCGGGAATTCCACTCACCTCTCCCATACTCAAGCACGGCAGTTTCCGTTGCAGACTCCGAGTTGAGCCCGGAGATTTCACAACAGACTTACCGCACCGCCTACGCACCCTTTACGCCCAATAATTCCGAACAACGCTTGCACCCTCTGTATTACCGCGGCTGCTGGCACAGAGTTAGCCGGTGCTTCTTCATCCGGTACCGTCATAATCGTCCCGATCGAAAGGAGTTTACACCCCAAGGGGCTTCATCCTCCACGCGGCGTTGCTGCGTCAGGGTTTCCCCCATTGCGCAAAATTCCCCACTGCTGCCTCCCGTAGGAGTCTGGACCGTGTTTCAGTTCCAGTGTGGCCGTGCGCCCTCTCAGGCCGGCTACCGATCATTGCCTTGGTGGGCCATTACCCCGCCAACTAGCTAATCGGCCGCGACCCCCTCCTCAAGCTGCTTACGCATTTGATCCGTAGATGTTATGCGGTATTAGCCCCGGTTTCCCGAGGTTATTCCCCACTCGAGGGTAGGTTAGTCACGTGTTACTCACCCGTACGCCACTGTACTCATGGATTGCTCCACTTTCTCGTTCGACTTGCATGTGTTAGGCACGCCGCCAGCGTTGATTCTGAGCCAGGATCAAACTCTCGTTTGAAACCTGAAAATGTTTACCGACGGAGGTCGGTAAACAGCCGTCCATGTCCGAAGACCGGACGGCGGAATTGCTATTTTGTGAGTTTCGCTCGAACTTAACTCGAACGACTTCTCACGACTGGCACGTTCAACCTTTTGTCAAAGATCCGCGCAAATCCGCACTGGGCGGCCGCTTTCGGATAGTGACGACACAAAATCTTGCGATTTCGGCCGTCGTCCTCGAAACCTTTCAAACATACTACGAAATTCATCGTGCTTGATCATCGTCTTGGTGGGCCATTACCCCGCCAACTAACTAATCAGCCGCGACCCCCTCCTTAAGCGAATTGCTCCTTTGACCCGTGGGTATTATGCGGTATTAGCCTCGGTTTCCCGAAGTTATTCCCCACTCAAGGGTAGGTTAGTCACGTGTTACTCACCCGTGCGCCACTTTACTCATGGATTGCTCCACTTTCTCGTTCGACTTGCATGTGTTAGGCACGCCGCCAGCGTTGATTCTGAGCCAGGATCAAACTCTCGTTTGGAACCTGTTGTTTCTCGACGGAGGTCGGAAACCGTTTATCGACAGAATCTATCGACAAACCTTATCTTGTGAGATCACTCGAAATAAATTTCAAGCATCTTTCTCACGACTGGCACGTTCAACCTGTTGTCAAAGATCCGATCGCGTTATTCCGCACTGGGCGGCGCTCTCGGTGAACGACGACTGCCGAAGCAATCGCCTGTCCTCGAAACTTGTGGATTCAGTATCAACCGGCTTTCTGGCTTCAACCGACGCAACCGCGCAACCCCTCAGGGCCGCCGTTGACAATCAGTTGATTGGGAGAGCTTCGCTCAACGCCACACATTCTGCGGAGCGCGCGATACTGCTGACTTTTTCCGGTAGGCTGCGACACTCGCGCGCCGGTAAAAGTCATTCCTTCAACTTAAAGATCGTTTGAGGTGTTCTGCGTTACCGCTGAAACCTGCCGGGACACATTGTTCCCGTCTCGCCCGTGGCCGGGCTCTCTGCAACTTTTCAAGGCTATCAAAGCCAGTCAGGCCTGTCAACCCCGTCATCACTTATCTTTGAACTTTTTTCAACCCGCCCTCAATCGGGGCCGTGGGCAAGTTCAAGACTTACCAGCGCATAAGCGCCGTAGTGACCGCTTCATCTAACCTACCAGACACGCTGCGTTCTTGCAAATCGCGGCGTCTGCCAGGCTCGTGAAGCCAACTCAAGTTCTCAAGAGATCCATCCGCGGCCACTGCCGCGTCAGCGCCTTTTGCGCTTCCTCGTGCTTTTCTTTTGTAACAGAACCTTCACGCACTTGGCAAGCCGGACCTTGAACAATTATTCCAAACCCATCGCGAAGCCGCATAAACACTGCCTCTACTTCACTCCCGGCGAATCCTTCCAATGCTCGTACACCTTCTCGCGTTTAAACAATCCGAAGGCCTGCTCATCCAAATTGCCTTGCTTCGCCATTTCCTCCAGGATCTCCAGCGCGCGCTCCACGCTGACCGAAACCTTGTAGGGACGATCGGCCGCAGCCAATGCGTCAAAGACGTCGGCAATGGACATCAACCGCGTCGGCAAAGGGATTTCATCTCCCTTGATATGAGCAGGATAGCCCTTGCCGTTGAGCGCTCATGATGGTGCCTCGCGCAATCTCCGGAATATGGCGATTCTCGCGCGTCCACGGAATCTGCCTCAGGAAGTTGTAGGTGTGCATCACATGCGACTCCACCTCGTCGCGCTCATGCTGATCCAGCGAGCCTTTGCGGATGGAAAGCAGGCGCAACTCTTCGGCCGTCAGCAGGGGAAGCTCCACTCCATCCCAGGCCGCGGAAGGTGCATGCGCCGATCTCATGCAGCTTTTCAAAGCTTCCTTCCGGCAAGACAGTGGGCTCGTTGGCTTCGACGATCAGCTTCAAGTAGCGGTCAGCTCTCCATAGCCGGCCTGCAGCTCCTGCATCGAATCCTGGCAGCCATCCTGAGATACTCCTCCTGCCCGTTGTCCGTCAGGTAGCGAGCTTGCGCTCTGGACTCTCGACCTGCAGGTGCGTCGCGCAAAATAAAGCGGCCACAAGATGACTGCCATCTGCGCGGGATAGAGTTTGCGCGCCTTGATGAGCACTTCTTCGCGCACGCCGACCTTGCCGAAATCATGCAGCAGCGAGGCGTAGCGAATCTCCTTCATCTCCGAGCCGGTGAACTTCACGTCGCGAAAATCGTGTGATCGCGATCCATTGCCTCGGCCATGGCGATGGTCAGATTGGCTACGCGCTCGGAGTGTCCGGAGGTGGTGGGATCGCGTTGTTCAATCGCCTTGATGGCGGCTTTTACGAAGCCTTCAAAGAGGCGGTGAATGTTCTCGTAAAGATGGCTGTTCTCATAGGCCACCGCCGCCTGGCTGGCCAGGGAAGATACAATTTCCATTTGCCGGGTGGAGAATGGCACCACTTCGCGTTCGATCTCCTCCGCCGCGTTGAGCCGGGCGCGCCAGTTGTGTTTGGCGTTGATGAGCTGCACGACGCCGACAATCTCGTTCTTCGGATTCATCATGGCGACGGCGAGAATCGACTTGGTGCGATAACCGGAGTCGATGTCGAACTGCTTGTTGATCGAGTACGGCACCCAACTCTCCATCTCATATGCGTCCTCGATCATCACCACGGTTCCGTGCTGCGCGACGTATCCAGCGATGGAGTCTCTCGCTGATCGGCAGCACGGTCTCGCGAAAGGAAACCTGAACTGTATCGTTCTGCGCCAACTTGAAGCGCAGATATTTCTTTGGCTTGTGATGGTCGCGCACGGAGCGGTCTTCTTCGCTGGGATCGGCCTCCTCCACGAGGTAGAGCGAGCCGGCATCTGCACGGGTGATTTGGCGGCACTTGGAGAGGATCAGTTCGAGGAGGTCGCGGGTGTCATGCTCGGCGCTGAGAGCGGCGCCAATGTGATTCAGTTCGTAGATTTCAGAGTTGGCGAGCGCCAGCTTGTCGCTGGCTTCGCGGCGCGTCTGCACCAGGTGCATGTGATCGATGGCATTGTCGAACATGCGCTCCAGCAGCGGGGCCGGCGCATTGGCAGGCAGGTATGCGTAGACCGCTCCGTCGAGCCGGGCGTCGCGGAAGCGCTCGTCAGAGAGCACGATGACACGCACGTCAGGCGAACGGAGAACCTTCAGGTTCTCGGTGAAAATCTGCTGGTCGGCCACCACGAAGACGTTCGGCATGCTCAGGCGATCGCCTTCAGCGACTCAAACTGTGCGTGTTGAATCGCGAGCATTGCTCCACGGCCGCGCGCGCCACTCATCCCGGCCAAAGTAGATGGCGCATGGCAGTCGTCGGCTGCGGGTGGGCAGTTGCATCTGTTTGGAGGCACACATCCTTCGGGTTTTGTCCCTCGGTGCCACCGCCCAGGGCAGCAACTACGAGCGAATCATAACCTAGGGATTCCCGGTGTACTAGGGCACAAAAGGATACCTCCACGGTTTGCGCTCCTGAAATGGTTTCTGCCGATGATCTCAAGCGCCCAACACAGCGCTCAGCGCCGCCACAATGCCACCACCACCCATGGCGGAAGTTTCCAGCGCAGCAACGCAACCGGGCGACCAGCGCAATTGCCACGTCGACCCGAGTGCACGGTGCTGGTCCATACCGGGTGGATGAACGCGCCGAACAGCGCCCACCACGGCGGCGTTAACCCCGCGCAAAATCGCTTGGACCCGCCTACTGTTCGCAACTCCAGTATGGGAACACCGCGACCATGATCAGCAGGCCGGGTAAAAAGATCGCCACCAGCGCCAGCCCCGAAAACACGGCGGATGCAGTGTCGGACGGATCGCCGCGCCCAAGTATGCCGAGAAGCTGAACAGTGGTCCCGGCACTGCCTGCGCGGCACCGTATCCGGAGAGAAAATCCGCCTGGTTCACCCAGCCCTTCGCCACCACCGCGCCCTCCAGCAGCGGCAACACCACGTGTCCGCCGCCGAACACCAGCGCCCCCGTGCGATAAAACGCGCTGAAGACCTCCACCGGTTGGGCACCGCCAGACCAGATTACTGGTGCATGTTTCCCGGCGGCGCATACGTAGCAGCAGCACCGCCATCAGCACCAGACAATATCACGCCGGCCACCACCCCCGCCCTCCTGCTCGCCGCATGCGGATCTCCGCCTCCGGCTGGGCATCGCTGCCACAGCGCGGCAATAGCGCGCCCAGATCGCGCCGACCGCAATCGCCAGCACCGTACCGTTCGTCGTGAGCCCAGCAAGCGAACCCGGCTGCCAACAGCATCCGGGGCAGTCCGGAGCCAGCGTCCGGCGCATGGTAACAATCGCCTGCGCCACCACGGCCACGGCCACCAGTTGCAGCCCATGCACCACGCCCAGCCCCACCCGCCCGTGAGCAGACGGTGCCCGAAGGCAAACAGCAGCAACAGCACGGCCGAAGGCCACGGTGAAACCCAGCCACGCCGCCGCCCCGCCCCATCCAGCCGGCGCGCAGCAACCCCAGCGCAAAGCCCACCTGGCTGCTCGCCGGCCCGGGCAGGGCCTGCGCCGCGCTACGATCTCGGCATAGCTCTCCTCGTCGCACCAGCGCCGGCGCTCCACGAACTCCGTCGTGGAAGTACCCCAGGTGCGCCACCGGCCCGCCAAAGCTGATGCAGCCCAGCCGCAGAAAGGCCCGCAGCACTTCTCCTGCCCGACCGCGCTTTGTCCCCACTTCCGGTGCCATCGCCATGGCCTGCACGATAGGCTCGACAGCACTTCTCTAAGCAAGCCCTGTATGTAACTGTTTCACTTAAAATTCACCGCAAAGGAATGCTTGGCGCGCGGTCGTCTGCCGGGATAACATCATGCTCGTAGGGCGCAATATTCCAGGCGCAGCCTTCGCCGTGATACATGAATCTCCGGAAGCAAACTCCCCGGCGGAGCCAGTTGCGGGACCTGATTTTTCGCCGCAATCCAAATTTCGTCGTACCCGCAGGAGAAGTTCTCATGGCAAAGCCCGAGCCCCAGAAGCAAAGCAGCTGGACCAATACGCAGGTCTACACCGCCATCATCGTCGTACTCATCGTCGGCGGACTGGGCGGCTACCTGCTGCACAACTCATCGTCCTCGCCGGCTCCGGCCGCGGAGTCGCCCGCGCTTGGCCAGCCCGTCATGCAGCAGGCCATCAACCCGGCCCAGGCCATGGATGCCGAGGAACCCGTCCGCTGCTCGCCCGCCTGGAAAGCAACCCCCAGGACGTCCCGGCCCTCATCGAGCTCGGCAATATCTACTTCGACGCCTGCAGTGCGGCCAGGCCATCCCGTATTACACCCGGGCGCTGAATGAGACTCCCACAACCCGGATGTACGCACCGACATGGGCATCGCATACTACTACTCAGGCGACGCCGACCGCGCCCTGAAGGAATTCGACATGGCGCTCAAGGACGATCCGCACCACTCGCAGACGCTTTTCAACGTCGGTGTCGTCGAAGCTGGGCAAGAAAGATCCCAAGGGTGCAATCGCGGCCTGGGAGCCGTTGCTCAAAATCGATCCCGCCTACAGCGACCGGGCCAAGGTCGAAACGATGCTGGCCGAGGCCCGCGCGGTAAAGTAGAATCGTTGTAGATTTTGCGCCGCACGCGCAACGCAATAGCCCCCGGAAGATTCCGGGGGCTTTTCTCGTCTCTGGCAATCGCTCAGATTTATGTGTACTTGATCCACTTCCATATCTCCGGCAGGGTGGGGCGCTTGCCGTACATTAAAATGCCGACCCGATAGATGCGCGAGGTCAGCCACACCAGCCCGTACAGGTCACCAGGCTCAGGCCGATGCTCACCGCAATCTGCCACACCGGCGGCATGCTCACCGTCACCCGCACAAACATGATGATCGGCGAGGTCAAGGGGAACATCGAGAGCCAGAAGGCCATCTGCGTGTTGGGATCGCGGATGATCGACATCGCCACACCATGCAGACAATCAGCGGCACGGTCACCGGAAACTGCAACTGCTGCGCCTCTTCGTCACTGTTCACCATGGCGCCAATGGCCGCGTACAGACAGGCATAGGTCAAGTAGCCCAGCAGGAAGAAAACCGGGAAGAAAACTTCACCGCCGGCTGGAGGTGAGCGTCCTTCATCAGGTCGCCCACCATGGCATGGCTCCGGCGCCCATCGCCGCGGCGGCCACCATCCAGATGGCGATCTGCGTGAAGCCCACGGCGGCCACGCCAAGGATTTTTCCGGCCATCAGGTCCATGGGCGTAACCGAGCCCAGCAGTACTTCCACCACGCGCGAGCTTTTTTCCTCGATCACCGAGCGCATGACGTACAGGCCGTAGGTCAGCACCGTCACGTAGATCATCATGAGCAGAAAGGAGGGCAAAAAGAACGCTCCCATGCCGTTGGACTTGTTGCTGCCGCTCTTGTCCACCTTTACGGTGTCCACGTCCACCGGGCCCAGCAACGTCTTAGCCTCGGCCTGGCTTACGCCGCGGGAGGAAAGCTGCTGCTCGCTGAGGGCGATGCGCATGGCGCGGCTGACCTGGCTGGCCTCTATGAAGTCGCTGCCGTTGCGGCAGTAATACACCGCCTTGCGGCTGGTCATCGCATCGGCGGCGATCCACGAAAAACCATCCAGCTGGTTGTCGCGCACCTCGGCGGTCAGCCGCTCTTTCAGCGCTTCGCTTGGAGGGTTCTCCACGCTACCACAAACGGATTTTTCGGCCTTTGCCCGGTTCACTTCCTCTTCAGCTTGCGTGCGCGTCGTCATCGTCGCTGGTGCGCATCCTTCCAGCTCGCCGCGCACGGCCGCCGGCCAGCGTGCCGTCGCTGGTCACAATGTCGCCGGGTGGAGCTGCTGTGCATGGCCAGCTTGCTGGGCAGCAGGACAGCGGCTCCCATCAGCAGCGGCAGCAGCACGGTAAAGATCACGAAGGCCTTGGTGCGCACCCGGACCAGGTACTCACGCCGGATGATCAGCCAGCACTTTACGCATGGGTCACCGCCTTTCGCTTGGTGCTCACCGTGTCAATGAAGATTTCTTCCAGCGAAGGCTCGACCATCTCAAACCTGCGAATCCTCGCCGTGCGCATGGCGACTTCCAGCATGCGCTGGGATCGGCGCCGGGGGCCAGGCGCAGCTCCACGTAGTTGCCAAAGTCGTTGAGCTGCCAACCAGCGCGCGGTCGGTGAGCAGCGGCAGCTCGCCTTCGTATTCAAGCTGAACGCTGCTGCGCCCGTGGCTGGCCTTGATCTCGCGCAGACTCCCAGCAGAACGCTGCGCCCCTGGTTCACCAGGCAGATGGAATCGCAGAGGCGCTCCACGGTGTCCATGCGATGGGTGGAGAACAGAATCGTCTTGCCCTGCTTCTTGAGGTCCAGCAGCACGTCTTTCAGGACCAGGGATCTCGCCGGATCCAGGCCGCTGAAGGGCTCGTCCAGAATCATGAAGTCCGGCTCGTGGATGACGGCGGCAACGAACTGCACCTTCTGCTGCATTCCCTTGGAGAGCTCTTCCACCTTGAGTTGCCCAGCGGCCAGGTCCAGACGCTCCAGCCAATGATGGGCGCGGCGCCTGGCCTCCGCGGCGGCAAGCCCTTCAGCCGCCGAGGAAGACGAGGTTTTCCATGATCTTCATCTTCTTGTAGAGGCCGCGTTCTTCAGGAAGATACCCAACGCGGTCCAGAGACGGCGGCCGAGCGGCTGCCCAAAGACGCGGACCCGCCCGGAGTCCGGAACGGTGATGCCGATCATCATGCGGATCGAACTGGTTTTTCCGGCGCCGTTGGGGCCCAGCAAGCCGAAGATTTCGCCTTCAGGAATCTGAAAGGAGAGATTGTCGACGGCGACAAATTCGTCAAAGGCCTTGGGGATGCGATCCAGCTCCAGCGTGTAGGCCATGCTTTGTCCTATGTTGTGAGGCGCGATCCTGTGATGACGTATTATTGATTTACCGGGAGATACGGCGGGCTTCCCAGAGGGCATTGTGCTTGACGGGCCGGGGATTTTCAATCCGCTTCCGCACGCGAACCACACCCTGCACTCTTCGTACGCAGCTTTGCTCTTTACGGTTCCATCTTGCCCCCACTGCCGCCGCTGCGTTGACCCTGCCCTTCATCGGCTGATAACATTCAGTTTTTGAGCCAGTTCTCATCAACCGAAGGATTTCCCCAGTGCGATATACCCGTCACGATCTCAAGCAGGACAAGTTTAAAGAGTCGGCCGCCGAGGCCGTTCACGAGGTGGTGGAGCACCGCTCCACATACATCCGGCTCATCGTCGCCGTAATCGTCGTTGCCGTCGTTGTCAGCGGCCTCTGGTGGTTCTACAGCAGCCGCGAGGAGCAGTCGTCTGCTGCCTTGGGCAAGGCCATGCTCACCTACTCGGCTCCGGTCGTGCCCCCCTCCACGCCGATTCCGGCTGGCATCACGGCATTTACCAGTGACCAGGATCGCCTCGCAGCTTCCAAGAAGGCCTTCTACGAGATCAGCGACAAGTACGGCTGGACGCACTCCGGTCAGTATGCCCGCTATATGGCCGGCGTCAGTGAATCCGAGCTCGGCAACTTCAAGGTCGCTGAGGATCAGCTGCGCGCACTCACCAGTGTTCGCCGCAAGGAACTGGCCGCGCTCGCCAAGCTTGCCCT
>CAWCZN010000001.1:0-2866508 GCA_963800045.1 uncultured Acidobacteriaceae bacterium | reverse complement strand
AAGAATGGCTCCTCAGGTAGGACTCGAACCTACAACCCTCCGGTTAACAGCCGGATGCTCTGCCATTGAGCTACTGAGGAGTGAATGGTGCGCCGTGAAGCGCTTCAAATTGTAACTGTATTGTAGCGGCAGGGGCGGGTTGCGTCAAAGGCGACGAGAGGAAAAAGGAGCGAGATGAGTCAACTGCATTCGCCGAGTAGGACTCCGGTCGATCACCGGAAGTTTGACAGCCGTTACGTTAGCAGCTTCTCGATGTCGCCCGCGATGCGCTCGGGCGGAGTGGTTGGTGCGTAGCGCTCGACGACGTTGCCTTTCTGGTCGACGAGAAACTTGGTGAAATTCCACTTGATCGAGTCGCCGAGCAGGCCGCCCTTTTCGCTCTTGAGGAATTTGTACAGCGGGTGCTCGTTGGAGCCGTTGACGTCGATCTTGGAGAAGAGGGGAAACTCGACTCCGTAGTTCAGCTCGCAGAAAGACTTGATGTCCTCGTCGGAGCCGGGCTCCTGGTGTCCAAACTGATCGCATGGGAAGGCTAGTAGTTCGAAGCCCTGGTCGCGATATTTCGCGTAGAGCTTCTGCAGACCTTCGTACTGCGGCGTGAATCCACATTTGCTGGCCGTGTTGACGATCAGCAGGACCTTGCCCTTGTAGGCGCTGAGCTTCTTGTCTTTGCCGTTGTTCAGCCTTGCGGAAATGTCGTAGAGTCCCATCGAATCCTCAAGATCTTGTTCACCACGGAGGCACGGAAAGCACTCGTGCAATTTCTTGATACTTATGCTTTCGTCGCTGTCATACCAGAAGAAGCGAAGCCAAAATAACCTTCTCCGTGTACTCCGTGCCCCCGTGGTGAATACCGCTTAATAAGCCTTCGCGATCACCACGCGCCGGTCAACCTGCTCGCCGGTGACGATGCACTTGCCGCCGCCATCGTATTCGTCGACCAGGGGAATGCAGCGGACGGTCGCCTTGAATTCCTTGATGCGCGCGTCACAGCGCGGATCGTCTTTCATGTGTGCCATGACGAACTTGCCGCCGCCCTTTTCGGCGGTTACGTCCTTCAGGATCGACTCGACCTCTTCGATCGAGTTGGCAAGAACCGTGTTGTCTTTCATACGCTTCCTGGCGGCGTTGTACAGGTCCTGCTGCATCTGCTCCAGCACCGCGGGAACTTTCGCGGCGAGATCCGCCTGTGGCATCGGTTCTTTGGTTCCGGTGTCGCGACGCTTCAGCACAGCATTGCCGGCAGCGAGATCGCGCGGACCGAGCTCCAGCACGATGGGCACTCCGCGGCGCTCCCAGTGGAAGAACTTTGCGCCCGGTGACTGGCCCTCGCGATCGTCAACCTTCGCGCCGACATCTTTGGCGATGCGGTGCGCAGCTTCCAGCACCTTGGCCTTCTCGTCGTCTTTGCGATAGATGGGCACCATGACGACCTTCGTCGGAGCGAGCTTCGGCGGCAGCACCAGTCCCTTGTCGTCGGAGTGGCTCATGATGAGTCCACCGATCAGGCGCGTGCTGACGCCCCAACTGGTTTGCCACACGTAGTCGAGCTGGCCTTCGCTGTTCTGGAATTGCACATCGAAAGCCTTGCCGAAGTTTTGTCCGAGGTCATGGCTGGTACCGGCCTGCAAGGCGAAGCCGTTCTGCATGAAGGCTTCGATGGAGTAGGTGCTCACCGCGCCGGCGAAGCGTTCGGACTGCGTCTTCTGGCCCTTGATGACAGGCATGGCCATCACATTTTCCGCAACGTCGGCATAAACGTCGAGCATCCGCAGCACTTCTTCCATCGCCTCGTCGTGATTGGCGTGCGCGGTGTGGCCCTCCTGCCAGAGAAATTCGGTGGTGCGCAGGAACATGCGCGTGCGCAGCTCCCAGCGAATGATGTTGGCCCACTGATTCACCAGCACCGGCAGGTCGCGATAGCTCTTGATCCACTTAGCGAAGAAATGGCCGATGATGGTCTCCGACGTCGGCCGGATGACGTACGGTTCTTCCAGTTGCTTGCCGCCGGCGACGGTCACGACCGCGAGCTCGGGCGAGAAGCCTTCCACGTGCTCGGCTTCCTTCTGCAGGAAGCTTTGCGGGATGAGCAGCGGGAAGTACATGTTCTGGTGGCCCGAGGCTTTGAAGCGGTCGTCGAGCTGGCGCTGCAGCAGCTCCCAGACGGCGTAGCCGTTGGCCTTGATGACCATGCAGCCCTTGACGATTTCGGCAGGCTCGGCCATGTCGCCTTGCAGCACGATGTCCTGATACCAGGTGGCGAAATCCTGATTGCGCGAAGTAATGGGAGATTCGGCCATAAGTGCGTGTGGTGCTCTCTTCCTTCAATTGCAGAATGAATGATTCTTCAGATTAGCAGAATTGGGGGCATGGAACTGTGATGGCCGTCTTGCGCGAGTGCGGTATGCTTCCGGGATGAGCGAACGACAGATCGTCATTGTTGCCTACAAGCCGAAGCCCGGCAAAGAGGAAGAACTGCTGCAACTGACGCGCGAGCACGTGCCGTTGCTTCGCGAAGAAGAATTGGCTACCGACCGTTCAGCGATTGCCTGCCAGGCTGCGGACGGAACCGTGGTCGAAGTATTCGAGTGGGAGCCTGATGGCCCGGAGCGGGCTCACACGAATCCGCGGGTGCTGGAGTTGTGGCAGCGGTACGCGGCTGCTTGCGACTACGTCACGCTGCAATCACTGCCGGAGGCGGCGCAAATGTTCGCCAGTTTCAAGCCGGTGGAGTTGGGATAGTTCTGGCTTTTACGGGGCCGACCGAGTCAGGCATCTCGGTGTCGTCGGCGGAAGCCGACTCGATCGGTACTGAAGTGGCTGGACGCTGGCCTCAAGGCCAGCTCTACCCGAAGTCTTCCTGTTCCCCGCTAGAGCTCGCCAGTAAGAAATTGTGCGCGGCCGTTGCCGAAGCTCCAGTCGGCGTCGGTGTTGGTGACGATGGAGACCATCACGTCGCTGGGCTCAATGCCGCAACAGGACTGGAGTTCGCGGCAGAGCTCGGCGTAGAAGGTCTTTTTCATTTCTTCAGTGCGCGGACGGCTGACAACGGTGATTACGAGGACGTTGTTGGTGCGCGGAATGCCGAGGCCGGTGTCTTCGACGATCATGTGCGCGAGCGGATGCTCGTTGTAGATCTGGTAGCGATCGCGCTGGGGGACTTTGAAGGCCGTCAGCATGGCGCGATGAGCGGCGTCGAGAAGTTGCTGGATCTGTTCAGGCGTGCGGCCGGCAATGGCGTCGATGCGGATCAGGGGCATGGTCTATTGTATTCGCGAGGTTTTCATTGCGGATAGAGCGGACCTCGCGGTACGAGTCTGCATTTGTGATGCCGGCCGAGGTCTGTCGCCCCTGAAGGGGCTCGTGTCCTTACCTGACGGGCACCCCGCCCTGAAGGGCGGGGCTATCACCTTTCGCGCCTGCGGCGCTGGCTCTTCTTTTGCACCTGCGGCGCTGGCTCTTATTTCGCGCCTGCGCGCTGGTTTTTCGGCAGCTTGAGATAGGCCGCTGAAAGCTAAAAACTTTCGCATCGATTGGCCTTGAAAGGACACGGCTTCAGCCGTGTCGCAAAGCTCTGCAAATTGGACTCGACGAGGCGGCCTTAAGGCGGACGAGCCGCAGTCTTTCATAGTTTTCACCAGCCTCTAAGGTCGGGCCTGAGACAAACAGAATTGCAAGACGCGGAATCAACGGTCTCACTTACAACCATTACTGACCAGCTTCAGGAACTCTGCGTGGACCCGCGTATCTTGCGACAATTCAGGATGAAAGGTTGCGGCCATGACTTTGCCTTGGCGCACCAGCACGGGGTGATCGTCGCGCTTGGCCAGTACTTCGACGTCTTTGCCAACGTGCTCGATGCGAGGCGCGCGGATGAAGACCATCTCGAGAGGTTGCTCGCCGAGCTTGCTCGCAGCATCGACGATGGTGGAGTCGATCTGGCGGCCGTAGGCGTTGCGGCGGATGGTGATGTCGATGGCATTCAAGCCTGGCTGACTGGGATTTTCGACTTCACGGGCAAGCATGATCGCGCCGGCGCAGGTGCCGAAGGTCGGCTTGCTGTGGACAAACTTGTCGAGCGCTTCGTACGTTCGCTCGCCCAGCAGCTTCAGAAATGTGCTCGACTCTCCACCGGGAATGACGAGTCCATCGAGTCCAACGAAGTCTTCAGGGTTGCGGACGAGTGCGACATTGGCGCCCAGTTCCTCTAGTCGGCGCCGGTGCGCATCGAAGTCGCCTTGTAAGGCTAAGACACCTATCTTCATAAGAGACGCGGTTGGCTCGCGGCCGTCAGTTTTCAGCTAATACTCACCCTCTCGCCAAAATCGGGCGAGAAGGATGGGGCACCCAAGTCGAGCCATTTCAAACACAACTTCGAGATGCAGAATAAGAAACAAAGGCGCGGCAGACCGCGCCCAGACTGACGGCTTCTTTTACCATCCCCGCGTCTGCAGCAGGTCCTTCTCTTCAATCGCTGCGACGGCCAGGCCCTTCATGGCGCCGGTCATCTTCTCGCTGACCTCAGCCAAGATCTTCGGATCGTCGTAGTGTGTCGCCGCAATGACGATCGCCTCCGCGCGCGACTCGGCTTCTTCGCGCTCACTCTTCACGGTGAGGTCGAGCGGCGTGGCTCCGCCCTTCATGAAGATGCCTGAGCCGACGAACACGGCTTCGGCTCCAAGTTGCATGACCAGCGACGCATCAGCCGGTGTGGCGATGCCGCCAGCGGAGAAATTCGGCACCGGCAGCTTGCCGGCTTTGGCAACCATGCGGATCAATTCATACGGTGCCTGATGATTCTTGGCCGCGGCGTAGAGTTCCTGGTCGCTCATCACCGTGAGCGCCTTCATCTCGCTGACGATCTGGCGCATGTGTTTGACGGCGTGAATCACGTCGCCGGTGCCGGCTTCGCCCTTGGTGCGAATCATGGCCGCGCCTTCGGCAATGCGCCGCAGGGCTTCCCCCAGGTTGCGCGCGCCGCAAACGAACGGCGTGGTGAAGGCGTGCTTGTCGACGTGATGCTGTTCGTCGGCGGGTGTCAGCACTTCGGACTCATCGATGTAGTCGACGCCAATCTCCTGCAGGATCTGGGCTTCGGCGAAGTGGCCGATGCGGCACTTGGCCATCACCGGAATCGAAACGGCGGCCATGATCTGCTTGATGAGCTTGGGATTGGCCATGCGCGAGACGCCGCCTTCGGCGCGGATGATCGCCGGAACGCGCTCCAGCGCCATGACTGAGGTCGCGCCGGCTTTTTCGGCCACTTCGGCCTGCTCGACGCTCATCACGTCCATGATGACGCCGCCCTTAAGCATCTCGGCCAAGCCGATCTTCAAACGTAAGCTGGTGTTGTTACCGTTGTTTTCCGACATAGAACTCTCCGAAGACGGCCATTCGCGGTTAGCATCTGGCGGTCGGCCAAATCACTAGCGCTGTATATGGATGGCGCGGGTTGAGGTTGTTAACTCTCTATCTTAACGCGTGGAATCAGGTTGCGTCAGCGTCGCCTGACTGACCACCTTCAATGATTCGATGAAATCGGCCCCTTGAAAAGCTCCAGTATCGGTAAATTTATTGGGGCCACTTTTCGAGATCCCATCTCTAGAAGTTGTCATCCCGACCGGAGGCGGTCGGGTTTGCCGCCGGAGCGGAGGGACCTGCGGTTTCGCGTGCGTGGAAGAAGCCCGTCCCTGTGTGGATGCAGGTCCTTCGACCGCGCGTCCGCCCAGATTCGCAAAAGATGCGACTCGGAGAAAGTCGCCGGACGCTCCGCTTACGATGACAATTCAATAGGATCCCGCGGGCATTTGCTCGGTAGACTAGGGCCGTCGAGCTCGGAAGTGCAAGAAACCGCGCTACGGTTGCCGGCCGCGTTCTCCGCTGGCCCACTCCTCCCAGATGCGAAAGCCTCTCATCTGATCGTCGAGATGCGAGTCTGGGAAAGTGGCTTCGATCTGTTTGCGGGTCAGTCGCGGGCCCAATCGCTGCGGCATGTTGGCCAACTCGACCATGAGTGCCGCCGATAGAGCCTCGTTCTTCTTTAGTTGCGCGAAGTCGACCTTGTCGTAGGTGTCGGAGGTGGCGTGATAGTTGATGAGGTAGTTCGCCGTGTCCTGGTTGGGCAGGATGGTGGGCACGCCTTCGATCATGAAGTCGTAGTTGTCAGTGCCAAGTTCGGCGTCATTAGTGACTTCAGTCGCCTTGTAGCTGGCGAAAGGCTGAAGCAGCAGGGCGAGCGTGGCGTCGACATCTTTGCGTCCCTGGGTCGAGAAGCCAGTAAAAGCGCCGTCGCCTGCATCGAGCACGTAGACGGCGGTGACGTTGTCCAGATCTTTGCGGTGCGCACGCACGTAGGCCAGCGAGCCCAGCATGCCTTGCTCTTCGCCGGAAAAGAGAATGAAGCGCATGGTGCGCCGCGGACGAATGCCGGCCGCTTTGATAGCGCGAACCGTGTCGATGACCGTTGCTGCGTTACAGCCGTTATCGAGCGCGCCTGTGCCCAGGTTCCATGAATCCAGATGCGCGCCGAAGATCACCACTTCATTTGCCAGATCGGTGCCCTTGATTTCGGCGATGACGTTGCGCGCGGTGATCGGCGGGCCGACTTTGTTTGGCAGAGACACCGACATCTGCACTTTCTCGCCGTGGGCGATCAGCCGCGCGATGCGCATCGCGTCTTCGCGGGCGAGCAGGACCTGCGGGATCACATCCATGTGACCGTTCATGGTGTTGATGTGGCGATAAAGGATGTCGTAATCGCGGCTGCTGGTGAGCGCAACGAGCAGCGCCTTGCCCTTCACGGAGCGCTCGATGATGTCGGGCGCGCGGAAGTATTCGTCGAAGAGGTCGTCCCATGTCGCCAGAATCTTGCTATGAACCAGAACGATGGCGCCATTGACATCGCCGGCCTTGGCAAAATCTTGCGCTGTACCCATGCCGACATCAACCACGCGGGCGGTTGTTGCAGGAACGGGCGCGACCCACGCTACCGAGACCGCGCGCACATGGAACTGCACTGGAGCAACGACGTTCACTTGGGTATCGCCTTCGGACCAGGACTGCGCGATGGTGAACTCTTCTGTGTGCACGGAATCGGCACCGGCCTTCTTCAACGCATTGATGGCCCATTGCTCGGCCTTGGGCATCGCGGGCGTGCCGGGCACGCGGCCGCCGATCTCGTCAGTCAGCACACGCAGGTTCTCCTGCAAGGGCGTGTCGGGATTGAGTGCCTCCTGCATAACAGCGTCGGTAGATTGAGCGAAGGAGGCAGTGATGCCCGCGAACAGCACGGCGAGCGCGACTAGCAGCGTCCGGGGTGAGTGCATGGACTGACATTGTATCGGAGCTGTCCAAATCGGGGGCGTAATAAGATGAAGCGATGGTGGCGATGGTAGCGATGACCGAAGAGCACTGGCCCGCGGTGTGCGAGATTTTCGAGCAGGGAATCGCCACGCGCAATGCGACTTTTGCGACCGCCGCGCCCGACTGGGCAGAGTGGGACGCGCGGCATCTGCCAACGTGCCGATTGATAGCCGTCCGCGATGGCGTGGTCGTGGGTTGGGCGGCGTTGAGTCCGGTGTCGTCGCGGCAGGTCTATCGCGGTGTGCAGGAGGTCAGCGTCTACATTGCCGAGAGCGCGCGTGGGCAGGGAATCGGGCTGCAGCTCTTGAACGAACTGGTCGCCGAGTCGGAACGCAACGGCATCTGGACGTTGCAGGCTGGAATCTTCGCCCAGAACTCAGCCAGCATTCGTTTGCACGAGAAGGCCGGCTTCCGAGTGGTAGGCCGGCGAGAGAAGATTGCGCAGCTCGATGGTCAGTGGCGCGACACGATTCTGATGGAACGGCGAAGCCGCATCGCCGGCGTCTGACTACGTCGCGTCGCTGTGCTTCTTCTTCAGGAAGCGCGCGAACATCTTGTGCGGATCGATTTCAATGAATTTGCCGGTGCTGACGGCTAACACCGCGCCATCTTTATTGCGGATCTCGGCGGCGTAGGTGTGCTCGCGTCCGCGCTTGCGCACCGGCCAGCCTTCCACGACCAGCGGCTTACCCAGCGGCACGGGCCTGATGTACTTGATTTCCATCTTGGCGGTGAGCGCGGTGATGCCGTGCAGCTTGTTCACCTTGCCCATGGCTTCGTCGAGGATGGTGGCGATGATGCCACCGTGCGAGTGTCCGGGCGGCCCGACAAAACGCGGCGCCAGCTTGAACTTGGAGATGAAGCGCTGGCGCTCCTTGTCGAGGACAAACTTCATCTGCAGTCCAGCTTCGTTGCTGGGACCGCAGCCGAAGCAGTGGTTGCTGAGTTGGACCTGTTTTTCCGTGTGACCGTGGACTCGCTCGTGCCGGGGCATGCAAACAAGATGAAGCAGAGTGGGTGGAAGATGCAAGGACGTCGGCGGTTGGCTCTTGGCCTTTCGCGGCTCGCCTGAGATGTGCGACGGCGTACCAGAACGAGCAACCGCAGATCCCTCGACTCCGCGCGAGCAAAAGGCGCTCGTCCTCTGCTTGGGATGACCTTTCTTAAAGGAACGGGTCGACGGCCCGCAGCCGAAAGCGGATGGTCGAAGGCCGGGAGCGAAATCCGGCGAAAGCTGACACCTGGGTGTCAATTGCCGACACCTAAAACAACTTCGGATTATTTGGATTGCCGGAGTCGATCTCGATTTCCTGGTCGGTGTGGCGGGCGAGATACCAGCAGGGCTTTAGTCCGAATTGTGGAAACAGAGAATTGGCGCAGTCGACGCTCTGGTCTCCGGCGTAATCATATTCATACTTGCCGCTCTTGAGTCCCACAACGTAGTACGTGTGTACGACGATGCTGCCGAACTTGTCGCGCCGAGGGATGCGAAGCTGGAGGGACACGAAGTCCAAGCCGTAGAGTCCCACGGCGACCAGAGCTACGATGAGCAGGAAGCGTTTCATGGAATGGAAGCGACTGCTGGTTCATTGTACGGGAGCGCAGCTGCGGCATGCGCCAATCGGCAACTTCGCAAAGGGTTGGACGACGCCGACGAACAGTTCACCCCAGGCAACGCACATGCGACGCGAACCGATTATTGTTTGTCGCCGGGAGTGTCTTGCTGGCTTTGCTTAACCGCCGTTTGTACTTTGTGCGTGTCGCGTGTCGAGGCGCGCTCGCTGGCGGTTCTGCTGGTGTCCGCGGACTGCTTCTTGGCATTCGTCGCCGGCCGGCCGGCATCCGGCTTCTTTAGCGACGCAGTATTCTTCGACAGGTCTGGACTCTTCTGGTTCTTGGGCTGTTGCGCCGTGGCGGCAGCACCGAACATCAGCATCGCTGCCAACAGCAGCGCGCAATTCTTGGGAATGAGCGGCATGTAGCCCCCTTTCGGTCTGAGAGCGGGCCCGTCAATGCGAGTGGACATGGTACTCCATCTGGGTGGGCGCGCGATGGAAAAATAGAATCCAGCTTCGGCAAGGGCTGACATCTCCCACTCATCCGAAAGGTGCGAATGAGTGGGACACCAGTCAACCGAGTGATTAACGCGAGCGCGCCCGCGATCTGGCAGCTTTCTTGGCGGCCTGGCTGCGGCCGGCCGCTCCCTTAGTGCGTACGGCTTTTTTCGCGGACGCTTTCCGCGCTGCGCTGCCACGCTGACGGGCTACGGTCTTGGCCTGCTTTGACAGAGAGCTGCGCGATGCGGCGGAGCGTCCTTCGCGCTTCAGGACGCCGCTAATGGCTCGCGATCGCTTGGCCGATACTTTCTTCTTCGCACCCGACCGACCTTTGCGACTATCGCTGGCGGCTTTCTTGCGCGTCGCAGCCGAGGTCGTGCTTTTCTTGGGCGGCGGCAATTTTACTCCGGCCCGGCGCGCCTTCGACAGGCCGATGGCGATGGCCTGCCTGGTACTGGCAGCGCCATGCTTCCCTTCGCGGATGTGATCCATCTCTTCTTTTACGAACTCTCCGGCCTGCGTGCTCGGCGACTTGCCCTCGCGCGCATCTTCATGGGCGCGCTCCAATGTCTGTTTGTCCGGCATTGAATCTCCTTTTGAGCGGTGGATACAACTGGTCACGCTCTTACCTATGGAGGATGCAGTAACACGGTCGCGAGATGGACTACACTACTGCGGAATCCTTACTCACACGCAGATCATGATGCCGACGGAAACAACTCGCGCCAGCCGATACCGGCCGCTGCTGCTGGCGATCGCCATTCTGTTTGCGACGGCCACGGTCACCTACAGCGTGCTGTGGATGTACTACATCCGCGTACTCATCAATGTTGAAGTCGGTATCGATACGGATTCTCAGCCGAGCGGACTTCAGGTGAGGGATGTTTGGCCGGAGAGCCCGGCGCAGCGCGCGGGCCTGCGCGCGAACGATGTCATCACGGCCATCAATGGGGAGAGCGTAGCAGGTCCGGACGGCCCCAACATACTGAACGGGATTTGGTATCGCTCACATCCGGGAGAGACCGTACATCTGACGGTGCAGCGCGCGGGAGAACCTGGCCCGCTGCTGCTCAGCCCGGTCTTTCGAAGACCGCGCGGAAACGGAGATACAGCGTCGCTTGCCAAACGGGGAGCGGAGCAGATACTTGGCGCGTATCCGTTTCTCTTCCTGGTTGTCGGGCTTGCCGTTTTATTCCTGCGTGTCGAAGACCGCAACGCCTGGCTGCTGGCGCTTGTCTTCGCGGGTCTAATCGCGCAGCCCGGACCTCCCTGGGCCATCATACTGGCGCCGAAAGGGCTAAGCGTAGCAGCAGACTTTTACGGCTCCGTAATGAAAGCTCTTCTGCCAGGGCTCTTTTATTTCTTCTTCGCGGTCTTTCCAACACGCTCCGTGATTGATCGTAAGCTGCCATGGCTCAAGTGGCTTTTGCTAGCCATCGGCGCCGCCCTGGGCTGGGGAGGCATTCACAGCGGTGACCTCCAGGCGCTGCCGTTCATCGCGGCGCTCGCGCCGCCTCGCGTGATTGGGCTCACCCGCCTGACGATAGCGTACAGCACGGTTGTTCTCGGTATTGCTTCATTGTTAATCAACGTCTTCAGTGTCACCCACGTTGAAGACCGCCGCAAACTCAAAGTAATCCTGTGGGGAACTCTGCTGAGCATCATCCCCGCTGTGCTTATCGGGGTTCCGTACGACCTGCTCCGAGAGGATCCTCCTTTCTGGCTGATATTTGCCCGGGCGGTGCTTCTTTTTGTCATGCCGCTGTCGTTTGCCTACGCGGTGGTGAAGCATCGCGTGATGGATATTCCGGTGCTGCTGCGACGCAGTGCGCGCTACCTCCTGGTAGAGCGCGGCTTCGCGATTCTGATCCTGATTGTGTCGGTCGGTCTAACGCTGTGGTTCGGACAGGCGTTTGCAAGGCGCTTTAGCGGTGGAACGCGAGCCGCGATTCCGATCGGCGCGACGTTCGGGATGCTGCTCATCACGGGCGCGACGCAGGTGCACCGCCATGTGCGAACGCGGCTGGACAGAGCGTTTTTCCGCAGCGCCTACGACGCACAGCAAATTCTGGAGACGCTGGCTGCGACCACGCTAACGGTCACCGATCGCGAGGAACTGGCAGCATTGCTGCATCGCCAGATACAGGAAGCGCTGCATCCCATGCCGCTGTATATTTACCTGCTTTCGAGTGAGGGGGTAATGCGCGCGTACGCCGGGAATCCTCCGGAGAAAGCCGCCGATCTTCCCGACAGCGGGGGAGAGCACACGCGGTTGGTCGGACGCAGTGAGCCGGTCGAGGTGAATTCCGCGATGCTGCGAGGAACGCCACTGGAAAACCTAGGCGCCGAGTGCCTGGTGCCGATTCGCGGGTCGAGTGACGGAGAGTTGCAGGGACTGGCGGTGCTCGGCCCCCGCCTGTCGGAGGAGCCGTACTCGACGCGCGACAAGCGGCTGCTGGCGTCAGTGGCGAGCCAGGCTGGAATCGCGATGCGCAGCATCTCCCTGGCTGAGAAGATGGCCGAACGAATCGATGCCGAGCGACGGGTCGAGCAGGAAATGCAGATTGCGCGCCAGGTGCAAAGCCGCCTGCTTCCGCAACAGGCGCCGACGTTGAAGACGCTCGATGTTGCCGGCAAGGTTATTCAGACCCGGGCGGTTGGCGGCGACTATTACGACTTCCTGGACTTTGGCGCGGGGCGGCTGGGACTGGTACTGGCCGACATTGCCGGCAAAGGTATGTCGGGGGCGCTGCTGATGGCGAATCTGCAGGCGAATCTGCGCGGCCAGTACGCGCTGGCGGTGGAAGATCCGCGGCTGCTGTTGCGTTCGGTGAACCACCTCTTCTACAAAAACACCGAGTCGAATCACTACGCAACCATGTTTTTCTCGATCTACGACGATCGGAAGCAAACCTTACGTTACGTCAATTGCGGGCACAATCCTCCCATTCTTCTGCGTTCCGATGGCGCCGTGGACCGACTGGAGGCGACAGCCACCGTGCTCGGGCTCTTCGAGGAGTGGGATTGCTCGGTGGAAGAAAAGCAACTCGCCCCCGGAGACGTGCTGGTGATTTACACCGACGGAATCTCGGAGGCGGCGACGGGCGATGACGGGGAAGAGTTCGGGGAAGGCCGGCTGGTCGCCACCGTGCTCGCTCATCCGGCCCTGAGCGCCGAGCAGCTGTTGGATGCGATCATCGCCGAGGTGGAGGCGTTCAGCCGCGGCTACCAGGCCGATGACATGACGCTGATCGTGGCTCGCTGCCGATAAGGCTTCTCGCTTTGTAAAGTGAATTCCGACCAGTTACCGAGTTTGATTTGAGGCGACGGTTAAAAAGAGGATTGAGTTCCTTTTTTGGGATCGTCGGTTCTTTGAGATTTCGTTCTTCTTGACTTGCCCGCACCCGCAGATTTCCAGTACTTACCTGCCCCGCTAAGCCTAGTCGATATCGTCGATTGAACGGATACATTGCCATCACAAAGAAATCAGCTTTTGTGCCCTTGATAGCAAGACACAGGTGGTGGCATTGTATCCATAGAAGCGGTGGTTCATAAGGACACTGAACACCTCTAACGTGCCATTACTTGCCAAGGGAAAACAGTGAATCTGGCCGCGGAACCGTCGCCGCACTTGCTGACAGCAATGTGATTCATCATTGGCACGATGGTGACAATGCCTTATCGGAATGGATTGATCTGTGGCGATCCTGCCGATGTTGGGAGTAGAGCGGGAGAAAGGGTTGTAGTTTCGTCATGACCGATCACCCGGGCGGGGATTGGGCGAGAAATGAGGATGTTGAATGCCGCTCTGCCGAGGCTTGAAGATGCCTCGGACATTCGAAAACCAGGGGTGCACGAAAAAGCATGAAATCCAAAGCGCCAAAGTTAACCATCTACACGTTTACCGGATTCATCTGCTGTAAATGCGGTGAGTGCGGATGGTCGTCCAAGACCCCATACGTCAATGGAGAAACCGCCGACCAGACTGTGCGTCGTGCTTTCGGCAAGCACAGATGCCGTTCCAACGCCGAAAGTGCACTGGACGACCTGGAGACCGCATCTCGAGCATTTGCTTAATCGGTTCCAGGCGATCCGGAAACGAAGTCTGAAGCTGCTGGTAGGCATACGTAGTCGAAGTCATCATTTTTTTAACGGGTTGTACTCTAGTGCGAGCGTAGTGCGTTCCTCGATCGGTTGCCGCCCTCCACGGCGACGGGCCGGCGGGAACGCATACGCTGCACTTACTCATTTGCGGCTGCCGTAAGCCGCACCGTGCTCTGCCAGCTCTCCCTCTACCGTCCATCACTTCCGTTTGCATTCCAAGTCACCGACATACTCTCGCCCGGTGTGGCAGGATACCCAGGAGATTTGGGTCCCGGGATGATTCACGGAAGATGATGAACACCATCGCCATTTTTGTCGGCTGCTTCTTTCTGTATGCCCTGCTGTCGCGGCTAATTGATCGCTCGCCGCTGACCGCTCCCATCGTCTTTACGGCATTGGGCATGATCCTGTGGCCCGAGTGGACGCACATTGCCAAGGCGGGGCTGTCCCCCAACGTATTCTTGCGGCTCGCCGAAGTCGGCCTGGTGCTGTTGTTGTTTACCGACGCCAGCCGAACCGATCTGAGGCTACTCGGTAGTGTCGCCACGCTGCCCGGACGACTGCTAAGCGCGGGAATGTTGCTGACCATCGTTCTGGGCGCAATCGCAGCCCACCTGGTTTTTCCAACTCTCACATTGTGGGAGGCAGGTATTCTCTCTGCCATTCTGGCGCCGACAGACGCAGGCTTAGGGCAGATCATCGTGAACAGTCCGCGCGTGCCCATGCGGGTGCGCCAGGCATTGAACATTGAGGCGGGACTGAATGACGGACTTTCGGTGCCATTCCTGCTGTTCTTCATGGCTCTGGCGGCGGCGCGAGTGGAAGGCGGGGCAGCCAGCCTGCTGCAGTTTATCGGCGAGCAACTCGGGCTGGGAGTGGTGGTCGGCGCCGCGGTCGGGCTGATCGGTGGCTGGTTGCTGCGGGTCGCCAGCCGGCGCGATTGGATCGCCGACTCGTTTCGCCAGACCGCCGTGGTTGCCTTGCCTCTGCTGTGTCTGCTGCTGGCCGAGATGGTGGATGCCAGCATGTTTATCGCCTCTTTTGTCGCCGGGCTGGCGGTGCAAGTGTCCTTCAAGGAGGCCGGCAAGCACAGCGTGGAGTTTGCCGAGGAGTGGGGCCAGATTATCAACCTCACCGTATTCTTCCTCTTCGGCATGCTGGTGGCTCGCGATTGGCCGCAGTTCACGGTGGCTTGCTGGATCTATGCGGTGTTGAGTCTCACGGTGGTTCGCATGGTCCCGGTGGCCATTGCTCTGATAGGAACGAAACTCAGCAGGCCGACCAGTTTATTTATGGGTTGGTTTGGACCGCGGGGACTGGCTTCGATTGTGCTGGGAATGGTTTACCTTGAGCAGGAGCTCCATCTGCCGGGTGAAGCGACGATACGTTTTGCAGTGATGACCGCGGTGGTACTCAGCATCTTTGCTCACGGCCTCAGCGCAATGCCGGGCATTAGCCTGTACGCGCGAACGATGGACGCGTTGCCAGCCTCGGCGCCGGAGCGTCAGCAACTCGAAGCCTGAGCTGTCAATGGCACCCCGATGCTTGCAGCCTTTACTCCGTTCGCAGCGCTTCCATAGGCTCGATCGAGGCGGCGCGACGCGCGGGCAGCAAAGCTGCGATCAATGCGGTGAGCGCCATCACGACAGCGGCGAAGAGCGTGCTGGCCGGATCGAATCCGGAGACTCCGAACAGCAGAGTCTTCAGGATACGCACAGCGAAGAACGCGCCCACAGCGCCGAGCAGCAATCCGCCCACGACAACACGCACGCCGGCAGCCATCACCAAACCCAGCACCCGGCGGCGTTGTGCTCCCAGCGCCATCCGCAGCGCGAATTCGCGAGTGCGTTCCGAAACTGAATACGCCATGGCTGCGTAGACTCCCAGCATCGCCACCAGCAGGCAGCACAGGCCATAGACGGCAATCATCTCAGCGGGAATTTTTTGCCCCGCGTACGCCACTTGAATGTGGTCCTGCAGGCTTTCGACGTCGGTAACGGGAAGGCTGGAATCGAGCGAAGCCACTGCACTTTGCAGTGCCGGAGCCAGGTTGTAAGCCGAGGTGCGGCTGCGAAGCGCGACGTTGAACCACCCCTGGTAATCCTGAAGCAGCGACAGGTAAAGCACGGGATCGCCGGCATCCTCTGCGGCACTGCGATAGATGATGTCATGGACGACTCCGACGACGCGACAGGACTGATGGCCAAGGGTAATTTGCCCATCCAGAGCATTGCCCTTCGGCCAATATTTCTTCGCCATGCTTTGATTGACGATGGCGACACAAGCGGAACCGGAAGCGTCCTGTTCGGAGAATTCGCGTCCTTGCAGTATCGGAATACGCATAGTGCGGAAGTACTCAGGTCCGACCGAATCGGTGACGGTGCTCAGACTCTCACCCTTCGCCGGTTCATAACCGGCAATGGCGATGTCGCGGACGTGGCCGCCCCCGGTGCCTCCCATCGGAACATAGCTGGTCAGGGCAGCACTTTGCACCTCCGGCGAAGTGCGCAGCTTCGCCCACAACGCCCGTTGGAAAGCGAGTCCTTTGTCGTCGCTATAACCGGCGCGGGTCAGGTCGATCGAGGCCACCAACGTGTTCGACGTGTCGAAGCCGGGATCGCGATGGACAACGTTCCAAAGCGTCCGCCCCAGCAGTCCGCAAGCAACCAGGAGCACGAAGCAGATCGCCAGTTGCAGGCTCACCAGCGCACTGGTGCGCAGGCCGCTGCGGCGCCCGACCACCGAAGCCGAGCCGGCATGCAGCGTCTCGCTCTGTGACATGCGCAAGACCTGGCGGGCCGGAAGCAGTCCGCAAAGGATGACGACCAATCCGGTGATCGCGATCGCGGCGAGCAAAATGCGCCAGTCGGTGTGCAGGTTGAAAGCGAAGGTGATGCCGAGATCCGGCAGCAGAACGTAAAGCGAACGCGAGAGCAGAATGCTGAATAGCCATCCGCAGACGCCAGCGATCAAGGTGAGCACCGCGGTTTCCACGAGCAGTTGACGTATGAGTTTGCCGGCGCTCGCGCCCATCGCTGTTCGAATGGCAATCTCTCTCGAGCGTCGCGTACTGCGCTGTACCAGCAATCCGGCGATGTTGGCGCAGACGAGGATCATCAGCAGCACCGCGGCGCCTGCCTGGAAGGGCATCTCATCGCCAAGTGCGCCATAAATGCCGCGATTCATGTGCGCGCTGTCGTCGAGCAGAAGGTCCCACTGCCGATAGTAGGAAGTTTGCTGCTGCGCGGCGTACTGATGCGCCAGCGTATGCAACTCGGCGGACGCTCGCGGATCGCTGACACCGGAGATCAGGCGAGCGGCAATCTGTAGACCGAAGTTGCCGCCTAGTGGGTCTTTCTCGCCAGTCAGGTCGGGTAGCTCAGAGAACGGCACCCACAATGATTGTTCCAGTCCGCCATAAATTCCCACGAACCCTCGCGGAGCGATGCCGACCACGGTCAGCGGATGGCGATCGATTTGAATCGTCTTGCCGAGGATTGAGGGATCACCGTGGAACCGCGATTGCCATAGGGAGAAGCTGATGACGGTCTCCGGCGCACTACCATAGGCGCGGTCATCTCTCGGCGTGAAGCCACGGCCCAGGATCGGTTGTACCCCAAGCATGTCGAAATAGTTGCTGGCAACGACGCCGCTCCAGTAGCGCTCGGGAGCTGCGCCGGTCCCGGATAGATCGACCGGCATCATTTCGTGCGCCGTCAACGCCGAGAAGCTGCGAGCATGCTCACGCAGATATTCCAGATGAGCGTAGTGCTGGGAGTAACCGTCTCCGGCATTCACCCTGGCGCTCAGGAAGCGCAACTGCTCTCCGTTCGCCACCTGCGGAAATGGGTTGAACATCACGGCGTTTGCCCAGGTGAGCACGGTGGTCATGGCGCCGATGCCAAGCGCGAGGGTGAGGATCACCACCAGTGCGAAGCCCGGAGACTTCTTAAGTTGCCGCAGCGCGTATCGAATGTCTTGAAGCATCTTGCGATCATCTCCTCGGAAGGTTCGCGCGAACAGTAGCACGCACTCGCCCAACCTGTTTGCAACTACGGACGAGAGTTGGCGGCGGTTCCACAAATGTCGCCGTCCGATTGCGATACATCGTGTCCGCAATCGGACACAGAGGACGTCCGAATCGGGAAGCAAACCCCGTGCACTGAGAATGTTGCAGATGGGCTGCTACCGAATTCGTGGCGTTCGTTGTCTAATCAAAGAGAGGGCGGAGTTCACCCGCACTTTCCAATTCTTGTTCTTCCCTGGAACAAACTTTAGTCGCACTACGTATTAGATAACGAAGCGAAGTGCTGCCCGTTGGCGGAGGGAGCAGTGGCGAACGGTAAGAATCATAAGAAGAAGCGCTGGATTATTACCACGGTCATCGTGGTTGCGGTGGTGCTGCTGATTGTAGTGGCAGTGGCGGCAACGCGCGGCGGAACGAAGATCGATCCGGCCAAGCTGGCGAAGGTTGATCGCGGCGACATTACCAAGAGCGTGGTGGCGACCGGTAAGGTCACGCCGATCACCAAGGTCGAGATTAAATCGAAGGCCAGCGGCATCGTGAAGAAGCTGTACGTGGACGTGAACGATCACGTCAAGCAGGGCCAGGTGCTGGCGGAACTCGACAAAGTTGAGATCGAAGCGGAGGTAAGCTCGGCCAAGGCCCAGCTGCTTTCATCCGACGCGAATCTGAAGAGCGCGCAGGCCGACGAGAAGCGAGCCGAGGTTGACGCCGAAGGCGTGGATATTCCCACGCTGAAGCGCGCTTACGACCGCGCCAAAGAGATGTCGAAAGACGGTGTGGTTTCGCAGTCGACGCTTGATGATGCGGAACGCAGTTACATACTTGCGGTGAACAAGCGCGATGTAGCACGGGCCCAGCTAACGGTTAATAAGGCGAAGGTCGCACAGGCGCAGGCCCAGGTGGAGAAAGATCAGGCGAGTCTGAGCCAGTTCCAGGAGCAGCTCAGTTACACGACGATTACCGCGCCGATCGACGGTATCGTACTTTCGCGCGACGTTGAAGTTGGTGACGCGGTCAGCTCCATCCTGGTGCTGGGTTCGGGGGCGACGCTGGTCATGACCCTTGGCGACACCAGTGAGGTGTATGTGAAGGGCAAGGTCGACGAGAGCGATATAGGCAAGGTGTATCTGGGCCAACCGGCGCGCATTCGCGTAGAGACCTTCAAGGACAAGGCGTTCACCGGGCACGTTACCAAGATCGCTCCGATGGGAGTGGAGAAGGACAACGTGACCACGTTTGAAGTGCGCGTGTCCATCAACAATCCCGGAGGGGAGTTGAAGGCGGAGATGACGGCGAACGCCGAAATCATCCTGGATGAGCATCACAACGTTCTAACCATCCCCGAAGCGGCCATCCTGTACGACCGCGATAAGAAGGCATCGGTGGATGTGCCCGATCCGCATGCGAAAGACGGTATGCGGAAGGTTGCTGTCAACATCGGCATTTCGAACGGCGTAAGGACCGAAGTGACGTCTGGTTTGAAGCAGGGCGAAGAGGTAGTTTTACAGCAGTAACAGGGAAGTATCCCTCCGTGGGCTGCTCGCAAGGGCAGCCCCATTTTCTGCAAGCACATTCTCAGAGTTGGGAGCGGCGTTATGAACAAGCGTTGTTCAGCTGTCCTGTTGAGTCTGTTGTTGCTGCCGGTGCTTCTGTACGCGCGCAGCGAAGGCCACTTCGACCGTACGTTATCGGTCAACGGATCAGTGAGTCTCGATGTTGTCACCGGTAGCGGCGACATCACGGTAAAGACCGGCAACTCGAACCAGGTTGCCATTCACGGAACAGTTCACAGCAGCAATTGGGTGTTCGGCGACGACAACGCCGTGCAGAAGGTGGAATCGAATCCGCCGGTTGAGCAGAATGGCAACAGCATTCGCGTTGGCCACAATCTCCCCGACGATGTGAAGCGCCATGTGTCCATCACCTATGAAATCACCGTTCCAGCGGACACGAATCTGCAGGCGCACAGCGGTTCAGGCAATGTTGACGTTAATGGCGTCCGTCTTAAGGTCGATGCGGAGACCGGTTCAGGCGACATTCGCATGCGCGATCTCGGCAGTGGGGTCAAGGCGCAGACGGGCAGCGGCAACATACGTGGCGAAAGTATTGGCGCGCCGTTCACTGGCCAGACAGGCAGCGGAGACATCGAAGTTGATCTGACCGGCTCAGGCGATGTGGACGTTCATACGGGTTCGGGAACGATTCGCGTGCGTGGCGTCAAGGGCGGCTTGCGGGCACAGACCGGCAGCGGCAATATCGAAACCGATGGCACCGTCACCGCGCCGTGGACCTTGCATAGCGGCTCCGGGAACATCACTCTGGCTGTCGGCAGCGGTAACGGATTCAACCTCGACTTGCACACCAGTTCCGGATCGATTCACACGGATCTGCCTATTACGGTGCAAGGGACCCTCGGCAAAAATCAGCTCAGGGGAACGGTCAAAGGCGGAGGGCCGGACGTGCAGGTGTCGACTGGCTCCGGCGACGTCGACGTGCGATAGGAAGTTATTTTCTGCGGAGGCTTGGGGTCGCGCGCGCGGCCTCTGCTTCCATGATGAAGCGAACCTTGTGCCGCCGTTCAGACGGCTGGCAAATGTGGTTGCGATCGGCGGATTGCAGGTCGCTTGCGCGCCATGCCCGCGCGACTATCAACCCGCAGTCAGAGCACACTGAATCGATGCTGCCGTCGTGGTAGCGCCTTCGCGTGCAGCGGGGCTTGCGCCGTGGACGGTCGCCGTTAACCCTCAGCGTCGGGGAAGTGCTCTCGCCTGAAGCGTCCTTGACCGGCAGCCAGCCGTTGCGGAAGCAAACGGCCACCGCGTGCGTGCGGTTGTCGGCACCCAACTTGAGGTTGATGGTGCGCAACATGTTCTTGACTGCCTGTCCGCTGGTACGGAAGTGCGTTGCGATGTCGCGGTTCTCGTAACCGTAGGACAGCAGCTCCAGTACTTCCAGTTCTTTGGAAGTCAGGACAGGGGTTGCATCGAAGCCAGCCTGGGGACGATCACTGCTCGCGATATGCGGAGAAGCTTCGTTCACGTTCATCGGCAGGGCATTTGCCTCCGAGGATAGAGTGGCAGCCTACACCCTCGTTTCGGCCCACTTGCTATCCCCTAATACTCTGGCCGGGAATTGTGTGTCAACACAAAAATCCGGAAAGCCCGCCTGGAGGCGCATTTTGGGCCTTAATTTACAGGTCTGAAACGACTGAAATCTGGCCTCGGCCATGTTCTTTGGCCGCATAAAGAGCGCGGTCGGCGGCCAACAGCAGATCGGTAGCCGACCTGTGTCGCGACGCCTTGACTCCTGCCACGCCTTGACTCAAGGTCACGCGGAATTGTCCTGGAGCGACATCGGTCGCGTTCAGATTACTCAGCATCTCGCGCAGCCTTTCGGCCAGCCGTTGTGCCCCGATAATATCCGTTTCCGGAAGGACCATCGCGAACTCGTCTCCGCCATAACGCGCACCCAGATCGGAAGAGCGCGAAGCGACCTGCTGCACGCAGGTAGCGACAGCTTTCAGCACGTTGTCACCCTGCACGTGGCCGATGGAATCGTTCAACAGCTTGAAGTCGTCGATGTCCAGCAGGACGAGCGAGAGCGGGCGATTGGAGCGTGAGGCACGTGCCCACTCGGTCGCCAGAGCTTTGTCGAAGTGGCGGCGATTGGCGATGCCGGTGAGGGCATCGGTCATCGAAAGTCGCTCCAACTCAGCGGTGCGCTGGGTTACTTGATGCTCCAGGCTGCGCAGCAGTTCATCGCGTTCCGACTCAGCCCGCTTGCGGGCCGTGATGTCTTCGATTACCGAGATCAGGTATTCGGGTTCGCCGCGCTGATCGCGCAGCAGCGACATGGTGAGGTTCACCCAGATTACGCCGCCCCCGTTACGCAGCAGGCGCTTCTCGACGGAATAGCTGGCAATCTCGCCCTGCAACAGGGCGTTGGATTGCGCCCAGTCAATATCGAGATCGTTGGGGTGCGACATGTTCACCATGGTGAGGTGCCGCAACTCAGCCTCGGAATAGCCCAGCGTCTGGCGATATTTCTTGTTGACGCGCAGAAACGTTCCTTCGCGCGAAAGATGCGCGATGCCGACGGCCGATTGCTCGAAGGTCGCACGGAAACGCTTTTCCGCTTCCTGGAAGGCGCGCTCGGCGCGTAGCCGGGCGGTCACATCCACGGTGACGAACTGAATCAGACTGCGGTCTTTGCGGGTGGTCAGGCTGGCAGTCACAAAGGCATCCAGCAGTTCGCCGGTGCTGCGCCGCTGCCGGGTATAAAACTTCACGTTGCTGCCGTGAGATTGGAGTTGGCGAAGCAGTTCTTTCAATACCTCGCGCGACAGATCCGGATGGGTCTGCAACAAGGCGACATTGAGCAATTCACTGGGCGAATAACGCAGGCGTCCGCAGAGGCTCTGATCGACCTCGACGTATCCGGCCGTTTCCGGATCGACGAGAACAACGGACAGAGGGAGCCCATCGTAATCGCCGGAGGAGGGGCCAGCCGCATCCGGTCGCGAAGGGGCGGGAGTGGGAGCGTTTTCGATGTCCCTGCTCATTCAGGTGTTTAGGCGCAAAACAACCACGGCAGTTGGCGCAAACTGAACCGTGTACTCTTTGCTGCAAGTCAGCGCGTAATCGTCGACCGCGATTACATATCGAGTGACCAACTATGGACAAGGTCTTCGGCGTGGGCTATGCTGTGCCCGAAAGACGGTTAGCTGAGTTGGCGTCGACGCTCAGCTAAGGGCATCAGTTGCCACTTACGGATTTGCCACTTCGACCATGGCCGAAAAGATAATACTGGATCCAAGCTTTACTCGGACCGCAGAGTCGCACTCTCGTCGACTGCCTTTCGCGCCGATCTTCGACACGATTGTAGCTGAACCCCTGCCTGAAAAGCCGTTAACTAGCGAAGAACCCGCCACCAAGGCACCGGTTCGCCCAACTGGCGGCGGCAATGGATACCGGGGACCAACGTTTTTGCCCCCCGAAAGCAGGGCTACTAATCCGTTGGCTGGTATAGAAGCGGTTTCCCAAAATGGAAGCCGGCTGTATTGGATCCTGGCCGCGGGCTTTTTGCTGCTCCTCGCCGGATTGATCTACCTGACCCTACAGGTGCAAGAGCAGAAGCAGGCCTTGGCGGAGTTGACCAACCCCTCATCGAGAACGGTTCCCGTTCCTGCGGACCCACGCTTCCTTGAGCAGCGTCCTTGGGTGGCCATTAACGATCCCGTGCCGCTGTCGCTCACGACTGCGCCTGGATCGTTCGCTATGTCGCTGCAAAACTCCGGAAAGACGCCGGCAGTCGGAGTGAAGGTTGCTGCGAACGTGCAACTGGGTAGCTTGCCCGCAGGTTTTGCGAATCAAACTGTGCCGCAGGTGAACCGCACGGCCGGCACTTTATTTCCGGCAGCACAGTATCGAACCGTGTTGGACTTTCGCTTCCCGCCGGGAGTTTTGGCCGCCATCTATCGTGCCCAAGGGAAAGTGGAACTTCACGTCAATGTCACCTACGAAGATATTCTGCATGGGGCGCACGTCACCCAATCCTGTTGGACCTGGCAGCCGGCCCTCCGTTCCATGGAACCCTGCGACGGCTTCGGCCAGGTGAATTAGCAGGGCGCTGGTCCTCATCACGAATCAAACCTTTGACGTTAATGAGGAGTGGCTTCTGCATGCGCTAATTCCGTGGCTGTGGTGGAGGCCATCGAGTCGTAGTACTGAACAAAGCGTTTCGTCTCAACCGCGTCGTACGGCGCGAGGTTGTGGGCCCAACGGAAACCAATGGGCTGATACCAGAGCTCGACCTCGATGTGGAAAGGACCTTGCGCATCGCCGGGTGATACGGCGAACTGCACGCGGTCGCCGGAGTCGGTGAAGTCGGCATCAGCAGCGGCGTCGCCAATGACGGCGATGTCGTGGTCAGCGCTTTCCTTCTTGAAGCCGGATGGAAGCAAGCGATCGTCCTTCAAGTAGCCGACGGCGTCCAATAGCCCCGTGGTGACATGGCCCGCGGAATCCCCCATGATGGACTCGTAGATTTCGACCTGGTCGCCACTCTCGATGCGATGGTAGTGAGGCTCGAAGCGCGAGGCATCGGCATCGTTGTCGTTGCCCTGAATCGAACCATCGGGATTGAGCGCTCCTGATTCGAATATGATTTTCCCAGTGTGGTCGCGCACGACGAAATGCAGCCACGCGCGCCGCGAAGGAAACGCTGTTGGAAGCTTGTGTCCCGTTAGATTCTTGACGAGCACATCGGCGGTCAAGCGACCGGAGTCGGCGCGAACATTTTCAAGGCTTACCTGCGCGGCCTGCGACTGCAGAAAGGCAACAGTGCCGTCGGAAGCATTTGTCAGCTCCTGCGGAGTAGCCGCGACGCTGAGCTCATTGCGATAGTTGTTCAGCACGCGCTGCATGAAGAAGTTGCCGCCAACGAAAACATGCTGGCGAACGCCCAGGCGATCGACGCCGAGCACGGCGGCGATGGGCGCAGGGCCTTGCACCTCGGGCATGTGGCAGGATTGGCAGCTCTGTTTGCCGGCGTAGTCGCTGTGCAGCCACTCTTGATACGGCATCTGCTCGGGAAGTTGGCCGATGACTTTTCCGCCTGCTCCGCGCGCGGTGGTGTAGAGGGTGTGACATGTGCCGCAGAGCGCCGAGTCCGCGATGTGCGTAGCGAATGTTGGACGAAAGCCGCCCGTCGAGCTTTGCATGATCAGTGCCTGGCCGTTCTGGATGACGTAGGGCCCGTACTCGGGATGATCGTCTTTCGTCTGCGGCGGATTGATGAGGAAGCCGCCGTTGAAGCTCTCCTTCGTGCCAAGCTTCTGATTGCTGATCTGGTGGCAGACCGAACAGGTAACGCCATCCTGGCCGAGCGCGCTCATCTCGCTGGTCTTCTGACTGAATGGGAGAAACGCAAAGATCTCGCCTTCGTGGCCTTGCAGCTTAGCTTCATAGCGCGTGATTGGCATGTGGCAGACCGAGCACTCGTCTTCTACCGCCGACTTCGATTCCGGGTGGTCGATGGTTTCGCGACGTGCGCTGGCTTGCCAGTAGGGATCGCGTGAAGAGTTGGCCATGATGCTCGCGCGCCAGTCGAAGCCTATGGAAACGTCCTTGCCGCTGGGAGTCGTGAGTCCGTTGTGGCAGGCCAGGCAGCGGGCGGAGTCATGAAACGCGATCTTCGGCGAGTTGTCGCCGGCGCCCGCGCGCAGAGTCGCAGGCATGAGGAACATCACGGACAACGCCACGAGCAGGTAGAAGATCTTTCTCATTACCAACCTTTGAGCAGACTGCCTTCCTGCCAATCCCACAACACGTAGAACATCACCTCCGGCGAACGTCCAACCGTGTTGTTGACCGGCGTACGCACACCCACTGCTCCGCGCACATGCTGCCGCTTGCTGAGCGTGACTTGCATCTCGGGCACAACGTCCCAGTCCGTTTTCGCCTGGTTTATCAGGTCGCGGCTTCCGAGGACCTCGAACATCGGCGACCACAGCCGGCCGAGTCCGTGGCCCTGCCCGAACATCTGACCGACTGTGGTGTACCAGAACGTGTTCTGCGGAGCCTTGCTGGTATCGACAGGCAGGATTGCTCCACCCTGAAATTCAAGAAAGGTATTGGAGCGGAAGAGCTGACCGGCCTCGACGAACGTCTCGAATTCTGTCGTCCCTGAACCAAGTCCGTGCGCACTGTCACCGGTGGGCACGTTGATATTGCCCTGTAAGCTGAAGATGGTTCCGGCGCCGAGTCCTTCGCCGCTGGTGAGCTTGGAGAACATCACGCGCTTTACGCCGATCGAGGTGTCGCCGATGCCGCCGTACCACGTCCGATTTTGTTGCGCGAAGGTCAGAGGCACGTCGACTTCGAGCTGGTTCTTCACTCCGAAGCGCTGCTCGTAGATGACGTGACTCTCGACCGACCCAGGCCCGGAAGTATTGACTCCCGAAGTCGCCACGACTTCGTCTTCCGGATACGCTTTCTCGGTATTCAATGCCAGCGGCAGATTCAACTCTCCCGGCGGCCAATGTGAATTGCGGCAGAAGCTGCGGATGTAACGTATGACTTCATTGATCTGCTGCGGCGTGAGCGCATCCTTGAACGACGGCATAATCTGCGAGAAGCCACGATAAGGGCCGCCATTGGTGATGACAGCGCGATAGTCGTTATTGAGCTCGGAGGTCGTCTGGTCGCAGCGAGTGAAGTCGGGAAACGTAGAAGGAGTCTTGAAGCCGCGTGTCTCTTGCGGCACACCCTTGCCTTCGGGACCATGACACGCGATGCATGCTGATTCATAGATTTGCTCGCCGTTGGAGAGGTCCAGACCGCGTCTCGCGTCAGGCGGAGACGAGTGGGCAGCGGTTGTGAAGAGCATGCAAGCAAGCAGCACCAAGAAGGCAGCTCCAAGCGACTGAAAGCGCAGCGAGTGTGCTGTGCACGGATAAGCTTTCTGCGTAAGTCCCATTTTCATGTGGCCAGAAACATCGGCGAAAGGTCCTGGGAATCGCGTTCTTAATGTCGATGTTCGGCGAAGCGATACAGGTCGCTTGGCTTAGCGTACGGGCAACGTAACAGTAGAGATGCTGTCGAAGCCGGAGTTGGATCGGCGGGCTGAATTACTTTCTTGTCATGAAGGTTACGAGGTCAGGCCTGCGGCAATGAGCCAAGCGCGAGAATGGCCTGCCGCAGCTTGTCGTGTTGCTGCAGTCGGCGCAGGTACTCAACTTCATCGGGACCGGCCTTGGAGCGAATGATCCCGACGAGAGCCTGCTTGTTCTCGGCGGACCATTGTCGAAGGTTGGGCACGAGAGAAAGTACCGCGGCGAAGTCTTGCAAGGCAGAGCGCTCGGCTTCAGTCCAAGCGCCGGTGCGCACGCCGAGTATGTGACTAACCTCCTCGACAACTGCTTGACGCAACCGTTGCGGATCGCCGTCGAACTTATGGGCCATTTTTCGCGCGACCGCAAAACCGATGTTGCGAGTCGAGAACGTGTCCCACAATCCGCGAGGTCCATCCCCGAATTCGTAGAAGGCGTGATGAGCCGCCAGCTTGCGCAGAGTTGCTGCTGAAGTGCGATGCGCGGGGTCCCGTTTCATCTTCGCCTCTTCACGTTCCGTGAGAGCCAGCAACCCGGGACGTCCTGGGCGGAAGCCTAGTTTGCGATAAAACCAGAATGCGCCTGAACGAATTGCTTCCTCATTTTCATGGCCGAGTTGGTACGGATAAGCCGAGAAGCAGGTCACGCCAGTCACTTCGATGCAGAAGGTGAAGGATCTTGGAGTAGATCCACGCCGTTTCTCCCTCGCGGAAGGCGTAGAAGGTGTTGAAGCCGACCTCCATCCATTCGAACAGGGAAATGGCTTCGAAGTAGTTAACCGGAACGCCGTTCTTCAGCGTCGTTCCTGCGTGGTAAGCCCGCAGCGATAGCCGCCGATCCGGAGGAATGCCCCATAGAAACAGTTGCACACCTCGGCCAACGTCGACGCCTATGACGTTGGCGCGCTCAGCGCGAGTGGTGCCGTAGAGTTCGCGATAGCGCACCTCAAGCAACTCGCACGCCAGGTTGAGGACTTCTTCGCCTTCCGCTTGCGGCAGCCGGCGAAGCTCTAACGGGCCGGAGTTCAACTCATCGGCAAGCGACACCTGCTTGCGCTGGATGAGCGGCTCGCGGTGATAGAAGAGATGTTCGGGATTGCGCCGTGCCAGGGTGCGGCTGACCGGCAGTTCGCCAAGCTCCCACAGAACTTCGATCTGCAAAGCGTCGTACGCTGCGGTCTTCTCCAGGGGCGTAAGAGCCGAGCGATCGATCCTCTGCAATAACCAGGACAGGATTTTGTCCTCGCCGCCGGCTGCATCGACCAGCCATGTCAGATAGGGGGTGTCCGCTTCCACCAGGCAATCGTCAGCCAACAACGGCACGAACGAAGTCAGGCTCGACGACATCTGTCTCGCCTGCTCGTAGAGGTTCCAGTCCACCGTCAGGTGCTCGGCATACCGTGCCGACATCCACCGCGCGACATCATAGGTTGGAGTGTCGCGAATGACCGTGTTCGCCACACCGGAAAACTCTTCATCGTCGAACAAGCTGAGGTCGGCGCCAAAGTCTCGCAAGCGTTGAACCTCGCGGCCAATTCCACCTAGCAGAGAGTCGGCCAACTTCGAGACGCGTGCGCTCTGCGGGAAGGCGCGCAAAAAGAGCACGGTATCGTGAAAGCGGACGAGCGATTCGGCATCAGGGAAATGCACGTTGCGGAAACTTTGAAGCAGGCGCTCCACCTTTGCCGCGCAGCCGCTGCCATAAAGGTGCTTGCATTGGTCGAGGTGGTCCAGTTTTCGGGTAAGGTTGCGAGTCATGCTCGGCGCGGCGTTCGCGCACCTGATAAGAAAATTGTGTGAAGGAATAGAAATAGCGAAACTGAAGCGATTTGTCAGCTAATTAAAGAAGCCGGGCGGAGAAGGCATGGGGCTTTCGCGGTGAGCGACAGCCCCGCTAGCCGGAGTAAGGTCGCTCTTACCCGGCGTGCACGGCGGTCTCAGCCGCTGCGATCTTTCGCAGACCTTTGGCGACGGACTCGAAGCGCTTCCCACAAACGCAAATGAGTGACTCGGGAAGGGTCTCGCCACATTCGCACATGTAGCCGATTTGACGCGCGGGATTACCTACGACCAGAGCGTAGGCGGGGACATCGCGAATCACAACGGTGCCGGCGCCAATGAACGCGTAGCGGCCGATGGTGACGCCGCAAACGATCGTGGCGTTCGCGCCAATGCTAGCGCCTTCTTCCACCCGGGTCGATACGAATTGATCGTGGGCCTTCTTCACTTCTGCACGAGGGTTGAGGTCGTTGGTGAAGACTGCATTGGGGCCGACGAAGACGTGATCGCCAAGGGTAACGCCGTCCCAAATAGCGACTCCATTCTTGATGGTGACGCCATCGCCGATGACGACATTCGACTCCACGAATGCGTGATCGCAGATATTGCAATGCGCGCCGATCTTGGCGCCTTCCATGACGTGTGCGAAGGCCCAGACACGAGTACCTTCGCCGATATCGTTGGACTCAACCAGGGCTTGAGGATGGGCGAAATGAGATTTCATTTGCGTATGACTCCGAGAAGCGCTTGCGGTTGCAAGCGGCAGTTATGTAGAGAAGAAAAGCGCAAAGGTCCGCGCCTGAGCGCTAGTATCGTCCTTCGCCAGAGGCGGCCGGCAAGCGGTCACGGGTCAGCAGGCGCGGGGAAGATCTCGTCCTGGGACGGGATGCAATCGCCTGTGGCTTCTTGCTCAAGCATTCTGCGGCCATCTGCTCCGCCTGCAATAACTGCTCCATGGACAGGTTCTTGGCAGCCTGCTTGTAGCCGCGAGAGATCTGTTCGGAAGCAACCGAATACCACATGTAAGCCTGCAAGGCACTGTCGGCATCCTGACGCGACCCGTAGTACTGCGCCAGTGCAAGCTGTGCCAGCAGCGCGCCTTTTCCAGCTGCGTTGCGGCAGGAGATGAGTGCTGCTTCATCCTGCAATGCCTCGTAGGCGCGTTCATTCAGGAAATAGTGCGATGCGGAATTGGCATGCCGTTCCTGGCTAAGCGTCATGAACAAGAGCTCGACTCGACTGGATACGCCCAACTTGTCGAAGATGCGGAAGAGGCAGTTCTTGATCGTGTGTTGACTCAGGCTGAGGCGCTCGGCCAGTTCGCGATTCGACAGGCCCTGGGCCACGCCGCGAACCACTTCCGACTCGCGCTTGGACAGCAGGTTCAGACCCTTGGCATCGACGGCGCGAATGTTGTGCGAGGAAGCCAGAGCCTCTACCAGGGTGGCCATCTGCTCGGAGTTGGCCCAGATCTGCCCCTCGTAAACTTTGCGCAGACACTTGCCCAGGATCTCGATGGAATCGTTCTTGCTGAAGATGCCGCGAGCGCCGGCACGAAACGCTTCCAGAATCATTTCGCCCTGCGAAGTATCAAGAAGCATGACGGCGCGGAGATCGGGATGCAGAGCTCTAAGCCCGCGCAGGATCTCAAAGCCGCGACCTGGCCGCTCATCCAAATTGCAGCTGATTACCAGGACATCGGTGTCGGCGAGATTGACGCCGGAAGTTAAACCGTCGGAGCCACACAACAGAGTCGTGACTTCCAGGTTGCCATCCCGTTTGAGGGCATCGGCGAGCAGTTCAGTATGTACGCGCGTGTCATCGCTGACGAGGACGCGAATACTTGCAGCATCTGGCTGGTGGCGCATTTCTAGCTCCGGACGAAGTATTTTTCCAATGAGGAGGCATTCTTATTGGGGAGCGAATGAAAGTACCCGGCGCAGGGCACAATCAAACTTAGGTAGAAATAGCCGACTTCTCCTCTAGTGCTGTGAAGCTTATACCAACCTACTTACTTTCTTCAAGCCTACAATGGTGTTGTCGCTCACACCACTCTTCGAGTTACATCCGGCCCACGTTAGTGGTCAAAGACGACACGCCAAAGTTCATTTCCTGCTCAATTCTGCGCCGAAAATGAACACGTTCTACGAGAGGTTTGACGCGGCAGAACTACGTTTGTCTCTTCCAAACTGAAAGTACTATCGAATTCTTGTCTCCGCGCCCAGACTGCTCTTTTCCTGGCGTGGTTCAGGCGGGTTTGGGGCGCGAATAGAGAAATCCTTCTCCGGCCCGGGAGTCTTCTGTTGCAGGGAATAGCAACTCTTGCGCGTTAGAGAAGAACGGGGCTGAGGATGTGTGCCTCTTGCCAGCCTCTACGCGCAGCCGTAGATTTCGTCTACTGAATCACCTAACTCTCCCTTGATTGAATAGCAGCTTCCAACGTCAAAGACGCTGTTGCTGTTGATATTGCAAAAGATCAGGCTGGCCGCCTGATGTGTTGACAGTTATAGATTGCGGCGAAGATCGCAATGTGACTGAGAGGGCGAAGCTATGTGTGCTGCCACTGACGTCTTAAGGATTCCCGAAACGCCGGCCTTTAATGCCGTCGGCGACTACACCACCGAGCAGTGGTTTGCGGTTCATACGCATTCCCGGCACGAGAAGGTGGTGGCCAAAGAAACCAGAGAGCTGGGGATCACGACATTCCTTCCTGTCGTAAAGCAGGTGCGGCAATGGTCCGATCGCAGGAAGGTTGTTGAGTCGCCGTTATTCAGCTGTTACGTCTTCGTAAAGATCATGCCCGACCATCGCGAGCGCCTGAAGGTATTGCGTGTCAACGGCGTGTTGAGCTTTGTCGGGACCTGGGGCGGAATTCCGATACCGGAGGAGCAGATTCAGGCCGTTCGCATCCTCACGGAACAGGAACTGCCAATGTGTTCCCATCCTTTCCTCAAGATCGGTCAACGAGTGCGAGTTCGTTCCGGTGCCTTGAGTGGAGTGGAGGGAATTCTGGTGGCCCGGAGCGGTGAACGGTCGCTGATCGTTTCCCTGGATGCAATCCAGCGGTCCATGAGTGTGCGCATCGAAGGCTACGACGTAGAACCGGCCTAGTATTTTCCTCAAAATTTGTTTCCGCAGTACTTCTCTCCCATGCCAGGAATCCTAAAAATAGTGCCGAAAGTGGCCGCGGCTTCAGTACGGCTGCTGCTTGTAACTCGTGAATCCGCTGTACTGTCTCTGCTTTGGTCCCTCGGTGAAGCCAGAAGTTGGCACTTGGAAAGTGCTACCAACGGTTGGGGAGCGATGGAGAGAGTGCAGTCCGGAGTGACTCCCGATCTGCTGATACTCGATCTGCCGCACGCCGACGGGGACGGTCTGCATTTCCTCCGCTGGCTGCGTCGGCTTCGTCCCGAGTTGCCAATCATCGTTTTATCCGATGTGAACGATGGACCGACACAACAGGAAGCGATTCGCCTGGGCGCGAGGGATTGCCTGCTTCGTCCAGTCGATAGCCGCATTCTGCAGGAAGCGGTAGACCAGTTACTGCTGATCTCCGATCAGAAGAGCGAAACCGGAATTACCAGCGACGATGTGGAAGCGGTCGATGGTGATATGTCGTTTGTGGGCGCCAGCCCGATCATGCGCAAGCTGCGCAGCCAAATCGAGTCGCTCGCCGAAACTGATAAGCCAGTCCTGATCATCGGAGAATCGGGCACCGGGAAAGAGACGGTAGCGCGTCTGATCCACCAGCTATCGATTCGCTCCGGCTTCCGCTTTGGCAAGGTGAATTGCGCGGCGTTGCCCAGCGACCTGCTCGAAAACGAACTTTTCGGTCACGACCGGAAGGGAAACGGTTTGTCTCAGCTCAAAACCGGCAAGCTCGAGCTTTGCGACAAGGGCACGATTCTGCTGGAAGAAGTGAACGAGATGCCGAGTAACTTGCAAAGCAAGCTGGTCGGCCTGATGCAGACGAAGCGGTTTAGCCGTCCCGGCAGCGGCGCTTCGGTTCCGGTTGAGGTTCGCGTTCTGATGGCGAGCACCAACAGCCTGGAGCCGGCCATGTCCGACAGCAAGCTGCGCGAGGACCTGCTGTATCGCCTGAGTGCCTATACCGTTCACGTGCCGCCTCTGCGCGAGCGCCGCGAGGAGGTGCCGCTTCTGCTGCACTACTTCATGCGGCAACTGTGTAAGCAATATGCTCTTTCTCCGCGTCCGTTTTCACCCGGAGTTTTGGAAGCCTGCCAGTCTCACTCGTGGCCGGGTAATTTGCGCGAGATGGAGAACTTCGTGAAGCGCTTTTTGCTCGCGGGAGGCAAGGAACTGCCTTTTGGAAGTGAAGCTGGTCTGCCCGTCAAGCAGGACAAGAGAATCCCCGGCGCGCAACGAACTGTCTTCTCAGCTCAGAACCAGGCGTGCGAGGACCTCCCCGGTTCAGATTCACTCAAAGCGCTGGTCCAGAACGTGAAGCTGGAGGCCGAGAAGAACGCCATCGCAGCGGCGCTGGAACGCACGGGATGGAACCGCAAAGCGGCGGCGCGACTTTTAAAGGTTAGCTATCGGACCCTGTTGTACAAGATCGAGCAATACCAGATGAGATCACCGGCGACCTCACTGGTACAGGAAGGTCCAGCCTTTCGGACCGATGCGAACGGCCTCGGAGGCAATGGGCATGCTCAGTAACCAACGCTGGCGTGCGGAACGTTCCGTAGGAGTGTCAATTATGAAAAACCTCAATATTGCCCTTCGGCGGCAATTTCTTCTGATCGGGTTGATCGGCCTGCTTCTGCCAGGTTCTTCGTGGGCGCAGACGCAACTCGTCAGTGAATCAAGTTCGCAGCCTTTGGTTTCCTCAGATGTAACTTCTGCAGCGAAACCGGCAAGCACATCTCTGCCCAAGGCGCACGATAACGACTTCGTCATTGGCAACGGAGATGTGCTTGCGATCAATGTCTGGAAGCAACCGGACCTGTCCAAGTCGGTCCCGGTGCGCTCCGACGGCAAGGTATCGCTGCCTCTCATTGGAGAGGTGATGGCCTCCGGCCAGACGCCGTTGAAACTCGAGCAGGAGATCGCCACAAAGTTTCAGCCGTACCTGGCCGATCCTGAAGTCACGGTGATGGTGGAGCAGATCAATAGCGAGAAGTTCAATATTCTCGGCCGCGTGACAAAGCCCGGATCGTATTCCCTGGTGAATCCGACCACGGTGCTGGACGCGATCGCTCTGGCTGGCGGTTGTCGCGATTTCGCCAAGCAGAAGTCGATCTACATCCTCCGCCGCAACTCCGACGGCTCCGAGACGAAGCTTCCGTTCAACTATCAGGATGTGATCAAGGGCAAGAACACGGCTCAGAATGTCGAGCTGCAGCCCCGTGACACCATCGTCGTACCGTAAGAGGTCGTTATGCTAGCGCGAATTTGTTGTGCTCTCCTGTTATTGGCCTGTATCCCGGCGTGGTGTCAGGAAGACGCGAGCAAAGTCGAGATCGGATCGCCATCCGATCAAGACGCGCCCATGCTGGTGCCTCCGCCGGTGAGCGTGATAGCCTACTCCACCGCACTCAAGGGCGAAAACGAAACCAACTACCTTGAGCGGCGGAGTCTCTTTCACTACCGCATGGTCGAGCAATGTGGCCTGGGCGACGACGCCCGGTCAGCGATTTCATGTCTACTCGCTGTTGCCGACACTGGCGATGAATAAAACAACCTATCGCTCGCATCTGTGTCTCGATTACGCGCCGGGATTCACGTTCTATCAGCGAACAACCTCGCTGAATCAAGGAACCCAGAATGCTTCGATGAAGTTTGATTATCAATTGACGCCGAATCTCACGGCCAGTATTCACGAAGGTTTCCCGAAGACATCGAATCCTTTCGATCAGCCGAATCCCACTGGCGGCAACGCCAGTGACGGGAGCCATTCCAACGTCGGGGATTCGCGATTATCGCCCCTGCAGCTGACATGCTGTCAATTGAACCGGCGGCCCAGCTCACGTATCAGTTAGGCGCGACAGCCTGATTGGCGGCGGAGGGAACTACCACACGCTGAACTATCCGACTCCGGACCAGGTGCCGGGCTTTATAACTCACGTTCAGCCGGGGGTTCGCTCTTCTACTCGCGGCGCTTCCGTGACAAAGATTACGTGGGCGTGAGCTATCGAGTATCAGAACTCGTTGTCGTTCCAGCAGAATTCGCCCAGCATCGGAACCCAGACCCAGACCGTGTTCCTGTTCTTGACCATGTTCCTGAACCGAATTTGTCGATTTCGGTGTCGGGCGGACCGCAATACTACAGTTCGGTGCAGGCGCTGTTGCCGGCTGCCGCTTCATGGGAGCCGATGACGATGGTGAGTATGCACTGGCTGGGACGAGGCACTGCATTTTCGGCAAGCTATGCGCGAACCGTGAGCGGCGGAGGAGGGCTTGAACGGAACCTTCCATTCCAACAATGCCACTGCCACCTTCTCCTGGCGAGCCAGTAGAAACTGGACGGCCGGTCTGAGCGGCGGATATTCCAACTATGACAATCTGACGCCGTTCTTTGTGTCATCCAGTCTGGGAGGCCACACTCTGGCAGGCACTGCCTCTCTCCAGCGAATCTTGAACGAGCACGCGAACATACAGTTCGGATATAGCTGGACCGACCAGAACTATCCCGGGCTTGACCGACGGTTTCCCTTCCGGCGAACAATCGAGTCTTCGCAACCATCAACTTCACTTTCCGCAGGCCACTTCAACGGTAGATATGCCGCCGACAAACAATACCAATAAACCGCCCGAGGGCATGGGCTTCCAGCACTATGTGGAGGTCCTGCGCCGCCGCCGCCTTCTTTTCCTCATACCACTGTTCCTGGGTTGGCTCGCGGTATGGGGAGCCAGTTGGGTGCTGCCGCCGCGCTACAAGTCCAGTACGCTCATCCTGGTGGAGCAGCCCACCATGCCCAAGGACTTTGTGGTCCCGAACGTTTCCGAGAACCTGCAAGAGAGATTGCAGAGCATCACGCAGCAGATCTTGAGCCGTTCGCGGCTGCTGCACATCGTGGATGAGCTCAACCTGTATCCGAATGATCGCGGGCGTCTTTCGCCGGATGACATCGTCGACCGGATGCGCAAGAACATCGACATTGAACTGGTGCGCGGTGCCGACAATCGTATCAGCGCCTTCAACGTGTACTACACGGCCGAGAATCCGCTGGTGGCGCAACAGGTCACCAGCAAGCTGACCAGCCTGTTCATAAACGAGAACCTCGAGGTCCGGCAGCAGGAATCGGAAGGGAACACCAAGTTTCTGGAAAGCCAGCTGGACACCGCACGCAAGGGATTGGAAGCGCAGGAAGAACAGATTCGCCAGTTCAAGGCACAAAACATCGGACAGCTTCCCAGCCAGGTGAACAGCAATCTGCAAATTCTGGGAGGACTGCAAACCCAACTGCAGGCGCAGTCCGAAGCCCTGAACACGACCAAGCAACAGCGTGTCTATCTGGAAACGCTGATCGGCCAGTATCGTGCACTTCGCGGACCGTCAAAGACTCTCGATGGTTCCGGCGGCGTCGCCGAACTGGATGACCAGCTCGACAAACTGAATACCGAGTTGCGAAGCATGAGTGCAACCTACGGGGATAAGTATCCGGACGTTCGCAACCTGAAAGACCTGATTGCCAAGACCGAAGCGCAGCGCGACCAACTGCTGGCGCAGGAGAAAACGCACCCGGCAAAAACGGAAGCCGACGCGAGTGTGGCTCCTCCGGCTCGCGACAGCGCAGGGCTGAGGGATTCGACCTCGCTGGCGCAGTTGCAGAGCCAGCTCCAGGCCAATCAAATCGAGATCAAGAATCGCGAACAAGCTATCGCCGCGATCACCGCCCAGATTAACCAGTACCAATCGCGATTGAATGAGGAGCCCGTGCGAGAGCAGCAATTGGCGGATCTGACTCGAGGGTACGAACAATCCAAAGCTTCCTACGACGATCTTCTGAAGAAGAAGAATGATTCGGCAATGGCTACCAGCATGGAGCTGCTGCAACAGGGCGAGCGTTTCCGCATCATGGATCCGCCCAGCCTGCCTCTCAAGCCCAGCTTCCCGGACCGTCTGAAGTTCTGCGGTATCGGGTTCTTCGTCGGCTTGCTCCTGGGCGGCCTCGCGATCTCGCTGGCAGAGACGATGGATGATCGGGTGTATAGCGAAGTCGAACTGCGGAAGCTGCTGCCCACAACGGTGCTATCGGAACTGCCGGTGATTCACGATCAGTCAGATGAGCGCCAGCAACACCGGAAGATGGTCATCGGATGGGCGACGACGGTCGTCGTGGCTGTTCTCATGCTTGCCGGCTCCGCCTTCAGTTATTTCAAGAGCTAGAAACGATGTACAAGGCCTTCTTTAATCTCACGCGCAATCCCTTCGATATCAGCCCAGACCCGGCGTTTCTGTTTTCTACGCCGCGCCATAACGAGGCACTGGCTGCGCTGTATCATGCCGTGCGCGGACACAAGGGCTTCGTCGTACTCACGGGCGAGGTGGGGACCGGCAAGACGCTGCTGTTGCGTTGCGTTCTGGAGCTCTTCCGCGAAAGCAGTGACATCGCCTACGCCTATGTGTTCAACGGAAGGCTGTCGCCCTGCGAGTTCCTCGAGTACATCGCTACGGATTTTGGACTGTCCGTTGCAGGCAAGAACAAGACCCAGATCCTGTTCGACCTCAGCAACTTTCTGGTCGGGCGGGGCACCAAGAACTTGACCACCGTGCTGGTCGTCGACGAAGCCCACCATCTGTCGGCGGACATTCTCGAAGAGATTCGCCTGCTCACCAATTTGGAGACCTCGGACGGCAAGCTACTCCAGATTCTCCTGGTGGGGCAACCGGAACTGGACGACAAGCTTGACTCTCCAAACCTGCGGCAGCTCAAGCAGCGAATTGCCCATCGCGCAGCCCTGACTGCTTTGGACCTGAACGAGACCAAAGGCTACATCGATTGGCGTCTGCAAATTGCGGGAGCCAAGGCCGGGAACAGCCTCTTTCCGGCGGAAGCGATCGAGAAAGTTTATCGCTGCTCCAAAGGCATTCCCCGACTGATCAACACGATTTGTGACAACTCGCTGATCACTGCCTATGCCAGGAAACTGCGCGGCGTTACACCGGAGATCGTTGAGATTGCGGCGGCAGATCTTAGGATTGACGTGGTTCACCTTCCGTCGCCGGACTTCTCCGTGGAATTCGATGAGAATTTCGCGCGGCGCGCCTCGAAAACCTTGTTGGAGCTTTTCTCTTACCTGAAGAAAACGCCTGCGCGGCAGTCGGAGCAGGAGCAGCCGTAAGGGCGGCCAGAAAGATATGAGCCAGATATTTGACGCACTCAATCAGTCGGCAACCGACCGGGCCGGCAATATTTCACGCGACTTCTCGGCGGCGAAAGAGCTGTTGCAGGTCGTCGAACGCAAGTCGGCCAGCGCGACGCTGGTAGCGGAGCCTCCCGCGAAAGTTGTGACCAGGGAAGCGGCGCTGCAGTTTCCTTCCGCCAGCGTTGTTCTCTCCGAGCACAGCAGGTTCCCATGTTTCGGCGATGTCCAGAGCCTGGCGGCTGAGAAATTTCGTTTCCTGGCAACGCGGCTGCGCCATCTCCAGCAAAAGCGCTCGCTTAAGCGGTTGACGATCACCAGTTCGGTGGTTGGCGAAGGCAAGAGCATGGTGGCCGCGAACCTGGCTTGTGCCCTGGCCCTGGGCAGGCAGCAGGTGCTGCTGGTGGAAGGAGACCTGCGCAGGCCTTCGTTGGGTCATCAGCTTGGGCTGACAGAACTTCCCGGGTTGAGCCAGATGTTGCGCAGCGTGGACGAGGGCCTCAACAATATCTACCGTCTCGAAGGATCCGGACTCTGCGTGTTGCTGGCCGGAGAATCACACAGCAACCCCCTGGAGTTCATGGATGCGGAGAAGCTTTCGGCTCTCCTCGACCGCATTGCGGCTCACTTTGACTGGATCGTGATCGATTCACCACCGGTGTTGCCTCTGGCCGATACGAGCATCTGGACGCGCTTGTCGGATGCGATTCTCCTGGTGACGCGTCCGGGCGTGACGCCGAAACGGCAGCTCCAGCGCAGCTATGAAGCCATTGAGCAATCCAAGCTGCTGGGATCTGTACTTAACGCATCTTCTGAAACCACCACCAATCATTACTACTACCACTACGCGACCAACGCCGGCGCATCGCCGGTAGTCCCGACAGCGAAGTAGTTGATCCAAGTGTCAACGAGCCCTTCGCGAAAGCGTGCGAAAATTCTGTGACTGAACGAGTTGGAAGTAACGGTTCAAACCGCAACTCAAGCCCGCTGACCTCGTCAGCGCAAGCGGAGCGGGAAATCCTGCGTGAAGAGGCGTTCAAGCGAATGATCGCCGTGGAGCGCAAGCGGACGGAGCGTTCGGCCAAGCCGTTCCTCCTCATGCTGCTGGAAACCGCGGATCAGAACAACGAACAGCGCTGCCAGCAGCTACTGACCAAAGTAGTCGCAGCCCTGCAAGGCACAACTCGCGAGACCGATGTCATCGGATGGCAGAAGCACAATTATTGTGTCGGCGTACTTTTCACGCAGCTGGTATTTCTGGATCCAAAGTCGGTGTTGAGCGCCATGCTGGCCAGAGTTGGAGCCATGCTGCAGGAAAACCTGAGCCTGGAGCAGTTCAGCCAGATCAGCATCTCTTTCCACTTCTTTCCCGACAAATGGGACCACGATCTTCCTGATCGCCCCAGCAATCCCACGCTGTATCCGGATTTCCCGCGGACTGATGGTCTGGGCAAAATGGCTTCCATCACCAAGCGAGTGATGGACGTGACCGGCAGCCTGATGCTCCTGGTGCTTACCGCACCGTTCCTTTGTGCGGTTGCCATTGCTGTGCGGATGTCATCAAAGGGTCCGATTCTGTATCGCCAGCAGCGTGTCGGGCAATTCGGCAAGCTGTTCACGTTTCTGAAATTCCGGTCCATGTACGTGGACAACGACCCCAGCGAGCATCAGCGCTACGTCATGCAGTTGATCGCCGGTCAGGCGGAGCGTCATTCCACCGACCGCACAAAGGGCGGCGCCGGCGTGTACAAGCTGACGCGCGATGAGCGTATCACGAGGGTAGGCGCCTTCATCCGGCGCACCAGCCTCGATGAGCTTCCTCAACTGTTCAACGTCCTGAAGGGCGACATGTCGCTGGTGGGTCCCCGCCCCGCAATTCTGTACGAAGTAGCGGCTTACCAGACATGGCATCGCCGCAGGCTTTTGGAAGTGAAGCCCGGTATCACCGGGTTATGGCAAGTGAACGGCCGTGGACGAGTGCCTTTCGACGAAATGGTCCGCCTCGATCTGCGGTACGCCAAGGAATGGTCGCCTTGGCTCGACCTCAAAATACTGCTCCGCACGCCGCGAGCCGTCATTATCGGCGAGGGCGCATTCTAAGCAGCAAACTCGCCCCTCGTCTCAACCACAACAAGGCTAAGCTCCCCGGAGGATTTCATCGTGTCAGCCGCCACTGAGTTTTTTCCACACAATGTCACGCGATTGCCCGGCAATAGCAATACCGTGAATTTCGGCGCAATCGGATATGGGTACTGGGGGCCGAACGTCGTTCGCAACCTGGAAGGTCTGGACGGTGCGCGCGTAGTCTCGGTGTCCGACAAGTCGGCCGCAGCCCGCAGCCGTGCCGCCAAGGCGATGCAGGGCGTTCACATTACCGCCGATGCGAACGACGTGATTACCTCGCCCCAGATCGATGCCGTCGCCATCGTCACCCCCGTCTGGACGCACTTCGAACTGGCCAAGGCCGCGCTGGAAAACGGCAAACATGTCTTCGTTGAGAAGCCCTTCACCAGCAATACGGCGCAAGCCGAAGAGCTGATCAACCTGGCCGCCCGGAAAAACCTGCAGATCATGGTGGACCACACCTTCCTGTTCACCGGCGCCGTGCGGAAGATCAAGCAGCTGATGCGACGAAGACGCTCTGGGCAAGCTCTACTACTACGATTCGACCCGGGTCAATCTCGGGCCTCTTCCAGCACGACGTCAATGTGATCTGGGATCTGGCGCCGCATGATCTGTCGATCATGGATTACCTCATCGACGGCAACGCCGAAGCGATCGTAGCGACCGGCCAGACCCACCTGAACGGTCATGAGGACGTGGCGTTCATCACCCTGTACTTTCCCGAACGAAGTCATCGCGCACATCAACGTCAACTGGCTCTCGCCGGTCAAGGTCCGCACCACCCTGATCGGCGGCGAGAAGAAGATGCTCGTCTGGAATGACCTCGAAGCAGACGAGAAGATCAAGGTCTACGACAAGGGCGTGAAGAGTCACCAGCAAGGAAGGCGTATACGACCTGCTGGTTAATTACCGCTCGGGCGACATGTGGGCGCCCCATCTTGAGCCAGGCGAAGCGCTCCGGCAGGAGCTGGGGTACTTCGTCGATTGCATCAATCACAACGCGACGCCCTTCAATGATGGGCTTGCCGGACTGCGCGTGGTGAAGATGCTGGAAGCCGCCAATCATTCCTTGCGTCACCGCGGAGCCGCGGTGCACCTCGATTCCCAGCCGGCGAGCCCGGCAAATCCTCCGGCGTTCCTGCAGAAGCCTGCCGTAGTCGGAATCGGACAAGCCAACGCAGCTGCCGCTGCAGCCACTCTGGGATAAGCGGCGCGTCGAAATTATCAGGAGACCGAAATGGATCATATTGACGTACCGTTTCTCGACCTTGTAACGCCCCACGTGCAGATGGAAGAAGAGCTCGTCGCGGCGTTCCGTACGGCGCTGCAGACAGCCGGTTTCATCGGCGGCAAGCCGGTTGAATCGTTCGAAAGCGCTTTCGCAAAATTCTGCGAAGTAGAGCACTGCGTCGGGGTTGGTAGTGGCACAGACGCTCTGCGGTTTGCCCTCATTGCGGCTGGCGTCACCACCGGGGATTCCGTCCTGACCGTGGCGAACACCTTTATTGCGACCACGGAAGCGATTACGCAGGCGGGCGCAGTTCCGGAGTTCGTCGACATCGATGAACGCACCTACAACATCGACCCGCAGAAGCTGCGCGAGTACATCACGCTGAGCTGCGATCGCGACCATACCTCAGGGCGGCCCATCTCGCGCCGGAGCGGCCGGGTCATCACAGCGATTGTGCCGGTCCACCTTTACGGGCAAATGGCCGACATGGATCCCATCCTGGAGCTGGCCGAACAGTACAACCTGATGGTGATTGAAGACGCCTGCCAGGCCCATGGCGCTGAGTATTATTCCCGTAAGCAGCAGCGCTGGTGCAAGGCTGGTTCGCTCGGCAAGGCAGCGGCCTTCAGCTTCTATCCCGGCAAGAATCTGGGAGCGTGCGGCGAAGCCGGTGCAGTGACGACCAACGATGCACAGATTGCCCAGACCTCACGCAAGCTTCGCGATCATGGCCAGGCCGCTAAGTACTATCACGACATTGAAGGCTATAACGGCCGGCTGGACGCGATACAGGCCAGCATTCTGCACGCAAAGCTAGCGCACTTGTCCGATTGGAATGTGCAACGGCGCTACATTGCCAAGCAGTACGGCAACGCTCTGGCAGAGGTTCCCGGAGTCGTCATACCCTTCGAACCGGAGTGGTCCAAAGCCGTCTACCATCTATACGTGGTGCGTGTGCCGGACCGGATCGAGATGCAGAACGGCCTGAAGGCCTCGGGCATCGGAACCGGAATTCACTATCCGGTTGCTCTGCACCTGCAGGAAGCGTATCGGGGCCTGGGCTATCGCAACGGCGATCTGCCCGTCACCGAGAAAGTTTCCGCCGAGATTCTTTCCCTCCCCATGTATCCACAGATGGTTGCTCCTCAGCAAGCCAAAGTTGTGAACGCACTCAAGGGCTGCCTCGTGGGTATGGCCAACGTCTCGTAGTAACCCAGTTATCGAAAACGGCCTGCCGGAAGTAGATCCCCAAGGTAAACCTGAAGTGATGGTGTACGAAATTGATCCCACAGCAGACGAACGATGGGGAAGCCTTATCGAGAGCCACCGGCAGGCCTCGATCTTCCACACGCGGCCCTGGCTTGAGGCACTGCGAAAGACCTATAACTACAAGCCCGTTGCCTATACTACCTCGCCGTTTGACGAGCCCCTGACCAACGCTACACCCTTCTGCGAGATTACCGGCTTATTTGGCAAACGCAGACTGGTGTCGCTGCCATTCTCAGACTACTGCGAACCCCTCGTCCAATCTCCCGAACATCTTGAATCCCTGGCGCGTTACCTTCGGCAGAAGCGTGACGCAGAGCGATGGGATTATGTCGAGTTGAGGCCTGTGGATTCGGTGATGCCCAGTGGCAGCGGATTCTGTGTGAGCCAGAGGTTTTGCTTTCACAAACTGGACCTGCGCCCCTCGGAGGCAGAAATTTTTCGCAACCTGCACAAGGACTGCGTGCAGCGAAAGATCCGGCGGGCAGAAAAAGAAGGTCTGGTCTACGAGAAGGGCGTCTCGGAAAAACTTCTGCGCCAGTTCTATCGCTTGCTGACCAGCACACGCCGCCGCCAGGGCGTACCCATTCAGCCGATGGCTTGGTTCCGCAATCTGATGGAGTATTTCGGAAATAGCCTCAGCTTCCATGTGGTATCGAAAGATAGGAAGCCGATAGCCGGAATTCTGACCTTCCGGCACAAACAAACGCTGGTTTACAAGTATGGCTGCTCCGAGCGCGTCTTCAGCAAGTTCGGAGGTATGCAGATGGCGCTTTGGCGGGCAATCGAGGAAGCCAAACGCGACCAGCTCGTGGAACTCGATCTGGGGCGCAGCGATTTCGATAACACCGGTTTGATTGCGTTTAAGAACCGTTGGGGAGCCGCAAAAACCGACATCACTTACTATCGCCACGGTACCGGCTACTCGGAGCGTCTTTCGAAGGCCTACCGAGGCTCAATCAGCAGGTATGTGTGGTCTCAAATGCCGAATGTGATGGTTGCGGCGGCTGGCCGGGTTCTTTACCGGCATCTCGGTTGAGCGACCTGCGCCGGTCGCTGGGACAAACCACATTGAGGGAGATTGGAATGAACAAAAAATCAAAAGTTGTTGTCGTCGGACTTGGAGAAGTCGGCAAGCCTCTCTTTGAACTCGAGTCGCAGTACCATGACGCTGTCGGCGTCGATATCGCCCCAGCTGAACCCATCGCCAACGTTGACATTCTGCACATCTGCTATCCGTTCCAGATCAAAGATTTTGTCGGAGAGACGGTGCGTTACATTGAGCGCTACAAGCCGGCGTTGACGATCATCAACAGTACGGTGGCGATCGGCACGACGCGCGCGGTGGCGGAGCGCAGCAAATCTCCGGTGGTGAACAGCCCGGTTCGCGGCAAGCATGCCCGCATGCTGGACGATGTGCGCAAGTACACGAAGTTTGTCGGCGCCATGGAGCGCGAAGCGGGAGAGCGCGCCGCTCGTCACTTCGAGTCGCTCGGCCTGAAGTCCAAGGTCCTGCCGACACCGGAAACCACCGAACTGGCAAAGCTTACCGAGACCACATATTTCGGGGTCATGATTGCCTGGGCGCAGGACGTCGAGCGCTACTGCGACCGTGCGGGCGCCGATTACGACGACGTCGTGTCGTTTTACGACGAGATCAAGTTCTTTCCGCCGGTTAAGTATTTCCCGGGTGTGATTGGAGGCCACTGCGTTATGCAGAACATCGAAATTCTCAGCAAGTATGACCCCTCGGTGATACTCACCGCCGTGAAAGCTTCGAATCAAATGAAGGTTGAACGCGAAGCCGAGATGGAAACGAAGAAAGAAGTAGCGATTGCATAAGTCGATCAATTGAGAATCGACACTGAATACACCTCATGCCTTCTGTTACTGCTTCTGAGTCGCACCCACGACTGGTACCAACTAAGAATCCCATGACAACTTCCGGGCCAAATCAAAAACCGACGCCACACGACAGCCGGCTGAATGATAAGCGCGTCGGCATGGTGATGTACTCGACCTATCCTGCTGATCCGCGTCCCCGCCGGGCAATCGAGACTCTGCTGAAAGAGGGTATGAGCGTAGACCTGGTTTGCCTGCAGGACGGTGACGCTCCCAGACGGGAAAGACACGGTAATCTCCAGATCCTGCGGGTGCCTCTGACGCACAAGCGGGGTGGGAAGCTGTCGTATGCATTCAATTACTCAGTTTTTATCCTGATCTCCGCTCTCGTTCTGGCGATGCGTTCCTTGCGACGCCGTTATGACCTGGTCTACATCCACAACATGCCGGATGTTCTGGTGGCGAGTGGGCTTTGGCCGAAGTTGCTGGGCGCCAAGGTGATTCTCGATCAGCACGATCCCATGCCCGAATTGATGATGACGATCTTTGGCCTCGACCGGCAGAGCTTTGGAGTGCGCGTGCTGGCCTGGCTCGAGACGTGGAGCATCGCGCGCGCGGATCTCGTCATAACCGTGAACGAAGCGTGCAAGAAAATCTTCGGTTCACGCAGCTGTGCGCCCGAGAAGATCGGCGTAGTAATGAATACGCCCGACGAATCGATATTCCCGTTTCGCCCGGCGAGCGCGCCCATGGCGACGACCGTGTCGCAGCGGGAGAAGTTTGTATTGATGTACCACGGCTCTTTGGTAGAGCGAAACGGTCTTGATCTCGCAATCGATGCTTTGGGGCAGGTGCGCTCGTCGATACCGGGCGCGGAGCTGAGAATCTACGGACAGGACACGCCGTTCTTGCGAAGCGTAATGACCAGGGCCCGTCAGAATGGTCTTACCGATTGTCTGAGTTATTACGGACCGAAAAAGCTGGAAGAATTGGTCCAGGAAATTCAGTCGTGCGACCTCGGACTCATTCCAAATCACCGCAGCGCTTTTGCGGAGATCAACACGCCCACTCGCATCTTCGAATACCTGGCACTGGGCAAGCCCGTGATCGCGCCGCGTGCGTCGGGAATCACGGACTACTTTTCAGAAGAAGCGATGATCTTCTTTGAATTGGGAGATGCTCGCGACCTAGCGCGGCAAATCGAGTTTGCTTACCGCAATCCAGTCAAGGTCGGTATGACCGTTGCCCGCGGACAAGAGGTGTACCGCAATCACCGCTGGTCGCAGGAACGGCAGCAACTCCTCGACTTGGTAACCGGCCTGCTGGCGGAAGGGACCAAGCGAGCACCTTCCGAGAGCCAGATGCAGCACGCGGCCGGCCAATCCTAACCCTTAGAAGCGCCGATAGCAGGATCATCCTCCATGCAAACAGAACAAATTAGTGGCAGCGTTCGCACGTCGCGCCTCGACCCGATGGCGCCTCCTCAGGCTAAAGGCATGCAACAGAACACGCAGGCGGGGCGCGACTTGCCCGCCTATGTTCTGGTGACCCCGGCACGCAATGAAGCAGCATTCATCGAGAAGACTTTGCAATCGATGATCCGCCAGACGGTACCACCTTTGAAGTGGGTAGTTGTTGACGACGGATCAACCGACAACACGGCTGAAATTGTACGGAATTACACCGCGGAGTGCCCCTGGATCGAACTGGTTCAGCTTCCGCAGCGGCGCGACCGCAGCTTTGCCGCCAAGGTGCAAGCCTTCAATGCGGGTTACGAAAAGGTGAAAGACCTGCCGTTCGACATCATCGGCAACCTGGATGCCGACATCTCCTTCGATCCTGATCATTTCGAATTTCTTCTCGGCAAGTTTGCGTCCGATAGCACCCTAGGTGTTGCCGGCACTGTCTTTCGCGAGGAAGGCTACAGTTCCGAGACCGACAGCTTCGAGGGACACAAGCATGTCTCAGGTCAATGTCAGATCTTTCGCAAGGAGTGCTGGCGGGAGATCGGCGGATACATTCCTCATCGCGCCGGCGGTATCGACTGGATGGCAGTGACAACCGCGCGCATGATGGGCTGGAAGACCGAGTCGTTCCGCGGAAAGTACTTCTTTCACCATCGGCACCTCGGCACCGCCGAACGCGGCGTCATCGCCTCGTCGTTCTCCTACGGAGAAAAAGACTACTACCTTGGCGGACATCCGCTCTGGGAGATCTTTCGCGTCGCCTATCGCGCGACCAAACGGCCTTACCTGGTCGATGGTTTGAGCCTGGGATTGGGCTATTGCTGGGCCTTCGTGAAGCGCACGCCGCGGCCGGTATCGCCCGAACTCATGGCTTTTCATCGCAAGGAACAGCTTGCCAAGCTGAAGACCATTCTCAAGTCTGTGCTCTCCTTCCGCTCCGTCGACAGTTTCAAAGTTGCCGCGCAGTAAGAAAACGCCAGTGACCGTTCAGACAAAACTGTGAAAGCAATGCAAACTGCAGAAATCGCGTCCGCGATCGAGTCATTCATTGTTTGGCTCGACGGTTATGGCGAGACGTCTCACGACCACCAGAGCTTTTACGCGAGCAAACTCGGTCGCGGCGCCAAGGCTCTCTATTACCGGCAGCGGCTCCTGGGAACTCTGGCTGTAGGGCCGATGGTCTTTTGCGAAGCGTTTGTGCCCGGCGCGCGCCGGCTGTTCTGGAAGAAACAGCGTTTTCCCATTGCCGATGCTCACTACACGATGGGTTTCGCTTTTCTGGCTACCACTTACGGCGGCGACGAGTATTACCGGCGCGCTGTTCACTTCCTCGAAGTACTGCGCGAGACGCGATGCCGCGGTTACGAAGATTTTTGCTGGGGCTACCCCTTCGACTGGCAAACCAGGACGGGGACAATGAAGGCGGGTACCCCGATGATCACGACTTTGCCGTATGTTTACGAAGCCTTCTCCCAGGTGTATGCGCTCGATCACGACGAGAAATGGCTTGGCATCATGCGCTCGATTGCCGGGCACGGATTCAGCAGCTATCGCGATATCGAGACTTCTCCGAACGCCTCCAGTTGCGGCTACACGCCCGCTCCCGACGATCCGGCAGGAGTTGTGAACGCCAGCGCCTATCGGGCATTTCTGCTGACCAAGGCCGGCATCGAGCTGTCGGAACCGCGCTACCTGGAAGTGGCGCGTAAGAATCTGAACTTTGTTCTGCAATCGCAGCAGCCTGACGGCTCCTGGTTTTATTCGATGGATGGGCAGCGAGACTTCGTCGATCACTTCCACACATGTTTCGTGTTGAAAGCACTGGCCAAGATCGAAGAGTTGTCTGACTGCTCGGAGACCCGCAGTGCAATTGAGCGCGGCGTGACCTATTACTTGCAGAATCTGGTTGATGCCTCCTGTTTGCCTCTTCCGTTCTCGAAGGCGCCCCGGCTGACGGTATACCGCCGCGAACTGTATGACTTCGCGGAGTGCGTCAACCTTGCGGTTCTCTTGCAAGGACGTTTCCCGCGTCTCGATACCGTGTTGTCGTCGGTCCTCACTGACCTGCTGACGCACTGGCGCAAGGAAGATGGTTCCTTTCGTGCGCGGCAACTTTTGCTTGGCTGGGACAATGTTCCCATGCATCGCTGGGCGCAGGCCCAGATGTTTCGTAGCCTCTGCTTCTTCCTCTACAAAAATCGACAGGCGCCTTCGCAGGAGAAAGCATCCGTGCGTCTGGCGAAGAGTTTGGTTTAGATCACTTCCATGTGCGGTATTTGCGGACAGTTCAACTACGCAAGTCTTGAGCCGGTGGGCCTTCGTGACGTCGAAGCGATGACGAAGACCCTGGTCCATCGCGGTCCCGACGACGAAGGGCATTACGTCTCGGGGCCGCTGGGCCTGGGTTTCCGCCGACTCTCGATCATCGATTTGGCCGGTGGCCATCAGCCGATGTCCAACGAAGCGGAGTCGGTATGGGTGGTCTTCAACGGCGAGATTTACAACTTCCGCGAACTCCGCGACGAGTTGACCGCGCACGGCCACGTCTTCCGTACCAAGTCGGATACGGAAGTCATCGTTCACGGTTACGAGCAGTGGGGAGACGATATCCTGAATCGTCTGAACGGCATGTTCGGCTTGGCGATCTGGGATAGCCGGCGAAGCCGCCTGGTCCTTGCCCGCGATCCTTTCGGCATCAAGCTGCTTTACTATCGTGTCGAACAAGACAGTCTGTATTTTGGCTCTGAGATCCGCGCGGTCTGTGCCGGCGCAGGAAAGTCTGCCGAACTCGATCCGCTTTCCCTGAGCCTATTTCTCCGCTACCGATACACGCCTTCTCCGCACACCATTTTCAAAGGAGTACAGAAGCTCGCCCCGGGAACCAAGCTTGTCGCCGAAAATGGCCATTGCGAAGTGAGTCGCTGGTATAGGTTCAAGCCCACTCCGCATGCGACGCCAAGGTCTGCCAGACAAGCCCAGGATGAGCTGCTCGACATCTATCAAAGGGCGATCCGGCGTCATCTTATCAGTGATGTTCCGGTCGGTTTGTTGCTGAGCGGCGGGCTCGATTCCGGACTGCTGCTGGCGCTGATGAACGGAGAGGGAACGCGATGGGCGACGTTCACCGTGGGTTACGGCGCAAGCTTCGCTGATGATGAGCTGGCCGATGCCGAACAGACAGCGCGCTTGCTGGGTGCCAATCACACCAGCGTAGGAATATCGAGGTCAACGTTCGAGAGCGCGCTGCCGCATATCGTCGGCTCCCTGGAAGAGCCGATTGCCGCCTCCTCCATCGTGCCCATGTATTTCGTTTGCGAGAGAGCGCGTCAGGACGTCAAGGTTGCGCTGGTAGGCCAGGGGCCGGATGAGTTGTTTGGCGGCTACCGGCGGCATCTTGGAGTCCGCTACGGTGCTTGGTGGTCACGGATGCCGAAGTCGATGCGCCACGTGATTTCACGCGGAGTCAATGCTCTCCCGCGCAACGAGATGCTCAAGCGCGGGGTGTATTCGCTGGCAATCCCCGAGCGCATGCGGCGGTACGAGCACGTCTTTTCACTTTTGCCCGGAGAGCAAGTGGACGAACTGTTCCACGACGGACTGCTGCAACAAGATACGGGGGACTGCCTGCTCGAATGCTGGGCCGATATGGCGGAGCTAATGTCAGAAACCGACGAACTCGGAGGATTGCAGTTTCTCGAGATGCGTTCCAGCCTGCCCGACGAACTCCTGATGTACGCCGACAAGCTCTCCATGGCTCACAGTCTCGAGTTACGCGTACCGTACTTGGACAAAGAAATCGTGGAGTATGTCGAGCGTTTGCCGGCCGAGTTTAAGGTGCGGAACGGCTCACGCAAGTGGCTGCACCGTCAGCTTTGCCGTGAGCATCTGCCGGAGTCGATCATGAAGCGTCCCAAGCGCGGATTTGCCGTCAACGTCGTCGACGACTGGTTCCGGGATGCTGTCAAAAGCGAGATGACCCAATCGCTGCTGGACGGCAGTTCCGAGATTTTCCAGTATCTGCGCCCGGCAGCGGTGCGCCAACTGTTCGCGGATCATGCCTCAGGCCGGCGCGACAACCACAAGGTCCTTTTCAGCCTGGTGGTTCTGGAGCAGTGGTTGCAACTGCATAGCGAGCCGGTTTCGGCGGTCGCTTGAGAAGACCAGCATGATAGGAGTAATCGCCGACGCGAGTCAGCACGAGGTTGTTCGAGAGTTTTTTGAGCTGTTCAAGACTCCCTGGGAGTTTTATCGCAAAGGCGAGGCATACGACGTTCTTTTGTGTAACGGGGACGTGGATGTCGAAGGTCGTGCCAGGCTGGTTCTGGTTTATTCCAGCTTGGGCAAAGCATCCGACGAGTACCAGGCCACTCACCAGAGTGGCGACTGTTTGCTCCGTTATCGAGATCAGCGCCTTCCTTTATATGGCGGGAGCGTGAGGTTCGCCGAATCAGATTTTGAGTTGCTCACCGATGAGACTGCTGGCGAGTCGCTCATCTATCGCGATAAGAAGGGTGAAGCAATCTGCTGGCGAATAGGGTACGACCTGTTCGCTGAGGTTCGCAGCTTGCTAACCGTCGGACAGCCAGTAGCTAATGCCGACGTCCCGACGCTCGAAGTGCACATCGCTCTGCTGCGGGACCTGATCATCGAGTCCGGTATTGCGCTGCTCGAGATTCCTCCAGTCCCCGACGGCTACCAGTTGATTGCCTGTCTAACGCACGACGTTGACCATCCTTCAATTCGGCGTCACGGGTGGGATCACACAACGCTCGGTTTTCTTTACCGGGCAGTGTTTGGGTCGCTGGGTAATCTGTTCCGCGGGCGTGTAGGTCTCGAAGGTCTGATTTCAAACTGGAAAGCCGCAATCATGCTTCCCTTTGTACAGAGCGGTGTCGCGAAAGACATTTGGAGTGACTTCGGCAATCAATATCTCAGCATCGAAGGGAATCGGCCCTCAACGTTCTTTGTTATACCCTTCGCCGGACGCCCGGGAGAAGCGCACAACGAGCGCCACCAAGATCGTCGAGCCGCGAAGTACGGCGCGTCGGACATCGCCAACACCCTGCGCCAGTTGGCAGCTTCGAATCGCGAGATTGGGCTGCATGGAATCGACGCCTGGGTTGACAGCACGGCCGGCGCCGCGGAACTCGCTGAGATTTGCAGTGTGACGACAGCCAAGGACATCGGCGTCAGGATGCACTGGCTTTACTTCGACCAGAATTCGCCACGAATTCTTGAAGACGCGGGAGCAGCGTACGACTCGACCGTCGGGTACAACGAGACGGTCGGATATCGAGCTGGAACGACTCAAGTGTTCAGGCCTCTTGGTTGTTCTCATCTTCTGGAACTTCCCCTGCACGCAATGGACACCGCGTTGTTTTACCCCTCGTACCTGGATCTCTCGCCGGCCGAGGCGCAAGCAACCTTGGAAGCGATGATCGCGACGACATACCGTTATGGGGGCTGCCTGACGACTAACTGGCATGATCGAAGCATCGCTCCGGAGAGGCAGTGGGGCGGGACCTACCGCTATCTCATCACGCAACTCAGTGAGCGCGCTGCGTGGTTTGCCACCGCCGGCGATACCGCAAGGTGGTTTGCGAAACGCCGTCGGGCGACCTTCGAGAGGGCGGCCGTTGAACCTTGTGGTGTCCGGGTAACGTACCCCGCAAGCGACGAAGAAGGTGGTCTTCCTGCTCTCCAGATTCGAATCAATTTGCCTGTCACCGCTTCGAAAGCAGACGGCCAAACGGGCCGCAGCTCTATGCTTCATCCAGCCGAGTACGCAGTGAATTAATGGACACACATACTTTGCAAACGGCCGACAATGAACTCGCGCGCAACACTACGCGCGATTCCGATCGTTTCATCATCAGTTTGGACGATCGCATTCTGGTTACCGGCGCCGCCGGTTTTATCGGTCGCCGGGTGGTCGACGATTTAGTCTCTCGCGGGTTCCGGAACATTCTTTGCTTCTGTCGCCATTCCGGTGATGCTGACGGGCTTGAGGCGGGCATTCGCAGTCGCGGAGCTGCCGATCGTGTAGAGATTTTCAAGGGCAATTTGCTTTCGCGCGCAGACTGCGAGCGTGCTTGCAAGGATGTAAAAGTCATCCTTCATCTGGCGGCGGGAACGGGACAGAAATCTTTTCCCGATGCAGTCCTGAATTCGGTAGTCACGACGCGCAATTTACTGGACGTTAGTCTCGCAGTTCCAGAATTTCGCCGGTTCGTGCTGGTCAGCTCGTTCGCGGTTTACAGCAACCGGCAGGCGTCGAACTGTCTGGACGAGTCTTGCCCCATCGAAGAGAAAGCGGAAGTGCGTGGCGATGCTTACTGCTACGCCAAGGTCAAGCAGGAAAAGATACTCAAAGAATATGCCAGCCGATACGGTAACCGGTACGTCATCGTGCGTCCCGGTAGCGTCTACGGCGGGCGCAAGAAAGACATCACTGGACGGGTAGGGTTGGGAACTTTCGGATTGTTCCTGCACCTGGGCGGATCGAACGCCGTGCCCTTCACTTACGTCGACAATTGTGCGGCTGCAATTGCGCTGGCCGGACTGGTTCCTGACGTCGATGGCGAGGTCTTCAACGTTGTCGATGACGACGTTCTCTCCAGCCGCGAGTTCTTGCGTCTCTATAAGAAGAACGTGCGACCTTTCAAGTCTGTCTACTTGCCGAAGCCGGTCAGCTACCTGTTTTGCTACCTCTGGGAAAAATATTCGCAACGCTCGAAAGGGCAGCTGCCCCAGGCATTCAACCGCAGTCACTGGTACTCGCTGTGGCGGAATACCAGATACAGCAATCAGCACTTGAAGCGGCGACTCGGCTGGACGCCGGTCATCTCCACCAGCGAAGCCATGCGCCGTTACCTCAGCGATTGCGGACCGAGACAGTCAAATGCTTAAAGCAGGGATCATCGGCTGCGGCAAAATCGCCGACGCGCATGCGCAACAGATCCAGCGCATCGCGGATTGCCGCATCGTAGGTGTTTGTGACCGCGAGCCGCTGATGGCGGAGCAACTATACGAGCGCTTTCCGATCGACCACTGGTTTACCGATGTGTCGGAAATGCTGGAGCGGGCACAGCCCGACGTCGTTCACATCACCACGCCGCCAGAGAGTCATTTCGACCTCGCGCGCCTTTGCCTGAAAGCCGGATGCCACGTCTACGTCGAGAAGCCATTCACGGTGTGCGCAAGCGAAGCAGAGCAGCTCATCGAGCTGGCTGAAAGCAGGGGACGGAAGATCACGGTTGGACATAACGACCAATTCAGCCACGTTGCCCGGCGCATGCGCACGCTGGTCGCGGAAGGATACCTGGGGGACGGTCCGATTCACATGGAGAGCCACTATGGCTACGACCTGGGCGATCCTGCCTACGCCCGGGCGATGCTCGGCGATAGCAGTCACTGGGTCCGCCGCTTGCCGGGCAAGCTGCTGCAGAACGTAATCAGCCACGGCATCGCGCGCATCGCAGAGTTTCTGACCAGCGATCAGCCACAGGTCATAGCACACGGCTTCGCCAGCAGCCTGCTGAAGAGCGTGGGTGAAGCCGAGATAAAAGACGAATTGCGGGTGATGATCTTGGAAGAGCAGGGGACCACCGCCTACTTCACCTTCTCGTCTCAGATAAGGCCGTCCCTTCACGAACTCCGGCTATTCGGTACGAAAAATGGACTTATCGTCGATCAGGATCACGAAATCCTGATTCGGCTCCGCGGTTCGAAGTACAAGAGCTACGCAGACAAGTTCATTCCTCCAGTTACGTTAGCCAAGCAGCAACTCGCGAATCTCTGGGGCAACACGCGGCTCTTCCTCAAGTCTGACTTCCACATGGAGACTGGCATGAAGTACCTGATCGAGTCCTTCTATCGCTCGATCAGTACGGGAACGGCGTTGCCGATTTCGTATCGTGAAATCCTGCTGACTGCCAGAATTATGGACGACATTTTCGCTCAACTCGCCGCAAGTGCGAAGCAGTTCAATGGCGTTGTTCGCATCAACAACGTCCTCGAGGCCGTGGCTCGCTGAGTAAGAGCGCGAAGATCCTTCTATATGTCTCCTTTTCTGGCGCTCAGCGCGTGGCTTGTTTTGCTCTTGCTGTTGCTGTACTTCGATCCTGCCCGGACACAGCAGACGTCGCCGGCGCTCTGGATTCCCGTCATCTGGATGGTGATCCTCGGGTCGCGTTTGCCGTCGCAGTGGATGGGCACAAATGTTGTCGAAGGAGCCAGCGCCCTGCAGGAAGGTAATTCGCTGGACCGGTCTGTTTATTTTGTTCTCATTTTTCTGGCTATCGCCACGCTGGCATCGCGGTCTTTCGATCTCAAATCGTGTATCCGACAAAACCTGGCACTTACCGTCTTTGTAGCCTTTGCGTTATTCAGCGTGTGCTGGTCGGACTACTCGTTCATCGCGTTCAAACGGTGGTTTCGTGACTTGGGAAACTATCTCGTAGTCCTGGTGGCGCTGAGCGATCCAATTCCCCTCGAAGCCATTCGAACTGTGCTTCGCCGCTTCTGCTACTTGCTGATTCCGTTGTCGATAGTCCTTATCAAATACTTTCCCGATATTGGGAGGCAATTTGATTATTGGCAAGGCAACGCGATGGCGGTTGGAGTTACGACCAGCAAGAACATGCTTGGCGTGCTGTGCCTGGTGAGCGGCCTGTTCTTCTGCTGGGACACAATCTCGCGCTGGGACTTGCGACGGGAGCAGGAAAGCAAGCGGATTATCGCCGTCAACCTGGCATTCATCGGGATGACGCTCTGGCTACTCCTACAGTCCAACAGCGCTACCTCGCGGGTCTGCCTGGTTCTGGGGGCCTGCATTATGTTGGCGGCAAACAGCCGTGTGTTCCGCCGTCACCCCGCATTCCTGAAGGCCTTTATACCGACGTTGTTCTTCACGTACCTGATTGTAGCTTTCCTAGGTATGAATGGCGACGTCGCTGAAGCTGTGGGCCGAAATGCCACCCTGACCGACAGGACAAAGATCTGGTCCGTGCTGTTGACCATGCCCACGAACCCACTGGTCGGCACCGGATACGAGAGTTTCTGGCTGGGCCCCCGGCTCAATCAGTTGTGGCAGCAGTTTCACGGCCTCAATGAAGCCCACAACGGTTACCTGGAGGTCTATCTCAACTTGGGACTAGTAGGTCTGTCGTTGCTGGCCGGCGTGCTGGTCTCCAGTTACCGCAAGATATGTCGCGATCTAGATTCGGATCTTCCTTTGGGGCTTCTGGGTGTTAGTTTGTGGACGGTAGTTTTGTTCTACGGTGTAACGGAAGCGGCTTTTCGGAGCGGATTGTTGTGGATACTGTTTCTGATCTGCACCATCAGCGTGCTCCCGCGGGAGCAGGATGTTGAGGAGCAGTCAGATTCTAACTACACAGATAACGCCGAGTCGCTGCTGGCGGTTGTTGAATAGGAAAACTGGAGCGGTATTGATGTCAACCATAATGGAAAGCGTTACTTCCGATCTAAAGCAGGGGCCCGGTCTGGGCGGGCTGCCGGCTACCGGCAAGAGCGAAATACGGATTCGGGGCAAGGCGCGCTATGCACCCTCGGTGGAGATCTTCGGGCGTACGGTCGTCAGTAGCGGGAAGTGGATCAAGGTAGCTGCAGTACGAGACGAGGAGTTGGTCGAGGGCGATACCACGTCCGATCTGCGATCTTTTGTTTCGATCCTGAGTAAGTCCCAACTCCAGGCGGACATTTTTACCTTCACCCAGCGTCCGCCAGATAGTCAGGCAAAGTTTGGACTTCGTGCAGAGTGGGAGAGCGCCGCAGCGTTGACGATTACCTCCTATGATCACTGGTTTAAGAATTGCACCGAATACAGTATCCGCAAGGGCGTGAATCGAGCTAAGAAGTTGGGCGTCGATGTGAGGCGGGTGCAGTTCGATGATCGCCTCCTTGAAGATATCCATCGCATGTACAGCCAAACTCCGGTTAGACAGGGAAAAGCATTCTGGCATTATGGCAAGGATCTCGCCACTCTGAAGCATGAGCTGGCCACCTATCTTGACCGCAGTGTCTTTCTTGGAGCGTATTTCGGAGGAGAATTGATTGGCTCCATGAAGATGACATATGTAGGGCCCGCGGCCGCCATCATGCAGATATTTTCGCTGCGGGAGCATTTTGACAAGCGCCCGAATAATGCATTGATCGCTAAGGCGGTCGAGGTTTGCGAGGCTGATGCGAAGCAATATTTAATCTATGGCAGCTTTGTCTATCATGATCCCGACAGCTCTCTCACAGAATTCAAGCGTCGCAACGGCTTCGAGTCGATGGCTCTTCCTCGCTACTATGTGCCGCTCACTGTAAAGGGAAAGCTTGCCATGAGTCTGGGGTTGCATCGGCCGTTTGCGGCGAACCTGCCGAAGCCGGTCTTACAGCAGATGCTCAAGATGCGACGGGCATGGTACAGCCGTCGAACTCGGCCAGAACGGGCGACCGCTTAGTTCGCTGTCGCAAATAACAGGGTTGTTTTAACGCCTGCACGTCCAACAGGGCCGGTGTAGCTCAATGCCAGAGCGGCCGAATTGTAATCGGCGGATGGAGTGTTCAAATCCTCCCGCCGGCTCCATACTTTATTTCCACACACCCATAGTCCAAGATCTAGCTTCTTAGAGCAACTTTCATGCCCGGACTCGTAGGCCTGATAACCCGCATGCCCGCCGAAAAGGCGATTGCTCAACTCGAGCATATGGTCGACACGCTCGTCCATGAGCCGTTCTATCGTACAGGCACATGGATCGACCGTTCTCTTGGAATTTACGTAGGCTGGGCTGCGCGGGAAGGCTCGTTCTGTGATGGAATGCCTCTGAGGAATGAGCCTGGCGACGTCGTGTTGCTCTTCTCCGGTGAAGAGTTCTCTGATCCGGGAACGGTTTCACGCCTGCGGGAGAAAGGGCACAACGTAGGCACTGGTGTCGCCAGCTACCTGGTGCACTTGTATGAAGAACGCGCTGATTTCATTAAGACTCTCAATGGCAGATTTCACGGAATCTTGATCGATCAGCGAAGACGAGAAGCGATTCTTTTCAATGATCGCTTTGGCATGCACCGACTCTATTATCACCAGACTGCCGACGGATTCTATTTCGGTGCCGAAGCTAAGGCGATTCTTGCGGTGCGGCCCGAAACAAGGCAGCTTAATGCGAAGGGACTTGGAGAGTTCATTGCTTGCGGTTCGGTTCTTGAGAACCGGACGCTCTTCGAAGGTGTCGACCTTCTTCCGCAGGGTTCCGCCTGGAAATTCCGGAATAGCGTCGTCGATGAGAAGCAGTCTTATTTTGATGCCAGCCAGTTGGAGGAGCTTGAGACTCTAAGCGAGGAAGCCGGCTACCGCGAACTGCGACAGGCGTTCTCAGAAAATCTTCCTCGCTACTTCGGCGGCGACGGGAAAGTAGCGATGTCGCTGACCGGCGGCCTTGACACAAGGATGATCCTCGCATGGCGAAAACCGTCACCTGAATCGCTGCCTTGTTACACCTTTGGCGGAATACGCCGTGAGTGTGAAGATGTCAGGATTGCCCGGAGACTCGCAGAAGCCTCCGGACAGAGTTACCAGGTAGTCGACGTCAAGGAAGAGTTTTTGGAACGGTTTTCCTACTATGCCGAGCGTGCCGTTTATCTCACTGACGGTTGTGTCGACGTCAGTCGCGCGCCCGACCTATATCTCAATGAGAGAGCACGATTGCTCGCGCCCGTCAGGATGACGGGGAACTACGGTGGCGAGGTGTTACGCGCAGTTCGCGCCTTTAAGTCGATTGAGCCTCCTTCGGGAATTTTTCACGCTGATATTCTGCCGCAGGTGCGCGCAGCGACTGACACCTACAACCATCAACTATCTGGAAGTCCTCTTTCCTTTGCGCTTTTCAAGCAGCTTCCGTGGAATCACTACGGAATACTTGCCCTAGAAGAAAGCCAGCTTTCGCTGCGATCACCATTCCTCGATAATGACTTTGTGCGGGCTGTGTTCCGCATGCCCCGTTCTGTTCTAGAGGGAAACGGTGTTTCACTGCGACTCATCGGAGACGGAGATCCTTCGTTACTCCGGATAAGAACTGACCGCGGTATAGCGGGAGAGAAAGGGGGATTTCGGCGAGCCACCAGCCAAGCGGCTTTAGAGTTTCTCTTCAAAGCAGAATATGGCTACGACATGGGCATGCCGCAATCTGTAGCGAAAATCGACTACCTGCTCTCTCCGCTAAAGTTGGAGCGGCTGTTCCTCGGAAGGCACAAAATCTTTCACTTCCGTACCTGGTATCGAGATATCCTGGCCTACTACGTTCAGGAAATGCTGCTGGATCCGAAGAGTCTGTCGAGATCCTACGTCGACGCCAAAGGGGTGCAAGCGGCAGTTCGTGGACATATCAAAGGCAATCAAAATTACACAAATCAGATTCACACACTGTTGACGCTCGAAATCCTACATCGTCTCTTCCTGGACGAACCAGGAAGAGACGAATATGGGAAAGATTCAGTTGCTCAAAGAGACACTTTTTCTTACTGCGGCAAGGCTTGAAGATTGCTCGGAGGTGAAGGCGGGCTGCCGCCCCCTCCTCTCAATGGGTGAGGGTAGGTATAAGGCGTCCATCCAGGCTTTGCAGTACTGCCGTTGAAATAATCACGATTTAAAACGATGTAGTTTGCTGAAGTGTCGGGGTTCGTGCATTCCGTTCCGCCGTAATCTTCTGTCGCTGTATTGCCTAGGGGCTGTCGGCTGTTTCCCCAGATGTATCCTGGCTCACTGTCGCCTACGTAGGTAATTGAATCGTCGGTTCTACCGAGACCGTCATGGCCCTGGCCGGTAACATAACCCATGCCGACCTGCCGTGGCGCGTGGTAGTCGCGGCCGTTGGTTGTTCCAGCACCCCAGCAAGCATCGGGACCAGCGTTTCGCTGGAGATTCATGACGGTCATATCTGCATCACTCTTAGTTCCGTAGTCGCCTGAAACCAGCGCGGGCAGCGTGTTGTTGTAGATGACAAAAGTGCCGCCCCGGATAAAGAACCACCAGCACATGTCGAAGGTAGTGCCGTCGCTATAAGCGTTAAACACGCCAATATTGTTGTAGTACTCGAAATGGCGTTGGCCATAATTACTCGTATCGGCCCCATGGGTTCCGAAACCGGCGTTATTAAACAATGTGTACCGAAACACGACCCGGCCATTGTCATCGATGTCCGTGGCATTCAGATAGGCATGAAAGTCGCAATCCTCGACGTAAAGATTACTTTGGCCGGTCGGATCGTTCATGCCCATGGTTGAAGTGGAAGTCCATGAGGATGCCGGCGCTCCTTTCATATGAACTGCGATAGGAGCCATGGAGAATGGAGTTGAATCAAAGGAACAATTCCAAATGACGCCGCGGTTCGTATTCAACCTAACCGAGTCCGATGGGCTGTTCCCTTGCTCAATCCAGCAGTCGTGCAAAAGGATCGGCAAGCCGTTTGAAGTATAGAGAAAATCGAATCCGTCTCCCGTACCGGTTCCTTCGGCTATTTTTATCCCGCTCACATTGGTGTCATTATTAGGGTCTTCGTTGATCGAAAATAGTGTCGTGCTGGAGTTATTCACGATCGTCGTAGTTGGTTGAGTCGATACTATCCAGCGTTTGCAGTTAGATAGGTTGTTGCTATGACAAGTTCCGGACGCGCTGGTCACGTTGAGGGTCAAAACACCGTTGGAATAACTGGTTACCGTACCGGTCATTACGTTGGTTCTGGTTCCAGTTTCGGAAACCGTCAGCGTCTGGCCATTGCTGATGGACAGAGTTCCGTGAACGCTAGTGCTGGTAATATTTATAGTTTTCGTTCCATTGCCAAGCGTTAGAGTGTCTGAACTGTAAGCAATGATTCGTCCGGACCCTTGGCCGGTCAAGATGATCCCCTTGCCGGAGATTGTTACGCCAGAAGTCCAGGCGCAGGACCCAGAAGGAACCACCACCGTGTCTCCGCCGGACGCTTGATTAATTGCCGACTGGACCGCGGCTTGGGCACATGAGCTTGCAGTGTAAGTTGTGGCGAAAGCCGCCGAGCATGCCAGGACGGTAAAAATAAAGCCAAGAACGAAGCCCGTTTTGATTTTGCTCATGGAACGTTCTAACTCCCGAATAAGGTTACCGGGTTCCGAATAAGGTTACCGGTTGAGCAGTACAGCAGATCCTGTGGGCTGCAAAGCCAGTGTACGGCGCGGCCATTAGTAATCTAGCCGATATATGACGTTTGGATATTCTAAAGTAACAGTAGAGCACATTACTAAAGTAATCAATCTGTCTCAGGCTGCTATTGCCTGCTGGACCGCCCAAGGCTAAGACGCCCGTGAAGCCCTTTGTATCGATCGTAACGCCGGCTTACAACGCAGAGAAGTGGATAGCGGAAACGCTCGAATCGGCGCTGGGCCAGACTTGGCCCTACAAGGAGGTGATCGTCGTCGACGACGGATCGAGAGACCGTACCGCCGACGTGGTGAATACCTTCGTGAGTCGAGGTGTGACCCTAATCAGTTCAGAGAACCAGGGTGTTTCGAGTGCGATGAACCTTGCGCTCGAGCACTGTCGCGGAGATTACATACAGATTCTCGATTCCGACGATCTGCTGGTTCCCGACAAAATTGAGCGGCAGGTCGCGGTACTGCGCGAATCCGACCGAGGCTTGATCCTGCCATCTACTTCGTGGGCGCCGTTCTACTACCGGACCCGCGGTGCAGAGTTTGTCGAAAATTCATTGTGCCAGGATCTGTCGCCGGCGGAATGGCTGTTCAGAAAATTAGCGCAGAACCTGCACATGGGAAACTCGACCTGGCTGCTGAGTCGGGAATTGGCGGAAGCCGCCGGCCCCTGGGACACCCGGCTCCACTATGACCAGGATGGAGAGTATTTTGCCCGCGTCCTTTCGTTGTCCCGGGGCACACGCTTTGTGCCCGGTACGGGTGCGTTCTATCGCATCACGGGATCCAGTCGGGTCAGCTACATCGGTGTCTCGAACAAGAAGAAGGATGCCCTCCTGCTTTCGATGAAGCTACACATCGAGTACCTGCAGCGATTGGAGGACAGCAAACGAGTACGCCAGGCATGTCTGCAGTACCTGCAGAATTGGTACGACAGCTTTTATCCGGAGCGCTCAGACCTTGTTGGTCAGTTACAGGAATTGGCGGCCAGACTCGGCGGAAGCCTTGAGGTCCCGCGCCTGCGCTGGAAGTACGCATGGATGAAGCCGCTATTCGGCTGGAACGTAGCTAAGTGGGCACAGCGGTCGATTCCACGCGCCAAAGCCGCCTGCATCCGCAAATACGACAAAATGATGTATCAGATGGAAACTTCAAAACACTCTCAGGTCCTGGCCTCAACGCGGTAATCAGTCGTGGAAGATGGTAAAACCAACAGAGCTGATGCATAGTCCTGATGAAATCTCCGCCCGCGATATGAGCGTAGCGTTGCTTACAGGGGGAGCCGATAGGCCCTATATTTTTGGGTTAGTAGACGCGCTTCTGGCCCACGGGGTGAAGCTGGATTTGATTGGAAGCGATGATCTGGACTTTCCCGAGTTTCGCAGCTCTCCCGGCCTGAATTTCCTGAACCTGCGCGGCAGTCAAAGGCCGGAATCCTCGTTCCGCGACAAGGTGATTCGCGTACTTGTTTATTACGCCCGCTTGATTCAATATGCCGTCCGGGCGCGACCACGTATCTTCCACATCATTTGGAATAATAAGTTTGAAACCTTCGATCGAACGTTGCTGATGCTGTACTACCGGCTGCTTGGAAAGCGGATTGCTTTCACCGTGCACAATGTAAATGCTGGGATACGCGACCTCAACGACAGCTTCCTCAACCGACTCACGCTTCGAATTCAATACCGGCTGTGCGACCACCTCTTCGTTCACACTGAAAAGATGAAGCTGGAACTCACGGAAGGATTTGCAGTTCCCGCAGAAACGGTCGCAGTCATTCCGTTCGGGATCAACAACGCTGTGCCGAATACCGAACTCACGCGCGAAGAGTGCAGGAACAGGATCGGTATTGCCGCAGACAAAAAGACGATCTTGTTCTTCGGGAACATCACGTCTTACAAGGGAATCGAGTATCTGGTCAGCGCATTTCAGCGGATCGCCGAGCGTGGTGGAGAGTATCAACTGATCATCGCCGGCCAGCCTGATCGCTCCGGAACGTACTGGGCGGATTTGGAACAAGAAATTCGCGAGAAAACTCGCGCGGATCAAGTTCTGATAAAGGCCACGTTTATTCCCGATGAAGAAACGGAAGTCTACTTCAAGGCTACCGATGTCCTGGTTCTTCCTTACAAGCACGTATATCAGAGCGGCGTCTTGTTCCTGGGTTACAGCTTCGGCCTCCCAGTTATCGCCGCTGACGTGGGGTCATTGCGAGACGATATTGTTGAGGGAGAAACTGGATTTCTATTCAAGCCGGAGAGTTCGGAAGATCTGGCCGCCGTCCTGGAGCGCTATTTCTCCTCGGACCTATATGACAATCTGCAGTCGAGGCGAGCCTATATTCAGGCCTACGCACAGCAGCGGCATTCATGGCAATCTGTCGCGCAGATCACAACGGCTGTTTATGAGCGACTCCTGAAAGTATCTTTAGCGGAAACTTCGACGGAGGCCAGTGCCGCGAATCGGCCTCTTGATCTTCAACGCCCTTCATAAGCGCAGTTGACCCGTCGTCACTCACTACTCCACTTATTTTTAGCCACGCCTTCGCTCCCAGGATTTCAGATTGGCTGCCCAACCCGAGTTGCTGGATGTTTTTAGCACGGAACATTTACGTGCCGACTTAAGAAAACGGTCGGTACGTGGGGGTCTGCTGACCCTTACGTCGCAAGGCACCACGTTCCTGCTGCAATCGGTTTCCACCGTAGTCCTAGCCCGGCTGTTGACGCCAGCCGACTTCGGACTGGTCGCCATGGTCACCGCCGTCACCGGGTTCGGTCAGGCTTTTGCCGATCTAGGCTTGTCGGAAGCCACGATTCAATCCGAGCATATCGGCCAATCGGAGGCCAGCACGCTGTTCTGGATCAACGCAGCGCTGGGTCTTCTGCTAACACTGGTTGTCGCAGCTTTGTCTCCAGTACTTGCGTGGTTCTATCACGAACCGCAATTGCGGAATGTCACGCTGCTACTTTCCTTGACGTTCGTTGTGGGCGGCCTTCGAGTTCAGCACGATGCTCTGTTAAAACGCCAGATGCGTTTTACCGCCCTTACCGTGCGCGATATCAGTTGTTACCTGCTGGCCGTCCCGACTGCCATCATTTTGGCATGGCAAGGCGCTGGTTACTGGGCGCTGGTGGCGCTGCCGCTGGTTTTGAATACGGCGCAGATGCTGTTGAGTTGGATGATGCTTCCGTGGATGCCTGGCCTGCCGCGTAACGATAGCCGCATAGGATCGCTGGTTTCGTTCGGCGGCAACGTAGCGGCTTCCTACTTCGTCATTACCATCAATCGCAGCATCGACAACGTTTTAGTTGGGTGGTACTGGGGCGCAGGTCCGCTGGGTCTCTACTCACGGGCCTACAACCTGCTCATGTTGCCGGTACGTCAGTTGAGTGCGCCGGCCGGAAGCGTTGCGGTCCCAGCTTTTAGTAGGCTGCAAGTTGACCAGGAGCGCTTCGCGAGATATTTCGTTCGAGCAATCAACTTGCTGGGATGGCTCGCGGCTCCGATCTTCGGCTTCCTTTTCGTGACAGCCATGCCGGTGATTGTAATTCTGCTTGGTGATCGCTGGCGAGGCGCTGCACCCGTATTCCAGATTCTTGCTATCTCGGCCATGGCACAGTTGCTCCTGGAATCCTCGATCTGGGTGTTTGTAAGCCGCGGCCGCTCGAAGGAACTATTGAAGCTCCTGCTGATAATCTCTCCGGTGATTGTCGCGAGCTTCGCGATAGGTTTGCCTTTTGGTATTAAAGGGGTCGCGCTGTGTGGTTCGGTCGCACTCCTGGCCACCCTGCCATACGTGTTAAAGCGTGCTTTCGTCGGGACAGTTCTGTCCCTGCGTGCGGCGGGAAAAGCTTTGTTGTATCCCTTGTCCATCGCGTTCGCCGGTGTGCTGCTGGCAGAGTTAAGTTTGCGGCTCCTGCGCCCTCACTCCAACGTCATGCAGCTGTGCACCGCTGCCCTGGCATTTGTCGCGGCCTACGGACTTTCGATGCTCGTTCCGGCGGTGCGTAACGAAATCCGCACGCTCCGCAGCCTGGCTCAGGAACTGCGCCTCTCCCCGCGGCAGGCACAAACCGCTTATTAATACGGCAGCAACCCAATTTCGCACCATCCAAATCACGGCAAAAGAATCGAGCTCACAAGCAAATGATTATCACCAGTACGCCAATGCGAATTTCCTTCTTCGGTGGGGGCACAGACTATCCGGTGTGGTATCGCGAGCATGGCGGCGCAGTATTGTCGACGGCGATCGACAAGTGCTGCTACATCACATGTCGACGCCTGCCACCCTTTTTCGAATATCACAGCCGGGTTTCCTATTCGAAGGTGGAGAACGTACGCACTAATGACGCCATCGAGCATCCCTCGGTTCGGGCTTGCCTGCAATTCATGGGCATCTCGGACGGCGTGGAGATTCACCACGTTGCCGACCTTCCCGCACGCACTGGGTTGGGCACTAGTTCGGCTTTCACGGTTGGCCTTTTGCTGGGCTTGTACGCGCTACAGGACAAAATGCGGTCGAAGCAAGATCTGGCTGCCGACGCCATTCATGTGGAGCAGAACCTTTTGCAGGAAGCCGTCGGCGCCCAGGACCAGGTCAGCGCGGCCTACGGCGGGCTGAACCGTATCAACTTTCACAAAGACGACACCATCGAAGTAAAGCGCGTGCTGACCGCTTCAAGCCGGCAGGCTGAGCTGGAACAGCACTTGGCTCTGTACTTCACGGGATTTTCCCGCACAGCCTCGGAGATTGCGCAAGAGCAGGTCCGGCTGACGCCAGAGCGCCAGCAGGAACTGACTGCAATGATGCAATTGGTGGATGAAGGCGAGTCGATTCTCACCAGCACGCGGCGGCCGCTGAACGATTTTGGCCGACTGCTCCACGAGGGATGGCAGATCAAGCGTTCGCTGACACAGAAGATCACCAGTCCAAGCATCGACGAAATTTACCAGGCAGCGCTGGAGTCCGGGGCATTGGGCGGAAAGCTGCTCGGCGCCGGCGGCGGTGGATTCATGCTGTTCTTTGTTCCGCCGGAGCGGCGACGCCAGTTGCGTGAGCGCCTCAAGAATCTCCTTTGTATTCCGTTCTCGTTCTCAAACAAAGGCAGCCACGTGGCTGTGTACGAGCCCGAAGCGATATATGACCAGGAGTTGGTGAGTGAGAGGAACGTCATTTATGCGTGAGCAGACGGACGCCATCATCCTCTGCGGCGGGGCCGGTCTGCGGTTGCGCAGTGTGATCGGAGACGCGCCCAAGGGAATGGCGGCGGTGGCGGGCCGTCCGTTCCTGGAAGTGCTGCTGCGGCAAATGGCGCGGCATGGATTCAAACGGGTCATTCTTGCAGTTGGGTACCAGGGCAACGTTATCTTCTCGCGCTTCGGCAACAGCGTATCCGGCATGGAACTTGTTTATTCGGCGGAGCCGCGTCCCCTGGGTACAGCCGGCGCCTTGCGGAACGCAGCAGAACTGGTCAACTCAGAAAACGTTCTGGTGATGAATGGGGACAGCTACACCGATGTGGATCTGACCGCATTCGTTCGTGACTATCAGGAATCGAAATACGATGTTTCGGTTGTGGTGGTGCCGGCGGACGGGCGAAACGACTGCGGATTCGTCGTGCTCAACGAGCAGAATCGAGTCGTCGGATTCAATGAGAAAACTCCGTCTGTGACCGCTCGCTATTTGAACGCCGGCATTTACATGCTGGCATCGCGGATGCTGGGCGAAATCCCAGCCGACCGCCACATGTCGCTCGAGAGAGAGATTTTTCCGCAATGGCTGAGTGCGCACAGGTGCATTCGAAGTTTTGTCCATCCTGGAACTTGCGTCGACATCGGCACTCCCGAACGGTATCGCGACGCTCAGGCTCTGCTGGCCGACGTCGAAGCTGTAGCACTCACCCAAGGATCTGATAATCGCCTATGAAGATAATGATCACAGGAGCTGCCGGATTCATTGGTGGTTTCCTCGCCAAATACAGTGTCGAAGCTGGATGCTCGGTTCTTGGAATCAGCGTCAGCGAACCCGAGAACACCTGGGGAGGGAGCTTTGAGCGGTGCGATGTGCGCGATGCAGATCGTTTGTCGCGCATTCTCACGACCTTCAAACCTGATCGGGTTTTTCATCTGGCCGCCCAGAGCTACCCAACGGTTTCGCTTGAGCAGCCGAGGGAGACCCTCGATATCAATGTTGGCGGGACCGTCAATCTTTTTGAGTCCGTGCGAAAGCTGGACAAGATGCCGACCGTGGTCGTCGCGTGTTCCAGCGCCGAGTATGGGCCGGTTGCAGCCGAAGACCTTCCGGTACGAGAGGATCATCCGCTGCGCCCGCTGCATCCCTACGGTGTCAGCAAGGTAGGGCAGGATCTGCTAGCCGCGCAATACTTCGCCAACTATCAGATCCCCTGCGTTCGCATACGTATCTTCAACACAACCGGTCCAGGAAAGCTGGGAGATGTGTGCTCTGACTTGGCTCGCCGCGCAATTGAGATCGAACTCGGACTGAGACGGCCTTCGCTGGCGGTCGGCAATCTTACCCGCCGCGCGATCATCGACGTTCGCGATCTGGTTCGCGGTCTCTGGATGTCGGCGACCTGCTGTGAGTTGGGCGACGTGTACAACCTCGGCGCAACCCGGATTTACGCGATTCAGGAAGTGATCGAGACGATCCAGTCCAAGGTGAAGGTGCCGTTCACGATTGAGAGCGATCCCGCCCTCGTGCGCGGCTGTGATGAACCGGTTATCGCGGGCGACATTCGTAAGTTCCAAAGCCGCAGCGGGTGGGCGCCTCAGATTGACTTGGCTAATACCGTGCAGGACATGCTGGACTGGTGGCGCGAGCGCCTGGCCACACAAGAACGGCCCAGTCCGGTCTTGGCCGGATCGAACCTCTCTCAACTTAGCGTCTGACTCCTTCCCAAGATCCAAAGCTAATCATGACGACCGATATCCTTCGCGGCAATCTCGAACGCAGTATCCAGGTGCACGAGCGCCTGATCCATCAATGCATGCCAGAACTTACGGCGGCAGCCGCGGCCTTAATTTCGGCCTATTGCACCGGCCACAAGGCGCTGTTCTTCGGTAACGGTGGCAGCGCGGCCGACTCCCAGCACCTGGCGGCGGAATTCGTGGGCCGATACCTGCGCGAACGCAAGCCGCTTCCTGCGCTGGCCCTGAATGCCAACAGCTCCGCCGTGACCGCGATCGGCAACGACTACGGATACGATCAGGTCTTTGCCCGCCAGATTCAAGCACTAGCCGTGGCGGGAGATGTGGCCGTGGGTATCAGCACTTCTGGGAATTCACGCAACGTGATCGAAGGTATGGTGTGCGCCCGAAACCTGGGATTATTCACGATTGCGCTGACCGGCTCGACGGGCGGACAACTCCGCGGTCTGGCAGACATCTTGCTCGCGGTGCCGTCGGATGAGACGCCGCGAATTCAGGAATGCCACATCCTGATTGGGCATGCACTTGCCGAGGCAGTTGAGCATGCAGTCACCAGCGAATTCGTATCTGAAAACGCGAGAGCAATGCCGCTGCAACCCAAACTGCGCGCGCACTCCGATGGACTGTCCACCGCACGCTAGAAAACATGGACTTCGCCCAAACCAAACTGCCCGGAGTGTTCGAGGTTCGCCTGCAGCCGCACGCGGACCAGCGAGGCTTCTTTGCCCGCTCATGGTGTCAGAAGGAATTTGCGACGAACGGTCTCAACTCCAGCCTGGCGCAGTGCAGTGTCTCCTTCAACAAGCTGAAAGGCACACTGCGGGGCATGCACTACCAGGTCGCACCTTACCGGGAAGCGAAGCTCGTTCGCTGCACGAGGGGAACCGTTTATGACGTCGTGCTGGACCTGCGGCCCGATTCGCCGTCGTACAAGCAGTGGACGTCCGTGGTCCTCAGCTCAGAAGAGCGGAACATGGTGTATGTACCCGAGGGCTGCGCCCACGGTTTTCTTACGCTCGACGACGACACTGAAATCTTCTACCAGATATCAGAGTTCTATGCACCAGAAGCAGCGCGCGGCATTCGCTGGAACGATCCTGCTTTCCGCATCTCATGGCCTATCCCAGTCGAAGTGATTTCGGACAAGGATAGAAGCTATCCGAACTTCGACAGAGTTCAATGACCGCCTTACTCCGAAATAGCCAGATCGACACCGCCGTCGGGAACCAGTTGCACCAGTTCGCCTCGCAACTGTTCCCGATCTGCCGCAGCATCACCGGCGACGGGCTGCGTCAAACGCTGGGCATGATCGGCGAGCGCATTCCGCTTCAGATGGTGGAAGTCCCCAGCGGCATGAGGGCTTTCGATTGGCAGATTCCCGCGGAGTGGAATGTTCGAGACGCTTACATCGCTGATACCAATGGCGTGCGGCTCATCGATTTCAAGAAGTGCAATCTGCACGTGGTGAATTACAGCATTCCGGTTCACATGGTCTTGCGATTCGATGAACTCAGGCAGCACCTGTTCACGATTCCGGAGCGTCCGGATTGGATCCCTTATCGCACGACCTATTACAAAGAGGAGTGGGGATTCTGCCTCTCGCACAATCAACTGCTGGCTCTGGATCCGAATGCCGAATACGAGGTCTGCATCGATTCAAGTCTCTCCGACGGATCGCTTACCTTTGGCGAGTGCTACCTTCCAGGGCGTACGGAAAGCGAAATCCTGATCTCTTGCCACGTGTGTCATCCTTCGCTGGCGAACGACAATCTCTCCGGCGCAGCGGTGGCGACGTTCCTTGCCGAATATCTCTCGCGGCGCGACACCCGCTATTCGTACCGGTTCATCTTCGCTCCGGGAACAATCGGCGCTATCGCATGGCTATCCCGCAATCAGGAAAACGTAGGTAGAATCCGGCACGGACTGGTGCTGACTTGCGTAGGCGACGATGGCGGCTTTCACTATAAGAAAAGCCGCCGCGGCGATGCTGAGATCGATCGCGTGGCATCATTCGTACTCAAGAATGAAGCTGGAGCAGCAGAAATTCTCGATTTCAGTCCTTACGGTTACGACGAACGGCAATATTGCTCTCCGGGATTCAATCTTCCGGTCGGCTGCCTGATGCGTAGCGTCTGGGGAACATTCCCCCAATACCATACCTCTGCCGATAACCTCGACTTCATTCGCCCGGAGTGTCTGGCCGATTCGCTCGCAATCTGTACCTCCATCGTGGAGACGCTGGAGGGCAATCTCCGGTACGTCAACCTAAGCCCTTACTGCGAGCCGCAACTGGGGCGCAGGAACCTCTATCACACGATGGGTGGCTGCGGTTTGGAGAACGAGATCCACGCTCGTCTATGGGTGCTGAATCTGTCGGACGGTCAGCACTCTCTGCTCGACATCGCAGAGCGTTCCGGCATGTCTTTCGGAGTAATCCGGGAAGCTGCGGATCTGCTTTGTGGCGCTGGGCTACTCGCGAGGGCGACAGAGTCCGACGACACGCAAAGTCGAGAAGCAATCCTGTTCAACGCAGGCGGATCGACGCAGACACCATCCCGCGCAAATTAACCTCAGCTTCTACTCAGTCGACGACTATGAAAATTCTTCTGACCGGTCACAAAGGTTACATCGGAGCAGTCGCAGCACCTCTACTCCAGGCTGCGGGCCACGAGGTCATTGGCCTGGACACGGACTACTTCGCGGGATGCGATTTCGGCGGAACGCTGGCACCCATCGCAGAAATGCGCGAAGATCTGCGCGATCTCGCGATGCATCAGTTGCAGGGATTCGATGCGGTCGTTCATTTGGCCGCGTTGTCGAACGACCCCCTGGGCGATCTTGATGCGCAATTGACGTATGCCATCAATCTTGCCGCATCGGTCAAGTTGGCTAGGTTGGCCAAGGCCGCCGGCGTACAGCGCTTCGTCTTCTCGTCTTCGTGCAGCACCTACGGAGCCGCTGGTGACAGCTTCCGGATTGAGAAGGACTCGCTGAATCCCGTGACCCCATACGGTGAGTCGAAAGTAATGGTTGAACGCGAGGTATCGGCGCTGGCCGATGATTCCTTCTGTCCCACCTATCTGCGGAATGCGACTGCTTACGGCGTTTCTCCCCGGTTGCGACTGGACATCGTTTTGAACGACCTGGTCGCGTCCGCTTTTGTGAATGGCGTTGTGCACGTCAAGAGCGATGGGACCCCGTGGCGGCCGATCGTTCATATCCGGGACATCGCAGCGGCAATCATCGCTACCCTCGACGCTCCACGGGACGCGGTACACAACCAGGTCTTCAACGTTGGGCAGACCGAAGAGAATTATCGGGTCAGCGAACTGGCCGAGATCGTGGCTGAAACCGTTCCGGGCTCGCGAATCGAATATGCGCCGGGAGGCGGACCGGACAAGCGTTGCTACCGAATTAACTGCGACAAGATCCGGCTGGCTTTACCTGCGTTTCGTCCGCAGTGGACGGCGCGGAAAGGCGCACAGGAACTTTACGCAGCGTACCAGTCGCAGGGCCTTACAAAACAGGATGTTGAGACTGGCCGCTACGTTCGTCTGAGACAGATTCGTCGCAGATTAGAGTCCGGAGAATTGAACGGCTCGTTGCAGTGGAGCCGCACGGTCGTCGCAGCGGCGGTTTGCGCCTGAATTTCGAAGATCCATCATGAGTACTCTGACTTTACCTGCGATGATTCAACCACAGACGACGGTGACAAGGTCCTGTCGCTTCTGCAGCGCGGAGCTTCGGCAGACATTTGTCGACCTCGGCATGTCCCCGTTGTGCGAGACCTACCCTTCCGCGGAAGAGCTCAACCGCGGAGAGATCTACTATCCGCTTCATGCCTACGTCTGTACCGAGTGTTTTCTGGTACAGCTGGACGAGTATGTGAGCGGCGAAAATATCTTCAGCAACTATCCGTATTTTTCGTCCTACTCGGATTCCTGGCTGCAACACTGCGAGCGTTACTGCAATAGCGTCATCGAACGTTTCGGGCTGAATGACAAGAGCTTCGTTATCGAGGTCGCCAGTAACGACGGTTATCTGCTCCAGTATTTGGTGCGGCAAAATGTCCCGGGGCTGGGTATTGAACCGGCGGCCAATGTTGCCGCAGCAGCAGTTGAGAAGAACGTTCCAACGCTGGTCAGCTTCTTCGGAAGGCAACTGGCGTGCGAACTGGTCCGCAACGGGCAGGCCGCCGATTTGGTCGTCGCCAACAACGTGCTGGCGCAGGTTCCCGACCTCAACGACTTTGTCGCGGGACTAAAAATCCTTGTTAAGCCTGAAGGCGTTCTAACCCTAGAGTTTCCGCATGTGCTCCGGCTCATTCAGCACAATGAGTTCGACACGATCTACCATGAGCACTTCTCGTATTTCTCCATGCTGACGGTGTCGCGGATTCTTGAGGCGCACGGCATGAGGGCGTTTGACGTCGAAGAGCTTGCGACGCACGGCGGTTCGCTGCGAGTTTATGCGTGTCATGTCGATAGCCGGCAACATCAGGCTCGGGAGACCGTGAACGATGTTATTCACGGCCGAGCAGGATGCCGGCCTGAACACCTCGAAGGGCTACGCTGGATTTCGAGACCAGGTGAAACAGACCAAGTTGGCGCTGGTCCGGTTTCTGGCCGAAGCAGCGGTAAAAGGCAAAAGCGTTGCGGGTTACGGAGCTCCCGGAAAAAGCGCTACGCTGTTGCAGTACTGCGGAATCGGCAAGGACTTGATTCAGTACACGGTGGATAGAAATCCGCATAAGCAGGGCCGCTTCCTTCCCGGCAGCCATATCCCCATCCATCATCCCGATCACATCGCTCAGACAAAGCCTGATTATGTGGTGATCCTGCCCTGGAATCTGAAGGACGAGATCATGCAGCAACTGGAATTCATTCGCGAGTGGGGTGGCCAGTTTGTTGTACCGGTTCCAACCGTGAAAGTCTGCTGACCAAGAGAGAAACCTATGAAAGTCGTTCTATTCTGCGGCGGCGCGGGCATGCGCCTGAGAGGTTATTCCGACGACGTTCCGAAGCCGATGGTGACGATCGGTTCTCGACCTGTGCTCTGGCACGTGATGAAGTACTACGCGCACTTCGGCCATAAGGACTTCATCCTCTGCCTGGGATACAAAGCGAACATAATCAAGAACTACTTTCTGGAGTACGAAGAGTCGGTCTCCAACGATTTCGTTTTCTCGCGCGGAGGAACGCAACTCGAATTCATGCAGCGGGACATCGACGACTGGAAGATCACTTTCGTTGATACCGGACTCAATTCCACCATCGCCGATCGCCTGCGAAAGGTTGAGCCGTATCTGTATGGCGAGGACATGTTCCTGGCAAATTACAGCGACGGTCTCACCGACTTCCATCTTCCGGACATGATCGAGCAGCATTCGAAACGGGACTGCTATGCCTCTTTCCTGTCTGTTCAGCCGCGTTCCAGCAGCCTGGACACGGTTGAGTTGAATGAGGACGGATCGGTACAGGCGATCAAAAGCATGAAGGACGCGGGCGTGTGGATCAACGGCGGATACTTCCTGTTCCGCAAAGAGATCTTCCGTTACATCCGGCCCAAAGACGAGCTTGTCTATGAACCCTTCCGGCGCATGATCGCCGAGGGCAGGATATGGTCGCAGAGACACCCTGGCTTCTGGCAGTGCATGGATACGTTTCGGGATAAGCAAGTCCTTGACGAACTCGAGGCCTCGGGTGATGCGCCCTGGCACCTCTGGAAGAACGGCCATGTCAAGAGCAACGTGGCTGCCGCAGTCGCATGCTGACTCTTAAGCTTCGGAGTAGAGAAGCCGGATCTCTCACGGTGCTCTGCCTGGGCGCCCATTCCGACGACATCGAAATCGGATGCGGTGGCACGTTGCTGCAGTTGAAGAATCTGTATCCCGAGCTGAAGCTGCATTGGGTCGTCTTCAGCGCTGCTGGTGTTCGGCGAGACGAAGCTGAAAAAGGTGCTGAGCTGTTCGGCGGCGTATCTCTTGAGCGCGCGGAGTTCAAGGAGTTCCGTGACGGCTTCCTTCCGTATACCGGCACTGAAGTAAAGAACTTCTTTGAGATATTGAAGACCAACGTCAATCCGGACCTTATTTTTACCCACTGGAGCGGTGACGCTCATCAGGACCATCGGCTGATCAACGAATTGACGTGGAATACGTTTCGCAATCACATGATTTTGGAGTTCGAAATTCCAAAATACGACGGAGACCTGGGCCGGCCCAGTATGTTTGTTCCGTTGGAAGGAGCGATCTACCGCCAGAAGATAACGCACCTTATGACGGCATTTCACTCCCAGCGCTCCAAGACGTGGTTCTCTGAAGATACGTTCCTCTCAATCATGCGGCTGCGTGGCGTCGAATGCGCTTCTCCCAGCGGATATGCGGAAGCCTTTCATTGCCGCAAGGCAATTCTCAGCTAATAGAGTCTGAGCAGGTCTCATCGAATCATGGCAAATCTTCTGATCAAACCTGACGAATCCGGACTCGGGGACGATTCGGCAATGGCTGCCGACACGGTGGATTTTTCCGCCTCAAGAAAGCTGCGTTGCCGAGCGCACCAGATTATTCCCGGCGGCGCACACACGTACGCCAAAGGGGATGATCAGTACCCGGAAGAATCGCCTGGCTTCATTGTGCGCGGCGAAGGCTGCCACGTATGGGACGTCGATGGCAACGAGTTCATCGAGTATGGAATGGGACTGCGCTCGGTGACCCTGGGCCACGCGTTTGCGCCGGTAGTTGCAGCAGCGCACAAACAGATGCAGTTGGGCACGAACTTCACGCGTCCTGCCACGTTGGAGGTCGATCTGGCCGAGGCGATGCTGGAGCTCATACCCGGCGCGGAGATGGTAAAGTTCGCCAAGAATGGATCGGACGTAACGACAGCAGCCGTCAAGCTGGCGAGGGCGTACACCGGTCGAAATAAGGTGGGCATCTGCGGCGATCAGCCATTCTTCTCGACTGACGATTGGTTTATAGGAACGACAGAGATCGGTGCCGGAATTCCTCAGGCGATCTCGAACATGACTTTGAAGTTTCCGTATAACGACATCGCTGCCGTCCAAGATCTTTTCAGAAACCATCCCGGTGAGATTGCTTGCCTGGTGTTGGAGGCAGAGACCGTCACCCAGCCGCATCCAGGTTACCTGCAGGAACTCAAGAGGGTATGCGAAGCCAATGGCGCCCTGCTGATTCTTGACGAAATGATCACCGGCTTTCGGTGGGATTTGGGCGGCGGGCAGAAATTTCACGGTGTGGTTCCTCACCTGGCGGCCTTCGGCAAGGCCATGGGCAACGGTTTTGCTATCGCTGCTCTTGCCGGCAAGCGCGAGATCATGCGGCTCGGCGGTTTGGACCACGATCAGCCTAGAGTGTTCCTGCTGTCGACCACTCACGGTGCCGAGACGCATGCTCTGGCAGCTTCTCTAGAAACGATACGAATTTATCGCGAGCACAACGTCATTGAAGCGCTTTGGCAAAAGGGACGGCGCCTTCAGGAACTTATCGAGCGCTCGATTGCAGAGAATCGGGTGCATGGCCTTTTCGAAGTAGCGGGACGCCCCTGCAATCTCATCTTCATAACCCGCGACCAGCCCGGTGCACGGTCGCAGGCTTTCCGCACGCTGTTTATGCAGGAGATGATCCGCCGCGGCGTGCTCGCACCGTCCTTTGTTGTGAGTTTTTCGCATAGCGAAGCAGACATCGAGCGGACAGCCGAGGCCGTTCACGAATCGCTCGCAATCTACCGCAAGGCCTTGGACCAAGGAATTAGGAAGTATCTTCACGGCCGCCCAGTCAAGCCGGTTGACCGCAGATTCAATTAGCCACCGCTGCAGACCCGTCACATGAAGAGCCAACTTCAAGAGCTGTATCGCTATCGCCAGTTGTTGTATACGCTGACGGCGCGTGACATCAAGGTGCGCTACAAGCAGTCAGTGATGGGGTTTCTGTGGGCCGTGCTGATGCCGGTACTCATCGTTCTGTCCGGGATCATGGTGCGCTACGCGTACGTGCTCGCTGCTCACACCTCGCTCAACAAGAGCGACATCGCTTCGGTTGCGGTCAAGTCGCTGCCGTGGGCGTTTCTGGTGTCGAGTATCCGCTTCGGGTGCAATAGCCTGACGACGAATCGCGAGCTCGTTACCAAGGTATATTTTCCGAAGGAAATTTTTCCGATCGCGGCAGTGCTGGCCGGCTTGTTTGATTTTATGGTGGCGTCCGTGGCGCTGTTCCTGTTCCTGTGCGTGATCCGGGTCGGCATCAGCAGCTATCTGCTCTGGGTGCCGTTATTAATGCTGGGAATAGTCTTGTTGGCCACCGGGGTGGGGATACTGGTGTCGGCGGCCAGCCTCTTCTTCCGTGACGTCAAGTTCCTGGTCGAAGTCCTGCTGACCTTTGGAATCTTCTTCACTCCCGTCTTTTACGACGTCCACATGTTCGGCGCAAAGGGACACTGGCTGCTCTTTAATCCCGTGGCTCCCATGTTGGACGGATTGTCGAGCTGCATCGCCCGTCATCAGCCTCCGGAGCTGGCGTGGCTGGCCTACGGCTTTGGTTTTTGCTTGCTGCTGCTCATCGTGAGCTACCTGACATTTAAGCGGCTGGAGCCCGCGTTCGCCGAGAGCGTCTAGACGAAATTATGAATAACATCGCCCTCAGAATGGACGGCGTCTCAAAAAAGTTTCACAAGGGAGAGCGGTTCAGCTCTCTTCGGGACCTTCTACCGAATATTACGCGCAACATGTTTCGCTCGGTCGAAGTCTGCGACGAGAGAGAATTCTGGGCACTGCGCGACATTTCGTTCGAGGTAACCCGGGGCGAGGCTTTCGGCATTATTGGGCCAAACGGTGCAGGGAAGAGCACGATGCTCAAGATCCTGAGCCGCTTAATCGTCCCCACCTGCGGATCGTTCTCTGTCGACGGACGGATTTCCGCCTTGATTGAGCTCGCCGCCGGTTTTCATCATGACCTGACCGGCCGAGAAAACATCTTTTTGTACGGATCGATTCTGGGGATGACGAGAGCCGAAGTTGCCGCCAGACTTGACGAGATTGTCGAGTTTTCAGGCTTAGCGGAATTCATCGATACCCCGGTGAAGCGCTATTCGTCCGGCATGTATGCCAGGCTTGGATTTTCCGTGGCGGCGCACGTGCAGCCCGACATCCTGATCGTCGACGAAGTCTTGAGCGTGGGCGACTACGTCTTCCAGCGAAAGTGCGTGCAGCACATGCGGAACCTGGTTGCCTCGGGCACAACCGTTCTGTTTGTTTCCCACAACCTGAAAAGCATTGCGGAGTTCTGCGACCGATGCCTGCTGCTCGAGAAAGGCCATGTGGTCACGACTGGACCGGCACAGAACGTGATTAGTGCTTATATCGATCGATCCCTCGATTGCAATGTCCGGCAGGCCGAAGCCTCCGCCGTCAGCATCACCAGCGTTCGCGTGAGGAATGAGTTCGGGGAAGCATCGGACTTCGAATCCGGAGACCGGGCTTACGTCGACATCCTGATCACCGCGCGCGAGCGGGTGGAGAAACTCTCGGTAACGCTTTACATCATCAGCCATGAGTTTGAGCACGTGTTCGACACCTCGACGGAGCGGCTCACGCACGAGACGATCACACTTGACGCAGACGAGAGCTCTCTCTGCACCTTCGAGGTACAGCTCAATATGACTGGCGGAATTTACTATGTTGCGGCTCTTATTTACCGGTACGACAACCAAACGACGTACGACCGCAGAGAACCGGCCACCACGATCTACGTGAGTTCCAGCGACGATGTGCGCGGCAAGGTCCACTGCTTCCCGAAGCTGATCCACCAGCAGATTGGCCGAGATGCGGGCAGGTTGCTTAGCGTCAGTGGAGTGGCGGGGGCGCAAAACACTAGCGGCGAAACCCCTCAGTCCGAAACGATTCGCAGTATTTACCAGTAGTGCAGCAGGCCGAGAAATGATGAAAATATCGCAACTCTTACCAGCCCGTAAATCTCCGCAGCGTCCGTTTTCAGAGTACATCTCGTTCAAGGAGACCCTGGAAGCTGCTAAGAAATCAGGGTTGTCCGTTGGGGAGTTCATTGAGCGCAAGCACTGCGATAGCGCGGTGACGCCGTTGGAGGCGACGGTCAACGGATGGCGCGCGCTGGGTGTGTTTGAGAGCAACCTTGAACGCGTGTGCGAGATAGGCCCCGGCAGCGGCAGATATCTGGACGCTGTGTTTTCTCACTGCCCTCCGCGCGAGTACGAAATTTACGAGACCTCCAGAGAGTGGCGGCAGTGGCTGTCGGAGCGCCATCCAGTCATTGCCCGGACGTGCGACGGCCGTACGCTGTCCGAAACCCCATCCACTAGCATGGATCTGGTTCACGCGAACAAAGTTTTTCCGGGCCTGCCGTTTCTCACCACCATGTCGTACCTGCAAGAGATGGCCCGCGTCGTCCGCGAGGATGGTTGGGTCGTCTTTGATGTGCTTACCGAGACTTGCTTCAGCAACAGGCACTTGAAAGCATGGTTCGATGCCAACCCATGGAATTGGGCTTGGGCGCCGCAAATGATTTCCCGCGGCTATCTCGTGAACTATTTTGCCGGGCACGGGCTTGTGCTGGCCGGCAGCTTTCATATCCCGCTGTTTCCCGCCGTTACTGAGTGCATGCTCTTCCGCAAGAAAGAAAACGGCACGGAGAATCTGCGCAGCCTTCCGGTTATATAAGCACTGTTCTTTCTTGCACTACTGTCGATGTCCTATACCGACGAATTCCTCCATGGTTGAAGCGCCAGTGATTTCGAGGTATGTGGGCGACACCGCGCAACAACGATTGCGCGAGTCTGCTCGTGGAAACAGCGGGCAGAAACCCGAGTGTCCGAGAGTCGCCGTCCTGACTCCATACAGCGGGAACAATTTTGGAGATGCGGCCATCCAGGATGCGCTGATTGCCAACCTTCGTTCCCGGATGCCGAATGTGAGAGTGTCAGGAATTACTCTCAACTGCAGTAACTTTCTCGAGCGGCATGGAGTCGATGCTTTTCCGATTTGCGCCGTGGACAGGCCGTTCTACGGGATGACGACGGATGGGCCGCGGACCGCGCATGGGCAAGCCCGAAGCAGCAACTCTCTTCTTATGCGGGCGGTGAAACGCGGGCTGAAGTCCCTTAGAACAATTGCTCGGGAAATTCGTCACACGCTTGCTGCCTACAGATTCCTACGAGGGTCTCAGGCGCTGATCGTTTCCGGTGGCGGCCAACTGGACGAGGAGTGGGGCGGCCCCTGGGGATTGCCGTACAGCTTGTTCAAATGGGCACTCGTGGCGCGTGCCGCGAAGGTACCGTACCTGGTGGTCAGCGTCGGGGCGGGAAGAATACGGTCGAAGCTGGCACGCTTCTTTCTGAAGCGGGCTCTCTCCACGGCCCAGTATCGATCCTACCGGGACGTGCAAACAAAGAACGTAGCGAGTCATCTGCTTCGCATAGCCGAGTCCGACGCTGTGGTACCTGATCTCGCATTTGCTGTTCCGCTGGCCGAACCCGGTCCGGCTTGGCGAGAGGAGCCAATCCGGCGCGCAAGCAAAGTCGTCGCGATAAGCCCGATTGTCTTCATGAAACCCGGTTTGTGGCCGTGCCAGGATCTTGCGACCTACCAGCGCTATGCGCGCGAGCTGTCGCTGGCGATTCATAGCCTTTTGGAGCGAGACTACGAAATCGTCCTTGTATGGTCCGCCCTATCCGACAAGGCCGTCATTCCTGACTTGATGACTCAGCTTAAAGATCTTTTGGGCATCTCATTCGAAGCCAAAATCCGAGTCTCCAGTGTGGCCACATGGCGAGAATTCGTGCAAACCGTTCACGGAGCGGACGTCCTCATCGCCAGCCGATTGCATAGCGTGATTCTGGGTTGTGTGAGCGGCGCGCCGCTGCTGGCGATTTCGTTCGATCCCAAGGTGGACTGGGTGATGGCCGACCTGGGACAGACGCAGAACCTTCTGCAGATCACCACATTTTCTGCCGCCGATATCGTTGCTGCCTGCGAGCAGGCCCTCCACAACGGCAAAGCGATCAGCGAGAGCTTGAATGCTTACGTCAGCCGTGCCGGATCGCTTTCGGCCAAGCAATACGATTTCTTAGCGGAGCTGACGCTGGCGGGATGCCGCCAGTCCATGCAAACAGCATGCTGACAGTTTTCCTGGCAACGAGAAACCGCGCTGACATTCTGGCGCAAGTTCTGGATTCTTTCTGCGAGCTGCAGATGCCCGCCGGAGGATGGAAGCTTGTCGTCGCCGACAACGGCAGCACTGACGACACGCCTTCTGTGCTGCGTTCTTTTGAAGCTCGCCTCCCTCTCCAGTGGCTGAGCGAGCCGACGCCGGGCAAAAACAACGCCCTGAACGCCGCCCTCGAACTGCTGGAAGGGGACTTGGCAGTATTTACGGATGACGACGTATTTCCTCACACGGACTGGCTGGTAAATCTTCGCCAGGCTGCGTCTCGTCACCCTGAATATGGCCTGTTTGGCGGTCCGGTTATTCCTCGTTGGCAGGCGCAACCCCCGTCGTGGATTAATTGGGTCAACGTTGGACCTACGTTTGGTATGAATGATCCAGCCTTGCCGGAAGGTCCGCTGGCATTCTCGCGATTGCCCGACATCATCGGGCCCAACATGGCGATTCGATCGGACATCTTTCGCAGTGGCGTGCGCTTTGATCGCGCGATTGGACCTAGCGGAAGCGACTACGCCATGGGGAGTGAGACTGAACTCGTTCTACGCTTGGGGCGCAACGGTCACAAGGGCTGGCATGTTCAGGGAGCAGTTGTAGAGCATCTGGTCCGCGTGGAGCAACTGGATAAGAAGTGGATCTTGCGTCGCGCAAAACGCTTTGGCCGCGGACATCAGCGGCTCTTTCCCAATCCCAAGCCGTGGTTCGGAGTCCCCCGCCACTTATTTCGCGACGTGCCCAAGGCCATGCTCGCAATGTCGATCGCGGCCTTGTGCCTGCGCGACGAGCAGGTATTTCGGGCTCACTGGCGGCTGAACTACCTTCTCGGTTTGGGCAAGGAAGCACGCATTATGAGGCTGGAAAAACATTCATGCCCTGTGGCTTCTTCGGTAGCGACCACCGCCGAATGCGGAAACGGATAAGAGCTCATCGTGAGACAACCTGTCGTCAGCGTCGTCACCCCGTTCCGCAATACTGCTCCGTATCTGGCGGAGTGTATCGAGAGCGTGCTGGGCCAGAGCTTTACCAACTTCGAATATATTCTCTCGGACAACTGCAGTACGGACGGATCCTGGGAGATTGCCGAGAGCTATGCTCAGCGCGACTCCAGAATTAGGGTGGTTCGGCAGCCTGTGCTTGTGGCACAGCCGCGGCACTACAATTTAGCCCTGTCGGAAATTTCGCCTGCCAGCCTTTATTGCAAGGTGGTGCAGGCAGATGACTACATTTTCCCTGAATGTCTGCGCCTGATGGTCCAATCTTTTGAACAGTCGGAAACGATTGGTCTTGTCAGTTCTTATGACATGAAAGGATCGAAAGTCCGCGGTTCAGGTTTTCCTTATCCGGCCACGATGTTGCCGGGAAAGCAAGTTGGAAGGCTCTACCTCGACGACGGATTGTTCCCGTTCGGCTCGACAAATACGGTGATGTACCGCTCATCGTTGATTCGCAATCAGTTCCCGTTTTTCGACGAGTCCGCGCTGCATGAGGATACCGAGAAGTGCATGCAGATTCTCGCCAGATGGGATTTCGGTTTCGTTCACCAGATACTGTCCTTCATGCGGACCGACAACGTAAACGAATCCATCTCCGCGGCAGCTCATCAGTTTGTGCCCGACGAACTGGATCGCTATATTACGGTGCGGAAGTTTGCAGCCACATACTTGGGCGAGGTGGACGCGGAAGCGACAAAGAAGAAAGCGAAGCGGGCTTACTATCGTGTTCTCGCCAAGTCAGTCCTTCGAGGCCGTGGGGCGGCGTTCTGGGAGTATCAGCGGAAGGGCCTGCAAACTCTGAATGAAGAGATCGACAGTATCGCCCTGGCCGGTCAAGTCTTCGGTGAGGTGGCGGCGATGATTGTAAATCCGGGCGCGACCATCTCTCGGGGGCTGCGTCTGATCGGCAAGAAGCTCCGGAACGCAAATAGAAAAGAGCAGCGTTCCTTGAGGGAAGTATCGGTTCAGGATGGAATTGGTTCAGCGGTAACGGGTCCGACTCTGCGGTAGTGTGCGAAAGTTGCGTGCGCATTCGTTGCTAATGACGCAAGCGGTACCAATGAAGATCACAGCCATTCTGTGTACTTACAATCGATGCCAGAGTCTGAGCAAAGCTCTCTCCAGCCTTGCGCTGAGTTCCTTGCCGGAGTCGCTGGATTGGGAGGTGCTCGTTGTCGATAACAACTCCAGCGACCAAACCCGCGAGGTTACGGAAGAGATTTGTCGCCGCTACCCGGGCCGCTTTCGCTACCTGTTTGAGGGTCGGCCCGGGAAATCACACGCCTTGAACGCCGGAATTCGCGATGCGCAAAGCGACGTGCTCGCCTTTGTGGACGACGATGTGACGGTCGACTCCAAATGGCTGGAGAAACTGTGCAGCCCGGTTCTGGAAGGGACCTGGGTTGGAGTTGGAGGCCGTGTCCTCCCGCAGCAAGACGTTATCTTTCCCGCATGGATTAGCGACGATGCATCCTACGTGCGCGGTCCGTTGGTCATGTTTGACCTGGGAACGCAAAGAATCGAGCTGAAAGAAGCGCCTTTCGGAACGAACATGGCGTTTCGCCGGGAAGTGTTCGTAAAGCATGGCGGATTCCGCACCGACCTGGGACCCCAGCCCGGATCAGAGATTCGCGGAGAGGATAGCGAGTTCGTTTATCGACTGCTGGGCGCGGGCGAGCCCTTGTGCTACGAGCCCACCGCTATTGTCTACCATTCCGTGCCCCAAAGCCGTTTGTCGCAGAAGTACTTCCTTGACTGGTGGTTCGATAAAGGCCGATCGGACGTCCGCGCTGCCGCGGTTCCTAAGGAAACGCGATGGCTGCTCTGCGGCGTCCCGTTGCTGTGGGTACGACGTTATTCCATGTGGATGCTGCGATGGATGATCAGCCTACAGGTAGCGCGGCGCTTTGCCGCGAAGACACGCGTCTGGTATCTCGGTGGCATGATTTGCGAAGCGTTTGAGACGTACCGGCGCACCGCGGTAGGCACCGCTCAGCAAAGCGAACCGATCGACAATCTGCGTGCCAGCGCTGTACGAACTACGACGCAGGTGTAAAGCCTTCAAATCAAGAGTCTGCAACGCTGATCGAGCAGTAAGGGCGTTTTCGTTCTGGGCTATTACCTTAAGCAATGCAGGTTAACAGTGGTAACATACCTCATCTTGCCGGTTGGGGGCATACTACGTCTTTGCCTATACGCACCGAAGCGGCTGGAGCACGCCTGAAAGATGAGGTACGGGTTCGCCCGGCCGGCTCTGCGAAGGTTGCCGGAGAACATCCCGCTGGCGCGACTTTAGACAGCTATTACCGCCCTGCAGGAAACCTTTTGCCATCGATGTCTGCGGAAGTCTGCGGAAGGCGCGCTTCCCGGATTCTTTAACTTCGGTGCCGACGCGATCTGTTACGGACGCCTGGTTGGCGTCCATCAGCCGGCCCGGCTTGAAGATGACCTGACGGATTGCCTGGCTTCGGCAATCACGCATATGGGTGCCGTACGTTTGCCGTTCGATCCGGACGAAGTCATCGACAATCTCCGCCATGAGCGCTATACGGCGCAATTCCGTCAGGAAGGGCAGCTCTTCAACGAGTTGCTGCGCAAGGCGTACTATCTGATTCGACCGTTTCTCAACGTGCCAGTACGACGCGTCCTGCAAAAGATTCACCTGCAAGGTTGGCAGGAACTGAAATTCCCCAGGTGGCCGGTCGACACCACGGTCGAGCGCATTCATCGAAAGTTGCTGGCAATGGCGCTCCGCGCCAGCGGGAAACAGTGCGTTCCCTTCATCTGGTTTTGGCCCGAAGGATTTTCCAGTTGCCTGATCATGACCCACGATGTCGAAGACGTGAGTGGAAAAGCTTTTTGCGGCCAGTTAATGGACCTGGACGATTCCGCTGAAATCAAGAGTTCGTTTCAAATTGTGCCGGAAGAACGTTATGTGGTTGACGACGGCTTTCTGAACAGCATCAGGCGGCGCGGGTTCGAAGTGAATGTCCATGATCTAAAGCATGATGGCCGTCTTTACGCTGAGCATGACGAATTTCTAAGGCGCTCTGCCCGCATCAACGACTACGTGCGGAAGTTCGAAGCCCAAGGATTTCGTTCTGGCATTCTGTATCGCAACGCGGATTGGTACAGCGCTTTTGAATTTGACTACGACATGTCGATTCCAAATGTGGGCCACTTGGACCCGCAGCACGGCGGCTGCTGTACGGTGATGCCGTATTTCATCGGAAACATCGTCGAACTGCCGCTTACCTGTACCCAGGACTACACCCTGTTCCAGATCCTGAGTGACTACTCGACTGACCTCTGGAAGAAACAAATCGAGATCATCCGCCAAAATAATGGTCTGGTTAGCTTCATTGTCCATCCCGATTACGTTATCGAGATGAAAGCTCGTGGAATCTATCGGGAACTGCTCTCCCATCTTAAGCAACTGCGGGAGAGCGGAAACTGCTGGAGCGCTTTGCCGCGGGATGTCGCAGCATGGTGGAGACAACGAAGCCAGATGGAGCTGATCGGTGAGGAAGGTAACTGGCGTGTCGAAGGACCGGAGAGCGAAAGAGCTCGCGTTGCCTACGCGGAACTCGACGGCGACACCGTTCGCTATCGAATGGCGACAGACTAGCTTCCTCGACTGCAAATTCTCCGGGCCTTTCTGTAAGTAGTCCAGCTCCCTTAATTCAATCATTGCGAGGAATTACCGTGAACGACGTGACAATTATCGGCGCTGGCCCCTATGGTTTGTCGGCGGGGGTCTTCTTGAAGAGTACGGGACTTCGAGTGCAGGTGTTTGGAAAGCCCATGGAGTTCTGGGCAGACAAAATGCCGCAGGGGATGTTGTTGCGCTCACCCCGTGAAGCCTCCAACATCGCTGACCCGACGTCCTCTTTCACCCTGGAAGCGTATGAGGCAGCCTCCAACACTCCGGCGGCCAAGCCTGTTCCACTGGATACTTTCGTGAAGTACGGACGCTGGTTCCGGGAGCAACTGGGCGGAGATCTGGATACCACGCGCGTCGTCAGCGTAAACCAGGACGGATCGAACTTCCGCATCGTGCTCGAAAACGGCGAGTCCGTATTAAGCGGCCGCGTGGTTGTCGCGGCGGGCGTCGGCCCGTTTCATTCGAAGCCGGAAATGTTCGTTGACATGCCGATGACACATGCCTCGCACTGTTATGAAGGAAAGCCCGTAGCGGAGCTGGCCGGCAAACGAGTTGCCGTGATTGGGGCAGGGCAGAGTGCCCTCGAGTCGGCAGCGATTCTGCATGAAGCCGGATCTGAGGTCGAAGTTATCTCCAGGGAAGAGCTGCGCTGGATCGGTCAGCATCCGTGGCTCCATCAGATGGGGTTGCTTTCTCGCATGCTGTATTCGAAACACGATGTAGGGCCCGCGGGCATCAGCCGTCTGGTGGCAACTCCGAACGTCGTCGCCCGCTTGCCGCTCGGCTTCCGGGATAAGATTCGCACTCGCGCAGTTCGTCCCGCCGGTTCGCGGTGGCTGCCTGAACGTTTGGCTTCCGTAAAGATCACGACCAACCAGCTTGTCACCCGTGCGGAGTGCATCGGCGACGAGGTCGAAATCAGATTGAGCGATGGCAGCCACCGCCGGGTTGATCATGTCCTTCTCGGCACCGGCTATCGCGTGAATATCTCGAAGTATTCTTTCCTGCCCGCAGAGCTCGTCGCAAAAGTGCGGCAGTTCGACGGTTATCCCATGGTGGATGCGGGATTCTGCAGCTCGGTGCCGGGGCTCCACTTTATCGGAGCACCCGCTGCCCGCAGCTTCGGTCCTCTCCTTTACTTTGTAACGGGCACAGAATTCACTTCCAGGCAGTTGACGGCTCGCATCATTCGGCGCCGCGTGCCCGACAGGATTCGCCAAGTTGAATATTGCGGCGACGCGGCCTAATTGGCCTTCGGAAAGGAACAACCAGTGACAGAGCAAACGGGAGCTCTTGTAGTCGGCGGGGAGCATCCGGGACTGGGAGTTGCCCGCAGCCTTGGGCGGCGAGGTATCCCCGTCGTCGTAATCGACGATCAGTACTCAGTTTCTTCCTTCTCGCGCTACGTTGACCATGCGGTCAAGGTTAAAGATCTGCGAGATCCGGAGAGAGCTGTCGAATCTCTCCTCGAGGTGGGGCGCAGGTTAGACCTGAAGAACTGGGTGCTGTTTCCCACTCGGGACGAGACCGTGGCCGCGGTCTCGCGTCATCGCGACGAACTCAGCTCAATATTCCGAGTAACCACCCCTGGCTGGGATACGATCCAGTGGGTCTGGAACAAGAAGAATACGTACGATCTTGCCAAGAGGCTGAACATACCGTGCCCCGAAACCTTCAACCCACAGACCGAGGAAGAACTTGAACCACTGTTTGAAAAGCTGCCTCTGGCAGTGAAACCAGCGGTGAAGGAGAACTTCTTCTACGCGACCGGGGCAAAGGCGTGGCGAGCCGATACTCCAGAGCAGCTCAGAGAACTTTTCCGAGCGGCCCGCGGACAAATTGCGCCGGACGAACTTCTGATCCAGGAGATTATCCCGGGCGGAGGAAGCCAGCAATTTTCGTATTGCGCGTTCTTCCGGGACGGCGTCGCGCACAGCAGCCTGGTGGCCCAGAGACTGCGTCAGCATCCGCATGAATTCGGTCGTTCGGCTACCTATGTTGAGAGCACGTCCCTGCCGGAGATCGAGGCCCTCTCGGAATACTTTCTGAGATCGATCAACTTTTATGGCCTGGTCGAGGTGGAATACAAACTCGATCCGCGCGACCATCGCTACAAATTGCTGGATGTGAACGCCAGAATATGGGGCTTCCATAGCTTGGGAGGCGCGGCCGGCGTGGACTTTCCGTATCTTCTCTATGCCGACCAGATCGGCCAGGCTACGAACGAATGTCGGGGAAAAGCCGGAGTCGGATGGCTGAGGCTTGTCACCGATGTCCCGACCGCTTTTTCGCAAATCGCTCACCGCCGCGGCGATCTTCGGTCGTATTTGCAATCGTTGAGGCGCACCCGAATTGAATCTGTTTTTTGTAAAGAAGATCCACTTCCTTCTTTCGCCGAGGTAGCATTGCTCCCGTACCTCATTTCCAAGAAATATCTCTAGATAATCGATCAGGATGGGTAACCAGAATCGGATCCGCGATGACGAGACGCAACCTTCGAGGAGAATTCGCTTTGCCATCGCTCCGTCCCGGGCCAGCAGGTTCTTCCTTCTGCTCTGCATAGCTTCGATCGTGGTCTGGTTTCGACCATTGCAGTCGCTGTTGAGTCTGGCAATACACAATCAGGCTTATACGCACCTGCTGGTCATCGTGCCGATCAGCGTGGTGCTGGTCCTTGCAAAGTTCAAGAACTCCGTGACCGAGCTGAGACCCGATGGCGAGGCCGGGGCAGTTTTACTGTGCGTGGCCGTTCTTCTCAGGATCGCCGCTTCTTACTTCGGACGCACAGGTTGGCTCGCATGGGATGCGCAGCTCTCGCTTGAAACGCTCGCTCTCGTTTTGTTCTGGCTGGCGTCTTTCATATCTTGTTTCGGGCTGGGCAATTTCCGGCGATGCATGTTTCCCTTATTGTTTCTCCTCTGGCTGGTGCCCGCACCGCAGACGGCCGTGAATCACATCGTCACGATGCTGCAGGACGGCACGGTTTCTCTGACGCGAAGCTTGTTTGTGCTCTGCGGCATCCCGGTTGTCCAGCATGGTCCGGTGCTCGGCATACCGGGGCTGACCATTGAAGTTGCGCAGGAGTGCAGCAGCATCCGCTCCAGCCTTCTCCTGGCGGTATGTGGAATGGTCGTCTGCTATTTGCTCTTGCATTCTTTCTGGGGCAGGGTCGCAGCTATTTTGTTTATCGTGCCGCTGGCTATCGCGAAAAATAGTTTGCGCGTATTTACTCTGGCTATTCTTGGGGCTTACGTTAATGTGGATATCCTCAATAGCCGGCTGCATCGGCAGGGTGGAGTTCTGTTTTTTGCCATTGCCTTGACTGCGTTATTCGCGCTGGTGGGAGTGGTGGGCAGGTTCGAACGGAGATTGGCAGACCCGGCGAATGCCACAAAGCTGAAACACGTGGTAGCCTGACCGGCAGCCGTCCCTCTGCGACGGGGTCTTTCGGCGATGATAACGGTTCGCATATTCCGCAGGCTTGTCAGCATTTGTTGCCTGACCCTAGCGATGTATCCAGCGGCGTTATGCGGAAGCCAGACATCGCCAGTCGACCGAAATTGCCTTGACAATGTAGTGATCACGCCGCCTGCTGCGACCTCCAGCTCTAATTCCACTGGCCCTACTCCACATAGCGTAAAGCTTTCCTGGCAAGCGAGTGTGCCTGCCAACGCAGCCCCTCAGAGCGCCGTAGCCGGTTACAACATCTATCGCCGAGAATCCGGTAATCCCTGCGAACAGCCGCGTGCAAGCTGCGTGAAGATCAATAAAGTTCTCATTACCGGAACCACTTGCGTTGACTACGATGTTTCGTCCGGCCACACCTACATCTACGAAGCCCAGGCGGTGAGTGTCGCTCATGTCCCCAGCAGGATGTCCAAGCAAGCCAAGGCGCGGGTCCCGTAAGTCACTCTTAAACGCTGACTAGACGATCAGGTACTCCACGCGTGGAGTCCTTTGCAGCAGTTATCTCGAATCGCACAGGAAGCAGCAACCAAATGGATTACATCGAAAGACCTTACTCGCCGCCGGACGTACAGGGTAGAAGCTATCGCCGGTTTAAGCTGGCGTTTCCGGTGCGGCTGAAGTACGAAACAGAATCCAAGGTTGCCGAGATCGAGACAGTGAGCAAAAACCTCAGCCTCGGCGGCCTGCTTGTACGCAGCGTTCGTCCGGTACCGAAGGACACCTCCGTCAGCTTCGTTCTGAGCGTTCACGGCAAACATTCGGTGCGTCCGATTCATCTGACCGGCGAAGGTCAGATCGTGCGTCTCGAAGACGGCGAGGCGGCGGGAACCTTCGTGCTGGCGGTCAAGTGCGATGCGCCTGTCGCTGAATTGGAGGAGTTTCTCCCAACGTAGGACGCTCATCAGTAATCTCGCATGGAAAAGGGTGCTCTCAATCGGGAGCGCCCTTTTTTTTGCCCCGGCTCACTGTGGACCCACGAAACTTAAAGTGGTTCGCGTACGATCAATTATCGTCAATGCCTTCGAACAGTAACCTCCGTCGATTTAACCCGACGCAAGCTGGCCGCCGATTGCTGGCGCTGCTCTTTATCGGAATTGTGCTGGTCACGCTAGCGGCAGGTCTGTGGCCGTTCTCACGTCCTTCCAATGACGCTACATGGCTTGCAGAGGGAAGTGGGATCGCGTTTCACCGTCACGGAGTCGCAGTCGGCAACACTCCGCTGAACATCGATGCTTCCGCATTGCGCGGCTGCACCCTGGAGGTCTGGCTGCACCCAGATAAGGTGTGGACAACAGGCGTGCCGGTCGCAGTCTATAGTCGTCGCGATGCCCGCAGCTTCGAGCTGACGCAGGACTACACTGACCTGTTATTACGGCTGGAGACTACGACGCACCATGGCACCCGGCTCGCAAGTGAGCTTCGCGTCCCTGATGTACTCCGGCGTCGTGATTTCTTGCTCTCTCTAGTCGCTGATGGTCAGCGGACATCTGTCTACGTTGACGGCAAGCTTCTGACGACGAGCCAGAGTTTTATGCTCGCCCCGAACGATCTTTCTGGCGAACTCATCCTTGGCAATGCTCCGCTGCGCAACCGGGCATGGGCAGGACAAATCAAAGGACTCGACATTTACGGACGGGCCCTCTCGAGCAGCGAAGTGGCATCCAATGCAGATCGATGGACCAGCGGCACAGGATTAATTGTCTCCGACTCAGCCCAACTGCTTGCCTTGTACTCGTTCCGGCAACGATCCGGTAACTTGATTCGTAATGAGGCTGGAGACGCAGGGACGCTTCAGCTGCCGGCGAAGTTCGTAACCGAAGATGAGATGCTCTTCGAAAATCCCGTATCGGAAGCGAGGGCTGACGGGAACTATATAGGAGATGCTCTCGTCAATGTTGCCGGGTTTGTTCCGTTGGGGTTCATGGGCGCGCTGGCGTTCGGAATTCTCCGGGACAGCAAGCGCGCTATCCTTCTCGCCCTGCTGGCAGGGTTCTTAACGAGTCTTGCAATCGAGTATTTCCAGTGGTATCTTCCGACCCGATTCTCCGGAACGACGGACTTGATCACAAATTCGATAGGAACTCTATTGGGCGCGTTGTTTTGCTTGTTACTGATGCGGTTGGCAGAAAAAGTAAGGCCTGACACTTCCGCGCCAGGCCCTTCAATCTAGTTCTACGACCGGAGACTACGGCACCATCGCCGACGCCTGATTTGAGTAACTGCTTTCCATCCCCTGATTACTGACCGCCGTGGTCACGTAATAATAGGTGACGCCGTTTTGTACGCCTTGGTCGTTGTAGCTGGTGCTGGGGACAAGGCTTGAGTTGATCTTGGTGTACGGACCACCTGAGACCGTGCTGCGATACACGTTGTACCCGGCAATTCCCGGCGATTGGCTGGCCGCCCACGAGAGCGCGATCTGAGCTGTGACTGTCAGGGTGACGGTCGTGCTTTGGTAGAGCCCGCCTCCCGACGCTGTTACGACGATGGGATAGGTCCCCATCGGCGTAGTCGATCCCACCGTAATTGTCATCACCGAGTTGCCCGATCCGGGAGCAGGGATCGTCGCCGGGTTGAAGGCAATCGTCGTTCCCGACGGCGCTCCGGAAGCAGTGAAGCTGATCGAGCTGCTGAAACCTCCGCTCACCACGCTGGTGATCGTCGAGGTCCCCTGGTTGCCCTGCATAATGCTGAGCGACGCAGGCGAAGCCGAGATCGAGAATCCGGCCCCGGCCGTGACCGTGAGGCTCACGGTGGCCGATTGCTGAATGCCGCCGCCAGTACCCGTCACAGTGATGGGATAGGTGCCGGCTGCGGTGCCGGCGCCGACCGCGATGGACATAGAGGAACTGCCCGATCCCGGAGCAGCGATCGAAGTCGGATTGAAGGTAACCGTTGTGCCCGACGGTACGCCGGAGGCCGACAGGCTGATGGAATTGCTGAATCCGCCGCTAACCGTCGTTGTTATGGTCGACGCGCCCTGGTTGCCCTGTGCAACAGTGAGTGAGGACGGAGAAGCCGAGATGGTGAAGTTGCCGGCCGCAAGAGGCCGGAAGGCCGCCATCGTATCGGTCCAGGTATCGCTCTGCCAGGTGTAGTTACCGGCAGTGGAGATCGCTGTGCCTTGCACCCAATACTCCGGCCACAGTTGCGTTGTGGGAGCCCCGTCGGTCAGTGCATAGTTCGTGCCAGCAGTCGGCGTGCCGCCCGTGTCCAGCCCTACGCCGGCTATAACCAGTTCACCGTTGGACGAAGGAGTCTTGTTGGCCCCGGTAGTTGGATTCGGCATTCCCGATGCATCCTGCAACTGGGCAAAGGAGCTATCGAACGAATTCGTGGTCGCCGCTCCCTTCCATGCCTGACATGCAATCGCCATGTAATCACGGGACTGCGAAGCGGTCAGGGTGATCGTGGTAGCTGAAGCTGAGACATTCTGGGCGTAGTAAATGCCGTAGTACTGGTTGAGACTGCTGTTCAAGTGCGCCGGAACAGCAGCGGCATAAGTGCCGTTGTTCGGATCGGCTACCGACACCAGAGTGTTTCCGCCACCGGAGTCGAAGCTGACTTCGCAAGTGATCAGATCGCCCGCGGTAGGCGTTCCAATCGATACAGCCGCTGTGGTGCTGGCGCCGGTTCCGTTATCGTGCACACCGTGAATAGCCCCGTCCAGTACGATACCGCTCGCACCGACGACAGTAAGGCTGAACGTTGCTGTCTGCTGCACGCCGCCACCACTGGCCGCGATCGTGATCGTGTAGGTTCCCGCCGGAGTATTGGATCCGACTACAACAGACATGCTCGACGTGCCTGTCCCAGGCGCGGGAATTGGATTAGGGCTGAAACTAACTGTAGTGCCGGTAGGTGCGCCTGAAGTGGAGAACGAGATCGCGCTATTGAATCCGTTCAGCCCTGTCGTCGTTACGGTGGCCGTCCCCTGATTCCCCTGCGTCACCGTGAGAGAGGTTGGCGAAACAGACAAAGTGAAAGTCGGAGGTGCGCTGACCGTCAGCGTTACGGTAGCTGTCTGATGTACGCCTCCACCAGTTCCGGTAACGGTGATCGGATACGTACCCGTCGGCGTACTGGACCCTACGGAGATCGTCATTACGGAACTTCCTGATCCCGGTGCAGGTATAGTGGCGGGATTAAAGCTGACGGTGGTTCCGCTTGGCGCTCCTGAAGCAGTGAGAGAGATCGCGCTATTGAAACCGTTGTTGACGGTCGTCGTGATCGTGGACGTACCCTGATTGCCTTGCGTGACAGTCAGCGAGGACGGCGACGCAGACATAGAGAATCCGCCGCTGCCGGTGACGGTTAAAGTCGTCGAACCATTGATCGAGCCGTAGGTTGCCGTGATCGTCGTATTGCCGGAGGCGACGCCGGTAGCCAAGCCGGTGCTGCTGATGGTTGCAATCGAGGTCGCGCTGGAAGTCCATGTCGCGGAGTTGGTAAGGTTCTGGTAGCTTCCGTCACTATACGTACCGGTAGCGGTGAACTGCTGATGGCCGCCAATGGCAATCGATGGATTGGCCGGGGTCACCGCGATGGAAACTAACGTTCTTTGGGACCGGAACGCCACCATCTGCATGATCCAGTTGCCGGCGGGAAAAATGGACGAGCTAGCCGAATAGCTGCCCATGCTGGTGACGGAGCGGTCTTCTACCAGGTTTCCCTGGGGCGTGGAGAGCAAACGCTTCGTAAAGTTGTTTCCTGGCCCTGACGTGATTGACGCCCCCAGGTTGGTGCCCAAGATCAGGTCGGTCGAGCTGGTCGTGGTTGCCGAGCCGCTGTTCGTGTTTCGGCTGTTGCCAGTGCCCGCTACCGTAACGTCAAGAGGATTATTCGTATCCGCGCCGCTGTATTCCAATATACGGAGATCAGGACTCCGGGCCGCTGTGTTGAACGTCACCGTTACGCTGTTTGTGCCCGCACCTGCCGCGGCGATGTTTTTCGCGTAATAGATGGCCTGCGAACCAAATCCGCTGTGTAGCGTCGGTCCGGCTGCCAAGGCGTAAGTGTTGCCCGCGGAATCGGCCACCCGGCTTATCTGGGCCGTTGTGTCTTTCCAGCCAATCACAACCACATTCAGGTCGCCAGCGCTCTGCGCACTATTGAATCGAGCGGTGACTGAGGTCTGCGGACTTTGCGGATCGCTGTAGTTGCCCTGCACGTAGCTAATGGGCGAGGGCGAGGCGAGCAGAGTCTCGTGATAGATATCCTGAACCTGCTCGGAGTTCAAAGCACCGTCATATACCCGGAAGTCGCTGATTGTGCCTGAGCTGAAATGCGAGAGGCCGCCCTGCGAAAGAAGATAAACCGGATCATTGCTGAAGTTGTCGGTGTTGGTCGCTGAAGAAAGGCTCCAGCTGGGCGTCTGCAACATCCCGTCTACATAAAACGATACTGCGCTGCCACCGGTCTGACTCTTGTCGTATATCGCCGCCAGGTGGTGCCAAACCCCCGATGTCGGCTGGCCATAGCAGTTCGCTGTTGTGCCTTCATTTCCCCGCAGGACGGCTTGGATACCGTGGCAGCTGGGATCGTCAGTTATCAAGGCAAAGCTGGGCTCGGAGGTCGGGTAGTTCTTACCTGATTCAAAGAGAACGTTGCCGCCGCTGTTACTGCCGTAATTCTTCTTCACCCACACCGTTACGCTGACAGCGTTGCTGCCGCTCAGCTCCAGGTTGGGGATGGTTACGTAACCTTTCTGGGTCGCATCACCCGAGACCGTCCAGGTGGTGCCTTCCCGTGACCAAATCAGGCCTCCGGAAACTTCGCCTGTATGGCCGCCACCGGAGGAATCGAAGACCATGTCGCCCGATCCCTCGTTCAATTTCCAGATGCCGACAGGATTTTGTGCTGTCACGCATATGGCAGAGAAAACTACAGTTAAGACCAGTGCCGGGAGCAAAAAGCGGGAAATCACTCGTTCGGTAGCCATGAAGGATTGGCCCCTTCTATACAAAATGTCCGCGCACATTATCAGGATGGCGGAGTCAACCACCCGGACATCGGACCTATCTCAGGCTAAAACACGAGGAGCGGTTTTATATATAACTGGGTACCAGTTTCCGTTACGAAGGTAATCTTTAGGTAATGCCACTCTAAGGCTGAGACTCTATGTGAGAAGTAACTACCAGGAATCGAAAAACTGCTCGAATGGGGGCAAAGCGGGGTGCGAAAGAGATTTGTCGAGAACGCTGAGGACGTCAGGCGGTCTTTGGGGGCGCCAGCGCGTATTCCTTGATCTTGTAGCGGAGTGCCTTATAGCTGATTTCCAGCAGGCGCGCTGCTTTCTGCCGGTGCCAATTCGTATGCTCCAAGGCGCGAGCGATGGCTGCAGCCTCCGCTTCCTTCCGTACGGAACGGGCCAACAGCTTCAGGCTCCCGGGCTCGCTACATACAGGATCGATGCTGGTGAGTCCTAGCACCGCACGATTCGCCGACCGAAGTTCCGCCAGAGCCAGCTCCTCGTTCCCGAGTATGAGATAGCGGCGGACGAAATTCTCCAGTTGTCGCAGGTTCCCGGGCCAGGAGTAGGCGATACAGGCCTGTAGCAGCCGTTGGCTCACTTGCCGCTCCGGACTGGCAAATTGATATGCGCTCTGCTTCATGAAGTGTCGGATGAGCGGCGGAATCTCTTCCTTGCGATGGCGCAACGGCGGGATGCGCATGGTGAAGCCACTCAGCCGGTAATAAAGGTCCTCGCGGATGGTCTTCTTGGCGAGCGCCTCTTCGATATCCACATTGGTAGCCGCCAGAATTCGCACATCGGCTTGGATGGTGGTCCGGCCTCCCAACCGCGAGAACCGGCGGTCCTGCAGAAAGTGCAGAAGTTTCGCTTGTAGTGCCGGCGGCATCTCTCCAATTTCGTCCAACAGGATGGTGCCGTGCTCGCACATTTCGAACTTCCCGGGTTTAGATTTCGTGGCTCCGGTGAAGGCACCCGCTTCATAGCCGAACAGTTCACTCTCCAGCAAGTCAGCCGGAACGGCGGCACAGTTTACCTTTAGCAGCGGGTTTCGGGCGCGTGGGGAAAGCTGATGGATTAACAGCGAAAGGACTTCCTTGCCCGTTCCACTTTCGCCCAGAATTAAGACAGGCATGTCGAACCGCGCGATTAGCCTCGCCTGAGCCTGGATCTCCTCCATCGCGGCGCTGGCGCATACAAAACTGATCTCATCGGAAAGCTGTACGACCGCTGGCGGCTCAGGCGGAGAAGGAGGCACAGAGAGAGCTTGTTCGATGTCTGGCGTCGATAAATGGTCGGAAACCGGCGAGCTGCCATTCATCGTGGCGGTAGCCATTGCGCACTCCTCTCGGGACGTGGAGCGCCACTCAAACAGCACCTGACGCAGATGAATGCAGCCGGTTAGGCGTGCTTGTTACCCAGTTTGGACTGGAGTCGTTTGTGGCGCACAAATGCTTGTGACGAGGGTAGACACGCCGAATCGAATTCGCAATGAGCAAAAGGTAATGTTGACGCAGGACAAAACAACCTCAACTTGATGGTACTTATGTCCAGTAACGTGTACGGATTACCTAAGCAGAAAACGGCGCAGATTACCAAAGTGAGGCAGGCGGGGGCACTGCTGAGCAGTCCCATCTCCCGCCTGGGTAGATCGGCGGAGAGGCTTTACTGTCCAACCGGCCCCTTGCGACGCTGCTCAATGGTATAGAGGATCAATTCCGACCGGCTCGAGATGCCGAGCTTCTCGAAAATCCGAAACAGGTAGTTGCGCACGGTATGCTCGCTGAGCTTGAGTTGCGCTGCAATCTCCCGATTGCGCAGCCCCTCAGCTACCAGGTAGACGATGGTCTCTTCACGCTGCGTTAACAGAACATCTCCCCGCGCATTGGTGAAGCGAATACGGTTTCCGGCGCAGAAGGTGTCGAGAACGAAGTGCAACTGTTCGCTGTTCGCCCAGATCTGACCCTGGTGTACGCGGTCGATGCACTTGCACAGCACTTCGCAGGATTCGTCGCGACCACAAATGCCCGTCACTCCGGAGCTAAATGACTCCACGACGTGTTCACGATCACAGCGATCGAGCAGCATGATGCAGCGAACATTCGGCCGGGCCTGGCGGATCTCGCGCAGAAGCTTGAAACGAGTGCTAGGGCCATCCCCGGCGTTAACGCTGATGAGGGCGACGTCCGCGTCTGGAAGGTCGGAACTACTGTCCAGGTTGGGCTGAGTAGAAGAGCCCACGACCTGCACGTTGTACGAGGAACCCTCAAGCATGTGCCCCAACAGCTGGCAACCCATCTTGGTCGAGTCAAAAATGATCACACGAACCGGGTTGCTGGGCAGATGTTCTGGCGACGGCTCAATCAATCTCAACGGCTCCATATGCACGCTCACCTTAAAGAAGTCCGTAATCGTCGTAGGAAGATAGCAGGGAGCATATCTTGGAGCGCACGTCGTACCGTTGACCGCCCGGCGCCGATACCAAAGGACTGCCCGGAATCAACTTCCAGCGCGTGCGTCGCTCTGCTTTGGTCTAGTACTTTGCACTCACAAATCTTTGTGAGCACCTTGCTGGCAAGTCTGGTTTCTTGGGGGAAGTGTACACCAACTCTGAGGCAGATTCGACGCACACGAAAGCGGGAAAATGTTCGCCACCAAAAGATAGTAGAGGGGCCTTTTGACCTGAAACTTATGGTGTAGCGGACGGGTCGCCCCTATGGGTAATCATGCTTTCATCCATGGTCCAGAGGTGTGCAATCGGCCCTGTTGCAATGTGTGGGCGATCAGTTCCGAGCGGCTCGACACCGCGAGCTTTCTGAACAGCCGAAACAGGTGGTTCTTGATGGTGTGCTCGCTGAGATTGAGCTGGAGGGCGATATCGCGGTTGGTCTTTCCTGCAATCACCAGGGTCACGATTTCCTGTTCACGTTTGGTGAGAGGAACCTTGCGCCGCATGTATCCGCGCACCCGCGGACTCTCCACCTCGAAAGCTCGCAGCAGGTAGTTGACTTGGGTATTATTCGCCCAAATCTGCCCTTCATGTACCTGGTGGACGCACTTGCAGAGAATCTCGCACGAGTCATTGCGCGCGCAGATGCCACACGCTCCCCAGCGAAACGCGTCGAGCACCAGCTCGCGGGAATCCTCGTTCAGCAGCATCACGCAGCGCAGATCCGGCAAGTCATGCAGGGCACGGAGAACGGTGAAGCCGGATTGCGGCCCTTCGCGGAGTGCGCTGCCGATCAGCGCAACGTCAGCTCGCCGCGCCAGCCCTAAGTCGAGGTCCAGAGAGCTGACAAAAGTACCTATCACTTCGATTCCGTAGACGGACTTCTCCAACTCCTGCGCCAGAAGCTCGCAACCCATTTTTGATTGGTCGAAGATGATGACGCGGGTTTTCTTTGTGGAACCTTCGGTCTTGGCGTTCATACGCGAGGCTCCCGTACGGAAGCGCAGTGGTGGCGCAACAGTCTTCCCCTTCGTTGTGTCTGCAATCGCCGCGCCACGTCTCACCGCTGCGACGTTTCAGCGCTGATGTTAAAAATCCCAGCAAAAAGGGATTTCGGGACGGAATCTCTGCGAGACCCACGAGCTCAACGGGAAAATCTTTACCAGTTTGCTGGAAAAGTAAGTTCGATTTTCGGCAAATTCGGAGTCAGGTATCGCTGCGCAACAGCAGTGAAATTCAACCCATCAAAGGTCTTCGGAACAGCGATCCAATTTTTATTTGCGTGGACAACCACGCCCGTATTCGCCGGCATCTTGGGCTGACATAGGTAAAGGTGTTCTTGGGAGTCTGGATTGCCAAAGTGTTGCAATCCGCTGTTTGTCTCCCGACGGGCCGCCTGCCCGCTCCGTCATCGTGTACAACAGTTCAGCCGGTCGATGTCTTCTCCATGCGCTACACCAAAATGAAGATGATGTAACGGCTCGCGCCGAACAGCCTGCTAGCCCGAGGGCGCAGCGCTCGGCGCCTCTCCATCTGGTCGTCCTCAGTGTGCTGGCACCACACCGCGCACGCCGGAGGTTTACGACCGCCGGAACCCACGCACGCATGCGAAGCGCGTGCGCAGCCTGACGAATCGCCCGCGCCCGCACCGGGGACCCGCATTCTCAATCCTCCTTCTGCTGCACATAATATTTTCTCAAGCGTCGCTTTTACTGTTCCGCAAAACCTGCGCCACGAAACAGACAGAAAAATCGCAACTTCGTTGCTGCGCGTTGCAGAAACGGGATTCACGTGCAACAAAAAGTCGTACTAGCAGTGGTAGTAAACGGCCATGCCCTTTAACGTCCAGAGTTTATGAATGCTCCCAGGGTTGGTCTCTTGAAGTTATTTGTGGCGCTTCTTTTTTGCACCACATCGATTCTTCTCACGGCTCAAACCGATCTCGGCAACGTACAAGGACATGTTCAGGATCAGCAGAGCAAGGCGGTTGTGGGCGCAACCGTTACCCTGCGCAATCCCAGTACTGTCTACAATCGCAGCATCCAAACGGACAATTCCGGCAACTACACCTTCATCGGCGTTCCTCTCACTGGGTCGTACGTCATCACCGTCAACGCCCAGCAGTTCCAGCAGGCAGAGCAGAAAGACATCCTGCTGCGAGCCGGCGGAACGGCGGTTTTTAACTTTACGCTGAGCATTCCCGGGCAGAAGACGCAGGTCAACGTCTACGGCACCACGGGCGCGGTGACCGTCGAATCGAATCAGGTTTCCACACTGCTCACTCAAGAGAAGATTGAAGACACTCCCGTCTTCGAACGTAAGATCACCAGTCTGCCGCTGTTAAACTCCTCGGTTCGTCCGGCTCAGACAACCGGCGACCTCTTCCTGAACGAGACCCTGTTCGTCATCAATGGTACCGGTCGTCGTCAAACCACCTACGAACTCGATAACACCACCGCCAACGACATGTGGGGACGCCAGACCATGTTCGCCGGCGTGCCGTTTCCGGCAGTGCAGGAGTTCACGGTCTACACCAATGCCAGTTCGGCTGAGTGGGGATGGAACGCAGGTACCGCGGTGAACGTCGTCACTCGCTCGGGCTCGAATGACTGGCACGGCGATTTTACCGGCATGGGCAGCCCGGCCTTTGCCAACGCAAGCATTCCGCTGGCTGCAAAGCCGGTGCAGGAGACGTTGGCCCAGGGAAGCGGCATGTTGTCCGGTCCGATCGTAAAAGACAAGACCTACTTCATGGTGGCCGCTCAGTACACCAACCAGGACCGCCCTGCGGTTATCACCTCGCCAGTCGATCCCGGCGCTTATTACAACGGTACCTTCGGTCAAACGCTTTTCCTGGCTCGTCTGGATCAGCAGTTAACCCAGAACAACCGCCTCTCGGTACGCGCCAACTTTGATCGCTTCAGCGACACGAACCCGCAGGATGCGGTGAGCGGCGTAACTCTGCCGACAGCCGCTCGCGTCTTCACGCGCAACACGTATCAGGTTGCCGTCGCCGATACCGCCGTCATCAACAGCAATACCCTGAACGATGCCCGCTTTGAGTTCCTGCTTGGCGATCCCATCACCCAGTTCAGCCCGGTGAATCTCAGCCCGCAGATTTATGTCTCCGGCTACTACACCTACGGCGAGTCGCGTGTGGCCGACCTGATGAACCATCAGTACGAATACGCCGACACTCTGAGCCTGAGCCGCGGCAAGCACCAGATCAAGCTGGGCTTCGACGTCATGAATTCCTCTTCCGGCGGTTTCGGACAGGAGTTCGGCGCCGGCTACACCGACGGCCGCTTCCAGATCAATCCGCTCTACAAGACGATTCCTATCGCGACGCTCCTGACTTACAATCCTGCGGCGCCGCCTCCGGGATATCCGGCCGGCTCTCCGCCGATCGCGTTGAACTTCACCCAGTCGTTTGGCAACCAGAGCTATCACCTGACCGACACGCTCTTCGGACTGTTCGCCCAGGACAACTGGCACGTCCTGCCGAACCTGAATGTCAACCTCGGCGTTCGTTGGGATGGGGAAACCTTCACCGGTCAGAACGCGTTGTTCTCGCCGCGCGTAGGCTTCGCCTGGCGATTCCCGCATAGCGACACGGTAATTCGCGGCGGCTACGGCATCTACTACTCGGAAGAACGCGCCGATCTGTACGCCAGCGCAGCGATAGGTGGACCGGCGGGAGCCTTCACCTACACCGCGGTACCAGGTGGCCTCGGATTCCCGACGTCATTCTCGCCCATTACCTTTCCGGCGGGCGCGGTGTTGCCCGCGCGCAACATCACGATTCTTTCGGGACAGTGCAGCTATCTGAACCAGTTCCTGCCGGTTGACCAGCTTCACTTCTGCGATAACAACTTCCAGAACCCTTACACGCAGCAGTGGAACCTCGGCTTCGAGCACGACCTCGGCGGCGACTGGGTCTTCTCGATGGATTACATCGGCTCGCACACCATCCACATCGAGCAGCCAGTGGATCTGAATGCGCCTTCCGCCTTCATTCGCACTTCGCCCGGCCAGGTTCGCTCGGTAGCCGCTGCCAATGCCACGCGTCCCATCGTTCCGGTTCCGGGCGGCTGGAACCAGATCTTGCAATACGTGAACGCCGGCTCAGCCTGGTATGACGGGCTTCAGGTACGGATCACCAAGCAACTCACCCATCGCGTCTCGCTGCTGGGCACCTACACCTGGTCGCATGACATTAATACCGTGGAGTGGGATGGAACGCAGCAGGCGCCAAACTCCTACAGCTGCCTGATTGTGTGCGAGAAAGCGAACAGCCTGCTGAATCAGACCAATCGCGCCTCCGTGAGCGCTACCTACAGTCTGCCCTGGGGCTTCATGCTTTCGGGGTGGATGGAAGCCGGTTCCGGATTCCCCTACAACATCACCACCGGCGTCGACAATAACGGTGACGGAAATAACACGGACCGGCCTGTTGTCGATGGCGCGGTGATTGGCCGTGATGCGGGACAAGCGCCGCCAACCTATGACTTCAACTTCGCACTGCAGAAATCATTTCGCATAGCCGAGCGAGCGAACCTGATCCTGCGCGCCGAATCGTATAACACCACCAACCACCTGAACCTCTACTCCTTGAACGGCGTATACGGGAACGGAGCGAACCCGGTAGCAACCTTCGGAACGCCGATGGGCGGTTTGGCGAACGTTGGCCCGCCGCGCTTGATGCAGTTCATGGCTCGCATCACCTTTTAGAGGAGTGCAAGCCAGTCCGCAGCTGACGCGCTCGGCCCAACACTTGCTCAGGGGATCACTCCCCTGGGCAAGACCGTTTGTTAAACATACTGATTATTTCGCATCCCACAATGTCAGAGGAGTAAATGTTGATTGATGTGGACCGGTCAAGCCGGCCCCAAACCGTCGGTCCCCTCGTTGCTCTCCTGGCGACGTTCCTTTTGCTGTCCTGTCCTCTGACCGTGCTCGGGCAGTCTGCGGCGGCCCGGGGAATCATCAGCGGCACAGTCACCGATTCTCAGGGAGGAGCTGTGCCCGGCGCCAAGGTCACAATCCGTAGCGCCGACTTCGCCTCTGCCCGCGAGTTGATGACCTCCGGTACGGGAAGCTTTACCGCCGCCATGCTCTATCCCGGCGCCTACACGGTTGACGTCAAGGCCCCGGGCTTCTCGCTGAAGAAGCCGCTGCGCGTGACGCTTGGCGTGGGCAGCAGTGTACAAGTAACCATTAAACTCGGGGTAGCGGGGACCTCGCAGAACGTAACGGTATCCGGCCATGGACCAACGGTAGAAGGCAACACCGTGCCGCCCGCGGTGAACAAAGAAACGCCACAGGTCAGCAACACGCTTGCCGGGTTGACGGTGACGTACCTTCCCAATCGCGATCGCGACTTCACGCAGTTCGGCCAACTCGCCGCCGGCGTCCAGCCTGCGCCGAACTCGACCGGCCTGATTGTCGATGGGCAGCGGCCGAATGCTTTCAGCGCTGCGGTCGATGGCGCTGACTTTGACGATCCCCTCAACAGCGGCGTACGCGGCTCGCAGGACGGCTCGCTCTTTTTCCCGCAAACCGTCGTGCGCGAGTTTCAGGTAGTGCACGCCGGCGCGACCGCAGAAGTTGGCGGGACCAATGCCGGCTTCGTCAACATCGTCACCAAAGAAGGCAGCAATAAATATCACGGCGAAGCGTTCTACATCGGGCGCCCCGCCTGGACTGCCGACGACCCTTTCGGACATTCGCTCGACAATGCGCAAAATGAATTCGGCGGCTCCCTAGGCGGCCCTATCAGGAAAAATCGCGCCTACTTTTATGTTGGAGCCGAGCAGGATTACGTCAACGTTCCGTACTGGACGCAGTTTGAGCCGCAGGCGTCGGGCATTGTCATCCCAAGCTATCTCTCCAGCCTGCAGCGCCAGATTGTCGGCACCAGCGATCCGACTTCGGTCTTCGCCCGCACCGATTTCATTCTTAACAAGTCAAACACGCTCAACCTGCAGTTCAATTTCAATCGAGTCAACGCCAACGACGTTGACTTGAACGGTTCGACGCGGAGTACTGCGCCCATCGACAATAGCGCGGCGCTGACCGGCGATAGCTATTGGGTGCGCGGCAATCTGACCACCGTCCTCGGCTCTAACAAAGTGAATCAGTTCCTGGCGCAGTGGGCGCAGGACCAGCGTTCACTGCTACCAAATTCCACCGGCCCCGAGTTCGTGATCAATGGCTTCGGAGTACTCGGTGGAAACTCAATCGCCAACGAATCGTACACTTCGAACATCAACCGCTACAGTGACGATTTCTCCATCACGCATGGCGGAGTCATTGTGCGCCTCGGCGCCACCTTCGCCTACAATCCGGCGAGCCTGCGCCACGAGGCGAATCTCAACGGCGTTTTCGACTTCAACTCGCTGACCGACTATCTCGACGGCAATGTGCGCCGTTATCAGCAAACCTTCGCCACCGGCAACGATGTCTACGACGCTTCCGTGCGCGAACTCGGCTTCTACTTCGATTCTCGATTTCCGTTGAGCAGCAAGCTCACCGTGACGGCAGGCCTGCGCTGGGACGGCCAATGGAATCCGCAGCCCTCGAATCCAAACGCCGCTATCGCACAGACGACCGCCATTCCCAGGGACTTGAGCATGTGGCAGCCTCGCCTGGGTCTTGCCTGGAATCCAGTAACGAATACCGTTGTGCGCCTGTCCGCAGGACTCTACGACGCGCCGAGCCCGGCGAATCTCTTTCAGCGCGTATTCACCGACAATGGCCTGAACACGATCGTCGCCGACAGCTACTTCGATCCTCAGATCCTGTCGCAAGTCGCCGCCGGCGGGCGTTATACGCCGTTCCTCGCGCCTCCTGCCGGACTCACCGTGCCGGCAGCATTCGTTGTCGGCATGGCCCCTGACTTCCACAACCCGCGCTCCTTCCAGGTTGCCGGAAGCGTAGAGCAGCAATTCACGCCGAAGATTTCGCTCACTGCAGGCTATGTCCACAGCAGCACCTGGGACCTGCAGCAACTTCTCAACCAGAATCTTTTTCGGCCCACCTATGACGCCAGTGGCATGCCGATCTTTCCGGTCGAGCGTCCCGATCCCGGAGTTGGACAGTTGCTGGTCAACACATCGTCAGCGCATTCGTCCTATGACGGCATGCTGCTGACTGCGAACTTCCAACTGCCGCATCGTTCGCAACTTTCAGCGAACTACACCCTGGCGCGGGCGCGCGATGACAACTCCAATCTTGGTCCGTTCACGCTGGTTTCTGCGCTGAACCCATTCAACCTGGCGGCCGAGGCAGCCGACTCTAACTTCGACGTGCGTAACAGCTTCAACCTGAGCGCCATCACGAACCTGCCACTGGGCTTCAAGTTCAATCCCATCCTGATCGCCCGCTCCGGCCTGCCGTACACGCCGATCATCGGCTTCGATACGCAGGGCGACGCCAACGATTGGAACGACCGCGCCATTCTCAATGGATTGGTCGCGCAACGGAACTCACTCCGTCAACCGGCGTTCTTCGATCTCGACATTCGCTTCGTCAAGGACATCACGTTGCCCGGTGAAGGCCGTCACCTCGACCTGTTCATGGACATCTTCAACGTCACCAATGCGTCAAATACCAACTTCGGTCCAGAAGCAGTAAGCCTTTACGGAATCCCGACAGCGCCGGTTTTCAGCGCCGGACAGGCGTTGTTCGCGCCCAACACCAATCAGATCGGCAGTCCGCGACAAATCCAGTTCACGGTTCGCATCACCGCCTTCTAGCGGCATCCTGCAGTGAAGCTTGCGAACGACGGCGTGTGCACGGCACCATTATGCCCAAGTCCGAATAGCGAGCGAGGGAACATCGCTATAATTCCAGAAGGCTCGCAGCAGCATCCAATAAAGCCAGATTTAACCTGAGACACAGCTAGCCGAACCAGCTGGAGAGAAGTCATTCAGCTGGCATGCGATTTTAGTTAAGCAAACGTCAGACCAGCTACGCTCGACGGGAACCGCGACGATGACGAAAACCGAGAAACATCCACTTGAGCAGGTCCTCGAAAATCGCATTGCGATTATCGACGGAGCCATGGGCACGACCATACGAACCTATGGCATGACGGAAGCGGACATCCGGGGAGACCGCTTCAAAGACTCGACCAAAGGTCTGCTTAACAACGGAGACCTGTTCTCCCTCACTCAGCCCAAAATGATTGGCGACATTCATCGCCGATTTCTGGAAGCCGGCGCGGACATCATCGAGACGAATACCTTTGGTGCGACCAGCATCGTCCAGAGCGAGTTTTTCGTCGACGACCCCCGCGAACATGGACGGCGCAAGGATCCTGAGTTCTACCAGAAGGTGATCGAAGACTCGTTCCTGGGCAATCTGGCGTGGGAGATCAACGAGAAATCAGCGCAACAGTGTCGGGAGTGGGCTGATCGCACTGGTAATGAAACCTCGCGTCAGCGTTTTGTGGCAGGTGCGCTCGGGCCGTTGACCGTGTCTCTGTCGAATTCGCCGGATGCCGACGATGCGGGCTTCCGGGTGGTTACCTTCGACCAGGTGAAGATCGCTTACATGCAGCAGGTGCGCGGGCTCATCGCCGGAGGAGTGGACTTTCTCCTGGTGGAGACGATCTTCGATTCGCTGAACGCCAAAGCTGCGCTGGTCGCGATCAGCGAAGTGTTTGAGCAGGACGGCAAGAGGCTACCGATCATGATTTCGGCGGCAGTGGGCCGAGGCGGCGAAACCATGATTTCCGGGCAGACCGTAGAGGCGTTCTGGAATGCCGTCCAGCACGTGAAGCCTCTGTCGGTCGGGCTGAACTGCTCGATCGGTCCCGATCTGATGTACCCGTTCCTTGAGGAGCTTTCGGAAAAGGCGGACGTGGCGATCTCCTGCTATCCAAACGCGGGCCTGCCCAATCCCTTGGCAGACACTGGATTTGATTTCCAGCCGAAGGACATGGCGCGATACCTTGGAGACTTCGCACGAGGAGGGCTCATCAACATCGCCGGCGGCTGCTGCGGCAACACACCGGAGCACATCGCGGCCATCGCCAAAGCTGTAGAAGGCTTGCCTCCGCGCAAGTTCGAGACGACGAAAGCCGTGAGACCCCATGCCGCTGGAGCGAGACAGGAGAGCGAGCTTGCTCGATAACGGAAATGTGGCTCCAGCCGCCGAGCCAAGGCCCCTTCGTCTTTCAGGATCGCAACCCTTCACGCAACAGGCCGGAGTCTATATCGTCATCGGTGAGCGGACCAATGTAGCCGGCTCTCCCAAATTCGCCAGGCTCATCAAGGAAGGCAAGTACGAAGAAGCGGTGAGCATCGCCCGCCAGCAGGTGGAGAACGGAGCTAATGTCCTCGACATCTGCATGGACGAGGGCATGATCGATGGCGTCGCGGCGATGACGCGCTTCCTGCAATACCTGTCCAGCGAGCCCGAAGTTGCCAAGGTTCCCTTCATGATCGACTCCTCCAAGTGGGAGGTCATCGAGGCTGGACTCAAAGGCATGCAGGGCAAAGGGATTGTGAATTCGATCTCTTTGAAGGAAGGCGAAGAGAAATTTCGTCAGCACGCAGCTACCGTCTTGAAATACGGAGCGGCCGCGGTTGTGATGGCTTTCGACGAGCAAGGCCAGGCCGCCACTTATGAAGACAAAATTCGAATCTGCGAGCGTGCCTACCGGATACTCGTTGACGAAGTAGGGTTTCAGCCCGAAGACATCATCTTCGACCCGAACATTCTCACCGTCGCCACCGGCATGGAAGAGCATAACAACTATGCCGTGGACTACATTCGGGCTACGCGCTGGATCAAGGAGAACCTTCCGCACGCTAAGGTCAGTGGCGGCGTCTCCAACATCTCTTTCAGCTTCCGCGGCAATAACAAAGTCCGCGAGGCCATGCACTCCGCGTTTCTTTATCATGCCATCGCGGCCGGCATGGACATGGGCATCGTGAATGCCGGCATGCTCGAGGTGTACGAAGAGATCGATCCCGAGCTGAAGGTCTTGGTCGAAGATGTCCTGTTGAACCGCCGTCCTGACGCCACTGAGCGCCTGGTCGAATATGGCGAAACGTTGAAGGGCGTAAGCGCCGGAACAACAGAAAAAAAGCTGGAGGAGTGGCGCAGCGGCACAGTCGAAGAGCGCCTGTCGCACGCCCTGGTCAAAGGCATCGATTCCTATATTGAGGCTGATACGGAGGAAGCGCGCGTCAAGTTGGGCCGGCCGCTTCTGGTGATCGAGGGCCCGCTGATGGACGGCATGGGTGTGGTCGGCGACCTGTTTGGCGCAGGCAAAATGTTTTTGCCCCAGGTGGTAAAGTCCGCGCGCGTGATGAAGAAGGCTGTGGCTTACCTGACTCCGTTCATGGAAGCCGAAAAGGCCGAAATGGCCGCGAGCGGTCAGGTGGTCAGGGCGCAGGGAAAAGTCGTGCTCGCAACCGTCAAAGGCGACGTTCACGACATCGGAAAAAACATTGTTGGCGTCGTGCTCGCGTGCAACAACTACGAGGTCATCGATCTGGGCGTGATGGTGCCCTGCGAGAAGATCCTGGAGCGGGCTAAGGCAGTGAACGCGGATCTGATCGGTCTCAGCGGCCTGATCACTCCGTCGCTGGATGAGATGGTGCACGTAGCCCGCGAAATGGAGCGCCAGGGTTTTAAGTTGCCGCTCCTGGTTGGCGGAGCCACCACCAGCCGCAAACACACTGCTGTCAAAATTGCTCCTCACTACAGTGAGCCCGTGGTGCATGTGCTGGACGCAAGCCGGGCGGTTCCCGTCACCACCAGCCTTCTTAGTGAAGAGGGTAAAAGCGCATTCGTAGCGCAGCATCGCGCCGATTACGAGGCGCTCCGCAAAGCTCATGCTGCGCCCAAACTCCAAGTCGTCTCCTTGAAAGAAGCTCGCGCCCGCCGCACTCCGATCGAATGGTGTAGCGAGGATGTTCCTGCACCGTCGTTTACCGGCGTTCGCGTGTTGACGAATGTTCCTCTTACGACCCTTCGCGAATACATCGACTGGTCGCCTTTGTTCCACACCTGGGGCCTGAAAGGCGTGTATCCGCGCATCTTTGAACACGAATCCCAAGGTGCGCAGGCGCGCCAGATCTTCCAGGAGGCCAACACCCTGCTGGATGGCATCGTCGAAAAGAACCCGATTAGCGCCCGTGGTGTGTACGGGTTCTTCCCAGCCAATGCGGTGGGCGACGATGTGGAACTGTTTGCAGATGCGTCGCGCATAAACAGCTTCGAGCAGTTTCACTTTTTGCGCCAGCAATCGGATCGGGAAGGAAACGAGCCTTGCCGCTCGCTTGCCGATTTCATCGCGCCAAAGGAAACCGGACTGGCTGATCACATCGGCGCCTTCGCGGTGACCAGCGGGATCGGCCTGAAAGAGCTTTGCGACCGGTTCCGGGCCGAGCATGACGATTACAACGCGATCATGGCGGAAGCGCTCGCGGATCGGTTGGCTGAAGCGTTTGCCGAATACCTGCACCAGCAAGTGCGCATTGAGTGGGGTTATGGTCGTGATGAAAATCTGAGCATGGATGATCTCATTCACGAGAAGTATCGCGGGATACGCCCGGCTCCAGGGTACCCCGCATGTCCGGACCATACCGAGAAAGGGGCAATCTGGCGTTTGCTGGAGGTAGAGTCCAATACCGGCATGCGGCTTACAGAATCGTTTGCCATGTGGCCCGGCTCAAGCGTCAGCGGTCTATATTTCGCCCATCCGCAATCGCGATACTTCAGCCTGGGTAAGATCGACCGTGATCAGGTAGCGGACTACGCTCAGCGCAAAGGGATGAGCCTCACCGAAGTCGAGCGGTGGCTCGGGCAAAGCTTGAACTACGACGCTGCGGGATGACCGGCTGAAGCCGAGTCCTCTTCGCCCTGTGTGTTTTGATTTGACGGGCGACAGTCGAGCACGCGTCTCTGTCCGACTGCATCGATTGGTTCCGTCGCAGACCCTCACCGACGCGAGACACAAGATCGTCTGATACCATACAGAAAGTGGCCTCGTGTTGTTGCCAGTAGCATGAGCGGCCGCTTGGAATATTGAATTATTTTGGCCCAGCTGGCATAGGATCACTGTTTCGTAATCAATCTTTATGGCAGGAAACTCTCGTACAACGTTCACCAAGCGGCAAAAAGAACGGGCCCGTCTGGACAAACGCGCTGAGAAAGAGCAGCGCAAGGCGCAACGCAAGCAGCTCGGCGACACTGAAAGTCCGGCAGATACCCAACCCGTCGCTGATCTGGTCGTCACCTACGATGAAGAAGGCCAACCTCAGGCTTTCGACTTCCACGACTTCGAAAAGCAGTGAAGTGAATCTACGCTCGACGCAGTTTCTGAAAGCAGATCACCTGACCGTCATCTGCTCTACGGCTGATCCCAAGTACCTCCGGCAAGACAAACTCCCAAGACTCAGTTCCAAGATGCGCGACAATTACGACCAGCGCGAGTGGCGTATGATAGGCACTACAAGAGCCGTCTAAACCGCACATAGACCGGCTGGCCCCTCTTGCTAAGAGGAGAAGCCGGTGTCATCCCTATTGGAGTATTGTGCGGTCCGCAAAGAACTCGAAGAAAAAAGCTGGTCTGCTGTTGAGCGGTACTCCTCAGCCGGTCTTCGCTTGCTAAAACTCGTTGGACGAAGATCCCATTCGGAGTTCTTGACGGCGCACTGCGAGTGTTTCGAAGCGAAAGCGGTCGTCTCGCATACGCGATCCGCGCTGACTACCCACAGAACCGCGCATGGATGCTGAGAGGGAACTACTCAAAAGGGCGCTGCCCGCGGCGCCGGCCAGACTGCTCCGGAGCGCTGGCTCAGTAACTCCTGCGCGAAAGGCAATTCGAGGTACCCTTGGACGCCTGGCCGCCCTGGCTTTCCCCGGAAGACAGGTCCTGAATCTCCTTCTGGGCGGCGTTTTGAGCCAATTCGAGCGTCGGCGCGTATCCCCAGGAAACCAGTTCATCCGGATTGTGCTCGCGACAGATGATCCAGTGGTATCGAGTACCCTGGTGATACGGCTCGGTTTGGAAAGATACGACGTAATTGTGGAGATCTTGTTTCATAGCACACTTCTTGGTCGGTTCTGCCAAGCGCAGCCCAACTCGCAACCCGCTCAACGCCGTGGCCGAACTACCTTGGGCCGGGCTTCGTTGACCGTAAGCGTCGTGCTGCCAAGAGTCGAGCCATTTAACCCCAACAACGCTTCCTGCGCTTCATTATCGTTCTCCATCTCGATAAATGCGAATCCGCGCGGATGGCCCGTATCCCGATCTTTCACCACGCTTACCGTTTGCACGTTGCCGTAGGTGGTGAAAGCGTTGCGGAGTTCCTGTTCCGTGGTAGAGGCGTCGAGGTTGCCGACATATATGCTTTTCATTTTCATCCCTTCGGGCACTTCACAAGAGAATACGACGATATGAAACTCTCGTCTTCTGCCGGCAGGTAACACCGCAACTCTGTTGTGAGGCCCTTGTTGTAAAAGGTCTATGGTAGGCTTCGCGACCGTGAAGACAAACGATGGCTCCATTTCTTCAGCGCCGGTCGGCCAGCCGTTATTACTAGCCCTTGGTGTGGGACCTCTTCAGGGAAGCCCGGTGCGCAGTGCGTCTCTGCTTCTTCTTCGTTCGTATTCCGTCTGCCCGCTCTGCTGCTGTGCGCCACTGCGAGATGTGCTGCTTGGGGCTAGCCTCGATCGGTGCTGCCTCGGTGTTGAGTACGTCTGCCGCGCTGTTGGTCAAGCTTTTCTCCATGAAGGAAGCGTCGATAACTTGCTCTGATTAGACTTTAGGTTAAGGGGTTAAGCCTGGCGTCACGCGTGCCTCTCACAGGGATAAGAACGGTGTTTCTGCCAGCCCTCTGTAGCAATGGCCACGATCGATTGGAGCGCATACCTTTGCTGGATATGACGACGTGAGCGCTCGACTGCGCAAACCTATGTAGTGCCGGTGTAATGCTGAAAATGTCTCGCTTTCCGCGTCGAGCTTGCGCTGCCTAATCGGAAGTGCGGCTTCAGGAGAACCGACCTGTTTCAGCAGGTCTGAAAAAGAGAAAGGGACTACGCACTCATTCTGGACAGTAGGCTTATCCAGCGCGAAAGTCAATTGCTGGTGCTTGGGGCCAAGGCGTGCTCGACTGTCGGCACTCGGCGGCCAGTGCATCGAGCAAGGCTCTTGGCGGCGTGGAGAGCGCGAACCTCGGCTGATACTCACTCGGCCGATAGGTCGTTCATTGACATGACGATACCATCAGCATACGATGAGAGTTGAGGATTATCGCATCTTCATTCAGACCTCTGAAACTAAGTCAGTCCTTCTGAAGTATCCCCTTCTTAGTCAACCAATTGAGGAGCCAAGATGATTGACCCGAAGTTTCAGGTCCAGCATCCTCGCTCACCCTCAAACCAGCGAACCCGGATCTCTTCACCAAAGCCGGCGGCGCTATCTCCGGCGGTAAGCCCCGTTTCGGAAGACGAAGTCCGGAGCTACGCTCACGAGCTTTACGAACTTCGGGGTGGCACTGAGGACCGCGCGCTTGAGGACTGGCTGTCGGCTGAGTCCTACCTCGCTGCCCGAAAGAATCGCGCCAATAAGGTGATCGGCCCATCCGTGCCGAGCAAAACTGCGCACAAGAGAGGACATCAGTGACTTACTATCGAGTCGAGTTCATGGCTAAGCCCGCAAATACGGTGCGAGCCAAGATGTTTCGGACAACAGAAAGCGCCAGGAAACACGCCATGCGGGTTCTTGGCCTGGTTGATACGAGCGGCCTGGAGTCAAAGGTGACCATCACCGCCGTGAGGAAGAACGCAACCCCGGACCATCAGCTCAGGCAGAGAGGCACAGCGTGACCAAGAGCTGCCCTGTATGCGGAAGCGAACTGTCGAAAAAATGGCAGTCTCCGAATGGTGCGAGTGGGCATACCACGGCCAACGTCCTATGGAGTTGCGGCGTTTGTGGCGCTGCCTTCACCCGAACCGAACTGCGGGATAATGCCAAGCCTCCCGCCAAAGCCGCGCTTCTCGCTTCCCCGGCGACAGCCGTCGCACTTCCTTTCACGAACATCGTGCCGAAGATCGTAGTCGAATAACGAAAGCTATCTGCGTACCAACGCGCACCCCACGTCGCAGCCGATGATGCAAACCGTCCGCCCAACGGGCAACTGCGATGGATCGCAGCTGCAACGGTAACTTGCAGTGAGCTCACGATGTGAATCGGCCAGTACGAATGGGTTGGTGGAGGCGGCGGGAGTTGAACCCGCGTCCGAAAATGTTGACAGCAAAGAGCCTACATACTTAGTCACGTTCATGCGCCGGTGTTAGACGGCACTCTCGCTGGCTACGCTCAGAGCGGACAAGAAACGCATCCAGCCAACCTGATGATCTCGCCGCGAACTCACAGATGGAGAGTCCGAAGCCAGCTCACTGTATGACGCTCTTTCTCAGCCCATGAGCAAAGCCGAGGAGAGCGGCAACTTAACTAATTAAGCTGCGTATGCCATTTGAGGTGTGGCAATTGTGTTTTTGCACGCGATTACGGATGCATGCACTCCGGTATGCCTCTTTACCGCAATCACTTCCGTCGAAGCCGTGACGCCCCCGGTTGTGAACAACGATCAACTTAACTCTACCAGTCAGGGCAGGGAAGTCAACCGCACTCATATAGATGCAGAATATCCCGTTCCCGACGCAAGCGGCTCATTCCTGCATCCCGAGCGCACTCCGCACATCCAAACCTTTTGCTTGCCTGTTAGTCTTATACGTTTGGCATCTATGACCGAACAGAACCAGCTTTCGCGGCTCGTTTCTAATTCGCGCCCTCTCCATTTCTGTCGGCGCTGTTGTCGGGAGACCCTCGCGTGATCCCCGATTGCATCTCTTTCAACGCCATTCCGCATACCACTCATCTTTTCCGCGACTATCTTTCCTATTCCCCGAACATCCGCAAGTTCTATCCCACGGAGCCTGACGCCGCCCACATCGCAGCCTTTGCCAAGGTCGGTGAAGCAGGATCCCGCGCGGCAGGCCAAAGTCGCCGACGCACTGGAGCGCCAGAACCGCGCCTGGGGAGCCTCGGAAGCGACGCTTGCGCAACATCGAGCGACTGCGCAAGGGAGCCTTCGCGGTAGTCACCGGCCAGCAGGTTGGACTGTTTGGCGGACCCTTGCTGTCGCTGCTGAAAGCAGCTTCGGTACTGGCGCTCGCCAAGCAGGTTGAAGCCGTCGGCGTCGAGTGCGTGCCTATCTTCTGGATGGCTACCGAGGATCACGATCTAGCCGGAAGTCAACCAGTCGCTGCTGCTGACCAACGAGTTTCGAACTGGCGCCGTTCACCGCGTCAGTGGTGGGAACCGAGGGCGCGCCGGTCGCAAACCTTCGCTTCGCGCCGGGAACCAGAAGATCTTGTCGCGAAGGCCGCTGAGCTGCTCGGCGACTCCCAGGCCGCCGACTATCTGCTCGAAAGCTATACCGAAGGCGAGACCTTCTCGAACGCCTACGCCAAGCTCTACACCCGCATCTTCGGCGAGCATGGCCTGACCCTGCTTGATCCGGCCGATGCCGAACTGCATCGCATCGCCGTGCCGCTGTTTATCGACGCCATCCGCCGCGCTGGCGAGCTCGATGACGCGCTGATACTGCGCAACAGGGAACTGCAGGCGGGCAAGTATCACGAGCAGGTGAAGGTCACGGCGGAGTCAACGCCGCTGTTCGCGCTGGTTGATGGCGTGCGCGTGCCGATTCATCGCGGCAACGGCGGCTTCAAGATCGCGAAAGAAAGCTTGTCGGCCGACGAACTGTTGCGACGAATCGAGACCTCGCCTGAAAATTTCAACGCCAACGTGCTGCTGCGTCCGGTGCTGCAGGATTATTGGCTGCCGACGCTTGGCTTACATCGGCGGGCCCGCCGAGATCGCGTATTTCGCGCAGGTGGGCGTCGTCTACGAGAAGCTGCTGGGCCGCGTTACGCCTGTGGTCTCGCGCCTGAGCGCCAGCCTCATCGAGCCGCGCATCGAGAAGCTGCTGAACAAGCATCAGGTGGAGCTGCCCGAACTGTTCCACGGCGAGTACGAGTTGCGCGATTGCCTGGCCGCACGCTCGCTTCCGCCGGAAGTGAATCACAACTTCGATGCCGCGCGCCGCGCCGTGCAGGCGGCGATGGCGTTGGTTACTGGCTCGCTGCAGAAGCTGGATCCGACGCTGGTCGACGCCGCCGGGCTGGCCAGCAGCAAGATGCAGTATCAGGTGAGCCGTTTGCAGAAACGCGCCGCTAAAGCCGAGCTGCGCCGCACCGAAATCCTCGTCCGCCACGCCTCGCAAATCGAGAACTCACTCTACCCGCACAAGACGCTCCAGGAGCGCGAGATCGGCGGCATTTACTTTTATGCAAAGTACGGCCCGGAGCTCATCGAACGCCTCATCAATCTAGCGCAGGCGCGTTGCCCAGAACACAAAGTGCTGGTTCTGGGCAGCTAGCGCCTGGCACTTCGCGCTTCGTCAAAGCTGATCGCCCCGATGCCAGCGCACATTTTCTTAAGGACCGAGAGGGTGCCCCATCCAAGCCGCTTTTGCTTGGGTGGTTTTTTTCGCCTGTGTCCTAAGAACTGTCGCGTGCAAGCTAGGACTTCGATGTAACCGCGCGGGCATAGCAGGAAGCAAAACTGCGCAACATAGATCGAAATTACAGCAACAGAGGAACTGGTAAAGGCTGGGGAACTCTGGCAGTGGAATAGTTACTGCGACTATATCGGGACAAAAGCCGGACGGTGAAGGTAAACGATTGGAAGATGTTGAGGATGATATTGATTAGACTCAAATCATCCCAGGTCTCGAAAGCCACGAGACCTGGGGCAGGCGGCCCGATTATTTTCGAACAACGGGCACTTCACAGCCGATTTAGACAGCCTGAACGTTCTCTGCCTGTAAACCCTTGGGGCCTTTGGTCACGGCAAACTGCACCCGTTGGCCTTCTTGCAAGCTGCGAAAGCCGCCAGCTTGAATAGCCGAGAAGTGCACGAAAACGTCTTCGCCGTTCTCACGTGAAATGAAGCCGAAACCTTTGGCATCGTTGAACCACTTAACTGTTCCTTGTTCCATTGCTGGTGTTCCTACCTTTTACTTGAATTTCTGCTGAGGAAGAATCGCTGCCAAGGGGAGAGGAGGTGACGCTTGATTGGCGAAACCGACTATCAACTGGGGTGAATCAAACTTAGCAGAATAATTATACTGTGCCCAAGCTCAAAGGTCTCGCTATATTTGTCAGCCGCCTCGCCACGATCTGCGGTTCGGTCGTTGCCGTCGTCCCAACACTGCACATCTTGCTTGGCTGGGGCCACCTCAGAGGTCGCTTCCGCCGTCATGAGCGGGGCCACCTGTCGGTAGCAAGCGAAGGTCACGAAATAGAGATCGCCGCTTTTTGCTAGTACCGCCCAGTCCCCATGCTTAAAGCCGGCTCTGACTGGGTGTAGATTTTCGGGGCTTTAGCTGGTGGCGTAGCGAAAGGCGAGGAGATACCCGAGCCTGCGATGGTTTCGACGTCTGTTCCAATTTGAACCAATCGCCACGTTACGAAAGGCCAATACGCGTATTGTACTTTCGTAATCTTGCCAAGTTTCACCGACAGAGTAAGCTGCTAGTTTGGGCATACGCCCAGCCTGCGGGATTGGTGTCTCCCTGCGGGTCTGGATACTTGAAATCGGAACCATCTCCTCCAAGCTCAAGCTAAGTCCCTGTCGCTCAAGATTTTAGATGTAACCCTCTGGGGCTCAAGATTTTGCAGACCGTTTCCTGTGTTTTCAAGAATTTAGAGACGAAACAGGGGAGGGGTATACCCCGGAACGTCGATTCTTCGATGATTGGGAACATTGGTTCGGTGGGCAATCGGTCCCCCGTAGTTCGGGCTGAAAGCTCACAAGTGATGGCCTTTCTCATCTGTTATATTTGCCCTTCATTCCACTGCGAGCGAACAGGAGCGGCCCCTTATGGCAAAGAGTGTCAACAAAGTCATTCTTATCGGAAATCTTGGCAAAGACCCGGAAATGAAGTACACCCCCGGCGGCATGCCCGTCGCCCGCCTGACCCTGGCCACCAACGAACGCTTCAAGGACAAGGAAGGGAATTGGCAGGACCGCACCGAGTGGCACAACCTGGTCGCCTTCCAGCGCACCGCCGAAATTGCCGGTGAGTATCTGAAGAAAGGCCGCACCGTGTACATCGAGGGCAGCCTCCGCACCAACTCCTGGGACGACAAAGAGAGCGGGCAGAAAAAGTACCGCACCGAAATCATCGTGAACGATCTGGTGCTGCTGGGCGGCGGACGGGAAGGCGGCGGCGAAGGCGGCAGTGGCGGCGGTGGTGGTTACAGTCGCGGCAGCGCAAAATCGTCGAACAACTTCGATCAGCGCACGCCGGAACATGAGACCGCTTCCAGCAGCGGTGCTCCCGACATCACTGACGAAGATATCCCGTTCTAGTGTCGCGACGCTAGGATTCGGCATTCACCACGAGGTCATGGAGAATTCAGAACGATTCTCCATGGCCTCGTTGAACGCTTCGGCTAATCGCTAGTCGCTAGCGGCCGGTTGCTTCATTGCTGGATCGCCTGAATTGCCTTTGGATGGACCTGTTCGTTCTGGATCTGTGAAGCGTCCCAACCTCCGCCGAGCGCCTTGACCAGCGCAACTTCCGTCACCATCTGCTGACCGAGCAATTGCGTTGACAGGCGCTGATTCGTCAGCAGCGTGCTCTGCGCGGTGATTACGTCGAGGTACGTCGTGACTCCGCCGACGTAGCGATTGTTGGCGATTTCGAGCGCTCTTCGCGCATCGGCCACTGCAGCATTCTGCGTCGACTCGGCTTGCGCGAGCTGGTTCAGTCCCGTCAGGCCATCTTCCACCTGCTGGAAGGCGACCAGCACCGTCTCGCGATAATTTGCAACAGACTCGCTGTAGCTCTGGCGAGCGTAGGCAAGGTTGGCGCGGTTGCGGCCGCCGTTGACAACCGGCTGGAGCAAGTCGCCGCCCAGCGACCAGATTGCAGTCGGCGCGCTGATCAGACTGGTGATGTTGGTGCTCTGAAATCCGCCGGCGCCTGATAGCGTCAACTGCGGATAAAACGCTGCCTTGGCGACGCCAATGAGCGCGTTCTGCTGCGCCATTTGCCGTTCCGCGATGGCGATATCAGGACGCCGCTCCAGCAGGTCCGAAGGAACGCCGAGCGGAACCGGAACCGGCGCTTCCGTCAGCGGCTTTTCGGGAACGGTGAAGCTGGAAGCGGGATTTCCGGTGAGCACGGCGATCGCGTGTTCGAACTGGTCGCGCTGCTGCTTCACCAGATAGAGCTGCGTTTGCGTGGAGTCGAGCAGCGTCTGCTGCTGCGCCAGATCAAGGCCGGAAGCGACTCCGCCGTTGTGGCGATACTCGACCAGCTGCAGACCTTTCTGCTGGATCTTCACCGAGTCGAGCACGACCTGATACTCGGCATCGAGTTCGCGCAGACTGAAATAGTCAGCCGCCAAGCTCCGACGTCAGCAACAGATTCACGTTGTACATGTCGGCAGCCGTTGCCTGCAGATTGGCATTCGAGGCTTGCAGATTGCGGCGAATGCGGCCGAACAGATCGGGCTCCCAGTTCATGTAGAACGGGATCTCGTATGTGCTCTGCGTCAGCGGATTGCCAAGCGTCAGCACTTCCGGACGATGGCCTGAGTATCGATTGCGCGATGCATTGGGATCAACGCTGGCTTGCGGGAAGAATCGCAGCCGAAGTCACGCGCGCTAATGAGCGAGCTTCGTCGAGACGGTCCTTTGCTGCCAGCATCGACTGATTCGCCGCCAGCAACTGCTGTTCGTAGGCGTTCAGGTCGGGATCGTTGAAGACTTCCCACCACGCGCCTTTCGGCAGACTGTCTTTCGGCGCCGCGGTTCGCCACGGAGCTTCGGTCTTGTAAGCGTCGGGCGCAGGCGCCGGAGCGGATGGACGCTGATAGTTCGGACCCACGGTGCAACCCGCCAGCGCCAGGCAAGCGAGAGCGGCCGCGGAGAATGCGAACTTCTTCATGACTGCGAGCCCCCTTGATGCTGGGGAGCAACGTTGACCTTCTGCCCGTTCTCGATGGAGTCAGCCGGATTGACGATGATCAGATCGTTCGCGTCGACGCCGCCGACAATCTCCAGCGTGGTTCCGTAATCGCGACCGATGCTGATGGAACGCAGCTGCACTTTGCCGTCACTGCCGACGACGGCGACTTGCGGCGCCTTCACGACGGAAGAGCATCGCGTTGACCGGAACCGTTACTTTCTTGGCATTAATGTTCGGGCGGAAGTGAACTTCGCCGAACGAGCCGGGAAGCAGTTTGCCGTCTTTGTTGGGGACGTCGACTTCGGTCAGCAAGGTTCGCGAGGTGATATCGATGGCATCGGCAGTTCGCGCCACGGCTGCCTTGAACTTTTGTCCGGGAAATTCCTGCAGTGTAACGACAGCATCGACGCCGACGTGAATCGCCGGCGAATAGGCTTGCGGAACCGAAACGTACACGCGCAGAGGATCGGTGCGCGCGATGTCGAACAGCTCGCGTCCAGCCGCGCCCGCACCAGCATTAATCAAGGCGCCGGGATCGACGGTGCGGCGCGTGATCACTCCATCGAACGGCGCGTAGACGTGTTTAAAGCCCTCGAGTTCTTCCAGTCGCTTCACGTTCGCGTCGGCGGCGGCGAGATTGGCGACAGCCTGCTGATACCCGCTGCTCTGCGTGTCGGCTTCTTCCTGCGAAACCGAATCCGTTTTGCGCAGCGATTGATAGCGATCGGCGTTGATCTTCGCTAAGTCCATCGCAGCCACCACCTGCTGGCGAGCCGCGCGAGCCTGCATCAACTCCTGGTCGACTTCAGGTGTATCGATGTCGGCCAGCAACTCGCCCTGCTTCACGTGCGAGCCGATGTCCTTGTACCAGCGCAGCAGGTATCCGTTGGTTCGCGCGTAAATCGGCGACTCGACGTATGCCTGCAGCGTGCCCGGCAGAACCAGTTGCTCATCGGGCTTCTCCTCGGTGGGATGAACCACTGCCACCGTCGGAATCGCATCCTGCGCTGTCGTATCCGCGAGAACTCGGCTGGCGTGCATTCTCGTGATCAGCGTGATCGCTCCGGCGGCCAGCAGCGCAAGCACCAGGATTCCCACGATAACCAGTGCTTTGCGCGGAGATGCCGCTTCAAGCTTGGGCGGAGGTGTTATCTCCGGCGGAGCATGGTCTTCGCGGTTTTCGTATTGCGGCATATCTTCCTCCGCCGCCGAAATTCGATGAACAGTCATTGGTCCCCAACTAATCTTTCGTATTTTATGACTACTGCAGCGCGGCTTTCCGTTCCCTGCGTCCGTGAATGATGGCGAAAACCGAGGGCACGAAAAACAGCGTTGCTACCGTGGCGAATAACAGACCGCCGATGACCGCTCGTCCCAAGGGCGCATTCTGCTCGCCGCCTTCTCCCAGGCCCAACGACATCGGCAGCATGCCGATAATCATCGCCAGCGCCGTCATCAGCACCGGGCGAATACGCGTATAACCCGCTTCCAGAGCGGCTTGCACGGCGGGACTGCCCGCCTGCATGCGGTCGCGCGCAAACGACACCATCAGAATCGAGTTGGCGGTTGCGACGCCCATGCACATCACTGCTCCCGTTAGCGAGGGAACGTTCAGCGTCGTATGGGTCAGCAACAGAATCCAGCAGATTCCCGCCAGTGCTCCGGGAAGCGCGGTAATGATGATGAACGGGTCGAGCCACGACTGGAAGTTGACTACGATGAGGAAGTAAACCAGTACGATGGCCGCGATCAATCCAACGCCCAGGCCGACGAACGAGGTCCTCATCGTATCGACCTGGCCGCGAATCGTGATTCTGGTGCCGCGCGGCAGCTTGCTCTGGAACGAGTCCACAACCTTGGCGACGTCGTGCGCCACCCCGCCCAGATCGCGATCCTGAGTGCTGGCATAAACATCGATTACAGGCTGCACGTTATAGTGCGAGACCACGGCCGGCCGGTCCGTCGGCGTCAGCTGCACCAGATTCGCCAGAACTTGCGAATTCGGCGAGGCGGTGTTGTTGACCGGAGTGTTCATCAGGTCCTGCAGCGAAGTGACTCGATACTGCGGCGACTGCACAGCCACCTGATAGCTGACACCATTTTTCGGATTCAGCCAGAAATTCGGCGCCGTCTGAAAGCTGCCGCTAAGGGAAACCAGGACGCTTTGCGCGACGTCGCGCGCATTCAATCCGACCTGCGTGATCCGCGTGCGCTCGATGTTCAAATGCAAAGTCGGCAGATCGAGCATCTGCTGAACGTGAACATCGGCTGTACCGGGAATCTCCCGCACGCGATTCGAAATCTCCTGCGCGATCTCGTAATTCGTATCCATGTCGGGACCAACCAACTGAATGTCGATGGGAGCCGGCAAACCAAAGTTCAAAATCTGCGTCACGATGTCGGCAGGCTGAAAGAAGAACTCCACACCGGGGAACTGGCGCGGCAGATTTTCACGCAAGCGCCGGATGTAGTTGGCGGTCGGGTGATGATGTTCCTCGTTCAAACCCACCAGGATCTCCGCGTCACTGGTGCCAATGACGCCCGAATTGCTATAGGAGAGATTGATGCCGGAATTCGGGAGCCCGATGTTGTCGAGGATCGTGACCAGTTCGTCTTTTGGGATCTGCGTGCGGAGGTATTGTTCGACCTCATCGCACAAACGCGCCGTCTCTTCCACACGCAGACCGGCGCGACCACGCACATGCAATCGCATCTGCCCGGCATCGACACTGGGGAAGAAGTCCTGACCGAGGAAGAACACCAGAAACATTGAGAGAACGCAGAAACTCACGAAGCAGACTGCGAACAGCTTGCTGTGATCCAGGGTGGTTTCGAGCAACTGGTAGTAACTGTCCCGAAACTTGTCGAAGCCGCGTTCAAATCCCCGCTGATAGCGCCCGAAGAACGTCTTCGAGCTGGCCTCGCGATGCTCATGTCCGCGCATGATGTACATCACGAGAGTCGGGATCAGGGTTCGGGACAGGAAGTAAGACGCCAACATGGCGAAGACCACGGCTTCGGCCAACGGCACGAAGAGGAACCTGGCAACGCCCGTCAGGAAAAACATCGGCACGAACACGATGCAGATCGACAGCGTGGAAACAAACGCAGGCACAGCGATTTGCGCTGCGCCGTCGAGAATTGCCTGGCGCATTTCCTTGCCTTGGGCAAGGTTTCGCTCGATGTTCTCGATTTCCACGGTCGCGTCGTCGACGAGAATTCCGACGGCCAGCGCCAGACCGCCAAGGGTCATGATGTTGATCGTCTCTCCCAGGGCGCTCAACAACAGCACGGAAACGAAGATGGACAAAGGGATCGAAATCGAAATGACGATGGTCGGTCGCCAGTCACCAAGGAACAGCAGAATCATGCATGCGGTTAGCGCGGCTGCGATAAGACCTTCGCGCAACACACCGCTGATCGAGGCGCGCACAAAAAGGGACTGGTCGAAAAGCGGCTTGACGGTAACGCCCTGAGGCAGTGACTGCAAAGCCAAAGGCACGACAGCTTTCACCGCTTTCACGATGGTCAGCGTCGATCCTTTGCCGACCTTGTACATGGACATCAGGACGCCGTGCACGCCGTCCTGGCGCACGATATTGGTCTGGGGAGCAAAGCCGTCGCGAACGTGGGCCACGTCGCGCATGTAAATCGTAGCCCCGTTGATCGTCTTGATGGGTATGTCGTTCAACTCCGCGATGGTCAGCGGAGCGCTGTTCATTTCAACCTGATATTCCAGGGAGCCGATCTTGGCAGTGCCGGAGGGCGTAATAACATTCTGCGAATTGATGGCGCTGACGATGTCGGAGGGCGAGAGGCCATGCGACTCGAGCGTAGGCATGTCCAGGTCGACCTGCACCTGGCGAATCTTGCCTCCGTAAGGATATGGGGTTGCGGCGCCTTGTACGGTCGCCAACTGATTGCGCAGGAAGTTCTGGCCGAGATCAAACAGCACCTGGTCCGGCAAAGTCTTGCTGCTCAGTCCCAGTTGAACGATGGGCGTCGTCGAGGCGGTGTACTGGATGACGAGCGGTGGCGTGGTGCCCGCGGGCAGGCTGCGTACCGTGGTCTGCACGATCGCCGTTACCTGCGCCAGTGCCGTCTGGATGTTGGCGTCCGGCTGGAAATAGACCTTGATAACGCCAACGCCGTTCACCGACTGCGACTCAATATGTTCGATATTGTTGACCGTAACGGTCATGCCGCGTTCGGAGTTGGTGATGATGCGGTCAGCCATGTCCTGACGGAGCGAAACCGGTAAAGTTCCACACCACACTGATGACGGGAATATTGATGTCGGGAAAGATATCGACGGGCGTCCGCAGAATGACCAGGGGCATCAACAGAATGATGACCAGCGCCATTACGACGAAGGTATACGGGCGCCGAAGCGCGAGGGCTACAATCCACATTTAATCGGGTATGACTCCATCCCACCCATGCTTGCATTCAAACTATGGGATTGTTGAAGACATATATTATGATACGATACGATACGTATTGGATTCAACGAGAGCGCGTCCCGGATGCAGGAAATAACCACTTCTCGACAAAGGACTTCCAGTCAGGAAACGAACGGCTCGAAACGGCCGCCCGGGAGACCGCGTAACGAGAAGTCGCGCCAGGCGATTTTGCGCAGTACGCTGAAACTGCTGCGCAAGACGGGATTTGCGGATCTCTCTATCGAAGCGATCTCAGCCGACGCCGGAGTGGGGAAGGCGACCGTCTATCGCTGGTGGCCGGCCAAAGGCGCGCTGGTCGTGGATGCGTTTGTCTCCAGCATCGAAGACGTAATGCATTTTCCGGACAGTGGCTCGGTGTGGCACGACATGAACGCGCAGATGAAGTCGTTCGTGCAGGTGCTGCACTCGCGCACTGGCCGCATCGTGGCTGCGTTGATTGCCGCCGGGCAGTCCGATCCCGCCTTGATGGAAGAATTTCGGGCGCGTTTCCTGCGCCGTCGGCGGCAAGAAGCGTATCGAACGTTGCAGCGGGGAATCGAACGCGGCGAATTGCCGCGCGGCCTCGACCTGGACCTCGTGCTCGACATGCTTTATGGCGCAATCTACATGCGTTTTCTCATCCGCCACGGCGAACTGAATGACGCCTACGTCGACAACGTATGCCGGGTGATCCTGCAAGGCGCCGCTGAACCGGCGTCTCCACGCAACGGAAAGCGCCGGCTCAGCAGCAACTAATCACTAGCGAGATTCACAGGCTGGCTACGGAGCCGCCGTCCACACGCAGGTTCGTGCCGGTGATGAAGGACGCCTGCTCGGAGGCGAGGAAGACGACCGCTCCGGCTACTTCTTCGCTGGTGCCGGGACGCTTCAGTTCGATGTGCGGGCGATTGGTGGACAGAAACTGACTGGTGATCTGCTCCGGCGAAACGCCCTGCTCGCTGGCCATCTTGTTCAACATGTTGGAGACCAGCGGCGTCATGATGAACGCCGGCGAGACCGTGTTTACCAGGATTCCGTCCTGCGCGTAGGCCTTGGACAAACTTTTCGTGAGGTTGTTGAGCGCTGCCTTCGAGGCGTTGTAGTGAGGCATGAAGGCGTCGGGCTGGATTCCGGATTCGCTCGAGATGTTGATGATCCTGCCCCACTTTTGTTTCTGCATGTAAGGTAGCGCGGCGCGCGTGGCGCGCACGGCAGAGAGCACGTTGAGGTTGAAGATTTCCAGCCAATCGTCGTCGGTGAGTTGCTCGAAGGGTGCGAAGGCCCCGACTCCGCCGGCGTTGTTGACCAGGACGTGAATGGTGCCAAAGCGCTTCGCGACTTGTTCGACCAGTTGCTGAATCTGGCCAGCTTGCATGACGTCGGTGGCGAACCCTTCGACTGTGACCTTCGACTGTTTGGCGATTTCGGCGGCGACGGCTTTCACTTCTTGCTCATTGCGCGCAGCGATGGCGACCTTGGCTCCCTCGGCAGCGAACGCTTCGGCGATCGCCCGGCCGATGCCGCGGCTGGCGCCGGTGACGAGGACAACTTTTCCTTCGAGTCCCAAGTCCATGTTCCACTCTCCTCAGCGGATAAGATTCACCGAGAGCCAGGGAAGGTGCGGGCCAGAAGACCAGAAGTTCAGGAATTCGCAAGGATGCGCCGCAAGCCGCCAGATGGTAGGCTGTCGCCATGGCCGACGAGGGGCAGGACCGTAAGGACAACGCGGCAGTGATCTGGGCACGCTATTCGCAGATCGCCTTCATCATTCCGGCAGCGGTCGTGATTGGGCTGTTCCTGGGCAAGCTGCTGGATTACTGGCTGCACACTCGGTGGCTTTTCCTGGTGGGAATCATCCTTGGCGCCATCGCTGGTTTCGTCGACGTCATTCGAACGGTCATCAAGAACAGCAATTGAGCCGGTAACCTTGCCAGGCCTCGTAAGTCTATGCCCAGTCCGGAATCCACCACGCCGCTCAGCGATAGCTTCCTCGAACGGGCGCTTCCTCGGATCCGCCGATTCATGTTGATCCTGATGGCGGCCGGGATCGTGACGTGCCTGGTACTGTTTCGCTGGCCGGTGGCGGCAGGATTCGCGGTAGGGGCAGCGATTTCCTACATCAATCAGCGCTGGCTGGAGCGGGCGATCAGTGCGCTTGGCGACAGGATTACGAACCAGCAGAGCACCGAGCGCGGCGGCTTGATCGTCTTCCGGGCGATGCTGCGCTATGTCCTGATCGCGGCCGCGGCATATGTTATATTTAATGTTTCCTTAGCGGGGCTGTACGGCTTTCTAGGAGGGGTGTTTCTTCCCATGGCTGCCGTGGCCTGCGAGGTTGCCGTGGAGCTCGTCAAAGCACTGCGACACGGAACCTGATTTTCCTAAAACAGCAATTGGACATGCGATGGAGCTCTGCGAATCGTGTGCCAAGCTGAACTTAATTTGATCCGTTCATTGAGTCAGATTTCATGCCTGAGCAACTTTGGTTAACCGCACTTCTGAATAAGTACCTGGCTGGCCCGGCTAACACCCTGCTCGGTTTCTTCCACGTGCATGCTGCGTATCCCGAGGCTCCGTTCACAAATTATGTAACGATGGAGCTGCTGGTCTTCGTGCTGTTGCTTCTGTTCTTCATCGCGGTGCGCGCCCGGCTGTCGGTCGACAATCCCGGCGCCCTGCAGCATATGATCGAGGGCATCAACGGGTTCGTCAGCGAGCAGAGCCACGAGGTCATCGGCCACGACTACGAGCAGTATGTCGGCTATTTGACGGTGCTGGGGCTGTTCATTCTGGTGGGCTGCCTGATCGGATTGATTCCAGGGTTAGAGACTGCGACGGCCTCGCCTTCGGTGCCGCTGGGCTGCGCCCTGGTGACGTGGTTCTACTATCATTTCTACGGTATTCGCAAGAACGGATTCGGCTACATCAAGCACTTCCTGGGTCCGGTTTGGTGGCTGGCTCCGCTGATGTTCGTGATTGAAGTTTGCAGCCACCTGGCCCGCGTGCTCTCGCTCACCATCCGTCTTTTCGCCAACATGTTTGCCAGCGACATGGTGACGCTAGTGTTTTTCTCGCTCTTCCCGTTAGCCATCCCTGTCGTCTTTATGCTGCTGCACGCCGGCGTGGCGATCATCCAGACGTACATTTTCGTGCTGCTGGCGACGGTGTATATCGGGGAAGCGGTAGCGCACGAGCACTAGGGAAGGCCGTAATTAGCAGCTAGCAACTAGCAATTAGTAAAAGCCGCGTGTCCCGAAGGTTTTACTAGTTGCTAGCGGCTAATTGCTAGTTGCTATGTTGTCAGCGTGAGGGCGTCAGCTCGGTGAACGTCAACCACCCACTGGCAGCGATTCATAAGGAGAGAAACACAATGCGGAAAGTGATGTTTATTGTTTTTGCGCTGATGGCGCTCATGATGGTGTCCATGCCAGCGTTTGCGCAGGAAGCGGGAGGCGTTGCTTCCACTCACGGTAATTATGTTGCCATCGCTGCCGGATTCGGCATTGCGATCGCGGCCGGCCTGGCTGGTCTGGGTCAGGGTCGCGTCGGTGCCGCGGCTTGCGAGGCCATGGCGCGCAATCCTGCTGCTCGCCCGGCGATTCAGCTGGCGCTGATTCTCGGTCTCGCGTTTATCGAGTCGCTGGTGTTGTTCACGCTGGTTATCATTTTCGCGAAGGTCGTTTAGCTCTTCGCGAGTCGGAGAGGAAGCCCCATCTGCGGATGGGGCTTTTGTTTGGAAGGCTCTTCGCTATTTTGCTTTTCGCGTTCATCGCGGAGGACGCTGAGGATTCTGGACATTAGCAACATCTCAGCCCGGATTCTCCATGGTCTCCGTTCCTCCGTGGTGAATAGGCTTTCCCCCTGCATCGCACTACAATCGCAGCTGAATGCCCGGCATACTTGACTACGAAGACGTGACGAAGGACTACGGACGGCCCTGGTCGAAGCGGCAGGTACGCGCGCTGAACGGCTTCTCGTTGTCGCTGGAGCGCGGAGAGATCTTCGGTTTCCTGGGGCCGAACGGTGCAGGAAAGACCACGGCGATTCATCTCGCGCTCGGTTTCATGCGGAGTTCCTCAGGTAAGGGGCAGCTTCTCGGCAAGCCTTTTGGAGATGCTCCGACGCGTGCGCGTGTCGGCTTTCTGGCGGAGAACGTCGCTTTGTATCACCGTCCTGCGAATAAGCTGCTGCGGTTCTATGGAGCTCTCAACGGGATGAGGCCGGAGCGCTTGCGGCTGCGAACCCGCGAAGTGCTACGGCAGGTTGAGCTGGAAATGGATGCAGACCGCAATGTGTCCCGCTTTTCCCGCGGCATGCAGCAGCGTATCGGGCTGGCCCAAGCGCTGATGAACGATCCGGAGCTGTTGATCCTGGATGAACCTACTTCGGCGCTCGATCCCATCGCCCGCGTCGCCATGCGCGAGCTCCTGCTAGAAGCCAATCGCGTGGGCAAGACGATTTTTCTGAGTTCGCATCTGCTGTCGGAGATCGAGTTGGTCTGCCATCGCGTCGCCATTCTCGACAAAGGACGGCTGGTCAAGGTGGGCAAGACCGATGAGCTGCTGATCTCGCGCGACCGGTTTGAGATTGCGGCGCGGGGAGTTCCAGCCAGCGCTTTTGATGGCGCACAAACGCGGGAAGAAGGGATCGTGTTCAACATTGCGGCAGCGTCGCAACGGGACGCCCTGGAGAAAGTATGGTCGTTCGGCGGGGAAGTGCTGAGCGTGAATCCGGTCCGGCGTACGCTGGAAGAAGTGTTCCTTGAGCTGACCCACCACGGGGCGGACGCATGAGTCCAGTCGCCCTGATCGCCGCTAACTTCCTGCGCGAGCATCGCTGGCCGGTGCTGATACTTTTTGCCTGGATCGTGTTCACCGCGTTGGCCGCGGGAGATTTCGGGCGAGCACGGCCGGCGGTCTTCGATGTCATCTTTTATCTGGAACAGCAGGCGATGTACATCGCAATCTTCACGGCGTTTCTTGCGGCCACGGCGATTCACAACGAGCGCAAGTCCCGGCGCATCCTGTTGCTGTTGTCGAAAGCGGTCAGCCGCGCCGACTACCTGCTTGCCGTCATCGCCGGCTCCTGGATGATGGCGCTGGCCTACATTGTGGTTTTCGTCTTATGTGCGAACTGGTTGACGGCGCACGCCATGCTGCCCAATGGGGGACTCTGGCCATTTGCGATCTTGATCATGGCCGGGGTGATGATCGCGACCACGGTGGCGCTCTTCTTCTCGACATTCTGCAATCCCTACCTCGCGACTGCGCTGACCGGACTTCTGTTTTGTCTGCCCGGCTTCTGGCATCGCCATTTGCACGCGTGGATCACGTACTATCCCGGCTTTCCGGTCATCCTGCAATTTTTCAGTTTTCGATTCGAAGCAGACTGGGCGCCCCGATGGGAAGTCGTGTTTGCGGCCATGTTCGATTCGGCGATTTTCTGGACGCTCGCCGTTCTCGTCTTCGACCGAAAAGATCTCGCGATTCCAGTCGAGTAAGGTTACTGGCCTGAAGTCAGCTCAGCGCAGCTATATCGCGTGACCTGATCGGCATGGAGAAGAGTCGCTTTCTTGCGAACGTATAGCGCCAGCTCAGGAGAATTGTTTGTCATCCGGCAAACATCGGTCCCAACCGCGCGATAGATGCGGCTTTCAGGATAAGGCGGGACATTCATTTCGCCCAGAGCCCATTTGCGGATGGTGATCTGGTTGTTGTTGTCGGAAACGTGGGTGATATACGGCTGAAGATAGTCGGGCAATTGACTGGCGGCTAGATTGCTGCAAAATATGTTGCCGCCGTCGACGTTGCCGGTATACAGCGACCATGACAGGTAGGAATCCCACCATCCGAAAAAACTGAAGACGGGCATAACGAGAACCAGCACAAGTGCGACCTTCTGCACCGCGAGCTTGTTTTTCCAAAGCACGTCAGCGAACGAGAAGTCGGCCTTCCAGAACAGAATCAGGTCGAAGGCGATCATGGCGACGTTCCACGGCCAGACGACTGAGTTGTAATTCAGTCCGAAGGGGCCGAGCTTTATCAGAATCATCGCATGCATCACCACCGCGCCAAGCACTGCGATGGGCCTCACCTTCCGTATCAGCAAACCAACGCCGAGTGCAGCTTCGATGATTGGGGGAAAGAGAGCCAGCATGCCAACGGCAACCGTGACTCCCGCCTCATTGCCGGCCAGGCGCGGCAGAACATGTCCGCCAAAGTTTGGGTTGAACTTCTGCAGCCCGCTGTAGAAGTAAATGCCGGCCATCATCAGGCGAAAGACGTTGAGCGTCGCGTATTCGTCGAGAACTCGCCCGTCGCGCCATCTGACGCTGCCCAGTACCAGCAGCATCACGAAATATTGGAAGGCCCATGGTTGCCAGCGTCCCTGATCTAACAGGCCCAGTACGGTCAGGAGGACGAGTAGAGTCAAAATGTAAATCCGTGGCGCGGAAGAGACGGCGATCACCACCAGCAGGAAAATGATGGCGAGCAGGCAAAGAAAGTCGAGAGGATGAACGATTTGCGGGAGGCCGGCGACGAATGGAACAAGCGGAAAATTTCGCGCTGTCAGCCAAAGATGTTTCGACAACAGGACGCCAGAAAGCAGGCCGGAAGCGACGAAAAATTTAACCCAGTAGAGCCTGCCCATCCGAGCCAGGGATTGCCACCAGCCGAAGTTCGCTTTCTGGTTCTGAGCGGGCACAGTGGAAGGCATGAGGATGACGGGGAACCGGCGTCATTCTATCATCCGAGGATTTCCTGAGCGGAGCCGAAGTCGCTTGGAGCCTGGTGCAGAGGCGGCGACTTCGGCATAGGCCTACAAGTTCATTGGCCCGGGGAGACTGCTGAAATGGCTTTGGGTTCGGCGGCGGAGATACCGTCTTTGATGGTTTCCTCGGTCTTGTTTCTTATGACCCGAGCCAGCAAGGCAATTTCGCCTTGCGCGACGGTGACGTGGTAGCGCGCATCATTCGGCACTGCCGGATCACGGCTCAGCAGGTACAGCAACTGCATGAGCTCCTGCATCTTGTTGTTGGCGCTGTCGAGCATTTTGGCCGCTTGCAAGTCGTGCGACTCCGATTGATCCCGGCGATTCGTCCCTAATCCAAGTTGCGTCCTCCGACTCGCAGAGGAGTGACATCCGAGAGACACCGGTTCCTTCCTGTTGTGATTCTCAGTTTCGTGGTAGTGTGAGCGATTCAAAATGCTTCCCTCATCAAAATGCATCACAACCTATCCTTCCGTGGAAAAAGCCCTTCGGTTCCGAAAGCGAGAGAAGTTCGAGGCGATACCAGGTAGATGCTTCTGCGTTCGCGTCGGCTTCGTCGATTTCGGCGATTGCTATTGAAGAAGCAGTTTCGGTCTAGCAGAGCCGCGCACAATGCAGCTCGTAAAGTCCCCGGGGGAAGAGGACGCGTTTTTCGGGTGCGGACGACGCAAATGACGAGGCAGTGGCAGCGTAGGGGAAGGCGGCCGGCGATAAAGCTACGGCGACGTTGGCTCTGGCGTGATTGCGCACCGTCCCATGAAGCGGGAGGAGCGGCGAGAAGAAAACGGACACAACCGCCGTCAAGACCAAGAAGGTAACAAATCCCTGTCGGCGCAGCGTCATGGAACTCCGAGGATGATGCCAGGAGTTGCGAGCTGTTTCAACCCGCAACTCGAAGATTGTCGATTTGTAACCTGACGCTTACTTGATCAGGTCCTGCGCACTTTGCACGGCGTAGTTGAGCACACGGCCCGGTATTACGCCTAGATAGATCGTCGCAATCAGACTGATGGCCAGGCCAATTCCCAGTCCGGCTGGAATGCGAGGCACGGGAGCATCCGTGCGCTCATCCCGCATGTACATATAGACGATCACGCGCAGGTAATAGTAAGCAGCAATTGCGCTGTTGATCACACCGATGATGGTGAGACCGACGAGGTTCGATTGCAGGGCGGCGGAGAAGACGTAGAACTTGGCGAAGAAGCCGCCGGTGACGGGGATTCCGATGAGCGATAGTAGGAATATCGTGAGGATGGCGGCCAGCAACGGAGAGCGCCGTCCCAGCCCGGCGTAGTCGTCGAGCGTGACATATTTCTCGCCGCCTTGCGCGAAATGGCTCACCACGGCGAACGCGCCGACATTCATGGCAGCATACGAGGCCAGGTAGAAAATTACGGCCGAGATGCCGGCCTGTTTAGCCGCCGCGAAAGCGACCAGCACATATCCGGCGTGCGCGATCGACGAGTAAGCGAGCAGGCGCTTCACGTTCTGCTGCACCAGTGCGCCGATGTTGCCGATCGTCATCGAAAGAACCGCTGACAGCCACACCATCCAGAACCAGCCTCGGGCGTCAGTGGCAAAAAGTACGCGCAACAGCACCGCGAAAGCCGCGGCTTTCGGACCGGTCGACATCAAGGCGACGACCGGCGCGGGCGAGCCTTCGTAGACGTCGGGCGTCCAGACATGGAACGGCGCCGAGCGCCACCTTGAAGCCCAGACCGACGAACATCAGACCGACAGCCAAGATAAGCGAGGGTCGAAGGCTGCGCCCTGCAGATAGTGCGCGATGCCGTAGATATTCGTGGTTCCGGTTGCGCCGAACACCATGGCGACGCCGTACAGGAAAAATGCAGTGGCGAAGGATCCCAGCAGGAAGTACTTCAGGGATGCTTCTGCGCTCTCAGCAGCGCGACGGCGCATGCCAGCCAGGACGTAGGTCGAGATCGACGAGATCTCAAGGGCGATGAAGATCAGGACCAGTTCGATGGCCGACGACATCAGCATCATGCCGACGGTGCCAAACAGGACCAGCCCGTAGTATTCGCCGGAGCGGATTCGCTGGACTTCCAGGTATTCGAACGAAATCAGGGTGACGACCAGCGCGACCAGCAAGATTACGACATGAAAGAAGATGCTGAAGGTATCGACGCGAACCGTGTTGGAGAATGCATCGCCGTAGTTCTCCGCCTGGATGGCAGTGGCCATCAACCCGGCCACGACGCCGGCCAGGGCAATGTAGCCCAGCATCTTCTTGTCGTGTTCCGGAGGGAGCACCGGATCGGCCAGCATGATCATCATGCCGAAGACAGTCAGCACGATCTCTGGCAGGATCCGAATGTAGTCAACTAATGGAATCATCGTCCGTATACCGTCATCCTCATAGTGCTGGCCTCTGTCCTCACGCCGGGAGCCTTCGGCCTGAAGAATGGCCTGGCAGGAACCCTCATAGCGGCTGAGGAAGAAATTTGCCTGCAGGCCGAGCCACAGCATCAACACACACATCGCATATATGACCCATCGCTCGCGACCGTTGACGTCTTCGATCTTCTCGTTCAGCGGATTCGTGATCTTTCCGTAGAACACACGCTGGTACGTCCACAACATGTAGCAGGAGGAAAAAATCACGCCCGTGGCGGCCACAATTGCCCAGGCCGGGTGAGTCTGGAGGGTGCCACCCAGAACCATGAACTCGCCGACGAAGCTGCACAACAGCGGCAATCCTATAGCCGCCAGGGTGCTGAACAGAGAACAGTGACGCGTAGTGAGGCATCCGCGCCGCCAGGCCGCCGAACGCACTGATCTCATAGGTGTGGCGGCGCTCATAGAGCATGCCGCAAAGCAGGAACAGCGCGGCCGAGGTCAGGCCATGCGCCAGCATCACGTAGACAGCTCCCTGAAAAGCCATCAGGGTGAACGAAAACATACCCAGGGCCACGAAGCCCATGTGGCTGATGGACGAATACGCCACCAGCCTCTTGAGGTTCGGCTGCACCATGGCCACCAGCGCACCGTAAATGATGGCGATAACCGCCAGCACCCCGATCACCGGGGCGGCGGTTCGCGACGCATGTCGGAAACAGCGGCAGGCAGATGCGGATGATGCCGTAGGCGCCCATCTTCAGCAGCACGCCGGCCAGGATCCGCCGATCCCGCGGATCGGAGCTTCGGTGTGCGCGTCGGGCAGCCATGTGTGCAGCGGGAACATCGGGAGCTTCACGCCGAAGGCAACCATGAAGCCGAGGAAGAGCCACATCTCCGTCGACGGGCTGAGCTGCAATTGCCCGCTCTCGATCATCTGCTGAATGACCACGATGTCAAAGCTGCCGGTGTGCGCGTGCAGCCAGAGAATCGCCACCAGCATGAAGATGGAGCCGACCATCGTGTACAGGAAGAACTTCACGGCAGCATAAACGCGGCGGCCGTGTCCCCAGATGCCGATCATCAGCGCCATCGGAATCAGTCCAAATTCCCACAAGAAGAAAAAGAAGAAGAAGTCGAGGGAGACGAAGACGCCGATGACCCCGACCTCAAGCAGCAGCAGGAGAATATGGAATTCTTGACCCGATGTTTGATCTCGTCCACGAAACCAGCACGCCGATGGGCGTCAGGAGCGTAATCAGGTGGATCAGGAAGATGCTGATGCCATCGACGCCGACGTGGTAGTGGATGTTCCACTGCGGGACCCACGGAATCATCATCTCCAGCTTCAGCCCGGTCGAACCCGGCGGGATATAACGCACCGGAATGAACGACAGCAGGAACTCAAGCATGCCAACCGCGAGGCTCACCTGCCGTATGAGGCGGTGACGGTGTCGCCGAACGGGATAAGCAGGAGCGCGCCCGCCAGCGGCAACAGCAACAGCACTGTCAGAATGTGGCCACTTTCAAACACTGGAAACCTCGCAGTTCAGAAGCGGGTGAGAAAGCCGATCGATTCGTGCAACCTCCAACTTGCTGTGGCCAATCTTCATCGCAAACCCTTCCACACCATGAAGGCGATGACGGCGGTGGCCCCCACGGCCACCCATCCGGCATAAGAGCGAATGTTGCCGGACTGCATGCTGCCGCACCGCGTCGGACACTTCCTGCGCGCCGTGCGCGGCTTCCGTCTACTCCGCCATCGATCAGCTTGACGTCGATGCCTTGCCAGAGGACGTTGGTGGAAAGCCAGATCAGCGGCTGAATGATGACCGCTCCGTAGAGCTCGTCGATCCGGTACTTGTCGAGCACCAGTCGATACAGGCCGCCGGCGCTGGCCGCCATCTTCGCCGGAAGGTCGGTGCGCATGTAGTAGAGGTACCAGGCCAGCAGGAAGCCAATGAGCGCGACGCCAACCGAGATCGCCATGAACGTCAGTTCAGTGCCTCGTGTCTTCGTGCTCGGCCGGCAGGATTCTCGCTGGTGGCCGCTGCCTTCCGCCGCGGCTGCAATGCCTGGCGCATAGCCGAGAAGACCGGGGCGAGGAAATGATCGAAGCGGTCGGAGCCGCCCAGCGCCTGAGGAACGCCAACCCATCCGCCGACAAACGACAGGATGGCCAGAATGACGAGCGGCAGCACCATCACCCACGGGCTCTCATGTGGACCGTGTCCGTGCTCGTGGCTGCCGGCGTGTTCGTCCTGCGCGTGATGCGCGGCGCCAGTGTGGCCGGCGTGCTGGGCATCGGCGTCGTGACCGTGTCCGGCGGTCGCAGGATTCGGTCCGCGATACTCGCCGAAGAAGGTCATGAACCACAGGCGGAACATGTAGAACGACGTCATGCCGGCGGCGATGATGCCGATGAGCCACAGGACGTGCTTTCCGCTGGCCCAGGTGCGCCCAGAGGATCGCGTCCTTGGAGAAGAACGCCGCCAAGGGCGGGAATGCCGGCGATGGCGAATGGTCGCCGAACGTCATGCACCAGAAGTCCAGGGCATGTACTTTCGCAGGCCGCCCATGAAGCGCATGTCCTGCTCGCCGCCTAGGCCGTGAATGATCGAGCCGGCGCAGAGGAACAGCAGCCCTTGAAGAAGGCGTGGGTCATCAGGTGGAAGATGCCCGCGCCGTAGGCCACCACGCCGCAGCCCATGAACATGTAGCCCAGCTGCGAGACCGTGGAGTAGGCCAGCACCTTCTTGATGTCGGTCTGCACGATGCCGATCGAGGCGGCGAAGATCGCGGTCAGCGTTCCGATGACGGCCACCGCCATCGAGCGCGATCGGGCGCGCGGTTGAAGATCGGCATTGGAGCGCGCCACCATGTAGACGCCCGCGGTCACCATCGTCGCCGCGTGGATCAGTGCCGAGACCGGCGTCGGACCTTCCATGGCGTCCGGCAGCCAGACGTACAGCGGAATCTGCGCCGACTTGCCGGTGGCGCCCACCAGCATCAGCAGGCCGATGGCGGTCAGCAATCCGGCGGTCGCTTCAGGCGCGAACGGCGTAGACCGCTTTGAAGACCGCCGTCGTACTGCAAGGTGCCGAAGTGCTTGATCAGCAGGAACAGCGCGATCAGGAATCCGAAGTCGCCGACGCGGTTGGTGATGAACGCCTTCTTGCCGGCGTTGGCGGCCGAATCCTTCAGGAACCAGAAGCCGATCAGCAGGTACGACGCCAGGCCCACGCCCTCCCATCCGACGAACATCAGCAGGTAGTTGTTCGCCAGGATGAGCATGAGCATGAAGAACATGAACAGGTTGAGGTAGGAGAAGTACCGGTAATAGCCGCCCTCTTGCGCCATGTAGCCGACGGAGTAGATGTGGATGACGAAGCCGACGCCGGTGACGATCAGCAGCATGACGAGCGAAAGCTGATCGAGCCAGAAGCCCCAATCCACGGAGAAGTTGCCCGCCGTCATCCAGGTGCCGTAGCGCTCGATGTAGGGAATCTGGTCGGCCGGCAAGCCCAGGAACTGGGCCGCCACCCACAGCGCATACGCGAACGCCAGCCGCCGTGGATCCCAGCGCGATGGTATTCACCAGCGCCTTGGGAAAGCGCTTGCCCAGCAGCCCGTTGATGGCGGCGCCGGCCAGCGGGAGCAGCGGAATGATCCAAAGGTGCATGCTCATAGCTTCAAGAAGGTTCACGCGATCGACGTTCAACGTCTCGCGCGTGCGGAATACGGAAATGATGATTGCCAGTCCCACAGCAGCTTCGGCGGCGGCCACCACCATGACAAAGAAAACGAATATGTGGCCGTCGAGCGACTTCAGCTGCGCGGCGAAGGCGACGAATGTCAGGTTCACGCCGTTCAGCATCAGCTCAATCGATATGAAAGATCGTGATGATGTTGCGCTTGATCAGGAATCCGGCGACGCCGCAGGCAAACAGCATCGCGCTCAACACCAGGTAATAGGAAAGAGGAACCATTTAGTCTCCTCCCTCCGCGCCAGAACCACGGCGCCCATGATGGCGATCAGCATCAGGATCGAGGTGACTTCAAAGGGCAGCAGGTAGTTGCGGAACAGCAATTTCCCGACCGCCTGCGGATTGCCGAAGACTTCGGTGCCGTTCATGATCTGCGGGCCGCCGATGGCGATGCGATCCAGTCCGTGCAGATGCTGACCACGAATGCCGCGCCGATGCCCAGTCCGATGATCAGCGCCGGGACGCCCAGCATGGTGGCCACGCGGCTTGTCGTGCGGCAGGCGCTCTTCCTCGCCGGCATTCAGCAGCATGATGACGAAGACGAACAGCACCATCACCGCGCCGGCATAGACGATCACCTGCACCGCGGCCACAAACTCCGCGCCCAGCAGCAGGTAGATGCAGCGCCAGCGAACCCATCACCACGATCAGCGACAGCGCGCTGTTGATCGGGTGCTTCTGCACCAGCAGGTTGATCGCCCCTCCCACGCACAGCGCCGCGAAGATGAAGAACAGAATCAGTGCAAGCATGTTAGCTATTCGCAGTTAGCGACTAGCCGCTTGGCATTCGCTCGATCCGCTTTCAGCTGCAACCGCGGACCTGATGCCAGATCCGCTAGTTGCTAATGGCTAACGGCTAGTTGCCGACTGCTTACTTCAACGCCACGACCAGCGCCGTGACCACGATGTTCGCAATCGCCAGCGGCAACAGAAACTTCCAGCCAAACGCCATGAGCTGGTCATAGCGGAAGCGCGGCAACGTGCCGCGCACCCAGATGTAGATAAAAATGAAAGCAAATACCCGCGCCACGAACCAGAACGACCGGCAACAGCGACTGCAGGATCGGCGGTCCGAACACCGGGCCCGACCATCCGCCCAGGAACAGCACCGACGCCAGGCACGCCACCGTGAACATGTTGGCGTATTCGGCCATGAAGAACATGGCAAACTTCATCGAGCTGTATTCGGTGTGATAGCCGGCCACCAACTCGGTTTCCGCTTCCGGCAAGATCGAAGGGAATACGGTTGGTCTCGGCGTAGGCCGCCATGATGTAAATGAAGAAGGCGACGAACTGGCCTGTGAAGATGTTCCACTTGGGAATGAAGCCCAGCCACGTGCCCGACTGCGCATCCACGATGTCGCGCAGGCTGAAGCTGCCGGCATAAATCAGCACGCCCACCAGCGACAGGCCGAGCGCAATTTCGTAGCTCACCATCTGCGCCGAGGCGCGCAGGCTGCCCAGCATCGAGTACTTGCTGTTCGACGACCAGCCCGCCAGCGCAACGCCGTACACGCCGACCGACGTCATGCCCAGAATGACCAGCAGCCCGATGTTGACATCGGTAATCTGCAGCGGCGTCGAGATGCTGCCGATCTTGATCCACGGACCAACGGGAATGACCGCAATCGAGGTCAGCGCCGTGGTCAGCGACAATGACAGGCGCCAGCAGATATAAGGGCTTGTTAGCGTAAGGCGGTGTGAGGTCTTCCTTAAAGATAAACTTTAAGCCGTCGGCCAGCGGCTGCCAGATGCCGAATGGCCCCACGCGCGTCGGGCCCCCAGCGGTTCTGCATGTGGGCCACGACCTTGCGCTCCAGCAACGTCGTATAGGCCACGGCGGTCAGCAGAATGAAGACCGCGATCACGATCTTGACCATCGAAACCAGGATGTAGGTTCCAATGCTCATGATTGCTATCGGCTCTCAGCCGTGCAGCCTGCTTTCGCCTTTGCGTCGCGGTCACGCGACCTGTCGTCGCTGCGAGTCGCAGCTCATCTGCGAGTCAAGACCCGTTGAACTCGCAAACTGTCCGAAACCTGAGCTAGTCGCCCATGCGACCATCGGGTCGTAGCCGGCGCGCTCTCCGCATCCGCGGGAGTGTGGTAGCGCTCCGTACACCGTGTTCAAGGTGGCGGAATAGCTGTCCCAAGGTTCCCGAGGTGAACAGCGTGTCGTTCGACGGCAGAATCAGTTCGGGATCGCCCACTGCCGGTCGCCCCGGTAATCTGCACCAGTTGCGTGTGTACGTCCTGTCCCGCCAGCAGGCTCAGCCGCGAAACGTCATATCCGGGCACCAGCCGCTGAATCTCATCCAGCATGGCCGTCGGATCGTAGCGGGCTCATCTTCGGCTCGAGGTTGTGATCGGCGAGCCATACCGCATGACGATCGGCTTCGCCCGACTGCGCGCCGCGGGTCTGCCCCATGTCGGCGCGCGTTCCGCCGCCGCCGAAGGGCACCAGTTTGCGGACGTCGTATCCCATGCGCAGCGCGATGCGGATAATGCACTCGAAGTCGTTGCGCACGCCGAGAACGTCGCCGGCCTTCTTCATCATCTGCACGTCGCCGCAGGTGTTGGTGCACGTGCCCGTCTTCTCGTAGGCGTTGGCCACCGGCAGACACGACGTCGGCGATGGCGGCCGTCTCGGTCAGGAACATGTCCTGCACGACCACGAAGCTCTTCGACAGCACGAACGGGATCGATGTTGTAGCGCGCGACCGGATTCGAGCCGACGACGTACAGCGCCTTGAGCTTGCCTGCCTTGGCCGCGTCCATCATCTGCAGCAGGTTCAGGCCGGGCGTGCTTCGGGATCTCGTCCAGCCACTCCTCGTGGAACTTGGTCGCGCTGCCGACCGGCGCGTAGCCGGGCAGCATGTCGGGATACAGGCCCATGTCGGCCGCGCCGCGCGAGTTCGCGTAGTCGCCGAGGCAGATGAACTTCGCTCCCTGCGCCAGCCCGAAGTCGACCAGCGCTTTCACATCGCCGCTCCGCGCAGCTTCCGAGCCAAAGACGATGACCAGGTCCTTCTCGCTCTTCGAGCTTGTCGCGCATCTTCGTCAGCGCTTCGCGAGTGAGGTTGGCGGAGAGAACGGCATCCGCCGCCGCATCGTTGCCGCCGAGGAACTGCACAAAGCTGCCCTCCGAGCCGGGTGCGATCTGCGCGTAACGCCGTCGCCTGGCGGCGCAGCTTGATGGGCGACGAATTCACCACGTACAGCTTGGCGCGATGCAGGCGAACGTTGCGTGCGAATCTGCCAGGCCAGCAGCGGATGCTGCTCGGTCGGATCGTTGCCGATCAGCAGAATCGCCGGCGCCGAGCCAACATCGCGCATCGAAGCCGTCGCGTTCGCCTTTCCGGCCAGCGCCGAAGCGAAAGCGGGGAAGTCGGCGGTGCGGTGGTGGTCGATGTTGTTGGTGCCCAGCACCAGGCGCGCGAACTTCTGCAGCAGGTAATTCTCTTCGTTGCGTGGTGCGGTTCGAGCCGATCGACGCCGATCGCGGCCGGGCCGTCGCTGGTCAGGCATCTGCTGGAACTTGGTGGCGATCAGTTCGAACGCCTGCTCCCAGGTCGCCGGAACGAACTTGCCGTCGCGCTTGATCAGCGGCTTGGTCAGACGCGCTCGCGGATTGTTGCGCAAAGTCGAAAGCGTAGCGTCCCTTGATGCACAGGAAGTCGCCGTTGATGCCGCTCTTGTCGCGATTGTCGCCGCGCACAATCTCCATGCCGGTATCGGCGCGGCGCACGCCCAGCGTGGTCTTGCAGCCGTCGCCGCAGTGCGTGCAGACGGTGCCGACGTGCTTCATCTCCCACGGACGCGTCTTGTAGCGATAGGCGCCCGAGGTCAGCGCGCCGACCGGGCAGATGTCGATGCACATGCCGCACTCTTCGCATTCCAGATGGTCCTCTTGATTCGGCGCGATGATGGAGCTCGAGCCGCGGTTCTGGATGCCCAGCGCCCACACGTCCATGCCTTCGCCGCAGACGCGAATGCAGCGGTAGCACAGGATGCAGCGCGGGCGATCGAAGAAGACCACCGGCGACCATTGCTGCTCGTCGCGATGGTTCTTGATGTCGATGAACTTCGATTCGGCGGCGCCGTACTTGAAGGTCATGTCCTGCAGTTCGCACTCGCCGCCGGCGTCGCAGACCGGGCAATCGAGCGGATGGTTGGCCAGCAGCAGCTCGAGCATCGACTTGCGCGCCTGCTTGATCTTGTCGGTCTCGGTGGCGACGACCATGCCCTCGGCGACCGGCGTGGTGCAGGCGGTCTGCAGCTTGGGCATCTTCTCGATTTCCACCAGGCACATGCGGCAGGCGCCCTGCAGCGACAGGCCGGGGTAGTAGCAGAAAGACGGCACCTCGATGCCCGTGCTCTTGCAGGCTTCAATCAGCAGCGTCCCCGCAGGAACGGTGAGTTTCTTGCCGTCGACAGTAAGAGTTACGTCAGCCATAAAATCGCTATTAGCAATTAGCCGTTAGCAATTAGCAAAGCCAGTACTACTCCAGCGCATCCACTAGCCCGCTAGCGACAGCGTGCATTACGCCATCACCGGGACGGCGCCTTCTCGTACGGACAGGGCTTGCCGTCCAGGTGAGCTTCAAACTCGTTCCGGAACTTCTGCACGTACGAGATGATCGGCATCGCCGCCGCATCTCCCAGCGGACAGAACGTCCGGCCCAGCATGTTCTCCGCCAGGTACTTCAAGTTGTCGATGTCCTTCGCCACGCCGCCGCCGGCATGGAAGCGCGTCAGCGTCTTCTTCATCCAGTCGGTCCCTTCGCGGCAGGGAATGCACCAGCCGCAGCTCTCGTGCTGGTAGAACTTGGTCACCCGCAGGGCGAACCGCACGATGCACATCTGTTCGTCGATGCACGATCACGCCGCCTGAGCCCAGCATCGAGCCGGCCTTCGCACGGAGTCATAATCCATGGCGACGTCGATCTCATCCGGCTTCAGAATCGGCACAGACGAGCCGCCGGGCACGACGGCCTTCAGTCTTGCGTCCTCCACTCGATGCCGCCGGCAACCTCGTAAATCATCTTCTTCAGGTTGTAGCCCAGGGGCAGTTCGTAGACGCCGGGCCGTTCCACGTTGCCGCTGATGCTGAACAGGCGCGTGCCGCCGTTGCTTCGGCGTGCCCAGGTCGGCGAACCACTGCCCGCCGCCCAGAATGATGTGCGGCACGCTGGCCAGCGTCTCGGCGTTGTTGATGACCGTCGGGCCGCCCCACAATCCCACGACGGCAGGGAAGGGAGGCCGGATGCGCGGAACACCGCGCTTGCCTTCCAGCGACTCCATCAGCGCCGACTCTTCGCCGACTTCGTAAGCGCCGGCGCCGGAGTGCACATGAATGTCGAGATCGACGCCCGAGCCGAAGATGTTCTTGCCGATGAAGCCGCGCGCGTAAGCGTCGGCGACCGCCTTCTCCATGATCTCGACCAGGTAGCGATACTCGCCGCGCAGATAGATGTAGCCGGTCTTGGCGCCGACGGCGAGGCGGCGATCATCACGCCTTCGATCACCGAGTGCGGATCGTGCTCGAAGATGAGGCGGTCTTTGCAGGTGCCGGGCTCGCTCTCGTCGCCGTTGCACAGCACGTACTTCGGCTTGGCCGATTGCTTGGGGACGAACGACCACTTCATGCCGGTCGGGAAGCCCGCGCCGCCGCGGCCGCGCAGGTTCGACGTCTTCACCTCGTTGATGATGGCGTCCGGGCTCCATGCTGAGCGCCTTCTGCACCGCCTTGTAGCCGTCGAGCTCAAGGTAGCGGTCGAGATTGGTCGCGCCCATGCCAAAGCGCTTGGAGACGACTTTTACCTCATCGGGATGGGAGACTAAATACGCCATTTTGCTGGTAGAGCAGGCCTCAGGCCTGCGTCTCCGATTACTCTCGTTGCTGGGGCTTCAGCCCCGATCAAACCGTGTCGCCGGCTGAAGCCGGCTTGAATCCTAACGTCGCCGGTGACGCGGACCTGAAGGTCCGCTCTACCCGCCCTCTACTGCTGTTCCTTCTTCTTTAATTCCTGCAATCAACTCGTCGATCTTTTCTGGCGTCAAGTTTTCATGGAAGTCGTAGTTCATCATCATCGCCGGAGCCCAGGAGCAAGCCCCGATGCACTCGACCTCTTCCACGTGAAACAGGCCGTCAGGCGTCGATTCCTTGTTGCCTACGCCCAGTTTCTTCTTGGTGTGCTCCAGAATCTCTTCGCCGCCGCGCAGCAGGCAGCTGACGTTGGTGCAGACCTGGAAGTTGTACTTGCCGATCGGCTTGGTGCGCATCATCGAGTAGTAGCTGACGACGTTGCGTACCTCCAGGTCGGACAGTTCCACGCGCTGCGCCATCTCGTGGATGGCCTCATCGGTGATCGCACCCAGCTCGTCCTGGATGTACAGCAGCATGGGAACCAGCACCGAGCGCTTGGTCGGATAATGCGTGACCATCTCGGCATAAGCGCTGTTCGAGTTGGTCAGAGAATCTCATGAAATCAGCCGTTAGCACTTAGCAATTGGCAAAATCCGATTCGTTCAAGCCCTGGCCAAACGCCAAGCGCTAGTTGCCAAATGCTTTCTTATCTGTCGCAATCGCCCAGCACGATGTCGATGCTGCCGATGGCGGCGACGACGTCGGCGATCAGGCGGCCTTCGCACATCTTGCGCAGCGATTGCAGATTCGCAAACGAGGGCGAGCGCATGTGTACCCGATACGGCTTGGCGGTGCCGTCGCTGACCACGTAATAGCCCATCTCGCCGCGCGGCGACTCGATCGGCATGTAAACTTCACCCTCAGGCACCGTAAAGCCTTCCGTCACAATCTTAAAGTGATAGATGAGGGCTTCCATCTGCGTCTTCATCTTCTCGCGGTCGGGCAGAACCACCTTGGGAGCATCGGCTTTCACGGAACCTTCGGGCATGCCTTCCAGCGCCTGCATGGCGATCTTCTGCGACTCGCGCAACTCGGCCACGCGCACCAGGTACCGTGCGTAAACGTCACCTTCGGTCGAGGTGGGCACATTGAACTTGAAGTTCTCGTAGCCGGTGTAAGGCTGGTCGCGCCGAAGGTCGACGTCGACTCCGCTGGCCCGCAGCGTCGGGCCGGTCGCGCACAAGGGCGACCGCATCTTCCGCGCTGAGGTACGCCACGCCCTTGAGACGATTCACGAAGATGGGGTTGTTAGTCAGCAGATTCTCGTACTCGTCGATGTTGCCGGGGAAACGCGTCAGGAAGTCCTTCGCGCGATCGAACCAGCCCAGCGGCGGCTCCATGCGACACGCCGCCGATGCGGAAGTACGAGGTCATCATGCGCTGGCCGGAAACCGCTTCGAACAGCCGCAGCACGTCTTCGCGCTCGCGGAAGCAGTACAGGAAGACGGTCATCGCGCCGATGTCCATGGCGTGCGTGCCCAGCCAGACCAGGTGCGAGTTGATGCGGGTCAACTCGTTCAGCAGCACGCGCAGCCATTGCCCGCGCGGCGGAATCTCCAGCCCCAGCAGCTTCTCCACCGCCAGGCAGTAGGCCAGGTTGTTGGTCATGGGGCAGAGATAGTCGATGCGGTCGGTCATGGGCACGACCTGCTGATAAAACTTGGCTTCGCAGGTCTTCTCGATGCCGGTGTGCAGATACCCGATGTCGGGCATGATGCGCACGATGGTTTCGCCGTCGACTTCCAGCAGCAGCCGCAAAACGCCATGGGTCGACGGGTGCTGCGGACCCATGTTCAGGATCATCGTCTGATCTTGCGACGGATCCAGTACCGGCGTGGGAGTCATGTGTGCCGATTAGCGGTAACCCTCGACGGGATAGTCCTTGCGAAGCGGATGGCCTTCCCAGTTGTCCGGCATCATGATGCGCGATTAGGTTGGGATGCCCATCGAAGCGGACGCCGAACAGGTCGAAGACCTCGCGCTCGAAGAAGTTTGCGCCCGGCCAGATCGGCGTGAGCGAATCGATATTGGCGTCGTCGCCGGAGAGCCGGACCTTCAGCCGCAGGTATTTCTTGTTGACGGTCGAAAAGAGGTGGTAGACGACCTCGAAGCGCGGCTCGCGCGGGTACCAATCGACGCAGGTGAGATCGGCGAGCGCGTTGTACTGCAGCTTGGGGTCGTTCTTCAGCGTCTGGCAGGCCTCGCGCAGTGCGATGCGATCGACCCAGATGGTCAGCTCGTTGCGGTCGAACTTGGCGCCGGTGACAGCGGTGCCGTGGTTCGCGAGCAGCGCCGCGACCTCTGGCCGATCCTTCAGTTGCTCGATGTCGGTGATTGCCGGCTCCAGTGCCATGCTTAGATCTTCTCCGCCTTGCCCTGCTTGTTCCAGTCGATCACGCCCTTCTTCCAGACGTACCAGAAGCCGACGAGCACGATGCCGATGTACACCAGCATCTCCCAGAACCAGAACATGCCCATGCCGGCAGCCTTCAGCGGCTTCTCCACGATGGCCCAGGGATAAAGGAATATCGGCTTCCACATCGAACAAAATGAAGAGCATGGCCACCAGGTAGAACTTCACGGTGAAGCGCTGGCGGGCATTGCCGACGGGTTCCATGCCGCACTCGTAAGGCGACATCTTGGAAGGATTGTATTTGTGCTGGCCGATGAAATACGAGAGCGCGACCATGGCGCTCGCGATAACCCCGGCGACGAGGATATGAATCAGCAGCGGAAGATAGCGTGCGAAATAAAAGTCCGGCATGATCGGCTGATACTACGGAACGCTGGCACAAGTACGGGTAAACATTCGAGTTTAGAATCCGTTGCAACCTGTGTCAACCGCTCGGCGCGCAGGATTCACGAGGGTTTCACACGTGTCAAAAAGTCGTATCAAAATTGAGCGTGCAAGCGTGGCGGAATTGGAGCATCTCGCCGTGGATGGAATGCGAACTGCGCGCGCAATCACTTATCCGCCGCCCACGAAGTGAACAATCTCCAACCTGTCGCCATCTTTCAGAGCTAGTTTGTGACCACTGCGCACGCGAAACGATTTCGCGATTCAGCTCCGCCGCAACACGGTCGCCCTTCATTCCGAGTTGCTCGATGAGTTGAGCGAGCGTCAACGGGCCGTCGAAGCTCTGCTCCTTGCCATTAATGGTCAGACGCATAGAAACAGTTTCGTGGTTCGACTGGCAAGTTGCAAGGGGACGTGACGTTCCGCCATACCGATGCAGCGGCTAAAGCCAGCGGAAGAATGGGGTGCCTGCGGCACGAGTAAACTCGTGCCCTGACACAAAGCCATTTCAATACAAAACCGCAGTACAATGCGTAACACTTCTCGTCGTGATGTTGTACCTGGCGCGCAAACCCGCTGCTCCGCTCGCGGACTTCGTTGACCTGCTCTGGCTGTACGAGGGCTACGATGTTCCGCACGAGAAAGAGCGCCTGACTTCCCGACGGCACGGTCGAGTTGGTGATCAACCTGGCCGACGACAGGATTCGTGTCTACGATCCGCACGATCCGGAGAAGTCCGACACTATACCGGGCTGCGTCGTTTCCGGTCCACGCTCGGAGTTCTTCATCATCGACACTGCGGGAGAGGCTTCGACGGTCGGTGTGCACTTCAAGCCCGGCGGAGCGTTTCCGTTTTTCCGCGTGCCTCCAGCGGAGATGATCAATCAATCGGTAGCGCTGGATTGCCTTTGGGGCGAGGAATCGAAGTTTTTGCGGGAACGATTGCTCGGCGCGACGACTCCGGAAGAGAGGTTGCGAATTCTGGAATGCTGCCTGCTGGAACAACTTTTCAATCCGCTAGAGCGCCATCCCGCAGTTGGCTTCGCCTTGCAGCAGATCTGCTCGGCTCGCTACCACCGCCCGCCATGTCACAGATCGTCGACCGCACCGGTTTCAGTCAGCGACGCTTTATTCAGCTCTTCAGCGACGAAGTGGGATTGACGCCGAAGTTGTTTTCGCGCGTCAGCCGCTTTCAGAAGGTCATCCGCACTGCGCATCCCTTAGGCGGAATCAATTGGACGCAGGTTGCGCTTGATTGCGGCTACTATGATCAGGCGCATTTCATCCATGACTTTCAATCGTTTGCCGGCATTACGCCTTCGGAGTACCTGGCTCGCAAGACGCCGCACGTGAATCACGTGCCCATGGACTGAGTTCAAATTTTTACAAGACGATCATCGGGCGGCAAGCGTCACTATCTCTATACTTCGCCAGCGCGTTATTCGGCTGAGCCGTTTTGAAGGAGTTAAACTGATGGCAGTCAAACCGATTCCTGATGGGTATTCCACCGTCACCCCATATCTCACCATTGACGACCCGGCGCCGGTCATCGATTTTCTGAAGAAAGCCTTTGGCGCGCAGGAAGTCTTCGCCATGCGCGATGACAAAGGCAACATCGGTCACGCGGAAGTCAAAGTCGGAACATCGATCGTGATGCTGGGGCGGGCCCACGACCAATGGAAGTCGCGACCCGGAAATTTCTACGTTTACGTCGAGGATTGCGACGCGACTTACCAGAAGGCGCTCGATGCCGGCGCGACCTCGATCAGCAAACCGGAGAACCAGTTCTACGGCGACCGGCATGGAGGTGTGACCGACTCGCAAGGCAACAACTGGTGGATCGCGACCCATGTTGAAGATGTCAGCGATGCCGACATGAAGAAGCGGGCGGAAGAGCACCAGAAGAAGCAGAGCCGCCCGAGAAGTAGGCTCGATGGCTGCATGAGAGCGGCCGCCGGCTTGCGGAACGGCCGCTCTCGACTGCGGCTTGAATCCCGGGATATAATTTTGTTTCACGTGCACTGCTTCGGAGCGATTCGAGGCAGGCGTTGGCTGTGCCCGCTCTCCGGAGTGAGTGGCCGGCTCGACCAAGTGCGGGTTTCAGTACTCATCCCAAGTCATTCAAGATCCGAGGTTCTCGCATGTCAGGCCACTCAAAATGGGCAACGATTAAGCACAAAAAGGGCGCGCTGGATGCCAAGCGCGGCAAGATCTTCACCCGGCTAATTAAGGAAATCACCATCGCGGCCAAGAGCGGCGGCGATGTGGAAAAGAATCCGCGCCTGCGCACGGCGGTGGCGGCGGCCAAGGCAGAGAACATGCCGGCCGACAACATCAAGCGCGCCATCCAGCGCGGTACGGGCGAGTTGCCCGGCGTCTCCTACGAAGAAATCACCTTTGAGGGCTACGGCCCCGGCGGCGTGGCGATCCTGGTGGAAGTCTCCACCGACAACCGCAACCGCACGGTCAGCGAAATCCGGCACGCCTTCTCCAAGAACGGCGGGAACATGGGTGAGGCCGGTTCGGTCGCCTGGATGTTCCATAAGAAGGGCGACATCGTGATTCCGAAGTCGGCGGCGAAGGAAGACGTTCTGATGGACCTGGTGCTGGAATCCGGCGCCGAGGATTTGAAGGACGACGGCGACAACTGGGAGATCCTGACCGATCCTTCGGCCTATGAAACTGTGCTGGAAGCGGTGAAGAAGGCTGGCATCACTCCGGAAGTTGCCGAGGTAGGCATGGTGCCGCAGAACTACACCAAGCTGGAAGGCCACCAGGCGGGTACGATGATCCGGTTGCTGGAAGCACTGGAAGATAGTGATGACGTGCAGCATGTGTACTCCAACTTCGACTTCGATGAGAAACAGCTGGAAGAAGTAGCGGGGTAAGAAAGCTCTGAGCCCTGAGCTTCGAGCCGTGAGCTGATGCAGATTTGTAGACGACCGCCGATTCTGGCGGTCGTTTGTTTTGAGTGTCTTCTTGTAATTCCTTAGCGGAATCATGAAATTGTTATCCCGACCCAAAAGCTGCCGGAACCCCGATAATTGCCAATTTTGCGCTTGTTGGGGCAGTTCAGGCCGCGTGGAGGGACCTGCGGTTCGTCGGATTCGTATCCGCTGCGGGCGAAACGCGGGTCCCTCGGCTCCGCGGCTACGCCGCTCCGCTCGGGATGACAATTCTTAGCTGGACCCTCACACGTGTCTTTGTTCAACAACAAGTTCAACAACAAACTTGCTAACCTTATCCGGCCCTCGCGATACTGCGCTAGCTCCTCGCTATACTTGAAGCATGGCTACAATTGCCGAAACATCTATCGCTCCAAGAGAAATTTCTATTCATCCACCTAAGCGCCTGCTGTACGGCCCCGGCCCCGGACAGGTTCATCCGCGCGTTTACCAGGCGATGGCGCAGCCCATCGTCGGGCATCTGGATCCTTATTTCTTTCGAGATTTCGAACAACATCCAGCGCTTGCTGCGCACCGTTTTCGGCACGCAGAATGAAATGACCTTTGCGATTTCCGCCACCGGCAGCGGCGGCATGGAGACGGCGGTCAGCAATTTCGTCGAGCCCGGAAGCAAGGTCGCGGTATTCGCGAACGGATATTTCTGCGATCGGCAAACGGAGATGGCACGCCGCCAGGGCGGGGAAGTCGTCCGCCTGGAGAAGCCGTGGGGCGAGGTTTTCACGCGCGGAGGAAGCTGTCAGAGTTCCTCCATCGTGAGAAGCCGCAGGTGGTGATGTATGTGCAGGCGGAAACGTCAGCGGGCGCGTATCAGCGCGGCGAACACATCTGCAAGGCGGCGCATGAAGTGGGGGCGCTGGTCATCGCCGACTGCGTGACCTCGCTTGGGCGCCATGCCGGTTAAGGTCGACGAGACGGGCATCGACATCGCCTACAGCTGTTCGCAGAAGGGTCTGAGCTGTCCTCCGGGACTGGCGCCGATCACGGTTTCACCGCGCGCGATGGAGTGGCTGAAGTCGCGCAAGACGTACGAATCACTCCTGGTACTTCGACATCAGGTTGATCGCCGACTATCTCGTCGAATCGCATCGCTATCACCACACCGCTTCGGCAACGATGTTCTACGCGCTGCACGAAGGCCTGACGCTAATCGAAGAAGAAGGCCTGGAGAAGCGCTGGGAGCGGCATCACCAGGCGCATCTGAAGTTCGTGCGTAAAATCGAGGAGCTTGGGCTGGAGATGCTGGTGCCGGCTCAGCATCGCATCTGGAACCTGAACACGCCGAAAGTTCCTGCAAGGCGTCGACGACGCCAAGGTGCGCGCGACCCTGCTGAAAGACTACGGCATCGAGATCGCCGGAGGCTTCGGACCGCTCGCCGGCAAGGTCTTCCGCATCGGTCTGATGGGGCCGCTGGCGACCGAAGAAAGCGTCGATGAGTTTGTCGAGTGCTTCGCCAAGGCGCTGAAGTCGGCCGGCTACAAGGTCCTGAGGCTCCTCTGCCCTTCTGCTACCCAGGCGAGAAGGGCAGGCCTCAGTTAGCCGTTGGATTTTACTTTGCGGGGACCGGCGGCGGAACGATCGACGCCAGCCTTGTGTCCTTTCGCACGCGGGCAAAATCGTCCTCTTTATACACGTCCGTCATCGGCGTAAAGCCGTCTTCCTTCGCCCGTTCCAGGCAGATCAGGCAATTGTCGATGTCGCCGAGCTGAGCAAAAATCCTGGCCAGCATGTAGTCGTGTTTGGCGCGCTGATCCCGGTCGGTAATCTGTGCCGACATGGCAGTGTTGGAGCTGTGCAGCAGGGCCTCGGGATCGAGTTGCAGCGCGCGGGTGTATTCCTGCATCGCGAGATCCATGCGATTCTGCGCGAACCATGTGATACCCAGGTTGACGTGGAAATTAGGCCTCAGTCCATCCAGTGCGATGGCTTTATCGAAGTTTTTGGTAGCGGCAGAATAGTCCTTCTCGATGTAGTTGACCACGCCGAGATCGTTCCATGCCTCCGGATAATCCCGGTTGTACTTGGTGGCCTTGAGAAAGCTGGCCTTGGCGGCCATGTAATCGCCGCTCGACAACTGCGCCAGACCGCGCTTGTTATAGAGCTTTGCGTTCTTGCCATCCTTGCGCAGAGCCATGTTGAAATAGTTGATCGCCTGCACGTAGTCTTTTTGGGCCCGGCTGGCATCTCCAGCCCTCTCCAAGTCGGCGACGCTCATCGATTGCAGGCTTGTCGTATCTGCGGCTTCATCCGCCGGCAAGGCGTACGCCGTTACGCCAAGGAACATGATTGCGATGGTTATCCACACCAGAGTCCGCATACGAGTCCCCCAATCACTCTTAGCCGGCTCCGGATGCAAACCTGATCGGCCGGCCATGCTTGCGGTTACGGAATTCGTGTCAGCAATGCCTTGCGCATGCGCCGACACTTTTACATCTCTATGGTGAAGGAAACCGGGCGGAAAGTCGGTGACGAAGCGCACTTTGCAGGGGGAGGGGCGGTTTGCCTTGAGTGCCGTTTGGGGAAAGCAGTGGCCGGCAAGAAAAATCCCGCCCTCAAGCGAAGGCGGGATTGGGCGATGTGAAGAGAAGCGTTAAGCCGTGCCCAGTCTCTTGAGAACCGTTTCGCGGAAGCCCCGGCTCAGTGTGAGCTTGGTGCCGTCGCGTAGCAGGATGGCATAGTCCCCATAGAGCGAGGGACGCAGCGTCTTGATGCGGTCGACGTTCACCAGCGTGGAGCGATGGACGCGCAGGAACTGCCGTTCGCCCAGGCGTGACTCCAGCGAGGTAATGGTCTCGCGGAGGATGTGCGTGCTGGGGCCGACGTGCAGGCAAACGTAGTTGCCGGCTGACTCAGCCCAGTCGATTTCGTTCGGCTTGAGGCAGACGATCTCGCCGTCGGCCTTGATCACGATGCGCTGCGGCGCGTGCTGGCGCGAATCTAACCCACCGAGCATGTTGAGCACGCGTTGCTGAAACATCGCTTCCGACGGATGTTGAAGCTGCTTGCGGGCGTGTTCCAGGGCCTCCGATAGGCGCTCCTTCACCACCGGTTTCAGCAGGTAATCGAGCGCGTGTACCTCGAAGGCTTTCATGGCGTAGCGGTCATACGCGGTGACGAAAATAGTCAGCGGCATGGGTTCATCGCGCAGGGCGGAGACGACGCCGAAGCCGTCGGTCTCGGGCATCTGAATGTCGAGGAAGACCAAGTCCGGCTTTTCCCGCCTGATGGTCGCGATTGCCGATTTGCCATCGCCGCACTCGGCCACAATTTCGATATCCGGTTCTTCTTCCAACAGGCTGCGCAGGCGCTCGCGCGCTAAGGCTTCGTCATCGCTAAGCAACACTCGAATGGGCATGACTGGTGCTGACCTCCTCGAAATAGTTACGGAAAGGGATGTGGATCTTGACGATGCAGCCTCCGGCAGGCGCATCTTCCAGAGTTAAGCGGTGATCGTGGTTGTAAAGCTGTTGCAGGCGGGCGCGGGTGTTGCGCAAGCCGACGCCCTCAGGCGGGACTACGCCGCCGAAGCAAGTAAGCCCCTGGCCGTCATCGTCGATCTCCATCCACAACTCGTCGAATACCTGGCGCGTCGAGATGCGAATATGGCCTGGCGCGCGCCGCGGTCCAATGCCGTGGCGGATAGCGTTCTCCACCAGCGGCTGCAGGATCATGTTGGGCACCAGTGCCGAAAGCGTGTTGGATGCGATGTCCATTTCGACCTGCAAACGGTCCTGAAAGCGGGTCTGCTGGATGTCGATGTACTTCTGCAGCATGGTGAGCTCGCGGCTGAGGGGAACTTCATGCACGCCGATGGCGTCCAGTGAGAACCGCAGCAGATCAGCCAGCTGGAGTGTCATGTGCTCGGCTGCTGGACCGTCGTTGCGAGCCAGCGCCGCGATGGAATTCAGGGTGTTGAACAGGAAATGCGGCTCAAGCTGTGTTTTCAGCATTTCCAACTGAGCGTGGGCCAACTGAACTTCGAGCTGCGACGAGCGCAATTCCCGCTGGCGATATTTGCCGTAGTAGGCGATCGCCTGGGTGATAAGGAGGATGTACCAATAGCGCTGCAAATCCATCAGCGCGCGCGACAGCATGTGAGCTGCAAAGGGAACGTGCTCTTGCGGAGTCCAGGTGACGTAAGGCTCGAGCCATACGATAACGTAGGCGGCGATCAAGGTGAACACCACGCTGGCTGCCACATGCAGGGGCAGCATTCTTGGCCAGTTGCCGCGCTCAAATGTGAAGCGTCGGGCAAGGGCATAGATCGGCGGGGTCAACAGTGACCACACGAAGGATATGGTGATGTTCCACGCCAGCAGCTGAGCCCAGCTCTCGGGGCTGCCCATGGAGGCCGTGTAAACGTGGGCGCCGGCGGCGCTTAGGAAAGCCAGTACCGTCCAGGCGACGAAGGCAATGCCCCACACACGCGTCCAGCGCCTAAGCAAGCGCATGGCGTCAATGTGACCTCTTTCGCCTGCTTCGGAGAAATCAATCTCCGCCGAAGAACCCAAATCTTCAATCATGGCGAAACCCTGAATTCTGTCTTGAACCCCAGACGTACGAAGACCAGCTGCACCCAACGAGTGATAGACGAATTCCGCGAAAAATTGTTTCCTGAAAATTACAGATCTCGCGCCGAAACCACCATCGGGCTATGATCAAACTTGGTTCGGTCGAGGTTAGTGTCCAGTTGTGGACATAACAGCGTTCCGGCAGCATGAGATTTCAACTCTGACATGCACGAACTTGGGATTGCCGCTTCGATTCTGGATTGCGTAGAAAAGGAAGCTGACCGCCATCCCGGCGTTCATATCTCCAAGGTCGGGGTGAAGGTAGGAGAGCTTTCCGGGGTTGATCAGGACGCGCTTCAGTTTGGCTTCGAGGTGTTGGTCAAAGACACACCGTTCGAGCCTCTGGCGCTGGAGGTCGAGTACGTTCCTCGCGTGCAGCGCTGCGGCAAGTGTGAACATGAGTTTCGCATGACGGAATTCGACCCTCGATGCCCGTTGTGTGGAGATTTCGCTACGCAATGCATCAGCGGTGAGGAACTCGATATTGCCTACATGGAAGTGGACGAATGAATCGGATTGAGGTCGAGAAGAAGGTCCTGAACGAGAATCAGATTCTGGCGGAAAAGCTTCGCGAGAGTTATCGCCAGAACAATGTGCTCTGCGTGAACCTGATCAGCTCGCCGGGTTCGGGCAAGACAGCACTGCTGGAGCGCACATTGGAGCGCATGGATAAAAGCGTGCACGTGGCCGTGCTGACCGGCGATCTGCAGACGGAGAACGATGCAAAGCGATTGGCGAAGTTCGGATTTCCAGTGAAGCAGATTACGACCGGCGGAACGTGCCATCTCGACGCGAAGATGATTGAGCGGCATCTGGCCGACTGGAAGCTGGAAGATCTCGATCTGCTGATTGTGGAGAATGTCGGCAACCTTGTGTGCCCGTCAAGCTATGACTTGGGTGAGGACGCGAAGATTGTCTTGCTGAGCACGACCGAAGGCGAAGACAAGCCGCTGAAGTATCCGTCGATTTTCTTCAAGTCAGAGTTGATGGTGCTGACAAAGATTGATTTGCTGCCCTACGTGCCATTCAACGCGGATGTCGCGAAAGAGAATGCGCGGCGAGTGCACCCGGGGATGAAGATTATCGATGTCTCGAGCACGACCGGCGAGGGCCTGGATCAATGGATGAAGTGGCTGGGCGCGCGGCAGAAGAAGAGCGCGACAGCCTAATCCGACGTTCACTATGCCGGATGTATGCAGCGGCTGAAGCCCAATCTTCTAACCATCTGATCGGCACGAGTAAACTCGTGCCCTGACACAAAACTATCGGCTGCTTGTCGTGCCGGCAGTATCGCCCTGCTGCGCCGTGAGTCTCGCGTTGTTCCGCTGGGCCACGACCTTCTTCGCGTTGTCGGCCAGCTGCTTGGCCTGAGGCAGTAGATCCAGAGCTTTCTGCACTTCCGGATCAGTCTCGGCGTGAACCATCATGCCTTCCTGCTGTCCAAACTCATTGATGAACAGTTCGGCCTTGATGTTGGACTTGATCCAGTCACTGTTCTCCGACAGATCGGCTTCGGTGAAGGGAATTTTCTGCTCGTCGAGGAACTTGCGGAACTCCTGCATCACCGCATCGTCCACTTCGAACTGCTTGTTGACCTTGTGATTGATCACGTAGTGCTTGGCGAAGTTGAAGAATGCGTACTTCTCCAGCAGCGTGTCCTCGAAGCGGTTCGTCTTCTGATTCGGAATCTTGACGTCGGGCGTGATGCCGCCGCCGCCGTATACTGTGCGGCCGCTGTCGGTCATTTTGACTTCGTGATTGGTGACCGTCTGATCGGCGTTATCACGATCGTTGTAGTAGTAGTCGTAGAGCGAAACGCCGTCGTAGTTACGCTGGATCAGGCGGCCGCTAGGCGTGTAATACCTGGCGGTGGTGAGCGCCAGCCCGGTGTTCTCCGACAACGGATAGACGGTTTGCACCAAGCCTTTGCCGAAAGTGGTTTCACCGGCGATCAGGCCGCGATCGTGATCCTGAATAGCTCCGGCGACGATCTCAGCCGCGGATGCCGTGCCCCGATTTACCAGCACGACGATCGGATAATCCTTGCCACCATTGCCGTGGGTCGCGCGGTACACCTTCTCCGCCGAAGCGCGCCCGTGATGCGAGACGATGACCTGCCCCTTCTTCAGGAATTGGTCGGCCACCCCTACACCTTCACTCAGCAAGCCGCCGGGATTCTGGCGGAGATCGAGAATAAGGCCGTGAATGTCGCCGAACTCATCAAGCGCGTCACGAACTTCTTTCTCAGTCGTCTCCTGGAAGCCGGAAACGTGGATGTAGCCGATGCCGGGGCGAATGAGGAAATGGACGTCAACGCTGTAGCGTGGAATTTCGTCGCGGATAACCGTGAAGTCGAGCGGCTTATCGGTGCCTTCGCGCAGCACGGTGATCTTGACGCTGGTGCCCTTGGGGCCTTTCAGCAACTCGGCAACATCGCTGGTGCTCATGTTGTCAGTCTGCTTGCCGTCGACCGCGATGATGATGTCGCCCGGACGAATGCCGGCGCGATAAGCAGGTGCGCCCGCAAACGGCGCGATCACGATAACTTTGTTATTGCGGGGGCCGACCTGCATGCCCACGCCGTAGTACTTGCCGCGCTGCTCCTCGCGGAGGGCGGCGTACGATTTCGGATCGAAGAAATTCGAGTGCGGATCGAGCACGCGCAGCATGCCGGGAATGGCGCCGTTATAGATTGCCTTGTCGGGATTGACTGGCTCCGCGTAATTCTCTTGTACAACCCGGTAGACGTCGCTGAAGCTCTTCAGGCTGTCGCGAACGTCACCGTCTCCGCCCGAGGAGGAAGCACTGACGGAGAGCCGCTGTCCGAACAACATGCCCAGACAACCGCAAGTAAATATGATGGAGAGTACAAGAACAGCCGAGCGACGCGAACTACGTGCCATGTATGTTTCCTTCGAAGGACAAATCCGCCGGGCGCGTGAGGCGCTCGCCGGACTCCCGATTGGCTGGGATAAATCTCGTAGACTGGCGCACCCTAACGACTTACCACGCAGTATACCACGGAGTACACAGGCCTCTTGACCCATTTCCAGCCGCTATCTTGGATGCCAATCGCAGATTCCCGGGTGCGAAATCTGTTAGTTCCCCGCCTGCGTAAGAGACGTAGGGGCCTTGGTTTTGTAAGCACGCGACGCGCCTCCGCCGAAAGGCAGCTGGCATTTCCTATTTAGCACTTTGACACTACCGACGTCCGGACGGTCCTGGTTCCGGGCAAAGATCGAGCGCTACCGGCCATTGTCAACAGTTTGTCGCCGTCGGTAGCCGCTCACAGTTGGCTGCATTATGATGAACCTATGAGCCTGCCTGACCTAATCTTCATTGCCCTGCTGGCTCTGGTTGTGCTGGGGCCGAAGAAGCTGCCGGAAGTGGCGCGCCAGTTAGGAAAGTTTATGGCCGAGTTCAAGCGCGCCAGTAACGAGTTCAAAAACCAATTGCAGACCGAGATGTTGAACATCGAAATGGAAGAACGCGTCAAGAAACAGGACGAAAGCCCCAGGGTGCTGCCTCCTGAAGAGCCTTGGGAGCGCCTGATGCGGCCGATCAGCGAGTCGGTCAGCCGGACCAAACAGGAGCTGGTTGCGATGGTGAATCCGGAGCCGGTTGCCTCCGGTGGGACCACTTCCAATCAGGCGACTTCGAAACCGGCAGGTGGTCAGTAACTCATGCCGTCTCCCGTGCTCGAATCCGCTCAGCAGCGCGCCTCCGAAGAGATGACAGGCATGAGCTTCCTCGAGCACCTGGAGGAGCTGCGCCGCCGCATCGTCCATAGTGCGCTCTATGTGGTTGCGGGCTTCGGCATCTGCTGGTGGTTTCACGAGAAGATCTTCGCCATCATGCAGAAGCCGATCATGACGGCGCTGGCAGCCCACCACCTCGATACCAAGCTGGTGTACCTGAATCCCACCGACCCGTTCAACATGTACCTGAAGATCTCGGCACTGGCTGGACTCTTCCTGGCGTCGCCGTTCGTGCTGTATCAGGTGTGGGCGTTCATTGCCCCGGGCCTGTATCGCAATGAGCGACGCTACGTGCTGCCGTTCATGTTCAGCACCGTGGGACTGTTCCTGGCGGGCGGCTACTTTGGATACCGGATGGTCTATCCGGCGGCGCTGGACTTCCTCATCAGCTTCAGCGGACAGTTCACGCCGATGATCACGGTGGGCGAATACACCGAACTCTTTTTAACGATCATTGCCGGCCTGGGGATTGTCTTCGAGATGCCCGTGCTGGTATTCTTCCTCGCGCTCATGGGTATCCTCAGCGCAGGCTGGATGTGGCGCAACTTCCGCTATGCCATCCTGGCCATCTTCGTAATCGCGGCAATCATCACGCCCACCCCCGACATCATGAACATGTGCGTCTTCGCAGCGCCCATGGTTGTGCTGTATCTCATCAGCATTGGGATTGCGTGGTTCGTTCATCCCAGCCAGCGCAAGAAGCGCGCGGCTAAAGCTGACGGCAACTAGTCTCCTCCTGCCTGCACCCTCTGGGGTAACATCTCATCTATTTCGAATCGGCTGAATCCAGTCAAAGGGGAATGAGTATGTCGACGGTGCCTTTTGCCAATCTGTTGGAGCCCGGAAACCCGGCATTTCCCAGGCTTACCCCCGAGCAATTAGAACGAGTCCGGCCTTACGGTAAGTTGAGGCAGGTGTCTGCCGGCGAGGTGCTTTTCGACGCCGGTGACAGCGGCGTTCCTGTGTTTGTGGTGCTGACAGGCAGCCTCAATATTCTTCAGCCCTCACCGGCCGGATATCAGCTGCTGGTGACGCATCGGGATGGCGGCTTCTCCGGCGAGTACGTCATGATTTCCGGACAGCACGCCATGGTGCGCGGTCAGGTTGGGGAAGCCGGAGAGTTCCTGGAAATTCCCATCGAAAATTTCCGCAGCATGATCGCCAAGGACGCCGAACTCAGTGAACTGTTCATGCGCATTTTCATCCTGCGGCGTTTGGAACTCATTGCGCATGGGGCAGGGAACGCCGTTTTGCTGGGTTCCAGCCACTCCCCGGCAACTCTGCGTCTGCGCGAGTTTCTTGGCCGCAATGGTCATCCCTACCAGTACGTCGACCTCGACACCGACGCCAGATCACAGGCGATGCTCGACCAGTTCCACGTGACGATCGACGAAATTCCAGTCGTTATCTGCAACGGGCGAAACATCCTACGCAATCCCACGCAGGCACAGCTGGCCGATTGTCTGGGACTGAATGCGAACGTTGACGAGTCGCAGGTGCGCGACCTGATCGTTGTGGGTGCGGGGCCGTCCGGCCTGGCCGCAGCGGTTTATGCGGCCTCGGAAGGCCTCAACGTTCTGGTGGTGGAGGCGGCCGCGCCCGGCGGACAGGCGGGTTCGAGTTCGCGGATCGAGAATTACCTGGGATTTCCTACCGGAATATCCGGCAGCGAATTAACGGGACGCGCCTTGGCGCAGGCGCAAAAATTTGGCGCAGACATGATGGTCGCGCGTCCGGCGGTTCGCCTCCACTGTGACCGGCGCCCCTATCAGGTGCAACTCGATGAAGGCGCCGCCTTGTCGACGCGGGCGATTGTGCTGGCGGCCGGAGCGCAGTACAACCGACTGCCTCTCGCCAACCTGGAGAAGTTCGAAGGATTGGGAATTTATTACGGCGCCACCGCCATGGAATCGCAGCTCTGCGCAAACGAAGACGTCATCGTCGTGGGCGGAGGCAATTCAGCGGGGCAGGCGGCGGTCTTTCTTTCCCAGAACGCCCACAAGGTATACATGCTGGTGCGTTCGTCGGAACTCTCCAGCACCATGTCGCGCTATTTGATCCGCCGCATCGAAGAGAATCCCAACATCGAGCTGCACTACCAGACCGAAGTGGTTGGCGTGGACGGTAGCGACCACGTGGAGCGTGTCACCTGGAAGGACAAGAAGAATGGCGAGACTTCCACGCACAACATCCGCCATCTATTCATCATGACCGGAGCGTCCCCCCGCACTGACTGGTTGCGGGGATGTCTGGCTCTCGACGACAAGGGATTCGTGAAGACCGGCTACGATCTCGACCGGCTGACGCTGCGCGAGATGGCGTGGCCGCTGTCGCGTCCGCCGCAAATCTTCGAAACGAGCCTGCCCGGTGTATTCGCCGTGGGCGACATTCGTTCCGGCAACGTGAAGCGCGTGGCCTCGGCCGTAGGCGAAGGATCGATCGCCATCCACCTGGTGCATCGGGCGCTGGCGGAGCTGTAAAGACGCACAAGTCAGGCGGCCTTTTCGTGGCACAGTCGCCGATTTCTATTTCTTCTTCTTAAGCACACTTCCCGTGGTTGCGTTGATGTAGGCCACGTACCCCAATTTCTCGTCTCCCCACATCACGTACCAAACCGGCGCCGGGAAGCTATAGCCGTTTCCCAACTGAAAATGCGTCAGCTTCTTCCCGGCATTCTTCTTGAGCCAGGCGCTCCCATCGTTCGATGCGCTGGTGTACGCCGCGTCGGAATCGACGCTAATTTCCGAGATGGCGATCGGCATGACGTCACGCGTCGGGCCACCCCAGGGCATTCCGTTGCCGACACTCACGCCGGCGATGATGTCTGGCGGCTGTGCGGCCGTGGCATAGGTGAAGGTGCGGCACTCGTGCCTGGCAGCCGAGCCGAACGTCCCCTCCCAGATCGCTGCTTTGCCGGAACCCTGCTGGACCGAGGCCACGTCCTTGGGCACCAGGCGCAAGAGCACAAGGTCAGAAGCCCATTTGTAAGCTGACTTGTACATTTCCCAGTAAGCCGTTTTCGCAGTGACCTGCTGAGACATTTGAGAAGATTCGCTTGCCTTTACGGTGGTTATGTCACCGGTCGGTGAATTTGAGGGCTGCGAACAAGTGGACAGGAAGAGAATGGCAGCCGCCAGTGCGGTTGCCAGAGATATTCTCGACAAACCCAGCATGACAGTATCTCCATTTCTGTCTCAAGTTTAGGCCTGCTGTCGCTGGGGGGTATCCGCTTCTTACATTCGATTGCCCGGCTTTTCCTGATTCGGAATTCGATTGTGTTTGCCCGGCAGCTAGAAAAGAAAAAGCACAGCCCGCTAAAGCCGTGCTTTTCTTTTTCTTGCACTTCGGTTAGAGCTGCCTACTTGCAGCTTTCGCTCACCATCTTCAAGTGGGTTACCTTCAAGTCAGCGTACGAGGCGCTGCCGGCTTCCGACTTCTCGCTGGCTTCTTTCTTCTGCTCCATCGCCGGAGACAGCTTGGCCTCAGTTCCCGTCACCGTAACCGTGTGATTGAGATGTTCGCCCAGATTCTTGCCCCACAGTTCGTACATCTTGCCGTCCTGTGCCATCAGGTAATAGCCGTGGGCATCGGTGCCCTGCTTAATGCAGCCGGTCGCTGTCATCTCCTGACCGCTGTCCTGGGCGGTCATCAGCAGAGGGAATGCAGCGAACAAAAACAGCGCAGAGAGGAAAAACGTCAGTTTTTTCATAATTCGTCGTGCTCCTTTTGCCGAACCGTGCTGTTCAGCGATGCGGCTAAGGCCGCTTTGTGGCTGTGAACCTTACTTGCCAGAAAGAGATGCCAACCTCAAGTACTATCGACGGTAGTATCACTTGCAGGGTTGCCGGCCACCTGGCAAAAGGGCCGTTAAATCTGAAGGTTAACCACCCTGTAGTCCTGTCCGGCTGTGCTATCAAATGTGTCTTAGGGGGTTACGTTGGGTTGCCGGCATGGCTATAATCAGAGTGGAACTCATTATGAACACGCACGCACAAGCTAATGGAACCTGTTTGCATGGCGTCCTCCCGGCGTCAGGCAGAGGTTCACGTGCGACGTGGTCACGGGCCATTTCCGTTCGCGCAGACGCGAAGCTGTCCCCATGCATGGCTCGTCCCAACCTCTTCTCCGGCGACTAATTTCTGTTCTCTTCCTGCTTCTCCCGCACTGTCCGGTTCAACCTGACCGCACTTGCGGGCTGACACCAGCTCCGGTACACAACTCGTGCCGCAAGCCTTAAGGGAGGAAAACACCATGTCCGCCAATACCCTGACTCCGGTCGCCGGTCCCAGCATCAAGACGGCGCTGCCCGGGCCCAATGCCCGACGCATTCTGGAAGCCGATCAGAAGTACATCTCACCCTCGTACACCCGCTCGTATCCGATGGTCGCCAAGCGCGGCCGTGGCTGCATCGTCGAGGACGTTGATGGCAACGAGTTTCTCGATTTCTCCGCCGGCATCGCCGTGACGTCGACCGGCCACTGCCATCCCGAGGTCGTCGCTGCCATTCAGAAGCAGGCTGCCGAGCTGATTCACATGTCGGGCACCGACTTCTACTACGAGAGCATGATCACGCTGGGCGAGCGGCTGTCGAAGGTCGCGCCGATGAAAGGGCCGCACAAGATTTACTACGGCAATTCGGGCGCCGAGGCGATTGAAGCCGCGCTGAAGCTGGCACGCTATCACACCAAGCGGCAGAACATCATCGCCTTTTACGGAGCGTTTCACGGACGCACGATGGGCGCGCTTTCGCTGACCGCGTCGAAGCCGCAGCAGCGCCGCCGATTCGCTCCGCTGGTCCCCGGCGTGACGCACGTGCCGTATCCGAATGTGTATCGCGCAACGAGTGCTGACGCCGAGGCCTACGCTCTGGAAACTGCGCGCTTCATCGAGGAGAAGCTGTTCAAGACCACGCTGCCTCCTGAGGAAGTCGCCGCCATCTTCGTTGAGCCGATCCAGGGCGAAGGCGGATATGTCGTTGCACCCACCGTATTCATGCAGGAACTGCGGAACATCTGCGATCGTCACGGCATTCTGCTGGTGGCCGATGAAGTGCAGTCCGGCGCGGGTCGCACGGGCAAATGGTGGGCGATTCAGCATACCGGCGTCGAACCCGACATTCTCTGCAATGCGAAGGGACTGGCCAGCGGCATGCCCCTGGGCATCATGATGTCGAAGGCCGAGATCATGGATTGGGTTCCCGGTTCGCACGCTTCGACGTTCGGGGGCAATCCGGTTTCGATCGCGGCAGCGTTGGCCACCATGGACGTCCTCGAACGCGAAGGCATCAAGAACGCCGAGGTTGTCGGCAAGCACATCATGGACCGCATTGCGGAGTGGCCAAAGCATCTCGACCTTGTGGGCGATGTGCGCGGACGAGGCTTGATGATCGGCGTCGAAATCGTCACCGACAAAGAAGCCAAGACGCAGGGCGGCGCCGAGCGCGACAAAATCGTCGAGCTGGCGTTCGAGCGCGGTGTGCTCTTCCTTGGCTGTGGTCCGAATAGCATTCGCATCGCTCCGCCGCTGATCGTGAGCAGGGAACAGGCCGACATCGCCATCGATGTGCTGGAGGAGTGCATCCACATCGTCGCGGGAAAGCCGTACACCCGGGCGTCAAGCAACGGCAGACAAGCCGGAGCGTAGACGGCTCGTATTTAGCCGGACTGTGATAGGTGCCCCGTTGCTTTGGCAGCGGGGCTTTTTATTGGGTGCTTACAAACGTCTGCTCACATGCGTGGAACCCTGGCACCGTCGTTAACGTATTTTGCCAGTAAGGAGTTCAAGGACTACACTGCCTACGCCATGATTCGAAAAGCTGGAATCGCCACTGCGCTTTTGTTGGCGCTCGCTCCGATATTTGCCCTCGCACAATACACTGACCGAAAAGCCATGGACGACCTCGGCGGCCCGAAGGAATTCGCTGCGCGTCGTTCCGAACTTGCCGCGAAGCTGAAGACCGGCTACGTCCTGCTCTTCGCCAAGACGCAAGAGCCGCCGGCGGCGCACTATCGCGAGGATAACGACTTCTACTACTACACCGGCCTGTCGGACCCGGGCGCCATCATGCTGATGGATGTCGCGACGCAACGCACCACCATCTTCGAGCCGCAGCAGAGCCCGCGCGAGATCCAGGTTTACGGCGCGAATCTGCTGGGCATGTCAAAAGATCAGCAGAAGGAATTGGGTTATCCAGCCGTAGCTCATTTGCAGGCTCTGGATTCGGGCTTGGCTTTCCTCTTTGGCAACGGGGTCGACAATACGCTGTGGGTCAGGCTGGGTTTCGCGGATAAACCGGATGGCGCACGCTTCGAGACCGGTCGCGACTATGCCGCCGAGTACAACAATCCGTATGGACAGAATCTTCCTGGCGATCGCGACGCCTTGGTGAAGTTGCGCGAGCGTTATCCCGCTGCCAATTTCCGCGACATCACCGGTACGATCGACGAGATGCGCAATATTAAGCGTCCCGGCGAAATCGAAGTGCTGCGCCGGATTGGGCGCATCAGCGCGCTGGGAGACATGCAGGCCATCGAAATGGCGCATCCCAACATGTACGAGTATCAGATTGAAGCCGAAGCCGAATACGTCTTCCGTAATGCAGGCGCGCAGGGGCTGGCGTATCCCGCCATCGTCGGCTCAGGGGTGCACGCTAATACCTGGCACTACTTCTTCAATCGCGATCAAATTCAGCCGGGCAGCATTGTCGTCTTCGACTTCGCCGGCGATCTCGATCACATGACAATGGACATCACCCGCACCTTTAATATCGACGGCAAGTTCACGTCAGAGCAGGCCAAGGCCTACAACACCGATCTCGAAGGTCAGAAGGCCGTGATTGCCATGCTGAAGGTCGGTAACACGTATGAGCAGGCAGCCGACGCCGGCAAGGCTGTGTTCGAAAAGGGCGGAGTAGGGTCGCAGTGGATGGGATTCCCTGGACATTTTGTCGGATTGGCGACGCATGATGTCATGCTGCCGACAGGGCCGATCAAGGCAGGACAGGTCGTGACGGTTGAGCCCATTCTCGAATATCCGGAAAAGCACTGGCACTTCCGCGTAGAAGACACGATTCTGATCACCGAGAACGGCCCGGAGATTTTGTCGTCAGCGATTCCCAAGGAGATGAGCGACGTCGAGAAGCTTGTAGGCAGCCAGCCCGCGCCGCAGGTCGTGAAGTGAGTTGGCGTGATGGCCGATAGTAAAGAGCGGTAACATAGAAGTTTACGTTTTCCTAGGAAAGGTCCTGAGTGCCCGAATTACGAAAAGATCCGATCATCGGACGATGGGTCATCATTTCTACCGACCGCTCCAAGCGCCCCTCCGACTTCATGCGCGAGCCGGTCAAAATGAAGGGCGGTTTTTGTCCCTTCTGCGTCGGCAACGAAAGCAAGACGCCGGCGGAAGTTCTGGCTTACAGGCCGAACGGAGCTTCCGCCAACAGCGATGGCTGGACAGTGCGCGTGGTGCCGAACAAGTTTCCCGCGCTTGGCATTGAAGGCAACCTGAGCCGTCAGGCCGAGGGAATGTTCGACAAGATGAACGGCATCGGCGCGCACGAGGTCATCATTGAGACGCCCGACCACAACCTGACCTTGGCGAATCTGCCCGAGAAGCGCCTCGAAGACGTCTTTTGGGCCTATCGCGATCGCATTCTCGATTTGAAGCAGGACCGCCGCTTCAAGTACATCCTGATCTTCAAGAACCATGGGCCACTCGCCGGCGCCACACTCGAGCACTCGCACGGGCAATTGATCGCGTTGCCGATCGTGCCCAAGCATGTAGTGGAGGAACTGGAAGGTTCGAAGCAGTATTACATCTACAAGGAGCGTTGCGTCTTCTGCGACATCATCCGCCAGGAGACCGAAACCGGTATCCGCGTTGTAGCCGAGAACGATGGATTCTTGACGGTCGCGCCTTACGCTCCTCGCTTTCCATTTGAGACCTGGATTCTGCCGAAGCGTCACGAATCGGCTTTTGAGAATTCGTCGTCGCAGGTGTACGAGGGGCTGGCCAAGGCCGTGAAGAATCTGCTGATGCGTGCCGATAAGGTGCTGGACAATCCTGCTTACAACCTCATCCTGCACACCGCGCCGGCGCAAGAGTCCTCCATGGACCACTATCACTGGCACCTGGAGTTCATGCCGCGGCTCACGAAGATTGCCGGGTTTGAATGGGGAACCGGCTTCTATCAGAATCCGACACCGCCGGAAGAAGCCGCGCGCTATTTGCGCGAGGCGCGCATCGAAACAACGAAGCCGGCGACGGTTCCGTAGCTCTCTATGTCTGATCACGTATTCATCTGCTCATGCTGCGGTAAACAACATCGTGAGGTTCCGCTAAGTTTTTGTGCCGACTTTCCTGATCCGTACGCATATTTGAGCCCCGAAGAGCGGGATGCTCGGGCGGTTGTTAGCTCTGATCAATGCATCATCGACCAGGAGCAGTTTTACGTTCGCGGATGCCTCGAAATCCCTATCCAAGGAACAGATGAAGTCTTTCTGTGGGGCGTATGGTCGAAGCTTAAGGAGGAGGTCTTCGATGAGATTTCTGAATACTGGGACGTTCGGGGAAGAGAGGAAAGAATAGGTCCGTACAAGGGGTTGTTGGCGAACTCTCTGACTCTCTATGCGGAAACTCTCAACCTCCGCCTTAGGATCGAGGTTAGGCCTTTAGGAGTCAGACCGACATTTCACGTGGAGGATCTGGATCATCCGCTTGCTATAGAACAGACAAATGGAATCACGAACGACAAGGCGCAGGAATACGCCTGCCTTTTGTTGCGCTTAGCAAAGTGATGGTTTGGATAGGCATTTCCTTCAATGCTGGCCTACATGGCGGGTTGAGGTAACCTTGAGGTTACGCGAGATGGTCACGATCTCCATCTCTACTGCTCTCCTAATCATCCAACACTTATGGGCCTCGAAGCGCTAAAAAATCGGGCGCGTTTTCTCAGCGGACTCTACAGTGATCTGCTGGAGAACGGCATTCGCTACTTCTTTCCGGGTGCCACTTTGCAACGCGTTTCGGAAGGCGCCGAGGAGATGCCCGGCCTGTTGGGAGCCGTGCCCAGCGGTGGTGAAGTGCAGTTCGAGTGGATGGGCTCTGGCTATTCGCTGACGGCCAGCTCCAAGCTCTCCGATCACGAACGCCGTCTGCTGCGCAGCATCGGCATGGTGTTGTCAGCGCGCTATCAGTTGCTCACGAATGAAGCGCTGGCGGCGCAGAGCTTTCAACTGTTCCGTGGGCTTCCCGAAGATCGTTTCGTATCGGCGTTTCTCGATCCGGGCCCGCACAGCAGTGCCGAGTCGATCGCAGAAATCCCTGACCGCATTGCCGATGCCATTGAGGTCTTGCGCATCAGCAGCATGAGCACCTACGAGAACCGCCGCATTTCCACAGGTGTGCTGCTGTTCGGTTCGATGCCCGAGCCATGTCATGCTCCTCCAGAGACGCCGCCGAACGCGCTTCGCTACTCACCAGAGCTCACCACGATTCGCAGCTTTCACCGGCTCTGCGACGGATTGCGCACCATGGCGCTGGTCGACCAGAACGGCCTGCTGGCAGAGTTGATCGACGTGCACGAATGGTCGGAACCTTATCGCGATATGCCGTTGGCGGTGCCGCCCTCGTCGAAGTACGTTGATCACGCGCGGTCCACTCTGTGCGGCGGACATGTGTGCCTGGTACTCACGCCCAATGGCGAGGTCAAGGTCTACAACGACGGCGTCCCGGTCTTTCGCTTTATCGACGGAAAGTGGCGGCTGGTGGATGCCCGTCATCGTTATGGCCTGTGGAAAGACGCAGTTGGCAATACAGAACTGGCAGAGCGCTTATTCGCGGTTGCGTTGAACCTGACCGAGAGCCGGCGCGGTGCGCTGTTTGTTGTGCTGGACGATCATGAGTCGGCCAAGGCCCTTGTATCGGAGCCCGACATGCTCGATCACCTGAACTACAACGACGTTGCTGACGGCATCACCAGCAAGGATCAACTGCACTATCTGCTGCGCGACAAGAGCATCCTCGATGTGCCTTCGACAGTTCTGGAGAACATCGCTCGCATTGACGGCGCCGTTGTGCTCTGTCGCGACGCCAATTTGTTGGCCTTTGGAGCCATCCTGCACCATCACTCCTCGGAGGAGGCGATGAACCGTACGGTTGAGGGCGGTCGCACTACCGCCGCTATTGCTGCCTCACACTATGGAACGGTGCTCAAGATCAGCGAAGACGGGATAATCTCGATGTATCGCGCCGGCAAATGTCTGTGGGAGATGTAACCGCGGCTCGCTGCCTGTCGAATCCCAAGCGCGCCGTAAAATAGAGTCGTGGCCAAACAGGCGAGCCAGTATCGATTCGATTTGAGCGGCGGACACATGGCGTTGGATTTCGCCAACACTATCAGTTGGCGTGGACACCCCATCGATCGCGAGGATCATCTGGCATCACCTGCGGACCTGATTTCGTTTGCGGTTCAGGACAAAGTCATTACGCAGAGTCAGGCGAGCCGAATGAAAGACGACCCCCATGGGGAGCGAAGCTTTCACAAGGCTCTGTTATTGCGGGAGGCGATTTACCGCGTCTTCGCCGCCATCGCCCAGGACAAAGCACCTCTGGAAGCTGATGTTGCTGCGATTAACCATTATGCGGTCGAGGCTCTTCGGCATCGTCAACTTCGTCGCCACGGCGGCGGCTATCGCTGGGAGTGGCAGAGCGAAGCGTCAACCTCGCTCGACCGGATTCTGTGGCCGATCGTGATTGCAGCCGCTGATCTGCTGACCTCCAACGATGTGAGACTAGTCCGCTGGTGCGAGGCGCCGGAGTGCCAGTGGCTCTTTCTCGACAACAGCCGCAATCGCAGCCGCCGCTGGTGTGACATGAAGATCTGCGGCAACCGCGCCAAAGCCCGGCGTCACTATCAGCGCATTCGCGAGTAGCTTCAGTCGGCGCGCGGCTGCGGCGTGATCGAGAGCGTCAACAACTCCGTCCCCCGAATGACCTTGATTTCGCACCTCACGCCACCGCGGGCATCGGTCAATAAACGATGTAAGTCGTCGACGTTGGCAACCGTCGCTCCGGCAAAACCGATGACGATATCGCGCTCGCGCACACCCGCACGTTGTGCCGGCGAGCCCGCGACAACGTTCAGCACCAGCAAACCACTCTCGCTGGGCAAATCGTAATAACGCACCAGCCGGCGATGCAGCGGAACGCCTTGTCCCATCACGCCGATATAGCTGCGACGCACATGCCCGTCACGAATCAATCGCGAGGCGACGAACTCGGCCGTGTCGGCGCCAATCGCAAAGCAGATGCCTTGCGCGCCCACGATGGTGGCGGTGTTCACTCCGATCACCTGACCGCGCGAATCGACCAGAGGACCACCCGAATTGCCCGGGTTGAGCGCCGCGTCGGTCTGGATGACGCCATCGATCAGCCGCCCCGAGCGTGAGCGCATCGTCCGTTCCAGGGCGCTGATTACGCCTGCGGTGACCGTGTGCTGAAATCCAAGTGGATTGCCGATCGCGATGACCAGTTGTCCGACCGTCAGCGTTCGCGAACTGCCCAACGGAACCGAGGGCGCGACTACGCTGCTGCGAATGACAGCCAGGTCTGTGTCGGGATCGTCGCCGACGATTTCGGCAGGAAAGCGCTCGCCGGCTGGAGTTGATACGGACACTGCGGACGCGCCATGGACGACGTGGCTGTTGGTCAGGATGAACCCATCTGGAGTGAATACAAATCCCGATCCCGCGCCTTCGCCCCGACCCTGTTTTAACTGGATGTGAACAACTGCCGGCCCAACTCGCTGAACCGCGCCCACAACGGCCCTGGAATAGCTGTCGAGTAACGCAAGATCTGGATTTTGTAACAGCTCCTGTTTCTCCGCTGAGGAGCTGGAAAGTGCCTCATCTGCCAAAAACTGAAGAGAATCCATATGCGGATGTGGATGCTGAATAGTCCGGATTTGATTCGCGGCTGCGCTTGCCGCCCCCGGCCTGCTCAAGTGCAAGAATGTGCGCACGTCAACGGGAATTAACCTGACCTTCACAAGCCTTTAATCATTCCAAGTGCGTTCGCGTAGTACTTTCAGGCCGAGCTAGTGGTATTGCAATCAACGAAAAGACAATAAAGAGGACGCACGCATGGCGACAGCCGAGTCATATCCTGTCACTCCGGCACCGGCACCATCGAGTGCCGTACACGCAAAATTATCCAAGTCTCCCGGCAAAATCGGTTCAGCCATCTTTATAGGGGCGCTGGCGATCGGGTTTATCTACGCCGCCTACCACCTGATCTCCGATCTGTCGACGGTACATTCATCGTCGATCTTTCCTTTCGTGCTGTTGGGCGTTGCTCTCCTGGTGGCGCTGGGATTCGAGTTCGTAAACGGCTTTCACGACACGGCTAATGCAGTGGCCACCGTCATCTATACACACTCGCTCGATCCGCACATCGCGGTTGCCTGGTCGGGCATGTGGAACTTTATCGGCGTCGTGCTCTCGACGGGAGCGGTGGCTTTCGGCATCATCTCGCTACTGCCGGTGGAACTGATCCTGCAGGTCGGCAGTGGCGCCGGCTTCGCGATGGTCTTTGCGTTGTTGACTGCGGCGATCATCTGGAATCTGGGCACGTGGTACTTCGGCATTCCGAATTCCAGTTCGCACACCCTTATCGGCTCTATCATCGGCGTAGGCATTGCGAATCAGTTGATGCGTGCGCATACCGCGACCAGCGGCGTCGACTGGGGACAGGCGATGAACGTCGGCAAGTCGCTGCTGTTTTCGCCTATCGTGGGCTTCATTATGGCCGCCTCGTTGCTTAGCCTTTCCAAGTTTTTCATTCGCGACAAGCGGCTCTACACGGCGCCCGAGGGCGACGCGCCGCCGCCATTCTGGATTCGCTGCCTCCTCATTCTGACGTGCACGGGCGTAAGTTTCGCGCACGGCTCCAATGACGGTCAGAAGGGTATGGGCCTGATCATGCTGATCCTGATCGGTACCGTGCCGACGGCGTACGCTCTGAACCACGCCATCACACCACAGCAGTCGGCTGACTTCATCGCGATCTCGCAGCAGGCCGAGAACGTGCTCGACAAGTATGTGACCTCGGGAGCGGTTGTCGCTGACCCGCGCGACGACGTTGAAAACTACGTTCGCACGAAGAGTTTCAACGACAACACCGTTCTCGCTCTGCGCGAACTCATCAATGGAATCAGCACCGAGGTCGCGAACTACAAGGAACTGCGCTACATCCCGCAGGACCAGGTACGCAACTTCCGCAACGATATGTATCTGGTGAGCGAAGCATTGCGCACCATGCAGAAGTCTAACCTCAAGGCGATCTCTGCTCCCGACGAGGCTGTGCTGGCCAACTACAAGAAGCACATTGACTACGCAACCAAGTTCATCCCCACTTGGGTGAAGGTAGCCGTGGCCCTGGCTCTTGGCCTGGGAACGATGATCGGCTGGAAGCGCATCGTGATCACCGTGGGCGAGAAGATCGGTAAGGATCACCTGACCTACGGACAGGGTGCAGCGGCGGAAATCACGGCTATGCTGACCATCGGCGCGGCCGACATGTACGGCTTGCCGGTGAGTACGACGCACGTGTTGTCGTCCGGTGTCGCCGGTACGATGGCGGCAAACGGTACCGGCTTGCAGTGGGCCACCGTGCGCGCCCTGATCATGGCTTGGGTGTTGACGTTGCCGGTCGCCATTGTGCTCTCGGCGACGCTATTTTGGGCGTTCGTCAAGATTTCATAGGCCGTCAAGCCACGCACATAACAAAAGGGCACACCGGCCTGGTGTGCCCTTGTTTTTTTGGACGCGCGAACTAGCGCCCGAAGTACTTGGCGTTGCGCTCGGCGTAATCTTTCCATTTTTCCGGCAGATCATCCAGCGCGAAGATCGCCGAAACCGGACATACCGGTACGCACGCGCCGCAATCAATGCACTCGACCGGATCGATGAACAGCATCTCTTCGGCGCCGTGCTTGTCTTCGTCTTTCTTGGGGTGAATGCAGTCCACCGGACAGGCATCGACGCAGGCTGTATCTTTCGTGCCAATACACGGTTCCGCGATCACGTAGGCCATAAAGCAGTGTCTCCTCAGGTCTTTCTAGTCGTTATATGGAGAATTCCGGAAAAATAACTCTCCGATAGTACCAAAACGCTTCGTCTTGCGCGATGAGCACGAGCAAGGGTTAAGCGACACTCGCCGGCTCGCGCTCGCCCGCCGGTTCATACTCGACAATGTAACCGGCGACGGCGCTGGCTGCTACGGTCAGCGGGCTTGCCAGGTACATCTGGCCGGGACCGCTGCGGCCGGGGAAGTTGCGGTTTTGCGCGCTGATAACCACCTGGTCCGGACGCTTCGATACGCCAGGGCCGGCATTGATGCAGGCTCCGCAGCTGGGTTCGATCATATGTGCACCCGCACGCTGGAAGATGTCCAGATAGCCTTTGCGCAAGCAGTACTCGCGCGTCTCCTGCGACCCGAATTGCAGATAGAACTCGCAGCTGTCGGCGACTTTGCGGCCCTGCTTCAGCGCCTCGCCGAGAACCAGAGCATACATGTCCATGTCTTCGTTCTTGCCGGCAGTGCAGGTGCCACCGTAGGCGATCTCTACAGGAACCGGAGTGTTCAATTCGCGAATGAACTTGCCGTTGCCGGGATCGCCGGGTGTCGCCACCATTGGATAGATATCGTTGGCGTCCAGTTCGATCACGTGCGCGTAGTGCGCGTCGGGATCGCTGTAGAGACCTTCGACCAGCGTCTGTGCTTCGTTCTCGCTCATGCCACGTCGCTCCGATCAGGAACTCGACTACCTTCTGGTCGGGAGCGACGATGCCGGTGAAACCGCCGATCTCGGCGGCCATGTTGGTCATGGTGGCGCGTTCGTCAACTCCCAGCGCCTCGATGGCTTCGCCCGAGTACTCGATGACCTTGGCCAGCGCTTTGCCGGTGCGGATGTACTCCATCGACAGCAGCTTGAGGATGAAGTCTTTCGCCGTGACATTCTCGCGCTTCTTGCCGCGAATGATGACCTTCACCGACTCCGGAACCTTCACGCGAACGTCTTTCGTGAACCATGAATTAAAAACATCCGTCGTGCCGATGCCGAAGGCCACGCAGCCCATCGCGCCAACGTGCGGGGTGTGGGAGTCGCTCCCGACGTTCAACTGGCCGGGCAGGGCGTAGCTCTCGGTGACGATCGAGTGGCAGATACCTTCCGAACCCTTACGGTCCTTCAACTCGCCGTGCAGCTTAATGCCGCGAGACTTGGCGAAATCCTCCTGCTTCAGCTTCAACTGGCCGGCTAGGTCCAGCAGGCCCATCTTCCGCTTTTCTTCCGACAGAACCTCGTCGAGGAAAGTCAGATGGTCGCGGAAGAACATGATGGTCTTTGCGTCAGTGACCGGCTCTGTCTTGCCGAGGAAGTGCTCGTAGAAAATCGCCGCCATGGGGGTGACGTACTCGTGGCTGAAGCGAAGATCGGTGCGCGCAAAACCGGTGTCGCCCGGCTTTACCGCCTCGACGCCGACCTTGTCAGTACCGTGCAGCATATGGCGCGCGAAGATCTTCTCCGCGATGGTCATCGGCCGCGGCTTGGTCGTGATCGGCGGCAGAAAAACTTTGCCTTGCATGCGCGCGACGTTAAACGGGAACAAGCCGCCGTACTCGATGACCTGCCGCGTGATTTCGTCTTCACCTTCGGTGAACTTCGCCAGAGGAATCTCCTCGCCGCCGCGGATCCTGTCGATCATGCTGAAGTCGGTCGAAGTCAGCACGCCGAGGTTCTGGCAGTTCTGCTTGTAAATGCGCTCAATGTTTTCGGCGATCACCAGCTTGATGCCGGCCGACATCTCGGCATAAGGCGACTGCTCGCGGCTGGAACCTTTGCCGCGGCGCTTGCCACTGACGGCAGCTACGAATCCGCCTTTCTTTACGTCGCCGCGCTTGATCGGCGTTTCGTTGCCGCACTTCAGGCCGGTGTAGGGGAACTCGCCCAGGGTTTCGTCGAAGAAGAAGCAGATGTGCGCCGGGCGTGATCTCGTCGGTCGAGATGTCGTCGCGGAGCTTGGGGTTGCGCTCCGGATGCTGCGTGTCCCATGGCAAGTCTTCGCCGGCAAGCTGCTTCTTGATGAGCTCGGGATCTTCGGTCAGGAAAAGGATTCGCCCCTGCAGACGGACCATGTCGGGGCGCTTCTCAACGGTACGGTTCAAAAGCGAGTTATTCACCCATAGATTTTACCGCAGGTCACAGGGGTATGTGACGTGAAGGGGAAACCCTATCTACCCGCGCGTTTTGACGTACTCCGCAACCGATGGCAGCTCTTCCAGGCCACGCCCGGCGAACATCTCCGTGAAGTTCGTCAGCAGCTCCTGGTGAATCAGGCCATTGCTGGCGAGCACCTCGCGGCTGTCCAGACGGAACGGAGTGCCATCGAAACGCGTCACCTTTCCTCCGGCTTCCTGGACGAGCAGCACGCCGGCCGCCGTGTCCCACGGATTGAGATTGAACTCCCAGTAGCCGTCGTAGCGCCCGCAAGCGACGTTGGCCAGATCGAGCGCGGCCGATCCTGCACGACGAACGCCGTGCGAGCGCAAGGTCAGCTGATGATAGAAGTGGATGTTCGGATTTTTGTGACGCTTGAAGCTGGGAAAGCCTGTGCCGAGAATCGACTCCGCGAGACTCCCGGTCTGGGAAACATGAATGGGCTTGCCATTCAGCACCGCTCCACCGCCGCGTTCGGCGGCAAACATCTCATCGCGGGTCGGATCGTAAAGAACCCCGGCTTCGAGCTGACCGTCCTGCCGCGCCAGCGCAATCGAAATGCAGAAGACCGGATAGCCGTGTGCAAAATTCGTGGTGCCGTCGAGCGGATCGACATACCAGTGATACTCGGCGTCGGACTCAGTGCGCGTACCTTCCTCGCCGACAATACCGTGCTCCGGCCAAAGCGCCTGTAATCGCTCAACAATCAACTTCTCTGAGGAGCGATCCGCAACCGTGACGAGGTCAACGTCTCCCTTGTATTCAATCGTTACGTGCTGCGCAAAGTAGCGCATCACCAGCGCGCCGGCTGCACGCGCAATCGGTTCGAGATCGGGGAGGTAGCGGCTCATTCCTGGCCATTCTGCGGAGTGCCGTTCCGAGTCGCGGGAGCGCCGTCGGCGCGAGTCTTGCGGATGGTATCCTCGGCGATGTAAGCGATTTCGTGCTTGAAGATGAACAGGTTCGGCGCGCCTTCGCGCGTCAGTCGGACCATGCGGCGGTCGTAGTACTCGATCCAGCCGCGCACCACCTCGCCGCCCATCAGCTTGATGCGCACGGGCCGCTGCTTTTCGCCAAGCATCTTCAGGTAGTTTGCTTCCTGGTGAGTATCGTCCGGAGGAGGAGTCCGGCCTTTGTGGTTCGGGTCGCTACTGCCGCGGAAAGGCATGGGTCGATTTTACATGTGAAGCTGGTAGTCCGAGCGGCGCTTCACGAATTTGTGGTGACGTCCGCCACTTAACGGTGGTAAGCCATGGTCGACAATTGTTAACAATGATTTATCATTCCGACGTAGCGCTTCAGACTGGCTGCCTGCATCATTTCAGAGTGCAAGTCGCATCGTATTGACTGCAGTTGGTTAAACGAAAGGCTGTCACGACTGATGTCGTGTTGTGCTCGCCTTGCCATGTTCACCTGCGCGCCACTTTTTCCGGCTGCGCGGGTTAGCAAACATGTCGTGAGCGCAGCGAACGACCCTGCTCATGGTTCAACACTTCACCTCCCAGTTTGCAAGGTCTGTCCCCACCCTGAGTCTGTTCTGCCTCAGCCTGCTGGTGCTGACCTATCTGGTGCTGCGCAACTGGCGCGCTGTAACGGCGCTATCCAGAAACCGTTCTCAGTTATTGTCTGCCGGCGCGCTACTGGCCGTGGTATTGGGATGGCAGGTTTATCAGGCGAGCTTTAATCCAGAACCTGACGAATTGTTCTTCGCGAGCGCTTTGCCGCGCGCACGCGCAATGACCGTTGAGGCGCTGCAGGCTTCCGGCTTGCCGGTGGTGGCGACCTATCACAACGACAATGCGCGCACTGGTCAGAACTCGCTGGAAACGACACTCACGCCCGACAACGTGAATGCTTCGCGGTTCGGCAAGCTTTACTCGTTTCCGGTTGATGGCTACGTCTACGCGCAGCCCTTGTATATGCCGCAAGTCGCCATTCCGGGAAACGGCATTCACAATGTCGTAATCGTGGCCACACAGCATGACAGCGTCTACGCCTTCGATGCCGATTCGCCCGCGCCCGCGCCGCTGTGGCAGGTGAGTTTCCTGAATCCCGATGCTGGCATCACGACGCTGTCGCCCAGCGATGTGAACGCGAGCGATATCGTGCCGGAGATTGGAATCACCAGCACGCCGGTGATCGACGTCGGCAGCAATACCGTTTATGTAGTGGCGGCGACGAAAGAGAATGGCGCGTTCTATCACCGGCTGCACGCGCTCGATCTCACCTCCGGCGCCGAGAAGTTTGGCGGTCCCCGCGTGATCCAAGCCACGTATCCCGGCGTGGCGCAGGATGCGGAAGACGGCATTCTGAACTTCGCTTCGCATCTGGAATTGCAGCGCGCAGCCCTGCTCCTTTCCAAAGGCAAGATCTACATAGCCTTCGCTTCGAACGCGGATTACGGGCTTTATCACGGGTGGGTGATTGCCTACGATGCAACCACCATGCGACAGAGTGGCGACTGGGTGTCCACGCCCAACGGCTATCAGGGCGGAATCTGGATGAGCGGGTGCGGTATCTCAGCCGATCATCAGGGTAATCTGTATCTTTCGACCGCCAACGGTCCCTTCGACGCTTTTGGTGATCAGCCGGGAAAGAATTACAGCGACAGCGTCGTTAAACTCAAGCCGGGAGCGCGAGGCCTGACTGTCGCAGATTTCTTTACGCCGTCGGCGCAGGCCAAGATGGCGCAGGAAGATCTCGACATGGGCTCTGCCGGGGTGATGCTGCTGCCGGACCAACTCGGGCCGTATCCGCACTTGGCGATTACCAGCGCAAAGAATGGGCATATCTATCTGTTGAATCGAGACAATCTCGGCGGCTATTTCAATGCCGGCATCAGGAATCCGCAGGTGGTGCAGGAGGTTTCCGGACAACTCAGGCAGCAGATGGGAACGCCGGCATACTGGAACGGGCACGTATATTTTGGCGCAGGCGTCAGTCCCCGGAAAGAGGGCATCAAGTCGTTCAGCCTTCACAACGGAACCATCTCAACGACCCCGACATCGCAGAGCGCCGCAATTTATCATCTAACGCGCAGCACGGTCAGCCTTTCGGCAAATGGCAATGCTGATGGCATTGTCTGGGCTGTCGACAATGATGCCTATTACCAAGCGCATCAGGGCCCTGCTGTACTGCATGCCTACGATGCTAAGAATCTCAGTCGCGAACTGTACAGCTCCAACCAGCGTGTCGCCCGCGACAAGGCCGGCCAGGCCGCCAAGTTTACCGTGCCCACCGTTGCCGGCGGCAAAGTCTTTGTCGGAACCGCCAACGAGGTGAACGTCTACGGTCTGCTGCAAGCTGCCGGGAACTAGCAGCGCTGCTGTGCCGCAGAAAAGCGTGGCAGTCCGCACTCCACGAACAACTCCGCAATGCGATGATGGATCTGGATGTATTGCATGCGATCTCTTCGCTACGTCTGTCTTAGCGCCCTGTTCCTGACCAGCACGCTGCTAACAACGCCTGGTCTCACCGCCCAATCGGCAACCCCGCAGGCTGAGCAGCAACGAGCAACCAGCACGCCCTACACGGGCGACCTTTCGATCTTCGAAACACCTGGACGAGATCAGAAACTGCGCATCAACCAGGTGATGACTGATCTTGGCATTGAGCCGGGTAAGTCCGTCGCCGATATTGGAGCAGGTTCAGGATGGTTCACAGTGCGCGCCGCCAAGCGCGTAACTGACAGCGGAACCGTTTATGCAGTCGACATCAATCCGGAAGCCGTCGACTATATCAGGAGCCGCGTCACCAAGGAAAAGCTGACCAACGTAAGAGCGATTTTGAGCAAGCCGGATAATCCGGATCTTCCTGCCGACAGCGTCAACGCCGTACTTTTTCTGAAGGTTTATCACGAAGTGGCGGAGCCGGTCGTGCTGTTGCGCAATCTGCGAGCGGCGCTGAAGCCGGGCGCGCGCATCGGAATCATCGAGCGCAACGGCAACGGTGCCGATCACGGTATCAACAAGGACGTGGTTCTGCGCGAGGCGGGTGAGGCAGGATACCGTCTGCTGGAAGAGCACGACGATCTGGTCAAAGGCGACAAGATGGACTACTTTATCGTGCTTGTTGCCAAGTAGCATGTCGGCAAAGGACCGTATTGCTTTGTTTTGAAGGCCTCAGGACTTAGAATGGGGCTCCATGAATACGCCCTCGCCTATCAGCTCTGCCGTCGACCCTATCATCGGCCGGCTCGAAGACCAGATCGCGTGGTATGACCGCAAGAGCACGGCTAGCCAGCACACGTTCAAGCGCATTAAAGTGACCGAAATCGTGGCCGCCGCTCTCATCCCTTTTCTCGCTGTTTTCAGGGCCGGATACGTAACCTACCTGACCGCCGGACTGGGCGTGCTGATCACCGTTCTCGAAGGTCTGCTCCATCTCAACCAATACCAGCAAAACTGGACCAGCTACCGCTCTACCTGTGAAGAGCTGAAGCACGAGAAGTTCGTCTTTCTGGGAAATGCCGCTCCTTACGCCAACGTCGCTGATCCGCGAGCCTTGCTGGCCGAACGCATCGAGTCACTGGTTTCGCAGGAACATGCCAAGTGGGCATCCGTGCAACAAGACTCCAAAGAGAAGAACTAGCTTCGTTACCAGTTTCCCGGGGTTGCAGTTGGGCGCAATTCTTCATCAGCTATCGACGCAGCGACTCTCAAGGAGAGGCCGGGCGGCTGTTCGACGAACTGGTGAAGGAGTTTGGACAGCAGTCCGTCTTCATGGACGTGGCTGCTATCGACGCGGGTTCCGATTTTCGCAAAGCCATCAGCGACAGTGTAGGAAGCTGCGACGTCCTGCTGGCGATGTTGGGAAGTGAGTGGCTTCATGCCACCGACGAACAGGGAAGCCGCCGGCTGGACAGCTCCGCCGATTACGTTCGTCTTGAAATTTCTGTTGCCCTGCGGCGCGATATCGCAGTGGTTTCGGTGCTTCTGCGGGGGGCGAAAATGCCACACGCGGACGAACTTCCCGGGGATCTCGCCGACCTCGCCTACCGGAACGCAGTTGAGTTGACGCACGCTCGCTGGAAGTCCGATGTGCAGGTTCTCATCAAAGCTTTGCGCCCGATGATGGGACAAGCACCGAGTTCGGGATCGACTACGGCTCACCATAGCGAGCTGGACGCGGAAGCCGTACAGCGCATTTCGCGTGAACTCGCCACTTACATTGGACCGATCGCAGAAATCGTCGTCCGTCGCAGCGCCGGTCACTGCGGATCGCTCGAAGAACTACATCGAACCGTAGCCGAGGAGATTGACGGCCAGGCTCAACGCGAAAAATTTCTGGCTGCCGTTCGCCGCTGATTACCCCAGCAGCTTGAAAGCCTTCTCCAGACTCACTTTCATCCGGTTAAACGACTCGGTCACGGTAGCGATTTCGTCCTTTCCTTTCACCTCGAGCTGCGCGACGCCCTTCTCGCCGCGACTCACACGATCGGCGGTGTCCGATACCTGCTTCAGCGGACGTATCACAATGTAGTAAACGCCAATATCGAGGGCGATCATTGTGGCCACCATCGCCAGGATGAGATAGAGCAGGAGCCGGTGAAATGCCTGATTCGCAATCTGCACTGGCAGTGACATCGGGACGGAAACAATTTGCGCGGCGACAATGGAACCCGGCTTCCAGCCGAAACCACGCTGCGATCCATACTTCGCGATCATCGCCGCGGGAGCAGCCGACGGCACGCTGTGACATTCCATGCAAGGCGGATCGGCCGCAATCGGTGTAGCCAGGTAGAGGACGCGCCCAGTCCCGGCGGCGCGCTCGCCCGTTACCTCCTGCTTGTCGCGGTGATCGCGAAGGTAGTTGATGACATCGGCCTCCCAATCGAGCGCCCGATGGGTCGGGTTGGTGGGGTTCAGCGTGGCTTCGCGGTACTCATAATCGGGATATTTCTGATGAATGTGGTCGAAGGTCGCCAGTGCGCTGAACGCCGGCACCGTCTCAGGCAAGAACGTAGTCTGGTGCTTGGGAGTCTGTTCCAGCAAGGGCGCCAGATCGTCGGCCGTGTAATCGCGAATCGACTTGGCGCTGGCCATCATCAGTTCCGCCTCTTGCATCACTTCGCGACGCGCGTTGTTGATGAGGAACTGATAGGCGACTGCTGCGATGATCAGGCCGCATGCGCCGAATAGCACAACCAGTATCAGATTGAACTTGGTAAGCAGCTTCATGTTGTCCTTGAAGCGATGAGTGTACAGCAGGGCAGCGAACTCCAAGGAGTCTGGAGTTAGCTACGGCGATTCAGGGGAGCACGTCGACGCGCAGCAAGTTCAGCTTGGCGGCAAAGACTACGTTGGCAGGAGCGTGCAGTACTCGCAGGCAGGCGGCGAGGAACAAAACACCGTTTACGGGTTTCGGCTGCACATCGGTGAGCACCACCGGGTCGACGTTGTGCGTACTGACACCGAACGAGTGTGTCGCCAGCAACTGCGCGCCTCTGGCGGCGTCGGAATCAGGCAGAATCCTCATCGGCCAGTGCAGGTCACCGCTGCAGTCCGGCTGGTCACAGATAAGAAACTCCAGCTGAAAAGCGGCCCCATTCAAATCAGGATCAGGACTGATTGTACCCGTCGCTTGCAGATTGAACATCGAGAAAGAGCGCGGTTTTCCCAGCAATACCGAACCAAGGATAATGCGCCGTCCCGGCTCGGCGGGCAGAGTGATGGCCCGGGGAGAGTTGGTCATCAAGCTTCGCGCTTGCGCCGAAACAAGGGAAGAACCGGCAAGGCTTAAGAGAACTACTGCGATCAGGGATCGACAAGGCATCGGATGCTTTGCTGCGGAACCTTTTCCTGTGACGAATCTTTAACATAGTCGGTGAGGCGCAAAAGGGCAAGACGGATAGGCGGCATTTCGACGGCAGCTAGCTTTGCGGCGCGCCTGCTCGAATGAACAACTACTAGTGTGCGGTTCGCTGCAGCGCCATCAGTGCAGACCTGACCGCATCCATTGCCGCCGTCAGCGTCTGTTCCTGACCGACGTTGAGCAGTTCGGTGCGGCCGGTTTTTTGTACTGTGTAGTGAAACAGGTGAGCGGATGCGCGGTCGAAAATAATGTCACCGAACGCTGAGCCATTGCGTATGCGGATCGCGCGCTTGTTGGCACTGGGAGTGGCAAGCGCCAGTCGATGCGCCTCGAGGATGCGATTCAACTGCGCCTCGTCCAGCAGGCTGGCGTCGTACATGCAGATTCCAAGCGCCGGCTTGCCGGGATAATAGCGATCCAGCATGGCTTCGTACTCGGCAACATGACCGCAAGTATGGTTGTCCAGCACGGCTCAACTGAGATCGCCCGTGCCGCGAAAACCCGTGAAGCCGGCTTGAAGCGCTTGGCGTAAGCCCTGATCCAGGAAGCCCACCATCTGACTTTTATCGAAGGAACCACCCTTGAGATAGCTGTCTTCCGGTCTTGCAACCAGCAAGGCGCCACGCGCCATCTCTTCCTTAGTGTCGATTCCGACGCCCTGGAGACGCGCAAGGAATAAATCCATCCGGTCATCGGGCAGCACGCAAAGACAGCATTCGCCACGCAGTAATCCGGCCTGAACGAAAGGCACCGCAGTCGACAGTTCCTCTTCAACGCTCCGATAAAAGAGGCAAATATGATCTCCGTTGCGAAACGCGGCTACGTGTATATCGGGGTTCATTTTCAGTGTGTTAGATGCCAGTGTTGAGTGCGACGCAAGTTCGCATCACGAACATTCTAATCCGAATCGGCCTCTCCTTTAATGGCCTATCAGTACCAAACGCTACTAGGGTTTTTCCCTGAGACGGGAGAGGGTTATGAAAGCGGTTAGTGCGTCTAGGCGTCGAGTCGGCCGCGTTGCTGGAGAAACGATCGACAGCCAGCCGCAGATTCCTCTTCCTTCTTTTGCAGGATGCGTTGGAAATAGCTGTTCAGGCTGAGAGGTGTCGGTCTAAACTTTGGATCCACCGACAGCATTTTATCGAGCATGGCGAGCAATCCAGCGGTCGCTCCCACTCTGAACTCGCTGGCGCGAATGCCGCTGACCAAAGGACTGTGATGAAAGTCCGTAGGATGGCGGCCGAGCAATGCTTGTAGCATCACGACGCCAAGCGAAAAAATGTCGGACGCGCAGGTCAAGCCGGCCACGCCTCTTGCCTGCTCCGGCGAAAGATAGCCCACGGTTCCAATCGGCGTACGCGCGGCCGGACTATTATCCTGCTGCAAATGCCGGGCCGCACCTAAATCGATAAGCACAGCGCCTCCCGACTGCTTAAGCATGATGTTTGACGGATTGATGTCGCCATGGACGATGTGCCGCGACCAGATTTCCGCAATGGCTGCCGACATATCGCGACCGATGGAGACTACTTCAGACTCCAGCAGTCGCCCGCTCTTCAAGCGATCACTCAGCGTCTGCCCATCGATAAATTCCCAGGCCACGTATCGCGTGTAGCGCCCGCCAACATCACAATAGCCGTGTTCGACCAGCCGGGCCAGATTAGGGTGCGCGATTCCTTCCATCGCGGCGATCTCATGTTGCACGCGCGAGTCGTTACGGCGATAAAGGTGCAGCTTCAGGGCAACATCATCGTGGGCGGCAGTGCCATCGGGTAGAGAAGCTCTGGTTGCGCGATACACGACTCCTTGACCACCGACGGCGATCTCCGGCCCGATGACGTATCGCCGCTCCAGCGCGGCATGGATATTTGCAAGCACGAACGGGTGGTCGTCCATAACCGTTACAGACTGATCAGAGTATGTTGTCCCGCGCACACTGGTGTCGAAATGTATGGGCAGTAGGGTACACCTGTTTTACAAGCCAAGAGAAGACTTTTTCCACTAGTGGTATTTACCCCATGGGAGCCACCATCGCTCAGGAACGAGCGGGATCACCGGACGATGAAATAGCTATACCCAGCGGGTTTGAATTGTGGGTCAAGGCTAAGCCCGAGCGCAGTTGTTTCGGGGCCGCTCCGTTTGCTAGTTTGACGTAGATGCCGCCGCCTGTGCCCGAACCAATCCGCACGACCATTGAGACCCTCTACCGGTCGGAATCAGGCCGGGTTCTGGCGACGCTCGTGCGCCTGTTGGGAGACCTGGACCTGGCCGAAGAGTCGATGCACGAGGCGTTCGCTGCCGCTCTGGAGTCCTGGCCCCAGGCTGGCATTCCGGAAAATCCGCGCCCGTGGCTTATTTCAACGGGGCGCTTCAAGGCCATCGACGTTATGCGCCGGCGCGCGCGCTTCGATGGAGCACAGAAGGATCTCACTACTTACATAGAGTCGCGCAGCAACGAGCCGCCTCTCGACGAGGAGATTGAAGATGATCGCCTCCGTCTGATCTTCACCTGCTGCCATCCTGCTCTGCCTTCGGAAGGACAAGTTGCGCTCACCCTGCGCGAAATCTGTGGCCTGACCACGGAGGAGATCGCGCGGGCATTTCTGGTTACGCCGGCCGCACTGGCGCAGCGCATTGTGCGCGCCAAGACGAAGATTCGAGAGACACCGATTCCGTACGAAGTGCCAACGCCCGAGGAATTGCCGGAGCGGCTGGACGCAGTGCTTCAGGTTGTCTATCTCGTCTTCAACGAGGGTTACTCGGCTGCGGCGGGAGCGGCGGTAACGCGAGGCGAGCTAACCGGCGAGGCCATTCGATTGGGCCGGTTGCTGACCGAACTCCAGCCAGAACCGGAGGTGATTGGGCTGCTTTCCCTGATGTTGCTGCAGGAATCCCGTCGCGCCGCCAGAACGTCGCCAACCGGAGAGCTGATTTTGCTGGAGAACCAGGATCGCTCGCTCTGGAACCGGGAGCAGATCGCGGAGGGCGTAGCCCTGGTGGAGAAAGCGCTGAAGTCCCGGCGCTTCGGCTCATACACGTTGCAGGCTGCGATTGCTGCCGTTCATGCAGAAGCGAAGTCGGTGGCTGCGACCGACTGGCGGGAGATCGTTGCGCTCTACGACCAATTAGTACGGATTCAGCCCTCGCCGGTTGTGTATCTGAATCGGGCCGTGGCCATTGCCATGCGCGACGGTCCCGAGGCCGGCCTGGCGCAGATCGACGCAGTGTTGCAACGTGGCGAGTTGGCAAATTACTACCTGGCGCATTCAGCCCGCGCCGATATGTACCGCAGGCTCGGACGACCGGCTGAGGCTCGGTCCGCTTATGAGAAAGCCCTGGCGCTGACCCAACAGGAGCCAGAACGGCAATTCCTGCAAGAGCGGATTCGGCAGCTGAAATAAAAACCTCGGCGACTTGTCGAATTGAGGTGGGGCAGTTCGACTATCTCGTGAAGGCCGGAGAACCGGCCGCCAGGAAAGTGTTTTTCCGGTGATACGTTACGCGAAAAATCTGCAAGTCGCGTGTCGATTCCCCGGCAACCCGTTCGACTAGTAAGCGAGCCACAGCGCGCAACTCGGCCCCGCGCGATTTTCAGGCCCAGCGCTGCCCAAGCTTTTATATAAAACTAGCGGCCCTGATACGGTGTCCGCACAACATTCAAGGAGAAGAAAATGCGCTTCATGATGATCATGTATCCGAAAAGTTACCAAACTGCAAAACCCGGCACCGTACCCGACTTCAAAGAGATGGAGGAAATGGGCAAGTACAACGAGGAACTAGGGAAAGCCGGTGTGCTGTTGGCGCTCGACGGGCTGACCCCGCCCGCGACGATGAGCGCGCGCGTCACCTTCAAAGAGCGGAAAATCGACAGTTACCGACGGCCCGTTTACCGAAGCCAAGGAAGTGGTCGGCGGCTACTGGATCATCCAGGTGAAGTCGCGCGAAGAGGCGCTGGAATGGGCCTCGCGCATCCCCGGAAAGGATGACGAAATGGTCGAAGTTCGCCGGATGTTTGATTTAACCGACTTCGATCCCGAGACCCAAAAGGAGATCCAAAAGAAGTTCGGAGACGACGTTGCCGCTGAGATGAAGCTGTAAAAACTCTTCGCGCTTTTCGATTTCGCGACGCCTCACAGGACGTCGATGTAGCCGCCACCGGGCGAACGATCCAGCGCGCGAGGCCGTGCTGCCGGCTCGCGAACAGTTACGGAGAAAAGGATGACCCGAAATCAAATACACAGCATCATCCTGGGAGGGTTCGTACTCGTCGCCACACTGGTCGCCACCCGTCCGGCAGTCGCACAAGATCCCAAAGAACCATATCCAACGATGGCGCCGATCGAAGAATATCTAATGAATCGCGACGCGGAAATCACTCTGGCCCGCAGCGCCGCTCCCGACGCCATCTCGCACGACGCCTCAGTTGTCGTCCTGACCCGCCATGGCTATGAGACCGCGGTCGAAGGAAAGAACGGATGGGTCTGCTGGGTAGGACGCGGCTGGATGGCCATGTTCGACAATCCCGAATTTTGGAGCCCAAAAGTTCGCGCCGCAGATTGCCTCAACCCGCCCGCCGCCCGCTCCGTCCTGCCGTATGCCTACAAACGCACCCAACTAATCCTGGCCGGCCACTCCAAACAAGAAGTTATCGCCGCACTCAAAGCCGCCATCGACAAAAAAGACTTACCGCCCCTCGAGCCGGGAACCGTCTCTTACATGATGTCGAGGGGCTCGTATCTCACCGACCAGGGCGGCCACAACGGTCCCCACTTAATGTTCTACGAAGCAGTGAAAGACGGTACGGCCTGGGGCGCCAATCTCGCAAACTCCCCAGTCCTCGCCGTAAATTACTGGTACTTCTCCCCGCAATCCTACCCACAGCTCGAAACCTTCCCGCCACTATTTGTCTTCCTGATAGGCGTGGAGAAATGGTCCGATGGAACGCCGGCACCGGGCATGTAAAGACACAATGGCGGGGTGCCCGCGAATCGAAAATATTTCTCGTCGGCTGTCGATTTGTTCCGCGAGCGACGACTATAAGAGAACGAACGAGCAGGCAACGCAGTCCTGCTGGCTCGACCAAGATAAAAGGAGCAGTCATGCCACAGTATTTAGTTGCCAACTACCTCCCCGACAACTTCGATCCGTCCACCGTGACCGAAGCGATGATCGAGGAGATTCACGCACTCAACCGCGAAATGATTGCTGCCGGCGTGAGGAAGTTCGCCTGCGGAATTTCCCCGGCCGCCCACGCAAAGACGGTGCGGAAGCAGTCGGATGGTACGGTCGCCGTTACCGACGGTCCCTACACCGAGACCAAGGAGCACATGGGCGGTTTCTGGATACTGGAAGCCGCCAACATGGACGAGGCACTGGCGTGGGCACGCAAGGGCGCCATCACCTGCGATGCGGTGGGCGAGGTGCGCGAACTGCTTTTCTTTCCGGCTCCGGAGGAAACAACGAAATAGACGGGCCGCGTGGTGCCCCAGGTTCACGTCCTTCCTTTGGACGTTAACCTGGGAACGGCACGACGAACCACTTCTCGCACGCAGTGGCGCATAAAGGCAGGACAAATCAAATGAGAAATCTAATCTTCGCCATCAACCTCACCCTGGACGGTTGCTGCGACCACACCAAGTTCAATCCTGACGAAGAAGTAGGTGAATATTTCACCGGCCTCACGCAAGAGGCTGACCTGCAAGTCTTCGGTCGCAAAACCTATCAGTTGATGGTTCCTTATTGGCCGGAGGTCGCCAAGGACCCGGCCGCGTCTAAAGCGGACAAGGAATTTGCCCAGGCCTTTGACTCCGTTAACAAACTCGTTTTCTCACGAACGTTGGAAAGCGTCGAAGGCAAGAACACGCAAATTGTTCGTACGAATCTTCGCGACGAAATCCTTAAACGGAAGCAGGAACAAGGCAAGAATATTTTAGTCGGCGGAGTCGATGTTCCTTCACAACTGATAGAGCTTGGCCTGGTCGATGAGTATCGCTTTGTCGTTTCGCCAGTGATTGTAGGAGCAGGCAGACGATTGTTGGAAGGGGCGAACCTGCAAGACAAGTTGCACTTAGAACTTGTTGACTCAAAGATCTTTAAATCAGGATGTGTTCTGCTTCGTTATCTGAAGGCCTGACGTCGTGCCCGGTGTCCGCTGTGTGGAACATCCAGAACCGTTCAACCGTGTGAAGGGAGACTGCAATGAGAAAGATCAAGATCATCGAACACATCACGCTCGACGGCATCATCCAGGCACCCGGTGGCCCCGGCGAAGACGGCGATTATCCCTATGGCGGATGGGCGGGGCCGCACGCCGACCATAATGGGGGAGAGGCCATCGTCAAGGCTCAGGGCGAGCATTTCGATCTGCTGCTGGGCCGGCGGACCTACGACATTTTTAGCGCCTTCTGGCCCAAGGCTCCGAAGAGTCCGATGGCCGACAGCCTGAACGCGGCGACAAAATACGTCGTCACCCACAGGCCGGACAGCCTCGCATGGGGACCGGCCGAAGCGATTGGAGCCGACATCGTTAACGGTGTTCGCCGCATTAAGCAAAAAGACGGGCCGCAACTCGTCGTCTGGGGCAGTTCGGAGCTGACACCAGTGCTGATCGAACACGAACTTGCGGACGAAGTCCTGCTGCTCGTCTTTCCGGTTCTGCTGGGCAAAGGCAAACGTATCTTCTCGGAAGGAACTGCGCCACGCGAACTAGCACTCGTCAGCACTAAGGCTGTGGGCTCGGGCGTCATCATCAGCACCTACAAGCCGAACGGTCCCCTGCGCACCAGTTCCTACGCTGACGCGGTGGACTAAGCAGGAACGTACGTCAGGCGAAGCACGTCCTCGGCAATGCGATCGCTGGAAACAAGGTGAAGCGGCGGCCGCGGGCCGGTGAAGAATGGCGTACCGCTACCAACTATGATCGGGTGAAGGTAAATTCGATACTCATCGATGAGACCAAGCTTAGCTGGGAATCCTGCCAAGTGAGGTCCGGCAACGTCAATCTCCCCAACGTGCCGAGCCTTCAGCCCACGTATCGCGGTCTCCATGTCACCCTCGACAAGTGTGGCGTTGGGTCCGACCGACTTCAACGAGCGCGACACAACCCACTTTGGCCGGCTTTGCCACGCCGCTGCGAAGTCGCGTTCCTCTGCGCTCCAGTCCGCCTGGTCCTCGTCCCAATAACGCATGACCTCGTACATGCCACGACCGTACACAATGCCCGTCTGCTCGCGCACAAGTCCTATGAAGTGACGAAAGAGCGGCAGGCTGGGCTTAAATGCGAGATGGTCGACGTAGCCATCTAACGTCTGGTTCAATCCATACACAAGCTCTGCCATCGTACGAAATCCTTACCCCAGGTTCTTCAGACTAGCTTGAGCCGACGTTCCGCAGAATTTAGGTTTCACAGGATCTGCGCGTCGCATGGTCCCTGTAGCCAATAACCCGAGGTCCACTTTTGGCCGATGCTACAGCGGCTACCGATCCATGCCCACCTGGTTCAGATGAGGCTAGAACGAAACGAAGCGACAGGCCCCCCTTCTGTGGAAACGGTTCACCCAAAGACGGTGTATTTTCGATAAACTGCTCCAAGCCAAATCAGGCTCAATCCCAAGGTCGGCCCCCAAATCCAATCCAGGAGACTGTCACCATGACAGGCAATCAGCTATCGATTGCGCGCGAGAGTTCAGGCCTGTGGCGAGTTACCTTTAACAACCCGCCCATCAACATGTTTGTTCCCGCTACGATCGTCGAATTGGGAGCGCTGATGACCGACATCGAGGCCGATCCGTCGTTGAAGGTCGTGGTGTTCGAGTCGGCGAATCCCGATTTCTTCGTCGCCCATCTCGACGTAGCCAAGGCAGCGGAACGGCCAGAGGTGCTGGGCCTGTGGCGCGAGTTTGTGCTGCGTCTCTCGTCGGCGCCGGTGGTGAGCATCGCCAAGATTCGCGGCCGCACGCGCGGCATCGGTAACGAGTTCGTGCTGGCCTGCGACATGCGCTTCGCCAGCCGGCAAAGCGCTCTGTTCGGCAATCCTGAGGTCGGCGTTGGACTAGTCCCCGGAGGCGGAGCGATGGAATGGCTCCCACGTCTGGTCGGACGCTCGCGCGCACTTGAGATCGTGCTCAGCGGCGACGATTTCGATGCCGATATCGCCGAGCGCTACGGCTGGGTGAACCGCACGCTTGACGATGGCGACCTCGATTCGTTTGTCGATACGCTCGCCCGCCGTGTGGCCTCGTTCGACCGTGAAACCCTAGCCGCCGCGAAGATCCAGATCAATCGGTTCGGGAGGCCGACCGCAAGCGAGATTCAGTCGAGCATCGACCTGTTCTTCCCACTGCTGGCCTTGCCCGGGGCGCAGGCGCGCCGCGCCAAGATCCGGGATATCGGTTACGGCGTTCCGAGCGACTTCGAATTGAACTTCGGTCGGTACCTTCCGAAGTTTGGGAAGACAGACGACGATGACACGGGTACGTCCCCCCAGAGCATAGGAGGTAACCATGAGCACCAATGAAGTTCGTGGTAGCGACGCAGCAAGAAACGCAGGCGTTGCGAGAATTGATATGAAGCTTGAAGTCGTCATCATCCCGGTTTCGGATGTCGACCGCGCGAAGGAGTTTTACGAGAGAATCGGATGGCGGCTCAACATTGACCGCTCCGCCGGCGAAGATTTCCGCCTAGTCCAGTTCACGCCGCCGGGCTCCTGCTGCTCGGTCCATTTCGGCAAGAACGTCACGTCGGCCGCTCCCGGTTCGGCCAAGGCATTCCTGGTCGTTGCCGATATCGAGGCCGCTCGGGACCAGTTGGTCGCCGCCGGCGTCGAAGTTGGCGAGTTCTTCCACGACGGCCCGGAAGGCCGGGGCAGCGGCCTGCATCCCGAGCGTCTGTCCTACCGCTCGCGCGCCTTGTTCAGTGATCCCGACGGCAACGGCTGGCACCTGCAGGAGGTGACGATACGGGACCCCAAGCGAGTCGAACCTGGCGCGACTTCCTTCGGCTCGGCAAGCGATCTGGCGAGCGCGCTTCGGCGTGCGGAGGCCGCTCACGGCGAGCACGAGAAGCGCACTGGGCAGCGCGACGAGAATTGGCCCGAATGGTACGCCGCCTACATGGTGGCTGAGCAGTCTGGCCAAGAACTGCCGCAATGATCAACAAACTCGCGTTCTATGAGATCTGGAAGTCCCGTCATCAATGCCCGATCTAACTGCGCTCAGTTCGAGCAAGTGAATGAGCGCCAGAGAGCTGAAACAAGGACTGAAGACCACATAGCGAAGGCATTCGCCCTGGCGCGGCAGGAGGCGCACTTCCGTTTCTCGCGAAGCGGCTAAACGATTTGAAAGAAATTTAATTCGCCGCGGCTGTCGATTTTCCCATCGCTCTACGACTATAAGGTGAACGATCTAGCGGGAAAGTTACGCCGATGGATCCACCAATGGGAGAAGAAGAATGAAATACATCTGTTTCGGTTACTACGATAAAGACAAATTCGACGCCATGGCCGAGAGCGAGCGCAACGCCATGTTCGACGAATGTTTTGAATACGATGACTATCTTCGCGGCAATGGGCACTACGCTGCCGGCGAGGCACTCCAGCCTGTGGAAACCGCCTTGACCGTGGGTTGGAAGAACGGCAAAGTCGCAACTACGGACGGTCCCTATGTGGAAACCAAGGAACAAGTTGGTGGCATTCTGGTGCTTGAGGCACGAGATATGAATCATGCGGTGCAGTTGATGTCGCAGCATCCGGCTCTGAAGTACGGCAGCACTTTCGAGATCCGGCCAGTAGGGGACATGAGCGAAATTATGAAAGCCAGTGAGCAGCGGCGGCAAAGAAGGCGGTGATCCGACGGCTGAAGCCGCACCGGCATCAAGAGACCACGGTGAAGGTTCAAAACCAGATTCGGGCGATTTATGAGAGTGCGGCTTGTCAGATCAAAACCAGACCCAGGCAGAATCTGCCAGGCTCTTGGAGAACACACCATGACAGTCAGAGCAGATTTGATTCTTCAAGACCTTAAGGTAGCGCTGCGGTCGCTGTGGCGCAGCAAAGGCCTGTCGATCACGGTGATCTTGACGTTGGCGCTGGGAATTGGCGCCAATGCTGCCATCTTCAGCCTGGTGCGCGGCGTCCTGCTGCGACCGCTGGTCAACCGCGGTGAGGACCGGCTTATCTACATTCGGCAAGACGCGCCTGGATACGGGGAGGAAGACGCCGCCTTTTCCGTGCCGGAGGTCCAGGACCTGAAAGCGAGCGTGAAGTCGGTCGCCTCGTTTGGCGAGTTCTCCACCATCGGCTTCACCATGGTAGGGCTGGGCGAGCCTCGTGAGGTGCGCGGCGGAGTCGTCGACGGATCGTATTTCGAGGTTATGGGACTGCGCCCGGTGCTTGGCCGGCTGCTGGATCAGCACGACGACGGGCCCAACGCTGCCGGCGCCTGCGTGCTCACCTATCGTTTCTGGAAAGACTCGTTGAAGGGTGATCCGACGGTGATCGGCAAGACCATTCGGCTTGATCCGCGTACGGCCACGGTTGTCGGTGTGCTGGAGCCGTCGGTGCAGTATCCGTCGCAGACCGAGATCCTGGTGAATGTCGTGACCAGTCCGCATCATCTTTCGGCCACCATGGTCACCGGGCGCGTGCACCGCATGACCGAGTTGTTCGGACGCCTGGCGCCCGGGGCCACGCTCGCCCAGGCCCGCGCCGAGCTGCGCACGGACTATGCGGCGATGGTGCACGCGCATCCCGAGGCTTACCCGGCGAGCGCTCACTACCAGATCGATGCCACGATGCTGCGCGACCAGATCACGTCAGGCGCAAAGACGATTCTCTGGGTATTGCTGGCTGCATCCGGTCTCATCTTCATCATTGCGTGTTCGAATGTTGCCAACCTGATTCTGGCACGTTCGGTGCGCCGCGAAGGCGAGCTGGCCGTTCGCGCCGCCTTGGGGGCGACCACGGCCGCGTTGCGGCGAACGTTGCTGGCGGAAAGCCTGCTGCTGTCGGTGGCAGGCGCGGTGCTGGGCATTCTCAGCGCGCAGCCGATGGTGGCCGTTCTGGCGCGCTACGCCTCGCGTTTCTCCATCCGTGCCCTCGACTTGAGGGTTGATATGACCGTGCTGTGGGTGGGAGCGGCGCTGGCTATCATCTCGGCGATACTGCTGGCGTTTGTGCCGCGCCTTCCTTCGGTTGAGTCGTCGGGAGGAATCGGGCTGGCCAGCAGCAGTAACAGCGTCCGCATCAGCAGCGGCACCAGCCGCCGGCTGCGCATCTTCGCCGTTACCCAGATTGCAGCTTCCTTCGTGTTGCTGGCGGGCGCCAGCGTTCTTATCAAGACCCTGATCAAGCTTCAGGAAACTCAGACCGGCTTCGACATGCATCGTGTCCTGGCGGTGAACGTTCCGGTCATGTCGTACGGGAAAACTTCCGACGACATCATCAATTTCTATCGGCAGGTGATTGAGCGCATCAGCGCATTGCCAGGAGTGGATCGCGTTGCCCTGGGTACGAATGTGCCCTGGCGCGACGCCGGCCAACAAGGTCCCGGCCTGCAGTTCACAGGGGAGGGCCATGTAAAAGGCAATCACGAAGAAGACCCGCTGGCTGGGCTTAGGGTGGTGTCACCGGGATTTTTCGCGGCGCTGGGCGTACCGCTGCTGGAAGGCCGCGACTTCAACGACAACGACCGGCGTGGTAGCGAGCCGGTCGTCATCATCAGCCAGAGCGTGGCACAGCGCATGTTCCCCGGTCAGGATCCCATCAATCGCCACATCATGTGGACCGACCCGGTGATGCAGTTCATCTACATCAGTCCCGGACCGCGGCGCGTTGTCGGTGTTGTCGCCGATGTGGACGACGAGCATGTCGAGCCGGAACCGACGCTCACGATCTATCATCCCTTCGGGCAGGTTCCTGACGATACCAGCAAGGAACTGCCGCTGTTCGGCGGCCGGCTGTTCGTCCACACCCGCTCCGATCCTCATGCCTTGATCATCCCGCTCACGCGCATCATCCGCAGCCTGTCTTCGGAACAGCCGGTCGAGCACGCTGCCACGCTGGAAGATATTCGCGCCGAAGTGCTCACGCCGGACCGGCTGAATACGCTGGTGTTCAGTGGCCTGGCGGGGCTGGCGCTGGCGATTGCTGTAGTCGGCGTCGCCGGTGTACTGGCATTCTCTGTCAGCGGACGCACGCGCGAGTTCGGTATCCGGCTGGCGGTTGGAGCGCAGCCCAGACACCTGCTGATGGGCGTCGTTAAAGACGGTGCCATCATGGCTGGGGCCGGGATTCTGGCAGGCGCAATCTTCGGTTATGGGTTAGCGCGGCTCGCCGGCAGTTATTTTCCCTCGCTGCAGATGCCGAGCGCGTGGCCGGTCATGGCTTCGGTTGTCGTGCTCCTGGTCGCAGCAGTCATCGCGTCCCTGTTTCCTGCAGCACGAGCTGCACGAGTGAACGTCAACGAAGCGCTGCGCGCCGAGTAGAGAGCTTTGCGCTCGGCATTACGACTGGTCAGAAGCTTGCGGCAATGCAACGGTCGCCGCAAATCCGGTGATGTGTGGATGCTGGCATCTTTCCGCACCGCGCATCAGCAATGTGAGTCGTTGCGTTTCCTCGCCATCCTCTCTTTTGTGCACGATCGAAGGCTGGCCGGTGTACGATGCCCTATGAAGCCTGTCAGCATATTCTTAGGGCCGCTAAGTGTGGCTCTGCTCGCCTTGCTAGTCTTCCCAGGTTGCAACGCACTCAATCCCCTCTGCGGAAGCACTCGTCCAGTTCCAGCTCTTGACTCTTTGTCTCCTTCTTCAGCTACGTTCGCTCAAGTACAGGAAGGTTTACCGCTCACGGTGAACGGTACTCAGTTTGTTGCGGCTTCGGTCGTAGTTATCAACGGGACGGCGTTAAGCACTACGTTCGTGAGCACGGAAGAGTTGCAAGTCACGATTACAATCGCCGAGATCTCCGCCCCGGGAACAGCAAGCGTGAAGGTCAATACTCCAAGCGGGACCTCAGGAGATCTAGGCTGTACGAGTGGAGGAACCAGCAGCACTCTCGTCTTGACCGTCACTTAAAAGGCCGTCCGACGGAGTAAGTACGCGAGAGATGTGAGACGCCTGTCGGAGGGCGATGCAAAGATCTCTGGCTCTCCTCGAACAACGCCACAAATAGGCCTAGCGCGCGCTTCTGGGTAACACCTGAATTGAGCCCATCATACCCATGTCTTCATGTTTCAAGATATGGCAGTGGTAGAGAAAGGTTCCAACCAAGTTGGGATCGCTGAAATCCATTCGCAATTTAACGCTGGGATAAGGCCCGCTTCCACGCCAGTATGGAATGTCTATTGTGTCCCTGAGCGTCGACTCGTCTGCTGGCTTTCCGCTTACTTCCAATACCTTAAAATGCAGCTGGTGGATATGGAAGACGTGATCCTCGGGGGAGCGGTTCTCAATAGTCCAATCCTCTACAGCTCCTTCGTGAACAACAATGTTAGGCAATGAGCCCATTTTGTAAGGTGACGGATTCTGACCATCAACGGTGATGAAGTACAAGACAAAGTTGTCCGGATCCTGGGGGTTCGACGAACGCTGTGAGAAGTACAAGTGCCGTTGAGTCACCGTCGCTGCTTTTTCCGAGGCGGCGGATATGGACGGTAGTGCCCGTCGTCCCTCACGACTGGTCGGCAGAGTGGGTTTGGAATCACCCGAGCTGACAATGCTGGCGATCGTTCGTTTCGTGTCATTGTCTCCCGCCGGACCCGTGTCCCAGGCTTCAGTGACCAACTGGGCTGATTGTTCGGCGGAGGGCGTCGAGACGACAAATTCGGCACGGGCGCCGGGAGGTAACAGTAAGGTGTCCTGGGTCAGTGGACCTGCGTTTGCCTCAGTCGGGGATGCGTCGATTGCGAGTATCCGCAATGGCTCTGCAACGGCGTTCACCAACACACGCAAATTGAAAATTGTGTCGGCTCCGGCATTTACGACTTGCCAGTACTCTTTCTCGGCAGGTGTGACATGTATGACTGCCGGTGCGCTCAGCGGATAAGTAATAGGAACAAAGTTCGCCGATATGTCCCAGGTCGGAACCTTTTCACTTGCAGCTTCTGGACCGATGCGTTGCTGGTCTCGCAACACAATAACCCTGTGCCGAAGCGAAGCCACTTCAGGGAACAATCGCTCCATACCTCCCACGATGATGACACCCGATGCGCCGCCCTGAATTTGCCTTTCGGTGAAGCCATGCGGATGAGGATGGTACCAGTAGAGGCCCGGAGACTCGTCGCGCGGAATCGTTAAGCGATAGTCATAGGAGCCTCCAGCCGGGATAACCGTGTGAAGTACATCATCCTGGTGACAGACCGGGGGCACTGTCATCCCATGAAAATGAAGGTTGGTCACGGACGCATTCATCTCGCTCGCGATGCAATCTTCGCCGGCATTTGCGGGATGCATCTCGTGATTCCCAGGCCGTCTGATAGGCAGTTGCGGCAATTCATTATGTAAGTGAATGATCAATTCATCGCCGGGAAGAACCCGCAGTGTAGGCGACTCCAGACCATCGTCTGTTACGTAGCAGTATCTCGGCGGTCCTTCGCTGGGCTGCGTGCGCTGATACCTCATATGCAGAGTCAACTCGAGTGTCCCGTTATGACTTTGCAGCTCCGGAGGATTGACGACGCTTGACCCAGCCGAGGGCCTAGGGCAACTCTGTTCCGAAGAAACACCCTGTGCGCCACACGGCAGTGACGCTAGGAAGCTCACCAACAACGGGGCGATCAAGAGAAGAATCTTTGAGGTGCTTCGGTCGGTTGACGCGCCTGCCTCTTCCTGGGTTGAAATGGCCAATAATTAGTCCCCTTGATTCTAATCTATACAAGACGTGAGGCTGGTCGCGTCTCCATCGTCCTCTTTGGCTTATCAGCGATTACTGGACCGTGAAGTTTTCCTGGGACGAGAAGTAATAGCCAGTGCTGTCCCAGGCACGTATCACCAACTGGTAATGTCCAGCATTCAGCGGAACCGTAGCGTTCAGTGTTGAACCGCTGCTTTGGGCGACAGTCTGTCCGTTGGCGTAGGCCGCCATTCCAGTAATTCGATGTTCATTATCTTTGGCGGCCGCGGTGAGTTGCACGGGCGATCCAACGGCACCGTTGGCTTGAGGCGAACAGATAGTGACGGTTTTGTCCTGATTAGCGGTGCAGGAAGTCACGGTAAAAGTTTCCTGAGAAGAGAAGTAATATCCCGTGGAGTCCCAGGCTCGAACAACGAGCTGATATTGGCCCGGGTTGAGGGGAATGCTTGCGCTCAGAGTGGAATTACTGCTGCGGGCAATGATTTGTCCGTTCGCATAGGCCACCATTCCAGTGATCTCATGCTCGTTGTCTCTGGCGGCTGCGGTGAGCTGTATGGGAGACGGCATATTTGCATTAGCTGGAGGTGAACAAATCGCTACTGTCTTGTCCTGCGAAGGATCGCAAGTGGACGCCTGGAAGAATTCTGACATCGACGGTGAGGTAGCGCCGTCGCCAGGACAACCGCTTACACCAAGCAGATCGCAAAACATTCGCAGCTGGCTGCCTTGCTTGTAGTGGCTATTGGATTTATATCCAGGTACAACTTGTGGACCAATAACGACCTGCCAGACGTGACCCCCGCAGTTGTTAGGATCGGGATTGGTGCCACACTCGTTGTCGCCGGTTAGTTCACCTTCGTCAAAAGTGACTATAAGAACTCCATCGCCGCCGGCTTGGAATTGTTGCGACGCCAGAAGCTGCGGGACGAAGGTCTGTAAATACTCGTCGGCTGCAGCCAGAGCTTGCTGATCGTCCACACCGTTATGGGCGTCGTGATCGAGATCGGGTGAAATCCAGGTAAAGTTAGGCAGCCTGTTGTTTACGATGTCCTGCAGCAGGTAGGGATCTGCCGGATATAAATTGTCTTGTTCAGCCGGATTATTCACTACATCGCTGTAGAAGGCGAACGGGTTGTGACGCCGAACATACTCACCGTATTGATATCCAAGGTAGCCGATATTGGGCATCGTCTGGAAGTAACCCCGCCAAGTGATCCCTTGGCTGGCAAAATGCCGGACGAGGTTGTCGATGTTGATGGTCTGAGTACAACCGTCGCCGGTGCAGACGCCCCCATCCCCTTGCCCATTGAATGGATCCAGACCAGATGTCAACTCGCCATAGGCGAGCCATGATCCGTGCGAGTCAGAATACACTTGCATGCCTTGCGAATACTGATCCGCCAGAGATTTTAGATATGGCATGTATTCGGAAGCTTCGCTGATACTTCGGTTCTCCTCCATGATAACGACGACATGCTGTGACCTGGCCGGACCGGATGGCGAATCGTTCTGGATTTGGACAAGCCGGTCCTGAGAAAACGCAATGGCTGTAAGCGACAGGGTGAGCAGGAAAAGAGACGAGGCAAAGCGGCGCGGCATAGAGATCCCTCCCAAAGATTGCTCGGCTAAGCCGACGTCAATTGAGCCGAAATCGAACTCTTTTAGGAGTTCGGTTGGCCAAGAGCTCAAAGCTTGAACAGTCGCGACGATCGTCGTCGGGGCCATTCGCCTGCCAACGTCGGAGAGAGGGTCAACGTTTCACCGGCGACTCAAACGCCGGCTCTGGAAACCTGGTGCCAAGATACTAGCAACGGTTGCGGAACGTGAGTACCCGGAATCACCCTTAAAGGGCTTGGGAAATCTACTTAGGACTCTCCTGAAGGGACTGATAGGTAAAGCGACTGAAACGAACGAAAGCGAGATCTCGGGCATCCGTTCTTGCGTGGCATAACGCACTGACGGACTGTCGAATGACCGAACCGAGGAAGACGTTCGAGTGGAAGGTGCCCTGACTTAGGTCTCAGGCTGTCGGCAATTTCCTCGCCGATAGCCCGGGGAAGTCACCTAATGAGTGCTAGAATACTGCGTCTGCTGTCAGAAGCAGAAGAAGGTGCCGAGAGGATCAGCCCGGGATCACGAGTCTGTCGACCAGCACCTCCGGCAGGTAGCAAAGAATATATTGATGGGTTCACTGTTTCAATCTATTGTGCCGGAACAAACGCCATTCCGTGACCACTGACCATGCCAGTCATGATCGGAGTGAGCACGCCCGTTTCGACTTCAAGTCGTCCCACGAATCCTTGGGTATCGCTGGCCGAGTATGCAGAACCGGGCTGCAGATACGGTGCAGTGATTTCGTAGACCGCGTTCCCTCCGGTGTCAGCAACAAGCATGAAGCCGGCTGAAGCCGTCGGGAAGATCGTGTCGTCGATAGTGGTGGAGTTCCCGTTGTCCGTCAGAAGGACGCGATAGACACTCTGGTTGCCGGCGCCGGGATTGCGAACCATCACTAACTCTCCATCGGCCTGACTGTCGAGCACGATATCGCCGCCAACGTTATACGTCATGGAGTCCGGGTCTTGCAGGTTTAATGTGACCTGCTGTCCGGTCGGTATATCGATGGCAGAAGCGTCCCCCATCAGAATGGGGGTCAAGGTGAAGCCGTTGCCGTTGGTCGTGAACTGCACAATTGCCGGCTCATTGTTAGGATTGTGCAGCGGATTCGAGCAACTGAAATAGACGTTCCCGTTCAAAAACACGATGTCATCGTAGCCGCCACCGTGAGGTCCTGTTCCAATGTAGTAGAACTTCTTGACGGCCAGCGTTTGCGGATCGAGGATCTGCAGATTTGCGTTACCATCTTCATTCTGCAAAGCCCACACGTCGCCGGTTTGGGGATTCACCTTCAAACCGTCGTTGTGACCGATGATGGCCGTTTGGCCAAGGATGTTTCCCTGGAAATCGTACTTGATGATAGTAGATGGGATCGAGTTTCCGCCGCCAGGTTCGCCATTGTTGCCCCAGCCGATGTAGATGGCGGAGCTGTTGAACGTGATGGAATCGGGAGCGCTGTATCCCCCGGGAATCCCCTCGGTGAACAGGGAAGCATTGTAAGGAGGCTGTGCTTGAATCGCCGGATTCAACGGGTGAGATGCTGTCACTCCACGTTGTGCGGAAGCGACTGTTGCGAACAGCAGCAGGGAAAGAGAACTGAAAAGCAGCAGACGAGTCAGTCGCGATGGCTCATGAATTGCTGAGCTAGAGTTCATGACGCTACCCTCCGGTATTTTGATCTCGACGAGCGTAGCCCAGTAGGCTCGCGCTATGGGTTAACAAGCGGTGAAAAGGTAGGCGGGGTATTCTGTGGACCCGGTTAGAAGTAACACCTCATTAACCTGGCGGCAGGCTGAATGACCTGTTGTTGTCAGGCAGGGGCGATAACGATCCGATGCGGGTGTAAACTCATCCCATGAGCGTGCATGATGAGATCGCCGAACTAGAGAAGATGCTGGACGCGGTGCGTGTACAAATAGAGTTTCTCGAAGCGTCCGCCTCCGACACCACGCGAGATTCTGAATGGTTCAAGCGCCTTCGAGAAGCGAAGAGCACAGAATCGGCCATTCTAGAGAAGATTGCAAAACTCGCCCGATGAACCGCTCACAAGCATGTAAGATCTCTTTTCGTATCTCATATCCAGCTTGAGCTCTCCTGAGCGGCCTTCCGAAGTTCCTTGGCCCAGCAAGGTTACGGTCTGTTATGACCGACGCATTTCGCCCGCCGCCTGATCCTGGTCCTCACCAATGCCGCCGGTTCAATGCCGAACGCACCCTTTCGACCGCGCCTGGTGAGCTAAGTCTCGGTCAGACTTGGGTAGAGAAAGCGGGAGGAGGATCTGCGCTGCACCAGCCGGATTGAACAAAGTTTCCTTATGTTGAAGCTAGTGGCCCGCTCTCCTCAGAACTGCAGCTTCAGCACGAACTGGAACTGGCGCGGCGTACCAATTCCTATCGGAGTGGTGTTCAACGGCAGGTAGACTCTGCCGAAGTCGGATGCCGAAATCAGGCCGTCCGGATTAGCATACTGAGCTCGGTTGAAGACATTGAATACCTCGGCCCGGAACTGTAGCTGTGTTGCTTCTGAGATACGGAAGCGCCGGGACAGCCCCCAATCGGACTGCCAGAATCCGGGCCCTCGCAAATAGTTGCGCGGGACGTCTCCGAATCCCGAAGGGCAAGTACCACCTGGATAAAGTGGGTCGGCCAAGCCTGGAGTGCAAAACGCCGCCGGGTTGAAAAAACCATCAGCCAGATACAGCGCCTGGCCAGGCACAAAATTGGGCCGCTGATTGTTGGTGTTGCCGTCCGGCCCGGTCCCGCTCGTGGTGAGGTTTACGGGAAAGCCGCTACGCGCGATGAAGATGCTGCTGATCTGCCAGTAACTCACGATCGCTCGTACGACACCATTACCGGCGAGGTAAGATTTGCCCGCTCCGAATGGAAGTTCGTAAATGAAGTTTGCGTTGAACACATTGCGAGCATCGAAAGCGCTGCTGGCCTTTTCTCCGCATTGCGCGGCCGACCAGCAAGAAACATCCTGCGGCGCGAGCGAGTCACCGTCACCGCTTCCATTTGAGCCGTCGTCGATGCTGTGCGACCAGGTGTAATTCGCCGAAACCAATAGACCGTGCGAGAAAGACCGTTTCAGGGAAAGCGCCAGCGCATTGTAGGAACTGTTGCCGGTGTCGCCTCGCCATGGAATCTGCGAAAACTCCGGGTACGGCCGCAGGCCGGTCAGCGGATTGATGACATTGACATAGGACAATTGCAGCAGATGGGTTCCCTTGCTGCCTACATAGGCCATGTTGGCGATGAAGTTGGCGGGCAGGGCCTGCTCAACCGACAGCCCCCACTGAGTTACATACGAGTCCGGACGATTTCGCTGTTCTGCGTTCGGTGACTGGGTTCCTGTCGAGCAAACCGGATTGCCTTCCGAGTTGAGAACGATAGGAAAGCTGAGGCCAGAGCAGTTCTTTAGCGTCAGTGCGTAGCTCAGCACCTCGTTCTTGTCGGGGATGTTTTGATCGTCCAGTTGGCCGTCTTCGTGATAGATACCGAAGCCGGTGCGAAAAACAGTCTTTCCATCATACTTGGCCGGCGCCCAGGCGAGGGAGATGCGCGGATCAAAGTCGTTGTAGTTCGGCGGGCCAAAGCTGGTGCCAACCCCACAGTATCCAGCCGGTCCGCAGGTCACGAAGTCAAAGGGATTGCCTCGCCCTTGCACTTCATGAAAGACGCCAAAATAGTTGTAACGCAGACCTAGATTCAGCGTGAATGTTGGACGCCACTTGAACTCGTCCTGGATATAACCGAACAGCTGCGTCTTGCGCAGGCCATTCACGGGATATTCGCCAGTAATGCTGGCCTTGTACGCCTGGTTAGCTTCAAAGCTCGATAGGGAGTTATAGCTGACCGTGCCGTAAGAACTGCTCCCCTGGTTCATCTGAATGCGGCGAACCTCAGCACCGGCCTTGATTACATTTCTCCCCTTGACCCAGGTTAGATCGTCAAGCCAGGAAAACGAATTGCCCACGCCCGTGCTGACACGTCCATTGTTAAGCGAAGTAAGCCCCGCAACTGCGATCGCGTCGAGCGATCCGTACGGGTTGAGGTAGTGCGTGTACGTAGTGCCGCGATTGAAACCGAACTTAAAGTCATTGACGAGGGTTGGAGAAAATACGTGGGTCAACGCGATAACGCTGTTGACGGGGTCGGACGTGAGTTCCTGTCGCTCATTGAGATATTGACCTGAGCTGGGGGAATACGGAAGAAAGTAGTCGGCCTGGTCAATATTGAGCCTCGCAAAAATGCTCGTCGTATCGGAGAAACGATAATCCAGGCGGAACATCCCCGAGTTCTCCTGACCTACTTGATTGCCTTGTCCCACAAACTGGGAGATGTCGGGGTTACTCGTCGGATTTTGTCCGGTAGGATAGGCGTCGATCACCGGAGCAAGTGCAGGGGACTTCGCCAGCACCTGCGCTCGGAAGCTGGCGCTGGGAACATAACCAATGAGAGTCTGGCCGAGATCCTGCCTGTAGCCTTCGTAGGCGGCAAAGAAAAAGAGTTTGTCGTGCAGGATCGGTCCGCCCAGCGATCCCCCGAACTGATTCAGGTGGAAGGATGGCTGGTGGCTCCGATTGAGAGAGTCGATCGGGTCAGTGGCATCGAAGGCGCTGTTGCGCAGGAAGTCGTAGGCGTCGCCGTGAAATCGATTCGTCCCTGAAGCCGACGCCGCGGCCACCTGCCCTCCGCCTGAAGCACCTGTTTGCGCCGTCGACAGAATTGGATCGATGCGCATCTCCTCGATCGTATCCAGCGGAATCGCAGCGCGTACAAAATAGAGCTGCGACTGGTTAATCACGTAGGTCGCGTCGACGCCATCGTAGGTGTAGTTGTTATCGTCGCGCCCTCTGCCGGCATAACGAATCGAGCGCTGATTGCCGGCGCCGGGGCCTCCGGCTGTGTCGACCGCTGTCGGAACGAGTGCGGTCAAGGTGGCCCAGTTTTGCCCATTCAACGGAAGTTCTTCTGCCTGCTTCCGAGAAATGCCCGCATTCAGGGTGTTGTTTGTCTGATCCAGCGATTGCGGTGTCGCGGAAACCTCCACTTGTTCCGTGGGACCCGTTATCTTTAGGCTCGCGTTGAGAATCCGAGTGGTGCCCAGCTTCTGCACCACGTTGTCGAACCGCAGCGACTGGAAATCCTGGCGTTCGAAGGTGACGGTGTAGGCTCCAACCGGCAGTTTAGGAAAGTAATATGCTCCGTCTGCGGAAGAGACTGCTTTACGTTGCAGTCCCGTCGAGTCCTGGATGGCGGTGACTGAGACTTCAGGCAGTGCGTGTCCTGAGGCATCGGTGACCGTCCCGGTCAATCCGGTACTGTCGATCTGTGCCCATCCGAGCAAGGACAAAGAAAGCAGAACGAACAGCGCGCCGCCAAAGAGGCGGGGACGCGAAGGTTTTGTCCCTTGGCAGGTTGCGAGAATTTGCTGAGCCATTATCCACTCCATCTCTCAACTAGGGAAGCAACGAGGCAGGCGTACGACCGGGCTTCGCTGGTCCGCTTGGTGGCTGAAATCGGGTTGATTGTCAAAAACGATGACTGCCCGAAGGCGCAAGGTAAGCTTCGAGGATTAATAGAAGGTGAGTAGCTGGTTAACGGTCGCGCAAAAGCCTTCTCCTGGCGATGAGAATTCCCGTTTCGGGCCGTTAAGCATCAGTCGGTTACAACTCACACGGCGTTTCGTTGCAGTTGTGTTGGGATTTGATCCGATGGGGAAGCACTGGGCTTGCACGAAAAAGCCCCCTCCCGGTGATCGGGAGGGGGCCAGTTAGTCGAACTATGTTTAGTCTTTATCCACGGCAACGGGAGCCGAGTTGTTGAAGTCGCTCGGAGGCCGAACGGCTTTCTCACCAGGATAAGGCCGCGTAAAGCCGGTGGCCTCATACCAGTCGTAATGGCTGACGATGTCTGGGTTTTCCGAGTCGGGTTTCTGATACTTGCCAGCGAATATCTGCGCCTTTTCCTTGAGCCAGGCAGCCCGGAGAACTGCAACCTTGGGGCTGTCTTTGATCGCAGGAATCTTAGCGGATGCCCGAGCGGTGCAAGTCGTACCGGAGGTCAGCGGATATTCGGCCGGGACGTGGGTCCAAGGCAGGAAGTTCTCCTGAGGCGGATTATCGGTGAAGACGGTCCGCATCGGCGAAGCCCACAGATCGAACTGGTTCATTGGCGTGATACCGAGAATCTGTTCGATCGTTCGGGTCATGTTGACCTGCGTGTAGAAGGTGTGGTCGGCGGGATTGTTCTGCAGGACGTAAGGGCTGATGATGTAGCCGGGGCTGCGGTGTCCGTCGACGTGATCAACGCCGTTCTGAGCGTCGTCTTCCTCGACGAAGATCGCCGACGTCGACCAGATCGAGCTGTTGGTGATGATGTCGATAAAGCGTCCAAGCGCCAGGTCATTATCGGCCTGCATGGCCTGGCGTTCGGCGGTCCGCCGGTGTGGTCGGAACTGATCCACATGAACTCCAGCTGGGGCACGGTGTTGTTAGCCACGTCGTGGGCGAAGTCCTGTTTCCAGATGTCGACGCGGAACTGGTCGGGAATGCCCAGATCGAACTGCGGGTAGTTCTGAACCGTATGGTTGATAACGTCCGGCAGTGGGGAGTACGACGAGACTGTGTTGTAGTAATACAGCTGCTGTTCCTGACCGCTTTCGTAGGCTACGGTGTCGTCATAGAACTGGCACCAGCTGGGCTCCTGGTTTCCACCGCCCGGAGGCGCTGAACAAGTTGTACTCGATGTACTCGCCATAGTTCTTCAGCGAAACATGGGCTTTGGTCGCGGCATTGTACAGGTTGCCCACTGTCTGGTAAGCGATGGCATCGCCACCGTTGGAGGGGTAGTCGCGAATCCAGTCAGGCGACTGGATGTCGTCGGAGTAGGGCGCCATGGCCTGAACAATCCAGTTGTGGCCATCAGCCGACTGACGGCTCGGATCGTAGAAGTTGTCCAGAAGCGGGAAGCGCTGGACCAGCGAGTGGGCGTTAGGCGTGTAGATGCCGCCGAAGACCGCCAGGGTGGGGTCGCCGTTGCCGGCGGCTACGTCGCCCAGGATCTGATCGTACGTGCGGTTTTCACGAATGATGACGAACACATGCTTGATCAGCGACGGAGAGCCGATCTTCGCAGGAATTGCGACCGGCGGGGTATTCGGGTTACCGCCCGAGGCGCCGCCGATATTCACCTGCAGATCCCAGTGATTGTTCTGATAGACCTGCACGGTCATCTGCGCTAGCGTTGCGCTGCCGGGAACGGGAACGATGCTGACCGTGCCCTGGTCCTGGTGGCTGTTGAAGCCGCATACACCGTAGTAGGTGGCGCAGTTTTGGCTCAGATCCTGGTTCGTGGTGCCAATGCCCTTGTCATTGGCAACAAGCAGTGCATTGTCCGCGGCGTCCAGCACAACCGAACTCGGCGCATAGCCGACTGGGATCATGCCCTTGATGGGCTTCGTAACGCCGGCGCTAAGTCGACGACGGCGATGGCGTTGGCGTTGTAAAGCGCGACGTAGGCGATGTTGTTTACGGAATCGACGGCGAGCGAGTTGGGGGCTGCGCCATAGGCCGAAGAGCCGGGATGCCCGAACGTCGGACCAACAGCGCTTGCGCCGAACACGCCGATCGGCAGCCCGAGGTTAATCTTTCGTACCTCGGTGTTGCTGGTGGTGTCGATGACGGAGATCACGTCGCTGTAGGTGTCGGTGGCCAGCAGGTACTGACCCCAGAGAGCCATACCCGTCGGATGCAGGCCGGTCAGCGTGATGGTGTTGGTGACCGAGAACGAAGCCAGATTCACTATCGAAATGGTGGCGGTAGCGATGGAGCCCGCCGGATTATTCGCAACAACCGGCGTGCCGTTGGAGTATTCCTGGAAGTCGTTCTGGGTAGCAACCCGGCCGGCTTCGTTGGAGATATAGGCTGTGCTGCCGTCAGCCGAGAGCACGATGCTGTTCGGAACGTTACCAACACGAATTTCCGCAACCTGCGTCGGCGGGGTCGTGGTCAGGTCGATCTTGGTGAGCGAATCGTTCGTGTCCAGCACGGAGTAGGCAGTCTTACCATCCGCCGAGATCGCAAGGCCGAGAGGGTAAGCAGTTCCCGAAGAGACGGTTTGGCCGCAAGGAATCGGCGCGCTGCCCGTTGTTCCCGGAGGGCTGTTCGGGAAGCAAGTAATGAAGGAGAGGTTTACCGGAAGCTGGAGCTGTGTCTTGTAGGTCAGCAGTCCGTCAGGCCCGACACTGGCGATGGTGACGTAGCTGTTGTCCTGGCTGAAGAGTAAGTAGTTGCCGTCCTGCGTATAGGCGAGGCCGGCGGTGCTGCCGTTTGCGTGTCCGTTCGGGACAAACTCCTGCAAGATCGTACCGGTAGTTACGTCGAAGACCTGTACGGCACCGGATACGGTTTTGGCTCCCAAGGTAAGGACTGCAGCGGTGCGATGTCCATTGGCGAGCGGGTTGGGGTTGAGAGCGATGGCTTTTGCGCGAATTCCGGTGCCGCTGCTCTCCGTGGCAACAAGCGGGATCTGGGTTCCAGCGGGGGTGATGATCTGTCCATTAGCCACAACCCAGGTGCCGTTTCCCAGTGGGCCGGGGGTGTAGGTTGGGAAGTACTGGGATTGAGCGAACGCCGAAACGCTCAGCCCCATCCCCAGCAGGCCGGCGATCAGGATCCTCAGGATCCGGGAACAATTTGGAAGCCAATTTTTCTGCATAAGGTGTTTTCTCCACAAGGGAACTGGCTCAGGTTTGCACTGCCAAAGGTGTTCGGTTGATTGGTGGCGAAGGTTGTGCTGAACAATACGAAAGTAGAGAGGGGATGGGGACAGGGCGATGACGCGAACCTTACGATTTTGTCATGGTCAGGGAAGGCACTGCCGTGCGGGCTTTACTCGGCTATGGGCATATGGAGCGTGACCCTCGTTCCTTCGCCAAGTTGACTGGAGATTTCAACTTTGCCTCCGTGCAGCAGCATGATGCTCTGCACGATCGCCAGACCCAGACCGGTGCCTCCCGAAGCCTGGGATCGCGAGGAATCAAGCCGAAAAAATCGATCAAAAACTTTGGGAAGCGCCTCCGATGGAATGCCAACACCCGTATCCCTAACTTCGATGTGAACCGCGGAGTCGTTCGAACTGGATTCCAACACAACCGATCCCCCTGGCAGCGTGTGCGCTACGGCGTTCGAAACCAGATTGCTCACCGCGCGCTGCACGAGAGTGCGGTCCAGTTGGGCGATCACGAGCGCCTGATTCGCACTGGTCGTGAGGGAGACACCAGCCTCCGCTGCCGAGGCTTCGTAGTAGTCCCGTATGCCATCCAGCAACTCGACGACATTGACCGATTGACGCCGCACATGCGCCAACGGACTCTCCGCGCGGGAGAGAAACAGCAGGTCGCCGATCAGGTCCGAAAGACGCACGGCTTCTTCCAGGCAGGACTCAAGCACTTCCCGGTATTCGGTGATCGTTCGCCCTCGCGCCAACCCAACTTCGGCTTCGCCGCGAATATTGTTGACCGGCGTGCGCAGGTCGTGCGCGATGTCGGCGGAAAATCGGGAGATCCGTTCGAATGAGTCCTCCAGGCGGTCAAGCATTTGATTGAAGGTGCCAGCCAGGGACGCCAGTTCGAATGGATAGCCGTCGGGCAGGATGCGCTCACGCAGGTTCGTAGAACTGATGCGACGAGCAGTCGCTGCCATGTCTTCGACCGGCCGAATACCCCGTCGCGCGATTCGATACCCGATTAGCGGCAGGGCGACGAAGGTTGCCATCAGAATGCTGAAGAACCAAAGCCGGTAGCGTTGCAGGAATTGTTCCTGTTGCGAGACGTCGACCGCAACCTGAATCGTGTCAGTCTGAGTAGGAGGAGTGCCGACCGGCGCAGTCGCGCTGGTAACGCGAAAGGCCCGGCCGTCGCTTCCCATCATGCGAATGGTGCTACCAAGATGGCTTCCGGTTTGCTTGCTGAGTTGCTGCATGTCCAGACGCTCCGCCATTCCGGGCGTCATCAGTAGCGGACGGTTTCGTTGGTCCAGCAGGCGAATGTAAAACTGTTCATAGCGACGCGCGGCAGATTCCAGCTCGATTTCCTCTTGCAGCGCTTCCCGATCGTCCGGGCGCTCACGCAGCATAGTCCGCAGCACGTTGAGCTTATCGGCAATAAACAACCTCGTACTTCTCTCCATTTCAGTGACTGTCAGCAGGTAAAGACTGACGGTTGCGAGAAATACCAGAAAAAGGCCGGCTATGGCGTATGCGGCCGTCAAACGGAAGGCTAGCGTCTTCCGAAGTCGCGCGATGGGGAAGAAGCTGTCAGTCGGCTTCCATGACATACCCCGCGCCTCGCACTGTGCGGATCAGTTTCTGTGGAAAGGGATCGTCCACCTTGCTGCGCAGCCTTCGCACATTGACGTCGACCACGTTCGTGTCACTGTCGAAGTTCATGTCCCAGACAGCTTCAGCAATGAGTGTTCGCGAGAGTACCTCGCCGGCATGTTGCGCCAGCAGAGACAGCAGGAGGAATTCCTTGAAAGTCAACTCCAGGCGCTGTCCGGAGCGTGTAACTCGCTGGCGTCGTAGATCGATCTCCAGATCGGCCATGCAGATGACTTCTTGTGGCCGTTGTGGCCCGCGTCGCAGCAGTGATCGCACCCGCGCCAACAATTCCGAGAAGGCAAACGGCTTCACCAGATAGTCATCGGCACCCAGTTCCAATCCTCGTACCCGCTCGTGGACGGCATCACGCGCCGTGAGAAAGAGCACTGGCATCCGTCGTCCTGCCTGACGCAAGCGCATAAGAACTCCCCAGCCATCCAGACTGGGAATCATCACGTCGAGTATCACCAGATCAAATTCCACTTCCAGCGCCAGGTGCAACCCGTCCAATCCATCGCCGGACACCTCAACACTAAAGCCCGATTCACTAAGTCCCTTCTTCAGGAACTTTGCGGTCTTCACTTCGTCTTCAATAACTAGAGTTCTCATACGCACTCTTTATGGCCACTTTGACGGCTTGGGCAAGTCGATCCGAAACGATCAACACAAACCGAACACCGCATTGAGGCGCGGGTCCACGATATTCACGGCAGAAGAGAGACTGTGCCTGAATCCCTGCATCAACTCGAATTACGGATTCGTCACCTTTAAGAATATGGCGGCATGATTAAGGACCAGGGAAGATTCTGTTAAACGTATGCGAATAGTCCAATCGATCAAGCTGCGCAGGGAGAGTGCAACGGGCAAGCCATCCAACACGCGAGACGTCACCCAGCGAACACAAGCCGGTGGACCAACTCAGTGGCACAAGCGACACATTGGCAGGCCACCATGACCGTCCTCGCATCGACGAAGTCATAGGTTCGATGGAGACGAGGCTAGCTTTCCGAAAACCACCCTGAAGGAAATGTGGAAAGCTCGCGAGGTCGCTTCTTGTTAAACCGAAAGAGCTTCCTTTGCTGGTTTTGGTGGTTTTCACCACGAAGCGAGTGCCGAGCGTTCGACAGCTTTCTGTGCACGAGGAGCGGGTTGTCCGGTGTGTGCATTAGTACGGTTTCGTCGGTCCTATCTGGGGAGCACGCACCGGCTTCGCCATACCGTAGAAGATCACGACGCCTTGACCGCCGCAGCGCGTCGATAGCGCCTCCTTGGGTGTACCGATACAACTGTCAATGTCCTGCCAATTGTTCATGACCCAGACATTCCCAGCCGGGTCGATAGCGAGATCTGTCTGCATTTCCAAGCCGCCCCCGACGTAGCCGCCAGGAGGGGAAATTTGTTCGCCTGTATGAATACCGGGCGGGCAGTGCTCGGTCCGCGCGCCGCACAACTCCACGATAGGACTGCTCGGCGTCGCGAAGTTTGAAATCCAGGCATTATCATTACCGTCCAGCACTACCGCCCATGGACCAGGAAGTCCGGCACTCTTGAAAGGTGACCCCGGATACGGCGTGCCGTCCGGGCGCAGCAGCGTGACGCTGCCACCGTCCGCGGTGCCTCCTTTCTGTTCCGACATGGTCTTCGTCAGGTAGTCGGAGGCTGCGGCAACGCCTTCGGCCTTCAGTCGTACTCCCATGTCCACCAAGTGGGCCATGCCCAGCGCTCCGGTGCCGAACCGGTTTGTGATCCACACGTTGCCCTGACTATCGATGTTGAGACCGCTGTTATTGATTCCGGTGTCGAAGTTCTGGGCCTTTGTCGGGTCGGACGCGGGAAAGCGGGTAACGTGCGGAAGGCCGCTATTGGAAACCCATATCCGGTCCTGTTGATCGATAGCCAGGTGAAACGGGGCCATGAATGACTTGCACGGTTCAGCGCTGTCGCCCTCGCAGACAATCCGTCCCTTCGTCATGTCTCCCTGGGGGAAGTAGACGAGCTGTCGTTTCTCAATACCCAACACCCAGACATCGCCCTTGGGCGTTACGATTACCCCCTGCATCAGGCCAAGTCGTCCGCCGAAGTTGATTCCCTCAGGCGGCGTAAGGGGCTTCCCGTTCTTGTCGAACACGGAAATGGTCTTGCTGCCATACGTGGTGAACCAGGCGTTGTCGTGGGCATCGACTGCGGCGCCAAAGGTTCCTCCTTCCATACCGCCGCCCATAAAACCTGTAGTGATCGGCGAAAGCGGTCGGCCGTTGGGCGCGAACTTAGTCGCGTGTCCCTGCCACAGCGAGTCCTGCCCCTGCCAGCCAACGCTGAAGTTGTCCGGAACCCACAGATTGCCTTCACTGTCGAACATGCATTTACCGCCCGCGTCATAGCCACCACCTGTGAACTTGAGAGGAAGTACCCAGGCACTGGGCGCCCAGTTGAGGTATGGCATGTACGGAACTTCGAGCATGTGATTGCTCGGCGAAACTGAATAGAACTGGCGGAGCAGCACAAAAAGTTTGTCGGGCTGATGCCAGGGGAAGAGTGCGATATCCTCGGCGGCACCTAGGGTATTTGTTGGAGCGCCCCAACCCGGTGGCGTAGCCTCTTCGAATAAACTGCTGCAGGCATCCGCCTTAACCCGATTGACGCACGCGGCCAGCAAGTCGGCCAGCGTGGCGAAGTTGGCCATCGTCGGTGTCTGGCTGCTGTTGATCGGATCCTGGATGGTGCCGCCCCACCCTCCAGTTTCCAGGTCAACGAAGTTGGGCACATTGCCTGCCGCAATTCGCAACTGCAGTGGAGCGCCCTTGATCGTCATGCCGTCGATCAGTTGCGCGTGCGTCCAGACGGACGCGATGGTGGTGAACTCGTTGATGACCACGCGTCCTGCCCGGTTATCGCCTACTACGGCCAGCAGCGCTATCGCCGGATTATTGCCATCCGCCTTGTTTCTTGCTGGAATGCCTCCCGCTGCCGTGAGGTAGAGGCTCGAGCCGGCTGGCGCTCCCGCGGTGCTCACTTCAAATCGACCTTCATCGTCGCTTTTCGACTGCGCGAGCTGCTTGGGTGTGTCGGTGGTCGCGGCAAACAAAGTCACTGTTGATTGAGCAATGGGGGCGCCTCCGCCCGTCACCTGCCCTTTTATGTCGGCGGCAGCGGCCGGCGTTGTCAGGAGCATGCCTGAGATGACAAGGATAGCCAATCCTAACTTTGCAGCAATTGTCTGCGAGAGCATTCCTTTTTCTCCTTCAGGCTGGCGACCGGTGTCGCTGCGGTGAGACCGGGCCCAACGACGTTTGCACGGGGGAAAGTTTCCGTCCAATTCTACGTGAGGTTGCTGTAGGGCGGAAGAAAAGCTGGCGCGGACAGACTGTGGTTCCTTAGAGCTTTCAATCTGAACTAGTCGACATGGTGGTTGCTGCTTTTTGATGAATCCTCGTCAGAACCTACGGCATCATTCCTCCGGAGTTCTCTGTTTGCTGCATCTTGTACGAGTCTCCATACCACTTGGGGGTACTTCGTGAATCGGCGTGATTTCTTGCAGTCCACCGGCTTGGCCGTCGCGGGCCTAGCACTGACGAAAACAGAACTCTCATTTTCGCAGCAGACGCAGCCGTCATCCGAGGGATGGCGCACCTTCGAAGTGACTACTCGCGCACAGGTCCTGGAGCCAGCCGGAGAAACCAAAATATGGTTACCGGCGGCGCTCATACAGAACACGCCGTTTCAGCGAACAATGTCCAATCAGTTTAGTGCTGATGGCGGCAAGGTACGAATGGACGAAAGCAAGCCGCCGAGCTTGGGCATCGTCGTCGCGACATTCCCCGCAGGCGTAAAGCCGCTACTGACTCTGACGAGCCGGGTGGCCCTGAAGGACTACTGCGTAGATTTGGCCAAGCCTGGTCCTGCGCTGCCACTCCCTGCTGCCGAGTCGCAATATTTTCTGCAGCCGCATAAAAACGTTCCGACCGATGGCATCGTGAAGAGCACCGCGACCGAGATCACAAAGGGTGCCACGACGGATATCGAGAAGGCGCGTGCGATCTATGAATGGATCGTCGACAACACGTTTCGCGATCCGAAGGTGCGGGGTTGCGGCCGGGGCGACATTCGCGTTCTGCTCGAAACCGGTTACCTGGGCGGCAAGTGTGCCGACTTGAATGCCCTCTACGTTGGACTTGCGCGTGCGGCAGGCCTTCCGGCCCGCGATGTATATGGCATTCGTGTTGCGAAGTCTGAACTGGGCTACAAGAGCCTGGGTGCATCTTCGGAGAAAATCACGAAAGCCCAGCACTGTCGGGCAGAAGTGTACTTAGACCAATTCCGCTGGGTGCCTGTCGATCCGGCCGATGTGCGGAAGGTGGTCCTGGAAGAGCCGCCGGGGAACCGTCCATTGAATGACGAGATGGTGATCAGCGCCCGCAAACGCCTGTTTGGTTCGTGGGAGATGAACTGGATGGCCTACAACTTCGCCCAGGATGTCGAGCTGCCCGGATCCAGTACAACCGTCTCCTTCCTGATGTATCCGCAAGCGCAAACGGCGAAGGGAACACTTGACAGCCTGGATCCGGACACTTTCAAGTACGAGATCACGGTCGAGAGAGCTATCGTGATTCCATCAAAAGCAAATCTGGGTTCCGAACACCACAAGCCTGCCGCATGCGGACTGGCCCTGGTTCGCGTGACGATTGGCGCGATGTTTGTCTGGGTGTTCTTCGAAAACCTTGGCAAGGGACTTTACACGCCCGGCGGCTACGCAGGATTGATCCACTATTACATCGAAAAGGGTCACTCGCCGGCTGTGTGGAAAACTGTTATGGCGCTGGCGGCAAGCCATGCAGCGATGGCAGCTCCGATGCAGGCGATACTCGAGCTCTCGCTCGGCATCCTGCTCGTTATCGGTCTGTTCACGCGGCCGGTGGCTTTTGTTGCGTTCCTGTACCTCGGGAGCCTTTGGATGTCGGAGTGGGGAACGGCGTGGATCTGGGAGCTACTGAACCCGGTTCTAGCATCGCTCGCTCTGGCGATAGGACGCGCAGGCCGAGCTTGGGGCATCGACGTCTGGCTGGCACAGCGATGGCCGAACGCTCCCTGGTGGTTACTCTAAGCCAGAGCCAATGCGCGTCTCCGTCATCATTCCCACGCACAATGAAGCGCAGGCCATCGGTCGCGTCCTCGCGGATCTTCCGGCGAATCTTGTCACCGAAGTCCTGGTGGTCGACAGCAATTCCACCGATGGGACGGCCGAGATCGCCGAAACCATGGGAGCGCGCGTCCTGCGGGAGCCGCGGCGCGGATACGGGCGCGCCTGCTTGACCGGGCTTGCCGCGACCAGCGCACCCGATATCGTAGTTTTCCTCGATGGAGACTACAGCGATCGGCCCGATGAATTGCCGCTTCTGCTTGCACCCATCATTGAAGGCAGAGCGGACATCACGCTGGGCTCACGGCTTGCAAAACAGAACCATCCTGACGCGTTGCCGTGGCACGCCGTCTTTGGTAATCGGCTGGCAGCCGGTATGATCCGCGTGCTATATGGCCAGCGAATCAGCGATCTGGGCCCGTTTCGCGCTGCGCGTGCCGATATCCTGCGGCAACTCGCACTGGAAGAGGCTACCTACGGCTGGGCGGTTGAGATGATTCTGAAGGGCGCGCTCGGCGGATTCCGGGTTGTCGAGGTGCCGGTCAGCTATTATCCGCGCATCGGGAAATCGAAGATCAGCGGCACCCTGCGAGGCACGGTCGGCGCGGCGTGGTTTATCCTCACTCTGATCCTGCGCTACCGTTTCCGGCGCCGAAAGGCGTGAGATTGCTACTGCAATTTCTGATTTGGGGTATTCGATTTCATGGTGGAGCAGCCCTTTAAGCCTGCGTCCAGCGGCGGGTAAGAAAGCAGCTCCAGCAAGATTGACGCTCGGAACGCGGGCCTGAAGGTTCGCTCCGCCCGGAGACGGCGCCGCGGATCAGCCAAGGGCAAATCGCTCTCGTATGAAATCCACCGAGACTCGCCACTCTTCGCGCAACCGCGGCACGCTCGTGATCATGGCCAAGGCGCCGCGACCCGGATTGGTCAAAACCCGTTTAACCCGGAACCTGCCCGTCGAAACCGTTACGGAGCTGTATCGCTGCCTGCTGGACGATACCTTGGCACTGGCGCAGTCGCTGCGTGGGGTAAAGGTTGCCATCATGTGTCCGGCTTCAGATGTCGGAGAGCTGACGCAGTTCGCCGGACGTTCGGCAAGCGTCGTGGCGCAGCAAGGCGAGGGCCTGGCGGCTGGGTTGGCGTCGGTGTTTGCGCACTTTGCGGCGAACGGCCGGGAGAGCGTTATCGCCTTCAATAGCGATAGCCCACACCTGCCTGCTGCGGTCCTTGCGAACGCATTCGAGATGCTCAGCGCTCACGATCTAGTGGTTGGACCGACCCTTGACGGCGGCTATTATCTCGTTGGGGCGAAGGCTGTCCATGTTCAGCTCTTCCAAGGTGACAGGATGGGAACCAACAACGCGCTTGACTCCCTGCTGGCGCGCGCTCGCGGACTGGAACTTTCCGTCGGCCTTACAGATCCTTTTTACGACATTGACGTGGAGAGCGATTTGACCCGCCTGGTCGCGGAACTCCAGATTGCTCCGGCGCGAGCGCCGCGCACCGCGGCATGGCTGAAACAGTGGCAGCAGAGGCTGCGCCAGCTGCCAGCCGGCACCGGGGATTTGTGAAGCTCACTCCGTCTCACCGGCTGTACGCACTCGGCGCGATTCTGCTGATGGCGCTGGTCATTTGCGCGCGGAAGTTCGGTGGCTACGGCGAAGCTTTTCCCATCATTCCGCTGGCGGTAGGCGGCATTGCGTATCTTCTCGCCATACGCGAGCTCTTCTGTGTCCCAAACTTTCCCAAGCGCGTGATCGTCATCGGTCTGGTGTTGGCTGCGATTTGGCACGTCGCGTTTCTCGCGATACCGGCGGGCTCCGATGACGACGTTCGCCGCTATGTCTGGGATGGGCGCCTGCAGCGCCTAGGCTATAACCCCTACACTGTGGTACCCAACGATCCTGCGGTCGCCGCTTTGCACACAGCCGAGACGCTGACGATGAACCATCCGGATCTGCCCACCCTGTATCCACCCGGGGCTGAGCTTTTCTTTCGCGCGGTTACAGCGATTCACGAGTCTGTCTTTGCGATGCGAGCTGCGTTTGTGATGTGCGACCTGCTCATGATTGTCGTTTTGTTCGACGTCTTGCGCAGTGCCGGCCAGGGAGCGCACTGGATTCTGGCTTATGCCTGGAATCCGCTGCTGGCGACGGAAGTGGCGGGCAGCGGGCACATCGACATTCTCGGGGTGCTTCTGCTGCTGATATCCTTCGCCGCGCTCCTGCGCCACTGGCGCGCGATTGCAGCTGTAGCGTTCGCGCTGGCGATCGCCGTAAAGTTCCTTCCGATTGTGCTACTGCCGCTCTATTGGCGCCGTATTCGCATGCGCGACGCGACCCTGGCCGCAGCCGTGTTCGCAGTTCTGTATCTGCCATTTCTAAACCATGGGCGAATTCCGTTGGGCTCGCTGGGTACTTACATGCAGAGCTTTCGTTTCAACGACCCGGTGTTTAGCACCCTGGAGCGAGTGGTGGCACCGAAGGTCGTGACCGGATTTGCCGCCCTTGTGGGCAGTCTGATCGCAGTCTGGTTCAGAAGCAAATCCCAGAAGCCATCCGAGGACGCATTTGCCTGGCCGATAGCTGCGTCCCTTCTGTGTGCGCCGGTGGTGTATCCGTGGTATTTGCTCTGGCTGTTGCCGTTCGTACGATCGAAGTCGACGCTACCCCTCGTTGTCTGGACGGTGAGCATTATCCCGACGTATATCGTTTGGCATTTGCGCGCACTGGGACGTCCATGGGTGCTCCCAGCATGGGTTCTCGGGTTGGAATACGGAACAGTTGCGGCCGCCGCCGTAATCCTTTGCTTGCGCCCCATCGTCCGCCGGCGCCGCGCTCAGGAGAGTGAAAGCAGCGCAGGACTCTAGGACAGCGTCATAGACGCTAACCTTGAGTGGCTTTAGCCGACGACATAATATCGCTCGCCACACTGGGCTTTCTTAGGAGTTCTCGGCTTGAAGCGCCGCGCCACTCTACCCGAATAGTTCTTCGTATCCCGCAGCACCTGCCCATCATCCAACATCCGTCGTCAAACTCACCAAGGAGAGCCTCCATGGCAAACACACTCCGTACCCGGGCAATGCGTCTTCTACCGATCCTTGGGGTAATGCTTCTTGCTGCAACTTCGTGGGCGCAGCAGCGCTCGCCAATCGCTGAAAAACTCGCCAAGACTTATGGTCTCGATTCGTTTGGGCAGATCGAAGCGATCCGCTATACCTGGAATGCAACCTTCCCGGGCGTCAATATTTCCCGCACGTGGACTTGGGAGCCAAAGACCGGCCAGATCACCTATGAGGGAGAGGACAAAGACGGCAAACCGGTGAAGGTCACCTACCTGCGCTCGCAACTGAGCAGTCAATTAGCTCAGATTAAGGACGACATCGATCCGGGCTTCCAAAACGACAATTATTGGCTGATCTTCCCGCTTCATGTTTACTGGGACACCAGCGCCACGGTGAGCGATGAAGGTCAGCAGAAGCTGCCGCTGGGCAAGGGGTCTGCCGACAAGGTCGTGGTGAAGTATCCTTCCGTTGTCGGCGGCTACACCCCGGGCGACACCTGGACTCTCTATGTCGGTAGCGACGGGCGAGTGGAAGAATTCCGATATGACCGCGGCGGCGCCAAGAAGCCAAAGGTCGTCATTGCGACGTGGGCTGGCTACAAGATGGCAGGTCCTCTACTCATCTCAACCGAGCATCGCGGCACCGCCGATGGCGGTCCGTTCCACCTCTGGTTCACGAATATAGCGGTCAAGTTGGCGGGTTCGAATACCTGGATCGACGCTAAATAAGCGGCGACTTCCTACCGGGCCATCACTACCGTCGTGCAGCAACTACTGAGCTTGGGCAGGTCGCGGCTGGCGGCCATGCTGACTGCCAGCTGCGGCCGCTCTCCCCGAATGATGGGGCAGTAACCATCAGCCTGGTACAACGCGTCCTGCAAGCGTCGTCGTCCGGCACATCCGCCATGGCACGAGTCGCGAAATTCGCACGGCTGGCATGCTTCGGGGAGCGCGCGCGCTTGCTCGAACGGGAGCGAGTTTAGGATGCCGAGGCCGCCCGAGATCAACGCCGATAGCGGCTCGCCCGCCCCCGGCCAATACACGCACGGCTGCGTGGTTGCGCGCGGCGTCACTCGCACTGTACTCACGCCACATCCTCCCTGCAGCGGTGGCAACCCGGACATCGCTCGCACCAGCGGTTCTCCGATGGCGATGACATCTGTCGCTGCAAACAGCCGCCGGAATCCCTCCCAATACTCTTCGTAGGACAATGCGTAGACATCGGATCGCACCGACTGGTAGACATTCACGCGCAGAGGCGCGTCGAACTGCTTGGCCGCTCGCGCTACTTCTGCCAGACGCAAGTAATTCGACTTCATCATGACCGCAATAATGGTCACGGGCACGCCCAGCTTTACACAACGCGCGCCCTGCTGATGAATGAGCGCCCAGTTTCCCTGTCCACGCTGCGCATCCTGCTCGGCTTGCGTAGGGTAATCGAGGGAGAATTCGATGTCGTGAAAAGCACGCAGCTCGCTGTCTTCCAAAACGGCGATGCTGTGGCCGTTGGAGGTAATGGTGAGCTTGACAGGTTGTGTGCGCAGGAACGCAAGAATCGCCCGGAAGTCGGGATGCATTCCATTCTCGCCCGTTCCCAGATTCACCGAGCGGATGGGCAGCCGTTCCATCACCGACTTGACCTGCTCAAGGGTAAGGCGGTCCGTACGGACCGGATCACGATAACAGAAAGCGCAGGAAAGATTGCATTCGTTCGTGAGCCCGAGCCCGAGCGCGATCCCGCCGGTTGGGCTCGCGATGAATGAAATCGGCGATTCGCTGGCGCGATTCTTCATGCAGAATTTTCTCCGGAGTTCTCATCGAGGGCCGGTTCCGCACCCGATAAGGCGGTGCGCGCCAGGCACTGCGTGTAGCGGGCCACTGCCGCGAACTCGGGCCGGCTTCCCAGCTTCCTCTCCAGCTCCAGAATTCGCGGATATTCCGCGCTGCGAGAAATGCGAGGCGGCAAGTAATCCGCCAGGACGCGGATACCTTGCTTGCCGATGAACTCCAGCGACGCCGCTTGCAGCATATCTTGCAGGCTGTGTGAGGTAAAGAGCCGCACTCGGCCACCGTACAGAGACTCAAAACCCCAGTCTGCAGTGAGGGTAGCTTCGGCAGCCGTCAGATCGCCCGTCTGGATTGCAGCCTTGAAGACTTCGCCCGCCCGGTTGCGCGTGACGATTGACAGTATCGCCGATGAGTCTCGCAGGGCGTGAGCCGCACCGCGTAACACCATGGTCGGATCGTCGACATATTCAAGTAGGTTGTGACACAGAATGACATCGAACGACCCAGCCGGAAACAGGTTCGTCAATTGACCAGCGTCGCCGCGCCGGAGAGTGACTTTGCTCAATACTCCCGCTTCTTCTGCGGCGCGTCTCGCCACGTCTAGCATCGCCTGAGACGAATCCAGTTGCGTAACGTTGTAGCCGAGCCCCGCCAGGCGAACCGCCGCCGCTCCCGTACCAGATCCTACATCCAGTGCATGCCTCGGCTTGTTGGCCTGTAGTGGAGGAAGAAAGTCTTCCAGGGTGGCAAACGCCAAGTCCGCGCGCAGTTTGCCCTCGAATGTATCGAGATACGCAGCGTACTCCTGCGCGCCGTGCTGGAACCGCTCGTCATCACTTCTAGTAATCATCTTCTCTCTGCCTCGACGAACTGGAGAAGAACCTTTGCGCTCACCAACTGAATAACGGCCAGAAACGGGCTTCTAGGAGATTACTCCCGACTACGTCAACGAGACTTTCGATGTAATAGCGATTCTCACGATGGGGAAAATCAGCGGAGTGACGCGCGTAAACTTCGGGTCAATAGAGGAGTGCTGGCGGTACAAATCTCGGCACAATTCCGTTTAACTCTCTCTAAGATATTCGTAATTCAAAATAGATATCTGGTGCGAAAGGGGGGACTCGAACCCCCACGGTTTTACCCGCCAGATCCTAAGTCTGGTGCGTCTGCCAATTCCGCCACTTTCGCGTTCTTTAGAATCATGCACTTGCCATCATTTGCGTCTTCGCCACAACTGGCATTGTAGCTGTATTGTCGCTTTTCTTCACAACTGCTTCGCTTCAGACGTCACTGACAAGACGCCCTCCTGCAGAGTAAAGGGTGTTCTGCGAGCGCTCTCCCATTTTGTGTGCATGAGAACGTTGGCGGAAAGAAGAGAGCAAACAACGTGAATAAGGCACTGTTGTTCGGAATTATGTTGATAACGATATCAGCGGGTGGGCAGAGCACGGACAACAAGTTTGACGGCCAGTGGAACACGACCGTGACCTGCGAGCCTAAGGGAGGGACACTGGGGTACACCGTGCACTTTGTTTCGACCGTGGCGGAAGACGTTCTGCATGGTGAGCGCGGCACAAGAGGCCAACCGGCCTACCTGGCAATCGACGGCAAGATCAGCAACGGCGGAAAGGCTAAGTTGACGGCCAGCGGCGTCACTGCCGGCGCGGAGTATACGCATGGCCCTTTCAAAGCCGAGGGGAATGACTACAGCTACGAAGTGAAGGCGCAGTTCACTGACGTGCAGGGCACCGGCGACCGAAGCACTGGTATGGGAATCGTGGGACGACCGTGCCATTGGAGCTTTGAGAAGCAAGCGTCCGGCAGTGGCGAAGCAAAACCGTAATCGAAGGGCAAGGACAAGGAAGCCAACGCTTCCGTTAAGGGAAACATCAGCACACCGGGCTGAGGAGCAGGCCATCGGTTCTCCTCAGCGGTTTGTCACTCCGGCCGGATATGAAGCTGGTCAAGTTGCCAGCCACCATTTGTTTCTCCGGGCTTATCACTTGCTTCTGCAACATACGTCACTGTTGTATGGTGGGCGGCCGATGTCGCAAAGCATCGCGCCCACCTAGACCGTACGAACGCAAGTTACAAATAGCTGCACCGAACAAATCCTCGTACCTTCCACCCTGAGTAGCTATTATGGATGTCTCCGTACGCGGGCCGTCTGACAGATGACGGCGGATCGCGTACGAGCCTTTGTTGTTCCGGAACGCACTTCGAGGCGGCGCACATGCGCTCGCTCGCAATAGGGAGGAACTATGGCGATGGACAGTCTAATTGCGCTGATACCGGGAAACCCCGTCAACCTCAATCCGCTTTCCGGATTCTTCGGCGGCGGTTTCTTCATGTTCGCCTTGGTGGTCTGCGTTATCGCCGTCCTCGGATGGTGGAAGATGTTTCAAAAAGCCAATGAGCCTGGATGGGCGGCGATCATCCCGATTTACAACGCTTACATCCTGCTGAAGATTGCTGGTCGTCCCGGATGGTGGCTGATTCTGTACTTCATCCCCGTATTGAATATCGTCGTAGCGATTGTGGTCGCCATCGATGTCGCAAAAGCTTTCGGCCAGAGCGCGATGTTTGGCTTCTTCCTGAATTTCCTTTTTGGGGGGATCGGCTACCTCATTCTAGGCTTCGGCAACTATCAGTACCGAAAGCCGTCAGCGATGGCAGCCATTGCCTAAGGTCAGCGCGTGGATTCTGGCGCAGTGACGGTCGCATGCTCACGATAGGTGGGCCGCTCGGGGAAAAAGGCATCCGTGAGCGAGACGATCTTTAGCGCTTGCTGCAACTGCGTGAGCGTGGCCTGAGTCTTCACGTGGATAACGACCTCTTCGCCGGGAAGCAGATCAAAGTAGTCGTTGGACAACGTGACATCCAGATCGCCAAAAGATATAGACACGGCGCGCGCCAGAACGGCCGAACGAAGCTTTAGCGTGTAGCCGTCAGCATTCGCCTCCACCTCGCTTTGGATAGCGGGCTTGAGCGGCAAGTTGAGATTACGCGTGCGATCGAAGAACACTTCGTTACTCGAGACCGCTTTGCCTCCGACCAGCAACTCCACGACAAGAAACGCGTCGTCAGGGCTGGTTGACCCCAGCATTTCCTTCTCGTTCAAGGTCAGATAGACCGCGCTGGACTGTGCCGGGACCTGCACGTCCTGCGTCTTGTCGCTGAGTGTCCTGCCATCAAACGTAAGCAATCGCGTGCGGATCTGGCCTCGCGACCGCCTGCATCCTGTCCGAGACAACGTAAACATCGATGTTGCCGTCATGAGCGAACGGCGAAATCAGCAGGTCAGCGTAGAAACGTGCTGCGTAGTATTGCAGCGCCTTCCAGCGGCCGAAGTAATCAATGCTCGACCACGAAGCGACGGGCCAGCAATCATTCAGTTGCCAGAAGAGCGCGCCCATGGTGCGCGGCCGGTCGCGCCGCAAATGCTCGGCCCCCACCTTGATTGCTTCTGCCTGTTGCACCTGGCTGAGGTAGACGAACGAGGCGAAGTCTCGTGGCTCGGGATACTCACGCAGCATGTAGGTGAGAATCTTCTCGTTGCCGCCGTGATTTTTTTGGTGAGACTTCATCACCTCGGAGTCGATGGTCAAGTCGTTGGCGCCGGCAAAACTGCGGATGGTTTGCATCTCGGGAAACGACTGGAAGCCGAACTCCGACATAAAGCGCGGATCTTGCAGGTTGTAGTTCTCGATAGGTTCAAGCGCGTGCCATACGCCCCAGAAGTGCATGTCGCCGTTGTCGGGACTGTCCGGCGGAGCCTCGAAGTTCGCGCTCGGCGAACTCGGCCAGTAGGGCGTCGGGGTCGCGTATTCATCGGCGACACTCTTGATGATGTCGTGAAAAAGAACGACGTAATCCTGCCAGACGCCGTCGCGCTGGGGAGGAGTGATCGATTCCTTAAAGCTCAGACGATCGGCCCATGCCAGCCATCCGGCCTCGATCTCATTGTTGCCACACCATAACACGATGCTGGGATGATCGCGCAGGCGCTTGACCTGCTGTATCGCTTCTTGGCGGACGTTCTGCTGAAAGGCGACGTCTCCCGGGACCATGTCGCCGCCAAACATAAACTCCTGCCAGACCATCAGACCAAGCTCGTCGCAGATGTCGTAGAAAACGTCGCTCTCGTAAATGCCTCCGCCCCATTCGCGCACCATGTTCATGTGGGCATCGCGGGCAGCCGTTAGAATCTGGCGATAACGCTCGGGGGTGACCCTGCTGGGAAAACTGTCGAAGGGAATCACGTTAGCGCCCTTGGCGAAGATTGGAATCCCATTCACGACAAAGCTGAAGCTCTTGCCCCACTGGTCGGGCTCGCGGCGGAGTTCGACCGAGCGCAGTCCAGTTTTCACTTGCTGCTGCGCGATGACGGACTTTCCTGTCGAAAGCGTGGCGGAGAAGAGGTACCGATCCTGTGCTCCATACCCTGCGGGATACCAGAGCTTCGGCGAAGCGATGCGAAGCGGAATCGAAACATGGTTTGCGCCGGCATCGAGCTGAACTGCCTGCGTCGCAACGCCTGCGAGCCTGCCGCCGGCGTTATCGCGATCGATGGTGATGTTTGCCCTCATCGGGCGTGTTGAGTCGATCTCGAGCTCTGCGGCTAGCTCTGCTTCATTCGCCGAAATATTGAGCTGGTGGATGTGGAAGTTCTGGATTCGAGCGGTATCCCATAGTTCCAGGTAGACCGGTTTCCAGATGCCGATGGTGATGTACCGAGGTCCCCAATCCCATCCGTATTGATATGGCGCTTTGCGCGTGTACGGTGCGGTGGCTATATTCTCCTCGTTGCCCTCGTTTGCCGTTGATACCGAGGGCAGGATGTAGGGGAGGGTCTTGACCTTGGGGATCATTGAAGTGATTGGCGAGCGAAAGGTGATGTCCAGCGTGTTGCTCCCCAGCTTCAGCAATGGCTTGACGGCAATTCGCCAACCGCGAAACATATTGTCGGCGGTCAGCACGGGCTTGTCGTTGAGAAGAACCTCCGCGTACGTATCCAGACCCTCGAAAACCATATCAACATGCTCACGCTGTAACATCGCCTCATCGACCTGGAAGGTCGTGCGATATTCCCAGTCCGTCAGACCAATCCATTGCAAGCGACTCTCGTTGTCTCCGTAGAACGGATCGGGAATGAGATGAGCCGCAAGCAGATCGGTCTGCACGACGCCGGGAACCTGTGCAGCGTGCCAGTCCATGACTTCAGGGCGGCCGCTGGTGTTGATGGCGCGGAACTCCCAACCTGCGTTCAATAGTTGCCTGGCGGGTTCGGCGGCTCGCAGCGGCACGGGATAGCCAAGAAAAAAGAAGAGTGTCGGAATCAGTGCAGCCCAGATAGTGAGTTTGCTGAAAATGATCCACATCTGAGGTTTCACCGCGCAGGATTTACGCAACCCTTCACGCCCGGAAATGCTAGCTACATCCGCGAAGTCTTGCAAACGCGATCTCCGTCGATTGAGGAACTCTGACGGTTGCGTGTGATGCAAAGGATGAAAGACAGGCTGTAACAAAAACGGGGCTCCTCGGCAGGAGCCCCGGGTTGCTGTTCGTGTTCGCTTTTTACCAGATTGCCAGCGAGGCGTCGTCGATCCACTCGTGATAGCCCTGGCCGCTGGCGTTCACGTCCAGCTGCCACTGCACGCCCAGGTTGTCGCCCCAGTGCAGGTTCTTGGCGCTGTGAGTGACGTTGAAGGTGTAGGGCTGACCGTCGACCACCAGCGTGTGATAGGTGTAGGTGTGATTGCTGGTGTTGGTAGTCACATACCACTGGATGTGGTGCCACGCATTAACGCTGAACTTGTGACAGGCGATGTTGCTGTGGATCCAGTGTCCTGAAGACTCATCCCACGTGTCCCACGTTCCCGAGCCGTAGTCGCACTGGCTGCCAATCATATAGTTGTATCCGCCGACGAACTGGAAGGAGTCAAACTCCAGCGCCTGGGTTGCGCTTTGTGAGTTTGAGTCGACGTAGACCCAGAAGTCCCACAGCAAATTGCGGGCATTGTCGTAAGCGCCAACCTTCTGCCACCACAGTGCGTTGGCCCAAACGCCTGAGTTATAGAACTCGCCACTGGAACCGCTGCGGGATGGTGAGCCCTGATGTTGCGCCATCCAGTAGGTGCCCTGGCCGCTGCCGCCGGCGCAACCGGGATCGTGACAATAGCTCCAGTTGCCGCGGTTCTGAATATTGTTAAACCAGGTCGCATTGCTGGGAGGCGTGGGCAAGCCGTTTCCGCCGCCGCCACCACCTCCACCGCTGGTAATGACAACGGTCTGGGTGACGTCGCCGTACGCGCCGGTATTGTCCCAGGCGCGGGTTACCAACTGGTGATTGCCCTGCGCGCCGCTGATGCTTGCGGTGATGGAGTTGGTCGCGCCCCCGGTATAAACATTGTTGCCGTCAAGATAAACGTGCCAACCCACGATCGAATGACCGTTGCTGGAGGCATTCGCTGTCAAAGTAAAAGGAGAGCCGACTTGCTGATTATTGCCAGGTGCGGTGACGGTGACGTTTACCGCGGCTGCTGTCATGGACAGCCCCAGACAAGCGGCTGCCAACAGGAACAAATGCTTCATCAGTAAAGCTCCTCCGTTGAGTATTCGGCCAGAAAAAACTTGACGCATGGGGCCGCGAACTCAACAGCAGCCGATGACTGAGTATCGCGTTTGCCGGAGCTGAGGCAAATCGGGCGTAGCTCTTAGAAAAGACTCTTAGTTTCACTGCGACATCCAGAGTTGAACTAAGTGTGGAAAACGCAGATTTCAAAGCCGAAAACACGGCTTTGACACACCTTAGTACCCAGTTGCAGGTCGCGGCCAGTGATAAGATTTTTGGCGAATGGTTACTTTCGTTGTGCTGCGTATCGTGGCAGTCGTTCTGCTGGTCGCGGCAAACGCGTTCTTCGTGGCCGCCGAATTCGCTCTGGTGAGCGTGCGCGAGACCCGCCTGCAACAGATGATCGCGTCCCACCGCATCGGTGCGCGTACCGTCCAAAAACTCCATCAAAAGCTGGACGAAGTTCTCAATGCCGTGCAGTTCGGGGTCACCGTATGCAGCCTGGCTTTGGGCTGGATCGGCGAAGCCTCAATCGCGCACATGCTCGAGCCTCTGTTTCTTCCCCTGCCACATTCCCGCTTCTACGCGCACGCTTTAGCCGTAGGGCTGGCTTTCATCCTGATGACGTATATCGTCGTCATCCTGGGCGAAGTTGTTCCCAAGTCGCTGACCCTGCAACGCACGGATCGGGTCGCGCTGGCCGTTGCCGCGCCCATGGACGTCTTCATGACCTTAGCTGCGCCGTTCCTGGTGTTCATGACGGCGTCGACCCGCGTGGTTCTGAAGGCATTTGGAATTCGCCTGATTCGAGAGGCAGGCGTGCATTCGCCCGAGGAACTGAAGCTGATTGTTTCGGCCAATCGCCGGCTGGGGATACTGGCGCCGACCCAGGAAGAACTCATCCTGCACGCTCTCGAACTGGAAAACATTTCCGTGCGGGAAATCATGGTTCCGCGCCCCGACATCTTCTCGCTGCCGGGGAATTTGTCCCTGGAGGAGGCGCTGCAAAAAGTCGTCGACGAGCAGCATTCGCGCGTCCCAGTCTACGATCCCAAACGTGGCCCGGAGCACATCATCGGTGTGCTGTATGCGAAAGATCTGATGCGCTGGCTGCGCTATCGCGTGAACCGTACCGCCTCAGGACGACCGGTGACGCGTGCCAGCGGCCTGGAGATACGCCACATCATGCGCGAAGTGCTGGTGGTGCCGGAGACGAAGCCTTTGCCGGACCTGCTGGTTGAATTCAAGACGCGCAAACGCCACCTGGCCGTCGTTGTCGATGAATTTGGCACGACAGCGGGGGTGGTGACGGTGGAAGACGTGCTGGAGCAACTGGTCGGCGAAATCGAAGATGAGTTTGACATCAGCGAGCCGGCTTTGGCGCCCGGCGCCACTTCGATGACCCTCGACGGCTCGGTTAATATTAGGGATCTGGAATCGCTATATCACATCGTGCTGCCGCGCGACGAAGGTTTTGAGACTCTCGGCGGATTTGTGCTGTCGCGGGTGCAGAAGATTCCCGTGGTGGGTGAAAGCTTTGAATATGAAGGCCGCCGCTATACTGTGGCGACGATGGATGGATTGCGGGTGGAAAGCGTGAAAATCGAGAAAGCGCCCGCGCAAACGCAATCTCAAACTGCGACCCACGTGGCCGGCTGATGCTGCGATACATCCTCTCCCGACTGCTATACATGCTGCCGGTGGTATGGCTGGTGGTGTCGGTCGTTTTTTTGCTGATCCATCTGGTGCCGGGCGATCCCATTCAGCAGATGCTGGGCGAAGGTGCTGCGGCCACCGACGTTGCTGCGGCGCGGCATGCCTACGGGCTCGATGTTCCGCTGGGCAAACAATACGTCAACTATTGGCACGGAATCCTTCACGGTGACATGGGGAAGTCGCTGCGCCTGAACCAGAATGTCGGCCACATCATCGCCCAGGCTTATCCGGAGACGCTGGAGCTCACGATCGCCGCCCTGCTGGTGGCGCTCGCCCTCTCGATTCCGGCTGGCGTACGCTCAGCCTTACGCCGCAATCGTTGGGACGATCGCCTGCTCAGTTTTGTTTCGCTCCTCGGGCTCTCTTTTCCCAACTTCGCACTAGGGCCGATTCTGATCCTGATCTTCGCAATCGAGCTGGGATGGTTGCCCGTGTCCGGCGCTGGTTCGCCGGCACACTTGATTCTGCCGGCGATCACCATGGGCGGAGCTCTGGCGGCGATTCTCACCCGCATGGTTCGAACGTCCATGCTGGAGGAATTGAGCCAGGATTACATCCGCACGGCGCGGGCCAAGGGTTTGCCCGAGAGCACGGTGGTCTACCGGCACGCGCTGCGCAACGCGATGATTCCGATTTTGACTGTGGTAGGCCTGCAGTTCGGAGCTCTGCTGGCCGGCGCCATCGTGACCGAGACCATTTTCTCCTGGCCCGGCATCGGCAGGCTGACGATCACCGCGATTTCCAATCGCGACTACTACCTTGTGCAGGGCTGCATCCTGATGATCGGATTGACGTATGTGCTGGTGAATTTTATGACCGACTTGCTCTACTCGGCATTCAATCCGCGCATCCGTCAGTGATCCGGGCACTTGATTTTTTGCGTCCAGCGGTTTCCAATCGAGCAATATCAGCATCTGTTGTGATTACGGAGGGCGGAATGACTCTCATGGATGCACTTCGCCAGGCAGAGCAGCAGGTAAAACGGGCGGCTCATCTCGGTTCCGAAAAGGTTCGTAGCATTACGACACGGGCGTCGGCCTATTCCGATTCAGAGGAACGCGAACGCTCTTCGTCGTCCAAGGTTCGCACCGGAATCGTCTCCGTTAACGGCCGCGACGTCGAAGAAATGCGCTGCACTGGCGGACGCCGGACTCGCTGAGCTAAACCGGCAGGTAGGGAAGCGGCTCCCCATTCACAATCGCTTCGGGATTTAGTTTGACCAGCGCGTCGGCAACGTCGTTCCCGGCCATTTGCGCAATAACCGCCCGAGCCTCTGACATAACAGGCCTGCGCCGTACAGGGTCATGCGCGTCGCTGGCAATCACGTGAACTGCACGTTTCTGTAACAGCCAATCGGCGATTTTCTTCGAACGTGGCCCCCACGCTCCGGTCACCGCGTTCGCCGTGACCTGCACCAGGCATCCTTGCTCGATCAGCGCCAGCACCACCTCCGGATTTTTCATCAGCGGTTGATTACGTTCCGGGTGGGTGATGATGGGCGTCATCCCGCAGCTCAACAACGACAGGACGTCCTGCTTCACACTCGGCGGGATGCCATAGTCACTGAACTCGATGAGCAGGTACTGGGTATCTCCGATGGTGTAGCGTCGCGGATGCTCCAGAGCGTCTTGAATGTTGTCGTAGGAGAAATGAAAGTCGCAGCCGAGACTGAATGCCAGTTGGCCATTGGCTGAGTCGTGCAACTGGCCCAGCATGTTGGTAAAGCGCTCGCGATTGTATTCGTACCGATCGTTGCTGTGCGGCGTCGCCACGATATGCGTGATGCCGTCTCCGTGCGCGATGCGGCACATCTCCGCCGTCATCTCCCAGGACTTCGAGCCATCATCGATTCCGGGAAGGATGTGAGTATGAATGTCGACCATGGAAAACAGTTTCGGAGCAGTTTCGAGTTTCGACTTTCGAGAACCCGGGTTGTGTCGTGTGAGTAGTTTCGAGAATCCGGGATGCTTGCGCTTGAAACTCGGAACTGGAAACTCGAAACTTGAAACCGGTTTACTTGTACCGTTCCTTCATGAAGTCGGTGATCGCGTCATAGGCCTCGCTGAGGACCGGCTCTGGTGGCAGGAACACGATGCGCATATGCCGTGTCCCTTTCTTTTCGCCAAAGCCCGACCCGTGCACGACCAACACGTGCTTTTGTTTCAGCAGATCGGTGACAAACGTCAAATCGTCTTCCGGAATCATCAATGAAGGATGCGCATAGAACGCACCTTTCGGCGCGACAAGCTTCACATGCGGCGTACGCTTTGCCCACTCTACGGTCAGCTCAGCGCGCCGCTTCAGCTTGCGCAACATCACCTCGAGATGATCCTGCGGACCCTCCAGAGCGGGTTTAATGGCATGCTGGAACGGATGTGGCGCCGACAAGCGCGCGCGCAGCAAGCGATGTACGGCTTCCATGTAGGGCCGGACTACCTCGTGCGGTCCGGTGGCAATCGCCCATCCGATACGCCAGCCCGGCACCAGGTACGACTTCGACAAGCCGTTAAACGTCACGATCGGCACATCCGTTGCCAGGGTTGCGATCGAGATGTGCTTTTCCTTCGGATCGAAGATCAGCTTGTCGTAGATTTCGTCGGCAAAGATGATCAGGTTGTGCCGCCGCGCCAGCTCCAGAACCTTTTCCAGCGTGCGCTTCGAATACACCGCACCCGTCGGGTTGTTGGGCGTGATCAACAAAATCGCCCGCGTGCGCGAGTTGATCTTGCGCTCCATGTCCGCGACGTCGGGCTCCCACGCATTGTCTTCGTCAAGGTCATAGGCGTTAGCCGGGCAGTCGAGCTTCGCCATGATGGCGCCGTACAGGGGATACTCGGGACTCGGCGTCAATACGTTATCGCCGGGGTTCAGCAGAGCGGTCAGACAGGTGTCGATGACCTCGCCGCTTCCGATGCCGACGAAGATGCTTTGGATTTCGCGAAAGCCGTCCCGCTCGGCCTGATGCCGAATCGCTTCGATCGCCGGTTTGATGCCGAGGGATTCGGCGTAGCCGTTGTGACCGTCGACCATGGCCTTCAGCACGGCTTCAATCATGTGCGGCGGCGTATGGAAGTCGAATTTACAGGGATCGCCGATGTTGAGATAGAGAATCTCGTGACCTTCGCGCGCAACTTCGTCGGCGGCCACGGCCAGATCGCGGATGGCATAGCGCACGTTCATCATGCGGCTGGCGGCCATCACTTCCGCAACAGCTTTCGTTACCATGCAGAGCTTCCTCAAAAGGCAGAGGTTAGAGAACCCACTATTATGAACTAGTTACCCATCCGGCTGCACCCTTCTATTTCCTTGCATCGCGAATACAGTCGCGCCATCATCGCCAATACGTTGAACGTTTCGTTACAGGGGAACTGAGATGCCCAGCTCTGCAGTCCTTGACGTCGGCGTCGGTATTGCCTTCGTCTATTTGTTTCTCAGTCTGATCTGCTCGGTGGTGAATGAAGGTATCGCAGCCGTGTTGTCGCTGCGCTCAAAGAACCTGGTCGCCGGTATAGACAGCCTTTTCTCCGGCAGCAAGATGGCCGACGGCAGAAACATCGTCGAGGCAATCTACGCCCATGGACTGATTCGGGGACTTTACAAGGAGCCAGACAAACTGGACCCTAAACAAGCGGCCGAGATGAAGATGACATCCGTCCGCGGCGCGATTTTGTCGCATGTTCCGGTGCTGAAGATCGTCGACAACTGGTTCAACGTGAACTTGCCGGCCTATATTCCGTCCAGCACATTTGCTACGGCACTCATCGATGTAGTTTCGCCGCCCGATCCAACACGAGCGCGCTCGCTCACCGACATCCGGGAAGCGATTGAACAGCTTCCGCCCAGCCCGACACGTCAGGCGCTGATGAGCCTGGCGGCCGACACGGAAAAAGACGTAACGGAATTCCAGGCGAAGGTGGAGCGCTGGTTCAATAATTCCATGGACCGCGCGTCCGGCTGGTACAAGAAACGGGCGCAGAACGTTCTTCTGGGCATTGCTCTGGTGCTGACCGTCCTGCTGAACGTGGACACTATTAAGCTGGCGCAATCGCTGTGGAACAACCCCATCGCGCGGCAGGCGACCGTCGACCTGGCGCAGAAATACGTCGACCAGAAAAAGGACGGGCTGCACGACGAGCAAGACCTGCGGAAGCAAGCCACTGAGTTAGAAAATCTCGGGCAGCAGTTGCCATTTCCTTTCGGCTGGCACGGAAAGCCGCCTGAGAATCCGTTCTTCTGGCTGGAAACCCTGACTGGATGGCTGATTACGACCCTTGCGCTTTCGCTGGGCGCGCCCTTCTGGTTCGACACGCTGAACAAATTCATGGTGGTACGGTCGACAGTCAAGCCGCAGGAGAAGAGCGCGACAGACGCCAGTAAGAACTAGCGATTGTGCGCAGCCTCCTCCGCACAAAGAAAGGGCGCGAATCGCTTCGCACCCTTTCTGACAACTGATAATCGCCGACTGCCTTAGTTCAGCACGTGAATGTTCTTCTTCGCGCACATGTCCTTCAGCACCCTCGGCCACACTGTGACGCTCACTTCACCGAGGTGCGCTTTGCGGAGCAGCAGCATGAGCGTGCGCGACTGTCCGATGCCGCCGCCAATGCTCAGCGGGATCTCGTGGTCAACGATCGCCTTGTGATACGGGAAGTTGAGGAACGACATCTGGTTCGTCAGCTCGAGCTGTTTCTTCAACGATTGCGGATTAACGCGAACACCCATCGATGAGAGCTCGTGGCGGCGCTTGGTAACCGGATTCCATACCAGGATGTCGCCGTTCAGGCCGTGGCATACGTGGCCGGCGTCGGAGCGTGTTTCCGTGACCCAGTCGTCGTAGTCGGCAGCCCGCATCTCGTGCGGATACCCGTCCTTCAGCGTCCATCCGATACCGATGATGAAGACCGCGGGATACTTCTGCAGAATGGCGGTCTCGCGCTGCTTGCGTGGCAGGTCAGGATACATGTCGAGAATCTCTTCGGCATGCAGGAATTTCAGGTTCTCCGGCAGATTGGGATAGCGAGCATCTTTTAGTTGCGGGAAGAGCTCCTGGGCGTAGTGCTCGGCGCCCACCATCACCTTCCAGATCTTGCTGACAATGCCTTTAAGGAAGCTGAGATTGCGCTGCTCAGCGCTGATCACTCGCTCCCAGTCCCACTGATCGACATAGGCGCTGTGGTCATGATCGAGGAAGTAATCCTTGCGGACCGCGCGCATGTCGGTGCACAGGCCTTCGCCTGGCTGCATGTTGAATTGCTTCAGCGCCATTCTCTTCCACTTAGTCGCAGCCTGAACGACCTGAGCGTTAATGGGGTGCTTGTCGCGATCGTTCGAGATGTGGAACTGGATGGGGGTGCGCGAACCGTCACGGTCCAGATAGTCATTGACGCCCGATTCCTCGTCCACGATCAGGGGAACGGTGACCATCATCAGGTTCAATTCTTTGCAGAGGTTGTCTTCGATGTATTTCTTAGTCTCGAAGATCGCTCTCTGGGTGTCTTTAGGTGACAGCAGCGAGCTGTAATCCGCCGGAAGTACATGTTCCAGCTCAGTGTAGTCGCCGATTCCGGGGCCAGCGAGATCTGCTTTCTTGTCAGCCATGCTGTTCTCCTTCGTTGCGGTTGACGTGGCCAACGAAGAACAGGAACGTTCGACGCGGTACACACGTCATCAGCTATAGGAGAGCACCGGCCCGGACGCAGCGGCAGTAACCTGCGTCACCCTGATATGTGCGATACGGGCCTCACGTTGGGTTGTGGCTGGCCCGCAGCTGATCGATGCCGGACTCAAAGGCTGAAACAGCTTGACGCCGTTTGCGGGGGCGAAAGTTCCGCAAGTAAAAGCCGCGAGCACATTGCCCGCGGCTTCGGTGAGATTTCTCGACGATCTGTTCAGACCGCTCTACATGTGATCGGGAGGAACGATGTCGACGCGGCGCTGCTGTTGATAGCAGCTGTCGTCGGTGCTCTGGCAGACCGGATACAGCTTGCCCCATCCGGTCGCGAAGCCGATCTGGGACTCACTCACCCCGGTAGCCACCAGCTTTTCCTTCACAAATTGAGCCCGGCGATACGAGAGCACCAGGTTGTAGAAAATGTCGCCGCGAATATCAGCATAGCCCTGGATCCACAGATGGGCATCCGGATGCTGCTTGAGGTAGTTGGCATCGCTCTGCAGAACATCGGGATCGATGACGCGGCTATAGATGTTGAAAGGGAAGTAGACTTCCTTCACGTTCTGGGTAATGTCCTGTCCCATGGACGAGGCGTTCATGCTGTCCTGCTGCAACATATCGGCGGCGGGCAGTAACGCCGTGAACACCAGGACAAAAGCGGCCAGAAAGATCCAAAAGCGGGGGGTGGGCACAACGTTGCGCATAACTCCTCCGTCGGTCGTTTTTATTGCGAAATGACACCACATAGAGCGCATCGCCTGAGCGAAGCGTACTGGCATTGCCCGAACCAGGGCAAGTAAATTTCCAGTGGAGAATAGCGCAGCCAGATTACAGGATGATGAATGTTCTCGGCGCTGGGAGCGGCAGGCATTTTTTTCGGCAGCTCACAGACGCCGAAGAGTCGTTGGATTTACCATTCCGCCCGTGCACCATGAAAGTTCCGGTAATTCGCGGAACATTCACCGTCCGTTCACAAGTCTGTAACTTCAGCAACTTACGATTTCGCTGGTACTTATCACCTCAATACTCGAAGTGTATACGGAATCGGCGGTTGCGCCGCTTTGCTGTATAAGGTTCTCGGTCCGCCCAACTGTTGCTTTCAGGAGAGAAAATGAAACGACGACTGGCTATTGCGCTCTCGGTTGCAATGACGACGAGCGTGTTTGCACAAACAGACTCACAAACCGCGAAGCCGAAGACGAGCCATCGTTCCAGCTCGGCTCCGGTTTCAAAGCAGCTGGAGGACATGAAAGACGCCATCTCTGCGCAGCAGCAGCAGATTCAGCAGCTGCAGCAGCAGATTTCGACGCGCGATCAGGCCATCCAACAGTTGCAGCAGCAGCTCAGCAGCATGCCGCAGCCGCAGGCGCCTCCTCCGCAAGGCCAAGACGCGCAGAGTGCATCTGAGATCAATGCCTTGCAGCACGACGTTGCGGATCTGAAGACAGTCTCCGGCAACACCGTGAACGAGCTCCAGGACACTCAGAAGCGCGTCGCCGGTCTGGAGAGCCCGCTGGCAATTCACTACAAGGGTGTAACGATTACGCCGGGCGGCTTCACCGCGGCCGAAACTGTGTGGCGCCAGCGTGCCACCGGTTCCGATATCAACACCCCGCTCAACTCGATCAACTACGACGGAGCGGCTCAGGCCCACACGTCCGAGTTCTACGGCTCCGGACGTCAGTCGCGTCTCTCGCTGCTGGTACAGGGCAAGTTGGACAACACAAGCATGACCGGTTATGTGGAGTCTGACTTCCTGGGAACAGGCATCACCTCCAACAACAACGAGAGCAATTCCTACGTAATGCGCTTCCGCCAGTTCTGGGGACAGGCCGCGATGCATAACGGCTGGAGCTTCACCGGTGGTCAGATGTGGAGCTTGGTCACGGAGACCAAGGTCGGTGAGGACAACCGTACCGAAGCTCTGCCGATGACCATCGATCCGCAGTACACGGTCGGCTTCAGCTGGGCTCGTCAGTACGGCTTCCGCATCGTGAAGGACTTCAACAACAAGGTGTGGATGGGCTTCTCGGTGGAAAACTCGCAGGAGACCATTACTGCTCATGGCCAGTCGAACAATTACGTGGTCGGCCAGCCTGGCAACGGCGGTGGTTTGTATAACGGCGGCGTCACCGGTTGCTCGACGACGCTGAACGCCTCTGGCGCTCCGGTTACCACCTGTTCGCCGGCTGCCAGCTACTCGTACAATCCGTCGCCTGACTTCATCGGCAAATTGGCCTTCCAGCCGGGCTTTGGACACTACGAAATCTTCGGCGTGTTGACACAGTTCCGCGATCGCATCTACCCAGGCGCGACGCTGTCTACTCCGACTGCTGCCGGTGCCTACAACAATTCCACCTGGACGGGTGGCGGCGGCGCCAATGCTCGCTGGTCTGTCATGCAGAAGCACATCGACATCGGCTTGCACGCTTTGGCCGGACAGGGGCTGGGCCGTTACGGAACCGCCGGTCTGCCCGACGCTACGGTTCGTCCGAACGGCTCGCTGGCTCCGCTGTGGGACTACCAGGGATTGGGCACGTTGGAGTACCACTCTGCAAAATGGGATTGGTACGGCAACGGCGGTGTCGAGTACGCCGGACGTAACTCTTATCTCAATGCAAAGGGCGCTCCGGTCGGATATGGCGCGCTGCTCTTTAACAACACCGGTTGCGGCGTCGAGACGGTTCCGGGTACGGCCTTCTCTACCGGATTCAGCCCGGGCAGCCTCTCCAACTGTACCGGTGACACCAAGGACATCGTCGAAGGTTCGGTGGGCTTCTGGTACAAGCCTTACAACGGACCGAAGGGCCGCATGCAGTTCGGTCTGCAGTACTCGTACCTGACGCGTCAGGCATGGGCGGGCATCGGCACCAAACGTCCGGTCCCGGCTGGCTCGAACCCCGACGCAATCGACAACATGTTCTTTACCTCCTTCCGCTATTACCTGCCGTAAGCAAAAAACGGGTGACCGGTCCTCCGCCGGTCACCCTGTTTTCTCGCGCAGCTTCCCACTATCCGATCCTCACTTATCGCTCTTCGCCTTTCCGCATAAACTTTTGAATTTGATCCTGGGTAACCCTCAGCTCTTGGGACGTTTCGCGTCTCCAAGAGCAGCAGATCGGATCGGCTATGGTTTTCGGTGAAAAGCGAAGAGCCAAGAGCGAGGAGCTAAGAGCAAACGAAGTTCCCTTCACACTCTCACAATCATTACTTCCGTCGATTTCACCAGCGCTGCGGCCTTATCGCCACGTTTCAGTTGCATCTCGCGTGCGGCGTCGGCGGTGATGATCGATGTGATGTGCTGTCCTCCGATCGATATCTTGACCTGCGCCATCAATCCTTCAATCTTTACGTCGACGATGCGGCCCACCAACTGATTGCGCCCGCTGATGGTGCGAAATGTAGAGCGACTCTCCGCTGGCTGCTTGCCCAGTGATTTGTACAGGAAGCGGTCAATCTCACTCTGCGGAATGCGATGGTGGCCGCCCGCGGTGAGAACCGTGCGAAGTTTGCCCTTGTAGATCCACTGCTTCAGGCTGGCGTAGCTGATACCAAGCACCACCGCCGCGTCACGGGGACGGAGCAGTTCCTCAGATTTCGGGCTCATGCTTAGGAATTGTAGAGCACGGCTCCAAAAGTTCCATAAAGCACCTATCTTGCTTATTCAAATCTGAAATCGTGCCCATGTCAGGAATCTCCGGGCGCAACGAACTGCCGGGGCTCAAGAAAATCTGTTGCCGGCCGATGGGCTCGTTGAGAGGCTACGTATGCGCCCAGACGCGGGTAACTCCGAATGAAGAATCTCCAATCCAAAGTTGAACGCACTTCGCCTGAGCTGCCACCTTCGTTCGACCGGCGCCGTCGCGAACGTATTGAATTGGCTTTGCCTTTACGGATCGTCAGTTGCGGAATCCTGGCAGAGAAAATAGATGCCGGTATCTGCACCGACCTCAGCGAAGGAGGTGTCGCATTCAACTGTGATAGCGAACTGAACGTTGGCGACATTATCCTGCTGGAGTTTCAGCAGAAGGGCGAATCTGCCTATCGTTGTCACGCCCGCCTAGCCTATCGTCTGGGCAAACGCTACGGAGCGTATTTTCTGACCAGGGAGTGAGGCCCAATTTGCGGTGACCGGTTCCTCACGGCTGAGGCGAAGTCAGCCTGCCAGTCGCTGCCGTTCGAAATTGTCCAGCACTAGCTTTGCTGCCGCCAGATCCTCTACCGCCATGCCTAGCGACTTGAAGACAATCACTTCGCTCTGCGGCGATGGCTTTGTGCCGGCGAGGATCTCGCCCAGTTCCGCATAAATCGTCGCGCCGGCAAGCAATATGTCGCCGGACTCTTGTGCCGCGGCTTCGCGCGAGTCAACGACGACGGCGCCGCGCATGGTGTCGCTGTCGACTTCGCGCCGGGTTGGTCCCACTGCGCCGACGGCATTCACCAACGCTCCTGGTTTCAGCCACGCGCCTTGAAGAATCGGCTCGGTGGCGCTGGTTACGGTGACCACGACGTCAGCTCCGCGCACCGCATCCTCGGGCTTAGTAAGAGCCATTGCGCCGATCTCTGCGGCCAGAGCCTCGGCATTGTCGTTATTGCGGCTCCATATCCTGACGTCGCTGAACCTTCGTATTTGCGAGAGCGCCTGAAAATGGGCGCGCGCCTGCACTCCGCTGCCGAGGATAGCCAGGCTGGAAGCGCCGGCCGGTGACAGCGCTTTAGTAGCGACCGCCGAGACCGCTGCCGTTCGTAGTTCGGTGATTAGACGGCCATCCATTATCGCTAGCGGTTCGCCCGACACGGCGCGGAACAGAACGATCACGGCCTGATGCGTTGGCAGTCCCAGGGCGCCGTTCTCCGGGTAAAAGTTCACCAGCTTTGTACCCATCACGTCGCCGCAGACGGCCGGCATCACGCCCATGAAGCCGCGATGCTGAGGAACATGAACGATCGAACGCACCGGCTGCGTCACCCGTCCCGCCGAGAAGGCGATTAGAGCAGTTTCCATCGCAGGAATCAGGTCTTCGAGCAACAGCAGCGGACGAATGGTGTTCTCATCCAGGAAGGTCAACGGAGAATTGTTCATGGGTGCCTCCCACGGTACAGGCAGAGTCTGCCCTCTGCCAACTGGAATGCCACGTGACGAGTTCTGGCACAATGGAACGTCATGCTCAAAGTGAAGCGGCTTTCTCCCGACGCCATAATGCCCACGGTGGCCCATCCCGGCGAAGATATCGGCTACGACCTTTACTCTGCGGAGGACCTCACGATCGCGGCGCGAGGAGCGGCGGGCGTCCATACAGGCATCGCTATCGAGTTCGTGCCTGCGGCGGGCGGTATCGTGAAAACCCGCTCCGGCTTGGCCAAGAAGCGCCTGATGTGTAACGCAGGCGTCATCGACGCAGGTTATCGCGGCGAGATCATCGTGCTGATGGAAAACCTTGGCGATGAAGCCTACACCATCCGCAAGGGCGACAAGATCGCCCAGTTACTCGAGCATCCCTTCCTGGCAGGCGAAGTCGCCGAGGGAGAACTGAACGAGGCAGCCCGCGGAGCGAAGGGCTTCGGCTCCAGCGGGCAGTAAGCAAATGGCGATGCAGACAAGCAGGTATTGACGATGTTTCGCGACCAAAGAGAGTACCGAAGCCTTATGCTGTTAGCGCTGACTTTCTGCTTGTCGACCGGGATTGCTCTCGCCCAGAACGCTACAACAGGTTCCAATTTTGACGCAGCAGGCGAGCAGCAATTGGTTCAGTTTATCAATCAGGAGCGCGCCCAGAACGGCTTGTCCCCTCTATCCGTGGATGACCGACTGACCCAGGCAGCGCGCTTGCATACGGAGTTGATGGTGCAGCATTCGGCACTGTCGCATCAGTTTTCCGGCGAGCCCGCGCTGGAGACCCGCTTCAGCAATCAGAGCATCCCGTCGGATCGAGAGGCGGAGAACGTTGCTCTCGGACAAACTATCCTGGAAGCCCACGACGCCCTGATGCAATCTCCGCCGCACCGGGAAAACATCCTCTCCACGGCCTACAACGTGATCGGCGTGGGCGTGATTCGAAGCGGCGGCAATTACTACGTGACTGAAGATTTTGCACACCGGCTGCCGCAGTACTCAGAGTTTGAGGCCGAGTCCCTGACTCAGCAGGCAATCAATCGCTATGAGCAGGCCCGTGGTCTACCTCCTCCAGCGCGCAAAGCGATGACCGATCTGCGACACATGGCATGCGGTATGGCGCTCAACGACGCACTCGACCTGAGTCCGGCTGGACGGTTGCCGGGCGTGCACGATGCCACCGCCTGGACAGCCGGTGACCCTGCGAAACTGCCCGCTGACGTCGATCGATTGTTGGATTCGGGGCTGCCGAAGGGCTACGCGCTGGGAGCCTGCTTCGCTCCCAGCGTGAGCCACCCCGGAGGAGTGTACTGGTTAGTAATGGTTTCCTACTGATAAGCGATGGAGCTTGCGGCCGTGTCCTTGCGGTGTAACAGATTCCCCTGAGGGCGGGGTCGCGCAACGCTCCTGTTTGCGATATGAAGCCCGGGGGTTCCAGCCAGCTTCGCCTTCAGAAATTCCTCGCCGGCTTGCATCATGTGGGTCCAGACAGCTTGGCCTCGCCCCTTGTCGTTGAGAAACGCAACCGCTTCGGCTGCGTTCAAGGTCGTACCCATTTCCCTGGCAAACTGCAGGATGTGGGTGACGGTAATCTCGGCGGTGACTTTCTCCCGCCAGCATTTTTTCTTCAGGTCAATCATTTCTGCTTCCCGACAGAATGGATTTGCCTTACACGCCTAGGATTAATCCGGACGAGAGCATTAAGCGAGGTCGAAAGTCACTTCCTCTTGTGACGGCGGTCACATGGCTCGGGCAGGGAAGAACGTCGGGTTTGATAACCGGCTGCCACGTTGTGCTAACCTCGGTCGAGATGGCAGAAAGCGCGCAGATTTATGTGGGTACCGCCGGCTGGTCCTACAAGGATTGGGACGGCATCGTCTATCCGGCGCAGATCAAGAAGAGCCAGCATCCGGTGGCTTATCTGGCCCAGTACATCGACATGCTCGAGGTCAATACCTCGTTCTATGGCCACATCAAACCGGAGTGGGGCAAGCTCTGGTGCCGTATGGCGCGCGCCTCTAATCCACGCTTCCAGTTCACCGCCAAGCTGAATAAGGCCTTCACTCATTCGCCCATCGCCGTGGTCGAAAGCACGTCATCCGAAACCATCCGGGCAACCGCCGAGGACGAACAGCTGGCCAAGGCCGGACTGGAGTCGATTGCCGTGGAAGGCATGCTGGGAGCGGTGTTGGCGCAGTTTCCAATCTCGTTCAAGAACACCTATGCCAATCGCGAGTACCTCGACGCGGTCGTCGAAAAGTTTAAGGAATTTCCGCTGGTGATTGAGGTGCGGCACAACAGCTGGACCAATGAAGGCACGCTGCGCTACTTCGCCAAGAAGCGCATCGCTTTCTGCAACATCGATCAGCCGGTGCTGGGCAATGCCGTGGTACCGAGCGAACACGTTACAGCGCCCGTTGGCTACGTACGTCTGCACGGCCGCAACTACGAGCAGTGGTTCGATAGCGACTCGCGCAACGATCGTTACAACTACCTCTACACAGCACCGGAGTTGCGCAGCTGGAAGACGCGTATCGACGCCATCTCCGAGAAAGCCGAAAAGACCTTCGTTGTCGCCAACAATCACTTCGAGGGCAAAGCCCTGGTCAACGCTCTTCAACTGAAGAACATGGTCACCGGCCGTTCAGTTCACATGCCGGAGATGCTTCTGGAGCGCTATTGGGAGCTGGGTGAGATCATTGCGCGCAACGAGAAGGATGGAACGAGTTCGTAGCGTCGACGGAGTTCCTCCCAGCGAATCTTACTTGCGCTCGGCAGACAGCAATTCGTACTATCCATTTCACCCCATAAATACTGGAATCAAAACCATGAGCGAAGCGGATGAACTGAAAGAAGCAGCCGAGCGCGCCAAGGAAGTCAAGGAACTGGCTCCAGTCAGCTTGACGATGGCGATCTTTGCCGTGCTGGTAGCGACCGTGACGTTGCTGGGCCATCGGGCGCACACCGAAGAGATCCTGCTGCAAAACAGGGCTACGGATGAGTGGAATTTCTATCAGGCGAAGAACATGCGCCGCAACAACCTTGAGGCGCTCGACGACGTCCTGACCGCGCTGTCGAACACCAAGGAAGAGCGCGCCGAGGAAGTGCGCAAGCGCTTCCACGACGAGATCGACAAGTATCGCGATCAGCAGAAAGACATCCAGACCGAAGCGAAGGATTTGGAGGTCGATGTGCAGCGCACCAGCCGTCGCGCTGACCGCTTCGATCTGGGCGAGGTTTTCCTGGAGATCGCCTTGGTGGTCACTTCGATCACTCTGCTGACCGAGCGCCGCGCGTATTGGTATTTCGGGATTGTGCTCGCTGTTGTCGGGCTATGCTTCGCTGCCAGCGCCGCATTCATTCATTAGGGGAAGCAAACTAGGAGTTCCAGCCTTGCTCGCCGACCAGCGGCACGAAGCGGCATGGTGAGTGATTCGTAGTCTGTAATTGGCCATTGACCTTGCGAATCATCTGTACTTGCTGGTCCTGCCGTGTGCCGACCGGCAATACGAGCCTCCCATCCTCCGCCAGTTGTTCCACCAAGGCTAGTGGAACGCCCGGCGCCGCCGCTGCCACCAGAATCTTGTCGAACGGCGCCTGTTCGGGCAGTCCTAGGCTGCCGTCGCCGTGTACGACGTGAATGTTCGCGTAGCCAAGCTCCTGCAAGATCACCCGCGCTCTTTGCGCGAGCTGGTCGTGCCGCTCGATCGTCCAGACCTCTCCGGCCAATTCGGCGAGGATAGCCGCCTGGTAGCCGGTGCCGGTTCCGACCTCCAGCACGCGATCTGAGGATTGCAGAGCGAGCTTTTCCAACATATCCGCGACGATGTAGGGCTGGGAAACAGTCTGACCGGCTCCGATCGCGACCGGAAAGTCTCCGTATGCATTGGCGGCATGTTCCGGGGAAATGAATCTCTCACGGGGAACTTTCCCCATCGCCGCAAGCACGCGCTCATCGCGAATGCCGCGATCATACAGTTGCTCGCGCACCATGCGGGCGCGGTCATGCGCGAACATGTCATCGGGCCGCTCGCTATGGAACAGTGACGCAAACACGGTTATTGGGGGTTGCTATTGAGAGCCAAGGCGCATGCGGCGCCCGCTGCCTGCGTTAATCGGCTACGTGCTTGGTCTCCACTTCCGGCTTGGGTTCTTCGGCGGGAGCGATCGTTCCATTAGCCTTGGCAGCGACGGCGGTGCTTCGCACTGGCAGCTTCGCGCTGCGGACCGACTTCTCGAACGGCCCGATGTGCCAGATATCGCGGGCGTACTCGGTTACGCTGCGATCGCTGGAAAACTTGCCGATGCGGGCGACATTGAGAATGGCCTTGCGCCACCACACATCCTCAGCCAGATATTCGCCGTCGATCAGCTGCTGCGTGCCGACGTAGCTGGGGAAGTCGGCGATGTGGAAGTAGCGGTCGCCGCGGTGCACCAGTTCGTCGAAGATCCAGCGGAACAGGCCGTGCTCGTTGGGGCAGAATCGGTCGGAGGCCAGTGCATCCATGACTTCGTGAACTGAGGGGTCGCTCTCGTAGCGCTGCTGCGGATTGTACGATCCCTTCTGCTGCATCTCACGAATCTCTTCCGCCCGCAGTCCGAAGATGAAGATGTTATCCTCGCCAACCTCTTCGGCAATTTCGATGTTGGCGCCATCGTAGGTGCCGATGGTAAGCGCGCCATTCATCGAGAGCTTCATGTTGCCCGTGCCTGAGGCTTCCATGCCCGCCATGGAAATCTGCTCACTCAAATCGGCGGCCGGGATAATCAGCTGCGCAAGCGACACACGGTAGTCAGGCAGGAATGCGATCTTCATCAGATCCCGCGTTTCCGGGTCGTTATTCACCACGTCAGCAACGCTATGGATGAGCTTGATGATCTGCTTGGCGGCCCAGTAGCCCGGGGCGGCCTTGCCCGCGAAAATGTACGTCCGCGGCACAGTCGGAACCAGGCCGTGCTCCACGATCCCAAGATAGTCGTGGATGATGCCCATGACGTTCAGCAATTGCCGCTTGTACTCGTGAATACGCTTGATCTGCGCGTCGAACAGCGAATCGGGGTCGACGACTACGCCGGTCTGGTCCTGGATGACTCCCGCCAGCTTCAGCTTGTTCTGCCGCTTGACCTCTTTGAAGCTTCCCACGAATTCCGCATCGTCGGCAAAGGGCTCCAGATCGCGCAGCCGGCGCAAATCGGTGATCCACTTATTCTCGTCAAGCGTGCGGCTGATCAGGTCGGTTAGACCTTCGTTGGCCTTCATCAGCCAGCGGCGCGGCGCAACGCCATTGGTCTTGTTATTGAACTTCTCCGGCCAGACCTGCGCGAATTCCGGCACCAGCGAGGTAACAAGCAGATTGCTGTGCAACTCCGAGACGCCGTTTACCGAATGGCTGCCGACGATGCACAGATGCGCCATCCGTATCTGCTTCTCGTAGCCCTCTTCAATAATCGACATGCGGCGCAGCTTCTCGTCGTCAAGGAAGGAATACGCCTTCATTTGCCGCAGGAACTCGTGATTGATGTTGAAAAGGATCAGCATGTGCCGGGGCAGGACTTTCTCCATCAGCGGCACTGACCATTTTTCCAGCGCTTCCGGTAGCAGCGTGTGATTCGTATACGCGAGCGTCTGCTGTGTCAGTTCCCAGGCATGGTCCCACGGCAGCCGCTCTTCGTCGATTAATACTCTCATGAGCTCGGCCACGGCCAGGCTGGGATGGGTATCGTTCATCTGGATGGCTACCTTCGACGGCAGCAATTCGATGTCTTTATGCTGCATTCGGAAGCGCCGCATGATGTCGCCCATGGCGCAGGCCACCAGGAAGTACTCCTGGATGAGGCGCAACTCTTTGCCGCTCATCACCGAGTCCGACGGGTAGAGCACACGGGAAATGTTTTCCGACTGAATCTTCTGCTCGACCGCGCGAATGTAGTCGCCGCGGTTAAAAATTTCGATGTCGAAGTCCTCCGAGGAGCGCGCCGTAAACAGCCGCAGCCAGTTCACGGTCTGGCCCAGATAGCCGACGATAGGCATGTCGGTGGGAATGCCTACCACGATCTTCTGACCCGACCAGGTCTGCTCCAGGCTGTGTTCAACTTCGCGGGGACCATCGACTTTTCCGTAGAGAGGAATGTCAACCGCCTCTTCCAGATGCTCGATCTGGAATGGCGTTCCGTTCACCTTCCAGCGGTCAGGCTTCTCGCGCTGGAAGCCGTTGAAGATCTCCTGCTTGAAGAGGCCGAACTCGTAGTCGATGCCGTAACCGAAGCCCGGCATGCCCAACGTTGCCATCGACTCGAGGAAGCACGCTGCCAGGCGTCCCAGGCCGCCATTGCCCAGACCGGCGTCATTCTCGCTGTCAAGTACTTCGTCCAGGCTGATGCCGAAACCGGCCAGCACCTCACGGCAGAGTTCCTCCACCCGCAGGTTCGACAGGTTGTCGCCCAGCGACCGCCCCATCAGGAATTCCATCGAGAGGTAGTAGAGCCGCTTGGAGTTCTTATGGCGGTAACGCGCTTCCGTCTCCAGCATTCGATCGACGATGCGGTCGCGGATGGCGAGCGAAACCGGTTTCAGGTAGTCGGAGGCTTTCAGTTCGGAGGTAGGCCGTACCAGGGTGTAGCGGATGTGGCGCAGGATGGCTTCACGGAGCACTTCGGCGGGCCGGACCTGCGAAAGGAATTCAGGGGATGACATAGATAATAGGGGCCCGTCCGCTCCGAACCAATCGGCCTCGGGAGGCTATCTCCTTACCGCTCAACTAAAGGCGACTGCCTCCGTAGAGTTGCTCGCCGCACCGCCCATCCGGCACACCCCTCCGGCGGCAGAGGAGACGGCAACGCTCTCCCGCCATTCTACTGCCAACCTCCTGCCCTGAGAACAACGGAGTTGCAGCTCAGGGTATATCCATCAACTTCGGCAAAGAGAAATAGTTGATTAGGTGAGATGTTGGGCTTAGCCGCCGGTAGACTGCTGCTTCAGCTGGCGCGCCCGATCGTAGACCTTCACATACTCCCGGGCGGAGTTCGTCCACGAGTAGTCCTGCGCCATTCCATTGCGCATCAGCGCCTTCCAGGCCTCCGGATTCTCGCGGTAAAGCGTGGCTGCGGCCCGCAACGACTCCAGCATTGCCTCTCCGCTGTATTCGCGGAACTTGAAGCCGGTACCTTTTTGCGTGCGGGGATCGAATTGCTCGACGGTATCGTCCAGACCTCCGGTCGCGCGCACCACCGGGACCGTTCCATACTTCAAGCTATAGATTTGGTTTAGGCCACAAGGCTCGTAATGCGAAGGCATTAGATAGATGTCGCTGCCCGCCTCGATCTTGTGCGCCAAGGCGTTATCGTAGGCGACCTTGACGGCAATCTTCTGGGGATACTGGCGGCTCAGCCGGCGGAACATGTCTTCGTATTCCTTTTGTCCATTACCCAGCACGACTAGAATCAGCTCTTCCAGTGCCAGTCGGTCCGCGACCTGTTGGATCAGGTCAAATCCCTTCTGCTGCACAAAGCGCGACACGATTCCCACCACCGGTAACTGTGTCTCCGGAGCCAGCCCAAACTGCTTCAGCAGATCGGCCTTGCATGCCACCTTGCCCTTCAGGTCCTGGGCAGAGTAGCGAGCGGCGATGTGGGGATCGGTCTCCGGGCTCCAAGAGGCGTAATCGACGGCGTTGAGGATGCCGGTAATCGTGTTGCCGCGGGCACGCAGAACGCCCTCGAGGCCGAAGCCGTACTCAGCCGTCTGGATCTCCTGGCTGTACTTACGGCTCACCGTGGTAACGAAGTCGGTCATCGAGATGGCGCCCTTCAGGAAATTCACCTTCCCGTAAAATTCCAACTTCGACATGGTGAACAAATCCCAAGGCAGTAGCAGCAGCGGCAGAATTTCCGGCTGAAACAGCCCCTGGTAGCCCAAATTGTGGATGGTGAAAACACAGGGCGTGCCGGCAAACGCCGGGTCTTCGTCGTACAGCGTCTTCAGCAGAATCGGGATCAGCGCCGTCTGCCAGTCGTGGCAGTGCAGGATATCCGGCGCTCCCAGTACCTTCGATGCCTCCAGAACCGCGCGCGAGAACATGGCGAAGCGCTCGGCATTATCGTGATAGTCACCCAGCGGCGTGCCATACAATCCGTCGCGGTCGAAGAAAGGTGGGTACTCGATGAAATAGAATTGCACTCCTGAGTTCTTCCCGCCGTCGACCACCGAGCAGAACCGATAGCGGTCGTCAAACGGCACGGTGATGCTGGAGATCACCGTGCGCGGATTTTCCAGCTTGGTCGACCGATAGCGTGGAAGATAAACGGTAACCTGATGGCCCAAATGAGCAAGAGCCGGTGGCAAGGCTCCAATGACATCGGCGAGGCCGCCCGTCTTGGAAAACGGGACGCACTCGGATGCCGCAAAGGCGATATGCATCGAACCTCCCAACGCGGCGGCGAGGCTACCGCGGGGTCGTCAAGCTGGCTGAGTCAGCTACTCGAATGGTGAAATGAATGATGAAACACCTGAGTCTAACTGTGGATGCGAAAGAGGGTCAACGTGCCTAGGACCAGCGCACAAAAAACTGAAGCCAAGCGTGGCACAAAACGAAAGCCGAAACTCGGGCAGAACTTTCTGGTTGACCTACAAGCCGCTCGACGCATTGTCGAAGCGCTGGGCGACATCTCCAATCGCACCGTGATCGAGATCGGGCCCGGGCGCGGCGTGCTGACCGATGTGCTCGTCCCGCGGGCGAAACGCGTTATCGGCATCGAACTCGACCGCGTCCTGGCCGCGCAGCTACGCATGAAGTATGCGACCCATCCAAACCTCGAAGTGCTGGAGTCGGACTTCCTGACGGCAGAGTTCCCGTCGATGGTGGGACGCCGCCCGGGGCCCCTGCACGACCTTCGTCCCACGCAGGCGGAGACGGTCGACGTCGTGGGCAATCTGCCGTACTACATCACCTCCGACATCGTGCTGCGGATTTTGGAACTGCATAGCAACATCGAGCGTGCGGTGATCATGGTACAGCGCGAGGTGGCCGACCGCATCGCCGCCGAACCGGGCACGCGAGACTACGGCCTGCTCTCGGCAACCGCGCAACTCTTCGCGCGCGTTGACAAGCTGTTCACTTTGCCCCCGGGTGCGTTTTCGCCGCCCCCGGAGGTACACTCCAGCGTCGTGCGGCTGACCATGGCGCCGCGTCTGGAAGAGCTTCAGTTGGAAGAGCAGCCGTTCATCGCGTTCCTCAAGCTGGCTTTCGCGCAAAAACGCAAGACGCTGGCCAACAACCTGCGCGGCCAGTATGACGCGGCAGACATCCGAGCGGCATTGAAGGCCGCGGGCTTGCGAGCCGATGTGCGTGCTGAAGCCATGTCTCTGGACAAAACCGCCGCAGTTTTTCGTGCGCTGCAAGAAGCGTAAACTAGAAACGAACAGGGCTATCAACCATGGCAACCGCCATTCGCCAGCCTGCTGTTGCCGGACGGTTTTATCCCGCCCATCCTGAGCGTCTGCGCGCCGACCTCGAAAACTACCTTCGGACGTCAGAGAAGGGCCAGCCGGAGCAAAAGATTGCTGCCCTTGGCTGCGTGGTTCCTCATGCCGGCTACATGTACTCGGGACAGGTGGCCGGAGCCGTATACAGCCGCCTCGACTTGCCCGATCGGTTCATCATTCTGTGTCCGAACCACACCGGCGTGGGCGAGCCGCTGGCCATCATGAGCGAAGGCGCGTGGCGCACACCGCTGGGTGACGCCGAGATCGACGAAGCGCTGGCGGCCGACCTGAAGCAAGCCATGCCGTTGCTCTCCGAAGATGAAGAAGCCCATCGCAGCGAGCATGCGCTCGAGGTTCAGTTGCCGTTCCTGCAAGTGCTGCATCCGGATTTTCGTTTCGTCCCGATCGCAGTCGGTACGAGCAATTTCTCTGTACTGAGCGCGCTCGGTACCTCTATCGGCAATGTGCTGGCGAAGCAGACTAGTCGGACCTTGGTGATCGCATCCAGCGACATGAACCATTACGAGAGCGAAGACGTGACTCGCACGAAAGATCGTCGCGCCATCGATCAGTTGCTCTCGCTTGATCCCCGCGGACTTTATGACGTCGTGCGCGAAGGTCACATCAGCATGTGCGGCTATGGTCCGGCAGTCGTTATGCTGACCGCCGCGCGCAAGTTGAGAGCGGCGCAGGCAGAACTGATTCGCTATGCGACTTCGGGTGATGTTTCCGGGGACAAGGACATGGTCGTGGGCTACGCCGGAGTCGCCGTTTTCTGAACTTCTCTGGCGGCCTGAAGCCCGACGCACCTAAAGCACACTGTTAAAATCGCGCAACAATTTTCGGCGCCCACATCCTACTCCCGGCTTAGTTGATGGTGTGACTGTCTGTTGGGAGTACAATCCTGACGAACGAAATTATGAGGAGAATACCAATGAAACGCTCTCTTGTACTTACTTTGCTGGCTGCTTCGCTATCGGTATTGGCCATCGCACAACAGTCGATGACGCCACAGATGCAGAATGCTCCAGCGCGCAAGTCGCCGCTGGCCGATTACGCCGGAGCCTGGATCGCCACCCTGGACGGCCACACCTGGCTCACCGTTCGTCTCAATCTTCAGGCCAATCAGATTACGGGCAGCATAGAGCGTCCCAAAGATTTCCAGTACAACAACAACGGCAGCATCAAGAGCGTCAGTGATGACCGGCTTACGCTGAGCGTCGACAACTCCGCCATCCAGGGCGACGGCCTGTTGCTGACCGCGAAGAGTCCTAACACTCCGCAGCCCGATCACTACGTGATGCGATTGACTGGCGGGAATACCGCCGAGATGAAGATGGTGGCGATGTCGATGCCTCCCGGAATGCCGAAGCCGCAGCCGTGGAAGTTGAGCAAGATCACTCCAAACGCGGTAATGCCGGCGCGATAGCCAGCCTCGTCAACGCGAAAACTGAATGCACAGGCCAGAGAGCAGAAGAACGGTTCCGCTGATCAGTAACCAACGGGTGACCAGCGGAGCCGGACTTTGCGGGAAGACTCTCCGGTATTGTCCCATCAGTTCACGCCCATGGAGGGGACGCAGATTGGAAGCTGACGCGTCGCTGGACCGCATCAGGATGACCGTCCGCAACACAAATCCCGTTCCCAGAAGAACGAAGCCAAGAATGATAAGCCAGGTCGCGGTTATTGCCATGCTCTGTTACTCCACATCTGGCCAGATGCTGCGATCATAACTCTTCCTGTCAAAGACTGAAACGTTTGGCAACCAGGTTTTCTTGGACGCCCCCTAAGTGGCTGGTACACTGCTAGGCGATTGCGATGACCTCTCCAATTCTGCGTCTGCTGGGCGGTCTGGCCGGATTCGGCAGCGCCGTCCTGTGCTGGTTTCTGGGGAGCACCCTGTCCCGCCCGCTGCGGCAACATACCTTATTCGATCTGGACGGATCGCACTACGCCCTGCTGGCCTTCCTGTTGGTTCCCGCTCTGACCTTGGCCGTTGTCGCGCTGTTCTGGGTGCCCCCGCGAGTATCCGGAGGCGGACCGCTGCCCGAAGGCCGTCGCTGGCGCACAGCTTTGGTTTTGATTTTCGTAGCGGCTTTTATTAGTGGAGTGGCGCGGTAAGAGAAACTTGAACGAGTGATGTAGCCGGCCTGACACCGTTCTGCTTTGGCTCAGCTTAAGGGAAGGGAAACGGTAAAAACCCACCGCCATCACTCGCGCTGCATCCCGGGATTTTACCCTGCTGTTCGCAAATCCCAGACAAAAACTTCGATTCAAATCACGGCAGATTGGTTCGCCGCTATTCGGGCTGGCGAAATAAATCGGCTACCGCTGGCTTGATGACCTTGCCCATCGCGTTGCGGGGAAGGGTCTCGACCGTCAACAGGCGTGAGGGCGCTTTATGGCCGGCCGTCCTTTCCCGGCACCAGGCGCGCAGTTCCTCGAGATGGAGCGCGTGATTCTGCCTCAGGATGACCGCGGCTCCGACGCGTTCACCCCATTCCTCATCGGCCACTCCAACGACGACACACTCCGCAATTGCCGGATGCGTGCGCAACACCTCTTCGATCTCCAGGGCGGAGACTTTGTGGCCGCCGGTCTTGATGATATCGATGTTGCTTCGTCCCAGGATGCGATAGGCGCCGTTCTCGACAACGGCGGTGTCGCCGGTACGAAACCACCCATCACGAAAGGCCTGGCGCGTGGCATCGGGCCGGTTCCAGTATTCCTTGAACACGTTTGTACCGCGAACCTCAATCTCGCCGGCTGTTCCTGCAGGCGCCTGTTGCCCGTCTTCGGAGACGAGACGAACTTCGACATTAGGTAGCGGCGTCCCCACACTGCCCGGAATGCGCTCACCTCGATACGGATTCGATAGCGCCATGCCAATTTCGGTCATGCCATAGCGTTCGAGCAGCGTCTGGCCTGTGATTTCCTTCCAGCGCTCCAGTGTGCTGACCGGCAGCGCTGCAGAGCCGGATACCATCAGCCGCAAACGCGACGCGGCCTTGCTCAATTCCTTGCGGCGTTCTGCCGATGCCGCTTCCCACGCCCCGATCAGCCTTACGTAAATCGTCGGCACTCCCATAAAGAGCGTCAGCTCGCCGTTGGCAATGCGATCCCAAACCTCCTCGGCATCGAAGCGCGGCAGCATTTCGCAGACTGCACCCGACCATAGCGCGCAAGACACGACATTGATGATTCCGTGTACGTGATGCAGGGGCAGGCACAGCAGGATGCGGTCGTTCTGCGACCACTCCCACGCCTCGATTAGCGTGGTGACCTGCGCCGCGATATTGGCGTGAGTTGTAACCACTCCCTTGGGCCGGCTGGTGGTACCGCTGGTGTAAAGGATCATCGCCCGGCGGTCGCTGTCGATTCGCGGAAGTTGCACGGCGTCCGCTCTCAGCATTTTGGCGTAGTTCCAGCGCTGGATACCCGCGGCACTGGCCATCGGCTTAAGAACTGATAGCCCGATATAGTCGTTCACCGCCGCCACCGGCTTTGCGTCATCAAGGAAATATTGCAGCTCCGGGGTGGGAGTGTTCATAGGCAACGGCACGGCAACGCCGCCCGCGCGCCAGATCCCCCAAAGGACAGCAGCCCATGCAAACCCGGGCGAGACCAGAAACGCGACTCTCTCCTGCGCGAGATCACCGCGCCCGGCCAGCAATGTCGCAGCAACGCGCGATGATATTTCGATCAGCTCTGCGTACGTATACGTGCCAGCCTGATCGACGATTGCAAGTCGCTCACTGTATAGATTTGCTCGATCAGTGAAGGACGCCATGACGTTATCCGCCATAAGCCCACTTTATAAGGCAGGCGTCAGCCTGTCGATTGCCAGAAAAGGAGTGGCGAGGACTGAAGCTCTCGTCGCAGTCGGAAGCTGAGAATGATTTTCCGCTCAGCTTACTCCCACCGATCCGAGTCCTCTCCATGCGGCTGAGGATTAACGCGTCCCCACGCCGCTGTTGAAGAATTCGGTCATGCTAGGCGAACTCGCTCCATCGCCGGGGCAGCTAGTGAGCCCAAGCAAGTCGCAGAACATGCGTAGCTGGCTACCCTGCTTGTAATGCGTGTTCGACTGGTAGTTGTGCTTTACCTTTGGGCCGATCAGCACCTGCCAGATGTGGCCGCCGCAATTGTTCGGGTCGGGATTGCCGCCGCACTCGTTGTCGCCGTTGACCTCACCCTCGTCGAAGGACACCAGCAGGACTCCGTCACCGCCTGGCTGAAAGGGAGGCGTATTCAGCAGCTGAGGAACGAAGGTTTGCAGATATTGATCGGCCAGTCCCAGCGCCACCTGATCATCAAGGCCGTTGTGGGCGTCATGATCGAGGTCCGGCGAGATCCAGGTGAAATTTGCCAGCCGATTATTCTCGATGTCCTGCAGCATGTACGGATCGGCGGGGTACATGTTGTGCTGCTGTATGGGCTGGTAAAACACATCGGTGTAGAAGGCGAAAGGATTGTGCCGCCGTACGTACAGTCCGTATTGATAGCCCATGTATCCGACATTCGGCATCCCCTGGAAGTACGCCTTCCACGACTTCCCCTGAGCGGCGAGCTGCCGCACCATGTTCGGGATGTTGATAGGCTGCGAACATCCGTCGCCGTTGCAGATGCCTCCATAGCCTTCGCCGTTGAAAGGATCCAAGCCCGAAGTCAACTCGCCGTAAGCCAGCCACGAACCATGCGAGTCGGAGTACACCTGCATACCTTCTGAGTATTCAGTGGCCAGTGAAGCCAGGTAGGGCATGTACTCCAGAGCAAACTGAATGCTGCGGTTCTCCTCCATCACCACTACGATATGGTTGGAGCGGATCGGGGACCCGTAACTACCAGGGTCTTTCTGCAAATCTTCCTCGGCATTGCCGGCTTGGGGAGCTTGGGCGATACAAAATGTGGTGAGGGCTGTAACGGCAAGTATCAGCAATACCAATCTACAACGAGACATGTGCACTCCTGGCGTTCACAATCGACCGCAACTGTCGCAGGCGAGACTCGCCTGGCAGATGATGGCCTGCTGCCGATAACACCCAATAGCAACGTAGAGGATTTTTGATTGGAGCAAACACGTGCCCGCTAGAGTTTGGCACGAGCAGCTCGGGGTGAAATGAGAGTATCCCGCCGGACGAATCACGAGAGCCCAACAGATACCCTAGGAAGAGTACTTAATCACCTTAATTATGAATGACTGGTTACGCGCAAGTGCTTGAAAGAATAAGTCGAAAAGTTTGTGAATGTGTCGTGTAAGTCAGCAGGATAGAGAAGGTCTTCTCTCCCTCATCCAGAAAACCCGTACCAGAGCTGCGGAATCTCACTTTGTAATAGCACGCCACTTTTATCCTCGGAGGGCAGATTTTTATGCCGCAATCGAAGAGGGTTCCCGTCTGGATTCTGTTTACCGTGATGCTCGTGCTGGCGAGGTTTCCCGTACAGGCACAAACACCCACAAGCACTTACTTCAACGTAGCCCCGGCGATTTCGTCACCAGGGCAGTTTGTCGAGTTCAATTGGAATGTTGGCCAGGCGAAATCCTTTATGGTCACGCCGAGCATGCTTTCGGAAGACGAAAACATGCTGCCGCCCAGCGCCTCGAAATATGTTCAGGTCGCGCCAGCCGTAAGTACTGTGTTTACCGGAATCGCGTCTAGCTTGCAGCAACCGCTGACCGCGAAATTAACGGTCGTGCCGGTTACGCTGAGTGTTGCTGCAACCAGCGTCGCCGCCGGACAAACGGCGGTGCTGAACTTTACTGGACCGAACAATGGCAGCTCATTCTTCCTCACCGTACTGCCAGAGAACATCACGATCCCATTGATGCCCGACTCTTGCTCAGGATCGACCTGCACAGGCAGCTATCTGACAACGCCGCTGGGCAGCAGTCGCACCTTCATGGTTGGCGCTGCTGGACCTCGCGGAGGCCAGGCCTACTCGCAAGCTGTAGCCGTCAACGTATCCGGCGGAATGTCGCTGACCTGTGCAGCGACGCCGAAACTTCCCACGCCCGGTCAGCCTGTAACGATTCAGTGGCACTCGACCAATGCGGTGTCAGTTCGACTGGACAATGGACTCGGCGAGGTCACGCCGGCGGCAAGTGGAATCATCAAAGTCCATCCGACGCAGACGACCACCTATACCTGCACCGCGACTGATCGCTTCGGCGACCATCTCTCGGCTTCGGCGAAGATAATCATCAGCAACGGCGACGTGAGCAATCTGAATCACATCGTCTACATGCTCCAGGAAAATCGCGCCTTCGATAACTACTTTGGAAATCTGGCCTACTACCGCGTGTACGTTGATCAGATTCCAGGCGCGCAGATGAGCGACGTCAACGACTTGCACAACCTTCCCCAGGGCTACACCTTGCAGAATCCTCAGGGGCAGGCCATCCCGCCATTTCACGAGCGCACGGAGTGTATCGAAGGGCTGAATCCCAACTGGAATGAAAGCCATATCGACATGGACCTGGTGGGCAACAACTGGATGGCGCTGACGTCCAATTCGCAGTTCCTGATGGACAAGTTTCTCTTCAACGCTGGAGGCAGTCAGTATGATCCCACTGATTCCCGACCTTTGGGCTACTATGACTGGACGGATCTGCCTTTCTATTACGAGCTGGCAACCCAGTTCAATACCAGCGATACTTTCTACTCGCCGGTGCCCGATGCCACCGTGATCAACCGGATGTATCTGTTTGCAGCGACGTCCTACGGCGATATCTTCACGCCCGGAACAAATAATCTGACCTGGTCGCGGCCGACTATCTTCCGCGTCTTGACCAATGCGGGCATCACCTGGCGCTACTACTACCAGGACAACAGCGTGTTCCTGGCAAATTGGGCGGACTGGAACGATCCACAGATCCAGGGAAATGTGCGCAACATCCAGGAGTACTACAACATTCTTTCCAGTCCGGGCGCGGATCAGAATTTGCCGCAGGTCATCTTCATCGAACGCGCCAGTGCAACCGGCTTCGATGAGCATCCGGGGAACAACGTTCAGAAAGGCTCGGCAGTGGTACAGCAGATCATGAATGCGCTGTTGACGAGTCAGGCGTGGCCGGATTCTGTCTTCATCCTGGGGTATGACGAAGGCGGAGGAACCTACGATCAGCAGCCACCGATCCTGTTACCGCAACCCGACGACAAGGTGCCGGTGCCATTTCAGAGTCAGCAGTACATTCACGGCATCTTCAATGTCAGCGGATTTCGCGTTCCGGTAATGCTGGTCTCGCCGTGGTCGAAGCCGCACTTCGTCTGGCACATGCAGACGGACTACACCAGTATTCTGAAGCTCATCGAGACTCGCTTCAGTCTGGCGCCGATGACGCATCGCGATCTGAATGCAGGCGACCTGACCGACCCGACGAATGGGCCGTTCGATTTCACCTCACCGCAGATGCTGCAAGTCCCGCCTCTGCCTACGCAGCCCACCAACGGAACCTGTAACTACCAACTGGAAGGGTATTCCGACTGAATGGCCTAGCCACTCGATGCAACGCAACAATGGCGCACTCTCGGGTGCGCCATTTGTAGTTCTGGATAAGCAGGAATTGTCATCCCGAGCGGAGGCGGCCGTAGTTGCCGCCGTAGCCGAGGGATCTGCGGTTCGCTCCGGAACGAACCAGCGCCGACGATCGGCGGCCCGACTTCTTAGCGTAAGGCGTTATCCACAATCTGCTGCGCCTCGGCCAAAATCGCATTAAGATGCATTTCGTCCCTGAAGCTTTCCGCGTAGATCTTGTAAATGTTCTCGGTTCCCGAAGGCCGAGCTGCGAACCACCCGCTCTCAGCCACGACCTTCAACCCGCCGATCGCAGCGCCGTTTCCTGGAGCCGTAGTGAGCTTCGCTTTGATGGTCTCTCCCGCCAACTTTGACTCTTTCACCGCTTCCGGCGACAGCTTACCAAGCTTCGCCTTTTGCTCAGGAGTGGCAGGCGCGTCGATGCGCGTGTAATACGGCATTCCAAATTCCTCAGCCAGCGCGCGGAAGTGCTCGCCCGGATCCTTGCCGGTCACCGCAGTAATTTCGGCCGCAAGCAGATCCATGATGATGCCGTCCTTGTCGGTAGTCCATACGGTGCCATCATGCCGCAGGAAGCTGGCACCCGCGCTCTCTTCGCCGCCGAAACAGCAGGTGCCGTCAAACAGTCCCGGCGCAAACCACTTGAAGCCTACCGGCGTTTCCGACAGCTTGCGGCCGAGTTTACCGACCACGCGATCGATCATGCTGCTGCTGACTACCGTCTTGCCGACCACCGCGTCCTGCGACCACTGCTTGCGGTGTGTGAGCAGATACTGAATCGCGACCGCCAGATAGTGATTCGGATTCATCAAGCCGGCGCTCGGCGTAACGATGCCGTGCCGGTCTGAGTCCGTGTCATTGCCGAACGCGACCTGATATTTGTCCTTCAGCTTGACCAGGCTCGCCATCGCGTAGGGGCTCGAGCAATCCATGCGAATCTTGCCGTCGTGATCGACCGTCATAAAGGAGAACGTCGGATCGATCGTCTTGTTGACGATGGCGACCTCGAGCCCGTACACCGAATTGATCGGATCCCAATACGGTTGAGATGCCCCACCTAGAGGGTCGACGCCGAGTCGCAAACCGGCCGCGCGAATCGCTTCCATGTCGATAACGTTCTTCAGATCGTTCACGTAGGGCATCACGAAGTCGTGCTCGCGGGTTGTCGGCGCATTTTGCGCGGCCGCGTAGAGAACGCGCTTCACGTCGTCGTTGTTCGCCTTTAGCAACTCATTCGCGCGGTTTTCGATCCACTTCGTGACATCCGTATCCGCCGGGCCACCGTTGGGCGGGTTGTACTTGAATCCGCCATCCTCCGGCGGATTGTGCGACGGCGTGATGACGATGCCGTCGGCAAGATGATCCTGGCGACCGCGGTTGTAAACGAGAATCGCATAGGAGACTGCCGGAGTCGGCGTGTAACCATCGTCGCGCTGGATCAGAGTCTCGACTTCGTTAGCGGCCAGAACCTCAAGAGCGCTGCGCTGCGCCGGCTCTGACAGCGCGTGCGTGTCCTTGCCCATGTATAACGGGCCATCGATGCCTTGTTCCCGGCGATACTCGCAAATCGCCTGGGTGATCGCCAGGATGTGCGCCTCCGTAAAGGTTCCTCGCAGCGACGAACCCCGATGTCCGCTGGTGCCGAAACTAACCAGTTGATTCGGATCGTCGAGGTTCGGCTGCCGCTCGTAGTAGTCGCGTTCGAGCTGCGCCAGATCGACGAGAATGTCTCTTGGCGCGGGCTTGCCCGCCAGCGGAGACACCCTCGGCTGAGTTTTCAGATCAGTGCTCATGATTTCGTCCTAGGAATTAATTTACGCCAACGATGTTGGATGCGCTGGCCCGACGAGAAAAGTTCGGCAGAGTTAAGATGAAAAATAGATGAAAGGCCGGAGTGTCTCAAGTCTCGCGATCCGCGAGACTTGGTGTCTATCCAATCTCTTAACCCGCCGCAGCCTCTGCGTAAGCCGGCTGCGGAACCAGCGTCTCGGCATGCTGCTCGTCCAGCGAAGCTCGCGTCTCGACGCGGAAGCCGTACGTAACTGCCGCGGCCAACCCGCAAGCCGCAGCCAGGAAAACCAGCAGCCTGGGAATTCCGAGCTCAGCTTTCAACACGGGGAAGAAGAACGTGCCCACCACCGCGCCTAGCTTCGCCATCGAAGCGGCAAACCCCGCGCCGGTGGCGCGGATCGAAGTCGGGAACGTCTCGCCGGACAGAAGATACGTCGTCGCGTTCGGCCCCATGTTCATCATGGTGTTGAAGACCATGAAGCCGCCAAAGATCATCCCCATCGCCCCGGTGGAACCGCTCGGATAGAGAGATGACGCTCCGACCATCAACAACCCCAACGCCATCCCCAGGAAGCCGGTAATCTGCAACGCCACGCGGCTCACGCGCTTCACCAGCATAATAGCCAGCATGAAACCGACGACCAGCAGCAGGTCCACGGCAGCCGCGCCTTCCGTCGCTCCCATATCTTTGGCGATGAAGTTGGCGCCGCCGCCCAGCGCCATCGCAGCCATGATGGTCGGCGTGAAGATGCCGATGCCATAGGTCGCGATGTCCTGTAAGAACCACGGCACTGACGCGAAGATAGTGCGGCGAATGTAGCGCTTCTTGAACAACGAGCCGAATGTCAGCTTGCGCTCCGTCTTCGGCGAATTCTTCTCGTTCAGAACGACGGGAAATTCCAGCAGCGCGCTCGCCGCATGGGATGCCTTCTCGTAGTTCCCGCGCGCGAGGTGCCAGCGCACGCTCTCCGGGAGGCCGTCGCGCATCAGCACCACCACTACCGCCGGCAGCACGCCGAAAGCCAGCATGATGCGCCATGCGCCCATCACGGGATCGAGCTTCAGTATCGCTAGTCCGACCAGCACACCCATCAAGGACCCCAGCGCCTGAAAGGCAAACGCGCCGACGATCAGCCGGCCCCGCAACCGTGTGGGAACGCACTCTGCGATGTAGGACACCCCGATGGGGTAATCTGCGCCAATACCGATACCGAGGATGAAGCGGAACACAATGAGTGAAGCCGGATTCCACGCTGCCGCTGAGGCCGCCGAGAACACCACGAACAGAATGATGTCGACCAGGAACATTCCCTTGCGGCCCATGTTGTCGGCAACCTGTCCGAAGACCAGCGCGCCGAAGAACGCGCCGGCCACCGCGGCAACAGCCACCAGTCCGCTGGTCGCCGCGTTCATCTGGAAGTCGTGCGCGATGAGCGGCAGGGCCACGCCGATGATGAAGAAGTCGAAGCCATCCAGCAGCACGCCCATGGCCGACAGTATCCAGACCTTCCGTTGTGTCTTGGTGAAGGGAGTATCGTCCAGATGCTGCTCAAAGGACTTGAGGGCTGCAAGTACGGTGCTCATGGGTCTCCGGCCAGGTGGTACTTCAGAAAGTGTGCGGAGATTGTAACTAGGGTGAGATTAAAAGTGTATGAAAAAGAGTAGCGGTACTGCTGAAAGCAGCGTCGATGTTCAGACATCTTGGCTTCTGCTGCGTGGGGTCGACGCCCGTGAATCCCCGGGCCGGATCGCTCCAGCCCGGAGACTACACTTCAGGGTTAAGGTCCACTCGCTCCAGTTCGCGGATGTACTCGATGACCGAATCGCTCCAGCCGTCGATGTGAGTCCAGTTGCCATAACCAACGCCGTTCTTCGAACTGGCGACGTTGATCATGTAGCCCTTCGCCTTGGGCGAGGGAACCGTGTCGTGCGATTGCTCGTCGGTGATGACGATCAGCCGATCATAGGGCTCGGCGATCTCGCTAAGCGCCTTGCCCAGATACGTGCAGCCGTGCGGCTGGCTCGCATCGATAGCATCGCGCAGCGCGAAACCGCGACGAGCCGGAATGCGCTTCAACTCGTCGGAGAAGCTGTAGACGATAACGTCCTCGCCGATCTCCCGCAGGAGCACGGCCAGTCCGTAGGCCGCGTCGGTACGCAGCATCTCCGAGCGGCGGGACAGCGGCGCCACCATCGAACCGGAAACGTCGATCAGCAGGATGGTCTTGCCCGGCAGCTTCTCGCGGCCGGCCACGCCGGCGAACATCGCCTGCTCGATCGCCGCCTCCCACTGCGGAGCGTAGCGCGCCGCCGCAATGAAGCGGAACGGCAGCACGCGGTCGCTCTTCATGGAACGCAGCGCGTCCAGCACCAACTCCTCGTGGACGTCGGCATCGTGCAGGTTGCGCAGGTTGCGCAGCAGCGCCAGCGCACCCAGCTTGCGCTCGGTCAGCAGACGCTCCCAAGCCTCGCGCTTGTCAGCACCGGCGGACAGCGCCACTTCCCAGGTATCGGGAGTGGCCAGTTCGCCGGAGACCAGCCGCTTCCACAACTCCGCCTGCGCCTCGTCGCGAGGCTTGGCGTGGCAGAGGAACAGCACGTCGCGCAGCTTCACCGCGTTCGGACGGTTGTACTTCGCCAGCGCGTACTCGTCGAACTTGGTGAAGGCAGCCGCCAGGCCCTTCTTCACCTGCGCCGACAGAGGCACGCGTCCGTGCTGCCAGTAGATGGCGACGAACTCCGCCAACTCATCGGCGCGCTGAATTACGCGAGCCAGAGTCTCAGCTACCAGAGCGCGATGCGTCTTGTAACGCGCCATCTCGCGCACCAGCAGCAGAGGAGCATGACGCAGCTTCATCTGCTCACGAGCTTCCACTGCCAGCGCCGCCACTCGGTCCGTGTCGACCGTGGGAACAAGATCGGCGATACGTCCGGCGATTGCTACACCGTCCTCGTAGAACTGGTCCTCCCACAACAGGCAGGCCAGGACGGAGCGACGCAGCCGCAGTTCGAGAGTAGTACGCTTCGCCGGCGCACCTTCGTGAGTGCGCAGGGCGCCGCCGAGGTTTTCGGACTTCATGATGTTCAGTCGAGCCATTGCTGGCCTCCTTTCCAACTACGAGTCTGAGAAGTTGAAACTACGGCAATAGCTACCCGTAATTACTCTTCCGCTTTGGTGTTAGCTACTGCGTTCGTCGATGGTCTGAAGCCGGTTGCCTTCGACGTGGTCGTCTCTCTGATCGGCAACGCCAGGTCCTTCATCTGGTCCCAGGTAGGCTGACCCTTATCGGCATAGCTTGTGCAGTCGCGCACCTTGAATGGAACAGGTATGGCGCTGTCGAATACAAAGGTGCAATAAGCTATAGCTTCCGATTCACGATAACCGGCGAAGATATGCGCGTGCTGACATGATTCACAGCGCGAACCTTGCATAGGCGCGTCCGGTCTTATATGTACTTTGCCCACGGTCTTTCTCTTTCTAAGCCGGAAATAACGGCATTCTAGTAGGTCGGGGAACTACTGCTCCGGAACCGGATCGCGCTCTTTCCAACTGAGCTACGCGAACCGAAGCTCGCGACAGGGCTCGAACCTGCGACCTACGAAGTAACCGATTCCTTCACCACCGACCTGAATGGTTGAGATTTACCTGTCAATCGACAAATGGTCAGGGAACAAACACATGCGGTCTCGGGGCGTTGAGCCCCCGCCCTACGGGCCGTGTCAAGAAGTATCCGCACATTTCACCACTGACCAGGCTTGGGCCGGGGAACTGAACGACTACGGCATTTTCCGGTGCTCTACCACTGAGCTACACGAGCGCTCCCACTCGTGGCAGGAATCGAACCTGCGGCCACGGATTAGTTCGAAGTAACCGTAGTCTTCGCCACCGACCTGGACCAGGTTTTAAGTTGCTCAAATCTATGCGCGGTCAGGGAAAAGGCGCATGCGGTCTTGAGGAGTCGAACCCCACTCTTGCGAGTCTTTACCAGAGAAGTATCCGCATGCTTCACCACTGACCTGAAGTCGCCGGGGGAACAATCGAAAACGGTCGTTGTCGATCCACAGTCGAAGGAACCATTTCCTTCACCACCCAGCGAATTCTAGATTGACGAGCATTTGCGTAGGAGCAGTGTGCCGGAGGCTAATTATGGGAGAAATGCTGTGCCCGGCGGCAACCGCTGAAGGCGACCTTCGGCGAGAGCCTACGCATCGAGATTTGCGTTTTTGTATTCATCGGGCGTTCTCCTACGCTTTGTTAAGATGCCATGAGTCGTACCTTATTGCAAGCGATTTTAGTGAAATAGCTAGAAAATTATCTACCTTGGCTTAAACTTACCTATTAAATCTCACCAATAGACACAAAGTAGCTAATGGGTAATGTGTTAGGTGTGCGCCAGAAAAGCTCAGAGCTGAAGCTATCCGCGTCGCCACCAGCCGAGTAACGCCCGCCGCCGGCGAGCCCTGCCTGCGCCCGAGCAGGAACTCGAAGTCCGGTTGCGGCCTAAAATCAACACCAAGAAGGATTACAACGTGCTCTGTCCTGGTTGCAGCTTGATGCTGCCGTTCACGTTATTCAATTCGATGTGGACATCACCGCTACCCAGCGTTCCAGACATGCTCTTGCCCACGAAGCGTCCTTTCACCGTCAGCGGAAAGCCGGTGGAGATGCTGCCGTTAGTCACGCTGGCGTCGACATCGGCATTAGGGGAAGGCGGCAGAGTCAGAGTGATCGTGCCATTCACCGACTTCAACTTGATCTCATGAACATTCTTTAGCGAGTTGTAGGTAGCATCGATGGCACCATTCACCGTAGCCAAATCAGCCGTGCCCGCTAGATCGGATGCCTGCACCCTCCCGTTCACGAGGCTGGCATTCACCTCTCCGGTAATCTTCTGCACGGTAAGTGAGCCATTGACGAGGTCTACTTTGTCGATACGCGCGTTCTGTGGAACGTGCAGCGTGTAGTGCACGCCGCCGGGATTGTTATTCGTACCCTTGGGATAGCGCGTCTTGATCTCAACCGAGTTGCTGGTGGCGTTCACGTCGATATTGATGTTGTCGAGTTTTTGCTGATCGCTGGCCGTCTTGATGGCGTCGATCTGCACTTCGTTCTTGTTCCAGCCGGTGATGTCGACGTTGCCATTGATGTTCCCGAGGTTGACTGTCCCATTGCCGCTGAGCGAAACCGTCTTGTGAAATTCCTGAGTTACCTCTGCTCGCGACGGAAGAGCCATCGCCAGCGCGAGCAGCGCTCCGGTGATTGCGCCTGCCAAAGTTGTCTGTCTGCGGAAGATCATGCTGCCTCCAGGCTTTGAAAGGGACCGCCTTCGGGCGGTCCGGAACGTTGAATCAATACGCCGGCTTTAGCCGCTGAGGAGAATCATAACTCTCTGATGAATACGCAACCTGTGCGCGTCCGGTTCGCCAAAAAGGATAAAATTACCAAAATGCCCACGGTTACCGTAACTTCCACTGTCCTCAACGAGGTGGACGACATCGACGGCCTGGTCTCAACCCTGGCGCAGCAGACGCTCGCGCCGGAGGTCATCGTCGTTGACGGCGGTTCGACCGACGGCACCTGGGAGCACCTGCAGGCCGCGCAAGCGAAGTATCCCAACCTGAAAGCAATCCGAGACGAGAGCTGCAATCTGAAAGCCTCGCCCGGCCCGATCGCCCGCGGCCGCAATGTTGGCATCGCGGCCGCAACGTCGCAAGTGGTGGCCTGCGCCGATGCGGGCTGCGTCTACGATCCCGAGTGGCTCGCCCGCCTGACTGCGCCGATCCTCAACGGCAGTGCCGAGTACGCGCTGGGCGGCTCATGCGTCGATCCGAAAGATCAGACGATCTGGGACCTGGCGTCAGCTCCGTTCTTCGGGTTGAAGCAACGTGCCGACGGCACCACGAAGTCCTGCACCGCGCGTTCGATGGCGTTTCGCAAAGAGCTCTGGCAGCGCGTCGGCGGATTTCCCGAGACGACGTTTCTCGGCGAGGACACGGCCTTCGATCTGCGCGTGCGCAAAGTGACCGAGCCGGCTTACGCCGAGCGCGCCCAGGCGATTTATCGCCCGCACCACACGCTGAAGACCGCGCTCAGCATGATGGCGCGCTACGGCATCGCCGATGGCGTGCTGGGAATCAGACGGTCGCGGCTGGTGCGAAACTTCTTGCGCTGCGTCGCTGAAGTTGTCGCGATTGTTCTGCTGCCGCGCACGGTGATTCCGTTCGCCGCCGTGCTGCTGCTGGAGATGTACTTCGCGTTCCGTCTGGATTGGGCGACCTTCGGCAAGCATGCAACTGCAAAACAATTGGCCGCGCGGCTGCTGTATTCACTGGTGGTGCCGTGGATCGTCACCTGGAATCAAGCCGTCGGGGAGCTGACCAAGACGAACCAGCCAAACCGGCAGAATGCGTGAAGGCAGCGACTAGCAACTAGCAGTTATCCTCGACTCTAGGTCTCCAGTCCTCAGCCACTCCATCCCACTTGTCGCCCTGAGCGGAGTGTCCGCCGCGATTTTCGTCCCGCGGGTTTGCGGGACGGCGGACACGGAAACGAAGGCACGCCGCAGCTCATATCCTGTCCCTGGGAGACTCTCCAATGGGCGCGCTGTTGGCAGCTCGAGCTCGTGCCAGATAGAAGAGCACCGGCGCAGTTTTCCACCGTGAGGGAACCACAGGTCCCTCCACTACGCGTCCGCCGCCGCAAAATACGCGGCGAAAGACAGGCGGACGCTCCGGTCCGGATGACAAAGTTGACGGGAGGCGGCGAATACTGCGGGTGAAGTACTGAAAGCTCAATGCCAAAGGGCAAATGCTGATTCTTAGTCCGCTAGCCCCTAGCCCCTGACCACTGCACTCTAATCCGTGAACCTGTACTTCACCAGATCGTAGAACGCCATCACGCCGTCGCTCCAGCTGATCTTCTTGCCCTCGGCGTAGGTGCGGCCGTGATAAACGATCGGCACCTCATAGATGCGAATGCCCATCTTGGCCAGCTTCACCGTCATCTCGGTTTCGACGCTGAAGCGGTCTGAGCGCAGATGCATGCGCTCCAGCAGCTCGCGCTTGAAGACCTTGTAGCACGCGGTGACATCGTGGATGGTGATGCCGGTCAGAACATTGCACGTCACTGAGAACAGGCGATTCAGGGTGAAGCGCCAGAAGCGCTGCACGCGGTGCGAGCCCGAGTGGAAGCGGTTGCCGAAGACGGCGTCGGCGTGGCCTTCCAGGATCGGCGCAATCAGCGCGGGATAATCGCGTGGATCGTATTCCAGGTCGGCATCCTGAATCAGCACCAGCTCGCCCGTCGATTGCGCCAAGCCGGTGCGAACGCCGGCGCCCTTGCCCATGTTCTTCTCGTGCAGCACCAGCCTGACAGTATTGGCGCCGCCGGCTCCCAGGGCAGTCTGCAGATCGAGGTCGCGCAGGAACTCGCGCGTGCCGTCGGTGGAGAAGTCGTCGACGATGATGAGTTCTTTGTGCAGGCTGAGCGGCTGCCGCGCCACCTGCCGCAGCAGGCGCATCACCGTCCGCCGCTCGTTGTAAACCGGGATGATGATGGAGAGCGTGTGAAACTGCGGCAGGACTTCGTCCTGGTCGAGTTCGGCCAACTCCTCGGCGCCAATGCCGGTGGCCATGCGGGTTTGCGATTCAGGAGCCAATGACTCTCCGCGGTTTTGCCTGGCACACCAGGTACACCCCCAGGATGATCAACTGGGGATCGATGGGGTGCCGATAGCGAGGTTCTGGAAAGCAAATATAGTAGACCACCGGATAGATCGCCAAAAGGCTGGCGAAAAGAAATACGCCATGAACGCGATTCTTGATCGCCAGCAACAAGCCCCACAGGCCCACGATGGACAGCAGCAGGGTGTGCGAATTCTTCAGCTCGGCCAGCGATTGCTGTTTCGCCAGCCGCGGAATGCCGTTCCAGAAGTAGTAGACGCGCCGCAGCGTGATGATCGTGAACTTCCCCGGATGCTCGGCGATCCACTGCTTCGCCAGCCGTCCCTGGTCGACGCAGAATTCGTATTCGCCCAGGCGCTTGTACTTGGCCAGCACCAGCGCGTTCTGGCTGGGATGCAATGCCAGAACATACTGCCCTTCAGCCAGGGGATTGTTGCCCAGGCGCAGCTCGTTGCCGGCGTTGTCGCGGATGAGCACGAAGTGTCCCATGACGCGGTAGTCGCGCACCAACCATGGCATCAGCGTCATCCAGAAGATGACGGCGCTGGCTGCCGTCGGCGCAAGCCACCGTTTGCCGCGGCGATGAAGTTGATACGCCAGCCAGCATCCGGCGAAGGGAAGGAACGACAGCGACGCGGGATTGTTCAGCCCAGCCAGCCCCCAGAGCAGTCCGTAGCCAATCCACGACGAGACGCGCTCATCGCCTTCCATCTCGACCGTCAGCATGAACAGCAAGCTGAGCAGAAACGCCGACAGGCTGGTCTCCCAGATCCACTTCACCGCCCAGAAAATCATGTCGGGATACAGCGCCCACACCCATCCTGACCACAGCGCAACTTTGCGATCGAAGAGTCGCAGAGCGGTGCGGTAGATGGTCCAGCAGGTCAGCGCGCCGACCACGCTGTTGAAGGTCAGCATGACAAACGCGGACGCCGGCGAGTAACTGCCGAAGACACGAAACGCCAGCGAGACCAGCCACGGGTAGATAGGCGAGGTCCACGCCGACGGGCCGGTGTTGCCGCCGAAGGGTGAGCTGAAGCCCATGCCGTTGGCCAGCGAGTAAGCAATCTGCCCGGTCTCGAATCCGAAACCGAAATTGTGCTCGTTGGTGCGGATTCGATAGGTGTGGGCCACGATAATCCACGCCATGCGGATGAGAAACGCGACGAGCACCATCCATCCCGGCGAGGTCGCGATGGACTGAAATGGGGAGCGCGGCGCGTGCTGGGTTGTCGCGGAAGCGGGCGTCGTGCGCACCGGTGAGGTGGGATCGGGCATTGAGAGTAACGAAAATTGTATCGTGGAAAGGCCGCAGTCAGCGGATCGCTTTTCGCCTTCCGCTCTTCGCTATTCGGTCCAAAAACGAATTGTCATTCCGAGCGGAGCGTCCGCTGCGGTTTTTCGCGGATGCTCTTGCTACGTGCGGACGCAGGGGCGAAGGACCGTAAAAGCCCTTTACATCCCATGAATTGTCATCCCGAGCGGAGCGAAGCGCAGTCGAGGGATCTGCGGTTTTGCTCGTTGGGGGAAGGGTTCGCTAAGCCGACAACCGCAGGTCCGTCCACTCGGGCTGAAGCCCTCGGTCGGGATGACAATTCGTGGTTGGACGGGGACACAGTGAACGGCTACTCCAGCAAATTCCCCAGCGGCCCGAGCGCCAGATTCAGGTCTTCTGGCTTCAGTCCAAATTGTTCAGCTATTTCTTTAACTTTCTCTTCCAGCTTCATCAACGCCAGTCCCATGTCCTCGACCTGCTGATCGTTCAGCGAACCACCTTCCATGCGCCGGATGGCCTGCCGCTCCAGCAGTTGCCGCAGCAATTCGATGAGCCCGAGTACCAGCTTGGCCAGTCCTTGTTCGATCGTCTCTTGCGTGCAATCGACGCGCTGCGGCGGCTGCTGCGCCAAGCCTTCCATCTGCCGCCGCAGTTCGGCTACGGCCTGCTCGACCTGCTGCGGCGTGAGCTGCTTGGGCTTATCGTCGGTCATGCTCACCTCGCGGCGTGACGAACTCGCTCGGAGGCCACGGTCCGCTCAGCCGCAAGCGAATGCCCTCCGACCCGCCGGCCGTTCGCAATGCCGCCAGAAATCGCTCGCGGTTTTCGCGCGGCACCAGGGCAAACCAGCGATGAGTTTTTCGCTCTTGGCGGCCGCGCCATTCGCGGACGGAATCTCCGGTGACGGTCTTCAGCTTGGTCTCGACGGCGGCCACGCGGGCTCCGGCCTGCTGCCTGCGCTGCAGATACTCGCGACCGCTCACCGGGGTCGAGAAATCAGCTTCCTTCTCGTCGGTCCAGGTGCCGACAACCTCGTATTGCATCGAACTGGCGAGGCGCGCCAACGCCTCGCGATAGAGTTCCTGCTCGGCCGAGAGGTTGGGCTCGAATGCCTCTTCGTTTTCCAGAAGAGTAGGGAAGCGGAAGGGAATCGGGGTGGTTACGGTCAGAATCTCACGTAACACTTGATGGAATTCCACGGCCGCTTTCTTGAGCGCTTCAGCCTCGCCGAGCGTGGTCTCTGGATCAGCGATCTCGCTCCAGTAAAGCCGCACGCCCAGCATCTCGCGCGAGCGCACCGTCGACTCGGCGACGCCGGTGCTGACTTTCACTTCGGGACCCGGCTGCGTGACGCAATAAAGAAGACAGGGCATGTGGCCTACAAGACAGAGTACTTGAAAGCGAGCTCGAACAGCGCGAGACCGTGTTGGTTATGCGGATCGAACCTTGGGCCCCGATGCGGTTTGGCCGGCGTCGATATTCCGCAGCGCGGTCTCGACCGAGGTGAGGATGACGTTCAGCCCGACGTAGACGAGGTCGACGCCGGCGAGCGAAATGACCAGGCTGCCGTGAATCACGACGCCGGAGTTCAGCACGTGGTCGAGGATGTCGAGCAGCGAGATGTCCTCCTCGCCGCCGAGCGTCACCGTCTGGATGGCTTCCGGTTCAGTGGACATGCTCCCCCACAAATGAATACGGCGGCCATGGGCCACTGCAATCGATCCGGCGCTGGTCCTTCCACGCGGAAGCGTATGTCTTCAGCGCGGCGTCGAGCTTCCTGCGGTCGGCACGGCGTATGAGAAACGATCCGTGCCACACCAGGCCTGGCTGTCCGGCGCTGGCTTTGCCGCCTGGACTTGCGGCGACCGCCAGCTTCGTCATCGCGGAGACGAAGCTCTGTACCGCTTCGTCGGGTGCGCCCTTGCGCGGCTGCAGCAACTCGGCCTTGCGCTTCAGGTAATCGGAGCCGCTGGCCGCCTTCGTCGCCGGTCGCACAACTCGCTTTGGTTCGGCGAAGATTTTGATGCCCCATTCATCGGCGTCGGCCACGCGCTCGAAGGCTTTTTTGCATGCGGCGCTGCGCTCTTTGACGTGCTGCGTCAGCGACTCGTCGGTGAGGAACACGGTGCCAAAGCGCGCCGGAAGCGCGGTGGAGTTGGCTGATATTGCCGCGACTACACGCTGATGGCGCAGGCCGGTCGTGGCCAGCCACTCCAGGTCCTGCATGCGGTCAGAGAGCGCGTCGGCGAATTCGTGGCGTGGGACGCGGCTCACCCAGCAGAGATATTTGCCGCAACGCAAGGCTTCAACCGGAGACGCTCCATCGATGCCCTCGGCGGCCATCGCGGGCGCGGCGTTCTTCGGCATCTGGGAAATCGCATACAGGTAAAGGGCGCGCGATGCCGCGCTCTTCTTGGTTCCGTTCGATTTCGCGGCTGGCTTTGACTTGATGGGCACGCTTGGACCTGATCCAGTTTCCAATCTTAATGGTAACGGCGCGTCTACGCCGGCGGAGGAATGACGCCGAGCTGCTGCATCATTCCAAGATTGTCCATCAGGATGCGGCTGTCGGTCATCTTGGCGCGGACGATCCGGTCGATGACGACACCCTTAACGCTGACGCACTTGCCGGTGGCTCGAATTCCGAGAAACTCTCCCTGATGCGTGCCGGTCCAGGTGAAGCGGGTCACGACCTTTTCGCCCGCAGCAATGGTTTCGTCGATCGACCAGTGCATGTCTGGAAAGGCGTTACGCAGCATGGCGACAATTGCTTTCAGACCTTCGCGGCCCTGGCGCTGGCCGGGCAACGGGTCAAGCTCGACGAAATTTTCTGCGACGATCTCGTCGGCCGTCTCCAGTTTGCCCTGGTTCAAGACCTCATCGATGAACCTCTGGACGACCGCCTTGTTCTCCGATTCTGGCATGGTTCCTTTCTTATGAAGCGTGCTAAGCGATGAACGAATCCCTCAGCGGCTAAAGCCGAATCCCTTGGCTCGCGGTGGCGGACCGCCTGAAGGCGGTCCCTTTCAAAGCCGGTTTGGCCTGGGCTGGGCCTCAAGCCGTGTCGATCAGGGTTTCGGCTTCGATTTTGCCCCTGCCGCTTTGATCGATCGTTTTCGCGGCGCGACATTGAGTCTCGACTGCCACAGCTCCCGCGTGAACTCTTTCAACGCTTCTGCCCCAGCGATGGGCTTCTCCGATTCGCGTGCGATGAGGATCGCTGTTCCTCGCAACTGCTTTTGCAAACTCGCCAGCGATGCGGCCTGCCAATCCGCAGCCAATCGGCAACGCGAGCATTTGCCGGGCTCAGTCAGCACGCGATTGATGAACGCCGCGCCCAGCGGGGCTTGCAGCTCCTTCAGGTCGCGCAGCAGCCGTCGCGTTTCGTAATCGGGCAGCGGCTCCGGCAAGGTCACGGCGATGAAGCGGCTGCGCGTCTCGTCGCGCAGGATCACCGCCAGCTCGCGCACATTCTGCGACAGGCTCGCGACCTCGACGGCAGCATCCTGAGCCATGGGCAGTGTACGGTGCGCTGCCAGGGTTTTCAACAGCAGGCGGGCCCAGGCCAGCAGACGCGCGGGCGTGCGCAGCAGCTCCAGCGCGTGGCCAGTGGGCGCCATGTCGATGACCACGCGGCCGCCTGACTTCAGCAGATCGAGGATGCCGAAGATGGCGAAGATTTCGTCGACGCCTGGTGGCACTACATCGAGCAGCGCGAGCAGGAAGCGCCGGTCGAGGCTGACGTCGAGGTGGATGCCGCGCTCCTCGCCCGTCATGGCGTCGGTGAGGCGCCGGCGCAGGCTTTCTGCCCACTGCTGAAACTCGGACATCGCATCGAACTCGGCGGCCAGAAGTTTGCGGTCACGCAGAACAGGTTTGGGCTGGCGGCCGACTTTCGTTGCGAAGACGTCGTCGAGCGAAGGCGCAGGATCGACTGAGCAGATGGTCACCTTGTCGTTCTTCGCCACTCGGCGATGATGAAATGCCAGCGCGGCTGAGATCGTTGTCTTGCCGACGCCGCCCTTACCGAGTGTGAGCGTGAGCGGCGTTTCGAGATTCGGCCAAGTCGCGGGCTTAAGCTCGAGCGCGCGGGCTTTGGCCGGTTTCGACCGCACCACCCGCGAAAGTCTCCTGCCCGCGAAGACGTGTTGCCCAAAGCTGCCCAGCGCAGCCGATCCGAGAATCGGACAGCCGGGATCATCGGCCGACAGAACTTTTACGTTGGGAAAATGTTTGCGCAGGAACGCACGTGCCGCGCGCGTCTGACCGGCCCTTTGCTGGCAGCGCGGGCAATTGGTCTTGCCATCGACAACCCGGTTCAGCACGATCTCGCTAATGGCGTTGGCCGCCTCGCCCTTCGCGAACGACCCAGCCGAGCGAGCCGCCTCATTCAGCGAGAACGGCTCGGGCGTCGTGACCAGCACCAGCTTCGAGCCCTGCGCGGACAGCGCCCGTTCCACCTCTTCTACCATGCGCGCCCAGCGATCCAGCGCCGGCTCGCGCACGACGTGTCCGCCGAAGTGCTGTGCCAGGACGGCGTCGCGCGAGGCGGCAGTCTCCAGCACATCCAGGAAGCGCGCGAAGTGCTCCGGCATCTGGAAAAGGCGAATGGCGTGGCCCATGGGCGCGGTGTCGACCACGATCTCGTCGAAATCGCTGGCCAGCAATTCGTGGACAGCGAGCAGGGCCGCAACTTCGGCCATACCGGGCAGGCTGGTGTCGAGTAGCGGCTCCAGTTCATCGCGGGTGAACAGGCTGCCCTTGTTCAGCAGGGCGAGAATGTCGGCGCGCTCGCGGGCGAGGAACTTCTTGATCTGCCGGTCGGGATCGATCAGCCGTGCCCAGAGCTGGGGCCGCAGACGCTTTGGTTTGTCGCTGAGCTTGATCTGCAGAATGTCGGCGAGGGAGTGTGCCGGATCGGTAGAGAGCAGAAGGACTCGCGCTTTTGCCGCACGGTGCAGCGCGTAGGCGGAGGAGATGGTCGTCTTGCCGACGCCGCCCTTGCCGATGAAGAAGGTGAAGCGAGCCACGGGACAATCTCGCACAGGCGCGCCGGTAGAGCAAGACGCCTCAGTAATCAGCAATCAGCAATTAGGCGTTAGATTGGTGGTTCTCGCGACGGTTTTGTCGGGGCACGATTTTACAGCCTGCTGAAGACTCTGCGTCAGCATGCCCGGCAGCGAAGAGTTAGGCTTGAGCCGGGAAGAACTTAGTTTTGGGTGGAGCACGCCTTCAGGTGTGCAATCAAGATGGGCTTTCCGGAACCCGGCTTTAGCCGGTGAGGTTACCTCAGTGGCTAAAGCCGAGCTTCTAACTTTGCTTCATGAATGCACGCCTGAAGGCGTGCTCCACCCGACTGCTGCGCGTGCGCTCATCCGACTGCTGCGTGTGCTCCACCCGCGCGTGCGCTCATCCGACTGCCGCGTGCGCTCCATGCCTTTTTTCCAGTTTCTGCGCCTGGTTTGGCGTTCTCCGGCTGCTCGCGTAGGATGGATGGGCCAGCCAACACCTATGAAACCAGCGGTCGCCGTAGTCGCCCTTCTTCTTTCTTCCTTGACAGTCATCGCCCAAGAGGCGCCCTCCACTACGCCGCAGCCTGCCGGCCAGAATCCGACCGGCAGTTCGGCGCAGCCAGCGCCCGGCAAAGACGCGGCCCAGTCTGGTCCCGCGCAGGCACCCGCTGCCAAGGATTACTCGCAGCAGGCCTACGTGGTGGAAGAGTTCAGCGAGAAGATGCGCTTTGAGAACGACGGCACCGGCGTTGACCAGACCGACGCCCGCATCAAGATCATGAGTGAAAGTGGTGTGCAGTCGTTGGGCCAGCTGAAGGTCGGCTACAGCGCGCTGAGCGACAAACTGGAGATCGCCTACGTCCGCGTGCACAAGCCCGACGGAACGGTTATCAGCGCGCAGGAATCGGCGATCCAGGACCTCACCTTTCCCGACGCGCCCGTCTACACCGACTATCACGAGAAGCACATCAGCGTGCCTTCGCTGCGTCCGGGCGACGTGCTGGAGTATCGCTTCATTCGCAACATTGTGAACCCGCTGACGCCCGGCCAATTTTGGGCGAGCTACAACTTCACCGAGCGGGGAATCGTTCTTGACGAGCAACTGGAGATCAACGTCCCCAAGGATCGCCAGATCACGCTGAAGACCAAGCCCGGATATTCGCCAACGACCAAGGACGAAGGCGACCGACGCATCTATCACTGGACCAACTCGCACCTCTCCGACGACGACGACGCCAAAAAGAAGGACAAGAAGAAGGCGAAGAAAGACGAGATCCCGACCGTCCAGCTCACGACGTTTAAGAGCTGGCAGGAGGTTGGGACGTGGTACGCCAATCTTGAGCGGGAGCGCCGCATTCCCGACGCATCCGTGAAGGCCGAAGCCGCCGCGCTGGTCAAAGGCAAGAGCACCGACATGGAGAAGGTGAAGGCGCTCTACGACTACGTTTCGCGCAACATTCGGTATGTGAGCCTGTCGTTCGGCCTGGGACGCATCCAGCCGCACGCCGCCAGCGAGGTTCTGGCCAACGGCTACGGCGATTGCAAAGACAAGAACACGCTGCTGGCTGCATTGCTCGACGCCGAGGGTTTCAAGTCGACCTCGGTGCTCATCGGCTCGCAGCGCAAGCTCGATCCCGATGTGCCTTCGCCGATGCAGTTCGATCACGTCATCACTCGCGTGCCGGTGGACGGCAAGGAGATTTGGCTGGACAGCACGCCGGGCGTGGCGCCGTTCCGCATGCTCTCGTCGAACCTGCGTGGCAAGCAGGCGCTGGCCATCTCTCCCGACGGCAAGGTCGAGCTGGTGTGGACGCCGACGGATCTGCCGTTTGAAGCTTTCGATCGCACTGCCATCGACGGTAGCGTCAGCGATACGGGCAAGCTGACCGCGCACGTCAGCATCACCTCGCGCGGCGACAATGAAATTGCGCTGCGCTTCGGCATGCGGCGCATGCCCAGCAGTCACTGGAAGGACATCTTCGATTACATGCTGCGCAACACGCGCTTGCGCGGCGGCGAAATTACGAACCTGAAGGCGAGCGACCCCAGTGATACCGATAAGCCTATCCAGGTCGATTTCGACATCATGACCTACAACTACTTTGACTGGTCGGCGGCCGAATCGAAATTCGCGCTGCCGCTCTCGACGATTGCCCTGCCTTCTGCCAAGAACAGTGACGATGACGAGGACGATGATGCCGCCGACAGCGATGACCACAAGATCGACTTTGGAGCGATTCAGCAAGACGTTGCGGAGTTGAAGTTCACCTTCCCGGCGAAATACAAGGTGAAGCTCCCGATCGCGGTCGACGTTCGGCGCGACTACGCCGAATATCACTCGAGCTACAAGTTCGAAGGCGGTGTCCTGACCGGCAAGCGCGATCTCAAGATACTGGTGCGCGAGATTCCCGACAGCCGCGCCGACGACTACGCTGCCTTCCGTCGCGTGGTCAAAGCCGACGAGGGTCAGGAGGTCGCGCTGGAGAACCAGTCGCCGTCATCGGCGGCGGCGGCCGTGGGCGGAGACTCTGCTGACGATCTGAATGCCGCCGGCTTGCAGGCGCTAAAGAACCAGCAATACCAGTTGGCCGTCGACCTGTTCAACAAGGCCGTGGCGCTGGATGCAAAGAATAAGTCGGCGTGGAATAACCTGGGCCGGGCCTACATGGGTTTGGGACAGGACGAAAAGGCGATCGACGCTTTCGAGAAGCAGATCGCACTGAATCCCTACGATCAGTACGCCTACAACAACCTGGGATTGGCGTACGAACACTCTGGGCCGCTACGACCAGGCCATCCAGCAATTTCATAAGCAGATCGACGTCAATCCGCTCGATCCCTATGCGCACGGCAACCTCGGTCACGTCCTGCTAAACCAGAAGAAATATGCCGAGGCGGTGCCCGAGCTGGAAAAAGCCGTCGACATGCAGCCCAAGAACGCCCTCATGCAGGTCTACCTGGGGCAGGCGTACATCGGCAACAACCAGACCGAGAAGGGCATGGCAGCTTTCGAGAAAGCTACCAGTGACAGCGCGACGCCGGTGGTGTGGAACGACATTGCGTACGGACTGTCGGAGCAGAACGTGCAGCTCGACCGCGCCAGCCAGTACGCGGACACCGCGATCCAGGCGCTGCAGACGCAGCTGCGCGACGTAAACTTCGATAACCTGCGCATGCAGAATCTCGGTACGGCGAACCTGCTGATTCGCGGTGTGGGACACCAAGGGCTGGATCGAATTCAAGCGCGGCAATGTCGACGCCGCCGAGTCCTATATCCTGCCCGCTTTTCTCGCCGGAGGCCACGGAGACGAAGCCGAACATGTGGGCGAGATCTACGAAAAGCGCGGCAAGAAAGATGAAGCCATTCGCTACTACCTGTTTTCGATGATTTCGGAAAACCCGAGCGCCGATGCTACGGCAAAATTGCAAGCGCTGGGCGTGAAGAATGCCGACAGCCGTCTGCCGCAGGCGCGCACGGAGCTGCAGAAGCTGCGTACCTACTCGCTGAAGGACACAGGCAAGGGCACGGCCGAGTTCTTCCTGCTGATGTCGCCGGGAAAGATCGAGGGAGTGAAGTTCATCAAGGGTGACGACTCGCTGAAGAGCTTGGGGGATAGTCTGACAAAGTCGGACATCACCATGAAGTTCCCGCCCGACGCGCAAGTGCGCGTCATCCGCCGCGCGGTCGTACGTTGTGGGACAACCGCGCCCGGGCCCGTGCACGGTGGAGATGGTGGCGTCGTCGCAGGTTCGCTCGCTTGATTAACCGGGATCTCTCGCGGAGCCCACGAGAAATTTGAAAGGGTGCGAGTTTAGCCGCTAAGGTACCTCGCAAGCTGTCGTAAAAACTAACTGCCTCAGAGGCTAAAGCCGCTATCAAACGGACACTCTACGACACAGCTGAAGCCGTGCGTTTAATAAAAAAAATCGGTAAATTGTGGATTTGCGGTAGCGTGCTACGAAGTAGGAGATAAAGATGTCGGACTTGCGGTATCCGGTCGGCCAATTTGCCTGGGTTCAGCCCGAGAGCGAAGAGCAGAGCGCGAAGGATCGTGTGCGCTATATCGAGACGCTGGCTAAGTTGCCGGTGCAGATGCGTGCTGCGGTGCAGGGTCTCTCACCCGAGCAGCTGGACACTCCTTATCGGCCCGAGGGATGGACCGTCCGGCAGGTGGCGCATCATGTGCCCGACAGCCACATGAACGCCTACGTCCGCTTCAAGCTGGCGCTGACCGAAGAACAGCCGCCCATCAAACCCTATCGCGAGGCCGAGTGGGCGAAACTTCCCGACAGTCGTATCACGCCCATCGAAGTGTCGCTACAACTATTGGCTGCGTTGCACTCCCGCTGGGTGGATTTGTTGCAGAACATGCAGCCGTCCGATTTCGGACGAACACTGTTCCATCCCGAACACGGGGTGGTTACCCTCGATCGCATGCTGGCCATGTACGCGTGGCACTCCGCTCATCATCTGGCGCATATCAATAATTTGCGCGAGCGCATGAGTTGGAAGCAGCGCGCCGCCGCCCAATCGTAATTCACAAAAATTTACATTGCTGTCCCGTAATGGACGCAGCCTTATAAATCGCGGGGCTGCGTGTTGTGAAGGGCTGGCTGTGCGTTACGACCTGCGAGACTTCCACGTCGTTATCTCGTCTAATGGTTACAGCGAGAGTTTTTGTGTGTGAGTGACGGAACTTTCGCGATGTCATCTTCGTAAGCTTCTATAGGGATCGAAGAAGAAGTGTGCGGCGCAAGCTGGCACTTCAAATGCAGTGGTACCAGTTTGGGGCTAAACAGAATGTTTCGCCAGCGGTTTGGCGGCCCAGGCGAGACAAACTTGAGGGAGTGCTGAAGGCGTCCCTTTGTACTGTTTAACCCCGGTGACATTCTATGCAGCGCGTGCGGAAATGCAAGTTATTCCGCCGGCCGTTGCCGGTGTCTGCCGGAACGAGTGGTTCGCGCTGGGCCGCCAGAACGAAGTCAACGCTAGGGAGATTGAGAATGACTCGTAATCTGGTTCGTGCCACCCTGTTTATTTTCGCCTTAACCATGTCTGTCGCCGCTTTTGCCGGCACCACCTCCAAGTCCGAATCCGTGACCCTCTACAGCCCTACGCAGGTGAACGGCAAGACACTGCCGGCCGGCGAATATACCGTGAAGTGTGAGACCACCGGCTCGACCGCCCAGGTGAAGTTCCTGCGCAATGGTAAGGAAGTCGCCTCGGCCGAAGGTCAGGTCAAGCAGCTTACGTCTCGCCCGGATCATGCGCAGATCGTGACTCAGGATGGCGGCGGTGGAGCGGCAAGCATCAATGAGATCGACTTTGCCCACAGCGGTACCGGCGTGACCTTCACCTCGGCCACCATGTCGGCAGGCGGTCAGTAAGACCTAACTGCAACGAAAGAACGACCAAAGGGAGCAGCGATGCTCCCTTTTTTCTTTTCCTTGCTGTATATATGAAAACGCCATAGCATATATACAAGGGAAAACATGAGCGCGACTATAACATCCATCCGGCTGGATACCGAGCTGGCCGATGAAGCGGCCGAACTGTTAGGTGTAAAGTCTCGCACGGAGGCCATCCACGCCGCCTTGCGCGAGATTGTTGCTCTGAAGCGATTTCAAAAGCTGATGAGCAAGAATGCCGGCAAGCTATCGTTCACCGGCTTGGATGAGTAGGGTCTTCATCTTCGATACTTCGGTGATCGTCGACCAGGTGCGGACCGGGCGCCATCAGGAGCGGATCAATTCTCTGGGTGGGCTGATCAGGAATTCCTCGGTGGTCCTGGCAGAATTGTGGCGCGGAACGGGCACAGCTCGCGAGCGCGAGTTCCTTAGAGCACTCGAGAAGAACCACCCGATCTTTACTCCCACCGAAAACAATTGGCTGGAATCGGGGCAACTGCTGGCGAGAATGCCCACGGACAAGGGCTTCGATCCCATCAAGCTTCGCGACCTTCATTTTGATGTGTTGATTGCCCTGACAGCGCGTTCGCATGGCGCGCGGCTGATTACTTCCAACCGCGCAGATTTTGAGCTGATCCGGCGCTACCGGAAATTCGAGCTTGAGATTTGGTAGGTTGGGCCACCAGGGCGGCCGCTCCCTTCGATTATGCTGCGGACTCTCTATGCCGTTGCTCCCACCAGCTTCGGCGATGACTCCTCGTTAAACCGCACCGAAACCAGCTTCGATACGCCGGGCTCCTGCATGGTGACACCGTACATTACCGGCGCCATGCTCATCGTCTTCTTACTGTGGGTGATGAGGATGAACTGCGTCTGCACGCTCATCTCGCGGATCAGTTCGGTGAAGCGGCCGACGTTGGCTTCGTCCAGCGGCGCGTCGACCTCGTCGAGGATGCAGAACGGGCTCGGCTGATACTGGAAGATGCCGACCAGAAGGGCCAGCGCCGTCAGCGCCTTCTCGCCGCCGGAGAGCAGCAGCACATTCTGTAGCTTCTTGCCTGGAGGCGACGCCACCACATCGATGCCGCTTTCCATCGAGTTCTCCTGGTCGGTGAGCCGCATGAAGCCCTGGCCGCCACCGAAGAGCTTGCTGAAGGTCTTGGCAAAGTTCTCGTTGATGATGTTGAACGCCTCTTCGAACTTCTGCCGCGAGATGGTATCGATTTCCTTGATCGTGTTCTGCGTGTTCTCGATCGATTGCAGCAGGTCCTGCCGCTGCGTCTCCAGGAATTCGTGGCGCTGCGCCGTCTCCTTGTATTCCTCGAGCGCCATCATGTTCACCGGGCCCATGTTGTCGAGCCGTGTGCGCATCTCGCGATAAGCGTTGTCTTCGGTGGCGAGTTCTTCGCCCGCCAGGCGCGGCAACGATTCGTCGGCCATCAGCTCATCGTGCTGGACGCTCAGCTCCTGCACGCAGGTCTCGGCCATGTGCTGCACGTCGGATTTCACGCGCGCCTGCTCGGCGGAAAGTTCGCCACGGCGGTCGCGTGCGGCATCGAGGGCTTCGCGCGCTGACTTGAGCGCTTCTTCCAACTCGACGATGCGCACGCGCACCGCCTGCAATTCGTCAATGAGTTCGCGATCGCGCTGCTGCGCGATGTCGCGCTCGGCCGTCCATTCCACAACCTGCTCTGCGAGGCGAACGTTCTCGGCTTCGCGCTGCTGCTTCTCGGCGGCCGCCGATTCCAACTGGGCTTTCAACTTCGCCAAGTGCCCCGAAACCTCCGACAGCATGGCTTCGATGCGCTGCACCGCCAGCATCGCTCCGCGGCGGCGTTCTTCCAGCGTCGCCACATTGGCGCGAACCTCGCTGGCCAGCTGCGCTGCTTCGTCACGACGCTGCCGCAGCGATTCCAGGCTGCTCTGCGCCTCCTGCATCTCGGCTTCGAGCGCCTTTTGTTTCTCCTCATGCTCGAACAGCACGCTGAGCTGCGAGGTGATGAACTCTTCGCGCTCGGTGCGCTCTTCGCCGACGCGCCGCAGTTCGGCCTCATACGTCGTCAGGCGTTCGCGCACGCGCGTCATCTCGCTTTCGAGCTGGCGCAGCGTGTGCTCGGAGGTCATGGCCTGCCGCTCGGACTCGCGCTTGTCATCTTCGAGCCGCTGCAACAGCCCGGTCAGTTCGGTGATGTCGCGGGCGACCGCGGCGATGTACGTTTCTTTCTCGCCGATGGCGCGCTCCAGTTCATTCATCTGAACCAGTACGTCGCGCAGCTCGCGCTTCATCGAGAGCGGTCCCTGGCTGCGCTGTTTGCCGCCGGTGACCGTCACATTGTGGAAGCACTCGCCCGATTGCGACAGGAAGAACGCGTCAGGATTGTCCAGCGCCAGGTTGCGGCCAACCTCGGGGTCGGGAACGATGTAGCCGTTGCCCAGCTTGGGCAGAATCACTTCCAGCGACTTGCCGAAGCCGTCGAGCACGCGGATGCAATTCTTCAGCGGCACTACGGCGTCGCTGTGCGTGACGTGATTTGCTGCTTCATCGAATTGGAACGAGAACCTTGCCTGCGAATCCTCCGGGTGAACCAGGAAGGTGGCGCGTCCATCGACATCGCTGCGTAGCAGGCGTAGACCCTCATCGGCGGCGTCCCACGATTTCACGACAATGTAGTTCAGCTCATCGCGCAGGAAGTCGTCGACCACGTGCTCGTAGCGGCCCTCGACTTCGAGGAAGTCGGCGAGCACGCCCACCGGCGCGCGTCCGCCCTGAAGCGATCCCGAAGTGAATAGTTTGCGCACGGATTCCGTGGCGTAGCCATGTTCGGCGATCACGCCTTCCAGCGAACCTTTCTTGCCCATCAGCGTGGCGTACTGGCCGCGCAGGGAATCGAGATGGCGCTTGGCGTCGGTTTCGGCTGCGCGTTTCCCTTCGAGTTGCTCGCGGGTTTCGGTGATCTGCGAGGTCAATGCCGCGACGCGCTGCGATGCGCTTTCAAATTCCAGGCCAAGCTGTCCGCGCTGGCCGCCGAAGCTTTCCAGTTGCTGATTGGCAGCGGCGGTCTCGTCGAGCAGGCGCTTCGTTTCGCGATCCAGAGCCACGATGCGCTCTTCAGCCTGGGTGATGCGATTGCGTACGCCTGAGGCTGCCGAAACAGCCTGCAGAATCGCGTTGCGCCGCTCTTCCTGCCGGCGCTCAACCTCGATCAGCGACGACGCGGCTGCGGAGGCTTCCTGCTGGCGCTCCTGCAACTCCTGCTGCGCGTTGGCCACGTCGGCGTTAGCCGATTCCAGCGTGGCGCGATCAGTCGCGAGTTCTTCCTGCAGCTTGGTCAGGCGCTCTTCGGTGTTGGTGATCTCGGCCTGCGCTCCGGCCGAGCGTGCGTCGAGTTCCGAGCAGCGCTCTTCGTTGGTGCGACGGCGCGCTGCGGCGCGGTCCAGATCGAGAGCCAGCGAATTCAGCTTCTCGCGATTCTCCTGGCCTTCGCGTTCGATGGCGTAGCCGCGCTGGGTGCGCTCGCCATGCTCGACTTCCATCTGCTGCACCGCTTCGCTCTTGCTGTGAATCTCGTCGGCAATCTCGCTGATCTGCTGCTCCAGCGCGCTCGCCTCGGCTTCCAGTTGCGCGAACTTGCTGGCCAGCACAATGCGCAGCTTGTCGCGCATCTCATCGCGAAGCTTGGCGTAGCGTTCGGCTTTCGACGCTTGCCGCTTCAGCGAGTTCATCTGCCGCGTCACTTCGTCGAAGATGTCGTTGATGCGTGCCAGGTTCAGCTTGGCGTCTTCCAGTCGCGCTTCGGCCAGCCGCTTGCGCGCCTTGTACTTGGTGATGCCGGCCGCCTCTTCGATGATGGCGCGGCGATCCGTCGGCTTGCTGCTCAGGATCTGGCCAATGCGTCCCTGCTCGATGATGGCGTAGGACTCGGGCCCAAGGCCGGTGCCCATGAAGATGTCTTGGATGTCGCGCAGGCGGCAGAGCTTGCCGTTCAGCAGGTACTCGCTTTCGCCGGAGCGGAACAGGCGGCGCGTGACCTGGATCTCGCCGGCCTTGAACGTCCGCTTAAATTTGCGGCGGCGAATCTTTAGGACGACCTGAGGGCCAGCGGTCTGGGTCGCGTCAAGCGCCTCTCCGGGACGAACCGCAGATCCTTCGCTTCGCTCAGGATGACAATCTTCCGCTTGAGGCGCCGTCCGCTGAGGGCCAGCGGAGATGGAAGCCTCGCTCTCTTCGTCACTCTGTCCCGGCCGCACTTCTTCGGAGTAGCGCTCGACATCGGCAGCGCGGTCGGCTCGCAGCGCCGACTCGTCCCAGTCGTCGGGCATGTTGTCCTGAATGTCGATTTCGGGTTCGTTGACGTCGCCGTAGACATCGGGATCGACCAGGGTGAGGGAAACTTCGGCCATTCCGGTGGGCTTGCGGTCGCGCGTGCCGGCGAAGATGACGTCCTGCATGTGGACGCCGCGCAGCAGTCGCGCCGACTGTTCGCCCAGCACCCACGAAATCGCATCGGAGATATTCGATTTGCCGCAACCGTTGGGGCCGACGATGGCCGCAATACCGTCGCCCTGGAAGCGAAGGTCGGTACGGTCGCAGAAAGACTTGAACCCGAGGATTTGCAGCTTTTTCAGTTTCAGCAAGCGAACTCCTTAACTAGCCGGCGCAGGACGATTGAGTTGGCTGCCTTGGTTTTTCCGAGGGTTCAGACGAGCGTCTGTAACCCACGGATTTCCCTAAGACAAGCCAACTTTACGACCGAACAACAGGAGGGTCAAGATGCAAAACACAACATCTTGGGGCCCTTCTGTGCAAAACGCAGCATATTGCACCGTGCTTGCAGCATTTGCTCAAAGAATTACTTCGGTGAGGAATGACTGCCAGGCGGGAACAGCACCAGAGCGAGTGCAATTGTAGAAGCCAGAGGGTGCCGCTTCAAGGGCCGCAAGGCGGGGAGTATCCGCGCAATTACGGTCGGGCGGCCTCGGGCAGCCAGCGCGGTGCGGCCCTCACCAGCCAGGCGTTAACCAGGATGGAGAGCAGGGAGGCGGCCAGCGTGGCCGAGTAGAACTCGTCGCCGACCAGGCCGTTGCTGTGCGCCACCTGCACCAGGATGAACGAGAACTCGCCGATCTGCGTCAGCCCGATGCCGGAGAGAGCGGCCGTACGAAACGGATAGCCGAAGATCTTTACCACCCCGGTCCACACAAGGAACTTGCCGACCACGACCAGCAGAAGCACGACGAGCAGCAGCATCGGGCTGCGCAGCACCGCGCGCGGATTGATCAGGACGCCAACGGTCACGAAGAACAGGGCCACGAAGGCATCGCGCAGCGGCAGCAGTTGTTCGAGAGCACGGTGCGCATATTCCGAAGCGCTAATGATGAGGCCGGCGGCGAAAGCTCCCAGCGCCAGCGACAGGCCGACGGCTTCGGTCAGCGCAGCCGTGCCCAAGCAGATGGCCAGGATGATCAGTAGGAACAGCTCTTTGTTTTCCGAGCGCGCCACGCTGGCCAGCGAGCGCGGAACCAGATAGACGGCAAGAAATCCGATGGGCGCCAGAATCAGAACAGACTTGCCAAGCGCGATTCCGATGCCCAACAGGTTATGCGGCGTAAGGCTGACCATCGCCGGCATCAGGATGGTGAGCACCACCACGACCAGGTCCTCCACCAGGGTGATGCCGATCATGACCTTGCCGTGCGACGACGAGAGTTGGCCGCTATCCATCAGCAGGCGCGAGAGGACCATAGTGCTGGCGACGGAAATGATCATGCCCATCACCAGGCCAGTGTTGGCCCCCCAGCCCATCAGGATGCCGACGCCCTCGCCCAGCAGTGAGAGCAGCACCACGCCCAGCGGGCCGCCGATGAGCGACACCCACTTCACTTCCAGAAGCTCGGCGATAGAGAACTCCAGCCCGATGGAGAACATGAGGAACACGACGCCGACCTCGGCGATGATCTGGAAGGTGTGCGTTTCGCTGACACGCGGACCCAGCGTGTAAGGGCTGATGGCGATGCCCGCCAGCACGTATCCGAGAATGAGCGGCTGGCGCAGGCGCCAAGCCAGCGCTCCGCCGAGGATGGCAGCGATGAAGACGTACGACAGCTCTTTGAAGATTGCAGAGTGGGCGCCCATAGAGGATCAGGCTATGGTAGCCGAAGTCAGGCGTTTCAAGTTTTCAGTTTCGAGAACCGGACGGTTCGTTCGGTCTGGGGTGGAGCACGCCTTCAGGCGTGCAATTTGAAGCACCGCTGGAACCAGGCTTCAGCCGCTGAGGTACTCCAAGCCGTGTGTGCCTCGGAGGCTAAAGCCGAATCTCCAAGCAGTCATGGTGCGGCACACCTGAAGGCGTGCTCCACCCGATCGCAATCCGGGCATGTTGCACGCAATCAGGCCTGACAGCGTGCTGCCCCGTGACCGCGCGCGAGTCATCGGCTACCATAAGCTGTTTCAAACATCGGAGACGAGGAGTAGAGGTTGCGCTACCCGGTCCTTCTGTTCATTCCTGTATTTCTCTGCCTGTGGCTGGCGGCGCAGGTAGGAGCTGCGCTGCGGAAGCGCCGTCCACTGGCTGACAACGAGCGCGAAGACTTCACCGTTGTGCAGGGCGCGACCTTGACGCTGCTGGCCCTGATCATCGGTTTCAGTTTTTCGATGGCCAACAATCGCTACGATCAGCGCAAGAACTACGAAGAGGAAGAAGCCAACGCCATCGGCACCGAGTACGTGCGGGCGGGGCTGCTGCCGCCGGCCGCGGGAGACACCATCCGCGGACAGCTCAAGAAATACACCGAGCTGCGCATTCGTTTTTATCGCACCCGCGACGAGGACGAACTTCGTCAGATTGACAGCGACACCAGCCAGGTGCAGGACCAGATGTGGAGCGTGGTCCAGAACGCGGGCTTGCAGCAGCCCACTCCGATCACGGCTCTGGCCGTCGCCGGAATGAATGACGTGCTGAATTCGCAGGGATACACCCAGGCGGCCTGGTGGAATCGCATTCCGGAGTCGGCGTGGGGCTTCCTGATCTTGACGGCGATCTGCTGCAATCTGTTGGTGGGTTATGGCGGCCGCCGCGAAGGGCGCTCCGCCAGGCTGCTTATCGTGCTGCCGCTGGTGATCTCGGTGTCGTTCTTCCTGATTGCCGACATCGACTCGCCCCGGCGCGGGCTGATTCACGTCAAACCGCAGAACCTGATCAGCTTGCAGCAGTCGCTGGTGGGGCAGTGAAGACCGGGTGGAGCACGCCTTCAGGCGTGCATTTCGAAGGGCTATGGAAGTTGGCTTCAGCCGCTGAGGTAGGACAAGCCGCGCGCACCTCAGAGGCTAAAGCCGAAATTCTTGACTGATGGTCGCAAGTGCACGCCTGAAGGCGTGCTCCACCCATTCTTCAGGGCGTGCATGAGGCGGCCCGAACCCGGATCCTGCGAAACCCGGCGCAGCCGGCGATGTCCCCGGTCTCGGCCGCGGCTTCTGAGATACCCATGAACTTCTACATCTTCATGGGCTCGTCGGGCGTGTTGGACTCCATGTGCATCTGCAGGCCGCCCCAGATTTCGTTGGGGTCGGGCGCGTTGGGGTAGACGTGGGTCATCCAGCCGAAGACCACGGGAATCCACAGCCCGTGCGCCTGCTGGCAGACTTCCTCGGTGTGAATGCTGCCTTGCATGCCGAATTTCGCATTCGGCCCAAACTGCTCGTCCAGCGGCAGGTTGCGCGGGGCGCCGCAGAAATCCACATGTCGATGCCACACTCCTACGCTGAGCGGCACGATCGTATTGAGTTGTTCGGCGGTGGCGTTTTGCGGAGCGGTATACATTACGCCGACAGGCTTCATCCCTCCCGGCGTGCGCTTGTAGAGAATCGACGTGGGATGCTGATAGTTCATGGCCGCGCGATCTTCGAGGCGGTAGCGGTAGTTGGTGTAGTGCACTTCTTCGCCCATGCGGCCGGTAGGATGGAACGGCTTGTAGCCGTCTTCGATGGCCGTGTTCACGTCGGCATAGTGAGTGATCACGTTGCGCGCTGCCGCCAGAATATCTTTCGCGCGTTGCTGATCGCCGGGCTGCGATGCGCTCCTGACAGACATTTGCATGTGGTTGCCCATCTTCATCGAGGGCACGGGCGTCTGATCGGTGGTACCGCCGTAGTAGTGCAGCAACAGCTCCCAGAACGGATATTGCTGCGCCTTCACCAGGGTGAACCCACCCACGAGTAACACAACCAGCACGATCATGAGCCGCTTCATGGCGACCTCCCACGTTGCCGTACGCAAGGCCTGACTGGTTTACGTCCGGCCGGTCCAGATAGTTTCAGAGAAGATTGGACGCAGGAACAAGATTTTCGGTGAAATTATTACGCGCACGCTGTCTGCCGGAGGTAGAAACAGCTAGGCGGCTAGCCGCCAGTTGCTATCGTGTCTCACCCCACGATCTCGTAGGGCCGCATCATCTCGTTGTCTTCGTGCTCCAGGGTGTGACAGTGCCAGACGTAGCGGCCGGGATAGCTGTCGAACTTCACGATGATGCGCGTCACCATTTTAGAGGTGACCCGCACGACGTCCTTCCAGCCGGCTTCACTCGGGTTCGGGGGAATGCGTTGGCCGTAGAAACGCAGCTCCTTCTTCGGCTCGTAGCTCAGCGGCTCGTAGCGCTGGCGATCGAGAATTTGAAATCGCACCGAGTGCAGGTGGATGGGATGGGTGTCGTCGGTTGGGTTGACGAAGCTCCAGATTTCGGTGCTGTTCACTGCGGGCTTCTCGGTGATGGGATCGTGCCAGTAGCTGTTGTTCAGCAGCAGCATGATCGACTCATCGGCCTTGCCCTGGTACTCGTCAAGGGTGAGCAGGCGTGTGGTGGTGGCTTCCGATTCAGGCGTCTTCGGTACGGGACGCAGTCGCGCGGGAAGCGAGCTGTTGTCGCTGACCTTGTTTGCAGAGACGCGGAATTGCATGACCTGTAGCGCATCGGTTTTGAGCACGATCTGGTCGCCGCGGCTATCGCTGAAGTCAACCACGATATCGGCGCGCTCGGCGGGCCCAAGCGTCAGCAGGTTGAGGGGCACTGGCGCCGTCAACAGGCCCTGATCAGTGGCGATCTGATGGAAACCGAGTCCGTTGCTCAGCGTCAGATGCAGGAAACGTGAGTTCGCGGCGTTGACGATGCGCAGACGATACTTGCGCGGCTCGACCTCGAAGTACGGGAAGAGTTTGCCGTTGATCAAGATCGCATCGCCCGCTACGTCCGCAACCCAAGGGGCGCGCGGGTTTCCAGAGACCGGATAGTAGAGCTGACCTTCCGGTGTGAGCAGCCGGTCGCAGATCACCAAGGGGACTTCATACGGGCCTGCGGGCAGGTTCAGGTTATCTTCGAAGCTATCGCGCATCAGCGCCGCGCCAAACAAGCCGGCATAAACATTCAGGCGGTTGATGCCCATCGCATGGTCGTGGTACCAGAGGGTGGCGGCGTCCTGCTGATTGGGATAGCGGTAGAGACGAGATTTGCCCGGCACGAACCAGTCTTCGGGATAGCCATCGCTGTCGGCCTGAACGCGCGCGCCATGCACGTGGGTAACGATGCGTACCGGGGGATTCGATTTTTCCGCCCCGTGCAGACGGTAGTCGATGGGAAGGAAGTGTTGTTCGGGCAATCCGTTCGCCCACTCAACCAGAATTTCTTCACCACTGCGCATTTCCAGTGTGGGACCGGGCATCGATGGTCCGTACGACCAGAAGTGCGTCGGCTTCAGGTCGCGATGAATCTTCACGTCCACCGGCTTCGCCGTCAGGTGGTAGTACGGAACCTGGCTCTTCGATCCCGGCAGCGAGCGTATCCCGTTCGGTTTGGCTACCTGCAGCAGGGGCAGCGGATCGACGAACGCCGGCAGCGTGCTGACATTCAGCGTGTTGGCCGCAGCGGGCATGGCGTGCGGCAGCGCCTGGAGCATGCCCGAGCGGGTGAACAGCAGTCCCCCAGCCAGGGTTGCGGACTGCTCCAGAAATTTGCGGCGTGAACTCATTCCACCATCCGAGAAAGCGATACAAAGAGAAAGGCAGAGCAGCGCCCGTCGCCGTGGCAACGGGGCGGCCCTGCCCAACGGTTATCGTACAAGAACGACAATTCAGCGAGGTCTAATGACCTTTTACCTCGCCGGTTGATTCGTTCAGGAACAAGCGCTGGTTCGAAGGCTCGCCGAAGACGAACATGTTGGTCAGCGGGCCGGCGACAGCATCGAACGATCCGGTGATGCGCTGGCCATTGAGCCAGTTGTCTTCGATGAAGCGGACGACCGAACTCTGATCGATCATGGTGTGATCGACGAAGTTCGGACGCGACGAATGGGGAGATGACCAGGAACGGAAGGCGCGGACCGTAGCCGCAGCGGCCCTGGGCATGCGCGCCATCGAATGCCGGCCAGTGCCGGAGCTGCGTGACCGCAATAGCCGGCGCCGTTCAGCATGTCCTGCGAACTCTGCGACTGGTTAACGATCTGACCGAGCTGATGGTCGTACCAGCCGTCGGAGTCGTCATAGGCGATGATGACGGCGGTGCTGGCCCAGTCCGACTTGGTCTGCAGGAAGTTGATCACCTGGGTGATGAACGCCTGCTCGTCCAGCGGGGTGGAGTAGCCGGCGTGGCCGTCCTGGTAGCCGGGCGCCTTCAGGAAGCTGACCGCGGGGAAGTTGCCGGCGTTCACGGCGTCGAAGAAGTCGTGAATGTCGTACTGGTGATTCCCGGCATCGCCGTTGTGGCCGATCGTGCTGACCGAGGTCGGACGAGTGTGCTGCAGGTTGGCGGTCGTGGTGTAGTACTGGAATGGCTGGTGGTGCGGGATGTAGTCGGCCTTCGTCGGTGCCCGATATACTGCGAGGTGTGCGAGCGATGGCAGCCGGTGGTGCCGTTGGGGTTGGTGATGGTCAGGTCGAAGCCGCCTTCGAAGAAGCCCCAGGTCACGCCCGCCGCGTTCAGCAGGTCGCCGATATTCTGGCCGCCCATCTGCACCTGCGAGCTGCCCGAGCAGACATCGCCGACCGGGTCGGCATCGCTGACCAGGGTGTAGCCGCCGTTGCCGTCAGGGACCACCGCGTAGTCGGAGTCGATGTTCTGGATGACGCCGTTGGTCTGGCCGGAGATGACGTTCATGCGCGCCCGGGGTGGAAGGGCCGAAGTTCGTGCCATAGGAGTTGTCGTTCATCGCGTAAGCCTGCGCGTAGTTCCACAGCGCGGTGACGGTGTTGCCGTCGTAGTACCCCATTGTCAGACCTGTGGTGCGTACGACCGGCGGGCCATAGTTCGGCGGCGGGCCGGCGGTGCCGACGTTCAGCGGGAAGAGGTCCATCAAGCCGCCGTCAAACGCAGCCTGCTCCGGACCGTAGTCGTGGTCCTGATCGGTGGTATAAGCCTGCGTGCGCGCCAGGCGGAAGGGATTGGAAGCGCCGCTGCCGTTTGCCGGGTTGAGATTGGGATTGCTGTTCAGCAAAGCCGTGTTGAAGCCGTTCACGCTGGGCGTAAAGGGCGAGGGATAAAATTTCGGCTCGCCGGGAAGAGTGTTCAGGGCGTTGGGATAGGTGCCAAAGTAGTGGTCGAACGAAACGTTTTCCTGGAAGATCACCACCAGGTGCTGAATGGGAGTTGTGGTGCTCGCGGTGGAACCCGCAGCCGGATGTGCCGGAGTAGCGGCGTTCGCATTCGCCAGCGGTCCTAACGTCATGACCGCCATCAGGGTTGTTGCCAGTAGCTCACGCATAGATCTCCTCACCTCTCTCCTTACGAGAGTGCCTCCTTGATAGCGCTTGGAGGTCAAGGGGAATTGAACCCTCGATGAATTGTCGATGAACGTCAGAAGAAAATTGGGCTTTTGGATAAAGCAGCATGCAGTTGCAACAACTGTCGACACAACTTGCAACTGAGAGCAACCGCTCCCAGCACGGATCGTCAGGAGTGTCGTTTCGCCCAACCGATATCATGGAACCAATGACGATGAAACGAATTCTCGTTGCCACCTCCAACCCAGGCAAGATTCGCGACCTGGTCGGCGCCGCGGCTGGGCACGACGTCCAGATCGAAATGCTGCCAGGCTTCTCTTCGCTGCCCGAGGTTGTCGAAGATGGCCTGACCTTCGAAGCCAACGCCCGCAAGAAAGCCGAGTTCTACAGCAAACACGCCGAGGGCGAGATCGTGATCGCCGACGACTCCGGACTCGAAGTCGACGCTCTGAACGGCGCGCCCGGCGTGCGTTCTGCGCGCTACGCCGCCGACGAGCATCATCCCGAGCAACATTCCGGCAACTCCGAGGACGCAGACAACAACGCGCGCCTGGTGCGCGAGTTGCAAGAGGTTCCCGACGAATTTCGTACGGCACGATTTATCTGCGTGATTGCCGCAGCGCGCAACGGACACACGTTGGCCACCTTTCACGGCCATGCCGAAGGGAGAATACTGCGTGCTGCGCGCGGGGCGAACGGTTTCGGATACGATCCGCTATTCTTTTTTCCTGAGATCAACAAGACGTTTGCGGAATTGACCGCCGAGGAAAAGGCCGGCTACAGCCATCGCGGCGCAGCCTTTCGCGCGTTCCTGGCGTGGCAGGACGAACGGCAGGAGCGGCATCCGCATCGAGAGTGAGCCGCTCTTCATTTGCATTGTCATCCTTGTCTCCTGAGGAGAGCTTCAGCCCGACGAAGGATCTGCGATTGGCTGGAGCGAAACTGCGCAGGAAACTGCCGTCCCTGAAGGGACTCGGAATTATTAACCTTGCCCACCCCGCCCTGAAGGGCGGGCCCACGTTTTGCAATGGCACCCTCGGACTCTACACTTCGCTTTCCAGTTCCGGCATCGTTCCGGCTGCAACTTCCTTGCCGCCGTCGTGTACCTTGGCGGTGGTCACAAGCGCCACGCCGATCACGATGATGATGGTCCCGCCGAGCATGTAGCTGTCAAAGCGCTCGTTGTGCAGCAGCCATCCCAGAAACACCGCGACCACGGGATTCACATACGCGTATGTCGCCACCTTCGGCGTCGGCACGTGCTTCAGCAGCCAGATGTAAGCGGTGTAGCCCACCCACGATCCGAAGATCACGAGATAGAAAACGGCCATCATCCCACGATGTGTGACCACGATATGCCGCGACTCTCCGCTGACCAGCGCCACGATCGCGTTGCCAACTGCGGCGAACACCATTTGCCATCCGGTCGCGGTGAACGGATCGACCTTCATCTGCCACTTATGCGAGAGCACCGAGCCGATCGACCAGCTCAGGGAAGAGAACAACAACAGGAACGCGGCCAGCAACGGCATGAGGCCGCCCGTGCGATGCTCGAAGCGCGACCAGAACAGCAGCGCTACACCGGCGATGCCGAGCCCCACGCCGATAACGCCGCGCGTGGACAAGCGGTCGCCATCGAAGACAAACGTTTCGAGCAATAAGAACCAGATCGGGGTGACGGCAACCAGCAGCGCGGCGAATCCTGTGGGCACCCACTGCTCGGCCCAGGCCAGTCCGCAATTGCCGCCTACCAGCAGCAGGCAGCCAATACTTGCCAGCCGCAAAGCCTCGTCCAGCGTGACTTTGATCTTGCGGCCCATCACCGCGCAAGCTGCCAGCATGAGCGGGCCGGCGAGCACGAAGCGCATCGTGCACATGACCGCGGGCGGCAGATGCTCTTCGTCGGCGATGCCAATCGCCAGATACGTCGAACCCCAGAAGACGTAGACCAGAGCAAACGCCAGGATGACTTGCAACCGATGATTGCTCTGGGTGTTCACGCGATATTGATGTGGCTAAGCAACGATGGCAACCGGCGTTGGGACAAGCCGCTAGCTGGCGGGTTTTGGCTGCTCCTTGCGCAAGCGGTGTCCGGTGATCAGCACGTAATGCACCCCCGAAATGGTGGTGAAGGTAAATGTGGCGTAGAGGAAGAACTTCACCGTGAACAGCACCAGCGGCGTCGGCATGACCTGGGAGAGTACCACGAAGAACACGGCCGCAATCTGGCAGGCGGTGTTGATCTTGCCGAAAATGCTGGGACGGAAATCGCGAAAGCCAACCGTGGCGTACAGCACGATCGCGGTAGCAACAATTCCCATGTCGCGAGTGAAGACGACCACCGTGTACTTCCATGGGATCTTCTTTACAAACGACAGCACCAGGAACAGCGAACTCAGCAGCATCTTGTCGGCGATCGGATCCAGGTACTGCCCCAACATGGTCTGCTGATGCAGCGTGCGGGCCAGCAGTCCGTCGAGCGCGTCGCTCAACGCGGCTGCGACCAGCAGGCCGAGCGCCCAGTGCCAGTCGCCATCGAAAACGGAAATGATGACAAACGGAATAAAGATCAGCCGCAACAGAGTGATCTGGTTGGGCGCTGTCCAAAATTGGCTTCTGATTCGCGTGCTTTGAAGCAGTGGCATGGATTTCGCAGCGTCTCTGCGTCGCTGCCGGTGCTGCGCTGTAACTTTACGGCTCACTTTGATTTTGACGGGTTTGGCTGCTGCTGGCAATTGTTCGCAAAGGAGAGTGCCGCAACCGGCACAGGTCTGCGGGTCGGCAAGACTCATCCGAGGCACTAGAAATTGAAATCGTGGCTTTTCGCCCGTGTCCAGCATCTGTATACTCAATGCCGAAAAGTCTGGCCGGTTCCGAAAAAATGAAGACGCTCCCCTCTCATTTTGACGGTATCCAATTTCGCAATCTGGTCCCGCGCAGCAACGGCTATGGTGCTTTGCTGCGCTGGCTGGTTTCCCGCCGACAGGGGCAGTGGCGGAAGGTCGTCGATTCTCGTCCTTCGCCTTTGCCGCCGCGCAGCTCCGAGCGGCTGCGAGTAACCTTCGTCAATCATTCGACATTCCTGATTCAGCTGAACGGAATCAATATCCTCACCGATCCTATCTGGTCGGAGCGGGCCAGTCCGGTATCGTGGGCAGGTCCGCGCAGAGTTCGCGCCCCCGGCATTCCCCTGGAACATCTGCCGCCGATCGACCTGATCCTGCTGAGCCATGATCACTACGATCATCTCGATATGCCGACGCTGCGGCTGCTGGCCGACAAACATCGTCCCACGATTTATGCTGGCCTGAAGATGCGACCACTCCTGTCGGAGAACGGTATCGAGAACATCGTTGAGCTGGATTGGTGGCAGGAAGCCGCTGCCCGTAGCGATATCTGGCTGACAGCCGTGCCCGCGCAGCACTTTTCCGGACGCACCCCCTTCGATCGCGATCATCGCCTGTGGTGCGGCTTCGTCCTGCAGACCGAAGCGCTGTCTATTTACTTTGCGGGCGACACCGGCGCCGGCCCGCATATCGAACAGATCGCACAGCAGTTTCCCGCCCTCGACCTGGCGATTCTTCCCATCGGTGCATTTCGTCCGGAATGGTTTATGGGCGAGGTCCACATGTCACCGAAGGACGCGGTCGATGCGCACGTGACCTTGGGAGCGCGGATCAGTGTGGCCAGCCACTTCGGCACCTTCCCGCTGGCTGACGATGGCGATGACGAGCCGGTGGAATACTTGCGCGAGATCCTGCGGCAGACCGATCTGCACGGTACCGAATTCTGGGCGCTGAGCTTCGGCGAAGGCCGCGAGATTCCGCAGCGTCCGCTGGCGGCGCAATCCCGGCAGGGCGCCGCGCGATAAAAACTACCCCTGATGAGCCCTAAGACAGCAGCTTCGACCTACGTTGCCCTGCTCCGCGGAATCAACGTGGGTGGCAAACACAAAGTGCCGATGAAGGAACTGGCCGAGGTCTGCGTTGGCTGCGACTGCGGCAACGTTCGGACTTACATTCAGAGTGGCAACGTCGTGTTCACCGCTCCATCCAGTGCAGTGAAGAAGTTGGCCGCGGAGCTGGAAAAGCGCATCGAAGCACGCTTCGGATTCGCTGTGCCGGTCGTGGTGCGTGACCGTGAGCAGATGGCGCGAATCGTGCGCAGCAATCCTTTCCTCAAAGCGGGCAAGCCGGAGAAGGCGCTTCATGTTTCATTTCTCGCCTCCGAGCCGACAGCGGAGGCCATCGCCAAACTGGATCCGAATCGCTCGCCCGGCGATGAATTCCGCGTCGTCGGCAGCGAAATCTACTTTCATTTTCCTAACGGCGCCGGCAATACCAAGCTGACCAGCGCCTACCTCGATTCGCGCCTGCAAACAGTGGGTACCGCCCGCAACTGGGCGACGGTCCTGCACCTTGTCGCGATGATGGAAGAGTGATCGGCCCGCTACTCTGCTCCTGATTGCCGCCATGCGCGCATAACGGTACACTAGGCGATTACAAGGGGTTTCCCATGCTTATTGTGATGAAGGCGCACGCCACCGAAGACGAGGTGAAGCGCGTCTGTCAGAAGATCGAGAGTTTCGGCTATCGCGCGCACTCCATCCCGGGAGCGCAGCGCACGGCCATCGGCATTACCGGCAACGAGACCGAACTGGATCCGGGAACATTCGACGAAATGTCCGGGGTGCAGGAGGTCATCCGCGTCAGCAAGCCCTACAAACTGGTCAGCCGCGATGTGAAGGACGACGACACGGTGGTGCGCTTCGCCGGCTCGGAGGCGACGGTCGGCGGCGATGAAGTTGCCATCATGGCCGGCCCGTGCGCCATCGAAAGCCGCGAGCAGGCCTTCGCGACCGCGGAACATGTGGCCCGCGCCGGAGCACGCTTCTTCCGCGGTGGCGCCTACAAGCCCCGCACCTCGCCTTACTCGTTTCAGGGACTCGCCCTGGATGGCCTGAAGATTCTTGCCGACATCCGCGAGCGCTTTGGCCTGATGATCGTCACCGAAGCCGTCGACAACGAGTCGCTCGAACTGGTCGAGCAGTACGCCGACATGATTCAGATTGGCGCGCGCAACATGCAGAACTTCTCGCTGCTGAAGCGTGCCGGCCGCTCGCGCAAGCCGGTACTGCTGAAGCGTGGCATGTCGGCCACAGTGGAAGAGTTTCTGATGGCCGCCGAATACATCATGAGCGAGGGCAACTACAACGTGGTGCTCTGCGAGCGCGGTGTACGCACCTTTGCCGATCACACCCGCAACACCCTCGACCTCAGCGTGGTGCCGGCGGTGCAGCGCCTGAGCCACCTGCCCATCATCGTTGACCCTAGCCACGGTACAGGCAAGCGCAACAAAGTCACGCCGCTGTCGCGCGCCGCGGTCGCCGTCGGAGCAGACGGCCTCATTATTGAGGTGCATCCTGATCCGGATCGCGCGCTCAGCGATGGCAAGCAGTCTCTTTACCCCGAGCAGTTCGACTCCTTGATGGAAGAAGTTCGTCAGATCGCCAAGGTGCTAAACCGGTACGTCGCTGATCCCGTACCCAACCCGGCTGTCGGAACGGCCGCCGCTCGCTAATGCTCAAAAACAGGTCGTGGCAAGGCGCGCGATGGATGGCAGTTCTGCTCCTCGCGCTTGCCACGGCCTCATGCCACCGAACCCCGACCGTCGCGCCCGGCTATCACGAGTACGCTTACGTCACCAACGGCAAGAGCAACTCGGTCAGCGTCATCGACGTGCTCCAATTCCGCAACGTGAAAACCATTCAGGTCGGCGCTGGGCCAACCGGCGTCACCGCGAATCCCGCGCGCAACGAAATCTACGTGGCCAACGCCGACTCCAGCAACATCAGCATTCTGAACGCCGAGACCAATCAGCAGGTCGCCGTCATCGGCGTCCACGCCAGGCCGTATTACGTGTCGGTGTCGACAGACGGCAAGCGCGCCTATGTCGCCAACTCCGGCTCGGCCAATGTTTCCGTGCTCGATCTGGATAAGCGTGCGGTAGTCGCAACGATTCGCGTGGGTGGCGCTCCCGGCATGGCCAAGGTCTCACCCGACGGCAAGCTGGTGGTCGCCAGCAATCGCGCCGACAACACTATCTCGATCATCGATGCCGACAAACTTGCGGTGAAAGATACGGTGAAGGTCTGCGAGCAGCCGCAAGACGTCGTCATCCTGCCCGACAACAGCAAAACATTCATCGCCTGTCCAGGTTCGAACCAGGTCGCCTCGGTCGATCTGAAGACCGATCGCCTGCTGACGCTGATGGATGTCGGCGAGCTCCCGGTGCATCTCACGCTGAAGCCGGACGGCGGGGAACTGTTCGTCAGCAACTTCAAGAGCAACAACTTCTCGATCATCGAGACCGGCAACAACGAAGTTGGCGGCAGCTATCTCATCGGCGACAACCCGTCACAAGGGGTGGTGACCGCTGATAACAGCCTGCTGTACATGACCAACTTCACCTCGGACACCGTGAGCGTATACACCATCGACGAAGGCCGCGTTATTGGCGCAGTGCAGGTGGGGAGCCATCCCGATGCGCTGGCGCTCACTTCCGATGAAGCGCACCTGCTGGTGCTGGATTCGGGCTCGGGTGACGTTGCGGTGGTGCGCACGGTGAAGACCAGCGACAACTCCAAGATCAGCGCCGACCGCGCGCTGGTGAATTTAATCCCTGTCGGCAACCAGCCCAACGACATCGTGATCAAGGCGTTCACAGTAGGGAAGCGGTAAGGGTAGGGCCATGTACTACGAGCTTGGGCTCGGGGCTGAAGGCTAGGCGCAACGCCATGAACTTGGGACCAGGGCTCGGGCGGAGCGCCGTAAGAGCAAAAAGAAGATAGCCCCGCCCTTCAGAGCGGGGTCAGCAGCATACGTGGAGTTCGACTCCCTTCAGGGACGGCTGGGTTTCTGCGCAGCGTCTACGTCCCCCTTCCAGCGTTACAATAGAATCAGGTAGTAACTATGCAGTTAACAGCATCTCACCCCGAAGTTCATGAAGCGCGCTGGTGGGAGACCATGCCCGACGGCCGCATCCACTGCTACCTTTGCCCGCGGCACTGCCACATCGGCGAAGGCCAGAGCGGCTTTTGCTTCATCCGCAAGAACGAAGGCGGCAAGCTCATACAGCTTGGGTACGGACGCCCAGCGGCGTTGGCGATAGACCCTGTCGAGAAGAAGCCGCTGAACCACTTCTTTCCCGGCACGAAGATTTTGTCGATGGGCACGGCCGGCTGCAACATGGGCTGCTTCTTCTGCCAGAACTGGGACATCTCGAAGGCTAAGTCGGACCAGGTGAACTCGCTAAACCTCAATCCTGAAGCCATCGTCGAACTGGCGCTGGAGCACGGCGCGCCGCACCTGGCCTTCACCTACAACGAGCCGACCATCTGGGGCGAGTACGTCATTGACATCGCGCGCGAGGCTCACAGCGCGGGCCTGAACAACGTGATGGTGTCGAACGGCTACATTACGCGCGAGGCGTTCTTCGATGTCTATCGCCACATCGACGCCGCCAACATCGACCTGAAAGCCTTCACCGAGAATTTCTACGGCAAGGTCACGCTGACGCATCTGCAGCCCGTGCTCGACACGCTGAGCTGGCTACGCCACGAAACCGGCGTCTGGTTCGAAATCACCAACCTCATCATCCCGACGCTCAACGACGCAGACGATGAGTTCAAGGAGCTATGCGGCTGGGTGCTGGAAAACTTGGGCGACGACGTGCCGCTGCACTTCACCGCGTTCCATCCCGACTTCAAGCTGCGCGACAAACCGGCGACGCCACCCGCAACGCTGCATCGCGCCCGAGCCATCGCCCGCGGCATGGGATTGAAGTATGTCTACGAAGGCAACATTCACACCGACGGCGGCAACACGATTTGCCCCGGCTGCAAGCAGACAGTGATCACGCGCTCATGGCACGCGGTGATCTCGAACCGGGTAAAGGACGGCCGCTGCGTAAACTGCGGGACGAGCATCGCAGGTGTGTTCTCGGCAGCCGAAGCGGAGAAGCGGCGGGAGTGGGCGGGCACGGAACGGTATCAGAATTCAGCCGACACAATCTAAGAAACGCAGTCTAAGAATTGTCATCCCGACCGACGGCTTCAGCCGGAGCGGAGAGACCTGCGGTGAATTCGCACGCGAGTAACCTTCCATACGGCAAACCGCAGATGCTTCGGCTGCGCGTCCGTCCGCCGTGCAAGCGCGTCGGAAAGCATAGTCGCGAACGCTGCGCTCAGAATGATAAGGGCTAATGTTTTTGTTGGCGTGCACTGTCGCGAGGGTTCCGCTCTTGCTTAGGTCATCGCTCTTCGCTGGTGAAGGCTACCGCTCTTCCTTCCCAATCCACTTCGCCACGGGCTCAGGTACATACGCCGCCATCTTTTCCAGCAGTCGTGCCGCATCCGTGTCGTCGAGCACCAACCGCCGATTTTCTTCACGCAGAAACTCCTCACGCAAGGCGTGATCGAAGAGTTCCAGCAGCGGTGCGAAGTAATTCTCAACGTTGAGCAGACCGCACGGCTTGGATTGGATGCCGAGTTGCGACCATGTCACCACTTCGCAGAATTCTTCGATGGTGCCGAAGCCGCCGGGCAGCGCTATGAATCCGTCCGCCAAGTCGGACATGAGCGCCTTGCGCTCGTGCATGGAGCCGACGACGAGCAACTCGGTCAGGCCCAGATGGCCAACCTCGCGGGCCATCAGCGAGTCGGGGATAACGCCGACGACGCGGCCTCCGCGCGCCAGCATCGTATCGGCCAGAACACCCATCAGGCCGATGTTGCCGCCGCCGTAAACCAGCTCAATGCCCCGTTCAACAAACATCTCGCCGAGCATGACAGCAGCGGCGCGATACGCCGGCCGATTGCCCATGCTGGAGCCGCAGAAGACACAGAGTCGCTGGAAGGACATGTCTGAAGTTTAGTCCACGCAGCGCATCGGACATCGCCGCATGTAGTATTTCAAATCAGCGATGGCACTGCCTTCTTCGGCAACGAGAGAGAACCGCGAGCCCGACCTCGCCCTGATTCGGCGGTGGTATGCGCCGCTGATCTCGCTGGTCAATCTCGCGCTGCTGGTGCAGGTGCTGCATCGCTATCATCACGCCCTGACGCCAATCAATCATGGGCTGGCACGCGTTCTGGCGACGGCATTTGCCGTAAACATCGCGACGGCACTCGCGATCCTGTGGCTGGCGACCGTGCGGTGCTGGCGCACCCGGCTTTCTTCCGTTCTCAAACTCGATGTCGCTGTCTCGTTACTACCCTTCGTGATGGCCGCCTTGCGTGACGGCGACAAGGGCCGCACCTTCCATCTGTTCGCGCTGGTGTACGTCGTCTTCCTGCTGGCGAAGATGGCCGAGTTTCTGTTCTACGCCGCGCACAATGCGGGTCCTGAGAATCGCGTACGCATTCCGGCGATTGTCTTTGCGGCAGCATTTATCGTCTATGGCGGACTGGCGCCGTGGATCGCGCTGGCCAGCTCTCCGCAGGGCGACGAGGCGCACTTCCTGATCCTGAGCCACAGCCTGGCTTTCGATCACGACTTCGACGTTGGCGACAACTACGCCAAGGGCGATTACCGCGAGCAGTATCCGCCGCCGTCGCCGGGCGAGATGCGCGGCTATCCCTACGCTTCGATGGAGCGCGACAATGTTGACTACTTGCCGCACGAGCCGCACACGGTCACCAACTTTCGTGGACAGTTGATGCTGGAGCACGATCCCGGCTTCCCCCTGCTGATGACGCCGGGCTACGCACTCGATCTGCGCGAAGGGGCGTTGTTCACGCAGGCGCTGATCGGCGCGGCCGGCGCGGCTGCCGTCTATGAAGCTGCGGTGCTGCTGGGCGCGAGCAGCGGCTGCGCGCTGCTGACGGTCGCCTTGTTCTGCTTCACCTGTCCGTACTGGGTGTTCACGCAGAGCGCTCTGGCCGACTTGTCCGGCGCGGTCGGGAGCCTGTGGATCGGCCTGCAGTTCCTGCGCTATCGGGTGCGCGAACGCAATCGCTATCTGCTGCTGGCAGGGATGCTGATCGCCATTTTGCCCTGGCTGAACATTCGCTTCTGGGCGCTGGCTGGGCCGTCGTTCCTGCTGCTGGCCGCGTGGATCGTTCGCCAGCACAAGTCTGTGATTGCGAAGCTGGCCTATCTGGGCGTGCCAAGTTTGATCGGCCTCGCACTCTTCGGCGCGCTCGACCAGCATCTGTTCAATACCTACATGCCGAACGCGTCCATGCTGATCCTGGAGAAGAGTTATCCGCAGTTCGGCATGAACCCGGTGCATGCGGTGCTGGGCATGCTGTTCGATCAATCCTACGGACTGTTGCCTACGGCGCCGCTTTACGTCGCAGTGGCGGCGGGGATGATCGTGCTCTTCCGGCGCGACCGCTGGGCCTTCGCCGCGCTGCTGCTGCCCGCGTTGGGATATCTGCCGTTCGTCGCTTACAGCCGCTTCTGGTCGGGAGGATGGTGCGCTCCCGGACGCTACATGCTTTCCGCAACGACTCTGATGATTCCCGCGACCGCGTTGGTACTTGATCGCAATCTGCGCTGGTGGATCGCGGCGCTGGCCGCATGGAGTCTGCTGATCGGCATCCTGTTCACGGTGAATCCTTATCTGCGCATGCCGTCGATCTGGGTGTTCTACCAGATGAGCATGCTGGTGGAGTTCTTCCACGACCACATTCACACGCCGCTGTACAGCATCCTGAGCGTCTATCCCAACATGATGCTGGCGCGAGGGCAGGATTATCTGCGCGCCCTGGCGTGGCTGCTCGTCTATGTGGTGGGAGCATGGACCTGGGCGCGGACTTCGGAAACTACATCGCCGGAACGTCAAGACGCAAGATGAGGAACGGTTGGCGCAGGTCGGGAAACCGCCCGCTCACTTTTCGTCCTGAAGCCGCATTTTTACGAGTGCCAAGCCCAGCTTGCGCGGGTCAGCTCCCTTACCCATCTCCGCTGGAGAATGCAGGGGACCGACGATTCGAAAACGAATTCTCACCGGATTCGAAAGCAAGAGCGCGCTCCGGGGGATCGTCGCGGTTCTTGTCTGGAATGGGTCAGGGAGATAGTTAAACGTCCAGGTCTCGATGGGCGCATCATTCACGAACACCTGCGTAGAAAGGGTTGGAAAGTTCGGCGTCAGGTTAGGAGTTACCAACGCCCAGAGCGTCACCGTGTCGGGCAGTCTCTGATCATCCAAAGGCAAGTCGACACCGAACTCTGGTCCGGTTCCCCAAGTCGCCCAATCCTCAGGAGCGGCCCAATCTCCGCGCATGTAACGTATCGCGCTACCACCGCGCTGGAAACCTAATGTCTGTCCGATTCGATATTTCCAGTTCCGCTGCAAAACCTGGCGGTAAGAATCGTAGTAAATGCGGTAACGCGATAGATCCGGCAAGCCTTCGGGCGCATAGGGGTCGAAGGGGAAATAATTGTCGTCTTCTGGGGTAATAATCGACCGCACTTGCCCCTGGCCTGTTTCGTAAAGGCTCAAAGGCAAAAGCGCCCAGCTCATCTCCAGATGTTTCAGGGGCAGCGGTCCCAGCTTTACTTGAGACAAAACGGAGTCCGCGATGGGCACCGGACCTTCATGCAGAGCTAAGTCATAACGAAGCGTCGCCAGGTACGCCTGCCAATCACCGAGCGCGGCGAGGTTCCAGACCGCCTGCCCAAGGCCGAGACTCCCCACCAGTAGCGCGGCGAGCCCGATGGCTTTTCGTTGTGGCCGGAGCCATTGAAAGGCGACCAGGAACAACATGGACGTAGCGATAAGCGGTGCGAGTAAATTCAGGGTTCGCGCGGCGACCTCTTCTTCCAGGCTGGTGGGGGTGCGTCCCAGCAGGACCTGAAAACAGAGATAAGCGACGGCTAGCAATCCAGCGGCTGTCACCACGGTTCGGGTCGCCGCTAAACGAGCAGGCAAGGCGAGTGTCGTACAACTGCAGACCAAAATCAGGATGGAGATCTTTGCCGTGATGTGGCTGGAGTGCAGGAGATAGTTCAGGCCGTGGAGGAATCCGTTGCGGTTGGTCGGATCGAACGGTCGCAGGATCGAGATCACGGCAATTGCAGCGCCCGCCAGGTACCAGATGGCGAGCCCAGCCGCCAACTTTCGCTGGCGGGGGAAGCGGGTGAATCTCCACAGACACACGCCGGCGAGCACGAGTCCGAAGAAAACCATGGATTCGTACGCGATGAGCATGGGGAGAGAGAGCGCCAGCAGCAAGAGCAGCGTCCATCCCTCAATTTCGTCGCAGAACAGCAGGATGAAAAGCGCCGGCCAATAGAGAGACACCAGGAGATGGCTATCCGTGGAGAGATAGGCCTCGACGTTCATTGGTCCGGCAAAGAAGCTGAGCAGCGGGAAGAGGATGAACCATCGCCGGCGCGTGTAGTGGTAACACAAAAAGAGGCTGAGTAGCGCATGACTGTACAAGGTCGCGCCGTAGATCACCGATAGCAGATGCAGAGAGTGAATCCGCAGGTGGGTTGCGATGACCAGCGGAGTCTGCTCAAGCAGGATGGTGAAAAATCGTGACTGGAAAAGGCGCGCTTTCCAATCGCCCACCCAGAAGTAAAAGTTGCGGGTGGAAGCGATCCGGATGAACATCCAGGCGCCATCGCCCCACAAATGCAGGTCGCCGGCCACCGCCAGGAAGCGCTCCAGCACGACGGCGGTCATGGCGACCATCACCATCGTCCTGCCCCAATCCAAAGCGTCTCGCTGCCCTGGACGCAGAGACCAACGGTCTAAGACCGAGGGGGGATTCACCTTTGTGGACTGGGACATTCGTTCCAACAGGACGAGCCTTAAGCGGCGGCTTGCTTGTTCCGCTGATTGGCGTACAGATTACACCATTCAGCAGGTGGCATCGAGGCCGTTCTGGGTTCAGTCCGGCCGCTCAAACCCTCAGACGTCACAAGTGAATGTGATGTGCGCACTTGTTGCATGTGCGCCCGGAATGTTCCGCTGGTATGTATTCGGAGCAATGCCTGGAATGCCGAAAGTTACCGGTCGAGTGCCTGAACCCCAGTGTTCATGAGGGTATTCACAAAAAACAGCGGATCACGACAGATTGTGACCGCCGGCACTTGGCAAGGTGCGCTGACCCAAGGTCGCGCAACACGGACGTTCCTGGTCCCTCGGAGTGACTCGCGCGCGCTCCGGCCGTAAAACGCGGGGATACGATGGAATGTTCAGGGGGTCATCGTGCTTACACCATACGGGTTAGACATCATCGAAAGCTGTCTGGCGTGCAAGATGCGCGCAGAACACATCTTCTGCGATCTGCCGCCGGCGGCGCTGCAATCGTTCGAAGGTATCAAATACGCATCCGCCTATCCTAAGGGCGCTGTGCTGTTCGTAGAAGGCCAGGCGCCGCGCGGGATCTTTGTCCTCTGCAAAGGCCGGGTGAAGCTGTCCATCTGCTCCACCGATGGCAAGACTCTGATCCTGAAAATCGCCGAGCCGGGCGAGGTTCTTGGGCTGAGTGCCACGGTCAGCGGCAAGCCTTATGAGTTGACCGCGGAAACTGTCGATCCATGCCAGGTCAATTTCGTGAAGCGGGAAGATTTCCTGCGCTTCCTGCGCGAACACAGCGAGGCTTGCCTGCGGGTAGCCGAGCAGCTGAGCGATAAGTACAACTCAGCTTGCCGCGAGATCCGCTCGCTGGGACTCTCCCACTCTGCCGGCGAGAAGCTGGCGAAGCTGCTGCTGGAATGGAGCGTCCGCAACGGCGAAGCCGCCAAGAGCGAGCCGCGGGTGAAGCTGGCCCTGACCCATGAAGAAATCGCGCAGATGATCGGCACTTCGCGGGAAACGGTTACCCGTCTTTTCGCTGATTTGAAGAAGCGGCAGATCGTGCAGGCGAAGGGATCGACGCTGCTGATTCGGAACAAGTCAGCGTTGAAAGCGATGGCGATCGCCCCTTAACGAGAGCGCAACATTTGTCCGCAAACGGAACTGTAGCGTCTGTCCGGCGAAGTGTTTTGTTTTTGTACCACAAGATGGGACAGCGCTATCCCTTTCTTCCTTTAGCTACTTGCTCGCTCCCTGTGAATAAGGTCACGGAAAACAGTGACTGCAATCACTGCGACTGATTCGTGTTGAGCAGTATTACCTGTTTATGGAAAGCACAAATCAGTCGAGTTGCCTGACCTGCGAATTCCGTCCCGATCGCCTTTTCTGCGACATGCCAGCGGAGTCCTTGAAGGCGTTCGACGAGATTAAGTCCACAGCGGCCTTCCCGCGCAGCACAGTGTTGTTTGCGGAAGGCCGTCCGGTCCGCGGCATCTATATCCTCTGCGACGGCCGTGCCAAGCTTTCCATCTGCTCTGAGAGCGGCAAGCGGCTCACGCTGCGTATCGCCGGTCCGGGGGAAGTCCTGGGCCTGGGCGCCACCCTCTCCAACACAGCCTACGAGGTCACCGCCGAGCTGTTGGACAACTCGCAGGTCGTGTTCGTGCGCCGCAGGGAGCTGCTGAAGTTCCTGCGCGACAATCGCACCGTGTGCATGGAGATCGTGCGCATGCTCAGCCAGGACCTGCACGGCGCCTATGAGCGCGTACGCACGATCGCCATGGTACGCACGCGCCGGCCGCGCATCACGTTTCGCACACGCGCCCTGGTGGTGTAGTTCGAGTTTTCGCGAAGCCCGCACTCCTCCAACGCGGGTTTACTTCGGTCAGGCCCTGATCTCTACCTATTGGTTAGTGCTTGTCCTGCAAGCTCTTCAGAGAGTTTTCCATGGCTTCCCGAACAAACGGATCGGGTTCTCTTGCGATGGCCGCTTGCAATACGGGGATGTCCGACACATCACCTAGTCCAATTATCGTCCGTGCTGCCTGGAGCCTGGTTGAAGAATCTAGGTCTGACAAGGACTTTAGCAGTAGCGCCCTAACGCGGGCCGCTTCGTTAGGCGTCAACTCCTTGAAATCCGGAATCAAGCCCAGGGCCTGAACACGAAAAGTGTCATCCTGGAGCCCCACGATGAGCGTCTGCGGACAGGACTTTGGCTGGTATCTGACAAGGGCTTGGGCGGCGTCCAACCTATACTCCATTGAGACGCGCGAGTCATCGCAGTAGCTCCTCAACGTCTGCACGCCCCTTTCGTCTCCTAGCTCTGCCAATTCCTGGGCCAAGTGTAATCGTTCACTCGGGTTGGATTTGGACTCAAGAAGGGCAGCAATTTCAGGAATGGCGTCCTTAATGCCCCTGAAAGCGAGCAAGTCGGCGGCAAAACCCTGAATTTCCGGATTTTCGCTGTGCAGCGCAGACATAAGGGCTTCCTTGGTCAAGGCGACGCCATAGTGGGTGAGCCATTGCTCGTCGCACTGATCTGCTGTAGTCAGCCCGTTGCAGTCCGGCGTGTTGCTCGCCGGGCCTGCGTTAGTTTGCGCAACGGCCGTAAGCGCCAGTGCGCATTGAAGTATCAAGAAGTAAGGCGATAATCTTCGCATAATCTACTCCGAACTATGTAAACAATGTTTGTCAACGTCCGCCTTCGAGTAGGGAGGACAAGCCGGTTCTTTCCTCCAAGGTATACCTGAGGGCGTAAGTGCTTTCGAAAGGCACACTCCTGAAGGCATGCCCCACCCAGGATCATTTGCGCCTGATTCAAAACGATCCACCACTCGCTGCGGTGTTATCTGCGTTTGAGGTTTATACTGGCGCGCGGATACTTTCATCCTTCGAGGGCGTATGAGCCATGGTGGCCGTGTTCTTCTCTTTCTCACGTTTGCATCGTTTCTCTCCACAGCGCAGAACATGAAACCATCGAACTCCACCATGCAGGCCAATGCGAAGTTCGCGCAGATGAGCGACGAGTTCGTCAAAGACTCGCTGGCCCTGTCGCCGGTTACCGCGTCTGGAGCGGGCTATCACAAGCACGCCGATCCCAAGACAGGGAAGACCATCGACCTCGACGCGCAGCTTGATGACGTCAGCGCGGCCGCCTGGACGGCGCAGGAGCAGTTCTACACTGCGTGGCGCGCGCGCTTCCGCAAGGAAGCGCCGATTGAAACGCTGAACCCGCAGGACGCCGCCGACTCGCGCCTGATCGACGACCAGATCGGGTTGAACCTGCTGGAGCTCCAGAAGATCCAGAACTACAAGCACAACCCCACGTTCTACGTTGAACTCATCGGCAACGGCTTGTTTCTTCCCTTGACCCAGGAGTATGCGTCGCAGGAAGTGCGCGTGGGCGACGTGATCTCGCGCATCCAGCAGATCCCGCGCTTCCTCGATCAGGCGAAGTCGCAGCTGAGCGATGCCGATCCGATCTTCATCTCGACAGCCGTCGACGAGAACGAAGGCAACGTCAACCTGATCGATGGTGTGGCAGCGGATATTCCCGCGGGCTCGCCGCTGAAGGCGCAGTACGACAAAGCTGCGCCGGTGGCCAAGCAAGCACTCAACGACTTCAGCTCATGGATGAAGAACGACCTGACCAAGCGGCCGACGAACAATCGCACCTGGCGGCTGGGCGAACGCTGGTATGCCGAGAAGTTTCACCTGGTAATGGAAACGTCGATCCTGCCGGCAAACCTGCTGGCCGACGCGGAAACCGAAGTCAAGACCGTACGCGCGGAGATGCTGCAGATCGCGTTGCCGCTCTACAAGCAGATGTTTCCCGGCCAGAGCGACTACGCCAACCTGCCGACCGAAGAGCGCGAGAACAAGATCATCAGTGCGGTGCTGAACAAAATCGGCGAGGAACATCCGCAGCGCGATCAGCTGATCGAAGCGGTGAAGGCCGACGTCGACGGCATCAAGCAATTCATCATCGAGAAGAAGATTGTCACCCTCGGCCCGCGCGACAACCTGAAAGTGATTCCGACGCCGGAGTTCGAACGCGGTATTTATTCGGTGGCCGGCTTTCACGGCGCGCCTCCGCTGGAGCCCACAGCCGAAGCACAGTACTGGGTGACGCCCATCGATCCCAAAATGCCGGAGGCCAAGGCCGAGAGCAAGCTGCGCGAGTACAACAACTACACGCTGAAGTGGCTGACGATTCATGAAGCGCTGCCCGGCCACTACGTGCAGGCTGAGCACGCCGATGACGTCCAGCCGCCGACGCGCCGAGTGCTGCGCGACCTGTTCGGCAACGGCGCCTACGTCGAGGGCTGGGCCGAGTACGGCGCCGACGTGATGACGCAGGAAGGCTATTTGAACTTCGATCCGAAATTCCGGCTGGTGCGGCAGAAGATCTGGCTGCGCGCGGTGGCCAATACCATCCTCGACATTCGCCTGCAAACGATGAACATGACCGACCAGCAGGCGCTCGACCTGATGACAAAAGAATGCTTTCAGACCGAAGCTGAAGCCGAAGGCAAGCTGGTGCGCGCCAAGCTGAGCTCGACACAGCTGCCCACGTATTTTGTCGGCACGAGGCAGTGGTGGTCGCTGCGCAAGAAGTATCAGGCGGCGAAGGGAAGCAGCTTCACGCTGGAAGAATTCCACGACAAGGCGCTCGACCAGGGGCCGCTGCCCATCGAGTATCTGGAAAAGATCATCCTGCCGGAGAAGCAGTAGTCAGTAGCCAGTTTCCAAAACGGGTGCCCCATCCTCCTCGCCTGCTTCTGGCGAGAGGGTGGGCCTGATGTGAAGATTTGTAAAATCCGTGCAGTTCGTCCCAACCGCTCGAACTTTTTCGCTGACGTTGCGTCTATACCAGTAACCCAAATCCAAGGTGGGCGCCAAACCCCAACAGCAGTGCACGTGGCGCCCACCACCTTTACATGCTTGATGGGGCTTCAGTTTCGATTTGTTTTTTCAGGGTACCTACAGTATTAGAGAGATTCTCCGGACTTAGCCGAGGGTCGTAAACCGCAACCGACTTTTGCATAAAATTTTTCCGGATCACGGCAGCATCTCGCGAATGTTCGCCAAGTGTGATTAGGTAAAGATATGAGAGAGAAATCCCGCGCCCGAGCGCAGCTGTCGATCGCTTGTCCAAGACTGAGTTGGCTAACGTTATGATAATTCCCTGTTGCGCCTCCAGTGCCCGCTGGACCGCAGCTATCTTTGTGAAACCGACTGAGCGAAGTGCATTAGCTAAGAATGCCGACATCGAAGGGATTTCCGTTAATTGCTTGGATCCTATCTTGGCAATCTCTCCATCTACTTTCTCAATTAGTTTCCCCTCCTTCATCAACGTACGTATTGTTATCTCGTCGACATCAAGATCATCTGATGAAGTCAAAATTCGGTCCTTTGCGTCTTTCGCATAAGAGCGAATTTGATCTCTGATGCTCCGAAAATCCGCGTCCGCGCCTTCAAGCGTACTTGCTAATCGGTGGAACTTCCGCTGGATATCCGTTGGGAGCTTGGAGGATGCTTTGTATTCTAGGTCGTGCTCAATTTCTGCCCATGCGTGCTGCAGTACTGATCGCACTTGAATTTCACATCGGAGCTCTGTAAACCGCTGACACTCTATGAGGTCACGACGCTTCTTATCCAATAACACGACGTAGTGCATAGAAAGATAACCGAACTCGCTAGTACCTAAAGTCTTTCGCTTATCGACCGTGCGAGGGTCGGTTTCCAGCTCGTTTTCGATTAACTCGCCGACCGCATCCACCTCGTCGTCAAAGTAAGTGATCACTCTGAGGCCGACTATATCGGTAACTTCTTCAAAACTTCTATATGTCTTATCTGGACGCTGAAGTTTGTCAGCAAGGGAAGCGCGCGACTTCAGGCGGGAATCAACCATATGCACCCTGATGCCCTTAATCTGTAGCATCTGCCTAAGCAAACTTTCACAGTACAGCCGGAATTCGTTGTAGAGGGGGTGCTTTCGATCATACTCGGCCAGAATATCGTTCATAAGTAAATATTACTCCGCAGTAGCATAGGCGAGTTATCGATAGTTCCTACTTACTCGCGTACAGGCTGATGATGCGCTCGATGGCTCGGCTGCATACCGCGCAGAACTTGTCATAGCGCGTAAACATGATGCAGTTCTCCTGCGGGCGGTAATAACCACGCGACTCGTAATTCGCACCCTCGAACGCACCCACGCGATCCGAGTACTTGTCGTTGTCGAGCAGTTGGTCCTCCTGCTTCTTCTCTTTTTCGAAGAGCGCGTTCATCTCACCTTCAGGCCGGTTCTCCTTACGGATCTGCCGACGCTCGGCCTGAATGCCGTGCTCGTCGGCTTCAAATTCCGTTTTCTTCCACGGCGTCGGGATCGGCGTGCCGGCGAGGACCAAATCTTTCCACTTCAGCATCGATGGATCGAGCAGCGCGGTGACGTTGGGCTCCCACGGCTCGATGTGTTTTTCCGGCGACCCGACCGACACGTCGGAGGTGTAGTACTCGTCGGCGAGTCCGGCGAACTCGTGCCCAAACTCATGGACGAAGACGTACGGCATCCATTCGCTGTCGGCCGCAACGGTTGCGTAGAGGTTGTAGATACCGCCGCCGCCGTAGGTTTTCGAGTTGGTGAGGATCTCGATGAACTCATACGGCGCGTACGACGCGATGTCGCGCAGCGCCTTGTTGTCGGTGGTCATGATGTAGCGCTCGCTGTCGAACGTGTCGTAGGAGGTGCCGAGCGGCGGATGCCGATAGACACCCGTCGAGGGCCGGGAGATGCCGGGCTGCTCCGCCGGCGGGCACAGCCCCCATACGTTGAAGTCCTTGCGATGCTCTTTGAAGGGCGAGCGCGAGAAGAGTATCTCGGTGGCGCGCTTGGCGTCGGCCTCGAACTTGCCGCGCTCGGCGGCGGCGTAGCCATCGCCTAGGATGAGCAGGTCGACCTTCGTCTCCGGCTCGCCGTTCTTCTGGATCGTGATGCAGCGGGCCGGGTGACTTGGGATTCATCGTGTCGATGAACTTGTCTTTGGGATCGATCGTCGTCGTCCACACTTCATGGAAGTCGACATCTTTGCCTTCGCGGCGCTCCTTCAGCACGATCTTGACGGGCGCGTCGGGCCGCGGAAAGCGGAGCGACTCGGAGAAAGTGCGGTTCAGCGTCTTGGCTTCGTCGGTTTCCGCCCATTCACTGAAGAGCGCGCCGAAGCCGCGCGAATAAAGCAGCTTGCCGCTGGCTGCGTCGTGCACCTCGAAGAAGTAGTTGCCGAGATTGGTGTTGTCGACGGTCTTCGACATGTCGCCTGGCCAAGGCAGCGGCTCGATGACCACGCGGTCGAAGCTCCAGAACTCCTGCGTAGCGTTGCCGGTGTGGTAGTAGTCCAGCCGCATGGTGGCCGGGTTAGCGGCGAAGGCGGCGGTTGTCAGTGAAAGAACAAGGAAAAGGAAAGACTGCGCAAGGCGTCGTGTCATAGGAGTGGCTTGCCTCGAACAGTACAGCTTAGGCCGTGAGAGCGTGCTGAGCAAGGTTTTGCGTCGCGGCCATTGGCGACGTCATATCGGCTTGTCATCCTGAGCCGAGGCCGCGCCGATGTTGCGCGCTGGAGTCGAAGGATGTGCGGTTTGCTGAAAAGGGAAGGACCTCTGCTTGCGATGAACCACAGGTCCCTCCGCTCGGACTAAAGTCCTCAGTCGGGATGACAACCTAAAAACGATTGAAGATCGCAGCCGCTTGTGGAATGCCGATAACCAATCCCGGACCCTAACCCCTGACCCCTAGCCCCTGTTTCACTTCCTCTTCCAGCGCACGCCGTCTTTGGTGTTTTCCAGGATGACTCCGTTCTCGGCCAGTTCGGCACGGATGGCGTCGGAGCGCGCGAAGTCTCGCGTCTTGCGAGCTTGCGAGTGCTCGGCGACCAGCTTTTCGATGTCTTCGTCGGAGAGTGCGGCGGCCTTCGCCAACTCCGCCGTCTCCGCGCTGATCTTGTCCTGCAAGCCTTCCGCCTTCGCCCACTCCACCGTCGCTCGGATCTTCGCGGGGTCATCGTCTTTCATCACCGGGAAGATCTCGTCGAATTGGTGAAGCACCTTCAGCAATCCGGGAATGTCGCCTTTGCGAACCTCGCCCGCATCGGCAGCGGCGTTCACGTCGCGCACCATGTCGAAGATGGCTCCCAGAGCGCGCGCAGTATTCAGATCATCGTTCAATCCCGCACGCATTTCATCCGAGGTCCTCTGCGCGATCGCGGCAATCTTCTCGCTGCTGCCGTCTTCAAACTGCGAGGTTTCCAGCCGCAGTTTGAAATTGCGCAGCCGCTCGACGGAGTTGGCTGCCTGCGTCAGCCCGTCGAAGGTGAAGTTGAGCTGCTTGGTGTAGGGAACCGACATCAGCAGAAAGCGCACCGACGACGGCTTGTGGCCCATCAAGATCAAGTCGCGCACGGTGTAGAAGTTGCCCAGTTTCTTGGACATCTTCTCGCCCTCGACCAGCAGGAAGCGCGAGTGCACCCAGACGTTGGCGAACTTCTTGCCAGTCATCGCTTCCGACTGTGCAATCTCGTTTTCGTGATGCGGGAAGATCAGGTCTTCGCCGCCGGCATGAATGTCGAAGCTCTCGCCGAGAAACTCCATCGACATGGTCGAGCACTCGATGTGCCAGCCCGGCCTCCCGGGACCAATCTCGGTGTCCCACTGCGCCTCGCCCGGCTTGGGCGCCTTCCATAGCGCGAAGTCGCGAGCGTTGTCCTTGTCGTACTCATCGACATCGACGCGCGCGCCGTCCTCCATCCCAGCAAAGTCGCGCTTGGAGAGCTTGCCGTACTCGGGAAACTTGGCGATACGGAAGTAGTACGAGCCGTCGTCGGTCTGGTAAGCGTAGCCTTTGTCGACCAGCCCGGCGATGAAGTGCGCCATCTCCGGAATGTGATCGGTAGCGTTCACCAGCATCTCGGGATGCTCGATGTTGAGCGCGTCGGCGTCTTCCAGAAACGCCTGGCGATACTTCCTGGTGTACTCCTGCACGGTGACGCCGTCGCGCGCGGCGTTGCGGATAATCTTATCGTCCACGTCGGTGATGTTCATCACGTGCTTGAGATGGTAGCCGCTCTGCTTGAGAAAGCGGCGCAGCGTGTCGACGACGACGAAGGTGCGGAAGTTGCCGATGTGTCCGTAGTCGTAGACCGTCGGCCCGCAGGCGTACATGCGGACGGTGTTGTCTTCCAGTGGATGGAACTCTTCGATCTTGCCGGAGAGCGTATTGAAAAGCTCAAGCGCCATGATTTTTCCTGTATGAGAGCTGAATCCTCGATTGTAGGGAAGTGCGGGAAAGAGGGTCAAACGAGCGGCCGGGGCTTGATACCTACGCGGGCAAGGTTGGCAAGGTCTGCGCGGTGGAATTCCGTCTCCAGCCGCGGTACAGTGGTGTCCTAAACGCCGTGCAGCCGTATTTGGACAGAGAGTTTCAGCTGCCTTAGCAGCTCGGATTCTCAGGTGACGTAGAATTGTTGTGCATGTCGGAAGACGCTCGGCAGGCTCCCGGAGAAGCAGTGCACTCCCCTCTACACAAGACCCAACACCTTTTGGAACGATTCGCGGCAATCGTCGATTCCGCCACTGACACGATCATTTCGACCGACACGCACGGTGTGATTGAAACCTGGAACAGCGCTGCCTCCCGCATGCTTCGCTATTCCGCCGACGAATTAATCGACCAGTCGATTTTCTTAATCGTTCCTCCCGACCTGCACGGTGATTTGACGAAGAGGTTCGAGCGCGTATTCAAGGGCGAAGCCGTCGATCCATTCGAACTCACGCTTCTGGCTAAAGGCGGCAGCAAGGTGAGTGCCTTCGTCTCCCTGGCTCCTGTTGGAGGCAGCGCAGGGCAAGTACCGGGCGCAGTGCTGATCATGCGCGACTTATCCGTCCTTCAGCAGGACGAAATAGACCGTGCTCGATTAGCCGCAATTGTCGAGTCTTCGGATGACGCCATTATTTCCAAGGATCTCAACGGCGTGATCACAAGCTGGAACGCAGCAGCCGAACGCATATTCGGCTATACGTCCGACGAAATTGTTGGGCGTTCGATCCTGACGATTATTCCGGCGGAACTGCAGCACGAAGAGCCGACGATTCTAGGCGAGATTAAGACGGGCAACCGAGTGGCGCACTTTGAGACGGAGCGACTGCGAAAGTCCGGCAAGCGAGTTGAAGTGTCGTTGACTTCTTCTCCCATCCGCGATCGCGACGGAAAAGTGATCGGCGCTTCGAAAATTGTTCGCGACATAAGCACGCGACGCCAGGCAGATGACGCCCGCCTTCGCCTGGCTGCGATCGTGGAATCCTCCGACGATGCGATTATTTCCAAAAACCTGGACAGCATCATAACCAGTTGGAATGCGGGCGCGGAACGCATGTTTGGCTACAAACCCGAAGAGATCATAGGCCAGTCGGTGATGCGTTTGATACCCCGGGAGCTCTATTGGGAAGAGCCGGAGATCATTCGCAAGCTGCGCAACGGGGAACGCATCCACCACTTCGAAACCAGGAGATTGCGTAAGAACGGCGAGGTCTTTGATGTTTCCCTGACCGTGTCCCCTGTGCGGGACGACAGCGGCCAGGTGATCGGGGCCTCCAAAATCGTTCGCGACATCAGCGACCGAAAAGCCACTGAAGCTGCGCTGATGGATAAAGAAAAGCTGGCAGCCACCGGCAGACTGGCGGCGAGTTTGGCGCACGAGGTAAACAACCCTCTGGCAGCGATCACAAATTTGGCTTACCTGATTCGCAACCATCCTGGCTTGGACAGTGAAGTGCGTTGCTACGCCGACTCGCTCCTGCATGAAACCCAAAGAGCGGCTGATATTGCCCATCGAACTCTGAGCTTTTATAAAGAGGCCGCTCGCCAAAGTCCCACCGACGTCGCGGAAATATTGCGCCAGATCCTGGAGGTAAAGCAGAAGACGTTGTTGGAGAGAAACATAAATGTGACCACGGTCTTCTGCGATAGCCCGACTCTTCATGCGTACCGAGGAGAACTGCGGCAGGTGTTTGAAAACCTGATTGAGAATGCAATGGATGCAGTGGGTCACGACGGATTTATCTATGCGAGAACTCGCACAATCGGCAAAGGCAGCACGGAACAGTTGATCGTCACAGTTTGTGACTCCGGTTCGGGGATCGCTCCTGACATACGGGCAAAAATATTTGAACCATTCGTCACGACCAAGGAATTCAAGGGCAGCGGGCTTGGTCTTTGGGTATCCCGTTCCATCGTGCACAAGCACCGGGGAACCATTCGGGCACGCAGCAGCTTCGACTCGAGGTGGAAAGGGACGACCTTCGTCGTCTGCCTTCCTGTTTCGCCGATCCTGGAAGCGCATTAGGGTCCAACGCTGATTCTCTTGGGGAACGAATGATAACCCGCTTCGTTTTGATCTATCCCTGCCCATAACCGGTTACTAGGTTTTCCGCCAATGGATGTTCCGCTCAAACGCGAACAGCAAATCCCAACCTGTGTTCGACGCCTCAGTCGGCTGGGCCGGCAAAGAGAATGCGATTTCCATCGGGATCGAGGACGACAAAGTTTCTGGCGCCCCACGGTTCCTTCTTCAAAGTTTGAACGAAGGGCACACCCGCTTCCTGGTAAGTCAGGAAGAGTTGCTTGATCTCGTCTACGGTGGCGACGGTCACCGCAGCGGAGAGCAATTGCTCGCGCTCGCGAACGTCGCCGGCGAAAACGGCCTCGCGCACCAGCCGCAAAGCAAGCTTTGCGTGATCGCGGCTGACCTGGCCGTAGAACGGAGGGTCGCCGTAAACGAAGTCGACTGCGAAGCCCAGCTTAGTGGTGTAGAAATCGCAAGCGGCCTGGACATCGGCAACATAGAGTTGGGCAGCGGTGGAGTTGAGAAAGGGACGCAGGGCAGTCTGTTCAGATTCTTGAGTCACGGCATTGGCTCCTGATTTGAGCGCCTGCCAGGATTCGAAGCCTCGTTGTCGCGCGACCAGTTCCTGTGCGTCGGCCAGCTTGAACTCCGCGTCCAGCACCTGAGGGTCACTGAGGTCTTGGAAGCGGGGCAGAGTTGCCCTGATTTCGGCGGCGACGGGATAGTATCGTTCGCGGTGCCAGCGCAGATACTGCTTGGCTTGCTTCTTAAGGTTTTCGAGGTTCGGCATAGGCGCAACGATTCTTGAATGTGGTAGGTGGGCGTTGCCCTTTCGATCTGCACCGATGCGCCCTACGCAGCAGAAAAATATTGCGCTCGACACCGCGAAAGTGTCAACGGCTTTTCCAGCCGCAAGAACGGAATCGAACGTGGCAGGAATTGGCAGTGCCCCGGCGCTGCGTCGCGCTCATCTTCACGAGCCGTTCACTCACAGGTAGTATCTTCGGGCGGGGTGAAATGTATGGCATGGGTGATTATGCTGTCGGGGCCGATTGGCGCGGGCAAAACGACGGTAGCGCGCGGACCGGTTGCCCTGATGAGCGGGGAAGTGGCTTAGGTCGAAGGCGACGACTGCTGGTGGTTCCTGGCTAAGAGCCAGCGCAGCCGGCGCGAAAATTTTCATATCTGCGAAGACACCGCTGATGCCAGGATGGTGGCTCTCCGTATTCTCGACGGACTAAAGGCCGGACAATTCCGCGTACCCCGACTGAAGTTCTCCTTTAGATGCAGCAACTTTGTTTTCGCGACGATGCAGCGGCTTTCCGACAGACATCACTCAAGGTGAGAGCTGCATCTTATTTTCAAATTGAAGTGAGGAACTCTCACTTGGTTGCGAAAAGGAGAACACAATGGCAATTAAGAAAATTGGTACCTTTTTGACAGGGGCTACGTTTGCACTAGCGCTCTCTCTGTCGGCGATGGCCCAGCAGAGCCAGACCACCACGACGACCTCGCAGGACAACACGATGGCGCCGCAGTCGCAGAGCACCACCACCACGACGTCGCAGGATGCGCCGCAGAGCACGGAGACGACGCACACCACCACCAAGACCAAGCACCATCATCAGAAGACAACCACCGATTCCACCACAACAACGGCTACTCCGGCTCCATCGTCCAGCTCGACTACCACGACAACAACTCCTTCGACGCCGCAGTCGAACTCCACCACGACCACGACGACCACCAATCCTCAGTAGCAGGCTCCATTAGAGGGCGATAGCATGTAGATACGGCCGTAGTCATTCCCGCAGCAACCTGCGTACTCGTAAATGCCGTACAGATTGCCTGCGCTGTCTTGGGTCAAAGAGTGAGGGTTGGTGCCCATCCAGCCCTGGTCTGGAAAGTTGTACACGACGTTCTCGCTCCAGCCGCGTGCCGATCGTGTCAACTGGAAGACAACGCCGTAACTATAGGTGCCTCCCCAGCCCGTTGTGCCATACAGGCTTCCATCATGGCCAACAATGATGTCGGTCGGGCCGCTGCCCGCGCTACCTCCAGAGAAGTTGTAGACGATGCTCTCAATCCAGCCGCCCATGGAGGGGCTGAGTTCGAACACCGCACCAAGCTGTTGCGCGCCGCCAGATTGGGAGACTCCGTAGAGATCGCCGCTGCTGTCCGAGACCAGATTGCCGCCTTGCGCGGCATCGGCAGGTCCGGTGAAGGTGTACGTCTGAGCTTCATTCCAACTGCACGAGGTGGAGTGGCATGCGGTGGCGGGCGGTCTTAGGCTGAAGATGAATCCGCAGTAGCCGCCAGAGTTACAGTTTTCCAGTCCTCCCTGCGCCGCACCGTAAAGAATTCCGTTATTCCCCACCATCAGGCCCGAAGGAGAGCTGCCGCTGCTTTCGCCTAAGAAGTTGTACAGCGTGCTGAGGATCCAACCCGAGGCCGCTTGCGCCAGCTTGTAGACCGATCCGTTACCCGAGTAGTAGCCGGTCGGGCCATAGACGTTCCCAGCCTTGTCCAGAGCCACGCCGTTGGGTTGGCCCCCATCGCCTTGGCCGGTGAAATTGTGAATCACATCGAAGCCGTCGGACTGCTCCGGCATGCAAGCGTTCTGAATCGTCGTCGTGGCATAGCCGATCTGACCGATTGATCGAATCGATGGGTATCGAACTATCCTCAGCCAGAGACGGTCCAGAGTTTTCGTCCCAGTAGGCGGCATCGCCGCTGTTGACGACCGCATTCTGCAAAGTGATCCAGTAGGTTCCGATATTCAGTTCAGGACCGGGAAACGAGGCCGTTTCGGTGCAGACGTTAAAGCCGTACTGGTTACTGAGGCAACCGCTCGGCGCAACCGTGACCACACCGTTGAAGTAGCTGGTCCCGCCGAAGGGGCTGGAAGTAATGGAGAGCTGCACAGACTGAAGGACGTCACCGGGGACCAGCCACGCCCCAAACGAAAGGCCGGTGACATAGGAATTGTTGGCCGCCAGACTGGCAGTATCCGTGACAGCATAGCCAAAGTTGATGGTCCATGCGTCCACGGTACCGTTGATAACGCCATTGGTATAGAGGTAGCTGTCGAAAGGATCGAAGTTGCGCCCTCCAAATTGTTGCGCGATGGGACTGCAGCCGCGCGTCTGCCGGCGACTTGGCGGTCGACGATAGACTGCGCGGTTGTGCTTGAGCCGTGCCCTGTATTGGGGCAACGAGGCCGCGGCCCGCGCCGTCGGCGGGACATTTTGCGCCGATGCAGATAGCGCTCCGATGCTTGAAGTCAAGAGCGCCAGAAATGCGATGTAGCCGAGAAGACGAGTGCGGTGCGCTTTCATGAAAGCCTCCTTGAGACGTCGACGAGGCGCAAGCTGACTGGATAGCAGCTCTGTTCAGGATTTTGGGCGCGGTAAACCGGGGAATGGGCTTGAGAAGCATTGACCCGCGTCGATCGCGGCGCGGGCCTTCCACTTGGAACGCATGGGCGGATTATGGCTTCTGCGGAATCGGTTTTCAGTGACGTGTGGTGCTGACAGACGTGACGAATCAACCTGGGCCGCGCGCACCGTCACCGACGAGGTCCCTCCCGCGATTTACAATACCTCCATGGACTCATTCGTTATTGCAGGCAGGCAGTTTCGCTCGCGCCTGATCGTGGGCACGGGTAAGTACAAGTCGGGGCAGGAGACGGCGCGCGCCATCGAGGCCAGCGGCGCCGAGATGGTCACCGTGGCCGTGCGCCGCGTGAACCTTGACCGCAGCAAGGAGTCGCTGCTCGACTTCATCGATCCGAAAAAATATTTTCTGCTGCCCAACACCGCCGGCTGCTACACCGCCGATGAGGCGATCCGCACCGCGCGACTGGGCCGCGAGGTCGGCTTGTCCGATTGGGTGAAGATCGAGGTCATCGGCGATCAGCAGACGCTGTATCCCGATGTGCAGGCGACGATCGAGGCCACGCGCGTGCTGGTGAAGGAAGGCTTCACCGTGTTGCCCTACACGTCCGATGACATCGTGGTGGCGAAGCGGCTGATCGATGCAGGAGCCTCGGCGGTGATGCCGCTGGGCGCGCCAATCGGCAGCGGCCTTGGCCTGCAGAACCAGCCGAGCATTCGCATTCTGCGCGAGATCATCACCGACGTGCCGCTGATTGTGGATGCCGGCGTGGGCACCGCATCCGACGCGGCGATTGCGATGGAGCTTGGCATCGATGGCGTGTTGATGAATACCGGTATCGCCGGAGCCCAGGAGCCAGTGCTGATGGCCGAGGCGATGCGGAACGCGGTTCTTGCCGGTCGCCAGGCATATCTGGCTGGACGCATGCCGAGGAAGTTGTATGCGACGGCAAGCTCGCCGCTCGAAGGCGTGCTGCGGTAGAGGTTTTGTGGCAGGGCACGACTTTAGTCGCGCCGATTTCCGGAGCTTAGCGTGGCTTTAGCCCCCGCGTGCTGTTGCAGCGGCTAAAGCCGTGCTCTTTCACGCAGCTAACGGCACGACCAAGGTCGTGCCCTGACACAAAGCTGGATTCAGCCGAATCTTTCAGTAGCCCGTAAAAGCGTGCCCTGATACAACGCTGGCTTCAGCCGAATCTTTCAGCAGCCCGTAAAGCGTGCCCTGACACAACGCTGCTTTGGCGAGACTTCAGCAGCCCGTAAAAGCGGTCCTGACACAAACCTCTAGCCCCTAACCTATGGCCGCTAACCCTGACCCCTAGCCTCTAGCCCCTGACCCCTGCTTCACGGCACGTTGACCCTCACTGTTGCCGTGGTCCGTCCAAACTGATTCGTGGCGTACAGCGTGTACGTCGTCGTCACCGTTGGATTCACGACCACCGTGTTCCCTCGGATCGCGCCTACACTAGGTGCCACAATGTAGTACTCCCCGTTTGTCGCACTCCAGCTCAGCGTGACCGGCTGGCCTGAGCCGCCAGACGACGTTGCGGTGAAGCTGGTGATGGTCGGATTCGGTCCTGTCGGCACGTTCTGCGGTGTGTAGAGCGGCGAAATCAGCAGCACCTCGAAGTCCGATGCGGTCACCGAATGCAGATTGCCGAGATCGTTATTGTTCCAGCGCAGGTCCGGATCGCCGGTGATGAACATCGAGCTGCCATTGTCGGCCATGATGGCGCCGTACTCTTTCAGCGCCGTGAGAATCACCTGGTTGACGTGCGAGAAGCCGGAGATGTCGAAGCTGGACTTCAGCCGCAAGCGCATGCCCATGGGCGCAGCGTACTGGTTGCTGGAGTTAGCTGCCCAGTGCGAAGCCGGGGGGGTGAACGCCTGCTTGCTGTATTGCAGGGTCACGCGAATGGCGTGATTGATGTGCCCGCTGGCGATCTCGTCATAACGCACCAGGCCCGGGAAGATAGGCAGCCCGGCAGCATCGGCCGAGGTCCACGTATACGGGCGCTGTTCGTTGGCCGTCAAATCCCACACCGCGCCAGAGGCCGCACTCCACAGCCCAGGGTTCACTTTCGCAGCGCCATACAGCTCGTACAGCCAGCAGTTGCCCTTGTCGATGACCAGCACGTGGCGATCGCCGTTGCCGGGATTCGGATAGCCCTCGATCTGAGCGTTCAACGGAATGGGCATCGGCCCGGGATCGCTCTCGTCGCCGTAGGCGGTGTAGTTGATGTTGGTCATGGGCTGAGCGCTGGTTACCACAATGTAGGGGATGCCTATGCTCTGGCCGTCGTACAGGCCGGCGCCGAAATCGGGATGCAGGGGCGTGCTGCCGCCGATGAAGTTGATGATGGCCGAAGAATTGGGATCGACCTGAGCGTTAGAAATGTTGGTATTCCACAAGCTGCTGGACGGGAAGGGAACAAAGCCGTTCAGGCTGCCCTGCGGTCCCTGACTGATGACGTTGCAAGGGTTGTTTTGCGCTGAGACGGATATCGCGACGAGCAGGCTGGTGATGAGCAGCAGGCGGCTGAGAGATCTCGCGTGCATGGTGGTACTCCGCTCTGAGATTCCTACGCACAGAGGAGGCTGGGATTACCGCGAGCATAACATCCGTGGAAGCGCGTGCAATAGAAATCGAGGGTTGCTGGTACCGTGGTTACCTTCGATTGGTGACGAAGATGCCTGGGAAGCGAGGTTGACCTGACATGTGGTTGTCCTTGGCACAACCTTGAAGCCGGGGGTACGATAGTGGGCCACGCGCAATTGTCTCGCACGATTCGCACGATGAGAGAAGCAATTCTTTTCGCGGCACGCCTGATCGCGGTCACAACCTGCCTGACCGCAGTGGTACATGCACAAGGGAAGCCTGCTTCTGGCCAAATAGCCCCCAGCGGTACAGCTGCAGTCGTGAATGCCTTCTTTCAGTTAAACGACGGTACGACGTCGTATGGAGTTCCTGGAACCGTGCGATTGGGCCGGACGGATTTAGCCGGTAGAGAATTGCCATTGGACACCGCAGGCGCCCGAGCCGCCGGAGGTGCCGCTCCAGGAACACAAGACAGATGCCTACGGCAAACTAAGAGTGCAAGTGCCCTCTGGATGTTATTCGGTCGAAATCACTGCGCCCGGGTACAAACCATTCGACCCGCTTTTCGAGTTTATCCAACAAGACAACCGAAACCTGCGTTTCTTAATGAGCCGCCTTCAAGAACCGGAGGGTGCCCGACGCGCTCTGGCATCGCTTCATCCAGGTGTGACCATTTACTACGGGTATGTTGCGGATGGCAGAGCCCAGCCCATCGCAGGGGCCGAGGTTAGAGAGCAACTGGCGGATGCACGAGCGACTACCGATGCCGACGGCGTTTTCATCCTGGAGATACCCACCAAACGCGCGCCGGATGATGGCTGTTCAAGCTTCCTCGATTCGATATCCGTGAAAGCTGACGGGTACACGGAAGAGCTGAGAAAGAACGTGGAGATTTACCGGGACCAGGTCACAGGCGGTACCTTCGGGTTGCTGCCCGGCACTGGGACCGCGGTAGATGGCGGGGAAGACAGTCCGGAACCTGCACTCAACGCAGGCACGAGCGACGAGATGGCGAAGTGGTGGAGTAATTCGCCGCGGAAGGCCAATCCGCTCCTCGACGAGTGGCAGAATCGCTTACCGGCAATCGAGAAGCTGATGCGCGAGCAGAAAATCGAATGTTCCGATCAACCTTACACCGGCCAGATCGTGGACGCCGCGAAGTTTGCCGGCGGTCCCGCAGTAGCATTGGTGGACTACTGCGGCTTGGGCGCCTATACCGACAATCTGCTGCTCGTCCAACTAGACGGCGGCAAGCCAATCCTTAGCAGATCGGGAAATGGCGAGACGCTTAGTTTTGCGCAAGGTGCATCGGTTATGCACGAACTCGGCGTCTATCTGGTGCCGGAGAAGAGCGCGATCTTCTCCGTCAGTGCTGAGAATGACGGATGCCATTTGCTGGCTTGTAGAGCGGAAGCGTACGTGTGGAACTCGGCGAATCACAGCTTCGACCATGACAAGGAGCTATCGCAGATAGGTCGGCAAAGTTATTGCCGTTATGCGCAGCAGACGCTCGCGAGACAGGCTGAAAGGGACGCCGCTGCAAAGTCGAGTTCCAGCAAGTGAATCGTTTTGGCTGTAGAAAAGCCCCGCCCAAGCAAAACCAGCTTGAACGGGGCACCCTCTTGTCTCTTTTCAATCACCAGCAGCCTGACGGACAACTGTCTATCACCACCGCCTACGGACAACTGACTACTGGCCACTGGCCACTGCCTTACTTCATCACCAGCTTGGCGATGGTCTGCAGCTGCATGTTGCTGGTGCCTTCGTAGATCTTGCCGATCTTCGAGTCGCGGAAGAATTTCTCCACCGGGTAGTCTTTGGTGAAGCCGTAGCCGCCGTAGATCTCCACGCACAGCGACGCCACGCGCTCGGCTACCTGCGAGCAGAAGAGCTTGGTCATCGCAGCTTCTTTCAGGAAGCTCATACCGGCGTCTTTCATGCGGGCGCAGTTGTACATCAGCATGCGGGCGGCTTCAATCTCGGTGGCCATCTGCGCGATCTGGAACTGGATGCCCTGAAATTCCGAGATGCTCTTGCCAAACTGCCTGCGCTCCTGCGCGTACTTCACGGCGAATTCCCACGCACCGCGCGCCAGGCCCAGCATCTGCGCGCCAATGCCGATGCGGCCTTCGTTCAGGGTCTCGATGGCGATCTTGTAACCTTTGCCGACCTCGCCCAGCACGTTCTCCTTGGGCACGCGGCAGTCTTCCAGAATCAGCTCGCAGGTGCTGGAAGCGCGGATGCCGAGCTTGTCTTCCTTCTTGCCGACGGTGAAGCCGGGGAAATTCTTCTCGACGATGAAGGCCGTGATGCCCTTATAACCGGCGGAAGGATCGACGGTGGCGAGCAGGATGAAGACGCCGGCTTCCTTGCCGTTGGTGATCCACATTTTCTGCCCGTTGAGGACATATTCGCTGCCCTTGAGTTCTGCGCGCGTCTGCAGCGCGAACGCGTCGGAGCCGGAACTGGCTTCGCTGAGCGCATAGGCGCCGACGGTGTCCTTGCACATCTTCGGCAGGTAGCGCTTCTTCTGCTCTTCGGTGGTCCAACGCAGCAGCGCGTTGTTGACCAGCGTGTTCTGCACATCGACGATGACGCCCGCCGAGGGGTCGACGCGCGACAGCTCTTCGACGGCGAGGATCGCTTCGAAGAATGTTCCGCCGCCGCCGCCGTACTCTTCGGGAACCTCGATGCCCATCAGGCCAAGCTCGAAGAACTGGTCGATGAGTCGGTGCTCGAAGACGCCCTCCTCGTCCATCTTCTTGACATGGGGGCGGACGCTCTCGTCGGCGAACTGGCGAACGGTGTCGCGAAAGAGAACTTCGTCTTCGGTCAGCGCGACCAGAGGAGCGGGGAGATTAGCTGCGGTTTGCGCGGTAGACATGATGGCAATCCTTGTCGTGGGATACGAAACCCTCGATTTTACCGCACTGCTGTGTCGCGTCGTGTAGTGACTCGAGCAATCGGTAAGGATTGGTCTGAAATTGAGTCAGCGTCCGCTCGGCATGTTGCCGTCCCAAAGCCGCAAACGTCTCTTGCTAAGTGTATAGTGTGTGTGTACAGTATACAGTCAGTTGAGGACAGCTCATGAAAGCCATTGTTACCGTTTTAATGGCAGCCATTTTTTTCGCTCTTGGTTCAACATTGTCCGCGCAGATGCAGAGCTCCGATCCGACGAACCTCGCCACGGACACCGTGAACGACCTGGCCGCGCACCGCTTCAGCGCAGTGGAGAAGCGCTTTGACGATCGCATGCAAAGCGCGCTGCCGGCCGACAAACTCTCGGCCATCTGGGATGCGCTGATCGACAAGGCCGGCCCCTTCGAGCGCGTGCTGGGGTCGCGCGTGGACGAGCAGCGCGGCCTCCAGGTCGTGAGTGTCACCTGCAAGTTCAAGTTCGAAAGTTATGACTTACAGTTTGCCATCGACGCCCGCGGGCAGATCGCGGGCATGCACGTCCTGCCGCCTTCGAACCCGTCCGCGTCTTCCTCGGAGCAGAAGCAGAGCTGGTCGGCGCCCGGCTACGCCAAGCCAAGCGCATTTCATGAAGTTGACGTGACCGTCGAGAGCGGGACGTGCAAGCTGCCGGGCACGCTGACGCTTCCGAACGGCAAGGGGCCGTTCCCGGCGATCGTGCTGGTGCAAGGTTCGGGGCCGCACGATGCGGACGAGACCATCGGCGACAACAAGCCCTTCAAGGATCTGGCATGGGGACTGGCGAGCCAGAACATCGCGGTGCTGCGCTATGTAAAGCGGACGAAGCAATACGGCGCGCAGTCCGTACCGCAAGGCGAGAACCTCACGGTGAAGCAGGAAGTGACCGACGACGCCGAAGCCGCGGTCGCGCTGCTGGCTGCACAGCCGGAGATCGACTCCAAGCAGATCTACGTGCTTGGACACAGCCTGGGCGGCATGCTGGCGCCGCGCATTGCCGCCGCAGACAAGCAGGTTGCGGGGATCATCCTCATGGCCGGCACCGCCAGGCCGATCGAGGTGGTGATCGTCGATCAGCTGAAATACATTTCCAGCTTGCCGGGTGCGAATCAGGAGCAGGTGAAGCCGCAGCTTGAGGCGGCAGAGAAGGCGAAGACAGAGATTGAGAGCCCGGGATTGAAGCCGGACGCGATGATCTCGGTTGTAGGCGCGAAAATTCCAGCGTCATACTTTCTCGATCTGCGCGACTACCATCCCGCCGAAGTGGCGGCGAAGCTGAATATTCCGATCCTGGTGTTGCAGGGCGGGCACGACTACCAGGTCACGAAAGACGATTACCAGCTTTGGCAAGCGGGGCTGGCCAACGATCCGCGCGCGACCTTCAAGTTCTATCCCAACCTGACGCACCTGTTCATGGATGTGCACAGCAAGGGGCCGGCGTCACCGGCGGACTATTCCGTCGCCGGTCACGTTTCCGGCGATGTAGTGAATGATATTGCGCAGTGGGTGAACAGGAATGCGCCCGGGAAGTGAGGCACTTTGTCCAAGGCAGGACCTCAGCGTGCCACTCAGCCTCCTAAAGAATTGTCATCCTGACCGCAGCGAAGGATCAGTGGTTTTACTCGCACTAGCAAGGCTGAGTTGTCGCAGCTGATAACGCAACCGCAGATCCTTCGTCGGGCTAAAGCCCTCCTCAGGATGACAATTCGGCAAACACCGACACGGCACAGCTGAAGGTGCGCCCCTCAAAACCGGGCGCCCCTATGCCTTGATCGGAGCGCGCAGTGCGGGTGAGCCGGTTACGGCCGCCTTCAGGTCGGGATCGCCTGCGATCAGCTCCAGCAGTTTGCGCGTGACCTTATCGTCGATGTCGGCGGCGTGCGCAATCTCCACCGGATAGCGCACGGTCAACTGCAATCCGGTCTCGGCATAACTCAGCGGTGGCCTTGGGCTCGGGCGCGGCGACCGAGGCGTCGAGAATGCGCTCCACCAGCGCGTGCTGGCGCTCGATGGTGTGCTGGTAGCCGGAGTAGATCGACGTTACCGCGTCCAGCACTTCCTTCTCGATTTTGGCGGGATCCGCGCCCGGCGCCAGCATCAAGGAAACTTCATGCCACGCGTACGCCGTGCCCGGCAGCTGCTTGAAGAACGGCGCTGCCTGGAACATGACCGAGTTCGAGAAGACCACGACGCGTCCTGTCGGATACAGATCGATTCCTGTGCCAGCGAGTTCCATCAGGTAAAGTCGCACCAGTCCCACCTCGACCACGTCGCCGGTCACGCCGGAGACAGTGACGCGATCGCCGACGCGCACGCCGTAGCGGCCCACCAGGAAGAAGTACGCAGCCACCGACAGAATGATTGTCTGCAACGCGACAGCAATGCCGGCGGTGAGAAATCCGGCGAAAGTCGCCAGCGAGCTGAATTCGGTGATGAAGCCGGCGACCACGACGGTGCCCATCAGGAAGCCGATGACAAAGCGCCGGATGAGCGTGAGCTGGCGGCGGCGGCGCGCGTCATGAATGTACTTGTAAGTGGCGTGACGCCAGAGCTGACCGAGCCCGAACAGCACTGCCAGCGCCAGCAGGATGCCGCCTACGCGCGTCAGCAGCGAGCGCAGCACGCGCCCGTATTCGGCGGAGATGGAGTTGCGCCACTCCAGCAGCTCGCCGTGCGTTTCGTCGAGCAGAATGATTTCCTGACGCAAGGGAACGGCGGCGTCGGCGACCTGCTTGAATTGCGTGGTGAGCGCGGCGAACTGTTTGCGTGTCGCCGCAATCTGGGCCGCAGTCGCCGGAGTCTGCGGCGTTGGGGAAGCGCTCTGCTGGTTGACGATCGCCCGGCCTTGCTGCACCAGCGTCTTCAGCGAATCTTTCAGTGGCGCGTCGAGTTTTTCGGCGGTGTCGCGCAGCTGCATCGTCTCCGTCATCAGCTGATCGATGTCGTGCATGTCGCGCATCTGGCCGAAGAGAATCGATGTTTGTCCGAAGAGGCCGGCATTCTGCGCCGCGTTGGCTTTCGATCCCTGGCCGGTCGAAGCAGAACTTTCTTTCTTCGGCGGGGTGAAGACCTCCGGCACGGACTGCTTCAATTGCGCGATCTGGGCCGCCAATCCGCTGCCGGCAGTTTCGCTGGCGGCCACGCTGGCGATCTTCTGCAGCGAATCCTGAATGGTTTTCTCCAGATCAAGTTCGCCTTGCAAGGCGTCACGCTGCGAAAGCAGCTGCGCACGCTTCTTGGCCGGCGCCTTCGCGATCTGGTCGTTCAGGTCGGCGATCTGCGACTGCATGTCGTCGATGCGGGTGGTCGTGTCGACTAACGCTTTGGCAATCGTGCCTTGCTGCGACGGCTGAGGCTGGTCCGTCGCTGATGCACTGTTCTCGCCGCCGGCACTTTTGCTTTGCTGGGCCAGCAATGTGGCCTGCGCCGACGCCGATTGAAACGCGAGCTGCAACGCCTGCACTGCGGAGTTGCGCGCATTCTCGAGATACAGGGTGTCGCTGGGCTGCCCGGCGGTCACGTCCAGGCTGGCCACGTGGCGATACCAGCTGATGGCCTGGTTCAGGTGATTCAGGATCGTGGTGCTCGGAGGCGGAGCCGCTTGCGCCTTGGCCCAAACCACGGCCGCCGTCGAAGCAATCAGGAAGATGAAAACAAATCCGCCACGACTCCAGGAAGCCTTGCGTTGCCAACGTGCCAAACGCGTCCTCACTTTTTATTCAGGTCTGAATATTGGGATGCAGAATCGACGGATCGAGTCACTTGAAGATGGAACAGTCGAGCCGCAGGATTTTGGGATTTTGTGAAATTCGAGGCAACTTCCTACGAGATTATTTCTGCTGTTTGTAGACGATTTTCAGCTTGTCGACTTCGAGGATGCGTGCCACCTGATTGCGCGCGTGGACCGCCCATGGCCCGGTCTGATCGAGCTTCAGATACGCCTTCCAATGCTGCAGAGCCAAACGCGGCTGTGCCTGGCGCTCATAGGCGAGAGCAAGGTTGTAGTGCGCGTCGGCATAGGTGGGCGCAAGCTGGATGGCGGTGCGATAGGAGGCGATTGCCTCCGGAATTTTTCCGGTCTCGTCGAGAACGTTGCCCAGGTCGAAGTAGGCAAGCGCATAGCGCGGGTCGGCGGCGACCGCGGCGCGGTAATGCTTCTCGGCGGAGGCGTAATCCTGGCGGTTGTAGTACAGCGTGCCCAGATTGATGTGCGCGGCGGCGTGCTCGGGTTCCAGTTCGAGCACACGCTGGTAAGTGCGGATGGCCTCGTCGTGCGTCGAAGGATGCTCCTCCATGGCGATACCATGGCTGAACAATTCCGCCAGATTTTGCAGGTCGAGGATGGGCTTGATCTTGCCGCGAAGAGATCTCCCTGGTCACCAGGGTGCCCACCGGCCCGAAGTCCATGACGAACTGGCCGGCGATAGGTTCCACCGAGTGGCCTTCGTGACGATACGCGACGCGAGAGCCGACGCTGAAGGCACTGGCCTCCAGCAGAGGGTTCTCCATGCCGGCGACCTGCTTTTGCATGGCCTGGAGCGACTCGCGTATCACTGCCGGGCGCACGCGCTTGGCACGAAGGTCGCGAATCTTCTTCAACTGTAGGAGGTCGTAGAAGGTAAACGTGTCAGAAATCGGAGCGAGTCCCGCGCGCTGCCAGCCAGTAAGCTGGTTGGCGGTGATATGCAGGATCCGAAGGACGTCGGCTCGACAATATTGATTCATGTAAGCTCGGGTCGCCAGTGAGCTTTGTCTTCATTATCGAGGGGAACGAGGAGTGCAATCAAGTGCAAAACCCATGAAAACAGTGGAAAACCAGGTACTGTGTCCCTTTACGGTAACCTCTTCCGGCATTTACAATCCCAGTTGACCACCCAACGAGCCCGTCATTCGGCGGGACACTCCTCGGGACCCGGCAAGCCGACGTAGCTCAGTTGGTAGAGCAGCTGATTCGTAATCAGCAGGTCATCGGTTCAAGTCCGATCGTCGGCTCCATCATTTCAATCACTTACACGTCCAGCGACAGACCTCTTCCAAGGAGCATGACTAAAACTTGACCGGCGCATGTTGGCAATTGCCTACACTTACTAAGGGTCGTCAGGCGTGGCCCGCGAACGTCGATACTCCGCATGTTTGCAGGTATTCCATCACATTGTGTAGCAAAGGCTTGAAGCAGATGTGCATGGAGCAGAAGCGATCGTTCGGTGAGATCAGCAGATACGAAATCAGTTGGTCATCGTTTCAGAACCGATTTATTTGCAATCAGCTACACAGCACGCTCTGGACCTCTTGTGACCGAAACTCGACCAGACAGCTCTGTTGGCAACTGCCAACACACGGTCAGTGACCTGAACGAGATGATTGGACCGTGTCCGCCGATATTCGTGTTCGTCTTGGGAACCGCGTCCGATCTTTACGCCTAAAGCGGGGATGGACACAAGTTGACATGGCCGAGGAGATGGGAATGGATCGCAGCTATCTATCGGAGATTGAGACTGGGAAGAAAGACCCCAGTTTGCGGGTCTTCAAAACCATTGCGGACGGATTCAAGCTAACGCTCTCACGACTGTTGCGCGGGTTGTAAGACAGAGGCTGCCAGCCCGAAGTATTCTGGAGTTGATAACAACGTGATTGACTGGACTGTGGCAGTTACGGCGGCGGCCACCGTTGTTAATGCGGTGGCGGTTGTGGTTCTTGTCATCGTAACGATTTCCTACGCTAGGAGCGCGAAGCGACAGGCGCAGGCAGCAGAGCAACAGGCAAGATCAGCGCAGGCTCAAGCAACTGCTGCTGCGGCAACCCTAAACGAACTGCGCCGACAACTGTACGAACAAAAAAACCTGGACCGTGCGGTTGTGCAAGGTGCCGTCGACTCGGCACTTAGCAATGTCGAACGGTGGCTTGCACCTGGTCCGCGGCAGAGTTTGGAGTCAGTGATCCGCTCGCACACGTTACCTCCAACAACGGAGTTGTTGCCCGACGACGTCGCACAGGTTCTGGAATCGGCTCGGCGGGTATCGGGCGACTTGGCAGCGAGTCTAGGGAACGTCTTCGATGCTCTTCGAGTCGCGCAGGCTAACATTGACGCCTTGAGGGGGGCAGATCGCGATTGGTACAGGTCGGAAGATTTCTCGCGCTCGGTCACACAGATATCAGGGTGCTTACAGGGCGCTAGAGAATCCCTGCAACGTATGCGAACTGACATCTATCGCATTCAGGTTGCGGAACCGAATGCGGTTCTACTGAGCTAGCTGAGCGTCAACCGGAGCTAGCCAAGACTTCGCCGGACGGCAAAAGAAGGCGGCGAGTTCTCGCCGCCTCGATCGACTTTTGGGTTCCCTCTAGATGCCAAAGGCTTTCTTCAGTGGCTCGACTAGCTCCGGCATAATGGCGTAAATCCACTCCTTCGGCTTTGTGGAATGCGGCTTGCACGAATACCACTGTTTCATCCCGCCAGACTTCAACATATTCCTGGTGAGCGACGAACCGATACCACCGTAATCGTGCTGATTAGCTACGCCCGAGGCCCCCCAGAGCTTCGATAGCTCAATCGAGCCATTGCTGCGCAGCCACGCGATCATCGCATTCATCTGGCCCTTGCGCCCATAAGCGGCGGCTTCCTGAAGACGGTTGTGGAATGCCTGCGCGATCGCGTCCCACTGTGCTCCCCGACCGTTACTGGGTCCCGCTCCCCCGTGCGCCGGAGCCGGTTGTACGTCGACGTGCTGGGGCAGCGATGTTAAAAACCTCCGGATTTCCTCATCAGAGCCCTCATAGATGATCAAACGACCCATGTGAGCACTCCTCCTTGAAGTGCTAACGTGATTAGATACCGACCACAATGCATTGTCAAATACACGATGTACATCGTGTACATTTAATCAAAAAGTGTTGGAAAGAGTCGGGCCAAGTGGGGAGGTGCCGATGTGAGTGCGAGCCCTTTTGGGTCGTCCCCCTTTACTCTTCAGTGACTACTGCATCCGATTCTCCAGCTCGCTTGAGATGTAGGTGTAGAGTTGAAACGCAGCCGCGTACATGCAACAATTGGCATAGCGAACATAAGGCGAAAGAACATCGGAGGAACCTATGCAGGCGGCACGAGATTTGACCAGGGCTCAGATGTTGATGATGCTCCTCGCGGCACCGGTACGCGGAAAAGAGGGCGAACCGGTTCAGGGCACCACACGGTTGCAGAAGCTCTTGTTCTTGATGGAGCACGAGGCAAAACTCAAACCCACCAAAGGCAGCGATTTTGACTTCACGGCTTGGAAGTTTGGTCCCGTTTCGAAGGAACTCTACGACGATTTGGAGAAGCTGGAGAACTTGGGACTTCTTGAGAGCGAACCCGTCTCGGAGCCGTCGAAGACAGAACTGGACGAGTACGGTCTTTCATTCGACGATCTCATGGGCGAAGAAGAGTCCCGGTCACGCGACAGCTTTGAAGAAAAGAAGTATCGGCTGTCAGAGAGAGGTTTGAGCTGGGTCCGTGCCCATGAACTGGATAAGGAGACCTTCGACAAAATCAGGAAAATCAAGGAGAAATACGGGGCGCTCTCGTTACAGGACCTGCTTCATTATGTCTACACAAGGTTCCCGAGCATGACCACAGCTTCCGAGATCAAGGGGAAAGTGTTACGTCGGCGATAGGCTGCGATGACACATGCGCGTTTGCTCGAACTCGTTTGGCAGGTCGATGTCGCATTGCTGATGTCGAGTGGCGCATTCGTCTTGTACGAGGCATTCGCTAAATCCGCTCCGACCGTAGACCTGAAGTCGAAACTCGACCTTCGTCGCGATCAACTTCTTAGCTCAACCGTTGCTGAAATCGAGGAAACTCTACGCCCCTATTGGCCGCGGAGTGCCAGCCGCATCATCCTCGAGCCAGAATTCAGACAGGAGACCACAACTGTTTTCAGCGATGACGCGAAGAATGCGTTGAGAAACTGCCTAGCTGAGAGCCCCGACCTGCATCAAGCTGGTAAGATGCGCGGGCTGGCGATGAAGGTCTTGCGGTGGGATAGAGTTTGCTATTGGCTCACATTCGCCACGGTCATTCTTGCTATCATCGGTCTTGGCGTTTGGTTCTTTTCCGACGGCATGTCCGACCGTATTGCCGAGTGCGCCATTATTGTTCCCGCATCTCCCGCGTTACTTGCGCTCTTGTCGGCGGCGAAGCGCCAGGTTCACGTTCACAGGGCAAACGATGCCATCGTTAAAGAAGACGAGTAAACGAAGGCGGATCGCTGAGTGCGACCTCTCACTCCCGGTTCGACGTTTTTTGAGCCGTGAGGGGTACAACCGCGTTGTCCGTGAGCTGCCGTTCTTTGACAGGTCGATTGACGTCTATGGTGTAGCGTGGGCGGACCAAGCTAGGACCGTGGAGGGGGCTAAGACCATCGCCGTCGAGTTGAAGCTGAGTAAGTGGCAGAAGGCCTTACATCAAGCTGCCTTATACCAGCTTTGTTCTGATTATTCGTATGTTGCGATGCCTAAGAAGATCGCCCAGGCACTTGTCGACTGCGAAAGCTTTAAGGCAGCAGGAATCGGAATCCTCTCCGTCGATGTAGTTTCCAAGGCCGTTGAAATTGTTCTCCCGGCAGTCCGATCCGCACAGGCAAGAGGGTACTACATCAGAGCTTACAAGGAGATGTTGCGAAGGTAAAATTACATGGTAGACACACCACGCAGTGAAGTTTTCCTTCGTCTGGGTTCCCATTCCGAGAAGCAATATGTCCTCAAGACCTTTCGTCTATTCCATGGCGTCCTGGTCGGCGCAAACCTCTTAGAGTCCACCCCCGGAGCAACTGTGTCATTCGCGCTCAATGTTCTCGGTCAGAACAGAGCATTTGCAATTGACCCCATGACCTACACGTTCGGGATGCACCTCGACTACATCAAGTCAGAAACGATCGACAGGACAAAGAGCAAGAAGGCAACGAAATTCAGCCTCAAACGCTCGTTCGTCAAGTTGGCGGAGGAATTCGGAAGCCCGGTGTGCGATGCGGTAGAGGAAGACCGACCGGTTATGCCCGAGGACTTCGACGAGGAAACAACTGGGCGGTTTTGCGAATCAATCTATGGCTACCAAGCGAAGCGAATGCGGACGTACTTCGACGCTGATATCCAGCTACAAGAATTCTCGCCTGAGTGCCCAGACCCGAGTTTCATCTTTGCTCCATACTTTTATATTCCCTATCCAGATGAAGGGTGGCGTGAATGGCGCGATCTCAATGTCAAACTCGCCGGAACCTTCGCCGAACTCGACAGCGAGCTTGAGAAGCATGGTGTCATCTGCATCGACCAAGAAATCCTGGATGACCGCCCGAGATGGCTCAGGATTTGTAGAATGTTTATCGATACGGGGCTTCCGGCGTTCTGGCTGTGGTTGAGCCGGTTGAATGAGGAGAAAATAAAGGAGACGCGCCTAACCGCGATTGTAGAGGGAATTGAGGCGTTCGAGAGTGCTGGATGCAAGGTCTACAACATGCACGGCGGTTATCTGAGCGGTTTATTAAGCAAGCGCGGGCTGACGGGGTTCTCACACGGCGTTGGCTATGGAGAAAGCAAAGACGTTGTCCCGGTCATCGGCGTTGTTGTGCCGACCGTAAATTACCACTATCCCCCGCTACACATTCGAACATCCATTATTGATGTCGAGCGTGCGCTCTCAGACTTGGGAATTTTTGACGCCGACGACTTCCATGACAAAGTATGTGACTGCACTGTTTGCAAGGGGGTACTGGGGGGTGACCTCAAGAATCTCCGCCAATTCGGTGAATTTGTTCTCAAACGCGGCAATCAGCGAGAATCCCAGACGCCAGACAGTGCGAAGAAATGTCGCCTACATTTTCTGCTGGCACGTCGAAAAGAAATAGACCGCATCGCGGAGCTAACAGCCGCCAACCTCAAGCAACAGTTACGGGATTCCGCTAAGGAATATGCAGCTTTGCCCGCTTATCTAACTCTTCAGGCGAAAACCCGACACCTGAATACGTGGGCAAAGGCATTGTGATAACAGGACTCCCCTTCACAATCGACAGATGGGGAACACCGATCTTGTGACGTTCGCGAGCCCGGAGGAACTCGGCTGGTAACTGCGAGACAAGAAGCGCGTGAAACTTGACCAAAACTTGACCAACACTAGCCAACAAGGACCGCTAAACCCAACAAAACACGTACCTCGAAATTCCGTCGCGCTGGCCGCTAGATCGTAGTTAAGTTGTTTAGAATCAATGTTTACAACGATTTCAGGTCGACGAATTCGTAATCAGCAGGTCATCGGTTCAAGTCCGATCGTCGGCTCCAGTCTTGGCATCTCCCTGCCCAGACCGTAAACAACCATGCTAAACAAGGAACTGCTCTCGTCGATCGCCAGGCAAATGATGTCCGGTTCCTCGGTTGAGGTGAATGGCCAGCAGATACCTGTTAGCCGGACGAGCGCCAATCGCTTCAGGACGGTGGCGTTCGAAATGGACGGCAAGGAGTATCAGGCGATTGAACAAAATCCGGAGAAGCCCAGCCGATGGGGCCAATTGGCGAAGAAAGGTCATGCGGTGGTGCAGTTCAAAGAGGAAGAAACCAACCGGTTCGTTGCAGTTTCGGTAGATGGGAAAATTATGGTCTATGGATCGCTCGATCCGAGACCATCGCATAGGCGTAATCACGGATCGAACCCGTGACTGCGATTTTGACGGCGGTGTCGGCGCTGTCGCTACTGAATGCCATTGGCCACGAACAGCGTCGAGAAAATGCGCTGCACCACGTACAGCACATGGGCGCCGTCCTGGGTGATGATGGGGTGGCGCATGGCGACCATCGCGGTCTTGTCGGTCGGAGTGAAGTGCGACCACAGTTTGCTCGTCCCGGTCGCCAGATTCAAATCGTAGATCTCGCTGCTGTCGGTTCCGATGGGGCGCTCGAAGAAAATATTCTCCGAACCGCCATGCCACTCCAGGGGCAGGTCGCCCGGAGACAGTCCTTTGATCTCGCTAGCCTCGCTGCCATCCATCGGCTGCACCCAGTAATGCTTTTCGCCGTCAGTCGCGATAAAGCTTTTCCCATCCGGGGAGATGCTGCCCAGGCCTTGCTCTCCGACGCTCCAAAGATAGCGGCCTTCTTTGCCGATCGCCCGAACCGTACCCGTTCCCAGGTCCTGAATGTAAGTAACCGGCGTGTGTCCCGGAGCCTGCAACAACGCCAGAATCTGTTTTCCGCCCGGCACCCACGCAGCACCGAGATACTCTGTGCCGGACGGTGACGTCAGGACTCGGGCCTCACCCACTCCGGTCGGAATCACTCGAAGATGTTGCAAGTTAGTCGGGTCGAGAGCTAACACCCACTTGCCGTCGGTAGAGAAGCCGATGCCGGCGCCTTGGCCGATCAGCGCGGGAGCAGAGCCGTCAGTCCGTTGCGTATAAAGGTTGTAGTCGTTGGTCGAGCCGGTGACGTAGGTGTTCAGCAGCAGCGCCTGTCCGTCAGGGGAAAACGCCTCGGTAATCTGGAATGGAAACGAGCTGACATCCCGTACTTTTCCCGTCTGGGTTTCGGAGAGTATCTGCTGATCGCGATAGTCTTCTATGCTCAGCAGGACGTTTCGATCTCTTGAAATGTCCTGTAAATGGAGCTTGGCGGGCGAAGAAAGCAACATTCGTTCCTTCCCGTCAAGACTGACAGCACGCAGAGAGCTGGGCTCGGTTTTGATCGCGGCGGTGAACCATATCTCGTTGCCCTTCGGGGCCCAGGCCAGGCCCTGCGCGGTGTTGAACTCCTCGGTTAGCGCCTTGCGGTTTCCCTGGAGGTCGATTACTTCGACCGTGCCGCGATCGTCGCCCAGAATCGCGTGATCGATGAAAGCAATCTTATCGCCCGCCGGAGAGAAACACACATCTGCGATGTAGCCATCGTTCTGATACAGGGTCTTGCCGGGCGGGAATTCGAGCCGGAAATGAGGTCCCACCTGATGGCTCACCGCCAGAGCGGAGCCGTCCGGCGACCAGTCGGCATCGGTCACTGCGTCCAACAGCTCGCGCGTGGAACCGCCTCCCAGAGGCACGCGCGCCAGGCGTCCGGTGGGCGTGTACTTTGGATCGAACAGGGTGTCCAGCGTGACCGCCATTTCTCCGGTCGACGATATGCTCAACAGGCTGGCCGGTACATGCAACGACTCCGCTTCGATGGTGTCCGTCCGGGTGGAGAACAATTCAGTAGGCTTGCCATCGGTGGTGCTGTCGTACACAACGGTGCGGCCGTCGGGCGCGAAACGCGCGTGGCGGATATAGGCGGAGCGGAAGCTGATCTGCGTGAACGAAGGCTGGCTCGCCACCGGACGATGCAGAGCCCAAGCAGCTATCGCGCCGACCGCCAGCGCCGCAACCAGCAGCGCCGGCACAAGCAATCGCGAGCGCTTCGACTGCGTGTCTTTCAGCGCACGCAATCCTCCGGTGGAAGTGCCGGTGTTGCTGAGTGAATCCAGAGCGAATCCCAGGTCGCTGGCCGATTGAAAACGCGCTTCCGGCTTCTTCTCCAGGCATCGGTGAACGATGCGCTGCAGGCCGAGCGAGACGTTCGTGTTGCTTTCACTCAGCTCCGGCGGCTCCTCCTTCAGGATCGAAGTCATCACTTCCACGCTGGAATCGCCGTGGAAGGCGCGCTTGCCGGCTATCATCTCGTACAGAATCGCGCCCAGGCTGAAGATATCGGAGCGATGATCGACCATCTCGCCACGCACCTGCTCGGGAGACATGTAGCCCGCCGTACCCATTACCGTACCCGCTGAAGTGCGATTCGGACTGGTCATGGTGGCGTCGGCCGTGGCAGCCGCAGCTCGCTGCTTGGCCAATCCGAAGTCGAGGATCTTCACCTGGCCGTCGCGCAGCACGAAGATGTTTTCCGGCTTCAAGTCACGATGCACGATCTGCTTTTCGTGCGCGGCGGCAAGCCCTTTGGCGATTTGCAGTCCGTATTCGATAACCCTGCGTTGTGGAAGCGGCCCGGCGTTCATGCGGTCGCGCAGCGTCTCGCCTTCGAGAAATTCCGAGACCAGGAAGTGCGTGCCGTCCTGTACGCCGACGTCGTAGACCGCCATCAAGTTCGGATGGTTGAGAGCGCTGAGAATGCGCGCTTCCTGCTGGAAACGCTCCAGCCGTTCGCGATCGCCGGCAAACGATTCCGGCAAAATCTTGATCGCTACGGTTCGATCGAGGCGCGTGTCCCGAGCGCGATACACCTCGCCCATACCGCCGGCGCCAACAGCCGCAAGAATCTCGTACGGGCCCAAACGGGTTCCCGTGGTCAGAGCCATGTTTCACCTGAAACGGAAGTGGCTCATTCTACCGCGAGCAGGCTGATCCGGGAACTGAGAAGGAAGGGCGTACAAGTTGCGCAAGTCAAGATTGCTTGCGCGGCTGTGTACGCCCGGGTGCTCGAATTTTCGCAAACCGCCGACGTGTTCCGGGATTCTACGGCGCGAAGAAGCTGGAGATATCCAGGATCAACTGCGTCAGATCGGAGGCGTAGGCGTCGGTGCTGCCGTTGATGTTGGGCATGATCGCCATGTTGGAGGTCACCGCTCCGTCGATGGCGTTCAGCGTGGAAGCCAACGGTTGCTGGTCGGGATCAGGCCACAGGGTCAGATAGTGCATCGGTCCCGGCGGTACCACGGTGGCATTGAAGACATACGCCTCCGCGTTGCTGGGTGGCGCGCAGGTGCTGCCGGCCACGTTGATGGTCTTCTCTCCTCGCCAAGGTTGTCCGCCGCCGCTGCGCGTGTCGATCACCCGGCAGGGAGCGGTGGCATACAGCGAGATGCCACCCGAGGCCGGGGCGGCGAAGTAGCCGACGATGTCGACGACCAGCTCCGTGCTGTCGGAAGCGTAGACGGAGATGCCGCCGCTGCTGCCGGCAGGCACGATGGCCGCGTTTGCAACCGTGGTTGCGGTGCGGTTGTTCAAGGTCGAGACGCCCGGCTGGGCTTCGCCCTCAGGCCATACGGTCAGGTAATGCAGAGGCTGACCGCCGGGGTAGGGCACGACCGTGACGTTGAACGAGTAGGCCTGGATGATGACGTTCTGCGGCATGCACGAGCTGGTCAGAACGGGGAAGTTGCGCTGCCGACCGCCAACCAGGGGCGGACCGCCGAGTTCGCCGCTGGGATTGCGAGTGTCGATCACGCGGCACGGCGTCATGGGATAGAACTGATAAGTCTGCGAGCCGGGCGCGCCGAAGTAGCCATTGATGTCCAGGATGACGTCGGTGGTGTTGCTGGCGTAGATGCTGACGGCATCTCCAGTGCCGGCCTGCACGATGACCGCGGAGGCCTTGGTGCGCCCATCGCGCGCATTAGTGGTGGAGATGAGCGGCTGGGCCAGGCCTGCAGGCCACACGGTGATATAGCCAAGCGAGCCATGCGGCACGACGGTCACGTTGAGCGAATAAGCCGAGGCAGCGGTTGGAATGTTGCAGTTGCCCAGTTGCGGGATGGTGAAGTTCTGCGAGGTCCCGCCCTGGATGGGATTGCCGGTGTTTCTGGTGTCGATGAGACGGCAGGGGGTGACCGAGCTGAACTGAGATCCGCTGCCGGGCTGGATGAAGTAGGCGCTGACGCCGTAGTTGCCCAGCATGGTGAGCGGACAGCTTCCGGTGCCGCTGCAGGCGCCGCTCCAGCCCACGAAGTTCCAGCCGTGGGTGGGCGCGGCATTCAGGGTGACTTGGGTGAAGGACAGATAGGAATGACTGCAGGTGCCGGGACAGTTGATATAGCCGTCGGTGCTGGTGATGGTCCCGTCTCCACTCATCGATACGGTGAGCGTGTAGGTGCTCTGGACGAACGTAGCGCTGACGGTTTCGTTTCCGCTCATGGTCACTGTGCATGAGGGATTGCTGCCGGTGCAGGCGCCTCCCCAAGCACTAAACTGCCAGCCCTGGGCGGGATTTGCGGTCAAGGTGACCTGCGAGTTCTCCAGATAGGAATGGCTGCAGGTGCCGGGACAGTTGATGTAGCCGTCGCTGCTGGTGACTGTGCCTTGGCCGGTGGGGTTATTGACGGTCAGCGTGTAATGCGCCAACTGAAACTTGAATACGGTGCCGTAATTGGCAGCGCCCCCAGCGTTGGTCGTGCCGTAGAAATTCCCTTGCGAGTCTTGCACCAGTGCGCCAAACGGCTGGATGCCATCAGAACCGCCGAAGCTATACAAGAGCGTGTAGGTGCCAGCAGGGGTGACCTGAAAAATGGCTCCGTCTCCGTACGCGCCGCCGTAATAGGCAACGCCATAGAAGTTTCCGTCGGAAGCCTGAATGAGTGGAGCGGCTACGCCAGTACCGTCGCCGGCGACAAAGTTGTGGAGTACGGTGTACGTCCCGCTGGGTGTGATCCTGAAGATCACACCGGCACCATTCGCGCCACCCGCGTTGGCGGTTCCGTAGAAGTTCCCATCACTGCCCCGCAGTAGCGCTGCGCCGGGTTCTGCGCCGTCCGTGCAGTTGGTTTGCGTGCAAAAGCTGTGGAGCAAGGTGGGGCTGCCGCTAAGCGTGAGTTTGAAAACTGTGCCGCAGTTATTAGTGCAGTTGGGGAGACCGGTTCCGCCGTAGGGAGCCACGCCGTAGAGCTGGCCGTCCGTGCCCTGCACCAAAGTCACACTAGGGCTGACGCCATAGGTGGCCGAGAAATCGTACAGCGCATTGAACGCCCAGCTATTCGCCACCAGTTGCCAGAGGCCGCCGAGTGCGCCGGATCCGGCGTTGCTGGTCACTCCATAGAAGTTTCCATCGTTGGCCTGCATCAGGGAGGTAGGATTGGTCCCAACATCCGGACCGGAGCCGCAACCGTAAGTGGGGTTGCAAAACTTAGCCAGCGCGCTCTCGCTGCCGCTGGGAGTCAGTTTGAACACGAGGCCGCCGGTCTCTCCATTACCGCCGGAGACGGTCACGCCGTAGAAGTTCCCGTCCCTGCCTTGGATTATCTGCTGCGGCACTGATCCGTCACCGCAGTATTGCAGCTGGCAAAAGCTGTATAGCGTGGTCAAGGTATAAGGGGACTGAGGGCTGATTTTGAAGACCGTTCCACACCCAGAGCCACATTCGCCGTTATTCGGCCCGCCGTATTCGGTTGTCCCGTATAAGTTGCCGTCGGTCGCCAGCACCAGCCCCACGACGGGCTCCGCTCCATCAGAGCCGGAGAAGCTGTGCAACGTAGTTAATTGTGCAGAACAAACGATGACCATGGCGGTGCAGAAGATGACCGCGATGCAGACTGCTCGAACCGTGCTGAGTGCTTTCATGCTTCACTCCCTGGTGAACTGCGCTGGGCAACTGCGGTTTGGGCTGGGTAGCTCCACCCTTCGCCTCGACTTGAGCGAAGGGTGGAATTAGGGCGTCCTATGGCGCGAAGAAGCTGGAGATATCCAGAATCAACTGCGTCAGATCGGAGGCGTAGGCGTCGGTGCTGCCGTTGACGTTGGGCATGATCGCCATGTTGGAGGTCACCGCTCCGTCGATGGCATTCAGCGTGGAAGCGAGCGGTTGCTGGTCGGGATCGGGCCACAGGGTCAGATAGTGCATCGGTCCCGGCGGTACCACGGTGGCATTGAAGACATACGCCTCCGCGTTGCTGGGTGGCGCGCAGGTGCTGCCGGCCACGTTGATGGTCTTCTCTCCTCGCCAAGGTTGCCCGCCGCCGCTGCGCGTGTCGATCACCCGGCAGGGAGCGGTGGCATACAGCGAGATGCCGTTCGCTGCCGGCGCGGCGAAGTAGCCGACGATGTCGACGACCAGCTCCGTGCTGTCGGAGGCGTAGACGGAGATGCCGCCGCTGCTGCCGGCAGGCACGATGGCAGCGTTCGCAACCGTGGTTGCGGTGCGGTTGTTCAAGGTCGAGACGCCCGGCTGGGTTTCGCCCTCAGGCCATACGGTCAGGTAGTGCAGAGGCTGACCGCCGGGGTAGGGTACGACCGTGACGTTGAACGAGTAGGCCTGGATGGTGATGCCCTGCGGCATGCAGGAGCTGGTCAGCACAGCAAAATTGCGCGGTTGGCCGCCAACCAGGGGCGGACCGCCGAGTTCGCTGTCGGCATTGCGAGTGTCGATCACCCGGCAGGGCGTCATGGGATAGAACTGATAAGTCTGCGAGCCGGGCGCGCCGAAGTAGCCATTGATGTCCAGGATGACGTCGGTGGTGTTGCTGGCGTAGATGCTGACGGCGTCTCCAGTGCCGGCCTGCACGATGACCGCGGAAGCCTTGGTGCGCCCATCGCGCGCATTGGTGGTGGAGATGAGCGGCTGGGCCAGGCCTGCAGGCCACACGGTGATATAGCCAAGCGAGCCATGCGGCACGACGGTCACGTTGAGCGAATAGGCCGAAGCAGCGGTTGGAATGTTGCAGTTGCCGAGTTGCGGGATGGTGAAGTTCTGCGAGGTCCCGCCCTGGATGGGATTGCCGGTGTTTCTGGTGTCGATGAGACGGCAGGGGGTGACCGAGCTGAACTGAGATCCGCTGCCGGGCTGGATGAAGTAGGCGCTGACTCCGTAGTTGCCCAGCATGGTGAGCGGACAGCTCCCGGTGCCGCTGCAGGCGCCGCTCCAGCCCACGAAGTTCCAGCCATGGGTGGGCGCGGCACTCAGCGTGACTTGGGTCAGCGAGAGGTAAGTGTGACTGCAGCTACCGGGGCAGTTGATATAGCCATCGTTGCTGGTGATGCTTCCGTCTCCACTCATCGATACGGTCAGGGTGTAGTAATTCTGGGTGAAGGTCGCGCTCACGGTCTCGGTCCCGGTCATCGTTACATTGCAGGAGGGATTATTCCCGCTGCACGCGCCGCCCCAGGCGTTGAGGCTCCAGCCGGGCGCGGGGTTTGCGTTCAACGTCACAACGGTGTTCGACAGGTACGAGTGGCTGCAGTTACCCGGGCAGTTGATGAAGCCGTCGCTGCTGGTGACGGTGCCGCTGCCGGTCGGAGGCGTAATGGTCAAGGTGTAGCTGAGCTGGTTGAAGGTGGCGCTCACCGACTCGTTCTGCGACATGGTCAGAGTGCAGGAGGGACTGCCGCCGCCGCAGCTTCCGCCCCAGGTGCCGAAGACCCAGCCGCCCGCCGCCGTGGCGTTCAGTGTGACCTGCGTATTCTGCTGATAGATGTGGTTGCACGAGCCCGGACAGTTGATGAAGCCGTCGGTGCTGGTGACGGTTCCGGCGCCGTTCACAGAAACGTTCAGCGTGTCGTCGGTTACCTGGAGACTGAAGACCGTGCCTGCGTTGTCAGTCCCGCCGTATTGGGTGACTCCGTAGAACTTCCCGTCGCTGGCTTGTATCACGCCCGGGTATGGGTGCGAGCCGTCGGGGCAGTTCGCTTGCGAGCAAAAGCTGTAGAGGCTGGTGAATGAGCCGCTGGGAGTAATAACGAAAACCGTTCCCGAGTCGGTGCCCCCGCCATAGTAGGTTGTCCCGTAGAAGTTGCCGTCGGCTGCCTGCAGCAGCACACCGTCAGGCGTTTTGCCATCGGTACAGTTGGGCTGCGAGCAGAAGCTGTACAAGCTGGTCAGCGTGCCGCTGGGCGTCATTTTGAAGATCGTGCCTTCGCTACCTTGACCATAGTTATTGGCACCGCCGCTGGAAGTAGTCCCGTAGAAGTTACCGTCACTGCCTTGGGTTAATCCGGCGGCGGGCAGGTTCCCGTCGGTATCGTTGAAGCTGTGAAGTACCGTGAATCCCCCGCCGCTCAGCGAAATTTTGAAGATCGTGCCATAGCCGGTACCACCCTGACTCGTAGCGCCGTATAGATACCCGTCGCTGCCTTGAATCACTCCCGCGTACGGAACGTAGCCGTCAGCGCAGCCGGATTGTGAACAGAAATTGTAGAGAATAGTCTCCGTACCGCTGGGAGTGATTCGAAAGACCGTGCCTCCGCCCAGGCCTCCAACGCCGCTGCCGCCTGCGTACGTGGTTCCGTAGAGGTTTCCATCGCTGGCCTGCACCAATGGCCCCCAGGGGGTGCATCCGTCGTTTGGTGGCCCCGCAAACGCGTGGAGCTGGGTGACATTGCTGCCGCTGCCGGGGAGGCGTTTGTCTACCGTGCCGCAGCCGGACGGAGTATTTCCTCCGATGCTGGTAACTGCGTAGCCGTTTCCGGCGCTGTCTTCCGTGACCCCGGCGTAGGGCTCTGCTCCATCCGACTCTCCGGTGAAGGTCCACATCACACCGAACGTTCCGCTGGGCGTAATCTTGAAGATCGTGCCCCAATCGGCGCCACCCGAATATGTTGTGCCAACCAGGTTGCCGTTGCTGGCCTGAATCAGCAGGCCTACCGGCCATGAACCGTCTGAGCCGGTGAAGTTATGCACCGTGGTCAGGTTCTGGGCCGATGCGCCCATTGGAATCAGGGTAAAGATCGCGAACAAGACGGCCAGTGATTTCCAGAAACCGGAGGTCTTCATAGCAGGCTCCTTTTTCGCTTGCCTGGCAAACACAAATCAGATTTTTGAGGGAGCGTCTTTTGTCTTGGTTGGGATCCGAGAAGGGATCTCCCGTGAAAGAATGTGCGGCGCGAGGGTTGAAGAGCTGCTTAAGAGCGCAGAAGACGCACGTAGTTCTGTAAAGGCCAAGGAATTGTCGGATGGAACTGTGTCCGGTGTCAGTGAATCTGGTCACGGCCACGGGTGACAAGGTCCCGGAGTGGTATCAAGCGAACCGCTTGTTTTCGGGAACGCAGGCCCGAGGCACCTCGACTCATGTCACGCGATGATGTGCAAACGTCACTGACATCCTCCAGAAACGCGCCCACGATATTTGCCGTTGTCAAACGGCTCCGTTATCTGAAAAACTCGTCAGAACTCAGAACGAGTCCGCAGTGTTCCCTCCGGGGCAACACTTAGCCGGCGAAACCGGCCGGCTATTTCGTTGAGACCTCCAATGGCCTTCGTGCCATCCGGTGAGAGCTAAACCCTTCGATCAGGAGCAGGTGATGAGTCCCTTCCAGGAAAGAGTGCAAGAGGTCAGTGAGTGGTTCGCCAGTCCACGTTTTAAAGGCATCGTTCGTCTTTACTCACCCCGTCAGGTTGCCGAGCAGAAAGGCACATTTACTACCGACTACCCGGTCGCGCGCCAGGCGGCCGAAGGTTTCTACAACCGTTTGCGTGAATTGTTCGAAGCGCGCAAGTCGATTACGACGTTTGGTCCGTACTCTCCGGGGCAGGCGGTCGCGATCAAGCGAGCCGGCATTGAAGGCATTTATCTGGGCGGCTGGGCGACGTCGGCGAAGGGAAGCATCACCGAAGATCCCGGTGCCGACCTGGCCAGCTATCCGTTGAGCCAGGTGCCCGACGAGGCCGCGTCGATTGTCCGTGCGCTGATCACCGCCGATCGCAACCAGCTCTTTTCGCGGGCGCGCATGAAACCCGAGCAACTGGCGTCGACGCCCGAGATCGATTACCGGCCGTACATCATCGCCGACGCCGACACCGGTCACGGCGGCGATGCCCACGTCCGCAACCTGATTCGTCGCTTTGTCGAAGTCGGCGTTCCCGGATACCACATCGAGGATCAGAAGCCCGGCGTGAAGAAGTGCGGTCACCAGGGCGGCAAGGTGCTGGTATCGGAGAACGACCAGGTGCTGCGGCTGAGCGCGGCGCGCTTCCAGCTCGACGTCATGGGTGTGCCCGGCATCATCGTCGCCCGTACCGACGCCGAGGCGGCAAGCCTGCTCGATGGCTGCGCCGACGAGCGTGACCAGCCTTTCATCCTGGGGGCCACCAACCTCGATGTTCCCAGCTACAAGGCTGTTGTCCTCGCGCTGCATCGGAAGTTCTTCGAGGCCGGCGTGGAGGAAGTTCGCGGCCACATGATGTTTGCTATGTCGGAGCTGGAATACGCCGCGGCCAACGAGTGGCTGGAGAAGACTGGACTGCTGCCGCTCCTGAAAGAACAGGCCGAGGCGTACAAGAAGAAATCGGATGGCCCGGTCGAAGCGATGCTGGATAAAGTCATGCCGCGCTTTCTGGATGCGTGGCAGGCCGAGGCCGACCTCAAGACATACCGGCAAGCTGTCGCTGAGGAGATCGTCTTCGGCGTCAGCCAGGGCGAGACCTTTGAGCTTTCGGCCGATGAGTGGCTGGCGTTCTCGAAGCGTGCTTCGTGGTATGAGGCTCGCGAGAAGGCGAGGTCGATGGGCATCGACGTTCCCTGGGATTGCGAGCTGAGCAAAACGCCGGAAGGCTATTACCAGACGCAGGCCGGACTCGACTACGCCATTGCCAAGTCGCTGTCGGTGGCGCCGTTCGCCGACATACTGTGGATGGAGACTGCCACCGCCGACTTACACGAGGCGAAAGAATTTGCCGAAGCCATTCACGCCGAATTTCCCGACAAGATGCTGGCCTACAACTTGTCGCCGTCCTTCAACTGGGACACGACCGGTATGAGCGATGAAGAGATGAGGAACTTCCCGGAAGAGTTGGGCAAGATGGGATTCGTTTTCAACTTCATCACCTACGGCGGTCACCAGATCGACGGACTGGCGGCGGAGGAGTTCGCCGGCGCACTGAAACAGGACGGCATGCTCTCGCTGGCGCGCTTGCAGCGCAAGTTCCGCTTGTTGGAGTCGCCCTACCGCACGCCGCAGACCCTGGTCGGCGGACCTCGTCTGGACGCCGCGCTGATGGCGTCGTCCGGCCGCACGGCCACGACGATGGCCATGGGCAAAGGCTCGACCCAGCACCAGCATCTGGTGCAGACCGAAGTCCCGCCCAAGGTCCTGGAAGATTGGCTGAAGATCTGGGCGGAGCACAACCAACTGGAGCCGAAGTATCGGCCGCAGTTGCGTCCGGTAGCCGCCGGTTCCGACTTCCTGGAGCTGAGCATCTGGAACGACTCAAAGGACAAGGTCGGCAACGTGATCTTCGCCGATGTTCACGATCGGCACGGTCACAAGCTGCTGTCGATCCGCGACATGAATACCTTCGAGAAGTCGCTCCAGAAAAAGCGGTTGATGACGCTGGCGCACTTGTTCCTGCTGCACCGCTATAAGGCGGGATTGGTGCATTACCTCAGCCCGACGGAGGACAACCAGCATCAGGCGCAGAAGATGAAGCGGCTGGGCATCTTCAGCAACGTGAACAACGAAGCCGACCTGATCATCGTGGCCAGCATCAATCCGCAACGCATCGCGGACCTGCTGAATCCGGACCAGGTGGTCCTGCGCAAGCTGATCATGAAGCAGGATTCGTAGGGTCAACAAGAATCGAGAAAAGAACGCCCGCCGGTAAAAGGCGGGCATTTTCATTCAATCAGCGCAAGCAACGGAGCGCCGAGCCATCCCCTGGGAGTTACCTTTGATGGCTGCGTACTCATGCGGTTGCAGCCACGCCGACAGATCGCGCCCGGTCATCTCCTGCAAACCTTCGATCTCCGGACGAAACAGGTCGTTCAGCATCTTCAGCGTGGATGTTGCTATTTCCGTGAAAGGCGCGCCACCGCCGACGCATAACCTCATCAGCCGCGACTTGCGCACGGAAGCAACCAGATGGTCGAGGTTGCGAGCTTTGCACCAGTCGGCGAGCGTGGTGGCCGTGCGCGTCATCAGGAAGCTCCGCGGCTGGGTCATCTTTTCGGAAGAATGAACGCGCGCCAGTTCCGCTGCCGAGAGCGGGCTGCGCGGGATTTCCAGAAACGTCAGCAGCCTGTCGAAGTACTCCTGCGGCGACTGACGAAGCTCTTCGTAGAAGCTGACCAGCATCTGCTCAGGCGGAAAGGCTTCGCGCCATCGCTGGAGGTGGGTCGCATACATCCCGGTGGCCAGCAGTTCGGGGTCGCGTTCCAGCGCCTCTTCAAAGCTCCAGCGCACCATGCCATAAGCGCGTTTGACGCGATAGAGCGAAATCACGCGCTGCACCGGTTCGCGAAAGACAAACACCAGCTTGGCTTGCGGGTTGGTCAGCGCAATTGCCTCTCGCGCTTCCCCCGACGCGAAGTAGGTAGGGGCAATTTCTCCAGTCGGACGCTCCGGATGGGCGACAGGGAAGTGACGCCAGTACCAATTCAGCCCGCGATGAAAGTGACAATCGAAGAAGCGAGTTTCCTTCGTAGGCGCGGGCAGGGTCGCGTGCTTCTGCAGGACGTGATGAATCCACGTGGTGCCGGTTCGAGGCGGACCTACCACGAAGAACGAAGGCAGTTGGGAAGCTGGTTTCGAACTTGCGGTACCGGCGGCCGGAAGCGTTAGTCTGCTCTCTCCATCCCCGAGACCTCGTCCGAGTGCGCTCATGCATACACCCCACGGGATTCGATGAAGTTTCTAACTCGCGCCGGCCAGCCAGCGAGCAGTACTACAACGAGTGAAAGGATGAAGGAAAGCCGCTGCCTGTTGTCTGCAGAATGGAATTCGAGCAAATATCGATAAAACATCGCTTTGCAGGGGTGCGGAGCGGGCCTAACGAGAACGGACTGCCGGCCGAGATACGCGCAATTCTCGATGGCAGTCCGTCGATTTCCGCAAAAATGTTGCCGCGCCAGGAAGCTACTTCTTAGGCTGCTTGGCGATGATCATCCCGGAGATCTTGTTGTAGGTAGCCTGGGGGATGATCTTCTTCTGTACCAGGTCGGTCTTCTTGGAGTAAGGCCGGCCGGCGATAATCTTCGCGGAATAGGCGTCGCCGATTCCGGGCAGAGCGGACAGCTGCTCCTTGGTCGCGGTGTTGATGTCGAGCAGGTCGCCCGATTTGGCCATGGATGAGCCGGCAGCCTGCGGGGTGGGGTCAGCCGCCTTCTTGTCCGGCGCGGCCATGCAGACGCCGGCCAGTAACAATGTCAGCAGCAGTGCTGAGAATAAACGAGAGATGTGACTCGTGCGTTTCATAACACCCTCCTCCTCGGTGTGAGAACTGCTCAGAGTTTCTCCCGAACCCTGTACGGGAGACGGAGACGAGGATATCCATTTGCCTGTCGGCTTACAAGAATTTGCTTTGCGGCAAGCGTTGCTCGGGATTCGCGATTGCGATACTCCATCGCGCGCTGTCCTTCGTCGGCGCTATTTGCGATTCGGGTCTGACGCAGAGGTTGCCAATGCATCCGGAGTGGCGCCGGGCTGTTCGGCGTCTTTGCGTTCGCAATGGTGCGAGTGAAAGAGCTGCCGAACCTCGTCTTCCGTGCCTTCAAACTGCGTGTTGCAGTAATCGCAAACGCCGAGCAAAGGAGTCATTCGCGCAAACCGAAGTTTCCTTTTGCTAATCATCCCCATGAGTGTCCCACAGAATGCGAGAGCCGAACAGAAGAACGTGGTGTCATTGAAACGCCTGAGCGAGCAGTCCCAAATCGGGGACAACGGACCCCCTGCCGAGGGGACAGCCAGGACAGGATCGGCTGCCATCTTTCTCCCGGCAACAAGGAACTTACGTAGATACTTCTACGCCCGCGGCAGGATGATGATGTGATAGATCGGCATCATCAAAAGCATCACTGCTACAACGGCCAGAGCCACCCGCACTCCGTGCGTCTTGAATCTCTGGCTGATCGACATCAGCAGCAGAACTGTAGCCAGCATGACCGTGGCCCGCACGTATTGATCCGCGTGGTCTCGGGCGACATTGCCCCGCTCGAAGGTTTCCGCGGCTTGTTCATTCAGCCTGGCGGCTTCCTCAGTCTTGGCGTTGTGATACTCAGGCATCCGTTGCGGGCCGATCGGAGCGTTGGGATTGTTGAGCGGATCGGTCTTCTTCCATGCCTGGAAAGCCGGAACAAATTCCGGAAGGAATCGCCGCTCGAACAGGTCAGCCAGTTTCTGGTGGCCCTGGGCCTCGGCGGTGAGCCATTGGGCGACGGTGGTGGCGTTATAGAGCCGCTCCTGATTGGCCGTGGTTTCCGTTCCCTGCGCCTGTACTCGCAGCTTGCTGGCAATGCCATAAAGCTCAGACTGATGTCCGGTCCACAATGCGGCCTGATAGCCGCTCCACGCCGTGCTTACGGCGACCAGCGCCAGCACGATGGCTTCGATGATCTCCAGCACTTGGTGCATACGGGATTGCGGGCCTTCATGATGGTGGCTTAAATGTTGCGCCATTTCGATATTGGAAGCGCCTGCTCCTTCGGGCATTCAAAAGCTCCTTCTGTGAGCGGAAGATACCGTCTAAGAGGAATGTAATACAGCGAGCGCGGAGAAAATACGGGAACGTGGTTCGCAGTTCCGGCCTGGGCGCGAATTGCGGAATTGATCGAGGGCTGGAGAGTTGGCTGCGACCAAGGCCTCGCAGCGTCGATCGTCAGGCAGCCGGCTCGAAGATCCTGCCACTCTTCACGGCTTCAATTGCTGCCGGCAGATCGTCGAGCAGGCGCGACATGAAGACAAAGCCCGACGCCCCGCGCGCCAGCGCCGCCTGCACCAGGTCGCGGGATTCGTGGAAGGAAATGAAGATGACCTTGACTTTATTCTTGCTGAGCAGCAGCCGGCGAGCGATCTCGAAGCCCGATGTCCCGTCGAACGAGACTCCGAGCAGAACGACATTCGGCTGAGCGCTTTCGATTTGCTGCAGCACCGAAGCCCCATCTCCGACCTCGGCAACGATATCGCAGTCCTCGTGTACCAATTCGGCCAAGGTTCGCCGCATAGCTGGATTTTTGTCTGCGATTAAAAGGCGAAGACGGCCCACTAATTCTGCCTCGCTGCTGTCGGGGACGTGGAGCAAGGATCAACGTAAAGGGATTGCCACTTCAGTCCAACTCCCAAAACTGCGAGCCTGCAACCCTTTAACTAGTAGCGCCACAGTCAAATATTTTTCCCTGCGGAGAGGCCACGGCTGGATATTCACAGGCTCCGGGATAACCCCTCAATCTCCTTATTACTCAGCAACCTACCGCCAATCTGCGACCAAAGTTACACATGCCGGTTATTGACCCGGCTGTTGACAACTCCATACCATCGAGTTGCGCCTCACAAACCCCTTGCATGGTAGAAACGACGATCTCTCACTATCGCGTCCTCGCGAAGCTTGGCGAAGGCGGGATGGGCGTTGTCTACAAGGCCGAAGACACCCGCCTTGAACGATTCGTCGCGCTAAAATTTCTGCCCGACGATTACGCTCACGATCCGGTGCTGCGTGACCGCTTTCTGCGCGAGGCGCGTGCCGCCTCTGCCTTGAACCATCCCAACCTCTGCACCATCTACGACGTCGGCGAGGAAGACGGCAAGATTTTCATTGCGATGGAGTTTCTGGATGGTGAGACGCTGAAGGACGTCGTCCTTCGCGGGCCGCTGCCCACGCGGCGCCTTCTGGAAATCGCTGAGAACGTCGCCGAAGGATTAGAGGCCGCACACAGCGAGGGCGTCATCCACCGCGACATCAAGCTGGCGAACATCTTCGTCACTAAGAGCGGGCGTACCAAGATTCTGGATTTCGGCCTGGCGAAGAGGACCGGTCCCAAGCGACTGGCTTTTGCAGCCGCAGCCGCCGGCATGGCGAATGGGACGGAGGAGTCGCAGTTGAGCAGCGGCCTGGCGGCCTTAGGCACGGCTGCCTACATGTCGCCCGAGCAAGCGCTGGGCAAGCCCCTGGACGAACGAACCGACCTGTTTTCTTTCGGCATCGTCCTGTACGAGATGGCGACCGGTTGCGCTCCGTTCAAGGGCGACACCACCGGCCTCCTGTTTCTGTCGATCGTGCAAGCGACGCCGGAGTTACCGCTGGAACTCAACCCGGAGTTGCCGGAAGAATTGCAGACCATCATCGGCAAATGTCTGGAGAAGGATCGCGACCAGCGTTATCAGCACGCGTCCGACATCCGCGCCGATTTGCAACGCCTGTTGCAGGTCTCAGGGTCACGCCAATTTGCTATCGCACAAGCCAGGGACAAGTCGGGAACGGCGTTCGTTCCTGCGATCGTCCCAGCGGAGATCGACGCGAAGGAGTCCAACCCCTCGCAGATTCGGCCCGAGAACATTCAGCGAAACCGCCGCGTCTCATCGATCCCTGTGGAAGATTCTTAGTGCAGCCGGTGCTTTCCTCGCAGTGGTTGTGATCGGAACATTTTTTTATCTTCACAGCCGAAAGGTCCAGGCTCTGGCTCCTCATGCCGGCATCGTTGTCGCCGACTTCGCCAACACCACCGGCGATCCAATCTTCGATGGAACGCTTCGCCAGGCCCTTACCTTCGACCTGGGACAGTCGCCGTTTGTAAACATCGTTTCCAATCGGCGGGTGGCGGCGGCGCTCAAGCAGATGGAAAAGCCGGTGGGCACCCGGCTGTCGCGCGACATCGCGCGCGAGGTGTGCCTGCGCACCAACAGCAAAGCCTACGTTGCCGGATCCATCGCGCCCGCGGGAACCGGTTATCGACTTGAGGTGCAGGCCCTGAACTGTGAAAACGACGAGACCCTGGCCACGGTGAAGGGCACGGCGAAGGACAAGAGTGCGGTTCTACGCACGCTAAACACGACCGATGCCGAACTCCGCCGCAAGCTGGGTGAGTCGCTGCCCTCGGTGGAGCAGTTCAACAAGCCGTTGGCGGAAGCCACTACGAATTCTCTGGAAGCGCTGAAGGCTTTCACCACCGCACAAGAGATACGCCGTCAGAAGGGCGGCACCGAAGCGCTTCCGTACATGAAGCATGCCTTGGAACTCGATCCTAACTTTGCGCAGGCTTACGCAGTTCTTGGAGCCACGTACCAGGGCCTGTCGGAGCCAACGCTGGCGCGGGAAAACCTGCAGAAGGCCTTCGAGTTGCGCAATCGCGTCAGCGAGTCCGAGCGGCTCAGCATCGAGGCCGCCTACTACGACACGGTCACCGGAGAAAGCGACAAATTGATACAAACGTGCGAAGAATGGATAGGTTTGTATCCTGGAGATGCGGGGCCGCACGCCAGATTAGCGACGCAATACGGAGCGAGGGGCGCCTTCAAACAAATGGCGGAGCAACTGCGCGAAGCCATCCGTCTGGCGCCCGACATGGCCGTGGCTCACACCAACCTTGTGCTGGCCTACATGTCAATGAAGCGGATGGACGAGGCCAAGGCGACCTACGATGCTGCTCGCGCAGCCGGCGTCGAGAGCGAAAACCTCGAACTCATCCGCTACGACCTTGCCTTCGTTGAAGGTGACGACGCGACGATGGAGAAGCTTCTGAAGGCAGCCAAGAATAAGCCTGGCTATCAGAACCGGCTCGAACTCGAATGGGCCAGCAGCGAGGCTTACTTTGGACGATTCGGCAAGGCCCGCGAGTACGCCGAAGAGGCGATCAATTCCGGCCATCGCCACCGACGCCAAAGAGAGTGCGGCCGAGCACGCCGCCCAATATGCGTTGACCCAGGCTGAAGCCGGCAACGTAGCGGAAGCTCGCCAGTTTGCTAATGAAGCCTTACGATTGGGGCGGGGCAGGTCGGTGGCCGAGTCCGCTGCGCTGGCCCTGGCACGCTCGGGAGACAATGTCACGGCAGAAGCGCTAGCCGAACAACTGAACAGCGACTTCCCCCGAGGCATGATCATCCAGAATTACACCCTGCCTACGATTCGCGCGGCCATCGAGCTGAACCGGCAGCATCCCGAAAAGGCAATCGCTCTTCTCGAGGCGGCGCTACCTTACGAGTTCGCGCCCAACGCCTACGGCGATCTGCACCCAGCGTACTCGCGCGGCTTGGCCTATCTGCAACTGCATCAGCCGCAGAAGGCGATTGTCGAATTTCAGAGGGTACTGGATAACCCCGGCGTCGTGGTGGATTCGATTATCGGCGCACTCTCGTACCTGCAATTGGCACGCGCCGAAAAGATGGCCGGGGATCTGGATGCGGCGCGCACCCACTATCAGGATTTCTTGGCGCTGTGGAAAGAAGCCGATCCTGACCTTCCGTTGCTGAAGCAGGCCAGGGCCGAATACGCCCAGGTTCGATAGGCTGCTCGACTTTGCTGATCAAGCTTTGCAGTGATGACTTAGTCGGCCGGATTCAAGGCGCCACCGGCGTCGTCCAGGGGAATGCGAGCCATGATGCAGGTGCCCTCGCCGGGCTGTGACTCGATCTTGAATTCGCCGCCGGCCAGATGCACCCGCTCCCGCATCGAGATCAAACCCAGTCCGGCAGCAAGCTTCGCTTCATCCAGATCGAAGCCTACGCCGTCATCAGAGACCAACAGCGATAAGTCGGTTCGCGATACCTCCAGCGCAACCTGAATGGAGGTAGCCTTGCTATATTTCCCCGCGTTGTACAGCGCTTCCTGCACGATGCGCAGCAAACTCAGCGCCAGCAGGCTGTCGAGATTTTCCGGGATGCCTTCGCACGTGCATTCCACCGGGATCTTGTACTTCTCGGAAAACTCGCGGCAGTGACTTTGCACCGCGATGGCCAGCCCCAGGTATTCGAGCTCCGAAGAGTGCAGCTGATGCGAGATGCGGCTGACTTTCTCGGCCAGCGACTTCAGGCTGTCGCAAAGCTGGGGAATGGTGGGATGGCGCCTGCCGATCATGCCGGAGACGGGCTGTCCGGCGCGCAGCATCTGGATGCGCAGGATGGCCAGCGCCTGACCGATGTCGTCGTGCAGCTCGCGCGCGATACGCGTGCGCTCTTTCTCCTGCGCTGTCGTCAACCGCCGCGCCAGCTCGTGACGTGCGGTTTCCGATTCCCGCAAGGCTGCTTCCGCCGTCGATACCGCCGTCAGATCCGAAAGCACGGCAAATAGCGATCGCTTGTCAGCGGCCAGTCCGAAGTCGACCTTCGCCGGCACGCTTTTTCCGCCGCCCAGTCCGATGCTGCCCTGAGAAGAATACGCGGCGATCTCTCCAGACAGCAGCCTGGAGCGCTGGGCCGATTCCTCGGTAGGATTGCCTGGAGCGAAAACGGTGTTAAAGGAAACGGCCGGGATCTTGCCCGCCGGCCAACCCAGCCATTCGCAACACTGGCGATTCGCCGCCAGCAACTTTCCATCGAGGTCCAATTCAGCGATAGCCAGGCGGATTTCGTCGGGCGCGATTTGCCAATGGGAAACGGACATACGGGTTGCGCGGTCCAAAAAGCCACGCACTTTCTAGGACGATCGCTTCATCTGCAGCTTGATCGCGTACTCCAGAAGCTCGGCATTGGTCTTGAAGCCGAGGCTCTGCATCATCCGATACTTGTGAAACGCTATGGTCCCGGTTTTCAGGTTCAGGATGCCGGCGGCTTCCTTCATCGACTTGCCCTCGGCCAGCAGTTGCAGGATCTCGCTCTGGCGCGCGGTGATTTGCTTTTCCTCGCGCTCGGTGGCCGACTGCCGCAACAGGTGAGTGACCGTCTCGCGCGTGATCAGCGGCGACAGGTAAGACTCCCCGCGTAGAACTTTGTGGAGCGCAGTCAGCAGCTCCTCGGCGGCCGATTGCTTCAGGACGTAAGCGGACGCGCCGCGCCGGAACGCATCGGCAGCGACGTCGGCGCCCAGGTTCATGGTGAGGAAAACCAGCTTGACGGACGGCAGCTTGCGCTTGATCTGTTCCCCGGCGTCCAGGCCGTTGAGATGAGGCATGCCGATATCGAGCAGGACGATGTCGGGCTTGAGCGATAACGCCGCTTCCACAAGAGCGCGGCCATCGGTCACAACTCCAACTACCTCAAATTCGGGTTCCAGCGTTCCCTTGCAGGTCTCGGCCACCAGTCTGTGGTCGTCAGCGATCAGAACCCGCGCCAGCGGTTTGCGATTCAAGAAAGTGACTCCGAATTCGAATAGATTCTATGCTCTGCAGCAACAAGTCTCAATGACATAGCGCAATATGAATAGCTCCCCACGCGCACTGCAAGAAGGCGTACGCTTTTCTCGTTAACTGAGATTACCTGATTACCGGAAACAACGCTCATATAGGCAGGCGACTATACGAGCGTTGGGTATTGCATGCGATGGCAGCGCCGGAGAAACCAGCTACTTCGGTTGAGCTACCATCCGCAAATATGGTTTGAGAGTCCTGAAACCATCCGGATATTTCCGCTTCGCTTCCTCGTCGCTGACTGACGTAGGAATAATTACATCGTCGCCCGGCTTCCAGTTCACGGGCGTAGCCACCGAATGTTTGGCGGTCAACTGAATAGAGTCGAGCACGCGTAAGACTTCATCGAAGTTGCGGCCGGTGCTCATGGGATAGCTCAGCGTCAGCTTGACCTTTTTGTCTGGACCGACGACGAACACCGTGCGAACGGTAGCGTTGTTGGCGGCGGTGCGGCCTTCACAAGTGTCGCCTGCATCGGCGGGCAGCATATCGTAGAGTTTCGCAATTTTCAGCTCAGGATCGCCAATCATCGGATAGTTCACCTTGTGGCCCTGAGTTTCTTCGATATCGGCGGCCCACTTGTTGTGGCTCGTGGCCGGGTCCACGCTCAGGCCGATGATCTTGCAATTGCGCTTGCGGAATTCCGGCTCCAGGCCGGCCATATACCCTAGTTCCGTGGTGCAGACGGGAGTGAAATCCTTGGGATGCGAGAACAAAACGGCCCAGCCGTCGCCCATCCACTCGTGAAAGTCGATGGGACCCTGGGAGGTTTCAGCAGAGAAGTTCGGCGCCTCGTCGTTGATACGCAAAGACATTCGTCTTCCTTTCGTCAGTTCGGCAGGCAGGCGTTCGCACACCCGGATCTGCCGCAAGAAAGCAGTCAGATAGGATTGAATTTCTGGATTTAGCCCAAGAAAATTCGCCCGCTCTGTATACCAGAACAGTTACCGGAAGAAAAGTCGTTTGTGCCGGTGTCTACCAGCCGCCTCCGCCTCCGCCTCCACCACCACCGCCGGAAGAGCCGCCGCCACCGGAGCCCGAACTCGATCCCGGCGGTGACGACGCCGACGACACGGCAGACGAGAAGCCGCCGGACAAGCCTGAAGCAAAGTCCCCGGCGCTGAAGCCGGTCAAGCTATCGCCGCTGAACCATATCGGCGCGTAGCCGACGCTGCCGCCTGGCGCCGTGGCCGCCTTCGCCAGCACGCTCTCAAATTGCTCCGCCCATGCCTGCTCCACTCCCAGCGCCAAAGCGTAGGGAAGACACTTCTCGAAGAGTGCGGGAGTCTTCGCAGGCGCATCGGCGCGTTGCAGGCGATCGCCGTCGACCATGGTCAGGAATTGTTTGAAGCCTTCGATGTGGTCCATCAACTCGCGTCCGGCCGGAGTCAGTGTTCTGAGCAGGTAAACAAAGATCGCGTTGGTGACCACAAGAAGCGCCAGACCAGCGGCCGCTGCAGCTCCCACGGTTTTAGCGAAGAAAAAAAGCGCCATCACTTCGAAGAATGTGAAAACCAGCGCGACGATGGTTGCTATCACCGCCGCCGGACCGGGTTTCCTCCACGCCTTGACGGCTGCACCGAGCAGCCCTATCACTGCCACCGACCACAGGCTCAGCCAGAGCGAGAGAAAACCGGCAATGAAGCGATTAGGGCCCGCAAGCGTAAACACCATCGCAACCAGCGTCAGCAGGCTGAGCCCTGCGCCGATGGATACCCAGCCCCAGTGCTTCTGAAACAGCTTCTGGTTTTCTTCCAAGTTCAGGTCGCTCGTAAGCGTTCTGGCCGCGGTGCCGATGGTCGGACTCTCCAGCGGCGTGAGATCGATTTCACTCGAGCCGTTGAAGAGAATGCGGAGCAGGTTCACTTCCTCGGCCGGCAGGCTGCCGTCGGGATGCTTCAACCGCGTGAGGCTGTAGACGCTGCCTTCCTGCTCGATCTTCAGGTAGCCCTTCACGGCCAGGTCGACGGCGGCGCTGACGAAGACGCGCTCGTTGTAGCCCATGTGTCGCAGGAAGCACATCGCGGCTGGCGACAGTTGCGTCGGCGGTTCGTAGCGCACCACGATCGCGCCGCGGCGCGGCTCCCGCCCGACCAGCAGCCACGCGATGCAGTAGTAGACCAGCACCACAAACAATCCGATGAGAACTGCGCCGGCGGCAGCGTTGTCGGAAACGAAGTACGCCGCGCGCTGCGCCGTCGTCGGCGCGGCAACCACCCCCTTGGGAAAGCCGACGGCAATCGTCAACCCCTGCCCACGACTTAACGGCACGGTGGTGACAAACGAAATCTGCGTGTCGCTGTCGCGGGTGATGAGGAGGTTGTGATCTTGCGACGACTGATAGCCGGTGTAGCCGGCCAGACGCAATTGATCGGCCGGCACCGCCTTGGGCAAGGTGACCGTTGCCGAAGCCTGATCGATCGGGAAGAGCCAGCCGACCCCGGTGACATTCCAGTAGAGCTCGTCGAAGTCGGCGAAGTAGCCCAGTTCGCGTTTCGCCTTGTAGGTAATTTCGTAGGTGTACTCACCCGGCGCCAGTTCGGTGGAAGAGTTGCCGATGCGGATGCGCACCCCATTGCTCATGGGCTGCTGCATGTACGTTTCGGTTTGTCCGTCGCGCCGGACCTCGAGTATCTCGAAGCCCACGGTGTAGCGGTTGCCGGCTTTGTCGAGATAGCTGGTAGGAAATTCGCGGAAGATGCCGTGCCGGATGGAACGGCCTTCGCTGACGACGCGAATCGTCTCGTGGACGACGAGCGAGGAGTCCGGCTGAACTTGAATGTCGGAACGAAAATCCAGAACGCGCTCGGTAGCGAACGCGGGAAGGCCGAACAGTACCAGCAGCAGCAGGACCGCCGGCAGACGTCTGTGGCGCATGGGAACCTCGGGGCGCTTGAACACCATTCTGGCCGATTGGCCCGTAGGCCCGTCAAGGAATTAGTGCACGGTAACCGCTAAAACCATGGCGCCGATAATTCCGGGAACTCTTGCTTCTCGGTTTTCGTTTAACTGTGTTGTAATCGTTCGTCCCTCATAGGAGCTCGTTCGCGTGAATTTACTCCGCCGTGCCTGTCTGTTGCTGGTCGCCCTCTTTCCCGCAATCCTGATCGCCCAAGCCGCCCCTGAGTCGGGGAAGTTTCGCCTGCATAAGTTCGAGCAGGCCATCGGCGAGGAAAACTACACCATCACTCCGGACGGGAGTGCGCTGAACCTCAAGACCGACTTCAAGTTCACCGATCGCGGAACGCCGGTTCCGCTGACGGCGACCCTGCGCACCTCCGACAGCTACGTGCCGCAGAACTTCACCATCAAGGGCAACACCTCGCGCATCTCGACGACCGACACCGAGGTCACCATCAACGGCGCGAACGCGACCATCCGCCAGGGCAAGGACACGCGCACGGTATCGGTGCCGCAGACGTTTTTCACCATCTCCGGCTATGCCCCGGTCGCCATTCAGATGGAGATGATGCGCTATTGGCGCGCCCACGGCCAGCCCGCGCAGATGATGACGCTGCCCATCGGCGCCGTCCGCATCCAGGATCGCGGCTCGCAGATGGTCGAGGTCGATGGCAAGCCGATAAACGTGGAGCGCTACACCGTGCAGGGCCTGATCTGGGGAATGGAAGTGTTGTGGATGGACAGCAACAACAATCTCGTAGCGCTGGTGTCGACCGACGCCGAGTTCGATCACTTTGAAGCGGTGCGTGATGAGTACGAGCCCGCGCTTTCGTCGTTTGTCGCCAGCGCCGCTCACGACGAGATGGCGCTGCTGACCGAGCTGAGTACTTCGGCCGCAGGTCGCCGCACCGGAACCTTCGCCTTTGTCGGCGCCACCGTCATCGACGTTACCGGCAAGCCGCCGATTCCGAATGCAACCGTCATTACCGCCGGCGGCAAGATTCTCGCTGTCGGTCCCAGCAGCGAAGTGAAGATTCCCAAAGATGCGCAGCGCATTGACGTTGCCGGCAAGTACCTCATTCCCGGCCTGTGGGACATGCACGCTCATTACGAGCAGGTGGAGTGGGGTCCGATCTACCTCGCTGCGGGAGTTACCACAGTGAGGGACGTCGGCAACGAGTTCGACTTCATCACCCAGGTGCGCGATGCCGTAAATAGCGGCAAAGCGCTTGGCCCGCACATGCTGCTGGCCGGAATCGTCGACGGCGACGGGCCATACGCAATCGGCATCACGCGTGTGAACAACGCCGAAGACGCCGAGAACTGGGTGACCAAATATCACAATGCCGGCTTCCAGCAGATGAAAATCTACAGCTCGGTGAAGCCCGACAACGTGAAGGCCATCTGCACCGACGCGCACAAGCTTGGCATGACCGTCACCGGCCACATCCCCAACGGCATGACCGCGTACGAAGGCGTGGATGACGGCATGGACATGATCAACCACATCCACTACATCGCCGACCTGCTGATGCCGAAAGATGTCGACATGCACAAGCTCAAGGGTCCGGAGCGGCTGAAGGTGATGGCGTCCATCGACGTCAACTCCGAGGAAGGGAAGAAGGCGGTGGCTTTCTTTGCCGAGCATCACACCGTGATCGATCCGACCGTGTCGCTCTACGAAGCCCAGTTCCGCCCCGCCAGCGAGCCGGCTGAGAAGATTGAGCCGGGCATCGCGCGCGTGGCTCCCGAGTTGCGCGAAGCGCTCACCAGCGGCGGTCTGCCGGATAGTCTTGCTCCCCTCGGCCAGAAAATCTTCCAGGCAGATCTGGCGATCATCAACGCCCTGCACAAAGCCGGCGTGCCCATTGTGGTCGGCACCGATCAGAACGTGCCCGGCTTCTCGGTCTATCACGAGATGGAGCTCTATCAGGAAGCCGGCTTCACGCCGATGGAGGCGCTGCAGGCGGCGACCATCGTTTCCGCACGCGCGATGAAAGTCGACTCTGAGAGCGGCAGCATCGCGGTCGGCAAGCGCGCCGATCTCGATGTGCTCGATGCCAACCCGCTGGACGACATTCACAATGTGCGCACGGTGCGCCAGGTGCTCGCCAACGGCGTGCTCTACAGCCCGGCCCCGCTGTGGGAGAGTGTCGGATTTAAGCCGGAGTAAGAGGCCTGGGGCTATTCGGAGAAAAGCTTCTCCAATCCCGTGCGCCGTGCACGACGCGGAGTATATGAATTTGGTTCTCGACGACCTGATAGAACACCAGGTGAGAAGGGAAACGATGCTCCGGGATTCTCCGGGTGCCGCGAAGACTTTCCGCTTTGAAGGTGCAGCGTGCCCCGGCGTGCGGAGTTTTGGCCAGGCCTAATACGGTAGTCGATACGGCACGTTCCCATCGTGCCGCCAGCTTCTGATTGGACTGCATTTCGTACCAGTCGGCTTGGGCCAGAATGTCGGCTATCGCAGCCGGGCTGAAGGTTACGTGGGCAGCTCTCACCTGCGGCGGGTCCGGTCGCGCAGAGCTGCGACCAGGCCCTTGCTTCTGATCTCTGATACCGGTACGTCGATGGGCTGTCCTTTAGCCGCTTGCAGAAGCTTGTTTTCAAGATCGGCAAACCGGCGTTCCTTGTCGCGGCGAATCAGCTCCCGGATATATTCGCTGGGAGTACCCCAGTCACCGGTCGCGACCTGACCTTCGACATAAGCCTTCAGCGTCTCAGGGAGAGAGATGTTCAAAGAGCTCATTGGCATAGCTTCATTATATGTCATTTTATGAAGGTCAAGAACACATTGCCTCGGCTGCCTGTATCCGAGGCGCGGCGCTCCAGGATGAGGCTCGGCGGGCATCCAAGGCTCCCTATTTTCAGCCGGGCAATTATCCGGTATGCTTCGCACGTCCCATATTCATCCAAAATTCATCATTGAGCCGCAGGAGAAACGATGGCCGACTCCGCCAGTTCCAAGAAGAACAAAAAGAAAAAGAAGTCAGACCCCGCCAGTGCGGACGCCCCGTCTTCCGCGGCGCCGGGCCTCCGAACCCTGGCCGTCGATATTGGCGGCACCGGCGTCAAGACGATGCTGCTCGACGCCGACGGCAAGCCGATCAGCGAACGTTTGCGCGCCAAGACCCCCGATCCGTCGACGCCCAAGGCTATCTGCGACATCATCGCCGGCTTTGGCAAGAAGCTGGGCGACTTCGATCGCGTCTCCGTGGGTTTTCCCGGGGTGATTAAGAGTGGCATCGTGTACACCGCGGCGAACCTCGACAAGCGTTGGGTCGAGTACGACCTGGCCGCTAATCTTTCCAAGCAGCTTGGCAAACCGGTGCGCGTGGCCAACGATGCGGTGGTGCAAGGGCTGGGCGCCGTGACGGGCTCGGGCGTGGAACTGGTGATCACGCTGGGAACCGGAATGGGCGCCGCGTTGTATCTTGACGGCCGGCCGATTCCGTCCCTCGAGATGGGACACCATCCCTTCCGCCACGATAAGACTTACGAGGACGAACTCGGCCGCCGCGCGCTGGCCAGAGAGGGCAAGAAGAAATGGAACAAGCGGCTGGGCGAAGCTATCGATCAGCTGCACCGCCTGTTCTATTACGACCACCTCTACATCGGTGGCGGCAATGCCGCCAAGATCAGCATCAAGCTGCCGGATAACGTCTCGGTCATCTCCAACCAGGATGGAATTCTGGGCGGCATCAAGCTGTGGGAGCGCGATCTGGACGAACTGCGGCAATGAGTGAGTGCGCCCCGTGGCCGTCAACAAACGAAAAGAGAGGGACTGCGCTTTCCCCCAAGTGCAGTCCCTCAGTGCTCTCCCATGATGAGAGCTGTCCAGACCTGATTATCGCCTAACTTTGTAGTTCGTCATGTTTTGAACCGTAGTATTTCGTCGGGGAGCCTTAGTGCTAAACGCCGAAGGATGGCGGAATCAAAAATCGGCCGTCGGATGTGGATCTGCGGTTCGCTCGGGTACGGACCGGCGCCGCGATCGGCGTAAACTTAACTCATGATCAAGCGAAAATTAAAGATCGTGCGGCGCGCCAACAACATTCCGGTCATGGGCGCCTGCGATGTCTGCAACATGCAGTTCCACGCGCACTATCCCCTGAGCGGGCCGTCGGCAGCGCAAGCCGCCATCCAGCAGCAGTTCAACGCCCACAAGTGCGGGGCGGCGCATAAGGAAGCCGAGCCGGCTTCCTCGGAAGCGACAGAGAAGAACTGACTGCCAGTGCCGCGCGCTCTCCTCGCCCCTGTATAATCACCTGTTTCGGCCTGGTGCGCCGAGCCAATCCGTAGCGCGCGTCATTTACCGGAGGAACCTGTTTGGATTTTCAGCTTTCCGATGAACAACAACATCTGAAGAAGATGGTGCGTGATTTCGCCGAGCGCGAGATTGCGCCCAACGTCATGAAATGGGACGAACCGGGCACCTTCCCGCTCGAGACGGTCAAGGAGCTGGGCAAGCTTGGCCTGATGGGCACCATCTTTCCGACCGACTACAGCGGCGCCGGCATGGGCTACGTCGAGTACGTCATCGCGATCGAGGAGCTCTCGCGCGTGGATGGCTCGGTCGGCATCATCGTGGCCGCGCACACTTCGTTGTGCTCGAACCACATCTTCCTTGCGGGCAACGAAGAGCAGAAGCGCAAATACATTCCCAAGCTGGCCACAGGCGAATTCATCGGCGCCTGGGGACTGACGGAGCCGGGCTCCGGCTCGGACGCCGGCGGCGCGCGCTGCAATGCCGTTCGCAAAGGAAAGCACTGGGTACTGAACGGCACCAAGACCTTCATCACCAACGCCCGTTATGCCGATGTAGTGGTTGTCATCGCCGTGACCGACCGCACCGCGCACACGCATGGGCTGTCGGCGTTTGTGGTCGACAAGGGGACGAAGGGATTTCGCATCGGCAAGAAAGAAGACAAGCTGGGCCTGCGCGCCAGCGACACGTCGGAGCTGATCTTCGAAGACTGCGAGATTCCGGCGGAGAACCTGCTGGGCAGCGAGGGCCAGGGCTTCATCGACGCGATGAAGGTGCTGGACGGCGGCCGCATCTCGATTGCGGCGCTGGGTCTGGGCATGGCGCAGGGCGCGTATGAAGCGGCGCTGAATTACTCGAAGGAGCGCAAGCAGTTCGGCAAGCCGATCAGCGAGTTTCAGGCCATCGCGTTCAAGCTGGCGGACCTGGCGACCGAGATCGATGCGGCGCGGCTGCTGACCATGCGCGCGGCGTCGATGAAAGATGCCGGCATGAAGACCACGCTGGAGTCGTCGATGGCGAAGCTGTACACCAGCGAGGTTGCGGTGAAGGCTGCGAATGAAGGCGTGCAGATTCACGGCGGGTATGGCTTCATCAAGGACTATCCGGCGGAGAAGTTTTATCGCGATGTGAAGCTGTGCACCATCGGCGAAGGCACCAGCGAGATTCAGCGGCTGGTGATCGCGCGGCAGTTGCTGAAAGACTAGGCCGGCGGATTTGAAGGGGCGCATCTTCAGGTGCGCCGGGTTTACCAATTCTTGAATTCGTCATCCCGACCGGAGGCGGCGTATTTTTCCCCGGGTCCCCAGCAAGCGCCGCCTTTGCGCTTGTTGGAGTGGTCGGCCGCCGGAGCGGAGGGACCTGCGGTTTGTTGACAGCGGAAAGATCCTACCGCTGCAGGCACACCGCGGGTCCCTCGACTACGCTGTGACGCTTCGCATCTTCGCTCCGCTCGGGATGACAATTTCATAACGAGGCGGGCATTCCTATATCATCGAATGTGACCTCCAACAACCACATCGGGCCATTCATCGAACGCATCCGCAACGGCGAGGTTCGCGCGCTCTCCCGCGCCATCTCCGCCGTCGAAGACCACACCCCGGAATCGATCGCGCTGCTGAAGGGATTGTTTCCCTATAGCGGCCAGGCGTTGCTGCTCGGTATCACGGGTTCGCCGGGAGCGGGCAAGAGCACGCTGGTCGACCAGGTGGCGCATGCCTATCGCAAACAGGGAAAGACCATCGGCATCGTGGCCGTCGATCCCACCAGCCCGTTCAGCGGCGGCGCGATTCTCGGCGACCGCATCCGCATGAGCTCGCACCACTCCGATCCGGGCATCTTCATTCGCAGCATGGCGACCCGCGGCTCGCTCGGTGGTTTGGCCTCGACCACCGCTGATGTAGCGACTGTGCTCGATGCCAGCGGCCGCGACGTTGTGATGATCGAGACCGTGGGCGTCGGACAGGACGAAGTCGACATCGTGCGCCTGGCCGACGTGACGATTGTCGTGCTGGTCCCCGGCATGGGCGACGATGTGCAGACCATCAAGGCCGGCATCATGGAGATCGCCGACATCTTCGTCATCAACAAGTCCGACCGCGACGGTGCCGAGCGGGTGGAGCGCGAGATTCGCGCCATGCAGGCCATCACGCCCAAGCGCAGCGGCGGCAGCCGGGATGAATGGACGCCGATGATCGTCAAGACCGTGGCCAGCAACGGCACCGGCATCGACGATTTGGTGGCCGCCATCGACACTTACCGCGCGTACCTGGAGAAGGACGACCGCGCGATAAACCGACGCATCGAAAATTGGCGTAAGCGCATTGCCGAAATGCTGCGCGACGCGCTGTTTCAACAAGTGCTCTCGCACTACATGAGCGAGAGCGAGGGGCTGCGCTACGCCCGCGAAGTTGCCGAGCACAAGCGCGACCCTTACTCTTTAATCGAGAAAATCGTAGACAGATTGGGGACACCGGAATGAGTCAGATTGATCATCTTGGAATTGCCGTGAAGTCGCTGGCGCAAGCCAAACAGTTTTACGAGAAGCTGGGGCTGACGCCCATGGAAGAAGAAACCGTCGAGGCCGAAAAGGTTCGCCTGTCGATGGTTCCGCTCGGCGAGAGCCGCATCGAGTTGCTGGAGCCCTTGTCGGACGATTCGCCGATTGCCAAGTTTCTGGCCAAGCGCGGCGAAGGCTTGCACCATGTGGCGATCCACGTAGACGATTTGTCGGCGACGGTTGAGCGTCTGAAGGCCGGCGGTACGCGGCTGATCTCGGATGAGATCAAGGTCGGAGCCGGCGGGCACCTCTATGTGTTCGTGCATCCCTCCAGCGCCGGCGGGGTGTTGCTGGAATTGGTGGAAGACGCGCCCCAGGGGGTATAGAACAGCGCTGCCTCAGTTCGCGCTAAAGCATTAGGAAAGTTGTCATCACGAGCGGCTTCAGCCCGCGAGGGATCTGCTTTTCGCGCGACACAAGCAAATCCCTCGCGCCAGAAACAGGCGCTCGTGATGCCGACTTCTTCTGAAAACATTCATGCTGATCATCGCCATCGACACCTCGGGACGTCATGGAAGCGTTGCCTTGTGCCGCGGCGACTCCGACAGTTTCGAAACTCTGCAACTTATCCACCTCGACGGCGGCACCTACTCTGCCCGGCTGATGCCCGTCATCGCCGAACTCCTCCAGCAACGCGGTTTTCAGAAGAACGACATCGACGGTTTTGTGGTGGTCTCCGGACCGGGTTCCTTTACCGGACTGCGGGTGGGGCTCGCCACGGTCAAGGGACTGTGCGAGGCGCTGAATAAACCGCTGGCAACGGTTTCGACGCTGGAGGCGCTGGCGATCACCCATGGCGGCGGGCGAAGTGACGGTGGTGACGGATGCCGGACGCGGTGAGGTTTATGTCGGGCAACATCGCGACGGAACTCTGGTGCGCGAGTACATCGCGAAGCTGGCGGACATTCCCGCCGCGGCGCGGGAAGAGAACGGTTCGCTGATTACCCCCGATAAGGCCGTCGCAGAGTTTTTGCAATCGGCGGATGTGGCGGCGCGTTTGGTCGCTCGGGTCGAAGCCGACGGCATCGGCCGCATCGGCTTGCGCAAGCTTCTCGCGCAGGATCTGGCAGACGCCGCTACCGTCGATGTGAACTACGTTCGCCGCTCGGACGCGGAGATCTTCGCCAAGCCGAAGGGATGAACAGCCGGCATTTTTTCGGCGCAGCCGTTTCGCCAGGCTGCTCCGACCGTCGGCCATCGGTGAGTTTGAAATAGTTCTGAAGCGATCCTTGGGTGGAGCGCGCCTTCGCATTCTGCTGAATCGCTCGGCCGAAGCGAGTTTTGTATCAGGGCACGACTTCAGTCCTGCCGATGGCCGTCGTTTAGAGTGGGCTTTGGCCCCTGCATGTTGTGCGCAGCGGCTCAAGCCGTGCGCTTTTAAGCAGCTAAACGGCACGACCAAGGTCGTGCCCTGACACAAGGCAGCCTGGATCAAGTTATTCAGCAGCCTGTCAGACGTGCAATGGATACTCTCTGCATGTTTCGGCTTTAGGCGCCGAGGTAACACGTAAATTTACCTCAGGCGCTAAAGCGCAGGTTAAGCTGAGTTGCTCTTATGCACGCCTGAAGGCGTGCTCCACCCTTCCGGGCTGCTCGGTTACGGTTTGAAAGCGCATTCACTCGTCGAAGTAAAACCTCATGTTCCTCCGCCGCGCTACGCCCGCCGACATTCCGCAGATGCTCAAACTCGCGCAGCAGGCCGACACCGCCGCGCACTGGGCCGAGCGTGAGTACGATGCGCTGTTCGCACCCGATGCCCCCAAGCGAATCGCGCTGGTGGCTGCCGACGACGAGGACGCTCACGCCTTCCTTATCGCCCGCTGCGAGTTCGACGAGTGGGAGATCGAGAACGTCGTGGTTGCTGCCGGTCAGCGTCGGCGGGGAATCGCTTCGCAGCTCATCGCGGAGCTGATGCGACTTGCAGGCCAAGGTCGAGCCACTTCGGTGCTACTGGAGGTTCGCGAGTCGAACGTGGCCGCTCGGGCGCTTTATCAGAGTCTTGGCTTTGCCCAGTTTGCGCGCCGTCCGCACTATTATCAAAACCCGCCGGAGGATGCCCTGCTGCTGAAAATTTTGGTTTCAGCTGTGTGACAAAAGCGCTTGAAGCAGAATAGGGCGTATGCTAGGTTTTTCATCGTAGATTCACCGGAGGTTCAGTGAATGGCAACTCAGGTCCGCGATCAGCTTCTCGCGAGTAACGACGAATTCCGCCGGCTGGCCGATGAACACACCCAGTATTCCCAGCGCCTCGATTCTCTGATTGAGAAGAAATATCTCTCCGAAGAAGAGAAGGTCGAGGAAGTTCGACTAAAGAAGCTGAAGCTCCGCCTGAAGGACCAGATGGAAACTCTGGAGCAGCAATATCGCTCCTCACATCAGGTCGTTTAGTCGCCATCAACCGCTATCGTCCGGCGGGAAAGACGAGGGTCTCACCCGCCGCGTTTGATCCCTGCCTCGCGCCATCCGCGCTTACGCCTTGTTGTATCCTGAACGTGCTCTGTTCCATGTGTTTCAAGGGGAGGCTCCCTTGTCTTTCGTTGTGAAACTCTTCCGCATCCGCCCGCTTTTCTTTTGCGCAATTCTTCTTGCTGCGCAAGCGCTATGCGCTCAAGCCAAAGTACAAGCGCCCACCGGCCAGTGGCACGGCGTGATTCAGGGCAGGGCCGGCGAAGTCCACTTCATCATCGATTTGGAGAAGCAATCGGACGGCACGCTGAAAGCGACCCTGGTCAACGGCACCGACCGCCAGCCCTTCAGCAGCGCAGTCTTTGCCGACGGTACCTTGACCCTGCGCATGGACTATTACGACGGACAACTCACGCTGCACATGGTGGGCCCTGACAAGATGGAAGGCGAGTGGTCGCGCCAGAGCAGCAAAGGTGTCGTGCATGTTCCCGTGTCTGCCGACCCTCACAAGACGCCGACGGGAGTTCAGCCGTGGAACGGGCCAAGCTTGACGGGCGACTGGGTTTTCACTTGGCCCGACGAGCAGGGCGCGGAGCGAACAACCCTGGCGAACTTCAAGCAAGCGACCCAGGCCGATGCCGACGGCAATGTTGCCGTCACCGGAATTATCGAGCCGGTCAGCGGCGATACCGGGCTGCTTCATGGCATCGTCTTTTCCGCCAACGGCGTGACGCATTTTCATCTGAGCCGCTTCGACGGCATTCACATCATCGCGCTCGACGGAGACGTTCAGCCGGACGGTACCTTGCAGGGTCAGCAGGGAGGAGTCAAGTCGCTTGAGCCTTTCACCGCCGCGCGTGCGAAGGACAAAGCTACGGCCGATCCCAACGCGCTCGCTGAAACCCTGACCAAGGTGAAAGACCCGCAGCAGCCGTTCCGCTTCAGCGGCGTCGATCAGTCGGGCAAGACGCTCGACCAGAGCAGCCCCGAGTTCGCGGGCAAGCCGCTGATCGTCGACATCTTCGGCACGTGGTGTCCCAATTGCCACGACGAGGCGCCGGTGCTGGAAAAGCTCTATCAGAAATATCACGACCAGGGTTTGCAAATCGTCGGACTCGCCTACGAATACACCGACGATCAGCAGCGCAGCCTGCAGCAGATCGGCATCTATCGCGCGAAGTTTGGGATAACGTTTCCGCTGCTGCTGTCGGGCACCACCGATGCCGGACAGATCGCGAAGACGCTGCCGCAACTAGAGGGCTTCGGCGCGTTTCCCACATCGATTTTCATCGACCGCGCAGGCCACGTGCAGGCAATTCTGGCTGGCTTCACCGGACCGTCAACCGGCGAGAAGTTTCAGGAAGTGCAGCAGCGCATGGATCAGCTCGCGAGGGAAATTGTGGGGGCGTCGAAGTGAACCAATGGCCCGTTACCGACAGGATTTTGAGTGCTATGGCCTGTTCACAACAACTATCACAGACTTTACCTGTGAAATCAGCTAGGCTGTGCCGCATACCGCGTAAACATTAGTCCAATGCGAAGAGAAAGCCACGTCGCGCTGATCTTGGTGGGCTTGCTTCTTGTTGTGGGCGAGACTGACCACCAAGCCGTAGCACAGGCGAGCGAAGGCAAGGCTCCTACCGCAGGGGATCGCCGCGAGACGGCAAACTGGTTGCGGTACGGGGATGGGAATACTCAAGCCTTTCGCTATCCTCCGGGATGGAAAGTGGAACCGATACTGTGGCAGAGTGCTGCGCAAGAACAAGCCGGAGAGGGACCAGACGAAATCGGAGTCACTGTTGAAGGCGAGGATGGGGGCACAATCACGCTTGGAGGGCGGGGCGCAACCGCATGTGACGAGTATCTATCTCCAAAAACAGAATGTAAGTGTCTTAGCATTTACACTGCGGTCTACACCTGCGATCAGGATGCGAATACCCGCCGCATTTACGATTTGTTCGTAACCACCCTGCGCAACGACTGGCCAGACGGCGACTTCACCATCGTCTTTCCCGCAGCTCAGGCGGCTCTCCATCCGAATCGGCGTTACACAATACGGTGGCGCACGAAATCCGGCATTCCGCCTCACGGTGTCAACATCTCGGTGCGCGATACCTCCGTTTACGACTGGCGACAGGCGACGGTGCTGGACGCGAAAGATGTGCCGAACACGGGCCGTTACGAATGGCTTGTTCCGGCAACGATTACCTCGCCGGGCCCATACCTGCTCGAAATCTCGTTCATCGTACCCGTGCAGGCCAAGCCCCCGGCCCTGAGCGGAGGACGTATCTACTCCGGTGTCAGCAGCCCGTTTTACATTCAGTAGTGCAGCCGTGCATGGCGGCGCAGAGCCCAGAGGCATTTCACTGAAGTAATTTCGCAAGTACCCTCATAGATCCGGAACACTTTGGCACTTGCGGCGAGGGGCCCGATAAGGCTGCTGCAAAGCCCCCACTTACCCGCAAGGCTCTATAATCGTTAGACACTCATGGTTCGCGACGGAATCTATTACGGACTGGCATTCCTGTTGGTGGCGGCGCTGATTGGCTGGCTGGCGATGCCGGCTTTGGCGGCCATTCCCGTTGCTGCTGGCCGCGTTTTTCCTGTGGTTCTTTCGCGATCCCGAGCGGCGGATTCCCGCCATCCAGGGCGCCATCGTGTCGCCTGCCGACGGCAAGGTGACCGACATCTCGGTGATTCAGGTGAACGGCGAGGCGCGGACCCGGATCAGCATCTTTCTTAACGTGTTCAATGTGCATGTAAACCGTTCGCCGGCCAGCGGGGTGATCGAAGAGGTGCGCTATCAGAAGGGCAAGTTCGCCAACGCCATGGGCGCGGCGTCGGCCGAGATGAACGAGCAGAACATCGTTACCGTGCGCAGTGACGCCGGCATCGTGGTTTTCAAGCAGATAGCCGGCTTGCTGGCGCGACGCATCGTATTTAACAAGAAAGTCGGCGATCGGCTGGAACGCGGCGAGCGCGTCGGGCTGATCAAGTTTGGCTCGCGTACCGACGTGATCTTTCCCGCGAACGCCGAGATGAAGGTGCGCGTGGGCGAAATGTGAAAGGTGGCTCGTCGGTGCTGGCGATTGCGCAGCCGCTCACCGAACCTTCGCCGGCTGCGCGATGTTGCGGAGGTGCGATGAGCGATTACCCACTGCAACGCGAGGGAACGTCCAGTGCGGCGCCGGCCGCGCAAAGGCTTGTACCTGCTGCCTTCGATGTTTACCGCCGTCAACATGGCGGCGGGCTACTACGCCATCGCGCAATCCATCCAGGGAACGCCTGCCGAGTCCTGGCACTTCGATCAGGCCGCCAAGGCCATCGGCATCGCCATTGTTCTGGACTTCTTCGATGGCGGCATCGCGCGGCTGACGAATACCGCCAGCGACTTTGGCCGCGAGCTGGACTCGCTGGCCGACGTGATCACGTTCGGCGTCGCTCCGGCCGTGCTGGCCTGGATGTGGGGCTTCCGCATGCTGCCCATGGAAGGCAATCTCGACCTGGCGCACGCATGTCATCCAGATTGGCGCGGTGCTGACCTTTGGCTTTCTGCTGGCGGGAGCTTCGCGCCTGGCTCGCTTCAACATCCAGGTCAATCCGCAGCCCTCGAATCCTGGGCGGCCCGGCCGCAAGTATTTTGTCGGCATGCCGATTCCCGCCGGCGCAGGCGCGATTGCCGCGGTGGTCCACCTGGTGCAGGGAAATCCGCTGCAACTCTGGTGGCTGTCCTGCGGTTGGGCCGTGTTTCTCGGAGTCGTGGCCTTCCTCATGGTCAGTACCTGGCGGTTCTTCAGCCTGAAGGGCATCAACTTCCGCCAGCCGCAGAACTTCCGCTGGCTTATCGTGATTGGGATCGTGATCGCGCCTGATCTGGTTTGCTTCCGCAGTATGTGTTATTCGGGCTGGCGCTGATCTACATTCTTTCGGGTGTCATCGCTCGGCTTTCGTTTGTATTTCGCCGGCCGACCGTGCCGCCTCCACCACCGCAGGACGAGGCCTCACACGCTTGATGAAAACTGATTCGAACAACCCCTCCGCGTTGCGCAACGAAGGAGGACATTGGGGTGGCCTGTTTCGCGTCGCCATCATCGGAGCCGCCACCTTGAAGGGCCGCGAACTGAAAGAAGTGCTGAGCGATCGCAATTTTCCCGCGCACCGACATTCGCCTGCTCGACGACGAAGAGTCGCTCGGCCAGTTGCAGGCTGTCGGCGAAGAGCCCACGTTCATCCAGAGCGTTCTTCCGGAACACCTGGACGACGTGGACTTCACCTTCTTCGCCGCCGATGAAGGCTTCACGCGCGACAGCTGGCAGATGGCGCGCCGGGCGGGCAGCGACATCATCGACCTGTCGTACGCTCTGGAAGATCGTCCGGACGCGCTGTTGCGCGCGCCCTGGGTGGAGCACGAACTGGGGGCGACAAACAAGGTCGACTTCTCCGAAGCGCCGGTCGTCACCGCCCATCCGGCGGCCATCGTACTGGCCTTGTTGCTGCTGCGCGCGCAGAAAATCGGCAACATCGTGCGCGCCATTGCCACGCTGTTCGAGCCGGCTTCCGAGCATGGCCGGCGCGGCATGGACGAGCTGCACGAGCAGACGGTGAACCTGCTGTCCTTCCAGCAACTGCCGAAGGGAGTCTTCGATACGCAGGTTGCCTTCAATCTGCTGGACCGCTACGGCGACAAGTCGATACCGACGCTGGCAGCGGTGGAGAGCCGCATTGTGCGGCATTTCCGCGGCATTGTGCAGGACAAGCTGAGCGTACCTTCGCTGATGCTGCTGCAAGCACCCATCTTCCACGGACACGCGTTTTCGCTTTACATTGAATTGGACACGCCCGCGCAGACCGCCGAGATGGTGGCTGCCGTTTCCGGCGAGCACGTCGACGTGCTGCAGGGCGGGGAAGAGTCGCCCAGCAATGTGAATGCGGCCGGACAGGAGCAGATCCAGGTTTTCGTGCGCCAGGATGCGCAGAGACCGAGTGGCTTCTGGTTGTGGGCGGCGTCCGACAACTTGCGCATTGCGGCGCTGTCGGCCGTGGAGTGCGCGGAGAGCATGATCGCTTCGCAGGCCGCGAGGAAAGGTCCAGTGACAAGGTCGGAATTCCGGCGGTATGCGACGGTAGTTGCTGCGGTGGCGTTGCTGTGCCTGGCGACCGCCTGCGGCTATCACACCACCGGCAATAACGCGCCCCGCCTGCCGACCGACCTGCACACGATTTACGTTCCCGGAATTCAGAACGGCTCGCAGACCTATCGCATCGGGCAGACCTTTTCCGAAGCTTTGGTGAAAGAGCTGCGCGAGCGGACCAACTACCGCATCGTCACCACCAACGACGGCACGGCCGACGCCGTGTCTCAATGGCACCATCACCAGCGTCTATATCGCGCCGCTGACCTTCGATTCCGCCAACGGACGCGTTTCTACCTCGCTGGTCGTCGTCACCATGAAGGCTTCGCTCACCCAGACCGGAAGCGACGGCAAGGTGCTGTGGAGCAATCCGAGCTTCCTGTATCGCGACCAGTACCAGCTGTCGACCGACCCTGCCAGCTTCTTCGAGGAAGAAACTCCGGCGTTGCAGCGCATGGCGACTACCTTCTCGAAGCAACTGGTGGCCGACATTCTGGAGGCGTTCTAGATGCGCAGCTTTGCAGCCTCGGACCGCTTTGTTGCCGATGTAAAGGCGCGCAAGCTGGCGCCGGGATACGTCTTCATCGGCGACGAGGCGTTCTTCCGCAAGCGCTGCCGGGAAGCGATTCTGCAACACCTGGTGCCCGCCGACGTCCGCGAACTGAGCTTGTACGACATGGATCTCGCCGATGTCGAGCTGCGCCAGATTCTGGATCAGGCGCGGACGCCGTCGCTGATGTCGCCCTTCCAGGTGTTCTTCATTCGTGGCATCAAGACCCTGTACGGCCGCGGCAAACATGATGAAGAATTCGCCGCCATCGGGGAGTACTTCAAGAATCCGAATCCGGACGCGATGCTCGTCTTCATCGCCGACCACGTCAGCATTCCGGCCGATGCCCGCCGCATGGATCTGACCGACAAGGATCGCTACGAGCGCATCCGCGAAACGCTCGGCGAGTATTGCTCCGTGCTCGAGTTCGCCCGTGTGGAAGAGGGCGACGCGGTGAAGTGGGCGATCGAGACCGCCGGCCGCGGATGAGGTGAAGCTCGACAGCGACGCCGCGCGGGAGCTGGTCGACTCGCTGGGCGGCGACATGATGATGGTGGCCAACGAACTGGAGAAGCTGGTGCTGTTCGTCGGCGAGAAAAAACGCATCACCCTTGGCGACGTGGAGACGCTGGTGCTCGCGGCCAAGCAGCGTTCCTTCTACGAGCTGACGGATGCCATCTCGGCGCGCGATCAGGGCCGGGCGCTGGCGGTGCTCGACGCAATCCTGAATACCGGCGACGGCGAAGAAGCCGCCATCGGGCATCTCTACATGCTGGCGCGCACTTTTCGCCAGATGCTGGTGATCCTGGAGCGCAATGTCCGCGACTCGCGCGCGTTGTGGCAGGCGCTGTGGCAGGGCTTCCGCATCCCGCCGTTCGCCGCCGAGGACATCATTCGCCAGGCGCGGCGCTACAAGTCGCGGCGCGAATTGACCAGCGCCATCCGCCGCGTCGCGCAGCGCCGACCTGGCGCTGCGCTCCAATCCTCCCAGCAAGCGGCTGATCCTGGAAAACCTCGTGCTCGACCTTACCGCCGAGCCTAAGCTTGCAGGAAGCCGGCTGGCTGCAGGACGAACTGCCGGTGTAGTTGTCGTATGGATGTAGAAGCCTATCTGCGGCGGATCGAATATGACGGCCCGCGTCAGCCAACCGCCGAAACCCTGCACGCTCTCCATCGCCGGCACCTGTTCACCGTTCCCTTCGAGAACCTCGATATCCCGCTCGGCACGCCCATCTGCCTCGATCTGGATGGACTCTACAACAAAATTGTTCTGCGGCGGCGCGGCGGATTCTGCTACGAGCTGAACGGCTTGTTCCGCGAACTGCTCACCCAGCTTGGCTTTCACGTGCACCAGCTTTCGGCGCGGGTCCGGCGGGAAGACGGCGGCTTCGGTCCCGAGTTCGATCACATGCTGCTGAAGGTGGAGTTGGACGAGCCTTGGCTGGTGGATGTGGGCTTCGGCGATTCGTTCGTCGATCCCATCGTGTTTCGCTCCGGCGGCGCTGACCAGGTCGACGGTCATCGCTACGTCGTCCTGCCGGTGGGTGAGGAATGGGAGCTTCTGCGCGAAGATGAAAAAGGAAAAGTTGCCGCTGTACAGATTTCGTGATGTGGCGTTTCAGCTAAGTGATTATCAGCAGATGTGTACGTTCCACCAGACCTCGCCCGAGTCGCACTTCACCAAGAGCTGGATCTGCAGCCGCGCCACGCCGGACGGACGCATCACGATTGCGAACATGCGGCTCATCGTGACCCGGGACGACAAGCGCGATGAGCTTCAATTGAGTACGGAAGGCGATGTACGCCGCTGCCTGCATGAGTTTTTTGGAGTGGAGTTCGACGATTCGGTGTCGCTGGCGAAACTGACGCGAGTAGACACGGTTCAGTAAGGCTTCAAGGCAACGCCCCGCCGCATAGCGGGGCTTAGGCTGACGAAAACTCGGGTCGGGGGGGCAGATTTGTGTCAGGGCACGACTTCAGTCGTGCCGGTGAGGCCTTTCTTTACGATGACCGAACCGGCTTCAGCCGGTGACAGGTGAACAGCGGATCCTTCGGCTACGCGGCGCCGCAAACAACGCGGCGGAAAAAACACTGCGGACGCTCCGCTCAGGATGCCAATCCAAAGATGGAGGCGTCCGCGCCACAACTACTTCGCTTCTTTTACATCGACGCTGGCGATGGTGTTCTCCCACTCCAGCTTCAGGGTGGCTGCGTCGCCGCCCATCTTGTCGAACGAAATCGTAAACATCTCCAGCCCGGAGGACCGCTGGCTGACCTTCATGGGATGCGCGCCAGATCCTGGCCCTGGTTGTACTCGGTGCCCCACTGGCCGGTCTGCTTGTTGATGATGAGCTGCCAGCTGCTCATGCCCGGCAACGAGTAAATCGTGTAGTCTCCCTTTGGGAACGCTTGGTCCCGCCGATCATCAGGTCGACCGAAGTCTTCAGGCTGGTGGCGGCGTTGGCGCCGGTGCGCCACACCTGGTCGTAAGGAACCAGGCCGCCAAAAATCTTGCGGCTGCGCATCGAAGGCCGGCTGTAGTCGATCTGGACGGTGTTGCCGTCGGCAAAGGTCAACATGGCCTGGGCCGGCGGGCTCAGGGGCGGCTTCTTGCTGTTGGCCTGCATGCCGTTTTGCGCAACGGCCATGGTGGTAAGAGTAAACAGAACTGCGGCGATCCAAAAACGGCTCTTCTGCATTGCACTCTCCTGGGCGTTAACTGCGGATACCATTATTCACCGGCCAAGCCGAACTGGCCAATCGAGCGGTACAGGGCGCTGGTGACCCGCGTTGAACTGCGTCTGCGCTACTTCTTCTGCTCCGGTGCCAGATGGACCTCCGGCATCGGCGGCCAGCCGATCGACTTGCCCTGGAACAGCGCCACTGCGGTTTCATACCGCTTCGTGCCGTCGTGAACGGCGAAGCGGCGGAGATGATCGGCCGGCCCGCTCCACATGCACACGCCGGCGTAGGCTCCGTCTTTGCGCAGGATGTAGTAGCTCATGTCGACGTACTGCATCTTGCGCATGTCGCCGTTGAAGTTGCGCACGATGCGCTTCAGCGCGTCCATGCCGGCGTCCTGCGGAGACATGCCGCGCCGCATGTTCTCGACGATGGTGTGCGCGCCGCAGACTTTGATGTTCTCCTCGCCATTGCCGGTCGCGCCCGCCGCGCCTACATCCTGATCGACATAGCAGCCGGCGCCGATGATCGGCGAATCGCCCGCGCGCCCGGCCAGCTTCCACGCCAGACCGCTGGTTGTGGTCGCCCCGGAAATCTCGCCATTCACGTTCAGCGCCGAGCAGTTGATGGTTCCCGTCGGCGGATGCAGCACGCGTTCGACTGCGGCTGCGCGAAACTCCGGCTCGATGCCCAGTTTTGCGGCCATCTGTTCCAGTTTCTGCTGGCGGTCTTCGTAGAGCTCGGCTTGATTGGCGTTCTCGTCCGGCAGCTTGTACTTCGGGCTGGCAATTCCCGGACCCCACCAGTCCTTGTTCGACATGGTTTCTTTCCACAGCAGCCAGATTTTGCGCGAGCGATCGGTCAGCAGGTTTTCGCGCGGAAAGCCCATGTCGAAGCCGAAGCGCTGCGCGCCTTCACCGACCAGCATCACGTGTCCCGTATGCTCCATCACCGCTTTTGAAAGCAGCGACACGTTTTTGATCTCGCGAACGGCGGCGACCGAGCCCGCCATGCGGGTCGGACCGTGCATGCAGCAGGCGTCGAGTTCGACAACGCAATCTTCATTGGGAAGACCGCCGAGGCCGACACTGTCGTCGTTGGGATCGTCTTCCGGGCCGGTGATCACCTGCATGACGGCGTCGAGCGTGTCACCTCCACCGCTCAGCAAGGCGTAACCGCGATCCAGATAGTTGTAGCCGTTGGCGGCGGAGATGATGATCGGCTGCTTGGGCTTGGTGGATGGGACGGCGGCTGTGTCTGGCTTGGTCTGCCCCTGAAGATCGAGGGCGAGCGATGCGGAACCAACTGCAGTCGTAGCGATGAAATCGCGACGCGAAACCTTCATGTGCAGTCCTCAGTGGTTTTACCTACGGCCAAGCAGAATAGCATGTCGGAGAACATCTTACTTGCGCTTGGGCGCCCTACCCCTCGCCTGAAGCGGGCTCCGCCGGCTTTCAGAGTGTGATTCATGAGGCTCACGGGTGCCGGAAAATTGTCATCACGAGCGCAGCGAGGGATCCGCTTTCTGCCCGCACAAAAAAACAGCAGATCCCTCGCTGCGCTCGTGATGACAATCTCACGGGACAGGGCCTCCTGCAAAAAAGGCACAGCGCGCGGCTGTGCCTTGAGTTGCAGTTCAATCAGGTATTTAGCTGGCGACCTTCTCTGCCGTATTTTGGTCGGCGCGGAAGCGCAGCAGAGCGGCGATGCGGCCGATCTTGTCGAACTCCTCATCGTCCGGAATGTAGGTGAGCTCGACGCCGGTGCGGATCGCGTGTCCCACGATGGCGTCGCCGATGTCCTCAAGCTCGGTGTTCTCTTTGCCGCAAATCGCGCACGTGGGGGTAACGTGCATGTCCATGTGGCCGCAGTGGTAGCACTTCACGCCGGGGGCGTGGAACGTGGAGCCCAGCATCAGCGTCTGCACCTCGCCCTGCTCGAGGGAGCGCAGGACGCGCCGCAAGCCGACCGCGCCTCGGCCATTGCGATGCGCCTCGCCCACCACGTCGCGAATCAAGGCCTGCTTGCGCTGGGAGTCGTAAGCCGCCAGATGCTCGCGCGCCATCTGCTTGACGTGGTCGGGGGTCGCGACCTTGGGGTCGATGCGGAAGTGCCCGACCAGATGCTGGCGAGCCTGCGACTGCAGTTGCGGCTCGATCTCGGACCAGACATCGTCGCGGCAGCCGATCAGCAGGAGATCGCAGCCGCCGTGCTCGAAATATTTCTCGATGCTGTCGGCCACGGTTTTGAAATGCTGCATGGCTTCGTTGGTCTGCTTGCGCTCGGCGTGGCCGGCGTCGTAGCCGGCGTAACCATCGCTCTTGCCGCGCCGCGTAAGCTCGTTGACGAAGTCCTGCTTCTCGCTGATGGTTTCATTCTGCAGCTCGAAGATGCGCGCCACGGTGCGATCGGCCAAAACGATGCAGGCGCGCTGTTCGCTATCGAGGACCGCGGCCAGCGGCTTCAGATGAAAGCGATGGCTGATGGCGATCTTCGGTTTCAGCAACTGTCCGGGCACATCGAACTCGCGCCAGAAGCCCGTCTGCCCGCAGGCGAAGATGGCTTTGGCTTTGGTGGGGCTGCCATGCAGCGGGTCTACCAGGTTACCGATGCGCTCCAGGTCGCTGCGCGTGGAACCATTCTTGCCCAGCTTCTCCGCCTCGCGCAGCGCGTTGCGGACCATGTCTTTGACGAGAATCGCCTCCTCCTTGTGCGACTTGTTCGGTGGCGTCGAGGGCTGATAGTAGAACGTAATGGCGCATCCCTCCGGCGATTGAAAGTTGGCTAATTCACGGATGTCATCGCGCGTGATCATTAACGATTCTCCTGTCTTATCTGGTTTTGCTTCGATGACTACGGGTCCTGCAGCCCGTGGTTAGGCGCTCCTGGAATACTCCACGAGCCGGTCTTTGAGAGGGTCCTTCATTGGTAAGGCGCGTTGCAGATGCTCCCGCGCTGTGCGGATGGCATCGCGCACCTCCTCCACCGTGTGGCTGGTGATATCGGCGATCTCGTCGAGGGTGAAGCCTTCAACGGTGTACAGGATGAAGGCCTCGCGTTGGGTGCGGCCGGCGTCGCGCAAGGTGGTTTCCACCTGGCTGATCAACTCGCTTCGCGCCGCCAGTTCCTCAGGATTGTCGGCGGCTGGATCGGGAATGACGCTTTCCTCGAACAGCTTCTCGTCCGGCTGCTGGAACTGCAGGATGGCCTCGTCGCTACCGCGCACGTTCTGCTCGCCCCGCGAGCGCTGCAGCGGAATCTCGCCCGCCCCTTCGCCGTCGGAAGACAGATGATCGATGGCCTGCTTGGCCAGGCGATGAATCCAGGGCTCGAGCTTGATGCGCTCCGGCTTCTCGTGCTGGTCGCTGAGAGCGTTGGCGATGGCTTCGCTGACCACGTCTTCCACGCTGATCTTGTCGCGCGCGATCTGTTCCTGATCTTCCCGATATTGCAGTTCTCGTTCAACGTATCGCCGCAGGCGGGGAAAGTTGATAGCGATGTAGTTCGAAATATCGGAATTGGAAATCTGCTCCGGCTTGACGGAGGCAAGCGTCTGCTCGAAGGGAATCGTCGGAACGGCGCGTTGCGGCCCGCGACGGCGCGGCCAGCTGTGCTCATTGCGCAGCAACTCTTTGTGTTTCTTGAGCTGCTCCACGATGTCGGTGAACGCAGCTTTCACCGCCGTGACGGCGGTTGCGCTGGTCTCCTGCGAAGCCATCTGCCCGGACGGCAATCGCAGATTGAGCGATACCAGAATGCCCTGGCGAATCGAGCTCTCCTCGATACTGCCTTTGAGGTGAACCAGTTCCGGACGAAATACCTGAAGGTATTTTTCCAGTTTTTCAGTTTGTTGTTGGATTAATTTTTCTAGGTCGGAAGTTTTGGAAATCTTGTAGCTGATATGGACGTTCATGAAAAGCCTCTCCGGATGGAACGATCTCCATCCGCAGCTACCGTCCTCTTCTAACTGGAATTTTACTCCTCCTATTACAGAAGCAAGCGGAAAATGACGAGTTGCCCCAACGCGGCCATGGAGGGGACGGGCGGGGTTGCGCAATCCTGCTTGCCCGGTCTTAGCCCGAGGGTTTGAAGACCGCGAAACATGGGCAGGCATGAGCCGTTTCTGTTCAGGAGGCGTTCAGCGACGGACGTGTCTTGGTGTCCAACCAGCACCAGGCCACCATGATGAGCGGATACGCGACGCTCACCAGCGCGATCGGCGATCCGGCGTAGGCTTGTAGACGCCTGAGAGCAGGAAGGTGGGAACGGGAAGATACGCAGCAGCCGGCACGAGACGTCAGTCAGACGCGAGCGGGTGGGCAGCGCCGCGCCGGCCCACAGCAGGACGGCTCCGGTAACCGTTCCGGAGCGTTCGATTCGGCTTCGCGGTTGAGGAAGCGCCGATACATCCACCACTATCCGGCGTTACTTTCGTTACCACCCCTTTTTTTCTGTCAATAGGGCAAAACGCAACAATAAGCCGTAAACATAGGATTCGGCAGGAAATAGAGTTGCTCGTAGTTTTGTTGTTTTAGGTACTCAATTTGCTATGCTGGAAGTAGACTGAAAGTTGAACGAACCCAGCTCTAGCGGCTGGGTTTTCGTGTTTCTGGAGACGAAGATGAAGAACCCGGTGCTGCTCGTCATCGACATGGTGAATGACTTCCTCAGCCAGTGGCCGGCCGAGGCGCGGAAGCGGTTGCTGGACTCGACTGGGGCTCTGGTGGACGTGATTCGCCAGCGCGGGCTGCCGGTGATCTGGATTCGTCAGGAGTTCGAGCCCGACCTGAGCGACGCCTTTCGCGAGATGCGGGAGAAGGGAATTCGCACCGTCATCCGAGGCAGCCCCGGCGCCGAGATTGTCAGCGAACTGACGCCGGCTGCCGGAGAGACGGTGATCGTCAAGAAGCGCTACAGCGCGTTCTTTGGGACGACGCTGGACGACGCGCTCGCGGCGTTGCGGCCGGATGCGCTGATTCTGGCGGGAGTGAACACGCATGCCTGCATACGGACGACAGCCATCGACGCGTATCAGCGCGATTGGCGGGTGGTGCTGGCCGGCGACTGCATCGGCTCGTACGATCGGGAGCACCACGAGGTGTCGCTGCGGTACATGACGGGCAAGATTGCCGAGGTGATGAGCAACGCGGAGATTGAGGCCGCGCTGTCGCGGTGAGTCCGGACATTCTTCCTTTCACTCATTCGCAAAGCCGCGAATGAGTGGGGCAGCCGGTGCCGGGCGGACTCGGTACGTAGAGCATTTCTTGTCGTGTGGAATTGGGATTCTTGGAAAACTTGAGACGGCGCGCGCAAGTCTCGCGGTATACTTTGCGCCCACGCCGAGTTAAACTTCGCGACGCTGGAGTTGCTATGAATTTCTCCATAAAGAAACTGCGGCTCATTGCGTTTTTGGTTCCGGTTATAGCTGTGGCAGTCAGCACCTCATCCGCACAGACGTTTCGCGTGCTTCACAACTTCAGCGGCGGGGCCGATGGCGCAACGCCATACGCGAGCCTGACGATGGACCGGGCGGGAAATCTTTACGGAACCGCATCGGCCGGAGGACAGACATCGTGCCCGGGCGGATGCGGCACTGTTTTCAAACTTGCGCCCTCCGGCGACGGTTGGTTATTTACGCCGATCTACAAATTTGCCGGCGATCCCGACGGCAGCAGTCCAAGAGCCTCCGTGACTTTCGGGCCCGATGGCAGTCTGTATGGCACGACGTTCGAAGGTGGCAATTCTCCCTGTTATCCGCCAGGCTGCGGCACCGTATTTCGTCTGCGACCTGCGGCCCACCCTTGCCATACGGCTTTGTGCGCGTGGAACGAGACTGTGATTTACGACTTTGGGCAGAACGTGGCGGCCGAGCCAACCGGGAACATCGCCATCGATGAGGCGGGTAACATCTACGGAACTACGATCGTCGATTACGGTACGGTGTACGAAATATCGCCCTCAGGCAGCGGGTGGACGGGAACCATTCTGCATCAGTTTTATCGATCGGACGGCCAGTTCCCGTACGGAGGGGTTGTTCTTGATGCGAATGGCAACCTTTATGGCACCACGTATGAGGGTGGCGCCAATTTGTGTGGCTGCGGAGTCGTCTTCGAACTTTCTAACTCCGGTTCCGGATGGAACGAGAGGATTCTTTTTCAGTTCCAAGGCGGAGCCAGCGAGGTCGGCGTTAATCCAGTGATCGGAGTCATCTTCGACAACCGGGGCAATCTTTTTGGCGCCACCAGTTGTGGCGGCCCTGCCTACGGCGGAACCGTGTACGAGCTGCCAGCTCCTGGTGGAATCGAAGCGAATGTTTTGTATGCATTTGCCGGGACGTGTAATCCCGGGCCAAGCGGTCCGATGTCGAACCTTACCGTCGATTCAATCGGGAACCTATACGGTACTGCGTACGGTGATGGGGAAAATAACTACGGAAGTGTTTTCAAACTGACGTTTGAAGACGGAGCTTGGACTTATACGGACCTTTACGACTTTTCCGGCGCGAGCGACGGCGGCGGGCCGCTGGGTGGTGTAACGATTGGGACCGATGGAAATCTGTACGGCACAACCTCTCTCGGCGGTGCGTCCGGCGATGGAGTTGTCTGGGAGATCACCCAGTAGAATCTGGGGCAGCGTTGCGCTGGCGGGCCCAATCGTAGTGAAATACTCGGCATGATTTCACGACCTGACAATACGGAGTACGCCGAGTATTACAAGAACTACATTGCTCGCGTTCCCGACGGGAACGTGCTCGACTTTCTCGCCAAACAGCCGGGCGACTATCGCCAGTTGCTGGTGGGCGTCAGCGAGAGGGACGCGGCCGCCGCGCCTGCGCCGGGCAAGTGGAGCATCAAGCAGGTGCTGGGCCACATCTGCGATACCGAGCGGGTGATGGGGTATCGCGCGCTGCGCTTTGCCCGCGGCGACGAGCAGGAGTTGCCGGGCTTCGAGCAGGATGACTACGTGCGCGAGGCGAACTCTAACGGGCGCAGCCTGGAGGATTTGCTGAACGAGTTCGAGAGCGTGCGCAAGGCGACGATCGCGCTGTTCGCCTCGCTGCCCGCCGGAGCGGAGATGCGGCGCGGCGTGGCCAATGGCAATCCCATGAGCGTGCGCGCGCTGGCGTACATTGCCGGCGGACACGCGCAGCATCATTACGAACTGCTGAAGACACGGGCCGGTAAGGGAGCGGCGAGTCGATAAGAACTCGGAATCAAGGCCCGTCCCCTTTTTTGACTTGTCATCCCGACCGAGGGCTTTAGCGCGAGTGGAGGGACCTGCGGTTCGCGTGAAAGGGAAGAGATTTGTTGTTTGCGACAAACCGCAGATCCTTCGACTCCGGCGCGCAACAGCGGACGCTCCGCTCAGGATGACAATTCAAATTGGAATTCCGCCGGCCAGCCGGCGGCTGCTCCGCTTGAGATGGCAATTCGGATGGATTGCCCGGACAGTCGGCTGCTCTGCCCGTTTGAAGGCCGCACCCGGCTGCTCCGCTGGGCTCGGCGATTGGTTATACTGTTACGGATATGGGAATCGTGAAGAACATTGCCGCGATCGCCAAGGGTATGAGCATCACCTTCATGGAGATGTTCAAGCCGACGATCGTGGAGAACTATCCCGACGGTCCCGGGCCTACCCGGGGCGCGATGTTCCAGGACCGCTTCCGCGGCATGCACGTGCTGCAGCGCGATGAGAACGGGCTGGAGAAGTGCGTGGCCTGCTTCCTGTGCGCGGCCGCGTGCCCGTCGAACTGCATATACATCGAGGCGGCGGAGAACACCGAAACCCACCGCATCAGCGGCGCCGAGCGCTACGCCAAGGTCTACAACATCGATTACAACCGCTGCATCTTTTGCGGCTACTGCGTCGAAGCCTGCCCCACCGACGCTATCACGCACGGTCACGGCTTCGAGTTGGCGACCTACAACGCCAGCAACCTGATTTATCGCAAAGAGCAGTTGTTGTCGGGAACGCCCGCACACATCGGTGCGAACGCCGTATTCAGTGCCGGGGACAATTACCGGCTGGCGCCTAAGAAATAAGAATCAAATTCGGAAGCGGAGCCCCGATCTGTCGGGGCTTTGCTATTTGGCGAGAGCGTGGTTGTCGCTCCGCTGTACGGGTCCGCATTTCACCATGAATTGTCATCCTGAGGAGGACTTCAGTCCGACGAACGGATCTGCGGCGCGGGAGGCTGTTGGGGCTGGCGACGAACCGCAGATCCTTCGACTGCGCGTCCGCCCGCCGCAAGATGCGCGGCGGAAGAGCAAAGGCGCGGACGCTTCGCTCAGGATGACAATCCGTGTGAGGTCAGGAGGTCGAGTCGTTAAGAAGGCCAGGATGACAATCCGCTAAGAAAACATCTACTCCCTCGCCAACTGTTCCAGCACGCCGTGCAGCGGAATCCGTATCCACGCTGGACGCTGCTCCAACTCGTACTCCAACTCGATCAGCGCGCGCTCGATCATGTAGGCGCCGAGCAGGATCTTGATCTCGTCAATCTGCGACGGCAGGAACGAGGCCGCGCCGCTGCACTTCAGGTACTCCTTCAGGAAAATCGCGCTGACCCAGTGGTACCAGACGCGCGCCCAGCGCTCCAGTTGCGGGTGCGCTTCGCGGCTGGGCACGATGCCGGGCACGTCGCCGAACAGCGCGGCGTGCGACACGTAGTGGAACGAGCGCAGCATGGTGGCGACATCGCGCAACGCCGAGCGCTTGATGCGGCGCTCGCTAAGCGGACGTCCGGGGTCGCCTTCAAAGTTGGTGATGACCCAGTCGCTGCCCGAGAACAGCACGTTCGACAGATGATAGTCGCCGTGATTGCGGATACGCGTGCCCGACATGCGCGTGTCGCGTAGCACCAGCAATTGCGTGCGCAGTTCGCTCTCGCGATTGAGCACGTCGCTGATTTCCTGCTGCGCTTCAGGCGGCAGGCTCCGCCCGCGCGCCCGTAGCAACTCGAATGCGCGATTCAGTTGGCCCAGCATGCCGTGATAGACACTCTGCCGATAGAAGGTGGTAAACGGCTCGGGCGCGAAGTCGGGAGTGTCGGCGCGGCTGCTGAGCGCGGCGTGCAGCTCAGAAGTGCGGCGGGCGAGCACGCGAATGCTGTCGAGATAGTTGCCGAGCAGCTCGCCGACGATGGGTGGTGCGGGATCGGCCGGCGCCCAGATATTGGGAGCGGCCAGGTCGCGCGCGCGCGGATCATCCTGCGGGATGGCCAGAGTGTGCTCGAAGAACAGGCCGAGTTGGTCGACGGTATAGTTCCAGCCGGGGGCGGCATTGTTCACGGCGCTGCTCAGCGTGCCCACGCAAAATTCCTGCACGAAGTCGTCGCGATAGCGGCGATAATCGAGCGAGCCGAGCGCCGCCGGAAGTGCACGGAAGTTAGTGTGGTCGCACAGAAATTCCGGAACTTCGCGTCCGGGGTTGATGCCCTCTTCCATCTTTCGGTACATCTTCAACACAAAGTCTGTGCCGTAGTTGATGACGGTGAAGCACTGGTCGGTCTGCTGCGGGATAGGTTCGAGATTTGATTTCGCCGCAGTCCAGGCCGCGCGAAATGCACGCGTGTGCGAGCCCACCAGCTCGCCACCCATCTCGCTGCGTATCCGGCGACGCCGGACGATGGCGCGCAACAGCGCATCGCTGAAAGCGCGGTCGAAGGTCGCGCCGTAGATGACGGCTTTCTCGTCCGAGCCGGTGACGACGATCTTCGCCAGGGTGGCGTCGGCGTGATCGTGCAGCACGGCCTCGGCCTTCTCGCCGCTGGCGATCGAGGCGGGAACCAGGTAGAACTCGGGGTCGCCATCGCCGTATTCGACCTTCAGTACGATCAGGTGTGCGGTGGTCTCCGGCAGCGTGAGCACGTTTTGCAGCGAGAGTCCCGTGATGTAGCGCTGCTTGCCCAGGAACCACGGCCGGCTGCGGAGCATTGCCGGAACGAGCGGATAAAGCCGCGAGAGAACATCCTCGGTGACGGCGCTCTCCAGGCTTGCGACCTGCAGCACCGGCAGTTCCTGCGGCGTTCCGGTCACGTTGAAAGACTCCTGCGTGGCTTCGCGCGGCTGCAGGTGGAACCAGTAGAACGCGTGCGGGCCCAGGGAGAGCAGGTAAGGATTTTCCGTGATGGTGGGAAACTTCGCGCGGCCGAAGACTTCCACCGGCACCATGCCCTGGCGCGTCGCCAGATCGAGTTCCACGCACTGCGCAAAACGCGACAGATTGGCGACAACCATCAAGGTCTCGTCGTTGTAGTGACGCAGGAAGGCGAGCACCTTGCGATTGCTGGGATAGAGAAATTCCAGCGTGCCGCGTCCGAAGGACTCGAAGCGCTTGCGCTGCTGGATGAGCCGCTTGGTGAACCACAGCAGCGAGTGCGCATTGTTCTGCTGCGCTTCGACGTTGATGGTTTCGTAGTGATACTCGGGATCGATATTGACCGGCAGATACAGGCGCTGCGGGTTGGCGCGCGAGAAACCGGCGTTGCGGTCCGAGCTCCATTGCATGGGCGTGCGTACGCCGTTGCGGTCGCCCAGGAAGATGTTGTCGCCCATGCCGATCTCATCGCCGTAGTAGAGCACCGGGGTTCCAGGCAGTGAGAACAGCAGCGCGTTCATCAGTTCGATGCGCGGGCGGTCGTTCTCCAGCAGCGGCGCCAGACGACGGCGAATGCCGAGATTGATGCGCGCCTCGCGATCGCGCGCGTAGGTGCGGTACATGTAATCGCGCTCTTCGTCGGTGACCATCTCCAGCGTGAGCTCGTCGTGGTTGCGCAGGAACATCGCCCACTGGCAGTTCTCGGGAATGGGGGGTGTGAGCTTCAGAATATCGGTGATGGGATAGCGATCTTCCATGCGCAGTCCCATGAACAGACGGGGCATGACCGGGAAGTGAAACGCCATGTGGCACTCGTCACCGGTACCGAAGTAGGCGACGGCGTCCTCGGGCCACTGGTTGGCCTCGGCCAGCAACAGCCGGTCGCGATACTTCTCGTCCACGTGCTTGCGCAGGTCCTTCAGCGCTGCGTGCGTCTCCGGCAGATTCTCGCAGTTGGTGCCTTCGCGCTCGAACAGATACGGCACGGCGTCGAGCCGCAGGCCATCGACGCCCATGTCGAACCAGAAGTCCATGGCCGCGAACATGCCTTCGCGGACTTCCGGATTGTCCCAGTTCAAATCGGGCTGGTGCGAGTAGAAGCGGTGCCAGTAATAGGCCTTGGCGATCGGGTCCCAAGTCCAATTCGAAGCCTCGAAATCCTTAAAGATGATGCGGGCGTCGCGGTACTTGTCGGGCGTGTCGCTCCAGACGTAGTAGTTGCGCCAGCGCGTGCCGGGCGCCGCGCGTCGCGAGCGCTGAAACCAGACATGCTGGTCGGAAGTGTGGTTCAGCACCAGCTCGGTGATGACGCGCAGCCCGCGGCGATGCGCCTCGCGCAGGAAGCGCTGGAAGTCCTTCAGCGTGCCGTACGAGGGATGAACGTCGGTGTAGTTGGAGATGTCGTAGCCGTCGTCGCGCAGGGGCGACGGGCAGAAGGGCAGAAGCCACACGGCAGTGACGCCGAGATCTTCCAGGTAGTCCAGCTTTTGGGTCAGTCCGCCAAAATCGCCAATTCCATCGGTAACGCTGTCGAAGAAGGCGCGGACGTGCACTTCATAAATGATTGCGTCTTTGTACCAGGTGACATTCGGGAACAGGTTCATGATCTCCTGCCGAGCAAGTTACTCATCCTAGGCCTGCCGGTTGTCGGTGTTCAACTCACGTTGGATGAGGAATTTGACGCAGAGGCTGCCGCAAAAGCAAGAAAGCCTGATTCCGGATTTTCTACAACTTGGGCGGGAGATGCGCGCGTATCGAAAAGCCGCTGGAAAAGTTTACTCGACTCTTGACATCCAAAAGCATTGCATTAATATACATCGGTCCGTATAATTATTCAGTGTCGAAGCTGAGCCGCCATGCATCTATCAGAGAGCTGATCTCGGAGCGTGAAATCAGCAGCCAGGATGAGTTGCGGCGGGCGCTGTTCCGGCGCGGACATCGAGTGACGCAGGCGACGCTGTCGCGCGACATTCACGAACTCGGGCTGGTGAAAACCTCCGAGGGTTACAAGTTGCCGCAGGGAGAAGAAACGGAGCTATCGCTTCCGTCGATTGAGCGTCTAATCGAAACGTTCGTTTATGACGTGGTCACGGCGCAGAACCTGGTGGTGATCAAAACCAGCGCCGGCAGTGCTCAGCCGGTCTCGGCGGCAATCGACGCCGAGGAATGGGAAGAAGTGGTGGGCACGATTGGCGGCGACGACACGATCCTGGCGATTTCGCCGGACGCGAAGTCGGCCGAACGGCTGGCGCAGAGATTGCGCAAATATTTTAAGTAGGTGTCCCGCCCTACGCCAAAAGAAGGCGTAGAACGGGGCACCCGGCGAGAAGTAACAGATTGTCATCCTGAGGAGGACTTCAGTCCAACGAAGGATCTGCGGTTTAAGTATGAATGCCCCTCTCCAACCCGCGATTTTCGGAGCCACCGGATACTCCGGCTTCGAACTGGTGCGTCTGCTGGCGCGGCACTCGGGCTCGAAGAAGCCGATGCTGGTGCGTCGCAACGGCGAGAGCGGCGGCGTGTGCCGACTTGAGCGAAGCGTATCCGCAGCTCGCCGGCAACGGCGGCTTCCCGTTCGAGAGCTTTTCGTGGCAGCGGATGAAGGATGCAGGCGTCAACGTTATCTTCTTCGCGACGCCGCACGAGTTCTCGCGTGAGCTGGTGCCGGAGGCGATCGAGCAGGGCTTTCGCGTGATCGACCTGAGCGGCGCATGGCGGCTGAAGCAGGCCGGCAACCGCAAGGTCTACGGTTTCGAAGAGACCAAGGAAGACGCGACTCTGGATAGCTCGGCAGTTTACGGATTGCCGGAGCTGCACGCTGACGAGATCAAGCAGGCATCGCTGCTGGCGAATCCAGGATGCTATTCGACATCGATCATCCTGGCGCTGGCGCCGTGGATTCGTGCCGGCTACATCGATGTGGACCACGGCATCATCTGCGATTCGAAGTCAGGAGTTTCCGGAGCAGGGAAGACGCCCTCGTCGACCACGCACTTCGTCGAGGTTGACGACAATTTTTCCGCCTACAGTGTTTTTGGACACCGGCACTCGGGGGAGGTGCTGGAGCAGCTCGGGATCGACAGCGGGTCGTTGCAATTTACTCCGCATCTGCTGCCGATTCCGAGAGGCATCCTGTCCACGATTTACGTGAAGCTGGCGTACTCGGTTGCGGCAGAAGAGTTGGAGCAGTCGCTGCGCGAGTTCTATGCGGGCAAGCCGTGGGTTCGGGTGTTTGGCGCGGCGCGGTTGCCGCAGATCAAGTTTTCGCTGAACACGAACTATTGCGACATTGGTTTTTCAGTATCGCCCGACGGCAAGCGCGCCGTGCTGGTTTCGTGTCTGGATAATTTGCTGAAGGGCGCCGCCGGACAAGCGGTGCAGAACATGAACCTGATGTTCGGGTTCAACGAAAAAGAAGGGCTGCAATGAAGCTGGTCATAAAAATCGGTGGGGCCGCGCTCGACGACAAAGAAGTCGTGAGCACGTTTGCGAAGACCATTCCGAGCCTCTGCCGCGAAGGTCACAAGCTGGTGATCGTTCACGGCGGCGGTGCTGCCCTGAGCCGAACCCTGAAGCAGCTTGGTTGCGATTCGACGTTCATCGATGGCCTGCGAGTCACGAATGCTCAGACGCGCGACGTCGCCATGATGGTGCTCGCGGGCCAGCTCAACAAGCAGCTGGTGGCCTCGATCGGCGACGCGGGTCAGCCCGCGATCGGCATCTGCGGCGGCGATCTGCGCATGGTGCTGGCGTCGAAGAAGAAGCAGCCCGACCTGGGATATGTCGGCGAGATTTGCAGCGTCGATGCCAAGTGGATTACCCGCTTCTGGGAGGCAGGCGTTGTGCCCGTCGTCTCCAGCCTGGCGCTGGGCTTCGATGGCGAGTATTACAACGTGAATGCCGACCAGATGGCATCGGCGTTTGCTATCGCCTGCGATGCGGATGCGCTGGTTTATCTGACCGACGTCGCCGGCGTGAAAGACGCGGCGGGCTCCGTGATTCGGTGGCTCGACGTGCACGGTATTGCGGAGATGGTGGAGCAGGCCACGGTGAGTGGCGGCATGTTGCCGAAGCTCGAGGCCTGCACCAGCGCCCTGAAAAAAGGTGTGACTCGCGTGCGCATACTGCCCGCGACTCGCGCCGAGGTTCTTCCCGGATTCTTTACTCATCCTATCGATTGCGGCACTGAGGTGATCGCGTAGTGAACTGTTTCCACCATCTCGTGTTGCTTCCGACCGTGCGCAAGGAAGGCGCATGGCCCGGACCCCGCTTTGCTCGCGCCCTCGAGCGACGTTGCTAGACGTTCGCGGTCCCCTTTTTCCGAACATCTTGCGTTTGCTTACACCTGCTGCGTCGACCCTAGGAGGTGCGACTTTGATTGCTACGACTATTCCCCCGGGAGCGAATCCCCGCGCATTTGCCCAGCGCGCCGTGACCGGACGAGATTTGATATCGATCCAGGATTTCTCCTCGGATGAACTTTCTTGCGCGCTGGAACTGGCTTCGGCGCTGAAGGCGCGTCCGGCGGATTTCCGCGGCATTCTTTCCGGCAAGCAGATTGTCCTGTTCTTCGAGAAGCCGTCGCTGCGCACGCGGCTGACGTTTGAAGCCGGTATCAATAGCCTGGGCGGCTCATCGTTCTTCGTCGACCAGACGCAGTCGCGGCTGGGGGTGCGCGAGAGCCTGAGCGATGTGGCGCACAACCTGGAGCGCTGGATCGACGGCATCGTGCTGCGCACCTTCTCGCACGAGACGGTCACGACCATGGCCGAGCACGCGGCGATCCCGGTGATCAACGCGCTCAGCGATCTGGAGCATCCCTGCCAGGCGCTGGCCGACATGCTCACGTTGCAGGAGCAGTTCGGCGAGTTGCGCGGCGTGAACTTCGCCTACGTCGGCGACGGCAACAACATGGCGCACTCGCTGATGCTGGCTGCCGCCAGCCTGGGCGCGAACGTGTCCATCGGCACGCCGAAAGGTTACGAGCCGAACCCGCAGATCGCGGCAGCCGCCAAGCAGTTGGCCGCGGCTTCCGGCTCGTGCGTCGTGGTGACGAACGATCCCGTTGAAGCCGTTGCCGGCGCCGACGCGGTTTACACCGATGTTTGGGCCAGCATGGGTCAGGAAGAAGAAGCTGCCGAGCGCAGCGCTGTCTTCTCACCCTTCCAGGTCAATCGCAAACTCTTCTCGTACGCTGCTAAGCACGCCGTGTTCATGCACTGCCTGCCGGCGCATCGCGGTGACGAGGTTACGGCGGACGTCATCGACTCTCCGTGTTCTGTTGTCTTCGATCAGGCGGAGAACCGCCTGCACATTCAGAAATCCATTCTTGTTTTGCTGCTGGAAGGCGGTTCGCACCGCTTCCCGCCGAGGAGCGCCAATGCGTGAGAAAGTGGTTCTTGCTTATTCGGGTGGACTTGATACCTCCATCATTATTCCGTGGCTGAAAGAAAACTATGACTACGACGTCATCGCTTTCGTAGCCGACGTGGGTCAGGGCGACGACATTGAAGCGGTCGTCAAGAAGGCCTATGACACAGGCGCCTGCAAAGTTATCGTCGAAGACCTGCGGCAGGAGTTTCTGACCGACTACGTTTTCCCGGCAATCCAGGCGGGCGCGGTGTACGAGCACAAGTATCTGCTGGGCACGTCGCTGGCGCGTCCGGTGATTGCGAAGTATCAGGTGGAAGTTGCGCTGCGTGAAGGTGCGACGGCCGTGGCTCATGGCTGCACCGGCAAGGGCAACGATCAGGTGCGCTTCGAGCATGCGTATCAGGCGCTGGCGCCCGAGCTGAAGGTCATCGTGCCGTGGCGCGAGTGGACGTTACAGTCGCGCGAGGATTGCCTCGACTATGCCGAGGCGCACGGAATTCCCGTCGCGCAGAGCCGCGAGAAGATCCACAGCCGCGACCGCAACCTGCTGCACGTTTCGCATGAGGGCGGAGAGCTGGAAGATCCCAACAACGCTCCGCTACCCACGACATGGACCTGGACAAAGTCGCCGCAGGACGCGCCCGATCAGGTTGAGAAGGTCACCATCGAGTTCAAGCAGGGCCTGCCCGTCGCGGTGAATGGCGTCGAGCTGGATGCCGTAGCGCTGACCGAAATCCTGAACGAAATCGGCGCACGCAATGCCATCGGCCGCATCGACCTGGTGGAGAACCGCTTCGTCGGCATGAAGTCGCGTGGCTGCTACGAGACGCCCGGCGGCACGCTGCTGCTGACGGCGCATCGCGAACTGGAAGCGCTGTGCCTCGACCGTGAACTGGCGCACTTCAAGCAGCACATCGGGCTGAAGTACGCCGAAGTCGTGTACTTCGGTCTGTGGTTCACGCCGCTGCGCGAGTCGTTGCAGGCGTTCGTCACCAGCTCGCAGAACGATGTGAATGGCACGGTGACGCTCGCGCTGTACAAGGGCAACATCGACGTTGCGGGACGCAAGTCGGAGTCGTCGCTGTACCGGCCGGATGTCGCCAGCTTCACCATGGGCGCCAGCTACAACCAGAAGGATGCCGAGGGCTTCATTCGCATCCTCGGGTTGCCGGCGCGCTCGCGGGCGATCATTCGCAGCAAGCAGGAAGGCGTGCTGGCGTTCAGCAAGAAGCAGGCGGAGTTCGATACCACCGAGCCTGCGTCGAAAGAGGCAGCCCAGTGAAGATGTGGTCAGGGCGCTTCAACCAGGCGCCGGATGCGGAGTTCGAGCAGTGGCAGCGGTCGTTTCCTTTCGATCGCATCCTGCTGCCGTATGAAGTTGCGGCCAGCAAGGCGCACGCATCCGCTCTGGCGAAGGCTGGCGTCCTGACCGCCGAAGAACTGGCGGCAACGTTGTTCGCGCTCGATCAGATCGGGCGCGAGGGCGTGCCGGAGGTCGACGATCCATCGATTGAAGACGTTCACCACTACGTCGAGCATCGGCTGGTCGAGATTGCCGGTGAGGTTGGTGACCGGGGTCCCCAGCTCGCGCCGAATTTGCGCGAGGTGGGGTGGAAGTTGCACACCGGCCGCAGCCGCAATGAGCAGATTGCCACCGACCTGCGGCTGTATGTGCGCGAGCAGATCGACGAGATCACGAAGCTGCTGGCGGAATTTTGTTCGGCGTTTGTCGCGCAGGCGGAAGCAGCGTGGGTTGAGGAACCCAGGTTAGGCCAAAAGAGGGCCGAACCTGGGGCACCAAGAGTCGCGGGTGCCCCATCCTCCTCGCCTGCGTTTGGCGAGAGGGCGGGTCACGAAAACGCGATGCCCGCATACACGCATCTTCAGCGCGCGGAGCCGGTGCTGGTGGCGCATTGGCTGCTGGCTTACGTCGAGATGTTTCTGCGCGACGCGGACCGCCTGAACGACTGCCGCAAGCGGTTGAATGTTTGTCCGCTCGGTTCGGGCGCGATCGCCGGAACGATTCTGCCGCTCGATCGCGAGGCGATCGCCGAGGAGTTAGAGTTCGATGCTCCCACGGCGAACAGCATGGACGCGACCAGCGATCGCGACTTCGCTATCGAGTTCGTGCAGGCGCTGTCGTTCGTGGCGCTGCACCTCAGCCGCTGGGCGGAAGAGTTCATCCTCTTCTCGACCACGGAATACGGATTTGTGAAGTTGCCGGAGCAGTACTCGACTGGGTCGAGTGCGATGCCGCAGAAGAAGAATCCGGATTCGCTGGAGCTGATTCGCGGAAAGTGCGGCAAGGTCTACGCCGAGGCGGTGGCGCTGTTCATCGGCGTGAAGGGTTTGCCGCTGGCTTACAACAAAGACATGCAGGAGACGCAGCAACCAGTGTTCACCGCGGCGCAGCAGGTCTCGAGCATGGTACGCGTGGCCGCGGGCTTCATGAACGCGGTCGAGTTCCGGTACGACCGCATGAACTCGGCTGCCAGTCAGGGTTTCATGAATGCGCAGGCTGCGGCGGCTTACCTGGTTCGCCAGGGCGTGCCGTTCCGCAAGGCGCACGAGTTGATCGGCAAAGCCGTTCGGCTTTGCGTTGAACAAAGTTGCGAACTTGAGCAACTGTCGAAAGAAGATTACGCGCTCTGCGGCATTACCGCCGACGAGCCGTTCTACCGGGCCCTTGCACTCAAAGAAGTGCTGGCCATTCACAACGTCCCCGGAGGCACGGCCCCAGCGCGGGTTCGGGAAGCCTTACAGACGGCGAAAGAGAAAGTATCCCAAATTTTAGGAGTCGCCCATGCATGCGCGTAACGCCAAGCTTCCCGATGCTTTTGCCATTGATCAACTGATTCAGGTGCACGTTGGCGACGGCACCCTGCTGCCGCGGTCACTGTCGGAAATCTGCGAGAACATCCGCGACTTCATCGTCGTCGAAAACGAAGGCGAGATTGTGGGCTGCGGCGCGCTGCATCTCTACGGCATGCACTTGGCCGAAATCCGTTCCATCACCGTAACCAACAAGTCCAAAGGGCGCGGAGCCGGGCGCGTGCTCATCGACGCGCTGATGAAAGAGGCGAAGAAGCAGAGCGTGACCTGCGTCTGCCTGTTCACGCGTATTCCGGAGTTCTTCGCCAAGATGGGCTTCGAGGAAGTCGAGAAGGAAGAGCTGCCCGACAAGGCGCTGAAAGACTGCCACAAGTGCTCACGGCAGAACGCTTGCGACGAGATCGCGATGTATGTGGGAACACTGCCCAGACACGCGCGAATTCGGCGGCAACGCGCCCAGCAGAATTACGTGCCTCTGTCGGCGCTGCACGCGTAAATTCCTACGGACCCACACAATCCAAATGCAGGATTGTGTGGGGCACCCGTAATCTCCTTCTCTCACTTCAAATATTGCAGCAACTCTTTGAACTGCGGCGTGCCGGAGCAGCGCAGCAGTTCGTACATCATCATCTCGGTTGAGGAGATCACGGCGCCGGCCGACTTCATCCGCTCCAGGCCGATCTTCCAGTTCCACTCCGCGCGCGATCCCACAGCGTCAGAGGCCACGTGCACCAGGTAGCCGTCGTTCAACGCGCCGAGTGCGGTCTGCGTGACGCAGATGTGCGTTTCCATCCCACAAAGTAAGAGAGTATTGCGGTTGCCGGGTACGGCCTTCAGGTGCGAGCGAAACTGGTCGCTACCGAAGCAGCTGAACTCCATCTTGTCGTAGGTTGGCGCGTCGCCCAGCAGCGAGGCGATCTCGGGCACGGTGCCGCCGAGGCCTTTGCTGTACTGCGTGGTCACCAGGATCGGCAGATCCAGAATTTTCGCCAGCCGGATCAGCAGCTGCGAATTCTTCACCAGCTGTTCCTTGTTGAAGATGGGCGGCAGCAGTTTCTCCTGGATGTCGACGACAACCAGCGCGGACTGGTCGGCCACGAGCGGCCGCCGCGCGACTTCGGTTTGGTCAGCAGTCAAAGCGACATTTCCCAGCATGGATGACATAGATGGCCCTCGCGTCCGTTCGCCTATTCTATCGCGGGCAGACAATGAGGCAGGGAAGCGACGGCAGTCCGAGACGATTCTCTACAACCAAAGGGGGAACGCGCGCTGCGATAATGGCGCTCGGCGGTTGACGCTCGATTCCGAATACCAATACAATCGATCTAGCGCATGCAGTTGGTGCGCTCTTCAGAAATAGCTGCACTTGCTGCCCCCTCGTTCAATGGCAGGACAGACGCCTCTGGAGCGTCATATCGGGGTTCGAGTCCCTGGGGGGCAGCCAAATTCTTCCGACTCTACTCCTGCCGTAGCCCTGGCTTTGCTAGCGGGCATCTCCCGAGTTCAAAATCTCCGATTTATCGACAAGGCCGAGGTTTTCCAAGTTGCCGCCTGCTGTTGATTCGGCGGCCAGGAAGCTGCACACGGTGATCGTTTTAAAGTCGTTTATAACCGTTTGACAGTAACGATTTTATCCGCATAAAGTAGTTAATTCTTGCCGGATTTGAGTCGATTCAATCACTGGTCTGTCGACGGAGTGTTATGCCTGCCAAACGCCGTTCTTCGTTGCGGTTGATGTTCTGCGTGGTCGTCCTCTGTTCCGCAAGCGCCCTGGGACAGGTGACAGCGAACTTGTCGGGCCGGGTGACGGACCAGACGGGTGCCGCGATAACCGCCGCGTCGGTTACGGCGATCAACGTGGATACGCAGCTTTCACGGAGCACCACGACCAGCCAGTCCGGACTGTATCAGTTGGTGGCGCTGCCGATCGGCCGCTACGAGATCCACGCCTCCAAGTCAGGCTTCGCCGAGCAGGTTCGTACCGGCATCGTGCTGGTGGTCGGACAGGACGCGACCGCCGACCTGACCTTGCAGGTCGGGCAGCGCAGCGAGCAGGTGAAAGTCGTCGGCGACGTTCCCATCGTGAACACGACGACGCAGGATATTTCGGGCCTGGTGGGCGAGAAGGAAGTGAAGGCGCTGCCGCTGAACGGGCGCAGCTACGATCTGCTGCTGGAGCTGACACCGGAGATCGTCAACTTCACCTCGCAGAAGACCGGCGGGGTGGGCGTTTCGAATTCCAGCACGGGCAATAACTTTGCGGTGGCCGGCAATCGTCCGCAGCAGAATGAGTTTCTGCTGAACGGCGTGGAGTTCACCGGCGCAGCCGAGAACAACATGACGCCGGGCGGCGCCAGCGGCAATCTGCTGGGCGTCGATGCGGTGCAGGAGTTCAACGTGTTGCGCGACACCTACGGCGCGGAGTACGGCAAGCACCCCGGCGGACAGATCAATATCATCACCCAGTCGGGCAGCAATCAGTGGCATGGCGACGTGTACGAGTTCCTGCGCAACAGCGCGTTGAATGCACGCAATTATTTCGACCCGGCCAACACCAAGCCGCTGTTCCAGCGCAACCAGTTCGGCGGCTCGCTGGGCGGCCCGATACAGAAAGACAAGACCTTCTTCTTCGTGAACTACGAAGGCTTCATGCAGAACCTGCATCAGACGTCGGTGGCGTTTGTGCCATCGCTGGCGTCGCGCGCCTTGGCGGTTGCCAGCGTGAAACCGCTGCTGAATCTGTGGCCGACGCCGACCGCCAACGATCCGACCTTCAACGGAATCTCCGAAGTATCGAGCAGTCCGCTGCAGACCATTCGCGAGAATTTCGGTACAGCTCGCGTCGATCATGTGTTTTCGCCGAAGGATACGTTCTCGGCGGTCTACACCATCGACGACGGCAACGACTTCACGCCGACCACCGCCGATCCCTACAGCGCCGACGTGCTGACGCTGCGGGAGCAGGTGCTCAGCCTTGCCGAAACGCACATCTTTTCGCCGACGCTGCTGAACATTGCGACCTTCGGTTATTCGCGCGCCGGCTACTTCTTTACCGGCGAGCCGACTCCCGGAACGCCGGCAGCCGATGTGCCCGGATTCCTGCTGGGCGAACAGGTCGGGGCGGTGGTGGTGGGCGGAAGCGCGGCCTCGAATCCGCAGGCGCAGATTGGACTGGCGGGCAGCAATAACGGCAGCAATCTTCACATCGCGCGCAACCTTTATACGTATGAAGACCAGGTCAGCCTGACGCACGGCATCCATCAGTTCACGTTCGGCGCGTGGTTCCAGCAGTTCCAGTCGAACGAGATGCTGGCGCTTGAGTCAATACGGACAAGCCACGTTCGCCAGCCTGCAAACCTTTCTGGCCGGCACCATCAGCAGCTTCCTCTACGATCCGGCGCCGACCGAGATGAACTGGCGCTCGCTGTTCGGCGCGCTCTACGCGCAGGATGTGATTCGGCTGAGTCCGCGCTTCACCCTGAGCCTGGGCTTCCGCGACGAATATTCGACGGGATGGAACGAAGCGCACGGACGCGCCGCCAATTACCTGTTTCCCGACGGCGTGATCTCCAACGACCCGCGCATTGCCGGCAGTTCCTTCACGGTCAACAACGCGAAGTTCCTGCCGCAGCCGCGTATCGGTTTCGCGTGGAGTCCGTTTGCCGACAAGACCGTGGTACGCGCGGGCTTTGGCATGTACAACGATCTGCAGGACGCGCTGGGCTACCGCATGGACCAGAACGCGCCCTTTAATCCGACCTACACGATCGCCTCGCTTCCGGTGTCGAAATTGCCCATCGACCCGGATGCTCCGGTGCCGGCCAAGGCCTTGCTGAGTCCCGGCGGCGTGCAGCCCAATCTGCAGATGCCGACGCTGATTTCCTGGTCGCTGCGCATCGAGCAGGAAATCACGCCGAACACTTCCTTCACCATCGGCTACATCGGATCGCACGGCTATCACGAACTGGTCGGCGTGGACGCCAACACGCCGGTCCCGGTGATTTGTCCGGCGTCGCCATGTCCGGCCGACTATCCGGCGAACTTTCCGGCAGGGTTGGCGGGCACGCCGATTCCGGCGGGCACGTACTACATTCCGGCAGGAACACCGAAGGCGAACCGGACGCTGGCGAACACATGGACGTGGTTCTCGGCCGGCACCGCCAGCTACAACGCGCTGGAGGTCAACCTGAATCATCGCTTCAGCCACGATCTGTCGCTGCGCGGCGAACTACACCTGGTCGAAGGCGCTCGACGACGGCGACTCCCTGAACCAGACGACGGCGGGAAACGCCCCCGGCCTGGTGGCGAATCCGTATGACCTGCGCGCCGATTGGGGACCGGCAACTTTCGACGTGCGCAATCTGGCCGTCGATCGGCCTGGTGTACGCGCTGCCCTTCGGCAACGGCAAGATGTACGCGAACCACCTCGGAGGCGTCGGCAATACCGTGATCGGCGGCTGGTCGGTGACCAGCATCGTGCTAGCCCAGAGCGGCTTCCCGTTCACGCCGCAGTTGAGCTACAACCCGTCGAACAATGGCGACACGCGCAATCCAGTCCGGCCGTTCGTGAATCCAAATTTCAACGGCAACGTGATCATCGGGTCGCCCTCAGAGTGGTTCAATCCGGCAGCATTCTTGCAGCCGCCGCCCAACAGCGGCTTCTATGGAAATTTGGGCCGCGACACGCTGACCGGCCCCGGTCTGTTTGACTGGGACTTCTCGGCGGTGAAGGACACGAAGCTGAGCGAGCGGCTGAACCTGCAGTTCCGCGCGGAGATCTTCAACATCCTGAACCACACCAACTTCAACACGCCGAACCTGATCACCTTCACGCCTTCCGGCGTAAACCCGACGGCGGGCGCGATTACCAGCACCTCGACCACGTCGCGGCAGGTGCAGTTTGCGGTGAAGCTGGGCTGGTAGAGAACGAGGTCGTGCTCGCGATCTCCAGACAGAAACCGCGAGCACTGCAGTCGACGAACTGGGAAGCTCGACGTCTCGTATGCGTCTACTTCGTGAGTTCGAATTGTTTGGCTACGTCGTTGGCTTTGTAGTAGCCGGCATCGACCGGTAGAGCACCGGCGACGATGACTTTGCCGCCAGGTCCTTCCATGACGGTGAAGTTGATGACCGCTCCACCCATCACGTAGAAGGGCATCGCTCCGAAGAAGGTCCACATGTTCTTCTTGGTGTAGTAGGTGCCGCCGGCTGAGGAAACCTTAGCCGTCATGAGCACGGCGCCGCCTTTGCTCAACTGCTCGCGGACGGCTCGCTGCTGAGCGATGATCGCCAGCGGAACTTTTGACTTGTCATCGGGCGTCGTCAGCTTTGTGAGGAATGCATCACAGGCAGCAACAACGTTCTTCCCGCTGGCGGCGAGATCCTTTAGTTTGGCTGCTCCATCCGTCAGTTGTTTCTTCTTGGCTGCATCGGTTTCCTTAGCCGCTTCCGCGGTTAGCTCGTCCGACTTCGCCGTAGCTTTGTCGACGTCGCCCTGCAACTTAACCCTCTGGTCCGCAAGGCTCTTCAGTTCGCCGACCACGCTTGAGTTGGTCAAGGCCATGGCGTTGTAAATGGCGGGCAGGTAAACACCGATATTTTTCTCGGTAAGTGCGCCGGCAAGAGCGTTGATCAATTGCAGATCATCGGAGGCGACGACAATGCCTTGAATGGAGTAGTCGGTGCGAAAGTAGCCGAGAATCTTGTTGGCCGCGTCCAAGCCCATTCCGATCGTCGCAGGGCTAAGGAAGCGGGCTGCCGGGTATTGAGTCAGCGTCTTTTCGATGTTTTGGGAAGCCTCGCTCATCAAGTCAGAGATCGCCTGGCGCTGGGCGTCGTAGGCCAGCAGCGACTGAAAGTCCGGAACGTCGGAATTTGCGTACAAAACGACGGTGTTCCACCCAGGGCCTTTATCGCGGGCGGTTTTTACTTTCGTTGCGATATTGTCGGCGGCGAGGGTGAGTGCTTTCGAGGCCAGCAGAGCCGCTTCAAACGAGCCGGCTTTATCGCCGGCCGATACTTCGCCCTTGTATCCCGAATCAGGCACCGTCAGATTGTTTTTCGCAATCGCAGTCTGCGCGTCGGACAGTGCCTTTTGCTGGGCGGCGAGATTGGCTGCCTGGGTCGCGGCGTCAAGCTGAGCGGCCGCGCTGCTTGCGGACTGGACATCCTGCAGGGCTTTTTCGGCGGTCAATAACTTTACCTGTTGGTCGAGGGCGTCGATCTTCGCCTGCAAAGCCTGGATCTCTTGCGAGGTAGGTGTGTTGCCATCTTGAGCCATGGTTGGACCTCCGGAGACGAGAAGGCCGACAAGCGACAAAAACAGTGTGAGAGGTAGCGCGCGGAAGGCCCCGACTCGGGAGCGCGAGAAGGATTGGGGCCGCGCCGGACAGTTACGCACGGTCATAACATGCTCCTTGGCGGCGGGATACGAACGATCGGCCGACTACGAGCTACGGCCGATCTCTCGTTGGCTTTAGTCTGATTGTCGGCTGCTTCCGGAAGATCTCAGCACATCTTTATTCACTGGGATAGTAGAGTGTGCCGTTGCGGGAAGGAATGGCTCATTGTTGCCACCTGCACCGACCCTTGAGTGCGAACTATCGGCCGCGCTCTTGCTTTGAGCCGGACCTGTGCGTAGACTCCGCTGTTACCGGTAAGACAGAGGCGGAGCGGAGTTCTTCATTTATGGCTAACGAAATTACCCCTCGCTGGGAGTGGCGTACCTTCGGCGACAACTTCAATGGTTCTGCTAATCCCTTCGGCGCGTACACCTCGAAGGGAACGCAGGACAGCGACGAAATCTACTTCCTCTCGCCCGTGACCTCGGAAAACGTCAAGGTGCGCGATGGCCTGATGGACATCAAGAAATTTCAGCAGTCCAACCCCGACGGGCTGGAGCAATGGAAGCCGGTGCTGAAACAGGGTTTTCCGTTTCCGGCGTCGGAGGTGAGCAAGGTGTTCGATGTGCTGGGCATCGCCTTGCCGCACATGGAACGCAGCGAGTACACGCTTGAGCAGTTCATCGATGAGCTGGCCAAGCCGGTTCCGGGATTGCGCGTGGTGCAGGTACATAAGACGCGAACCCGCTACAACGTCGAAGGCTGCATGGCCGAGTTGGCCGAGGTGTCCGCCGACGGCAAGAAGACGCTCACCATCGCCATGGAACTGGAAGACGCGGAGCGTGTGATCGCCACCGTGCGCAAGCTGAAGCTCGACCATTACGAGAACATCAGCTACCCGCGCGGCCTTAAGCAGATGGTGGGAATGAAGAGCTAGGGAATCCATGCCAAACTACGCGGTCATCGATATCGGCACCAACTCCGTTAAGTTCAACATCAGCGAACGGCGCGCGGACGGGACCTGGCGCACCGTCGTCGACCGCGCCGACATCACGCGGCTGGGCGAAGGTCTGGAAAGGACCGGGGAGATCAGCAGTGACGCGATGCAGCGGACCGTCGATGCGATTGCCGCCATGGTCGCTGAGGCCCACAAGAACAACGCCGTGCAGATTGCTGCGGTGGGCACCATGGGCATGCGGACCGCCCGCAACAGCCAGCAGTTCATCGATGAGGTCGAGCAGAAGTGCGGGGTGAAGGTGGAAGTCATCTCGGGCGACGAAGAGGGAAGGCTCGCCTACATCGCGGTGAAGTCCGGGCTTGGCCTGGCGGAGGGCTCGCTGGCCATCTTCGATACCGGCGGCGGCAGCTCGCAGTTTACCTTCGGCCACGGCTCCACCGTCGAGGAGCGCTTTAGCCTCAACGTCGGCGCGGTCCGATACACGGCGCAATTTCACCTCGACGGCATCGTCTCTCCCGAACAAATGAAAGCCGCTCTCGACGCGCTCTCGTCGGAGTTGTCGCGCCTCGACAACCGGCCCTCGCCCGACGTGCTGGTTGGGATGGGCGGAGCTGTGACCAACATCGCGGCGGTTCAACACCAGATGGCAAAATACGATCCCAATGTGATTCAGGGCTGCACCATTGACAAGGCCGAGGTCGATAGGCAGATCGAACTCTATGGCAGCCAGTCGCTCGAGGATCGGCGCAAGATTGTCGGCCTGCAGCCCAAGCGCGCCGACGTGATTCTGGCAGGCGTCTGCGTGGTGAAGACCGTGCTGGACAAGCTCCGGAAAGACTCGTTATGCGTGAGCGATCGCGGGCTGCGTCACGGCTTGCTGATCGACCGCTTCTCCCAATAGAACCATCCGCCTTGCTCTTGCGAGAGAGGTTGAACAACGGCCTTCAGGCCTCTGATAAGGAATGACTTATTCGTGACAAGGAGAAGCCCCGGCTGGTCGAGCCAAGGGCGCCGGCCGGCTTCGCGCATCCACTCCACGCTGTTGTTTTCTGCTTCCGCTGAAGCGCCGCAATCGCGGCGTTAAGCGCCAACTAGCTCTAACTGCTTGCGATGCCTAGTAGTTTTCCTAGTGGCGCGTACCAGCCACTGGCGGTACATATTTAGGAGCCTCATCACACAGTGCACTTGTGCGGTTCGCAGCAGCGAAGGATTCGGCCGCGGATGCCGAATCTGCGCAGGTTGGCCGCCTGCTGCGGTCCGGCCCACGAGCCAAATCGATTTTCGAACCACCTAGGAGAGGGGAGATATTCTATGACTCATCGCAATACACAAAATTTCTTCCGGGCGGCGTTGCTGTCGCTCATGGCGTTTTCCGTTTGCAGCACCGCAGTCTTCGCACAGACGGTAAAGACACAAGGTTTGATCAAGGGGCGCAAGGGCGCCGAGATGATTTTGCAGACGCAGGACTCACCGAGCCTGGTAGTCGTTCTGACCGATGACACCCAGGTTGCGCAGGTGCAGGGCGTGTTGAAGGCGCGCCGCAAGAATATGTCGATGGCCGCTCTCATACCCGGCCTTGCGGTGCAGGTGGAAGGCAACTACAACGCGGAAAATCAGCTGGTAGCGACGAAGGTCCTGTTCAAGGGCAACGATCTGGAGCAGGCGCAGTCGATTCAGGCAGGCCTGCATGAGACCCAGGTTCAGTCTCAGAAGAACCAGCAGGAACTGGAGCAGCAGAATGCCGCTTTGCAGGCTCAGAACGAAGCGCTGCAGCAGCAGCAGGCCCAGTTGACCGAGCAGCAGAAAAAGATTGCCGCCAACAAGGCCGCCATCGCCGCCGCCGTGGCCCGCTTCGGACAGCTTGACGACTACTACATCATGGACGAAGTCACGGTCTACTTTGCCAATGGACAGGTGACCGTCGACCCCAAGTACATTCCGCAGTTGACGGCTCTGTGCGAGAAAGGCAAGACCATCGACGGTTACATGATTCAGGTGAAAGGCTACGCATCTTCAGTTGGCAGCGCCTCTCTGAATCAGAAGCTTAGCGAAGACCGTGCCAACAACGTTGCGAACATTCTGCTGCAGCAGGGCCACATTCCCATGACCAACATGCTGGCGCCGGGCGCTATGGGCGAGAGTCGCCAGGTGGGCAGCGACAAGACGGCCGAAGGCCAGGCCCAGAACCGTCGTGTCGTCGTGCGCGTGCTGCAGAACAAAGGTATTGCCGGGACATAATCTGTCGTCTATACGACGCTACATCGAGTCAGTATTTCCTGTACGACGGGATTGCGGAGGTAAATGTGGGGAAGAACGGCAAAGAGAAAAAAGAGAAGAAGACTAAGGTGAAAGAGAAAGTGAAGAAGGGCGCCGTGGCAATAGCCAAGGCGCCTGCGGTCCCGGAGGGAACGTACTCGGATGGCACGCCGCTCGACAGGATTACTTACCTGGAAGCCAAGCTGATCCTGAAGCCAGACCGCTTCACGTCGGTCGACAGCTTCCGGCAGTTCGGCAAGCTGGTGCAGAAAACGGCGAAGCGGTTGGGGGTTGGTTTCGTGGAAGACCGCGAAAGCGGTCTGCGGCCGCAGGTGCGCGAAATCGTTTTTGTTGATACTCCTGACTTCCGCTTGTACAAGAGCGCGTTTATCCTGCGTCGCCGCATCTCTTATGTCGATGGATTCCCGGCCGGCGATCCGGAGATCGTCTTTAAGTATCGCCATCCGGATGAGGCTGCCGCGACCGCCGTTGACGTTCGCCCGAAGATTCCAGGCAAATACCGCATCAAGTTCAAAGCGGAGGCGTTGCCGTTGAAGGACGGGATAGGCGGCTACCGCATCCTGTACTCCCACAACTGTCAGTTTGGGGCGAGCCAGGCGCACGAAGGCGATCCGACGTCGATGGCAACCTTGATGAAGATCTTCCCGCCGCTGGCGGAACTCAAGGCCCCCGGCGAGGAGAGGGTGAAGCTGGTCAACGGAGGCATCGTCGAAGAGGTGCTGTTGCCGCTGGGACAGCTCGACTTCGGCAAAGCCGTTGTAGCCAAATGCGATGTCGGTCTGTGGCGCACGCGCGGCGAGCATAAGCCGCTGGTGGGAGAGTTCGCCTTCCAGGTAAAATTCTCCGACCGGACGGCGCTGGCCGAAAAGCAAAAGAAGCTGGTGGCGCAGTTCTACGTCTCGCTACAGCGCGATGTGCAGGACTGGCTCGAACTTGGCTGCACCAAGACAGCGATGGTGTACCGCCTGAACGGCAACGAGCCGCAGAGTCACGAGTAGTTTTGTGCGGCGTAATCCTTGGAGCCCGGTTCAGCCTGGCCTCTCTCCTGTCAGGCTGAACCGAGCCACTTCCAACTTAACTCGGGAACGAGATTCCTTTTCCTAGCAAGATGCCAGGCACCAGACAAGTACGCGCGCCCCGCGCAGTCGCGACGCTCATGCTTGCGGTTATTTCTCTCGTCACGGCCGCTATGGGACAGACGCTGGCGCCCCGCGCGTATGTCGTCACGCCGGTCAATTCCAACGCCTTCACCGTCACTTCAAACTTCTACACCGGTGGCATCGAGTTCGATAACAGCGTTCCCATCAAAAACGCCAACGGTACTATCGAGATCTTTACCCCCACGATTTATCACGCGCTCAGCTTCTTCGGACGTTCGGCCAACATCACGGTAGGCGTTCCGTATTCGGTGGGAAGTTTCGACGGGCTCATCGTCAACCAACAGCAGCACCTTTATCGCTCGGGACTGGCGGACGGCTTCGCGCGCTTCTCCGTCAACCTGAAGGGCGGTCCTGCGATGAAGCTGCCCCAATTCATGAAGTGGAAGCAGAAGACGCTGCTGGGAGCCAGCCTGGCCGTGCAGGCGCCGACGGGACAGTACGACCCGACGAAGCTGGTCAACATCGGCATCAATCGCTGGGCATTCAAGCCGGAGTTCGGCTACTCGGAGCGCTGGGGCAAGTGGGTGCTGGACGGCTACGCCGGTTGCTGGTTCTTTACCACCAATACCGACTGGTTCTCGCGGAATCAGTATTACCCTGGCACACGCTCCCAGTCGCAGGAACCCATTGGCGCCTTCGAAGGTCACCTGAGCTACGATTTCAAGCCGCGCATGTGGGCGTCGCTGGACGCCAACTTCTGGGTGGGCGGCGTTACCAGCGTCGAAGGCGTTCCGAATCCCGCGACGTTACAGAAAAACTCGCGCGTAGGGGCCACGGCGGCCTTCCCCATCAGCAAGCACCAATCGTTGAAATTCAGCTACGCCAACGGCGCCTACATCCGCTTTGGAGGCGACTACCAGGCGTTTTCCGTGGCCTGGCAATATTCCTGGATCGGGACCAAGCTGAAGTAAGTCCAGCCGTCGGCGATGGAGTTTTGGGCCTGGAATCTTCAAAGAGGCTAGGGTTAATGCGCCTGCCTTGATAGCATAGAAGATTGCGGCAGGCGGTCACAGGCCCGTGTGCGGGTAGTCATTGCCTTTGCCGCCTGGCCCAAGGAACATACAAGGTTGCGCATTTATAGAAATTTGGAGAAGCATTATGTCTGAAACTGCAGCACCTGAAGTGAGCGCGACGAAAAAAGATCGCGCTGAAGCAGCACTTGCCAAGAAATCCAAACCTCTCAATTCCTTCGACATCGCCCAAGCTCAATTCGACAAAGTAGCCGAATACCTGGGTCTCGATCCTTCCACGCGCGAGTTGTTGCGCTATCCGCTGCGTGAGTTCCACTTCGCCATTCCGGCGCGCATGGACGACGGCAGCGTGAAGATCTTCCGCGGCTTCCGCGTGCAGCACAATGACGCGCGCGGCCCGGGCAAAGGCGGCATCCGCTTCCACCCGCAGGAGACGGTCGACACGGTCCGCGCCCTGTCGATGTGGATGACCTGGAAGTGCGCGGTGGTCGACATCCCGCTGGGCGGCGCCAAGGGTGGCGTCATTTGCGATCCCCATAACCTGAGCCAGCGCGAGCAGGAGCAGATTTGCCGCGGCTGGGTTCGCCAGGTCGCGAAGAATGTCGGCCCTATCTCCGATGTGCCCGCCCCCGACGTGATGACCAATGCGCAACATATGCTGTGGATGCTGGACGAGTTCGAGCAAATCCACGGCGGCCGCTATCCCGGCTTCATCACCGGAAAGCCCGTCGATATGGGCGGCTCGCAGGGACGCACGGAAGCCACCGGCTACGGGCTGGTGTTTACTTTGCGCGAAGCCCTGAAGGAACTGGGCATCAAGCCGGAGAGCACCACGGCCAGCGTGCAGGGCTTCGGGAACGTGGCCCAGTATGCTATCGAGCTCTACACCCGCCTGGGCGGCAAAGTGATCGCCGTCTCCTGCTGGGACCAGGGCGACCAGGTTTCCTACACCTATCGCAAGATGAGCGGCGTCGACCTCGATCAGCTTCGCTCGATGGCCGACCGCTTCGGCGGCATCGACAAGAACAAGGCGAAGGCTGCCGGCTATGAAATGCTGCCTAGCGAAGCCTGGATCGAGCAGAAGGTCGACATCCTGATCCCGGCGGCGATCGAGAACCAGATCACCGGCGACACCGTCGGCAAAATTGCGCCTACGGTTCGCATCATCGTCGAGGGCGCTAACGGTCCGACCACTCCCGACGCCGACGCTCAGATTCACGCGCGCGGCATCCTGCTCATCCCCGACTTCCTGGCGAATGCCGGCGGCGTCACCTGCAGCTACTTCGAGCAGGTGCAGAGCAACATGAATTACTTCTGGGAGAAGGATGAAGTTCTGGGCAAGCTGGACGTGAAGATGACCACCGCATACATGGCGGTCTCGGAACTTGCCCGTCGCGAGAACCTCTACATGCGCGACGCCGCTTATGCCATCGCCATCGGGCGCGTGGCCAAGGCGTGTCACGAGCGCGGCTGGGTCTAATGCATCGGCCGTCACGACTCCACTAGTTGTGGCGGCCGCTTCTTGAAGGACGACCGGAGGCAGTCATGATTGAGACGAAGCCTCACTCTAACGATCTGCCCGCATTCGACCGCAACTTCTGGGACGGCAACTTTAGCTTCACGCGAATCGGGACCGGTTCGCTTGGCGGCAAAGCCAGCGCCCTCGCCTTCATCAAAGACCTTCTCGCCGCCGCAATCGATCCGGCCGTTTACTCCGGTGTAGAAGTAAACGTGCCGACGATGGCCGTGATTGCCACGGACTGCTTCGCCGAGTTCGTTCGGCTCAATCATCTTTCCGACCTGAATTTCGATGAGATGCTGGACGACCACATCGGCTTCGCCTTTCAGCAAGCTGACTTTCCCGCCGAACTACTGGGCGATCTGCGCGCTCTGAGCGAACAGATCAAAACGCCTCTCGCGATCCGCTCTTCGAGTTTGTTGGAGGATGCGCTCGACCGCCCCTTCGCCGGCGTCTACGCCACCAAGATGATTCCCAATAACCAGCTTGATGTGGACATGCGTTTTCGCAAGTTGGTGGAGGCCATCAAGTTTGTCTACGCGTCGACCTACTTCCGCGAGGCGCGCGACTACATCCGCACCACCGGCAGCGATCCGGCAGAAGAGACGATGGCGGTGATCATCCAGGAGGTCGTGGGACGGCGACACGATGATCGTTTCTATCCCGACGTGTCCGGCGTGGCGCGCTCGTACAACTTCTATTCGTCGCCTCCGGCGATGCCGGAAGACGGTGTAGTGAATCTTGCCCTGGGGCTGGGGAAGACAATCGTGGATGGCGGCATCAGCTGGACGTACTCTCCGGCGTATCCGCGCAAGCCTCCGCCGTTCGCCTCCGTCAATGAGATGTTTCGCGGCACGCAGACCGAGTTCTGGGCGGTCAACATGGGCAAGCCGCCTGTGTACGATCCGGTGAGCGAGACCGAACACATGGTGCAAGGCAGCCTCAAGGATGCCGAGGCAGACGAGACGCTGCGCTTCGTGGCTTCGACCTTCGATCCGACACGCAATCGAGTGATCCCCGGCACCGGCCCGCGTGGCGGGAGGATTATCGACTTTGCGCCGCTGCTGGTTCTGGAACAATTTCCGCTGAACAACATCATTCGTGCGCTGCTGGCGGCCGCGGAGAAAGCCACCTCAGCGAAGGTCGAGATCGAATTCGCCGTGACCATGGAACAGCCACCGAGCGAAGCGCCGAGTCTGCGCTTCGGATTTCTCCAGGTCCGGCCCATGGCGGTTTCATCCGACGTCGTCGAAGTTTCGGTCGAAGATCTGGCCGCGCCGCAGACCGTCGTCGCCTCCGATCGTGTGATGGGCAACGGTGTCGAGCCGGAAATTCACGACATCGTTTATGTGCGGCCGGAAAACTTCTCGCCGATGCGCACGCCGGAGATCGCCAGAGATCTTGAGACGATTAATCGCAAGCTACATGAGGAAAACCGGCCGTACGTGCTGATCGGCTTCGGACGTTGGGGCAGTTCGCATCCGAGCCTGGGCATTCCAGTAGACTGGAGCCAGATTTCCGGCGCCAGAACCATCGTCGAGGCGACCTTGCCGGAGATCAACGTGGAGCTCAGCCAGGGTTCGCACTTCTTTCATAACCTGTCGAGCTTTCGCGCGACCTACATGATGGTGCGTCACGACGGGCCATTCCCCATCAGGTGGGATTGGCTGAACCGTCAGCCGGTGGTGAGCGAGAGCGAACTGGTTCGACACGTGCGGCCGGACGTGCCGGTAACAGTTCGGGTGGATGGGCGCGCGGCGCGCGGTGTGGTCATGGCCGGCAGGTCAACCAGCGTGAACGGAAAAGAGTCATGAGTCGAGACGAGACACAGGTTGCGTCCATCTTGCGCGAATTGCAGGAACGCGCCAAGGAATTAAACTGCCTTTACCGCGTCGACGAACTGCTGAACCGACCTGAGTTGCAGCTGGAGATGATCTTCCACGGCATCGTGGAGATTCTGCCGCACGGGTGGCAGTATCCTCACGATTGCCAGGCCCGCATCCTGTTTGAGAATAACGTGATCGCGTCGGCCGATTTCCAGCCGACCGCCTGGACGCAGAGCGCCAACATCGTGGTGCAAGGTGTGCCCGTGGGGGCGGTGGAAGTTTCTTACCGGGTGCCGATGCCTCGCTCCGACGAAGGCCCATTCCTGAAGGAAGAGCGCAAACTGATCGAGACCATCGCCGACCGCATCTCCGGACACATCATGCAGCGGCGTTTGAAATCGGCCTTCGACCGAATTGCGACGAAAGAGGGACGTGCCGAGCAGCGCGGCGAATGGCGCATCGTGCTCGACTTCCTGCGCGACACCGATCCCATCCTGCTGCAGCGCATCTCCCGCAAGCTGGTCAATCATCTGAGTTGGAAAGGCGTGGCCGAAGCCAAGGAGTTGCTGCTGCGCACCAGCGGCAGCCCGCCGACGCAGCAGGTCGTAGGGGAAGAGAATCGCCCGCTGCGCAAAGAGTCGGCGGCCTACAATGCCGACCTCACGGCCGACGCTTTCCGTCTGGCCAGCGAGCATCTCAGCGAGAACGAGATTCTCGCCTGCGTCACCGCCTGGATCAAAGAAGAGAAGTCCAGCTTCCTGGTGCGCGCCCTGGAAGAGCTGGACACCTCGCTGGGCGACATCATCGAGGCCATCGAGCGCTTCCGTCACAGCGACATCAACGAGAGCGAGCTTTCCCTCTCCACCCAAAAAGGTTTGCGCGTCTCGCTCATCCGGCGCTTTTTCTCCGAGAGCCTGGAGTTCATCAACGTCGGCAAGAACGCCATCATGGTCAAGGATTTCTATGACCTGATCGGGCGCATCATCTATCCGCCGCGCTGCCACGGCAAGCTGGGCGGCAAGAGCGCCGGCCTGTTCCTGGCCAAGAAAATTGTCGATAAGAACGCGCCACCCGACAGCGTGCTGCACCAGATCAAGATTCCCAAGACCTGGTACATCACCTCTGACTGGATTTTGCAGTTCGTTCACCATAACGAGCTGGAAGACGTTCTCAACTGGAAGTACATGGAAATCGACCAGGTGCGCCAGGAGTATCCGCACCTGGTGGCGCTGTTCAAGAGTTCGTCGTTTCCGTCGGAGCTGGCGAAAGGACTGTCGCTCGCCCTCGACGATCTGGGCGACAAGCCGATCATTGTGCGCAGCTCCAGTTTGCTGGAAGACCGCGCGGGCGCGGCCTTCTCCGGTAAGTACAAGAGCCTGTTCCTGGGCAATCAGGGCACCAAGGAAGAGCGAATGGCCGCCCTCATGGACGCCATCGCCGAGGTCTATGCTTCCATCTTCGGTCCCGACCCGACGGAATATCGCGCTGAGCGCGGCCTGCTCGACGTGCACGAGGAGATGGGCATCCTGATCCAGGAGGTTGTGGGTCAGACGATCGGCAAGTATTTCTTCCCGGCCTGCTCGGGCGTAGCTTTCAGCAATAACGAATTTCGCTGGTCGGCGCGCATCAGCCGCAGCGATGGATTGATTCGCCTTGTGCCCGGCCTGGGCACGCGCGCGGTCGATCGCGTTGCCGACGACTATCCTGTGCTCATCGCTCCGGGGCAGCCGAACCTGCGCGCCAACGTCACTGTCGAAGAGGTTCTGCGATACTCGCCGCGCAATATCGACGTCATCAATCTGGAGACGAATTCGTTTGAGACGGTTGAGGCCGAAGCGCTGCTGCACTATACCGGCGCGCGTTATCCGCAGATGCGGAACATCGTGTCGTTCGTGAACCAGGATCGCATCGAGCAGCCCGTAGGACTGCTGCCGGACCTCGACAAGCAGACGGTCGTCTTCACCTTCGAAGGATTGATTCGCAAGACGCCGTTCGTCAGTTATGTGCGCGAGTTGTTGACGCTGCTGCAAACCAAGCTGGGCGAGCCGGTCGACATCGAATTCGCCTTCGACGGCAACGATTTTTACCTGCTGCAATGCCGCCCGCAGAGCTACAGCGAAGATGCGGCGCCGGTTGCCATCCCGCCCGACCTTCCGCCCGAGCGCGTGGTCTTTTCCGCGAATCGCTTCGTCTCCAACGGCAAGGTTCCCGAAATCACCCACATCGTTTACGTCGACCTGGAGGGCTACAGCCACCTTCCCGACGAGAAATCGATGCGCGATGTCGGCCGCGCCGTTGGCCGCTTGAACAAGCTGCTGCCCAAGCGCCAGTTCATCCTGATCGGCCCGGGCCGCTGGGGCAGCCGCGGCGATATCAAGCTGGGCGTGCCGGTCACCTACTCGGACATCAACAACACGGCGATGCTGATCGAGGTTGCGCGGCAAAAAGGCAATTACCTGCCCGACCTCTCCTTCGGCACCCACTTCTTTCAGGACCTGGTGGAGGCGTCGATTCGTTACTTGCCGCTATACCCCGATGACCCGAACAGCATCTTCCGCGAGTCGTTCCTGAGAGAATCGCACAGCGTATTGCAGGAGTTGCTGCCGGAGTTCGCCGACATTGCCGAGATCCTGCGGGTTATCGACGTGCCGCGCGAGACCAACGGGCAGATTCTGCGCGTCCTGATGAACGCCGACATCGATCAGGCAGTGGCAATGCTGGCGCCGCCGTTACGCGAAGCCGCGCAAGTCGAGTCCGGGATCGCCGCCTTCGGCCGCGCCGGCGACGAGCACTGGCGCTGGCGCTATCGCATGGCGCAGCGCATCGCCGCGCAACTGGATCCGCAGCAGTTCGGCGTGAAAGCTTTCTACCTTATCGGCAGCACCAAGAACGCCACCGCAGGACCCGGCAGCGACATCGACATCCTGCTGCACTTCGAGGGAACGGAAGATCAGCGGCGCGAGCTGTCGCTGTGGATGGAAGGCTGGAGCCAGTGTCTGGCGGAGATGAACTTCCTGCGCACCGGCTTCCGCTCCGAAGGCCTGCTTGACGTTCACCTCATCACCGACAAGGACATCTCCCGCCGCTCCACCTACGCGGTGAAGATCGACGCGGTTACCGACCCGGCGCGCAAGCTGCCAATGAAAGATTCCTAAAAGAACTTCCGATCAAAGCCAAGGCGGGCCGCGAAAGCCCGCCTTGGCTGTTACGTCATGCAGTTACTGTGGCGGAAGCAGGCCGTAGATATCGAGCTCGGTCTGCGTGCCCACGTAGACATGCCCATCCACCACTGTCGGAACGCTGAACTTGACGGCGGCTCCGGCGGTGTCACGGCCTCCGGTATTCGAGCTGTTGTAAATCTGGTTGGCAAGGTTGTTGGCGTCGTAAGCGTGCAGGATGGCCGGGCCTCCGTTTCCGGCCGCAGTGGTTTCAATCTCCCACAGTACGGCGTCCGAAGTCCCGTTGGACGACAGCGACGAAATTGCTCCGTGTCCGCCGTAGGTGTCGGTGCCTTTCTGGATCGAAGCGGTCGACAACAGGCCGGTGCTGGAATCCCAGCTGAAAGCCCGTACAACATCCTGCGCGCAATGAATGTAGAGCGTGCCGTTAAAGTACGTCGGCGTGGCGAAGATGTTGTCGAACTGCTGCGTGCCGGTCTGCACCTCCTGAATCACATGGTCGGTTTGCTGATAGCCGCCCATGTCATCGCGGTTCAGCACGAAGATGCGGCCGTCCTTGCCGCCGCCAATCAGCTCATGCGGATACTGCGACGGGTTGTCGGGCATGATGATCGGCGAGCCGCTGCCGAAGTCGGCATCGTTGTCGCGCAGGTAGGTCTCATTCGACGGCTTGAAGTAATCCAGCTCCGTCAGGTTGCTGCCTTGCAGGCGCATCGCCGAGTCGTTGTAGTCAGGTGCGGGATCGCCCAGATCGACGCCGGTGATCAGGTAGACATCGCCGGTTGTGTCGTCGATGGCCGGCGTGCCACCCCACAAGCCGCCGCCCGCGCCATCGGGAGTCACGTTATAGATCGCGACCTGCTGCAACGAGGCCTTGTCATAAGCGAGTATCCAGCCGTGATTGCAGTGGCCGAAGGTAATGTTGACGGAGTTGGTGGCCGGATTCAGCGCCAGGCCATTACGTTGGTAGCAGTTGGTCTCCAGCGTGATTTGTCCGTTATTGCTGTCCCATCCGCTGCCTGCGACCGTCCCCGTGACCACGACGGGCCCGCCGAACTTTTCGGCTCCGGTCGCGACACTGAGCGCGTGCAGCCGGAAGACTTTGTTCCCATTCTCCAGGCCGTCGGTCACCACATACATCGTTCCGGTCGTGCTGTCGATGACCGGAGTCGAAGTGATACCCAGAAGCGGCTTGATGCCTTCCTGATCGTTGACCTGGAGAGGTGTTGCGAGGTGCTGTTTCCACAAAGCCGAGTCGGAGAGCCCGTCGGCATCGAAGGCGTACACCGTATCGTTCTCGGTGGCGACAAATACAACGTTGTGTTGCACGCCGTTGATGGTCAGGTTAGGCAGATAGAGCGGTTGAGCGTAGACCTGCCCGTCGACCTGCAACGCGTCGAGCTTGCCGAACTGCTGCGTGTTCACATTGTTCGTGTTCAACGTCGATTCAGTGTTGTTCACCCCGTCGCGAACATCGTCGTTGTGGTAAGTCAGCATCGAAGCACTGCCTTGCGGCGCATGGATGACCGACACGGCGGCGTTCACGCTGTAGGTTGGCAGCGCCACGCTGGCTGCGGTCACCGTGTGCGAGCCGGTGCTGGCAGGCGCGACGTAAAGTCCGGTGCTGCTGACCGTGCCTGTCGATTGATTGCCTCCCGCTACGCCATCGACCGACCAGGTCACGCCGTCATTGCCGGTGCCCTGCACGGTAGCGGTGAATTGCCGGCTGCCTTTCGGAGTGAGCGAGGTGGTTGTTGGCGCGATCGTCATCTCCAGCACCGTCACCGCGGCGCTCGCGCTCTTCGTGGTGTCAGCAACGCTGGTTGCCGTCACGGTATGTCCAGCCGCGGTGGCCGGAGCGGTGTATAAGCCGGTGGTGCTCACGGTTCCAACCGTGGTGTTGCCGCCGGAAATCCCGTCCACCGACCAGGTCACAGCCGTGTTCGTCGTGCCGGTGACGGTCGCGGCGAACTGCTGTGTCTGACCGGCTCCGACTGTCGCAGTCGTCGGCGAGATGGTCACCGTGATTGTTGGTGGCGGCATACCAACCGGGTTCACCGTCACCGTCGCGTTGGCGGTCTTGGTGGTGTCGGCATTGGAAACGGCGGTCACTGTCACCTGAAGGGACACGTCTGTAGTTGGAGCCGTATAGAGGCCGGTGGCGGAGATGGTTCCGTACTGCGTACTGCCGCCGGTCACTTGGTTCACCTGCCAGGTCACGCTCGTATTCGTAGAGCCGGTTACCGTCGCCTGGAATTGCTGCGTACCTCCGGAGTTAACAGTAGCCGTGGTGGGAGAGATAGCGATGGAAACGGTGGTAGATCCTCCGGATCCACCAGATCCGCCGGAATTGCTGTTAGAACTCCCTCCCCCGCAGTTAACGGTTAGAAGAAGCAGGCACACGGCTGATAGCAAGGACACAGCAGGAGAAAGCAGGCGAGACATACACGGCCTCAAAACGGGAATGGCTAACGACGAGGTAGATGAGCAGCAGCTTTGCCGTGTTGCTTTCCGCAGCGCACGACTGCAGGGCAAACCCAATTATTTGTTGAACTTTTGCCCAAAGGAATCGTCCTGAGAGTGACTCCGCGGAGTCCGGTTCTCCTTATCAAGGAGAACGAGAGAAGAGGAAAGTAGGGCTCGGTTTCTCGCAAGATTTTGCAATGTCAACGGAACTTTCGGGTTGCTGGAATCCGGAGTCTCAGCTACTATCGCTTGTAGTTTCTGGGAGTTGTCTCAGGGTTCTGTGTGCCGCACTCGCTGGAAGCTGAACTGCATTCTCACCAATAGCTGCTGTACTTGACGGATCCGGCTCAGGACGGACTTTCCTTACGTGTATCTGCCGGAAGGAAAGAGTGTTCCTACTGTCCGGGGGCGAAAGGGTTTACTTGTTCAGGGAATTTGCTTTACACGCCTCGGTGCGTACCTATCTTCTTACCGCTCTTTTATCATCAGCTTCGCTCGCCGTTGCCGCACAAGCGCAAGCTCAGCCTGCGGACGCGCCTACTGCTCCGGCCAATGCCGCCTCGACCACAGCGCCAAAGCCCGCCGACAAGAACAAGGTCATCCTGAAAGTCGGCGACAAGCAAATCACTGAGGGAGAATTCGAGCAGTACATCGCCGATCTGGAAGCCCAGCAGGGCCCGGCTGACCTGAGCCGCAAAAAGCTTGCCGACAACTACTCTTCGCTGCTGATGCTCTCGCAGCAAGCGCAAGCCAATCATCTTGAGCAGACTCCGGCAGTGCAGCGTCAACTGGCGATTGACCGCACGCAGATTCTCTCGAACGCCGAGTTCGCGCGTTTGAAAGAGCAAGCGGCGCCGACGCCGGCGGCGATCAAGGCGTACTACGACGCCCATCTTGACGACTACGACGTGGTGAAGATTCGCCGCGTTTTCATTCTGGGCGCTGAGAATCCGCACAATGGACAGGGCCTGAATCGCACCCAGGCCAAAACCATGGCCGACGCTGTCAAGCAGGCGATTGCCGCGCATAAAGATGTGATCGCCACGATCAACGCGATCCCGCATGGTCGCACCGATGTGGTTGCCGACCCCGACCCCCTGACTTTTGGCCGGGGCGAGTTGCCGCCGGGTATGGACAAGCCCGCCTTCGACCTCAAGACCGAAGGCGAGTGGACGCAGATCAGCGACGGTCCCGATGAATATCTGTTTATCCAACTGGTGGAACGCAGCCGTAAAGACTTAAGCGAAGTTTCGCCGCAAATCGAAAAGAAGCTCCAAGCGGAGGGGTTGCGCGAAGAGCTGAAATCCATGAAAGAGAAAGCCGGTATCTGGATGGACGAGGACTACTTTGCCTCGAAAGCTCCGGTGCCAAGTCCTAGTACGCAGCCTGAAGGTTCGGGCCAGGCGAAAGCTGGCGCGGACAGAGGAGAGAAATGAGTACAACAAGAGGTATGCTCCGTTTGGCGCTTCCAGCCTTAGGGTTGGCAGCGTTGACCCTTGGACCTGGCTTGGCGCAGGCCCAGATGACAACCACCGGTATCGACTGCTCCCAGATCGCCTCGTTGCACCTGCTCCAGCAGGAGAACATGCGCGCCGGTTTGGCTCTGATGGAATGCGGTGTCATTCCCCGTCCCGATGTGGACGTCGAGGGTGACTCCATGGACAACGATGCTCCTCAGCCCCCCAACGTTCTGGTCAGCAACCGTAACTGCTCTTCGGGCAGCAGCTGTACCAAGAGCGAAAGCATGGTGTACAAGAGCACCCGCGTGGGTGAAGACGTCATCGTTGTGAACTACAACGACCACAATGGCAACGGCTACTCCGGCACTTCCTACTCGACGGATGGCGGCCAGACCTTCACCGAAATTCAGCCTGCTCCGTTCGCCACCGGCCACGGAACCAACTACGGCGATCCCATCGTCGTCTTCAACTCCAAGCTGAACAAGTGGTTTGCCGGCGACCTGGTTACGGCTTGCGGCGGCCAGGGTATCGGCCTGTGGACTTCGCCGGACGGCATCAACTGGACCGCCGGCGCCTGCGCTTCCAACAGTTCGGCTGACGATCGCGAGTCCATGTGGGTCGACAACAATCCGTTCAGCCGCAAGTATGGCCGCATGTACATCTCATTCGGCAACTATGCTGTCGGCGTCGGCGCCTTGCAGCTGGTTTATTCGGACGACGGTACCACCTGGACCAGCTCGACCATCAGCAACACCAATACCTTTATCCGCGACGTACAGGTGACCGGTTCGCCCATCGGGCCGCCGCCGCCGAGCGCCGGCTACATCAGCACCGTTTTTGTTGCCGGTATGGATGAGGGCAACGGTGGACTTTCCACGCGTCAGAACCTCATGTTCCGCTCTAACGATGGTGGCGTGACCTGGACTTCGGCTACCTTGGGTCCTCGCTTTAATCCCGTTGGCGACGGCGTCTGCGCCTCCAACAGCTACTTCGCCGATGTCTACCCGATCTGGCGGCACATGGGATGGGGCGAGCCGGGCGTTGGCGCCGGTGGCGTCGTTCACTATGCCTATGCCGGACAGGGTGAAGCGCCGAATGATCACGGCGACATCTACTATGTCCGCTCCACCGACAATGGCACGACCTGGTCGACTCCGATCAAGCTGAACGACGATCCGGGCGGCCAGTACAAGACGCAGTGGATGCCTTCGCTGTCGGTTAACTACAATGCTGCCGGTTTCACGCAGCAGTCGAAAGTGACTGTGGCCTGGTACGATCGCCGTCAGGCGACCACCGCCTGCAACGTAGCGACCGACCCCGGTTGCAGCTACTATCGCTACGGCGTCCAGTCGCCTGACAACGGTCAGACCTGGGGAGCCAATATCCAGATCAGCGACACCCTCATCCCGCAGCCCACCCAGAATGACGGTGGCGTCCAGCCCTGCTACGCCGGTGATTATGACTACAACACCGCCCAGGGTCAGACTGCCTTCGTGACCTGGACCGACGGCCGCGTGTCGGTGGGTGGCGTTCAGGTTCAGAACGTGGAATTCGCAGCCGTTCCTGAGCCGTAAACTTCAACCTAACGTTTCACAAAAGAGGGCAGCCCCACGGTTGCCCTCTTTTCTTTTGGTGCGGATTTTCCTGCGGGCTTACCAGTAGGCCTTGAACAGGAAATAACACGGCAGCGTAGACTTGCCGTCGGCGGTGGCTTTCACCGTACAGACAAAAGTCCGGCAGTCGTGGAAGATGGGAATGTAAGGGAAGATTGCCTTGCGATGACTCTCTTTTTTCAGCACTGCGTCGGCTTGCGCCTGGGTTAGCTCGATCGGCATCCCGACGATGCGCCCTACTCCCGGCGGCTTGGCGTAATTGAAGTGGGTCGGAAGAATGTGCAAGCCCGAGCTCTGTTCGTTGCCTTGCTCGTCCCAGATGGAAATTTGTCCGGCATCGAGGAACGGCATGCTGGCGGGACCATAGCCGATGCTGACCATGCCCCGCGAGGTCTCCAACTCGACCCAGTGATGCGCCAGCACGCCTCCGTGTGACTCTCGAATCTCCATCACTACCGGATGAGTCGTGGTGGTGGCCGCCGGCGACGGTGGCCCGGTTTCCATCAGGCTTTCTTCATCCGGGGCGAAGCAGCGAATCAGTTGGTTGGCGCAGGGACTTGAAACGGATTGCGCCAGCATCGAAGACGTCAGGCCCAAGGTCCATAAGAGCAGGAATGTCGCGCGCCGCATCGGGATCGATTACCTGGATGTTTCAATTATTAGGCGGTGGGAGGGAACTCTGCCCTCTCAATTCTTAGAAGGATATGCCGCCAAATACGTTGTGAGGAGGGCTCAAAAGCGGCAGATTCCGGATAGACCATGATCGGGAAATCGCTGCCGGCGTTGCCGGAAATTGAGCGTACGTATCGGAAAATCTGGTTCTTTCGCAGGGCCTTGGGTGCATCAAGATCAGCGTAGACCGAATCCGCTACTGCACTACGATTTTTTCGCGCAGGTCGCGAGCGGCCTGCGCCAGGCTTTCCAGCTTGCCCAAGTCACGCCAGTAATACTCGTCCGCGGAGAAGCTGACAATGCGCTCGCCTTGTCCGCTCAGCCGCAAGTACACCGGCACGATAGGAAAAACGCCCGTCTCGTCCATCAGCGCAAACAGGCGCGGCGAGATGACGTGAATACCGCAAAAAGCTAATGCCTGAACGTGGCTCGCCGGGCGCACCATCTCGGGTTCACTGCCGCGAGACTGCCGTCCGCACAACTGCAAATCATCGCCGAACAACAGTAACCGCGAACTGTCGCGACGCTGGACCGCCAGCGTAGCCAGCGCGTCCCGGCGCCGATGAAGCTCTACCATGCGCGCGAGGTCAATTGAGCTGAGCACGTCGACGTTGTAGACGAGGAACGGCTCGTCCGAGCCGCCTTGCAGAAAGAAGTAGGAGGCCCGCTTCAATCCGCCGCCGGTATCCAGCAGCACTTCTTCGTGCGAGATCGCGATGTTCATTCCGAAGTTATCGCGAGCCTTGAGGTAAGTAACGATTTTTTCAGCGAAGTGGAACACGTTGATGACCACGTCGTTGATGCCGAAGCCGCGGAGGCGAGCCAACGCAATCTCCAGCAGGGGCCGGCCATCGATTTCGACCAACGCTTTCGGCCGATCATCGGTCAGCGGACGCAACCGCGTGCCTAGTCCCGCCGCCAGTACCATTGCGCGCATTAGCCTTGCTTCTCCAACTCGCGATGCGTGAGCACCACCTCGGCGACGTTCTCCGAACGCAAGTGCTTGGCCAGCGACTCGGCCAGATAGACCGAGCGATGCTGGCCTCCGGTGCATCCGAACGACACCATCAGGTTCTTGAAGCCTCGCTCGCGGTAGTTCTTGACGCTGGCGTCCACCAGCGCTTCCGCGTGCCGGAGATATTCGTGCACCGCAGGATATTGCTCGAGGTATTCGATCACCGGAAGATCGCGTCCGGTGAGGCTTTTGAAGCGCTCTTCGCGACCGGGATTCGGCAGCCCGCGCGCATCGAAAACAAAGCCGCCGCCGTTGCCGCTGTTGTCCTGCGGCGCGCCGCGATGAAACGAGAAGCTTGATACGCGCACGGTCAGCCGCTCCGGCTCGACCGCCGGCCGCAATCGCTCCGACGAACCCATCGCGCGAAACGCCTGCATCAACTCCGGCAGCTTGATAGGTAGCTCGACATTCTCCAGAAGCCAGCGTACGTTCTTCAGCGCGTAGGGCACGCTCTGGAGGAAGTGCGTCTTGCGCTCGTACAGCCCGCGATAACCATACGCTCCCATCGCCTGCATGATGCGCACGTAGACAAATGCGTAGAAGTAACGCAGGAAATCTTCGCGATCGAGAGCGATGAATTTGCCCAGCTCGTCAAGATACGCGTCGAGCAGTGTCTGGCGAAACTCAGGCGGCAGATCGGCCTTGGCGTCGAAGAGAAGGGAAGCGATGTCATATTGCGGCGCTCCCTTGCGCCCGCCCTGGTAGTCGAGGAAATACGGCTCGCCGTTGCGCAGCATCACATTGCGCGATTGAAAATCGCGATAGAGGAAATAATCGCTGTCGGCCTTGAGTAGGAAAGTTGTCAGACGGCGGAAGTCGTTTTCTAGTCGCTGTTCATTGAAAGGCGTTCCGGAAAGCCGCAGGAAGTAATACTTGAAGTAGTTCAGGTCCCACGCAATGGATTGCCGGTCAAAGCGCGCGCGGGGGTAGCAGACCTTGTAATTCAGGGCGCGCCCGGCCTCGACCTGGAAGCGCGGCAACGCCGCTATCACCTTGCCATACGCGGCCATGACCTCGGGGGCAATCACCGTACCGGAGCGATGTTTCGTCAGAAAGTCATACAGTGTCAGATCGCCGAGATCTTCTTCCAGATACGCGCCGCGCTTCAGGTTCTCGGCGTAAATCTCCGGAACCGGCAGGCCGTGCCGGCGGAAGTGGCGAGAGAACTCCATGAACGCGCGGTTCTCTTCACGCGAGTTGTACGAAACGCCGATCGCGCTTTGTTCCCCACGGCGCAATCGGAAGAGCTTTCGCTCCGACGCACCCAGGGCGCCGCCCAGGGGAGCCACGGTTTCCGGCGCAGCGCCGAAGTGCTTCTCGAAAAGTTGCTGGAGAGCGTCCATGAAGAAGTGTGGGAGTTGCTAAATCGGCCACCCAACAGTTAAGCATCTCCGATTTCACCCGCCAAGACAATCTCGCGAACCCAGCTCATCACGTGCCTGAAAAAGAAAACTCCTCCTACGCCAATCAGCGCAGGAGGAGCAGGTTGCGGTTAACTTGCGATTACTGGACCGTGATGCTGACCGCGTTGGAGGCGATGCCGTTGGCCACCACGACCAGTTTGCTGGGGCCTGTCTCCATGTTCGCCGGCACATCGAAGTGCGTGTAGGTCGGCACCGCGCGGGTGACCACGCCCATCGTGCTGTGGTCGTGAGTGCGCGCGTAGAAGACGTGTCCAGTGGCGTTGTTGGTGATTCGCACCAGCGGATAGTTGGTAGCGGTCTGGAACTCGTCGCCGAAGTTTGCAGCCTGCGACCAACCATTGAACTGACGGCCAAATACGGAGTAGCTCTGGCCGCGCGTAACGGTGGAGGGAACGATGGTCACGGTCGGCGCCCAAATCTGCAGAGCGCCACCGTTGGCGGTGTAAACCTGCGAGCCACCCACCAGAATCTGTCCGTTGGGCAGAACCATCAGGCTGCCGCCGAAGCTGGTCAGCGTCGGCGTGAAGTTGGTGCCGTCCCACTCGTAGAAGCGGCCGGAGTTTCCTTCGACCAGCACTTTCCCGTTGGTCAGCAGCACAGCGAAGTTGTCGCCCGCGTCGTCGCCGTTCTGGAAGTCAGGACCGGCAGTCCAGGTGCCAGGAGCAGTCGGGCTGGAGCCCGGATGATAGACCGCCGTGTGACCGGCAGGCGCGCCCAGATGCGTTGCTCCCGTGGCAAACACCGTTCCATCGGGACGCAGGATTCCGGGACCGGTTTCTCCCGGCGGGCAATACTCGCCCCCGCCGTACTGAATGCAGCCGACTTCCGGCGGACCTTGCAGGTTGGTCGCTGTCGGACCATCCGATACCCATTCCTGCAACGACGGAATGTAGCGCTCGGAGTTCGGATTGTTCAGCACGTCAACCGTCAGGATCGTGCCGTCGGGCATCAGTTCCCAACCCTCTTCGGCGTTCCAGTCGCTCTTGCCGGAAGAACCCATCGCCGTCCACGTCATGGTGCTGGGGTCGAGTTCGGCCATTTGCATGTCGAACTTGCGGCCGATCAGGAAGTGACCATTGGGCAACACCGCCGAAGGCGAGTCGCCGATGTATTCCCAGCCGCTGGGCGGAGTCAACTGGCTCCAGGTGTTGGCCACCGGATCGTAGACCTCGCCCAGGTTGGTGAACGAGAAGCTGCCGAAGTTGTATTCGCCGCCTTCGATCAGCACGCGGCCATCGGCCAGCACAGCCTCGGCCATGGCATACGGATCGTAGTTGGATTCCAGGCTGGCCACCTGCGTCCAAGTGCCGTTGATGTAGCTGCCATTGATATCGGGAGTCAGTTTGTACCAGTCCTGGCCCTGGTAGCCTTGCACCAGCACGGTGCCGTCGGTCAGTTGCATTTCGATCTCAGCGCCGTCGGGCGGCTGATGGACAAGGTTAGTCAGGGTCTGTGCCTGCAATTGGCTAAAAGTGGCGAGCGAAAGCGCGCCAAGCGCTAATAGAAATCTCTTGGTCAAGACAGTCCTCTCTTCATTCATTCGTGATTCAGCAATGGTTCAAGCAAATCGTGATGGGCCCACAGTTCCGGACTCCGACTGGTGACAGGCGCAGGGTGCCGATTCTGGAAACTCTTTCTAAGGAGTGACCGCGACGCGGAGCAAGCCCGGAAAACAAAGTGTCTGAATTCTGCTTCAGTGGGAAAGCCTGTGTCAATCGCTTTGCAACCAGGCGCAGCCGGGCGACGCGTTTTTGCACGTAGTGCGACTCCGAAGCCTGTAGTAGGCGGTCGCGAAGGCTCACGTCACATCATTGCTGTGTCATAGGTAAGGGACTACGCGCAGCCCGAATTGCTGGGGGCTGCCACATCCATCTGGAAGGGTTTCGTTCGCGAGGCTTGAGCCTAAGCCCCGGTCCTGTGCGCCACTTCTTCAGCGGCCAGGAACAGCGCCTGCTCAGCCTGGCGCCGCTTGAGCAGCCCGGGGACCACACATCCGCCGGCATGATCCCACAACACAAATTGCGCCGCGGCAGTAGCGTGGTTACCTTGGTTCAACTCTCGCAGGAGCGTCGAGTTAGCGAGATGAGTTGCGCCGGCGTTGTAAACGAAATCCACCAGCGCGTCGAACTGATTCTGCGTCAGCGCCACGGTGACCAGTTTGTTGACCGCAGCCACCGCTCCGGCCACATCCTTCAGCAGCAGAGCGCTGGCCTGCTCTTCGGTGATGGTGAGCTTGGGATGAACTTCGGGACCGGTGTGCCCGTACCCGATCGTCCAGACACCAACGCAATCCTGGTAGGCCGCAAGCTTGAGTCCTTCAAATTTCTGCGTGAGGGCCAGACCCTTCTGGCTGTAGGAGAGATTATTCGACAAAGTGACCTCCTCGTCGGCCGGGCGCCGGCCAACCGAGTGCGACTTAGTTTAATGCGAAGTATTTGGGAACGGAAGCAAACAATGCAGCGCGGACGCCTGAATTCGGGCGCATTGCTTGCCATCAAAAAGCCCACTCGATCGCCTGTTTCGAGTGGGCTTTCTTTTCAGCCCCGCTGCGTCAGCCAGTTTCAGCCGACCACTGCGGAGCGTCTGGTACAACCTCGCACATCTACTTCCAATTCATGGCCACGAGGACAGTCTCCGGACCATCGTTGGTGAGGTTCGCCGCCAGGTTCAGCTCTTTCTCGCGCTTCGATTCCGGCAGCTCAATGCCGAGGTTGCTGCGGCCGTCCCAAATCTCGCTCAGGAAATACTGGTTGCCGTAGCGGTGAAAAACCAGCATCGCTCCATGATCTGCGGTGGGCTGAACCTTGATCGCCTTGATCAGATAAGCAGAGGCGTGCGTGCCCTCATTCTTCATCAGGTCGACCGATTCGCTGATGGAAGAAAGCTGATAGTTGCCTTCGGCCATCACCGTCTGTCCCACCGAGAAGTCGAAAGGCACATACGCGTCGATTCGGTTCTGCGCACTCAATACCGGCGAGGCAAGCAACAAAGTAGTTGCCAGCATACTGAAAAACCCAACGATACTCCGTTTCATACATCCTCCTTCGGGCTGAAGCGCTGTAGCGGAAACATCGTCAGCCCTTGTGGTGAGCCGCCCCTGTTGGCGGCCTCACTTGATCCCCATTGCCTTGAGATAGAGCAAACCGCAGACCAAAGTCCGGCGCTGGCGATGACGATCTGTTGTGTGCTTACTTTGCAGTGAGTTGCGATTTGTCGCGCCGATCACACGCCGGTGAAACTAGCTCTTGGCTATCCGAAAAGATTGTCGGTGGCTATCCGGAAGGTACGCTTGTCTGCGTCAATCCCTGATTTCATCCGTGCCCGAAAATAACTGCTGTATGATGGCTGGACTTTTCGGGAGGCCACGAGAGATGCGGTTACAACGTTTAATGCGGCTTGTGCTGCTGGGCACCAACGAACTGGAAGACTACGCGATCTTGCTGGTACGCATCGCGCTGGGTTTGTTTTTCGCTATCTCCGGCGCAAATAAACTCTTCGTGGCCGCACAGACCCAGACCATGTACGAAACTCTTGTGGCCGCCAATGTCCCTTTCCCGCGAGTGATGACTTATTTCGTGTCCAGCGTCGAATTCGTCGGCGGGTTGATGCTGATTGTAGGGTTCCTATCCACCCTGGCCTGCATCGCCTTACTGGGCGACATGCTGGTGGCCATCCTTACTACGAAACTCGCCGCACTGCCGAAAGGTCTTTCGCCGCTAAATTGGCTGGATAACTTCCTTTATCTTCCCGAAGCTCTCTACGTAATCTTCTTCATCTGGTTGATCTGTTCCGGTCCCGGCAGGTTCAGCATTGATAGCAAGCTAGCTGCCAGGCTGCGGTAGTGAGCGACATTCTGCGGAACTCACACTTCGAGATCCGCGCTCTTCTACTGTGCGAGCTGTAACAACGCTGCACGGAGGGGCGCGCTGGAAATCCGAATCATTCCCGCGTAAGGCATATACATCTCCTGGACCAGAAAAAGCGCAACCGAAACGGAAACTGCTGCAATAAAAAACGTGGAGATGACGGTTCCATTGACCGGAGCGAAGAGTCCCCAGCTTAAGAAAATAAAAGTCAGCCAGAAAACCACCACGGCCACTAACGGTTTGGAAACCATGGTGGTGCCTTGTTCGAACATCAGCCATCGAGCCTGCGAAATCTCGGTTGCCAGATTCAAGCTTTCCGAGCGAAGCAGTCGCTGCCGGTCATCTTTCGGCGCCAGTTGTTCGATCGAGTCATAAACCGCTCCTGACAGACCACCGGTGGGAACCAACTGTGCCATCTGCGACATTTGCTCCGGCCACAACCGGCCAATGATGTGGACGACTTCGCCACGGAGAACCTCACGCGGTGCCTTGGCCTCCGGACCGTATAGGGCCAGCGTGCGGTCGAGCGAGATGATTTGCGCGGACATCTGCAGCAGCGCGTTGGTCTGCGTGTCGTAAGAGTCCTTGGCCGACGCGATGAGCAAGCCCAGAACCAGGGCCGCCATCGTTCCCACCAGTCCCATCCCCAACTTCACCACGTCCTTCGAATTCTCACTGAGATGGTCTTCGGGCAAAGCTCGACGGAGAAGCATTCCCAGCAAGCCGGCGCCAAAGATCAGGCAGAACGTGAGCCCGCTAACGACGATGTAACTCATCCTCACCTCTTCAGAGTGCGGAGCGAGAAGCAATTCAATTTACCAAACCGGGCGAGAAGGGCGAAACCTACCGATCATGACTTCTATAGGTGTCGAAACATCGTCGTAACGCAGCCGCCCGGCAGGGAACAGCACATCTCAGCCCGTTTTATCGCTGCTTATCCGTTGCCGCGCGAGCCGCCGAAACGATACTATCGGGCCACATGATCGCCGGTCTCGCTATTCTCGCCTGCTGGGTTCTGCTCGTGCTCTATTGGAACCTCAGCGCGGGATCGATCAAAGCCGCAGCCGAACCACAAGACTTCGCCGCGCGATTGGCGCGCATGCCGGTGTGGCTTGGCTTTGTGCTATTCGTTACAGCGTGGGCGTATCCTTTCGGCCCCGTCGCAATACCGCGCACAGTTGCTTCGCAGTCAATCGGCGTAGCCATCTGCGCGCTGGGCCTCATCCTCGCCATCTGGTCGCGCAAAATACTGGGCGTCGAGTGGAGCCAGGACGTGGAGTTGAAGCAGGGACACAAACTAATCGAGCGCGGCCCTTACCGATTCATGCGCCATCCCATCTACACCGGCCATCTCCTGATGGGTTTGGGAACCGCCATCGCCTCGGGATTGCTGATCGCGTTTGTCGGCGTGGCGTCGTTCGCGATCGGGTTCTGGATCAAACTCAACCAGGAAGAACGCCTGCTCCTGCGCGGCTTTCCCGACGAATACCCAGCCTATAAGTCGCGCGTGAAGGCGCTCATCCCTTACCTCTTCTGACCGGCCCGCATCATTTGTTTGAGCGCCGGTGCCGAAATCAACAGAAACTACTACGACTGGGACGATCGCTCGTTTACGATAAGCCTTTACCGCCAGTGCCCAGACCCTGGGGGGGAAGCATGAACCGTTCTTGTGCAGCGGCTGTCTTCGCCATCATCGCCACAATTCTCTGCGCAGCTCAGTCGGACGAGCGAATCACCTACACGGAGCTGGACATCACCGGCGCCAGCGCCCTCTCCTCCTCGCAGATCCGCGAGGTCAAAGACTCGGTCCTCGGCAAACGCGACACAAGCGAAAACCTGATGGACACGGCGCGACACGCACTCACCGCCGCGTTCAAGAGCGAGTGCTACCTCAATCCCGACATCGAACTGTTCTCCGCATTTCGCAAAGATGGCCCTGCCGACGATGTCACCCTCCACGTCACTGTGAAGGAAGGCCTTCGCTACTCGCTGCGCAACTTCAAGGTGCAGTGGGACCAGACCATCCCCGCGCAGCAACTCGCGCAACAGCTTCCGCTCGACGCCATGCGGCGCGGCGACTGCCAGGGGCTGAACGACGTGGAGAATACCGTGGCCCAGCTCTACCGCGACCGCGGCTATCCGAGCGCGAAGGTTCACGCTCTGATCCAGCCAAGCGGCGCCACCCGCCAGTTCGACCTGACGCTGTACGTCGACCAGGGCTCGCGAGCGCGCTGACGAGCTTCAACTCACGAGAAACTTGCGAATGAGCGCGACCGTTTCCATCGGCCGCTCTTCCATCAGCCAATGTCCAGCTCCGCTGATGACCGCCTCTTGAACATTGGTGGCAACATTCCTCATGATCACGGCTTGCAGCGGACCAAACGACTTCTCGCCGCCTACCGCCAGCACCGGCATGGTCAGCTTGACGCGCTGGAAGACTTCGTTGTCTTTCGCATCCTGCGACATCGCGGTGAACTGCGCGAATCCGGCCCGCATTCCGCCCGGCTGCGCGTAAGTCGCGGCGAAAAAATCCCGGGTCGCGTCATCAGGTTTCCCAGGATCGGCCGTGAAGTCATTCCAGATTCGGTCGAAGTAGATGCGCTCACGGCCAGCCACGAGCCGCTCCGCATCTGGCCCGTGAAAGTTGAAATGCCAGACACCGGGGTTGAGCAGAATCTCCTTCCACGGCTCAATGCCCGGAATCGGTGCGTCCATGACCACCAGTCGCTCGGTTTTGTCAGGGTAGGTGGCGGCATAGGCGTAAGCCACCATGTTGCCGATGTCGTGCGCAACCACCGACGTTTTGTCGAAGCCCAATGCGGTCACGACCGATCGCATGTCTTTCGCCTGCGTCTTCTTGTCATAGCCGGCATCGGGCTTCGACGATCTTCCAATTCCGCGAAGGTCCGGCACCACGACGGTGTGATCCTTCATGAGATCGGTGGCCAGCGGTGCCCACGAATCGCTGTTCTCCGCGTACCCGTGAATGAGCAGAACCGCAGGCCCGTGTCCTCCCCATCGCACAAAGATGTCGGCCGCGTCCGAGCTCGGAATCGTCCTGGATTGAAAGCTGGACGGCAAAGCCGGTACCTCGAGTGATCGCCCCATCATGATTTCTCCCCACTAAGATTGCAGCTCCACAGTGCTTCGGATTATGACATGGCAAGGGCGCTCCAGGTCTCGCGGCTCTCAAGACATGGGACTCACCGAATCTGATTGCTCTCGGGTGCTCGGGTGCCCCACACATTCGCGGTTTTCGAATGTGTGGGCCCAGGTCAGGCTGAAAGCAAGCTGAACCTGTGTTACTGGACGCGGTCGGTTATGATAACGCCTGATCACAACAATTTGGAATCCCCGCTTCGACAGAAACTCTCGAAGTCGTTTCGTTGCATAAAGTTGGCAATGCTTCTCCTTCTTGGCTTGCTTCAGACGGGGAATTTCCGAATCCTTTTCTTCCCAGGCACCTGAGTGGCGATCTCTTTGCCGTTCAAGGGATGAGTCTTTCTTCAGGGCTCATTCGTAGTACCGATACGATAGGCCACTCGTTCATGACGTGGGAGGCGAGCGTGAGCTTTGGAGAGCCAAGTTGGCCTCGCCACGCAGCGGACGGGCTTAGTGGCAATCGCTACGGAGAACCAGCGCTTCTAATACAGGAAAAAATCCCGTTGCCGAGCGGGAGTACAACTGCGATCTTCCATTAACTTTCCGTAGGAGGTTGTCATGCACGACACAAAGGAGCGGTTGTCTCTATTCTGGCTCTTCGCGTTGTTGAACTACCTGTATGCTGACGTGCTTGCCCTGTGGGATATTGTTGGCTCGCAAGATCCAGCCCCACATTTCTCACAATGGGCTCTGCTGGGTTTCGCGGTCTTGATGGAAATACCCATCGCCATGATTCTGGCGTCTCGACTGCTTCCGTTTAGCGCGAACCGGCTGGCGAATATTATCGCGGGTGCCATTGAGACGTTGGCCGTCATTTCGATGCAATTCGTTTACCCTTTGGCCAGCGGTGCTTGGCACGAGCATATGTTTGCATCGTACATTTTCTTCGGGACGATCGAAACGGTATGCACCTCGGTCATCATCTGGCAGGCGTGGACTTGGTCAGGGGTCGAAGCCGCAGTTAGTTCCGAGCGGATCATCCGTCAACCGAAAGCTAGGATCGCTTCTTCTTAACTACCGGATTGCTCAAAAATGTACCCAAACGATCCATTCGTTTGGAGGCCGCCGTGCCGACCGCGAACCGGCAGGATCACCGCCGCGCGTCATGTGCTTCACTGAGAGGCGCACACAGATCTAACAAGGAGAACATCCAATGAAACAAAGCATGATGTTAACCATCGCGTCTCTGCTCTCGATCCTCTTACTGACGCTTCACATTACGGATGACATCGTCCGTGGGATATCGAAGGCCGAACCCTCAAACATTGCGTTGGCCGTTCTCGTGGTGTTGCTGTACGGGACGCTGGTGCTCGCCGAACGGAGATCGGGGTACGCCATCATGCTGCTCGTCGGATTGTTCGCGGCATCCACGCCCGTCATGCACATGAGGGGGGCACACTACGGCGAGATTGCCATGTCCCCCGGCGGCTTCTTCTTCGTCTGGACACTCTGGGCGCTCGGCGGGCTCGGGGGCTTCACCTTCATCCTCGCGGTGCGCGGACTGTGGAGTCTGCGACGGGGACAGCCACGGTAGTCCTACAACCCGAACATGGAAAGGCCGATTTGGAGGTTCTCTGCCGCCTGCGGCCGGAAGACGGCGTCCACCGGAACTTTGCTGATGTGATCGTAATTCCCTGTGATCGGAGTTGTCCTGTTAGCGCTTCTGCCAGCAAAACGAGAGGTAGTCGCGCCGGGAGTTACGTGAACGAGCGCAGAAACCCCACACTCTACGCGGATAACCGTTTCTTCTCGTCTTCGCTTCACGGTTTTTTCCCGAGGGGATGACAGGGTAGCGCAGCCGCTCTGGGGCAGATTGGCGTTAAATCCCCATTTCATAATTCACCATCATCTCCCGACCATCCACCGCCCTCCACACGCCTTTCCCCAACGCGTTATCCTTAGTTCATGGATCGCACTCCTGTGGATACGTTTCATCTTGACGTGGTCGTCGTCGGCGCGGGGCCGACCGGGCTGGCTTGCGGCATCGATGCCAAGCGCGCCGGCTTCAGCGTGGCCAACATCGATAAGGGCTGCCTGGTGAATTCGCTGTTCAACTATCCCAGCAACATGACCTTCTTCACCACGCCCGAGCTGCTCGAAATCGGCGACATCCCGTTCTCCAGCCCCAACCAGAAGCCCACCCGCCAGGAGGCGCTGGAGTATTACCGCAAGGTCGCCGAGTTCTACAAGCTCGACGTGCGCCAGTACGAGCCTGTGCTCAAGATCGACGGCAGCGACAATCACTTCGTCGTGCACACCACCAACCTTCACGGACATCGCCGCGAGTACCACGCGCGCAAGCTCATCCTGGCCACCGGCTACTATGATCGCGCCAACTACCTGAACATCCCGGGCGAGGAACTGCCCAAGGTGATGCACTATTATCGCGAGCCGCATCCCTTCTTCGAGCTGAACGTGCTCGTCATCGGCGGGAAGAACTCAGCGGCCATCGCCGCACTGGAGCTGTGGCGTCACGGCGCGAAGGTCACGCTGGTGCATCGCGGCGCGGGCATCAGCCCGTCAGTGAAATATTGGATCAAGCCCGACATCGAGAACCGCATCAAGGCCGGACAGGTTGCCGGCTACTTCAACTCGACCGTGCGCGAGATCACGCTCGAGCACGTCGTGCTCGACGCGCCTGAGGGCGAAGTCACGCTCGACAACGATTACGTCTTCGCGCTCACGGGCTATCACCCCGACTTCGAGTTTCTGACCTCGCTCGGCATCAAGCTCGATGGCGAAGCCGATAAGAAGCCGGTCGTCGATCGCCAGACCCTGGAGAGCAATGTGCCGGGAATTTATCTGGCGGGCGTGATCGTCGCCGGCACACGTACCAGCGAAATCTTCATCGAGAACGGCCGCTTCCACGGCCAGCTCATCGCCGCCGACCTGAAGCACAAACTAAGGGCGGAGCAGGTGACCGCGTAGCCCCGAAGGAATTGTCATCCTGAGCGCAGCGAAGGATCTGCGGTCCGACCGAGGGGAACGATGTTGTTAGTCGCGCCGAACTGCAGGTCCCTCCGCGCGGGCTAGAGCCCTTGGTCGGGATGACAATTCATAAACGTCACCATCATCACCATCACCACATCGACAGACTCACGTTATCCAGCCACACCGAATACGGGTCCTGCCGGTAATCCCCATCCAACTGGAACGCCACATTCACATCGCTGCCGCCGTAATGCTGCTGCGGGTTGTAATACTTGTCGACCGTGCTGACGTTCCCATCGACCTCTACGCTGATGTAGTGCATCTGCCCGTTCACGCGCTCCACCGTCCACGTCAGGTGATGCCACTCGTTCGCCGACACCTGTGGACACGGCACATCGGTCGTCTCCCAGCTTCCGGTCTCCGAATTCCAGATGTCCCAGTGCCCGGTGTTGCGATAGCTGCATTCGGTGCCCCACGTCCAGCGCGTGCCGTTCATGCTCTGGTTGATATCGAACTCCAGCGCTTCCGGCAGGTTCGGGTCCTGCATGTAGAAGTACAAGTCGTACACAAAATGCGTCGGCGTAGGATTTGGGCCGAACGACTTCCACCACAGCGCGTTCGAGTACTGCGTCTTGCCGCCCAGCGTGTACTGCGACGACGCGCCGCTCAGCGAAGGCGTCGCCTGGTTCGGCGTCATCGTCGAAGTCGCCACGCCGAGTCCTGCAGCGCACACCTTGCCGTTGAGCTTCTGCGTGCACCAGTCCCAGTTGGGAAGTGTCTGCACCTTGGCTTGCGTGTTGGCGCCCGCGGGAACGCCCGGAGGGCCGGCCGGCTGCGCGGGCGAACTTCCTGATCCCGAGCCACCCGAAGGAGTACCGGGTGATCCCGAGGGGGACGCCGGCGAACCCGGATCCGAAGGCGTGGTGCTGCCGCTTCCTGTGGGCTGCAGCATGGGTATCTGCGATGACTGCATGGAAGCAGCCGCGCCTCCGCAGCCGGCCAGCGACAACAGCAGCGCGAAACCTAGCAACAATGACAACGGATTACGGCGAACGCAGAATGACAAGCAACGGACGCTTGCGGCAAAAACAAGTTGCATGAACCCTACTCCAACAATTTTGGGAATCAGCGAGGAAGTCGCTGGAATTGTCTCTAACGTGGGTTAAAACAATTTCGTGGAATGCACCCATTATATTGGCTGCAATCACCACCCTAAGTTGCTGAAGCTGGATTTATGCGCAGAAAATCGACTTAGTACGGAAGAACCATGCAGGCGCCACGCGCAGCTCGCGATGCTGCTCTTCGCCATTCACTCTTCGCCAGAATCACTGCTCGCCAGAATCACAGCTCACTGATTGTCATCACGAGCGAAGCGAGGGATCTGCTGTTTGCCCATGTAAGAAGGACCTCACGCAGCAACTCTGGCAAAGAGCGAACAGCGAAAAGCGAATTGCGACCACCGTCACTTACACACATCCACGCCCTTCTCAATCGCGCTGCCTTCCTCGTAGTCGTTCCACGTCTCGATCATCAGGAACGGGAGTTGATGCTCGCTGGTGTAGTAGCGCCGGAACATGCGCAACGTATCATTAAACGTCTGCCCGCAACGCTGGTTCATCTTGCGATTCTGGCTCCAGCTCGCCTTGGAGTCGTTGAAGCCGGGCCACGCCGCGCCTACCGCAATTTTGTTGGGATACTTCGTGACCATCGTCCTGTAGAAATTGTCGAGATAGGTCTGTCCCCAGTTGCTGCCGTTCGCCTGCCAGCCTTCCTTGCCCGGATTAATCCACGCGTAGAAGCCGTCGAAGTCGTTCGCCCACTCCGGATGAATATCTTTCATGATCAGCAGCGGCGGATTCTCCCACGTGTTCGTCACTTGCCGAATGCGCGCCCAATCCGCATGACCGCCCTTGGGAAAGATCATGATCACCGGCCGGTCCTGATACTGCAAATACGCCTCGCGAGGCACAATCGCCTGCGGCCCAATGTATCGGTCGTACGCGTATTTCAAATCTGACAGCACCGCGTCGGTCTCCGTTGCCGGCTCGCTGTCGTCCTCGTCGTACATGATGGCGACCTTGAACTGCTTCTCCGCCGCCACCTGCTGCAGCAGCGCATAGGCCTTGTCTTCAAAGGGATGATGCTGGCCGTACCAGTTCACCACGAACGCGGTCATGCCCAGCTGCTTGGCTTGATCGATCTGCTTTTCGATCACCACACGGTCCTGTGATGAATAACCGACGTTGATGTGACCCGGCTGTCCGAACCAGGGCAGATAAACCGCCAGCATCGTCGGCTGCTCCTGACCGCCCGCAAAGCTCTGGGCCGCCAGCGACGAGCGAAAGTCGGTGCGATGACATCCGGTGACAAGCAGGAGCGCAGTAACAATTGCCGGCAAAAAGAGCCGGCGCAGGTGCAAGGTTTTTTCGTTCATATGTCCTGGTATTTGGGCCAAGACAGTCAGATGAGAAATCCAGCAGCACAGATGTCTGGAAGGGGCTAGGGATCAGGGGTCAGGGATTAGCAGCCAGGGGCTAGTAAGGAGGATTAGCCGAAAGCTCCGCCGGTCGGAGTAAACCCTGACCCCTAGGCCCTAGCCCCTGACATACCCAACGAACTCCCGCGAGGAGTATCCCGGAAACACGGCACTCAACTCCGCATTCCCCAGATGCCTCGACACCGCTTCCCCCAGCACGCAGCGGAAGTCCGTGGTCAGCGCCAGGTCGCGGCCTTCATTCAACTGCGCCGGATCCAGTCCCGGCCAGCGACCGTACACCTTGCCGCCTTTCACCGGGCCGCCCAGCAGGAACATCACGTTCGCATGCCCATGATCGGTTCCGCGATTGCCGTTTTCGCGCGCCGTGCGCCCGAACTCCGACATGGTTGCAATCACCGTGTCTTCACCCAGCGGTCCAAGATCGGTCCAGAACGCGGCAATCGACTGCGAGAAGTCGCGCAGGACATTCGCCAGCTGCCCCTCGGTTGCGCCCTCGTTCACATGATGGTCCCATCCGCCAATGTCAGTGAAAGCAATCTGCACGCCGAGGTTTGCCTTGATCAATTGCGCGGTCTGCCGCAGTGCATCGCCGAAGCGGCCCTTGGGATAATCGGCGTCCGCCGCCGGCGTGTAGTGTTGCGGATCGGCGGACTTCAACATCTTCACCGCTTCGAACGTTTCGCTGCCGGTGCCGTGTAGCACCGAGTCGACCGACTGCGCGTACATCGCCTCAAAGGTATTGCCCAACGGCGCGGCTGCAGGATTACCGCCGGCGATCGAGAATCCGTTGACGGTGCTGACGGCGACCGCCGGCGCTTTGCCCGACAGAATACGGGGCAGGGAAGTCCCCAGCGCGACTGCGCGGAAAGGCTTGTCGGACGGGCCTTCTACCTGCAGCGTGCGATTCAGCCAGCCGTCGCTGGTATTCTTCACCCCCGGCGTGCCCGACTCCATGTAGTCCTGCGCATCGAAGTGCGAGCGCGTCGTGTCAGGCGAGCCCGCCGCATGCACGATCGCCAGATGTCCCTGATCCCACAGTGGCTTGAACGACACGAGCGACGGATGCAATCCGAAGAAGCCGTCGAGTTCGATGACCTGCTGGCGCGGGATCGCGATGCTCGGCCGCATCGCAGTAATACGAGGGCTCGGCGTGCGGGATGACGATGTTCAGCCCATCGGCCGCGCCGCGCTGGAAGATCACCACCAGTCGCTTGTTGTTGGTGGCCGAGGCAACACCCCAGGCCGCGCGTGTCAGAAACGATGGCACCGCCGCCGTACCAATGACGGCCATCGCGCCGTTCTTCAGAAATGCTCGTCGAGTAATCATAAGCAATCAACAATCAGCAACTAGCAACCAGCAATTAGCAGCTAGCAATTCGTTGTGAGCCGTGAACGAACGTGCAACCTGTCTAGCCTCAAACCCCTGGCCCCTGATCCCTTATTTCTGACCACTGACAACTGTTTCTTCACTTGCGTTGAAACTCCGGCGACCCCAGCAGCAGCCCCGCAATCACGTTCACGTTCGGTGCCTTGCTCGGCGTCTGCTCAGTGGCGTTTAGCTCCGGGCCGACAATCTGCTGTTCGATTGCGTCGTGCGTCTGCTTCGAAATATCTCCCGCCAGCAGCAACTCCTCCAGCTTCAACTCCACCTGATACGGGTCGGGAGCCTCGTTGTACGACTCCGAGTTCGAAATCAGCGGCGGACCGTTGTTCTCGGCCTTAGCTTCAGAGTTCATCAGTTGCGCAAGATCGAAACTCGTTCCCTGAATCTTGTTCGTCGCCAGGCCCAGCCCGAAGTTCATGCGATCGAGCAGCGCCGCCGAATTCACCCACACATCCGATTTGGTTGAATAGCCGGTCGGCGGCTGGCAGCCATACAGCGGCTGTCCCATCTTGTTCAGCACACCCAGCAGCGGCTGCGGATCTTCGACCTCAGCGCCGGTAGCCCGCAGCGACGACGCCACAAACTCGAACGGCGTCTTCACCCGCGCGCGATACGCTTCGGGCGCCCAGAATTCCGGAGAGCGCAACATGGTGCGCATCACCTCGCGCAAGTCGCCGTCGGTCTTGAGGTACGTCTTCGCCATCGCATCGATCAGCGCCGTCGGCGGATTGTCGGAGACGAACCGCTGCGCCAGTTCCGTCGAGATGAAGCGCGCCGTCGCCGGCTGCTTGGCCAGCAGCGTCAGCACCTCGATGCCTTCCTGCTCGCCGTTCTGCTTGATCGTGTGGCCGAGAACAACCTTGTCGCCGGGCTCGTGCAGCCGCGGCCGAAAGATGTAGCCGCCGCCCTGATAGGGCTGATCCAGCGTCCAGCCGGTGAAAACACGCGCCACCTCGGTCACGTCCTTCTGCGTGTAGCCGCCGTTGACGCCCAGCGTATGCAGCTCCATCAGCTCGCGTGCGTAGTTTTCATTCAGGCCGTTGCGCCGCTTCTGCTGGTTGGCGTTGTTCGGGCGCGTTCCGTATGGCTGCCTGGCGCTGAACTTAGGCGAGAGCCCCAGCGCCGCATCCGACTCCGGCCCTTCGCTCTGCCAGTTGTCGAGGTAGAACAGCATTGCCGGGCTCTGCGCAGTCGCCAGCAGCAGATCGCGAAACTTGCCCAGCACACGCGGCCGAATCACATCGCGCTCGTAAGCCGTGACCAGGTAACGGTCTGCGCCCTTGCCGATGAACACGTTGAAGTGGTTGAACCAGAAGTCGGTGAGCACTTCTTCCAGCTGGCGATCGCTGTAGACCGCGCGCAGCAACTTTGCCTGCTGCACCTCCTGATCGATCACGGCCTCAGGATGATTTAGCGCGATGACGGTCTCGCGCTGCTGTGGCGTCAGCCCGCTCAGCAGCGCCTGCCGCTTGGGATACGGAATGCCCTGCAATACATCGTGCTGTTCGGCCACCGGCATCGCCAGAATGCGCTGCATGCGCGCCGCCGGCTCCAGCAGAATCAGATCGTCGACCGCGCTGTGTGCGTCTTTGCGCGCTGCCTGCTTCTGCGTCAGATCGGCGGGCTGCAAGCCGGCAGTCGCTGGCGACGCACTTGCAGCGGCGTTCTGTTTCTGCTCCTGTTGCTGGGTGATGCGATCGATCGCCGCCAGGTAGATGGCGTGCTCGTAGGCGTTCGAGGGAATTGGTAGCTTTCCGTCCATGGCCTGCTTCGCTATGGGATTGGGCGGAAACGCCATCACCATCTCGCGCGTCGGCATCGTGAGCGTCAGGTAGTTCGCCAGCCGCGCCTGCATCGCCGTATTGTCGATTCGCTCCGGATGCAGCTCAAGATCGATCCACTTGTCGACCCCCATCGTCGCGACGGCCTGCACATCGCCGGGACGCGGGCCAAACGTAAGGCGATCGATGGCATGCAGCGCGCGCTTCTGCTCGTCTGCGGCATTGGCCGGCTTCTGCTTCTTGGCATAGACGCCGACAGCCAGCGTCATCATCAGCAGCAAAGCCAGGCCAACCTTCCGACGATCCATGCCAGCCAATCCTTCCGCGTACGAGTTTATAAACCGGGTCAAACAGCAAAAGTTGCAACGGGCGCCCAATCCTGTTCAGGCGGGCGCCCGCTGTACAGAAGTTCGACGGATCCTGGCTCTGACTAACGCACTAATGTGCCGTTCCAAAGCCTCCCGCGTTGATTGCCAGCGCCGTCCCGTAGAAAGCCATCGGCGAGCCTTGGATCTGGCTCAGGGTTCCGGTCGTGGAGTTGATTTGGAAGCCCACAACGCCTGCCGGAGTATTGACGTATACGTACCCTGGAACGGTGGCGATTGTAAGCGGCTGTGCTCCGGTGGAGAACGGGGAATTGGGAACCACGCTCAACGCGCCGGTGCTGTCGTTGATCTGGTATCCCCAAATGTTGTTGGAGTTTTGGTTGACCACGTAGAGATAGCGCTGCGAGTGGTCAAAGGTTAGCGATACGGGAGTGTCGCCGGTCGGGAAGGGCGAATTCGACAGCGAAGTCAGCGATCCATCGCTGGCGATCTGGTAGCCGTAAATGTGATGCTCGCCCGACGCCGCCACATAGATGCAATTGCACAGCTGATTGGTCGTGATAGCCACCGGCGCATTACCGGTGCTGTAGGGTGAGCCGGCAAGCGGGGTCAGAAGGCCGCTGCTCGGATCGATAGAGTACCCCAGAATCTGGTTCTGCGAGGTGTCCAGCACGTAGAGGTCGTGTCCGCTGCGATCGAACGTCATCGCCCCCGGCGTGGTCCCGGCGCTAAAGGGCGAGCCCTGCAACGGCGTCAGCACGCCGCTTGCAGCCAGGAACTTCCAGCCCGCGATGGCGCCGTGGCCGCTGCTATCGAGTCCTGCCGCATACAGGTATTGCAGGCCGTGATCGATCCCGATCGCATTGGGTGCGAGTCCGGCGGCGTACGGCGACCCGACGACCGGAGCCATCGTTCCGTTATTGAAGTTGGTGAAGTAGGCGGAAATCTGCGAGGAACCTTGATCGGCCACATACACCAAGGGGCCGCTGTTTTCAGCCGCTACCGGTGAAGATCCTGTACCGAAGGGGGCATCGTTACCCTGAATCAGCAGGCCGCTGTACTGGTTCGCCCGGTAAGACGTGATCTGGTTGTCGTTCTGCTGCAGCAGATAGATCCAGCCGCCGGTAGAGCGGGAGACGGAGTTGTAGACGACCGAGAAGTCGTCGAACGAGAGACCCCCGATCGCGGTGCCGCTGCCGTTGATGATGAAGGTCACCGTGGTACTCGGCTGGGTGGCAACAAAGTTCGCGCTGATCTGCCCATACTGGTAGGCATTGAGCTGCCCAGGCCCGGTCGTTGGGTATATCGGTTGGCCGTTAATCAGGATGCTCGGACTTAAACCGATGCCGGTATCCGAGCCGTTTCCCAGCCACAGGCTTGCGGTGTAAATGTCTCCCGCCGTCAAGTTGAGCGTCTGCGACAGTCCGAGGTACATGCCGTAGGGTGGTCCGTCACACCACGTATCGCAGACCAAAGCGTATCCGGCATAGTTTCCAGAATGCACCAGGTCCGTGACGGTTCCGTACGTCGGGTCCGTGCCGGTGATAACAAATCCGTTGATGTTCACGCCAAAGTTCTGGCTGTTTCCGGTTACAGTCCAACCGGTGAAATCGCCGGTTTCAAAACCGGGATTGGCCAGCAGATTCTGCTGTGCCCAGCCAAGGGCGCCGAATAGGCAAACCAACGAAAGCAGCGACAAGCAGCGCTTGAGGCCACGCAGAGACTTCAGGTAGTTCATTGGCCACTCCTGGCAGAAAGAATGTCAAGCGCGGTGGAGTATATCGCGAAAACGGCTCGGTATCCTAGTCGTATTTGTGCTGATAAACCGTTGTCCGGATTACGCTTGGCGCGTTCAAGGTGCTATCCCCAATCAAGGGATAACTTACCCGTAAAAAGCAAAATCCCGGCCTGTGCCGGGACTAAAAGAAAAGCGGCTCTAGTGGCCGCTTTTGTTAATCGATTCTGTTTACATTGTAGCATTCGGAGTAGTTGAAAGCACAAAAATTTCCGAATTTATATTTGAATTGTAATCAGTCGATTACGGCTTATTGTTGCATTTCGCAATATTGACATGTAATTCTTACATTTGTTCTGACAACACATAGCTCCCAGTTCTTGAAGATCGATAGTCCGATGAGTGCAGAGCTCTCAGGCGCCAGACGCGAAGCGGGTGCCCCATCCTAGGCCTGATTTTGGCCTAGGGTGGGAGGATTTTCATCTTAGTCACGCAGATCTGTGGTCCGCCGAGCCCGCTCCAGTCACGAAGTCACCACAGCGTGGTCGGGTCAGAAGCTCACTTCGCCGAACCGGGTCGGGTCCGTCAGACGTTGCTCTCTTCCGATGCCAACGAGTCCGAATCTGGAACCGTCGAAGTGATGGGCCTGCGTTGAATCCAGCGATTCAGATAAAGCACAACGATGACTGTCAGCACGAATACAAGCACCGAACCGAAAAGCGTCTCCCAACGAATCGGGCTTTCGGCAGACTTCTCGAATAGTACGGATTCGGTTTGGCCGTGAAGCAGTTTGCCGAGGACGGGAATAATCAGATACCAAGTCAGGGTGGTTATCAGTTGCAGAGCCGCTTCGGCCAACAAAACGGCCAACGCGATTTGACCGACCCGCTTCTTCAGCAAAGAAGTCCGAAGCTCTTGCACCAAACCCTTGGGCGTGTCGTCCATTGCGCCACGAGTCTAGTTTGTTTTGGCGCGTGCTGCAACGGCTACCATCGTTCAGGACGTTTTCGCGGCGTTCCGTTCAGCTGAGGCAATAGCGGCGCTATGCGGGAGTGAAGTTTTTCTCGAGGACAGATGCCTTCGCCAATAAGTGAACAGCAGCAGGAAGGCAAAAACTCCGAAGACTGCATACGCCCAGTGCAGGGTCGGTCCGGTCTCCGGCTTGATCACGTGAGCGGGAAGCGTAATGTCGGCAGCGGCGTCGTTGCGATTTACTCGGACGCTGAGCATCCAGTCGCCCGGCGTCGGCAAATCGACCTCCGCGGTTTGCAGCAGCTTGTTCTCCGAGTCATCATTCGACGCGCGCACAACTTCCGACGACTGCGATACGCCGACGCGTTGCGCCTGAATCTGTACACTCGCATCCTGCACGACCTGCATGGTGTCGCGGTCCTGCACCAGCACACTGAACTCAGTGCCCCCTGCATTGAGATCGCCAGGCAGGGCAAACACCGACACCGCGAACGGCCCTGACACCTGCGAGACACGCAACGCCTGATCGTCATCGTCGGATGGTCTCGAAGCCAGAATTGCCAGACACAATCCCGCTGCGACGAAGAACACGACGAACGTAACTGCTTCGGCTGTTGCCGGGCGAAACCTTCGTCGCAGTCCACGCGAGACAAAGGACATCTCCGCTACGCCGAGCAGCGCGTCATATCGCGAGGGTTGCTGACGTTCCATCTGCGGATCATGCTTCCTGCCCGACAAGCACTGTACGGCGATCACGCACGCGGGAATCAGGAACACGGTCGAGCCCATCACCCACATGATGGCGCCCGAGGCGACCTGGTCGGCCAGCGCCGGCAGTCCGAACAAACGCGGCATGACGGCGTACGAGGGATAGATGAGGCGGTCCGAGAAGACCAGGATCGCTGCGACAACGGAGTTTTGCAGATCGCCGATGAGCAAGTAGGGAATTGCGACCCAGCGCGCGCGCCGCAACGGGCTCAACCTCTCCGGCGTGCCAGGTGTTGGCCCGATGAGGTGGGGACTCGGCCACGGCTGAATCACCGGCCACCAGAAGATCAGCGACGCGATAAAAAAGCATGCGTGTTCGACTTCGTGCCATCCGCTCGAGGCCAGCGCCATTTCGTACAGCCGCGGCGTGTGCCAGGCGAACATCGCCGCACCCATGATGATCAGCGCGGTCGCCGGATGAATCAGGAAGTCGCCGATGCGCGTAGCCCAGCGCCAGTTGAGAAACGGCCCGGCGAATTCGCGCGCGCCGAAGACCGGCAACCCGCGCACCAGCGGAATCAGCGGCGCGCCCAGAAGGATCAGCGGGGGCGCGACCATCATCAGCACCATGTGCTGCAACATGTGCGCGGTCAGCAGAAATCCGGAGAAGGTGTCGAGCGGCGAAGCCAGCGCGAACCACAGCGAGAAGAGGCCGAGCAGAAAGCATCCGGCGCGCCACGCCGGAACGAATGGCACACGCGCGCGGCGCATCAGCATCCAGCCACGCAGATAGATCAGCGCCGTGAGGACGAGCGCGAAGGTCGCCGCCGGTGGAATGGACCACGACAGCAGCGCGGCCTGGGCTGGGGACAACATGGGATCAAGAGCAGATTACTGGAAGGGAGTGGAGTTCGCCATCTGCTCTCCCACCCACTCGCCAAAAGAGGGCGAGAAGGATGGGGCACCCGATCTAGATGTCCCGTTTCAATTTTGTCATCCTCAGCGGAGTGAGGCATGAGTCGAACGCAGTCTGAAGGATCGCTACACCGCAATCGATCTCTTCATCACGCAATGAAAAACCCCATGCAAGCAAAAGCGGCTTGCATTGGGCACCCTGCAGAGTTGTGACTACAGGAGATCTGTCCACTAGCCGTCGTTGGCCGCCTTGGGCAGACCTTCGTCGTTCCAGTCGATGTCAGCTTCGCTGAAGCGGTCGAGCACCTGGTCGCCCTTCACTTCTCCGAAATAATCCCATGCCCATTCGACGAAGGTTTCGATGCGCCCGCGCATGGTCGACAGGAGCGTGACATGCACACCCAGCCACGCAGCAAAGGCGACCACGCCTTCCAACTCGTAGCGCTTGGGACCAATCTCGGCCACCGCTGCCTTGCGCCCGATCATCGCCATGATGCCCTTGTCGAAGTAATCGAACGGCGTGCGCGGCTTGCCCGCGACGTCAGCGAGAATATTCTTCGCGCACCACTTGCCCGCCTGCTCGGCCACGGATGCCAGCTGCGGCAGTTCCTGTCCCTTCGAGAAGATGTTGGCGAAATCTCCCAGTGCATACACGTGGGGATGTCCGGGTACCGTGAGGTCCGGATCAACGTCGAGCCGTCCGCCGTGACCCGTGCTGATGCCGACGCGCTGCGACAACTCCGAGGCGTGCAGCCCACCCGCCCACACGACGGTACGCGAGGGAACGATTTTTCCATCGGACAACACCACGTGGCTGTCAGTCACCTCGCTCACCCTGGTATGCAGGTGGACCTTCACGTTGCGCTCTTCCAGCATGCGAAGCGCGTAAGTGTGCGCCTTGTCGGAAAATCCGTTCAACACCACGCCACCGCCGTCGACCAGGTGAATGCCTCCCTGGTCCAGCGGCAGATTGGGGTATTCCTGTTTGAGCGTGTGGGTCACCATATCGCCCAGGCAGCCGGCCATTTCGGTTCCGGTAGGTCCGGCGCCGACGATGACGAAATTCAGCGCTCCTTTCGCTATGAGCGAGTGGTCGCGGTCGGCGGCCTCGAGCACCGAGAGGATGCGCGAGCGCAGCAGTTCGGCATCGTGCAGCGAGTAGAGCGGGAAGGTGTGCCGATCGGCGCCCTTGGTGCCGAAGAAATTGGCCTGCGATCCGGCAGCGAGCACCAGGTAATCGCCGCTTAGGGTTTTCTGGTTGGCCGTGGTAACGCTGAGAGCCTCGAGATCCGCCGAGACCACCTCGTCCATCGTCACTTCGATGTTGGGATGGCGCACCAGCGTGTTGCGCAGGCTGAAAGCGACGTTGCTGGGCGCCAGAAATCCCGCCGCCACCTGGTACAGCAGCGGCTGAAATTGCTGGTAATTGTTTTTGTCGATCAGGGTGACACGAACGTCGGGATTCGACGCCAGCTTTTGGGCGCAGTTCAAGCCGGCGAAACCTCCGCCGACGATGACGACATGCTTCATGACAACCGCTCACTTTCGGATGGGCACTGCGGTCGACCGGCGAGTTCTACTAGAGTGGTTAGCACTTTACCCTGAACGCGGAAATGTAAGCAACTAAGAAAATTACTAGTAGTAATCGCGGCCGGATTCAGCTAGAAAAAAGGCTCGTAATCCTCTAGCAAAAATCAGTCGCGTCCTAAAGTCGCTGACCCGACGCAGGAGTCTGTCAATGTCAATCGCAGTCGCGCATCGTCACTCCGATCTTCTCTCCCAACCGCCATCGTCCCGGCGGCGATTTGGCCGCGCGACGGCCATCACGACGTTGCTTGCCGCCGCCTTCCTGTTAGTTGGGTGCGAAAAGAAGGAAGAAGCCCCCAAGCAAGGTCCGCCTGAGGTCAGCGTGGTGGCCCCGCAGCAGCAGGACGTGCCCATCTATGCCGAGTACGTGGCCCAGCTCAACGGCCCGGTGAATGCCGAGATCACGCCGAAAGTGCAGGGCTACCTGCTGCGGCAGGTCTACCAGAACGGCTACTTCGTGAAGAAGGGCGAGCTGCTCTTCGAACTCGATCCCCGCCAGTACCAGGCCGCCCTCGATCAGGCCAAGGCCGATGTCGCGGTTGCCGAAGCTAATCTCTCGCGGGTGCAGGCCGACGTGGCTCGCGACACGCCGCTGGCGGCGCAGAGCGCGATTCCGCAGAAGCAACTGGACAACGATGTGGCCGAGCAGCAGTCGTGGGAAGCGCAGCTCAAAGCCAAACAGGCGGCGATGGCCAACGCGGAGTTGAACCTGGGATGGACGAAAGTCTACTCGCCTATCGACGGCATCGCCGGCGTTTCGAACTCGCAGGTCGGCGACCTGGTGGGCACCGCAACCAAGATGACGACAGTCTCGCAGGTCAATCCCATCTGGGCCTACTACAACATCAGCGAGAGCCGCTTCCTGCAATTTGCGCCGGAGGTCACCAGGATCATCTCGGGCAAGGCGCCGCTTTCGTCGGCACCAAGCGACATTGAGTACATCCAGTCCAACGACCAGCCCTACCCGGCCAAGGGAAAGATCATTTACGTGAACCGCCAGGTCGGCACCTCGACCGGCACCATCCAGATGGCAGCGCAGTTCGCGAATCCCGATGCGGTCCTGCGTCCCGGCGGCTTCGGCCGCGTGCGCATTCGAGGCCGGCACAACCAAGGGCGCGCTGCTAATTCCGCAAGCTGCGGTGATGCAGGTGCAATCGATGTACCAGGTCCTCGTGGTGACGCCCGAAAACAAAGCGGTATTCCGTCCGGTGGAGGTGGGCGATCGCGTCGGCCCCAACTGGATCATCACCAAAGGATTGCAACCTGGTGAGAAGGTCGTGGTCGAGGGTCTGCTGAAGTTGCAGCAGTTCGCGGCGCTCGATCCTGATGCGGCGCGGCAAGGCATTCCCGTGGTTGCCAAGCCGTACACGCCGCCGGCCCCCGCGGCAGGGAGCAACTGATCATGCCTAAATTTTTTATCAATCGTCCGATTGTGGCGATGGTATTGCCATCCTGATGGTGCTGGTCGGGGTGGTGGCGATGCTCAGTCTGCCGACGGCGCAATTCCCCAACATCGCCGACCCGCAGATCCAGGTGAAGGCGATGTATCCCGGCGCCGATGCCCAGACCGTAGCTGAATCGGTGGCGACGCCCATCGAGCAGCAGATGTCGGGCGTCAGCGGCATGAACTACATGTATTCCACCAGCGCCAGCAACGGGCAGATGACGCTGACGGTGGATTTCGCGCTGGGCACCGACCCCAACACCGATCAGATTCTGGCGCAGATGCGCAGCAACCAGGCGAACTCGCAGTTGCCCAGTGCAGTGATCAACAGCGGCGTCACCGTGCAGCAGTCCACTGTCGTCGCCGCTGATGCTGCTCGCGCTGTACTCGCCGAACAACACCTACGACAACATCTTCCTGGCGAATTACGCCTACATCAACCTGAACTACGCGCTGACCCGCGTGCCGGGCATGGCTTCAGGTATCGGTCTTCGGCGCCGGCCAATATGCCATGCGCATCTGGGTGAAGCCCGACACGCTGGCGAACATGGGCGTCACCGTTCCGGAAATCATCAACGCGGTGCAGGCGCAGAACACGGTGAATCCCGCCGGCCAGATCGGCGGCGAGCCGGTGCCTCAGGGCCAGCAGTTCACCTACAACGTGCGCGCGCCAGGACGCCTGGCCTCGCCCGAAGAGTTTGGACAGATCATCGTTCGCGCCACTCCGGATGGCGGCGTGTTGCGGGTGAAAGACGTGGCGCGAATCGAACTCGGCGCGCAGACCTACAACCTGCAAGGCCGCTTCAACGGCAAACCGGCCGCGCTGCTCGGCTATCTACCTGACGCCGGGCGCCAACGCATTGCAAACGGCTGGCGGAAGTTCGCAAGTTCATGAAGGAAGCTGCACGGCCGCTTCCCGCAGGACTTGACCTACGCCGTCCCGCTCGATACCACGCTGGCCGTCACCGCCGGCATCAATGAAATTCAGCAAAACGCTGATCGAAGCTCTCGCGCTGGTCATCCTGGTGGTGTTCATCTTCCTGCAGGGCTGGCGCGCGACGCTGATTCCGCTGCTGGCCGTGCCGGTCTCGCTGGTCGGCACCTTCATCGTCTTCCCGATGCTTGGTTTCTCCATCAACACGCTCTCGCTCTTCGGACTGGTGCTGGCCATCGGACTGGTGGTCGATGACGCCATCGTCGTGGTGGAAGCCGTGGAGCACCACATCGAAGACGGCATGACGCCGCACGACGCGGCGCATCAAAGGCGATGGAAGAGGTGTCGGGCCCGGTCGTCGCCATCGCGCTGATCCTGGCGGCCGTGTTCATTCCGACGGCCTTCATTCCCGGCATCACCGGCCGGCTCTACCAGCAGTTCGCCGTGACCATCGCGGTGTCGGTGCTGTTCTCGGCCTTCAATGCGCTGTCGCTCAGCCCGGCGCTGTCGGCGATGCTGCTGCGGCCGAAGAAAGAATCGCGCGGGCCGCTGGGCGCGTTCTTCCGCTGGTTCAACAAAGTTTTCGGCCGCGCCACCGATGGCTACGTCGGCATATGCCGCCACCTGATTCACAAAGCGGGATTCGCCTTCTTCCTGCTCGGCATCCTGTGCGTGGGCGCTGCGTTCTTCGGCTCCAAAGTTCCCGGCAGCTTCCTGCCCGATGAGGATCAGGGCTACGTCTTCGGCGGATTGCAATTGCCCGACGCCTCGTCGCTGCAGCGCACCTCCGAGGTGGCGCGCCAGGCCGAAGACATCATCATGAAGACGCCGGGCGTGCAGAACGTCAGCTCGGTCATTGGCTACAGCTTGCTGAGCGGCGTGCAGACCACCTACAGCGCGTTCTTCTTCATCTCGTTCAAACCGTGGGACGAGCGCAAGACGCCCGATGAACAGTTACGACGCCATCAAGATGCACCTGATGCGCGGGCTTTCGCAGATCAACGCCGGTATCGCGTTCTGCCTTTCCGCCGCCCGCCATCCCGGGCGTCGGCACCTCCGGCGGATTCACGTTCATTCTGGAAGACCGCTCCGGCAGCGGCATTGACTTCCTGGCCAAGAACACGCAGGCTTTCATGCAGGCCGTGCGCAAGCGCCCTGAGTTATCGGGTGTAATGACCACCGCGCTGTTCGGAGTGCCGCAGGTCGGCGTGAACGTCGACAAGGCCAAGGTCCTGACCCAGCAAGTTCCGCATCAGCAACGTTTACCAGACGCTGCAGGCGTTCATGGGCGGCGCGCTGGTCAACTACTTCAACCGTTTGGACTGCAGTGGCAGGTATAGGTACAGGCCGACGGCGACTTCCGCACCGATGCCAAGAACCTGGGCAAGTTTTACGTGAAGAACATGGCCGGCGAAATGGTCCCGTTGAGCACCTTGACCAGCACGGATACGCGTAGCGGCACCGAGTTCGTCATGCGGCACAACCTCTATCAGTGCGTGCAGATCAACGGCAATGCCGCGCCCGGCTACAGCTCCGGCCAGGCCATGGCTGCTGTGGAGGAAGTCTTCAAGCAGACCATGCCCGGCCAGATGGGTTACGACTGGAGCGGCATGTCGTACCAGGAGCAGAAGGCGGCGCAGGGCGTCAGCCCGACCACGATCTTCGGCCTCTCGTTCCTGGTCGTGTTCCTCATCATGGCCGCGCAGTATGAAAGCTGGACGCTGCCCTTCTCGCGTCCTGCTGGGCGTGCCGATTGCGGTGTTCGGCGCGTTCGTCGCCCTGTTCTTCCGCCACCTCGACAACGACGTCTACGCGCAGATCGGCTTGGTCATGCTGATTGGCCTCTCGGCGAAGAACGCGATTCTGATCGTCGAGTTCGCCAAGATGGAATACGACAAGGGCACACCGTTGCTGGAAGCGTCGCTGACCGGCGCAAAGCTGCGCCTGCGGCCGATCCTGATGACGGCCTTCGCCTTCATTCTGGGTTGCGTGCCGCTGTGGACAGCCACCGGCGCCGGCGGTATCTCGCGTCAGGTGCTGGGCTCCGTGGTAATCGGCGGCATGCTGGCGGCGACCGCGCTGGCCATCTTCTTCATCCCAGTGTCGTTCGATGTGGTCGAGCGCTTCGGCCTGTGGCTCTCCGGAGGCAAGAAAGAATTGCCGCCGGGTCAGGCGCCTCCGCCACCGGCGCCCGGTGCTTCTGCGAAAGGAGCCGGCCATGACTAACTGGAAACTAGCCACGGTCGCTGTGTTGCTGCTCTCGCTGACCGCATGCAAAGTTGGTCCCAACTATCAGCGGCCGCCGCTGGATGTGCCCGGCCAATATCGCGGTCTGCCGCCTGACGCCGACGCCCAGCAGCCGGCGCCGGGAGCATCGCAGCAGGCTGCCGAAGACTTCGCGCAGATGAAGTGGTGGACCGTCTTCCAGGACGACACCCTGCAGGCGCTCATCAAGGACGCGCTGGCCAACAACTACGACCTGCGCATCGCCGCCACCCGCATCGTGGAAGCCAGTGCGAACCTGGGCATCGTTCGCGCCAACCAGTTTCCAACCATCAACGGCAACTTCTCCATCGTCAATCAGCAGTCCACGCCGCTGTTCACCGGCTCGCCGACCATCGACACCGCCGGGCTGCAGCTGAACTACATCGTCGACTTCTGGGGGCAGTACCGCCGCGCCACCGAAGCGGCGAGGGCAATCCTGCTCTCGACCTACTACGGCCGCGACGTCGTGCAGACCACGCTGATCTCGCTGGTCGCGCAGAATTATTTCCTGCTGCGCCAGTATGACGCGCAGCTCAAGTACTCGCAGCAAAGCGTCGACGCCGACGAGGGCATCCTCAAGCTGAACACCATCAAGTACAAGGGCGGCGACGCGGCCATCACTGATGTCTATCAGGCGCAGGTGCTGGTGCAGCAGGCCCAGGCCGAAGTCATCTCGTTGCAGCAGGCAGTGGCGCAAACGGAAAACAACATCAGCCTGTTGCTGGGCAAGAATCCTCAGGACATTCCGCGTGGCTTGTCACTCACCGATCAGGCGCACTTGCCGATGGTGCCGGCCGGCTTGCCGTCGGCGCTGCTGCAGCGGCGTCCCGACATTTTGCGCGATGAGCAGTCGCTAGTCGCGGCCAACGCCAATGTCGGCGTCGCCAAGGCGGCGTTCTTCCCGCAGATCGCGCTGACCGGACAGTTTGGAGCGGCGAGCACCGCCATCTCCAGCTTCCTGGCTGGCCCGGCCACGTTCTGGGCCGTTGGCGGACAGATCACGCAGCCCATCTTCCAGGGCGGCCGCATCCGCAGCAATTACCAGTCTGGCGTGGGCGCAGCGCGACGAGGCCGAACTCGTCTACAAGAACACCGTGCTGCAGGCCTTCGGCGACGTTTCCAACAGCCTGGTCGGTTACACCGATTCGCGCCAGTACCGCATGAAGATCGAAGAGCAGACGGCAACCTACAAAGAAACCGCGCGCCTGGCCAACGTGCGCTATCAGGGCGGCGTCACCAGCTTCCTGGAGGTGCTGGTGACCGAGCAGGACTACTTCAGCTCGGAGCTGCAACTCTCGCAGGCGTGGTTCCAGGAGATGAACAACTACGTGCAGCTCTATCAGGCGCTGGGCGGCGGCTGGGATCCCGCACACCCGTAGGGCGAGTAGGGCAACAAGGCTACGCGTCGTTATGTGTGCAACTCGTACCTAGTTGGTTTGTCATCCCGACCGGAGCGTCCGCGCTTTTGTTTTCCGCCTCTTCGTCGCGGCGGGCGGACGCGGAGTGGAGGGACCTGCGGTTCTTCGCCATGGTCAGTGCTTTCAGACACGGGCAAACCCCAGATCCTTCGCTGCGCTCAGGATGACAATTCGTAGTCGATGCGCACGCCTCCGGTTAGAATGTCCTAGTTCGCCGGCGCCCACCCATGAGGATCCTCAACCCCCGTCTGTTTCGCGTCGCGCTCGCCAGCATCCTCGGTGGGCTGCTAATCGGCATTTTCGGCGGCCTCTTCCGGTATTTCCTGATTCTCTCGGACGGCCTGCGCTCGCAGATGGTGACCGCGGCGCATCACCATCCATACTTGGGATGGATGGCGCCCATCGCGCTGGGAGCGGGCACCGCATGGCTGGCGCGCCTGATGGTAGTGAAGCTGGCGCCGACCGCTGAAGGCAGCGGCGTGCAGCGCGTGGAAGCCGTGTTCAGCGGCGAGGTCGAGCCGGCATCCCCCATTGTGGTACCTGTGAAATTTGTCGGCGGCCTGCTGGCCATCGGCGGTGGCCTGGCGCTGGGCCGCGAGGGCCCGACGGTGCAGATGGGCGCCTCCTTCGGCGAGTGGGTTTCGAAGTTTCTGCTGCACGACGAAGAAGACCGGCGCGTAGTGCAGGCTGCCAGCGCCGGTGCCGGTCTGGCCGTGGCTTTCAACGCACCTATCGGCGGCTCCATCTTCGTCTTCGAAGAGCTGACCAGCAACTTCACGCCATGGCTGCTGGTGTCGACGCTGGCCTCGGCCACCGTTGCCGTATGGCTGATGCGCGGGATGCTGGGCAACACGCTCAGCTTCCGAGTGACCCAGGTCAGCATCACCGCGAACTGGAACAAGTGGCCGTTCCTGGCGCTGGGCGCGCTGTTGGGCCTGCTGGGAGCGATCTACAACCTGGTCGTGATGCGCATGTTGCAGGCGACCGACAAGATGATGAAGCTCTCGTCGCTGCAACGGGCCGCCATCATCGGAGGCGCGGTCGGCGTGGTGGCGTGGTTTGTTCCCTCCATGGTCGGTGGCGGCGACGTCATCACCCAGACGATTCTCGACAACCGCTTCGCCATCGGCAGCCTCATCACGATCTTCCTGGTGCGCTTCCTCATTGGACCGTGGTCCTACGCTGCGGGATGCCCGGGCGGATTGTTCGCGCCGCTGCTGCTGCTGGGAGCTTCGTCGGGCGCGCTGTTCGCCGAGGTACTCAACCGCTTTCTACCCAGCGCAAATGTTTCGGTCGAAGCCTGCGCCATCGTCGGCATGGGCGCGCTGTTTACCGCCAGCGTGCGCGCGCCGCTGACCGGAATTGTGCTTACGGTGGAGATGACCGGCCGCGCCGATCTCTCGCTTGGTTTGCTGGCGGCGTCGCTGACCGCGATGCTGGTCACCATGCTGCTGCAGAGCGAGCCCATCTACGACAGCCTGAAGCGCAGAATGTTGTCGCAGGTCACGGTGAGCCCACGACGCGTGGACGCGGGAGTAGTGCGGCCGGCCGGGACGTGAGCATTCGGTACGGAAGGGATGGAAAGAACGCTTCGTGCCCGCTATGCACGATTCGGAGACACGAAGGCTGCGGAGAATCTCGACAGACCTGTCATCCGGAGCGGAGCGTCGGCCTGCGCTTCTCGCCACGTCTCTCTGCCTCCGTGGTGAACTGTCACTCCAACTTCACCCGCGCCTGCATCTTGTGTTTCTGCCCCGGCTGAAGTTCGACCGCGTATTTCCCGACGTTGGTCACCTCGATGCACAGCATCGATTTCCACTGGTCCATGCCCAGGTCCTTCAGCTCCGCCGCCTTCGCCCGCCACGGATTCCAGATCACCGTGGTCCGCGAATTCTGTTTCGCCACCTTGATCCCACGTTGTAGGACAGGGTCGCTGAGCTCCAACGGGGACGCGGTATTCAGATATACGCGGTCGGTTTCGGCCGTGATGACGACATCGCCGCTCTGCTTCTTCTCGCGAAAACTGTCGGTCTTGTCCAGGTAGTGCACCCCGTTCAGACCGGCGATGCGCGATTTGGTCACGTCCTTGACTTTGTAATAGGCGTGCAGCGCTTCTTCGAAGGTAAATGGCTCCGAGCCGGCGTTGGTCGCGATCAGTTCCAGCGTCAGCTCCGGGCCGAACGTGACCCGATGCATCAGCCGGAAGTCGAACGGCCAGTACTTCTGCGTGCTCTTCGAGCTCTCGGTAAACATGGTCACCGTGACCGCGTCGCCCTTCTGTGCGATGGAGTCGAGATGCCAGGACTTGGTGCGCACAAAGCCGTGTGCCGGGGCCTTAGGATCGTCCTTCTTGTCGCCGAACCAGGGAAAGCAGACCGGCACGCCACCGCGAATGGCGACGCCATCCTGATAGAGCGACCGGGGACTGAAGTAGATCACCTCTTGCGCGCCCGCCGGCTTCCACGAGGTGACGTGTGCCCCGTGCAAATACATTGCGCCCGAGGCGGCCTTGCCGGTGATGCGGACTTGCGCCAGGCCGCCTTTGCCCTCGACAACCGCAGCCACGCCCGCTATTCCAAAACGGCGATTGAGTTCAGAAATGGATGGCATTTCTATATCATCCTATGCCCGACATCCTAATGCGCGACGATGCCCGACGTTTTCAAATTGTCATCCTTCGACTCCGCTCGGCTGACGCCTCGCTGCGCTCAGCTGACGCCTCGCTGCGCTCAGATGACAATCGCAAAAGGAACGTCGGACGAGAAAACTCAGGGCGTCGCCAAGCAGCTCCTTTGTGAACCCCGGATGAACATTTCCTAACCGGTGTATAGTGTCGCAATACGCTGCTCTTAGCAGCTCTGACTGCAACTTTTACCAGTTGAAGGCATCTTGCCTGACTGATAGATTTCCATCCTGCCATTCTGAGGTGATCTGCATGAAGGCGACGCAATTATTGCACGACCGCGGCCAGAGTCTCTGGCTCGACAACATCACGCGTGACCTGCTCGACAAGGGCACGCTGAAGAGCTACATCGACGAACTCTCCGTCACCGGCCTGACGTCGAACCCGACGATTTTTGATCAGGCCATCAAGAAAAGTACAACCTACGATCCTGCCATTCACAAGCTGCTGGGCGAAGGCAAAGCGGGTGAAGCGCTGTTCTTCGAGCTCGCGCTCGATGACCTGACGCGCGCTGCCGACCTGTTCCGCCCGGTGCTACGACCAGACCAAGGGCGTCGACGGCTACGTGTCGCTGGAAGTTTCGCCGTTGCTGGCCTACGACACGGCGAGCACGCTGGCTGCCGCGAAAGATCTGTCGGCACGCGCCAACCGGCCGAACCTGTTCATCAAGATTCCGGGGACGAAAGAAGGCCTGCCTGCGATCGAAGAGGCCATCTTCGCCGGCGTGTCCGTCAATGTGACACTGCTGTTTTCGCGCGAGCAGTATCTCGCGGCTGCCGAAGCGTATCTGAAGGGCATCGAGCGCCGCATCGCCGCCGGACTGCCGACCAATGTCGCCTCGGTTGCGTCGGTGTTCATCAGCCGCTGGGACGTCGCGGTCGCAAAGACGGTTCCGGACAATCTCAAAGACAAGCTGGGCATCGCCATCGCCGGGCGCACTTACAAGGCGTACGTCGATTTGCTGGCCTCGCCGCGCTGGCAGGCCATCGTGAAGGCCGGCTATCATCCGCAGCGTCTGCTGTGGGCGTCGACCGGAACCAAAGATCCTAAGGCGTCGGACATTCTTTACATCAAGGCGCTGGCGGCGCCCGACACGGTGAACACCATGCCGGAAGCGACGTTGAAGGCTTTCGCCGATCACGGCGAGCTGGGCGAATCGATGGCCACCGACGGCGGCAACTGCGAGCAGGTGCTGGCCGACTTCAAGCAAGCCGGCGTTGACATCGATGCCCTGGGCGCAAAGCTGCAGGAAGAAGGCGCGAAGTCGTTTGTCGAGTCATGGACCGAGCTGATGAAGGTCATCGAGTCGAAGAGCGCCGTGGTGGCGAAGTAGGAAGCAGGGGTTAGGGGCTCGGGGTCGGGGATTAGTTAGGAACAGCGTCCTTTTGCTTGCGCGGCTCGCCGTTTTCGACTGGAAATGGATGGTTCCTCTTCAAGGTTTTTTCCAGCCCCTGAGCCCCTGACCCCAATCCCCTTGCGTTAACGAAGCACTACATACAGGAGCTCACAATGCAACTTGGAATGGTTGGTCTGGGACGTATGGGCGCGAACATGGTTCGCCGCCTTATGAAGAATGGACACGACTGCGTGGTCTACGACGTGTTCCCGAAATCCGTGGAAGAGCTGGTGAAGGAGAAGGCCGTCGGCTCGTCGTCGATCCAGGACTTCTGCAGCAAGCTCTCCAAGCCACGCGCGATCTGGCTGATGGTGCCGGCCGCGGCGGTCGATGAGACGATCGCGCAGATCGTTCCCCACCTCGAGAAGGACGACATCCTCATCGACGGCGGCAACTCGTATTACATCGACGACATTCGCCGTGCGAAAGAACTGAAGCCCAAGGGCATTCACTATGTCGATGTGGGCACCAGCGGCGGCGTGTGGGGCCTGGAGCGCGGCTACTGCATGATGATCGGCGGCGAGAACGACGTCGTGAAGCACCTCGATCCGATCTTCAAAACGCTGGCGCCGGGCAAGGGCAACATCGACCGCACGCCGGGCCGCGAAAAGCTGGGCGGCACCTCGGAAGACGGATACCTACATTGTGGGACTAACGGCGGCGGCCACTTCGTGAAGATGGTGCACAACGGCATCGAGTACGGCATCATGGCCGCCTATGCCGAGGGGCTGAATGTGCTGAAGGGCGCCAACATCGGCACGCACAAGGAAGAGATCGACGCCGAGACCACCCCGCTGCGCGATCCCGAGCACTACATGTACGACTTCAACCTGCCCGACGTCGCCGAAGTGTGGCGGCGCGGCAGCGTGATCGCCTCGTGGCTGCTGGACTTGACGGCCTCGGCGCTGACCGGCGATCCGCAGCTGGCGAAGTTTGCCGGACGCGTTTCGGATTCGGGCGAAGGCCGCTGGACGATCAAGGCCTCGATCGACGAGGGCATTCCGACGCCGGTGTTGTCGAGCGCGTTGTACGAGCGCTTCCTGTCGCGCGGCCAGGGTGACTTCGCCGACAAGCTGCTCTCGGCGATGCGCTACGAGTTCGGCGGACACCTGGAGAAGGCGGCCGGGAAGTAGAGTCGAATCGTTCCTCCTCTACGAATTGTCATCCCGAGCGAGGACTTTAGTCCGAGTCGAGGGACCTGCGGTCCGTGACGAAGAAGGATCATGGCGCGCGGACGAACCGCAGGTCCCTCCACTACGCGTCCGCCGACCCGCAAAAGCAGCGGGTCGAAAAGAAAAGCGGACGCTCCGGTCGGGATGACAATTCATTCAGAATTGCGCGATATCCGCACTCCTTCACATCTGACGTGAATAACAGGAGCCACGATGAACGTTGAAATTCTTCCTGACGAGGCTTCGCTGGCGCGGCGCGCCGCTGCGGTGATTGCAGCCGCTGCTCGCGACGCCGTCAAAGCGCGCGGCCGTTTTGTCATGGCCGTCAGCGGCGGCAAGAGTCCCTGGGTCATGCTGGCCGACCTGGCCAATGAAGAAGTGCCCTGGGCCAACGTCCACGTCTTCCAGATCGACGAGCGCATCGCCCCCGCGGGCGATCCCGATCGCAACTATGTTCACCTGCGCGACAGCCTGCTGCAGCACGCGCCCATTCCTCCGCAGCAGATTTACGCCATGCCGGTGGAGAATCCCGACTCCGAGGCTGCGGCCGCGCAGTACGCGCAGACGCTGGAGAGCGTGGCCGGCAAACCTCCGGTGCTCGATCTCGCGCATCTGGGTCTTGGCCCGGACGGCCACACGGCTTCGCTGATCCCCGGCGATCCGGTGCTCAACGTGACCGACCGCGACATCGCCATCACCGGCGTCTATCAGGGGCGCAAGCGCATGACCATGACGTATCCGGTCATCAATCGCGCGCGCAAGATCATGTGGCTAATCAGCGGCAAGGACAAAGTTGAGGCCTTCGCCAAGCTGCGCGCGGGCGATCCGTCGATTCCCGGCGGCCGCATCAGCCGCGACCAGACGCTGGCGCTGGCGGACAAAGACGCGGCGGGCGAGTAGCTGCCGTTCGACCCTTGGTCTGCTCAATGGCCGAGGTACCGGGCGATCTTGAACTGCGTGTCGAAGCCCAGGTGCGGTACGCTGATCGAGTAATTTCCCACCACCACGATCTTTCCGTCTGACTGAATGGTCAGCCCATTCGCACTCACAGAGGGCGCCTGTACTCCGCCACCAAACGTGGTGACGACGATGCCGTTGCTTCCGAAACTGGTGTCGAGCTGGCCGGAACTGGTGTAGCGCGCTAGGGCAAACGCGGGCGCGCCCGATTGGTTGGTTGTGCCTACCAGAACCGCGTTGTCGCTAGGATCAACGCCCAACCCCGACGTGTTCACGACCACATAATTGGGAACGGCGGTGGTTGTGCCGCCGTTGTTGCCGAAGCTGGCGTCTATAACTCCGGAGCTGAGGTAGCGGGACACCGCGAAGTTGACACTCGCCAATCCGTTGACCGGGAGCGGCACATTATTCGTCAGGCTGCCTCCTACGATGAAGTCGCCGGAGCTGAGTAGCGCCAGTCCGGGAGCTGTTCCGGGGCTAGCCACCTGCCCGCCAATGCCGAAGGTGGTATCTAAACTGCCGCTTGTGGTGTATTGCGACAGGAAGCCACTGGCCTGTCCTGTCGACGTTACCAGTATCTTGCCGCTGGGCAGCACCGCCAGCGCGATGGCGCCAAAACCAGCGGTTCTTGCGCTGCCTCCGCTGCCAAAGCTGGTATCGAGTGCGCCGCTGGGCAGAAGCTGGATCAGCTTGCCATCGGCTACCAGGATGTTTCCGTTCGACTGAATAACCACGCCGCTGGCCGACGGGCCGTCGTTGAAGTCGAGCGACACGATTCCGCCGGTCCCGAAGCTGGAGTCCAGCACGCCAGCCGAGGTGTAGCGAACCACCGAGGCGTTGAAGCCTCCGGCGACGGCCACAATCTTTCCATCCGATTGCAGAGCAATCGAGGTGAATGGGATGCCTTCCAGGCTGGAGATCGATGCGATGCCAGAGTTGGCGAAGCCGGTGTCCAGGCTGCCGTTGCTGTTGTAACGGGCGACCGCGGCAATCGTAAAATCACTGGGGCCGGGGATGCCGCCCGCTATCACGATCTTTCCGTCGGACTGCAGGACGGCTGCATTTGCAACGGCGGCGTTCGTACTTCGCTGCTGATCGCCGAAGTCGGTGGTCGCGATTCCACCCACCCCGAAGGTTGTGTCGAGATGCCCCGCCTGAGCTGCGGCATGCTGGCAAGCGATGACCAAAACGACGGAGAGAATAAGCAACGAAGTCCGGTGAGAATTGGTCCCGTTCATGTTTCCTCCTGCGGTGTTCATCGCCTCCAGGCCATCAATCGTGGTCTGAAGTACGGTGGCCAGCGACTGTATCGCGGCGTGTCAGCTGGTTTGTCACAGGATTGTCACGTCCGAGTCAACATCGAGTCAAAGAGCGGAGCTGTTTCATGTCCGTAATTCCCCACTTTTGAATGCGTGTGAGAGGACGGCCCCATAGGCGCTCAGAGTTCCTCCTAGCGGCGCTTTTCTGGCACCGAAGAGCGCTCCTATCGATCGCAGCACCATTCCCTTGATAATCGCCAGCCGCAGCAGGAACACCTGCCCGCTGGAGAAATGTTTGCGCGCGTAGCGCAGCATGTTGCCGTACCAGTAGAGCTGCTTGTCGCGGAAGGAGAGTTGTCCCACACTGTGGGCACCCGCTGTGGCGGAAGCGTGCGTCCGGGCAGTAGAAGATCCGCCCGCCCTGATCGCGCAGTCGCTTACACAGGTCGACATCTTCGAACCAGACAGGGAAGAACTGCTGATCGAAGCCGCCAAGCTTGTCCCACACTGTCCGACGGATGGCCAGGCACGCGCCTGCCGGCTGCTCGATCTCTTGCGGCTGTGAGTAGTCGGCGTCGAGACAACGATAGCGGCGGTTCACCGGATTGCCGGGCCAGAGCTGGTTGACCAGCGTGGCCTCAAAGATCAGCGACCACAGCGTAGGCAGGCGGCGGAAGGTGAAGCCGCGGTCGGGACGGCCGTCGGCTTCGAGGAGCGCGCCGCCGGCGGCGTCGGCTCCCGTCGATTCCATGCAGCGCAAGAGGCTGTCGACCGCTCCCGCTTCTGCTACGGCATCGGGATTCAGGATGAGCAGGACGTCGCCGGTAGCTTCGCTTTCGCGCCTTGATTGGCGGCCGCGCCGAAGCCTCGGTTCTCCGCGTTTCTCGTGAATCGAAGAGGATGTTTTGCTGCGAATTGTTCGACCCGCTGGGCTGTATCGTCGGCCGAGGCGTTGTCGACCACGACGATTTCGCACTGCTCGTGCACCAGCGCCTCAAGGCAGGCGGTGATCGCCGCGCCGGAGTTGTACGTCACGATAATGACCGAGCAGCGCATAGGGCAGGGAAGGACGAATTATAATCGTGCGGGCATTAAGAAGACGTAGAGCTGACCGTTAGGCCGGCGTTATTGTGCATTCCAGAAATTGTCAGCCTGACGAAGGAGCAGCGGGTGTGGAAGAAGGTCGTCGCGATGGAGACAAACCGCAGGTCCCTCCACTGCGCGTCCGCCCGCCGCAAAGATGCGGCGGAGAAGCAAAGGCGCGGACGCTCCGGTCGGGATGACAATTTGTTGTTGCGCATCATTCTTGAATTGGCTATTTGAATCGACGCTTTTCACCCAGGACTTTTATCGCATGTCGACTACTGCTGTAGGCGGGAACACAAAATTTGCAGATTATCGAGACCGCACTTCCGGGCGTTGTCATCGTCAAGCCGCGAGTGTTTGAAGATCCGCGCGGCTTCTTCATGGAGACCTACCGGCAAAATGTTCTTGCCGAGGCCGGTATCCGCGAGAACTTTGTGCAGGACAACCACTCGCATTCCTCGCGGGCGTGCTGCGCGGGCTGCACTATCAACTGCGCACGCCGCAGGCCAAGCTGTGCCGCGTGGCCCAGGGCGAAGTGCTCGACATCGCCGTCGACGTGCGCCTGGGTTCGCCGACCTTCGGCAAGTGGGTCAGCGTGGTGCTCTCGGGCGAGAACCGGCAGCAGCTTTTCATTCCGAAGGGTTTTGCGCACGGCTTTGTCGTGCGCTCGGAGACTGCCGACTTCCTCTACAAGTGCAGCGATTATTTTGACGGCGCCGACGATCGCGGTGTGCTGTGGAACGATCCCGCCATCGGCATCGACTGGCAGACCGCCGAGCCGATCCTCTCCGACAAAGACAAGCGCTACCTGCCGCTGAACGAGATCGCACACGATCAGCTGCCGAGGTACAAATAATGCGACTGCTCGTGACCGGAGCAAACGGCCAGGTGGGCTGGCACTTGCAGCGCACGCTCGCACCCATGGGCGAGGTGCTGGCCATCGACATCGATCAAGTCGACCTCACCGATCTTCAAGCCGTCGGCAAGACGGTTCGCGACTTCGCGCCCGACGTCGTCGTCAATGCCGCAGCCTACACCGCGGTCGACAAGGCGGAGAGCGAGCCGGAGCTGGCGCGCGCCATTAACGTCGCCGCTCCCGGCAAGATCGCCGAAGAGTGCGCCAGGACGGGCGCGCTGATGGTCCACTACTCCACCGACTACGTCTACGGCGGCAGCAAGGCCGAGCCCTACGTCGAGAGCGACCCCACCAGTCCGCTCAGTGTTTACGGGCAGACGAAGCTGGAGGGCGACCAGGCGATCATCGCGTCCGGCTGCAGCTACGTGATTCTGCGGACCACGTGGGTATACGACATTCGCGGCAAGAATTTTCTGCGAACCATTCTTCGCCTGGCGCGCGAAAAAGAAGAGCTGCGCGTGGTGGGCGATCAGTTCGGCGCGCCAACATGGGCGCGCATGCTGGCGGAAACCTCGACGATCATCATCGCGCGTCTGCTGGAGCGTAAGCGCGCTACCGGAAAATGGGACAGCGGGCTGTATCACTGCACCGCCGGCGGGCAAAACTTCATGGGCCGGATTTGCGCAGGCCATCCTGGAAGACTACGAGGACCTGGTCGACTGGCCGGCCGACACCGGCGAGTTCGGCGGCGCATTAAAAGCCAAGCGCGTGGTCGAGATCACCACCGAGCAGTACAAGACGCCGGCCAAGCGCCCGCACAATTCCGTGCTCTCGAACGCGAAGATTCAGGCGGAGCTGGGCATTACCCTGCCGGAGTGGCGCAGCCAGTTGCGGCTTGCCATGCAGGACGCGATTCGCTGATAATTTCGTGTAACCATTTCAGTTGATGAACAGTCTGGCTTCTCGCGAATTTGGCACCATTCCCCGCGCGCTCCCCGGCGGAGGGGCTCGCGCTGTTCACAGCACATGAACGGAGACCTATGAAGGGCATAGTCCTGGCGGGCGGTATCGGCTCGCGCCTGTCCCCCCTGACCCGCGTCACCAACAAGCACCTGCTGCCGGTGTACGACAAACCCATGATCTTCTACCCGCTGCAGATCCTGGTGGACGCCGGCATCCGCGACATCATGATTGTCACCGGCGGCGCCAATGCCGGCGACTTCCTGCGCCTGCTGCAAAACGGCAAGGAGTTCGGACTGGGGCAGCTCAGCTTCGCCTACCAGGAAGGCGAAGGCGGCATCGCCGACGCGCTGCGTCTGGCTGAGCCGTGGGCGCGCGGCGACAAAATCTGCGTGGTGCTGGGCGACAACATCATCGAAGGCGACATCAAGACCGCCGCGACCAAGTTTGAGCAGATGGAACAAGGCGCGATGGTGATGCTGAAGAAAGTTACCGATCCGGAGCGCTTCGGCGTGCCGGTGTTCAAGAACGAGCGCATTGTCAACATCGAAGAGAAGCCCAAGAAGCCGCAGTCGTCCTACGCTGTCATCGGCGTGTACTTCTACGATGTGTCGGTGTTCGATCGCATCCGCCGGCTGAAGCCTTCGGGCCGCGGCGAGTACGAGATCACCGACGTCAACAACAGCTACATCGAAGAGGGCATACTGAATCACGAGATTCTGGATGGCTGGTGGACCGACGCCGGCACGTTCGAATCGCTGTGGCACGCCAGCAACATGGTGCGCGAGAAGGTACAGCGGGAATCGAAAGAGACCGCCGAGGTGCGCGGCGCATGAAGCTACTGGTCACGGGCGGCGCAGGATTTATCGGCTCCAACTTCGTTCATCAGGCGATTGCCAAGCATCCGGACTGGAAGATCGTTGTCCTCGACAAGCTGACCTACGCCGGCAATCTCAAGAATCTTGAGCCTGAGCTGGGCGAAGGCCGCTGCGAGTTTGTGCAGATGGACATCTGCGATCGCGGCGTGCTGGAGCAGTTGCGCGGCTGCGATGCGGTGATTCACTTCGCCGCCGAAAGCCACGTCGATCGCAGCATCGAAGACGCCTCGGCGTTCGTGAAGACCAACGTCGAGGGCACGCACAACCTGCTGCAAGCGTCGCGTGCGGCGGGCGTGCCGCGCTTCGTGCATGTCTCGACTGACGAAGTTTACGGCAGCCTCGGCGACGAAGGCCTGTTCACCGAGCAGACGCCGATCCAGCCCAACAGTCCGTACTCGGCGACCAAGGCCGCGTCGGACCTGCTGGTGCTGGCCTACGTGCACACCCACAAGTTTCCCGGCGTGGTGACGCGCTGCTCCAACAACTACGGGCCGTATCAGTTTCCCGAGAAGTTCATCCCGCTGATGATCGCCAACGGCATGGCCGGGGAAAAAGTTCCGGTATACGGCAAGGGCGCGAACGTGCGCGACTGGATCCACGTCGACGATCATTGCAGCGCGCTGCTCGCGGTGCTGGAAAAAGGACGCGAAGGCGAGGTCTACAACATCGGCGGCGGCTGCGAGATGCAGAACATCGACGTGGTGAAGCTGATTCTGAAGGCGCTGGGAAAAGGCGAGGAGTTGATCCAGTACGTGACCGATCGCCCGGGTCACGATCTGCGCTACGCCATCGACTGCACCAAGCTGGAGCGCGAACTGGGCTGGACGCCGCAGGTGACATTCGATCAGGGCCTGGCGGCGACGATTCAGTGGTATCGCGATAACCAGGATTGGCTGAACGATTTGCGCAGCGGCCAGTATCGCGATTACTACCAGCGGCACTACACGCAGCGGGAGAAGACGTTCGCGCGGTAAGAAGCATCTGGCACTTGGCATTTAGCACTTGGCCAAAGCTGCGGGTGCCCCACTCATTCGTGGTTTTCGAATGAGTGGGAGACGCAGGAACCACAGCTCCTTCGACTGCGCGCCCGCCGCCGCAACAGCCGCGGCGAAAAGCGAAGGCACGGGCGCGCCGCTTAGGATGACAGTTCGTAAATGGTGACGCCCCTCAAGAGGATTCAAAGGGAAGAGACTTGCGCTTCGCTCGTTGCATCCACCGCGCACGGACCGCAGGGTCCCTCGACTCCGTTCGGGATGACAATTCAAAAGGGGCTGCTTAGACGATTCGCCGTCAGCAGCTACTCTCTCCCCGTTACATTTTGTAAAGCCACTCTCTTTGGCGCGTGACTTGCAATCCCGCCGGGTTCTTACTTTCATCCAACGTAGTAGTAATTGGAGGAGAGAACGACCATGTCACGACTGGTGCTATTCAGCCTGCTTCTCGCGTTAACGGCAGGGGCGGTAGCGCAAACTTCGCAAACCTTACAAAGTGGCTCGACTGCGCAGAATTTGGCTTCAGAGCCGGTCATCAGCAGCAACGGGCCCGTGGTTGCCGACTTCGGCAAGCATCTGCCGGACAACGGACACCCGACCGAAACCAAGATCGCAACCGAAGTCCGTCACGTGCTGCTTATGCTGCCCTACTACTCGCTCTTCGACGATCTCGAGTACAGCGTGCAGGGCCGTACCGTGACCCTGAGCGGTAGCGTTACCAGCTTCCACGCGGAGACCCGGCAGGAAGCCGAGCGAGCGGTGCAGAAGATAGAAGGCGTGGAGAAAGTGATCAACAACATCAGCGTCGATCCGCCTGCGCCCTTTGACCAGCAGATCCGCGAGCAGGTCTACCGCAAGTTGAGCAACGCCGGCGGTCTGTCACAGTACTTCTGGGAGGCCGCGCCCAGCATTCACATCATCGTGCGCAACTCAAACGTCACGCTCAAGGGCTATGTGAACAGCGAGGGCGACAAGAACCTGGCCGGCATCACGGTGAAGGAGATTCCGAACGTGTTCGACGTGAAGAACGAGCTGCAGGTGATTAAGTAAAGAAAAAGGGGCTGGGGATCGGGGAATAGGGGCTAGTGAAACCGCGGTTGATGGGAACGCATTGGGAACGCGCCCCTCATCTGTGTAGCCGGGTTCCTCTCCACGAAGCCGTGTTCCTGACGAGTTCCGGATGTCTACCCCTGGCCCCTAGCCCCTAACCTCTAGCCCTTAACCCCCACCCCTTCTACCCTTTTCCCTTGAACACGTAAGCCAGCTCGATGATCAGGATGATCACGACCATGACTTCGAGCACGAAGCCGCGGCTCTGGTGGAACTCGTCGATGAGGAAGCGGTAGAGGTTCTCGGCCGTCTTCAGCTTTTCGTTGACCAGGTCTTTGTATTCGGGCACGCCGACCTTGCTCGCCGCCAGCCGGTAGAGCCGCGCCGAATACATGTCGCTGACGAACTTGATGGCGTTGTCGGCGCGCTCCACCAGTTCGGTCACTTCGACGGTCACACCGTTCAGCCGCATCGCCTCCGACCGCATCCTCCAGCGCCGCACGATTCCGGCGCTGCCTTTCAGTCCCGCATAAACGCCGTTCAGCTCGCGCGTCAGAAGCTCGTCGTAGTGACGAAACTCCAGCAGCTGCGAGTTAGCGTACTCCAGAATCTGGATCACCGTCTGCGCGTTGGCCGGCGTGTCGTACACCAGCGCGGCATTCCAGCCCACGGTCACCAGGTCGTTGGGATAGTAGAAGACGCTGGACTGCGACGCATCTTCGTTGACGCTGCGCGCCAGCGGAGACTGTTCGCCGCGCAGTACCTGTGCAATCTGCGGCCCGTGGCTCTGCACGATGTCGATGCCCTGCGGATCGCCGGCAATGTGCGTGAGATGGAAGATGTAATAGTCTTCGTCGAGCCACTCTTTGTACGGACGAACGACGGCCGGCGCAATCTTGTCCAGACGCGAGCGCACGATCTGTTGCGCCTGCTGCTCCAGCTCCGGGCTAGGCACCCAGCGCGACGCCAGCCGAATGAGGCCGTCCCAATCGCACTCGAAATCGAACTCCAGAACCACACTGACCACGCCGTAATCGTAGTACTTGATTTGCGGCAGCAGGCGCTCGCCGCTGCTCAAAGTGATGGCGTCGAGACTCTCGATGACCGGCGGCTGCTCGAAGCGCACGTACTCGGGCGTGGCGTGTTTGAAACGCGGCTCGACACGGCGCGCGCCCAGAATCTCGCGCAACGGCTCCAGCCGGATCTCCTCGGCGATGTCGTGCAGGATAAGCGCCAGCACCGAACCTTTGAGGGCGACGGGGTGCGTACTTTCTTGCGCTGTCATCGAGGATGATTGTACGTGACGGCCCCGCTCGAGAACGTATTGCCGGGTGCCGCATCCAAGCCTGGTTTTCGCCTGAGCGGGAGTTTGCGCTACCATTTCGTTTCAGGAGGCCGCACGCTATGCCTTCGCTTCGAGACGCGACAACTCGCACGGCCATCATTCAGCGACTGGAACAACTCACTCCGGCGACCAAAGCCAAGTGGGGCCAGTTCAGCTCGGGGCGCATGCTCTGCCATCTGAACGATGCGCTCGCCATGTCGCTGGGTGAGATTCCAAGCCGCAGCATGAATCGCAAGGTCTTCCAGCGGTTTCCGCTGAAGCATCTGGCGCTCTACGTTGTGCCATTTCCCAAAGGAGCCGCGGCACCGCCTGAGATGCTGGCCTCAGCGCCGCAGGACTTCGACGCCGATCGCGAACGCCTTGTTCAGCGCATCGCGAGCATTGCGGCGATGCAAAGTGTGGCCGGTCCCGAGCACCCGCTCTTCGGTCCGTTGAGCTACGACGAGTGGAATGCGCTGCACTGGAAGCACATCGATCATCACCTGAAACAGTTTGGGTGCTGAGAACACATCTCGCGACATCCCGACTCTCAACGGGTGCCCCATTCAAGCGCGGGTTTCGCTTGAGTGGGCGCGTATGTGATCGCGCGCGTAATCTCGAGCGATCGCAGACGAGCAGTACTCCATAGGAATTGTCATCCCGAGCGAAGCGGCGTCAGACGCGGAGTCGAGGGACCTGCGGTTTGTCCAGCTCCAATCCATTGCGCGCAAACCGCAGCTGCCTCCACTGCGCGTCCGCCGACCCGCAAAAGCAGCGGGTCGAAAAACAAGGCGGACGCTCCGGTCGGGATGACAAATCGTGAATAGCGCCCGTCGCTCGCAATGACAAATCATCAGGGAGGCGCTTCTGCTGCCGGTATTCGTCCGCCACTTTCTTGAAACTATCCTCCCGCAGCTTACGTATGAGACTCTTACCCCAACGAGGATGCTATGAGTTCGAACACCAATTCGCTGCCGAACTACGAGGTGGCTGTGCCTGCCCCTTCGCCGTCGGGTTTCCGCAAAGTCTTCATCGGCAAGGATGGCCTGCGTGCCGGCTGGAGCCTGCTGATCTTCATGCTGCTGCTGGCTGCGGTGCTTTTCACCGCGCACGAGGTGGCCATCAAGATTCACCCACCGACGCATAAACCTGGCACGACGCCTTCAGCACTGGATTGGAAGTTTGCCGCCATCAATGAATTGATTCCGTTTCTCGGCGTGGTGCTCATCTCCTGGATCATGTCGAAGATCGAGCGGCGACCGGTGGGTGTGTACGGCCTCGGCGGGGAACGCAAGGCGCCGCGTTTTTTTGCCGGACTGGTGTGGGGCTTTGTCTGCCTGTCACTGCTGGTGGGCACGCTGTGGAAGACCGGAATGCTGGTGATCGAGCGCCGGCTGCTCTTCGGTTCCGACGTCGTTTTTTATGGGGCGATGTGGCTCGTCGGCTTCCTGCTGGTCGGTCTGCTGGAAGAATATTTGACGCGCGGCTACATGCAGTACACGCTGACGCGCGGCATGGCTGGGCTGTTTCAGGTGCTCTTCAAGAGCCCGCATAGCGAGTTGCTGGGCTTCTGGAGTTCGGCGATTGCTTTCTCCATCCTGTTCGGCATGGGACACAACGGCAACCCGGGCGAATCGCCGATCGGGCTGCTCTCGGCCGGGCTGGCCGGCATCGTGTTCTGCTTCAGCCTGTGGCGCACCGGTTCATTGTGGTGGGCCATCGGCTTCCACTGCTCCTGGGACTGGTCGCAGTCGTACCTGTATGGCGTGGCTGACAGCGGCTTGATGGTCCAGCATCACCTGCTGGCGACGCACCCGATGGGCAAGCCGATCCTGAGCGGCGGCAGCACCGGTCCTGAGGGCAGCATTTTCATCCTCGGGATCTTCGTGCTGATCGTGATGATCGTTCTGGTGACGCTGCCGCAGCGAAAGGGAAGCTATCTGTGGCACCGGCCGGATGCGCCGGAGCCGCTGCCGGAGGCATCGAGACTGACTGCGTAATCAATGCGTGGTAGGATGACCGGAGCGCGTGGGGCGCCTCCGGTCCGCGGAAAGGACAGAAGTCCACCCGAGCAAAACAATCTGCGTTTCACGAACTTACTTTCTGCCCGTCAATGCGGACCTCGGGCGCGCGAAAGGAAGTTCGTCATGCCGGTCATTCCCCTTCCATCCAACCCCAACCTCGACCACCTCAAACATCAGGCGAAAGATCTGCTCAAGGCGCATGCGTCGCGCTCGCCGCAGATGGCGCAGATCATTCGCGAATTTCATCCGCGCTTTGCCAAGGCCAGCGACGCGCAGATTTTCGCCGCAGCTTTGAAGCTGAGCGATGCGCAACTCACCATCGCGCGACAGCATGGATTTCCCAGTTGGCCGCGCATGAAGCAGCGCATCGAGAAGCCGAGGCTGGCAGATCGGCTGGACCTGCCGCACCACGAGCGCATCGAAGACCCGATGTTTCGGCGGGCCGTCGATTTGCTGGATGCGGGCGACGCTGCGGGATTGCAAGCTTTACTTCGCGAGCATCCGGAGCTGGCGCAACAACACGTTGTTCTGGACGGCACCAACTACTTCCGCAATCCCACGCTGCTGGAGTTCATCGCGGAGAATCCGACGCGTCGCGGCTCGCTGCCGAAGAACATTGTCGAGGTTGCGAAGGTGATTCTCGATGCAGGTGCGTCTCCGGAGGCGCTGAATGAGACGCTGGCGTTGGTGGCCAGTTCGCTGGTTGCGCGTGAGTCGGGCGCGCAGGTCGCGCTGATCGATTTGCTTTGCGACCGCGGCGCCGATCCCAACCGCGGGATGCTGGTCGCTGCGATCCATTCGGAATTCGATGCCGTGCAAGAGCTGATTCGTCGCGGAGCCCGCGTGGATCTGCCGATTGCCGCGGCTCTGGGGCGCGTCGAGGAGGCGCGGCGGTTGCTGCCCTCGGCTACCGCCGACGAGCGGCACTGGGCGCTGGCGGTGGCGTCGCAATTCGGATACGTGGAGATTGTGCGCATGCTGCTCGATGCCGGGGAAGACCCGAATCGCTATAACCCTCCGGGCGGACATTCCCATTCGACGCCGCTGCACCAGGCGGCAGCGTCGGGTCACGTCGAGATGGCCCGGTTGCTGGTGGAGCACGGGGCTCGTCTGGATTTGCGCGACACGATGTGGAACGCGACTCCGGCGGAGTGGGCTGCGCACGAGAAGAAGGGGGGCGTCGAGGAGTATTTGCGGGGGTGCGAGCCGCGTTCGGAGACGTGACGACGACCAGTACAGTGTCATCCGACCGAGGGCTTCAGCCAGAGGAGGGACCTGCTGTCGCTCGCAGTGGATGGCGGCACGGGGGAAGCAGATCCCTCCTCCGGCTGAAGCCGTCGTCGTGATGACAATCTTTCGAAAAGTGCCGTATCACCGTGTGTGCAGCATCGGCACAGCAGGTCCCTCCACTGCGCGTCCGCCCGCCGCGAAGTCGCGGCGGAAGAGCAAAGGCGCGGACGTTCCGGTCGGGATGACAAAGCTACGGCAACTCAGCTCAATTTCTTCCCGTTCTGCCACCCTTCACAAAACGTAACTGCAACTCATCCCCTCGTCATTGCCCGCGCGCTGCTCCGGCGCTTATAGTTAGGGGTTTGCTTACCGGTCCGGTGTCTCTGGACCCATTCCATGCACCCGCGGATTCTTCGCGCTGGAGTCATTGATGACCAAACGTGCTGTGCTCTTACTCTCTCTGCTCGCCTTCGTGCTCGGCAGCTTCAGCTACGCCGACGAAGGCATGTGGCTGTTCAACGCGTTTCCCAAAGACAAAGTGCAGGCCAAGTACGGCTGGGCGCCCGATCAGGCGTGGTTGGATCATGTGCGGCTGTCGTCGGCGCGCGCGCCCAACGGCTCGTCGTCGTTCGTCTCACCGGATGGACTCATCTTCACCAACCATCACATCGCACAGGAGTGCATTCACGATCTCTCCACCGGCGGCAAGGACTACATGAAGAACGGCTTCATGGCGAACACCAAGGCCGACGAAGCGAAGTGTCCGGGCATGGAGTTCCTGGTGCTGCAGGGCATCGATGACGTGACCGCGAAGGTAAACGGCGCGGTCAAGCCGGGCATGTCGACGGCAGACGCCGGCAAAGCGCAGCGCGAAGAGATGGCTTCGCTGGAGAAAGAGTGCTCCAGCGGCGACATTCGCTGCGATGTGGTCACGCTGTATTCGGGCGCGATGTACAACCTGTACCGTTACAAAAAGTATGACGACATCCGGCTGGTGTTTGCGCCGGAGTTCTCCATCGCTTTCTTTGGCGGCGATCCTGACAACTTCGAATATCCGCGGTACGACCTCGACATTTCGTTCTTCCGCGCCTACGAAAATGGCCAGCCGGCTAAGACGCCGAACTACCTGAAGTGGCAGCCCAACGGCGCCAGCAACGGTGAGTTGACGTTGGTCTCGGGACATCCCGGCCGCACCGGCCGCCTGCTGACGATGGACCAGATGGGCTTCCTGCGCGATTACCAGTATCCGTTGCAACTGGAGGCCTACAAGGGACGCATTGAAGCCTTGCAAAAATTTGGCGCACAGTCGCCGGAGAACGAACGCGAGGCGCAGAGCGATCTGTTCGGTTTGCAAAACTCGCAGAAGGCGGTCACCGGCTATCTCGATGCGGGCCTGAAGGACCGTGACTTAATGGCCGGCAAGGCTGCCGACGAGAAGAGCCTGCAGGAGTTCGTGAACTCGAATCCGGATCGCAAGAAGGAGTTCGGCGACCCGTGGTCACAGGTTTCCAAAGCCGTCGATGTGCAGAAGGAAATCTACAAGCAGCTGTTCTACCTGGACAACATGGCCGGCTTCCGCGGCGATCTGCCACGCTATGCGCGCCTGATTGTGCGCGCCGCCGACCAGAAGCAGAAGCCGAATAATCAGCGCATCCGGCAATACACCGACGCGCAATTGCCCACGCTGGAGACGCAACTGTTCTCCGACGCTCCGGTGTATAAAGCGCTTGATGTGGTGCAGCTGACCGAAAGCCTGAAGCAAATGCGCGACGGGCTGGGCGCCGACAATCCCGACGTGCAGAAGGCGCTGGCAGGGAAGTCGCCGGAAGAGCGCGCCAAGGAAGTAATTGACGGCACGAAACTCAACGACGTGGCGGCGCGCAAGCAGTTGTATGAAGGCGGAGCGACGGCGGTCAACGCTTCGACCGATCCGCTGATCGTCATGATGCGCGAGATCGAGCCGGATGCGGCCGCGATTCATCAGAAGGATGAAGACCAGGTGCAGTCGGTCTTCCGCCAGAGCGGCGGGCAGATCGGCAAAGCCCTGTTCGCGCAGAAGGGGCTGAGCGTGCCTCCGGATGCGACGTTTACCTTGCGACTGAGCTATGGCCCGGTCGAAGGCTACAAGAAGGACATGAAGGACGTGCCGTGGTTCACCACCATGGGCGGAGCTTACGAACACGCGGCCAAGCACGACAGCAAGCCTCCGTATCAACTGCCGGAGAGCTGGCTCAACTCCAAGTCGAAGATCAACCTGAAGACGGTTTACGACACGGTGTCGACTTCAGACATCATCGGCGGGAACTCGGGCAGCCCGGTCATCAACAAGGCGGGCGAAGTGGTGGGCATCATCTTCGACGGCAACATCGAGTCGCTGGCGTGGAACTTTGCCTACACCGACAAGGTGGCGCGCGCGGTAGAAGTGGATTCGCGGGCGATTACCGAGTCGCTGAAGAACATCTACCATGCCGATACGTTGCTCAACGAGTTGACGACGAACGGCGCGATGATGCCGAATCCCACGACGAAGCTGAGGAAGACTAAACAGTAAGGTCGTTGTCGGTTTGTCAGTTGTCGGTACGTGAAACGGGTGCCCCGTTCAAGCTTCTTTTGCTTGAGCGGGGTTTTTGACTTGGAGGTGCGCGTTCGCTCCTCAGACTTGTCAGCAGCGCCGCGTCAGCCGCGTAGTCGCGGGATCTGCGGTTCGCCCGCGCTCCCATCGGTTCCAGCGACAGTAATGCGACCCCTTAGGAAGTTTGTAATCACGACGACCGCTTCAGCCGACGGAGGGATCTGCTGTTCGCGCGAGCCGCTACACGCTTTCGCAAACCGCAGGTCCCTCCACTCGGACTAAAGTCGTCGGTCGAGATGACACATCAGTTATGTTGACGACAACAAAAACCCCGCTCAAGCGAAAATCCCGCTTGAACGGGGCACCTGAGGTTTCTTACTAATCGCTGACCACTAGCCACTGACCACTCAGTTACGCCGCGGTGGCAGTCTGCTCCGGCATTTCGTTCGGAATAGGCGCGTTCTGATGCATCTCGCGATAGTGCTTTGGAGTGGCGCCCACCAGGCGGCGGAAGACGCTGGTGAAGTGGCTCTGGGTTTCGAAGCCGACGATGGTCGCGACCTCGGCCAGCGCCGTGCGTGTCTCGCGCAGAACTTCCTGGGCGCGCTCCACACGTTGCCGCATCACGTACTGGTGGGGGGTCGTTCCGGTGCTCATCTTGAAGAGTTTGGAGAAGTAATACTGGCTCATGCCGACGGTCTGCGCCAGTTCGGCTACCGACAGGTCGCGGGCAATGTTTTCGCGGATGTGGGAGAAGACGCGTTGCAGGCGGCGCGGCGGCAATCCGCCGACAACTTCGATGGGCGCCAGCGCGGCGTCCAGGTAGGAGGCCACCACTTCTTCCGCCATGTTTTCACCCAACGAGTGCAGCGCCAGCACCAGGACGTTCATGCCCTCGGTCTTGGCGCCGACGTGAGCGGAGTAAGCGTCGTTGCACAGCGCCGCGCGCACGCCGGGCACGCGGTTGGCGGCCACGGAAGCTCCCACTGCGCGGCTGCTGACGATGATTCCGCGCTCGGCATCGTGACGCAGAACCGAAAGCGCTACCTGTTCGGCATAATCCACACGGGCCTGACCCTGCACCATCGGAGCGGAGTCGGTTACTTCATGTCCATCAGCATTCAACTTCGCGATCAATCTCTCTTTTGCCTGCTGGGCTGCTTCGTCTGAAGCGATTGCGATTCGCACTTACTTATCCTCCCATTGGAAATACCGCAGTTCAGCTCGGGCCCGGTCGAGTTAGCTTGCCTGCGAAGATGCCAGGGCATCTTCTGCGGCGGCTGACAAGTCACTCTGGCTCGAAAATCGGCGGCATGGGCGGCAAGCTTGCTGCACATCGCCGGTTGGGCGCGCCATTTGCTCGACCAGGTATTGGTTCATAACGTCAGAACAGCGCAGGGTCGCTCCCCGCTGGCGCAGTTCATCCAGCAGTGCGTGACCCCCACCATCCATCGCCATCAATCCGCAAAGATCGAGCGTGAGCGGTGTCGGCAGGTCGACGTACTCGCCACTGACCTTTCGCAGTTCCTCTACCCACGGGCCTACCAGTCGGCCCTCAACCAACAGCGAGACAGCATTTGCGCTTTGCTCAATGCTGATTCGCAACACGATTGCTTTCTCCCCTTTATCGATTCCGATGTCGAAAACTTGAGTTTTGTTGTTCGACAAGATTAACTGATTGCATGCCTGTGGACTTTGGTCCCTCAGGCGGTATCCCCACATCGTACTCGTATCTAATGCACGACTGGTGCCATCTTCAGGCGTTTCGCAGAATCGTGGCCGGTGTTGCAAACAAGCTTACTACCGAAATACGAGCGCAGATTTGAGGGTGCCTCGGGGAGAATGTGTCGAATTGCTGTGTCAGATTCTCGACACTGTGTCGGACTGCCGTCACTAGAGCGAGAAGCGGCTGCCGCGCGAGATGCGCAGCTTTCCCATCCGGTAGAGGAGTGAGGTGCGCTTCATCCCCAGGCGAGCAGCCGCCCCGGTTGGCCCGCCGATGACCCAGTTGGATTTCTGCAGCGCCTCCAGGATGTGCGCGCGCTCCATGTCGCGGAGGGTTCTGCCGTCACCGTTGGTTGGCGCGCTGATGGTCTCAATCTCCGGCGCGGTCTTCAATTCGGCCAGCGGCGCGCGGAGTTCGCCGTCGCTGCTGAGGATGACGGCACGCTCGATGAAGTTCTGCAATTCGCGGACGTTGCCCGGCCAGCCGTAACGCGTCATGGCGTCAAGCGTGTGCGGCGGAATGCTCTGCACGTTGCGATTCATGCGCCGCGAGTACTTGCTGGTGAAGTAGCGAGCCAGCAGGGGAATGTCTTCCGAGCGCTCGCGCAGCGGCGGCAGGCTCAGGGGAAAAACATTGAGTCGGTAGAACAGGTCGCTGCGGAATTGACCTTCAGCGACCATCGAGCTCAGGTTGCGATTGGTGGCGGCGATCACGCGCACGTCGACCTTGTGCGTGGCCGTGCCGCCCAGGCGTTCGAACTCCTGCTCCTGGAGAACGCGCAGCAGCTTGGGTTGCAGCTCCAGCGGGATGTCGCCGATCTCGTCCAGGAAGAGTGTGCCCTGATGGGCCAGCTCGAAGCGTCCGATTTTGCGGGCGATGGCGCCGGTGAATGCGCCTTTCTCATGGCCGAATAGCTCGCTCTCCAGCAGGCCCATGGGGATGGCGGAGCAATTGATCTTCACGAAGGTGCGTTCGCGCCGCGAGCTGCGGTCATGAATGGCGCGCGCAATCAGTTCCTTGCCGGTCCCGGTTTCGCCGACGACGAGAACCGTGGAATCGGTTGGCGCGACAGTCTCGACCTGTCCCAGCACGCTGCGCAGGGCGGAACTGGAGCCGACGATGTCTTCGAAGTCCTGCTCGGCGCGGATCTCTTCTTCGAGATAGGATTTCTGCTCGCTGACGCGGGCCGCGCTCTCCGAAAGTTTGCGGTGTTCGAGCGCGTTCTTGACCCCGATGGCGATCTGCTGCGCCACCTGCCAGAGAAATTCCAGGTCGGCTTGAGTGAAGGCAGCTTCGGTGCGGCTGCCCAGCGCCAGCAGGCCAAGTGAGGCTTCGCTGCCGTTTTGTACCAGCGGAAGAATCATGCTGGAGCGTAGGCCCTCACCGTCGATGACCTTCATGCGCGTCGGCGTGAAAGGCGTGTAGCCGGGCGCAGTGCCCGCCAATATTGGCTTTGCCGTCAGGAAGGCTTTGCCGGGGTTGGTCCCTTCCATGGGGATCATCATGTCCTGATGGACAAAGCCACGGCCTCCGGGGAAATCGAGAGCGTAGACGCGCAGCATCTTCGGGTCGTCTGCGTCGGGCAGCAACAAGGTTGCCGAGTCGTGCGAGACCAGCCGGCGCAGGCTGGTGGAGATGGCATGAAACAGGTCGTGCAGCTCCAGGTTGGAGACGACGCTGTTGTTCACCTCCAGCACCAGACGCAGGCGGTCGCGCTCGCGCGCCAGTTGCTCTTGCAGGCACAAGCCTTCGTCATAGTGCAGGGCGTTGTCGAGCGCCACGGCAACCTGCGCGGCCACCAGTTGACCGAACTCGAGCTCCTCTTCGCTGTAACCGCCTTCGGCCTGGCGCCCGAAGCCCAACGCTCCGACACGCCGATGGGCGGTGGTCAGCGGCAGCACGCAAAACGAATTCACCCCATGTTCACGGAAAAGTTCGTAAGCCCGAGGGAAGCGCTGCAGCTCATGAGCGGAGCGGAAATTCTGTACCGCCTGGCTCTTCCAGGCTTCGCCGCCGGTCGAGCTCTCAACCGGAATTTCAAAGGTCAGGGGCAGGCTTTTGGCGACCGACGACTGCAGCACATGCACGCGCATGGTGTCGGATTTCTCTTCGTACACGGCGACGCTCAAGTAGTGGAAGCCCAGCAGTTGATGGAGATACTCGGCCATGTTGTCGAAGAGTTCGGCGAGATCGCGGTACGAGGCGATGACCCGTGACACTTCCATCAGCGCCAGGTACTTGCTCGCGAGTACTTCGACATCTTGCGTCATCGTGGTGTAACTTGCGGCGCGAAGTACGTTCAAGGATTCGGCAGTTGCGGCCGTGTAACCGAGCAATCTGGTTGGCAACTTGCCACCCCACAAGGCCTGACACACTTGAGATTCGCGACAGGCTGATTGGGGTTCATGATAACGCCGCCGAGAGTTCCAAAGAATGCCGTAATACTTTACTTAACATATCTTTACGCAATGCTTTACAAACGGACGAAGGTGGGCCTGGAGCGACTTTCGGCGGGCGCTGCCGGAAGCTCGGGTTGGCTTTTTGGACAGTGCGAGAAACCTGTCGTTGGGTGTTTGGATGTCGCAACCCGGCGATTGGACGCGGCCAAGGTAGGCTGCGATAAACTCGGATGCCATGGCTGGAAAAGATTGAGCGGGAGAAGCGCGAAGGTCAAAAATTGAGCGAAGCCTGGGCACGACGATAATCTGCCGGCGAAGTTCATCTACCATTGCGTCCGAGGGAGAGAGCATATTGAGCGGAACAAATCCAGCGCCCGGCGCGCCGGGCATTGAGCCACGTTGGACGGGCGGCGCCAAGGATGCCGTCGGCACGGCTTATGCGGTGTCGAGCCGCATCTGGTACACGCTGGCCAATGGCGTGAATACCGAGGTCTATTACCCCACCATCGACACGCCGCAAATCCGCGACATTCAGTACATGATCAGCGACGGCGAGACGTTCTTCCACGACGAGCGCCGCAACACCGTCAGCACCGTCGAGATGATCGACGACGACGCCTTGGGCTATCGCATCACCAACAAGGATCCCGAGGGCCGCTACGTCATCGAGAAGCAGATCATCGGCGATCCGCACTTGAACTGCCTGCTCATCCATACGCGCTTCGACGTAAAGCCGGAGTGGCGCGGCCGCCTGCACCTGTACGTGATTTGCGCGCCCCACCTCAACATCGGCGGCTGGCATAACAACGGCAACGTGGTCAGCACCAAGGGAAGGCGTTTCCTGATGGCGCACCGCGACAACGTTTACCTCTCGATGGCCGCGACCAATCACTTCGTCAAGGCTTCGTGCGGCTACGTGGGCACCAGTGACGGGTGGACCGATCTGTCGCACAACTTCAAGATGGATTGGGAGTACGACTCGGCGACCGACGGAAACATCGCGCTGACCGGCGAGATTAATCTTTCCCATGGTTACGAGTTCACGCTGGGCGTGGCCTTTGGCCGCAGCCCGCACGCCGCCGGAGCGACGCTCTTCCAGTCGCTGTGCATTCCCTTCGCCGACAACGTGAAGAGCTTCATCGAGCAGTGGCATCGTACCCGCCGCCGCCTTGCCGTCGTCGATATGAACCACAGCAAGCTCACCGAGGCGGAGGGGCGGCTGTTTGCGCGCAGCATCAATCTGCTGCTGGCGCACGAAGACAAGCTCTATGCCGGCGCGATGATTGCCAGCATGAGCATTCCCTGGGGCGAAGACAAGGGCGACGACGAACTGGGCGGCTATCACCTGGTGTGGACGCGCGACATGGTGCAATGCGCCAGCGCTCTGATGGCTGCCGGTGACGCGGCCACTCCGCTGCGCGCGATGATCTATCTGGCCATCGCGCAACGCGAGGACGGCGGCTTCTACCAGAACTTCTGGATCGACGGCAGTCCTTACTGGACGGGCGTGCAGCTCGATGAGGTTTCGTTCCCGATCATCGGCTGCTGGCGGTTGTGGAAGAACAATGCGCTGGGCGGCTTCGATCCCCACACTACCGTCATGCGCGCCTGCGCGTATCTGATTCGCGAAGGTCCGGCCACAGCCGAGGAGCGCTGGGAAGAAGCCGGCGGCTATTCGCCGTCGACGCTGGCCAGCAACATCGCAGCGCTGATCTGCGCGGCCGAGATGATCGAAGCGCGCGGCGACAAGCACACTGCCGACTTCGTGCGCACCTACGCCGATTTTCTGGAATCGCACGTCGAGCAATGGACGGTCACCGACGAGGGAACTCTGCTGCCCGGGGTCAAGCGCTACTACGTGCGCATCAATCCGGCATCGAGCAAGGGCGGTTCGCGCGGCGATGAGGATCCGGATTCCGGTGAGCTGATTCTCGCCAACCAGAAGCCGGGCGACCGCGTCCAGTTTCCGGCGAACGAGATTGTCGACGCCGGCTTTCTCGAGCTGGTACGGTTCGGCATTCGCAAGCCGGGAGATCCGTTGATCGAAGACTCGCTGAAGGTGATCGATGCCGTGCTGAAGGTCGATACACCTTACGGCCCGTGCTGGAAGCGCTACAACCACGACGGCTACGGACAGCGCGCCGACGGCACCTCGTTCAAGAGTTGGGGCGTCGGCCACGCCTGGCCGCTGCTGATGCTGGAACGCGCCACCTACGAGCTGGCGTGCGGCCGCAACATCGATGTCTTCCTCAGAGCTGCCGAGGGCTTTGCCACCGGCATCGGCCTGTTTCCCGAGCAGATCTGGGACCAGCCCGACATTCCGGCAGAGCACATGTTCTTCGGCAAGGCGACGGGAGCTGCGATTCCCCTGATGTGGGCGCATGCCGAGTATGTAAAATTATTGCGATCGGTGGTCGATAACAAAATCTTCGACTGTATTGAGCCGGTGCAGGCGCGCTATTGCAACGAGAAGCCGCGTCCCGTAATCGAAGTATGGAAGATGAATCGCCAGGTCCGATCGGTTCCGGCAGGAGCTCTGCTGCGTATCCAGGCGTCGTCTGCGTTTGTACTGCACTGGAGCGACGACGAGTGGAATACAGGGCACGACACTCCGTCGAAGATGACGGCGCTCGGCATCGAGTACGTGGACCTTCAGGTGGACCAGTCGCAGAAGGCGCCGCTGCGCTTCACTTTTAACTGGCCGGTCGACAATCAATGGCAGGGCCAGGATTTCTCGGTGCAGGTGACGCATCCGGCACAGCAGCAGGTGCAGACAAAGTCGGCAGCAGGATGACGTCAGTGCGGAGAAGGTAGAGCGGACCTTCAGGTCCGCGTCACCCGAAATATTTTTTCTTGCCGAGCCGGCTTCAGCCGGCGGCACTAATACGAAAGGCGGCAATCGGTGAGTCAGGTCGACGTTGCAGAAAAACAAGAGGTCAAGAGTTCCGCGGATCAAAAACAGCTCGAACAACTTTGCATTAACACCATCCGCACCCTCGCAATGGACGCGGTGCAGAAGGCCAACTCCGGGCATCCCGGCACACCCATGGCTCTGGCTCCGCTGGCTTTCGTCCTGTGGAACCGCTTCCTGCGCTTCAATCCGCGCAATCCACATTGGGCCGGCCGCGACCGCTTCATCCTTTCCAATGGCCACGCCTCGATGCTGCTCTACGCCATGCTGCATCTGACCGGCTTCGATCTGCCGCTCGACCAGCTCAAGCAGTTCCGCCAGTGGGGCTCCAAGACGCCGGGTCATCCCGAGTACGGCCTGACTCCGGGCGTCGAGACTACGACCGGCCCGCTCGGCCAGGGCGTGGCGAACTCCGTTGGCTTTGCGATGGCTCAGCGCTGGCTGGCGACGAAGCTCGACAAAGATGTCTTCGACTATCGCACCTACGCCTTCTGCGGCGACGGCGACCTGATGGAGGGCGTCAGCAATGAAGCCGCGTCGGTCGCCGGCCACCTTGGCCTTTCGAATCTCATCTGGTTCTACGACAACAATCACATCACCATCGAAGGCAGCACCTCGCTGGCCTTCACCGACGACGTGGCCACACGTTTCCGCGGATGGCATTGGAATGTGCTCAATGTCACCGACGTGAACGACCTGGACCTGGTGGACCTGGCCATCCGCGCAGCGCAGCGCGAGGTCGCGCGGCCAACGCTGGTCATCGTCGACACCCACATCGGCTGGGGCTCGCCGCATCGGCAGGACACCAAAGAAGCACACGGCGAAGCGCTGGGCGAAGACGAGGTCAAGCTGGTGAAGAAGGTCTACGGCTGGCCCGAGGATGCGCAGTTCCTCGTTCCCGACGAGGTTCGCGACTACATGGGCAAAGCCGTCGAGCGCGGCAAGAAGTGGGAGAACGAATGGAACGACAAGTACAAAGCCTGGTCGTCGAAGAATCCTGAGCCGGCAAAGATGTGGCAGCAGATGGTCGATCGCGAACTGCCGCAGGGCTGGGACAAGGACATCCCGACCTTCCCGGCAGACGCGAAAGGATTGGCGACGCGCGATTCGAGCGCGAAGGTGATGAACGCTGTTGCCAAGAATGTTCCGTTCCTGATGGGCGGCGCCGCCGATTTGTATCCCTCGACCAAGACGCTGATCAACGGCGAATCGAACTTCGAGAGAAACGACTACGGTGCCCGCAATTTCCACTTCGGCATTCGTGAGCACACCATGGGCTCGATCGTGAACGGCATGTCGCTGTCGAACCTTCGTCCGTACAGCGCGACGTTCCTCATCTTCTCCGACTACATGCGGCCGCCCATTCGCCTGGCCGCGCTGATGGACACCCCGTGCATCTTCATCTTCACGCACGACTCGATTGGCCTGGGCGAAGATGGTCCGACGCATCAGCCGATTGAGCAGTTGATGTCGCTGCGGGCGATCCCGCGGCTGCTGGTCTTCCGTCCGGCTGACGCCAACGAAGTTGCCGAAACCTGGCGCACCATCATGCCGATCAAGAAGCAGCCGGTGCTGCTGGCGCTTACGCGCCAGGGTGTGCCGACCTTCGATCGCACGAAGTACGCACCGGCAGCGGGCGTCGCGCAGGGCGCCTACATCATGGCCGACTCGGGCGGAACACCGGACGTCATCCTGATAGGCACGGGTTCGGAGGTGCAGTTGTGCATCGGCGCCTACGAGAAGCTGACCGCCGAGGGCGTGAAAGCGCGCGTCGTTTCGATGCCGTGCTGGAAGCTCTTCGAAGACCAGTCTGCCGAGTACAAGCGGAAGGTGCTGCCGCCGGAAGTCAAAGCCCGCGTCGCCGTCGAAGCGGGCACGACATTCGGGTGGAAGGAATACGTTGGCTCGGATGGCCTCGTCGTTGGCCACGCCGACTTTGGCGCGTCGGCTCCGATCAAAGAACTGATGAAACACTTCGGCTTCACCGTGGACGACGTTGTCGCGAAGGCGAAAGAGACAATGAAGAAGGCGAAGGGGTAATCTTCAATCCATACGACCCTTTCGAATTGTCATCCTGAGGAGGACTTCAGTCCGACGAAGGATCTGCGGTTTGCGCGCGTTGAATCCCATGCAAACGAACCGCAGGTCCCTCGACTCCGCGGCTGACGCCGCTCCGCTCGGGATGACAATGTCGTTGGATACGAACAGTAAAAGACCCACTCAAGCGAAAAGCGCCCTTGAATGGGGCACCCGCGCCTGAATGGGGCGCCCGGCCCGATTTCAGTCAGGCCGACATCTCTGTTTCACCTTGTCATCCTGAGGAGGACTTCAGTCCGACGAAGGACCAGCCGTCGGTCGTTACATATCCCCCAGTGGTTCTGTGGTGAATATTCCGTTCACCCCGCATCTTTCTCATCCTGTTAGCATCTGCCACTGAGTAAATTTCTTCCGGAGCGAATTCATGAGCACACTCGTACAGCCGGCCCCGCAGAAATTAGAAACGCCCACACTTCCCAAAAGCGGCGACTGTCTGGTCGTCATCTTCGGCGGCACCGGAGACCTCACGCATCGCAAGCTGATTCCCGCGCTCTACGACCTGGCTTGCGTCGGCTGTACCACGCGCAACTTTCAAATCCTTGGCATCGGCCGCACCAAGTTGGATGACGAAGAGTATCGCGGCCGCCTGCACGACGGCACCGCGACCTCGAAGGACACGCGCAACTTTTCCGAAGACGGCTGGAAGGATTTTTCCGAGCGCCTGCACTACCTGGTCGGCGACGCCTCGAAGCCGGAGTTCTATCCCGAACTGAAGAAGAAGATCGTTGAGATGCAGAAGGCCGGCGCAAGCAAGAACGTTATGTTCTACGTGTCGACTTCGGCGTCGCTGGCGCCGCCTATCGTGGAAGGCCTGGGCAAGGCGGGTCTGGCGAAGAACGGCGACGGTTGGACGCGCATCATCCTGGAGAAACCCTTCGGCAGCGATCTGAAGACCGCGCAGGAGCTGAACGACATCGTCGCCAAGGTTTTCGAGGAGAGCGCGGTCTATCGCATCGATCACTATCTCGGCAAAGAGACGGTGCAGAACATCATGATGTTCCGCTTCGGCAACTCGATGTTCGAGCCGGTGTGGAACCGCAATTACATCGAGTACGTCGAGATCACCGCCGCCGAGACGCTGGGCGTCGAGAGCCGCGGCGCGTTTTACGAAGAGACCGGCGCGCTGCGCGACATGGTGGCCAATCACATGATGCAGCTGATGATGCTGACGGCGATGGAGCCGCCGGTATCGTTCGACGCCGACACCGTGCGCACGCAGAAGGTGCAGGTGCTGCGCGCCATCCATCCTATGACGCTGGAGCAGGTCGCGAAGCACACCGTGCGCGGGCAGTATGGTCCCGGCACCGTTGACGGCAAGCAGGTGCCCGGCTATCGGCAGGAGCCGAATGTCAGCCCGAAGTCGACGACGGAGACGTACGTTGCCGTGGAATTTCACATCGATAACTGGCGCTGGGCGGGCGTGCCGTTTTACGTACGCGCAGGCAAGCGAATGGCGAAGTCGCTGACGGAGGTCGCCGTGCACTTCAAGCGCACGCCGCAGGCGCTGTTCTCGCGCAATCCGAAAGACGTACACCACAACGTCATCAGCATGCGCATCCAGCCGAACGAGGGCATCTCGCTGAGCTTCGGCGCCAAACAGCCGGGGCAGGAGATGCGCGCGATCCGCGTCGACATGGATTTCTCGTACAAGGATGCCTTCGGCACAGAAACGCCCGCCGCGTACGAGACGCTACTGCTTGACGCGATGCGCGGCGATCCCACGCTGTTCACCCGCCGCGACGAGGTCGAGGCGGAGTGGCGCATCATCACGCCGATCGAAGAGGCGTGGAAAGAATTGCCGCCGCCGCAGTTTCCGAATTACGAAGCGGGCAGCGAAGGCCCGGCCGATGCGAACAAAATGATTCGCTTCGACAAGCTGCGGTGGAGATCGTTGTTCGGCGAGGACGGGAAGAAGGGGTAAGCCTGACGTGATGATCCCGGAAGATTGTCATCACGAGCGAAGCGAGGGATCTGCTGTTTCTTCGCGAGGGAAGGCTGCAGTCGGCTGAAGCCGACTCTATTCATTTACAGCAATCCGTTCTGCACGCCTGAAGGCGTGCTCCACCCTTCCTAATCTGCGTTATTTAAAATCCGACGGTGTTCTCGCCCTTAGGGCGGGGTCGATAATCCTCACGCTGAAGCCGACTCAGCGCCTTGCTACACTGAATTCGTGCGGCGGCTGATCATCAATGCTGACGATTTCGGGCTGACGGCTGGTGTGAATCGGGCTATCGCCGAGTCGCATCAGCGCGGCATCGTGACGTCGACCACGCTGATGGCGAACTCGCGGGCCTTCGACGATGCCACCGAAATTGCGCGGGGCGAGGACGGGAAAACCTTCAGCGTCGGCTGCCATGTTGTCCTGATGGACGGCGAGCCGCTGCTGCCGCCCGACAAGGTTCCCACGCTGCTGGAGCCCCGCAACGGCGCGTCGCCGCGTTTTCGCGAGAGCCTGAACGACTTCGTTGTCGCCTCGTTTCGCCACAAACTGAATCCCGACGAGATCGAGGCCGAAGCCGCGGCCCAGCTCGATCGCCTGCAGCAGGCCGGCATCCAGCCTTCGCATTTCGACACTCACAAGCACGCGCACATGTTTCCCGCCGTGCTGCGCCCACTGCTGCGCGCGGCGAAGTCGCGCGGCGTCGGGGCGGTGCGCAATCCCTTTGGACAGGTCTGGCCGCTGCCGCTGGCCAGCCTGCTGCGTACGCGGCAGGTGTGGAAGCGCTTTGCCCAGCTCAACGTGCTGCGCAATTTCGCTTCGAGTTTCCGCCGCGAAGTGCAGGCCCACGGGCTGCGCACGATTGACGGCTCGCTGGGCGTGTTGGCCACCGGCGTCCTCGACATGAAACTCTTTGCCGCAGTGGTCGACAACATTCCCGAGGGCACGTGGGAGTTTGTCTGCCATCCCGGCTACAGCGACGCGGAACTCGACCAGGTCAACACGCGCCTGCGGCAATCGCGTGAACAGGAATTGTCGCTGCTGACTTCGCCGGAGGCGCGCGAGTTGTTACAGCGCCGCGGCATCGAGCTCATCAGCTATCACCAGCTCTAGCTCGCGTTACAATGGGTGTCCCACCAATTCCCAAGCAGCGCCCCGGGGACTCATCGCTCATGAATTCACTGATACGGCCGCAGGCCGAGTACGAAGCTGTGTTTGCGCGCATCACGCGCCTCGCGCTGGATTACCTGGCGACGATTCCCGAGCGGCCAAGCTTTCCCGACGTGACCGGTGCGCAGACGCAGGCGTGGTTTGCCCGCGAGCTGCCGGAGCAAGGTATGGGCGAGAGCGCGCTCGACGATCTGGCAAAAGTCATTGACGCCTGCCGGCCGAACAGCCCGCGCTTTTTCGGCTACGTCTTCGGTTCGGGTGAGCCGGTGGCGGCCGCGGGCGATTTGCTGGCCAGCGTGCTCAATCAGAACACCACGGCGTGGCGTTCAGGACCATCGGCAGCGACGATCGAGCATGTGGTCATCGGCTGGCTGGCTGAGGCGGTCGGATGCACAGGATTCGCCGGCAGCCTGACCGGCGGCGGCTCGCCGGCGAATCTGATGGCGCTGGCGATGGCGCGTGAATCGCGACTCCCGGCGAATGAGCGCGGCGCGCGTCCGGGGACCGTCTATGCGTCGGAGCAAGTTCACATGTCGATCCCGAAGGCCGCCGCGTTGCTGGGCCTGGGCTATGACAACCTGCGACTGATCGCTTGCGACGATCAATACCGCATTCGCACCGACGAGCTGCGGAAAACAATTGCCCGCGATCTTGCCGGTGGGCTGACGCCGATCGCCATCGTTGGCTCCGCGGGTACGGTGACGACGGGCAGCGTCGATCCGCTGGACGAACTGGCTGCGATTGCGCGCGAGCACAATGCGTGGTTCCACGTGGACGGCGCTTACGGCGCGCTGGCGTCCATCGCCGTGCCGGAGAAGTTTGCGGGGCTGAACCAAGCCGACTCGCTCTCGCTCGATCCGCACAAGTGGCTGTATCAGCCAGTGGATTGCGGCTGCCTGCTCTATCGCGACCGCGCCGCCGCGCAGCGTGCCTTCTCGCACACGGGAGACTACGCCAAGTCGCTGCTGGAGGATCCCGTCGAGAGCTTTGCCTTCTTTGAGGAGTCGATGGAGTTGTCGCGGCGCTTTCGTGCGCTGAAGCTGTGGCTGTCGTTGCGTTATCACGGCATGGAACGATTTCGCGAGGCCATCCGTACTGATCTACAGAACGCGCAGCTTCTGGCTGGGCTCATCGAGCACGAAGCGCGGCTCGAATTGCTGGCGCCCGTCCCGCTGAGCGCGGTTTGTTTCCGTTATGTTGCAAAGTCAGGTGCGGCTGCTGAAGATGCGCTGAATCAGGCGATTTTGCAGCGCATTGTGCGGCGCGGGAAGGTATTCTTATCGAACGCGAATATTCAGGGTAAGTTCGCACTGCGTGCGTGTTTCGTCAATCACCGCACAACGCCGGACGATGTGGCGCAGATCGTCAGCGAGGTCATCGCGGCGGGCAGGGAACTGACAGACGGGGCCGAGTCTTAGGATGCAATCCTTTTCGCAATTCCTGTCGCACGCGGGCGACGAGGCGATCCTCACGACCGCGCCGTGCCGGGCCGATCTGGCTGGCGGCACCATCGACATTTGGCCGCTCTACCTGTTTCATCCGGGGGCGGTGAGCGTGAACGTCGCGCTGGGCAGCGTGCTCACGGGCTGCAAAATCACGCCGCACGCGGGCAGCGAAATCTATCTCAAGTCGCACGATATGAATCGCGATCAGCGCTATGCCTCGCTGGACGAATTGCTGTCGCTGAAATCGCATCATCACGGGCTGGCCGCGTACCTGGTGCGCTTCTTCCAGCCGCGTGGCGGATTCACGCTGGAGACCCATTCGGAATCGCCGGCGGGCGCAGGAATCTCGGGCTCGTCGGCGTTGATGATTGCGACCGGCGCAGCGCTGGCCCGCTTCTCGGGACGCGAGATCGATATCGAGCAGTTGCGGGTGATCGCGCAGAATGTCGAGGCGCAACTGATCAAGGTTCCCACCGGCTGCCAGGATTACTATCCGGCAATGTATGGCGGCGTGAGCGCGATTCATCTTGAAGTCGACGGGGTGCGGCGTGAAGCGATCCCCATCCCGTACGAGGAAGTGAACCAGCGCTTTGTGCTGTTCTATACCGGCGCGCCGCGGCAATCGGGCATCAACAATTGGGAGGTCTTCAAGCAGCACATCAACGGCGACAAGCAGGTGTTCCACAACTTTGCTGAGATCGCGCGGATTGCGCAGGCCATGCACACGGCGCTGGCCGCGCAGCAATGGCAGGATGTGGAGCGCCTGATCGGCGAAGAGTGGAAGCTGCGGCGCACCAACGCTCCCGGCATCTCGACGCCATTAATTGATAAGCTGATGGAAGCGGCCATGGCGAACGGCGCGCGAACTGCCAAGGTTTGCGGCGCCGGCGGCGGAGGCTGCGTGATCACGCTGATCGAGCCGGGCACACGCGAGAGGGTGGAAGACGCCATCCGCGCCAATGGCGGACAGCCGCTGAAATTTGCAGTTGCGTCCGAGGGCGTTCAGTTTCATTCGGCGATGAAGGGACAGACGGCCAGGGTATGAGCAGGTTCACCGACGACAAAGGGAAGCTTCAGCCCATCTGGGCGTTCGTGTTTTCCTTTTTACTTTCTGCTCTGGCATTCTTCGTCTCGGGAAACATCGCGCACGAGGCGGCTGAGACTCATCCCTTCCGCGTCGAGTTCATCTTCCGTCCGCTGTGGGCCTTCCTGCTGCTGGCCATCTTCATCTGGCTGCTGACGGTTGGCGACCACGTGGAAGAGCATCGCATTGCGGCGCAGGGCCTGCCGCGCACCCGGGGCTGGCTGAAGCAGTTCGTGCTGGGCATTCTGCTGGGTTGCGCGCTCACCACGCTGGCGGTGGCGCCGATTCATTTCTACGGCTCATTCCGCAGCGTGAACCTGATGGCGCTGCGCCTGCTGCCGAACCTGGCCGCGGTCCTGATGGCGCTGCTCTGCGGAGCGCTGGCGGAAGAGCTGATGTTCCGCGGCTATCCCTTCCAGCATCTGGAGAAGGCCGTCGGCACCGTGCCGGCAGTGATCTCGTTCTCGATCATCTATGGCCTGCTGCACTTCCTGAATCCGATGCCGGGCATCTGGGGCATCGTCAACACGGTGCTGATCGGGATCCTGTTCTCGGTGGCGTACCTGCGCACGCGCGCGCTGTGGCTGCCGTGGGGCATTCACTTCGGCTGGAACCTCACGCTGGGCCTGCTGTTCGGGCTGCCGCTCAGCGGCTTCCGCAATTACAACTTGTTGCGCTACACCCAGGCCTACGGGCCCGAGTGGCTGACCGGCGGCAAGTACGGCGTCGAAGCCAGCATGACCGGCGCGGCCGCCATCGTCGTCGGGCTCATCCTGGTTTCGACTCTGCCCTTCCGCACGCTGCCGCAACCGGAGTTGAAGACCGCTCCTGAGCCGGCTCTCCACGACAGCCTTTCCGGCATCAAATCCTAGCGGCCCGAGACTCTGCCTGGGCATATAATGTAGGCCAATCGGGGTTCCTCATGTACCGCGCACCATCTACGCTTCTCATGGCAGCGTTTCTGCTGTTGCCGTTGACCCTGTTTGCCGACGACAACAAGTCCTCGGGTCCGTCCGACAAAATGACGCCGCAAACCAAGATCACGGTAATGCGCGATCTGCAGGCGGAGCGCGTCTTTGTGCGCACGGTCATCCCTCGCGGCGATCGCGGACTGGACATCAAGGACGGTAAGATCAGCCCGAACGATCAGCAGGTAGCCTCGCTGGTGGCGCAGCATGGTTTCGCTGCCAAGCCCGGCGATCGCGTGGTCATCACCGACGTCGTGTTCAAGGAGAAGTCGATCGTCTTCGAACTCAACGGCGGCGGAAAGAAGCACGAGAAGTGGTATCAGCACATGTCGGTTGGCGCGGGCGGAACGATGGCGCCGGTGGGCGGAGGCGCGCCGCAGAGCCTGGAGGCGAAGGGCTCGTGGGTGACGCTGACGTTCGACAAGTACGTTCCCGAGCTCACCGGCGAGCAGGTGCGCCAAATGCTGGCGCCGGTCTTCGACTTCAAGGCCCTGACCGAAGCCGAAGCCTACCAGAAGACGCTGCCGCCAAAAGTTCAGCAGGCCATCAAGGACCACAAAGTCCTGGTGGGCATGGATCACGAGATGGTGCTCTACGCCATGGGCCGGCCGCCGAAGAAGATTCGCGACAAGGATGACGCCGGCGTCGACTACGAAGAATGGATCTACGGCGACCCACCGCAGGAAGTGCAGTTCGTTCGCTTCACGGGCGTTTTCGTTACCCGGCTGGAGATCATGACCGTCGACGGCGATAAGATCGTTCGCACCCAGCGCGAGGTGGATCTGCCCTCGGCGGAGACGCAGGTCGCGGAAAAGAAAGATCAGCCCAAGCCGGAAAATGCTCCCACGCTGCTGCGTCCGGGCGAAAAGCCGGAGAACGCTCCCGGGCAGTTGAGCCAGCCCGCGTCGTATCCCCCGGCGGTGGATACGACCAGCCCGCAAGGCGCTCCGGGATCGGCCCCGAACTCGGTGCCCTCACACTGGCTGTCGGCGGAGCTGGGGCAGTAGCTCTGCGTCGGAGGCGATTTGGCGCGCTCTGCTCTGCGCCATTACACTGATAGGGTGAGGATCGCACTGGGCCAGATCAACACGGTGATCGGGGACTTCTCCGGTAATTCCGACAAAATCATCGAATACGCCCGGCGCGCCCGCGACGGGGGCGCCAGCCTCATCCTGTTTCCCGAGCTTTCCATCTGCGGTTATCCACCACGCGACCTGGTGGAGCGGCCCAGCTTCGTCGAGCAGAATTGCCGCGCAGCCAAGATCATCGCCCGCGAGACGAAGGGCATCGACGTCATTTGCGGCCTGGTCACGCACGCCAGCGCAGCGACAGGGAAGTCGGTGCTGAATTCGGCCGCGCTGCTGCGCGACGGCAAGATCGCGTTTGTCCAGTCTAAGCGGCTGTTGCCCAGCTACGACGTCTTCGACGAGATGCGCAACTTTGCCCCCGCCGATCATCAGGAGCTCTTCAGCGCCGATGGCGGGCAAGTCGCACTCACCATCTGCGAGGACGCCTGGAACGACAAGCATTTCTGGGATCGCCAACTCTACGGCGTCAACCCGGTCGAGGACCTGATCGGCGCCGGCGGCAAGATCCTGCTGAACATCTCGGCATCGCCGTTCTACCTGCACAAGCGGGAGCTGCGGCGCAACATGCTGGCCTCGATTGCCACCAACTACAAAGTACCGGTGGCGATGGTCAACCAGATTGGCGGCAACGACAGCCTGGTCTTTGACGGCTCGAGCTTTGCCATGGGGCCCGACGGCCGGTTGATCGCGCAGGCCAAGTCGTTCGAAGAAGACCTGGTCACCTTCGACACCGAGACGCTCCGCGGCGACATTCATCCTCAGGATGAGCGTGTGGTCGCTAGCGCTTACTCGGCATTGGTTTTAGGCACGCACGACTACGTTCACAAATGCGGCTTCCGACGAGCGGTTTTAGGGCTCAGCGGCGGCATCGATTCGGCGCTGACGGCCTCGATTGCGGTCGACGCGCTGGGGAAAGAGAACGTCATCGGCGTCGGCATGCCGAGCGGCTACTCGTCGCAGGGCAGCATTGACGACGCGGCGGAACTGGCGCGCAACCTCGGCATCCGCTTTGAGCTGGTGCCCATCGCCGGCATGTTCGACGCGTACAATAAGGCGCTTGCGCCGGTCTTCGCCGGGCGTGCCGCCGACGTTACCGAAGAGAATATCCAGGCCCGCATTCGCGGTTCGCTGCTGATGGCCATGTCGAACAAGTTTGGCAGCCTGCTGCTGACCACCGGCAACAAATCGGAGCTGGGTGTGGGCTATTGCACACTGTACGGAGACATGTGCGGCGGACTGGCGGTCATTTCCGATGTGCCCAAAACGCTGGTGTATGAGCTGGCGAATTACGTGAACGAGCGCGGGCCGATTATTCCGAAGAACACGATCGAGAAGCCGCCGTCGGCTGAGCTGCGTCCGGACCAGAAGGACAGCGACTCGCTGCCGGATTACGCCGTGCTCGACAACATCCTGGAGGATTACGTTGAGGACAATCGCTCGCCGGATGAGATTGCCAAGGCGCATGAGTACTCGCCGGAGCTGGTTCGCAAGGTGGCCTGCATGGTCGATCGCAGCGAGTACAAGCGTCAACAGGCAGCGCCAGGGCTGAAGATTTCGGAGAAGGCGTTTGGCTTCGGGCGCAGGTATCCGATTGCGGCAAAGGTCAGCGTATGCGAGAAAAGCAGCTAGTGCCTAGTCATCGGCTTTCGAGCAGCGGGTTGTGCCGAGTGTTGGTTTGTGTAAGGGCACGACTTTAGTCGTGCCGGAACGTACCTCATGATTGTCATCCTGAGCGGAGCGAAGGATCTGCGGTTCGCCTGAAGTGGAAGAGTGTTGTTGTTCGCGATGCACCGCAGGTCCCTCCGCTCGGGCTGAAGCCGTCGGTCGGGATGACAATTCATAAGATTTACTGACAGCACGACAGAAGTTCTGTCCGGATACAAAGCTGTAGGGAGTGGAGACAAAGCGAACGCTGATTGCCGCCATTAATTTCCAGCTGCTGAAAGCTAATTGCAAGAGCTGAATTGCCAAGAGCTAATTGCTAATCGCCAAATGCTAACTGCAGATTTTCCTCGAAAGGACCCATGAACGTTTTCACACGCACTTTCCTCATTGCCGCCCTCTGCGCGGCCAGCCTGAACGGCTTTGCCCAGGGCACCAGCTCCTCGAAGCCTGCTACCACCGCCAAGTCTTCGAGCGCCAGCGGCTCGCTGCCCAGCGAAGCCACCATCGACTCCTTCCTCAAGAAGATGTTCGGGTGGAACCAGGAATTGAGCTGGAAGATCGCCGAGGTCAAGCAGTCCGAAGCTGCCGGCATTACTGAGGCGACTGTGGTCTTCAGCACGCCCAAGGGCCAGCAGGTCACGCGCATCTACATCACGCCTGACCAGAAGTTCGCCTTCACGGGCGAGTTGGTGCCGTTCGGCGCCGATCCCTTTGCCGAGACGCGCCAGGATCTGAAGGATGTGAAGGGTCCGGTACACGGCTCGGCCGACGCGCCGGTGACCATCGTCGAATTCGGCGACCTGGAATGTCCGGCCTGCAAGGCGGCGCAGCCGAACGTCGAACAACTGCTGAAGGAAGAGCCCAAAGTAAAGCTGATCTTCGAGAACTTCCCCCTGACGCAGCATCCGTGGGCGATGCTGGGCGCCAAGTATCTCGACTGCCTGGGACGCGAGAACAACGACGCGGTTTGGAAGTTCATCGCAACCGTCTACGCCAACCAGGAGCAGGTCACGCAACAGAATGCCGAGGAGAAGCTGAAAGGCTATGTGAAGGATTCCGGTGGCGATCCCGACAAAGTTGCGGCCTGCGCAGCTACGCCCGAGACCGACAAACGCGTGAAGGAGTCGATGGATCTGGGCCAGAAGCTGGACGTCTCCAGCACGCCGACCTTCTTCATCAACGGACGGCGCGTAGTGGGCTTCAACAATCCTAACGTGCCCTACGACGCTGTGAAGTCGATGGTCGACTTCGAACTCAGCAACCCGAAGTAGGATGAATCGAGCAGTGAGTGGCGCGTCAGCTTAGGCTGGCGCGCGTTTCATTTGGGCGGAGCAGGCTACAGCCACTGAGTTTGGACGGGTGGAGCATGCCTTCAGGCACGCCGTAAACGCTCGCTTCGGAGTTGTCATCCTGAGGAGGGCTTCAGCCCGACGAAGGATCTGCGGTTTCGTATCAGTGCCAAGGATCTCCGCTGAGGATTGCAATTCCGTGCCTGCCTGAAGGCGTGTTCCACCCCGGCTTTTCGCTTTCCTTGAGTCCTGCGCAGCCATGGCCTACCATAAGCCGCAGAACGCCTGCAGCGTTTTCGTTTCCGGAGGGTGAATGGTTGGCACGGCCACACGACGAAGCACCAAGCTGGTTCTTGCGCTCTGCCTGCTCGCACTCTTCGCGGCCGTACCATCGATCCTCGGCCAGCAATCAACTTCGCAGCACGAAACCAACCCCGGCTATCCCGTCGACGTTGACGGCAGGGAAGTCCTCAGAATCTACGAAGGCGTGGGCAGCTTTTCGGCACAGACTCGCGCCGAAAATGTCTCCGCTCGTCTGCAGAAGCTGGTCAACAACCCCGCCGTCGATGTAAGCCAGATCCAGACTGCGGATTCGGCTTTCGGCTCCAGTATTGAACTGGGCGACGACATCCTGATGGTTGTCACCGACCTCGATGCCAAGCATTTGCAACTGTCCCGCGATGCCGTGGCCGCGTTTTACCTGAAGCAGATCCGGATGGGCATCACCAACGCGCGGCTGCAGCACAGCAGGAAATATCTGATGTGGGCGCTGGCCTACGCGCTCATCACGCTGGCTGTGTACCTGTTTCTGATGTGGGCAGTCGTGGTCGGCTTTCGCAAACTGATCCGGGTGCTGGAGCCGGCCGCGGCGCACATGAAGGGCATCAAGATCCAGCAGACCGAACTGCTGGAGGGCCGGCGCATCGCGGCCTTTGTGGGATGGGTGCTGCGCGCGCTGCGGGTTGTGCTGATCTTCCTGTTCACCTGGCTGTTCCTGGCCACCGAATTCAACTATTTCCCATGGACGCGCGAACATGGCAAGCGGCTACTCGACTACATCACGACGCCGGTGACGTTCGTTGTGCGCGCCTTCGTCAACTACCTGCCGAACCTGTTCTACATCATCGTCATCGTCACCGTGATGGTGTATGTGATGAAGTTCGTCAAGCTTCTGGCGCGCGAGATTGAGATTGGCAATATCCGCATTCCCGGCTTCTATCCGGAGTGGGTGCCTCCGACGTACAAGATCGTGCGCCTGCTGCTGATCGCGTTTACGGCCGTGGTCATTTATCCCTTTGTGCCGGGGGAGGGCTCGCCGGCGTTCAAGGGGGTCGGCCTGTTTATCGGCGTGCTGTTCTCGCTGGGCTCGACCTCGGCGGTAGCCAATGCGATTGCGGGGGTGATCATCATCTACGCGCGCGGCTTCCGCGTGGGCGACTGGGTGAAGATTGCCGACAACACCGGCGAGATCAAAGCCATGACCATGCTGGCGACACACCTGATCACGATTCGGAACGAGGAGATCATGGTTCCGAACTCGGTGGTGCTGAGCAACTACGTGACCAACTACAGCATGCTGGCGCGCACAACCGGGCTGATCCTGCACACCTCAGTTACCATCGGCTACGAGGTGCCGTGGCGCAAAGTGCATGAGTTGCTGATCCAGGCGGCGCTGAAGACCAGGTACATTCTCGAAGAGCCGGCGCCCTTCGTGCTGCAAAACGCGCTGCAGGATTCGTATGTGCAGTACGAGATTAATGCCTATACCAATGAAGCCAAGCTGATGATCTTCACCTACTCGGAGCTGCATGGCAACATTCAGGATTGCTTCTTTGCCGCCGGGGTGGAGATTATGTCGCCTATCTACTCCGCGCTGCGCGATGGCAATCATGTGCAGATGCCGGAGAATTTCTTGCCGAAGGATTATCGCGCGCCGGGATTCCGGGTCAGCAAGGAAGATGCGGCAGCGGCCGCTTCGAACAAGCCCTAAGCGCTGTCGGGTGGAGCGCGCCTTCAGGCGTGCAGGTTGCAACCCGCGCTTTAGCGCCTGGGGAAACCCATTTACCTCAGCGGCTAAAGCCGGGCTTTTGAGCAAGTCTGAACTGCACGCCTGAAGGCGTGCTCCACCCAGGATTTCCGTCCATGATCGTCCATGCAGGATCATCCACCCAAAATCATCCATTGAGGTGACCCGTTTACCTCAGCGGCTAAAGCCGGGCTTTCGAGCGAGTCTGAACTGCACGCCTGAAGGCGTGCTCCACCCGGGATCGTCCACTCCGGAATTTCCATGAGCCGTTGCCCTGAGGGCCGACTCCGCCTACTTGTTGCGCGCGTAGGTGAACATGTAATCCGTCAACTGCGGATTGGAGGCGATGTTGACGGTCGTCTTCAGCGAGTTGGTGAGCAGTGACGGCGCCTTGTCGGGAAGAATCTCGTTGGAGATGAGGAAGCCGCCGGGCCGGATCATAGTGCCGATGTTGGCGCGGGCCAGCGACTGCTCCAGGCTGCCGTAGTAAACGAAGATGTTGGTGCCGATGACGAGATCGAATTGCTTGTCGGGCGGCAGCGTCACCGTCTGGAAGACGATGTTCATGTCGATGGGGGTTACTTCCTTCACCACGCTGGGACGAACGGCGACGGAGCGATTCCAGATTTCGTCCTTCACCTCTTCCGGCACTGCGATCGGAGTTACCGGCTTGCCAATGTCCTGGCCAAGCTTTTGCCAGTACTCGAGGAAGCCGTCCAGATAGGTTTTGTTCCATCCCTCATACGGGCTCGACAACAACTGGATGATATAGGGCTTGCCGGCGGCGGCTTCCTTACGCGCTTTGTCGAGATGCCGGTTGACGCGCGAGCTGACATCGAAGGTGTAGAGCTGAAGCTTGTCGGGATTGGCAAGGCCGAGGCGAATGAGCGTGTCGATGACCGCGAAGGGCTGCGTGGTTTGCGGCGGGTAGAAATCCGTGCCCGCCTTTTTATTCACGAAGTCGAGGCCGGGACCGACGATGGCTACGCGATGAATGCTGCCCGGCTTCAACAGACCTTCCTGCATCATGTGCTGCAGGTGAAGGTCGATGGTGTAGTCGGGATAGAGATTGCTGTCGGTGGAGATGCCGCGATCTTTGAAGGCCTGAAACTTGTTGACCTTGGCCTGCTCGGCATCATGGGCCACGTCGTCGCGAAAGCGTCCCAGCAGCGCCAGCATGTAAGCCTTGGTTTTGGCCTGATCCGCGGGCGTCGCCAGGCTGTAGCCTTTTTTCTGCAGCAGGGCCCGCATCTCCATCATGCCGGGGCTGGGATGCGGCGCCGACAACGCCTTGATGAGGTCGTTAGCGCGCTTGTCGGCGATGCCGTTCACGAAGCTGCTCTTGCCGTACTGCGCCAGATACTCGTACGTGATGCGCGGCTGCGTGGTGTAGGTGACGCCCCAGCGCAGCAGGTTGGCCAGCGTGTTCTCCTCGCCCTGCTCGATGCGCACTCGGATCTCTTTGTCCTGATCGCGCACCCACTGGTCCCAGGCCGCCGCGGTCGGCTGGCCGCTAGGCTTCAATTCCGCAGGCAGAGAGCTGACATAAGTATTCAAAACCGGCTGTGCCGCGGAGAAGGGAACGAACTGCGGCGTCTGCGCTTTGGACTGAACTGCAACACAGAGTGAGAGCTGGATTACGAAGAGAACCTTGGACGAAAGGATTTTCATGGGCGCTGGTGTGAGGTTGCGAAAACGTTTCGCCAGATTTTCTCATGACCCGGGCTCGGCATCCACAACAAGTTTCCTCTTTTTTTCATCGCCTATCGAGAGGAAGAAATTTTGTCGGAGAAATGTTCTATCGCGGCTGCCTGATTTCGAGTTTTCCGCACAGGTCGCCAAGCGATGTTGCGAGTCGGGTGGAATGCAGGCGAGACGCGGCTTTATGAGGAGAGGGTCGCCGCGTGTCAACACAGAATGGAATTGCGGAGCAGCTACTTCTGGCGCGCGTAGGTGTACATGTACTCGGTATCGCCGCTGGAGACATCGACCTTGGTCTGCAGCGAGTCGGTCAGTTTCGACGGCGCCTTCGAGGGCAGCAGCTCGTTACTGATCAGGAACCCGCCCGGTTTGACCATGGAGCCGATGTTGGCGCGGGCCAGCGACTGCTCCAGGCTGGCGTAGTAGACGAAGATGTTGGTGCCGATCACCAGATCGAATTGCTTGTCGGCCGGGAGCGTCAGCGTCTGGAAGACGACGTTCATGTCTTCGGGCGTAACGCGCTCCACGACCGCCGGCCGCACGCTGATGGCGCGATTCCAGATGTCGGACGCGGCTTCGGGCACGGGAATCTTGTTAGCGGGTTTGCCGATTTCGCTGCCCAGCTTCTGCCAGTAGTCGAGGAAGCCGGCAGCATAGTCTTTGTTCCACTGGTCGGACGGGCTCGACAGCAGCTGAATGGTGTACCACTTGCCGGCCGCGGCTTCGCTGTGCGCCTTGGCCAGATGGCGGTTCACGCGCGAGCTGATGTCGAAGGTGTAAAGCTCAACCGTCGCGGGGTCGGCCAGCTTCAACCGCGCCAGCGTATCGATCACGGCGAAGGGCTGCGTAGTCTGCGGGGGATAGAAATCCGAACCCGAGTTTTTATTCACGAAGTCGAGGCCCGGTCCGACGATGGCGACGCGGCGAATGCTGCCCGGCTTCAGCAGTCCCTGATCCATCATGTGCTTCAGGTGAACCTGGATCATGTAATCGGGATAAAGATTGCTGTCGGTGGAGATGCCGCGGTCTTTGAACTGCTGCGAGAGGTTAGCATTCTTGTTCTTGTAGAGCTCGGCTTCGGCCTTGATGACCTCGTCGCGCATGCGTGCCAGGTTGGCCAGCATGTAGGCTTTCACGCGCTTCTGGCCGTCAGGCGTCTTCAGGTTGAAGTTCTGCTTCTCGAGGAAGCTGCGCATGTCGACCATGCCCTCGTTGGCGTGAGGCGAGGTCAGGGCGCGGATGAGATCATCGGCGCGCTTGTTGGCCAGCGAGTCGACGTACTTGTCTTTGCCGAAGCGCTCCAACTGCGTGTAGGAGATGCGCTCTTCCTTGGTATAGGTGACGCCCAGACGAAGCAGGTTGGTGAGCGTGTCTTCCTGGCCGCGCTCCAGGCGGCTGCGGATGTCTTTGTCCTGGGTGCGGACCCACTTGTCCCACGCGATCGCGGTCGGCTGGCCGTTGGGCTTCAGCTCAGCCGGAAGGGTATTGAGATAGGTGTTCAGGATAGGTTGCGCTTCGGAGAAGGGAAGAAATTGCGGGCTCTGCGCCGCAGCCGAGGTGACGATAAGAATGCAGACGAAGAACAGCACAGCCACTTTGGCAAGTTTGCTAGACATAATCTTGTTTGCGATAACTCAGGCATGCTCCGAGGCGCCGGTTGCGGTTTCGTTGGCGGTGAACGTCGCCGGCGCCAGCACAGGTTTGCGGCGGCGCGACCAGTAGAACACCGGCAGGCCGGCGGCAATCAGCAGGCAGCCTACACCAGCGGTCTTGGGCGTCCCCCAGACGCTGTTGATGACGATGGCCGCGCAGGCCAGGACGAACACCGCCGGGGCCAGCATCTTCACCCACAGCTTCGGGTCGGCGCGCAATTCGTGGCGCCGGACGACGAACAGTCCAGCCACCGCCGCTCCCGAGGAGAGCAGGATGGTGAAGCCGGTGTACATCATGATGGGGAAGAATCCACCAACCATGACCAGCAGAATGCTCCACAGCGCCTGCAACGCGATGGCCAGCGCGGGCGTGCCGAAGCGCGGGCTGACACGCGCGAAGCTGGGGATAAACGCTCCGTCGCGCGACATGGCGAAGTAAACGCGCGGGCCGGCGATGCTCATGGCGCTGATGGAACCGAGCAGTGCGATGAGGATGGCGGGTGTCAGGAAACTCTGGCCGACGCCAAAGAGCGCGTGCGCGGCGACTGATCCGATGTTCGGCGAATTCTGCATCACGTCGGCCGGCACGGCGTAAACATACAGCGCGTTCAGGACCGCGTAGAGAGCGATGATGACGAAGGTCCCGGTCAGCAGCGCGCGGCCGATGTTGCGCTCAGTGTCGTGCATCTCTTCGGAGATGTAGGCGGCGGCATTCCATCCGCTGTAGCTGAACATGATGGGGATGAGCGCAATCAGCCAGTTCACCGGCTGGAGGTGGGTGTCGGCGGACTGGAAGTGCGTCCATGAGCCGTGACCGACGCTGAAGCCGAAGATGCAGAAGGCGCCGATGATGCCGACGATGAGCAAGGCCAGGGCATTCTGCGTCAGCTTGCCGGCGCCGAGGTTGCAGGCGTGCAGCAGCGCGAAGATGGCGATGATGGCAGCGGCGGTCAGCGCGCGTGGTGAGACGGTGAAGGCGCCAACATAAAAGCTGATCGAGAAGATGGCGTGGTCGGAGGCGGCCTTCGGAAAATATTGCCCGAGATACGTTGCCAGGGCGACGGCGCTGAAGGCTACGGCGCCGGAGAAGCCGGCGATGAGCGATGTCCAGCCAGAGAGAAATCCGGCGGTTGGTCCGTAGGCGTTTGAGAGATAAATGTATTCTCCGCCTGCGGCCGGCCAGCGTCGCGAGAGTTGCGAATAGGAGAGCGCGCCTGCCAGGGCGAGTCCGCCGCCGGCGATCCACAGCGCCAGCATGATGCCCGGCTGCGGCACCAGCTTGGAGATGCTGGCGATGGTGGTGAACACTCCGGCGCCCACTACGTTGGAGATGATCAGGGCGACGCCGTCGCGGACGCTGAAGCTGCGGCGCAACTGGTTGGTCATCGCAGGCGCTACGGACGCAGCTCCGCTGCTGGAGCGGGCGGCTGAGTTGGCAAGAACTGGCTGACTCGTCCCGGGAGTGTTGGGCATGCTCGACTACTGGTGAAAGATTCGATTGCTCAGTGACATACACTCTACACCAGTTCCGGTTCTCTGGACATAGTGGGGACGCGGGCTTAAGCGCGAACATTGCTCCATGCCCGTTTAAACGATCTGAATGTGCGCGTGATGTCCGGGCGCCGAGGCGAGTTTGCGGTCCCGTGTCATGAGCGTGGCGTTGAGCTCTTCGGCGAGCGCGACATACACGGCGTCATAGGCCGTAAGATTTCCACGTAACTGCCAGACTCTGGTCATGAGCGGCGTATGCGGATAGCGGCTCAGTCGAAGGTCGGCGAGGTCCTGCAAGGCGAACTTTGCCCGGTCGGCCTCAAGCGAGCCCGCTAATGTGTAGCGGCGAAGGACCTGCGCGACTTCGACGTCGACGAGATGAGGAGCGTGAAGAGTTTCTCCGGATGAAATCACCTGTTTGGCGAGAAGTCGTCCCGAGGGAGTTCGCAACAGCCATTCAATCAGGGCCGACGCGTCCAGAACGATCATCGGGAATCCCGCTCGGCGCGTACAGCTACGGCAGCGGATTCAGGAAGTTCGACCACCGAACGAGTTTCCAGCCGTTCTTGAAATTCACGCAGAGTGGGTCGGCCTGCAAGCTCTCGAAGTTCAGACAGGATGTAATCCGACAGGGACTTACCCTCCATCGCCGCCCGTGCTTTCAGCACCCGGTGCAGATTCTGCGGGACATTACGGACCTGAATCATCTTTGACATGCTATCAACATATTTGCATGTTTAGCACATGTCAACAGCGGATGCAGGAACGCAGGGCAAGAGAGAGACAGGGGATGCCGCGCCTTTGCCGCGGGCCCTGGAGAGAGGAAAATCACATGTTCGATTGTGCAAACTCGCGGAATGAATGTTGTTCCGGAGAGCGAAGTCGTCGCCCGATCCTACGGCAGGGGTGGGGTTTAGTGCCGCTTTGGTCTGAACTCACAATCGCTTGTGATTCGGGTCACAGAACATGTGTGCGCAGGTCTGGCATAAACGAGAACATGAAGAGCTTGGCCGCCCAATGTAATTTCCTGAAGGCGTCGCCTGAGTTGAAGAGTTGCTTGCAATCAGCCGGTGAGCGAGAGCGTTTCCTGGTGGGGCAGGTGCTGTTCAAGGAAGATCAGGCCAACGCCGGTGTGTACCTTCTGCTCAAAGGCAAGGTTCGCATGAGTGTGAGCGGCCTGCCGAGGCTGGACCGCCTCTTTTCCGTGGGTTCGGTGATGGGCCTGCCGTCGACATTTACGGGCCATGTGTACAGCCTCTCGGCCCAGGCGGTGACCGACGCGGACGTAATCCATGTCCCGCCGGAAGCGTTTCTCCAGATCATGCGCGAGCAGCCGGAACTCTGCCGGCAGGCCGCCGAGATGCTGGGGCGCGAAGTCACCTTCATCCAGGGGGCGCTGGCGGAACGCCGCAAGCAGGCCAGCTCGAAAAAGATGCTGGACCAGGTCGCCGTCGGCTAGCCGTTTGCCGCGCTAATTCACCTGAAAGTCGGCGGTACGTACTGGCGTGGCTGCGCCGGTGGAATCGACCGCCCGCACCTGCAACTCATACGATCCCGGCTCAAGCTTGTCCACCGGCAGGCGCAGCCCGAACGATACCACCGGAGTTCCGGCAGTGTTCTTGGGCAGCGGGCCGCCGGTATCGATCTTCTTCTGGCGGGTCTTCAAATCCACAACCAGCATCTGCACGCCAAGCTTCGGCGGATCGGTACCGGTGAGCCGCGGATCATAAACCTCGGCGTAAAAGACGGCGGGGTCGGTCTTCTTGAAGCTGGCATCGCCGCTGGGCACGATCTCCATGCCCTGTGCCACCAGAGGCGTGCGATTTTCGAGCAGGTCCGCGTCCAGGCTGCCGCCGTCCTGATTCAGGGGGCGCAAATCTTTGCTGAGCGCGACGGCACTCATGCTGAACTGCTTGGCGTCGTAAGTGTCGACCACCAGCGGCACCTCAAGCTTGCCGAAACTGTTGTTGCCCGAGGTGAACGCGACCTTCAGCTTGTAGTGCCCTGAGCCGATCTCGAACTGGTTCTGGTAGACGTATGGCTTCTCCAGGAATTTCTTAAGCTGGTCCTTGTCCTCGAAGTCGAAGACCACGTTGTCGCTGAAGCGCGCGGCGACGGAACCGTCCAGTTTGTAAGCGATACCGAGCACGTTCACTTCGGCATGTTCTTTGCCTTTTTGCTTTTCAAACTGCACCGAGCTGGACGGAATGTCGATGGCCAGGCTTACGCGCGCGGTGTTGGGCGAGATGAAGAAGTACGGCGCACGCATGGAAGCTACGACATTGCCGGACTCCGAGCCGTTGGCGTGATTCTCCAGCTGCTTTTCGATCGGCTTGCCGGCCAGCAGGTCAGTGGAGCGGATGTTGCAGTAACCGCTGCGCGAGCGCACGACGGTTCCACTGCGATCGACCTTCACCTTCAGAACGTGGCAACTGCCTTCCTCGGAAGAAGGAGGAGTGTAGCCGAGCACGTAGTATTCGTTCTGCTCGTGGGCGATTTTCTGCAAGCCGCCCAGCAGGTCGTTGGTGTTCACGATCACAAAGCCCCCGGTGCCTTGCGCCAGTTCATAAAGCACTTGCTGATTGAGGGAGACGTCGGTCACCGTCGGCAGAAGCGAGCGGGATGAGGAGTAGGGAGCCACGGGCAGGGGATTGATGCCTGCGTTGGAAGTGTTTGCGCCCCCGCGTGTACCGGTGCCTCCGGTGCGGGATCCGCCGGTGCTTCCCGTGTGTCCTCCGCCGGTGCTTCCGGTATGTCCTCCGCCGGTGGACCGCCGCCAACGCCACCGCCTCCGGTGTGGCCACCACCTCCGCCACGCTGCACGTAAACCAGGTGTGCAGGCGGATTGTCATCGTCGCTCTCGGCATCAAGATCCAGCGTTGCTGAAACCAATTTGCCCGGAGCATCGGGAAATATCTCCAGTGGAGAGGCATAGCCCAAGGGCGTGATCAGCCCGCGCACGTCGATGGGGTAGACCGCGACGTTGGCCTTGTTGCAGGCGGAGATTGCCGCAGTCAACTCTGACTCACGCTCGATCGTATCGGGGTCAGTGGGGTTCATGGGAAAGCCGGAGGAAAACAGTACCAGCGTCTTGCGTCCGGGAACGTTGGCCAGGCTTTTGGCCATATCACGGAGGGCCAGCAACAGAGTGTGCACACCGAAGTTGGCTTCGGCATTTACGATCTGCGGAATTCCCATGGTGGGGGCTGTTACCGGCGAGCTCGAGCTGTCTTGCAGCGGAGTCGGCGCCACGGCCGAGAACTTCAGGTTCTTCACTACGTCTTTCAGGCGAGCCGCATCGGTGGTGAAGTTCTGGGTCACGCGCAGCGAGCCGCCAAAATCCATAATCGCGATGTAGCGATTTTCGCCGGTGTTGGCGTCAAGAAACTTCATGGCGGCATCGCGCGCCTTGGCCTGGTCGCCTATGTCCATGGTCGAGTTGTCGAAGAACATCACCATGTAGTGCTTGCGATTGGCTTCGGCTGTGCCTTCGTCCTCGTAGGAGAAGCTCTTGATGGGCTGTTCCTTGTTGTCTTCGAAGACGCGAAAATCCGATTGCTTGAGATCGCGAATGTAGGCGCCCCGTTTGTCGGTCACTACCGTATCGACTAAGACCAGGCTGGTCTCTTTGGTGATGGTCGGGATCGACGTGGAGGCGCTCTGGGGCGTGAGATTCTGCGGCACAGGTTGCGGCGTCTGCGGCACTTGCTGGGCCGGCAGGCGAACCGCCGCCAGCATGAGAACTACGGTCGCGAGCAGAGATCTCATCCTATTCCAATTCATGATTTCGCCTCTTTACGGAATCTCCACACTGCTGTTTTGTGCCGCCAGTTGTCCGTCTTCACCGCGCACCACCAGGCGCACCAGGTACGTACCCGGCTTGACGTCGAAACTGCTCTTCAGCGTGATACCCGAACCCAGACGCTGCTCCAGGGTTTCGTCCTTCAGATGCAACTGCAAAACCTTCTCGGTGCCGGCGACAAAGTTTCCGTCCCCATCGAATAACGCCGAGACGATCGTAATGTCGTTGTTGTTGCGGCCGTTGTCCTTGTGGAAATGGACGTGCCGGACATCGACGCGCGCGACCACCGAGAGCTTGGCGTCATTCGGTTCCGATTTGAAGAATTGCGTGTGCACCTCGATAGGAATATCGCGAACCTCTTGCCGCGACAGCACTGCGTCTTCGATGTCCTGCTTGGCCTGTTCGGAGGCGTCTGCCGGTCCCTTGGGGGCGAAGTAGCCCTTGCGCGCCTGCACCGTCCCGCTGGTGTGCGTCAGGGAAACCTTCAACCGGTGATACTTGCCGTCGAGCTTGAGGTTCTGCGGCGCGAAGCCCAGCAGGTACGAATACTCGGGCGGGGAAGCGACGCGACGGAAGCCTTCGTCGAAATCGTTGCCGTGATAGAAGGTGCCGCCGGTGGTGTAAGCCAGCTCGGCAAGGATGTCGTCGTCGGCCTCCAGTTCGGCGTTGCGGTACTCCTGGTAAACCCCGGCGACCGTGGGCGACGCTACGCGCGTGTCACTGATGTCAGGATTTTGCGTGTAGAGGCCGCGAGCGTCCAAGGTGCTGATGATGACTTTGGCTTTCAGCGCGCGATCCATCAGCGACACCTGCTTCGCAATCTCATCGGGATTGATGAAGCCGGGCGAAACCAGCACGATCGTCCTCTCGCCCGGTGACGCTGCCATCCTGCCGATCAGGTTGTTGAGGATGCCCAGCGCCATTCGTGTCTGGTCATCGTTACGGGTCAGCTCTTCCAGCGCGGTAGCACGCGCCATCGCCAGCGCCTGGCTCGACATGGCAGAGTCGTCCTGAAAGGCGCAATCCAGCGCGTCCTGTGCGGCCATCACCGTGGCCTGCTGGTCATGCTTGTTCTGGATCAGATCGGCCATGTAGTACGAGATGTTGGGGCAAGGCGTGACCGCAGCCTGCCCGAGCGGGCGGGGAATGATCTTGTCGAGCGTCTCGAACAGTTTGTCGCGATCATCGGTGAAGTCGATCTGCGTGAGTCCTGAGGTGGTGTAGATGGCGACGCGGTCGGTAGCGGTCATCGACCGCAGTTGCCGCTTGACGGCGTTGCGCGTCTGCGCGATGTCGCTGTACGTCAAATGCACATCGTCGAAGAGGTAAGCCACGAAGCGCTGCGGTATGACCACGGTCGGCTCCATCGTGGGCTGCGCCGGATTTTCCGCAGGCTTGGGCGTGCTGGCGACGGCGGTGGCCGGGGAGCCGGCCTTCTCCACGCTGAATTTGCTGATAGGCTGCGGCTTGCCGTTATCGAAGACCTGGAAGTCTTCCTGCTTCAGATTGCCGATGGGCTGGCCTTTGGCGTCGCGCACCACCACGCGCACCTCCACCAGGTTGACCTTGACCTGGAAGGTCGCTGACGTGTCGTGCGAGGTGATCTCGGGATTGGCGCTCTGCGGCGGAGGGGTTGCGCTGGAAGAGGCAGAACCGTTGCTGGCCGCCTGCGGCCAGGCGGCGATTGACAGAAGCAGCCAGACGATGACGAGTCGTAAGTGCTGAACGGCGGCGCTTGTCGGTCCTTGAGACATGGTGCGACGTGGAGTACCCAGCTCCACAGATGATTCCTGTTGTCTACCGACGGCCCGGTATCGATTAAAGCAGGACAGGTCGTGCAAGCGTGCTCTGCCGCATAGCTTAACCTTTTTTGCAGTTGCAGGCCAACTGACCGGGAGCCGAGTAGGTGGAAGCTGTGCCAGGTGACATTGTGTCTGAGAGATCTTGGGTGGAGCACGCCTTCAGGCGTGCAATTGAGAACGGCTCAACCTGTCGGCTTCAGCCGGTGAGGTGACAGATGCACTTACCTCAGGCGCTAAAGCGCGTATCTGCCTGGCCGTTATAGGCACGCCTGAAGGCGTGCTCCACCCAATGCCGAAGGTCAGCCTAGTCAATTTCACATCGACCGGGCATCTACGCCGCGTCTGCCGGGACTGGGCGCCCAAGGCGTAAGATGGCCCGTATAGGAGCGCGCCAACATGAGTCAATCGTCGTCCTCATTCTCTCGCCGCTCATTCCTGCAAGTTTCGTCGATGGCGTCGGCGGCACTGGCATTTCGCATCGTCAACGAGCCCATGCTGGCTCTGGCCGCCGCGCCCGCCCATCCCCCGGGCTCGATTCTGATCAACGCCAACGAGAATCCGCTGGGGCCGTGCGCGGCCGCACGCTCAGCCATTGCGGAGGTCACGCCGCACAGCGGCCGCTACCTGATGGAACCGACCAACGCGTTGGAGAAGCAGTTTGCGCAGAGCCTGGGCCTCACCGACGAGCAGGTGTCGATCTTTGCCGGCTCCACTCCGCCGCTGGTGTTTACCGTGCGTGCGTGCTGCTCCCCGAGCGCGAGCTATGTCACTGCCGATCCGGGATTCGAAGCGGGGCTGATGGCTTGCCAGCAAGCGAAGGCGCGCGCGGTGAAGGTGCCACTGACGAAGGCTTACGCGCACGACGTGAAGGCGATGATCGCTGCTGCGCCCGATGCCGGCCTGTTCTACATCTGCAATCCCAACAATCCGACAGGCACGCTGACCAGCCACTCCGACATCGAGTACCTGGTCGAGAACAAGCCGAAGAACTCCATCGTGATGGTGGACGAAGCCTACATTCACTTCAGCGATGCGCCGACGGCCATCGATTTGGTGAAGGCCGGCAAGGACGTTATCGTGCTACGCACGTTCTCCAAGATCTACGGGATGGCGGGGCTGCGCTGCGGTTTTGCCATCGCGCGTCCCGACCTGCTGGAGAAGATTCACAACTACGGCGGCTACAACTTTCATGCCGGTAACGGGGGTGGCTGCGGCCTCGGCGAGTTTGAGCGACTCCAACCTTGTCGCCGATCGCAAACGCACCAACGCCCAGGTACGCGAGGCCACTTTCCAGTGGCTCGACGCCAACGGCTTCTCCTACATCCCCTCGCAGGCAAACTTCTTCCTGCTCGACACCAAGCATCCGGGAAAAGAACTGATCGCCGCCATGGCAAAGCAGGGAGTCGTCATCGGCCGCGTCTGGCCGGCCATGCCGAATCACGCGCGGGTCACGATCGGAACGAGTCAGGAGATGGTTGCGTTTCAGACTGCGCTGAAGAAGGCGATGAACGGCACGGCTGCAGGCTAAATCGAATCTCGACCAAATGAAATGCCCCGTCCAAGGTGGGTTTGCTTGGACGGGGTTTTTCGCAAAATCGCTACCTTCTTAGATTCCCAGAGTAGCCGACTTAGGGTGCGAAGTAGCCGGAGATATCCAGGATTAGCTGGGTCAGAGCCGACGCGTACGCGTCGATGGTACCGTTCGCGTTGGGAACGATGGCCATATTGGAAGTGATGAAGCCATCGCGAGCATTCAGCGTCGAGACAACCGGCTGCTGTTCGCCGTCCGGCCATAAGGTCAGATATCCCAAGGGACCCGGCGGTACCACGGTCGCGTTGAAGACATAGGCTTGCGCCGCGGAGGGTGGCCCACACTGACTGTTGACGATGGACACGTTCCGCTGGCCGCTGAATGGCTGCCCGTTGTTGCTGCGGCTGTCGTAGGCACGGCACGGAGTCGCTGGATACAACGAAAGGCCTCCCGTGCCCGGCGCAGCAAAGTATCCATTGATGTCAATGATGACGTCCGTGCTGTTGTGGGTGAAGACGCTGACGTCGCCATTGGGCGCCCCCGGCACGATTGCCGCGTTAGCCACCGTGGTCGCCGTGGGATTATTGAGCGTGGAGACCGTCGGCTGCGGTTCGTTGCTTGGCCATGCCGTGAGATAGCTTAGCTGCTGCCCGTTCGGATAGGGCGACGCCGTCACATTGAACGAATACGCCAGCGGTTGATTGGGGAGATTCGCCAGGCAAGGGCTCTTCGACAGGATAGGCAATTCGCGAGTCTCCATTGTGCCGAACGATGGCGGTCCTAATCCTTGCGGCTGGTTCGATCCATTGCGGGTATCCACCACTCGGCAGGGCGCAAGCGGATAGAACTGCAGGCTGCCCTGCGCCGGTGCGGTGAAGTATCCGTCGATGTCGAGGATCACGTCCGAGGTGTTGGAGACGTAGACGCTGACCTCATCACTAAGACCGGCGGGGATGATTGCTGCATTCGCTTTTACCCGACCATCGGGCGAATTCATGGTGGAGACCGTCGGCTGGTCTTCTCCTGTCGGCCAGATAGTCAGATAGCCGAGTCTGCCGTGCGGCGAGACAGTCACATTGAGAGAGTACGCGGTGGCTGACGCCGGGATGTTGCAGCCGCCCAGGCTGGGTACTTCAAAGTTCTGTGACGTGCCACCCTGGATGGGAATACCTTGGCGGGTGTCAACCAGCCGGCATGGGGTGACCGGAGTGAATTGCCATTTGCCGAAGTTGTTGTACTGGAAGGCTTCGACTTGACCGCCCGCAGGCACGACCAGCAATCCATCCGCGGCGTTCAAGCCAGGCAAGGGTACGTTGAAGTACTCCGAGCACGACACACCTGCACCCAGGCTGGCCGAGAACACTCGATTGCCAGTCTCATAAGCGTATCCGTAGAGATTCCCACCCTCCGTTCCTGTGTACACAACTCCATTCACCACGATGGGAGCACAGGCAAACGAGTCCCCGCCGTTTGGCTGGGCGGTCCATAGTGTCTGTGATGAATTTAAGTTGACCGCCGTTAGCGTGTATTGCTCGGTGTAAAACGCCGTGTCTTGCCAAAAAGCCGGTGAGTACTTGCTGTTGAATCCACCCAGGTAAACGCCGTTGCCTGTGCTGAGCGTGATTCCGTCCGTGGGATAGTTGTAGAGATCACGCACGTAAACCAGATTCTGGTAGACGGCAACGCTATCGCCGCCACCGCCTTCACACTGTCCGCTGTAGTGCCAGATCTGCCGGCCAGTTGTGGGGTCGAACTTGTAGGTCTGCGGGCAGACGTAGGAAACATAGACTCCGTCGGGTGTCACGGCAGGAGCTGACGAGTCGCCGTTTGCGACGTCTTCGGTCCACAACAGCGCCCCGTCTGATTCACGTACGGCGTACACCGTTCCCCCTTCTCCCGCACCGGATGTGTAGACAATCCCGTTGCGAGCGGTTGGAGCCGACGAGAATGCATACTGCCCGGGCAACAATGTACTCCAGATCTGGTGGCCATCCACCGCCGAGAACGCGTACATCGCTCCCGCGCTGTCGTAGGCACTACCAGGCACCAGAAACAACATGCCATTCTCGTAGGCAGCGCCGATCCATCCTCCCTCGATGCCTTGAGGCGTAGGTTGATCCCACAGGATGTGCCCCGTCTGCGCGTCCAGAGCATACAGCGTAGATGGGCTGCCGGCAGCAATCACAAATACCTTGTTGCCAGCGATGACGGGATAAGATGCGGTGCCCCCGATATAGACCGACCACTTCAGCGACAACGGAGGGTCCATGCCGGGCGAGTACAACGCTCCAGTGTGGTCAGGCTTGATCTGAAAGCTGATTGGATTTTGCGCCGAGGCTCCAGAAAGCAGACTGCAGAGAGAAACGAGAAGCGCGAAGCGGCCAGATAGCTTCATAAGGCTCCTAGTAGTGGCGGTCACATCCTAGCAACCCTCGGAAGCCGACGCTAGCAGGTTTTTGCCTCGACCCGCCGAATTCTCCCATTGCGGGAGCACCTCGTCGGTAGGCGGGAGTCCGCACTCGGACTAGCCTGCCTGATTCACACTTCTGCAAAACAACTTACTGAATCTGTATCACGCTGCCGCCGTCGGCGGCCTGCAATTCCTTGGTTCGCTCGATCACCTTATTCGTGAAGGCGAAGATCGATTTCGCGTGGGGCGACTGTTCGCCTTCCATCACGATGGGATGGCCGCTGTCGCCGCCCTTGCGGATGTCGGGGTCGAGTTCGATGGAGCCGAGGAAGGGAATGCTGAACTGTTGCGCGGTGCGCTGGCCTCCGCCCTTGGAGAAGATGTCGATCTCCTGGTTGCAGTGCGGGCAGACGAAGTAGCTCATGTTCTCGACGATGCCGAGGATGTCGACCTTCACCTGCTTGAACATCTCGATAGCCTTGCGCGCGTCCTGCAATGACACGTCGCTGGGCGTGGTGACCACGACTGCTCCGGTGAGCGGCACCGTCTGCACCAGCGAGATCACGACGTCGCCGGTACCGGGAGGGAGATCGACGATGAGGTAGTCCAGTTGTCCCCACTCTACCTGGCCGAGGAACTGCTTGATAATCGAATGCAGCATCGGGCCGCGCCACACCAGCGGCTTGTCGCCGGGGCTGAGGAAGCCGACCGAGATAACCTTCATGCCGTAGCGTTCAGGCGGCAGAATACGATTCTCACCTACAACGCTGGGCGCTTCACTGGAGCCGAGCATCAGCGGGACGTTGGGGCCGTAGACATCGGCGTCGAGCAGGCCGACCTTGTTGCCCATGCGGGCGAGTGCGATGGCCAGGTTGACGGCGAGGGTGGTTTTGCCGACGCCGCCTTTGCCCGATCCGACGGCGATGATGGCGTTGACTCCGGGAAGCGGTTGCGGCTCAGGTGCGGTCTGGCCCGGCATGTGCGAATGAGAGCTCACAGTTGGGTCTTCCTAGTACCTTTGGAATGATGGGTGCAAACCCTTATTATACCTTGCGAAAGCGCGCCACCTCGCGCGCGTAGCAAGACGCCTGGGACGACGAAACACTCGCGACACGAGCGCTGGCCGGCGTTCGTCTTTAACTTGCGTTTAACAGTCATCGTCGTTAAGATTGAGCCGATCCGGCGTCAGCAACGTTGGTTTTGACAACGGAGCCCTCGACGCCACGAATGCCAACCGATTCGACGATTGCAAAGGCCCCTGTGAGCAAAGAGCTGATCTCCACTCTGGGCCTACCTCTACCGACGTTCGTTCCGCGGCGCTTTCAACACAGAAACGTCAGCAGTTGGTCGGGCCATCTCGCCTTCGCCAGCGACCTGATTCGCACTATCGAGCCAGAGATCATCGTGGAGTTGGGAACGCACTGGGGCGAGGCGTACTTTACTTTTTGTCAGACGGTGCGGGACTACGGCCTGGGCTCGCTGTGTTACGCGGTCGATCACTGGAAGGGCGACGAACACGCCGGCCACTACGGCGAAGAGGTCTACGGAGACGTTTGCCAATATAACGACCGCTTCTACCGGCAGTTCTCGTACCTGCTGCGAATGTCGTTTGACGAGGCGCTCGGGCAGTTCAGCGACGGCAGCATCGACTTGCTGCATATCGACGGCTTCCATACCTACGAAGCGGCCAGACACGACTTCATCACCTGGCTCCCTAAGGTGAAGCCCGGCGGCATTCTCATGTTGCACGACATCGCTCCGAAGCATGAAGAATTCGGCGTGTGGCGGCTGTGGGAGGAAATCAAGGGCGAATTCCGGGAGACATTCGAGTTTCATCACGGCTGGGGATTGGGCGTGATGCGCCGGCCAGGGGAAGGCAAAGGCGGTTTGCTCACCGACGCTCTTTTTCATGGCACGCCGGCCGTGCAGGAAGAAGTTCGCCGGCGTTACGTCATCTATGCGTCGCACCTGGAGAATCTGCTGGCTCAATCGGCGCAGGCCGCGGCGCCCAGCGGACCTTCTCAGGAAATTTACGTTCAGGTTTTTCCCTTTGGTACCACCGGACACTCGGAAGAGACGGTGCTGGTAAAGAAGATGCAGCCGGGAACCTGGAGCACGTTGGATTTCGAGTTGCCGGAGGGAGTTGGGCAGGGCCCGCTGCGCATCGATCCGGCGCACGACCCCGGCATCGTTGAGATCAAGGAGATTCGGCTGCACTCTTTAGCAGACGACAAAATTGTTTGGGACGCTCTGGCCCATCCGCAAAGCATTCAGCTCGCAGGCACCGCGGTGATGGTGTCGCAGGAAACAGGCATGCTGCTGATCAGCACGGGTAATGATCCCCAGGTGATTCTTGACGTACCCGCGAGCCTGTCGGGAGCGGTGATGCTGAGCATCTCTCTGCGCTCGGGCTCCGCGTCTCAACCTGCTGTCGAGATGATGGATGGATTTCTCAAGGACGCCGCGCGTAAAGAGGAGTTGGCGCGGCAGCAGATGGAGGCGGCGCAACGCGAGCGGGAAGCCAGTGCGCTCGAGGTGATCCGCGCGGTGAAAGAGAAGGAAGGTGTAGAAGCACGGCTGCAGGCGATGGAAGAGAAACTTCATAAAGAAGAAACGACACGAGCAGCCATGGAGCAGTCGCTCTCCTGGAAGGTCACGGCTCCGATTCGCAGCATGATGAATGCATTGCGCTCGGGCCGCCCCAGGAACCAGTAGAGTCAAAATGTTCTTCCAGGCTGATTACCCGTAATCACCTGGACGGTTTTCCCTTGGTTACCTCCGGCACGCCTACAGTTTTCTACGCTTTCGATTTGCTAAAATGCCTCTAGCTGTGAAGACTCCCAACAGCTCAGCCGGGTTGGCTTAGGTTCAATTCCATTCTGCTCAACCTGTTCCGATAGTCTCGGGTGAACGGCGCGATCAGTTAGCCAGTTGGCGAAGTAACGATTGCAGGCGACATGACCGACGAAGAGTTTGTTCATAATCTCTATCACCATCTGTTAGCGCGCGAACCCGATAGCGGCGGCATGGAACACTGGACTGGTGCTCTGGCCGATGGCACGAGCCGCTCCGATGTGCTGGAGATATTTCTGACTTCGCCGGAATTCCTCGCCTTGCAAGATCGTAAGAATCGCAGTGAGAAAGCGCCATCGGAGTTCTCGCACCTAAGCGAATCCGAGCAGAAAATACTGCTCGCGATGAAAGAACGGATAGGCGAAGGCGAGGATTCGTCTCAAGATCAGGAGATATCGGCTGAAAACGAAACCGAGGAAAGCTCCGCGATCGCTGAGTTGTCAGCCCAGGTGTGGGCTGCCCGGCAAGAGGTGGGACGCCTGAATCCTCGCAATCCGGGCCTGGTCAATAATCTGGTCCAATTTACTAAGAAGTCGATGCGGCGTTCGCTGGGATGGTATACCCGTTCCATCCAGGGGTTCAACGAGCAGGTTGCCAGGGCTATTGAGGAACAGGGGAAAGCTATCATTTCTATCCAGCAAGTGCTGGGCAGAATGGAAAACGACCTGCTCAAGTTACAGGAGGATGCTGCCCAGCAACCTATTCGCACCGCTGAGTTGGCGGTACAGGAGCAGCTTCTACCTTATGCCGAATTCTTTCGCGGACTATCTCCCGTCGTCGACCTGGGTTGCGGTCGGGGAGAATTTCTGGAGGTATTAAGGCAGCAGGGAACTGCAGGTTATGGCGTAGACTCTGACCCTTATGCCTGCGAAATTGCGCGCCGCAAACTTCTGAAGATAGTGGAGGAAGATATGCTGGAGCACTTGCGCCAGCTTCCAGATCGCTCGCTGGGCGGCGTATTTTCTGCCCGGGTCATGGAATATCTTCCGGGGCATTTACAGGCAGAGTTTCTTGCGCTTTGCTCTTCCAAGCTGAAGCCGGGAGGAGTCGTGGTAATTGAAACGACCAATCCGGGTTCGCGGCAGGGCTTTGGCAGAATTTCCTGCCTTGATCCGACACATTTGCGCCCGATTCCGCCTGAACTGATCAAGAGTGTGCTGAAAAGCGCGAATATTCGCGACGTGAGGATTTCCATTCTTGCTCCGGTGGAGGCGAGCCTGGCGCCGGTCGCCGCCGGCGAAGCGTCCGGCAATCCGGTCCATAGGGCCGCGCTAGTGACCGGCGCAAGCAACCTGCTGTCGTCGAGTTCGACCTATGCGGTCGTAGGCTGGCGAAGCTAGTCATCCGGGTTAAAGCGTGATTTCATCAACCGACAACAAAAGGATTGAATTCGCAGCGTGCACCATCATTGCGAAGAACTACCTTCCGATGGCCCGCGTTCTGGCGGATTCCTGGCGAAAGTTCTATCCAGACTATCCTTTTTTTGTACTGCTGCTGGATTCACCGCGAGGTTTTTTCCGGCCCGAAGACGAAAACTTCCAGACGATACTCACTTCTGAACTTGAAATAGCCAACCTGAATGGCTTTCTTTTCAAGTACAGCGTATTAGAAGCCAGCACTGCGGTTAAACCCTATCTATTAAGCTATCTATTCCGTCGTTTCAATATCGACAAGCTGTTGTATCTCGATCCGGATATCCTCATCCTGAATTCGCTGGATCCGCTGCGAAACTATCTGGATGACTCGAATATTCTGTTGACGCCGCACTTGCTGTCACCGTTACCAAACGACGGACTGACCCAGACTGACCACGATGTCCTTAAGTCCGGTACCTACAATCTGGGATTTCTTGGATTGCGCAATAGTGTAGCGGCGGAAAGGCTGCTGCAATGGTGGTCGGGCAAACTCTATCACCATTGCATGGTGGCCCTGGAGAACAATCTTTTCGTTGACCAGCGATGGATGGATATGACGCCGGCGCTATTCGATGGCGTGAAAATTATTCGGGACCCGGAATATAACGTTGCGTACTGGAATCTGCACGAGCGCATCATTTCGGTGGATGACGAAGTCACGGTCAACCGGCGGCCACTGCGTTTCTTCCATTTCAGCGGCTTTGACGCCGATAAGCCCGGAGTAGTGTCCAAGCACCAGAATCGTTTCGGTATGACCGATATCGGCGATACCTATAAGCTTTATTTGCGCTATCGCGATCTGCTGGTGGAGCGGGGCTGGAACGATACCAAAGGCTGGAAGTATGGCCTTGATTATTTTCACAACGGGATCAAGATCCCACCGTCGGCTCGCCGTTACTACTGGGGTATGGGCGTAGAGCTGTCGCACCTGGGAAACCCGTTTGCATGGCTCGATCATGGCATCAAGACCGAAGATGGCGATCCTCATACTGCGGCGCTGCAATTAGGCGGCATCAATCTGGCCGGATACTTTGAATCGGAGACCGGGGTAGGCGAAGGTGCGCGCAGTAACCTGCGAATCATCCAGGCTAGCGGCGTTCCTTACGTAATTAATAATGTCGTGGATCCGACTTCGGAGAACCTCGAATTGCTGCCCGCGACCTTCGAATCCGAAAATCCTTATATAGCGAACCTGCTGACCATCAATGCCGACCGGCTGTACATCCATGGAGCGGAATATCCGGAGTATATGCGCGGACACTTTAATATCGGGTACTGGGCATGGGAGCTCCCGGAATTTCCCAGCGAGTGGGCTGCATCGTTTGGCTATACCGACGAGGTGTGGACGCCAAGCAAATTCACGCGCGACGCCGTTGCCTCGAGCTCACCGGTTCCGGTCAGAGTCGTGCCCCATGCGATGGATCCGATCTTCATGAAAGATGTGCCGGTCGACCGGTCGAAGTTCGGCTTGAGCCCGGAAGTGTTCGTATTTCTGTATTTCTTCGACTTCCACAGTTACCTGGAGCGCAAAAACCCGCTGGGCCTGATCGAGGCTTTCAAGAAGGCGTTTGGAAGCCGGAAAGACGTGCAGCTGCTGGTAAAGTCTCTTCACGGTTTCGACCATCCTGCTGAGCTGGCGATGGTGGAGAGGGCGATCGACCGGTCGAATGTTCGGCTGATGGATCGCAATCTGAGCAGAGAAGGGAAGCACGAACTGATGATGGCGTGCGATTGCTATGTTTCTCTGCATCGCTCGGAAGGTTTCGGTTTGACGATGGCGGAGGCCATGATGTGCTCGAAGCCGGTCATCGCGACCGCGTATTCCGGTAATGTGGATTTTATGTCAGACGATGACAGCTTCCTGATTCCCTATCGCTTGCTTACAATCGAGCAGACGCATGGACCATACAAGGCCGGATATCATTGGGCCGATCCTGACCTGGACTATGCTGCCGATGCCATGAGGCAAGTGGAGCGCGCTCGAGAAGCGTCGGCGGAATTAGGTCGCAAGGCGCGCGCCAAGGTGTGCGACCTGCTGCACCCCTCGACCATCGCGGCCGGCTTGCGCGACCGCTTGCAGGAGCTGGGATTACTGGGCGAGGTTGCCGCGACTAGCGGGCCGGCAAAACGGAATTAACGTCGGCAGAAGGTTATCGATTGTCCATTGAACAGAGCAGCCAGCAAACAGGGGAGCAATCCCAGGCCCGGGCTGTTGTCGTCTCCGCATTTGTATTTCTCACCACGATTCTCATCCTTAATCGCGAACTGTTCAGGGTAGCGATCTGGGAGTACACCGACTTTGCCGCCAACGCTCTTCAAATCGAGCGAGCCAAGCATTTTCGCGAGCTGTTAGGTAACTATTCGCGCTGGGGATTCCACCATCCTGGCCCTTTCTTCTTCTATTACTTCGCCCTGGGTGAGAAGGTCCTGCACGACTGGCTGCATGTGGTTCCGGCGGAGATGAATGCGCACATCGTGTTCATGATCGTGCTGAACACAGCGTTTCTGTTCGGCGCGATCGGCATCATCGCCGGCCGCTGCCGCTCGCGACTGTTTCCGCCCGCAGCTCTGGGCCTTTCCCTGTTGTTCATCTATGTAGTGAATCGCACGATTCCCGGCTCGGCCATCTTTTCTATCTGGATGCCGCATGTCTTGATGTTCTGCTTCCTGTTCTTTCTGACGGCAGGCGCATCGGTGGCGGCAGGCAGGACGGCGCATTTGCCGTGGATGATCCTGAGCGGCTCCATATTGATCCACGGACACGTGGCCCAGCCTCTGTTTGTGGGAACGCTGGGAACGATGGCTGTGGTTACAGTCTGGTGGCGCTGCGGGAGGTCGATAGGCACTGCGCGTTTCATCCGGCAGAATCGCAAGGCGATCGCCGTCAGCCTGCTGGTGATTGTTGTCTTTTCGCTTCCCATCGTCATGGATGCGAGCCTGCATCACGACAACAATGTGCGTGCAATCCTGCGCCACTCCGAGCTGCACCAGGGGCTGCAACAACCCTTCCTCAAGTCGCTGAAATACGAAAGCAGCTTTTTTGCCTTCATCGCCAAACCTGAGGTCGTGCTGGAATCACCTAGAGCCGGACTGATCAAGAAAGCTTTGTCGCGGCCGGAAGTCGCGACGGTCTGGTGCCTGGGCGCGCTGATGGCCGGTCTTACGCTCTGGCTTTTCCTGAAGCGCCGCGACAGCGTCTCTCTTTTTGTCCGCTATGGCGCCTTCGAGATTCTGGTGGTTGCCGCGCTTTTCTATTACTGGACCTTGAAGATGACCGGCGCCCTGTTCAACTTCAATGGTTACTTCTTCTTCTCGGTTGAGCTGCTGGCCTTGCTGCTGATGGCATCGGTCATACTCGACGGCTTTCAACTGAATGCCAAGCCGGCCGTGAGCGTGGTACTGTGCGCGCTGATGCCGCTTTCGATGTTCGCCGGTCAGCGCGGCTTCCTCAATACAGAGAAAGGTGAGATCGAGACTGATCGCCTGGTGGCCACGCTGCCGCAGATTGATGGGCAGCCGGTACACCTCAGCTTCGATGGCGGCGATTGGATGATCGAGGCCGGCATCGCCAGCCGGTTGCAGCATGAGCATCAATCCTTCTGCGTGGACGACCTGTGGGCCTTCACCTTCGGTCGCGATCATCGTTGCCAGCAGTTCAAGAATCTCGACAACCTGATCCTCTCGCGAGTGCCGGAAGCGTGCACGGCGCCCTGCCGGCTCCTGATGAAGGACGACCGCTTCGAACTTGAGTTAACGCCGTATCCGGAGTTGAAGCTGCCTTTCACTATCAAGCCGGATGACCGGACCAGCCTCAACAAGGGCTTCAACGAATTTCTCGGTACCGCCGGCTCGGTATGGGCGACCGCTCACGCCACGATCTATTTCAGACTGGCTCAGGATTTCGGTGATGCACCAAAGGTGCGATTGAAAATCTTCGGCACGGTAAATCCTGACCACCCGGTCAAAATCCTGCTGAACGATCATTTGCTGGGCACGATTACGGCCGGCCACGACACCAGCGAATTCACGATTGATCGCACGTCGCTCGTGCCCGGTGAAAACCGGCTGGTCTTCCAGGTCGACGATCCGCTGAAGGTCCCCGGCGATCCGCAGAACAATCCGCGCGTTCTCGGCTTCTCTTTTGGCAAGGCAGAGTTCGAACCGGCCGCAAACTGACGCCATTCGTAATTCCTGTTTTTATTTTTTTACAGTGCGCAGAATTGCGGTTCATCGCTGCCTGCGCGGTAATTTGCCGGGATAAAATTTCCGGATGCGTTTGAGGCAGTTGCGCGGGAATTGGGAGAAGTTGGGTGAGCGGGATGCAATGTGGGCCATCCTGTCCAGCCCGGAGAAAAAAGGCTGCAAGTGGGACGAGGAGAGTTTCTTCCGCTCAGGGCACCAGGATGTCGATGGTGTATTGAGCGAGATCAGTGCTCGTGGTCTTCCTCTGGAAAAAGGCACCGCACTTGACTTCGGTTGTGGAGTCGGGCGCCTCACGCAGGCGCTGTGTTCTCATTTCCGGAAGTGCTACGGCGTCGACATTTCCTCCAGCATGTTGAGCCAGGCGGCGCAATACAATCGTTTTGGCAGCGCCTGCACCTATGTTCACAACGAAGCCAGTGACCTGCAATGCTTCGACGACGATAACTTCGATTTCATCTACAGTCATTTAGTTCTGCAACACATTCCGCCGAAGGTCAGCAAGCGGTACATCGCCGAATTCGTTCGCGTCCTGAAGCCGGGAGGTCTGCTGGTTTTCCAGGCACCGAGCGAAATACGTCACTCAGAGACCGGCACAGTCGATCTCGCGGTCGCGCCGGAAGCGGCAACCCCTCCACGTATTTCGGGCATTCTGCAGCGGCTGAAGGCATCGCTCGCTGGCATGAAGCCTAAGGCGACGATTGACACAACGGGAGAGCCCGCCGAGAGCCTGGAGCAGCTGATTGAAATGCATTGTGTACCCCAGGCCGAGGTGTTGAAAATCATCCGGAACGCCGGAGGGAAGTTGATCGAGATGCAGCCATACGATTCCGCCGGTCCTAAGTGGACCAGCTTTCGCTACTGGGTTACCAAGCCGCACGCGAAAAAGCGGCGCAGCGAATCAGATATCGCGGCGTAGTGGGTGTCTGGACGTACGCGCTATTTTTTGGCGTAGGCACAATCGGGCAGCTCACTTCTGGTCGTGCTGCACGCCTACGATTTCATTCTCGCGTCGCGGATCGGCGTCGTATCCAAAGGCCCGCAGCGGCTCTCCGAAGACCTGCTCGCACATTGCTTTCGATTCTGCGTCGAGGTCGGAGCGCCAGCGGCCGATGGAAGCTTGCGGACCGCCCGAGGTGCGGTGGGCCTGCATCTCTGGAGTGTCGACGAGCGCGCGCCGCAGGATGTTGTCAACCACCGCCCGGCTGGAATCCACGCCGACGTAGCGCAGCATTGCCTGCAGCGTATCTTCTGGTTGCAGGATGAGATCTTCGTAGCGCACCAGCAAAGTCCGGTCAGCCCGGGCCTTCCAGTTGCCTAGAAGTTGCTGCGCTTCGCGGCCCAGGCGCGCAATGTATTCGGCTTCGCTGGCTACTTGATCGCGATTGAAGCCGAGAGTGCCGCGCTTGGCGTTGAAGGCGCGAATGGAACAGAGCATGTCGCGAAAATCGCGCACAACAACAATCTCGCGCGTCCTGGGATAAAGCTCCCAAAAGATGCCTGGCACTTCGTCGGGAATATGCTTCTCGACGAAGAACGCCGGCTGTGCCTGGTTCTGGGTGGCCGCGATTTCGCGATAACAGTTTTCGATGCTCTGCTGGCACAGGGTCGCCACCTGCTCCACGAATCGCGAATTGAACCACTGCTGTAGCTGCGGATTCTGCCCGAGCGAGCCGCGTTGAAACGGATCCTGCGATCCCCACCAGTCGTCCTCGAAGATACCGATGTGGCTGGCCGACTGCGCCGGATACGCAGGCTCGGCCATGGCGCCCAGCAACTGCATCCAGTATTTCGCGGGCCGGTTTTCGTACGGATAAATGCGCAGCGTCGTGATCGCCGGATGCTCCGAGAGCAGACGCATCACCCAGGTAGTGCCGGTGCGGGCGAGGCTGTTCACTAATAACGGCTGCATCGTGGGCTCGAAGTGCGAGGGCAGCGCCTGATGGCGTCCGCAGATCTTCGCTACCGCAAGACGCTGCGCGTCTTCCAGCACCACGCGGACCTCTAACTCGAACTCCGGCGTCATGCCGATTACGCTGACCGGCGCCCAGAATCCTACCTTCGTACCCTGAGGAGCGCCGGGGAAGCAGAGATCGACATCGGCACGGGGAAACAGGATGGGGATTCGGCGCGGCGGACCATCGTTGGCGATCAACTCGATCTGCACGGCCGGCGACTTCGCCGACAACACCCACCCGGCCACTTCAAAGCAATAGGAATCGCGGGCCGTTTGGGCTTGCGGAAGCTCCAGCGAGAATCCGTGGAGGGCATCAGCGGGCGTAACCAGGCGATCGACCTGCGTAATTTCGATTGTGCTCATTCGCTCTCGAGGTGCGGTGGAGCAGGAAGCGCGAAAGCCTGCCTGCTCTGGTTTTCTAATTGAAAAGGCTTGGTACATTCAAGTTTACTGCTTGGAATTTGTTGGCGTTTGTACAACTCGGCGAGGGATTGCGTTATTCAGATTCTTTGCTGGAATTTTGGACTGGCCGGCACGGAGGAGGCGTTCTGGCCTGCTATCATGAACCAATGCGCGCGGCCGCATGGCGGCCGTGAGGTATCAGGGCCTGAATGCGTATTTGGGGCGCTGCATTCGTGGCCTGGATTTCGTTTCACCGGTCAGTACAAACAGCGGAGGCGATGGCTTCCGGTCTGCTTTGGCATAACCGGTTGACCATCACTCAAGCGCATCCCGTTGACCGCTGCTATGCCTAATGGATCGATGGCACATCTTGATGCTCTCGAAGCGGAGAGTATTTATATCCTGAGAGAGGTTGTCGCCGAGTCGGCTCATCCGGCAATGCTGTACTCCGTCGGCAAAGACTCCTCGGTGATGCTGCGCCTGGCGCAGAAAGCGTTCTACCCCGGCAAAATTCCGTTTCCCCTGTTGCACGTCGACACCGGCTTCAAGTTCCGCGAGATGCTGGCCTTTCGTGATCGCATCTGCCAGGAACTGGGTGTAAAGCTGATCGTTCACACCAATATGGAAGCGGTGAAGGACGGCGCCAATCCTTTCCAACTGGGTACATCGCGCTGTTGCGCACTGCTGAAGACCAAAGCTCTACTGGACGCGCTGTCTACGAACGGGATCGACGTGGCCATTGGCGGAGCCCGCCGCGATGAAGAAAAATCGCGTGCCAAGGAGCGGGTGTTTTCGCTGCGCGATTCACGAGGCCAGTGGGATCCGAAGAATCAGCGGCCGGAGTTCTGGAACCTCTACAACGTGCGCATCGCTCCCGAACAGGCGTTGCGCGTGTTTCCGCTGTCGAATTGGACTGAGCTGGATGTGTGGCAATACATCCACCGCGAGCAGATTCCGGTGGTTCCGCTTTACTTCGCGAAAGAGCGCGAGATGCTCGTCCGTGGCGACCTGCTCATTCCGCTCGACCACCCGGTCGATCTTCTGCCGGGCGAGAAGCCGCAGCGCGTGATGTGCCGCATGCGCTCGCTCGGTTGTACCTATTGCACCGGCGCCATTCGTTCCACCGCGGCCAGCATTCCTGACATCATCGATGAGCTGAAGTTGTTCCGCCGCTCGGAGCGCGAGAACCGCGTCATCGATCACGATCAGGAAGGTTCCATGGAATTAAAAAAGAGGGAAGGATATTTTTGAGCACCGACGTTGCAGCGCAGGAACTGCTCCGGTTCATCACGGTCGGAAGCGTCGATGATGGCAAGTCGACCCTGATAGGGCGATTGCTCTACGAAGCCAATGCCATCTACGAAGATCAGCTTTCTTCGGTCAAGAAAGCCTCCACGGCCAAGCACGTCGACCTCGATTTATCGCTGCTCACGGACGGTCTGAGGGCTGAACGCGAGCAGGGCATCACCATTGATGTCGCCTACCGGTATTTTTCTACGCCGCGCCGGAGCTTCATCATCGCCGACGCTCCCGGGCACGAGCAGTACACGCGCAACATGGCGACCGGCTCGTCGACCGCCGAACTGGCGCTGATTCTGGTGGACGCGCGAAAAGGCGTCCTGACGCAGACGCGCCGCCACACGCTGATCGCGTGGCTGCTCGGCATTCGCCGCATGGTCGTCGCCATCAACAAGATGGATCTGGTCGGCTACCAGAAGCAGGTCTACGACTCCATTCGCGCAGATTTCGAGAAATGTGTTGAGGCGTTTCCCGGCGTGCAGTTGCATTTCCTGCCGTTGAGCGCGTTGGGCGGCGAGAACGTTCTCCGGAGCAACGGTTCCATGCCCTGGTATTCGGGCCCATCGCTGCTGGAGTTGCTGGAGACGCTTCCGGCCAAGCCGCCGGTGAGCGCCAGCTTCCGCTTCCCGGTACAGAGTGTGATTCGGCCGAATCAGGATTTTCGCGGCTATGCCGGGCAGGTGAGTTCCGGAACCGTGAAGGTCGGCGACGAAGTGCTGGCTTTGCCGTCGGGGCAGCGAGCGACGGTCGACGCGATTCTGTTGCAGACCCGGAATCTGGAGAAGGCAGAAGCTTCGCAGTCGATCGTGCTGACGCTGTCGAAGCACATCGACCTGGGCCGTGGCGACATGCTGGTGTCGCCCGAAAATCCAGCCAAGGCCACGACCAGAATCACTAGCAACCTCATATGGCTTTCGTCCGCGCCGCTGCAGCAAGACACACGCTACCTCATCAAGCACACGACGCAGACGGTTTGCGGGCGTGTTCTCCGGCTCGACAAGAAAATCGATATCGATACCTTCGCCGAAGTCGAAGGCGACAGCCTGAACTTTAACGAGATCGGCAAAGTGCAGTTCGAACTGCACAGTCCTATTTTCGGCGACGTTTATCGCGACAATCGGGCGACCGGCAGCTTCATCGTTATCGATCCGCGCACAAACGACACGGTTGCCGCCGGCATGATCACGGAAGTCGCGCCGGGCATGGCTGAGCGCGCCGGCGATACGGATGCAGGTTCGCGGGTAGCGCTGCGCCACGGGGTGACGGTATGGTTCACCGGACTGAGCGGCGCCGGCAAGACGACCATCTGCCGTGCGGTTGAGACTGAATTGCTGGCTAATGGCCTGCAAGTAGAGGTCATTGACGGCGATGTCATCCGTAAATATCTCTGCAAGGACCTCGGCTTCAGCAAGTCCGATCGTGACGAGAACATCCGCCGCATCGCCTTTGTGGCCAAGATGCTGACGCGCAACGGCGTCGTGGTGCTGGTTTCGGCGATCTCGCCCTATCGCGCGGCTCGTGAAGAGGCGCGTCGCAGCATCGGCGATTTCGTAGAAGTGTTCGTGAACACGCCGCTGGAAGTGTGCGAACTCCGCGACGCCAAGGACCTGTACAAAAAGGCGCGCGAGGGCAGTATTCACGGCTTCACCGGCATCGACGATCCCTACGAAGCGCCATTGGCAGCGGAGATCGTCTGCGATACGTCACGCCAGAATGTTCGCGAGGTGTCGGCCAAGGTCGTGGCCACAGTAATGGAACACCTGTCGTCTTCGGCTACCCGCCCTGGTTCCGAAGGTTGAGCAATCCAATCGCCCACTAGCGGAGGATCGTGAGCCCAGAGAGCATCGCTGCGCGTGTGCTGGCCGGCGCAATCGTAGGGTTTCTCGTCGGACTGACGGGATTGGGCGGCGGTGTGCTGCTGGTCCCCATTCTGATTTCGGCACTGGGCATTTCGCCGATCGTCGCCGTTGGTTCCGATGCGCTGGTCAACTCCATCACTAAGATTGGCGCGGGCATTGTGCACTGGCGCCGCGGTAACGTGCGATGGTGGCTGGTGGCGGCGCTCATCTGCGGCAGCGTTCCCGGGGCGGCGCTGGGCGTAAGCGTACTGATGTGGCTGCGCAGCGCGCGCGGCCCCGCCGTCAACGACTTCCTGAAGATCGCCATCGCCGTTCTGCTGATCATCATTCCCGTAACCTACCTGGCGGCAAAGCCGTTTTCCAGCGAAGTCGAGATCGAAGCGCCTAAGCGCGCGAAGGAATATGCCGGCATCGTTCTCATCGGATTTCTGGTAGGAATTCTGGTGGGAATCACTTCGATTGGCTCGGGTACGGTCACGGTGATGCTGCTGCTGGTTTTTTACGGCTTCACGCCGCGGGTTGTGGTAGGGACCGACGTTGTCCACGCGCTGCTGCTGATGGGATTCACGGCGATGTTGCAGGCTCGACTGGGCAATGTCGATTTCGCGCTTGTAGGTTATATTCTCATCGGCTCGATCCCGGCCGGAATTGTCGGCGCGTCGCTGGCCAGCCGGATTTCGGCAACGCGGCTGAAACAGATTTTGTGCTCGATCCTGGTTGTGCTGGGGATCCAGATGCTGTGGACTGGAATACATCATGCAGTTCGATAAATCTGCGGAACACAATTACGTGCTGCGCATCAGCAACAGCCTGGATGCGGCCGCGCGCGTGCTGAACGGCAGCGGAGATCTGGCGACGAAAGGCAGCGACGATGCGGCGATCATCTCCGGCGCTGAAAAGAGGATTGCTGCCGCGTTGCGCGAGAGTCTGCAACAGACCGGCGAGGGTTGGCTGTGCGAAGAGCACGCTGACGATCGCGCTCGTCTGGAATGCGGCGTGGTGTGGGTGGTCGATCCCATCGATGGCACCTGCGAGTTCGCCGGCGGGATTCCCGAGTGGAGCATCTCAGTCGGACTGGTGATTGACGGAGTCGCGATTGCCGGCGGCATCTACAATCCCGCGAGCGGCGAGCTGGTTCTCGGATCGGCCAATCTCGGAGTGACGTACAACGGAAATCCGGCGTGCGCCAGTAAGAAAGCAAATCTTGATGGCGCGTCCGTTCTTGCCAGCCGGCAGGAATTTCAGCGCGGCGATTGGACGCGCTTTTCGAACCATGGAATTCAGCGTGCGCCCGATGGGATCGGTTGCGTACAAACTGGCCCTGGTGGCTGCGGGCCGATGTGACGCGACCTGGACGCTCTCGCCCAAAAACGAGTGGGACATCGCCGCCGGCGTTGCACTGGTGAATGCTGCCGGCGGCCGTGTGAGTTCGAGTGACGGACAGCCGATTCGTTTCAACCGCGAGAAGACCTTGCTGCCGGGATTGATTGCCAGCGGTGAGGCTCTCTGGCCTTCCGTGAATCGCGTAATCGCCGAAGCGGCGCATGCTCCATCGCGCTAGCCCTTCACACTGTTTTTCCTCTACTTCGTCAGGAACACATCCTTGCGCGGAAACTTCTCGAATACCGACGCCTCTTGAGCGAAGTTTGTGGCGAGAATGTCGGTCGGGTTTCCGGCGATCCACTGCGACAAATCGATCGTCTGGTAATGGCCGCTGTTGAAGACGATAAGAATACGCGCCTTTTCCTTGCCGATGTTCTCGATCGAGTGGCCGAAGCCCTGCGGGATGTAGCCGACATCTCCCTGGTTCAGTTTTTCCTCGCGCCACCGGCCCTTGGAGCCGAAGAGCGTGACATTGAACTGGCCGCTCAGGATGTATTGCCACTCGGCAGCGTTGGGATGCCAGTGCAGCTCGCGTAACGCGCCCGCTTCCATCTCCAGCACCACGCCGGTCATGGTCGTCGAGATAGGGAACTGCGATCCGTCGACGCGCCACTCCAGGCCGCCTTTGAAGACCTCAAACGGTTTCTGCGATAGCAGGCTGTACTTGTGCGTCAGGGGAGGCAGCTTCCAGCCCTGCAAGCGGCGACGCGGCGATTGGCGGAGGTAGTCTTGCCCTTCGCGAAGTAGACCTCCTGCTTGGGGAAGTTGTCGAAGGTCGAAGCGGGCAAGCCGAAATTTTTCGCCAGCAGCTCCTTGGGCGCGTGTCCAAGCCAGTCGGTGATGCTGAAGGTGCCGAACTCCGAGAAGTATCCGTTGTCGAAGACCAGGATAAAGTGGCATGGCTGCTCGCCCAGCGTTTCGATTACGTGTCCATGCCCGCGAGGAAAGTACCAGATGTCGCCGGCCTCAAAGTCATTCGTCTCCGCGCAGCCCTGCGGGTCGATGACCGTTGTACGCACGCGCCCCTCGGTGACGAAGGCCCATTCGGCGGCGGTGGCATGCCAATGCAGTTCGCGCATCACACCCGGCTCCATACGCATGGAGACGCCGGCGATGCCCTTCGAGATTGGCAACTGCTCCACCGTAGCTTCCTTGCCGAAGCTGCCTTCCAAGGTGCGGCCGGCGGATTTCTCCAGCTCAAACTTGAAGGTTGGAAGCTCCGCTCCAGAGGTGACTGGATCGGGAACGTTGTTCTGAAAGCTGGTGTGGCCGCCCTCGGAGCTGATGGGCAGTGACTGTGAAAACATAAGTCTCCTTCTCGGGCGCGGGACTTATCGCCTTTCGATTGTCAGGGAATTTGAAATGCGGTTTGACTAACTTACCTGCGTGGAGACAGGTAGGGCAAATGAAAATTTTCTGCAGGAAAAATCCCACTCATCCGCGCTGCTCTGCGAATGAGTGAGACGCTGAGGGGAAACTGCTACATTGGGGGGCCACTATAAGTGACGGCATCGATGTAGGCGTCGCCGATGATCAGGTCCAGGCCAATCGGCAGTCCGTAAATGTTGATCTGGTTCACCACCAGTTCGATGCTGCGCACTTCAACACTCTGGTTTCCCGAGTAGCCGTAGATGATCTCCTTGAGGTACAGCGTCCCCAGGCCCGCGATCGGGACGCTGGTATTGGCCGGAATGTTGTCGGTGATCTCCGGATGCCCGGCCACCGAGATTCCGACGAACGAATCGGTCCCATTCAGCGAGGCGTCGTTATACTGATCGACGCTGGCGTCGACCACACCGTGCAGGACGCTGGCAGTTACCAGGCCGTTCAGCAGATTCAGACCGGTGATGGTCGAGGTGTTCTCACCGCTGGAATAGTCGGGCGTCAAGTTTGATTCGACCGTATCGGTCAGTGCGCCAGTCGAAAGGATGTTCGGCAAGTTCAGACCGACCTGAGTCGCCGTCAACACCTGGCCGTTCGTGCCCGTGCAGGGCAAAGTCTCGGGCGCAGTGGGCGATGAGGCGAGCAATGGCCCCGACACCTGCGTCCCGAACGAGTATCCCCCGATAATGCCGGGAGCTGGGACGTAATAGATGGTGGCACTGGCGTTGGAGACGATAACTTGTGTCCCCACCTGCAATCCGAGCAGGTTTCCCACCGTCACGTAGACGTGCAGCATGTTGACTGTCATGGTGGCGCTCTCGCTACCGACATTGGCAATCTGCTCGTTCAGGACGACGTAGCCCAGCAGCGGCAGATTGATGCGCGTGTTGGCCGGCACCGATCCGTTGTAGACGTGGCCGAGCACGACCAGATTGCTGAAGTTCGATCCGGCGGCGCTGACCTGGAAGTTGCCGTTGTTGTCGATCGTCGTGGTAGCGACGGCAGTGATGGCTTGCGCCGAGATCAGACCTGCCAGCAGGTTGATGCTGGTGGTATTGGCTTGAGCCTGCGCCTGCTGGCTGTTGCTGGAGACCGTGGTATTCGCCACTCCGCCACTCACCAGCGGCAGTAACGTAACTCCCGCGGCCGTGGCGGATGTGCTTAGCGGGAATTGCCACGTCCCGCACTGGCCGGTCAGCGAGGTGGGCGCGGTTTGACCGATCAGCACAGTGTTCCCGACGAAGGCGTAAGTTCCATAAGCCGTCGGCGAATAGGAAGTTGTGTCGCTCTGGGCGAAGCTTCTGATGGGCGCGAGCGCCATCGTCAGCATCACCAATCCAACGAGCGCTAAAGATTTGTTAGATTGACAATCGGGCGGGCGCAGCATTCTCTAGGCATTGCATTCGATGCTTCCTCCTCTTGTTTCGTTGGGCTGTCCTCGACGTGCAGGCGATCGTCCAATTCGCTCAAAATGGCGCGTTGTGGATCGTGACGTTGGGCGCCGCAGCGCCGAGGGTCGTGGAAGAGTGGGGCGGGCAGAGTAATCGGAGCAGTCGCAGAGAGGCGTGCTGCCGGTATTCCGGGCTTGGCGGCCAGATGCAAACCAGTACCTCTCTCCATGACTTCCCGTTCATGGAGCCCACACCTTGTCCGGATATGTGAAGCCCTGCACGGATGCAGTTGCTCCGGCCAGATCCGGACGGTTAATCATGAGTGTCCAGCCGAGGTTTTTGTGATGGGTTGCTGGAGCACCCGGCTGCTTGCTTCTTGCTGAACCGTCAGCAGACTGGGCGGCTAAGGTTCATTCCGCCAGTCTGATGAAGTGGCTGGAACCAGGCTGTGATCTCCCACAATGTCGGTCATCTGACAATGTGGCAGTCAGGTTCCGAGTTGTCGAGCAATATACATCAAGTGAGTGCCGGGCGTGCGAAGTTTTTCGTGGCACTTAGGTGAATTGGCACATTGGTTGGATTGCCGTGCCGAGTCGATGCCGCCGCTTCTTCAGAATGCGGCTCATTGCTTTACCAGGGTTATTGTGAGGGCACGAAAGCCTGATCTCTCGGAGGCTTATGAGCAGGGAAGCCGGTTGGGCTCTGGAAGAATGCATGTTTCTGGCCTTGACGCTGGGGTCCGACGAAAAGTCATTTGCCATTAACGCAGTGGAACCAGCACGGCCACATCGAACTTGGTGTAGTACTTCTTCACGTCGCCGGCGCCGTACTTCTCGCGAAACTTCTCCACCACCGCTTTGACCTGTGCCGCATCTTCGGTGGGATGAGCACGAAACTCTTCGTCCTCGCCACGCGCGTCCACTTTGATCTTGGAATTCTTCAGGACATTTTTGTACCACTGGGTATCCGAGCCCTGCACCGGCAGCAGGTACAACGTGGGATCCTCGAAGACAAACCACACAGGAATGGAGATCTGGCGTCCCGACTTCCTGCCCGTAACGGTGAGTTTGATCTCGCGATACCGCGAGAGGCGATCTTTCAGGGAATCCTTCTGCGTTGCCATGGACGCCTCCAGTGTTCCAGTCTACGCCATAAATCCGGGTGGCCCAGGTCTCATGATTTTCGAGACCTGGGTGGTCAGATCCTGTTCAAGTTATGGATCAATAACCCGGATTCACCTGCGACATGGTTCGTCGCTGGCTCGTGCGTTGGGTCACAGGCCCGTCATCGCCATCAAGCGCTCGGGATAACGATCGCCCTGGATGTCGATCCTGGACGCTGCCTCATCGATGGAGCGAAGATCAGCGGGTGACAACTCGACGGCCAGCGCGCCGATATTCTCGTCCAGTCGATTCAGCTTCGTGGTACCCGGAATCGGCACGATCCATGGCTTCTGCGCCAGCACCCAGGCCAGAGCAATCTGCGCCGGCGTCGCCTTCTTCTGTTTGGCAATCTCGCCGATCAACTCCACCAGCGCCATGTTGGCGTTGCGCGCTTCGGGAGTAAACCGCGGCAAGGTGCTGCGGAAGTCGGAGCTGTCGAACTTTGTATCGCTATCGATCTTTCCGGTCAGGAAGCCTTTGCCGAGCGGGCTGTATGCCACCAGGCCAATGCCAAGTTCTTCGATGGTCGGCAGCACCTCGCGCTCATGATCGCGGAACCAGAGAGAGTATTCGCTTTGCAATGCCGTCACCGGCTGAACTTTGTGCGCCCGCCGGATCGTCTTCGCTCCTGCTTCGGAGAGCCCGAAGTGCTTCACCTTGCCGGCTTGAATCAGCTCTTTGACCGTCCCGGCAACGTCTTCGATGGGAACGTTGGGATCGACGCGATGCTGATAGAGCAGATCGATAACGTCGGTCCGCAGGCGCTTGAGCGAACCTTCAACGGCCTGCTTGATGTGTTCCGGCCGGCTGTTCACGCCTGCCGCTCCCGGACGATTGTCGCCGCTGAGGTCGAAGCCGAATTTGGTGGCGATGATTACGTTCTTGCGATGCGGGGCCAGGGCTTCGCCAACCAACTCTTCATTCGTGAACGGCCCGTAGACTTCAGCCGTGTCGAAGAACGTGATACCTCGATCAACAGCTGCGTGGATCAGGCCAATCATCTCCTGCTTGTCTTTCGCCGGTCCATAGCTGAAGCTCATGCCCATGCAGCCCAGGCCGATGGCCGAGACCTCGAGATTGCTTTTTCCAAGTTTGCGTTTCTGCATAATTCCTATTCCTTCCTGCGCGGAGGACGTCGCCACGAGCACGCGCCTCACTTCACAGTTAGTTTAGATTTCGGAGGGGGTGTTGTTGACATGCGCAGGACGCCATTGTCTATGCAGAACGCGCCAATCGTAATGGAAGGCTGGTGAGACTTGATTGGAAGACCCAGGTCTCAAAAAAGCGCGAGACCTGGGGCACTATGTGATTGGCTGGGGGGATTTGTTACGCCTTGATGAACTGCACTTCGAGGCTGATGGTCACGTCTTCGCCCACCAGAATGCCGCCGGTTTCCAGCGTGGAGTTCCAGGTCAGTCCGAAATCCTTGCGGTTGATCTTTGTGGTCGCAGAGAGGCCGATGCGGGTGTTGCCCCACGGATCCTTGCCCGGCGCGGTCGGGCCTTCGACAGCGAACACGACCTTGCGGGTGACGCCGTGAATCGTCAGGTCACCTTCCGCCAACAGCTCGCCATCGCCGGCGCGCGTAATCTTGGTCGACTTGAAATTCAGGGTAGGGAACTTTTCGGTATCGAAGAAGTCGGCGCTCTTCAGATGCGCGTCGCGATCCTTCTCTCCCGTGCCGATGGAAGTGGCGTCGATGGTCGCCTCGACGCTCGACTTGGTGATGTCGGCCTCATTCAGGATCAGCTTGCCGGATACGCCGGTGAACTGACCTTTCACGTTGGAAATCATCATGTGTTTCACCTTGAACTCGGCCACGGAATGGGCGGGATCGATGTTCCAGGTTGACACGGCTGTTAAGGGCGCGGTGGATGTCGTCATAAGCTGGCTCCTCTTTGCAAAAGCGTACGATATTTAAGATATGTGTTGCAACAAATAGTTGCACGAAATTTTCAGCGTTGTAAATGGCTGGCCCGGCATGGCTTATGTGGACATGAGAGATCCGAAGGCGCGACGATGAATCCTCCGCAAGGGGAACACTCTCGGGGGACGACGATCAGAGCATCTTGCTTTCAAGTTCTTCCCAGCGGCGGTAGAGCCGATCAACGACTTGCTGTGCTCGCTCGAGCTCAGCTTGCGTGGCGAGAAGACGGGCGGCGTCACTGGCGATAGCCGGGTCCTCGGAGGCCGCGCGCGCGGCCTTCAGCTGTTCTTCGGCTTCGCTGATACGCTGCTCGAGCGTCGCGTATTCTCGGGCTTCGAGATAAGACAACTTCTTCTTCGCACTGGGGCTGGCCGCCGCAGAAGAAGTCACCGTGGTTTGCCTGTCAGCCGTCTTTTCAGATGCCTTGGAGGCGCGTTGGCGTTCCTCCAACCACTGTTCCCACTGCGAGTAATCTGCAAATTGCCCAACCGCTCCCTCACCGTCCAGGCCAAGAACAGTGGTCGAGACGCGGTCCAGCAAATAGCGATCGTGCGTGACCAGCACGAGCGCGCCGCGGAACTCCATCAGGCTCTCTTCCAACACCTCGAGAGTGGGAATGTCGAGGTCGTTGGTGGGCTCATCGAGCAGTAGGACGTCTGCCGGTTGCAGCATGAGCTTGGCGAGAAGCACCCGGGCTCGTTCTCCGCCTGAGAGTCGTTCCACTGGTTGATTGAGCTGTTCACCGGTGAACAAGAATCGTGCTGCCCACGAAGCGACGTGGATTACGCGATCCTGATAGATAACGGAATCGCTGTCCGGAGCAAGCGCTCGCCGCAAGGTCGCCTCTGGGTCGAGCACGCGTTCTTGATCGAAGTAGACAATCTGCAGTGCGTCAGCGGTGCGAATCTCGCCGGTCGCAGGCGACAATTCCCGCGAGAGCAGCCGCAGCAGGGTTGTCTTGCCGCTGCCGTTGGATCCGACCAGGCCGACACGCGTTCCGGGAGTGAGAATGAAGTCCAGGTCACGGAATAGAGTGCGGCCTCCGATCTCGAAGCTGAGGCCCCGCAGTTCCATCAGCCGCCGCGTCTTGCGGTCGCTCGCGGAAAAATCGATTGCCGCGCTGGCCGTTCGGGTGCGCGCATTCAAGTCAGCCAACTCGCCGATCAGTTGGTTTGCCTTGTCGATACGGGCTTTCGATTTCGAAGTGCGCGCCTTCGGTCCGCGCCGCAGCCACTCAATCTCGCGGTGTACTCGATTTTCCAGCGCATCCTGGTGCTTCGCCTGCGCTTGTAGAAATGCTTCTTTTTCTTCCAGCAACTTGCTGTAGTTACCGTTGACCCGCAACAGCCCGTCGGGGTAAGCGCGGTTCAGCTCGACCATGGTTGTGGCAATGTTCTCCAGGAAGTACCGGTCGTGACTGACCACCACCGACGCAAAGGACGCAGATTGGAGTAGTTCTTCGAGCCATTCAATCGCCGCCAGGTCGAGGTGATTGGTAGGCTCATCCAGCAGCAGGATGTCCGGTTGCTGCACCAGAGCTTCGGCGATAGCAAGCCGCTTGCGCCATCCCCCGGAAAGCGAGTTCGCTGAAGCGTCAAGGTCCTCCAGACCGGCGCGTCCCAACGTTGCGGCCATGCGAGCCTGCTGCTCATCGTGCGGAACACCTGCGCGCTCCAGCGCAGCCGTAATCACCGAACGAACTGTCTGGTCGCCCGCGAACTGTGACTCCTGGTGAACGAAACTGAGGCGTACGCGCTTGCGCAACGCCACCTCTCCTGAGTCTGCATCAACCGCGCCGGAGAGAATTTGCAGCAGCGTCGACTTGCCCGAGCCATTCGGCCCAATCACGCCGATGCGGTCCCCTTCCGAGACGGTGAAGGCGACATTGCGAAAGAGGGGCAGGGCGCCGTAACTCTTTGAAATATTTTGGGCGTTGAGAATCGGCGGCAATTCGTGCAGCTTCCTTGAAGATTTACTTTGAGCATAGCAGGGAACCGGGGGGAGCAGACCATGGTGATCGTCAACTCGAAATGAGCGGAAATCGCCTTGCTCCTAACCGAAGCGCTCTGACCGTGAGAGACTGATCGCTGTTCTGGACGGCAAAGGAGCGGACGGTTCGCAGGTATTTCATCCGGGACGAACAGATCGTGAGCGTCGGCATTACTCCGGTTTGTCGTCTGTCCGTACACGCCCTGCGCGCGGATGCGGACACCGACCACTCGTCCCCAGTTTGCCTCAGGGAATCTACTGTCCGTCCAACGTTTGCGATAGCCTAGGCCGTCTGGTTTTTCCGTCACAGCGCTTAGTTGATTTTGTAGAGGGTCCTGCATCGTCTCGGGCGCACGAAGTGCCGTCTTTATGCGGGTTCGGAGACTGGAGCACCTGGGCCAAATCCAGGTGGGTCGGCTTCAAGGCTGCCGTGATGACTGTAAGGCGTTGGAACCAATTGGTCGGGGAGAGAGGATTTGAACCTCCGACCCCCGGTCCCGAACCAGATTCCAACCTTGGTGAGATCTGGTGAAATGTGGTGATTCTAACCGATTGCTGTTGCACGAGTTGCAACGTCCCTGTTGAACTCTTGTGAACCGTGGTGAAGTTTGGAGGCGCGACCGACACAAAATCGACTACACACGAACAATCAGCGAAATGCAAACACCTTATACAAGTTTCCCGCTCGCCCGCTGTTCCACATGCCGACAAACCGTCAAGACGGATTCGCCAGAGAAACCTTCAGCGGATTGCGTCTTAGCGCCGAATTCGTCCGAAGCGACGCCGATAGTCCTGAGGTGATATGCCGTAGGTCTTCACAAATGCACGACGCATGCGCTCGTCGTCGCCGAAGCCTGTTCGACTTGCGACAACCTTGACAGGATCATCTGTGGATTCGAGGAGACGCACTGCGGCTTCGATGCGAATTTTCTCAACCGCCCGAGCGGGCCTCTCCCCGGTCTCCCGAAGATAGACCCGAGCAAAGTTCCTGGGGCTCATTCGCGCCGCGTCGGCCAGCGCAGCTACAGAGAGGTCACCGCCGAGATTGGCTCGAATCCAGTTATGAAGGTCATCGAACCGGCTGCGTTCGTCGTGCATCTGCCGTCGCAGTTCAACACTGAACTGCGATTGACCTCCAGGCCGCTTTAGAAAGAGCACCATCCCACGCGCTACATTGAGTGCGGCCGAGTGGCCCAGATCGTCCTCGATCATCGCAAGCGCCAAGTCGATCCCGGCCGAGACTCCGGCCGAAGTCCAGATGTGGCCAGAGGTGACGAAGATAGCGTCGGGCTTGACAATCACCGCTGGGAACTCACGTTCCAGCCGGCGGCAAAACGCCCAGTGGGTCGTTGCCTCGCGGCCGTCTAGGATGCCGAGTTTGGCAAGGATAAACGCTCCTGTGCAAATGGAGCCGACCCTCCGCGGTCGATCGATATATTGGGCCAAACGGGCCCGCAAGGCGTCGGTGCCAATTGGCAGGACCATCAGCTCACTGCCCGCAACCAGGAGCGTGTCGACAGAGCGGAGCACTCTCCTGTCGAGCATTGCAGTTTCCAGCTTTACGCCAGTGTCGCTCGTGACGAGTCCGCCTTGCTCTGAGGCCAGTGTCACTTGATAAGCAGGACAGCCATCCTCAAAGCGCGCATCCCGGAAGGCCTGTAACGGACCCGCGACGTCCATCAACTTGACCCCTTCGTATGCGACCACGACTATCTTTCGAGGTCCCAGTCTGTCGGAAGTGGCATTTTTCGAGGGCATGCCTCATTTTATGCAATTGCGTTTACGAACGGGCTCAGCGGTTCGACCTGACGTTATGTTGCTGAACCCACCTGGTACGACTTTGCGGCTATGCAGGAATGTCCCGCGCGACTTCGGTTAGCTTGCCAGAATTGATCTCGTAGAAAAAACCGTACAGCTTGATATGCTTCGGCACGGCCGGGCTCGACCGCAGCAGCTTAATGTCGTACTTGATCGAGTCCTCGAAATGTGGGATCGACAGGCTGTCGTGATCGAACAACGTCGAGATATCGGCGTGATGCTGATCGTGGAACCTGCTGAGGAGGATCTCAGGCGTAAGAGCCGTTGCGCCGCAAAATGAGTGGTGAACAACGACAACGTTTTGGTAATGGAAGAGATAGTCCATGGTTGCTACCGACTGCAAAGCGCCGAGGGCACGTCCGCCAGCGTTAGTCAGGGTAAATAGAGTGCGAGTGGAGCCAATCCGATTGCCCGCTTCATCAAGAATGTTTTCTCCCGGATAGACTTCATCCCCGAAATGATTGGCGACTGCCTGCGGAATTTCGGCCGCGCGCGGGTCAAAGCAGTGGACCACAATGGTCTTCATTGGGATGAGCTGGTTGAATCCTTGGAATTTGGACTGATCGAACCATGGTTGTGTTCTGAATTCGAATTCGCTGAACTTCTCCATCTCTCGCTCCTTTATCGAAACGGCTGGGTATAGCAGCATCCTTGGTCCCGGCCGTTGGTTGCGATACTAAGTTCGGCAGGTGGTGGCGTAAATGACGTAGTACCCTCGAATACTGCCAAGTGGTTACCCGGGCTGTACCGGGCGTGACTGGAAAAGGCGCTCGGTTAGGTCCTGGCTCTCGACGGATGCCCAACCCACGGACGATTCATTTTTGCGGTGACATCACCCTTCGGCGAGGTGCGTAAACAAACCGGTCGGAATAGCGAGGTTGACCAGCGATGATTTGGATATTCACGAGCGCTATTTTGGCGTGATTTGAGGTGTCAATGTCGTTGCTGCCAGCCAGTTCCGATTCCTATGCTTGGCGGAACAGTGATGATGGAGGTTCTTGCAAGGAGATTTCATGATCGCAGATATCAAGGTTCCGAATAGTGACGTCGTGCGCCAGGCTGAGGAACTCGCACGCTCGGTGTCCAACGACGTTCTCTTTAACCACGTAATGCGCTGCTACTGGTTCGGCGAGCTTTTCGCTCAGCGGGACGGCAAGAAGGTCGATAGCGAGTTGATGTTTCTTTCCGCCATTCTGCACGATCTCGGGCTGACTGACCATGCGCCTGGTGCGCACCGCTTCGAGATTGAGGGCGCGAGCGCGGCGCGCAAATTTCTAGTACAGCAGGGAGTGTCTATCGATCGAGCTCAGAAAGTTTGGGACAATATCGCCCTGCACACTTGGGACATAAACCTTTTCAGAGACGATACCAGCCGCTTGATGCAGCTTGGCCTGGCGTACGACGTCTCTGGCGTGCCCGGCGCGCAACTGGAACCCGCCGACGTCGCCGAAGTAGTTGGTCGCTATCCGAGGTTAAACTTCAAGCGCGTTTTCAACGAGATGCTCAATCATGAGGTTGATACGAAGCAGCCCTACCAGCACTGGTTTCATATCTGCTCACGCATTGCGCACAATCGGTCGGCGCTAACGATTGTTGATGCGCCAACCGTGCTCAGTTGGGCACCGTTTGACGAATGAGCGGAATTCGAAATCAACGAGTTCGGCAATGTACCCGTGCTAGCCGTTATCGGCATCCAACCACCCGCATTGTTCAGCGCACCGCTTGTGATGTAAGCGTTACCTCGCGAGTCGAACGGTCATGCCAGCGGGGAAGCCTGCTGAACATTGCCATTCAACCAGCCCGACTGCGACAGCAAGTTACCACTCAAATCGTACTCTAGCAATGCGACTATCGTGTGCCATACGAATCCAAAATGCCCGAGAGGAGCAGTCGATTGGTGCCGTTCCTCTATGTGCTAGCTGCGGCTCGAACTCTTAGGTTTCAACAATGTCGAATTTCCATCCTTCTCAATGCTGTCCCAGATAAACATTGTTCGAGGAACTATCTTTGCCTTTGGGCTTTGGTGATCATCTGTTCACGAAACATAAGTGGCGTCTGGCCCTGCTTGACGCGGAAGACCCGATTAAACGAGATAACGCTTCCGAATCCTGCGCTCTGAGCGACACGATACACCGGTGTGTCGGTTTCGATCAGCAACTGTTTGGCGCGCTCGAGACGGCGTCGCGTGATCTCTGCCGCCAAGGAATGGCCGACAGCCTCAAGAAATCTTCTCTCCAGAGTCCTTCGCGATACCTTCAGCTGCTCGATGACAGCCGGTACCCCGATCCCATCGCGTGCGTGGTCGCGGATAAAGCGCTGGGCGGCCCCCACCAGGGAGTCTTCTTGCAGAATTACCTCGGTCGAGCGGCGCGCGACGACGGATGTCGGAACCACAGTGATAATCGAACGCGTCCGTCTCTTGCCTCCCATCACTATATCCAGGGTGCGAGCAGCTTCGTGCCCGGACTGCTCCAGATTGAGCGCCACGCTGGATAACGGGGGATGGGCCACCTCGCACATCAGTTCATCATTGTCGACCCCCACGACGGCCACGTCATCAGGCACGCGGAACTCGGCCGATGCGCACGCCTGTAATACCTCTCTTCCGCATACATCGTTGCATGCCATCAGTCCAATCGGTTTCGGCTGCGACAAAAGCCAGCGAATCAGCGTCGGCTGTTCCGTCTCGTAGGTTGAGATCCAATCCTGTTCTTCAATTAGGTTGGCCGCACTGATGTGCAAGGTGCTGCAACCGAAACCACGTGCCGCGAGAGTGCGTTTGAATTCTCGCTCTCGTGCCATGGACCAGCGGCAGGTGCGATAGCCGCAAAATGCAAAGCTCGTTAATCCCAGATTCAACAGATGTGAAGCTGCGAGCCGCGCGATGCCAGGAGAATCTGTTCGGATTTCGCAGAATCCGCCAAGCGGCTGAGGAGTGTGAAGCTCCTCGAAGGAGGCCACCACGACCGGAACTCCTGTCGACTGGATCGCCTTGGCCATGGCTGTGGAACGGATACGCGCGATCACGCCGTCTCCGTCCCAGGTCTTCGCCTTGGGGAGAGGTTGAAAGAAATGACCGGGATTTACGTAGATCGACCACGGTCCGTGCAGGCGCGCATAACGGATGATGCCACGCATCAGGCCGCGGCCATATTCGGTGGAGGTTTCGAGCAGGATCGCGACCTTAGGCGGCCGCATATCAGAAGCGGAGCCTGCGATGCGCGGCGATCGCTTTTTAGCCTGACGCATAGGGTTAACCACCCCCACTTTGCGACACGATTTCAGTGTCCGTCAACTCTTAACCGCTGTGACGCAAAATGACTATGTCGATTTCGCAACTTGTTTATAGACAGGCGGCTCTCCGGCTCGCACAATCCTCCTTCATCGCGGAGTCCAATCACAATATCGACAACCGAAATTCGGAAGTGAGGAAATATGAGCAAGAAACCGCTCCCCAGCTGGAGAATCGCGAAGGCTCTCGCCCCGCTACTCCTGCTCACACTGGTTTTGACCGTCGGGATAACCCAGGTAGCTTCGGCGCAAACGTTTGACGTTCTTTACGGCTTCACAGGCGGTGCCGACGGCTATTGGCCCCAAGGCAACCTGGTAGAAGATGCTTCCGGCAATCTCTATGGCGTCACTCGGGTTGGTGGCAAATATCAGATCGACAGTGGTGGGAACGAGAACAGCTACGGAACGGTCTTCAAAATCGCGCCCAACGGCAGCGTGACCACATTGCACACCTTCGCTGGAGGAGCGGGCGGATCGATGCCGTGGGGTATCGTTCTGGACGCGACAGGCAATCTATATGGAGTAACCGCTTGGGGTGGAGACATGAGTTGCTGGGGCGGAACAGGGTGTGGCGTGCTCTACAAGATCGACACCGGAGGCCACTACAGTGTTGTTTACAATTTTGAAGCCTGCTCGGACGGTGCCCAGCCGTTCTCACTAACTGCGGATGGCAATGGAAATATCTATGGAGTGACATCATTTGGTGGAAATAACCAATGTTCTATCGACGGTGGTTTCGGTACCATCTTCAAAGTGGATGCCTCAGGCCACGAAAGCGTCCTATATAGCTTCACCGGTGGGAGCGATGGCCAAAATCCTCAAAACAACCTGATTCTCGATTCTTCAGGTAATCTGTACGGCGCTTCATGGAATACTGCATTCAAATTTAATACGACCACGCTCGCATTCACTCTATTGCATTCCTTCTCGGGTGGGCTGGACGGCCGTTTGCCAAAAGGTACCACGTTAGACTCCGCCGGTAATCTTTACGGCAATACTTATCTTGGCGGCCTGACTGGTTATGGCTTGGTATATAAAATTGACGCCAATCACAACTACTCAGTCTTATATAACTTCAGAGGCGGCAGCGACGGAGGCTACCCGCTGGGCAACATAGCTCGTGACAGCTCTGGCAATATATACGGCGCTGCATTCGCCGGAGGTGCATCCCAAAGCTATTTCGGTTGCGAGTCGTCAGGTGGGTGCGGGGTAGTGTTTAAAGTAAGTCCGTCGGGGCAGGAAACCGTTCTGTATAGTTTCACAGGCTTTGGGGATGGCGGCGGTGGACAAGGGGTGTTGTTGGATAGCAGCAATCACATTTATGGATACACCACGAAGCTGGGCACATTCTTGGGCCAAAATGGCACTACCAATGATGCATATGGAACGATCTACGAAGTGACTCAGTGAGCCAATGTTGGTGCAAACACAATCGGTTAGGCAGCAGTCTAGACATTATTGCTAAGAGAGGCCTTATGGAAATACACAGTGTCACCAACAGGAGAGCACGCGCAAACTTTATTCTGTGGTCTGCAACAGTCTGGCTACTTATTGGCCTTGTCGCCAACATAGACGCTCAGACATTTACAACACTCCATTCTTTTGCCGGTTCGCCTGACGGCCAATTTCCTATAGGCGGGCTGGTCGCAGATGGACACGGCAATTTCTACGGTACTACCCAGAGTGGCGGATCCGCTAATGGCGGTACCGTCTTTAAAGTAACTTCCGGGGGAACCTATAGCGTCATCTATAATTTCAATGGTACAGGCGGCAAGTTCCCCTCTTCCGCTCTCTTCCGTGCCGCCAACGGTCTACTTTACGGCACTACCTATGCCGGCGGGGCATCCGGATTGGGAACGGTCTTCAAACTCCAGCCTCCAGCCTGTGGGGTTTGCAGTACAGCGAACCCGCAATGGAAAGAGACGGTCATCCATAGCTTCAGTTCTTCGCCTGACGGAAGATATCCGGTGGCCGGCCTGGTTCAAGATGCCGCCGGCAATCTCTATGGCGTGACCGGCTATGGCGGGTTGTACAACCGTGGAACTGTGTACAAGCTCGATAGCGAAGGAAATGAGAGCGTGATTTACAGCTTTGCCGGGAACCCGGATGGTGCTTACCCTCTGGCAACGCTGATTATCGACTCGGCCGGCAACCTCTATGGAACTACAACGAGTGGAGGAAGCGTTGGCGTGGGCACGGTTTTCTCCGTCAGCCCTGCCGGCGTAGAACGCACTCTCTATTCATTTACTGGTGTCAGCGATGGAGCCGGTCCTTACTTTGCGCCCCTGGTGAGGGACTCCAGCGGCAATCTCTACGGTACTACTTATTGGGGCGGAAATGGAGGGACGCCCGGCGGAGTCGCGTTTAAACTGACTGCCTCAGGAAGCCAAAGCGTGTTGTATAACTTCTGCTCGCAGGACGGGTGCGGGGATGGCTGGGGACCCTTAGGAGGAGTCATATTGGGTACGGATGGTAATCTTTATGGAACTACGGCCTGGGGCGGATGGGCGTTCGGGACCGTTTTTGAACTCTCCTCGAGTGGCCAGTCCATTCTCTATAGTTTCTATGAAAACCATAATCCATTTCAGTATCCTAACGATGGCGGGCAACCATCAGGTCCTCTAGTTCAGGATGCGTCGGGTAGTTTCTACGGGACCACTCGCGCCGGAGGCAGCACTGCGGGCTCGAATTCGGATGGTTTCGGCACGATCTTCCGCTACACGCCATAAGGACGAAGCGGCGCCTTTCCTATGCCAGAGATAAAAGCGAGGAAGCAACGCTCCTCGCTTTTATCTTAATAGACGGATTCCGCATCGAGCTCAAAGCCCAAGATGCCTTTCGCTTCCGCGAAATCCGACGCAATCGGGCCGCAAAACAAGTACCGATCCAGTCGTTGGCTAGCACTCGGGTGTGCTGTGGGTTGTCCTGGAATTTAACCACATAGAGGTTGCTGTCCGCGCAGCGCATGTGGTGGCTTTGCGCGCCACCGCGCATTCGACGGACGTGTTGGACTGCTTGTATTGCCATGAGATTGTCCGTTTCTGGTGGGGATTGAATAGTTCTACTTCAGTAATGGCTCTCTATCGACTGCAACGGTTCTTTGTCCAGCGACAGATCGGCCACCAACTTACGCAGTCGGGCGTTCTCGTCCCGCAATCGTCTTAGCCTCTTGCGCCTGGCTGACATCCATCCCACCGTACTTCGCCTTCCACCCGTACAGCGTGTGTTTGCTGGCGCCTACTTCTCGCGCCACGTTCTGCCTTGCGGCCTGCCTCTACCTGCTTCAGCGCAGCGATCATCTGCGCCTCCGTGTGTTTGCTCCGAGACATACTCCTCCCCAGATCTCTGCCTTCCGCAGAGTGCCAAAATCATACTCAGATTTATGCGGATCTAGGGGAGCAGATCAGTGCGGGGAGCCAGACTCTTATAAATCTTATGGGTCTCGGGCTAGCGCAATCCTGCTGAAATCTCATCTCTCGCTTGGAGATGATTTGGATGCCGCTGCCTGCCAGAATCGCATCGAGCGCGTTTCGCTGTCCACGTCGGAATTACCGGCTTTATGTCGGGCGGAAATCCGCCGTCTACGACGACAAGGCAAATAGCCCCCGAACTGAATGTGGTGGATCCGGCGCAGCCCGCTCGGCGACAAATCCAAGAAACCCAGTTTGAGATTCTCTGCCAATCTCTCTCTGGGCGTACCCGGAGGCGAGTATGAGCCCGCTGTCGGTGATTCGACTGGACTTCATGCCTGATTTGTAACCGGATTCTTAGTTGGAAATGCAGCGAAACGCGACCGTCTACAAAATCGACTACAGCGATGTGGCGGTAAAACCAGAAGTAGCGTTTAAGCTATTGAGAAGAATTGGTCGGGGAGAGAGGATTTGAACCTCCGACCCCCTGGTCCCGAACCAGGTGCTCTACCAGGCTGAGCCACTCCCCGACGTGATACAAACTGCGCAACTGGCAGTCCCGGCGGTAAGGCGCAGAAGGCGCCGATCGAGATCCGCCGAAACCAAATTATAACAGAGCGTGAGCGGTCGGGTGGATCGCAGCCAGGCAGTTTGTCCGCGCCTACCTCGCTTCGGACGTCGATGCGACGGTGGATCGACGCGCCAGACTGCGAGAGTTTTGTGTCAGGGCAGAGCGCCGTACCAGACGCAAGACCGAGCACGGAGCTTCGTGTCAGGGGATGACCGGCACGGAGCTTCGTGTCAGGGCGCGACTTCAGTCGTGCGGTACGCAGTCTTCAATTAGGTGCTGAGCCGGCTTCAACCGGCGGCACCACAGCGCCTGAAGCCGGAACGTGCCCGCGGCGGAAGGCACGCTCCACCGTGACCACAGAATTCTCCCACCAAAGTTGCGTCTCCCACTCTGAAATCACGGCCTCCAGTGACGGGAATCACAGTAGTAGGGGCGCAGGCCGCGCTAGCCTGATATTGAAAATGATTTTCAATTTCATCTACGGCGGCGCCCACGCCGAACTCCCGAAGGTAACATCGTGAAGCTCCTGCAGTCATTCGCAAAAATTGCTGTCCTGTTGGTCATTCCTTTCTTTTCGCTTCTCTGTGCTGCCGCCGACGGCGGACAAATCTCCGGCACGGTGGCCGATCCGACGGGGGCTGTTATTCCCGGAGCCAGCGTCGTACTTCGCAACGCGGCCAGCGGCTCCCAGGTCACGGCGCAGTCCGGTGCCGATGGCTCCTACGCGCTGGCCAATGTCGCGCCCGGCTCCTACGAGATCACCGTTACCATGCCAGGTTTTCAGCCCTTTCACGATCTCGGCATTGACATTGCCGGCGCCGAGAGCTTGCGCTTTGATGTCCAGATGTCGCTGGCCAAGCAATCGGAAGTCGTCGAGGTGTCGTCCAGCATCGTTCCCACGGAAATCGATTCGGCGCAGAATGGCGGGCTGATCACGGCCAAGAGCATGACCGCCGTGCCCCTGAACGGACGCAGCTTCACCGATCTGCTGTCGATGCAGCCGGGCGTGGTTCCGGCCAGTTCCTCGCAGCCGAATGCAGTGGTGATGTCGGGCTGCACTTCCACGCCGCCTTCGGGCGACCTGAATGCCGGCAACCTCTCGGTGAGCGGACAGCGCGAGACCGCCAACGGCTTTTCGGTGAACGGCAGCATCGTAGAAGAGGACTTCAACAACGGTACCGCGATCGTGCCGAATCTCGATGCCATTCAGGGCCTCCGCGTGTTGACTAATACCACCGACGCCGAGTATGGCAATTACAGTGGCGGCCAGGTGATCGTCGAAACCAAGTCGGGCACCAACCAGATTCACGGCGATATCTTTGAGTTCCTGCGCAACACGAATCTCGATGCGCGCAACTACCTGGCCACCACGCGCGCGGCCTACGATCGCAACCAGTACGGCGCAACGCTGGGTGGACCAATCCGGAAAGACAAAGTGTTCTTCTTCGTCGACTATCAGGGCACACGAATGACGCAGGGGCAGGAGACCGGCTACATCGTCGTGCCGTCGCTGGCCGATCGCAGCGGCAACCTCGGCGACCTGGCCAGCCAGCTTACCGGCAAAGTCTCGAGCAGCTACTGGGCGGGCCAGCTGGCGCAGAAGCTCGGCTACACCGTGCAGGCGGGAGAGCCCTACTACTCTGTGGGATGTACGACATCGTCGCAGTGTGTGTTTCCCAACGCGGTGATTCCGACGTCGATCTGGTCGACCCCGGCGCGTAATCTCCTGCAGTACATTCCGACGCCGAATGTCGGAGCCAACCTGTTTTCCGACGCAGCTCAGAATGAGACGCTGGACGACGGTAAGGCTGCGGCTCGCCTCGATTTCGTGACCCAACGTTTCGGCAACATCTTCGCCTATTACCTCTTCGATCAGTTCACCATGAACAACCCCTACCCCACAGAGCAGGGCGGCGCCAACGTTCCCGGCTTCAACGCGCTGTCGGACGGACGGGCCCAGTTGTTCAGCTTCGGTGACGTGAAGACCTTCGGGGCGAACACGGTGAATGAAGCGCACTTCAGCTACATGCGCTTTGCCAACGTTATCGGGCAGCCGGCCGGCGGCGTAGGTCCGACGTTGGCTTCGCAGGGCTTTGTCTCGGGCGAGGGAACGCTGGGCATTGTCCCGCTAAACAAAAGCATCGAAGGCATCGAGAACGTCGCCTTCAACGATTTCACCATCGGCGTCGACGTTACCGGCGAACGGCAGGTCAATAACACCTGGAGTTGGAGTGACAATGTATCCCACGTTGTGGGACATCACACAGTGAAGGTCGGCGGAAGCTTTCATCTCGACCAGATCAACATCAACTCCAACTCGATCAACAACGGCTCATTCGTCTTCCAGGGTACCGAGACGGGCTCGGACTTTGCCGATTACCTGTTGGGCATTGCGACCACCTACGAGCAGGGCGACGCGCGGCCGTTCTATCTGCGCAACCACTATACCGGCTTGTTTGCGCAAGACAGCTGGCAGGTGCGCCCGAACCTGACGCTGAGCTACGGGCTTCGCTGGGATGTGCTGCCGCCCTGGAGCGAGAAGTACAACCAGATTCAGACCTTCGTTCTCGGCGAGCAATCGCGCGTGTATCCGAATGCCCCGACGGGAATCGTCTTTCCCGGCGATCCCGGAATTCCTTCCACGCTGGCACCGACCAAGTGGACCAACTTGGCGCCGCGTCTGGGTTTGGCGTACTCGCCCAACTTTAACGACGGGCTGCTCGGCAAGATGTTCGGTGGAGCAGGGAAGACCAGCATCCGCGCCGGCTACGGAATCTTCTACAACGCGTTCGAAGGCTTGTCGGCGGGCATTATGAGCGCCTGCGCTCCCTACGGCTATGACTACGACAGCACCGGCGGACGCCCGCTGTTTAACGAACCGTTCGTGTCGGCAACCACGGGCCTGAGCAACGGTCAACCGTTTCCATCGCCGATGCCGCCGTTCGGCGCCTCGGCAAGCAATCCCAACACCTCGGTTGACTGGTCGAAGTATGAGCCGATCACCGGCGACCCGGCGTTTTACTATCGCAATACCTCGCCTTACACCGAGAGCTACACATTGTCATTGGAGCGCGAGCTGGCGACGAACACCTACCTCAGTGTGGGATACGTAGGTTCGCAGTCGCATCATCTGCTGGTGCTGACCTCGGCGAACCCGGGAGACGCGACGGCCTGCCTGAGCGTGAGCGAAGCGAGCCAAGTGATGCCGGGGACCGCGACCTGCGGACCGTTCAGCGAAGGCGGCGTGTTCACCAAAGCCAACGGCCAGCAGATCGTCGCCCGCGGCCCCTTCAGTTCCTACTTCGACGGCATCACCTATCAGAAGACGATCGGCTTCTCCAACTACAACGCCTTGGAGGTTTCGCTGCGCCGCACCGGCCGCAACTTCGACCTCTCGGCCGGGTACACCTACAGCAAGTCGCTCGATGACTCGTCGAGCCTGTCGGAGCCCGTGTACCCCTTCGACGCAGCGCTGACTAAGGCGATCTCAGCCTTCGACCTGCGACACAACTTCGTCGTGAATTATCGCTACCAACTGCCGTTCACCGCGCTCTTCCGTTCGAACAATCGCTTGACCAGCGGCTGGTGGCTCTCAGGCATCACGCACATTTCGAGCGGGCTGCCGGTCACGCTTTACAACAACACCGACAGCTCGCTGCTAGGCTCCATGCCGAACGGCATCAACAACAACGGCGTCGACACCCCGGAGTTCGCAGGCGGCAATCTTGCGGTCAATACCAACCCTCGCAACGGGCTTCCGGCCTTCAACACCGCATTGTTCAGCGTGCCCGCGCTGGGGACGCTGGGCAACGCGCCACGGCGCTTCTTCTACGGCCCCGGCATGGCGAACTTCGACATGGCGCTGCAGAAGGAGTTCCCGATCCGCGAGAGCAAGGTGCTGCAATTCCGCATGGAAGCGTTCAACGTCTTCAATCACGCGCAGTTCTTCGGCGCAGCAGCGGTGAACGGCAACATCAGCAGCACCGGCTTTGGACAGATCGTCAACGCCATGCCGCCGCGCCAGGTGCAGCTGGCGACGCGTTTCAACTTCTGAAGGAGCGCTGGCCATCATCCTGCGAAGGGGACGACCATCATCTCACCGGTTAAGCACCACGCGAGGTTATCCAAGGATGCAAGGATGAATGACAATCGCTCTTTGCTTGGTTGATTGTTCGTACCGATGCTGTCCACTACAATCCGGCAGTAGGGCTCGCGCGGCGCAGCAGGAGCGCGAACATTCCGCAGTCACGAGGAGACGGAGTATGCATCGCATGGCCGCTGTGGTTTTGATGCTGGTCGCGAGTTTGGAAATCTGTGTTGTCGCGCAGGAGGCCGGCATGTTGCCGCAAGGCGCCACAACGGCGCAGACCGCGCTGACGGGCTCAGTCACGTACATGCAGCGCGTGGCGTTGCCGCCCAACGCGGCCATCGAAGTGAAGCTGCAGGACGTTTCCAGGCAGGACGTGCCTGCGACGACGGTTGCCGAGACGGTATTCGCGCCGGAAGGCAAGCAGGTCCCAATCCCCTTCACGCTTGCCTACAGCCCGAAGGATATCAACCCGGCGCACAGCTACCAGGTTCGCGCCAACATCAGCGTGAACGGCAAGCCGATGTTCGTCTCCAGCATGGGCTACGACGTGCTGACCAAGGGCTTTCCATCGCAGATCGTCATTATGATGAAGCCAGCGCCACCCGCGTCCGGCAAATCGCCGGCACGAAAGCTACAGGATTCCCGATGGGTGCTGGCTGAACTCGACGGCAATCCGGCGCTGCCGGGCCAGGGGCACGCGGTGCATTTCGAACTGCATCCCAAGGAACGGCTGACGGGTTCGACCGGCTGCAATAACTTCGTCGGCAGCTACATTGCATCGCAGGGCGCGCTGCAGTTCATGCCGTCGGCGACGACCATGAAGATGTGCGAGCCGCAGGTTGCCGCGCAGGAGCAGGCGTTTCTCGGCGCGCTGAAGGCGACGACGAACTACAAGATCGACGGATCAACGCTGGAGCTGTTGAACGGCGAGAAGCTGCTGGCGAAGTTTCAGGCGGAAGGGAAATAGAGCATCACCAGACCCAAGTCTCAGCGCGATGCCTGGGCACAACAGCCGCGACAGAAAACAAAGGCACGGGCGCTCCGCAGGATGACAATTCGTTATATGGAGCGGATCAGTAGTGTGCTCTAGTGAGCCTATCTGGCCGCTACTTCTTCGCAATCCCGGCCCACTTCTCCAGTAAGCCCAGCGTCGCGGCGTAATCCAGATCGTCCCAACCCTCTTCGCTCGACATCTCGTAAATCTCGTCGACGGTCTCCAGCGCCGGCAGCTTGACGCGATTTTCCTTCGCCATATCGAGCATGAGGTGGATGTCTTTGTGCATCAGGCGCAGCGGGAAATTGGGAGAATAATCGCGGCGTAGCACGAACGGCGCTTTGTAATCGACGACGCCATTCTTGACCATCGACGCCCCAATCAGCTCCAGCATCTTCTGCGGCTCGACGCCCATCTTTTGCGTGAGGGTGAGCGCCTCGGCGAAGCCTTCGTAGATGAGCGCGATCATGAGGTTCATCCCGAGCTTGGCGGCCTGGCCTTTGCCGGTGGGGCCGATGTGGATCACCAGCTTGCCCATCGCTTTGAACAGAGGATCCAGATACTCGACCGGCTCCTGGGCTCCGCCCACGATGAAGATGAGCTGGCCATTTTCAGCGCCAATCTTGGAGCCGGTCACAGGAGCGTCAACCCAGTGCACGCCGCGCTCGCTCACCTTCTGGGCAAATTGCACGGTGGCGGACGGCGAGATGGTGGAGGAGTCGACGAGAATGGCCCCCTCGCGGAGCGAATGGACGGCACCGTCGTCGCCGAAGATCACACGCTCGACCGCGGCGGTGTCAGCAACGCAGCACCAGACCACGTCAGCTTCTTTGGCGGCGTCGGCCGGAGAGACGGCCACGGTTGCGCCGTCAACGTGCTGCCGGGCGGTGCGGTTCCACACGTGAACTTCATGTCCGGCTGCCACCAGCCGCGAGGCCATGGGACGTCCCATAATGCCCAAACCCAGAAAAGCGATACGCATGCGAGGCTCCTTAGATTCCGGAATTCGACACGCGCCCGACGAAGTGGCCGGCGTGTCCGCCCGAAACTAATGATTTAAGCTGAGTGCGACAGTAAGGTCAAGGAAAGGTGAGCCCCGGGTGCACTTCAGACTCCGCATTGGGGCGAAGGGGACTCTTATCTTGATCCCCGTCTACCTCACGACTGATGTTCCTCCTCGCATCGCCGACTCCCCCTGCCGCGTCTAATAAAGCAGCACTTTCATGATTGGACCAACACTTCGACGTAAGGCTAAGCAGTTCAGCTCCCTGGTGCGTCATTCGGCGATGACGCCGCGAACCGGGACCACCCGCAAGCCGGTTCTGGCGCCCCGCGGCCAGCTTGGCGTCACCTTTATTGGACATTCCAGCTTCTTCCTCCAGATCGGCGGCAAGAACATCCTGGTCGATCCCAACTTCGCGCGTTGGATCTTCGTCCTGAAGCGGCTGCGCAGGCCGGGATTGCGGTTGCGCGATCTGCCGCCCATCGACGCCGTGCTGGTTTCGCACGCGCACTTCGATCACCTGCATCGTCCATCGCTGCGCGCCATCGCGCGTCTAACCCGCTGGCACACGGGCAAGCGCCCCGTAATCATCGTGCCGCGGCACGTTCGCGACCTGGTTAGCGATCTCGGCTTCGGCAAAATCATCGAACTCGACTGGTGGGAGAGCTGTCAGTTGGGCAGTGTCGAGATTACCCACACGCCGGCTCGTCACTGGGGCGCGCGCATCGTGCGCGACATGCATCGAGGCTATGGCGGCTACGTGCTGCGCGCCGGCAGGCACTCGGTTTATCACGCCGGAGACACGGCCTACTTCGACGGCTTCCGCGAGATCGGTGAACGGCTTCAGCCGGAGCTGGCGCTGTTGCCCATCGGCGCCTATCATCCCGCACCGTATCGCAACGTGCACACCTCGCCGGAGGACGCGGTGCAGGGCTTCGTCGACCTCGACGCGCGATGGATGGTGCCCATGCACTACGGCACCTTCAAGCTTTCGCACGAACCGGTGGACGAACCGGTCGAGCGCCTGAAGGCCGAAGCTAAGCGCCTGCACATTGAGAAGAAAGTGTTCGTACTGGAAGAAGGCGTCACGAAGTTCTTCGAGTAACAAGCGGCTAGCTCTAGCGACTAGCAATTAGCGCTCGGCATTCAGCCGTCAGCATCCCCAGTGAGCCATCAGCCGCCGCGGACCCCTCCTAACTTTTGACCGTCGTCCCACTTTGAATTGTCATCCCGACCGGAGGCGGGCCGCCTTTGCCCGTCGCAGTGGAGGGACCTGCGGTTTCGCGCGAGGAACCATTTGTCCTTCCGCCGGAACCGCAGATCCTTCGACTGCGTTTGTCGGCTGCGTCTCCTAACTCCGCTAAGGACGACAAATCATGCAAGAATGGCTGCGCGAACGCCACTTCTCTCGGGATCGCTAGCCAGAAGGGCGATAACGCGTGTCAGCCGTGGGCGCGAGCCCGCGCCTTGCGGAATCCCGCGCGCAGCCGGAACTGCGTCACCCTCGCCAGCCTCTTCTACTCTGGATACAATCAAGAACGGGCCGTCGCGCCCCTCCGGAGACCTTCATGAAGAAGACCGCACTCGTCCTACTGTTTACCCTGCTCCTTTCGGCGGTTGCCTTCGCCGGCGACACCTATCTGCCCGGCAAGATTGCGAAGTGGGAGAACGGCACGTACCCAGACGGCAAGAAGATGAAGACCTGGGTGGTCTATTCGTTGCAGACCGACAGCACAACCTACTCCATCGCTCACAAAGGCGAGAACAAGCCGCAGATGCAGGCCGGAGAGTCGGTCGAGTACTTCATCAAGAAGAGCAACCAGATTTACGTGCGCAACGCGCAAGGGAAGAAGCGCGAGTATCAGATCATCGGCCAGAGCGCCGCAACGCCACTCCGCCCGCACAGTAGCAAGTTCGTAGTCCGCGTTCCGGTCTCGCGATGAATTGTCATCCCGACCGGAGGCGGGCCGTTTTTGCCCACCGTAGTGGAGGGACCTGCGGTTCATCCCCCAGCGTAGTGCTGGAAGCCCTGCCCTTTCAAAGCCAATCGATGCGGAGCTATTCGGCTCAGGCGTGCTCCAGCCGGTCCTTACCCTTCCGCTTCAGCTTGCTGACAATCCGGCGGGGCGGGCGGATAGGCGAGGCCAGAACACCAGAGAGGTGTTCCACCTCGGTCACGACCCGATCCAGGTCGTCGATTAGCGGCTTCAGCCTGTGAGTCAGGCCCCCCAGGCGATACTCGCGAACCAGCGAGCGGTAGTACCACAGCGTTTTCGCCTTCGGTGCGGAGAACTTCTCGAAAGCGACATCGCCTTCGTTGCGGAGGTCGCGCAGAACGGCGCGGCAGTTGTAGAGTTTGTCGGCTGCAGAAACGAAACGCGTGTCGGCATCCTCATGGCGCACACGATGCAGGTAGCGAATTTTGCGCCGCTCCCAATTCTCTTTCTTCCTCGGATCCTCGACGTAAGAGTCGGTGCAGCCGTCGACCATACAGGCCACGCGCGGCCCAAAAATCTGCGTGATCATCTTCAGCATCGGCCGGCCGCCGTGATCCTCGACCGCGTCGTGCAGCAGCGCGGCAATAGCCATATCCTCGTCGCCGCCGTAGTCGAGCACGATGGAGGCCACGCCCAGCAGATGGGACAGGTAGGGGATGCCGCTCTTCTTGCGGTCCTGATCGCGGTGGACCTGCGCCGCGAACAGCAACGCATGGTCGAAGCGTATTGAAAGCGGAATAAACTTGCGGTCATCCGAAGCACGTTGCCTGATGGTCATAAGCAGTAACGACAGGATACCGCAGAGCAGGCAGCACCGAGCAAGTGGGATTTCCGGCTGGCTGGCGGAACGTTGGCACCGAGAGTTCGGACGGGGAATCCCGGACAGTCGTCAAGGAAAGGTTGTGGAGCGCTGGAGCAGCGACAGAACTCAGCCCGCGGCCGAAGCCGGAGAGGCGGCAACTCTACTGCTCACCAATCCCATCATCAGCGCCATCCCTGCCATGCCCACCATCAGAAACACGCAGGGAGGCCATCCTCCCGCAGTCCACGTCCATCCCGTGATGGTTGCGCCCAGGCTGCCGCCAATGTAATAGAAGGTCACGTACAATCCTGCCGCCGAGGAACGCGCCTTGCCGGCGACCACTCCAGTTTGCACTGTGCCCACTGCCTGATAAATGAATACGCCGGACGAGGCCAGCGCCAGCCCCACGATGATGACGGCCAGCGAATGCACCAGCGTGAGCAGCAATCCTGCGGCAGCAAAGGCGAATCCGATCGCCGAGGTCACGCGGATGCCGTAGCGATCGAGGCAGCGTCCCGAAAGCGGCGTTACGATCAGTCCGAACAGGTAGACGAAGAAGATGCTCCCCAGTTGCGCGGTGTTGAGGTGATACGGCGGCGCAGCCAGATAGAAGTTCGCATAGGTGAAGGTGCCGACCAGGCAGAATAGCGCCGCAAAGCCCATGCCGAAGACTGCCAGCAGGCGCGGATTCCACAGGTGTTCCTTGGCGTGCGATATCGAGTGACGGACCGCCTCGGCGCGTACAAAGTTCTTGGCCACCGGCAGCCAGCGCTGCACCATGATTGCGCCTGCCAGGTTCACCAGGCCGATGACGAGGAAGGCATACCGCCAATCAAAATGGTGCGCCACCAGTCCCGCGATGTAGCGGCCGCCGAAACCGCCCAGCACTGTGCCCGTGATGTAAGAAGCCATCGCGCGGCCAACGTATACGCCGCCGAACTCCTCGCCGATATAGGCCATGATCACGACGATGACGCCGGGAACGAACAACCCCTGCATGAAACGCCACAAGATGAGCTGATGCAGATTTTGCGATGTGGCCGCGAGCAGTGTGGGTACGGTCAGCGCGTACAGCGAGGGCACAATGACCTTCTTGCGACCCACAGATTCTGCCAGCAGCCCGACAAACGGTGCGGTGAGAGCGACCGCCAGAATTGTCGCGCTGACAGTGAAGCTGACGGCGATCGCCGTCGTGTGGTACAGGCGCTGTAGATAGGGAAGCATCGGCTGCGTGTCGTAGACGTTGAGAAAGGTACACATGCCCGCCAGCATGCAGGCTGCGATGGCCACGCGGGAGGGCGCGTTCGTGTGAGTGCGGCCAGCGGCTAAGGTCGGGATGGCAACGTCCATCGCGGAAGCCTACGACGTGCTTTCTTTATGGACGCCCTCGGCGCAGGGAAGGTCCAACGCAGGATTATAGCGGCTGGCAACAGCTACAGCAGAACGATGGTGATTCCTTTATTGCCGCGTCCAAGATCGCTGTCGGCCTTCAACTCCGGCATGTGTTTCAAAAGCTCCCAGGTGCGCTCGTCACTCTTGCGCCAGTTCTCTCCGAAGATGCAGTCGCGGATTTCTTTCCTGGTGACCATCTGCCGCAACGTGGCTTGCAAGGCGAAGCGTAGATCGCCTCCGACGCCGGTTGAGCCGTAACCGTGCACGACCTTGAGGACCTTGATGCCGGATTGCTGCGCGCCGTGAATCTCGCTGCCCAGGCGGGCGCGTGCCTGCTCCACGCTCGGCATGCCGTCTTTGAGGATCACGGTTTTGATGACGAATCCCATTGGATCCTACGATTCGCACGCAAGGGAAGCTCGCTCCACCGGGTACACGTCACGCCGCGGCTTTGTGTCAGGCACAGACTTTTAGTTGTGCCGGCGGTTCGCAGCGGCTAAAGCTTTCCACGCGCACACCGGCTACGTTCTGAGTTGAACATCGAGCTGCCACGCTCGCAACTCCGAAGACCCACCGCTGCGCGCCGCTCGCGAACACGATATCATCTTTAACTCGGGATACTCGATGAAAGAAATCGCTGGATGGGCCCTGGAAACCGCTAAGCTGCGGGGAGCGTCACTGGCCGAGGCGCGCATCGTCGACGAGCGCAGCCGCGCCCTGGGTACGAAGAACGGCAAGATCGGCAGCGCCTCTGACGCCGAGACCTTGGGCATCGGCATTCGGGTTGTCGCCGACGGCGCCTTCGGATTCGCGGCCACCGACGACCTTTCACGCGAGGGCGTTCAGAATTGTGCCGCCCACGCCGCGGCAATCGCGAAGGCTTCAGCTACGGTGAAGTCGCAGGAACTGCGTATGGTTCCCGAGCGGCCGGCGAAAGCTGACTGGTCGTCCCCATGCAAGATCGATCCCTTCGGCATCTCCATCGAAAAAAATCTTGATTTGCTGTTCGCCATCGATGAAGAGCTGCGTAAGACCAGGGGCGTGACGCTGGCGGAGACCAGCATGAACTTCCGCCGCTACGAGCAGTGGTTCTACTCCACCGAGGGCTCGGAAATTCATCAGACCGTGGTCACTTCGGGCGCCGGCTATGCCGCGCACACCTTTCAAGGCACGGAGATTCAGAAGCGCTCGTATCCCAACTCGTTTGGCGGACAGTTTCAGAACAAAGGCTATGAGCTGATTGAGGAGTTCAATCTGCTGGAGCATGCACAGGAGATCGCAGAGCAGTCCGTAGCCCTGCATTCGGCGGACCAGTGTCCCGAGGGCCCGTACGACATCGTGCTCGATTCCTCGCAGCTCGGCTTGCAGATTCATGAATCGGTCGGCCACGCCATCGAGCTTGACCGCGTGCTGGGCATGGAAGCCAACTTTGCTGGCACGTCGTTTCTCACGCTCGACAAGCTGCGCACGCTGAAGTACGGCAGCGAAATCGTCAACGTCGTGGCCGACGCGACCGAAGCACACGGCCCCGGCCTGGGCACGTTTGCCTACGACGATGAAGGCGTCGCCGCGCAGTGTACGCCGATCATCACCAACGGCCTTGTTCACCGGATACCTGACTTCGCGGGACACCGCCGGCAGCCATCGGCGCATCGCGCAGTGGAGGCTGTCTGCGCGCGGAAGGCTGGAACCGCCTGCCCATTGTGCGCATGACCAACGTCAGCATCCTGCCGGGCGAGGAACCGCTAAGCTGGAGCAGCTGATCGCCTCGACCGAGCGCGGCATCTACATGGAGACCAACCGCTCGTGGTCCATCGACGACAAGCGTTACAACTTCCAGTTCGGCTGTGAGATCGGATGGGAGATCGTCAACGGCAAGCGCAGCCGCATGCTGAAGAATCCTTCGTACTCCGGCATCACCACGGAGTTCTGGAACTCGATGGATGCCATCTGCTCACGCGATGAGTGGACACTGTGGGGAACACCAAACTGCGGCAAAGGCCAGCCGCAGCAGGTGATGGGAACGGGCCACGGAGCCGCGCCCGCGAGGTTCAGGAACATCAGTGTAGGCACGGCGTATAAAGGAAGCGGCACTTAGTTGTTTGCACCTGGCATTTGGCAATAGCCAAACCATCGTTCCAGCGTCCAGGCGAATGAGCAACGATTTTGCTAAGTGCCAACTGCGATTCGATAAATGCTGAACCGCGATCAAGCTTCCTCCATCTTCGACAAGCTCCGCAAGTACTCGTCTGCCGATGAGATTGAGCTCCTCGATCTCCAGCGGACACAGCGCGCTGACCCGCTTTGCCAATAACACCATCCATCAGAACGTAGCCGAAGAAGAGAATCACATCTCGGTGCGCGTTTCCTTCGGCGGGCGAACTGCGCGCGCGACCACCAACAAGCACGACGACGACAGCCTGCGTCGCGTGGTGCAGTCGGCCGAAGCACTGGCGCGCGTCCAGCAGGAAGATCCTGACTTGCTACCCATGCCTGGGCCGCGGGAAGTTCAAGAGAATGCGGCTGAATCGGGCCATGCTGCGGTGAACCGCTATTTCGAGGGCACGGCGAAACTCACGGCTGACGACCGCGCCGCAGCCGTCGCGCAGATGGTCGAAGTTGCGAAACGGCATTCGCTGACTGCAGCGGGAATTTATTCCTCCGCCGAAAGCTGCGAAGGCATCTTCAATTCGCGCGGTGTGAGCGACTGGTATCAGCAAACGCTGGCTGAAGTTTCCATCACCATGATCGGCGACAATTCGTCGGGCTGGCAGAAGCTCAATGCCACCGACGCAGCCCAACTCGATCCGCGGCGCCTGGCCGAGGTCGCGGCCGAGAAAGCTATCGCGTCCAGAAATCCGCTCGAGCTGCCGCCAGGGAAGTACACGGTCATTCTCGAACCGGCGGCCGTGCTCGATGCGGTGGGTTTCATGTTCTGGGACTTCAGCGGCTCAGCGCTGCTGGAACAGAGATCGTTCCTCAACGATCGCATTGGCACTCGGCTGTTCGGCGAGAACATTACCGTTTGGGACGACGCTTACCATCCCCAGCAGGCCGGCGTTACCTTCGACGGCGAAGGGATGAAGCGGCACCGTCTGAAGCTGATCGATCAGGGCGTGGTGCAACGAGTAACCTTCTCGCGGGGCAGCGCGAAACGCGCGCTTCAGGCGGGAGACGCGGGTAACGTGGGGACTGTTACTCCTACCGGGCATGGCTTCGCCTTGCCGAACGAGATTGGAGAAGCCCCCCTCAATATTGTCTTCGAAGATCTCGGGGAAAATACCCAAACTGTCGATGAGATGATCGTCTCCACGGAGCGTGGAATCCTAGTGACTCGGCTCTGGTATATCCGCGAGGTCGATCCTTACGACAAGATCCTGACCGGCATGACCCGCGACGGCACGTTTCTGGTCGAGAACGGCAGAGTTACCTGCGGTGTTCGCAACTTCCGCTTCAACGAGAGCCTCGTCCAGATGCTACAAAACATTGAGGCGATGGGAGTTCCTGTACGCGCCAGCGGCGAGGAGTCGATGGACATGGTGGCGCCTGCCATGAAGATCCGTGACTTCAACTTCACCGAAACCACCAAATTCTGACCGATCACAAAATTACCGGCTCCCCGATAAGTAAGGAGCGTTGGAACCGCTTGCGAAAATTGGCTCGCACCGGCGCGCCCGTTTATGCGCGGCAGGAGGGCAAGCAAATACATTACAAGAATATGTTTTACAGTAACAACGGATTGATGGTACTTTAGTAACTTCTGGTAGGAGCATTACCGCGGTATCGTGTTGGGGTACACGATCATGTCTGCTGGCCACCAGTTCGGCGATTTTCGCAATTCAATACGTTTTCCACTTCATCTTCAGGTCACCCTAAAGACTCCGGCAGGGGAATATCACGCCAAGACCACAGACATCTCGGCGGGCGGCATCTCCTTTCACATTGACGAATCGCAAGTAGAGGTGGGTTCGCCGGTGGAATTTGCCATTGAAATGCCGAGTGAGGATTTGGGGGCCAGTCAGCCAGTCATGGTTCTATGTGCCGGCCGTGTGGTTCGATGCTCGCAGGAAGGTGCAGGACAAAACGTGGCGGTGGTGATCGATGAGTACCACTTCAAACGCATTTAACCGGATGAAAGCGGTTCGCAAAGCCGATAGCAAAGGCAAAGCTGCGCCGGCATCCGTCGTGGGAGTGCCCAGCGAGCCGGAGTCCGGCCCGCAGCGCATTCGCATCATCCTGGCTGACTCGGAAGCCATCTTTCGCGTCGGCATGAACAAGATCTTCGCCATGCAGGACGACCTCGAGGTTGTGGCGCAGACGGAAACTCTCGCCCAAACTCTGCATGAGGTGGCTAACTCTCCGAGCGATGTCATTCTGTTTGAAGCTGGGCTCTCACCCAATCCTGCGGACGCCATCAGCGAAGTCGCGCGGCGCGCGCTTCCGGGAGCGAAGCTGATCATGGTCACGCAACGCGCGGGCGAGCAGGAGACTGTCGATTATCTGCGCCGCGGCGTGCGCGGCATTCTGGCCCGTGCTGTGTCACCTGAGCTGCTGGTGCGCTGCGTGCGCAAAGTAGCTGCCGGCGAGACGTGGCTTGATAAGCAGGGTGTGAACTGGGTCATCGAAGCCTATCGGACGCAGGCGTTGCAAGGCACGGCGCCGCAGCGGCAGTTGCGTCTCAGCGAAAAAGAAATGATGATCATCAGCGGCGTCACCCAGGGCCTGAAGAACAAAGACATCGCCCGCGAAGTGGGGACAACCGAGCAGGTGGTCAAGAATTACCTGCGCAAAATCTACGACAAGCTCAACGTTGCCGACCGGCTCGAGCTTGCTCTCTACAGCATGCATCATCGGTTGCTCGACGGTTACGTGTTCCCGGGCTCCGACGGCCAACAACCGCCGGCAAACGGCAAGCCGGCGGAAGCAGCGGCACAGCCGAACGCACCGGCTCCGGCGCCTGCTGAGCCGGGATCGTCGGCCTCGGCAGCAGCTGTCGGAGAGCATCCAAAGCAGAGACAAGCCTAGCTTTCCGATTTGTCCCTGCTGTCGAGTTGCGGTAGGGTTATCGGTGATTCATTTCTCTCCGAGGCTTCTCATGCGAACAATTCCTATTGCTATGGGCAGGGTTGTGCTTGCCTGCGCAATTCTCATGCTGGCGCTCTCGCCGGCATTGCATTCTCAAAACTCGTCGACGTTGTCACCGGAGCTGCGCAGTTCGATCGATCAAATCGCGCAGCAGGTGCTCAAGTCGACCGGCGTTCCCTCGGCATCGGTAGCTGTCGTGCAGGATGGAAAGATCGCCTACGTGCAGGCGTACGGCGCAGCCAAACTCGATCCGCAGACACCGGCGACCGCCGCGATGCGCTACAGCATCGGCTCGATCAGCAAACAGTTCACGGCAGCAGCCATTCTGATGCTGGCCGAGGACGGGAAACTTTCGCTGGACGATCCCGTCTCGAAGTATGTTTCGGGCCTGACCGATGGCGACAAGATCACGATCCGCGAGCTGCTGTCGCATACCTCGGGCTATCAGGATTTCTGGCCGCAGGATTACGTTCCACCGTTGATGCTGAAGCCGATTACGGCCGACCAGATCATGGATATGTGGGCGCGCAAGCCGCTCGACTTCCAGCCGGGAACCAAGTGGCAGTACAGCAACACCAATTACGTCATAGCCGGCGTAATCGTCGAGAAAGTTTCCGGCATGCCGCTGCTGAAGTTTCTCAGCCAGCATGTCTTCACGCCGCTGCGGATGACAAGCGTCTCCGACACCGACGCCAACAAGTTGCCGCCGACCGATCCGACAGGCTACATGAGGTATGCGCTTGGTCCGCCGCGTCCGGCGCCTAAGGAAGGCCGTGGCTGGATGTTCGCCGCGGGTGAGCTGGCGATGACGGCCGAAGACCTTGCGAAGTGGGACATCTCCATCATCAATCAGAGCGTGCTGAAACCGGCTTCCTATCGCGACATGGAAACCGAAGTCGTGCTGAAAGACGGCGTCGGTACACGATACGGTCTGGGGATGTTTGTTACCAGCAACAACGGGCATCGGACGCTGGAGCACGGCGGCGAAGTATCGGGATTCGTGGCAGAAAACATTGTTCTGCCCGATGACAAGATCGCCGTGGTTGTACTGACCAACCAGGATGCGTCGGAGGCAGCCAGCGGCATCGGTCGTCCGGTGGTCGCAGCACTGATTAAGGCGGCGACTCCGCAGGATCCGAAGACCGACGCGATGATGCGCCAGGTTTATGACGGATTACAGCAGGGCAAGATCGATCGCTCGCTGTTCACCGACAATGCCAACGCCTACTTCACCGATCAGGCGCTCAAAGACTACGCCGAACAGCCTGGGGCCATTGGGCGCGCCGGAAGCCTTTACGGCCTCGCGGACTTCGCTGCGCGGCGGCATGACGGAGCAGGATCTACGAAGTGAAGTACGCGAAGAAGAACCTGGTGATTATCATCTACCAGATGCCCGACGGAAAGATCGAGCAGTACCTGATTGCCGAGCAGTAGAAGAGAAACGCAGTTGTTGCGACTTGTGAGTAGAAATGCCGGTGCCCCAGGTTCGACCTGCTGTTGGCCTAACCTGGGGTCCTGATATACGAGTGACAGTTCGACTCACCCAGGTTAGCGTCCAAAAGCCGGACGCGAACCTGGGGCACCAAGCGAGTTCTTTGCGTGTCTACTGCTTCGTCGCCATCGACTTCATCGTTGTACCGTGCAGCTTGTCCTCGTAAACAATATCCATCGTTTTGCCGTCGGAGCTGAGCTTCGCCTTCATCACGCCAATGACTTTTCCGTCGCGCATATCCGTTTCTTCCAGTCCGCTCTTGCCGATCGGCTTCACGGACACGGTGGTCACGCCGGGATCGCCCTTCATTGGCGCCTCCGTTCCGTTCATCTTGGCGGTGTAGCTCTGGCCGGTCGGCGTGGTCATGGTAAGTTCATCGCCGCTCACCTTGTAGCTCCAGGTGATGCCGTTGTCGGAAATATTGTCCATCTTAGTCGTGCGCCATGAACCCGAGATGGCGTTCGCTCCCGCCGGACCTTTCGCGACACGCGCGGCTTCTCCACTGCCGGTCACCGGGTCAGCATTACTGTTGCTGGAGTCACTGAAGTCCAGGTGCATGGTCTTGTCGTCGGGCGCGACCGTCATTTTGAAAGTGGCAACGGTTTTGCCATTCTTCTTGTCGGTTTCCTCGACTTGGTGGTCATTGACAACCTTAATGGCGACGGAATCGTAGTAGGGATGACCACTGACGCTGTGGTCCTGCCCGTCGGCCGGCACCTTGACCGCCGGAACGCAGGTCTTGCATTCGTAAGTGCCGTTCTCCAGCAGATAGACATCCGGCTTTTTGGAGAAGTCGACCTTATTCATGTCGATCTTCCACGTGCCGTCGAAAGCACTTTGTGCCGCTGCCAAAGCCGGAACGACCAGTGCGCTGAGACACAAGGCCCATAGTGTTCTCCTCATCGGATTTCCTCCTCAAGATTGTTCTAATCCGGTCAGGAATTATATAGAACGATTTCCGGCGCGCAACGGACGTTCGTGCGCCGGTGCGGCCTGTTCATGGCTGTCGCGCAGGGGCGCTTTGCGGGGGTGAGGGAGTTTCGCCGATCGTTAATCGCAGGCCGGGCGAGTAGCCGTGCCGGCGGATTGTCCATCGACAGAAGCCGGATTCATGCAGGTACCGGGATCTGGCGTGTGGGTCGCAACCGCACGGGCCGCCGGCGTCGAATTCAGTTGCTGCGAATTCATCATCAGATGCGGTGTCGGCGTCGGATTGGCGGACGAGTTCGGCTGCTGGTCCGCGGGTACGCCGTTCTGCGGAACCGTTGTCCCTCTGTTGCCCGGCTCAGGATTCTCGCTGTCCGGCGTGTTGCCGGTTGTTCCCATCGTCGACTTCGACGGCTGCGTGTCGCTTTGTCCGGAAGCGCCGGTGGTCGAGGTGGTGCTGTTCTGCCGGTCCTGAACGGTCGTGTCGGGCGCGGAATTCTCTGAGCTGTGGTGCGACTCACCCGCCATTCCCCGGTCGGCGCCCTGCGTTGGCTTGGTATGGTTCGGCGTGGTTGCGGTTTGTGTTTGCGCGGTCTTGCTGGAATTGCTGCTGTCGGACTGCGGCGAAGGGTCTTGCGCCATTGTCAGTCCGAGCCCCAGAAGAGCCATGGCCGCTAGATAAACCAACTTCGTCATGATGGATTCTCCGCCCCGGAGAGGATACGACGTGCTTACCGACTTAGACGACTCTCAGCCTACTAGCGGTTTCACATCTAAGGTGATTTATTTAGAAAAGATTAGGCGTCAAATGGAGGAAAACGCCGGTCGGGCCTGCGGAAAGCGAATGCGAAGCCAAGCACTCGGGAGGAAGGTAAAGCTGCGGGATTTCGGTTACTTAGTTTTGGGCGAGTCGGTTGCTTCGGTCGGTCCAGCTCCCGGCGAATCCTTATGGCACTGGCACTTGGTGATGATAGCCGAACGGAGACGGGTGCGAAGTTCGTCAGGCAGTTCGTAAAGATGGGAGTCCCGGTAAATCTCGATGGTCATCTTCGTCGTGTTGCAGACGACGTAGCAGTTGTGGCACCACTGAAGGTGATCTTCCAATTCCGCCCTGTGTTTGGGCGTCCATCGAGTCGTCGAGGTAATCGGTTAGCTCTTTCAGAAAATCAGAGCAGGTCACTGTTTGCCATCTCCACCAGCACGATTTTTGAAGTACTTGCTCAAGCGTTCGCGCAGTTGCAACCGGGCACGAAGCAATCGGGACTTCACGGCCGGAATACTCAAATCCAGGGCGTCGGCCGTCTCTTCGGTCGAGAGACCTTCCACATCGCGCAGAACAAACACCGTGCGAAAACTCGGCGGCAAGCCCTGGATCGGTCTTGCCCAGTATCTCCTTCAGCTCGCCCTGCGTATAAAGCTGCTCCGGATTCGGAGCCCAGTCCGCGACTTCGCGCGGCATGGAATCCTCTTCCGTCTTGATGTCCTCGTCGAGCGACACCATCCGCTCCGGACGCCGGCGGCGCAGGCGCATCAGCGCCTCGTTCACCGCAATCCGGACCAGCCAGGTATAAAACTTCGACTGCTCCTGAAAGTTCGCCAGGTTCTGGTACGCCTTCAGGAACGCGTCCTGCACCACATCTTCCGCGTCTTCGCGGTTTTGCGTGATGTGCTGCGCAATCCGGAAAACATTGCGGTCGTACCGACGCACCAGCTCCTCGAAGGCGCTGATGTCGCCGGCTTTCGCCGCGTGAACCAGCGTTAAGCTCATCGCCAACTGGTTCAGCTACTTTTGGTTGGATGGTTCCCATATCTATGCAGATTCAGGATTTTACGCCAGAAGACAGAAAAACGCTCGGACCCCATTGTACCTACTCCAATGGGAATTGGGAAAAACCCGGAGCGAATTTTATGCCCGAACCTTGAGTGTGACCGGCACAGGTTCGTTGCCGCCTGCTTATCATACGGAGCAGCGCAGGGTTTGGTTTCACCTTGGGTACCGATTCTGTCAATGGAACACATTCGTCCACGGCAGCTCCAATCGCGCTAAACTGCATGCAGTGAGCACCCGTATTCGCCTTTTCGTCACCACGCTGCTCTGCCTGTTGGTTTTGACCGGCAGCGGATTTGTCGCGCAAGACAGCACGTCTTCCTCGAGCACCTCATCCCCGCAAAAGAAGAAGTCGACCGCTTCGAGTTCGACCCACAAGACCACAGCCAGCAAGAAGTCGACTTCTCACAAGCCGCGCAAGAAGGTGACCGCCGCGCGCGCTCACCAGATGAAGAAGACGTTCGTGGCCTCCAACGATCTGCGGCCCATGGCGCGCCAGTTGGTCGAATTCCGCACGCCCGCAGCTTACGCCGGAGTTGAGAATTATGCCCATACCCACGCGGGTACCGAGGCCGGCTCGCTCGCCTGGTTCGCCATCGGCTATGCGCACTACCTGGATGCCCAATATCCTGCGGCGATTACTGCGCTGCAAAAAGCGGAGCCGCAGATTGGCGAGTTGAAGGATTACGTCGCGTTCTTCATCGGCAACTCCTATGTGCTGAGCAATAACCCGGAAGAGTCGCTAGCCTATCTGCGCGACTTTGGCACGCGTTTCCCGGACTCGCTCTATGACCATGACGCGATGATTGCCGATGCCAAGGCCATGCTGGCGCTGAATCAGTCGGCCGAAACGATTCGTCTGCTGGAAGCGCATCGCACCCCGGCCAGCGCTGAGACCGAATACTACCTTGCCAAAGCCTACGTGCAGAGCGGGCAGCCAAAGACCGGCGCGGAAATTCTTCAGCATATCTACTACGGTTTCGCCACGAGCTACTTGGCCGATGCAGCCTACGCCGATCTTCGCAAGATTCCGGCAGAGGAGGCTCTGCCGCCAGTGACCTACGCCGAGCATCTCGAACGCGCCGATGCCTTGTACAAAGCGCGGCGCTGGGCCGCTGCCGCTGACGAGTACCAGTACGTGGTCGACCTTTCACCTCCGGGTAAGCAGTCGGCCGGGCTTATCCAACTGGCCAACTCCTATATGAAGGACGGGGACACGCGGAAAGCGAAAGATGCGCTCGCCCGGATTCCCGACGACGGCAGCGACGCCAGCGCCGAGAAGTGGTATCAGCAGGCCGAGATCGCCCGCAACGAGAATGACGATGCTTCGCTGAGCAACATCCTCGAGCACATGCGCGCCAGCACGCCGAAATCGCCGTGGCTGGAAGCCGCGCTGATGAGCGCGGGCAACATGTACCTGCTGCGCAAAGATTACGACAAGGCGATCGATTACTACCGCGAGATTCACGAGCGCTTTCCGGAAGGAAACAAGGCCGCCTACGCGCATTGGAAGTGCGCATGGCTGACTTATCGCCAGAACCGTCGCGAGGAAGCCAAGAAGTATTTCGAAGAGCAGATCGAGTTTTATCCCGGAACGAATGAAGTTCCCAACGCCATGTATTGGCGTGGCCGCATGGCCGAAGATGATCGCGACTACGGTGTTGCCCGGGCTTATTACCAGAAGCTAAGCGGCCGCTATCGCAACTATTACTACGCCGTGCTGGCGCGTCGCCGGCTGACGACGCTGCCTCAGGCTCCAGCAGTGGCTGTGGCTTCGCTACAGCATGTTCCGGCGCAGGCTGCGCTCGATCCGGTGTCGCAAGTAACCACTCCGCCCGAAGACGACCTGCACTACAACCGCGCCAAGTTGCTGGAGAACGCCGGCATGACCGATCTCGCCGTGCGCGAACTGCAGGCTGGGAGTTCGTCCGGACCAAGCTGGGAGATGATCGAGATCGCCAAGATTTACACCAGCGGCGGCGAATATTATCGCGCGCTGCAGGCGCTGAAACGCGCGATCAGTGGCTACTTCTCGATGGACGTCAGCGACCTGCCGTCGCCCTACTGGCAGGGACTGTTTCCGCGTCCGTACTGGGACGCGCTGCGCAGTTCCTCGGAGGCCAACGGGCTTGATCCGTACCTGGTTGCTTCGTTGATCCGCCAGGAATCCGAGTTCAACCCCAGTGCAATCTCACACGCCAACGCGTATGGCCTGATGCAGTTGCTGCCGCGCACCGGCAAAGGTGAAGCCAAGAAGACCGGCTTGTCACACTACAGCACCGATTCGCTGCTGAACCCGGACACGAACATCGAGTTGGGTACGCATTACTTCCGCGAAATGGTCGATCACTTCGGAGGGCAAGTTGAATATGCGCTGGCCGCTTACAACGCCGGCGCGGATCGCGTGGAAGATTGGCGAGCGTCCGGGAATTACCGCGACATCGAGGAGTTTGTCGAGTCGATCCCGTTCACTGAAACGCGCGAATACGTGCAGGCCATCGTGCGCAACGCCGAAGTCTACAAGAAGGTCTACGGCACACCGTAGCTATTTCTTCCCGTACTGCTCCGCACCCATAAGATGAATGGAGACATAGGGCTCGTCGCCAATCACCCAGCTGTCGTGTCCAGGCGCAACATAAAACACGTCGCCTGCGTGCATCTCTCGCTCGCTGCCATCTTCCATCGACAGCCCTGAGCGACCCGACACGACGATGCCAACATGTTCCACCCTGCACATCTTGGCGCCGGTGGCCCTTCCGATGTGCTCCGACCAGCGCCAGCCCGGCTCGTAGGTAGCACGCCCAAGCGTCATTCCGCCCACGTGTACGATCTCAAACTTGCCTTTCGGGAAGGTGAATGTTTCATCCGGATTTTCAAATCGCTTTAGGACGACGTCGATGTTCATCTTTCATTCCTGAGCAAAGGATGTATGCACTCCAGCGCGGCTTCGCACTTGGCCAGTCTGCAATGCACTTCGGCATAGAAGCCCATACCTACTGCTTCACCCCATACCATCCCAGAAACTCGCACTTGCCTTTCGCTTCGCACTGCAACATATCCTGCGCCAGCAGATTCCATCCTACGAATCCGGAGAATACGTGGTTCTCCGACTGCTCAGGCGTGGGCGCCAATCCAGCTCCGGTTTCGGCATCGTAGTCTTCGTGCATCGATCCCCACTTGTTGATGTCGGCGACAACCATGCGGCCGAGAATGTCTGACAACTCCGCCGCCTCTTTATTGAAGCCGTATTTCTTGAGCGAGATGTAGTTCATGTAGTTCGCGTTGATCCAGATCGGCCCCTGCCAGTTCGAGTAGGGCACGATGATCGCGGCGTTGTTGTACTCCGGGTCCTGCTTCGAAAGGCTGCGTACGCCGTACGGGGCGAGCATGAAGTCTTTGTTCAGCATGTAGCGCGTGATCATCTGTTTGGCGCTTGCTCCAGGGAGAATGTCGGCGATCAGAGGAACGAAGCTCGAATAGCTGATGCGCTTCACCGGCTTTCCGGTGTCGCGGCGGATGTTGTAGAACATCGCCTCGTCGGCAAACCACATGCGCTGCAGCATCGCCGCCTTCAGCGCCGAAGCCTTCTTGCGATACTCGTCAGCTTCGTCTTTGTAGCCCAGATTATCGGCGAGCTTTGCCATCGCCTGGTATTCGCGATACTGGAACGTGCTGATATCGGTGGCGAGAATAGCGCTCTTATCCTTGGGATCGTTGGTCAGCGCGACGTTGTTGTCGGCACCGGAAGAGATCGCGTTCTCCCAGAAGAACAGCCCGTACTTGGGATCGAACTGCGTCTGCTCGCGATAGGTGATGACCTTGCGCATGTTCTCCCAGATCGGCTTGACCCAGGAGTAATCGTTCAGCCCTTCAGAGGCGATTACCGCGCCCTGCGCCAGAAACGGCTTCATGGCGAAGCGCCCCATCAGCGGCCGCGGACCCTTGGTCGTGATGCAACCGGCGACGTAGCCGTCCTGATCGATCGCGCCGGCGAAGTCGAGCACCCAATACTTCAGGTATTGCGGCTTGCCCTGCTGCGCCAGATGCGAACCGATGAAGAATCCGTCCCAGTCCCACATCTGTTTGTAGTAGCCGGCGGGGATCAGATAGTCGTACTTGATGAAGCCCTCGGCCGGTCGAATGGATTGCGGTTCGAGCTTGGCGTAAGCCGAGGAAACCTGATCGAGCGTGTGGGAGAGATCGGACGCTTTATCGGCGGCGTTACTGACGATGGGCAATAAAGTGCAAAGGAGTAGAGCTTGCAGCGCTCGCAAAATCATGGAACCATTCTCCCAGATTTCCCATTACCAGACACCGGGCAGCAGCCGATACCGCACCTTTCGCTGATACTCGGAATATCCAGGCAGGCTTACCGCAAGAAGTTTTTCTTCATCGAGTAGCCGCCATACGATGGCCGGCACCATCAGGACCAGCGCAAGAAGTCCCCAGTAGGAGCCGAGCGCAATCGGAGTCCCAATCACGTACAGCATCGCGCTGGCGTACATGGGATGACGCACCAGTCCGTATGGCCCGGTCGAAATAACTTTCTGGTTTTCGAAGACCCCAATCGTCGACGAGGCGAACGTGTTTTCCCGAAAGACCAGGAAGACGAGATAGAAGCCGACCACCACCAGCACGTCGGCTGCAAGTTCGATTGCAAGCGAAACCGACGATCCTGCAAAACGGTAGTTCACCGCCGGCACTACCAGGAGAGCCACAAATCCGAGAGAGGCGAAAAGCATCGCGATCTTCTGTGTCGCTCGCTTCTCCGCAGTCGGCCCTCCTTTGATGCGCCGCTCGAGCAGGGCAGGATCGTTGCGAAACAGGTAAATCGAAAACAGCAGCGACACTCCGAGGTAAATCGCCAGGTACACCCACGCCTGCCAGTAATGAACCGTGCCCGCTGGAACAAACAACAGCAATCCCATGGCAGCGACGACTGCGGCCAGGCTGACCATGGTCCGTGCGTACAGGTTTTTCATCGTTCGACACCACAAGCCGAAGGTCGGACGGGTTGAGGATTACTGCCAAGCCCAAGGATTACTTGGCTCCCAGCGTCATCGGTTCCGCATATCCCGTCATCTCCAGGTAGCCAACTCCCGTAATTGCCGTGCCGCCACGGGTTCCGGCGATGTCAATCGCGCCTTCCCAGTACGACAGACCAGCGTTAGCGCCGCTCGTTAGTTCTTGTGATGCCAGGGACGTCTTAAGTTGCAGCTCCAGTCCTAGTGAAGGGATCGCGACTTTCCAGGCAACGGGATAAATCGCTTTTGTGACGGGACTGTTGTAAGTCTCACCCGTCGGCGTCATAGAGAAGTCGCGGGCAGCGAGTAACGTCGACTTGCCATTCGCATCCACGTACGTCCCAGACGAGTACGGATCGACGCTGCCGTCTTTATGCCGCAGCCGATACAGCATCAGCTCAGTATTGTCGGCGAGTTGCAAACTCAGCCAGTCCCAGCCGACTTCGTCTTTGTCGAGGCCGCTGCTGAAGAACTCGTGGTCCATCCACGACGTGCCTTCGACGGAATACGTCTTGCCGTTCAATTCAATCGTGCCGTTCGTCAGCAGACGCGTGAACGAAATGTAGTGTGAGGCGTTGCCGTTACCCGCGCCTTTCTGGCTGATTCCGTTACGGCCATGAATGACGGGTGGCTTGCGCGACGTCATCGACAGGCGCAACGCGTAGTCGGGAGTTATCGCCTGCAGCTGCTGCGTTCCATCTTTCCACTGCACTTGCCAGTTGCCATTCCACACGCGCTGTTGTTGCAGGTTGGCGCCGGCGAGTCCAGGACCGGCACGATTCAGACGTTCCGTGTGATAGAACTTTCCGCCGTCGATGTCGCTGAGCGCCAGATGGGCGAGGTAGACGTCCCGCACGCCCCAGTCGCCCGCCGGTTGAGCACCGCGGTCAACGCCTTGGCGAAAGAAAGTCAACTCAAAGCCAAAGCGATGGCCGTCGGATGCCTCGAGATTTCCGGTGTAGTACCACCACTCGGTGCGATAGTCGGGATGGTCAAAGTGGTCGCGCGGGAATTCGTAGTGATAGCCCGGCATGGCCTGTTGATACTGCGCCGGCATCGGCAGCGTCGACATGAGGAGCAGCAATACCGCAATCGCCTTACTCCTCATGCACCACCTCGATCGGATTCAGCGAAGTAGCTACGCGCGCCGGATAAAAGCCCGCCAGCACAGTAGCAACGTAGACCAGAGTAAGCGCACCGAGCAGCACCGCAATCGGCCAGTGAAAGCGAATGGTCCAGCCAAATGACTGCTTGTTGATGACGAAGATCAGCAGCAGCGACAAAACAATCCCCAGGGCGAGCCCGGCGATGTTGGCCAGCAGACCGATCAAGCCGGCTTCGACGAGAATGAGTTTGCGAATCTGCGAGACCGCTGCACCGAGGAAGCGTAACAAGCCGAGTTCGCGACGGCGATCGATCACCAGCGCCAGCATCGCGCCGGCAATTCCGATGACCGCGACGATCACCGCAACCACCTCCAACGCATAGGTAATCGCAAATGTGCGATCGAAGATCTGGATAGCCTGTGCGCGAAGGCTGCGGTTGGTGTAGATGACGAGATTGTGCCCGGCGGCTACCTGCTCGACTTCTTTACGAACCGTGTCGATATTCGCTCCGGGCGCGATGTAGACCGCCATGTTCGACACCGCCGGATCGGGCAGATAGCGGAGCGCTCGCGCCCGGTCGATGACCATGAATCCCTTTTCCGTGCCGTAATCATAGAAGACGTCGATGATGCGAAATCGAACTTGCGCATCGCCCAGCGGCAGAACGATGATGTCGCCCGCGCGCAGATGGTGCTTGTTCGCAAAAGGCTCGCTGATAATCACGTTGTCTTCGGCGCGAAGCTCTCGGTTGACCTGCTCGGTCGAGCGCCCGGAAAAGAACTCGACCTTTCCGAGCGGATGCGGGCCGAGCGTGTCGCCCACGCCGAGGATCGCCGGCAGTCCCTGATAGCTGATCTCGTACTCGCGAAAACGATCGACGCCCGCGACGCCGGGTAATGCTGCCAGCCTCTCCGACAGCCCGAGGTCGATTGTCGGATGGCGGTCGGCGGAAGGATTCGTCGCCGGAGCAATGAACAGGTCGGCCTTGAGCTGATTATTCATCCACACCTGCACGGTCTGGCGGAAGCTGCCGACCATGATGCCGACCGATGTGGTCATGGCAATCGCCGTCGCCAGCGCACCGACGAGCACCGACGTTCGGCGCAGCGACGACGCGAGACTGCGGGAGGCCAGCATCGCTTCGACACCGCCGAGCCGGCGCAACATGCCGGACGAAATCGCCGTCAACGCCGCTGACCAGCGCAGGAATCGCGAACGCACAAGCAGCGATGAACAGGAGCGCCGCAGCGTATCCAAAGAAAGGTTTGCCGGCGATGGCGGGCGCGAACGACGCTGCCGTCCCTGCGATCGCCAAGCCGAGGCCAATCCAGAGATCGCGAATCTTGTGGACGCGTGTGGCATACTCGCGTTCCCCGCGCGCCATGGCTTCGACCGGCGCGACCAGCGACGCTTCGTGCGCAGGCGAAGCGGCCGAAGCCAGCGAGACGGCGACACCAATCGCCAAGCCAAAAAGAACGTGCTAACGGCGTCAAGTGAATTGGGGCCGGAGTGCTGCTGACGTAAAGGTTGTCAACCGTGGCACCGAGCAATCGCACTGCGCCGACCGCCAGCAGCCTTCCGAGGACAATGCCAACTAGTCCGCCGACTACTCCGAAGCACGCGGCCTCACCAAGAAACGCGCTCACCACCGCCGTGCGGCTGGCGCCCAACGCTCGCGCGATCCCGATCTCCGGCCGGCGGCGCACGACAGACACCGAGATCGTGTTGAAGATCAGGAACGCGCCGACCACCAGTGCGACGTAGCTGAGAATGCGCAGGTTCCAACGGAAAGCGCTGAGCATCTTGCGGTTCTCAGTGGTCTCACTGCCTTGACGGCGAAGCTCGACGCCTGCGGGTAACACGCCGCGCAGCCGCTGCTCCCATTGCTCGAGCGAAGGCGTGGCTGGAACCGTGATGAGAATGCGGTCGACACGGTTCGCGCGCTTCAAGGCGCGCTGAGCGGTGGCGATGTCCATCAGGATCAACCCGCCTGCGTCGCCCGAATCCTTGAGCACGCCGCGAATCGTGTAGGAATGAACCTCGTCGTTGATCTGGAGCGGGATTGTATCTCCGACCTTCCCGCCGAGATGCGAGCTGACCCAGACAGTATCGCCCGTTAGGGTTTGCGCCAGGCTGCTGGTGTCGGCGGGCTCGTCTTCCGGCAGGCTGAAGCCTTCCGGGTGGTCGGCTATCAGGTCGAGGCCGACTAGCGGGATCGACTGGCCGGTCGCGGGCATGGTCGCGAAGTCATCGATGCGGGGCTCGCCTTTGATTGGGTAGGGAAGCGTGGCCAGGGTGGCGACGACATTGTCGGGAACGCCGCCCACGGCCGTGACTTCCAGATTCGCGCTGCCGGTAAGCGTCTCGATTGAGGAACGAAATGACCCAGCGGCAGCATCGCCGGCCAATTCGATTGCCAGCACCACGGCGACGCCTAACGCCACGGCGAGGACAGTGAGTAACGTGCGCGCGGGCTCCCGATGAAGCGGACGAACGATGAGCCGATAGAAAATCTTCAGGCGCGACATCATCGCGCGATGACCTCTTCAATCCTGCCATCCCGCATGCGGACTACGGCGTCGGCGATGTTGGCAGCTTCCATGCTGTGCGTGGCCATCAGGATCGCCGTCTTCTGCTCGTCGGCAATGCGGCGCAGCAGATCGAGAATTACGTTGCCGGTTTGGGTGTCGAGATTACCGGTAGGCTCGTCGGCCAGTAACAGCTTGGGATCGTGAACCATGGCGCGAGCGATGGCGACGCGCTGCATCTGACCGCCGGAGAGCTGATGCGTCATGCGGTTGCTGAGGTCCGCGAGTTCGACCAGCTCAAGCTTCTGCCCGGCACGCTCCCGCGTCTTCGACTCACCGGCCAGCAGCAGCGGGAGTTCGACATTTTCGAGAACACTTAAGGTATTCAGCAACTGAAACGACTGAAAGATGAAGCCGACTTTCTGGCGGCGCAGACGGGTCAATCCGTTGTCGTCGAGCTCCGAGGTCGAAACGCCGTCCAATAGCACCCGCCCACCAGTCGGGAAATCCATCGCGCCGGAAAGGTTCAGCAGTGTCGATTTGCCGCATCCGCTGCGGCCGACCAATGCGACGAAGTCGCCCGCGCCCAGCGAAAGCGACACACCGTTGAGCGCGTGCACAGCCTCACCGTCGGTCACGTAGCTCTTGCTCACGTCTTGCAGTTGCAGCAGCTCAGTATGGCGGCGCGAGGCCGGCGTCGGTAGATTCGAAGGCTTGGTCTGGGTCAGGTCCATGGATATCGGCGGAAAGCACGATTATTTCACTAGTGTTGGATGTGCGTGTGAGAAGAAGGATTGGCCTTGCCGCTCGAATCGATCTCCATGGTGGAATTCCTTTGCATTATAGGAAAATAGTTTTCCGTGCACGCTTCGAATGCCATAATGAAGCGCTCCTGCCACAATCAGGTTGATTGAAATCTAGCTCCGAGGCGGCGATTGTTCGACCGGCGGTCGAAAGGGAGAGTTTGTCTCCAGCGCATAGGAGGCGTTGCATTCGTCGTAGCGGCGCTTTTGACCAGCGCTCAGGCGCAGGCGCCCGCCCCATTGGAAACCCCGGCCACCCCGACGGTTTTCTGGTCGCAGGTCGACACGTATGTCGGGCTCACACACTCCATTGACTTCATGATGCTTGCCTCGGGTTCGCCCGGCAAAGAAGAATCCCGTCCTGAGTTTGTGCTGGGCCCCAATCTTGATATCGCCCTGCTGAACTTCATTCCTCACTTGAAGTTGAGCAACCCGGAGCGGAGCAAATATCTGACCTTCCGTATCGGTTATCGCTACGTAAAGAATCTGTATGGGAAGGAAACAGCGCAGAAGAATGGCGTGCTGGAGTTGACGCCGCGTCTTCCGCTGCCACTCGGTTTCGAAATCGGCGATCGCAACCGCATTGATCTGCAAGGCCTGCCGAAACAGTTTTCCTGGAGATATCGTAATCGCCTCACGCTGGCGCGCAGCTTCCAGGTTCGCAAGTTCGCCTTCACGCCCTATGGCTCCGTCGAAGTGCTCTACAACTGTGAGCTGGGTGAGTGGGCGCAGTACAACTGGCGCGTCGGCGTCATCTCACGGATTACGCCCAAAGTCGAAGTCGAGACCTGGTTTCGGCGGACCAATACAATCGTTGCTCCCATCGCGACCGTGGATGTTGTGGGTGTGAAGCTGGTGTTGTTCTTCCACACGCTGGACCCCCATCAGCCCTGGTGAACTGATACGTATGGTCAGCCGGAACTCTCACGGGAGATGATGGCGCCGGCGATACGGCTGCAAGCGTCTGTGATCGCAGAATAGAATCGTAGGGTTAACGGAGGAGCCGTGAAAGCCGCAGTTCTGCATCAACCCGCACCCATCGCGCAGAAGCCACTCCAGATCGAAGATGTTTCCAAACCAAAGGTCGAGGCGAATCACGTCCTGCTCAAGGTCCGCGCCTGCGGCGTTTGTCGCACGGACCTGCACATCGTCGAGGGCGAACTCCCGCCCAGAATTGAGAACGATATTCCCGGGCACCAGATTGTCGGCGATGTGGCGGACGGCGCGACGGCTCAGTTACCCATTGGAACCCGGGTGGGAGTTTCGTGGATCGGCGGCACCGATGGGACGTGCTGGTTCTGCCGCAACGGCATGGAGAATCTCTGCGATCAACCGACCTTTACTGGCTATACGGTTCGCGGAGGCTATGCCGAGTACGCGCTGGCCCGTGCCGATTTTGTTTTCCCCTTGCCCCACGAGCTCGACGACCTGCACGCGGCACCGTTATTGTGCGCGGGCATCATTGGCTTTCGCGCCTTACGAGTCGCGGGAACACAGAAGGGCGAGCGCGTTGGACTGTTCGGTTTCGGCGCGTCAGCGCATCTGGCGATCGAGGTGTTGCATGCGTGGAACTGCGATGTCTACGTATCGACGCGCGGAGAGTCGCATCGCAAGTTGGCTGAATCGCTCGGAGCCAAGTGGGTTGGAGCTGAGACCGACAAGCCCCCAGTGGTGTTGGATCGTGCGGTGACTTTTGCACCCAGTGGCGATGTCGTGGTGGCGGCTCTGTCGAGCCTGCGAAAGGGAGGAGTGGTGTCGATCAACGCGATTCACCTGGACCGCATGCCGCAGTTCGATTACGACACATTATTGTGGGGCGAGAGGCAGATCCGCAGCGTCGCCAACATGACGCGCGACGACGCCCACGATTTCCTGAAGATTGCAGCCGACATCAACCTGCAGCCGAAGGTAAGATCGTTCTCGCTCGACCAGGCCAATGAAGCGCTGCTGGCGGTCAAGCAGGATGCCATCGATGGAGCGGCGGTGATTCTGCCGTAAGTGGAGCGGCTTGAAGCCGGCTCTGGATTCTTCTTAATGCGCGAAACCCAGCGCTTCCGCGCTGGGCTGAAGAAGGTTTGTCTCGCGTTGCGGGACTTTCGTTTACTGAATCTTCGCGTAGTTGGAGTTGCTGGTGGTCACCTGGATCTGCTTCGCCGTGGCGTTCAGCACGGTCTGCGCCGCGTAGTTAGTGCCGTCGGGCAGACTCGCCATCTGGACTGCGAGCGTGACCGCGTCCTTCGGGTCGTCCATGTAGGTATTCACGTTGATGGTGGCGATTTTCTTCGCCGCTGCATCAAAGCCGATGCTCATCTGGTCGCCCTGTTTGGCGTAGTTGTGGAAGACCACCTGGGTGAGGTTCGAGCCCACGGTCTTATCAATCGAAACATTGTGCTTCTGCATGGCCTGCTGGATGAGTTCCGCATTCGGCGGCACATACATCGACAGCAAGCTCTGCACCTGCTGCATATAATCCTTCATCTCGTCGGTTTTCTTCTCGACGATGCGCTGGCGCAGCTTTCCCTTCTGCTGTTGCTCCGGCTGCGCGCCCAAGGGAACTTTCTGCACTTGACCATTCGGTCCATAGGAGCACTGGAAGACCCGCTCCGGCTTCTGATCGCCCTTGAGGGTGATCTGCTGCGTCTCGGTCCACTGATAGTGGTGCAGACGCTGCTTGTTGGCGGCGGCCTGCTGCTTAAGGGCCATAACTTTCTGCTGCAGCTCGGGGTTCGATGCCCCGCCCATCTGCCCGACGGCGGCGCCGGACAGGGCGGCAATGCAGACGACGGTCAACGTACGGGTCAGGAATATCCTTCCTTTTACAAGAACGCCCTTCTGATTCATGGCGAAGTTTTCATCCCTTCAAGATGTACAGTCTTCTGGCGCGCGACGGCTGATCGCCGCTCGTGCGGCCCCGTGTGCCCGGGGCAAACAACTATTACAGACCCGGCGACGGTTTGGCCATAGTTTTTTCGACGGGTTTCAGTGGGACGTCCTTCTTCTGGTCGCCTGGCTGGGAGGTGAACGACGATAGCTGCGACTTGCCGTACGCGCTCCAGACACCCGCCAGATAATACTTTCCGTCCCGCAACGCAAACAGCAGCTTCGATGGAAGATTCTCAGTCGGTGGAGCAGACTGCAGGAAGTAAAGATCCTGCTGGGTTTTGCCGTCCTGGCTGCGCAGCAGAACGTATGTAGGCGCGATGAGGTCCAGCGTGTACTGACCCGCAGACATCTTTACCCCCGAAATGTAGAAATCGAAGGGAATGTTGGCGGTGGAGCTGCGCGGCGGATTCTGCGCTGAGGCGAAACTGCACGTGAGGAAAATCACCGCCGTAAGCGCACCAACTAAGGTAGAACGACACTCCAAGAGGAAGCCTCGAGTCATCTGCTTCTCCTTAACCTGGCGGACGGAAATACTACCGGCCGCCTCTAAGTTATGGCCGCCGGATCGAAGCCTTTCAGTGACACCATGCGAGATTGCGCAGGGTCCCAGTATTCGGCCTGCTGCACCACGATCTTCATCAGCACAAGGTCAGGATCTTCGAGGCCGCCGGGAAACCAGGACTTGTAGTTGGGATTCCACAGCTGCTGGGCCGTTTCGCTATTTCGTACGAGCTCGCAGAAGCCGCTAACCGAGACGTAGTGGTTGCCGACGTGGTTGGCAAAGCAGAGGCTCACACGCTGAATCGTGCGCACCGCTTCTACCTTTTCGCTTTTGCTGCTGGAGATGAACCAGAATGCGCCGTCGTCGGAGGCGCCTTGCGAGGCCATCGGGCAGCTGTGCAGCGAGCCGTCGGGCCGTATTGTAGTGAGGATTGCCGTGTCCATACCGCGGAGAAGATCGTTGAGCCGGGCAATCGCCTGGGCTTGTGGCATGTAAGCTCCTTAGGATTTTATGAACGAACTCGACTGGTTCGACGCTGTGCCTTATCCGGCAACCGCAGCCACAAAATCGGCAGCCACATCGTCGGGCTTCCAGTCGTTACCAGAGTACACCTTGAGGATTTTACCGTCTCTGCCAACCAGCACAGTTTGCAGCCCGTGGACGATCTGGCCGTCTTTGCTGTTGTAGGCCAGTCCGAAGAAGTCGGCAGCTTTGCGTACCTGCTCCGGCGTACCCGACGCGAACTGCCAGTGCTGGAACTTCGGGTCAAGGCGTCCGACATAATGCTCACCGTAGGCGCGCAATACCGCCGGCTTGTCGTTATCGGGATCGATGCTGATCGACAGTAGCTGAGCCTGTTCGAACGCCTTCGGATTTTGCTGAAGCTGCTCCAGCGCGCGTCCGAAGTTGCCGCTCATGCGCAGGCAGTAGTCGGGGAACGGACAGTGGGTGTAGATGAAGGTCAGCAGCAGTGGCTTGCCGCGAAACTGGCTCAGATGGATCGTGCGGCCGTCCTGGTTGACGAGCGTGAAGTCAGGGACTACCTGGCCGGCCTCGGGAATGTGCAGTTGCGAAGTGCCATCAACAGCGCTGTCGCTGACCTTGGTGAACGTGATGTTCTGCAACTCAGCGTCATTGCCGAGGATCAGCGTCGCGTGTATCTGATCGCCGGGTGCAATCGCCTGGAAGACCCAGGTGTCGCTGTCGGCGACCAGGAACGGCATGGTCATGCCTTTCATCAAACCGGGAACATCGTGATGGGCGACCGTGATCTGGTGTTGCGCCGGGTCGACCGCAACCACGCGGCCGTCGAGCGGATATCGCTTGGGCTCCGGCTTATGCGAACAGGCAGTAAAGAGGCAGAGTGCGGCAAACAGATAAGTGCAGATCCAGCGAGTAGGCATCCCTAACTATTCTAGGACACGAGTATGGGCGTAGGGTAAAGCGCCGTCGCCGCAATCGAAGATAGCCCCGCCCTTCAGGGCGGGGTGTGCGAATGTTAACGGATTGAGTTTCTTCAGGTACGACCGATCTGTGCCGGGCCTATGGTGCTCGCTCTTACATGATCGCGGTCGGCGGAGCCGGTTCATCGGGGCTGCCGGCGTTGGCCAGCGGCACGCGGATCATCACGATTGCCAGCACTACCAGCATTACGAATCCGCCAATCAATGGCGGATGCTGGAAAATCACCGGCAATGGCCATTGCTTGTATTTGAACACCGCAATGACAATTCCCATGAGCGCCTCACCGGCGATGAAGCCCGACGCCGTCAGCACTCCGGCATTTTCTACGCGAGCTTTCTGAGCTTCGTTGAAGTTCTTGCTGTCGCGCATCTTGTCGGTCATCCAGCGAATCATGCCGCCGATAAAGATAGCGAAGGTCGTTTCCAGCGGAAGATACATGCCCACGGCGAAGAGCATGGGGCTCTTGACCTCGACCATGATCAGCGCAAATCCCATCAGGATGCCGACGACGATCAGCGGCCATGCCATCTCACCGCCAACGATGCCGCGCGACAGCATCGCCATCAGGCCGGCTTGCGGAGCGGGGAGCTGAGGATCACCGAATCCGATGCCGCCGCTGTTGATGTTGGCCTGGTTGAGCAGCAGCAGCACTGGCAGCAGCGCGAAGCTGGCAACGGTGACGCCCATGAAGTCGCCAATCTGCATCTTGGCGGGGGTGCCGCCGAGAATATGTCCGACCTTCAAGTCTTGCAGCATCTCGCCCGCGACCGCCGAGGAGATGCAGACCACGGCCGCGACGCCCAGCACAGCCGCGACGCCGTGAATTCCCGAGACTCCCATCAGCACCATCAGCATTGCGGCGATGACCAGGGCCGCCAGCGTCAAGCCGGAAATCGGATTGTTCGACGAGCCGATCATGCCGACCAGGTTGCCGGAGACGGCCGCGAAGAAGAAGCCGACGATCATCATCACGATCGCGGCGACAATTCCCGGGCCCCAGGAGTCGGCGTAGCTCTTGTACAGAAACACCATCGCGATCAGCACGACGAACAGTCCGGTGAAAACGAACTTGGCGTTCAGGTCGCGTCCGGTGCGAGCGGTGTCGGCGTGCGCAGAAGCCGACTTCTTCAGGTCGGAGACGGCGCGCGCCATGCCGATGCCCAGGCTCTTGCGCATGCGGAAGAGCGTGTAGCAGGCGCCGACCAGCATGCCGCCGACGGCGATGGGCCGAACGATGAAGCTCCACACCGCGCCGGCTTGTCCTGCCCAAAAACCGGTGTCCGGAATCGTGGTGCCCGCTGGAGCGAATTGCGCCACCAGCGTCGGACCGCCAAGGAAGAGGATGAGCGGCACCAGCAGGCCCCAGGCGATCACGCCGCCGGCAAAGTTCAGCGATGCCAGACGCGGTCCGATGATGTAGCCCACGCCCAAATAAGCCGGGCTGATGGCCGGAGCGGAGACGGTGGTGACGGCTCCAGCCGGCAGCTTGGGAGCCGCGGCTGAGCGGCCCATGCGCACGAAGCTTGTGCCCAAGGTTCCCAACATTGCACGATGAAATCGCGGCTGGCGCTGAACAGGCTGAACTGGCCCAGCAGATAAACCAGCCCGCCGAATCCCATGTTGCCGAACAGAATCTTCGCCGCGCGGCTGCCCTGTTGTCCGGCAATGTGAATTTGCGAGGCCGCCACGGACTCAGGGAAGGGAAGTTCGGGGTCTTCGACCATCACTCGGCGCAACAGGGTGACAAACAAAATGCCAAGAATGCCGCCCAGCAACATCAGGATCGACGACTTCCAGTATGCGTGCTGAAAGTCGAAGACCGGCCACGCGCCGGAAATCACGAATGCCGGGATGGTGAAGATCGCGCCCGCGGCCACCGACTCGCCAATGGAGCCCACGGTTCGCGCGATGTTCTCTTCAAGAATGGAGCCCTTCATCAGGCGCAGGATCGCCATGCCGATGACGGCCGCAGGATAGGTGGCGGCAATGGTCATGCCCGCACGCAGGCCCAGATAAGCGTTGGCGGCGCCAAGAATAACGGTAAGAACAAGGCCCAGAAGCACGGCGCGAAGGGTGAACTCCGGCATCGTCGTGTTGTCGGGAACGTACGACCGGAACTTCTTAGGTGCTTCGGTGGTAGTCGAGCTCATTCAGGCAAACCTCGGAGGTGCTCACAAATTATAGCGACGGCGCAAGTTAGCACGCCAGCGCTATCGTACACAAGTGCAAGTGCTTTGGCCGGAACCCGGATAGAATGTTGAACGCAAGAGGAGATCGACCGACGTGGACTACCTTCTGAAAACCGAGCCGACTGTTTATTCCTTCGCTGACCTGGAGCGCGACAAGCAGACCATCTGGGACGGCGTAACCAATCCCACCGCGGTGAAACACCTGCGCGAGATGAAGCCGGGCGAGCGCCTCATCATCTATCACACCGGCGATGACAAGACGGCCGTGGGAACGGCGACGGTAGTGTCAGTCGATGCCAGCTGATCCCAAGACGCCGCTGGTGAAGATCAAGGTTGGCAAGGCGATCGAAAAGCCCGTCACCCTGGCCGAAGTGAAAGCGAACAAGCTGTTCGCAGATTCGCCCCTGGTGCGCCAGGGAAGGCTATCGGTGGTTCCGCTGACCGTACCGCAATACAAGGCGTTGGCTGGGGAATAACGGCCACGGCAGATTCCGTGAATCCTTGATGAATCCCCCGGGAGGAATCTTAACCAGCATTGCACGTCAGTTGCGAAGCTTCTATACTGAGTTCGTCACGGTGCTTCGGGACCGGACTGAGTCTCCTCGCACCACCGACGGGGTCCTACTGGGGTAGGACGGTTGGAGGGTCGTCTTCAGCAGTCGTGAGACGCTAAAGCGAAAACGACGAGAAACGCGCGTATCCCAACGTGCCGTGGCCGTTGCGGGCCGAAACACCCTCCTGCGAAGTATCTTCTCCGTCCTCTTTCCTTCTGATTGCCGTATCTGCCATACCGCTCTCAACAACGTCTCCAGAGTTCCTGTTTGCTTGGAATGCCTGGCCGAGATCCAGCCGACGCGCGCTCCACAATGCATTTTGTGCGGCGACCGTCTGGCTAGCGCGCAGTTGCTGATGGGCGACGGCCGGTGTGTGCATTGCCGCGACCACCAGCCAGCCTTCGACCGCGCTGTTTCCTTCGGCGAATACAAAGGCGCTCTGCGCGGACTCATTCATCTTCTGAAATATGAAGGTGTGAGGCCTGTGGCCGTTCCTCTGGCAGAGATGCTGGCCGAAGCAATCACCGACTTGGGACTGGACGCGTCCCCGGTGCTGGTCCCGGTTCCGCTTCATAAGGCCCGGCGGCACGATCGCGGCTTCAATCAGGCCGAGCTGATCGCCCGCGCGGCATCTAAGTACTTTGAGCAGAAGCTTGCAATTGCACCGGAGGCGCTGGTCCGCCGTCGCGAGACGATTTCGCAGGTAGGACTCAGCCGCGAGGAACGCATCGAGAATATGCGGGACGCCTTTCGAGTTGCCGATCCGAGGGCAGTCCGGGGCCGCAACGTGATCCTGGTCGATGACGTGATGACCACAGGTACCACGTTGTCGGAGTGCGCTCGCGTGCTCAAAGCGGCCGGTGCAGAACGAGTTTGGGCGGTGACCGTGGCGCGCGCCTTCCAGGGCGCAGACCTGCGGGAAACTGTCGATGCCGGGGAAGAGGAGGAAATCGAAGCGGCAGAAGTTGCCGCATCGGTATAGAGGGCTATGTCGAGTTCGGTCCAAAGCGCAGCGTCCCGATACGGAAAGTCCTTGGCCGGCTGTATGCATCACGCCCGTGTGGCCGGAGATTCCGAAGGCCCGCAGTGGGCGGCCATGCACGCGCCGGTACTGGTGCTGAATGCATCGTACGAGCCGATTAACGTGTGTGCTGCCCGGCGCGCCATCATCCTGGTGCTGAAGGGCGTCGCCATGATGGAAGAGGCCAACGGCCACGAGCTTCATGCCGCGCGCCTGGCCATGCGTGTGCCGTCGGTGATCCGCCTGCTGGAATACCGCCGCATCCCGCATCAGACGCGCGCTTTGTCGCGCAAGAACATCCTGCTGCGCGACCGCAATACCTGCCAGTACTGCGGCAAGGTTCTGGCCGCCGGCGAGTTGACGCTGGATCACGTGATCCCGCGCTCGCGCGGCGGCGCTTCCACCTGGGAAAACCTGGTGGCCTGCTGCCATACCTGCAATCGCAAGAAAGGTAATCTGCTGCCGCACGAAACCAGCATGAGGTTAACGCGTGAGCCGCGCGCGTTTAATTTGCATACCAGCCGTCACATCATGCGCATGATGGGCCGCTCGGATGCGAAGTGGCAGAAATATCTGTTCTACTAACCCGCTGAATTCGTCGAGAGCCGCATTGTGCTCATGCCCAACGTGAGCACCGCGCCTCGAACCGACGTGGCTGAGAATTCCTTTCGTGCAACTTCTCCGAACGTCTCGTTCCATCAATAACTTACGCGTTAGCGGAGGTGACAACCACGGAACTTCGCGTGCATTTCTCCCTAAGGTTGCCCCTAATCTGCATCTTACTTCCAAGTGCTTGCGTAGCAGCACGAACTGATTTTTTGGAGATGGAATGGCAGATAGCACTCTTGATCAGATTGTCGAAGATTTGAAGAACTCTGGTTCCAGCTACTTCCCCGAACATTCGGAGGTGCGAGCGGTGCGAGTCGTGGGGCATACACCCAAGACCGACCACTATACGTACGAGATCGTGATGGACTTCAATAGCGGAAGCGAGCGAGTGAATGCGAAGCTTTATCGCGGTAAGAGCGGCGCCAGGTCGCACCAGGAGAACGCTCGCAAGGAAGAGCAGAACCTTCAGTTTGCGCACCAGACATCGGAAAAGCGCAAGCTGAACGGGATCCCGCGGCCGATCGGAAACTTTGCCGAAGTGGGCGCCGTGGTGAGCACCAAGGTCAGCGGTCTGCCGTTGCAGAGCATCATCATGAAGGCCGCCTTGCTGCCCGACAACGGCCATCATCACCTCCTGGAAGGCGCGGCCAAGCAGGCTGGCGAGTGGCTGCAGCAGTTTCACAAGGCTACGGCGGGCATGCCCCTGGCGTTGGATGGCGACGACATGTTGGACGAGCTCGAGAAACTTTGTGCCAAGGCTCGCAAAGACGGGCTGCCCGCCGACTCCACCGACGCGATCATGACGAATGCCAAAAGTGCGCTGAGTAAGCACAAGAAGCCGCTGAAATCGTCGGCGGTGTTGACCGAGTTCATTCCGCTTAATGTGCTGGTGGCGGACGACGGTATCGGATTTTGCGAGTTTGCCAGCCTGAATCAACAGGGACACTCGCTGCAGGACGCGGCTATTTTTCTGGCCGCCATCGAGGTGCTGGAGAAATATCCGTTCTGCAATCGCAACATCACGTCCCAGGTGCAGGATGCGTTTGTAACTGCTTATAGCGTCACTGCGCAGGATGAGCCGCTGCTCGACGCGCTGAAGATGAAGGTGCTGTTGCAGATGTTTGCCCAGGGTCGCCTGGTGAAGGAAAGCGCCGAGCGCAAAAAGGTCATGTGGGCCAATGTGATGAAGCGCTTCATCCAGCAAGCCGCCGAACGGTCCTCAGCACGGGTGGCGTGAAACAAGGTCGTGTCAGGTCACGACTTCAGTCGTGCCGAAAGCGGGCAATAAAAACATGGGCTTCAGCCCCGCGTACTGATCGCAGGGGCTAAAGCCCTTTTTTTTCGAGCAAAGTGACACGAGTAAACTCGTGCCCTGACACAAGACTACTGCTTCGGTTGCTGGCTCCCGTTCTGCTTGCCGCTGTCATCCGTCTTCGACAGCTCCTGGCCATCGTAGGTGATCCTCGACTTCGCCCCGTACCGCTTGTAGTTTTTGTACTTCACTATGTAACGCATCTTGACGTCGTCGTTGCCGGCGAAGTGCAGCGTGTCTTCCGCGTAGGTGTAGGTGGGAAACCAGTACACGTTATCGATCTGCTCGCGCCAGGTGGTGTACTTCGGCGAAAGGTTTTCTTTTTCCGGATGCTTCGGATTGTGTACCTGGGGCACGGTCTCGCCGTAGGTTTTCACAATCTGGTAATCGTGATCGTCAACCCAGATGCGCCCCTGGAAATAGCGCTCGCCCTTTTCCATCACTTTCGGCGCGATGTCGAAAACGTAAGTGCCCAGCTCGTCTTCCTTCTGCTTGCCGACATACACCACTTGATACTTCCCGATGTCGTCACTGGTCAGCACGAAGGGCAGGCGGTGACGGATGTCGTCATAATCGGATTGCGTCATCGTCACCCGCTCCAGCGAGGACTGCGGCGCGAAGGTCACCTGCTCAATGCGATGCCCTGCGTTGTCAAACAGAATGTCGCTGATTTGGTGATACTCGCCGTCAACGGTGTTACCGTCTAGCGTCTGCACCGTAACATCCTGGGTGTACGTATACTGCTCGCGCGCGAGTTCTAAACTGCTTCTCCTTGGCGGAAAACTTCTGGATGATCTCGTCGACGGTGGTGCCTTGCGGCTGCGATGGGTCGAGCGGTCCCTCACCGCGATCATCCGCCAGAATCGGGAGCGTGAGGCACAACGTGACGACGGCGAGCAGAGCTGGCTGCAATAGACGAGACCCGCGGAACTTCATGGTTCACCTTTAGCTGTCATTGTATTCGATGTATTCGACGCCGGCACTGAGCAGCAGTCTTATCACGGAAAGCTCCACCCTAAACCCCTGCCGAAGAGAGTTCACTTGCCTGTCATCATGTAACAAACGTTTGACGGTCCATCGCGTCTCCCGTTTAATGTTCTATAAGTGCCGACACCCGATCCCAAGCAACGCATCAGCGTTATCAATGCTCTCCGCGCCTTTGCCGCTTTGGCTGTGGCCTGGGGCCACTTCGTAGCCGGGCAAAGTAAGTGGCTGAGCCCTACCGGAAAGTATGGCTACTTGGGCGTCGACATCTTCTTTGTCATTTCCGGCTTTGTCATTCCGTGGAGCCTCTACCGTTCGCGCTACGCCCTGCGCGACTACGGCCGCTTCATGCTGAAGCGCAACATCCGCCTCTATCCGCCGTACCTGGCGTCGATCGCCATCAGCATCCTGGCGACAAACTTCATCATCGAGCCGCTGTTCAAAATCCCGCACATGACGGTGACCGGGAGCGACCTGTTGCTCCATTTCACCTACCTCAACGACATGTTTCACGTCCCATGGATCAATGTCGTTTACTGGACGCTGGCTATCGAATTTCAATGGTACTTGCTTGTGGGACTCGTGATGCCGATGCTAGCCAGCCCCAGGCGCTGGATGCGCTTCCTGATTACCTCGGCAATGGTGCTGGCGTATTTCTCGGTCTACTGGGATCGGCTGGTCTTCCACTATCTGCCGGTGTTTCTAATTGGCGTCTTCGTCTTCCAATATCGCGCCGAGATTATCGACATGCGCGAGATGCTGGGCTTGATCGCGGTCATGGTCTTCGACCCTGCATCGCATCTCCGGCTGGCTGGTGCCGCTGGTAGCTGTGCCCACCGGGCTGCTCATCGCCTTCTCCACCTACCACAGCAAGCGGATGGATCGCGTAGGCGATATCAGTTACTCGCTCTACCTCATCCATCTTCCCATCGGCGTGAGCCTCATCGGCATGATGTCGCACTGGATCCCGTACTCCAGTTGGTTCCTCGGCCTGCTGGACGTCATCGGCCTGGCCGCCTGCATGTGGGCAGCGTGGATCATGTATCAGTTCATTGAGAAGCCGTCGCAGGAATGGTCGTCAGCCATCAAGTTCACGCGACGCACGGAACCGGTGCCGCAACCCGTAGTCGCTGCCGCTGCGGACTAACCCAAAAGCAAATCTGCTGGTGTCCCTGTCTCGGGTTAAGTCGCAATCACCAACGTCGATATCAAAACGACCTGCGGCCGGATAGTCGCCTCACCCCCGGCGACCATCCGGCTGGCGCTGAATAAGTCCTTCGCTTGGAAGACTTTACGTATAAGTGCAATGCTGAGAAGACTTTAGCGGGTTCCTTTTTTGGAACCATTGTTTGCAAGACTTTACGCGCTTCGCGAGAGGGGGAGTAACGAAAGTAACCAGCTCTTCCGGACCGTTTCGGCACTGGAAGCGTGACAGGATTTGTCTCCGCCTTTCCCGCGTTGTTCCTGTTCGTCCGGCTGTTACACTACAGGGTTTTTGTACCTGTCTGCTTCGCCTCTGGAGGCCTCATGCTGCGTCGTCTCGCTCTCTTTCTTGTTGCCTGCTCGCTTGTCGGACTCGCTCAAGTCAAACGCCCTTTCACCTTCGAAGACATGATGAAGCTGAAGCGCATTGGCGAGCCTTCGGTTTCGCCCGACGGAAAATGGGTCGCATTCAGCGCCGTCGATGTGAACCTTGATGCGAACACGCGCACGCCGCATTTGTGGATTGTTCCGCTCGCGGGCGGCGAATGCGAAGCGCCTGACGTCCGGAAAGCGGTTCCGGCGAAGATCGCATTCGCTTTGCGCCCGACGGAAAGCGTGTGCTGTTCGAGTCGGCGAAAGATGGCAGTTCGCAGATCTAGGTGCAGGACTTCGATACAGCGAATGGAAAGCTGACTGCCGAGCCGAAGAAAGTCACGAGCATCTCTACCGAAGCTTCCGGCGGAACGTGGTCGCCGGATGGAAAGAGCATTCTGTTCGTCTCCTCGGTTTATCCCGATTGCAACGACGACGCCATGCAACAAGCAGACAGCGACGATGAGAAAGCCAAGTCGAAGGTGAAGGCGAAGATCTTTACGCAGCTCATGTTCCGCCACTGGACCAGCTACTTCGACGGCAAATACAGTCACCTGTTCCGTGGTCGTCTTTGCGCGGGAAAACGGCCCACCGCGCCCCCACGGCTCTGCTGCGGCGATCCTGCACGTCGCCGGCGCGCACGACGTTCCGCCGTTCTCGCTCGGCGGCCAAGATCAGTATTCGTTCTCGCCTGACGGAAAAGAGGTCGCTTACACCAGCAATATCGACGAGGTTCAGGCGACCAGCACAAACAGCGACATCTTCATTGTGCCAGTTGCAGGCGGAACGCCAAAGAAGATCACGACGAATCCCGGAAGCGACTCGACGCCGCTCTATTCGCCCGACGGAAAGTGGATCGCGTATCGCTCGCAACTGCGCGGCGGATACGAGAGCGACCGCTTCCGCCTGATGCTCTACGAGCGCGCGACCGGAAAGATCACCGACGTTGCGCCGAACTTCGATCGCTGGGTCGATTCGATGGCGTGGGCGCCGGATTCGAAGACCATCTACTTCACCGCCGAGAACGAAGGCGAAGCGCCGATCTATTCCGTCAACATCACCGCTGAGAAGGCCTGGCCGCAGGAATTGGTGGCTGGATTCAACGACTCGCCGACGCCAACCGCAGACGGCAAGACGCTAGTCTTCGATCGCATGTCGATCGCTGCGCCGAATGAGATTTACAGCGCTTCCGTAGCTTTGCCTGAGGTTACGAGCGGTTGCGGACCGCCTGTAGGCTACCAGCCGAACGAGGTCTATAACGCCCCGAATTGCCTGTTGAAGCAAGCGCAGCCGCTCACCAAGCTGAACGAGCCGATCCTCTCGCAGATCCAGATGCAGCCACTCGAATCCTACTGGTTCAACGGCGCGCTGAAGGACAAGGTTCAAGGCTTCGTCGTCGAGCCGCCGAACTTCGATCCCAGTAAGAAGTATCCCGTGAAGTATCTGATTCACGGCGGACCCGAAGGAGCTTGGGGCGATGACTGGTCGTATCGCTGGAATCCCGAGCTGTTCGCCGCGAACGGTTACGTTGTGGTGATGGTGAACTTCCATGGCTCGACTGGTTATGGACAGAAGTTCATCGACGCCATCAACGGCAATTGGGGCGGTCCGCCGTATCAGGACCTGATGCTCGGACTCGATTACGCCGAGCAGCATTATCCATACATCGACAAGGACCGCGAATGTGCGCTGGGCGCCAGTTACGGCGGATATGCGATCAACTGGATTGAAGGCCACTCGACGCGCTTCAAGTGCCTGGTTTCGCACGACGGAATGTTCAACACCGTCTCAGCGTACGGAACGACCGAAGAGCTGTGGTTCAACGAGTGGGAGTTCAAGGGAACTCCGTGGACAAACCGCGCGCTCTACGACAAGTGGTCGCCGGAGATGTTCGCGACCAACTTCAAGACGCCGCTGCTGGTCGTACACGGACAGCTCGACTATCGCCTCGACGTGTCGGAAGGCTTCCAGCTGTTCACGACGCTTCAGCGCCTGAAGGTTCCGTCGAAGATGCTGTACTTCCCGGACGAAGGTCACTGGGTGCTGAAGCCGCAGAACGGCCGCTTGTGGTACCAGACAGTCAACAACTGGGTTGACGAATGGACCAAGCCGAAGAGTCAGTGACGTTTGAAGTACTGCACCGCGCGCTCATGCGCTTCGGCTTTCTCGCGGGTTGGGAACGTGCCGAGGTTGCGGCGCTTGCCGGTCTTGGGATTCTTCTTGCGCGAGTAGAGGCGATATTCTCCGGAGCTGAGTTTGCGAATCATGCTTAGTTAGATGGGCGATTGCGGCTGACGAGCAGCTTGCTCCCGCGAGAATTCAGTGGATGGTATCGAGGTGAGGCGCTTCGCCGGCAAAATCCTCTTGGCTGTCCCAGGAGATGCGATTGCGGCCCGCACGTTTGGCGCGATAAAGGGCGCGATCAGCGCGGGCGATGAGATCTCCCCGGGACAGAGAAGCCGAAGGACAACAGTTGGCGATGCCGATGCTGACCGTAAGCTGCTGGCCGAACGGCGAAGCGCAATTGACGATGTTGAGCTTGGCCAGAGCGCGCTGCATTCCCTCAGCCACGGTTCCGGCGCCCTCGCGATCCGTATCCGGAAGCAACACGATGAACTCTTCGCCGCCGTAACGCGCGATGATGTCAACGCCGCGCTGCAGTTCCTGGCGAAGCGCTTTCGCGATGCGCACCAAACACTCATCCCCGTAAGGATGTCCGTGCACGTCGTTGATGCCCTTGAAGAAGTCGACATCGATCATCAGCATAGAGAGCGGCTCGTTCTTGCGTTGCGCCCGCTTCCACTCCGTCTCCAATGCTTGCGAGAAGAAGCGTCGATTAGGGATTCCGGTGAGCGGGTCAAGCGTCGATTGCCGCTCCAGTTCCTGGTTGGTCGCCTTCAACTCCTTTTCCTTGCTGAGCAGGTTGGCTTGTCCCATCAGGTAGTTGACCTGCAGCACCCCGGAATGAATGCCCTGCACGATCAGCAGCAGCAGCATCGCAGCTACGCCGAAATAGAAATAGTGTTGGGCGACGGAGATCGCCATTCCGAACAGCGCTCCAGTGACCAGCAGCGGGAATAAACTGCGCAGCAGCAAAGCTCGCCGGCTGTTCAGTGGCCCGCAGACAATGGCTTCTCTGTCGCGCGGCGGACGCAGCGCCTGCCATCCGACAAAGAGAAACGGCACACTCCACAGCAACTCAAAGACGCCGCCTTTGGGCAAACGCCACGCCATCGCCAGCAATGTTTTTGCCGGCGCCTGCCACGACACGCTGGGATAATCCAGCGCGATCTCGATCGGCAGATACATCCACAACATGGCGCATAAAGTGCGCGTGCGCCGGCGCTCTTCGGCCGTTGACCAGGTGAGCAGACGCAGCGTGCTGCCGATGGCGAGCAGAAGGCATTCTCCCCAGTAGATCTGATAGGCCGTAGCCGCGGCCTGATCTGCGGGCATGGAAATCTTGAAGAGGCGGACATACGTCAGCACCGTGGCGATTACCGCCTGAAACACATTCAAGTAGAGCACGCCGCGGCGAGAGTGCGAGTCGTAGGTGTTGGCTATGGCGAGAAAGAATGGAATCCCGGCATCGAAAAACAGCAGGTCGGAGATGTCGGCGGAAGGCGCCAGATTCCAAGTGCTTCCGTTGAGAAAGGTGAACGCTGCCTGAGCAGCGGCCCAGACCAGGAGTCCGACGGCGATCCAAATCCAGCCCGGACGTTCGCGTTGTCGTAGTTGTGTCGCCCGCCAAAGGCAGCAAACGCCCGCCACAAACGGAACCGCCGCGGTGAAGGCGTTGGAGAGAAGAGCAACTCCGGGAAAGGCAAGCAGAACGACGGCGTGAAGGATGACTAGTCCGACGAGGGAGCCGCTTAGCGTGGTGCGCCCTTTGGTCGGCCAGTATGTGCTAATCCATCCAACCATTTAAGTGTTACTGCACAAGTATAGAACGGCAGAGCGCACTCGGTTCTTTAAGTATTGTGGAAAGTCTGAAAGAACCAAGTTGGGAGTCCGAGGAATACTCGTTGTGGAAGGATTGCGCGCTCCAGTAGAATCCTGTGCTTCGCGTGGTTGGGGCCGGAATCGCCGCCGTGCTCCAGCCGCCAGGAGCGCTGCCGATGGATGCTGAAGAGGGGAAAGTGTGCGGCGCGAGTCAATGTCCGGGACGCCAGCGAACTGCCGGGCCGAACAACATTACCTTTCGGGGATTGATCCGTCTGCATCCTTTAGAACATGCTGGCATCTAAAGTTGAGTATAGCTCACTCAAGGACTCATATGCCTAACGAAGAAAAGGATTTACAGACAACTGACCCGGAACTTCGCGATGACTCGGGGGCCGCGCGCACGCTGCCGGTTCTTCCGGTACGCGATACAGTTTTGTTCCCGCATGCGGTGCTTCCGCTGACGGTCGGTCGCGAAAGCTCCGTGCAACTGATTAACTCTCTGGGAGAAGACAAAACGATTGTGGTGGTCGCGCAGCGTGAAGCGCGCGTCGACACGCCGCAGCCGACCGATTTGTATGCTGTCGGCAGCCTGGCGGTTGTGCACAAAGTTGTGCGCATGCCGAACCAGAGCCTGTTCGTCTTCGCCGAAGGACTGGAGCGGGTGAAGGTCACCGAGTACGCGCAACTGACGCCCTTCATGCGTGCGACGGTCGAGTCGATCCCCGAACAGCCTGTTCCGAAAAACTCCGAAATCGAAGCCTTGCAGCGCAATGTGCTCACGCTGTTTCAGCAGATCGTGGCTGGCTCTCCCACATTGTCAGACGAGCTGTCGACGGTAGCCGGCAATATTGACGATGCCGGCCGCATGGTCGATTTCATCGCGTCCTCGCTGCCGTCGCTCTCGACCCGCGACAAGCAGGACGTGCTGGAAACGCCTGACGTTCAGGTGCGCCTGGAGAGAATCAACCAGCATCTGGCGAAGGAACTCGAAGTCCAGCAGCTGCGCAACAAGATCCAAAGCGAAGTCCAGGATCGCGTGCAGCAGACGCAGCGCGAGTACTACCTGCGCGAGCAGATGAAGGCCATCCAGAAGGAACTGGGTGAGCAGGATGAAACCACGCGCGACACCGAAGATCTGCGCCAGAAGATCGAATCCGCCGGAATGCCGGACGATGTGAAGAAAGAGGCGCTGAAGGAACTTGGCCGGCTGGCGCGCATGTCGCCGATGGCAGCCGACTACGGCCTGACGCGCAACTACATCGAGTGGCTTGCCGTATTGCCGTGGCAGAAGTCGTCGGGTGTCGATATTGATATTCCGAAGGCGAAAGAAATTCTCGACTCCGATCACTACGACCTGGAGAAGGTGAAGAACCGCATTCTCGACTATCTGTCGGTGCGCCGGCTGAAGCCTGGGATGAAAGGCCCGATCCTCTGTTTCGTCGGACCTCCGGGCGTGGGCAAGACCTCGCTGGGCAAGTCGATCGCTCGCGCGCTGGGCCGCAAGTTCGTGCGCCTGTCGCTGGGCGGCGTGCACGATGAAGCGGAAATCCGCGGACATCGCCGCACGTACATCGGTGCGATGCCGGGACAGATCATGCAGGGCATTCGCCGCGCGGAGACCAACGATCCGGTCTTCATGCTCGACGAAATCGACAAGGTTGGCCGGGACTTCCGCGGCGATCCAGGTTCGGCGCTGTTAGAAGCGCTTGACCCGGAGCAGAACGCGACCTTCCGCGACAACTACCTCGACGTGCCGTTCGATCTGTCGAAGGTGTTGTTCATTACCACGGCGAACATGCTCGATCCGATTGCCGAACCGCTGCGCGATCGCATGGAGATCATCGAACTGCAAGGCTACACGGAAGAAGAGAAAGTTCACATCGCCTTCCAGTACCTGGTTCCGCGACAGATTGAAGAGAACGGAATCACTGCTGAGCAGATCGAGTTTCCCGAGGAGACGATTCGCTTCATCATTCGTCACTACACGCGCGAGGCCGGCGTGCGCAATCTAGAGCGGACCATCGGCACCATCTGCCGCAAGCAGGCGCGCCGACTGGCGGAAGGGAAGACCGACAAGCTGGTGGTCACCCCTGAGCTGGTGCAGCATCCGGACATGCTGGGAGGCATGAAGATCCGCACCGAAGGCGAAATTGCAGAACGAACCAAGCGGCCCGGCGTGACGGTCGGGTTGGCGTGGACGCCGACCGGCGGCGATGTGCTCTTCGTCGAAGCAACGAAGATGAAGGGCAAAGGCGGCGCCCCGACGATAACCGGACAGCTTGGCCAGGTAATGCAGGAATCGATCCAGGCTGCGTATAGCTGGGTTCGCTCGCATGCTAAAGAACTCGGGATCGACGAGGCGTTTTTCGCCGATCACGATATCCACATTCACGTGCCGGCGGGAGCGATCCCCAAAGATGGTCCTTCGGCTGGTGTGACCATGGTGACCACCCTGGTGTCGTTGCTGACGGATAAGCCAGTAAGGCCGTTAACCGCGATGACCGGCGAGATTACGCTGAGCGGGAATGTGCTCCCCATCGGCGGGATCAAGGAGAAGGCGCTGGCGGCCAAGCGCGCAGGTGTTACCGACATTATTCTGCCTGCAGAAAACAAGCAGAATGTGGAGGAAGACCTGACGCCGGAGCAGACGAAGGGAGTCAACTTCCACTACGTCAAGACGATTGACGAGCTGCTGCAGATCGCTTTGCCCAGCACTCGCGCGGAAGCGAAGAAAGACGCCGAGATTCGCGAGCAGGTGTTGCAGACGGTGCCGGTTGGCTGAGACCATTCAGCAGAAGGTAAGCAGGAGGCCGCAGCGATGCGGCCTTTGTCTTTCGCCAGGCAGAGAGTTTAGCTAGCAACGTTTTTTAGAATGACTCGGCGTGACTCGCTTGCGCTCGAGTGGAAGGCGCCTTCGGACGTGCACGCAGGGAGATTTTCGCCTGCCAGCTTTGAGGCAACGACCGTCAGCGGCTAAGGCCGAGCGGTAATTGTTTCAAAGAATGTACGCCTGCAGTCCTACTCCACCCTTTCTGAAGGGCGCCTCTTACTTGCTGTTCTTCATCTTCCACAGCATCTGGCGGTACATGCCAAGCCACAGCTCCGCATCCTCCGGCGACAGGTTCAATCGTCGCACCATGCGCCGCACCCGCTCTTGGGTCGATGTCGCAGATATCGGATTCACATATCCGCTGACATGAAGTGACTCGAGTAAGACCTGGGAGATCCTCTCCACCTCACCCGCGGTCGCAGCCGCCACTTTTCCAGCTTTCACCGTAACAGCTTTCGGATCGCGAACGAGTTCATACAAGCACAACGCGACGGCTTGTCCCAGGTTCATCGAGATGTGGTGCTCGCGCGTAGGAATGTTCATCAACCAGTGGCAGTAGCTTAGATCGTCGTTCGACAGCCCTGTCTTCTCCGTGCCGAACAGAAGGGCTACTTTCCCGCTCGCGAATTCTCTGCGGATTAACTTTGCGCCTTGCTCCAATCGCCGCAGCGGATGCTGCAACTCGCGATGGCGCACTGCCGTGGTTCCCACAACCAGAGTGCAATCGGCCACCGCGTCAGCTACGTTTTTGAACTCCGTCGCGCTTGCCAAAACAGGGGCTCCGCCAACCGCAGAGCGTGCCTCGCGAAATGCGATTTCATAAGGATTCACGACACGCAACTGCAGAAATCCAAAGTTGCTCATGGCGCGCGCAGCCGCACCAATGTTGAGTGGATTACTGGTCTCAACCAGCACCACTACCAGACCTTTTGACTCTTCAAGCATCGGAAATCAGTGTAGTGCAGAGTGCCACTCCCGGGCGAAATACGGTGAATCACGGCCAGAAGGCAACAACGGCACCACTCTAGAGCGTCCAAGCTAAGACCTAAAGAACGTAAGACACAAAACATGTTTTATCGCATCTTCCATACCGCTGCTGTCACCCTTCTTTCGGCAACACTGTTGTGCGCTCAGGCTACCAAGCCCGCTCCGCCTACGCCGATCGACGCCAAGAAAGCGGAGCTGGGCGGCAAGACCTGGGACCCTGCCTGGGACAAGATCGTTGAGCAGTCGATTCCCGCGGACATGCTGTCGTCACAGGTGCCGCATGACGTAAAGAAATTCTGCCCACGCTTTTACACCATGAGCGATACCGATAAGCGCGTCTTCTGGGCCTACTTCTTCCAGGCGCTTGCCGGAGCTGAGGCGGGGCTGAATCCGACAACCCGCGTGCGTCACACCGAACCGGAAGTCGCGGTCACCGACAAGGTGACGCATCGCGCTGTGCGCAGCGAAGGCCTGCTGCAGTTGACGTATCAGGATTCCGACCGCTATGGGTGCGACTTTGATTGGACGAAAGATCGCGATCTGTCGAGCAACGATCCCAACAAGACGATTCTTCAGCCAAGGAACAATCTGCAATGCGGTGTGAAGATCATGGAGAACCAGATCATCACGCAGGGTCACGGTCTGGTGTCAAGGAAATCGTACTGGTCGACGTTGCAGCCGGGCACGGTGAGCTATCGCGTGTTCGCCAAGGAGATGGTGAATCCTCCTGCTGCGTGCCAGGCGCCCGTGCGCGCCCCCACCAAGCTGAAGCAGGAAACCACCGCTTCGGTCCACGAGGTCGCACAAGAGGCGAGCGCCAACAAATAGCGGGCTGCTGAACTTGCCGGGACCGACGCACCTCATTACAATAAGAAACGCCAACCTCATAGGCGCGTAGCTCAGTTGGTTAGAGCGCTACCTTGACACGGTAGAGGTCAGGAGTTCGAGTCTCCTCGTGCCTACCATTTCTTTTTTCAGTATCTTGCTACCTGTTTTCAGACTATTTTTCGCTCCTCACGTTCCACCATTGGCGATATCTTGATGCGGTCGGGATCTTGCCTTGGGCGCGGCCTGCGTCATATTGAGCTTCGTCTTGTCCGCTGCGGCCTCGCCTACGGCGCGAAGTATCCCGAGATGTCCAGGATCAGTTGCGTCTCGCCCTGTGCCCATGCGTCTGTTTTGCCATTCAGGTTCGGTACAACGGCCATGTTCGACGTCAGTGCTCCGTCTTTGGCATTGAGCGTCGAAACCCCTGGTTGATCCTGCGAGTCAGGCCACAGCGTCAGGTAGTACAGCGGGCCCTGCGGAATAACCGTCGCGTTGAAGACGTACCCTTCCGAAGTGGAGGGCGGACCGCATGGGCTGGTCTCAACCGGCACGGTCAGCTCGCCGCTAAACGGCTGGCCATTGCCGGTCTGGCGGGTATCGATGACGCGGCATGGGGTAAGGGCATAGAACGACAACCCACCCGACTGCGGCGGAGCAAAGTATCCGTCGACATCCACCAGCAAGTCAGTGTCGTCGGTAGCGTAAGTCGCGATCGCACCTACAGTACCGGCTGGGACGATGGCCGCATTAGCTACGTTCGTTCCCGTGGGATCGTTCAGCGTCGAGACCTGCGGTTGAGTCTGTCCGGCGGGCCACACGGACAGATAACCCACACGCGAGCCCTTGGGCAGCACCGTGAAATTCATCGAGTAGGCGGCGGAGGTGTTGGGCAGGTTGCACGTGCCCTGAAGAACCGGGAAGTCGCGTTCCTGATGGCTTTGCAGATACGGTCCGCCCAACGACCCGTTGGGGTTGCGGGTATCAACTACGCGACATGGCGTCACCGGATAGAAGGCCAGCGTCTGGCCGTTGGCGGGAATGAAATATCCGTTGATGTCCAGCAGAACGTTGGTCGTGTTGGTGACATAGACGCTCACCGAGCCATTAGGTGTGCCCGCCGGAATGATCACTGCGTTTGCCTTGGTGCGGCCATCCGGCGCGTTCAGGGTGGAGACCACCGGCTGGCCTTCACCGGTAGGCCAGATCGTCAGGTACGACAGCCTGCCCGGAGGGACAACCGTGACGTTCAGCGAATAGGCGACCGCGTTCGCAGGGATGCCGCAAGGGTTGTCGCCTTCGGAGAGCGGGAACGAGCGGAACTGATTGCCTGGAATCGGCGGTCCGCCAAAAGTTCCGTTCGCACCGCGAGTGTCGACCACCCGGCACGGCGGCAAGGTCACGAACTGCAGCGCCTGCGGTACAGGGTTAACGATCTGGGTGAGCGAGCCACTGCTGGGCGAGTAGTTGCTGTCGCCGGAATAGGCGGCGACGATGATGTCGGTGCCAACCGGAAGCGCCGAGGCGACGCACTGGGCTGTGCCGGAACTGAGTTCTACGGCGGTGCAGCCCGAGATGGCTGTGCCGTTCGAGGTGAATCCGACGCTGCCGGTCGGCTGAGGCGGACCTGCCGGACCGACGGTTGCGGTGATCGTGACTTGTTGTCCGCCGATCGAAGGATTGGGCGTGCTGGTCACCGTGGTGGTGCTGAGGGGAAGTTCGACAACCTGCTGCACGGTGTTCGATGTGCTTCCTCCGAAACCTCCGCCGCCCTGGTAAACCGCGACGATGGCATGGGTGCCGAGTGCCAGGCTGGAGTAGTCCAGCACAGCGACCCCATTGGTTAACGCGACGGTGCCGATCTGCGCGCCGTCGCTGCTGAAAACTACGTTGCCGCTGGGAATACCGCTCTGCGCCTGCACAGTCGCCGTCATCATCACGGTCTGGTTGAGGTGCGAAGGGTTGGGCGAGGTGGTTAGCGTAGTTGTGGTCGAGACAACCGGCGGCCCAGTTATTTTGAAGACAGTACCGTCGTTATCGGTTCCACCGATGTAGGTTGTTCCGTACAAGAAGCCGTCGTTGGCCAGCAGCAGGTCTGTGTAAGGATTGCTGCCATCGCCGCAATTGCAGAAGGCGTGAAGCAGGGTCGCCTGGCCCGAGGGCGTGAGGCGGTACACGGTACCGCGGCCATACTGTCCGCCTCCACCGGCGGTTCCGTAGAAGTTGCCGTCAGGACCTTCGATCAGCCCGGATTCGGGCGTGGCTCCAGGCGAGCAGTCGCGGTTGCAAAATGCAAAGACTGTGCTGAAGTTGCTGCCGTCAGGTCTGATCTTAAAAACCGTTCCGCTATCTCCCGCCCCACCCAAATTGGTTGTGCCGTACAGATACCCGTCGCTGGCCAGCAGAAGCTTAGCGCGTGGCGAAAGGCCATCGCTGGATCCCCCGAAGCTGTGCAGCAGGGTAAAGGCGCCCGATGGCGTTACCTTGAACACCACACCAAGACCGTTGGCTCCTCCCGAGGTTGTTGTGCCGTAAAAATTGTGGTCGGTCCCTTCGACCAGACCGCCCAGTGGCTGTTTGCCGTCCGGGCAACCGTTCACCGTGCAGAATGTATAAAGCACCTGAAAGTTGCTACCGTCGGTGCCCAGCCGGAAGACGGTGCCGAAACCTTGGCCGCCGGCCCACGACACGCCGTAGAGCTTACCGTCGCTGGCGAGCAGCACCGGCGCATAGAGTACGCCGACATTGCTGGTGGTCAGGACGCTGAACGCCCCTTGGGGCGTGATCTTGTAAACGTCGCCCCCTCCGGGACCGCCGGAGCGGGTGGTGCCATAGAGGTTACCGGCAGTGTCCTTCACCAGACCACTGTCCGGATACTCGCCATCCGTTCCGACGAACTCGTGTATCAACGTGACCGTGCCGTCGGGAGTCATCTTGAATACGACACCGTAGTTGTCCGTGCCTCCGCTATCCGTCGTGCCGTAGAAGTTGCCGTCAACCCCCTGGACGAGCCACTCCCGATAAGGGTTCATCCCGTCCGTGCCGCTAAAGCTGTGGAGGGTGGTGAGGGTCTGCGCGGGCGAGGCGAGCACCATTGCTGCACAAAACAAATAGGTCCAAAAAGCTCTGGCGAACTTTAGCTTCAATAACGGCAGGCAGCATGAAGTGCGCATCATTCCCCCACTCGCTGCGCGCCCGGGAAACCCTGTACGGCCTAGCTTGACGAAATTGCTTGCCGCTGCACGAGACGCGGTAACCGGCTTACGAAAACACCGCCCGAGTCGGTCAACCCTGGGAGCAGCTGTGTATAGCCTGTGCCGGCGTGCGGCAAATTGTCCTAACGGAATTCTTAAGAACTCTAAAGAAGGTCGCTTGCGGGAGGTTTCTATCCGCATGAGAACGATTGCTCACACGAAAGGCTTGTGCGAGAATTCACCCCAACGTGGGGCTTCGGGGTCGCCGCCCTGCCTATTCCCAGGCATCCAGCGCATCGCGCGCAGCAAAGAACGGCATCGTTGCTATGGCTTCCAGCGTCAGTCAGACGGCTTCTTCTCCATCCCGAGGACGCGTGTGGCAGTTCGGTGAGTGTCAGTTCGACGAGCTCAACTACCAACTGACCGTGCGGCACCGGGTTGTGGACATTGAAAGCAAACCGCTGGAAGTCCTGCGTCAGCTCTTGTTGCGAGCAGGCGAAGTGGTCCGCAAAGAGGAGCTGTTGGAGGCCGTCTGGCCCGGCGTGCTGGTTGTAGACGCTTCGCTGGCAACCGCCGTTTCCAAGCTGCGGAAAGTTCTGGAAGATGACGCCCTCATCAAAACCGTCCCCAGGTTGGGATACCGGTTCTGTGCCCCAGTGCGTTGTTGTGTTGCCGGCGAGGTTACGGCGCCTCCGGCGGACAATGCAGGCGCTGCGCTGGTGGACGTCGGTACGCACAAGAGTGGTTTTGAGGACGGAGCGAGCGGTTCGCGGCCGCTGCTAGGGCGGCGCATTCTTGTTGGGCTGGTTGCGGCCGTCCTGCTCGTCGGCATTTTTGTCGGACTGACATCCTTCCGCAGTTTCAGCCGCACCGTGCCGATGGCGCGTGCCGTGGCGATTCTTCCGTTTCAGAACGTCGGACAAAGTTCAAACTTTGAATATCTTCGCTCTGCATTGCCCGATCAAATTGCCAACAGTCTGAGCATGGCGCGGTCGCTCACCATACGCCCGGTTGCTGCCGCTGGCCGCTACGCTGATGCCTCGCTCGACTTGCGCCAGGCCGGCCGTGAACTCGACGTCGATCGCATCGTGACGGGTCATTATGTTGTCGCCGGCAATCAGCTCCAGATCACGATGGAGACGGTTGATACCGACGAAAACCGCGTGCTCTGGCACGAGACGGTGAATGTTCCCACGAATGATCTATTGCAACTGCAGGCACAGGTCGCGGCGATCTCGACGGGAAATCTGGCGCGGAGTCTTGGCATCACGCAATTTGTCAACGAAACGGCGACGCCGCCCAGCAATGAAGAGGCCTATGAGCTGTACCTGCGCAGCCTGGCGCTGGATTGGGACCCTGCGCCGACCCAGAAAGCGATCGAGCTGCTTCGCCGTTCGGTGCTGCTCGACCCAGCGTATGCTCCGGCTTGGGGTCAACTCTCTCTTCGTTATTACAGCGCGTCGCGGTTTGGAGGCGGGGGGCCGGCGATGCTCCAGCTCTCGGACGCGGCCGCGGAGCGGCAGATGGCGCTCGAACCCGATTCGCCCGGACCGGTGGCGGAGTTGACGATTCACCGTACCGAACGAGGAGACCTGGTGCAGGCTCACCAGCAGGCGCTGGAGTTGGTTCGCCGGCGTCCTGACAATCCGAATAATCATCATGTTTTGAGCTATGTCTTGCGGTATGGCGGTTCGCTGGACGAAGCGGGACGTGAATGTGACACGGTGGTTCTTCTGGCTACGAAAGTCATTTGGGGTTCGTGTTCGACGACCTTCATGGAACTGGGTAACTACAGTCGAGCCATGGACTTTGTTCGCAAGGACCTAAGCTCGGAGTGGTCGAAGGCACATGCCATCGAGGTTCATCTCCGCGAAGGAAAGACGGAAGAGGCGATCCGGATTGGCGCTCCCAAAATTGCGCACTGGGACAGCTACAAAATGCTGTTGGCTTGCGCGCAACATGCACCGTCGTCGGAGATCAAGACTCTGGCCGGCGGCGTTGAGGTCGACGACGACCCCGAAGTTAATTATTTTTTCGCCGGGCATCTGGCGTATTGCGGTCAAACCGACGCAGCTTTGCGCATGCTGAAGGTGGCCGTCGAGCGAAACTATTGCTCCTATCCCGCGATGGACAAGGACCCATTTTTCGATGGGCTGCGCAACAATTCAAAGTTCAATCAGATTCGCCAGGCTGCGATTGCATGCCACGAAAACTTCGTCGCGAATCGCCTGCAAGCTCCGAAATCCGATGCGGCGGAATTGAGCGACTAAAGTGCAGCATAATCGGAGGTGGCGTGGGCAGGATGGTGAGTTCACCCTACTCGATGAGCATCCAGCCAAAGAGCAGGGTTAACATACTGCACCACGAATTGAAAAGTCGCGGTGACGCGGTCCCGTGGGAGAACTGCGCAGAATTACTGATGCAGCACAACCGGAAGGTCCCACTTGGGCGATGTATGTTGCAGTGACCGGGATGGAAACACGCTGAAGGGAATCAGGGCGAGAACGTCCACACCATACTCGTATTTCTCCGTGAGGTTCGGAAGCCGCAAGTAGCGGTAGTGCCGTAGAGATTGCCGTTGGCATCCGAGGCCAGATTCCCAAAGATGTCCGCGTCACCCGAAACCAGAGGCGTTCCCTGAATCCCTTGTACCTGCAAAATTCCGCCGCAATAGTATGTGCAGGGAGGATTACAAACCCCCATATCCGAACCTCCTTCGCTGGCATAGAGATTTCCTGCAGCGTCGGTAACCAGGGCATGGTAGATGACGTTCCCGTTAGACTCTTGACACTCAGTCGAGCTGTAGGTGTGAATCTCGTTGAATTCGCCATCGGTCCCGATATTGAAGATGACGCCGGCCAGTTCGGGATACGGAGCATCACCACAACCGCCCCAGAATCGGAAATCCAGGAAACAAACACTGAGGCCGTAGAGATTGCCCTGCCTGTCTTGAATGAGGTTGAAGGGGCTCCATCCGTCCTCGGCACCGCCCGTGAAGGCATGAAGAACGTTCTCCGCCCAGTCGCCGCGTGACGGCACCAACTGAAAAATGACGCCGCACTGCTCTTGTCCCCAGAGTCCGCAACCAGCGTTGCCACCATACCCCGCCGCGCCGTAGAGATTTCCGTCATGGCCCAGCACCAGACTGTTAGGACCGCCGCCGTCACTTCCACCCGTGAAGCTGTAAAGCAACTTCTCCGTCCAGCCACCCTGCGAGCGCGAAAGCTCGAATATGGCGCCCTGACCATAGGCTCCCCCGCAGCACGATATCCCGTACAGGTTGCCGGCAGCGTCAAAGGCGGCGACCGCACCCTCGTCCTCACCATTCGTGAACTCATAGATTGTTGTCGTGCGCCAACTGCAAAGCCCGGAATGGCACGTAATCGCGGGCGGCGTGGCCTTATAGACCAGGCCGTAGCCGTAGGAACCACCCGCCGCCGACCCATAAAGGTCTCCTTCCGGTCCGAAGGTCGTTCCGTAGGGACCGCTTCCGCCGACGCCTCCTGGGAAGCTATATAGCGAGTTGAAGAACCAGTGGCCTGCTCTCTGTGCCAAACCATAGATCAAACCCTGCGCATATTCGCCGGCGGCAGAAAGTGTCCCATAAACGTTTCCCGCTGGATCGACAGATAAGCCCGAGGCCAAGTCGCCTGTCCCGAGCACGCCGAAGTCGTGCAGCTCGCGAAACCCGTTCTGGGGAGCAGGACAGGCATATTCGTTCACAGCGGACGTGGTACCTTCGCCCAAAAGCGTGAACGATTCCGACGGGATGGTGCCGATTGAACTCTCACTTGCGGACGATGGGCAGCCGGAGCCGGTGCAACCGACGCCGGAGTTTTCGTCCCAATAAACGAGATTGCCTTCGTTGTCGACCGCGTTCTGAAGATTGACCCAGTAGGTGCCGGAGTTAAACGCCGCGTCAGGCCAGGTGGCGCTGACGGTGCAGACGTTAAATCCGTACTGGTTGGACACGCAGCCGCTCTGGGTGACCGTCACTACTTGATCGAAATAGCTGGTTCCCCCGAAGGGTGCATTCGTGATGGAGATTTCGACCGTCTGGAGCGTGTCGCCGGGTTCGAGCCAGGCGCCAAAGCTCATGCCGCTGAGGTTGCCGCTGTTGGGCAGGTTGAAGCTGTCGGCGATGGCATACCCGAAATTGATGGTCCAGGCGTCGGTGGTGCCGTTGATCGGGCCATTGTCATAGGTGTCGTTGCTGTCGAGCGGCGAAATGTGAAGCCCATCGTTGTAGGACGCGTGCGGCTGGGCGCGACGCAGGCGCGAAGCCGTTTCCTCCGGCGACAACTTGATCGCATGGCTCAACTTCGAGGCGAACTGCGGCAGCTTCGCTGCTTGCACCGCCGTGGCGGGCGCCGAGGTTTGCCCCTGGGCCGGCTGCGCAGTGATCGTCAGGAAGATGAGTAAGAAGATAAGGAACAGCAGGCCGACGAGGATGATGAGCACCAGTTGGGATGGGCTCCAGCCCATACCGAACAGAGGATGGTGAAATCGATGGCTGCGCATGACGATTTCCTCCTGGCAGAAGTGGGGCCGAGTGGGAATCGGGTCCGATGACACCTGGCAAAATTTCACGACGTTTCGTGAGTTTTGTCAGTGACGTACGGAGGGGATGTGGGTGACTAGGCGAAAGGTTCGCGAGCACTTTGCATCTGTCGCCCGTAAAGGGGCTACGATGCGCGGCTCACTTGTGCGAGCAGAATCGTAAGACGCGACTGAGTTGCCGGCACGGCGGGCGAGTCGTCGCCGGCGGCTTTCTTAGGGAGTGAGTTCCCAGACCGTGCCGCAGCCGCTGTCGCCTTCGCCGAGGCAGCGATCCAGATTGCCGCCGGAATACGTTGTGCCGTAGAGGTTTCCGTTGGCATCAATCGCAACCGGGCCCATCGGATTATGACCGACGCCCCCGCCGGTCTCGGTGAAGTCATAGAGCTCGCTATAGACGTACCCGCCGCCCGATGGGGTGAGCTTAAAGACGCAACCATCACCGTTTCCACAAAATGCCGCCGTGCCGTACAAATTGCCCGCAGCGTCCATGGTGAGGCGGCTGGAAACTCCACCCTGGTTGTTCGCGAACGTATACAGCAGGTCGATGCTCCAGTTATCGGAGGCAAGCAACTTGATCACCGTGCCCTTGCCGTTATGTCCGGCCTGCCCTGTGGCGTCAATCAGATTACCGGCGGAATCGAAAATCAAAGCCTGGGGGAAGCAGCCATTAAGGCCGCCGACGCACACGAACGATTGCAGAACATTGGCTGTCCATCCCGACTGCGCAGGGACGAGCTGGTAGATGGCGCCGTTCGGCGTGGTATTCACGGGGTCCGTCGTGCCGTAGAAGTTGCCGGCACTGTCCATGATCAGACCGCTTACGGGGCTGGACATCCCTTGCGATGGTGAGTTGAAGCTGTAGACGGTGCTCTCGGTCCAACTGCCCTGCGAATAGGCCATCTCGTAGACACTGCCCAAGCCAGCCGTGCCGCCAACGTTTGTAGTTCCGTAAATGTTTTGCGCACGGTCGAAGATCAGGTCCCCGTTGCCCGGATTTCCTCCATCACCATCTGCAGCAGTGAAGGAATGCAGCAGCGTCTCGTTCCAGGGACAAAGCGCACTAGGGCAGAAAGTCGCAGGAGGTCTCAACCGGAACACTGTGCCGCACCCGTTTACGTATTGGTCGCAGGGCCCATTGTTAACGATCCCACCGCCTTGGGTCGCACCAAACAGGCTGCCATCGGGGCCGACCACGATCCCCGCAGGGAAGTTGCCATCCGGCGGACCCTGAAATTTATAGAGGAGCGAGTACAGCCAACCGGAACCCTGCCTGGTCAGCTTAAATGCTATTCCGCATCCGCCATTGTCATTAATCGTGAAGCAGATATCGCTCGGTTGTCCGTTTACGCCACCACTACACGTGACACCGTAGACGTTGCCGGCCCGGTCGAGGACAACCCCGTGCATCGGGTGAGCTCCGTCAGCTGTATTCTCGCCGGTGAAGGTGTGCAGTACGGTTAAGGTCTGAGCCGACGCCAGGAAACTACAGGACGTTAACAAGAACAGAATCCCCAGTTTGGCAGCGGATGAAGGTATCCGGCAGGGTATCGCGGATGCGTTGTCGTAACCCGAGATCGACATGGCTGACATCTCCTCTACCAATCTCAAATTACGAAATCATATCTCGCCTTCAATCGGTAAGCAAGTGGAGCACGAGCGTCACGGTTTAAAAGCAGAGATTAAGCGAAACCGTACGCGCAGGCCGGCAACGCATCAGGCTGTATGTGCCGGCGCGGTGGCAGCGCCCGATGCCGCGGGTTGAGCTTCCGAATCCGTACGTTTTTCCTTCTCATCCCAGGTGAGGATTTTCAGGTCGAGGACGAAGATCGAGTACAGCACCGGAACCATCAGGAGCGTAATAAACGTGGCGACGGTGAGGCCGCCGATCTGGGCGTAGCAGAGCGGCTGCCAGAGCGGTCCGCCGTGCATGGCCAACGGGAAGAGTGCGAGCACGGTAGCGCCGACGGTGATCATCACCGGACGCAGACGAATGATGCCGGCGTCGATGACGGCTTCTTCGAAGGGCTCGCCCTTGGCATGCATCTCCTCGATGAAGTCGAAGAGCACGATGACGTGGCTGACGATCACGCCGATCAGGCTGGCGATACCGAGAAACGCCATAAAGCCGAACGAAGTGCGCATGACCCACAAGCCGAGAATCGCGCCGGCGACACCGTAGGGCGCGGCGGCAAAGACCAGCAGCGGCCTGACGGCGTTGTTGAACTGGAAGAGCAGGGCGAGATAGATGGCGAGCACCGAAATGGCCAGCACCAGCGCCAGGTTGCGGAAGCCGTCCTGCTGCTTGTCGTACTCGCCGCCGATGGTGATCTTATAGCCCGGAGGCACGGTCTTCTCGAACTCTTTCAGCTTGGGCAGGGCAACGGCCGTGATCTCCGAGGCGAGATGTCCGGGAGCAGGGAAGGCGTAAATCGACATCTCGCGGAAGTGATCGATGCGCACGATGCGGTTGGTCATCATGCTCTGGTTGATGTCGGAGACCTGCACCAGCGGAATCTTGACGCCGTTCTCCGACGACGAGTAGACGTAGAGGTTCTGCACGTCGGAGAGCTTGGTGCGCTCGTCGAGTTTGAGGCGCGCGACCACGGGAATGTTCTTGTCGCCGTCCTGCAGCGTGGTGACCGGCGTGCCGCTCAGCGCGCTGGTGGCGGAGTTGGCGACATCGAGATTGGTGACGCCGGCCAGGTTGGCGCGGTCCGGGTCGATATTGAGCTGGACCTGGAAGCTTTCCTTCTGCCACTCGTTGCGCACGCGCCGCGCCTCGACCGCCGACTGCACGATATCGATGACCTGATTGGCGATGCGGCGCATCTCGGCGATGTCCTGCGCGCTTTGCGCGGTGCTGACGTCGGCCTGGCTCACTACGCGAATCTCAACAGGATAGTTGATCGGGTTGGTCTGGAGTTGGCGGTAGTCGCAGCGCACGCCCGGTATCTCGCGCGACAGCACAGGCTGTACCTGGTCAACGAACCCGGGTGTGAGCTCCTTGTCGGTGAGTTGTACAAGGACCTGCGCGTAGTTGAGTTGCTTGGCCTGCGGGTTGGCCGAGAACCAGAAGCGCGGGCCGCCGCCGCCGACCCAGGTCGTGACGTACTTCAGCACATCGGCGGGCTTGCCGTCCTTCTGCGGATGGTTCTTGCCGTAGAGCGCGGCCTGCTCGCGGATAATCTGCTCGACCTTTTGCGCGGCGTCGTTGGTGGCGTCGAAGTTGGCGTCGTTGGGCAGCCAGACATCGACGTACGACCAGTACTGCACGTCGTCGGGGAAGAACGAGGTCTTCAGCTGCGAGAACAGAAAGACGCCGAGCACCAGGAACAGCAGCGAGCCGAGCGCGACCTTCCAGCGATGCTCGATGGCGAACGTTGCGGTCCGCGCATAGAAGCCGGTGAAGCCCTTGCTGCGACGCTCTTCGATCGGCGGTTCAGGTTTGCCGGGCCGGAGCAGGTAGTAGCCAAGCAGCGGGATGAAGGTCATCGAAGCCAGGCGCGACGCGATAAGCGCGACCGTCATCACCACCGGCAGGCTGTAGATGAACTCGCCGGTGGTGCCGGTGATCATCAGGAACGGCAGGTAGGCCACGATGTTGGTGATGGTGGCGTACATGATGGCGGTGGCGATCTTGGTCGGGCCGAGCCAGGGCGCGACGATGCGGGGATGTCCCTCGGCCAGCATGCGCTTGATGGAGTCGCCGGCAACGACCGGGTCATCGACCAGCAGGCCGAGCGCGATGATCAGCGAGGCGACCGATACCTGCTGAATGTCGATGCCGATGACGTACAGCGTGCCGAAGGTCATGGCCAGCGTGATGGGGATGGAGATGGCCATCAGCACGGCCGAGCGCCACTCCCAGAAACCGATGAGCGAGACGATGACGACGAGCCCGATCGCCTCGTAGAGCGCGTCCATGAAGAGATCGATCTGCTCTTTGACCTGCACCGGCTGGCTCGACGTCGGCACGATCACCAGGTCATCGGGCAGGTACGGCGCGAGCCCCTTCAGCTTCTCGTCGACATGTCTGCCGAACAAGTCGATCTGCTGGCCCGAGCGCATGTTGATGCCGAGCGAGATGGCGCGGCTGCGGACCCACTGGCCGTCTTTGTCCTGCCACGTCAGGTAATTCAGGAAGGTCGGCGGGCTCTCGTAGGTGCGCGAGATGTCGACCAGGTCGCGCAGATAAACCGGACTGTTCGACGAGGAGACGCCGATGATGACGTTGCCGATGGCGTTGGCGTCGGGGAACAGGCCGGAGGGATTAATGCTGAGATCTTGCGGGCCTACGGGAAGCGAGCCGGCGGGCAGCGTGATGTTCTGCGCGTTCAGGACATCCTTCAGCTTGGATGGGTCGTATCCGTACTGCGCCAGCCGCTGCTGCGAGTAGTCGAGATAGATCTGCTCTTTCAGCACGCCCGAACGCGTGACGGTTGAGACTTCCTGCACGCCCTGCATGGTGCGCTGGATGAGATCGGTGTAGTTGTCGAGCTGCTTATAGGAGTACTTGGCGCCAGCTACACGCGCGAGTTCAGTTTCGGTTTCGGCGGGGTCGCGAATGATCGCCGGCTGCCACGCATCGGGGTAAAGTTCGGAGCGGTGCAAGTTGTTGCGGATGAGCTGCTCGCCACGATCGCGAATCGTGGCGTCGTCGAAGGTAGTCGAGGCGTCAAGTCCGACGTAGCCCGGGCCATCAAAGAAGCGCACGTCCTTGAGTGTGCCGTTGCGCTTGGCTATGTTGGCGATGGTTTCGAAGGTCTGACGGACCGGGCCCGGCGCCACCGAAAGCGGAAAAGCATAGATGACGCTGACGCGCGGCTGTGGCGAATTTTTCGGCAGTGCGGCGCGCGTCTCTTCGATGGCCTTGCGAATGCCGATGGCGCGCAGCGAAACTTCGGTCGGCGTGACCTTGGGGCTGGCGACGGTCAGCATCAGCGCAGCGGTGTCGCCAAAGTTGCTGTTGAACTGAATGGGACCGGCGCCGCGCGGCAGCTGCGCGTTCAGCTGGTTCATCTTCAGGTTGATGTCGCTGAACTCTTTCGACTTGTCTTTCACATTGTCGTCGAGCTGGATGTAGACGACAGCAAGACCGGGGAAGCTGAGCGAGCGAATGCCGAAGTTCGACGGGCTGGACGGGCGGATGGTCGTGTTCTGCGCCGCGGCCTGTTCCATGGGGCGGGTGACCAGTTGCTCAACCTGCTCGGCGGTTGCGCCGGGCCACTGGCATTGCGCCGCCGCAACGCGCACGGGAATGTCGGGGTCCTTGCGCTTGGGCATGTGCTGGTAGCCGTACCAGCCCCAGAGAAAGACCGCGATGAGCAGGATCATGGCCACCTGGCGGTGCTCGGTGAAGAACCGCGCCGTGTTATGTGTGGTGGCGATGATCTCCGCGTCGGATTTGTGGTGAATCGACATTAGCGTTGCTGGTTATTGTTGCATTAGTTCCCTTATTACTTTGTCATCCCGACCGACGGCTTCATGCTGACTTCACTTTGTCGTCCTGACCGAGGACTTCAGTCCGTGCGGAGGGACCTGTGTTTGTCGCGAACAACATTCCTTCCGCCAGGGGCGAACGCGGGTCCCTCGACTGCGCCGCTCCGTGGCTCCGCTCGGGATGACAATCCAGCGGAGGCGCTTTCCTGCGCGCCTGAAGGCGTGCTCCACCCCTCACGGAATAATCTTCACCTCATCTCCGGCCTTGATCATGTTCGTGCCCGAGGTCACCACACGATCTCCAATCTGCAATCCGCTCTCGACGGCGATCATGTTGCCGTAGGTGCTGCCGAGCGTGACGTCGCGAGTCGCGGACCTTGACTACGTCGCCAGTTCCTTCGGGAACGTAGACCGCGAATCCATTTGTGCTCGAAGGACTCCGCACGACCGCAGAAATTGGCACGACCATCACGCCGCCCGCAGGCGACGGTGTACCGAGAGTGATTGACCCGATCATGCCTGCCTTCAGTTCGTTCTTCGGATTATCGATACGAACCTCGACCGAGTACACGCGGCTCTTCGGGTCGGCGGCGGCAGAGATCGCCGTGACGTGCCCGGCGAACGGATTGGGCAGCGCTTCGGTCGTGACCGTCTGCGGGCTGCCCAGCTTGATGCGGCCGATGGCGGTGTCGGGCACTCCGAAGACGGCTTTCACGGTGCGCGTGTCGCCGAGCGAAAAGCCGTTGGTTGCCGGGCCGACCAGCGTGCCCAGGTCGACATTGCGCTTCAGGATGTAGGAGTCGAAGGGCGCGCGCAGTTCGCAATAAGTCAGTGCCAGTTGCGCCTCACCGATTTGCGCGTTGGCGTTGTCAACTGCCGCTTGCGTGCTTTGCTCCTGCGCGCGGGAATCGTCGTAGTCAGGCTGCGTTGCTGCGCCGGCCTTGTACAGCACGGTCATGCGATCGAAGGAAAGCTTGGCGCGCTCGTGCTCAGCATTCGCCTTGGCTAGCGACGCTTTCGCCTGATCGAGCTTCTGCTGATATTGATCTTTCTGCACGACGGCGAGTACCGTGCCGCCAGTAACGTAGTCACCCTGGTCGATGTTGCGGATGTGTCCGTTGGCATCGCGCACCTGCTTGATGCTGACTATGTAGCCGCTGGATTGAAACGCGAGATCGACCTGCTGATAGGGCTGAATGTTGGCGGAGTATACATTCGTCGAGCCGGTGTCGATCTTGCGTACCGTGTCGGTGCGCACGGGGACGATCGTGGTGTCTGACTGTGCCTTGCTGCAGCCTGCCTCGACTGCGGCGATGGCCGCTACAATCGCCAGCGAAACGGCGGCTGCCCACAATCTTCGGCCGCTATGTGTGTTCATCGTTAGTCCTCGCCAACTGATTTGTCGAAGTTGGCCTTGGCCGTCCAGAAGGTGGCGATGGCCTCGTTGTAATCGGAGTTGGCCTTCTCCACCACGGCCTGCTGCTGCAAAACGTCACGCAGCAGCGCAGTCTTCTGTCCATACTTGTCGGTGACTTCCTGCAGCTTCATCTTCGCGGCGTCCTGCTGCGCGCCGGCGACGTCGACGGCCGCTCGGGCTTCCTGCAGCGAACGAAAATTCTTGTTCACGTCGAGCAGCACATTGTTCTTCGTCTGGGTCAGGTTGATCTTGCTTTGCTCGACCTGCACGGTCTTCTCGTTGACGGTGTCGCGTCGTCGCCCCCAGTCAAAGGGCTCCCAACTGAGCTCGAGCCCGACCGCCATGATGTTCGTTGGCACAAAATTGACGCCGAAGGGCGACAGGTAGTGGAAGGACGCGCCGAGATCGGGCATGTATTCCGACTTCGCCAGGCGGCGAATCGTGTCGGCCTGCTGGATCTTGATTTCGGCCTCCTTCACTGTGGGATTCTTCGCCAAAGCCTCATCCTGTGCGGCTTTGAGGTCCTGCTCCAACGGAGAGAGGTCTTTCGTTTCGGTAGCGGAGAAGTCGGTCTCGAGGTCGCGGCCGAGAAGATTGTTGAGCGTCTCCTTGGCGGTTTGCAGCTTGTCCTGCGCCTGCAGTAGCTTGAGCTTCTGGTCGGCGAGTCTGGCTTTTACCTCGAGGCTGTCGGACTGGAGCGCGACTTTTTCCTGCACGTACTCGGTGGTGATGCGATCGAGCTCTTCGTATTGCTTGATGCTGGCCTGAGTGGCGCCGATGACGTTGTCGATCTCGACGATGGAGTAGTAAGCCTGGAGCGTGTCGTTGACGATGCTGAGACGCTGTTCGCGAATCTGCTGCACGGTCTGTGCCATCGAGAGCTCTTCGCCGTGAACGTGCAGGTTGATCTTGTGCAGGGTGAGCAGCGGCTGCGAGACGGTGCCGAAGATGTAGGCGGTCGGCTGCGATGGAGTCGTGATGGGCGTTTCTTTCGCGGGAATCGGGCCGATGCCTGGATAAGTCCCGAATTGACCTTCAGGGACGACGAAGCTGATGGGGGCCAGCAACTGCGATCCGAAGGCGTAGATATTCATTGCGGGGTAACGGCGGGTTTTGGCGGCTGCGACTTTGTCTTTGGAAACGTCCAGCTCGAGCGTGACAATTTTGAGATAGCGATTGTTGGCCACCGCGATCTTCACCGCCTGGTCGGCGGTCAGCAACTCGGGTCCGCTGGAAGCCTCCTGGGCGCTGGCAAAACTGGCGAGCAGGCCGGCCACAAGCGCAAAAACGCAAGCTCTAATGTGCCGGAAGCGCATCGGAGTATCTTGTGGCGATGGGTTATTCAACATGTAGTGCGGATGGCCCAAAATGTTTAAATTGGCGCTGACATTAAAACATTTTCAGCTCTGAATTGGGAGTAAATTCTTGACTCCAAAGAGGTACCATAGCCTGCGGGTGAAGATGCGCGAGAGGCCCATCCGGTGTAGAGTTTCACTACCGACAGGAGAGTGCATGCAAGCGATATTCAAATCCGGTGCTGTGCTGATTTGCCTTGGCGGACTGTTGCTGACGACGGCTTCAGCGCAGACGTCGCAGGCGCCGGCGGCCGATCAAAGCATGTCGAATTCGCAGAGCGGCGCCGCGCCGAACCAGATCCAGAGCCAGACGGTTTCGCCCGAGGTACAACAGGAACTTGCCCGCAAGGTAATTCACGCCATCCTCATGCTCCCGTACTACGGTGTGTATGACAGCATTGCGTTCCGCCTGCAAGGACGGACTGTAATTTTGCAAGGACAGGTGCTGCGAGCGACCCTTAAGCCGGACGCGGAAGCGGCAGTGAAGAAGGTGGAGGGTGTCGACAAGGTCATCAACAATATCGAAGTGCTACCGCCCGGCCCGATCGACCAGCGGATTCGCGAGCAGGTGCGGGAATCGATCTATGGATACGGGCCATTTCTGAAGTACGCCAATCAGCCGGTTCCGCCCATCCGCATCATCGTAAAGAGCGCGCGAGTGACTCTGGAAGGCGTGGTCAACAACGAAACCGACAAGAACGTCTGCACGATCCGGGCGAACCAGGTTTCCGACGCGCTGTCGGTGACCAACAACTTGCGCGTCATGCCGCCTCCTCCGCCCAAGGACAAGTCCTCCAGCAGCAGCAAGAAGTAGGTTCCCGAATTCCGGTTCTGCGGCCGGTTAGCAAGGTCAGCCGCAGAATCGCACGTCTTCCTCGCGGCGCCAATTGGCTCCTCGTGCGCCCGTCCAGCTTGTCATCCCCGCCCGGCGAATTCGCATCTATCTCCTAGCTTTATGGAAGTTCTCTCAAGCTTGGGTAAAGATCCATGGCACAAAACAGCATTCCGCTTCGCCAATTCGGAAAAAGTGATGTCAAGGTCTCAGCGCTAGGCATGGGCGGCCATCATCTAGGTGATGCGCCCGATCAGCCTACGGCCGTCCGCATCGTGCAGGAAGCGGTCGATGGCGGCATCACCTTCTTCGACAACTGCTGGGAATATCACCGCGGGCGCTCGGAGATGTGGATGGGCGAAGGCCTGCGAGGGCGCCGCGACAAGGTCTTCCTCATGACCAAAGTCTGCACGCACGGGCGCGAGTCGGCGCTGGCCATGCAGATGCTGGAGCAGTCGCTGCAGCGCTTGCAGACCGATCATCTAGACCTTTGGCAAATCCACGGCGTGTCGTTCGAGAACGATCCGGAGCTGTTCATCCGCCCGAACGGCGCGGCTGAGGCGCTACGCAAGGCGAAAGAGCAGGGGAAGGTTCGCTTTGTCGGTTTCACCGGCCACAAGGATCCGCAGATCCACCTGGCGATGCTGAATGTGGGCTTCGAGTGGGATTCAGTGCAGATGCCGCTGAATGCTTTCGATTCACAGTTTCACAGTTTCGAAACCCAGGTACTTCCTGAGCTGAACAAACGCGGCATTGCGGCGCTGGGAATGAAGCCGATCAATGGGCACGGCGAGCCGGTGAAGGGCGGCGTGCTTACCGCGCAGGAGGCTCTGCGCTATGCGATGAGCCTGCCGGTGACGACGACCATCACGGGGATGGAGAGTCTGGACGTGCTGCGTCAGAACCTTGAGGTTGCGCAGGGCTTCCAGCCGATGTCGCCGCAGGAGATGCAGACGCTGCGTGAACGCGTGAAGCCGGAGGCGGCGGATGGCCGCTTCGAGCTCTATAAGCTTTCGCTCAAGTTCGACAATCCTGAAGCGCGGCTGGCGCACGAGTTCCCGCTCGATATGCAGTCGGCGGAAGTGAAAGAGATGTTGAAGGCGACGAAGAACGACGGACATCCGAGCTACTCGTAAGGGTGGGACGAACCCATGGGACAAAATTACGACTCCTCCCGGCGGCGGTTCCTCAAGGGCGCGGCGGTTTTGGGAGCATCAACGGTTGCGGATCGGATAGCTATGGCACAAGCACAGCAGAATAGCGGCGCTGCGGCGAGCGGCAACACCGAACTGGTTCCTCATCGCACGCTGGGACGCACGGGAATCCAGGTGTCGGCGATGGCGTTGGGAGGTTACCACCTGGGCTCGACGAAAGATCAAAAAGAGGCGAACGAGATTGTCGCGGTTGCGATGGATGCGGGCATCAACTTCTTCGACAATGCCTGGGATTATCACGATGGGCACAGTGAAGAAGTTGTGGGCGCGGCGCTGAAAGGTAAGCGGCAGAACGCGGTGGTGATGACCAAGGTCTGCACGCACGGCCGTGGCAAAGACGTCGCCATGCGGCAACTGGAAGAATCGCTGCGGCGTTTGCAGACCGACCATCTGGATTTGTGGCAGATTCATGAGGTCATCTACGAGAACGATCCTGACTTGATCTTTGCTCCGGGCGGCGCCGCCGAGGCGCTGTTACAGGCCAAGCAGCAGGGTAAGGTGCGCGCGATCGGATTTACTGGACACAAGGATCCGAGCATTCACCTGCGGATGCTGTCGCATGGCTTTCCCTTCGATACGGTGCAGATGCCGTTGAATTGCCTGGATGCGAATTTCCGCAGCTTCGAGAAGAACGTGCTGCCTGAAGCGCAGAAGCAGGGAATCGCCGTGCTGGGAATGAAGAGCATGGGCGGCAGCGGCGAGATTGTCACGCACGGTGCAGCCACGCCGCAGGAAGCGTTGCGCTACGCGATGAGTTTGCCGGTGGCTGCGACCATCAGCGGTGTGGACGCGATGGAGATCCTGCAGCAGAATCTGGAGGTCGCGCGCGGATTTCAGCCGATGAATGCCGCGGAGATGCAGGCGCTTCGCGAGCGCTGCAAGTTCGTCGCGTCGGATGGGCGGTTTGAGCTATTTAAGGTGACGAAGAAGTACGATGGCGGCGTCGGACGGCAGCAGCACCATTTCCCATCGTCGGAAGAGCTGCCGGCGTAAATCTCTGTTTACATCTCGTAGCAGCTCATAAATAGCAGCAACCCACATACCTTGTTCATCCTGACGAGGACTTCAGCCCGACGAAGGAGCTGCGGTTCGTTCGCACGAAATGAGACGCGGACCGACCCTGATCCTTCGACGACCTTTCAGCCGTCCCGCAAACAGCCGGGATGAAGGCAGCGCATGTCTGCAAGACCGGTCGGGCGGGATTCTCGCTGCGGGCTAGCTAACTGCTGAGTCGCTGGCTGTTCCTTTCCAACCGCCCCTCGCGCCCCCGCATCACAGCCTTCAGAGGAGCAATTTCACATGCAAAGCGCGCACGAGTTATTCGTTCACGAACTGCAAGACATGCTGGACGCCGAGCAGCAGTTGGTCGAAGCTCTGGGCAAACAGGCGGAAGAAAGTTCCCGTCCTGAGCTGCAGAAGGCGTTTCAGTCCCATCAGGCCCAGACCGAGAAGCAGGTCGAGCGCCTGCATCAGGTCTTCCAATCGATCGAAGAAGAAGCCGAAGAGGTGGAGTGTAAGGGCATTCGCGGCTTGATTGAGGAACATGACCACTTCAAGGAAGAAGAGGATCCGGCCGAAGACATCATGGACATCTTCAACGTCGGTGCGGCCGAAAAGGTCGAGAGCTATGAAATCTGCGCCTACGAGTCGCTGATTCGCCTGGCCAAGCTGATGGGACACACCAAGGCCGAGAAGCTGCTGAACCAGAACTTGAAGGAAGAGCAGGCGACATTGAAGAAGATGCAGGGTTTCTCCAAGAAGCTAAAGCCGGAAAACATGGGCATGGACGAAGACGAGGCTTCGGAAGCGGACATGGAGGAGGAAGCGGGTCCGTCTCAGAAGAAAAGTTCTTCTCGCCGGGGCGGTAACAGGCGAGCTGCCTGAGAAGAAGGTGAATCGAGGCGCAGACAACCCTCTCTGCGCCTCTTCCTTTGCGTCCGTGGAATTTTTTTCCTGATGAAATCCGAGCCATCCGCCGATGGCGGATACTGCCGGAGGTTTTCAGAAGCCGTGCCCTCCTGTTAAACTTGCTCGGCTAAAAATCCACGATGAGTAACGCAGGTTCCCCAGGCTCCCCGAAAATTCGGCTGGTGCTGCTTTGGCACATGCATCAGCCTTTCTACAAAGACATGGTCACCGGCGAGTATCGCCTGCCTTGGGTGCGGCTGCACGCGCTCAAGGATTACTACGGCATGGTGAAGCTGCTCGACGAGTTTCCCGAGGTCCAGCAGAACTTCAATCTGGTGCCCTCTCTGGTGGCGCAAATCCAGGATTACGTCTCCGGCGATGCGCATGATCCGTTCTTCGACGTGATCGCCAAGCCGGCAAATGAGCTGACGCTGGCGGATCGGCGCTTTGCTCTGCGGTATTTGTTTCAGGCAAATCCGGTCAACATGATTGGCCGTTATCCGCGCTATCGCGATCTGTGGGAGCGATACCGTTCGACCAGCACGCGTCCGGAAGGCGCCGAGTCGTACTTCGTCACGCGCGATTATGGCGACCTGCAAGTGCTGTCGCAACTGGCGTGGTTTGACGAGTTCTTCCTGGCTGATCCGGACCTAGTGGGCTTAGTGAAGAAGGGCGAGGACTTTACCCGCGACGACCAGTTGCTGGTGATCGCGAAGCAGCGCGAAATTCTTGCCAAAGTTTTGCCAGCGTACGCCGACGCGTCGCAACGGGGATCGATCGAGCTGTCAGCTACTCCGTATTACCATCCGATTCTTCCGCTGCTTTGCGATACCTACGCCGGAGCGGAGTCGACTCCCGGGCTGCCGCTGCCGACTCGGCACTTCAAGCATCCCGACGACGCCACGACCCAGATACGGCGCGCTCTGGAGTCCCATGAAGCCTTGTTTGGAGAGAGACCGAAGGGTCTGTGGCCGTCGGAAGGCAGCGTCTCCGAGGAGGCGTTGAAGCTGGCCTGCCGCGAAGGCATCCAGTGGATGGCCACCGACGAAGGCGTGCTGGGGCGTACGCTGGACTTCAACTTTGCCCGTCACAACAACGACCACTTACACGTCGACGGCGCCGAACGGCTCTACAACATCTATCGCTACGAAAAGGGCGAGACACAGATGAACATGGTCTTCCGCGACCATCGGCTGTCGGACCTGATCGGCTTTGTGTACTCTGGGATGCCTCCGCAAGAGGCGGCGAGCCACCTAATCCAAAACATCAAGGACTCAGCACGGCCTATCCTCGACAGAGGCAAGAACGCCGTCGTGTCAATCATTCTTGATGGCGAAAATGCCTGGGAGTATTACCCGCAATCAGGCCGAGAATTTCTGCGTAGATTCTACGACGCGTTGCAACGCGACTCGCAGATTGAGCCGGTGACCATCTCGGAAGCGATTTCTCGTCACGACGAGGCGGATTTCGGGCGGCTCAACCGGGTAGTTCCGGGTTCGTGGATCGACGCCAACTTCAACGTGTGGATCGGAGCGCCGGAAGACAACCTCGCGTGGGATCTGCTGGCCGAGGCGCGCGATTATTATGACCGCCACGCGCACAGGGTGACCGAGCAGCAGCGCAACATCGCATGGGAGGAGTTGCTGATCGCCGAAGGCAGTGACTGGAACTGGTGGTACGGGCCGGAGCATCACTCGGCCAACGATCGCGACTTCGACGAGCTCTATCGCAAGCACCTGTCGAACGTATACCACGCGCTGGAAGGAATTCCTCCCGAGGAGTTGAATACGCCGATCATCCGTGGAGTGCAGCGGCCCGAGCTACATTCCGCAGACGGCCTACGTTCGCGCGCGCGTCGACGGAGTTGTGAGTGGATATTTTGAATGGATGGGCGCGGCCAGCTACACCTCCGATCAGCGAACCAGCGCCATGCACGGCAAGCAGTTCCTGCTCGACGCAGTTTATGCCGGTCTCGACGCGGACTCCGTTTCGGGGCGACTGGACTTCCATCATGGCGTTCCGGAGGATTCGTACCGGCTGGTGGTGAATCTCGAAGTCTGGGCGGCCGAAGGCAATCATAAAGCTGCTCCCAGCATCTATCGGCTGACGGCGGACGCGCGCGGTCGCGAATTGCAGAAGTGGGCACTGACGAATGGGCAGGAGCGGCACCAGCTGGCGAGCTTTGCGAGCGCCGAGCAGGAGACCGACGCCAATGGCGTCGAAGTGGCGCTTGATCACATCTTCGAGATGCGAGTGCCGTTCGAACTCATCCGTGCTGAGGCGGGCAGTCGCATTCGTTTGCGCTTCGCGATTTGGCGCGAACACCTGCCGGTAGACTCGCTGCCGCTGGAAGGCTGGATCGATCTGCATGTCGTCGCCGAGGAAGAGCTTGAGACCAATCTGTACAGCGTCACAACGTAGGCTGAGGTTCGCCGGACCACCCCGCGCCGTGTGCGGCCTGTAATGAAATCCTTGGGAAAGCAACGATGCTCGGGGCTTTTCGTCGGCCTGGCGACGGTAGACGTCAGCTACGCGGTCGAGGAAATCCCGAAGCGTAACCAGAAGATCTCTGTACCGGAACAGCTGGTCACCGCGGGCGGTCCTGCCACCAACGCAGCCGTCACGTTTGCCTTTCTCGGCGGGCACGCGACACTGGCTACAGCCGTTGGTCAAAGCCCTCTAAGCCGCATCATTCGCGACGATCTGGCGCATCATTCTGTTCGATTGCATGACATGTCTGGCGGCCGTAGCGAGTCTCCGCCGGTTTCGTCCATCATGGTGCTGCGTGCGAGCGGAGAGCGGAGCGTAGTGTCGGCCAATGCTGCCGTCTTCTCGCCGCTATCCACAACCTTCGATCCGGCATGGCTGGCCGGCGTTATCGGTGGTAGAGGTTGATGGCCAGTACATGCCGTTGTGTATCGCCGCGGCAAAGGCTGCCCGCGAGCACGATGTCTCTGTGGTACTCGACAGCGGGAGCTGGAAGCCGGGGATGGCGAAGCTCCTGCGGTTCGTGGACACAGCGATCTGCTCGCAAGATTTCCGTCCGCCGGGCTGTCGCAGCGAGGATCAAGCGTTTGAGTATCTCGTTTCGCACAAGATCAGGCGGGTGGCCATCACCCGCGGCGAGCGCTCCATTCGCTACCAGGAGGACGGCACGACCGGCGAGATCCGCATCGCCAATCCTTCGAGGCTGCGTGCGGTCGATACCCTCGGTGCGGGCGACATCTTTCACGGAGCCTATTGCTATTACGCTGCTCAAGGCCGGAGTTTTCGCGATGCTTTGAAGGCCGCCGCCCAAGTGGCCACGTTTTCCTGCCGTTATCGCGGAACCCGCCAGTGGATGAACCACTTCCGGCCCTGAATCGGCAGCTTCTCCGGGGCAGCCTGACCAGCTCTGCTGCGCATCATAGTTATCGTTAGTTATGCGTGTTCCCCGAGTTTTTCTCTCGATACTGCTGCTTTGCACGGCGCAGTTTGCCGCGACGCCGCAGCTGCGCCAGATCGGCATGGTCAACATTCCCGGTGCTCCGGGCTTCGGCGAGCTTGCTTTCTGCAACGGCATGCTGCTGCTGACTCATCCGGGGGCATCGGCGGTCGACGTATTCGATCCCGCGAAGCGCCGGGTGATTGCCCAAATAACCGGATTGCAGGCGCCGCGCGGTATCGCCGTCGATGAACAAGGCGGAAGAGTCTACGTCGCGGATCACGGCAGCAACTCCATCGCTATAGTGGCGACCGACAGCTGGAAGGTTGTGGACTCGATCGGTCTTCCGAGTTCGCCGGATGCGGTGCTGTACGACGGCGCGGGGAAACTTTACTGGACAGATGCGGACGCGGGAACGATTTCGCTGCTCGACCTGCATACCAAGCAGGACGTGGCCCGCACTGACACCGGCGGCACGCCGCGCGAACTGGAGTGGGACGGAGCGCGCAAGCTGGTGTTCGCGACGCTGCAGGACACCCATCAGGTGATCGTCGTCGATCCGGAGCTCAAGATCGTCAACCGGTTCACGCTGAACGCATCGCAGCCCACCGGTCTGGTCTACGACCCGCAATATCACGAACTATACGTAGCCGTGCGCTACGCAGTCTTGGCAATTAGTGCCGACACTGGTGCGGAGATCGATCGCGTGGCCGCACCCTCAGGCGTCGATCGCCTGTGGCTCGATCCTGATTCGCACACGCTGTACGCAGCCAGCGAAGGTTCGCTGCTTACGCTGAACGCCAAGGGGCGGCTCTCGCTTGGCGACGAAATCCTTACGCAGGTAAAGGGAGATGCCGTCGCCTACGATGCGGACAAACACCTGGTGCTGTTTCCCGGCGGTCGCGAAGGCAAGTCGAAGCTGATCATCTTCAGGCCGATGGCGCCGCAGGCTCAGGGCAGTGACGATCCGCAAGAAGCGAAGGCACGTTAGCATCCCTGCAGTACACGGTAGGCCTTCCTGGAGCAATCGTCTTGGTCAATCCCGAAGGCCGGATGGCTTCAACAGATTGTCATCCCGACCGGAGCGAAGCGGAGCCGAGGGACCTGAAGGCTCGCCCGTTGCGGAAACCTCTCCTCACTCGCGAGCCGCAGATCCTTCGTCGGGCTGAAGCCCTCCTCAGGATGACAATAACTGGACGCGTGGACCGCACGACGAATGTCATGCTCCGACACAAAGCCGGTCTTCCTGCCACGCGCCATCGGCCCTGTCGAGGATGTCCTCTATCGCAGATATTCCCGCGCCATGGGCCGCCACCACGGCCAATCGTGGTAGCTCTGATCGCCCCACACGTACATCTCATGGCGGATGCCGCGCGATCCCATGATCGCTGCCATCTGGCTGTTGTCGTTCCAGCACATGTCCCACTCGCCGGTTGAGAGCACGGTGCGGATGTGGTTGTAGCGCCAGCCGTCATTGCAGTTCGCCAGATAGTCGGGCGGGTTGTTGAAGTAGACGTCCTCGCTGTACCAGCCGTTCAGGAAGCGCTTGATGTCGAACGATCCGCCCATGGTGACACACTCGGTCACCTTATCGGGATGGCGCATGGCGAAGTTGAGCGCGTGATAAGCGCCGAAGCTGCAACCGGTGACGATGGTGCGCGGGTTCCAGTTCTTGTTCCACATCAACGGAAGCACGTCGTTGAGGATGTAGTTCTCGTACTGAATATGCCGCTGGACGCGCCAGTAAGGGTGCGCCTGCTTGTTGTACCAGCTTTCGGTATCGACGCTGTCGACGCAATAAATCTGAAGCTGACCGCGCTCCAGGCGATCGGCCAATGCGGCGATCATCTTGTTATCTTCGTATTCGAAGAAGCGGCCCATGGAAGTGGGGAAGACAAGTACCTTGGGGCCATCGTGGCCGAAGACAAGCATGTCCATGTTGCGTTGCAGGTCCTTTGACCACCAACGGTGGAATTCACGATTCACGTTATGTATGCCTCGGATAGAGAGATGTAGAACTCAGTGCCCGCCCGTCGGGACCGAGCAGGCTGCACGCTGAAAGCATTGTCATCACGACGAGCCTTCAGGCCGAGGAGGGATCTGATGTTCGTGGCGAAAAGCAGATTCCTCGCGCCGAAAGCTGGCGCTCGTAATGACAAGTCAGGAGAATTGCAGGCGGCTCATCAAACCGGTATTAGCCCTAACAGGAACAATCATTCTACAGGAAGGCCTTCGGGCGCCGCATTTTCCACAATTCCGGCATCCAAATATCTGTTGAGCCGCAGAGCTGGCATACCGTACATTCCTAATACCTCATACAATGCCAACTACCACCGAGATGAATGACATCCCTGTCGCTGTCGCCGATGATCTGAAATCGCGGCTGCGTCTGCATCAGCAATTTCGCTTCGCAGCTGATCGATGAGAAGCATGACTTCATCGTCTACCTGCCGCCGATGTATGACGAGCAGCCTGACCGCCGCTTTCCCGTGCTCTACATGCAGGACGGTCAAAATCTGTTCGACCCCGAGACCTGCTTCATTAAAGGCAATTATTGGCACATGGGCGAGACAGCCGACCACCTCACCGGCACCGGCGAGATCGAGCCGCTGATCATCGTCGGCATCTACAACACCGGCGAGCACCGCATTGACGAGTACACGCCGGTGAAGGATCGCCGCTTGGGCGGCGGAGAGGCCGACGCTTATGGACAGATGCTGGTGGAAGAATTGAAGCCTTTTGTCGATCACGCCTATCGCACGCTGCCGGGCCGGGAGAATTGCGGGTTGGGCGGATCGTCGCTGGGCGGATTAGTGACGCTGTATCTAGGACTGCGCTACACCTGGATGTTCAGCAAGCTTTCGGTGATGTCGCCGTCGGTCTGGTGGAGAAATCGCGCGATCCTGAAGACGGTGGCGCAGATCAAACACAAGCCCGAGCTGAAGATCTGGCTGGACATCGGGACGAAAGAGAGTCAACGCGCGCTGCCGGATGCGCGCGAACTGAACATCGCTCTGGTGAAGAAGGGCTGGATCGAAGGCAAGGACCTGGCGTACATGGAAGCCGCCGGACGCCGATCACAGTGAGGTGGCCTGGGCAGCAAGAGTGGCGCCGATGCTGAAGTTTCTTGTTTCCGCCGGGATAGGGCAGATTCACCGCGCCTCGACTGCGCTCGTGTCACTCTCCGGCCCGAAGCAAGGCAGGAAAAGCTGCGGAGTGCCCATCCTTCTCGCCCGTTGTTGGCGAGAGGGTGGGCTGGTACGATGCTCCCACCCTTCGCCAAAGGAAAGGCGGGTGGATGAGGTACCCGGCACACTTATTCTCGGACCGCCGTTACATCCATCTGATAAAAGCGGAAGGTCTGGCCATCGCCGACGATCTTCCCGTAGCGATCTAGCACCTCACGTACGAAATTCGGTCTCTGATCTTCAGGCACGCGCTTCGACCACTCGACAAACGTCACAGCTCCGAATGCCTCGAAATCCGGAAGCATTCCAGTCGGTCATGATCGTCTCGCGAGCAAGCCGCAAGCAGTATAGCGTCGTCGCACACCGAGCAGTCTTGCTACAATTCTGCGTTCGATTGTGGAGGGTCGATGATCCTGAAGATACTTGCCATCATCGTGGTGCTGATTGCGGCTGTGCTACTCTTCGCCGCGACCAAGGCGAACTCGTTCCACGTTCAGCGCTCGCTAACGATTCAAGCGCCAGCGGAAAAGATTTTCCCGCTCATCAACGATCTCCATAACTGGCCGCGCTGGGCGCCACAGGACCGCGATGACTCCACAATGAAGCGCAGCTTCGGCGGCGCTGATAGCGGCGTCGGCGCGATGTCGAGTTGGAGTGGAACCGGCAATACCGGCAAAGGAACGATGACGATTACGGAGTCGACACCGCAGCGATCTGTCGCCATCGACGTCGACTGGACCCGTCCTTTTGTCGCGCGCAACGTGAATCAGTTCACGCTCGAGCCAGATGGCAACGGAACCAAAGTCACGTGGAGCATGCAGGGACCAAATCTCTACATGATGAAGCTGATGAGCGTCTTCACTAACATGGACCGCATGATGGGCCGGCATTTCGAAGAAGGGCTGGCGAATCTCAAAGCGGAAGCCGAGAAATAAACCTCACACCTTTTCCGTCAGCCGCGTCCGCAGCGCAGCATCGACGCTTGCTCCTTTTCGAAGCCAATCTCAGGATGCGCGTGAATGCGGTGGTTGAGTGCAAGCAGATCCGGGTGGGCATCGTTGTAGCGTTCGCGGGCGGCGGATTTTGCGTTCATGATCGTCTTCCCTGGGGCGAGAATGTCGCACAAACTTACCACGCCGCTCTTCGGCTGAACAGGATCGAAGATATTGTCGCGCTGACAATGGCTTGCCGTTTGAAAAAAATCTACCAGCCGACGCCGGGCAGCGAGCAGTTGCCGCCGTTCTGCAGCCAACGTGGACCGGATGCGCCAAGTTCCAGGATGTTGATGGGAGCGCCGACTTCAGCAGGGTGAGCGTTTATTTCGAGACGAATCAGGCGATCAATGGAAGCCGCCGAGGCGACGTTGCGCTGCTGGCCGGAATTGGCGACATAGGGCATAATCTGGTCCCAGTATCCCAGGTAAAACAGCCCGTCGCCCTGACGGCAGTTGCCGGGACAGATCGATGTTCGCGTCGAGAGGTAGGGACCGCTTCCGGCGCGTTGGAGTTCGATGATACCCAGCATCGGCTGGCCAGCCACGACCTCGGCCAGCGCCAGGGCGACAAAGTCCGAACGGCCGTTGTTCTGCGTCAGTCGCCGATACTCGCTGGGGTTATTGCGTTGGAGAAATGCAAGCAGACTTTGTGTCCGTTGCTGAAGCGATTGTGCAGTGGCTTCCACGTGATCTTGAAATGTTCCGGGGCGCGCGTATCCGGCGCGAATGGCGTCGGTGGAACGGTAACCCGATCCGTAGTGCGCCAGTCCAGATACGGTGGCATAGACATTTCGATACTCAAACAGCTTGCACTCGGTGGCATTGCGATTCGCACCATAGACGGCGCGGCTGTCGGCGGCGAGCACTACGCGGTAGCGGCTGCGCAGTGCGAGGGCGGAGGTAGCTGGAGCCTTGGCCGCCGGAATCAGACACAACAGCGCGAGCAAAAAGCAGCGCGTAATGGCGGCGGCTCTAGGCATTCGTAGTTATGAACCCGAAACTCGCGCGCTCCACTCTGCGCCGGCTAACCGCTGTGCCGGATGTGCATCACGTCGCCATCTTTCACGATGTACTCTTTGCCCTCCAGCCGTAGCGTGCCGCGGGCGCGGGCTTCGGCTTCCGAGCCGGCATCGAGTAGCTGATCCCAGTGGATCGTTTCTGCGCGGATGAAGTGGTGTTCCAGATCGGTGTGAATAGCACCGGCGGCGTGGACAGCCTTCGAGCCGCGCTCAACGGTCCAGGCGCGGCACTCGTCCTCGCCGACGGTGAAGAACGAAATTAGGCCGAGCAGTTCATAGGTCTTGCGGATGAGGCGCACCAGTCCGCTCTCCTTCAATCCGTAGCTGGAAAGGAATTCAGCCGCGTCCTCGTCGCTCATCTCAGCAAGTTCGGCTTCGACCTTGGCGCAGACTGCAATCGCACCGGTGTTCGGCCGGGAGGCGACTTCGCCGATCTTGTACTTGTCGATCGCTTCCTCAAGGTCCTTGCCGAGCGTCGTGCTCTCGCCGATGTTCAGCACATAGAGCATCGGCTTCTCGCTGAGGAACATGAAGCCGCGCAAGCGCTTCTTGTCCTCGGGCGTCATCTCCATTTCGCGCAGCGGCTTCTCGGTTTCCAGATGCGCCTTAGCGCGCAGCAGCAATTCGTGCTCGCGCTCGATCTCCGGAGACTTCATCTTCTTCAGGTCTTTCTGGACGCGCTCCAGACGCTTCTCCACCTGGCCCAGGTCGTTGACGATGAGATCGAAGTCGATGTTCTTGATGTCGCGCAGGGGATCGACGGGCCCGACGTGAGGGATGGAATCGTCTTCGAAGGCGCGAATGACGTGAGCGAGCGCGTCGACGTTGCGCAGGTTGGCCGCGAAAGCGGTTTCGTTCAGCGCTTCTTTGCTGAGGGCTGCGACGTCGGCGTATTCCACGCTGGCGTGCACCAGTTTCTTGGGATTGCATTGGGCAGCCAGACGATCGAGACGATCGTCGGGAACCTTGGCGACGCCCAGGTGCGCCTCGCGCGGATTGCCGGAGCGCTGCGTCACCTGCTGCTTGGTCAACATTACGAACAGGGAAGTCTTGCCTACCTGGGGCAGGCCAATGATGCCGGTTTTCATGTATTTAGCTTTCAGCCTTTCGCTATTCGCTACTCGCTTTTCGCAAGGATAACGATTCTTTGCGGGCCAGGCTTTCGGCCTTTAGCTCTTAGCGAGAAAGAGTGGGCCGCCTGAACGGTCATCAGCGCAATTGCAGCTCGAAACTTGAAACTGGAAACTAAAATCCAGTCTTACGTCATCCGCCTCGCGGTCAGAAAGATCACAGCCAGGCCGAGCAGCAGGACCGTGCCTTCCAGTCGTGTCGACCAGACGTGCAGGCTGATTGAACTCCACGCGGCGCGCATCGTCCTGGGGGACCTGGTCGATCATCACCATGTCCTTTTTGAGCGCTTCCATGCGGGCGCCTACGCCGAACATGCTGACCAGGGTGAGCAGGATCATCAAGTAAACGAGCAGGTGGCGCAGGGCGAACGGCTCAGCCGAGCCATTCACAACGGCGGAGTTGATCATCGAAGTGGCAACGAAAACGATGCCGCAGGCGATGGCAATTCCGTGCAGCAGGCCAGGCTGCGGCTCACAACATTGCCGGCGAGCTGGTGAGTGGGAAGAATGCTGGGCTTAAACACAGTCGGAGCGACCACGAAGGCGAAGAAAATAATGCCGCCGATCCAGACCACGAGTGAGAGCAACATCAGGAAGCGTACGAAAGACATGAGGACCTCTGGCGAAACTCACTATTCTAAATGGAAGCTGCGGCCTGGCGTTTTCGTTACCGCAGGAATGCTGCTCGATTTACTGATTAGTTAAGGGCATCTCCGTAAGCCTCATACCCCATCGGATAGGGAGCAGCCATTTCGGCAACTTCGATAAGGGGTGGGAAGGACACAATGAAGCGGAGACTGATTCTCTTAACAGGTACAGTGCTGCTGTGCGGATGCTGGGCGATAGCTCAGGCAGGCGGAGCAGCTGGGGCTGGAGCAGGAGCTGGTGCGGGCACAGGCAGCGCCGGTGCGGGGAGCTCGGCCACTCCAGGTGCCAGCACATCCGGCAGCATGGGAACGCAGTCGGGCACGATGGGTGGCCAGACCGACCCAGAGCGGCACGATGGGCGGTCAAACGGGGTCGCCGGGAACAATGAATACTCCCGGAGCCCACACGCAGACGCCCGGAGCGACAACGACAACTCCCGGCACGACTCAGCCGGGAACCGACGTAACGCCGAACTCACCGGCAACTACGCCGGAAACCACTCCGTCGTCGCCGAGCGTGGCGCCAAACACGCCGAACGCGACTCCGAATACCCCGACCACGTCGCCTAACACGCCGGACGGAACTACGGGCGGGAGCTCGACAACAACGCCTCCGTCCACTTCGACCGGAACTCCGCCGCAGCTTTAAATCGGCTGACAGCGAAATGAAAATGGAGCCCTGAGCGGGCTCCTTTTTCATGTTTAGTCTGCAGCCACCGCTCGCAGGACCCTCGACTGGCGCGCGGCGAACTCGAAGGCCTGACTCAGATCGTCTACGAGATCGTCGACATCCTCTGCTCCTACTGAGATTCGCACCAGATCAGCTGGAATGCTCTTCTGCTGTCGCAAATGAGCCGGAATGCTGGCGTGCGACATGTAGTTGGGCAGGCTGATGGTAGAGTTCACGCCGCCGAAACTCACAGTAATCGCGAAGAGCTTGGTCGCTTCCACGACGGCCCGCGAAAGTTCGGGATCGCCGGTGACAAAGCTGAGTACGGCCCCGTCCCCTGAAGCTTGCGAGCGGTGAATCGCAAGCTGGCGCGCGTCGGCCAGGCCGGGATAGTAAACGCGGTCCACGGCCGGGTGGGAGTCCAACAATTCGGCAATCACCTTGGCGTTCGCCTGCTGACGATCCAGTCGCAGCGATAACGTCTTGCTCCCACGCAAGAGCAGAAAGCTGTCGAAGGGTGACAAGGCCTGCCCCTTCGCCGTTCTGAATCAGGTACAGCTCCTGGCCGAGTTCCTCGTCGGCAACGACCACCGCACCGGCCATCACGTCGCTGTGTCCGCAGAGAAACTTGGTCGCGGAATGCAGAACGATATCGGCGCCGAGCTCCAGAGGCCGCTGGAGATAAGGCGACATCGTGCTGTTATCGACGCAAACCAGTGCGTTGCTGCGGTGGGCGATTTGCGATGACCGCGGCGATGTCGATGATTTGCAGCAGGGGATTGGTCGGGCTCTCGAGATAAACCAGACGGGTGTTGCTGGTGACCGCTTCGGCAACCGCGTCGAGATCGGTGAAGTCGACGTAGCGCACGTTGATGCCGCGTTTGGTCAGGATGCGCGAGAAGAGGCGATAGGTTCCACCGTAGAGGTCGTCGCAGGCCAGAATCTCCTCGCCGGGCGAAAGCAGCCGTGTGACCGCGGTGATTGCAGCCAGCCCGGTGCTGAAGCAGAAGCCACGCGTGCCGCCTTCGAGAGCAGCGATCTGCTTCTCGACGACACAGCGCGTGGGATTGCCGCTGCGCGAGTAGTCGTACTCGCCGAAGGCGGTGGCGTCGTCCTGACGGAATGTGGCCGTCTGATAGATCGGCGTGTTCGCAGGCGTGAAGCGGTCGCCGGGCGCGGGATCAAAGGTCAATAGTCGAGTGGCGAACTTCACGCTGCACCTCCTTGTTCGGTAGCCAGTGGCCAGTAATCAGAAGTCACTTGAACGGGTTGCGATAGTTTGGCTTTGATGGGAGCCGATGGCTGAGCCGCCGCTCGAGCGGTGCTCCCGGCTCAGGTCGAACAGATCAGCCATGACCGCTGCCGTAGTGGGCCAGCGGCCGGCGCCGCGGCCGGTCCAAACATGCTGGGTGTTGGATTGGCCAGTGTTGATCAACAAGCAATTCTCCTCGTTACGAATCTGGGCGAAGGGATGGGATGAATCCACGAGCCGCGGTTTTACCTCAAGGTGAACCCGACCTCCGTCCAGAGCGGCCGTACCAACCAGGCGAGCACGGCGTCCTTCCAGTGCGGCGGCCTGTACCCAGTCGAGATCGATAGCGCCGATTCCGGTGGAACTGACGTAGTGGGCCGCGATCTTCGGAAAAGCGCGGCGCGCTAGAAGCCTCAGCTTGCAGACAGTATCGGAGCCGGAAAGGTCTGCGCTGGGATCGGCTTCGGCGAAGCCGTGTGCCTGTGCTTCTGCGACTGCCTGCTCCCACGAGCATCCGGCAGCGATGCGGTCGAGAATGTAATTGCAGGTTCCGTTCAGCACGCCGGAAAGCGAGACGATGTTTCCGTTATCTGCTAGCGATCGCACCGCTTCGAGCGCCGGAACAGCGCCGCCCACCGCAGCCGAGAAGCGAAGATCGCTATGCGTTTCCAGCTGAGCGTCCGCTGCCAGCAACAGTTTGTTTGCGGTTACGACGGGCTTGCCGGCAGCCAGCGCCGCATGGACCAGATCGCGCGCAGGTTCGCTGCCGCCGATCAGTTCCACCACTACGTCGACGTCGTCGATGACATCCCAGCAATCCTTGGTCAGCAGATTGCCCGGAGCATGGTCGGCGTGCAGTTCAGGATGACGGACGGCAATGCCCGTGACGTCGAACAGCTTCGGATGCTTCCAAAGCTCCTGGAAAACGCCCAGCCCGACGGTGCCGAGACCGAGAAGCCCAACCCGCAGCGGCGCCGGAGCCAACCCGTTGAGCGACAGAACGGAGCGATGGCTGCCAACTATGGTCGCCTGGTCTTCGCCCAGGGCGGCGACTTCAAAAGACACGCCAGTCTTTCGTCCGAAACGAAATGGCTTTTTTCTGGACGACCTTGCCGGCGATGGTCAAAGCGTCGGCAAAGTTAATTTCGTCGAAGCGCTTGGCGTCGCAGCATGTGGCGGGGTCGCTGTTGTAGATGCCGTCGACGTCTTTCATCAGGCGGCAGCGACGCGTTGAGCTGCTTGGCCAGGAACAGCGCGGAAAGGTCAGAACCGCCGCGGCCGAATAGCGCGACGCGGCCGGAGCGATCGCGCGCGACGAAGCCGGGAATGACGGCGACGCGGCCTTGCTGCGAGTACATTTTCGATCACCGCGACGTCAGCACTGACCGGCTCGGTATCGTTGGAACCGGTTTCAGCGATGAGCTGAATCTGACCCGGATCGAGGACCTGCGCCGGAATGCCGAAGCGATCGAGCTCCAGCGTCAAGAATGCGCTGGCAACTTCTTCGCCGGTGGCAACGATGCGCGCAATGGCCTCTTCGTTGGCGTTACGGTACTCCTCGACGGAGCCCAGCAGTCGATCCGTCTCTCCGGCAAAAGCGGAGACCACGGCGACAACGCTGTACTGCCGGCGAATCCAGCGATAGATTTCGTGAACCGCATGGGGAAGGTCAGAGCGTGACTGCAGAACCGAGCTTCCGAACTTCAGGACGATTACTTTGCCAGACATGCTTCCTCCTTCGACTCGGTCACTTCGATTGCAGCCAGGGCGTTTTCGAGATCAGCGATGATGTCGGCGGGATTTTCCAGTCCAACCGAGAGCCGTACCAGCCCGTCCGTGATGCCAGTGCGCTCGCGAATGTCACGAGGCACGTCGGCGTGGGTCATCGACACCGGATGAGTAATCAGCGTCTCGACTGCTCCGAGGTTTTCGGCCAGCAGGCAAAGACGAACGGTGTTCATGAGCTGAATGCCGGCGTCAGCGCCACCCTTCAGTTCGAAGGAGAGCATGCCTCCGGGAAGCGCTTGCTGTTTTTCGGCGAGGGAAAATTGCGGGAAGCTTCTAAGGCCGGGGAAGTGAACGTGGGCGACTTTGGGATGCTGCTCCAGCCACTCGGCGACTTTCTGCGCATTTATGGAGTGCTGTTGCAGCCGTAAGGGAAGCGTCTTGAGTCCCCGTAGAGTCAGCCACGACTCCTGCGGAGACTGGATACAGCCCAGCGTCTTGCGCACGACGCGCAAACGCTCGAGAAGGGCTTCGTCCCGCGTCGCAATCGAGCCGCCAACGGTCGAGTTGTGTCCCTCAATGTACTTCGTGGTGGAGAGCAGGGAAATGTCCGCGCCCAAGTCAAGGGGCCTCTGCAGCACCGGCGTGAGGAACGTGTTGTCGACGGCCAGCTTTACGCCGGCCGCATGCGCAACCTCGGCAATTGCTGCGATGTCCGTCAGCTTCAGGGTCGGATTCGCCGGCGTCTCGATGAACACCAGACGCGTGTTCGGCCTGATTGCCTCGGCCACAGCCTTCGGATCGGAGGTATCGACGAAGGAAGCCTCTACGCCGAAGTTCGTCAGAATCTGCTGGAAGAGCCGCACGGTGCCGCCGTAGACGACGTCTGAGACGACGACGTGTTCGCCGCTCTTCAGGATCGCCAGAAACAGAGCGGAGATAGCAGCCATGCCTGTAGTGAAGCACACGGCAGGAGGTGTATCCTCCAGCGCTCCCAGAGCGGCTTCTAGCGCCGAGACCGTGGGGTTGGCTGCGCGTGAGTAAGTGAAGCCCTTGTGAACGCCGACAGCTTCCTGATGATAGGTCGTGGATTGATAAATCGGGGTGAGAACGGCGCCGGTAGCGGAATCGGGCTTGAGGCCGCCACGTACTGCGGTTGTCGAAAATAGCTCAGCCGAGAAAGCCATGAAGCACTCCAAATCGTGAATTACCCAGAAACAGCAAGACCGCCTGTCCTAGGCGGCCGGTCACGATTGGAGTTTTCTCTGGTTGGGCTGTCAGACTCCGAATGTGACGCAGGCACCGCCTAGGGTGCACATGGCCATGGTCATTCGTAGAGTCATTGACAACATGTAGAAAAGGTACCTCAGGAACTCAGAAGTGTCAACCGGCGGCGCGAAATGAGTCTGCGACTAACAGGGAATCCCACTGAGAAATCGGCTGTAAAAGATTAGGCTGCCGGAGCGAGACGGCAGCCTGTTCCTGACGTTATGCGGCTGATCACCGGAACGCCTAACACTTATTTCGATGCGGTTTCCAATAAAAGGCTTGCCTGTGGAAAAACAAAAGTGTGAGTTGCCGATTGTGCGATTTTGAGGTGTTGAGGATGGCGGAATTTGCAGCTCTGGATTTGCTTGGATTGGCGGGAGAGATAGTGACCCGAACGCCTCAAATACTGATGCCCTCTCCCATAGGAAAGGGCACCAAGAAATCAGACGGCCAGCCTTGCTGGAAGGTCTAGCGGGCGAAGGCGCCAATGGCGGTCGCTTCGTCGTCCTTCACGTCAAACACGGTATACAGCTTGGTGATCTGAAGCAGGTCATGAACCTTCTTGGTCAGGTTCAACAGTTTCAGTTCGCCGCCCTGGTTGCGGACGGAGGTGAAGGCACTAACCAACTCGCCGATGCCGGAGCTGTCGATGTAGCTGACGTCGCCCAGGTTCAGCAGGATCTTCTTCTGCCCTTTGCCGAGCAGGTCTTTGATGGTATCGCGCAAAATGACGCTGCCTTCGCCGAGAGTGATTCGTCCACTCAAGTCGACGATAGTGATCCCATCTACCTGCCGCGTGCTCGCTTTCATGCTCACGTGGAAGCCTCCTGACGGTCCAGATCATTGCCCTGGATCCGCTTGATCAAAATGATTTCAGTGCCGGGATTCAGTTTACGAAACCGAACCTCATCCATGAATGCCCGCATTAAGAATATGCCACGCCCCGACTCTTTTAAAAGATTCTCGGGAGCCAGGGGATCGGGAACTTCTTCAGGTACAAAGCCTTTCCCCTCATCGGTGATGGTGAAGACCAAGTCCTGGCCACTCTGCTCCATGGTCAAGTTAACGCGCTTGGCAGGATCGTAAGCATTGCCGTGCAGTACGGCGTTGATCATGCCTTCGCGAACTGCCATGGAGATGCCGCTCCGAACGTCTTCGTCAAAGCCAGCCTGCGCCGAGATGCGGTCAGCCATCTCCTCCGCTTTGTTGACGCTTTCCAGCGTCGATTCCATCCGGTACGAAACGCGTTGTGGCGCGGTCATCAATCGCTCGCTCACCCGAGAGGTGGCTCTAAATCGCCGAATACTCAGGAATTCTGCAGTTTGCCTGTTCGCGACAAACTTGTCAATCAGACGGTTTCCAGTGGCGAGCCCGATGTGACGTTCCGTGACCAGATGGGAACGAATCGCGGCCATGCCTTTGCTTGAAAATGTCGGAGGGGAAGTGTCGTCAAGGGAGGACTACCCGCCAAGACGGGTTGCTGGCTCGCACTGAATGCGATAGAATTAGAACGAACGTTCGTGCGAATCCCTCAATCACCACCATAGTTACACCTTACCTACATGCCGGCCCTTAGCACAACTCGTAACAGTGAACGCACCGCTCCCCAGGACACTCGCTTTGACCGTCGCCTGGCCGAGATCCTTGACTACGCCACCGAGGTGTTCGCAGAAAAGGGGTATGAAGGCGCCTCGATGCGCGACCTGTCGCGCTTGAGCGGAATCTCGCTCGCAGGCCTCTACTACTATTTCGAGTCGAAAGAAAAGCTGCTGTACTTTATCCAGCAGCACACCTTCAAGACCATCATGGAGCGATTGCGACAGCGGCTGGAAGCGAGCAACGATCCGGAGACTCGCATCCGCATCTTTGTGCAGAACCACGTGGACTATTCCGTGGCGAAGCAAAAAGCCATGAAGGTTCTTTCTCACGAAGACGATGTCTTGAAAAACGGATATGGTGCGGAGCTGTTGGCGATTAAGCGGGAGTATTACCGCATCTGCGTGGGTTTGGTGGATGACCTAATCAAGTCCAATGGGGTTAAGTCTGGAGTAGCTCAGGCGGTTGGCATCAACACGCGCACTGCGGTCATGGGATTATTCGGCATGATGAACTGGCTGTACACCTGGTACCGGCCGCGGGTCGATCCGGACGCAGAGGCGGTGGCACGCGAGTTCAGCGACATTTTCCTGAGTGGAATTCGATCCGCCAGACCAGAAGTCAAGAACGGTGAGGCTTCGGCAAAGAAGTCCTCCCGAAAGACGGCAGCGGCCAGGAACCGCGAGTAAAAGCGAGATGAAGGGAAGGATGCGTCCGGATGAGTAGTACAACCTCGAGCGTGGCTACGCAGAACAAGCAACTGATTCGATATCGCACCGAAAATGGCGTCGCGGTGATCGAGCTCAACGATCCTCCGGCGAATACTTACAGTTACGACATGAATCGCCAGCTCGACGACGCGATTCTTCAGGCGCGCATGGATGAAGGCGTGTTCGTCATCGTGCTGACGGGAGCGGGTGAGAAGTTCTTCTGCGCCGGCGCCAACATCCAGATGCTGACCGAAGTAGATCCGGCCTTCAAGTATTACTTCTGCCTTCATGCAAACGAGACGTTACTTCGGCTGGAGAACACGCCCAAGCTGGTGATTGCTGCGCTGAACGGCCACTGCGTCGGCGGAGGCCTGGAGGTGGCCATGGCGGCCGATATTCGCCTGGCGCGCAAGGACGCCGGGAAGATTGGTCTGCCGGAGGTCAACCTTGGCGTACTGCCTGGAACCGGCGGAACACAGCGTCTATCAAGGATTCTGGGTAAATCGAAGGCCATCGAGCTGATGGTACTGGGCAAGACGTTCTCCTTCGACGAGGCGAAAGAGATAGGCCTAGTGAATGAGGTTTTGGAAGGCGACGATTTTATGGAGCAGGTGATGAGCTACGCTCGCCAGTTCTGTCCGCCGAATAAGGCATCGAAAGCTGTTGGCCGAATTAAGAGAGCCGTTCAGACCGGATGGGAGATTCCGCTGGAAGCAGGCTTGGCGCTGGAGCGTGAAAATCAGCAGTTGCTGTTCGAAAGCGCCGACGCGAAAGAAGGGCTGGCAGCGTACATCGAGAAGCGTCCGCCAAAGTTCACTGCGAAATAACCATGAGTGGCGGGCGGATCGAGAGCTTAGAAGCCCGCTCCAAGCATTGATAAAACTGGGCTTCCAGCCCATGAAGTTGAGCCTTTAATCTCAAATGAACTCTGCGCCCAGCACGAGTTACACCCGCATCGCGGTCGAGCTTCGGCCTCCCGCGGCGCGCGTGACACTCAACAACCCGCCCTTGAACGTCATCGACATCAAGATGATGGAGGAGCTGCGTGCCGCGTTGGAGCAGATCGAGGTGCGGCCGGAGATCAGCGTCATCGTCTTCGCGGGTTCCGAGCGCGCGTTCTCCAGCGGAGTGGATATTGCAGCGCACACGCCCGACAAAATTCGCGGCATGCTGGCCGACTTTCATAGCGTGATTCGCTCGATCGTAAGCAACAGCAAGCTCACCGTTGCAAGCGTTCGGCGGCATTGTCTTGGAGGCGGAGCGGAACTGGCCCTGATGTGCGACATTATTTACGCTTCGCCGGATTCCGTCTGGGGTTTTCCGGAGATCAAGCTAGCCTGCTACGCGCCCGTGGCGAGCGTGGCATTAGCGGCGATCGTGGGACAGAAGCTTGCGGCTGAGTTGCTGCTTACGGATCGCACGTTGAATGGGGAAGAAGCGCTGGCTGCGGGATTGGTGAATGGGCTCGCAGAAGATCCGGAGAGCCTGGTTTCCGAATGCGTGCAGCGGGTCGCGCAGCTCAGTCCCGCCGCGTTAAAACTCGCGAAGAAGGCTTTCTATGCTTGGGATTCCATGCATTTCGACAAGGGACTAGCAAGGGCCGAGCAGATTTACAACGACGAGTTGATGCAGACGGTCGACGCGCAGGAAGGGATCAATGCGTTCCTCGAACGTCGGCGCCCCAAGTGGGCAGGAAAGTGAACATCGCCGGACAGATCAAGAAGGAAATTGCTTTGGATTACGAGATCGCACCGGAAGATTTGAAAGCGCTGCAGGATAACGGATCAGACGTTGTCCTGGTCGATGTGCGTGAGCCGTGGGAGATCGAGACCGCGAGCCTCGCCGGCACGCTGAATGTTCCGATGAATGATATCCCTTCGCGTTACAGCGAGGTCCTCGATCCGCAGAAGCACACCGTAATCCTCTGCCATCACGGTGTACGCTCCTGGAATGTAACAGCGTGGCTTCGGCAGCAAGGCTATGACAAGGTGCAATCGTTGCGCGGCGGCATCGATCGCTGGGCAAGGGAGATCGATGCCAAGGTGCCGCTGTACTGAAGACTGACTTCTGAGTGTTAAAGGTTTCATGATGAAAAAAGAACTAATCTCACTACGCATCAACCGGCGAACGCACGAATTGGCCGTCGAGCCCAGCAAACTGTTGCTCGATGTGCTGCGGCAAGACCTCGACCTTACGGGCTCGAAGCGAGGTTGCGACGATTCCTCCTGCGGAGCCTGTACGGTCCAAGTCGACGGCGTGCCGATGCTGTCATGCACGATGCTTGCCGCAAGCTGCGAGGGCCAGGAGATCACCACCGTGGAAGGTCTGGCTGACCACGGTGGACTGGCAGCGTTGCAGAAGGCCTACGGCGACTTTGGGGGCGCTCAGTGCGGCTACTGCACGCCGGGCTTCATGATGACGGTGAAGGCGTTGCTGGCGTCGAATCCCGATCCGACAGACGAGGAGATTCGCGAAGCGCTGAGCAGCAATCTGTGCCGCTGCACCGGCTATTTGCAGATGTTTCAGGCGATCCGCGCCGCTCTCGCCGCGGAACAAAAGGGCATGAAACAGGAACTAGTGGGGGCCAAGTAGGCATGAGCGAGTTTTCTGTAATCGGTAAGCCGATCGCAATGATCGACGCCGCTGGCAAGACCACCGGCGCGGGCAAATATGCTGACGACTTTGCGCTGCCCGGAATGCTGGTCGGCAAGATCCTGCACTCTCCGTACCCGCATGCGGTTATCAAGCGCATCGACACCTCGCGGGCCAAGGCTCTGGAAGGCGTGGTTGCTGTGGTGACAGGTGAGGACGCGCCCAACACGTACGGTATTCTTCCCGTCGGTCATGATGAAACCGCTCTGGCCGTAGGCAAGGTGCGATACGTCGGCGATCATGTCGCCTGTGTTGCCGCGGTTACGGAAGAAGTTGCCGAACGCGCTCTGGAGTTGATTGAAGTTGAATACGAGTCGCTGCCGGCCTACTTCGACCCGGAGCAGTCGATGAAGACGGAAAGCGACTTCATCCACGAAAATCGCCCGAACAACATTGAAAAGGATTACCACCACGTTTTCGGCGATCCGGAGAAAGGCTTTGCCGAAGCCGACTACATTGCCGAAGGTCGGTACATTGCCCAGGAAGTGACGCATGCCGCGATGGAGCCTCACTCCACGCTGGCCAACTTTGAACTCGATCCGTATACCGGCAAACTCGGCCGGCTGACTGTGATCTCCTCGACGCAGGTTCCGTACTATCTGCAGCACAAGCTTTCGCTGGTGCTCGAGATGCCCATGTCTCAGATCCGGGTGATCAAGCCGCTGGTGGGCGGCGGGTTTGGCGGAAAGAGCGAAATCATTCCAGTCGAGATCATTGCTGCCGTGACCGCGCGCGCGGCCAAGGCTCCGGTGAAGATCACGTATACGCGCGAGGAGGTTTTCTGGGCGCATCGTGGCCGGCCGCGCACGATTATCGATTTGAAGACCGGGGTGAAGAAAGATGGTCGCATAACTTCGGTCGCCTGCAAGGTGATTCAGGATGGCGGCGCCTATTGCTCTTACGGCGTGGTGACGATCCTCTATTCGGGCGCCCTGATCGGCGCTTTGTATGACATCCCGCATATTCGTTATGACGGCTATCGCGTGCTCACCAACAAGCCAGCGTGCGGCGCCATGCGCGGACACGGCACAGTCAACGTGCGCTTCGCGTTTGAATCGCAGATGGATGAGATTGCGGCGAAGCTGAATCTTGATCCGGCCAATGTCCGCCGCATTAACCTGCTAAAGCCGCCCACGATCACCGTTAACGGCCTTCGCGTGCTCAGCTACGGTTTGCCAGAGTGTATCGAGCAAGTGATTTCAAGGTCGGGCTGGGACGAACGCAAAGGCAAGCTGCCGAAGGGACGCGGACTTGGCATGGCGTGCAGCCATTATGTGAGCGGCGCTGCCAACAGCATCATCCGGTCTGACATGCCGCACTCGACGGTGAACATTAAGATCGATCGCGATGGTGGCGTCGTGGTGTATACCGGCGCTTCCGACATCGGTCAGGGCTCCGACACGATGACGGCACAGATTGTAGCCGAGGTGCTGGGATGCGATCTGTCGCGCGTAAGAGTCATTGCCGCCGACACAGACCTCACTCCGATCGATCTTGGTTCCTACTCCAGTCGTGTAACTTTCATGGCGGGGAACGCGGCCCTTAGGGCCGCGCAGAACGTTAGGAATGACATCGTCAGCGCCGCCGCCAAGAGAATGGACTGTGCTCCGGAAGATGTCATCATGCGTGGCGATCGCGTGTATAAGCGCGGAGCCACCCCCGATGATCACGATCCGAACGCAGCTGAGATCCTTGAGAAGGTCGACGCTCCTCGCGGGCGTGTGGACGGTCAGATTCTTCGCGGTTCGGTTCTGCAGACCCGGAAAGATCAGGGTCCGAAAGAGCACATGAGCTTCGAAGAGGCTGTGGTCTCCGCCATCGATTTTCATGGAGCGCTGACCGGAACCGGATCGTACGCTCCTCCGGTTGAGGCGCGGGGCGGTCGGCACAAAGGCGGAGGCGTCGGGCCATCGCCGGCCTATTCGTACTCGGCTCAGGTAGCCGAGGTGAGCGTCGACGAAGATACCGGCCAGATTACCGTCCACAAGATATGGGCGGCTCACGATTGCGGGCGCGCTCTGAATCCCGTTGCGGTCGAGGGCCAGGTGATCGGCTCGGTGTGGATGGGATTGGGGCAGGCTCTGCAGGAGGAGATGGTCTGGAAGGATGGGCTGCTGATGAATCCGGGAATGCTGGAGTATCGCAGCCCCTCGTCGCAGGAGTCACCCGAAATCGATTGCGTCATTGTTGAAAGCATCGATCCGGAAGGACCGTTTGGTGCGAAGGAGGCGGGCGAAGGCTCGCTGGCGGCTACAATTCCCGCGATCTCAAACGCAATCTATGACGCCGTTGGTGTCCGTCTGCGGGAGTCGCCTTTCACGCCAGAGCGTGTGCTGTCGGCTCTGCGAGCCAAGAAAGGACTGAAGCGGATTGAGATGACCGAGCACGTCGACCCGACCGCTCCGACAACGTTCCGCGAGCACGGCGGCTCACTGTGGTTCAAAGGAAAAGGTCCGATGCGGCATCCGATGGATCCGGCGCGAAGAGCAGCGAGCGTAACGGCGGGAGGGGAACAGTGAGTCTGCCAACGTTCCGGTTACTGCGTCCTAAAACGCTGGAAGAAGCGGTCGCGTTCATGGCAAAGCATGAAGGCGACTTGAAGGTCGTTGCCGGTGGCACCGATCTGCTGCCTTCCATGAAGCAGAAACTGTTTACACCGGGCTTTGTTCTGGATTTGCGTGGAATCCCCGAACTGCGCGGTATACGCGATGCTGCGAGCGACGGCCTTGAAATTGGCGCGTTGACAACGTTAACCGAAATCGAGCATTCCCCCTTGATCCGGCGTGATTACTCAGTGCTGCACGATGCTGTGAAGACCGTAGCGTCTCCGGTGTTACGCAACATGGGCACGCTTGGTGGCAACGTTTGTCTGGACACGCGCTGTCTTTGGTATAACCAGTCGCTGGCGTGGCGGAAGAGCTGCGGTTTCTGCCTGAAGAAAGACGGCAACCTTTGTCACGTCGCGCCGGGTGGAAAGTTTTGCTGGGCGGCCTTTTCCGGCGACACCGCTCCTGCGCTGCTGTGTCTTGGTGCGGAGCTGGAGATTGCCGGGCCGGACGGGCTGCGTCGTACGCCGTTGTCGGAGTTCTACGTTAACGATGGCATTATTCGGTTGCATTTAGCGAAAAACGAGATCGTCACTCGGATTCATCTTCCCGCGTCGTCGGCAGGTTGGCGCGGCAGCTATCAGAAACTCCGTATACGCGGCAGCATCGACTATCCCCTGGCGGGCGTTGCTGTTGCCATGAAGATGAACTCTGGTCGCGTCGAAGACGCTCGCGTCGCCATAACAGCGGTGAATCCGGCGCCGCACCTGCTGAAAGATGCTGACGCTCAGCTAATCGGAATGGCTCCGACCGAGGCGATTGCCGAGAAGATTGGAGAGATGGCGGCGCGGACGGCGAAGCCGCTCACGACTTCTGTGCTGACGCCTGAGTATCGCCGCGAGATGGTGAAGGTGTATGCCAAGCGCGCCGTGATGGCGGCGGCGTCCAACTGACCATGATCACCGATTGCCACGTGCATATCCAGCCGCTGGAGCTGTTCAAGCCCGAAGCGCTGGCGCTGATGAAGAAGTCGCGCAAGGATTTTGATCGGGTCGCGGAGTACTGCGCTTCGCCCAAAGCCTTTTTGAAACACCTGGACGCGATCGGCATTGACCGAGCGGTGCTTATCAATTATGTGGCGCCAGAGGTCATCGGTTTCACCCCGGCCGTCAATGAGTTCATTGCGAACTATGTGAAGGAAGATCCGAAGCGGCTAATCCCTTGCGGTAGCGTTCATCCCCGCCACACATCGAATGTGCTGGCCGACATGGAACAGATTGTCCGGCTAGGCATCAAGCTCATCAAGATTCATCCGCCGCATCAACTGCTCTATCCCAACGACTACGTTAACGGAGTCAAGGAACTCGAGATTATCTATCGCGCTGCCGAGGCGAATGGAATCCCGATCATGGTGCATACCGGCACGTCGATTTTCCCGGGAGCGCGCAATAAGTACGGTGACCCGATTTACGTGGACGATGTCGCGGTCGACTTTCCCAAGCTGAACATTTTGCTGGCACACGGTGGACGTCCGCTATGGATGGATACTGCGTTCTTCCTGATCCGGCGCCACAAGAACGTGTTTCTCGATATCAGTGGAATTCCACCGAAAACGCTGCTCAAATATTTTCCCCGGCTCGAAGAGATCGCTCACAAGACGTTGTTCGGTACGGATTGGCCTGGTCCCGGGGTGCCCGAAATTGCTAACAATCTCGCCGAGTTCCGGGCGCTACCCCTGAGTGAAACCACGAAACAGCAAATCCTGGAGAAAACGGCGCTGGCAATATGGCCGTCGACCTAAGGGCCTGTAGTCAGGGGCTAGGGATTAGTGGGTAAGTCATCCCGCCAAGTCCGAATGCAGTCTCTCGTTGGTACTGAGTACCAGGCGCGAAGTAGTATCGGCTCATTGTTTGGCGTTCTTCATCCTGCTTGCGGCACGTCTTCGCCTTGACCGTCTTCTACCTTCGCAGCCGCTTTAATCGCCTTCCAGAGTGAGTCATAGCCCACGCGAGCTTTCGCCGAATAAGGAATGATCAGCTCCGGCCCAATTCCTAGCTGGTCAGTGAGTTTCTGCAAGGAGGTACGCAGTTGGTTGCCGGATATTCGGTCCGCCTTGGTGGCGACGATGAGGAACTTTCGATCTACGTGGCGCAGCCACGTCACCAGTTGCTTATCGAGGTCTTGAGGCGGAATGGTCACATCAACCAGCAGCAGGCACAGAACGAGCGATTCTCGCTGCTCCAGGTAAGGGTTAATGAAGCTTGCCCACTGCGCGGTGACTTCCTTGGGTACGCGTGCGAATCCGTAACCTGGCAGATCGGCGAAGACGAAATCGGGATGAGGCTTGCCGGGACGCCGAATCTGGAAAAAGTTGATAGTCTGCGTCCGGCCGGGAGTGTTACTAGTCTTCGCGATCTTATTGCCGACGAGCGAGTTGATCAGACTCGATTTACCGACATTGGAACGACCCACAAAAGCGATCTCAGGCGCGCCCGGAGGAGGGAACTGCCCGGGATCGGCAGCCGAGGTCACAAAGCGCGTCAGCACCTTCATATTTCCACTATGGCCGGAGAAGAGAGAAAGCGCAAGAGGGGTAAGTGAGAGCTGTTTTGTGAAAGAGCGGCGTTCAGCTCCAGCACAGAACGCTAGTGTGCTTCCGCTCCGACTGACGCCCGAAAAAGGGCCCGCATTTCTGCGGGCCTTGATGAAATCCTGCGAAAAACAGCTACTGGTGAGCTGTCGGTGCGGTTTCCGAGGCTGGGGGAATCGCGGGGATCGTCGGCTCTTCATCCGGCACTTCGGGCAGAGGCCGCTCCAGCGCAAACGCCAGCACTTCGTCCATAGTATTGACGAAGCGCAATTGCATAACGTTGCGGAGGTTTTCCGGAACGTCAGCCAGATCCTTCTGGTTGTCCGCGGGAAGAATGACCTCAAGAATGCCGGCACGATGCGCGGCCAGCAGCTTCTCTTTCAAGCCGCCGATGGGCAGGACTTTGCCGCGCAACGTGATCTCACCGGTCATGGCGATATCGCGACGAACGGGAATATGGCTCAAGGCGCTCGCTATTGCGGTAGCCATGGTGATGCCGGCCGACGGACCGTCCTTCGGGATTGCGCCCTCGGGCACATGAACGTGGATGTCGAGGTTGCGATAGAAGTCCCGTGGCAGGCCCAAGCGGTGCGCCCGCGAACGCACATACGACATAGCCGCCTGCGCCGACTCCTGCATCACGTCGCCTAACTTGCCGGTGAGGGTCAGCTTGCCCTTGCCATCAACCGTGGCAACTTCGGTGGTGAGAATGGATCCGCCAACTTCCGTCCACGCCAGGCCCGTGACCAGACCGACCTCGCTCCGCTCGTGCACTTCGCTGTCGCGGAACTTCATCACTCCCAGGTAATCGGAGATGTTATCAGCGGTAATGGTGACCGAGAGCTTGTTGCCCTCCTTCACCACCTTACGGGCTACCTTACGGCAGACATTGCCGATCTCGCGTTCCAGGTTGCGTACACCGGCTTCCCGGGTGTAGTAGCGGATGATGCTGGTGAGGGCGTCATCCGTAAAGATGATGTTCTCTTCCGTCAGGCCTGTCTGCTGGCGTTGCTTGCGCAGCAGATATTGCTTGGCGATCTCCACTTTTTCCGGCTCGGTATAACCGTGCAGGCGGATGACCTCCATACGATCCTGCAGCGCCGGTGGAATGGTGTGCATCACGTTGGCGGTCGCAATGAAGAATACCTGCGAGAGGTCATACTCCACGTCAAGATAGTGATCCACGAACATAAAGTTCTGCTCAGGGTCGAGGACCTCAAGCAGAGCGGACGACGGATCGCCGCGAAAATCCATCGACATCTTGTCGACTTCGTCGAGCATAAAGACCGGGTTCTTGGTGCCGGCCTTTTTCATCATCTGGATAATCTGGCCGGGCAGAGCACCGATATAGGTGCGCCGGTGACCGCGCACTTCAGCTTCATCACGCACGCCGCCCAGTGACATGCGGACGAACTTGCGCCCGGTAGCCTTGGCAATGCTCATGCCGAGCGAGGTCTTGCCGACGCCCGGAGGTCCAACGAAGCAGAGGATCGATCCTTTCGGATTCTTGACCAACTGGCGGACAGCCAGGAACTCGAGAATGCGTTCCTTGATTTTCTCCAGCCCATAGTGGTCTTCGTTCAAGACCTTTTCGGCAACGTCGATGTTGCGGATTTCCTTGGAGCGCTTTTTCCACGGCACCGCCAGCAGCCAGTCAAGGTAATTGCGGGATACGGTGGACTCAGCCGACATTGGCGGCATAGCTTCCAGCTTCTTGAGTTCCTGGAGCGCCTTCTCGTGAACTTCGCGGGGCATGCCGGCGGCGTCGACTTTCTTCTTGAGATCATCGAATTCGCTCTTCTCGCCGCGCCCTAGCTCCTTCTGGATGGCCTTGATCTTCTCGTTGAGGTAATACTCTTTCTGAGCCCGCTCCATCTGGCGCTTCACCCGCGACTGGATAGTGCGGTCCATGTTCAGTTTCTCGATCTCAACATCAAGGACGTCACCGATGCGGTTCAAACGTTCGGCGGGATCGAAGATTTCCAGCAGTTCCTGCTTCTCTTCAATCGAAAGCTGAAGATTTGCGGCGATGGTGTCGGTCAGCTTGGCCGGATCGTCGTTGCGAACTGCGGCGATCATAGTCTCGTAGTTCAGCGACTGGCAGAGCTTCACGTATTGCTCGAATAAACCGGTGACGCGTTGCATCGCAGCTTCGACCTGTTGCGTCGGATCCGCCACGTACTTAGCCGTGCGAACGGTGGCTTCGAAATAGCCTTCCGTATCGACCACCTGAAGAATTTTGCCGCGTTCCAGGCCTTCGACGAGGACCTTGATATTGCCGTCTGGCAGCTTCAGGCTTTGCACAATATTGACGATCGTGCCTACCTGGTAAATCTCACTGGGCTTGGGCTCATCGATCGATGCGTCATGCTGGGTGGCCAGGAAGATCTTCTTGTCGCCGGCCAGCGCTTCTTCCAATGCGCGGACGCTGGACTCCCGGCCAACCACAAAGGGCGTCATCATGTACGGAAAAATGACGACGTCACGGATAGGCATCATGGGGAGTTTCTTGGTCTCAAACTTTTCGCGCTGGGTCACTGAATAACCACCTTGTCATGCAGAGCGAGGTAGCTGCTCTGGGAAAGAAAATGATTGTCGAAACGCGCAAGAAGACGCGCTGGCCGCCCCCGTTATCGCAGCCAATTTGTTTAAGAATATCACGTGGGAGAAGCCCTAAAAAGCAAACAAAGTGCTGAGAAGAGAGTAACTTCTGTGGTCTGCTCTCGCCCTCGCGGCCGACCGGGCAAGCCGTCCGTACGTTGGTGTCTATTTGGATGCTGCCTGTTAGCACCGGATTCATCTGAAATGGGAATGAGAATCCAGGTGGAGTCGGCGCTGTCCTCGTAGTGTCGATCAGGGGCTCCTAAAGCAAAACGGCGCGACCGAAGCCGCGCCGATCAGGATTGCGAGCGATCTCAGGTTACCCAGCTTTTTCCATGAGTGGCAGGTTGACGTTGCGCTTCTCCACCATCTCTCGCGTGACCTCAAAGTCCTTCACGCGCTTTTGGCCAGGGAGGGCATACATGATGTCGAGCATCAGCTCTTCCAGAATCATGCGCAACCCGCGAGCGCCGACCTTGCGCAACATCGCCTCGCGGGAGATGGCGCGGAGGGCGTCCTCGGCGAAGCGCAGCTTGACGTTCTCGAAGTCGAAGAGCCGCTGGTACTGTTTGACGATTGCGTTCTTCGGCTTGGTTAGAATCTCGACCAGCGCATCTTCGTCCAGGTCATTCAACACCCCGACGACAGGCAAACGGCCGACGAACTCAGGGATGAGACCAAACTTGATCAGGTCCTGCGGTTCGACGCGCGCTAGCAATTCGGTATCGCGCTTGTTGCTCTCAGTGAAAGCCGCTTCTTTGTCGGCATCGGTGCGGAAGCCCATGGAGCGCTTGCCCAAGCGGCGTCCGATGATGCGCTCGAGTCCGACGAACGCTCCACCGCAAATGAACAGGATGTTGGTGGTATCGACCGGAGTGAACTCCTGGTGGGGATGCTTGCGTCCACCCTGCGGGGGAACGTTGGCAACGGTCCCTTCCAGGATCTTAAGCAATGCCTGCTGAACGCCTTCGCCGGAGACGTCACGGGTGATGGACGGGTTCTCGTCTTTGCGGCCGATTTTGTCGACTTCGTCGATATAGATGATGCCGGTTTGAGCCCGGGCCACGTCGCCATCGGCGGCCTGCAACAGCTTCAGGATGATGTTCTCGACGTCTTCGCCGACGTATCCTGCCTCCGTCAGCGTGGTGGCATCGACGATAGCGAAGGGCACATCCAGCATCTTGGCCAGCGTCTGGGCCAGCAAGGTCTTGCCGGTGCCCGTCGGACCAATCAGCATGATATTCGACTTCGCGAGTTCCACTTCCGTACCGCGCTGGCGGTTCATGTAGACCCGCTTGTAATGGTTGTAAACGGCTACGGCCAGCTTCTTCTTGGTCTGCTGCTGTCCGATGACGTATTCGTCAAGAAAGGCTTTGACCTCAGCTGGCTTAGGGAGTTGGTTCGGCGTCGCGCCGGGCTGCGCCTCAGTGCGGTCATCTTCCAGAATGGAGTTACAGACGGCAACGCATTCATCGCAGATGTAGGCGCGCGGATAGTCGGTGGGAGAGGAAATCAGCTTCGCGACGGCGTCCTGTGACTTGTGGCAAAACGAGCAACGAAGCACTTCTTCGGAACCGGTCCTGGTTCTCACGGATGAAACTCCTTCACAGCGCACGCCAGCAAGTTGAATTAGTTCGACCCGCCGTTTCCCGTCCGTCCAACCCGGGAGGAGTCGTGCTACCCCTTGAGGAGAGTCCGCCGCTATCGGCCATCGGCTTACCCCTCGTGAACCCTTAGGAACTGGTGCACTATGAGAGCTATTGAACCACAGTTTCGGCTCTTACAACGCACCCTTAGTGCAATGCTGCCTACAACTTTGGGTGCAACAATGGAAATCTTTTACACCCGGCACCCCGACAATGTCGGATTTCTACTTATGCTTGAAAATTATGTCGTCAACGATCCCGTATTCCTTCGCCTGGTAGGCGTTCATGATGAAATCGCGCTCGACGTCGCGTTCCACCTTCTCCAGTGGCTGACCGCTGTGTTTGGAGAGCAGTTGGTTCGTGATTTCTCTCATGCGCAGGATCTCGCGCGCATGAATGTCGATATCGGTTGCCTGGCCCGACAAGCCCGACATCAGCGGCTGGTGAATCAGGATTCGCGAAGTCGGCAGGGCAAAGCGCTTCTTGGGAGCGCCTCCGGCCAATAGCGTAGCCGCCATGCTGGCAGCCTGGCCAATGCAGATGGTCGTGACATCCGGCCGGATGAATTGCATGGTGTCGTAAATAGCCATGCCCGCAGTAATCGAGCCGCCCGGCGAGTTGATGTACAGCGAGATATCCTTCTCTGGATCCTCCGCCTCAAGGAACAGCATCTGCGCGATGATCAGGTTGGCGACATTGTCATCGATAGGAGTGCCAAGAAAGATAATGTTGTCCCGTAACAACCGGGAATAGATGTCGTAGGCCCGCTCGCCCCTGCTGGTTTGCTCAATCACCATGGGCACAAGCATTGTTCGTCGCTCCTCTGCCTTTGCGGCATGCGTTCTAAGCCGGCCCTTCGTTGTGCTCAGGATGCCGGCAGCGGGACTCTGCCCGCCGTGCGCCTTTACCCCCGCTCTCTCTGTGAGGAGAAGCGGGAGGATGGAAATGCAAATCCGTTACGCAGATCTGCGATAAAGAGTGTCTAGGGTCTTCTCGTTGCGCAGACGATGGCGAATTCTATCCAGCCCACCATTCTCCGTCAAACGAGTGCGGACTTGCTCTACCGTCTGTTTGGACTGCCTTGCAAGCTCTTCCAAGTCCTGCTCGAGTTCCTCTTCGGGGACTTCGATCTTCTCCTGCTCCGCGATTTGATTCAGGATCAGAGCTGTGCGGACTTCGCGAAGCGCGCCCTCACGCTGACCCGCGCGCAGGCGGTTCAAATCCATACTCTTCATGTCTTCGGTGCGCATTCCCTGAGCCGCCAGGGCGCGCAGTCCCCGTTCTAGACGAACATCGATCTGATCATTGACTAAGACTTCAGGAACAGGGAAGTCATTGCGCGTGAGCAACTCCTCCACAAGCTTGTCTTTGCCCTGATGCTCGGCTTCGTGTTCCTTTTCGGCCTTCATATTATCGCGCACGCGGTTGCGCAGATCCTCTACCGTGTTGAACTCCGTGCTGAGTTCCTTGGCAAACTCGTCGTTCAGCTCGGGCACTGTTTTGGTCTTTATGGCCTTGACCGCGACTTCATAGGTCATGGTCTTTCCGGCCAGGCGCTTGTCAGCAAAATCGTCAGAATATTTCACATCGAAGGTACGCTGCTCACCCGGCTTGACGCCCCGCAGGTTTTCGCTGAACTCGGGAATGGTATTCTGCCCGCCGATTTCCACCATGATTTCGTCGACTTCGACCGGCTTGGCATCGCTTTCGGCTTCCTTCGGCGTTCCCTTGAAGCTGACTACCGCGAAGTCTCCATCGGCGAGCGGACGCTCTTCTTCGACCGCTGTATAGGCAGCCTGCTGTTCGCGGATGTTCTTCAGAGAAGTCTCGACCTCTTCTTCGGAGACGTTGGTGTCTAAAGTGGTGACTCGAATGTCGTCGTAGGGAGCAAGCTTGAAATCGGGCAGCACTTCGAAGGACGCCTTGAAACGCAACGGTTCGCCCTCATGTATGTGAAGATCGGTTACCCGGGGCTGAGAAATCGGTGAGAGATTCTGCTTTTTCGCCTCGTCCCGGAAATAGCGAGGAACCAGTGCGTCAACAACATCGCTTTTGATTTCTTCTGCAAACCGCTGGCGGACAATTGAAGCAGGGACCTTGCCCTTGCGAAAGCCGGGAATTCGCGCCAGCTTCTGATAGCGGCCGACCAGGTTTTCGGTTTCAGCTTTGACTACGTCGGCCGGAATCTCAACGGTGAGTTCGCGCTGACAAGGATTGGTTTCTTCGGATGAGGTCGTTTCTATCGGTGTAGTTTCAGTCGTCAAGGAGTTGCCTTCAAACAGATCAAGAATGGGAGAGCTCGGCGCGAACACTCCCTCGAAGCTGGGTGCACAATCTGCTCAGTACGCGAGGGCGCCTTCGATGCGCGCCGGAAAATAAATGCACTTGCCCCAAATATAAGTTTATGAGAGGGCTGCCGAGCGGTCAAACGAGGAGGGCCCGCTCCTCCGGCGCCCTGAGCTTGTGCAGTTCAACGCTGGCGAGATTTCTTCGAGGCGTTCCTGCCGGTTCCAGCCACCGAGGACACCAGCTTCTTCTTGGCAAGAACTCTTCGCTTGCCGCCGGGAACCGTAGTTGGCACCACTTCGAGAAGGGCAGCCGGTTTGTTGAACAACTTTTCGAGATAGTTGTCCTTGCACTCGACAGAGCAGAAATGCACAGCCAGAGGCAGGACAGCGCGTTCGCGGCGCCATGCGGGATCAATTACGACTTCGCGCCGAGCAGCTTGAGTGCCCACATTCTCAGCAGCTACTCCATTGATCCAGGTCTCGTCAGGCTGCTTGCCGTTGCCACAAAGATCGCAAACAAATTGCAACATACCTACTTTGACGGCTCATGAAGGCCAAAGCGTTGTTCGTGGTCTCCATTTCGAAACAGAGCTGCCCGTAAAGAGGTACGACCGGCAGCCGGGCAGAACTCCTAAACCCTCTCCAATATCATGGCGATACCTTGTCCAACTCCAATACACATGCTGCAAAGCGCATATCGTCCGCCGGTGCGTTGCAGTTGAAGCGTCGCCGCAGCCACCAGGCGCGCGCCACTGGCTCCCAACGGATGGCCGATCGCGATCGCGCCGCCGTTAGCGTTCACGTGGGAGGCATCGTCAGGAACATCCAGATCGCGAAGCACGGCGAGCGCCTGCGACGCGAAAGCTTCGTTCAATTCAATTACGTCCATGTCCGCAATGGTCAGTCCGGCCAGAGCCATGACCTTCCGAATCGCGGGGACCGGTCCCACGCCCATGATTCGCGGAGCTACTCCGGCAACTGCCGAGGCAACGACTCTCGCTTTCGGCTTCAATCCGTATTTCCGGGCAACTTCTCCCGTTGCCAATAAAACAGCGCAGGCGCCGTCGTTGACTCCAGATGCGTTGCCGGCGGTGATGGTCCCGTCGGCCTTCACTAGAGGCTTCAGTTGGCTTAATCCTTCCAAAGTGGTGTCCGGCCGAGGATGCTCATCTTTGTCGAAGACCATCGGCGGTCCTTTGCGCGGGGTGATCGTTACCGGCGTGATTTCCTGCGCGAGTGCGCCGCTCTTCATCGCTGCTGCAGCTCGTTGCTGGCTACGGTATGCGAAGGCGTCCTGATCAGCGCGAGAAATACCAAACTCCGCCGCCACGTTCTCCCCGGTTTCCGGCATGGAGTCAGTGCCGTAGAGCGTCTTCATTGCGGGATTTATGAAACGCCAACCGAGGGTTGTATCTTCCAGCTTCATGGAGCGGGAGAAAGCCGCATCCGCTTTGCCCATCACGAAGGGAGCGCGCGACATGCTTTCAACTCCCCCGGCCACAACCAGCGAATTTTCGCCCGTCTTGATGGCGCGAGCGGCAATCGCGACTGCATCCATGCTGGAGCCGCAAAGGCGATTGACCGTTGTGCCTGGGACCGTCTGGGGCAATCCCGCCAGCAGCAAGGCCATGCGGGCGACGTTCCGATTGTCCTCTCCTGCCTGATTCGCGCAGCCGAAGATGACGTCGTCAACTGCGGTCCAATCTACCGCAGGATTACGCTCCAGCAGCGCCTTGATAGGAATCGCCGCCAGATCGTCTGTCCGAACGGTCGACAGAGATCCGCCATAACGGCCGAAGGCGGTCCGAATAACATCGCAGATAAACGCGTCAGGCATGTAAGTCAACCCCACAGATGAAATCGCTGATTTCCATCATAACGTGCGGAAGGATAAGGATCGGAAGCAGCTAACGGGCGATGTGATGCAGAAGGAATCCTACAGCCGTCCAGAAGGGGGTAGCCAGTACGAAAGCGACCAGCAAGCCTCTGGGCAACGGCAGGGATGCTGCGGCTTCGGCAGGAGAAAGCGTCGCATCCGCGGCCTGATACGCCTTATAAAAATCCGGAAGCCGGGTGAGAGCCCACATATGCAGTAACTATATCGTAAGAGTATGAGCTCCTAACCCGGGGTTGGCTTGTGAAATTGAACTAGTCGGGCAGAAGTCGCCCGGTTCCATGGGGGATTTCGAAGCGCCTCATTTTGTTGTAGAGCGAACTGCGGGGAATGCCCAGCCGCCGCGCCGCGCGCTCTATCGATCCGCCTTCGTCTTGCAGGACATGATGAATGTAGGCGCGCTCGACGTCTCTGAGCGTTCCGTTGCGAAACTCGCTATGGGGATGGTCGTGTCCGGAGATCTGAAAGACGAGGTGCTCCGGCGCGATGATGCCGCGTTCAGCAAGAAAGGCGGCCCGCTCCAGCACATTCCGCAGCTCTCGAATGTTTCCCGGCCACGGATAGCGTTCCAACTCTGCCCTAGCGGAATCGGAAATGCGCAATTCCGGACGCGCGTACATGCGGGTGATGCTCGTCAGGATACTTTCCGAAAGCAGAGCGATATCCTCCGTCCGCTCCCGCAGCGGCGGTACAGAAATCAAGAAAATGTTTACCCGGAAAAACAGATCGCTACGAAACCTGTTTTCGCGAACCAACTCCAGCAGTTCTCGATGGGTCGCCGAAATCAGCCGGATGTCCACCGAGTGATCACGAACATCTCCCAGGCGCCGGAAAGTCCGCTCCTCCAGAACCTTCAGTAGCTTGGGCTGCACTTGCAGATCGATGTCGCCGATCTCGTCGAGAAAAACAGTGCCTCGGTTTGCGACCTCCAGCAAGCCTTGTTTTGTGCTGACCGCGCTGGTGAAGGCGCCTTTTTCGTAGCCGAACAACTCGGATTCCAGCAGTTCACGAGAAAGTCCGGCGCAATTCAAGTTGAGAAAAGGCTTATGGGCGCGAGGTCCATTGCGGTGGATCCAGTTGGCTAGAATTCCTTTGCCGGATCCCGTCTCACCCTGTAGAAGAATGGGGCTCTCGCTGGAGAGCACGCGGCTGGCAATGGTTCGCAGATTTTGTATGGCGGAGCTGGTACCTAAGAATGGGTCGATACACTCACTCTTATGGGAAGGGGTGGAACGTGGGAAGATGCGTTCTCCTTTTAGCAGGCGCAGTAGAACCGCATGCAATTCGTGCAGCTCGACAGGTTTCACCAGGATTTGGTCCGCACCCAGGCGTACCGCGTGGCCAGCCGCATCGACACTCGCTTGCCCGCTGAGCACGACTACAGGCACAGATGGGCTCAGCGCTTTGGCCTGGCGCAACAGTTGAGGCGCGTCGCCATTAGGCAGGTAGAGGTCCAGCACGACTGCTTCCGGGCAGAAGCGGCGAAGCTCGGTTTGCGCGTCGTGGCAATTGGAGACATCGCAGACAATGTGGCCTTGCGCGGTAAGAAAGCTGCAAATTCCAGAACGGACGATTGGATCAATATCGACGACCAGAATTCGGTTTTGGCTCAAACGCACACCTATACAGTTGACACGAAGTGGCTCGAGGGGCCGTCGTGACAGTCAGGCTGAATTAAGTTGTGGGAGCAGTACGCCTGCCACATCGCGAGAACCGGAAGGTTATCTGCGGGAGCAGAAACAACGGCCAGAAACTCCCAGCGAATCGCGAATGATCATGGTCTGCGTTTTGCAGAAATGCGGCAGTGATGTGGGTCACAACACGTTGTAGCCAAAAAAATGGGCGAACCTCTGGCAAGGTCCGCCCGAAAAGAACGTCAGTGCTCTGGTTATTCTGCGTTCACCTCCGACCGCAATACTGCAGTGTCCAACGAGAAAGCCTTCAGCCCGGTTAGTTGCAGCGAGATCTTCCAGAGAAATCGCGGGTTGTTGAAAAGGTATCGTCGCCACAGGCGACGAGGCTCCGTGCATAGGCGATGCAGCCACTGAAGTCCCGACGACTTCATCCAGCCCGGGGCGTCTCGCATGAGTCCGGCATGGATGTCGAATGCCGCTCCTACCCCGATCATGAGGGAGGTATTCAGGCGGGCGCGAAATTGGCCCATGAACCGTTCTTGCTTGGGCGTGCTGAGACCGATCCAGACGATGTCAGGGGTCGCGTTGTTGACGATTCTGATGATGCGCTCTTCCTCTTGCGGGTTGAGAGGACGAAAGGGCGGAGTGTAGGTACCGCAGATGACGATACCGGGGATGCGTTCCTCCAGTGCCGCCTTCAATCTTCCAGCGACTCCGGGCTTTCCACCGTAAAGAAAATGACGGTAACCGGCCTTCACAGACTGCCGGCATAGCTCCCACATGAAGTCGGGACCATAGACACGCCGCATCTTTCGATGGCGCTGGCATTTTCCGACCCATACGGTCGGCATTCCATCCGGAACGCACAGAAATGCACCGTTGAGAATGTCTCGTAGTTCCGGATCGGATTGCGCCTCCATGATGCCGTGAACACCGGTTACGCAGATGTACGCCTTACGACGCTGCTGGAGAGCCTGCTCGGATTCGCGCAGAGTATCCTGCATGCTCACCGCGTGCACGCCAATCCCGAGCACGTTCGCGCGAGCCAGACGTTGCCTAATCGGAAGCATGGGCTAGCGCCAGTTCCAGACGCCCGGCTCGGCGCAGTTCTTTCTCGATCCAGCGATATGTAATCTGGAGCCCGTCACACAGAGGCGTTGCCGGCTCCCAACCGAGCACTCGGCGTAAACGCGAGTTATCGCTGTTGCGTCCACGAACGCCCTGCGGACGACTCAGATCGTGACGCTTGGTAAGCCGCTTGTCGGCGATACGGCAGATGGTATCGACTAGACCATCTACGCTGACCATCTCTTCTGTGCCCAGGTTCAAGGGTTCACAGTAGTCGCTGGCCATCAGTCTCATCAGGCCTTCGAGACAGTCGGTAATGAACATGAAGGACCTGGTTTGCCGCCCATCGCCCCAGATATCGATCTGTCCGTAGTCGCCGGCTAGCGCGACCTTACGGCAAATCGCAGCGGGAGCCTTTTCCTTTCCGCCCTCATACGTACCGAGTGGCCCGTATACGTTATGAAAGCGCACGATTCGAGTCTCTAACCCGAAATCCTGCCGGTAGTATTTACAGAGTTGTTCGCTGAACAGCTTCTCCCAGCCGTAGCCAGCCTCAGGATCCGCAGGATGCGCGTCCTCCTCTTTTAAGGGAGTAAGGTCGGTGACGTTCTGTTTATAGCCAGCATAAACGCAAGCGGAAGAGGAGTAGAGAAGGCGGCGTACCCGGTTAATACGCGCAGCCTCCAATGTATTGGCATTAATTAGGACATTATTCCGGGCGATTTGAGCAAGCAAGGCTGTGATGTAACCGATACCGCCCATGTCTGCAGCGAGGGCGAAGACCAGCTCCATCGATTCTGTCGCGCGCACCGCGTTGTCGATGGAGCGCAAATCAAGCAGTTGAAATTCGTCTGCAGCGGTCGGTTCGAACTCTGGCTCTTTGATGTCGACGCCCCGCACCCAATAGCCCTCCTGTTTGAGGCGCGCTACAAGATGATGGCCAATAAAACCGCCTGCTCCGGTGACTAACACTCGAGTTGTTGATTTCATGAAGGAAGCCTCTCGTTTGCCGTGGAGATGTATCGAAAGAAAAGAAGATGGTCGATGGAACAGAGTTAGGGCTGAGAAGGTCGCAAAGCCGGTGCAAGGCCCGCGTCGGAGCTGCGGTCAGGTGTTACGTTGTCCTTGAGTGCCGGACTGCACTCCGGACCAGGCATGCCCTGCTCAATACATTGACGATGAATAGTGCTTTTCAGCGCGAGCGCCCGGCGGCGTTTTGCTTCCTGAATATGCCGCTTCCGGCAATGGAGAGCAAAATCGCTCGATGCAAGACCACCCGCGTCCGGTTCCTGACTCGGATAGGTCGCAGCCGGTAATGCAGACAACGACAAAGCAAAGTTCGCCGCATCTTCATCCGCCGATTGCGCCTCTGATTCGCCGACGGCCACCCTGTTCGAGGTTGGCCGCCGGGGACTCCAGGATGTTGCGCCGGAGGCCTGGCTCATCGCTTGAGGTGTACTCGCTGGGTGGGGGATCAGAGAAGACGCTGGATGATCGTTGTCGTCCGGCTGAAGAGCTGACAGTTGCAGTACGTCGGATTCGATACAGGAATGAACCGAACTCTCGACTCTCGTATTCTCAGATCCCACCGTTGAGGCAGGAATCAGAGTCGGACTCAGGCCTTCAATATAAGTTGCGCTGTCATCGCCCGGTGGTGTTTGAGCTTGAGCCGCGCAGAGGCTTGCTATTGGTGCGCTCAATAACATTAGAACCACTGCGCGGCCAAGGTGCGTGAGGCACTTCATCGATCGGAAGGTTGCGAGCGTTTTCTCAGTTCAAGAGAGCGTGGTAAATGTCCATCAGCCGTTCGTAATTCTTTTCCGCCGTAAAGTTTTCCAGGTAGCGCTGTCTGGCTGCGAGGCCCATCTCCTCCATCTCGGCAGGATGGTTCCAGGCCCAGCGAACTTGCTCCGCCAACTCGTTCTGGTCGTCGGGATCAAAAAGCAAGCCCGTGCGGCGGTCGTCCACGATCTCGGGAATGGCGCCAACTCTCGAGGCGATGGCGGGAACGCCGCAGGCAGCAGCCTCCAGTAACCCCATGCCGAAAGGCTCGTGCCATCGGCTTGGGAAAACAAGGAAACGCGCCCCCTTGATGCAGGAGCTCGTGTCCTTTGAGCTGAGAGTCCCCAACAGTTTGATTGGCAACGCCGTGCCGCCCAAAAGAGAGTTGAGCCCGTCGTGAAGCGGACCGTCGCCTGCAACCAGTAGCGGAATGTCGGAAAGGGTCTTCCAGGTTTTGAACAACTCCAGAACGCCCTTCTCGGCGCTGAGTCGGCCGACGAACAATGCATAGTCGCCGCAAGCGTGGCGCTGTCCCGGATCGTCAGGCAGAAAGTTGGGTTTGCAGTACATCTTTGCCGGCGACCATCCCGCACGTACGAAGGTGTCGCGACAGAAGCGACTGGGGGCTACGTAGGCGTCGACCAGCCGCTTCCATGTGCCCAACACGCCGTGACTGATCAGCATCAGGGAAACAGCTCCCGTCTGCAAGTGGGAATGGCGATAACAACCGCGCACGACCCCGCGAAGCGAGCAACCGTTGCAACTTGCGCAGCGCTGGCCATCTTGGAAGAACGTGCCCGACGGGCAAAGCAGCCGATAGTTGTGCAGCGTTTGCAGGACGGGGATACCCATCGCCTTGCAGGCATAGTGCGCGGACGGGCTCACCAGGGGCAGGAAATTGTGGCAGTGGGCGACATCCGGCCGTTCCTTGCGGATCAGAGCGCAGACGTCAGAGTACGCAGCGCCGGCCCAACTGGTGGTGAACAGCAAAAGAGATTTGCGCAGCGAACCGTAGCGGTTAATTTCAGCATTCTGGCGCGTATACATCACCACACGATGACCCGCGCGACGCAGCATGTCGACTTCAGCCCGCACCACACTGTCTTCGCCGCCGCTTTGCTGATACTGATTATGTATTACCAGTACGCTAGGTTTTTGCATGTCTTCCAGCCGATCGGGTCGGCGATCCACCGGGTGTTCTTGCCCATCATTTGGCGGATCCGCAACTCTCGATCGAGATTTCCACTCCAGGCTTTCAGGAGCAGCCGTTTGGCGCGATACAGCGCCGCCGTCCACGAATCGATTTCGGCGATGGAGCCTTTCGTGTCGAACTTGCGTTGCACCATCGCTCTTTCCTGCGCCCGCCGCTTCATGTTCCGGATGCTTATGTTGTCGCCGTGCCAGCGGAAGGCGGCTACGAACTTAGGAACGTAATGAAAACGAAAACCGGCTTGTGCCAGGCGGGCGAAGTACTCAAAGTCCATACAGACGCGGTAATCACAGCTCAATAAATGCCCACGCTCAATGACGTGGCGCCGGAAGAATGTAGAAGTCGAAGGAATATAGCAGCCAAACTGCATCAATATGGACCGATCAAACTCGATGTTCGACTTTCGACCGCAGAATGTTGCCGGCGCGGTCGACGAAGACACAGTCGCCGTAAAAGATGTCTGCCTCAGGATGCTGCTGGGCGGCTAGCGCGATCGCTTGCAGTCCGCCTGACAAGTAATAGTCGTCAGCGTTCAACCAGCCGGCCAAATCGCCACGTGCGCGCAGAAAGCCTTTGTTGATAGCGTCCGATTGGCCTCGATCAGGCTCGGAGATCCAGCACAGATTGTGCTGCTGGATGACATCTACGGTACCATCCGTCGATGCGGCGTCGATCACGATGTGCTCGACGTCGACCCCCTCCTGCTGCGAGACGCTCAGGATCGCATCCTCGATGAATGCACCGCAGTTATACGACGGGGTAATGACCGACAACTTAGGAAGCTGCATAGTTTGTGTAGTGGGCGGGACGGCTAGCCACCACGGAAGCCGCCAAGAGTGATGACATAAGAACCGTTAGCTGTAGCTCAGAATACGGCCAGGGTGCGAATCCCAGAGTCATGAGGAACTGGGCCAGAAGGTAGGCGAATGCGGCTTGCAGGAAAGCGCTGAGACACGGGTCGCCTATCCTGGTCTTGCTATACAGCCACCGCAGCATCGCGATATGGAACCACAGGTAGCACAGGAGGCCCGCCAATCCATATTTAAGCCAGACGTGCAGCGGGGCATTATGGACCATGACCGACTCCGCCTTCCATCTACGGATGTGCCATGTTGAATAGGCGGTGCCAACGCCTATACCCACCCAAGGCGAAAGCTGAATCTGGTCCCAGGCATCCGCAATGTCGTGTACGTGGTCGGCATTATCGGCGCTGAACTGAGTGTCGTCGCTGTCCGGATCCAAACTCCGCATCCGGCTCAGGAAGTTGGGCCCGAGAATTGCGAGAGCTAGAGCCGCAGTCACGAATAACAAAAGGAACTTCCGCGCGCGATGGCGCGTCTGCAGCGATGTGAGAACGCAAACGCCGATTCCCAGTTCTCCCCAGTAAGTGCGCCTCAGACACAAAAGAACAAGAAGGCAACAGGCGGCAGCCAGTAGAATCCACGCGAGTTTCTGCCGGGGCTGCGAGGTCGCTTGCTGCTGACCTAAGGCCAGTATGCCGGTAAACACGATGCAAGACAGCACAGGACCGTCAAAAACCGGGATAGCTACTCCAAGGAGATTGTCGCTGTACCCTAGTGCGTACAGAAGATAGATAGCGATGACGCGTATCGACGCGTACCAGGCGAATAGTTGAATCGCAAAGATGACGTCCTGGTGATTCTGCAACCAGAACGACCACACGACAAACAAACCAATCCCCAGGCCCAGCCCGCGCCAATCGAAAAAGAAGTTTGTGCCTTTATGTTGAGCTCCGTACAGGATGGCAAAAGCTAAGACCAGCAGGAACGCCAGTCCGGGCACACACAGCGGCCGGGGAATCTGTACGTATCTCGTGCGCAGGCAGCCCAGAAAGATGAAATGAAGTAATACCAAAGCGACCAGCAAAAGATCGATGTAGCGGAATCCCAGTATCGCCTTGCAGTAAGGCCAGGAAACAATAGCACTGTCGTCGCTTCTTGCGAATTCTGGCACGAAGACGATCGACCACAACGAGACAAAGATAACGGCCTGCCACAACCGGTATCCAAGTCCTGGTCCGCACCGTCGGCCTGCCTTGACCGAGATGCCGGTCAAAGGAACTGCTGTTGCGGTCATGTGAGCAGCGAGAGTTTTTCCGGAGGAAGATCAGCGTAAACGGCCCGCACTAAATCCCTGAATTGGAATTGCCTTGCTCGAACGCGAGCTCCGTAGGACAGAGATCGCAACAAATCCGGGGCAGAGGCAATCTCGAGCACAGAGCGAGCCATAACCGCAGCCAGCATTCTTCGTCCCTGCCCGGCGGTTTGGATAACCCGTCCGCACGTGCCATTAACGATGAGGCCCGGCCCCCCGAGATCAGTGCACAGAACGGGAAGTCCTTGAGCGAGAGCTTCGAGCACGACGGATCCCCCGGAATCCCGCAGGCTGGGGAACAGCAGCATGTCGGCGCGACGGTAGTACTCGCAAAGAACCCTTTGGCTTTGCCATCCGACCCAGCGAACGTTGTCCTGCAAGTCGAGTTGGAGGCACAACTTCTCCAGTTTTGATCGAGCAGGACCTTGCCCGATTATGGTCAGCTCCACATCCGGCCATATCTTCCGGACATGGCTCGTTGCCAGGACGGCAAGATCGATGCCTTTCCATTCCAGCAGTCGTCCCACGCAGAGCATACGGAGCCCTGCGCCTGGATGCGCGAGAGGCTTGTAACTGGAGCTCACCTCGGCGCTCGATAATCCGACAGCCAGGTGCACAACACTCTTGCTTCGACAGGTCGACGGTAGCAGTCGCCTTGTGTCCCGGGTGACCAGAATGCGGGAAGCACGGCTTAAGGTTCGACGCACGAATGGATCGACACGCAACAGAAGATTAGAGACGTCGCGAAGCCACTCGCGGAATCGCTGACCGGCCGAGAATCCGGGGCGAAGGGGAAGGGGCACCGCTTCGCCACCGGAAACCGGGCCGAACCAAAAAGGAATACCCAGTGACCCCATGAAACTGGGATAACGAGCGCTGGCGTATGTGATGTGATGAACGAGATCGAACGGTAGAGATGGAAAAAGGCGGCGTACGTGCCTGGCAGCGAACCACTGCCACAGTACGTAATAGGCTGCTTTTGCACGAAAGCTGTTGCGCCGCCGCTGCATCAAGGGCGGCAGATCGAAGTAAAGAAACGTCAGGTTCGATGGCAGAATATGCAAGTGAGATTCGATCGCTGGGCGATTATCGGCCCGCGTGATCACGGTCACTTGATGTCCAAGGCGCGCTAACTCGGTAGCCCAATTCCATCCGACGCCTGGCTCGGATCCGCGGTCTGGTTCACAGGCATACGCGGAAAGCAGAACCCTTGCCATCAGTCCAGCCCCGCAGACTCACGGCCGGCCACCGAAGCGCAGGATTCCAGCAACGGCAGTCCGGTCGTCTGGCTTAATCGGAGCCGCTTCCGGGTGCGCGCTTCCAGCCAACGTACAATCGCGAAATTAACTTGTTCGGCTAAGGCCTCAGCGCAGTTATCGCCGTTCAAGACAATCTCACCAGGTTTGCCGCCGACAGCCTTCGGATGTGCACCGTTGTCGCGACTGATTGCTGAATCGATATGGATGCTTAAGTCGGGCCGGGAAATAACTTCGAGGCAGCCGCGGTTGATACGTTCTCTCAAATCCGACCCATAGTCGACAGATGTAATGATCACGGTGGACCGAATGCGATCGATCGACGTGTGCAAACCGGCCAGCAACACGTTCTTAAAGGGAAGTGGAAGCGTCAGCACGGAGGATCGACGAAACGCTGGTGCGAGGCTGCATCGGAGTCGGTCTGCCAGTTCGTGGACTTTTTCGCCACTGTCTCCTGTAACTTGGAGATGCATTCCCGTAGGACTGAGGATCCGTCTTGCAATCCGCCCCAGTTCTTTGACCATCTGAATCTGTCGTGGCAAAAAACCACTAGCCTCCGGTGCATCCGAAAGTCTCTTTTTGAGACCAGGTAGCTGCTGACAAAACCACTCAAAGTCCTGCGCAACGATGGCTCCCTCTATCGGAACGGCATTAGCGGGCCAGAAGTCAAAGAGGGCCCGCCTGCAGCCAACGGCGTCCCGAGCGAACAGATGTTGCAGATGCTTGAGATGGGAGAGATTCAGTGATTGCTTCAGTACCGTCTTAACCAGACGGTAAATGAACTCATCGGCGACGCCGGGCAGGCAAAACTCCCCGAAATGCCGACATCTGGCGATAAACTCTTCCGCCTTGAACCAGGAGCGACCGTTTCGGCAATAGTCTCCGTAGCAGTCGATGGCGAGGTGAGTGATGTGTTTGCCCTCTGTTTTGGCCAGAACAAAGTAGCAAGCAGACGTCTCGTGCTGAAGTGATTGCACCAGGTGGGCGCCCGCCGCTTCAGCGCTTCGCGCCAGCAACTCGGGAATCCGGTGCAGATCTCGGGGACGAAACATAACATCGACGTCCGAGGCGCTGATCTCGCTGATGGTTCCGTAGCCGCTGAGAACGCAATAGGGAATCCCCGAACGATTCAGTTGAGCGAGAAGAGCGGAGAAAAGCTCTCCGCGCGTGGCAACGTAATTGAGGGCTCTGGAAGTCACAAGGTGCAACCGGTTGTCCGCCTTTGATTTCGCAGGCCCGCAGGAACGGTCGCGCTGATGCAACACGAGAGTTAACGCTTTCAGCAGCGCCGCCGCGCGCCTGCGGTCATCCCATTCCATGCAGGTGAAGTAGGTACGCGCCAGATAAGCAATTTCCAGCTTCCTACAGATCTGCGACGAGATGCCAAGGCTGTTGGCGAATGACTCCAGGGCAGGGAAGTGAGCCCTTGCTCGCCCCTCGAACAGATAATCCTGGATATGCAAAAAGTGAAATGCATCCTGGAGCGGCAATCCGGCGCGCTCACCCATTTCCCAGTCAATCAGCGCTGGCGTCAGGCCGGGGCGATGACGAATGTTCCAGGGCGCAAAATCGCCATGCACCCAACAGGAAGGCAAGCTGTGCACATCTGTCTGTTCGGCGAGGGCAACTGCCAGCAATTTGAAGTCAGCAGCCTCCATGTAGTCCCAAAGGGGATGGAATTGCCAGCCTTCAGCCTGTCCTGCCAAGGTTGTTCGCTCGTCGACCAGGACCAGCGAGCGCAATAGATTCTGGTATTCAGACAGGAAGCGACGGGCGCCTGGACGTCCCGCCACATAGCGCTGAGTCGCAATAGCGCTTGACTCATCAACGTGAACGATCTCGGGTGCAGCAATGGTGCCTTCCTCCGCCAGGAGACTCAAGACATTAGCTTCACGAAGGACGGCCGAACGGGCGGCGGGTTTCAAAGGCACCTTTGCCACCAATGGGCATTCGCCGCTGAGAGGGTCGACAAGATGGACGGTGGCTTTCTGCCGGGGGCCGGGAGTTCCGATGTGGATGACGGGCACCGGCGGAGTGCTGCCTTTCCACCCCATAGCCCGCCAGTCAATACCCATCAGGTGCCCGAGATGCACCCTTTGAACGTGAGGCAGTAAATGAACCATACCCATATGTTGGGCTGCCAGCAGACCGTGCCAGAAGAAGCGCGAGCCGAGGCGATAGGGAGACCAGTTGGCCAAAACTGGATTGATGGACCTTCCCGCCGGAAAGCTCCATCGTGGGCCCGCTGCTCCGGAAACCACGAAGAGCGCTGTCGGGAGGTTCCGGGCCCGGCTCTGCGGCAATAAGGCGAGGATGTCTTCGATCAAATCAGCGGCCGACATGGTAAAGGCTCGAATAAGCGGACAAGTTGAAGAACATCAGGAGATAGAGCTGTTGTGACCTGCTGCGCCACTTGATCGACAGGGCACTCGGCGTTGACGATCAACTTACAACGGAACTCGTGAAACAGTTGGAGATAAGCCGTGCGCTGACGTTCGGCTTCCTCCGGCGTCAGTTCCGCCTTGCGGCACTGCACAACTTCGGCCGGCGCATCCAACAGGACGTAAAGATCAGGACGGGGGAAAAAAGCCGTCAGCCAGCGCGCAAACTGCAAACTCTTCACCGGCAACCGATACCGCAGGGGATCGACCAGCACGTCAGGATAATACCGGTCGAACAGGACTACGCCTGAGCGCCTCTTGACCCTGCGGATCGTAAACAGATATCCGGCCCAGCAGTCTGCGAGCCAGTAAACCAGCTTACAGAGCGATATAAACAAACACCGCGGGGCCTCCGCATGCGGCTGCAATACCGGCGCCCCATTAACTCCTTGAGTGCGGAAGTGCGGCCGAAAGTGAAAACATCGCGGGTGACTCATGTGTGTCCCGTAGACGGGTCGCAGGCGATCGATCACCGCTGATTTGCCGACACCATCCGGCCCAAGAAATGCGATCCACATTCCACCAACCGGTAACTGTGCTGCTGTCCCACTCGTTTTCATTGCCAGATTGCCAGTCCAACCGCCATCTGTAAGATTGCGCTTACACCTTTGTCGGCGAATTGCTTGCCGCCGCTAACGGGGACGAATACGATGTCGCCGTCCTGGAGCTTGGGGTCGGCAGCTCGGTTGGACACAATTTTTTTGAGTGGAAGATCGGACTCGATTCTGCCGCCCGACGTGTTACGGATTAGCTTTGCGTCAGATTTTGCGGTTTTGTTCACACCTTGCGCCAGTGCCAGAGCCTGCAGAACGGTTATCGTGTCCGTGTTGTCGACCAGGTAGCCTCCGGGTCTGCCAACGTCGCCCACTACGTAGACCACCCCCGCGCGTTTCACTTGGATACGATCTCCCGGCTCCACCTGCATGTCGGCTCCGCCAGGCAGCTGGGCAGAATTGCCTAACTGAAAAGTCATGACTTGTTCGCGATTGCGCCGGTTGACGGTTATCGTCCTTGAAGCAGTGGGCGTAACACCTCCCGCAACGGCGATGAAATCTGCCACCGTATGCTTTGTCACCCATGGGTACACGCCTGGCGCCTTTACTTCTCCGGCCACGGTCACTCCCTGAGTGGCGTACTCGAGAACAAGGATTTCTACATTCGGCTCGCGAAGTATCTGCTTCTGGCGAAACCGTTCCTCAACGGCAAACTGCGCCTGCTCCGCGGTCAGGCCCTTTACCCTCACCGCGCCGCCCACCGGAAGACTGATCTCACCGAGATCGTCGACTCGAAACTTGCCTGAGAGCTCGGGAGTGTCGAACACTCGCAGTTCAACAAGGTCGCCAGCGTCAAGCAGCAAGGCATCGCTGGTAAGGCCTTCGGTCTGCGGCGCCGTCGATTGAGCGTTCGCGGTATACCGCGGGCAAAATAAGACTGCTACGCAAGCGAAGATAAGCCAGATCGGCTCGCGGACGCGTCTCCAGCTAGTTGTCGAGGTACTTGGCATTTGATCGGCCGAAGCCGTAGCCGTAGCGGTGGTAATACGAGTTGTCGTAACTCTGGTCGACATCAGTCAGAACGATGCCGGCCGGATGGGCCCCAGCCCGACTCATCTGATCGCATGCATGATGAAGCGCGTACTTGGTTGTTTTCCCCCAACGAGCTACCAGCAAAACGGCATCCGCCATGGGACCCAGGACCGCAGCGTCGGTGAAGACGGTGACTGGGGGAGTGTCCAGGATGATGTGGTCATACCGCAGACGCCATTCGGCAAGAAGAGCCGCCGCGTCACTCGAGGCCAGCATCTCGACGGGAAACGCGCAGTTATCCCCGGCGGGCAAGATCGATAGACTAGGAAGGACTTCCGAAGTTGCGACCGCCTCGCTTTCGCTGCATCGACCTGCGAGGACGGTGGTCAGGCCGGGCTCCCGTTTGAGCCCGAATGCTTCGTGAATAGACGACTTGCGCAGATCTGCATCTACCAGCAGGACTCTCGCTCCCTGCTGGGCCAATACCACGGCACAATTGATGGCGGTGGCAGTCTTGCCTTCGCCGGCGCGACAGCTTGCAACAACTATCAGCTTCGGAGGACAAGTACCGATCCGAAGCAGCGAAGTACGTAGAGAACGGTACGATTCGGCAAAGCGGGACTGAGGCTGATAGTGAGTGATGAGCTGCCAGTAGGTGTCGGGGCTGCCCGACGGGATTGCCCCGTCGGAAGCCTCTCGCGTCTGGTTGGCAAATCGCGGAATCTGGGCCAGCGTTCGTAAGGCCGTGAGGCGTTCCACCTCCTCAGCGTTACGCACAGTTGAATCAAAAGCCTCCAGGCCCGCAGCGGTAAGAAGACCTATCACGGCTCCGCATCCCAAGCCCAGGCCAATGTCGAGAACTGGTCTGGGGTCAACCGGCTCTGACGGTATTTGCGCAGGCTCGACGATTCCGATGTTCGCCGACGCCAGTCCGGCCAGAATGCCGGCTTGCTTCAATTTCAGTTGCAGCGTCTGGTACAGGTCCTGCGTCGTTTCGACTTCATGTTTGAGGATTGCGTACTGTGCTGCTCCCTGATTCAGGTCATAGGCCTTTTGCTTCTGTTCCTCGAACTTGGACTGCAGCATCTTTTCTGCGTTTGCAGCCGACAGATACTCGTTCCGGTAGCGTTCGGTCAGGTTCTTCAACTCAGTATTGATTGCACTATCGACTTGGGCCATTTCGTTACCCAGCTCCGCCAGCTTCGGATATCCCTCACCGAACTTGGTGCTGAGCTTGGCATAATCGACACGTAGCTGCGCCTGCTGTGCCCGCAATACCTGCAACGTCGGCTCAGGTACCGTGGAGGCGATTAACTCGGGATTGCCTGACCCTGCGATGCGGTATCGCGCTTCCTTTACGATTCGGTCCGATTCCGCGGTAGTCAACTGCTCGTTCAAGTCTTTCAGCTTATCCGTGATGATGTTGTCGGTTTCGTCGACGCCAATCAGCCCGCGTCGCTTTTGAAGCTCCGATAGCTTTTCCTGTGCCTGATTGGCTTTGAGCTTAAGGTCGTCCATCTGCGCCGACAGCCAGGTGGATACTTGACTGGCGGCATCGTAGCTGCTGCGAAAGTTTCGTTCCGTGTAACAGCTCACCGTTGCGTTGACGACCTCTGCTGCGAGCTTCGGGTCGCGGGTGCGAAACTGAACGCTAAGAATATCGGTCTTCGGGACAATCTCGACTTTCAGGTTCTTCTGAAAGCGCCGGAGAAGTGCATCGCGAACCTCCGGGGAAAGCTCCGTAACATCTGTATCGACGGGCTGAATCCAACCGCCTGCGAAATCCTTGCGCTCGGCAAGCCTGGTCTGCTGCATAACCGCCAGAGCCACTGTCTTGCTCTGTAGAACGGTTGCCGCGCTTTGCAGCTGAATGGTTGGGTCCGACGGGTTCAGCACTCTGTTCGCCAATTCGTCCAATCCCATGGAGTTGGTACCCGCGGGACTCACCTCAATCTCCGCCGCCGCCTCATAGCGGGGCGGGCGGAACATCGCATAAAGGATCGACAGAAGCAGGGACGCGGAAACGCAGACGATGATCACCCGCCGACGGACGCGCAGCATTCTCCAGAGCTCAGGCAGAAGCAGCTCTCCGCGCTCTCCACGATCGGAAGTGACGTTTTGACTATCGAGGTCCAGGTTCACCGGTACTCACGAGATGGATTAAAGGCAGGAAAATTTCAACAGCTTCAGGTTCTGCCGGTCACGCACGATAAGGTGCGGCAAAGGATCGCCAGATCCAAAAATACGGTGCGGTGCTCGGCGTAGTAAAAATCGTATTCCAGGTGCTCATGAATGGGGGCAGTGCGATGCTCGCTGATCTGCCACAGGCCGGTGATTCCCGGCGTGACCGTCAGCCGTTTCTTCTGAACGTCAGTGTATTGCTCGACGATGAAAGGCATCTCTGGCCGGGGTCCCACCAGCGACATCTCTCCCAGCAAAACATTAATCAGCTGGGGCAATTCATCCAGCTTAGAGCGGCGAAGGAACCTTCCCATGGGCGTTACTCGGGGATCCGGATTGCCCTTTGGAGAGTAGCCATACTTGGGCGCATCCACGTACATCGTCCGGAACTTGTAGATGACAAATAGTCGGCCATCCTTCCCCACACGCTCCTGCGAAAAGAACACGGGGCCAGGCGAAGAGGTCTTGACGAGCACCGCAAGGATGGGGGCGAAAACCATCAGAGGAACCAAACCAAGAACGGCCAATAACAAATCGAGCAGCCGCTTGGTAGCCACAGCCAGTCTCGATCTTCCGGGCATCAGAGCAATGCATGAAGGCGCAAGCAGCAGCCAGAATTGCCGGCGTGGCATAGCCAGCAAGCTCCATTGGGAAGTAAGTATCGCGCCCAGGCACGACATGTAACTCACTCGCAGCAGATGTTCCGTTTGCTTGATGTTCAGGGGGCTGGTTGAGCGATTGCCCTCTCTACGCCTATCCAGCAAGCCGATGAGGGCGAGAGCAAAAACCACGGCGGACAGCATGGTCAGAACGAACGAATATCGCCCTTTTAACAGCTGCGCGAGCGTGGCGGCTAAGGCAATCGCCGCGATCACGATGCCGACGTCCAGAAGGCTCGCAACCCCTTGCAACCTGGTTGGAAAAGTCTGGCGATTTGCAGCGGGTAGCGAGGGTGCGTCAGCGATCGAGAGATAGCGGGAAGGAGTTCCCATGATGGTCAGCGTTCCTGGATCAAACGGAAGAATTATCGAAAAGGCTTACAGCGCTTCGACGTCAGCGGCATGCAAGTTAATGGAGATGGACTGCATGATTTGGTCAATGGAAACGATCAGCCGGCGGGAGTTCTGTTTTTCCAGCAGCGTGCCCAGCCATCCCGCGAAAGGGCCATGCTTCACTCGAACCTTGTTTCCAACTCGCAAGTAAGGATGGGGCTCAACATCTGCCGAAAGGAGATAGCAGGATTGCAGACGCGTAATCTCCTCGTCCGCCAAAACGGCTAACTCCCCTGCGAACGAAACCAGGTGGAGGATGCCGAACGTTTCCAGCAGGGAAGCGCGTTCAGCCTCGCAGATGCGAACGAAGATGTAACTGGGAAAGAGAGGAGTTTCTACTCGCTTGATCCGGTCTGACCAGCGCGCCAGGCGATAAAAAGTTGGAAGCAGGTATTCGAGATTCTTCTGTCCTAACTGGCGGGCGACCTGCCTCTCGTGATTCGAGCGAGTGTAAGCGGCTAACCAGCAGCGACAAGTGCGGTCGAGTTTCATAGCAGTGGCGCCTGGGAAAAGTTCATGGCTTCGCCATTCTCAGTCCCAATTCCTCGGGATGAGAAACAAACACTAAGTTTCCTCAAGACTTCCTTGCTGACAAGAAAACTATGAAGGAGCCAGATTGCGGTGATGCCAACTTGCGGACTTGCTGTTGCAGGTTTTCTTCCATCTGGCCGGTAGGAAGCCGGATGGCTTACTTTGCTTGGACTTATGAAGTGCGAAGTGAAGAAGTCGCGTTGAACGACCGGAAACCGTCCAAAAGCTGGACGTAAGAAGTGACTAATACTTAGACGCGGACGAGGGCAAGTTGCGCGGAAAAGCGCGACTATTGCGCGGCGGGTTTGTGAATCTTAGTCGGATCCAATTCTATGTTGCTCTCGAGAACCATCTCGACGGAGTCGCCAGTGCCCAGCGTCACCTCGGGGCCGCGGGTGAGCAGGACCGTAGCCAGGCCGAGAACCCCACCGCTGGCTGCGCCTATGGCCGCTCCCTTGCCACCGTCGGCGAGAGCGCCAATGAGGGCGCCCGGGGCCGTCGCGCCCACCACGGTTCCGACATCTTTGCCCTTACTGCTGTCGCCCTGGATGGTCCCTTCTTTCCCCTTCATTGAGTTGCTCGTGGATCCGGGCGTATTCTGAACGGCGCCGGGCAGCATCACGGTGTATCCGTTGGGGAAGATCATCGAGGTGAAGCTCATTTGCAACTCGGCGCGGCCCTTTACCCGGCCGGGACGAACCACCCGTTGCACTTCGCCCTGAACGAAGGTTCCCGCGGGGATGACGATCTGATTATCGGCGGTGATCGGAAAAGCCGTCTGCGCGTAGACCGGGTCGCCGGGCCGTGCGCTCTTCGTGGTGATGCCTTGCTTCAGCGTGAGCGGAATCTTGGTTCCGGAAGCCACCGTAATCGCCTGCACAGGCGCCGGATCAGACGGCACAGGCGCGACGACGCCAGTCCGCGGAGTCAGGTGCGGCGAGTCCTGGCTGGTTTGCGGAGAAGCCGGGACGGCGAGGCAGAGGCTGACAGTCGCCGTGAGTAGAGCAACAATTCCTCTCATTAACTCCTCCGAAGGGAAGCGGCACCCTTGTATCTGCTTGAACGCGGCAGACATGCGAAAGTCGCGCAGCGCGATCTCGGTCGCTCCCGAGTGCCTTATTTTAGGCCAAATAGCGCGTTCACGTGCGCAGTAACGGTAATCTTTTCGGCACTGAACTCCTCTGTCGGCGGCGGAGTTCCCATGGTGCCTGCCATCGGCGCAGCTTTGGCCATCATGGGGCGGATAGGCTGCTGCTCGTAAGTACCCACCGACGCATAAGAAAGCTCGCCCAGGCTGCGACCGCTGGACTGAGCTACCGCATTAGCTTCGTCCTTCGCCCGCCGTAGCGCGTCCTGAACGGCCTTAATCTTGGCCGCATCCATATTGTCGAGCAAGTAGCTGATGGAGGTATCGGTGACTTCCATGTTAGCCAGACCTTCGGAGATTGGCCCTACCTTTGGAGAAGTCCTTCAACTTGATGCTGATGTTAGCCTCGACCCGATAGCCGATCAGCTTGCGCTTAGGATTCTTGTAGTCGTAGACAGGTTGAGTAGCGAAACGGCTAATCTGCGCCTCGCTAGGATCGATGCCGTTCGAACGCAGTAGTTGACGAACCTGTTCGGCGGCCTGGGTGGCCTGCTGGTTCGCATCCTGTAGTTTGTCCTGTTGCGCCGAAATGCCGAACTGGACCAGCGCCGTATCCGGGTCGCTCTCGTATTTGCCATCGGCGCCCACCCAAACCGAGTTGGGGATGACCTTCGCCGATTGGTCCTGCGCAGTCGCCGGCGCATACAGGCTAACCATGCTGACAATCAGTGCCATCAACATCGTAGGAATGCAGAATTTCTTGCTTGCCATAACATCCTCCGGAGGGCTCAGGCTCGGTCTGTGAGTCAAATCATACTTGCCCGGGCGCAGCTTCGTCAGCGGGAGCTCCGGATTTTTGCTTTCCACAGGCTTCGCTGCTATATACTGCGCCGCATCAAAAAGGGAACGTCGGAGAGTCCCTTTCTTGCGCGGATTCTTTGGCAGCGGTTTACGAATCCAGTGATGACGGTTTCCCGGGCTCGCGAGGGTCACCACCGGTTGTGAGTCGGATTCAACTGAATCGCCGCATCTCCAAGATCTGCAATTGCCGTTCGGACTCCTGGCCAGATTACTCGTAAAATGAGGTAACGCCGTGATACCGAAGTTCGGCGTACGCAGTTTCAGGTTAGGGAACTCTCTGATGGATAAGTTTGTCATTCGCGGCGGCAATCCGCTGCTGGGCACGGTGCGAATCAGCGGCGCCAAGAACGCCGCCCTGCCGGCGATGGCCGCCGCCTTGCTGACCGATGAGCCTGTCATTCTGGAAAACATTCCGCAGGTGCGGGACATCGAGACGGAGCGCAGGCTGCTGGCTGCCATGGGCGCAGAGGTGGAACTTGGCTACGGACGCGCCCAACACCGCACGACGATCTGCTGCCGCGATCTGGTGAATCCCGAGGCATCGTACGAATTGGTCAAGACCATGCGCGCGTCGACCTTGGTACTCGGCCCGCTGGTGGCTCGCATGAAGACAGCGCGCGTGTCGCTGCCGGGCGGTTGCGCCATCGGAGCTCGCCCGATCGATCTGCACATCAAAGGTCTCGAGAAGCTAGGAGCGAAGATTAAGCAGGACCATGGCTACATCGAAGCGAGCGCCGAGCGGCTGAAAGGCGGCCGCGTCGTCTTCGAGAAGATTACGGTTACGGGAACGGAAGATCTCCTGATGGCGGCCACCCTGGCTGACGGCGAAACCATCCTGGAGAATTGCGCGCGCGAGCCCGAAGTCGTTGACCTGGCGACCTTGTTGAACAAAATGGGCGCGCAGGTCGAAGGCGCGGGCACCCATACCATTCGCGTTCGTGGAGTCGACAAGCTGCATGGCGCGCGCCACCGCATCATTCCCGACCGCATCGAGGCGGGCACATTCATCATCGCCGGTGCGCTCACCGGGGGCGATTTGATGGTGACCGGATGCGATCCGGTTCATCTCGACGCGCTGCTGCTGAAACTGGAAGACTGCGGAGTGACCGTTCAGCGAAACGGAGAGTCCGTGCGAATCGTCGGCAACGGCCCGTTGAAGCACGCCGACATCATTACCGAGGAATATCCAGGCTTCCCGACTGACATGCAGGCGCAGTACATGACGCTGGCGACGCAGGCGGATGGAACCAGCATCATCACCGAGAACATCTTCGAGAACCGCTTCATGCACGCTCAGGAGTTGGTGCGCATGGGGGCCAATGTCAGGATTGAAGGCAGCAGGGCAGTCGTGCGGGGCCGAACGCCTTTGAGCGGGGCAGCGGTGCAGGCCAGCGACCTGCGGGCGTCGGCGTCGCTGGTGATTGCCGCTCTTGTCGCCGACGGGGAGACCATCATCGATCGCGTGTATCACATCGACCGCGGCTACGAGCACATTGAAGAGAAGCTGAAAGGAGTGGGCGCACAGATTCGCCGCATTGGTGAATTGCTGCCGCGACGCGTGAGTGCGCCGGCTGTTGCCAGCTAGAGAAGCTCAGTGCCTGGTTTCGACGCAATGTCAGCAGAAGCTGGGCAAGAAAGAAGAGGCACGCCAGAATTACGAGGCGTACCTCAAGCCGAACCCTGATGGACCAGACGCAGACAAAGTCCGGAAGACTCTGGCTCAATTGCGCTGATTAGGCGGCGCGCGCTCCCACCGCCGATTCGATCTCTTTCATCTCAGATTCCGACAGCTCGATTGCCCCGGCCTTCATATTTTCTTCCAGATGGGCGACGGACGATGTGCCGGGAATCGGCAGCATGACCGGGCTGCGATGCAGCAGCCACGCCAGCGAAATCTGCGCAACTGTAGCGCGATGCCGCTTAGCCAGTTCGTCCAGCTTGCCGCCGGACTGCGCAAGCTTCCCTGACGCGACCGGGAACCACGGAATAAAGGCCAGGTTGTTTTTCTCGCAGTACTCCAGCACATCCTCGTGCTGGCGATCCGCAACGTTGTACTGATTCTGTACGCTGACGATCTGAATGACCTTGCGCGCCTGATCGATCTCGCGCGGTTTTACTTCGCTCAGTCCAACGTGGCGGATCTTGCCTTGTTTCTGAAATTCCACGATGGGTGCGAGAGATTCTTCCACCGGCACCTTGGGATCGATGCGGTGCAACTGCCACAGGTCGATTCTTTTTGTCCGCAGACGCCGCAGGCTCATTTCGACTTCCTGGGCCAAGTATTCGGGACGGCCAACCGGCAGCCACTGGTTTGGACCTTGCCGGGTCAGGCCCGCCTTGGTTGCGATTACCAGGCCCTGCTTGAAGGGCGCCAAGGCTTCGCCAATCAGATTCTCGCTGACGTCCGGCCCGTAGCTGTCAGCCGTGTCGATGAAGTTCACACCCAGTTCCACGGCGCGTTTCAGTACGCGTTTGGATTCTTCGGGATCTTTCGGGTCGCCCCAGATGCCTTCGCCGGTGATGCGCATGGCGCCAAATCCCAACCGGTTAACTTCCAAATCGCCGCCAAGTTTGAATGTCTTTACGATCGCCATTTCGTACCTCGTCAAGAATTGCCAAAGTCAAACTGCTCCTGAATGGATGAGGTCAGGCGGGCGCCGGATGCGGATCTGTTTCGACTCGTTGCAAAAATCCTGCCACGCATATCACTCAACAGTGTGATGTATCTCGCAGAATTCGGTGGTAACTTCATTGATGTTTAGAGTGAGGAGCAATTAATGAAGGGCAATGCGAAGGTTATCGCCAGTTTGAATAAGGCGTTACACGACGAGTTAACCGCTATCGTGCAGTACATGGTTCAGGCAGAGATCTGTGAGAACTGGGGCTATGAGAAGCTGGCGGCGGCTACTAAGGCTCGCGCTATGACCGAGATGCATCATGCCGAGCGGCTGATTGAGCGCATTATCTTCCTGGACGGCACGCCGAATGTGAACGTCCCACTCGCGCCTGAGGTCGGAGAAACCGTCCAGAAGCAGTTGGAGGCAGACCTGGCTTCCGAAGATGGCGCCATTCGCGAGTACAACGAGGCCATCGCGCTGTGTGCGAAAGAGGGCGACGCAGGCAGCAAAGACTTGTTTGAAGCGCTGCTGGGGGATGAAGAGAAGCACGCCGACTTCCTCGAAGCCCAGATTCATTCGATCAAGGAAATGGGGATTGGCGCCTACCTGTCGCAGCAACTGGGCAAGTAAGCACGAATCATTTCTGAGGATTACCCGACCCTGCTCCTGAGTCGTCACTGTATTGCTTCAGCAACTCCTGCAAGTCAGCGAGGTGCTGCTGAGTAAGCCTGGCGCGGAGCAGGGCAACGTCCATTCCATACATCGATCCGTACTCCGCCTGCTTGTCAGTGGCCGGATAGGTGGCGTCAACGTAGGCGTCGCGATAGGCGATCCATGCCCGCTCCGAAGCCTTGATTTTAGCGGCGGCATTCTGTTCGCCGGCGGCTTTGGCGAGCACCTGCTTGTACAAAGCATTCAGCTTCGCATCTACGCGGTTGGCTTCTTCCCCTGCGCAGGCGTTCATGTCCATCTGCGTCTGTGCCTTGGCATTGCAGGCTTTGAATTGCGCAGAATCCTGCGAAAACAATGGCAGAGCAGTGAGAAGCAAGAGAACTGCAATCGCCCGGGCTCTCAGCGGCGTTATTTTGGGGTTCATGGTTGCGAGTATCTGAGCATACTTTGCAACACAGCGCCAAGGCCCCGATTTATTTTTTGGCCACGGCAGTCACGTTGTCGTCAGGATTGCGGTCGATGAGCTTGTCGAGCGGATCGATTCCTGCCTGCGCAGGTTTCTTGTCGACCGTGAACGTAAAGTCCGTTTTCTCCTGATCGATTTTCTGCTTCTGGAGATAGAGATACTTCCCGTCGGAGTCGAGTACGCCGATGTCCATCCAGTCGTTCACCGGAATCGGGCTCTCCTGGCCCTTTCCGTCGGCGCGAAACTTTTTGGCCTCGACCGTCAGGTTCACCTGATACTTGCCGTTCGGCAATTGCTCGTAGGTGGCCGTCAGAGCGCGATTGTCGTAAAGGGTGATGGTCCGGAAAAGATCCTGAAACAAGTACTGATACTGCGGAGGCGTCACCTTCTGGAAGTAGGCCTCCAGATCCAGGGAAGTCGGGTATGGCGGCCCTTTGAACGCGTACTGCTTGAGGAATCCGCGGATGGCTTCGTTGACCTTGTCTTCGCCGATGTAATCCTGCAGCGCATACATCGCCATCGAGCCCTTGCGATAGTGGACGTATCCCTGATTCTGATCGACCTTGTAGAGCGGGTTCTCCTCGTTGCGCTCATTCGCGCGCCCACGGAGATACTGATCAAGCTCGAAGCGCAGGAAGCGCTTCATCGACTCCGGCCCGTAGTGATGCTTCATTACCATCAGCGCGGTGTATTGGGCCATGGTCTCATCGATGGAGGTGTCGCCCTCAACGTAAGCGGAGATGACCTGGTGTGCCCACCATTGATGCGCCGGTTTCATGGGCGGTCACGTAGAAGGGAAGCACGATGGCGTCGGGCTTGTCACTGATCTTCGTGAGGAAGCCGATGGATTCCGAGAAAGGAATGGTGTTCGCGAAAGACTCAGCAAAGGTTCCATAGCGCGGGAATTCGATGATGCGCAGTTGATGAAATTGGAATGGGCTGAAGTTTTCGCTGCAGTAAGCCAGCGTCTCCTTCATGCTCTCCATCATGGTGTCGATGTCGAACTCGTGGCCCGGCTGGTAGTAAATTTCGAGATTAACGTTATTCCAGCGGTCCCGTTTGACCGCGTAACGCCCCGACTGGAACGAGTAGATGTTCAGGATGGGCGCATCCATCTTGTACTGGAAATAGCGCCGGCCCTTCTCCATCCATTCTTTCTGCAGGTATCCGGGAGCGATTGCGATCTGGTCCGGGCTGGTGCTGACAGTGGCTTCAAAGTTGATCCAGTCGGCGTCGAAGGCCAACGCTGTTGTACTCGCGAGCCGCCACGTCTTCCAACTTTGGCATGCGCCGCGCTTGTTCCAGACCATGACGGTGCCGGGTGCTGTCGTCGGTCAGCTCGACCTCTTGCGCATATCCAATGTACGGACCGTAGCGATCATTGACGAAGCTTCCATTCTTGACGATGTCGGTGTTCGGAGCGTCGTTCTGGAAGCCGGGATTGTCGTAGCGCAGGTCGTACTCGAGCTGAACGCGTCCTCCGGGCGGCAGCGGGTTGGGCAGCTTGTATAGGTAAAAGCCCAGAGCCGCATCTTCGATGATGGGCGTTTGCCCGCCAACAAAATTGAGCTTATTGACCTTCATGTGCAGGCGCGGCAGCGGAATCAGATCCACGGGCCAAAGCGTGATGGCCACGCGCTCGATGGGAGCGGAAGTCTTGTTCTCCAGCCACATCGTGCCACGCATCGTGAACGAGCGCTGTTCCGGGTAGAAGTCGACCTCGGTCTTCACGTCGGTCACACGTGGTTGTGGCAGCCCCCAATATTGCTTGTACTTTTTTTCGTATTGAGCCCGGGCTTCGTCAATCTGGAAAGTCGTCTGATAGTGATTCAGGACGTGGGTGTTGTAGAAAATGTAGCCGCCGACGCCCGCCATGGCTACCGCGCACGTGAATACGCCGGCCATCGACGCGCCCGAGAACCGCGCCGCAGCCTGGCCCATGCGCACTCGGAAGCTGCTTTCCGTCCCGCGCACCCAAAGCAGGTTCGTCAGAATTGCCAGCAGGATTGCGCCGAGAATCCAGTAGATCCGGAACCAGATGAGCGGCTGTAGAAACGGCCCGTAGCCATTGATGTCGGAGTAGGTGACTTGAGGCGCCTCGCCAAAGCGATAGAGGTAATTCTGAAATCCCGCCGGAGGCAGAGCGATGGTGGCCACGATGTACAGCACCATCACGAAGTGGCCGAGATATTTGTTGTTGACGATGGTCTGAACGAAGATAGCCAGCACGCACAAGATCCACAACGAGGTCAGGCGGTCGAGGAACAGTTCCCGGAAGTAGAGGCCAAACTGGAAATGGTGGAACCCCTGCGCGATCTGCACGGTCAGACCCGATGCCAGAATCAGCAGCACGACCACCACCTGCACCAGCATCAGCGCCAGCAGCTTCGAGCAGAACAGAACCCAGCGCTGCAGAGGGAAGGCGTCGATCACCTGATTCAGCTGCGCGTCACGTTCACGCCACACCAATTCGCCCGAGTAAAAAATAATGATGGCGAGGGCGAAGATCGAGAATCCCGCGCTGGCGAACTCCAGCATCTGATAGGTGACGGGATAGGTGCGCGTGGCTTGCGGATTGGTGACGCCGGATGCCGTCAACGTCGCAAACAGAAACCCCGCCAGCATAAGAACCAGGAAGAAAACGTTCTTGGTGGTTTCGCGAAAGTGGATGCGAGTAAGCGCGATTAAGTGCTGGAACGACGCTCCGGCAGAAAAGCTGGGATGCGCGACGGGCAGTGTCTGGGCAGTCGACTGGTCTTCTTTCTCCTCGACGATGGCACGCCGCTTACTCTTCTCAGCAGGATATGCAAACTCAAACTTGACGTAGGCGTAGATCAGAAAAATCGCACCCAATCCCAGCCAAAGCGCGCGATTCGCAAACAAAATGCCTTCCAAAGGGATGAGTTGGGTGTTGCGCTGGAACGGCGTCCAGTAGCGGGTGATTCGGTCGATGGCCGCGCCACCTAACGGGTCCGCCAGAGCTGCACGGACGCTGGCGGTCAGCGCCGTGCTGTTCATTTGACCGACGGTAAAGTAAGCAATCAGCACCAGAACGCTGGCCACGTAAACGGGCAGCATCTTGCGCGTAAGCGTCGACAGCGCAAAGAAAATCGCGGTCAGGAACAGCAGGTTGGGCCAAACGTTGATGAGATAGGGCTGAAAGTATGCTCCCACCAACTGCGGGCCGACGCGGGTTTTGTCGAGCCACGGAGTCAGTGTGCCAATCCAGGCTCCCAGGCCAACGCTGCTGAAGATCAAGATCTGAATGGCAAAAGCGGCGAGGAATCGTCCACCGAGGTAGTCGAATTTCGTGATGGGCGCGGTGTAGAAGAACACTGCGCTGTTGCTGTCGATATCCTGATAGGTGGCCTGTCCGGCGATTGCTGCCGTGATGACGATGCCGAAGAAGCAGATAAACGTGATTACCCCGTTTAATGCATAGGGCGAAGTGATCAGAACCTTACCGCCGGTACCAAAGTCGACGCTGGCGTTGGCGAAGGCGCCACCCGACATCAAAACGAACAGCAGCCCCAGCGCAAAGAACACGAGGAAGTACACGTACGTCGAAAGCCGACGCAGCTTCTGCTGAAAATCGAAGAGGAAGATGTTGGCCAGCATGGTTAGTTGGCCGCTCCGTGGATCCCCTTGATGGTTGCAAAGTAGAGATCTTCGAGGTCTGGGACCACCGGTTCGAAGCCCGGCTCAGGCAATTCATTCTGATGCACGTGGAGCAGGGTCTTTCCGGCCACCAGTCGCATGGAGATGACCTTGAACCGTTGCTGGTAATCGGCAAGTTGCGCGCGATCGATCGCCTTCTTCCAGACAGATCCGCTTAGCGTCTGCACCAGCGTCATCGGGTCACCAGCGGCGCGGACGCGTCCCTGGTGAATGATAGCCATGTTGCGGCACAGATCGCTTACGTCGGAGACGATGTGCGTAGAAAGGATGACGATAATGTTCTCGCCGATAGCGCTCAGCAGATTATGAAAGCGGACGCGCTCTTCCGGATCCAGGCCAGCCGTCGGCTCGTCGACGATGATCAGCCGCGGATTGCCCAGCAGGGCTTGGGCGATACCAAAGCGCTGCTTCATGCCGCCGGAGAAGCTGCCCAGCGGCTTCTGGCGGTGGTCCCAAAGATTTGTCTGACGGAGCAGGGCGTGCACGACCTCGCGGCGCTCTTTCGGATTTTCAATCCCCTTCAAGGCAGCGAAGTGCGATAGCAACGCTTCCGCCGGAACCTTTGGATAGAGTCCGAACTCCTGTGGCAGGTAGCCTAGCAGCTTGCGCACTTCGTCTTTTTGCTTGAGCACATCGATGCCGTCCATGCTCGCAGCGCCGCTGTCGGCCTCTTGCAGTGTGGCAAGCGTGCGCATAAGGGTGGACTTGCCGGCGCCATTGGGGCCGAGCAAGCCGAACATGCCTTGAGGGATGGACAGAGAGACATCCTGTAACGCTTGTGTCCCGTTGGGATAGCGCTTGGAGAGAGCTTCAATTTTGAGTTCCATCGATGTACCTGTTCCGTGATACGTAGAGGATGCGTCGCGTGTTCCACTGAAGATAGTCCGCGGCGGCATCTTGCAGCAGCAACGCTTTCAGGATTTACAAAACTTATGTTTTCTTAACAAAAACTGGCGCAGCGATATGCTTTCGTAGTAGTTGGTTTGAAATGCGACCTATTTTGCCATCTCGAAGCGCTGTAGTCATAGCTATCCTTGCACTTACTTTCGGCTGCGCCGCCGTGCCGCCCGGCTGGGCTGCGCCGCAGGCAGAACCCCAGCAGCCCGGCGCCGCCAAAAAGGCAAGAGTTGTCGGCGTCGTCAAGGCGATTACCGGCAACACGATCACGCTGCAGACCGACACTGGATCGGAGGTTGCGGTCGCTCTTCAGCCTAGCACCAGGCTGCTGCGGATGGAGCCCGGACAAACCGATCTTAAGACCGCTCCAACGATTCAGTTGAGCGATGTTCAGGTCGGCGATCGCATGCTGGTAGGCGGAGCGCCTTCGGACGACGGCAAGTCCGTTGCGGCAACCACCGCGGTCATCATGAAAAAGGCTGACGTCGCTGAAAAGCAGCAGCATGATCGCGAAGAATGGCAGAAGAACGGAGTCGCCGGAGTGGTGAAATCGGTTGACGCCGCGACCGGAACGATTACGCTGTCGACCGGCACACTCGCCGCCAACACTCTTACGGTTCATGTTTCCAAAGACACGGTCATCCGTCGGTACGCGCCCGATTCCATCAGGTTTGACGATGCCAAGCCAGGCACGCTGGATCAAGTCAAGCCCGGCGACCAACTGCGCGCCCGCGGCACCAAGAGCGACGACGGAAAAGAGCTGGCGGCGGCAGAAATTGTCTCGGGAACTTTCCGTAGTATCGCTGCGACGTTCAACGCAGCCGATGCCGCGAATAACACGATTACCATTACGGATCTTGTGACCAAGCGTCCCGTGACGCTGAAGATCACTCCCGAGTCGCAAATGCATCAGTTGCCTGCGATGTTCGCGCAGAGGATTGCCATGCGGCTAAAGGGAGGCTCGGAAGCAGCGACAGGCGCTGGTGCAGCAGCGGGATCCGCTCCGCCTCAGCATCCTCAAAATGGACAAGGTGCGACGCAAGGCGGCCCGGGTATGGGCGGACGGCCGGGCGGGACGCCCGACTTCCAGCAGATGCTGAACCGAATGCCTGCGGTTTCGGTCACCGATCTGCAAAAGGGAAGCGCTCTGATGATCGTGGCCACCGAGGGCTCGGCCGATGCCCCTTCGCAGGTGATCATCCTGCTGAGTGGGGTTGAGCCTATTCTCACCGCCGCGTCTCCGCGGCAGGCCACTGCGATTTTGTCTCCCTGGAATCTCTCCGCTGGCGGAAATGCTGGAACGGGAGACGCTCCCTGAGGGAATACTCTTTACGATTACTCCGTCTCATAAAGGTTCGATCGACTCAATGCGTTTGTGTGCAATCACTCTCTTTTTGTTTTCCTGTGTTGCCGTTCCGGCTATAGCCCAGACTTCGCCGGGAACGCTACGTGGCCGCGTCACCGACCCTTCGGGCGCAGTGGTCCCCGAGGCGACGGTTACGGTCACAGGACCTGACGGCAAATCGGCCGTCGTGGCGACTGACCATCAGGGCAATTTTCAATTCACTCGCCTGGCGCCCGGTTCGTACAACGTTACCGTCGAAGCAAAGGGCTTCGCGGTCGATCAGGAAGCCGCGGTGAGCGTCACTTCCGGCCAGACGCAGGAGCTTGATGTTGCGCTGCAGATCCAGGTTGAGCAACAGCACGTTGAGGTGCAGGAAGAAGCGCCTACGGTCAGCGTCAGCCCGGAAAACAGCGCAAGCACGCTGGTGCTGAAGGGCAAGGATCTCGACGCGTTGTCGGATGATCCCGACGAGCTGGCTTCGGAGCTGCAGGCTCTCGCCGGTCCCTCCGCCGGTCCCAATGGTGGACAAATCTACGTCGACGGATTCACCGCCGGGCAGCTTCCTCCTAAGTCGGCGATTCGCGAGATTCGCATCAACCAGAATCCCTTCTCCGCCGAATACGACAAGTTGGGATACGGCCGAATCGAAATCTTCACCAAGCCCGGAACCGACAAATACCACGGCCAGCTGATGATGAACGGAAATTCGTCGGCCTTTAACACCCAGAATCCCTTCGACAGCGAGAACCCGGGCTACTACTCCGAGATTTTCAACGGAAACGTCAGCGGTCCGATGGGCAAAAACGCCTCTTTCTTCTTTACCGTGCAGCAACGGGATATCGACAATATCAGCGTTGTCGTAGCGCCTATTTACGGTCCGGGCTACCCGCCGTATACAGCCAACGTGCCCAACCCATCGACTCGGCTCAACATCAGCCCGCGCGCCGATTTTCAGCTGTCGAAGAACAACACGCTAACGATTCGCTATCAGTACGTGCGGAACACTCAGGACAACGCCGGGATAGGACAATTCTCGCTGCCGACGACGGGATACAACTCCAACAGCACCGAGCAGACGGTGCAAATCAGTGATACCCAAATCATCAGTCCCAACATCGTCAACGAGACAAGGTTTCAGTTCATTCGCGACAGCGACAACCAAACCCCGCTCAGCATGGACCCGACAATCGTCGTGCAGGGGGCGTTCACCGGCGGCGGGAGTTCGCAGGGCATAGTGATTGGAAATCAGGACCACTACGAGCTGCAGAACTACACGTCGATCACCCACGGAACGCACTTCATCAAGTTTGGCGGGCGTCTGCGCGGGACAGTCTATTCCAGCACCCAAAATTCCGGATTCAACGGAAGCTATACGTTCGCTTCGATCGAGCAATATCAGGCGACGCTCGCCGGCACCGCAGTTCCCAGCCAATTCTCCCTGGTTGCCGGTCAGCCGCTGTCCGACGTTTCGATGATTGACGTCGGTTTGTACGCCGAGGACGAGTGGCGGATCAAGCCGAACATTTCGCTCAGTTACGGCCTGCGCTACGAGACGCAGACAGGCATTCCCTACGAGGGCAACTGGGCGCCGCGCGTAAGTCTTGCGTGGGGGCTGGGTCATTCCAAGCAGCCCAAGACGGTCATTCGTGGTGGCTATGGCATATTCTACGACCGCTTCTCGTATGACTACCTGTTGCAAGCTGAGCGTTACAACGGCTTCACCCAGCAGCAATATATTGTCGCGAATCCGACCTTCTATCCGGATATTCCCACGATCGCGCAGTTGCAGCAGCTTTCCACGGCTTCGCCAACGGTTTACCAGGTGCAGAGCAATCTGCACGTGCCCTACACGATGGAATCGGCAGTGAGTCTCGAACGACAGCTAACCAAGAGCGCTACCGTGTCCCTCACCTATCTGAATTCGCGCGGCGTGCATCAGCTCATTCTGCGTAACGCCAACGCTCCGCTTCCCGGCACCTACAATCCTGCCGATCCCAGCAGCGGTATCCGTCCGGACGGAAACAACACAAATATCTATCAGTACAACTCGGGCGGAGAGTTCGAGCAGAACCAGCTCATCACCAACTTTCGCGTCAGTCTGGGACAAAAGCTCTCACTCTTTGGCTTCTATTCGCTCAGCTACGCGAATGGCGATCTAGGATCCGGAGGTCCTGGATCCGGTGGATCAGCCGGAGGCGATGGATTCGGCGGCGCATTCGGCGGAGGCACAAGCTCTCCCCAATTCGTGATGAACTCCTACGATCCCATGCAGGATTACGGGCGAGCCTCTTTCGACGTGCGTAACCGTTTGTTTATCGGCGGAACGATTTCGCTGCCTCACGCTTTTCGTGTGAGTCCCTTCATGATCGCCGATTCCGGCACCCCTTTTAACATCATCGTTGGTCAGGATTTGAATGGAGATTCCATCTTCAACGATCGCCCGGCGCTGGCCACCACTGCAGGTCCCGGCGGCCAGGTCATCGTGACGCCCTATGGCACGTTCAACACCGTCCCGGTTGCCGGCCAGCAGATTGTCCCCATCAACTATGGAACAGGTCCCGCGCTGTTCTCGTTCAACCTCAGGCTCAGCAAGACATTCGGCTTGGGGCCTAAGGTCGAAGGTTCGGCAGGCGGACCGCGCGGCGGTGGTGGCGGCCCACGCGGCGGTGGACTGGGTGGTCGAGGCTTAAGCGGCGGCGGCGGACCCGGCGGTGGACCGTTTATCTTCAGCGGCGAAACGAATCACAAATACAACCTGACCTTCAGCGTCAGCGTCCGCAATCTTTTCAACAATGTGAACTATGGGACGCCCGTAGGCAATCTCGAGTCGCCGCTGTTTGGGACCTCCAACTCGCTGGCCGGCCCGCCGTTCTCATCAGGGTCTGCAGTAAGACGTATCGACTTGCAGATGCTGTTCTCGTTCTAGCGCATCTGGCGAAAGAACTGCTGATGCCCGGCGACAATGCGCTGCCGGGCTTCGAGGTTCGGCTCCAGCGACCATACGCCGGGTTCGTGCGTACCGCCGAGCAAGATGCCGTCAGTGCGCGGGAACATGTAAAGGTCGTCGTTCAGGGTGCAGTAGGCGATCTCCGACTGCGGCAAGAGAATGGTCAGTTGGCCTTTGACCGGCATTAGTTCATCATCACCAAAGAGAACCTTAGCGCCCAGGCCCGTGCAGTTCACGATGACCTTCTCCGGGAGCGTCTGCAACTCCGCGACTTCACGAATCTCGCGCACCTCGATTTGCCCTCCAGCGATCCGGTAATCCTGCATCACCGCTGGAAGGTACGTGTTGGGCTCGATCAGCATGGTATCGAACTGGCGCACCCAGGGAAACGGGAACGGACTTTCCGACGGCGCGAGGTCATGCATTTCGGGCAGAAGGTCGCGAATCGGGCTGTCGAATGCAACCAACGCGCCCGGGGGCACCGGCTCCGGGCCCATGACAAAATTCGGCATCCAACGGATTCCATAACGCGAGCCGACCATCAATTGATAGCGGCGGTTTGCGATGTGAGACGCCTCAACGAATTGCGGCAGGAACGCCGGCGCCTCTTTGCCGTGATGATAAACGGATACGGGACACCACTGCGCTCCTGCGATGTTTGAGGTCGTGTTGGGTGGAAGCGCTTTGGCGTAAATGGTGACGCGGCATCCGCGTTCCTGTAGCAGGCGAGCTGTCGCCAGACCGACCGCCCCGCAGCCCAACACGGCGACGTCTTTCACTCCGGTCGCGTCGAGTTTGCGGCAGGCTAACTCGGCCGTTCCCCAGGAGAGAGTGACGCCTCCGCCACCGTGTCCGTAGTTGTGGACCACCAGTTTCTCATCGAACTTCTGCGCTGCGACGACGAACCCGGATGGACGAAAAGGCCGCAGTCCGACCACCGTGCGGATCTCGCGGTCGGCACTGACGTTGACCTTTGGCAATTTAAGGAGCGGTGCCGATGTGGGCGCAGCCGGAACGGCCGCCTGCGCGACATGCTTGGCCGCGCAGCCCTCCAGAGCGATTGCTCCGGCAAGAATACTCAGCGATTTCAGGGCCGCTCGTCGATCCATGGTGGGCGAGTATAGCTTAAGACCGACGGCACTCACTCCGCGCTCGTTAAGAAGAATCTAGTGAGGCAACAATAACTTACGGCTGATAGCTGAAGTTCAGGTTCTTGTCTTCTTTAGGGCCGACGGCGATGGTCTGAGTCTTCTCGCCGTACTTCTCCTGAACCGCTGCAATGGTATAGGTTCCGGGCGGGAGACCGGCGAGCGTGAACTTGCCATCCTTCGCGGTGACCGCAAAGTAGGGATTGCTCAGCACGCTGAGGTACATCTGCATCCAGGGATGCTGGTTGCACTTGATTGGGATCATCAACTCGGGGTGGTCGAAGGTCTTTTCCAGCGGCAGCGAGTTTGGCATCTGCGACTGGTTCCACTGGGGATTGTTCTTGGGCATGGGGTGAATGTTGTGCAGCGTCTGATCGCTGTCCTGGAAATTAACCGGCTGGCCTACCATGATGGCTGCCACGTGCGGAACATAGCGACAGCCCTCCTGCTTGATGCTCACACTCTGCTTGGGAGGGTCGTAACTTCCTGCCGGAAGTCCGCTCTTCACATAAACCAGCACGTTAGCCAGCCGGCCGTCATTGACCACTGCCTGCTCTGATTCAGCCTGGCCCTTGCAGCCGGGATCGTTGGACATATCGATCGCCCGGGCGGATGGAGGTTTGCCGTCGAAGTTGACGATGCCGCTGATAGTGGCCGACGTAGCCGGATCAACCGCTGGGGCTTTGGGTTGCGACGTGGTCCCCGCTTCAGAGCCTGCCACTGAATGCGAGTTGCAGCCGGTTAGAAAAAGCGAGAAGGAGAACATCAGGATACTGCAGTAAACCTTGTAAGACACGCTTCAGCCCTTACTGGAATAACAAGAAAGTATGAGGAAACTCTTCATTGTACTATTCGAAGCGGGAGCGGCATGAGCGAGGGTGACAAACCGCGGACAGCACAGGTTGATCCGGACGCAGCCGACGCGCGAGTGACGACAGGGAGACGCAGCCCAAATGTCGCCCAGGCAGTTCTGCTGATGAGCGCCATCGGACAGCTTGGGCTGGCGCTGGTGATCACAATTTACCTGGCGCGCGTGCTTTCGCCTGCGGCGTTCGGATTTTTCTCGCTGGTTGGGACCATTTTCATTCTCGCTCGAAAGTTCCTTGACTTGGGCCTTGGCAACGTCGCTGCACGCGATATCGCGCAGAAGCCTCAACGCGAAAGGCCGATTCTTGAAGGCATGATGGCCTATCGCAGAGCCGCCGGCGTGCTGCTGGCGCTTGCCCTGTTGATGTTTGCCTTTGTGCAGCAAGGGCCACAGCAGCGCTGGATTCTGATAGGCGCAGCGGTGGTTCTGCTCTTTACTGAGCCGGCAGCACTCGATCCCGTCTTCCAGGTACGGCAGGCGCAGGGAGGGCCAGCGGTGCTGAACCTGTTCGGCGGGCTGCTGGTTCTAGTGGGCAGCGTCGCATTTAAGCGCCTTGCGCTCGCCGGAACGGCCTTCGCCGCGCTGCCGGTCATTCGCGAAGTGTTTTCGTTGTTAGGCACAAAGATTTTGGCCGAGCGCCTGTTGGGTTATCGCCCCAGGCCCGGCTTCCGGGGTCGAGCGTTAAAAGCCTTCATCGGCCCAGCGTTGATGTTCGGCCTCGCCAGCCTGATCTACACGGTCTACTTCAACTGCGACGTCTTCTTCGTCCTTGCCCTGCGCGGGCGGGACGAACTCGGCGCCTACGCTGCAGCTTTTCGGCCCATCAATCCGCTGCTGCTCCTCCCTTGGTTGCTGATGGTGCCCATCGTCCCGGTCCTGACCACAACGCTGGCCCGGGATCGCGAGAGGTTTGTTCGTCACGTTCGCGACGCATTCAGCATCGCTTTGGGAGTCGGAGCTTGCGGCGCGGTCGCGGGCGTCCTGCTGGCTCCGGATCTTGTGAACCTTCTATACCCGACGCAATATCTCGAAGGACCGCTCTCGTGTGTGAACGCTTTTCGGTGGCTCTCGGTGGCGCTGGGGCTGGTCTGTGCGACAACGGTACTGACTGCTTCCATGCTGGCGGATCGGCGAGAGAAGACCCTGCTGGTCATTGGAATTGTGGCGCTGTTTGCTAACGCAGCACTCAATGTGGTCCTGCTGCGCCACTATAATTTCACCGCTGCGGGTTTCGCCACGGCGGCCACGGAGCTCTTGTATCTGATCGGAGCGACAGGTGCATTTCACGCATTCACCGGCCGCAGCGCGCTGACGTGGAGCGCCGCGCTCTACATGGCGCCGGCGGCGTTCATTGCCGCACTCCTTCATCTAATAGCAGGAGGTCCCGTATTGCGGGTTGTGATCGGCGTGATGCTTGGGACCTTATCGGTCGCCGTGATCTTGCTACTCCCGCAGTCGCGGCAGTTCCGCCAGGAGATGACATTGGCTGCTCCGGCCTTTGAAGAAGCCGCGGCCGTCGCCGCACCTCAGGTTGAGCTATGACGAAAGCAGATCCGGTCGAGCAGGCGCTGAACGCAATCGGCGAATTGCGCGCCTTGGATAATCCGAAGCAAGTCGCTGTTCAGCTCCGCGTATTCCTGAACAACCGTTCCAACCTGGTCGTTGCTAAAGCGGCGAAGGTTGCCGGCGAACTGCGCCTGTCCCTCATCCCCGAACTTACAGCAGCTTTCGGCCGCATGATGGTGAATCCACAAAGACTCGACAAGCGCTGCGCCGCAGTTACAGAAATCGCCACCGCATTGTACGAACTCGATTACACCGAGCCGAATGTTTACCAGCTCGGTATTCGCCACGTCCAGAAAGAAGCGTCCTTTGGGCCGCCAGTCGACACTGCGGCGAAGCTGCGGGGCATCTGCGCGCAAGGGTTGCTTCGTGCCCGGAATGCTGACGCGATGGCCGCGGTGGTCGATCTGCTTGCCGACCCGGAGCCTCCGGCCAGGTTGGGTGCGATTCGCGCATTAGCGCTGAATGGCGGAGAAGCCGGCGTGCTGCTGCTCCGTCTGAAAGCGCTGACCGGCGACGAAGACCCCGAGATCACGGCGGAGTGTTTTTCCGCGCTGATGTCCAGCGCGCCGGAGCAGTCGCTGGCCTTCGTCGCACGATATATGGACGATGAAGACGACGCCGTGGCCGAGGCGGCGATCTGGGCGTTGGGTCAATCGCGGCAGCCGGCAGCCGCCGAGGCGCTTCAGGAGAAGTGGCAGCGCACAATCAAGCATTCCGTGCGCAAGACACTGGTGACGGCCCTTGCATCGTCACGAATTCAGGAAGCCACTGACTTTCTCTGTGCGCAGTTGCAAAGCGCGAATGTCAGGCTGGCGGAGGAGATTTTGACCTCTCTGTCGACTTACGCCAGCAATGCGGCAGTCAGGCGAGCGGTGGCTGCCGCGGTGGAAGAGCGTGGCGATCATGGCCTGGCGTCGCTGTTCCATCAGTATTTCGACTAGGTGCCGAAATTCTCACTTACTGCTTCAGCAAGGCCTCAAGCCTTTGCTGGATCACGCTGGTTTCCGTCTGTCCGCGATAATTAGCGGCAATCTTGCCGTCGCGGTCGATCAGGAAGGTGACCGGCAAGCCGAGAATCCCGCCATAAGATTGCGCCAGTTGCGTCGATCCCATGGCCACGGGATAGTTCATTTTGTATTGCTGATAGAACGCGCGCACTGGATCGGGCCCGTCGTCCATGGAAACGCCAATTACCTGAAATCCCTGGGCTGCGTAGTTGTTCTGAAACTCTACGAAGTGTGGAATCTCCGACTGGCAGGGAACACACCACGTTGCCCAGAAATCGAGAAGGACAACCTTGCCTTTGTAGGCCGCCAAGTCCAGCGGCTTGCCGTTTAGATCGACTAATGAAAACGGAGCCGCTACCGACCCGATCGCGCCCGCCGGCCCTCCGTTGCGCGCCGATTGATGGCGCGCGAGTTCATAGAGACCGACCACGACGGCGATCACAACAAGTATCAGGACAACTTTTCTCATTCGTTATTGACCTTTGATGGTGGGATATCCCTTGTACACCCAGTCTGTGCCGAAGTTGTCGGCGATGTACAGCACCTTAACATTGGTGAAGCCCATCGTGCTCAGCTCCTTGAAGGCCGGACGCACGTTAGGGCAATGACCCCACGGGCAGCAACCACAGTAAAGGACGATGGCCTTGTTATGCGGCAGCGACTTTACCCGGGTCCGCAGCTTATCGATGCCCTCCTTCTCAGAGCCGGCGCCGATGTACTCGGCATCAGGAATGTGCGCTTGCCGATAGAGAAGCCAGGGACCGACATTCAGGATGAGAGGCTTCGCACCGCCAGACTGAAGCACGTTGACCAGCTCTTCCGGCGTGATGAGCTGTGGACTGCCCGGAGGCAGCTCCGCCGGCGCCTGCGAGGACTGCGCTATGGCAGTCGTGGCCAACAAGATTGCGCACGCTAAGAATGCAAGTATTCTGGAAGCCTTCATGACTTAACCTCGTTACGGGGTGTTAGTTCCGATGCAACCGTTATGACTACCCATCCAGATTAGCTGAAGCCGAGGGCAATGCCCAAACGGCTTCAGGCTGGATCTCGCGCAGTGCGGCGAGGTCAGTTGCCTGTCAGTTTCAAATCCGGTCGAAGCTCCGGTGGTCCACTGAACAATAGCTTGATTGTCGTGAACCCGGCCCTGATAATGACTTTCGCCAGCACCCCAGGAGCCAACTGAATGACCGCATCCGAGTTGACGGCCTTCGTCAAAAGGCTGAAGCCCCCGTTTCTGCAAGACCTGACGTCAGAAGAACTGAGCGCCGTCTTCGCTCCGGCACGCCAGCAGCGGTTTCTGGCCAAGTCCGTCATCACCAATCAGGGTCATCCGGCCAACCAGATTTTCATGATTCTGACCGGTGCGGCCCGCAGCTTCTTCCTCACTCAGACGGGGCACAAACTTCACGTATATTCCTATCCTGCCGGAGAAATGTTTGGTGGCATGGCTCTGGTCGCTCGGCCCTCCGAATACATCGTCAGTACCGAAGCGGTGAAAGACAGCTACACCCTGTCCTGGGATCGAGCGAGCATTCGGACCTTGATTCTTCGCTATCCGAAGCTCATGGACAATGGATTATCGATTGCGTCGGAGTATCTGAATGTGAGCATTGCCACACAGGTCGCGCTCAGTTGCCACTCGGCAAAGCAGCGTCTGGCAGAGGTACTCGTCGGCATGGCCAGCGGAATCGGACGGCGGGTTCCGGGTGGAATCGAGCTGACAGCTCGCAACGAAGAGCTGGCCTCGGCCGCAAACGTAACCACTTTTACCGTCAGCCGCCTCATGAGCGAGTGGCAACGCGGAGGCTTAGTCAGGAAGAGCCGCGGTAAGGTGCTTCTGCCGTTTCCCGAAAGGCTTTTACTGCAAGATCTCTAGTCTCGCCAGAATCGAGTAACCATTGCTGCTTGACCTCGCGCAAGTTCGAGTCTGCGGCTCGACATCGATTCCACTCGTCCCGTATGAAATCATCAACACATCGGCAACCTGTTTTCATCTTCGGTAAGGGTGTCGTGAGCGGTTAGAGTTTCGATACGCAGGGAGGGGGTCACGATTTGTGACCCTCGTCTTTTGAGGCTTGCTTCTCAGAAGCGCCCCGGGAATTATCCGCTCTGTTTCGCCACAGATTTCAGGCCAGGTTCCTGTCAGAAACCAGATACGTTCCAACCCTGCGGCAGCAGAACAGTCTTATCATGCTCGGAGAAGTGAGTGCCCAAAGTAGCCCCGACGGTGGTTTTATGTATCGACGCTGATCCGAAGTCATTAATGGCCCGTAGCCTGCTTCTTTCGATCGCGGGATACGAGGTTCGTACAGCGGCATCGGCAGAGGCTGCGTGGCAATTATTTCGCAGCACGCGGGTAGACGTCGTGCTGGCGGACCAGTATCTGCCGGGCATGAAAGGCGCTCAAATCGCCAGCCCAATGAAAAACCTCAAGCCGGAGATTCTGTTTGTGTTGCTGGACGGCGCTTTGGATCCGCCTGTCGATACCAGTGACGTAGACCTCACACTGATGAAGTGTCTGGACCCGGCCGTGTTTCTGGGATCGATTCAGAAATTGATTGCCCGGCGCAAGCCGTCGGTCGTCCCCCCGGCCGGCAAACAAGCAGGGAGCACTCATCGTGCTCCCTGACTTGGGGACAAGTTGATCGCGCGCGCGAGCGGCGGTTCGGCCAACCCTCGCGTTTAGACCGAGGGTCCCGCCGCTCTGACTTCTGGGCTTACTCCCGCCTCGTACGCTTTGAAGTTCTCGCGGAAAAGGTTCGCCAGCTTCTTTGCTGCCGCGTCATATGCGGCCTTATCCGCCCAGGTGTTGCGCGGATTCAGGATTTCCGAGGGAACTCCCGGACACTCCGTGATCACCGAAAGTCCGAAGAAGGGATCTTTCTCGACTTTGGCGTTGGCGAGAGCGCCGCCGTGAATTGCGTTCACAATCGCGCGGGTATGCGCCAGTTTGATACGCTTGCCGACGCCGAAGGCGCCTCCGCTCCAGCCCGTGTTCACCAGCCACACCCGTGCGCCATGCTTCTTCATTTTCTCGGCCAGAAGCTCGGCATATTTGCTCGGATGCCAGACGATGAATGGCCCGCTAAAACAAGGCGAGAACGTGGCCGTCGGATCCTTCACTCCGACTTCGGTACCGGCAACCTTGGCGGTATAGCCGCTGATGAAGTGATACATCGCCTGCGCCGGACTGAGCGAACTTACCGGCGGGAGAACACCGAAGGCGTCGGCGGTGAGAAAAATGATGTCGGTGGGGTGATCGGCGACGCAAGGAATCTTGGCGTTCTGGATGAACTCGATAGGATATGCGCCGCGAGTGTTTTCGGTAATCTTGGTGTCGGCAAAATCGACGTGGCGATCTTCTTCCAGGACTACGTTTTCCAGCACGGCCCCGTAACGCAACGCCTGGAAGATATCCGGTTCCGACTCAGGCGTCAGGTTGATGGCCTTGGCGTAGCAGCCGCCCTCGATGTTGAAGATGCCGGCATCGCTCCAGCAGTGCTCATCGTCGCCTACGAGAAGCCGGTTGGGATCGGCCGACAATGTGGTCTTTCCCGTCCCGCTCAGACCGAAGAGCAGGGAAGAGCGGCCGGTCGCCTTGTCGGCGGTCGCCGAGCAGTGCATCGAAAGCACGCCGCGTTTGGGGGCGAAGTAGTTCATCACCGTGAATACGCCCTTCTTCATCTCGCCTGCGTATTCGGTACCCAGGATTACGAGTTCGCGATCTTCCAGACTGACGCAAATGCTGGTCGTCGAGCCCATGCCGGCCGTGTACTTGTTTGCCGGGAAGCGTCCCGCGTTATAGATCACGAAGTCGGGCTTGCCATAATTCGCCAACTGCTCGCGCGTGGGACGAATCAGCATGGTGTGCATGAACAGCGCGTGGTACGGGCGCTCGCAAATGACGCGAACCTTGATCTGGTAGTTGGGATCCCATCCGGCAAAGCCATCGAAGCAGTACAGCCGCTCGCAAATATTCAGGTAATCTCTTGCCCGCTCTTTAACCACGTCGAACGTCCTGCTATCGAGCGCGACATTCACCGGTCCCCACCAGACATCGTTTTCCGATTGCGGGCTTCTCACGACGCGCTTGTCCTTGGGCGAGCGGCCGGTCTTTGCGCCCGAGTAGGCCACCAACGCTCCGTTGTCGGCGATGCTGGCATCTTTGTCGTAGCGGATGGCGTGTTCGTACAGCGCGCTGGGAGGCAAGTTGCGATAAATTTCCTTAACGTCGATTCCGAAATCTTTCAGATCAAATGGATCCATGTTAGAATTCCCCACCTTCTAAGCAAATTAGACCGCACTAACGAATCTTCCATCATACCGCCGGGCCGCCAAGGAATGAAGAAGCAGCAAATCAGCGGGCCGAACGAAAGTTGTAGCCCTAGAAACGAAAAGCCAGAGGCTCGGAGTGGTTGAGCTCCGTTTATTTGGAAGGTGCCGGTCTAGGGCGGGCTGGCACCGGGATTATCCGGTCCAGCAGAATTTCGACCACCTGGCGCGATTTTGACAAAGTCGAAAGGCCTTTCCCACTCGGCATTGCAAAGGTATATCTTCAATACTGCCTGGGGCGTGGGGCCACAGGTCATTCTTGAAATGTTCTTTGCGGTTGGGCCACAAAGCCGAAATTGAACGCCAAGGTTACGGATACATTTCATCAGCCCGAAATGCGCATCTGAAACGAATATGAAAATGCACTCAGCCGAGGGTTCCTCGCCTTCATTGGCTCGTCGCCGATTCCTTTCAACCATGACTTCGATTGCGGGGCTCACGTGCGTACAGGCTGCCTTTGGTTCCAGCTTCAGGCTGCCGCTGGATACGAACGTCGCCGCCAGCGCCCTGGGAACGGATTCGATCGAGATGGTTCGCTATCCCCAAAAGACGGACCTGATTCTGCTCACTGATCGGCCGCCGCAGCTAGAGACGCCGCTCAGCTACTTTCGCAGCGACCTGACGCCCAACGATGCTTTCTTTGTTCGCTGGCATCTGGAGGGAATTCCGACGACGGTTGACTTGGCGACGTTTCGGTTGGAGGTGGGTGGCCACGTTCGTAAGCCTCTGAGCCTGTCGGTAAGCGACCTGCGAGCGAAGTTTGAGCCGGTGAGTCTGGTGGCTCTGGCGCAGTGTGCCGGCAACGGCCGCAGTCTGTTTGAGCCTAGAGTTCCGGGCGGCCAATGGGGCAATGGAGCGATGGGGAACGCACGCTGGAAAGGAGTGCGGCTGAAGGACGTTCTCGATGCGGCAGGAGTTCTCCCCGGCGCCGTTCAGGTCGGAGTGCATGGACTCGATCAGGCTCCCATGCCGAAGACGCCCCGCTTCGAGAAGTCTCTGACTATCGATCATGCACGCGACGCCGACGTCATGATCGCCTACGAGATGAACGGAGAAGAACTGCCTATGTTGAACGGTTTTCCTCTGCGTCTGGTCGTGCCCGGCTGGTTCGCTACGTATTGGGTCAAGTCGCTTTCGTCGATTAACGTCCTCGATCAGCCGCTGAAGAGCTTCTGGATGGACAAGGCCTATCGCATCCCTGACACCGCCGGTGCTGATGAAAGTCCGCAACATCTGGCGACGGAGACCGTTCCTATTAATCGCATGCCGGTGCATTCGATTTTTGTCACTCCTGAACCTGGCAAACAACTGCGGAGCGGGGATCGATGTGAGGTATCCGGACTGGCCTACGACGGCGGCTCGGGCATCGCACGTGCGGAGTTCTCCAAGGATGGCGGAAAGACCTGGAGCGATGCGACGCTCGGCGAGGATCTGGGCCGATACTCCTGGAGAAGATGGCGAGCCGAGTGGACGCCACCAGCCGCCGGCAGTTATCAACTGATGGTCCGCGCCACGACTCAAGACGGACAGCCCCAGCCTGCGACCCAATGGAATCGCAGCGGCTACCAGCGCGACATCGTTGAACACCTCGATGTAGAGGTTGTGTGAGGCGAATGATGCTTAAGACGCTTAAGTGGAAATCACGTTACGGCCTGGCGATCGCAGCCGGCGCGCTGGCTTTGCCGCTCTTGCTTACTTCGCAGGACTCCGCGCCGAAGCAGGAAGGCAGCCAGCACACGATCACACTTCCGCAATACAACCCGGACATACCGAATGGACCTCACGTCGAGGCCTACCGCAACAACTGTTTGATCTGCCACTCGGCTCGGTATGTTCTGATGCAACCACGCTTTTCCGAGGCCACCTGGCAAAAAGAAGTGAAGAAGATGGTCGACGCTTATGGGGCTTCGATCTCCGAGACGGACCAGCGCCTCATCGTCGAATATCTGGTTTCCATTCGAGGCGAGCAACCCGCGAATACGGCTCCTACAAAGTAGTACTGCCGGGTCCACGGTAGTTGCTGTTCTTGATACCGCAAGCCTACTTTTACCTGCTATTCATTCTGCATTTACTTCCTCGTCAATAGCCTCGCGCATACTAAAAACGAATGCTGTGAGTATGACGCGGAAGGTCGATGGCTAGATTCGGCACGAAAGCGTTGATCGAGCGGCTGGAATCCCCGGCCGCAAACACAATTCCAATCGACCAACTTCCATTCACCCTGGGAGACGCGACTGCCGGCTCCGAAGACGAATTGCAGGCAGTCGTGGTCGGTTCGTCGCAGGACTGCGATCTCCCAACCAGTATCTTTGAGTCGCGTTTCTTCCGAAATATCGCACGCCGAAGCGCCAGCGGTGAGGGACCGCGCCGCACCTTGCTCGAGGTCGAAGCCTACCTCAAAGACAACCTCGGGGTATGGGAGAACAGCTGGATACGCTTTCCGCAGCGGCGCCTTAGTGCTCACGCCCAACATACTCTTGAAGCCGACCTTCAGGTAATGCGGAACGGAGAGGCGGGTGAACGCTCGGATGCTTCCCGCTTCCGCTTCTCTCGCGACGGCGAAACCTGGGTACGTATCCCGATCTCCTACGCTCTAAAGCTGGCGCTCGCCGATCTGGTTGGCACCCAACCGCACATGCCCGAGCCGATGCGTCAGGAAGCCGAGCGGCTGATGAAGCACTTCCTGAACGACAATACCTCGCCCGAGACGACGTCATTTCGCATCGTTGACGATGGTGACGGTCGATCGCTGGGCGAGAACATTGCGCGCGAGGCCGCCCGGCGTTTCCTCTTCACCTCGCTGCTGGTTTCGTGGGCCAACTTGCGTTTCGGATTACTTGAGCACGGCCAGCGCGCCATGGTGTATCACGCACCGGTGCCTTCGGTTCACCAGGAAGACCTTTCTTCCTGCGTTTCTGACTCGTTCTATCGCGAGTTGTTCATGAGCCCATGCTTGTCCGGTTGGAGCGATGGCGAGAAGAAACATGAATATATGCACCTCTGCCACCAGGTGCTGAGCCGGAGCCAGCTCAACGCCCTGGGCAAGCTGCGCGAAGCAGGCATTATCGCCATGGACCTGGTGGTATTGCCGAGCCTGTCCAACATCAGCCTGGCGAACAACGGCATTCACATCAGCATGGGCAGCCGCATTCTGACAGACGGCCAACTTTGCCATCCTGACGCAGAGCAGGCCAAACGGGTTGGGGACCTTGCCATCAAGATCTTTGAGCACTTCCTCGTCCTGTTTGTCGGAACCTACACCGCCGCTCCCTACAGAATCGGCTTTTCGGAATTTCATCCCGAGCGGTTGCTCTCATTTCTTCCTCACGAACTTGACTTCACGCACTTGCGCTTGCTGTGGCGCGAGTGGAAGGAAAAAGCGCAGCTGCGGATTTTCGGCCGACCGTTAACGCCTTACGGCCCGCGCCGGCTGGACGATGTAGTCGGCAAGATATTTCGTTTGCGGGGAGACTGTGTTCCCGACGCCCGCCTGCTGACTTATCCCGTGGCTTGGCTGGCAACGGCCCAGGCTTCCGCATTGGATGGGATAGCGGGCAACGTTGACCGCCTGTCTTCGGAGCTTGACGAGTTTGGCATCGTCGACCGGCGCATGTCTTTCTACATGCCCTTACGGCTGCGGGAAAGTTTGCGCGACGGCTACTCCGGATTCGAGGCACGGTATTACAGCTTGTTTCCGTCTTACAACGGAGACATGCAGCCTGCGGCAAACCTGCAACAGCTTTTACTGGCGTTGGCGTATCGAATGGCGTTGCAGGGGGAAGTGCATCACGCTGAAATTCCTGACGACCCCACCTCGGAGAGCGAACGCCGGCAGCCATTCTTTTTTGCCGCCGCTGGCGTACCGGCGTTCTACGTGCATCGGGATTCGCACAACCAGTTTCTGCGAACGATTCTGCGAAACTGCAAAACCACGCGTCCCAGCCGTCGGCATCCCAAGTATTATCGCGTCTCGATTCGCGACTATCGTCGCGCCCTGGTCACCTACCTGCGGGAGAATGCTTCCGACCTGATCGACGCGATGGGAATGGACGAGGTTCTTTGCGACCTGGCGATTCGCTGCGACGACCGTGACCACCAGGCCGAGTATCGCCTGGCCAGCGGCATCCTGCCGGGAAGCGGCGATGCCATGAATGTAGACGCCCGTGACTTTAATCGGGCTGCGGAAAAGTTCTACCGGGAACAGTTGCGACAGCAAAATCTGAGCGAGGCTTGCGCGCATCTGCGCCAGGACGCGGATAGCTTGCAACGCTGTGAGCGCAGCGAAGTCCGCGCCTGCTTGCGCCACGGTGTGCGCGTCCAGGACGCAAGCCGATTCGTGGCCGATGTCGAGGGTCGTACCTTGTCCGATCAACTCTCATTGCAGGAGATAACGACTCTAATGAATCTGTTGCTCCTGCTGGCGCTGAAAGAGCGTCAACGGACGCCCGGAAACCAATCATGAGCACCGTCGAGCATCACTACATTGATCGCAGTACGGGAACCGTGCGGCGCGAACAGCTGCTGGCGAACGGCTTCATTCGCGCAATGTACTCACCAACGCTGGAAAAGGCTGCTGTACTGACACAGTTGGCGTCGAGCCGTTACGTGTCGCGGGTGCTCGGCTACCTGAACTACGACAACCTTCTTTCCTCGCGTGCCACGGGTATGCTGCGATTTCTCAGCAACTCCGGCATTCAGGTGTCCGAGTTTGTCGGCAATTTGTCCGACTACGATACGCCGAGAAAACTTTTCGAGCGCCAAATCCAATATTGGAATTGCCGGCCCCTGGCGGAAGAGCCGCATGCGGTTGTTTGTCCCGCTGACGCTCGCGTTCTGGTGGGATCGATGGACCGCGCATCCGGACTTTATCTGAAACAGAAGTTCTTCTCGTTTCCGGATTTGCTGGGAGAAGGATCTCCCTGGCAGGCCCAGTTCTCCGGCGGCGACTATGCCGTCTTTCGCCTGACCCCGGAGAAATATCACTACACGCACAGCCCGGTCGCCGGACGCGTGGTCGACTTCTATGCTCTCGATGGCCGCTATCACCCGTGCAATCCCAATGCGGTGGTGCAGTTGATCACGCCGGTATCGAAGAACCGCCGCGTCGTGACCGTTATCGACACCGACCTGCCATCGGGAAATGGAATTGGCCTGGTCGCCATGATTGAGGTCGTCGCTCTGATGGTTGGACAGATTGAGCAGCGTTACAGCGACGAGCGTTATCGAAGCCCGCGCAATCTGCAACTCGACATGTTCGTGCGTGCCGGCGCGCCGAAGGCGCTGTTTCGCCCGGGAAGCAGCACCGTGGTCCTGCTGTTTCAGAAAAACCGCATTCGCTTTGCCCCCGACCTGATTCAAAACCAGCAGCGCAGCGGGATTCAAAATCGTTTCTCGCTGACCTTGGGCGAGCCGCTGACCGAAACGGATGTTGCTGTGCGCTCGCTGCTTGCCCTTCCGGCAGAGGAGGTCTTATGCTGAGCATCCTTTTCATCGTTGCGCTTGCAGCGTTCCTGCTGGCGCTCATCACGTGGGGTGTTCGCCATCTGCCGGCGGAGCGCTGGCAGATGATTGCTGCCGTTCCCATCGCCAAGGCGGCTGATGGCTCCTGGCAAGGTTTGAATCTGACCTTCTACGGATTCTTCAGCGCCACCGGAACCACCTTCGGCTGCCTGATGTTGCTGTTCTTGCTGGCCTCGCTCGGCCTCCCGGTTTACGTAAGCTGTGCGCTGATAGCCTTCGTGCTCTTTCTCTGCGTTCCATCCTCGCGCTTGATTGCGGGGATTGTTGAGCGAAAGCGAAACACTTTTACGGTTGCCGGCGCCGTATTTACGGCGACGCTTTTAGTGCCTCCGCTCGTGATCGCAGCCGCAGCTCTTTCGCGGCAGAAACTTTCGATTCCGGTCCTGCCGGTGTTCGCTGCGGCCATTAACGCTTATGTTCTGGCCGAAGCCATCGGCCGCCTTGCCTGCATAAGTTTCGGCTGCTGTTACGGAGTGCCGCTGCGTGATGCGCGTCCGTGGCTTGCACGGTTGTTTCATCGCCACAACCTGGTGCTGTACGGCGAAAACAAGAAAGCGTCGTATGCCTCGGGATTTTCCGGAGAGCCTCTCATTCCGGTGCAGGCCCTCACGTCGGTCCTGTTCGCGCTGGGCGGATTGGCGGGCACCGCGCTCTTCCTGGCTGAACGCTATCGGCTGGCTGCCCTCATTCCGCTGCTAACCAGCTATGGCTGGAGAATCTGTTCAGAATGGCTGCGTGCAGACTATCGCGGTGGTTCCAGGATTTCGCACTACCAGATCATGACCATCATCTCGCTGGTCTATCTGGCCGGGGTTATCGCACTCGTTCCTACAGCGGCCGGCACAAAGCCCGAACTCGCAATCGCCTTTCACCAGATGAGTTCCGCATGGGTGCTCATCCTGGGTCAATTGCTTTGGATCGGACTCTTCCTCTATTACGGGCGAAGCCGGGTGACGTCGTCGGTATTGTCCTTTCACGTGGTAGCTGACAGAATCTGATCGCCGATCAGAAAGAGTATCGCAGGGAGAGCTGCTGAACCCGAGGAGTCGTGAGGGTCGCGCCGTACACGCCGAAGGAGCCGCTGGTCGTCAGGTTTTGCAGAGAATTGAGCGGGTTCACGTCGAAGCGCACCGAGTTGGTGACGTTGTAGACGTCCCAGGCGAACTGCATTTGCGAGCGCTCGGTCAGCTTCCAGGTTTTGGCCAGCCGCATGTCGATCCCGAAATATCCGTCGCCGCGAAAGTTGTTGCGATCGCCGGCCTCTCCCGGGTACGGATTTTGTAACTCCGCGAGCGCTGCTGCCGCGCTGGAGAATACTTCCGGCGCACCGTTGGCTGTGTAGTACGTTCCCGTCGAAATCGCGCCGGTCTGCACCATGTTGCTCTTCTCCAGCCAATTGGTTCCCCAACCCGCGCCGCTGATTACGCTGAAGGGAAGTCCGCTGGTCCAGCGGCATAGGCCGGAAAGCTGCCAGTTGCCGATCACGTCGTTCACCCATCCGCTGGAGTGGCTGCCGATGAGCTTGCCCTGGCCGAACGGCAACTGCGCGATCCAGTTCGCCGTAACCAGATGCCGGACGTCGAAATCCGATGGCCCGTAACTAAGCTGTGGGTTCCACGCGTTCAGGATCGCGCTGAAGCTGCTGCCCACGCTACTGCCAGTGCTCGACGAATAGACGGTGCGCTCGTCGTCTGAGCCCATGTCGAGCGACTTCGAGTAGGTGTAGCTCAGCTCCATCTGGAAGGAACGGCCGCACGGGGCGACGCAACAGCAGTTGCCCACCGTTGTAGTTGGCCTCGCCGATGGACGCCCAGGTGTACATGCTGGCGAATTGCGTTGGCCAGAAACGTCCCGTCGTTGGCCCGCCGCAATTGGGATAGCAGAGGATGTCGAGCGCATATAGGGCGCGCCGTCTCGTTGCCCAGGGTGTAGCGCCAGATGTTGTTGTAGATATTCTGCGTGGCACTCATGCCGCCGGAAGCTTGCGCCAGGAAACATGTCCTCGAAGTAGGGAATTGCCGGAACGGTTGTCGCGCCCGCGTATCCGTACTTGGAAAGCTCGGTGGCCGCCGTGAAGTAATCCATGCCGGACTTCGGATCGACCAGGTCGAGGGGCTGGGCAAGATCGATCTGCTGGAGCGTATTGCGGCTGAAGCGTCCCAGGTAAGAAGCCTCCAGCACAAAGCCGGCAGGAAGCTGCCGCTGCCAGGAAACATTAACCACGTGAGCGTAGGGCGTCTTCATCGAACCGTCAACGCCTTGCGTGATCGCAAAGCCGTTCGTCAGGGGATCGGTCGGCGATAGCGCGGGATAGCTGATGTTCTGCTCCGGCGTGCCGGTCAAATTCGGAATGTTGTGGACGCCGGTGAAACGCGGCGAAGTATCCGGCGTGAGCACGTTCGTCGGATTGGTGATGGCATCGGAGAGCCCGAACGAGCCGTACTGCTCAAAGAGATTGACGATGCTTTCGCCGAAGTGGTCGTAGTAGATCCCGTAACCTGCGCGCAGCACGCTGTCTCCGCCGCTGCCGAGCAATTTCCTCCAGAAACCAGGTCCCACATTGGGGGAGTATGCGAAAGAGACATGGGGCGCGAGGTTATTCTTCTGCATCGGCCAGTAAGGCTGCAATCCGCGGGATTGCCCTGACGGAGCGAAGGAGATGTAGGGCTGCACGCTGTTACCCAGCGCGGCTTGTTCGCCTCGAGTCTGAAACCATTGGTACAAATTCGTCGTGGGCTGAACTTGCTGGCCGTTGACTTCGTACGGTGTCTGCATGAGGACGTGCCGCAGTCCGAAGTTCACGGTCAGATTCGAGCGGATGCGCCATGAGTCCTGAGCGTAATATTCGAACTCGTTGTTCTTGAAGTCGCGATAGAGCATTGCGCCGGCAGGCAACAGAGTTCCGTTCAGGCCATTCGCCGATACGCGATAGTTGGCTTGCGTGGTTACATAGTCCAGCAGTCCGGCCAGGTTGGTCATCGAGTAGTTGTAGGAGCCGGTGAAACTGCCATCGACAGAAGGGAAGCCGAAGACCGTGGGATCGAAGCTTTGCCCTGTGCCAACGATTCCGCCGTTGACCAGCGCGTAAGAGTTCGTTACCGCCGAGTCGAACGACAGGGCATTGCTGAGACTTTGATTGTGGATGAGGCGGTAGTTTCCGCCGAATGTCAGCGTGTGCCGCGAGTGCGTCCAGGTGAGGTCGTCGAGCAAATTCTGTACCGGCACGTCCACCGCAGAGCTTCGCGTCTCGGCCGTAATCGTACTCAGACCGTAGAAGTTGGCATAGGCTCCCTGGCCGATGCCGTTGGTCGAATAACTCTGGCGAATGTAGCTGTAGCGCAGGCTATTGGAAAGGTTTGCCGACAAGCTTGAATTCAGCCCGGCAGCAATCCCTTTGCTGTTGTCCTGACTGGTGGAGCTAGCCGCCTGTCCGGGAAACTGCGGAACTCCGGACGCGCTGTCAGCTTGTAGATTGCCGCGCACAAACAGCCAGTTACGACTGGTTAGCGCGTAATCCAATTTAGCGATGAAAGTGTTGAGGGATGCCGGGTCGGGCGCTGACCATGTATAGGAGCCGGTGTTCAGGCCGTCGCCGGCCACATATCCGTTTGGCAGCGGATACTGTTTGAATACATCGAGAGAGTAGGGATCGATGCCCGGTCCCCACGGACAGGTTCCGTTCTTCGAACAGTTGGGATCCATGCTGGCGATTTGCGACGGCGTCAGCGTGACAATCTGGGTCACACCATCTGTTGTGTGAGGATACTTGATTTCGCCGGCGCGCAGAGACGCTGTAGGAACGACCATCGTCATCTGCTTGTTCTCGTTTATCTTTTCGCCTTCGTAGGTGGCAAAGAAGAACAGACGGTCTTTCTTGATGGGTCCGCCCAGCGAACCGCCGTAGGCGTCGCGATCCAGTCGTCCGGGAACATTCGGCAAACCCGATGCCAGCTCGGCCTGCTTGTTGAACCAGTCATTGGCCGGGCCGATCAGATCACGAGTCCGCCCGTAGAGGCTGCCGTGAAATTCGTTACTGCCGCTCTTGGTCAGAATGTTGATCTGCGCGCCGGAGGAGCGGCCACTCTCGGCGTTGAATCCCGAGGTCGTAACCCGGAATTCCTGCACTGAGTCGAGGGTGGAACGCAGCACGCCGGTGAAGGCGTAGCCATGCACCTGGTCGTTATTGTCGACTCCATCCAGGGTGGAGTTGTTCTGGTCGGAGCGCGCCCCGAGAACGCTGCCGCTGCGGCTGTCGTGAGTTTGATCGTTGTGCAGGCCGAGATACAAAATGCCGGGCTGGAGGCTCAGCAGGTCGGGGATATCGCCCTCGACCGGAATCGCCTGAATGGCAATGCTGTCGAGCGCGTTGCCCGTCGTGGCGTCGGAAGTATTGAGTTCCGATGCCTGGGCGCTGACGGTGACGTTGGTGGTCAGCGACTGGACAGCCAGTGAGAAGCTCAGCGTGGCCTGCTGGTTGATGACCAGAGCGATCGATTTGCTTTGCGTCGAAAATCCCGCTGCTTCAACGCTGACCAGGTATTCGCCTGGAGGAAGCTGCGTGAATTCGTAGTCGCCCTGGCTGTCGACCACGCGATGCAGATTGAAGCCGTTCTGCTGGTCAGAAATGCTGACCTGGGCGCCGCGAAGCACGGCGTTTGAGCTGTCGGTAACGGTTCCGCGCAGGGAGGCATTGGTGTTTTGCGCAAGAGCAGTCCCTGCCAATAACAGCCAGCCTACCCACAACACTTGCCAATAGATTGCGCCACTACGACTCACAGACGTTCCTAGCGAACTTCGACTAATTCACTCTGGGCGGGAGCGGTGAAATACTGCGCCAATTCCGACTGACCGACGGAGAATGCCCGCTCCAGCAAATGAGGCTGCATCACGTCGGCTGCCGGACCGGTAATCCACGAAGGCTCCGGCGTCAGGAGAATCACGGAGGAGAAGTTTTCCGCCACCAGATTCAGATCATGTACCGCAGCCAGAATGGTGAGGCCCTGCTGGTTCAAATCGCGGAGCAGAGACATCAGTTCAATTTGCCGGCCGATATCCAGGTGCTGCGTCGGTTCATCCAGCAGCATTAGCTGCGGTTGCTGCGCCAATCCGATGGCGATCTTCACGCGCTGGCGTTCACCGCCGGAGAGCTCGGAGTAGATGCGATGGCGGAGCGGCAGAATGTCGACCGCGTCCATCGCCGCGTCGATCGCCCTGCGATCGGTGTGCGTGTTCCGCGCAAACAGCGGCAGATACGGAGCCCGTCCCTGCGCGACAATCTCTTTCACGCAGAAGTTAAAAGGGATTTCCAGCTCCTGCGGAACCAACGCAATGCAGCGGGGCAGGTGGCGGCGCGACCACTCCGTCAAAGACTTGCCTTGCAGCAGAATGTTGCCGGACCCGGGAGTAAGGAGCCGCGCCGCCAGTCGCAGCAGCGTGGTCTTGCCGATTCCGTTTGGCCCCAGAAGTCCGACCATGTCCTGCTTTTCAACCGTGAAGGAGAGGCGGTCAAGCAACAGGCGCGAGCCGCGCGAGAACGACACATCACGGAATTCGAGAAGCGGAGACGTCATTGGGCAGCCTCCTGCGAGCGATCGCTGTCCTGGCTGACGAAGGTCTTCGCTTCGGCACGGCGCTGGAAATGCCCGGTGGGTTCGAGGTTGAACTGGAATTTTCCGGCTGCCTGGGTGTCGGCGACCGGCGCGGTCAGGCTGACGGATGCTCCGGTAACAACAGCCGCGGGAGGATCAGAAACGAACCCGGAAATGCCGGGCTCAGAACCCCGTGCCGACCGCGGAACAGGACAGAGAACTACGATAGATGCACGCTGCACAAACTCCCCCTCGGAAGTTGCCTGTGTTGTTCCCAGGACCGGTCTCCTGACTCAGGACCTGACTGTCACCTTCCCGCTGGGCGCAGTGGTATTCGACAGTCGCGTGCTCGTCCTTAACAGTTGCGGGGCAGTGGCGGAATTTCACCGCGCTTCCCGATCATCCTGTGAATTCGGTTATCGTTATCCGCGCCCATCTACGGCCAGGGCTCGGGGCCTATCGCTTCTACGCGGGCACAGTGTCTGCCGCCTGCTTGATGACTAAAGGACAGCCGGCGACCAGCAGCAATACTTCGTCTGCCGCCGCAGCTACGCGCTGATTGATGGTGCCCAGCACATCGCGGTAACTGCGTCCCATCTCGCTTTCAGGAACAACGCCGCTGCCGACTTCATTGGAAACCAGTACCACCGTCGCTGCCGTGTTGCGCAGCGCCTGAATCAATCGATCGATGTGGGGAGGAAGGCGGTCGCAGTTCTGGCCTTCGTGCTCCATCAGGTTCGAGGCCCACAATGTCAGACAATCCACCAGAATCATGCCGTCGTTATTGGCGGCAATGGCCTCGGGCAATTGGATTGGCGCTTCCACGGTTTTCCAGTGGTTGGGACGTTCCTGCTGATGGCGGGCAATGCGCTGCGCCATCTCTTCATCCCGGCCTTCGGCGGTGGCGATGAAGGTGACACGCTCGGCGTTCGCTGCCAGTTGCTGCGCGTATCGGCTTTTACCGCTGCGAACTCCGCCGACAATCAATGTCACCCGGCGGTTTGACTTCTCAGCAGACATACTTCATCCCGCGCACAAGTTACGCCTCAGACGGGAAAGCTCGTGCAGCACATTTTTCCAGATGGCCCACGCTGACGGGCCGTCAAGACGCCGACTCGGTCCTCCCATCGAGACCGCTTCGGACTACAGGTGTGCGTCTGGCCGGAATCCTGACTTGCGCCTCATCGGTCCTGGCCGCCTTCCCAGAGCTTGTCGACTCCAGTGGCTTGTTGGCCTGACCTCCGCGCTTACAGTTGCGGGGCAGTGGCGGAATTTCACCGCGCTTCCCACTACCAGACAATTGCGTAAATGCTCCAAACGGGAGCAGCGTTCACTTCGAAATCGTAGTCTAGAACGCGAAATCAGCGTGCGGCTACATTGTAAATCACGTTACCGGGTGATCGATGTCACACTGACAAAGTGCGCAAAGCGCGACTACTCAGGGGCGCAAGGGCCACGTCCAGTCACGGATCTCCGGCTTGTCGATGCCCTCGGCATAGGCGTAGTTCACGCTCTCGATGATCTGACCCTTCAACCACTCCTTCAGGTGGGCCGCAGCTCCTTGCAATCTCGGAACCCGGTCGATGACATCGATCGCCAGGTGGAAGCGGTCTACGTCGTTTTTGATCGCCAGTTCCAGCGGCGTATTGATGTTGCCGCGCTCGATGTAGCCGCGAACGTGAATGTTGGAGTGGTTCGTCCGCCGGTAGGTGAACTTGTGAATCAGCCACGGATATCCGTGGAAGTTGAAGATAACCGGCTTGTCCTTGGTGAACAGGGAATCGAAGTCGCGGTCCGAGAGACCGTGAGGATGCTCGGAGGCCGGCTGCAGGCGATAGAGGTCGACGACGTTGACGAAGCGAATCTTCAGGTCGGGCAGATTCTCGCGCAGAATCGCGACTGCCGCCAGCGCTTCCTCGGTAAGAACATCGCCCGCGCTGGCAACCACCGCATCGGGCTCGCTCCCGGCGTCGTTGCTGGCCCAGTCCCAGATGCCGATTCCCTTGGTGCAGTGGGTAATAGCATCCTGCATGTTGAGGTAGACCAGATGTTCCTGTTTGTCAGCGACGATCACGTTGACGTAGTCGGTGCTGCGCAGGCAGTGGTCAGCCACGCTGAGCAGGCAGTTGGCGTCAGGAGGAAGATAAATCCGCGTGATCCCGCGCGCTCTTGTTGCTCACGACGTCGAGGAAGCCGGGATCTTCGTGGGTGAATCCGTTGTGGTCCTGCCGCCACACCAGCGAGGAGATCAGCAGATTCAAGGACGAGATCGGAGCCCGCCAGCTCAACTCCAGCTTCGATTTTTCCAGCCACTTCGCGTACTGGTTGTACATCGAGTCGATGATGTGGGCAAACGCCTCATAGGTGTTGAGAAGCCCGTGACGCCCCGTCAGCAGATAGCCCTCGAGCCAGCCTTCCAGGGTGTGCTCACTCAGCATCTCCATCACCCGGCCGTCGGGAGCGATGTCGGTGCCGTCGGCATCTTCCGGCTTGATCTCGGCCATCCAGGTCTTCAGGCTGGCTTCGTAGACATCCTGCAACCTGTTGGAGGCGTTCTCGTCCGGACTGAACATGCGGAAGCTGTGCATGTTTCGCCGCATCACGTCGCGGAGAAACTTGCCCAGGTTCTCGGTGGGCGAAGCGTACTTCGAACCCGGCTTATCGATGGCCACAGCGTAGTTACGGAAGTCCGGCAGATCGAGCGCCTTGCGCAAGCTTGCCGCCATTGGCATGGGGGTTCGCGCTCATCCGGCGATCGCCTGTCGGCGGCAGCTGCCGCAGTTCCGCCCGCAGCGCGCCATTCTCGTCGAACAGGTCCTGGGGACGATAGCTCTTCATCCACTGCTCGACGATGCCCAGGTGTTCCGCATTCGTCTGCACGCCGGTCACCGGAACCTGGTGGGCGCGCCAGAAACCTTCGACGCGATGTCCGTCGACTGTCTTGGGACCGGTCCAGCCCTTCGGCGAACGCAGGATAATCATCGGCCAGCGCGGCCGATCAGCTTTGCCCGACTTGCGCGCCTGTTCCTGGATCGAGCGAATCTGCTGGACGCAGCTCTCAACCGCCTTCGCCATCTGCTGATGCATCAGCTCCGGCTCATCTCCTTCGACGAAAAGTCGGCGCCCAGCCGTAACCCTTGAACAGGTCTTCTAGCTCTTCGGAGGTAATCCGGGCCAGGATGGTCGGATTGGCGATCTTGTATCCGTTGAGATGGAGGATTGGCAGCACCGCACCGTCGCGAATGGGATTGAGGAACTTGTTGGAGTGCCACGAAGTCGCCAGCGGGCCGGTCTCCGATTCTCCATCGCCCACGACCACGCTGACGATGAGGTCCGGATTATCGAATGCCGCGCCGAACGCGTGCGAAACGCTGTAGCCCAGTTCACCGCCTTCGTGGATCGAGCCCGGAACTTCCGGTGTGCAATGACTCCCGAGCTGTCCCGGAAACGAGAATGCGCGGAACAGGTTCAGCATTCCTGCTTCGTCCTGGCTCTTCTCCGGATAAATCTCGGAGTACGTTCCCTCCAGGTAGCAGTTGGAGATCACTGCCGGTGCGCCATGACCCGGACCGGAAATGTAGATCATGTTCAGGTCGTACTTGCGAATCACGCGGTTCAAGTGAACATAGGTGAAGCTCTGTCCGGGATCCGAACCCCAATGCCCGAGAAGCCGGTTCTTGAAGTGCTCCGGCAGCAAGGGCTCGCGCAGCAGAGGATTGTTGCGCAGGTAAATCATTCCGGCGCTGAGGTAATTGCAGGCTCGCCAGTACGCATCGATATTGCGCAACTCATCGGCCGTGAGCAGTTGGTCTGTGGAAAGATGCGTGGGCTCGGTCTGGGCAACGGGTGACATAGGCAACTCCAGCGCTGGTCAGCGGCAACGTGTTTTAAGATTCGTCGGCGCGCTTCCTGGATTCTAGTCTCGCGCCGACTTTATCGCTTACGCGAGGGTAGCAAGTTTGTGCTGCGGCAGTGTTACAGCCAGGTTTCAAAAATCGGCGAACTAAGCCGCTTGCGTTAGAGTGGAAAACACAGCGCCCGCCGCGCAGGAAAGCAGGTTCTCTGATGCCGGAACAGCCCATCCTCGTCATCAACACTGGATCGTCTTCGCTGAAATTTGGCTTATATGCGCAGCAGGACGGCGATGAGCAGGTATTGCTGGACGGTCTGGCGGATGGCATCGGTCAGCCCAATGGCACGCTGGCCATCAAAGACTCAGCCGGTAAAACGTTGCGTTCAGAAAAACTGAACTTTACTTCTCGACATGAAGCGCTCACCCATGCCGCGCGCTGGCTGGACGAGCTCTCACCCGGCAAGCCGTACGCCGTCGGACATCGTGTGGTACACGGTGGACCGCGTTTGCTCAAGCACCAGAAGATCACTCCCGAAGTTGTGGCGGAGATGAAAGCCTGCGTTCATTTTGCGCCGCTGCACATTCCCATGGCGCTGCAGTTGATTGCCGAAGCCCAGCAAGCGTATCCCGACGTGCCGCAGTTTGCGTGCTTCGATACCGCCTTTCACTGCACCATGCCGGAACGAGCGTCCAGGTTTCCGTTGTCGCGAGAGTTATTCGACCAGGGTATTCGCCGTTACGGATTTCACGGACTGTCCTACGAATCCATCGTCTACCAGCTTGGCAGCCAGCTTCCGCCCAGGATTGTGATGGCGCACCTTGGTAGCGGCGCCAGCCTGGCCGCCGTCAAGGAAGGGAAGTCGGTGGACACCAGCATGGGTCTCACTCCGACGGGCGGTATTCCGATGGCGACCCGAACCGGCGACCTGGATCCGGGAGTTCTGTTATACCTGCGACGCGCCAAGGGGATGGACGCCGACGCGCTGGAGAAGCTGCTGAACCACGATGCCGGACTGAAAGCTCTCTCGGGCGGCACATCCGATATGCGCAAGCTGCAGGACGCCGCGGCCGCCGGCGATGCCTCCGCGGAGTTAGCGATCGAAGTGTTTTGCCTTGCCATCAGGAAGACGATCGCAGCCTATGCCGCCGTCCTTGAAGGTCTCGACACGGTTATCTTTGCCGGAGGAATCGGCGAGCACAGCGTGGAAGTGCGGCGAAGGGTCTGCGAGGGACTGGGATTTCTGGGCATACAACTCGACGAGCACTTCGAATGAGGCAAGCCAGCCGACGATCTCGCAGGCCTCAGAGTGCGGTCGAGGTGCGCGTGATGCCCAGTCAGGAAGATCGCCAGATTGCGCGGCACTGCCGAGCTTTATCTGCATGAGGTTTACAGCTCAGGGACGTCGGCTATGTTTCCCTGGCGGTTATCGTGTGATCATCCACACCGTACCGCATCCATATCCGCTGCATGCGGACAAGTCCCCGCCTTCACTCGCTGTTCCATACAGGTTTCCGCTGCTGTCGATCAGCACCGGGGCCTTGGGTTGGCTACCGTCGGTTCCACCGATAAACGAGTAAAGGACATTGAGGTTCCAGCTCCCGCCCGAGGGTGATAACTCGAACACCATGCCCTGGTTATGGGATCCGCCATAGACCGACGTCCCATAAAGGTTGCCGGCTGAATCCATCGTCAAAGGCGCAGCCATGCCTCCACTTAAGGCATACAGCATGGTATAGGTCCAGTTTCCGCCGTCTTGGCTGAGTTCGAAGATGGTACCCCCTCCTTGCGGACCATTCGTTACGGTGTTGCCGATGAGATGGCCGGCAGGGTCGAGAAGCACCTGGATCGGCCCCTGGCCATCCTCGAGTCCCCTGAAGTCATGCACCGTATTAAAGGTATAGCCGCCCGGTGACGGACTGAGCTCAAAGACGACACCGTTCTCGTTAAAACCGCCCAGGTCGGTAGCGCCGAAGATGTTTCCGCTCTGGTCGACAACAGGACTGTTTTGCGAGATTGCGCCGTCCGTTCCGTTGAAGCCATAGAGCATGGTCTCGCTCCAGTTTTGGCCGTTGCGCGTCAGCTTGAACACCGTGCCGTAAAAGCCCGGTCCGCCCAGGTCGGTCATGCCATAGGCCGTGTTGCTGTCGGTGAAGACCAGGTTGCCGTACTCGGGATTCTGGCCGTCAACCGTCGCGCCCTGGAACGGATAGACAATGGTCTCTGTCCAGGGAGCGAGCGCGCTGCGCGGGAAGGTCGCCTGCGGGGTCAGCTTGTAGATGATGCCGCATCCGCCGTAAGGGCAGTTGATGCCGCCGAATCCTCCCACCCAGGTTGTGCCGTAAAGCCCGCCGTCCGGCCCAAAGACCACGCCGCCATAAAGAATGTATCCGTCCGGACCGCCGTTAAAAGTGCGCAGCGGCGTCATCGCCCAGCCGCGATTCTTCGACAGCTTGTAAGTGATGGAGTACGCCGTCCCGTAGATATTCCCGCCTCCATCGATGGCCAGTGTGCCGCTCGGGCTCCACCCCGCCTGCCCGCCAGCAAAGGTGTGCAGCACGCTGAACGTCTGGGCATTTGCGACCAGTGATAAGGCGAGCACGACGATGGTCGCTATCAGGACGCAGAGAGATCGCTGCGAAGGCGGAGTCGTTTTCATGATTGGCAGTGTCATGGCAACCCTTCCTCAGATTCAGATGATGGTCTGGCCGGCCGGCTTGAGAGCGACGGCGTGAATATCGTTAACCGAGCCTCAAGCGAGCGTACGGATTCTGTCGCAGCTGCCGTGAGCTGTCAAGACAGGATTCGATTAGCCCTGACCAGAGCGGCCGCAGCACTGCAGAGAGGTCGTAAGGCTGTTCGATAACTCGATGGGCCCGTGAGCATCTTTGCTCACCCGATTTGCCGGGTTGCTCTCCCCGTTCAGTGGCTAGGTCCATGTAAACCGCGCGAAGCGTTGCCATGCAGACGGGATTTCAGCCGGCCAATTCGTCAACAAGGTGATCGTTGTGGTCAGCCCAATCACCTCGAACCGCCGGCGAGAACCGGTTCAGAACAAATTGACTGCCACCGGCGCCCGCCCTATGATCAGGCATCGCTCCATCGACTTCGTCATGATCGACACGACCGTCTCGCACTACCGAATCGTCAGTAAGCTTGGCGGCGGTGGGATGGGCATTGTCTACAAGGCCGAGGACACCCGGCTGCATCGTTTCGTCGCGCTCAAGTTTCTGCCCGAAGGTCTGGCGCGCGACCCACAGGCTCTGATCCGCTTCCGCCGCGAGGCGGAGGCAGCGTCTGCACTGAACCACCCCAACATCTGCACCATCCACGACATTGGCGAAGAACACGGTCGTGCCTTCATGGTGATGGAGTTCCTCGATGGGGTCACGCTGAAGCATCGCATCTCCGGGCAGCCTTTGGAACTGGATCCGCTTCTCGACCTTGCCACGGAGATCGCCGATGCGCTTGACGCCGCGCATGCGCAGGGCATTGTTCATCGCGACATTAAGCCGGCCAACATCTTCGTCACCCGGCGCGGTCACGCCAAGATTCTCGACTTCGGGCTGGCGAAGGTTACGGCCAAAGTCGATGCCGCCGGCCATACCGCAACCGGCTTGACATCGTCGGATGACGAGCACCTGACCAGTCCGGGCGCAATGCTGGGAACGGTGGCGTACATGTCGCCGGAGCAGGTGAAGGCGCGCGACCTGGACGCGCGCAGCGACCTCTTCTCTTTCGGCGCGGTGCTTTACGAGATGGCAACCGGCACCAAGCCGTTTGACGGTGAAAGTTCGGGCGACGTGTGCGGCGCGATCCTTCGCGACCAGCCTGCTGCGCCGTCGCAGTTCAACCCGCAACTTCCGGCGGGACTGGAAACGGTGATCGGCAAGGCGCTGGAGAAGGACCGCAACCTGCGCTACCAGCATGCTTCGGAAATGCGTGCCGACCTCCAGCGCCTCAGACGTGATGAAAGCGGACGATTAACGCCGGTCAGTTCGGGGTCTTCCAGCAGTGGGAGCGCAGGCGCTGCTGCGGCAGGCTCGGGCGGAGTTTGGGCCGACAGCTCCAGCAGGGTGAAGGCGCTCGAAGCACCATCCGTTCCAGCGGCGCCGAAGAAGAAGCCGTGGCTGCTGATTTCGATATTGGGCGTCGTTCTCATCACAGGAATAGTCGGCGGGGTGCTCTACTCCCGCTTGCACGCAGCTCCGAAGCTGACCGAGAAAGACACTATCGTTATCGCCGACTTCGATAACAAGACCGGCGACGCTGTTTTCGACGACACGCTGAAGACTGCGCTGACCGTGGCGCTAAACCAGTCACCGTTCCTGAATGTGCTGCCGGAGAACAAGGTCGCGGCGGTGCTTAAGCTGATGACCAAGCCTGGGGGTATAAAGCTAACCCCGGAGGTTGCGCGCGATCTTTGCCTGCGATCGAACAGTAAAGCCTTCATTGCCGGATCGATCAACAGCCTCGGCCAGCAATATGTGATTGGGTTGGAGGCGGTGAACTGCCAGACTGGTGACCCCATCGCGCAGGAACAGGTCACAGCCGAAGGCAAGGAGAAAGTGTTGAACGCGGTAGGCCAGGCAGCGGCAAAGCTGCGCGGAAGGCTGGGCGAGTCGCTGGCAACCGTGCAAAAGTTCGATGTCCCGCTGGAGCAGGCCACAACCCCATCCCTTCAGGCCTTGCAGGCCTACACACTGGCGATGAAGACCATGAACGAAAGGGGCGCGGCGGCCGCTCTGGCTTACGATCAACGCGCGGTTGAGCTCGATCCCAATTTCGCGATGGGATATCGTTCGCTCGGCACGGACTATGGTTCTTTGGCGGAGCTGTCGCGGGCGAGCGAATACTTCACCAAGGCGTTTGAGATGCGCGAGCATGCCAGCGAGCGCGAGAAGCTGCTCATCACCGCCGACTACTATGCCAATGTGACCGGAGAGCTGGAGAAGGGAACAGAGAGTTATCGCGAGCTGATCGGGTTCTACCCGCGCGATGACGCGGCGTATGGAAACCTGGGCACCGCTTATGCGGCTCAGGGAAACTATCAGGCGGCCATCGAGGCGACCCGAAAGCAGTTGCAGGTAACGCCGGATAGCGTAGTGCCCTACAACAACCTCGCCAACTTTCTTCTGGCTCTGCAACGTCCGGATGAAGCCTACAAGATCATTCAGGATTCACACGCACGCAAGCTGGACGACTACACGCAACACATAGCGCTCTACGCCCTCGGCTTTCTTAAACGGGACTCCCATGCCATGGTCGAACAGCAGCAGTGGTTTGCCGCAAACCCGGCTGCGGAAAATACCGGCCTTTCACTCGCCTCCGACACCGAGGCCTACGCCGGACGCTCGGGTAAAGCCCGCGAGCTGACGAAGCAGGCTGTGGATTCGGCGGTTCGTGCCGACAGCAAAGAGACGGGCGCCATCTGGTGGGAGAACGCGGCTTTGCGGGAAGCTGGGTTCGGCAACTTCGCGCAGGCGCGACAGGCCGCGGAAGCCGGACTTCAGTTATCTCCAGACAGCCAGTCCGTGCAGGTTGAAGCGGCGCTGGCCTATGCCATGATTGGTGATCGGCAGCGAGCGCAGACGATGGCCGACCAAATGAACCAACACTACCCGCTGGACACGCAGATGCAGTCGCTGTGGTTGCCGGCTATCAACGCCCAAATTGCGGTTTACCGTAAAGACCCGGCCGCGGCGATAGACGGGCTGCAGCGCGCTTTGCCGCCGATTGAATACGGGCAGATTGCCTTTATCACGCAGATCTCGTGCTTATATCCCACCTACATTCGCGGCCAGGCGTACCTGGCAGCAGGACAGGGCAGGGAAGCGGCGGCACAGTTCCAGAAAATCCTCGATCACAGCGGCATCGTCTGGAACTGCTGGACCGGTGCGCTTGCGCGACTGGGTGTAGCGCGCGCCAATGCATTGCAGATGAGGAACGCGACGGGTGCCGATGCCGATCTCGCCCGTACTCGCGCCTTTGCCGCTTACAAAAGCTTCCTCGCCCTGTGGAAAGAGGCTGACCCCGACATTCCCATCTACAAAGAAGCCAAAGCCGAATACGCCAAGCTGCAGTAATTCGAGACCTGCATAGGTCGACTGATTCGACTTGCACGGGCTCCCGGGCTTGGCTGTTTTAACCGCGAAGGTGAATAGGATCTCGCAGAAAATTCCTCCTAAAAAGACAAAGTGCATTTTCAAATTCGCTGTACTCGAGACGGTTCGAGCTAAGGTGTTAGTCGCGAATGGATTGTGATGCTCTTACAGTTTCCAGCATATTGACTGTTGTTCGCACTTCAATAACCAAGGTCAGAAATACATACTGAACACCAGTCCCAATCCGTTGACCTGCCGATTCGGAGCGGTCCCAGTTTCGTTCTGATGTTCGTAGTACGGTTCGAGTTCGTACCGCTTGCGGAATGGAAAGATGCAACCAGCCGTTTCGGCCGTACGACTCCATTTGTGGAAGTTGCCGTCGTAGTAAGCTTCAGCTCGGAGATAGGGGATGAAGTGATAAGAACGTAGCGAGACCGTCCTTTCTGCCGATACCCGATTGCGGTATCGCCACGAGAGTTCGCCTTCAATCGATCTCAGATCTAGTCGGTTTCGGTCTGAGAGCAGTACGCCTCTGACGAGCGGATAGTTTCCGGTTGCCTCCAACAGGCCGCGATGCTCAGTTGGTCCATCCGTCGACGGCATGTAGCGATATCCGGCCCGAAACATCAACAGCCTGCTCTTCGCGGGATCAAGCTCAAAGACCGTGATCTTCTTCAGCTTCATCAGGGGCTTGAAGTAGAAGTCGATGTTCGGTCCGAGCTCGGCACTGGTGCCCTCGCGGTCCTCCCGAGTAGCGGCAGCAAAGAACGAGACTCGCACATCCGAACTCAAGCTGAAGTATGTGTCGATCTCAGGCCATGCTTGGGTGGTCTGGGCCGTAAGGGGCGACGCCAGAAGCGCCAGGAACAAGACCTGCGCCGCAACTGCTACGCAGCGCCCGATGAAACGCCCTGAAAGTTGATCGCGAACTTCCACTCCTTTATTCCTCATTACGTGTCCACGCACAATCCGGAAATGCAACACCTCTGATTTCTTGGCTGCGCACGATAGCGTTTGACCGAGTTTGACTATTCATCACGCTCTACTTCGGTCTACCCAGCCAGCTGTACTGCCACGCGACCGAAACGTTCTGGTAATTGCCGCCGAAGCGGATGTAGGTGCCGTCGCTGTAGCTGAACTTCAAAGACTGGTGCTTGCTAATCGGAAAGGCAAAGGTGGCTCCCAGGCGAGAATTTGTCAGCCGGGTGAGCGAGTTTTCTATGCCGTTAACGCTGGTAGAACCACCAAACCAGAAATTGCCGTCGAGAGAAGCCCACATACGCGAACGAGGAAAGTCATAGCTCAAGTGCCCTTCAAAGGCACCAATTGGTTTTTGCGATTGCGAGCGGGTGCCAGGATAGTAGATGTTACGAGACCAGAAATCCTGGTTGGTGGTGAAGAACCACGCACCGAAGTAGCCATCGACTACCCAGTTGCCCCAGCGTTGTGAATAGCCAAACTCCGGCTTGAATCCCCACCGATTAGCGCCCCAGTTGATGAGTTTCGTTGGGTCGTATTGGCCCGTAGGAGCCATTACCTTGAGACTCGCGCCCAGCAGCATCTTCTGTTTCCACTTGATGAACTGCGCCGGCGGCAAGGCCGGACCGCCCTTCAGGTTCACGGAGAGGCGGAAGGTTGAGTCCAGAAGGCCGGAGCGGTACAGGTTGGTCCCCGCGCCATTGACGGTTCCTTGGAAAGTACCTATCCCGTAGGGCAATGAAGCGACGATATTGGCCGAGCGTCCGAAGAAGCTGAAAGCGTGATAGTAGCTGAAGATCGGCACGCTGTAGGTTCCGGTTGCACCGCCAATGGGTACGACCCCGTTGTAATCGATACTGCCATCATAGAAAGAGTAGGTCAGGGTCACGGCGTTGGCATGCAGAGGAGTGATTACGTAGGCGCGTGGCGCCAGGTCCTGTGCATGGAGCACGTGTAACAAGAGCAGTAACAACGCCGCTGACCATCCGATCTTGAAGGAAGCGCGCAGGACCCGCGTGAACAAAGGCGGCTCTTGCAGCGCTGCCGGTGTAGTCATAGAAGGCACTCAGTTCGTTTCCTGTCGCGGGTCACCGGCGCGCGAGCCACGCTGATTTGTCGGCGTTGGCTTATGTTGCTTCGCATAGATCAGCGTGAACTGCAAGCTGAGTTGCCACCTTGGGAAAAGCTGGCTCGCGGGCCGTATTGCGTTGCAGTACAGCGCGACGTTCGAATCCACCGCCTGGTTACGGATGTTGAAGGTTCTCCCCGCGCCCGCGCCGAACGGCACCAGCCAGCGCTCCGCAGTCGCTTGCGTCCAGTCAGCATTGATTGTGGGAGCCGTGAGCAGATACCAACCATGCGGTAGGTTGTAGGAGAACTGAGTCTCGATCTGTATTTGGTCGACAGCGGCCCGACTACTATGCCCGGGGAGTGACCAGATGTTTTGCACCACCACCCCGGCAAATCCCCAGTCTGGCTCGACCAGCAGCGTGGCAGAGGGACCCAGGTCCCACTTGCCTGCACCCAGTCTGCTGTCTGTTGCTGTGGGGATGAGCAGCGACGGTCCCACAGCCCAGATCAATTTCCGAGCGTGAAACGGCGTGAAGAAGATAGTGGCAACCGTGTCGCCCGTGCCGGCCTTCCCACCGTGGGGTTGCAAAACATCAGGTTCGTAGGCTACTGCTGTCGCAACAATGCGTGGCACGAGCAGCCAGTTCTTTGATATGTGCCACGGGATAACCGGCTCGACCTGGAGAGAATTCGAAGTGCGATCATATGGCCCGGCGTCGAAGTTGATGCTCTCCACGAAGGGAACCTTGATCGCATCCCCCACCGGATTCCTCGCCAGATCTCTCAGTTCGTCTACGGTTTGTTGTGCATGCAGCATCGGAACAACGAACACAGAGATCACCAGAACCAAGAGCTTTGTTTTGACTGCACAACCTGCAACCCCGTGGACCTCTCTCGGCTGCTCGCGAAGTTGTGGAGTGACTTTCATCTGGAGCGGCACAGAATCGATATGCCTTCTGTACTGGCCCTGCCGAACCCGACACCTTTCTTCAAAGACCCTGCCGGGATGTAGGACGACGTATCTTCGATCAGGGAACAAGGGCTAGTCTGCAGCGGCACCATTCCGATGGTGGTCCTTTATCGCGCGCTTGCGGGGCCACTGTGCCTCTTACGGCATTCTTAATTAACGGAGCCTGCTGACCTCTCCTGTGTCGAGCGAGTAGTAAGCCTCTATCACCGTTAACTTGCCCTCGGCAGAGCTCTTTCTGAGTAGTTCGCTCCTGGCGAGTATTTCCTGAGCAACTGTGTGCACATGGTCACGAATGGCGATATCGAGACTGTCAGATTTCGCGCCATTGGTCTTAGCACATGACCGCAAGATGGGCGCGATCATCGCATCCAGATTGACCGATTCCTTCTTCCCTCCGGAACAGGCTGCCGTGACTGCCCCACAGCGTTGATGCCCCATGACCACGATCACAGTTGAACCGAGATGTTCGACTGCATATTCGAGGCTCCCAATTGAAATGGGATCGTCATCCTCCCCAGCAGTACGCACGACGAACAGATCACCCAGCCCCACGTCAAAAACCAACTCCGGAGGAACACGGCTGTCCGAGCAGCTCAGCACCGCAACCTGCGGATGCTGAGTTTCGGTCAAGGCTTTCCGTTCGGTCGTCAGGTCGTGCTGGGCACTCTTCCCAGTCACAAATCGGTGATTGCCTGCGGCCAGCTGATTCCAGATCGCATCGGCTGTCCCGGATTGGCTTTGTTGGGCCATAGCGAAACTGCCGGTCATAATGAGAAATGCAAGAATGCTGTAACTACGGAAGGCTTGAAACATATAGCACTCCTAATCAGAACTAGAACGCCGCGCAGTCCGCTATTAACCGACCAAAGGACCGTGACCTGATTGACCTGCTTGCCACGTCAAGACACAGCGAACTTCGGCGAATCGGCGATCATCGGACATCGGAACTCAGACCAACGAGGCATTTTGGACCAACGGCACTCTCTGGGCGTCCAGCGTGCTTCGCGCCAAATTCGGGTTGATGCTGGCCACGGCGTCAAATTGGGTTAAGTGCACTCTCCCGGTCAGCTCCTCAAGTAAATGAGACCGTTTGAGGCTATCCATGATGGGCCCCTTCACCTCCGACAGGTGCAACGTAATGCCACCGTCCTTGAGGCGTTGGTTGATGGCTTCGAGGCTTTCCAGCGCGGAGTAATCAATCGTATTCACTGCGGGACATTCGAGAATGACGTGGCGCACCGCTGGATGGGCCGCGACCGCCTGGTTGATGTAGTCCTCAATGAAGCGAGCGTTTGGGAAATAGAGGCTTGCGTCCACTCGCAGCGACAGGATCTCCGGATCCGTTACTACAGTATGGCGGGCGACGTTGCGGAAATTCATCGTCCCCGGAATCTGACCCACGACTGCCACGTGTGGCTTCGAGGTGCGGTAGAGGTGGAGGAATATCGCAAGACCAACCCCCGCCAACAGGCCTGCCTCCACCCCCTCATACAAGGTCAGCAGAATAGTGGCAGCCATCGCCGCGAAGTCCGTCTTCGAGTACGCATAGGTTCGCTTGAGAGCGCCAAGGTCCACCAGCGACAGCACCGCGATGATGATGGTAGCGGCGAGCGTAGCGTTCGGCAGGAAGAACAAGAGCGGCGTAAGGAACAGAGTGGCGAGCGCAATGCCAACAGCGGTAAAAGCGCCAGCGGCCGGGGTTTCGGCGCCGGCTTCGAAGTTAACGACCGAGCGCGCAAAGCCGCCCGTAACCGGAAATCCGCCAGAAATCGCTGCGCCGAGATTAGAAGCGCCGAGCGCAATCAGCTCCTGGTCGGGATCGACGCGCTGACGGCGTTTGGCGGCGAGGGTGAGGGCCACGGAGATTGATTCCACATAGCCCACGATGGAGATCAGAAGGGCTGGGACTACGAGCTTCGTCCAGAGTCCGAGTTCGAAAGGTGGAAGTGCGAGTTTCGGCAGACCCTTGGGAACCGTGCCGACGATTTTGACGCCATGCTCGGTGAGCCCGAGCGCCCACACGGCTATGGTGGTTGCAGCAATGGCCACGACCGGGCCAACCTTTGCCAGAATGTCTGCGGGCCGTTCACCCAAGCCGATGCGGCGCAATAAGGGCTTGAGGCCGCGCCGCACCCAAAAGAGAAACGCCAGTGACCCAAACCCGATCGCCGCTGTGTAAGGATTGATGTGGCGGAGGTTGGGCCACATCGATTTCAACAGGTCTACGAGGTTCTCGCCTTCGGCGTGGATACCGAGCACCGGCGCCAGTTGGCCGGCCGCGATCTGGATGCCGGAGGCGGTAATGAATCCCGAGATCACTGGATGGCTGAGGAAATTTGCCAGGAAGCCCAGCCGCAACAATCCCATAGCCACTAGCAAAAGGCCTGAAAGAACGGCAAGCGTGATGGCTGCGCCCAAGTACTCCGGCGTCCCCTGAGTCGCCACGGTTGCGGCAGCCGCAGCGGTCATCAGGCTGGCCACCGCTACGGGTCCAACCGCGAGAGCGCGCGAGGTGCCGAAGATTGCGTAGAGCACCAGCGGCGCAATCGAGGCGTACAGGCCGACCTGCGGGGGTAGCCCAACGAGCATGGCGTAAGCCAAAGACTGCGGAATCAGCATGACCGTGACAATTGCCGCGACGATTAAGTCGTTGGCGCACGTCTTGCCGTTATACGTGGATCCCCACTCCAGAATCGGCAAGTATCGCCGCAGAAGAGTGGAAACGCTCCGTGAGTCGTTCATGCTCCAGCTCCCGCGGCCGTCGCATTAGCGGCGCGGCGGTATAACCACTTCGTCGCGGATAACGAAACGATGACCATGATGGGAAGGGCCAGCACGATCATCAGAGTGGCTCGTTCGTCCACCTCCGGCGCGAAGAGAAGAGGCGTAAGGCACGCCCCGAGATTCCGGGTGGTAACACCAATGCTCAATACGACCTTTTGCTCATAGCCCAAGCCAAGTCCGAGCCAGTAGGTTCCTATGCAGACCAGTCCAAAGAAAATGAGCTGGGAGAGGATGGCGTAACTTCCCGCCATACTGAGCAGGCCTTTCCCATAGATGATGAGGCACAAGATGCTCCAAATTAGCCCGAAAAGCCCCGCGAGCTTTTTGGCGACCGGCAGCAGTTTGGAGGCGAGGGCATCAGCTTGGCGGCGGATGACCACTCCGACGGCCATCGGTAACAGGACTACCATTAGGAGCGGCTTGGCAATGGCCCACGCACTGGTAGTCAGCCCCTTGGCCAACAAGGGCACGGTAAAGGGCATGCAAATCACGGTACCGACTGAGGCGAGGAGCATGAACGCAGCCGTGAATCCAATGTCCCCTTTTGCCTTATCCACGAGAATCGGAACAAAAGGCGCACAAGGTGCCATTCCCAGCAAGATCAAGCCGATGGCGTAGGTTGGCCGCAGCGGAAGAATGAGGGTGATCGCGTAGGCCAGGAACGGGCAGATGACGAAACTCCATATCAGCGTATATGCCACGAAACGCACACTGCGAAGTCCCCGAAGCGCATCGGGAAGGCTAAGCCTGAGCCCCATTTCGAGCAAGCTGCTCGGCCATGAAGATCGCCAGGGAAATCTTGAAAAGGAGCATCCAGATTGCGTTCATAGAACTTCTCTTTTCCTTGTTCGTGTTCCGAACGTCAAGCCGCAAGGCCCGCCAACTGCATCTCTTCTTGCGGCATCCTCTGCTCCCTCGTTGGCGAGCCAGCTTCCATCTCGCGTCTATTCGCTTCAGACGCTTACAGGCTCGGCAGCCTCGGCCAACTTTGACTTCATATCCACCGTGAGCATGGCGCGTGAGAGCATGCCGCCGGAGATACTTCGCGCTTTGAATCCGTTTTGCACGAGAATGCGCGTGGCATAGTAAGCGCGTTGAGCCGAGCGGCAAATGACGTGGATCTCGCGGTCGCGAGGAAGTTCGTCCGAGCCGCGAGCGCAACTGACCCATCGGAATGTTGACCGCGCCAGGCACGCTTTCGACCGCCAGTTCCACTGGCTCGCGCACATCCAGCAGAAATGCTTGGTCTGTCGAATCCCAGTGAGCGAGCGGCATGTCGCCACGAAGCACATCGGCAGCTACCATGCCGGCGAAGTTGACCGCGTCTTTCGCACTGCCGAATTGCGGCGCGTAGCAAAGCTCGGATTCTTCCAGGTCGTAGACCGTCGCACCCATCTGGATGGCCACGGCCAAAGCGCTGATGCGTTTGTCCACCGCCGGGCCATCCTGACCAAGCGCCTGCGCTCCGAGAACTTTCCCGTCGGACTTGCGGAAGATGAACTTCATGGCGATGAACTTCGCGCCTGGGTAATAACCGGCATGCGAATTCGGGAAGAGGTAGACCTTCTCGTAGTCTGTGTCACCGATTCTCTTAAGCGTTTTCTCGCTGACACCGGTCCAGGCAGCCGCGCCACCAAACAGCCCGATGATCGAGGTGCCTTGGGTGCCGCGGTAACGCGAATCTCGTCCAGCGATCACATCCGCCGCGATACGGCCCTGGCGGTTTGCCGGCCCTGCCAAGGCAATCAGGCTCCACTGTCCAGTCCCGAAGTCCTTCACCTCGATCGCATCGCCTACGGCGAAGATGTTCGGATCGCTGGTGCGCATGTGCTCGTCGACTCGGATGCCGCCGCGCTCGCCGATCTCGAGCCCGGCCGCCTTGGCCAGCGTCGTGTCTGGACGAACGCCGAGCGCGAGGATTACGACGTCGGCCGGGTACTTCTTGCCGGACTTCGTCTGCACCTCGAGCGCACCACCCTCTAACTGTGTGAATCCAGCCACACCATCATTGAGTGCCAGGTGCACACCATTCCTGGTCAAGTGACCTTCAACAAGATTCGCCATCTCGCGATCCATCGGAGCGAGTACTTGATCGAGCATCTCGACGAGGGTCACGTCGAAGCCGAGGTGCACCAGGTTCTCGGCCATTTCAAGGCCGATAAATCCACCGCCGACCACCACCGCATGGCGTGTCGGTTTCACCATCTGGATCCCGGAGTAGTTGGACATCCCGCTTAGGAACGTCGTGCCTCCGTTCACCCATTCGCGAATCGTCCTTGCGTCCGGCACGGTCCTGACGTGGAAGACTCCCGGCAGATCGATGCCTGGCAGCGGCGGGCGCACCGAAGGCGCACCGGGAGAGAGCACCAGTTTGTCGTACGACTCAGTCGTGAGCTCGCCGGTTTTGACATTGAGCAGCTGTACTGTTTTGTTCTTCGGCGAGATAGAGATGGCCTCGCAATTCGTCCTCGCATCGATCGCAAAGTGCGCCCGGAAGAGCTGTTCGCTCGCAACCAGCAGGCTGGATTCTTTCGGAATCACGCCGCCCACGTGATAAGGCAGGCCGCAGTTGGCATACGAGACGTATGGGCCACGTTCCACCATGATGATTTCTGCTTTTTCGTCTAGCCTGCGCAGACGCGCTGCACATGACGCTCCGCCCGCAACTCCACCTACGATGATGACCTTCATTGATGCGTCTCCCGATATAGCCGCTGGCGGTGACCGACGCGGCAGGTTAGTAAGCACTGTGAATTCCGCTATGACTCCGTTGCGATTCTGACCATTTGTTTGCCACGGTTCTCCCCATGCAGTAAGCCAATGAGGGCTGCTGGGAGGTTCTCGAAACCCTCGATGACGTTCTCGATCACTTTCAGGCGACCACCTTCAACCCAGGAACGCAGCTGGGCCAACGCATCGTCGCGCTTGCCGAAGAAGTCGGACACGATGAAGCCGCGCATCGTCAGCCGCTTGACTACGAATTGGAAGGGCACGCCGCGCGGTCCGTGCGCGGGTTGTGAAGCAGTGTCATACGTGGAGACGACGCCGCAACACGCAATGCGTCCCATCAGGTTCATCTGGGCCAGTGCTGCCTCGAAGGTTTCGCCACCCACATTGTCAAAGTAGACATCGATGCCCTCCGGGCAGGCGGCCTTCAGGCTCTCTGCGATCGGCCCGGACTTGTAGTTGACCGCGGCGTCGTAACCCAGTTCGTCGGTTAGCCACCGGCACTTCTCGTCGCCACCGGCAATGCCCACGACCCGGCAACCGGCAATCTTGGCGATCTGGCCAGCGAACGTGCCTACCGAACCCGCCGCCGCCGAGATCACAAAGGTCTCTCCGGGCTTTGGCTGCCCTACCTCGAGCACCCCGAAATACCCCGTAAGTCCGCTTACTCCATAGACGCTGAGCAGGTGCGAAAGCGGAGTCACCCGGGATTGCTTCATCAGAGACTGTCCGGCTACGGCCGCGTATTCCTGCCAGCCACAATCGCCGAACGCCAGCTCCCCCGGCTTGAAGTTCGGGTGGCGGGACTCAATCACCTCGCCCACGGCGCGTCCGGCCATGACCGTCCCCGCCCCGAGAGCGTCGCGGTAGGTCGCGCCCTGCATCCACGCCCGGCTCGCCGCGTCGATGGACATGTAGAGCGTCCTCAGCAGAACCTCGCCTTCCTTCGGCTCCGGAAGGGAGGTGCACTCGAGTTTGAAGCAGTCCTGCGTAAGCGGGCCGTCGGGGATCCGCGCCAGTTGGAATTGCCGGTTCGTGTTGCTCATTGCTTTTCCTTCTATCTCTTGGGAAGCACCATCCGGTCCGGCGTGAGCTTCTTGGTCCACGGGCAGCCCGAGTTCTTCCAGCCATCCTTCAATGGCTGGGCCTGGGCCACACTGTCAGAGTCCACGTTCGTGTCGCCCTCCATGCCGTCCACGATGTTGTAGACATTCTTGAATCCTGCTTGCGCAAGGAGATTGACTGCGATAGCGCTACGCCCGCCCGAGCGGCACATCAGCATGAGGGTGTCTTCGGGGCTAGCCACCCCTCGCACTCGCGCCACAAAATCGGGCAACGGCTTCATCGGGAACTGTTTCTTTTCGGGATCCCATTCATAGGTCTGAACGGCCACTGGAATCTTCCAAGACATGGGAGGATGTCCGACAAAGAGATATTCCTCCGGGGTACGGACATCGATGACCTTTACCTTGTCAGGATCAGCCTTCCACTTCTCGTAAGCTTCCTTCGCTGTCACATAGAAGCCCAGCACAGTCTGCTTACCTTTCGGAAGACTTGCATTCGTCTCGGTCATTGTTTCTCCTTCCTCTTGTGCCCACCGCTCCAGGAGGCCACAGCCCCTACAACCTGTAGAGGCTTGGCCTGCGGATCGCGTTCATGGCAAGACAAGTAGCGAGTGCGCTATCGCTATTTGCCAGCCGCGACGTCGATGCCCGCGATACCCTTGTTCTGAAGAATCCGGACCACGACGCGGCGGTTCTGGGCTTCGCCTTCGGCAGACTTGTCGTTGCTGCCAACCTGACGGCTTTCACCCATAGCACCCGGAGCCAACATGTTGGTAAGCGGAATATGGCCCTGCTGCAGGATGATGTTGGTGACGTTGTTGGCACGCTGATCGCTCAGCTTCTGGTTCAGAGCAGCACTCCCCGAAGCTGAAGCGTAGCCTTTGACCTGGATCATGTATCCGTTCACCGTTTTGGCTTTTTCAGCCAGCGCGATGAGTTGAGAGTTGTACTGAGGGTCTACTTTCGTCTTGCCGTTGCCGAACAACACGGTCACTTCATCGATGATGTAGTAATCGTTGAGTTGACCAAAGCGGGCGCTGGTGGCGGCAATAGCTGCTTTGTTGGCGGCGAGCTGCTTCTCCTGATCCGTCAACGCCTTTTGCTGTTCTGCCAAGGCTGCGTTCTGAGCTGCCAGCGCGGCATTCTGTTTTTCTAACTCCTCTTTGTTCTGCTGGGCCTGCTCTTGGGTTTGGGACAAACCAGCCTGAATTGCCTGAGCCTGGTCAAGATCGTTGCCCTTGAACCGTATTTTGCTCGCCACCATCTGGTTCTGTGCGTTGTAGGTGCCTTCTACCTGGATGGGAAGGCCGGGAATAAGGGCGGCCATCGACATCTTCTTGTTACGGGCCTTAAACGCGCCTACTACCTGGGCAACATCGGTGCTGTCAGTCAGCAAGACGATGACCTTCGGCGAATCTGCCGTCTGCAAGACGATTTCCGAGCCGCTGCGCCCTTTGATGACTCCTTCGAGTTTGGCAGACTGGGCGAACGCGATGGTGCTGGATAGCGTAATTACGACGAGCAACAAAACGGTTATCGGTACGATTCCGGCGGTCTTGGTACGAGTCATGTACTCCCTCCTGTGTTCGTGCTGAAGTTTTGAGTGCCTGAGGAGAAGGGCAGCTTTGGCAGGAGCTCTTCTCCTCGAACCAGTACCAGCGGACTGCCTGCGGGCCGCCGTTTCTCGCGACTACCCGATCCGCACTCCAGAGGCCAGCGCTGCAGCTGTCTGCGGAAGCTTGTCGGTGGTTTTCTTCTTCCATTCCTCTTCCAACAGTTCTCTGGCTGCCTGTTCCAGGAACTCCGGTGCCGCCCACTTGTACACATCAAAATCGTTCTTGATAAAGCCGTGGCTTAGCATGAAGTCCTTGGGAATCTCAAGGGAGGCCAGGTTCAGCGGCGACAAGTTCGGCACCATGTCGACATTCTCAATGCCTTGATACGTGTGCTCGACGTCGAGGTAGAACGTTTGCTTGTCGAGGATGGCCGCAGCAGCGTGCTTGTGCTCGTTGGACCAGCGTCCCACCTTGATCATGCCCTTCAGGAAAGTCACGGCGAGCTCGGGGTGCTTCTCGGCCATCTCGTCGGTGCAGGTGATGGTAGCTGGTATGTTGCACGCCTGAAGACGCCAGTCCGTGTACTTGGAGAGGTCTTCGATCGCCGCGAGCTTACCCGTCGCATCCTGGAGTTGCTGGACGACTTTGCTCTGCGTATAGATCGCATCAATCTTGCCTTCCAGCAGGGCCGTCTCCAGAGGACGGATCATGCCAAGCCAGTGCTTGTGGTCGAGCTTCAGCCACGTCTCCGACACGTTCTCCATCGGCTCGAGCATCTCGGGATTGTCGTACCAGTCATCCGCGTAGGGGAAGTCAACGACTTCGACATCGTCCCAGGTCATGCCATGAATTCTGAGCATCAATCCGACCTGTTGTAGTTCCTGGACGCGCCACCAGTCGTTCTTGATGGTGTTGAGGCTCTTCGAAATGCCGATCTTCTTGCCCTTCAGATCGGTCATTCGATAGAGGTCGTCTTTGGCGCGCACCATCAGGCAGCCGCCTTCGTTTGGTACGTGCGTTAACCCCAGGAGTCTGGTCCTGCGGAGGTCTGCCTGAACGTGGATGGCCGGGTTGCAGCCGCCAAAGCGGATCAGGTTCTCCATGTTGTGAATGTAGTGCGGGTACCAGTTGTTCTCGCGGCGGGAGCGCAGGAACGCGTACTTGATGCCGATCTTCTTGTACTCCTCGCGGGTCCATCCCAGTTCCTGATCGACGTTGCTGGCGGAGACGAGTGGACAATTGGTGTAGTACACCTCTTTCCAATCCAGCGGTGCTGTGTCGCTCTTCTTAGCTTTGGGTTGCGTCATCGTTGCCAGTGCTCAGTCTTGATTTCTCCTTTGCTGTTCCAGAAAACATCTGTCGGTTTACCATGGCTGCGCATTCTGGCCATTACTAGCCGAGCGCTACGTTGATGCGCCTTACTCATCTTCGTTGCGCTGCCAGGTTCTGCAGCCGCATCTCTTCCCATTCCGCCATGCTCGACGGAACATGGAACCACTCTTCCGCCGACACCGGCACCATCTCGATGGCCTCAGTCGCGCATGCCATCACGCACACTCCGCACCCGATGCACTTCGCCCGCTCGACCTTCGACTTGTCAGTCCTCGTCGTCAGCGATAGCATCCACCGGGCAACGCTCGCTGGCACACTCCGCAGGCAATGCACGCTTCTGCGTCGATCACGGCGCGGTAGTTCGATCTCTGTGGCCCTTCCTCCAGCCCAGCGAGAGTCTTGCCGTCGAATACTCCACAGCAGCAAACGCAACAGTTACATGTGCCCACGAACTGAGGAGTCTCCGCTCCCATGGTGAATCCATAGAACGCGAGGTGAACGTGTCCCATCTCCTCGAATTCACCAAGGAGTTTTGACGCCTCCTCCCCGTTAATCACGTTTTCCCCGAGTGGAGTCTGAGGTGGCAGCCCTACGAATCCACAACGCTTCATCGGCAGATGGCAACTGTGGCCGTGCAATATCTCCTTCTCCCTTTTGCACACGCAATCAATCAACAGAAAGCGCTCGTGCCGTTGGAAATGGGCATCGATATCCAGATGAGGCTCCTCGTTCAAGGCACTCAGGCTTGAGCGAGCCCCGCACCGGAACAACGCCCAGCACACCAGGTCGTGGCGCAAAGATCCGCTCACCCCCGCCCTCGATCACGTACTGCTCGAAGAGCTCGGCAAATTCCTCGTCCAACAGTCGCATGTTGGCTTCGTACCAGCCAACCAGGAAGGGGCCCAATCCTGTATCTCTTCTCGCCCTCCACCTGTGGTGCCAGGCCGGGAGCTGACATCCCAGGTGAATCCAAACGAACCAGGCGTCTCGGATCAGGCTCTCCAGCATCTCTGTCACCTCGACTTCATCACGACCAACTCGCTTCGCGATCTCAGCCGCAGTCTCCGGGGTGCGGCTCAATTGGCCGGCCAGCCAGACCTCTTCGGGCGTGAAATGCCTTCTTGATCAGGCGTATTTCCACGCCCGAGGGTGTCCTGGCAAACCCGTGAGGAAGCGCGTCTAATGCCGCTACCAGTCGCTCGTAGATATCTTCTGATTTTTCAGCAGTGCTCATCGTAAATCCGCTTTCTTCACACGTTTGCTTCACATCGAGCGCCACTTCATGTCATGCCCGCCGCTTCCTTTACCGCTGCGGCCAAAGGCTTCGTCGATGATGGCCTGGAAGTGCTTGACCACTTCATCGGACGGCGTCTTGTAATCGTCCAGTTCGTACACCTAGCCCAGGTACTCGTACTTGCCCAGGCCAAAGCGGTGATAAGGCAACAGCTCGTAATCAATCACGTTCTTGTGAGGGCGGATGAACGCCAGCACCGCCCGGATGTGGTCCTCGTCGGCATTCATCGCCGGGAATCAGCGGCGTGCGGGCGATGAATTCCATGTTGGGAAACGTCTCGTAGGCCTTCTTGAAGTTCGCCAGGATCCGCTCGTTGCCCGCACCGGTCCACTTCTTGTGCCGCTCCGGGATCGTGAGCTTGTGGTCGTGCAGCATCGTATCCACGTGGGGCAGCACCTTTTCCATGAAGCGCCCAGGGCACGTTGCACGCCGTTTCGATCGCGGTATTGAAGCCGCGCTCGTGAGCGCCCTTCGAGCAGGCGGCGCTGAAGTCCGGTTGCAGCAGGCACTCGCCGCCGCTCAGGGTCATGCCGCCGCCGGTGGAACGGTAGAAGGAAGCGTCCTTCTCCACCTCGTCCAGCACCTCGTCCACCGTCATCGGTTTTGCCAAACATTGCGAGCGCCTCCGTCGGGCAGACCGCAACACATCGCCTCGTCGCAACGTCGCTCGCCAGATCCCAGTTCACTTTTACTCTTGTCATCGGGGCCCTCTACGACGTAGAACGCGCCTTCCGGGAAGGGAGCCTTCAAGCACAGGCTGCATTCCTTCTGCCCTTGCACTTCTTCGGGTCGTAAGCCAGTTCCGGCTTCTGGCGCGATGCTTTCGGGATTGCCGCACCATTTGCAGCGCAGCGAACAGCCTTTGAGGAAAACGTTGGTGCGGATGCCAGGGCCGTCATGGCTGCAATAGCGCTGGATATTCAGGACGGTGCCGGTAGGAGCGGATGGCTTTTTAGCTGCAGTGCTCATATGTTCCCTCCCCAGGCAGATGCCGAGCGATCGGGCGATCTCCATGAACATGCTGTCCGCGGCACGCGTTCTGACTCTTGTTGATGGCTTCCGCCAGCGGCACGAATTGGATGTCCGGCGGAGAAAAGGCCACCATCACCCCATATCTTGCCGGACGTCAAGGCCCGAACCGCACCAGCTCCGTAAGCCAACCCCAGTTGACGGTCGACGGCTGTGGGAACACCGCCCCTTACCCAGGGACCCATAACCAGCGGATAGGTTTCCTCGGCGATCAGCAGTTGCAACCTGGTCGCGACCGTCTCAGCCGCCTGACCCGATCGCTGAATGACGTGTTCGCTTTTCTCACCCGTCGCCAGCGGCGACAGGGAAGCTTTGAGTGAATCGGCGGATGGCTTGTCCGTCTCGGCCTTGGGCTGTCCTCCAGGAATTTCGCCCCTTCGGCCACCACCACCAAACCGTAAGGCCGCCGGGCTGTCATCTTTTCCTTCAACCTCGCTGCCACTTTTTGCAGATCGCAGGGAATCTCGGGAATCAGCACCGCATCGGCGCACACCGCAATACCGGCCTGCAATGCCAGCCAGCCGGCCTGCTCGCCCAAGAACCTCCACCACTCCGAGCTTGCGAGCTGACTGGGCCGCCTGACGAACTCTGTCGAGCATCTCGATGGTGAAGCTCAGAGCGGTGTTGAACCCGAATGACACCATCGTCGCGGCGATGTCGTTCTCGAGCGACCGCGGGATGCACACAACATTGAGCCCCTTGCGATGGAGCTTGTACATGAATACTCAGGCCCCGGCTACCAACTACGGAAATCAGTCCGTCAATCCTCTCGGCCTCCAGCTTTGCCAGCAGCTCATCCGACATGTCCACTTCTTCAACTATGCCGTCTTCATCGACTTGGCGGACATGGAACGGATCGATCGCGGGCGACTGGCCCAGGACTACCCGATCCGGCCGGATCGAGATTCTCGATCAGTTGCGGCGTCAAGCGTGACCAGCCCGCCATCGGGGTAACGATCCGCGTGCAGCAACCCGTCAAAACCATCCCGGATGCCGACCATCTCCCATCCCAGTTTGCCCGCCGCAATGGCCGCTCCCATAATCGCGGCATTTAGCCCAGGAACGTAGCCGGCGCCTGTCATGATGGCGATGCGTCTGACAAAGCTCGCATGACCTACTTCTATAGACATGATATACCTCGTTTATCCAGTGCCTTCTTGTTGCGGTATTCATGGCGTTGAACTTCCACGACTCTGATACTCGTGAAGGAAGTCCGGCACAGCGTGACGGAGTGCCACGCCGTGTCCCATTGTAGGTCAGCTGTTAGCAAACTGCTGCAAGGTCCGTTCGATGATCTCGTCCTGCACACCCTTATGCAGCTTGGTGAAAAACGCGCTGAAGCCGGCCACCCGGACCACGAGGTCGCGGTAATTCTCCGGGTGCTTCTGCGCGTCTCTCAGCTTCTCGGTATCCAGCACGTTGAACTGAATGTGATAACCCTCGTTGCAGGTAAGGTCCTGACCAGGTTCATCACATTGTCGCGACCCTTGCGTGTCTTGAGCTGATCTGGCGGGAGCTTCATATTCATGTGCGTGGCGCACCACTTCACGTGATCCATTGCCTTTGGCGGCGGACATAACCAATGCGGTGGGACCGTTGACGTCGGTACCCGGCATGGCCGAAAGGCTGCCATCGGTCAGCGCCACTCCGGCCTTCTTGCCGGTTGGCAAAGCGCCGGTAACCAGGCCCATCAGGTTGTGGATACTCTTCGTATACTGAGTCGAGTGAAGTCTTGATGTCCTTGCTGATGTAGTTACCACCGCCATCCACATTGTTGAAAGCGGCAAGAATGCTGTCGTTCACCCTGAGAAGCATCTTGTTAACTTCGGGGATGTCGTTGCCGTGCTTGGGAGCGTCGTAGCACATCCTACCGACTTTTTCGTATTCGCCTTCGAAGTTGGCCGCCAAGGCTTTTTTCAATTCGGCCATGGTCAGCTTCTTCTTGTCGAACACCAGATCCTTCATGGCCATCAGTCCGTTGGCGGCATCCACGCCACCCACGGAGATCTGGGCAACCGTGTAGTAATTCGCCCCGCCGGCCCAGGTCTCGGTACCGGTCTCGATGCATCCGCCGGTCAGGAGAGAGCGCCAGGTGCAGGGGAGAACATCCGCTTGCAGAATGTTCGAAATCCAAGCTGCATGGCGAAGCGTGTCCTCACAGAATTGGAGCTGTTTCTCAAACGCCGCATACAGTTCTTCAAAGTCCTTGAACTTCTCGGGATCGCCGCTCTTGGGCCCGACCTGTTTCTTGGTGCGGGGATCGAAACCGTCGTTCATGGTCAATTCGAGAATTTTGCCAAGGTTGGGCTGCCCCTCCACCGGGTGACCGGTCTCATACGGCAGGTAGCTTCCCACGCAGGCCCCGACACACGTGCGTCTGGCTTTGCTGAGCGGCAGATCGCCCACCCTGTCGTTGTGACCCCAGAGGTGCAAAGCCCGTTTCATCATTACATCTGCGTTGACGAATTGCGGAAGACCAATGCCGGTCCCGATCACATCGAGTACCTTCTCGATGAGCTTGCCGGAAGTACCCGGGGTCAGCGCACACGAGAGCGGAGGCTGGGGCAGAGCCAGGTATCCACAAGCATCGAGGATCACGCAGTCCATTTCCGCAGTCGCATCATCCCCATCTTCGGTATAGCCCGCCGAGAGTGATACTCTGTCCCAGATCAGCGGAATTCTGGATGGCGACCTTCTCGCCATAGTAGTAGTTGATCTCATTCAGCTTGATCACGAGGTTCTCGAACATGAAGACCGCGTCGTCATATGTAATGAGACCGGCTGCTTTGTCAGCCTGATAGAAAGGCTCCAGGTTCTGGCCCAGATAAGCCTCAGAATACCCACAACCCACTTGCTCGAGTTCCGCCACGATGTGACAGAGGAAGTGGCACTGCATGGCCTCCCGCAGGTTGCGAGCCGGATGTTCCGGGACCCGCTCGCAGGTTTCCGCGATGGTGATCAGCTCCGCCTTGCGGGTTGCATTCTTCTCCTTGGCCGCCATTTCACGGGCCAACTCGGCATAACGATGGGCGTAGCGGATCACCGCCCTCATCACGATGAGGGAAGCCTCATAAAAGTAAAACTTGGAGAGGTTCGGCAATCTCATCTCCAGGGCCATTTGCCGCTGCTCCACCTCCTTGATCATGCTGGCGAGCCCCTCGCGGTAAACCCGTGGGTAATTAAGATTGCCACCACCGGCCGGCCAGTCATGGAACCGATGCAATGAGGCCGGCTTCGTAGCAGGGTTTCGGATCGAATCCAAAGCGCTTTTCAAAGATCGCTTCGACTCTGGGTTTCATTGCGCGTTTGCCCCAGTATTCGAGCGCCCAAGCGTTTGCCTTCTTGTCTTCCGGAGTCGGCGATTTCTCAATCGTGTTCTCCTCTTTCATCCAATCCACCTGCCATTCGGGATAGGTGTAGACGCCGTTGACTTTGCCTGCCATGGCGCCGACGAAGAGGTTGTCGTCGATGTAGAGCTTCTTCTTGTCCAGCAGGGTGGCCATGAATTTGGCCCGGCGGAGGATCGGAGAATCACCAGCGGTTTCCTCGTAAACGTCCGCCATGATCCTGACTCGTTCGAAGTCGAGATCCTGAGGGGTGCTCCTGAGTTGTTCTTTCAGCCGGTCGATCCTGTCTTTATCGGCCTTGATGTGCATTTCGGGCTGCGTCATCGTTGCAGTGCTCATCTTGAATCTCTCCTTACGCCTCGTCATGAGGGAAAACTTCGTAACTTGATCGTGCAATGCATTTACGCTGATTAACTTCGAAACTGTCCGACCAGTTCTCATCCCACGAACTTGCTGCACCGTACAGAACTCGACGACTGGCAGACCCGCAGCTTGAATCGGAACGGAGGCCCGGATTTCGCGCCTCCGTTCCTGGAAGGCCTTTCTACATTCCGCCAGCAACGCCCTTGTTTAGGAGCAGCTTGACGTCAACCCTGCGATTTTCGGCGCGTCCTGATGCACTTTCGTTGGAAGCTACCGGATTGCTTTCACCCATCGCGCCGGGCGCGACGATGCGGCCTACCGGAACTCCACAATCCTGCAGCAGGTACGCCACGACAGCTTGCGCCCGCTGTTTGCTCAGAACCTGATTGGAGGCGGCGGTGCCCACCGAATCGGCATATCCAGCGACCGAGAGGGCCCAGCCTTTGTTGTAAGTGAGGGCCTCCTTGGCGATTTTTGCAAGACCGTCTTTGTATTCCTGCGTGAGACTGTATTGCCCGTTGGCGAAGAGCACGGTGTATTGGTCTTTGGTGACAACTTCACCCATCTCGCTGAAGCGCTTCTTGGTTGATGTTGCAACTTCGTCGATTTGAGATTTGTTGGCTGCGACTTCCTGCTGGGTTGCCGCGATCTCCTGCTGGTTGGCTGCGATCGCCGCGTCAGTAGCCGCCTTATTGGCGGCGTAAGTCTGCATGTTTTGGGCTTGCTGCTGCGCCGTGGGGTTCAGGCCGGCCTGAATTACCTCGGCCAGCGACAGGTCGTCTTCATCAAACTCGATCATCTTGGCGATGACCTGATTTTCCTGGTCGCCGCTTGTTCCCTCGAATTTCATCCTGAGTCCCGGGATGAGAACGTCCGGCGTATCTTGCTTCTTGCGCATGCCGGTGAGTCCCACTCCGTGCTGAATCTTGGTGTCGCTATTGATGGTGACCATGAAAACTCCTTCCGAAGTCTTCACCGTCAACGTGTCCCCGGTTCGAAGCGTGATTACGCCTTTGTTCTTGACCTTGTCACCCGAGCTAGCACCGAACGCTGGTGCTGCCGCCAGAGTAAACATCGCTAAGAGACATACGGTTACTGCAATGCGTCTGCTAAACATGAATTAGATCTCCTTATTGGTTTGCAATTAGTACTTGCTTGGTTGAACGTTCCACTCTGAGCCTTCTTGGCCGTTCCTCAGGCTCCCGTGCGCGCGCACAAACTGATATGCCGATTTCCTAATCGGGTTGAATTTCTGCCCCCAATTGGTTTCGAGCTCTTTCCACCAATTCCAATCCACTGACTTCCTGCACGGTGCAGAACTTGAGGATCGGAGGTATGGGACTCAATTCCATCAGGAGGAGAAGCCGTTTGTAGGAATCGGACTGAAGATGGCGAACCAGGTCCTCGATGGTCTCCCAGTTGGCCTCAAGCACAAGTTCGTCGGGCTCGTGCCAACTTTGTAGCAAGCGACATTTCAAGCACCCAGGTTGCACCTGCGTCGGAGCCGATAGCGAAACCAGCGCGCTACCCACTTCCTGGCGCTTTCCCTTCGGCGCGCGAATGGTCAGCTGCTCGATGATCATTTCGTCTCCCGTCCGGTGCGCTAACTTGCGACAAGTGAACTTCCCATCACGCTTACGGGCAGTTCACTTTGCGACCCACTTGTAGGTGCAGGACGGATGCCAAACGCCAGGATGAGGTGGTCGGACACCTAAGGTATGGAGTTAGAACGAGATCGGGGTGGAATTGTGCAGGAGTGAGACTGAAGGGAGGATGTCCAAAGCGCTCATTTTGGAGAAACCCTAAAATCCGAATTGGAGGTTCTATTCGCGCCGGTGAATCCCGAGTTTTTTCATTCTGGCCTCAAGAGTTGTCGGTTTCAATCCCAGGATTTCTGCGGCCCCACCTTTTCCTCGGATGCGCCACTTCGTGGCTAGCAGCACGCTCCTAAGGTAGTCCGTTTTCTCGCGTTGTCGCGTACTGCGACTCATTTTCTCCTCAAGCTCCGGGATCTCTGCCTTAAACATAGGTCCGTTGCAAAGAATAAGGTTGCGTTCGATGACATTACGAAGCTCGCGCACGTTTCCAGGCCACGTATACCTTTGGAATGCGCTCATAGTGCTGGCGTGCACCCCATCGATCTTTTTGCCCATGCGCGATCCAATCTCCCCCAGGATGTACCAGACCAGCGAGGGGATATCCTCGCGGCGGTCTCTCAGAGGAGGCACCACGATCGGAAAAACGTTGAGACGGTAGAAGAGATCGGGGCGGAACGTGCCTTGCTTGATCATGGCCGGCAAGTCGCGACTGGTGGCTGCAATGACGCGCACGTTGACCTTGATTGTTTTCGAGCTGCCCAGGCGTTCGAACTCGCCCTCCTGCAAAACCCGTAACAGCTTCGATTGCACTTCCGGCGGGAGTTCTCCGATCTCATCGAGGAAGATCGTCGATTTGTCTGCCAGCTCGAATCTTCCTATCTCTCTGGCGAGGGAACCGGTGTATGCCCCTTTTTCACGGCCAAACAGCTCGCTTTCGATGAGGGACGCGGGAAGAGCGGCGCAATTCGTCTTCACCATCGTGCGGTTCTTGCGCCCGCTCATCTCGTGGATGGTTCTGGCGATCAGCTCCTTGCCCGTCCCCGTTTCGCCGACAATCAATACCGTCGAATCTGTTCCAGCAACCTGCTCTGTCTTCTTCAGCACGGCGCGGATAGCCGGACTTTCCCCGACCACAATCTTGTGGCTGTATTCAAGCTTGATTTCTTGCCGCAAATAAGTGTTCTCGGACTCGAGCTGTTCCTTTAATTGCTGAATCTCGGCGTAAGCCCTGTTCAGCTCTTCATCGGCTTGTTTGCGGGCAAGCGCGTTCGCAAATACTTCTGCCATAGCCTGGAGCTTTGAGAGCTTGGCAACGTCCCATCGCCGCGGATCACGCATGCTGCTACAGGACAGTACTCCGACCACCAGGCCGCCAACCTGCAAGGGAACCACTAACGATGACTTGATTCCCTGCGACTCCATGAAGTCTCTTTCCGACCGCGCCTCCTCGGGCAAATCTTCGGGCGTGTTCGCAATTACCGCTTCCCCCATCTTTATTCGTCTCGAAAGCCACGGCATGATGTCGTGTAACAAGCCCTTGGGATAGTCTGCAAATCCCGGACGAGTCCATGCATGGGTGATGAGGATCTCCCCCGAGGCCGCCTGGGCGAAGCCGATGCTGGAACGATCTCCTCCCAGCGACTCCGCGAGGGTTTGCAGTCCATCCATAATCTCTCCATCTACGCGGTCTGGCGGAAGATTAATGAATTTCGCGGATAGCGTCGCCATCGTCTTTTCAAACTGCGCCTGACTCTCCAATTGCTGCGCGACGAGCGTTCTTTCACTGCGGTCGCGAATGATGCCGAAGAATAGTCTCTGCTGGTCGGACTCAAGCGTATTCAAGCTCACTTCCACCGCCAGTTCGCTTCCGTCCTTTCGCAATCCCCAGACGTCACGGGGCGCCGTGATGGGATGAGAACTCGGCACCAGTAAAAGCCGGTCGCGGCTGTCCATGTGCGAATCTTGGGATCGACTCGATATCAGGTTCTCTACCTTCTCGCCGATCAATTCCTCCCGTTGGTAGCCGAACATCTGGAGCAACCGGGCGTTTAAATCAATGATGCGGCCTTCCAAATCGAACGCCACCATTGCATCAGGAGCGTTCTCAAATAGATCCCAGCGATGCTCCGAGGTTGGTCGGGGGCTGTCTTGTTCAATGTGGGGGCAAGAATCGTCTTGCTCTATCGGAGAGTCGATTTCCAGTAGCTGCGGCGTGGATCGGTCGGGGTTCGTGTGAGTTACCTCGTACGCTTCCCCCGCCTTCAGCCGGCTAAGAGTAGTTACCGAGTCTTGGGGGATAAGAGAAGGTTAGGAGGCAGGACGATGTGCGTCAATCCCACTTTTGGAGTTCCTCCAAAGAGCCGTTGGAGGCAGGGCTCTCTAGCTTCGGTTCGCAGCTTGGTAAGTCTTTAACGATTAGGTATTTAGCGACCTATAACCTCTTTGCCCATTTTGGTTTGCGACGTGCACTACCCGAGTGTCGGCAATCGCACAATCAAGCCAATCTGTCCCGGCCCACGCTGAACCGCCGGTTGGCCAGATATCCGATGAGGTAGCGCCGAGGCACAACTTATGAAGAGCAAACACTGTTTTAGAGATCTGTTCATCTCCGCCGTTCGAGAACTCGCAGCCATCGTCTGTATTGCCACACTCATACCGTGGGGCACGCCGATGGCGGCGGCTCAGACGCAGTTGCCTGATGCCCCATCTGCGCAGGTTTCGGCCAAGATTCCGGCCGATCAACTCGACTCGCTGGTGGCGCCGATCGCGTTGTATCCCGATCCGCTACTCAGCCAAACGCTCGTGGCCTCGACGTATCCGCTGGAAATCGTTCAGCTACAGCAATGGCTGGCGCAAAACAAAAGCCTGAAGGATAAAGCCCTCACTGCTGCGGTTGAGAAGCAGGACTGGGACCCCAGCATACAGGCCATGGCTGCACTGCCCGACGTCGTCAAGCTGCTGGCTGAAAACATCAAGTGGACGACAGATCTTGGCAACGCCTTCCTTGCTCAGCAGAACGATGTGATGGATGCAGTCCAACGTATGCGTAAGAAGGCACAGGACGCCGGCAACCTTAAATCTACCGAACAGCAAAAGGTAGAAGTCAAGACTGTGGAGAGCAAACAGGTAATCGTAGTGGAGCAGGCAAGTCCAACGGTTGTCTATGTGCCTAGCTACAACCCAACGGTCGTCTACGGCACGCCCGTGTACGCCTATCCTCCGATTGCGTATCCACCTGCTGGATACTACGCAGCCGGGATGGCGATTTCTTTTGGTATTGGAGTTGCCATGGGAGCGGCGTGGGGTGGTGGTTGGGGCTACGGATGCGGATGGGGTGGCAACAACAACGTCTACGTCAATCACAACAACACCTTCGTGAACAATAGCAATCGGCAGAACATCAACAACATTCAGGGCGGGAACCGCGTCAACGGCGGCAACAGCAACTGGCAGCACAACCCGCAGCATCGGGGCGGAGCGCCTTACTCCGACCGCGCGACGGCAAACAAGTTCGGTGGAACGGCTCGCGGCGACTCCATGCAGTCGCGCCAGAACAACGCTCGCCAGAACCAAGCACGCCAGCAGCCCAGCGCGGGGAATCGCGCCAATGGTGGAAGTTTTGGCCAGTCTGGGGCAGGCAACCGCAGCGGAGCAAGCGCCGGGAACATGAGTTCGAACCGTGGCGGCGCCAGTGCCGGCAACATGGGCTCGAATCGCGGTACCGGAGCAGACCGCGTCGGCAATCAACAGGTACGAAACACACCAAGCTCCACTAACCGAAATGCGTTTGGCGGCGCGGGCGCAGGCATGAGCGGAAGCCAGGCGCGGGCCAGCAGTTCGCGCGGAGCTTCCAGCTACGGCGGTTCTCGTGGCGGGGGCGGCGGACGCGGCGGACGCGGCGGGGGCGGCGGAAGGCGCAGGTAGGAAGGCACATCATGATGAGCGAGGAACTTATGAAATCGAAAATGTTAAATGTGACCAGGCAGATTGCGACGACCGTCCTCATCCTAGTTGGCCTCTCCTGCGTGTTACCGAGGATGAGCATGGCGCAGGCCCAGCCGGCGGCGACGGCCGCGGCAATCGGCCCCAAGGGCTTCGATACTCCTCAGGCGGCAGCCGATGCGATCATCAAAGCGGCGGGCGACTATAACGTGCCGGAGTTGTTGGCGATCCTTGGCCCGGACGGTGAAGACCTCGTCGCTTCTGGCGACCAGGTTGAAGATAAGAATAATGCCGTGGCCTTCGCCAAAGAGGCCGCCGCCAAGAGCTCGATCCAGATAGCCAAGTCGAATCCCAACCGCGCCACTATTATTGTTGGCGAAGAGGAGTGGCCCGCGCCGATTCCAATCGTCAAGAAGAACGGCAAGTGGTACTTCAACACCAAAGAAGGGAAGCAGGAGATTCTCCTCCGCCGCATCGGCGAGAATGAGCTCGACGCCATCACCGTTTGTCGCGGCTACGTCTCGGCGCAACTAGAATACGCGTCCGAAATTCGCGACAACTCCGGCGTAAACCAGTATGCGCAGAAGATCTTCAGCACGCCCGGTAAGCAGGATGGACTGTTCTGGAAGAATGCCGACGGCACACCGGACGGCCCTATTGGCGAGGCCGTGGCCAAGGCCCTCGAAGAGGGTTACACGACCGGCAAAGGTGGATTCCACGGCTACTACTTCAAGATTTTGAAGGGCCAGGGCTCGGATGCCCCCAACGGCGCCATCAATTATGTGATCGAAGGCGTGATGATCGGTGGTTTCGCTCTGGTGGCCGTTCCGTCGGAGTATCGCGTGACCGGTGTCAAGACCTTCATCGTGAACTATGACGGCATCGTTTACCAGAAAGATCTCGGTCCTGATTCTCTCGAGATCGTGAAGAAGATGGAACTTTATAACCCAGATAAGACTTGGCAGCGAACTGACGATGAGTGGCCACCTCAGAATACATCTGCTGCGCCGTAGTCGAGGAGACAAACATGGCTACCGCCCGCGCCGATGCACTCGTATTCTTCGGTGCTACCGGTGACTTGGCTTACAAGAAGATCTTTCCTGCACTGCAGGAAATGATCAAGCGTGGCAATCTGGATATTCCCGTCATCGGAGTGGCCAATGCCGGCTGGAATGTCGACCAACTGCGCGCCCGAGCCAAGGACAGTCTAGAAAAGCGTGGAGGATTCGACCCTCAAGCATTCAAAGAATTGTGCGGGCTGTTGCGATATGTCGATGGAGACTACAACGATCCGGCAACGTTCCAGCGCCTTCGTATCGAACTGAAAGATGCGAAACAGCCAACGCACTACTTGGCAATCCCGCCGGTCCTCTTCGAAACAGTTGTGCAGCAGTTGATCGCCTCCGGCTGCGGTAACGGAGCAAGGCTGGTCCTGGAAAAGCCGTTTGGGAAGGACTTGCTTTCCGCGCAGCGACTTAACCAGACATTGCTGCATGCGTTCAAAGAAACCGACGTATACCGCATCGATCACTATCTCGGAAAGAAGCCCATCCACAACATGCTGGTCTTTCGCTTTGCCAATGCATTCATGGAGGCCTTCTGGAACCGAAACTTCATCGAAAGTATCCAGATAACCATGGCCGAGGACTTCGGTGTGCAAGGCCGCGGCGCCTTTTACGACCAGACCGGTACAATCCGCGACGTCATGCAGAACCACTTGTTCCAGCTGCTGAGCAATTTGTGTATGGAGCCGCCGGCCAGGACCGACAGTGAATCCATTCGCGACGAAAAAGTAAAAGTGCTGAAGGCCATCCCGCCGCTGACCGCCGGCGATGTTGTCCGGGGCCAGTTCCGAGGCTACCTAAATGAAAAGGGAGTTGCCACGAACTCGACTGTGGAGACATTTGCGGCGATGCGGCTGGAAATCAACTCATGGCGATGGAAGGGGGTACCAATCTATATCCGCGCGGGCAAATGCCTGCCTTTAACCTGCACGGAGGTATTCGCGCGTTTCCGCAAGCCTCCCACCGTCATTAAGGAAAGCGAGCTGTCGCAGAATCACATGCGGTTCCGAATCAGCCCTGATATTGCGATCGCCATCGGCACCATGGTCATGGGTCCAAGCGAACAGATGACCGGGCAAACCGTGGAGATGATAGCCAGCCGCCAACCTCGATCGGAGGAGATGGAAGCGTACGAGAGAGTACTCGGCGATGCCATTGCCGGCGATGCGACGCTCTTCGCTCGGCAGGACTACGTAGAAGAAGCGTGGCGAATTGTGGATCCAGTACTCAAACAAGGATCGCCCGTTCATTCATACGAGCCGCACAGCTGGGGGCCGGTCGAACTCGACCAGCGATTGTCTCCTCGAGGAGGCTGGCATAATCCGACCGCGGATGTACGAGAGCAGCTCTCGGCTCAACAAATTACGAAGTGAACCAACATTGTCCATGCTCTGAAATCTTTGTCAGCGAGGAACGACCATGCCAAGCGCTACAGGAACCGCACCAAGCCGTACCAAATTCAGCACACCACTGCTCAAGAAAGAACCTGTAAATCCCAGTTGGGTGGGACGCGTGCCCCAACTCAAGCCGGGCCAGTACAAAGACGGCATGCCCATCCATTCGCCGGAGTACATCTGCTGCAAACTCATCCTGCGGCCCAACAAATTTCATTCGCGCGAAAGCTTCTTCGACTTCGGTAAGGTCTTCAAGGAGCCCGCGAGGGAATTCGACGTGAAGTACACGACGGACGGCTTCATCGGACAGCCGGTCAAAATCCGCGAAGTGCTGTTTATCGATACCGATGAATTCCGCCTCTACAACAACGCTTTCATTCTGCGCCGCCGCATTCCCTATAAGGACGGCTTCCCCATCGGCGATCCCGAAATCGTCTTCAAGTACAGGAGTGGAGACTTGCAGGCCGCGGCTGAGACCGACGTCCGGCCGAATATCCTTGGCGACCACCGCGTTAAGTTCAAGGTTCAGGCCCTGCCGCTAAAGGAGAAGCTGGGCGGTATCCGCCTGCTCTACTCCCACAACGTGCAGTTCAACCGCGGCGCCATCGGAATCGGCCGAGAAAATATCAGCGACATGGACGCTCTGGTCGACATACTCCCGGCGCTGGCGAAGGTGAGGAAGACGCCCAAAGAACAGATCCACTTGGTCAGCAACACCATCGTCGAAGAGGTCCTACAGGACATCGGCATGCTCGACTTCGGCGACGGCCTGACCTGCAAGGCCAACGTAGCCATCTGGCGCACCCGCGGCGAGCATCGCCCCCTCATCGGGGAGTTCGCCTACCAGTTCCGCTTCAAGGACCGCGACAAGCTAAGTAAGGATGCCCTGCGCCGTACCGAGGCGTTCTTTATCGGACTTCAGTATGCCGCCGAAGACTACATTAACCTGGGCGCCACCAAGACGGCGACAGTGTACCGGTTGCTTGGCAATCCGCCCAAGGCGCACGAGTGACACCGACCCAAGCGGGCCGGGGCTCTGAGGTTCCAACAGGGCACATGGATCCAGGCGACCGTATGGCCGAATCTAAGCGCTTCCTACAGCCGGTGGAGCGAGTCTCTGAGATCCTCTTTGGTCTCATCATCGTCCTGACCTTCACTTGCTCGTTTGGCTTTTCGAGAGTCGATCAGGATGACCCTCACGCCATGCTCTCCGCGCTGATCAGTTGCTGCCTGGCTTGGGGAATTATTGACGCGGTCTTCTACCTCCTGGGCTGTATCAGCGAACGTGGGCACAACCTAAAGCTCCTGTGGCGGATGCGAGGAACCCCTGATCCGAACGAGGCAAAGCAGATCATCGCAGACGCCATGCCACCGTTGATCGCCTCCAACTTGCTCCCGCGGGAACTCGAGTCATTATGCGACAGACTGAAGCGGCTTCCCGAACCACCCACGCGGCCTTGGATTGAAAAGGCCGAATGGATGGGGGCTTTGGGGGTGTTCCTGCTGGCATTCGGGTCCGTCTTTCCCGTGGTGCTTCCCCTCGTGTTCATACGCAACGCCCGCCTGGCATTACGCATTTCCAACGGCATTGCGGTGATCCTGCTGTTTCTGGCCGGCTACGGACTAGGGCGGTATGCCGGTAGACGACCATGGCGGGTAGGTCTTGCCATGGTCGCGCTAGGGGCCGCGATGGTTGGCGTCGCAATCGCTCTAGGAGGATGAACACGAATGACCGTATCACGATCATTGTCGGCAAAGGCCGACGCTTACGCGAAACGGCTCGGCCTCTCTTACGATCAGCTTCTCGGCTTCCGGTTTGCTGTGAACGTACTGCTGGCCACGACTATCGTGTGGTTCGCGCTGCTTGAACTCCGTGACTCAAGCCCAATCTGGGCAGTCGCCTCATTGGTCGCCGCCTCGGATCCAGAGCCGCAACAGGCGCGCGCACTTTTTCGCAGCCGCATGATTAACGTGCTGGTCGGCTGTGCTGTTGGATTTTTGTTTCTCCTCGTCGGCAGCGGCCGTCAAAGGATGGTACCAGTGGCACTCTTCGTCACGGTATTGGTCTCCAGCTATCTGGTACGCGTAAAGACCATGTGGCGTCAGGCTCCCATCACAGCAGCCATCGTGATCGCCGCTAGTCTCTCCAGCGCGTCCACGAAGGTTGGACTCGAACGCGGGTTGCATAGAGTAGTCGAGGTGCTCTTTGGCAGCCTCGTAGGCATGCTGGTCAGTTGGACGATGTCGAAGGTTTGGCTTGTGCGGCCTCCGGATCAGCGAGGCGTAGGCGCATGAACGCGGCGATTTGGGGATAGGGAGATAACTTCCATGACAACCTGGTTCACCTCCTATCGCAGAGAATGGCTTCGCCCCGATCTGATCGCCGGCTTGACGACAGCCGCGGTCGTCATTCCCAAAGCAATGGCCTACGCGACCATCGCCGGCCTGCCCGTGCAGGTGGGCCTGTACACAGCGTTCCTACCCATGGTGATCTACGCCGTCCTGGGCACCTCATGTGTGCTGAGCGTAAGCACAACCACAACCCTCGCCATATTGGCTGCAGCTGAGTTGGGTGTGGTCGTTCCGAACGGTGATCCCGCATCCCTGCTAACTGCGTCCGCCACATTGACCCTGCTGGTTGGGGCAATGCTCGTGCTCGCTTCGATTCTGCGGCTTGGCTTCGTCGCCAACTTCATCTCCGAGCCCGTTTTGATTGGCTTTAAGGCCGGCATTGGGGTCGTCATTGTTCTCGACCAGGTTCCGAAGATTCTGGGCGTTCATTTTGCTCGAGGCACGTTCACGCAGAACCTACTTGCGACGATTCATGGCATTCCGCAAACGTCGCTGGTAACGTTGGCGGTTGGAACTTTCATGATTGTGCTCCTGGTGAGTATGGAGCGCTTCACGCCGAAGGCACCAGCTCCTCTACTAGCCGTAGCTGCGGGTATTGCCGGCGCATACTTGTTCAATCTGCACGCCCACGGAGTCGAATTAGTCGGCCACATCCCGCAGGGTCTGCCGTCGTTAACGATGCCCGCTTTTTCCCTCGTGGAGAAGCTCTGGCCGGGCGCTTTAGGCATCGCTTTAATGAGCTTCACCGAAACTATCGCGGCTGGGCGTGCCTTCGTAAAAGGCGATGAACCGTCTCCGCAGGCCAACCGCGAATTGTTAGCGACCGGATTCGCGAATGCCGGTGGCGCACTTGTAGGCGCGATGCCCGGTGGCGGCGGTACTACACAGACTGCCGTAAACCGACTGGCCGGAGCCCGTACGCAGTTGTCGGAAATCGTTACCGCCGCCATGACCCTGGTGACGATGCTGCTGCTCGCTCCGCTGATTGGGCTGATGCCGCAAGCGACACTGGCGGCAGTGGTGATCGTCTATTCAATCGGTCTGATTAAGCCTGCCGAGTTCCGTGAGATCCTCAGCGTTCGTCGCACCGAATTCATCTGGGCGCTTGTTGCTTTCACAGGCGTCGTCCTTGTAGGGACCTTGCAGGGAATCGTTGTAGCGATCGTCATCTCGATGTTAGCGCTTGCTTATCAGGCGGCTGATCCCCCGGTATACATTCTCGGACGCAAGCCAGGCACCAATGTGTTCCGTCCTCGCTCTGAAGAACATCCCGAAGATGAGGTCTTTGCCGGCCTGTTGTTGCTGAGGCTGGAAGGCCGAATTTTCTTCGTCAATGCAGAGCACATTGCAGAGAAGGTTAGATCTCTGGTTGAGGAAGCCCAGCCCAAAGTCGTCGCCCTTCATCTCCGAGGTGTTCCCGATCTGGAATACACCGCCCTCAAAATGTTGACTGAGGGTGAGAGGCGAGCACGTGAGCGTGGCACACAGCTGTGGCTGGTTGGAATGAACCCGCGCGTGCTCGAGGTGGTTCAGAAGTCGCAGTTGGGTGCAGCACTCGGACACGATGCCATGCTCTACAACCTGGAGATTGCTGTCGCCAAGTATTCGGCTGGACTCGCGCCGGGCTCCAGCTAGGAATTTCCAAAGTTGCACGAGCATTGTCGTAGCTCGGCAACCACAAGCGAGTTTGATCCGGATTGCGGTTCCACTCGCCGGAGCTTTGAATAGAGCGCCATCATCACATGGCCGTGGGCTGAACATCACTGCCGATCAGACGCGTCGGCAATAATCTGGGTTTGAGGGAAACAGCGGCATGTCACTAACTTTAGAAGCTGCAGGACTTGAGGGCAGCGACAAGTTGCCCGTGATCACGGCGGAGCATTCTCGGAAGGATCTGTATGCTATTGGCAAAGCGCTGCGCAACAAGTGCCCGCGGGCTTCCCAAGGCACCTGGAAAGCGCCGCACGATCGGCGCGATCCGGTAGACCTGGTCGTGGCGGCGGAGAAGGGGCGCATGCCCGACCTGCTGCCCCTTCGACATGGGCGAATGGTCCGGTCCGCGTTCACCTTCTATCGCGGATCGGCATTGACCATGGCATCCGACTTGGCATCGACGCCGACCAATGGCATAAAGGTTCAATGCTGCGGCGACGCCCACCTGTGCAATTTCGGCGGCTTTGCGACTCCGGAGCGAAGGGTCATCTTCTCTGTGAACGACCTGGACGAAACCCTGCCAGCGCCGTGGGAATGGGACGTTAAGCGCCTTGCCGCAAGCTTCGTAGTAGCGTGCCGCGACAACGGCCTGAGCGACGCCGTCGCTAAAGATGTAGTGAAGACCTGTGTGCGCACTTACCGAGAGTCGATGGCGGAATTCAGCCAACTGAAGACCCTGGAGGTTTGGTACCAGGCGATGGACGCCAACCAACTGGTGATGGCCATCAAGGACGCCGAACTCCGTAAGAGGGGCCTGAAGCGGCTTGAGAAGGAGCGGGGAAAGAGCATCGCGGAGGACATTTTCCCGAAGTTAGTGGAGCACAAGGGCGAGATGCCATTAATCAGGGAGCAACTTCCGACGATCTTCCACGCGGAAGGTCATCCCCCGGGGGAGGTTCAGAAAGCGCTTCTGGCGAGTTTCGCCAAGTATCGGGAGACGCTGGTAGCTTCCACTCGCTCCCTGTTGGATCGATACGAGATCCGCGATGCAGCCATCAAGGTAGTTGGAATCGGCAGTGTCGGAACTGCCTGTTGGGTGCTTCTCTTAATGGCCACAGAGGGCGACCCGCTCTTCCTGCAGGTCAAGGAGGCGCGGGCCTCAGTCCTGGAGCCGTACGCCGGCAGGAGTCCTTTCCTCAACCACGGCCAACGCGTTGTTAATGGTTACCGGCTTATGCAGCCGGCCAGCGACATGTTTCTCGGATGGGCCCAAGGACTCCGGGATAAGCGGCACTACTTTGTGCGCCAGTTGAGGGATATCAAGATTAGCATTCGCGTGGAAACGTTCGGAGCATCCGAGTTAGATCTTTACGCGACATGGTGCGGCAGGGCGCTCGCTCTCTCGCACGCGCGATCGGGATCTTCGATGCTTCTCAGCGGATACATGGGCAAGAGCGACACCTTCGACCGCGCCATCGCCTCCTTCTCGCTCGCTTACGCCGACCAGAACGAACGTGACCACGACGCTCTCGATCGCGCGGTGCATAAGGGAACGGTGAAGGCCGTCTTCGAAGAAGAGCGGTGAGAGAGACGTCAGGAAAGGTCTAGATGAGAGACGTCCAGTTCACAGCCGCCTTGAGCTTAATTTGAAGACACTCTGGAAGTGAATGGATGAATGCCGTCCTGTAAGGTTTCCCGAAGTCAGCTACCGATCGATCTGGCGACGAACAACAGGGAACTAGTGTGGGCAAGAGCAGGATATGAGAATGAGTTGACGGTTGTGGCCAAGAAGAGCAGCGGGGCGGTAGAGACTCGCTGCGCCAATGGGAACAAAGGGTGGGTGCCACAATCGCGCGCTCCTTTGCCACCGAGGAAGAGAAACTGGACGCTTCAACAGCAGACCGGCAAGGGCTTGGCATACCTCGCCAGAAGCCTCGCGGCTCGTAGCTACACTCACGAACGGCTACTTCGTTTTCCTCCTCATCTGCATACGCTGCACCTGTTCATCTGACCTCTGGCCATGGCTTTGGTCTTTGGACGCCAGGAATCGGATCAGTGGAACCCGACAGCCTGTGATGGCCTATCGCTGCGTCTGGGAGCCGCCCTTCACGAAGCCGCCCGCTTTCCCGGCATCCAGGATTTGTTTTGCGTCGATGCTTCCGAATATCTGGATCAGCCTCGCCACCACACCTGTCCATCCCGTTTGATGGCTGGCTCCAAGACCTGCGCCGTTGTCTCCGTGGAAATACTCATAGAAAGGAATGTTGTCCTTCCACAGCGGATCGGTCTGGAATTTCTCCGTGCCCCCGAACACCGGTCGCCGGCCAGATTTGTCCCGCAGAAATATGCCTTCGAGACGGTTGGATATTTCGTGGGCGACCTCGAACAGGTTCATGAGTCTGCCCGAGCCAGTGGGGCACTCGATCTTGAAGTTGTCGCCGTAATACAAATAGAACTGCAGCAACGCGCGGATCAATAACGCGTTCACCGGCATCCATATCGGCCCACGCCAGTTAGAGTTGCCGCCAAACATGCCGGTGTCGGATTCGGCGGGGAGATAGTTCACCCGGTATTCCTGGCCTCCGACATTGAGCACATAAGGGTGGTCTTCGTGAAACCGGGAGAGCGCTCGAATGCCATAAGGGCTGAGGAATTCCTTCTCGTCTAACATGCGCGACAAGATCCGGCGTAACTTGTCCTCATTCACCAGCGCAGCCATACCGCGTTGCGCATATCCGAAGTGGCCGGGCCCGGTCACATGGACGCTCTGCAGTAGCTCGGGCATGCGTCGCATACGTTCGAATAGGAAACTTGTGGCGTGTGGCACCCGTTCCCGCTGCCAAGCTTCGACCACCGTGGTGGCACACAAGGGCAGCAGGCCCACCATAGAACGAACCTTGAGCCGCTGGGCGCTGCCATCGGGAAGGCGCAGGACATCGTAGTAGAACCCATCTTCTTCGTCCCACATACCCTCAGAACCCACCTGGTTCATGGCGACCGCGATCCAGATGAAATGCTCCATAAACTTCAGGGCCATGTCTTCGTAGAAGGGATCGTGCGCCGCTAATTCGACGGCGATCTCCGCCATATTTTGGGCGAACATCGAGACCCACGCGGTGCCGTCAGCTTGCTCCAGGTGGCCACCGGTTGGCAGGGGCGCGCTGCGGTCGAAAATGCCTATATTGTCCAACCCGAGGAAGCCACCCTCAAACAGGTTGTTGCCGAAACGGTCTTTGCGATTCACCCACCAACTGAAGTTCAGCGACAGCTTCGCAAACGAACGTTTCAGGAATTCGAGATCGCCCTGTCCTTTTAGGGCTTGCTCCGTCCGGTACAGGAAAATCGTTGCCCAGGCGTGCACGGGTGGATTGACATCGCTGAAGTTCCACTCGTAGGCAGGGATTTGGCCGGTGGGATGCAGAAACAGTTCCCGCAACATCAGATCGAGCTGTTGTTTGGCGAACTCCGTGTCAACCGTGGAGAGCGCGATGGTATGGAACGCGAGATCCCAGGCGGCATACCATGGGTATTCCCATTTGTCCGGCATCGAGATGATGTGCTGGTTGATCATGTGGAACCATTCGCGGTTCCGCTGCACGCGTCCGCCCGGCTTAATCGGGTCGATGCCGTGCTCTGTGAGCCATAGATCCACATCGAAGAAGAAATACTGCTTGCTCCATAGCATGCCCGCCAGCGCCTGGCGCATGACGAGTGCCTCATCTTGGCTTGCGCGCTCCGGAGTAATGGACTTGTAGAACTCGTCTGCCTCGTTCTTCCGAGCCTGCATGGTTTCAGCAAAGTCTTGGAAAGGATCGCCCACGGCCGCAGGCGCCTGATCGCTTAGCCGCAAACGAACCGAGACGGTTTGCCCGGCGCCTACGTTCAACTGATAGTGTGCCGCCGACTTCGTCCCGGTTTTCTCCGGGTTGACGGCATCAAGCTTCTCCTTGGACCACGTAGTTGTTGATTCCGTCTTTGACATAACGAGAAATATTGGGAGTGCCGAAGAGCCGTTCATTGTTCGTTTCGTTTTCTGTGAATAAGATCGGTACATCTCCCTCGCAGTACAGGTAGCGCTCGCCCAAGTCGGTGTGCGCCGCTGCTATCGTCTGAAATCCCTTGGGGCCGACGATCTGCTTCAGCGAGGGCTTGGGTGTCTCAGGCCACCATGTCCAGTTATTACGAAACCAGAGAGTCGGGAGGAGATCTATTCTTGCGGCCTCGGGTCCCCGATTAATGACGGTGATCTGGATGAGGATGTCCTCGGGCGACTGCTTGGCATATTCCGTAAAGACATCAAAGTAACGATCACCGTTGAAGATTCCGGTATCGATTAGTTCATACTCCATCGCGGTACGATTTCGCCGTCGGTTGTTCTCGATCAGATCGCTGTAGGGATAGGCCGTCTGCGGATACTTGTACAAGTGCTTCATGTAAGAATGCGTCGGCGTGCTGTCGAGGTAGAAGTAGTATTCTTTGACATCCTCGCCGTGGTTGCCCTCGCTGTTCGTCAGGCCGAACATGCGCTCCTTGAGGATCGGGTCTTTGCCGTTCCACAGGCCCACGCTGAAGCACAACAACTGCTGGTCGTCGCTGATACCGGCAATACCGTCTTCGCCCCAGTGGTAGGCGCGTGATCGTGCCTGGTCATGAGTAAAATAGTCCCAAGCGTTACCATCGTGGCTGTAATCTTCGCGTACTGTGCCCCACTGGCGCTCGCTAAGATATGGTCCCCACTTTCTCCACGGCTTGCCGGCGTTTACCGGTTGGTGGTTCCAGATTTGGATCGTGCTTGCCTCTTCGAGCCTGGCCGATTCCGGATTTTGGCACATTCTGTTCTTCCTCCTGCTTCGTCGCTTCTCCCGGATGGAGACGGCGAAGGTCGATATTTCTCTGGGCCCCTGCAATTTCATCGCAAGGACAGAGCCTTCAAGTTGATCCTCGTTGGTGCCGAGGAACAGGTCGGATCGTCTTCTGTGGATTACGATGAACTCGCAAACTATCCAAACGACAGCTTACGATAGATCGTCAAGAACCCATGGTGAAAGGGGTTGCCACCCGGTCAGGCGAGCATTCTTGATCCCCCGCGAGCCCAGCCCAAAAGCCCAGACAAAACTTCTGAGTGACATAGCGATCCCCTTTACCCCTTACCAGTCGCATTTCGCGCAGCTTGGCGGACGCCGTGCGTATACGCCAACTCGCCTTTGAGTTTGGCCGGATGTTGGCTCCAACTTCTCCGGTAGTTTTGGAGCGTTTTGGAGCGAACAAGGAAAATGGCTTAAGCGCATCGAACGCCTAAGCCATTGAAGTATCAGAGCTTTTTGGTTGCGGGGGAAGGATTTGAACCTTCGACCTTTGGGTTATGAGCCCAACGAGCTACCAGACTGCTCCACCCCGCATTTCAATCATATCGGCATGTGAACGTCCGGTCAAACGCGCGAAGCGTTTTTCTGCGGAAGAACGACAGCGTGTTCCATTTCGGACGCAACGCAGCGTGCCAGCTTTTGCCGCGCGCCACAGCATTTCGCACGGCGCTTCGTGGGTTCAGCGATGAACGCGCGGGCTTGAGAAATCTTCTCCGAGCTCTCATGTAAGATTCGCTGATATCCAGCGGCAAGGTTCAATTGGTGGGTCGCTGAGCGCTATCTTTGCGAGGTGCTGTCGTGGGGCAGATTCATCCCTGGCTGGCGGTTGGAGTGGTTCTTTCGACGGCGGCGACCGATGCCGTCTACGTGATGTTCACCGCCGCGGTGGCGGCGCGGCGACGCATCCCGGCGGCAACCTGCAGCAGCGTGTGGTATCTGCTCTCGGCGTTTGCCGTCATCAGCTACACCCGCAACTGGGTGTACGTTTGCTTTGCCGCGCTTGGGTCGTGGATCGGCGCCTACGTTTCGATGACGTTTCTGCAGCGGGGAACGGCGGCGGTCGATCATGGCGGCGCCAAAACAGCGCCGTAGCTAGCTGCGATGTATCGTTGAGGGAGACAACCGTTTCCGATGGCACATGGGTTTCTTCAAGCTGGTAGCGTTGTCCTCGCTCTCGCAGCGCTCTTCGCTGTCACGATTTACATTGCAGTGCGATTCCGCCAGCGTGCGCTCGCGCAGAATCTTCAGCTCGACGCGCGAGATATTGCCATGCCTCTGGCGGCCGAGGGATGGGACACGGGCCTGCTCCTCTACGGTATCTTGCAGGACTTTTCGGCGACCGAGACCGGCTTCCTCGTCCGGGATCGTCATAACGGTGAGGTGGGTAGCGTCATCTTTCATCCCGTCAGCAGAAAGCCGTGGATCACGATCAAAACCGGCGATGCGGTTTTCGAAGCGGACGTCTTGCCGGAGCTTTCACAAACAGTAGAGTTCCACTCCGCCGCCGACCCGGCAAAGGCTCTCTGCCGCTTCACCCGTCAAGTTGGCGGCACCTACCGCTTCGACGTCAATGGTCTGGGAGTGCTGGAGAGCAAGCCGGCCGGGCAATTCAAAGTAGCGCCGCGTTACGAGTACGTCTTCGAGGGCAAATCCGCCGGCACAGGCCAGCACATCGGAGGCGTGGTAAATCGAGGACAGGCGCTGGTTCTCACTGAAGATGTTCCACTCGCAGTGCGCCTGTTCGTGCTCGCCATCCAGGCGCAAAGATTCTAGCCGCGCCCGTTACTGCTCAAAATTGACGATCGCGTTTTCCATCGGCATCTCGCCGTGGTGCGCAACTGCGGGCGTGCGCTCCAGCACGGCGTCGGGCGGCTCTTTCGTCATCCTGCCCACTTGATAGAAGGTCGCAAACGTATACGGCAGGCCCTCGCCACCCAGCGGCGACTTGGCGCTCATCAGTTGAAAATGGAGATGCGGCTCGCTGGAGTTGCCGGTGTTGCCGACCAGTCCAATGACCTGTCCCGAAGTAACGTGATCGCCGACTTTCACGCGAATCGAGCCCGGCTGCAAGTGCGCATACATGGCATAGACGCCGCCGCCCAGATCGAGGTTCACATGATTGCCGGCGACGGTATCGAAGTTGATGGGAACCACAGGCTTCTCGTTCGGGGTGTTCTCGGGAAGACCGTCTTTCACTTCAACAACGGTGGCGTCGGCCACCGCATAAGCCTCGTGCCCGAAGCAATAGTAGCTGCGATTATCTTTTGCGTCGCCGCGGTACGTCTGACTGTTCTCGCCGAACTGCACCCAGTCGATGGCATAGCGCTGCGCGATGTAAGGCTTGCCTTCATAAATGATGATGGTGCGCCGATGAGGCGACGAGTTCGACGGCGCGCTTCCGGCCACCCAATTCTTTCCCCGCAACGGTGGCACGATCTGCGGCAAATCCGTCAGCACCGTGGTCGAAATACTCTGTACGGCAACGGGGTTGGCGTCGCCGGCCTTTCTCACCGTCAACTCATGTTGCAGCCGCTGGGGCGTCGCCGCATTCGGCGCGAGATCGATCCACATGTAGGCGATGACGGTCTCGCCGGGGCCAACGTTATTCAGCGGCAACGGCTGCGCATCGGGCATGTGCCCGGGATGATAGAGCACCGCAGGCAGCCCCTTGCCTGAGACCTCGGACAACAGCGCGCCGGTTTCGTTGCTCACCCGAATGTCCTGCAAACTCCACACCGATGGGCTCATGTTGGTGAGATGGATCTCATAACAAAGGTGCCAGGCGCCATCGCCTCGAAACGCAGTCGGCGGTTCGGGAATCGCTGCCTGCATCTGGACGAATTCGATTTGACGCGATTGAACCGGTGCGGGTGAATTCTGGGCAAGAGAAAGGGAACATGACAACGAGAGAACAGCGATCACGCAGGGAAGGGCGCGCATTGAGCACTCCTGTGGATGCGAAGCTCGGTTATCCCGTTGGATCAGCGGCCAGCTGCAACGGGTCCCGCTGCTCGGGAATCCGTGGCGCGGCCGAGCAGTGGCAGGATTCTACCATCCCACAGTGTGGGGTTAGTAGTGGAATCGCCAGCGAAATTCGCCATAAATCTGCCGCGGCTCGTTCCAGTGGAAGCCCCCAAACGTGAGGCTGTTATCAATCTGCACCCGCAGATTGGCCACATTCAGCGCCGTAACCGACACCGCATACTTGCCCTCGGAGAAACTCTTTCCCAGCGAGAGATCCACCGTAGTGTGGCTGGGCAGGTACGGGCCGGGATATTGCGAGTCCGGCGTGCCGTAAAGGCCGTTCACAAAGCCCGATCCGTAGTACACGTTGCCCGACGCGAAACTGTGCCAGGGAAGGCTGGCGGTAGCGCCCACGTTCAGGGTGTTTCGCTGATCGTGATCCACCGGCGAAAATCCCGGCGGCACATACAGCGGGCAGCTCTGGTCGTTAGGATCAGGGCAGATGAGTCCGCCGTTGATGGGCGAGGTCGCCTGCGCAATCTGGTTGGCATAGACAAGATGCGCCTGCAGGCGATGCCACAACATGGGCGAGCGCAGCGAAAGATCCCAGCCCTGAATCAGCGCCGCGTACCAGGTGATCGGCCAGAACAGATTCGAGTTTCCAATGTTGTTGTGGTCGAGCCAGTTCGTAGCTCGCGTCTGATAGTTGTCGACCTCCAGATTCCAGCCGCGATAAGGAATGATCAGGCTGGCTTCCCACTGCTTGTCGCGCTCGCCTTGCAGCGGGGCGAAGGTGAAGTCCTGGCTGTTGGCGAATCCAAGCAGCGGCCCGGTGGCCGTCACCAGCGGCGGCGGCTGATAGTAGTGTCCGTAGAACGCGCGCAGCACCCAGTTCACCTTGGGCACGCGTAATGCGACGCCGACGCGCGGATCGGCCTGATTCTCGCCGATCGTCGAGCGGAATTCCGTGCCGCGAATTCCGGCGATAATCGTCAGCCACTTCGTCGCATTGAAGCGGTCGCTGATAAACTCCTCGGCCACTCCACCATCCACGCTGATCGAGGACGGCGGAAAATTCGGCGTGCCGTCGGTGAAGACGTTGTCGAAATAGTTGTACTGGTGCTGGAAGAACCCGTAGACGCCTGCCTCCAGGTCGTTCCGCCAGAAACTCTTGTTCAGGATTCCCTGGAAGCCGACGTAGTTTGCCTGCAGATTGACGTTGGTGCTGACCGGATAGTCGTTGGGGCTGCCTTGATAATCGGCGGCGTTGTAGTGATAAAAGGGCGAGAGCGTCAGCAGCGTAGTGGGATTGAAGGTGTGTACCCACGAGACCAGCAGGTAGCCGTCGGGCTCGCGCTCGGCGTCGTGCAGACCGTAGCTGGGAACGGAACCTGAGGACTCCAGAATCTGGTTGCCAACCGAGTTGGGGTCGGGATCAATCGGAATCTGGTAGTAGTCCTGGCGCAATGAACCGACCACGCGAAACTGATTCTTGGAATCTTGGTTGTAGATGAACGACGCGAATCCGCCATAACCGTTTTCAGCATCGTGGTAGACCTGCGGGATCGGCGTTTGCAGCCCATAATTGCTGCGGTTGCCGTTGAGGCTGGCGTAGTAGGCAAAGCGCTGGGTGTGGCCGCCGCAACTGATCTGGTCATCGGTCTGATAGAAATTGCCGGCTGTAATCACCAGGTCGCATTGCCGATCCCTCTCGAACCCGGTACGCGGCGCGATGTTGAACATGCCGTACGTGCGATCGCCGTAGCTTGCGTCGTAGCTGCCCTGCAGGACCTCGAGATAGTCGATGTCTTTCGGATCGATCTGCGGGCCCGAGATTGCTGGCGATGTTGGTGTTGGGAATGGAGACGCCGTCGATGAGCCACTGCACCTGGTGGCCGCCGTTCATGTGCAGCATGTCGTGAGCCACGTAGGTCGCGGGCACGTAGTCGGTAATCATCTCCGTGCCGTTAGTGCGATCGGCGCCCGGCGTCTGCTGAATGTCTTTCCGGTTCAGCAGGGTGGTGGGCGTCACGGTATCCATCGTGGGCTGCACCGGCGTTCCGGAAACCTCGATGCTCTCCTTGGTTCCGGCCACCGCTAACTGAAAGTGCAATACCGGACTGGTGTCCGATTGCACGATCACATCCTGCTGCGACTCCAGAAAGTCCTTCGACGAAACCGTAACCGTGTAGGTGCCGATGGGGACATTGCGAAAGTCGAACTCTCCGGAAGCGTTGGACTCTTGCGACTGCTGCCAGTCGGAGGTCTGCGCCTTCAATTCGACCTGCGCTCCGCGGATGGGGCGGTGCTGCGGATCATGCACGATGCCGCGAACGTCTCCGCTGACCGTCGCCGATAACGGCGCGACGAACATCATGAGCAGCAAAACAGCGCTTGCCACGGACTTGCCGAAAGCATTGAACCTCGATTCCATCTTGATCACTGCGCGTGCGATAGACATCCCATCTCCTGTAGGGCGCGGTCGTTCTACGGTGTGCGCACGTAGACGGCTGGTACTGCAGAAAATTGGCCGGCGAAAATCGCGTAATGCCAACTGGCAACCTGACAGCCGCTTTACTGCGACATTTCGTCTTCCACCAGGAGTGCTAAGGGAAAATCAGGAGAGAGGAGGTCCGCGCTGCGGATTGTTGCGCGCGAATAATTGCGCCACTGGAGCCGAAGGCAGAGGAGTGGCGGCGCGCTCCGCCGAAAGCTGGAAGGAGGCGTCCGGCGACACGCCGAGGGCCGACGATCCGTGATTGGTCACCGCCCGCAGATGACGATACAGGCAGCACGGCGCCAGCGAGCGGAAGCTTTCAGCCGGAGAATTCGCAGGCGCGTTGCAGTGATGCTGTCCTGCGCGACGGCAGCATGCGGGCGTAGTGGGCTGCGCCTGCAATAAAGGCAGGCCGATCCCGGCAAGCAGGATCACAAGCAACAGGCTGGCAACGGGGCGCCGCATGAGCAGAGGGATTGTACTACATCACAACCGCGTGTGACGTCAGTGTCGGGTGGAGCACGCCTTCAGGCGTGCATACTTGCATCAAGCCTAACGCGCGCTTTAGCGCCTGAGGTCAATCCACCTTTGCATCGGCCGCTGAAGCCGCAGAAAATCCGCCGGATTCTACTGGCACACTTTCACCGTCCGCTGAAAGCTCCCCATCGATTGTCCTTGAAAGTTTTCAGCAGCCAGTGCTTCACCTGTGAGCCCGACAGTACAATACAATTCTGTTGCACCTTGCCAGTGCATCCCAGGGAGAATCCGTTTGCGCTATCTGATCCTCGTGCTTGCCATCTGCGGAATGATCGTCTCCGGCCTTGCCCTCAAGGTGCACTATGACGATCCCGGCAAAGAGCCGTGCAGCATCAACGACAAGTGGGACTGCGGTGTGGTCAACCATAGCCCTTACGCAGTGATGTTTGGAGTACCGGTGGCGGCCATCGGCATCGCCGGGTATTTGTTGCTCGCCGTGCTCGGTGTGATGCGTCAGCGAATCCCATTGCTCATCTGCAGCCTGGGCGCGTTGGCCTTCGCGCTCTACCTGACCAATATCGAGAAGCACGTGCTTGAGGTCTGGTGCCTGTACTGCGTCATCTCGCAGGGCATCATCGCCATCCTGACGTTGCTGGCGATCGGCTGGGTGGTGGCAGGGAAGATGCGTTCCAGCGAAGCCTAGCTGCAACCTGGTTGCCGGAGGTCATGATGAGAAAAGCTCTCGATACCGCTGATCCTGTTGCTGCTGCTTGCTGTCTGCAGCGCTCAGTCGAGCCACACGGTCACCGTCGCCGGCTGCGTCGAAAGCGTGAATGGCGAGTTTCATCTGCTGACGCCTTCCCATACCTATATCCTCAAAGGCCATCACGACACGGTCCTGGGCTTCAACGGCAAGCAAGTTGAGATCACGGGCACAGTCGACGCCGGCGGCAACTCCGCGCCGCAGGGCGTCCCCGTCGTGCTGCACATCAGCAAAATCAAGAAGGTCGCCGACTTCTGCCAGTGAGCGGCAGCAGAGTTGGCTGACGGCAGAAATCGTTGCCTGAAACGCTGGAAGAGTTTGACCTTCAGGCCACCATCTACGACGCCCTGGTAGAGCCGGCCTTCAGGCCAGCGTCACGACGCCTTGGTAGAGCCGACCTTCAGGCCACCGCCTACGACGCTCTGGTAGAGCTGGCCTTCAGGCCAGCGTCCACGACGCCTTCTTCTCATCTGAGCCGGCTTCAGCCGGCGACAGACTTCTTCGAGATGTCTTCACCGATGTGCCCACGCAAATAACCTCGGCATATGAAAGTCGCGTTGCAACGGGACGAACCGCGCATCCGGCACAACTCTGGTGTCATCCGATGCGGTATGAGTTCGAGAACCGTAACCCGCAGCATCGAATCTGACCTTGAGCCCGAAGCGATTCTTAGTGTGTTGAACGATCCGGCGCGGCTCCCGGAGTGGGCTCCCGCATTTGCCGACAAGGTGGAGCACAATCCGCAGAGCGGTTGGCGCGTGACCAAAGGCGGTGAAAGTTTCAGCGTGCAGGTGAATGTCTCGACCGTCGCCGGCACGGTGGATTTTCTTCGCGAGATGACGGGAGGCAAGCGCGGCGGCGCCTACGCGCGCGTCTTTCCGCGTCCTATGGGTGGCAGCGTGGTCGTCTTCACGGTGCCAATCGCGCCCGGCTCCGATCCGCAGCAGGTTGCGGGCACCCTGGAGCAGGAGTTGACAGCTCTGGTCGGCTTGGGCGGCAAACGGCGATAGACCACCTCGATCAAATCGCCGGGATCGATTCAGCAAGTCTCGGCTCTTCTACTTCATCGATGCGGCTTGCGTCGCGATTTCTTTCTGTCGCTTCTACGCTTTCGCAAATCGAAACTCTTCCGCTGCGGGTGTGTTCCTACCTGCGAACGGCGCGGTGGAACAGCGTCGAATCGTTCGAGCTGTGCGCGAGCGTGCGGCGGCCGAGCCTCTCGCATCGCCGCTATGCATTGCGTAGAGCGAAAATTTCCAAGGAGAAAATCATGACCAAGACCCTGCTGGGACTGCTGTTGGGCGCAGCTCTATTTGTTGGCGGTATGGCGTTTGCGCAAAAACCCGTGGAAAACGTGAATCCGCATCGTCATCCGAATCTGGCCGCTGCCCAGCGTCTCTGCGATCAGGCTTACAACAAGATTGTTGCCGCCCAGCAAGCCAACGAGTGGGACATGGAAGGTCATGCTCAGAAAGCCAAAGACCTGCTCGACCAGGCGAATCGCGAACTGAAGAAGTCGGCCGAGTGGGCCAATGCTAACCGCAAGTAAGCAGCGCAAATCACAGGCGAAACCCGGGGCCCCAAGTCTCGCGATGCTCGAGGCCTGGGAACGCACAGGGTAAGGCCGTTCAGCGTTTTCAGTATCGCTTTTTCTCTGCGACCAAAGACGCACCCATCTACATACATCAGGGGATTGTTGCTATCGAAGGCCGGTGGCATCATGCAGTCATTGATAGCAGTGAAACCGGCCGCTCCTGAGCAGTCTGGCGGCCAAGCGAAACGCAGGAACGTACTTCTCCTCATACCCACATCCTGCCAGGCTTTCACTTGCAGATACAGGCTGGCCCGGTGACCTCCTCACCGGGCCTTTGTGTTGCTGCGGAAAGATCACGGACAGAGCGGCGCTTCAGCGCCGCGCGAAACCGGAACGGAAAGTGACGGGCAGGGCGAAAACGGGATGCGGAGAGCTACGGGTAGAGCGGCGCTTCAGCGCCGCGTCAGGCAAGCCAAAAAAGAGCCGGGCTTCAGCCCGGCTCTCAACCGCTTTATGAATTGTCATCCCGACCGGAGGCGGCGCGCTTTTCGACGCCGTAGTCGGAGGGACCTGCGTTTCACGGCGAATCGCATATCCTTCGACTTCGTTTCCGCCCGCCGCGGAAAATGTACTCGGGCGCTATGCTCAGGATGGCAGGTTTAACTGCACCATTCTCATGCCGCAGAATCCAAGCGCTCCAACTCTTCAATCGGACGCGGCGCCTGGTCCTGAATGTCGCTCCAGCCCTTGTCGCTGAACAGTGACCGGTAATACTCGTACGCGCGCTCCCAGGCCCGATCATCCGGCGCGGCCTTGAAGATCTCCACGTAGCTGGGGCTGCCGGGGAAGGGAAACATCGGCACCGGCTCGCTCACCCAGACCCCGCGCGCCTTCAGGTGTTCCTGCCAGCGGCGAATGTCGGCTTTGTCGTCTTTGTCGGTCAGGATGAGATTTGCCTGCACCCAGGGAATCTTCGTGCGTGCGTAAATCAGGAGCTCGGTAATGCGTTCGGTCGAGATACGGCAATTCTTGTTCAGCTCGTCGCGGCCGGCATCGGTAATCGACTCGATGCCCACCTCCATCGAGATCGTGCCCGCTCGCCCCAGCAGATCGAGCGTCTCTTCCGACCACAGATCGATGCGAGTCTGGAAGCCGATCTTCACCTCGCGCTCAGCCAGCGCCTCCAGCAGCTTCAGCACATTCTTGCCGACACCAAAGATTTCATCGATGAAGTAGATGTAATCGACACCGCGCGCAATCAGGCGATCGACCTCGGCGATGACGGCCTCGACATTGCGCTCGCGAAATTTGTTGCGGAACAGCGTCTTGTTGCAGAAGCTGCACGACCACGGACAGCCGCGCGCAAACTCCAGCTCCGCCCCGCGGCCCTCGCCGGTGAAGACATGATGCCGATGCGCGTGCGCTTCGACGTTGTAGCCATCGAAATCGAGCGAGCCGAGCGCGCGCATGTCGGTGACGCCCAGCTCCGCGCTGATGTGCAGGCTGCCGTCGCTGCGGCGGAAGCAAGCGCCTGTCACCTGCTCCCACGGTTCCGTCGCCAGTCGCGCCAGCGTCTGGTCGGGCTCACCGCGCAGCACGACATCGCACTTCAATTTGCGCAAGGCGGCCGCCGGCGTGGCCGACCCGTGCGGGCCGATGGCAACCGTCGTACGATTCTTGCCCAGCGCCGCGAACCACTCCATCGGCACGCGCAGCTCCGGCTGCGGACACCGCCAGAACAAGTAGGACGGCGCCGTCGGGATCACCAGGATGCCCGGAGCATAACGGTCGAGCTGCTGGCGAACCTCATCGACGGTCAGCCTATCCATCTGCGCATCGATCACCAGCGCTTCATGCCCGGCGCCCACGATCTGGTTATGGGCAAACAACAGCTCCAGCGGATAGTGCGGATCGCGGCATCCGAAATAGGTTGAGCCTTCGAACGTCCAATCGGGATTGACCAGGGCAAATTTCATTCGTGTTCTTAGCGCAGCCTTCACCAGCGCCCACCGACGCCGGTTTCAATGTGAAAGGTAAGTAGATGCATATCCGCCAGCGCGGTTTGTAAGCGCAAACAGCCGGGCATCTGCCAATCGGCGCCCGCGCTGAACGCGGCCCAAAGCTGCGCCGGATCCAGCGACCATCGCGCAAGGTGCAATTCTGTTTTAATGCGCCTAAAATGCTGCTTTGGCCTTTTCGGGCTGCCACGGAGGGACTGGATGGAAGAGCGCGAATTTTACGATGAGCGACAGGAAACCAAGAAATCGACCCTAAGCTGTCCTCATTGCCATCAGTCCAACGAGTACGATCTGGGCTGGCTGGTGCGCACCAAGCGCCGCAGCCTGCCGCCCCGCGCCGACGAGCGCGACCGCGCCAAGTTCGCCAAGGCCCGCTCTTACATGGTCCGCCGCGATGACTTGGTCGCCTGCAAGAACATCCGCTGCCGCAAACGCTTCGAGGTCTCCGGCGTGCAGTCGGTGGCGTTTCTGGATGAGCAGGTTCGGCCGGAGAGGCTGCAGTAGAGCGGCACTTGGCATTTTGCACTTGGCCATTGGGATTCCGCATCTATCCGCTGCTTCCAGGACTGCGTGTTTCTCAAATGATTTGTCATCCCGACCAAGGGCTTTAGCCCGCGCGGAGGCACCTGCTGTCTGTCCGCGGTGCATCGTTGTCCCCGCAAAAGCAGGTCCTTCGACTGCGCGTCCGCCCGAGCACCCCCGCCCGCCGCAAAAGACGCGTCGGAACAGCAAAGGCGCGGACGCTCCGCTCAGGATGACAAGCTAAATTCCCAAGCAACGGCAACGCGCTGCAATTCTGGCATAGGTTGCAGGCCCTTGAAGCCGGTATCTAAAGCGTTACTTTAAGCAGCAAACCGGCCACCACCCTCTGCCTCTATAATCGTCTCTCACCAATGGCAACCCCTCCGCAAATCAGGCAGCCGCGAGATTCCTTCGGCCACAAGGTCGATCGCTTCTGGGCCCGTGTGACCGAGGGCATGCAACTCAGCGAGCTTTGGTCGCAGTTCCGCACCGACGCGCGTTCCAGCTACCGCCTCTATTCCAAGGACGTCGATTCCACTCGCGCCGCGGGCGAGTCGCGCTTCCGCCATGGGATGAACCTGATCGGCCGCTTCTTCTGGGCCATCATCGAGAAGCTCACACCCGCCCGTCGCGTGCTGCTGCTGATTGCGCTAGTCCTGATCGTCATCCCCAGCGGTGATGCGACCTGGCAGAGTTCCTCGGGCGAGGTTCGCGTAGTCGGCTTCGACACCCATTTCTACGGCGGGCTGCTGATGTTTGCGCTGCTTATTCTGGAGGTCGGTGATCGCGTGGTGATGAAGCGCGATCTCCAGATCGCGAAAGAAATTCAGGCGTGGCTGCTGCCCGCCACTCCGCCGCCGATTCCCGGCATCGAGATCGCCTTCACCACCAAGCCCGCCAACACCGTCGCCGGCGACTACTACGACGTCTTCGCGCGCCCTTGCGAGTCGCCTCACCCGACCTACCTGTTCGCCATCGCCGACGTGGCCGGGAAGAGCATTCCCGCGGCCATGCTGATGGCGACCTTCCAGGCCAGCCTGAAGACGCTTTCGGCCACGCCCGGCAGCCTGGTCGAACTGGTCGGCAGCATGAACCGCTATGCCTGCACCAACAGTCAGAACGGCCGCCGCTTCACCACGGCCTTCATCGCCGAGTACGACCCAACGACGCGCGTGATGAATTACATCAACGCCGGCCATAACAATCCCATCCTGCGCCGCAAGACCGGAGCGATGGAACGCCTCGACCAGGGCGGCGTGCCGCTCGGCATCATGAGCGACGCCCCTTACGCCTCGGGAACGGTGACGCTGGAGAGCGGCGACTGGCTGGTTGTTTTCACCGACGGCGTGATTGAAGCCGAGAACAACCGGCAGGAGGAATACGGCGAGATGCGCCTGATGACCATGGTCAACGCCGGCGTGCTGCTCTCACCGCAGATGATGCTGAACAGCATCATGGTCGACCTCGACCGCTTCACCGGCGACGCCCCGCAACACGACGACATCACCTGCATGCTGCTGAAGGCAGTGTAGGGAAGGCTGCTGAGCGGTGGGTGGGCTTTGAGTAGTGGGCTTTAAGCCGTCAGTTGGATCGAAGTCTTCGCGCTGAATCACCCTTGCAAGAATCACCCTTCCACGAATTGTCATCGTGAGCGCAGCGTCCGCGCCTTTGCAGTTCCGCCGCGTCTTTTGCGGCGGGCGGGGTGCTCGGGCGGACGCGGAGTCGAAGGATCTGCGTTTCATCCGCAGGGGCAAGGCGCATCCCCGGAATGGCCCAGCCTCACGCCGCCTTATAAGGGCGTATCTTTTCCAGCTTGAATTTCGCCTGTTTCCTGCTGACGTGAAGGTCGTAGGCAATCTGCAAGTTGAGCCAGAATTCAGGTGTGGTGCCCCAAAACTTGCCCAGCCGCAGAGCAACGTCGGTGCTGATCCCGCGCTTGCGCCGCACGATGTCGTTGATCGCCTGCGCAGGAACGCCGATGGATTGGGCAAGTTTGTACTGGCTCATCCCGAGCGGGTTTAGAAATTCCTGCTTGAGAATCTCGCCAGGGTGTATGGCCCAGGCAGCCGCTGTTCGTCTTTCAAGACTCATCGCCGTCCCTCAGGTCAGTGGTAATCCGTGATTTCCACGTCGTACACATTTTGATCTTCCCACCGGAAACAGATCCGGAACTGCGCGTTGATGGAGATCGCGTGCTGGCCGCTGCGTTCGCCTTGCAGCAGGCGTAGTCTACTCCACCGCCTTCCCCAGCAGCTCATTCACCCCGGCAATATTCGGCAGCAGCTCCAGCGGCACATTATGCCGCTGCTGCAGATATTCGGGAGCGTTGTAGGTCAGCCGAACTTTGCCGTCGACGTCCTCCCACACCAGCGCCTTCAACGGCAGGTCGATGGCGACCGTGGGCGCAGCCTGCATCAGCGGCGTGCCGCCCTTGGGATTGCCGAAGATGAGCAGCTTGGTGGGCCGCATCGCCAGCCCGGCCTTTGCTGCCTCGCCGCTGTGGTCGATCAGGGCGAAGATGTTGATCTTTTTCTCCTGCAGCAGCAATTGCAGACGTTCAATGGTTTCGTCGACGGAATGTTTGCTCTCCAGGTGGATGAGACCATTCTCTGCGTTCATCATGTTCCTTTCTGAAACAGTCGCCTATCGGATGCGCGACCATCGCTCGCCGCTCCAACTCCGTGTGTGAAAATGAAGTGGATGGAATCTACGCCTTGGGATGTTGTCGTTTTCGATTACGGCCGCGTGCTTAGCCACTCACCCACGCCGGCCGAGTTGCAGGAATTCGCAAAGCTGGTCGGCATCAGCCGAGCCGCCTTTCTACCAGGTATATTCCGACACGCGCGACGAGTACGACTGCGGCCGCCACAGTTGCGAGCAACACTGGCAGCACTTCGCCAGAACCGCCGGCATTTCTCTGACGACCGAACATATCGCAAAAATCGTCGATTTCGAAAATCGCATGTGGGTGCGCGCCAATCCAGCCGCGATCGAACTGGCACGCGAGATCCGCGCGCAGGGCATGCGCACCGCTATTCTCTCCAACATCCCGTTCGATCTGCTCAACGAAGTGCGCGGCGCCTTCGACTGGCTCGACGAATTCGAGGTGCAAATCTGGTCATGCGACCACGGCGTCATCAAGCCCTATCCGGAGATCTATCGTATCTGCCTGGAGCAACTTGGCTGTAAGCCGCATCGAACGCTGTTCTTCGACGACCGCCCACGCAATGTGGAAGGCGCGCGAGCCGTAGGTATCGACGCCCACGTCTTCGAATCGGTGGAGCAGGCGAAGCAGATCGTTGGGAAGGGAACAGGGGTCAAAGGGTAGAAGCCAGCGATAGAGGTGAGGCTTACGGTTACAGCCTCATGTTTGTCATCACGAGCGAAGCGAGGGATCTGCTTCTCGTTCCGAGGCGACGGGTCCTTGCGGATTCAGAAAAAGCAGATCCCTCCTCGGGCTGAAGCCCTCGTCGTGATGACAATCTTCCAGGCGCGGCGCCATGCGGCACGAGTCGCTCTGCACAACTCGACAGCTACTGGCCAGTGATTTACTTTGCCCGCAATCTCCGGATATCGCCGCATGAAGAACGGACGTACCGTATGAGCATGCAAACCGAACTTCAGCACAAATGGCAGCAGGTCATGGCGCGCGACGCCCGTCAGGACGGGCGCTTCGTCTTCGCCGTGCGCACCACCGGAATCTATTGCCGGCCGTCGTGTCCCAGCCGCCGGCCGCGGCGCGACTCGGTCGAGTTCTTCGAAAATCCTAACGAGGCCGAGCGCGCCGGCTATCGCGCTTGTCTGCGCTGCAAGCCGACGGAAATTTCCTCGCAGGCGCAGGCCGTGCTCACGGCGCGCGGGATCCTTGACGAGGCAGAGGCGTCCGTGACCCTCGCGGCGTTGAGCAAGCGCGTCGGGCTTAGCGCGTTTCATCTACAGCGCCTCTTCAAGCGCGCCACCGGACTCAGCCCGCGCGAGTATCAAGCCGCGCAGCGCATGCAGCAGGTGAAGTCCGGCCTGCGCAAAGGCGATGATGTGACCACGGCGCTCTACGACGCGGGCTTCGGCTCGCCCAGCCGCTTGTATGAGAAATCTTCGCAGCAGTTAGGGATGACGCCGGGCGAGTACCGCCGCGGAGGCAAGGGCGCCAACCTGCGCTATGCCATCGTCGCCACGCCGCTGGGACGCATGCTGGTGGCAGCGACCGAGCGCGGGCTCAGCGCCGTACGCTTCGGCGAAAGCGTTTCCGAACTTGAGCAAACTCTGCGGGAAGAATTTCACGCAGCGGAATTTCATCGCGACGACAAAGCGCTGCGCGAATATGTCGAGCCGCTGCTGGCGGCAATTCGCGGCGAGAACACCACCATCGATCTGCCACTCGACATTCGCGCGACGGCGTTCCAGAAGAAAGTGTGGGATGCGCTGCGGCAAATTCCGCGCGGCCAGACGCGCAGCTACACCGAAGTCGCGCGCCAGATCGGAGAGCCCACGGCAGTGCGGGCCGTTGCTCGCGCCTGTGCGACCAATCCAGTAGCAGTCGCGGTGCCATGCCATCGCGTAGTGCGCAGCGACGGAGACGTCTCGGGTTATCGCTGGGGCGTCGAGCGCAAGAAGAAATTGCTCGAACGCGAACAGACCACACGGTGAGATCTGCCACTCATTCGAAAGCCGCGAATGAGTAGGGCACCGCGGATCCGTGTTGTTGGTGCGTGTTGTTGGTGCCCCAGGTTCACGTCCTGACTTTGGACGTTAACCTGGGGTCTCTGAACCCACGTTGGGCCAAAGGACGGTCGACGTGGGGTACCGGCCTTTCCTTCACGATGATCAGGTGCCCGTCGACAACCAACCTGCAACTCTCCTCGTGATACGATTCCCGCGCTGCACATTCGGGGCATACATGTTACGACTGCAATCCTTCTTCGCCGTCGCCGTCTTTTTCTCGGCGACTTTTCTCTCCGCCCAGGCCTTCAGCGCCCCGTCTTCGTCTTCGGCGGCGATTCCCGACGACATCCAGAAAATCTTTACCAAGCCGATCTACAAGCGGGCTTCGTGGGGGCTGCGCGTCATTGATGCCAGCGGCAAGGTGCTCATCGACTACAACGCGGGGCGCCAATTCTTCATCGGCTCGGTACGCAAGGTCTTCACCATCGGCGAGCTGCTCAACCAGATTGGCCCTAACCACACGTACGACACGCCGGTTTATCGCATGGGCGACGTCGACCAGTCCGGCGTGCTGCATGGCAATCTCGTGCTCGTCGCGTCCGGCGACTTGACCATGGGTGGCCGCAGGAATCCCGACGGCAGCATCGCCATCAGCAACTTCGATCACAATGAGGCCGACTCGCTGGGCAATGCCGTGCTGACTGCGCCCGATCCGCTGGCCGGCTACGCCGCTCTGGCACAGCAAGTCGCATCGGCGGGCATCAAGAAAGTTGCCGGAGAGATCGTCATCGACGACCGCCTCTTCCAGGCCTTCAACTTTCGCGATCAATTCAACGTCACGCCGATCTTTGTCAACGACGACGTCGTCGACCTGACCATCAATCCGGCGGCGGCAGGCAGTGCAGCGTCGGTGAACTGGCGTCCGGTGTCGGCCGCGCTCGGAGTCGACAACAAGCTGATGACCACCGCCGCCTCGTCGGAGTACACGCTCAAGCTGGATCCCGAATTCCCCAAGTGCATCGGCACGCCGGGCTGCACAGGCACTGTCACCGGCAATCTCCCCCTTAACTACAAGCCGATGTTCACCGGGAAGTTTCCGCTGGTGCAGACCTTCCGCATCGTGAACCCGACGGACTACGCGCGCACGGTCTTCATCGAGAAGCTGCAGGCCGCGGGCGTCACAGTCGACGCCGCTGCGGTCAAGTTGAATCCGGCATCGCTGCTGCCCTCGAAAGCCGCGTACAGTCAGACGTCTGAGGTCGCCAACTTGGTGGGCATGCCCTACGGCGATTACGCCAAGTACATTCTCAAGGTCAGCTACAACATCGGCGCCGACACCAGCCTGGTGCTCTACGGCCTGACGCAGAAGGTCGACAACATGAAAGACGCGCTGGCGGTCGAGCAGCAGAACTTGCTGGCGAATTACTCGATCGCCGCCAAGGACTACCACTTTGTGGACGGCAGCGGTGGAGGAGCTACCACAGCGTCAGACTTCGCGGTCACGCGCATGCTGGCCTCGCTCAGCCGCCAGCCAACCTTCCCGACTTTCTTCGACTCGCTGCCGATACTCGGCGTCGACGGCTCGTTGGGCTTCGTTACCGACTTCGAATCCGACCCCACGCTGGCCGGCGCGAAAGGCAAAGTCCGCGCCAAGACCGGAACGTATGCCGAAGGTTCAGCTGCGGGTTTGGTCATCAAGGGCCAGGCCTTCGGCGGCTATATCGAAACCAAGAGCGGCAAGCATCTGATCTATCAACTGGTGGTCAACGACGTTCCCATCAGCCAGCTGACCGACCTGTTGCAGATCTTCCAGGACCAGGGAACGATCTCGGCCATGCTGTGGCGCGACAACTAAACAGAGGTTCAGCGAATTTCGATTCGCCCACCCATCCGAACACTGCAGACGACGGGCGCCCGCATCTGGATGCCAGGGAAGGCCAATCGACGGTACGCTCTGAATTGAGCTAGAATGGCCGCCTCACATCGGGCCCGTCTCCAATTCTGTTCACGGAGGAGCACCCTCATGCGGCCGAAAATTCTTTCCTCTCGTTTAAGCGCCGTTGCTGTTTTCTTCATGGCAGCGCTGTTTCTTGGCAGTGCCTGGGCGACCGACCATGAAACCATTTTGTTTAACTTTGGAAACGACAGCGGTGACGTCGGTGGTACCAGCCTGATCCGAGACGCTGCCGGTAACCTCTATGGGGTGACGAGCTCCGGCGGCCCTTACCTATGCGGCATTTTCACCTGCGGGACCGTGTTCGAGTTGTCGCCTGCTGCGGGCGGCGGTTGGACGGAGACCATACTGCACAACTTTGGCAATGGCAGCGACGGAGCCGATCCGCAAGGCCTGATGATGGACGCTGCCGGTAATCTGTACGGCCTGACGGACGAGGGCGGCCTTCACGGCCTCGGCATCGCTTACGAGTTGTCGCCCAGCCAGGGCGGCTGGACGGAAACCGTTCTATACAACTTCAGCAGCGGCGGATATGGCAGCTTCGGGAGTTACGGCCTGGTGCAAGACGCTGCCGGCAATCTATATGGCACGATGTTCTCCGGCGGCACATACGGTTCAGGACTGGTCTTCGAGCTGTCCCCCAACGCGGGCGGAGAGTGGACGGAAACCGTGCTGCACAACTTCGGCAACGGAAGTGACGGGCAGAACCCCGAGGCGGGCGTCGTAATGGACGCAGCCGGAAATCTGTACGGCGTGACGTACCAGGGCGGAACGTACTGTTCCGGCTTATCAGGCTGTGGGACAGTTTACCAGCTGTCGCCCGGCGAAGGCGGCTGGACCGAGAGCGTGTTGCACAACTTTGACGAAAACGACGGACTTCACCCTTGGGCGACCTTGATTATGGACGCTTCAGGAAATCTCTATGGCACGACTAACCAGGGCGGCTCTAACTGCGCTCCCTTCGGCTGCGGGACTGTGTTCGAGTTGTCGCCCAGCGAGGGCGGCGGGTGGAGCGAGACTGTATTGCTCAGCTTCAATGGCGCAAGCGACGGCTGGAGCCCCCTAGCCCCTTTGATTCGCGACGCTGCCGGGACTCTCTACGGTACAACTTTCTACGGTGGCACGAATCTCTACGGGACCGTCTTCAAGTTGTCCCCCCACGGGGGCACATGGACCGAGACCGTGCTGTACTACTTCGGCGGCGGTAACGACGGTGGCGATCCTCCCGGCGGCGTGGTGATGGACAGGGCAGGAGACCTATACGGCACCACGGGGTACGGAGGGATTTACGAAGAAGGCACAGTATTTGAGTTGACACCGGCTTCCATCCGGCTCGGAGCTTCTGCCGTGCGCTAAGGAAAAAACACAGGCTCCGCACGTCGACGGCTGAGGATGGTCTTGTGGCACGGGCACCCTTAGCGCACGACTCTGCTTCCAACTGATTGCCGCAGCTCCGGCCGCGGTGGTGGCCACTTCACACGTAAGGCGGCAACATGGACGCAAAGCAGCAAGCGCACGACGATACGCTCACCAAAGTAGCTCGCTCCGTCGGTTCAGCATTAGGAACAGTCGCGTCGAAGGTAAACGGACTGGTCAACGACAGCGATGACTCTTCCGAGAAGAAAGCTCAACAGGAAGAGGCGTCGACGAAAGCCGAAGCCCAGCCCGCAACCGCGAGCAAGGGACGCAGCGCTTCGAGCGCATCTGCTCCCGCTTCGTCCAAGCCGCGCACCCGAGCCGCAAGCTCCACAACCAAGTCGGGCGCGAAGGCAGCGAAGAAGGTTAAGCGCGAAAAGCATCGGCGCAAGCTGGGACGAAAAACGCGCGGATAAGCGCCGGTCCTAATTTCGAAGATCGTTGGTGCCCCAGGTTCGCGTCCTGACGTTGGACGCTAACCTGGGTGTGACGACATTCCACCCACGTTAGGCCAAAGGATGGCCGAACGTGGGGCGCCAAGTCACGAGATGGGACAGCAACTCACCGCCGAGGTTTCGTGAGCGCATAGTCCAGGCTGTAACGTCCCGCTCCGTTCTCGAGAACGCTGTCCGGTTCCGGCGTTTCCCAACTGAACCGCCATTCATTTATACTTGCCCGTTTCGTACTCATATCCAACGCCGCTATAGAACAACGAGGAATTTCCGGTGAAGATCCTGGTCTGCATGAAGCAGGTTCCGCAGAAAGACGCCCCGCTAAAGCTCAACGAGAGCGGGACATGGATTCGCGAAGACGTTTCTTACGAAGTGAATGAGCCCGACGCTTACGCGCTGGAAGAGGCGCTTCGCCAGAAAGAGAAGCACGGCGGGGAAGTGGTGGTCATCACCAGCGGCCCGGCGCGCGCCCAGCAGGTGCTGCGCGAGGCGCTGGCCAAGGGCGCCGATCGCGCCATCCATCTGGAAGGCGACAACTTCGTCACCCTCGACGCCTTCAACACGGCCAAGGCTTTTGCCGCGGCGGTCAAGGAAGAGAACTTCGACCTGATTTTCACCGGCCTGCAATCGGACGACTTCGGTTTCGCGCAGACGGGCGTGATCCTGGCCGAACTGCTGGGCTGGCCGCACGCCACCATCATCATGCAGATCGAAAAGGGCGACAGCGGCATCAAGGTGAAGCGCGAGCTCGAAGCCGGGTTCTTCCAGTTTGTCGACATGCCGCTGCCGGCGGTGCTCACCATTCAGTCGGGCATCAACAAGCTGCGTTATGCCACGCTGATCGGCATCAAGCAGGCCAAGAACAAGCCGCTGAAGAAGGTCAGCTTCGATGAGGTCAAGTCGGCGCTGAGCGAGAACTTGCAGAAGATCGAAAAGCTCTACATTCCGCAGAAGACGAAGAAGACGGAAGTGATCGAAGGTCCTCCGGGGGAAGTGGCCAAGAAGCTTGTCGAGAAACTGCGCAACGAAGTGCGAGTACTGTAGAGGCAGCCACTAGCTACTAGCGATTAGCTACTTGCTACTTCAACCTCATGCGGTATCGGCCCCCCGTAAGGCCGGTCGGAAGTGATTAGCCCAGCGCGGAAGCGCTGGGTAGCGGGCGTGAAGAAAAGTCGAGCCGGCTTTAGCCGGCGGCACGCGACAGTTAAGTTCGTCGACGTTATCGGGAGGTAAGTTCGCGATTCCAGGTATAGCGAGCAAGGTTTTGCTAAAGGCTAGCCGCTAGTTGCTAGTCGCTCATACGGCATCTAAACCGGGTAAGAACCTAATTCGTTCAAGGAGTCTGCTCGATATGCCAGGATTTGATCGCGATCAGGTAGCCATCGACAACACTGTAGAAAACCGTCAGCTCGGCTCCATCATGCTGACCATCGGATGGATTCTGCTCTGGATGGACGGGATTCTGGGGATCTACTTCTTCCAGAGCTTGCGCAACGGCTCGCTGTTCTGGCCGATCTGGCTGACCGTCGAGGGCATCGCCGGCCTGGTGCTGGTGATCATGGGAACGCGGTATCGTCGGGCTATCGGCGCGACCCGACTGGGGCAGCGCGACATGGCGCGCACCGCGCGTCAGGAAGCCCGGGCCGAGGCTGAAGAGAACCGCGTCGCCTGAGTGCGCGCAAAGGTTGCGGTAGAGCGAGGGTGGCATGTCGTCGCTGGAGGCGTCTATGTCATCGTCAGAAGATAAGCGTGAAAACGGCTCGGCCATGTTGGCCATTGGCTGGGTCCTGATCCTGTTTGCGTCGCTGGTGCTGTTTTTTCATCCGGCGGCTTGGAAGTTGGGCGAATCGAGATTCGCGATAATCGCCGCATGTCTGGCGGTCACCGGCGTGATCCTGGCGCTGGTTGGAACGAAAATACGGCGACAAAATCGGTGAAGAAAGCAACTAGCTTGGCACTTGGTCGGCGCCGGATGGAAGCATTTGCCGGCATAGGCGTCCGATTAAGCCTTAACTAGTTGCTAACTGCTAATAGCTAGATAGGACTCCTAAATGTCAGACACCATCCTGGTTGTTGTTGAGCAACGAGAAGGCAAGCTGAATCGGGTATCGTATGAGACGCTGACCGGGGCGCAAGCCCTGGCGGCCGAAACCGGCTGGACGCTGGAAGCCGCCGTGGTCGGCAGCGGCGTGGGCGAGATTGCCAGCGAGATCGCCAAGACCAAAGTCACGAAGGTCTACGACGTCGAGTCGGCGAAGCTGGAGCCTTATACCCCCGACGGTTTCGTCGCTGCGCTGAAGCATCTCATCGAGCAGAAGCAGCCCAAGCTGGTGCTGATGCCGCATACCTACCAGGTACGCGACTTCGCTCCCAAGCTGGCAGCGGCGCTTGGCCGGGCGCTGATCAGCGATTCGGTCGGCTACAAGTACGAAGGCGGTAAGCTGCTGTTCACGCGCCAGATGTTTCAAGGCAAGTTCGCGGCCGACGTGGCCTTTGTCGGCGACGGACCGTACTTTGCGACCTTCCAGAACGGCGCCTTCCGCGGCGACCAGGTGCAGCAGGGCGATGCCGCTGCGCCGGTCGAAACCGTGAAGGTCGAGATTGCCGACGGCGTAATTCGCAACAAGCCCGACGCTCCCTTCAAGGAAGCCAAGCAGGCAGTCGATCTGACGCAGGCCGAGATCATCGTCGCCGTGGGCCGCGGTATCAAGGAGCAGAAGAACATCGAGATTGCCAGGCAGCTGGCCGACGCGCTGGGGGGCGAAATTGCAGCGTCACGGCCAATTTGCGATTCCGGCTGGCTGCCCATGGACCGCCAGGTCGGCTCTTCCGGCCAGACGGTCGCGCCCAAGCTGTATCTCGCGCTGGGAATTAGTGGCGCAATTCAGCACGTCGTAGGAATGAAAGGGGCGCGTACCATTATTGCGATCAATAAAGATTCCGAGGCACCGATTTTCGAGATCGCGGATATCGCCGTAGTGGGCAACCTGTTTGACATCGTTCCACCGCTGGTGGAAGAGGTGAAAAAGGCCAAGGGCGCTTAGCCGGCTGTCGGACCCTGGAGTTTGCCGTTCCTGCCGTATTTTGTCCCATGCGGATTTGATTTTTTTGAGCTGCCGTGACCGGCTTGGCTCCTGAGTCGCAATGTTTTGAGGGTTCGTTTCGCGTCACGCTGGGAACTTGTGTCTTTGCATCTGCGTATCTTACTTGCCAACGAGCGAGCTCTGACATTGTGGCATACTGCCTTTTCGCGTCGAATTAATACTTATATTTCCAAGCTTTTGGATTAGGCCCGATGATAGTTTTTCGTAAGTCGCTCCCCGATGTTGAACGCCCCGTTATGGAAGCCGATGTGGTCATCGTCGGCGGAGGTCCGGCGGGTATGGCCTGCGCGCTGCGCCTGTCGCAGCTGATCGACGAGCACAACGCCGCTCATCCCGATAATCAGCTCAGCAAAGAAAACATTTACCTGCTGGAAAAAGCGCGTGACATTGGCGCGCATTGCCTCTCCGGAGCGCTGCTCGATCCGCGCTCCATGCGCGAGCTGCTGCCCGATTTCGAAAAAGAAGCGCCGCTGGATGCCGCCGTGGTGAAAGAGGCGGTCTACTTCCTGACGCCGACCGGCAAGTTCAAATTTCCTATCACCCCGCCGCCCATGCGCGATCACGGCAACTACGTGATCTCGATTAACAAGTTCGTGAAGTGGCTGGGGCAGAAAGTTGAAGAGGCCGGCATTACGGTCTTCAGCGGATTTGCTGGCTCCGAGCTGTTGTTCGAGTCCGGACGCGTCTGCGGCGTGCGCACCGACGACAAGGGCGTCGACAAGAACAACCAGCAGAAATCGAACTTCGAACCAGGCTACGACCTGAAGTCGAAGGTCGTGATTCTTGCCGAAGGCTCGCGCGGCTCGCTGACCAAGCAACTGGTCGGCCGCTTCCAGCTCGATCGCGAACGCAATCCGCAGACCTACGGCGTCGGCGTGAAAGAGTTGTGGGAGCTGCCCGCCGGGCGGCTGGCTGCCGGCGAAGTCATCTACACCATGGGCTATCCGCTCACCTTCAACGAGTACGGCGGCGCCTGGATTTACGGCTCGAAAGACAACATCGTCTCGCTGGGCTTCGTGACCGGACTCGACTACAAAGACCCGCGCATCGATCCGCAGCACGTCTTGCAGCAGTTCAAGAAGCATCCCTTCATCGCCAAGCTGCTCGAAGGCGGCAAGATGGTGCGCTATGGAGCGAAGTCGCTGCCGTATGGCGGCTGGTGGTGCATTCCGCCGCTAGCCGGCGATGGCTGGATGATTCTCGGCGACTCGGCCGGCTTCCTGAACTCGCAGCGCCTGAAGGGAATTCACCTGGCGATCAAGAGCGGCATGCTGGCGGCGGAAACCGCGTTCGAAGCCATGGCCAAAGGCGACTTCTCGCTGCCGGTGCTCGAGGGCTTCCAGACGCGCGTCGAGAAGAGCTGGATCAAGAAAGAGCTGTGGCCGGTGCGCAACTTCCATCAGGGCTTCGAGCAGGGATTTCTCTCGGGCATGGTCCACGCCGGCATTCAGCAGTTCACCGGCGGCCGCGGCCTGAAGGCGCGTTACATGAACGACGCCGGACATCGCCACATGCAGATGCTGCGCACCCTGCCCAACGACGGCGGCGCGGAAACGGACATCATTGGCCCGGCCAAGGGCGACGGCAAGCTCACCTTCGACAAGCTGACCGACCTCTATCACTCGGGCACCAAGCACGAGGAAGATCAGCCGGCGCACCTGGTCATTCACGACACGACCATCTGCAACGAGCGCTGCGTGAAGGAGTACGGCAACCCGTGCAAGAATTTCTGCCCGGCGAATGTCTACGAGATGGTCGAAGCGCAAGACACGCCCAGCGGGCTGGAGATTCACCTGAACCCGTCCAACTGCGTGCACTGCAAGACCTGCGACATCATGGACCCCTACGAGATCATCACCTGGGTTCCACCCGAGGGCGGCGGCGGTCCGAACTACGAAGGGATGTAAGGGACGCTGAGTCCCTGGTCGGAATCGCGTCCCAACCCGCCAACGCCTTGTCATCCTGAGCGCAGCATCCGCCCTGCCTTTCCGCCGTTTTTGCGGCGGGCGGATGCGTAGTCGAAGGATCTGCGGTTCGTTCGTACCAGAAGGATCCTTCCGGCATGCGCAAACCGCAGGTCCCTCGGCAAATGCGCGCCTCCGCTCGGGATGACAATGCTTAATTCGTCCGCCGACGATTCCTAAAAGTAGACTTCGCATGAGCCAGTGGTTACAGAGCCGCGATGCACGAGGTTTGTCGGCAGCTAATCGCGAGTTACCAGCCGCTAGTTGCCAATTACAAGCCGCTGCTGCTTTCCCGTGGTTTTCGCATCTATAATGGCTGGAGTTTCCGACCTCCGCGGCCTAATGGCATACCGATGGCTGCGGCGGCGGTGTCCCGAGCGGACGAGAGTTCCTCGGGGCCGAGGGTGTGGAGGGAAACGTCCACGCCTCCCGTGCTTGGAAAGGAAACAGCCGGCAGCGTGCGTCCGCACGTCTGCGCCTGTCCTTTCCCGCACAATTCAATCGAGTAGAGCTGGCCTTCAGGCCAGCGTTCATGGGGCCCTGTTTCGAGCTTCGGTCCGAGAGGCGGGTGTCGCCGGCTGAAGCCGGCTTGCGATTGACTAACGAATACGCGGACGCGGCGCTGAAGCGCCGCTCTCCCTGAAACTCCGTTAGCGTATGCAAAAGGCCGGCGTCCGCAAGAAGCGCGAAGGCGTCTGCGAAAAGCCCGGTAGCGTGTGGGAAAAAGGCCGATAGCGTCTGAGACAAGCGAAGAGCGAACAGCGAAGAGCGATGTTTCTAACCGACAAACACGGACGGCGCATCAGCGATCTGCGGATCTCCATCACCGACCGCTGCAACTATCGCGTGCGTCTATTGCCGCTCGGGCAGCGACGGCCCGCAATTTCCGGAGATGCCCATCGCCGACTACCTGCGCATGGCGCGCGTCTTCGTCGGCCTGGGAATCACCAAGGTCCGCCTCACCGGAGGCGAGCCGCTGCTGCGCAACGGCCTGGTCGACATGGTGCGCGAGCTTGGAGCAGATGCGGACGCTCGAAGGTGAGCCGCTGGACATCGCGCATCACCACCAACGGACACCTGCTGGCCGAGTTGGCGCAGCCGCTGGCCGACGCCGGTCTCTCACGTGTAACGGTTTCGATGGACGCGGTCGAGCCCGAGCACTTCGCACGCATCACCCGCGTGCCCTAATAGTTACGAACGCGTGCTGGCCGGAGTTCGCGCTGCGCAACGCGCCGGCCTCAACCCGGTGAAGATCAACTGCGTGCTGCTGCGCGGCTTCAACGACGACCAGATCACCGGCTTCGGCCGCTTTGCGCGCGAGCGAAGGCGTGAGCGTGCGCTTCATCGAGTTCATGCCGCTGGAAGAAGATCGCGTGTGGTCGCCGGAGATCGTGGTCACGCTCGACGAAATCCTAACGCCGCATGGCCGAGTTCATGCCGCTGCGCGACCTTGGGCCACGCAGCGACAGCGAAACCGCGCGCCGCTACACTTTCGAAGACGGCGTCGGCGAAATCGGCATCATCGCGCCCGTGTCGCATCCCTTCTGCGGACATTGCAGCCGCGTGCGCCTCACCTCCGACGGCAAGATCCGCACCTGCCTGTTCTCGGTGCGCGAGCACGATCTGGCGGCGCTGATGCAGCGCGGCGCCAGCGACGAAGAGATGGCCGGCTTCATCCGCGAAGTCGTCGACCACAAGGAAGCCCGCCACCACATCGGCGAGCCAGGCTTCATCCCGGCATCGCGGACGATGGTGCACATCGGGGGATGACGGGCCTCCGGCTCGGCTGGCCCTTGTGAACGGTCATCCCTATCTCCTGAATTGAGCTCTTGCATCGTCGTCATTTTTTGAGTTGTCATCCTGAGCGCAGCGAAGGATCTGCTGTTTGTCACACGGGGAAGTATTCCTCCTGCGCGCGAACCGCAGCTCCCTCGACTGCGCTTCGTCCTGCTCGGCGGATAACGATTCCATGTTTGCATCGCGCCTTGTGGCGTCCTGAACATCGCCTAGCCACACCCTGCGAATAACCAATCGCCTGTGACGCCCGCCCTTTCGCGGCGGCTGGCTCGCTCCTACCATCGAACCCAAATACGCAGACCCTCCTGGATAGCGAAGCGAGCGTTCCTCTTCGCAGCCTGCCAACAACTCTCTCGAAAGGATTTCTTTGTGAAATTGCGCTATCTCGTCATCCCTCTCGTTCTCTGTCTCGGTTTGCTCGCGATTCCTTCGGCCATGGGCTGCACCGGCATCCGCCTCACCGCGCAGGACGGCAGCGTCGTGCGTGGCCGCACCATGGAGTTCGGGAGCGCCCTTCACTCCGACGTCATCCTCGTGCCCCGCGGCTTCGCGCGTACGGGCGTAACCCCTGACGGCAAGCCGGGGCTTAAATGGAATGCAAAATATGCCAGCCTGGGGGCCGACGGCGAAGGCATGCCCTACCTGGTCGATGGTCTCAATGAAAAGGGTCTCGCGGTCGGAACCTTCTACTTCCCGGACACCGCCGACTACATGCCCTACACGGCGGCCGACGCCGGCAAGACGATCGCTCCGTGGCAGGTCAACTCCTATCTGCTGGAGAACTTCGCCACGGTCGACGAGGTCCGGCAGAACATTGCGAACATCGTTGTCCCTAACGTCGAATACCCGGGATGGGGTATCGTGCCGGTACACTATGCGGTCTACGACGCGACCGGCAAGAGCCTCGTCATCGAATACTCCGGCGGCAAGCTCCATGTCTTCGACGATCCGCTGGGCGTCCTTACCAACTCGCCGGCCTTTGACTGGCACATGACCAACCTGCGCAACTATGTGAACTTCTCGGTGAACAACGTGCCGCCGATCAATCTCGGCTCGGGGGTCGTCCTGCAGCCAATCGGCCAGGGCACCGGAATGCTGGGCCTGCCCGGCGACTTCACGCCGCCCTCGCGCTTCGTGCGCGCCGTAGCCTTCAGCGTCTCGGTACTGCCCTCGAAGACCGGAGACGACGCGGTGCTGGAGCTGTTCCACATCCTGAACAACTTCGATATTCCCAAGGGCGCCACGCGTCAGAAAGAGGGCAACAGCAAATTCGAAACCGAATTCACCTTGTGGACCAGCGCCTGCGATCTGAAAGCGCTGAAGTTTTATTTCCGCACCTATGACAACAGCCAGATCAGGATGGTCGACCTGACGAAAATGAATCTCACCGGGAAGGACGTCGTCACGATTCCGATGAAGGGGCAGGAAACGATTCAGCCGGTGACGCCGTAAATCCTGGTGCTTCTCTTGAATTGTCATCCTGAGCGAAGCGAAGGATCTGCGCGTTTTGCTCGTGGTGGAAGGATCCTTCCTGCGCGAGCAAAACGCAGATCCTTCGACTCCGCATCCGCGCTCCGCAAATACGGCGGAGCAAAAGGCAGGCGGATGCTGCGCTCAGGATGACAATTTGTTGAGGGGCTCTGGCGAAAAGCGAAAAGCCAAGAGCGAAAGGCGAGAATTGAAAGCCGGCCGCTAGTTGCCAGGCGCCAATCGCTCATTGCTAATTCCGCAACTCCCCCTTGCGCAATCTTCATCGACGCGTAACAATTGAGAGTTCGATTATCCGCCGGAACGCTTGTGTGGTGAGGAGAAGCGGCGAATCTTCTGTGCTTCTCGATTTTGTAACGAACGCGCCGGGCGGATCATCGAATGAAGTGAGAGTAAAGAAGCGTCAACTGGCAGCTTCAACATCCCCGTAGGTCGGGCGCGCAAGCGTGTGTGGATCTACTGGAGCCGCGAGTCAGCTTTCAACATCCCCGTTCCGGGGCGTATTTCCGATCATCGGAACAGCGTCGCCGGGACTGAAGGCAGAGACAAGAGAATGGCTACAGCACCGATTACTGAAGCGGCATCCTGCTCGCTTGAAAACTACCTCGTTCTCCCCGATCGCTCGATGGACGCGCGTATTGCCGCGGCCAAACGCGAGTTGGGCGACGAGTGCGTGATCCTTGGACATCACTACCAACGCGATGAAGTCGTACGCTGGGCCGATTACCGCGGCGACTCCTATCGCTTATCGCAGATGGCCGCAGAGGCCAGAGGTTCGTACATCGTTTTTTGCGGCGTGCATTTCATGGCGGAGAGCGCCGACATTCTGGCGCGCCGCGGACAATCGGTTATTCTTCCTGATCTCAACGCCGGCTGCTCGATGGCCGACATGGCCGAGATCGGACAGGTCGAAGACGCGTGGGAGCAGTTTGTGCGCCTCGGCCTGACCGACGACGAAGGCAACGGCATCACGCCGATCACCTACATGAATTCGACGGCCGCGATTAAAGCGTTTTGCGGCGAGCGCGGCGGGCTGGTCTGCACCTCGTCGAACGCGAAGGGCGCGTTCGAGTGGGCGTTCAAGCGCAACGAGAAACTGTTCTTCCTGCCCGATCAGCACCTGGGCCGCAACACCGGATTCGCGCGCGGCATTCCGCTCGACGAAATGGTGGTGTGGGATCCGTATCAGTTGCAGGGCGGCTTGTCGGCCGAGCGCTTGCGCAAAGCGAAAGTCATTTTGTGGAAGGGACACTGTTCAGTACACCAGCGCTTTTTGCCGGAGCACGTCGAAAAAGTGCGCGCGAACCATCCGGGCATCCAGGTTGTGGTGCATCCCGAGTGCCGCTGGGAAGTCTGCCAGAAGGCTGACGACATCGGCTCGACCGACCACATCATCAAACGGGTGAGGGAGGCGAAGGCCGGTTCGGCGTTTGCCATCGGCACGGAAATTCACCTGGTGAACCGGCTGGCGAAGAGAGTATCCCGATAAGCAGGTGATCACGCTCGACGATTCCGGCTGCCTGTGTACGACCATGTTTCGCATCTCGCCGCAGCATTTGTGCTGGGCGCTGGAGAACCTGGTCGACGGAAATATTGTGAATCAAATCAGGGTAAACGAAAAAGTAAAGATGTGGGCGCGGGCGGCACTTGATAGGATGTTAGAGATCCAGTGATTATTCGCAAACGTCCTCGTGAGAAATTTCTGCGGCGGGTGCCCCGGTATTGGTCCGATGTCCGGGCATATCGCCGTCGTGTTGTTGAACGCCACACCGCCGAAACTCTGGCGAGGCTGGAAACCGAAATGGCGCGAACCTTTACCATTGCTGAAGCCGAGACTCTGTTGCCCGTCCTGGAGTCGCTGCTGCGCTCCGCCATCGATGCCAAAAAGCTGATCGAGGAAGTCGACGCCGAACACCAGGCGTTGGCCAGCCGTGTCTTCGTCAACGGCGGAACGGCCGTGGACATCGTGGCAGTCGCTCGCCGCAAAGCTGAGCGCGAGAAAGCGCTGCAAAAAGCGAAAGATGCGGTGGCCGAAATCGATGCCACCGGGGTGCAGGTGAAAGACCTCGACATCGGCCTGCTCGATTTTCCCTGCCTCGTCGGTGATGAGGTGATCCTGCTGTGCTGGAAGCTGGGCGAGCAGGGCATCACGCACTGGCACGGGGTGGAAGAAGGCTTCGCCGGCAGAAAGCCCATCGACGAGCGGATTCTGAAGGGGCAGAAGAAGAGCAATTAGGGGCCAGTTTCGAGCCGCAAGCGTTAATCGGGTAGAGCAGCGCTTTAGCGCTGCGTGCAGGTGGCCACAGATGAATGAGCCGGGCCTCGGCCCGGCGGCACTTTCGCCGGCTGAAGCCGGCTTAAATTTTGTTGGGCGAACGAGACGCGGACCTGAAGGTCCGCTCTACCGGTGCTATCCGGCACGACTGAAGTCGTGCCCTGATACAAAGCGCGGATTAATTTGATTCTTAATTCATGATCCAACTCTCTTCTGCCGGCAAACGGTTCGGCCCCAAGCTGCTGTTCGAAGATCTCGACTGGCTCATCACGCCCAATGAGCGCGTTGGGCTCGTAGGGGCTAACGGCACCGGCAAATCCACGCTGCTGAAAGTTCTCGGCGGCCTCGAGTCGCTCGACTACGGGACCATCGTCCCGGCGCGCAACACGACCTTCGGCTACCTGCCGCAGGATGGCCTCAAGCTTTCCGGCCGCACCGTCTTCGACGAGTGCATGTCGGTCTTCGCCAACCTGCAGGCGCTCGAACAGGAAATGGAAGAGCTCACCCACAAGATGGGCGAGACTCGACCCGGCGTCGAACGAATACGCGCAGGTGGCCGAGCGCTACCAGCGCATCTCCGGCCACTTCCACATGAACGACGGCTACGCCCTCGACTCGCAGGTGGGCACGGTGCTCGACGGACTGGGCTTCAAGAAGGAAGACTGGACGCGCTACACCGAAGAGTTTTCCGGCGGCTGGCAGATGCGCATCGCCCTGGGCAAGCTGCTGCTGTCGAAGCCGAACCTGCTGTTGCTCGACGAGCCCACGAATCACCTCGATCTCGAAACCCGCAACTGGCTCGAGCAGTATCTGCTGCAGTATCCGTTTGCCTACATCCTCATCTCGCACGACCGCTATTTCCTTGACGTCACCGTCGACCGCATCGCCGAGATATGGAACAAGCGCGTTCACTTCTACAGCGGGAACTACGAAAAATATCTGGCGCAAAAGCAGGAGCGGCGCGACTCGCTGGTCGCAGCGTATAAGAATCAGCGCGAGCGCATCGAGCAACTGGAAGCTTTCATCAATCGCTTCCGCTACCAGGCGACGAAGGCCAAGCAGGTACAGAGCCGCATCAAGGAGCTGGAAAAGATCGAGCGCATCGAGGTGCCGCAGGACGAGCGCACTATCCACTTCACCTTCCCGCAGCCCAAGCCCAGCGGGCGGCTGGTGGTCGAGGCCATCGACGTTGGCAAAAGTTACGGCCCAAAGCATGTTTTCAGCGGCGCGAATTTCACCATCCAGCGCGGCGACCGCATCGCGCTTAGTCGGCGTGAACGGAGCGGGCAAGTCGACGCTCATCAAATTGCTCACCGGCATTGAGCCGCTGACCGAGGGCAAGCTGAATCTGGGCCACAACGTCGAGCCGGACTATTTTGCGCAGGACCAGTACAAGGAACTCGATCCCTCGACGCCGCATGCTGGACGATCTGTCGGACGTTGCGCCGCAGAAGTCGACGACCGAGCTGCGCGGTGTGCTGGGATGCTTCCTGTTTTCCGAGGACGATGTGTTCAAGCCGATCGGCGTGCTGTCAGGCGGCGAGCGCAATCGTTATGCGCTGGCGCGCATGCTGCTGCATCCGTCGAACTTCCTGCTGCTCGACGAGCCGACCAACCACCTCGACATGCGCGCGAAAGACGTGCTGCTGGAATCGCTGGAGAAGTTCAACGGCACGGTGGTCTTCGTCTCCCACGATCGCTACTTCATCGACAAGCTGGCAACGCGCATCTTCGAGATCGGCGACGGACGGGTCGAAGTCTTTCCCGGCAACTACGAAGACTACCTATGGCGCAAGCAGCGGCAGCAGTCAGGCGAAGACAGCGAAGCCGAGCAGACGGCGTGGGCTCCCACATTGTCAGATGTGCCGGGATACCAGGAGCAGAAGTCGCAGGGGCAGTCGAAGAAGCGCATCAATCCCATCAAGCTGAAACAGATGCAGGAGCGGCATCAGCAGGTGGAGCAGGGGATTGCCAGCCTGGAAGATGGCATCGCCGAATGCGAGCGCGAGTTGCAATCGTTCGTCAGCGCGGAAGAGACGCAGCGCTGGACGGAGCTGCTGGCGAAACGCCGGGAGGAGCTGGAGGCGATGATGAGCGAGTGGGAGAGCTTGTCGCAGGAGCTGGAGGAAGCTCAGCCGTGAGCTTGAAATGCACGGCTGGCCTTGGTGGGTGGAGCACGCCCTTCAGGCGTGCACTGTCCGGCGTTGTCCGAGGTGCGCTTTAGCGCCTGAGGTCAAGCGTTACCGCAGCGGCTAAAGCCGAAATGTTGTTCCGATTTTAAATGCACGCCTGAAGGCGTGCTCCACCCAGGCCACTGAGAACCACTTTCTATCGATCTTTCGCTGGAAGAAGTCGAGAGCTGAATGCTCTGAGGGTATACGCATGAAACGATGCGCTGGGTTAGCCCAGAACGATCCGCTGATGCTGGAATATCACGACCGCGAGTGGGGCGTCCCCGTTCACGATGACCGGATACATTTCGAGTTTCTGATTCTCGAGGCGGCGCAGGCTGGACTGAGCTGGTCGATCGTGCTGCGGAAGCGGGAAGGCTACCGCCGGGCGTTCAGCGACTTCGATCCTGAGAAGGTGGCGCGTTACAGCGAGCCAAGAATTCAAAAGCTCACGTTGGATGCCGGCATCGTTCGAAACCGGATGAAGATCGAGGCGGCGGTGCGCAGCGCGCGAGCGTTTCTCGCCATTCAGCAAGAGTTCGGCAGCTTCGATGCTTACTGCTGGCGCTTCGTCGGTGGACGGCCGAAGGTGAATCGGCTGAAGGCTACGGATCAAATTCCTGCCACCTCACCGGAGTCTGACGCACTCAGCAAGGACCTGAAGCGCCGGGGATTCAACTTCGTTGGCTCGACGATTCTTTACGCCTACCTGCAGGCGGTCGGCATGGTGAACGATCACCTCGTCGAGTGTTTCCGTTATCGGGAGACGCAGCGGCTGATCTGAAGCGCGCTCGCGACAAGAATTGTAAGCAGTCTTTTCGTAGCGACGAACCGCAGGTCCCTCGACTGCGGCGCTACGCGCCTCCGCTCGGGATGACAATTTGTGAGGGAAGCGGTGACGGCACGACTGAAGTCCTGCCCTGACACAAGGCACGCGACTGAGAACGGTCAACTGACAACTGACGGCTGGCTACTGGCGGCTGCTCCTCACGGCTTTTCTCCGGCATTCCATTGCGGCTTGAAGTCGCTGTTGGCCAGCCAGCTTACCGGTCCGATCATGGAGCCGATGGCGCTGTCCAGGTGCGGCCAGTCGATTTTGTCGATGGTGTCGGTGGGCTGGTGATAGTCGGCGTGCAGGCCGTAGCTGGAAACGCTTTGCGCGACGATGCCTTTCTTGGCCAGCGCGAAATTGTCGGAACGCTGGAAGAAGCCCTGGTCGGGATGCGGATCGGCGACCAGTTGCGCGCCCTGCGCGGCCAGTTCCGGTCCCAGGTTCGTCCGCTCCCATCCCGTCAGCCACAACTCGTTCGGCTTCACCTTCGGGTCGGCGCGGCCGATCATCTCGAAGTTCAGGTTGGCGACAATGTCGTTCAGCGGAAACGTCGGATGCTGCAAAAAATACCGAGAGCCGATCAGGCCAGCCTCTTCGCTGCCGAAGAGGGAGACGACAATCGTGCGCTGCGGGGGTTTCTCTTTGGCCAGCGCGCGCGCCAGCTCCATCACGGCGACGGTGCCTGAGGCGTCATCGTCGGCGCCGGGATACATTTTGCCGTCATGAACGCCGAGGTGATCGAGATGAGCGCTGAGCAGGATGATCTGCAGAGAATTGCTCGTGCCCTCAATCTTCGCCAGCACGTTCCAGGTGTGCGTCGTCTCCCACGGCGTCACGTCGGCGTGGAACTGGATGGGGGCGCCATCGGTGAGCGTCCACATCTGGTCGGCGGCGTCCTGCGAAATCAGCATCGCGCTGGGGCCGGAGGGTTCGTCGGAAATCTTCTTCTCGGGCCGCGGGCCGTTCTTGATCGCGCGCTGGAAGCGCGGCTGCTTGTCGGCCGAGACGGGAATGATGACGATGGCGGCCTTGCTGCCCACCAGGGGCGCGACAATGTTCTCCAGCTTGCTGTCGGGCTTCAGCTTCAAAAGAACAATCGCTCCCGCCTGGATCGAGTTGAGCGAGGTCTTCGGGTCGGTGAGGTCGAGCTTCTGCAGCGGGCCGCTGACGTCGGACTGGGTCACGGTGAATAGCGCCAGCTCCTTGCCTTGCGTCAGCGTGACCGGCGTCGAGCCCTTGGTGTAGGTGAGTGTCGGCGTGCCGGTAACCTTGCGCGTCGTGATAGAGCCGGTTTGGATGTAGCTCGCCGTTTTCGGCGGCCGGCTTCAATCCGTAGGACTTGAGCTGATCGGCGATGTATTGCGCGGCATGATGCTCGTCCTCGGTGCCGCTGCCTCGGCCGTGAAGTTCAGGGCCGGCCAGGTATTCCAGATTTTTCTGGATGCAGGGCGCGCAAACGTCAGGAGACTTGTCGGCTGCGGGCAGCGCGGGTGCCAGCAGCAGCAGGAGGAGCAATTGGGCGCAGCGTTGTGGTTTCAAGGCATTGATTTTCGAGGGAAGGGGCGAGGGAGGTCAAGTCGGGATCTTGCGATCCAGAGATCCAGTACCGGAGGCTTGTCATCACGAGCGTAGCGAGGGATCTGCTGTTCGGCTGGAGAGGAACGACGCTTCCACGCGGGCAGAAAGCAGATCCCTCCTCCGGCTGAAGCCGTCGTCGTGATGACAACCTTCCGAGAGCTGCGGAATTCGCGCAGGCGCGGGCGAGAACCCGGTTGTCCTACCACCATCCGGCGTTACTTTAGTTACCGGCAGGATTTACCTGTCAATATGGCGAAACGCAACAATAAGCTGTAAGCGCTGGAAATCGCGGGGGATATAAATGTCGGCGGATTTTGATGATTTGGGTATTCGGTTTGCTATGCTGAAAATAGATTCGAAGTTGAGAGGAACCCGGCTCATGTGGCCGGGTTTTTGTATTTTGAAACCGGAATTGACGCCCGGTTCTGGCTTTTGGGAGTCTGCGCTACAAGCCGTCTTCACGACCCACCCTCTCGCCCAAAAGCGGGCGAGGAGGATGGGGCACCCGGTCGGGTCTGAGTTCTCATCTGCCTGTGACGCGCCTCCACCTGCCCTTACATTCAGAACAGCTCAATTTTTCTGCCGGGTTGCCTCGGCGGGAACTGGTCCGGCGCGTCCGGCGCGGGGCGAGGAATTCGCATCCAAGTCTCTCAGGAAAGCTGCTTCAGCAAGTTACAGTTCGGGATATTCCGTCTATGTCGATTCGCAGTGGTGTTTGCTGGCTCTGGTGCCAACTGATGGCGATGGCTACGCTATTGCTTTGTCTCACAGCTGGTGTCCAGGCGCAGGGGCCGACCCTTGGGGTTTCCTCGTACGTGGGCCAAAACGTTTCGTCGGTGGAGATCGCCGGCCGTCCGGACCTCAGCATCAGCGACGTGCAGGGGCTGATCGCGGTTAAGCCGAACCAGCCGTTGTCGCAGGACGCGGTGAACGCGACAGTCACGGCGCTGAAGGACAGCCCGGGGGTCACCGATGTTCACGTCGACCTGCAGCCGTCGGCCGACGGCGTGCAAGTGGAATTCGTGCTGCGTCCGGCGATGTACGTCGGCATGTACCAGTTTCCCGGGGCGCTGAACGTATTCACCTACACGCGGCTGCTGCAGGTGGCCAACTACAATCCGCAAACGCCGTATTCGGCTAACGACATTGCGCAGGCGGAGGATGCGCTGACGACGTTCTTCCGCCAGCACGGATACTTTCTCGCCGAGGTGCAGACCAAGCTCGAGCAGGATAAACAGAACGGGCTGATCAACGTTGCCTTCCAGAGTCACCTGGGCAAACGCGCCAAGATCGGCAAGGTCGACTTGCAGGGCGCCACTCCGGAAGAGACCTCATACCTGCAGAAGAAGCTGCGCGCTGTGCTGGCGCGCATCAAAGGCGACTCGCTGAAAACGGGCATGACGTACTCCTATGGCCGGCTGCAGAAGGCCACGGCCTATATGCAGAGCGAGCTGACGAAGCAGGATTTTGTCGCCGGCCAGGTGAAGCTGGTGGGCGCCGAGTACGAGCCGACGACCAATCGCGCCGACATTACCTTCCACATCGAGACTGGGCCGATGGTGAAGATTCGCGCAACCGGCGCGCACCTCTGGGGCCGCACGATGAAGTCGCTGGTTCCCATGTACGCCGTCAACCAGGTGAACGACGAACTCATCAAGGAAGGCCAGCAGAACATCCTGTCGTACTTCCAGAAGAAGGGTTATTTCGACGCGAAAGTGGATGTGAAGGTCGAGCAGATGGCGAGCGGCGAGAACATCACCTACGACATTCACAAGGACGGGCGCTTCAAAGTGAAAGAGGTCGCCATCAAGGGCAACCAGCACATCAGCGAGAAAGAGCTGGCGCCGCACCTCAGCGTGGAAAAAGCAAGCTGGCTGTTCTTCTCGCACGGAACCTACAGCCAGCAACTGGTTCAGGCCAGCGCGAAAAATCTGAGGCAAACCTACCAGGCGGCGGGATACAGCCAGGCGCAGGTGGTGCCGACGGTGAAGCGCGACAACGGCAACGTGAACATCGTGTTTCAGGTGACCGAAGGCCCGCTGAATGTCGTGCGCAATCTGCAGATTGTGGGCAACAACACCATGCCGGAGTCGGAGTTTGCGCCGAAGGGGTTAAATCTCGGGCCGGGCAAGGCGTATTCGCAGGAACTGGTCGCGAAGGACCGCAGCCTGATCATGGCCAACTATCTGACCAAGGGCTATCTAAACGCGGCGTTTCATGCGGTGGCCAAGCCGGTCGAGGGACAGCCGAACCGCATGGACGTGACCTATCAGATCAGCGAAGGTCCGCAGGTGAAGACCGCGACGATCATCACCGACGGGCGCGGTCACACGAAGCAGGCGTTCATCGACAAGGAAGTGCGGTTGCAGTCGGGAGAGCCGCTCAGCGAGAACTCGATGCTGGCGGCCGAGAGCCGTCTGTATGGCCAGAACATTTTCGATTGGGCGGAGGTCGATCCCAAGCGCGCGATCACCGATCAGTCGAATGAAGATGTGGTGGTGAAAGTTCACGAAGCCAAGCGCAACTCGATCGTGTATGGCTTCGGCTTCCAGGTGCTGAATCGCGGCGGCGCGATTCCCAGCGGTACGGTTGCGGTGCCGGGACTTCCGCCGGTCGGCTTGCCGAATACTTTCGTCACCAGTCAGAAAACCTATTGGGGCCCGGACGGAACCTTTCAATACACGCGGCGCAACATGCGCGGGCTGGCCGAGACGCTGAACTTCAGCGCGTTTGCCGGGCGGCTGGATCAGCGCGCCGCGTTGACGTATACGCAACCATCCTTCTTCGGCACAAAGTATCAGGGCAGCGCGATTCTCTCCGGCGAACACGACGAGGAGAATCCGATTTTCACCGATCGCCTGGGGAGCATCGGCTATCAGCTGCAAAGGCACTTGAACGCCAAGCGCACGACGAATCTGTTTTTCAATTACAACTTTCAGCTGACACGCATCAGCAATCTGCTGATCCCGGATCTGGTGCCGCCGAACCAGCTGAACGTGCATCTGTCGACGGTTTCGGCCAGCTGGGTTCACGATACGCGCGATAACGTGCTGGACGCGCATCGCGGCGTGTACATGAATTACCAGGTGGGCGTGAGTCCGTACTGGCTGGGGTCGAACTTCAGCTTTGGACAGTTCATTGGACAGACCGCGTACTACAAGAACATTCACTCGGGAATTATCTGGGCGCAGAGCCTGCGTATTGGGTTGCAGCAGGCGTTCAACGGCAGCGAAGTGCCGCTGAGCTCGGAGTTCTTTGCCGGAGGCGGCAGCACGCTGCGCGGCTTTCCACTGGACGGCGCCGGCCCGCAAGAGACGATTCCGGCGTGCGGCAATCCCAGCATTCCGTCGACGTGTACGAAGATCACCGTTCCGCGCGGCGGCAATGAGTTGCTGATCATCAACGAAGAGTTGCGCTGGCCGCTCGACATCATCAAGCAGGGCTTGGGCATCGTGACGTTCTACGATGGCGGCAACGTTTTCCCGAGCATCGGCTTTCACGATTTCACCGAACTGTACAGCAATAACGTGGGCATCGGATTTCGCTACGCGACGCCGGTTGGGCCGCTGCGCATCGATATTGGCCGCAACTTGAATCCGGTTCCTGGAATCAAACCAACACAGTACTTCATCACCTTGGGTCAGGCATTTTAATTATGGCGATTCGGGACTTCGGACTTCCGCCGCGTGAGCCTGGCAAGCCCTATCTGGTGCCGCCTCAGAAACATTCCGGATGGAGGAAGGTTATCGGCTGGGCGCTGGCAATCTTCTGGCTGCTGAATATCCTTTCGCTGATCGTGGTCGTTGTGCTGCTGCATAGCACGGCCTTTCACAATTACGTGATCCGCAAGGCGGAAGAGAAAGCGTCGGCGCAGCTGAACACAAGGGTGACGCTGCAGAACTTCGCGTTGCGCTTCTCGAATCTGGGACTCGATCTTAACGGGCTCACGGTGTACGGTGTCGGTCCGGGCGCGGGACAGCCGGTGCTGCAGGTCGATCACATGAGTGCGGGCGTGCGCGTAATTTCGATCATGCACAAGGTGTGGAACCTGGACAACGTCAGCGTCGATCATCCCGTGGTCAACCTGATCGTCGATGCGCAGGGCAACACCAACATCCCCACACCGCAGTCGAGCAACAGCAATTCGAATACAAATCTGTTTGATCTCGCGGTGCGGCACGCGTTGCTGGATCGCGGCGAAGTGTATTACAACGACCGCAAGTTGCCGCTGGCGGCCGATCTTCATGACCTGACCTTCCGCTCCAGCTTCGACAGCACGAATGGCGGCCGCTATTACGGCACACTGTCGTATCGCGACGGACATTTGCAGTACGGAAGCTACGCGCCGGTGGCGCACGACCTGGAGGCGCAGTTCGACGCGCAGCGCAGCGGCATGACCTTGAGCAAGGTCACGCTGAAGGTGGGGCAGTCGCAGCTGATGATGAATGCGTCGCTCGACAACTACAGCAGCCCGCATGTTCGCGCGAATTACGTCGTGATGCTGGCGCTGGCCGAGCTACGAACGATTACCAGGAATCCGTCGCTGCCGGCGGGCGTGGTGGTGGTGAACGGCAATGCCGACTACACCGATACTCCCGGCCAGCCGGCGTTGCAGACGACTTCGCTGGAAGGCACGATCCAGAGCCAGTTGCTGCAGCTGCGGACGCCGCAGCTCAACACCGACATCCGCAACCTGGGCGCGAACTACACGCTGGCGAAGGGCAACGCCGATCTGCGCAACATCAGCGCGCAGTTGCTGGGCGGATCGCTGAAGGCTTCGGCGACGGTGCTCGATGTGACCGGCAAGCAGCAGGGACATGTGGTGGCGGCGGTGCGGGGAATCTCGCTGGCCGATTTGAAGCGGGTGGCCAACTCTGCGGGATTGAAGCCGGTGACCATCGCCGGCTACGTCAACGCCAACACCGATGCGACCTGGGCCGGCAACATCAGCAACGTTCAGGTGAAAGCCGATGCCATCGCGGACGCGAAGCTGTCGTCGGCGCAGGCGAGCGCCAACAACGGCGTGGTGCCGCTGAAGGCCGAGGTACACGCGCGTTACAACGGCAAGACGCAGGAGGTCGCGCTCCAGAACAGCTACGTGCGCATGCCGCAGACGTCGCTGGACGCCAACGGAACGGTCAGCAATCATTCGGCGCTGAAGGTCAACCTGGATTCGAACGATCTGCATGAGCTGGAGACGGTTGCCGACATGTTCAGCGCGCCGGGCACGCAGCCGCTGGGGCTGCAGGGGCAGGCGGCGTTCAACGGAACCGTGCGCGGCTCGACCAGCGCGCCGCAGATCGCCGGTCAACTGAACGCGAAGAACGTCGTGGTGCGCGGAAGTTCGTTCCGGTTGCTGCATACGAGTGTGCAGGCGAGTCCGTCGCAGGTCAGTTTGCAGGGCGGTGATCTGGAACTGGGGCAGGGACAGGGCCGCGTGACCTTCGATGTGCAGTCCGGTCTGCGTGACTGGACGCATACGCCGAACAGCCCGTTCAACGTCAAGCTGAATGCCTCGCAGGTTTCGCTGGAAGAGCTGGCGAAGGCCGGCAATGTTATGACGCCGATCACCGGCTCTCTCAACGCCAACGTTGTGGCGCATGGCACGCAGCTGAATCCGATTGGCCAGGGCGAGGTCAGCCTGCGCAATGCGAATGTCTCAGGCGAGCCGATCAAAACCGCGCAGGTGAAGTTTACTGGCACGGGCGATGAGGTTCACGCGAACTTGCTGGTGCAGGTCGCGGCCGGCAATGCCACCGGGCAGATGACGTACTACCCCAAGCAGGAAGGCTATGACGCCATGCTGCAGGCGACGAACCTCCAGCTGGCGAAACTGCAGACGCTGAAGGCGCGCAATCTGGACGTGGCCGGCACGCTGAACCTGACGGCCAGCGGCAAGGGAACGATCAACGATCCGCAAGGCAAGGCATCGCTGACGATTCCCGAGCTCGACATTCAGAAGCAGAAGATTCAGCAACGTCAACTTCCAGGGCAATGTTGCGAATCATGAGGCGACGTTCACGCTGGGCTCCGAGGTCGTGTCGACACCGCTGCGGGCGCAGGGAAAGATCGCGCTGGTCGGCGACTACAACGCCGACATCGCGCTCGATACGCCGGTAATCCCGCTGCAGCCGATCCTGGCAGCGTATGCTCCGGCGCAGGCGGCGCAAATCAGCGGGCAGACTGAGATACACGCCACGCTGCGCGGTCCGTTGAAGAACAAGCAGCTGATCGAGGGACATCTGAACGTTCCGAGGCTGGCTGTGAACTATCAAACGACCGCGGCAAACTCGGCAAAGCCCGCGACCTTGCAGATTGCGGCGGTGACGCCGATTCGCGCCGATTACCTGGACGGCGTGCTCACTTTGCAGCCGGGCGAAATCAAAGGTACTGACACTGACATTCGCTACCAGGGACGCGTGCCGTTGCAAGGCAATGCCGAGTCGACGCTGAAGGTCGAAGGCGGCATTGACCTGGTGATCGCGCAGGTCTTCGATCCTGACCTCACCAGCAGCGGGCAGATGATCTTCGACATCAACGCGCAGGGGTACAAATCGCAGCCCAACGTCGAAGGTCAGATCAAGATTGTGAACGCCAGCTTCGCCACACCGGATGCGCCGGTTGGCCTGACCAAAGGAAATGGCGTGCTGACGCTGCGTCGCGACCGGCTCGACATCACCAGCTTCACGGGCAACGTTGGCGGCGGGACGGTAACGGCATCGGGCGGCGTTGCCTATCAGCCGAAGATTCAGTTTGCGCTGGGACTCAAGGGCAACGACTTGCGGCTGCTGTATCCGACCAGCGTGCGTACCGATCTCGGGCTCAACCTGGCGATGACCGGCGACATGGACTCGGCGCTGCTGCAGGGCCAAGTCAATATCAATCAGGTTTACTTCACGCCAGACTTCGATCTGAGCAGCTTCATGGACCAGTTTGGCGGCGTAGCTTCGCCTCCGCCGACGCAGGGCTTTGCCGACAACGTGAAGCTGAACATCGCCGTGCGTTCGGGTTCGGAGTTGAACGCCGTCAGCCCGACGGTCAGCGTTCAGGGGTCGGCTAATTTGCGCGTCGTGGGCACGGCATCCGATCCGGTGATCGTAGGGCGCGCGAACCTTAGCGGCGGCGACGTTATCTTCATGGGGAATCGGTACGTGGTGCAGGGTGGCACGGTGGCGTTCGTCAACACGACGGAGACTGAGCCGGTCGTCAACCTGCAGGCTACGACATCGATCCAGCAATACAGCATCACCATGCGCTTCCGCGGGCCGCTGGACCGCCTGCAGACCAACTACACTTCCGATCCGGCGCTGCCTCCGGCCGACATCATTCACCTGATCGCCTTCGGCAATACCGAAGAGGCGGCCAACGCTGCGCCGTCGCAATCGACGACGCAGAGCGCGGAATCGCTGGTGGCGTCGCAGGTGAGCAGCCAGGTGACCAGCCGCTTGCAGAAGGCGCTGGGCGTCTCGCAGATCTCTCTCGATCCGCAGTTGGGGGCGACCACCGGCAATCAGCAGCAGGGCGCGCGGTTGACGGTGCGGCAGCGCGTGAGCGGCAAGGTGTATGTGACGTTCTCGACGGATGTGACCACCACACAGTTTTCCGCAGTGCAGTTGCAGTACGAGCTGAATCGCAAGTGGTCGATCAGCGGCGTCAGAGATCAGAATGGTGGATTTGGCGTGGATGGCAGGTATCACAAAGACTTCTAGGCTCGTCGGCCTGAAGGCCGCCTCGCGAGATCATAAAGTAGAGCCTTGATGGCACGGCTGAAGCCGTGCCCTTTCAAGGCAACCGCGCTTAGCTGGCCTGAGTTTGCTTCTTGGGTTCGGAAGCCGTCTCAGGTGTGTTGGTCTTCTCCCGGCGATTTGCGGGCAGAAACACGCTGAAGCATGTGCCTGTGTCGCCGGCGGTGGAACTCTGGACCTCAATACTGCCGCCCAGGCGCTCGACGATTCCTTTCACTACCCACAAGCCGATACCGGTGCCTTGTTCTCCCTTGGTGCTGAAGAACGGTTGAAAGATCGATTGCAGGTTCTCCGCCGGAATACCGCAGCCGGTGTCGCAAATCTCCACGCAGACGCGTTCTTCCGGCGCCTGTTCGATCCTGATCTTCAACTCGCCCTTCTCGCCGATGGCGTCGATAGCGTTGGTGATCAGGTTGGTGAAGACCTGGCGCAGTTCGCTGGGATAGATGGTCACCTCGCCAACGACCGCATAGCTGCGTTCCAGCTTAATCTTGCCGGCCTGGAGGCGCGGTTTGTACATGGCGCAAACGTCGTCGAGCAACTCGGAGAGCTTGGTGACCACGGGCAGCTTGGTTTCGCGATGCGGCGCCAGCGTCTGCCGGCTGATGTTGGCCAGTCTTCGTACCTCGCGGTCAGCCAGGTCCACCAGCTCCGATGCGTCGTGGTCGAGCGAGGCGCTCTTCTTCAACAGGTGCATCAGGTTGGTGAGGGCGTCGAGCGGATTGTTGATCTCATGCGCGATGGTGGCCACCAGCCGGCCGGTGGCGGCCAGGCGCTCGGAGCGGCGCAGCGCCTCTTCGAGTTCATCGTTGAGCTTGCGAATCTGCTCTTCGGCCAGCCTGCGTTCGGAAACATCACGGATGGCGCTGGTGGTAAACGTCCCATTCTCGGTAGTCAACGGGCTCAGGCTGATTTCGACAGGGAACTCGCTGCCATCTTTGCGCAGGCCGAACAGTTCGAGGCCGACGCCCATGGGGCGCACGTGCGGCTCGGCGAAAAAGTCGGCGCGATGACGCGGATGATGTACGCGATAGCGTTCGGGGATCAGCATCTCGACCGGATGGCCGATCATTTCACTGCGAGCGTAGCCGAAGATCTTTTCCGTCTGCGCATTGACCAGCGTGATCTTGCCGTGCTCGTCGACAATGACCATCGCGTCGGGAGCGGCTTCCAGCAGGGAGCGAAACTTGTCTTCAGCTTGTTTTCGCACGGTGATATCTCGTATCGCGCTGGCTACCAGCAGGCCCTCGGCGGTCTTGATGGGGCTGAGACTGATCTCCAGGGGAAATTCGGTTCCATCCTTACGCAGTCCAAACAGCTCCAGCTCTTCACCCATCGGGCGCTGGCGCGGGTCGGAAGAAAATGACCCTCGATGATGCAGATGCCGATCATGAAAGCGCTCCGGGATCAGCACTTCCACCGGATAACCCAGAAGCTCGCGCCGCTGATAGCCGAACAGCTCCTCGGTGCGCGAGTTAATGAGTACGATGCGCCCGTGCGAGTCTACGATGACCATGGCGTCGGGCGCCGACTCCAGCAACGCGCGAAACTTGTCTTCCGAACCCTTGCGCGCGGTGACGTCGCGAATGGCGCTGATGACCATGCGCCCCTGCGGGGTCTCCAGCGGGCTCAAGCTGATCTCTACCGGAAACTCGGTGCCATTCTTGCGCAGGCCATGCAGTTCGAGGCCTACGCCCATCGGACGGACATGCGGGTCGCCGGAGAAGTATCCGGAGCGATGCCCCGGGTGCTTGGCACGGAAACGCGGCGGCACCAGCACCTCGATCTTCTGGCCGGCCAGCTCACCGCGGGAGTAGCCGAAGAGCTGCTCGCATTGGACATTGGCAAAGACAATATGACCCTGCTGATCGACAACAAGCATCGCATCCGGGGCCGCGTCGAGGACGGCGCCGAAGTTCGCCTCAACTGAGATTTCCATGAATTGTCCGGTGACGCGATTCTACCCCGGCAGTCTCGTTTCCCGATATGAAAAAAGCTTCACCTTGATTTACTCAGGTGAAGCTTAAGAATGTCTTATTAACTTATTGAGTTGCTTAGCTTTGTAGAGTTACGTTGCGGTGCAGGCGGAAGGTCAGGCGGCGCTCGACGCCGAAGCCTACGTCCTTCTTGCCGGTAATCAGCGCGGTGGTTGTGCCGGCAGCCGCACCGATGCCTCCGCCGATGAGAGCCCCCTTTCCACCGCCGGCTAAAGCGCCGATCAGCGCGCCGCCGCCAGTGCCTCCGCCGATCCATCCCAGGTTGCGCTTTTTGTGCGAACCGCCGCGGGCAATCACGTCTGAGGTTGTGACCGGAATCTTCTGCTGTCCCAGCGTCACGCTGTCCAGGGTTAGTCCGATCTCGCCGGGATGATGCAGGCGTCCAGAGCGGCGGGCGACGACGACGTGTCCGGTGACCGAAGTGCCGGCCGGTGCGATGACTTGGTTGTCAGCGACGAGCGGTTGATCGAGTACGGCTTCAAAGCGCTCACCCGGTGCTGCCGAAGCGCTGGAGAGCGACTGTTGCAAGCGCACGACAACCGGAGTTCCCGCAGGAATCACCAGCGGCTGTGGGGGAGCAGGAGTGTTCTGCTCGGAGGTCGCGACGTTCTGCTGAGGAGCGGCGTTGGCAGCGTCGGCGTTCGCGGGAGCGTTGTCGGCCGGTGCCGAATCTGAGTTGGCCAGTGTGGGAGCGCTGTTGTTCGCGCTCTGCGGCGGTTGCGGGTTCGTCGGCGACATAACGTTCGCGTAGGACTGGTCCGACGCGTTGGCGCTTTGCGCCGTTTGCGCTGAATGACGATTGCATCCCGACAGCACGGGTAGAAGACTCAGCAAGAAAATTGCAGCACAGTAGTGAAAGCTCTTTGCCTGCATAAGACGAGCCTCGCGGTAGTCGTCTATGAAACAGCAAAGGACGTGCCATTCACAAAAAAGCAGAGACATCAATGACTTTCGCTGGGCGTGAGCTGCACAGCAGGGAAGTTTCTACACACTTCAGGAACTCTCGTTACTGTGTTTAGCGGCGGTGATTGCCCACAGCGATGAGCGGTACAGGTTCGGGCGCGAGTTCGGTTTTCTGTGAGGCGATAGCGCGCCGGGCGCCAACTTTGGCAACGGCGCGCGCTTCGCTGTGCGTCATGTGCGTTTCGATGACAGCGATAGCCAAATGCGTCTTCCTGTGGCCGTCGTCCGCTCTCAGCATGTGAAGGCGGCTTGAGGCTTCGACAACAATGCCCTTGTCCAGCAAGCGATCCAGGAGATCGATGAGTTCCATTCCCGCCGACTTACGTACCAGGCTCATACTATGGCCTCTCGCGAAACGGAAGCGTGTGATTGGGCCAGCTAATATGGCGGACGCATTCAGGTTGATGTGACGTTGGCTAATCAGGTAGATGCGGCCTGTCTGACCGGGGATGCTCTTCAGCCTGCGGCCCAGGTTGAGCGGCCGCGGCATGTCGTACACTCGAAGATTCGGAGCAGATGAAAATGCGTCACTGCGTTGCGTTGCTAATGGCGATGATGTTCGTCGCGACGGTGGTCGCCGGAGCACAGGAAAGTGCTTCGCCGGCGGCTGCGAATCAACTTCCTCCCGTGCCGGGCAAGGTATTCACTATTACCCCGGAGCCCGGCTTTCACAGCGAGCCCGCGATTGCCGTGAATCCGGGGAATCCTTCGCAGGTCTTCGCCGCATACCAGCTCGCCTCGGTGGTGTATTCGCAGGACGGGGGCGCGACATGGACCCCGGCGAAGGGAGTCGCTTCCACCAACTACAACATTTCGGGCGACGTGGCGGCTACCTACGACAAGCACGGTGCGGCGATTCTGTGCTTCATCGCCTTCGACAAACTGGGCTCGGATAATTACTGGGCACGCGGGGCGACGCGCAACGGCATCTTCATTCGCCGCTCAGCCGACGGCGGAACGACGTGGGAGAAGGATGAGCACGCGGTTATCGCGCAGCCCACGAAGCCGGGCATTCCGTTCGAGGATAAGCCGGGCATTGCCGCCGACGACACCAATAGCAAGTTCGCCGGCAATCTGTATGTCGGCTGGACGGAGTTTCGCCTCGATGAGTCGGTGATTGAGTTTTCGCGCTCGAGTGATGGAGGCGTGAACTGGTCTCCGGCCATCGAAATCAGCACGCATCATGGATTGCCGCGCGACGATAACGGCGCGGTCGAGGGCTTCTCGGCTGCGGTCGGCGCGGATGGAACCGTCTACACCGTGTGGGCCGACGGCGATTCGCTGGCGTTTACCTCGTCGCGCGATGGCGGCAAGAGCTTTGCCAAGAGTCGCAGCATCATCCAGACTGCGCCGCTGTACTTCGCGGTGCAGGGACTGGATCGGGCGAACGGATTTCCGCAGCTGGGGATCGATCCGCATCACGGCAAGCATGGGCGGCTGTACGTAACCTGGAGCGACTATCGCAGCGGCGATATCGGCGTGTACTGCGCGACCTCGGATGATGGCGGCAAGAAGTGGAGCGCGCCGGTGCGGGTGAATTCGAATGCGGTACACGATGGTACGGATCAATTCTTCCAGTGGCTGGCGGTCGATCCGGTGACGGGAGCGGCCAATGTGATCTTCTACGATCGGCGCGGCGATGAAGACAATCGCAAGACAACGGTGACCCTGGCGCGCTCGACCGATGGCGGCACGACATTTGCGAATTACGCATGGACGACCGTGCCGTTTGTGTCGACGCGCGACGAGTTCCTCGGGGATTACACGGGAATAGCCGCGTTGAACAACAAGGTGTATGGCGCGTGGACGGAAATCGTGCCGCCGGAGCAGCCGAAGGAGAAGAACGCGCCTCCGTCAAATCGATTCCGGCCGCACACGGTGGTGAAGGTGGGCGTGGCGGATTTTGGGGGACGTTAATCTGCCGCCGGCTGAAGCCGGCTCTGTTCGATTCACAAACGAAACCCCGCCCTGAAGGGCGGGGCTGCCACCTGTCGCGCCTGCCGGCGCTGGTTTAAATGGCCCGCGGCCAAGCCGCCGGGCTTTTCGTGCCAGGGCTTTCCTGACAGCGCTTTTCGTGGCAGGGCTGAATGCGTTTCGGTTTATGCCGCCTTCACAAACTCCAGCGACGCCGAGTTCATGCAATAGCGCAATCCCGTAGGACGCGGGCCGTCGTCGAAGACGTGGCCCAGATGGGCGTCGCACTCGGTACACAGCACCTCCGAGCGTGTCATGCCCAGCGTGGTATCCATCGACGTCTTCACGTTCTGCTTGGCAATCGGCTCCCAGAAGCTGGGCCAGCCGGTGCCGGAATCGAACTTGGTCGCCGAACTGAACAGCGCGTTCTTGCAGCAGACGCAGCGGAACATGCCCTTGGCGTGCAGGTCCCAGTACTGTCCGCTGAAGGCGCGCTCGGTGCCGGCGTGCCGCGTCACCTGATACTGCTCGGGCGTCAGCTGCGCCTTCCACTCGGCGTCGGTCTTCACAACTTTCTGCACGCGCTTGGGGCCGATCTTCTCGCCATCGTCCTTGAATTCGACAATCTCAACGTAGCCGGCCTCTTTGGTCGGCGCGGCCTCGGCTTCGGAACTCTTGAACAGACTCATGAACGCTACTCCTGACAAAGTTAGAAAACTGGTTTTCAGAAAACTTCTGCGATCGCTCATAGTGTACTCACTTGCTGGCAGCCATCGCCGGAGCGCTGCTCTCGGTGATCTGCGCGCGATAAAGTTGCGGATACATCTGCTGCAGGTTCGCGACTTTGGGCAAATCGTAGTGCGCGATGTAGGGATTGTTGGGGTGCAGCGTGGCGTAGTTCTGGTGATAGCCCTCCGCCGGATAGAACGCCTTGTACGGCACCACCTGGGTCGCGATCTTGTGCTTGTAGATCTTCGCCTCGTTGAGCTGCGCAATGTAGTCGTCGGCAATCTTCTTCTGCTCGTCGTTGGCGTAGAAGATGACCGAGCGATACTGCGTGCCCGCGTCCGGATACTGCATGTCGACCTGCGTCGGATCGTGCGCCACCGAGAAGAAGACCTGTAAGAGCTCGCCGTAGGTGATCTTCGACGGGTCGTAGACGATCTGCACGGACTCGGCGTGGCCGGTCGTGCCGGTGCTGACGGTTTCGTAGTCGGCCGTGCTCTTCGATCCGCCGGAGTAGCCGGAGGTCGCGCTGATAACGCCCTTCACGTGCTGGAAGACCGCCTGGATGCCCCAGAAGCAGCCTCCGGAAATGGTGGCTGTCTGCTGGCCGGGCTTGCTGGCCAGGGACTGGTCGACTGCGGGCTTGGGCAATGTCGCAGGCTTCTCGCTGGCCAGGACGCGACCGCGAAACGCAAAGCCGACGATGGCCGCGACCAGGATCGCCAATAAGCCATAACGCAAGAATGACTTCTGCATAACTTTCCTCTTTCTGCTAGCTTCCCACGTACCCATTAGAGTCTCGGCCCGGCGGAAGGTTACAGGCCATCCGAAGCCGCCGTTGGGCCGTTATAGTATTTGGGGCAGCGTTGATCGAGTGCCGCTCATAGTATTGGGCGGCTCTCGTCGAGCATCGCTTTGAAAGGGACCGCCTTCAGGCGGTCCGCGACGTTCCGGTAACGGGTCGGCTTTAGCCGCCCACGTCATTGCCGAACGCTTAATCAAAGACGCTTCGTGCCTTTATAAGGAGTACGTATCGGTGGCTTCCTCAGATTTGGATCCGGAGAGCTCACATTCCAAGCCGGCGCGGCTGCTGCTGACATGGGGTTCGCTTGCCCTGGCGACGGCCGAAAGCCTGTGCGTGGCCGCCGTCGGCCTGAGCGGCTTGCGCGTGGCCATGGGTTTCAGTTCGTTGCTGGCGGCGGGCGCGGGCGGCCCGGCGCGCGGCTGGCATCAGGAGTGGATTCGCGTCCCGCTGCTGACGCTGGGAACGATTGGCGCGCTGCTGAGCCTGCTGCTGCTGTGGAATGAAGAGCGGTTGCGGAAAAATCCGTCGGCCGCCTGGCGGATGAAGCCGCTGACGCCGAAGCAGAAGCGGGTGCGCTGGTTCCAGTTGATTGCCGCCATTGTGACGTTGCTGCTGGTGGTGGCCGAGGTGGTCACGCATCCCTGGTTTCACCGCGAGTTTTGAGGTTTCGTAGTCCTCAAGGCTCATCATGTGATCAGAGAGCCGGCTTACTGGCGGCAGCCGCTCCTGAGGGACTGGAATCATTTCGCGCTTGTCACCCCCCTGAGGGCGGGGCTATCTTCTTTCGCGCCTACGGCGCTCGGTTATTGGCGGCTCGAAGATATTCACCCTCCCCCAATCTCCTCCTGCAGTTTCGCGTGCAATCTCTCGCTATATCCCACGGGCAACTCGAAGGTGCGGTCGTCGGCAATCAGGTACAGGATGTTCCGCGTGGAGTCGAGCACGGCGGCGCAGTGGCGGCAGTGGGCCAGGTGCTCTTCGATGGCTTCGCGCATCTCCGGCGGAACTTCACCGTCAATGTAGTTGGAAATCTGATCCCACACATGTTTGCAATTCAGAACCATGCGCCACCTGCCTTATTGCGGAACAAACCGAACAAACCTTTACTGCCGCCCTTCGACTTCAACTGCGGCGCCAGAATCTTCTGCATTAACAGCCGCGCCCGCAGCAACCGCGTCTTTACCACACCCTCGCTCACCGCCAGCGCCCGGGCGGTGTCGGCGATATTCATGTCCTCGACATCGCGCAGGATCAATACCTCGCGATAGATCTCCGGCAGCCCGGCGATGGCCGCCTGCAACATCTCGCGCAGTTCTTTACGCTCCAGGGCTTGCAGCGGTACTTCGCGCCAGTCGGTGATCAGCGCGGGCGTGAAGCTGCCCTCTTCGTTTTCCGCAGGCTGGTCGGTCGACTCGAACTTCAGCACGCGATCGTGGCGCAGGCGTCCACGAGCTTCGTTGACCGCAATGGTGATCAGCCAGGTGCTGAACTTCGATTCGGCGCGAAAGCCGGCGAGGTTCTTCAGCGCCTTCAGCACGGCTTCCTGGGCGGCGTCTTCGGCGTCCTGCTCATTCTGGAGAATGGAGTACGCGGCGAAGTAAATGCTCTTCTCGTAGGGGCGAATCAGCTCGTGGAAGAGCTCGCGCTCGCCGGCCAGGATGCGCGCGATGAGCTCGGCGTCATGGTTGGCGGCGGCCGCCTTCGGGTCCGGGCTGTGTGCTTCTGCGGTCACGTCAAAGGTAGCCGAGTGCCAGGTACACGATTTTACACACGCCTCACAATTTCGATACGCGAGCTGAAGGAAAGTTACAGCGAGAGCAACTGCAACTAATCGGGAGTTCGCGACTCTCATGCTGTGTTATGGCAAAACTAGTGTGCGTCATCTTGATGGTTGTAGCGTTTGCGGCAGCGCCTTTGGCCGCAGTCGCTCAGAATCCGGTGGTGGTGGAGCTGTTTACTTCGGAAGGCTGCTCCAGTTGTCCCCCGGCCGACGCCGTGCTGCTGCAGCTCAGCCAGGGAGGACTGAAGGGCGAAGAGGTGGTCCTTCTGGGCGAGCATGTTGATTACTGGAATTACATTGGGTGGACCGACCGCTTCTCGTCGAAGCAGTTCAGCCAGCGGCAGGGCGAGTATGCCCGCGCGCTGCACGCCGAAGTCTACACGCCGCAGATGGTGATCGACGGGCGCGAGCAGTTTGTGGGCAACGATGTGACGGAAGTAGATTCGCGGATCGCCGCCGCAGCGAAACAGCCGAAGCCGGCGCAAGTCACGCTGACGTGGGAAGGGAACAGCCGGCTTGCGCGTGGCAGTGCAGGCGCCGCCTGCGGTGCAGGGAAAGGTGCTGCTGGCGGTTACCGAGGACGGGCTCAGCACGCAGGTTGCCAACGGCGAGAACGGCGGCAAGACGCTGCATCATGCGGCCGTGGTGCGCACGTTGCAGGAGATTGGTGCGCTGCGCGATGGGAAATTTGAGAACACGGCCGATGTGGCGGTGGGTGCGGGGTGGAGTCGCAATCGGTTGAAGGCGATCGTGCTGGTGCAAGAGCCGAAGACGATGAAGATCGTGGGAGCCGGGCAGGTCAAGTTCGCGCAATAGCGGCTGTGTTCTCGGGCTCCTGTTTCGTTGGCCTGGACCGTATCTGCGGCGGCGCTCCCGACAGGAAGCGTCGCTTTCGTCTCATGGATACGAGTTAAGAGTGTGCTAAAAACAGGACGTCGATTTGCTTTGAAAGGGCACGGCTTTCAGCCGTGCCGAAAAAAGCTGTTGAAGTGGACTGTACGAGGCGGCCTTCAGGCCGACGAGTTCCTCAAAGAACGGCTTTAGCTCCTGTGCCCTCAGCGGCTAAAGCCGATCCGGAAAGAGCTTGTTACGGCACGACTGAAGTCGTGCCCTGACATAAAGAAAGCTTCACTCAAATAGTTCGAATCCCTACATTTTCTTCGTAACTTTCTTGCCCTCGGCGATTCTCATTTCATGGCGACGGTCATCGCGCCCAATTCAAACGGTAGAGGACAACATGAAGAAGAAAATTATGAGCATCATGGCCATGTGTATGCTGGCCGGTTCGATGTCGGTCTTTGCGCAGGACAACATGAAGCAGGACAGCAGCAAGGATCAGATGCAGTCCAGCGACACCATGAAAAGCGACACCATGAAGAACGACAACATGGCGAACAGCAATAAAAAGTCGTCGAGCAAGAAGAAGTCGAGCAAGAAGAGCGCGTCCAGCGACAACAACATGAAGAACGACAACATGAAAAATGACGACATGAAGAACGACAACATGAAGTCGCAGGATCAGATGAAGCAGCAGTAAGCCGCGTCCGGCAGGGGAACGGGCAGCGGTGGCTGCCCTTTTTCAGTTGTCAGTCGCCAGAAACGGGCGTGGGCCGAGGTCTCGCGGTTCATTTCGATCATCTCCGCATTCACTCGTTCCGCAAGTCAACCACCCCGCATGTCCCGCTGGCGCTGTCGTCGGCATCCCGCGGGCCTTTGGGGCCTCCTTCGCGCATCTTGGCGCTGACCTCCTCGATCACGATTTCCAACACTGGCGTCGCGTCCAGGTGCGGCTTGGGGGCGATGGCGTAGTCGCGTCCGGCGGTGCGGCCGGGGAAGTAGCGCGAGGTCATGGCGACGAAGACCTCCTGCTTCAGCGCGTCATCTTCGACCAGGCAGGCGCGGCCGAAGCACATCACGCAGCGATAGTTTGCCGAGTGGTAGCGGGCGTCGCGCGAGTAGACCAGCCCATCGAGCTCGGTCACCGTCGCACACACCGGCACGCCGGAAGCGAGATGCTGGATGAGCCGGCTCGATAGGCCCCCGTGCACGTAGAGGCGGTCGGGCCGGTCGGCGCTGTACTGATACAGCATGGGGATTACGTAGGGGCGGCCATCCTGCTCGAAGCCGACGTGCGCCACATAACCTGCGGCGAGAAACTCCTGTGCGCGCTCGTCTACGGCCCGCTCCGGATGCTGGCGAATCGTGGTTGCCCATCCCGCAGGGGTGATGTCGCTCATTCGTGTCTCCTTCACTGCCGCGATCGTCGCCTATAATCAGTCCCATGAAAAGCGCCACTAATGCCATATCCCGTGGGGCCACTTCGCGCACGGCGTCCGGTCGCGATCGGCCCGGCCGCGCTGTCGCTTAATCCTGCGGCGAAAACGTCACTCTATCGGCAGCTCTATGAACAGTTGCGCGCCGCGATCCTCGACGGACGCCTGCAATCGGGAGCAAAGCTGCCATCCACGCGGACTCTGGCCGAGGAGCTGGCCGTGGCGCGCAACACCGTGATGGGCGCGTACGAGCAGCTGCTGGCGGAAGGGTATCTGGAGGGCGAAACGGGTTCGGGCACGTACGTTGCTCGTGCGCTGCCCGACAAGATTCTGTATGCCGCGGCGGTGAAGCGTCCGATGCACGCAACGCGAACTTCGGCGGGATTGTCGCGGCGGGGGCAATCGCTGGCGCGCAGTCCGCTGGGCGTGCGACATGTCGATCCGCCGCGGGCGTTTCGCCCGGGCATTCCCGCGTTGCAGGAGTTTCCCTTCAGCGTATGGCATCGGCTGCTGCTCAAGCATTGGCGGCGTCAGCCGGTCGATCTGCTTCCGTACTCAATGCCCGGCGGCTATCCGCCGCTGCGCGAGGCTATCGCCGAATACGTGGTGGGAGCGCGCGCGGTGAAGTGCGAGGCTGAGCAGATTGTCATCGTGTCGGGCGCGCAGCAGGCGCTGGAGCTGGCGTCGCGGCTGCTGCTCGATCCCGGCGAAGAGGCGTGGATGGAAGAGCCGGGATACGGCGGCGCACGGGCGGCGTTGCTGGCCGCGGGAGTGAAGCCGGTCGCGGTGCCGGTGGATGAGTCGGGGCTGGACGTGACGCGCGGACAGCGCATGGCGCCGAAGGCGCGGCTGGCGTACGTCACGCCGTCGCACCAGTATCCGACGGGCGTGGTGATGACGCTGACGCGGCGATTGGAGCTGTTGCGCTGGGCTGAGCGCTCGCGGGCGTGGATCCTGGAAGACGATTACGACAGCGAATATCGCTATGCCAGCCGGCCGGTGGCGTCGCTGCAAGGGCTGGACACGAGTGGCTGCGTCATCTATTGCGGGACGTTCAGCAAGGTGCTGTTTCCGTCGCTGCGGCTGGGGTATGTCATCGTGCCGCCGCAACTGGTCGATGCGTTTGGCCGGGCGAAGGCCGTGGTCGATCGGCACAGTCCGACGGTGGAACAGGCGGTGCTGGCCGAGTTCATCGCCGAGGGACACCTGGCGCGGCATGTGCGGCGCATGCGGATGCTGTATCTGGAGCGACAGAATGTGTTGCTTGAATGTTTGCGGCGGGAGCTGCAAGGAGCAGTCGAAGTGCATTCGCACGATGCCGGGATGCATGTGCTGGCGTGGCTGGCAAAGGGAATGCGTGACGGTGTGGTGTCGCATCGCGCGCAGGCGCTGGGCGTGGAGGCTCCGGCACTGACCACGTATCGCGCGAAGCCGGGTGGGCGGCCGGGGTTGATTCTTGGGTATGCGGCGTATACGGAGCAGGAGATTCGCGCGGGAGTGAAGAAACTGGCAATGGCGGTGGAAGACAGCGGCTAGAGGCCAGGGGTTAGGGGTCTAGAGGTTATGAGTCAGAGTTCAGGGACCACGGGTAAGGGATCGGAGGTTAGTGGCTAGGGCTTAGAGATCAGCGTTCAGTGGTGCAAGGTTAGTGTGTGCTCTCGCAGACGCGTCGCAAGATCGCGCAGTCAGGTCTGTGTCAGGGCACGACTCCGCGGCTGGCGCCGCTCCGCTCGGGATGACAATTCTGAATGGGGATAATTTTTGAATGGGAAGGTAGATGCGTTGTCGACCGCCGATACCTAGGGTGTCTACTGGCCACCGCCCCTAACCACTAACCGCTAACTACTAACCACTAACCACCAACCATCAACCACTAACCGCTAGTCCCTAGTCTCCAGCCCCTGACCCCTCGATATACTCCGGCTCCCGCTTCCATCCCGTAATCATCGAGTAGAAGTTATTCCAGCCGTGTAGCGCGACCATGATGAGGTGTCCGGGGATGAAGGCGACGAAGCCGCACATGGAGACGAAGTGCCAGATGCGCGCGTAGTGGTAGCCGCCCATCGGCCAGGCCAGCCACCAGAACTGCGCGGGCTTGAAGAGCACCATGCCGGTCAGGGTGGAGAGCACTCCGAAGAAAATCGTCGAAGTGTAGGCCAGCTTCTGCAGCGGATTGTAGGCGGCGTCGACCGGCGGCTTCTTGCCGAAGAAAAAATAATGTCGCGCCATCGGCCACACGCCCTTGATGTCGTGCGGCATAAACAACACCTGGCGCCAGTGGCCGGTGACGATCTGGTAGACGACGTACAGCACGCCGCTGCCGACGAAGATCCACATGAAGGTGAAATGCCATTGCAGCGCGCCGCCGAGCCAGCCGCCGAGGGTCAGCCCCTTGGGCGGGAGGACGAAGAAGTTCTGCTGCGGAATCTTCGGGCCAAAGCTGGGGAAGGCGAGAAAGATGCGCAGGCCGCTGGCGATCATCACCAGCAGCGCCACGGCATTCAGCCAGTGCGCAAGGCGCACCACCAGCGGATGCTCGTAGGCAACGGTAATGGTTTCGGTCTGCTTGTCGCGGGTCACGGTTGCGGTCGCCATCTCACAGACCTCCGAACCAGTCGTAGCCCTGGTCTTCCCAGTAGCCGCGCTGGCCGTGGGAGAGAACGTTGGTCACGCGAATGGTGTCGAGATACTTGGCCTGCTTGTAGCCGAGCTTGGTCGGCATCTGCAGACGCAAGGGCGCGCCGTGGCCGCGATCGAGCGGCTGGCCGTACATCTCGTAACAGAAGAGCGTCTGCGGTTGCAGGATGGTCGCCATGTCGATGGACTCGTAGTAGTCGTCGACGCAGGTGACTTCCAGATACTTGGCGCTGAGATCGGCGCCGACGGCGCGCAGAAAATCCGAGGCGCGCGTGCCGCCGAAGTTGCCGATGACGTCCCAGCCTTCGACGCAGACGTGGCGCGTGTTCTGCACGACCTTGGGGAAGGCCTGAATCTGCGACAGCTTGTAGTCGCCCGGATGCTTGACCATGCCTTCGACGGTGAGCGTCCACTTCTCGAGATCGACGTCGGGGTCGGCAACGTCGTAATAGTTGTAGGGAAACTTCTCGAAGGGAGCGACCTGGTTGTTGCTGTAGGTCTGCGCCAGCCGGTGCTTGCTGAATAACTTCTCCGACGCCCAGTCGCTGAGGTGCAGGCCTTCGTTCAAAAGCGGCTCTTGGAACTTGGGAATGGCGAAGGCGCCGATGGCTACGACCGGCAACAGCTTCAGCAGCTCGCGGCGATTGATGCCGCGACGCTGGTGCGGCGTCACCAGCCGTATTTCTTCTCCGGCCGGGCCCCGTTGCGGCGGAGTGGAAGCCGCGCGCTGCTGCTCGCGAGCCTCCTCGGCCGGCTTCGCTTCGGCAGTTTCCACCTGTTCGGTGCGTTCGTCTTTTTGCTGGTCGTCCGACATTGCTATTCCGATCCTTGCTCTCGATAAGATCAGCGGAGGAGGAAAAAGTTACAGGAGATTGCCGATACTGGTGATGAAATCGGTGTCCAGGAATCCGAAGTAGAACCGGGTCTGTCGTCGGCTGAAGCCGACTCGAATGCGGAACGAACCTTGGACGCTGGCCTGAAGGCCAGCTCTACCGGCGACTGCACTCGCAGGCTTTCTCGGCGGGTCGTTAAGGGCCGCCGCCATCTGACAATGTTTCGCACCGCCTGCAGGCTACGCCCTTGCAAGCCGCAATCGGATGGGTGCCGTGTCCGTACCATGATTACGTACCACGGCAGCCTTCAGATTTCACGCCCGTTGTGCGAGAGGGGCATGCTATCATCCTGTCACTTTCAATAGCAGCCGCGAAGGCATTCTGGCTTACGAATGGTTGGCATTTCCGGACGGGCAGTTACCCTGCTTTGCATGCTGTTCGCATGCGCACCCGCTTTTGCGCAAAAGGCGCCTGCCGCCCCTGACCATCCCTGGGACGTAACTACCACAACCCGGCAAATGCAGATTCCGCCGCGTCCGGCGCCCAGCGTCGCGCTGGAGGCGACGAAGATTTATACGTTGCCGGAACTGGTCGACGTTGCCGAGCACAACAATCCCGACACGCGCGTCTCGTGGGAGAACGCCAAGGCACGGGCTGCCGACCTGGGCATTTCGAAGTCGACGCTGTATCCCACGCTGGCGGCCGTGGTGCTGGCTGATACGGCGCGCAATGGCATCTTCTTTGGTCCGTACTTTGTGCGGCAGACCGTCGAGTCGTACGCGCCGACCTTCGTTGTCGATTACGCCATCTTCGACCTGCAACGCTCGCAGGAAATCGCCATCAGCCGCAACGAGCTGCTGGTTGCGAACTTCCAGTTCAACGATACCCATCGCAAGATTATTTTCCAGGTGATGGACGCCTACTATCGCCTGCTGGATACCAAGGGTCAGCAGGAGGCGGCCGAAGCGAATCTGAAGAACGCGCAAACCGTGCGCGAGGCGGCCGAGGCGCGTTTGCAAAACGGGTTAGCGACGCTGCCCGATGTGTTGGAATCGCGCAGTGCCGAGGCGCAGGCCGACTACGATTTGCAGGCGGCGGTGGGCGCGACCGAGATTGCCTACGGCGATCTGGCGACCTCGCTTGGTCTCTCGCCGCTGACCAAGTTCAATGTCGAAAGCATTCACGACATCAAGATGCCGGACCAGATTGTGGACACGGTGGAGAAGTCGATCGACAAGGCGCTGGCGCAACGGCCGGATCTGCTGGAGCGGGTGGCGGAGTTGCGGGCGACGCAGGCTGAAGTGAGTTCGGCGAAGCGCGCGTATGCTCCCAAGCTGACGTTCAGCGGGCAAGGCGGCGAGGTTAGCGCGTATGGCAGGCAATATCCGTCGCCGAACGTGGGAGTGTATTCCGGGACGTTGCAGCCGTGGGACGCTGAGCTGAACTTGTCGTGGACACTGTTCGATGGCTTGGCGCGCGAGAATCGGCTGGCCAAAGCGAAAGCAGATCAGAAGCAGGCTGAAGCAAGCATCGACGCGATCCGCGACCAGATCGAGAACCAGGTGTGGGCGGCGTATTCCACGGCGCGCACGGCGCTGCGCCAGCAGAGGGCAGCGGCCGCACTGCTGGAATCGGCGACGGAGTCGTACAATGCCGCGCTGGAGTCCTACAACTATGGAGTGCGCAGCCAGATTGACGTTGTCTCAGCGCAGAAGACGCTGGCCGATGCGCGCACATCGGACGTAACCGCGCGCACGCAATTACTGACCGGGATTGGCGGCGCTGGCTTATCAGACCGGCGATCTACTTTACGTGAAGAGTCCTTAACTATGCGGAGAAGATTCGAAGCATCGAACGGCTGGAGCCGCAACGCGCTGAAACTCGCGACGGGCACGGCGTTGCTGCTGACGGCGACGGGATGCACGCGCGCGCCGACATTTAACATTCTGGGCTCGTTCTTTCCTTCGTGGATTCTGTGCGGCGTGATCGGCATTGTGCTGGCTGTCGCCGTACGCGTGTGGTTCGTGCGCATCGATTTCGAGAAAGAGCTGTCGCCGCTGATCGTTGTGTATCCGTGCCTGGCGGCGTTCTTTACCTTCACGATCTGGTTGCTGTTCTTTAGCTGAAGTCGAGGACAACGATGGCCATGCTGAAAGATGCGACTCCGGAGCAGCGCAAACGCTGGGGCAGAATTGTGAGCCTGGCGATCATGGCCGCCGCGCTGATCATGGGGCTGATCGTCGTCTATATTACGACGCTTTATCCGCGCACCGACGACGCTGAGGTCTTCGCGAATTTCATCGGTATCGCGCCGCAGGTCGATGGCCCGCTGATCTCGCTGCCGGTGCAGGACAACGAGTTCGTGAAGCAGGGTGGGCTGCTGTTCGAGATCGATCCGCGGCCGTATGAATACGCGCTGCAGTCGGCCAAGTCGAACTTGAACACGCTGGAAGGTCAGATTGTCGACGAGACCCGTACTATCGCCTCGCAGCAGAGCGCGGTGGGCGCGGCTCAGGCGAACACGGAGAACGCGGCCGCCAATGTCGATCGCTCAGCGGCGGCGGTGAGTGAAGCCCAGGCCAACGTCGCCAGCGCGAAGGCGGAACTCGACCGCTCGCAGGCCGAGCTGGAGTACACCACCAACAACTATCACCGAATTCAGCCGCTGTTGGCCAAGCAGTTCGTCACGGTCGATCAGGTTGACCAGGCAAGAACGGCAGTGACGGCGGGACAGCAATCGGTGGACCGGGCGCGGTCGCAGTTGGCGCTGGCGCAATCGCAGGTGCTTTCGGCGCGCGCGCAATATGAGCAGGCCAAGGCCACGGTTTCGCAGAGCCACGCACAGTTGGCGCAGTCGCAGCACAGCGTGCTGACGCTGGAGCCGCTGGTAGCGCAGCGCGAAGGACGAGCAGCGGCGATCCGCACCGCCGAGTACAACCTGAACAACACGCGTGTGTATGCTCCTTTTGACGCGCGCGTCACCAATCTCACCATCTCGCAGGGAGCGTACGCGCACACCGGCCAGCAGATGTTCACGCTCATCGACACGCGCGTGTGGTGGGTGGTGGCGAACTTCCGCGAGACACAGCTGCGACACATCCATCCCGGGATGAAGGCCTATGTGTATGTACTCTCGCGGCCCAATATTCGCTACGACGGCGTGGTCGACAGCACGGGATACGGCGTGCGGCCGGACTCGACCCTTGTCGGTTCGTTCGGGCCGGGCCTGCCGGACGTGCAGCGTTCGCTGAACTGGGTACACCTGGCGACGCGCTTTCCGGTGCGCGTGCGCATTCTCGCTCCTGAGACCGAACCGTTCCGCCTGAGCGAGTCGGCTGTGGTCATCATGCGGCCCGACGACGGGAAGGCGCGGTAGTTATGTCCTCGCAGGATCAGGCACTCCCGTCGGCGCAACGCTTGAATGCGATCGACGAAGCCGGAGTTTGGTTCTGGCAATTCCTGAAAACGGAGCTGGCCCCGTATCCCGGGCGTGCCTGGGTGGTAGGCCGCATGACTATATCAGCGACCATCGTAATGGTCGTCGTGATGACATTTAAGATTCCGTACGGATTTCTCGGCGCAATCTACACGATGCTGTTGAGCCGCGAAAACCCGACGGTAACGTTGCAAGTCGGCATTCGCTCGATCGTGTCGTACTTCCTCGCCACTATTTACACCGTGGTCGGCGTGATGATGCTGATCGACGACCCGATGACGCACTTCCTGTGGATCACGGTGTCGTTGTTTCTGGCGTTCTATCTCATCCGCATCGTACCTGATTACATTACGGCGGTTGGCTTCGGCTTCACGCTTGCGGGCGCGATTCCGCTGTGGGACGAAACGTTTCTGACGGTGAATCAGCGCACCGAGAACACGTTGTGGCTGGGATTTTCGGTGATCCTCGGCATCACCGTCACGGTCGCGGTCGAATACGTATTTCGCCGCGTTCGTCCAACCACCGATCTGAGCATCGGCATCGAGACCCGCCTGAAATCGGTTGAGTCGCTGATGCGGCAGATCGCGGCCGGCGAGTCGGTATTCAAGTTCAAGAAGGAAATCGACCTTTACGCAAGCCTGGGAACTTCGCGCCTGCGCCGACTGTTGTTGCGCTCGGGATATTCGCAGAGCTTTGAGGCGCAGATGGGTGCTGCCATCGGTTTGCTGGGACGATTGATCGACTTGGCGGCCAGCATGCAGATTATCCGCTCGACTCATTTCGTTGTGCCGGCAGCGGATGACCGTGAACGCTGCCTGCGTCTGGCCGATGAAATTGCCCGACTGGAACAGGATCTGCGCCAGCGCAAAGCACCGCAGTTGATTCAGATCCCGTCTCAGCCGCTGCCTGCCGGAATGCCTCTGTTGCCGGAGATGGAACGCACGGTAGCCTTGATCTCCCACGCATTCGCAGGGTCCGAGGTGGCATCGGATTTCATCGTTCCGCTCAACGTGGTGGAAGACCATCAGCGTCTTTTTGCTGCGGATGCCTTCAGCAACCCCGACCACCTGAAGTTTGCTATACGCGGGACGCTGGCCACAATGCTCGCTTACTGCGCCTACACCATTGCCGACTGGCCCGGTCTGAGCACATCGGTTGCAACCGCTATCATTACGGCGCTTTCGACGATCGGCGCGTCCCGGCAGAAGCAGTTTCTTCGGCTCGGCGGCGCGATTATCGGCGGTTTCGTTTTCGGCATGGGCGCGCAAGTCTTCGTGCTGCCGCACCTCGACTCAATCACCGGCTTCGCGGTCCTGTTCGCGATTGTCACAGCCATTTCCGCGTGGATGGCTACGGCAACGCCGCGACTCTCCTACCTTGGCGTGCAGCTGGCGCTGGCGTTCTATCTGATCAACCTGCAGGAATTTGCACCGCAGTATTCGCTGGCCATCGCGCGAGATCGCGTCGTCGGCGTCTTGCTGGGACTGCTGTGCATGTGGCTGGTCTTCGATCGGCTGTGGGTGAAGGACGCTCTGCAGGAGATGCAGGAGCAGTTCTCGCGCAACCTGCTGATGATGGGAGAGCTGGTCGAACAGTGCCGCACGCCGGATCGTGTGGAAGCGATCAAGCATGTTCTCCAGTTACGCGATCGGATCAATGAGGGCTTTAACGCCGTGAAAGCGCAGTCCGACGCCGTGGTGTTCGAGTTCGGACCTTCACGCCAGCGCAAGCTGAAAATTCGCGACGACTTCCGCCGCTGGCAGCCCACCCTCGGAATCCTGATGCAGGTGCAGATCACCTACCTGCAATATCTCTTTCACTCGCAGGAGGACGTGGCGCAGCAGATCCGGGACGCGGCCGTCAGCTTCGAGGAAGACCTGAGAACCACGATCCTGGCCATGGCCGACGATATCGGCGGCAAGCCGGCGAGGGTCGCGCCTGACATTCAGCAATCGGCGGCGAAGCTGCGCGATGAGCTTCACAAAAAGTACGGCGAGGCCGGGCTGCCGCCGACGGCGATCGACATGCTCACGCTGACGCAGAACCTGGCCTCGGTGGTTGCGCCTCTTTACAACGACGTGCAGGCGACCTTCGCCAATCGGCAGCATGCCCGCATTCACTATCCCGAAGCTAATTTGAGCGAAAGCTGATTACTTACTCCAGAGGTGCAGCAAGCCGGCGGCCCACGCGGCCAGGCAGGCCAGCGCCATCGCCGCTATCATCCACGCAGGGCCGTCGATGCGCCCTTGCGATGCGGTCTGTTTGCGGCGCCAGGGTTTGAGAATCCATGCGGTCAAAGCGAGGAAGATTGGTCCACCGAGCAGCGCCAGCGCGCCCCCAATGTTGCTGCCAAGCTTCATGTAGAGGGGAATGAGGTCGATGATGGCGACGGCGAAGAAGCCCACGATCAGGACTTCCAGCCACTCCAGCCTGCGCTGCACGCGAGCCACTTCGTCGGCGCGCGATTCGGTTTTCTTGGCCAGTTCGGCGTCATCGTGACGGCGGATGTGCTCGCCGGCAGATTGCGTGAGGTCGCGCAGCGTGGTCAGAAGCTGGTCGACGTTGATGGCCTCGTAAAATCGACGAAAGAGATCGTGATCGGGAAGCGCAAGCCAGTGCTTGATTTGCGCTGCGCGTCGCGAAAGTTCTTCGCCGGTGGAAACGATGTTCTGCAGACCGTGGACGTCCACGCGCACCGTAAGCCCGTGGTCTTCGCCGGGAGGTACCGAGAATTCGCTGAGCCGCGCAGACTGGGCGGTGAGCCGGTCGGTGTCGCGCGCCAAAGAAACGATGGCAGCGAAGTCGTTGCGCAGTTCTGCGATCTGACGATCCGGCGCGCTGCCGCCCGCGCTGAACTCCTGCTTCTGGGCGATGGCGATACCGCGGTCACCCCACACGCCGACCGAGCTGGCGTTCACGACTAGATGCTTCTCGGCGAAGTCAGGGGGAGCGGAGCCGGGCAGCTCGGGGTAGAGCACCTGCCACAGCGTTTCGCCGATTTGCCGCGCGAGATTCGGCGCAGCGATGTCAACATCGGCTCGAAGGCGCAGACTGGCGAAACGGAAATACGTTTCGGGTGAAGCGGGAATTTCCAGAGGAGTATTCAAGTTGTATTGCTGCGGCGCAATGTCGACGCCTTCTTTCGATCCTGAAAAATCAAACACGGCGACCTGCGGCCCCGTGACCAGCGAAGCGGCCGAGTAGATGGAGCCTTCCAATTCCGTGCGCACGGCTTCAGCGACCGGGTCATCGCGCAGGTCGCTGCGAGTGCCGGCCGGGGACAGCAGGGTTCCGCGTTGCGGGGTCTCGACGGTTGTGCCGTATTGGCTTTGGCCGCCCACCCAGGGATCGGCAAGCAGACTACCGAGCGTGGTTCCGGCGTGCGCCGTCGAACGCCGCGACGAACCGGCCGCCGGCATGACGACCACGTTCTCCTCGCGCGCGCGCAGCGCTTCGACCTCCTGCGTCTGCAGCCGCGACCATACGGTGAAGAGATGCCGGCCGTTGGCGCGCTCGGGATCGATGGAAAACTGGTAGTCCGTTTTGTTGGCCACCGCGTGCGGCCGGCCGTTGGACCAGGCAATGGCGGTGAACTCGAAACCCGCGCCCAGCACGGAGTTCTCCAAGTCGAGCCGTGACCACTCCTTGAACAGCAGGCACTCGGGATCGCGCAGGTAGACGCCGTCGGTGGGAATGCGGAAGGTGTCCTTCAGAAGCAGGTGCTCGGCGTCAACATCGCTGGGGCGACGCTGATCGTGAAAAGCAAGCTGGCGCGGATCCTTGAAAAAATTGGGCGAAGGGGCTTCCTGCTCCGGCAAATAAACGGTGGAGCGGCGTGCGCGGCGAATGTCGCGCTGATATGCCTGCGCCTCGCGCTCAAGCATGGCAAGCTCCGGCGCGAACAGCGAACTGGAGTCGAGTACTTCGTCGAAAGTGGGATTCAGTTGGCGCTGCTGCAACACCGAACGAACTTCGGTAAAGAATTCGAGAGCGCCGCTGGTTTCGCTGAGGTAGTCCCGGCCGCGCTTCAGCGCAGCGTAAAGGACCGAGCGTAGCTGACTCTGGCGCGGACAGGAGATGTGCTGGCGAGCTTCCAGATGCGAGGCATAGCTGGCCAGCAACAGAGCCCAGCGATGTTCGGGCGCGACCGAAGCGAGGTCGGGGTTGAACCAGTCGATGCGTGGCCGCTCCGGCAAGTCGAGCCAGCCATCGGAATGCAGCCCGTACTGCTGCAAGTCCGCCATCGCGCCAGGGTCTTCGAGAATCCATCGCGCCAGGTACATGGAGCAGAAAGCGTCGAAGTCGGGCTCTTTGTGCGTGACCAGCCAGAGAACGTCGTTGAGGTTGGCGAAGCGCTCTCGAATGAGCGCGGCTTTGTGCAGCACGGCGGCCGACGCGGAAGGGAACTGCGCCTCGCGCAGAAAATGATGATCCATGACCGGCAGCGGCTCGTTGACACCCCAGCACGTGCCGCCCACGTCAGTCGCCAGTTCGTTGGCAAACAGCGTGGCCGGCAATCCGGCATTATTGGACGCAGCGCGAGTTCCGGTATCCCCTGTGAAAGTGGTCCCAAAATCGACAAATCGATATCGAATAACCGGCGCCATGGGTAGCTCAGAGAAGTATAGGGTGTGAAGGCATAAATTCACATCTACCTAGAATTAGACAGTTGGATTAACCGAAAGTTAACGCCCGAAGAGGAACAGATCCGACTGGATTACTAGATGAGCGCCGTCCGAAGCTATTGAATTTCGTGAGAACCCGAGTGGGTGAATTGTCGCCAAGGTATCTTGCGATGGCCGCATCAGGCAGGGAACCATCGATTTCACCGGGCTTGGAGTTCATACTTGCAACGACAAGTACGAATCGCCGTTCCTATTGTTCTAAGCCTTTCGCTTGACGAACAAAACCTGCTGCGCCATGAACACGAACTCTCCGAACAAACCAACGTCAACCTTCGAGTGGCAACAGGTATTCCGGGTTGTCGTGGAAGGCGCCGCCGAAGAACTGCTGATCCAGCGCACGCATGTCCCACTCGATTACCGTTTGCGGGACGATCTGGATCGTGACGTCGTCTAGTTGTGCAAACACGGGGCCAACTCTGGGGTCGGCGAGTGCGGCTGCACTCAGATACTTGTGGTGCACCCGGGCGTTCCACTGGCTCGAGGCTGAGCCGGTCAGCAACCGCGCCGTACCGGTGATGCTAATGCCTCTCTGCGCCTGCGGGTCGCGGCCGTCAATCATCAACGATACCTGGGAATTGCGTTGAAGGTTCTTGGCTTTGCGGCTCCGGCTGGAGGTCCCGATGTAGACCTCGGCGCCGTCTGACCAATACCAGACGGCAACCACGTGGACGGAAGCGTCGGGGTTCTGGGTGGCAAGCGAGGCAATGTAGCGTCCTGACAACATCTGCTGTACAGCGGAATCGGAGATTGAGGCCATGATCCAATCCTTGATTGGCGAGAATAACCGCTAGAGTACAACGATTCGTGCCCCTCAGCGGGAAAAAGGTGAAGCGTTGGCCATGGAATCATGCCCCGCGGCTTGCTGAATTTTCTCCGGGCACTACGACGCGGCGTTAACCGAATTGGGACTGATTTGCATCGGTTGCTCGGCAGGCAAGTGCGGTTTTGCGATAATGGGTGGGCGATATGTGGGCCCGTAGCTCAATCGGATAGAGCATCAGCCTTCTAAGCTGAGGGTTGCTGGTTCGATCCCAGCCGGGCCTACCATTTCTCTGATGTCAGTTCTTTGATAGCAACAGTGGGCAAAAAGTAGTGGGTCAACCTCGGCATTCCAACTTGAACGTTACGGAGGCTGCACATGAGTTCCCATCGCTGGATCCGCTGTTTTCTGCTGAGCGCGCTGTTCCTGCTCGTCACCTCGTTCACATATGCACAAACCTGCAGCGACACCTGGACCGCTTCCTGCACAAGCACAAACACCTGTCCGGCGCCTGGACAAAATCCTCCCATCCCGAGCTGCACCGTGCAAATCTCGCATGACAGCAACAACAACGCGGTCATCCAGTACAACAACACCACCGTCAGCGACATTTGCGCGTATCCGAACCAGACTATCGTCTGGACGGAGCACGAACCTTCTACGGCGAATTTCGTGCTGACCTTTCAGAGCACAGCCACGCCGTTTACCAACTCTACAGCTACGTTTTCGGGCAGCACCGGCACGAACGCGCAGGGAACGCTCGTGAGCAGCCCTTCACACGGCTGCTACAAGTTCTCGATTGAGCAAACAGTCGGAGCTAACAAGTACTCGGCTGATCCCAAGGTCGTGATCCACGGTTCCGGCGGGAAGTAAGGCCGCCGCCCGAAATATGCCGATGAAAGCAGTCGGCTAGGGAACAGGCTGGAACGTGACCTGCGGTGCGCGGCAATCGCGGAGCGAGCTTCCGCACTGGCGGTACTGCAGGTCCTTCGTCATACAAACTTCCAAGGCAACGAACTCCAAGCCGCTGCAGGAGACGCGGAAAGCGTCAGTAGGCGCATGATTTGCGCTGGCAAAAGCCTGCTCGATTTGCGCCGGGCTGGCGCTGACTGCCTGCGACGGCGACTTGTACTGCGCCGGAACTTGGAGGCTGGTGTAAGCCTTCCTGATGTCGCCAAAGTACGTCTGCGCGTCCAGGCCGCTGCACGTTCCGTGCGTCGACCACTCGTGCTGGATAAGGCCGCGTGCCGGCATAATCGACAACATCTGCCGCACCGTGTCCTGCGAAACCGGTTGTGCCGAACCGCAATGCTGCGGATAGGAGCCGTTGTCGTTTTGCGGCCACAGTCCGTGCACCACCAAACCGAAGTGGTGCGTCGGATCGCACTCGCTCGACGAGGCGTCGCTGCCGTGAGTCGAGCAGAACTCCGGCGCCCATGAAAGGTTCAGCAGGTAATAGTCGAAGCTGCCGGGAGTGCTATCGGCTTCGCTGTGGCGATTCTTCGCCGAAACGCAGCTGGAGAGAAGAAGGGCGCTGACCAGAAAGGCAGCAAAGCTTTTTCCGGCAGCACCGAAGGTATTCCGCGATCGTCTCATTCGTCGTTTCCACCTGACGGGCTCAGGCGGTTCTTTGCGCCATGGCAGAGGCGGCAAACGACTGGATGGCCGTGGCCTCATCGGGCTCGATCTCCAGCACCAGATTCAGCCTGGTCATCTGCAACAGGTCGTGAACGCGTTTGCTGACCTGCACGAGCTTGAGCTGTCCGCCCTGGCTGCGCACCGTCGTGTACGACTTTACCAGTTCGCCCAGCCCGGAGCTGTCGATGTAGCCGACCTGGTGCAGGTTCAGCAGGATTTTGCGATTGCCCTCGCCGATGGTTTCCCGCACCAGCTCGCGCAGCGCGGCGCTGCCTTCACCGACGGTGATACGTCCGGCGATGTCGACAATCACCACGTCGGCGATCTTCCGTTTGCCGGTCTGCATCGTGATGGGCGTATGCTCCACCATGCTGATCGCCAGGCGGCTGAGCGTCTCGTTGGCAGTGTTGGACACTTCTTGCGATTCCGTGCGAACCACGATAACGCTACGGTTTTCCGCCAGCACTTTGCGGAAGAACTCGGCATCTTCGGAGCACTTTTCATCCGCGGTCGGCTGCACGTCGGCATCGCCGGAAGCCGCCTTTCCGAGGGCGGAGCCGGCTCCAGCGCCCGCCAGCCCCAGTAGCGCCGCGGCGCCAAAGCCGAGCGCGACGACCTGGCCGATGCCGGGAACCATGAGAAGCATGGCAGCACCCACTCCGGCAGTCATGCCGCCGGCGACTCCCATAAATCCTCCGACCGTTGCGCCCAATTCTTTGGCGACGGTCGCGCCTTGGCCTTCTGAACGAGTGAGAAAAACGATTTCTTCAAGCGGAACTTTGCGATCCACCAATTCCTTGTAGGCCGCCTCCGCATTTTCGCGTGCTGAAAACACTCCAATCGCAGTGTGCAAGGGTTATCTCCTGTTGGTAAGTTCGGAAACCCGGAGCCCAGGATCTACAAAAGGGAACGACCGAGGGACCAGCCTCGATCTGGCAAGAGGGCGCGATTTTACAACGATTTCATGACGGCGACGTAATACTTCCGAAAGAAATGACGTGGAATCCCGGCTTGAGGACTTTGTCAGATAGCTTCTTGGCGCAAACGTGGAGACGGGAGTTACCCGAAAGGGCCTGGCGGTATCGCCCTTAGTGCATGTGGACCACTTGATCGAGCAGGAAGAGTACAGCGACGCCGATGAAGACCACGATCGCCATCTTCACGCCGGGCTCGCGATTAACCTCGGGGATCAGGTCGGAAGCAGCGACGTAGATGGTCACACCAGCAGCTACCGGCAGGCCATAACTGACGGCGCGATGCCCGATCGCCATGGTCAGAACGCCGGCCAGCGTCGCAATGCCGAGCAGCACCGAGGCGAACCACGAGCGCCCTTTGCTCAATCCGCTGGCGAGCATAACCGAGGTAACCGTAAAGCCCTCGGGGATCTTGTGCAGGAAGACGGCGAGAAAGATGATCCAGCCCAACCACGGTGACACCAGAAATCCGGCGGTAATGGCAATCCCGTCGAAGAAGGTGTGAATCAGCAGCCCGAAGAGCACCGACACCCGGCGATGCGAGTGCATGTATTCGTCGGAGTGCGTTTCTTCGCCGTAGTGAAAGTGCGGCGTGATAGTGTGCTCGAAGAAGTGCACCAGAAGATATCCGCCGAGCACGAGGAGTGCGCCGTGGCGTCCGGCCAGGGCAAGGCTCTCGGGAACCATCTCGACCAGCGCGGTAGCCAGCATGAAGCCCGCACCCAGGGCTACGAAGTAGCGAAGATAATCGCGCTGCCAGTTCTTCTGCACGATCACCGCACCGCCAAAGATGTTGGCGGCGGCGGCGCTAAGACCGAGCAGAATGCTGAGCAGAACGGGATTCATCGGCAGGCAGCAGAATACCAGAGCGATTCAGATTGATGTATTCGAGCGGCCGCGCGATTCGGGGGTCATTGCAGCTTCGCCGCTTCATCTTTCGCCTGTTGGAAGACCGGTATCTCCGGGTCGGCGTCTTTCCATAGCCTCAGGAAATCCTTGTAAGCCATCATGGCGCGCAGGCGGGCCGCATCGACATCTTCGTCGGCCACTTCCTGCATGGCCAGCACATTGGCGCGAGCAAGCCCCATATGCGCCAGAGCACCCGTCCAGCAGTTCCACACTACGCCGCTGTGATCGAGGATCTTCTGAAACTCCATAGCTGCCGCTGTACCTTTTTGATCGGCGAGATAGGCTTGCCCGCGCAGATACGTCGAGTACATGCACGAGGGGTTCGGTCCGAAGCCAGTCTCACCTGCCTCAAGCGCCACCGCCGGCTCAAGCGCGTCGATGGCGGCGTCGGGATTGTTCTTGGCCAGCGCGAACTGCGCCTTCGCGGCCGCGACCCACACCGACTGCAGTTGGGTGTTGCTGGGGAATCGCCGCTCCAGGTCCTGCACCAGCGACGCAGCGCGTGCGCTCTCGCCCGACATGGCAAGAGCTATCGCCGCCTCAGCTTCGGCGTCGGGGCTGGCGGGAGAAAGTTTCAATCCGGCATCTGCCTGCTTGCGCGCCTCCACGGTATTGCCGAAGGCGGCTTCGCGAAGAGCGGCGTTCTCAAGCCACACCGCAGCGGCCTCCTGGTTGCCGTTCTGCACAGCAGAGTCGACCGCGCGTCTGCTGAAGTCTCGCGCCTGCGTCAGATGTCCCGAGTACGCCGCGGTGTTTGAAGCGAGCGACAGTCCGTAGCTTTCATAGTCAGGATGACCGGCGAACCAGCGAACCTGTTCGGCGATGGCGGGGCGGTCGGGCCCCGTGATCGCCAGGAATGCCTGCGCGTAGAGGACCTTGTGAAAGGCCGGCCCGTCGAAGCCCTTTGCCTGCGCATCGCGAATGTACTGGTGCGCGTCCTCGGGATGCTGCGCGGCCATCGCGTAATACGCAAGATGCTCGTACGGCGACTGCGCCTCAGGGTCGAGCTTCATCGCCATGCGGGTGACTTCCGCTGCTTTTGTGTACTGGCCCAGCCGCGCGTACACCACGCCCAGGTCGTCATAGGCGCGTGCGCCCTGCGGATAGCTGGCGATAATCTGCTGGTAATCTTCTTCGGCCTGGTTGAGGTCGCCGGTGAGCAGCAGGCGCTGGTCGGCGGCAACAGCCATCTTGTCGCGCTCAGCAACGTTGTCGCTTGGATTAGCAACCTCCACGCGGCGGTGGCGCGAGTACATCACAATCATGACCAGGCCGGGCAGCAGCACAATGATGGCCGCAATCATCATTACGATCTTCGTTCGCCGGGCAGACTTGCCGGCCTCTGGTCGTGTGATTGTGGCGCCCATGGATGTAGTTCAGGGTGACACGCCCGGTGCGGCCCCCGCAAGTCGCGATCCGGCGACGCGTTTGACACATTTTCGTCGCCCGACCTATACTCCGCTGCACTACATCGCCGCTCGTTTCGGAGGAGATGGTTATGACGAAACGCTTGCCAGCCTGCTTCCTGCTCACCCTCGTCGCCCTCATTTCGCTGAACGTTTATGCGGCTTCGAAGAAGAGTTCGCAGCCCACGCTGACGCCGCAGAACAGCAACACCACGGCACTGCTGATCGCCGTCAGCCCCGTTGACGACAACGTCGTGTGGGCCGTCGGCTCCAACAGCGTCTTCGTGGTCACCACCGACGGCGGCAATACCTGGCGCGCGGGAAGAGTGCCGACGCCGAACTCGGCCGACGTGCAGCTCCGCGACGTGCAGGGTGTGAGCGCGACCGTGGCCTACGCGATGTCGATCGGGAATATCCCCGGCGACTTCGGCATCTACAAGACCACCGACGGCGGGGTCACCTGGACCCAGCAATTCCAGAATCAGCTGGTGGGCGCGTTCTACGATTGCATGGCGTTCTGGACGCCGACCAACGGCATCGCGCATAGCGACTCGGTCAACGGCATCTTCCCCGACATCCGCACCACCGACGGCATGACGTGGCAGAGCATCGCCAACAACATGCCGCCTGCGCTGTCCGGCGAGGCTTCATTCTCGTCGAGCGGTACCTGCATCTGCACCCAGGGAACCAGCAACGCGTGGATTACGACCGGCGGCTCCAGCATCGCGCGCATCCTGGCGACTACCGACGGCGGCAACACTTGGGCGGCCTATAACACGCCGCTACACAGCTCACCTAGCGCCGGTGGATTCAGCGTGGCCTTCCGGGATGCGCAGAACGGCATCCTCGGTGGCGGCGATCTCAACTCGAAGAACACGGTGCAGGCGGCGCAGTTCGCCACCTCCCACGATGGCGGACATACCTGGACGCTCTCGCCGAATCCTCCGGTGACCGGCGCGATCTTCGGCGTCTCGTACCTGGCCAACACGACCGGCGTCGGCGGCGGGGACAGCAAGACCGTCAAAAAGTCCGGCCCGGACGACTACACCGAGACCGCCGTCATCGTCGCCAACACCGGTGGCGCAGCCTGGACGCCCGATGAGGGCACCACCTGGAACGCGCTGCCCGGCGTCGTCGGATACTGGGGCGTGGCCTTCGCCGATCCGCAAAATGGCTGGGCCGTGGGAACTAACGGCCAGATCCTGAAGATCAGCTTCCCGTAGAGGAAGCTGTCGGCTATGAGCGTGAGCTCTCAGCTAATGCGTGGCTGCGCTGCTCTCTTCCTGCAGTCATGAGCCGCGTTTGAGGCTTGCTCGCGCTCGCGCATGGAATCCTTGAAGCTGCGGATGCCGTCGCCTAAGCCCTTGCCTAGCTCCGGCAACTTCTTCGGACCGAAGACCAGCAGCGCAATGAACAGCACCACGATCAGGTGCATCGGTTGAAATAATCCTTCGAACATAAAATCTCCTCTTTAGTTCAGACAGGGACGGAAGCGTTGGCTGGTTGATCTCCGCTTCCGCGACCCTGTCTGCTTGCACCGCAGTCACCTCCGCGGAAATTACAGTTGACGCGTGGCTGAATCCGCTGCCGCAGCCATCTGGTTCAACAGCTGCAAGAATGCCGGCGACTGGCCGATGAACAGGCCGTCAGCGGTGAAGCTCTTGATCGCCGCCTGCGCGCCGGCAAACTGATCGCTGCTGGGCCGAATCGCCGCGCACAATGGCAGGTTCCGGTTAATGAACTGCGCCGGTACTGGGAAGATCAGGCTCGGCTGAATCTGCGGATTCAGCGGGTTGAAGAAGTTGGGGAATGACAGCTTGCTGATGGGATCGGTGAAGGGCGCGACCGGCGCCTGCACGCCATTGCCCGCGAAGTCGACCCACTCGAGAAAGTGCGCGACCTCATCGCCGCCGATGCCCAGCGTAATCTTCAGCACTTCCAGGCTGCTGACTTTCTGGCTCAGCGCGGCGTACAGGCTCGAGCCGCCCTGCTCGATGTAGCCGAAGTGAAACGCGGCGACGTTGGCGATGGCCTGGATGTGTACGTTGCCGGGAAGGCTGAGGGCGTTCTGGAACGGGGGACCGTCAAAGTCCGCATTGTTGCGGGGAATCGCGGTCACGCCATTCAGATTGAGCGCTTGCTTAAAGGTCGCGCCGAAATCCGGATTGGTGGTGCTGCGGTAGCGCACGTACCAACTGGTATCGACGTTGAGCTGCATGAGATTGGTGAGCCGGCCCACGTTTGACGCCGGTCCGGCCTTGCTGCCTTGCAGGGTGCGGAACTTGTCGAGGTTCACCGGGTCGGCGCCCTGCGATTCCAGGTAGGCGTTCAAGAAGGTTGCGTGGCTGACTTCGTCCAGCGTGTTGCTGGAAATGTACTGCGGGCCGTCCCCGTCCAGGTTCGACAGCGCGATCTGGTAGTTGTTCATCGGCTGGTTGGGATCGACCTCAACCGGCGGGTTGTCGCCGATGCCACCAAGCTCCGCATATTGCTGCCACAGATCGCTCTCGATGAGCTCGGCTGCGGCCAGGAACTGGAGAATGGCGATGTCTCCCTGGTTAAGACTTCCGCTGCTGCTGTTTTGCGCAAAGGCGGCAAGCCCGTGCGTGAGCAGGCCTGCGCCGACGGTCGCGGCTCCGGCGGCCATGGCGCTTTTCTTGATGAACGACCGGCGACCCACCGGACGCGTAAGAACGTTGTCCTCGCTCTTCATAAGTGTTCCTCCATTTGTCCAAAGCGTTGTTGGGCTGGACTGTGAGGTGAAGATAGAGCGGCCGGAAGGGCGGAGTGTTATCGAGATGTGGAATGGATGTCAGGTGTTTGTGAAATGCGGAGTCGTGACAGGAGTGTGACTTTGAGCAGTAAATATAAGGGTTGCGAGCATAGTGAGAATTCTTGGCGTTGAAGTGGAATTGGCGTCAAGGAATTAGCAGTTCGTCCTCAGCCAACCCGGAGGTTATCAGTTCGTCGCTAGCGGTCTGCAATCGAGCGCAGTGGCGCGAAAGATGTCGGCCCCGCAATCCAGCGCCAGAGGAACGAAAGATGATAGCCCCCGCAGTCCAGCGCCGTAGGCGCGAAAGATGGTAGCCCAGCCCTTCAGGGCGGGGAAGGCTGAATGATTGAGGATGAGCCGGCTTCAGCCGGCGACAGGCCTGAGGCGAGTTTTCTTTGAGGATTTTGAGACGACTAAGAAGCCTCACACATGTGGTCGCCAGCCCTCAGAAGATCTTCTCCTTCTGCAAATCCTCCACCATCACCTGCACCACCCCATCAATCGCTTTATCGATCTTCTTCGGATTGGGGTTGAAGGTTTCGCTCAGGCCGGTCCAGATGAATTCACCCTCGGGCGTTGAGGTTCCATAGAGAGTGGTTTCCACACGCACCGTCCTTTCGTTGATCAGGTAGCCGGGCGTGTAGACCGTCGGGTAGACATGGCCGTAGTAGCCATAGAACGAGTTGTAGTAAGGGTAGGGAACGGTGTAGGCCTGGCCGGGAATGTAGGTGCTCTCGTTCGTCTCGCTGACCAGCCGCGTGACCAGCACCGCGTCAATCTGGTGCTCCTTGATTTGCGCCTTGAGGTAGTCAGGATCCATCTTGGCCGACTTGGGGCGCAGCAGGATGTTGTATCCGGGAACGGCGTGCACGCCGAGACTCTTCAGCCGGTTCGACATGGCCTCTTCAAAATCCAGGCGGATGCCCGGATTGTTGCTCATGCCAATGACCAGCACCTTCTGGAAGTGCTGACCGTTGTAGGTGGGGCTGAGGACGCTGGCCACCAGCTTGGTGCTCTTGCCATTGCCAATTGCCGACGCAGTCAACAGGACTGCGAGGATCGCCGCGAATCGTTTCAAGGTTTCTCCCGAATGATCGGTGTGGAGGGACAGGAGAATTGTACAGGTCGGGGAAAATCTCTTTGTCGACTGTGTTGCCCGCCCATGTTCAACGGACCCACACAAGCCAAAATCGGGCTTGTATGGGGCACCCGTGGCTTCGGCGGCGTTCTGCCGATCTACCAGTAGGGCCGATACTGCCCCTTGGGAAATACCGGATTGACGCATTGTGAAGGTGTCGCGCCCGGATCGACGCGGCAGACGCGTACGTCCAGGTAGATGTAATCGCCGTCGACGAAGCGCGCACCTGTACCACTGGCACCTAACAGCTTGGAATAAAGGGGCTGGCTTTCGAATTCCTGGTTTGTCAGCTTATGACCTTCTTTGCCTACGTCGGCGATGCCGACGCCAAGGTAATTCGGCCACTCCAATGCGGGCGACAAGGCGAACAACTGAGTCTCCCGCTGGGGCACCGTTGTGACCTTTTCCGAGGGTGGCCGCGCTGTGATGTCGCCTGGGTGTACTTGTTCAACCAGAGCAGCACTCATATCTCGGAAGGTGGTGCAGTGCGGCGTGGCGCCCCAACACGCATTACGGATGACGCGATAGAGCCTGCCCTCATCGCGGACGTACACGTACCGGTCCGGAGGATCTTCATCCGGGTCAACAGGTCCCGTGATGACTTTTCCTTGTGGAAGCTTGGCCATGAAGTCTGCCGGCACCGTTTCCTGCAGCGCCGGGTTTTCAGCGCGGGGATGGTTTCGCAGGTTTGCTATGTCGCTCAATCGAACCTGCGTGAATGGCCAGTCAAGGATGGTGAGCTTTCGTCTGCCGCTGGTCATCAGCAGGTAATATGCATTGGCTGTAGCTCGGGCCTTCAGCAGTTCGAACTGCTGCATGACGGGAGCAAGCCGCGATTCCAGTCCAGCGTCAGCAACGCGCTGATATCGCGAGCAAGCTAGTGTCACAGAGTGGGAGTCGACTTTGCCGGAAGCCGGTGGGCTTGAAGGAAGCGAGTTAAAGGACGATTCGGCAAAGGCCTTGAAGAGAGTCGACATTTCCTCCTGCGAGAGCTTTTGCGTCCTGAAGATATTGAAGTAGTAATCCATGTAGAAGAGAGTGCCGTCGTTGTAGACGTTGACATAAGGAACCTGTCCACGGATCGAAACAGCGATGCCGCTCTTGCTTGGGCAAACGCCCAAGCCATCATCAGGCAGAGGGCTGGGTTTTATGTCGGTAATGACAAACTTCCAATCCCCGAGACCTGTTCCGGTCAGGAGTTCCGTAAATTTGACAACTTGACCAAACCTAAGCGACGGCAATAAGGGTTTGAGTTTCATATCGAATACAGACAGAGTTACGAACCCGCAAGACCTTGCTTGCTGGTCGCTGTCCATCATCGGGTTATTTACGTCGATGACGTCGACGATCAGCGGAAGAGAATTCGCAATCCTGGCCGTCATTTCTAATTTCAAAGGCCGCGCGCCGTGAACCGGGCATGGTAAAGGGTTTTGGGCTCTCGACGAACTCCGCCTGTGGTGGTGCGAACGGGCCGCTGGATTGAGCGGCGTCCACGCATTCCGGCGAGACGGGTAATGTGGCATGAGTGGCGGACTTTTGAGCAGAGACAGTAGTAATCGAATAGCAGCAGCCAGGTGCAGGTGCAAACTACCCAAGGCTTTCTCATTGTGTGCGAGTTTATGCCGAAGGAGGCCGCTATCCAATTCCACTTCGGTGTACTTGTTCGGACGCGAATACCTCAAAGTAACTTATAGATAAGTCGGCCCTACCTCCCAGCCAAAATCAGGTGAGAAGGATGGGAATCCCCGGACATAGAAGCCGAGCGCTGCAGCGGAATGTGCAAAGCGCCCATGTCTCGAAAACCGCGAGACATGGGGCACCCGACGAGAGATATCCTGTGTTTCAAGAGCCGCCGGCCGCCCTCACCATGGCTGCCTTCGAATCCGCGGCGAACCGTTTTTGCAGGCGGCGGGCGAATGGGTATCCGATGCGGGCGAGGAACTGGTTGGGTTGCGAGAAGGCCAGCAGGTCGTACCAGACTTCATTCGTATCCCGATCCCATTCCACGACGAAGCGCTCTTCGCCGCGCTCGGCGTGCTCCTCAAGTGTGCCGTAGACGAAGCCGAAGCGCGGTATCGGCATGTGCTCGTGGATGGTGTCGACGATGCGGCAGGCATTCACGAAATACAGATTGAACCAGCGCGCCACCACGGCAACATTCTCGCCGGTGGCGAGGGGAGGCGCCGCGGGATAGACGCGCGCCCAGCCGAGGTCGAACATCTTCCAATCGCGGATAGCCAGTGCGGCCCGGTGAAAAGCCTCCTCACCCTTGCCCAGCAGAATGCGATTGTGATCGACGTTGTAATCGTTCGGGATAGTGCCCGAGGTCGTCGCGCCTACCTCTTCGTACGAATGCTTCATCCGGGCGGCGCCGGCGAGAAACTTTTCCAGTTGGGCCTCGGACGGCGGAGAGAGCAGCAGCATCCTGAGATAGTAGACGAACTAGATTACCGATCCAGGTGTGACGGACCCACACAAGCCAAAATCGGGCTTGCATGGGGCACCCGGCTGGCTTAACCCTTTTAATTGCAAGACTTTACTGATAAACCCTGTGATGAGAAGACTTTGCGGAACTTCCATTTCGGCACTATTGGTTTCAAGACTTTGCGAGGGTTCGCAGAGGGGGAGTAACGGAAGTAACCAGCAACTAAGGTCCGAGCTGGCCGATTGCGGGAATGCCGAATTCGCGCGCTTAGAGCGTAGAGAATCCCATAGCGTCCGAAAGAGGGACGCGAACATGGGGAACAAACGAACTAGTCGCTGATCGCCAACTGCGGCTCTCGCGCGGTGTAGTGCGAGTCGACGTAGCTGTTCAGAATGTCGATGAACTCGGCGACGATGTGATCGCCCTTGAGCGTGAGCATCAGTCGGCCGTCGACGTAAACCGGCGCTTTCGGCTCCTCGAAGGTTCCCGGCAGCGAAATGCCGATGTTGGAGTGCTTCGATTCGCCCGGTCCGTTGACGACACAGCCCATCACTGCGACCTTCATCTCTTCCACGCCTGAGTAGCGCGTCTTCCACACAGGCATCTGTTCGCGAAGATAGCTCTGGATCTGTTCGGCCATCTCCTGGAAGAAGGTGCTGGTTGTGCGGCCGCATCCGGGACAAGCGGTGACTTGCGGAGTGAAGCTGCGAATGCCCATCGATTGCAGAATCTGCTGCGCGACCACGACCTCTTCGGCGCGATCGCCGTTGGGCGCAGGCGTGAGCGAAACACGGATCGTGTCGCCAATGCCTTCCTGCAGCACAACAGCCAACGCCGCAGCGCTGCCGACGATGCCCTTGGAACCCATTCCGGCCTCGGTCAGTCCGAGATGCAAAGGATACTCGCAGCGGCTCGCCAGCTCGCGGTAGACGTCGATCAGGTCTTGCACGCCGCTGACTTTCGCGCTGAGGATGATCTGCTCCTTGCGCATGCCGTAGCCGACGGCGAGTTCGGCCGAGCGCAGCGCGCTCTGGACCATGGCTTCCATCATTACCTCGCGCGCGTCTTTGGGCTCGGCAAGCTTGGAGTTCTCGTCCATCAGGCGCGTAAGCAGCTGCTGATCGAGCGAGCCCCAGTTGACGCCGATGCGCACCGGCTTGTCGTTCTCGATGGCAACTTCGATCATGGTGCGGAAGTTGTCGTCATCCTTCTTGCCGATGGAGACGTTGCCGGGATTGATGCGGTACTTCGCCAGCGTCGTCGCGCAGGCAGGGTACTTCTTGAGCAGGATGTGTCCGTTGTAATGGAAGTCGCCGATGATGGGAACAGGCACGCCGAGCTTCGCCAAGCCGTCGACGATGTGCGGAACGGCTTTCGCCGCGGCATCGTTGTTGACCGTCACGCGGACGAGCTCCGAGCCGGCGCGAGCCAGCGACATGCATTGACGGATGGTGCCGTCGATGTCGGCGGTGTCGGTATTGGTCATCGACTGCACCACGATTGGTGCATCACTGCCGACGCGCACTCCGCCGATTACGGCGGTGTAGGACTTCCTGCGATGTATTTGAGCCATACAGAGACTATGGAAAGTTTATCACGGTGGCGCGAATGGCTGGACCGGATGAGTGGATAGCGCTAAGGTACTCACGTGCCGCCTCACACGATCGCTCGGCTCATCCTTCCCCTGGTGTTTGGCTTCCTGGCCAGTAAAACTGGCTGGCTTTATGCGGCGATGTTTCAGCGTGACCAGCCCATGTCGGTATTCCAGAAGACCATCGCGAAATACCTTGGCTGGTTCACTGTCGGAATGGGTTATATCGTGCTCTGGCAGTATGAGTTAGACGATGCCTTCCACACCAGTTCAGCATGGCGCTGGCTGCTTGGAATATGGATCTGTGTGATGATCTACACGACTTTACGATCCATCCGTCTAAACAGCGTCAAAGAAAGGGAACTGGATACCCCCGATTTCCGGAAACCTTAATGGATACGTGACATCTCTGTTATGTAGGCGCCAAATCAGTGGACTTGGCGCACGATCGGCGGGACAATAAATCCATTGAGCGGCAACAACTTGTCTGCGATTGGGTTCATACTTGCATAAGCCGGTTTGGGTGGGGTGTGTCCTGCTGCCGGCGGGGCTGAAGAAGGTGTACATCATGGGTTACGCAATCCGTTTGTTAAGCGTTGGCGCGCTGGCAGTGATGCTGACGCCGCTAGGCATCGCGCAGAGCCAGGGCTCGTCCACTCAGGGGTCGAGCACACCGAGCGCGCCGGACCAGCAGTCCACGGCATCGCCGAGTCAACCATCGGGCTCGTCGGGCCAGGATACGTCCACGCAGAGCGCAGGCAACGATGGGCAATATATGCCCGATAAGCCGGAGAAGAATGCTCCTTCGCCCAGCACGATGAACAACATCGATGCGATCGGCAACCGCAATGTTGGTTGCGATAAGGGCATGGGCAACTGGTATTCGCTGGATAAGCAAGTGGCGATGGGCCGCTCCTACTCGCAGCAGGTGGAGCATGGCGCCAAGATGGTTAATGACCCCGTGGTCACGGAGTACGTGAACCGTATCGGCCAGAACCTGGTGCGCAATTCCGATGCGAAGGTCCCGTTCACGATCAAGGTTATCGATACGGACGAGATCAACGCCTTCGCGTTGCCCGGCGGATTTTTCTATGTGAACTCGGGCCTGATCCTGGCGGCGGATAATGAAGCCGAGCTCGCTGGGGTGATGGCGCATGAGATCGGACACGTGGCTGCGTGCCACGTAGCACGCGAGCAGACGCGCAGCAATATCGTGAACCTGGCCAGCATCCCGCTGATCTTCGTTCCGGGTGGATGGGCGGTTTACGAAGGAACACAGGCAGCTATGGGGATCGGCGTGCCGTTGACGTTCATGAAGTTCTCGCGCACCTTTGAGGCCCAAGCCGACTTCCTCGGCATGGAGTACATGTACAAGGCCGGCTACGATCCGCAGTCGTTCATCTCGTTCTTTGAGAAGATCGAGGCCCAGGAGAAAAAGAAGCCGGGAACGTTAGCCAAGGCATTCGCCTCACATCCGATGACGCCAGACCGTGTGGCTGCCGCGCAGAAGGAAATGCAGACGGTGCTGCCCGCGCGTCCTGAATATATCGTCGACACCTCGGAGTTCGAGAACGTGAAAGGGCGCCTGGCTTCGCTCGAAAATCGTCACAAGGTGACCAACGACAAGAACAACGCTGACCGCCCGACGCTGCGTCGCGCGACGGCTGACAACCCTTCGAACGGCAGTGGAAGTGGAAGCGGCTCAAGCAGCGGTTCGGGGGATGACGACCGGCCAACGTTGAAGCGCAGTGATGGCTCGCAATCCTTCCAGTAACTCCCAATCCAAATGAAAACAACAGCCTCCAGAAATCTGGGGGCTTTTTCATGCTTTGATGGCCTGCAACTTTAGTCCAAAAACAAAACATTTTGATGGAAAGAAAAATATTTCGGGAATAAGCTGCCCTCAATCGAGGACCCGCCGAAACTCGCGACAGGGGGCGAATATGGCGAATCTGCGTGGGCGAGCGCATTTCCTGCACCTTGCTTTTCTGTACAGTTTGCTGCTGATGCTGGCTGCTTCGGCGCGCAGCGCAACCTCTGCCAAAGAGCAACTCAGTCGACTCAGCGACAAGGAATCGCAGCAGTTGCAAACCCTGGCTCGACACGGGGACGCCAGCGCTGCGGCGATGCTCGGCGTTGCTTATGAGGAAGGAATTCGTTTTCAGAAGGACATCTCTCAGGCGATGAAGTGGTATCGACTGGCGGCCGCGCAAGGCAATTTTGAAGTGGCGCATCACTTGGCGCTGCTCTACGAACAGGGCACTGCCGGGCAACGCGACCTGGCTGAAGCCGCGCGCTGGTATGCGAAAGCCGCCTCCCTTGGATATGCGCCGTCGCAGTGTAACCTCGGCAACCTGTATCGGGACGGTCGGGGTGTCACACGAGATCTGGAACAGGCGGCGAAGTGGTACGAGGTCGCAGCAAGGCAGGGCGATGCGCAGGCCCAGAGCAATCTTGGCTACATGTACAACCACGGCGAAGGCGTAACTCATGATGATGCGCAGGCGGTGTACTGGTATCGCAAGGCGGCCGAGCAGAACTTTCCGATCGCCCAGCGGAACCTGGGAATTGTGTACGCTCTCGGGCAGGGCGTCGCGGCGAACGAAACCGAGGCCATGCGCTGGTTCGCCAAAGCGGCTTCCGCCGGAATCACCCGCGCACTGGTGAACCAGGCCATGCTGTACATGCACGGAACTCAGATTCCGCACGACTATGCTGAAGCGGAAAGACTGCTGTCGGAAGCGATAGCCTCGGGAGAGCGAGAGGCCGATCCGCTGCTCCGGCAGTGCAGGGAGAATCTGGCGAAACAGAGAGTCTCCACTGAGGACGAATCTACGACAGCCGACGCGAGAGTGAAGTAGCAGCTGAGCACGTTCGCGGCAAAACTAACGGGGCGCCAAGAGCGCCCCGCATTGCTTTCAGTTGAAGATCGTTTATGGCAGCCGCTGCGCCAAGCTGGGCAGAGCTTTCATGAGATCGTTGTAAATGACCACCGCAGCAAAGAGCACCAGGAAGACAAACGCCGTCTGGTAAATCCGCTCCTTGATGCGCACGCTGATATCGCGGCGCAGCAACGCTTCAATGATCAGCAACAGGATGATGCCGCCGTCGAGGATCGGTATGGGGAGCAGGTTGAAGATGCCCAGGTTCAAGCTGATCATCGCCATCAGTTGCAGCAGCGGCGTCCAGCCAGGCTGGCGGGCGGCGTCACCTGAGGCGCGCGCGATGCCGATGGGCCCTTCCATCTGCTTGATCGAGACCTTGTGCTCCACCATCTTGCGAACCAGGTCGACAATCAGCAGGGAGTAGCGTTTGTTTTCCTGCAGCGAAAGGCTGAGAGCTTTGTCGAAGGGAAGTTTTCCGACGGTCGTCGGGGGCGCCGACATCAGGAAGCCAAGCCAGTAGCCCTGCTGCCCATTCTCCTCTTTCTGCACCGGCGTGACGCTGTAGTGCAGCTCTTTGCCGTCGCGCACAATGGTTACGTCAACTGGCTTTGCGCCGTTCTGCTGCAGGTAATGACGGATGGCCAGGCGCGAGCGAATCTGGTTGTTGTCCAGCGCAACAATCCGGTCGTTGACCTTCAGCCCAGCCTTGATCGCGGGCATGTCCGGCGTCAGTTCGGCAACGGTGACGGGTTGCTCTGGCTCAAGGCCGATGCTTCCGTATTCGTCGCTGCCCTCAACTTCGGGCCGAACCTGCTTCTCCAGGAAAGTGTTACCACGCTGAATGGCGATGCTGACCGGTTCCTTGGGACTGGTCATCACCTTCAGCAGCACGTCTTCCCATGTGGGATTCTGGGTGCCTTCGATGCGAACGATGCGGTCGCCCTGCTCGATGCCAGCCTGGGCGGCGGGCGAGTTATCCAACACCCAGCCAACTACCGCGGCCTGGTCGAAGAACTCGGGGCGCTCGTAATGCACCATGTAGACGCCGGTCAGCAGGGCGATAGCCAAGAGGATGTTCATGACCGGGCCGGCCAGCGCGATTACGAAGCGCTGCCAGCGCGGGTGTGACATGAATTCGTCGGGTTCGCCGGTACGCGATTCCAGCGGATTCTCGCCCGCCATCTTGACGTAGCCGCCCAGAGGCAGCGCACTGATGCGATAGTCGGTTACGCCCCGGCGAAAGCCAACCAGGCGCTTGCCAAAGCCGATGGAGAAAACGTCAACCCGGACGCCGAATGCTTTTGCGGCGGCGTAATGGCCGAACTCATGCACCAGGATCATGACCCCGAGCACGACTGCCATCGAAGCTACCGCGATCAAAAACGATTCCATATACCTCTTTACGTACGAAAACCCGCTCAGGATCTGGCTGGTGCGGTTCTGCTACCTAACTTTGCGGACCCCACATAAGCGTGCGCGCGTTGGCGTGCATCGGCGTCGGCTCGTAGCACCTGCTCTATAGATTCTGGAACATGCGCTGCCGTTTCATCAACGATGTTCTTTATTGTAGCTGGAATATCCAGAAACCCAATACTACCTTCGAGGAAGGCCGCCACCGCTACCTCATCGGCGGCATTCAAGGCAATGGTCTTTGCCCCTCCCGCTTCGACTGCTTCGTAGGCTAAACGTAAGCAGGGAAATTTATCAAAGTCAGGAGTGGTGAAGTCGAGCCGGCGCAGCTCCTGCACGGGGAAGCGCAGTTCCGACGCGATGCGGTCCGGATAGGTGAGCGCGTAAAGAATGGGTAACCGCATGTCGGTTACCGATAGCTGGGCCAACAGGCTGCCGTCGACGAACTCGACCATGGAGTGGATGGTGCTTTGGGGATGAACCAAAACACTAACCTGATCGGGAGGCATGTCGAAGAGGCGGCAGGCCTCGATGACCTCGAAACCCTTGTTCATCAGCGTGGCCGAATCGATGGTGATGCGGCGCCCCATCTTCCAGGTCGGGTGGTTCAGCGCCTGCACGACGGTGATGTTGGCAAAGTCTTTCAGCGGCGTGTGCAGGAACGGACCGCCGGACGCCGTGAGCCATACGCGGTGAACTTCGTCGCGGCGTCCGCCGCGCATGCACTGGTGAATGGCGTTGTGCTCGCTGTCGATGGGCAGCAACGGTTTGCCTTGGCGGCGCGCTTCGGCGGTAATCAGATCACCGGCTGCAACCAGACATTCCTTGTTAGCGAGTCCGATGGCCTTGCCGGCTTTCACCGCTTCGTACGTGGCTTCGAGACCGGCGACCCCGACGATAGCGCTGACCACGAAGTCGGCATCCGGGTGGGTGGAAACCTTGACCGTGCCGGACGAGCCGTGTACGACTTCGACTTCGCTGTTCAGCCCGGCCTGCTTAAGCTTGTCGAAGAGCTGGTTGGCGGCTTCGGGAGTGCCCATCGAGAGGATCTCGGGATGCCAGCGGCGCGCCTGCTCGAAGGCGAGCTCTACGTTGTTGCCGGCGGCCATTGACACCACAGAGAAGCGGTCAGGGAAGCTTTCGACGATGTTGAGCGTGCTCTTGCCGATGGAGCCGGTAGAGCCGAGTATGGCGATGCGTTTCATGGATGACAAAGATAAGTATCCCATGAAAGGGAAGGCTCTCGCGCATAGATTAAGCCGGTTGCGGTACTAGCGAAAGAGGTATTGCAGGCTTCCCTGGCAGAACAACCATCCGACAGGCAGCGCGAACAACAGCGCATCAATGCGATCGAGCACGCCCCCGTGCCCAGGCAGTAGCGTACCCGAATCTTTCATGCCCGCGCCGCGTTTGAGAGCTGACTCGACAAGGTCTCCCAACTGGGCAGCGAGGTTGACGCAAAAGGCAAACACTACGACCAGCCACACCGGCCCGCTATAGGAGCGTATGAGAATTTCTGCTTGCGTCTTCGGCTCATATGCGGCGATACCAGGAACGGCATAGAGATGAAGTCGAACCAGGAAACCCTGAATGGCGGCGCTGAAGTGAAAGAGCAAAATTGCAATCGCAATCGAGCCGATGGCCGAGGCAATCGCGCCCTCGCGAGTCTTCCCCGGACTAATCCGGGGCGCCAGCCTGTTTTTGCCGATCGCGCGTCCCACATAATAAGCGGCAACGTCGCCTGACCACACGATCAGCATCAGGTAGAGCAATAGCAACGCGCCGTTCTGGTTGAGCTCCCGCTGGACCAGGAGCAACGCCAGCGGAATTCCGATGTAGGGCAGCACCATAAACGACGAAGCTGCGTCCGGCAGCGCGTGGGCCAGCGGCTCGCGTCTCATGCCGAAGGCCAGCATCACAAAACTCAGCACGACCAGCGGACCGATCAAGAAAAGTAACAAAAGCTGTAGGAATTCGGCTGGACTAAGCGCGGCGAAGATGAATGGAATCGCCACGAACAGCCACACCACCAGCGAGTAGCTGATCCCGCGGATTGGACGAAGTCCGGTGTTCTTCGCGATTTCCAGATATTCTCTCGCCGCCAGCAACGCCACTCCCAGTACCAGCAGAGCGAACAGCCAGAGAGGCGCCCGGAATAGGGCCAGAACAACGATGGGAATCAGGATGACTGCGGTAACAACGCGCTTCACGAAAGGTGTCCGTTGTTTTCGATCAGGCCTCCGAAGCGGCGCTCGCGCTTCTGGAAGGCTTCCACGGCCTGCAGCAGATCGGTGCCGCGGAAATCGGGCCACAGCGTTTCGGTAACGTAAATCTCGGCATAGGCCGCCTGCCATAACAGGAAGTTGCTGAGCCGCATTTCGCCGCTGGTGCGGATGACCAGATCAAGTTCAGGAAGTCCGTCGGTGTAGAGGTGCTTGGCGATGGAGCGTTCGTCGATCTTCAGGTGTTCGATACCGCCGTTGCGGGAAGCTTCCTTGACCAGCGCGTTGAAGCAGTCGACCAACTCGGTGCGGGAGCCGTAGTTCAGGGCCAGCGTAAGCACCATGCCGGTGTTGCGCTCGGTGGTTTCGCGCGCCCAGGCCATGCGCTCCTGCACCTCTTGTGGAAGCTCCTGCTGCCGTCCGATGTATTGCAGGCGGATGTTGTTTTCCATCAGCGTGGGCAATTCCATCTTCAGATAGCGGCGGAGCAGGTTCATCAGGAACTGGATTTCAGTCTTGGGCCGTTTCCAGTTTTCCGCCGAGAAGGAGTAAAGCGTCAGGGCGGGGACATTCAGGCGCGCGGCGGTCTCGACGGTGGAGCGAACGGCAGCCACACCGGATCGATGTCCCGCAATGCGGGGCAGGTGGCGGCGTTTAGCCCAGCGGCCGTTGCCGTCCATGATGATGGCGATGTGGTGGGGCAGCCGTTCCGGATCGAGGCGGGAGTATATCTCGGCCTCTTTGCGGTTTAGCCCGACAGGCACTTGTGCGCGCAAAGCGTACCTCGAATCAACCTTGAAAGTAGCATACGCGGCAGGGGGTTGCAACGAAACGGGACGGGCTTGGAAACGAGGAGCGTACCACTGTGGAGTTGACGGTAGAGCAGGGTTTTAGGATAGCGTGAGAGTTTGAGAAACTGGAATCGAGGCTAAGGCTTGCATTCCGATAAGGAACAATCGACGGCCACACAGGACGGTTCGGCAAGCACGCACCATGAGCTCCGCTATCGGCTGGTCGATGCGCTGAACAATGGCGTCAAGAAAGTTCCAGGGGTGCATCGCGGGTTGCGTTTCCTGGCTGACACGCTTCTGCGCGACCGAGGCCAACCCAAGAAGCCAGCCGTAGCGAGTCACGACCCAAATGCTGCGGACGCGCTGAAGTTGCCCGAGGTTCCGGAGCCAGCGCCTGTGCCGATTGGGCTCGACGCTTTGCCATATCCGCCGATCGAGATGCGCAAGCTAGTTGGAACGACCGACCAGGCGCACTTTGAAAATCCGGAAGGCAAGCTGCTGTTCAATTACCTGGACTTCCGCTTTGAGCCCGAGGTATATGAAAGAGTATTCGACTTCGGCTGTGGATGTGGACGCCTGGCGCGACAGTTGATCCTGCAAAAGCCGCAACCGATAAGGTACGTGGGAGTCGATCTTCATCCGGGTATGATTCGCTGGTGCCAGCGAAATCTGCGACCGGCCGCGCCAAACTTCGCCTTCTTCTACCATGATGTCTTCAACCCGACCTTCAACCCGAGGCCGGGGAGTCCTTCGGTAGCGCCGTTTCCTGTCGGCGACGGAGAGTTCAGCCTGGCAATTGCTCACTCGGTATTCACCCACGTCACCGAAGAGCAAGCAATCTTTTACCTGCGCGAGTGCGCCCGGATTATCGATGGAAATGGATTTCTCTACACGACCTGGTTCCTGTTCGAGAAGCAGGATTTCCCCATGATGCAGGAGGCCTGCAACGCGCTCTACGTTTCCTATCAGGATCCAAGCTTTGCGGTGATTTTTGACAGACACTGGCTCATCGATACCGCACACCAGATGGGACTGCGGATTTGCGCAGCGCTTCCGCCCAGCGTGCGCGGGCATCAGTGGACGATCATCATGACCCGCCGAACGGACCTGGCGGAGGCCGAGTTTCCGGTGGACGACGCGCCGCGCGGTTGGGTCAGGCCGCCGATGGTCGATGCCGAGGATGCGCCGAAGATCGGCCTTGAGTGACCGATGAAGTTGGAAGTGGAGTGCTACAGCGGGCGCGCGTCGGACGAGCGGCCGGTGCGGTTTCGGCTGGGAGGTCGAGATCATAAAGTGACGGCTCTGGCCGACCGCTGGTACGAGCCCGACGCTATCTTCTACAAAGTTCAGGCCGATGACGGAAATCTTTATGTCCTGCGCCGGCAGACATCGACTCCGGAGGGCTCCTGGGATCTGATCTCCTTCCGCCGGGCCGAAAGCCGCCGCTGACAGGCCTTCCAGCAAATCCACAGACATGTGCGATATACTGCCGCTCTTTGTCACAACGAGGGCCCATGTTCAATTTTCAAAACAAGGTAGTGCTGATTACCGGCGCAGCGCAGGGATTCGGTCGTGTCTGCGCTGTCGCCTTTGCCGAACGAGGCGCGAAGCTGGCGCTTTGCGACATCAGCGACGAGGGCGGGGAAGAGACGCTGCTCGAGGTGCGCGGCGTCGGTGCCGACGGGTTTTACCTTCACGTCGATGTCTCCAGGGAAGAGCAGGTCCAGAGCTTTGTGGATGAGACGGTAAAGCGCTTCGGCCGGCTCGACATCGCCATGAACAACGCGGCCAAGGAGATTGCCGGGCCCACGCTCGATCTGCCTTCCTCGGCGTTTGACGAGATGATCGACGTCAACCTGAAGGGCGTGTACTACTGCATGAAGCATGAGGTCGTGCAGATGCGCAAGAACGGCGGTGGCTCGATCATCAATCAGTCTTCCATCACCAGCAGCCTGACGGGCGTGGCCGACAACGGGCTGTATGGTGCGACCAAAGGCGGCATCAACGGGCTCACGAAATCGGCGGCGCTGCAGGTCTGCGACGAGAACATCAGCATTAACGCGCTGGCTACGGCCGGCTTCGACATTCCCAACGATGTTTTCGTTCGCTGGATCGAAGATCACAAGATTTCGCGCGACCAGGCCAACCAGTGGTTTCCGATTGGACGGCTAGGGCGGCCGGAAGAAATAGCGGCAGCCGTGCTCTACATGGCGTCCGACGAAGCGCGATTCATGGTGGGAGCCGTGGTCGTCATTGACGGCGGCCTTACTTGTGGCGAGCACAATCCGAAGAAGAAATAACTTCTTCCGGAGCAACGTAAGCGCGGAGCCGCAGCGGTCGACGGTTCTACCTTGCACTTCCCGCTTTGGCTTTCGGCTTGGAATGGACTTTTGCCCGCAGGCCGCGTTTGAATGTTTCGAAGTCTTCATCGGCCTGATCGGCATAGGCCATGGCGAACTTGGCGATCGCGCGATCAAACTTGGGGCTGTTTCCCATGTAGCCGTACATCACGCAGGGATCGCCGGCGCGCGCGTGACCTTTGGCCAGGAGCTCTCCGCAAACTCGCGCGTATTCTGCCAGACCTTCGCCCTTAAGCTCGTCATCTTCGATGCTGGCTTTGTGATCGCGCAGCTGGCGCACCAGGTAGTCGCGATCATCCACTGCCGTCCAGCCGAGAAAGATATCCGACTGCATTTGCATGGCCCGCTGGCCTTCGGCAACGCGCTCCCCCTGGTTCGCGGGAACCCGGGCGTCGGGAAGATAGGGAGCATAGGCCGACTTTGTGGCTTGCTTCACCTGAAGGAAGAGCGGATCGTCGGGTCCGCCGCCCAGCATCAGAGCGACGTAATCGCGCATGCCGACGCTGCCGCATCCCACCACCCGGAAGCCGACGTGCTCCAGGTGATACTGGTCGAAGAAGTGTCGGCGCTCGGGAAGCAGCGTCAGCGAGTAGTCATGAATGGCCTGTTTCACCTTGGACGCCACGAGGGGAGTAGCGGCAGATTGCAGAGGCTTCTGTTCGCGCAGGTAATGTTTCCCCTCGCGCTCGATGGTCAGTTTGGTGAAGCTCTTCTTGTTGGTGATGCGCTCGGCCTTCTGCAGGACCTCGGCGACGGGCGACTTCTTCACGAAGCGCGTTACCTGGAAACGCGCCAGGTCCAGCACCGCCATTTCCGAGAAGTTGTGCATCCATTCGCGGTAGCTGCTGACAAACTGTATCACCGCATCCTTGCACTGGCGGTCACTGTCGCCGGCGGTGCGACCGGCCAGCACCAGGCTTGCTGCCATTCGCTTCACATCCCACTCGAACGGCCCCTGGATGGTCTCGTCGAAATCGTTGAGGTCGAAAATCACCCGGCCGTCGGGTGCGGCATAGGAGCCAAGATTATGTACGTGAGCGTCGCCACAGATCTGGGTGATGACGCCGGTACGCGGATGAAGCGCCAGGTCGGCTGCCATCAGGGGCACCGCTCCGCGATAAAACGAGAAGGGGGTCATACACATTCTCTGGTGCTTGATGGGCAGCAGATCCGCTACGCGGCCTTCTTCGGAGGCCAGTATTAGTTTGACAAGGTCGAACCTGCGAGCGGATGGATTCCATTCCGCCTGCCCAACGCGGCTGGCCTGCGTGCGTGCGCGGCGGCCAATCTGCTGCCGCTCCTGCCGGCTGAGAACGCGATTGCTGGTATTTGGCATGACGTTGCTCTCGGATGGAAATCGACTACCGACGGGGAACTCACGTTCCGGTCCAACAATGTATACCGAACTAAGAGGTTTTGCGCTGGATTCTTTCGCCGGACGAGAAGCAGGAATCGGCCAAGGCTCCCGAACAGCACACAGAAAAAACGCCGAGGCAAACGTGCCTCGGCATTCTGTTGGAGGTGGACTGATCGTCGTTAACGAACTCTTGTTCTTACGCGCCGCGCCGCGGATGCATCACCATGTCCCGGACCTGCGCGAGCACGCTCGATAGCTGCATGGTGTTCAGCTTGGAGGTGAACTCCACCAGCTCGGCGATGAATGGGTCTGTCAGCAACTCTTTGACCTCTTCTTCGCGCGAAGGCCCGCACTCGTGCAGCAGATCGGGCACGGTTACTTCCAGAGCCGCAGCCAGACGGGCGAGCGACGACAGCGTAGGCGTCGCCTTCTCGTTTTCGATCTTCGAAACGTAAGTGCGCGGCACGCCCATGCGCAGCGCCAATTGACGCTGGCTCAGACCGGAGCGCTGACGGAGGCTGCGGATGGCTTTGGCTACTTGTACTTCGGAGCGGTTGTTCTCTTCCGCTACCACCATCGGCAGTACTGGTGTAAGGATTGGCTCAGGCTCGTCCTCATCCAGTGAAGCGCGGCACCGACGGCAAAGATTATTGGTGGTTTTGAACTGGACAAGATGGCAATCGTCGCATCTGACCACTTCCCGAGAATCGACGGGTGCGAGAGTGGTAGCCATTCAGGTTCGAGGAGTGCCAGAGCGGGCACAACAACTTATGCGTACTTTGCGGGATTCCTCTGCTAGAGTCAAGGGGGTTAACAGTGGAAAACGAGGTAGAAACTCGGAGATTCATGAATCAGTGCGGGAGCAACCGGAAGAAACCCAGCAATTTCAGGAGAAACTCGGAATGAGCCGCGAGGAAGCGTGGTGTTTACTAACTGAGTTCACCCAGTCAGAAAGTTTACGCAAGCACGCTCTTGCTGTTGAGGCGTGCATGCGCGCTTACTCGCGCAAGCTCGGCGGTGATGAAGAGCTTTGGGGCACGGTCGGACTGATTCACGACTTCGACTACGAAAAATATCCCAGCGCCGAGGAGCACCCGTACAAGGGGAGCGAGATCCTGAAGGAGCGCGGCTACTCGGACGAGGTGCGCCGCGCGATCCTGTCGCATGCCGAGTACACCAGGGTGACGCGCGAGTCGCCGATGGAGAAGGCACTCTTCGCCTGCGACGAGCTGGCCGGCTTCATCACGGCGACCGCCCTGATCAAGCCGAACAAGTCTCTGGCTGAGGTTGATGCCAAGTCGGTGCGCAAGCGGATGAAGGATAAAGCCTTCGCGCGCTCGGTGAGCCGGGACGATATCGTGAATGGCGCGGCGGGGATGGGAATCGACCTGGATGAGCACATTACGTTTTGTATCGAGGCGATGAAGAGCGTGGCGGGAGAGTTAGGTCTGGCAGGGAAGTAACGCAGCCGCTGTCTGCTGTAGCTAGAACGTATTTGATCTGACTTTAGCGGGAGCAGGCTTTTGCGATCGCTTGTTCATTCCGCTGTGAACGAAACGCAAGTCCCTCCACTCGGACTGAAGTCCTTGGTCGGGATGACAATTCAGTAGAGTTGGTGAGAATTTGCGAAGGGGAACAGCGAAAAGCCTGGAGCGGCCTTCCAGAGCAAAAGCGGTCCGTTGCGGCGGACCGCTTCACTACGAGGGCTTCCGACCCGATTAAGAAAGCCCTCGAATCTGCGAGCCTGTCACTACTGCGCGGGGGCAGCGGTGGAGGAGTTCTGCAGGCGTTCGTTGATCTGCGAGATCTCGTTCTGGTGCATCTGGTCCACAGTCGCTTTCTGCTGCGAAGTCAGCACCTGGTTATAAATCTGGCTCTTCAGCTGTGCATGCTGCACTTCAAGCTGCGCCATAATCTGCGCCTGCTGGGTAGCGAGCTGCGTGATGGTCGCCTGGTTGAAAGCGCCGCCGGCGGTGGCGTTCAGCATCGAAAGCCGAATCTGCTCGAGCTGCTGGTGCAACGGAGCGTTCGCGGAACGTTGTGCCTGCTCCAGGGCCTTGATCTCCTGCTTCTGAGCCGATGTCAGGTTCAACAGAGTCGCCATCTCGCGGAAGCCATCGTGAGGACCGAATCCTTCCGGGCCTTGCGCGTACGCGAGCGCTCCGGTACCGCAGAGGGTCAAGGCCAACAGGGCAACGCCAAAAAACTTGTTCTTCATTTTCAATCTTCTCCTTCTAGGACAGTTCGTGTCTGTCAAACGTTGAAACCCCGCCCCCGACAGGTTGTCGGTAAACTCTGGTAACGCAGGGTAAAGATTTGTTAAAGCCCAATTCCGCCAGAGAGCCGGACTTTGGTTGTCCGGCGCTTCTGTAAACTATTTCCAGCAGAACAGGGGAAAGTTCCCGAGAATGTGCGGAATTACGGCCACTTGATTTTGGCCACGCCTGGGATCTATTGCCCCGGTTTACGCTGCTCCGAATGTTGAAGACCCTGCGCCCCGAAGATTCAGAACCAAGGGCCAATTTTGTCATCCAAGTTGAAGGGGCTGTACAAATGCTTTACCGAAGAGTGTTGCTCCTGCTAGTTGCGCTGAGTGGTTTCGCGGCGATTGCCCGGGCGCAGCAGATTCCGCCCGGCACGGTTCTTCCATTGATGCTGCACACGACATTGGACTCGCGGCGCGATAAGCCGGGGAAGGTCGTGTCCGGCGAGATCATGCAGACCGTTCCAGTGTCCGACGGCATGGTCATTCCGAAAGGTACGCGACTGCTGGGCCATGTTGTCTCCAGTTCGGGCGAGAACGTTGCCCCTTCCCGCATTTCTATCGTCTTCGATCAGCTTGTATTGAAGGGGCGCACGATCGCGATAAAGACGCACCTGCGCGCGCTGGCCTCGATGGGACAGGTCTTTGAAGCGCAAATTCCGACCAACGCTATCGATGACTATGGAACTTCGGAGAGCGACTGGAATACGATTCAGATTGGCGGAGCAGGCGTGTTTCGCGGCAGTGGGGAAGTGGTGGCTGATGGAGCGATCGTAGGCAGCACAACCGACTATGGCGCGGTTACGGCAAAGCTGATTCCGGCCGCCAAACTTGGCTGCACGGGCGAAAGCGAACACGCACAGGCTTTGTGGCTGTTCTCGCCCTGGGCTTGCGGGGCATACGGTTTCGACGACGTAAGGGTTGCGCATGCCGGGAATTCAGCGCCTTACGGCGAAATAACGCTGGAATCGGCACGAAGAATTCGTATCGACGGCGGAAGCGGCTGGCTGTTGCGGGTCGATTCGCCGCAACGTAGCACCAGCTAGAACGCGATGAAGACACTCGGAATTGTGGGCGGCCTGGGGCCGGAATCAACCATTGAATATTATCGGCTGCTCATCTCTTCCTATCAGAAGCGAGCCGGCGAGAAGGCGCTGCCGTCAATTCTCATCAACAGCATCGACGTCTATCGTGGCTTGGCTTTTCTGGACGCCAATCAACTCGATCAGCTTGCCGACTATCTTGCCGAGGCTGTGCGTAAGCTCGCCGACGGCGGAGCAGATTTCGGGATCATCAGCGCCAACACGCCTCACCTGGTTTTCGACCAGGTGCAGGCCCGGACGCGACTCCCGCTGATCAGCATAGTGGAGGCAGCATGCGCCGAGGCCAAGGCCAGAGGCATTGCGAGAATCGGCTTGCTCGGAACTCGCTTCACCATGCAGGCGAGTTTCTATCCTGAAGTGTTCTCGCGGAATGACGTCGCGCTGGTGATTCCGAACGCCGACGAGGTCGCGTACGTCCACGATAAGTACATCAACGAACTGTTGAAGGGCGTGTGTCTCGCGGACACGCGTGAGGGGCTGGAGCGAATCATCGCCAGAATGAAGGCCGAAGATCAAGTCGACGCCGTCCTGCTCGCCGGAACGGAGCTGCCACTGATCCTGAACGAAGGCGCCGCTGCCGGCGTTCCGCTCCTTGACACTACGAAAATCCACGTCGAAGCCGCGGTCGCTCGACTCCTTGAGTAGCAGCATACTGACCTGCCCATGTCTATCCAAACATTGACTTCTGAATCCGACAGCGTTCACCGCCCCGTGATGTTTCCGCAACGTTAGCGCAACATGCTGCTGCCAACATAGCCAGAGCCCACGACTATCAAAGGGTTCGGCTCATCAATAAAACCTTAAGGAGAGTTTCTGTGACAGCAAAGATGCTGACGAAACAGGACCGTCTGCGAGCGCTCTTGTTAATCTCTGCCACGTTGGCTGGCGGTGCAATCACTGCTTCTGCACAAACTTATTTTTCGCCCGGCAACCTGGTGGTCAGCCGCAGCGTGTATGACAACAATCCCAATAATGTAAAGATCGGTCAGATTCTGCCTCCCAACTGCATCGCCACACAAGGCGGCTGCTCCGGTCCGGCTGCCTACGATGGCACCTATCCCACGGTCTTCAATAACGACCTGGTCGACGGCAGCTTCGGTGTGACTTCCAAGATCGTTCTCGACCAGTTCACCACAGCCGGCTCGCTAGTGAATTCTCTGGAGGTTCCCAACAGCAACCATGTGGGACGGGCTCTGCTTGGCGACCAGATGGTGACCAGCTTCTCGTCCAAGTCGGAGCTGTCGTTGAACCTTTCGACCGACGGTCAGTACCTTACGTTCATGGGATACGTTGCTCCCATCGATGACATCGACGTCTCCAACTCCAATACCAACCAGGAGGTCGATCCGACGAACCCGGTAGGCCGCAGCTACTATCGTGCGGTGGCGCAGCTCGATGTGAACGGTAATCTTCACTTCACGGAGACGAACGCCTACAGCGGCAACAATGGTCGCGCTGCCATCCTGAACAACTCCAATGGCGCGAACTTCTTCTACACAGCGGGTAACGCCGGTAATGGAGCGAACCCCCAACCTGATGGCATCATCATCGGCGCCGGGGCACAGATCATCAATCCCCTGATGCAGCCGCTGGTCTCGCAGCAGCCGCAGCAGCCGACCCCGGTTGGCAGCTTCAATGTCACCCAGATTGGCCAGCCGCAGGACAAGATCGGCAAGGACGACAATTTCCGTGGCATGACGATCTTCAACAACGTCCTGTATTACACGAAGGGAAGCGGTGGGAACGGCGTCAACAGCGTTTACTTTGTCGATCCGACGCTGACTATCTGCAACGACAACAACGGTATCGGACTGCCTCCAACGAATGCCACCCTGCCGATCGCCCCATTGGCTTACGACCCGACGCTGCTTCAGACCAAGGGCCTCGATCCGAACAATATGTGCATCCTGAACGGATTCCCCATCGCCTTGAAGTCGAAGACGTCGTTCCCGTTCGGCATCTGGTTCGCGAACTCGACCACCCTGTACGTTGCTGACGAAGGCAATGGCGACAATACATATGCCAACGGCCTGTACACCAAGGCTGCGTCGAACCCGCTGTCGGGATTGCAGAAGTGGATCTTCGATTCCAATTCGGGTCAGTGGAACCTGGCGTACGTGATTCAGTCAGGATTGAATCTGGGCGTTCCATACACGATCGCGAACTATCCGACCGGGAACAATCCGGCGACGGGTCTGCCGTGGGCTCCCGGAACGGATGGTCTGCGCAACCTGACAGGCATTGTCAACGGCGATGGTACCGTGACCATCTACGCGATCACCTCAACGGTCAGCGGCAACGGCGATCAGGGTGCCGATCCCAACATGCTGATGGTAATCAGCGATCAACTCAGCGCCACCAGCCTGCCGCCGGGGGAGAGCTTCTCGACCTTCGACCCTGCAAACTCTGGCGAAGTGTTGCGCGGTGTTTCGTTCACTCCGCAGGTGGCCTCAAAGTAAGAGAGCTGTTTGCCTCTCATCGCGATCCCGCTCCGGATCTGTGCCGGGGCGGGATTTTTATTGCGTTTGATTTTCGCGGGTAACCATAAAAGTCTCTTTCATTATCTAGGCGAATTGAGCTAATGTTTACGGCAGAGAAGCAGGTATGCGGATGCGGTGCTATTTCGGTTGGGTTTCGATGCTGGCAGTGGCCTGCGTCATAACTTCGACTGCGGTTGCCCAGTCGGCATCCGTTACGTCGCCTAACGCCGCTCGGTTAACTGCTTACAATGTCCCGCTGCAGCATCAATCCATCGCTCTCTACGCGATCACTCCGCGAGTCGCCTCGCCTCTCGCACCTCTGGTGAACTTCCAGAGTTCTGAGATTAAGTTCAATCTTCAGACCTTGATGAACACGCTGCGTGACAATCGTCACGAAGGCTGGGTGCTGGCTGCATATCCGGATCCGAAGACGACACGACCGTTGATCGGCGCCGGATTCAGTCTCGACCTTGAAGCCAGAGAACATCCGCAGCGCGATGCCCTCAATCCAACGCCGTTTCTGGAACCGTCGTCGGCTCAATTGTGGCAGGCCGCCGGTCTGCAACCGGCGCAGTTAGACACGATGCTCGACCAGTACGAACGGGAATTGGAGAGGTGGAAGAAAGCGCAGTTCCGCCGCAAGATTCGCACGAACTCGCTCTTCCCGGAGATCAGCGAAGAGGACGCAACGGCATTGCTGCGAATCTCGGCCATTCAGGCCGTGCATAATGCGCGGGCGTACTGCCGCTACTTCGACGAACTCAACGGGCCGCAGCAGATGGCGCTGAGCCAGATGGTTTTCCAGATGGGCGTCAACCTGGAGGAGTTCACTAATTTCCTCACCGCGATCAACAATCCTCCGAACTACGGTGCGCCGGTTCCGGGCAGCTTCTCGTCTGACCCGGATTATTGGCAATTCGTTCAAGGTACGCTGATCCACACCGACTGGGCACGCCGCTACAGCACGCGTGCAATATCGGTGATCGCGATGTTCGATCCCATCTATGCCAGCGATCCCTATGAAGCAGAAGCACGCGTGCGAGCCGAGGTACATCCTCTGCACAGCGGCCACCGCCGTCGCGCCGCCACCCTGCGGACCGCCAGCGTGAGCCACAAGAAGTCATCGGTGCGCCGCACACACAAGAGCTAGACCGGCAGAACCTATTCATCGTGAATGAAATTGTCTATCGGCAAGCCACGCTAGAAGATGTGCCCGCGATGGTGGAGATTCGAGCCGGCGACTGGGGTACGGTGAAGCACTGGACCGCTTCGATCCGTCGCTACCTCGAAGGCCAGCACGATCCGCAGGAGGCGAAGAAGCCGCGAGTGGCATATGTCGCCACAGAAGGCGAAGTCGTCGTAGGGTTCATTGCAGGCCATCTCACGAGGCGCTTTCAGTGCGACGGTGAGCTGCAGTGGATCTCGGTGCGACCGGAATCTCGCGGCCGTGGTATTGCCATTGAACTGCTGCGGTCATTGGCGCGATGGTTCGCCCAACAGAACGCCGGTCGCGTGTGTGTCGACGTGATGCCGACAAACGAGGCAGCCAGGCGCTTCTACAGTCGCAACGGCGCCGTGGATCTGAAACCGAGCTGGATGGTCTGGGATGACATCCGGTTAACGCAGTCGGCGAATGAGCCCTCTTAGTAGTCGCACTCTGCACCTGCGGTTTGCGTTGAAATCGTCATTTCCTTAAGCTGGAACCCCATGTCCCGCCAGCTTCTTGTTTCCTTCATCCTTCTCTTGATTGCTGTCAGCAGCACAGCCGCGCCTCCCTCGGTTGAGACCCAAGGATACCGGATTGTTCATGTTTATCCGCACGATCCCCGCGCCTTCACGCAAGGGCTGGTTTATGTGGACGGGCATTTGTACGAGAGCACCGGACTGCGTGGCCAGTCTTCGCTACGCATGGTGGACCTGGATACGGGACGTACGCTGCAGAAATATGATCTGCCCGAACAGTACTTCGGGGAAGGGTTGACGGACTGGGGCAGCACGCTAATACAGATCACCTGGGAATCCCACAAGGCATTCGTGTACGACCGCTTTACGTTTTCGTTGATCAAGACCTTCCCTTACGAAGGCGAGGGATGGGGAATCACGCATGACGGGAAGCAACTCATCATGAGCGATGGAACTTCGTATCTACGCTTTCTTGATCCCCAGACGTTTCGTGAGACGCGCCGCATCCGCGTCGTCGGTGCTAACGGGCAGGGAATCGAAGATCTGAATGAGCTGGAGTACGTGCACGGCGAGATTTATGCCAACGTCTGGCATAGCGACCGCATCGCCCGCATCTCGCCCAAGAATGGCAAGCTTCTGGGATGGATTGACTTGAGCGGGTTGCGCGATCCAACTACCACGGCCAATCCCGACGCGGTGTTGAACGGCGTTGCGTACGACGCGAAGGACGATCGCCTGTTCGTCACTGGCAAGCTCTGGCCCAAGCTATATGAGATCAAGGTCAAGCGGTAGCTGCGAAGTTGTTCAGCCGCGCGATGGTTTGCGGCGCGGTCCTGGAGTTCGATGCCATAGGAACTCTTCTTCCAGCCGGAGTTATCCTCTACCTTCTCGCTGTCTCACGATTCTTTCCGCAAGTCAGCAAGCCTAAGTGAAAACGATGGCTGTGATCGGCGGAGGGTTGAGGACCCACGGGTTGCGGGATCGGCCGTCGACATATCCGCGAAGTGATTCCTGGAGGGTCGGCGATCGACAGGGAACAGCTGTTAAAGGGCGCTTCGATACCGGAGGTCAAGGTTTCTGCATTGCACATAGCACGGGCTTGATATCGACCACCGGTGTGCCGTCGATTGCCTCCATCGGGCCGATCCGTAAGCGGAGTCCGTCAATTTCGCGGACGGTGACCTGATGCAGGCCCAGCGGATTAGGGCGGTCGGGAGACCGGGTTGCGAAGACGCCCATGATTGGGCTGTTTGGGACTGACGGCGGTCGAACCTTGCGCACGTCGCGTTTAGCCTGATGCAGCCAAGTGACGACGACGATCTCGTGGCCGGCAGCTAAGCCGTCCAGGCATTCGGTGAACTCGGGATCTACTTCTACCAACGCGTCCGGCCCACCGTGGACGCCTTGCCTGGGGGCCTCGGCGCGAGTCTTGATCGACGAACGAATATAGCCGATGGGAATCAGTTGCACATCGGAAAGTACGGCATTCCTGTTCGTAGTGGGCGCCACTTTTGTTTGATCTCTTTAACGATGTGGTTCGCTGGCAAAGCACGCTTTTTGCCGTTTCCGGCATTGCATGTTATCCTTAGCACCGTAACAAGATACGATAAAAAGAGTAGGAGCGCAGCCGATTCAGTGTTAGCCCGAGAGAAAAAAACCGCCTTAATTGACCAGTATCGCACGCACGCGAGCGACACCGGTTCGCCGGAAGTTCAGATCGCCATCCTTAGCGAGCGGATTGGTGAATTGACGGAACACTTTAAGACCCATAAGAAGGATCACGCCTCCCGGCGCGGGCTTCTCATGATGGTTAGCAAGCGTCGCAGCTTGCTCGACTACCTCAGAAAATCCGACACCGAACGCTACAAGGTCGTCATTCAGAAGCTCGGCATCCGTAAGTAACGCCGGTCCGTAGCTCTGGGAGTGACGCCTTTGGCGTATTGCATCTGTGAGGATGCAGGTCGTGCTTTTCGGGAGCCGGCTCAGCCGTTCTGAGTCGGCCGTTTCGGAATTACAACGGCATCGGGCGCGGGGTGTGCCCGCAGCCTTCGTTCAGCTTCTCTCGGCTGATCCTAGTTCACTCCACTTCCGTATCGGGCTACAGCGGTTGGGATTTCGGCCAGAAACGGGCCACGAGTCCCGACGTGTATGAGCCAACGGCATCGGTTGCGTTCCAACAGAAGGAACTGGAAACATGCACGAAGAAACGACAGCCACTCTCCACGGCGTCCATAAGCACGAGATCAGCGTTGATCTCCCTGGTGGCAAGTCCATCCACTTTGAAACCGGAAAATTAGCCAAGCAGGCGCACGGCTCCTGCATCGTTCGCATGGGCGACAACGTCGTCCTGGCCACTGCCTGCGCCAATCCCGAACCGCGCGAGGGCATCGACTTCTTCCCGCTCACCGTCGATTACCGCGAGTACACCTATGCCGCCGGACGCATTCCGGGCGGCTTCATCAAGCGCGAAGGCCGGCCGAGCGAGCGCGAGATTCTCACCAGCCGCCAGATCGATCGTCCCATTCGCCCGCTGTTCCCTGAAGGCTTCCGTTGCGAGACCCAGGTCATCGCCATGGTGCTCTCGGCCGACACCGAAAACGATCCCGATGTCTCCGGCATCAACGGCGCCTCGGTGGCGTTGAGCGTTTCCGACATTCCGTTCCATGGCCCGATCGGCGCAGTCCGCGTCGGCCGCGTCAACGGCGAGTTCATCATCAATCCCACCTACGACGAGCAGCGTTCGGGCGACCTGAACCTGATGGTCGTGGGCACCTCCGAAGGCATCGTGATGATCGAGTCCGGTGCAAAAGAGGTCACGGAAGATGTGGTGGTTGACGCCATCGAATTCGGTCACGAGCAGATCAAGAAGATTTGCGCGGCGATCACCGATTTGGCGAAGAAGGTCGGCAAGGAAAAGCGCAAAGTCGAGCCGCCGATGCTCGATCAGGATTACCTGGACGATCTTCGGACCAAGATGGGCGAGCGCCTTGCACGATGCGGCGAACACCGAGAAGTATCCCAAGAGCGAAAGCTACGGCCTTATCAAGAAGCTGAAGGACGAACTGAAGGCGACCATTGACGACGAAGATATGGAAGGCCGCAAAAAGGCCACTAACTACTTCGACCTGCTGCGCGAGCAGATCTTCCGCGAGCAGGTGATCAAGGAGAAGCGCCGTCCCGATGGCCGCAAATTCGATCAGATTCGCGATATCTGGATTGAAGTCGGCGTGCTGCCCCGTACGCACGGATCAGCGATCTTCACCCGCGGCGAAACCCAGGCGCTGGTCACCACCACGCTGGGCACGGGCGAGGACATGCAGCGGCTGGAGGCCTTCGAAGGCGAAGCCAAGAAGCGCTTCATGCTGCACTACAACTTCCCGCCGTTCTCGCGTTGGAGAAGTGGCGTTCCTGCGCGGCGCTGGCCGCCGCGAGATTGGCCACGGAGCCCTCGCCGAGCGGGCGCTGTTTGCCGTGCTGCCCAGCGATACCGACTGGCCCTACGCCATGCGCGTCGTCTCCGACATTCTGGAGTCGAACGGCTCCTCGTCGATGGCTACCGTCTGCGGAGCTTCGCTCAGCATGATGGATGCCGGCGTTCCGCTGAAGGCTTCTGTGGCGGGCGTGGCCATGGGTCTGGTGAAGGAAGGCGACGAGTACGCCATCCTGACCGACATCGCCGGCGCCGAAGATCACTACGGCGACATGGACTTCAAGGTTGCCGGAACGCGCGACGGCATCACCGCCTTGCAGATGGACATCAAGGTGATGGGCATCACGCCGCAGATCATGCGGGAGGCGCTGGACCAGGCGCGCGCAAGGCCGTCTGTTCATCCTCGACAAGATGAACGAGATCATCGGCGAACCGCGCACCAAGCTCAGCGAGTTCGCTCCGCGCTTCTACACCCTGCAGATTCCGACCGACAAGATTCGCGATCTGATCGGGCCGGGCGGCAAGGTTATCCGCGGCATCGTCGAAGCAACCGGCGTCAAGATCGACGTGGAAGACAGCGGCAAGGTCAACGTTTCGTCCAGCGACCAGGCTGCTGCGGCCAGAGCCCTGCAGATGATCGGCGACATCACCGCGACTGCCGAAGTAGGGAAGACCTACCTGGGCAAAGTCACGCGGCTGGCGGATTTCGGCGCATTCGTCGAGATCATTCCCGGCACCGATGGCCTGCTGCACATCAGCGAAGTTGCCGAACACCGCATCAACGATGTTCGCGATGAGCTGAAAGAAGGCGACCAGGTGCTGGTAAAGGTGCTGGCGGTCGAAGGCAATCGCATCAAGCTGTCGCGCAAAGCCATCCTGAAGGAACAGCGCGCCAAGATGGGCGGCGGCGAAGCGCCAGCGGAAGGTGGCGACGGCAGCGGGTCCAGCGGAAGCTCCGAAGGAGCAGTTACCTTCGAGGGCGGACACGACCGTGCCGACGAGCCTAGCTCGGAGCCGAACTTCAATCGCGAAGGCGGGGAGCGTCGTCCCGATCGTGGCGATCGCGGAGGTCGTCCCGGTGGCGGCGGCCGACCCGGTGGTCGTGGTGGACGTCCCGGCGGCGGTGGCGGCCGTGGCGGACCGCGCCGCGGCGGCGGCGGACGCTAGAACTTCGTTAGTGATAAAAGAATAGGGAGGGGTAGAAATGCCTCTCCCATTTCTTTGTCTTTGTGAGATGGGTGTGCTCGACTTTGCGGTAGCAGGAGCAGGCTTTGGCAACCAAGACCGTTGTGATCACGGGAGGTGCCGGATTCATCGGCGTGAACGCCGCGGAAGGCTTTATCCGCGACGGATGGCAGGTCATCCTCTTCGATAATCTCTCCCGCAAGGGTACCGACCTCAATCTTCGTTATCTTCGTCAGAAATATCCCGACAACTGCGAATTCATTCATGGCGATGTGCGCTACGACTCGCTGGCATTGCTGCATGCTGTTTCGCTCGCGGATTTGGTGCTTCACCTGGCAGCGCAGGTTGCGGTGACGACGTCGATTGTCCGGCCCATTGAAGACTTCCAGATTAATGCCCACGGCACATTCAACATGCTGGAAGTGGTACGAGAGTCGGGCAACAAGCCGATGGTGATCTACTCTTCTACCAACAAGGTTTATGGAGGAATGCCTGACGTTGTCTGCATGAAGGGCGCGACGCGCTGGACCTTCCGTGATTTTCCGGATGGGATACCCGAGAGCCAGCCGCTCGATTTTCACTCACCTTACGGGTGCAGTAAGGGTGCGGCCGATCAATACGTTCATGATTACGGTCGCATCTACGGAATTCCGACGGTTGTGTTTCGACAATCGTGCATCTACGGGCAGCGGCAATTCGGCGTGGAAGATCAGGGATGGGTGGCATGGTTCTCTATCGCGGCGATGCTGGAACGTCCGATCACGGTTTATGGCGATGGTTTGCAGATTCGCGATCTGCTGCATGTCGACGACCTGGTGAATGCATACAAGGCGGCTGCGAATAATCCCGCTCGATCCGCCGGGCAGATCTTCAACATGGGCGGCGGACCGACGCGCACGCTGTCGCTGGTCGAACTGCTCGCCTTCCTGGAGAAGCGTTTCAACAAGAAGATTCCGGTGAGTCGCTCCGAGCCGCGTGCGGGCGATCAGCCTGTGTTTGTCGCCGATATTCGCAAGGCTGAGCGGGAGCTGGGGTGGCGTCCCCAAATCGATCCGCTACCGGGAATCGGCTTGCTGATCGATTGGATCGAGGCGAATCGTGCCGACGTCGAACGGGTAGTGGCGACCTTCTGACAGATTTTAATCAGGGCTTTAGCCGACTCTGACACAAAAACGGAGCTACAAAGATGTAATTCAGGTACTCCGCAAACACCCGGCTCTGATTCAGAGTCCAGGAATACTCCAGGATCAAATACCGCTAGCATCTCTGCTATTGTTGTAGCGTCGTCCCTCTGACCGCATGCCCAAAAGCTACGTCATCATTCCCGCCTACAACGAAGGGCAAAATCTTCCGGTCGTCCTGGAGCACTTGAAAGAATTGTCGGCTAAGCTGCCGCTTGGCGTGATCGTGGTCAACGACGGCAGTCGCGACAATACGCTGGAAGCGGCGGAAGGCTTCCGTGAAAAAATGGATCTGGAGATCGTCAATCATCCGGTGAACCTCGGCGTTCCCATGACGTTTTACGACGGTCTGGCCGCCGCTGCCAAAAAGGCTCAGCCCGAGGACTGCATTTTCATCATCGAGGGCGACGGCACCAGCGACCTGAAGTGCATGCCGGAGATGGCGCAGCGGGTGTATGGCGGCGACGACGTGGTCGTAGCCTCGCGCTACATAAAAGGCGGAGGCTACGTGAATTTTCCCTGGCAGCGAACCGCGGGCAGTTGGGGAGTGAACGTGGTGCTGTCGATTTTCTTCCACGTGCGAGATATCTCCGACTACACCATCTTCTATCGGGCCTATCGCGCCGAGATCGTGCAGAAAGCGCTGGCGCATTTTGGTAATAGTTTCACGACCACGAAATCCTTCGCGGCGAACCTCGAAGTGCTGCTGCGGGTGCTACCCTTCAGCCACCGCTTCAGCGAAGTGCCCTTGCTGTACGACTACGGCCTCAAGAAAAGCCAGAGCAAGATGAATCCGGTCAAGACTCTTCGCGAGTATCAGGGGTTGATCGTGAAGCGTCTCCTGCGCCGGGTTTGAAGGCAATGACCCGCTATCCGATTCAGCATTTCGTTCTGGGAACATGCGCGCTGCGAATTAGCTAAAAGTGCCATCCGGCCAAAATTGCATGTACAATACACACGTCATACGGGGCGAAGCCACTTTCCCGAAGGCACTCTTTACATCTAAAACGTCTAAGCGGCGGGAGCCAGGAATGCGCATTTCAGTCATTGGGTCCGGATATGTGGGATTGGTCACGGCAGCGTGCTTCGCGGAGTTGGGGCATGACATTACGCTGTATGACAACGATCCCGCGAAACAACATGCGCTGCAGCAAGGCCTGTCTCCGATCCACGAACGCTACGTACCCGAACTGCTGAAGCGGCATCTCGGAGGCAAACTCCAATTATCGAATTCGCTCGCGGATTCGGTCGATCAATCTTCAGCTATCTTCGTAGCCGTCGGAACCCCGCCCACGGTGAACGGGGAGGCTGATCTCTCCTATGTGGAATCGGTCGCGCGAGAGATCTCCGCTAACATCCGGGATTACAAGATTGTTGTGGGCAAGAGTACGGTGCCCGTCTACACCAGCGAATGGGTACGACGGGTGATGCTGCTGAACGGCGCGCCGTCGGATCTGTTTGACGTTGCTTCCAACCCGGAGTTCCTGCGCGAAGGAACGGCGGTCACTGACTTCCTCTATCCGGATCGCATCGTGATTGGTACGGACAATCCGCGATGTGCCGAAACCTTGCGCGAAATTTACCAGCCGTTGACGGACGGCAGCTATTACAAGCGCAGCGATGCCATTCCGTCTCCCAAGCCGATGACCGGCACCGCCCGACTGATTGCCACCACGGCGAAGAGCGCCGAGCTGATTAAGTACGCATCGAATGCATTCCTGGCGATGAAGATCAGCTTCATTAATGCGGTCGCTACTCTTTGCGAGTCGGTGGGAGCCGATGTTGACCAGGTAAAAGAGGGCATTGGGTCGGACTCGCGTATCGGCCGTCAGTTCCTTAATCCAGGTCTGGGGTATGGGGGATCGTGTTTCCCGAAGGACCTCTCAGCCTATCGTGCTGTAGCTCGCGAGTGTGGATACGACTTCCGTTTACTGGAAGAGGTGATGCACATCAACAACGAGCAGCGCGAGCGTTTTCTGCGCAAGGTGCGTCATGCATTGTGGACGCTTAAAGGAAAACGGCTGGGTGTCTTGGGGCTGGCCTTCAAGGGCGGTACAGATGACGTGCGCGAATCCCCGGCCATTGCCGTGGTGAAATCGCTGATGGATGAGGGCTGTAGGATTCAAGCTTACGATCCGGCCGCTATGACCAACGCGCGAGAGATTCTTGGTTCGCAGAACATCGAGTATGTTGCATCGCCGCAGGATGCGGCTAAGGATGCTGATGCGTTGCTGGTACTTACCGATTGGGAAGAGTTTCGCACGCTTGATCTGGCTGACCTCCATAAGCGCCTGCACTATCCCATCGTGATCGATGGCCGCAACATCTTCAGTCCTGAAGCGATGGCCGAACACGGCTTCATCTACACCAGCGTCGGGCGCGCCGACGTTGCCCATGAAATTCCAGGAGCAGCGAACGCCCCTGTCCGCCAGAAATCAAGCCTGCGCGCCCCAGCCTCGCCGACTGTCAAAGCTCGTTAGGGCGTACGACCTCCGCCGATCGGTCCTGTTCGCTCTAGAAGGACCGTAGTGTCGTCCCGGTAGTCAGTCTTCCAGCCAGTCGTATTCATGAGGAGATAGGCGAGCGGGCTTTCCTTGCGGAACAGCACGTAGTCAATGCGGTATTTGTCGAGAACAGCCAGCGGGCGGTCAATCCCGATCGCATCAAGATAGTCGGCGAACACGCCGTTGTATTCGTAGATGTCGATCCGCGAGTCGATGAATACAGGCACCTCGCGGAGGTTCCAGACCAGATAGCCGCCCCACAAGCAATCGTTGAAGACAGGACCACGCGGATGAAAGGTTGCGAGATATCCCATTGCTCTGACGGGATAGTTTCTGACGGTGTCACGTAACAGAAAATCCTGAGAGGGAAATCGCCAGACGACTCCTGTGACCATGGCAGCAATGAATACAAAGTTCAGCCAAGCTTTGTCGATGGAGGCACGGTACGGCGGCAGGAAATCCAGTTCCTTAGCCAGAATGGGAGTGAAAACGATCGCGGCCAGGAATAGGAAACGGCTATAGGTCATCGCAGCGTAGAAGCCGATTACGGTGAAGATCACCTCGTGCAGCATCCAACGGCGTTTGCGTACGAGAGCCAGAATAATAGTCGCCGCCAGCATGGCGAAAACGATCTTCCCGCGTAGCCCGTGGAAGTCAAGGCTCATCCACTCGTCGATGTGATTCACATTCAGCTTTTGACGGAAGGCGAAATTGAACGGGTAGAACACAAGACGATAGCCGTAAGGATTCAGAAAGAGAGCAGCAAGGCAAAGACTCACCACTAGAGCAAGCTTGTTTCGCTGCTGCGGCGTCCAGCAGCGGACTCGAACTCGCCCCCAATCACCGTTTAATACGCCGCAGGCGCAGAAGATCAGGAAGAGCGATATTCCGATCAACCAGGAACCGTGGAGATTCACCCAAAAGGCAAAGAGTGGCACCAGCCACCAGAGGTGGTCTTTGCCGCGGGAGTAGCGTTCCAGAATCAGCAGTTCGAGCACCAGGCACAGCCACCCGGCCAGCAGTGTACGCGGCCCAAAGGAAACGGTCGCCAGCCAGACAGCAAGCCATGAGCTGAGGAAGGCTGCTTTGACGTTCCTGCTGGCGAGATATGCCAAGGCGAAAACTCCCAGCAGGATGAGCTCGGTTTCCCCCAGCATCACCAGATAGATTCCACGAATCCCGAAGCTTCGCCATGCGAAGTAATAGGGAAGCTCGCTTAGCCACGCCTCATTCATCCAGCGTGACCCGGCGGCCGTGAAGGAATAGAAATCATGGCGAACGAAAGCGTGCTGCTGGACCAATACTTCTGCGTTGCGAAGATGCCACCAGATGTCGGGATCCGCGATGCTTCCGCTGTCGAAGACAAAGACGGAAGCGGCAAGAGCGCAGGCCAGTAGAACAGGGAAAGAAAAGACTCGGGCAAAAAGATGCCTGGTTTTGCTGCGCGCGTTAATCGCTGGTGCCGGAAACGGCGACAGAGCCGGTGCGGAAATGGAGGTCAGCTGAAGCTGCACACTTCAGACTATCGGCGTGAACCGCTCAAGCATCATCGCTGACCCGGCTCGCTTGGTCGTCCTACAGAGTTTTAGCCCATTCTGAAATCTGAGCAGAATGGGAAACTCTACCAACGAGTTCAGCTGATTCGTCTTGGTTTCCGCGATGCAAACGCCCTAACATTTTCCCGGAGGCAGATGCCCGGCGTGAAAGAACCGACGCCACCATCGGACACAAAGTTACAGAGTCCTTGCGGCTCGAGCATGATTGAGACCGCGCTGGTGCTGCCGATTCTTGTCCTCATGCTGTGCTTTGCTGTGGACATCGGATACTTCTTCATTGTGGCCGCGAACCTGGCTTCGTCGTCGCGCAGCGCGGTGCTGTATTCGGCGCAGGGTTTTGTCGCTCCGGGCCAGCAACAGCTGCCATCGGCTGGAACCGCGGGCTCGCTCGTCGACACGGCGGGAGCTGCCGGACTGGCGGGAGGCGATCTCTCCGGCCTGGCCGGCATGGGCACCAAGACGACCATCGAGGTCTGTTCCAAGAAGATAGGGGTGACGCAGACGTCCGACGGCTACATTACCCAGTGCACCACCTTTCCGTCCGGTACGCTGAGCTTTACTCCTGACGAAGATCCCAGCTCGAACTACGGAATGCTGACCCAGCGCGTCGATGTGGTGTATACGGTCAGCCCGCCCATTCCAGTGAACTTCTTCACCTTCACCATGCCTGCGCTGACGGTGCATTGGCAGGCGGAAATGCGAGCTCTCGACTGATGGCAGCCTCCTTCAAACTGGCAAGCAGGCTCGTAAGATTTCGCGAAGAGCAAGGATCGGTGCTGCTGGAGTTCTCGCTGTCGATCTGGACGATATTCCTGGTTACCTTCCTGATCTTCGAGTTCTGCATGACCGTCTACACGTACAGCGTGCTCGGCAATGCGGCGCGCGAGGGCGTGCGCTATGCCATCGTTCATGGAAGCGACAGCAGCGCGTGCAGCGGTCCTGGCTCCGGATGTGCTGACAGTGTGGGTGCAAACGTAACTGCCGTAGTCAACAGCTATGCAGGCGTTTCATTCCATGACATCAGCGGAATGACCGTGACCCCATCCTGGCCGGACGGAACCTCGACGCCGTCCAGTCGAGTGCTGGTCACGATTGCTTATCCTTATGTCTCATATCTGGCGGTGCCGGGATTCAATCCTCCTACGATGCACGTTACCGCAGAAGGCCGAATTGTGTTTTAGCGAGGCAACTTGGGTACGCAAGGGTTGCACGAGAGGCGAAGGCGATGGGAGCAGGGACAGGCCAGTATCGTGGTTGTCCTGATGTTGAGCTTGTTTCTGCTGGCCGTGCTGGCGTTTGCAGTGGACTACACCAATATCTGGTTCCAGCGTCAGCAAATGCAAACGGCTGCCGATGCCGCCTGTCAGGCGGGCGCCATGGATATGTATCAGCTCATCAACGGCGCCAGCTATCCACCGATTAACTTCGTCCCGGGAACTGCCGGCAATTGCAGCAGCTTCACTTCCGGCGGCCCAAGCATGTGCTGGTATGCCAGCAAGAACGGCTCCAGCGGATACAGCGGGGGATCGGCGACGGTGACGTGGAGCTTTCCCAGTTCCGTGCCCGGCGTTACCGCGCCGCCGAATTCGCTGGTGCCTTATCCGTATCTGCTCGTCAAAGTTTCGCTGCCGGTTAAGACCTACTTCAGTACATTGCTTACCGGGAACTCGACACAACAAGTGGCTGCCGTCTCGACCTGTGGCCTGACCCAGTTGATGCAGGGAGCACCGATCATGATCCTCAATCCCAGGATTTCAGGAGCGCTCTCTTACAGTGGAGGAGCCTCGCTCAAGATAATCGGCGGGCCACCGCGCAGCATCGTGGTGAACTCCAGCAGCGCGACAGCCGTACAGTGCGGCTCCAGCGGTGTAATTGATACTTCTAAGGGAGGCCCCAACCTTACCGGGTCGGATGTGGGCAGCTACGGGGGCCCGCACGTGGCTCCCGGCACAGCTACAGGCTGCTATGGAACCAATGGCAATACCGGGCTGGCTGCCGGCTTCAACGGCGGTACCACAGGGAACTGGGTCTGGCCGGCTGCACCTGTGGCAGATCCTTACTCGACAGTCAATGCGCCGGCGACCGTAAAAAACAGCACTCCCGCAACCAAGGCGACGCATAACGACGGAACCAAGTACTACAACCTGGCTGCGCCGGACATGGACGGCTGCCCGGACAACGCTCCGACGAACTATGGCAGCTACAACGACAGCACTTACTGGACATGCAACTACGCCTCGTACGGAAGCCAGTCGTGGTATTGCCGCGGTTGCAAGGAGTACGCGCCGGGATACTATCCCAACGGCATCTCTGAGGGCGGAGGTGATGTCATTACGTTTCTTCCCGGCGTCTATTACCTCGACGGCGACCTGTCGATCGCGGGCTCAGACACGATTCGTTTGGCAAAGCCGTGCGCCAACTCGCAGGGAGTCGTGAACACCACCACGTCGGGGTATTGCAGTCCACTGACGAAAGCCGCGGGGCCGAACGGCAATGGCGGGGGCGGAGCCTGGACCTGGCATCAAACCGACGGAGTGATGTTCTTCTTCCACGGTTCAGCTAAACCGATGATCAGCGGGGCCTCGGGCGCGCCTGCTTCCCCTCGTGTGGACAAAGTTCCGGTTACCGACCTGACCTGCGATGGCAGCACGCCGCCGTCTTACCTGAATCTGGCCAGCGCGCTGGACACGAACATCATGCTGGCGCAATGCACGGCGAATGGGTCGTACTACGACAATGGCGGAGATACTACGGACTCGGTGGGGAACCTACGCGGCCTGTTGATGTTCATGGATCATGCCGACACGTCATCCCCTCAGCTCCAGGGATCGGGCACATTGGCATATTCCGGAACCTTGTATTTCCACTCTTCCACCTACGCAACGATTTTTCAGGTTCCCGGCGGCACCACGAATGGAACTCTCATCTGGGGCAACGTTGTTACCGATCAAATGCAATTGACCGGCAGCGGCGCGCTCACCATGGCGCTGAATCCAGCGGAAAGTACCCCGATCCTGAAAGTGTCTCTGCTGCAATAAAAGCGAAATGCAACATCCCGGCTGGTTCCTACCTGTTAACCGGCCGGCACCGGTTCTTCTGCTTCCTCCTCGGCCGGAGGAGCCTGCTGCTTCTGTTCCTCGACCGGAAGCTCCTCGTGTTCGGAATTGGAAGATTTCGCTTCTTCCTCGGCCAGTTCACGCAGTACGACGACGGAGCGACCGGCAACTTCCAGAGTTCCGTCCAGCAACCTCTCGCCAAAGGGATCATCAAGGTCATAGGTGTTCAGCAAGAGCCGCCAGCCGCGATTTCTGGGAGACTGCGGCAAAGTGTACGTAACGCTGTCGCCGGAAGAGTTCAGCATCACCAGAAACGTATCGTCGGTGATCGGCTCACCAGCATTATCAACCTGGCCCAGGGTAGCGCCATTGAGCATCATGGCGAGACTTCGCATCCAGCCCGTATTCCACTGCTCCTGGGTCATTTCCTGCCCATCGGTGCGATACCACGCGATGTCTTTTGAGGAGGGATGATAAACCTCACGGTCCTGGAAGAATCTGCGGCGCCGAAAGTTGGGGTGCCGTTTGCGGAACTCGATCAGCTTGCAGGTGAACTCCAGCAGCTTCTTTTTCCGCGGATCAAGCTTCCAGTCGTACCAGCTGATCTCGTTGTCCTGACAATAGGCGTTGTTGTTGCCATGCTGGGTGCGGCCGAGCTCGTCGCCGCCACAAATCATGGGGACGCCCTGCGACATGAGAAGCGTAGCGAGAAAGTTTCGCTTCTGGCGTTCGCGCGCGGCGAGGATGTCAGGGTTATCCGTAGGACCTTCAGCGCCCATGTTCCACGAATTATTGTCGTTGGCGCCATCCTGATTGTTCTCGCCATTGGCTTCGTTGTGCTTATCGTTGTAGCTGACAAGGTCTTCGAGCGAGAAGCCGTCATGCGCGGTCACGAAGTTGATGCTGGCATTGGGGCGGCGGCCATCGTTCTGATAGAGATCGCTACTGCCGGTAAAGCGATAGCCAAGATCCGAAAGCTGGCCTTCATCGCCTTTCCAATAACGGCGCACCGTGTCGCGATACTTGCCGTTCCACTCGGCCCAGAGGACAGGGAAGTTGCCGACCTGGTAGCCGCCGTTGCCCACGTCCCATGGCTCGGCTATCAGCTTCACCTGAGAGATGATCGGATCCTGGTGGATGATGTCGAAGAAGGCCGACAGGCGATCAACATCGTGCAGCTCCCGCGCCAGGGTCGCTGCCAGATCGAAGCGGAAGCCGTCGACGTGCATCTCGGTGACCCAATAGCGCAGACTGTCCATGATCAGCTTCAGAACCTGGGGATGGCGCACGTTCAGGCTGTTGCCGGTTCCGGTGTAGTCCATGTAGTAGCGCTGATTGTCGGGAACCAGCTTGTAATAAGTCGGATTATCGATGCCGCGGAAGCTGAGCATGGGGCCGAGTTGATTGCCCTCGGCCGTGTGGTTGTAGACCACGTCGAGAATTACTTCGATGCCTTCGCGGTGCAGAGCCTTCACCATAGCTTTGAACTCTGGAACCTGCGAACCCTGATCGCCCGAGGAACAGTACTGCGATTCCGGACTGAAGTAGTTCAGCGTGTTGTAGCCCCAGTAATTGCGAAGGCCGCGATCGACTAGAACTTTGTCGTGAACAAACTGGTGAACCGGCATCAACTCGACCGCCGTCACGCCGAGACGCTTTAGGTATTTCAGGGCAGCCGCCGATGCCAGGCCCGCGTAGGTGCCGCGTAGCTCTGGTTGAATCTGCTCATTGAGCATGCTGAAGCCGCGTACATGCACTTCGTAGATGATGGAATCGCTGAGCGGAATGCGCGGGGGACGATCATGCTCCCAGTCGAAGTATGGACTGGTGACGATCCCCTTCGGCATGCCGGAGGCGCTGTCCCGCCGGTCGATGACCATATCGGAATTCTCACCGCCAAAGCGATACGGAAAGATTGGCTTGTCCCAATCAATGCGGCCGGCAACTGCCTTGGCGTAGGGATCAATCAGCAGCTTGGCAGGATTGAAGCGCAAGCCGCGCGCCGGCTCCCACGGTCCATGAACCCGATAACCATAGAGTTGCCCTGGCTGAAGATTGGGAACATAGCCATGCCAGACGAAGGCGGTCTGTTCCGGCAGTTGTATGCGATCGCTTTCGCGACGGCTTCGCCCGTCATACAGACACAGTTCCACCTTGGTCGCGTTTTCTGAATAGAGAGCAAAATTCACTCCGGTTCCGTCCCAGGTTGCGCCCAAGGGATACGGTTTGCCGGGCAAGCAGGGTCTTGCCATTCATCCTCCAGCAAAGTAGGAGAGCCGCTCATTTGGATGCAGAATTCCAGGATTCGGCACCGAAAGAAGGATAGGGTTTTACAGCCATACGTTTCAGCCCGAGATTGCATCTTACTGACTGCTATGCGTGTTTCCGGCTTGGGAAAGTGTGTGAATCCGGCTTGCTCAACAGAGTTTAAGCGTATGGGAACCGGCCAGATCTACACGCTTCCGGTTAAGCGTCCACAGGCATGGGGTCTGCCGGCGCATGTCAAGCAGAAGGTCGTATGGCTCTGCAGTAAATGCGCCCTGAACAAGCGTGTGGAATTCGACCAGGAATGCTGCCAGGTGCTGGTGGTCAGCCGCGAGCATGCGCACAAGCGGTCTGCCTAGTTCTCCCCGGAAATCCACAACAGGTATACTGCTGCAACGCCGCTTTGTCGGCGGCATCGAATTCCCATGGTTTCCCGAGCCGAGCCCCTCAACGAGCAGGACCTTCGCGACCTTGGTTTTGGTGCGGTCGTATCGCGCGAAAGCCATCAGCGACTGCTGAACCGCGACGGCAGCTTCAACGTCGAGCGCAAAGGTCTGACGCTGGTAGAGTCGATCAGCCCTTACCACGTGCTCCTCACCATGCCGTGGTGGCAGTTCTTTTCCCTGGGTTTCGGTTGGTACGTTATAGCCAACGTCTTTTTCGCCTTGGCCTACATGGCTTGCGGGCCGGGGGCCTTGGTGAGCACCAGCGCGGGAATTTCCGATCATCCCTTCTGGCGCGCCTTTTTCTTCAGCGTCGAGACGATTTCGACCATAGGCTACGGCAATGTGGTACCGACCGGAATCGCCGCCAACCTGGTGGTAACGATAGAGGCGTTGGCAGGACTGGCCGGATTCGCCATCGTGACCGGCTTACTGTTCGCCCGCATCTCGCGGCCAACGGCGAATGTGTTGTTCAGCAGCCATGCGGTTATAGCGCCATATCAGGGGATGACTGCCCTGGAGTTTCGCGTGGCCAATGCGAGGTCGAACGAGCTGATCGAAGTTTCAGCCAAAGTCATTGTCAGTCGATTCGAACAAGTCGACGGCGTGCATACGCGGCGCTACTATCCCTGCAAACTGGAGCGCGATGGCGTGGTCTTTCTCCCGTTAACGTGGACTGTGGTCCACCCCATCGATCAGGACAGCATTCTGCATGGCGAAACGGCGGAGTCGCTGCGCAACTCGAACATGGAGGTGCTGGTATTGCTGAAGGCGTTCGATGAGACGTTCTCGACCATCGTGCAGACACGCACCTCGTATGCCTTTGACGATATTGTCTGGGGAGCGCGCTTCGCCAACGCCTTTATGGCAGATGCAGCCGAGCGTTTTGCCCGGAGACGTGGCAAGAACCAGAAGGTCGCGGTCGATATGCGGCTTTTTGACATTATCGAACCGGTTATAGATCGATTAAATCGTTGAATATCCTGCGCCACTCACGCAAAATAATCTGCGACTCTTCGATGCACCCTCTCAGTCGTTAACAAGATAGTTGTTCGAGCTTCAGCGCCGGCAATTGTGTCTGCCTGCGCCACAAACACAATGGAGGAATTATGGCTGAAGCAGTACTGAAGCGGGCTTCCAGTTGGTCGATTGTGCTGGGGATCCTGATGATCATCGCGGGAATCGTAGCGATGGTGGAACCGGGAATCTCAGGATTGTTCATCACGATCGTTGTGGGATGGTCGGCGATTTTCAACGGCATCGCACAAATCATCTTCGGTGTGCGCACGCACGGGGGTTGGCACGTTTTGCTGGAAGTGGTCTTGGGCGTCATCTATATCATCGCCGGAATTTATCTGCTGATGCATCCGGTCGGCGGTCTCCTGGCGCTAACCTTGATTCTGGCGTCCTTCCTGCTGATGTACGGCGTTTTTGCCGTTGTCCTGGCGTTCCAGATCAAGCCGCGCGGCGGGTGGGGATGGGTGCTGTTCGACGGTATTGTCACGCTCCTGCTGGGCGTGCTGATCTGGGCGCATTGGCCGTTTAACTCCGATTGGGTGGTGGGAACGCTGTTCGGCATTAGCATCTTCATGTCCGGCGTTACTCGTTTGATGATGTCGCTCGCACTTCGCAAGGCAGTCAGCGCCTGAGAATGCCGAAATCGGTAATTGCTCTAAATTGTTGATTCTAGGGTAAGACCAGTAAGATTCGAGCCTGCAATCTTACGGGTCTTACCCGGCGTTCTAGGCTCCAGCGTAGGCTCCGTCGAAGCCTCTCTTCTTAATCTCCACAATTGCCTCAACTGCGTGACCAAAGTCATAGGCGGGACGTGGCTGTCTCTTTAGACTCCAAGATGTGGCGGTGATCCGACCTCCTGAATGAGCAACATCCCCCGGCCATTGCGACGGCCGGGGGAAGCCACCAGCGGACGCGCCTTGCGAGGAGAATGAAATGTCCATTGACACGACGCAGACGGTTGGCGAGCTGGCAGCCCGGGTGCCTGGAGCGACGCGCGAATTCGAGAAGCTGGGAATCGACTACTGTTGCGGGGGCGACCGTACTCTGAAGGACGCTTGTGCCGACGCCAAACTTCCTATCGATCAAGTACTAGCGCGCCTGGAACATGGGCTGGCTGCTGCGAAATCCGAAGCGGAGCAGGATTGGACGAGTACGCCCTTGAGCGAGCTCATCGATCACATCAGCACCAGACATCATGGATTCATTCGTGAGGAGGGGCCCCGCATCCAGGCATTGGCAACCAGGCTAGTCGGGATTCATGGCCGGAATCATCCGGAACTGCTCGAAGTGAAACAGACGTTCGATGATCTGGCAGACGAACTCGGTGTTCACCTGATGAAAGAGGAACAGATTTTGTTTCCCTTCGTTTTCCGGATGGAAGAAGCAGCGGCAGCAAATGAACCAGCGCCGCCGGCGATGTTCGGCACCGTTGCCAACCCTGTACGGATGATGATGCAGGAGCACGATGGGGCTGGAGACGCTTTGAAGCAGTTGCGCGCCCTTACCAACAACTACTCGGCTCCCGAAGACGCCTGTGTCAGCTACAAGACGTTTTACGAGGCACTACGAGGCTTCGAGGCTGACTTGCATCAGCACATTCATCTCGAGAACAACATTCTATTTCCGCGAACGATTGCGCTCGAGGCACGCCGATAGGCTGACCGCAACGAAACTCTGAGAACGCTGGGTGCGCCTCCGAAGCCCAGTTTTCCTGCAACGTTTATGCGGCTGTGAAGCATCTGTTTAGCCATGCGGCGTCGCTCGCAAGAAACTGATTCCAAACAGCTACCGCTGACGATTTATCCCAATCTTGATTCGGCGCGCAAGGCTGCCAAAGACTGCCACGCCTGCGATCTCTGGAAACACGCTACGCAAACGGTGTTTGGTGAGGGGGCAAAGGACGCGAGGGTAATGCTAATCGGCGAGCAACCGGGCGATAAAGAGGATCAGGAGGGGAGTCCGTTTGTCGGACCGGCGGGAGCTTTGCTGGACAAGGCGCTTGTCGAGGCTGGAATCGATCGCAAGCAAGCCTACGTTACCAACGCCGTGAAGCACTTCAAGTGGGAGCCTCGGGGCAAGCGCAGAATCCACAAGAAACCGAATTCCGTCGAGATTGCAGCCTGCCGGCAGTGGCTGGATGCGGAGATGGAACTAGTGCGGCCGGAAGTGATCGTATGCCTGGGTGCGACGGCAGCTCAGGCTCTACTGGGACGCACTTTTCGGGTAACCCAGCAGCGAGGCCGGTTGTTGCAATTTGCCGGAACAACCAAAATTCTGGCCACGGTGCATCCATCAGCGATTTTGCGGGCTCCGGATGACGAAGCGCGGCATCGGGAATTTGTGAAGTTTGTTGAAGACCTGCGAGTGGTTGCAGCTGCATTGCAACGGCTCAGCGCGGCCTGATGAAATCCCCATTGAACAAACGCGGCAATTCTGGTGAGATGTCTGCTAGTAGAACCACACGCGCTGTCATGGGTGAGGTATTTGTGGCTCCCGAACTTGAGCAGATACGGCGGGAGGTAGAAGGGGCAACCCACGGTTGGTCGGGTCCCGAATGGCAGCAAGCTCCGCCGGGGAAGTGGACATCGGCGCAAATCCTCGAACACCTGCTTCTCACCTACACGGGAACGACGAAGGGCTTACGACGTATTCTGGACAGCGGAGCGCCCACTCAAGGTAGCTCCAGGCTGCCACACCGTATAAGAAAGTTCGTCGTGATTCAGTTGGGTTTCATGCCTCCCGGCCGCGAGGCCTTCAAACAAGTCACGCCGAACGAGGGGATGAACGCTGGCACGATGCCTCGCTTCTATGATGCTTTGGTAGCTATGGATTCGACCTTGCAGGATGCGGAGCGGCGGTTTGGCAAGACTACCAAACTTCTGGATCATCCTTTCCTGGGACCTCTAAGCGCGCAAGAGTGGCGCGTTTTTCATCGCACACACAGTCGACATCATCTGCGGCAAGTCGCAGAACGGGTACGGATAGTCAAAACTGGTTTGAATTCGCAGATGTCGGCTTAGAACATCCTTAGATACCATCTCCAGACGGACTCGCCAGCAAAGATCACGAACAGGGAGCACGCACCGAGGAACACCCCGAAGGGAATTTCGCGCTTTAAGAACGGCGCACGATCGTAGGCTGCTTCGACTTCCTGGTGAGGCGATCGGAAAGAATCGCGAATCAGAAGTGCTCCGACGTAAACAACGCTGGCCAGCGGCGCCAATACGATGACCAGTACGATCATCTTCAGTCCGAGAAAAGCTCCCGCCATGGCCAGGAGCGCGATGTCTCCAAACCCGAGGCCGTGGGCTTTGCGAACGAGATAGTACAGGGCCCACGCCAGGTAGAAGAACCCCGCTCCGACCGCGGCGCCCAGCGCGGCGTCTATTACTGAAAGCACATTGGGATTTGCGACAGCCTGCCCAAAAAGCCGCAACAAAAATACTGTCGCAGCAAAATCGGTGTGTGCTACCCAGGACAAAATGATTCCCATCACGAAACCCGTGTAAGTGAACTCTCGGGGCAGCAAACCGGTTTCCGCATCCATGAAGATCAGACCGATCAGCAGAAAAGCGAAGATGCTGAACTTCAAGGTTGTCCAGGTCACACCAAACGAGGCAACGCAGACAGTAAAGGCGATAGCGGTCAGCAACTCCACTGCGGGATATCGTGCCGATATGCGATGCTTGCAGTCGCGACAGCGACCGCGCAGCAATATCCAGCTCAGGATGGGAACGTTATCGTGCCAGCGAATGCCTGCTCCGCAGGAAGGGCAGTGCGACCGCGGGGAAATGATGGATTCATCGCGCGGAATCCGGCTGATGCAAACATTCAGGAAGCTCCCGAATATCAGACCAACCACGAATAGCACGCATTCCAGGAGTCGGTCCAAGTCGACTTTCGAGATCCTTGCGAGAGTTTAAGGCTCGCGGAAGCTCAGGATATCGCCGGCCAGTACCGCCCCGCAGGACTGCTCGGGCGGCATGTCACCCACCCAGTTCATACGCTTGCGATTGACCAGACGAACCTCGGGTGGCTGGTTCTTCCAGCCTGCCCCGTTTTCCGCGCGGATGGGGACACTATAACAGGCCAGCGTTTCCTCCGGCTCGCTCTCCTTCCATTCGATGAGCGACGCTTCCAGATCGTCAGAAAGAGCTTCGTTGCACCGCAAACAAAGAATCCAGTCGTGCGTAGCATCCATGGCGTAAGCGCCCGTGGTCACGCCCGGAATCGCGGTCTTGAACGTCGCCCCATGCTCACGCGCGACCTTCTCGGTGTCATCGTCGGAACCCTCGTCGATAACCATGACCTCGTCGCAGGGGCGCAGGGAGTCGAGAATGCGTCCGAGGCGCAAAGCATCATTGTGGGTGTATAACAGAGCGCTGATTTTGGGCATATCCCGTTTCTCGCCGAGGTATCGCAGCAAAAAGCTGTGTACAAGAAGAGATGCAAAAAGACGCAGCCGAGTCTAGCGGGCTGCGCCTGTGAATAATTAATTCGCTATGACAGCGGTACACGGCTGGCGTCCCGGTTGTTATTGCTCTGCGGGATCACGGTCAGGGTGTTGATGGTCTGGAAGTTCAATACCGCCTCCGGGGCAAGCTTGATCTGTTCGCCCTTCTTGGCTGCGGCAACGCCCGTCCCGGCGCCAGCGCCGCTGGCTGCGCCGATCGCAGCGCCTCTACCGCCGCCGATCAAGCCGCCAAGAATTGCTCCGGCTGCAGTGCCCACACCAACCTTGGTTGCAGTGTTCTTACCTTCGCCTTTACCTTGCCGAGACCACTGATTGGTCTGAATGTTGTAGGTCTTGCCATTCACGGCGACGGAAGTCAGCTCGAGCGTGAGCAACGACTGCCCGGCGAAGCGTCCCGCGCTCTGGACATTAGCAACACGTCCAACAACGTCGGCGCCGGAAGGGATAACGACTTCGCCACCGATCACGATCGGGGCACTCAAAGTAGCGTGGAATGTGTCGCCTACTTTATTGGTCTCTGAATCCAACGAGTCGTTGAGGCGAATCGAGAGCTGCGTTCCCGCCGGAATCGTGACCTTTTGCGGCGGTGGCGGTGGTGGAGGAGGGGGTGGCGGAGGCGCAGGCTGCGTTTCGGGCTGCGCGGCCACCGGAGGTGGAATGCTGTTCGCCAAGGTCGCATCACTTGCCGGCTGCTCGTCTTGATTCTGGCGACGATGACGCGTGCTGGTTTTCGCCGTCTGCTGTTTCTTCTTGGGCTCCCGCTTTGGTGCAGGCTGCGAGGCAGTTATTTCCGGCGGAGGAGTCGGAGCCGATTGCGCTTGTTGCACCTCCAGGTTGTTTATGACCGTGCGCACGCCCTCGATGGCGCCCGCGTCGTTAGCAGCGGCTTTGCGCTCGACATCGGAGTTGACGCCACCATCCAGCGTAACCACGCCATTCGCGGCCTGAACGCTGATCCCTCGACTTTGGATTCCGGGATCACCGTAGATCTTGTTCTGTACGTCGCTGGCAATCTGAGCGTCTGTGCGCTCCGGCTTGCGCGAGCATCCCACTACCACGGCGAGGCTCAGTACAACAGCAAACGTAGCGTATAAGGGGCCTTTGGTCCTCATTGCTACTCCTCGAATGAAATCTCGAATACTTGAACCCTATCGCGACACACTTGTCGCTTTGTCCCTGCGGAACATTCTCAAACGAAGTGACGTTGGAGATTACGAAACGAAAGCAAAAAGGCCAGGGGGCGCGCCATGGATAACGGTCACGCAATTTGTTGTGGGACCGTCTGCAGAAAAAGGAAAAGGGCACAGAGACTACTTCTTTCGACACAGTCGAAAGATGGCACCAAAGAAATTGGAACCAGCCACGAACCGCCTAGGCGGGCGGTTCCGTGAGCCGGTTATTGATTGCAAAGAGCGCAAGCTCCAGACGGCTGGCTACTCCGACCTTATCGAAGATATTCGTGAGGTGATGCTTAACTGTATCTTCGCTAAGCGAAAACTTGCGCGCGATCTCCTTGTTGCTAAGGCCGGCAACGATGGTGGTCAGAATATCCATTTCGCGCTTGGTCAAACCAAAGTTGCGCTGCGGCTTCTCGCCCGACGGATTCGTGCGCATGAATTCAACGATGTCGCCCACGGCTTCGCGCCCGATCCAGTATTGGCCTGACATGACCGTGCGGATGGCTTTCATGAGCAACTGCGTAGCGGCTTCCTTCATGACAACGCCGCGAGCGCCCATCTGCAAAGCCTGTACGATCTCCATCCGTTCGACGGCCGCGGTGAGCACGATGATCTTGGTGTTCAGCTTGTCGCCGTCACTGGAGAGCTCGCGCAGCACGTCCATTCCTGGAACGCGCGGCATGGCCAGATCAAGCAGGAGCACATCCGGCTTTAGCTCCCTCGTCTGGGCAACAGCCTCGGCGCCGTCGCCGGCCTCACCTGCAACTTCCAGTTCCGGCTCGGCCTCGAGCAAACGGCGCAAACCGTCACGGAAGATCGTATGATCGTCCGCGATAACGATGCGTACTGACGACTCCTTCTTATCCATAGGACTCGTATCCTTTCTGCGGAATGGTAATCTCCAGCCTCGATCCGTGCCCTGGAGTCGATTCCATCATCATGTCTCCTCCTATCGCACGAACCCGTTCCTTGATGACCGCCGGTCCCCGCCGTATTGCATCCAGTTCCGTCAGGGTCAGACGCCCGGCGAAGGGGAACCCCTTGCCGTCATCATTAATCACCAGCTTCCACAGACCATCCTGCGAGCCGAAGCGCACCACGGCCGACTGTGCCCCACTATGCTTGCGGATATTCACCAGGCCCTCCTGCACGATACGCACCAATTCGCGGCAGGTACCCGCTGGAAGCGTTACTTCCTGCAACTCCGAGATAAAACGTACAGATATGCCAGTGTCTCTTGAGAAACGTTCCACGAGATCGGCAATAAAGTCAAGAAATTGATGCGGGCTGACGTCGACCGGGCGCATCGCCTGCATGAGCTCCCGCAAGTTCAACACCTCCTGGCGAAGCAGTTCCTGGATGCGTTCGAGCTCGCTTGCCAGATGTCCGTCATTGCTTCGGCGGCGTAAGACGTCAACCTGCATCTCGATGCCGATCAGCGACTGGATTGTAGTGTCGTGCAACTCGCGCGCTACGCGAGCGCGCTCCGTTGCTCCCGCCCTTCTACGGAAACCCCATAACAGGTATACGGAGTAAAGGGCCGGGCCTATCTGCCGCATTACTTCCTGTACAAAGCGCAGCTGTGGCTCAGGCCGCCGTCCCAAGCGGGGATTCACAAGAACAAACCGCCCTGACCAATCACGTCCCATGTCGTGACCTACAACTAGCACGGATTCAGCCTCAGGCAGTGGCATCTCCAGTTCGACGGTCTGAGCAGACGCCAGACGCCGGCCTTCCTCATCGATCGCCGTCATCGAGCAGGTGTGGGCAGTCCCATTGCGCTCCATGTAAAAGGTGGACGGATATGCCGACATCAGGCTGCTGGTCTTCTCCGCGGAGCTCAACTCGGTGTTGTGAATACTGGGGCGAACCAAGGAAGGCACCTCCCACCTGTAGGCGCGTCCCGTACTGCTTTGCGCTACCACTTCGTAGACCGCAGTGCCTTGGAAAATGCGGCCCAGTTCAGTCAGCACATCCCGGAGGACGGTAGAGAACCGGTCGCCCCCGCGAGCCAGCGACAACAGTCGGTTAGTGAGCGCGATCTCAGCGCGCAGTCCCTTTTCGGCTTCTCCCAGAACGCCGAGGAGGGTTCCCCCGGCGAGCAGAAATACACAGCGTATCGCCAATAGCGCTGGCTCGTCTGAACCACGGAAGGATGCGCGAAAAACTTCGGCACCATGCGATGACAATGCAGCATGCAACAGTAAAACAATCACGCCGAGTGCGGCTGCCGCTAGGGTTTCAAAGAAGCCGGAGCGAAAAGCCGCTGCGATGATGGCGAAGATAAAGAGCACATAAAAGGGCCGATACGGAGCATCTGCGACCATACAGAGCAGACTCGGCCATGCCAGGTCATTCACTTTTGCACATAAGACAAAAGGGTCGCCCACTTTTTGGCGTAACGCCAACCACGCCAGAAAGACGATGCCACAGGCGTTGTAACCAATCAGCAGCGCCAGCCCCACCTGATACTGCAGCTCAGACTGCACTGGAAAAAACAACCATGCAGCCAAACACGTTAGTGACAAGATCAGGCGGAAAATCGCCAAGACTTGTTCGACGCGCAAGTTCTCTGTGTCTTGGCCGATGATGGGAAGCCGAGGCAGAGAACGTCGAACGAATGGCGGCCAGGAAAACATCCTTGTCACAGCACCTTAGGTTAGTGCCACGATTATGACACGAAAGCGCTATATGGCAAGCAGGATTCCGTTGTGAAATCGACAAAGTGTCTAAAAGCGGCAAGAGGGTGTCACGGTAATTGGTGACCAAGCTCACGGCGACTGGCCCTGCCGCAAGCTACTTTTTGAACTTGAGTTTCGATGTCTTGAAGCGCAAAATTTAGAGGGAACTCTGCTAAGCCGCTGATTTTAAAGGCAACCGGTTCAAGATTCGCCATGCGCAGCAAGGGGAGGCGGGATGATGAGACAAAAATGGTGCTTCTGGACTTTGGCCCTGGTCTTCTCGCTCGGGGTTTTGACGGCTTTTGCCGCCAGCACTCAAAAAGCGAGCAACTCCGGCCCGAAGTATGACGCAACACAGGAAGTAAAAGTGAAGGGCGTCATCGAAGACGTTCACGACAGCCCGGGCGAATTTGAAGGGACTCAGTTGGTCGTCAAGACCGACACCGGTACAACGCTGGTGTATGTGGCACCTGCCCAGTTTCTGAAAGAGATGGATACGGAATTCAAGAAGGGTGACCAGGTCGAAGTTGTCGGGGCAAAAAACACGGGAGCCGCCGGCGAGCAGGTTCTCGCCAAAGAGATCACGGTCGGTAACAACACCACGACCCTGCGCGACGACAAGGGCGTCCCGGTCTGGTCTGGATGGAAGGCTCCGAAGAAATAATTCGTTACTTGCTTCAGCGATTTAACAGTACGCGGCTCGTGGCATCGCAAGCCGCTCCACTCTATTTTTCGACGCGCTCAAAATCTCCTGTGCTGGCGTTGACAGCAATGCGCAGTTTCGCATCGTCCTGCGTAGTTCCATAGATCACGTGCCACAGCAGCAGGTTTTTCTGCGAATCCCAGTCCAAAACGAAAAATACCGGCTGCTTGGGATCCTTCTGCGTTAGTTTGCTGCCGCCATTCTTCTGAGCGACCTCATATGCTTTATCGCTGTCGACCTTAACGAATCCCACCTCAAAAACGTGCGTATTGGCGTTCGTCGGACTCCAGGAATCTTCAGCCGAGAAGCTGATTCCTTGCTCGGGAGCATCAGCTCCCACCAGCCCCGACCAGATAAACATCTTCATCATGCGGCGCGCCGGCGAGCCGAAAGAAGCGCGCCAGAGTCCTGCTTTACCTTCGCTAGTCGGTGCGTCGGGCGTAAATTGCGATTGCAGGCGGAAGGGGGCAGCATCCGGAGCCCAACCTCGAGCTGACAAGTACATCTTCTGGAAGGCAACTCGACCGGTTCCGTATTCCGCCTGTTTCGGCGCGGATTGCGCTTGTTGCTCCGCCGGCTTGCTGGAAGAGCAACCTGCCAGGGTTGCTGCCACGACACAGAGTAGAACGAGCTTTCTCATGGAAGTCCTTGCAGTTCGTAATTAGCTGCTGGCTGCCAAGCCAGGGCGCTTGTACTTAGATTCAGAATAGAAGCAGCGAGTCGGCCAGGGTCGAGCCGATTCGTATTATCGGGCCAACAGCGCCACACCCCCGGCGACGAACAGCGCTGCCAGCCAGCGGCGATGATCCACCCGCTCTTTGAGGAAAATGCGGGCGGCGAGTGCGTTGGCGATGAAAGTCAGAGAAGCAGACGCCGGGCCGACAACACTAACATCTTCCCATGACAAGGTCACCAGCAGGCTGAAAAACGCGAGTGCCATAAACAACAATCCCAGCATGAAACGTCCGCTCGAAACGACGCGGCGTATGACCGCAAGCAAGCCGTGGGACTGCCGAATCTGGTCCAAGTCGCCGATTTCTTTCATGGCGCGGGCTTGCAGAATATCGCCGGCAGTTGCCGTGATGACGATAGTGGCAATGCCGCTCCAGACGGTTACGGTGCTCAAGCGTCATTCCCCGTGGCGCCGTCGGAGAACTCTACCGAAGACGCTTCGACCGTCAACGACGGTCCTGTGGCGGCAAATCCCACGCCCGCAGTTATCAATCCGATTCCCAGCCAGTGCTCAGGGGTAACATTCTCGTGAAGAAAAATCTTCGCCAGCAGCGCCATCAATACATAACTGAGCGCCGTGGCAGGAAGCACGTACGTGAGATCGGCCCAGGAAAGGGCAGTGATGTAGGTGCAGAAGAAACCGATAAGAAAGCAAATTCCGAGGATGATCCAGGGATTTGCGATGGCGTGGAGAAGAAGATGCCAGTTCGAGGCAGTAACAGCTCCGAAGTCCCGCATACCGCGTCCCAGGCAGACATCGCCACAGGAGCCGAAGATCACCACGGCAAGCAGGATTAGATATTTTCGAACGGTCACTACGGCACTCTTCTGTGGGAATGGAAGGAGCCCCGATTGGGGCTCCCTGGAGAACTAAGCGCTCACCGGACCAATGGTCGGATCCTGCGAAGGGGCGGCTGCGGATTGCTTGCGGGCTTCCTTCACCGCGCGATTGCGCGCCGAGCGCAGCTTCAGGAACGACTTGGCTTCGGTATAGAGCCGCTTGCGATCCGTGGAATTGAACGCCGCCTTGCGAACGATGCGGAAGATCGCCTTGGGACGGAAATAGTACTCGTCGTAGAAGCGATGCACCATCTCCATGATGTAGTCGCGCGAGATATTGGGATACTCGATCATCGCGACTTGGTGTCCGCCTTCGTCCACCATCTGCGTGCCTTCATTCAAGATGAAGCCGTTGGCTTTAGCGTAGTCGTAAAGCTCGGTGCCCGGGTAAGCGTGGGCCAAAGAAACCTGGATGGTTTCGCAGTCCAGTTCCTTGGCGAAATCGATCGTCCTGCGGATCGATTCCTTCGTCTCGCCAGGAAGACCGAGGATGAAGTCTCCGTGAATCACCAGGCCGAGCTTCTTGCAATCGCGCGTGAAGTCGCGAGCGCGCTCGACGGTGGCGCCCTTCTTCACGTTCTTCAGAATCTGCGGATCGCCCGACTCGTAGCCGACGATGAGCAGCCGGCAACCGGCTTCCTTCATCGCCTTCAGCGTTTCGTAGTCGGTGGTGACGCGCGAGGTGCACGACCATGTGAGCCCGAGTGGCTTCAGCTTGGCGCAAAGTTCGATGGTGCGCGCCTTCTGAATGTTGAAGGTGTCGTCGTCGAAGAAGAATTCCTTTACCCACGGCCAGTACTCTTTCGCCTTCTCCATTTCGGCGGCAACAGCATCGGTAGAGCGTTTGCGCCAAGGATGTCCGCTGAGCGTCTGCGGCCACAGACAGAACGTACACTGCGCCGGGCAGCCGCGCGTTGTGTAGAGCGAGACAAACGGATAGAGCAGGAACGGCACGTTGTAGCGGCGCGGATCGATATCGCGCTTATAGACGTCGACGACATCCGGCATGGCATCCAGGTTGTCAACGGCCGGGCGGTCGGGATTGTGGATCACTTTGCCGTCAGGGCCACGATAGGAAATTCCAAGAATCTCCTCCAGCGGTTTGCCATTGGCGTACTCGACAGAGGCGTAGTCAAACTCGCGACGGACCACGAAGTCGATCGCGGCGCCTTCCTGCAACGAAGCTTCGGGCAGGGTGGTGACGTGCGGTCCGACGAAAGCGATTTTCAGCTTGGGATTCGCCGCCTTCATCGCGGCCGCCAACTTAATATCCCCCTGGAATCCGGGCGTCGAAGTAAACAGCACCAGGAACTCGAACTGCTTGCCGATTTCGATGGTCTCCTGGGCGTTGACCTTGTGCGGCGAGGCGTCGAGCAGACGCGAGCCTTCCAGCATTCCTGCGGGATAGGCGAGCCAAACCGGATACCAGTACGACTCAATCTCGCGGGTGGCAGGCCAGCGCGAACTGGCGCCGCCGTCGTAGTTCTCGAACGAAGGAGGATTCAGGAAAAGAGTTTTTAAAGGCATATGTCTACTTACTTATCGTACCATTCTTAGAGACATGCGGAACTGCTTGTAGCACCGAAAGTTAGGTGTGTTCTGTGGTTCGCAGCGAATGGTAGTCTAGTGGGCCGGAATGGCCCAATTCTCCAGTTCACCGGTAAGTCTGAGGAGCTGCAGCTTGGCCCTGCTTAACTCGAACTCGGCATCCAGGTACGCTGCATGTTTGTCGTCGGTGTCTAGTTCGGCATTTTGTTCATCTCGCACATTTGCCTGCCCGACCTGTACCTTTCCCTGAACGGCGTCGGCGTTGCCTTGAGAAACTTCCCACTCCAGTTTCGCTACATCGCGTGCTGCCGACAGTTGCCGCAGCGAGCGCTGAAGCTTGAGGGTATCTTCGCGAATTTTCTCGGTTGTGAGTTCCGCCTGCTTTTTGGCCGTCATGGCATCAGCCTCCGCTTCCTGGGCTTTGGCCTTCTGGGCGGAGTTGAACACGGGAATGCGTAGATTGAGCCCGCCGGCAAAGTTGTTGGCCTGATAAGCGGTAGGGTAATACAAATCGTAATTATTGAACTTCGCTAAATACGAGTAATTTGACGCTAGATCGATCGTAGGCCACACTGCCGCCTTGTGCTCACCAACAGCGCGGAACTGTGCTGAGGTCGCCTTCTGCTGAGCCAGCTTGATTTCGGGACTATTTTCCACCACTCGCGAGATCAGATCTGCGTCCTGGGAAACCATCGGAATCTGCGGTAACGATTGCGGGTCGACTGTGATCGAATCGGCCGGAACACCGATCATGTGGGACAGATGTTCCCGCAGAACGTCAGACTGATCCTGAGCCTGGGCGATCCGGAGGCGAATGCGTGCGGCCACGAGCTTGCTCTTCGTGACATCCAGCTGGCTATCGACGCCCTCTCTCATACGCTGTTCGCTCACCGATTGTGCTTTCTCCGCAGCGGCTTGAGCCTGAGTTAGCGTCGAAAGTTTTTCTGTGAGCTGGTCAAGCTCCGCGTAGGTCAAAGCGGTATCGAGGATGACACCGTCGCGCTTGTCGCGCACATCCTGCGATGTGGCTTTCCAATCAATCTTGGCTGCCTTCATGAACTGCTGCAAGGCAGGATTATAAAAGGATTGAACTGTACTGGCGTTTGCGAGCGAAGGGGCCGCGCCTTCAAGCGTTAGAGGAAAGCCGTATGTGTACCCCAATCCTGATCCGACGATGACCTGCGGAATGTAATTATCGCGCAGCTCCTTGTACGCCTCTTCGGCGCGCCACTGATTGATGGCGGCGATCCCCATTACCCCGCTGTGCTGCAGCGCCAGCTCCACCGCATCACGGAAGGGAATCGGCTTCACTGGAGCGTCGGCCGCAAAGGAATTGCCGGCCAGCGACAGCAAAGCGCAGCCGAGAAGCGCAATGTTCGCGCACCATTTGGCCGGATTGATCTTCGTCTTGGAACGCCGGGCTATCGAGTGCATCCCGTGATCTACATTACTCGCGAGGGCTGCTTTACTGTACGCGACTGAGAGCTTTCTGAGCGGGCACGAAGCCCGACGCCAGCGCCAGCGAGGCCTGGTACTCCGATGCTGCTGCTCCGTTGTGCCCCAGCTTTTCCTGGAGCTGGCCCATGAGATAGTGCGCCCGGAATGCCGGCGCAGATTCCACCAGCTCTCCCGAAGTCAGGTACTTCTGCAAGTAATCTGCAGCGGCAAGGTAGTCGCGGCTGCCGAGCAGCAACTCGTTGCCCGCATCGAAGTATGACTCCGCAGGCTTGTGAGGCTGCGTTACCGCAGAGCGAACTGCACTCTGCATATCATCGACCCGTCCATGCTCGCGATAAAACTCGGCAAGCTGCAACCACATATCAGCCGGATTCTTCGCTTGCTGAATCGCCGCGCGGTACTCAGCCTCAGCCTCGGAGTAGCGCTTTTCCTTTTCCGCAACTCGCGCCAGGATCAGGTGCGCCGCTCCCGGATCGGTCGCCTGGATAGCAGCCGCCTGTGCCCGGGCCTTGTCGACTCCGCCGCCCATAAATCCCGGAGCTTCGGTGTAGTACTGCGCCAGATCAAGACGAGCAGGAACATTGGCAGGATCGAGTTGCACCGCGCGCTCGAACTCGCTTTTGGTCTTCTTCGCCAGCCCGGCAGCACTCAGCGGGTTCGACTCCGCCGCTTTGCGTCCGTACTCGCGTCCCAGCCAGAGGTGATAGATGGAATTCTGCGGCTCCAGACTGACCGCCTTCTCTCCATATTTCACTGCCTCATCCCACCGTTCCATGGCAAAGTACGCGCGGGACAGGAGATTCAGCGACTGCGCATCCTGACGGCTTGTCAACAGGCCGACCGCTTCGTTCACGTGGCCAGTCGACAAAAGCTGGCTGGCCTCGGGGTCGGCGAGGCTGGCCGTCGAGAGGACGAAGAGCAGCGCGAAAAGAATCGATAATTTTGAGAACAGATATTTCATGGAGTCGCTGGTTTTACCGCCATCCCACTCTTCAGCGATTGCATATTGAGCGCGCCCAACGCGAGTTCCGCGTTATCGGAGAGGCCACTCGTGACCTCAACCCGGGTCAAATTTGAAACGGATGTCTTCACGTTGCGGCGCTTCAACTCGCCATTCACTACCTGGAAAACGTATTGCCCATCGGCGTCCTGGTGGATCGCTTCGCGAGGCACGGTCAAAGCGTTCTGCTGCCGCATGGTCACGATGGCTACGCTGACATTCGTGTTGGGGAGCAGCTTGAGATCATCGTTCTGCACCACGCAGGTCACTTCTCCGACCATGCGCGTGCCATGCTGCACAACGGTAGTCGGTAATGTCTCCAGCGTGCCATGCCAGACGCGGCCCGGAAGCGCGTCCCACGTTATCTCTACCAGTTGACCCGGCTGCAGCTTGCCGATTTCCGGTTCGTCGATAAAGGCCCGCACGCGAACTTTGTGCAAGTCTGCCACCTGAACCAGAAGATCGCCAGTGTTGACGAAGGCACCGTCGCGCACCGGCAAGGAATAGACCATGCCCGCTCTCGGAGCGGCAACGTTGGCGTTCTTCAACACGTCCTGAGCCGCCTGTAGAGCCGCCCGCGCCTCAGCTTGCTGGGCTTCGACGTGTCCAATCTCCTGCTTCGAGTAACGGTCCTTTAATTTCTGCTCGAGCAGATTCACCTGCGCTTCATCGACCTTCAGCCGGTTTTGTGCGGTCTCAACTTCGGCCTGCGAGGCAGCTCCGGTTTGCAGCAGCTTCTGCATGGCCTGCAGGTTGCGCTGAGCGGCTTCCCGGTCGGCCTCCGCCTTCACCAGGGAATTGCGCGTGTTCAGCAACTCTTCTTGCGTGCCGCCACCTTGAACGGCCGAGAGGTCGGCCTCGGCACCCTTCAGTTGAGCCTCTGACTTGGCGGCCAACAGGCGGGCGTCGGCATCGTCCAGCCGGAGCAGGATCTGTCCTGGATTCACCCATTGGCCCTGCTGGACGTAAGTCTTCTTAACGGTCGTAGCCATGGGCGCATACGCCTGAAAGTTGTTCAGAGCCTCGATTTTTCCGTTAGTGGCGATACTGGCCGTGATGGTCTCGCGCTCGGCTTGACCGACACGGACCGTAACCTGCGAACGCCGCAATGAGATGAATGCGGCCAGAAGAATGACGGCGATGACGACACCGAGAATGACAAGGCCGGTACGCTTGCCATTGCCGGGTCTCAAGCCGTTATCAGATGCTGCTGCCATTTTTGCTCGAAGCTATAAGTATAACGTAGGACTGAACTTCGCATTCATTACGCTTGCGTCATCCGAGCCTTGGTGCTGGAAAGAGCAAGTGGAGCAACGTAAATTGCTGCGCCATGATTCGTGAAATTGCCCTCTCATCTGATGTTTAACCGGCAAATAAGACGCAAAGCGAAACGCGGTTCAACCTTCGGTACGTGTCCTTCATCCGAATACGGGCAGGAACGTCAGGGTTCCCGGGGTCCACGATGTCTGCAGTGCGGATCAGGCGAGTGATCGCCGGCACGATCAATGACGTAGATCTCAACCACGTTCTCGCCTTTGCAGCAGCTCTCTCCTACTACTTCGTGATGGCGTTTTTCCCAGCGCTCATTGGCTTGGCCGCGATCGTCGGCTACTTGCCGGTACCAAACTTATTCGACACCGTCATCAGCAGCTTGGCGAGGGTGGTTCCACCAGAAAGTATGGGACTGATCCGGAAGATTGTTGCCGACGTCATCTCGCCCAATCGCGGTGCGCTGTTGTCCTTCGGATTGGTCGGCACGCTCTGGACGTGTTCCAGCGGTTTCACGGCGATGATCGAAGCCTTAAACGTAGCTTACGACGTGCCCGAGACTCGGCCGTTTTGGAAAACGCGTCTGCTGGCGATCCAGCTTCTTTTTCTCGTCGGAACGCTGGTAACGCTGGCTTTCACCTTCATGATCCTCGGGCCGCGCTTTGGCGAGTTTCTCGCCAACCATCTTGGGCTCTCCCGGATCTACGTGGTGATCTGGCCGGTATTGCGTTATCTGCTGGCAATCACGTTCGTCGTGCTGGCGGTTACGGGGCTGTATTACATGGGGCCGAACCTGAAGCAGTCGTTCCGCGCGCTCGTGCCCGGCGCGGTTCTGGCGGTGGCTGGGTGGATTCTTCTGTCGGACGCGCTCAGCATCTACTTTCATCGGTTCGCTCACTTGAACAAAACTTATGGAGTGTTGGGCGGTGGCATTGCATTTCTAACTTGGCTGTACTGGTCGGGATTTCTGATTCTTCTGGGTGCCGAGTTGAATTCTGAGATTATCCAGCAGCGTGGAGACGGAACCTTGCCGCTGAAGCAGCCGCCGCCGCACAGGGTCAGGCCAAGCGCAGCAACCACGGCGGATGTCGCTAAGCCCGCCGACGAGGAAGATGCGCAGCCTCGGCGCACTGCATGAGAAGGTAACGGTGGTTGCCGTTACAATAATTGGATGGCAAAAAGTCAGCGTTATACGCCGGATCACGCTGAATCCGGTCTGGATGCAAAGTTCCCGGAAATCGAAACGTGGCCTAATCAGTTTCCGAACTACGAAATTCTGATCGACATTCCGGAGTTCACGTCCGTCTGCCCGAAAACAGGGCTGCCCGATTTTGGCACTCTCTGGATTCGCTATATGCCGGACAAAGATTGTCTGGAGCTGAAATCGCTGAAGGAATATCTCACCTTGTACCGCAACCTCGGCATTTTTCAGGAGAACATCGTCAATCGCGTGCTGGAGGATGTAGTGCGTTCGGCCAAACCGAAATGGGCAGAAGTGAAGGGCGAGTTCCGACCACGCGGCGGCATCGGGACTGTGGTAATCGCGCGCTATCCCCGCCCCAAGAGATAGAGCTATCCTGACTCGTCATCACTTCATAACGGAGCTGGCCAGCCGGTGCAGCTCCGTTGTGAAATTTACTTAATCGGTTCCTTCGCGGCGTGTGCCGAAGTACTTGCGAATGCCGATGGTGTTGTACTGGCCCCAGGGACCATTCGCGCCAAGCCAGGCTGGACCCAGCGGCTGGTCGCGCGATCCAAAGCGAACCATGTTGGGGTGCTGCGTGAAGCGAAACTCGAACCGCTTCGGCAGGTCGACACCAACGCCCCACTTGTATTCCATGCCGATGCCATCCCACGACCAGGTGTACAGCGTCTGGGGAACGTTCTTACCGAAGAGAAAATTCGGCGTAAAGAAGAAATTCAGGCGGCGCGCAATCGTCCGGCCGATGGGACGAATCTCGACGTTTCCCGCAAGCTGGTAGCGCGCAAATGCGTTGCACTGTGCGTTGACACCACCATACTGCCCAGAGTTCGCGGCGCAAAGGTTGGGGTCGATCTCGTTATGCGGCGGCGCCAGGTCGAATTCCGCCCATCCCCAATACCAATCCTTAGGAAAGAAAAGTCGCTCTTGGGGCAGCGGAGCCGCCGCTGGAGCCGGCTGTGTAGCCGGGGCGGATTGTGTCATGGTCGCCGACGTGGAGGGAGCGGTTTCGGAAGTTTGCGCGAGTGCGGTGCAAGATAACAGGACCAACAGAAGAAACGGCAGGACGCTCTTCATGGAATCTCCGCGTTGAATTTAAGTGCCGGAATGCTCTAGCTGAGAAGGGCAGACAAGAGCCGCTGGCAGATACGACGACGCCGCTGTCGCGCGATAACGCGGACTGGACTTCTGTCTTGGCTGACCGGTTTCTCCTCGGCGTAACACAGCATATTCGCTTGCCTCTCGAATCGGAAGTGTTTTTACACGACGAATACATCTCCGGAAAGAACGGCATGTTATTCTCCGCGCAACCATGCCTTCTACCAAGAGCGCAAAGGCGGCCCTGCTTCTGCTGACGGCGCTGAACTTCCTCAATTACATCGATCGCAATGTGCTGTATGCGGTGCAGCCGCTCATCCAGAAGGAATTTCATGTCGACGACGCCAAAATTGGCTTCCTGACGTCAGCGTTCTTCGTTTGTTACATGGTGGCAGCTCCGTTAGTGGGACCTTTGGCCGACCGGTTCTCGCGCCGGATCATCATGGCGGCTGGAGCTTTTGTCTGGAGCGCTGCGACCCTGCTGAGCGGCATCACTCATAGCTACGACGAGTTGCTATTGCGGCATGTGATTGTCGGAATTGGCGAGGCGACTTTCGTTGCCATCTCGCCGGCCTTTCTGGCGGACTTGTTTCCGGAGAATATTCGCGGGCGCGTGATGGGCTTCTTTTATCTGGCGACGCCAGTCGGCAGCGCATTGGGCTTCATCATCGGCGGCTACGTCGGCCATCATTACGGCTGGCGCACACCATTCATGCTCTGCGGGGTGCCGGGCTTTCTGCTGGCGCTGGGCATCCTTGGATTGCGCGAACCGGTTCGAGGCGCCAGCGATATTCTGGCCGATAACGCGGAGCGCGGTTCGATTCAGGGGCTGCTTCGGAACAAAGCCTACTGGACGATCACGCTTGGGGCGGCCATGATGACCTTCGCCATCGGCGGCTTGCAGGTGTGGATGCCGACCTTTCTGGTGCGCATGCGCCACTTGCGGCTCGACGAAGCCAACACGATTTTCGGTGGGATGACCGTGGTTTCCGGCATCGGTGCAACCCTGCTCGGCGGCTGGCTCGGAGATCGCCTGCTGCGCCGAACGCCGGCGGCTTACCAGTTGGTATCGGCCGTGGGCATGGCGCTGTCGATACCTGCGGTTATGGTGGCGATCTTCTGGCACGGGCCAGTGATGTATCCGGCAATTTTCCTCGGCGAGTTCTTTCTGCTGCTGAACACCGCTCCGCTGAATGCAGCGCTGGTCAACTCAGTCAGCGCGCGAATCCGGGCTACGGCGTTAGCGGTGAATATATTCATGATTCATCTTCTGGGAGACGCATTCTCACCGACGCTGATTGGATACATCTCCGACCGCAGCAACCTGGAGGTTGGGCTGAGCTCGATGGTTGTTGCCGTTGCACTCTCGGCGGCGGTGCTGTTTTACGGTATGCGCTTCGCTCCGAAGATCAGCAGCGAGCAGTTGGCGAGAGCACACTGATCGTGCGCAATCGCGAGCATGCCGCTAAGCGCTGGTTTGCGCTTCTACTTCGTAGGCTCCATGTGCAGCGCATTGTTGAAGCGGTTGAAGTAGTTGAACAGCCCAATCGCTGCCAGCAGTTCGATGATCTCGCCTTCGTCGTAGTAGTTGCGCAGCTCTTTCCAGAAGTCGTCATCGACCTTGTTCGAATCGATGGTCGCCCGTTCGGCCAGTTCCAACGCGGCCTTTTCAGCGTCGGTAAAATCCGACCGTTTGCGGAAGTTGGCCAGATCGCTCAGTTGCTCCTCGCTCCATCCGTGCCGCCTTGCCAAGGCGGTGTGTGAGGCCAGTCAATACTCACAACTGTTGAGCTGCGAAGTGCGCACGATGGCGAGCTCTTTCAGCTTCTGCGGCACCGTGCCGGTGTTCATCACCGCGCGGAAGTGCGCGATCATCGTCCGGAAAATCTCCGGGCGATGGGCTGCTGTGCGGAACATGTTGGGCACGTTCCCGCGCTCCTGCAAGTAGATGTCGTAGATCTTGGCGGTTTCCTGGTCTACCTCATGCTTTTCGAGGCGTGAGATTCTGGGTGTCATATCTACATTTTATCCCGGTCTGTCGAAACGCCTTTGTGATGTGGAACCGGCATGAAAAGGTGTGCTCCGCGGGCTATTCGGCTGCTGTCTCGCTGAGAACCTGGGCCAGGAGTTGCGGATCTACATTGCCTCCGCTGACTACGGCGACTGCTTTCTGCGAATCGGGTAGCTCTTTGGCGTGGAAGAGCCATGCCGCAAACGTAACAGCCCCACTGGGCTCTGCCACAATGCGCGCTCCAATGGCCATCTGACGCATCGCGGCGCGGATTTCGTCTTCGGTGACTGTGAGGATGTCGTCGACGTACCGACGAATGTGCTCGAAGTTAATCGGTCCGATCGACTGCGTCCTCAGGCCATCGGCCAGCGTGCTGGAAACGCGTTCGGCTGACAGATCAACGATCTCACCTTTACGAAAGCTCTGCTGGGTGTCGTTGGCCAACTCTGGTTCGACCCCGATGACTTTCGCTTTCGATCCGCTGAGCTTGATCGCCGCCGAGACACCGCTGGTCAGTCCACCACCGCCGCAGGGCACAAGAACCAGATCGACATCGGGGCAGTCTTCGAGAATCTCCAGCCCGACGGTACCTTGTCCGGCGATGATCTGTTCATCGTTATAGGGAGGCACAATAACGTAGCCGTGTTCGCGCGCGAGTTCCTCGGCCTTCTTCAGGCGCTCGGTCGACGCCGGCCCCACCGTGACGATTTCGGCTCCTAGCGCCGCCGTACCTTCGACCTTCAGCCGAGGCGCATTGCGCGGCATAACAATGACAGCCTTCGTTCCCAAAGCGCGAGCGGCGTAAGCGACTCCCTGCGCGTGATTCCCGCTGGAGTAGGTGATGACGCCGCGCCTGCGCTCCTCGTCGGTTAACGACGCCACCTTGTTATAGGCGCCGCGAATCTTGAACGCGCCGATGGGCTGCAGGCTTTCCGGCTTCAGCCATAACTGCCCGCCAGGCTCTGCGTGACTGGCGGCCGGAGGAAAGTACTGGATCAGTGGAGTACGCACGGCGACGCTCCGAATGCGTTGCTGTGCCTGTTGAATGTCAGCGAGCGTCACCATGACATGATCCAGGTGCCGGCCGGAAGGGCCTTGAGTGCACCGCCGGCCGCGCTGTTGCGAGCTGTATGAATCATCATTGCCATCCAGTGTACAAGGGCGAACCGTTCACGCCAGGTGCTCTTGGTGCCGATGTCAACATGGCCGAGCACCGGGCTTTCCAGTGCATCGACGAGCTTGTCGGAGGGAATGTCGCGCTTTAGCCAAAGCATCTCGGGTGGTGGGATAACGGTGTCATCCGATCCGTGCAGCAGCAAGACCGGAGCTTGCAGGAATCGCAAATGGCCGGCGGGAGACGCAGCTGCCAATTCTTCACTGCGCTTCTGAATCTCGGCCAGGATCTCGGGAGCTAGGCTTGCACGTTGTTTGTGATAGAGATCCTGCATAACCTGCTGGCCCGCCGGTGACATGGTTCGCATCTGCGCTTCGGAAGCTTTGCCATCGCCATGCAGCAGGAGCTTCAACGATTCATCAGCGATCGGAGCGTCATGGGCCGGGAAAAAGTCCCGCGGCTCGTCGTAGATGACGATCAACGGGCCGTATTCGTGGGGCTGCAGATGTGCCACGCTACCATCCGGCCGAACTGCCTCTCCGGTGGCGAAGAACCGCAGCACATGCGCCAAATCGTAGTAGCCGCCGATGGAAGCCACCCATCCGATCGACGGTGCGTATTGCGGATCACTTGCCGCCAGCAGCGCCAACCCTCCTGAGAAGCTGATGGCGAAGACGCCGACCTTGGGCACCTCTAACTGTTCGGCAAAGCTGCGCGCCGCGCTGCCAATCACGTCTGCCGACTCGGCCTGCACGCGATAGTCAGCGATGCCTGGAACCAGCGGCGTCATCACGAAGAAACCACTGGCGGCCAGCGAACGCGCGAAGCTCACCAGGCGGGGTTCGTTGATCCCAAGTTCGTGCATTCCGTGAACGACGACGATTCCTGGCGCAAAGGCGACGCCGCGGGGTAGATAAGTCCGGGCGGGTATGGGTTGTCCGCGGAAGTCGAAGGTTGAGTCGTGCACGTCCACGGGGTGAACGTCGTAGTTGGCGATCCATCCGGCTGCGTGGGGATCGGAGACTCGCTCCAGCAGGGAAGCGGCGCGCAGATAGTTCTGAGCGACAGGATAAAGGAGGGCGACGATGATCGGCAGGAGCAGCAAGAGCCACGCCAGCAGGCGCGTCTTATGCGAAGGAGTGCTCTTCTGCCAGGGTACGGTCGTCATGCGGATGAGCGTGCCAGATCAACCGACGAGCTGAGCAAGACACGCCGTATCCATCATAGCCATCCGCGCCTCGAAACGAGCTCTCTTTCGGTGACCCGCGCCCAAGCCGAATGGACACGGTTAGATTTCCTTGCCAAAAACAGTCCCAAGACCCGGCATACATTCTTCGCGTCAGGCAGCGTCTCGCATGAGTTCGAACATGGGGGCTCAGTTGTGAAACACCTGTCTGCTGTAGCGATTCTTTCGATATTCCTGGCTCTACCGGCGGTCGCGCAATACGGACCGCAGCAACAAGCAGATGTTGGCTTTGGGGTAGGAACCCTGATCGCGCCGTCGTCGTCCAGCGCCTCGGGAAATCACACCCCGCAAACGATTGGCGGCGGCGCCTACCTGAACTTCAGCGCTGATTACCTCTTCTGGCGGCATGTGGGAATCGAAGGCGAAGTAGCATGGCGGGCAAGCGAAAATCTTTACGGTGGTTATCAGCCGTTTCGCCCGATCTTCTACGACTTCAATGCAATTTATGCTCCTCCGCTGGGTAAGCACGCGCAGCTTGAACTTGTGGGAGGGATTGGCGGCCTGAATACCCGCTTCTACACGCAAACCTACAGCTGTAATTACTTTACCTACCAGTGCACGAACTACTTCAGCACAAATCACTTCATGGGAGACGTGGGGGTCGGTGTCCGGCTGTACGTTTACGGAGGCGTGTTCGTGAGTCCGGAGTTTCGCGAGTACTTTGTCAACAACAACGTCGAGTTCAGCAGCGGCCATGCAACTCGCGCCGGAGTGACGCTGGGATACTCGTTCGGACACTGAGGCGCCGGCCTGGATTTAGCGCTGATCCAGCAATTCGATGGTTTCCATGACGACGTCGGCACTGATAGCCAGCGATTGGGGGCTTAATTTGTCGAGCGTGTCTTCCGGTGAATGGTGAAAGACATTGTCATAGCCGTAGGTGAAATCGATCAGGTCCACCACCGGTACCCCGATGCGCGCAAAGGGGATGTGGTCGTCGTCCATGCCCACGGTTTGCTGGAAGAAGTGTGACTGGTAACCGAGGTTGGTCGCCGCCTGTAGAACCAAGTCAGTTAGCCACGGTGTCGAGTTGCTATCGCGCTGAATGTCGAGGTCGGCATCGCCGATCATGTCAACCAGGATGAAGGCCTTGATCTTGGGCGCCGTGCCGTCGGCCTTCCATTTCTGCGCCAACTGTTTTGTCCCGTAAAGGCTGTCGCTTTCCGTCCACTTCACGAAGGCTTCCTCTGCATCCGTCCAGACCAGCCAGACGCTGTATCCATCACGCTCTTTTCCTCGTAATTGATCGGCGAGCGCCAGCAAAAGGGCCGTCGACGAACCGCCGTCGTTAGCGCCCACGTATGTCTTCGGCAGCGGATAGTTGGTGTCGTAGTGCCCGGCAACGACGATGATGCCGTTTTTCTTGCCGGGGAATTTCGCAATGATGTTGTTAACAGGGAACTGGCCCACGGGCGTCTGCGCGGTGAACTTATCCTGCTCGACCTCCACCCCTTTCAGTTGCGAAACGATGTATTGCTCCAGCTTCACGTGGGCCGGGCTTCCGGGCGGACGCGATCCGAAGGCCACTACTTCCTTGGTGTACTGCATGATCTTGTTGCCATCGAGGTTCGGCTTCGGAACATTGTTGTTGCTCGGCGACGATGAAGCGCTGGCCACTGTGGGCTGAAGCGCTGAGTTGTCGGACTCCGATGGTTGCGATTTATTGCAGCCGACAAGAATGCCGGACAACATCAGGACGAGAGCTAGGCCGAACATCATCGAAGGCGGCTTCATTCTGCACATCATTGTAAATGGCAATCTGTCATATACCGATTTTTGCCGGGAAGCTCTGATCTGACCTCCCTTGCATTTAGAATCATGGAAAAGCAATTTACGTTGTGAATTGCCGGGGCCCTTTCACCCGCGCGGTATCTCGCGCCAGCAGCTAACTATAAATCGGGAGAGTCTTGACATGCGGAAGACCTTGACCAGCATCTTCGTGCTTTACTGCCTCTGTTCGGCCCTAAACGCAGAACAAGTCACGCTAAAAAATGGAGACAAGATAACTGGGACCATCGTCAGCGTGAGCGATAAGAAGCTGACGGTTAGAACCGATTATGCCGGACCCATCACTATCGACATGGCCGCAGTAGCTCAGTTCACCTCGGCCCAGCCCATGGTGGTGACGCGCACAAATAGTCAGGTGGTGTCGGGCCCGGTCACCGCGCAAGATTCGACCGTCGTAGTAAACGCTGCCAGCGGCGCACAGACGATCCCTGACAGTGACATCAGTTTCATTCGCTCGACCGCGGATCAGGCCGCGTACGAGAAATCGCTGCACCCGGGGCCGCTTCAGGGTTGGGTGGGAGGCGGAAACTTTGGACTCGCCTTGGCTCGGGGCAACTCTGACACGACCAATGTCGCGCTCGGATTTAACGCCGATCGCAAGACTACGACCGATGAGTGGAACATCACGGCCGCGCAGTTGTTCTCAACCAGTACTGTCGACAATGTGACCAGCACGACAGCAAACTCTTTGGGCGGAACGATTCGGTATGACCGCAATCTCACCAAGAGACTTTTCGCCTTCGGCTTGCTGACAGGCATGTATGACCACTTCCAAGACCTTGACGCGCGACTCAGTCCAAACGGCGGTCTCGGCTACCATGTCATCGCCACCAAGACGACGACGTTCGATGTGCTGGGCGGCATTGGTTATACGTATGAGAATTACTCGACCGGTCTGGTGAATAACTTTGTGAACGCCAACATCGGTGAGGAGCTGACGCACAACTTCACCGCCAACACCTCTATGTACGAGCGCCTGTACTTCTTTCCGTATCTTAATGACGCAGGGAATTATCGCGGCACATTCGACTTCGGGCTGGCCAGCAAGATCTATCGCGCGCTGACCTGGAACCTGGTCTTCGGCGACATCTATAACAGTGCCCCCGTGGACGGGAAGAAGAACAACGACCTGGTGCTCACAACGGGTTTGGGTATTACATTCGGTGGGAAGCCCAAACAATAAGCGAAGGCCAGGGAATGAGATGCAGGGGCGCGTGAGCGCCCCTTTTCCTATGCGTCGGCGGGCGGCAGTTCCGGACCCGGATCGCCGGGAGGCAGCGGCTCCGGCGAAATAATCTGCTCGGTCGCGACCGTCGTCTCGATGACAGCAACGACGGGTACCGGCTCTGCATTCCGTTGATACCAGGTCATTGCACTGGAGAGTTGCCATAAGCGGGTCAGCAGCTCAGCGAAGATGATGAACTCGAGAACAAGGAACGATAAGGCGGTGGTGGTGGGCGGAAGGTGTGCCCAGATGACCAGGCCAATCGCAAACGCAACCCACGCGACCAGGCTGACACAAAAATAAATGCGATAGAGATGACGCAGGCTGCGCCACGTGATCTTCCATGAGCGCCAGGTATTCCGCCACATGCCGCGCTCGTTCAGAACCACCGCCCGGACTTGCGCGATGTCAAACCACAGCCGTACCCATAGCGCGAGCAGTAAGAAAACGAGGAAGGCGGCGAGACTTAAGAAGATCCCAACCTGGTCGGCGATGGCACGGTCTCCGATGTGATCAGCGGCCTTCGATAAGGCTTGATAAATCATGCCAACGATTAAGAAAGGGATGATCGACAGCAGCGACAGTCTTACGAAACGCCAGAAGAAAGCTCCCGAAGCTGCGAAAAACTCGCCCGCAGTGAGGCGTCGATCTTCTCGGTAGCTTTCCAGTACTCCGCCGCTGACGAACAGCATAAATAGCAGGAACAGGAAGGCCATGATGTAGACGGTCACGGTGGAGCGCATGAGATTAACGCTCGGCACTCGCGTCAGTTCGTCCATCATGCCTAGATCGAATCCCTTGGTGAGGCCTTCGCCGGCCAGTGAGTGGCCAAGAACACGGCTTAGCGTTACAAGCGCCGGCATCGCTCCTAGAACGCCGCAGACCAGGTTCACCAGGAAAACCCACCACAAGACGCTTTGCCGTCGCCACATGAGGCCGAATCCGGCAGCTACCACACCTTTTCTCTCATCTGCCATCCCCTGCCTCCTCAGACCAGCCAACTCAACATTTGACCGAGCATTTGGGTGAAGAACATCCAGTACATACCGACTTTATGCACTGCTCCGTGTTGCGATTCCTCCACGCTGCTGTTGTTGAGGTAATCGTTGTCCATCGTCACCTGGTAATTGGGGTCGATCTGCACGGACTCCACCTGCGCCTTCTTGCGATACACATAGCGAATCCATCGATCCTTCCCGTCCCAGTGTTGATAGACCGTTTCGCCGTTGTCGAACTTCACAACGGCATCGACCGGGAAGACGAAATCGCCTTTGCGATGAAGAATGACCTGCGTCTCGTACTCGGTCTCACCTTTCTTTTCCTTCAGGTTCTGGTCCCACCAGTTCACCGGATTTGAGTCAGCCCGCAGCACTTCATAATCCAGCATCTGCGTTCCGTAAACCGCCTGATTCCAGTACCAGCTCAGGTCCTGGCCGGCAACCTCGCTGACGGTTTTCATGAAGTCTTCCTGCGTGGGGTGGGTGAAGCGGAAACGCATGAAGTAGGTATGCAGCGCGCGTTGCATCGTCTGCTCGCCGACGATCTTCTCCAACGTAATCAGCATCGTCGCGGTTTTCCCGTAAGTGATATCGCCGTAGGTACCGACGCTCATGTCCTGAAAGCTCATTTTCGCCAGCGGATCGATATCTGGCGATCCGAGGTAGCCCATGCGTTGGATTTCGCGCTCGCCCAGTTGGCCGCCCATGAAGTTAATGACGCTGGCGTTAGGCCCGTAAAAATTGTCCAGTACCTTGACTTCGGTATAGCTGTTGATGCCTTCGTCCAGCCAACCGTTCTCGAATTCGTTGGTGGCTACCATTCCGTACCAGTACTGGTGGCCAAACTCGTGCTCGGTGACCAGATCGATGATGTGGAAACCGCTGGGGATGAACCATCCGCTGTCGCCAGTGATGAATGTTGGATATTCCATGCCCCCGGCTTCACCGGCTCCATGCGGAGGATCGACAACCGTTAGCTGTGCGTAGGGATAGGGCCCATACCAATCATCAAAACGCTTCATACTGTCCACGATGCACTTGATGTAAGGCTGCCATTCGTGCTCGTGGCTGTCATAGCTGAGCAAGCGGACCTTCACCGGACCGACGCTGCCGTTGAACTCCGCGTTGATGACTTTGAAGTTGGGATCGGCCGTCCAGGCAAAGTCGTGAACATCTTCTGCGTGATAGCCCACCGTCTTGGTGTTGTTGCCATTGTCCTGCTCAGACACCTGGACGCCGGTCGCGCCGATGACGTAATCCTTTGGCAACGTGACCTTCACGTCGTACGTGCCGAAGTCGGCGAAGAACTCGGTCATGGCGTGAAACTGGTGGCAGTTCCACTGGCCATGCCACCACACGCCGACCTTGGGGAACCACTGACCCGCGAGCAGGAAGGTGCGCTTGTATCCGGTACGGGCGATCACCTCGGGGAATGTCGCCTTGAAGGTGATCTTGAAGGTGACATCCTGTCCGGGCGCGATCGGTCGTGGGAGCTTCACCTGAAAGACCGTCTTGTCGTCGGGATTACCGTCATCCGGAGAGATGAAGCGCATCTGCCTAGTCAGGTCGCCCATGCCGACGACCTCAAACGACGTCACTACGTTCGAACCGAAGTCCGATTCGGCTTCCACTCCGCCAGGCTGCTGGAGCGGAAATTACCGTCCCGATGGGCCTCGTGCATCCAGGTTGACTTGGGCTGGAACGCGTTCAGGTACAGGTGGAACGGAAAGGTATCCAACGCCTGGCCGGTCAGGTTGTGATAGGTAAGCGTCTCGGTCGCTTCGACCACGTGCTTCGGCGGATCGTACTTCGCGTCAATTTGATAAGCGACCACCCTTTGCGACAGCGGGCCGCTGACTTTGGGCGCAAACGGACTTTGAGCAGATGCAATTGTCGATAGCGATAGGATAAGCAGGCCAAGCCGGAGAACCAGGCGGTCTGTCATAGGCGACCTCTCGGAGATTTTGCGCCGCATGTGTGCTCTGAGGAGATAAGAGTGCGAAACGGCTGAATGCTGGCTCGGCAGCCAGTGTACACTCTCACTTAACTAGTGACTACGTTGTCCGCCCCGCCAAAGTTCCACTCGTACCAACGATTGAGCGGGCGACCGCTTATCGTCCCACAATTAGTTACTCCCGAATTCACTGCGGCAGTGCGTTTCTCCTGCTAAACTCGCGGCAATGCGAGTTCTCGGCATCGACTGCGGAGGCGAATACACCGGTTACGGCGTTGTCGAGCAAGACGACGACGGTTCGCTCCATCATCTGTGCAGCGGCGCCATTCGCCTGTCGCCGCGCGAAGCCCTGGAATTGCGCCTCAAGCGAATTTGCGAAGGCCTGCATGCGATCATTGCCGCACATTTGCCCGAACAGGTCGCAATCGAAGATGTCTTTTACGCCGTGAACGCGAAGTCGGCCCTGAAGCTCGGCCACGTGCGCGGTGTTGCCATGCTTGTTGCTGCGCAAGCCGGACTCGAGGTCGTTGCGTACGCCCCACTCTCGATCAAATCAGCGGTTGTTGGTTACGGAAGGGCAGAAAAGTCGCAAGTGCAAGTGATGGTCGCGCGACTACTACATTTGCCCGAGATTCCTCAGCCTGCGGACGCCGCTGACGCTTTAGCGATCGCCATCTGTCATCTTCACACTGCCGGAACCCTGCAGCGGCAGGCGGCAGGACGCTGATAAAATCTCTCCCCAGAATGAATCGGCTGTTTCTCGTTTTTCTCTTTCTTGCTTGCCCTTGGCTGATCGCTCAACAGCCAGGGTCTCAAGCCGCTCCAGCATCCGACAGCGCGACTGTCAGCTACCGTTTCGACTGGCCCGTCGGCGTTCCCTGGACCAGCTTTTCGATCAGCGTTCAGGCTGACGGCAAAGCCGCCTTTCAGGGCAGCCCGCATCCCGAGGAGAACAACAGCGATACCGACCCGGTTCGTCAGGACTTCACTCTCTCAAACTCCAACCGCGAGAAGATTTTTGAGTTGGCGGAGAAGCTGAATTACTTTCGAGGCGATTTGGACTCTCATCTTAAGCACGTTGCCCAAACCGGACGGAAGACACTGGAATACAAATCACCGCAAATACAAAGTTCGGCGACTTTCAACTGGTCCCAGAATCCGGATGTGCAGGAATTAGTTCACAAGTTCACAGGAATCGCCGCAACCATCGACTACGGCCGCAAGCTCGCATTTCAATATCGGTTCGACAAGCTGGGAATGGACCAGCGCTTGAAACAATTGGAAGAGCTTCAGGCGAGCCATGATGTTGTCGAGCTACGTTTGATTGCACCCATCTTGCGCAAGATCGCGGCCGATCCCAACCTGATGAACATCTCGCGGGAAAGCGCCAGGCACTTGCTGGAGAACATGAACGAGCCCGTCGGTTCTCCGACTCCCGGTCAGCGGTAGCTTGTGCCGAACGTTTGACAACGTCAACCACGCGATTTTCGCGAACTTGCATCCAAAACTGGTGTTTAATAGACACAACGGCGAAACCTTTGACGGGGTCCTGTTAGGCCTCGCCTCCAAAGTCATTTCGCAACCAGGCCCAGGGCCCCAGGGAGTACACGTCATGAACAGACACACCGGGTATGCACGCTTTGTGGTAGCGGCAATCTTGGTCGCCGTATGCTCGATCGCGGCTTCTGCCGACTCTCACGTCAGGATCGTTCGCCTCAGCTCGGTGGAGGGCCAGGTGCAGGTAGACCGCGCCGGCCAAGGTCTGGAACGCGCAATTCTCAATACCCCGATTGTCGAGGGAACGCGAATCGTTACGGGCAACGACGGACTGGCAGAAATCGAGTTCGAGAATCAGAGTGCTCTGCGACTGACTGAGGATTCCGAGGTCAAGTTCTCCCAGTTGCTCATGAATGATGCCGGCATGAAGATCAACCGGATCGTCGTCGACAAAGGATTGGTCTATCTGGACACGGCGTCGAAGGGCAACGACAGTTACCTTCTGAACGTTGGCGATCGTAGTGTGCAGGTGCCTCGCGATTCGCTGGTGCGGATAACAGTGAACCCAGCGCGCGTCCAGGTAGCTGTCTTCAAAGGCGAGGCGCAACTCGACGGCCAAGCCGGGCAGATCGTGGTTCACAAGAAGGAAACGCTAACTCTTGACCTTCAGCAGAACGTCAGTGACCCCAGTGTCGCCAAAGGTGTCGAAGAAGTTCGGTACGACAACTGGAACAAGGAACGCGAAGCTTACAGTAAGGACTACGGTCAGAACCAAGGCTATGGCGGACCGAGCGCGGCTTACGGCCTGCAGGACCTGAATTACTACGGCGACTTCTTTTACGCTAACGGCTTGGGATACGTCTGGCAGCCTTACGGATTTGCCGGCTCGATGTTGAGTTGGAGTCCTTACAGCAACGGCGCTTGGATGTTCTATCCCGGCTCGGGTTATTCGTGGACTTCCGCATACCCGTGGGGATGGTTGCCGTTTCATTACGGGTCGTGGGCGTTCGTCAATGGTGCAGGCTGGGCCTGGGTGCCGGGCCGCTTTGCCGGGCAGTGGTACACCAACGGATACCAAATTGTTCCTCGTGTAACCAAGGCTCCATCAGGCTGGGCGGCTGCGTCGCCGCCGACCTCCAATGCCTTGACGACATCAGCTCCAACTGTGCTTGTCGGAAAAGCCGGCGCCGCGCCACTGTCAATTCCCGGAGGCCGTATTCCTCCGAATTTTGCCAGCGTAGTTCCTGGTCGAGCCGTTGCTTCGACTGGAGCTCACGGCTTCGTTAAACCGAACACGACGGCGACGAATCGCGCCGTTTTCGCTTCGCCACAAACGAATGCCGCTAATGCACACTCCCATCCAGCCGGACATGTCTTCGCTCCTCCAGCGTCTGCGTCGGTATTCGCCGGCGAAGACATGCGCTCGATGTATGGAGGCAGCCGGTCGCAGGGTGTTCCCATTCACGCGTCTTCGGCGCCAGCCGCTACCTCATCCGGGAGCGCCGCTCATAAGTAGCTATTCTCGGGTTTTCGCAGGCGGCCAACATGGTCGCCTTTTTCGTTTATGCCTCGATCGACGGGCGTCGACCATTGGCCCGATTTACGCGTGGTACCATCAAATCATCTAGCGCCTGAAGGAACAAAACCCTTGCGAATTCTCTTCGTCGGAGACATCTTTGGCCGCCCTGGCCGCACCATCGTCCACGAGCGTCTGCCCGAGCTTCAAAAAGAACATGCGGTCGATCTGACCATCGCCAACGGAGAGAACGCCGCCGGAGGTTTTGGCATCACCCCGCAGATTGCCGAGGAGTTATTCGAACTTGGAGTTGACGTCATCACCACCGGCAATCACGTCTGGGATAAACGCGAAATCATTGACTACATGAACTCGGCCAACGGGAACGAAGCCTCGCTGGCACGTCGCGTTCTGCGTCCGGCTAACTATCCGGCAGGCTCCCCCGGATTCGGCTGGTACCAGGGACGCACTCGAGGCGGCGTCTCGTACGCGGTCCTCAACCTGCAAGGGCGTGTCTTCATGACCAACAACGATGATCCGTTCCGGCTTGCCGACGAACTTCTGAAGCAGATCACGGCGAAGGTGATTCTGGTCGACTTCCATGCCGAGGCTACCTCCGAAAAGATCTCGCTCGGCTGGTATCTGGAGGGAAGAGTGACCGCCGTTTTGGGCACGCACACGCACGTTCCCACCGCTGACGAACAGGTGCTGCCCGGAGGGACGGCAGTTCAGACCGACGTCGGAATGACCGGCCCCTATAACGGCGTCATTGGCGTGCAGAAAGATCTCATTTTGCAACGATTCCTTACGAATATGCCCTCCCGCTTCGAGCCGGCTACCGACGATGTTCGCCTGTGCGCCACCCTGATCGATTGCGATGCCGACAGTGGCCATGCGACCGCAGTGAGCCGGATCATGCTGCGGCAAGTGTAGACGGCTGTCGGCTCTCATCTACGCCAAATCGTTTAAGGCGCTGCGTCTGCGCTCTCCGCCAATGACTACTTTGAATGATTTACCTTCTCGACTATATTGACCAGTTGTTGAACTCCGCCTGGCGGCAGTCAATGGCGTTGCCGATAGGGAAGAGCAGAGAGCCAATAGTCGCATGGCGAGACCCGACGAACTCTGGATGGAAGAAGCTCTTCGCGAAGCGCGCCGGGCACTGGCACTCGGAGAGGTCCCGGTCGGAGCGGTGGTGGTCTACCAGGGCCGGGTCGTTGGCCGTGGATGCAACCGGCCAATCAGCGCGCACGACGCCACAGCTCATGCTGAAATTCTGGCCTTGCGCGAGGCTGGTCAGACCATTGGCAACTACCGTCTGCTCGATTGCGACCTTTATGTCACGGTTGAGCCCTGTGCAATGTGCGCTGGAGCTCTTACCCACGCTCGCATTCGGCGACTTGTCTATGGCTCCGACGATTCCAAGGCAGGAGCGGTACATTCCATCCTGCAGATCCTCAATCATCCCAAGCTCAACCACCGTGTCGAGGTAACCTCAGGTGTCTTAGCGGCGCGCTGCATGGACCTGCTGCAGACCTTCTTCCGCGAGCGGCGCAACCCAGTCCCGTAGGTCGTGCCAACAGAGCATCGTCCAAGTGCGGCCTCTCTGTCGGCGTGCATGACGCACTCATCAACCTTTGCTACACTGAAAGGGCTGGCAACTCCGGCCAGTTGCAACCGCGCGCGGAGAGGTGCGTGAGTGGTTGAAACGAGCCGCCTCGAAAGCGGCCATACCTTGACGGGTATCGGGGGTTCGAATCCCTCCCTCTCCGCCATTTCTATTTGTTTCTTCCTGCCAAAATTGCAGTGCCTTCACTTCTGACCTGTTCAGCGGTAGACATCAGCGGCGCCCGCCCAGTCGACCCTGCCCCGCCCGCTCCATACCAGCGGTAACTTACCAGCATTGATGAAGTAACATTACTCACTTCCTAGAGTTGTCTGTCCTTTCCGGCGGTTTATCTTCAACTTCGGTGACTACGGTTTCCGCGCGGGGAGAGTATCGTTCGCTTCAGTGACTTGGCAAGCTGGCAACAGTCTACATAAATACAGTTATTACAGATGATTGCAAGTAGACGACCGTAGGAAATCCAACTCCGACAGAAAACCATTCAAGCTGACCATATGCTAAAGTAACCTTATCACGCCATTATAGTAATCATTCCATATATTACTTTCGTGTAGACTCGAGTCACTATTCTTAGCTGGAGGTGGTGACTAGGCGAGGATACTCATGACATCCCGTGCTGCAGAAGTTGCGACCCTTCATAGCGACTTGCGGCATTGTTCCGCTTGAAGAAGGAGAAGCACATGACATACGGACGCACCATCCTGGCATGGTTCTGCGCCGCGATAGGCCGGCGAAGAGCGCCAATGCTCCCTCTGGTGTTAGCCGTGATCGGAGTTGTTAGCGCCACTCCGCTTTTCGCTACCATCGATCAAGGTGAAATTTCTAACGTCTCAGCCGTAGTGAGTGGCAATTATGATCCGATTAATGGATACTCGGTAACTTTTTCCTGGACCACTAGGCATCCGGGTAATTCGATCGTGATTATTGAAAACTCGGTCGATTACTGGAGTAATAACAATACCCCGACGCGGCAGATCATCCAGAACGGGAACACCACGACGCACGTCGTGACGGTCGATCATTTTCCCGCGTACAGCCCTTATGCAACCTGGGGATACTACGTAGCCAGTAACGTGGGAGTACCTCGCTGTTCGGTCAAAATGGCCATTTGCCCCGTCTTTGCGAGTTACCCGGGACCGGCTACTGGCAACGGCTACTACCTGACCTTTACGCTTCCGACCTCGCCTACCAATCCGAATGGCCCGCTCGCGTTCACGATGTGGCCGATTGGCGGCATCAACGTCTACCAGGGCGACCCGACGCAGTCTCCGGCGTGTACGCCGACATCCAAGAGCTCCCGTGAGTGCAACGATCTTTACGTCAATCTGCAGCCAAACTTGCTGAGCGGCCCCACCTACATGATGGTCCAGATGCAGAATGTCGTGATCACCAACACCGACACCGGCCAGGTTGTGAACGACAACAGCATAACGGCGCAGTTCCTGTGTGGGTATGACGCTCCCTCCAATCCTCCGCCCACGGGATGGGACGGTGACTACAACGCCGCTAATCAGGACTGTTCGAACGCGACGCTCTACAGCACCAATGATGCATTGCGCCTCCGGGCGAATTCTGCCGCAGTTCCCGGGCATTATCAGTTCACAGGACTGTTCCAGGCGGAATACGGTGGCACGAATTACGGCAATCCGGTTCCGGTGACTTATAACTTCGTTGTGCTGCCGACGGCCAGCTTCGTCCCAACGCCGCCAAATACTTTTCCTGCGATCGCCAATCAGGTCGCGTGGGAGAGCAACATGACGAATTTAAGTCCCTACCAGAATCAAGGCCTGCCCTATCGCTCCGCTGACTGGTGGTGTACCAACAACAGCGACACTAATCCCTGGTGGGGGTTGGACAACGGAAACTTCAGCGGCTATTTCGACATACCGTCCTCGAACTACTTCGAGGCATGGAATTATGACGGTGGGCGCGTCTATCAACAGATCTCGGACTACAACCCAGCCAATCAGGCAGAGTGGAAGCGCTGCGCCCAGTTGGCCATGGATCCGTATCGCAACACGATTCTCGGCACCAGTGGCAGCTTCATTCGCGAACCGAACCAGTTCGCGTATGGAATGGAGATGAACCAGCTCCGCACCGGTAACTCGGTGAACCAGGCTGCCATCGACATCATGCAGCACGTTCAGGGCTACAACCTGTTCTTCAGCGGCAGCGCGTACGCTACCAGCGTGCGCCTGAGCGCCTACATGATGGACAACCGCCTGGCAGCAGAGATTCTGGGTGAGCCCCGAGACACGGCCTTCATCTTGCGCCAGGTCGATGTCATGCTCGGCTATCTCGACCAGAGCTACAACCTCAACCTGGCCAATCCGAACCAGCAGGACTATGACGTCCATCCCTTCCTGGTCGGTACGGCGATGGAAGCCTTGATCAACTACTACGAGCTGGATCTTGCCGAAGGCAATACGCCCGACGCCCGCATCCCGCTCGAGATAAAGAAAGTGTTGGATTGGTGGGAGAGCACGCAGTACATCCCCTCAACGCACACACTTTCGTATCAGCCCTATGATCTTCCGGTGAACCCGCAATTGGTGCCGGGACTCTACAGCGCCACCGAGTTAAACGATCTGGTCGCGCCAGCCTTTGCCTGGTACTGGAGCAAAACTGGTAACGCTACGTACATGAACGAAGGCGATGACCTCTTCAATCATGTCTTCGACAGCGCGGGCGGAGCTGGATCGCCGGTGGGCAACGGTTGGACCTGGTCGGTGAAGGAGTTCAATCAGGTCTACAAATGGAGCTTCGACTATGTGCGGTGGAGAACCGGTCAGAATCCCGACGGATCGTCGCCCGCGATTCCAACCGTGCTGGCGGCGGCGAATCCGTGCGAAAACGGCTCGAATCCCTGCAACGCTCCCTGGACGGACTACACCACTCCGGTTACGTTCGAATGGTGGCCGGGAACTGGCGGCAGCCCGATCACGATTTATCCCAATACCATCAATGCCCCGACGGTAACGGGATCCACCGCTACCTTCTGGTTCAATGCGTTCAAGCCCAACACCACGGCTACCATTTACTACGGCACCGGCACTCCCGGTTATTGCAATCCCTATAACCCGCAGCCACCGCAGTGCATGCAGCCTTTCCCCAACTTCGGGTTCCTCAATATGTTGACGACGAACTATAGCAACCAATCGCAGACCGTTCTGGATACCCAAGACCAGACGGCGCTGGGGCTGGGAATCGGAAACATTTACGATTTCTCGATCACGATCACCGGGCTTTCACCAAACACGACGTACCACTGGCGGCCGTTGACTACCGATTCGCTGGGCAATCAGGCTGCTTTCTACGACCAAACGTTTACCACCGCAGCACAGTAACCGCTGTCTGCGGAAATCAGGATGAGTCCACTGGAAATCTGGCCGGTGAACTCATCCTGATGACTTTCTCCTTCTCGACGATTACTTTGGCTACTTACCGGCATCTCAGCTAATTCCCTGAAATGCACGCGAAATACGTTCGGCAGCGTTAACGCTTCCGGATGATGGGCTTGCTTTATTTAGGGAGGATGGTGATGCCGACGTGTTGACGCCGGTCTCAGTGGTGCTGTTGAAGCTTACTTCGCAACGAGAGACGACACCAGCGAATGGAAAACCTTGGAACCGTCGGTCATGCCGAGCTCGCGCTCGGCGGCCCGCTCCGGGTGCGGCATCATGCCCAAGACGTTGCGTGATGCGCTACAAATGCCGGCAATGTTCTCCAGCGAGCCGTTAGGGTTGGCCTCGGGAGTCACCTCTCCGGCAGGCGTGACATAGCGCCACACTATGCGGTCCTGTTCTTTCAACTCAGCCAGGGTCCGCTCGTCGCAGAAATAATTGCCTTCCATGTGACCGATAGGAATTTCCAGAACCTCACCTTTTGTGAGTCCCTGGGTATAGGGCGTGTTGGTACTCTCAACGCGAATGTGGACCGGCTTACAAACGTATTTCAGGCCGGCATTACGCATGAGAGCGCCGGGCAGCAGCCCGGCTTCACAGAGAATCTGGAATCCATTGCAGATGCCCAGAACCAAGCCGCCATCGGCAGCAAACTTCTTCACCGACTCCATCACCGGCGAAAATTTCGCGATCGCCCCGGTACGCAAATAATCGCCATAGGCAAAACCGCCGGGCACAATAATAGCGTCGCATCCCTGCAGGTCGGGCGAGTCATGCCAGAGGAAGGTTACGGGCTGTTTGGCGACTTGCGAAACCACCCAGAAAGCATCGTGGTCGCAGTTGGATCCGGGGAAGATGATGACGCCAAATTTCATAGGACACCGGCAACGAGCAGTTAACAGCGAGCAATCAGCCGAACGCTCCACAAAGGAGCAGCAATTGTGTTAAATCGATAAGGGAAACGCTGAGTGCTGCGTGCCAAATGCCAAGTACCTTCTTCGAGTGTAGCATGGGGTTGAGACGGCCTGGTCGGCCGGCATCTAAGTAGAAAATGCGATTTTCGCACCACATCAACATTACCGGGGATGCGCTCCGGCGATGGTTCATCGCGCAGTGTTACAACTCGCTGGCCATCGGCTTGCTGTGGTGGGCGGGGCTGTGGTTTTTGCACGTGCCGCTCGCGCCCTTCTGGGCGGTGCTTGCGGCCGGACTGCAATTCATCCCACACTTCGGACCGGTACTTGCCTTCTTTGGACCAGCGATTGCGTCCCTGTTCAATGAAGGCTTCGAGGGCCTTCTTTACGTTCTCATCCTTTATGGCATCGTCGTCGTGGTCGACGGGCTTCTGCTACAGCCGTTGATCATGCGGCGGACTGCACGCGTGCCGATCTGGGCCTCTCTGATCGTGCCCATCCTCCTCAGTCTTATCTTCGGGTTCTGGGGATTGCTGCTGGCCGCTCCCTTACTTGCCGTGCTGTACGCTTATCGGTCCCATAATCGCTCGCGTGTACAGGCTACTACGCCGCGCCAGACGCCGCCCGGGCAGGCCATCACCGGCGGACAATTGCTCTCACCTGGTGGACCGCCTGAAGGACAGCGCGGACCAATGTAGGTGCCGTAACGCATAAAACATCTGTTGCAGTCCGCCAACTCCTCACGCTCCAGGATTCGTCAGCATCCAGATGCCCAGCGCCAAAATGATGCAGGCAACGATCGTGCGAAAAACATTCTGCGGAATACGGCTCAGCATCCATTTGCCCGAGAGTGTCCCGGCCACGACTCCCGCCGTCGCCATCGTAACCAATGGCCACTGCTGGAATACCGGCCGATATTGCAGCACTGCGTACACAGGCATACGAAAGCCATCGACCAGCAGGGCAATTGCCGTCGCGGTCGCGACAAATTCGTCGCGTTGCAGGTTGAAGCCGAGCAGCGCGGCGGAGCGGATTCCACCCTGGTTGCCGACAAGGCCGCCGAACATTCCGGAGAGCGCACCGGCAACCCACCCTCCGCCCCGGCCGAAGCGCATGCGCGCAGCCAGGCCTGTGATGCCCATGATCCCGGCAAAGACAAGCAGTACACCGAGCACGTACCCCAGCAGCACACTGCGCAGCCAGATGTGCAGCAGCGCGCCAAGCAGGCCCCCAAGCGCGCTGGTGATGCCGAACGTCCACAGCACATGTCGATTTACATGTTGTCGGATCACCGCGAAGCGCAGCGATGTTCCGATGAGGTGGGGGATGGACACGAGAGCCACGGCCAGCTTAGTGCCGAGCCATGCAGCGAACAAAGGCGTCAGAATGCTGCCGATACCGAAACCTGAGATGGCAGCAATGGCTCCGGCAACAATGCCGGCAAACGCTAATAGAAGCCCATGTTCCATTGGAATTCAGTCCGCAACAATGTAACTCAAATCGGTTTCAGCCGTGTTTTCCACAAATCGGACTCGGCGCTGAACGAATAGAATAGAGGCAAGGCTTCCTTAACTCACATGGCGCAACCTGAATTCGTACATCTCCATCTGCATACCGATTTCTCCATGCTCGACGGCGCTTGCGAGATCGAGCGCCTGGTCGAACCGCGTCAAAGAACTGAAGATGCCGGCGGTCGCCATGACCGATCACGGCAACATCTTCGGCGCAGTTTCGTTTATGAACGCCGCCAAAGAAGCGGGCGTGAAGCCGATCCTCGGTTGCGAGCTCTACGTCTGCAAGAAGGAAGACCATCGCGCCGCACCCGAGGGCGACAGCTACAACCACCTCATCGTGCTGGCCGAAAACGACCAGGGTTATCGCAACCTGGTGAAGATTGTCTCCGAAGCCTCGCTGCATGGCTTCTATTACAAGCCGCGCATCAGCAAGAAGTTTCTGGCTGAACATTCGCAAGGACTGATCGGCCTGTCGGCATGCTTGAAAGGCGAAGTCGCCGAGCGGCTGACGGAAGGGAAGTACGAAGCGGCGCGCGATGCTGCCGCCAGCTACAACGACATCTTCGGCAAGGGCAATTTCTATCTCGAAATTCAGGACCAGGGTCTGGCGGAAGAAAAGCAGATCCAGTCGAACCTGCTGAAGCTGGAGCAGGAGCTCGGCATGCCGCTGGTCGCGACCAACGACAGCCACTACCTGTGCGAGGACGATTCCCACGCGCAGGATGTGATGGTCTGCATCCAGACGGGCAAGTCGATCAACGACACCAACCGGCTGAAGTTCACCGGCAACCAGTTCTTCGTGAAGAGTCCCGCCGAGATGGCGAAGGTCTTCTCCGGCTACGAGCGCGTTCTGGCACGCACCATGGAGATCGCCGAGCGCTGCAATGTTCGGCTGGAGAAGGTCCAAGACCCGTTCCCGAAGTTCGAGGTGCCTGCCGGGCTACAACCTGCCTGACTACTTCGAGTTCGTCGCGCGCGAGGGCTTCGCCAAGCGCCTAAACGATCCTGCGCGAGCTGCAGGCGCATGGGCCGGCTGAAGCACTCGATCGAAGACTACGAGAAGCGGCTGGCTCGCGAGATCGACATCATCCGGCAGATGCAGTTTCCCGGCATATTTCCTCATCGTCTGGGACTTCATCCGCTACGCCAAGGAGCACAACATTCCCGTCGGCCCGGGTCGCGGTTCGGCCGCCGGCTCGCTGGTCGCCTACGCGCTGGCAATCACCGACATCGATCCCTTGCAGAACGAGCTGCTGTTCGAGCGCTTCCTCAATCCTGAGCGCATCAGCATGCCCGATATCGATATCGATTTCTGCATGAATCGCCGCGGCGAGGTCATCGAGTACGTCACCGAGAAGTATGGACGCGACCAGGTCGCGCAGATCATCACCTTCGGCACCATGGCCGCCAAGGCGGCGATGAAAGACTCCGGCCGCGCGATGGACATCCCGTACGCGGACGTCGATCGCATCGTGAAGATGGTGCCGCCGACGCTGAATATCACCATCGATGGAGCGCTTGAAGGACTCGCCGGCCCTTGTCGACCGCCTACGAAACCGAGCCGCAGACGAAAGAGCTGATCGACACGGCGAAGAAGCTCGAAGGGCTGGTGCGCAACTCAGGTGTACACGCTGCCGGCGTGGTGATCTCGCCGCATGCCGCTGACGGACCTGGTGCCGCTGCATCGCACCAAGAACGACGAAATCGTCACCGCCTACGACATGAAGGCGGTCGAAAAGCTGGGCCTGCTGAAGATGGACTTCCTCGGGCTTACTACGCTGACGATCATCGACGATGCCCTGCAAGCTGATCGAGCAGACGCGCGGCGAGAAGCTCGACCTGCAGACGCTGGCGCTTGACGACCAGGTGACGTACGAGAAGGTCTTCCACACCGGACTCACCAGCGGCGTCTTCCAGTTTGAATCGCACGGCATGCGCGACGTGCTGCGCCGCTATAAACCGACCGCGGTCGAAGACCTCACCGCTTTGAACGCGCTGTACCGCCCGGGCCCGATCCAGGGCGGCATGATCGAAGACTTCATTGAGCGCAAGTGGGGCCGCAAGAAAGTCGAGTACGAACTGCCCGAGCTGGAGACGGTGCTGAAGGAGACGCTGGGCGTCATCGTCTACCAGGAGCAGGTGATGCAGATCGCCAACCGACTTGCGGGCTACTCACTGGGCGATGCCGACCTGCTGCGCCGCGCCATGGGTAAGAAAGATCCTGAGGCCATGGCCAAGCAGCGCGCAGCGCTTCATTGAGGGCGCGGCCGAGCGCAAGTTCCCGCCGAAGAAAGTCGAGAAAATTTTCGACCTGATGGAGCAATTCGCGGGATACGGCTTCAACAAGTCGCACTCGGCAGCCTACGCGCTGCTTGCTTATCACACGGCGTATCTGAAGACGCACTATCCCGTCGAGTTCATGGCCGCGCTGCTGACGTCGGTCTCAGGCTCGACCGACGATGTAGTGAAGTACATCAACGAATGCCGCGAGATGGGCATTGCCGTCGAGCCGCCCGACATCAACGTTAGCGATGCGTACTTCACGCCGCATGGCGAGGCCATCCGCTTCGGACTGGCTGCGGTTAAGAACGTCGGACACAACGCGATTGAATCGATCGTGAAGGCGCGCAAGGAGAAAGGCGCGTTCAAATCGGTGTACCAGTTCTGCGAGAACGTCGATCTGCATCTGCTGAACAAGCGCGTGATCGAGTCGCTGATCAAGAGCGGCGCCATGGATGCGCTGGGACGTCGTGCGCAGCTCATGGCCGTGGTCGACAGCGCAATGGATAACGCGCAGAAGGCGCAACGTGACGCAGCACTCGGTCAGCATGGTCTGTTCGGCGTCTTTCAGGAAGAGGAGCAAAGCCACACCGCCGAGAAACCGCTGCCCAATGTCCCCGACTGGGACGAGCACACGCGGCTCGGCATACGAGAAAGAGATTCTGGGGTTCTTCATCACCGGTCATCCGCTGGAGAAGTACCAGGAGAAGCTGCTCGACTTCCACGCGATGACCACCACACAGGTCTGCGAACTGAAGTCCTCAACCGGCCGAGGCGAGGTGACCATTGGCGGCGTGCTGAAGGGCGTCCGGGTGGCCAAGTCCAAGCGTGGCGACCTGTACGCACAAGGGCAGATCGAGGACATGAACGGCTCGGTCGACATGCTCTGCTTCGCCGATGCCTACAAACGACTTTCGGAAAAGCTGAAGCTCACCGTCCCGGTGCTGGTGAAGGGCGGGGTGCGCGTCGAGGAGGGTTCGAACCCCAAGCTGATGGTCGACGACATCACGCCCCTGGAAGAAGCCAAACCCAAACTGCCCAGCCACCTGCGCATTAAGGTCTCACTGGAGACGGCATCCGCCGAGACCATCGACGCGCTGCATACCATCTGTTCCGAGCGTAAAGGCGAGGCGCGTGTGCTCTTCGATCTGGAACGTAAGGGCGACTTTACGGTGGTGATGGAGGCGGAAGGCTATAATGTCTTGCCGGACCGGGCGTTTATTAATCGTGTAGAAGATCTGTGCGGACGCGGGAGCGTTCGCCTCCTTGACTAGGCTCGGGCCCTTCAAATCACTGTGGCCGACGAACCAGACCTAACGCCAAAACAGGCTGGATTGCTGTCCGCGCTGGACTTCTGGATGTACGCGGCCGAAGCGATGTTCTGGGCTGCTAACCGGCGAAACGACCCCCATATGGAAGCTGTCAGCAAAGCACAAGACGAGTTACAGAAGATCGAGACGCAGATCGAGCAACTGCAGGGCGCAGCCGGCAGCAATCAGGAAGCGCAGAAGCAATTGCAGGGGCTGCACGAACGCGTGGAAGCGCTGCGCCGCCAGATGTCGGGGCAGCTGACTGCCTGGGAGCGCACGGAACTCGCGCGTCACGCCAACCGCCCATATCCCCTCGATTACATCGAGCGCATGTTCTCAGACTTCAGCGAAATCCATGGCGATCGCGGTTTTGGCGATGACGCCGCCATGATCTGCGGTATGGCGCGATTTCGCGGCAGGGAAGTGTTGGTGCTGGGCACGCAGAAGGGCCGCGATACCAAACAAAGACTCCACCGCAACTTCGGCCAGCCGAATCCGGAGGGCTACCGCAAAGCCCTGCGGGCGATGAAATTCGCCGAGAAGTGGAAGAGGCCGGTGATTTCGCTGGTCGATGTAGTGGGCGCATATCCCGGCCTCGGCGCCGAGGAGCGCGGCCAGGCAGAAGCGATTGCGCACAACCTCCGCGAAATGGCTCGTCTGGCGGTCCCCTTCATCGCCGTAATCACCGGCGAAGGTGGCAGCGGCGGCGCGCTGGCGATCGCTGTTGCAGATCGTGTTCTGATGCTGGAGAACAGCATCTACTCGGTAATCTCTCCTGAGGGTTGCGCGTCAATAATGTGGCGCGACTCGGCGAAGAAGGACGTTGCCGCGCAGGCCTTGCGAATTACCGCGAAAGACAATTTGGAACTTGGCATCTGTGATGAGGTAATTCCGGAGCCCCATGGCGGTGCGCACCATGATCACGACGCCATAGCGAAGACGCTGGGAGACGTGCTGGAGAAGCACTTGTCGGAGTTGGAGAAAATGTCGCCTCGTGAGTTGCTGGATGCGCGTTACAACAAGTTCCGCAACATGGCGCAGTACTTTGAGGTCGTCGAGGCGCCGGCATAATCTTCCAGGGGGACAGGGCAAATGCGCCTTGTGATTCGCTGCACTGCGATAAGCTTGGCCGTTGGCGGACCGTTCATGTTCTTCCTCCTGTGGTATTGGGGCAGCGACGATGTACGTCCAAGCGATATTCCCGGAACATACATTCTTCGTAATCACGATGTGGCCTCCTCGCTGACGCTTCAATCTGATCAAACCTTTCAGGAAGAGATTGCCGCAAATAAACAAGTGCGTCGAGCGCATGGTAGCTGGAAGCTTGTCGGGGAGAGCGGCCTTATTTTCTCTCCAGACTTTCTGCCGCTGCCGGGGCAGACGATCGATCCCGGCGGAGCAGCCGATGCCGATGTCACGAAGAGATTCGGCGTAATCTGGATCAATCTTCATACCGGGTCCAGCAAGCTCGCCTTCCAGAAAAAGCTGCGGCACTAGGGATAACCCGTTCACCCCTGTTTTCACGCCGATTAGTGACTCTATCGTCACTCCGCTGCGGGCCGTTGCCCGCTGTAAGGCCGTCTCCCCTATAATGAAACGTTAACCTCTCCGTCTTCATCCACCTAGTAAGGGGTATTGATGGCCACAACTGAATTTGCCGTGCACGGGGCTCAAAACGGCTCCGTGCGCGAGCCCGTCGTCAACGACTTCAGCATCCAGGTTGCCACGGTCAACGGCTCAGGCTCCCAGAGCGCTAACACGATTCTCTTGCGCACCATCTTTCAAATGGGCGTTCCGGTCTCCGGAAAGAATATGTTTCCGTCGAACATCGCCGGCTTGCCGACCTGGTACACCATCCGCGCCAGTAAGCAGGGTTACGTAGCGCGCAAGAAGGAAATCGACTTCCTCATCGCCATGAATCCAGAGACGGCGAAGGAAGACGTCATGTCGCTGGCTCCGGGGGCTGTGGCGCTCTACGACGAGCCGCTGAAGCTAAACGAATTGCGCTCCGACCTCACCTTCTACGCGGTGCCTTACGACAAGATTACGGCCGCCGTTTGTCCTGAGTCGAAGCTTCGCAAGCTGGTTAAGAACATGGTGTACGTCGGCGTTGTGGCGCAGTTGTTAAGCCTCGATATGGCCGAGGTCGAAAACGCGCTCCGCAAGCAGTTCGCCAAGAAGGTCAAGGCAGCAGAACTGAACTGGAACGCTGCCAAGGCCGGCTACGAATACGCCGCGTCATCGCTGCCGAAGGCCGATCCCTTCAAGATTGAACGCATGAACCAGACGGCGGGCAAGATCATCATCGACGGCAACTCCGCCGCTGCGTTGGGGTCGATGTTTGCCGGAGTAACGGTTGTCACCTGGTATCCCATCACGCCCTCGTCATCGCTGGTTGAAAGCCTAATCGATTACATGAAGGAGTATCGCGTTGGCCCTGATGGCAAAGCCACTTTTGCCATCGTTCAGGCCGAGGATGAGCTTGCTGCGATCGGCATGGTTCTCGGAGCTGGCTGGGCGGGCGCGCGCTCCATGACGGCAACCGCGGGTCCGGGGATTTCCCTCATGGCGGAGTTTGCCGGCTTGGGCTATTACGTCGAGTTGCCTGGCGTGATCTGGGACGTTCAGCGCGTTGGCCCTTCGACCGGACTTCCGACGCGAACCGCACAGGGCGATATCAGCTTTGTGGCCAGGCTCTCGCACGGTGACACCAAGCACCCCATGTTGCTGCCGAGTTCTCCGGCAGAGTGCTTCTCGATGGCCAGCGATGCCTTCGACTTGGCCGAGCAGCTCCAGAGTCCCGTGTTCGTTATGTCGGACCTCGACCTCGGCATGAACAACTGGATGTCCGAGCCATTTAAGTATCCCGAAAAGCCGATGAACCGCGGCAAGGTCCTGACGGCCGAGCAGGTAGCTGCGGCTGGAGGCTTCGCGCGCTACAAAGACGTGGACGGAGACGCCATCACCTACCGCACGCTGCCTGGGACGGATCATCCCAGCGCGGCATGGTTTGCCCGCGGCAGCGGTCACAACGAGAAAGGGCAGTACAGCGAGCGTCCTGACGACTACGCCAACAACATGGACCGGCTGGCGCGTAAATTCGAAACCGCGCGCACCCTGGTTCCGCGTCCGGAAATGGTTCGAAACGAGGGCAATGACATCGGCATCATCGCGTACGGCACCTCGCACCACGCGCTGGTCGAAACCCTGGACCAGCTTCAGAACGAATACGGCGTGAAAGCCGATTATCTGCGGCTGCGAGCGTATCCGTTTACGCGCGAGACGCATGACTTCATAGCGGCGCACAAGCGCGTCTACATTGTCGATCAGAACCGCGACGGGCAGATGCACGAACTACTGAAGCTGGACGTGGCTGTGCCGGAAATCGTGAAGCTGCGCAGCGTGCGTCACTACAACGGGCTGCCGATCGACGCCCGCTCTATCACCGACGAGATCATTTCCCAGGAAGGCAAATAATGGCGACTACGACTGCGCCGCCGCCCGCCCCAAAGACGAACCGCGTAGGACTGACTGTTCTGGACTATCGCGGAGGCAAGACCACGCTTTGCGCCGGCTGCGGACACAACGCAATCTCCGAGCGCATCATCGACGCGTTCTATGAGATGGGCATCGAGCCCGAACGCGTTATCAAGATGTCTGGTATCGGCTGCTCATCGAAGAGCCCGGCCTACTTCATGAGCCGCTCGCACAGCTTCAACTCCGTGCACGGCCGCATGCCGTCGGTCACCACCGGCGCCGTGCTGGCGAACGCGAAGATGGTAGCGCTGGGCGTCAGCGGTGATGGCGATTCGGCATCAATTGGAATCGGCCAGTTCATCCACCTCATGCGCCGCAATCTGCCGATGATCTACATCATCGAAGACAACGGAGTTTACGGCCTGACCAAAGGCCAATTCTCTGCGACAGCCGATATCGGCTCCAAGCTGAAGACCGGCGTGATTAACGATTTGCCGCCGATCGATACGTGCGCACTGGCCATCATGATGGGCGCGACCTTCGTTGGCCGCTCGTTCTCGGGCGACAAGAAGCAGTTGCAAACCATGCTGAAGGCGGCGCTGTCGCATCGCGGCACGGTCATGCTCGATGTCATCTCGCCCTGCGTGACCTTCAACGACCACGAGGGCTCGACCAAGTCGTACAAGTTCATGATCGACCACGAAGAGCCGGTACACGACCTGAATTTCGTCCCGCACTTCAAGGAGATCGACGTCGACTACGATCCGGGCACGACGACCAATGTCACCATGCATGATGGCTCGACTCTGCGGCTGCACAAGCTGGAGAAGGACTATGATCCGCACGACAAAACCGAGGCCATCAAGCGCATCATGGAATCGACGAAGGCGGACGAGGTTCTGACCGGCGTACTTTACCTCGACACCACGTCTCCGAACTTCATCGAGATGCTCAACATGACCGAACAGCCGCTGGCTAGCTTGCCGGACAGCGTCACCCGTCCATCGCGTGAGGCGCTGGAGGCTTGCATGGAGGAGCTGCGGTGAAGAAGCTCTTCACAATTGCGATGTGGTTTCCTGTGCGTGCTTCTTTGTCTCACATTGCTGTTGCGAACTGAGATTCAAACATGCGAAAGTTATTTCCGATTCGAACTTTTCGTTTGCAGTGGACTGTTCGGATGTGGGCCTCGCCGTCGGTCAGGGTAAAGGCGTAGAGCGTCTTCACCGTTAGCAGCGTCCTGGCCTTTTGCAGTTGGCGATCTATGGCCCTTGCCACCCGTCAAACACTGGACTCACCGCCCAACAAGACGGCGCCGGCCGATCCCAAGCGCACGCTTCGGATCAAGGTGGCCCTGTTTCTCACATCATTGGTTGTCAGCGTTGCGGTATTTGTCGGCATCGACTATGCCTACAGCAAGGGAGTGCTAGGCTCAGCGGTTTCCGGTGGTGCCCATGGTCTTTGCTTCAGCCGCGACCCGGTGCGTGCGTTCGCATTTCTCCCAAACTGTTCTTGCGTGCGGCCCTGGCTGGGAGCGTCCTACGAGTTTCAAGACCAACAGCCTCGGATTTCGCGATGCCGAGATTCGCACCATCTCGGCCACCGAGCAGCGGCCGCGCGTCCTCATTCTCGGCGATTCCGCCTCTGAAGGCATGACGGACTGGCACGACAGCTTTGTTGGCCGCCTGGCAGATCACTTTCCTCAGTACGACTTCCTGAACTCGTCCGTAGAAGGCTATTCGCCGTCCAACTACCTGAACACCGAACGAATGGTGACGCACGAGGGCATCGACTTCGACGAAGTTATCGTCTTCCTGGATATTTCGGACATCCAGGATGAAGCTGCGTTTTTTCACGATGACGGAACGACCGGCGCGGTGAAGACTGCAAAGGCCAAGGTTGCGAAGAGCAACGCCTACTCCGATGCGCGGCTGTGGATCAACAACAACCTGCTGCTTACCAACGATGTGTTTCAGTTTGTCGAAAAAAAGTTGGTGGGCCTTGGCTGGTATCATCTTGAGCTTGGTCACGGCGGCAACGAATTCGACCTGGAGCGTTCGGCTTGGACTTATCGTCCCGTGCTCGGATAGCGCGCCGTACGAAATCGGATATGCGCCGCTCGGCGTTGAGGGCGGCATCGCGCGCGCGAAAGCCAAGATGGACAAGCTCTACGAGGAGCTGCATCAGCGCAACATCCCGCTGAGCGTAGCGGTCTATCCGTGGCCGGCTCAATTGGCACATGACCGCGTGGATTCGCGCCAGGTGCAAATCTGGCAGCAGTGGTGTGATGGACGCTGTAAACGGTTCATCAACATGTTTCCTGCGTTCTTCGCCCTGAAGGACGCTTGCTCGCCGGCGCAGCCGGGCTGCTGGTACCTGAACGACTTCATCTTCGGAGATACGCATTACAACTCGGCGGGCGACGAGATCGCCGGGAAAATTCTTATCAAGAGTCTGACGGTGTCGCCGGTGGACAAGCACAGCGAAGCACCGAGCGGTTCCTCTCGAAAAATTGCCGGCAGCAATTCGCCGACACAGCCCTAACGATGGACACCAGCATGCAAACTCGCGCGTTGCTGTACGCAATCGGGTTGTCGTTGTCGCTGCTGGCGCTAAGCCGGTCACGCTCGCGCGGCGTACGTCAGGGCGTATTGCTGGCCGTCAGCTACGCGCTCTACCTCACCTGGGGGCCGTGGTTTGTGGTCGTGCTTCTGGCCTCGACCGCGATGAATTTTCTGCTGGGTCGATGGATGCGTCGCGAAGGATCGCTGCGAGTAGTCTGGGCCGGCGTTGCTTTCAACATCGGTCTGCTAGGTTTTTTTAAGTATCTGCCCGGTGTTACGGTTTCGGTTCCACTGCAGTCGCTGCAGCGGTTCTCGCACATCGCTTTACCGCTCGGTATTTCGTTCTGGACCTTCCAGGCGATGAGCTACCTTCTCGACCTCTACCGCGGGGAGGAACTCGATCCCAGTTTCCTCGAGTTCGCGCTCTACATGACATTCTTCCCGGTAGCGGTGTCGGGGCCGATCTGCCGCATGCCCGACATGCTGCCCCAATTTCGAAGTGACAAGCGTCCATCTCGAGAGGACTTTGGGAGGGGCGTATGTCGCATTGCTACGGGCGTCCTCATGATGCCGATCGCGCAGCTGTTGGGGAAAGGTATCTTCACGGGGCAGGGGATTAATGCCGCCTTCGATCAGATCACCGGCTGGAGTGGCTCCGATGTCTGGCTGCTTGCCTTCGGCTACGGCCTGCAGATTTTCTTCGACTTCGCAGGCTACTCACACATTGCCATCGGCGCGGCGCGGATGATGGGCTTCGAAGTGCCCGAGAACTTCGCGAGGCCTTTCGCTTCCGACACGCCATCAATCTTCTGGACGCGCTGGCACATGTCGCTCTCCTTCTGGATCCGCGATTACGTGTTCATGCCGCTGGCTATGCTGTGGCGCGAAGATGCGTGGCGTAAGTTCTGCCTCTTGATCTCCATGGTTCTTTTCGGCTTGTGGCATAAAGCGACGATTTTGTTCGTTCTCTTCGGTTGCTACCACGGCGTGCTGTTGATCCTGCATCGCCAGGTACAACAGGTTGAGCGGCGCTTTAACTGGGAGCCCACCGCCAGGCTGTGGGGGCTGTTCTCCTGGGTGGTTACGATGTCGCTCGTCAACTTGGGATGGATTTTCTTTCGTGCGAACTCGCTCGAAGACGCCGAAAAGATGTTTCGGGTTTTGCTGTCCCCTGCCAGCTATGCCGCCCCCGCGCTCTCGCAAAGCCTGTACCTGCTGGTAGCCCTGATCGCCACCGCGTATGCGCTGACGCTCTACCTTCTCGAAATTCTGGAGGAATTCGCTGGCCGGGTGGCAGCCGAACCGGCCAGGAGTTCGGAAGTTCTGGCGATCGCGCTACGTGAGCGCTGGATATGGCTTGCTCCAATGTGGGCTATGGCCTGTGTGCTCGTGTTGACTCTGATTCCTCATCAGAGTCGCGCCGCCAATGTTTTTCTCTATCGCTATTTCTAAGTATGGTCGCGAAATTCTATCAACTGCCGGTACACGCCCACCTTGTTTTCAGAGACGGGCAGAATCGGGGCGCGCCGGGGCCGCCGAGAGGAAACGGCCAAGGGTGCCTGCTTGTGAAACGGAAATTGCCCCTCGTAACGGCCCCGGAGTTCAATATTCACTCCAATGTGGGGTAAAATCAGCCAACGGCCTCCGTCCCGATACAAATCCTTTAGTAGTTTGGGCCAGCTTGAGGAGAAACATATGGGCTTCTTCAGAACGACAGGTCAGCGTGTGGGAACAGCAGGACAGTTGTTTTCCTTCTTCTGGAGTAACAAGCGCTGGTGGCTGACGCCCATCCTGATCACGCTGGCGATTTTTGCCGTGCTGCTGATCCTGGCACAAAGCTCCGCCATCGCGCCGTTCATCTACTCGTTCTTCTAAAGGAAACCGGTGATGATGGCCCCAGCACACTTCGTAAGAGAACATTGGCGGACTGTGGTAGCAGTGATCGCTGCCGCCGTGGCGGTCTGGTTCTGCTTGCCCGCTTGGCTCAGGGCGAGGATATCCGCCGGATGGAAGAAGGTGGGACACGCGATTGGAAACTTCCAGGCGCGCATCCTGCTGACCGTAATCTACTCGCTGCTGGTCTTGCCTTTCGGACTCATGGTGCGATTGTTTTCCGACTCGATGCACACCAAAAAACGGCCTGATCGATGGTTCGATCATCCGGCCCTGCCCAACACATTGGACGAGGCGCGCCGCCAGGGCTGACATGAATATCCTGGGGATTTCCTGTTACTACCACGACGCTGCTGCCGCCCTGCTCCAGGATGGCCAACTCATCGCCGCCGCCGAGGAAGAACGTTTCAGCCGTATCAAACATGACTTTGGCTGGCCCAAGCTGGCAATCGAGTTTTGCCTGGAGGCCGGCGGCATCAAGGCAGGCGATCTGGACTACGCGGTCTTCTACGAGAAGCCCTTCCGCAAGTTCGATCGCATCCTGATGAGCGTGTTGCAGACGTATCCGCAGTCGTACAAGGTCTTTCGCGAGTCGATGATCACCTGGATGATCGACAAACTGTGGGTGGGCTCGAAGATTTCGGCAGAGCTGGGTATTCCAACGGAAAAAATTCTGTACGCGGAGCACCACATGTCGCATGCGGCCAGCGCGTTCCTATGCTCGCCGTTTGAAGAAGCGGCCGTCATGACCGTCGACGGTGTGGGCGAGTGGGTGACGGGCACCTGGGGCGTGGGCAAGGGCAATCAGGTCGACATCAAGAAGCAGATGATGTTCCCGCACTCGCTGGGTCTGCTGTACTCCGCGTTCACAGCCTTTTTGGGCTTCGAAGTCAACGAAGGCGAGTACAAGGTGATGGGCATGGCGCCCTACGGCCAGCCCCGCTATGTCGACAAAGTATGGAAGCTGATCCGGCAGGAGGCCGACGGCTCATTCTCGCTTGACATGGACTACTTCTCGTATCAGTACTCGACGACGAAGACGTTCAACAAGAAGTTCGTGCAGTTGTTTGGTGCGCCGCGTCCGCCGAAGATGCTGTTCTTCACCGCCGACTCCGGCTTCCCGGCCTATTTTGGGGAAGCGCCGTCGAACTTCAACGAACTCTGCAAGATGAATCAGCACTACGCCGACATCGCCGCCAGTATCCAGCAGGTGACCGAAGAGGTGCTGATCTGCATGGCGCGCCAGCTGCACAAAGAAACTGGCATGAGCAAGCTGTGCATCGCCGGAGGGGTTGGACTGAACTCGGTGGCCAACTATCGCATCCTGCGCGAAACGCCGTTTGAGGATGTGTTCATCCAGCCGGCGGCAGGCGATGGCGGCGGCGCGCTAGGCGCGGCTTTGTGGGCCGACAACATGCTGCTGGGCAACAAGCGGCGCTTCCGCATGGATCACGCCTATTGGGGCAAGGTCTACTCTGACGGCGACACGCAAAAGTTCCTGGAAGACAACGGCATCCCCTATCAGCGGATTGAGAACGACGATCAGCTGCTGGACTTGGCGGTGGACCGGCTGCAGCAGGGCAACGTGATTGGCTGGTATCAGGGACGCTTCGAGTGGGGACCGCGAGCGCTGGGCAATCGCAGCATCATCGCCGACGCGCGCAATCCCAACATGAAAGACATTGTGAACACCAAGATCAAGTTCCGCGAGCCGTACCGGCCGTTTGCGCCGTCGGTGCTGGGCGAGCGGGCCGAAGAGTTCTTTGAACTGCCGGATGCGACCGAACAATATCCGGCGCGCTATATGCTGTACGTGGTGCCGGTGCGGCCGTCGAAGCACTCGGCTCTGCCGGCGATCACCCACGTGGACGGCACGGGCCGTTTGCAGACGGTCTTTCAGGATGCCAACCCGCGCTATCACAGCTTGATTTCACGCTTCGCCCAGGCGACGGGGATCCCTGCGATTCTGAATACGTCCTTCAACCTGAAGGGCGAGCCGATTGTAACCACGCCCGCCAACGCGTTCAGCACCTTCTTCCGTAGCGAAATGGACATGCTCTTCCTTGGCAACTACGTCGTGGAGAAAGAACGGCTCCAGCAGAGCCGGCACAAGGTGAAAGAAGAGCCGGTTGGAGTGAAGTAAACTGGCCACGCTATAAAGGCACAGTCTGTAGCTGCGCTGAGTCAATCTCCAGATTTTTTCATCCTGGACGCCGGCGCGCTTTCATCGCGAAAAACCTCCGTCCCGATATCATTTTCACTCCGCTGGCACGCCTTCCCGCAACTGGGATAAGATTCGGACCATGTCTAAACACTCCGCACCGTTTGAGGTCGCTTGCCCGTGCTGCGGCGCCAGCCTGAAGATCGATCCGGAAGTCAAAGCTGTCATCGCTCACACGCCTAAGGCCGTCCCCAAGACCTTCGAGGATCTGGAGGCTGCGGCGCGCGCGATGAAAGATCAGGACAGCCGTAAAGAATCACTGTTTCGCCAGTCTGTTGAAGCGCAGAAGCACCAGGGTGATCTGCTTGAGAAAAAGTTCCAGGAAGCTTTGAAACGGGCCAAGGAAACTCCGGATACCGGCAAGCCGCTGCGCGATTTCGATTTGGATTGAGAATTCCGCTCCAGCGCTTCGCCCTGTTTTACCGTGTACGTTCGGCGTCTGGCGAAACGCGGAGAGCGGCCGCCTTACTGTTATTGCTGTGAATCTGCAAAAGTCACGCCCGCTGCTGCTCGGCCATCGGGGCGTTCGCCCGCTTCCGCTGCTCGGAGTGCGATGGCGCAAGCCGCACCTTCCCTTCGAAAACACTCTTGCCGCCTTCGACTACGCCCTGGCACACGGCTGCGACGGCTTTGAGTTCGATGTGCGTTACACTCGCGATCGCCGGTCCATCTGTTGCCACGATGCCGAATTCAAGGGAAGGGAAGTCGCCACCAGTGACCACGCCAGTCTGGAGCGCCGTTGTGGGTTGGCCCTTGCCTCGCTTGACGGCGTATTAGGCCGCTACCAGACGACCGCGTGGATGGATATTGAAGTCAAGGTCGCTGGCGAAGAAGAGGCCTTGGTGGAGGCAGTATGCTCTTGCCGACCGCTGCGCGGCTTTGTCGTCTCTTCCTTTCTGCCCGAGGTTCTACTGCGCTTGCATGTGCTCGACCCGTCGCTGCCGCTGGGCTATATCTGCGATAACCCGGACGCCGCCGCTCGCTGGGAACAGCTGCCGATAATGGTCTTCATTCCTCATCACGCGCTGGTTTCCGAAGCGCTGGTGGAAAAAGTAAGTGCGAGGAAGTTGCGGCTCTTCACCTGGACTGTCAATCGTGAAGAGGATCTGCTACGACTTGCCGGTTGGGGTGTCGACGGCTTGATCTCCGACGATCCGAAGCTCCTGAGTCAGACGTTTTCTGCCTCGACGAAAGCTCGGCCTTACTGACAACCGCGCCTTTACGATGGAGGGTCTCCAGCGATTACAATCTTCTCGATGCCGACAACTGGAGAACGATTTGAACGCGCCGTCTCCATCATGGCGCGACTGCGCGCACCCGGCGGTTGCCCCTGGGACCGCGAACAGAACTTCGACACCATCAAACCCTACACCCTGGAAGAAGCCTACGAAGTTATCGAAGCCATCGACGCACGAGATTGGGATGAACTGACTGGCGAACTCGGCGACTTACTGCTGCAGGTGCTCTTCTACGCAGAGATGGCGCAGGAAGAGCAACGCTTCACCATCGACGACGTGCTCGACCGCCTGTCGAACAAGCTTGTTGACCGGCATCCGCACGTTTTCGGCGAGGTAAAGGCCGACACTCCTGGCGAAGTCCTGCGTAACTGGCAGGCGCTCAAAGCCGAGGAGAAGAAGAAGCGCCAGCAGGAATCGGGCGAAGACACCAAGAAAGACGATCATCCTGAGTCGGTGCTTGCCGGCGTGTCAGCGGCGATGCCCTCGATGATGGAGGCTTACAAGATCAGCTCCCGTGTGGCGCATGTCGGCTTCGATTGGCCAAATATCGACGGTCTGTTCGATAAGCTCGACGAAGAAACAGCCGAACTCCGACGCAATCTGGACGAATATCCCGAGCCTGGGCCGCAGCCGGAATCGAAGGCCGGCGTGGCGGGCTCCCGCGGCGTGAAGATATCGCCTGAGTTGCATGCGCGGCTGGAAGACGAGGTCGGCGATCTATTCTTCGTGCTGGTGAACATTGCGCGCTACCTCTCGCTTGACCCTGAGTCAGCGCTGCGCAAAACCAATCGCAAATTCCGCCGCCGCTTTCAATATCTCGAAGAGCGCCTGCGTGAACAGGCCCGTAAGCCGGCCGAGGCTTCGTTGGAGGAGATGGAGGCCCTGTGGCAAGAATCCAAGCAAAAGGAAAGAGCGTGAACGACGCCATTCAGCTGCGTAATCTTCACGAAGTGGAGGAGTTTCGCGCGTGCGTTGCGCTGCAGAAGGAAGTCTGGGGCTTTGCCGACAACGAGCTGGTGCCGTTGCGGATTTTTTCGCTGGCACCCAAAATCGGCGGCCAGGTGATTGGCGCATGGGAAGGCGAAACGCTGGTCGGCTTTGCGTTTTCGATCCCAGGTACGCGGAACGGGCACTGTTACCTGCACTCGCATATGCTGGCGGTGAAGAGCCAATACCGCAACGCCGGCCTCGGTCGTAGATTGAAGCTCTTTCAGCGGGAAGACGCCATTGCCCTCGGCTATGAGCTGATGGAATGGACCTTCGATCCGCTGGAGATCAAGAACGCCTACTTGAACCTGGAGCGGCTGGGAGCAATTGCGCGGCGCTACAACATCAACCAGTACGGAGTGACCTCGTCACCGCTGCAGGGATTTCTGCCGACCGATCGCCTGGTTGCCGAGTGGTGGCTGAAGTCCCGGCGGGTCGAGGAGTTGCTATCCCGGCGACAGTTGCCGCCCGTTAAGGAAGAGATGTGCATCGATATTCCCGCGGAGATTTACGACTGGAAAGCTCGGCCTGAGACTCGTCAGAAGGCCGCTGAGCTCCAACTCCGTAACCGCCAGAAATTCCTGAAGGCATTTTCCGACGGACTGACTTGCCTGCGTTACGGACGCGGCGACAACGGCGACGGCGTGTTTGTTCTGGGCCGTTGGGATGAGAATTGGTCGTACGCGAGCTGAAACCGAGTATCCCGATGAAGATTGAAGCCATCACTCTTCGCGAACTTCAAATCCCGCTTGTCCACTTCTTCGAAACCAGCTTTGGACGCACGTACACACGCCGCGTCATGCTGGTAACCCTTCATTGTGACGGCCTCGAAGGCTGGGGCGAGTGTGTTGCCGGCGAGGGGCCCTTCTATAGCGAGGAGTACATCGATGGCGCCTGGGATGTGATCACCCGCTACATGGCCCCGCTGCTTTGTGGCAAGAGAATTTGCGAGGGCAGGGAAGTCCCGGCGCTTCTGTCGCGCGTTCGCGAGCATCCTATGGCGAAAGCCGCACTCGAAAATGCTGCATGGGACGCTGAAGCACAGGAGAAGCAGATACCTTTATGGAAACTGTTGAGCGGGGTCCGTCGCGAAATTGCCTGCGGTGTGAGCATCGGCATCCAGGATTCGCACGCGCAGCTTCTGGAGAAGATCGAGACCGAACTGGCGGCCGGCTATCAGCGCATCAAGGTCAAGGTAAAACCTGGATGGGATATCGAAGTGCTGGAGAAGATTCGCGCGCGCTGGCCTGACATTCTCCTGAGCTGCGATGCCAACTCCGCTTACACGCTCGCCGACGAGCAGCACTTGAAGAATTTTGACCGCTTCAAGTTGCTTATGATCGAGCAGCCGCTGTGGGCCGACGACTTTTACTTCCATGCCAATTTGCAGAAAAAACTGCAGACGGCGCTCTGTCTCGACGAAGCTATCCGCACCCCCCGTGACGCCGAAGCCGCCCTGGAACTAGGCGCTTGTCGCATCGTCAACATCAAGGTTGGGCGCGTCGGCGGTTTCTCTAATGCAATCGCGATTCACGACATCGCTAAACGTTCCAACATCCCTGTGTGGTGCGGCGGAATGCTGGAATCAGGCATCGGCCGCGCGCACAATGTGGCTCTCTCGACGCTGCCGAACTTCAAGTTGCCCGGCGATGTGTCCGCGTCCAAACGTTACTGGAAAGAAGACATCATCGAGCCTGAGGTCGAAGTCTCGCCGCAGGGAACGATCGCTATCTCCGACAAGCCCGGACGCGGCTACGAACTGCGGCAGCACTTGATCGAGAAGCTGACGGTGCGCAAGCAGACGACAAACGGTTAAGCGGCGTGGAGCAGGCGTTCACGCTGCTTCTTTGTGAAGTGCACGCTCAACAGAGTGCTAATGGCAGCTGCACCGGCCAGAAAAGCGATCCGGCCCGAGTGACCGCCGCGCCCAACCTTCGCGGAGCGAGCTAGTGCATAACCCGCGGCCACGTTACCCAATCCCCAGGCAACGTTCACCGTGGGCGACGACAGGCCTTTTCCGGGAGGATCCGCGAACGGGGTAGGAAACGGATCGCCGGAAACGCCATGCACGAAGTGCGGCACAGAGTTGGCCAGAAATACTCCGGCGAAGAAGCAGCTGACAAGATGATTTCGTTTCATTCAGGTCCTCACTCAACACGGTAGCGCAGTTGCAGCCATCGAGAGCTGACACGAACGCAAAAAAAAGCGCAGCCGAAGCTGCGCCGGGTTCTACGTTCCGGGGATACTACTTGCGCGTATTTTGCGCCTCGTTTACCCCGCCGCCATTGTTTTCGGCAACCACATCGGCGCTCTTATGGAGCAAGTCGAGGACCTGCGCCGTGGTCAAGTTGGAGGAGATTGGCCGAAAGTCGGTCATCGTTTCCGTTGACCAGATGGTGAGCGACTTGACCATCAGGATCTTTCCATAGAACTGTAGCGTCTCTTCGACTTCCTCCCAGTGGCCTCCGCCGACATCGCGCTGCACGATACGGAATTTTCCGCCTTTATACAGTTTGCCGAGAATGCCCCAGCCAAAGTCGACATCCTTGAAGAGCGTACCGTCGATCTTTGCGATGCGCATGGCGTTGCGGTCAATCAACATGTCGCCCTCCATGCCTTGGTACACCGCGGTCTCGTGGTTCGGAGGTTCGAACTTCGGATTCGGCCGAAATTTTAGATGCACGAGTTGCTCGCCATTCGGGCCGCGATCGGTTCCAACATACGTGTACAGGAAAGCGTCCGGCAGACTGGTAAGCATAAGTTCGGCGCGCTGGTCGTCAGCTTTGTTCGATTCGCGCCGCTTGCGCCGCGCATCCGGGTCATTGGCGAATTTATCGAGCTTGGCGTCTTCCTTCTGACGCTGCTCAGGTGTCAGAGGCTTGCCATTCAGCAGAAGAGTTATCGATAGTCCACCTTGCTTGGTGCGAACGATCTCCTTGGTGATGGAGTGGTCCTTGTATTCGGTACTGTCCCTAAACATGTAGTACTGCTCGATGTCGTTCGCTCTGATCTCATTCTTGGCGGCACTGCGGACCAACTCAATCGGATCAATGGCCGGGTTCGCCTGTGCCCACGACGGCACGACCGCAAAGGCAACGATTACGACTGTGGCTAACGCGCGTCCTAAGCGATATTTGTCCAATCCGGAGCCTCTTTGCTGGTAATTCATCTTCCTCTAGATTAGACGAGTTACTGAAATGGTCAGTTGCTTTTTTGAAAAACGAGCTGCGCGATTTTGGGGCAATCGTGCGTATCTTGTTGGTCCGGCATATCTTATCGTGAAGTAAATAGAACGGCCACACGGCAATGCCGCTATGGAAGTAAGCGAAGGTAGGCGTCGGTCCGGCAGGAAAACAGTCCCATTGGTCACGCCATGCCGCACGAGCAAGACCGCTGTTCCCCTGGTTTCGGCCCTGCCCGTTCGGTCGGCACTCCGCCGGACCGACCTGTTTACTTACTTAGCAACTAAGTATCCAAAGTTGCCGAGAAGTTCCGCGACAAACTCAGGGCGAGTTCGGGGTGACTGCCGAACTGCGCTTCAGATCGGACAATGGGCGTCCAAGCTCGCCGTTCCAAAAGTGAAACCTGAGGTACCATCTCTGAGCAACCTGCTGCCGATGACCTGTCCGCGTGGACTCGAGCCCGCCGGCCCGCTTGGGACAGTTGATACCATCAAATAACCAACGATGTCGATGCGCCGCAAAGTGATCCCGGAGCTTTTGGACGACGACCTGGGCTCGGAAGCCGAGATCGCAGCCAGCCTCGTAGACCTTCGCCACATCAACAACTGGTTTGGAGGGACGAGAACCACCCTGACTCTTGTGCGTCGAGTGGTGGGGAAGCTGGGCATCAGCCGCCTCTCACTGCTGGAGGTAGGAGCCGGAGCTGGCGATTTACCGATTGAAGCTGCTCATATTCTTGCGAAGGACAAAGTCGAACTCGCGGTTACGTTGCTGGATCGTATGTCCAGCCACTTGCCGGCAATCGGCCGACGAGTCTCTGGCGATGCTCTTCGACTGCCGTTCCGCGACAGCGCCTTCGACATCGTAAGCTGCTCGCTCTTTGTTCATCACTTTGAAGTGGACCAGTTACGGCAATTCGTGGGCGAAGCCGTACGCGTTTGCCGCCACGCGGTGCTGATCAACGACTTGATCCGCAGCCCTCTGCATCTTGCCCTGGTGTACGCGGGGCTACCATTATTTCGCAGTCGTATCACATGGCACGATGCGCCAGCCTCAGTCCGACGGGCTTATACATGCGTAGAAATGGAAGAAGCTCTGAAGGATCTACGCTGCGTGCGTTTGGAGATGTCTAGGCATTATCTGTATCGCATGGGTGTGCTGCTCTGGAAGGGCGTCTGACCGCCGGTGGTTTGCCAAGCCTATGCCCACATTTGATCCACACTTCGATCTTGCCGTCGTCGGAGGCGGTCCTGCCGGAGCCTCCGCGGCCATTACGTTTGCTCGTAATGGCGGACGAACACTTTTGCTAGAGGCGAAGAGTTTTCCTCGTCATAAGGTGTGCGGCGAGTTCGTATCGGCGGAGTCCCTGCATGTGTTGTCGTCGTTGCTTCGGGATTCGCCAGCTGGACGTGAACTGATAGAATCGGCGCCAACTATCCGCGAGACACGGTTGTTTCACGGTAACAGGGTGCTCCGGGCCCCGCTTTCGCCCCCTGCGCTCAGCATCGCGCGCTACCGCTTGGACGCAGTCCTTTGGGAAGCCGCCCAAGCTGAGGGCGTTGAGGCAGTGGCTGCTTGCGAAGTCACCGCTGTCGCGGGCAACGGTCCGTTCAGAATAACAACCTCACAGGGCCAATACGAAGCGAGTGCGTTGATCATCGCCGCAGGCCGATGGTCGCAGTTCACGCCCGACCGTTCGTTGCCCGCCGGGCCGAAATGGATTGGAGTGAAAGGTCACTTTCACGAAGCTAATCCATTTTTCACAACCGACCTTTACTTCTTCGACCACGGTTATTGTGGAGTTCAGCCTGTATCGGATGGCATAGTGAACGCCTGTGCCATGGTGCGCTCCGACCACGCCGCATCGCTTGCCGAGGTTTTCAAGTTGCACCCGCGATTGGCCGAGCGTGCGGCTGAATGGGAAGCTGTGGCCCAGCCCGTAAGCACCGCTCCCCTAATCTACCGCAGGCCTGAGCCCACGGCGGGCAATACCCTTTTTGCAGGGGACGCCGCTGCCTTCATCGATCCCTTCGCGGGTGATGGAATCTCGATCGCCCTGCGAAGTGGCCGGGCGGCAGCCGAAGCCTTAGCGGGATTTGTCCACGGCGAATCTGACCTGGCTGCCTGTGTCTCGAGCTACGGACGCGCGTACGGAAGGCAATTCTCGCCCTTGATTAGCTGCCGCTGCCAAGGTGCGAAGCCTGTTATCGCTCCCGGGATCAGCGCAAGTCGTTGCGTTTGAATTGCTGCGTATTCCCGGAGTTATGCCTATGGTGATACGCAAGACTCGACGCGCCTCCTGACAAGCGCATCGTCGCCGGTGCGGCGCTTTTCGTGACGTGAGCGTTTCGCCTGAGACGAAGAAGCGCCGGCTATCGAACGCACAACCGCTACCTTGTCACCAGTACTTCCCGAATATTGTCGCGTCCCAGGAAGAACTTTATCGAAGAGTAGTCATGGAAGAGATTCTCAACGTGCCGGTTGTTGAAGACGCGTTGCAACTTGAAGCCTCGAACCTGTTGCAGCTCGAGCGTGTCGCGCGTGGCAATGTTGTAGCGGTAAAACGGAGCCTCCGGACCAGCGTCCTTCGTGTGAAAGAAAGCCAGCAGAATACCGCCGGGTTTCATCGCGCCGTGGATGCGCTCAATGAGCGGCTTCACCAGGGGTTCCGGAAGAAAGTCTGCCAGATCCCAGAACATCACAGCGTCGAATTCTTGACGACCGAAGCAGAGATTGTCGCGCAGGTAGCGATCTACATCCAGAGCCGTTCCGCCCTCCGCATCCGCAACAAGCAGCGATTTATCGTTCGCCAGCCGCAACACATCTTCCTGGTGGAAGCGATGACCGAGCCCGGTCATGAAAGTTATGTTGGCTGGTGAAGTAGAGCCGAGATCAAGTACAGAAAGCCCATCCTCGCGCGAGATGGCGCGGATGAACTCATTAAATCCCGTCGAGCGTCGGCTGACTTTGTGCTTCGAGGAAAATTCCTCGTCAGCGCCCTCGCGAGAGCCACCGAATAGTTTCCGAAAGATGCCGGGAGCCACAGGCCACCATTGTATTGAGCAGAGTGCCGAAGCGGCAACGGTTGGTAACGTCCGCAGGTGAAATCGTAAGGGGCGCACCCGGAAGATGCGCCCTTCGAGAAGTTACATCTTTTTCGGCTCGAGTAGCGAGCCTTGACCAGGAATGGGAGCGGGCGCTACGGGGCAGGTGCGGCAGCCGCAGCGGTTTGCGTCGGTTTAGCTTCGGCCTTGGCAGCTGGCTCTGGCTTTTGAATATCAATGCCGCCTTTGAAGAACGCTCCATCGTCGATCGAGATCCTGGCGGTTGCAATGTCGCCGGCGAGGGAAGCCGTCTTTCTCAGCTCTACTCGCTCCGAAGCATGAATATCTCCGTTGACACGGCCGTGCACGATAACGTTTCTAGCCTCGATATTGGCGCGCACGCGTCCATTTGGGCCGACCGTACACGTCTGGCCCTTCAGCGAGATGCTGCCCTCTACTTCGCCATCGACGATCAAATCCTCACTACCCGAGAGCTCACCCTTGACCACGACCGACTTTCCGATGGTGGCTACGTCGACGCCGGTGCGCAGCGGTTCTGCGCTGCGCAATGGTTCGGACGGGCGTGGCGGCGCGGGCGCGGCCGGTATCGAGGAGCCTTGAGAAGTTGGCTCGGGTGTTGGTGTGTACTCGTCTTCCTTACGCTTCCACATGTCGTTTGAGCTCCGTCAGGCGGTCGCGGCGCAGGCCAGTAGCGACGGCAACAGCCTTAAATGGGCATTTCAACTGCCCCGCTTGAGGATACTCAACCGCGGCCAGCGCCGCAAACGAATTTCTGGCGCGAAACCGGAAATACGATGACTTTTCAGGGTCAACCAGCGATGATCCGGCAGGCTGGTTGCCGGTCACAGCTTCACGACAGAAGCTCCCGTATAATGACTAGTTTTGCAGCCGCTCCCGTCTCGCATCCGCGAATCTACAGGCAGGGAGACGCAGGATTTCTATGACTCAAATTGAACTGATTCTTGCCCGCGAAATTCTTGATTCCCGCGGCAATCCTACCGTTGAAGCCGATGTCATCCTCGAAAGCGGCGCCCGCGGGCGCGCCACCGTTCCCAGCGGCGCCTCGACCGGCGAACACGAAGCGCTGGAACTGCGCGACGGCGACAAGAGCCGCTACGCCGGCAAAGGCGTGCTGAAAGCCGTCGATAACATCAACGAAGTATCTGGCTGCCGAACTGGAAGGCATGGACGCCAGCGATCAGCGCGAGCTCGACAACACGATGCTTGCCATCGACGGCACGCCGACCAAGAGCAAGCTGGGCGCCAATGCGATTCTGGCGGTCTCGATGGCCGCCTGCGCGCGCCATGGCCGACCACCTCGGCATCGAGCTCTATCAGTATCTCGGCGGATTCACCGCCAGCCTGCTGCCCACGCCGATGATGAACATCCTTAACGGTGGCGCGCATGCCGACAACAACGTCGATTTCCAGGAATTCATGGTCATGCCGGTGGGCGCGACGTCGTTCAGCGAAGCGCTGCGCTGGGGCGTCGAGACCTTCCACGTCCTGAAGGGCGTGCTGAAGAAGCGCGGCTACAACACAGCCGTGGGCGACGAGGGCGGCTTTGCGCCGTCGATGAAGTCCAACACCGAAGCCATCGAGGTGGTTCTGGAAGCCATCACACAGGCCGGCTACAAGCCGGGTGAGCAGATCGCCATTGCGCTCGATCCCGCGTCCAGCGAGTTCTACGACAGCGCGAAGAAGAAGTATGTCTTCAAGAAGTCCGACAAGAGCGAGCACTCCACCGAAGACATGGTGAAGTTCTGGGCAGACTGGGTCGCGGCAGTATCCAATCGTGTCGCTGGAAGACGGCTTCGCCGAAGACGATTGGGAGGGCTGGAAGCTGGTGACAGACGAACTGGGCAGCAAGATTCAGTTCGTCGGCGACGATAATCTTTGTGACGAATATCGAAATCTTCCAGCGCGGCATCGACGCCGGCGTGGCGAACTCGATTCTGATCAAGCTGAACCAGATTGGCTCGGTGAGCGAGACGATCGATTGCATCAATCTGGCTCGCCAGAATGGATACACGGCGGTCATCTCGCACCGCTCGGGCGAAACGGAAGACACATTTATTGCGGACCTCGCCGTCGCCACCGGCGCGGGCCAGATCAAGACCGGCTCGGCGTCGCGTACCGACCGCATCGCCAAGTACAACCAGTTGCTCCGTATCGAAGAAGAGCTTGGCCCGGCAGCCCGCTTCCTGGGACTGAAGAGCCTCAACTATCACGGGGACCTGGCCAAGAAAGCGAAGGCGGGGAAGTAGACAGTCGATCGGTTCTTCAACGCGAATCGATTCATGGTTGTAATCCCAAGCGGAGCGGAGAGACCTGCGGTTCCTTCGACTTCGCGGGCGATCTGTGAGAAACACATCATCCATGCCTATTCCCAAACCTCTCGTCCTCATCATCCTCGACGGCTGGGGCTATGCCCCGCCGTCCAACGCCAACGCCATCTCGCTGGCTCGCAAGCCTAACTACGATCGCTTGCTGGCTGAATTTCCCAACACGCTGATCCATACCAGCGGCCGCTATGTCGGCCTGCCGACCGGGCAGATGGGCAACAGCGAGGTCGGCCACCTCAACATCGGCGCCGGACGCGTGGTCTACATGGACATCACCAAGATCGATCTCATGATCGAGAATGGTGAATTCTTCACCAACCCGGCCTTGCTGAAGGCTATGGACGACAGCTCGCACCGGCGAACGACGACTGCATCTGTTCGGCCTGCTCTCCGACGGCGGCGTGCACTCGCACCAGAACCATCTCTACTCCATCCTGCGCATGGCCAAGCAAAATGGCGTGGAGCGCGTCTTCGTCCACTGCTTCATGGATGGACGCGACACGCTTCCCACCAACGGCGCCGGCTACCTCGAGCAGCTCCAGCAGAAGATGCGCGAATACGGCGTGGGCAAGATCGCCACCGTCAGCGGCCGCTATTACGCCATGGATCGCGACAAGAAGTGGGATCGCGAAAAGAAGGCTTTCGACGCGATGGTCTTCGGCGACGCCGAGGGCGGCCGCTACACCGATCGCGGTGCAGGGCGTGAAGGACTCCTACAACAAGCGGCGTCACCGACGAGTTCATCATTCCGTTCGTGATCGTGGATGACACGCGGCGAGCCTGTAGGCAATATTCGCGACGGCGATGTCTGCATCAACTTCAACTTCCGTGCCGACCGCGCGCGCCAGATTACTCGCTGCCTCGCCCGCAACAGCCATTTCACGGCGCAGGACGGCCGTGAACTGGAAGGCGCCGAAGAGCTCGATAACACCATCCCGCGCAGCCGCACTCCGAAAGACCTGACCTACATCTGCATGACGCAATACGACAAGCATTTCACTTTGCCGGTCGTATCGCCGCCGGAGTCGCTGACCAACATCCTGGCAAACGTCATGGCCGATCGCAGCATGCGCAACCTGCGCGTCGCCGAGACCGAGAAGTACGCCCACGTAACCTACTTTTTCAACGGCGGCATCGAGAAGCCGTTTCCTGGCGAAGATCGCGTTCTGGTGCCTTCGCCGAAGGTCGCTACCTACGACCTGAAGCCCGAGATGTCGGCGCAGGGAATTGCCGACGCGGTCATCAAAGCGATCGCCGAGAATACCTTCGACGTGATGGTCGTGAACTTCGCCAACGCCGACATGGTGGGACACTCGGGCAAGATTCCACCAACGATCACCGCCGTTGAAACCGTCGATCACTGCCTGGGCCAGATCTACACCGCGTTGCAGCCAGCGCGGCGGGGCTATGATCGTCACCGCCGACCACGGCAACGCCGAGCAGATGATCGATCCCGCGACTGGTGGCCCGCAGACGGCGCATACGACCAATCCGGTGCCGTTCATTGTCTGTCGCCGAGCAGGCCGTGACGCCGCCGAACTTCAAAGGCGATCCGCGCCGCTTCACGCTGCGGCCTGACGGCGCGCTGCAGGATATCGCTCCAACGATGCTGGGAATCCTTGGCGTTCCGCAGCCGAAGGAGATGACCGGACACGACCTGCGCATCATGGCCGAGGTGAAGAAAGTCTAGCGATCCAAGCGTTCAACGCAGGGGGCCGGGGGCGCTGTTTGACGCCGCCTTATCTTGTCCTAGAACCTGAACATTTTCGCCGCGGCCAAGATCATTCCTAACGTGATGACTGCGATGGCACACTCACCGATCGCTCCCACCAGCAGAGGCCTGATCCCTTGCTTTTTCAGCGCGCGGAAGTTCGTCCGCAGCCCCACGCCTGCGAAGGTCAGCAGGAACGCCCAGCGCGAAAGGTTCGCCAGGCTCCCCAACTGAGGCTTGGTAAAGAATCCGAGAGTAGCCAGCAGCGAGATCAGCAGAAACCCCAGCACGAACTTGGGAAACTTTCGCCACAGAAACGCTGGTTTGTTTTCGACCTGCCTGGCGCTGCCGTGCGCCGCGAAATAGATAGCGAACCCAAGCACCACGAAGCCGATGGTCGCGTTGCGCGTGGTCTTCGCCAGAACAGCGATCTTCCCGGCGGCATCGGAATACATCGCGCCTGCTGCGGTCGCCTCGGCCGTGTTGTCGACGGCGAGTCCAGCCCACAATCCATAGGCGTGATCGCTCAAGTGCAACGCGTGCCCGACGACGGGAAAGACGAACAGCGAGATAGCTCCCAGTGCCAGGATGGCCGCGATTGCGTACGATGCATCTTCATCGTCGGCTTCAATCGCGCCCTGTGCCGCGATAATTGCCGACACACCGCAAATCGAAGACCCAACGGCCAGAAGACTGGTCAGCTTGCGATTCAATCCAAACAGCTTGCCAAGCAGCGCCATGAAGCCGATCGACAATGCCAGTTCAACCGCGACCAAAACCAGACTGATCCCGCCGAGCTTGGCCACATCGCCCAGCAGAAAGCGGGCGCCCAACAGCACGATGCCGGCCTTGAGGAAAAACTCGTAGCTGCCCACGCCTGCCTGAAACACCCGGGGCAGCTCGACGATATTACCGATGACTAAGCCAATTAGAATCGCCCAAAGCACGTATTCGATGTTGGGCAGGTGCAGGTGATGAGACTTACCATAAGCCGCAATGGACTGCTCGAGATATTTGCCAAGGCATCCGATGGCTGCCAGCAGCAGTACGCCCGGCAGCAGTTGGACGAGCCTATAAAACGGACGAAAGGGAACTATCTGAGGTAATGCTAACGATCCTTGTGCCATGTCTTTCTATGAGTCCTGCCGGCTACCATGGGACTTTCTGGATGATTCCGAAACGAACGAGTAAAGCCAGGGCGAGCGCCGCGGCAACGGCCCAAGCATCCAGGGAGATCGGTTTTTTTGCAGCCGCGCCGGTGCTGTCGGTTTTTGCAGACACGTTATCTCTCCATGTTCTCCCAGACAAAATTATGGCGGGAATTCTCTTTGTAACATGCTGAACGGCGCTACCGGGGAACAACGGCAGAACTCGTAGTTAACGAGGTTCGTTTCGGGAATCGAACAAATCTCGCAGTGTAGAATAAGCCACGCGACCTCCTCTCCCTCTGGGATCAACAAATGAGTTCAAGCTTGAAGGACACAATTCGGCCACTGGTACCCAAGTCCGTTCTCGACGCCAAGCGCAAGTTTCATTTTTGGATGGTGGACGAGGAGCGCAGCGTTCCGCTCGACATGCTTCGCTATGATCCCCGGCTGCCCTTCCCGCGGTCAGTCCGCAAGAACCTGGCCGACAAAATGGAGGTAGCGCACGAGAAACTGCGCTGCGCTCACACCCACTCCGAGGCGGTCGCCATCGTAAGCGAAATCCTGCGCGTGCCGAAGTCAACGCCTGGAGTCGTTTTGGAAGCCGGATGTTTTAAGGGTGGGAGCACAGCCAAGCTCAGTCTGGCGACGAAGCTGATCGGACGTAAGTTGCTCGTCTACGACTCCTTCGAAGGCCTGCCTGACGTGCTGGACGCTGAAAAGGACCGTTTTTCCCAAGGCGAGTACAGCGGCGCTCTTGAGGAAGTGAAAAAGAACGTTGGCAACTACGGCTCGCTCGATGTCTGCGAGTTCGTGCGCGGCTGGTTCGACCAGACGATGCCGAATCTCACGGAGCCTGTAGTGGTCGCGTTCGTCGACGTCGATCTGCGCGATTCGCTCGAAACCTGCCTTACCTACATCTACCCCAAACTTGTACCTGGCGGCGTCATCTTCTCGCACGACGGACACCTACCCATTTGCGTCGAACTGATGAAGGATGCGAACTTCTGGAAGCGCTTTAACGAGCCTGCACCTGAATTCGAGGGGCTGGGTACGCGCAAGCTGGTCAAGATTCGTAAACCAAAGAAGGGCTAGTTTCTGGCGCCGTTCCATCCGCGATCAGCCAGCAACTGGCGGTTCCACCTGCACATCTCGGATCTGAGGCGCGCTAGACTCTCTTCCGCTCTTCACTAGGGTTTGCCACTGCGCAACGCCGGTCACGGTCAGCAGAGGTTCAAAGGGCCGGTCGTTGCCGTTGAAGAAGTCCTGAAAGGCACGCTCCAGAGCCTCCCGGTCAAAAAGAGGATTTTCCCGCAGAGTCTCAATCCCTGATTCCAGCAACTGCCGCCCCTCCGGCGTGCGAAACCTCGCGGCCCGCTTGTCCGTGTAGGGAACAGAGCGATCTTTGTGCAAGCCTCGCCAAATCTTGCGTGCTGTGCGATACCAGAGTCGATCCTGTGCGGTGTCGGTCCAGCGTTCTTTGGGAATGCTGATTGGCGCCCCGGTGTTCGCGTCTGGTACTGCGAACGCCGGGTGCTGCATCGCCGCCAGCGTCCGCCGATACGCACGGCCGAGATAGCGATCCTCGGCGCCGGTGTGCCGATACCAACTCCACAGCGCAGGGTGAAAGATCGGCGATGACAAGTCCAATGCCTCGATCCACGACAGATAGCACCCATAATGTACTTGTTTAGAAACCCATCCTAAGATATGACGCTCAAACGTGATATCGAACCTTCCGTCCCGCACTGGCGTGAGCGATTCAGCGGTTCCGCGCAGTTGAGTAATCGCCCGTTGCGAGCCGTCCTTGCTGAGCATTCCGAGCACATCTTTGTCGGCGTTAAAGGAAGCACGCGAAGTTGTATCGCGAAAGTGAACTCCGGCTGGACCCATCTGACCGAGCACGGTGTTCGACAGATCGACGTGCCGGTGCAGGGGCCGGATCAACCATCCCTTCAGGATGGTGTCGAATAGATACCCGTGGGCGATCCCGTGAACGTCGTATGGCGCCAAGCGCCCGTTGAGGCCAATGTCGTTGACGAACTCGATGTCGCGCGTAGCGGCGGCAATCCAGTAGCCCTCCTGCGCGCGATGCAGCCATTCATCCGCCGGAAAGGGAAGCGCGATGAACTCAGCGCGACAGGCCTCAGCGATCTGCTTTGCAATCTCGGTCTCGCGCGCGCTCATCTCCAGCGTAACCGCACGACGTCCGTCGCCGGCTAGCGCGAGAATCGCCCGTGAATCGAGGCCGCCGCTCAACATCAGCGCGGCCTTGCCGTCCGGCCAGCATTCACGAACGCTCTTCTCCAGCGCCCGCGCCACCGTGCCTTGCGGGTCCTTGCGAATCATGTCGGGAGGCAGAGATTCATCTTCCGGCATTTGGTTGGAATATCGCGAGACGACTTTGTTCTCGCGAAAGACAAGTGCCGTCCCAGGCGCGACCTCTTCCACTCCCGCAAGACTCGTCAGGTGATACCGGTAGGCCGAGCCCAGCAGCATCGCCTCCAGTACGCCGTCCCAGTTCAACTGGCATGGGTAGGAGCTGTTAAGCGCAATCGTCGACAGCTTATCGGCGATCAGAAGATCATCGGGAGAGGCGCGATAGAAAATAGGACGCGAGCAGGCGGGGTCAACGAAAACCGCAATCTGTTGCGGATCGAACGATATCTCGAAGCCGCGAAAGCTGCCCCACCGCCCCGGCAGCCACTCCAGCAGCGATTCACTTTCCTGCGGCAGGCGGTCGGGTGCGCCCTCAATCAACAGAAGCTCAGCCGCGGTTCGTCGTACCCACCAATGCCGGCTCTGCTCAGGATGAACCCAGGCGGCGCCGGCGTTTCCGTGCTGGAAACTGCCGGAGGCCGCGCACTGCCCAAGATCGACGATGCGAAACTTCTGCCGAACATCGCCGCCCGATCGTACCTCAATGCAGAATCCAGCCACAGTTCTCCCTTGGACCGTTCCTCGCGTTGCGAATCATGTTCTGCGATCGGGAAATTATACGATGGGAGAAATTCTCAACGGCAAATCGATGAGTTGTCTCCTTACTTCTCCCAGGAGAAGATCTGCTTCCAATCGTGTTTCATGCTGATGACAGTCCAACCCCTGGTTTTGGCCTCATCATAGAGAGCTTGCGTAAAGGTGCCAACTCCGCTCTGCGGCAGCCCCTCGGCAGGACCATAGGCGTATTCGCGCTGCGCGTCGTCATGCAGAACAATCATCATCAAATGCGCGCCCGGACCAGCCTGCGTGTACTCCAGCATCTGCTGATCGCCCGTGGAGTTGCCGAAAGCCGCTTGCGGGTGCTGCCCGATGAATAGGTAAATATCCTCCGGCTTGCCGGAGAAATTGTTGTTGAGCAGAAGCTTCGGCGGCCGCATCAACATGCCCTGACCCTTGTCGTTGTAGGCATATTGCGTTGCCACAGCCGAGCCGATTACCTTATCCGGCGCCACACCATAAACCCGCTCAGAATAAGTACGCACGAAATCCTGGCCGCCCCCCGTCACGATATACGTCTTGTAGCCATTGGCCCGCAGATACTTCATGACCTCCAGCATCGGTTCATAAATCAGCTCGGGGTAAGGCCGATGCCAGCGTGGATCCTTCGCCGTCGCCAGCCAATCAGTTGCCACCTGCTGGAACGCCTCAACGCTCATTCCCGTGTGCGTGGCTACAAAGATCGTTTCAAAATCTTTGGCAGTGAACTTTGCCATAGCCGCTTTATCGCCCGCAATCACACTCTTGAAGGGCTCGGTTGTCTTCCACTCCGGATGTTGCGGCGCGAGTTGGGCCACGCGGTCGAACGCAAACACCATCTGCGTATACATCGGGTGTTCTACCCAGGTCGTGCCGTCTTGATCGAACGTGGCAAAGCGCTTATCGATCGGTACGAATGTCGGACTCGAAGGATCGGTCGTGGTATGCACGAAATTGAGGATGGCCTGCTTCGCTGCTCCATCGTTCCAAGCGGGAAGGGGATCGCTCTGCGCTTGCATTAGAAGCGCACAGGAGAAAACTGCCAGTAACGCGAGCTTTACTGCCGCTGAGCTATAACCGCCAAGGCCGAGGCTATTTTTCATGCGCTGATACTAACGGAAAACGGTCTCCACGAAACGAGAAAGGCGAGCGTCTTCAACTTTCACCAACCGCGAAAAATCTAGAATGACCCTTCCAATCCCACAAGTGCTCCCTGCTGCGTCAGGCGCAGACCGATGCGCGTTGTTGAGTTGTTATTGACCACCAGTCGCGAACCCAGGCTGTAACCGGCGTTCACGCTCAGGTGCTTGTTGATTGTGAAGCCGAGGTCGTTGTTCGTCGAAACGAAATTGCCGTAGCCGAACAGATACATGCCGTAGACATTGCCCTCGACAAACAGGCGCGGCGAGTTGGTGATGTAGAAGCGGTATTCGGGACCAGCTACCGGGATCGGCGCCAGTAGCGATGCGCTGCCGTACGCCGACGGCTGATAATTTCCACCGCCCGTAATCTGGGCTTGGGCGTACAGCGAGGCTTTCGCGTTGAACAAATCCAGCTGCGCACCAATCCCAATATGTCCTCGCTTGCGGCGAATAATGTCGTATTGGTAACCGGGGGCGTAAAGATCAGCTCGCAGGTTGGCACGCGTGGTCGCCCCGACCTGATATGTCTGTCCCTGGTAGGTGATCGTGCGATTCAGTACCGTAGTTCGCGATTGCTGGAACGGACTCACCGTGAACGTCAGGTGGTTCTTGTGACTCAAGTGCCAATCGAGCACACCGCTAAACGTCGAATAGTTGCCGAAGCCCAGATCGTGCTGCAAATCGATGTGATCGGTGCTATTGGAACCTTGAAAGCTCCCGGATGGGCTGGAGTAAAACCAGAAAAGGTCTCCTCGCACCTTGTAATTGTCGTACTCATCCGAGCCGTCGCCAGCATGCAGCAGGGGAATAGTTGAAAGAAAAGCAAACGCGAAAACGGCTGTGAGCACGCTGCCGCGACAGGACCATTGACGAAATTTGGTGCACAAGACCGGCTCCCTTTCGCAAACGAAATACTCTACCTTGTTTGATTATCGAGAAGAATACCCAATCGGTGGAGAAGTATTAAGGCTAGCTTCCAAGGCCCGAACCATTTTGGGTAACCTCTCCCGAAATCTCCCAAGTTCGTTGCCGAATACCAAACTCCTGTCGGATATATCGACTTGTTACTACCGGACCGGGCATTCGACAGCGTAGTCTAGTGCGACCCTCAAAACACTGCCGGAATCATCCTTGCGCCCCGGCCCAGAAGGCAATTCATGAAAACAAAAATTGCCGTCTGCCTTACACTTGTCGCTCTCTGCGCTATCGCCGCCGCCCAGAACCCCCAACAGCTGTCGTGGAACATACTGCAAGCCAGTGTAACCAATACCAACTCCCAACAGAGAGTGTCGGCGGTCACCGTGCTGGCCCTTATCACCGCGGACCCAAAAGCCATCACCATGGCCGAGCGGGCGCTCCATGACCAGAATCCGGACGTACGTGCCGCCGCTGCTGCCGCGCTGGGCACGCTGAAGGCGCAAAGCTCCATCCCGGCCCTGCAGGAAGCCCTGAAGGACAGCAATCCAGCCGTAATCATGGCCGCCGCGCAATCTCTGGTTGAGATGAAGAACGAGGACGGTTACGACACCTACTATGCGGTCGCGGCCGGAACCATGAAAAGCGGCCAGGGACTGGTTGGCTCCGAGGAGAGCAAGCTGAACCAGCTTCTGCATAATCCCAAAGACATGGCCGAAACCGCATTCGAACAGGGCATTGGCTTCGTGCCCTTTGGCGGTATCGGGTTTGGGGCTTTCAAGGCAATCCGCGACAGCGGCGCCAACGCCACCGTGGTGAAAGCCACCGCGCTGAAGATGCTGGCCAAGGATCCCGACCCGCGCTCGGGTAAAGCTTTGATCGCCGCAACAGCCGACCAACAGTGGGTGATCCGTTCGGCCGCCTTTGATGCGCTGGCGCATCGGGGCGACCGCGAGCTTATCTCGCAAATGGCGCTGGGGCTTACCGACCAGCAGCCCGAGGTGAAGCTGACGGCGGCTGCGGCGATTGCACAACTTTCGGCGCTTCGGTAAACAGGAGGCTTCCTCTCCTACCGTAGATCGATCCGTCTTGGAACTGCTGCGACCGACGCTACTTATGGGGGGATTCGCTTTGAACACTCAGCATGTCGGCCTTACGCAGTTCGGGGAACATCCAGGCCCACAGGCCGACCACGAGCAGCGTCCCTGCGCCGCCAAGTAGCACAGCAGGCACCGCGCCAAACCATTGTGCGGTAATTCCTGACTCGAATTGGCCGAATTCATTCGACGCACCGATGAAAATAGAGTTCACCGCACTAACACGGCCACGCATTGCATCCGGCGTGGCTAGTTGTACGAGCGTGCCGCGCACAATAACGCTGACCATGTCGGCGGCACCGACGAAGAACAGCGAAATGACTGAGACGATTAGGCTGCGCGACAAGCCGAAGGCTATCGTGAAAGCGCCGAAACCAGCTACGCACCAAAGCATGGTTGCACCAGCGCGGCGGCGCAGCGGGCGATTGGCCAAGGCTAGCGCAGTCAACAGCGCCCCTAAACCAGGCGCACTGCGCAGGATTCCCAAGCCCCATGGCCCCGTGTGCAGAATTTCCTTCGCGTACACCGGCAGTAGCGCCACCGCTCCGCCAAGCAGCACGGCAAACAAGTCGAGCGAAATCGAACCGAGAATGACCTTCTGCTTCCAGATGTAGCGAAAGCCGGCCAAAACGGTAGTAAGACTCACAGGCTCGCGTTTGCTAGCGGACCGGCGCAGCTGAATTTTCGACACCGCAAAGACCGAAATGATCGCTGCTACCAGAGAAGACAGATACACGGCGGCGGGACCACGAAATGCCGCGTATACCAATCCACCGAGGGCCGGACCAATGATGGTTGCGGCTTGATACACCGTCGAAGACCATGCGACGGCGTTGGGAAAATCTTCCTCTGGAACAATCGACGGCACCATCGATTGGCCAGCCGCGCCGTTAAACGCCCGTGCCACACCGACTATCACGAGTGCTCCGTAGATCGCGTGAACCGAGGGATTGCCCCGCGTCGTCAGCCAGAGCAGCATCGCTGACGCGATGCCGAACAGTACATAACAGAGGGCAACGATATTTCGGCGGTTGAATCGATCGGCTGCATGGCCTGCTGCCAGAAATAGTAGAAGCACGGGCGTGAACTGCGCCAAGCCGACCAGTCCAAGGTCGAGCGGACGGCGGGTGATTTCGTAGACTTGCCAGCCGACGGCGACGGACTGCATCTCGCTCGCCATGACGGTGAACAGACGCGCCAGTTGATATCGTCGAAAGTCTGGATAACGAAATGCGGCTCTTGCGATGATTGTGGCTGTGTAATTGCCACTTCCTAGGGTGTACCTGAAAGGAAATGGCGGGGTCGACGGGACTCGAACCCGCGGCCTCTGCCGTGACAGGGCAGCGTTCTAACCAACTGAACTACGACCCCGCTATTGTGCGGTAGCGGAACCGCTTACATTGTCGCTGACGGATCAGCGAACGATTTTGATTGTAACAGAAGTTGCTGCGCGCGTCAGATGCTGAACGAACACGAACGCTTTGGCGCGTGCTTTCCACGATCGATGAACAATGTGAACGTTTGAGATCGTGGTGGGCAGTGCAGGGCTCGAACCTGCGACCTCCTGCTTGTAAGGCAGGCGCTCTAACCAGCTGAGCTAACCGCCCGACTGCCCAAGTTGCGGCATACGAGCAACGTGGCTTGAGTTTACATGAGGCGGTCGAAGGGAGTAAACCTGCGCCGCTAGGCGCGATTGCTGAATTCGATCAGCAAGTGCAGGCGCTGCATTGCATGGCCGCTGTCAATGGCGTAGGCCGCCAACGGCACAGCGTCTCCGATTTTGTCGGCATGACCGGCGGCAACCAGCGCCGCGGCGGCGTTCAACAGCACGACATCGCGACGGCACGAGCGCTCACCTCCGAGGATGGCGCGAATGATCTGGGCATTCGCCGTGGCGTCGCCTCCGGCGAGGTCTTGCAGCGGCGCGCGCTGAAGTCCGAACTCTTCCGGCGTGACCTCGTACAAACGGACAGTGCCATCGCGGACTTCAGCAACCTTGCTGGGCCCGGTGATGGTGATTTCGTCGAGACCGTCATGTCCATGCACGACCAGCGCGCGCTCTAATCCGAGTTCATTAAGCGCCTGCGCCAGCTTCTCCACTAGGTCAAGCGAATACACGCCAACCACCTGCGCCGACGCTTTGGCAGGGTTCGTCAGCGGGCCCAGCAGATTGAACACGGTGCGCAGCTTCAACTCTCGCCGTACCGGCTGCACATACTGCATCGCCGAGTGCATGGCCGGCGCGTACAGAAACGCGATACCCGAATGCTCCAGGCAGGCACCGATACGTCCCGCAGGTAAATCGACGTTGACTCCAAGCGCTTGCATCACGTCGGCTGAGCCGCACTTGGAACTGATACTGCGATTGCCGTGCTTGGCGACCCTGACGCCTGCGCCCGCGATTGTGAGGGCCGTCGCCGTCGAGATGTTGAAGGTGCCGCTGGTGTCTCCCCCCGTGCCACAGGTATCGACCAGCGCATCGCGGCCGGTGCCGCTCAGGTCGAGAGCCTCGCCATCGTCCGATTTCAACGGCGTTGCTTCGGCACGAATTGCTTGAGCGAAGCCAACAATCTCCTCAACGGTCTCGCCCTTCATGTGCAGTGCGACCAGCAGCGCCGCCATCTGCGCATCGGTTGCTTCGCCCCGCAGAATCCCGGCCATGACCTCGCGGGCCTCATCGCGAGTTAACGACGAGCAGTGATTGGCCACTTTGTGCAGTGCATCGAGAATCATGGAATCGGCGTGCCCTGCTGATTAGGGTACCATTCGCCCTGCTCGCCGGGACGAGGCCGAAGACGTGCGATATTACTAGGGTGAAGTTTCTTTCTCGATTAAATGAAGCGGCCCTTGCGGCAGTTCTGCTGGCCGCCAGTGTGTCGGCGCAAAGCGCGTATCTTGGGATGGACCGTAATGAGTATCCCGGCGATGCCGCGATGAAGACGCTGCGCGGTACCTTCGCGTTTACCGGCTACTGGCTCAACAATCCTCCCGGAGAGGACAGTAACAACTGGGCGGGCAAGCGCCAGGCGCTGGACTCACTCGGCTACGGATTTCTATTGCTGTTCAACGGCCGCGAATACGCCTACCTGAAGAAGTCGGGGAATGCAGCCCGCGTGGGCGGCAACGATGCTGCGACAGCAATACAGTCGGCGCGGCGAGAAGGCTTTCCCGCAGGCGCGGTAATTTTTCTCGATCAGGAACAGGGCGGCCGCATGCTGGACGAGCAACGCGCTTACATTCACGCTTGGGTCGATGCGGTGACGCACGGCGGATATCGCGTCGGCGTTTACTGTTCGGGCATCGCGTTTCGCGAGTCGGCGGGCGTTTCCGTCGTGACTGCAAATGACATTCGCGATCACGCCGGCAATCGCAAGATCGAATTCTTCATCAGCAACGACCAGTGCGGCCCATCTCCGGGATGCGTGTTTCCCAAAAAGCCGCCCGCTCCATCGGCTGGCGGTGTAGCGTTCGCCGAGGCATGGCAATTCGCGCAATCGCCGCGACGTCCGGAGATGACGGCTTCCTGCCGGCAAACCTACGCAAAGGACGGCAACTGTTATCCCCCTGGAGTGTCCCCGGCTTCCGGCCTTCACATCGACGTCGATACCGCGACTTCGGCCGATCCCTCCCATGCGAGGACACGCTAGGGAATGACGAGAGCGTCCAAGCCGTCAAAAGAAGAAATCCAGCATGCTGCGTTGTTGCTGCGCGCCGGAAAACTGGTAGCTTTTCCGACAGAAACGGTCTACGGATTGGGAGCGAACGCACTCGACCCTGCCGCCGTGGAACGAATCTTCGAAGCCAAAGGCCGGCCGACCACCAGCCCAATCATCGTCCACGTCAGCAGCATCGAGATGGTTCGCTCCATCGTGGCCGACTGGCCCGAGAAGGCCCAGACGCTTGCGAAGACGTTCTGGCCTGGGCCCTTAACACTCGTACTGAGGAAGCAACCGGCTGTGCCTGCGCTGGTCACCGCTGGGCTCGATACGGTTGGCGTGCGTATGCCTGCCCATCCGGTCGGCACTGGCGCTGATCGAGGCCGCAGGCATTTCAATCGCTGCTCCCAGCGCAAATCGTTTTACTCATCTCTCGCCGACGACGGCAGAACATGTTCGACAGGGACTCGGCGACCGCGTCGACTATATCCTCGATGGTGGTCCATGCACCGTGGGCATCGAGTCAACCGTGCTGTCGCTCGCCGGAGATGTCCCCGTACTGCTGCGGCCCGGCGGGATTTCACGCGAGCAGATCGAAGAGATCATCGGCCCGGTCGCTCATCTATCGTCGACGCCGGGTGAGGCGCATCCTTCGCCGGGCATGCATCCGCGGCACTATAGCCCGCGTACGCCGCTTCTGCTCGTTCATGAGGGCAATGTTCCGAAGCAGGGAAGCGGCGCTTACCTGCAATTACGTTTCGAGCCCAAGAGTATGCCGAGAAAGCTTGTCCTGATGCCGCCGGATCCTGCCGCCTATGCAGCTCAGCTCTATCGTGTCTTGCACGAACTCGATGCCGAACATTTGGACTGGGTCGCCGTCGACGCTCCCGAGGATGAGCCTGAATGGGAAGCGGTGTGTGACCGCCTGAAACGGGCTGCCACGCCGAACGCCGAGGAGCCGCGCTGAGCGACATAGCGCCCAACCCGCACCAACCTGGCAGTTCCACTGGCCTGCTCCGCCAGGTTGGATTGTTCGACGCCACCATGATCGTCATGGGCGGCATTGTCGGCGCCGGTATCTTCATCAACCCCTATGTTGTCGCTCTTCAGGTCCACACGCCGTTGCTCATCCTTGGCGCCTGGGTATTAGGCGGGATCATTGCGATGTTAGGCGCATTCGTCTATGCGGAACTGGCGGCGCGGCGTCCGGCAGTCGGTGGGCAGTACGCTTACCTGCGCGAAGCATTTCATCCCGCCGTTGGCTTTCTTTATGGATGGGTGCTGCTGCTGGTCATCCAGACCGGCGGCATGGCCGCGGTAACTGTGACCTTCGCGCGCTATCTGATCGAGCTCACGGGCTGGAATTTATCCGAACGCCTGATCGTCGTCGTCACCATCGTTGTGCTGACAATCATCAACTGCCTCGGCGTGAAGCTCGGCAGCCGCATGCAAAGCGTCCTGATGCTGCTGAAGATTGCCGCTATCGCCGGACTGATCGGCGCCGGCCTGTTCCTGGTGCGCTCGCCGCAACCGCTGCTGCACCCCGTTCTCGACCGGCCTCCCTCGTTCGACTTGCTGACAGCCGTCGGCGCAGCCATGGTTCCGGTGCTGTTCGCCTTCGGGGGATGGCAGACGACCAACTTTATCGCCGAAGAGATCAAGGACCCGCGCAGAAATTTGTCTCGGGCGTTGCTGCTCGGGGTTGCGGGCGTAGTCATCTTGTATGTTGGTGTGAATTTCGTTTGCGTGCGCACCCTCGGGCCGCAGGGGCTTGCTAATACGCGTGTGCCCGCCACGGCGGTCATGCGCGTGGCCATGGGCGACGGAGGCGCTCGCCTGATCGCGCTCGGTATCGCGCTGTCTACGCTGGGATTTCTCAGCCAGTCGGTCCTGACGGCGCCGCGCGTGTACTTCGCCATGGCACGCGACGGCCTCTTCTTTCGCAGGGTCGCCAAAGTTACGAAACGCACGCATGTCCCTGCTTTAGCGATTGTCTTACAAAGTTTGTGGACCATCGTCGTCGCGCTTTCCGGACGTTACGACCAGATCCTGAACTACGTCGTGTCGATGGACTTCCTGTTCTTCGGGCTAACTGGCGCGAGCCTCTTCATCCTGCGCCGCCGAGATGCCCAATCCAGCGACAACAACGGCTATCGCGCACCGGGGCATCCATTTACTACCGGAGCCTTTGTCCTGGCATCTTGGCTGGTGGTAATCAATACGATTTATAAGTATCCCAGGAACAGCCTGCTCGGGATGTCGATTCTGGCGCTTGGGCTGCCGGTCTACGCATTCTGGGCGGCCAAAAATAAGTCGGGAGAAGCAAAGATCTGATGCCTTCGCGCACGCACGCCACCTCACGGTACATGGAGTTCGCTAAGCTCCGCTCCGCCGCCAAATTCAACCTGGCGACCAGCGGGATCATGAGCTATCCGCTGGCCGAACTGCCAGTGACGATCGGCGACCTCGAGATCAATGGTCCCACGTTGTATGGGTACGCTCCGTTGCTGGAGCGGCTGGCAAAGTTCAACGGCGTCACCCCAAATCAGATAGTAACCGCCGCTGGAACCTCGATGGCCAATCACCTGGCCCTTGCGGCGACGCTCGAGCACGGGGATGAAGCGCTGGTCGAGCATCCGACGTACGAATTGCTGCCGAGTGCGCTCGATTATCTTGGTGTCGGCATTCGCTACTTCGAGCGCTGCATGGAAAACGGTTTCCGGGTTGATCCGAACGAGATAGAAGCGAAGATGACCCCGAAGACGCGCCTGATTGTGCTGACCAATCTGCACAATCCGACCGGAGCGCTGATCGACGAGGCGACGCTGCGCGCTGTCGGAGAGATTGCAACGGAAGCGCGATGCCTTCGTTCTGGTAGACGAGGTTTATCTGGAAGCGATGTATGAAAGCCGGCCACGCCCTGCGATACACCTCGGCGATCAGTTTCTGGTGACCAGCAGCCTCACCAAGGCCTTCGGTTTGAGCGGTCTGCGATGCGGGTGGGTGCTGGCGAATCCGGAACTCACGCAACGCATGTGGCACATCAACGACCTGTTCGGAGTGAACGCCGCACATCCGGCGGAGTTGATGAGCGTCATCGCGCTCGACAATCTTGACCGCGTGATCAATCGCGCTAAAGCGCTCCTTAACGCGAATCGCCCCGTGCTGCAGGATTTTCTTAACTCCCGCGACGACATCGAACACTTCCAGCCTGAGTGGGGTACCATCGTCTTTCCGAAGCTGCGCCAAGGAAGCGTCGAGGCTCTGGACAAACTCTTACGCCAGAAGTATGAAACCGCGGTGGTTCCCGGCAGCTACTTCGACATGCCACAACACTTCCGTATCGGCATCGGAGGCGAGCCAGACATGACGCGCGTGGCCTTAGAGCGACTGAGCGCAGCGCTGGACGAAATGCGTGCGCAGTAGACCACGACCGTCCGCTGCTGAGGCGTGAACACGTTTCCGAAGCACCAACTTATTTGTATAATGGATTGTGCCGGCAGCGATTCCAAGCCCGGCGCAGTCATCCCTTTACGTGGGGCTATAGCTCAGCTGGGAGAGCGCATCGTTCGCAACGATGAGGTCGTCGGTTCGATCCCGACTAGCTCCACCAAATAACTTCCAATTTGCATCCGTTACGAGCCACTCTTTTTTGCAGGACAAACAAGAGACCAGATTTCGAACCAGCACAGAAGCGCCTTATTCAATGACCCACCAACGCGGAGCTGGACGGCTCGGAGTCTGAGGCGCGAATCGTCAACCAGTTCGATTGGCCTTCAGCTTTCCCAAGCTGATGTAGCTGCCTGTCTTTCTGCCTGACGATTACCTCGCTCGGAATCTCTCAGAACAACCGGCCCACCCGGAAGAAGAACTTCTGATGACCGGTATCGCCGTAGGCGTACGCGGCTTCCACCGGTCCAAAGATCGTATTGACGACGATGCCCGCGGCGCCGTCAGTTGGGAAGCCCGAAGCTTTATTCACCATCGAACTGGGCGGCCCATAAACCTGGGCGGCTTCGTAAATGGCCAAAGCGTAAATTCCGCTACCTAGCAAGGGCGGCAGCTTTGCCAATTGCCGGATATATCCAAGCTGGAATAAGAAGTACTTATCCATCAGCAGTTCGTTGGTTCCATAGGCCACCAACTGGCGCGAGCCTCCCAGCGAGAACTGGGGAAGTCCGGTGGTGTAATTGAAGGTCGTTCCGGCAGAGCCATCCAGGAAAACCGATGACGCTTCGTTCAGCCGGTGGTGAAGCTGTCCTGCGCCTTCCAGCACCGGATACGGTTTAGCCGCCTCCGGGCTGGCGTTGTACCAGAGAAAGTCGCCGGTGAAGCTTACTCCCGCGAAAGGAATCACAGCATTATCGAGGCGATCCAATCTGTATTGCAGACGGCTGACACCGTAGCCACCAGAGAAGGATTTCAGTTCTGTCGGGTTTCCGATTTGCCGCTCGAAATCCTGCCAACCGCCTTCGTATCCCATGCGCAGCTCGCCGGTGTTTGAAAACTGGTAGCCGACGTCAACGCCTCCGCCTAGCGTGGAGCGCCGATAGGTGGTCAGCAGTTGGTTGTTGTCGTAAATGTAAAGCGGGTTGTTATCCGCCAGAGCCCGTGGCGCGATGAACCAATGGGTCAGCGGCGTGAAGGGATGGTAATACTCCGAATTCAGCCCGTAATCGGAGAAAAGTACGAAGTCGTTGCGCCATTCAGAACGGAAGCCCCCCAGGTCGAACCATGTCACTCTGGCTCCCATGTCTAACGTAACGTTCTTTAAGCTTGATCCGTCGATGAGGATGAGAGGATCAACAACCGGTGGGCCAACCTCACTCGGTTCGGTTTTAATCAGCAGCCCCTGCTTACCGTTGCGGTCGACCATCTGATAGCTCAGGGCCGAATAGCGTTCCGTTCCCTTGAGGCGCATGATTTCCTGGTTCAGCTGATCGAAGTCAATGGGCTTTCCTGCTAAATCGGCTGTCTTTTCTTCAATCCGCTGCGAAAGATGGCCCGACACACCTTCAACCGCGACAAACTCGGGAACGGGATTGCCGCGAACCCGCGATTGACGATCGGCCAGATATTGTTTCCAAGTGGCGTCATCCACGGCGAGCGTCAATAAGAGCTTAGATTTCCCGGCAGCGGCATCGTATCCAGCCTTGATGATCGCATCCGCGTCATTGAAACTTAAGGCGCTCCATTTCTGCACTGGAACTGAGACGAGAATGTCCGCCTTCTCCATGCTCAGGAGTTCGTTGGCCGAGATCATGACCGAGATCGACTGCCCGAGGACCGCGAAGGACGAAAGATTTGCATTCGCCGGTACAGGCGCCTCTTCGAGGTGAATCGCCAGTGTCAAATCGGCTCCCATCTGTTTGGCTACTTCGACGGGAATGTTCTGCAGCAGTCCACCATCGGCGTAGATAGCGTCCTTCGTGCGCACCGGCGTGAAGATTCCGGGCAGAGACATGGTGGAACGGAGGGCCAGACCCAAGGACCCATCGTGGAAGACCTTGGCTCTCCCGCTGACCAAGTCAGTAGCTACACAAGCGAAGGGAGTGGGCAGGTCGTTAAAGCTCTTGATGTCGGAGTAGGGAAGGGCGATCTTATCCAGAACTAGCGAGACCTGTTGGCCGGAGTTGAGGCCTGCGGGAAATTGAAGGCCCTTGCGTAATCCGAATTGCAGGCTGTTGGGATAATCGCGGGCGTCTTCCTTGCGCCGAAATGAGAGGTCATCGAAGGGGGTCGTCGGCGACAGCACCTCGTCCCATGGGATGCTGTTCACGATCTGGCGCATTTCGGCGGCATTATGTCCGGTGGCGTAAACCCCGCCGACCAAGCCGCCCATACTAGTGCCGGCGACATAGTCTACGGGAATGTGATGTTCCTCCAGCCACGTAATAACCCCAACGTGAGCGAGCCCCAGAGCGCCGCCACCTTGAAGAACCAGGCCGATGGTGGAACGCTTCGGGGGAGGGGTAGTCGCCTGATTCTGGCCAACAGACAGCAGTGATGCGAAAACGAGCACGACGAGTATGAGGTACGTCTTCGATGGACTATGCATGATAAGTTCGAACCTCTCCGGATATTGAGCCGTCAAAGACTACTTGGCAACATGATTCGTTACTGCCTGAGCCGCGCCTAAGGGGCGGCAGGGAGCGTCACACACAATGACTACTCCACTGCGCCGCCGATAGGTTTCAAGCATCGAGCCGATCGCAGCACAGAGCCAAAGTCGAGGCAAACAGGACCGCGACTGTGACGGTGAGACCAACGAAGGTCCGAAACTCGCGAAAATCAGGGTAAGACTGAAGACTATCATTGCCATCAGTGGCATGGGAACCGGCGAATTCCGTGGGCGCGAAAGTAACCCTATCGAGGAAGATGCGGCAACGCCGGACATCAGGACCAATTCGAAACGGGGCACATCGTCTGGCGCATTTCTTTCCGTGGCGAGTCTATCCGGATGTACGATGAGTAGACTGCCGGGGCGATCAGCGACGTCGATTGTCCCGGCAGAACGAAGAGGTCATGACTATCTTCGTCCGCTTGGAGCACTGGAGGGAGCAAGGCGCGATATCGCCGGAGCAGCACGCTCATCTGGCAAGCCTTTCCCGCAGGGAACCGTTTTCCCTTTTCCTCGAACTGAATATTCTTTTCTATGCTGGTGTGCTGGCATTCGTTGCCGGACTCGGCTGGACCGTAACCACCTGGTCGCAACAACTCGGTGACGTTGTCGTCCTCGCCATCCTTTCCGCCATCCTCGGCACTTGTTTCTGGTATTGCTTTTCCCGCGCGCCCGCCTGGTCACCGTCGCCAACGCCGGCACCTAACGCGATTTTCGATTACGTGCTTTACTTGGGCAGCCTCGTCTGGTGCATAGAGCTTGCTTACCTGGAGAACCGGTTCCACGTACTCTCCGGACAATGGGATTTGTACCTGCTGGCGACTGCCGCCTTCTTTTTCTTCCTCGCTTATCGTTTTGACAATCGGTTCGTGCTGTCGCTGGCTCTGTCTTCGCTCGCCGGATGGTTTGGGCTGACCATATCGCACTGGCCATCGCATCAGGACGCGGCTTACCGGCAATATGCGCTGATGTACAGCCTGCTGATCGGAGGCCTCGGAGCGCTCTTGCAGCGTCGTGGTCTGAAACCGCATTTCTTCGGCACGTATCTCAATATCGCAGCCAACGTCTGCTTCTGGGCGCTGCTCTCGGGCGTCTTCGATCGCGAAGGATATGGCCTTTGGCTTCTCGCCCTGCTTGTCGCTTGTGGTGTATCTCTCGCCTGGGGCTTGAAGCGTCGGCAATTTGCCTTCGTCGCGTATTCCGCCGTCTACGGATATGTGGGCATCAGCTCAATGCTTATCCGCAATATCAGTGACTTTACTTTCGTGCTGACCTATTTCGTGTTTACCGGCGTTGCGATGGTTGTGGGGCTGGTGGTGATCGCGCGCCGTTTCGGGAGGCACGCGTGAGAGTCCATTCGGCCTCCGACGAGGAGACTCTGCGCGCACGCAAGTTAATCGCGGACTGGGCTGGCGAGGGTTTCCTGACCAAGGAACAATACCAGCATCTGGAACAGGACACGGTTTCCGGGCTGCGCACGACTAACATTTTCCTGAGGCTGATCCTGTTCCTCTTCACCCTGATTAGCGCATGCGCCGCGGTGGGGCTGTTCTACCAAGTCTTTTTCCCGCACTCATCGGAGCGAACCAGTGGCGTTTTCCTGTTGATCTGGGCTGCCATCAGCTATGCAGCCGCAGAGCTTGCCGCTTCCCATGGGCGTTTGTATCGCTTTGGCATCGAAGAAGCGCTCGCTGTCGTCTCGGTTGGATTTCTTTGCGTGGGTATGCAGCTCGCTTTATTCAGCGGCTATCGTGTGCTGCCGGCTTCGGACGCAGCTCACTCCCTGGTTCCTGCAGTTGGAACTGTGGTGTCGCTGTGGATCTGGCGCCGCTTCGGACTTTGGTACGCATTTCTCGCCGCAATGATTTTCGCAGTCTCGCTGTCGGGCTACTGGACTTCATCCGATGCTGCGCATCGTGCGATGATTGCAGCGTTTTTCCTGTTCGGGCTAACAGGCGTAGCTGCACTAAGGACTCGCCACCGCTTCGATTACCTCGAGGACGCATATTCGCTCGTAGAAGCATTTCTCTGGCTCGGCATCTATCTGGCCATCAATCTCAAGCTGTCGCCGTCGAATCTGCCCTTGGAGTGGTGGGGTTGGGCAGGCAGCGCTAGGGCCGTCACGGAATACGCGGCGTCGTTCTATTGGTCCACCTGGATGCTGACATGGTGCCTTCCGCCGGTCATACTCGCACGCGGAATTCGTCAGAAAGACCGCTTCGTGATCGCTGTGGGCACGATCGCAGCGGTCTTGACCTTCGTCTCCAATAAACCCTATCTCGGTTTGCCGCGCCATACTTGGGACCCGATGCTTCTGGGGATCATGTTGACCGGGGTCGCCTGGTTGATTCGACGCTGGCTAGCTAAGGGCCCAGGTGGAGTTCGCGGTGGTTTTACCGCCGCGCGCCTATCGGGAAGGGACAAGCAGTGGATGAGCGCCGCTTCCACCGTACTGGGCCTGGTCACGCCTCAGTCGATAACTCCGAAGCCGCAAACAACGAGCGAAGACGTTCGCTTCGGTGGGGGCGCTTCGGGAGGAGGAGGTGCCGGTGGCGATTTTTGAAGACTTCACCGCCGTTTTTCTGACCCCTCTTATGCGCTTGTACTCGAGGCGCTTATTGAATGCGTGCCGTAGCCGCACCAGATACCTTACTGGGTCGCAGGCGCAGGTTGCTGCGCTGGAGTTCCGAAATTCACCTTCGGAGCCTGGCGAGCCCCTTCGTCGGTCTTGAAGTAGGCGTCATTGCGTGTAAAGCCCGACATGCTGGCCACAATATTATTTGGGAACAGCGAGATGTAAGTGTTGTAATCCTGCACGGTCTCGTTATACCGGCGGCGCTCGATGGCGATACGATTTTCGGTGCCCGCCAGCTCGTCCTGCAGGCGCAGGAAGTTCTCGTTTGATTTCAACAGCGGATAATTCTCAACCACAACCAGAAGCCGGCTCAAAGCAGAATCAAGTTGACCATTGGCGGCTATTTTATCCTGCGGCGTCTTAGCGCCGGCCATTGCAGCTCGGGCCGCAGCGATGTCGCCAAACACTTTTTCTTCGTGGCTCGCGAAGCCCTTCACGGTCTCTACCAAGTTCGGAATCAGGTCGGATCTTCGTTGCAGAACCACATCCACTTGTGCCCATGCTGCGTTCACTGCTTCACGCTTGCGAACCATCTCGTTGCGATGGCTGACAAACGAGCCACCTACCCAGAAGAGAAGCAATACGATGATGGCGAGTGCAATGAGTCCTTTTTTCATATCGATCTTTCTCCACCGAAACCGCTGGAATGTAGCAAGCCGCGACTTACGCTAAGACGTACTCTGCAGTTTGCGCTTTGGAGCCCAGCGTTCCAACTCGTGAGCGACCTTATGGATCGCGGCCATGTAGGCATGGTACAACTCGGCCAGGTTTTCCGGCTTGCGGTCGTGATTACGTAGCTCGAGTACGGCTCGCAGTGGTGCCGCTTCAAACTGAAACGCCTCCGCGGCTTGCTGGAGCGCCTGTGCCTTGTCGTGGGAGGGTTCCTTCCCAACCACGATCAACGCATGACGAAACAGGGTTACGACGCTGGTGACCGACTTCGCCAGAACAGCCCGGAGTTCGTCATTATTATCCGACGCCAGCAGGAAGTGGTGACGCAGTCGCAGCAGGGTAGTGCGCAGCTCATGCTCCACCTCCACGCGATGCAGGTTCATCGGAACATCGACCCCGGCAATCACGTCTTCACCAAACAAAGTTCGGTGCGACCTCTTGATATCGAGCAATTCGATGGCAAAGACGTCGGCCGACTCGCGCAGTTCCTCGATCGTCATAATCAGCGGAGGCCGCAGCTTCTCGTCACGACTCCACCAGCCGACTACCTGCGCCAGCGAAGGAAACGACTCCTGTGGCAGTTGCCGCATCACGACGAGCAGATTCACGTCGGAAAATGTTTCGTGGAAATCCTCGCGAGCCGCAGAACCGTACACCACGACGGACAACAAATTATCGCCGCATGCCTTCTGCAATCGGAGAACAAGTTCCTTCAGTTTTTCTTCCGGTTTCTTCATCGCTTCTAGCTTTCGGGATCGGCTTACCAGCTTCCGCCGGCGCCACCGCCTCCGCTCATTCCGCCGCCAAACCCACCGAAGCCCCCGAATCCGCCGCCGGAAAATCCTCCGGAGCTTCCACCGAAACCGCCGCCCCAACTACCGCCTCGTCCGCCCATGGCATTGCCGAGAAGGAACCAGGGTAGAGCTGAGCCGCCGCCGCCGCCCGATCGCGGTCCGCCTCCGCCGCGCTTTACGGCTCTGATAATTCCGCGGATGACGAAAAAGATAACGATGATGACCAGCCATGGCAACCATGATGGCAAAGGTGACGATACAGCTGTAGGTGGACGGGCGCCCGCCGGAACGCCATTCAGCTGAACTCCCTTGTCCGCCGCAATCAGTTGGGCAACTTGTTGCACCGCGATCAGGACGGCGCCACTGTAATCCTGTTGCCGCAGATCGGGCACCATGGCGCGGCCAATGTCGCCTGCGCGGGCGTCGTTGATGACAGGCTCCAGGCCGTAGCCGACCTCGATGCGGTATTGGCGCTCCGAAGGAGCCAGCAAGACCAGCACCCCTCGATTGTCTTTCTTCGGTCCGACACCTAACTGCTTATAAAGATCGGCTGCGTAGTCTTCCTTGCTTTCGCCGTCCAGGGAGTTCACGGTCACGACCGCAATCTGGGCTCCTGTCTTCTGCTGCACCTCGGCACAGATTGTCTCCAACTGGCTCCTGGTCGTCGGATCGATGACATGAGCGAGATCGATGACAAACCCGCTGGGCTTGATGTCTTTGATTTTTTCAGCGAATGAGGACGAACAGAGCGCGACCGCGACTGCCGTCAGCAAGACGAATCTGATGCGGATCGACACGAGTGGTTGAAGAGTCCTCTTGCGTATGTACGCTAGAGAACCCCTCTCATCGTGTCAAGGAGCGATATGCTGGCCAAGGGAAAAGGAAGCTGCGGCCGGAGGCGCTTTTCCGATCAACTGCCTCACCCACCGCAATCCCTGATCACTCAACATCGCAATTTTCGTGTCGCGGCATTGTTAAACGGGAGCTGTGCGGCCGGTTAAAGGTAGCCATTTCCAATGAACATCTGCTGAAGACCGGATTGACTGCCCGTTCCAGGCACCCTATCATCAGGCATCTCGCCAGGCTGGGTCCCTTATGATCGGAACTACTATCTCCCACTACCGCATCATGGAGATGCTTGGCGCGGGTGGAATGGGAGTCGTCTACAAGGCCCAGGACACGCGTCTGGAGCGCTTCGCCGCGCTCAAGTTACTGCCCGAAAGCTTCGCTCACGATCCACAGCTACGTGATCGTTTTGTGCGCGAGGCCCGGGCCGCCTCGGCGCTAAACCACCCAAACATCTGCACTATCTATGAAATTGGTGAGGAGCACGGCGAGCTCTTCATTGCCATGGAGTTCCTTGACGGCAGTAACCTGAAGGAACTGCTGCAGCAGGGCCAGCTGGAGCCCGATCGCGTTCTCGAGATCTCCGCGCAGGTTCTCGACGCCCTGGAAGCGGCGCACGCCCAAGGTATTCTTCACCGCGACATCAAGCTGGCGAACATTTTCGTTACTCGCACAGGGCGAGCCAAGCTTCTCGATTTTGGCCTGGCCAAGAAAACATCTGCGAAGCGGACCGAGACTGTAGTGGCCGGCGGCGGCAACGATCCGAATCTGACCAGCGGTTTGTCCGCCTTGGGAACCATGGCGTATATGTCACCGGAGCAGGCCCTCGGGAAGGCGCTGGACGAGCGCACCGATTTGTTCTCCTTCGGCATTGTGCTGTACGAGATGGCCACGGGCACGGCACCCTTTCAAGGGGACACGACGGGCGAGTTGTTCCTGTCCATTGTGCAGGGCAGTCCGGCGCCGGCATTGCAGCTGAATCCAGAAATGCCGGAGGGTCTGCAGCACGTCATTAACAAGTGTCTGGAGAAAGATCGGAATCAGCGATATCAGCACGCCTCGGAAATCCGCGCTGATTTGCAGAGCTTGCGGACAGGTATAAGCTCGCCGTTGTTCGCAACCTCAAACTCCGCATTGAAGGTTGTTGGCCAAGCCGAACTCGCCTTGACAGGACAACAGTCGTCGTCCTCCGCGAAAGGTTCGCTTTCCGAGAGACCGACGCCTCCGGCGCCGTCCGAGGCCGTGGCAGAATCCGCAAGTCGCAGCCGAAAGGCGGTGGTCGCTTGGGCTGGAATGTTGATCGTTGTTGCGGGCATATTTTTCTATTTGCACTTGCGCAAGGCGCACGCGCTCCAACCGCAGGACACCCTCGTCATCGCCGACTTCGCCAATACTACCGATGACCCCATTTTCGACGGCACGTTGCGCCAAGCCTTGGCTATCGATCTGGAGCAGTCGCCGTTTCTGCGCGTCCTTCCCGACCGCAGAGTGGCAACCGCGCTGAAGCAGATGGAGAAGCCTGCCGATCAGCGACTCTCCCGCGACGTAGCGCGTGAAGTCTGCCTGCGAACCAACAGCCAGGCTTATGTGGCTGGCTCCATTAAGCAGGAGGAGCAGCATTACCGGATCGAACTTACGGCCCTGAACTGCAAGACCAATGAAAGCATCACCGGGACTAGCGCAACCGCGCAAAACCGAGAACAGGTATTGCGGGCGCTCGACAAGGCAGACGCCCAGCTTCGCCGTCAGTTGGGCGAGTCGCTGCGTTCTGTACAAACCTTCGACAAACCCCTGATGGAGGTCACAACTTCCTCGCTGGAAGCCCTTCAGGCCTTTACGACGGGCCAGATTTTGCGTCAGCAAAAGGGTAACGCTGAAGCTCTTCCTTATATGCAGCGGGCGGTCACGCTCGACCCAAATTTTGCTCAAGCTTACGCGGTAATGGGATCGATCTATTTCAGCCTGGCCGAGGCAGGTTCAGCAAAGGAAAGTTTTGAGCGAGCGTACGAGCTGCGCAACCGGGTCAGCGAAAGGGAACGGCTCTACATTGAAAGTGTCTACTATCAGCAGGTCACGGGAGAAAGTCCCAAGGTCGTAGAGACTTCTATCCGCTGGATTCAATCCTATCCCGGAGATGCCGGTCCTCACACCCGATTGGCACGCGAGTATTCGTTGCGGGGGCAGTATGACCGAGCCGCCGATGAACTCCGTGAGGCAATTCGGCTCGAGCCTGATCAAGTTACTCCATATTTTAGTTTGATCAAAATCTATATCCAGCTCAACAAAATGGATGAGGCTGAGGCTACCTTGGAAACCGCCAAGGCCCACCACATCGACAGCGAAAATCTGCAGACTGTTCGCTACGAGCTCGCCTTTATCAAAGGTGACACAGCGACCATGCAGCAAGTCGTGGAAGCTGCAAAAGGGAAGCCAGGATATCAGGACAGGTTGGAGGTCGAATCGGCCCTTACCGAGGCCTATCACGGTCGCCTTGTTCGGGAACGAGCGTTATTTGACCACGCTGCATCGCTGCAGCTTGCGAACCACGAGAGTGAGAGCGCAGCGGAACACTACATCGGCCGCGCGTGGATCGATGCAGAGGTTGGCGATATTTCGACGGCCCGTGAGTTTACAGCGAAGGCGTTGGCGATAAGCCATAATCGCTCGGCCATGGAGCGGGGAAGTTTCAACCTGGCGAGGGTGGGAGATAACGCACAGGCGGAGGCGCTGGCCGACGAATTGGACCGGCAATATCCGGTCGGCACGCTCATGCAGAACTACACGCTGCCGACGATTCGGGCGATGATTGCCATTAACAGGAAACAGCCTGCGAGGGCGGTGGAAATGTTGGAGGCCGCCTTACCCTATGAAATGGCGATGGATTCTTACGCTGATCTTCAGCCTGCCTATGTGCGAGGCCTGGCCTATCTGGAGTTAGGCGACGGACCAAAGGCGGCCGCAGAGTTTCAGAAGCTCATTGCTAATCCCGGAATCGTGGTGAACGCCGTGACCGGTGCATTGGCTCATCTGCAATTGGCACGCGCTGAAGTAATGTCGGGCGACACCGAAGCGGCTCGCACCGAGTATCAGAATTTCCTCGCGATCTGGAACGACGCCGACCCCGATACTCCGATCCTGCGGCAAGCGAAAACTGAGTATGCGAAGTTGCTGTAGGTCCCTCGCGACGCGCCCCTCTTTTACGTCGCCGGCCTACACGTCTTCTCCGCCTGGAGACTGCTCGTCCCCGGTTGTCGGCCCGCGAGAAGCGTTGGCTACCGGACTTGCGACGATGCAGCGGTTCAAGACGTTGCCAATGATCCAGTATTTATATCCATCGCCGCCGTAGAAGTATCGATAAACGGCGGTTCTGGCGCGCAGAGTGAACTGCTCATCGACTCCTTCCTCGCGTAGGCGCCCTTCGTAGTGAGTGAACGTATCAGGGTACTGATCTCGGAGCACGTATTCGTGCGGCGCGTCCGGATACGTCTTGGCATGGCTCCAGGAAAGTTTCATTACGAGAGTACCCCTACGCGGCTCCGGCCGTTTCGCAAGCGCGTCAGCCTTGGCCATCGTGAGCGAACGCTTCTTCTCTCTTCGTCTCTGCCACCTTCTGAAGCAGCCAGGCCATGTTCTCTCCCAGCACCTTCATGGTTCGGATACCCTCGGCATCATTCTCGACCTCACCGGGTTCCCAGCCGATGCCGATATTCCAATAGGAGGAACCCGGAACAATCATCTGATTGATGAGGAAGAAGTGATTGAGGGTGTCGAACGCGTGGATCGCGCCCGCCCTGCGGACGGCCACCAGCGCGGCCCCGACCTTACGCCGAAACATGCCGCCGTTAGCCTTGGACACCAGGCATGCGCGGTCCATCAAGGCCTTTATTTCGGGCGAGACATCGGCCACATACGTTGGCGAACCCAACAGGATGCCATCCGCGCGCGCCATCTTTTCGATGTAGACATTGCCCATGTCATCAGCTTGTGAGCAGCGCCCATCTTTTCGGGTCGAGCATTTGCGGCACGCCAGACAGCCATGGATGTTCGCCCCGCCTATCTGTATCAACTCGGTTGCGATGCCGTCCTTCTCCAGCTCTTCTAGAACGTATCGCAGCAGGATCGAAGTATTTCCATTTCTTCGTGCGCTGCCGTTAAAGGCGACAACCGTCAGCGTGGTGGGGTGTTCCTGTAATTTGTTCATGACACCGATCCTCGTAGCGTTTGGGCTGTACTTTGTTTAGCACGCCACGGCTGCCAATTCAGTGACATTGCGCGGTCGACGCCGGTCACAGGCGTCATTCGATTCCGTCTGCGACTGGGCCGTGAAATCATCCGCCGCTATGCGACAGGATGATATTGCCGATTGGAATAGTGGTGCTGATGGACTGGAGGTCAACTCGAGGCGTGACAGATACCCGACAAGAATTCTGCCTGGCGGGAAAATCAGTCAGCTTGCGGCACGGAAGTCCGGTAAGGCACCGCTCTAGGCAGCAGACTTTATCCTCTGGCGAGCCGCAGCATCCTTTACCGGAGCTCTCGCAATGAGCGGCAAGAGAGTGGAAACCGCCATGACTGCGGCGATGATGTAGATCGCCGTAGTGTATTGCCCGGTAACCTGGCGTAAGCGGGCGATCATCAGCGGCGATACGACACCACCCACGCCCCATGCCAACAAGATGCAGCCGTATATTCCGCCCACATACTTCGGACCGAAATAGTCAGCCGTAAACGATGGCATGGTTCCGAAGCCGCCGCCGTAGCACAGATAAATGACCGCAAGCGCCACAAAAAAGACTGTGTAGCTACTGATCCTAGGCAGGCAGACAAAGACCACAGCCTGAATGATGTACAACAACAGGTAGACCCTGGACCGGCCAATCAGGTCGGATAGCCACGCCCAGAAGAATCTTCCTGCCGCATTGAAAATGCCGAGCAGACCGACCATGATGCCCGCCGCAACTGCGGTCAGGTGGACCTGCTGCTGGGCCAGGGGAGAGGCTTGGCTGATGATCATGATTCCAGCCAGAACGTTCAGGAACAGCATGCCCCACAGAAGAAAGAACTGCCGGGTGCCCATCGCTTCCTTTACCGTGTAGCTCTCAGTACTAGCCGCTTGGGCCACCTTTCCTGACGGGACCCACCCTTCAGGTTTCCAGTCGGCCGACGGATCGGCAAAAAGCTGGGCGGATAACACCACGAAGACGAGATAACCAATCCCGAACAGCAGGAATGTTGTGGGCAGGCCGGAGGAAACGATGGTTCGCGCAGCAATCGGTCCCATCAATAAGGCGCCTGCGCCATATCCTGCGACCGCTAAGCCAGTCATGACTCCACGTTTGTCTGGGAACCATTTGGCTACGGTTGCTACCGGGCAGATATAAGCCATGCCGCCACCGATCCCGGCCAGCATTCCGTAGGAGAGATAAAGCATCGAAAGCGAGTGCTGCGAGGTGGCAGTCGACGCCAGAATATAGCCTGCGCCGTAGATGATCCCGGCTACAGTCGCGACCTTGCGCGGACCGGCATTGTCCATCCACAGTCCGCCGATCACGGTTCCGACTCCGATAAAGAAAACGTTGACGGTGAAGGCCAGAGATACTTGTGTGAGGGTCCAGTGCTGCGTGTTGACGAGCGGCTTGACGAAAACGCTCCAAGCGTAAACCGCCCCAAGGCAAACCTGCATCCCCACGGCCGCGGCCGCAATTCCCCAACGATTCGGCAATCGTTCGGCAACCACGTGCCATTTTCGTTCGTGGGCTTTGACCTGGTCTCGTTGAACCGCGAATTGAACGTCTGGCTCAACCGCCGAAGCGCGTCCAGCCCAGATCCAGGCGTAGCGGCTAAGGAGCGCACCGGCGAGAAAGCACGCTGCCGCTGCATAGCGACCGGCAGGAGAAGAACCCCACACGAGGCGAATCAGCAGAGCCCCCGGCCCGGCCATCGCTCCGGCAATTCGAAACATCACGGCAGAGCGCCCATGGTGGAGCGGCGCATTCGCCGCCGGGCGGTGAACCTCAAACCACGCGCCCAGCAGGGTCTCGATACCGGCCGCTGCGAAGCCCAGAACTTGCGTAACCGGATTAAGAAAACCTGCCAGTTCCAGGATGCCCGCTGCTCCTCCCAGTCCGGACGTCAGGAAATGGGCAGGCAGCACGCTTCGGTTCTCTATCCAAACGGGAATTGCCGTCGCACCGATTAGAACCGCCGTGTAGCTGGCAAGGATCAGTCCTGTGACCGTGCCAGCAGCCTCGGCCGCCCAGCGCAGCGGGGAGAGAATCGGAATAGCCAACCCCCGCAACACGAGTTCGTTGGCGACTACTGCCAGAAAAGCACAGCCCGAGAACGCTACTAGAATCCAGACGCCCATCGACATCGGCGAACGCCATTTGAATACTCGCAGCATGTACAGGAAGCGCGAGGGACGGCCCAGGTCGGCGATCAGAAGTACCGGACAGATTGCAGAACCGCCAAGCGCCATCCACAACAAAAGGCGAATGAGGGCTGGATCGCTATGAAAGAGATGGGCAAAGAAGGCGAGGCAGGCCGAAACACCGGAAATTCCCCCAATGAAAAAATAGAGCGGAACCTCCCAGGTCCAGATCGGAGCCTTGAGAGCGGGCAGGTTGTAATAGCTGTCGCGATCTTGAATCTGGGAATGATTCGTTTTATCGGCTTCAAAAGCGTTAGCGGCAGCCCGGCGAATCTCGTGCAGCCGTTCCTCGGTAGCTTTCGGTCTCGGCAAAGAGTTCATAAGGCAACTTGCGCAAGAATTTACTGGGCCTACCCACGCAAAGCGAAGGCTACATAAACGACCATCAACAAAATCGCAGCCGAAACCAATGCCGAGCCCCAGGCGCTGGCCAGATAGGTTGTTGGAACCTCTGGCGCGGGCGGCAGATTATAGTTTTCCGGCTGTCCCAGGATGACAAAAAAAGCATGGATTCCTCCCACGCTCGTTTCCTGCGGATCATAGACGCGTGCATCCGTGTACCCGCGATCCTGCAACGCGGTCACGCGCTCCTTAGCCCGTTCACGCAGTTCCTCCAGCGGGCCGAATTGAATCGACTGCGTCGGACAGGCAGTAGCGCATGCCGGCATCAGACCAACCTTCTGGCGGTCGTAACAGAAGGTGCACTTGAAGGCGCGGCCGTCTTCGGGACGCCTTTCGATCACTCCGAACGGACACGCAACCACACAGTAGCCGCAGCCGTTGCAAACATCCGACTGAACGTAGACCGATCCAAATTCGGTGCGAACGATTGAGCCGGTAGGACAAGCCTCCAGGCAGCCCGCGTTTGCACAGTGCTTGCAGACATCGGAGAGAAACACCCAGCGAAACGGATCCTGGGTGTCGGCAAGCTGCGGACCGGCCGCGGTTGGCTGCTCCAGAAACAGAACGTGTCGCCATGTCGATGCGCCCAGGCTTTTGGTGTTGTCGTAAGAAAGCCCGCTCCACTCGAAGCCGTCAGCGGGAACTTCATTCCATTCTTTGCAGGCGACTTCGCAAGCCTTGCAGCCAATGCAAGTGGTGGCGTCGGTAAGGAATGCCGTCTTAGTCATGAACTGCTCCCGATACGCTGAGCAGGTCGCTCACCCGTTCAGCGTTGCGCGCGCGATTCCCAGGCAGCACGGTGCAGAGTAGCCCTTTCGTTTCCATGATGCGTACGTTCGGCTCTTCCGAGATGGCGATCAGGTCGTTACCGATATCCCCCTTGACCAGTCCGGAATAACCCCAGTGAAACGGCATCCCGACCTGCTGGATTGTCTGGCCGTCGACGATGAGTGACTGCATGCGGTGAGTGATGGAGGCCCGAGCTTCGATCGCTCCGCGCTGCGTCACTACGGTGACAAAGTCTCCATTCGCAATCGCAAGCTCTTGTGCCAGATCCACCGACAACTCGCAGAACAACTCCGGCTGTAGCTCCGCGAGATGCGACAAGGTGCGCGACATTCCCCCGGCCGTGTGGTGCTCGGTTAAGCGATACGTGGTGAGAACGTGAGGGAAGCGGGCGTCCGGAGAAGCCGCATACTCATTGCCGACCCGGCACTTCGCTTTCGCTACCGGATTTGTTTGCCGCGACGGATACATGGGATTTCGCACCGGTGATTCCAGTGGCTCGTAATGCGCCGGCAGCGGACCGTCGTTCAGTCCGGCCGGAACCCAAATCCAGCCAAGCCCGTCCGAGTGCAAGATGAACGGCTTATCTCCCGCCAAAGCATCGTCTCCCTCACCGTCCGGCTTCGCTGCATGGCCGGGAGGCTTGGTGGCAACGAAATCCGGCACATCATTGCCGGTCCACTTGCCCGCCGCTGCATCCCACCAGACTAATTTCTTACGCTCGCTCCAGGGCTGCCCATCGGGTCGCGCGGAAGCCCGGTTGTAAAGGATGCGTCGGTCGGACGGCCAGGCGAAGCCCCAGCCATGCCCATAGAAATCCTTCGAATCACGTTGGTTGGCAAGATTTCTCCCGGGCTCGGGGAAGACACCGGAGTATATCCAGCAACCACAGGCCGTCGAACCATCTGCCTTCAAAGCAGTGAATCCCGAGACCAGCTTCTTGTCGGCGACGGTGTATCCGTTAATCTCCTGCAGAATTTCTTCGCCATCGGGCTCTTCGTGCTTGCCTTCGGTGTGATAGTCCCACGTCAGAGCGTTCAGTCCGGCGTTGCGGGGACGCGGGTCTTTCCGCGCCTTCTCCTTGAGTAATCGGCCCAGTTGGAAGATGAACCCGGTCTCGCTTTGACTATCACCCGGAGGCTCAACCGCCTTCTCGCGCCATTGCAGCAGTCGCTGCGTATTGGTGAACGTCCCGGCTTTTTCTGCGTGTCCGGCCGCAGGCATCAAAAAGACCTCGGTCTGTATATCCTCCGGACGCAACTCACCACTCTTCACCTCGGGCGAGTCATACCAGAATGAGGCCGTCTCCGTCTCCACCATTTCGCGGACCACGAGCCACTTGAGTTTCCCGAGGGCACGCCGCTCCATCCCGGAATTCGGCCCAGCCACGGCGGGGTTCTGGCCCATGACAAACAGGCCGTCCACTTTGCCGTCCATCATCTCCAGCCAATAGCCTTGATGCGAGTGGTCGCCGGTAACGCGAGGCAGCCAGTTGAATCCGAAGTCATTGTCCGCAGTGGCTGCTTCGCCGTAGTACGCCTTCAGGAAGCTGACGATGTACTTGTCAAAGTTGTTCCACCAACCGGTGCGCGGCTTGTATTTGGCAATGTAGCTGGCCAGAGTTTTGGACTCTTCGCCAAACTTGGGCATGCTCAGGTATCCTGGAAGGCTGTCGAAGAGCGTCGGAATGTCGGTCGAACCTTGGATGGACGCATGACCGCGAAGTGCGAGAATGCCTCCTCCGGGCCGGCCCATGTTACCCAGCAAGAGCTGCAGGATGGCGGCGCTGCGAATGACTTGCACGCCTGAGGAATGCTGGGTCCAGCCCACGGCATAGCAGATCGATCCGGTCTTATCCGGTCCGGATGCGGTGCAGTACGTCTTCGCCCCACGCAAGAACGATTCCCGCGAGACGCCACAATAACGCTCGACCATCTCCGGCGTATAGCGCGCAAAATGCTTCTTCAACAACTGAAAGACACAACGCGGATGTTGCAGTGTCTCGTCCTTCTCGTAGCGGTCGAGGTCCGGCATGACATTTGCGCCGTGCTGGGCATGCCCGCCTTCTGCTTCCCCCGAAGACGCTTGCGACGTCTGATGGCCGCCGGGAGCCGCACCCTCGTAGAGCCAGCTCTCAGGATCGTAGGATTTCTTTTCTTCGTTCCAGCCTGAAAATACCCCTGAGAGATCTTCTGTGTCCCTGAAATCTTTCGAGATGATCACCGGGGCATTGGTGTAATGCACGATGTAGTCGCGGAAGTATAGATCGTTCTCCAGGACGTATCGAATCAACGCTCCGAGAAAGATAATGTCCGACCCGGCACGGAGCGGAACCCAGATGTTAGCCAGCGCGGACGTCCGGCTGAATCGCGGATCTACGTGAATAACCTGTGTGCCATTTTCTTTGGCATCCACCACCCACTGAAATCCCACGGGGTGATTCTCTGCCATGTTCGATCCCATGATCAGAATCGCATCGGCATTCAGCAGGTCTTTGGGAGCTGTCGTCGCTCCGCCTCTTCCATACGTTGTGCCCAGACCGGGCACGGTGGAGCTGTGTCAAATACGGGCCTGGTTGCTGACGCAAACCATGCCCAGACCTCCGGTGAAAAGTTTCTTGATCAGGTAGTTCTCTTCGTTATCCAGGGTGGCGCCGCCGAGATGAGCGATAGCAGTGGTCTGCATCAGACTCTGGCCGTCTCTTGATTCGGCGAAGGTTTTCTCCCGGCTCTCCCAAACGCGCTCGGCAATCATTTCCATCGCCCGGCTCAGCTCAATTTCTTCCCACTGTTTGGAGAAAGCCCGCCGGTATTTGACCTTCTTGAGCCGTTTGGAGTGCGTGAGCAATTCGTAGCTGGCGGAACCTTTGGGACAGAGCCGGCCCCGTGAAATTGGCGACGCCGGGTCGCCTTCGATTGAGATCAAACGATCGCCGTCGTGGGAAATCAGCTGGCCGCAGCCCACCGCGCAGTATGGACAAACGGATCGCGCCACTTGGGCGCCGTCGTTCTTCGGCAGCAGCGTGAGCGTGCGGTCGCTCATTGCCTCAGCTCCGGTCCCATCTGTCCGGTTCACAATCTGGCGCACAACCGGCCAGCGAAGCGCAAGCTCTTGAATCATTCCCACCCCATAGCCATTGGCCAAAACACATTTGCAGAAGTTGGATGAGGTTTCGACGCAATCGTTTCGAAATTGTTATGAGTTCCTCTATCAAACCTTATTCGCAAACGCCTCACCTCATCTGCCGTGCCCAGAATCGACGATGGAGAATATACCTCATGCGAAATCCAGAGGACACGTGCGGCGAAACTCCGTACCCGTGGAGACCCTTTCAAGGGATTATCGTCCCGCGGATTGGCAGCGTAGGATTAGGATGTTCGCCACCGCCTCCGGGGAGGCCTCGTGACACAGCATCGGTTCAGCGACAAACAAGTCGAGAGCATTCTTCGAGGCCGCAAGCTCGGCTTGACCATACCCGAGCTTCTCCAAAAACATTGCGGGCCGCCCGTCTCTGGCGACGCGGTCGAGATCTCAGCCGACAGCACGCCGGCCTCGATCGAGCACGAAAATCGTGCCCTCAAACAGTTACTCGAGGAGTTGCTGGACATAGCCGCGCGAACGGTCGATCCGCCCGCCGCCCCCGCCGCTTTGGTGTCGCCGGAAAATCCCTTTCCGGCCTCGAATAATGCGGTCCGATACGCGAAGGTTCACGAGCCGCTCTCGTCTCTGCTGCAACGCTCCCGTATTATTCCCGCGATTCGTGGTCCTGAGTACATCGAGGCGGCTCTGGCATCGCCCTCTGTTATTGTCTGGCTGCTATATGGAACGCCCCTCACACTTCCCAAGATCGTGCGGCAAGTCCGCTCGGCAGGGAAGCTGCCGGTCGCCAATCTCGATCTCCTGACTGGTTTCGCGCAGGATGCCGACGGAATCGAGTTTCTGGCGGCCGAGGGCATTGCCGGTGTGGTTTCGACGCGGCAATCGGTCCTGCGGGCGGCGAGGTCGCAAGGCATGATTGCCGTGCAACGGACGTTCATTGTCGATTCGATCGCCGTCGGCAATATCATCCGCGCCTTGCAACATTTCTTGCCCGATGCCATCGAGCTTCTTCCCGCCGCAGCGGCGCCGCTTTGTGTAACGACGCTTCATACAGCCCAGCCGCAGCTCCCGGTCATCGCCACGGGGCTCGTGACCACGATGCGGCAAGTGGACGACCTGATTCGCTGCGGCGTCAGTTCCGCCGCCACCAGCAATGTTTCGCTGTGGGTGCTCTAACGTAACCGCTGGAAATACTTCCTGCGCCGAGGCGTATCTCGGCTCACCTTCCCACTATCACCCGCAAAGGTGATACCGGTCACCGACCTTTTATTCCAGCCTGCCGTATTGTGACCCTGAGCGGCAGAGATTGCACTCGACGAGCCGCCTGAAGACACGTATTCGAAGGCCAGTCCTTCGGAAATAGGCGTGTATTCAGGCGGCTCGTTTCATTTGGTGGCTAATCCGCGTCGCGCGTTTTGTCCGGTTCGAAAAATCAACGCCCAGCAACCCAGTGAGGAGTTATGAAGAAACTGTACGATCCCATGCTGTTTCCGACGAGCGAAGGTATCGTCGGCGACGACTACATTGTGGCAACTTACTTCATCGGGGCCAGCGCGCACGCCGATGTGGTCGCCAAATCCGCCGCCCTTGCCGTCGAACAATCCACCGGCTCCTGGTACAGCGTCCCGGGCGAGACCGAGGAGATCCGCCACAACTACGCCGCCAAGGTCATCGGCATCTACGGTGTTCCCAACTACGAGCTCATCACCAATCTTCCCCACGACGGGCTGCGCTATTTCATCATTCGCGTCGCGTTTCCATGGGTAAACTTCTACGACAACATTCCGCTGATGCTGTCGTCGGTGATCGGCAACATCTCGTCCATGCCGAACCTGAAGCTTGTTGATCTGGAGTTCCCGAAAGCTTACGTGAAGCAATTCAAGGGACCGAAGTTCGGCGTCCAGGGCATCCGTCAGTACCTTGGCGTGCCGGAGCGCCCGCTGCTGAACAACATGATCAAGCCCTGCACCGGCATCACGCCGGACGAAGGCGCGAAGCTGTTCTACGAAGCGGCCGCCGGGGGCGCCGACTGGATCAAAGACGACGAGCTCATCGCCGCCAGTCCTAAGTTCTCTCCGCTGGAAGGTCGCACCAAAGCCTACATGGCCGCCGCCAAAAAGGCCGACAAAGAAAAGGGCGAGAAGACGATATACACCGTGAACATTACGGATGAAACCAATCGTCTGCTCGACAACGCCCACCGTGCGCTCGCAGCCGGAGCCAACGGCCTGATGGTCGACGTCTTCGGAACCGGCTATTCCGGGCTGCGCATGCTGGCAGATGATCCCGACATCCAGGTGCCCATCTGCGCGCATACCTGCTACGGCGGCGCGCAAACGGTTTCGCCGTTCCAGGGCATCAGCACCGAAGTCGCGCAGAAGCTGATTCGCTTGTGCGGCGCCGACATCACGCTGAACGTCGCGCCGTCGGCGAAGTTCAACGCCCTGAACGAGAAGTTCATTCGCACCTTCCAGGTCACCAACTCGCCCATGTACGACATCAAGCCGACCATGAACATGATCGGTGGCGGCGTGACGCCCGGCATGGTGCCTTTCCTGATCGAGCAACTGGGCTATGACTTCTTTATCGGAGTGGGCGCCGGAATCCACTCGCACGTCATGGGACCGAAGGCGGGAGCCATCGCGTTCCGTCAGGCAGTCGAGGCCGTGATGAGTGGCGTGCCGTTGCAGGACGCGGCACGGAAGCATCGCGAACTGGATGTCGCGATCAAGACCTGGGGCATTTACGGAGTAGACGATTACGCCAAGTTGTACGAGATCGAGGCCTAAGCGGTTTTCAATGCCTGCCGGCGGGTCTCCCATTCGGGGGGACGCCGGCGTCACCTAATTTCCATTGCAGCAGCACCTAATCAGGATTCAGGGAAGCGGAGGAGGACGGTAATGAAAAAGTACATTCTGGCCCTCGATGAGGGTACAACCGGCGTCCGCGCCATTCTGTTTAATCAAGAAGGTCAGCCGGTCGGCGACGTCGCCAAAGAGTTCACGCAGATTTTTCCTCAGCCGGGATGGATCGAGCACAACGCCGAGGAGATTCTGGAAGCTCAGATCGATGTAGCTCGACGGGCCATCGCGAAGGCCAAAATCTCGCCCGATGAAATCGCCGCCATCGGCATCACCAACCAGCGCGAAACCGCGATAGTTTGGGACAAGAACACCGGCAAGCCCATCTACAACGCAATCGTCTGGGGTTCGCGGCAGACGGCCGAGGTGGTCGAGGAGTGGAAGGCCGCGGGCATGGACAAAGAGATCCGCGAAAAAACCGGTCTGATCAACGATGCCTACTTCTCGGCTTCCAAGATCGTCTGGATTCTGGATCACGTGGAAGGCGCCCGCGAACGGGCCGAAAAGGGCGAACTGCTCTTCGGCAACATCGACACCTGGCTCATCTGGAACCTGACCGGACACAAATCGCACGTGACCGATTACTCCAATGCGTCACGCACGATGGTCTTCAACATCAACGACCTCAAGTGGGACAAAGAACTCTGCGGCAAGATGAAGGTTCCGATGGCCGTCCTGCCTAAGGCGCTGCCTTCCTCCGGCGATTTCGGCAGCACCGATCCTGCCGTCTTCGGCGCCATCATCCCGATTATGGGCGATGCGGGCGATCAGCAGGCCGCCTTGTTTGGTCAAGCGTGCTTCAAGCCGGGAATGGCGAAGAACACCTTCGGCACCGCCGGCGTGTTCGTGATGAACATTGGCGACAAGCCCTACTTCCGCGAAGGCCTGACGACGACGATTGCGTGGGGCCTGAACGGCAAGGTCAGCTACGCACTTGAGGGCGTCATCTTTGTCTCCGGTGCGACCGTGCAATGGATCCGCGACAACATGCGGTTCGTGCGTAACTCCGCGGACACGGAGTGGTACGGCAACATGGTTCCGGATACCGGCGGCGTCTATCTTGTGCCGGCGTTTTCCGGCCTGTGTGCGCCGTATTGGGACATGTACGCCCGTGGCGTGATCATCGGCATCACCCGCGGCACAAGCAGCGATCACCTGATCCGCGCTGCCCTGGAAGCGATGGCGTATCAGACCAAGGACATCATCGACACCGTCGAGAAGGACGGCACGCTGCATATTCCTGAGCTGCGCGTCGATGGTGGCGCGACCAAGAACAACTTGCTGTGCCAGTTCCAGTCCAGCATCCTGGGCATTCCAGTCGTCCGTCCGAAGGTCACGGAGATGACCGCACTGGGCGCGGCTTATCTGGCCGGCCTGGGCTGCGGCTTCTGGAAGAGTACCGATGAGATCGCCGAGCACTGGGGGATCGACAAGGTGTTCCAGCCCGCCATGTCGGAGGCACGCCGCCACGAGTTGTACGGCGGCTGGCAGGAAGCTGTGAAGCTCACTCGCGGTTGGACCACGAAGGTCGAAAAGTATCACGTGGAAGAACCCAAAGCGGTAGAAGAAGAGCTGGTCAACGCGTGAGCCGGGAGGGGGAGCGCGAGAATCGTTCGCGCTCTCCCTTCATCTACAACAGTACACATCAAGATGAAGATTGAATTATCCAAGACACCGTGCGTCACCTCCGACCCTCGCGCGCAGCAGTCGCTGTGCGCGGTCATCTTTGATTACGGCGGCGTGCTGACGCATTTGCCTACGGAAGAAGATTGGGCAAGAATGGCATCCCTCGCCGGAGCCGACTTACCGAAGATGCTTGAGGCGTATTGGCTCCATCGTTATCCCTACGAGATCTGCCGTTATGATTCCGCGAAGTACTGGGGCCTTGTCGGTCACGATTGCGGGGTTCGCCTGAGCGGCGATGCAGTTCGCAAGTTGGTGGCGCAGGATAACGTTCAATGGGGCCGGCCAAATCCGGATGCGATCGCACTTTCGCGGCAGCTGCGGACTTCGGGAATGCGCACCGCTCTTCTCTCCAACATGCAGCCCGACATGCTCGCGTTTGTTCGCAAGGAACATCCCTGGCTGGACGAGTTTGAGGTTCGCATCTTCTCCTGCGAAGTAGCCGAGGCCAAACCTGAACCGGCGATTTTCCAACTCGCCGCGCAGCGACTTAATCTGCCTCCCGAGGTTTGTCTATTTGTGGACGACCGCGAAGCGAATGTCGCTGGTGCCCGTGAGGTCGGAATGCGGGCTGTACATTTCGAATCCGCTAAGGCTCTTCTATCGCTGAAGGATTTACTGTCTCGGCTCGGAACGGAACTCCCCTGACTGTACCGGCGGAAACCGCCGGCAGCGATGCGGAAGGTCACGAAAGGAATTCACATGGCACGCACACCATCGCTCATGATCGACTTGGGAACCGTTGCCCCGAACTTTGAACTGAAGGACGTAGTCACCGGTCAGAACCGATCGCTCAAGCAACTTGCGGGCGAACACGGTCTGCTGGTGATGTTCATCTGCCGGCATTGCCCCTTCGTCCAGCACATCCAGGAAGAGCTGGCAAAACTGGGTCGGGATTACGCCAACAAGGGACTGGGCATCGTCGCCATCAGCAGCAACGACGCAGATACGTATCCGGACGACGCGCCCCCCAGCCTCAAACAGCAGGCCGACCAAATGGGATTCACCTTTCCGTACCTGTTCGATGAGACGCAGGAGGTTGCGAAAGCCTACCAGGCCGTCTGCACGCCCGACTTCTTTGTTTTCGATAAGTCGCTGGCCCTGGTATATCGCGGCCAACTGGACGATAGCCGCCCGGGAAACGATGTGCCGGTAACCGGTCGAGATCTGAGACGCGCTCTCGATGCGCTGCTGGCAGGAGAGCCAATTCCTGCGGAACAAAGACCGAGTTTGGGATGCAACATCAAATGGAAGGCCTAAGCCTTTCATAGAATTGGCAGTTACAATCTTTTTGACGTTACAGAAATTTCTCGGGGAACAAGGCCTTTCGGGAAAACTCCGTTACAAAGTACGGGTTCCAACGTATAGTTATTAGTGTTGGGGTTGTTACCGAACCTTGAACCGAATCTTCGCACGCAATAAAACGCTGTGGCGCGTCACTCTCCTGTGGCTGTGCGCCTTGGTGTTTTTCTTTGCGCTGCACGCCAAGCTCGCGGTTTACAACGGCGATGCACCGGCCAAGGTCACTCCATCTACCGCCTCAAAGCTTTGGGTTAGCAGCCAGAAAATGCAGTCCCAGACTCTGGAATCTGCCAGCGTCGTGCTGTTCTGGATCGCTTTTACCTGCCTCTTCGGTCTGTACCTCCATCGCGAGCCTAGGGTTCAAAGCGTCTTCGTAACCCCTGCGCCGACTCTTCGTCCTCGCCGGCATCTACGTCGTTTCTTACGGCCTCCTCCAGTCCAAGACTAGTTTCCCACTCGTCCTAATTTGTTCTTCCCCTGGGTTTCGGCGTTTGCGCGGACGGATCCATTCCCATTGACGGGGGATCTCCCGCTGAGCGAACCGCCTTGATGGAAATAAGGAAGGCGCCATGCCAGTTCTGACTGAAGAAAAGTCGGCGGCTGCCCGCTCGAATCGCAAGTGGATTCTGCTGGCAGCTGCGGTTCTATGTCTCGTCGTAATATTCGTCGCTTTCAAACATGGACGAGCAAGTGAGGAACCCAATGCCGGCGTCACCAGTGCGGAAACGCACCGCGTGTACGCCGCCGTTGCTCCCGTTGAACGTCGGACGGTCGCAAACCAGCTCTCGATCGCCGGTCAGTTCATCCCCTACCAAAATGTTGAGTTGCACGCCAAGGTCGCGGGCTATATCAAGCACATTTATGTCGATATCGGCGATCGCGTCCACACCGGCGAAGTTTTGGCTGTGCTGGAGATTCCAGAACTGGTCGCACAAGTCGATGAAGCCACCGCGTCCGTGCACCACGCGGAAGAAGAGATCCAACGCGCCAGAAGCGAGGTCTCGCGGGCGGAGGCCGATAACGTCGCCCTGCATTCCAACGCCGTTCGCCTGGTAAACACCGACAAGGTGCGACCCGGACTGATCGCCCAGCAGGAACTCGACGACGCCAACGCGAAAGATCGCGCTTCGCAAGCGCAAGTCGATGCCGCCAAATCGGCGCTGGCGGCGGCGCAACAGGAACTGCAGGTCGCCAAGGCCAATCAACAGCACTACTCGGCCCTCAGCGATTACTCGAAGATCATTGCGCCCTATGACGGCGTGGTGACGTGGCGCTTTTCCGATACTGGCGCCCTGGTGCAGGCGGGAACGTCGAACACCAGCGGCCTTCCCGTCGTCACCGTCGCCCAATCCGATCTTCTGCGGCTTCGCATTCCCGTGCCGGAGTCGCTGGCTGCGAAAGTCCGCATCGGCGACTCCGCCGACGTACGGGTACAGGCCACGGGTGAACACTTCACCGGCAAGGTGGCACGCTTCACCGATTCACTCGATACCGCTACCCGCACCATGCAGGTGGAAATCGACGTCCCCAATCCCACCTATCACCTGCAGCCCGGCATGTACGCCGACGTTACGCTGACGGCCGACAGCCGCAGCAACGCGCTGACGATTCCCGTGGAAGCTATCGAGCGCAATGGCGATAAGACCAGCGTGCTGGTTCTCGGCGGCGACAACCGGGTGCAGCGCCGCGAAGTTCAGTTGGGCGTTGAAAGCTCGAACCATGCTGAAGTGTTGGGTGGTTTGCAGGAAGGCGAGAAAGTCCTTGTGGGCAATCTCGGCAGCTATCAGGTGGGCGAAGAGGTTCAGCCGAAGCCCAGCGTCCTGGCGTCTGACGAGAACAACGGGAGCGAAAACTAGCCATGTCAGAGTTCGCCGTCAAATATCCGTTCTTCATTCTGATGTTGTGCCTCGGCATCATCGTTGTCGGCGTAGTCACCGTCACGCGAATGCCGATTGACCTGTTTCCGGAAATCAAGATTCCCGTCGTCGTCGTCGCCACGTTCTACAGCGGCATGCCGCCGCAGCAGATTGAAGGCGACATCACCGATACCTTCGAGCGTTTCTTCACTCTGGGCAGCAATATCGACCATATCGAGTCCCGCTCGCTCACGGGCGTGAGCTTGATCAAGGTGTATTTTCAGCCGGGCACCGATCCGGATGCAGCCGTCAGCCAGATCGCCAACCTCGCCATGGCCGACCTCCGACGATTACCGCAAGGCACGTTGCCACCAGTGGTATTGAAGTTCGACGCGGCCAATATGCCGGTCTGTTTGGTGACGCTGGAAGGGAAGGGACTGACCGAGACACAACTCCACGACCTGGGCCAATTCAACGTGCGCAACCAGATTGCCGGCGTCGCAGGGGCATCGGTTCCGCAACCCTATGGCGGCAAGTACCGCCAGATCCAGTTTTACGTCGACCCGGTAAAACTCGAGGCAGCGCAACTTAGTCCGATGGATGTAGTCGACGACATCAATCGCGCCAACTCCATTTTGCCCGCCGGCGACGTGCGCATCGGCCCGTACGACTACAACATTTACAGCAACAGCCAGCTGCCGAACGTGCGGGAGATGAACGACGTGCCGTTGAAGGCGATCGGCAACAGCGTGCTTCGCTTCGGCGATATCGGCCATGCCGAGGATTCGTCGGCGCTGCAATACAACATCGTGCGCGTCGATGGACAGAAATCGGTATACCTGCCGATCCTGCGCCAGGGCGGTAACAGTAATACCATCCAGATCGTCAATGGCGTGCGCGAGCGGGTGAAGTCACTGCTCGATGTCCCCAAGCAGCTCATCGCCTCCGTGGTTTTCGATCAATCGGAGTACGTCAAAATCGCCATCTCCAACGTGCTGCGGGAAGGCGGCATGGGCCTGGCACTGACGGCGCTGATGATTCTGATTTTTCTCGGCTCCGTTCGGGGAACGATTTCCGTACTCTTCTCCATTCCGATTTCCTGTCTGGCTGCATTTCTCTTGCTAAACGCGCTCGGCAGCTCGATCAACACCATGGTCCTCGGTGGACTCGCCCTGGTGCTGTCGCGTCTCATCGACAACTCCGTAGTGGTGCTGGAAAACATCTTCCGGCACCTGGAAGAGGGTGAGGATGCAACCACCGCTGCCGTACACGGCGGTAAGGAAGTACAGCTGGCAGTTCTGGCCGCGACCTTCACGACCGCAATTGTCTTTTTCCCGGTAGTTTTCCTGAACGGCGTCAGCCAGTACCTGTTTACCGCACTGGCTTTGGGCGTCGTGCTCTCTCTTGCGGCGTCCTATCTGGTCGCAATGTCGGTGGTGCCCCTGTTTTGTTCGCGTTTCATTCGATCGGCGCACGGCAGCGAAGCGCACGGAGTGGAGAGCCGAGGATGGCTCCAGCGCGTGCTGGCGCCCTTCAACCGCGGCTACGACTACGTGTTGCTCAAGTACGACGAGTACATCGAGAAGGCGCTGGACCGGCCCAAGCTGACCGTGGGCGCCATCATGGCTGTCTTCGTCCTCAGCCTCGCCCTCTCGCCGTTGCTGGGGGTCGCGTTCTTTCCCCGTACCGATCCAGGACAGTTCGTCATCAACGTCAAGGCCCCGACGGGCACGCGCATTGAGCTCACTAACGACTACATCGCGCGCGTGGAAGACGACATCCGCCAGGTCATCCCGAAATCTGAATTGCAGATGATCGTTTCCAACATTGGCGTGAATGCCGATCTGTCAGCCATCTACACCACGAACGCCGCTATGCACACGGCTTTCGTGCAAGTGCAGTTGGTGAAGGAGCACAAGACCAGCAGCTTCAAATACATCAACGAAGTTCGCGACAAGCTGTCGAAAGATGTGCCCGAGCTCTCTACTTATTTCCAGACCGGCGGCTTGGTGGATTCGATCGTCAACCAGGGCCTGCCGGCTCCGATTGACATCCAGGTGACCGGCAACAATCAGCATGCGGCCTACGAGGTCGCCCAGCAGATGGCGACCAGGATTCGCGGTATGAAGGACGTCAGCGACGTTCTGATTCCGCAGGACCTCGACTATCCCGGCATTCAGCTCAATGTTCGCCGCGAGATGGCGGCCCGCCTCGGGCTCGATGCTAAAGACGTTGTCGACAACGTGGTCACCGCGCTCACTTCCAATGGAATGATTGCCCCCGGCTACTGGATCGATCCTCACAGCGGCAACAACTACTTCCTGACCGTTCAGTACACGCCCACGCAGATCGGCGCGATGACCATGGAGGATTTCAAGAACATCCCGCTGCACGCCAAGAACAGCGCCGATCCGACGATGCTGGAGAACGTCGCCGACGTGAAGCTGATCAATACCCCGACAGAAGTTGACCACGACCAGTTGTTCCGCGTCATCGACCTGTACGTCACGCCACACGGCGAAGACCTGGGCGCCCTCGCCAAGCAGGTGCAGAAGGTCATCAATGAGACCAGGCTTCCACCCAACACTCGTATTCAACTGCGAGGCTCGGTGGTCAACATGCGCTCGTCGTTCAAGAGCTTCGCCGTCGGTCTGCTGCTCTCCATCGTTCTGGTGTACCTCATTCTGATGGCGCAGTTCGCCTCGTTCAGCGATCCCTTCATTATTCTGCTCGCGGTGCCGCCGGGCTTCACCGGCGTGATCCTGTTTCTGCTGCTGACCAACACCACCATCAACATCATGTCGCTGATGGGGGTCATGATGATGATCGGCATCGTCGTCTCTGACTCGATTCTGATTGTCGAGTTCACGCGCGAGCTGCGCCGCCGCGGCGAGCCGCTGCGCGACGCTATCCGCAACGCCTGCCACGTTCGTCTGCGACCCATCATGATGACGACGTTCGCCACCTTCCTCGGCCTGATCCCCATGGCTTTGGCCCTGGAAGCGGGCAGCGAACAATACGCTCCCCTGGCGCGCGCCATCATCGGAGGCCTGATGTTTTCATTCTTCGTCACGCTCTTCCTGGTGCCATCAGCCTATTACCTGATGCACCGCAACAAAGAGGAAGAAGCTCACCAGGAGGTGCAAGCTTGAGACGCACGATCCTCTGGCTTGTAGTTTCGTTTTCGCTCTATGGCACGATGCTGGCGGCGCAGCAGGACTCCGCCCCGCCGGGCGCTGCTTCACCGTCGGTCTCGACTCCCACGCAGGAGGACCAGCAGTTTCAGCAGCTGCCCCTGCCCAAGATGCCGCCCACCCTTCCCGGTACTGCGCCAGCCCAGCTGCCTGCTAGCGGTCCAATGCGGCGCTTGACGGTCCAGGACGCCGAAGAGCTGGCCATCAAGAACAATCCCCAGATTTCGGTCTACCGCCTACTGGACCTGGCGGCGAACCAGGTGGTTCGCGAGTCTAAATCGGCTTACTACCCGGCCATCTCAGGCGACTTGACGGCCGTTGGAGGTCAGCAGGGAAGCCGTATTGCTGCGGGCAACCTGAATTCTCCACGGCTTCTGAATCGTGCTGCGGGCGGGCTGGCGCTTTCCCAGTTGATCACCGATTTCGGGCGGACCAACAACCTGGTAGCGACCTCGGCCCTGCGAGCCAAGGCTGCGAACATGAACGCCATGGCTACGGCCTATCAGATCAAGCTGGCCGTCGATGAGGCTTTCTACAACGCGCTGCAATCCTTCGCCGAGGAAAGCGTAGCGGAAGCCACGGTCAAAGAGCGGCAGACTGTAGCTGACCAGATCAGCACTTTATATCAGAACCGATTACGCTCGGAAGTCGACCTAAGTTTCGCCAACGCCAATCTCGCCCAGGCGAAGCTGCTGCTGCTGGATGCTCAGAACAACTACCAGGCGTCGCTGTCGCAGTTGTCGCAGGTTCTCGGCTTCGGGGACCAGCAGCAATTTGAGTTGGTCGATGGTGCCGGCGGGCTCACGCCGCCAACGGATGCGATCTCCAAGCTGGAGGATGAGGCCTTCAACAACCGTCCGGAGATTGCCTCGCAAAGCTATCAGCATGAAGCTGATCAGCGCTTCCAGAAGGCCGAGCGCGATCTCCTGCTGCCCACCGTGTCGGCGCTGGGCGTTGTCGGCGACGCTTTCAACGGCAGCGTACTCAATGGCGTGCAGCAGTTTCCCACTTGGTATGGAGCCGCCGGCGTCAACGTCGCCGTGCCGATCTTCAATGGCTTTCTCTATGTCTCCCGTTCGCGCGAGGCAGCCGAGCGAGCGAAGGCTTCGGGCGAGCAGTTGCGCGATCTGAAGGACCGCATCGCCAACGACGTGCGCACCAGTTGGTTGAACGCGATTACCGCTTACAACCGGATCGGCGTTAGCCAGCAGTTTCTTGAGCAAAGCAATCTCGCCCTGGATCTCTCGCAGAACCGTTACAACCTTGGCCTGAGTTCCATCGTTGAACTCAGCCAGGCCCAGCTTCAGCAGACCCAGGCGCAGATCCAATTCGCCGCCTCGAAGTACGAGTACCGCATTGCCGAAGCGGTTTTGCGCTTCCAGATTGCGGCGCCGTAACAGTTATGCGCCGAAGAGGTAAACGCCAACGGGAAGATCATACGGCCATTGCGTTCTTCTCGGCGTCGATGCTGGCTATAGCCACCGTCGCCGTCGTGGAAGATATGCGCTACTCGGCCACCGGCGTGCCCCTGTGGGATACTTGGCGCTTCCAGCCCGTTTCCATCTTCGCCGGGACGCTGGCCTTTATCGGACTTCTGTATTGCCTGCTGCGCATCAGCAATCGCCCGAACGCACTCGCCTATGTCGAGCCCTATCTTCCTATCTTGGTATTGTCCGGGGCCAACATCGTACTGAAGAGAAATCCAGCGTGGTTGTTGCCGGTCATACTCGCCTGCATTGTATGGAGTGTGAGCCGCACGCGAAGAGCGCGGGGGCAGAAGACGATGTCGCGCCGGGTATCGGGTAGCTAGGAGCTGCTCTTGACGGTCTCGTTGGCGGACTTGGCGAAGAAAATTTCGGAGATAAGCAGAATGGCGCCGACGACGATGGCGCTGTCGGCTACGTTGAAGGCCGGCCAGTGATAGCTTCCAACGTAGAAGTCTAGGAAATCCACAACCCGGCCATACATCATGCGGTCCCACAAATTGCCCATCGCTCCACCGAGAATCAGCGACAGCCCGACGGTAGTGATGCTGAAGGCGTGGCTGTTCTTCCAGAGCAGCGCGGAAACCACAATCAGCGCCAGGATTGAGAAGCTGACCAGCGCTCCCACCTTCCACTGAACCGGGGAATCGGCAAACAGTCCAAAAGCCGCACCGGTGTTCTGAACGTGCGTGAGCCGGAAGAAGCCGGGGATGACCACCACGCTGTCGTGCAGCGCAATGCTCCTGACGACGGCCCACTTGGCCAACCGGTCGAGAAGCAGAACAACAATCGCGATCACGAAGAAGTATTTACGCATGAAACTCCGACGCCTGCACCGGCGAGAGGGAACTCCTCAGTTAGACGCTCTGGCTAGCTGGAAAGAAGCAACGCGCCTTACGTGGGTTGAAACACGCAACAACCGCTCCTACCGGGCCGCCGCGGCGGCTTCGATCTCTTCCAGCACTGCGCTGCAGCGCTCACACACTGTCGGATATGCCTTGTCTTCACCAACATGCGTCGAATAGTTCCAGCAACGCTCGCACTTCTGTCCCGGAGCCTTGCTGACTTCGATCTTCAGTGCCGTATCACCATTGCTAGTCGGCGAATGTTCCAGCACAACATCCGAAACGATGAACAGGTAGCGGAGCTGATCCTGGTAGCGCTGCAATACCGGATAGACGCTGTCTGGCGCACTCAAGCGGATCTGCGCCTCGAGGCTTCCACCGATACGCTTCTCGTTCCGTGCGGCTTCCAGGGCCTTTAACGCCTCGTCACGGACGGTCAACAACGTCTGCCAGTCGCCGTTTAACGCGGCCTCGTCAAAACCAGCAGGCAACGCGCCAGTCAAGTCCACCGCAGCAGGGAACAGCTCCAGGTGAACGCTTTCGGAACGGCCCGCAGCCGGCAGGTAGGTCCAAATCTCATCGGCGGTAAAGCTCATCACCGGCGCCAGCAATCGCACCAGCGTTTCCCCGAGCCGCCACAGCGCGGTCTGCGCCGAGCGGCGCGGCACCGACTTCGGAGCCGACGTGTACAGCCGGTCCTTCAGTACATCGAAATAAATCGAGCTGAGATCGACGATGCAGAAATCCTTCAGCCGCTGATACAGCCGATGGAAGACGTATGTGTCGTAATGTCCGCGAACGTCTTTCGTGACCTCGGCCGCGCGCATCAGGATGTATTGGTCCAGCGGATGCATCTCGCCGAACGGCACAGCGTCGCGTTGCCGGATCGAAGCCATCCAGGTTGCCCAGAATGTAGCGGAACGTATTGCGGATCTTGCGATAGATGTCGGCGACGCGCTGCATCAGCTCGTCCGACGCCATGACGTCTTCGCGGAAGTCGACCGATGCGACCCACAGGCGCACGATCTCGGCACCCATCTTATCGGCGATTTCCACCGGATCAACCGTGTTGCCCAGCGACTTCGACATCGCGCGGCCCTGCGGATCCAGCGTCCATCCTACGGTCGCGCAGCTGCGATACGGCGCCGCCCCCTTGGTCGCCACGGCGCAGAGCAGGGAAGACTGGAACCATCCGCGATGCTGATCGCCGCCCTCGATGTAGAGATCGGCAGGCCAGGGAAGCCCGGGCTCGTGGCCCAACACCGCAGCCTGGCTCGAACCTGACTCGAACCACACATCGACGATGTCCATCTCCTTACGGAACTTCGTCGAACCGCACTTGCGCGCACTTGGTTCCAGCGGGCAGCATCTGCTCCGGCGAATATTTGTACCAGGCGTCAGCGCCTTCGCGCGCGAACAGATCGACCACGAGCTGGTGTATGGCTGGATCGCCGACGAACTCCTTGCAGCCCTCGCACTGGAACATCGCGATGGGCACGCCCCAGACGCGCTGGCGCGAGATGCACCAGTCCGGACGCCCCGCAACCATGTTGGTAATGCGCTCTTCGCCCCACGACGGATCCCACTTCACCTTCTTGATCTCGTCCAGTGCGCGGGTGCGCAAGGTGCCACCGTTGGGCAACCTTCCTTCCATCGAGATGAACCACTGCTCGGTGGCGCGGAAGATGATGGGATTGTGGCAACGCCAGCAATGCGGATACGAGTGCTCGATCTTCTCGTAGCCCAGCAGCACGCCGCGGCTCTTCAGCAGCTCGACGATCAGCGGATTTGCCTTGAAGACCTGCTTGCCTTCGTACTCCGGCAGGCCGTTGTGCAGGATGCCGCCGTCGTCCACATTGGAGTGCAGGTCGATTCCGTACTTCACGCCGGTGTTGAAGTCGTCGGCGCCGTGAGCCGGAGCGGTGTGAACCGCACCCGTGCCGGTGTCCATAGTGACGTAGTCGCCCAGCACGCCGAGGATCTTGCGATCCAGGAACGGATGTGCGAACGTCCGTATACTCCAGCTTCGTGCCGGGGAACGACGCGATCTCCTTCGCCTCACCCAGTTTGCACTTCTCGATGGTCTGCTGCGCCAGCGCCTTGGCGACGATGTAGATCCACTCGCCGGTGTCGAGCGCAACGTATTCCGCATCGGGCGCGAAGGTCACCGCCATGGAGGCAGGCAGCGTCCACGGGGTCGTCGTCCAGATGATGGTGGCAACGTTCTTCTTGCCCGCCAGCGCCGCATCGATCTTCGCCGGATCGCTGGTTAACGCATAGCGCACCCAGATGCTCGGGCTGGTGTGCATCTCGTACTCGACTTCGGCTTCGGCCAGCGCGGTTTTGTCGTACGACGCACCAGTACACCGACTTCAGCCCCTTGTAGACCGATCCCTTCCTGATAGCACTTATAGAAGGTGTCGAGGACCACGCTTTCGTATTGCGGGTCCATCGTCGTGTACGGGCGCTCCCAACGCGCGATGCCGCCCAGGCGCTTGAACTGCGAGCGCTGCAGGTCGAGATACTTTGTCGCGTACTTGCGGCACTCTTCGCGCACCGCCAGCGGGTCCATCTCGTTCTTCTTGCGGCCAAGCTGGTCGTCGACTTTGATCTCGATCGGCAGGCCGTGACAATCCCAGCCCGGCACGTAGGGAGCATCGAAGCCGCTCATGCTGCGCGACTTGACGACGAAGTCCTTCAGCGTCTTGTTGAGCGCCGTCCCCAGGTGAATGGGTCCGTTGGCGTAAGGAGGCCCATCGTGCATCACATAGATAGGCTGGCCTTTATGGGTTTCGCGAATGCGCTCGTAGAGGCCCATCTGCTCCCAGTGCTCGAGCATTTTAGGCTCGTTTTTGGGCAGGTTCGCCTTCATGGAGAAGTCGGTTTTCGGCAGATTCAGCGTTGATTTCAGGTCGAGCGGCACTCCACGATTCTCCCGCCAGTGGTCACTGGAACGTAATAATTGACCCGGCTATCTCTTCATTATAGGGAGCGAAAAAATGCACGTCTATGCGCCCCCTCCGCAGGCGAGTGCCAACAACCGCTTTTTGAGTGGGATAGGGGATGCCGTTGTCATTCTCAACAGCGCTCGCCTTTACCCTCCAGAGTCGTCAGAGAGAATGTCGTCAAAAACGAACAACGATGTGTGTAGCTCTGCATCTAAGGGTAGGAACGGCGACTCTCACTCGTGACCAACAGGGTGAGTCGGACCGCAACCTCATCCGAAACTGTGGGTTTCACCGGTGAGGCACTTGACCCTGGAAGTGCTTATCAATGAACCGAGGTACGGCGTAAGCGGCCGGGCAGACCGAAGGACTTAGGACGAGTATGGCTACCAATCAGACGCTGATTCCCCCGCCTCCGCAGCAGGAAGAAGAGTTGCACCTTCTGCCGACGACCACCATGGATGAGTCCCTTTGGTCTTCGCTGCGGGAGAACATCAAGGCTGCGCTGTTCCCAGATAAATTGCCCCCGTTGCAATTGACCTCGCGTCCGGTAAAAGTTCGCGAAATCTGGGATCAGGATAGCTACAAGAAAGAAAGCGCCGGCGTTTCGTTAGTTGTTCACGTCGCCATGATCGCGGGCCTGATTGCCATCTCCATCATGGGCGCCAAGGTCGTCAAGGAGTTGCCCAAGCAGACGGTAACGCTGATCGCGCCCGATCTCACGCCTCCGCAGCTGCCGATGACCAAGAAGTCCGCGCAAACATCGGGCGGCGGTGGTGGCGGCGGCGATCATGACAAGCTTCAGGCCCCGAAAGGCAAGCTGCCGAAATCTGCGATGGAACAGATCACGCCCCCGGCGATGGTCATCCGCAATGACAATCCCAAGCTTCCGGTTGAGCCCACTGTGGTTCTGCCTCCGCAGATCAAGTTGGCGTCCAACATGCCGAATATCGGTAACCCGATGTCGGCCGTGCCTTCCGGACCTCCGTCAAACGGAACCGGCGGCGGCGGCGGTATTGGCTCGGGCAATGGCGGCGGAGTCGGATCGGGTACCGGCCCCGGCGTAGGTCCCGGTCATGGTGGCGGCATTGGCGGCGGCGTCTTCCGCGTGGGTGGTGGCGTTTCTCCGCCGCGCGCGCTCGACACGCCTGACCCTGAATATTCCGAAGAAGCCCGCAAAGCCAAGTATCAGGGAACCTGCGTTCTCTGGCTGATCGTTGGCCCGGATGGCAAGCCTCGCGACATCAAGGTAGCGCGAGCGTTGGGCATGGGCCTGGATCAGAAAGCTATCGAAGCGGTTCGCAACTGGAAGTTCGAGCCCGCCATGAAAGACGGCAAGCCCGTCGCGGTGCAGATCAACGTGGAAGTGAATTTCCGGCTGTACTAACCAGTACATGTCGGACGTCAGGGAGTGGTGCTACGCCGCTCCCTTTTTGTTTACCTCAAACCCGCTTCTATCCAACTCTTCTACAACCCAGAGCTGAATTTCAACATCTTCCCAAGGTGAGTAGCAGGAGGAGACTGGTGCATCGATTGTCCCTGAAAGCATTTTTTCAATTCACTCTGATTTTGGCTTTGTTCTCTCTGCCGGCCGTCGCGCAGGTCGGTATATTCGTCAACTTTGCTCCGCCGGCGCTGCCGGTGTACGAGCAGCCACTTTGCCCGGGTGACGGTTATATTTGGACTCCCGGCTACTGGGCCTGGGATCCCGGCTACGGCGACTACTACTGGGTGCCCGGCACATGGGTTATGGTGCCTCAGCCCGGCTACTACTGGACCCCGCCTTACTGGGGCTGGTACAACAACGCCTACTCTTTCCATGAGGGCTATTGGGGACCGGCCGTCGGGTTTTATGGCGGCATTAACTACGGCTTCGGATATTTTGGCAACGGTTATGAAGGGGGACGCTGGCAGGGCAATCAGTTCTATTACAACCGTTCCGTCAACAACGTCAACGTCACCAACATTCACAATGTGTACAACACCACTATCAACAACGTCACCGTCAACCACGTCAGCTACAACGGTGGTGAGGGCGGAGTGCGAGCGGCTCCCACGCCTGCGCAGGAAGCGGCAGCTCGAGATCGGCACATTCCGCCAGTAGCGGCGCAGAACCAGCACATACAGGCTGCCCGCTCCAATCCCGAGCTGCGTGCCAGCGCCAACCACGGCAAGCCGCCCATCGCAGCTACCGCTCGTCCCGGCAACCTGAGGTCTGAAGCTGTCCCAGCGAAAGAAGCAGGCGCGCCGTATCATCCGCCTGCCAATCGCGGAGCGGAGCCGAACGCCAACAATCGTCCGCCTAACGAGGCTGCCCGACCCAACGAGCCTGGACGTCCGGCCAATGAAGCCGCTCGCCCGCCGGAGAACGAACCTGCGCGTCAGCCGATGCCGACGCACGCTAAGGATGTGCCTCCGCATCCGGTGCCTCAGCCGCCCAGCACCGGCAACGCCAAGCAAGACCAGAAATATCAGCAGCAACAGCAGAAGCTGTACCAGAAGCAACAGCAGGAGCATCAGCAGCTGGCGCAGAAGCAGGAGCAGGACCACCAGAAAGCCCAGCAGCAGGCCAACGCAGCTCGCCAGCAGCAGATGGAACAGCAGCATGCGCAGCAGACGCAACAGATGGAGCAGAAGCATGCGCAGCAACAGCAGCAACTGAACCAGCGGCAGGGCATGGCAGCCCCACGCCAGGCTCCTCCTCCGGAAGCTGCGCATCCGCCCGCTGAAAAACACTAACCACCACATGGGCGGTGCACGTTTCGACGTCGCCGCCCAGCTTTTCGTGTAACATTCCGAGCATCTACCGCAGCCATTGCTCAGGAGGTAATGCGGAATGCTCGCGCGCCCTGTGGCCAGCCGTGCTTTGGCGGCTCTCCTTTTTGTTTCTTCCCTCGCGGCTCAGGACATCAAGAGCCAGCCGACCGTCTTCGCCACCAAGCCTGACATTGCAGCCTTCAACAAGATCGAAAATGATCGCCTGGTTGCCGCGCAGAAATCCATCGATGAGATTCTGGCTGTTAAGGACGCCAGAACCGTCGATAACACGCTGGCTCCCTACGACAACGCCGTGCGCGAGTTGAACGCCGCCATCTACTTCTCCACCCTGATGCAGCAGGTGCATCCCGACGCGGCTTATCGGGACACGGCGACCGCCATGACAACGAAGGTCAGCAGCGCGCAATCGGCGCTCTCGCTGAACCGCGGCGTCTACGAGGCATTGTCGGCGCTTGATCTGTCGAAAGCTGATTCCGCCACGCGCTATTACGTACAGCGGCAGTTGCTGGAGTTCCGCCTGGCCGGCGTAGACAAGGACGATGCCACGCGCAAGAAGCTCAATCAGCTGAACGACCGTCTCACCGACGATCAGTCGAAGTTTGACCGCAATATCTCCGACGACGCCAGAACCGTCGAAGTCACTGACAAATCCGAGCTCGAAGGCCTGCCGAAGGATTTCATCGACAAACAGAAACGCGCTGCCAACGGCAATCTCATCATCCCGGCTGACGAGCCGAATACCTTTCCCGTGCTCGAACTGGCGAAGAGTGACGCCTTGCGCCGCCGTATCTGGGAAGCCTGGAACACTCGCGCTTACCCCCAGAATCGCGCCGTCCTGCTCGACATGATGCAGATGCGCTACGAGATTGCCAACATCATCGGCTATCCGTCGTGGGCGGATTACAACGCTGCCGACAAGATGATTGGTAAGGGAAGCAACATCGCCAAATTCGTCGGCGACCTAGACGCCGCCGCCCGTCCGATCGCGCAGCGCGAATTCGAAATGCTGCTGGCTGAAAAGCGCAAGACCGATCCCGGCGCGACCGAAATTCTCGGCTATCAGTACTGGTACCTTCAGGAGCTCGTTCGCCGCTCACAATATGATTTCGATTCACAAACCGTGCGCCCGTATTTCCCCTTCCAGCAGGTGAAGCAAGGCGTGATGAGTACCGCGGCTTCGCTGTTTCATATCAGCTTCCAGCAGGAGGCGAATGTTCCTGCGTGGGACCCGTCGGTCGAGACCTGGGATGTCATCGACAACGGCAAAGTCATTGGCCGGTTTTATCTCGACATGTTTCCGCGGCCCGGGAAATACAGTCACCAGCAGATGTCGCCCATCCTCGACGGCATTCGCGGCAAGCAGCTGCCCGAAGCCATTCTGGTCTGCAATTTTCTTCCGCCTTCGGCGAAAGATCCGGGGCTGATGGACTACGGCGACGTGATCACCTTCTTTCATGAGTTCGGACACCTGATGCACCACATCCTTGGCGGTCAGCAGCAATGGGCGGGCATCAGCGGCATCAGCATGGAAGCCGACTTCACCGAAGCGCCTTCGCAAATGCTCGAAGAATGGATGCGCAGTCCGCAGGTGCTCGCCACTTTCGCAAAGAAGTACAAAACGGGCGAGCCGATTCCGGCCGACGTGGTGGCTCGCATGAATCGCGCATCGGCCTTCGGACGCGGCAGCAGCATCAGCTTGCAGAACGCGCTGGCCGCGATCTCCTACGATTTTTACAAAGGCAATCCGGCGCAGACCGACATGGATGCAATCACGCCATACAATTTCGAGAAGTACACGCTGCTGAAGCCGGTCGAATCAGACGGCCATATGTACGCCTCGTTCACCCACCTGGGCGGCTACTCGTCCGCGTATTACACCTACATGTGGGACAAGGTGATCTCGGAAGACTTTTTCGGACAGTTCGACCAGCAGAATCTGCTTGCCGGGGAAGCGCCCATGCGCTACCGGAAGCAGGTCCTGGAGCCGGGTGGTTCGATGTCGGCGAACGATCTGGTGAAAGACTTCCTGGGTCGGCCGCAAAATATGAAAGCACTCCAGGCGTGGATGGGCGAGGAGTTCCGACAGTCGCCGTCCGGCGCTACAACAGCGTCGCCCTCGGTCAAGTAATCGGGAACCCAACTCTTGGCAGCGCCTCAATCTATGCGAGGCGCGATAGTACTCAGCGAGGAGTCCGATGAACCTCATTCGACTGCAGGCATACTCTTCCAAGATTGCACTGGTGATGTCAGCTTTACTGCCGGCCTTGGCGATTTCGGCTTGGGCGCAGAAGACCACCCAAAGCAACCCCTCCAGTTCCACCCTGGTGCTCGACTTCAATTCGGCTGTCAGCAACCCTGCGGGTCAAGGCGCTGCCGCAAAGCTCTTGCAGGCCATGGGAGGCGCGGATGAAGTGAACGGCGTCAGGACGCTGCAGCAGAAGATAACGACCCTGAAACAGGGCCAGCGAATCGAAGGCGATCAAACGATTGTTTATCCCGACAAGCAGGCGCAGAAGTTGAGACTGCCGCAGGGAACCGTGCTTCGCGTCGTAACTCCAACGTCGTCATTCGTGGTGACGGGCGCCAAGGTGCAGGATCTCTCCGAGCGCGAAGCCGCAGCGTCCCAGGACGCGCTCAAGCACGACTTCATCAACGTACTGCAGCATCTCCACGACAAGAAATATACGTTTGACGCTATCGGTGACGACAAAGTCGGTGATACCGTCGCAACGGTCGTGGACGTGACCGCCGACGGCGTCCCTACACGCTGGTGGATTGGGCCGGACGGCAAACTGCTTCAGGAGCGCTCCACCGACACCAGCCAGGACACTCCCACAACCCTGACCTTTCAATATTCCGACTGGAAGAACTTCGGCGGATTGCTCTATCCAACCAAGTACGTCGTGCTGGATGAAGGCGATAACCCGGTAATGACCATGACGCTCACTGCCATGCAGGTGAACGCCAACGTGGATCCGAAGCTCTTCGAGAAGCCTGCAAAGTAGTCGGCAGTTGCCTTACGGTTGCTGCTGCGTCGCCGCCTGGTGGTTCTTCAGGTGCGGCGTCAGTTTCTTGACCACGAATTCCTGGAAAACGCCGGCCAGGCTTCCTTCAGCGATCCGGATCAGGGCGCTCTCCGCCATCAGACCACCGCCCCGGTTCGCGGCAGGATAATAGGTGTACGAGATGCCGGCGGTGGCAAACGATCCCAGGATCGTGGAATAGTTGACCTGGTACTTTCCATTGTCGCCTCTGCACATGACGGCGTTGGCCAGCGCATATCCCAGCCGCGATTTAATGGTGCCGGTGCCGCGGTAGAAGTATCGTGGATCCTGGTGGAACAGCGAGGGAAACAGCGCGCTGTCGATAAACGTGCCGAGAAAGATATCGCCGTAGGCCGCGCCGAAACGGTCGAAGTATCCTTCCGCGCCTTGACCATAACCGCTGAGCTGATCGCCGGCTTGATAAATTCCGGCCAGCATTCCTGCCCCCAGAATAGTTATGGGGTCGCTGACCGAGTGCCACGCAAGCTGAAACTTCAGACGCGGGGGAAGAGGAGCAGCATCCGGCACATAACTGGCATAGTAGTTTGGAATGAAGCCCAGTACCTTCTGCTTGTACTGCTCCTGAACCTCAACTTCAGCAGCCTCGTCGCCCGTCAATCCCACCTTGACTTCCGTTGTAGCGCCTTCAATCGCCAGAGCGACTTGCGGCACCACGTATGTCTCTCCTGAGTGCAGCGTGCCCTTTACAACGCTGGAATGGAAACCGGGAGCCGTGACTGTGAGTTGAAACGGCCCGGGAGAAACGTTGCCGAAGGAATACTGGCCGTTATCGTCCGACACCGCCTGTTGCGGAGCGGAAGTTCCCGCACGGGTCAGAGTGATCTGCGCGCCAACGGCTAACGCGCCGTCCTGGTCCACCACCGTACCGGTAACTGTCCCGGAAGCCGCAGGTGTTGCCGTTGAATTCTTTTGATCGTCAACGTCAGCCACGCCTGTCCCCGTGTCCCCATCGGAGATGTAAAGCTCCTGGGTTTGGGCGAGAGCCGCTGAGGAGAGGAGCAGCGAGAGACAAAACCCTAATAAAATGGCAGCGCAGCGCGATCTATATTTCCGCAGAATCGTACACCTCAATAGTGCTTTCATGAGTATAGGGGACACGGACGCACAAGGATTGGATTCCGCTCGGCTTTGTAAGTCGCAGCTTACGGTCACAAACCATATCGGGAAATCGGGCGCCAGTCGCCTCGTTATCAAGTTTCCGTCAAAAAAACAGCCGCCGCAACCTTGCGATTGCAGCGGCCGAGCCTTACCTCCGCGCTATGGTCTCTGGCAGGTTTAGCTGCCATTCTGGCAAACGCTCAGACTCTCTCCCTGGAAGGTGAACCAGTCGTTCACCGAAGTATTCGCGGGAGCCCCAAAGTACGGTAGCGTCACCAGATCCTGCAGGTTATAGGTGAACCCGTTCAGGACGTAGTGATAACCGCCGTAGTTGGAATTTCCCTCCAGCGGGTCGCCGACTTCCAGGATGCCGCAAGGTGTGTTGTTACCGTTGTAGTTGACCACCAGCGGATCATCCGCCCATTCGCCTATTTCGTGCGACAGAGCCGAAACGTCCTGGGCAAAGTCGCCCGGATGATCGACATAGGTCGCATGCGCATACGACTGCAGGTTGCTCAGGTTGCCTTCGGAGCTGTGATAGCCGCCGATGCAGCACTGCCCGTTCTGCGTCAGATATACGTCGTAGGTGAGGAAGATTGGGAGGCTGTTGGTGGGGATGCCCAGGCGGCTCATGATCGCCGGTAATTGCGCGTCGAACCAGTTGATGTCAACCAGACCGGCCGTAAATCCGAATGGCGATCCTGTTTTGCCATAGCTGGACGACGGGCTCAACGTCTGCTCAGCCAGCACCGTCGGTCCACCCAGCAGCAGGTGATAGTTCTGGGCGTTCTGCACCGTACCCCAGAAATTCGCGCGCTGGAAGGCATCGATGTACTGCGTGGTCCCGACGTTCACGCCACCCTGCGTGTAGGTCAAGCTCTGGAAGATGGGTGACGCCGTCGTGTTCTGCACCACCGTCTTGCCGTTCGACAGCACGTGCGAAGGATCGAACGTGTACTGTGTACGCCGCGACGTAATCACGATTTTGATCGGAATGATGTACGTCGGAATCGAAGTGGAACTGTTGGACGATGGAGCCGTCCCTACCATGTTGTAGGTGTAGTTGCTTCCACCGTAGGTGAACGAGCCGTTCCACGTCGGTAGAGAAGAGCCGGCCGGAACCGGTATGTCGGAGGTCACACGTCCGGGCAGAACCATGTACATCGGTCGCGGCGGCTGGCTGGAGACTTGCGCACCGCTTACGTCTTCGTCTTGTGCGAAGGCAAACAGGGAAACACAGAGGCACGCCAGCAAAAGCAAAGCACTTCGCTGGTACGCGCGGTTGGCAGAAATCCGCATGAGTATCTGTCCTCCATTGAATTTGGGGGCTTGGATTTTGCTAAACACCCCACGGTGGAGGGGATTCTTACACGCCGGTGAATATCGCGCCTAGCCACCTACGTGCTTTTTGCTGTGCAAAATTCGGCGTAACTCGACAGGATTAGGTAAGTTACGAGTTAGTAGTATGGCTTCTATAGGCGCTTCAGGTAATCCACGATGTCCGGCGAAGTCCAATCGGCCGGACCGATGAACTTGCGAATTATCTTGCCATTGCGATCGATGATGAAGGTCTCGGGAAACTTGAAGGTGCCGTAGAGTTCGTTGGTACTCCGGGTGGTATCGCGCACGGTCAGCAGGTTCACATTATGATCGCGGATGAACTGCTTGTAGGCGGCCTCGTCCTGGTCCTCACTGACAGCCAGTACCGTAACCCGGTCGCCAAGTTCCCGCTGCAATTCTACCAGCGAAGGAGTCTCCTCGACGCACGGTCCGCACCAGCTCGCCCAGAAATTCAGAACCACCGGCTTGCCGCGCAGCTGGCTCAACGAAATCGTGTGATCCGGATCGGTGATAGTGAAGTCAGGAGCAGGACTGCCAATACGCGGAGGATGCGTGCTGTTACAACCAGTCAACCAGACAGCAATAACCAGTACGATGGAGGAGGCAAAACGCTTCACGCTTTTTATAATAATCGATTCAACCGCGCGCGGCGTTTGTGTGCGCACGGCATCGCTACCACGAAAGCCGCAGATATCCTGAACCGCGGTTGAGTGAATCTGTGAACTCCCATTCTCAACCCGAAGTCTCGGTCATCGTTCCCGCCAGGAACGAACAAGACTGCCTCGCCGATTGCCTGCGCAGCCTGCTCGAACAGCAGGGCCCATCGCACGAGATCATCGTCGTCGACGACCACTCCTCCGACAACACGCGTCGCATCGCCCGGCAGTTTCCGGTTCGCGTTATCTCTGCCGATCCGCTGCCGGTCGGCTGGAGCGGCAAGTGCAACGCTGTCTGGACCGGGGCGAAGGCCGCGAAAGGGAAGTGGCTTCTCTTTACCGACGCCGACACCCGGCACGCGCCCAACTCGATCGCCAGCGGGATGGAGGAGGCGGCGCGAACTGGTGCCGCACTGCTCTCCTACTCGCCGAAGCAGGAGGTCCACAGCTTTGCCGAGCGCGCGCTGATGCCGGTGATCTTCGCCGAACTCGCGGCGACGTATCGGCCGAAAGAGGTCAGCGATCCCAACTTTCCGGCAGCGGCGGCGAACGGTCAGTATCTGCTCATCCGCCGCGATGCCTACGAAGCTGTCGGTGGCCACGCGGCAGTGGCCGGCGCGATCCTGGAAGACGTTGAACTCGCCAAACTTGTAAAGCGCGCCGGATATCGCCTGCAGTTTCGTCAGTCCGACGTGGTCAGCACCCGCATGTATCGCAGCTTTCCGCAGATGTGGGAGGGCTGGACCAAGAACCTCGCGCTGCTGTTTCCTGACTCGCGCGAACTGGCCGCGCGTCGCATACTGGAGTTTCTCACCATTGGCGCGTGCGCAGGAACCGCGGTCTCAAAGGCTCGCCGGGGAGAACTCCTGAAGAGTGGCTTGGCCGCTGGAGCAGCCGGCGTTCTGGGCTTTTTATTCCTCCGGCGAATTCGGCGCGCCCATTTTGACTCCCAGTCAAACGCTTTCGCATACTTCGGCTTGCCGTTGTTTTCGCTCCTTTTACTCAATTCCGACATCTCACATAATCGAGGGACGGTGAGCTGGAGGGGCCGTTCGTACAGCGCAGTGCCACAGCCGAAGGGCCAGCCATCTTCCGAGGATGCGAAACAACCGCCCTCGGGAACGTACAATGAGTAAGCGGGGCTCTGGAGGCCGCGGCCGTCAGGCCGTCCGGCGCAGTGCACAACATGAGCGGCGTTAGCCGCTGAGAGCTAGCGGGTCTCCGCAACACAGGTCTTCATGGTCTATCTAACCCGGAAGTGTGAATTCTCGGCCTCGCATTATTACCACAATCCGAATTTCACGGAAGAAGAGAACCGCCGCGTCTTCGGCAAGTGCGCCAACCTCAACGGGCACGGCCACAACTACACCCTCGAAGTCACCGTGAGGGGAGAGATCGACCCGCAGACCGGGTTTGTCGTCGACCTCAAAGACTTAAAGGACATCTTGAACCGCGAGGTCATTGACGCGCTCGACCATCGTCATCTCAATAAAGAAGTACCGGAGTTTGCCACCCAGATCCCGACCACCGAAAACCTGGCCATCACCATCTGGAAGCGGCTGGAAGGGAAGTTGCAAATCGCGCGGCTGCATCGCGTCCGCGTCTACGAGTTGCCGGACCTGTTCGTCGATTTCTACGGAGAACCATGAAAGCGCACCTCACACGACGATACATTTTCTCGGCTTCGCATCGGCTGCACTCCGACAGCCTGAGCGACGAACAGAATCGCGCGGTCTACGGCAAGTGCAACAACCCGCATGGGCACGGCCACAACTACGCGCTGGAGGTGACGGTCAGCGGGCAGGTCGATCCTGCGACCGGCATGGTTTGCAATCTGGTGGGACCTCGACGCAGCCGTGCGCCAGCAAGTGCTGGACCGCTTTGACCACGTGAACTTGAACCTGTGCGGCGAGTTCGCCGAGGACGTTCCAACGACTGAACGCCTGAGCGAAGTGATTTACGACATCTTGCAGCAAAACTTTAACGCCGCTCATCTGGAGAAAGTGCGGATCGAAGAGACCGCGATGAACAGTTTTGAGTACAACGGCAATTAGCCCTTAGCATTCGGCGCTCAGCCAAACCACAGAGGTGGAGCGCCTTTGCTAAGTGCCAATTGCTAAATGCCAAGTGCCGACATTATGAAAACCACTGACACTCCGACTCTCACCAGCGCCAGCTTCGAAGAGCTTGCGCGCGAAATGCTGGTGCGTCTCGGCGAAGATCCCGATCGCGAGGGTTTGCTCAAGACTCCCGAACGATTCACCAAGGCTCTGCAGCACCTCACCAAGGGCTACCACGAGGATCCCGAGTCCATCCTGAAGGACGCCCTGTTCAGCGTCGACTACGACGAGATGGTCATCGTCAAAGACATCGAGATGTTCAGTCTGTGCGAGCATCACGTTCTGCCGTTCTTCGGCAAGGTGCACATCGCCTACATTCCCAAGGGCAAAGTCATCGGCCTCAGCAAGACCGCGCGCCTGGTCGAAGTCTTCGCGCGCCGCCTGCAGGTGCAGGAGCGCCTGACCGTGCAGATCGCAGAGACCATCCAGAAGGTGATTCAACCGCTTGGCGTCGGCGTCGTCGTTGAGGCCCGACACCTCTGCATGATGATGCGCGGCGTCGAGAAGCAGCACTCAGCCACGGTCACCTCGTCGATGCTCGGCGCCTTCCGCGCACAACAGACGCGCCAGGAATTCCTCGCGCTCATCCATGCCAGGAACGGCAACGGGATTTAATCGATGGGCGAGAACGTCCCGGCACCTTCCACACATCGGCTGGCAGGCAAGGTTGCGGTCATCACTGGCGGCAGCAGCGGCATCGGCTACGCGATTGCAAAGGCTTTCGTCAAGGAAGGCTGCAGCGTCGTCATCACCGGACGTAACGAAGAGAAAGTTAAAGCCGCAGCTCACAAGCTCTCTACGGACCACAACGCCAAGGTCATCGCTGGAGTCTGCGATGTGCGTGAGCCCTACTCCATCGACGCGCTCTTCGATATGGTGCAGACGCGCTTTGGCCACGTCGACATCTTGATCAACAATGCGGGAATCAGCCAGGTGCCGACCGCGGTGGAAAACACCTCAGTCGAGATGTGGCGCCAGATCATCGACATCGATCTGAACAGCGTCTTCCTCTGCACGCGCGCCGCGCTGCCGCTGATGAAACGTGGCGGCACGATCATCAACAATATTTCGGCGGCCGCCAAACAGGTCTTTCCGCAGTTCGCCGCCTATACCGCAGCAAAAACCGGTGCTTACGGTTTTACCCGCGCTCTGCGCGAAGAATTGATGCCCCGCGGAATACGCGTCACTGCGTTGATGCCTGGCGCGACGTCCACTGGCATGTGGCAGCAGATCATGCCTGACGTCTCGCGCGACGGCATGATGGACGTCGGCACCGTCGCCCAGGCCGTGCTCTACGCGGTCCTGCTCCCGCCCGAAGCCAACCTCGACGAGTTGCTCATCACCCCGTCAGCTGGCGCCGTGAAGAACACCGAGCAGTAGATATCTTCGCAATCCGTCAATGAAGCTGCCGCAATGGCTCGCGCCAGCGACTTCGTGCGGCTCATTATTTGCCTCACACGACGTAGCCATCGCTCGCGCTTAAAGGCGGTTCCGAGAAGCGAAGAAAGCGATTCCGAAGGGAAATAGGACCACGAGCCATGAACCAGCGCCGAAGGCGCCACAGGTGACAGGCCCGCCCTTCAGGGCGGGGTAGACAAACAGAAAGGGAATGAACCAGCTTCAGCCGGTGAGACACCCGCGTCAACCGGAATGCTTTCCATGGAAAACGAGTTGCGGAACTATGAACCAGCGCCGCAGGCGCCACAGGTGATAGCCCCGGCCCTTCAGGGCGAAGTAGACAAACAGGAAGAGAATGAACCAGCTTCAGCCGGTGAGACACCCGCGTCAACCGGAATGCTTTCCATGGAAAACGAGTTGCGGAACTATGAACCAGCGCCGCAGGCGCGACAGGTGACAGCCCCGCCCTTCAGGGCGGGGTAAACGAACAGGAAGGGAAAAGAACCGGCTTCAGCCGGTGACAGGTTTCGCGAGGCTTTCACAACCCGTAATGATATCTCCGCTTCCGCGCGGGAAACATCTTGATCAGCAACACGCCTGCGATAAATCCGCCCACATGCGCCCAAAACGCAATCCCGCTGGCATTCTGCCCGTGCGAAATCGACGTCGCTGCCCCGCTCAAAAACTGCGCGATAAACCAATACCCCAACACGATCCACGCCGGCAGCCACAGAAAGAAGACGAAGAAGAACGGCACCAGGGTCAGCACCCGCGCTCGCGGATACAACACGAAGAACGCGCCCATCACTCCGGCGATCGCGCCGCTGGCGCCCACGCTGGGCACCGCCGAGTTGAGGTTGAACAGCGTGTGCAGCAGAGCAGCGGCTACGCCGCACACCATGTACAGCGCCAGGTACAGCGAGTGGCCCAGGTAATCTTCAACGTTATCGCCGAAGATCCACAGCGCCCACATATTAAAAATGATGTGCATCCATCCGCCATGCAGAAACATGGACGTCAGGTACGGCACGATAGCGGCCAGCGGCGGCACGAAGCGCGTTCCGAGCCCCGAGATCAAGTCCCACGGCACATAGCCATGATTGAACAGGACCACGCTCAGCCGTGCCGGGACAACTCCGAAGGCGATCAGGATTTCCGGTCGTGGCTCGGGCAGCTTCATGCGCCAGTCCAGCGACGCCAGGAAGGCAAGAATATTCAGCGCGATCAACGTGTAGTTGATGAATGGAGTGGTGATCCGGGGTGCGTCGTCTTTCAGCGGAATCATATCGGCGCTACGGCTGGTGCAGCAGGGAACTGGCTTCCCTTGCTTCGCTCCCGGCCAGATCCTTACTCGATTTGACCAACGAGCCTCTCTCCCTCCACGATAGCAGACAGATGCCAATCAACGGTGTGTTGGTGGTGGATAAAGCCGCGGGATGGACCTCGCACGACGTCGTCGCCCGCACACGACGGATTGTGGGCGAGCGCTCCATCGGCCACTTGGGGACGCTCGACCCGATGGCTACCGGCGTTCTGCCGCTTGTACTGGGGCGCATGACCCGCCTTTGCCAGTTCTACAATTCGTCGGAAAAAATCTACGAAGGCTCAATCCGCTTGGGCTTCGCGACCGATACTTACGACGCCGATGGCGAGCCCACCGGCGCAGCCCAGGAAGTTCACGTATCACTTGAAGAAATACAGCAGGCGGTTTCAGGCTTGACCGGACACATCCAGCAGATTCCGCCACCGTTTTCCGCCAAGAAGATTCAAGGCGTCCCGGCTTACAAGTTGGCGCGGCGCAAACAAGAAGTTGAACTGAAGCCAGTAGAAGTCGAGGTCAAAGAGTTCGCGATCTCCAGGCTGGAAGCGGACCTCGCCGATTTCCGCTGCCATGTGTCGTCGGGAACCTACGTCCGCAGCCTCGCGCATGACCTCGGACATAGGCTGGGATGTGGCGCTCATCTGGCCAGCCTGCGGCGCACGGCTTCAGCCGAATTCACCATCGAACACAGCCACACCCTTGAACAGATTGCCGAGGCTGTCGCGCAATCCAGGTTGGAAGAGATTCTGGTTCATCCGCGGCGCGTTCTGCCGGACATCCCTTGCGTGACTGCGACCGATGCGGACGTAGCCAAGATTCGCAACGGGCGAACGGTGAACCTGCCGGAAATGTCGCGCTCGCGCTGGGTGAAGGTCTTCGCCGGCCAGACGGATTTGATCTGCCTGGCCAGCCGAGTCGCGGGAACGCTCTTTCATCCCAAGGTCGTGCTGATTTAAACGAAGGGAACTGCTCTCTACTTCGGCATCCGCGCCGCTACGTGCGACAACTCCAGGCGGAACGGCTCCGGCGTCACCCGCGCCGCGCCCGAGTAAGGCCGGTTAAGCGTAACAATCAGGAACATGCTGAACGCCACGATGCCCGCCAAGCAGCCGGTCATGGCGGCCTGCGTCGAGACACTCTCGTGGCCGACGAAAAAGGTGAAGCTCACCAGGAGCACGCCTGCCACCGTCAGCAGCAACCACAGGATGGCAGGAACAGTGCCGTGGCTGGCGAAGAGCCTGGTCCTTCGGTAGTCGGATAATAGTGTTAAATGCTTCAAGGATTCGTTGAAGTATGCCTGCAGCCTCGGCGTATCGATCTGCGCGTCCCGATAGACGTCCCACAGGCGCTGAACGGCCAGCCAAGTGCGGCTGCTGTCGCGACCTTGTTCCATGGCTGGGAATTCATCCTGCGAGACCGCATTCAGGTATTCCATCAGACCGGCGGTGATGTTCCGGCGAAGATCGTCGGGCATCGCCGTGGAAAGGCGCGAAAGATCAGCTACTTCGGTCGCTTCGTGCTCGAGGTTGGTTCCGGCGTCCTTGAACGCGCCCCAAACCACGTAGATGGCAAAGGCAACCAGCACGGCGTACAGCGTGCCGATCATCAGGAAGTAATAACCGGCCAGCTCGCGATGGCGTCTTGAGCCAGTCGACACTAACGTAACGCCGCACCAGCAGGAGGCCGATCACCGAAAGCAGCATCGAAACGGAGATCAGCAGCACGCCGGCCAGAACGGTGTCCATTGCCAGTCATGATGAGACAGCATCTCCGGGGAGGAAAGCGCGCAGGTCACAAGAAGCGGTGACCACATCAAGCCGGGTCGTCAGAACGTCACAGATACCGATACGGTAAGCGCCAGAGACCCGCCCAACGCGGGCCATTAGTAATGTCCGATAACGGATATTATGTTAACTATCTGAAACGCAATATGCTGCGCCCCCTTGCTGGGCCTTCCTTGCTAAAACTGGCTGAAGTTTGGCCCTTCTGCAAGAGTCACCTGAAGTCGGACGATCCGCCAAGCTAGCGCAATACCAGGAAGCAGTCCGCCAGTTCCTCTGACGGACTATGAAAAATCCGCTTAAACTTCTCAACGGAGGTTCTATGCGTTCTCTGCTAAAGGTCGCCGTTCTTTCTGTCGTCTTGGTGCTGACGAATTTTGCCGCTGCGCAAAATAAGCCGTTGTCAGTCGATCAGAAACAGGTCGTCGACACGGTTAAAGCGATCTTCGCCGCGGCAGCCACGGACGACCTGGCCAAGTTCCACGCGGTAACCGCAACCGGCTTTTACATCTTCGACAGCGGTGCCCGCTTCGACAGCGATGCCATTATGAAGCTGATCAAAGCTCAGCACGATGCGGGCAAGGTCTACGAGTGGAACGTCACCGATCCCGATGTTCACGTCCTCGGCAACGCAGCCTGGATTGCCTACGTAAATCGTGGCAGCATCGCCGACGCTTCAGGACGCCAGCCGATGGAGTGGCTGGAATCGGCGTTCCTGCAAAAGCAGCAGGGCGCGTGGAAGATCGTCTTCATGCACAGCGATCGCGCTGCCCAGTCCGCCGCGGATCCGAAGTGAAACCTACCGCAAAATCGAGTTCAGAAAGAGCTTAAACTGACCAGCGGCACTTGGCCGCTAGGCCGTTGCCGAGAGCAAACGCTCCAGGTCGGCTTTGAACTTGCGCAACGCCTCCAGCCGTTCCGGAGTCGCATCCACGATCTCCGACTTCGCCTGGAAGACTTGCTTCCCTTGCTTGTCGACCAGCACACCCAGCGCCTGTCCCATGCGCCAGCCGGGAGTGCCGATCATTTGCAGTCCGGCGGGCGTAGTGCGCAGCAGCGCGATGCAGCCGTCGCGGACGACGCCGACTGAGTTGCCGAACATCTCGAACACCTGAATGTCGAAGCCGGCAACATAGAGACGCTGAAGCTGATTAGCAGGATCGGGCATAGAAATCGGCTCTTGGCGCTTAGCCATTTGATACTTAGCCAAAGCGCGGTTTGAACAGCCTTGTCGCTCTACGGCAAACCATCGTGGAAATCATTCAGTTTTCAAGATCCGCCGTAGCTCCCCTAGCCAAATGCCAATTGCTAATTGCCAAAGGCTGCCGTCCTCACATCTTGTATCGGCCCAAATCGTCCTCGCCGAGATTCTCCAGCCACTTGCGTAGTTCCTCGGCGCTGGCGTGGTCGGTGACATTGGTTGCCGCCTTGCTCGACTTCAGCACCTCTTCTTCGACAAAGATCGGGCAATCGACCCTCAGCGCCAAGGCCAGCGCATCCGACGGGCGCGAGTCAATCGAGATCGACTGTCCCTCGCGCTCCAGCCAGATCACGGCGAAGAACGTTTCGTCGCGCAGCTCGGTGACGACCACCTTGCGCACCATCGTCTCCAGCCCGACCAGCAGGTTCTTCAGCAGGTCATGCGTCATGGGCCGCGGCGTCGTGACCTTCTCGATCTCCAGCGCGATGGCATTGGCCTCATAGACGCCGACCCATATCGGCAGCACCGCTTCGCTGATCTGGTCTTTGAGCACCACGATGGGCATATTGGTTACGGGATCCAGCATCAATCCTCGAATTTTCATTTCAACTTCCATCGTGGTCCCTCCACACTACTTTCAGCTCGAGCCCTTGTTTGCTCATCACTCACGGAGAAAATCGAGATGTCTTCCAAATCTCCGTGTCTCCGTGGTGAACTCTTCACGTCATACGCCATAGAAGTACGCAACGCAACGCCTTTGTGGATGACTATTGCGCCATCTTTCCCAAAAGACTATTGGGGAACGTTTGCGTCACCTCAACTTGCACATACTCTCCGACGCGCGGCTCGCTGCCGCTCTCGACCGTAAAGTTCAGCGTCTTGTTCTGCGATGTCCGCCCGATCATCTGGCCGCGCGGCCGTGTTCTTGCCTTCCACCATCACTTCAATCTTCTGTCCTAAATGCCTCCTATAGCTCGCTCTCTGGATCTCCCGCTGATGCTCCTGCAGGATTTGCAAGCGACGCGACTTCTCGGCTTCGGGAATCGAATCCGCGTATTGCAGCGCCGGAGTATTCGGCCGCGGCGAGTACTTGAACGAGAACACGCCGTCATAACCGACCTCATCCAGCAGGCTGAGGCTCTCGGCAAATTCAGCTTCGGTCTCGCCCGGGAAGCCGACGATTACGTCGGTGGTAATGCTGATTTCCTTGTTGCGAGTTCCCTTCATCCAGGCGATGCGTTCCAGGTACTGCTCGCGGGTGTACTCGCGGAACATCGACATCCAGCACGCGCGACGAACCGCTCTGCACCGGCAGATGCACGTGATCGCAGAGCGCTGGGACCGCATCGATGGCGTCGATGATGTCCTTGGTGAAGTCGCGCGGATGCGACGTGGTGAAGCGCACGCGGCGAATGCCTGTCGAGCTCGCCGACCGCGCTCAGCAGCTCCGCAAAGCTCTTCTTTTCTGCCGGATCGCGGTAAGAGTTCACGTTTTGCCCGAGCAGTTGGATATCGGTGTAGCCAGCATCGGCCATGCGCCGGGCTTCGTCCAGAACCGACTGCGAAGTGCGGCTGCGCTCCTTGCCGCGGGTGTAGGGCACGACGCAGTAGGCGCAGAACTTGTCGCAGCCTTCGATGATGGTGATGTAGCCGCGATGCGGATTGCTGCGGGCGGTGAACTCGGTCTCGAAGGTCTGGTCGGTCTCGCGGTCGTCGAGGCCGGTGACGCGCGCCTGACCCGACTCGATCTGCACCAGCATCTCCGGCAGATTGCGGTACGAGGCCGAGCCGGCGACCAGCGAAACCCAGGGCGCGCGCTCGAAGATCTTCTCGCCTTCCTGCTGGGCGACGCAGCCCAGAACGCCGAAGCGCTTCCCTTCCTTCTGCAGCTTCTTGAAGTCGGCCAGGCGATGAAAGACCTTCTGCTCGGCTTTGTCGCGGATGGAGCAGGTGTTGTAGAAGATCAGGTCGGCCTCTTCTTCGCGCTCCACCTGGCGATAGCCCTGCGAGATGAGCGAGCCCACGACTTTCTCTGAGTCGTGGAAGTTCATCTGACAGCCAAAGGTCTCGATATAAAAGGTTTTCTGCTCAGTACTCACGCCAATCCTCAGTGCTTCAGTATATCGCGGGTACTTAGGCTCTAACGGCGCAAGGACCGATCGGATGGAGTACGCATTCCTGGGCTGATGAAGAACTCTTTTCACAGACCTGTGTCGCCGGCTGAAACCGGCTCGGGCGACAGAAACACACGCCTTTTCGGCAGGACTGAACTCGTGCCCTGACACAAAGCTCGCTTCCGCCGAGTTTTTCAGCGGCCCGTTGAGGCGCGCAGCACCCACCCTGATCGAGTGACGCAACAGGGCCTCGACGACCTGCGACAGCGCTATGGGTTCTGTCTTCATGTTCTGGTCACTAGCCACTGGCCACTAGCCACCGTCTTACCCCTCCCCCTGGTTCCTCCGTAAATTCTTGAAAACACAAGAAAGTGTCCGCAAAATCTTGAGCCCGTGGGACTTGCAGGTAAAATCTTGAGCGACAGGGACTTACGGGATTAATGCGGAAGGCGTTCGGATGGGAAGGGGTGAGAGGGAAAAACACCGAGCCCGTGACGCGAGACAGCAACGAACCCCCAGAGAAATTCCAAGGCAGGGTCGCCGGGGTACAAACGAAGCCTACCCTAACACGTTGATCCTAGACTCTTCTGGAAATTGCGCAAGATTACGAAAGGACAATCGGGCAATTGTACTTTCGTAACCAGGTGGAGGAAGCAGTAACTGCCTTCCTCTTCGGGATGCAAAGCCAATCAAAGATGTCCTGTGCAATGGCGAGGGCAGCTCATCCTGGGATGTGGCCTGCTACCATGGCCGCATGTTCAATTTTGGGAAACCGAAAACTGCGGGCGACTGGATCGTTCACGTCGCAGGAGCCATCGTCGCGCTATTCCTCATCTGGTGGATGCTTCGGCTCTACGTATTGTGAAGAGGCTCAAAACTGCTTAGATGAAGTCGATGAGTGTAATGGGGATATTTCAACAGTTACCCGCCGTACACCGACAATCGTGCCCTAACGGTGTCAAAATAATGTGTGTGCCGGAGGTGCTGGTTGCGGCAGCTTGCTTCTGTCGGATTACTGATCGTGCTGGTCACAACGGTCGGATGTACTCATACCCAAGACGATGCCGTAATTGTACCCGGTGTCCGCTGTGGCCATTTCGTTATCGGTCGGACCAAAGAGAACGACATCGAGTCGATGCGGGCCAAAAAGGCGGGGATTGACTTTCAATTTGCCCAAGACCACCTACTGAAAGGTGTCGTTGTGACCACGAGCGATTACCGCACGGATCGACAGATTCGAGTGGGAGCCTCCGAAGAAGATGTTCTTCGAGCCTACGGCATGGGCAAGATGGGCAGCATGGACCTCGCGAAGGGAACTACCGCAAGCGGTAGCCCGGAGGTCATCGGGACGGTAGGCGACAAGATCTTCTCCTATCCGGGCATCGAATTTGTATTCTGGAAGCAGCGGGTTTGGGCAATCATACTGGTGCCAAAATCGTGAGCGTCGCCGCAGCGTCAGCGATTGTTGGCGCAAACAGGCCATTGCATAAACCAACACCACAAAACGCATACCGGTTCCCGAAGTACTAAGGCCTCTCCAGCCTTTCCCCTATACAGCCAGCTCTGGATGTTTACTAACATGTGAACAGGCTCGCACTATGGGCCGAGGTGTCTTATTTGAAATTGTTGCTCTCTTCCATTTTTCTAGCGGCGGCGTTTGCCGTAACGGCCGGAGCGCAGACCGGCCATGCACCTGCCGCGGCCGCGCCTGCGACCTCGCAGAATTCGCGGCAGAAGTTTGTGCTAGATGTTGTGCATAGCGCTGTCGGCCTGCCGCAGCCCGATCCGCAGGACCGGCTGCGCGTGCTCTATGCCGCAACCAACGTGGTCGCGCCCGTCGACAAGAAGCTGGCACAGCAGTTTGCCAGCGAAGGCACGGCGATCGAGACCAAGCTAGTGACCGAGGGACAGAAGCCGGCAGTATCGATGCTGGCGGGTGGGCACGTGGACTGCGCGTCGGCTGCCAACTTTGTGCAGTCGCTGCCGCCGGGCGCGGTGCTCGACGCCGAAGGGTCGCTGCTGGGCGCAATCACCAATTGTCCGGCGCAGGTGAACGCCAGCGCGAAGAGCAAGCTCGAGGCGGCAATGTCGCAGGGCGTAGTGGCGGCGCGGCCAATTATGGCGCTGATGGATGCCGAAGGCATGAAGTCGACGTGGTCGCAATCGATGTTTCTCAGGATGTTCTCTTCCCTGCCCGCCGATGCTGCCGGGTACGCCGACGAGGCGCCGAACTACGCGGCCATGTTCGCGCAGGCAGCCGGCGAGATGGACAAGGACGCGGTAAGAACGGCGGGCACAAAACTTCTCCTGTGGCTGGCCAAGCTGCCCAACTCGGCGCAGCGCAGCGTGGCCGTCAACCTGACGGGCGCGGCGATCGGCGACCGCCTGGGTGAAGCGAGCTATCAGGAGGTGCTGCGCTCCGATCCGGCAATCCAGCAGACGGTGAGCAGCGCCGAACAGAACGCCGTGCTCCCGACACCGGAGGACGATAGCGTGAGCGTGCTGCAGGCCATGGGCAACACCGCCGACCGCACGCAGGAGTTGAATTCCCTGCCCCCGGCCAGGCGCGCCCGCGAGGCCGCAGCCAGCGGCTTTGCCAGCGGAAGTTCCGGAGACCGCCGCATGTCCGATCACTACTTCGACATCGCGTTCTCATCGCTGGATGAGGTGTGGTCGGATCGAGCGTCGATCAAGGCCAGCGCTCCCGACGTGGTGCAGGAGGTCAGCGAAGCCGCAGCGCAAGTCGATCCCGTCGCCGCGCTGCAACGTTCCGAGCGCCTGCAGGATCCCTCGGCAGAAGCCATCAGCATGCTGGCCGTGGCGAGAGTGGTTGTCGGCCAGCAGTAAGCAAAATGATGCATGATTTACGATGAAGCAAGGGATCAGGACTTAGGGATCAGGGGTCAGTCGAAGTGTTGCGCTAACCCCTGGCCCCTGACTCCTGGCCCCTTGCTTTCCCATGCATATTCCCGACGGATACCTGAGCCCATCGACCTGTGCCACGCTCTATGTGGGAGCGGCGGCGGGCTGGTACTCCGCGCTGCGCCGCGTGAAGCGAGTGATGTTAACGCGGGTCGTCCCGCTTATCTCGGTCTTCGCCGCGTTTTCCTTTGTAGTCATGATGTTCAACCTGCCGCTACCGGGCGGCACGACGGGCCACGCGCTGGGCGTAACCATCGCAGCCATCGTTCTCGGCCCGGCAGGTGCCATCCTTGCCATCTCGATCGCGATCGCGATTCAGGCGCTGTTCTTCGGTGACGGCGGCATCAGCACGCTGGGCGCAAACTGCTTCAACATGGCGATTGTCGGCTCGCTGGTTGCGTACGCAATCTATCGCGTCATCGCGGCCGGAGCGGCGATCACCTCCAAGCGCCGTGTGGTTGCAGCCGCGATCGCCGGGTATCTGGCGATCAACGCCGCGGCGCTGTTGGCGGCGATTGAGTTCGGCATTCAGCCCGCGCTGTTTCACGACGCCGGCGGCACGCCGCTGTATGCGCCGTATCCATTGAGCATCGCGATTCCCGCGATGATGATCGGCCATCTGACCTTTGCTGGACTGGCCGAGGCAGTGATCGCCGCCGGGCTGGTCGCCTATCTGCAAGCTGCCGATCCCGCGCTGCTGCTGAGCACGTCCGGGGTATCGCTGGAACCGGGCGCGGCGCTGCTCCGCGAGGACAGCTTCGTTGCAGCGCCTGTGGATCGCGGTCGCGGTCTTGATGCTGCTGACGCCGCTCGGCATTCTGGCCGCAGGAACGGCGTGGGGCGAGTGGTCGCCATCCGAGCTGGCCCACCCTTCGACTGGCTACCGACCGACCGGCGAATGTTCCTGCAGGATTGTCGCGCCTCTCCAGCCTTTGGACTGCGCCGTTCCCGGCTTATGCGCCGGGATTCGTACACAGCCGCGGCTTCGGCTATCTTCTTTCGGCAATGTTCGGCGTGGGAGTGTTGCTGGCGCTGTCTCTGCTCACGCGGCGTCTGGTCGCCAATCGGCAGAAGGAATTCCAGTCATGAGCCGGAAGCTGCTGCAATCCACACTGCTGGGATTTGGCCGCAGCCTCACGCGAGCGATGCTGTCGGAAAAGATTGCGCGCGAGCGCGGGCTTCTGCAATCGCTCGATCCGCGGGTACGCGTCGTCGGACTGTTTGCGCTGGTCTTCGCCGTTACGCTGTCTCGGAAAATCGCGGTCGTTGCGGCATTATTTGCTGGTGGCGATCGTGCTTGCAATGCTCTCCCGGGTCAGCCCGGTGATCCTGGCTAAGCGGGTATGGCTGATCGCACTGGGATTTACCGGAGTGATTGCGCTGCCCGCGTTGTTCGTCACCCCGGGCCGTGTGGTCGCCCGCCTTGGCTCGTTATCCATTACCGAGCAGGGACTGCGCACGGCCGCGCTGCTGCTTCTGCGGGTCGAAACCGCTGTCACCCTGACGACGCTGCTGATCCTCTGCACGCCGTGGGCGCAAGTATTGAAGGCGCTGCGGGCGCTGCACTTGCCGAAAGAAGCAGTCACCATGCTGGCCATGAGCTATCGCTACATCTTCCTGCTGGTGGAGACGGCCGGGCAGATGTTCGAGTCGCGCATAAGCCGCACTGTAGGTACGCTGCCGCCTTCCGAACAGCGGCACATGGCCGCGCGCACAGCCGGCGTCTTACTCAGTAAGAGTGTCGCCCTTAGCGGTGAGGTCTATGTCGCGATGGAGTCGCGCGGCTTCCGCGGCGACATTCAGGTGCTGACCGACTTCCGCATGCGCGGGCTCGACTACGCCGTACTGCTGCTTTTTCTGCTGACGGCGGCCGCGGCAGTCTGGATGGGACGTTAACGTATGGCAGCGATCTTCGAGTTGCGCGGAATCTCCTATGACTACGATGGCGTTCCCGCGCTGCGCGAGCTTTCGCTGGAAGTTGGGCAAGGCGAGCGCGTGGCGCTGGTGGGGGCAAACGGCTCGGGCAAGTCAACGCTGCTGCGCATGCTCGACGCGCTCTGCTTCCCGGTCCGCGGAACGATGAGCTTCGACGGCAAGCCTCTGACGGCGGAGCGGCTTCAGGATGATGAGGCTGCCTTGCGTTTCCGGCGGCGCGTGGGACTGGTCTTTCAGAATCCGGATGTGCAACTCTTCAACCCAACCGTCTTCGACGAGGTCGCGTTTGCACCGCTGCAGTTGGGTTGGCCTCGGGAGAAGCTGCTGGCCCGAATCGATGAGACGCTTGGGCTGATGGGCATCGCGCATCTGCGCGAGCGGCCGCCGTACCGGCTTTCGGGCGGCGAGAAGAAGCGCGTGGCGCTGGCTTCGGTGATCGTGCTCGATCCTGATGTGCTGCTGCTGGACGAGCCGACGGCGACGCTCGATCCCCGCAGCCAGAGCCAGATCATCGACCTGATCCAGAGCTGGAAGGGTTCGTCGAAGACCGTAATCACGGCGACACATCAACTGGAGATTCTCGAGGACATCGCCGATCGGGTGGTGGTGCTGGAGGACGGGCGCGTTTCCGCGACAAGCACGCCGGCCGAGATCATGGCAAATCAAGAGCTACTGTTGCGCGCGAACCTGGTGCACGCGCATCGGCATACGCATGGCTCGGTCACGCATTCCCATCCCCACACTCATTCGCATTCCAAGCATGAGCATTGAATATGCGGCGTGCCTGAGCAGACTCGCTCTTCTAAATTGAATCTCTACCCACCGCTTCCGCGGTGGGCTCAAGAAGTTTCGCCCGCGCCTTCGGCGGGGCCTTGTGTGTTTACCGGCCTGTATCGTCTCGCCAGCCGAAGGCCTCCGACTTCAATGACTAACTTGCAGCAGGCGGCGCAGCGACCACCGGAACGTTTGGTTCGAGGATGGGCGACTCGGACCGACCGGGATATTTCGCGTCGGGATACAGCTTGGCCAGCAGGAGAATCCCGGCGAGGGTTACGATCAGGTCGAAGACACTGGCTTCGGGTCCGACGCTGCCGCCACTCAGCCACTTCGATCCCGTCAGCGACGCTTTCAGCAGGTGGCCCGTCGCCTGGATGCCGCTGTTCGGAGTGGAGTAGAAGAAGCTCTCGCCCCAATCGAACGACATGTGCCATCCGATGGCGAACCACAGATTTCCCGTGCGGCGCAGCGCCAGACACAGGAAGATCGCGATCAGGACGATCTCGGCAACGCCGACCAGGTTCTCTCCCGAATTGCCCAGGTGAGCGCCGGCAAACAGCAGGCAACTGATCACCGCTGCCGGCCAGAAGCCGATTCCAGTGGTAAGCGTGAACAGGAAGTAGCCGCGAAATGTGAACTCTTCGAAGAATCCCACCAGCAGGAAAGCCACTGCCCAAAGGAATCCGTAGCGAAGTGTGTTGACAGGCGAGATGGCCAAACCACCGTACACGTAGGCGTGCGTGGCCAGCATCATCCCCATGATGGCGGAGAGCATGATGAAGCCCCAGGCCGCGCCCGTCCAGAAACTCCGTCCCAGAAAGCCCCTGGCCGGCAGACCGTAATCCGCAAAACGGCGCCGCTCGATCATGCACATGATGGCCGCCGCAATCGCGATGATGGCGAAGAGCGCCAGTTCCTGGAGGATGACGTTACGCGGCGAGAAGCCCTTGCTCATCAGGATGAGAATCTGAGGGGCAACCGCGCTTACGATTGTGGACAGCAAGGCGATGATGGCTAGAAAGATCAGCAGACGCCAACCGGCGCGCAAGCCGCCGGGTCCGACAAGAATGCCGTGCTGCTGCTCGGGTTGAGCGGGCATCGGATTCAGGACTGGGTCAGACATTGTTCCTCGCAAGCTAAAACCAAAGTGGGGATTACCTTATCCTTTTGTTCGATTTACTTACCGCGCGATGACGGATTGCACCGGAGGAATCTCCTGACACTGTTGTTGCAACAAAAAATTACGCTTTGGTGACAGTTTTGTTTGTAAGCAACTACTCTCGCATACGATAATTTTGCAGCCTTCCCTTTCATTTCAACGTGTTTGCCAAAAAGGAGCTCTACCCCGGTATGAAGCTGTCTGCCCGCCTCGCCAGCCTGTTGCTATTCTCCGCCTCGCTGTTGTCCGCGCAAACCGCAGTGACAACTTACGAGTACGACAACTATCGTTCGGGTACAAACACCCAAGAGACTACGCTGACGCCGTCTAATGTCAACGCCTCGCAATTTGGCCGCAAGATGGTTTTTCCCGTCCAGGGTTATGTCTACGCTCAACCCTTGTACGTTCCCAACGTCAACATTAACGGCACGCTGCACAACGTGCTGTATGTGGCCACCGAGCACGATCAGGTGTACGCCTTCGACGTCAACACCGGCGCGCAGCTATGGCAGAAGAACCTGCTGATCGGCTCGGGCGCGCTCCATCAGGTCACGCCTGTCTCCAGTAGCGACGTCAACTGCGGTGACCTGGTCCCGGAGATCGGCATTACGGGCACTCCGGTCATCGACGCCACGTTGAACGAGATCTTCGTCGTCGCCAAGACGAAGGACCACAACCTGCAGACCGGGCAGAACAGCTTCGCGCAAACACTCTACGCTCTGGATCTGCGCACCGGCGCTCTGCGCAATCCACCGCACGGCATCTCCGGAACGTATCCGGGCACCGGCCAGGGATCGCAGGGCGGACGGCTGACCTTCGATCCGCTGGTTGAGGGCCAGCGCTCGGCGCTGCTGCTGTCGGGCCGCAACCTGTATATCGGCTGGGCGTCGCACTGCGACAACGGCGCGTATCACGGCTGGCTGATGGCCTTCAACGAGATCTCGCTGTACTCCTCGGGTATCTACGTGGATACGCCGAACGGGCGCGAAGGCGGTTACTGGGGCGGCGGCGCTGGTCCGGCGGCTGACTCCAGCGGATCCATTTACCTGGCCACTGGTAACGGTACCTACGACGGCACAACCAGCAACGACTACGGCGATAGCGTCCTGCGCGTTAACTGGGCGAGCAATAACTTCACCCTGGCCGACTACTTCACTCCGTGGGATCAGAATTCACTCGACCAGCACGACACCGACTTAGGCGCCGGCGGTACAACGCTGCTGCCCGATCAGCCTGGCGCTCAGTATCCCCACCTCCTGGTTCAGGTCGGTAAGGAAGGCACCATCGACCTGATCAACCGCGACAACATGGGTCACTTCAACTCCGGCAATGACGACCAGATTGTCCAGACACTGCCCTTCATCATTGGCGGAATCTGGGGACAGCCGGCCTTCTGGAATAACACCGCTTATTTCGGAGGTCAGTACGATCACCTGAAGGCTTTCTCTTACAGCCCGACGTCGCAGCTGCTTTCCACGGGCCCGACGTCTCAGTCGTCCGAGGCCTTCAACTTCCCGGGACCCACGCCCGCCATCTCCTCCAACGGCACCAGCAACGGTATCGCGTGGATCGTCGAGACAGATGGATACGGCGGCGGCAACGCAATCCTGCGTGCCTATGACGCTACCAATCTGGGCACCGAGCTCTACAACTCCTCGCAGAACCTCAGCCGCGATAATCCCGGACTGGCGGTCAAGTTCGCCGTTCCTACCGTGGCCGACGGCCACGTCTTCGTGGGCGCCGAGAACCAGGTCTCGATGTTTGGATTGTTGAACTAGTTCCGATCGAGAAACCCCATCCTCTCGCCAATCGAGGCAGGAGGATGGGGTTCTTTATTGCAGCAATCGATTGAAGGCGTACGCGGGCATTCTCGCCATGGTGGTTGTCCTTCTCGCCGAATTTGGCGAGAGTGGCGTGTCATGAACGGAAGTTCGGCAGCACCGCTTCTCCAAACAGCTTTGCCTGATCTTCCCGGTCGTCGCCCCAAATCTCAAGCATGATGTTGGTCGCGCCTGCCTCGCGGTACTCCTTGATGCGCTCACAACACTCATCGGGCGAACCGGCGATGGCGCACACCTTCCGGAGAATATCGTCGGTCACCGCCTGGGCTGCGGCTTTGCGGCCGCCTTTCTCCATGCCCTCCGCTATGGGCGCGATTTCCTCGAACGTCAGTCCGGCAGTCTGCAGCAGCACATCGGCGGAGCCGCGAATGTTCTGCACCTTGTTGGCCAGATACATCGCTGCCATCTCGCGCGCGCCTTCCTTGCCTTTGGTCGAATTGCGATTGATACTGCCGACAATCACGCCGCCCAGATCCAGCGTCGCAGGGTCTTTCCCTGCTTTTCGCGCACCCTCTTCCATGTTGCCGCGCGCGTAACGCAGGAAATCCGGCGTGGTAATGCTGGCCGTGAGCAGACCATCGGAATGCGAGCCGGCGAGGCGCTGCAAAACGGGGCCGGTCGCACCGACGTAGATCGGGACGCGCGCGCGCGAAGCGTGAGCGTCGCTCTTGAGCGGCGGTGCTGACGCATCAAAGGCCTTGCCGTGATACTCCACGGCTCCGCCCGCCAGCACGGCTTCGATGATCTCGATGCTCTCGCGCATGACGACCGCCGGCCCAACCTCTTTACCTTTTTCGCCCTCGCCAATCTCTTTCATGAAAATCTTGGAAGCGCCCAGGCCAAGCAGAAACCGGCCCGCGGCGGCGTCCTGCATCACGCGCGCCTCCATCGCAATCTGCACCGGGTGTCGCGTGTAAGGCGAGATGATGCCCCAGCCGATGGTGATCTTCGTCGTCTGCGTGGCGATGACGGCGGTCATCGCGGTCGACGACCGAGCCTCAAAACCGTGCTTGCGCCACCACGGATAAGCCTCAGCCAGCCAGAAGATGTCGAACCCTGCGCGCTCGCAAGTCTGCGCCATGCGCACGGTCTGCCCGAGCGGCTCCATGCTGAGTTGTAAAACGCCAATGCGAAACGGAACGGACATGAATGCGAAATCACCTTTCGTTGTGGTTGTTGGACGCTCTCTGCCTTTCGCTCTCAGCTAAGATTAATTCTCTGCCTGACAGCGGGTACGGTGGCGACACCAGTTCTATGAAACCTTATCGATTCTGGCGAAGCGCGAATGCCGAACAGCGATATTACGGCTCGCTCCACGCGTGCTCGGTCCCCTTGATCAAAGCCCACATCGCGCGATTCAGGGGAGTCGGCACGCCATACGTCTCTCCCCACTTCACGATCGCGCCATTCATGAAATCGACCTCGGTGATGCGGGACGCAATCACATCCTGCAGCATGCTGGCCTTGTGCTTGCCCGGAGCGTTTGCCCCCTTCTGCACCAGCGCGCGCGGGTCGCCATGCAGTTCGACTCCCATGGCCTTTGCCACCGCCTCACCCTCGAGGATCAACGCCTCAAATAATTCACCTGTCGGCTGGAATCGCGTAGCCGCGCCATGATGCAAGCGCGTCAGAGCTCCCACCGGATTGGTAGCCGCATTGAAGATGAGCTTCGTCCACTGCGCGCCCCGCGCATCTTCCAGCGGAATCGTGTTCATGCCGCCGCGCGTGATGTAACCAGCCAGTTCGTGCACGCGATCCATCGGCGTATGCGTCGGCTCAAACGGGCCGATCCAGGTATCGCCCTTGATGTCGAATCCGACGTGACCGGGCTCCGCGATGTGGCCGGCTGGGAACGTCGTTCCGCGAATCACGTACTTCACATGCTCGGCGATGAGTTCTTCATTGCCCACGCCATTCTGCACCGAGCACACCGCGCTGTTTTCATCGAAGCAGCGTGCCGCGGCTTTGACGGCGGCCGACGTGTGAATCGCCTTGGTCGCGACGATCCCGTACTCGCACACCGGCAACTCCGCCGGATTCGTGCTCGCTCCCGCCAGGCGAACATGCATTTCGGCCGCACCGGAGAGTCGCAGCCCGTTGCGTTTGATCGTGTCGATATGCGGCTGCGAGGCGTCGAAGGCATACACCTCAGTCTCACCAGCGTTGGCCAGATGAGCCGCGAACAGGCTGCCAATCGCCCCACATCCCACAACCAAAACTTTCTTCATGCCCGGCCCGCCAGCGGACGAACGTCTGCCCTCGAATAGAACTTCCACGGAATGGTGCTAAGGTTCTCGCCTTCCGTGCGACCGACGCGGAACGTGTCCTGCGTATACAGACAGACGCTGCCATCGCGATCGACAACCTGCGGATGCAGCGAGAAGATCATGTTCTCCCTGAGTTCGATCTGACTCTTCGCCCCGATTGCCGGGTGCTCGAGCATGGTGGTGCCGATGGAATGGCCGGAGAGATGTCCGAGCGCGAAACCCTTGCGGGCAAACGTCTCGGCGACTACTTGGTGAACATCGCACGCCAGAACGCCGTCATGCATCAGCTTGCGTGCGGCTTCCATCGCCTCCGGATAGACCTCGGCCATCTCAAGGATGCGCTTGCTGGGCTCGCCATCAATCAGCGCACGCGAGAACTCCACCCAGTAGCCCCCGGCGCCGGCGATCTCCAGCGAATACAACATCAAATCACGCTCGCCCACGCGACGATGTCCCGGCACCTTGAAGTGCGCCTCGGCCTCGCCGTTCTCGCCCGAGAGGACGATGTTCATCATCCTTGGCCCGGCACCGCGCGCGAAGAAAATCTCCACGGCAGGCGCCATAATCTCGGCCTCGGTCTTGCCGGGCGTAAATCCCTCCAGCAACGCCCAAAAGCCCTCGTGAATGATGTCCATCGAGTCGCGAATCTCCACGAGTTCTTCTTCGCTCTTCACGGCACGCGCCATGTCGAAGTGAAAGTCAAATGGCACCAACTCAAATGCGCCCTTCTGCAACTCGCGATAGTCGCGCACGGCCATTACGTAATCGAGCCCGTAGACGCCGACGCGCTTCCAGCCCGCATCCTGCGCCCGCTCGCGCAGCCAGCGGCCGGGGACATCCGCCCAGAACTTTTCCTGCACAAAGGGCTTCTTTTTGTCGCCGATCCAGCGCGCCTCCTGCGGAAACACCAGCACAGGATCACCGGCGAGCGGGATCATCACATAGACGTACCGATGCACGATCTCGAAGCCCGAAGTGTAGAAGACCGCGCCTTCGAAGCCGGCATACTGGTTGCCGCAAACGATTAGCGCGTCAATTCCCTGCTCGCGCATCTTGCCGCGAATGTTGTCGTAACGGCGTTGGACTTCTGCTGAACTCGGCAATAGAACCTCTATGGCTGGCAGTTAAAAGTTCCAAGATTTACTAGCCTCTACGAGAAGCCGGATTCTTCGGTATGCTGCATTGACCGGCAGCCGACACAGACTGTGGCCATTACCCGCAAATCTCTGCTGCGGTCAACGCATACACCTTCGTAATATCGACCAGTGTCTGGATCGCGACCTTCTCGCCTTCATGGTCGCGCGGTCCACTCGAAGGACCGTAGTTCAGCGTCGGACATCCGAATCGCGACAGCACCGACGCATCCGAACACCACAGCACCGTGTCGCGTACCGGAGGCTTCCCCACTACCTGCTGGTGGTGTCGCTCGATCGCCTTCACCATCAAGTGATTCTCGTCGATCATTGCGCCCGGCACAGAAACATAGGTTTCGAATTCCAGGCCGTATTCGGGATGCCTGTCCCTCAATGTAAGATAGAGCGGTTTCACGGCCCTGCGCGCGTCGGTCATGCTCATCGTGGGCGGTACGCGAACATCCAGAAACAGATCAGCCCGTTCCGGAGTCCTGCTGGCACGCCAAGGATGACCCGCGCGCAAACATCCGATGTTGACGAACCCCGGCCGCCCTGCCCAGCGAGATTGCTCCTGCCATTCCGGGACCCATCGCATCACTTCTCCCACAACGTCGTACATGCGGCGAATGGCGTTCTGATCTTCTCTTCCCGGCGCGAACGCCGAGTGCACATAGTTCCCGGTTAGTCCGAACCGCACCCACATCGAGCCAGCATGCTCCAGTACCAACTGCATGTCGGTAGGCTCACCGAGAATGCACATGTCCGGCAGCACGCCGTGATTCACCAGGTAGTGCGTTCCAGCGCCATAGCCGCGATACTCTTTTCCCTGAAATTCTCCCCACTGTGTTTTCTCGATCTCGCCGCAAACAGCGCCGAGAATGATGTCGCCCTTCAGCTTTACCCCGGCGTCCAGCAGCGCTTTCACGGCGTGTACGTAGCAAACCAGGGCACCTTTCATGTTGTAGATGCCCAGGCCGTAGATCATGCCGTTCTGTACCACAGCGTGGGGCTTATAGCCGATGCCGGTTAGGAAGTCCTCGTCGCCGCTGTTCGAGGTATCCATGTGCCCATTGAACATGAGGCACTGACCGTTGCCGTTGCCTTCCAAGCGGCCAATAACGTTTGCTCGCGTGTCTTCAACCTGCTGCCACGTAATCTTTAGACCGAGTTTCTGAAAGGCCGCGCGCATAAATTCGGCCATCGCCAGTTCCCCGCCTGTCGGACTGGGAATGTTGATGACCTCGCAGCACATGGCTACGATTTCATCCTCCCGAATGCGACTGAGGACAGCATCCCGGAGGTCATTGCTGAGCGTGGCTTTGCCGGCTGTAGCCATTAGTACAACGCCTTTCCGGCAGCCGTGCGCTGCAGGACGCGAAAGTCATCGGGGAAGGAACACAGCTTCTCGTTTCCGTCGCCGGTGATCCAGAAGTTGTCCTCCAGGCGAAGGCCGCCGCCGCCCGGCCAATAGATTCCGGGCTCGATCGCCAGTACCATTCCTTCGTGAATCTGGCCCGTGCTCGCCTGGTGCGCGTAAGGCGGCTCGTGTGCGCGAGCTCCCACACCATGGCATATGGGGTGAGACGGTTGGCCGGGATAGCCACCTTCGGCAATCCGAGCGCGAATGAGACGGTCGAGCTCCGGTAAGCTTGCCCCGTGTTTCGAGAACGCGACCGCTTCGTTGAAGACTGCCAGGAGAAGATCAAGCAGTTTGTGATATTCGGGCGTTAAGTCGCCTGGGCAAAGATTCTTTGTCAGGTCGTTCCAGTACCCATCGACGCAGACCCAAATCTCCAGCAAGGTGGGCTCGTGCTCTTGCACCGGCCGGTCACCGGTCGCTGTAAAGGTGCGAATGCCCGGCCCAGACCAAACCAGAGTGAAGGCTCGGGCCATTTCGACGCCCTTATATCCCACACCGTGGGAGTGTACAAAGCCTTCGAAGATTGCCCCGACTTCGCTCTCTTTCATTCCCGGCCGCAACCGCTCCCAGGTGTGCTCCAGGGCTAAAGCAGCCAGCTCATTGGCCAGTTTCATCCGCTCGATTTCCTGCGCGGTCTTGATTGCGCGGGCAGCGTTAATCAGAGGATAGATATCGACAACTTCACCCGCGACAGCCTTGAACGCGTCGAACCAGGGCTGCGTCCAGGTGCTCGGCTCGCCTACCATGCGATCGGCGCTCTGCGTTCCCTGGGAAAGTTCTAGAGCAACGCGTCCTGTCAGATCACGTTCTTTCAGAACTTGAACCGCGATATCAAGCGAGCGCATTCCAGGAGGTCGAGGGTCGCTCGGGTGGTACCCCTTGAAGAAGCGAATGTCCTGCGTCCACGAGTTGCGTCGCGCATCCTCTTCCTGAGGTTCAAGCGCGATCAGCGTCGGTTCGCCTTGGCGCGGGAAGATCGCGATGTCATAGCCCTTCATGCACCAATAGTTCGTCAGGTAGACAATGTTGTCGGGCGCACGGACAACCAGCGCATCGACGTCATGGTCTTTCATCAGGCCGCGAACACGATCAAGTTTGTGGTTATCGATGGGATATGGCATTGCCTACACAGTCTCCAGCACGTTTTCTTTCTGCCACGTCCAGCTTGCCTCTTTGGCCTTTATCAAACGATATAAGGCGGTGTGCAGAGGAGCCGGAACCGCCGCGCGCTGCGCTTCCCGGGCAATGGCCCCACCCAGGTAGTCGACTTCGGTCGTCTGACGTTGTCGGATATCCGATAGCATCGATGGCGGGTGGTTCGTCTGCGCGCCAATACAATTCATCTGCCAGGGGTCCTCGTGCAGCTCAATCCCGAGGGCGGTCGCGACGGCCTTCCCTTCTTCCATCAATGCGTGCAGCAAATGTCCTAAGTCGCTGAACTGGGCTTCCGCAGCGAAGTGTGGGGAATGGGGAAGCTCCGTAAGGGCCGAGACGCTGTTAACCGACGCATTAAAAATCAGCTTCGACCACTGAGCCGGGCGCGCATCTCCCAAAGCCTCGGCCTTCAGTCCGGATTCATTCAGCAGGACGGCCAATTCTTCTACCAGTTCGAAGGGAGTATCCATGGGCTCAAACGGGCCCATCCAGGTTGCCGTATCCAGTTCGTAATGCACGTGGTCGTCGGCGAAGCGGGTGCCGCTCATGAAAGTCGTACCGCGAATAACGTATCCAGCGGGCATCAATCCGGCCATCACCTCTTCGCTTCCTAAGCCGTTTTGCGCGGACAAAACTGCGCCGTGCGGAAACAGGTGAGCGACCGGCGCAAAGGCAGCCCACGTCTGGCTGGCTTTGGTCGCGACGATGCCGAAATCGAATCGCGGCAGATCGTGCCAATCGGTCACAGCCCGCAGACGAGAGTGAAACTCGTTACGGCCGGTTACGCGAAGGCCATTGGCGTTGAGAGTATTTGCGTGCTCAAGGCGCCGCACTAACACCCACACTTCAGCCACGCGCGCCAGGTGCGCGGCATACAGGCTGCCAATTGCCCCAGCCCCGACGATGAGAATCTTCTTCATCAGCGTTCGATTCGGACGTTCCGCTTCAGCTCGCCGCGACCAAGTTTTTGCATCTGTTCATACAGCGTACTGGCGTTGTTATATGAGTCGTCAATGATGATGCCTTCGTTCCACAGCGCATCCTGCAAAGCAGCGCTGATCGCGTGCAGGGGCGCGCCTCCGCCCTCGCCCATACCCTTCGCGCCACTGTAGCTATGCGGCGATGGCGTCTCGATGCTGCCGTACTTGATTCGCGGCATGCTGACGGCTGTAATTGGCGTGTAATCGCTAAACGTCGACGCCAGCATGTTGCCGTTCTCGTCGTAAGCGCAGTTCTCCATCAGAGCCGCGCCGATGCCGTGCGCCGTTGCCCCGTGAACCTGGCCCTCAACGATCATCGGGTTAATCACCGTACCGCAGTCGTCGACTGCCGCGTAGTCCAGAATCTTCGGAATGTACGTCTCTTTGTCGATTTCGATCACGGCGATGTGCAGCTGTGCTGAGTAGGTCAGGGTCAGGTTGCCGTACTTTTTCTTGACATCGGGCACTTGAAATGGCGCACGCCACGTATATCGACAATTCAGCGTCAGCGCCCTCAACTCCTCCGGCACGACCGCAGTATTCACGTTTGCCAGATTCGCGAGGCCGATGTATGGGATCGTCTTCTCTGTCCCACGGACGCGGACCTCGGGACCTTGCTTTCCGATACCGAATTCCAACTCTCCTTCGGAAGCTTGTAGAGCGAAGGCGGCGAGCGTTTGTATCTCGGCCTTCAGTAACTGCGCCGCGCCGTTCACCGCTGAGAGTCCAGACACCGCAAACTGGCTGGCGTATGTCCCACTGTGTCCGGTATGAACGTTGCGTTCGGTGTCGAAGCCCACGCGCACGTTCACCAGCTCGGGACGAATATTCAGAATGTCAGCGACCACCTGCGACACGGTCGTTTCATGACCCTGACCCTGTGGGACAGAGCCAACCGCAACAATGACCTCGCCATAGATATCGAGCTTGGCGCTCGCAGCCTGAGAGTTGCCGGAGAAGGGCGCTTGCGGATTGACGATCTGCGACTGGCCAAAGTTGTTTGTGCCGGAATCGAGGGTTGTGCCGATACCAATCCCCAGCCAGCGGCCTTCTTTCTCAGCCTTCGACCGCTCGGCTTCCCACCTGTCCCAGCCGATCAGATCCTTGGCGACCCTCAACATCCTGGGATAGTTGCCTGAATCGTAGACGCAGCCGTTGGGAGTTGTGTAGGGAAATTTTTCCGGCTGAATGTAATTGCGCAGGCGCATTTCGTCGGCCGGAATGCCGAGCTGGTGGGCGCAAATATCCACCACTCTTTCCAGAAACCACAGATGCTGCATGCGCGAGTAGCCGCGATTAGGGCCGACGGGACACTTGTTGGTTACGACCTGCGAGAAGTCGATGCGCAGGTTTTTCAGGCGATACGTCGCCGGCGCGACCTGCGACCATATGACGCAACCGAGCGGTTCGTAGCGAGGATAAGCGCCACAATCATCGATGTGCCGGGAATCGACAGCGAGGATTACGCCGTCCTGGTCGAGCGCGACGCGAGTGTCGCGAAAAGTGCGCTCGTTGCCATGTGCGCTGGAGGTCATGTGCTCGGAGCGCGTCTCCGTCCACTTGACGGGCGCGCCGTTAGCCTTGCGCGATGCCAAGGCACATACAGCCATTTGCGGATAGTTGGTGATCTTGATACCGAAGCTTCCGCCGATATCGTGTGTCTGCACGCGTACCTGATCCATGCGCAGATGCAGCGCGGGCGCGAGCAGTTGAATACCGATCGTCGGAAATGAATTGTTGCTCCAGAAATAGAGGCGCTCGTCGTTCTCATCCCACTGGGCGATGACGGCATTGTTCTCCAGCGGCGTGCTGGAGAAGCGATGCATGTGCAGATGATCGACGTGGATAACATGGGCTGCTTCGGCAAATGCCTTTTCGACGTCGCCGTACTCGTAGAGACCGCGCCAGACGACGTTGGTTCCCATCCTGTCGTGCAAGATGGTTTCATCGCTGGCGGCGACTTCGCCATCGATAACAGCCGGCAGCGGTTCGTAGTCGACCTGGACCAACTCCGCCGCATCCTCAGCAATGGCGGGCGTTTCAGCGATTACGGCGGCAACCGGCTCACCCTGGTAGCGGGCACGGTCGACGGCCATCGGGTAGTCGAGAATTTGACTGCTGGGTGGCGGTCCGATTTCAAAGAACGGATCTATCAGCTTCGAGATTTCCTGCCCGGTAAGAGTACAGATGACTCCCGGCAAAGCTTCGGCTTGGCTTACGTCGACATTGTTGATCTTTGCATGGGCGTAAGACGATCGCACGAAGACCAGGTGCAGCATGCCGAGCAGCTTGATGTCGTCCACAAACTTGCCACGTCCGCGAACCAGGCGCGCGTCTTCCTTGCGTTTGATGGACTGGCCGACCCAATCCCCGGCCGTGCTATGCGTGGTCGTCGCCATGAGCTCCTTCTGCGGGAGTAGACGCGGGTTGCGCCGGTTGCGCCGGAGTTTGACCGTCAACGGTACTGGCGGATTGGACGGCTATCTGACTTTGTGGGATGTCCTCGTACGCCGCACTTGGTGCCTGAATCATCTGAGATGAACCGGGTTCGGACAGTGCTTTCTGCAGACCGTCGATCAGCTTCTGGATGTTCTTGCGCCCCAGCGGCTCCAGCATGCCGCCCGCCATCGACGCGAGTTTGCCAAACACGCTGGTTTCACCCTTCCAAAGGACCTTTGTACTGTCGCCGTTTGGCTGCAGATCGAAGCCGGCGACGACGGTCACCTGGCTGCCGACGGCATTTCCCTGTCCTTTGTACTGTGCCCGCAGTGGCTTCACTGCCTCAGCCAGTTCCATCTTGATCTCGGCCGAGCCGCGAATATTGCCGACACCGACCTTCACTTTGACCGTAAAGTGAGTCGCGTCCTGAGTGCTCATGCTCTGGAAATCGGGAAGCAGCGGCGCAAAGCGGTTCGGATCCGAGAGAAAGTCGAAGACTTCTTCGGGGCTTCGCGGCGTGCTGAATTCGCCAGAAAAATTAATGGCCAAACCTAACTCCTGTGCGGCGCAGAAGACGTTGTTGCTTCGGCTGCCGCCTCAATTGCCTTGAATATATTTTGATATCCGGTACAGCGGCAGGTATTGCCGGCAATGCCTTTGCGTATGTCTGACTCTGTGGGATGCGGATGATCGTCCAGCAATTGCAACGTGCTCATCAGGAATCCCGGAGTGCAGTAGCCGCACTGAAATCCGTGACAATCGCTGAAAGCCTGCTGCACTGCGCTCAATTCTCCGTCTTTAGCCAGGCCTTCAACGGTCAATATTTCCCCTTCATCCGCCTGGAAGGCGAAGACTGTGCAGGATTTCACGCTCTTGCCGTTCAGCAGCACCGTGCAGGCGCCGCAATAGCTGGTATCGCATCCGATGTGCGTGCCGGTCAGGCTAAGTTCTTCGCGGAGGAACTGTACCAACAGCGTGCGAGGCTCGACGTCACGCGAGTAAGCCTTGCCATTGATCTTAGCGTTCACCCGCACGCGCGCAATCTGCTCAGGCATAAAGATGTGTGACCTCCACCTGTTCTCCGCGAGCCCGTCGCAAAGCCGCGTCCAGAGCCAGTTTTGCCAAACTGCCGGCAGCGTGGCGCTTGTAATCCGCAGAGCCGCGCATGTCGGAGCCGGGCTCAGCAATGTCCATCACGGCTTCGCGCACGCCTTCAATCTGACGGTCGCTGATGGCCTGCCCACGTAATAACTCCTCGGCTGCGGTGACGCGAGTTGCCGTCAGTCCCAGCACGCCCAGGTACACGTGAGCTTCGTTGCAGGTTTCATCCTCATGCAGCGTGAGCTGTACGGCAACGCTGGCGCTGGCGTAAACCGGGGCACAGCGTTTCAGTGCGATGTACGCCCCTCCCGTACGCGGCGGGGGGATGGGAACGGCGATCTCGGTGATGAGTTCGGCGGGCAGAAGCGCTGTAGTGTAGGCATCGAGGATGAAATCAGCGAGCTCGATGCTGCGCTCGCCGCTGGCGCCGAGTGTGGCTACCGTAGCGCCGGTGGCCAGCAGTACCGGAGCCCAGTCCCCCGTGGGATCGGCTTCGGCGATGGAGCCGCCGACGGTCCCCATGTGCCGCACTTGCGGGTCGGCGATGCCGGCGGCGCAATCGTGAAGTATCGGAATGCGCGCGGCAGCGGCTGAGGCCGCGATTTCTGAGTGTCGAGTAAGGGCACCGAAGCGCAGACTCCCGTTTGAGTGGATGTACGAGGTGTCAGGAATGAAGTTGAGATCAACGAGATGCGCCGGCGTGGATAGGCGCAGCTTCATCAGCGGGATGAGGCTTTGGCCTCCCGCCAGAAACTTCGCATCTTCCCCTAATTCGCCCAGCAGCGATACCGCTTCCGGATACGATTTTGCGCGATGATACGCGAACGCCCGAGGATACATTCCGACCCCACACCGCACCCAACAAGCGCGAAGGCGGCGTTTGCTGAGTTTCCCACATCGAATTTCTCTGCGCTGGAAGATTACCGCAAACGAGGGGCGAAGGTGAAGCGATCGAGTATAGTTGGCTTTTCGGAGATGCTGCCGGTGGCAAACTCCGGAGCACGTGGCGTCATGAAAGATCCAGTCACACCTGACGAGTTTCGAGCCGCGCTGGGTCGCTTTGCCAGCGGCATTACGGTGGTCACCGTCCAGACCAGCGAAGGGCAGGTACACGGCATGACGGCCAGCGCATTCTGCTCGGTGTCGCTACGGCCCCCGCTGGTGCTGGTGTGCGTCGATCACCTGGCCGAAACTTATCTGCACCTGAGCGAGCACGATCGCTTCGGCGTAAGCGTGCTGAAGGAGGACCAGGAGGCGCTTTCGGAGTTTTTTGCCGATCCCGAGCGCAATCCCGACGCAGCTTACCGGCTTGGCATCCAGTACCGAAAGATGGAGGGGGGCACTCCGGTCTTGCAGGAGGCGCTTGCGAATCTTGAGTGCAGCAAAGTCGATGCTCATGCAGCCGGCGACCACACGATCTTCGTGGCCGAGGTCCGCGACGTCGCCCTGGGTGAAGGCACGCCGCTGTTGTATTTTCGTGGGCAGTACGGTATCGCGCGCGAGTAGCGGAATCTGAGTTACGCCGGGTGCGCTACCTGCCTGCATGCGATATTCTCGTTGAGACGCCGAACGCGCGGACGACGATGATTCCAGCAGCTTCCATCAAACAGGGTCCAGGACGCAAGCGAGAAATCGTTGCGCGTCACTTTGGGCGAAGTCATTGATGGGCGCACGATCTCGACCGACGAGGCTTGTCAATTACTGCGGTGCGAGGACGAATTCTTTCCCGAATTGCTGGCTTCGGCGCGTGCGTTGAAAGAGAAGTTTCATCCCGGCGTTGTTACCTACTCCCGCAAAGTCTTTCTTCCGCTGACCAACCTTTGCCGCGATTATTGCGGCTATTGCACCTTTCGCCGCGATCCCTCAGAGCCCGGCGCGCACACGATGACGCCGGACGAGGTTTTAGCGGTCGCGAAGGAAGGCGAGAAACTGGGTTGTACCGAGGCGCTGTTTTCGCTGGGCGACCGGCCAGAAGCCATCTTTCCGGAGATGCGCGAGACGTTGAAGCGGCTTGGGTATCGCAGCACATTGCATTATCTGGAAGCGATGTGCGAGGTGGTGCTGCGCGAGACCAGCTTGTTGCCACACGCCAATCCAGGGCTGCTGAGCGCCAACTGGATTGAGCGGCTGCGCGTGAGCAATCCCAGCCTGGGGCTGATGCTGGAGAGCACCAGCACTTCCCTCGTGGCTGCCCATCCCACAAAAAAAACTCCCGATAAACATCCCTCCCTGCGACTCAAGACGATTGAAGAGGCCGGGAAGCTGGGGGTTCCCTTTACGACAGGGATTCTTATCGGCATCGGCGAGAGCCTTGAGGACCGCGTGGATTCTCTACTTGCGATACGGCGGCTGCATGAGCAATACGGATTTGTGCAGGAAGTTATCGTGCAGAACTTTCGCGCGAAGCCGCGGATTCCGATGGCAGCGTGGCCTGAGCCGGATCAGAATGACATGCTGCGTACGCTGGCTGTGGCACGGCTCATCCTCCGCGACATGAATATCCAGGCGCCCCCGAATCTGACGGAGAACGCTTACGAGCGGCTGCTCGAAGGCGGTATCAATGATTGGGGCGGGGTATCGCCGCTGACGCCTGATTTCATAAATCCGGAAGCACCCTGGCCGCATCTGCTCGACTTGCAGCGGCGCACGGAAGCTGCGGGACAGAAGCTGGTGCAGCGGTTGCCGGTGTATCCCGAATATGTAGACGGCGTGCGGCGGCGCGGTGGATTGCTGGGCGAGAGATTGAGCGCCGCGGTTAACGCGAGCGGTTATGCGAGGGCAGCGTAGATGATCGTTGTGTTCACAGGCGGCACGGGCGGCACCAAGCTGGTTCAGGGCTTGCAGGAAGTTGTTGCGCCGGAAGAGCTGACGGTAGTAGTCAACACTGGCGACGATATTGAATGGTGGGGATTGCATGTTTCGCCAGATGTCGATTCAGTCCTGTATGGCCTCGGCGGCCTGCTGAGCAAAGATCGAGGATGGGGCGTCGATGGCGACAGCTTCCGCTGCCTGGAGCGCATGAGGCAGCTCGAGCAGCCGGGGTGGTTCAGTCTTGGCGATTTGGATCTGGCGACACATTTGACGCGGACAGGCTTGCTGCGGGCGGGTAGGACGTTAAGCGAAGCGACGGCGGAACTGGCGCAGAAGTTCGGAATCAAATCGCGCGTGCTGCCGATGTCGGATGATCGCGTGTCAACGATGTTGGATACGGCGAAAGGCACGTTGACCTTTCAGGAGTACTTTGTGCGCGAGCGGCATCAAGTCGAGGTTCGTGCAGTGCGCTTCGAGGGTGCCGAACGAGCAACGCCGGCTCCGGGAGTGATCGCGGCGATACAGAGCGCCGACGCAATCGTCTTCGCTCCGAGCAATCCTGTGACTAGCATTGGACCGATCCTGGCGGTGCCGGGAATCCGCGATGCACTGCGCAGCACGGAAGCTCCGATTGCCGCTGTGAGTCCGATTGTTGGCGGTGCGGCGGTGTCCGGACCGGCCGCGCAGCTCATGCAGATGAAGGGCTGGCCGAGCACGATTGCGGGCGTCGCCCAGGCGTATGAAGATTTTCTCGACCTATTGGTTGTCGACAGGGTGGATGAGGGAGCCATCGGCACGCAGCCGTCAGCGTCCGGCCGGGAGAATTTGCGGAACACAGAAATGCGTTTTCTCGCCACAAACACGGTGATGCATTCGCTCGACGACAAACGAAATCTCGCAGCGTTCCTTCTTGACGCCTGCGAAATCCGCCAGGATGCCAGGGCATAACGATGCGCGCGATTCTGCTGATTCCGTTTAAGAGCCTTGCCACCGCCAAACAGCGCCTGGCCGAAGCGCTCAATGCCGCACAACGCTCGCAGTTGGCCGAGGCTATGCTTCGCGACGTGATGACTGCGGCCGCGGGTGTCAAGGACCGTATCGATGTGGCGCTGGTTACGGGCGATGCGCAGGCGCAGGCCATCGCCAGCGAACTCGGCTTCCTCGTTATCGAAGACACGCGCAACGAAAGTGAGACGGCAGCGATCGAGATGGCGACCGCATGGAGCGAACAAAACGGATATGACACGACGATTGTCGTGCCCGCCGACATCCCGCTCATTGCGACGGACGAACTGCATCGCGTGCTCGACGCGGCTCCGAACGAGGGTGCGGTGTTTGTTCCCGCCTATGATCGCCGAGGCAGCAATTGCATTTTGCGGCGTCCGGCGTCGCTCATCCCGCTGCGCTTCGGCAATGACAGTTTCCTGCCGCACTGCGAGGCGATGAAGAAAACTGGCAAGGAGCTCATCATCCTGGAAATGGCCGGCATCGGCCTCGACATCGACAACCCGCACGAACTCGACCTTCTGGTGCAGCGTGAAGGACAGACGCGCGCGCAGCTTTTGTTACGCTCGTGGGGCTTCGGACAGCGCGACATGGGCGCGTGGGAAGCCGCAGTGTGAACAGACCCCAGCTCAACTCTGCCTCCTTCTCTGCCGGCGAGCTTCGTGCAATTCCGGTGCGCGGCCTTCGCGATGTCTTTGCCGGCGACTCCATCGCTGACCTCGTTGTCGATGCCCTGGCTCTTGGCGGACTACGACTTCATGACGGCGACATTCTGATCGTGAAGCACAAGATCGTTTCGAAGGCAGAAGACCGAAAGGTCGCGCTCGACTCGCTGAAGCCGTCGGCGGCGGCGCGGCAGTTTGCGACACAAAACAAACTTGATGCGCGGGTGGTGGAACTGGCGATGCGCGAGGCCAAGCGCATCGTGCGCAAGAAGCACATCCTGATCACCGAAACTGTGCATGGGTTGGTTTGCGCCAACAGCGGTGTGGACGTCTCCAACGTTGACGGTGGAAAGACTGCCGTTCTTCTGCCGCTCGATCCCGACAAGTCGGCTGCGCAAATTCATCGCAAGCTGAAGAAGCGGACCGGCCTGCATATTCCGGTGATCATTGCCGACAGCTTTGGGCGTGCCTGGCGCGAGGGGCTGTGCGAAGTGGCGATCGGCGTTGCCGGGATGAAGGTGATTCACGACTATCGCGGCAAGCGCGACCCATACGGGTACGAAATGCATGCCACCGAGGAAGCGGTGGCTGATGAACTTGCCTGCGTCGCGGGATTGGTTTGCGGCAAAGATTCACGCGTCCCGGCTTGTATAATCCGGGGTTACGCTTATCGACGCGGAAACGGTAGTGCGCGCCAGATCGTGCGGCCGGCGGACAAAGATTTGTTTCGATGAGTATCTCCGGCTCAAGCTGGCTTACTCTCGGTAGCTTTCTTTACGGCGCACCTCACAGTGCGCTCTCCACCGCGGCGAAAGTTCACCGCAATTGGGGATAGAAGATGCAAGGGCTCAGTTGGTGCAATCGGCAGACGCTGCAAGGCACAACCTGGAATGACGTTCAGCGGCGCGTCTCGTCGCCGGTAAGGTCGGCTGTCGAGAAGGTGCTCGCCTCGCACGACGGTGGAGTGCTGACGCGCGAGGAATGTCTGCTGCTGGCCAATGCCGATGGCGACGACCTGTTCGGAATGGTCGTGGCGGCCAACGAGCTGCGCCGGCAGATGGTCGGCGACCTCATCAGCTACGTCGTTACCCGCAACATCAATTTCACCAATGTTTGCTTCGTGGGCTGCAAGTTCTGCGCGTTCAGCGTCGGCCCGCGTGATGAGACGGCCTACTTCCTTTCGCTCGAGGAGGTCGCGCACAAGTGCCGCGAGGCTGAGGAGTGGGGCGCGACGGAAGTTTGCATTCAAGGCGGCCTGCCGCGCAATTTGCCGCCGTTCTACTATCGCGACATCCTGCGGGCGGTGAAGTCGGCGACCCCGAAGATGCATGCGCACGCTTTCTCGCCGATGGAGATGGTATACGGCGTCGAGCTGACTGGCATGACCATCCGGGAATACCTGCTGATGCTCAAGGAGAACGGGCTGGATACGCTGCCCGGTACGGCGGCTGAGATCCTCGACGATAATGTGCGTCACGTGCTCTCGCGCAACAAGCTAAGCTCAGCGCAATGGCGCGAGGTGATCGAGACCGCGCACCAATGCGGCATTCGCAGCACCTCAACCATGATGTACGGCCATTCGGAAACGCCCGAGCAGTGGGTGAACCAGATGCTGCTCTTCCGCGAGATACAGTCGCGCACCGGCGGCTTCACCGAATTTGTGCCGTTGGGCTTCATTCATGAGCACACGTTGCTGTTCGCGCAGGGACTGGCGCGCGATGGCGGAACGTTGGCCGAGCATCTGAAGGTTCACGCACTAGCGCGATTGGTGCTTGCAGGCTCGATCAATCACATCCAGGTTTCGTGGGTGAAACTGGGACGCGAGGTTTCGCAACTGGCGATGCTGGCGGGCGCCGACGACTACGGCGGCACGTTGTTCGAAGAGAATATCTCGCGGCTGGCGGGCGCCGATTTTGGTCAGTATGTTTCGGCCGCCGAGTTTCAGGAGCGCATCCTGGAGCTGGGGCGCATCCCTGCGCAACGCAACACCACGTACACAAACTACACTTATCCGGTATCCGGCAACGCAGTTGAGCCGGTGACGGCTGGCGGAAACGCATGATTGCAATCGTGGGAGGTACCGGCCCCGAAGGGTCCGGGCTGGCACTGCGCTGGGCGCGTGCCGGCGAACAGGTGGTCATCGGCTCGCGTGATGGCGAGCGTGCGAAAAACGCGGCGTCGCAGATCGCCGAAAAAGCCGGCGCCATGGGCAGTGTTGAAGGCGTCGAGAACGCCGTCGCCGTCAAAATGTGCGACACGGTCGTGCTCACCGTTCCCTTCGCCGGACAAGCCGAACTGCTCAAGCAACTGAAACCATCGTTCCGCCCGAACACGGTGCTGATTGATGCCACGGTTCCGCTGGCGGCGGCGGTCGGCGGACGGCCCACACGCATTCTCGGCGTCTGGCAGGGCTCGGCGGCCGAGCAGGCGCAGGAGATCGTGGGCAAGAACGTGATCGTGGCCGGAGCTTTTCACAGCCTTTCCGCAACCGTGCTGGATGGCGATGGCGATGTGGATTGCGACGTCATCGTGTGCAGCGACGATGACCGCGCGCGGCAGCTCGCCTCCGACCTGGCGCAGAAGATTCCCGGCGTGCGGGCCATCGACGGCGGCAAGCTGGAGAACGCGCGCATCGTCGAAGCCATGACCGCGCTGCTGATCACGCTGAACATCCGCCACAAGGTGCATGGCGCCGGATGGCGCGTAACGGGACTGGGGATCTAACACTAGTGGATGAGTTGATAGCTGGACTCTCTCGCGGGAGTAGCTCTGTCTATCCGCGTTCACCGTTACGGCTTCAGCGGCTCGCAAGCCCTCCTGCCAACTCTCCCCCGTCGATTTGATAAACGGCTCCCGTGAGATAGGCGGCTTCGTCCGAGGCCAGGAAGGCAAACAGCGCAGCGACTTCCGCCGGCTCGGCGTGGCGTCGCAAAGGGATCTTCTGATTAACCGCCTCCAGCATCTCGTCGCTGTACTCGGCGCGTTGCATTGGCGTCAGAACATATCCAGGGGCAACAGCGTTCACGCGCACCTTCGGCGCCAATTCCAGCGCCATGGATTTCGTCAGCTCAATAACTCCAGCTTTCGATGCGTTGTAGTCAGCGTAAAAGGGATGGCCGACGATGCCGTTGGTGGACGCCATGTTTAGAATGACGCCGCCGTCATGTTGCATCATGTATCGCCCCGCAGCCTGGGCCACGTAGAAGACGCCGCTCAGATTTACCGCCAGCACTTGATTCCACTCTTCGGGCGTGATGTCCAGGAACTTGTGGCGAATGCTGATGCCCGCATTGTTGATGACGATGTCGAGGCCGCCGAGGCCTACGATGACGTTGCCGATGGCATGTTGCACGTCCGCCGTGTTGCTGACGTCGGCCAGAAAGCTGCCAACGATGCCAGGAACGTCGCGCGCGATCTTCTCGCAACCCGCAGCGTCTTTGTCCAGGATGGCGACCTTGCAGCCTTCCTCGACGAAGCGCGCGGCTGTGGCCGCTCCAATTCCGCTCGCCCCGCCGGTGATAACAGCTCGCTTACCCGCCAGACCTCGCATAATCATTGCCCTCGGCGTATAACGTTGGTGAAAGCTGTTCGTCTTATACCGCGAGCGGCTTGCTCCCGCCATGAGAAAGCACTTGCCCACTCGTTAAGCTGTTAAAATTCTGCGGCACGGCTTATGGCAAGTTCGACTGAATTTCCGCGTGTCCGGCTGTTTGCCGATCCTGAAGGCAGATTTGTCCACGATGTCGTCCTCGACTCGTGCCGGCGGAATGCCGCCAAGGTCGCCATCGTCGACACCTCGTGCATGCCTCCACAACGGCTGACCTACGCCGCTTACGGCGAGTTGGTGGAGATGGCTGCGATGGGGATGATCGCCGCCGACATCCAGCCGGGCGAGAAAATCGCCATCTTCCTGCCCAACTGCTGGGAATTTGCCGTGACCTTTCATGCGGCCACTTTGGCGGGGGCCGTGCCGACCACGCTCAATCCCACCTATCGCGACCGCGAGGTACGCTATCAACTGGAGAACGCCGATGCGGTCGCCCTGGTGACCGACGGTTCACTGCTGACCAACATCGATCTCTCCGGTCTGCCCTCGCTGCGCCGGGTCTACACCATCCGAACGCCCGGCCCCAGCGGCTCTGAGCCGTTTGAAACCCTATTCGAGGCTACGGGCGGCATTCCGTACCCTACGCCGCGAAGCGATCCCCGCGAGACGTTGGCCACACTTCCCTACTCCAGCGGAACGACCGGCTTACCGAAAGGGGTGATGCTGACCCATCACAACCTGGTCGCCAACGTGTACCAGACGCTGACTCCGGGAGAGTTCGGGGCGCTGGTGTCCGACGATGTCATGCTCTGCTTCCTGCCGATGTACCACATCTACGGGCTGACCGTGGGACTTAACCTGGCGCTGATGACCGGGATGACGCTCATCCTGATGCCTCGTTTCGATTGTGCTGCCTCGTTGCAACTCATCGCCGAGGAGGGCGTAACCGTAAATCTCTGCGTGCCGCCGACCCTGCTGGCCTATTGTCAGGCGGCCGAGCAGGGCAAGTTTCCGCGTGGGCATCGGCTGAAGTGGGTTAAGTCGGGCGCGGCGCCGCTGGCTCCGGAACTGGCGCGCCGCTTCACGGAGAGTACCGGCATTCCCATTCGCCAGGGATATGGCATGACCGAAGCCTCGCCGGTGACGCACATTGGATTTCTCGCGCCCGAACTGTATCGGCCGGAAGCGGTTGGCGCACCCGTAGCGCAGACCGATTGCCGCGTGGTCGATGAGAACGGCAACGATGTCGAGCCCGGGCAATTGGGAGAGCTGGTGATGCGTGGGCCGCAGTTCATGCGGGGCTACTGGAAAGCTTCCGAAGCCACAGAGGCGGTTCTGCGCGACGGATGGTACTGGAGTGGCGACATCGTTCGCGTTGATGAGAAGGGGTTGTATCACGTCGTCGATCGCCGCAAAGAGATGATGAAGTACAAAGGCTTCTCCATTGCTCCAGCCGAGGTCGAGAGCGTGATGCTGGAACACCACGCGGTGCGCGATTGCGGCGTAGTGTCGCGCGTTGACGCCTCTGGCGAAGAGCTGCCATGTGCGTTCGTCGTGTTGCGTGAAGGCGAGCTGCCGAATGCGCAGATGACGGAGAGTCTGCAGGCCTTTGTCACGGAGCGACTGACGAGCTACAAGATGCCACGCGAGATTTACTTCGTGCAGTCGCTGCCGAGGACGGCGTCAGGAAAGATTCTGCGACGCGAACTGCGCAAACGCGTGGACTCAGCGGCCGAGTGAAGGCCGCGCAACTTACCAGCTTTGTCCTCCAAACCTCAGACCTTCACGAAGCGCTTATAATCGATTTTTCCCATGCACGTAACTGCTCCCGGTGTCCGCCGTTCCAAGCCCAGCCTGGCTCTTCGCATTGTCGTTGTCGTCCTAATCATTTTGCTGGTCGTATTTCTCGGATTCGATTTCTGGTTCTACCGCGCGGTCAAGAACTCGCGGGCGCAGCGCGATGGGGTAGTGCGCTTGAGCGGCCTCACCGCCCCGGTCACGGTGACTTACGATTCGCTCGGCGTGCCGAACATTGCTGCGGCTAACATCCCTGATCTGTTTTTCGCGCAGGGCTATATCACGGCGCAGGACCGCCTGTGGCAGATGGACATGCTGCGGCGCTTTACGTCCGGCGATCTGGCGGTGATTCTCGGGCCGGAGTATGTGAAATTCGATCGGGAAAACCGCATTCTCGGGTTGCGTGATGTTGCCGAGAAAGCGGCAGCACAAATGGATCCGCAGACGCGTACGCAGTTCGAAGCCTATGCCGCCGGCGTGAACGCCTACATCGAGAAGCATCGCAAAACCCTACCGATGGAGTTTCGCTTCCTCGGCTACGCGCCGCATGTCTGGACGGTGGAAGATTCGCTGCTCGTCGGACTCTCGATGACCGAGTTCCTGAATCATTGGCTGTACAAAGACAAGCTGGAGAAAGAAAAGATTCTGGCGCGTCTGGGGCCGGAGCTCACCGCGGACCTGTTCGTGAATACCTCGTGGCGCGATCATCCGCCTATTCCGCCGAGCTCCATCGAGAACGATGCACCGGGCGAGCTGCCACAGGAAGAAGACGAAGAAGAGCAGCAGCAGGCGGCGCCGAAACAAAAGAGCGAGTTGAAAATTCCCGGGGCCGCAGGCCCACGGTCTAGTGCCGCTGCACGCCGGCCTGAAAGCCAGCGCTTCCACCTGGATACGAATGGAGTCTCTCTTCTTCCCCGGCGATCGCAGGAATTCCTCGAAGGCCTTCGTTCGGCGGCCGGAGCTCCGATCTATGCTGACCAGCACGTACGTCCCGGCTCCAACAACTGGGTTGTCTCCGGCGCGCATACGGCGTCAGGCAAGCCGCTGCTGTCGAACGATATGCACCTCCAGTTGCAGATCCCGAACATCTGGTACGAGGCGCATCTCTCTGCGGGTGACTTCGATGTTGCCGGAGTAACCCTGCCTGGGTTGCCGTACGTAGTCGTCGGGCACAATCGCCGTATTGCCTGGGGCTTCACCAATCTCGGACCGAATGTCGAAGACCTCTACGTCGAAAAGTTCAACGATCAAGGTCAGTACCTCACGCCGCAAGGCTGGGTCCAGCCGCAGCATCGGCAGGAAATCATTCGCGTCAAGGGCAAGCCGGAGATCACGCTCGACGTGGTCATCACCCGTCACGGGCCCATCATCAGCGACGTCATTCCCGGCGAAACTCGTAGGCTGGCGCTGAAGTGGACGGCCTTCGATCCGCAGACCGCACGGGTGCCGCTGTTCGCGGTGGACTCAGCGCAGAACTGGCAGCAGTTTCAGGCGGCATTCTCACAGTTCGGAGCGCCGGCTCAAAACGTTGTCTATGCGGACGTCGACGGGCACATCGGTTATCAGGCGACGGGACTGATTCCGATTCGCGCCAGCGGCGATGGGTCGGTGCCGGAGCCAGGTGAGGACGACGCCCACGAGTGGACCGGCTACGTTCCGTATGACAAGCTGCCCAGCGTCCTCGATCCTCCGTCCGGAATTCTGGCGACGGCCAATGGCCGCATCACGCCCGACGATTATCCCTACCAGCTCAGCATGGAGTGGATGTCTCCCTATCGCACGCAACGGCTTTACAAGCTGCTCAGCGAGCCCAAGAAGTTCGTGACGGCCGATATGCTGGCAATCCAGACCGACGTGGTCTCGCCCTTCGACCGTTTCTGCGCCGAGCGTTTCGTCTATTCCATCGATCACACGCCCAAAGCGTCGAAGCGCGCCAAGGAAGCCGCCGAGCTGATGCGCAACTGGGATGGCACCATGGATGTGGACTCGGTGGCGGCAACAATTGCCGTGTCCTCCACCGACAAGCTGAAGGAGATGCTGCTGAAGGCCAAGCTGGGCGAGGATTGGACGTTGTATCGCTGGTTTCTGGAGCCGGTTTGGCTGGAGGACGTCTTGACGCATCAGCCGGAGCGATGGCTCCCGCAGGGCTACTCCAGCTACGATCAGCTTCTGACCGAGGCCGTCGAGGCCGCCGTCTCCGATCCCAGTACTCCTCATGTTCTTACTTTGTGGAAGTGGGGACGCGTGCATCGCATCGACATCCAGCATCCCTTCTGGAGCCACTTCCCTATCCTGAAAAAAGGCGCAGGAACCGGCAGTCAGCCGTGGTCCGGCGACACTGCACACCATCAAGCAGGTGACCAAGCTGTTTGCCCCGTCAGAGCGGCTGACCGTCGACTTCAGCAATCTTGACGCTTCCACACTCGATATCGTGAATGGACAGTCGGGCAATATCTTCGACGAACACTACAACGATCAGTGGGACGCTTACTACCACGGCCGCACCTTCCCGCTGCCGTTCTCGCCCGGTGAAGTGGAGCGCGCTGCGGCACATCACCTGCGGCTGGAGCCGCAATAACGAAGGCGGCCGCGCACGGCCGCCTTTTGCCGCTGTTAGCGATTACTTACTCAATTGATCGACCTGCACTACGCCGTAAACAGCTCCTGTGAAGATGATCTGCGTGTTCTGCAACTGGTCGGTGTCAGAGTCGTAGATGTGAAGGTATCCGCCTTCGACGGTGTACATGACGTCGCGATTGGGAATCGACATCAGGCTGGTAATTGCGCCTCGCGGAGGCAGCGGCGGATCCGCAGCGTTGGTGCTGGTGTTCACCACAGAGAGACAGCCGGTCGTGGTGTTGCTGCACGAACTGGCACCGATAAAGAGCTTGTTATTGGGAGCCAGCGCCATCGTGGTGTGGAAGCCGTCACCGATCGCGACTGAGGTAGCCGTGAGCCGCGTCATGTTGCTGATATTGACCGCGTCGTAGGTTGAGGTGGTTCCGGGCGGCACAGGGCTGCCCGCAACGTACAGCGTCGTGGAATTCAGCAGACCGACGCTGGCGCCGCCAACTGGAACCGTGTTGGTGATGGTCTGCGACGGAATGTTGAACGCCATCACCGAGGCGGGATTCGAGGAGCCGCACTCCGGCCCGCAATTCAACACGTAGGCCGTGTTGCCGTCGCTGCTGAAAAAGGCGTTGATCGGCCGGGCGAAACCGGAAACCGGCGTGGCCGTTATCGGGCTGGCTACAAGATTGATGATCCAGAGCGAATCCGAATTGCTTGCGAACGCCAACAAGTAGTTGCCGTTCGGGCTCATAGCCAGATAGTGGGCAGCAGGAACATCGAAGGTTTCGCTGAGATCGAAGGTGGACGTGTTCACCACCTCGATACCGCCCAGTGCATCTTGACCGGAAATCGGCAAGTTCGGCTCAGCCGCATACAGCGTGCTGCCGTCGGTCGAGTACACCATTGCCGTCATCTGGCTGGTAAGGCCGGCGTTGCCGGCCACTGTCTCCGAGGAATTCGTAACGAAGTAAACCGAGAAATCGCTGGGATCGTAGACGGCAGTTACCGTGAAGCCTGGATTCTCGAGTTCCTGCGTAACCGTGGAGGCAACGCTGATGGTCACTGGCGCCCCGGGAACGAGTTGGCCGGAGCTGTTGGTGGTCTGCTGGGTCATCGGCGTCGTATCGTTTTGCGAATCGACGATTTGAAGATTGCCAGTGTAGGTGTTGGAAATGAAGGCACGATTCTTGGCGCCGCTGGTGGTCGTTGTGCCTGTGTTACTGCTTCCACAAGCTGCCAGCATGAAGACTGCTGCCAGGGCCGGAGCGAGAACGGCGAGCCGTGTTCGAGGGCTGCCAAATGGGAAATTTTTGTTCGACATGAGGGCTGTAGACCGTTGAATTATAACAGAGTAGCCACTGGCTGCCGGGCCTCATCCAATCCCTGGGCCGCGACCCGGCTGCCGTGCCACGGCTGGTTAATGGTGCTTTGCACGGTCAGGGTGTAAAGTTTCAAAAAGCCGTATTTTCACAGCACCAATTGCGAAAAACCATGTCAACAGGATTTCTCTCCCGATTGCAAAAAGGCGCTATTTTATGTGACGGCGCCATGGGTACCCTGCTGTATTCCAAAGGGATCTTCATCAATCGCTGCTACGACGAACTGAACCTCTCGGCGCCCGACCTCATCCGCGGCATTCACCAGGATTACCTGAAGGCCGGAGCGGAGGTCATTGAGACAAACACCTTCGGCGCCAATTCGTTTCGCTTGTCGAAGCATGGTTGCGTCGACAAGTTGATCGAGATCAACCGCCATGGCGCTCGTCTGGCCCGCGAAGCCGCTAAGAGCTTCGACGCCCTGGTGGCTGGAGCCGTAGGCCCGCTGGGTGTGCGTATCGAACCCCTGGGCAAGGTTTCGCTGGAAGAGGCTCGCGAAGCCTTCCGCCAGCAGATTACGGCGCTGAACGAAGAAGGCGTCGACCTGCTCATCCTGGAGACCTTTGGCTACCTCGAGGAACTGCATCAGGCGATCCTGGCCGCCCGTGAGGTCAATCCCGAGCTGCCGGTTGTAGCGCAAGTGACGATCGACGAGGACGGCAACTGCCTGGACGGCTCCAGTCCGGAGCACTATGGCCCACAGTTAGAGGCTTGGGGCGCCGAAGTCATTGGCTGTAACTGCAGCGTCGGCCCGGTCGCGATGCTGGATGCGCTGGAGCGCGTGCGCGCCGTCACTACTGCCCCGCTCGCGGCGCAACCGAACGCCGGCATTCCCCGTTCGGTCGAAGGCCGCAACATCTATCTCTGCTCGCCGGAATACATGGCGAACTTCATGGAGAGCTTCGTCAACGTCGGCGTGCGCCTGATCGGCGGCTGCTGCGGCACTACGCCCGAGCACACGCACCTGATGAAGCATTTCCTCAAGGTTGGAAACGCGCGGGTCTCGGCATACAAGGTATCGAAGACGCCGGCGGCGAAGCCTGTCGATCCGCCGCCGCTGGCCGAACGTTCGGAACTGGGCCGGAAAGTCGCCAGTGGGGAGTTCGTGACCATGGTGGAGATCGTGCCGCCACGTGGCATCGACGCCAAACGCGAGCTGGAAGGCGCGAAATTCCTGAAGTCGGTCGGCGTGGACGCGGTGAACATTCCCGACAGTCCGCGCGCCTCAGCCCGCATGAGCAATCAGGCGCTATGCCTGCTGGTGAAGCAAGCCATTGGCATCGAACCGATTCTGCATTACACCTGCCGCGATCGTAACGTGCTGGGCATTCAGTCGGACTTGCTCGGTGCCAGCGCCATCGGCATTCGCAACCTCATCTGCATTACCGGCGATCCTCCGAAAATGGGGGATTACCCGGATGCAACCGCGGTCTTCGATGTCGACTCCATCGGCCTGGTCAACATCGTCCGCAACCTGAATCGCGGGCTCGATATCGGCGGCAATCCAACCGGCAACTCGACGTCGTTCGTCATTGCCGTGGGGGCGAATCCCGGCAGCCCGAATATCGATGAGGAGATTCGCCGCTTCGAGTACAAGGTTGAGGCCGGCGCGGAGTTGGCAGTTACGCAGCCGGTGTTCGACATCCGCCTGCTGGAAGAGTTCATGAAGAGAATCGAGCACTGCAAAGTGCCGGTAGTCGCGGGCATCTGGCCGCTGACATCCACGCGGAACGCCGAGTTCATGAAGAACGAGCTGCGCGTCTCCATCCCGGATGAGATTTTCGAGCGCATGGCCAAGGCGACGACCGCCGATGCTGCGCGCGCCGAGGGTGTGGCTATCGCTCGCGATATGCTGGCTGCGGTGAAGGACATGGTCCAAGGGGCGCAGATCAGTGCACCGTTCGGACGATACTCCTGCGCTGTTGACGTGCTGGAGGCGCTGGGAAACTCCGGGAACTCTACCAAGCGAGCCGCGGTGTAGGCAGGGATCGGGGGCTAGGGGCTGGGGGTAGAAAGTCCTGGGCATGTTCCTTTGCCCGGCGTTCCCGGTCCCAGCCCCTGACCCCAAATCCCTATCCTTATCTCTCAATTTTCACTTTCCTCCCCGGGGATTTGCACTAAAATCAAACCCAGGAGTTGAGCTTGCCGAAATTTGAAGAGTGCCTGGATCGGTTAGAGAAGATTGTTGGTGAACTGGAAAAGGGCGATGTTTCTCTGGATCGGGCGCTGGAGCTTTTTGATGAAGGCATGAAACTCTCAGGTTCGTGCCGCAAAGAGCTGGAAGAGGCCGAAGGCAAGGTCGAGATTCTGCTGAAACGCAACGGCAAGCTCCAGCCGGAAGCTTTTGAGCCGGCGACGCAAGCCGGCGACGCGAAATAGCAACCGGAAAGCGTCCTCGTCTGCTAAGAAGATTCTGACCGCACCATGCGGTGCGGAGATCGTCAGCCACAACCAACAGTTGGATGGCAGCCGTCATCCTCCATCAATCTCCGAGGAGCATGCCATGCGTCCGATTAATGCAGTACTCGCTCACCACGACGCCCCCGCGGCGCAGCGTCTCGGCAACTCGCTGCGGAAGGAATTCCGCAATCTGGTGATCACGCAGTCCAGCGGCGAATTAAAGTCGGCGGTCGCTCGCTATCGCGCGCCGTTTGCGGTGATTGACCTGGAGCTAGTGAGCCTGGGCGAATTGAAGGAGTTGTGTCAGAATTTTCCGGCGACAGCATTTGTGTGTATTCACCGCCTGGCAGACGATCACATGTGGTCCGAGGTGCTCGCTATGGGCGCAGTCGATTGCTGCCACTGCGACGACTTGCACGGCATCCTGGTGGCTTCGGAAAAATATGTAGTGCTGAGCCGGAGTCGCGCGGCCGCGGCCTGAGGGAGCACAAGCTTCCGATTAGCTAGTCGTTCCCAGGTTCGCGTTCCGGTGTGGACGCCAGCCTGGGCTTTCCGATCACGTCATCTTGCAGCGGCTTACGCCAGGCAGTTTCAGCGCAGAATGAAAACGTAATCTCCATCCAGACTGCCATTCTCCGAGGGAATTGGCTTGAGGCACGGATCCAGCGCCGCTGGGTCTTTAGCCTTTGCGGCTGAGTAGAAACCGAAATCGTAAACATTCTCCAGCCAGAAGCATTCGAAGCCGGATCTGGAGAACTTCGCAATCAGGTCTCTGTTGCTCGGAGAGATCTCTGCCACCACACTCAGCGGTCGCCTGAAGCGCGAAACATTGGCCAGAATGTCCTCCAGCGCAGGCCGCTCCGCGCCTTCCACGTCAACTTTGATGAACGATATCTTCTCGATGTCCGCAGCCACGATATTGGCGAGTCTGTCGCAAGGGGTTGTGCCCATCAAAGTTCCGGAGCCTTGAGGCAGCAGCGTCGTCCTTCCCTGGTTGCGCGGGTGTTCCAGATACAAATCGATTTCGCCGGGCTTCTCCCACACGGCGAGGTTCAGCATATGGACGTTGCGGCAGCCGTTCTCCTGCACGTTAGCAATTAGCTGACGAAAGATGACCGGGGAAGCCTCAATTGCCAGGACACGACCTCGGTTTCCTACCAGGCTGGACATAAGGCAGGAGAAATATCCTATGTTTGCGCCAAGGTCCACTACGGTTTCGCCGGCCTTGATCTGCCGTTGCATGAAGCTGGTCAACCGAGGTTCCCAGATGTGAAAGAAATAAATTCTGACCTGAACGAAGTCGCGAATGTCACAACGAAATCGTTGCCCCAAAAAAGTCTGCCCCACTCGCAGTGGGGCAATCATCGAATTGAGCTTGACGTAGAGGCGGCAGGACAGAGTTCTACCCCGCTGTAGAAAGCCTGATCGAAGCTGCATGGCGTTCGTCGACTCCTTCAAGCAGCCGGGAACATTCGGCGGAATACCCCTCAGGCAACGCCGATAAGTTTAAGCGTATGAGGTCGGCTTCTCCGGTCGTTCGAAAAGCGTGAACGAGCCAGCCCTTCTTGCTGTCGGTTAACTGCCTGCCATTTTCGCAAACGCCGCCGGAAATTGCTGCATTAATTTCCCGTACATTGCATTCGTCCAGGTATTCATGGCTGACCAGTTCAAGCCGGTAGTCATGCCTCCGTCGATCACGATCGCCTGCCCGGTGATGAAGCTGGAATCGTCGCTCGCCAACCAGAGTGCGAGACCGGCAACCTCGTCGGGAGTGCCGGCCCGTTTCAACGGGTTGTGACTCAGTTCTTCGGCTACCGTCTCCAGCGCCCGCTTCTCTTCCTCCGCAGTAAATGGAATTCCGCGCACGAAGATCGGCGTAACGATGTTTCCCGGACAGACACAATTCACACGAATGCCGGACTCGCCCAGCTCCAGCGCTGCCGACTGTGTCAGGCTGATGACCCCCGCCTTGGCGGCACTATAGACCTGGTGGGAGTAGCCGCCCGCAATCCCGGCGACGCTCGATGTGTTCACGATGCTTCCGGATTTCCGCCGCTTCATGACCGCGCCGGCATGTTTGATGCCCAGGAAGGTGCTTCGCAGGAGAACAGTAATCAGGATGTCGAACTCCTGGGCCGGTGTCTCGGTGATGGATTTGGTCGCCAGGCCGAAGCCGGCATTGTTATACAGGCAGTCCAAGTGGCCGAACTGCTCCACGGTAGTCTGCACGAGGTTCTGGATCTCGGACTCTACGGTGACGTCGGTCTTGTGGAAGAGAGCGCGGTCCCCTAAAGCGCTTGCCAGCGCCTGACCCTTTTTCTCCTGCAGATCTGCGATGACCACCTGAGCTCCTTCGGCTACGAACCGCTTGGCCGCAGCTTCACCGATTCCGCTCGCCCCTCCAGTAATAATGGCAACTTTACCTTCAAGTCTGGACATGATTCTCCTTCAGCCAGAACGGCCACCTCTGTCCGGATGGATTCCGGCGACGCGGTGGCTTTCCGTATTTCGGAATTAGTTGGGTTCTTACGATGAGTGCTTATCTCGACTATGCAGATCAGAGTAGAAACGGTGCGTCGGCGCTGCAAGGACGGAGCTCACGTGTTCCAGTGATTCCGCGAAATGAATTTTCGTCAGTGGCGTCGGAGACGTTGTAGAATCCATGCTCGATCGCGCGTTTGTCCGGCATGCGCCAACGAGTGAGTCGACGCGATACCCTCGGGAGTTTCGCCCTGATGTCGAAAACAAGGCTGGCCATCATTCTGTTTGCGTTTCTCTTCTCGATCATCAACGTCGCGCGCGCTCAGACCTACAGTTTGCTGCACAGCTTCACCGGCGGGCACGACGGATCGCACCCCTTGTCGGGCTTGGTGATGGATCGCGCCGGCAATCTCTATGGCACAACGTCCACGGGCGGCAGCCTGCAAGGAGTTTGTGGCGGGATCGGCGGCTGCGGCACAGTCTTCCGTCTCAGCCAGAAGGATGGCGCGTGGATGTTCACCACGCTGTACGCGTTTCAGGGCGACTATGACGGCGAGGCACCGCAGGCGGCCCTGACCATCGGCCCCGACGGCGCTCTGTATGGCACGACCCTCTACGGCGGTGCCGACAGCTGCGTCCTTGGCTATGGCTGCGGCACGGTTTTCAAGGTCACACCTCCACCAACCTTTTGCGGATCGGCAATGTGCGCATGGAAAGAGACGGTCATCTTCCGCTTTCCCCAAGGAGGCATCGACGGCATCAGCACGCCTTACGGCGGGGTAGTCTTCGACCAGACCGGCAATATCTATGGAGCTTCGTTCGGCGGCGGCATCGGCATCTGTTCGTACGCCTGCGGCGCCATCTACAAGCTGACGCCCTCGGGCGGCGGCCAGTGGGGATTGACGCCGGTCTACGAGTTCACCGGTGGCACTGACGGCGCGTCGCCCATGTCGACACTCTTACGAGACAGTCACGGAAATCTTTACGGAACTGCATTGGCCGGCGGTTTTAATAACTACGGAACGGTCTTCGAACTCAGCCCTTCGGGGCAGAATTGGACGTTCAAACTCCTCCATCAGTTTCGCGGCGATAGCGACGGCCAATTCCCCGTCGCCGGACTGGTGATGGACGCCGCGGGCAATTTGTATGGCGACAACACTGATGGCGGCCCCAACGGCGGCGGCGTGGTCTTCCAGTTGACGCCCGACGGCGGCGGCTTCAGTTTCCAGGTGGTTGATAGTCCCATCGGGGGAGCGGCTGGGCCGGTGAACGTTGACAGCACGGGCAACTTGTATGGAACTACGAGCGGCGGCGGTACCAGCAACGAAGGAAGGGTCTTCACGCTGGCCAGGAGCGGAAACGGTTGGGTCGAGCACACCCTCCACAGCTTCAACGGCGTGGACGGGGCCACACCCTACAGCGGCGTAATCGCCGACAGCGCCGGCCGCCTCTATGGCACTACCGATTGGGGCGGCGGAAGACAGGTCGGCGTGGTTTGGGAAATTGAGCCGTAGTTCTTTGGGTGCTGAGGGCTTCAGCTTCTGAATCACAATTCGCGGGCGACCTCCGCTGTCCTCACTTGTTCGTAGGTGCAGCTTTTAGGCTTCTTCTCCGGGCGCCAGCGCAGGAACTTCGTCCCATGGCGAAACCTGCCACCGGAAAAATGGTCGTAACGAACTTCGCAGACCAGCTTTGGATCGAGCGCCTCCCACTCCCCACTGCGTTCGGTGCTCCAGCGACTGGGGCCTCCGGGGGCGTGGCCGCTGAAACCTGAGCCGCCCATGTACGGCTTAAGGAGAGCCTTCAGCTTCTTACGCTCCGGCGCGGCGAAGCTTGAGCTGAAGCCGACGTGGTTGAGTTTGCCATCGTCGTCGTAAAGGCCCAGCAACAGTGAGCCGACTTCCCCGCCCTTGCTGGCGTAACGAAATCCGCCGAGCACGCAATCGCAGGTGCGGATGCGCTTGATCTTGCGCATCGCCGAGCGATCCCCTGAGGCATAGGCGCAATCCAACTCCTTCGCTACTACGCCATCGAATCCGGTAGCTGCCAGTTCGGTCAGCCACTTGTTGGCGGCAGCGTAGTCGCGAGTCGCCGGCGACAAGCGAACCAGTTCCTGTTTGCCCAGCCCCTTAACAAAATGCTCCAGCCGCTCGCGCCGCTCTGTTAATTGCGTGTCAACAAGTGACTTCCCTTTCTCGTCGACCAGCAAATCGAAGACGAGATACGTCGCGGGCGTGGCCTCCGACAATTTCTTGACGCGGCTGGCGGCGGGATGAATCCGCATCAGCAGATCGTCGAACGACAGCATTTCGTGCTTCAAAATCACCAGCTCGCCGTCGAGAACAAACTGTTCCGGCTTCAGTTTCTCCAGGGCAGCGACGACCTCGGAAAAATATCTCCCGAGCGGCTGGCCGGCCTTCGATTGCAGCAGCACTTGCTCTCCCTTGCGAAACGCGAGGCAGCGAAAGCCGTCCCACTTGTGCTCGTAGAGCCAGTTGTCGCCCTCCGGAATCTCATCGACCAGCTTCGCCTCCATTGGGGGATACGGCGGTCGGACCGGCAACGCGATTCGGGGAAACTCCTGGTTCAGTTCGTCGGCTGAAACCGCACCGTCTGTCACCGGAGTGCGAGACCCCTTCGAGCGCTTCTGCTTGTGCATAGTAGCCATACGAGTTTGGATGCGCTGAGCGGTGGTAACAACACGCTTCCGCAGCGAACACAATTTATCGTAGACGAGCCCAATCTGCGTTGATATTCTCGCTTGTCAGTGTTCGCCCGACCAGGCCACGGTTGGGAACCGATGACCACTTCGTCGATTGAATATTCTAAGGCCGCGCCGGCCACAGCCAGCAAAACTTCTCCGCGCACAAGCGCTGTGTTCTCGCTGGTAGTCAGTACTCGCAACCGGATGCCGGAACTCGTCAAGTTTCTGCGCCATCTCGATCAGCAAACCTTTCACGATTTCGAGCTCCTGCTGGTCGATCAAAACTCCGAAACCAGTGTGCCCGAGCTGCTGAAACCACACTCTTTCCCGGAACACTACTTTCGCTCTGACAAGCGGGGAGCCGCCCGCGGACGCAACGTTGCTCTCCAGATTGCGCAGGGAGACATTCTTGCGATTCCCGACGACGATTGCTGGTATTCTCCCGATCTGCTCCAAAGCGTGATCGAGTGGTTCGACCATCATGCTGACATCGATTTGCTGTGCGTGCTGGAATGCAATCCGGACGGCGAGCCGATGGTCCCCCAGAAACCTCCCGACGCCGGCTTCTGCACCGATCAGCCGATTGGTTTGTTTCCCGAACGAAGTGTGTGGATCGCCCAGTCATCCATGGTCTTCATGCGGAGGCGGGTACGCGACGCGATCGGCCTCCTCGACGAATCGATTGGCGTTGGATCCGATACTAAGTATCAGTCAGGCGAAGAGACCGATTACTTTTTGCGCGCGATGCATGCCGGGTTCAAGATGTGGTTTGAACCGTCGATCAAAGTCTTCCATGTTGAACTCAGAACCCCGGAGCGGCTTCGCAAAACCAATTATCCGTATGCGGTGGGAACGGGCCTCATCTTACGCAGACATGGCTGCAAGCTTTCTCGGCTCTTGGCTGTGATGTGCCGCTGCTTTGGAGGCGCCGTAGTCAGTGTCTGCCGACTGAACTTTCCAATGGTGGCCGTTTATGCTCGACGAGGCTGCGGCATTCTGGTCGGCTACTCGGGCTCTGAACCAAGCACGCCACTCAACCCAAGGTGACTGCCAATTATGACGCGAAGGGCTTTGCCCGTGGACAGGGTTGTGCCACCGGGGAAGGGATCTCCGATCGAAAGCCGACGCATGCGGTTTGCATTTGTTTTGCAACAGCTGGCGATTCCGGGGTATAGTTTCGCGCGCGTGAGGTGCCGTATGCGACGCTCAGAATTCTTTCGATGAACGTCGTGCCCAACTACTGGATCTTCATCAGCTCGATATCGAACACCAGCATTCCGTAGGGCGCCGAATCACCTTTGTACGCGAGCCTTTCGGGAATCCAGAGCCGCATCCTCTCGCCTTCGACCATCAGCTTCAGGCCTTCCGTCCAGCCCGGGATGACCTTGTCCATGGGCAGCGTCGAGGGCGCTCCGCGAGTTAGCGAGCTGTCGAACATTTTGCCGTCAGTCGTCCAGCCGGTGTAGTGCACGGTGACCATGTCGGCTGAATTGGGATGATGCGTGCCGGTACCAGGGCGCAGTACCTGGTATGCCAGACCAGTCCCGGTCTTCTCAGCATCGGCAGGAGGAGCCTTCACGTCGGCAGGCGCGTGCGTGGGAATCTCGAGAAGCGTGACATCGAAGACCACCGTGCCCTTCGGCTTCCCTTCCCGTCCCTTGAACGCCATCTTCTCGGGAATCCAGAGACGGCGACTCTCGCCCACCTGCATCAATTGCAAGCCGTCGGCGAGGCCCGGCAGCATGTTCTTCAATGCCATCTCCGACGGATGGCCGCGAACCACCGAGCTGTCGAAAAGCTTGCCATCCGCGGTCCAGGCGCTGTAGTCGATGGTGACGACGTCGTCTTTGCCCGGACGCGCCGTGCCAGTGCCAGCCTTAAGCACCTCCGACTCGAGTCCGTTCTTCGATTTGACGGCATCCGCGGGAGGCGTGGCAACGTCGGGCGGTGTGGGGATTTGCGATGCCTTGACTTGGGCGAAAACAGCAGTAGAAGAGAGGATCAGGAAAAAGAAGTAGCGGAGGATGCGCATGGAGGCATTGTAGCTGTCGTGCGCGGGTAGTCAGCGTTTTAGCCAAGCCTATTGAACCGGTAGTCAGCGTTTGAGAAGTGCGCTGTTGAACCCCGAGTAAAAAGCACCCGGCTGGGCCAGCCCCAGCCAGGTTTCTTTGAGGAAAATTCGCCGTTACTGCTGCGGAGGAGTCGAGGTTGGAGGCCCTCCCATCGCGCCACCGGGAGCAGCTTGTCCCGCGGGTGGACGCATGTGCTGGGCTTGCATCTGCTGCCACTTCTGCTGCTGTTCGGAGGTCAGGATGGGCGTGATCTGGCTGTTGGTGGTCTCGCGGATGGAGCGCGCTTTGGCCATTTTGTCTTCGCGCGCCATCGAGGTGTCGCTGCGCAGGCTCTGCATCTGCTGCGATTCGTTTTCCAGGATCGGCCGGATTTTGGCCTGCTGGTCGGTGGTGAGGTTGAGCATCTGAGTCAGGTGTTGCAGGCGCTGATCCGTTGACATCGGGGCCATGCGTTGGCCCTGCGCGGACGGCGGCACCTGATCCTGCATCTGGGCAACGAGCGCAGTCCCACTACAGGCCAGAGCCAGGGTGAGCTCGCTCATCATTGCTTTCTTCATGCGGCAAAACTCCTTGGAGACTCGCTGCCACGCGCCCGCAGCCACAAACATCGCGGCCGCTGAGAACGGGGAGTTCGAGGTGGTCATCAGTACAACCACGGCATTTAGTCGTCGCGAAAAGCTCGAGGAATTCATCGTCCGTTAACCAGATTCGTTTGCGCTATAACTGCTGAAACCCTGTACCGGCGAAGAAGTTCTCGGGATTTTCCTGCGAAAGAACTTTTGGAACTGAAGCCACGAATCGGCGGAAACGTTTGCTCAAAAAAGGAAAAGGGCGCAGGTGCCGCGCCCTTTGTCGGGATCCGGAGTTCGCGAAATGGTTAATTCCCCCGGCTGGCCGGTGGCACGATGCCATTCATGCGCAGATACTCGACCATCTGGCCATAGTGGTCAAAGGGATGACTGATGGCAATCAGCGAAAGTCCCATACGCGTCGCTTTGTTCGGGCCGAAGGGGCTCTGTACCTGCCCAAGAAGATTGCTCTCGTCGATCGAGTTGAGCGCCTTGTGCAGGTAGGTAAACGAGTCCTTCAGAAACTTTACGACGTCAGCTTTGGACGTGATGTTGTCGGGACCGCTCTCGCCTCCAAGAGGAACCGGAGGCTTCTCCGACAGAATGGCTGCGCCGAGCAGATAGTTCACCGCCGCAATGTGCTTCACCTGCTGGGCGAAGGTCCGCACACCTTTGAACTCGCCCTGGGTTGGAGCGAAGTTGAACTTGTCGTCCGGCATGGCCTCCGCTCCGGAGACCACTTCATTTTCTACGCCGCTCAACGTGCGATCGTAGACCAGAGCAACGGTCGGTTTCTGGTCGCCTTTGGCTTGAGGCGCGGCAGCGGCTTTCGCACAGATTGAGCTGCCGAGTGCCAACAACAGGATTGCCATCATTACTTCTTTTTTCACGGAGGCCTCCACTGAGAATGTTGGTTGCAAGAAACTGGATTGGGATTCCGTCATTCTAATCCATTCCGGCGGTGCTCGGTTGGAGATCGGCCGAAGGCAGCCGGAACCAGGTAGCAGCGGGGATTCCCGCCAGCAGCGCGATGGCCGCGTAAGTTAATGAGCGCTGCGTGCCGACAAGTTCAGCGATCTCGCCCCAGAGAGCGGCGCCGCCAGCAAGGCCGCCCTGCAGCACCAGCAGATACATGGCAATGGCGCGGGCCCGCATGTGTCCCGGACACATGGTTTGCGCGGCGACGTTCAGGCTGGCCAGGATTTGAATCCAGGCGACGCCTGCCACAAACATCGTCATCGACAGCAAAGCGAAGGTACACCATTCCGGTGCAGCGTAGGTAGTGAACGCGAAGATCGCGGTCGACATCGAGACCAGCGCGTCGGACTCAATGTGCCTTCGAACTAACGGCATGAAGGCCGCTCCCGTCAGCGCGCCCACGCCGAAGAAGCCGAGCAGCAATCCGTAACCTTGCGAGCCAAACGGATGGGCCAGCAGCGGCAGAAGAGCCGGTAAAGCCCCGGCCGAGATGCTGAAGACTGCGCTGCGCACCAGTACGGCTTTCACCTGCCGCGAGTCGCGCATGTGGCGCACGCCGTCGAACATGGTGCTCAGCATGCGCCGTGAGTTTAGCGGCCTGGTGACAGGCCGCTGCTTCCAGCGATAGAGAAAATAGATGACGCCGAAGAACGATACGGCGTTCAGCAGAAACGCCACGCCCGATCCCGCGGCGGCGATGATCAAGCCTCCAAAAGCCGGGCCGATGGCGCGGGCAACGTTGAAGCCCGCGGAATTCCATGCAACGCCGGCGGCAAAGTTCTCGCGCGAAACGATCTCCGGGGTGATGGCCTGCCATGCGGGATCGTTCAGGACCGCACCGAAGCCCATCAGGAAAGTCAGCAGCAGGAGCAGGCCCGGCGTTATTTTTCCTGCCAGGGTGAGAGCCGCTAAAGCTAGGGCGGCGACGACCATCCAGGTCTGCGTGAAGAGCAGGAGTTTGCGGCGGTCGACCATGTCGGCCAGCGCACCCGCGGGAAGCACGACCAGGAAGACGGCAATGCTGCCCGCGGCCTGCACCAGACCCACCATGAGGGGGGACATGGTGAGCGAAGTCATGAGCCAGGCCGCCCCGACGTTCTGCATCCAGGTTCCGGTGTAGCTGATGACGGCGGCAATCCAGAGCGAACGGAAAAGCGGCTCGTGCAGCGGACCCATCGCGCCACGCGCCGGCGTGATCGCGTCAGGCTGGCTTGGGGATGGCTGCGGCTGCAATGGGGACGTCTCGCCGTGCCATGCTCCACTCGTGGCCATCGGTGATCAGACTTCCGTTGCAGAGGAAGGTGAGCTTTGGTGGGTCGCAATTGGAAGACGGCGTTCCGAGTAGCTTGCAGGCGGTGACCAGCTGCGACAGGCTAGAACACCCGCTCGACCCGTTCGAAGGGCCATTCCTTCCTGCGCCAGGAACGAAACAGATAGATGACCAAGCCGGCGAACAAAATGGCAAAGGCGTATTGAATCTCGCGGAAGAAGTGTTTGCGCGAGAGAAGAATGAAGACGAATCCGGCAATCGCCAGCAGCGCCGGAACCGGATACAGCCACATGCGAAACGGACGCGGCATGTCGGGGCGCCGCTTGCGCAACACCATCACGCCCACGGCCTGCACGATGAATTGCAGCAGGATGCGGATGACAACCAGCGCCGCAATCACGTCGGCCAGTCGCAGAAAGCAGAACAGCATCGCCACGCTGCCGAGCGCGAGTAATGACACGGTGGGAATGCGCCGCTCGGGATCGACGCGGGCAAAGGCGCGAAAGTAGTTGCCGTCGAGTGCAGCAGCGTACGGAACGCGCGAATATCCCAGCAGCAACGAAAACACGGACGCGAAGGCCGTCCACATGATCAGCACGGCGATCGTACGGCCCGCCCACGTGCCGTAGATGCGTTGCATCACGATGGCCATGACGTAGTTGTCCTGATCGGCGGAGTGCGAGGCCAGCTCGCGCCACGGCACCACACCCAGCACTGCGACGTTCATCACGACATAGATGACAGCGACGGCGGCGATTGAAATGAGCAGCGCGCGCGGAATCGTCTTGCCCCGGGTCTTTCACTTCCCCGCCCAGAAAGCAGACGTTGTAGTAGCCCCAGTAATCGTAGGTAGAGATGAGCATCGCCGAGCCGAGGCCGAGAAAGAATCCCGGGCGAGAGCGAGAATGCGCCGGGAGGAAAATCGAACGCGCGGGCAGCATTGAAGTGCGTGAGGCCAGCCACGATCACCCAGCCCACGGCCAGCGCGACGCCAACCCACAACAGCTCCGCCAGTTTGCCGATCACGGTGATGCGACGGTAGAGCAGGAAGACCACGACCGCGCAGGTTGCTATCGCGACGCAGGTCGCCGGCATGAACAGCACACGCACCTCAAGGGTGCCAATCAGCGGCATGGGAAGATGGAAAGCGTTAGCAAAGAGCGTGCGCTCGAGGCCCGGCCACAGATATCCCGCATAGTGAGACAGGCCGATGCATCCTGATGCGATGGACAGCGGCGCGCTGAACGAAAGCTGCCAGATAAACAGAAACGACAGCAGACGACCGAGTGACTTCGGTCCGTAGATTTGCTTGAGGTATTCGTAGGAGCCGCCGGCGTTGGGCATAGCCGCACCGAGTTCAGCCCAAACCAGGCCGTCGCACAGCGCGAAGATCGCGCCCAGTATCCAGCCCAGCATGGCCTGCGGTCCGCCGGCAGCGGCGATGATCAGCGGCAGGGTGATAAACGGCCCCACGCCGATCATGTCGATCATGTTGAGCGTGGTGGCTTGCGCCAGGCCGATGCCGCGAACCAGCTCGACGCCATCGCGGCTCGAGCTGCCACGCGACGTTGGCCCCGGAGGCTGCTCCGTCGAATTAGCTGGGCTCATGGCCTACACTCAGCAGATTCACGTAGAGTCGAATCGCTCCCGGCACGCCAAACGGCAGCTGCCGAAAGAACGCGTACCCAGTGTAGATGTAATACCCTTTTCCGTATTGTGCCAGCAGCAAGCCGCCTTTTTGCGGTTGCTCGCCGGGATCATTGGACGCCAGCAGCGGCGTGAAGTGCGAGTCCCATTGATCCATGAAATAAAGGCCGCGCTCTTGCACCCACCCGTCGAAGTCGGCCTGCGTAATCGTGTTGGGATAGTGGAAGACCGCGCTTTTGGGATCGAGGATGGTCACCGGCGACTGCTCGACGGTGACACGTTCGCGGCTGAGTTGTGCCGGATACGGCGTGTAGTGCCCGCCGTTGAAGTCGCTGGGTGAAGTGTTGTACTGCACCAGCAGCGTACCGCCGTTGTGGACGTAATCCAGCAGGCGCTGGTTGTTCTTCTTGACGGCATCCTGCGTATCGTATGCGCGAATGCCGAGCACAATCGTTCCAAAGCGGCTGAGGTCGGCATGTTCAACCTCTTCGGGTGTCAGTATGGTGACGTTAAGGCCCAGTTCGCGCAGCACGTCGGGGATGTCGTCTCCCGCACCCATCACGTAGCCGATCTTGACGCCCTGGGGAACCTTCACTTCGACCACGCTGGCTCGCTGGCGTGCTGGTTCGAAGTAGAAGAAGCCGCCGATATCAGGACGGGTGACCAGGCTGTAGCCCTCGCCGTAGTCGTGATTGTCCCCGTTGAGCAGAGCGTGAACCTGATAGCGGCCTTCCCTGGCGCCGTCCGGCAACTCCTTGAATTGCGCCGATTGCTGACCTGGCTCCTTGAAGTCGATGTTCGCGGTCTTCGGATCGATTGTCCAACCCTGCGGTGCTTCCGGATGCACGGTGCCACTGCCTTTATCGCCGGTAGTTCGGACGACGACCGCAAGCTCAGCGGAAGGATTCGAACCGGCAAGAATGATCTGCGTCGCCGGAGAAGCTTCGACTGAATAAGGGGGCACGACAGCCAAGGGCATCGACCAGGCCTCCCCCTTCTCGTTGTGCATAGGCGTGCGGGCAAAGCTGTGGATGATGCCGTCGGCGCCATTGATGCTGTAGAACACGTGGACCGCAACCGGGGGCGGCGGCAGCGCCAGCGTCAGGTACTTTGGCTCGTCGATTTTGTAGATTGCGTCAATCTCAGGATTGTCGCGATGGAAATAAGCCTTCGTGGGCTCGGCGTTGAGCGGTGGCGTTACCTTGAAGGTCAAGGCGCACCCGTCGCCGGGCGCCAGTTGCTTCGGCACCTTGTCCAGGAACAGCTGAGCGGTCCAGCCATCGGGAACGTCCAGCGCGAACTGCTTCAGGTTCATTGGCGAAGTGCTGCCGTTGTGCAGCGTGGCGCGCAGCAGAAAGGGCTTCCCTGCCGTGATGACCGCGGCCAGAACCTTTCCCTCATCACTGGGCAGCTCAGCGGCCATCGGACGACCATCGGGTGTGCCGGGGCTAAGCTCCAGCTCCATGCCGAAGGCCAGATTGGCTGCCTGCTCGAACTGACTTTCTTTGGCGCGCAGGTTTGCCAGCAAATCGGCCTTCTCGGCACCGCTCAGGCTCGACGCTTCGACTTTCGCGATCAAGTCGCGAGTAAGATTCAGACCGCGTAGCAATGGCGCGCCTGCGCTCTGCGGATCCTGATTGGCTGCAGTGGTCGCGTCGTCTACGGTTTTGGCGATGGCCTGCAACTGATCTTTCAGCGATGGAATCTTTGACTGGTCGTCGCCGAGCCGGTTCGCGAGTGCCGGCAGAGAGGTATCGATGCCATCAAAGAAATCCGTTTCGTGAGTGTTGGCGGCAATAGGCTTGCCGGACGCGGTATCGATCAGCTTGTAGTAGCTGTAGCGCGGGCCCTCGGTGTTGAAATGCCACGCGCCGGCTCCCTGCGACAGCTGATGCTGTAATCCTTTCCAGGCAAACTGCACGTAGGTCTCGCCGAGCAGAGGATCCTTCTGCGAGGTTTCCAGCTTGATCGTCCAGTCTTCGTCGGCGTGGACGTTGTCCATGTAGAGCTTCTGCGCCTGCCAGGGCTGCAGGCCCTCGCGAATCTGCTCCGGGAAACGTTGGGGATCGGCGGCCGCGCGGAACGCTTCGCGGGTCATGATTCCCGATGCCTGATGATTTCCGTGTCCATCGCGCTCGGCGCCCTGAAAGCGGGTGCAAATCACATCCGGCCGGAATGTACGGATGACGCGCACCATGTCAGCCAACGCGATGTCGTGACCGCCCCACTTCTCAAAGGTTTCCCGCGCCGTCTTGGAGAAGCCGAAGTCGGCGACGCGGGTAAAGCGCTGTTCGACGCCGTAATAGCGGTCGGCGGAAAGCAACTCGAGCGTGCGGATGATGCCCAGCTCGTCGAACAGATCGCTGCCGATCATGTTCTGTCCGCCCTCGCCGCGGTTGAGCGTCAACTGAAGAACGCTGTCGCCATGGCCGCGGGACTCCAGCGTCAGCATGCCTCCGTCTTCGTCGTCGGGATGAGCGACGGTATGCATCAGCCGCGCCGTGGTGTGCAGGCGACGAAGCATGAGCTTCAATCCGGTCGTACCGGTATCGACCGAGAGCGGCTTGGTGTCGACCCAGGGCGATGGAACCTGGGCCGAAGCCAGCGTGCACAACAGCGCCAGCAGCGCGGCGACAAAGGCGAATTTTCGAAAGATGAAACGCGCAGTCCGCGAATGAAAGATCATCGTGTTCAGAGTACAGCAAGCCGCCTTTCGGGAGTCGCTCTTCGCTATTCGCCACTCGCTGTTCGCCAGAACGGTGCGAAGTTCCTGGCGCAAAGCGAAGAGCGAAAGGCGAATAGCGTCCTCAGACATACGCTTCGTCTACATAGCACCACTTCCAGTTACCCGACTGAAACGCCTGCATGACCGGATGACCGGTCTCCTTGAAGTGCTTGTTCGCGTGTTGGCCGGCGGAAGAATCGCAGCAGCCAATATGGCCGCAGATGAGGCATTTGCGCAGTTGCACCCAGCGCAAGCCTTCTTTGCGGCACTCGGTACAGCCGTCGTCCAGCGCTTCCACGTCGGGATTGGCTTGCTTCACGTGCTCGCAGTTTGGCATTAATCCTCCTTTGGAATAAATCAGTTGGATGACGGCCTACGCATATGGGATTCGCGCGGCTGAATTTCCGGACATGCCCATGCCAGCAAGCACTGAGAACGACAGCGCACGACTATAATGGAAGATTCGCGCTGAAGTTGCGACGACTGCTGCCCGTTCTGCGCAGGTTTGCGACTTCAGCCGACGGATTTCGACATGATTCAGACCCTGTTCGGCAGCACCGAAGAAAAGCCCAGTTTCCTTAAGCGCATGAAAGAGGCGGTCACGCGCACGCGTGAAAGCCTGAGCGAGCGCATTGAAGACGTCGTGGCTTTTCGCAAGGAAATCGATCGCCAGACCCTCGACGATCTGGAAGCCACCCTCATCTCGGCGGACTTAGGTACCGCGACTACGGCAACCGTTTTGGAAGCCCTGCGCGAGAAAGTTGACCGTAAGCAGGTGGAGAACGTCGACGAGCTGAAGCGCGTTCTCAAAGAAGAACTGCTGGCAATCCTGAACGCTGCCGAGCAGAGGCCGGTGCAGAAGGTCGACGGCGAGCCGGAAGTCATTCTGGTGGTCGGCGTAAATGGTGTGGGCAAGACTACGTCGATCGGCAAGATGGCGCAGTTGCTGCGCTCGCAGGGCAAGTCCGTGCTGCTCGCGGCGGCTGACACCTTTCGCGCCGCCGCGATTGAACAGCTCGAGATCTGGGGCGACCGCACCGGTACCGAGGTCATCAAGAACAAGCCGGGCGGCGATCCGGCAGCGGTGCTCTTCGATGCGCTGCAGGCGGCCAAGGCGCGCAATATCGATTACGTCATCGTCGATACAGCGGGGCGTTTGCACACCAAGAGCAGCTTGATGGAAGAGCTGGCCAAGATGCGACGCACCGCGCAGCGCTTCAGCACCACGGCGCCGCATGAGACGCTGCTGGTGATGGACGCCACCACCGGACAGAACGGGCTGCAGCAGGCGCGGCTCTTCACGCAATCGGCGGGGGTGACCGGCATCGTGCTGACCAAACTGGATGGAACCGCCAAGGGCGGGGTTGTCGTCGCCATCTGCAAAGAGCTGGGCCTGCCGGTGCGCTATGTCGGCGTCGGCGAAAAGGTCGGCGATTTACTCCCCTTCAACTCGCAGGACTTCGTGAACTCCCTCTTCGACTGATGCCAGAACGCCTGACCGACGAGCAGTTGATGCAGCAAGCGTTGGAGCTCGCCAATGCCGGCGTGGCCCTGACCTCGCCGAATCCCTGCGTCGGCGCTGTCGTCGTTGCCGCTAACGGCGAGATCGTCGGCCGTGGTACCCATACGTATGCCGGCAAGAAGCACGCCGAGGTACTGGCGCTGGAGGAAGCCGGCCGACGCGCGCGAGGGGCGTCCCTCTATCTGAATCTGGAGCCCTGCTCGCATGTGGGACGTACTGGCCCGTGTGCTGATGAGGTGATTGCCGCCGGAATTCGCCGTGTGTTCGTTGCCATGCGCGACCCTAATCCGCTGGTCGGCGGGCGGGGCATTGCCAAGCTGCAAGCTGCCGGCATCGAGGTTCGCGAAGGACTCTGCGAGGCCGAAGCCAAGAATCTGAATGAGGCCTTTGCCCGATACATTCGCCACAAGCGGCCATTCGTGACACTCAAGACGGCGATGACGCTCGACGGCAAAATCGCGCCCCCTCCCGGCGAATCGGTTACGCCTTCCGCACTGGGATCGCTGACGGCGAGCGGCGGCTGGATCACGAGCGACGTCGCGCGCGCGCACGTGCATCAGTTGCGGCACGCGAATGACGCCATCATGGTGGGCGTAGGAACGGTCATCGCCGACGATCCGCTGCTGACCGATCGCACTGGATTACCACGGCGTCGGCCACTGTTACGGGTCATCCTCGATTCCCGGCTGCGCATTCCGCTGGATTCGCGCGTCGTAAAAACGGCACAGCAGGATCTCATCGTGTTCTGCTGTTTTGCTGAAGAGAATAAGCGGCGGGAACTTGAGACGCGGGGAGTAATCGTGGAGCAGGTCCCGATGCGTCGGCCACCGGCAGACAATACAATTGTTTTTCCAGCAGGATCGCCGGCCGTCGATGGTCGTCCCGACCTCGACCGTGTGATGACGGAACTTGGCAAGCGCCAGATCACCTCTCTGATCATCGAAGGTGGAGCGCTGGTGAATTGGGCTGCTCTCTCGGAAGGCGTCGTCGACAAGATTTTCTTTTATTACGCGCCGAAGATTCTGGCAGGCACGGGTTCGATTCCGTTCGCGCTGGGCGCGGGTTATCGGCGGATCAGCGAAGCCGCTTATGTGAAGTCGCTGACCCTGCACCGCTTCGGCGAAGATTTCGCCGTCGAAGGCTATCTGCGTGATCCCTACCAGGATGAGATCAGGCTGGTGCCGTCGTTATTAGAAGAGCACAGTTAGCGCTTGGCCTGCGGCATTCAGGATTGCTAGCGGGAGCCGTTCTCAGGATGCACGGTTTTGTTTTGTATCAGGGCACGAGTTTACTCGTGCCGCACCGCAGGGGCTAAAGCCCACCTTCAAACGGCCGTTTACGGCACGACTGAAGTCGTGCCCTGACACAAAACGCTCCTCCGCAGTTTGCGTTTGATAATTGCGTCTTTCGAGGTTTTCTTATGTTTACTGGACTAGTAGAAGAAGTTGGAACCGTTACCAGCATCGTTGAGCGCGGCGGGAATCACCGCATCACCATTCATGCCCCCAACAGCGCTACGGAGTTGAAAGAGGGCAACAGCGTCGCCGTGAGCGGTGTGTGCCTTACGGCGCTCGACATCAAGCCGGATTCGTTCTGCGCCGACCTGGCCGCCGAAACCTGGGCGCGCACTTCCCTTTCACGCATCACCGACGGCGCCAAGGTCAATCTCGAACTTCCGTTGCGCGCTGACGGCCGGCTGGGCGGCCACATCGTTCAGGGACACGTCGATGGCGTCGCGCGCTTCGTCGGTCTGGAACCGATTCCGAATGCTGACGACTTCTGGCTGCATCTCGACATCCCGCAGGAGCTCGAGAAGTACGTCGTTTTCAAGGGATCGATTTCGATTGAGGGGATCAGCCTGACCGTCGCCAAACTCGAAGGCCTCCGACTGACCATCGCCATCATTCCGCACACGATCAAGATGACGAACCTGGGCTCGCTGAAGCCCGGCGATCCGGTAAACATCGAGACCGACATTGTCGCCAAATATCTTGAGAAATGGACCAGGCGGGAGGATGGCAGTTCGTTAACAGTGGATCGACTGGTGGCGCAGGGCTTCTAGTACGCTGGCTTACCGCACTTCGGGCAAAATCTCTCACCGCCTTGCATGACCGCGCCACAGGCAGTGCAGAATCCAAGAAACCACTTGTTGTGTTGCTGCGCGGCGCCCGGAGCCGCAGCCAGCATTGCCCTGGGCGCCGCCGCGGCGTACTGCGGAGCGACGACGCTGGCCGTTGGATTTGGTCCGTACTGATTGGGTCCGGGATTGCTCTCCAACAAATGAAAGACCAGCAACACAAAGCCACCCAAAGGTACGAAGCCGATGAGGATCCACCAGCCGCTGAGATTCGTGTCATGGAGCCGGCGCACGGATACGGCCAAGCTCGGGAGCAGGGTAGCCAAGACGTAGCCGATCGCCAATACCGCAAACAAACCAATTGCTGAACCACCGGATTGCAGGAAAAGCCCGGCAATGAGGACGACCAGTATTACGAAGTTGACCAGCTGAAACATCCAGTATTCTTCCCGGCTCGCTCTTCCCCCGAAGACCGCATATTTACTCATCGCCTCCAAGTACCAGTGCATGCATCCTCCGCGGCGCCTGCGAAATTCTGGGCTGCTCGCCACGGCAATGGCAAGACAAAAGTGAAGGACGGGAGTAAAGGACGGGAAGGATTCTGCCGGAATGGGCAGTCTACGGAGCTTCGAAGCGGGGCTGGTGCAGGGGACGCTGGGCGCCGAAGTAGCGCTCGAAGTCCAGCGAATCCAGGTCGAGGAACTCCTGCACAATCGGCTCCTGACATTTGGCCATCTGCTCAAACGTCCCGAAGAAAATTGCACGCGCCTCATGCAGGAAGAGCAGACGGTCGGCGAGTTTTTTGGCGAGCGCCATGTCGTGGGTCACCACGATGCTGGTGAGCCTTAACTGCTTCTTCAACTTCTTGATCAGGTCGCCGAGCAGATGCGCCATCAGTGGATCGACCATGGTGGTGGGCTCGTCGTAGAGCACGGCGTCGGGCTGCGCCGCCAAAGCGCGCGCAATAGCCACCGACCGCTTCATGCCGGTGGACAGGTCTGACGGCATAAGGTCGCGGAACTCACGCACGCCCACCATGTCGAGCAGGCCATCGACAATCTGGTAGATCTGCTCTTCCTCCAGTCCACCGCGCTCACGGAGCGGGAAAGCGACGTTCTCGCCGACGGTCAGCGAATCGAAGAGCGCGCCGTTCTGGAAAACCATGGTGACCTTCTTGCGAATGCGCTCCATCTCTTTCTCGGGATAATCCGTGATGTCTTCATACGCTACCCAGATGCGCCCGCTGTCTGGCTTCAGGAAACCCATGATCTGGTGCAGCGAGACAGACTTGCCTACGCCGCTGCGGCCGAGGATGCAGACAGTCTCGCCCGGCATGACGTCGAAGCTGACGCCATTGAGCACGACATTGCTGCCGAAGGCCTTGTGTACGTTCTGGAACTCGATGTAGGGCTTCTGTTCGGGCATGTCCTGACTTTAGCTTTTGGCGATCGGCTGAACTGACAGCTGTCGCAAGAGACTCTCGTACTCCTCCGGCGCGTTGATGTTCTGAAATATATCAGGGGAGAAGCCGTTAGCGACGATTTCGCGCTCAGGAATCAGCAGTGTGGGCACTTGCGAGAACAGGCGTCCGACCTTGTAATCCCCTCGCTGGAGCGCCTGCTCAGCCGTTTGGAGAGCCGCTCGTCGATAGACAGCACAAAGTGGTTGCGGACTGCCGGCTGCGTCAGGAACAACAATCAGTTCGGAAACGCTTCTGGCCTGTGCCACAAGCCAGCGCAGGAACGATGAGGTCATCATCGGCATATCGACTGAAACAACGAGATTCACATCTGTAGCGGTGGCGTTGAGGGCGGCGTGAATTCCGCCAAGCGGGCCGCAACCCGGGTAGATGTCCTCGATGACATTTCCGAAGCTGCCGTAGCGTTGGCGAGAGCCCACGATTCTCACCTCATCGGCTGCAGAGGCCGCAGTCGCTAAGGCGCGTTCCAACAAAGTTTCTCGCCCGAACGCCAGCTGGGCCTTGTCCGAGCCCATGCGAGAGCTCTTTCCACCGGCAAGAACGAATGCGGTGACGCTCGTCATCTGGACATCATAGCGCGAGTTGGAACACTCCTGATCATTCACCGGGCGCGTTTCGTTCTTCGCTTTTCGCCAGGACTGTAGAGGCATCGCGCTTTTCAGCGCAGCGAGCATCTCCGCCAGGATGGACTTCCATAGGTGCTGGCGTTTTTCGAGCGAACAGCACGAAGCGTGGAGCGGTTTTTCTAGGCGTGTGCTGGAGTGAACGTATCTGTCTTGGGGATGCAGCCATTGATTTCGATGGCTACGATGCGACCGCCGTGATCGAGTTCTAGCGTGGCTGGAGCGTTAAAGACGGCATCGCCGTTCAGGCCGGGGATGGCGATGAACACGCGATTCTCCACGCAGCTCACGCCAGGGTCGCGCTTGAGGTAGGAAAGCGCGTAGTCGTTGCGGCAGGACTTGGGCACGATAAAGCACAGGTCGGCGACGTCGCCGGTCTCGGACACAGACACCGAGGCTTCGATCGAGATGCGGGACTGCACTTCATCGCCCTCTACCTCGACCGGAGGCTTGAAGCAGATGTAGTACTCGAAGCCCGACTCGGGATCAAATGCGCTGCGATCAACCTGAAATGCCATATGCGCCCCTCTCAGGCGCTGCGGAACGGGAACAGGCGCATGTTAAATCAAGCATCGGCTGTGCGCAAAGCCGCTTATGCAATATTCTTCCCAGGCCGCTGTTGACGAACAGGACTCCGAGCACAGTGCCCTGTGATATACGGACGCGCGTAGCGGCAAGGGCTGCTCTGGTATAGTTCGGTGATAGCTGTCTCGACCTCGAGCATGCCGATATTCTCGCTATCCGATTTTGCGAAGGAGCAGCTCCAGGCGGTGCAGGATTATTCCCTGCTGGCCGCCCGCTCCGTCAGCAACCTGTTCGGGCAACCGCGCTACTTTGCCGACACGTTGCTGCAGGCCGACCTTATCGGCGTCGGCTCGCTGCCAATCGTCGTGCTGACCGGCTTTTTCACCGGCGCCGTGCTCGCACTGCAGACGTCCAGCACCCTGCAACAATTCGGATCGCTTTCGTTGACCGGTCAACTGGTTTCGCTCTCCATGGTGCGCGAACTTGGCCCGGTGCTGACCGGACTCATGGTCGCCGGCCGCAACTCCAGCGGCATGGCCAGCGAATTGGGTTCCATGAAAGTAACCGAGCAGATCGATGCCATGCGCGCCATGGGCGTGGATCCCTCGAAGAAGCTGGTCACGCCCCGTGTCTTTGCAACCGTGGTCATGCTATTTTTCCTCAGCATCATCTCCGACCTGGTAGGACTGACCGGTGGCTTCATGATCTCGTACCTGCTGCTGGGACTCGACGCGAACCAATATTGGACGACAGCGTACCAATCGCTGCGCTTCGGCGACGTTGTGATGGGATTGACCAAGCCGGCGATCTTCGGCTTCATCATTTCTACGATCGGCTGCTATTACGGGCTTTCCGCTAAGGGCGGAACGCAGGGTGTAGGCCGCGCCACGACGCAAGCGGTGGTTGCCGGTTCGGTGCTGATCCTGGTGAGCGACTTCTTCTTGACCCGCTTGCTGATGGGATTTTTCCAGTACTAATCATGCCGAGTACCGATCTTCCAGTTGCCGAGCGCCAGCCTTCAGTGCCCGACGGGACAGCGCCCGTCATCCGCTTCGATGACGTGGCTATCGCGTTCGACCATCCTGTTCTGGAAGGTGTCTCGTTCGGATTACCGCACGGGGAGACCAAGATCCTGATGGGGGTTTCGGGCACAGGCAAGACCCTGATTCTCAAACTCGCGCTCGGCCTGCTGAAACCCGATTCCGGCCACATCACGGTCTGCGGCGAAGAAGTTACCAGCATGAAGCGAGCAGCAACTGTTCGGCCTGCGCCGCAATATCGGCATGGTGTTCCAGGAGAGCGCGCTCTTCGATTCGCTGAACGTCGAAGAAAACGTCGCCTATCGACTGATTGAAGAAACCGGCAAGGTCACAGACGAGATCCATCAGCGCGTATTGGAGGCGCTGCGCTTCGTCGAACTGGAGCACACCGTGTTTCTGTTCCCCTCGGAGCTCTCCGGCGGCATGCGGCGAAGGGTCGGCATTGCTCGTGCCATCATTACGAACCCGGAAGTGCTGCTCTACGACTCGCCGACGGGCGGCCTCGATCCCGTAACCTCGAATACGATCATCGAGTTAATCGTGAAGCAGCGCGACCTGTACAAAACCAGTTCGCTGATGGTGACCCACCGTCTGCAGGACGCGTTCACCATGGCCAGCCACTACTTCGATCGCGAGCAGAACAAGATGGTGCCCAACACCGACAGCACGCGCGATGTCCACACAACGTTCCTCATCCTGCGCGACGGCAAAGTGATTTTCGAAGGAACAGCGCCGGAGCTGCTGAGAAACCACGACCCGTATATTCGGGAATATCTAAGCTAGCCGAAAGCCGTACTAATTGCTCATTCAGTAGAAAGGGCTTCAGCTCCTGCCGCGCGTTACGCAGGCGGCTGAAGGCCCTCATTCCCTCACGCCGGCAGCTAATTGCCCTGCTTGGCTGCGGCGGCCATGCGGCTCATCATTTCGGCCCGACGCTTCTGCGTGTCGGCAACGCGCTTCTTGCCTTCGGGCGTCGACTCCACAACTTTCTGTACATTCTTGAAGAAGTCGGGCGCATTGAACTGCTGGCGGAATTCCTCGATTACCGGCTGCATGATGGAATAAACGAAGTACATCTCGCCGAGAGTATCGAAGGCCAGTTCCTTGTTCAGGGTTCCGTGCACGATCAACGCCGCCACCATCTCCCAGTAGCTGCACACCTGGCGCAGATAAGCATTGCCTTTCGAGCTGAAGTCGCTCATGACCTTTAAGACGTCGTCAATCGACTGCGGGTTGAAGGTCGCTACCCAATTGCGAGCGTCACGCATAACAGCTTCGCGGCGCAGATCATACAGCTTCAGGACGAGTTCGGCATCATGATGATTCGGCAGTGAATTGCTCATTGATTCCTCCAGGCAAGACTAGGTTTATCGAAAGCCGTCGCTGGACAGCCCTCGTTTTAGGATTAGAACTGCACGCAAACTTGATGGGAGACCGTTACTTCTGGCCGGACGGCATCTGCGCAAACGCTTCCTTGGCGCGTCGCTCCATCTCCTCTGGCGTGACGTCCTCGACGTGCTGACCGAGTGCCCAGCGATGGCCAAAGGGGTCGGTGAGCTGCCCGTAGCGGTCACCCCAGAACTGGTTCGCGAGCGGCATAGTTACCATCGCGCCGGCACGCACAGCCTGATCGAACAACTGGTCGACGTTGTCGGAATAAAGATTCAAAACCACGGGGCTGCCGCCAAGGGTCTTTGGCGACCCGCATCCGAAGCCGGGAAACTCATCTGCCAGCATCAGACGTGAGTCACCGACCTTGAGCTCGGCGTGCATGACCTTGCCGTCGGGCGTGTAATGGACGCCGAGCACCTCAGCGCCGAACGCATTCTTGTAAAACGCAACCGCCTCCGCGCCGTTGTTAACGATGAGGTGCGCAGTGATCGAATGGGTGCCGTCAGGAACACCCTTCACTTGTCCCGCCATGTTCACCTTCTTTTCACGAGAATGCCCGGCGGGTTCGCCGGGCCAGTGATTCTGTCCGATCTATTATGCTACGGCTTCGGGCTTGATTTCCCGCGAGTAATCACATTTCACCAGGGTTTCATCCTCGGCCTTCTTCTTCCCGCGACGCTTGGGCTGTTCGGCTTCGTCGGCGTCCGTTGCGCTTGCTGTTGGGACAAACCAGGAACGTGCCTGACTTCAGGTTCTTCTCCAGCAGATAGGGGCTGCCGCACTCCGGACAACTCTCGTTGATCAGCTTGTAAGCCGAAGTGAACTTGCACTTCGGATAGTTCGAGCAGCCGTAGAAGAAGTTGCCGCGGCGGGCCTTCTTCTCGGCCAGGTCGCCGGTCTTGCAATCCGGACACTTCACGCCGATGTAGTTCTGCTTCACCCACTTGCACTCCGGATAGCCGCTGCAGGAGATGAACTCGCCGAAGCGTCCGTGGCGCAGCAGCAGGTTGCGGCCGCATTCCGGACACTTCTCGTCCAGCGGAATGTCGGGAACCTTCTTCGCCTGATCCAGCCGGCGCGTGGTCTTGCAATCGGGATAGCCGGTGCAAGCCATGAACTGCCCGAAGCGTCCGCGCTTCAGCACCATGGGACGGCCGCAGTTCTCGCAATACTCTTCCTGCGTCGTCTCCTGCACGTCGGCCGAATCCAGGTCCGGCAGGTCGATCGGATTTTCCTTGGTGAAGGTGCAGCTGTTCGGGATCGCGTCTTGTCGTACGAGCTGCAGGCGTAGAACGAACCGTGCTTGCCCCACTTGATGACCAGCGGAGAGCCGCATCGCTCGCACTTCTCGTCGGTGGGCTTCTCCATGCGCTTCACGTTCTCCATGTGCTTTTCGGCATATTGGAGTTCCTTGGCGAACTTCTTGTAGAAGCCCTTCAGCGCATCGGTCCAGGTCTCCTTGCCATCCTCGATCTCGTCGAGCTCTTCTTCCAGCCGGGCCGTGTACTGCGGATCGAAGATGTCCTTGAAGTTCTCGACCAACAGGTCGGTGACGACGAAGCCGATCTCGGTGGGAATGAACTTCCCGCCGATCTTCTGCACGTACTGCCGCTCCTGGATGGTGCTGATGATGGCGGAGTACGTCGACGGGCGGCCGATGCCGCGCTCTTCCAGCTCCTTCACCAGCGACGCTTCGTTGAAACGCGGAGGCGGCTCGGTAAAGTGCTGCTCCGGACTCAGTCCCTTCAGCGTCAGCTTCTGCCCTTCGACCAGCGCGGGCAGCTTGTGCTTCAGCGCCTCGTCTTCTTCGTCCTTGCTGTCCTTGGACTCTTCGTAGACCTTCAGGAAGCCTTCGAACTTCAGCACCGAGCCGGTAACGCGGAAGCGATATGACGTGTCGCCGTTCTTCGCGTCAATGTCGACCGTGGTCTGGTCGAAGACCGCCGGGTTCATCTGCGAAGCCACAAAGCGCTGCCAGATGAGCTTGTAGACCTTGTACTCGTCTTCCTGCAGATACTGCTTCATCTGATCTGGATGACGGGCTACCGACGTCGGGCGGATGGCCTCGTGGGCTTCCTGCGGCTGCCTTCTTGGACTTGTAGGTGTTCGGCGACTCCGGCAGGAACTCCTTGCCAAAGTCTTTGCCGATATACTCGCGTACTTCCGCCAGCGCGTCGTTCGACACCTGCGGCGAGTCCGTACGCATATAAGTGATGAGGCCGACCGTTCCCTCTTCGCCGCCAAGATCGATGCCTTCATACAGGCGTTGCGCGATCATCATGGCGCGCTTCACGCTGAAGCGCAGCTTGCGCGAAGCGTCCTGCTGGAACTTGCTGGTCGTGAACGGAGCTGCTGGACTGCGACGGCGCTCGCGCTTTTCAACCGAGCGAACACGTCCAGTCAGCCTTCTCAACCGCCGCGGTAATCTTCTTAGCTTCTTCCTCGTTAGAAATCGGCGTCTTCTCGTCGCCTATCCCGATGAAGCGCGCGTCGAATGCCGGCGGCTTCTGGCCCTGAAGATGAGCGTCGATGCGTCCAGTACTCTTCTTTGACGAACGCCTTGATCTCGCGCTCGCGTTCGACGATCAGCCGAAGCGCGACGGTTTGCACGCGTCCGGCGGAAAGGCCGCGACGCACCTTGTCCCACAGCAGAGGCGAAATCTGGTAGCCGACCAGGCGATCGAGGACGCGCCGGGTCTGCTGGGCGTCGACCAGGTTGGTGTCGATGTCGCGCGGGTGCTGGAAGGCCTCCTGCACGGCGCGCTTGGTGATCTCGTTAAAGGTCACCCGGCGAATCGATGCTGGCGTTCTTCTTTTTCTTGCTGTTGATGCTGTCTCCACCCAGCTCTTCGGCCAGGTGAGCGGCGATAGCTTCGCCTTCGCGGTCCGGGTCAGGCGCCAGATAGATGGTGTCCGCCGTCTTCGCCAGCTTCTTCAGCTTGGCGACCACCTTTTCTTTGCCGGGAATGACGACGTACTCGGTCGAGAACTCGTTATCCAGATCGACGCCGAGCGACTTCTTCGGCAGATCTTTAATATGGCCCAGCGAGGCTTCGACCTCATAGCCCGAGCCTAGATATTTTTGGATCGTCTTCGCTTTTGCGGGCGATTCGACGATGACTAAACCTTTTGCCAATGGATCCTCAATCTTGCGAATTACGTTATGAAGCTAGCACGGTTTCGCGGAAAGGCGAAACACGTCCGCAAGCTACCAGCTATCAGCACCCTGCTAAGGCGTTGAAGCTGCTTGCCTTACGTCACTACCCTTGCACTGCCGATAAACTGCAGCGTCGAGCTTCAACCGGCTCACAGCATACGTTTCACTCTGACTGACTCAAGCTCAGCTCACATCGCTTTCACGTAATATTTCCCGGGCAGCTCCCGTATCCGGTTGCTGAGCTCCAGCTCGAATAATGCGGTAAAGATCTCGGAGGAGGACAGATGGGATCTCAGCCGTTCCACGATCACATCGATGTGCGTGGACTCATCCGCTCGCAGCAGCGCCAGTACTCGCTTTTCGGCAGGAGGCAGCTCGGCCTCCTGAAACAATGATGCGGAAGGAGCCCCGGCCGATTCAGGCCGCTCCGGCGGCGTCAGGGCAAGACGGACGTCGGCAGGCAGGGCTTCCCAGACGTCTTCCCAGGTGGCAATCAGCGCAGCTCCCTGCTTTATCAATGTGTTAGGGCCCCACGAGAGCTTGTTGGTCACGTTGCCCGGAACGGCAAAGACTTCGCGGCCCTGTTCGAGAGCGCAGCGGGCCGTCACGCGCGTGCCGCTGTACTCCCCTGCCTCGATGACCAGAACCCCGATCGACAGGCCGCTGATGATCCGGTTACGAATGGGAAAGTTCTGGGGAGCTGGAAATGTTCCCAGGGGGAACTCGCTGAGAATGGCGCCGCCAGACGCCAGAATCTGCTCTGCCAGCTTCTGGTTCTCTTTGGGATAGCAAACGTCGATGCCAGTACCCCAGACCGCCAGCGTGCGTCCGTGGCCCGCAAGAGCACCGCGGTGGGCGGCCGTATCGACCCCGCGAGCCATGCCGCTGATGATCAGCAATCCCCTGGCTGCCAAGTCGCAGGCCAGCCGCTCGCCCATGCCCACGCCGTAGGGCGTCGGATGCCGCGTTCCAACGACGGCAATTCCATATTGACGAACAATATCCGCGTCTCCCTTGATGTAAAGGACGAGAGGAGGATCATAGATTTCCAAGAGCCGTGTTGGGTATTCAGCGTCTCCGCAGACAAGGACGGAGGCGCCCATCTCCCGGAGATGGTCATATTCGCTGGCGGCTAGCTCAAGCGACTTGCCCAGAGCGATGCTCTGCGCCGCCACGGCAGGCACCCCACAGGCTTCCAGTTCGGTCAGTGAGGCGGCAAAAAGACGATCAATCGAACCGAAGTGCTCGATCAGCTTGCGGCCACGTCCGGCGCCGATGCCAGGCGTTTGCGACAGTGCCAGCCATTGCAGCTTGCGAGTGTGAGCGTAGTCTTCGGCCCGGACAGCCACCTCAGCTTCCATCGGAAACTCCTTGGTCTGGCTGCGCCCAGACGAAAGCGCAGGGTAACCAACTCAGCGGTTACCGTCAAGGATGGCCGTCACGTTCGGACATGTTGCGTTCCCTACAGAGGCGCAGAAACACACTGAGGACACAGCAAACCCCTTAAGGTATCGACTTTGTTAGACTCGTTCTTTCATGCCAGGCTTGCGCATCTCTGCCATCTCCTTTCTTAATACCGCCCCTCTGATGTGGGACTTTGAGCACGCCGATGCCGGGAAAGATTTCAGCATCGAATACACGATTCCGTCAGCTTGCGCGACCGCTCTGGCGGCGAACCAGGCGGACATCGGCATCATCCCGGCCTTCACTTACGCCGAGATTCCCGGCCTGGTGATCCTGCCTAATATCGCCATTGCCTCGAAGGATTGGGTGCGTTCGATCCTGCTGGTCAGCAAGAAGCCGATCGAAGACGTGAAGACGGTTGCGGCCGATACCTCCTCGCGCACCTCCGTAGCGCTCACCCAGGTGCTGCTTACAAAGTTCTTTGGCGGCCCTCGCGAATTGACTCCGCATCGGCCGCAGTTGCAGGAGATGCTGCGCGAACACGACGCGGCTCTGCTGATCGGCGACCCTGCATTGCAGGTTCCGCAAGACTTGGGCTATCACCTGTATGACCTGGCACACATCTGGCGCGAGCGTACCGGTCTGCCCTTTGTGTTTGCGTTCTGGGCAGTCCGGCTGGATGCCCTGCAGCGCAAGCAGGAAGAGGTGAATTTGAAGCGGGTGTTTGCACAGTCGCGCGATCACGGCCTTGAGCCGCAGAACCTGGATGTCATCGCCAGGGAATGGTCACCGCGGCTCGGATTGCCCGAGGCCGACATTCGCAGCTACCTTACCGAAAATATCCACTACTATCTTGATCGCGAGAATCACGCCGGCCTGCGGCTCTTCCTGCAGTATGCCAATGAAATCGGCCTGATTCCGGCTGTTCCTGAGCTGCGATTCCTCGGCCCCGTCGCCTTCAGCAGCGCTCGAACGTAACAGCGGCTTCGAAAGCAAAAGAAAAGCGGGGCCAAGGAAAGCCCCGCTATCCACGCTGCACTGACACTGCTCAGAAATCAGCGACGGAAACCTCCACCATGAAAGCCGCCGCTCATCACACCCATATGAGATGCGCCGACGGCTGAACTCGTGGGCCCGCGGAATCCTCCGGAGCGAGGCATATAGCCTGGCCGTGCGTAAGCAGTTCGTCCGGTCACATAAGGCCGGCCACCGTGTCCCCAGCCGTAGGGATAGCGGCCGTAGTAGTAGGGCGCATAACCCACCCACAAAGGCGAGTAGAAGCCCCAGCCGAACGGTCCCGTAAATATGCCGTCACCCGGCAGCCATGTGTAACCGTAGAAAGCCGGATCCCAATACCATCCTGCACCGTACCAGCCCACTCCGCCCGGCCAGTACAAATGAGCAGCGTCTACATTGGCTTCCGCCAGGTACTCGGATCGCAAGTTACTGAAGCGATATAGATCGGTATCCTGGTAGGCGCTCTTGTTGAACTCCACGGTTTTCAGCTTGCCGGTCTGCGGTGCGCTGAGGAGTGCGAGCTCGTGGCCGCCCTTTACCTTGACCTGCCGATCGCCGTCCCACACCAAGGCTTCGCCCTGGAACACACGTATGTCACCGCTACCGGCATCGAATCCGTAGATACCAGCCTTGAGCAACTGGGTTTGCGCGCCGTCCTCCTGCACGCGCAGCAGGTTATCTTTGTGGATGTCGTCCACTTCCACCATGGCCTGCCCTTTAGCCAGAGCCATCTCCGTATTCGTGAGACTCGGCGAGACCAAAGTCGCCGCACTGTCGTCTCCCAGGCGGAAGAACACTCCCGGAGTCAGCAGCACCTCCGCTTTTCCAGTGCCGGTGGTGAGTGCCTGCCCGGCTTCCAGGTTTGCCGAGCCCACCGACTTCGCAGTCAACGTCTCGTTTCCGATGGAGGCCTGGCCCTCGACGTAATTCACACTACCCGGCAGCGCTGGAGTCGTAGCCCAAGCGGGCACAGACAGAATTGCTGCCAAGAAAAAGCCTGCAAGCAGCTTTGCTCTCGACAGCTTCATAAGCTTTTTCATTTAACCTCAGTTAATTAGATGCAAGGCCGTTCAGTTGGTCGCGAATGCCTACGGATGGCTATAGTGGAAGGGACTAGATGAAGACCATGACGCAGATAAGCTGGATCTCTGCTTAAAGTATTACTGTTAACTTTGGTTAAGCCTCACGGCACTCCGATAGCAAAAAGTGGCCCCAGCGATTTCTCGCCGGGGCCAATGAGCAGCGGGTCAGTAGGCGATGTACGGACCAGTCCCTACGGGAGTGGAGGCTCCGTCAATCGCGGTGAATACGCTCTTGCCGTAGAAGAACGACAGTCCCCAATCGAAGGCCGGACCTCCCGGCGAGTTCGACGGATATGTCCCTCCGAGGGTGCTGAAGGCAGTGTTGTTTCCATTGAACAGAGTGCTGGCGTCTTCAAGACTGAAGTTCACGGTTACCGGTGAACTCATGTTCGTTCCCTGATTCTGTGCCGACAGATTGTCGGGTGAGGTCGTCGGACAATACCACTCCTGATTCGGATTGCCGCAAGTGGGAATGCTGGAGTCTCCGAAGAAATATCCGTTCGACCCCGAGTCGACAAATCCCGGAATCGAATTTCCGTTGTAGATGGTGGTAAAGTCGCCGGCGTCGCTGCCGCTATCGGGCACAGCATAGACGTTAGCGCTTCCCAGTCCGTTGTTCGTTTCCGTGCCGATGCCGAAGATCAACGAGCCGTTAGCAGTCTGCATCCCGCCGGGTCCCACAGATGGCAGTTGGATCAACACTCCGTTGTTGTCGGTGGCGAACGTTGTAACCGGATTCGGAATTTGCTGCGCAATCGGCAGGTTGGTTCCAGTGCAGCCCGACGATGGGCACGAGTAGTAAACGCAGGGACTGTTGCTGCTTCCGGTACAGCCCTGACCGTCAACGACGCAGTATTGGCCGCAGTCGTTTTGGAACAGCCCTACGCCGATAATCCCGTTCGCGCCAAAAGCCGAGACGCTGTCTCCTTCATTCGGTCCCGTCGTCTGGCTTGAGCACGAGTTGGGAGGCGCGGGAGAGGTGCTGGACGGGATGATGACCTGGACAGGAACGTTGCTGGCCGATTCTCCTCCCATCGTGATCGTCGCAGTGGAAACCGGGCCCCATACAAAACCGTCCAGGAAGACCAGGCATTCGTCCAGCGGATTGCCGTTGATATTACTTTGTGGAAGCGAAATGGTGAGGACGCTCTGCAAGAGTCGCAAACCTGAAGAGCCGGTGTCGACCTCGATGTGGTCAATCGTCTGACAGCTATTGTTTGTGGGATTGCACACGGTCACGCTGACAAACGGCTGATTGACCGAAATAAACGAGCTGGGGTCCGGTCCTTCATCCACAACCAGTGGCACGACATTGGCAGCCGTTCCCCCGGAAGGATTGACCGTGACCGACGCGGAACCTGACTTCGTGGTGTCCTGCGTAGAGGTGGCGGTGACCGTGACCAACAAACTCGTGGTGACTTGCGGACCAGTCAGCAGGCCGGAAGAGGAAATTGTGCCCGCACTCGTGGTCCAGTTGACCGAGGTGCTGTAGCTGCCGGTACCGCTGACGGTCGCCGCGCATTGGCTGGTGCCGCCAGATGTAATGGTTGCGGGCGAGCAACTGACGCTTACGCCGGTAATTGAAGAAGTCGAGGAACCTCCGCCTCCACCACCGCAGGCAGCCATCCAGAGCACATTAGCGACGACGAGCAACAAACCCAGTTTGCGCATGATGCTGCCTCCTTAGCGAATATCGCCGGCTTGAACGCCCTGCGGGATCAGTTGAGGAATGTAGGCAAGGCCGTGGAAGTTATGCGTGTGGCCGGTCTCGACAACCACCAACCCGGGCGTGTTGATAACCACCGGGCCGCGCCGAATTCGCTGGGGCTGATCGGAGGCCGTCTTCACGGCCGCAGCCTGCGCCTGCTGAGCCTGCGTGTAATAGGCGCCGAGCAACTGTTGCAGGTTTGGCGGGAACTGACCTTCCCACGCCACTCCAAAGACGGCGCCTCCGGGCGAAACGTACTCACGCACCACGCCGCCCCAGGTCGTCGAGATCTCGTGTACAACGAAAGTCTGCTTATCGGTGCTGTGCAGCGTGCTGCCCGTCATGCGCGCCTGATCGGTGAGCACGGACGCGGCATTGTCACCCAACGTCGCCCACGCCGACAGAGACAACGTGAGGAGACAGACGCCAAGACCAGCGAGGAAACGGCACGAAGCGAGAGACTTCATGGCTTTCGCCCTCCTTCTAAGACAACGCTCAAGATCGAGTGAGCGGGGTGGTTAGGAATATTCAAACAGTCAGAGATCCCCGTGGCCATCGAGGAAGGTCGTGCTTTATATAAACGCGCAAGATCCAGGATTGTTGCGCAAACTTGTTGTGTCGTCCCAACGGCAAAAACGTTGGGGCAGTCCGCGCTTTCCTCTCCACTCTGAGAACGCTAGAATAGAGGGTGGGGTTGTAAGTACCCGGTCTTCTATCTATGTCTCTTACCAAAGAACAAGCGCTCGAACTTTTTCGTTCCGACGATTTGATTGGTATCGGTATGGAGGCGGATGCCATCCGCCGCAAGCGCCATCCGGAAGGCGTCGTCAGCTACATCATCGACCGCAATATCAATTACACCAACTTCTGCACCGAGTACTGCACCTTCTGCGCTTTTTATCGCCCTCTAAAGGGCAAGCTGGCGAAGGAAGGCTATGTTCTGGACTTTGACACGATTTACGACAAAGTGCAGGAGACGGTGGAACTGGGTGGTACCGGCGTTTTGTTGCAGGGCGGCTTGCACCCCGACCTGAAGATCGACTGGTACGAGGCAATGCTGCAGCGGGCTGAAGCAGCGCTTTCCGCAGGTTCATCTGCACTGTTTCTCGGCGTCGGAGATCATCTGCATCGCCGAAGTCAGTGGCTTGAGCATCGAGGAGACGATTCGCCGTCTGCGCGGCGCAGGACTCGACTCAATTCCCGGCGGCGGCGCGGAGATTCTGGACGACGAGGTTCGTTACAAGATCGCCCGGCTGAAGTGCCTGACCGAAGACTGGCTGAACGTGCATCGCACAGCCCACAAGCTGGGTATGCGCACCACGGCGACCATGATGTTCGGCGTGGGCGAAAATTTCGAAAACCGCGTCAATCATTTCCAGGCGATCTACGATCTGCAGGAAGAGACCGGCGGCTTCACGGCGTTCATTCCCTGGTCATTCCAGCCGCAGAATACGGCGCTGGGCGGACGCGGATGGGAAGAAGCGACAGCAGTCGAATACCTGAAGACGCTAGCCATCTCGCGCATCTTCCTTACCAACTTCGAGAATGTTCAATCGAGCTGGGTGACGCAGGGATTGAAGGTCTGCCAGACCGGATTGCGTTTCGGCGGCAACGATGTTGGGTCAGTGATGATCGAAGAGAACGTGGTTCGCGCCGCCGGGGTTCGAAACTGCACGACCGAGGAGGAACTGCGCCGAATCATTCGCGATGCGGGCTTCCGTCCGGCGCAGCGCGATACGTTGTATACGAAGTTCTTTTTGAACTGACGCTTTCGCAACTTGCGTTTCGCTGCTCGCCAGAGCAGCTAGGGGTCCGGTTTGCCGGCGGGGCAAGTAGCTTCAGGGGATACGTCTCCCACGATGCCTGAATTGAGCAATTGTTTGCCGAGAGCGAACGGCAACTAGCGCGAGATCCCTTACCGCAATGTTCCCAGCTTCTCCATCGGCCAGTATCCAAACACTGCCTTGCCGTAGATGAAGTCTTCATCGACTGGGCCGAAGTCGCGACTGTCGTTCGAGAGATTGCGATGGTCGCCCAGCACAAAGAAGCTGTGCGGCGGAATGGTGATTTCCGGATACGACCGCACGTCTTCGTACATTCTTGGCAGGTACGTCTCGTCGAGGCGGCGGCCGTTCAGGTAGACCACTCCGGCATCGATGCGCACGCGGTCTCCGGCGACGGCGACTACGCGCTTGATGTAGCTCTTGGTGGGATCGCGCGGGTAGCGGAAGACAATTACGTCGCCGCGTTCGATCGGCTCCAATTTGTAGACGAACTTGTTGATGAAGACGCGCTCCTGATCCTGCAGCGTCGGCATCATGCTGGTGCCTTCCACTTTTACCGGCTGATACAGAAAGACGATGAAGAAGGCCGAAACGGCAAGCGAGATTATTACATCGCGAAGCCAACTCGAGACTGCTGGTTTAGGGGCAGGAGTTTCGGTAGCCGGTGCCGGCTGGGCGGAAGGATCAGGTTGTGGCTGGACAACGCCAGCACTCTGGTTAGAGGCCGAACTCATATCTGTGGTTTAGACGGTCAATCCCCATTATAGTTTCGGCGCGTCTCATTACGGAGAAATTCTGGAGCGCGGCAGTTTCTGGCGATTACCTTCCAACGAACGCTTCGAGCTTATCCAGTTCGTGGCCCGCTTGATCGAGATATTTCTGGGCGCGATCGGTATCCATGCCATCCAGAGCCTGCTTGGCCTTGGCGAGATCGTTGCGCATATTCGCGCGCGAGGAAACGATGTCTCCGCGCAAGCCCATGCCGCTCTGATGCATCGATTGCTCCAGCCCGGTCAGGCTGCTTTCCACTGCGGATGCCCGGCTGTCGAGTTGATCTTCCTGCTTCTCCAGATCGTCCACCAGCTCTTTCTGGGCAGCAATATCGTCCGCCGATGGACCATTGTTGGCCGGCGCGGCTCCATGGCTGCTGCCGTACTGAAACCGGTGAACGGGGCGCAGGAGTTGCGTCGGCCGCGGGCGCCGGAGTTTCAGGCGTGGAACTGGTTGTCGTGGCTGGCTGGGAAGACGGAGAGGGAGTCGGCTGAGGCGCTGGTTCGGCCGGCTGTGCCGGTGCGGTCGTGGTGGTGGAGGTCGGCATCGACGATTCCACTGCTGCGTTCTGTCTTCGGGAACGAAACACCTGAGTTCCTCCGAACAGAGCTACTAGAACCACGATGGCAGCGACGACGATCCAGCCTACATGTCGGCCGCCTCTGGCAGGCGGCGGCACTGGCGTGGGCGTGGGCGTGGCTGCAACCGGAATCGGCGTCGGGGCGGGAGCCGGTGGAGCGGCTACCGGCGCCGGCGTAGATCGCGGCAGAGTTGTCGTGGTCTCCAGCGATGGCGCGACCGCCGCTGCGGCTGCTCCGACCGCAGCCGTCCTATCCACCTGAGACAGCGCATTGCGAAAAGCGTCGGCCGTTTGAAAGCGCTGCGCCGGATCTTTCGCCACCGCCATCATGATGATGTCGCTTAGCGCTTTCGGCATCGAGGGCTGAACTTCGATGGGAGCTCTCGGAATCTCCTTCACATGCGCTTCCATCACCGAGAAGCTGCTGGTGGCGCTGAACATGCGATGGCCAGTCACCATCTCGTACATCGACACGCCCACCGAGTACAAGTCAGAGCGGGCATCGGTGGTCTCTGCCTTCACCTGCTCGGGCGACATGTAATCCAGCGAACCCATCGTAGTTCCGGTGGCCGTCATGCCGAGATCGGCGGTCTGCCGCGCAATGCCGAAATCCATCAGCTTGATGACGCTCTGCGGCGTCAGCATCATGTTCGACGGTTTGATGTCGCGATGAATGATTCCCTTCCCATGGGCATAGCTGAGTGCCGAAAGCACCTGGGAGATGTAGTTCAGGGTGTCGGGAGTGGAAAATGCACCGGACTCCAGCCGCTGCGCGAGAGTGTCGCCCTCGACGTATTCCATAATCATGACCAACTGGTTCTGGGCGGTGAAAGCCGTGCGCAGTTGCGCGATGTTAGGATGCTCCAGGCTTGCCAGAACCTTGATCTCGCGCATGAAGCGGTTCGCCAGATCGCCCTGCTGGGCGAGGTCGGGCAGCAGAACCTTCATCGCCTCGATGCGGTCGGAGATGACATTGCGGACAAGGTACACCTGCCCCATGCCGCCGTGGCCCAGCTCTCGAATGACTTCGTAGTCGCCCACTTGTTGATGTGGTTCCGGCATGACGCGCCCCTTGGCAATCGGTGGGTCCGGAAGGGCGGAATGCACCATTCCATCGGAACAGGGAAATCCGCAACTCGATTGCCGCGCCATTATGCGCTGCACCATAACCAGAATCAAGCCGAACCTGTCGGCCGCGGCAGCCGGTTATCCTGGGCCTGTTGCTTGAGGCGAAAAAGCTGGACGGACCGCGGTTTGGGAACTCCCGTAGTTCTCCTTTACAATGCATCGCAGGATCTTGCTGCATGAAAAAATCAGTATTGCTTGCCTTCGTTGCCTTGGTGGCCGTTGTGTGCTTTGCCCAGGGCGACCATGTTCCTGCTTATAACAAGGCACCGGTAAAGTCTGGCGAGTCTCAGATTCTTCCTCAGGATCAACTCTGGGGTGAGTCGTTCCAGCAGCCATATCAGACCCGGGCATACCAGCTTGCAGCCAAAATCCCTGGGGTGCTCGACCAGCTGCCGTGCTACTGCTACTGCGAGCGCATTGGCCACAAGAGCGTGCACAGCTGCTTCGAGTCGACTCATGGCGCCCATTGCGCTATCTGTATGAAGGAAGTCTTCTACGCCTATGAGCAGACCAAGCTAAAGAAGACCCCGGCACAGATAAGGGCGAGTATCATCAAAGGCGACTGGCAGTCGGTTGATCTGGAGAAGGCGGCTCAAAACGACTGATGGCGAGTGGCTGCTCTTGGTAGTGGGTTGACGAGTCTGAGAGTTGCGGGTATAACTCAGCGAACTACGCCTGCGTGAAGTTGGGGCATTCCCGATAGCCGAGGCGATTTGCTGGCGGTCCGAGAGAAGCTTGCCCAATGAACAGAAAAGTTACAGAAAACGTCAAGGAAAGCGATTCCAAGACCAACAAGGCAAAGGGATTACGTATGTCCGCAGCAAGCCCTGACGGTAAGGGGCGGGGTGCAAAACCCATGAAAGTCGGCGAAGATCCTCGTTTCGCCCAAGCTGTCCAAAATTACGAAGCCGGATTGAAAGCGCTACAAGTTCATAAGTACGACAAAGCGAAAACTTACTTTGAGAAGGTGCTGGCCGGGCCCAGTCCGGAGCTGGGAGATCGCGCCTCGGTACATCTCAATACCTGCAATCAGCAGATGAGTCGCGTCAGCAACAGCTTCAAGACGCCCGAGGAACAGTTTGACTACGCGGTTTCGCTGATGAATATGGGCGATTACGTTACGGCGCGGGAGAACTTCGACACGCTGACCCAGAAGTTCCCCAAGCTGGACTTCATCTGGTATGGAACGGCCGCTCTCAACTGCCTGACCGGGCGATTCCCCGAGGCGATCAGCAACCTGAATGAGGCCATCCGGCTGAATCCGGCCAATCGCTATCAGGCGCGCAACGATTCTGACTTTAAGAACTTGGCCGACGATCCTCGATTCACCGAGTTGCTCTACCCTGACACCAGCGCCGAAGCTTCTACCGAATCGGACAAGTGGCGTTATTAGAAACCCTGACGTCTAACGAATCATGCCTGGCTTCTCCATCTCCGCTGACATGCGGACCGTCAAAGCTGTCGCTATGGGCGGAGGGACCGGCCTGTCAACGCTGCTGCACGGTCTGAAGCGCTATGTGAGCACTTCGGCGGACCAGACGACCTCCCTAGGGGGACTGCCTTGCATCTCGGACCTCTCGGCGATCGTCACCGTCAGTGATGATGGCGGCTCCAGCGGACGTCTACGCAAGGAGCTGAACCTTCCCGCCCCCGGCGATATCCGTAACTGTATCGTGGCGCTTTCGGAAGAAGAAGCGCTGTTGTCGCGCCTGTTTCAATATCGCTTCCCTGCCGGCGAAGGTGTGGGAGGCCACAGCTTCGGCAATTTGTTTCTGTCGGCGATGAGCGCCATCACCAAGGATTTCAGCCAGGCTGTTGAACTCTCGTCGGCGATTCTGGCCACGCGCGGGCACATCTACCCTGCCACCACCAGTAACGCGCAACTGTACGCAATCATGGATGACGGATCATTCGTGCGCGGCGAAACCAACATTACTGCCAGCGACCGCCGGATCGTCGAGCTGCGCATGGCGCCTGCGAACGCCAAGCCTCTGCCCAAAGCCGTGGAAGCGATCGAGAACGCGGATTTGATCACGATTGGCCCGGGTTCGCTCTTCACCAGCCTGGTTCCGAATCTGCTGGTGCGCGACGTGTCGAAGGCGATTGCCAGCTCACGCGCCGTGAAAGTCTTCGTTTGCAATCTTATGACCCAGGCAAACGAGAGCCTCGACCTGAGTGCCTCCGATCACATTCGCGCTCTCTACAAACATGCCCGTCACGAGTTCTTTGACTATGCTTTGGTCAATCGCACCCCTGCCTCGCCGGAGCTCTCGCAAAAGTACGCCGAGAAGAAGCAGTCTCAGATCGAACCCGACGTCGAGCAGATCAATGCGCTGGGAGTGAAACCGATTCTCGGTGAATATCTGATGGAAGAGGTTCACCCGACCGAGGGTTTGATTGCCCGACATGATACCGTGCGCGTCGCCCAGGACATCCTGCAGTTGATGATGCAATTACGCGATTCGCGCGTTCCGGCTCTGCAACAGCACCGTTGAGAGACTTCTGTTTGCTATCCTGATCGAGCAGCCAATCTCTGGAGTTGCCGGCGGCCTAAACGCTGTCGTGGACTCCGTTTCAAGAAGCGACCTTTCATGCCGAAAACTTCGTTCGCCATCGCCATTCTTGCCGCCGGTAAAGGTACTCGACTGAAATCACAGCGCCCGAAAGTATTGCATGAAATCGGCGGGAAACCCTTGCTGGCCCACGTAGTGGCTGCTGCCTCGAAGGTCGTATCACCGGCGAGCATCTTCGCCATCATTGGACATGAAGCTGAGGCCGTGCGAGCGGCGCTGGAGTCAACCGGAATTCACTTCGTGTTGCAGCGCGAACAGCGCGGGACTGGGCATGCCATGATGGAAGCGGCCGAAGCGCTGAAAGGCTTCGACCACGTGCTGGTCCTCTCCGGCGACGTTCCGCTGATCACGCCGCAAACGATCGCTCGCGTGCGCGACTTCCACATTGCCGGTGACGCGACGATGACGATACTCACTGCCGAACCGGCTGATCCAACCGGCTATGGGCGCGTTTTTCGCAAGACTGAGAACGGCGCCGAGACCGACGAAGTCGAGCGCATTGTGGAACAGAAGTCGCTGCAAGGCGAGCAGGCCAACCAACGGGAAATTAACTCCGGCATCTATGCCTTCGCCGTCGGTCCGCTTTACGAACAGATCGGAAAGATCGGAACTGACAACGCTCACGGCGAGTATTATCTGACCGACGTCGTGCCTCTGCTGGGAAATGCCGGCAAGAAAGTGCTGGCGCTACGCGCAGAAGATTCCAACGAAGTGCTTGGCGTCAACACCCGCATGGAGCTTGCCGAACTTGACGCGAAGCTGCGCGCAAAGAAAGCGCGCGAGCTGATGCTGGCCGGAACTACGATCTTCCGTCCTGAGACTTGCGACATTGACGCTGATGTTCAAGTCGGGGTGGATTCGGTGATCGAACCCTTCGTGCAACTCATCGGTAAAACCAGGATCGGTTCCAACACCCGCATTCGCTCGTACTCGGTGATCACGGATTGCGAGATCGGGGACAAGGTTCTGATTTTGCCCGGCTGCATCCTGGAGAATTCCGTCGTACGCAACGGCGCGCAACTGGGTCCCTACTCGCATCTGCGGCCGGGCAGCGACATCGGCGAGAATGCCCACGTCGGTAATTTCGTAGAAACGAAAAAGACGCGCCTGGGCAAAGGGTCGAAAGCGAACCACCTCACGTACCTTGGGGATGCGGTGATCGGCGAAGGCGTCAACGTCGGCGCGGGCACGATCACCTGCAACTACGATGGCGTGACCAAGAGCACGACCATCATTGACGATGGCGCTTTCATCGGCAGCGACACCACGCTGGTCGCACCGGTTCGCGTCGGCCGCGGCGCTTATGTCGGAGCGGCCTCGTGCATTACCGAAGAGGTGCCTGACGATTCGCTGGCCGTTGGGCGCGGCCGTCAAGTAAATAAGGAAGGCTGGGCCAGAGAGCGCCGCGCCCGGCTGAAGCAGCCGAAGAAATAGTCGCACTACCTTCTACTCTCGAAATTCCGCAGCAGCTTTCGATTTGCACCCCTCCAACTCTGGATTCGCGCCATCATACTTTTTGAGTCAAGGAGTGGTAATCGATGGCTAAGAATCCAGGATCACCCATTGGTACAGGCACTAATCCCAGCGTCAACCCGGACAACGGCAGCGTCAATCCGTCCGCGCCCTCGGTCGGGACTGAAGGCTGGGGCATGACCAGCGACGAGCGTCGTGTCCTTTCCGATCATGAGCCGAAATATACGCGAGCGGGGCAGATGAGAGGCAATCCGGGCGACCACATGGCCGAAGCGTCGAAGCGGGCAAGCGATGCGGTCACGACCAATCAGAAACCAAACAAAGACCACTCCGACATATCCCGGAGAACCAGTATCAGCACTTATTCGATAAACACCAATCAACCGGCTACGCCGCATACATTCCGTTGCGCCGACGCAGGCAACACCGGCTGCGACTGGGAGACGAGTGGCAAGTCTGAAGAAGATGTCATGGAGAAAGTGGTTGAACACGCCAGCGAAAGTCACGGCATGACAGATTGGACCGATGCCATGCACGACCGCGTCCGCGGCGCCATCCGTCATCGTCGCGCCGCATAAACCGATCCCTCCCCCGTACCAGCCAAGGGGGGCGGCTTTCTGCGAAGTTGTCCCCCCTTGTACCCGGATTCCGGCACAAAAAAAAGCGGGAGGCATGAAAGCCTCCCGCTGTCTGAGCGAAGCCGGACGATTTATTGTGCCGGAGCTGCTGTCGACTGGTCTTGCGACCCCGTGCTGGAGCGCTTCACCGTAATCGGGTTACCGAGCTTGAAGGTGACTACCGACTCCGCGGGAATCTGAAGTTCCTTGTTGCCGGTAAATGCGGCTCCTGCAGTGCCCGCACCCGCGCCAACCAAACCGCCGATCAAAGCGCCTTTACCACCGCCGGCCAAACCGCCGATCAGAGCGCCGGCGCCCGTGCCGCCGCCAGCCATTACGGCCGTGCGCTTGCCCTTGCCCTTTACGGTTTGGGTGTAGGTCGAACTCTGAATACTGGTCGGCACGCCGTGAACGTTAAGCGACGTTAGAGCCACCGAAAGCGTTCCCTCGCCCTTGAAACGGCCAGGTGACTTCGATTCGACCACGGTACCGGCCACACCAGCACCTGAGGGAATCGCGACAACACCGTTCACCGCGATGGACTGCGCGAGCGTTCCGGTGAAGGAATCGCCGGCGGCTGCGCTTTTTGTGTTGATGGTGTTACCCATGCGAACCACCAGGCTGGTTCCAGCCGGGACGACGAGGGGCGGTGGTGGCGGAGGAGGAGGCGCGGGCGCCTGAGCCATTTGCTGCTGCGCTTGTTGCTGCTGCTGCGCCGGGGCTGATTGCTGCGCTGGAGTATTGTTATTCGCCGCAGGCTGGTTGTTCTGCGCCATCGTGTTATCGGTGGTCGCCGGCGGCGTATTCTGACTCTGTTGTTTATTGCAAGCCGTGATAGCTAGAACGAGAACGACACTGAGCGCGAGCGCTGACAATCGGGTACGCATGTTCTCCCTTTCATTCTGGTAGCCGATCCTGATGGGTCCGACCGGCTATGCAGGTCTCCACAAAATCTTGCCGGATGAAACGTTTCCGGCGGGCAACAAAAACTGCAACTTATCTAATACGAAACGGCGTGGTCAAAGGTAAGAAAGACCTGCCAAAATTGTAACGCGTTTGTCGCTCAATGGCTGCTCTAATCGGCATCGGCAGCGGCTTCCCGGGGAATCTCATCAAGTGGATTTCGAGTTCCGTTCGCGGTGCCATTCTTCAGCAGAAAGTACCCGGCAACTCCGGCGATCACCGAAGCTCCCAACACTGCGGTCTTGGATTCCATCAACTGTGTCGGGTCGTCGAAGGCTAGAGAGCTGATGAAGATGGAAACCGTGAACCCGATACCAGCCAGGATCCCAACCGCGCTGAGCTGCTTCCACGAAACGCTCTTTGGCATTTGTGCCAACCCCGCGCGTACTGCCACCTTGGCGAAGCCGATAATACCCAGCGGCTTGCCTATTACCAGGCCGACGATCACTCCCCAGGCGATGCGGCTCGTGAGCAATTGCTTTGACGCGCCTCCGGAAAAGGTGACACCGGCGTTCGCCAAAGCGAATAGCGGTAAAACCAGAAATGACACCCAGTCGTTCAACTGCCGGGTCAGACGCTCGGCAGTGGATTCCGTATTGTTGAGCAAAGCATCAAAGCCGCCTAACAAGTTCTTTGCCGTTTGCAAATCGTGCGCTGCCATCGCATCACGAAACTTTCTCGATACCCCGGTTGCGATGTCCTGAAAATCTTCCAGAGATAAAGGTGCTGTGGTGGGCACCAGGAAGCCGAGGATGACGCCGGCGATGGTGGCATGAATTCCCGACTGCAAGATTGCCACCCAGAATCCAACGCCGAGCACGAAATAGAGAATGGGTCGCGAAATTCCGACTTTTAGAAGCGCAAAAATCACTGCCAGAATTACCAGACCGGCGAAAAGCGCGCCCCGGTCCAGCGAACCGCTATAGAAAATAGCGATCACGATGATGGCCCCGATGTCGTCGGCAATCGCCAGCGACAATAGAAAAACTTTAAGGTCAGACGGGATCCCTTTGACCATTCCCAGCACGCCCAGCGAGAAGGCGATATCGGTCGCCATCGGCACGCCCCACCCATGCTGCCCTGGGGCTCGGTAGTTGAACGCCACAAACAACAGCGCCGGGACGATCATTCCACCCAGAGCGCCTACGATGGGCAGCGCCGCACGACGCATGTCAGCCAGCTCGCCGTGTACGATCTCGTGCTTGATCTCCATCCCAACCAGGAAAAAGAAGATCGCCATGAGCGCATCGTTAATCCACGCGTGTATGGGCAACTGAAGGCCGGAGAGGGTTAACTGCACCTCCCAAACGTGATGGTAGGAATCATGCCACGGGGAATTGGCCCAGAGCAGAGCGATGACGGCGGCCGCCAGCAATGCGAAGCTGCTGATTCCCTGGATGTGAATGAACTGCTGGATCGGCAGGACCAGCGCGCGAGTGACCAGCGACTCGCGCAACTTCACCTGAAGCGCTCCATATGTACGAGGCGGAATGCCCATGAATGCCTTACCCTTTCGGCGCTAAAAGCCTATTCAACCCAGAAGCCAGGCCTGAGTCAACAGCAACGCAACGGAATTGGCAACCCGGACAGTGTCGGATATCCTGAAGCGATATGTACGCCGCGATTCGCAACGTGCTGCTGATTTTTGCCGCGCTTCTCCCTATCGTGAACCCCTTGGGAATGGCGCCAATTTTTGCCGAGATGACCTTACCTTATCCGGAGTCGGTTCGGCGAACGGTGGCAATGCGCGTGGCGATAAACGGCATTGCCCTTCTGGTAGCTTCACTTTTTATCGGCGAATATATTCTCGAATTCTTCGGTATCAGCATCGCTGCGGTACAGGTGGGCGGCGGACTGGTGGTGACGTTTGCGGGCTGGCGAATTCTCAACAAGAGAAGCGATATTGGCGAGCGCGTAGCCGATACGCCTCGCTCGGACTTGGAAATCCTCTCTCAGGCGTTTTATCCGCTCACCATGCCGCTGACGGTTGGGCCCGGCTCGATCGCAGTGGCACTCACCCTGGGGAGCAACCTGCACGAAGAGCGGCACCTTCAGCTAATTTTCAGCGGACTCACCGCGGTGCTGGGAATTGGGTTGATCGGGCTGACGATCTTCCTTTGCTACTGGGGATCGGAAAGGCTGCAGCGTTTCCTGGGGCCAACTGGAACCAGCATCCTGATCAGGCTTTCAGCCTTTCTGGTGCTGTGTATCGGCATTCAGATCATGTTCAACGGGCTGAAGGCGTTCTATCAACTGCTCAAGCAACCTATGGGATGAACCGCATCCGCGTGGAGCGCGAATCGGGGAGGAGCCTAGTGAACGAGATGTTCCAGGGCCTGGTGGACGAGCGACAGGCTTCCTGGCCAAATCGTCGTAACGGCAATCGCAGTGGCGGCCAGCGCGCTGGCACTGCCGATCAGCGCGACCACTTCCCTTACCGGTTTGCCCGGCTTCGGCTGCGGCCGTAGCAGACGGTCAACCCGCTCCGACAATTCCTGGGCGCCACCTACCAGCGAGCAGGACAGGTAGCCGACTCGCGGCTTCGATCCCATCTTCGCAACATTCACCAAAGCGGATGCCAGAGACAGCGCCCGCTCGGGATCGCCCGCGCTGGCCTGATCGTCGGCAGCCCACTCCGTGAACTTCGACCAGGCGCGTTCCAGGGCGCGGAAGGTTGCGCAAAATGGAAGGGCGTCTGGGGCCAGCAGAATGAGGAAACGCTTGAAATTATCGCCAGAGTCGCAGTGCGCGCGTTCGTGGCTCAGCGCAGCCTCGCGTTGCTCCTGCGACAGACCAGCCATCACCCGCCTGGAGATCACCAGTTGCGGATGCAAAACTCCGGCTACTGCCAACACCGGCGTCTTGTCGGACAGCAGCAAGGCAGGAGCGGCTTCTCCGGGAACGCTGATTTTTTCACCGTGGCGTTCGCACTCATGCAGATACCGATTGGTACCACGTACGGCGCCGGTCACCCGCCAGAGCGCTGAAACCCAGACGTACACGCCAAGCGCGGCGGTGAGCACGCAGAACAGGCCCACCTTTTCGCCGGTCGCTTCCGGTTCCAACCAAAGATAACTGGGAATGCAAAACGCCAATACAGCGAAGAGAGCCAACACCAGCGGAGTCATACGCAGAGCGAACAGCAGACGCGCAGCCGAACTCGGCTTCATGTGCTCGGCGATTCGCACCGCCGTGCCGGCGCCCAGCCGCGTTGCGATGGCCAGCGCCAGGTGAATCATGAAGAACGAGGCGCAGCACAGGCACAACAGCCGCATGGTGTAGGGAAGATTCATTTGCTGAGGGCCTCAGCCAACTCCCGGCGCTTGTTACGAATTTTCTCTTCCAGTTCGTCGAGCAGAACCGCATCGTGCTCGCCAACCGCATCCACCAGCGAAGAAAGCAGCAAGTCGCGCGAAGGTTCAGGGCCGGCCAAGAACCCAGCCACCAAGTCGCCCGCACGCCTGCGCTCCCAATCCTGGCTGGAAAGCCGAGGGGAATACAGAAATGCTCTCTCCGACTTGTGACGGTCCAGAAGACCCTTTTTATAAAGACGATCCAGGGTGGTCATCACCGTTGTGTACGCCAGCTTACTGTCCAGCTTTTCTACGACGTCGCGTACACTGCTCTCCCCGGAGGTCCAAATCACTTCCATTACTTGAATTTCCAAAGGCCCCAGCATCAGGTGCTGGCCCAAATGGGTAGACGAATTCCTTATCAAGATGAAATCCTCGTGCGACAAGGCTAAGACCCCCCTCTAAGTTTGTCAACGATAACAGGATTGGTGGGAGCTTTCGGCGGGCTTTAACTATCTCGCTCGTACGGGGGGCGCCGTTCTACCGGCGATGCCGCTCGGGGATTGGATTCTGCTAAAAATCGGCGCTTACCCGGTACTCGCATGAAAAGTGGCGGCAGCTTTCGATGTATGGATCGACCTTAGTGCTTGTCGGATATTTACTACGCGATTAATAGTTGCTTAGCGGAAGACCCTGTGATACAAGTTCTATCACCTGCCAAAGGCACTGCGTCGACTTCACAAACAAGGGATTCGTTGCTGTCCGTTCCTAATCAGTCGTCACCAATAACCTGCTGTTCGCGAAGATCTCCCAGTACGACGCGATGGTGTGCTGCGGAGAGGATCAAAGGAGAATGGGAACAATGACAAGAAGTAAGCTCGCCGCAATTGCGGCGGTGGCCGTCGGTTCACTGATGGCCTGTGCACTCCCGCTCGCTGCCCAAGAAAACAATACATACATTCAGCACGCAAGTCGCTTTGCCATTTCGCCGCCGTTGCGTGATCTGGCGAAGATGCAACAGCCGCCGGTTTACGGTCTGCACCTTGCTAACCCGGTCCGCCGCATTCCCAAGCGTCCGGTTGGTGGAACGGTCGTCGATCCGGTCGAACAGAGCACGCTGCCGCCGTCCGCAGCTTATACTCTGGGCGCCAACATCCTCGGCGTAGGATACGGCTTCCCCAACTACAGCGTTCCTGATGCGCCTCCTGACACCACGATGGCAGTGGGCGACAACCAGATCGTTCAATGGGTGAACACCTCTTACACGGTCTGCCAGAAGACCTCGCCTTACACCTGCGGCGCTGCCATCGAAGGCAACGTATTGTGGAGTTCGCTGGGTGGCGTATGCGCTAACAACAACGATGGCGACATCATCGCGCAGTGGGACGTGGTTGCGCATCGCTGGTTGCTGACCCAGAACATCTTCGCCGGCAACTATGGCGTTTGCGTTGCCATCTCTCAGACCAACGACGCCACCGGCTCTTACTACTTGTATGAGTTCCCGGTCGTTAACGGCGGATTCCCTGACTATCCGAAGTGGGGCATCTGGGTTAACAACTACGGTGAAACCTGGAACAACTTTGGTCCTGGCGGCAGCGGTTTTGTTGGCCCGGTCCTTTGCGCTTACAACCGCACCAAGCTGCTGGCCGGAGATCGGACAGCTGAACAGATTTGCCACCAGTATCCGTCGACTAGTTCCGAACCTGAAGATAGCTTGTTGCCGGCCGATCGCGACTCCGTCACCGCTCCGCCTGCCGGCGAAGATCAGTTCGCCATCGGCAGTCTTGGCGACGTCGACAACTCGCACCTTTCGCTGTACTCGGTGCACATCAACAACATCAGCGACTGGACGCAGGGTGCAACCTTCACCGGCGACAACAACAGCCAGTTGCTGCCGGTCGCGACCTTCACGCCGGCCTGCAATGGCGGCTACGGTGGCGATTGCGTTCCTCAGGAAGGCATCAGCGATCTGAACGACTCGCTGGGTGATCGTCTGATGTATCGCTTCGCTTATTGGGAAGATATGCCGAGCGCGAGCGTTCGCGCCACGCCGCCCCTGCCGCTGCCTGCGCAGCACTGGCTGGTGAATTGGGACGTCGCGGCCTCCGGTGGACAGAATGGCGTTCGCTGGATGGAAGTTGAAGCCCCGATCAAGAATGTCCAGCCTACGGCTCTGACTGTGTTCCAGCAGGGCACCTACGCTCCGAACGGCAACTGGCGCTGGATGGGTTCCGTTGCTCGCGACAAGGTCGGCGATATCCTCGTCGGTTATAGCGAGTCTTGCGGCAACACCTGCCCTGGCGGTTCCCCGATGTATCCCTCCATCTACGTGGCCGGACGTCAGATCAACGATCCTCTTGGCCTCGGACAGTTGGAAGCGGAAGTCAACGTTGTGGCCGGAACCGGCTCGCAGCCTGACACCGCCAATCGTTGGGGCGACTACAGCTCCATGCGCATCGATACCAACGACGGTATGAATGGTTGCACCTTCTGGTACACCCAGGAGTACTACCAGGTAACGGCGACGTTCTCCTGGAGCACCCGCGTTGCTTCGGCGCAGTTCTCGAACTGCCACTAATCGAGGGTCAGCCGACCTAACCGGCCGGCTGTAATCTCGCAAACAAATTGGGCATCCTCCTCGGGGATGCCCAATTTCTTTTCTGCAGAATTTAACTTCGTTTCATCGCCACCGAAGCGGGTCTACTCCCCTACGGCAGGATCATAGATCCGATGCACAACGCGAATGGCACGACGGCGCTCCACCGGTTGGCAGATATGACGCATTTCCATGTGGGATAGATCCAGTTCGCGAAAGGCGCGAGCCACGGTCAGATAGCACAACTTGCAGATGGAATCGAGCGTCCCGTCGTCATTACGCCGATGGGCGTATTGACCGGGTCGCAGAAACTCAGTCGCCATTGCCTCTCCAACAGAGCCCAAACAACCGGGAACCGCGAGGCCAGAGACACTACTCACGATTGCAAGTCGTCACGTTTAAATAGCTCACCCGGAATCCGGCTCATTGGAGTCCAGCGAGCGCACACTCGAATTGTCAGGCAAAGGGGCGCTTTACTTCGTCAAACAGGTGGCGCGAGAAGCCGTTAGGCGTTGGATGCGTCAGCATCCAAGCAAGTTCGCCAACGGGCAAGGGATGGTAAGTAAGTATAGCCGGGTTTCGGCGAGATTTGATACCCAAAACCGATAGCCCGGAAGTGGCTGAGTCTCGGAATGGTAAAGCCGCAATAAGGGTTCCAAAGTGAGCCACAGAGCAGTGGTCCCTCCAGCATCTTCCTTAAGAATCTGGTTTTTAGCTGCCTGAGGGGAGGGGTGGAAGTCCAAGACGGTTGCGTTTCCCCTGCTTCACCTAGAAGCGTAAACCGAGGAGGGCCGGTCGATCTTGATCGAGCCTGGCATGGATGGCTCCAGCCTGCCGTTCGGAAAATCGCTATCTTAGCGGAGGCGTATACGGAATGAAGCGTGCGAAGAGCCAGCAGAGGAAGAACACGATGGGGATGTGAATCATCATCTGTAGGACGGTGTAGCCAACCAGATCGCGCGCCTTCAGCCGGAGTAGCCCCAGGAGGGGCAGCATCCAGAAGGGATTCACCAAGTTCGGCAGAGCTTCCGCCGCGTTGTAAATCTGCACCACCCATCCCAGGTGCACCTGATGCAAGTTTGCGGCCTGGAGTACGTATGGCGCCTCGATGATCCACTTGCTGCCTCCGGAAGGTACAAACGTCCCCAGAACAGCCGAATACAATGCCACCAGCAGAGGATAACTGTTGTGGGTGGTCACTCGGGCAAACAGGTCGGCCAGCCAAGTGGAGATGCCGGTGCCTACGATCATCCCAAAGATGACGGCATAGAACGGAAACTGAATCAAAACTCCGCCGGTGGCTGGAACGGCTTCGGCAACGGCCCGAACAAAACGTCGTGGGCGCCAGTGAAGAAGTAGCCCGGCGATGATGAAGATCAGGTTGTAGGTATTGAGATCAAGCGCTGCCAGAGCTCCCTGGGGCGAGTTGCGAAACAGATCTGCCAGGTACCAGATCACCAGCGCGCTCACGAACAGCGTCAGCAGCGGACTGTATTCCAGCCATTCGCCGGGCTTGGTCCGCGGCGCGTCGACCGGCTGAACCACGTTTTCGGTGATCCCAAAATCCTCCGCAGTACGGGCATTTTCGGGCGAGGGAGCGGATAGGAAAGCAATGGCGACCGAAACAACCACCAGTATGCCGGCCATGGCGATGCTCTCCCCTAAGAACAAAGTCTGACGGAGCGGGATGACGCCGGAGACGTCTAACAAGGCGGGCGGAATCGAGCTTTTCGTTGCCATGAGCATGGCAGCCGAGGACGATAACCCCAGCGCCCAGGTTGCGCCCAATCCCAGATAAGCTGCCGCTCCGGCTGCGCGGTAGTCCATGCCTTTGACCCGTTGCGCCAACTCGCGAGTCAGCAGGCCACTGAAAATCAGGCTGAAGCCCCATGAGATCAGCGAGGTCAACATCGAGAACAAGGCGATCATGGCAATCGCACTTCGCGCGCTTCTTGGCGCTTTGGCCAACGCGGTGATCAGACGGTTGACCGCTGGAGCGGTCGCCACGACGTAGCCCCCGATGATGATCATCACCATCTGCATGGTGAACGGGACCAGCGTCCAGAAGTTCTTCACCCCTTGAATCGCGAGTTTGCCGGGCGACTCGTGCAGGCAAAGGCCAGTGAGAAAGACAAACAGAATTCCCAGTAGGGCGAAGACCAGCGGATCGGGAAACCAACGCTCGCTCCAGTTGGCCAGCGCCAGACCGAAACGCGCCAGAACCGATTCCCTACTCTTCAACGGAGTCACGTTTGCCGGCATCATCGACGAGACCTGCACGATCGTGAAGTCATGAGCGAGATTATCTTAGCCCCAGGGACGGCCGGCGGGACCCGATCGACGATGTCTGGCACAAGATGCACGTGGGACTGGTTGGGCAGTCCAACTCAATGACGCTTTGGCCTCTTTTTCAAGAGTTTCTTTGAATTCTTCTTCTCTGACTTAGCAGTTACTGCTTTCGTACGGCGGACAGATGGTTCCTCAAGCTCTTCGAATGCAAGAACGCTCAAAACTACCCCGTCGATACGATTGTCAGCCGTGCGATACGGCGTGAGTCGCAGGTCGCACAACTTGCCGTCGGCGTCTTTCACGCGGTGTTGCGCGGCCCTGACTTCAGCTATCACGTCCAACATCATCTGTTCCAGATTGGCGACGTCGACCTTGAGTCGGAGCCGCGTAATCGGCCGTCCGACGTCGGTCGCGGTCAGGCCGAGCACCTTGCTGGCCTGGGGAGTAAAGCGGCGCACGCTTAGATCAGGCCCGACCATCACCATTGGCAGGTTCACGCTATTGAGCAGGTTAGTGAGATCGTTATTTAACTGAGTCAGCAATTCGTTACGATGCTGCATCTCCTCGTTGACGGTATGCAGTTCTTCATTGGCCGACTCCAGCTCTTCCTTCGAGGTCTGCAGTTCTTCGTTGGTGCTCTGTAGTTCCTCGTTGCCGGACTGAATCTCTTCGTTCGCCGACTGCAACTCCTCGTTGGTGGATTCCAGAGCTTCGATGATCGACTGCAAATACTCTTTGGTCGCCGCCAGTTCCTGCTTTAGCTGAGCGATCTGCTTATCTTTCATCGTCCGGTCATCGTCGCTGAGCGGAGAGACGACAAGTTCGGGAGGCTTAGAAGCCGAGTTTCCGTCGGCCGGCTCGAACGAAATCAGAAAACTCACCTTGTCCTGGACCGGGGTCTTGAAGGGCGTAACGCGCAACATAATCAGCGTGATGCCGCCGCTATTGCCATCTACCTGGACATTCGGACGGATGGCAACGATGCCACTCTGGCGAGCCTCTTCAATGGCGTTCTGCAGTTCGAAAAGCAGTCCGGGCCGGGCCATTTTCAGCAGATTCAGGCTCACCTTGCCGGGGGGCAATTCAAGAAATGGTCCCGTATGGCCTTTGGTTTGTACGACCTCCAGATGCTCGTTGACGACGACCGAGGGAGGAGCGTAGCGAGCCAGCAAAAGGCGGTCGGCTTCCCGTTGCAAATCTAAAGGAAGACGTTGCGGCTCGCTGGGCTTTGCCGCCATCAGACTCGGGGAAACGTCATGGTGAGGTTCAGCCATGGGTACTGAGAACCCAAAGGTAACAGGAGTTGGAACGGAACGCTTGCGATAAATCTTCTGTTTCTTGTCCGCCATGTCGAAGAGATCCGGGCCCGAGCCCAGCAGTCCCTCGGTATTTCCGATCATGAGGAATCCGCCGGCGTTCAAAGCGTAGTGAAAGACTGGAATCACGCGCCGCTGCAGACTCTGACTAAGGTAGATCATCACGTTGCGGCAACTGACCAGATCGATACGCGAGAAAGGTGGATCGCTGAAAACGTTCTGGGTCGAGAAGATGCACAAGTCGCGAACCGTCTTGCTGATTTGATAGCCGCTGTCGATGCGGTGAAAGAATCGCCGCAGGCGAATGGGGGAAACATCAGCTTCAATCGTCTCCCGGTATAAGCCGCTGCGGGCACGCTGAATCGCCTCATCGCTGAGGTCGGTGCCGAAAATCTGGATTGGCACTTCGGTACGTTCTTCCCCCAGGAATTCCATCAGCGAAATGGCGTGAGAATAGGGTTCTTCTCCCGTGGAGCAGCCGGGAACCCAGATGCGGATGGGCGTCATGGTGTTCTGCCGCTGCTTGAGCAACTCCGTGTAAACCACCTTCTTCAACGCCTCGAAGGCATTGGGATCGCGGAAGAAGCTAGTCACATTGATGAGCAGGTCCTGATACAGCGCGCTGATTTCGTTGCGATCGCGCTGCAACAGGACAACGTAGTCCAATAGCTTCTCAATCTTATGGAGCGCCATGCGACGAGCCACGCGACGGCGGATGGTCGGCGGCTTGTATTCCGAAAAATCTACTCGTGTCTCGCGGCGTAACAACGCGAACACCTGCCCCATCTGGGCTTCCCTGGTTTCGCCAACCTCGTTCTCAAGTTCGATACCGTCGCCTGAAACGTAGGGGTGACCGGCAATTCTGGTAAGTTCTCGTGCGATGGCGTCCGGCGGTAGTACCAGGTCCACGGCTCCGGAAGCTATGGCGCTGGCAGGCATCCCGTCGTACTTCGCAGAGCTGTCCTGGGCAAAGGTGATGCCACCTTCGCCTTTAATCGCGGCTATGCCCATGGTTCCATCGGAGGCTGTGCCGGAGAGAATGATGCCGATCGCATTCCTTCCCGCATCGGCAGCCAGCGAGCGAAGGAAAATGTCGATTGTCATATGAACAGAGCGCGGCTGGTGACGCTCCGTAAGGTGCAGCACACCCCCGGAAATCGTCATCTCGCAGTTACGCCGAATCACGTAAACGTTGTCCGGCGCAATATGCATCTCGTTTTCCGCGTCGACGACCGGCATGGAGGTCCAGCGGGTAAGAATCTCGCGAAATGCGCTTTCCCGCGCCGGATCGAGATGTGGCAGGAAGACATATGCCATGCCGAGATTGGGGGGCAGCGTCGTCAGGAATAACTGGCAGGCCTCCAGTCCGCCAGCGGAGGCGCCAATTCCGACTACCGGAAACGTCGGACGTGCGGAGGGCTTCGACGCTTGCTTCTCTTTTCCATCCGGCTTGTCGGGGATCGCTTCCTTGTCGCTCATAGAAATCCGTTCGGAAGAAGACTTAGCGGGAAGAAGCTCACAAGCAAATGCGAAGGCGTCGGCGGTTCGCCTTTATTCGGCCTTAGGCGGCCGCCCCATAGGCGTATCGATCATCGTCTTGGCCAGTTGCTCGCATTCCTTGACGATGCTGGAAGAGCAAGCTCGCATTTCCTGAACCAGTAAGCGAATCTCTTTGCGCAGTTCGGCAGAATGTTGAATATTGCCGCGCACCGCGTTGATTTGCTCGTGGGCAAGCTGACGACAGGTATGGTTTGCTTTCCGTTGCCGATGTGACCACCGTTCATTCAACCAGCGATCCAACTCCTGACGTGTAACCTGGACAGGCCCCTTGATCTGTTCGCCAGGACGACGCACGGGCAACCCGAAGAGCTGCTCCCAGCGCTGGACGGTGCGCACACCTTTGCCCAAGTAGACGGCAATCTCCTTCCAAGACATCAGTACGTCTGGCTGGACGGGAAATTGCGAAGCCATACTCATAACCCCATTTTAACGCTCTTATGGTAGATGCAGGGGCGTTGCCTCGCAATGGCTTATCTCGACGCGAAAGGAAGATAACGATGCAGGCGCTCTGCCCTTTATTCGACGTACTGACCCCAATTGTTGGTCAGCAGGAATTCAGGAATTGCGAAAGCCACTACGAGACAGCGTGGCAGGTTTCTGGGGAAGCAAGAAGTTCGTCGAGATCCGCGAAGCGCGTCTGGACTTCAGGGAAGGTCAACGGATCCCACCGCCCCAAGGCCTTTCCACGAGCATTGTCCACTTCAATGACCAGGTCACCATGATGTTGCCTTTGTATCTCGCGCCATGCAACCAGCTCCGCAAAATCTTCCTGGTCGGTCGCCGTCGCATACAAACTCACAAATGGAGTCTGGGCCAGCGCGTCGTACACTGTCGTTGCCTTTCCCACCCCGAGCGTGTGTCCAGTGCGAAAGTATGTCGTTGCCGCGAGGGATGAGGCCAGCGCCGGTATCATTTCCTTCTGACTCACCCAGATACCTGCTGTAAACGGATTGTGTGGCTCTGCCGTAATACCGCAACTTTTATCCACTACGTGAGTGGATTCGTGCAGCAGCACGTAGGTTAGAGCGTCGGTGCCCGTACCTTTGATCGCAACGGTGATGCCCGAACCATCGTCGGCAAACACCCTGTGCTCCTTGCTCGTCAGAAATGTCGAAAGCGGCTCATCCAAAATACTGGCACGAAGCGTGATGTCATAGAGCCCACTGTTGGCTACCGGAGAAGTAAGCCCGGTCCCTTCACCAGGGATCCCGTCGACGAATGCGAGGTAATGCAGATTCTTCTCAAGTACGTGCCTGTTCAAGGCCGGAAGCGAAGCCAGCGCCGCCTGCACCTTCGCCCGCTCGGGAGCGGTCAGCGAATGTGGTCTCACATCCTCCATGCCGGCCTTCTTGAACTCGTCGACTGCCTCCTGCGAGGGAGGTCCGACGCGGGTCATCAGGCTTTCCACTCCAGATGCCGCGCCCGGCGGCGAGTGTTGCTGCGTTGCGCGCGCCAACGGCATCGAGGCTGCCGCCATCGCCATGATCACAATCTGGCAACGTATCCAACCAGAGTGCTGACGAAATGCAAATAGGTTGTGGACTCTAGAAATTCTCAGATATTGCAGGAGATATTGCAGAGGCATCATCTATTCCTGGCGTTCGCGATTCGCTTTCGCAGGGCGGCTGGTGGAGCAGACCTTGTTTAATCATATCGAGCTCTCGCCACCTATAGGAAAGTTTTGGCGTCGGCAGCTTGCTGGGCTCGGCACTGCGGCGATGTGAGCTGCTGATGGAACTTGTTCGTTTCGTTTCGGAACTTGATCTCATCATCCGGGCAGTGGTCGCAGAAGGCGCTTTCTTGCTCCGTCCAAGACTGTGGGCTTGTGAGCCTAATCAGACCCAGGCAGGACAATCCCTGTTCTAATAATTGTTTCTGTCCGGCGGCTGAGTTGATCGCCTCGCTAAGAGGACGCGCGCCTCTCTCCTCTGGCGTAACGCTTCATTGTGCCGGTTCATGGAGCACCTGGCCGCCTTGCTGCGGCAGCGTGAGCGCCTTCACGTGCCAGATGTCTTTCGCGTACTCCTGCACGGAACGGTCGGAAGAGAAAAATCCCGTGCGTGCGGTATTCAGAATTGACATGCGAGTCCAATGCTCCTGATCGAGGTAAGCGTGGCTCACCGACTCCTGGCAATCGAGGTACGACTGGAAATCAGCCAGAAGTAAGTACTGGTCTTGGTTCAAAAGCGAATCGACGATGGGACGGAACAGATTCTGATCTCCGGCAGAAAATGCGCCCGATGCGATGTGATCGATAACATCCTTCAGCAGCGGATTGCTATCGTAATAGTGACGTGGATTGTAGCCGCTGGCCTTGGTCGACATGACCTGCTCAGCCGTCAGACCAAAGAGAAAGAAATTCTCTGCGCCGACTCGGTCGCGAATTTCTACATTGGCGCCGTCGAGCGTTCCAATCGTCAACGCCCCATTCATGGAGAACTTCATGTTGCCGGTTCCGGAAGCTTCCTTCCCGGCGGTAGAGATCTGCTCCGAAAGCTCAGCGGCGGGATAGATCACCTGGCCGCTGCTAACGTTGAAGTCGGGGATAAACACCACACGCAGACGATCACGAACACCATGGTCGGCGTCGATAACGGCGGCGACCGAGTTGATCAACTTGATGATGAGCTTCGCCATGTAGTAGCCGGGAGCGGCTTTGCCGCCGAAGATCACCGTCCGCGGTGTGATCGGATCGTGCCCGTCGTGCTTGATGCGGATATAGAGTGCTACCACGTACAGCAGGTTCAAAAGCTGGCGCTTGTATTCGTGGATGCGCTTCACCTGGACGTCGAACATGGTGTCGGGATTAACGGTCATGCCGGTGCGCTCGTGAATCAGGTCAACCAGCTTCAACTTGCGGGCATGTTTGACCTGTTTCCACTGGGCACGGAAGTCCGCATTTTCGGCAAGCGGCTCCAATTGCTTGAGTTCATCGGCGTGCGTAATCCAGCGCTGGCCTATCTTGCTGCTGATCAAGTCTGACAGTTCGGGATTGCTCAACGCGAGCCAACGTCGTGGCGTGACTCCGTTGGTTACGTTGAAGAACTTCTCCGGCATCAGCTCATAGAAATCGCGCAGGATCGTTTTCTTCAATAATTCCGTGTGGAGCTCGGCAACGCCGTTGATAGCGTGTGAGCCGACGGTCGCCAGGTAGGCCATGCGCACATACTTGGGACCGTTCTCGTCAATCAGAGAGACTCGCCTCACCAGATCGTTGTCGCCGGGATGTTTGGCACGCACCTCGTCGAGAAAGCGGCGATTGATTTCATAGATGATTTCGAGGTGGCGCGGCAGAAGCGACCCAAAAAGCGGCAGCGGCCATTTCTCAAGGGCCTCCGGCAGAAGCGTGTGGTTGGTATAAGCGAGGCTCTTCTGGGTGACACTCCAAGCTTCGTCCCATTCCATTTCATGCATGTCGACCAGCAAGCGCATCAGCTCTGCGACGGCAATGGACGGATGCGTGTCGTTGAGCTGAATCGCGTACGTTTCATGAAAACTGTGCAGCGAGCCGCCGCGTAACAGATGAATGCGAAGCATGTCCTGCAACGAGCAGGAGGTAAAGAAGTACTGCTGTTGCAGTCGTAAGACTTTGCCCGCTTCAGGTTCATCGTTCGGATAAAGAACTTTGCTGATCGTCTCGGAAGCGACCTTCTCCCGGACAGCGTCGTAGTAGTCGCCTTTGTTGAACGCCTGAAAATCAAAGGAGTCAATCGCCTCCGATGACCAGAGGCGCAAGAAGTTCGTCATCGGAGTGCCGAAGCCGGCAACCGGAATATCATTGGCGATGCCGCGCACTACGTGCTCAGGAATCCAACGCACGCGGAAGTGGCCATGATCGTCGTGATACTGTTCGGTATACCCGCCGGTTCCTATGTAGTGCGATATCTCCGGGCGGCTCATCTCCCACGGATTGCCGAGGCTCAGCCACTTATCGGTCTTCTCAACCTGCCAGCCATTTTGTATCTCCTGATCGAACAGACCAAATTCGTAGCGAATGCCGTATCCGATTGCCGGAATGTTCAGCGTTGTCAGGGAATCGATATAACAGGCCGCGAGACGACCCAGTCCACCATTGCCCAGTCCAGGCTCGGGCTCGTGCGCTAGTAACTTGTCGAGGCTCTGTCCCAGATCTTTCAGCGCCAGGTCGATGGAATCGCGAATGCCGTCTGCATTGAGCAGATTATTGCCAAGCTGAGGACCAATCAGAAACTCCGCTGAAAGATAGCTGACAATCCGGTTGCGAGTGCCCCGAACCCGGCCGAAGGACTGGATCCAGTCATTCATCATGTGATCGCGGACGACATACGCCACTGCCATGTACCAGTCGTTGGTGGTGGCCAGTTCAGGAATGCGAGTTTGCACATAGTAAAGGTTGTCAAGAATAGCTTGCTTCAACTCGGCAGGAGTCTTGCCGGTTCGAACGTGGTCGACCATCGCTTCCATTCCTCACCCCGTCATCTATGTACAGCTTGGTGATTAGAGACTCTTGATACCACAATGCGGGCGGCAGGAGGTGATCTGTGAATGGAAATTTACATGCAAACTAACAGCTCTGCCGGCAATGACGACGCGCCCCCATGAGTACAGGAATGCAGCTGTTCGGGGGAGACTGTGGCGCAGCCCCTCAGCAAGTTGCAGCCCTGGGTCGTCACAGAATGTTAAGAATGGATTGAAAAACAGCGCGCACGTCGCGTGTAATCGCCGCTATCGTTAACTTTTCGCAAGTCTTTTGGAATGTTTGGCGTCCCCGACGGGATTTGAACCCGTGTTACCGCCGTGAAAGGGCGATGTCCTAGGCCGGGCTAGACGACGGGGACGCTTGCGAGGCGGGACGAACAATTCATAGTAGCAGCCGCAAAGAAACAGTGTCAAAGAACCGGAGCCTTTGGAAGAGCCATGAGCCCGTTGCTCTTCGGCCACATTCGACAAAGGATACGGCAAATTGCTAGGTCAATTCGCCGGTGTTACACTTTGCTCACTGTCGCAGAAGCGGGAGTAACTCAGTGGTAGAGTCACGGCTTCCCAAGCCGTTGGTCGCGGGTTCGATCCCCGTCTCCCGCTCCAAATTCTTTCTTTCCTCAAGAGCAGCACATCACGTGGCTTGATTCCCTTCACCCGCAAATGGGCCTCGCCTAGGGCGCGATGATGCGCGGTGAGCCCGGTTCGAAGATTCGACGGCGCAACTGCCGGAGCGTAAGCTGGCTTCTCAAACAAGGTGGTCCTATATGACGCATCAAATCTTGCTGCTAACCGCCGTTATCTGGCTCGCCTTCCCGTCCTCGAGCGTCGCGTCCGACACATTAATATGTCCCAGCACGATCAATGTGCGGCAGGACTTGGCATCATCGGTTGACGGTTGGACGCCGATTATTGACGATTCGCCGCATCAACTCAGCGGCATCACCTTCTATGATGGGCCACCCGCGGAAAAAGCGTCGCTGGTGTACGACGATATCAGGAAGTCAGCGACGAAAGAGGTCGCGACATGGCGCTTCGTTGCTGATAGCAAGAGGCTGACATCGATGGTCTGCGGCTATTCGGGAACGGCCGTGCAGCTCAGCAGGGGTCTGCCCGACAAGACCAGCACCTGCCAGGTCACCTACAGCCGCACCCAGCAAGTGTCAGGACAGCCGATGATTGAGAGCGTCAGCTGCAAGTGAACACTTTTGACTATGCAGGGTGCTCTTACCCGCTATGAACAAAGCTGCGACCTCGTTTTTCTTTCCCCAAGATGAGTATCAGAGACAACGAGGCGATGACCAGCAGCTCGAATGACGTCAGGGCCCAGGCGTAGCCGAGGCGATCGCGCAACGCGAATTCGATGGTCGGCGTCGAAGCGGCCAGCAGGATCCCAACCTGGTAGGTGAAACCGGGCAGAAGCCCTCGTACAGCGTCCGGAGAAAGCTCGTTGAGATGGACAGGGATAATGCCCCACGCCCCCTGCACGCCCATCTGCATCAGAAATGCCCCGACGGCAAGAACGGTCAGGGTGCTGCCGAACGCCCACGCCGGCATGACCAGCAGGGCAACGGCCAGGGCCATCAACATGGTGTAACGACGGCCGACACGTTCCGAGAGTACTCCGAAAATCACCGCCCCAACTACTGCGCCAACGTTATAGAACATAGTGATGTAGGCCACCGTGTTTTGTCCCATGTTGTGGCCATGCTTCAGGAAGTCGGGGTACAAGTCCTGGGTGCCATGCGAGAGACAGTTCATCAGGAACATCAGCACGATCAGGTACAGCGACAGCCACTTGTGCTGCCATGCGATGCGTGGGCCATCGAGGGTTCGGGTCAGACGATGTTGCTCCCAGGCTGCGGACTCGGGAACTTTCGTGCGGATATAGATTGCCAGCAGAGCGGGAATGCCACCGACCCAGAACATGGCCCGCCAGCCCCAATTTGGAAGCACCAGGCGCGCCGCCAGCGCGGCCAACAAGTATCCGATAGGGTAGCCACTCTGCAATATTCCTGACAGCACGCCTCGCCATCGCACGGGGGCGTGCTCCATCGCCAGCGAAGCGCCGACGCCCCACTCTCCACCCATGCCAATCCCAAACAGCATTCGCAGGATAAAGAACACGGTGAAGTTAGGGGCAAAACCGCAAAGAAGTTCCACGCTTGAGAAAAACAGGACATTCCACATTAGCGGTCGTCGCCGCCCGTAGCGGTCGGCCATCATGCCAAACAGCAACGCGCCGACCGGCCGCATCATCAGGGTTGCCGTAACGCTGAGCACGATGTCTTTCTTGGGAACGTGGAAGTGTTCGGCCAGCGTGTCCAACATCAAGATGACGACAAAGAAGTCGAAAGCGTCCAGGGTCCAGCCCAGGAAGCCTGCGCCCATGGCGTGGAGGCGATCGGAGTTCGGTGAGGTAAGGGTTCGCTGGCCGCTCATGCCGTTCGAGCGAAGTTACCAGATTCGACCTGGACCGCAAAGACACGCCTTGGTTCTTGTCTTAGTCGCCGGGCTCGAAACGGTAGCCTACCCAAGGTTCGGTGAGAATGTACTTCGGCTCGCCCGCGTCTGCCTCCAGCTTCTTGCGAAGCTGGCCCACAAACACACGCAGGTATTCGTTCTGCTCCATGCTGTTGCTTCCCCACACGGCGTTCAGGATGGCGCGATGGGTCAGGACCTTGTGAGGCCGCTGTGCCATGTAGAGCAGGACATCGAACTCCTTGGGCGTTAGCCGAACCTCGCGGCCCGCAACGGTAACGGAGTGGGCATCGACGTCGATGAGGAAGTCTCCCGTCTCGATCCGAGTCTTAGGCTCGATGGTGGTCGGGGCACGGCGAAGCGCTGCCCGAATTCTTGCCAGCAGCTCCGCGGTGCTGAAAGGCTTAGTGATGTAATCGTCGGCGCCGGAATCCAGAGCCTCAACTTTGCTGCGCTCTTCGCCGCGCACCGACAGGACCAGGATCGGCACCTGCGAGACCTGGCGCAAGTGACGGCACAACTCAATGCCATTCATATTCGGCATCGCCAGGTCGGTAATGACCAGGTCCGGCGCAAAGTCCTTAGCCATCTCCAGCGCGGTCTCGCCGTCGTTGGCTACGCGGATCTCATAGCCTTGAGCGGTGAGGCTGGTACGCAAGACCCGCGTAATTTGCGGTTCATCATCAACGACAAGTATGTGCGGACGAGTGTGCATATCAGTTCGCTTGCTGTTTCACGATATGAACGTCAACAGCCGGCGCATCCCGCAGGAAGCGATGCACCGCCGACAGGAATAGATACCGGCGCCAGCCGCTGGTGGCGGAATGGCCGAAGATTACCTGGGTGATGTGCTTCTCCCTGACAAACTCTGCCATTGCCGAAGCAACTTCCTTGGCTTTCAGGCGTACGACGTGAGCCCCGAGGTTCTCCGAAAAACGAAAGTTCGCTTCCAGAGATCGCCTGTGTTCGGGATCGTTGTCGCCGCCGATGTCGACATAGACGACGTACAGCTCCCCGTTGACGGCCTGCGCCATTCGCGCGGCCCGAGCCACCAGGTACTGGGCCGCCGGATTGGAACTGATGCCGACCGCAATACGCTCGCTGACCTGCAACTCACGGCCGGGATCCATCTCGCTTTGGATATAGGGCTCAAGACTTCGATCGACGACCTGTGCAACATGGCGCAGCGCAATCTCACGCAGCGCAATCAGGTTGCTGGGGCGGAAGAAGTTTCCCAGGGCGCGGTCAACCCGCTCCATCGGATAGATGTCGCCGCGACGCATGCGAGTTTGCAGAGCCTCCGGGGTAACGTCAGCCAACACGATCTCATCTACCCGCTTGAGAACCCAGTCGGGCACCGTCTCCCGCACCACGATGCCGGTGATCTTGTGAACCAGCGGGGTCACGCTCTCCAAGTGCTGCACATTCATGGTCGAAAGCACATCGATCTCGTTGTCCAACAGTTCAAACACGTCTTCGTATCGTTTGTGGTGCTTGCTTCCCTCGATGTTGGTATGCGCCAGCTCATCGATGAGAACGACCTGAGGCTTGCGCGCGAGGATAGCGTCAACGTCCATCTCTTCGAAGATGGTGCCTTTGTAGTCGATCTGTTTGCGCGGAATCGTCTCCAGCCGGCCGGCCAGATCCTTCGTAGCGGCTCTGCCGTGCGTTTCGATAACTCCGATGACAGCATCTTCGCCGCGACTCTTGCGGCGAATCGCCTCGCTGAGCATGGAATAGGTCTTCCCAACTCCGGGCGCGTAGCCCAGAAACAGCTTGAATACACCGCGCTTCCTTTCCGGAGCGGTGACCTCCAGCCATTGTTCGGGAGTCTTCTGCATGAATCTTCATTCTGCGGCAGCGGCCCGGAAAAGTCGATTCTGTACAATCAAGCCGTGGATCGGCAGGACTACGCTGTCACGCGACAAAGCGGCTCGGCCGGACTCTCCGGGCCGCAGCTCAAAACCTGGGCATATCGCTATACCCTTGCCATCGGTACGATTGCCGTGGTCGTGGTTGCCTATCGCCACTTGCCGGTGAATCCGACCACGGTTGCTCTGACCTTCCTGCTGGTCGTGCTCGGCTTGGCAAGTCGTTGGGGCCTGAGCGTGGCCACCGCCACGGCGGTCGTAGCAACCCTTGCTTTTAACTATTATTTCCTGCCCCCGATCAGGACCTTTACCATCGCCGATCCCCAGAATTGGATCGCGTTGTTCGCCTTTCTGGTGACGGCGATTGTCGCCAGCCGCTTGTCCGAACGCGCCCGCCGTGAAGCTCAAAATGCCAACCGGCGCCGCAAAGAAGTTGAGCGCCTTTACCTGCTCAGCCAGCAGCTTCTGGCCACGGACAACGTCATGGAGCTGCTCAATTCGATCCCGCAATACGTCAGCGAGGCGTTCGGCTTGACGGCGGCGGCGATGTATCTGCCCAGGCGTAACGAAGTGTATCGGACCGGGGTCGACCATCCCGAACTCAGCCTGGAGCGCCTGGAATCGGTGAGCGGCCGCGGCGAGCCGGTGGTGGAGGAAGCGCTGGAACTTTGCCTGGTCCCGCTGCGAGTTGGCGTGCGGCCGGTCGGCAGTCTGGGATTGGAAGGAGCGGTGCTTTCCCGCGAGACGCTGGAGGCAGTTGGCAGCCTGGTGGCGATTTCGATTGAGCGCGCCGGAGCAATCGAAACTCTGACCCGCACCGAAGCCGCGCGCGAAAGCGAAAAGTTGCGCTCCGCCTTGCTGGACAGCGTGACCCATGAATTCCGGACACCCCTGACCGCGATCAAGCTCTCGGTCACTACCCTGCTTTCCCCCGACCCGATGAGTTCTGAGGCGCATCAGGAACTGCTGACCGTCATCAATGAAGAGACGGACCGCCTGAATCACCTGGTGGGCGAGGCCGCGGAGATGGCGCAACTCGATGCCCAGCAGGTAGAGCTGCGGCGAGAGCCATACCCGGTGGGCGAGGTTATCGAAAGTGCTCTGCAGCGCTCGAAGAAAATCCTCGATGGACACGAGGTGCGGCTGCAGATACCGTCTTCGCTTCCCGCTGTCCGGGTCGATTTGGAGCGAATCGTCGAGGTAATTGCGCAGTTGCTGGAGAATGCTGCCAAGTACTCGCCCGGCGGTAGTCCAATCACCATCGGTGCCGAACTCACGGGCAAAATGGTGAACATCAGCGTTGCCGATCAGGGACCGGGTATCGACGATCTGGAGCAGTCGCTGATCTTCGAAAAGTTCTATCGCGGCCGAGACCAGCGCTACCGCGTGCAAGGCACGGGCATGGGGCTGGCTATCGCCAAGGCTATCGTGGAAGCACACGGCGGCTCCATCGGCGTGACTTCGCAGATAGGCAGCGGCTCGGTCTTCCACTTCACAGTGCCCGCCGAACTTTAGCTGTCTCGTTCTAGGCGCTGGCGCTGCGCAATTTGCCAAGCGTGGTACGAAGCAATCCCGCAATCCGTTCGCGTGAAAGCATCTCCCATCCCGGCAAACGCATGAGGTACATCGCGGGAAGATAAATTGCAGCCGTCACCATACCGACTACCAGAATGCGCGGGATCAGCAGGTCAGGATTGATCAGGTTACGGACCAGGTAGGCTGCGCCGCCCGCCACCAGGCTGACACCTGCCACTCGAAAGAGATCGCGATAGAGAGCAACATCGCTCAGCTTGGCTTCCACTGTGCGTGCCGCCTTGAAGAAGATAATGATTCGCTCCAGATACTGCGCGGCGACGGCGGTAACTGCGGCGCCCATCATTCCGAAGTGATGAATCACCGGCAGCAGCACGGCAAACAGAACGACGAATACTGCGAGCCGAACGCCCAGCAGGAAATTACGCAGATGTTTGTACGCCCGCACGATGGGGTCCATCAGGAGCGCCCACAATGGCAACAGCATGATGCTCACCAGGAAGATGTTGCCCGCTTGCTGGTACGTCTTGGTGTACATCAGCACGATGAGATCGTGGCCGCCGACCAGCAGCATCGCGAATAACGGGAATTCGATGGCGGCAACACGACTGCTGGCCGAGGCTGTTACTTCGCGGATCTCCCGCTTTCGGTCTTCCTTCTGCAAGGCGCTGATCCGCACGATCATTACCGAAACGATCGACTCCAGGGCCAGAGTCAACAGCGGCACATCCACCCACCCGATGGCGTAGATCGCATAGTCTTTCGGTCCGAGGGTCGCGCTGACGAAGTAGTTGTCGAGATCTTTCTGGATCACCCACAGCATCCCGAAGGCGCCGTACGGCAGGGCATACGCGAGCTGCTCTTTGAAAAAGTCCCATTCGAACTGAGTCCAGAAGCGCGGAAAGCGTTCATCCAGATACCAGAAGAGCAGGACGATCGAGGCCAACTGCGCGACCATGGCGGCGATGATGATGCTCTTCACCGAGCGGAAGGTCAGGGCCGCAGCGCCGATCAGCAGAGCCCGGGCCACCTGCGAGCCGACGATAAACAGAGTGGAGTACTTCACGTCCTGCATCGCCGTGGGGATTTGCTGCACCAGGCTGGAGGTCAGGGTGACCAGCACCAGAAATCCAAGCAGACCAGCCAGCGGTTCAAGGGCGTTTGTGCGGAACAGTTCCTGAAGAATCTTGCGGATAAGCGAGAATAACCGCCAGCGGAATCCAACCGGCGACGAAGTTGTAGACCAGGATATTCAAGCGCGATCTGGCCGCCGCGCTCCGGATGACGCGGCATAAAGTAGAAAGCGCTCATGCCGACACCGAAGGTGGCGACGTTGGTAGCTGTGGAAACGAACAGAAAGGCTTCTTTAAAAATGCCGTACTCGGTTTGCGCCATCAGGCGCACCAGCAGGATCGGCAGGCCGATATTCAGGATCGCGGCAAGCCCCTTCGACGCAGTCAGCCAGAAGGCCTGCACCGCGAGGCGAGGATGTTGATTGGTAGTGGTTGGGGTGGCCGCCATCCGGAAAGATCTCGCTTCCCCCACCATAGCTGGAACGGCGAGGTAAGTCGAGAGCAGGAGAGCTACCGCTTTAGACTGAGGCGCGCCGGACTATGCCCCTGCGTCGAGCGCCAGGTCCTCAGCAACATTCTCGTCTTTGTCTTCCAGTTCGGCCATTAGTCCGTCATCGCTCAGGTCGAGCGGCCTCGAGTTTTTCCAATCGTGGTGGACCACCGTATGCAATCGGTCCATTACGTCCTGGTCGCGAACCTCGATGGCCAGCTCACGACGGCTGTCGAAGCTCCCGGGAGCCAGATTGATGGAGCCGATAATGGCGCGAACGCCGTCGGCGAAGAGCAGCTTGGCGTGAAGCTTCAGCCCTTTCAGCTTGTGAACCTTGATGCCCACATCGTCCATGATGCGCATGCCGCCGACCGCTTCCACCAGCTTCTCCTTTTTCAGCTTGTGTGGAGGCCGCGCCAGCACGTGAACCTTCACTCCACGCTCGTTAGCGCGGACGAGGTGCTCGATGATGACTGGATCCTGGTATCGCTCGTTCTGCACCCACAAGGAATGCTTGGCCTCATCGATAAGCCGGCCGATACGCTGCCGTCCGTTACCGATGCACCAGATCAGGTGAGAGTGTTCGCCGGGCGCAAACTCTTGCCGCTGCCAGTCGGCATCGAAACATTCCGCCACTTCGTTGACTTCGTGCGCGTGAGAAGTCGCCACGGCGTAGTCGCGGGTCTCGGTGAGGTTTTTCGTCTCCCAGTTCAGCGACTGAATAAACGCCGTCTGGTCGTCGACCACCATCGATTTCTCGTGGGTGACATCGAAGGCCGGATTGCTGTCGATCACCTCGATGCCCGCGTCGCTCAACATCTTGCGCGAGTCGCTGTTTTCTTTTTCTCCGCTGCGTCGCGCCGGGTTCAGCATGATTCTGACGTTCACGCCCCGGCGGTGGGCGGAGACAGTGGCATGCAGCAACTGCGGGTCGTCAAACAGAAACATCTTGATACGCAGCGATTTCTTGGCGTGATTAACGGCGTCCAGAATGGGCCGGGCGGAATCATCGGGCAGAACAACCAGGTAACGCGACATCGGGATCCCCCTCAGAAAAAGCTACGGCCGCTCCGGGCGTGCGCTGATCGGCCAGTCTAGTCGATTCGTCATGATCACGCTTTGGCTGATTGGGCGTCAAACTGAACGTGATGCAGACCGGCATAGATACCGTTCAGCGCCATCAGTTCGTCGTGGGTTCCGCTCTCAGCCACCACCCCGCCGCTGATGACGATGATTTTATTCGCGTCGCGAATCGTCGCCAGCCGGTGGGCGATGGTGATGACGGTGCGGCCCTTCATGAGCCGTTCCAAGGCTTCGATCACCAATTTCTCCGACTCGCTGTCGAGCGCCGCAGTCGGCTCGTCGAGTAGCAGGATGGGACTGTTGCGTACCATCACTCGCGCGATGCCGATTCTCTGCCGCTGCCCCCCCGATAGCGTTGAGCCGCGCTCGCCGACCATGGTGTCGTAGCCCTTGGGCATTTTCGAAATGAATTCGTCGGCGTTCGCAAGCCTAGCCGCATCGATGATTTCCTCGCGAGTGGCGTTCGGCCGGCCAAAGGCGATGTTGTCCAGGATGGTGCCGCGGAAAAGCACGGTGTCCTGCAATACGTAGCCAATCTGGTCACGCAGCGGGGTGAGCTTGTAGTCGCGGACATCGCGCCCGTCAACCTTCACCACTCCGCCGGTTGGATCGTAAAAGCGCGGAATCAGGCTGACGACAGTCGACTTGCCGCTGCCGGTGGGACCCACGATGCCCACCAGTTGCCCGAGCTTCGATCTTGAAGGACACGTCCTTCAGCACTTCACAATCTTTGGTGTAGCCGAAAGCCACATGCTCGAACTCAACATCGCCTTTCACGAAACGCGGCTCGAAAGCATCTTCGCGCTCCGGCAGAATCGAGTCGGTGTCGAGGATGGCGCGAACGCGGTCGACCCCGACAGCCGCCTGGGCAATGGCATTCGTGGTGGTCGCCAGGTCTTTTACCGGCTTAAAAAATTTGTTGAGGTAAGAAAGATAAACCGTCAAAGCACCGACGGTCATGATTTCCCGCAAGATCAGCGAAGCGCCGCGCCAGAGTACGATCGCCGTGCAGAAAGCGACGGTAATGGTCACGATTGGGGAAAGCAGCGACTTCACTTTGCGCGCCTTCAAAGCCGCGTTGACGGTGGCGTGGCTGACTTCTGCCAGCGCCTCCTGCTCCATGGCTTCGCGTCCAAAAGCCTTGACGACCTGCATCGACTCCAGCCCTTGTTGCACCACCGCGACGATTTCCGATTCTTCTTTGCGAACCTCGTGGGTCGCTTTTTTCACCGCCTTCTTAAAGCGTGAGATGAAGAACAGCATGAACGGCGTGACCGCTACGGCGATCAGCGTGAAGTCCCAGTTAAGCCAGAACATCAGGCCGAGCATCGACACGATGGTCAGCAGATCGATGAGGATGTCGAGCGTCGAGGAGGACGCAAAGTCCTGAATGGTCTCGATGTCGGTGGTTATCGTGCTGAGCAGATTGCCCACCTGGTGCGTGTTGTAGTAGCCGAGCGAGAGGCGTTGCAGATGGTGATAGGTGCGCATGCGCAAATCGTGCGCGACCCACTGGCCCACGCTCTCGGTGTAGTAGTTGTCGATGTAGCTGGCCAACGCGCCGATCAGCGCAATCACTACAAAGGCCAGCGCAGCCAGACCTGCAACCTGCAACTTGTGACCGCCGTCCAGCAAGGGACGGACCAGTTCGTCCAAACCGTGGGGCAGTTTGTGGTGGTCGATAACGTTATCGATGATGATTTTGAGAGGCCAGGGATTGGCCAGGCTCATCGCCGTCTCGACCAGCATCGCCGCCAGGATGATCAGCAGTTTGCCGCGGTAGGGACGAATTAATTCACGAATCAGCCGGATCATGCCTTGTTCCTTGAGAGATTGACGTCCATGGTCGTGATCGGGCGCTGCCACATTCTGCCTTGAAAGCTGTCGTTTGCAAAGTTGTTAATGCAAAGTCAACAAATTTCTGCTGGCCCATAAGGTACGGCCTGAGGACTGTTGGACTGGCCGCTCAGGTATTCACAAAACCAAGCTGTCGACATGACAAGCGCGGAGAGAGCGGTGGATGAATCGAGGGCGGACGCAGCTCACCTCGTAAATAACAAAATGCAGTTCTGCTTCGCCGCTTACCCTTGGGCCTTGATCGGATACTGTTTGAACATTTTGGAAATGGCGTCATTGACCTGACCGACCAGTTTGTCAGGGTTATGCGACAAGTTCTGCTGCGACATACCGCGCCATACAAGTTTCTTATTTGCCGCGTCGATCAGGTCAACGACAAGTTGCCCTTTGTGGATGGTCACCGAAGTCGCGCCAAACTGGCTCGAAAGCAGCTGGTCCGGAAAAACTGGGATCGAACGGAGGAATGCCTCCAGTGGCGGCATACAGCGGGTCGGTGGAGTTGAACGAGGTGTCCTGGTCGATGGAGCCGTAAACCTCAATCACGAGTCCCGGATTCTGATCGCTGTTCACCTTCTGCAGGCCGCGGGCTTTGAGCTCATCTTCGATGGCTCCTACCACGTTCGCCGCTAACATGGGGTGCGCCACCGCACCGTGCGGCGCCCAGGCGAAGGTCTTGAACTGTGTGAAGTTGAGTTGCTTGTCATAGACCACATGAATCTTCTGTGACCACATGGGGACGGCCATCGCCAAGATCAAAGACAACAGGGCAAACTTCAACTTCATGAGAGCCTCCTGATAGGTATGCGTACACGCCGACCCTACATCTCGACGCCGGACGAACCTCTCCGTTTTCACGCTAGAGGAACGACGCCCGGCGCAAAACTATGAACTTTGTCAGGCAGTGATCGAAATGTTACCAGAGCCAACAGGCGTTCTACGTTGGCTGCGAAACCTCAGCCGAACTGAAGCGCCCACCATCGCAGATGGTGTTAATCGCCTTCACCAGATCCGACGCGATGCGCGACTTGAAGACATAGCCCGAAGCGTTGAGATCGAAGGCGGCCCGGACTAGGTCGATGTTCTCGTGCACCGTCAGAAAAAGAACCTTGACCGTCGATCCCGCCTTCTTCAGGCGGCGAACGACATCGAAACCGGTCATATCCGGCAAGGAGATATCGAGGATTACCAAGTCCGCATCGAGCGACGCCAGTTGCTGGATCACGGACTGGCCGTCAGAAAGAGATCCGGCGATGACATACTCAGGCTGCAGCATGTCGGCCAGAGTTTCCAGTATTTCCGGGTTGTCATCGGCCAGAACGAGTCTTATGGGAGGCACGAGCCAACTCCACGCGCGCCGCGACTTCGGCGCCCGGATGGGCGACTGCACAGGGAAAGGTATCAACCGAGGTGGGGAATGCCTACTGGCAAAACTACTACATTCCGGACGGAAAAAACTGGTGGAATTCAGGACGAAGTCATCTGCCGCCGGATGGCGTATTCCAGCAGTTCCGCGTTGGTTTTCACGCCCAAAGTCTCCATCATCCGATACTTGTGAAATGCAACCGTTCCCGGTCGAAGCTCGAGCACGCCAGCCACTTCCTTCATCGACATGCCTTCGGCAAGCAGTTGTAGAATCTCGCTCTGCCGTTTGGTGATTTTCTTTTCTTCGGTGCGCGTCTTGCCTTGATTCAGAAGGAACGTCACCGTCTCCCGGGCAATCAAGGGAGAAAGATACGACTCCCCTTGAACTACCTTGCGGATAGCTACCATCAGTTCCTCCGCCGCCGATTGCTTGAGCACGTAAGCGGAAGCGCCACGACGGAAAGCTTCAGCAGCGACATCGGCGGCTGAGTTCATGGTCATGAAGACGAGCTTTGTGGAAGGTATCTTCTGCTTGATTTGTTCGCCCGCATCCAGGCCGTTCAAGCGAGGCATCGCGATATCGAGGATGATTACGTCCGGCTTTTGAGAAAGCGCAGACTTCACTAGACTTCGCCCGTCCGTGACGATCTCCAGAACCTGAAACTCAGGCTCAAGCATCGACTTACAGGCATCGGCCAGCAACCTGTGGTCGTCGGCGATGACTAAACGTGCGGCTGGTTTGCGTTCCATCTGGGAAAGATACCCTTGTAGTGCGCGTACCGCGCTTCGCCACGGTGCTGGAAGACAGTTTAGCGCCCGCTCTCACTTCAGTAACAGCAAAAAAGCGCTATCCGCCCCACCAAAGTAGGGCTCAGGTATTTCCGGCATTCACGTTATGGACGTTGTAAAGGTACGGCCCTGGGCAAGCTGTTAGGCGGATTCAACCTATTTGCCTTCCGCCTTTTGTTGCTGCCAGAAGACAATCTCCATAGCCACTAGCCGGGCGATCATTACTGCCAGGTAGAGTTGGCCGGTCAGGGCTTCACCGACGGCAAGGATGCGGGCAATCGGACGCACCGGAGTTATGTCTCCGTAGCCGACGGTGGTAAGAGTTACGAAGCTGAAATAATTCCAGTCCGCAGCAGACAGCATCTCGCCCGCTGGAGCGGCGAACGAAGCGGGATGCAGGATCTCGGTGAGGTGGTAAGCGTGGGCCCATACAGAACCCAGCAGCAGGTAAACCGCAATAGCGCCCTGGATGCGCATATGCGTGACCTTTCCTGCACGGAAGACCTGCGCTAGCAAAACAATCGAGATAGTCAAGCCCGCGATGATGGTTGACCAATCACTCAACATCGCCGTTCGCAGAGTACCCTGCCACCAGGAGACCCAGCGGAACGCCATGCAAGCGGCGCCTACCGCGGCTGCTGCAAAAAACAGTTTCGGCCTGCCCCAGGCGATGGCTACGCCGGAGAGCAGCATGATGCTGAACCCAAGATTGCTGTAGAGCCGGAAGTCGCTCTCCCCGATGCCCAGAGACGGCAACACAAAGGCGATCACAACTTCAAGGATCAAGAAAAAAGACAGGTTGGCCTGCGATTCCCATGAATCGTGGATGATGTCCCTGGCTTTTTCCCGGACGGCGCCATGACCAACCGACATCGTCGGCTCCTCGAGGTGCAATTCAGAGATGGGATTGCGTCGCCCCTCATCGCTGATGGATGCCATGTTAGTCAGCCATCGCAACTGGCGATACTGGCAAAAATAGCAGAGCCGTCGGCAATCTGCGCGGTCTCGCCCATTCCGGCGTGTACTGTTTTGACAACAGTTCTTTTTATTGCGTCAGCCAAGTAATTCTGCTAGTTCTGCTTCCAGTCTGCCGGAAATAACATTCTGCGGCGTAAGCATCTGTGATGAGGAGGGGTTGTGAAACTAAGTTCGAAGCTCACAAAAAGCGCACTGTTGGTTCTGAGTGTTCTGCTCTTGGGCAGTCTGCCGGGCCTGGCTCGCGACAAGAACGAAACCATTGATGCCACCGCCTGGGGCACGAGTACGCAACTCGGGCGCAATGTCGGCATCACGATCATCATCTACCAGTACTCCACACCGGCCGACGAGGATCTCCTGACCGAGGCGTTCCAAAAGGGACAGAATCAAGGTCTGGTGAACGCTCTGGAGAAGATGAAGGCGGTGGGCCATATCTCGATTACCGGCACGCTGGGTTATGACCTCAGCTTCATCAAGCTGATCCAGACGCCCACCGGGAGAACCATTCGTTTTGCTACCAACCGCCCTATCCACTTTGGCGAAGCCTACTACGATACCCAGAGTCAGTACTACAACCTGACGGCTGGCGAGATCAATATCAACACCCAGGACAAGAGCAAGAGCGACGGCATTTTGTATCCCGCCGCGCAGCTGACCATCGGCTCCGACGGGCAGCTGACCTTGAACCTCAACAAGAACCCCTGGCGCCTGGGCAACATTATCGATTGGGCTGGAACGCCAGGCGAAAACTAATACGGTTGCAGTCGGAGTGAAACGGTCAAATCATCGTTGTGTACTTCGCGTGAGGAACCTATGAAGATTCAGCGTCACATTGCGATTCTCGCGATGCTTGCAATTTTCTTGTTCGTCGGTCTGGCCAACGCTCAGAAGAAGAGTAAGTACGCCTGTGACGAGCCCAACCCTGAAAGCCTCTGTACGGCGGCGAATACCTGTCCTGCCTCCGGTTGCTCCGTCGACGTGAGGCGTGACGGGATGAGCGGCGCAACAGCAACGCCCAGCTTTCCGAAGGCCAAGGGCAATTCCCTGTTCTGTATAAAAGAAGGAACGACCGTCACCTTTCAGACTTCGTCTAAGGGCACCGGGTTCATCGTCGATTTCGGGCCGTCATCGCCTTTCGATCCGCCGGATACCATCATCGGCGGGGCGCAAAAGCCGGTCCAGGTTGCTGCGAAGCGACCCGGATGCTTCAAGTATTCGGCGGGCGCCTGCTACTCCGGAGCCACGTACGGCATGTGCGGCTCCGGCACTGCCGAGGCAATCGTTATCAAGTAGAGGACACGGATTTAAAGGCGAGAGATCCCCGTTGCGGCAAGAGCGGGACTCTCGCCTGAATCTTAGTTCCACAACCCGGCTTGGACGTAATCTCGAAGCTTCCTCCCAGCAGATGCATGCGCTCCCGCATGCTGACTAGGCCGAGCCCCGCCGTACTGCGGACACCAGACAAGTCAAAACCTTCGCCGTTGTCTGAGAGAGTAAGGAACAGATCTCGGGGGCTGCCGCTTAATTCCATTTGCACGAGTGTGGCATGACTGTGCTTGGCAATATTGTGCAGCGCTTCCTGTACCAGCCGCAACAGACAAAGCGCGACGTCGCTTTCCAGTTCTTCGGGGACGTTCTGGCAAACGCAATCGACCTTAAAACCGTATTCCTCGGAGAACTCGCGGCACAGGCTCTTGATCGCAACTTCAAGTCCCAGGAACTCCAGCTCCGACGAATGCAATTGATGAGACAGCCGACTAACCTGGGTGCCAATTTCTTTTACCTTCTTGCAAAGGTCCGAGAGCCGAGGCTTCGTTTTGCCGGAAGCGGTTGGCTGGTCTGCCCGCTGCAACTGAATCCCCAACAAGGCCAGGGACTGCCCAATGCCATCGTGCAACTCGCGCGCAATGCGGCGGCGCTCCGCCTCCTGCGCGGTCATCAAGCGGCGAGATAGCTCAGTCCGCTCCAGCTCCGCCTGTTTGCGTTCAGTAATATCTTCAGCCACGGTCAGCACACAGGGCTGGCCATCAAATTCAACTACATCGGCTGATAACAATACGGTAAGCACTTCTCCCGTTTTGCGGCGAAGGAGGGCTTCGCGATTGCGTACTGTTCCATGGGAAACGACTTCCACAAAGGCGTAATGGAAGCTCTCCAGATCGACCTGCCTGCCGACCTCGGAAATCGTGCGTCCCACGACTTCCGAGCGCGAAAAGCCAGTCTGCCTTTCAAACGCCAGATTCGCTTCGATGAATTGGCCGTCGTTAATGCGAACAATCGTGATGATCGCCGGACTCGCCTGGAAGGCTTTGGCGAACTTCTCTTCCGATTTCCGCAAAGCCTCTTCGGCTCGCTGCCGCGCGGCAACATCGCGCGCCACGACCGATAGCCCGTCCTTGGATGGATAGGCTGTCACCTCGAACAGGAAATCCTTGCCGGCGATAGAGCAAGGGAAGCTGAAGCTACGCGCCTGCCGGGTGGCCAGCACGGCCCGGAAGTGTTGTTCGAGATCCAAAACTCCCTGCCCATCCCCAAACGCCTCGCCGACACGCCGGCCAAGCACAGCGCCTGCCAGAATGCCGGTCAGGCTCTCAGCGGCACGATTCCAGAAACTGCAGCGGAGATCGAGGTCCAGACTGAAGAAAAGGTCGCTGATGTTGTCGGTGAGGACTCGAAAATTGTTGTCGCCCTCGGAAATGGCTTGCTGGATCGCTTTGTGGTGCAGTGTTCGGTCTTCCAGGATGGCGAGAAACGATTCGGGAGCCTGGGTTACATCGTCTCGAACCAGCGTCACGGTGGCCTTCAACCAGATGACCCGGCCATCGCGGCGTAAATGCCTCTTCTGGCTGGAGAAGCTCAGGATTTCGCCGCACAGCAGCCTTTCACATTCGCCAAGTTCCGCGCCGAGCTGGTCAAAGCGCACAATGATGCGCAGCGGAGTACACAACAGGTCCTGTCGCGCATACCCCAGAATGTCGCACAGCGCTTGATTGGCAGCAAGCCATTCTCCGTCAAGAGAAACTTGAGCCACGCCAAATCCGGCTTGCTCAAACATCGCACGGAAGGCTTCATGCTCGCGCGGGGGCGAGAGGCGTTCATCGCTAAGTTCTTGCATTGGCCAGGGTCCAGCTGTGTGAGTATCGTTTAGCGAAGTATATGTCGCTCCCTTTAACATTCGAAGACAATTCGTATGCCACAATGAGGGAGTTCACGTCCCGAAATTGCCGCGCGTTCGCCCCAAAGCGGTCGCCAAGAAAAAAGCCAGCGCCTCTAGCATTTCTGCCAGTTAACTAAAATTTGTGTCGCCGCTAATCTTTCATAGATATGAGGGCGCAGACCAGCCACGTCTGCCTTATGCTGTCTGGCTGGAAGACCGACAACACCGCACTTAGGACTCAGTTCGCTGCTTTCTCCGGTTCAGCATCCGGAGCACGGAGGTTCATCGCGTCATGAAAGAAATGCTGGAACGTCTGCTCGCCTGTACGTTGGCACTCACGATTTCCCTGGGCTCGTCGGCGACGGCACTTGCCCAGACAGCCCAACCTGCTCCGTCCGCGCCGCCAGCTGCCGGGGCTCCTCCCGCGAATCCCGCGACCGTAACCAGTTCCGCTCCCGCCGCTCCCTGGCCGCGTGTCATCAACTATCAGGGCGCGACGATCTCCGTATTTCAGCCCCAAGTGGAAAGCTGGGTCGGCAACGAATTAAAGGCCTACGCAGCTGTCCGGGTCAAGACGGCCACCAAGCAGGACACCGATTACGGCGTGATTTGGTTTAACGCCCGGACTGAGGTCGACAAGGTCAACCGCATGGTGACCCTCGACAACTTCGTCCTAGTCAAACAGAGCTTCCCCACCCTGGCCAACAACGGTAAGGCCTACGCCAACGAGTTCGTGTTGAACCTGCCATGGAGTCGCACCATCCCGCTCGACCTGATCGAGGCCTCGCTGGCCGTGACCAATGCCGCCGACTCGCAGAAGAAATACCAGCTGCAAAACAATCCCCCGCTGATCATCTACAGCATGAATCCCGCGGTGCTGGCATTGATCGATGGCAGTCCGGTTCTGCGGCCGTCCGCCGACAAGTTGGAGAAAGTCGTCAACACTCGCGCGCTCATCCTGTTCGATCCGTCGAAGAAGATGTATTACCTGTCGTTGATGGATGGATGGGTAGAGGCACCTGCGATCCAGGGTCCGTGGAATCCTGCCAAACACGCGCCCACCAAAGATCTCGACAATATCCGTCAGGCCGCCGTCGCGGCTAACCAGAACCAGCCGCTGGGCAATCCGCAGCAGTCTCTGGAAGATACTTACAAAGACGGCGAGATGCCGATGATCTACGTGGCTACCTCTCCCACCGAACTTCTAGTGGTTGAAGGCGAGCCCGTTTACGCAGCGATTCCTGGAACGACCTTGTCGTACGTCAGCAATACCGGCTGCGACATCTTTGTCGATTCGCTCAACAATACGTATTACGTGCTTCTGGCCGGGCGCTGGTTCTCTACCCCGTCATTGCAGAATGGCCCGTGGACGTTTGTGCCCGGCGCCAGCTTGCCGGTCGACTTCAGCAAGATTCCCGTGTACAGCCCGAAGGCTGACGTCCTGGTGTCCGTCCCCGGAACGCCTCAGGCCAAGGAAGCCGTAATCGCCAACTCGATTCCGCAGACCGCGACCATCACCCGCTCGGCCGCCACGCTAACAGTGACCTACGACGGCGCTCCCGTGTTCCAGCCGATCCCGGGAACGAGCATGACCTACGCCGTCAACACCGCGACCCCGGTGATCTACGTCCCGGGCAACACTTATTACGCAGTCAGCAACGGCGTATGGTTTAGCTCGGCTGCAGCGACCGGACCCTGGGTTGTGGCAGCCACCATTCCGCCGGTGATTTACACCATTCCGCCGAGTTCCCCGGTTCATTACGTGACCTACGTGCAGGTTTACGGATACACGCCCAGCGTTGTTTATGTCGGTTACACACCTGGCTATTACGGCACGGTGGTCTCGTCGGATGGCGTCGTGGTCTATGGAACCGGTTATTACTATCCGCCGTACATCGGTCCAACCGTTTGGGTGCCTGCTCCGTACACTTACGGTGTGGGCGCAACCTTCGCCTGGAGCACCGGTGCCGGATGGGCGCTCGGCTTCGGCATGGGTATGGCCATTGGCTCGTGGTGCAGTCCGTGGTGGGGTCCGGTCGGCTACTGGGGATGGGGCTACGGCGCACCTGCCTGGGGATGGGGCGGATGGGGCGGCGCTGCCGCTGCCAACGTCTACGGGCGCTGGGGTAACACCGCTTACGCCGGAACTCGCGCTGCATGGGCCAATCCCTGGACGGGCAACGTCGGGACAGGCGCTCGCGGAAACTACTACAACCCTGTAACCGGCAACAGCGGATACGCCGCCCACGGCGAGAACTACAACGCGTATACCGGCAACTACACTACCGGATCGCGCGTCAACGGCTATAACCCCTCCACCGGCAACCACTATGCTGGCGCTGGCGGCTCGGTGAGCAACGCCTACACCGGCAATTATGCAGCCGGCGTGCATGGCATGGATTACAACCAGCAGACGGGTGTGGTGCACGGAGGCGCCGCGGGAGTCGCGGGCAACGCCTACACCGGTCAGTCGACTGCCGGAGCCCGCGGCTTCACCTACAACACCAATACCGGCAATGGTGTCGCCCACACGGCCAATAACACTTATGCCGATCACGACGGCAATGTCTATAAATACAATCCGTCGTCGGGATGGCAGCAACACACCGACAGCGGATGGTCGCAGCCTAGCTCAAGCTTCGATAAATCTTCCATGGACAACATGGCTGCCTCTCGTAGCGAGGGCAGCTCCCGCTGGGGCAACTTCAGCTCCGGCGGATGGGGCGGTCGCTCCGGGGGCGGTGGCTGGGCGGATCGGGCCGGCGGTGGCTTCGGCGGAGGAGGTCGCAGCTTCGGGGGCGGTGGCTTCCGGCGATAAACAAGTAAAGGGCGCACCATGGGTGCGTCCTTTTATCTCCCACTTGGTTCTATTCCCTGCCGGCAGCTATTTGACTGTAATGCTGTCGGCTACCTTGTTGTACTCATCGCGTGAGATGATGTGCTTTTCGAGCAGCTCATGCTCGGAAGAATACGGACGTCCGGCAATGATGCGGTCAGCCGCGGCATTGTCGATGCCCGGCAATCCCATCAGCTGGGATTTCGACGCTGAATTCAAGTCCACCGGCTTGTCCGCGCTGGGGCGCGTAAGGCCGTCGCGCACACCCTCCGCTACAGCTTTGGCGTTGTCTTTCAGGTCAGCGGTAGCCTGAGCAGTTTTCTCTCTCACCTGCTCGGGGCTTTGCTGACTGTTGTTACACGCAGCGTAAAAGAGCGGAAGCAAACAGACTGTTAATGCCAGGCAAGCAGTTCGTACGCGCATGCCTGTGAGATGCGCATTCAGAGTCTCGGGTTGATGGCGAAGGTCGCTATAACGAGAAAGGCACAGCGCTGGGCTGTGCCTCTCCTAAGCTGGGAGCGATAGAAGAACAAAGGCAGGCGACTGGGCGGACACTGGGGACCACCCGGCCATTTTTCAATGCTGTAAGAACTATGCGTTCGCGTAATGCTCGGCGTTCTTGGCGATGAACTCCTGCTTGTCGGCCGGCACCTCATCGACGATGAAAATCGAATTCGTCGGGCACACCGGGACGCACGCGCCGCAGTCGATGCAGCCTTCGGGATCCACGAAAAGCTGGGTGGCTTCTTCAAATCCTGCTTCATCTTTCTTCGGGTGAATGCAGTCGGTAGGACAGGCTTCGACGCAGAGTTCGTCTTTGGTGCAAGTGTCGGTGATGACGTATGCCATGATTGCGATCTCCCTCTCTTGGTTGCCGCCGCCCCACCCTCAGCCCATCGAAGAGCTTGCGGGTTCGGGTTGATTTTGGTCCTGGGCAACAGTCGCGGCGAATTCGGGCTATAGCTGCACTGCTTTTGGTGCAATTACCTAGTCGTTCGCCAACTCCAATGTACAAAGCGTGCGACCCAGTAGGCGGTGACGCTAATCACTGGACGGTTGTGAGGCGCCGCACACTCTTGGGCAGAGATTTTCCAAAACCCGGTGGCACTCGGGTTGCATACTCCTTAGTAAACAGCCAACAAGCAAGCCAATCGTGGAGATTTGACGCGGCGCGGCGACGCAACGGGTAAATTCTGCATCTTAGAGGTAAGTTCCCGGACGGAATTCTCCGCCCATGGGCCCTCCGCTATAATCAGCAGTTCGGCTTCGCGAATCTGGAAGGAGCGAGTGAATGCAAGCGGGTAAAAAACCGAGAGTGTTAGTTGTGGACGACGAACAGGTCATTGCCGACACTCTGGCTAAGATTTTAGACCTGAACGGCTATGACGCCTCTGCCGTCTACACCGGAACCGCAGCGGTGGAAAGCGCACGTTCTCTAAAGCCTGATCTGGTGATCAGTGACGTCATCATGCCGGACATGAATGGCATCGAGGCAGCCATCAGCATTCGCGGTTTCCTGCCTGGTTGCAAGATTCTCCTCTTCTCCGGCCAGGCCGCCACGGCTGATCTTCTGGAAAATGCTCGGGCCCAGGGACATGAATTCGAGATCCTGGCAAAACCCGTACACCCATCAGACTTATTGGCTAAGTTGAAAGCCTAACTCGAAGTCTTACGTCTCGTCTCGGTCGCCGATTCCGGCGACCGTTTCCTTTTGCGCAGCCTCCTTTCTTCTAACGTCTTCCCCAATCCCGCCGGCGTTGTGTGCCACTTGTTACCGTGGTACATTAGTCACATGGTAGACAAATCAAAGAACGTAATCGTCGTCGAACGCGTGCAGACCGGTGTGCGCATGGAGAAGCGTCTCCTGAAAGTACTGAAGGGATTGGCGGAACTGAAGGACCTGACACTTGGCGACCTCCTCGAGGGCATCGTTCTCCATGCCTTCGAAGGCAAGCCGCCGTTTTCTGCACCGACCTTGAAGGAAATCGAAAAGTTGCGCGATATCTACGGCCTCACCCTGCACGCATCCGACAGCCATCAGCTAAAGGAGAAGCTATGAACGTTACACTGGTTGCCTTGGGGATGACCGTGCTCGCCGGCTCTGTTCTCGTAGCGCAGGAGGCGGCAACTTCATCGAGCGCACTGCACACCCGCACAGAGTTTCACTTCACCGCGAATGCTCCGTTGGAGCAGGTCGCGCCCCTGTTCGGAGCACATGAAGAACGAAAGTGGGCGCCGGACTGGAACCCCCAGTTCCTTTACCCGAATCCCCCGAAGGACCAGCTGGGCATGGTCTTCCAGGTGTCACACGGACAAATGACGAGCACATGGACGAACACAGCGTTCGACCTGGCCGCCGGTCACATTCAATATGTGTACCTGCTCAACGATGCCATGGCGACGACCATCGACATCCAGCTTACGCACGAGGAATCTCGCAAAACCGGCGTGACTGTCGTGTACGAGCGGACGGCTTTGACGCCGGGGGCCAACGAACATGTTCAACACTTCGCTAAGGGAGACGAAAAGGCGCGCAAAGAATGGGAGGATCAGATCAACGGGTATCTGGCGGGGCGGAGCGAGAAGAAGTAGGCACTCGCTACAGTTCCCTTCTGCCTTCCATCGCCTTCTGCATTGTGACCTCGTCGGCATATTCGATATCACTGCCGACCGGCACACCGGTTGCGATTCGCGTTACCTTGGTCTGCGATGACTTGAACAGCCGCGAGAGATAGGTTGCGGTAGCTTCGCCCTCGATGGTGGGGTTTGTCGCCAGGATCAGCTCGTCTACATTGCCCGACTCCACCCGTTTGCTCAGGTTGCTGATGCGCAACTGCTCCGGCCCAACGCCGTGGAGCGGGGACAGCGCACCGTGCAGCACGTGATAGACACCGTTGTAGTGCCGCGTTTTTTCGATGGCGGCGATGTTGGTGGGCTCCTCCACAACGCAGATCAGCCGCTGATTCCGCGTGGGGCTGGCACAGTAGGTACAGGGATCGACGTCGGTGATGTTGTTGCAGATCGAGCACAGGCGAAGGCTCGCCTTTACCTCGCGAATCGCGGTTGACAGCAGCTCGGCGTCTTCGTCGTTGGCCCGCAGGATGTGAAAGGCAAAGCGCTGCGCCGTCTTGCTACCCACGCCGGGCAGCTTCTTGAGCTCTTCAATCAGTCGAGCCATGGGCTCGGCGAACCTGGACACGTTGTTTCTTCCTTAAATTCGTTGAGCTGAACGCTGAATTCGGCGGCTTTCCACCATGGAGGCACAGAGAATTTCTTATCGAAGCACTTTGTTCATCCGACTAAGGCTCCACAAAAAGACCCAGGAGCCGTATACTCTGTGCCGTCACAAGGAACCCGACTTACATTCCCGGAAGTCCCATCCCTCCGAGCATCCCGCCCAGGCTTGATTTCAGGGCTTCGTCCACTTTGCGTGAAGCTTCGTTAACTGCCGCGACGACCAAGTCCTGAAGCATCTCGACATCGCCCGACTTCACGACTTCGGATTCAATGACAATGCTTTGAAGCTGCTTCTGGCCGCTCATGCGAACCGTGACGCTGCCGCCGCCCGACGAAGCTTCGATGGTGATCTGCTGCATTTTCTCCTGCAGCTTTTCGGCCTGCTGTCGCGCCTGCGCCAGCATTTCCTGCAAATTAAATCCACCCATGATCTGCTCCGCTTCAGCCGCGATCTTTCTGGTCAATGACAGTGCGAATCTCGGCGCCAAACTTTTCTTGCATCCGCTGCACGAGGGGATCGTTCGCCGCCCGGCTTCGCGCTCCCGTGCCATTGGTCGGTCGCGGGCTCGAGCTCCCATTGGTTTTAGGGGTCATTGCTGTCCCGCCGCTCACCATCTTGAACTTCAACGGTTTGCTCGAGGCTTTCGCCAGCGCCGACTGCACGACCCGCTTCGGCTCCGCTCCCAGCGCAATGTCGATTAGCACCTGCGACATGGCCACCTTCACCGAAACTTCCAGCCCGCGAATCGACCATTCGGCTTCTTCCAGGTTATGCGCCAGCATGCTTTGCCCGGCGTCTTCTAATGCGCCCAAAATCGCGTTACGAATAGGGTCGACGTCGACATCTTCCGAGGCCGGCTCCGCAGGAGCTTCGCTCTGGACTGCGACAGCCGTCGCCACTCCAACCGCGCTGCTAACAGGCTCATATGCCGGGACATTGCTAGTCGACGCTGCAGACAGGCCCGAATCGCCGGCGCAACGAGCGAGGTTCAACTGCGCTCTCCGCTTTGGGTTCGCTCTTGCGATTGCGATCTGCCTCGAATGGAGATGGCCGAGCGAACGGCGATGCCGCGGGCGCGCGCGAATCCGACTCGATAGCCCGCGCTGCGCCGCTGGCCCGTCCCGCCGGAACGGCCCCTCGTGTCGGAGCGGCTGCGCTTCTCGGCGTCACACCAGCACCGCCTCCGGATGACTTTGGCTGCGAGGCTTCTCCGCTCAGCAACTCCTCGAGCGGTAGCAGGCGCTGTGCATGCACCAGCTTTAAGAGTCCGAGCTCGAGATGGAAGCGCTGCTCCTGCTTGTAGCCAAGATCGTTGTGCGTGCGCAGCATGATTTGCATGAAGCGCGTCAAGTCTTCCTCGCTGAAGCGCTCGGCAATTCGCGCTACGCGAGCTCGCTCGTCAGACGAAATCTGCAGCACTGGCGAATCCGAGCCGGCCACCTTAGCTACCAACGCATTGCGCAGGAAGCGCAGCATCTGCTTTGCAAAGTGCTGCGCGCTCTGACCTTCGACCAGAAGCCGATCAATGGTTCGCAGAACATCTTCACTCGAGTTCCGGGCGACAGCGTCCATGACATCTTCCAAGACGTCGGACGGCACGCTTCCCACCAAGCCTCGAACTACGTCTCCGCTCAGCGTCGTACCGCAGCACGCAATTGCCTGGTCCATGATGCTGAGAGCGTCGCGCATTGAGCCATCGCCGACTTCAGCCAGCATAGCCAGCGCGTTGTCGTCGGCCTCGATGCCTTCCTGCTTGGCAATACCGCGTAGCTGCTGAATGATCTCGTCGAAGCGCACGGCATGAAAGCTGAAGTGCTGGCAGCGCGAACGGATGGTTTGCGGAATGTCCTCGGGCTGCGTCGTGGCCATCATGAAGACGATGTGTCCTGGCGGTTCTTCCAGTGTTTTCAACAGAGCGTTGAAGGCCGCATCCGTAATCTGGTGCGCTTCGTCGAGAATGTAGATTTTGAACCGGTCGCGCGCGGGTCGATATCTGGCAGCTTCGCGCAGCTCACGAATCTCGTCGATGCCGCGGTTGGTGGCCGCGTCGATTTCGATCACGTCGACCGCATTGCCGGCGCGGATCTCACGGCAGGAGTCGCACACGCCGCAGGGCTCCGGCACTGGATGATCCTGCGACTGGCAGTTCAGCGCCATGGCCAGAATGCGCGCAATGGTCGTCTTCCCGATCCCACGGTGTCCGCTGAAAATGTACCCGTGGGCGATGCGTCCCTGCTCGATGGCGTTCTTCAGCGTACGGGTGACGTGGTCCTGCCCGATCACCTCCGAAAATTTCTGTGGCCGGTATTTGCGCGCGAGAACCTGATAACTCATGGAAGGAACTTCGATTATACGACCTTGCGACGGCTAGGATTTCCGTCGCTTCTGACCAGCCTCAGCAGCGTTGCCGCTGCCGTTTCGATGCCCATTGGACGGCGCAGCCGATTCCTTTTTCTTGGCCGCCAGCTCCGCCTGCTTCTTCTTGCGAGCCTCGGCTCGCGCCTTTCGCTTGAGCTCTTCGGGAGAGTACATGCTGCCGCGGCAGGTCTTGCTACCGCAGTAACACGGAGCGTCATCGTCACCGTCATAGAGCCAGTAATCGTACGTGAGCTCCTCGCCGGCCGTGATATCGCGAATGCTGGCAATGAAGACGCGGTCACCTTCTTCGTCGGTTTCGCAATTCGGGTCGCAGGAATGATTGACGAACATCGCCATACCGTGGCCGTCGATCACCACTTCCCCGTCGCCCACTCCAAACAGATAGGTGAAGGGGCGGCCCTCGTAGCGATCATCGCCCTCAGCTTTGGTGATGCGTTCGCCCGTGTACTCCAGAACGCGAGTGCCTTTGGCAATATCTTCCAGAGCGAAACAACCAGCAGCATGAATGTCAGAGGAGCGGATGATCAGACGCGGCAAGTAACAAATCTCCCTTTGGTTTGCTCAGCAGTATACCGTACCGCTCGTGCGCACCTGGGTGATTCGTCGCGGCCTGCGATTAACCCTTTTCTTATGGAACCTGCCAAGCGCCTGCGTCACAGAACAAAGTTCATTTGGCGGTTCACATTCCTCAGCAGATTTCGTATCTTGGATGCGACGAATGGAATGGGGGTAGGTTTTATGGTTCACGTTCTGGTCCGTCATACGGTTGCCGATTTCAACCGGTGGAAAGAAGCGTTTGACAGTCACGTGATGGCTCGCAAGCGTGCCGGCGAAGTCAGCTGTCGTCTCTTTCATAGCCTTGACGATCCCCGCGAAGTCATTCTCCTGCTGGATTGGGAAAGCGCCGATGCGGCGCGCAAGTTCATGACCTCGAGCGAACTGAAGGAGAAGATGCGGGCTTCAGGGGTGCAGGGATCGCCCGAGATTCGATATCTGGAAGATGTGCGCGCCGTACATCGCTCGGCGGCCGATTAGCTTCAAATCATCAGCAGCAGCAAAAGTTTGCGGCGACTCTTGACAGTTTGCGGGTCTCTGCGTTTTACGGGCAGCGCGAAAAAAGCAGCGAAAGTTTTTTGCGCCGCAGGCTTTTGCAAGCCATCGAAATCGGCTGAAATACCAGTATCGACGCCTGTTTCGCGGTACCACGAATATTGTCAAGCAATTTTCACGAACATTTTGGGAATCGCTTGATGACACTTTTTTGGACCGCATTGACAAACCAATCGGGAAAATTAGAATACCCGACGACTCTCCGGAACGATTTGCAACGTGACAAGCTCAATTCCAAATAACGACGTTCTCCTGACTACCGACTTTCCCGACCTGGAGCTCCACGCCAGCGGTAAAGTTCGCGACATTTACCGAATCGATAACGACCACCTGCTGTTCATCGCAACTGATCGAATCTCCGCATTCGATTATGTGCTCGCCACCGGCATCCCGCAGAAGGGCCGCGTGCTGACGCAGTTGTCGCTGTTCTGGTTCGACTTCCTGAAAGACATCGTGCCCAACCACCTGGCAACGGCCGATGTCAGCCAGTATCCCAAGGAACTGCAGAAGTACGCGAATCAGCTGCGCGGACGCTCCATGATGGTGGTGCGCGCTGACATGATCACGATTGAGTGCGTGGTGCGCGGCTACCTGTCGGGATCGGGCTGGAAGGAATACAAGAGCAACGGCGAGGTCTGCGGGATTCCTCTGCCGAAGGGTTTACGCGAATCCGACAAGCTGCCCGAGCCGATCTTCACGCCGGCAATCAAGGCCAGCACCGGCCACGACGAGAACATCTCGTTCGAAAAAATGGTGGAACTGGCAGGCCGCGAACTTAGTGAACAGCTGCGCGACCTGAGCATCAAGGTCTATCAAACGGCTGCCGACTACGCCGAGACTCGCGGCATCATCATTGCCGATACCAAGTTCGAGTTCGGCCGCACTCCGCGTGGGTTGATCTTGGCGGATGAAGTGCTGACTCCAGATTCTTCGCGCTTCTGGCCAAAGGACAAGTATCAGCCCGGCGGCGCGCAGGAATCCTTCGACAAACAGTACGTTCGTGACTACCTGGAAGCGATCAAGTGGAACAAGCAGCCCCCTGCGCCGGCGCTGCCTCCGGAGGTTGCGGCCCGTACCAGCGAGAAGTACATCGAAGCCTACACGGAGATGACCGGACGACCGCTTCCCTGGTAGGCCTGATTCATGATGAGCCTTTCCATCCTCGACTGGGTGATTGTGCTCATTGTTTTGTTTTCTGTTTTACAGGCGATATCCAACGGATTTCTTCGGGAATTCTTTGATTTCGTCGGGGTGGTTGCGGGTTATCTGATCGCGGCCTGGGAATATCCCATCGTTGCCACGTGGCTCTCGCGATTCCTGCATTCGCCCTGGACTGCCGACATTGTCGGGTTTCTGGCGGTTTTCGTTGTAGTGATGATTCTGGCCGGCGCTGTCGGCAAGCTCTTGAGCCGAGTCTTCAAGAGCGTCGGACTAAGTTGGTTTGATCGTATTTTAGGTGCGGCATTCGGTATTGCTCGTGGCATCGTGGTCAGCGTGGTACTCGTCTTGGCGCTGGCCGCGCTTGCTCCTCAGTGGGGACTGGCGCAGTCGCGGTTTGCCCCTTATATGTTGAGCGCCGGCCGCGCCCTGATTTGGGCGGCGCCGTCTGATTTCAGGCAGCGCTTCTGGGATGGATGGAAGTTGCTGCGTACAGTGCCGGAACATCTGCCAGGACACAGCGATAACAACAGTAGCGGCCACAATGTTTCAACGCCATAACGAACTCATAGCGGAGAGAGGCGTCGTGAAAGATCAACTGGAAGCTCTCGTGGTGCAGATGTATCGCAGCGGCATTACTTATTCCGAAGCGGTTTGCGAATTCAAAAAGAAATTTATCCTGACGGTCCTCCAGGACAGCAACGGGAACCAATGCAAGGCTGCCCGCCAGTTGGGCATGCACCGCAATACTCTGAGCCGCACCATCGCAGAGCTGAAGCTCGACGCCAAAGGACTCCGGACCGGAACTCGCCGCCCACCCCGCAGCGCGCATAACCTCCCCATGGACAGAAAGGCTGTTCGCTAGCATCTCGTTCGCCTTTTGAGCTACGGTGGCAGCCGGCAATAACTGCGTTTCCCGCACAAAATCAAAGGGAGCAGATTTCTCTGCTCCCTTTCCTATTTGGCTCCGATCTAGTTATTGGCTGTGGTGCGTGGTCGTGTGATGCGTGGCCGCACCCGAGGAAACCGGGTTGCCGTTCTTGTCGAGCAGCACGCCATCGGTCATCGTCATCATGAACGGATTTGGCGTGTAACTCGTCAGCGTGCCCTGAAACGCCATCATGGCACCCGCAGTCGGCGTCAGCCTTGCCGGTATCGGCTTGCTCATGCTCAGCGAGATATCGGACTTTTTGGCCTCGATATCGTCATCGCTACCCGCCAGCTGAACGCTGGTTGGTGTAGCGCTAATCACGCTGGCCTGCAGCTTGACCGCTTTTCCCTTAATCGCGTTCCATACCGTATCAGCCGCCTGCTGGTTGCCGGAAGACAACACCAGCTCCCATTCCGCGAAGCTCATCTGCACCGGCGACTTGGTCTTCACCAGGTCAGCCGCCTGCTCGGCAGGAGACGGCGGTGGCGGAGCCGCGGCCACGGTGAAGCCCGAAGGTGGCATGATGCTGGACGACGCCTTAGCGTCGCTCACCAACTGATCCCAACCCTGGTCGGAACCGTGATAGCGGATGTACTTCTTCTTTCCATAATCGAGGATCTGCTGCTGCGTGCCGCCCTGAGCCATCATGGCGGCTTTTACGATGAACCAGAAGCCGCTGGGATTCATCGGCTTCGCTTCCAGATCCGCAGTGGCCAGAGGATAGACATCAGCAATCGTGGGCTGCGATTCCCAGGACACTGCTTGCTCAAAGTCCTTCTGCGCCGTGGCGAAGTCCTTCGCCTGAAGGGCGGCAAAGGCGACGGCTCCGTCGAAAATGGCGCCCATCTCGTTGTGGAGCTTGGTGAAGTCAGCGTCGCTCATGCCGGCCGGCTTCTGGAGCTTGGGCAGGGCTTGCAATCCCTGGTCGCCGTACTGCTTAGCCTTGGCCAGGTTGTCCTGCATCTGAGGACCACCCTGCGAAGCGGCAGCGCGGTAGTTGTACGCCAACACGGCCAGCGCGCGCACGTTGTTGGGGTCAGCCTGCAGGATGCGGTTAGCGGCATCCAGGCTTTTCTGTGCGTCGCCAGCCTGCTGATACGAAACCATCAGCAATTCCAGCGCGTCAACCTTCATCACGCTGTTCGGGTAAGTCTGCAGGAAGGCTTCCAGCAGCTGGGCCTTCTGGGCCGGGTTCTGCTGCTGAATCGCGTTGATGTAGGCGTTATACTCGGCCGGATTTTTGATCTCGGGCTTCTGAGCGCTCTGGCTGGCAGGCGCCGCACCGGTTTGTCCCGCAGCTTGGCCTACTGCCTGCTGGATCGTCGCGGCGCTGGCGAACACCAGCAGTGAAATGACTAGCGACCTTCTCATTCTGTTGGCTCCTCGAATATGGAGAACTGCGAAAAATCGTTTCTTACGTACGGACACTTAGACGCGCCAATCAGTTCCATGTTTTTGAGCGCCGCACTCTAGAGAAGTGCGTAGCATCCGGCCCCTGTCTGCTGCATTGGGAATGCAAAGTGCAGAAACCGGGATTATAAGTAGCCGCCTCAGTGTAAGGCAAGCTGCTTAGCGGAATACATAATTCTCGCGATTCTCGCGCTGCTAAGATGCGCTTAGTCCCAATTCCGGATGCGCACTCGGCCAACTACAGGTTACACGAGTTGCCCGGCTCGGCCATTGTTCCGGTTGAGGCATCTTATCGGAAGGAGAGTTCAAACAGCATGAAATCGGAAGAATCTCTCTCTTTGTCGGGATCAGTCGCCGTCGTTACCGGCGGGGGCCGGGGCATAGGGCTGGCAATCACCGATAAGCTGGCGGCGATGGGCGCGACCGTCGTTTTGTGTGGTCGCGATGGAGCGTTGGTACAGCGGGTGGCAAATGACCGGATGAGCCGCGGACAACGCGCTGAAGGGTTCCGCTGTGACGTCACAGACGCAACCAGCGTCGATGCTTTAGCCGAGCACTTGCGTAGGGCCTACGGGCGCGTCGACATTCTGGTCAATAACGCAGGCATCGGAGGACCATCCGGCCTTCTCCATGAGCTGCCTCCTGACGATTGGGAGGCCATCTTCAACACCAATTTGCGCGGCGTCTATTACATGCTTCGCGCTGTTGTGCCCCTGATGATCACGGCTGGGGCCGGGCACATCATCAACATCTCTTCGCTCGCCGGAAAGAATCCGCTGCCACGGGGCGCGGCCTACTCGGCCTCGAAATGGGGACTGAACGGCCTCAGCTACGGAGTTGCCGAAGAGCTGCGCGGCCACAACATACGCGTCAGCGTGGTGTGTCCGGGATCGGTAAACACCGACTTCAGCCCGCGTCGCGGTGCCAAGGACACCGCAAAGATGCTGAAGCCCGAGGACGTCGCTCATGTAGTTGCGTCGCTGGTGACGCAGGAACCGCAGTCGTTTATGAGTGAAGTCCTGCTGCGCCCCACCGTCAAGCCGTAAGCACTTCTTACGTTCCGCCTACTGAGTGGGACGACGTCCTCCGACGTATGCCCAGACCTCAGGGCCTATAATCGAGAGTTGTCTTACTACCGCCGTCTTCAGGCGGACTTCGTACAGGACGCACACGATGCGAAAGAAAATAATCGCCGGCAACTGGAAGATGTACAAAACGCCGGAACAGGCCACTGCATTTTTTCAGGCTTTTCTGCCCATGGTTGAAGGTCACAGCCGCGACGAGATCGTCGTCTGCCCGCCCTTCGTCGATCTCAAGCCGGCGGTGGAAGCCGCGAGCGGCTCCAACGTTGCCATCGGCGCTCAGAACCTTCACTGGGAAAAAGAAGGCGCTTTCACCGGAGAAATTTCTGCCGGGATGCTGACCGCGCTTTCGGTCACCCATGTCATCATCGGGCACTCGGAGCGTCGGCAATATTTTTGCGAAACCGACGACACGGTCAATCGAAAACTCGAAACCGCGCTGGAGAACGGGCTGACGCCCATTGTTTGCGTGGGTGAAGTTCTGGAGGAGCGCGACGCTGGGTTGACCGAGGACGTCCTTCGGCGCCAGTGTGTGCGGGCCTTCAACGGCATCTCTGCGAAGAAAGCGGCCAAGCTGGTGATCGCCTACGAACCCGTCTGGGCGATCGGAACCGGAAAGTCGGCAACCCCGCAAATGGCCTCCGACGCTCACGCCGTGATCCGCCACGAGGTCGAAAAATCGTTTGGCAAGGAGTTCGCCGACAATCTGCGGATTCTCTACGGCGGCAGTGTGAAACCCGATAACGCCTCGGTCCTGATGTCTGAGGAAGAGATTGACGGCGCGTTGGTAGGAGGCGCCAGCCTCGACCCGGCAGGGTTTGCCAAAATTGTGAAGTATTAGCTTGATTCCGGCCTCGGCAATTTCTTCGTGAGCTTCGCCGAGGCCGTTGTGTTTGCTATACTTGTCGTGCCTCTACGTTTCTGCCTGGAACCCGCGATGCAGCAGCATCCGGAAGTGTGCGGAAGTGGTGAAATTGGCAGACACACCATCTTGAGGGGGTGGCGCCGAAAGGCATGGGGGTTCAAGTCCCCCCTTCCGCACCATATCTGCTTGCAAGTTGCCAGTAACGTTTAGAGATTTCAAGCGGCGAGCCTCGCCTCGCCACGAAAGAGATTTGAAAGTCACATGGTTGCGCTGATCACCGCTGTCCACATCATTGTCTGTGCGTTCCTCATCATCGTCGTGCTGCTGCAGAGCGGCCAGAGCGGCGACATTGCCGCTGCCTTCGGTGGCATGGGCAGCCAGACCGCTTTCGGAACCCGTACTGCCGCTACCGTGCTGACCAAGGCGACGACATGGGCCGCCATTCTCTTCATGGTGACGTCGATTACCCTCTCGATCTTTGCCGCCCGCCACGCGCACAGCAGCGGGTCGGTCCTGGAGGGAACCAAGTCGGCGCCCGTGAAGTCGGCTCCGGCGCAGACGCCGCCAGCTACACCAGCGACCCCTACTCACTAATTTTCGATTGGGTTCTTCGAGCCTCCGCCGCAAGCGGAGGCTTTTCTATTCTGTCGGCAATTCGCCGCTGACCAGATACTCCAGAGCTTCTTCGCGAGTCGTAAAGACAGGAAACTCGCGGGCGGAGAAGCTGCGAATCGAATCGTAGAGCACTTTGGGAAGATTCTCCGCATGCACCCAGGCTGCGCGTTTAATGTGCGCTCGATCAAAAGCGGTGGCAATCTTGATATGTTCTATCGCTTCCCGGTCAAACTCAGCGCCGCCGAAGTCAGCCATCGCCAGCACGGACCCGGGCGCCTCCTGCGTCACGATCCTCGGAGCCAGGTCGGCGAGTTCAGAGACCTCCGCAGCGCTACAGTTCGAGAAGTCGAGGAGCAGGATTCGCTGGTCCCGATGCGTGATGAAACGTAAGCGCTCCAAAAGCGTCTCCCTGCCAGCGCCGCTACTTGAATCCGCGCCGGAGTCCCCGAAGTGAATGCGCCGCAGTGTACCGCAGGATACTGACTGACTCAAGCGCACCCCGACGAACTATTGATTATTCGTGGTAGTTTGAAGGCATGATCCACGAAATTTTTCCCGTGGGCCCGTTGCAGTGCAATTGTTCGATTGTAGGTGACGAGCAGACCAAGGAAGCCATGGTCATCGATCCGGGAGATGAGATCGACGACGTCATGGCACGCCTGCGACGGCACCAACTCACGGTCAAACAGATCATCGTCACCCACGCGCACATCGATCACGTAGGTGGGGCGATGAAGCTCAAGCGCTTGACTGGCGCGCCGATCCTGCTCAATCAGAACGATTATGCGCTGCTGAAAATGTTGGATGTGCAAGCCTCGTGGATCGGCATGCCTGCGCCGGAAGCCGTGAACATTGATGCCAGCGTTGGCACGGGAGACAAAGTGCAGGCCGGCCGACTTACCGCCGACGTGCTGCACACTCCGGGACACACTGAAGGCAGTATCTGCCTGTATTTCGCTCCGGAGAAGAAGTTGATCGCCGGGCGATACTCTGTTCGCTGGATCGATTGGGCGTACCGACCTGCCGGGTGGCTCCTACGAGAAGATCATGCGGTCGTTGCATGGGCCGGTGCTGGGACTGCCGGACGAGACCGTCGTTGTGCCCGGACACGGTCCGCTTACGACGATTGGCGAGGAGCGCGAGAGCAACCCGTTCTTGGTGCCGTAAACAGGTTTCTCGTTCCGCCCTAATTCCCTTCTCCAGACGCTCCGCACGATCAGGCTTTGCGGCACGACCAGCACCAGCAGATAAGAAAGAATCGTGCCACTGATTACACCAAGAGCTCCGAAGCTGCGCACTAGAAAAAGCGACAGAATGATATTGGTCGCCGCGGCCATCACGGAGAGCAAGGCCTGTCCGCGAATCCGGTTCAGAGCCGCCAGTAAACAGGACTCCATGCTCATAAAGCCGTTGATGACGATCCATAGGCCCATCGCCGAAAGCAGATAGTTGTCCGGAACTGCCGCCGGGCCCGCCCAAATACGAATTGCAGAGCGGCCAAACAACACCAGCAGAAGGGCGCAGGTCACATTCAGGCTGACGACTCCTCGCATGGTCTTCGTGAAGGTCCGTCGAATCCAATCGCAGTCGCGCCGGGCGTAGGCCTCGGCATAGGCCGGCCATAGCGCAGGAAAAATCAGCGATTGCAGCAGCGCCGCCGACCCGGCAAGCCGCCATGCCACGCTGTAGGGCGTGACTTCAGCTGCTCCTAGAAAGTGGCTGACGACCAGATTGTCGGAGCTGAACACGACAACTGCCGCAACCTGGATCAGAAAGAACCACGACCCGGAGTTGAGTAGCTCTACGGCAGAGCTGAGGTCGAAGGCCGAGCACTTCGGCCGCAGCCACGCTCTCTGCCACAACACCGCGAGCAACACTGCGGCGGCAGCGTAGGTGAAGCATCCTATCGACATCAGGTACAGCGTCGGCATCGACACATGCAGGGCTACCCCGGCCGCTAGCCCAAACAAGCTTGCCAAAGCCCCCCCGATGGTCGCGTAGTTATAGCGATGCAACTCCTGATATCCGGCCAGCAGCTTGCTGCCCAGATTGCATGGCAAAGCCAGTAACATCAGCGCCACGGCAAAGATGACGGTGCGATCGACTTCCGCGGGATTTGTGACGGGACCGACGTTAAACAACTTGATCCAGTTGATTCGATGGAAGACGCCAGCAAAGCCTGCTCCTGCTATGGCCGCCAGCGCGGTAGTGATAGTCAGCGCTGTCGTAAGGTAGCGCTGCGCCGACTTCTTGTCTCCCAATGCGTATGCGCGGGAGATCTGGTTCGTCAGCGTGTTGGCGACGCCTAGATCCAGCAGATTAATCCAGATCGCAGTAGTGGCAATCGTCACCCAAACCCCGTACCTCTCGGCGCCAAGATAGCGTACCGCCATCGGCAGTGTGAGGAAACTCACAACGGCTCCGAGCAGCCTCGACGCTGCTCCCGAAAAGATCGCTTTCAGGAGCCGCCTTCCGCGGGAGTTCGCAAGTTCTGCGATGGAGAAAATCACAGGGCTGACCTGTCGGACTGCAGCATTTCCACCGCGCGTTTCACCCCCTCTGCGGAATGAACGCCGAGAAGACGCTGTGCCCGCGTCATCCACGGCTTGACCGGTGGGGGCGCGAGGAAGGTTTCGCCGGTCAGCATTTCAAATGCAGCCGCCGCCACTTCTTCCACCGTGACCCCGATGATGCAATGTGGCCCTTCTACCCCACACGCGCCCGCACAGTCATCACGGCCCGAAGCAGGCTGCAGGATGCGAACTCGCGCTCCGTAAGGAGCGAACCGTATCGGGCTATTGAAGTGGTTGCGATCGCCGTTCCGCGGGTGACGCGAGACGACGAGTGTGCCGCAATTCATGGCCGCAGCCAGATGCGCGCAGCCGCTGTCGTTGCCGATGAAAAGGTGGCTGCGTTCGAGTACGCCGCAGACTTCGCGCAGCCCCGCACCGCTCACGATAATTGCCGGTCGCTTCAACAAATCCCGAAGCTCCAGGGCCATTCCGAGCTCAACACTGGAACAAACGAGGACTAGCTGAATCCGCAGTTCGCTGGCAAGGCGCTCAGCCACCTTGGCGTAGTTTTGCAGGGGCCAGCGTCTGCCGGCACTGCGCGCGCCAATTCCAAGCGCGAGAATTTTGGTGCCCGCCGGAATCTCGCCGAGCAGGCGCGCGGCGTGTCTGCGATCGCGTTCGGTAATGTGAATGTCCAGAGCGTCGGAGCTCACGGTAGCTCCCAAGTGTTCCGCCAAGGCGAGATTGCGGATCACCTCATGCCGTACCGGGCCCGGCGGCAGGCGCAGGTCAAAAGCGGCGTCAAACCCGCGGTTCATGGTTTGCTTTGCCTGCGAGCTGTTCGAGCTGTAGCCGATTCGCCGTGAGGCATTTGTCAGCGCGCATAGAAACGTCGCCAGATGCTCGTCAACATCCCACCGCGGTGAAAGTGCGTAGTCAAAATGGCGATGGCGAAGCTGCGTCCAGTAGAGAACGCTCGCCGCCAGCAACCGCCGCGCCCGGGCGGGCAGCCATCGCAGCCCGATCTTCGGCAGCGTCAGTACTTCGTTGATGTGCGGATTGGTGACCAGCAGCGATTTGTAGACCGGCTGAACCACAACCGTGCAGCTCGACTTTGGAAAGGCCTGCTTCAGCGCGCGAAACAGCGGTGTGGTCAGTACAACGTCGCCCAGGGCATCCAACCGGAAGATGATGAATGACAACGGCTCCTTATGCGCGACCGCTTGGACAGGTCTTCGCCGGATGAATCGTCGCCAAAGGATGGCTGTCAGAGTTGGCAATCGAACTGAGAAGAACAGTGGTGGCAGCATGGTTTCACGCCGAAAAAACATCGATGGCAGCCTTGACCGGCGAGTTCGCCGAGGCAATCAGTCTGGTGGTGCTGACTCCTTCCACAAGAGGAATCAGCTCAACGCGGCCTCCCCATGACCTCACTTCGCGCCCCCCAACCACTTCCTGCTCCGTATAATCTCCTCCTTTCACAAGCACTTCGGGCCGTATCGCCTCAATCAATTGCAGAGGCGTGGGTTCACTGAAGAGCACCACCGCGTCCACGGCGCTTAGAGCCGCAAGCACCTGCGCCCTGTCTTTCTCGCCCACGAGGGGCCGCAACGGCCCCTTGAGCGCTCTCACTGAGTCGTCGCTATTTAACCCGACGATAAGGCGATCGCCCCTGCGGCGTGCCTCCTCAAGCAGGCGAATGTGGCCGACATGCAGGATGTCGAAGCATCCGTTGGTGAAGACGATGCGTTGTCCGCGGGAGCGCCACGCTGAGGCCCGTTCGCTGACCTGCCCACGGGAGAGCACCTTCTGCGTCATGGTCAGAGGATTGTCGGCCGTCAAGGCGCCCGTTAGTTCTTCTCTGGTGATGGGCACCGTTCCGACTTTGCTCACTACCACTCCCGCCGCCACGTTCGCCAGCCTGGCTGCAGCCTCGAGCGCTACCCCGCAGGCCGTCGCCAGCGCCAGTATGGCGATTACCGTGTCTCCGGCGCCCGACACGTCGAACACCTGCCGTACAACTGCCGGCGCGTACGACCGCGAGTCTCTGCGCAGGACGGCAATTCCCTTCTCACCTAGCGTCACGGCCATGGCGTCAATGTCGAACTCGCGCAGCAGCGCCTGCCCCGATTCCAGCAACCGCTCAAGATCGTTCACTGGTTGCCCGCTCGTCGCGGCCAGTTCTTTGCGATTCGGCGAAATCACGGTCGCCCCGCGATAGCGCACATAATTCGGGTACTTGGGGTCGACCAGAGCCGGCATGCGTCTGCGACGCGCTTCGCGGAGTACGGTCTGACATAGCTCCTCGGTGAGCGTATTCTTCGCATAATCCGACAGCACCACCACGGCGCAATGGTCGAGTGCAGCCAGAATGCTGCCCAACAGCCGCCGGTAATCCTCGACTGCGAATCTCTTCCCGCTCTCAGAATCAATCCGCAGGATTTGCTGTTTGCCGGCAATGACCCGCAATTTGGTCGTGGTTGAGATCTCCGGCACTGAGGTCAGCCGCGGCTCGATTCCGTGATCGGCCAGTACCGTCTCCAGGACCTTCTGCTCGCGGTCCCCGCCCGCAAAGCCTGCCAGCGTTACACATGCGCCCAGTCCGGCCAGGTTCATGGATACGTTGGCAGCCCCACCCGGCCTCTCGTCGCGCAAGGCGGCTCGCACCACGGGAACCGGCGCCTCAGGCGAGATCCGCTCGACTTCGCCCCAGACATACTGGTCCAGCATGACATCGCCTACTACCAGCACCGGAATACGGCCCCACCCCGATTGCACCAGGGCCAGGATTTCCCGCGGATCGGAGATCATTGGGCACTCCGTCGAATTGAAACCACATGGGTGATGCAGCTGGCCAGCTCGACCCATTCACAGAGAATGTGTCCGCACAGGATGTGCCCCTCCTGCACGCGGGCCGGTTCATTCGACGGGACTTTGATAACCACGTCGCCCAGCAACGCCAGTTGCCCACCATCTTGGCCCGTCATGGCTACGGTGTAGGCTTTGATTTGGTGCGCCTTCTCCAGCGCTGCGCAGACATTGCGGCTGTTACCCGACGTCGAGATGCCGACCACAACATCGCCGGGTTCGCATAGTGCCTCAACCTGCCGTTCGAAGACCTTGTCATAGCCGAAATCGTTAGCCACCGCGGTTAAGACGGATGTGTTGGTAGTGAGCGCAATCGAAGCCAGCGCCGCTCTCGGACGATGGAAGCGTCCCACTAGTTCAGCGGCCAGATGTTGCGCGTCGCCGGCGCTGCCGCCGTTGCCGCACCATAGGACTTTCTTCCCGTTCAATAATGAATCGGTGATGAGGATTGCCGCCCGCTCGAAAGAATCCTGCTGCGTTTCCAGCTGACGGATGATAGATATGTGATCAGTTAAGGCGTCTGCAAAAACGCCTGACAAGTTCAAAGAAGACGGCATTCGGGCCCTCGTGACGCAATCGTATGAGGGCCTTCTTCTGAACCTGGAGTGAGGGTTGTTGTACGAAAGTATAAATGCCATGTCGCCTGAACTACGGCTCGACCTCAGCAATATTCAGTTTGTATTCCTAGATCGGGATGGGGTCCTGAACCGTAAGGCTCCTTCAGGAAAATACATCACCTGTCTTGAAGACTTCGAAGTACTGCCGGGAGTAGGCGAGGCTGTGGCTGCCTTGAACCGTTCTGGACGCAAAGTATTCGTCGTCACCAATCAGCGCGGCGTTGCCCTCGGCCTCTACTCACTCAGCGACCTGGATCGAATGCACGATAAGCTTCGCGCCGTTCTGGCCGAACAGGGAGCGCACCTGGATGCGATTTACGTCTGCCCGCATGACTACGGACAATGTGCGTGCCGCAAGCCACAGACCGGACTTATCGAGCAGGCGTTCGCCGACTTTCCGGCCTCCCGACCGGAGAACAGCCTCCTCGCCGGTGATTCCTTGCGCGACATACAAGCGGGCCTGCGCGCGGGCCTGACCACCGTCTTTATCCACGGGAGCGGTCTCGAGACCCCGGACGACGAGAAGGCCTCCCGACTGGCTCAACTCTCGATCGCCACCTTGCCCGACCTGGTGCGGCGGTATCTCAGTCCTTCGCCCGGGCAATAGAATCTCCTTCGCCACGAACTCTGTTTCCTGTCGCCACAACTTCCTGCCTGTACAATGTGTTATCTAGTTCAAGCAATAGTGTTCCTCCGTCCAAATCTGCTCTGCGACGGCTGAGGGGCAAAGCCAGTGCGGTGCTTGATCGGCGCCAATGCGCCCGCGGTGGCTTGTTCGAGTAGTCGAACATTGCTTGCGTTGACTCCTATGCGTCTACTTCACTTCCGGATCAAACTTCTGGGAGCATTGAGTTTGCTGTTGCTGCTGCTTGTCCCCGCCGAAGGACAGAGCACGACGCTGATTACCCTCGATCAGGCTATTGAGCTAGCCCTTGCCCACAATCATGCCTTGAAAGCTTCGCGTACTCTGATTCTGCAAAACCAGGCGCAGGAGATTACCGCCAACCTCCGGCCCAATCCGACGCTCTACTTCGATTCGCAGTTTCTGCCGATCTTTCAGCCGTCGGAGTTCTCGGGCGACAACCTTAGCCAGGTGCAACAGTTCGACCTCGGCGCGGGATACCTGTTTGAACGCGGCCACAAGCGCCAGCGCCGGCTGCAAGCGGCGGTCGACCAGACCAACGTCACCAAGGCTCAGATCACGGATGACGAACGCTCCCTGATCTTCAATGTGGGCCAGCAGTTCATCGCCGTGCTGCTGGCCGAATCAACCTTGCGCTTCGCCACCCTCGACCTGAAGAGCTTTAAAGACACCGTCGATGTTTCCGAGATCCAGTACAAAGCCGGATACATCGGCGAAGGCGACTATCTCAAGATCAAGCTGCAACTGCTCCAGTTCGAGACCGACGTTTCCGCCGCGAAGCTGGCCCGGGTACAGGCGCTGGTGGCTCTGCGCCTGCTGCTCGGATACGACGCCGTTCCGGCAAACTACGATGTCGTCGGCGATCTCGCATTCCAACCACTAAGCACGACTGTCGATGACCTGCAGTTGAAGGCCTTGCAGGATCGTCCCGACTATCGCGCTTCGATCCTGGGAGTGACGGCGGCCGAGAGCCAGATATCTCTGGCGCAAGCGAATGGCAAGCAGGATGTGAATGGCATTCTCGATTACACCCACACTGCGGGCGAGAACAGTGCTTCGTTCTTTGTGAATTTCGATTTACCCTTCTTTAACCGCAACCAGGGCGAGATTGCGCGCACAAAATATGCGCTGGTGCAGGCGCAGGAAACTGAGGCATCGACCAGTGACACGGTGATGTCCGACGTGACCAATGCCTACGAGTCTCTGCGCAGCAACGAAGAAATCGTGGACCTCTACACCACGGGGTATCTGAAGGAAGCCGAGGACTCGCTCACTATCAGTGAGTACGCTTATAAACGCGGTGCCAACAGCCTGCTGGACTTCCTCGACGCCGAGCGCAGCAATCGCGCGATACAACTGGCGTATCGCCAAGCCCTGGCCGCCTACATGACATCACTCGAACAGTTAAAAGAAGCTGTGGGAACGAGGACACTGCCATGATCAAGTGCCGGACTCTCGTTTGTCGCCTCGTTCCGCTGCTGATGGCGCTGGCTCTGGCTGGCTGTAATCAGTCCGGACCCGCCAACGAGAATCATCCCAACAACGCCAACTCGGCCGGATTGTTCACGATCCCTGCTGACCAGATGGCGCACATACAGGTGTTGACGGTCCAGCCGACCACGCTTACCCGCACGCTGCGCCTCACTGGCGCAGTCGCCTACGACAGCTTCCAGACAACTCCGGTCATCACGCAGGTCAGCGGGCCGGTCAGCCGCATCGCCGTCGTTCCCGGCCAAAGCGTGAAGCGCGGCGAGACTATGCTTTACGTCGCCAGCCCCGACTACTCCCAGCTGCGCTCGAACTACCTGAAAGCGAAGGACGCTTACGTTCTGGCGCAAAAAGCCAATGCTCGCGCCAAAGATCTCTACGAACATCAAGCGATCGCCGAGCAGAATGTGGAACAGGCAGAATCGGCCGAGGTACAGGCCGAAGGCGATCTGGTAGCAGCCGAAGCGGCGCTGAAGGTTTTGGGCATCTCGCGATCCAAATGCCCTGCTTACCGCGCCCCCGTCCTTCGAAGCCTCGGTGAAGGCTCCCATCGACGGCCAAGTGGTCGAGCAGGACGTCTCCGTCGGGCAATTGATTCAGCCGGGTGCGACGCAGTGCTTCGTGATCTCCAACACCAGCACCGTATGGGTGCTCGTCAATGTGTATCAAAAGGATCTGCCTTACGTACGCGTGGGGGATCAGGTCACCATACAGACCGAATCCTACCCCGACACCTTTCACGGTCGCATCTCGTACGTCGCTGCTGCGCTCGACCCGAACACGCGCACGTTGCAGGCGCGCATTGAGACGAGCAATCCCGGCCAAAAGCTGAAGAAGGACATGTATGTGGTGGCCAGCGTCGACGCCGGCACCATCCAGAACGCGATTGCCCTTCCCGACGCCGCGGTGCTTCGCGATACCGAAAACCAACCGTTTGTCTATGTCGACATGGGCAACAACCAGTTCGGCAGACGTTCCGTCACTCTGGGCGAGAGCATGAAGGGGCAAACCCAGATCACCAGCGGCGTGAAGCCGGGCGATCGCGTCATCGGTGACGGCAGTTTATTCCTGCAATTTGCAAACTCTCTGCAGCGTTAAGGCTGCCGAGGAATACTGAGATTCTTTTGATAAGGACCAACAGACCGGCGCCGGAATGATTCATCGAATCGTACAAGCTGCGCTTCGTCAGCGCTTCCTCGTGCTGGTGCTGACCCTCTTCATGGCCGTCGCCGGAGTAATCTCCTTCCGGCGCATGCCGGTCGATGCCTATCCCGATCTTTCCCCTCCGCAGGTTGAGCTGATTACGCAATGGCCGGGACACGCGGCCGAAGAAGTCGAACGCCTGGTGACGCTGCCTCTAGAGCTCGAGTTGAATGGCGTTCCGCGGGTTGATGTGATGCGTTCGATCTCGCTGTACGGACTCTCCGATGTCATCCTGACCTTCCGCGAAGGCACCGACGATTACTTCGCCCGCCAGGTCGTCTTCCAGCGCATGTCGGAGGCCACACTGCCGGCCGGGGTCACGCCTGACATGGCTCCGCTCTTCAGTCCCAGCGGCCTGGTCTATCGCTATGTCTCTGGAAAGCCCGGACCGATCGCCGCAAGAGTTGAAGACATTCGAAGACTGGGTCGTCGAGCGGGAATACCGCTCGGTGCATGGTGTTGCCGACGACTCCGGATTTGGTGGCACGGTCATGCAATACCAGGTGCTGCTGGACCCAGCCCGGATTTACGGCTATCACCTGACGGTTCCACAGGTCGTCAATGCGCTGACAGCAAACAATTCCAACGCCGGCGGCGGCTTCTACTCCCAGGGCGGGCAGTTCTACTACGTCCGCGGCATCGGGCTCTTGCGCGATACCAGCGATGTCGGCAACGTCGTCGTGGGCAGCAATAACGGCGTACCGGTTCGCGTGAAGGATATCGGCGACGTCGAGATCGGCCATGCTCCCCGCTTGGGCGAGTTCGGCTATCAGAAGAACGACGACGCGGTCGAAGGCGTCATCCTGATGCTGCGCGGCGAACAGACTCAGAATGTCCTGAAGGCCGTCGAGGCCAAGACCGATGAACTGAACAAAACGATTCTGCCGCCGGACGTAAAGATTCATCCCTACTACGACCGCAGCGAACTGGTGAAGCTCACCACCGACACCGTGGAGGCCAATCTCCTGCGCGGTATGGTGCTGGTACTCATCGTGCTGATTTTTTTCCTGGTCAGCTTCCGCGCCGCGATCATCGTCGCCCTCACCATTCCGCTTTCTCTGCTGTTTGCCTTCATTGTTCTGCATGCACATGATGGCGCGGCCAATCTGCTGTCGATCGGCGCCATCGACTTCGGCATCATCATCGACGGCACGGTCGTCATGGTGGAGAACATCTACCGCGAACTTGCGTTGCGGGAAGGCCAGACCTACAGCCTGTTCGAAGTGATTCTCACCGCGTCCAAAGATGTCGATCGCCCGATCTTCTATTCGGTGGCCGTCATCCTGGCCGGGTATCTTCCGATCTACGCATTGACGGGCCCCTCGGCAAAGCTCTTCCATCCGATGGCCGAGACCATGTCGTTTGCGCTAATCGGGGCGCTGATTCTGACGCTCACGCTAGTGCCTGTGCTGGCGTCCTACTGGTTCAAGAACGGCGTCAAGGAGCACGCCAATAAAGCCTTCGAATGGATGAAGCGCCTGTATGCGTCGCAGTTAGACTGGGCGCTGGATCGCCCCAAGCTGGTCATGCTGATCGCCTGCCTGATCTTCGGCGCCACTCTGCTGCTGGTTCCCTTCATCGGCGGCGAGTTCATGCCGCACCTCGATGAGGGCGCGCTGTGGGTTCGCGCCACTATGCCGTACACCATCTCCTTCGAGGAAGCCAGCAAGATTGCGCCGCAGATTCGCGACATTCTCGCGTCGTACCCGCAGGTCACGGTAGTGGCGTCGGAACTCGGGCGCCCGGACGACGGCACCGATCCGACAGGCTTCTTTAACTGCGAGTTCTACGTCGGATTGAAGCCCTACAAAGACAAAGCCTGGCAAGGTGAGATTGACACCAAGCCCAAGCTGGTCGAGGCGATCAACAAGAAGCTAAGCGCTTATCCCGGCATCGTCTTCAATTACACGCAGCCCGCCGAGGACGCGGTGGACGAAGCGTTAACTGGACTGAAGAGCTCGCTGGCAGTAAAAATCTACGGCGATGATCTGAATGTGCTTCAGGATAAAGCGGTGCAGATCAAGAACACGCTGTCGAATGTGCCTGGCTTCACCGATCTCACCGTGGTCCGCGAACTGGGGCAGCCGAGTCTGCTGATCGACGTCGACCGCGACAAGATTGCACGCTACGGCATCAACGTCGCCGACGTGGAATCGGTCATCGCAGCGGCCGTGGGCGGACAGGCGGCCACGCAAGTCATCCAGGGTGAAAAGCTCTTCGACCTTGTCGTTCGCATGCAGCCGCAATTCCGCAGCAGCGCTCACGAGATTGGCGAATTGCTGGTGGGCACGCCCGACGGCAAACAGATTCCTCTCAGCGAGTTGGCCAAGGTCAGTCAGGGCAACGGAGCGTCGTTCATCTACCGCGAAAACAACTCACGCTATATCGGCGTGCAGTACAGCATCGAGGGACGCGATCTGGAGCGTGCGGTGCGAGACGGACAGGCTGCCGTCAACAAAGCCGTCGTGCTTCCCCAGGGTTATCGCCTGACCTGGGGCGGCGAGTACAGTCAGTTCCTTGAAGCCAAGTCGCAGCTGACATTCATTGGTCCCATCGCGCTGGTTATCATCTTCATGATTTTGTTTGCCCTCTATGGCAATTTCAAATTCCCGGTCACCATCGCCTTAGGAGTCATTCTTACCGAACCAGTGGGCGCTCTGATTGCATTGAAGCTTACCGGCACGCCGTTCAGCGTGTCGTCGGTGCTCGGACTTCTGGCGTTGTTAGGTGTTTCAGTGGAGACCGCCGTCATTCTGGTTTCCTACATCAACAAACTGCGCAATGAGGGCATGGATATTCGCACGGCCACGCGCGAGGCTTCCCTGCTCCGCCTGCGTCCGATCATGATGACCGCGCTGGTCGCCTGCCTGGGCTTGCTGCCCGCCGCGCTGGCCACCGGCATCGGCTCCGACACGCAGAAACCATTCGCCATCGTCATCGTCGCCGGACTGATCTCGCGCCTCTTCATCGGCTTCTTCGTGAACCCCGTGCTCTATCAGATGGTGGCTCGCGAGGGCGATGTACTGCAGGTGTAATCGACTGCGGCGTTTGACTAACGTATTGTGCTGCGAGAAAATACTTAAAGCGCTGCTTTCGCGGGCGCTGTCCTTCCGAAAAGTGGGCCTGTGGCGCAGCTGGGAGCGCGCTTCCATGGCATGGAAGAGGTCGTCGGTTCGATCCCGACCAGGTCCACCAAATCTTTTATCAACACTGGCTTCCCGCTTAATTAAGACGCAGTACGATCTTGCCTCGCTTGTGTGGCGCCCCGGCAAGCATCTGGTGCGCGGCGCGAGCATCCTCAAAGGGCAGTACGCTTCCCACCTGCACGTGCAGTTTCCCGCTGTCGAACATCTCCGAAAGCAAATTCAGTCGGGCCGTGGTCACGTCGACCAGAAAGAATACTGAGCGAAGGCCGTCTGGCCGTTGCTGTTCGGGGACCGGCGACACGACCGACACCAGAATTCCGCCCGGCTTTAACACGGCGAAGGAGCGCCGCTGTGTGTCCCCGCCGACGGTATCGAGCACGGCGTCAACCGGCGTTATCACATCTTCGAACCTCGTCGACTTGTAATCGATCACTTCGTCGGCGCCCAGTCCGCGGACGTAGCCCAAGTCGGCTGACCCGGCAGTGGCGAAGACCTTCAGTCCGGCATTGCGTGCCAGTTGCACTGCATACGCGCCCACGTTGCCCGCGCCTCCGTGGATCAGCACACACTGACCTGAATTCAACTGTGCATACTCGAACAGCATCTGCCAGGCAGTCACCCCGACCACCGGGATTGAAGCGGCCGCGACGAAGTCCAGTGACTCGGGCTTAGCGGCAATCATGTCTTCCTTGGCTACGGCGTGTTCTGCATACGCACCGCAGAAATTCCTGTTGGTGACACCGTACACTTCGTCGCCCGGTTTGAACCGCGCCACACCCGGCCCGACCGACTCGACGACTCCGGCCAGGTCCGAGCCCAGGGTGATAGGCAGCGGCACGTCAACAACGCTCTTGTGCTCGCGAATCAGGGCATCCCACGGCCCAACCCCCGCAGCCAAGACGCGTACCAGTACCTCGCCTTCTCTCGGCGCAGGCACCGGGACTTCATCGATCATGATGACCCCCGGCCCGCCAAAGCTGTGAATGCGTGCAGCTTTCATCGTCTCCATACCTTGCAAAAAACTTAATGGAGTTCGCTAAAGGTTGCCCATTCCGCCATCGATCTGGATCTCGGTTCCCACGATGAATGGCGCTTCGTCGGAAGCGAGTAAGACAACAGTCTCGGCGACTTCGCGAGGCGTCCCGAACCGTTTGACGGGAACTTGCTGCGTTAGCGCCTGCTTGGCCGCCGTGAGTTGATCCCCGGCGATGCCAAGCTTGTCGTATAGCGGGGTTGCGATTGGGCCGGGACTGATTGCGTTCACGCGTATGCCGCGGCCAACCAGTTCCCCCGAGAGCGTCCGAGTCAAAGAAAGCAACGCAGCCTTACTCGCCCCGTAAATCGAGGTATTCGGCATTCCGATACTCGCATTGACCGAGGCGCTGAGAACAACTGAAGCGGGATTTCTAAACATCGGCAAAAGCGCTTGAATGAGAAAGAACGGTCCGGTGAAGTTGATGTCGAAGGTGTGGCGAACTCCAGCTTCATCCCAGGCCTCCACCGGACGCAACTCGGCAATGCCGGCGTTCGCGAAAAGAATGTCCAGGCCACCGAACTCCTGCTTGATTCTTTCAGCCAACATCTTTTGAGCGGCAACATTGCCGGCATCAGATTGGACCACCACGGCGGAGCCGCCAAATTCTTTCGCGGCAGCAGTCACCGACTTTTCGCTCGAGCCAGTCACCATCACGCGAGCGCCCTCGGCGATGAAAAGTTTGGCGGTCTCCAATCCGATGCCACTTGTGCCGCCGGTTATCACAGCCTGTTTGCCCTTCAGCCTGTCCATCCTCTCTCTACCTCCGTCTTGAACCGACGGTTTGTCAGGGTATAACAGGTCCCCGATTCTAGCCAAGTCGCCGAGCCGTGACTTAAATCATCGGCCACTGTTGCGATCCCGCCTATGGTGATCCACAGGAGACCCAGAATGAGTGAACTCATCGACAATCGCGCACGGCGTATCGCCACCCTGAAGGAAATCATCCGGCACCTGCAGAAGGGTGAGGCGCCCGAAGCCATACGGGAGCAACTGCGGAAGACACGCGGAAAGCCTCCAGCTTCATCCCCAACTCTCCTGGGATGAGCGCGAGGTTGCTTCCGCTATAATTCCGCGCAGTCATCATGGCCGTCGCAGCAGGAGAGAAGTTCGGGCCGTATGAGATTCAGGCGCACGTCGGCGAAGGCGGCATGGGCGAAGTGTATAAAGCCCGCGACAGCCGGCTGAATCGTTCCGTCGCCATCAAGATCCTGCCTGAGTCGATGACCGCCGATTCCGCTCGCCTGCACCGCTTCGAGCAGGAAGCGCGCTCCGTCGCCGCCCTGAACCATCCCAACATTCTCTCCGTCTACGACGTCGGTGTGCAGGACGGCACGCCCTACCTCGTAATGGAACTTCTCGAGGGCGAGACGCTGCGCGAGCGCCTGAATCATGGGCCGCTCTCGTGCCACAAAGCTGTCGAGATCGCCCTGCAAATCGCCAACGGACTTTCTGCGGCCCACGAACGCGGCATCATCCATCGCGATCTCAAACCGGAAAATATCTTCGTGACTCGCGACGGTCACACCAAGCTGCTCGACTTCGGTCTGGCCAAAGCGACAGCCGTAACGGCGACTAAAGTCTCGGGTCCGATGTCGGATCTCAACGCGACGTCTACGACAGTCGGTACCGAACCAGGCGTCGTGATGGGCACCGCGCCGTACATGGCTCCGGAGCAGGTACGCGGCGAAGTGGTCGATCACCGCGCCGACATCTTCAGCTTCGGCGCCGTTCTCTACGAGATGCTGTGCGGCCATCGCGCCTTTTCCGGCGATACCTCAGCGGAGACGATGACGGCGATTCTGAAGTCGGAGCCGCCTGAACTCGACCTCGAACAACTGAAAATTTCTCCTGCTCTGGATCGCATCGTTCGCCACTGCCTGGAGAAGAATCCAGCGGACCGCTTCCAGTCGGCGCGCGACCTCACCTTTGCGCTCAGTGCCCTGTCAGGGTCGGAGACTACTTCCGCACTGCGCGCCCAAACAGCTTCTCGAAGACGGTCGATCCCGTTGTGGACGCTGATTGCGGCCAGCGTGGCTGTCCTCGCGCTGGGAGCAGCCGCGCTGTACTACGCAACGCGACGCCCGCCCGCTCCGCGAATGGAGTTCGCGATTCCAGTCCCGGCCGAGGTGGGACATATAGCAATTTCTCCAGACGGCGCCTGGCTGGCCTACGTCGCCATCGATCCCAACACCGGAGAGGGCCTGATCTACGTTCAGGAGGTCGGCACGCCCAGCGCCATTCCTTTGAATGGAACCGAGGGAGCGACTTATCCCTTCTGGTCTCCGGATGACAACTACATCGGATTCTTCGCGCAGGGCAAGCTCAAGAAAATCTACTCGGGCGGCGGAACGCCACAAGTGCTGGCCAGCGCTCCGCAGCCTCGCGGCGGAAGCTGGAGCAGCAAAGGAGTCATCATCTACGCTCCCGGTTCAGCCGGCCCAATGTGGCGAGTCGACGCCGACGGCACCGACGCCGAACCCGTCACTGACAAAATCTTCGGGGGCAAAGGTATCAGCTCGCATCGCTGGCCCGTCTTCCTGCCCGACGGCGATCACTTTCTTTTCTGGGGCGGCGACTTCGAGGAAAACCCTAACGACACTGTCAGCGGCATCTACATGAGCTCGCTGTCCAACCGCCAGAAGCAAACGCTGGTCACGCTCGCCCGCTCCAATCCCGGGTACTCGAAAGGTCAGCTGTTCTACATAGAGGCTCGCGGCGCGCTGGTTAACGTTCCGATGGATCCTTCCACCGGCAAGCTTCTCGGCAAAGCGCACGTCGCAGCCGCGCAGGTCGGGCGCCATCCTTCCACGTACTGGGGCGCATTCTCTGTAGCGCTGAACGGCACCGTCGTTCTGCACCAGGGCACGGGCGCTTCGCAATCGCAGCTCACCTGGTATGACCGCACGGGCAAGGTTCTTGGACACGTCGGCGAACCCGGTCTGTTGGCGAACCCCGACCTGTCGCCTGAAGGAAACCGGATCGCCTTCGATGTCGCCGACCCCAAGGGCAAGAACATCGACGTCTACCTTTACGATTTGCAGCACAACACCTCGACGCGCTTCACCTTCGACCCGGCTGAGGAAACTACGCCAGTATGGTCGCGCGACGGCAAGGACATCGCGTACCGTTCGGCCTCGGGCGCGAACATGCGATTGAAGAATGCCAGCGGCCTGGAAAGTGATCGCGGGCTGGACATCAAGATCCCCGGCATCATCGACATGATGCCCACCTCGTTTACGCCCGGAGATCAGCAGCTCCTGATGACGACGTTGTTGAGCCAGGGCGGCTCCTCGCTCTACCTGCTGAACCTGAAAGACCAGAGCGTTGCACCGTTGTTCCAGGATCGCAATTCCAAGGCCGACGGCCAGATCTCTCCCGACGGCAAGTGGGTCGCCTATGAGTCCGATGAGAACGGCGAATGGAATGTCTACGTCTCACCCTTCCCCAACGGTGGCGGGAAGCTCCAGGTATCGCGCGGTGGTGGCAGAGATCCTCGTTGGCGGGCCGACGGTAAGGAGATCTTCTATCTCGATTCTCAAAGCAATCTGATGTCGGTGAAGGTGGACAGCGAGGGCCGATTGTCTGCCGATACGCCCACCAAGCTCTTCCCGAGCCACGCCCGCATGCCGGTTTCGTCCAGTGACCAGTTCAGCTTCGACGTTACTCCCGATGGTGAGAAGTTCCTGATCGACCAGTATTCCAGGCCCGCCGAAACGCCGCCGTTGAGCATTATTCTCAACGCTACCACCGGCTGGCAATAGCTGCAGAAACTCACAAAGGGCAGTACTGCCCGCCAGCTTAGCTCTGCATCCAAGCGCTTGGGACACGTTTGTTACACTGTAAGTCCACCTCGTCTTTCGCTCCCATGTTTCGGAATTCGCTCTCTAAGACTTCGATGAGAACGCTCGCACTCCTCTCCATGATGTCCGCGGCCATCGTTGCCGTTGCGCAAGCGCCAGCCTCACAGCCGCCGGCAACGATGCCAGCGCCTGCAATGAGCGCTGCCCTCGCCGCCGATCTTGATCGCCTGCAAATGGCGGCGACGCAGATCAACGCCGATATCTCGCGTATGCGCATTGAGAAGTGGAAGGTCGACAGTGGCTCCAAACAGCAGGCGCAAGCCAACGGCGAGTCCATACAGCGCAATCTCACCACGGCCTTACCCGGGCTGATTGCCAACTATCGCGCGCAGCCTCAGGATCTGAATGCTGGGTTCAAGCTTTATCGCAATCTCAATGCGCTTTACGACGTGATGACGTCGTTCACCGAGTCGGCTGGGGCCTTCGGTCCGAAGAATGACTACGACGCTCTCGCCGAGCAACTGAATGTGATCGACACCGCGCGCCACGAGCTTGCGGACAACCTCGAAGGTCAGACCTCACGGACGCAGGCCGAACTGAATCAACTGCGCCAGCAGGTACGCCAGTTACAGCAGGCAGCCGTGCCACCTCCGCCGCCCAAGAAGACCGTGGTCGATAACGCCGAACCAGCGAAGAAGACCACCCACAAGAAGAAATCAACGACCACCACCTCCTCGACTTCGGGCTCGACTACCGGCGGGTCGACCACTACGCCCTCCACGGCGAAGCCGCAACAATAAGACTGGCACGGCGGTGCTACCCCGAATAAGTCTTTCTCCGGAACCTTTCTGCATTCCGTGGTGTCTATTGGTGTAGTCTGCCCCGATCAGCCCGCGGCTTATCCCCTATCGCGGCGCCAGGATGGGGCGGAATGCAATACCAGCAACCTGGGTAAGCGATTGCGGAGTTGTTGCGGGTTCAGAAACTAATTATCATTGAGGTGCCGCCCGTGGCGGGAGCAACAACCTTGAGTGAACTCGCAAGTGCGATAGGAGTCCGCACCGAAGAAGCCTCCGTGGTGGCCGAACTAAAGGCCGGATCGGAGGAGGCTTTCTCGTTGGCTCATCGCGCACTATAACCAGCCGGTCTACAGTCTGGTTTATCGAATCCTCGACGATCCCATCCGATGCCGCCGATACCACGCAGGAAGTCTTCATCAAGGTCTTCCGCGGAATCAAGAGTTTCAACGCCGACTCCAGTCTGAAGACCTGGATTTACCGCATCGCCGTGCATGAGGCTTCCAATCGTCGGCGTTGGTGGTTCCGGCACAAGTCCCACGAGATGTCGATCGAGCCTGCCTCCGATCACGACGAAGAGCACACCTCCTTCGGCATGAAGGACTCACTGGTCGATGAAGGTAAATCGCCGCTGCAAAATGTTTATGATGAAGAACTGAAAGCCCGGGTAGAAACTGAGTTGAAAGCGCTGACCGAACCGTATCGAACGACGGTCATTCTGCGCGACATCGAAGAGCTTTCCTACGAGCAGATTGCCGAGGTGATGCAGACCTCGCTGGGCACGGTGAAATCCAGACTGGTCAGGGGGCGCGAAGCGCTGCGCAAGCGCCTGGAGAGGCATCTGCCGGCATTCGGCATGACGCACGGGCAGAAGCACGCAAAGGCGAGCGGCGCAGCGGTGCTGTCGGGCACGAGACTCGAGGTCATGCCATGAAATGCTCAGTTGTGAAGGGGCTTATGTCGTCGTATATGGACGGTGCCGTCACCCGCAGCCAGATTGCGCAGAGTGACCGAGCACTTGCGCGCCTGCCCTGACTGCGCCAGTCGACTTCGGCATCGATGCAGCAAGACGCAGACCACTGGTCGGCACGCTGGGACGCAAGACCGGCCCCGCCGACATGACTCTTAAATTGCGCGTAGCTCTCTCGCAGGAGATCGCCAATTCCCGTCGCGCCCGCTGGGATTCGTCTGCGCGTCCGCTGGGAAAATGCTTTTAACGCCATCATGGTTCCGGCTACAGCCGGCCTGATCACCACGCTGATCATTTTCGGAGTGCTGATCAGCTTCCTCTATCCGCAACAGGTGCGCGCCGCCAATGATGTTCCGACCATGCTCTACACTCCGGCGGAGTTGCGTTCCACGCCCTTTGAACTGTCGATGGGCGCCGCCGAATTCGGACTCTCTGATCGTCGAAGCCTACGTTGGCCCGGACGGCCGTGTTCAGGACTATCGCATTCTCTCCGGTCTGGAAGACGATGCTTCCCTTCCTCCGCAGCTGAAAAACATGCTGATCTTCACCACCTTCCAGCCGGCAACGGCCTTCGGTCAGCCCACGTCCAGCCGCGTAATTCTCACCTTTTCCAAGGTTCAGGTGAAGGGCTAGAAAACACTTCTCTTGGTTTCTGTTGCTGGCGAGAGCGAGCCTGCATCCGGGAACTGCGTTTGCGCCCCGGGAACCGCCCCTCGTAAACTGATTCGGTAACTTCTATGCGACAGCGCGCGACAGCAAAGGTAGCTTCGGCCGCTGGCCACGAACGAATCTGGGAGGATCGGCTGGCTTACAGTTCCCGCAATTTGGCCATGGTATGCTGCTGATGCCTGGTGAGCATCTCGGCGGCCGCGCAAGCCAAGGCGACGATCGATGTCAATGAAACTCTGTTCAGTGTGGTCGCAGCCATGAACGTCTGCGGCTATGACCAGGAGTTGTCGGAGTCGTCTCCCATTCGCGCGGCGGTGCGTGCCGACTTGGTCGAAGCCAGCAAGCTTCCGGGCGCGGCTGCCGCCGCCGATCAAATGTGCCACTTTTACCGCGATCACCGGCAGGGCGACGCCACCCATGATCTCGCGCAGTACGTATCGCTGGCACTGAACCTCGGGGCTCCTCCAGGGTTCGGTCCGAAGCTGAAAGAAGCCGACCTGCCTCCGGATGCCGGCTACGTTCTCGGCTTTGTGTCGCTCCTGACGGAGTACTACAACACCGCCAAGCTGCACTCCATCTGGCTCAAGCATCAACCGGAGTACCTCGGACTGATCGATCATTTCCACGCCCCTGTGTCGAAGATGATCAATGACACCGACAACTATCTGCGCATGCCGATGTCGGGCTTTGCGGGCCGCAGCTTCACCGTCTACTTCGAACCCATGGCAGCGCCGGGCCAGGTGAACTCGCGCAACTACCTCCAGGACTTCTACTACCTGGTGGTTTCGCCGGCGGGCGATGCCATCCACATGGATGCGATACGCCATACGTACCTGCACTTCGTGCTCGATCCCCTGATCGCCAAGCGCGCCACCTCGCTCGATCGCCTGAATCCTATTCGAGATGCCGCTGCAAAAAGCGCCGATGGCGGAAGAGTACAAGCGCGACATGGGGCTGCTCGTGCTCGAGTGCCTGATTCGCGCCATCGAGGCGCACACCCCCGCCGATCCCAAGATGCCGGAGAAAGAACGCCTCGCTTTTGTGCAGCGCGACGAAGCCGAAGGTTTCACTCTGACCGGCTACTTCTATGGGCAGTTGCGCGACTTCGAAAAAGGAAATACCGGCCTTCAGAACGCATTTCCGAACTGGCTGCACAACATCGACGTGCAGGAGGAGAAAAAGAAGGCCAGCCAAACTGCCTTTTCCGCCGCAGCAACTCCCGACGTCGTGCAAGCTTCACAACATGAATCCCAGAAGAGAATCGACATGGCCGAGCAGGCACTCGCCAGCGGTAACCCAACGGAAGCTGAGAAGATGGCCCAGCAATGCATTCAGGTTAACCAGGACACTTCGCGCGCGTACTTCGTGCTCGCCAAAGTCGCCAGCCTGAAAGGCGATATGGAAGGCGCACAGAGCGACTTCGCAAAGGCCGCAGCGTCAGGTGATGATGCGCACGTTCAGGCCTGGAGTCACATTTACCTGGGGCGCATATTGGATATTCAGGGAGAGCGCGACGACGCGGTTGCACAGTACAAGGCGGCCTTGGCGATCAGCGACTTGCCAGCCGATGCGAAAACTGCCGCGGAGCACGGAGTGCAGCAGCCCTACCAGACTCCGCGGGCAAAGCAGGAAGAAAACGAGCAGTAGGCACAGCCGAGCCGACGTTCGAATTGAAAGGATCAGGATGACAAGAATTGCAGTAACTCTGGTGACGGCTTTGGCGGTATCGACAGCGGCCTACGCACAAAGCAACGCAGCACCGGCGCAAACTGTTCCTCCCGGCGGATCGCAGACGCAGGCAAGTACCCCGGCCCAGAACACTGGATCGCAGGCTGCCCCCGCGACCGGCAATCACAAGGTCTTGCAGGCGAAGTCGCCGGAGGAGATGGCCGCGTATCAGGCGGCATCAACCATCACCGACCCGGCCCAGGCCCAAGCAGCCGCAGACGACTTCTCCGCCAAGTATCCCAACAGCGAATTGCGGGCCGCTCTCTATATGCGGGTAATGAACCTCTTCGCCCAGACCAACAGCACCGAGAAAGTCATCGCCACTGGCCGTCTGGCGATAGCCGCCGATCCGACCAACCCGGTTCCGCTGGTGCAGGTCGCATCTGCGCTGGCCGAGTCTACCCACGACAACGACCTGGACCGCGAGCAGCGCCTGTCGGAAGCCGCCAAAGATGCGCAGGCAGCCATCGATAACATCGACACTGGCTTGCTCGTTCCACCCAACGCCGAGCCCGCCCGCGTCGAGGCCGCCAAACACAGCATTTTGACCATGGCGTACGACACGCTTGGCATGGTCGACATGAATCGCAACGACTATGCCGCCGCCGTCGGCAATCTGCAGAAAGCGTTGGACGAGAGCAAGGGCAATCCGGAAGGCGTGTTATACCTTCGGCTTTCCGTGGCACAGGACAAGCTGCAGCAGTACGCTCAGGCACTCGACTCCGCTAACAAAGCCGTACAGTATTCACAGGCAGGCAGCGCGGCGCAGAGCCTAGCCAAGCAACAGCAGGCTCGGCTGCAGAAGTTAACCGGCGCTGGCTCCGCGCCCTCAACCTCAACTCCATCGCCGGCCGCAGGATCTCCCGGTACCCCTGCACCGGCGTCAACCAGCACGCCACACTAACGAAACCGTCTTGGCGAAACGCGTTGTGCCGCGCATAATGCACTACGAATGAAATCGGCCATTAGCGATCTGCGTGTCCTGGAAAATACTCTGGGACACGTTTTTCACAATCGCGCCCTTCTTGAACAATCGCTCACGCATTCTTCTTATGCCCGTGAGGCCGAGTCGCAGAGCGCCGCTGCCGGCTCGCCCATGTTTGAGGCCGACAACGAACAGATGGAGTTTCTCGGCGACGCTGTGCTGTCGTTCGTCATCAGCCAGGAATTGTTTCGGCGCTTTCCCGAATACCAGGAAGGTGAGCTTTCCAAGCTGCGCGCCCACATCGTCAGCGCGCGCCGTCTGCTTGCTCCGGCGCGAGGGCTGAAGGTTGGCGAGTTCCTGCGCCTCGGCAGGGGCGAGGAACGCAGCGGCGGGCGCAGCAAGAGCGCCTTGCTGGTGAACGCGCTGGAAGCCATTATTGCTGCGCTGTATCTCGATGCCGGCCTGCCGGTGGCACACGCCTTCATCCTTCATTACATCCTTGAGCCCGAGTTAGCCGAAGTACAACAGCACGGCGGCAGCAAACTGCCGGTCATGGATTACAAGTCCGCTTTGCAGGAAGCGGTTCACGCCAGTGGCCGTGCGCAGGCGCGCTACCTGATGGTGAAAGAAGAAGGCCCCGACCATCGGAAGATGTTCACCATTGAGGCTCACATCCCGGCATCGTCGGCGGGGGAGGATGGATTCGTCTGCCGTAGTCAAGGCAGCACCAAGAAGGCCGCCGAGCAAGCCGCCGCGCGGCTGGCATGGGAACGTCTACAATCGGTAGGGGGTCCGGCGGCCGGCGCCAACAGCAGCTCCGCCAGCGGCTCAGAGCAGTCATGAGTGAAGTTGAAATTTCCGAGCAAGCCACAAATCCCAGCCCGCAAGCGCCGCCGCTAACCGCTCTATTCGGGCTCTACGTACTGCAGTGGTTGGCAACCGCGATTGTGATTGCGGTTTTCGTCACAACCTTCATTTTTCAGGCCTTCCAGATTCCGTCCGAATCCATGGAGAAGACGCTTCTGGTAGGCGATTATTTGCTGGTGAACAAGGCACGCTACGGGCATTCGTCCATCTGGAACTGGCTGATGCCCTATCGCCCCATTCAGCGCCAGGACATCATAGTTTTCCGATATCCCGTTGATCCCCACGAGCATATTGTGAAGCGGGTAATCGGGGTTCCCGGTGATCGAGTGCGCTTGAGGGACAAGCACGTTTACGTAAACGGCGTTCGGCAAGACGATTCTTACGCCACTTTCATCGCGGGTTGGCCCGATGCCTATCGCGATAACTTCCCAATGGTGCATTACGACCATGGGGGAATTCCAGAAAGCGCAAAGTGGTACCACGAAGCCCAAAAGCTCATCGAGAACGACGAGTTGATCGTGCCGGAGGATTCTTACTTCGTTATGGGCGACAATCGCGATAACAGCCTGGATTCACGCTACTGGGGCTTCGTACCGCGCGAGAATATCGAAGGACGGCCGCTGCTGATTTACTGGTCGAGTGAACGGGCCGAACAGCCCATGGCGGGCACTGCCTCGTCTGGTAAACTTGCCAATCTGATATTTAACGTAAGTCAGATGTTCAGTAACCTGCGTTGGCACCGTATGTTGCGGATTCCACAGTAAGGACGTATCCGCCCCCGGCCTAACTTTACAATCGTGGTTTGGTCTGAGCAGAGTGCGGGCAAGGCGTTACGCAGAAAAGTAGACTCCGAGGAAAAACGAATTTGCCTCCCACCAAGAAAACTGTAAAGAGTCCGCCGGAAAAGCCTGAAAAGGCAATCGCGGCTAAGGCGCAAACGCCCGAGAAACCCAAGGAGACCACTCCGGAGTTCATCGCTTCGATCGCCATAGTTCTGGTGATCGGACTCTTCATTATCACTTTTACCCTGCAGGCGTTCACCATCCCGTCGAGCTCGATGGAAAACACTCTGCTCATCGGCGACCACGTTTTCGTCGATCGCATTCTTCTCGCGCCGGCTACCAAGTGGATCGGCAAGTTGATTCCCTATCGGGCTCCTAAGCACGGCGATGTCTTCGTCTTTCTTCATCCCGCTGAACCCGGTCTCTACGTCGTCAAACGCATCATCGGCCTTCCCGGAGATCGCATTCACTTGCAGGATGGCGCTGTTTATCGCAACGGCGAGAAGCTGAACGAGCCCTACGTTCTCACCGCAGGCGACTACAATCCTTATCGCGATAGCTTTCCCAGTGTGCCTCCGAGTCCATACGAAGAAGTTACGCCGGAGTGGCGCGCCGAGCTTCCGCAGTACATCAAGAATGGCGACCTGGTCGTTCCTCCCAACAGCGTTTTCGCCATGGGCGACCATCGCGACGTCAGCCTCGACAGCCGTTATTGGGGTTTCGTTCCCTTTGAAAACATCATCGGCCGGCCCATGTTTATCTACTGGTCTTTCATAACCCCGCGTGACGAATACGAACGCAACAGTATCGGCGACCGAATCGGCTGGATGTTCAATATCATCTTCCACTTCTTCGACCATACTCGCTGGTCCCGGATGTTCCACGTGGTGCACTGATGAGGCGCCGCACTTCCCGGCGGTTAATGTGGGCAGTCATGCTGGCGATTCTGCTGGCACTGGTGCTGCCCCCTTTCATTAACGTGAATCGCTATCGCGCCCGTGTGGCCGGCGCCATCAGCCGCGCCCTGGGCCGCGACGTGACCGTTTCCAGCCTGGAGTTCAAGCTGCTGCCGCGGCCGGGATTGGTGCTCTACAACTTCGTTGCCGCCGAAGATCCCAGCTATGGCGCCGAGCCCATGCTGCGCGCCGATACGGTCACCGCCTACCTGCGGCTCACGTCGCTGTGGCGCGGTCGTCTGGAGATCGGCACCCTCGATCTCGAAAACGCCAGCCTGAACCTGGTCCGCCGTCCGGATGGTCATTGGAATATCGAAGAGCTCGTGGAGCGCGCATCGCAGGTGAAGCCGGCGCCGACCGGCAAAGTTCACCCCGAAGCGCGCCCGCGCTTCCCCTACGTCGAAGCGACAACCGGGCGCATCAACTTCAAGTTAGGCGAAGTGAAGAAGGCCTTCTCTTTCACCGATGCCGACTTCGCTCTGTGGCTGGAGTCGGAGAATCAGTGGGGCGTTCGCCTGGAAGCCCGCCCCATGCGTACCGACGTCAATATCAGCGACACCGGCACGCTCACCCTCGATGGCCGTTTTCAGCGTGCGCCTAACGTTCGCGATACGCCTCTATACCTCAAACTCAGCTATGCCGACGCTCCTCTTGGACAGTTGACGAAGCTGATTTACGGACGGGATCGTGGCTGGCGCGGCACCGTGCTTGCCAGCGCCGTGCTGACCGGCACGCCAGCTTCAGCGGGCCTGACGATGGACGCCCAGGTCAGCGACTTCCGCCGCTACGACATCGCTACCGGGGAGGCTCTTCGTCTGCGCACGCACTGCACCGGCACCTACTCCTCGATGGGCGACTCTCTCTATGATCTTCACTGCGAATCCCCTATCGGCTCAGGCATTCTCCGTGTTCGCGGCGATGCGCAGAACTGGGGAGCCGGGGGCTATGAACTCGACATTTCCGGAGAGAACATCCCCGCGGATCGGTTTGTGGCCTTCGCCCGCCACACCAAGAAAGATTTGCCCTCCGATCTGACTGCAACTGGCGAGGTCGGCGGCGCCTTCACGGTTCGTAAGTCGAAGGATTCGCCTCCACGGTGGTCAGGCGGCGGGCAGACGAGCGAGTTTACCCTGCGCTCGGGTGTGCTGAAGCAAGATCTGGAATTGGGCGAAATTCAATTTGCCGTTCCCCCCGACGCTCCGCCGGCAATCGCCAAGAACAAACGCCCGGCGAAACGTGCTCCCGCGCCTGCGGTGAGCTCCGGCTTCCATCTGATCGTGAAGCCTTTCGCAGTCTCGCTCGGAGCGACTTCTCCTGCGAACGCCAGCGGCGGATTCGACGAAGAGAATTACAATCTGTCGGTCAGCGGTGAAGCCGAACTGGGACGCCTGTTGAGGGTGGCACAAGCGCTGGGAGTCGGCAGCCCAGGCATTGGACTGGAAGGCGGGAGCAAGATTGACCTGCAAGTCGGCGGCCCGTGGATGGGATTCGCCGAACCCATGGCAACCGGCAAAGTGCAGGTCGGCACGGCAACGGCGGAGCTGCAGGGGATCTCCGAACCACTCGTGGTCGATTCGGCCACCGTGTTACTGCAGGGTCCGCTGGTCAACATCACGTCGTTCTCTGCCTCCTTCACCAAGGGCGGACAGTTCAACGGTTCTGCGACCTTCCCCATTCATTGCGCCGGTCCTGAGACTTGCGTGTTGAGCTTTATCATCAAGGCTGAAGACACGTCGCTGGCTCGCCTCAACCATCTCTTCAACCCGGAGTTCAGCCGCCAGCCGTGGTATCGCCTGCTCGCCTCCAACAAACGTCACGACGATGTTTTGTCCAAGCTGCACGCTCAGGGACACTTCACCATGCCGAGCTTCGACCTCGGCGATATTACTGCGACCAATGTCGACGGCACTCTGGATCTTTCCTTCGGCAAGCTGCGAATTCACGAGCTGAAAGCGGACCTGTTGGGCGGCCATCAGGACGGCTCCTGGCTGGCCGACTTCACCATTTCGCCGCCGCGCTTTATGGGAAATGGCGTGGTTAGCAAGATCTCCATGTCACAGCTCGCTTCCCTGATGCATGACAACTGGGCCTCCGGCAACGTCGACGCCACCTACAGCCTGCAAATGGCTGGCATGAACCCGTCAAAGCTGGCAAGCTCCGCTACCGGAACAGCCGACTTCCACTGGAACAACGGCGCTTTGAAACATATCGTTCTCGAAGGCCACGGCGCGCCGATGGCATTCTCCAGCTTCGCCGGCAAGGTCGCACTCCAGGACGGCACCTTCAGCTTCAGCGATGGCCAGATACAGTCTGCCGGCAACAAGTATTCCGTCGCCGGGACTGCCGCATCGGATGGGAGCATCAAGGTCAATCTGAAGCGCGCTGGCGGGAAGGCGTATGTGATCTCGGGCACGCTGGATAAGCCAACCGTGGAATCCGTGAACGTTCCTGCGGCCGAGGCGTCCCTGCGATGAAAAAGTTCCGACTCCTGATTCCCGTTGCTCTGCTGCTGGGTCTGGCGCTGGCCGACCAGCAGTCGACCAACAATCACGCCGAATACCGCTCCATCCAGCAGAAGCTGGTCTACCTGAAGCTGAACGCGGCCAAGCCGCGTCCCGATCCCAAGCCGGTTGAGCTGACCGAACCTGAGGTCAACGCTTACTTCAACGAAGGCGGCGTGAAGCTGCCGAAGGGCGTCAGCCAGGTCCATCTCACCTCGAGACCCGGGGTCATCGACGGCCACGCTCACGTCGACTTTGAACCGATGTTGCAGGGGCACAATCCCAACAACCCGCTCTACAGCATGTTCAGCGGCACCCACGATATTCACGTCGTGGCCGAGGCGGCCGGGCAAAATGGGATCGCGACCATTAAGACGCAGACCGTGGAACTGGACAACGTCGCCGTACCCGAATGGGCGCTGGAGTTCTTCGTCCAGCACTACCTGACACCGCGCTACCCCAACGTTGGCATGACCAGCACCTTCAAGCTGCCCCTGCGCATCCAAAGCGCACGGGTCGAAACCGGTAAAGTAGTCCTCGAGCAACGGTAGTTCGTTAGGAAGCTCCCTCCACTGGAACTGGCAGCTGAGCGCTGGCTACTACCTTTCAATTCCCTGCAACTTACTGCGCTACCTTCACATCTAAACATTGACAACGATACACTCAAGTTCTATAGTAGCTTTGCTATAAGGACTTTGTTGCTGATTTACTATCATATTTTCAGCAACTTACAAGGTTTCAACCCCTAAGGAGGGTGGCTGTATGGGAAAGATTATCGGAATTGACTTGGGCACGACCAACTCCGTGGTCGCCGTGATGGAAGGCGGCGAGCCCAAAGTCATCCCCAACGAAGAAGGCGGGCGGACCACCCCGTCGGTCGTCGGATTCACGAAAAACGGAGAGCGGTTGGTCGGCCAGGTCGCCAAGCGGCAGGCCATCACCAACCCCGAAAACACGATTTACTCGATCAAGCGCTTCATGGGCCGTCGCTACGACGAAGTCAATGAAGAGATGAAGATGGTGCCGTACAAGGTGGTCCAGTCGGGCGATCACGTTGCCGTCATGGCGCAGGGCAAGGAATATACCCCGCCGCAGATCTCGGCCATGATTCTGCAGAAGCTGAAGAAGGCTGCCGAAGACTACCTTGGCGAGACGGTCACCGAAGCCGTCATCACGGTTCCGGCGTACTTCAACGACGCGCAGCGCCAGGCGACCAAGGATGCCGGCAAGATTGCCGGTCTCGACGTCAAGCGCATCATCAACGAGCCGACGGCGGCCGCGCTGGCCTACGGACTCGACAAGAAGAAGGACGAGACCATCGCCGTGTATGACTTCGGCGGCGGTACCTTCGACGTGTCGATCCTGGAAGTCGGCGAAGGCGTCATCGAGGTGAAGTCCACCAACGGTGACACGCACCTGGGCGGTGACAACATCGACCAGCGCATCGTGGACTGGCTCATCGACGAGTTCAAGAAGGACGAAGGCCTGAACCTGCGCGACAAGGGCAACGAGATGGCTCTGCAGCGTCTGCGTGACGCCGCCGAGCGCGCCAAGATCGAGCTGTCGACCACGATGCAGACCGAAATCAATCTGCCGTTCATCACGGCCGATGCCAGCGGTCCGAAGCACCTGGTCAAGACCCTGACGCGCGGCAAGCTGGAAGAGATGGTGAAGGACATCATCGATCGTTCCATCGGCCCCTGTAAGGCTGGCGATCAAGGATGCCGGCATTTCGCCCGACAAGATCAACGAAGTGGTGCTGGTCGGCGGCCAGACGCGTATGCCTCGCATCCAGCAACTGGTGAAAGAGATCTTCGGCAAGGAGCCTCACAAGGGCGTCAATCCTGACGAAGTCGTCGCGATCGGCGCTGCGATTCAGGGCGGCGTGCTGGGCGGCGAGGTGAAAGACCTGCTGCTGCTCGACGTGACCCCGCTGACGCTCTCGATCGAGACGATGGGCGGCGTGGCGACGGCGATGATTCCGCGCAACACGACCATCCCGACCAAGAAGTCGGAGATGTTCTCGACCGCGGCCGACAACCAGACCTCGGTTGAGGTTCACGTGATGCAGGGCGAGCGTCCGATGGCACGCGACAATCGCACCCTGGGCAAGTTCCACCTGACCGGTCTTCCGCCGGCTCCGCGTGGCGTGCCCCAGATCGAAGTCACGTTCGACATCGATGCCAACGGCATCCTGAACGTGAACGCGAAGGACATGGCCACGGGCAAGGATCAGAAGATCACCATCACATCGTCTTCCGGTCTGAGCAAGGAAGAGGTCGAGCGCATGGCGAAGGACGCTGACGCGCACGCTTCCGAAGACAAGGCCAAGCGCGACGAAGTCGAGGCTCGCAACCAGCTCGACGGCATGGTCTACAGCATCGAGAAGATGCTGCGTGAGCACGGCGACAAGATCTCCGGCCAGGAGCGGTCGGACGTCGAGAACGCTCTTGCTGACGCCAAGAAGGCGCTGGAAGGCACCGACGCGGCGGCCATGAACAAGGCTCGCGAGAACCTGACGACGGCGTCGCACAAACTGGCCGAGGCGATGTACAAGTCGACTTCGGCGCCGACCGAGGGCGGCCCGACTCCAGGTGGGGACGGTCAGGCCGCGGGCGGCTCCGAGCCCGAAGAAGGACGAAGGCGTCATCGACGCCGAGTACGTCGACGTGGACGAGAAGAAGTAACTAGCAGCTAGCGGCTGGGAACTAGCGAAGCAAGCAGGGGCGCGTAAGCGCCCCTGCTCACAAGCGCAGAACGCGCTCAAGCAGCACGAGTCTCGCACAGCCGGACAAAAGGCGGTCGCAGATTGCTGAGTTACGTTTCAACGTTCGTGCCGCGCAGCACAAGTCTCGCGCAGCGAGACGGAAGGTGATAGCCCGCCCTTCAGGGCGGGGTGAGCGGCAGAATCAGATCCAAGTCCCTTTAGGGACGGCACATAAACCAGCGGGCTTCAGCCCGCACACCCAACAACCAGAACTCCCCGGTTAGAAGGTAAATTGAGATTCGAAGTGAACCATCAGTCGTACATGTTGCACTTTGATCAGGACCGCGGTCGCTGGTACCTGGTGACCGCCGGCATCGGAGGCCGTATGAAGGCGATCCCGGTGATCACCGATGACGATATCGGCTTCATCCCGAACATGGTCGTTCCGATGGGCGACGAGGGACAGGCGAGCATCAACTGACACTTCCCTGCTCGAACGCGGGGCGAAACAATACGGATTTGGCAGACAGCTTAGGCTGACGGCCGCTAGCTAAAACATGGCTACATCCAACAACAAAGAGAGAGATTATTACGGCCTGCTCGGGGTCAAGAAAACGGCGTCGGCCGATGATATCCGCAAGGCGTTCCGTAAACTTGCGCGCAAATATCACCCCGACGTGAATCCCGGGGATAAGTCTGCCGAGGAGAAGTTCAAGCAGATCTCCGAGGCCAACGACGTCCTCAGCGATCCGAAGAAGCGCAAGATCTACGACCAGCTCGGCTTCTACTCCGACAACATCGATCCCGCGGCCGCCGAGGCGTACGCGCGCGGCGGCGGCTTTGGTGCAGGAGGATTCGGCAGCGCAGGTCCGAGTCAGAATCCGGGTGGAACGCACACCTACACGCAGGAAGTGCCATTCGATTTCAGCGGCTTCGACTTCAACGACTTCGCCGAGGGCGCCGGTGCAGCCGGACGTCGCGCCGGTGGCGGCGGCTTCCGCGACATCTTCTCCAACATCTTCGGGGGCGCCGGGCGCGGCGAGCCGATGCAGCGCGCGGAGCGCGGCACCGATCTGGAGTACCAGGTCAACGTCAGTTTCTGGGACGCCATCAAAGGCGCCGAAATGCAGCTGACCATCCCGCGCATGGAAGTCTGCTCCAACTGCCACGGCGAAGGCTACATCGAGAGCCCCGGGCCAGTGTCCGGAGTGCCACGGCAAGGGCCAGATCACGCAGAAGAGCGGCAGCATGAAGTTCAACATTCCCTGCCCTCGCTGCGGCGGCACAGGCAAGAACCGAACCGTCTGCCCGGTGTGCCACGGCGAGGGTCGCGTACAGCGAAGCGAGCAGCTGAAGGTGCGCATCAAGGCGGGTACGCGCGATGGACAGCGCATTCGCCTGCAGGGACGCGGCAACGCGGGAACCATGGGTGCGCCGGCCGGCGATCTGTACATCATCGTGCGCATCGGCGAACATCCGGTGTTCAAGCGCGAGGGCGACGACATTCATTTGAAGGTTCCGGTCACGTTGACCGAGGCGGCGATGGGCTCGAAGGTCGAAGTGCCGACGATTGACGGACGAGCACTGCTGCGCATTCCTCCGGGCACACAGAGCGGACAGAAGCTGCGCCTGCGCGAGAAAGGTGTCCCGTCAGCGGTGAAAGACGGCCAGCGCGGCGACGAGATTGTCGAGATTCAGACGGTAACGCCGAAGGTTAGCGATGAGCGCTCGAAAGAAATTCTGCGCGAGCTGGCGAAGTTGAATCCCGAAGATCCGCGGGAAGAGCTGTTCAAGCAGATCGGCAATTAGCACTTCGCAATTGGCATTTGGCCAAAGCTGCCGAACGTGATCTTGAGGTTTTGCCAAATGCCAACTGCTAACTGCCAAATGCGGCTTTGATTTTATGGGGAAACGAAAAAAACAAGGCGCGTACATGATCAGCTCGGTGGCGGAGATGTACGGCATCCATCCGCAGACGCTGCGCCTCTATGAACGCGAAGGCTTGCTGAAGCCGTCACGCACGGAGGGCAATACCCGTCTCTACACCGACGGAGACCTCGAGCGGCTGGAATTGATTTTATCGCTGGCCCGCGACTTGGGGGTCAATATCTCGGGTATCGCGATCATCCTGCAAATGCGCGAACGCATGGAAGAAATGCAGCGCCAGATGAGTGACTTCGTTCACTACGTACGCAATGAAGTGATGACCCGCGCACAAAACGCCGACCCAACCAAGGGAGCGATTGTCCCCCTGCGGCATTCAGTTATTGTGAAGAAGAAGGGATGAGGGATTAGGGCTGTGGTCTAGAGTTAGTAATCGAATTCAAAGACAGCTCTCAGGCTCAGAAACCAGCTCTAACCCCTAGCCTCCGGCCACTAGCCCCTGCTTCTTCATTTTCTCCAGCGCCTCTCTCGCCTTCTTGGCGTAAGGACCATTCGGCAGCATCTTCAGATACTCCTCATAGTTCTCTTTCGCGCCAGCGTAGTCTTTGGTCTTATCAAGAACTTGCGCCAGCTTGTAGGTCGCCTCTGCGTCGTGCGGCTTAACTTCCAGCGCCTCGCGATATCGGCTGATCGCCGCCTTATAGTTTTCCTGCTTGTAGTAGTAATCGCCAACTTCGACGTCCTTCATCGCCTTCATCGGGTTGTAGGGCGTGAACTCGTTGACATCGGAGTTGGCATCCAGACCGGCTTCGGGATGCGCCTTCTCGTCATTCTTCGGCGGCGATACATCGATGCGCGTCTGGGTGCTGGAACTTTCTCCCGCGGGAACGTTATCGGAGCGCGGCGGCGATGCCGCGTTGTCCTTCGGAGGCGGCGCATTCTTGTCGGTGGGCAGCTTCTCAACTGGCGCCGGCGGGGAGTCCTGCGGCGTCGAATCCTGGGGCGCCGAATCCTGGGGCGTGGAGTCTTGCGCGAAAGCAATTGCTGAAAACGAAAGCAATACTATGGCGAGTAGTAGATATCGAAACTTCACCTTCATATTGTAAGGTAACCCGTCATTCTGCAATGAGACTCGATTCCGGCAACTCTAAATCGCCCGGCATGGCAACCTTCAAGCAGCAGCTCGCTTCTTCTCTGAAGAGCACTTTTGCTCGACCAGCATGATTCCAATTATCGAGGCCCCTTTTGTATTCGCTTCGCGCTCTGAGCGAAGATGATCCGCAGTTGCAACTGGACGACTCGTCAGAGCCGTCGGGTATCGCAGCGCGCCTGCGCAAGCTCACCCCCGGAATTGTTGCCGGAGCCGCCGATCTTGATCCCGCTGCTGTCCTGACGGCCACCGTGGCGGGCGCCTCGTTCGGCTATTCCATCGGATGGGTTGTGCTGCTGGCGGTGCCGGTCTTGTGGGCCGTATTCACTGTATCGGCCCGTATCGGGCATCACAGTGGCCGCGGTTTGGTGGAGCTGATTCGCCGCACCTACGGCAGAACCGCGGGTTGGGGCATGGCTACCGCGATGATCTCGGTCAACATGACGATGATCATCGCCGACCTGATCGCCGTCAGCGATGCCTTTTCGCTCATCCTCCAGCAGCATCGAATCTTCTTTCTGCCGATCGTCGCGTTCGCCGTCTGGTACCTGCTGGTCGTGGGCGACTATCGCAAGTCGAGCCGTGCGCTGATTGGATTCGCGCTCTTCCAGGCCGCCTACCTGGTCGCGGCGGTGCTCGCGGTGAAGTCCTGGACCGGCCTTCTGAAGGGAATCTTCCTGCCGCACTTCACCATGGGTTCGGCTTACGTCATCGGCATCATCGCCGTCTTCGGTTCGCTGCTCACGCCCGACGTTCTGGTGTGGCAAACCAGCTCACGCCGGGACGTGAAAGAGACCGGTGGCGGCCTTCATGCCGACGAGAGCAAAGCTGGAACTCTGGTTGCCGCCGTGATTTCGCTGTCCGTCGTCATCGCCGCATCGTCGCTTCATGTTGCGGACCCGTCCCACATGTCCACGCTCATCGCCGCCCAGGCGCTCAGCCCTTTGGGAGCGCTCGCCCCGGTGATCTTTTCGCTCGGCATTATCGGTTCCGGCCTCATCGCCTTGCCCATCCTGGTGGCGTCCATGTGCTTCAGCATTGCCGAAGCCGCCGACTGGAAGGCCGGACTGACCGTTCCTGCCTGGGAGGCGCGCAGATTTTATGTGCTGATCTCGGCCTCGGTACTCATCGCCACTCTCATCGACTTCAGCAATATCAACACGGTGACGGTGCTCTACTGGTCACAGGTCTTCGCTGGTTTTCTGGTTGTGCCGGTGCTGATTTTTATCGTACTGTTGGGCAATAACCCTCGTCTGACTGGCCGCAGGAACACCACTTCCGAAAATTTCTGGCTCGGCGGAGCGATCGCCGGAATGGTCGTCGCCAACCTCGTCTTCTTCTGGACGCAATTCGTGCACTGACTCTGGTTACCAATGGCTACGAATTTCACAGCCTCGAACCGGCAGCTATGGTGCGGCAATTGCGACGGATCTTAGCGGAGGTCTCAGTGAGTAACGGCGAGGTAAGCATTGGACAGGCGTTCCAGTTTGAAGTAGAAAAGCTGGCGCGCAGAAAGCAAGTTGTCTTCGAGTATTCCGATCGATCCAACGAGCAGCTTCGCTTTGAGGTAATCGATGGAATTCCCAACATCGTGGCAAACAAGCAAGGCATTCTGGCGTTGGCTAAGTTCCTCGTTACTCTCGGCGTGGCGCAGCGTCCGGACGGCCTGAGCCTGCACCTCCGGGAGGACTTCGATGGGGAGCGGGAAGAAATCCTGCGCATCCGGCTTGAGGAGCCTGGCGGGGAAACCCCTGTAAACACTGACGAAAATCCCGTTACGATCGTTTAGTCTCTCGCGCGAGCGAGTGCGCGTGAAGGCTCACGGAGCGGGCTTGCGCCGGATGTAGATCACCTTCTCGACTTCGGCTACCAGTTCGCCCGCTTCGTCTCGCACCTCAACCGGAAACGTCGGCTCGTATTTCTCCTGCGTCGTCAGCCTGTCGCGGATGTCGTCGAGTTGATCCTGGCTTAGCCGGAAGTGCGCGCGGACAGTTCCCTTTCCCGGTTTACGGAAGCGAATTGTCGCCGCCTTATCCCACACGATGTACTCCCGCCCGAGATTCTCCATTAGCATCAGCATGTAAAAAGGGTCAGTCATCGAGTAAAGTGATCCACCGTAATGCGTGCCCACGTAGTTACGGTTCCAGAAGCGCAACCTCATCTCCACATCGACAGAGCGAAAATCCGCGCCCCATTTCACTTGAATGCCTGCCGCCAGAAACGGCGGCCAGATGTTGATAGCGCGCAGCATGAAGCGCTGAAGTCGGGTGGCCATGGGATCTCTGTTTGGATGATAGAGCAGCGCCCGAGACTCGTGCCGTCAGACAGCAATAAAGAAGGCCGCTCACTGGTTGTGAACGGCCTTCTTTCCGATGGCCCTGTTCTGGCCATTGGCTCCGGGCTGAGGAGAGCTCGTAGAAACCTACTGTTGCTGCATTTGCTGTGATTGCGACTGGGTCGCGGGCGTAGCCTGTGCGGACTCTGTCAAGCTATTTGTCATCAGTCGCACATCCACGCGACGGTTCTTGGCGCGGCCGGAAGCGCTGGTATTCTGCGCCACTGGATTGTCCTTACCCAACCCGATGAGGAAGATTTTGTACGCCGGGACGCTGTACTTCTGCGCCAGGTACTGAATCACGGCGTCGGCGCGGCGCTGGCTGAGCTGATAGTTGTAGTCAGCCGGGCCAGTCGAATCGGTGTAGCCTTCCACCTGCACGATGTAGTGCTTCTGGCTGCTCAGTTGCGACGCAAAATCGTCGAGGGTCTGCTTGTCTTTGCGCGTGAGCTGCGCTTTGTCGAAACCGAACTGAATGGTTGTCTCCGACACAGATTTGTAGTTGTCGAGATTCTCGACCGTGCCCGCCAGGCTGGTCACGCGATTCGAGGCCTGAGTGGCATTCTGATTCGCCTGATCAGCGCTCTGCCCCGCGGCCAGCGCCTTCTGATCGGCGGCATCGGCCTTTGAGTTGACCTGCGAGATCCCCTGCTGCGCGCGCGCATCCACGTCGCGAATGTCGTGAGTATTTTTCGCCGTCTGATCATCTAATTCATTAACGTTGTTGATGATCGGCGTGGTCTGATTCGTGACGTATTTCTTCGTGGCGCAACCTACGGTGAAAGGCAGGCTGCCGGCCACCAGCACTGCAAGTACGGAATATCGGTTCATCGTGGACATGACTCCTTGCCAACTTTCGGCCTCGGCGTGCGCTCAGCCGTTCCAGCCTGCCCATAGGTGGAGCAAACCGGCTGCCAACCGCCGTCCGGAGACCGTTAATCGCTCGAGCTTGTGTTTTCAGCGAGTTGAGGCTGGGACCCGAGGCTCGCCTCAACCTTCACAACAGTACGTCGGATAATCCTGACGCGGGGAGTAGAATTTTTACCAAGTGGGTTTACTGTCAAGGCGTTGCACGTTCTGATTCTCCCCCGGCAAAGTGCACGCGATCATCAACTCTCATTGAACTGACGGAATGGACCTTCACCAGAAAATCCGGACCTTACCGACCTCGCCCGGCGTGTATCTCTATAAAAACGCCGATGGCCAGATTATCTATGTGGGCAAGGCCAAGAACCTGCGCTCGCGGGTGCGCTCGTATTTTCTGGAAGGCGCCGCTACCAACGCCAAGACCGGCTCGCTGCTGCGTGACGCCGTCGACATCGACTACGTCGTCGTCGATAACGAAAAAGAGGCGCTCGCTCTCGAAAATAATCTCATCAAGCAGAAGAAGCCCCGCTACAACATCCTTCTGCGCGATGACAAAACCTACCCGTACATCAAGCTGACCATCGGCGAGCGTTATCCGCGTGTCTTCCCCACCCGCCGCCTGCGCAAAGATGGCTCGCTCTATTTCGGCCCATACTTCCCTACCAGCCTCGCTTATCGGCTGGTCGACCTGATCCACCGTCACTTCCTGATCCCGTCCTGCAAGCTTGACCTGAATCGTTATTATCCGCGGCCGTGCCTGCAGTATTACATCGGGCGCTGTCTGGGCCCGTGCGTCGAGGGACTGACCACTCCAGAACGCTATACCGAAGCGGTACACGACGTGCGGTTGTTTCTGGAAGGACGAGGCGCAGATCTGACTCGTTCGCTGCACCAGCGCATGAACGCTGCGGCGGAACGCGAGCAGTATGAGCTGGCGGCCAAGTATCGCGACCTGATCTCGACCGTCGACCTGCTGGAGCAGAAGCAGCGCATTGCCGCCGTCGAAGGTGATGATGCCGACGTCTTCGGCTATCACTACGAGAACGAAATGCTCGCGGTGAATCTCTTCCACATGCGCGGGGGCAAGATCGTCGATAAGCGTGAGTTTTTCTGGGAAGACCTCAGCGAGATGGTCGGCAACAGTTTCGAGCCGGGAGAATTCTTCTCGTCGCTGCTGAAGCAGGTTTATCTCGACCAGCAATACGTGCCGCACACAATCTACGTGCCGGTCGATTTCGAGGACCGAACGCTGCTGGAAGAACTGCTCTCTGAGGGGCAAAAGCGGCGCGTGCAGATTCACGTTCCGCAACGGGGAGAAAAGCGCTCGCTGGTGGACCTTGTCGGTCAGAATGCGAAGCAGGCGTTCGATCAGCGGTTCCGCGTGATGAAGCCCGCGACCAAGGTCATCCAGGAAACGCTGCAGGACGTGCTCATGTTGCCCGACTTGCCGAGGCGCATCGAGTGCTTCGACATCTCGCACATCCAGGGCGCTGAAACCGTCGCTTCCATGGTGGTGTGGGAAGACGGCAAGATGAAGAAGTCCGACTATCGCAAATTCATCATCAAGACAGTGGAGGGCGTTGACGATTTCGCCTCCATGCGCGAGGTGGTCACGCGCCGCTACGGCCGCCTTCAGCGCGAGCAACAGAAAATGCCCAGCGTAGTCCTCATCGACGGCGGCATCGGCCAGCTGCACGCAGCAGCCGAGGCTCTGGAGGCGCTGGGTATCGTAAATCAGCCGCTGGCGTCCATCGCCAAACGCGAAGAGATCATCTATGTACAAGGTCAGGAGGATGAGCCGGTGATTCTGGACCGGCACTCACCGGTGCTGCACCTGGTGCAGTTGATCCGCGATGAGGCTCACCGGTTCGCCGTGACCTTCCATCGTAAGCGCCGGCAGATTCGCGATCGCAAGACCGAACTGCTGGAAATTCCGGGCATCGGTGAGCGCACGACCCGGCGCTTGCTGCAACATTTTGGAAGTCTGCAGGCGGTGAAAGATGCCGACGCGGCGGCGCTGGCGTCGGTTTTGAATCGCGCTCAAGTGAATGCGATTCTGCAACATTTTCACAAAGACGAAATGGTGCTACAAACGTCTGAAACTGCAGGCACCGGCGGGGCAGGGGCAGAATAGAGGTCTATATGGATCTGGGCAGAGACTCAAAAGCGAGGCTAATCTTTGTCTGCAGCCTGGTCATGCTGATGGTGTGGCTCGTGGGCTTCAGCTTCGACCGGCTGCTGGCGCGGGACGGAGTCACCCGCACCGACATACTGCTGACCTCCAACCTGCTGACCGGAATCGTAGCCGGCTTTCTGTTTTTCAGCCTCACCAACAATGAGCGCCTGCGCCGCAATACCCTGCGCGAACGCCTGCGCACCATTGCCGAGATGAATCACCATATCCGCAACTCCCTGCAGGTGATTACCTACGCCACCGCGACCCAAAAGAGTAACGAGTCAGTCGAGATGATCCGCAGCTCTGTGGAGCGAATCGAATGGGCGCTGCGGGAAGTGCTGCCCGGGCACGTCGAGGCCCCCGCAGCTCCGGAAGAGCACAAGGTTCTGCGCGCAGGCTGAAGAATCCCCGCGTTTGCCGCTCACGCCGTCCATCTGTCTCTTGCCCCACATTCACAATCTATTCACGGAACCTTTCTCTGTCTCGCCCGTATATAGCTGCAGAAGTTGAACTGTAGGCCACGAAGTACATCCGGCGCAGACCCGGAGTTCTCAGCCGGCGCATGGGGCGTCTGCTGCAGCGGCCACGACAAGGAGAAGCTTTATGGACGCGAAATACAACTGGCTGATCGATAACCCGGCAATCCGCGTCACCCTGAACACGGCGGCGTTTGCGCTTTGGATTGCCCTCGCCATCGGCATCATGGAACTGGCCGCGAGAGTCTAGCCCTTCACGCGGAAAACCGGATCCCCTGTGACGCCCAGCGTCGCGATGAGAACCCCGCTCTCGAAGCGGGGTTGTTTGTGTCAGCAGGAATAGTTGACGCCTTCCGGTTTCTGCTTCATTCTTGGCGCTCACGGAAAATTATGGGCAATGAGATTCGTTGTTCCGTTCGCGCGAATGGCAAGACCACCGAAGGCAAGGCGCTGCTGGAGAGCGGCGAGATCGTCTTCCGCGGCGACCTTCGCCTGAAAATCCCACTGGCGTCGCTCAAGTCGGTCTCATCGCGCGACGGCGAACTTCATCTCAAGTGGACCGACGGCACCGCTGTCTTCGAACTCGGCGAGCAAGCTGACAAATGGGCTCACAAGATCCTCCATCCCAAGAGCACGGCCGACAAGCTTGGTGTGAAGCCGGGGCTGGTGATTTCGGCAATTGCAATGGAGCATCCGGACTTCCTTCGCGATCTACGCCAGGCCGCGAAGAACTTCTCGGACTTAAAGCCACTGAAAGATTCCGACCTGGTTTTCCTCGGCGCCTCGGCGGTTGCTGCTCTGCGCTGCGTTCCAAAACTCAAAGATTCTCTGAGCGCAAACGGTGCACTGTGGATTGTCTATCCCAAAGGTCTTCAGGAGATGAAAGAGGCGCACGTGCTGGAGGCAGGAAGAGCTGCCGGTTTATTCGATGTGAAGGTGGTGAGCTTCTCGGCCACGCACACGGCGCTGAAGTTCGTGCGGCCGAAAGGGAAGCGCTGATCGATAAGCGGAAGTCCCACCCAAGCGAGCGCCTGGGTGGAGTCCTTCGCGACAAATAAGTAGCCGGCGCTAGCCGCGGGTGGTTTCGACTTCGCGCAGGCGGGCAGCCTTGCCGCGCAGCGCACGCAGGTAGTACAGCTTGGCGCGGCGCACATGCGCCGAGCGCAGCACATCGATCTTGTCGATGACCTTGGAGTTCGTTGGGAAGATACGCTCGACACCCTGGCCGAAGCTCATCTTGCGCACGGTGAAGCTGGGCTGCGCGCCCTTGCTCTTGGAGATGACCACGCCTTCGAACGCCTGCAGACGCTCCTTATCGCCTTCCTTGATCTTCACATGCACGCGAACCGTGTCGCCGGGTTTAAAGGCAGGCAGGTCGGTGCGCTGCGCCTTGGCGAGCAGCCGGTCAATGATTGGAGAATTCGACATTTTGATTTCCTTCCGTATAGCACGCCTCACGGCGGCGAATTAGCGGCGAGCAACTAGCTGCTAGCAACTAGCGATCAGCCTTAATCTCGTTTCAAAAGCGCTTTGTATCAGGGCACGACTTGAGTCGTGTCAACAAATCCACTATTCAACTTCAATCTCTCGCAGCAGCTTGCGATCTTCCTCGCTCAACTGCGCTGCCTGCAACAGATCGGGACGGTTCTGCAGCGTCTTGCGCAACGCACACCGGCGCCGCCACTTCCTGATTTCGTCGTGGTTCCCGTTCATCAGCACCTCGGGAACCGGCATCCCGCGAAACTCCGCCGGACGCGTGTAATGCGGATAATCCAGCAATCCGCCCGAACCGCAGGTCGAACTCGGCGGCTCACCTTCCTGCTCGCACCTGCTCGGCGACCGTCGCGGTAAACGACTCCTGCTGCGACGACGCTGCGTTGCCCAGCGCTCCCGGAATCAGCCGCGTCATCGTATCCACGATGATCGCCGCGCCCAGTTCCCCGCCGCTCAGCACGAAATCGCCAACCGAAATCTCGCAATCGGCCAGGTGCTCGCTCACGCGTTCATCGACGCCTTCATACCGCCCGCAGATCAGGATGACGCGTTCGCGGCTCATCATCTCCTGCGCGACAGCCTGGGTGAACATGCGGCCTTGCGGCGACAGCAGCACCACCGACTCGCGCCCATCTTCCCGCACCCGTTCCTCGCGCGGCGCAATCTTCAGCGACTCCAGGCACTCGAAGATTGGTTCCGGCTTCAGCACCATCCCTTCGCCACCGCCAAACGGACGGTCGTCGACAGTGCGATGCCGATCATGGGTGAACGCCCGCAGATCGTGAATCAGGATTTCAATGAGCTCAGCTTCGCGCGCCTTGCGCACGATGCCGTAATCCAGCGGCCCGCGAAAAAAGTCCGGAAAAATCGTCAGGATCTCGAACTTCATCGGTCATCCTGAGCCATGCCGCTTTCACTCTGAATAATTACTTCCCTTTCCTACGCTCGCCCGCTGCTCGGGCTTCATCGGCTTCCGACTTCTGCCGCTGCTTCTCTTCCTCGGTCAGCGGCGTCTCCAGCTCCAGCAAGCCTTCCGGCAGCTCCATATCGATGCGCTTGCCGGCGACATCAAACTTCTTTACGTACTCCGCGGCGAAAGGCACCAGCACTTCGTTCTGCACCGCGCAAACCGGCAGCTTCACTACCAGCAGCGGAGCCTCTCCGGCGCCAAACTGCACTTCACTTACGCGTCCCAGGAAGCGCTGACCGTCGTTGATCCAGACGTCGGAGCCCACAATCTCGCTGACGTAGGCCGAACCCTCTTCCAGCTTGGTTCGCTCTTCCTGCGGCACTTGAACTTCCCATCCCTTCAACTGCTCGGCGTCGTTGATGCTGTCGACACCGGCGAACTTCAACACCACGCCGCCCTTGTGAAACCAGTGCTCTTCCAGCTGCAGCTCGCGGCGCTCGCCGCTGGGAGCCAAGTCCTGACATCCGGCGTCGCTCTTCGAAGCGCTCCGGAAAGTCGGTGTGCAAGTCGGCAAAGACTTCTCCCCGCCGTCCCTGCGGACCGTGCACGCGTGCGACGGTGATGAACTCGCCGTCTATTCCACAATCTCCAACTGATAGCGCTTGCGCGTGCGCAGGCTGGCCGAATGCAGGATCGTCCGCAGGCTACGCGCCGTACGTCCGTTGCGCCCGATCACGCGGCCTAGGTCGTCCTCGGCGACGATCAGTTCCAGCACCGTCTGCCCGTTCTCTTCGAAGGGCTCGACCGTCACCTCTTCCGGCTTCTCAACGATCGCCTTGGCGAGGTGTTCCATCAGCGCAACCATGTCTGGCTTGCCATCTGACATTGTGGGGCTCTCCTGTTTCGTCCCGAAGTTAGGCTACCGCGGTCGGTTCCGCCGCGCTCGCCGCCGGAGCCTTCTCCACCAGCTTCCGCACGCGATCGGACAACTGCGCGCCCTTCGACGTCCAGTAGTCGATGCGCTCACGCTTCAGGTCGACGGTCGCGGGATTGGTCCGCGGGTTATAGGTGCCTACGACTTCCACCGAGCGGCCATCGCGCGCCCGATCCTTCTCGATTACCACGATGCGGTAGAACGGCTGCTTGCGCGCACCGCGACGCGCCAGACGAATCATTAACACAGAGAATGGTTTCCTTTCCTGCTAGTGCGCTATCGCGCGAAACCGCGCTTGCCGCTTGAACGACTAAAATTCAGGGCTGAGCGTTTAGGCTCCGGCGACAACATTTCCTCAGGCGAGATGACCGGCTTTACGGGTGCTCCAGCGATCTACCATTTACGGCGCCGCTACCGCACCCCAATGAACGCAGCTTAAGGCGCTCATCGGACCTCAACTACCTTGAGGCAACAACTTGATTATTATTGCGGATTTGGCGGGGTTTGGCAAGCCGGAGCTCGCTGATCAGCAACAAGACTCCCATTCGCCACTTGCAAATGGATAAAGTCGGCCCAACCAGAATCGTCATCCCGACGACCGCTTCAGCGCGAGTAGGATCTGCGTTCAGTGCCTGCAGCAGATCGCTCGCGCCCAACCCGCCGCTCACGATGACATTCTTCCACTTTGCCCCGCTTCCGCTCGCACAACCGATAGAATTAACCAGGACTCATGCGCAAACTTCTCTGCATCACCGCTCATCCGGACGACGAAGCCGGCGCCTTCGGCGGCACGCTGCTGCTCTATCACGAGCGCGGCGTCGAGACCTCCGTTACCTGCATGACCGAAGGTACGGCCGCCCGCAACCGTGGAACAGCCAAAACCAACGAAGAGCTTGCCGCACTGCGCCGTGCGGAATTTGCGAAGTCCTGCGAGGTGCTCGGCATCTCCCATGGTGAGGTGTTGAACTATTTCGACAGCAAACTCGACCGCGCCGATCTCCAGCAGGCCGTGGGCGATCTGGTACTGCGCATTCGGCGTATCCGTCCGCAGGTCATCCTGACCTTCGGCCCCGATGGCGGCCTCACCGGACATCTCGACCACGCCATGGCCGGCATCTTCGCTACCCTGGCATTTGAATGGGCCGGCCGCAAGGACCGCTATCCCGAACAACTCCAGGACGGCCTGACGCCGCATCAGGCGCAGAAGCTCTATTACCACGCGGCGGACTTTCAACTGCCCGACCGTCCGCCCATTTCGCAGCCAACGGTCACGACGCGCATTGAAATCGGTACGCAGCGCTTCGAGCAGAAACATCGCGCTTTCCGTCAGCACACCACGCAAACCCCGCTATTTGAGCGGGTGCGAAAGAACCTCGGTGAAGCCCTGGGCACTGCGGAGATGTTTCACCTCGCCGCAACGAAAACCCCGCAGCAAGCAAAACTTGAGACCGATCTGTTTGAAGGTGTGGTCGACGACTAAGAGTAGCTTCAAGATTCAATTCGAGGCAGACATCCGCGGCGTCCTGCGGCGGGCAGAAAAAGCCTGCAAAATCGGGCGGACGATCGTCGGCGACGAAAGGGGATTAGTGCCCCAGCTCGGGATGAGGATCAATCGTCTCAGCGATGTGATCAAGCGCGGCCTGAATGCGATCTAACTCGCCTTGCAGGCTCTGGTTGAGTTCGCGCCAACCTTCCGGCGACTGCTGAAACTTCTCGACGACTCCGCGTAGAGTCTTGCGGCCTCGTTCACTGAACAAGAGCGCACCCACGCTACCTAAACCCAAGACAGTGAGTGGAATGTACCAACGGCGCATCGGAGCCTCCGGTCCGACGCCCCTGCAACAAAGCGGCGCCTACCAGCAACTTACCTCGATTCGATTCCAATTTTCAAGGATTGGATGACTAAAAGGGCCGAAAAGTCGTAGCCAGATTGATTCCCGGTAGGTGTCGGTCTGATTATGCGGTTCATAGCGGAAACAGGACGCTCCGGGAGCGAGCAAATCGTCGAGAGCTTTGAAAAGCCAGCCCTTCAGCGCACCGAAAGACCGTACCGGAGCGCCGAAAGGCTCGATCGCAAGGCGCTTCCAGGTAGAGCTGGCCTTCAGGCCAGCGTCCAAGCCGTTCATTTCCGTACCTGAGCAGGCTCCGGCCGACGGCAGTGGCGCCGTATGACTTTTTCTCGCCCGCTCTTCAGGCGTACCCCCTGCCGGGGCGCGTCCGACAACTTCAGCTTGACACCCTACTGCTGAATCTTCAACGGCGCAAGATCCTCACTCACAAACTCCTTCCACTGTTGCAGTACGGCCTGCGTCGACTGATGCACCTTGGGTACAGCGGCCTCGACCTGCGACGTAGGAGCAGCATCCACCTCTTGCAATGCTCCGAACAGTTGCATCAATTGCCCCTGAACGCCGGTCAGATTCTCCGCCTGCTGCTGCCCACGCCGACGGCGACGGCCTGCGCCACCCGCTACGGCTGCCAGTTCCTTGCTTGCGGCCTCGATCTTCGTCTTGTCAGCAGCGCTGGCCTTGGCCAGCATGGCCTTCAGCTGTTCGCGAATCGCGTCCGCCCGATCCACCACCAGCTGCAGCGTCATCAAGTCCTGGTAGACCTCATTCGACAGGTCAAACTGCTTCCTCAGGTCGGTCATCGAGGTCTTCACCCGTGGATCCATCTCCACCGTGAGCGGCTGGGTGAACTTCTGACCGTTCGCCACCAACACCACCGTGTACTTGCCGGGCATGGCCCACGGCGAGGTCGGCACAGGCGCCGTGTTGTGCGCCACCGCCGAAATCGGATAATCGGGCTTAATCCCCGGTACCGGCGTGTAGTGCATGTCCCAGACAAAGCGGTGGAAGCCTGCTGCCGGCGACAGCCCCCGATACGGCCGCAGCCAATACTCCGGAATCAGCAGCTGCGGGTCCGCCACCGGCGCCGGATCGGCGCTGGAGAAACGCCTAACCAGCTTTCCTGAACTGTCCATAATCTCCAGCAGCACAGGCGTCGATGGTGCAGACTTCAAGTAATAGTTGAGGATGGCCCCATCCGGCGGATTCTGCCCTGCCGGCTCATCCGGCTGCAGCGGCGTGTCGGGGTACGTATCCCAACGCACTCGGTACGCCAGCCCCGGCTCAAATAGGTATGCCTGCTCGCCGAGGACCTTCTCGCTTAGCTGCCGCAGCGGGGTGATGTCGTCCAGAATCCAGAACCCGCGTCCGTGAGTGGCAATCGCCAGGTCGTTGTCCTTGATCAGCAGGTCGCGCACGGACGTCGCCGGCAGGTTCAGCCGCAGCGACTGCCAGTGATCGCCGTCATCGAACGAGACATACACCGAGCCCTCGGTTCCGGCAAACAGCAGCCCCTTACGCTTGGGATCTTCGCGCACCGAGTTCACGTTCTGATCGTTGGGAATGCCCGTCGTGATCGGAGTCCAAGTCTTCCCGGAATCGTGAGTTCGATAGATATACGGCTGAAGGTCATCAAGCCGCAGCGTGTTGACCGCGGCATACGCCGTCTGCGGATCGCTGTGGCTCGCCTCCAGCACCGACACCTTCTGCCACGCCGAAAGCTGTGGCGGCGTCACGTTGTTCCAATGCGAGCCGCCGTCGGTCGTGAGCCAGATCAGCCCATCGTCGGTTCCCGCCCATATCCGTCCGCGCTCGACCGGCGAAACCGCCAGCGCATAGATAACGCCGCGTTGCTTTGGCTGCGCCGTCGGATCACTCTTGTAGACTCCAACCGCCGCCGGCACCTCCCATGTTTTGCGGGTGAGGTCGGGACTCATCTGCTTCCAGCTGCGTCCGCCATCGCGCGTCGCCCACAGCGTGTTTGCGGCGAAGTACATCAGGTGCGAATCGAACGGATCGAAGACAATCGGCTCAGTGCGAATCACGCGGAAATCAGGACCGCCCAGCGGTACCGGCAAGATATTCTGTGCCTGTCCCGTGCGGCGGTCATAGCGCGAGAGTTTGCCGCCAAAGATCGTGTCTGGATCGGTCGGGTCGGGGACGACGTAGCCGTACTCCTCGGCTGCCACCGGATGCCAGTCGCGGAAGGTGATCTCGCCATCGTTGCCGCGGCTGGCGATGCACACCGAGCCGCTTTCCTGCTGGCCGCTGCACAGGCGATACGGAAACGCGTTGTCGGCGTTCACGTGATAGAGCTGCGCCGTCGGCTGGTTGTACCACGAGCTCCACGTCTCGCCCCCGTTGACACGTGATGATCGCGCCCTGGTCGCTGGCGAGCCCGATGATGCTTGGGTTCTCGGGATTGATCCAGACGTTCTGGTAATCGTCGCCGCCGGGCGCGCCGCGAATGCCCGTCCAGGTCTTGCCGCCATCCATCGACCGCCACGTCACGATGCTGACGACGTAGATGATGTCAGGATCTTTGGGATCGAAGCGCGGCAATGCACAGATCGCCGCCGCCGATGCGAATCTTCGGCCGCGGATCGGTGGTCACCGTCGACCAGGTCGCGCCGGCATCGTCGGATCGATAGAACTCGGTCGTGTTGCCCACAGCGACGGTTGCAAACAACCGCTTCGGGTTGCTGGGAGCGATCGCGATGTACGCCTGAATGATCTTGTCCGGCAGGCCGCCGGCAAGCTGCTTCCAAGTCTGTCCGCCGTCGGTCGACTTGAAGATCCCGCCGCCCGTCCCATTAAACTGCCCATCTTCCCAGGGCCCTTCGCGGCTATCCCACAATGTGGCATAAACGATGTTCGGGTCAACCGGGTCGATCTCGACGTCGTTGCCGCCGACGTTCTCATCCTTGTAGAGAACCTTTTCGAAGGTCTGTCCACCATCCGTCGAGCGATAGATGCCGCGCTCACGGGTTTGGACCGTAAGGATGGCCCGCGACCGCTACAAACAAACGATTCGGATCGCGCGGATCGACCGCCATTTCCGAGATCTGCTGGCCCTCGCTGCAAACCAAGGTGCGTCCAGGTCACGCCCGCATCGGTCGACTTGTAAATGCCGTCGCCCACCGAGAGATCGGGCCGATGCAGCCCTTCGCCGCTGCCCACGTACACGATGTTCGGGTCCGACGGCGCCACCGCGATGGCGCCGATCGAGCCCGTCGGCTCATGATCGAAGATCGGATCCCAGGTGCGGCCGTAGTCGTTCGTCTTCCATACGCCGCCGTTCACCGCGCCGATGTAGAAGACATTCGGCTGGCTGGGAACGCCGGCGATGGCGCGCGTACGGCCGCCGCGAAACGGACCGACATCGCGCCAGTGCATCTGGCTGAGCATCGAGGTATCGATTTGCTGGGCGCCTGCGGGAAGGATGGCTGAAAGTGAGAAGAAATGCAAAAAGCGCAGCTGAGTTTCTGCTTGATGGACATCGATGAAGTTACCGTCTCGTTCCGTGCGTCGTTGGGTGACCCCGCGAAAGTGTAATCTATTCGCAACATCTTTGCAGGTAGAGGACTTCGATTTGAGCCATCGCCTAAGACGGATTGCAGGCTGCGCCACCGTTGGTCTCGCTCTTTCTCTTCTGAACATCGTGAGCTCCGCCCAGACGGTTTCCCCAGACCGGCTGAGCGCCTTGCAGTGGCGACTCATCGGTCCCTATCGCGGCGGGCGTGCAGCTGCGGTCACCGGCGCCGGCGATGGCGTGACCTTCTACTTCGGCGCAGTCGATGGCGGAATCTGGAAGACCATCGATGCCGGCATTACCTGGACGCCGGTCTTCGACAGCCAGCCCATCGCATCGATCGGCGCGGTCGAAGTCGCTCCATCCAATCCGAACATTCTCTACGCCGGCACCGGCGAGTCCGACATTCGCTCGGCTCTCAGCTCGGGAGATGGCGTCTACAAGTCCACCGACGCCGGCAAGACCTGGGCGAACATCGGCCTGAAGGAAACGCGCCAGATCAGCCGCATTGTCATCGATCCGCACAATCCTGACATCGTTTTTATCGGCGCGCTGGGTCATGCCTACGCACCGAACAGCGAGCGCGGTGTCTTCAAGTCGATCGACGGCGGCAAAACCTGGACTCACGTTCTCGACAAAGGTCCGACTATTGGCGTCTCGGACCTGGCCATCGCTGCCGCCACTCCCAACATTCTCTTCGCCGGAACCTGGGCTCCGCATCGTCCGCCATGGAGCACCTATGCTCCGCTGCAAATACCCGGCGGCGGAATCTATCGCTCCACCGACAGCGGTGCCAACTGGACGCAGCTTACCGGCAACGGTTTACCCGATGGCGATTGGGGACGCGTCGGAGTTGCCGTCGCACCCGATGGCAAGCGCGTGTACGCGCTGATCGATGCGGGCAAGAAGTCAGGCCTCTATCGCTCCGACGATGGCGGCAACGCCTGGACGCTGGCCAATGGCGATTCGCGCATCACCAGCCGCGCCTGGTACTTCATGGGCATCACCGTCGATCCAAATCAATCCCGACGTCATTTACATGCCTAACATCGCGCTGTATCGCTCCGAAGACGGCAGGCAAAACGATTTCGATTGTGCGCGGCGCGCCCGGCGGTGACGACTATCACCAGCTCTGGGTCGATCCCAACAACTCCTCGCACCTGATCCTCGGCACCGATCAGGGCACGACCATCAGCCTGAATCGCGGGCAGACCTGGTCGTCGTGGTACAACCAGCCGACGGCGCAGTTCTACCACGTCGCTACCGACAACGAATTTCCCTACCATGTCTACGGCGCGCAGCAGGACACGGGCTCCATTGCCGTGCCCAGCCGCACCGATCACGGCAACATCACCGGGCGCGACTGGTACATGGTCGGCGGTGGCGAGAGCGGATGGATCGTTCCCGACCCTGGCGATCCCGAACATCCTCTATGCCAGCGGCGTCTATGGCAGCGTGCTTCGCTGGGACCGCCGCACCTCGCTGAGCCAGGACATCACGCCCTGGCCCATGCCGAACTTCAGCAGCGACATCAATCAGCGCAAGTATCGCGACACGTGGACGCCAGTGCTGGTCGGCTCGCCGGCCGAAAAGAATGCGCTGTACTTCGGCACGCAATATGTGATGAAGACCACCGACGGCGGCCTGCATTGGAAGGAGATCAGCCCCGATCTGACCGGCGCCGTGAGCGGCACGCCGAGCGGCAAGGCCGCCGGCCCGACGACGAATGACAATGCGATGCAGCGCGGATACGGTGTCGTGTTCAGCATCGCGCCTTCGCCGCTGAAGCCAAATGAAATCTGGGCCGGCAGCGACACCGGTCTCCTGCATCTGACGCGTGATGGCGGCGCAAGCTGGGAGGATGTCACGCCTCCGGGCCTGAGCTCCGTGGAGCAAGATCGCGATGATCGAAGCTTCGCGCTTCAGTCCGGCGGTCGCCTACGTCGCCGTCGATCGGCATCGCCTCGACGATCAGAAGCCCTACCTCTATCGCACGCGCGACTATGGCAAGACCTGGCAGCCGATCACCAACGGCATCGCCGCCGAGTTCGTTCGTCAATGCCATTCGCGAGGATACGCAAGTGAAAGGCTCTGCTCTACGCCGGGACGGAGCTGGGCATCTACGTCTCGTTCAACGACGGCGAGCAATGGCAGCCACTGCAGTTGAACCTCCCGGTGACCTCCGTGCGCGACATCACGATCCACGGTGATGATCTCGTTATTGCGACATACGGCCGCTCGTTCTGGATCTGGACGACATCACCTCACTGCGCCAGATGGCCGCGCAGACCACTTCCGCTCCGCGTCTGTATCAACCAGCGGCAGCAGTGCGGATCGATAACGATGTCTTCCTCGGCTCGCCGCTGCCGCCCGAGGAACCGACCTGCAAGAATCCGCCCGATGGCGCCATCATCGACTACTACCTGCCCTCGACGGCGAAGATGGTCACGCTGGAGATTTCCGACGCGAGCGGAAAATTGGTACGGCACTTCACCAGCACGGTGAAGAAAGAGCAACCCCATCCGCCGATGGCGATCGCCGAGCGCTGGATTCCCAAGCCGATCCTGCTGGAGAGCACGGCCGGCGCGCATCGTTTTGTTTGGGACCTGCGCTGGGGCAGCTCCGGCAGCAAGCGCCGAGGTCGATGACGAGGACGGCTACGGATGCGCCACGAGGACCGCGCGTCGTTCCGGGCACCTACCAGCTCAAGCTGACGGTCGACGGCAACACGCTCACGCAGCCGTTGAAGCTAACGATGGATCCTCGCGCGCAGGTCACGACGGCTGAGCTGAACGACCAGCTGCGCGTAGGACTCGACATCTTCAATCAGCTACGCGATGCCCGCAAAGTGCAAAGCGAAATCGGCGCCGTGAAGAAGCACATTGCCGGGCTGCCCGCACCGTTCCTCGCCAAGCATCAACAGATGCTGGCCGAGGTAACCAATGTAAACGCACAGATCGAGCATATCGAGAAGGGCGAGAGAGGGCGCGCCCGGATCGATCTCGGGCCTGGACTCGGCGGTCATGGGATTGGGAGCCGCGCTGCGTGTGGTGGAGAACAGTGATCGCACTCTACCCTCGCAGGCGCTCGATGTTTATCACGAATCGGGCAAGGCTGCCGCAAGCGCCCTGGAGCAGTGGACGCAACTGAAGAGCAGTCAGTTGGCGCAGTTGAACAAGTCACTGCAAAGCGCCGGCCAGCCCGCGATTCAAATCTCGGAGATCGAGCGCGAAGCTGGAGTACCTGCTGTCGCAGTGAACCCTTCGGGTGACCAGTTCTCGCGGTGAAGGAAAGTCTGTCATCACGACGAGGGCTTCAGCCCGAGGAGGGATCTGCTTCTCGTTCAACAGCCCGCCACGTGATGACAATCCTGACGTGAATATTCTTCTTCAACGCCGGCGTCGGCGGCGATTACCTCTCCAACAACTTCTCCAAATCCTCGAAGAAACCGGGATACGAAATCCCAACGCACTCCGCCTTGTGAATGACGCTCTCGCCCTCGGCCTTCAGCGCGGCCACAGCGAACGCCATCGCAATGCGGTGGTCGTCATAACTCTCGATCTCCGCCCCATGTAGTCGCTGCCCGCCCGGAATCCGCCAGCCATCGTCGGTCTGTTCGACCTGCGCTCCCATGGCTTGCAGATTGCGAGTGACCGCGCTCAGCCGATCCGACTCCTTCACCTTCAGCTCTTTCGCGCCGCGTACTTCAATGCCTTGCGTGGTGAACGGAGCAATCGCCGCCAGCACCGGTAACTCGTCGATAAGCAGCGCCGTCAGTGCGCCTTCAATCACCACATGCCGACCGCGCCCCGGCACGAGCGAAATTGTGCCCACCAGTTCGCCGTGGCTCTCTTCCACTCGTAGCATCGAGATGCGACTCCCCATCGCGGCCAGCACATCCAGCAGCGCCGACCGCGTTGGGTTCAGCAGCACGCCATCGATCACAAGGTTCGACTCGGGAAACACCGAGGCCGCGCACAGGAAGAACGCTGCCGACGACATGTCGCCGGGCACAAAAGCCTCCAGCGCGTGCAGCTTTTGTCCGCCTTGAATGCTGACCGCGTTCTGCAGCCGCTCGACGGTAGCGCCGAAAGCTCGCAGCGCCAGTTCCCCGTGATCGCGTGTGCGCGCCGGCTCTTCGACTGTCGTCTTTCCTTCTGCCAGTAATCCAGCGAACAGCACCGAGGTCTTGACCTGCGCGCTGGCGACTGCCGGCCGATATGCAATCGCCCGCAGCTTCGCCCCATGTATACGAAGCGGGGCATGATCGTCGGTCGCCTCGATCTGCGCGCCCATTTCCGTCAGCGGCTCGATGATGCGCTTCATTGGCCGTCGCGACAGCGATGCATCGCCCGTCAACTCGCTCGCAAACGGCTGCCCCGCGAGAATGCCGGAGAACATACGCATCGTCGATCCGGAATTCCCGCAATTCAGCGGCGCATTCGGCGCGCGGAGGTCGTGCCCCAGTCCGTCGATGACAACTGCGCCGCCGTCTTCCCTTTCCACCTTGCAGCCGAGCGCAGCCACGCAACCCAGCGTGCTGGCGCAATCCGCGCCGGGCGCGAAGTTGTCGAAGCGCGAGCGTCCTTCGGCGAGCGCCGCGAGCATGGCGTAGCGGTGCGAGATGGATTTGTCGCCGGGCACGCGCAAGCTCCCAAGAATATTGCGCGCCGGCTGCATCGTGATCGACTTGTGTTCCGGCATCTTGTCCAAGCTAAGGTACCGCTGTCCAGAGTTGCCCACCGCTTTATTCATTTATTTCGCATGGTGACGCGCGACGAAAGCCAACTTGTTTTTGAAATTCTCATCTGAGGAAGACAGCGCGCCGACAAAACATTGGCAGCGCCGAGGGTGACCACCCAGCCTTAAGGCACGCAAAAGCTGGGCGAGTCACCTCGTGAGTCATGGGACGGGTGGCCAGTATGATGTTTCGAGCCCCTATGACGGCGTTATTCGCCCTCTCTCTGCTTCCAATCTGCAGCGCAGCCCAACTTTCCCAACTATCGTCTGACGCATCGGCAGCCAGCCTCATCACCGTACTTCGCGGCACTGTACTGAATGTCGACGGCAGCCTTGCGTCTAATATTCACGTCACTCTCTATACCGCCGGCTCAGCGTTGCCGGTTACTTCGACGTACACCGAATCCGACGGCACCTTTGAACTGTATAACATCCCGGCGGGCGACTACGAGTTGCTCGCCGAATCAGCTGACTCGCGCGCCGACGATACCGTAACTGTGCAGTCAGAATCCGCTTCGCTCAACCTGCGGCTGCAGCATGACGCTCCGGCTGCTCCCGAGTTAGATTCCACCGTGTCGGTGGTGCAGATGATGGTGCCCACCAGCGCGCAGAAGCTCTATCGCAAAGCACTGGCCAACGTTCACAATCACAAGCCTGGCAAAGCGCTGCCCCTGCTCGACAGCGCATTGCAGATTGAACCGCGATTCGCTGACGCCCTTACCTTGCGCGGCCAAATCGAGATGAGTAATGGCAAACTGGCGGCGGCGCAGGATGACCTCGAGCGGGCGGTGAAGATCGATCCTGCCGAAGCCAACGCCTACATCGAGCTAAGCGTTATCTACAACCATCAAGGCCGCTTTGACGACGCCATGCGCTCGTCCGAGCGCAGCCTCTCGCTGTCGCCCAGGTCCTGGCAGGCTTATTTTGAAATGGCGAAAGCTACGATTGCCAAAGGCATGTACGCGCAAGGGCCTCGAGTTCGCGCGGCAGGCCCAGCGGCTGAGCGGCAACAGCTTTGCGGCCGTTCATCTGATTAAGGCTTACGCACTGGTGCCGATGAGGTTCTACAAGGACGCCAAGTATGAGGTCCAGGCCTTCTTGTCTCGGGAGCCGGACAGCAAGAATACGAAGCAGGTGCAGACGCTGCTGGCGGAGATTGACGCCGCAACCAGGACCGCGCCGGCTTCGCCTTAGTGCAAGCCGCGCCTTCTGGTGACGCACATCCCGGGCGCCTGACGGGTTACAATTTCGCTCGGGTGCTGCTTCCTTGGATAACAAGACCATCGCACACATTTTCTACGAGACCGCCGACCTGATGGAGGTCAACGGCGACGACTCGTTCCGCATCCGCTCTTATCGCCGCGCTGCCGAAGCCCTCGAAGGCCATCCGCAGCAGGTCTCCGAGTCTGCTGGCCGAGCCGAAGAAGCTGCTTGAGATTCCCGGCATCGGCAAAGGCATGGCCGCCAACATTCAGGAACTGGGCCGGGAGGGCAAACTGAAGCAGCATCAGGAACTGCTGCAAAAGTATCGCCCCAGCATGCTGGAGCTGCTGAAAATCCAGGGCCTCGGACCGAAGACCATCGCGCTGATGTGGAGCGCATTTCAAGTGAGCGACCTCGAGGGCGTCGAGAAGCTGGCGCGCGAAGGCAAGCTGCGCGAGTTGCCGCGCCTCAGCGAAAAGAGCGAGCAGAAGATCCTCAAGGCGATCGAAGGCTATCGCCGCATATCCGGCCGATTCCTGCTCGATGAAGCTGACCGTACCGCCGAGAAACTGGCCGAGCACCTCAAGCACATTAAGGGCATCGACAAAATCACGCCTGCCGGCTCGCTGCGCCGCGGCCGCGAAACCGTTGGCGATCTCGACATGCTGATCACCGGCCCCTGCTGCGTTGATGACGAGCAACGCGCGGCGCTGATCGAAGAGGTGCTGCGCTTCCCCGGCATCCTCGACGTGCTCGCCAAGGGCGACAACAAGGTCAGCTTTAAGCTGCGCAGCGGCATGCAGGTCGACGTGCGCATGCTGCCGCCCGACTCTTACGGCGCGGCCATGCAGTATTTCACCGGATCGAAGAGCCATAACGTCACGCTTGCGCCAGCGCGCGCTGAAGATGGGTCTGACGCTCAACGAATACGGACTGTTCCGCCTCGAGGACAACGAGCGCGTAGCCGGCACGACCGAAGACGAAATCTACGGCGCGCTGAAGCTCGACTGCATTCCGCCGGAGATGCGCGAGAACTGTGGCGAGATCGAGCTGGCCGCCGAACACAAGCTGCCCAAGCTGATCACCGTCAAAGACATTCGCGGCGAAGTCCACATGCACACGGTCGAGACCGACGGCAAATGCACCATCGAAGAGATGGCCGCGGCCGCCAAGGAGCGCGGCTACAAGTACATCGCCATCACCGACCACTCGCAAGAACCTGGCCTTCGCCAACGGTCTCGACGACAAGCGCGCGGCCGAGCACATCGCCCGTATTCACGCCGCTAACGAGCAGATCGACGGCATCACCATCATGGCCGGCATCGAGGTCGACATCCTCGCCGACGGTGAACTCGACCTCTCCGACTCCGTACTTGAGCAGATGGACGTCGTCGTCGCCAGCGTTCACTCGGCCTTCAACCAGGAACCGCAGCAGATGACCGACCGCCTGCTGCGCGCCATCGAGCAACAAGAATGTCTCGATCCTCGGCCATCCGACTGGCCGGCTTTTGCTTACGCCGCGACGCCTACAGCTTCGACATGGAGCTCGATCCTGAACGCGGCACTGAAGAACAAAGTCGCGATGGAGCTGAACGCCTATCCCGATCGTCTCGACCTGAACGATGTTCATCTGCGCATGGCGCGCGAGCGTGGGGTGAAGATCGTCATCAACACCGATGCTCACCACACTTCGCACTTCGAGAAGATTAAGTACGGCATTCTTCAGGCACGCCGCGCATGGCTCACTGCGGACGACGTCCTGAACACGCTTGCCCGAGAAGGCATTTCGCAAGGCGATAAAGCACGAATGGAATTAACCGCAGTTTGCCGGAGGCAATCTATGGCGGACGAACCCAGCACTCCCCTACCACCAGCCGTAACGCCTGCATCCGACGCTGACGCCTACCGAGGAGTTCGGCACGGCCAAGCGCAATCTACCGCCCATGGCGCCAGTCGCCGTCGCTCTAGTCCTGGTCGGGCTCGTTGTCGCGGTGGTGATGTACATCAATCGCGCAAAACCCGGGGCACAAGGCAGCATCGACGGCGTTTTCTTCAGCCAGCCCGCCAACATGCCCAGCCCGATGATCCTCATCACCGTGACCCTGCACAACGTCGGCGACAAGACGCTCTACATCAAGGACATCAAGGGAGCGGTCACAACCGATCAGGGCGATCAGTCCGACGGAGCTGCCGCCGCAAGCGACTATGACCGCTATTTGAGCGTCTATCCCGAGCTTCAGGGACACGGCCGTCCGCTGCAGGTCGAAATGAAGATTCCGCCGGGAGGCGAGCAGACGGGCACTGTGCTGATCTCGCCGACGGTGACGAAGGAGCAGTTCGACGCCCGCAAAGACACGGTCATCACCATCGAACCCTACGACCAGGCGCCGATCGTGCTGCATGAAAAAAGCAGCGCCTCCAAGTAAGCCTGAAGGCGCTGCGGGGAATCCTTACTGCTTGGCTTGTTGGGTCGGAAACTTCGGAGTCGACAGGTAGCCGCTAACCGTGTTCTTGCCCGCGTTAAACACCACCACTTCATATAGCAGGCGGTCGGCGCCGCTGTAGAACTGCAGCGGTTCGTTCAGAGTGCGGTCTTTCTTCTCGATGGTCTTGTCGTCCGCCAACACATTCATGGTGAACGTGTTCTTCTTCGGGTCGACCTTCTTCAACACCAGGCTGATGTTCGACACGCGGCTGCGAACACCCTTTTGCAAGCTGAACTCGAAGTAGTTGCGATCGCCGCGGTGCCTCAGCTCTTCCAGCTCAGAGGCATTGTGAGCGATCAGCCCGCTCTGCACGCCCATGTCACCCATGGCGTTGGCGAGCTTAGAGTTGGTGGCAGCCAGCTCGGTCTGCGTCTTCTGGATGTCGGCCTTGGCAGCGCCTACGTCGGTCTTCACGTTCGTCACTTCGCCGCTGACGGCGGCCAGCTGTTTGCTCTGCTGGCTCTGCGTTGCGGCCAACTTGGCTGCGGCTGCTCTCTGCTGCTCTTCCAACTCGGCGGCGCGTAACGTGATTTCCTGCTTGGTCGAACCAACCTCTGTAGTCAGAGTCTTGTTGAACTCCGACAACCGGACATGTACTTTCTTGGCCAGCTCTGCCTGCTCGGCTTCCATCGCCTTCTGCTTCTGCTCCAGCGCGACCACCCTGGGCCGCACTTCATACACGCTGTACGTGTAATACATGAAGTAGGACGACGCGATGATATACGCCGTCGCTACCACCAGCAGCGCATACTTTAAAATGGCGCCTCGCTCCAGCGGCTCCCTGCGCACTACCGGACGCGGCAAGTCAAAAGGGGTTACCGGCGGCGGCTGGGTTTGGGTCGAGGTAATACTAATCGGGACCTTTTGTTGAAACATGGGTCATCCTTTCTTGCTACCCACTAAAAAGGTTCGGGCGCATGGAACCACTTGGCTATTAACATATGACGCTTTAGCGCCTTTGCCTAGAGGCATTATGGTGGGGTAACCGGCTCCAGAGACACTCTTACCGTCCCTTGAGACAAGGAGTTAAACGTGAGGACGCGGCTTTCGCCGCGTCCTTTTTCAGCTCATTTTGAGGAGTAACCGCGTTACCGGCAGTTCTTTCTAGGGAGTAACCGGGGTAGGAGCGTTCTTCGGAGTCGAGAGGTAACCGGTTACTGCGTTCTTGTCGGCGGTGAAGACCACCAGCTCGTACAGCATGTGGTCGCGTCCGGTGTAGAACTGCAGCGGCTCGTTGACCGTCTTGTCCTTCTTCTCGATCGTCTTGTCGTCGGCGATCACATTCAGAGTGAAGCGGCTCTTCTTGGCGTCGACCTTCTTCAACTGCAGGCTGACGGTCGACACCGGCGTCCTGGCGCCTTTTTGCAGTGTGAAGTCGTAATAGTTCCGTTCGCCCTTGCGCTTCAGCATCTCAAGTTCGGAGGCGTTGTGGGCGACCAGTCCGCTCTGCACGCCAAGGTCGCCGATAGTCCGCTCCAGTTTGGAGTTGGTCGCGGCCAGGTCGGTCTGCGTCTTCTGGATATCGGTTTTCGCCGAGCCTACATCGGTCTTCACGCTGCTCACTTCGCTATTAACCGCGGCGAGCTGCTTGCCTTGCTGGCTCTGTTGCGCCGACAGGCGCGCCGCATTGGCAGCCACGGCCTTCTGCTCGCGTTCCAGCTCAGCCGCCCGCTCCGCCATCTCCTGCTTCGTCGCTCCCACCTGCGAAGACAGTTGCTGCTTGAACTCGCTCGACGTCGCATGCAGGCGTTCCGTCAACTGCGCCTGCTGGGTCTCCACAGCTTGCTCTCTGGCTTCCAGCGCAACCACCCGCGTCCGCATGTCATAGAGGAGATACAACGAGGCGATCACGTAGATTGCGGCTGCACCTAACGCAACCCACTTCAGAAGCGAGCTCTTATCGGGCGTTGGCTCCGGTGGCTCCGGTGGTGCACTTTGTCCTTCTTGGGGGAACATTTCTGATCCTTTCCTGCTACTCTCAATTGTCCGGGAGCCAAAAACCGCTGTCAACGAGCATCTGCGACCTGCAACCTTGTCGGCAACCTTTCCGCCGCTTCCATTCAGAGTCCGCAGCACCCGGCGCAGGAGCTGACTGTCATGACGACAGCTGCGCAAAATAGCAAAATCAGCAAGCTTCTCCACTATCATCCAGTGCTCGATCCGCTGGAGCGCTCATCCGAGATCCTTTTCGGCGTGATCATGGTGATGACCTTCACCGTGTCCCTGCGCGTGGCGCGTGCCGGTCGCGTACAAATACACGAGATGTTGATTGGCGCCCTTGGCTGCAATCTGGCCTGGGGAGTGATCGACGCCATCATGTACATCATGTCCTGCGTCAGCGAGCGCGGACACACCCTCAGTATCCTTCGCCAGGTTCACCGCGCGAAGGGACCCAAGGAAGCCAACGAGATCATCACCGACGCGCTACCGCCGGTGCTGGCTTCGGTGATGCCACCGTCGTCTATCGACGCGATTCGACAGAGGCTGGAGAGCTTTCCTGAAGCTCCGCCCAAGCCGCGGCTGAAAGCGGAGGACTGGCGTGGAGCCTTCGGCGTCTTCAACCTGGTCTTCTTCTCCACCCTTCCGCTTGTGCTGCCGTTTCTCGTCATTTCGCGAGTAGGGTTGGCAGCGCGCATCTCGGATGGAATTGCCCTGGTCATCCTGTTTCTGGCGGGCCATTCGTATGGCCGCTACGCCGGACACAGCGCCAAAGGCTGGGGGATCGCCATGGTTCTGATCGGCTGCGTGATGGTGAGTCTGACGATCGGGCTGGGTGGATGAGACGCGCGCCCCATCTCGGCGCACTGTGCTTCACACTCCTGCTGACGACGCTGGTCCGCGCTCAAGGTACACCTGCACCGGCAACGCCGGCGCCAACGGCATCAGCTTCGACATCGGCCGATCAGCCATCATGGTCGTACTCCCTGGTTACCGACGGATACATCGTGCCCGAAGGCGCCTCGTATGTCAGCCCGGTCTTCACCGCCAACCACAACTGGCTTCATCTTGAAGCGCGCTACAACTACGAGAGCCAGCGCACCGGATCGTTGTGGCTCGGCTACAACTACAGCGTCGGCAAGACGGTGCAATTCAGCGCTACGCCGATGATTGGCGGCGTCTTCGGCGACCTGAATGGCGTCGCTCCCGGACTGGAGCTTTCGCTCACCTGGAAAAAGCTCTCGTTCAGTAGCACCAGCGAATACGTGGTCGACACCGACAATATTTCGCAGAGCTTCTTCTACAGCTGGCCGGAGGTCACCTACAACCTGCTGAGCTGGCTGGATGTCGGCGTCGTGGCCCAGCGCACCAAGGCCTATCACACGCCGCTCGACACCCAGCGCGGCTTGCTGGTGGGCGTCACGTACAAGAAGTGGGAGTTCACCACCTACGTCTTCAATCCGGATCTCTCGCAGCCCACCACGGTGCTCGAGCTTGGCGTGAACTTCTGAGGAACGGCTGTTCCGAGATCTGTGACAACTACGAGCGCTGCGGAAGTGCGAGCGCCACGTATGCAGGCCGCGCGAACAGAAACGTCAGCAAAGCATGAATCGCGCAGGCGGGCCACAGCAGATCGCCTGCGAACCCGCCACCAACTCTGAGATAGCCAAGATAAAGAGCCGCCAGCAGGTTGTAGACAAAAAGACCCACAACCGCAGAGGCAGCGAGGCTATCTCTGCGCGGCCAGCACGCTATACCGAGCGAGAGTAATCCGAACGAGGCGATCCGTGCGACGGCTATGCCGGCGCCGGAGAGTTCAGCGCCTAGCAACAATCGGGCGACGACCTCTGGCGCGGCCATCAAGGCGACGGCGGTGGCCATCTCAATCGCCGCCGACGCCATCAACAGCGTTTTTGTAGTCATTCCTCGCTCCCAATCCAACTTTGTCCTGGGCTAGTCTGTCACTCTGGCGAGGAAGTCCGCCGCCTTCTTCTGTTCCTCCGCGGACATCTGTGATGGTCCAAGCTTGTAGTTCAGCTTGTCGATGGTGCCGGTAAATGCGAACGGCACCTCATAACTGAAATCCACGGGTGAACGGGTATCCAGCCCGATGTCGAAGGTCTCGTCGATCGACATGAGCAGCGGAATGGTGTGCGGGATCGTCTTGCGCGCGACTTCCTTGCCATCCACCGACAACACTCCGGTTCCGCCCTTCGCGGGGCCAGGTCCGTCATACTTGAAGTCGAACACAATGGTGTGTTGGCCTTCGCTCAAGGACGACACGCCCTGCCAGCGGAAGCGCTCCAGGTCGAGGAAGTTATAGACGAACACTGGGCGGCCGCGGCCGATATGGAATAGGTCGGTAGCGAACGACACGACCAGTCCGAGGGCAGCAATCAGCACCAGGACATAGCCGAAGCGCTTTCTCCATCTGCCGGCCGTGCCAATGAAGATCAGGAGCAAGCCGAAGACCAGCAAACCCAATTCGACGTACTTGAACAGTTTGCTGCTAAGCAACCAACTCGCACTTGGGCTCAACATCAGGGCATAGCCGCCAAAGCGCCCGCCCATGGTGGCAATCACTCCCTCCGCGCCACCATCGGGAATGGTGACGTTGGCGGTAATGGTGTAGTCCTTGTCCAGAATGCTGGGCGCATTGCCAACCGGAATGCCGGGATTCACACCGGTATAAGTGAAGTCCGTTACTCCGGCCGTGGCGCTGGGTTTCGGACTCAGCAAGCGAATGAAGCCGGAGTTGTCCAGCGGATAGACCTGATACTTCTGCGCCTCCTGCTCGAACAGCGCCTGCATCTCTTTCAGCTTTGCCGGATTGCCAGCCGCCAGATCGTTGTTCTCCGAGTAGTCCTGGGTGATGTTGTAGAGCTCCCATTTGTACTCGTTCACAGGCGGAAACTTACCGGTTCCCATCAGCCACGGTGGCGATGGCGGCGTGGTGCACGCAATCCAGCCATCATGATAGATAGCGCGGTTGCCGACCATCTCGAAGTATTGGGTGTCGCGCTTCGATGGCACGTTGGCATTCGCCGAGTCGAAGGTGTAGAGCATGCTGATGCCTTCAATCGGCTTCTGCTTGATGCCCTTCACCATGTCGGGCGCTTGCACGCCCGCTGCCTCAAGAATGGTCGGAACAATGTCGATGATGTGGTGGAACTGGGTACGAATCCCTCCCACGTCTTTGATATGGCCGGGCCACGAGATCGCCAGCCCCTGGCGGGTGCCTCCGAAATGCGACGCCACTTGCTTGGTCCACTTGAAAGGCGTATCGAAAGCCCACGCCCACGGCACAGCCATGTGCGGGTAAGTCTTATCCGAACCCCACACCCCGTAGTGAGCCACTTGCAGCGCTTCTGGTATGTCCATCACACCGTTGTAGGCGGTCAGCGTGTTGTAGGTGCCGGACATAGTGCCCTCAGGACTGGTGCCGTTATCGCCGCTAATGAAAATGATCAGCGTGTTGTCGAGCTTTCCCATGTCCTGCACTTCCTGAATCACGCGGCCAATCTCGTAGTCGGTGTAAGCGGTGTAGGCGGCATAGACCTCAGCCTGGTGCGCGTAAAGCTTCTTTTGCACCGCCGTGAGCGAATCCCACTTGGGCAGATCATCGGGCCACGGCGTCAGTTGCGCATTCGCAGGGATCACGCCGAGCCGCTTCTGGTTGGCGAAGATCTGGTCGCGCAATTTCTCCCAGCCCATGTCGAACTTGCCTTTGAACTTCTCGATCCACTCCTCCTTGGGCTGGTGCGGAGAGTGCGAGCCGCCGGGCACGTAGTACAGAAAGAACGGCTTGTCTGGGGCGGCCGCATTCAGGTCGCGCATATACCGGATGGCGTCGTCGGCCAAGTCGGTGGTGAGGTTATAGCCGGGATGCCCGACCCACGGAGTGACCATCTCGGTATTGCGGAACAGGTACGGCGTCCACTGATCGGTCTCGCCGCCCAGGAAGCCATAGAAATACTGAAAGCCCATGCCGGTGGGCCATTGCTCAAACGGACCGGCGGTGGTGCTGTACTGAAAGCCGGGAGTGTTGTGATCTTTGCCAAACCACGACGTGGCGTAGCCGTTCTCCTTCAGGATCTCGCCAACCGTGGCGTTCTCCGGGCCGATGACGGAATCGTAACCGGGATAGCCGGTCGACAATTCACCGATCACCCCGAAGCCGACCGAGTGATGGTTGCGTCCGGTGATGAGCGCAGCCCGCGTGGGCGAGCAGAGAGCGGTAGAGTGAAACTGGATGTAGCGCAGCCCGTTGTTGGCGATGCGATCCAACGAGGGAGTCGGGATGACGCCGCCGAAGGTGCTCGGCACGCCGTAGCCCTGGTCGTCAGTCATGATGAGCAGGATGTTAGGCGCGCCTTTGGGAGGCACAACCCGCGGCGGCCACCAGGGAGTGGAATCGGTAGCGGCTTGCTTAATCACTCCGCCGAACTTTGGCGGCGGCGGCGGAATCTGTTTGCCGTCGATGGTCGTGGTGGCGTCGGCTTGACCCAGCGTTCCCGTGACTTGCTGCGCCGGTGCAACCAAGCTCGCTAGAAGCCCCGAGACGGCAATTGTCCCTAGGGCGAAATTCCGGATACACGAATCCATAGCACTTCCTTCAGGTGAGCAACTGCGGTTGATCTCCACCCCGGAGAATCGCGCTGGGTTGATTCGCAGCGAGCAAGACAGAAGAGCCCGCCTGCGACGAATCGATCCGCGCCGAAAAATAAGACTTATTGAAAGTGCGGAGAGTCTAGCCCGGTGGCTGCTGTAACGCAACTAGCAAAGCAGCTAGTAATGCCGCTAGTAGAGGAGCACCAAGAACTCGCCCATGATGTTCGAGTGAGTGAAGTACAAGTGATTCGATTGACATGGTCCCTATACGTTCACAAGTCACACACATTCGAATCCCGGCATATTTTTGAGCCACCCGTGTGCTCGCGTTGTGCTTGAGGGTGCCCCACTCATTCGCGATTTTCGAATGAGTGGGATCGCGAGGCGGAATACGTCATCCTCGGAGGCCAATCCTGAAAGTTGATCTTTACTAACCCCTCTTCGCCTAACCGATACCCCCGAAAGCTACTCCATTGCCACTCTTCGGGCGTCTTTACCAGACCGCGTTTGACGGGATTGCGGTGGATATACCGTAGCTTCTCGATACGTTTTTCTTTCGTACAGACATTGAAGTCGTAATAGCGCTTTTGCCAAATTGCGCCCGTGCGCATTCCTCCGTGGTGCAACAGTTTTGTGAATCGCTCTTTCACAACCTTCATCACCACGGAGGGATTCCCGACTTCCGGCTCGCCGATCAAGAGGTGGAAATGCTCGGGCATCACCACGTAACCGAACACGACAAACCGATACTTCTGCCGGGCGCGCTCTAATACACGAAGGAAGAGAGTGCGGCGCTCGGGAGTGCCGAGTTCGTGACGACGCTGATAACAACTACAGGTTATGAAGTGCAGATCATGGCCACCGTACCAGCGCTCCAGCCCTCCGGTCATATATCGACCCTAACGGTGAAGAGTGCCCTCGTCTGTGATGAAAACTACCGAAAACTGTGACCCGTCAAAATCGCCAGACCCACTCATTCGAAAACCGCGAATGAGTGGGGCACCCGAAAGTTATCGACCGATTGTAAGGAACGGTTAGCTGCCCGATTCCTTATCACAGCCCAACGAAACCGGCGTCACAGAACATGCGGTCTGCCTCTCCCTAGAATCGGGATGCCGGCGGAAGGAATCTCTGCGCGGCACATTGTGTAAACGCGTTTCCCGGAGGCGCCGTGAAAGTAAACAAGCTGATCGCAGTGCTGCTTGGATGTTTTGTGTTCCTCATGATTACCGGCGCCGTGGCGCAGCAGGCGCAGGTCCCCAAAGCGCCCATCATCTTGAAAGGCGCTCCAATGGGTGCCGTGAAGTTCGACCACACTTCCCATCTCAAGGTTGCGGCGAAGTGCGATGTCTGTCACCACGCTTCAAAGCCGGAAAAGCCGCTGAAGTCCCCACAGGAAGCTTGCACGGATTGCCACACCCGGCCGGCCACACCGCCGGTCACTACCAATTTACAGGGAGCCTTCCACAACCCGACCGCGACCGCCGGTCTGTGCATCGATTGTCATAAGAAGGAGAACACGACGGGCAAGGCAGCCCCGACCAAGTGTGCGGAGTGTCATCAGAAGGCGAACGGCTGAAGCCTTAACAGCGCAGTGCTCACCGCGCCGGATACGTCCGGCGCGTTTTTGTCAGCTGCCGAACAGCGCTGCTCCGTGAAATGGTGCGAGGACTAAGGTGAGGGCCAACATCGCGACAGCAGCGATAGCCAACCATCGCCGAGTCGCTCCGATGCCGGGCCACTGCGGAACGTCGGGATGACGCATTCCGGTAAAGGCCAGAATCACGGCCCAAACCAGCCAGCCCATCCAGAAAAAAATGCCAAGCGGAATCAGTAAGCCGATGGTGGTTCGCGTGACCCATTTGTGCGCGCGTGGAGCGACTGCGTAGATGATGTGTCCCCCATCGAATTGCCCGCCCGGTATCAGGTTCAGTGCCGTAGCGAACATGCCAACCCAGGCAGCAATTCCTACCGGATGCAGATACAGCGCACTCAAGGGAGCATTGTTGTGTGCCAGCGGCGATAGCACGTGATGGAACAGGTGAAAGATCAGCGGGTAGCCGAACTCCAGCGCAGAACCTGTGGCTTCGGCCGGCATCGGCTTGGAAAGCGCCAATCCCCACAAGAGCACGGGCAGCGCTACGAGAAATCCGGCGATCGGACCCGCGATGCCAATATCGAAAAGCGCCTTGCGCGACCGGATAGGCGACTTGATGCGAATGAGAGCCCCGAAGGTTCCAATCAGCGTAGGAGCTGGAACGAAATATGGCAGCGTCGCATAGACGCCATTCCGTTCGGCGACAACAAAGTGTCCGAACTCGTGCGCCAGCAGGATGGCCAGCAACGTCATCGAGAATGGAAGGCCCATCGCCAGCCGTGCGGGACTCTGCAAAATCCAGCGAATCGGAAACAGGGGCAACGAGAAAGTATCGGTGGTAAACGCCGGCAACTCGTGTACGAAGTTGTATTGCAGTCGCGCGCCGACAACCAGGGTGGTGAAGATGGTCAGCACCAGCAGCAGGAGGTGCAGCCAATACGGCCGTTGCCGCGCAGGGGCGGTAACGAACACCTGGGGATAAGACGGAACTTCGAAGGTGTAGGAGATTGGCGGCGTGGGCTCAGACATCGTGCACTGTTTGGATGATCGGCACCGGAGTTCGGAAGCGGCGGAGCGAGCGCGGTCTTATGGCCACCGGCAAACCGGCACCGCCGCGCTCACTTGCGATGGACGGTCCTTACTCGATCGACTGCAACTCCTTGCCCGGCTTAAAGCGCACGGCCTTTCCGGGTGGGATATTAACCTCGGCGCCAGTGCGCGGGTTACGGCCAATACCGGTCTTCCGCGGCCGAACGGTGAAGACTCCAAAGCCGCGCAACTCGATACGGTCGCCGCGCGCCAGGGACTTCTTCATGCTCTCGAATACGGTTTCGACCGCCATCTCGGCCTTGGTCTTGGTAACGCCCGTCTTGGTGACAACTTCGTTGATCAGGTCCAGTTTGATCACAAGTGGCTCCGCAGGGTTCACGTGCACGGCGAGTGGCCCGCCGGGCAAGCATTGGTTAGATTCTATCCGACTTCGGGAGCGGCGGTAAGTCTCTTTTCAGCTTAAGCTTGCGTACCGATGGGCGAATCGTAGTGAAGGCCGGGCCCATTGTCAACCAATAGCAGCATTCCGTAAGATGACGTATTCGCTTCACTACCTGCTGCAATGAATCCGGCCAACGCGCCGAACCCAGGAGCCTCATGGCAATCAAGAGTGACCGTTGGATCCGCAAGATGGCCCTCGAGCACGATATGATCAACCCCTTTTCGGAGAAGCAAGTCCGCGAGGGCGTGATCTCTTTCGGTCTCTCTTCTTACGGCTACGATCTTCGCGTCGCCGACGAGTTCAAGATCTTTACCAACGTCAACAGCACCATCGTCGACCCCAAGAAGTTCGACGAGCGCTCGTTCGTCAGCCTGGAAGCGGATGTCTGCATCGTTCCGCCGAACTCGTTCGCACTGGCGCGCTCGGTGGAGTACTTCAAGATTCCGCGCGACGTTCTGACCATCTGCGTCGGCAAATCGACCTACGCGCGCTGCGGCATCATCGTTAACGTCACGCCGTTCGAACCTGAGTGGGAAGGCTTCGTCACGCTGGAGATTTCCAACACAACGCCGCTTCCGGCTCGCATTTACGCCAACGAAGGCCTCTGCCAGATTCTCTTCTTCCAGTCGGATGAGATTTGCGAGATCAGCTACAAGGATCGCGGCGGAAAATACCAATCACAGAAAGGCATCGTGCTGCCGAAGCTGTAGACGATAGGTAGCCGTAACTTGGCAGTGGTGCAACGGAGCGAATACCGTTTCGATTCGCTGGGATTGTCATCCTGCGCGGAGCGTCCGCTGCATTTGCGGACGCATCAATCAAAGTATCTGCTGCTGCGGCAGCAGATACCAAAGCACGCCGAACCGTGGATCGTGGCTTATTTTCTCGGCGCGGCTGTCGATTCGCTCTCTTTGTACATGTACTTGATGCTTGGCTTGTAGATCAACAGGTTGGTCGCGCCGATCCGATTTACCTTCAGGCAATATTTGTCGTACCACTCGATGACGCCGTGAATTTCTTCGCCGTCCTGCAGCACCAGCACCATGGGTGTCTTGGACTGCATTTGCTTCTGATAATAGAAATTCTCAGCGTGGGTCTGCTCCGGCGGCGGAGTCTTTTTGCCATTGGAGCGGTCGCCGCCCCGGTCAGCCCGGTCGCCTCGATCGCTGCTGCGGCGCTCGCCTTCGGGACGGGCGTGGTCATTGCGGTTGAGGGCAGGGCGGATGAGCTTGCGATTCGCAAACACCTCCGGATCAACAGCTCGTCCTACGGCGGTGGCATCCATAGAATCTTTCATGGTGTTTGCTCCTGAAGGTAATGCACACCGGCCTTTCGGCAATCATCCCTCGGAGGCGGGAGACAACGCTTGAAGTCATGCAAGGTTCCGGCAGGTCGCTCCGAGGCGTTTAGGTGTGAACTTGACGATACCCTAACACAGGTGAAAGTCCATGACAATCAGCTCCGTAGTACTACTTTGGTATCAGCCCTCCACTGCCGCGGCGAAGTTGTCCAGAGCCAGCGACCGCAACAGGTTTCGTCGCATACCCGTCTCCAGTTCACCCAGACGCTGCGTTGCCTGCACGATCCAGTCGAAGTCCACCCCGGCAGACATGCGCGCCAGTTCCTCCTGGATGTCCTGATTGCGCACCAGCTCCGGCGTCTGCGAGCGCAGGAACAGCATGTCCTCCAGCAGCGAATACATCACCCGAATCAGCTGCTCCGTTTTCGCTTTCCCCTCGGCCCCCGAGCGGTAGGTGTCCGTGGCGCGAAACAAGTCAGAGTGATCCTGCTTCCCCATCGCCGGAGCCAATAGCGTCAGCGCATCCTGACGCGCCGCGACATACGTCGCCAAATCAAAGGTGCGCGCTCGCCCCAGACCGCCTCCGGAGACGCGCGCGATTAACGTGCGTTCCTTCGCCTTCAATTCCGGACGAACCTCGGCCAAATACTGCTCCACTTCTTCGGCCGGTAGCGGCGACAGACGCAGTTGCATGCAGCGCGATCGAATGGTCGGCAGCAGCGCGCTGGGATTGTCGGTGAGAAGAAAGATGGTCGCGAACTCCGGCGGCTCCTCCAGGATTTTGAGCAATGAGTTCGCCGCCTCTTTCATGAAGTCGGCATCGCTGAAGATGTAGACGCGCTCGCCGCCCTCGACCGGCCGGAAGTAAATCTCGTGAATCACATGCCGCACCTGATCGACCTTCACCAGCATCTGCGGTGGGTCGGGGGGAATGATCATCACGTCAGGATGCGTCTGCACGAAAATGCGCGTCTCTTTCTTGTCGGTCTCGCGCAGGTTATCGCGTGCCTCGACGGCTTCGGCAAAGCGAGTTTCCAAATCATCGGCGTCGGCGATGCGAGCGCAGTTGGCGCAGCGCCCGCAAAAGTCCGGCAGACCGTCGGTTATGGGCCGCTCCAGACAGTTCATCGCTTTCGCAACCATTTGACTGAGCGTGAACTTCCCCGAGCCTGCCGGTCCGGACAGGATTAAGGCGTGAGGAAAATGCTCCTGCGCAAGCATGTTTCGCAGGGTGTGAACCGTCTCGGCGTTACCGTGAAAATCGGAGAATGACATATCAAAATTCCAAATGCTAGGAATCAGGGAGTGCAGTCAGATGCAGGCCGACCCCAGGCCTCTGGCCCCTAATCCCTCGTCTTCAATCTCTCCTTCACCACGCTCACAATCTCCTCATGCACCACTTCGATTGGCGGACGGGCGTCGATCTTCACGACGCGCTGGGGTTCGCGCTTGGCGATAGCCAGAAAGCCATCGCGCACCCGGGTGAAGAATGCCTGGCTCTCTTTTTCGAAGCGATTCTCGTCGTGCTCGGCCGCTTTGTTGCGGCGGCGCGCACGCCGCACGCTCGAGCTTACATCCGAATCCATCAGGATCGTCAGGTCGGGCCACACATCGCCACACAGCAAGCGATGCAGCTCCAGCACTGACTTCGAGCCCAACTGGCGTCCGCCGCCCTGGTACGCCTCGGTGGAATCGGTGAAGCGATCGCAGAGCACCCACTTCCCTGCGCCCAATGCGGGCTGAATCACCTCGGCAAGCAGCTGCGCACGCGAGGCAAACATCAGCGCCATCTCGGCCTCCGAGTCCAATCCCGCGGTACGCGAGTCCAGCAGCACGGCGCGAATGCGTTCCCCGATCTCGGTTCCTCCCGGCTCACGCGTGGTCACCACGTCAATTTCCTGCTCCCGCAGCGTTGCCGCGAGCCGCTCCAACTGCGTGCTCTTGCCGCAGCCGTCGAGACCTTCGAAACTGATGAACCTGCCACGTCGCGTCCGGTTCGCCACGAAGGTCATCATAACAACGAAGAATGCAGCGAAGTTGTGACCCATGTGAAAGCGCGACGCTCCCAGGCGCGTGCGGCCTTCATTTGCACGCAGAACGACCTCTTGTCCAGGTTCTGGACAATTGACCGCCGTGGGAATACACCCCCTCCCCCATTTCCGCTCGTAAATTCTTGAAAACACACAGAAGCGTCCGCAAGATCTTGAGCCCGTTGGAGTTACTGGCAAAATCTTGAGCCCCAGAGACTTACGCGATTTACAAGGCAAGTGAGGAAGGGCGAGTGACGAGGAGAAGCTGAAACGTGGCCGACAAGAATCAACCACAACAAGCCCTTGAAACCGAGTCAGGCAGAAGCGCCGGCCGAAAGCGCTCCCAGCCTACCTGCTCAGTATGAAGGCTGAAGACATAGCCGGCAAGATTACGAAAGTACAATACCGGCGATTGTACTTTCGTAACGTAGGATCACAAATTGCCCTCTGGAACGCGTATAGACCACGGCTCGGAAGCGGCGGCACGAGATACGTTTTATCCGGCAGGAAATCTCAAAATGGCTTGTAGACCCCCGATGCTGCTTCACGAAGCGGGCCCATCCGATTGACTCGCACGTCATCCCCCAGAATCATGCTTCGGGCTCAAAGACACAGCACAGCAGGGCTACCACGCTATTCCGCCGATACAATACCTGCATTCGGCCTAGAGAGATTCCTCTAGTCGATGGACCAGCAGACGACCGGAGGATGGGGCGATGCGCATCGCCAGCGCGAGTCATGCGGTTTTTGCGGCGACCATGATCGGGCTCGGAATTCTGGGCTTGATCAAAGGCGATTACGTGTCGCTGTGGCGACCGATTCCGCAGGCCGCGCCCGCTCTGGCTTATCTGTGCGCGCTTGTCTCCCTGGCCTGTGGCCTGGGTTTGCTGTGGCAACGCACCGCCGCACTTAGCGCCCGTGTGCTGCTCGCCTATCTTCTGCTTTGGCTGTTGCTGTTGAGAGTGCCCAGCATGATCCTGTCGTTCACGGTGGATTACTGGTGGGCAGCCAGCAAAATCGCCTTGATGGCTGGTGCTGTCTGGGTGCCGTATGTCTGGTTCGCCACTGACTGGGACAGGCGACACCTCGGTTTCGCCACAGGTGAGAGGGGTCTACGCATCGCCAGACTGCTTTTTGGCGTGGCCCTGATTCCCTTCGGCATCGCCCACTTCCTGTATTTGCACCAGACCGCCTCGCTGGTGCCCGGCTGGATCCCCTGGCATGTGCCCTTGGCATTCCTCACGGGCTGCGCCTTCGTCGTAGCGGGCTTGGCGGTGATCACGGGCATGTATGCCAGGTTGGCCGCTGCGCTTACGGCGCTGCAAATTGGCCTGTTCACGCTGGTGGTCTGGTTCCCCATCGTGGCGGCCGGCACCAAAGACGCTTTCCAGTGGAGCGAGACGGTGATCTCTGTTGCGCTTACCGTGGGCGCCTGGATGGTGGCTGAGTCTTATCGCGGCGTGCCGTCACGACTGAGTCAATCCGCCAGAATGTAGCCCTTACCTCCAGCAATTCTTACCTGCAATCTGTCCCGGTTGCTGAGCTTCGGGGTCGCCGAAAACGGTTCGAGTCTCGCGCCCTTCCCGCAATGCCCTGCCCTCGCAATCACGGTTTTTGTCGTCCCATAGCCTGCTCGCAGTAGTCGTGACAAAATCTCAGATTAGATATATTCTAAATATGGTCATGGATGCCGAAGCCATCAAACAGTGCCTGGAAGCGAGCGGTTTGCGATGCACTCCGCAGCGCTATGCGGTGATGGCATTCCTGATGGATTGCAAACGGCATCCCACCGCCGCAGAAATCTTTGAGGCCGTGAATCGGGTAGATCCTCGCTCTTCGCGGGCCACAACCTATAACAATCTTCGTGACCTGGTGGAAGCGGGTTTGGTGCGTGAAGTGGCCGTTGAAGGCCGGGCGGCGCGATTCGATGCCAAGAGCGTACGCCATCACCATTTCATCTGCGACCGCTGCGGCAACGTTGAAGACCTGGAATGGTTCGACGTGCCCAAGCCGGCATTGGCGGCCCTCGGCAAACGGGTGCTTCGTGAAAGCCAACTCATTTTCCGTGGGTTCTGCACGAAATGCGCTCCACGACGCGCTGCTCGCTAAGCGTCGCTGGAGTGTGAATACCGAGAGAGTGCCGGCGTGCGGCCGGCGCTGATTGAACAAATCCGAAGGCAAACACTGGCTCGACCTTCATTACTTACTGTTTCGTCCGAAGGAAATACAAAAATGGAAAAAGAACTTGCCAACGCAGCGGGAGCTTCAGCTTCCGGTAGTCAGCAAACCTCGTCAACCGAATCCAAGTGCCCGGTCGCCCACGGTGCCAGCCGGCCCCAGAACAATTCGAGCTGGTGGCCGAATCAGCTCAATGTAAACATCCTGCACCAGCACTCCCCCAAGTCCGATCCGATGGGCAAGGAGTTCAACTACGCCGAAGAGTTCAAGAAGCTTGATCTGAATGCGGTGATCAAAGACCTGCAGGCCCTGATGACGGATTCGCAGGAGTGGTGGCCGGCCGACTTCGGACATTACGGTCCTCTCTTCATTCGTATGGCATGGCACAGCGCCGGCACCTATCGCATTGCCGATGGCCGCGGCGGAGCAGGTTCAGGCGAACAGCGCTTTGCGCCGCTCAACAGCTGGCCCGACAATGTGAACCTCGATAAAGCGCGCCGCCTGCTCTGGCCGATCAAGCAGAAGTACGGCAAAAAAATTTCCTGGGCCGACCTCATGATCCTCACCGGCAATGTCGCGCTGGAGTCGATGGGCTTCAAGACTTTCGGTTTCGCCGGCGGACGCGAAGACGTGTGGGAGCCGGGCGAGGACATCTACTGGGGTCCTGAAGGCAAGTGGCTGGAAGACGAGCGCTACAGCGGCGATCGCGATCTGGCGAATCCTCTGGCAGCCGTGCAGATGGGCTTGATCTACGTGAATCCGGAAGGTCCCAACGGCAACCCTGATCCGCTTGCTGCCGCGCGCGACATCCGCGAGACCTTTGCCCGCATGGCGATGAACGATGAAGAAACGGTGGCGCTGATTGCCGGCGGTCACACGTTTGGCAAGACGCACGGCGCTGCCGATCCCAGCAAATATGTCGGGCCTGAGCCGGAGGGTGCTCCTATTGAGCAACAAGGTTTGGGCTGGAAGAACACCTTTGGTACCGGCAACGGTGAGGGCACGATTGGCAGCGGCCTGGAAGTCACCTGGACCACGACGCCGACGAAGTGGAGCAATAACTTCTTCGACAATCTCTTCAAGTACGACTGGGAGCTGACCAAGAGCCCGGCTGGTGCGCATCAATGGACACCGAAGAACGGCTTCGGCGCCGGCACGGTGCCCGATGCGCACAACGGCTCCAAGAAGCACGCGCCGTCGATGCTGACCACGGATCTCGCGCTGCGCTTTGATCCGATCTACGGACCGATCTCGAAGCGCTTCTATGAGAATCCGCAGGAGTTTGCGGACGCTTTCGCGCGGGCGTGGTTCAAGCTGACCCACCGCGATATGGGACCGCTCTCGCGTTATCTCGGCCCGCTGGTTCCGAAGGAAGAGCTGATCTGGCAGGATCCCGTTCCCGCCGTCGATCATGAACTGATCGACGAAAAGGATGCGGCTGCTCTGAAGGCCAAAATCCTCGCGTCAGGGCTGACGATTCCGCAGCTGGTGTCGACAGCCTGGGCCTCGGCGTCAACCTTCCGCGGCTCCGACAAGCGCGGCGGTGCAAACGGCGCCCGTGTCCGCCTGACTCCGCAGAAGTACTGGGAAGTGAATCAGCCGGAGCAGCTAAACAAGGTGATTTCGACGCTGGAAGGCATCCAGAAAGACTTCAACGCACAGGGCGGGAAGAAGAAGGTTTCGCTGGCTGACCTGATCGTTCTGGGCGGCAACGCCGCGGTCGAAGAAGCTGCGAAAAAGGGTGGTCAGAACGTAAAGGTTCCCTTCACGCCTGGTCGCACCGATGCTTCGCAGGAGCAGACCGATGTGCACTCCTTCGCGGTACTGGAGCCCAAGGCCGATGGCTTCCGCAACTATGTTCGCAAGCAGAACGGAACCTCGCCGGAAGAACTGCTGGTCGACAAGGCGCAGTTGCTGAGGCTGACTGCTCCTGAGATGGCGGTGCTGGTCGCCGGTATGCGCGCGCTGGACACCAACTACAGCGGCGCCAAGCACGGCGTCTTCACCGACAAGCCGGGTACGCTGACGAACGATTTCTTCGTCAACCTGCTCGACATGAACACCGAGTGGCGTCCGTCCTCGACGGAAGGCGTGTACGAAGGCGTCGATCGCAAATCGGGCAAGGTGAAGTGGACGGGTACGCGGGTCGACCTGATCTTCGGCTCGCACTCGCAGCTTCGCGCGCTGGCCGAGGTCTACGGATGCAGCGACTCGAAAGAGGCGTTCGCGAAGGACTTTGCCGCCGCATGGGGCAAGGTCATGAACAACGATCGCTACGACCTGGCGCACGTGTAGCTTCGACGGGTCGTTCTTTTATCGCAACCAACAATGGGAGGCCGGCAACGGCTTCCCATTCATTTTGCCTGCGATGCGGAAGTTGCTAAGTCATTCGGAGAAGATCCGGGAGCGGCACGTGACGGGCTTCCACGTCTCGAACGTCGCGAGACTCAGGGCACCCGAATTTCGATGGTTCGCACCCGCGCGGCATGCGCGGCCGCAATGATATCTTCGAAAACATGCCCAGCCCGCAGTCTGGCTCCCAGCCTAGCCGTTTCTTGCCGCTGCCAGTGCGATATGGCCTGCTCGCGTGCATTCTGGTCGCTCTGACCATAGCGGTTTATGCACCGGTGGGACAGCATCCTTTCATCAGCATCGACGACTACGGTTATGTGGTGAACAACTATCACCTCAAGCCGATGAACTGGGCGATGGTGAAGTGGTCGTTCACGACGTTTCATTATTCCAACTGGGATCCGCTGACCTGGCTGTCACACGGGCTGGACATTCACTTCTTCGGCCTCGATCCCGGGTGGCATCACCTCAGCAGCCTTGCCCTGCACGCGCTGAATGCCCTGCTGCTCTTCTGGCTGCTCGCGCAGGCCACCGGTTACATAGGACGCAGCTTTGCAGCGGCGGCGCTGTTTGCGCTGCATCCCGGTCAATGTTGAGGCGGTCGCGTGGGTTGCCGAGCGAAAGACCGTTCTCTGCATGGCGTTCTTTCTGGCGACGCTGATTGCCTATCGCTGGTATGCGAGTCGTCCGAACCTTGGACGATATCTGCTGGTAGCGCTGCTCTTCGCGATGGGCTTGATGTCGAAGCCGCAGGTCATCACCCTGCCTTTCGTACTGCTGCTGTGGGACTACTGGCCGCTGGGACGCATGTTCCAGAGTAGCGACACGTTGTCAGGAGTTATGCCGGGGCGCGTGCTTCCCGGCAAGAGTCTACGCTGGCTGCTGCTCGAGAAAGTGCCGCTGCTGCTTCTATCGGCCGGAAGCGCCTACATGACCATGAAGGCGCAGTGGGCCAATCAAACGCTCGGCGGCTTGAACACCTATTCATTTTCCGTGCGCTTGAGCGGCTCGATCGTGAGCTATGCGAAATACTTCCAGCACTTTCTCTGGCCGCGGAATTTGTCGTTCTTCTATCCGCATGCGCGCACCTCGCCGCCTGTCTGGCAAACCGCGCTCATCCTGCTCTTGCTGTTGCTGGCGACGTGGCTCGCGGTAGTCAATCGCAGCCGCCGATACCTCGCGGTGGGATGGCTCTGGTTTTTGGGCACGCTGGTTCCGATGATTCAACTGGTACAGGTCGGCAATCATGCCATGGCCGATCGTTACGCGTACGTCTCGTTCGTAGGATTGTTCATCGCGCTCTGCTGGAGCGTTGCTGATGCCGCCGAGCGCGCAAGTTCTTCGCGGGTCTGGCTACCGGTCGCCACGGCAGCCGTGTTGGTGCTGCTGATGGTGGCTACGCGGCAGCAAGTCAACTACTGGGCCGACGATCTCACATTGTGGACGCACGCAGCCGAGGCTGTGCCCAACAACGCGATGGCTGAAAACGTGATTGGCGAAACCCTGCAGCGACGCGGTGATCGCCAGCAAGCCATCGATCACTTCCGCGCGGCCGAGGCCATGGATCCCCTGTTCCCTTTTCCCCACCTGCATCTAGGCATTTATGAAGAGGAACAGCGTCATCCGCGGGAGGCGATCGCGCAGTTTCAGCAGGTCATCGACCTGACCCAGAGTGCGGCCGCGGAGATGCCGGCCGTCCGAACCACCGCCTTCGCGCACATGAGCTTCGCCTACGCCCAGCTTGGTGATTCTGCCAATCAGCAGAAATATTTATCGCTGGCGGCGCAGGCTGAACAGCAACCCTGACGACCTCAACGCGATTCGATGGAATAGCGCACCACGATGCCGTCGACGTAGGTAACCTCGACGCGATAGTCGTTGGGCAGGTATTCGAAGATCTGCGTCTTTAGTCCCTCTTCCGACGTTGATTGTGAGAGCTGGCGGCCGAGTCCCATCAATTGGCTGACGTCGCCGATCGCCATGCCGCGCTTGAGCTGCGTGATCGCCGCGCCGTCCGCTGCGGTTGCGGGAGCACTGGGCGCCGGAGGATTGGTTGCGGTCGCTTGCAGGATGGGCTTCTCAGCCTGCATATCGCCGAAATCGACGTAGCCTTCCAGCAGCTTCATCACCGCGTCCGGCGTGAGCTGGTCTTGCGGAATACTGCCACTCCACCGCAGGTTGAAACGTGAGCCGCCGCGCGTGCGCCGGTCGGCGACCTGCTGCGTCTTCATCTGGCTGGCAATCTGCGCCGCGCGGTCGTCGGCACGCTGCTCGCGCTCGCGCCGGCTGCGCACGCGATCCAGTTCGCGCTGAAGATCGCGGCGGCGCTGCGGGTCGGTAGTGTTCTGGATATCGCGTTCGAGCTGCTTCTCATAATTACTCTTCTCGACGTGATAGGGCATGACCGTCGTGCTGTCGTCATCCCAGAACGTCCCGAAGCCGCCGCCGTCGAGCTGGAACTCGATGAGATTTTTCTTTACCACCAGGGTTGTAATGGTGGAGCGGTCGCCGCTGCGAATAGCCGGCCCGAACTCCTTCAAGCGGCTGGAGTACTGCTTCCAATCCATGGGATCGTTTTGATCCATGCGCAGGTCGACGCCCTTCTGCGTGCCGGGCATATCGATCTGCAGCGTGACTTGCCTGCCGACGAAATAGTCTTGCAGGGCAGACTGGCCGCTTCCCTGCACAGCAAATCCCGAGAGGGAAAGTACAACAGCAACAACAAGGACAGCTTCGATACGGCGAAGCATGGGCGCGCTCCTGATGACGAGGGGTACTCAGATGTGGCGGAGCGAGTCTAGCACAGGCGATTGCGCGCTAAGGACCGTCGGCACGGATTTTCAGCGGGCGCGAGAGTGACTCGTCATGAACCAGGTCGCCGAGATAACCGGCGGTGATGGAGTGCTCGTCGGAATCGCCGAACGAGGTCGTGAACGTGGCGTGGCCATCGACCAGCGCGACCGGCCTGCCCGACTGAATGCCGTCGATGGCGAACTGCACCAACCCGCTCGGAACCGCTTTCTGTCCGCGTACCGTAGCGGTCACGTTGACGCTGGTTCCCACCTCGATTTTGGCTGGTACGGTGACCGTCGTCACGGTCGCCACTCCGGATGGCAGCACCTGGATGACGCCCATCATCCCCATGTCTTCGTGCTTGAGGATGTGGCAGTGATAGAGAAACGTGCCCACAGTATTGGGGTCGCGAAAATCCATGCGCAGCTTGACGCTGGGATAAGGGCCGGCGCCATCCCAATGTGGCAGATTGTAGGTGTCGCGCAGAGCGGCATCCTGCACCGGCTTGCCGTCGATCTCGAGAACGCGGAAGTGGATCTGGTGAATGTGGAAGACGTGATCCTCGCGCGCCCGGTTCTCGACAATCCAATCTTCGATGTCGCCCTGGTGCAGCACGATATTTGGCGACTGGCCCATGTGATAGGCCTGCGGCTTTTCTCCCACAACGGTTAAGAAGTAGAAGACGGACGTGTCAATTTCGGTGGGCTCCGGCGATAGTTGCGAGAAATACAGACGGCGCTCGATATGCGCGCGCGTGTCCAAAGGGTCCGCCCACGGCGGCGATCTGTATTGCCGGCTTTGACTGATGTCCGGCGTCGCGGGCTCGGGGGCATCGGCTGAACTCACGACGTTGGCAATCGGCCGCGCAGGATCGCGATCGCCTTCGATTCCGGTATTCCAATCCGTCGTAAACAGTTGCGCGGGCTCGCCCGCAGCCGGTGTTTGTACGATGAACTCGGCGCGCGCGCCCGGAGGCAGCGCTACGCTGGTTTGCGACAGCGTATCTCTGCGATTCCCGCAGCGGCACCCCATCGATGGCGACGATTTGGACGGGCTGTGCCGCTCCCTTCACCAGCAACTGCAGATTGAAGATGGTGTCGGCTCCGGCATTCAGCACGCGCCAGAGCTCTCGCGTGGAGGGCCGCGTATGGATGACCGACGGCACATTCTGCGGAAAGATGACGGGCACGTAGTTCAGCGAGATGTCCCACGCCGGGGTGTCGGGGCTGGTGTATTGCACGTTGGTCAGCGTCTGGTCGCGTAGGATGAGCACGCGCTCCGGCAGATTCCGCGCCGCCCGCACAACGGCTTCAATGCCCTCAACGATCAGTGCGCCCGAAGCACCGCCTTGCACCTGACGCTCGGAGTATCCGTGGGGATGAGGGTGGTACCAGTACAGTCCCGGCGGCTCGTCGCGCGGAATGGTCACGCGGTATTCGAAGTCGCCGCCAGCGGGAACGGCGGTGCGAATGACCTCGTCCTGATGGCACACGGCCGGAATCGTCGTGCCATGGAAGTGCAGGTTGGTCATGGAGGCAGACATCGCCGTCGCGTCACAATCGTCCTGACTCTTCGCCGCCTCCGCAGCATGCGCAGGCGTCACCGATCCCGAACTCGGCAGGTCGTTCTTCAGATGCAGGATCAGTTGATCGCCGGGATGGACGCGCAGAGTCGGCGACTCCTGGCCATCATCGGTTACATAGCAGTAGCGCGGCGGACCTTGGCCCGCGTAAGTAACCTGATACTTGAAGTGCAGCGTCACATCCAGCACACCGTTGTGGCTGCGCAACTCAGGAGGTGACACCGCCGCTGCTCCGGCTTCCGGACGAGTACACGGGCCGCGATCGGAAACCGGGGTCGAAAGGGAGTAAGCCGGAATCGTGAGAAAAAGGAGAATGCTGGCCGCGATCGGCGTGACGAATTGCCGACGCCGCGGGGGGCGGCTGAGGGCCAGATATCCGGAGATGGCAGAGATCATACTGCTAGTTAGGGTGAGAGTAGCAGGGGAGCAACTTCGTTGGCCAGCCGGCGAAATTTCTGTTGCAGAGGAGCCGCAACTTTCCGCCGTTTCCATCAAAACCGCAGCTTCGGAACAATGGCGCCTGTGGTGCGGCTGTAGTCGTCATATTGCTCGCCGAAGGTGCTGATCATCGTTCGCTCCTCGATCTTGCTCTTGATCTTGAAGCCGACGTAGGCCAACACAACGGCAATCAGGCCTCGCAGCTGGTGACGCACGATGGCGGTTCCCACCATGGCCGATATTAAGCCGGTGTAGATAGGATGGCGCACCCAGCGATACGGGCCGGTGCGCACCAACTGGTGGCCGACCTTCACCGTGACGGCGCCGCTCCAGTTTTCTCCGAGATAGAAGCGGGCCCAGAAGGCGAACAGAATTCCGGCAAGGGTGACGGCAACGCCGAGACCGTTGCTAAACGGGGTTGGATCGTATAGCCGCTGTCGCAACCACGGCTGCGTGATGTCACCGCTGAACATCAGGAAATACGCCGCCACTGTGAAGACCGTGTACGACACTCGCGAGCTTACCGGCTCTCGCGACTGGGTAGGCTTTGTCTTGATTCCCCAGAGTAACCAGATCACGAAGAACGCGACCCAGAGAGCTCCGCAAAGGTCCATCGCACTCATAGCGTCTCCATCAGGCAATACGTTCGAAGGGATAAAAGGTTCCCGAATCCCCACCGTGGGAATCAACTGGACGGCGGCAATTCAGGATAGTATCTTGACCTTGCCACGCGGTGCGAGATGGGCGTGCATCGCAGTCAATCCAAAGGGAGCCGTTTCATGAACAAACGCGTTTTCGCGGGTGTTGTTGCCGCGCTGTTGTTATCCACGGTAGCTTTCGCGCAGAAGATCAATACGGACTACGACCGCAGCGCGAATTTCTCCAACTATCACACCTATATGTGGGAGAAAAGCCCTCATCCTGCCAAAGGCTTCTGGGACCAGCGGATTGTTGATGGGATCAACAAACAATTGCAGGCCAAGGGACTGACCGAAGTGCAGTCCAATCCTGACGTCTGGGTCGTCTACAGCAACAGCATTCACGATCAGAAAGAAGTCATCGGCACCGGTTACGGCTTCGGCCCGGCGTGGGGCTGGGGTTACTGGGGACCGGGCAACGTGAGCTACAACACCTACGTCACCAAGCAGGGTACGCTGGTCGTCGAAATCGCCGACGCCAAGGACCATGAGTTGCTGTGGCGCGGCTCAGCCACCGACACCATCAGCGACAACAGCAACAAGAACATCAACAACCTGAATAAGGCCATCCAGAAGATGTTCAATTACTATCCCCCGAAAGATCAGCAGAAGAAGTAATGACAGCCTGAGCGTCGTTACGGCTTTGCGAATCTGGTAATTTGATGTGACGCCCCAGCAGGTACCAAACTTGTTGGGGCTCACTTGTTGGAGGAGAAAATGGGTGCACGGAAATGGTTGCTGGGCGCGGTGATGGCGGGAACGCTGCTGACGACTCTTGGCGCGCAAGCGCAGTGGGTGGCCGTGGCTCGCGCGGTCTCAGGCCGGGTTCAGCAGATGACGAACAAGTCGGCGAACGGCACCGGGTATGATGTCGCAACGGTTGTCCTGATGGCACCCGCCGACAAGGTTTACGACACGGCGCTGTCAATGCTGAAGACGAATCATCCTGACATTGCCGTGAACAGCAGCGATGCCAGGAAGCACGAGATCAAGTTCTCGAAGGGCGAGCAGGTGGCCAGCATGCAGGCGACGGCTCTGGGAAAGGACCTCACCCAGCTGGTTATTGCATCTAACCTTACGCCGGCCCAAGGAGACGCCACGCCGCTGGTGGTCGACGGCGTCATGAAGGTTTGCAAGCAGATGAACGTGGTGTGTACGTTGTCGGATCAGTAGATTTTCAAGAACCTGCGGCCCTGATTCCAGAAATTACCATCAAATCGGATGAGGAGGAACAACATGGGATTCATTGCATGGATTGTTGTGGGGCTCATCGCCGGGTGGCTGGCCGGAGTCGTCATGAAAGGTGGCGGTTACGGCATTCTGGTGGACATCATCCTCGGCATTCTCGGCGGCTTCCTGGGCGGCTGGCTCTTTGGGCTGCTCGGTATCGGAGCCGGCGGAGGCATGATTGGCTCGATCATCGTGGCGTTTGTCGGCGCGGTGATCCTGGTCGGCATCACGCGATTAATCAAGCGAGCGTGATTAACCTGTCGGCACAGGTTTAGCAACCACTGAACCTTCAGGCAAAGCGTTGCGGGGAGAACGGCGCGAGGTCGAAATCCGGCGTTCTTCCCTTCACGACTTGCGTCATCATCAAAGCCGTTACCGGCGCCAGCAGGATGCCGTCCCGATAGTGGCCGGTGGCGGCAAAATATTCCTTCAGCGAAGTCGCTCCTAGAATCGGCAGACCGTCGGGCGTGCCGGGGCGCAAGCCTGCCCAGGCATCGTGTATCCGCATGTGCGCGATCTCCGGCACAACACTGATGGCCGCCTGCTGCAGGCGCTTCACCGTCTCCGGATCCACGCGCTTGTCGTAGCCCGCATCTTCGACGGTCGCCCCCAGCAGCATGCGTCCGTCGCTGCGCGGGATGATGTAAATTTCAGGCGTGCGCACCACGTGCTGAATGAGCGGCCCGGCATGCCTGGTCTTCGCCTGAGGCACGACGCACACCATCTGGCCTTTCACCGGCTGTGTCGGTATGCCGAGCGGCTTGACCAGCGACGCCCATGCTCCCGCGCAGTTCACCACGGAACCCGAGGCATAGAACGATTTCGCGGTGCGCACTCCGGTTGCGCGCCCACCTATCACGGCGACCTCGGCCACCGGCGAGCCGGTTACGCAATCGACGCCCAGGGTTCGGGCGGCTTTCTCAAGCACCGCGCCTAGCACAGCGGGATCGATGCTGCGCTCCGGCAGAAAAAACGCCCGGCCACGCAAGGTGATCAGCGGCTCCAGTTCGCCAATTTCTTCGCCGGAGAGTTCCCGCACCCCGTCTGCCGCTCGGCGTCTCATCCTCCCTAGCAAACAGAATCGTTCCTTGCTGTCGGAGATCGGGCGAGCGAAACGCTTCGGCGCGCAACTCGGCGACAAACTCGGGATACATCTTCGCGCTGGCTCGTGCCAGCGGCACAAGCTCCGGCGGGAGACCGGGATCGCAATGCGCGATCATGCCTCCGGCAGCGTGAGTCGCCTCTCGTGCAGGCTCGCCCTTCTCCACGACCAGCACGCTGGCGCCGGCCTTGCGCATCCGCCAGGCCAGTGACAGCCCAATGACACCGCCGCCGATGATGATTACATCCCAGGTCTTCACATTTCGATTGTAGTGGAGGTCAGCGGCGTGTTGTCGGAGGCTCACGCCAGCACACAGTCACCTCATAGGCTTGCGCCTGTGTATGTGACAGGCGTCACAGGCTTGTTAGTACGCTCATCACAGCCCCCGCGCCCATCGGAGCCTATTGTGAACATTATAGGTTCCTTAGTTCGTAGCGGACCGCGCGCCAAGCCGGTCCTGGGGGATGAAAGACGTGAAAACAACTGAATATTCTGCTTCGCCGGCCGCCACCCTTCATTCGGATTCATCGGCAGCCGGCGAAGAACTGACTGCCGAGCAGCCGGAAAAGGGCGCGACGCCTAGAACGCAAGTCACGGTTGACGGCAACGAAGCGGTGGCCCATGTGGCCTACCACGTGAGCGAAGTCGCCGCCATCTATCCCATCACTCCGTCTTCTCCGATGGGCGAGTCGTCCGATGCCTGGGCCTCGCTGGGCGAAGCCAACATCTGGGGCTCGGTTCCCAAGGTCATCGAGATGCAAAGCGAGGCTGGCGCCGCCGGCGCGCTGCATGGAGCCTTGCAGGCAGGAGCGCTGGGCACGACCTTCACCTCCGCGCAGGGCCTGCTGCTGATGATCCCCAACATGTACAAGATCGCCGGCGAGCTGACGCCGACGGTGATCCACGTCGCCGCTCGCGCCATCGCGGCCCAGGCTCTGTCGATTTTCGGCGATCACCAGGATGTGATGTCGGTGCGCCCCACCGGCTTTGCGCTGCTGTCGTCCAACTCGGTTCAGGAAGCCATGGACCTGGCACTGATCGCGCACGCTGCGACCCTGGAGTCGCGCATCCCCTTCCTGCATTTCTTCGACGGCTTCCGCACCTCGCACGAAGTTTCCAAGATTGAACAGCTCTCGCTCGACGACATGCGCGCCATGATCGACGACGACCTGGTGCGCGCGCATCGCGCTCGCGCTCTATCGCCCGATCATCCGGTGCTGCGCGGCTCGGCTCAGAATCCTGATGTGTACTTCCAGGGCCGCGAAGCTGTGAACCCCTACTACCTCGCCTGCCCGACCATCGTGCAGAACGTGATGGACAAGTTCGCCAAGCTGGTCGGCCGTGAGTACAAGTTGTTTGAATACGTCGGCGCACCCGACGCCGAGCACGTCATCATCATGATGGGCTCGGGCGCTGAGACTGCGCATGAGACGGTCGACTACTTAATTGCGCAGGGCAAGAAGGTCGGCCTGCTGAAGATCCGGTTGCTGCGGCCGTTTTCCATCGAGTACTTCCTGGATGCGCTGCCCACTACCGTGAAGAGCATCGCCGCCCTCGATCGCACCAAAGAGCCCGGCGCGATCGGCGAGCCGCTCTATCAGGACGTCATCACCGCGCTGACCGAAGGCTTCACCGCAGGCAAGGCGAAGCTGGCAGCGTTTCCGAAAGTCATCGGCGGGCGCTACGGACTCTCGTCGAAGGAGTTCACGCCGGCGATGGTCAATCGCATTTACGAAGAGCTGACCAAGCCGGCGCCGCTCAATCACTTCACCATCGGCATCAACGACGACGTCACCCATGACCAGCCTCGACTACGATGCGACGTTCTCGACCGAGCCGGCCGAGACCGTTCGCGCCATGTTCTTCGGACTGGGTTCGGATGGCACGGTGGGCGCCAACAAGAACACCATCAAGATCATCGGCGAAGAGACCGAGCTGAACGTGCAGGGCTACTTCGTGTACGACTCGAAGAAGTCGGGCGCGGTCACGACTTCGCACCTGCGCTTCAGCAAGAAGCCGATTCGCTCCACCTACCTCATCTCGCGCGCAAACTTCGTCGCCTGCCATCAGTTCAGCTTCATGGAGCGGCTCGATGTGCTGAAAGCTGCCGATCCGGGAGCGGTCTTCCTGCTGAATAGCCCGTTCGGACCCGACGAGGTTTGGGACAATCTGCCGCGCTCGGCGCAGCAGACCATCATCCAGAAAAAACTGCGCTTCTACGTGATCGATGCGGTGAATGTAGCGCGCTCGGCCGGCATGGGCGGCCGCATCAACACGGTCATGCAGACCTGCTTCTTCGCCATCAGCGGCGTGCTGCCGCGCGAGGACGCTATCGCGGCCATCAAGCATGCCATCGAAAAGACCTACGGCAAGCGCGGTGAGTCGGTCGTCCGCAAGAACTTCGCCGCTGTTGATGCCTCGCTGGAAAACCTGCACGAAGTAAAGGTCCCACAGAGTGTGAGCTCGCGCTTCGATGTGCGCCCGCCGGTACCGGCAAACGCTCCCGAGTTCGTGCGCAACGTCGAAGCCCTGATGATCACCGGCGATGGCGATGAGATTCCAGTCAGCGCCATGCCGATCGACGGCACCTTCCCCACGGGTACCACAAAGTGGGAGAAGCGCAACATTGCCCTGGAAATCCCGGTGTGGGATGAGGGGCTCTGCATCCAGTGCGGCAAGTGCGTGATGGTCTGCCCGCACGCGGTGATTCGCGCCAAAGTCTACGATCCGACGGCGATCAATCACACGCCGGAAGGCTTCCAGACGGCGGTGCCTAAGTGGCGTGAGTTCTCCGAGCTGAAGTACACGTTGCAGGTTTCGCCGGAAGATTGCACCGGATGCGGCCTGTGCGTGGCTGTCTGCCCGGCGAAGAGCAAGAGCGAGGCCAAGCATCGCGCCATCAACATGGAGCCGCAGCCTCCGCTGCGCGACAGGTACAACGAGTATTGGGATTACTTCCTGTCGATCCCCGAACTCTCGCGCGAGAAGATTTCGCACGCCCAGGTAAAGGACGCGCAACTTCTGGAGCCGCTGTTCGAGTATTCCGGCGCTTGCGCGGGTTGCGGCGAAACGCCTTACATCTCGACCATGACTCGCCTGTTCGGCGACCGCGCCTTGATCGCCAATGCCACCGGCTGCTCGTCGATTTACGGCGGCAATCTGCCGACGACGCCCTACACGGTCAACTCTGAAGGACGCGGGCCGGCGTGGTCGAATTCGCTGTTCGAAGACAATGCCGAATTCGGCATGGGCATGCGGCTGGCAGTCGATCGCCAGAACCAGTACGCCAAAGAGTTGGTACAGCGCCTGGCAAGCACCATCGGCGATGATCTCGCGGTGGCGATTCTCGACGCCGATCAGTCGACGGAGGAAGGCATCTTCGCGCAGCGCGATCGCGTGAAAGCGCTGAAGGACAAGCTGGCCGGCAACAAGTCAGCCGCAGCGATTGATTTGCTGGGCGTAGCCGACGCGCTGGTCAAGAAGAGCGTGTGGGTCATCGGCGGCGATGGCTGGGGTTACGACATCGGCTATGGCGGCCTCGACCATCTGCTGGCCTCCGACGCCAACGTCAACGTGCTGTTGCTCGACACCGAGGTCTACTCCAACACCGGCGGCCAGATGTCGAAGGCGACGCCGATCGGTGCGGTGGCGAAGTTTGCAGCCGGCGGCAAGCACACGCCGAAGAAGGACATCGCGATGATGGCCATGAACTACGGCCGCGCTTACGTCGCGCACGTCGCCATGGGCGGCAACGATGGCCAGACGATGAAAGCTTTCCTCGAAGCTGACGCCTATGACGGCCCATCGCTGATCATCGCCTACAGCCACTGCATCGCGCACGGCTACGATATGGTGTACGGCCTCGAGCAGCAGAAGGCTGCGGTGAACTCCGGCCACTGGCCGCTGTTCCGCTACAACCCGCCGCTGGCGAAGGAGGGCAAGAATCCCTTCGTGCTCGACTCGCGCGCCCCCAGCATTCCGCTGGAGAAGTACATCTACAACGAGACCCGCTACACCATGCTGGTCAATAGCAATCCTGACGAGGCCAAGAAGCTGCTCGCAGCGGCCCAGGAAAACGTCAACGAGCGCTGGAGACTTTACCAGCACATGGCAGCGATGAACTTTGAAAAGAAATAGGGAGAAGAGAGCATGATCGACCTGTCCACCAACTACCTTGGACTGAAGCTGAAGAACCCGGTTGTGGTTTCCGCCTCCCCGCTGACGGAGAAGCTGGAGAACTTCGCCCGGCTGGAAGAGGCGGGCGCCTCGGCTATCGTGATGTACTCGCTGATGGAAGAGCAGATCGAAGCCGAGAGCGAGAACATCGACAACGCGCTGGAATACGGCGCCAACAGCTATGCCGAGTCCACGTCGTATCTGCCCGACATGGCGAAGTATCAGATCGGCCCTGACCGTTATCTTGAACTGCTGCACAAAGGCAAAGGCTCGGTTGATATTCCGGTCATCGCCAGTCTCAACGGCCGCTCGCCCGGCGGATGGGTGCGCTACGCCGAGAACATGCAGCAGGCGGGCGCCGACGCGCTGGAGCTCAACATCTTCGACGTCGCCTCCGACCCTGACATTTCCGCAAGCGATCTGGAGACGCGCTACTGCAGCATCGTTCGCGCTATCCGCAAGAGCGTTCGCATTCCGATCGCGGTGAAGATCGGGCCCTACTTCACCTCATGCGCGAACTTCGTCAAGAAGTTGTCGGAAGCGGGCGCTGACGGCGTCGTCATTTTCAACCGCTTCTACCAGCCGGACTTCGACCTGGAGGAGATGGAGGTTACACCGAACCTGGTGTTGAGCAGCCCACATGAGCTGCGCCTCCGTCTCCACTGGGCGGCCATCCTGTATCACCAGGTCGAGACCTACATCGCCATTACCGGCGGCGTGCACGACGCCAGCGACGTGCTGAAGTGCATGATGGCCGGCGCGCACGTTTCCATGATGACCTCAGCCCTGCTGAAGTACGGTGTCGAACATATCGGCAGCGTGTTGGCAGGCTTGGAGCGCTGGATGGAAGAGCACGAGTACGTGTCCATCCGCCAGATGCGCGGCGCCATGAGCATGGTCAACATTGAAAACCCGGCGGCCTTCCTGCGCGGCAATTATCTGAAAACGCTGGGATCGTATACCTGGCGCGAGCCGGGAACGGCTATGACGTTCTGACGACGGGCCCCGCGTTTGTCGTTTGGCGTATAACGCGACACGTTATACAATCCGAATGATTAAGAGCTTTCGCTCGAAAGAGACCGAAGAAATCTTCGCGTACGAGCGCAGTCGACGTTTTCGTTCGATCGAGCGTGTTGCTCTTCGCAAGCTGTTGCAGCTTCATGCCGCCACCGACTTCGTTTCGTTGGCCTCGCCGCCCGGCAACCATTTGCAAGCGCTTAGCGGGGATCGAGCCGGTCAGCATTCGATACGCATCAACGATCAGTGGCGTATCTGCTTTGTTTGGCGAGAGGGCAACTGTTACGACGTGGAAATCGTCGACTATCACGGTTAGGTACGAGATGAAAAAACAGCTTCAGCCTCCGGTGCACCCCGGAGAAATACTCCGCGAAGATTTTATGAGACCTCTCGGCCTCTCCGTTAACCGGGTCGCCCTCCATCTACGTGTACCCGCGACACGCATCGGCGAGATCGTCCACGGCCGCCGGCGCGTCACTGCCGACACAGCTCTGCGGCTGGCGCGATACTTCAAAACCAATCCCGAATTCTGGCTCAACCTGCAGAACTTCTTTGACTTGGAAGAGGCCCGACGTTCCGGCGTCCTCTCCGAGATAGAGCGCCAAGTGGAACCGCAAGTGAAACTGGCCTCCTAGATTGGCCTGCCCAGCTACGATTCGCTCGGCTTCTTCTTCCCCGGCAGGGCTGCCGGATTCTCCTGGACGCGCTCGCGGAAACGCGACTTCATGCCCGTCGCCAATGACACGGCGTTCTCACCGTACTTCTCCCGCAGGCGATCGGCGGCCGACAGCGCCTGGTTCCACTTCTCGTGCGAGCGCAGCCCATCCAAGCCCATCTGCTCGCTCTCGTCTTCAAAATGCGAGGTGTGTACGCCCAGCAAGCGGATCGCTTCGCCCTTCCAGTTGGCGCGAAACAGCTCGCGGATGGCGGCGAAGACCTCCGAATCGACCGCGGTCGGCTGCGGCAGGGTGTACGCGCGGGTGATGGTGTGAAAGCTGCTGTCGCGCAGCTTGAGCTGCAAGGTGCGCGCGTAAAGTTTGTGCTCGCGCAGACGCCGGCAAACCATCTCCGAAAGTCGCGCCAGTGTCGACTCCAGCTTCTGCTGATCGCGCGTGTCTTCGGTAAAGGTATGCTCGTGGCTGACCGACTTCGGACCTTCCTCTTCGCCGATGTCGGCATCGAACCAGCCGCCGGCGTCTAATCCGCGGGACTTCCCCGACAACGCCACACCCAGCGCGCCAAAGTTGTCTTTCAGCCACCGCTCATCATGCGACGCCAGGTCGCCGACCCGAGTAATTCCGCGTTCCTGGAGGCGCTTCTCCATCACCTTGCCGACGCCGGGAATCTTGCGCACGTCCAGCGGCGCAAGGAACTCGATTTCTCCGCCCGGCACGATCCACAGCACGCCGTTCGGCTTGGCCTGATCGGAGCATACTTTGGCGATCAGTCGCGACGTGCCGATGCCGATGGAGCAGTTGAGCTGGGTCTCGTCCTTCATCATTTTGTGCAGGGCATGCGCCGCGCGCAGCGGAGGGCCATGCAGACGCTCGGTGCCGGTCATGTCGACGTAGGCCTCGTCGATGGAAACCATCTCCAGCTTGGGCGAGAAACGGTTGAGAACTTCGTAAACTTTGCCGGAGTACTCGCGGTAACGAGTGGGATGTCCATCAACAAAGATTGCCTGGGGACACAACTTGGCCGCCGTGCGCAGCGGCATGGCGGAATGCACGCCGAACTTTCGTGCCGCATAGGAGGCAGCCGACACCACTCCGCGCTCATGGCGCTGCCCGCCGACCACCACCGGCTTGCCCTTCAACGACGGGTCGAAGAGCTCTTCGACGGAAACGAAGAAGGCGTCCATGTCGACATGGAAGATGGTGCGCGTGGCAGACATGCTCAGCGCGATTGTAGAGCAAGACGGCGCCGCGGGTCGCTCCCCTCTCTCGCTGTGGGACAACCCGCGGCTGGATCAACGTCAGGAGCAGCAAAGCAGCCCGGAACGAAACATCTGCGGCCGGACACTGGCCTCCTGATGCGCCTCGAGAATGCGTAACTGGCAACTGATACCGCTGCGTTCGTACACCTGCCCCAGCATGGCGCCGATCTCCCACAGGTTGTTCTCGGCCATCGCAACGATCGAGGGTCCGGAGCCGCTCAAGCAAATCCCGAGCAGGTCGCGATGCTGCAGTTCCAGTGCTTCATGCAGACCGGGAACAATCTGCTCGCGAAACGGCTGATGCACACGGTCGTCGAGCGCATGCTTCAACAGCGAGAAGTCTCCGCTGCGCAGAAGCTGCAACAGCAACGCCACTCGCTGCAAGTTGAACACCAGATCCGCACGCGAAACCGAAGCCGGCAGTATGGCTCGCGATTCCTGGGTCCGGAGCGGCACGGACGGCGACGCCACGATGAAAGCCAGCGAATCGGGCCAGGGAAACTTCGTGGCATAAACCGAGCCGTCCGGCATCGCACAGCTCAGCGTGAGCCCTCCCAGCAGCGACGCGGCCGCGTTGTCGGGATGCGACTCGAGTTTGCAGGCAGCATTCAGCAGCGTCTGCACCGGGATTGGTCCTGCGGCGGCCTCATACAAACGCAGTCCTGCAACGGTGGCCGCAGCGCTGCTGCCCAAGCCGGCGCTCGGCGGGATCTCGCTGCTTACCTCGACCGAGAAGGACGGCAGATGTTTGGCGCTGTCACCCGCCAGGTAGCGAAAGGCCCGCTCGACGCAGTTCTCGCCCATCGGTGCTTCTCCGGCGAAGTGAAACTGCAGTTCTCCGTAGCCCGGCAGGCGCCGAACGTGAAGAGTGAGATACAACTGCACGGCCACGGCAAGCGTATCGAAGCCGGGACCGAGGTTGGCGATCGAACCCGGAACCCGGATTTCGAAGACGTCGTTGGGCATGGCGAAACTCTCTGCGTGGTTCATGCGTACCGTTCTCCTTGTACGGCGGGCTGGCACAGGTTGGCTTTGAGGATGAAGTCGGTGTCTTTGAGTGCGTGTCCGGTGAGGATGGCGATCACCAGCGCATCGCGATCCAGTTTGCGTGCGCCGGTGAGCTTGCGCAGCGCCGCCAGCGTGGTCGCCGAAGCGGGCTCACAGCCAATGCCGTCGCGGCCGATCACGGCCTTGGCTTCGGCGATTTCTTCGTCGCTGACGTCCATGACGAAACCGCCCGTCTCGCGAACCGCGCGTAACGCTTTCTTCCAGGAACGCGGGTTACCGATGCGAATGGCGGTCGCGGCGGTCTGCGGCTTTTCAACCGGGTGCAGCTTGTCGGAATCGTCGCGCCACAGTTGCGCCAGAGGATTGGCGCCGGCGGCCTGAACGATGATGAGCCGTGGCAGACGATCGATGAATCCGGCGGCGTGCAGCTCAAACAAGGCTTTGCCGAACGCTGAGCTGTTGCCCAGATTGCCTCCCGGAACGATGACGTAGTCCGGAACTTCCCAGTTCAGTTGCTCCAGCATCTCGAACATCACGGTCTTCTGACCCTCGATCCGGAAGGGGTTGATCGAGTTGAGGAAGTAGAGGCTGCCGTTGGCCTCGTAGAGGATGCGGTTCAACGCCACATCAAAGCTGCCGGCGACGTGCACGATTTCAGCGCCGAAGTCCAGCGCCTGCGCCAGCTTGTTCTCCGAGACCTGGCCCGCGGGAAGATAGACCTTGGCGCGAAGTCCCGCGCGTGCTGCGTAGCCGGCCAGTGACGCCGCGGTATTGCCGGTGGAAGCGCAGCCCACCACCTTCGCTCGCCGGGCCAGGGCTTCGGTTACACCTACAGTCATGCCGAGGTCTTTGAAGCACGCCGTGGGATTCCATCCGAGGTGTTTGAAGCGAAGATTGCGCAGCCCGGACCAATCGGCGGCGCGACGGCCGTCGACCAGAGGATTGTTCCCTTCTCCCATGGTGACGATTTCGGCGTAGCCGTTCGGCAGGAACTCGCGGAAGCGCCACACCCCGCTGACGTCGCGCGGTTTGTACGAACAACGCCGTTCCAGCCAAATACGCTTCATGTCTAACTGGATCCATCGATGGCGGGTCAACGACGATCTCCAGCAACTCGGCGCAGACCGGGCAGGACAAGGCGTGATCGTGCAGGTCCAGGGTCTCGCCACATTCGGAATTGATACAGCGCAAATGCATAGATACGGACTCCTATTGCATAACCGGCATCGCCAGCGGAGGCTCAACCAGGAAGTCATGTTTAGCGATTTCAGACAGAGCAGCGGCCAGCGACTGCTGACCGCAGGCTTCCAGCGTGATCGCGAATGGCAAAGCCGACTTTTCGTAACCCGGCTTCTGCAGGATGGAATCGATGTTGAGCAGGTGGCGGGCAAACACAGCCGCCAGCGAGGCGATGATTCCTGGCCGGTCGCGCACGACGAAGCGAACATACTGCGGCGATTCGAAATCTTGCATTGGGCTGCAATCGGCGACTGGCAGGCATTCTGGGGCTACCACCCGGTGATGGCGATGCTTAGCCGCCTGCACCAGATCGGAGAGAACGGCAACCGCCGTAGGATCGCCGCCGGCGCCATGACCGCCGAAACTGGTTTCGCCTCCGAACTCGCCCGTGCTAACGACGAGGTTCTGGCTGCCCGACACTTTGGCGAGCGGTGAATTCTTGCTGACCAGCGATGGCCCGACCGCGAGATAGACTTTGCCGTCTCGAAGATGGGCGAGAGAGATTTGCCGGATGGTGCAGTTCAGCTCGCGAGCATATTCGAAATCGACGGCGGAGACATCGCGAATCGATCGACAGAGAACCTGATCGGGAGCGACATTGACCTTCAATCCGAAGCGCGCCAGGATGGCCAACTTTGCGCCTGCGTCCTGTCCGTCAAGATCGAAGCTGGGATCGGCTTCGGCGAATCCGGCCTGCTGAGCTTCGCGGAGGGCGTCTTCAAAGAAGCTTCCGGCGTGCTCGATGCGGCTGAGAATGAAATTGCAGGTGCCGTTGAGGATGCCGCGAATCTGCAGGAGGCGATCGCCGGCCAAGCCGTCCTGCAAGCCGGAAAGCACGGGCACGCCACCGGCGACGCATGCGCCGAATCCGAGGTACTGGCCGTGGCTGCGCGCCAATTGCAGCAGTTCGTGCCCCGAGTGCGCGATGAGCTGCTTGTTGGCGGTGACCACCGACTTGCCGCTGCTCAGCGCCCTGCACACCAGATCGTGCGCCGGGTCCAGGCCGCCCATCAATTCCACGATGACGTCGGCATCGGAGGCCAGCACCTGCTTCATGCTGTCGGTCCAGACAATTTCCGGCGCGGCCCAGTCGACGCGTTTGCGCGCGACGTTGCGATTGCAGACGTGGGTGAGACGAAGCGAGCGATCATCGCGAGATTGCAACAGGCGGGCTACGGCGCTGCCCACCGTGCCGAATCCCACCAGGGCGATTCGGCACGGAGAGGAGAGTTGGACAGCGGCCTGCGCGTTCGCTCTCGCCTTCGCAGCTTGCGGAAACAACACCAGTTTCGGAACTCGAGCCTTGGCTTTACGTCGTTCCTCTCGTGCTCCAACTTGCATCGGGGACATACTCACTCCGTGGTTTGGTGCAAATAAAAAACCCACCAGCCGTTGGGCGGTGGGTTTGGAATCTCTGTTCTTTTTGAACTAGCTAAGAACTATTGCCGATTCGCCTCCCGCCCGTGGATGAGCCGCGTGTGCCTGTCGAAGACACACGTGTGGCTGTTGTTGTGCTGAACACACGGGTTTGACGGGAAAGCATCATGAGTTCGGACTACTCTAGACCAAGGTTCTTGTGCTGTCAAAAGAAAATTGCGTTATCCAGGCTTTTATGAAGTCGAAACAGCAGACTTGCTTTTCGGGATTTCGTGTCGCAGCGAGAAGTGACGGAAGGCTAAGTTCAAGCATCCGATAAAGTTGAGTGTCGGGTTCTCTTGGAACAAGGGGATAAGGAATGAAGCGTTTCTGCGCGGTTTTATTTGCCATTCTGTTTGTGCTTGGCGTGCCAGCCGTCTTCGGCCAGCAGGAAGATAAGAACCCCGCCGGCAATCCCGAGGTTTGGGGCGGCGAGCACGTCTCGCTGGTGATGAGCCAGGAGAACGCGACTCTGGAATTCGACTGCGCCGAGGGCGTGGTCACCAATCCAATCCGGCCTGACGCGAATGGCGATTTCACCGCGGCGGGAACCTACACGCCGCAGCGTGGCGGACCGGTCAGGAAAGACAGTCCTCCCGCCGATCTGCCTGCCACGTATAAAGGAACCATTCGCGGCAACACCATGCACCTGCAGGTGGTGCTGGCCGATGCCGGTGCGTCACCTCCGGCGATGACGCTGACTCGTGGAGCTACCGGCCACGTGGTGAAGTGCCACTAGTCCGCGATTGCCCGCAGCGCGGCGCTCAGCTACAACAGAAGCATCCTGTTAACGCTCTTTCGAGGATCGCCGCGGTGCAGACACTTGGTCATTGTCTTCGTCAACTCATTGCTCTGAAATCCGCTTTGCTGCTGTTTTTCGTGTTCGCCAGTGGTTCGGGCCTTCAGGCGGCCACGCGGCAGCCCGCCGCGAAGAACACTTTTCTGCTGGCGTCGGATTTTCACTTCAATCCCATGGCTGACATCAGCCTGGTCCATCAACTGGAAACGGCTGATCCCACGCAGTGGGAGGCGATCTTAAATCGCTCGAAGTCGACGGCGTTCAGCCAGTACGGGCAGGACACGAATTGGTGGCTGCTGCGATCCTCGCTCGATCAGATGTACAAGACTCTTGCTCATCCGGCTTTCATTCTGATTACGGGCGACACTCTGGCGCACCGCTTTCCGCAACAGTTCCAGAGCGCGACCCACGACAACGATCGCGAGCGCTACCGGCAATTCGTCTTGAAGACCGTTAAGTTTCTGGTGCTGGAATTACGCAAGCGGTATCCCACGGAGAAGATCTTCATCACTCCCGGCAACAACGATGAGGATTGCGGCAACTACAGTATTCAGGCGGGCGGCGCTTTTCTGCGCGACACCGGACGAATCGTGCGCGACATGGCCCACGGCGATGATGCGATGCAAACTTCGTGGGAGCAGACGGGAAGCTTCGATGTGCCTCATCCGTCGCTGCGCGGCGTGCGCCTGATCTCGCTCAACACCATCTACTTCTCCGCCAAATACCATGCCGCGGACTTCAGCGAAGGTTGCGCGATTCAGCCGTCGAACGAGCCCGCCGATGAGTTTGCCTGGCTTGAGGCGCGCCTGAGTACGGCGCAAAAGGCGAATGAAAAGGTGTGGCTGATGTTCCACATTCCGCCGGGCATCGACCCATTCTCGACGGTGCAGCAGTACCTGTCTCAGAGCAAAGGTAAGACGGCTTCGTTAGAGCTCTGTACTTCCGCCCTTGTACCGATGTGGGTGCCCGAGTGGACGGCGAAGTTCGATGCCCTGCTTGAGAAGTATCACGACACAGTCGTCGTCAGCCTTGCCGGACACACCCACACCGACGACTTTCGGGTCATCAATTCGGGCTCGGTGAATTCTTCCTTCATTCTCATCAACCCAGCCATCTCGCCGGTTTATAACCAGAACCCGGGCTTCCGCACGATCACCTTTGGCAAGGACGGCTCGCTCAGCGACGCTTCGGTCTTCTACCTGACAAACCTCGCCTTTGCCAGCAGCACCACGGCCGGCGAGTGGGCGCGCGAATACACCTTTTCGCAGCAATGGAAGTTGCCCAGGATCGATGCTGCCGGCCTGGCTTCGCTGTATCAGAAGATTCGTACCGACCAAACTGCCCGAGCCGATTGGCTGAAGTTCTACAACGTGTCCAGTTCTGCGGTGTATTTTCCCGAGGAGACAATACCGGGGCTGTACTGCGCGATGGAAGAGCTTGATCCCGACGGCTATACGCGTTGCTATTGCCCGTCTTCGGCAAGCAGCCCCACGCGATGACACCGGGGCAATGTAAACCAGGCCGGTCTATGTGCGCACGACGCGCATCACCAGCGCACTGTGTATGGCGCTGGCCATGTCGGCTACGCTGAACGGCTTCTGCAGAAACGAACTGCCCTTCAGAACAATCTCTCGCCGCACCGCACTGTCTTCCGTGTATCCCGACATAAACAACACGGGAATGACGGGATAACGCTCGGAAAGTTCGGTAGCCAGTTCATAGCCGCTCTTGCCGGCCATCACAACGTCCGTGAGCAGCAGGTCGATCTTCCCCCCGAACTCGTCGCAAATCTTCAGCGCCTGATTTGCGCTTTCGGCCACCACGACGCGATATCCCAGTTGCGAGAGGCAGTCACGAACGTTGCTGCGAATCGTGTCTTCGTCTTCAACCACAAGGATGAGCTGCCCTGCGGGACGGTTGCTCAATCCCGACTGGACAGTCGGCGGATCCAGCGGCGCTGTCGTGACCGGAAAATATAGTTTGAAGGTGGTGCCATGTCCGGGCTCGCTGTAGACCCAGATGTAGCCGCCGCTCTGCTTCACAATGCCATAGACGATCGCCAGCCCAAGGCCCGTACCCTTCCCGATTTCCTTGGTGGTGAAAAAGGGATCGAAGATGCGCGGCAGTACCGAGCGCTGGATCCCCGAACCTGTATCGCTCACCGACATCGCCACGTAGCGTCCCGGCTGCACGGGAGGATGCTCGCGAGCGTAGGCTTCGTCCAGCGCGCGCATGGCGGTCTGGATGTGGAGTTCTCCGCCATTCGGCATCGCGTCGCGTGCGTTCACCGCCAGATTCAGAATAACTTGCGTGAGCTGGTCGGGATCGAGCTTTGAGTTCTCGACGTTCTCGTGCAGGTCGGTGACCAACTCGATGTCTTCGCCGATCACTCTCCGCAACATGTGCGCGGTATCGCTGACCACAGCGTTCACATTGATGATGCGCGGCTGCATGATCTGCTGACGTCCAAAGGCGAGCATCTGCTTAGTCAGAGCAGCGGCCCGATCGGCGGCGCTGGAGATTTGCAGTAACGGTTTGCTGAACGGGCTTTCGGGTGTGATCTGCGCCAGCATCATTTCGGTAGACAGCTTGATCACGACCAGAACGTTGTTGAAGTCGTGGGCCATGCCTCCAGCCAGACGCCCCACCGCTTCTAGCTTCTGGACTAGTCGTATCTGCTGCTCCAGGGTGTTCTGCTGCGTGATGTCTTCAATGTAGCCGAGCAAACGCTCGGGCTCGCCATGCGCCAGGGTAGCGGTAATTCGCACCGGCACCAGGGTTCCGTCGCGCCTCCGGAACTGGATCTCCCAACCTTTAAGCTTGCCGCTGCGCCGCAGGACCTCCAGCAGATGCTCGCGCGCCTGGGGCTCGGCATAGACCTGGGTCTTCAGGTCCAAGGCCAGCGCTTCCTCGATGCTATAGCCGCCCAGGATTTCCCTCAGGGCAGGATTCACGGTGGAAAAGCGGTTCTTGTCCAGCACGGCTTCGGCGATGCCCAGGGGAGCGTTATCCAGAAGCGCTTTCAGCGAAGCTTCGGATTCCCGCAGCGCTTCCTCCATGCAGCAGCGGTCCGTGATGTCTTGTGCGACGACCAACTCGGCGGGGCGTCCATCCCGTTCAAACGTGCAGGCAGTAATCTCAACCTGCATGAGCGTGCCGTCTTTACGCAGATGACGCCATACGCCGGGACGACCGTATCCCTCGGGCAGATGGCTGATGAACTCCGTAAAGGCCGGGGCGTCATCGGCAGGACGGATCTCCAGGACGCTCATCTGCAAGAACTCTTCGCGAGCATAACCGTAATCGCGCACTGCCGCTTCGTTTACATCGAGGAAGCGGAGCGTCTGCCGATCGTAGATCCACATGGGATGGGGATTGGAGGAGAACAGGAGCTGTTCGCGCCGCTGGGAGACGAGCCATGCTTCGTTGATCGAAGCGATCCGCTCATTGAGTCGCGTGACGGTGCGCCGCTGACGGACAATGACGGCCCATAGTCCGAGCGAGGCGATAGCAACAGCTATCAGCGAAATGGCGCTCACAAAATAGCCTCGACAATATCTCACGGCCTCCTCCACTGGATACCAGAGGAAGTCCGGGAACTATTGCTCATTCAGATTGCAGAGCTGATCGTTGCCTGGCGCGGAAACCGATGAATTGCGTCTATCTTCCTGACTACTATCAACGCAACCATCGGGTCGAGGCATTCGATCGGTCTTGCATCCGATATCATCCGCGTGGGAGCGGCCGCGGCTCTATTTCAAGAAATATCAGCTGCACGGAATTTTCTGCTGTGACTTACGGCACAAGACGAAGGTGATGTTCGATTTACCCGGAAGATGGCAGAAGATGGCGCAAGGGACATCGCTCGCATCGAGGCTGCTGCTTCAGGCAATAGTGCTTGCCGATTTGCACCAGCAGTCCGTGCATCTCGTTGTAGGTCTGGCTCAAGTGGCTGCGCTGCGAGCGGCTCATAGCTGAGGGCTGGTGAACGACAATCCCCTGGCTCCCGCTGATTTTGGAGACGATTGGTTTCGTCGGAACTTCCTTCTGTAAGGAGCTTTCTACCAGCGCTCGAAGTTCGTCATAGCCGGTGCGAGCCTCAATCAGCGCATGTCTCTCGAAGATTCTCCTGGTATAGGCGTCGACTACAAAGACCTCGTGGCCGCCGGCATACAACAGAATCGAGTCGGCGGTTTCGGGTCCAACGCCTTTGAGAGCCAGCAGTTCCTCGCGAAGCCGCGCGGTCGGCGTGGAGAACATCGCAACCAGCGCGCCGTCGTAGTGTTCATCGAGAAATTCGACGAAGCGTTTGAGCCGCTCGGCCTTCTGCCGGAAGTAGCCGGAGGAGCGCACCAGTTGCTCGAGTTCGGCCAGTGGCAGTGCGCGAACGCCTTCGACGCTCAACGCGTTCGCGTCGCGCAGCTTCGTCAGGGCGCGCTCGACGTTCGTCCAGGAAGTGTTTTGCGTCAGGATCGCGCCGGCGATGACCTCGAAGGGCGTCTCGGCCGGCCACCAGTGTTGCGGTCCGAGGGTGCGCTGCAATCGCCGATAAATCTTTCGCACCATCGTTTGCGCGTGGGTTGCTCGCCGGGCCATCTGCTGTTCCGTTCGTCTCTCGATATACTAGCTGGAGCGATGCGCAACATCCTCCTCTTCATCTGGAACTCCTCGCGCGGCCATCACCTGGCGCCATGGCGCAGCCCGTATCTCCGCTGGCGCATTGAGACCTACACGGGCATCAAGATGCACAGCATCGGCTTTCTGGAATTCTGCGGGTTCATGTGGCGCGAGAGACTGGAACTGCTGCGCTTCTTGAAGTGGACCGCCGAGATGGATCGCTACGCCCGCGCCAAGCCGAAGAACCCCTAAAGGCTCGAGAGCCACTACCAAATCGTATCCAACTGCGAGCTGCGGCGTAGTTGCGCATCGGCTGTAACTAATTTGAGACCCTCGATTTTCGACGTGGCCCCTATCAAGCGATCCGCCGGATCTTTGGGATAGTTCTCGGGAAATTGAACTGCTGCTGCAGCGATGGCGGCAGTAATCGGCTTGACGACAACTGGCAGTGAGAGCTCATGCACGAAGGAATCAACTGATCCCCGGATCGCAATCCTCCTGCGCTTTGCGAGCATGGCTACTTCCCACAGAGTGATCTCAGAAATGTGAATCTGACCCATCCCCTTCGCTTCAAAAATCGCCGTGGAGGCGCGTTTGGAGAGTTGACTGGGGTCCAAAGCCATCCAAATTAGAACATGAGTGTCGAGCAGGATCACTTCAACACGTCCCAATCGTCCGCATCGACAACGGGGACAACAATGTCGCCGACGATTTTCGCTTTGCCTGTCATGTAGCCAAAGATGCTGTCCTCGTCGGCCTTGGCGGGTACAAGTTTGACGACAGGCTTGCCGTGTTTGGTTACCAGGACCGGCTTGCCCGATGCCTGCACTTCATCCATAACCGCGAGACAGTGCGTCTTAAATTGCCCGGCAGGTATCTCTTTCATAAGTCACCATGGTCATTCTACCATAGTCATAATTACTGTCCGAATACCACACCCACCGGCGTACCGACTCCCGCTGCCAGCTTCTCCGCCGCCGACGCCTGCCTGGCGGCGATCTCCAGATATCCCGAGCTGCCGACGATGGCGAAGATCTCGTCGTCTAAGCCTTCGGCATAGGAATGACAAACGCGAGTAACCGTTTCGCCCGCGATCAGGATACTGGCGGCAACCGGCTGCGCGGCAAACAGTCCAGGCGCGTCCAGTTCGCCGATGTTGGTGATCAGGTTGCCGAACTTGTCGACCTTCATCACCACGCCGCGCAAGCTGTCCTCGCCGACGCGCTCTACCGCCGGCGGCGGACTGCGTACGTAGTCCGTGATCTCCGGGCCGAACTCTGAGGGAGCCACACCCTTACTCAGCCATCCCGCCACGGGAGCGAAGATGTCACGGCCATGAAAGGTCTGGCTGACGGGCTGGAGGAAATATCGCTCGGCGGTAACGTGCCGCACGATGAACTTGGGCTCGCGCGTTTCGATCAGCGAGAGTACACCGTTGTCCGGCGCGACGAAGATGTAGTCCTCGGTCTCGACGATGATCGGCCGGCGCGTTCCACCCACGCCCGGGTCCACCACCACGACATGAATTGTCCTCTTGGGAAAGAAGCGGTAGGACTGGGCGAGAGTCCATGCGCCATCGTTGATGTCGTAGGAGGCGACCGAATGGCAGATGTCGACGATGCGGGTGTCCGGCTGGATGTTGAGCACCACGCCATGCATGATGCCCACGAACGGATCGCCGAGTCCAAAATCGGTTGTGAAGGTAACGATGCGGCTCTCAGACATGTACTGGCAAAGTAAGCCGCACGCGCGATTTGAGTCAAGCGCGCGAAGGCTTCACCATGTGCCCATGCGGAGCACCAGTCCGCCGCTCAACTGGACCGCATTGCGATAGTTGAGGTTGTTGATATCGCCGACCCAGTAATGAGCGTAGGACACATCGGCGACGCGCAACGCCAGCGCATTATTGAAGCGATAATCGACGCCGGCGCCGGCCGACAGGGCGAAGCCGTCACGCGTCCAGTCGGTGCTGTAGTAGGCATGCTTGGCGGTGCGGCCTTCGTCGTTGTCAGGATGCCAGTCGGCAACCTCTGCTTTCAGCACCGGATTCTGATACTCCTGCGTAACCTTGGTACCGCCGACCAGCGCCTGCGCGTGCGGCGTCCATTTGCCGTAGTTATGCGAGGTCCAGCGCGGTCCGACCATGTAGGTGAGGGTATCGCCCGACCAGTCCTGGCTGAAGTTCAGCATCTTGCAGCCACTGACATCGAGGACGATCTGCCAGTCCTGTGCAATGCGGAAGCCCGCCGTACCTCCACCGCCCATGCACGAGCCCCCATTACTGTTGCCAACGTAATCGGTATAGGTAGCGTGGAAGCTGAAGTCGAAGGGCGCTACGCCCGGAGGCGGATTCACCGGCGTACTCTCCACGCGGCGCTTGTTCTCCCCTACCCACAACGCATTCTCCGGAAACGGCTTGAAGACGCCGGGGCGGTCGTCGCGATGCCATGGCACCTGGAACTCCATGACATTGGCAAACGAGCGCGCCGGGTTCAGTACACCGCGAGCAAACAGACGTAAATAGGGGTTCGAGTAACGCTGCTCGAGTCGCTGGACAATGATGCGATCGATGGAATCTTCGGCAATCGCCCAGCCCGTGCCGACGATTGGCGTAATCACATGATCGACGAAACCGATCTGCGGATACATCCCCTGGATGTGTCCGATGGAGGCTTCGCTGATGGGACCAATCTCAAATTGCACGCTGTACACGTAGGCGAATGCCATGCCGCGAAGGCGTTCTTTCCAGTAACGCCGATTGCGGCCGAATTCCACCGTGCGAAACGCGCGGTCATTGTGCTGCCAGATAAATCCGGCCACCGCGCCTTCCATCGGGTGCCCAACGTAGTTCACCAGGAAGGGATCGCCATCGCCCCAACCGTGCAGGTTGGCGATGGCCGCACCGTAATGCGGAAAGTAGGACAGGTGGAACGAGCGGCGCGTGGTCGCTTCGGTGGCGTAGCGATAGGTATGTGACACGGTCAGAAAGGCAACAGAACTGGCGATGAGGTGTACCCAGTCGACGCCGGTCTCGCGATGTAGCTCGGTGACGGGAACCGCAGCGCCGGAATTGATCGAGGGGGTAGCGTCCTCCTCCTCGACGGCGCTTGAGGGCACCGATTTGTCCGGCGGCAGCAGCGGAGGATTGAGTGGAGACGAAAAATCGTACGATTGCACGCTCTCGGCAGAAATTGCCTTTTGCGCGACCGCGACCAGCGGCGCCATGCACACCTGCACGAGCAGCACAAAAAAAGACAGAATTTTCCGTCGACTAAACGTACTCACGCCCCGCAACCCTGGAAGAACTCGTTGCTTAAGGATGCCGCGAACCGGCGCAATTAGCAATCAGGAACGAGCCTCGCGGCACGATTCCGTTTCAACTGCCTGCGTTTTCTACCTGCTCTTCGTGTTCTCGCGGCCTGGGGAAACAATCGGTGCCATGAACCGCATCGTATGGCCATGTATTCGAATAGAAAGACAATCTGGTTGAAGACGCCGCCCGGAACTCCTGACCCTGAACCCGAACCCAAGCCTGATCCCGAGCCCGAGCCAGGCTCCGATCCTGACATCGTACCCACGATGGATCCGCTGCCTGAGCCTTTGCCGATGTGATGGAAGCTACTGGCCTTCGGCGGCCCGTACATTAGAACGCGCGCTCAACTCCGGTGGAAGGCCATTCTGTACCCAGTCGAGCAGCGCCTCTTTACCATGCTGCTTCGCCAGGACAGCGACCTCCGCTTCGCACTCGGCATAGGCGCGGCGTAGCTCTTGTTCGCTCTGGGGCGAGCGCAAAGATTTCTCCAGCGCAGACAGATCGTCACTGCTCGCCGTTTTCATCCCGGCCTGAGCCGGCGCTGAGAGATAGAGGACGAGCCCTTCGCGAAACCACTGCGGCGTGCCCGGCCGCGCATAAGACTCGATCAGCATGTGCAGCAGTTCGTGATGAATGGTGCTGTCGAGCGTACCTGCATCGCGCAGCACGTCCGGGGGCTGAAGCTGAATGGTGCGGCCACGCGTCGAAGCCGCCACCCATCCCGGCTCGCCGGTTGAGTCGCGAAACTCCGCCACTGTTGCGTAGACCTTCAGCCGGGGCTTCCCGCGATAGATCAGTCCGGTACTCTCTTCCGATTCGTGCAGATATTTTGTCGCAATCGGCAGTAACGAGCGATCGCGATCCGGTCTCGGCGTCAGCAGCTCGATATCGTCATTGGCCAACTGCTGCCACTGAATGCCCTGTGCCGCCACGCCCAGATGCGTGCCCGGATAGTAGAACGCGAGAATCTCGCGATACGAGTGCCCTTCTTCACCCATGATCTCGGCGCCCACCTGGCACAGACCGACGCCGTGCCCCGAACCGCGTCCGTGAAAGACGATGCGATCGCCGTGGTCGCTGACGTCGTACCAATTGCTCTTCAGGCGATCCCATCCGATGTGGCGGCCGATAGCCGAACGAAACAGCAGGCCCGAAACGGTCACGCTGCCGCTGGCGCTAATGCGCAGAAACTCCACCCGTCCACTGGCGGTGCGATTCAACACGCTGACCGAGCGAATCTTGCCGGGAATGTTGATGCCGTCGGCGGTCAGAGCCGTCTGCAAATCGTGCATCGAAACTTCACTGCTCCACTGCGAGCCGCCGTTGCGAATGCAGTAGCGGTCGGAGTGCTGCTTCAGATAGGGAGCGGGGGCTTCGTCGTTACCGAGAATGTAGTGGCCGTCTTCGGTTTCGCCGCCGCAGTTGGCGAAATAGTAGGTCGCGGCCGGCTCGCCGTCGTACCACAGCACTTCGCCCGCGGTGGATTCGGCGATCCTGCGCAGACGCGCGTCGATACCGGCCAGCCGCAGGTCCTGGCAATGCGTGGTATCGCAGAAGTCGAAGCCGTCGAGCGCGTGCCGGCTGCCAAAGTGCTCAGCATACGTGCGCGCGGCCACCGACATTGCCTTCAGCGCCTCCTCGGACTTGAAGTTGCCGGTCTCGCCCGCCAGCACTCCGGCGATGTACTCCTCCATCGGCATGAAGGCAGTGATTACGAGGTGATCCTGGTCGGCCCGGATCTCGATGGGAAAGTCAGAGCGAATGGGCGGCGAGTCGGCAGCGCTCATCTGATAGATGCCGGTGAGACGGAGCTGCGGGCTGGCCGGGTGAGCCGCATCGCTTTGAATCGAAGAACCTGAGGCGCGAATGGTGAGCGCGGCGAGAGGCGATTCCTTGCAGGTACGGCAGCTCTGCGTGTTGGCGCGGCCGGCTTCGGCGCGCAGTCTTAGTTCGTGTGGAGGATGCAGGTACCAGAGGCGAATCCGGACCACCTGCGGAAACTGGCTCGGACTCGAAGCGGACGTGCTTTCACCCGGCAGAGGCCGCGCGTCACCGCGGATCCATACCGCCAACAGCAACCCAACGATTGTCAGGAGCCGTTTCATCGCTCGACTCCTTTGGCTGTCTTGGCAACTTGTTCGGCGGCGAACGCAGCAAAGATCTTCTGCGCGACCGAGGCCGCTTCGTTACCGCCATGCCCTTTTTCCAGGAAGACCACCAGCACGATCTCGGGATTGTCAGCGGGCGCGTAGCCGGCGAACCATGCATGCGTCCACGAACCTTCTTGTGCCGGAGCCGTACCGGTCTTGCCCGCAACCTTCATCGCAGTGGCCGGCTGCGCTTCGCGTCCCATGCCGTAAGCTACTGAATCTTGCAGCCCCGCATACAAAGGTTCAAGTATCGGATTATGTCTTGCCTGAGCTAAGGCAAGGCTTCGATAGGCCTTCAGCAGCTCCAGCGGCGTTACGCGAATTCCCCCCTCGCCGATAGCCTGCAACTGCAGCTGCCCGGGCGATCCGGCCAAAGCAACGCTGCCTGCTACCTCGTCCCCAGCCAGCGATGTCGGCGAGCTGAAGCCGTCGCGCAGAAAGCTATCGCGCAACTGGCCCGGCGCCAGCCGCAGCGCCACCGTCGTGAAATAGGAATTGCAAGAGTACGCCAGCGCTGTTGCGGGATCGAGCGGCTCCGACGTCGGGGGGTGCGAGCAATCGAGCTCGTGTCCCGAGATTGCAACTTTGCGCTTGCACATCAGGGTCGTCTGCGCGTTGACCTTGCCGGATTCCAGCAGCGCCATGAGCGTGAAGGGCTTGATGCTCGATCCGGGCGCGACCACTCGCCGCGCGGCCACATCCAGATGCGAAGAAGCAATCACACGGCCGGAGTGAACGTCAAGCAACGACCGCAGCCCCGCTGCGGTCGAGCCATGGCGTGGGTCGACCGCGCTCTGCAATCGCGAATCGACCGGCTGGGCAGCGGCGAAGCTTGATGACACCACTATCGCCAGCGCCACGATGAGGCGCCATCCGGCCAGATTCTTACGAGGCATGCCGTGATTGTAATCGCGCCGGGTCGGGACTGAGGCACTCTCGCACGGAGATGTACCCGGGTTGGCATCAAGTCGAAGGACAACGCTTACGCGAGGATCCGACGTATCTGAGCCCCTCTTTTAATTTGTCATCCCGAGCGCAGTTCGAGGGAACTGCGGTCGAGCCGGAGTAGCCACACCCTTTCCCGCGAGACGAACCGCACGTTCCTCGGCTACGCTTCGCTCCGCTCGGGATGACAATTCATGAAAGCAAGCAGCCAGGGCTACGGAATCAGCACGATCTTCCCCAATGTGCCGGAAGCCTTCATCACCGCCTCGTGGGCCTGCGCCGCGTCTGCCAACGGAAAGCGCTCGCCGATCACCGGTTTCAGCGTGCCGTTCTCGAGGCCGGCCCCGAGCGCGGCGTGGGTGAGGCGATATTCCTCCGGCGTCGTGTTCATCAGGGTGGTGGCGCGAATGTCGGCGTCACGTCCCATAGCGTCGCGGGGATTGATTTCGATCGTCCCGCGATTGCCGATCACCACCACGCGGCCGTACTTGGCCAGCACCGTGAGGTCTTTGGCCAGGTTCTTGTTCGCCAGCATCTCGATGATCGCGTCCACCCCGCGTCCTTCGGTCAGCTTTCTCAGCTCATCGTAATGCGCGTCCGAGGAATGATTCAGCACATGATCGGCGCCCTGCTCCTTCACCAGCCTCATGCCGTCCTCACTGCCCGCTGTGCCGATGACGATCATTCCGATAGCGTGAGCCAACTGCACCGCCGCGGTTCCCACGCCGCCGGTGGCACCGTGAATCAAAACGGTCTCCGCCGGCTTGACCTGTCCGCGCAGGAACAAGCCGCGATACGCGGTGGCATACGGAACGCCGATCGCTGCTCCCTGCTCGAAGTTGGCGCGCTCGGGCAGAGGCTGTACCGTGCTCTCATCGCAAAGAGCTTTCTCGGCGTAGGCGCCGGTCTTTGATCCGGTGATGTAGACGCGATCGCCCGCCTTGAACCGCTTGGCGTCCGCGCCAACTGCCGACACCACGCCGGCGGCATCGGTTCCCGGCGTGTAAGGCAGATTTGGCTTCGAGGCGTACGTGCCGGTGCGGATGTAGGTGTCCACGGGATTCACGCCGACGGCGCGGATGTCCACTACAACTTGACCCGGGCCGGGCTGCGGATCGGGAACATCTTCGAGCTTCAGTACCTCGGGCCCGCCGAACTGATGCACGCGTATAGCTTTCACGACTGCCTCCTGCACAAAAGCTACCAGATTCAAGCGCAGCTTGACTTGCCTCTCTGGTTGGCATACTGTCCGGCTGAATCCTAAAAGGAGCACGCATCCAGATGAGACCCACCGGAGTGGTTTTGATTGCGGTCTACCACTTTCTCAGCGCGCTGTTTCTTGTGTTCTTTGCGATCACTCTGGTCGTAGGAGGCAGTCTGCTGGCCGCGTTCTTCGGCAAGGGCGATATCGGACCGTTCAGCGGGATGGGCATCGGATTGGCCGTCGGCGTCGTGGGAGGGATTTTCTTCTTTCTGTTCGCCTTGGTGGCCGTCATCGCAGGCTACGGCATCTGGGCCATGAAGGAGTGGGGACGCATTCTGTCGATCGTTCTGGCTGTCATCGCGCTGGTCTTCTCGTTCCCCGGACTGCTCATGATGGGAATTCACCTTCATCTATTCTTCGGAACCTATCGCCTGTTCCGGATCGCTATCAGCATCCTGATTATCTGGTACCTGGTACAACCGCAGATCAAGACATTGTTCCAGGACCACGCCCCAGCCCCACCCGCTGCACAGTGATTACGAGCCCTGCTGGATCTCCGTCGCTTTGCCGTTGGTGAAGGTGATGCGCACCGGGTGTCCGTTGTTGGGGAAGTTCACGATGCGGGGGTTCTCCATACCGGTGCCCTCAGGCGCGCCGATGCCGATGGCGAAGGTCGCCTGAATCTCGTTCATCCCCTGCTTGACCTGATGGTTCTCGATGGCCTGCCAGGTGTCGGCTGACCAGTGCTTGTACAACTCGCGCGGGTCCTGGATGAAGAACATATCGTCGCTGTAGATCTTGACGTCGCCGGCGTCGTCGATGCCGATGGGCACGGAGTAGCGTTTGCCGTCTTTCTCGAAGATCGCCATCACCTGTTTCTGCGTGGCCGATCCGGGCGTGCGATCCAGCACCACATCCTTTATGTTGAGCTTTTCCAGCGGAGCCAGAGTTCCGGCCATATGGTCGTAGTCGCTGTGGCCGTTATAGGGGTAGTAGGCGTAACGATAGCCGTCGCGCACCCAGACTGGCTGCTTGGTCAGCTCTTTGGCATCTTTCAGATCTTGAGGATGTAATTTTTTCGGTACGACGTAATAGTCCGGATCCAGCGCTGTTTCGGCCGGTTTCTGCTCGACGATCTTGACTTTACGTTCGCGGAAGTTGAGGTACAGGTTGATGCCTGCCGCCACAATGGCAACAAGCAGAACGGCTTGGATGATCTTGCTGGTTTTTGACATAGCGTTCAACAACTTGGATGCAGACACACGGGCCGGAAGACGACTTCAAAATGACCACAATCGATGGGGTCACTCCTCTGATTCCGCACAGCTTTAGTTGCTTGTTCCCGGTTTCGCCAAACCTATAATCGAATTGCTCTGGACGAAACCGTGTCTGCCGAAGGACCACGCGGGCTGGCCGCAGCTAAGCTGTGCCGCGAGTGCGTTCGGCAACTCATTATGGCGATTCCCTTCACCGTCACTCGCGGCGAACAACCGGGTGAGCGCCACCTTTCCTCACAATTTTGTCGGCGATCTCGTACGCCTCTGCAAACTGTTATCAGCATTGCTCTTGTTCTCATTGTAAGCAGCATCAGCCTGAAAGCGCTGCCTTCCACGGCGGCGCGTAAGCAGCAGGCCCGCGATTACTACGAGAAGGCTGAGCAGATGCGCGAGGCGCTGAACGGTCAGCCGGCCAGCGAACGTACTCGAAAAGAATACCAACGCGTCGCCGACGCCTACCGCAAGGTCTATTACGTCGCCCCGATGTCGAGCAAGGCTGACGCCAGCGTGGTGGCCGTTGCCGAGATCCTGGTCGAGATGGGGCGCCAGTTCCCGTCCGGAGACAAAGATTTTCGCGCTGCGATTGGCGAATACGAGTTCCTGCGCCGCGAGTATCCCGGCAGCAAGTATCGCTTCCAGGCGCTGTTCACCATCGGGCAAATCTATAAGGAAGACTTGGGCGACGACGACGCGGCCAAGCAAACCTTCGAGGAGTTTCTGCACCACTATCCGCGGAACTCGCTGGCGCCCGACGCCAAGCAGGCGCTGGCTGAACTGAACGCGCCTAAGCCTGCGATCAAGCCTCCCGAGGAAGAGGCTCACACTCCGGAGAAAGACGCACCGGCAACAGCGGCGGCAACTACCGACGAGACGCCCACACCTGTGGCTGCGACCAAGCGCAAAAACCTGCCGATGGTCACCGGCATCCGCCACTGGTCAACGCCCGACTACACGCGCGTCGCCATCGACGTCGACAGCGAAGTGAAGTATGAAGCCGGACGCGTGCCCGACCCCGATCGCATCTTCTTCGACCTGCCCAACACCAAGCTGGCGTCATTCCTGGTCGGAAAAAGCTTCGATGTGCAGGACGGCTTCCTGAAGAAGATTCGCGTGGCGCAGTATCAACCGGGCTACACGCGCGTGGTGCTGGAAGTGGCCGACATCAGCGACTACTCGGCATTCATTTTGCCCAATCCGTATCGACTCATCATCGACGTTCATGGCCGCCAGCCGCAGTCGCAGACGCTGATCGCCAAGGCCAACGCCTCGGAGAACGCGGTCTACGACGATGACTCCGGCGCGATCACTGCGGTCGAAAAGGAAAATTCCTATCGCTCCGTCGAGAAAGCGAACGAGGCGAAGTCAGCGCTGAAACCGGCAGCGAATGGCAGCACATCCTCGTCGACGCCGACTTCAGCGACGACGCAAGCCAAGAGCTCGGTCCATAACGTTGTGGTCGACAACGACGACACAACTCCGTCAAAGCCGCCCGCGAAATCGAAAGCGGCAAAGAATAAGTCTGCCGACACAACGAACCAGCCTCCTGCTCCCGACAATGGCGTAAGCTCAGCCGATAGCTCCGCAACCAGCCAGGTCGCCGGCAACAAGCCGCCCGATCCGCTCTTCTCCGGTCCACGCGACACCAGCGGTCCCGAATTGAAAGCGACCGATCAGCCGACCACCGCTCCGACCGCAGTTGCGGTTGCGCCGCGCGCCAAGAATTCCAAGAAGAAGAAAGCCGCCGACGCCAGGCTCGACGCCTCCCGAGACGCATGAAGCCACACCCACCGCGATGGGCGATCGCACCCTGGCCCGCACCCTCGGCCTGAAGATTGGGCGCATTGTGGTCGACGCAGGCCACGGCGGCCACGACACCGGAACCATCGGTCCTGACGGCGTGATGGAAAAGGACATCGTGCTCGACGTTGCACTTCGCCTGGGCCGCCTGCTGGAGACACGCCTCGGCGCCGACGTCATCTACACCCGCGACGACGATACGTTTATCCCGCTGGAGACCCGTACGGCTATCGCCAACGAGCACCAGGCCGACCTGTTTATCTCCGTCCACGCTAACTCCAGCAGCGACCCAACGGCGCGCGGCGTCGAAACCTATTATCTGAACTTCACCTCCAACGCCGATGCCCTGGAAGTTGCGGCACGCGAAAACGCGGTCTCGCAGAAGTCGATCTACGAACTGCAGGACCTGGTGAAGAAGATCACGCTGAAAGATAAGATCGAGGAGTCGCGCGAACTGGCCGCCGACGTCCAGGAATCGCTCTACAGCGGTCTGGCGACGCGTCACTCGTCGCTGAAAGATCGCGGGGTGAAGAAAGCACCGTTCGTGGTGCTGATCGGCGCCAACATGCCCAGCATCCTGGCCGAAATCTCCTTCGTCTCCAACCCCACCGACGAAGCCAAGATGGACACTCCCGAGTACCGCCAGAAGATCGCCGAGTCGCTCTACAAAGGCATCGCCAAGTATGCCAACGGCCTCAGCGGGATCAAGGTCGCGTCGAAGTTCAATAAGGATGCGTCGCAGTAGCAAGCCATCAGCACTCAGCAGTCAGCACCCAGCCATGGGTACCCAGCCGTCATTACTCAGGTAAATCGTATCGATCGCCGTCCCCGAATCACGCTACCCGCGAATGCTTGCCCACGAAGCCCCCCTTGGAATTGTCATCCTGAGCGGAGTGAGGAGGCGGAGCCGACGAACGCAGTCGAAGTGATCTGAGGTCCGGGGTGCCGGCAGGAGGCCCGAGTTTCGGAAGCTGCGACCAACCGCAGATCCTTTGTCGGGCTGAAGCCCTTCTCAGGATGACAATTCGAGAGGAATGGTTAAGCCACGCCATGGAGTCACAGCCTTCCGAAGCGCCCTCAGTTCCGGCGCCTGGCCGCTCTCGTCTCTTTCTGGAAACTTTGCCGCAGCCGCAGTAGTCTAAATACACGAGGTTCTTCCCTTTTGTCGTTGAGGTCGCTAAATCGTCTTAGCTTTGCTCTATTGGCCTGTGTGTGGCTCGCGGTGTGCTCGTTCGCCGATGACGCCAACGCCTTTCTTCCCCACTCGTTTGCCGGATGGACCCAGGCTGGTTCGCCGCAGGTCACGACGAATGCCGCCAAGGCTGACGCGGCTTATCCAGCAGTTCTTCAGGAGTACGGCTTCACCGACTCGGAGACTGCCACCTACACTCGCGACGACGGGCGCAAGCTGACCATCAAGGCTGCGCGCTTCAAAGACGCTACCGGCGCCTACGGCGCATTCACCTTCTATCGCCAGCAGCCCATGAAGGTTGAAGAGATCGGGACCAAGGCCGCTTCGGCGAACGATCGCATACTGTTCTTCCGCAGCAATGTGCTGGTCGACGCCAGCTTCGATCGCGTGACCGAGATGTCGGCGGCCGAGCTGCGCGAACTCGCCGGGATGCTGCCTGTGGCGGCCGGATCGGCGGATAATCTGCCCACACTTCCGCAATATCTGCCCAAGAATGATGCAGTCGCCAATTCCGCGCGCTACATTCTGGGACCGCAGGCGTTGATGGCCGTGAAGGCTCCGCTGACCGCCGAGCAGATCGACTTCAAAGTCGAACCCGAGGTGCTCACGCAGGATTACACCTCGAAGGATGGCGACCTCGAACTCACGGTGATCGATTATCCGACGCCGCAGATTGCGGGCGAGCGGCTGCGCGCGCTGCAGGCCAACGCACCGACACTGCTGTTGCGGCGCAGCGGTCCGCTGCTGGCCGTCGTGACGGGAGCAACCGGCAGCAGTGCCGCGAAGGATCTTCTGAATGCGGTGAACTACGAAGCGGAAGTCACCTGGGATCAGGCAACATCGGTCAGCAAACGCGACAATATCGGCAACTTGATCGTCGCCGTGTTTGCGCTGATCGGCATCATTCTGCTGGTTTCACTCATCTTCGGACTTTTCTTCGGCGGGATTCGTGTGGTTCTGCAACGTATCTATCCAAAGAGGGTGTTCGACCGACCCGAGGACGTAGAGATCATCCAGTTGCACCTGGAGTGAGCGCAAATCTGCAACCTATTGCAAAATAAGCGCTTAGGAGAAAGCCTTCCAAAAACGGTGGATTTCGGCTGTTTTCTGATTGCCTTCCAAAATTCATTGTAAATCGTTGAAAACACAGCAATTTAAGTCCTAGAAATCGCTTGACACGCCCTTCCCGGAACCCTAGTATTTGTCCAGAAAGTTTTGACGGTCTAGCCTCCGTTGGAACTATTCTCCCTTGAAGAGAAGGTCACCCTGTTGCCGGGTGGCCTTTTCGTTTGTGCAGATGTTGTGGGAAAGTCGGCCGCCTTGTGAAAAACGAAGTCTCTACTCGCCAAGCTTCTAAGGTTTGTTGCTCAGCCCATAGAGTTTGATCGCGTTGTCGCGCATCACTTTGCGTGCGAACTCACTTGCTTGTGCCCGCGTGATCTCTCCATCCTCCATCATCCCCGTCAGCGCGATTGCCAGCGCTTCTCTTCCCGCAGTCTCGGTCTGATAGCCGGTCTCTTCCCAATTCACCTCCGGCGTCAGCGGATACAAATCGGTGCCGAACAAAACCTTGTCGGGATAGAACTCCAGCATGAAGCGAATGCTGGCGGCGATGTGTCGCGGCGACGTCATCCAGGTCTGCTCGGAGAAGTCGGCGTAAACGTTCGGCTTCATCAGCAGATACGGAACGAGCTGCTCGAAGCCTCCGGCTCCGCCGTGCAGCATGACGAAGTTGGTCTTGCGCAGCGTGGGATCGTTGAAGACCTTATCGAGCAGCAGCGGATTCGCGCCCTCCATCTGGAAGTAGCCGCCGCATCCGCCGCCGGTGTGGAAGTGCACGGCGAGGCCAAGCCGTCCCGCTTCGAGCGCGATGTGGTGAAACAGATAGTCCTGCAGGCGCTTGTACTCGGCGGCGTTGGGAACTCCGCCTTGGATGTAATGCGCGTAGATGCCGGCAGCGTCATCCTCGACCGGCGTGTCGAAGTCGAGCGAGCGCAGGTAAGCGGCCTCGAACTTGATTGCGACTGCGCCGTTCTTGCGCTGCTGCTCCAGCAGAGGTGTGACAATCTGCGCCGTGTACTCTCCCAGTGTTGCAGGCAGAACACTTACGTTCAGCTGCTTCAAATAGCGATCACGCAGAAGCTCTTCTTTGGCGAAGAAGATCTTGCGGTCGGGCGACTGCGCTCGCCAGCAGCGGAGTTGTTCAGCGGAAACAGCAGGATGTCGTCAAATGGCACCCATAGGAAGTGCGGCGGCTGGTGTCCGCGGCCCAGCGCGATGCGGTTCGCCAGCTCCGTCTCGATACCAAGCTGGTCGAGCACCCAGTTGGGATAGTTATCGCCCTCGCGCTGTTTCACCGCAGCCTTAGCCGCCAGCAACTCCTTCACGTGGTCGGGCGACCTGTCGGTGTACTTGTAACCGAACATCGTCTGCCAAGCCTTGATGTAGACGGGATTGTCCTCGCGGAACATCAGCCCGGCGTCGGTCGGCTCCAGCGGATCGCAGGGCAACGCGTCGAAGTCGGTGTCCTTCTCGCCATGCGGGCCGTCGAGCGCCGGCGGATGCGAGTGGTTGTCGATGGCCTTGATCTGGTTGATCTCGCTCATCAGGCCCGGATCCGGTTGGAGCTGTTGCTTGGTCTGAGCGAAGAGTGGCAGGGCGGAGAGCGCGAAAACCAGCAGGAGCGTCTTCATAGCTGTGTGGCCGCTCCCATTGGGAAGCGACCGCAGCAGTCTAACGCGGGGACACCGGCCTCTCCAACGTCATTTGTAGAGGCACAGCTCCAGCCCGATGGGATTCTCCGCCACCTTGTAGCGGCCGAAGGGCGACTGCGCGATGAATATGCTGAATTGCTCCCGCGTATAGGCGCGCTTGATCAGCATGAAGCGGAAGGTCAGCTTCATCATCCAGGCGCTGAAGAAGCCGACGCCGAGTTGGTCAACGTACTGATGGATGGTCTTGCGCGACACATCGCGACGCAGATCGATAATCATCGCCTTGCCGCCCGGCTTAAGCACGCGATACATCTCCGTGATAGCCTTCACCGGCTCAGAAAAGTTCTTGAAGGCCGCGCGGCAGACAACCAGGTCGAAGCTGCCGGCCGCAAACGGCATGGCCGACGCATTGCCCTGCCGAAAATCGACGTCTACCTTCGCCTGCGCGGCGTTGCTCTGCGCAATCTCGACAAACGTCTTGCTGATATCGAGGCCGGTGAGGCGATAGCGCGCCTGCCGCGCCAGTTCCACCGCCAGGTATCCCGGGCCCGGAGCCACTTCCAGTATGTCGCCGCCTGCCGGCAGCATCTCGGCTATCCGGACCGCCAGCTTCTTGAACTCGTCCATATCGCGCAACGTGTTCCTGGCGTACCAGCGGGCGATGCCGCCCTCCATTCCCATCCCCCGGTAGGCTTTGGCTACGTTTTCGTGCATCGAGCACCTCCATAATATCTCTTATAAATTAACTTAGTTTATAAGATTTCAACAAAATAGTATGATTGCAGGAACATGTCAAGCCGTCACGCTGCCGCTCGTCACAAAAAGCTGGTGACTGAAATCCGGAACTTCATCGCCAACACCATCTTCTTCCATCAAAAGGTCGCCGAGCGTTTCAACCTGAACCTCACCGACACTCAATGCCTCAACGTTCTGGACATGGCGGGCTCAGCCACTCCCGGGCAACTGGCCGAGCGCACCGGACTGACGACTGGCGGCGTCACTGTGGTCCTTGATCGCCTGGAGAAGGCCGGCTTCATTCAGCGTGAGCCCAACCCTGACGACCGTCGCAGCCTGATCATTCGGCCGATTCCGGCCGCGATGGAGCGCATGCACGCCATCTACGCCGACATCAACCAGGGGCTAGGCAAGCTCCTTGCCGGTTATGACGAACGAGAGATGGAAATTATTGTGGACTTCTTCGAAAAATCGAATCGCATGCGGAGCGAAAGCGGATTAACGTAGTGGAAGGCGTTTTGTCCGAAACCAAACCGCTGCTTACCTAATCCAAACAACTTGCACTATATGGTGGGCCCCGGTCCCAGTTCCCCGGGAAAAAAGAAAACCGATATCTTCAAGGCGCTGCCGGAGATCATGGACCTCATCCGGCCTCGCCGGGCTCTGCTCGCTCTGGGCCTGGGGTTGATGGTTATCAACCGCGTCTCGGGCCTGGTGCTGCCGGCTTCGACCAAGTACCTGGTCGACGACGTCATCGGCAAAAAGCACTTCCATCTGCTCTATCCGCTGGTCGGTATCGTGCTGGGCGCCACGATCCTCCAGGGCCTGACCTCCTTCGCTCTGACCCAGACGCTTTCCAAGGCTGCGCAGAAGTTGATTGCCGAGTTGCGGCGCAAAGTGCAGGAGCACGTTGGCCGGCTGTCGGTCTCGTATTACGACGCCAACAAGACCGGCATGCTGGTGTCGCGCATCATGAGCGACGTCGAGGGCGTGCGTAACCTGATCGGCACCGGCCTGATCGATTTCGTCGGCGGTCTGCTCACGGCCGTGATCGCATTCGTCGTGCTCATCCGCATCAGCCCGGTGATGACCGGCATCGCCTTCGTTTTCCTGCTGGTCTTCGGCCTGGGATTGCAGAGGGCTTTCAAGATCATCCGGCCTATCTTCCGCGAGCGCGCCAAGATCAACGCCGAGGTCACCGGCCGCCTCACCGAGTCGCTGGGCGGTGTGCGCGTTGTGAAGGGCTATCATGCCGAAGCCCGCGAGCACGAGGTCTTCAGCTCCGGCGTCGAGCGCCTGCTGCAAAATGTCTTCAAGACGCTGACCGCGACTTCCGTCATGAGCCTGTCATCGTCGATGCTGATGGGCATGATCGGCGCGATCGTGATGTTCATGGGCACGCGCCAGATTCTGGCCGGCAAGTTGACGCTGGGCGGCTTCTTCACCTACACCATGTTCCTCGGCTACCTGGCCGCGCCGCTCTTCCAGGTGGTCGGCATCGGCACGCAAATCACCGAGGCCATTGCCGGACTGGAGCGCACACGCGAGGTGCTGGACGAAACGCCCGAGAACGAAGATCCCGGGCGCACCATCATGCTCGGCCCCATCCGCGGCGATCTGAAGTTTGAAGACGTCAGCTTCGCCTACGAAGCGCAGAAGACCGTGCTGCACGACGTCAGCTTCCACGCGCAGCCGGGCACGGTGACCGCGCTGGTGGGCTCCTCGGGCTCAGGCAAGTCGACGATCATCGGCTTGATCGCGGCCTTCCACAAACCGAACGACGGTACGGTGCTGGTCGACGGTGTCGACCTTGCGGCCGTGCGGCTGGAGTCCTACCGCACGCAGCTCGGCATGGTGCTGCAGGATTCGTTCCTGTTCGACGGCTCCATTCGCGAGAACGTTGGTTTCTCGAAGCCTGACGCAACCGAGGAGGAGATCCTACGCGCCTGCCGGATCGCGCGCGTCGACGAGTTTGCCGAAAAGTATGAGCAGAAGTACGACACCATCATCGGCGAGCGCGGGGTGAAGCTCTCCGGCGGCCAGCGCCAGCGTGTCTCCATCGCGCGCGCCATCCTGGCGAACCCGCGCATCCTCATCCTCGACGAAGCCACCTCGAGCCTCGACTCCGAGTCGGAGGAGATGATCCAGCAGGGACTCGTCTTACCTGATGCAGGGCCGCACGACTTTCGTCATCGCGCACCGGCTGTCGACCATCCGCCGGGCCGACCAGATCCTCGTGGTCGAAGGCGGTCGCATTGTCGAGCGTGGCACTCATCAGTCACTGTTCGATCTCGGCGGCCGCTATTACGAGCTTTATACCAAGCAGCACGGCATCGAGCAGAACCTCTTCCTGGCGCCGGGTGAAGGCGACGTGGTGGAGGAAGATCAGGCGGTGTCTGCAAATCCCGGCGCCGCCGACCCGAATCCGGCTTCCCTCTTGCGATAACATCCGCGCGGCGTTTTCCTTTTGAACTCAGGCCACGACTTCGCATACTCTGGCGCGAGCGACTTTCACGGTCGCCGCGGAGGAGCCGTTGGGAACCATCGCCAAGATCGCGCAGAAGCGGGCCAAGATCAGGGAGCGGCGGCGGCTGCATCCCTATGCGGTTCTGCTGATCTCAGAGTTAGGGCTCATTGTCATTTATCCCTTCCTCGCGGGTCTGGCGCTGGGCAACGAATTTTTTCGCCTGCTGGCCGTGGTTGTTTTTTTCACGGCGATCTATGCGGTCAAAGGCCGCGGCCGCATCACGACCGTCGCACTGATCCTGGGAGCGCCCGCGATCGTGCTTCGCCTGATGAATATCGCTGAGCATCGTGAACTGGTTCGCATACCCGACGAAGTTAGCGGCCTCGTCTTCCTGATCTTCGTGACCGTCGTGCTGGTGTGGTCGATCATCTCAAATCCCAGTGTCACGGCCGACACGCTGGCCGGCGCGGTCTCGGCTTACCTGCTGATCGGCATCACCTTCGGTCTGGCGTATATGCTGATCGATAGCCTTATCCCCGGCTCCTTCCGCGACACGGTTCAGCCGGGGAAACACTTCATCCCCGCCGACTTCACCTTTTTCAGCTTCGTCACGCTCACGACGGTGGGCTATGGCGACATTGTGCCCTGGGGACCACACGCCCGCGCGCTGGCGGTCCTCGAATCGGTGCTCGGCATCATGTATCCCGCCGTGCTGGTCAGTCGACTGGTGGGACTGAGCGGCCAGCGCCGCAACGAAGGCGGTCAGGGATAGAGCTGGCTTTCCTGCACGGATAGAGCTGCCTTCCGGTACGGGTAGAGCTGACCTTCAGGTCAGCGTCCAGGCAGCTCATCTCCTCAAGCGTCGGCTTTAGCCGACGGCACTCTTTTCATCCGCGCCGCTCAAGCGTTCGCAGGACGCCACCCCGCATTGAGCCACGGCTGCGAACCTAGTATCCTGAAACTACCGCTTTCCAACCTGGAAGAGCTGTGGAGGTACGTTCATTGCGCCGTTTCGGCAATGCTTTCGCGTGTTCAGTCGTCATGATGGTGCTGCTTTTGGGTGCTGCCACTTCGTTGTGGGCGCACGCCGTCCTGATGGAGTCCAACCCCAAGAATAATTCCACGGTAAAGGGCCCCGATTTCCCCATCCACCTGCGCTACAACGTGCGCGTCGACGGCAAGCGTTCGAGGCTGACCCTGCTCCCCGCTGACGGAGGAACCGCCGTTCCGGTCGAAGCTCCCAAGCAAACCGCACCCGACACACTGGAGTCGCACGTCAGCGGCGTCAAGCCCGGCGAGTACAAGTTGCAGTGGAAGGCTCTGGCCTCCGACGGCCACATGAGCAGCGGCGAAGTTGATTTCACGGTGAATTAGCCCACCGATGGTCAAGCTGGTCGACATCTTCGGGTACCTGGCCGTGCTGCTTAGCGCGGCCACTCTCATCGGACAGTCCTTTCTGCTCGGCGGCCTGGTGTTTCTCCTATGGATCGCCAAGCCGGGCCCGGAGATTGCAGCTGAAAGCCTGCAGCGCGTGCGCACGGTGGCGCGCAAGGTGTTTTTCTTTTCCGCGATCGGGCTGGCCGTCGTCCAGGTGCTCTACCTCTACGTCAACGTTTCCGTCTTGATGGCTTCGGCCGAGATCGGCTTCCGCGAAGCCGCCGGAGCTAACTTCTTCATCGCCGGAACGATCATGCTGTTTGCCGCGCTGCTCATCGCTGCCGTTTCGCGCATCCAGCAACCGTACACATTCTGGTTCCTCAGCTTTCTCGTGGTGTTCGTGCTGGCGGCTTCGGTCATGACCGATCATGCCGCCTCCCGCGTCGACGGCCGCGTGGTACTGATCGCGCTGACCGCAGTCCACGAACTCGCTACCGGCTTCTGGATCGGCGGCCTGCCGTTCCTGCTCGTCGGCCTCTACGTCAATCGCGACAGCGCGACGCAGTGGTACCTGACGCGGCGGTTCTCGCGCATCGCGCTCATCAGCGTCATCGTTATCGTGGTCAGCGGTCTGTTCATGAGCATCTCGTACGTGGGCTCGTGGACCGCGCTCATCGGCACTTCGTATGGCCTGATGCTGCTGGCAAAGATCGCCATGCTGGGCGCCATGCTCGCGCTGGGCGGCATCAACTTTCTGATGCTGCGCAAGTACAGCCCCGGTGAAACAATTCCGCGCTTGCGTCGACTGGTGGAAGCCGAAGTCGGCATCGGCATCACGATCATTCTTACCGCCGCTTCCATGACCGCGCAGCCGCCGGCGGTCGATTTGGTCAACGACACCGTGCAGCCCTCGCATATCGTCGCCCGCTTCAAACCGGAATGGCCTGGACTAAGAAGCCCCAACACCGCCGACCTCTCGACGAAGATACCTGGGCAGACGATTTCCAGGAACGACCCGACCCGCAAGACCATCGCCTACTCCACCGAAGGCATGCCGCTGTCGATTCGCAAAATCGCCGATATGCGCTGGTCGGAATACAACCACCACTGGATGGGCGTGATCGTGCTGGGCATGGGGCTGCTGGCGTTTCTGGCGCGCACCGGCAAAGCGCCATGGGCGGAATATTGGCCGCTGCTGATGATCGGCATCGCCATCTTCATCTTCCTGCGCGGCGATCCCGAATGCTGGCCGCTGGGCCCAAAGAGTTTCTGGTCGACATGGGCGCAGCCGGAGATCTTCCAGCACCGCGCCGCGGCTCTGCTGTGCATCGCGTTTGCGATCTTCGAGCTGCGTGTGCGCCGCAATCCCACGCAAGACAGCGTGCTGCCGCTGCTCTTCCCTCTGCTGTGCGCGGTCGGCGCCGCCCTGCTGCTGACCCACTCGCATGGAACGGCGAACGTCCGCGAAGAAACGCTGGCCGAGTTGAGTCACACGCCGATGGCGGTGGTTGGCGTGATGGCAGGATGGTCGCGCTGGCTGGAACTGCGTCTGCCTGACGAAAGCGACCGGCGACTAAGCGCCTGGATCTGGCCGATCTGCTTCATCATCATCGGCGCAGGCCTGATGAATTATCGGGAGCTGTAGGCGGCGTGAAGGGCTGTTCTGGAAGGGTTGTTCTGGAAGGGTGTTTTGGAAGACCTGCTCTGGAAGACCTGCTCTGAAGACTGCTCCACAGGAAGATCTACCCACATCACAAGATTGTCATCACGAGGAGGGCTTCAGCCCGACGAGGGATCTGCTTTTTCGTCGCGCGCGGAAATCCTTCCCGCGTGGGCGAACAGCAGATCCCTCGCTTCGCTCGTGATGACAACTTTAAAACTGCTTTCAAAGCGCACTTTAGAGCGAATTCTCGCTTAGTGCATCGCGGTCGTATCGCCCTGCCCCGGCTTATTGCCCTTCATCAGCAGCACGGCCGGCGCCAGGCACAGGAACATCACTCCCAGAATCCAGAAGGCATCGTTAAACGCCAGCATCGACGCCTGCGCCTGAATCATGCCATCCACCATCGCCCACGCACGGTGCGCGGCGTCGGTGGCCGAATAGCCGCCGGCGATGAGCGTCTGCTTGCGCACCCGCCAGCATCTGCTGCAACGCTGAGTTGCCGGCGTACGCGTGCTCGGTCAGGACGCTCCGATGGAATTGCAGACGGCGAGACTCAATCGTGGCCGCAATGGCAATTCCGAAGCTGCCGCCAAGGTTGCGCATCAGGTTCACCGCCGACGAAACGTCGTTATTCTTCTCCGGCGGCACGCCGATATACGCAGCTACGTTGATGGGGATGAACAGGAAGGCCAGGCTCATCGACTGGAAAATACGCGCCATGACGAACGTCTTGTAATCGGTGCCCAACTCGAAGTGGCTCATGTGCAGCAAGGCCAGCGCCTGACCGACGAAACCGATACCCAACAGCCAGCGTGCCTGAATCCTTCCCACCAGCACACCGGTGATGGGCATCATCACCATGATGACCAGGCCGCCCGGCGTCAGCACCCAGCCGGCGTTGGTCGCGGTGTAGCCGAACAGCGTCTGCACCATCAGCGGCAGCAGCGTCGTGCTGCCGTAGAGAACGAAGCCCACCATGAACATCATCGCCTGCGCCACCGCGTAGGAACGATTGCGGAAGAGCGATACGTCGAAGACAGGCTGCTTGTGATTGGCTTCCCAGAAGATGACGACAATCAGCGATATCACGGCGACGATGGTCAGCCCCAGGATCACGTGCGAGCCGAACCAGTCGTCGCGCTCGCCCTTGTCCAGCACAAATTGCAGCGAGCCCAGGCCGATGGCCAGCAGGCTCATGCCGATGTAGTCGATGCGCAGGCCGCTGCTGAGGCGCCGCTGCCGTTCGGCCTTCAGCGCCGGAGGGTCCTGAATCATGCGTGAAACCAGGATAAGCGAGATGATGCCGACAGGCACGTTGATGAAGAAGATCCAACGCCAGCTGAAGTTGTCGGTAATGTAGCCGCCCATCACCGGGCCCAGTACCGGCGCAACCACGACGGCCATGCCGTAAATCGCGAAAGCCATGCCACGCTTCTCAGGTGGAAAGGTGTCGGCCAGGATCGCCTGCTCGCTGGGGCCGAGGCCGCCACCGCTGGCGCCTTGCAACACGCGGAAGAAGATGAGCAGCGGAAGCGATGGCGCGAAACCGCACATCATCGACGACACCGTGAACAGAAACACGCAGCTCATGTAAAAGCGCTTGCGCCCGACGATGAGCGAGAGCCAGCTGCTCATGGGGAGAATGATGGCGTTGGCGACCAGATAGCTGGTCAGCACCCAAGTCGACTCGTCCTGCCCCGCGCCCAGGCTGCCGGAGATGTGCGGCAACGCGACGTTGGCAATGGAGGTGTCGAGAATCTCCATGAACGTCGCCAGCGTGACCGTCAGCGCGATGAGCCAGGGATTGAAGGCTCGGGCCGATGGCTGGCTTACCGCCGCAGGAAATGTCGTCTCCAGAGATGCCATGGATCCTCTTACGTATGGGGCCGGGAAAAAGAGAAATGATTAGGCACCTAATCAGATTAGCGGATCAGCGGGCGGGATGCAGAAGTTGCGGCGGAAAAGTTATCGGTGACGGAAAACCCGGGGATGAAATGCAGGAAGATATTTCGTGCGTGTTTCAACGCTACTTCATTGCCAACAGCGCCTATCCAAGAGACTTGTCATCACGAGCGTAGCGAGGGATCTGCTGTTGGTGCGCTGAGGAAAAATGCTTGCAGCATCCGAACAGCAGATCCCTCCTCCGGCTGAAGCCGTCGTCGTGATGACAATTCATGATGTGAACGGCGAATCAGGAGGCTCGTGTATGACGCGAATCGGGCATCTCGGGTATGAACGCGAATCGGGCGGCAACTTTCAGCTTCTTACGTTGGGATCGATCTTCCCCACCAGCTCGATCAGCTGCTTGCGCTCTTTTTCGCCCAGGTTTTGCATCACGCGTGCCAGCCACGTGAAATGCGTTGGCAGCATCTTGTCGAGAAAGCGCTTACCTTTCGCCGTGATGCGCACCGGGCGCCCGCGGCCGTCACGCGCGTCGGCGCCGCGCTGCACCATCCCAGACTTTTCCAATCCATCCAGCAGCCCGCTGATCGAAGCCCGGCTGACACCGCACATGTCCGCCAGATCCGAGGGACTCAGACTGTGGTCCGTGCATTTTTCCTCGGGACAATTCTCCAGCAGCATGAGGATGGTAAAGCGACCCTGGGAGATGCCGTGGGCCGCCAGCTCTTCGTCCATTGCGGCAATCAGATCGGAGGCCACGCGCAGCAGCACCAGCGAGGTTTGGGTGGCCGAGAGGTCGAGTTCGGGATAGCGCTGCGCACACTGCCGCATGGTCTCGAACTTCGGCAGCTTTTTCAGGAGCAACATGCGAACAGTTTAGTCCGGCAAGCGGAAGTATGCGGAAATTATCGGATCATGGGAAAGCTGGACGACTCGTTTCCGTAGTCGAGATCGAAGCCCAGCTGCAGCTTCGCAGCCTCCGACATCCTGCCCGGTCCCCACGGCGGATCGAAGACGATTTCGATGTTCACTTCCTTTACGTCCGGCAAGCGCTTCAGCTTGTTCTCCACGTCGGCCTTCAGCACGTTGCCCATACCGCAACCGGGCGCGGTCATCGACATCTTCACGTCGAGCTTGTGCCCGCCATCGATATCAGAAATCGCGCACTCGTAAATCAGCCCCAGATCGACAACGTTGACCGGGATCTCGGGGTCGAAAACCGTCTTCAGTTCGTCCCACACCAGCTGCTCGCTGAACGGCTTCTGTTCGGACGCGGCAGGGACTTCAGGCGTGGGCAGACCGAGGGCGTCGGCGTCGCGCGCATCGATGCGATACATCGCACCGTACTGTCCACCGCTGATGGTGTAGCTGCCGCCCAGCGATTGCAGGATGCTCACCGGACTTCCCGCCGGTAAAGTGCCCCGCGTACCGGCAGGTATCTCGATGACCTCCGTGTCGCGGCTTAGCTTGATGATGCCTGTGTACATAATGAACTCTGTCTGCGGGTCGGGACGCCTTCAGGCCTCCAAAGTGAGTTGTCCTTTAAGAACTGAAGCCGTTCGCACGACGCCCGAAGGCGTACCCCACCCGGCTGGTTTGCAGATCTCCTATTCCGTCGAGACCGCTTCCTGCTTGCCTTCCAGCGCGGCCTGAAGCGTATGCCATGCCAGCGTGGCGCACTTCACGCGCACCGGAAACTCGGACACGCCCGCGAACACGGCCAGCTTGCCCAGCGCTTCCGGGTCACCTTCTGCATGTCCGGTGACCAGGCTATGAAACTTTTCGAAGATCTTCTCCGCTTCTTCCTTGCTCTTCCCTTTCACGCTCTGCGTCATCATGGACGCGGAAGCCTTCGAGATCGCGCAGCCCGCACCCTGAAAGGTCACGTCCTTGATCGAGTCGCCTTCCAGGTCGAGGTAGACGGTGAAATGATCGCCGCAAAGCGGGTTGAAACCTTCGGCTTTATGATTGGCCGCCGGCAGCTCGCGATAATTTCGCGGCGCCTTGCTGTGCTCCAGGATCACGTCCTGATAGAGCTCGCGCAGATCGGACATTTAGGCGAAGACCTCCTTCACCTTTTGGATGCCCTGCACCAGGGCATCGATCTCTGCCCGCGTGTTGTAGAGCGCGAACGACGCGCGCGCCGTCGCCGGAATCTTGTAACGCTGCATGACCGGCTGCGCACAGTGATGTCCGGTGCGAATCGCAATACCTTCGCGATCGAGAATCGTTCCGATATCGTGCGGGTGAATGCCGTCGATGAGGAACGAGATGACCGCGGCCTTTTCCTTCGCCGTTCCGATCAGCCGAATACCCGGAATCGCCAACAGCGCTTCCGTTCCGTAGACCAGCAGCTCATGTTCGTGTGCGGCAATGTTGTCGATGCCGAGCTGCGTGATGTAGTCGATCGCCACACCCAAGCCGATGGCGCCGCCGATGTTCGGCGTGCCCGCTTCAAACTTGTACGGTAGATCGTTGTACAACGTCTTCTCGAAGGTCACCGAGCGGATCATGTCGCCGCCGCCCTGGTACGGAGGCATCGCCTCCAGCAGCGCGCGCTTGCCGTACAGCACGCCGATGCCGGTGGGGCCGTAAACCTTGTGTCCCGAGAAGACGTAGAAATCGGCATCCAGCGCCTGCACGTCGACCTTCAGGTGCGGCACGGCCTGCGCGCCATCGACCACCACCGGAACGTTGTGTGCGTGCGCAATCTCGATGATCTTGCGCAGCGGATTGATCGTTCCCAGCGCGTTAGAAACGTGCGTAACAGCGACGATCTTCGTCTTCGGCGAGAGCAGCTTCGGCAACTCTTCCAGGATCAGTTCGCCGCGGTCGTTGATGGGCACGACCTTCAGCGTCGCTTCCTTCTCTTCGCACAGCATCTGCCACGGCACGATGTTGGAGTGATGCTCCATCGCGGTGATGAGGATCTCGTCGCCGGCCTTCACGTGCTTGCGGCCATAGCTCTGCGCCACCAGGTTGATGGCTTCGGTCGCGCTGCGCACGAAGATGATCTCGCGCTTATCGGCGGCGTTCAGAAAAGCCTGTACCGTGCGGCGCGCAGCCTCGTGCTCCTCGGTCGCGTGTTCGGAAAGATAGTGCACGCCACGATGAATGTTGGCGTTGCCGTTCTCGTAATAGCGCGAGATGGCGTCGATCACCGAGCGCGGCTTCTGCGAGGTCGCGGCGTTGTCCAGATAAACCAGCTGGTGTCCGTACACCTTCTGGTGCAGGATGGGAAAGTCGCGGCGAATCGCTTCGACGTCATACGCCTGTGATGTGAACGGTGGACGCGGCTCCAGATGAATGCTGTTTGCGGCCGTGGTCATCCAACTTCCTCCCAGTTTCTTCCCTTGCCCTCACCGTCGCCGGATGCGGCGATCGGCTGGGTGTGCGCCATCGCGAATAGATGGCTGTTGATCAAGCCCTCGATGTGGTTGCGGACCGGCTCTTCCTTCATGCGGTCCAGGCATTCGTTGGCAAAGGCGAGCAGCAGAAGCTTGCGCGCCGAGCGCTCGTCGATGCCGCGCGAGCGCAGGTAAAACAGTGCGTTCTCCTCGATCTGCCCGATGGTTGCGCCGTGCGTACACTTCACGTCGTCGGCGTAAATCTCCAGCTGCGGCTTGGTGTCGATCTGCGCGTCGTCGGAGAGCAGCAGGTTGCGGTTGGTCTGCTTGGCATCGGTCTTCTGCGCGTCTTTGTGAACGATGATGCGGCCGTGAAAGACGCCGTGCGCCTTACCGTCGAGGATGCCGTTGTAGAACTGGTGACTCTCGCAGTGCGGCTGCGCGTGCTCCACCAGCATGTAGTTGTCGAGATGCTGCGTGCCGTCGCCCAGGAACAGGCCGTTGATCAGGCAATTGCCGCCTTCGCCGTTCAGCACCGGATGAACGTTGTTGCGGACCAATCCACCGCCGAGCAGGATGGAGTGTGAGGCGACATTGGCGCTTCGCGCCTGCTGAATGCGCAGCGTCGAGACGTTGAAGGCGTCGGTGTGCTCGCGCTCAAGCATGTAGTGCGACACGACGGCGCTCTCGCCGGCGACCAATTCCGTTGCGGTGTTCGAGAAAGCCACGCCACCGCCGAGCGAAACATACTCTTCGACAATCGCCACCTGGCTCTCGTTTTCCGCGACGATCAAGTTGCGCGGGTGCGACATTGTGGGAGTAGCACCGCCGGTGGAAACGAAGATCAGGTGAATCGGCTGCTCAACGACCACGCCCCTCTTGATGTAGACGTAACCGCCGTCATTTGCGAAGGCTGTGTTCAGGGCAGCGAAAGCATCGCGCTGGGTATCGAGATAGCGACCGAAGTGCGGCTCCAGCGCGGATGGGCTGGAGGTGAGCGCGGCAGCCAGGCTGCGCACTTCCACGCCTTTCGGCAGAGTCCCAACCGGCGAAAGCTCCGGCACAAAATATCCATCGACGAAAACGAGGGAACAAAGCGCCTCGGGAATGCGGAACGCCGCGAGGTCGTTGAAGCTTAGCTTCTGAGCGCCTGGATCAGCCAGTTTGAAGCTCGTCTTGGCGATGGGTGCGACGTTGGTGAAGCGCCAGTCTTCGTCGTGCGTGGTCGGGAAGCCGACTTCGGCGAAGCGGGCAAAAGCGTCCTCGCGAAGCTTCTTCAGCCAACCAAGCTCTCGACCGGCAGCCGTCTTCTGGAAGGCGGTGAAGCTGTCCAAATAGGTATCGAGTTGTGGAACCGTGGTGCTCACGCTCATCTCTCTTATGCCTTCGCCGTCTCGCGGACATCCGCGTAACCGGTCTCTTCCAACTCCAGCGCCAGTTCCGGACCGCCCGAGCGCACGATGCGTCCGTTCATCAGCACGTGTACGAAGTCGGGCTTGATGTAGTCCAGCAGCCGCTGATAGTGCGTTACCACGACGAAAGAGCGATTCGGACTGCGCATGGCGTTGACGCCCTTGGCGACAATCTTCAACGCGTCGATGTCGAGGCCGGAATCGGTTTCATCCAGCACCGCCAGCTTCGGCTCAAGCACCGCAAGCTGCAAAATTTCGTTGCGCTTCTTTTCACCGCCGGAGAAGCCCTCATTCACCGAGCGATTCATCATGCGATCGTCCATCTCCAGCAGCGTGAGCTTCTCGCGCAGCATGGGCAGGAAGTCCATCGCATCCATTTCGTCCTGGCCGTGATACTTGCGTACGGCGTTCAGCGCGGAGCGCAGGAAGTACGCGTTGCTGATGCCGGGAATCTCAACCGGATACTGGAAGGCCAGGAACATGCCTTCGCAGGCGGCATCTTCGGCCTTCATCTCCAGCAGGTCTTTGCCGTCGAAGGTGATCGAGCCGCCGGTGACGTTGTAGCTCTCGCGGCGCGCCAGCACCTGGGCCAGCGTGCTCTTGCCGGAGCCGTTCGGACCCATGATCGAGTGCACCTCGCCGGGGTTCACCGTCAGGTTGATGCCCTTGAGGATCTCGTTGTTATCAATCGTTGCGTGAAGATTCTTGATTTCCAGTAAGCTCATTCGTTCTTTCCTGGTAGAGCGGCGCTTCAGCGCCGCGTCATAACCTTTCTCAATTTTTTACTTGCGGGCTTCAGCCCGCGGCTCTCGTCCCTAAAGGGACTCTCAATGCAAATCACTGGTGACGCGGACCTGAAGGTCTGCTCTACCCGCGCCGTTTGCGCCACGGCTGAAGCCGTGCCCTTTCAAAACGCCTTACCCGACGCTGCCTTCCAGGCTCACGCTCAGCAGCTTCTGCGCTTCTACCGCAAACTCCATCGGCAGCTCCTTGAAGACGCGCTTGCAGAAGCCGTTCACGATCATCGACACCGCATCTTCGGCCTTCAGTCCGCGCTGCCGCAGGTAGAAGAGCTGGTCTTCGCCGATCTTCGAGGTCGACGCCTCGTGCTCCATCTGTGCCGTCGAGTTCTTCACCTCGATGTACGGGAAGGTGTGCGCGCCGCACTTGTCGCCGATCAACAGCGAGTCGCACTGCGTGTAGTTGCGCGCGCCGGTCGCGCCCTTCTGGATCTTCACCAGCCCGCGATAGGTGTTCTGTCCGTGGCCGGCGGAGATGCCCTTCGAGACAATCGTGCTGCGCGTGTTCTTGCCGATGTGGATCATCTTCGTCCCGGTATCGGCCTGCTGATAATTGTTAGTCAGCGCGACGGAGTAGAACTCGCCCACCGAGTTGTCACCCTGCAGAATGCAGCCGGGATACTTCCAGGTGATCGCCGAGCCGGTCTCAACCTGCGTCCACGAGATCTTCGAGTTCACGCCCTTGCAGGTGCCGCGCTTGGTGACGAAGTTGTAGATCCCGCCCTTGCCTTCCTTGTCGCCGGGATACCAGTTCTGCACCGTCGAGTACTTGATCTGCGCGTTGTCCATCGCGATCAGCTCGACCACGGCGGCGTGAAGCTGGTTCTCGTCACGGATCGGAGCGGTACAACCTTCGAGGTAGCTGACAGACGCGCCTTCGTCGGCAACGATCAGCGTGCGCTCGAACTGGCCGGTCTCGGCGGCGTTGATGCGGAAGTAGGTCGACAGCTCCATCGGGCACTTGACGCCCTTGGGAACGTAGACAAACGATCCGTCGGTGAAGACAGCCGCGTTCAACGCGGCAAAAAAGTTGTCCGTGTAAGGAACCACCGTGCCGAGGTACTTTTGAATCAGCTCGGGATACTTCTGCACCGCTTCCGAGAACGAACAAAAGATCACGCCGGCTTCGGCCAGCTTGCCCTTGAAGGTGGTCGCCACGGAAACGCTGTCGAACACCGCGTCGACCGCAACGCCGGCCAGCATTTTCTGCTCGGTGATCGGGATGCCCAGCTTCTCGTAGGTGCGCAGGATCTCCGGATCGAGCTGATCCAGGCTTTCCAGCTGCGGCTTCTGCTTCGGCGCCGAGTAGTACGTAATGTCCTGATAGTTGATGCGCGGGTAGTGGACGTTCGCCCATGTGGGCTCGCCGTCCTTCGCTTCGAGCGTCGCCCAGTAGCGAAACGCCTTCAAACGCCAGTCGAGCATGAACTGCGGCTCATTCTTCTTGGCCGAGATCAGGCGAATGGTGTCTTCCGTAAGCCCCTTGGGAACCCGCTCCTCTTCGATGTCGGTGACGAATCCCCACTTGTATTCCTGCTGCGCCAGATCACGGATTGTGTCTGTGTTCGAACTCATTGAACTCTCCCGGATGAATGTCCTGCGGTGGGAACCAGTTTGCCGTCCACACCACGTATTGCCGTCAACTGCGCCGGCTGCGCCAGGTCTGAGAGCATCACCTTCTGCAAGGCTCCACGCACAATCTCACTGATGACCCGCTGGTTGGTTTTGATCGGACACGAATGTTCGAGGTCGCAAAGGCCAGTGACGTCGGTGCTGCACTCGGTCAGCGCGATCGGACCTTCGATGGCTGCGACGACCTCCGCCAGCGAGATATCGGTGGGGTCTTTGGCCAAACTGTATCCGCCATTGATACCTCGCTGCGACGCCAGCAGCCCGCTTTGCAACAACTGCTTCAAGACTTTTGTAACGGTCGGCAGCGGAAGGCGCGTCAGCATCGCCAGATCGCGGGCGTTGTGCACCGACGCGCGCCCGTTGCGGGCCATCGTCGTCATGAGCACCAGACCGTAATCCGTCAATTTGGCGAGTCGAATCATTAGGGTGAAAGGCTTTCTGACACCTTAGATGTATATAGTACCGCATGGGTACTATTTTTGTGGAGTCCTGTCGCGACTTCCTTTCGAGCAGGCTGACCTGCGCCGGGAATTTGTCGAAACTGCGGCGCTGATTTTCGCCGAAGCTTCGCCTTCCAGGCCACTCAGGACCGTCCTGAGGAGCCTGGCCGCCACCTCTGTAACTAACTGTACCTACTCAGTAATGTCACCGACGTGGAACACTGAACAACGAGGTCAATAGTTTTTGTTTCCTGATTGACTTCAGCTCACGTTTCGAAGTAGATTTCCCAAGCTGTTGCTGAGTCGAGATGTAACGTCGCTTACCTGCCAGCGCACGCTTTGCATCGGAACCCGCCTTCTGTCATACACACACAATTGAGGAGAGAGAATGAAGTTTTCGCGAATGCTTGGAATAGCTCTGGGCGCTGCTCTGGCGGTTGGTTCCGCAAGCGCGCAGTCCTGGACGCCTGTTAATAACGTACCGAACATCGGCGCCGGCGCCATTTCGCTGCTGACCGATGGCCGTGTTCTTGTTCACGATGAGAGCGGCAATCCGGGTACCTGGGGCAACTGGTGGACACTGACCCCGGACAACACCGGTAACTATGCGAACGGCACCTGGACGCAGGTTGCCACTATGCCTTCCGGCTACGGCCCGCTGTACTTCGCGTCGGCCGTGCTGCCCGATGGCCGCTACATCGTCGAAGGCGGCGAGTACAACCTGGGCAACGATGCCTGGACGAACAAAGGCGCCATCTACGATCCGGTTGCCAATAGCTGGACCTCGGTCACGCCCCCTACCGGCTGGTCGCAGATCGGCGATGCTTCCTCTGCCGTGCTGTCGAACGGTACCTGGATGCTCGGCTCCTGCTGCGATACCCCGCCGCAGACCGCGCTGCTGAACGCTTCCAACCTGACCTGGACGTCGACCGGCTCCGGCAAGTTCGATGTGTATGACGAAGAAGGCCTGACCCTGCTGCCTGGCGGCAAAGTTCTGGACGTTGACGCTTACGTCTTCAAGTACCAGGCCAACGGCATGAACTGGGAATTGTATGATCCGACCACTGGCACGTGGACCAGCCAAGGCAACACGCCTGCGCAGTACTGGGATTCGGCCAATGGTTGCGGCGGCTCCGGCGCTGCTTCTTATGAAGAAGGTCCGGCGGTCCTGATGCCGAACGGCACCGTCTTCCAGACGGGTGCCAACCGCTGCGGCGCAGGCCACACCGGTATCTACAACGTTGCCACGCAGCACCTGGACTGCGGGTCCCAACTTCCCGGGCACCGAGGACATGGCTGACGCTCCGGCGGCCCTCGAGACCAACGGCAATGTCCTGATGTTCGCCAGCGATGGCATCTTCGGCGGCAACGGACAGTTTTATGAGTGGAACGGCAGCTCCCTGGGCACCATTCCCAACCCGCCCAACGCTCCCAACGACTCTTCCTACTACGGCCACCTGTTGATGCTGCCCACCGGCCAGCTGATGTTTACCGACTTCAGCAACGACGTTGAGCTGTTCAACTCGACCGGCAGCACCTACACCGGTTGGACGCCTTCGCTTCTGCTTGGCGGCGCGGTCTTCCAGCGCGGCCAGACCTACACCATCCATGGCTTCAAATTCAACGGTGCATCGCAGGATGGCGCTTACGGTGATGACTTCCAGGATGCCACCAACTATCCGCTGGTGCGCTTCACCAACATCAGCACCGGCCACGTCTTCTACGGACACGTCCATGGCGTGAATGCCATGCCGGTTGGTTACAGCGGCCCCAGCTACGCCAAGGTCGATGTGCCCGCCAACATGGAAACCGGCGCCACCAACATTCAGGTTGTGGTGAACGGTATCGCTTCGGCCAACTACCAGATCGGTATCAACTAAGCCTTAAACCTCGAACAGAACACGGCGTCACGTTGCTTGCCTGCAAGAGCGTGACGCCGTTTCTCTTTGATGATGCCGAAGAGAGTGTCGAAAAAGCCGCATAGCTATTGGTAAGTTGCGAGGAATCCTTGCCTCTACCGCGTGTTTCGCGTAAGGTTCTGGGCAAGTTTTAACTCTCTTCGATAAGGCGTAGATAGATTGGACTTTCTCGGGTTTGTATTGGACGCCAGTGCGCGTTCTTTGCTCTGTTTTTTTCACCAGGAGCCGCGGGATAGCTTTGCCCGTAAGAGCTTGGCGCTGCTGCCGCTTGCGGGAATCCTGGCGATCGCTTCCGCCTGTGGAGGCGGAGGTTCGAGCACGGTCAGCCAGCAGCAGGGCGATCAAGGGACAACGACACCGCCCCCTCCGCCGCCTACGGTGTTTGCCGTTTCCACTTACCACAACGACAACTCGCGCTCAGGGATTAACTCGCAGGAAACAACGCTGACGCCCAGCAACGTGAACGTCGTCAGTTTCGGAAAAGTTGCGGCCGTTTCGGTTCAGGGATCTGTGTTCGCCCAGCCGCTCTATGTCTCGCAGGTCACGCTGACGGACGGCACGATCCACAACGTCCTCGTGATCGCCACCGAGCACGACCAGGTTTACGGTATCGACGCTGACACCCATCAGGTACTGTGGCAGCGCAGCTTTCTGGACTCGCAAGGCCTGATAACGACTATCCCGACCTCCGACGTGAACTGCACCGTGCTGGGCTCGGAAGTCGGTATAACCGGAACTCCCGTCATCGACACCACCAGCGATACGATTTATCTTGTGGCCGCCACCAAGGACATGACGTCGGGCCATGCGTTGTATTACCAGAAGATGTATGCCCTCGCTCTGCAGAGTGGCGCCGATAAACTGTCGCCGGTCACGATCACTTCTCCCAGTGGAAGCGGCTACGGAGACGCTACCTTCAGCGCGCTTTTGAACCTGCAGCGTTCGGCTCTGCTGCTGGAGAACAACAACATCTATGTGTCCTGGGCCTCGCACTGCGATAACGGAACCTATAGCGGGTGGGTGATGGCTTTCAACTCAGGCAGCTTGCAGAGGTCGTATGCCTGGACGCCGGATCCTTCGGGAATCTCAGGCGGCATTTGGATGGGCGGCGATGGTCCCTCTGCCGACAGCAGCGGAAACATCTTTCTGGCCGTGGGCAACGGATGGAGCGATGCCCAGTCGGGAGGATCCAACTACGGCGATTCGGTCGTCCGCCTGAACGTGAGAGGCCTGCAACTTGGCGTCTCTGACTACTTCCTGCCCTACGACTACACCCAGTTGATGAACGATGATCTTGATGTTGGAGCCGGCGGCCCGATTTTGCTTCCCACACAGAGCGCGGGCCAGTTCAGTCACTTGATGGTTACAGGCAGCAAAGACGGAACCGTCTACCTGCTGAACCGCGACAACCTGGGAAAATACCAAGCTAACAACAACAGTCAGGTGGTGCAAAGTTTCCCGATGCCATCGGGGGTGTTCACCACACCGATATTTTGGAATAACACTCTGTATTACGGAGTCGTCAACCAGCCGCTGATGGCATTCGCCTTCGATCCCACCAGCCAGAGCTTCAACACAACGCCGGTGTCTCAGACATCGATGATCATGTCGTTTCCGGGAGTGTCGCCGTCTCTCTCCTCCAACGACGGGAGCGACGCCATTCTCTGGGCTTACATCAGCTCCGGGCAATACGGAGAGCTGCGCGCTTTCGATCCCGCAGACCTTTCCACGGAGCTTTGGGACTCGGAGATGTCGCCGGATCGGGACCGGGTAGCTGGGTCGGCCCGCTTTGGGGTGCCTACCGTGGCCAATGGACAGGTCTTTGTGGGCGCTCAGTCGGAAGTGGACATATACGGGGAACTGCAGCAATAAAATCCCGCTTTTCCACAACGCCGATGTACTTTCGGAGTGCCCCGATAACGGTGCAAAATGGCCGATTTTCGCTTACCAACGTCGAAGTTAAACGTCTGATGAATAAGACCATAAGGCCGACATCACGCAGTCTGCCAGGGTGGTTGTAGGAGGGCCCGAACTGCCCTGTTTTGGGTTGAACTAAGGTTAAAATCAGGCTATAGTGGGAAGTTCTTCGGCTAAGTTGGACTCCTTCCCGTGTGCAGGCAGTTGGTCTCTCGGAAGAGGCCCGGCCACGCGCCCCTGAATCGTTGTGAAACGTTGTGAATCCAATTAGTTAGACTTATCCGGGCCAAGGCATCGCCGGTATTACTTCGGTCATCCGAATTACATCTCTGAAGATATAGGACAGATACATCAACATGGCAAAACGACGCGGCAATCCTAATTGGGGCAAGCCGGAACCGATCGGACCGATTGTCCCCACCATCACTGAGTTTGAGCAGGTTGTGAAAGAATTCAAACTTGCGCCGGATCAGTACATTCGCTCCACCCGGCTGCGCGAGTGGGCGCGCAAGAATAAGAATTCGAAGTACATCCCAGAGCCTCTTCTGGAAGCTTGGGGCTTCGAAATCGAATCCACGCTCTAACCCCGAGAATTTCTCCGGTGAGGGTCGCTTCGGCGACCCTTTTCCATTGCAAGCAACCGCTCCCTCGCTATTTTCAGCACGCCCGCAAAGAGCGCTGTAAGATGTGTGCCACCAGAACCTGCTCGCAGGAGTCGACATGCCGAACGCTCGCGTTGCGGATTTCGCTCGATCTCGTCTTCGGCTTTCCCTGATTCTCCCGGCGCTGCTCATGGGCGCAGCTCTAACCTTGCCGGCCCAGAGCTACAACGTTGTCTACAACTTCAACCCCGCCTCGAACGGCGCGTTCTATCCCTCGGCAGGGGTTACGCTTGATCGCGCCGGCAATCTCTACGGCACGACCTATTCCGGCGGATTCGGAGTCAGCTGCAGCCAGGGCTGTGGCACGGTCTACCGCCTGCGCCATTCCGGATCCAGTTGGCTTTTCACCCCGCTTTACAGCTTCCGAGGCGCCAGCGACGGCGCGCATCCCTTCTCGCGAGTCGTCTTCGCTCCCGATGGAACCCTCTACGGCACCACGTTTCTAGGCGGGCTCTTCCCTGACGACTGCTGTGGCGTCGTCTACCGTCTGCAACCGCCGTTGCGACCACCCCCAAATCTGCTCGCCAGTTGGACCGAGAGCGTCCTCTACGACTTCGTCGGCGAAAATGACGGTCAGTCTCCCGGAGGCGGAGATCTCATCTTTGATCGTAGCGGCAATATTTATGGAACCACCACGAATGGCGGTGGCGGGATTTGCCCCGGACAGGGTTGCGGCACCGTCTACAAACTCACGCGTTCGGGCAGCGGCTGGAGTGAGAGCGTCTTGCATGCCTTCAACGAAGTGGGCGACGGCGTGGAACCCTACGGCGGAGTTGCGCTTGATGCAGCCGGAAACCTCTACGGCACAACCTTGGCCGGCGGCATTCACAATAAGGGAGTGGTCTATCAGGTGTCGCCTTCGGGCTCGGGATGGACGGAACACTTGCTGTATATCTTCGACGGCGCCAGCGACGGATCGGGCCTTTTCAGCACCCCTGTGTTCGATCAGGCGGGCAATCTTTACGCCACCACTTCCAGCGGAGGACCGTCAGGAGGAGGCAGCGTGTTCGTCATGAACCAATCCGAGAACTGGTCGTTCCACCTGCTTCATCCCTTCAGCGGTGAAGAAGAACAAGGGCCGCTCTCCGGACTGGTGATGGATGCCGCCGGCAATCTCTACGGCACGACCTATCAGGAAGGCACGTTTGACCAGGGATCGGTTTTCAAGCTGACTCCTACGGGTGGCGGAGGCTGGACCTTCACCACTCTGCACAACTTCTGCCAGGGAGGCCCGCCTTGCACCGATGGCTCCAATCCGCTAGGCATCCTGTCGATCGATGCCAGCGGAAACATCTATGGCACGGCGTCCCAGGGAGGATTTTATGGCGGCGGGGTGGTCTTCGAAATCTCGCCGCAGTAATCGCCAGGCAAGCTCTGTGGCATCCTAGTTCCCGTGAACTTCACCCCCGACCAGATCGCGGCCATGATTGCCGGCACCAGCTTTGCCGCCGGTTTGAACGTCTACGCCACGGTGGCGACGCTGGGGCTGCTGTCGCGAACTAACGTAATCGCGCTTCCCTCTTCGCTCGATCCCATTCGCTCGTGGTGGATCATCGGCGTCTGCCTCGTGATGTTTGCGCTGGAGTTTTTCGCCGACAAAGTTCCGGCCTTCGATCTGCTCTGGAACGCGCTGCAGACATTCGTGCGCATTCCTGTGGCCGCGCTCATCGCCTATGTTGCCAGCTCGCACATGTCGCCCGGCCTGCAATTGCTTTCAGCCGTGGTCGGAGGCGCGATCGCCTTCGCGGCGCATGGCGGTAAGACGGCGTTGCGCGCGGCAGTGACGCCGTCGCCCGAACCGTTTTCGAACATGGCGCTGAGTTTCGGTGAGGATGTCGGCGCCATTACCTTGACTTGGGCAGCCGCGCAGCATCCGTACATCGCGGCGTCGATCGTTCTGGTGCTGCTGGTGATCGTGATCTTCGTCATGCGCTGGGTGGTACGGGCGCTGAAGGGGCTGTTTCAGCGAACGCGAGCGGCGGCGGCGTAAGAGTTCCCACCTCCCACTCATGCCCAAAAAACCGGGCTTGAATGGGGTACCCGCACGTCCTCCTGAGCGGCCACCCGCATTGTCATCCTAGGCGGAGCGTCCGCGCCTTTGCTTTTCCGCCGCTGCGGTTGCGGCGGGCGGACGCGCAGTCGAAGGATCTGCGGTTCCGCGACGACGGATGCCAGCAGGTCCCTCCACGCGGGCTGAAGCCCTTGGTCGGGATGACACGACGTAAAGACTCTAGCGAGGGGCGAAGAGCGAATCGCCAAGAGCGCCCTCCGTTCCCTGCTAAAATCTGAATCAACATTTATGCCGAATCCAACGCCTTTTTGCGATGTGGAGACCGCGCTCGAAGAGATTCGCGCCGGCCGCATGGTCGTGGTCATCGATGACGAGGACCGCGAGAACGAAGGCGACCTGACCATGGCCGCCGAGAAGATTACCCCCGAAGCCATCAACTTCATGGCCAAATTCGGGCGCGGACTGGTCTGCCTGGCCATGACCGAAGAGCGCCTCGATTACCTGCGCCTCGGCCAGATGTCGGCGGAGAACACCTCGAACTTCGGCACCGCCTTCACCGAATCCATCGACGCCAAAGACGGTGTCACCACCGGCATCTCGGCCCACGACCGCTCGCACACCATTCAAGTCGCGATCGACCCTGCGAGCCGGCCCAACGATCTGGCCCGCCCCGGACACATCTTCCCGCTGCGCGCGCGCAAGGGCGGCGTGCTGGTTCGTGCCGGGCAGACCGAAGCGTCGGTCGATCTGGCGCGCATGGCCGGCATGGTTCCCGCCGGCGTCATCTGCGAGATCATGAACGACGATGGCACCATGGCGCGCGTGCCAGAATTGACGGAGTTCTGCCGCCAGCACGACATGAAGATGCTGACCGTCGCCGAACTCATTCGCTATCGCATGGCGCACGAGCGCTACGTGCGGCGGCTGGCTGAGGCCATCGTGCCCACCGCGTACGGCGAATTCCGCATGATCGCCTACGAGTCGGAGATCAACGGCGACTCGCATATCGCCATGGTCAAAGGCGATGTCGAACACGCCGGCACCGAACCCGTGCTGGTGCGCATGCACTCGCATTGCCTGATGGGCGACGTCTTCGGCGCCAGCGGCTGCGAATGCCGTCCAGTGATCGATGCCGCCATGAAGCGGATTGCTGAAGAAGGCCGCGGCGCACTCATCTACCTGCACTCGACCTCGAAGGGTTATTCGGTCGAGCGGTTGGGCGATCGCATGACCATCCAGTTTCATCACGAACAGCAACTGCCCACGCTGCCTGAGAGCCAGCGCAAGACGCAGCGCGAAATCGGTATCGGCGCGCAAATTCTCTCGGACTTGAACCTGAAGCGTATCCGCTTGCTGACCAACCACCCGCGCAAGGTCGCCGGACTGGAAGGCTTCGGCATCGAGATCGTGGAGCAGGTTCCGGTGTCGGCAAAAGCGTCGGTGCGATAGTCGGTTAGACAGCCGATCAGATGACCGATCATCTTCCTGACTAAGAATTGTCATCCTGAGGAGGGCTTCAGCCCGAACGAAGGATCTGCGGTTCATCGCTTCTCGGCAGAGTCCTTCCTGTCGCCAGAAAGCAGATCCCTCGCTCCGCTCGTGATGACAACATCGTTGCATTGATTCCGCGTACCGAACATAAATCCCTTGCGGAACCAAGCCGCAAGCCCCAAAATATTCCCGCACTCTCCGGCATCCAGCTACATCCAATGCTCGCAGGAGCTTCATGATGAGGTTTCGCGTAATTTTCGCATTCCTGCTGTCCTGTTTTTTACTGACCTCCCTGACCGCGCAAACCTCCGCTCCGGAAAAGCAAAAGTCCAGCCCGCCCTACCGTAAGTTCCGCTTCACCTACGCATTCACCGTCAAAGATATTCCCGCCGGAACCAAGCTGGTACGGGTGTGGGTTCCGGTCGCGCACTCTGACGACCATCAGACGGTGCGCCTGGTCAACGTGAAGTCTCCCGTGCAGACCCGCATGACCGAAGAGCCGGAATACAGCAACCAGATCCTTTACGCCGAGATCAACAACCCGGCGCAACCGACGGCCGAATTCTCACTGACCTACGAGGTCACCCGCCGGGAATTTTCGCGCGGCGATTATGCGCAGCTCGAGGCCAAGGACACCAAGCCCGGCATCGTACCCGTGACCATGCAGCGCTATCTCCAGCCCGACAAACTGATCCCCACCGACGGCAAGATCAAGGAACTGGCGATTCAGGTTACCGGCACTCAGGCCGGCACGGTCGCCAAGGCAAAGGCCGCCTACGACTACCTGTTCAACACCATGAAGTACGACAAGACCGGCACGGGCTGGGGACGCGGCGATGCTGTCTGGGCTTGCGACGCCAAGCACGGTAACTGCACCGACTTCCACTCGCCGTTCATCGGGATGATGCGCGCCGACGACATTCCTGCGCGCTTCGACATCGGCTTCCCCATTCCTGAAAACAAGGAGAGCGGTGACATCGCCGGCTACCACTGCTGGGCGGAGTTCTTCGCGCGCAATATCGGCTGGGTGCCTCTCGATATCTCCGAGGCGTGGAAGGCGAAGGAAAAAGCGGGCTACTTCTTCGGCGCGGTCGACGCCAACCGCGTGCAGTTCTCCACCGGCCGCGACATCACGCTCTCACCCAGGCAGGACGGGCCACCGGTGAACTACTTCGTCTATCCCTATATCGAGGTCGACGGCAAGAGCTACGACTCGCTGCAGAAACAGTTCAGCTTCGACGAGATCAGCAGCGGAGAAAACACCGCCGACTCGGGTCCAGCACCCGCGCCGGCGATGTAGAAAATCCGCTACTTTAGTTCAGATATCGGGAAGACCTCACTGGTCGTCCTGGGTGGAGAAGAAATCGGCCATGGGCAAGCCATTGGTAGCCCAGCCAAGATTCGAGGTAGGCAAGCCGAGTCCCTGCGCCATCAGGCGCAGAATGTCGCCCTCATCGTAACTGCTGTGGTAGTTCCGCGTATCGCCACCGGGCGATTGGTATCCCCGCTTGCTGTACGGGCTGATCACGACCAGTTCCACCTGGCCGCCGCAACCCTGTCCTTCCGTCGTGGTCTCGCAGTCCGGCTGTCCGCTGTCGGCGTTCTCGTCGAAAACGATGATCAGCAATCCCGTGCCGCCCGGCTTGAAGTAAGAGCTCGTCAGCAACAGCCCGACTTCATCTCTCAGCCAGCCGTCGAAGGTTTCGATGGAGCAGTCGTGCGCGTCATCGCATCCGTTTGGCACCAACCACGAGAGGTTGGGCAACTGATGCCGGAGCAGATCGTTGGCGAACTGCGCGAAGCACACATAGTGGCTTCGCTCCGTGTTGACCGTGGTCATGTATTCCAGCGGATCGTGGCGGACATAGTACGCTCCCGGATGCAGGCCCTTGCAGGTCGCATTGGCTGGGAGATTCTCCACGTAGTCCTTCCAGGTTCCACCGGCGTTCTGCACTTCCAGGGCAATGTTGTTCTGCGACACCGGAAAGTTCTGCGGAGTCCTGCTATCGTCGTCGGTGAGAATGTAACCGGTAGCCAGGTTCAAATAGTTGCCGATCGACGGATGCGTGTCGGAGTAGTAGTTCACTCCCAGACCGTACTCATTAGCGAGCGACGTCAAATAAGGCATGTTGCTGTTGTTGTAGCTCGTGCCGTAATTCTGATTCTCGCCCACCACGATGACTACGTTCCCAAACGACGGCAGAGTTTGACAGAACGCCGAGGGAACCAGAACAAACATCGCCAGCAATGGCGCCAGACACAGCCCAGCCTTTCTACTTAGCACATTCACCTGGAAGCTCCTTACTTGATTTGGAAAGCGACTTTCCTTTTTGACGAAAGGAGCGCCAATTGTACAACCAGCCCCGTGTCCGGCATAGCGGAGCAGACGATATCCCATGACACCTAATCCTGCGGGCACGTTACCGCGCGGGAGGAAATCGATGCTCTACGGCGTGATCTCCCACACCACGCCCTTGCCGTTTGCGCCGTAGCTATAGGCTGTGCCGTACAGGTTTCCTGCGCTGTCGAGAGCTACACCGCCAGTTGGATATCCGCCATCGTCGCCGCAGGTGAATTGATGGAGCAAGGTAAATGTCCAGCCTCCGTTTTGGGGCGTGAGCTTAAATACCGAGCCGCAATCGTAATCGCCCGTGGTTGTGCCGTACAGATTGCCGCTGGCATCCATGGTTAGCGAAGACTGCGGTCCTTGCCCCTGATTGCCGGCGAAGTTGTAGATCGGCATGTAGCTCCAGTTATTACCATCGTGAGGCATTACAAAGGCCTGCCCACCACCGATGGCACCGCCTTGCGAGTACGCACCGTACAAGTCTCCAAATGGATCGAAGATGACGCCTCCCTGAAGACCGTTGGGTGATCCTGGCGAGCTGTACAGAATGGTTTGCGTCCAGAACCCCTGGCCCGAGGGCGACAGTTCATACACCGTTCCGCCGAAGTTAGCATTGGTTGTCGTCGAGTACAGATTGCCCGAGCCATTGGTCACGAATCCGGCCATGGGAAAAAATCCGCTGGCATTCGTGAACTGATAAATCACACGCTCCTGCCAGCCGCCGCTCGTATGCTGTATTTCAAAGGCGGTGCCGCAATCGCTTTCCGCGCAGGTCTCCTGATAAACGCCGCCAAACATCGTCGTACCGTAAAGATTTCCCGCATGATCGAAGAACAGATCGCCGGTGGTGGGATTGGCGCCGTCCGGGCTTGACTGGAACGAATGCAAGATGGTCTCGTCCCAGTAGCAGAGTGCGGTCCGGCAGAATGTCGGCTGAGGGGTAAGGCGGTAGACCGTGCCGCTGTTTACGCTGCCTCCCGCATACGTGGTTCCGTAGAGAGCGCCGTCCGGACCGAAGATGACGCGCGACTCCGGTAGTTCCCCATCTGGCTGACCGCGGAATTGATGGATTGGACTGTAGATCCAGTTCGAGTCCACATGGGTCAACTTGTAGACCATGCCGTAGCCGTCGATGAAGTTGTCATCGCCCGCCGTGCCGTACAGGTTGCCGGCACGATCGAGGGTGACCCCGGCATACGGACCCGAGCCGCCCGAACCGCCGGTGAACGCATGCAGCACAGTGAATGTCTGGGCATCGGCGGGAAGTGCCGCCAAAATCGAAACCATCGCGCAGGTCGTAACCGTTAAGAACAGCCGGGCCCGCTCAGTCCGCTCCCGATGACCTTTCATAAGCACTCCTCTCTGTTGGTGTCGCTCGACGTTTCCGGAAAGGGCCCTGATTTTCGTTCGTAAATCCTTGCTCAAACAATCTCACCGTTTACGGCGTTATCTCGAATACGACACCGCATCCCAGGTAGCAGCTACCAACGCTCGATCCACCAACCGACGCCGTACCAAATATGTTGCCGCTGGCGTCGACAACCACTTGTCCTATTGGCTGGCCGCCATCAGCCCCGCCCGTGAAGTCGTGCAGAGTAGTGAGGGTCCATCCGCCGTCAGACGGCGCCAGCTTGAACACGGAGCCCTGGTTGTAAGCACCAGCTAATGTCGTTGTCCCGTACAGGTTGCCATTCGCGTCCTTCACCAGAACGCCTTGTGGTCCAGGCGGTGTTAAGCCTAGCGTCCCGGAGAAGTTGAAGCTGGTTAATGTGTTCAGCAGCCAGTTGCCTCCGGAATAGGAAAGTTGGAAGGCTGTGCCTCCATTGCCGGAGCCGTCGTATGCTGTCGTACCGAAAAAACCACCGGCATCGTCGGAAATGACGCTAGCCCCCGGCCTAGCGCCGTCGCTGCCGCCAGAAAAGCTATACAGGGAATTCTCAACCCAGCCTTGGCCATTGGAGGTGAGTGAAAAAACAGTACCCCAAGTGTTGGCTCCGCGAAAGCTGGTCGTACCGTACAGTGTCCCGGAACGATCGACAACGACCCCGTTGGGAAAGGCTCCGTCGTCGCCTCCCTCAAGGTTCCAGATAACGCTTTCGTTCCATCCGTTTTGAACCCGCATCAGTTCGTATACCGTTCCGCAAGGACTATCATCGGCGCAGGCGTAGCCCGAGGTACCACCTCCCGCAGCGCCATAAAGATTCCCGTTAGCGTCGAAAACGACGTCTCCGTACGCCGGGTAGGCCGCATCAGGAACGTTCTTGAAGCTGTAAAGCATGGTTTCGGTCCACGGGCACGACACGCTCGGACAAACGTTGGTGGGAGGCTGAAGTTTGAAAACCGTCCCAGCGCCATCCTGCCCGCCTTCCAGGGTAGTGCCAAAAAGTGCGCCACCAGGACCGAAGACCACTCGGGCAGTGGGCAATGCACCGTCTGGATCGTGGCCGAAGCTATGTAGGTTCGTCAGGACCCAAGCCGAATTCCGAAACGTCAATTTAAAGACCACCCCGCGGCCAGCGCCGCCGTAGAAGGTAGTGCCATACAAGTTTCCGCCCACGTCCAAGGTCGGTCCCGCGTAAGGATTGGCCCCATCGCCACCGCCGCTGAAGTTATGAAGTACGGTGAATGTCTGCGCGGCAGCAGAGATACTCAAAATCCCACCGACAAGAACAAGCAGAATAATCGCGCCGAAGATCCGGCAATTGGCTTCTCGGATTGTCATAATGCCCCTCGTTTGGTCTTGTTCGTTCGTGCCCGATTTGGTTACGGCGTGATCTCCCAAACCACGCCATTGCCGCTGGTGCCGCCGGCAACCGTCGTTCCGTAAATGTTCCCTGAAGAATCGAGGATGACTTGCCCCCACGGGTTGGCGCCATCCGTACCGCCGGTGAAGTCATATAACGAGGTGTAGGTCCAGCCGCCCCCGGAGTGCGTCAGCTTGAAGACATTTCCGGAGCCGTGTGCGCCGAGTTGATTGGTAACGCCGTAGAGATTACCGGACGAATCGACGGTGAGCGTGGAAACCGGCCCTATGCCATCGCTGGAAAAGGTGTAGACCGTGTTGAAAATCCATCCGTTCCCGTTGGGCATCAGTTCATACACCGACCCACCTGGGTTACCCTGCGCGATGTCGTCGAAAAGGTTGCCGGAGGAGTCGAAAACCGGCGTTCCGTAAATGCCGGACGCAGAGTTTTCAAAATTCATCAGGCCGGTTACAAACCAGGCGCCGTTATAACTCAATTTAAAGAGGCCGCTGAAATTGAGCCCGGAGGCGCCATAGAGATTTCCTGCGCCGTCAAGGGTTACTCCGGCATAAGGCCAGTAGCCGATCTGGAAGTACTGCATGGAGAACACGGGAATCTCCGTCCAGCCCCCTTGCCTATGTGACAGCTCGTAGACTCCGCCACAGGTCTGGTCGTTACACAGGCCGCCATAGCCCTCAATTGTCGTGCCGTAGATATTGCCGGATGCATCGAAGATCAAATCGCCGTAGCCCGGATAGACGCCATCGCTTTCACCTAACAGGCTGAATTGATGCAGTGCGGTCAAACTCCATGGGCAGGAAACGTTCGGGCATATGTTGACCGGCGGAGTGAGTTTATAGACGGTTCCGCCGGCGTTCTCTCCTCCTTCGTAGGTTGTTCCGTAAAGCGCACCATCAGGTCCGAAGACGACGCGCGACAAAGGTACAGCTCCGTTGTTTCCGGTGAAGGCATACAGCGGACTGAGTACCCAACCCCCATTGCGATGCGTCATCTTAAATACCGTTCCGCAACTTGGAGGCGCGCAGTCCAATCCCTCCCGAGGTAGTACCGTACAGATTGCCGCCGCGATCCATGGTCAATCCGGCGTAGGGTGCGGTCCCGTCGCCGCCGCCGGTGAAATTGTGCAGGACGGTGTAGGTTTGCGCGTGCGCTACACAGCCCAAAAGCAACGCAATCGTAAAGATGGTTGCGCCGAACATCCGGCCCGTCTTCAAGTGTGTTTTCACGGTTCTCTCCTTGGCGTCGTTGCCGGTAACCTGGGGTCCGTGTTGGTAAGTTCAGAAGTACAACAGCGACGAATTCTTGCGAGCGTTTCGAAAAAGCTATTGGGTTATCTGCCAGGCCGTCCCTCCGGCCTGACCACCGAGCGCAGTGGTTCCGTACAGCGTTCCATTCGCACCGATGCTCACGCCACCGATGGGCTGCGCACCGTCGGTGAACTCGAACTGATGGAGCAGCGTGTAATTCCAGCCGCCGCCCGAAGGCGAGAGTTCAAAGACCGAGCCGCCGTCGTTTCCGTCGATCCAGCCTTCGCGCGTGTCGTACAGGTTTCCGCTCTGGTCCATAATCAAGGCCGAAGCCGGACCGCCGCCGCCGTTGAGACCGGTCAAGGCGTACAGCACCGTGAAGTTCCAGCCTCCGCCCGACGGCATCATCTCGAAGACTGTTCCACCGTTGTTCGGACCACCGCCCTGTGCGGCGCCGTACAGATTTCCGGCGCTGTCCAAGATCAATCCGGCCGTGGAGTAGGAGCCCTCTGTCACCGGCTGCAAGGAATGCAGCGTGTGCTCGGTCCAGCCCGATCCTGAAGGCGTAAGTTCGTAAACGGTGCCGCCCTGGTTCGCACCGCCTCCGGGCGTAGTACCGTACAGGTTTCCGGCGGCATCGAAGATCACGCCACCATAGGGAGAACCACCATCCTGGCCGCCAGTGAAGCTGTACAGAACCGACTCCATCCACGCGCCGTTGCTCTTGGTCAGCTTGAACACGACGCCGTCGTTGAATGCTCCTCCAATTGTCGTCGTGCCGTAGATGTTCCCGGCGCTATCGAACACCAGATCGCCGAATCCCGGCTGTCCGCCATCCACTCCGCCGGTGAAGCGATACAGAATCGTTTCTTCCCACGGGCAAAGAACCGCGCGGCAGAATGTCGGAGGAGGATTGAGACGGTAAACGATGCCGCAGCCCGGACCATCCGAGCAGTTGCCCGAGCCGCCCCGGAACGTCGTACCGTAGAGATTGCCGTCCGGGCCGATGATGACTCGGGATTCCGGGGTCTGCCCATCAGGGCTGCCCTGAAAGACGTAGAGTGAATTTACGGTCCATCCCGCGCCGCTGTGCATGAGTTTGTAAACCGCTCCCGCGTTCTTGCTGCCCCCGCCTGCTGACGTGCCCTCCATGTTGCCCGCGCGATCGATGGTTAGGCCCGCGAATGGATTGTCCCCGTCTGCATCTCCGGTGAAGTTGTGGATCACGCTGAATGTCTGAGCCCGCAGCGGCGAGGCCGTCACCAGCACACAAGCTAAAGCAAGCACAGCCAGACATGCTCTGGCCAAATAGGATCGAAGTGATTCAGGATCCATGGATGTACGCTCCTAATCGCATCGTTCTTCGTTATTTCCTTCGCGAGAGCCGGGCGTGCACACCTGGCAGACGTGGCCAGCAACGTACCGGAACTTGTAACCGGCAGATCCGTCGGGAAATGAAGCCGAATGCCGCAAAGCACCTGCGACGCGGAATGCGTCCCTGAGAATGTCGAGAATGGACGACTAAGGGACAGCATGAGCGACCCCTGAGGGTAAATCAGGACAAGTTATGTGTTCTTGTTTCGTGACGTGCTGAGTCGTTCACAGCCGCGTCGGGAGCGCGTTCGGATTCTGTTCCGCCTGCAACCGAGTGTCAAGCAGGATGCAACGCTGCCGTGTCGAAAACGTGCAGAAAACGCCGGGCTAGTATCAAGCCGCAAAACCAGGTCCCAAAGTGTCTGAAAGTTGCTGAAACGACTAGGATAAGAAGAGACGAGGCTCCAGGCGATATCCGCGGAACCGGAACGTCCAATTTTTGGGAACTCATCGTGGCTGCCGGGTGAAATACGGGCAGAAACTAAGATCAGTTCACCACCCGAGGTGATGTTGCTGACCGATTGTACCGATGAGCAGCTGCTGACGCAGGCTCTGGCTGGAGATGAAGAGGCGTTTACCGTCCTGTATCGCAGGCGGCAGGGGCCCATCTTTCGCTTCGCCATGCACATGAGCGGCTCGACGCAGGTTGCCGAAGAAGTGACGCAGGATGTGTTCATCTTCCTGCTGCAGCGCGGACACGACTTCGACCCGGCGCGCGGCGCTCTGGGCGCCTACCTGTTCGGAGTCGCCAGGAATTATGTGCGGCGCGCGCTGGAACGGAATTATCCGGAGAGTGTTTTGAGCAGCCCCATCGAAGAAGAAGCCGCGGCGCTGGTGGTCGAAAGCGATCCCAGCGAAGGCATGATGCGGCACCAGACTTCGACGGCGGTTTGGAAAGCGGTGCTTTCCCTGCCGGAACACTATCGCGAGGTAGTGGTGCTCTGCGACCTGCAGGGCATGAGTTACGCGGATGCAGCCTTGGCGGTCAACTGTGCGATCGGGACCGTTCGCTCCCGGCTGCATCGCGCGCACGACATGCTCAGCAAGAAGCTGCAGCATTCGGCGGCGGTGGCGCCGATCTCGGGTATTACGGCGAGGGTAATGTCATGACATGCCGTGAGTTCAAACATGATGCCGCCTCCCTCCATTTGTGGGAGCTGGCGCGGACCGGGGACGCGGAGATTCTCGGCCATGCGGATCAATGTGAAGCCTGTGGTAGCTGGCTGCAAAAGCAGCGCAAGCTGGCAGTTTCCATGCAAACGCTGCAGGCCAGAACAGCCGGCCTCGAGGCCGGCCCAGATGTGGAACGGGCGTTACTGCGCGTATTCCGGCAGGACACTCTTCAAAGCGCGGATCATGCGCTCGGTGGAGTGAAGGAGCGCAGTGGGTCATACCGGCCCGCAGTGACGCCTCTTTCCACGCCAATGGCTCTGCGGCTGAGCCGCTTCTTCGAGGTCGGCGCCTACGTCGCGCTGGCAGCCGCTCTGCTGGTAGGCGTGTTCCTCGGCATCCGCCTGCTCCAGCACCACTCCGGCCCGGCTGCCATCGAGAGCCAGAACGTTGCCGCCGGCGTTGAGCCGGTCGCCAATCAGGCAACGCCGGCTCCACGGGTGATCGCGGAAGCGCCGGTCGCCAGGCGAGAGGTTCGGCCTGTCACCGTAGCTCGCAAGCGCGTGCACACTTCTGCCGTTCCGGAGAACTCTGTCAGCTCAGCCGTCGATGATTCCCAGGAGTTGGCCGAGGCTGCCTACACACCGCTGATGTTCTGCGATCCGTTGAGCTGTGCCGCGGAGACGCAAGTAGTGCGCGTGGAACTGCCGGCGAGCGGAGACAGTTCGCAGCCGCAAATGGCAGACCTGGTGGTCGGCTACGACGGAGTGGTACGCGCCGTCCGCATGGTCAACTAGTGAAGTCTTGATCCGTTGCTGTGAAATTGAGAATGAGGAATGCCGCTATGAATCTTGGAAAGCTAATTCGTGCCGCTTCGTGTCTCCTGCTTTTGGGGTTGTTGATGGGCGCCTCAACCCTGGTGATGGCGCAGAGTGAACCCGCGCCGCCACCACCGCCGCCCGGTCCTGACATGATGGGCATGCACGGTCCGGGGATGGGCGTGTTCTTCCACCAGGACGAAATCGGCGAAGGACCGAAGGTGGTTACCGGTGCGCCGATGACCGCCACGGTCGAAGTCACCCACGACAGCACCTTGCAGGATGGCAACACCATCCACACCGAGAACCAGAGCACGGTGTATCGCGACTCGCAAGGCCGCGTGCGCCGCGAGGTTCCCTTCGAGTTCATGACCCCGAGCACCGGCACGACCAAGGGCACCATGATCATCATCACGGACCCGGTTGCCGGCTATCGCTACATCCTGAATCCGGAGAACAAGACCGCGCACCAGATGCCGCTGCGTCCGCCGAGGCGCTCCGCAGGCGCGGCTGACGGAGAGCCGCCGACTCGTCCGTCGGATGCCAACGTCACCACTACCGACCTCGGCACCAAGACCATCCTCGGCCTGAACGCGACGGGTACGCGCATGACGCACACCATCCCGGCCGGCCAGATCGGCAATGCCAAGGCAATCGAAACCGTCACCGAGCGCTGGGTCTCGACCGATCTGCAGATCCCGCTGTCGATGACACACAACGATCCGATGATGGGAACCATCACCACCACGGTCACCGCCATAACCCGCGGCGAACCCAGTGCGACGCTCTTCCAGGTTCCTTCCGACTACAAGGTTGTCGCCGGCAGGCAGGGTGTCAGGTTGGATATGGCCAGGCCTCAGCCGTAAACGCAGTGCCCCTCAAGAAAAAATCGGAGGCCATCGGGCCTCCGATTTTTATTGCTCGCAAGGTTTTGCCGCCCCGCCCTGAATTGGTGTGTCATCCGGAGCGGAGCGTCCGCCCGGGTATTGCGATTTGCCTCTTTTGCGAAAATCTCGGACGCGCGGTCGAAGGACCTCGATACCAGAGAGGAAGCTTCAAGAGTCCCTGAAGCCTACGAACCGACTTCGGCTGCCGCCTCGCGCAGCGCTTCCTGCGACACCTCGCGCAAGCGCACGCTCACCTCAAACCGGGGAGCTGTGGATCCACGGCCCCAGCGATATACGTCCCAATGCACGCGCACGAATTTTGCTTCGGGCTTCGACGACAGGTCGACCATCAACGGATAGTCGCCGACATAGAATTTCTGCTCCATGCCGGCAATGGCCTTGGCTTCCCAGGTGGTGCCATCGGCCGAGGTGTAGACGAAGACATCGATGGCTTCCTGCTCCACGACGCAGCCGATGGTAAGCGTCAGCAGAAAAACACGGCTGGCAGCTCCGCTGATGTCCAGCGCTTCGCTGTCGCCTTTGGCGGTTAAAACGGTATTGGCAGGTATTAAGAATGCGTCCAGCATGACAGGAAATTTTAGCGAAGGCAGTACCCAGGAGTTGGTGATGTGCGTCACAAGATCGCTTTTCGCCGTTCGCTCGCCACGTTTCGCCCGTGGCCCTGCGCTTTTCGCTTTTCGCTTTTCGCCAGAGACCTCGCAGCCACTGCGCCTCCACCTTACGGTTTGTCATCCTGAGCGAAGCGTCCGCGCCTTTGCTTTTCCGCCGCTGCTTTTGCGGAGGGCGGACGCGCAGCCGAAGGATCTGCGGTTCGTCTGCAGTCAATAAGCTGCGCAGAGGGCAGGTTCCCCGCTCCGCCTCACCATGCCATTGAGTCCTCTGGCGAAACGCGAAGAGCGAAACGCGATCAGCGTCTCTTCACCGCAGCCCGTCGAAGAACCCTCGCAGCATCTTTCCGAACTCTTCCGGCTGCTCCAGTGCCGCGTAATGCCCGGCTCGCGGGATCACCTGCAGCCGGCTTCCGGCGATTTCCTGCCGCATTAGTTCAGCTTCGCCCCGCGGCACGCTGTCGTCGGCGCCGCTGACCACCAGTGTCGGGATGTTGATCGTCTTCAGCGTCGCGATGGAATCCGGCCGATCGGCCATTCCCTGCTGCACGCCGGCGATGTCCTGCGCGGACATCTTCTGCATCATGCGCCGCGCCGCCTCGACGATGTCCGGTCGATTGCTGACCGTCACCGGCGACAGCAGCTTCGGCAGCATCTCTTCGATGAAGCCCGCAGTTCCCTCACGCAAAACTTTTTCCGCCACGCCCAGCCGAGTCGCGCGGCTCTGCGGAGTTTCAGCGGCAGCACGCGTATTGGCCAGGACCAGCGCCGCCACATGGTCGCGATTATCGCCGCCAGAACTCGAACAGCACATATCCGCCAATCGACACGCCGGCAAAATACGCCTTCGCGATTCCCTCTTCGCGGCAAAGCTTCGCCAGATCGGCGGCCATCTTCCCCATCGTCGCCGCGCCCTCACCAAGCTCGGAATCGCCGTGTCCTCGCAAATCAGGCAAGATGACGCGATAGCGCGAGCTGAGATGAGGAACCACGCCGTTCCAGAAGTTGTGATTCAGTGGAAAGGGATGCAGCAGGATGACGTCGGGACCGCTGCCGGTGATCTCGTAGAATAGCTGTGCGTTGGAACTGCGAAGGGTTGGCACCAAAAAAATCTACCACGGAGGCACCGGGTACACAGAGGAATCGATTGCAAACTCGACTCTGCGCTCCGTGCCTCCGTGGTGAACACGAAAGCTTCAGCTAGGCAAAGTTACGTGCCCTGATACGGCTGCGGCGGAGTCGCGGGCGGCGCGACGACAACTGCCTCCGGCTCCTCGGGCATCACGATCCACGCGATGAAGTAGGCCAAAATCCCTCCGCCACCGAACAGCGCCACGATCAGCCACACCACGCGTACAACGGTTACATCGATATCGAAGTACTCGGCAAAGCCCGCGCAAACACCGGCGATCTTGCGATCGGTGCGCGAGCGCATCAGCTTGCGGCGGCCGTCGACAGAACCGACCCGCTTGCCGCAATAAGCACAGACATTGGCGTCGTCCTGAATCACCTTACCGCAGTAGTTGCAGTACATAATCCCCCTCACACCATCTAATACGTCAAGGATAGAAAAAGGTTCCCCATCCTGCCAAGTGCTTCAGGGGCAAAGGGTATTCACCATGTTGGAGCAGGGCGTTCGATGCCACAAAGCTCCTTCCCCGAGAAACGGGGCACGAAGAATCGGAAAAGTTAAAGAATGCGGATCAGTCTTTTCGAAAACCGGCTTTGAAATGAATTTCGTCGTGAGCTCTGCACTTCTGCCTGAGAAACTTCCTGGGCCAACTCTCATCTGTTTACAAGAATCTTTGCTGTAAGCACAGCGGCTCTCGCCGGCCTTCCTGCTGTTCTGGATACTTTATGTCCCTGCGCTCTGCGCTGCTTCTCGGCTCCGCCTTCCTGTTTCTGCTTGTCGCTCCGGCCATGCTCCTCGCACAGCAAAACTCCAACTCACCTTTCAGCACTGATCAGCTCTGGGAGTTTGGGGTGTGGGGCGGCGAGGCTTTCGGCAAAGAGGAAGGCCAGGCCTTCGGCGAGACGCAGCTTATCCTGGCCGGCTTTGATGCCGCCCGGGTGATTGGCGAGTCGTCGCTCAATTCGGGGAAGCGGCGCTCGCTGGAATATGTGATCGAGCTGTACCCGGCATTCTTCGTCACCCGCACGCACCCTGCTTACGGTGGAGGCTTCTCGCCCATCGGCTTGAAGTGGAACTTCGCGCCGCGACGCAATGGACGCTATCGTCCCTACCTTGAGATGAATGGCGGCTCCATGTTCACCCAGCAGAACGTTCCGCAGGGCCGCACCGACAACTTCAATTTCACCGCCTCGCTTGGGCCCGGCGTGATGGTCGCGTTGAGCGGAAGGCAGGCGCTCAGCCTCGGGCTGCGCTACTGGCATCTCTCCAACGCCAACCTGGGCTACGCCAATCCGTCGTTCAACACCATTCAGTTCGTCGTGGGATATCACTGGCTGCTGACGGGCCGAGGAGGGCGGCAGAGGCAGGCATCGACGGGAGCGCCTGCAGCCGGAGCGGCGAATACCACAGGATCAGCCGCGGCCGCGAGTCAGTAGATCGACGTGTGCGTTTGTTGTCCTGAGGGCAGTCAGCGCAGAGGACAAACGCAGCCGAAGGGCTTGGATCGGGCAGACTTCGTCTGCCCTGACCGAGCTCGCTTCGTCGGAGTTTCAGCAGCCTGGAGATCGGAACGGACAGAAGGGTGCCCCACTCATTCGCGCCTCTCGAATGAGTGGGAAGAGGAATTACAGATTCTTCTTCGTCCAGGCGTCGACGCGCTTCAGCGCTTCCTGCAAATTCTCGATCGAGTTGGCGATGCTGAAGCGCAGATAGCCTTCGCCATACGATCCGAACGCCGTACCCGACAACGCGGCCACGCCTGCCTGTTCCAGCAGAGCATCGGCCAGCTTCTTCGAGGGCCAGCCCGTCGCCTTGATGTTCGGGAAGGTGTAGAACGCGCCCTTCGGCAGCCGGCACGAGAAGCCTTTGATCTCGTTCAGGCCTTTGACGAAAACATCGCGCCGCTTCAGAAACTCCTGCCGCATACGCTCGGGCTCGCTCTGGTCGCCTTTAATTGCCTCGATACCCGCGATCTGCGTAAAGGTCGCCGTGCATGAGGTCGAGTTCGTTGCCAGGCGCGCGATGTGGGTCGCCAGATCCGGACGCATCACACCGTACCCCAGACGCCAGCCGGTCATGGAATACGTCTTAGAAAATCCATCCAGAATGATGGTGCGTTCTTTGAACCCCGGCACCGACGCGATGCTGAACGGCTCGCCTTCAAACAGGAGGCGGCTGTAAATCTCGTCGCTCATGACAGGGATATCGCGATCGCCAATCACCGCTGCAATGTCTTCGACATCCTGCCTGGTCAGAATGCCGCCTGTCGGGTTCTCCGGCGAATTGATGATGATCAGCTTGGTGCGGTCGGTGATCAGGTCCTTCAGCTCGTTGACGTCGAGGCGGAAGTCGCGCTCCTCGCGCAGATGAATCGGCACCGGCTTGCCGCCGACAAAGTTGATCATCGACTCGTAAATCGGGAAGCCGGGATTGGGATAGATGACTTCGTCGCCTTCATCGATCAGCGCCATGATGATGAAGAAGATGATCGGCTTGCCGCCCGGCACTACCACAACTTCTTCCGGACTGACCTTGATGCCGCGCGACCTGGACACATCGTTGGCGATGGCCTCGCGCAGATCGGGCAGGCCGGCCGAGGGACCGTAGTGCGTAAAGCCCTCGCGCAGCGCGTTGACGCCGGCTTCAACAACGTTGGCCGGCGTGTCCATGTCGGGCTCGCCGATCTCGAGATGGATGATGCTCTTCCCTTGCCGCTCCAGGGCGCGTGCCCGTACCAGCACTTCGAAAGCGGTTTCCGTTCCCAGGCGCGACATCCGCTTGGCCAGGCGCAGATCAGTTGTAGTAGTCGTCATAGGCAAACCTTTGGATTATACGACGAAGCGGCACGGTTTCTGCCAGCGCCGCAACACGAAAAGCCTGCCCGGCGTTTCCTTCCAGCTACGCGCCGGAGTACCGCGATCACGGACTCGAGCAGCACTCATAAATATAAGTTTCCCCGATTTGAACAATCGGCTTGTAACCTGCGGCCCGCAACGCTTTGATGCAGGCATTTGGGTTCGGCCCACCGGCCTCCGGTCCCTGGTTTCCGACCACGACCAGACGCGGTCCCCGGTTCCTTAAGTCCGACGTCAATTCCCAATTGCCAAGGATGTGGTAGCGGCGGCGAAGCACCGGCTCCAGATTGTCGGCCACCAGCATGCCGAAGCTGTCTTCATATCCGCGGTAGGAATCGGCGTGCGACGCGAAGACGTAGCCTGGCCAGAAGCTGGCAACCGGCTCTCCCGGCGTCGACACCTGGTCCAGGGCAGCCGATACCGTGGCAACCTGCTTCAGCGTCCAGCTCTGAGGGTCGGCCACGCCCTTCAGATACGGCGTAGCCTGCCATATCTGAAGGTATTGCCGAAATGTCGGCAGCCCGGCGAGAACAAACAGTGCGACGAACACCGCTCCCGCAATCTGCACATTACGCCGGCTTGCCGGCGAGGTTAGCTCCGCAAGGTAATCCACCAGCAGACACATCATCCCCGCAATCAGGAACGGGACGACCATGCTGAAGTATTGAACATAGACCGGCGTGGGCAGCAGCGATACCAGCCCCAGCAGCAACGCAATCTCAAGCGCGAACATTGCCACTGGTCTTCGCTGGCGCAGGCGGTAGAGCAGTAACGCGGAAATGGCCACCAGACCGCTTACCTGGAACAGCCGCTGCGAACCGCCGAATACCGCGAGCAGCACGAGAACCTTGTTCTGCCAATCGCCAATCAAACCCTGGTTGGAACGAATGGCGTGATAGCCCAGATTGTCGAAGAGAAAAATATCGGGTGCGCGGAAGAACAGAAGCAAGGACGGCAGCAGTCCGACCAGCAAACCGGCGGCAAATGCGAGTGCGCGGGCGATGCGCAGAGATTTTTCCCGCCGCCAAATCCACCAGAGAAACAACGGCACAACCACGATCAGGTAGGAGCGCGTGTCGACGCCCAAGCCAAACAGAAGACCCGCCACACCAGCGAGCCAGGCTCCGCCGGCCGGCCCGAGGCGCGCGAGAAGCACATAACTGGCAAAAAGAAAGAAGGTCGCCAGCGATAACGTCTTCACGATCGGCAGCCAGCAGAAGATCAGCGTGCTGGAGGCAAACAACACCACCGAAACTGCGCCGGCACCGGCACTCTTCGTCTCGCGGTAAACGTGCTCGAAGAGCATGGTGCCGATGAGTGCGGTCAACAACCCCGCCAGCGCGCGCCCCGCCATCCACGAGATCCCGCCGACCTTCAGCCATGCGGCGTAGACATACGGCAGCAGCGGCGCCTGGGGATAGAAGAAATCGAAATAGGGGGTCTTGTGCTGGAGGACCAGACGGGCGGCGAGGAGATAGAAGCCTTCGTCGCCGTCAATGACCCGATGGCGTGCTACGAACAGGAAGAACCCGGCTTGCAGCAGGAACGCCGTCAGTACCAGCCATCGGGAGATGCGGGTCATGCGTCCTCGCGCGTGCGAGTTAGTCGATATACTCAATGACAAAATCGATCTTGGCCGACTTCTCCAGCATGGCCGAGACCGAACAATACTTCTCCTTCGACAAACGGACAGCGTCTTCCACCGACTTGGGCGTTACTTTTCCCCCAATGCGATACACCACGCGGATGGAGGTGAAGACCTTGGGAAAATCTTCCGAGCGATCAGCCTTCGGCAATGACATCAACCGAGGTGAAAGGCTCGCGCTTCTTGCGCAGAATGCTGACGACATCGCTGGCCGAGCAGGCGCACAGCGCGATGAGTACCAGTTCGACGGGGCTGTTGGCCGACTTCTCCGTGCCGGCATCGACGACAATAGCGTGACCGCTGGCCGCCTCAGCCAGAAAGCGGTCGCGATCGGTATACAGTGCGTGAGCTTTGATCAAGAAGACCCTCGCAATTAGCTATTAGCAATTAGCGACTAGCAACAGCGTTTTGAAAGAGACCGCCTTCCGGCGGTCCGGAATGGTCCAACAATGACGTCGGCTTCAGCCGCTAAGGGCATTCGACGCCAAAGTAATGACGGCTGACAGCAGACAGCCTGCTACTTCTGAGGCGTCGAGGTTTGAGGTTGCGGCGCCGAAGTTTCGCTGCCAGAGTTCGCGCCGCCCACTTGCCCGCCATCATGCTTTTCGTAAATCGAATACTGGTCCTGCGGACGCTTCAGTCGAATCGTGATTACCTGCTCCGCCTGGTTAATCTGATAATCGTCGCCGAAGGTCTGGAAGCCGTGGGCAATGACCTGGATGCGCAGAATTCCGAACGGAACGCCGTCGAAGTGCGTCTTGCCGTCAGCGTCGGTCTTCAGCTCGAATCCGGTCTTCGCCTGCTTGCCGTTCTTGCTCACCGGATGCAGGATTACCGCGGCGTTACGCACAGGCTTGCCAGTGTCATCTTTCAGCACAACGAAGTCAGCCGACGAAACCTGCCCGGAATCCTCCTTCGACTTGGCAAAGACAAAACTGGCCGCGAACACCAGCACCACAACAACTGCGGAAATGGGACGGCAAAAACGCATAGCGACATTCTAGGCAGGTTGGCGCGATGCCGCAACGGAGGCCAGGTGCACTGAACTATTTCGGGACAACTTGTGTCGAGGACGCCTCCCGACCGCAACCCACCTCTTAGGGTTGGAGTACATCTTCAGGTGTGCGTATAGAAGCTCGGTTTCGACTCGCGCTCAAGCGCCACAGGCAATCTGCATTCTTACCTCAGCGGCTGAAGCCGAAAAACCAAGTGGATGCAATGTGCACGCCTGAAGGCGTGCTCCACCCAGCAGGCCATCAGGGAGTGAAGTCCGCACCCTCACGGGACCATTGAGTCTGGGCTTCGCTATTTTTGCGGGAAGATCGAGTTCTTCTGGTGAACCAGCAGGCGGATACGGAGCGTGGCGCCGATTGCAATCGCGGCGATCGCCAGCACGGCTCCGACATTCATAAACGATGCGAGAAGTGCAACAGATCTCATTACAACCTCTAGTCTTGCGATGCGGGAGCGCGTTTCAGCACCGGCTGGTTGTCGTCCGGCTGGCTCGGCGCTGTGCTCGCTGCCTGATTGGTGCTGGTGCTCGACGCCGGCTGCGTCGCAGTACCCGAATCTCCACCGCTCGTGCCTGAATCGTCGCTGGGTGTAGCCGTTGCCGGCGGCCGCTTCAGGGTCGGACGATTCGGATCGTCCTGCGCCGTAGCCGAAGTGTTATCGCCATCGCCGCCGTTGGTCGTGCTCGAGTTACTGCTGCGCTTGAGCAGCACCGGTTTGCCCGCATCCTGCTTGCCTCCGCCGAGGTGACGGCCATTCTCCAACATCTCCAGGCGCGCTTTGATGTTTTCGAATTCGCTCGTGTCGACGATGTACTCGGAGCGGTCGGGCAGATATTTCCGAATCTCTTCCTGCGCTGCCTCGATGCGCTCGACGTTCATCGGATGAGTCGCGAAGGCCTTGGCGACCAGGTTGGGCTTTTTCTTTTCGACGTTCAGCTTCTCGAAGAATTCGACGAACGCCTCCGGATCGTAGCCCGAAACGTAGTCATACTCGAGCCCCAGCAGATCGGCTTCCCGCTCGGCATCGCGCGAAAACTTCAGAAAGCCCAGGGGCACCGCGAGACCTGCAACTTCGGCCACCGCGTAGGCCACTGGCCCGCCGACAAAGATCAGCGGCACCGTCGCGAAATTCCAGATCTGCGCGCGGGTCATGTTCTTGGTGGCGTGACGCGCGGCCACGTGCGCGATCTCATGCGCCATTACACCGGCCAGCTCGGCTTCATTGTCGGCGGCCAGGATCAAGCCGCTGTCGACGTAGAAGAATCCACCCGGCAGCGCGAAGGCATTCACTTCTTCGTTGTCGAGAACCTTAATGGTGAAGGGCACGCGCGCATCGGAGTTGCGCACCAGGTTCTGGCCGATGCGATTGACGTACTCGTTGATCACCGGATCGGTGATGAGACGGGCGCTGCCTTCCACTTCCTGCGAAAGGCTTCTGCCCAGCGCAATCTCGCGGTCGAGCGAATAGAAGTCCAGGCCGGCGCCTACATTGCGCTGGCCGATGAGATTCACGTTGTACTTCGGCTGCAGGTTCGGATTGTTGGCGTTAACCCCGTTGGGCTGCGCGGCCGCAGCCGGCGTCTGCTTCAGATCGGGATTCGCTGCTGCGTCCTTTGCGCCTTCCGCTTCGACTTGCGCCGCCGTCGGAATCGAGCCTGGCGCGGTCGCAGGCGTTGCCGCCGGCTGATTGTCTTGCGTGGTCTGCGGTTCGACAGGGGCGGCTTGCGCCGCAGGCGAAGGCGGCAGCGTGTCTGGTGGAGTCGCCGCAGGCGTCGCGGCCTGCGACCATCCCGTCAAGCTCAAAGTAAGGCAAACAAGAAAAACTCCCAGTATGGAAACCGCAGGGAGCGTGAACCTCGAAGCGTCTCGAACACCACGGAGGACTGGCACGGTGGACACCTGAACGTAACCCGATTATCCCGCCAACTCGGAGCTATGGGAACTATAAAGTTCGCCGCCGTCTAAAGATCGGAAGAATTTGCAAGTCGATCAGCGCCAGCTCGTCGCATAGATGCAGCAGCAGCGTTGCCGGATAGCCGGAGTTTGCGCGCGCATCCGTTGCGAAACGTCAGCTTGAGTGAACCACAATCTCATTCTCCTCTGCTCGCGTGGTGGCGTCAGTGACCCCTGACCGCAGTTCACGCGAATTCTCAGAAGATATCGGCTAAGCATATGAAAACGTTAGTTTCTGGAAAATTCGTTAGAATTTGGTAAAAATGTGAGCGTAACCCACTCACCTTGCGCTTGACACACGGCAGGACTTTGCTTATGATTAGCACTCGTAGGCAGTGAGTGCTAGCAGAGTCTCTGGAGTGCTCCTTCCCGCTTATCCGCTGTACCCAGTTTTATGAGATCGCCGTCGGCGTCGCAAGTTTCGCGTCGAGGCGGCAAATGCGTAACGGAATCCAACAAGACTTCAAGAGGTTGAAAGGAGTTCGAAGAATGTCAACGAAACTGACTCCCCTGCACGACCGCATCGTGGTTCGCCGTGTAGAAGAGGCCGAGACTACCCGTGGTGGCATCATCATCCCCGACAGCGCCAAAGACAAGCCGCAGGAAGGCGAAATCATCGCCGTCGGCCGTGGCAAGAGCAACGATAAGGGCGAGACCTTCCCCCTGGCTGTGAAGGAAGGCGATCGCGTGCTGTTCGGCAAGTATGCCGGCACCGAGATCAAGATTGACGGCGAAGACTTCCTGATCATGCGCGAAGAAGAAGTTCTGGGCATCCTGGAAGGCGCAGCCAAGACCAAGGAACACGCCGCGAAGAAGTAGTCAGCCGCCAGTGGCCAGTTGCCAGTCGTTGCTGGCGACGGCTCTGACAAGTATTGCGCGGCAATGACAACAAAGTTTGAAAACGAGTTCAAATTGCGCCGGAGCAGAAAGCGACCGAACTGACGGCTGGCTACTGGCTACTGGCAACTAGGAGAAACAAATGGCAAAGCAGATTCTGCACGGAGAAGAGTCGCGTCAGTCGATTCTTCGCGGCGTGAACGTTCTGGCCGACGCTGTGAAAGTTACGCTGGGCCCCAAGGGCCGCAATGTCGTCATCGAGAAGAAATTCGGTTCGCCGCTCATCACCAAGGACGGCGTCACCGTAGCCAAGGAAATTGAGCTGAAGGATTCGCTCGAGAACATGGGCGCGCAGATGGTGCGCGAAGTCGCCTCCAAGACGTCTGACGTCGCCGGCGACGGCACCACCACCGCGACCGTTCTGGCACAGGCCATCTACCGCGAAGGCGTGAAGACGGTTGCTGCCGGTGCGAACCCGATGGCCCTGAAGCGCGGCATCGAGAAGGCCGTTTCGGCCATCTGCGGTGTGCAGGACGAAGAAGGCAACCGCAGCGGTTCGGCTCTCGACAAGCTGTCGCAGAAGGTTTCCGGCGAGATGATCGCGCAGGTCGGCACCATCTCGGCCAACAACGACGCCACCATCGGCCGCATCATCGCCGAAGCCATGAAGAAGGTCGGCAAGGACGGCGTCATCACCGTGGAAGAGTCCAAGACGATGGAGACCCAGTTGGAAGTCGTCGAAGGCATGCAGTTCGACCGCGGCTATCTGTCCCCCTACTTCGTCACCGATCCGGAGCGCATGGAAGCGGTTCTGGAAAATCCCTACATCCTGATTCACGAGAAGAAGATCTCCTCGATGAAGGACCTGCTCCCGTTGCTTGAGCAGATTGCCAAGAGCGGCAAGCCGCTCATCATCATCGCGGAAGACGTGGAAGGCGAAGCGCTGGCGACCCTGGTGGTCAACAAGCTGCGCGGAACCTTGAACGTGGCTGCCGTGAAGGCGCCTGGCTTCGGCGATCGCCGCAAAGCCATGCTGCAGGACATCGCCATCCTCACCGGTGGCAAGGCCATCACCGAAGACCTCGGCATCAAGCTGGAGAACGTGCAGATGGGCGATCTCGGCCAGGCCAAGAAGGTCACCATCGACAAGGACAACACGACCATCGTCGAGGGTAAGGGCAAGCACACCGACATCGAAGGCCGCGTGAAGGAAATTCGTGGCCAGATCGACAAGACCAGCAGCGACTACGACCGCGAGAAGTTGCAGGAGCGGTTGGCGAAGCTGGTGGGCGGCGTTGCGGTGATCAAAGTCGGCGCCGCGACCGAGACCGAAATGAAGGAGAAGAAGGCCCGCGTCGAGGACGCGATGCATGCCACCCGCGCTGCGGTTGAGGAAGGCATCGTTCCCGGAGGCGGCGTTGCCCTGCTCCGCTGCTCGGATGCCATCGACGCTCTCAAGCTCGAAGGCGATGAGAAGATCGGCGCCAACATCGTGCGCCGCGCTCTGGAAGAGCCTTTGCGCCAGATCGTCGGCAACGCCGGCGAAGAGGGTGCGATCGTGGTCGGCAAGATCCGCGAGTCGAAGGAACACAACTTCGGCTACAACGCTCTGACCAACCACTTCGAAGACCTGGTTAAGGCCGGCGTCATCGACCCGACCAAGGTGACCCGTTCGGCTCTGCAGAACGCAGGTTCGATCGCGGCCCTGATGCTCACCACCGAAGCCCTGGTAGCCGAGATTCCGGAAGAGAAGAAGGAACCGGCGATGCCTCACGGCGGCGGCGGCATGGGCGGCATGTACTAAAGGCAGCTGCTAGCAATTAGCGGTTAGCAATCAGCTAAAACAAAGGCCTCGCAGCGATGCGGGGCCTTTCGTTAGTTCTAACCAACACTGCACGATTCGGGAAAGCTTTACGGGTGCCCCATCCAAGCCGGTGTTGCTTGGGTGGGGTTGTGGACTTTCTGACTGACAAACTCTTCAACGACAACTGGTATCTTCGGGTGCCCCACGCATCCGTGATTTTCGAATGAGTGGGGAGAAGACTACCTCGTACCGTTTCCGACTTTTTCAAACGTTGTTCGGCCGCGTTCCTCCCACTCATTCCAAACCAAGGAATGAGTGGGGCACCCGGCTTTGCTATCATCGCCCGCATGCTCCTGCTGCGTGTCCTGCTTGCCTGCGCCCTGCTGACGGCTTCCCTTCCCGCGCAGCAGGTGCAGCAAAGTTTCCACATTCAGCCGCTGAAGCCGATCCCCGAGCTTCGAGCCGATGCGCTGAAGGCGCAACCGCCGGTCGAACAGGGGGACTTCCTCAAGCCGGACCTGGTGGAACTCATCAAGCTCGATCCCACGCTGAAGCTCGACATCCACTACGCGTCGTCGAACAACTTCCTGGGCACTCCGCTGTACGAAGAGGCGCGCGCGTTTCTGCAGCGCCCCGCGGCCGAGGCGCTGGTGCGCGCCAATCGCAAGCTGCATGAGAAAGGCTATGGGCTGCTGATCTTCGACGGATACCGTCCGTGGTATGTGACCAAGATTTTCTGGGACGCGACGCCGCCCGCGGACCACATCTATGTCGCTGATCCGGCACAGGGCTCGCGACACAATCGCGGCTGCGCCGTCGACCTCACGGTGTTCGATCTGAAGACCGGCAAGATCCTGCCCATGCCCAGCAGCTACGACGAAATGTCAGAGAGTTCGTACGCGGACTACGCCGGCGGTACCGCCGAGGAACGGGCCAACCGCGCCCTGTTGCGCAATGCGATGGAGGCGGAAGGATTCACGGTGTATCCGGAAGAATGGTGGCACTTCGATTACAAAGACTGGCGGCGATACCCGATCCTCAACGTTCCCTTCTCGCAAGTCGGAGTGTCGGTCGCGCCGTAGTTACCTGGCGCGACGCGCAAACCCGACGGCTAAAACAATGTCGACCAGCAAGAAGAAACAGATCGCATATACGTAATAAATGACTCTGATTTTCGGCCAAAGCCACTGGGGAAATTGATCCACAAACTTGTCGCCCCAAGTAGTGGTGAGCCGCGGCGGGAGTATGGCCTCCTCGGATTCAGGTTTCCAAAGCGCGGCGGTCCATGTGGCTCGCAGGTTTGAGAGCAGCAACGCGCAAACACAAATTCTCAGTACACTAACCTGTCCCAGCAACGTGTCCACCAAGTACATGACGAACACGGCAACAGCTGCAAACCGGCTTCGTTCCCGTACCCCCACTCCGCCGCAATAGTAAAACAGCAGGATCAGAATCCCATCGATGGGCTGACGCAGAGCGGCAAACGTAATCAGTGAGAGAACTGCGACGGCAGCACATACCCAGTAGCCTTGCGCTCCCAGGTAATCCACATCTGCTCCGGTTTGGACGGATGGCCAGAAAAGACTTTTCAGCCGGCCTTCGGTGCGTGGTGTCGAATCGGATAATCCCAGTGTCTGCATAAGAAATCGGATTCGAATTTCGATTTAGATTAAGAATCGGCACATACTATATACCTTTCGCGTCCTCCAGCACCTTCATAAATAACTCGTACAACGGCTTTGAGCGTGTCCTCCGATCTTGCGGTGCCCCTGGCTTTGGTACTTAGAAGATCCTAGTGACCGGACACCAAACTACCGATCTCCGCCAGCATCGCGACCCGCTTGCTGTCGGACCCCTCACATTCGGTAATGTAGGCTGTGACGATCAGGGGCTTGCCGCTGGGCGGCCACAGGACGGCAATGTCGTTCATCGTGTTCTCGCCATTGTTGCCGGTCTTGTCGGCGGCGCGCCAGCCTGCGGGGAGATTCTTGCGCAGCTTATCGAGGCCTGTCTCGTTCGCTTCCATCCACGCCGTGAGCTGCTGCCGTGAGGCCGCCGAGAGCACCGTTCCCAGCAAAACGCGATTCAAATCGTCGGCCATCGCCGCCGGCGAGGTTGTATCGCGCGGGTCGCCGGGCTTGGCTTCGTTCAGCGAAGTCTCGTTGCGATCCAGGCGAGTGATGTTGTCGCCGATGGAGCGGCAGAATGTGGTGAGCCCCGGTGGTCCGCCGGTGATATCGAGCAGCAGATTCGCGGCTGTGTTGTCGCTGCGGGTTATCGCCGCGTGACATAACTCGGCGACCGTCATCGTGCTTCCGGCATGAGGCTCGGTCAGCGGCGAGTTGGAGACGAGCGGCTTTCCAGGAATGGCGATCGGGTGGTCCAGCTTTTCTTCGTGCCGGTCAATCCGCTGCAAGACATCGGCAACCAGCAGAAACTTGAAGGTGCTGCACATGGCGAAGCGCTCGTTCTCGCGGTAGCCGGCGCGCTGGCCCGTCGCTGTATCGATCACGCACGCGCCCAGCCGTCCACCATTTTGCTTCTCGAGCGCCGCCAACATGGCAGGCAACGCGTTCCAGCGTTTCGGCGAGGCATAGGCAAATCCCGGCATAGCCAGCGCGGTGAAGGCGAGAAATCGACGGCGAGTGAGCATCGTTCGAGTAAACCACGGTGGCGATCACGGATGGTTTCACATCTAGGTTCCGCGATTAATTGGCGGGATGAGTGCGATGTCGGGTGGGATGTAACGCTGCGTCCGTCGTCAGCGACAGCGAAGTGCAATCGAAACCGTTGGCGTCTAAAACCGGGTTCCAGCCTCCGCCACAGGATATTCAACGGATGGCTAATTCCTGTCCGTCTTAGCTTGGGCGATTCGTTTTCCACCGAAAGAAAAATCTCGCTTCCGCATTTCTCCGCTTCAGCTAATCCATCATTGACAGCAACGGGACACCTGACCGAATCTCGAAATTCGCCAGACCCGCGCACTGTTCCACTTGGTAGTTGCGTAGTTGCGCAACTTTGATGGAAAGTTGCGACTTTATTCTGCGAGCAGCAATTTTTCTGCTTCTCTCGTCGGCCGAGAGCAGTACAATCCACCGCGGGCTGCACTACCGCGGCCAATTTCGGAGGACTTTCCATGTCTCGCGCAGCTTCGTTGCTGGCTTGTCTGTTGTTGGCAGTATTCCTCTGTGCGGCCCAGCAGAACGCCGCGACTGCTTCGGCGCCGGCGGCGCGCACCGCCATTCCCACACAGCTGGCGAAGTCGCTGGACGCAAAAAAGCTGAAGGTCGGCGATGAAGTCACCACGAAGACAACCGTTGCGCTGCGTATGCCGAGCATGTTGATTCCCAGCGGCAGCACCGTCGTCGGCCACGTCACCAGCGTGCAGTCCAAGGCCAAGGGAGATCCGCAGTCCTCGCTGGGTATCACCTTCGACAAGATCGAGATTTCCGGTGGAAAGTCGGTGCCCATCCACGGGGTGATCCAGGCGGTTGGACCCAGCCTGCGTGCCGAGCCTGATACCGGCGCAGCCGGCTCCGGCACGATGGCGAAAGAGACGGGCCAGGATCAAGGCTCAACCATGCCCGGCCCGACCAATACCATCGGCCCTGTTGGCTCGACGAGAAACGGGTCACCGCAACTTAGCCCCAACGGCACGGGCGTCCTCGGCCTCCGCAATCTTGAGCTCGACAAAGATTCCGTGCTGGTCAGCACCACCAAGGATCTGAAGCTCGACAGCGGAACGCAGCTCATGATCCGCGCCGAGATGACACCGGGAAACTAGGCCAAACGGCGAAAAACAATCTAGCTACGATTGCTCGCGATGGGCGTGATAGGATGCGGCTGCTGGCTCATTACATTCTAGGCGTGTCTTCAAGGGACCTGTCATGCGCATCGGTTTCGTACTCCCGCCTGCAACTTCCTCGAAGCGTAACTTTGCAAAAATCATTTTCCTTGTCAGCTTCTGTCTGGCATTGACGATTGCGGTGGATGCGCAGACGTTCACCACGTTGGTGAACTTCAACGGGACAGATGGTATGTATCCCATGGCATCGCTTACGCAAGGCCTGGATGGTTATATTTACGGAACGACGTCCCTTGGAGGTACTGGCTCTCAACCTGCCGGTACTGTGTTCAAGATGTTGCCGACAGGCGTGTTGACTACGATTTATAACTTCTGCTCACAGCCGGGTTGCGTAGACGGGGAGGCACCTTCAGCATCCCTCGTGCAAGCCAGCGATGGCACTCTCTATGGCACGACTGGAGGAGGAGGAAACTTCAACGGTCCTCCTTGCGGCCAGATCGGTTGCGGCACCGCCTTCGCAATCAGTCCCTCCGGATCGCTGGGAACTCTCTACAAGTTCTGCTCGCAAAGCAACTGTGCCGACGGTGCTACTCCTCTGGGAGGACTGGTTCAAGCCAGCGACGGCAACTTTTATGGCACAACCAGTACCGGCGGGGCGAATGCCTTCGGCACCATTTTCAGGATCACCCCGGTCGGTACCTTCACAACCCTCTACAACTTCTGCTCGCAACCGAACTGCGCGGATGGCGCAAGCCCATACGGCGCACTGGTACAAGGCGCTGACGGGTACCTGTACGGAACAACGGCAGCCGGAGGGATCGCGAACTGCTCAGGAGCGGCTGGCCCAGGCTGCGGAACCGCTTTCAAGATCTCCCTCGCTGGCCAATTCGCGTCTCTCTACGCTTTCTGTGCTCAGGGGAGTTGCGTGGATGGTTTCCTTCCCAATGCGCCGCTCGTCCAAGCCGCCGACGGCAACTTATACGGAACGACTTTCGCCGGTGGTTTAAATTCTGATGGTGTGGTCTTCAGGATGAGTCCCGGTGGAAGCGTCACCACCGTTTACAACTTCTGCTCGCAGGCGAATTGCGCTGACGGCAGCAGCCCCCAGTCCGGACTGATCGTCGGCACCGATGGCAGACTTCTACGGAACAACACGGTATGGCGGCACGGTCAGCAGCAACTGCAGAGGCGGTTGCGGCACCCTCTTCAAGCTCACGACCGGAGGGACGCTCGCCACCTTGCACGCCTTCATCGGCAGCGACGGCAGCGATCTTTAACGGCCTGCTGCAGGCTACCAATGGAGTGTTTTACGGAGTCACCGAAGCGGGAGGAACGAACAACCTCGGCACCGTGTTCAGCCTGAGTACCGGTGCGGCACCGTTCATCGTCACCCGCCCCTCTTCCGCTCCGATTGGCGCACAGATCGAGATTCTCGGCAACAATCTGAATCAGGCTACAGCAGTCGTTTTCAACGGAACACCGGCCACGCAGTTTCAAATCGTCTCGCCGTCCGAGATCACGGCCACGGTGCCGCCAGGCGCCAGTACCGGCAAAGTTGAAGTGGGTCTATCGGGGACCAGCCTTTATACCTACACCAACTTCGACGTCACCGGGCCATTCCAGTTCATTCCCTCAGTCTCGCCGTGCCGCCTGATTGACACCCGCGATACCGGTGGCCCTATCCAAGGCGGCACCTCGCGCAACTTCAACGTGCCGCAGCTTGGCTGCGACATTCCCAACGGCGCCGCGGCTTATTCGCTCAACGTCACCGTCGTGCCGCAAGGCTCGCTTGGCTATCTGACCATCTGGCCGCAGGGCGACATTCAGCCCTCGTCTTCGACGATGAACTCGCGCGACGGACGGGTGAAGGCCAACGCCGCCATCGTGCCTGCGGGCAACAACGCGGTCAGTGTCTACGTCAGCGATACGACCAACATCATTCTCGATATCAACGGCTACTTCGTCTCGAATGGCGCCGAGCCCTATGAGTTCTATTCGCTGACGCCCTGCCGCATTGTCGACACGCGCAACGGACAGGATGGAGGCACTCTGCAGGCAGGCGTGGAGCGCGATTACAACATCGCCGGCAACTGCGGTATTCCCAGCACGGCAACCGCGTACTCGTTCAACGTCACGGCAATTCCCCCCAGCGGAGGATTGGATTACCTGACTGTCTGGCCGAAGGGTCAAATGCGGCCCGTGGTCTCGACCCTGAACGATCCTACGGGAACCATCGTGGCCAACGCCGCCATCGTTCCCGCCGGACAGAACAACGCCACCGCCTTCTACGCCCACAACAACGCCACCGACCTGCTGCTCGATGTGAATGGATACTTTGCGCCCGCAGGAACTGGCGGCCTATCGCTGTACACGCAGTCGCCGTGCCGCGTGCTCGACACGCGCCAGAGCGGCGGCGGCTTCAGTGGAAAGATCACGGTCAACGTCGAAGGCAGCCCCTGCGCACCGTCATCGACGGCGCAGGCTTACGTCTTCAACGCGACGGTCGCGCCGCCGGGGCCGATGCCGTATCTCACGCTGTGGCCCGACGGCTTGACACAGCCAACGGTTTCGACGCTGAACGCCAGGGACGGCTTCGTGACCTCGAACATGGCGATCGTGCCGACCAGCAATGGGTCGATCGACGCCTACGCCGCGGCGCTGACGCAGTTGATCCTGGACATCTCCGGATACTTCGCGCCCGAGCCTGCGCGTTAGGGCGTGATCTCCCAAACGACGCCGCAACCTGCATCGCGGCAGTTCTGTCCGCTGGTCGTCCCGCCGTACACGGCGGTTCCGTAGAGGTTGCCGCTGGAATCGAAGCTCGGTCCGCCAAGTGGATAGGCTCCGTCGGTGCCCCCGGTGAAGTCGTGAAGGCTGGTGTAGGTCCAGCTGCCATTCGAAGGGGTGAGCTTGAAAATAGCGCCGCGCGAATTTGCACCCTCGGAGTAAGCCGCGCCATAGGGATTTCCGGCTGAGTCAAGAGCAAGCGTGTCGATTACGCCGGGGTAGTAATTTTGTGTCGGCTGGCCGGTCAGGCTGTAGAGCAGCGAAAAAATCCAACTGCCTCCGGAAGGCGATAGTTCGAAAACGGTTCCACCGCCGTTGGCGCCACCCACCGGCGTCGCTCCATACAAGTTGCCCGCCCGGTCAAAGATCAGAGGAGCGGACGGATTTTGCCCGTCAGTCGTTCCGCGGAAACTGTACAAGATCGTCACCGACCATCCGTACTGCGAGGGGTATAACTCGTAGATCGAACCGAAGCCGTATTGACCACCGTATCCCGTCGTTCCGTACAAATTGCCCGCACTGTCGAAGACGAGCCCGCTGTAGGGATAGGCTCCGTCGGGACCGCTGAAATTGTGAATGACCGTTTCTGTCCATGCGCCGTTGGAGCGGGTCAACTTGTACACCACGCCTTTACCGGACGTACCCCCGAGGGTCGCAGTGCCGTACAGATTTCCTGCCGCATCGAAGACCGGATCAACCAAGTTGGGATTGCCCCCGTCATTGCTGTCCGAGAAGGAGAGGATCGCAGTTCCTGACCACGGACAGCTTACTGTCTTACACACCGTTTGCGGTGGCCGGATGTTGTAGACGGCGCCGCAACCCTCCTCGCAATTCTCGCTGGTGCCCCCTTCCAGGGTAGTGCCAAACACCGATCCGCCCGGGCCGAAGACAGGCCGGCCATAGGGAATCAGGCCGTTGTTTCGATTGAAATTGAGAAGCGTGCTCAACAACCAGCTACCATTCACCTGCTTCATCTCGAAAACGGTTCCCCCCGTCATCTCCGATGTGGTTCCGTAAAGGTGTCCGCCGGCTTCGACGGTGAGCCCGGAGTAGGGTTCATATCCGTCGCCGCCGCCACTGAAGGTATGAATCACGTTGTAGGTCTGGGCTCGGGCCAGCGGCGCAACCATTGCCGTCGCGGCGATGACGGCAAGGGTGAAGGCTGACTTGCGAAGCGTGAGAATCGAGCGCGGCGAAAAACGTAGCGTGTGTCGAGTCATGGTGTTCCCTCGAAAAGCGAGTGGTCGCTCGTCAGGAGACTTTACACCGAAATCAGGCGGCGTAGCGATTAAAATTTTCTTGCTTGCGAACGGCTACTTAGTCGACATTTTCAGCCGGAAAGGGCAGCTGCTCCCGTGCTTCGCTCCTATCGATACAGACGGATGCCCTCCGCCCCGTCGCCGGTGGACAACGCGCTACTTCTGAACCTTCTTGCCCTTGATGTTCATGGTGACGGTTTCGCCGCTGGGACTCTTCACCAGGATGGTCTTCGCTTTCTCATTGAGCTGCGCGGGAAACTGCTTGTTGATGCTCCAGTCGATGAAGGTCGAGGCCGGTCCGCTGGTGCGGCACTTGTAGACGGTGTCGCCAATTTTCATCATCACGTTGTAGTAATTCTCGTTTTCCATGTGCTGCGCATCGGCGGCGGCGCGTTCGAACGAGACGATGGTGCCGGGCTGAAATCCGCCGTCCGACATCTGCGCATGGACGAGCGTGGCAATCATGGCGAAAAGACAAAACGAAACAACCAAACGTGTTTTCATTCGCTCTCCTCTGAAGGTGGAACAGAAGTATAGCCGAGAGTGCGCGGCCCAACGATGAAATTAGCTCGCACCGTGTGCCTGTGATTACTCAGCAGAATGGGGCAACACTTCTCCGCGCTCGGCTTCGGCGGCGCCCAATTCCTCCAGCATGGCAGAGCGCAATTGGCCAACATCGTAGCGATCGAGTACGAGAATCTGTGGAACAAACATGTAGTTCCACTGATGGTCGCGCAGCATCTGATTCAGGCCGTCGGGCGTGGCGACGAAGTAGGTCTGCATCCACCGGCGCCCAGTCGAAGGATCGTAGAGCTGCATGTTGAGTTCGTCGGCGAAAGCGTTTCGGTCAGGTGGACCCGGCACCAGGTCAAACTTGCTAAAGTTCCAGTTCTCGATGCGGATGTGTTCCGGCGGTCGGCCGGGCACCTCGTCTACATCCGTCTCCGGCGAGTAGCCCGGTTGGTCGGGGTCAGGACCTTCCGGCTCTTCTTTCAGGGCTACTTCCGGCTCTGGTTCAGGGACCGGAGCGGGATGAAGGGTGCCGATGGTTTCGCCGCCGCGGCCAACTCGCTTGGCCAGGAGGAAAAGCGCCACAGCTGCTGCCACAATTCCCAGCAGCTTAAGAAGATCCATAGCATCGAGGGCCAGCACCGCTGCAAGCTGAACGATGAACATACCCGCGCAGCTTACGCGAAAGCCCTACCGCAATCAACCAGCTCGGGACAACTGGCCACTAGCGACTGCCTTACCAAGTGTAGTGCACGCTGTACGTCACCACCTGCTCGCCATCGGGCGGGATGCTGGCGGTGAACTCCACGGTGTTGCTGTCCTTCTTCACGTAGTCAATCGACTTCTGGGTAATCTCCCAGTTGTCGCAGCGATAAAGGTGCTCGACCACCTGCACCTTCACCGGCTCTTTTTTGTGATTGCGCAACTTGATCTGGTAGCCCTCGTCGATGAAGCGCTGCGAGTTGTCCACGTGAAAGTCGGTACGCGTGCGCTCGGCGATGATGTCGAAGGCGTTGCCGGTGTAGACGCGGACGATCTCATCCTTCGGCGTATGTGAGATGACGTTTTCGCCAACGAACTGCAGGCTGCCGTCGCTGTCGCGGCGATAGAAGCGCATGCGACCCTTGGGCAGCGGAATGCCGAGATGGTCGGCCTGCGAGTTGCGAAACTCGCGCATGATGTAGACCTGCTTGTTGCTGGTCATCCCGACGTTCGGCTGGGTGAACTGATACTCCCAGTTGCTGCGCAGGTAGTCCGGCAGCAGGTAGCCCTCGTAGACGTAGAGACGCTTCGATGGAATGCCGGCGCCGCGCACGAACTCCACCTGCTTGGTCTCGCCATTCTCCAGCGTCGAGGGGCGCTGCAGGGTGTAGAGGTGGTACTCGTCGAAGGGCTTTTCAGTTGTGGCCGCATCCACCAGAGGCGCGGCGGCCGTGATCATATTTCCATTCACCGACTTGAGGTACCCGTTTGAGGGCTCGATTTTGTTCACCTCGCCAGCCATCAGTTGCAGGTGCGCGTTCTCGAAGGTGTGGCCGCTGTGGTTTTGCAACGTGATCCAGCCGACCATGTCCAGCAGATCACCGTTCTCCGGTGCGACCACGTTGTAGCTGGCCTCCCAGGTGAAGCCGCCGGTGATGTAGCTGAGTTCGGCATCGACCTGCGCCTTGCGGTCCGATTGCAAAAGCCAGTTCAGTGCAGGCTTCAGCAGCGATTCATTCTGGAGCGCAGGAAAGATGGGCGTGCCGGGCAGTCCAAACTGAATCTTGCCGTCGATCTCGACGATGGTCTCTCCGCTGTAGCCGCAATTGCCGCCGTAGCAGCCGTTGGCAGCGTAGCCTCCGCCAGCGCGGATGATCTTACCGGGAACGATACCGGATGCGGTCTGGAATTGAATCTCCTTGCCCTCGTAGGCGCGCAGCAGGTTCTGCTGCGAGGCGACGTCGGTGCGGTAATTCTGCTCGAGGATGCCGAGATGCACGCGCCCACTGGGATCGCGCAGCACGACCGAGTCAGGTTCGACGAACGAAGTGATGTCGTCGAAGCTGACCTGATTCACGCCGGAGTTGAGTTGCAGGGGAAATGTCTGTCGAACGACGGCGAAATTCTGGTTGTAGATGGTGAGCGATGGAGCCGAAGTTTGTTGCGTCCAGCCCACGGCGGAAAGGAGCATACAGACGAGCGCGCAATGCTTGAACATTCTGCCCTCCTGTGAGGTAGAACGCTGCAGAGGCAGGAACTTGTACGAAAAATTATTGAGACGGGTTTGTGCGAGGGAACGAGCTAGACCGAACGACGCCGTTCCCAACCTGTCATCCGAGCGGAGGGTGCGCCGCTGCGTTTGCGGAGGGCGGACGCCTTAGCCGAACGATCTGCGGTTCGTAGGAGTCGCAGTCGACAGCTCTTCCCCTTCGGGCGAACCGCAGATCCTTCGACTACGGCGCGCAACTGCAGCGCGGCCTCCGCTCAGGATGACAATTCGGGAGAGAGCGTGCCGTCCGGCACGACTGAAGTCGTGCCCTGAAACAAGCTGGGGACGTTGAGCACGGCAAGAAACTGGCTAAACGAAAACTGGCCACTGGCCACTGGCGACTGGCCACTGCGTTTCAGCGCTTGATGGCGAACATCAGCCACGACGCGATAATCACGCCGCCGACAAACACGGCGAAGCAATACGCGCCATAGCGGATCATGTCGCGCGTGGTGTTGCGCTGGGTGATGCCGAAGACGATCGACGCGCAGAGCGCGAACAGCAGGGCGGCGTTGAAGTGGGAGAGTTCGAAGTTCATTCTTTTTTCCCGATCGCGATGTGGTAGGCGTCGACGATGGCGACGATGTTCAGCAGGCCGGCCACCACGATGTACTTGGTGCCGTAATCGGCGACGGCGCGATGGATGTTGCCGATGCCCCAGTCCATGATTCGGGCGAGGAAGTACAGCGCGCCCACGCCAATGTCGCCGACAAAGCCCAGGATGTCGAGCAGGTCGCCGGTGTTGAAGGAGTAGACCTTGCCCTGCATGCCAAGTCCGGCGAAGAACATGGTGAAGATCGGCGGCCATCAGCAGCACGCCGCGAATGTAGCGCTTCTGGATGATGTGCCCCAGTCCGGGCACGAGCCACGCCGCCAACGGCGCGATCATGGTCATGGAGTTTGTCTGCTGCCCGGCCTTCAATGCGGCAGCGTTCTGCGGATTCGCCATTAAATGAGCACCAACTCGTTCTGGATTCTGCCGGTCACTTCACCCTTGCCGTCGCGGATCATCATGTTGACCTCGCTGCGCACGCCGAACTCGGGCAGGTAGATGCCGGGCTCGACCGAGAAGCAGGTATTGGGCAGAATCTCGCGATCGTCCTTGGTCTCCAGATTATCAAGATTCGCGCCGTTACCGTGAATGTCGCTGGTGATGGAGTGGCCGGTGCGATGGATGAAGTACTTGCCCCAGCCCTTCGACTCGATGAACTCGCGCACCGCCTTGTCGACCTCCCAGCCGCAGATTTTGCGCTTGGCGTCGAAGGCCTGCTTTCACCGTGTTGATGCCGGCATCGCGCGCGCCGCGCACGATGTCGAAGATCTCGCGCTGCTTGTCGCTGGGCGTGCCGACGGAGCCGGTCCAGGTGATGTCGTAATAGACGGAATCGTCCGGCTGCTTGCACTTGGCCCAGATATCGAGCAGCACGAAGTCGCCCTGCTTGATTGTTGCCTGAGGTCGCCGCGCGTGGGCTCGTAGTGCGGATCGCCGCTGTGCTCGTTCACGCTGACGTTCGGCGGATCGCAGGTCTCCAGGTCCTTCGCGGCCGAAGGCTTCCATGCATCCACTGCTGCATCTCGAACTCGTGCGTGCCGCCGTTGCGGGCGCGCTTCCCTGTCTCCTGGAAGAACGCGGCGACGATTTTGTCGATGGCCTGCTGCGCCTTGAAGTGCGAGGCCTGCTGCGCGTCGCTCAGCGTGGCTTCGAAGTGCGCCACCAGGTTGGCCGAGCTGACGATCTCTTTGCCGAAGCTGCGAATGAGTTCCAGCATGCCCGCGTCGACCAGCGAGATGTAGGGGATCTGGTTGTTGGGCGAGTACTGCATGACGACGCGGTGGTACGGCTTGAGCATCGTCTCCAGGTTCTGCCACAGCTCCTGCCACGCCGAGTATTCCATCTTGCTGCCGGGCAGCGAGTCGAGGTGATGGCTCTCGATGCGGTGGACGAGCTTCACCGGCTCGCCTTGCGCCGGGATGAGGTAAAACCAGCGGCGCGTGACCAGCATGCTGGCCGGCAGGCCAAGCACGCGGTAGGCGATGGGATCGCGGTGATGATGATCGTAGAACAGCCAGCACTCTTGCCCGCTGTCGCGCAGCGCAGCCTGAATCGATTGGAGATTCATTGCGAAGTTCATTGTAAATGAAATGGTGAATTCACCACGGAGGCATCGGAGAGCGCGGAGGAAAGCACTGCCCCGTATCAAGGCACGACGGGGAGGGTCGTGACGCTTGTGATAAGGCGATATTTCGCCAGTTAAATCAATAGCTGAACAGTTTGACGAAGCTGAGGATGCCACTCACGAGGCAAATCCCATAGAGCACAGCCAACCCAATCCCCTGGCTGCCTCGCTTCAGCCCCCATATTCCCAACGCGCAGTACGCAACGCCAAACACAAGGTTTAACTCCGCAGGGCTGGCGCAAGGCCACGCAGCCACCGTTCCGCATTTCGGTCAACAAATATCGCCCCCACATAGATCACCGCGAATAGGCTCGCAACAACAACATAGGCAAGCGGTATGTGATTGCGCCACCACTTCATGCGGCGCTTTCTGTTCAACCTCGCCGTTCTAAACTGTTCCTCTGTCTCTGTCTGCATAAATGCGATGTCGTTACTTACGATAAGGCGATGTATCGCCAACTAATATTCAGGGAGTTTGAGAAGAATGCGACGTACTTAGGAGGTCGGTTCGTTCGTCGCTGTCTTTGGACCCGAACTGAAGCAGGTCAAGCTTCCAGAGCCCCGCCTGTTTGTGCGCCTCTACGTACAGAGTGCCCCCTCCGTTGGGGCCAGACACCGGAATGGCCAATTCTGCGTGTCCTGAGGCTGGGGTCGTTTCAATGCTTCCAGACACAAACCGCCCTCTATGCAACGGTGACCCCAGTGTCTTCTGCAGCGTTGTATTTCGCTGTGCAATATCAAATGCCTTGATGGTCACCTCCGAAGTGCTCGTCGCGAAGGACGCGATGGCGAAGCCCAGAATTGCGCCTGAGGCACACACTGCAAGCCAAATGATGAGTGCCAGCTTCCAATTCCTTCGCAGCCAACTTCGCTGCGATTTCACCTGTGTATCTGCATCATTCATCTGCATTTCGGCAACCGTCTACCTGCATTAATAAGCGAATCCTGCGATAACGGTTGTAATCAGGCGTGGCTGTTGAAAAACTCTCCTCGACAGCCATGATACCTGTCTACTGGTGTCTGGCATTGGGGTATTTCGTTTGCTTCCTCGCATTCGATTAAGCAGTTGCAGCAAGGTTGGGGATCGGCGTTTTGCTTAGGAAGCGAACTAGCCGTTTGATGTTTTGGGCCGCCGCTGCCAGGAAGAACTGCTCACGCACGAACTTCATGCGACGCAGACGCAAGCGCCGCATTCCGATCTGATTCTTCAGTTCGGCGAACAAAGCCTCCACTTTCTTTCGTTGACGTTGCGCGTGGGCGAAGTCGGGCGTAGCCGTTAGCTGTCGGGTGCGTTGTCGTGCGGACTCATGCATGTGAATGGCGAGATATTTATAGCGTCCGCTCGTGCACTGCGCTTTCTGTGAGCATGCACCACAACGCTTGGCACTGCCGATATAGGCGTGGGCCCGATTACGTACATTCAGGCCAACGTAGTTAAGCTGTTCCCCAGCCGGACAGAGATAAGTGTTACTGGCAGGCAGATAGGTAAACCGGTCGGGACCATAGAACGGACTCTTCTTTCTGAGAGCGCTGTCGCGGGTGCGCATCCAAGGCGTAATGCCACGCCCCAACAGCCAGTGCAGAAACTCACCATTGCCATAGGTGGCGTCAGCAGCTATGGACGCTGGCTCTCGGCCCTGCCATTGCGCAAAGCGAGCGATCATCTCCTGTGCGGCCACCGTCTCCTGGCTCAGTCGTGCCGCCGTGGCTTCGACGCCAACGATCACACAGCTGTGATTGTCGATGAGGTAGTTGTCGTAATACCCCAACCGCGCCGGAGTGCCGCCCTTGGTGGCATAGGTCGAGTCGGGATCGGTGGTCGATACCTGTTCTTGCTGGTGTACCGGTTCTTCCACCGGATTCTGCTTTTCCAGTTCCACCAGATACTGCCGCACGGTGTGATTGACTTGGGCTATCTCGGCCAAGTGCTCACGTGGAACCCGACTCTGTTTAGCTGCATTGGCCTCGATGAAGCTGCCGTCCACTGAGAGATGATCTCCTTGTACTAAGCCTGCTTCCATGCAGCGGGCGACGATCTCTTCGAATAACTGCTGGAACAGGTTCGATTCCAGAAAACGCCCGTGCCGGTTCTTGGAGAATGTCGAATGGTGTGGAATCTCCTGATCGAATCCCAGTCCGGTGAACCAGCGCCATGCCAAGTGCATGCGCAACTCTTCCACCAGCTTGCGCTCGCTGGTGATGCCGTACAGGTAGCCGATCAGCAGCATACGCAGCAGCAGTTCTGGGTCGATGGAGGGTCGCCCGGTTTCACTGTAGCTGTCCTTCAGCCGCTGGCGGACGAAGGCGAAGCTGACATGGGTATCAATTAGTCGCAGCAGATGGCTGGAAGGAACATGATCGTCCAGCTTGAAGTAGTAGAAGAGGGATTCCGAACGGGCATGTTGGCCCATCATGATCAGCAGGCCTCCGGAGATCAAGATCACGCAGCACATGGAAGGAATGCTTCCTTGTACCGCACCTTAACCCGCTTATCCGAGTGACTTTTTCAACACCCACAGGCGATATCGCAAGTTACACCGAGAAGTCTAATCTCGTACTGCTCAACTGGGCCAGAACATTTGGCCCCGATGGCCCGTTCTATCCCTTCCTCTGGCGTACGGCTGGAGAGCTTCCCTAACACCTTTTCCTTGGTCGCCTCCGGCAACGTCTCGCACGCGGTCCGCAGCACTAGTCGCGGCGTGCGCTCGCGAATCGTCATCAAGTAGGCGACGGTCTGCTTGGGATTGAACTTTACTGCCTCGCGCAGCAGCCAGCCCAGTCCCTTCTGCACCATGTCGTCCTTGCTGGACAGAAGCATCTCGGTGATGCGCTGGATGTGCTCGAAGTGTTTGTGCCGGCGGGTGCTGTGAATCAGGCTGACGGCGGCGGCGCGCTGATGCCAGCGATTCTTCGACTTCGCCCAGCGCGGTGGACGCGACAGATACGACTCGTCAGCGGCGATCATCGGTCCGATCAGGTAATGCACCAGCGCGTCGTGGTCGGCCCAGCTGCTGATGCGGTCGATCCAGCTTTCGAAGAGCTGGAACTCCGGCTTGCCGAATTCGCCGACGATTCCCTGCAGCATGGTCACGGCGAAAATCTTCTCTTCGAGAACCTCGCCCCGGAAGAGCTGGTCGGCAACCTGCACCAGGAAGTCCTGGCCGCTCTCGGCAAGGATGGTGCGACGGAAACGGACTGACACTTTGCGCAGCTCGCCGGTATACCAGCCTCGCGACTTGACTTCATTCTTGAAGAACCACTGGACCTCTTCGGTGTGCGGAGCGGAGGCGCCGTCGAGCAGAACGCGACGGATGTGGCGGGCGATGTAAGCAGGAGACTTGGGCATAATAACGGCATTCTCCCGCCCTACGCCAACAGAGGGCGTAGAACGGGGCACCCGACAGTTCGCAATTGGCAATTAGCGAGTAGCAATTAGCACCTAGCACTTAGCACTTAGCACTTAGCACTTGGCAATTTGTAATTCGCAGTCAGCCAAGGTACCCAGGCCACACCCCGCGGAACCTACCTCACGATTTGTCATCCTGGATGACAATTCAAGGGTAATCATTGCCAAGTGTCAGGCGCCAAGTGTCGGGCGCCAAACGCCAACTGCCAACTGCTGACTGCCAATTGCTAGCTGCTTGCTGCCTTCGGCTTCAACATCCTGTCATACACCCAGAGCAGCACGGTTGTCAGTAATCCGACGCCGACGACGATCCACCACATCACCTGCGGCCGGTGCTGTTCCTCGCCGAAGTGATGCAGCAGGTAGCCGCCGATGGGTCCGGCGATCAGCGAGCCCACGCCTAGCGGCAAAAAGGCGAAGCCCATGTAGGTTCCCTGCTGTCCCGGCGGCGCCAGGCGCGAGATGTATTCGTAATAGCGGGGCGACTGCGTGATCTCGCCGAGTGCGATGACGCCCAGCGTGAGCACCACGCCGGTCACCGTCGGGTACAGCGACCATCATGATCGGACCCAGCGACGTAATCAGCGTGCCGATGATCACCGCCGTGAGCGCGCGGAATTTTTTGCGTCAGCAGGTTGATGGCAACCGTGAGCAGGATCACCATCAAAGGGCCCGTGATGAGCAGCAGCTCGGTGTCGGTCTTCGGATTGATGTAATCGTGCACGTAGAGCGGCAAGGTGATGAACTCCTGCCAATAGACGATCCAGTAGCCGGTGAAGATCGCGAGGAAAAGCATGAAGCGCGGATTGCTGAGGACGGTGAGGAAGTTGCGGCCCGCCTGCGCCAGCGTCGCGGTCTCAACGTCGTCGTGCTTTTTCGGCTCGGTGAAGAAGAGCAGCACGCCGATGAACATCAGGAAGACCGACAGCGCGGCCACGCGGAAGACGGACTCGACGCGCATGTGCTGATGCACGTAGGAGGCGACCAGCGGCCCGAGGAAGCCGCCGATGTTGACCAGGGTGTAGTAAATCGAGTAGCCGATGGAGCGAACGTTTTCCTTCGAAGCGCGCGCAGTAGTACCGACCACACTTGGCTTGACCAACGCGATGCCCAGCGCCGGCAAGGCGAGAACAAAGGTCGCGATGACCACCAGCGGCAGGCTCTGGCGGATGGGCTCCATCCACGACGCGCCCAGCGAGCCCAGCAGAAAATACGAGCAGCTGAGGATGAGATACGCCACCGAGAGCGCGCGGCGGAAACCCATGCGGTCGGCCAGCGTGCCTCCGAAGACGGCGAGAAACCAGACGAGGCCGCCGAAGAAGCCGGTGAGCGTCGAGGCCTGTTCGATGGGAAAGCGCAGGGTCTCGTGCAGGTAGCGCGCCAGCGAGGCGAAGGCCGCGTAGTAGGAGAGCCGCTCGAAGAGTTCGCTGATGTTGGCGACCCAGAAGGGCCGCTCGAAGCCGGTGCGAATGTCGTGCCAACGCTGGGCGAGGGTCATGGTTTGGTTGTCAGTTGCCGGTTGTCAGTTGTCAGTCGCCAGTTGTGGAGCACGCCTTCAGGCGTGCAGTTGAGCCACCATACACGCATTAGCGCCTGAGGTAATTTACCTCAGCGGCTGAAGGCGGTGTCGTCATCGAGCCATCGACGCATTGCTGAAGCAATGCTCCACCCGGTCAACATCAGGCTTTGTATCAAGCCTTGCGGCGGACCGCAGATCCTTCGACTCCGCGTCCGCCCGCCGCAACGGCTGCGGCGGAAAGCAAAAGCGCGGGCGCTCCGCTCAGGATGATCACGCAGAAGCCAACCTCTGCTCGACGTGCGCGGCCGTCATGCCTGCGACTCGAATCACCTTGTTACGGCTTGATTGTCCGGCGGCTATGGTAACTGACGACCGCGGCACATTCAAAAATTCTGCGAAGAAGGCGATGACGGCTTCGTTGGCGCGACCGTCAATCGGAGGCGCAGTGAGCGCGAGCTTCAGCGCGTCGCCGACCTCGCCAGTGATGGCGTTCTTCCTGGCGCGCGGGTGAACGCGTACGTTGAAGGTGGCGCCGTGCGGGGTGTCGCGGATTGAGATCATGGGCGGCGGCCTGTCATGGCGTCCAGTTGTTCGGCGCGACCGACCAGGCTTGCTGAACAACTCGACATGGCCATGTTGTGCCGTCGGCTAAGCCGACTCAGATACGGAAACAAACGGCTGAAACGCTGGCCTGAAGGCCAGCTCTACCCGAAGGTCTCTTTACCGCTTCTCGCGCTCGCCGAAGATCGCCGTGCCCACGCGCACGCAGGTTGAGCCTTCCTCAATGGCGACTTCGAAGTCGTGCGACATGCCCATCGACAATTGATCGAGCGAGATTGTCGGCGGATTTTGCGCGGCTAAGCGATCGCGCAATTCGCGTAAGCCCTGAAAATACGGCCGCGCGCCTTCGGGGTCTTCGGTGAAAGGCGGAACGGTCATCAGGCCTCGCACGCGGAGATTCGTCCAGGCCGCCGCGGTCTTCAGAATTGCCGCCAGCTCGGGCGAGTCAGGGGCGACGCCGCTCTTGGCGTCTTCACCCCCGATGTTGATCTCGATGAGCACGCTGATGGTCTTCCCTGCTTCCGCGGCGGCGGCGTTCAGGCGCTCGCCGAGTTTGACCGAGTCGAGGGAATCGATAGCGTTGAAGACTTCGACGGCCTTCGCGGCTTTGTTCGATTGCAGATGGCCGATCATGTGGAAGTCGGCATCGCGCAGTGCGGCCAGCGCAGCAAATTTGTCGGCAAACTCCTGCACGCGATTTTCGCCGAAGAGGCGATGGCCAGCCTCGTAGGCTTCGATAATGCGCTCGGCCGGATGCGTCTTGGTTACGGCCATCAGGGCAATCTGGTCGGGGCGGCGGCCGGCACGCGCCGCCGCGCTCACAATGCGTTCACGGATGGCAGAAAGATTTTCGGCGATCGACATTGGACCGAATCATTGTATCGCCGCCGGCACTCCTGATTATTCGCGACAAAAGCAGATCCCTCGCTTCGCTCGTGATGACGCCGACATATTTCGCTGTTTCATCAATGCGTCACACCGTGGCTGTCGCGATACACAAAGTCGACCAAGCCGTCGCGGTAATCGATTTTGATGTCGAGCATCGAGAGCAGGTTGAAACCCAGGGTGCCGGAGATTTCCGTGCCAATTATGTTGCTCACATTGGACAGGTCAAAGCTAACTACGTTGATGTTCGGCTGATGAAAGTGGGCGAACTGGATATCGACCTTCTCAGCACGGTAAACATCGGCCACGCGACCACTTTCACCTGCAACCCCGAGGGTGCTGGCGTCGACCTTAGTGCTCGCTCGAGCGGCACGCGTGGTCAGCATGTTTTGGACAGCGCCAGTATCCAGCAAAAACAACATCGGCTTGGAAGCATTGAGCTGGGTTGGAACCAGCAGCATGTGTCCGAAGCGGAAGACCGGTGTCCAGGACTTCGTTTCTGGAGCGATGTAGCGATCCTTCGGCTGATAAGTTTCCCCGGGCGGGTTGTCGGCAGATTCGGCTTCGACGCCGGGTTCGTTGCTCTGGTCCTGGCTGTTGAGCTTGGCGGCTAGTTCGTCGCCGCCCGGACGTTTGGGCAGAGGCGACAATCGCATCATTCTCTGAGGAAGGTCGATGTCGACCAGAAACGAGGCAAAAACGTCGGCGCCCACCAAGCCGTCGGCGTCTGATTCCATTAGGCTCGGCCGGTCGGTGACCGTGACGATGCAGTCATGGAACTCCAAGTTACCGACCTTGATTTTGTCGGCCAAGGCGAGATAGCCGCTGCGAGCGCCCTGATCTCCAATACCACCGACCGCGATATCGGTGATGTGCCTAAGGCCGGCTTTGTCCGCAGCCTTGCGACTGATCAGGATGCCGCCGGCGCCGGTGTCGAGAAGAAGAAGGTGGCTGCGGTCATTCACCTTCAGTTCCACCCCCACGCCTTCGGTGTGACGGGGATCGTGCACCGGGTTCAGTTTGATCTCGGTCTGATCGACGTTGCCGTCGACCTTGCAACCGTGAGGCGGCTCGTCGTGGGTCTTTTCGAGGTAAGTCTGGTAGTGCTGGAGGCTGGGACTTGGTAGATGGACGCCGCTCATGTAAGCCTGCAAGGCTGCGAGCCGGTCGCGACGGGGCAGCGTCTGCAACCACAGCAACTGGACCTCGGAATTTTTCGGATCGAGTTCGTGTGCCCGCTTCAGCGCCAGGTAGCTTCGCGCATACAACGAATAGGCGCGATACAGGCGCGCCAGGCCGAGATAAGCATCGACGTTTTTCGAATCGATTTGCAGAGCAGCCTGATAGGCCTGTTCGGCCTCAGACATGTCGCCGCGCCGGAATTGCACCCTGCCCAGCACGGCCAGGACCGGGGCTGAATCGGGATGCGCGGTGAAAGCTGCAACCGCGGCGTCGAGCGCTGCGTCGGCCTTGCCCGAACGCAGCAAGGCAAGTGTCAGCCCAACTTGCGCCGGCTCCAGATTGTTGTCGAGTTTTAACGCATCCTGATACTTTGCGAGTGCGTCCTGAAACTTCCCGTCTGCCTTGAGCTGGTCGGCAGCCCTGACCGCAGCCAAGGCTGCGGGGTTCGGCGTTGTTGCTTTGGAATCGTCCGCTCCCAAAGCAGACATGACGGAGAAAACAGATGCCGCAACCAGCAAGAGCGCGCTTCGGCGAACCATCGTGGCGCCTCCGGGAACTCTGCATTCTAGCGTGCAAGGGCTCGAACACCGCGCCAAAACCGTCTGCTCGCGAACAGGTCCTTCCTCAAATGGCAACTCTCTAGTGTTGACGCCTACGCTGCGTAAACACGGACGCTCAAGGTTTGGAGGCGCATGAGCGGTGGTGTAAGACTAATGTGGTGGTGGTGGGAAAATCCTGTCAATAGGGAGAAATGCAACAATAGCGTGTAATAGGATGATTATAAAGGAAATATAAAGTTCAAGAATTGTTGTCAAATTGCCCTACCAATGTGCTATAGTGGATTTAGAAATCGTAAGAGAGACCCCGGCTAAACGGCCGGGATTTTTGTCTTTTGGGCCAAAGTTAATTCGGCTGCAGGGACCGCAGATCTTCGCCGGGTTCAACCACCCCGACAAGCAAAAGATCGGCGCTTGTCGGGAGCCCTGGTCGCCCTCCTCTGGATGACAATTCAGGAACGGGGCCTCCCGGTCGAAGGCCATTCCGAAATAGAATGAGCGGCTTATCGAGCCTTTGGCTTGATGGAGAGGTTTGTGATGGCCCTGAAAGTACTTGGATTAGCTCCCCTGCTGCAAGTTTATGACATGCCGACCTCGGTACGGTTCTATCGCGACCAGCTTGGGTTTGAGGTTGTTACGACCTCTCCGGCGATGGGCGAGGACTATTTCCACTGGTGCCTGCTCCGACTGGGCGACGCAGAGTTGATGTTGAACACGGCGTACGAGTTCAACGACGAGCGTCCGCCGATGCCGCCTGATCCGTCGAGGGCGCTCTCCTATCCGGACGTGGGATTGTACTTCGGGTGTCCCGATGTCGACGCTGCGTACCAGGAATTGTCGCGGCAAGGGGGTTGCGGTGGAGATGCCTAAGGTTGCGCCGTACGGGATGAAGCAAATGAACCTGCGCGATCCGGATGGATACTTTTTGTGCTTCCAGTGGCAAGCTTGAAGATCCTTCGCGCCGCATTTCAAATGTCATCCTGAGCGCAGCGAGGGATCCGCGACCTCTTGCGAGCGGCAAAATTGCCTATTCTGGACGAACCGCAGGTCCCTCCGCTCCAGCGCGCTGCGCTTGCGGTCGGGATGACAATTCATCAAGAAGGCGTTCCGCATGACAATGCAAAGAGCTTAGGGGCCCGCGAGACAGCGGAGCGAACCCTCCACCTTTCGCGAAACGTCGCGATTCGTTATCGTGTTTCTCAGCAGGAGCTACTCAGGTGTCCTACAAACACATGCAATTTTACAGACTGGTACTGGCGTTACTGGCACTGTGTCTTCCCGCTGCGGCGGCCATTGAGCGCGGGGTGATGATTCGCCAGGGCGTAATCTACGTAAGCCCCAGCACGGACGCGGCCAAAATGTCGGACATCTCGCGCGGGCGCGAGGTCGCCGTGTTGGAGCGCGCGCCGGGTTGGGTGCAGGTCATGGGCACGGTCGCTGTCAGCCCTGACCCGGACAACGAAGCCGACCGCAACGTGACCGGCTGGATGATTGACAAGGGCATCATCACGACGGCGACGCCTGACGGCGACAAGATCATCTACGGCGAGGCATTCGACTGCGAACTGGAGGCTAGTCATCGCGACGGGCGTCCTGGAGCGGACCTCGATGCGATGCGGCTGTATTCGCGGCTGGCGGAGTATTTCCCGCAATCGCCGCTGGCGGCAGAAGCGGCTTATCGCGCGGCCGACATTCGCTGGCAACTCGAGGCGGCCGACGCGGCTTCGCGGCCGTCGGCCAAGATGCGCGATCCGGCGCTCCATCACCAGATCGACGAAGACTATATGCGCAAGGTGATGAAGAAATATCCGGGGACGAAGTGGGCTGACCTGGCGGCCTATCACCTGATCGACAACAAGCTGTGCGGCGACTGGGAGGCACAGGCCAAGTGTCCCGAGCAGGAAGCCGCGATGTACCTGAAGTACGCCGAAGAGCATCCGCAATCGCCAAAGGCTCCCGAGGCGCTGTACAAAGCGGCGTGGCGCTACTCCACGTTGATCACGATTTATGGCGCGAATCACGAAGAGAAAAAGGCCGGCGAAGCGAGTGACCGCTCGCTGAACACGGCGAAGAAACTAGTTGCGCAATACCCGACCGACGTTGACTGGTCCAGCCGGGCAGAGCGTCTGATATACATGGTGACGAATAAAATTCCCACATTTGGGACCACGGTGGAATAGTTGCCCATCCTTGAAGCGATTGTCCTGGGAATCGTCCAGGGCCTCACCGAATTTCTGCCTGTATCGTCGACAGCACATTTGGCATTGATTCCCTGGTTGGTGACGCGGCTGGGACTGGCAAACTGGAGCGATCCCGGGTTGACCTTCGACGTCGCTCTGCACGCGGGAACGTTGTTCGCGATCCTGCTGTACTTCTGGCGGACGTGGATCCAGATCATTCGGGCGGCGCTGGGCGGGAAGGTGGTTCGTTTCTCCGAGGTGAGCGACGATCAGCGCGATCTGACGCCGGAAGAACAAAGTCGCGAGCGGAAATTGCTGTGGTACATGATTGCGGCGACCATTCCGGCCGCGCTGGCTGGCGCGGCGCTGGAGAAGAAAATCGAGACGAGCTTCCGCGCACCGGCGCTGGTGGCGTCGATGCTGATTATCGTTGCGATCATCATGTGGCTGGCCGAGCGCGCCAGCAAGTTCACCAAACCGCTGCCGCAAATCGACCTGACCGATGCGATGACGGTCGGCGTGCTGCAGGCGTTCGCGGTGATTCCGGGTGTCTCGCGCTCGGGCATCACGATCACCGGTGGGCTGTTTCGCAACTTCACGCGCGAGGCGGCAGCGCGATTCAGCTTCCTGCTGTCGACGCCGATCATTGCCGGCGCGGCGCTGCTGAAGCTGCATCACGTGATGAAAGAAGGTCTGCCGCCAGGAATGGCGACGGGTTTCGCGGTGGGCATTGTCGTGTCGGCAATTGTCGGCTACGCGACGATTGCGTGGTTCATCAAGTATCTGCAGACGCGCACGCTGACGGTGTTTGTGGTGTATCGGATATTGTTTGGGATCGCCGTGTTGCTGCTGGGGTATATGGGGCACTACGCGGGGTAACGGCGTAGTCGCCGCATCGCAAACGAGTGGCGCTCCTTAGATTCGGGCGCGGAGTGTTTGCCGCTCCACGAATTGTCATCCCGACCGACGGCTTCAGCCGGAACGGAGGGGCCTGCGGTTCGTCGGTAACAACAACATCCTTCCGCTGGGAAGGAACCGCAGGTCCCTCGACTCCGCTTCGCTCCGCTCGGGATGACAACCTAATATTGGTAGCGACAGTGATTCAGCCCTCCACTTCCTTACCTTAGCCGCCCAACTCAAAAGCAGCAGCCCTCATCCAACTTCTGTATTGCCAATACTGTTCGATCCAGGTTTCCCAAATGCCAACTACTTCGCCTAAGGTTTCGCAGGAGCTCCACGTTCTCTCGCAGTTGACCCTCAACCCCGCTACGGCTGTGCCCGCCGTCGATTATGTTGGCGGACTCACGCTTGAGCAGCGTGACGCGCTGGTTGCGCTGGCCGACTCGAACCACGTCGTCATTCGTGCCTTCCAAGTAGTGGCGCAGATGGCCGGCGACAACGACCAGCTCGCGATCTGGGCCAACGGCGTGCTGTCGAAGGAGCAGGCGCGCATTCAGAACGCGCTGACCTTCCTGCATCATATTTGCGATGCGCTGGAGCAGGGCGGCTGTCCGACGACGGTGATGAAGTCGCTGGACCACTGGCCGGACCTGGGCAACGATCTCGATCTCTACACCACGGCTGACGAGCGGCAGGTGGTGCAGATCATGACCTCGCGCATGGGCGCGCACACCGAGGCACGGAGCTGGGGCGATCGCCTGGCCAACAAATGGAACTTCGCTGTGCCCGGATTGCCGGAGTCGGTCGAGGTACACGCGCAGCGTCTGGGCCAGACAGGCGAGCACATCGCCATGGCGCGGCGCTTCGTCACCCGGCGCGTTCCGAAGACGGTCGGCGGATTAACGTTTCTGGTTCCTGCTCCCGAAGAGCGCATCATCGTGGCGACGCTGCAACGCATGTATCGCCACTTCTACTTCCGCGTGTGCGACATCGTGAATACCGCGGCGCTGCTGGAAGAAGGCTCTCTGGATTTTGCCGAGTTGAAGAAGGCCGCAGACATGGGCGCAATCTGGCCGGGTGTGGCGACCTACCTGAAAATCGTTTGCGACTACGTCCGCGAATATCGTGGCAGCGCTCCGGAGCTGCCGAACGAGGTACTGGCGGCGGCCCGTTTCGGCGGCGACGTCATTCACGCACGCGGCAAGTTCCTGCGCGTTCCCATCATGCCTCATGGCGCTGACCTGTACACGCGCCAGGTCACCAACACAGCCCTGCGCGGCGATGTGCCGGCAACTCTGCGGCTCTCGTTGCTGCCGTATCTGGCGTCGGCGGCGGCAGTTGCGTTCCGGATTACCGGGAGCGACAAGGGCATCTGGTAGTCGTCATATCCCTGGTCGCCAGCCGCCGGTCTGAAATCTGATTCATCTTGCACTTTTCATGCACCCGTGGCGGGGTGCGAGGCATCTACAGCAAAAGTTTTCGGACGCTGTATCGCGCTGGAGAGGTGTACATATGTGTTGGCACGCAGGTGCCAGCAGACGATGTGCAACTGGATTGCCAAGTTTTCCGCATATGGCGCTTGCTGCCATGTGACCTAGCAACGATAATAGCCAGTAAGTTGTGGGGGAGAGTCGCCCGTAGTGCAAGAGGTTGCCCAGGACCTGCTTCCCGCAATGTGTTGTAACAAATTTCTTGTGTTGCAAAGATCGACTGCGCCGTGAGAACTCTTACCCTTTTCGGCCGTCTCTGCAATAGGCACACTCTTCGTACGCCTGCGCCGCACCATTCGAGTGCATCCAGACAATCACTGACAATAAAACAGAAATTCATTTCACTCGAGGAAGAGGTTACTGACATATGCCGGTTACTCGCATCGACTTCCCTATTGACGAACTGACGCGTCCTCAAAGTGAGGAAGAGATTCAACGCAAGCTGGCGCAGGAGCGCGCTCGGTTGGCGAGCATGATGGGACTGGACAGCGGTCCGGTGCGCCACTTTCAGCGCCCGGTCGAGCGTCCCTTTACCGCGGAAGAGCGCGGCAAAGTCACCATCCTCTTCGGCGGACTTACCTGGAAGCACGAACGCGTAATCCAGGCAGTCTTCGAAGGCTGCGGCTATCGTTGCGAGATCATGCCGGTGCCGAACGTCTCGGCCTTCCAACTCGGCAAGGAATACGGCAACAACGGTCAGTGCAATCCGACGTACTTCACCGTCGGCAACCTGGTGCAGCACCTGCAGACGATCGAGCGCGAGCGCGGAATCTACCAAGCAGGAGATCATCAACAACTACATCTTCTTCACTGCCGGATCCTGCGGCCCCTGCCGCTTCGGCATGTACGAAGCCGAGTATCGCCTGGCGCTGCAGAACGCCGGCTTCGACGGCTTCCGCGTGCTGCTGTTCCAGCAGAATGACGGCGTGAAGGCTGCCTCGGGCGAAGCGGGCCTGAAGTTCACCGTCGACTTCGGCATGGGCATGTTCAATGCGCTGAACCTCGGCGACATCATGAACGAGATGGTCTATCGCATCCGGCCCTACGAAGTAGAAAAAGGCAGAACCGACGAAGTCTTCAAGAGCTCGGTCGACACCTTGTGCACCATGCTGCGTGACCGCAAGCCGTTTGAGGACCATGAAGACCTGCCGGAGTTCCTGGCCAAGAAGGTGCGCGCCAACAAAGGCAAGAAGTGGGAGATCTGGGTGAACTCGCTGCTGAAGGTGCGCGAGCAGCTCTACGGCGAACCGTACAAAGAAGCGATGGCCAGCGTGCGCAATGAACTGGCGACCATCGAGGTCGATCGCCTGAAGGTCAAGCCGGTGGTGAAGATCATCGGCGAGTTCTGGGCGCAGATCACCGAAGGCGACGGCAACTTCCACATGTTCGACTTCCTGGAGCGTGAAGGCGCGCAGGTGCTGGTGGAGCCGATCGGTACCTGGGTCATGTACATGATGTACCAGGTGAAGGCGCGCGCGGCTGCCCGCCGCTCGCTCGACGCTCCTTACAAGGACCCGAAGTGGTATGAGCTCAACAAGGTGATGAAGAACGAGCTCAAGTTCCGCCAGAAGCAGTGGATGATCGGGGTAGGCGAGCGCATCTACGCGCGCCAGTATCAGCGCGCGGTGGAAGGTCTGGGCAACATTGCTCACGAGCTGGTCGACCAGAAGATGATGGCCGACATGGCCAACCCGTTCTACAACCAGTTCGCGCGCGGCGGCGAAGGCCACCTCGAAGTCGGCAAGAACGTCTACTACACCAAGAATCATCTCTGCCACATGGTGCTGGCGCTGAAGCCCTTCGGCTGCATGCCTTCCTCGCAGTCGGACGGCGTGCAATCGGCCGTGGCCAACCACTTCAAGGAGATGATCTTCCTGCCCATCGAAACTTCGGGCGAAGGCGAGATCAACGCTCACAGCCGCGTGCAGATGGCGCTGGGCGAAGCCAAGGTCAAGGCCCGCATGGAATTCGAGCAGGCGCTGAAGGCTACCGGTAAGCGTCTGGACGACATCAAGGACTACGTGGCCGAGCATCCGGAACTGCGCAACGTTTTCTATCCGGTGCCGCACCGTCACGGATACGCCGGCGTGGCCGCGACCTTCGTCTTCCACGTCAGCGACCTGATGAACGGGAAGGCGCGGCTGAAGAGCGTTCCGGTTGCAGGGCCTCGCAAACTGGCGGCCGCTGCGGCCTAAGAACAAGAAGAGCATGAACTGTGCAACCCGGCGGCAATCAGATCATTGCCGCCGTCGTTGCCCTTAGACAAGGCTGACGAGTACAGGCCCAATGGGTTTAGTCTAGTGTCAGCCGCCAAAGTCACAGAAAGGATGACTCTTGTCCATGCCCGAAGTGCAGGCGCCTGAGGGGACTCAAGCTGCCCCTTCTTACCGTCTTGACGTTGAACTGCACGAGCTTTTGATGAAACCGCCGGATCAGCCGCAAGCTGCTGCCGCCGCCGCCGGATGGCAGGCTGCAGACGCTGCCGGAGCCCGTGTTCCCGCAGCATCCGGAATTGATGACCGCTGCCGATGAAGATTACTTCCCCGAAGAATGGACGCCGACGCACATGGTCCGCCAAGCACATCTATCGCGCGATGCGCGGTTGGGCGGCTCCCGTGGATTCGCTCGCGTGTTCTGCCGGGCGACTTTCACCCGATCATCGCCTACCTGTTCAACGAGTGGAAGTGCAACCTCGACTGCCACTACTGCTGGGCCTTCGACAACACGGTTCGCGGCATGACCGAAGACACCGCCAAGCGCTCGATCGACTGGCTGCGCGATTCCGGCGCCGGCGTGCTGGCGCTGATGGGCGGCGAGCCGCTACTGCGTCCCGACTTCGCGCACAAGATCATCTACTACGCAGCGAAGAAGGGCTTCTGGGTTTATCTGCCGACCAATGGCCGGCTGATGTGGCCGAAGGTGATCGACAAGATCGCCGATGCCGGCGTGGGCATCGTGAATCTTGCCGTGGATGCTGGGATGACGTTCCCGGCAGCGGCCTGCCGAAGGCGATGGTGCCCATCCGCAAGCACTTCGATTACCTGGTGAAGAAGCAATACAAGTACGGATACTCGGTGTTTCCTGAATATCAACATCTGCGCCAACAATATGGATGATGTGCGGCAACTGACCGAGCTGGCGCACGACAACGGCATCGCGACCGACTATCACATTTGCGAGTCGCCGATGACCGAGCAGCCCGCACTTCAAGCATCAGTACACGAATCCGACGTTCATTCGCGAGGAGCATCATCCCGCGGCGGCCGAGCTGATCGATTGGCTGATCGACAAGCAGAAGTCCGGCTATCACATGGTGAACTCGGTGGAGCGCCTGGCGCAGATGAAGAACTTCATGCACGGCGACCTGCACGACTGGGGATGCCGCGCCGGCCACAATTCGCTGATCGTTCGCGTCGATGGCACGCTGGCGCCATGCTTCCCGATGTACTCGGCCGGCTACGACTGGGGCACGATCGAGAACCACAAATTTGAAACCAAGCAGCTCAAAGACATGAAGAAAGAGTGTCAGAAGACCTGCTTCTCGACGCTCAATCACATCCTGGCGTTCTGCTATAACGACCAGCGCGTGATCAAGCTGGCTGCTCGAAGCAGGCCAAGCACGGATTCCGCAGAGTCGAAGGCAACTTCGGCGAAGCGTAAGTGAGTGATTACCGGCAAGGTTCGGACGGTAGCCCAGCGCTTCAGCGCTGGGTCAAGCCGATGATGAATGACCAGTGCCCCTTCAGGGGCGACAGACGTACACTGGGGTTTCGGCCCCAAAACGACCGAAATGCGGGCTCAAGACCCGCAACATCACGGAGGCTAAGTGAGTCACTCTCACCAACCCGGATCCTGTGAACACGGCCCAGCGAAGGTCGACGTCCAGCTCGATTCCCTTTGAAATCTGCGCCCGCCGGAAGATTCCCTGCCCGCCCGCATCCTCGCCAAGTCGCGCGAGGTGGCAGCCCAGTCCGGGCACAAAGCGGTCTACATGGTCGGCATGGATGTCGGCTCGACCACGGTGAAGTCCGTGGTCGTCGAAACCGAAACCGACAAGATCATCTGGCAGGACTACCAGCGCCACGAAACCAAGCAGCCCGAGAAGCTGCTGGAGTTCCTCAAGCGCATGCAGGACGAAGCTGGCATCGCTCCGCACAACTGTCGCATCTTCATCACCGGCTCGGGTGGCGGCGCGCTGGCCAACCTGATCGGCGCGAAGTTCGTGCAGGAAGTCACGGCCGTCTCGCTGGCGGTCGAGAAGCTGCATCCGGAAGTGAACTCGGTCATCGAGCTGGGCGGCCAGGACGCCAAGATCATCGTCTTCAAAGAGGACGAGAACTACCGGCCGCAAGAAGAAGATTCCGTCGATGAACGACAAGTGCGCCGGCGGTACGGGCGCGGTCATCGACAAGATCAACGCCAAGCTGAAGATTCCTGCCGAAGAGCTCTGCGATCAGGGCTACACCGGCATCAAGCTGCATCCCGTGGCCGGCAAGTGCGGCGTCTTCGCCGAGACCGATATCAACGGCCTGCAGAAGCAGGGCATTCCGCCTGATCAGCTGATGGCTTCGCTGTTCGACGCCATCGTGCTGCAGAACCTTACGGTGCTGACGCGCGGCCACACACTGCGTCCGCACGTGCTGTTGCTGGGCGGACCGAACACTTTCATCCGCGGCATGAAGGAAGCCTGGCAGCAGAACATTCCGCGCACCTGGGAAGAGCGCAAGGTACAGATTCCGGAGGGACTCAAGCCGGAAGACTGCATCAAGGTTCCCGACAACGCGCAGTATTTCGCGGCGCTGGGCGCGGTCGAGTTCGGCAAGGATGAAGAGCCCGAAGTCGGCATCTACATGGGCACCGAGTGCCTCGAGGACTACATCACCGTCGGCCGCCAGGCCGAGAAGGCGAAGTCCGGCGCGGCAGGCCTGAGCACTTCGGACGCAGAACTGGCTGAGTTCAAAGAAAAGTATCGCGTGCCGAAATTCAAGGGCGCGACGTTCACGCCGGGCTCGGCGGTTCGCGGCTTTGTCGGACTCGACGGCGGATCGACTTCGACCAAGGCTGTGCTGCTCTCCGAAGACGGCGACGTGATGTGCAAAGCCTACCAGCTTTCCGGCGGCAATCCGATCCAGGACACCATCGACATGTTCGTCGCTCTGCGCTCAGCAGGTCGAAGCGCAGGGCTGCGACGCTGGAAGTTCTGGGCGTGGGCACGACCGGCTACGCGAAGGACGTTTTGAAAGACGTGCTGAAGGCCGATGTGGCGCTGGTTGAAACCGTCGCGCACACCGAGTCGGCGATGAAGTTTTACAAGGAGCCCGCACGTCATCGTCGACGTGGGCGGCCAGGACATCAAGCTCATCATCCTGAAAGACGGGCGGGTCAAGGACTTCAAGCTGAACACGCAGTGCTCGGCCGGCAACGGATACTTCCTGCAAGGCACCGCCGAGTCGCTGGGCTACAAGGTCGAAGACTACGCTGACATCGCCTTCTCCGCCGGGCACGATGCCGATCTTCGGCTACGGCTGCGCAGTCTTCATGCAGTCCGACATTGTGAACTTCCAGCGCCAAGGCTGGCGCGGCGAGGAGATTCTTGCCGGACTGGCGAACGTGCTGCCGAAGAACATCTTCCTCTACGTCGCCGGCATTCCGAACCTCGCCAAGCTGGGATCGCGCTTCATCCTACAAGGTGGGACACAGAAAAACCTGGCGGCGGTGAAGTCGGAGGTCGACTTCATCCACTCGCACTTCCACGGCGTCGGACACGAACCCGAGGTCATCGTTCACGAGCATTGCGGCGAATCAGGCGCAATCGGCGCGGGCGTCGAGGCGATTCGTATCTACAAGAACGGACATCGCACGACCTTCATCGGGCTCGATGCGGTGCAGAAGATCGGCTACAAGACCACGCGCAACGAAGACACGCGCTGCTACTTCTGCAAGAACAATTGCCTGCGCACCTTCATCGACGTCAACGTCGGCGACGCAAGAGTGATGTATCGGAGCCCGCGTCTCCGCTGCCGGTCTTCAAATCGAAGGTCCCGCTGCAAGCCGGAGAGCGTCGCCTGATCATCTCCACTTGCGAAAAAGGCCAGGTGGAAGATGTCGGCGCAATGCGCGGCATCAAGGCCGGGCTGGACGCAATCAAGAAGGAGAATCCCAACTTCGTCGACCTTGCGGCGCACGAAGTGTGGCGCTCGCGCAATCCGGAAAAAATTGCCGATCCGCTGCCGACGCCCGGCCGCTGGGATTTCGGCAAGAAGAAAGCCGCGGTGCATCAGCGCACCGAGCTGATGAAGAAGCGCGCGACCATCCGCATCGGCATGCCGCGCGTGCTGAATATGTACCTGCTACGCTCCGCTGTTCAGCGGCTATCTGGAGAGCCTGGGCGTGCAGCCGGAGAACCTGGTGTACTCCGAGTTCACCGGGCAGGAAATGTACCGCCAGGGCGCGGGCCGCGGCGCCATCGATCCCTGCTTCCCGTCGAAGATCGGCATTCCCCACGTCTACAACCTGATCTTCCAGAAGCACGTGAAGAAGCCGCTGGACGCGATCTTCTTCCCCATGATCGACACCATGAACCAGCCGCTGAAAAATTGCAGCGGCGCCAACGCGTGCCCCACGGTCACGGCAACGCCGAATGCCGTGAAGGCCGCGTTCATCAAAGAAGGCGATGTCTTCAAGGACAACGGGATCACTTATCTTGATCCCATCCTGAATGTCGATGACAAGAAGCTGCTCGGACTGCAGATGTTCCAGACATTCAGCCCGCTGCTGGGCCTGTCGGAAGAAGAGAATCAACGCGCCCTGGAAGCTGGATTCAAGGCGTTCGACAATTACGACTCCATGATGCGCAAGCGTTCCCGCGAGGTGCTCGACACCCTGGAACGTGAGAATCGCCTGGGCATCGTGATGCTCGGCCGCGTCTATCACCATGATCCAGGGCTGAATCACGAGATCATGGAGGAGTTCCAGAAGCTCGGCTACCCGGTGTTCTCGCAAAGCCTGCTGCCCATGGATGAGGACATCCTGGACCGGCTGTTCGGTGAGGAAGTTCGCTCGGGCTCGATCACGCATGCGCTTGACATTCGCGATGTGTGGAAGAACGCCTACTCGGGCAGCACCAACGTCAAGATCTGGGCGGCGAAATTTACCGCTCGGCATCCCAACCTGGTGGCGCTGGAGATCAGCAACTTCAAGTGCGGCCACGACGCGCCGATCTATAGCGTGATCGAGGACATCATCGAGAAGTCGGGCACGCCGTATTTCTCCTTCAAGGATCTGGATGAGAATAAACCGACGGGCTCGATTAAGATCCGCGTCGAGACGATTGATTACTTCCTGAAGCGCTATCGCGAGGATCTGCTGAAGAAGGCTGAGCGCGCGAACGACCTGGAAGCGCAGTTGGCGGAATACGAGCGCGCGCTGCGCATGAATCTGACGCATCGGTCGGTGTCGCAGGAAGCGAACCTGGTTCCCTTCCCGGCGGCCATGGAAGCAGAGCCGCACGCGGCTACCGCGCAGGGAGACGATTAGGAAAGGCAGCGATTAGCGATCAGCAACTAGCGACCAGGATTCGATGTTGTGAGCTATATCGATCGCGTGGAACTCGCTGGTTGCTATTTGCTAGTTGCTAATTGCTAAATACCATGCCCCTAACGACTGACACCAAGAAAGTGATGTTCGAGATCTACCGCGAGGCCGACTTCGGCGGCCGCTTCAAAGTCGTCTACTTCACCGAGCTCGGCGAGCACGACAAGGAAAAAGAAATCGACAACGCCATGCGCGGAGAGCATATTTTCGACGGCTTCCTGCTCCATCGAGAGCGCAACGAAGCCAAGCAGATCGTCGACGACCTCCTCCAGCGCCTGAACAACGGCGAGAAGATCGACGCGACCGCGATCCGCGAGAACCTGCAGCCCTTCCTTGCATAGTCATCGGCGCTGCCGACCATTATCCCCCGACGGCAAGAGTAGTATTGCCGCATGATCGAACGTGCTGCCCGCTGGATTTTCGCCGGCATCTTTGCCGTCAGCGGCATCCTGCACTTCGCCATCCCTGAAACTTATGCCGGCATCGTTCCGCCAATATTTCCGCGGCCAAGGCTGCTAGTGCTGATCAGCGGCGGAGCTGAAATCCTGGGCGGGATTGGCTTGCTCGTTCCGAGTACGCGCCGCCCGGCAGCACTCGGATTGGCAGTCCTGCTGATCGCCGTGTTCCCTGCCAACATCTACATGGCGGTGGCGCATGTGCCCTCGGTAGGACTACTGGGCAACCGCTGGCTGCAATGGCTGCGGCTGCCATTGCAGCTTCCCCTGATCTGGTGGGCCTGGCGCTACACCCGCGCAGACGCTGCGCTCAGCGACCGATCCGCCAGCTAACCCGCCGCTCATTTTCGCCCTGCTCTTGCCGCTTCAGGTTCCCTCCGCAAATTCTCGATACAGCTGCCAAGGCGCTTCTCTGCATCGAATCACACTCATGTCCGAGAATTAGGAGCATCGCCCTTATGAACAAGAAGGAAATCAATTCTCCGTGGATGACCGCTAATTTCGTGATCTGGTTCTGCGGGGTAGGATGCGTTGCCCTGCTGCTCTTCCTTGGACACTACCTCTGGAGAGTTTTCTAATCGCTGGCTCGTTCCGAGGCTGGATTGGCCAACAACGCTATACAAGGAAGGTAACGTTTGATTCGTCAAAAATATTTATGCGCCAGCGCCTTGGCGTTGTTCACGCTATCATTCGCCGGCTGCAACAAGGCGGTCAACGCAGACATGGCCTACAAAGCCGCCATCAATGACCACTTCAAAGCGTATCCCGCCTGCCTGTGGCATGAGCCCATCAAGTTTCCCGTGCAGGTAGGCACTTCCGACGACGCCAAGACCGCCGGCTACGATGCGCTGACGCAGCAAGGGCTGCTGGTCCGGACCAGCGCCGAGAAGAAGATCATCATCGTGTCGAAGCAGATGAATAATTACGATCTGTCGGACAAGGGCCGCTCGGCGTGGACGCCCGACACTTCACAACCCGGCTACGGCAATTTCTGCTACGGCAATCGCGAGGTTACGTCTATCGACAATTCGACGCCTGGCACGAACGGCAGCGGCGCCAAGACTGTAAGCGTGACCTATCACTACAAGATCGCAAACGTACCCGCATGGGCGAACGCCGCTGAAGTCAAGACGGCGTTCCCGAATGTTGCCGACGCGCTGAACTCGACCCCGACGGACACGGCAACGCTGGTGCAGACCGGAGATCGTTGGGAATATACGCAGTAGCCTCAAGATGAATGTCGAAACTCAATAGGGCGCCGAATTGGGCGCCCTATTTAATTTGCAGCACGATAAGACCGTTCACCGGCAGCTCAAGCGTGAGCGAGCCGTTGCTCAGGTTTTCCGTTTGCGGCGGCGGCAGCTGTGAATTCTGACGCAATTGCTGGAGCTGCGACTGGGTAGGATAACTGGGACTGCCCATCTTCTGCCATAGTCCGAGGGTGTCGCCATGAGCCTCGTCGACGCGGCTGATGGCGGCCTGTGCGTTCGGCTTAACGTTCTTGAACTGCAGCGTCACCGATTTCGCTACGCCCCTCGATCCCGGATTCACAATGTTCCACACGGCGACCACCAGCGAGTTGTCTTTTGCCTTCGTGACCAGCACGTTCGGATCCGAGTTGGCGACGCGCTCCGTGCCCAGGTGATGCAGAAGCTCCATCGCGTAGAACGACGGCTTGGGAATATTGCCGGCAGCGATGAGGCCGAAGCCGCCATAGAACGGCGTTTTCACCACGCCCTGTTCTTCGAAGACGTCGGAGAAGGTCCAGTACGACATCATCTCGGTCAGGCCATCGCACTGTGCGATGGTCGTGGCCAGCCACGGTCCCATGTAGATGGAATCGGTGACCGCGACTTCGTTGTCGTAGGCGGCATTGAACTCGCTCCAGATGAGCGGCAAGTCGGGATGCGTCGACGATGCGATCTCGTCGTGAACCTTCTTCACTGAGCGGCACACCATCTGATCCCGCGGAATATTCTCATCGGTTCCGAAGACATCGCTGGCGTTGTCGTTACCGTAGACGTGCGTGGAGACGAAATCGAGCGGCACATGCGCCTTGTCGGCATGCTGGATCATCGCCGGGATCCACGCGGCCTGCGCGGTTGCCGGCCCGCCGACCCGCAGACGGGGGCTCACCGCCTTGATGTCGCGCGCGGTGTGATCGTAGAGCTCGAAGTAGGTCTTCTGCCGCGGCGCGCCTGCCCAGAAATCGAGGTTGGGCTCGTTCCATACCTCGAAGTACCAGCTCGCGACCTCGTCGATGCCGTAGCGGTCAACCAGGTGCTTCACGAGCTGCGTGATCATGTCGTCCCAGATGGCGTAGTCCTTGGGCGGCGAAATGTTGGGGTGATACCAGAACGACTGCAGGAACATCGAGCCGGCCAGCTTGTAGGGCATGAAGCTCAGCTCGACGAACGGCCTGACCTGTTGCGCCAGCAGGCCATCGTAAATCTGGTCGACGTAAGAGAAGTTGTAGACGGGGTTGCCGTGCTTATCTTCGCCATAGATGCCGACGTCGTCGTTCAGAATGCCGTGGAAGCGCACGTAGCGGAATCCGGTGATCTGGTGAACGGCCGCGATGTCGTATCGGTAGGACTCGCGCAGGCTGAGGATAGCGCGACCGGAGCCGAACATCTGCTCCCAGTAGTGCGGGAACGGATGAGCCGGGGCATTGGCGTCGATGGTGATGGTCTCAGCGGGCGCCTGCGCCAGTGCGGGCAGCGCGACAAATGCAATGAGCAATAGCAGACAGATTCGGATCTTCATCGTTCCTGACCGGTTGGCATTGAGCACACAACCATCGCCGGTAGGATGATTATCCGCATTGGGCAGTTTTCTGCAAAGACTCCGTGGGTCGAGCGCGAATATCGTTCAATCGGTTGCGGAAACTATTGTCACAGCCGAACCCATTACCGCGGAGAACGATAATCTAAGCTCTCGGGAGAGAATTCATGTGAAACACAGAAAGCTGGGCAAGTCTGATCTGCAGGTTTCGACCATTGGTCTCGGCTGCAACAACTTCGGTTTCGTCGCCAACATGGATGTGGCGGCGTCGCGCAAGGTCATCGATAAGGCGATCGACTCGGGCATCAACTTCTTCGATACCTCCGACAGTTACGGGACCTCGGAGGACATTGTGGGCGAAGTGCTGGGGGAGCGCCGCAAGAAGATCGTGCTGGCGACCAAGGTCGGCTCGAAGAAGAATGCGCTGGGCGACAAGAGCGGCGCATCCCGCGGCTACATTCTGGCGGAAGCGGAAGAGAGCCTGCGCCGGCTGCGCACTGACTACATCGACCTGTACCAGATTCACTATCCCGATCCCAACACACCGATCGAGGAGACACTGCGCGCGCTCGACGATCTAGTGAAGAGCGGCAAAGTGCGCTACGTGGGCTGTTCGAACTTCTCAGCCGCACAGCTGCAAGGGGCGGCCGACACGGCGTCGAAGCATAAGCTGACGATGTTCGTCTCCAGTCAGGACGAATACAGCCTTGTGGTGCGCGATCTCGAGCGCGAACAGCTGCCGGTCATCGAGAGGCTCGGCCTGAGCGAGCTTCCCTACTTTCCGCTCGCCAGCGGCCTGCTCAGCGGCAAGTACAAGAAGGGACAGGCAGCGCCCAAGGGAACGCGCCTGGGCGACAAGCAGGCGCTCGGCGACAAGTATCACAGCGAAGAGAATCTGGAGAAGGTTGAGCGGCTGCGCAAGTTTGCGGAAGAGCGGGATCATACGTTGCTGGAACTGGCCTTCAGCTGGTTGCTCTCGCGGCAGGCAGTGGCGAGCGTGATTGCCGGCGCCACGAAGCCCGAGCAGATCGAGGCGAACGCGAAAGCCGGCGACTGGTCGTTGAGTGCGGATGAACTGGCGAGCGTCGATGAGATCACGCACGTGAACGTCGGCAATGTCCCAGCCGGCGCGTAACTCAGCGACTGCGCCTTCAAAGTTCAGCCATCAGCAAAAAACCTTTGCAAGGTCATTGCAACGCGTTGCAGGTGGTTGCGTCTGATCTGAACTGTAGTCAGGGTCGGACGCTGCGATGCGCCTCGTGGCATCCTCACTAGTTGCGTCTGCGGGACAGCACCGGGCGATTGTCCGCCGCGCGATTGAGCCGCAAAAAATCAGGGCGAAATGCCCTTGCCCCGGAAATCGATTTAAGCGGCCGTGCAGTCCCTGTCGATAAGGCGACACTGCTTCTCGACAGCTTTTTTCCCGCAACAATCTACTAGCAATCCTAGTACTCTGACGGCTTCCTGCAACAAATTGCGAAACATTGCAACTATCGTCTTTTGAATTGGTTGAGAGGCCGCTCATCGCTCTTGTATCGTGCCAGCGTTCCCGCTACGATGCTCTGGCTTTGTTCTCTTCCCTGAGGTTTCAAACGACATGAAGTGTTTTGCGAGATTGCTGCTGGCAGTGTGCCTGTCGGCTGCCATGGTTCTGCCCGGCGCCGCAGCTGACAAGTCCGGATCTCCGGCTCCTGCGACCTATCTGATGACCAACGACGACGGCGTTATACACAGCTACGTCAGCTTCTTCACGCCAGGCACTTCGCAGGGCGCGAATACATTGACCTTCGCGTCTGACGTCAATACCGAGGGCAAGGGGCTGGGAGGCGGCTACTTCGGTGGCAAGCGGCTCGGCGTCCTGACCAGCGGGTCGACCGAGTGCGTTTACGCCTCCGACGCAGCCACCGGCGATATCGCCGGCATCAACATTGGAACGCAAACGCTGGCGGGCAACTTCCTGGCTTCGAGCACCGACGATGGAACCGCCAACGGCATCAGCATCTCCCTGAACAGCAACTACCTGTATGCCGGCTTCGCGGATTCGAACACGATAGCGACGTTTTCGGTTCTGCCGGGCTGCCAACTGTCTTTCCTGGGAGACACCTCGGTGAGCGGCTTGCAAGGCGGAATGGTGGCGGGGATGGCGCTGCACAGAAGTATTCTGGTGGTCACCTATGCGGATGGCTCCATCGAGTCCTTCAACGTCGCTAACGGCACACCAATATCGAATGGCGACGAGCAGAATTCGACTTCCTTCAGCCACAACGGCATCAACTTTCCCGAAGGGGTTGATATCACCGCAGATGGTCACTTCGCCGTCTTCGGAGATTCCTCGCTGAACACCGTAATCGAAGTTTCCGACATCTCTTCCGGGCACCTGACGGCCACGGTTCCCTACATCATCGGGGGCGGCGGTTCAAACTCTGTCGGCCCGTCGTTCGGGTCGAAAACGACCGGGGTGAATTCAGGAGCGATTTACATCAGCCCTGACGAGTCGATGATTTACGTCGCCAACAGTGATGGCGGCTCGGTGTCTGCTGTGTTCTTCAATGCGTCGACCGGGACCATCTCCGGCGGATGCAGTTCCCGGCGTTTGACCGGTTTCTACAATCCCTGGGCCTTCGCCGGTTCCGTCGTCACTCGCGACAATACCGGCACGGGAGGGGTTTTGTATGTCGCCGAGTACGGCTACACCGGCTCCTACATTGGAGTAGTCAACATCAATAGCAACGGAACGACCTGCACCTTGCCGGAGTCCACGGCGTCCGAGGTTCCCGATCTGCTGACCAGCGGTCTGCTGACCATTACGACTTATCCGCCGCGGAGCTTCTAGCCGCCGACCAGTTGACAGTCGGGCTGCCGTGCTGCGGCGCTCGATAGAAACAAGAATTTTAGGGAGTTAGGAATGCGCGCAATGCTTCGAATTGGTTTACTGGCGCTGGTTTGCGGGGTTTCTCTGCTCAGCGCTTCGGCCCAGATTCAGCCGGGTTGCCCGGACCGTCCGTTGCCGGGATCTCCGCTCAACAACCCGCTGGATCTGTACAGCCAGAACGGCGTGCTCACCTTGAGCCTGGTGTTGCAGAACGGGGTCGACAACTCCGGGTTCATGCATTACTGCTACATCTACTTGTACCAGGGCCAGGAAGTTGAGGCGCCCACGCTGCGACTCAACCCCGGCGACACCCTGACCATTAACTTCACCAATAACATTCAGGCGCCATACAACCTGCTGCCGCAGGAAGCAAAGGCCTTCAAGGCGATGCAGAAGACCATGCAAATGGAAATGCACATGACGCGTGGCCCGTCCGACGACTGCAGCGGCAATCCGGTCCTGGAGTCGTCAACGAACATCCATTTCCACGGCCTGAACGTTCCCCCGGTCTGCCACCAGGATGACGTTCTCAAGACGATCATCGAGTCGGGCGATCCAGCGTTCCAATACTCGCTCCAGATTCCGACCAACGAGCCGCCGGGCATGTACTGGTACCACCCGCACGTTCACGGCCTGGCTACGACCCAGGTCACGGGAGGAGCGTCGGGCGCGCTCATCGTCGAGGGTCCGATTCCACAAGGTCTGAACGAGCGCATTCTGATTCTGCGCGAACAGGACAAGACCGGACCGGCGAACGATCCTGATGCCAACTCTCAGCTGACGATGAACTTCCAGCCTGCGGTCTATCCCGAGGGCGGACTGGCGCCGGCCATCACCGTGCAGCCGGGAGCGCAGGAGTACTGGCGCTTCCTGAACTCTACGGCCCGCCAATTCACTTCGTTGCAACTGTTCTACGGCCTCACGCAGCAAACGTTTGAGGTGGTTTCGATTGACGGAGTGCAACTTGGGACGCCGATTTATACCCAGACGCTGAACATTCCCCCGGCAGGCCGTATGGAGTTCATTATCCCCGGGTTACCCGCGGGACAAACAGGCACATTCGAAACCCAAGGCTACACCACCGGTACCGTGGGCGACTTGAACGGACCGCAGGTGCTGGCCAAGATGACCACCAGCGCCAACTCCCAGAAGCAGCCCGACTCGCTGGTAGCGCACGTGGTCAAGCCGCCCTCTCAGCCGGTTCGCTTCTCCGGTCTGGCACAACTTCCCCCCGGCATCACGCGTTCGCTGTATTTCTCCGAGCAGAATGTGGGAACCAATGGCCACACGCAGTTCTACATCACCGTGTCGGGTCAGCAGCCGCACCTGTTCCATATGGACGACCCGCCGGCGATTGTGACCCAGGTGGGCAACGTGGAGGACTGGACCATCACGAACAAATCCGGCGAAGTACATGCCTTCCACATCCACCAGATTCACTTCCTGGTGGAGGCCATCGACGGCGTGCCGGTAACGAATCCCGATATGCAGGACACCGTGATCATTGCGCCGTGGACCGGCGTGGGACCGTATCACAGCGTGACTCTGCGCATGGATTTTCGCGATCCCAACATTGCGGGAACCTTTGTTTACCACTGCCACATTCTCGATCACGAGGATGGCGGCATGATGGCGAAAATACAGGTTAATCCCGCAAATTAGCCTTGCTTGTGCGACGCAGTGCAAACAAGGCTTGGCCGCTGAGGGGCAGACTCAGCGGCCTTCTTCTTTTTACGGATTGTAGCGGGCTAGCCAGGCGGCGATCTCGCGGAAGACGTCCAGCCGCTGCTCCCACACTGTGGGAAAGTGTGGCGAGCCGGGATAAGTGACCATGCGAACGGTCTTGCCGCGCGCCGCCAGGACCTCGAACAGTTCCCTGCCCTGGTACGTCGGCACGCGTTCGTCGCTGGCGCCGTGCAGGATCAGCAGCGGCGTGGTGACATTCTCCGAATGCATGGCGGCGGAGAAGATGAGGAAGGCGTTCGGATCCTTGTCGGGCCAGCGCGCGTCGTAGTCAAATTGCTGGATGTCGCTGGTCCAGATGAAGCTCAGCCAGTCGGTGATGCCGGCGCCTTCGATGGCAGCCTTGTAGCGATTGGTTTGCGTGACCGACCATGCGGTCATGAAGCCGCCTGCGCTCCAGCCAAACATCGTGAGCCGATTAGGATCGGCCCAGCCCTGCGCGATGGCGAAGTCGGTGGCGCTGTCGACGTCACGATAAGCACGATCGCCAAAGTGCTGATAGATGGCGTTGAGGAACTCCGAGCCGTAGCCGGTTGAGCCGCGATATTCGGGTTCCAGCACTACATAGCCCATGCCGGCAAAAATCTGCGTAAAGATGTCCAAGCTGAGCGTGTCGCTGGCTTCGGGGCCTCCGTGCGGCAGCACCATGAACGGGTACTTCTTGCCTGCGAGATAATTCGGCGGGAAGGTCACGATGCCTTCCAGGTCGATTCCCTCCTTGCTCTTCCAGCGAACAGCTTTCACTTGTCCGAGCGAGATCTTGGCGAGTTGGTCGTCGCCTTCGTTGGTAATTTTTCGCAGCGTGGTGCCGTCGGCAACGGCGACGTTGGCAGCGTGTTGCGGATCGGCCACAGTCAGCACCCGGACGTCGGGCGAGGAGGCCAGTTCAGGCGTCACCACGCCACCGTCGATGGTTCCATCCTGCCACTTGTAGGTCGGCTGCAGCGATCCGTTCTGGAAAAGGTCTTCTTCGATCTGCACGCCGCGCGCGACGCTGATCCAGGCGTTGCCGTGGGGATCGACGGACAGATGGATGGCGCTGGCGTCGAGCTTTGGAGTCTGATCCTGCGGCGTGCCTCCTGCGGCCGGCACGGTCCATATGTGGTCGGGCGTCAGGACCTGTGTGGTCGTGCTGAGGAAGACCAGATCCTTGCCGCCGTCAATCCAGCCAATATTCGCACCGGCGTTGTCGAGGGTGGCTACGTGGTGCGCGCCGGAGGCGCTGCAAACGTCGATGTCGGTGTGGATGTAGTGAAAGCCGATCTTCGGCGTCTGCGACAGTACGGCCAAAGAGTTTCCGTCTGGCGACCAGGCCACGCCGCTCTCGGCCACATCCTTCAATGTGGGACACCACCACGCGCCGCCTGAGCCGTCAGAGTTGATGACGTAGAGGCTGGTGGGCGCGTTCTCGATGACGGTGTGAACGTCGTCCAGCGGATCAGGCAGGCGCGGGTCGGCCAGCAGCGCGTAACGGCGGCCGTCGGCCGACATCATGATGGACTGGATGCCGCGCGGCAGCGCCGTCAGCGGAGTGGCCGTGGCGGCTGCGGCGGCGGGCGTGTTGGGCTCCGCCAGCGGCATCGTCGCCAGTTGCGGCATCTTGTTGACCTCAAGGCGGCCGTACAGGCTCTTGCCATCTGCGGTGAAGCCCGAGGGACGGAAGTGCTCAGGCAGGGTGAGATGGCGGGCGTCGCCGCCGCTGACGGCGATCAGTTGCCACTCGTCGGTGTCGGGCCCTTTGAGCGCGCCGTGGCCAACACGATACAGAACGGTCTTACCGTCGGGCGAAACCGCGACGGCTGAGGCATGGCGCAGCGTGGCGGCATCATCGGCGCTGAAGGGATGGCGGGTATTCTGGGCCGCCGCCGACAGTGCGGTGGCAAGGCAGAAGAGTGTGAGGACGAATTTTCGCATGATCTCTCCGGTGATCATTTAAAGAGCAGCAGCATAACAAGTAAGCTGGTCGGTAGCCAGCCGAAGCTCGCCAAGCATGATACGCAGAAGGTCAGCGGGAGGTTCGGAGTGCGGGACCTTCGTAGGCGCGAAGAATGCTGTGCGGGATCGATGCCGTGGCGCGTGTATAATTTTGGAGTAGCGCGCCCGTAGCTCAGCTGGATAGAGCGAACGCCTCCGGAGCGTTAGGTCGGGAGTTCGAATCTCTCCGGGCGCGCCAGAATCCTGTTCCAACCACTCGCTGAACGCGATTTCCCAGGGGAACTCCCGCTCACTCTCAATGAAGCCTCGAGTTTAAAGATCCCGCCTCAACAACATAGCCTTGCAACAGCTGTCGAATTGGCGGTATCCGGTCCGCGGCATGACCACCACTTCTTCGCTATGACACCCGCCACTGAGGCTATAGACATTTCATAGTCTAAAACAAACTAATTTGCCTTGAAATTGCTTTTTCACTACGGCAAAATACCGCGAAATTGGATGTCGTGCGATAGCGCTCCGTGGGAGCGCAGACTCGACACATTCTCTCGATTTAAGTTCGAGACGTACCCGCAAACACTGCAGCTCTTGCTTTGTGAATGGAGCAATGCCTTCCTCTTCTTCATGAATCGCTCCTGGGCTCCTGCCAAAGACCATTCGATCCCGGTGGGGTGTCTTACGTCCGCAAATAATTTGGGAGGATTTATGAACCGTAAACTGTGGCGCTTTTTGCTGATGGTGTGCGCCGTAACGTCCCTGTCCGCTCTTGCGCAGGTAACCACAGCGACGATACCGGCCGGCAACTACCCGGAAGGGGCGCAGATCAACCCCGCCACCAACAAGTTGTACGTAGTGAATGGCGGGTGTTCCGCTTATCCCTGCTCTGTGGCGGGTACCCTTACCGAAATCGATGCTGCCACATTTCAAATACTAGGCACTGCGAATGTGGGTTATGATCCGGTCGACTTTGTCATCAATTCCGCGACCAACAAGATCTACGTTACCAACTCCTGTGGCAACGATTCCACTTGCCAGAGTCCAGGTACGGTGACAGTGGTGGACGGCGCCACGCTTCAAACGCAAACCGTAAATGTCGGATACGCGCCTGGCAACGGTGTACATGGCATTGAACTGAACTCGGTCACCAACCAAATTTATGTTGCGAATCGCTGCATCGCCGGCGGCTACCCCAGTTGTAGATTGTGTAATGCGAGTAGTCCGAACGGGAACATCACGGTAATCAACGGAACCACACTGGCCACTCAAACGGTGACGGCGGGCTGCGGCCCAGAAGGCATCGCCGTCGATACGCAACGGAACATGATCTACGTGGTCAACAACCGTACCCTGGGCGGTGGACCTGGAACCGTTACTATAGTCAACGGGAGTACGCTGGCGACTCAAACTGTCCCCACCCAATATCGAAGTCAGGACATCGTCGATGATCCGAATCAGAACCAGATTTACGTCACCAACTATTGTGGCAACGATCCTAATTGCGCCAGTGCCGGCACCGTGACGGTTGTAAATGGCTCGACGCTGAATGTGCAGAATGTTACGGTGGGGCTTTTTCCGGTCTGGATAGGGATTAACCCTACGACCCATTTTGCTTATACGGGGAACGCATGCGGCGACCCGTCATGCGTGACCGCCCCGACCGTGACGGCCGTCAACGGCACAACTCTTTCGACTGCGACGTTCTCGGTGTGCGGCCCCGCGCTTTTTCCGGGCGATATGGAAGTGAATACTGTCACCAACAAGATCTACACGCCTTGTGAACCTCCACGGTCAGCTGCGCCGGCGGGGCAGACGGTTACGGTAATTGACGGCGCGACGAATAGCACTTTTCCGATCGCTGTAGGCGACAATCCCGAACAACGTCACAATCGACACACGAATAACACGCTGTATACGCCCAATTCTTCGGACGACACCGTCTCAGTCATTGGCGCAGCGACCACGCTGCAGCTGAACGCTGTAACTCCTTGCCGGCTGGTGGACACGCGCAACGGCAGTCCAATCCAAGGCGGAACATTCCAAACCTTCAACCTCCCGCAACTAGCGCAATCGCAGTGTCCCGGTCTCGATCTTTCCACAGCAGCCAGCTACTCGCTGAATGTCACGCTGCTTCCTAAAGGGGGCCACCGCGTCGGCTACTTGTCCATCTGGCCGGCCAGCCAGCATGCAGCCTACAGTGTCGACGATGAACTCGGATGGCCGAAACAAAGCCAATGCAGCCGTCGTGTCGGCGGGAGTGAGCGGGGGTGTGAGCGTTTACGTCACGGACACGGCCGACGTGCTGCTGGACATCGACGGCTACTTCGCTCCGTCGGGCAGCTCGACGTTGCAGTTTTACCCGGTGACACCGTGTCGCATCGTCGATACTCGCAATCCCGATGGCGACTTGGGAGGTCCCTACCTTACCGGCGGCACGGCTCGCAGTTTCCCATTACTGGAAGCGACTACCTGCTTTCCAACTGGCGTGAACCCGTCGGCTTACTCGCTCAACTTCACGGCCCTGCCGCACGGGCGTCTCGGGTACGTAACGGTTTGGCCCACTGGAGAGACACAGCCTCTGGTTTCCACCCTCAACGCTCCGACGGGCGCAAACACGGCGAACGCTGCCCTCGTGCCGGCAGGCACAGGAGGCGCCGTCAGTGTCTATCCTTCTGCTGATACCGACTTGCTCATTGACGTGAATGGCTACTTCGCACCGGCAGGACAGGGCGGCCTGTCCCTGTATCCCACTCCGCCGTGCCGGGTGTTGGACACGCGAAACGGTAACGGCGCTTTCACCGGGCTGCTGAGTCCTCCGGTAGACGTTCTGGGGAGTCCTTGCGCTGCCCCGTCGCTCTCGCAGGCGTACACCCTGAATGCCACTGTGATACCGCAGGGAGGTTTGGGTTATCTGAGCCTATGGCCCTATGGAGAGAATCAGCCTACCGTTTCCACGCTAAATGCGCGCGATGGGGCGGTCACGTCAAACATGGCGATTATTCCGGCGGGAACTGACGGCAAGATTGATGCATTTGCAGGGAATGGCAGCACCAATCTCATCCTGGACATTTCGGCATTTTTCGCGCCGTAGCCGCGTACACCAACAAATCGGGACGAGATCGGTGCGCCCGGATCTTGGCCACTGGAGCGGAAGCACCACGCCTCATCGAACTACCTGAGGTAGCCGAGCACTCTGAGTTGGGCGATTCTCGACAATCCCCGCATCGCAGGACAAGCCGTCCCGGTGGCATCGGGTCTAAACTGGGTTTATGTTGCGAGCACACAAAGAAGCCATCGATGCTATCAAGTCTGCCCAGAAACGGGTGGAGAAGGCAACGCAGGAGCGGGACAAGGCTAAGGCACAACTCAAGAAAACCCAGGCTCGCTTGGAGCGGGAAAAAGAACTGCTCAAGCGCAGCCAGGAGAAGCTGGAGAGTTGAATCTGGGTTTAGGATTACTTACGGTGTGGCCTGACGCGAGAGCACGCTGAGGCGGTTGGGCAATTCGCTGCAATCCCAATCGTTCCTGGTATTCATGACCGAGAACGTGTGACGGCCAAGATACCAGGCTTCCTGCTTGCGCCTATGACGAACGCTTTCTTTCCGCTACCGACAAAAACTCCGCCATCTCCTCTTCCATGCGCAGGAACAGCTCATCGTCGACATCGCAAGGTGGGAACGCTCCGACTTTACGAAGGGTGGTGCGCGCCGGGCGATGCTTGGGTTTCGAGGCTTGCCAGCACTTCGCCAGAAAGATGAGGAAGAAGACCAGTCCGAGTGCGCAACTTACGAGGAAGGAAGTCATGAGAAGATTTGCGCTCATCGTTTCTGGTTTCCCTTGGTTTGATTGAAGCACGCAGCGTATAAAGGCCGTCTAAGGCAGTCGTAAGTTTTTCGTAAAGCGCCGAAGCCGCGCCGCCAGCCTCGAAACGGCTCGCCTTCGCATGATCTCCGGGATTTGCGAGCGAATAACAGCACAAAGCCGACACCAGCGTCCCGTGGCGCCGTATAAAAAAGTTATAAAGATTTTGTTAAGATTCGGGCCTGCAGCCCGCTGCGGGCGATATCCTGAAAAAGTTCCTTTATCAAGCGGGCTTAATGCAAAAACCATCGACCCTGAATAAACCAGCGGTACAAGTTTTTGTCGCCACCACGGTGATGCTGACGTTCATCTCCTTCTGGCGTGCGGCAGCTATCGTACTTTCAGATCTGGCCTCATCGGCCTACTACGTGGGCGGCGATGCCGAGAAGGTTATCGGCAAGAGCGCTCCCTGGTTTGTTCTGGCGGTCATGCTTTTCAGCTATGCCGTGCGCTCGATCTACATCGAGTCGAGCAGCATGTTCGTGCGCGGCGGCGTCTACAAGGTCGTCAAAGAGGCCATGGGCGGCAACCTGGCCAAGCTCTCGGTCTCGGCCTTGCTGTTCGATTACGTTCTCACCGGCCCAATCAGCGCCGTGTCAGCCGGGCAGTACCTCGCCGGCCTGATGGAGGACGTGCTGGGCCGCGCCGGACATCCCGTGCACTGGACCGACGCCCAGATCAATTACATCGCCGCAGCTTTCGGCATCATGGTCACCGCGTACTTCTGGTGGAAAAACATCCAAGGCATCCACGAGTCCAGCGAGAAGGCGCTGCGGATCATGCAGATCACCACGGTGATGGTGGTGGTCATGATCGTCTGGTGCGTGATCACGCTGATCATGCATCCCGCGCATCTGCCTCCGCTGCCCACACGCAACAACCTGCACATGACGCACGAATCGCTGGGCTGGCTTTATCACAGCTGGGCGGCAAATCTGACGTGGGTCTTGCTGCTGGTCGGCTTCGGGCACTCGGTGCTGGCCATGAGCGGCGAGGAGTCACTGGCGCAGGTGAACCGCGAGATCGAGCACCCCAAGCTGAAGAACTTGGAGCGCACCGGGCTGGTGATCTTCATCTACAGCTTGCTGTTCACTTCGCTGGTGTCGTTCTTTGCGGTGATGATCATCCCCGACAAGGTGCGGCCCGATTATTTCGCCAACCTGATCAGCGGCCTGGCCATGAACGTGGTCGGCCCCTACACGCTCAGGCTGTTCTTCCAGGGCTTCGTGGTGCTGGTGGGCGCACTGATTCTGTCCGGCGCTGTGAATACGGCCATCGTCGGCGCCAATGGCGTGCTGAACCGCATCAGCGAGGACGGCGTGCTGACGCCGTGGTTCCGGCATCCGCAGCGCACGTACGGAACGACGCACCGCATCATCAACCTCATCGCTCTGCTGCAGATCCTGACCATCGTACTCAGCCGCGGCAACGTCTATCTGCTGGCCTCGCTCTATGCCTTCGGCGTCATCTGGAGCTTTGCCTTCAAGTCGCTGGCCGTACTGGTGCTGCGCTTCACCGAGCCCGAGAACCGCATCTGGAAGGTGCCGGGCAATGTGCACATCGGCAAAGTGGAAATTCCCATCGGCCTGGGCTTGATCTCGCTGCTGCTGTTCGCCACCGCCGTCGTGAACCTGTTCACCAAGCAGTTAGCCACCATCTCCGGCATCGCCTTCAGTCTGGCGCTGTTTGCCGTGTTCACGATTTCGGAGAAGATCAGCCTGCGCAGCGCCGAGGGCAAGCGCCATGAACTCGAGCAGTTCCGGATCAACGCACAGCAGGAGCTCACGGCCGAGAGCATGGAGGTGCGACCGGGCAACATCCTGGTCGCCGTGCGCGACCCGCACAACATGGCGTACCTGCGCGAGGTGCTGGCTGAAACCGACACCACGCAGCGCGATGTGGTGGTGATGACGGCACGCGTCTATCATCGCGAACACTCTTTCGCCGGCAGCACCAGCATGGACACCTCCGAGATCTTCGAGCAGTACGAGCGCGAGCTGTTCACTGCCGTGGTCAACACCGCCGAAAAGCAGGGCAAACACGTCTCGCTGCTGGTGGCTCCGACCAACGATGTGTTCGAAAGCATCGTGGCTACCGGCCAGAAGCTGAAGTCGACCCGTATTGTCTGCGGCCTCTCGAACAAGCTGACGCCCGAGGAGCAGGGCAAGCTGACCGGCGACGCCTGGGAGCGGCTGCCTGAGCCGCGACCCTCGATGCGGCTGGAGGTGGTCGCGCCTGACGGCCGCAAATGGGAGTACGTTCTGGGTCCGCATAACCCGCGCATGCGCGGGCAGGATCTGAAGCTGATGCACGACATCTGGCTGAATGTCACGCGGGACCGCGATTTCGGCCAGTTACATCACTACCACGTCGTCGCGGTCGCCCTGCGCGAACTGAATGAGCGGCTCGAGGGAAAGGACCGAGAGCAGGTCCTGGAAGAGCTGAAACAAGAGATCGACCACGACGACACGGCGTAGTACCGCGCAACCAACTGTCGCGGTCGGGGCTGTAACACCTTGTTCATAATTCTTGGCTATACTTCTTCGATAGCAACGCGAGCAGCTGGTTTTTGACTCTGCCTGTTGCTCTCTCTCATGCTCTTAACCAGACTCGGCGCATTCCTCTTCTGTTGTGTTACCGCGCTTACTGCACAGATGCTTCCTCCGGGAACGGCTCTTCCGGTGGTCGTCAGCTCAGATATCAACGCCAAGAACGCCAAGCCGGGGCAGAAAATCGAAGGCAAGCTGGCGCAGGCGGTCAAGATCCCGGATGGCGGCCATCTCAATAAAGGAGCTCACGTGACCGGCCACGTCGTTTCCGCAATGCGCCCCGGCGGGAAAGCTTCGCGGTTGGTGGTGCAGTTCGACCAACTGCAGGACGAGCACGTCAGCCTGCCGTTGCAGGTGGGCTTGCGCGCGATGGCCAGCTCGCAGGCAGTTTTCCAGGCGGGAGTGCCGGTCGACAACAACTCGGACGCCGAATCCTCGCAAGAGTGGGTGACGCAACAGGTCGGCGGTGATTACGTCTTCCGAGGGCGCGGCTACATGGCGTCGCCGGTTGCCAAAGACGGCATCTGGGATGGGTCGGGCGTGTGGGGCAAGCTGCCCGTGATCGATGGCTGTGCCGGGATCGAAAACAACAATCCGTTGCAATCCCTCTGGATATTTTCAGCTGCGGCCTGCGGTATCTACGGCTTCGAAAACACGAAGCTGGATGGCGACGGCAGCAACACGCCTCCCTATGGGCAGATCGCGTTCACCTCTCCCAAGGACATCGACATTCGCGGTGGCAGCGGCTGGCTACTGGTGGTCAATGCGCCGCCGAAGCCGGCCAAATAGCGCAATCGCCATTTCTCCTCGCTTACAATGTGGGTTACGCATTCGAGCCGGCTGAGACAACAGGAGCCCGGCAGAACTGCTCTAATGTATTTCGTAATCTTCGTAAGTGATTGAGGTGACCATGCAGAACTGGAAGAAAGCTATTGTTTTCGGATCCATCGGCGCAGGAGCCGTGCTGATCTTGACTGGCCGCAAGCCGGTCGGAATGGCGTGCGCTGCCGCTGGCCTGGCCGTGCTGGCCTCGGAATACCCGGAGAAGTTCGAATCGGTATGGGAGAACGCGCCCGACTACCTGCAAAAGGGCATGCAGATCTTCGGAACCCTGCAGAAGCTGGGTGAGAACTTTGCCGAAGAGGCGGAGCGGCGCAGCGTGGACACCTGGCGCACTATTCGCTCGGAATACGGTTCTTAGGTTTCGCTTCGATACGCGTTAGGAGTCAACCGGTCGCGGCCCGGGATGAATCGTCTCAATGCGGCGCTGGTGCTCGGCATTGCTGGGCACCGTCCAGCCGTGCTCTTCTTCCACGACACGTATGATCGGCAAGCCGTCCGCGCTCGCCGCTGACCGGCCTTTCGCCGGCGGCATCTGTTCCCTCGTCCAAACTCTCTCCAGCATATTGCCGTGAACGCTGGCGCTCATAGCGGGCGCGCCTTCCGTGGCAATCACAACGCCGCGATCCGCGCTTTGCGCCGGCGTCAGAACGATGAAACGCACACTCAGAATCTGGCGGTCGAAGCTGCCAAAGACGAACTGGAAGACTTCCGGATGCTCAGAGATGCCGCCATCCCCGGTGTAGTTGATGACGTATTCCTCGTCGATGGCGTCGCCTGGGTTGAGCGACACGGTGCCAGAGTCAGGAACGGCAGCGGCCGTCGTGCCGTCAGGGTGCAGCACGCTGAAATGGAGGAACTGCGCTCCCTGGGGCAGTGAAATATTCAGCGCAGAGGGGATGTTCGCCGGACGCCGAACACTGTGGACATAGACGGAAACGCTGCCGTCCGTCCGCGCGATGGCAACGTGATCATCGAGCAGCACGAGTTCGTTATTCGAGGGAACGGTCGGGTACTTGTCGCCTAGGAGATTCGCCGTGTCGCGGCGATAGGGTGCGTAAAACGCGGCTGTTTCGTCCTGGGGTTGCGCAAGGTCGTTCGCCGGCTCGGCAGAGGCAGCGAGGCGATGATAGGTGGCGGCGTTGGGAGCAATGCGCAGCCACTCGACGGCTGCCTGCTGCGCAGGGCCGTCTTCTCCTGCCAACTGCATCTCGCGAATCAGCATGAGATGGGCATTACGATCGAGCGCCTCGGCAGCGGTGAATTGTTGGAGCCAGTGTGCCGCCTCGGCATGTCTTCCCTGCTCGGACAAAGCCCTGGCGTAGTCCAGCGATTCCGGAGCACAGCCGTCGAGCTTGCGCTCCGTCGAAGCCGCCGCGAACTCGTCTGATTTCTCCCGATAAAAGTTCACGGCCGCTCGCAGGTTCTGGCACGAGGGATGAGCGACAATCTGTCGCTCCCAAAGTTCACTCAACGATGCTGGTGAGCTCCCTTCGCCCTGCCACGCGGCGATTGCGATTCGCAGCGCCTCGCTGTCTTCGGGCCGCACTTCGAGAACGCGGTCCGCCCGCTTTGCGGCGCCGGCTCGATCACCAGCGGAGAGAGCGTGTCGAGCCAGCTCTTTATCCGCAACGAAAGCGCGCGGCGTTGTCGCTTTGAGCTGCTCCCACGTTGTCAGAGCTGCTTGCGAAGTCGGAGATAAGCGCTCGTAGTCCTGGGCCATGAAAAAGTCCAGCGCTGCCGTGCGGTCCGCAGACGGAATCGCATTCAACTGTTTGGCCGCTGCGTCGAAGTCTCCCGCTACGTAGTGCTCGGCCGAAAGAAGATAGGTCAGCTCTTCGAGCGAGAGCTTTGACGGCGGTGGGTTATGCAACTCCTCCTCGGCGGGAGTCATGGTCACGCGTAGCGGGATCGCGGAAGCGGCAAATTTTGCGAGAACATTGTGCGGGCCGGCTGGCACTTCGAACGTCGCGCTTTGCGTTCCGCCGGAATTGCCGCTGCGCGCAACACGTGCTCCATCTACGTAAATCTCCACGTTACGTTCGCTTTCAACTTTCACCCGCCACAGACCCGGGGTCAACGAGGCGAAATGCGACGCCGCATAGAACGTGCCGTGACGCGACAGGTAATCCGGCAAAACGATCCTGCCGTCGGAAAACTGGAAATTCTCCGCCGCACGGTGCTGGTAGGAAGGGCGTGACACTTCGTCGGCCGTCGGAACCGACGAATCGTCGCTGAGCCGCAGCCGGTTCATCGGACCAACAATTCTCCAATCGGTCAAAATGCCGGTAGCCCGGGAGAGCGTGTAGGGATTCAATCCAGGCACGCCGTCCATAGCGGCCTGCAACAACGCTTCCTGCAACTCAGGCCACTCCTGTTGCGAATGGGCCAACACCGATTGAATACGCGGGATCACGTTGCGAAACTCGGGGGTATTCGCTGCCGCTTCGCGAACTCGCACTGCAGCCAGACGAACTCGCAGATCAGCCGGGGAATGTTGGCCGGCTTCGCAGAGGCGGGTTGCCGCATCCAGGGCGGTAACGGTGTCGTCTTCTATCTCCGACGCTTCCATCAATACGAAGAGGGCCTCGGCGTCGCGAGGATCACGGCGCAGCACCTGTTGAGCAAGCGTGCGCGAGCGATCGAGGTCGGAGCGAACGAACAGCGCGGTCGCCGCCGAGTGCGCCAGTACGCTGACCGGCAGTGACGACGATTGCCCGTGGTGCACAGTCGGCGGAGTACTCCAGGCAGTGCGTATGGAAGAGTGTGGCAGCTCCGCGCTGCCATCATGCGTGAGCTTGGCGAGAGTTGGCTCCTGCGCGGACAACGCCACCGCGACGGCGAGCGTCGCCAGCCGGAAACAGCAGAAATCGCTTTCTCAGTTGGGCTCCCCTGCCCAGCGTCGCGTAGTGTGGCGCCAAATTCTGGCCTGCCTTGAAAAGGATAGGTGCCAGAGTACTCCATGGAACGCGTGCTGGAAATAGTGTTTTCGCCTGATGCGGCTACAACTTTTTGGGACCGGGGAAGGCTGAGTAGTCGGTCCTCCTGCGCTGCATTTGCCAGCAAGACATATCGCGGCTCGCTGACCCTGCGAAGCCTGAAGAGCAGGTATACTTTCTCATGCCTACCCGGTTGGAAGAAATCGTCGCAGCCTCCCGACGCCAAGCTGCTGCTGCCAAAGCCGGGGCGGACATGCGCACCCTGCGCGAGGCGGCTGAACGTCACCAACCACGCGGCTTTCGCGAAACCTTGAAGAAAAAATCGACTGCCGGAGCCGCCGTCATCGCCGAGTTGAAGAAGGCTTCGCCGTCGAAGGGCCTGATCCGCGCCGACTTTCCAGTTGCCGATCTGGCACGAGAACTTGAGGAAGCGGGCGCCGTTGCCCTTTCCGTCCTCACCAACGAGCAATATTTCCAGGGCTCGCTTCAGAATCTCCGGATCGCGTCGTCCGCGACCTCTCTGCCCTGCCTGCGCAAGGACTTTATCGTCGACGATTTTCAGGTCTTGGAGGCGCGGGCCTACGGTGCCGACGCCATTCTCCTGATTGTTGCTGCGCTAACTAATGATGAGTTGAGCAGCTTGCGCTCGCGCGCTGAGGAACTTCAGCTCGACGTCCTTTGCGAAATCCACGACGGCGAGGAGATGTGGCGCGCGGTCGATGCGGGCTTCGACCTGATTGGTGTCAACAATCGCAACTTGCACACCTTCCAAGTTGATTTGAATACCTCGCTGCAACTGGCTTCGCGCATGCCTAAGAACGTGGTCAAGGTTGCGGAGAGCGGGATAGAAACTCGCAACGACATCGCAGGTTTGCGACAGGCCGGTTATAACGCGTTTCTAATCGGCGAGTCGCTCATGCGCGCGCCGCGTCCCGGCGACGCGCTGCGCGAGTTACTGACGCGGTCGGCGGTCGCGCGGTGATCAGCCAGCAACATGGGGCGATTTGGATCAAGATCTGCGGGACGGCAAACCTTCGGGATGCGCAGTTGAGCGTCGCCGCCGGTGCCGACGCATTGGGCTTTATCTTCGCGCCAAGCCGACGGCAGATTGAACTGGCCGCCGCGAAAGAGATCGTCGCCGCCGTATCGGGCGAAGTAGAGTGCATCGGCGTGTTCGTCAATGCCAGCCCCGAGCGGGTGGCGGAGGTCGCCGACGAAGTTGGGCTGTCCGGCGTGCAACTGCACGGCGATGAAGGGCCGGGAATGTTGCCCGAGTTCCGTCGCACGCTGGGCCAGCGCAAGATCATCAAGACGCTTCAGGTCAGCAGCCTGCTGGCCGGCCGCGAGTCGCCACTGGAACAGTACTTGTGGTTGCGCGATGTCGTAGACGCGATCCTGCTCGACTCAGGGTCGGCTCAACAGCGCGGCGGCACCGGAGCGGCGTTCGACTGGGAGAGCGCACTGCCGATCGCTTCGCGCATCCGCGAACGGATGCCGCTGGTCGTCGCCGGCGGTTTGAACGCAGGGAATGTCGGCCGGGCGATCGAGTTGTTTCAACCCTGGGGCGTTGACGCCGTCAGCGGTATCGAGACCAAGCCAGGACAGAAAGATGAAGCTAAGCTGCGCGAGTTTGTGAGCGCGGTGCGACAACACACAGGGCAGTAGAAGGGGATCATGGAAGAGACCAACGGCGCACCTACGGGAGCGACACGCATTCCATCCGCAAGTAATCCGACGCCGCAGGCTCGCGTTGCCGCCGGGCGGTTTGGCGCCTACGGTGGACGCTATGTTCCCGAGACTCTGATGGCGGCCTTGCAGGAGCTGGAAGCTGCTTACGCCGCGGCTCGTAAAGACAAATCGTTCCGCGACGATCTTCATCGCCTGCTCGCGGACTTTGCCGGACGCCCTACTCCGCTCTTCCTCGCCGAGCGCCTGACGAAAGAACTCGGCGGCGCGAAAATCTACCTGAAGCGCGAAGACCTGCTGCACACCGGCGCGCACAAGATCAACAACTGCATCGGGCAGGCGCTGCTGGCCCGCCGCATGGGCAAGCACCGCATCATTGCCGAAACCGGCGCGGGCCAGCACGGCGTAGCCACCGCGACCGTCTGCGCCCTGTTTGGCATGGAGTGCGTCGTCTACATGGGCACCGAAGACATGCGGCGGCAGGAGCTCAACGTCTTTCGCATGCGCCTGCTTGGAGCCGAAGTGCGCGGCGTGGAATCGGGCTCGCGCACGCTGAAAGACGCGATCAACGAGGCCATGCGCGACTGGGTCACCAACGTCCGCACCACGCATTACCTGCTAGGCAGTGTGCTCGGTGCGCATCCGTATCCAACGATGGTGCGCGACTTCCATCGCGTGATCAGCCAGGAGGCGCGCAAGCAAATTCTGAAGGCCGAAGGCCGGCTGCCGAATGCAATCATCGCCTGCGTTGGCGGCGGGTCGAATGCTATCGGCGCGTTCTACGAGTTCATCAAGGATAAGGATGTGAAGTTGATCGGCGTCGAAGCCGGAGGCCGCGGCCGCGCGCTGGGCGAGCACGCGGCGCGCTTCGAGGGCGGTGGTCCCGGAGTTCTGCAGGGAACGTATTCGTATGTTTTGCAGGACAAGGCGGGACAAATCGCGCTGACGCACTCGGTATCTGCCGGCCTTGATTATCCCGCGATCGGTCCCGAGCATGCGGAACTGCACGATCAGGGCCGGGCAGAGTACGTTTCGGCCAGCGATCAGGAGGCATTGGACGCCTGCCGCACGTTGGCACGATTGGAAGGAATTATTCCTGCGCTGGAGTCATCGCACGCGGTGGCCGAGTGTATCAAGCGTGCACCGAGGATGCAGCCTAGCGACATCGTCATCGTGAATGTGTCGGGTCGCGGCGATAAGGACATCGGAATTTTGCGCGAGAATCTGAAATTCTGACGAAGTGGGTCACGGAAGCGCAGAGCACGGAGAGACTAAGAACTCAAGCCTCCGCGTCTCCGCCGCTGACTGGAAGTCTTTCGGGAGACATAGTTGACGATTCGATTCAAATCCCATCCCGGACTGGTCGCGTACATCACCTGCGGCGACCCCGATCTCAATACTTCACGCGAAGTTGCGTTGGCCGCGATTCGCGCGGGCGCCGACGTCATCGAGCTGGGTGTTCCGTTCAGCGATCCCGTCGCCGATGGGCCGGTGATTCAACGAGCCAGTGAGCGCGCCTTGCAGCACGGAACCGACCTCGCAGGAGTGCTCAATGTTGCCAGACAGATTCGCAGCCAGTCGAACGCGGGGCTCGTCATCTTCTCTTATCTGAATCCGATTTTGCAGTTTGGCTTGGATACGTTCTGCGCGGCGGCGGCCGATGCTGGTGTCGATGGTGCGCTGGTCACTGACCTGCCGATGGAAGAAGCGGGCGATTACCTGAAGACGATGAAGGTGCACAAGCTCGCGCCCATATTCCTTGCGGCGCCTACCAGCACCGACGATCGCCTGCGGCAGATCGCCAAACACTCGCGCGGATTTGTTTACGCCATCTCGCGCACCGGCATCACCGGCGCGCGGCAGGAAGTGGCAGGCGACGCGCGTTCGCTGGTCGAGCGGCTACGAGCGTTCACCAAGCTCCCGATTGCCGTCGGCTTCGGCGTCTCCACGCCGGAGCAGTTCGCAGAAGTGGGCAGCTTCGCCGATGCAGCGGTTGTGGGCAGCGCGATCGTTCAGCGCATTGAACAGAATCGCGGTCGCGAGGCGGAGGCTGTGGCAGAATTCCTGTCTTCCCTTACGGCGGCGGCGCGGCATGCAGGAGCAAGCAGGTAACAGCCGGCGAGGAGCGCACGAAGTATTGGAGTGATACAGGGATTAGTGCACCGCGCAGGCACGAAGAAAACTGAAGGGCTTTCTGGTGGAGCCTGTAACTCTGTGGTGAAGATCAAGTTTTACTGTCATGGACATCTCGGATTGGCGTAAGAAGATCGACGAATTGGATCAGCAGCTGGTGCGGCTGATCAACGAACGCGCCGTGTGTGCGGTCGAGATCGGCAAGCTGAAGCAGGGGCTAGCCATGCCAGTCTACGAGCCCGACCGCGAGCGGATTATCTTCGACCATATCGCGCAGATGAATCACGGCCCTCTCTCGCAAATCCAGTTGCGGCAGGTGTACGAGCGACTGATCGACGTGATGCGCCAGGTGCAGAGGGTAGATGTCAGAATCAGATTTCGAAGGTGGGCGTAACGGGACCGAGCTGGAACCGAAAGACTGAGCAACGGTCGCCAGCAGTCAGCCGCCAGTATGTGTATCGAACCAGAATTTAATCTTGACCGAATGGCTAAGTGCGAAATGCTAATTGTTAATTGCGAGTCTCTAAGGGCTAAATCATGATCGTTGCAATGTGGGAGACGGCGAGCGAAGACCAGATTCAGGAGGTCACCAACCATCTGATCAAGATGGGCTTTGCCGTACACCGCACCACCGGAGCGCGGCAGAGCGTGCTGGCCGCAGTCGGCAAGCGTATCGACTTCGACATTCGCGAACTCGAAGTCCTGCCGGGTGTGCAGACGGTACATCGCATCAGCGCACCGTACAAGCTTGTGGGGCGAACCTTCCGGCCGGAAGGCACCGTGGTGAAGCTGCCGAACGGCGTGGAGATTGGCGGCAAACAAGTTGTCGTCATGGCAGGGCCATGTTCGGTAGAATCGCGGGCGCAGATCTTCGCCGCGGCGGAGATAGTCTGTGCTGCCGGGCGCAAAAGTCCTGCGCGGCGGCGCGTTCAAGCCACGCAGCTCGCCGTACACGTTTCAGGGGTCTGGGCATTGAGGCGCTCAAGTTGATGCGCGAGGCCGCCGACGCGCATGGGCTGCTGGTCATCAGCGAGGTGATGGAGATTTCGCAAATCGAGCTGATGATGCCCTACATCGACATCTTCCAGGTAGGCGCGCGCAACATGCAGAATTTCAATCTGCTGCGCGAAATCGGCAAGATTCGCAAGCCGGTGCTGATGAAGCGCGGCATAGCGGCGACGATCGAAGAGACGCTGCTGTCGGCCGAGTACATTATGTCGGGCGGCAACTACGACGTCATGCTGTGCGAGCGCGGCATTCGCACCTTCGAGACGTACACGCGCAACACGATGGACATCTCGGCGATCCCGATTGTACACAAGCTGTCGCACCTGCCCATCGTCGCCGATCCGTCGCACGGAACCGGTCTGCGTGACAAAGTCGCACCGATGGCGCGCGCGTCGGTTGCTGCCGGAGCCGACGCGCTGCTGATCGAGGTGCATCCCTCGCCGGACGAGGCGCTGTCCGATGGCGCGCAGTCGCTCTTCCCTGAGCAGTTCACCGAGCTGATGGAGCAGCTGAGGATGATCGCGCCCGCAGTGGGTAGGACGATCTAGGCTTATGACTTCGTACGGGTGGGGCACCGCATCAGCAGTGCAATTCACAAAGAGGTAGGACGCGCGACTTCCTGATATTGACCTTCCGCGCATGCTTGAGGGCATGCTCCACCCGTGTAAACACGTTTGGACGATGCGCATTCAGCAAATCACGATTGTCGGCACGGGACTGATCGGCGGGTCGCTCGGGCTTGCGCTAAAACAGGCTGGATTCTCCGGCGACATCATCGGCTGCGACCGGGGGGCCGTGCTGGAAATCGCTCAGGGACGGAACGCTATCGACCGAGCCGAAACCGATCTTGAGCGCGCGATCACCGGGAGTCAGGTCGTCATCCTGGCAACGCCTGTTGGTTGCATCCTTTCGCAGATGGAATCAATCGCCCCGCTTCTGCCTTCAGGAACGCTCATTACCGATGTGGGCAGCACCAAGCAGAGGCTGGCCGAACAGGCCTGCAAACTTTTCGGCAAGGACGCGTACGAAAGGTATTTGCCAGGACATCCCATGGCAGGCAAGGAAGTGGGAGGCATTGAGCAGGCGGATGCTAACCTGTTCTTCAATGCTGTCTGGCTGATCACCCCATCCGATCCAAGTCTTCCCTTCACAACTTTGCAGCAAGAGTATCTGCAATTGCTGCTGGATATCGGCGCACGAATTATGGTGATGGACTCGGAGCGCCACGATCGCCTGTGCGCCTGGATTAGCCATCTGCCGCAAATGATGGCGACGGCGCTGGCCTCAATGTTGCGCGAAGAGCTAGGCGACGATGCAGCTGTATCCCAGATCGGTGGACGCGCGTTGCGCGAGATGACCCGCATCGCACACAGTCCATACTCCATGTGGCGCGATATCGCGATGACCAACACGGGCAACATCGAAGACGCGCTACTGCGCTTCGAGCAGCAACTGGCGGAGTTGCGGGAGAATTTGCGCGGCCCGGGACTGCGGGAGATGTTCGAGAGCGCCAATCAGTTTGGGAAAGACAGGGACCAGGGCTCAGGGTCTGGGGACCAGGCCAACAGACGTAAGACGTGAATCAAGCTGCAGACGCCGTGCTGTGATGTGGAGAAGTGAAAATTGTCATCACGCTTCGCTCCCTAGCCCCTAGCCCCTAGCCCCTAGCTTTTGCGCCCGCCCTTCCCTCCCCATTACAATCGCGGGTCGGACGAAAACTTCTATGGCAATGAACAAGGTTGTGACGAACGCCGATGCGGCGGTACACGACATTCAGGACGGCGCCACCATCATGGTCGGCGGCTTCGGCTTGTGCGGCATTCCGGAAAACCTCATCAAGGCGCTGGTCAAGAAGGGCGTCAAGAACCTGCACACCATCAGCAACAACGTTGGCGTCGACGACTTCGGTCTCGGCCTACTCCTGGCCGCCGGACAAATCACTTCGCACAAGGGCAGCTACGTGGGCGAGAACAAGCTGCTCGAAGATATGGTGTTGACCGGGCGCATCGATCTCGAACTGGTTCCGCAGGGCACGCTGGCCGAGCGCATTCGCGCCGGGGGCGCAGGTATTCCGGCGTTTTACACGCCGACTGGATTTGGAACGGTGGTCGCCGAGGGCAAGGAGACGCGGGAGTTCAGCGGCCGGCCTTATGTCCTTGAGCGCGGGATGACCGCCGACTTCGCGCTCATCAAGGCGTGGAAGGGCGATCGCTGGGGCAATCTTATCTATCGCAAGACGGCGCGCAATTTCAATCCCATGATGGCGACCGCCGGCAGAATTACAATCGCGGAGGTCGAGCATCTGGTCGAGCCCGGCGAACTTGAGCCGGACCAGATTCATACCCCAAGCGTGTACGTGCATCGCATCTTCCAAGGATCGGATTACGAGAAGCGGATCGAGCGACGCACGGTGAGGAGACTCTAGTCGTCAGCCGGATGAAGAAGGAGCCATGAAGTTCGACCTTCTATCGCGAAAGTGTTGTAGAGCTTTGGGACCCACGCTGATCCTTATGGCGGCGAGTTCTCTGGCGGCCCAATCCGTGACGGTGCAAGTTCTAAACGGCAAGAACGGCAAGCCAGTCGGCCCGGGCAAGCGCGTTTACGTCGCTTTCCAAGGTACGGTGACACGTAACATTCTGAATCTCCACACCGACGATCAGGGAAAGGTTGAGTTCGATGTCGAAGGCGCTAAAACATTTCGAGTGGTTCCGACAGAGTACGCGACTTGCGGAGAACAGGCGTTTGACGCTCCCCTGAAGGACTACTCTGTTGACGAAGTTCTGAACGACGGATTGGTGACGAGAAACCTCTGCGAGAGGAATAACGGCGTGGCGTTCGATGACCGGCCTCAACCAGGGAAGCTGGTTTACTTTGTCAAACGCGAAACGTGGGAATCGTATAAGAACTTAAACTGACGTTTCGAGCTTCACCCCAAGATTGGGTTGAATCGTTACCCGCTAATCGGGCTCTCGTTTTTGCGAGCGCCTGCCGGCGAGTCAGGAATCGGGAATATAGATGGCTACCACTCCGAATATCACAAAGCAGAAAGACACCGAAAAACGCGACCGCATTGTCCGCCGCGTGGCGCGCGAGTTGCGCGACGGCTTCTACGTCAACCTGGGCATCGGCATGCCGACGCTGGTGGCCAACTGCGTTCCCGCCGGCATGGAAGTCGTGCTGCAAAGCGAGAACGGCATGATGGGTGTCGGCCCGTATCCCATCGCTGGCGAGGAAGACGCTGACCTGATCAATGCCGGCAAGGAGACGGTGACCGAAATTCCGGGCACAGCATTTTTTTCCAGCGCGGAATCGTTCGCGATGATCCGCGGCGGCCACATCGACCTCAGCGTGCTGGGCGCGATGGAGGTGGATGAAGAAGGCAATCTGGCCAATTGGATGATCCCCGGCAAAATGGTCAAAGGGATGGGCGGCGCGATGGACCTGGTCGCCAGCGCGCGGCGCGTGATCGTCGCCATGGAACATACCACCAAGGACGGTGCGCCGAAGATCCTGCGGCGCTGTACTCTGCCCATTACCGGGCTGCGCGTGGTGGACACGATCGTTACGGAAATGGCCTACATTCGGGTGTCACAGGCGGGATTGGTGCTGGAGGAGATTGCGCCGCACCTCACCGTGGAGGATGTGCAGCGTGCGACCGACGCGCCACTGCTGGTGAGCCCTGAGTTGAAGACGATGGATTTTTAAGCGGGCCCTGTGGGACAAAAGCTCCGCGAAATTGTCATCCTGAACGAAAGACCAGCGGTTCGCCTACGTTGCCAGAATATCCGCGTCCTTGTCGCTCCCGTCAGACCGCAGATCCTTCGTCGGGCTCAGGCCCTCCTCAGAATGACAATTCCGATGCGCTGTACTCTGCGGCAGGACTGAAGTCGTGCCCTGACGCCAATCTCCCTTAGGCAAAGCTCTTCAGCAGCCTCTAAAGTCGCACCGGCGCAAAACTACTTTCGCTAAGACAAAAAGGGCGCAATCTCTGCGCCCTTCTTGCTCGCAACTGGATTTTTCTTACACGCTCACCGGCTGCTTGGCATGCACGGGAACGGGGGTTAGCCAGCCGTGACGGTCTTCCACCTCGCCGTTCACGATGCTGTAGAACTCCTTGCGGATCGCTTTCGTGACAGGGCCGGCGGTGCCGTGGCCGACGGTGATCTTGTCGACCGAGCGGATCGGAGTGATCTCAGCCGCCGTGCCGCTGAAGAACAGCTCGTCGCAGATGTAGAGCATCTCGCGCGGAATAATCTGCTCGACCAATGGAATGCCAAGCTCCTGCGCAATATGAATGACCGAATTGCGCGTGATGCCCGGCAGCACGCTGTTGCCCAGCGGCGGGGTGTAGATGCGGTCCTTATGGACGATGAAGATGTTCTCGCCCGAGCCTTCGCTGACGTACCCGTTGATATCGAGCGCGATGCCCTCGGTGTAGCCGTTCACGATAGCTTCCATCTTGATCAGCTGCGAGTTCATGTAGTTCGCGCCGGCCTTGGCCATTGTCGGCATGGTGTTCGGCGCCAGGCGCGTCCACGAAGAGACGCAGACATCGACACCGTCGTCGGAATCCGGACTGCCCAGGTACTTGCCCCACTCGTAATTGGCGATGTACACATCGGTAGGCGAGTTGAAGGGGTTAACGCCAACCTGTCCATAGCCACGCAGCACGATAGGCCGGATGTAGCAGGGCGAAACCTTGTTGGCGGCGACCAGGTTCACCTGCGCCTGAATCAATTCCTCAAGCGAATAGTCCACGTCGATGCGATAGATCTTGCACGACTGGAGCAGACGGATGGTGTGGTCCCGCAGGCGGAATATCGCGGGGCCTTTTGGCGTCTGGTAGCAGCGGATCCCCTCAAAGACCGATGAGCCATAGTTGACCACGTGGGCCATCACGTGGATCTTGGCGTCGTCCCATGCGACGAGGTGTCCATTGTGCCAAACATATTCACTTGCTTTAATGGCCATTCCGAGGCTCCTTCACAGGCAGATTAGTACTGAGTCGTTATGCTGCCGGGGCCGAAAGTCTGCGATGCAGTCGCGCCGGAAGTCCGACGCAAGCTGCGGTGATCGGTGAAGTGTAGCATCCGGGATTCAGCTTAACTCCAGATTATATCTGACCAACAGAAATCCATAGCGTGGGTTTCTCCACGCTCCGTAATTCCGTGACCAGACCCACCAGAATGGATGCGCCCGGGCGCAAAGTAGGTACGAAAAAGCAGCAGAAATTCCGGCAGCCGGTAACCACCCGCTCTTCAGCAACCAAAGCAACGTGTTTAGAATGGTGGGTAAAGCTACTTCACCTCGGAGAGCCCCGCTATCCGCACCTATAACCTGTGCATCGTTGGCTTCGGCAACGTGGGTAGGGCTTTTGTCGCACTGCTCCAGCGCAAGCGGCAGGAGCTTGCCTCGCGCTACGGCATTGCCTGCCGGGTTACCGGTGTGGCCTCGCGACGCATGGGATGGCGGGCGGCGCCGGACGGCTTTGATTCAGCCAAGCTGCTGGCGGCGGATTTCTCGCAAGCAGCGCAGGTCCTGGATATTCGCGCGTGGCTGAAGACTGCCGCGGCCGACGCGCTGTTCGAAACCAGCTCGCTGAATGCTACGACCGGTCGTCCTGCCATCGACCACATCCGAGCGGCTCTGGAATCTGGAGTTCACGCGATCAGCGCGAACAAAGGGCCGGTCGTGTTCGCCTTTCGCGAGTTGAGCACTTTGGCGGCGGCCGTGGGACGACGCTTTCTATTCGAGTCGGCTGTGATGGATGGGGTGCCGATTTTCTCGCTCTTCCGCGATGCGATGCCGGCTGTCGAGATTCGAGGCTTCCGCGGGGTGTTGAACTCGACGACCAACGTCATTCTGGAGGAGATGGAAGCAGGCCGGAGCTTCGAAGAAGCAGTGCGGCGCGCGCAGGAGTTGGGAGTCGCCGAGTCTGATCCGACGGACGACATTGAAGGCGTCGACGCCGCGGTGAAGGTTGTCGCGCTGACCAACGTTCTTATGGACGCGGAGCTGAAACCTGGCGACGTTGAGCGACAAGGTATTCGCGGGATAACCGTCGAGCAGCTTCTCCGGGCGCGCGCCGACGGTGAAGCCTGGAAGCTTGTATGCCGCGCACGGCGAGAGTCCGACGGCAGCATCGCCGCATCAGTTCAGCCCGAGCGGCTGAAGCTCGACGATCCGCTGGCGCGGGTTCATGGGACTTCGTCAGTTATCAGCTTCGAGACCGACGTTCTCCCGCAACTCATTCTTACCGAGCAGGACCCGACGCTGGAGACTACGGCGTATGGGCTGCTCGTCGACTTTCTTACCGCAATCAGGAGTTCGTAAATGTCTTCGGGTACGAGGATGGTTGAACAAATGGACAGGTTTGATATCGATTGGGTACGTCAGCAGTTCCCTGCTTTGCAGCAGACCGTGAATGGTCAGCCGGCGGTCTTCTTCGATGCGCCGGGCGGAACGCAAGTGCCTCAGCAGGTGATCGACGCGATTGCGAATTACCTGGTTACGTCGAACTCGAACACTCACGGAGCGTTCTTGACCAGCGCACGCACCGTCAAGGTGATAGCCGACGCACACGCGGCAATGGCCGATTTCCTCAATTGCGCTCCGGACGAAGTTGTCTTCGGGCCGAATATGACGACCCTCACCTTGGCGTTGAGCCGCGCCATTGGCCGCGAGCTGAAAAGCGGTGACGAGCTGCTGGTTACCGTGCTCGACCACGACGCCAATGTCTCGCCCTGGGTGTCGCTCGAAGAGCGCGGCGTGAAAGTCCGCACCGCCGACATCAAGCCGTCCGATTGCACGCTGGATATGTTCGATCTGCAGGCGAAAATCCGCCGCACTACGAAGGTGGTTGCGGTCGGTTGGGCGGCCAATGCGGTCGGCACCATCAATCCGGTAGGTGAGGCCGTGCGGCTGGCGCACGCCGCCGGAGCCATGGCGTTCATCGACGCGGTGCATTACGCGCCGCATGGGCCGGTTGACGTGCGCGCGCTGGACTGCGACTTCCTGGCCTGCTCGGCGTACAAGTTTTTCGGTCCGCATCTGGGCGTGCTGTACGGCAAGCGCGAGCAGTTGCAGAGGCTGCGCCCGTACAAGCTGCGCGCCAGCTCGGAGTTGCTGCCGGATCGCTGGGAGACGGGCACGCAGAACCATGAGTGCATGGCCGGAGTGATTGCTGCGGTTGAGTATCTGGCCGAGCTTGGCCGGCGGAACAAGCCTGCGGCGGCTACGCGGCGGGAAGCTCTTCTGGCGGCCTATGAAGTCATCCGGGCGCACGAGCACGAACTGGCAGCGCAGCTGATCGGCGGATTGCTGGAGATTCCCGGCCTGACGTTTTATGGAGTCAAAGACCTGACGAAGCTCGACCAGCGCACACCGACCGTCGCGATTCGCATGGAGGGCCACTCGCCGCGCGAGCTGGCGACCAAGCTGGGCGAACGCGGCATCTTCACCTGGGACGGCAACTACTACGCCATCAACCTCACCGAGCGGCTGGGCTTTGAGCAAAGCGGCGGCATGCTGCGCATCGGCCTGGCGCATTACAACACGGCAGAAGAGGTGACCAGGTTGCTGGCAGAGTTGAGGCGGATAGGGGCTGGGGGCTAGGGGTCAGGGGCTGGTTATCAAGCTTTGAGCAGTCGCGACTGAGTCGTGCCCTGCTGCTGAATGCTTGTTGCTAGTCGCTAGTTGCTGCCTTATAATCCGCGCGACTGTTCTCAGGAGAAACGAACTTGCGCGGCGTGCCTCGCTGGTTGGCAGTGGTGGCTGTGCTGACGGGAGTCGCGGTGGTTTGCGCGTTCACCGTGCATCATGCGCTCGCGCCCGGCCAGTTCGTCCTGCGTCTCTCCGATACGAAGATTCCCGCCGACGGCTTTTCCACTTCTGAGCTGACGATCCGCTCGATGAATGGCCATGATCTGCGTGGCGTCCATCTGGAGCTCGAAACACCCCATCAAGTAACACTTGAGTCCTTGTCCGTACATGGTGATTCTGCTGAGGCTTCTCTGCAGGCCGGAGTGCTGCCCGGGAACGCCAGAATCCGCGTCACTGCTCCGGGATTTGATCCGCAGGAACTGACGTTGACCACCGCCTCCGACAACGCCGACAGCGTAGGCGACGGCACACCTGATTTCCTTCGCCTGCATGACCCGGCCGACCGCCGGGCCTTCCGACACTGGTTCACCCTGCTGTCCGAGTCGCAATATTACCGCGGCCAGCCCCTGCCGGAGGTCGACGACTGCGCCGCGCTGTTGCGCTTCGCCTATCGCGAGGCCATGCGCCAGCACGACGCCGCCTGGGCTCACGACGCATCTTTGCCCGGCCCGGTCGCGAGCGGCGACATTCAGCAATATCAATATCCCTACACGCCGCTGGGAGCCGATGTCTTCCGCGTGAAGGGCGGCAGCTTCACCGCGGCCGATCTTCGCGACGGCGCCTTCGCACAATTCGCAGACGCGGAGACCCTATGGCGGCACAACACGTTTTCCGTCGGGCGCAGTTTGGATCGCGCCCGCCCCGGCGACCTGCTGTTCTTCCGCCAGGACGGCGGCCACATGCCGTTCCACGCGATGATCTTCCTCGGGCACAGCCAGATCGAGCCCAGCGCAGAACAGTTCGTCGTTTACCACACCGGCCCGAGCAGTGATTCGAAAGGCATCGTCAAGCGATTGTCGCTGGCTGAACTGGCGAACTATCCCGACCCGCGCTGGCGGCCAGTGTCATCGAATCCCGCCTTTCTCGGCGTCTATCGCTGGAACATCCTGCGAGGCGGCCAGTGAGGCGACGGTTGGTCTCAAAGTCGCAGGATGCCGGTATCCGGCTCCTTCCTCAAGGCCCAAGGAATGACGCGGGCATCCACTCGAGCCATGCAGCGTCACTGGATGGAACGCGTTTTCGTGGTCACGATCAAGCCGCATCGGGTGGAGCAGGCCTTCAAGCCTGTTACCCAGCTACCTTGGGTGGAGCAGGCCTTCAGGCCTGCATATCTTCGCCGAGAGTCGGTTCGGCTTTAGCCGCTGAGGTCCGGGCGGCTTCCCTTACCTCAGAGGCTAAAGCCGACCGTCAGACACTCTTTTCATGCAGGCCTGAAGGCCTGCTCCACCCACCGATTCAAGCGTTCGCTGCTCATCCTTTTTCTGGCGCTCATACAAATGGCGAACATTCAATTGTTCGCCCAGGACGACTCCGATACCGAATCCTGGTTCTCGCTCACCAGTTCCAAGACGTACATGACCGGCGAGAAGCCCGAGATCGCCGTCAGCGCGCACAACGTCAAGGAGCTCGAGTTCCGCGTCTACCGCGTAAAAGATCCGGTCAAGTTCTTCAGCCAGATGCAGGAGCTGCATAACTTCGGCGGCCAGGGCCCGGCCCTACCCAAGCAGGCGCACACCTGGCTGGAAAAATTTCACGCATGGAAGCACCGCATCTGGGCCTGGATTCGCGACTTCGTCCGCGCGCAATTCTCGCCTGACTCGCGCCACGCAATCCGCCTTTGGCAGATGGGCAGCACCGAGCCGACCAAAGGCCCGCAGGTCGCCAACTACGCGCAAGTGCCCGTGCTCAACCAGCAGCAGGTGGTCTCGGTGTGGAAGTGGACCATCCCATCGCACGAGCGCTGGGAGAGCGTGAACACCACCATCCCGGTCAGTGATCGCGGTGTGTACTTGGTCGAAGCCACCGACGGCAAGCTGCGCGCCTACACCATCGTTGTCGTCACCGACATCGCCATCGTCACCAAGTCGGGACAAGGGCGACTGTTGACCTACGTGGTCGATCGCCGCACCGGCAACCCGATCACCAACATTCCGGTCAAGGTCTGGATCGATCAGAAGGAGATCGCCTCGAAGCCCACCGATCAGCAGGGACTGGTCGACACGGCCGTCAATGTCTCGAAGCCCGAGAATGTCGCCGTGCTCGCGGTCAACGATACGGAGTTCGCGGTCAACGCGCCCGGCGGCTGGAACCTGGGCGACGATCCCAATCGCAACCTGAAGGGCTATACCTACACCGACCGTCCCGTGTACCGGCCGGGCGACACCGTTCATTTCAAGACCATCGTGCGCTCGCTAGCGGCCAGCGGCTACACCATTCCGCAAGGCCAGGATTTGCGGCTGGAGATGCGTGATCCGCAAACCTACGATGTCGTCTGGACACAGACGGTCACGCTCTCGCAGATGGGTACGGCAACTTGGAATTACACCATCCCGGCCGACGCGCACCTGGGCTCGTACTACCTCAACATGCAGATGGGAGAGCGCTACGTCGACGGCACCAACTTCTCGGTGGAGGAATACAAAAAGCCGGAATACGCCGTGAAGGTCACGGCGCAACCGCCGCGCGTGCTGCAGGGCCAGCCGATCAAGGCGACCATCGACGCGCGCTATTACTTCGGCGAGCCGGTCGCCAATGCAAAAGTGAAATGGGTGGTGCACACCTCGACCTACTGGCCGCTGGGCCGCGGCGAGGACGACGACACCGCCGACGCCGGTGACAGCGAAGGCGGCGATGATGTCGCCGACAACTCCGATAACGGCGACGAGGGTGACACCTACGGCGGCGATCAGCAGGAGGAAAAGAGCGGCGTGCTCGATGCCGACGGCAAGCTGCAGATCACGGTGCCGACTTCGGTCAATCCTAAAAAGCAGGACATGGTGTATCGCATCGAAGCGCGCGTTACCGATGCGGGCAATCGCGAGATCGCCGGCCACGGCTTCGCCCTGGCAACCTACGGCAGCTTCTACCTGACCGCCGAGCCGACCTCGTATGTGTACAGCAAGGGCGACACCGCGACCATCAACGTTTCCGCGCAGGACTACGACAAGAAGCCCGTCCAGACCGCCTTTCGCGTAGAGATGAATCGCTGGAACTGGCGCACCGGCGCCGGGCCAATCGTCACAACGTCGCAGGGACAGACCGACGCCAGCGGCAAGGCGCAAATCAAAGTCACGATTCCCGACTCCGGCGAATTCCGCGTGAAGGTTGTCGCGACCACACCCGAGAAGCGCGACGTCGAGGACACGGCGTTCCTGTGGGCGCCGGGCGTCAGTCCGTGGTGGAGCGGCACACAGCAGGAACGCATCCAGATTGTCGCCGACAAAAAGAGCTATCAGCCGGGCGACACCGCGCACGTGCTGATTGTCACCGGCAAGGAGCCAACCTCGGTGCTGGTCACCGCCGAAGGCAACGGGCTCTACTCCGGACAGGTGGTCAAGAGCAACGGCGGCAGCGTCGCCGTCGATATCCCGGTAAAGCCGGAGTACGCGCCGAACTTCTACGTCGGCGCGGTCTTCATCCGCGACAACAAGCTGTATGAAGGCTCGAAGAGCCTGAATGTTCCGCCGACGGCGCACCAGCTCAACGTGCAATTGATTCCGTCGAAGCCGCAGTACCAGCCGGGCGAATCAGCCAGCTACACCATCAAGGCCACCGACGCCGCCGGCAAGCCGATGGTCGCCGACTTCAGCCTGGGCGTGGTGGACGAAGCCATCTACGCCATCAAGCCCGAAACCGCCGGCAGCATCATGAATGCGTTCTACGGCCGCGTCTACTCGCAGGTCAGCACCGAGAGCTCGCTGACGTATTACTTCAGCGGACAGGCCGGCAAGCGCAAGATGCAGCTGGCCAGCGTGCGTCCGTCGAAAGGCATGGCGCAGCTCAAGCCCGAACGGCTGGTGCAGCCGAAGATCCGCAAGGCCTTCCCCGACACCGCCTACTGGATGGCTGACATTCGCACGGCTGCAAACGGGCAGGCCTCCGTCAAGTTCGATTATCCCGACGCCATCACTTCGTGGCGCGCGACGACCCGCGGCGTCACCGAGAACACGATGGTCGGCAGCGCGGTGACGAATACCATCGTGCGCAAGAACATCATGGTACGGCTGGTGGTACCGCGTTTCTTCCGCCGCGGCGACGAGATCACGCTCTCGACCATCGTGCAAAACTACCTGCCGACCGACAAGACCGCGCAGGTCTCCATGCAGTTCGAAGGCTTGCAGGTGTTGCAGGGTTCGCAGCAGAACATCAATGTGCCGACGCGTGGACTGGTCAAAGTCGATTACGTTGTCAAGGTGCTGGACGTCGACTCGGCCAAGGTGCTCGGCAAGGCGCTCACCGACGTCGAGAGTGATGCGATGGAGCTGACGCTGCCGGTGGTTCCCTTCGGCGTGAAGCTGGCGACTTCGAATTCGGGATCGATTGCCGGAGCCGGCACCAGTGATACATTGCAGAAGGTCGACTTCCCTGCCGCTGCCGAGAACGGCACGCGCAAGCTGACCGTCAGCGTGACGCCGTCGATTGCCGGCAGCGTTTTCGCCGCGCTCGATTACCTGACGTCGTATCCGTACGGATGCACCGAGCAGACCATGTCGAGCTTCCTGCCCGACGTGCTGGTTGCCGACGCGCTGCAGAAGCTGGGCGTGAAGTCGAACATCGATCCGACAACGCTGCGTAAGCAAGTTCAGGCCGGGCTCGACCGCCTCTACACCTATCAGCATGAAGATGGCGGATGGGGCTGGTGGCAGACCGACGACAGCAACGCCTTCATGACCGCCTACGTTCTCGCCGGACTGAGCCAGGCCAAGGCTGCCGGCTTCGACGTCAAGCAGGACGCCATCGACAAGGGCCGTGCGTGGCTGCTGCCGCAGTTCAATAAGTCGGCCAAGGTCCGCACCGACCTGCGCGCCTACATGGCCTATGCGCTGGTGTTGAGCGGCACCGATTCCAACAGCACGGTCATCGACTCCGTTTGGCAACAGCGTTCGACGCTCACAGCTTACGGGCAAGCCGTGCTCGGACTGGCAATGGCTCAGGTGAGCGACGCTCGTGCCAAGGATCTCGCGAACCAACTCGAGGGCTCGGCCAAGCAGGACGACTCGCAGGCTTGGTGGCCGAGCGAAAACAATTACCTGATGGACTATTATGGCAACACCACACCGGAGTCCACGGCCTATGCGCTGAAGCTCATCAATCACACCGATCCAAGCAGCCCGCTGGTGACGAAAGCCGCGCGTTTATCTGGTCAGCCATCGCAGCGAAGGCTACTACTGGGATTCGACCGAGCAGACGGCGATGGTCATCTATGGCCTCACCGACTACCTGCAGCAGACGCAGGAGCTGAAGCCGAACTACAGCGTGGAAATTCAGGTAAACGGCAAGAGCGTCGCAACGAAGAAATTCACGCCGGCCGATGCACTGGCTCCCGCGACAACCGTCACACTCAACGAAGCGCAACTTTCGACTGCGGGCAACCAAGTGCGCATCGTCAAGACCGGCGACGGCCGTGTCTACTGGTCAACGCGCGGCGACTACTACTCCAACGAAAAGAAAATCGTGAATGCCGGAACCTTCCAGCTGAGCACCGCCCGTCAGTATTACAAGCTGTCGTCGATGCAGAAGGACGGCAAGGTCGTCTATCATCTCGACCCGCTAAATGGCCCCGTACAGGTTGGCGACACGTTGGCGGTGCGCATCACCGTCGGCGGCAACGAGTGGAAATATCTGATGATCGAAGACCCAATTCCATCGGGCACGGAATCGATCGCGCGCGACGACTTGTACGAACTCGACGAGCAGCCGACGTGGTGGGCGCGCTGGTACAGCGACCGCGAACTGCGCGATGATCGCACCACGTTCTTCAACCTGTACTTCCCGCAGGGACAGCATGAATATGTTTACCTGCTGAAGGTCGTCAACCCCGGCATCTTCCGCGTGAGCCCGACCAGCGTGTTGCCGATGTATCAGCCGGACTATCTATCGACCAGCGAACCCATTACGGTGACAGTGAAATGACGGGCAAACATAGTGGCGTGGCGAAACTGTGGCTGCTGAACTTGTTCGGCAATGCCGCGCTGCTGGCTGCGCTTTACTTCTGGCTGCTGCTGCCGGACGCTCACGGATGGCAGGTCGCAGGCTCGGGCTTGCTCGCGCTCATTGTCATCTTCTTCGGCCTGTGGCTGCGCGCCGGCTCGTTCGCGTACTGCCGCCTTGCCGAATTCCGCGAACACTCGAATTTATGGGCAGCCTTTAAACAATCGCTGCATCACCTGATCGCCTTGGCCATCTGCCTCGCGCCGGTTGCAGGTATCGCATGGTGGCTGTTCAGCCTGCGCCGCTATGCGCCGCAATTCGGGGTGTGGTTCTGGCAGAAGTTTTCCGGGCTCCGCTTCGGTAGTCCGCGCGGCATCTATCACGCTGCCGACTGGGCTCTGCTAATCCTGATGGCGGTTCTGATTACGCTCTGGCTGCCGATAGCCAGCTCGGTTGCGGCCATCGGGTTCAAAGGATCGCGTGTCGCACACTCGCTGCGCGCGCTCAGGCGGCCAGGCTACTGGGCATGGATGATCGCGCTCATTCTGATTGGCGGTCTCTTGCCCTATAAGCTCGTCTATTGGGTTTCCGACCTTAGCACGCTCAGGCAGCAGGCATGGAGTGCCGGAGCGCGCCTATTCTTCGCTTACGTGGTGGTGATTTCGGTGTGGGTCAGCCTTTTGCTGGTAGTTGGTGAGCGGGCCGAGGCCGAAGATCAGCAACCGCCTAACGTACTCTAAACCGAATCAGAGCTCCTCCATTCCGCTGGCACTCGGCCACGTTTTTTGCACAATATTTCGAACGATAGACGATCTGGCGGCCTGTCGATCGCCGGCTGCTAAGCTGGGTGGGGTCAGGGCTATCACTGCTTCGGACAACCGCATTTCGATAATCAGCATCTCACCTTCTTCCCACTTCCAGGCGAAGTACGGCCAGTCGTGCGCGATCTTGCTTGGTCATCCGTGTAGCTGTAAGAACCTTTGCTTGGAGAAGCTTCATGGACTCGGATAGTTTGGAGGCAGAGAGCTTGCAGCGCCGACATCGACCTGAAGAAAGCAACGAGAGTTTCGGGCTTTTTAGTGGAGGCGGCGAACTTGGCGAACTGATGCGCGCCAAGGACTGGTCGAAAACGCCTCTCGGACCCGTCAGCACCTGGCCGCAAAATCTGCGCACTTGCGTTCGCATCATTCTGACTTCCCGCCAGCCGATGTTCGTCTGGTGGGGCGACGACTTCGTCAACCTCTACAACGATGCCTACAAGAGTATTGTCGGCGGGAAGCATCCTGAAGCGCTGGGCCGGCCCGCGCGAGTGGTGTGGCGCGAGATCTGGGACAAGATAGGTCCGCGCGCCGAAGCGGTTCTCAGCAATCAGGGCACCTACGATGAATCGCTCCTGCTGATCATGGAGCGCTACGGCTACAAGGAAGAGACCTACTACACGTTCTCCTACAGTCCGGTTCCCGACGATCATGGCGGCGTCGGCGGCATCATCTGCGCCAACACCAGCTCAACCGAGCAGATCATCAGCGAGCGCCAGATGCAGGCGCTGCGCGACTTGGCCGCCCGCACGGCCGACGCCCGCACTCGTGAAGATGCCTGCCGCCTTAGCGCGCTCAGCCTCGCCAGCAATCCCAAGGACATCGGCTTCGCGCTCATCTATGTCGCCGACGCGGGCAAGGCCGCGGTGCATCTGGAAGGATGCACCGGAGTAGAGGCCGGAAGTGCAGCGGCGCCGCAGACGGCAACTCTGGATGAATCCTCGCTATGGCCGATTGCGCAGGCCATGGCAACCCACGAAATCCGAGTCGTAGCGACGGCAGGCAAAGCTTTGCCGCCAATCATGGCTCAGGCTTGGAATCACCCAGTGCATTCGGTGGCAGTAGTGCCCATCGCGCCTTCCGGTCCTAACGGGCATGCGGGCGCGCTGGTGATTGGCCTCAATCCCTTCCGTAAGCTCGACGACAGCTATCGCGGCTTCCTGAAGCTGGTCGCCGGACAGATCTCGGCCAGCATGGCCAACGCCGCCGCCTACGAAGAAGAGCGGCGTCGAGCCGAAGCGCTGGCTGAACTGGATCGCGCCAAAACTACGTTCTTCAGTAATGTGAGCCATGAGTTCCGTACCCCGCTGACGCTGATGCTGGGCCCACTGGAGGACTTGCTGACTCACCATCGCGCCGGCGTTGCGGATGCCGAACTCGACGAGTTGCGAGTGATCCATCGCAACGGCCTGCGCTTGCTGAAACTGGTCAATGCGTTGCTCGACTTCTCGCGCATTGAAGCCGGACGCCTCAACGCCCACTACGAGCCGGTCGATCTCTGCGCGCTGACGGCTGAATTGGCCAGTGTCTTTCGTTCAGCGATGGAAAAGGCCGGACTGCGTTTCATAGTCAGCTGTGAATCGGCGTCGGAACCGGTCTACGTCGACCCGGAGATGTGGGAGAAAGTCGTCCTCAACCTGCTGTCGAACGCCTTGAAGTTCACCTTGCAGGGTGAAGTCGAAATATCGATACGCGCGGCCGGCAGCTATGCGGTATTGACCGTTCGCGACACTGGTTCGGGCATTCCGGAATCTGAGTTGCCACGCGTCTTCGAACGCTTCCACCGCGTAGAAGGCGCGTCTGGACGCACCCACGAGGGTACTGGTATCGGCCTGGCGCTGGTCGATGAATTGGTGCGGCTGCACGGCGGCACAGTTGCGGTCGAGAGCCGTTTCGGAGAAGGTACGACGTTTACCGTCCGTCTTCCGCTGGGCAGCAGTCACCTGCCGGCGGAACGGATCACGCACAATCATGCTGCCAGGACGATTGTGGCCGAGACATCCCCCTATGTTCAGGAAGCCTTGCGCTGGCTTCCCGATTCATTGCCGCCTGCGCCGGTGACGGCAGACCGCAGTTCCGGCAATGAAGATCTGACGGCACTGTTCCCTGAGCAACCGGCCACTCGGCCGGCGACAACGGAAACCATTCTGCTGGTTGATGACAATCGTGACATGCGCGAATACGTTCAGGGGCTGCTGAGCCGGCAGTATCGCGTGATCCCAGCCCAGGATGGAGAGGAAGCGCTGGAACTCGCCCGTGCCAGTCTTCCCGACCTCGTGCTGACCGACGTAATGATGCCGCGCATGGACGGCTTTCAACTTCTGAAAGCCTTGCGCGAGGATCAGCGAACCATGCTTTTGCCGGTGATCATGCTATCAGCGCGCGCCGGGGAGGAATCGCGCGTGGAAGGCATGGAGGCTGGCGCCGACGACTATCTGGTGAAGCCGTTCACGGCGCGTGAACTCATGGCGCGCGTTGGCGCCCACCTCAAAATGAAGCAGATGCGCGAAGAGCTGCGGCTGCGGGAATTGAAAGAGCGCCGTCGCGCCGAGACTGCCGAAGCGGAATATCGCCGCATCCTGGAGAGCATTTCGGAAGGCTTCATCTTCGTCGATCGCGACTGGACGATCCGGTATGTCAACGGTGTGTACGCCCGCTTTGCCCAAGCGACCCCGGAAGATTTGATTGGCAAGAATCTTTGGCAACGCTTTCCTGAAGCCAGCGATACGCAATTTGGCGCAGCCTATCGGCAGGCGATGGAGGATCAGAAAGAAGTCGAGATCGAGGACTTTTATTCGCCCCTCGACATCTGGTTTCACGTTCACATCTATCCCACCCCGGACGGCCTGGCCTTGTTCCTGGCCGACGTGACCGCGCAACGCAAACAGCGACAGGCGTTGGTGGTCTCCGAGAAGCTGGCAGCCGCTGGCCGCCTCGCCAGCACCGTGGCGCACGAGATCAACAATCCGCTCGAGTCGGTGGTAAACCTGCTTTACCTGGCGCGCAACTCGAGCAGTCCGGAGCAGCAGGAGCAATATCTCGATTTTGCCGAACGCGAAATCGGCCGCGTCTCTCACATCGCGCGCCAGACGCTGGGCTTTTATCGGGAGACAGCCACGCTCACGCGAATCCCGATTCAAACCGTCGTCGAAACTCTGCTCCAGGTCTATCAGGGCAAGCTAAGAACGAAGAAGATCACGGTCACGACCGATATCGATCCCGAGTTGCAGATTACGGCGCGCGGCGGTGAGCTCAACCAGATCCTCTCCAACCTGGTTACGAATGCCATCGACGCCTGCTCGTCCGGCGGTCAGCTCAGGATCGAAGCGAAATCCGTCAGCGGCGGAGAGGCGGGACTTATGGCCGTCGAGATTATCGTTGCCGACAACGGCATCGGCATAAGCCCACAGGACATCGCGCGGGTTTTCGAGCCGTTCTTTACAACCAAAAAGGACGTCGGAACGGGCCTGGGACTTTGGGTGGTCAAGCAGATCGTCGAGGGCAGCAAAGGCCGTGTGTCGATCGAGTCCAGCATCGACAGCGAGAACCACGGCACATCCGTAAAACTCTATCTGCCGGATGTAGAAGAAGCCCGAGCCAAGTCCGCTTCACCGTCAACGTCAGCCGCCTGAACGACACCGTTCCACATGGGAAGGGGCGCGCGTTTCTGTGCGCCGTAACTCATATTTAGTTTCTAAGCCAGGCGGTGGTCCGGCCGACAAAGCTGGCTTCATCGCTGAGGGTTGCGCCAATCCCTGCTCTCACTTTCACGCAAATTCCGGGCCTACGTTTCCAGAGTGTATCGGGCGGCGGCCAGCCGGTACATTCTGCGCCAGACCAGTCGATTCACCGTGACGACAACCAGCGCCATAACGATGGTCGAGGCCAGCAGCAGGGCGAAGTTGCCGGAGTCGGTGGCCCGCGAGATGGTCGCACCCAATCCAACTGTCGTATAGGTTTGATCTTTCAGGCGGAAATATTCGGCGACGATGCTGGCATTCCACGCGCCACCCGATGCGGTAACCAATCCGGTGACGAGATAGGGAAAGATGCCGGGCAGAATGAGCCTGCGCCAGCGCTGGGCTCGACTGAACTTGAAACAGCGAAGATGCCTCTTTCAGGTCGGTGGGAATGGCCATCGCGCCGGCAATCACGTTGAACAGGATGTACCACTGGGTTCCGAGCAGCAGCAGCACCACCGATCCGATGCCAAGTCCGCCACCGATGCGAATCAGCAGCAGCAGCACAATGGGAAACAACGCCGTCGCCGGGACCGATGCCGCAATCTGCGCCAGGGGTTGCGCGATGCGCGCCAGCTTCGGATTGAAGCCGATTGCGACGCCCACCGGAATTGTCCACAGAGATCCAATCACCAGCGCGATGAGCACACGCCCAAAGGTCGCTGCGGCGCCAGCCATGATCTGGTGATAGTCACTGGTGTTCAACTGCATCAGCATGCCGACAGTTCGGATCATGGCGTAAAACACCGCCATCACGGCGACCGGAAGCGATGATTCGTCCGACCCAGACTTTCCAGCCAGGCGGCGTAGCTTCCTCACTCTCGGCCCCGAACTCGCGCGCGAAGTGCAGCGTCAGCCGCTCGCGTATCGGGTGAATCACTCGCTTCCGCAGCCGAACCAGCAGTCGCGAGTGCTGCACCAGATCGAGGAACCATGACTGCGGTGCGTCGGTGCTCTCTACCTGCTCTACTTTGAACTTTTCAGCCCAGGCGATAATCGGCCGCCACACAATCTGATCGAGCAGCACGATCACGGCGATCATGGTGCCGATTCCCCACAGGATCGCCTCGGTATCGCCGGCACTGGCTGCGGTTTGCAAATACGAGCCGAGGCCGGGCAAGCGGAAATCATTCGAGCCAAGCACGAACATCTCGCAGGCCATCAGGAAGAACCAGCCTCCGGCCACCGACATCATCGAGTTCCACACCAGGCCGATCGCCGCGTAGGGCAATTCGAACTGCATGAAGCGCTGATACCAGCCGAAGCGGTAAATCTTAGCCGCCTCGCGCATGTCGCGCGGAATGCTCTTCAGCGACGAGTAGAAGCTGAACGCCATGTTCCACACCTGCCCGGTAAAGATGAGCAGGATGGCGCCCATTTCAACACCGATTTGATGATGGGGAAAGAGCGCCACCATCGCCAGCATGACGCCCGGCAGAAAGCTCAGGACCGGGATCGACTGCAGGATGTCGAGCAGCGGAATCATGATGCGCTCAGCCCGCGGATTGTAGGCAGCCACGTAGCCGTATACCAGGGTGAACGCCAGCGACAGGATATAAGCGATGGTGATGCGCAGCAGCGAATACGCCGCATAGAGGGGAAGATGGGAGGGGTCGCGCGAAATTTCGACGTGCGGATTAAACGGCCCAAACCACGTGCGGGCCATGACGATAATCGCATAGAAAACCGACAGCCCGGCCGCGAAGATGAAGAAGTCGGTGACCACCGACCAGGTCTGCGCCGGCAGCAATGACCACGGGCCCTTGCCAAGGATGCGAACCGGCTGCCAGTCCGAGCGAGCCATCAGGCGCCTTCCACGGCACGGCAGAACATCGGCGTCTTCACGATGAAATAGGCGCCCGTTCTCAGAGTCGTAATCGAAGATCTCCGCGTAGCGTCCCCAGTTCAGCGCGGTCTGGAACTGGCGCTCCACTTCGTCCGAGCTGAAGTGTTCATCCAGAATGTCGCGGAAAAACTCCTCGCCGATGGCGTGATCGCGCTTGGCGTGCAGCGTGTTTTCGATGAGCCGCAGGATCGCGATGTTTTTCAGGGCCGCCTCGCGGAACAGCGTTTTCTGCGTCTGAATATCAGCTTCGGAAAAGCTTTTGCCCTCGGGCGTGATCTCCACATCGCCTTCCCGCAGAACGGCAAAGCCGAGTAGCTCCGACGCCTCGACAATCGGCAGCAGATCGTCGACATCCATCGAGAGCTCGTCAGCCAGCTTGTACAGATCGTCGCGGCCATTGCGGTCAGACAGGAGCTCCAGGAAACCGGCGATGCCACCCGGACGCGCGTGCGGCAGCATCTGGAACTTGGTGCGCTCGCGCGAACGTCCATTGTTTGAAGCAGCCGTTTCCTTGCCCGGAACCTCTGCTTCCTCCTGGGGACGCGTCAGCGTCTTGTAAATGTAGTCGACGTAGGCGAGAAAGCGCGGCGACTTGCGGTCCCGATACTGCGGAATGTCGATCTCAAAGTCCGAGCGAATGCGCGCCGGGTTGCGGCCCAGCACGATCACGCGGTCGGCCAGCAGCACGGCTTCTTCAATGTTGTGAGTCACGATGAAGATCGCCTGAGTCGGCATCTTCTTGTTCAGCCACAATTCCAGCAACTCGGAGCGCAGGTTCTCCGCTGTAAGCACGTCCAGCGCGGAGAACGGCTCGTCCATGAACAGCACTTCCGGCTCAACCACCAGCGCACGGGCGAAACCCACCCGCTGCTTCATGCCTCCGGAAAGTTCCTTGGGATAGGCCGTCTCGAATCCGTCGAGACCGACCGTATCGATCATCTTGAGGGCGCGCTTATGGCGCTCGATGGCGCTTACGCCGCGGGCTACCAGCGGCGCTTCGACGTTTTCCAAGACCGTCAGCCAGGGAAACAGTGCGAAGCTCTGGAAGACGATGGAGACGTTCGGAATCTGCCCGTCCATCATCTTGCCGTGCCACATCACGTGACCTGACGAGGGTTTCGACAGCCCGGTCAGCATGCGCAGCAAGGTCGATTTGCCCGAACCAGACGGTCCCAGAAGTCCCACGATTTTGCCGGGATGCACTTCGAGATCGGTCGGCGCGATGACCTCAATGCGATTTCCGTCGGGCTGGACGTAGTATTTCTCTACGCCGCGGGCTTGGATGATGGCCTCGGACAAGAACTTCCCTCTCTTCTGAATTAGTTCTCCAGTCTAGGTGTACTTGAGGTAAGGAACAACGCGCAAGCAGGGCATTGTGAAAGGACAGTAAATTTCGCCAACATTGTGCCGAGACCGCCGATCGATCAGGCCGTCGTGTTCAGCTTCTTGTCATTTTCCGCGCCCGGGGAGATGGACGGCGTATCACCGGCCTTGGCCACATGCGCCGTCTCCGGCACAGGCAATGGCTTGGGCTGGACGGCTTGACTGTGCTTCTGCTTGCGGCGGCTGCTCTGGTAGTTGTACTCAAACCAGGCAGCGGCACCACCAACGACGACGAGGGCAAGCCAATTCATCGAGATCGCACCGAATATAATTCGATGCGTCATCTCGGCGCGGTGCTGCCGCCCTGCGCCGCCAGACTGAGCTGCGCCCTTGTGCTGGGGGCCGGCCCACTGTCGTCCAACGTCAGATTCACTTCCAACACATTGACCCGCGGCTCTCCGAGGAATCCAAGCTGCCGTCCGTACGTGTACTTCTGAATAATGGCGCGCACTTGCTCAGGAGTCATGCCGCGTTCGCTGGCAATGCGCGTAACCTGGAACTCTGCTCCCGCCGGCGTGATGTCCGGGTCCAGACCCGAAGCCGAAGTGGTCACCAGATCGATGGGCACCGGCTTGCCCGGATTTTCTGCCTGTAGTCGCGCTACGTCGCCTGCCACGCGATCGATGAGCTTCTGATTCGTCGGTGCCAGATTGGAGCCGCCGGAGTTCGCGGCGTCGTATCCGTTCCCTGCAGCCGACGGTCGAGAATGCAGGTACCCGGGCCCGACAAACTGCTGCCCAATGATGCGCGAGCCGACGACCTGCCCATTGCGCGAGAGCATCTGGCCGTTAGCCTTGTCGTGAAACAGCCCCTGCGCCAGTGCGGTTACGATCAGGGGGTAGATCACGCCCAGCAGCACGGTGGTCACGATGGTCATTAGTATTGCGATCTTCAGATTCTGCTTCATAGCCCATTCCTAAACCACAAGTGATGAGACCTTCCGTTTACGCCAATCCAACTCTCGTGATCAGCATGTCAATCAACTTAATCCCGATGAACGGCACAATAATTCCGCCCACTCCGTAGATCCACAGGTTGCGCCGCAACAATGCCGCCGCGCTGAGGGGGCGATATTTAACGCCGCGCAGAGCCAGCGGAATCAGCGCGATGATGATCACGGCATTGAAGATCACCGCCGACAGAATTGCCGACTGCGGCGTCCGCAGATGCATGATGTTCAGCGCGTTCAGCACCGGGAACGTTCCGGCGAACATCGCCGGGATGATCGCGAAGTACTTTGCCACATCGTTGGCAATGGAAAATGTCGTCAGCGAACCGCGCGTCATCAGCAACTGCTTGCCGATGGCGACCACCTCGATCAGCTTGGTCGGGTTGGAATCCAGATCGACCATGTTGCCGGCTTCTTTCGCGGCCTGGGTGCCGGTATTCATGGCCACGCCCACATCGGCCTGCGCCAGCGCAGGAGCGTCGTTGGTTCCGTCGCCGGTCATCGCCACCAGTTTGCCCTGTGCCTGTTCGCGGCGGATCAGGTCCATCTTGTCTTTCGGCGTCGCTTCGGCAAGAAAATCATCCACGCCAGCTTCGCGCGCGATGGCTGCGGCGGTGAGCGGATTGTCGCCGGTGATCATCACCGTCTTGATGCCGATGGCGCGCAGCTGATCGAAGCGGTCGCGCATGCCGCCCTTCACGATGTCCTTCAGGTGAATGACGCCCAGCGCGCGATGCTGCTCGGCCACAACCAGCGGCGTGCCGCCGGAGCGCGCAATGGTTTCCACCGCCGACTGCAGCTCGGCGGGCATACTGGCGCCGTTGGCAGCCAGGTAGCGCGTGATGGCATCGACCGCTCCCTTGCGAATCTGATTGCCGTTCATGTTCACGCCCGACATACGCGTCTGCGCCGTGAACGGCACAAACTCCATTTCGTGCGAGCTCAGTTCCCTGCCGCGCAGGCCGTATCGATCTTTAGCCAACACCACAATCGACCGGCCCTCCGGCGTCTCGTCAGCCAGCGACGAAAGCTGCGCCGCATCGGCCATTTCACGTTCGCTCACGCCCGGCGCGGGAATAAATTCCGACGCCTGACGGTTGCCGAGCGTGATCGTTCCCGTCTTGTCGAGCAGCAGCGTATCGACGTCGCCGGCGGCTTCCACCGCGCGGCCTGACATGGCCAGCACGTTGTGCTGAATCAGGCGATCCATGCCGGCGATACCGATGGCCGACAGCAGGCCACCGATGGTCGTGGGGATCAGGCACACCAGCAACGAAACCAGCACGAACACGGTCTGCGGCGAGCCGGAATAAATCGCGAACGGCTGCAACGTCACCACCGCCAGCAGGAAGATGATGGTCAGCCCGGCCAGCAGAATGTTCAGCGCGATCTCGTTCGGCGTCTTCTGCCGCTCGGCGCCTTCTACCAGCGCGATCATCCGGTCGAGGAAGGTCTCGCCCGGATTGGACGTGACCTTCACGCGAATCTGATCGGAGAGCACGCGCGTGCCGCCGGTCACGGCCGAGCGATCGCCGCCCGCTTCGCGAATCACCGGGGCAGATTCGCCCGTAATCGCCGACTCATCCACCGATGCGACGCCCTCGATGATCTCGCCATCCGAGGGAACGAACTCGCTGGCTGAAACCACAACCACGTCGCCCGCGCGCAGCTTGGAACTGGCCACCTTCTCGATCTGGCCGGCCTCAAGCTCACGATTGGCCATGGTCTCCGACCGTGCCTTCCGCAAGGTGTCGGCCTGAGCCTTGCCACGACCCTCGGCCATCGCCTCCGCAAAGTTGGCGAACAGCACCGTGAACCACAGCCACAGCGTGATCTGCAGATTGAAACCGAAGGCCGTGCCCCCGCGGAACAGCAGGAGCGTCGTGATTACGCTGCCAATCTCGACCACGAACATCACCGGATTGGCCATCATGTGCCGCGGATCGAGTTTGACCAGCGCGTCCACGATGGCGCGCCGCACGATGCTCCACTCCCAGATTGCCTTCTTCTTCGACTTGCGCGGGGACGAGCCCACGTCCGTCATCTTCGGTGATGTACTAACGCCCGACTCCATAGTGCTTGCCATTGCCCAATCCTTTTAGAACGTCTTGCCAACCGCCATCAGCAGGTGCTCGAGAATCGGCCCCAGGCTGAGTGCGGGGAAAAAGGTCAACGCGCCGACGATGAGGATCACGCCGATCAGCAACGCGCTGAACAGCGGCGTGGTCACCGGGAACGTTCCCAGTGACGGCGGAACATATTTCTTCTGCGCCAGATTGCCGGCGATGGCCAGCATCGGGATGATCATGAAGAAGCGGCCGATCAGCATGTCGAAGCCGATGCTGTTGTCGTACCACGGCGTGTTGACGGTGAGGCCGGCGAAGGCCGATCCGTTATTGCCGGCGCCGGAGGTAAACGCGTACAGCATCTGCGTCAGTCCGTGGGGACCGGGATTGCTGATGCCCGTCGTGCCAAAGCCGTGCACGGCTGAGATTCCCGTCAGCATCAGGATGATCAGCGGAAACACCAGCGCCACCAGCATCGCCATCTTCACGTCGTAGGCTTCGATCTTCTTGCCTAAATATTCCGGCGTGCGGCCCACCATTAGGCCGGCAATAAAGACCGCCAGCACGACGTAAATCAAAATGCCGTACATGCCCGCCCCAACGCCGCCGAAGATGACTTCGCTGAGCATGATGTTGACTAGAGGAACCATTCCACCGAGCGGCGTGAACGAGTCGTGCCAGGAATTGATGGCGCCGCAGCTCGCGTCAGTGGTCACCGTGGCAAACAGTGCCGAGTTGGTGATGCCAAAGCGAACGTCCTTGCCTTCCATGTTGCCGCCTGCCTGCATCGCCGTGACCTGCTGATTGACGCCGTGCAGCAGCGGATTGCCGCGCGCCTCGGCCCAGTACGCCACCGATACGCCGGCTATGAACAGGATGGCCATCGCTCCCCACACTGCCCAGCCGTGCGCCTGCGAGCCGGTCATCCGTCCCAGGGTGTAGGTGAGTCCTGCCGATACCGCGAAGATCGAGAACAACTCAATCAGGTTGGTCAGCGGCGTTGGATTTTCGAAAGGATGAGAGCTGTTGGCGTTGAAGAAGCCGCCGCCGTTCGTGCCCCACTCCTTGATAATCTCCTGCGAAGCCACCGGACCTTGCGCAACACTCTGCGTGGTGACGGTATCCATCACCGGCTTGCCGCTGGCATCGACCGCAGGCTTGCCGTCGGCGTTCACGTGCTGCACCTGCTGCGATTCGACCAGCTTCACCGTGTCATAAGGCTTCAGGTTCTGCACCACGCCCTGCGACACCAGCAGCAGCGCGCCGACAATTGAGAACGGCAGCAACACCCACAAGCTCGAGCGAACCATGTCGACCCAGAAGTTGCCGATGGTCTGCATCTGCCGCCGCGCGATGCCGCGAATGAAGGCGATCGCCAGCGCAATGCCTGTCGCCGCTGAAGCAAAATTGTGATACGCCAGCCCCGCCATCTGGGTGAAGTAGCTCATCGTGCTCTCACCCGAATAAGCCTGCCAGTTGGTGTTGGTCGTGAACGATGCCGCCGTGTTCCATGCCAGATGCTCCGGCAGCACGCCGGCAAATTTCTGCGGATTGAACGGCAGATGCAGCTGGATTCTCTGGATCAGATACAGCAACAGCATCGACACGACGCTGAACAGCAGCATCGACGCGGCGTATTCGGTCCAGCGCATCTCGTGACTCTCGTCCACGCCGCACAGGCGATAGACCAGGCGCTCCACCGGACGAAGCACCGGATCGAGGAACGTCTTCTCGCGGTTGAACACCCGCGCCATGAAAACCCCCATGGGTTTCGTGACTGCGAGGATCAGCGCCAGGAAAAACAGAATTTGAAACCACCCATTGCCCGTCATGTCAGAACTTCTCCGGCCGCAGCAGCGCGTAGAAGAGGTACACCATGGTCACCGCGCAAATGGCCAGCATGATGATCGATTCGGTATGCATAAGTTCCCTCACTTAACCCGGTCGCAGAAGTACACGTACCCCAGCGACAGTGCGAAGAAGGCGATGGTGATTACGACATAGAAAGCATCTTGCATCGCGTTACTCCTGTTTCGTTACCACGGCCCCTGTTTGCGGCCGAACCACCAGATCACTCCCAGCGTGGCCGTGTTCTGGTTGGTGCTGTACACGCCCTGGTTACCCGTGAGAAAAATTGGCTGATTCGACATGTCGCGGCGGTACTCCCAGCGCATATCAAAGCCACTAGCGAGCTGAAAATCATACGTTGCGGTAACCTCTTTCAGTGCCTCGGTGTATGCGGTGATTCCGGTGAACAAGCCACCGTTGTCATTCAGATACTCCGTTCTACCTGCCAGGTAGGTGCGGGGCGTCAGTTGATACTTCGCGTAGGCCGCGCCGCCCCACACATCCGACGGTGGCGTCAGCACGCCCGGCATCCCGAGCCGCTGGATGACGTAGTCGCCCTCCAGCGTAAAGCCCAGCTTCGGCGTCGCCTGCCACGTCACGTAGCTGTCGAAGATGTTGATCTTGCCGTTGGGCGCCGGGCTGACCTGCTGGAAGCACAGTCCCGGCTGCACCGGCACCGGCCCGCAGTTCGCCACCGGAACGGCGTTGGGATGTTCCTGCCCCAGGTAGTAGTTGATGGTCCAGCTCACGTTCTTGTTAGGCGTGACCACCAGTCCGAACAACTCGTCCTTGAAACCGTTCGTCGGCTCGGTCTGGTTGGTTCCATTCACCAGCCAGTAGTTCAGCGCCAGCTTCTTGTTCACGGTGTAAGAGACACGCGCGCCCATGTGGTAGAAGGGCAGATAGTAGAACCAGTACGAACGGCTGTAATCGATCTGATACTGCGTGTAGTTGCCTTCCACGCCCAGCGAACTCGCCCATTTGCCGAAATCTACGGTTAGCCCACTGCCCAGCGGCACAACGTACGTCCCGTATGCCTGGAAGATGTTGCGATAAATGTCCGGACGCGGCTCAACCAGCGGATTACCTTGCAGCGTTGCCGTGGCCTGCCCGAACTGCAGATCCAGACGACCGCCGTAGCGCCGTCCGTCGGCAACATCCGGCGCGCGCTCCACGATAAGGTCAGCCTGATTCAAGCTGAACGCGTTGCTGCTCACGTCATAGGCGCGCAGCAAATTAACCCGGCCGACAGGATCGTTGAAGTTGTACTCGTAGTAGCCGTCGACCATGGCGTTGATGGTCGTGCCCTTCCAGTAATCGAGCAGGCTGCGGTCCTCGGTAGTCAGCGTCGCGGGCGCGGGCGCCAGATTCGAAGACTGCACATCGGTCGTATTGTGCTCCGCCGGATCTGCCGCCGAAGGCATGGACCGCGTCCCCATCGCCGCCTTCATCTCTTTCACCTGCTCCCGCAACTCTTCCACCTCCGACTCCAGTTGCTGCACGTGCTGCTGCAACACCTGATTCGAGTCGGGAGACGCTTGTCCCGAATTCGTCTGCTGCCCGCTCATCGGGACCACCACGCCCATCATCAGAGCCACAACGCCTTTCGCAAACCAACCGCTCGTGCGACCGATCTCACCAGCCACGGAACACCTCCTTCGCACACCTGACCAGCCAGCGCGCCTTCCAGGATGTCCGGCGCAGGCCAGGCGCTCGCGCCGGAGGTGTCCATTATGTATCTGCGGTGCAAACCTCCTCACCAGCGTCTAGAACATCACCAGCAGCGCCCCGGTCATCCGGTTCTCGCTCTTCACCAGGTCGGGTGACCAGCCGGGGACCAGAGCTCCCGGATCGCCGTTGTTGCCGCCCGGTGGCGTCACGCCGCCGGATCCGGCGAAGTACGGAACGTTGGCAGCGCGATGGTTGTACTCCAAACGGAAGGTGATGTACTGGGACGGCATGTAGTCGACCGTCGTCGATACATCCCACGCCTTGAAAGGATCGCCGGGATTCTCCGTGAAGTAGGGCGTTCCCGACTCGGCGGTCGCACCGTTAATCGGAGGCAGCAGCACCAGGTAGCGTCCCGGGTTGTTGATCTGTCCTCCGCCCAGCGTAAGCGCGTAAAGGTTCTTGTGGAACCACAGCCGGTTGTAGACCATGTAGCCGAGGAAGCTCTGCTTCGGCCCCTTCGCGGAGTCGCCCGTGCAACTCACGCCGCCGCCGTGCTCGCAACCCATGTCGCCGGTGATTGAGAACGCAGCCATGGAAAGGAAGCGGGACGGGTTCTGGTAATACTTCACCTGAATGCTGTCGTCAGTGTGATAGCGCACGCGGCCGGGCACGCCCAGCGTGTCTTCGCCCAGCGCATATTGATTGCCCACAAACTCAAACCAGCCGTTCGGCCGCCACAGAATCTGTCCGCCAACTCCGGGCCGATGATTGAAGCGGCCATACGACTGCCAGCCGTTGATCAGCCACGGCTCGATCTTCAGCTTGTCGCTGGTATAGATCTGCACCCGCATGCCGTTGAAGAACCACGGCGTATTCGACGAAACGTAAGACGGCTGATAAGCCCAGTTGTCGAAGTTGTAGTAGCTGAACAGGCCGATGTACGACATGAAGATTCCGGCCTCGATGTTGATGCCGTCCAGGGCGTTGATGTGATACCCGCCGTATGCTTCGGAGACGTAACGGTAAGCATCGTTCAGCTGCCACTGGCCGCGCGCCGGACTGGCGTCGTTACGCGGCGTCGTCTGCGAGTACATGCCGAACTGCGTCATGACGCGGGCGAGCACATTGTCGTAGTGAAAATCGCCGCCTACGCCCAGTTGCGTGACCTGAAATTCATTGGCGCGGAAAATCTCGCTCGATCCGCTGATGGTGTCGTCCTGCGGATGATTGAATGAATAGGTGTAGTCGACATCGGCGCGAATCTCGGGCGTGAAGAACGCATTCTGGAATGGAACTTCCGTAACGCGGCTGTTGCCGTTCAGCCAGCTGAAGTCGGCGAACGAGAACGGATCGGGCTTCTGCTTTTTCGCCAGGCTGCTCTCGGGTGACACGCCGCCTTGCGGTACGGTGGCCGCCGAGCTCTGCTCCACAACCGAGTGCGCCGGCGCGGAACTCATTCCGTCGGCTGTCGGAGCAGGCGCCGGCCGCTGCTGAAGCTGCTGCTCCAGTTGATCGATGCGCTTCTGCATCTCTGCCAGTTGCTTGGCAACCGCCGGCGGAATCGACTGGTCTGAACTAGCCGCGGCCTGTGAGTTCGAATTGCTCTGCGCCTGCGCCTTCATAAGAGGCGCGGCAGCGAGCAGGATCAGGAGCATCGCAATCGTTCGCCCATGGACCGACAGGAACTCGGCCATCTGCCCTTCCAGGTGGACGAAAAAACGGCGGCCGCATGCTGAGTCAACCGCCACCGATTCCGGTAATTTGTGTACCACTGGTGTCTTCGGCTTGCGCCCGCGAACCTCGCTGGTCGGCAAGGAACAAGCCACCAAAAACACCGCAAAAAACACAATAGAAACTGCGCAGATCAATGAAAATAATGTCGTCATGAATCCTCGTTGCACACGTCGGTGCGCGTGCTCTCGGCCAATTCATTGGAGCACTCGAGGTATAAACGTCGACTAAAGAGTCCGTAAGTTTTTCGTAAAGGAAAAACAGATCACGACGAAGCTCGCGTTTGAGTCGCCATTTCCGAGCGGGGTGAGGAGGCGCAGCAGGCGAGCGCAGTCCAAGGATCTGCGGGTTGCTCAGGGTACGAATCTTGTCTCGGCTGAGTGCTAGTCGCTTCGTTTATTCGCGTGGGGATGCGTTTTGTCATACACATCCATCACATGTTTCACCGTAAGCTGGGTATAGCGCTGGGTGGTGGAGAGCCGCTCGTGGCCGAGCATCTCCTGGATGGCACGGAGGTCCGCGCCTTCTTCCAGCATGTGCGTGCCGAAGGCGTGGCGCAGCGTGTGCGGATGAACGTCCGGCGACAGGCCGCGGGCCACTGCGATCTGCTTGACGATGCGGCCGACGCTGCGCGTGGTCAGCCGCGAGCCGCGCAGATTGATGAGCAGCGCTCGTTCAGTTGTATGTTTGGTCTCGCCAATTACTCGTTGCCGCGCCGGCAAGTAGGCGTGAACGGCCGCTTTGGCGGAGTCACCAAATGGGACGTAACGTTCTTTGCGGCCTTTGCCACGCACCAGGATCATTTCGTTCGACCAGCGAATGTCGTCGAGGTTGATGCCGATCAGCTCTGAATTGCGAATCCCGCAACCATAGAGCAATTCGAGGATCACCTGATCGCGCTCGTTGAACGCGGAGCAGTCCGGCATGTCGGCATCAAGAACGGTGTTGACTTCCTCGATGGTCGGCACACGCGGCAGCTTCTTCGGCAGCTTGGGCGTCGCGACCAGAGCTGCAGGATTCTGCTCGACTTCGCCTTCCTGCGCCAGCCACCTGTACAGCGATCGCAACGCCGCCAGCGAGCGCGCGACCGAAGTCTTGCTCAGGCCGCGCTCATAGAGATTCGCCAGATACCCGCGGATGAGAACGTGATCGATGTCGCGCCAGGCTTGCGGACCCACATAGTCGGCGAAGTGCGCCAGATCGGTGCGATAAGCCTTGATGGTGTGCGGCGAAGCATTGCGCTCTTCCAGCGAGCGAATGAACTTCGCAATAGCCTTCTCGACAATGGTCGCGCCGTGTTTGGTCATGCGATTTGAAGGGGCGCAGCTTTAGCTGCGCCGAAACGCTCTTTCCTTATTTCGAGCCGGCTTCAGCCGGCGGCAGATGCTTTCCCTTTCCCCGCGGATGATGTGCCTTGTACACCTTGTTCAGCCGATCCAACGCCAGATGCGTATAAACCTGAGTCGTCGAAATATCGGCGTGGCCGAGAATCGTCTGGACCGTACGCAAATCGGCTCCGTTCTCCACCATGTGCGTCGCGCAACTGTGCCGCAGCATGTGCGGGCTGGCATGACGGGACTGCGCCGACGCCGCACTTCACCATCTGCCAGACACGCTGCCGCGTGATCCCCTTCGCCCCGCGAGCAATGAACAGAAACGGCGACGACTTCCCTGCCGCCAGCGTGGGACGCGAATCGCGCAGATATTCCTGCACGATCTCCTGTGCCGCGCGGCCCAGCGGGACGATACGCTCCTTGTCGCCCTTGCCGCGCACCAGCACGTAGCCGAGCTCCAGCTTCAGGTCTTCCAGCTTCAGGTTGACGACCTCCGAGACACGCAGCGCACCGGCATAAAACACTTCCAGCATCGCGCGATCCCGTCCCGCCAGAGCGCGCGATAGGCTGTCGTCCTTCGCATGCGGCGGGCCTTGCAGCACGCTCTCGAGTTCGTCGGCGGCCAGAGACTTGGGCAGCACCTTCCACTGTCGCGGTGTATCGAGATTGAGCGTGGGATCGGCGGTGATGTAGCGGTCCAGCAGCAGGTACTTGTAAAGGTGCCGCAACGCCGAAAGCTTGCGGGCCACGCTGCGCCCCTCGACGCCGTTGCTGAGCAGCGCGTTCAAGAAGTCGCGAACGTCCTGCCGGCGCGCGTCCTTCAGCCCGCGTTTACGCTTCAACAGGAATTCCGAGTACTGCTCAAGATCCGAGCGATAGGCCGCGACACTCAATGGGGCCAGACCTTTCTCAACTTTGAGATAGTCGAGAAAAGAATTCAGCAGCCGCAGATTGGGATCGGCACTCTGCACAAGGTGAGTATGAAGCAGAGCGTGCGGTGGCGGGAATAACGACGAGGATACGTGACGCGCAGCATTGTCGCCGCTAGCTAGCTAAAACAAACCCGCCGCTTCCGCGACGGGCTGAAGAAATTCCGCTCGGCCTTCGGCGACGCTGACTCCCTATCGCTTCTTGCCCTTCTTGGCGGCAGCCTTCTTGGCCGGCTTTTTCGCCGGAGCAGCTTTCTTTGCCGCCTTGGCCGGTTTTTTCGCTGGCGCTGCTTTCTTGGCCGCAGCTTTCGCCGGAGGAGCCGGCTTCGGCACAGCCTTTGCGGGAGCTGTTTTCACGGGAGCTGCTTTTGCTGGTGCTTTCGCTGCCGGAGCTTTTGCGGGACTCTTCGTCGCTTCCACAACCGGGGCCGGCGCAGCTTCCGGAGCAACAGCCGGAGCTGCCGCAGGAACCGCTGCCGCCTTCGGCTTCCGTCCACGCTTCGCCGGAACCGCAGGCGCTGCTCCGTTCGCCGGAGCTGCAGCCGCCGCAGCTTTGCCACGCCCGCGCTTCGGCGCCGGCGGTGGAGGCGGTGGCGGCGGCTCATACGGCTTCAGGAAATTCACAATCTCGTTATGCGAGCGCAGCTTGCCATCCAGCAGCAGCAGGAAAGCCTTCTCCGTAAGCTCGGGATACTCGGGTAGCTGCGACGTGATGCGCATTTCCGCCATTTCGGGGAATGGCAATTTCTCTTTGACCTGGCGCCACTTCCCGAAGAAATTTTTGATCTTCTGATCCACCGCCTGCTGGCGCGTGGTCAGGGTGAGAAACAAAATGTTCTCCGGTGCCGCCTGGGTCAGAATCCTCCAGGCCCCGGACGGCATTGCCGCTTCCTTGCCGGTCAGCTTCTTCGCCAGCTCGTGTGCGCCCTGCTCCAGGTGCTTCCACTTGTCGACGAAATCGCGACGCGGAATCATCCGCTGAATGTCGCTGACGTCCTTATCGCTCATCTTCTTCGTCAGGAAGTACATCGCGATAGGACCGGTCTCGACCAGATAGCCCAGCTCATTCATCTGCTGGCGCGCCTTCACCACCTGGCCAACATCGGTGGCTTCCACCTTGGCCATGGTCCAGTGCGGATGAAGAATCTTGAGCCAGCCTTCTTTTTCCAGCGCGCGCATGACGTGCACGGGATCTTCCTCGTGCGCCACCTGCTCCAGCTCGTAGCCGATCATGCGCTTGCCCAGATACTCGATGTAGTTGTTCTCTTTGGCAGCGTCGTAGCGCGCCTGCGTGCGCTCCTCCAGCGGCCAGTGGAAGCGCGCGCTCAAGCGGGTGGCACGCAGCAGCCGAACCGGCTCCTCCAGGAAGGCATAGTTGTGCAGAATGCGCAGAACCTTGGCCTCGATGTCGGCGACGCCGTTGAAGGGGTCAAGCAGCAGGCCGCGCGAACCAGGATTCAACGAGAGCGCCATGGCGTTGACGGTAAAGTCGCGGCGGCGAAGGTCTTCGTTGATCGTGGCCGGCGTGATAACCGGGGGCTTGCCAGGTTTGTCGTAGACCTCACCGCGCGTCATATTCAGCTCGGCGCGCACGTTCCTGGGCATAAGCAACTGGAGCGTCCGCAGGTCCTCGTCGACACCCTGCACCGAGATGCCAGCTTTCTCCAGTTCCTTCTGCAACTTAAGGGGATTTCCCTGGATGCTGAGATCGATGTCTCGGATCGGGAAGCCGGTGATGAGGTCGCGAATGGTGCCGCCGGTAAGATACAGATTCAAACCGGCGCGGCGGGCAATTTCCTGTACCAGCTTCACACCAATCTGCTGATCCGGTGTGAGCCGGGTTTCCATGCTATAGATGTAGTCTGCCATCTAAATGTATGACTCTAAAGGCGAAAAAGCAGATGAAACGGATTCCAGAGGAGGACGCCACGACCGCAAACCCAACTTAGCGCCTTTCGCCCTGGGGCGAATGCACTCCAACTACCAACTGCCAGCGAATCGCTGTGGAAATCTGCAACTCGCTCTTACGACAGAACTTAGGGCAGGTCTGCACCTCGGCCGCTGCAATGCGAACAATAACACATGGTTGACGATTTGGCTACAGAGTAGCTTCGGAGGCGCATATTTCCAGTAAAAGTGCGACAATCGGGGTTTAGCTCAGCCTCCGCGACCAGCTATGGCAACAACCCACAAAAAGGTCATCGTCCGCAAGATGGACCGCGACAGCGTCACCGGCTACGTCGGCGCCGCCTTCGTTGTCGATGGCAAGCTGGAGGTCATGAATACCTCCGGCAACGTCGTGACCATCGACTTGGCCGATGTGAAGGGTGTGTACTTTGTTCGCGAGTTCGGCGACACCGAGACGCTGACCCGTAAGACCTTCGCCTCCAGACCACGCATGGAGGGTCTGTGGGTGCGCCTGCGCTTTCGCGATAACGAAATCATCGAGGGATTGATGCCCAATGACCTGCTGCAGGAAGCGGGCGACGGATTCTCGATCATTCCGCCGGACACCCACTCCAATACGCAGCGGATCTTCGTGCCGCGCTCGGCGCTGGCAGAGATGACGGTGATCGGCGTGATCGGCGAGAAGTCAGGACGCCGCGGACGCCGCCCCGAGGACACGCGCCAGGTGCCGATGTTCCAGTGAGTCGGGTTTTGTTCACCACGGAGGCCCGGAGGGTAGAGCAGGCCTTCAGGCCTGCGTCCAAGCCATTTATTTCTGTATCCGAATCGGCGTCAGCCGACGGCACAAACTGTTCAGTCGGGCAAACCGTACGAAATTGGATTTCGGCTTTAGCCCCTGCATACTCAGGAACGAATGAAACTTTCTGACATCGCCACCGCCCTCGGCGCCACTCTCGAAAATGCAGACGGCAACACGGAAATCACCGGCGTCGCCGGCATTGAAGAAGCCTCCGCCGGACACATTACCTTCGTCGCCAATCCCAAATATGCGGCCATGGCGAAGACCACAACTGCATCGGCGGTAATCGTCTCCACGACTTCCCTGCCGTCGCGACCGGCGTGCTGCGCAGCAAGAATCCTTACCTGGCCTTCGCGCGCGCCATCGACCTGTTCTACAAAACTCCGGCTTACGCGCCAGGCATTCATCCGACCGCGGTCATTGCTCCCACGGCAGCCATTGGTGCGAACGCGCATATCGGCGCCTATGTGGTGGTTGAGGAAGACGTCGTCATCGGCGACGACGCCGTTCTGCTGCCGCACGTAGTCATCTATCGCGGCGCGAAGATCGGCGACAAGTTCTTAGCGCACGCCCACGCTGTGGTACGCGAGTTCTGCACCCTGGGCAACCATGTCGTGTTGCAGAATGGCGTGATCGTCGGCTGCGACGGTTTCGGTTTTGCGCGCGACGGCGATCACTGGGAAAAGATCACGCAGTCGGGCCCGACCGTCATCGAGGATAACGTTGAGGTGCAAGCCAACTCCTGCATCGACCGCGCCAGCGTTGGCGAAACGCGCATCGCTCGCGGCGCCAAGGTCGACAATCTGGTGCAGGTGGGTCACGGCTCCGCGGTCGGCGAGAACACGCTCCTTTGCGCGCAGGTCGGACTTGCCGGCTCGACAGTCGTCGGCAAGAACGTCATTCTCGCTGGACAAGTCGGCGTCGCCGGGCACTGCAACATCGGCGACGGCGTTATCGTTACCGCCCAGAGCGGCACGCACGGCGATATTCCCGCCGGCGCGATGGTCAGCGGCTCACCCGCTTTCGATCACAAACAATGGTTGCGGGCCGTCGGGATCTTCGCTAAGCTTCCGGAACTCGCCAAATCGTTGCGCGCCCGGACACCAAGCCGCCGCCAGCAAGTCACAAAACGAACCTTAAGGACAGGATTTCGGGTTCTGAATAAAATTTCGTGCGGCTTTTGTCCCAAATTAAGTTTCCTGAGCAACCAAAGCTGCTTCTAACTATTTGATGAGTGAAGAAGTATCCAATCCGCCCGTGCAGACGTCTCTCGGTCCGCAGGTAGTTGCAGATAAGCCGATTCGCGTGCTGCTGCTCGACGATCGCGAAGAGAACCTGGTACTGCGCTCGGCCATCCTCCGGCAGAAGGGCTACTCGGTCGTCACCTCCAGTTCCATCGAAGAAGCGGAATCGAAGATTCAGGCCATCGACATCGCGGTTCTGGACTACCACCTTGGCTCCGGAAAATTCGGCACCGATGTCGCTGAGACGCTGCGCCGCAAGCGGCCGCAGGTTCCGATCATCATTCTGTCGGCTACGCTGGAGCGAAAGTTCGGCGGTATCGCCGACATGCATTTGTTGAAGGGTTACAGCTCGGTCGACGATTTGGTCAACGCGCTGCGCTCGTTCGAAGCGAAGAAGCGCGGCCGCCCCGTCGTGGTCGACGCGCGCGACTTTTACTATTCACGCATCTCCATGGCGATGGGCGACGATATCGTACTCGAGATCCTGGACCGGGACGGCAACTGGCAGTTCGTCAACGACTACTTCGCGTCGATGAACGGCCACAAGCGAGCCTGGTTTGCGGGGAAAAACCTCTTTGAGCAATTCCCTCAGCTCGGCGACGAGTGGCGCGAGATCCTGCGCACGGTCGCAGATACGCGCGAAACGTACATCGATCGCCGTGGCTTTCGCGGCGCATCGCACCTGCCCCAGGAAAGCCCTTACTGGTCCTGGAACGTGCTGATCTTCCCCATCAAACTACACGACGACCGTGACGGTGCCGTACTGACCGCAAGACTGATTGAGAAAAAATAATGCAGATTGTCATCACGAGCGGAGCGAGGGATCTGCTGTTTGCTTCCAGCGCAAGGAGTTTTCGATCGGCTCTATCGTCAGGATTGCCCGTAAACCGGCTGTCTCTGTGGTGAATTACCGTCGCTCAACCGGCAGCGCACTCGCGATCGACTCCCGCACCGCCATCATCAATGCATCGCGATCCTGAAAGTCACGCGGCTCGATCGACGGATGAAAAATAACGCGTTGCCGTCCCTGAACGCATTGCAAACCGCGTTTTCGGCCAGCTTTCAAACGTCCCCAGTATCGTGACCGGAACCACCGGCACGCCCGAATCCATGGCCAGGTGAAACGGCCCTTTCTTGAAGGGCAGCAGGCGCCCGTCTGCCGAGCGCGTTCCCTCGGGATAGATCACCATGTGCAGCCCCTTCTTCAGCACCTCAGTCGCCGCGCGAATACTTTCGATGGCAGCCTCGCGATCGCTACGATCGACGGGAACAAGATCTGCCAGCCGCATAGCCGTTCCCAGGATCGGCGTGCGAAACAACTCCTTCTTGACCAGCACCGAGCAGCGGCCCGGAATGCTCGGAATCAATATCGGCGGATCGAGGTTCGAGACATGGTTGGCCATGAAGATGTAGCCCCGTCCGGGCTCCAGGTTCTCCAGTCCGCGCAACACGATCTTTACGCCAACCAGGCGAATTCCGGTGATGCTGAGCTTGGTTGCGATGTAGTAGAGAGGCTTGATATTGCCAGTGATCGCGGCGAACAGCAACACCGGCGGCCCGGCAAGGAGGAGGCAGATCCCCCAGAACGCCAGCATCGCCACACTGCGGATCAATGCGTGGCTCCGGCTTCGTCGTCGCCGTGTATCCACGCGGTCCGATGCGCACGCTGCTCCGGCGTAACGGTAGGCAGGTCGTGCAATTCGTAGGTCTGAACCTGACGCGGAGCGAGTCGCAGCTCGATCTCCCGCCGGCCGCGCCGATTCTCCAGTTGCAGATGAATCACGGTGCCGGGCGTCATCCGCGCCAGTTGCTCATCCAGATATCCTTCCGCCGGCGCGCCGTTCAAAGCCGTGATCCGGTCGCCCGGATTCACGCCGAGGCGCTGCGCATCGCTATTCGGCTCGACCTGCGCTACCTCCGGCTGGCCACCCAAGTTCGCTGTGGTCGTGAAACCCGCGCTGCCCACGCGCATGGTGCCCGGCACAACATGCAGACCGGCGAACTGGAAAAAATCGTCATACGGAAGCTCACGCACGCCAGAAACGTAATCGTGAAAGAACTCTTTGAAACTCTGCTCGCCGCTCACCGCCTCAGCCGCTTGCTCGACCCCTTCGGAATCCTTGAAGTAGATATGCTCCTTGGCGTACTTGTCGTTCATGTAGTGGAACAGGTCGCGGAGCGACTTCTTGCCCCCGGTCAACTGCCGGATGCGCAGGTCGAGCAGCACGCCCAGAATCTCGCCCTTGTTGTAATAGCTGATGCTGCGCTCGGCGGAGCGATAGAAGGAGATGCCTTCGAACCACGCGTCCAGGCTCGACTCCTCCACCGACTGCCAAACGTGCGCCGGGCGGCTCCTGCAACTCCGTGATCTCTCCCGAGAGGGCCGACAGATATTGCTGCTCGTTAATGAGGCCAGAGCGCGCCAGCATCAGGTCGCCGACCGTGCTGGTCACGCCCTCGCTGAACCACAGCGCCCGCGTGTCCATCTCGTTCTGATAACTGATCGGCTCCAGCGAAAACGGCCGAATGCGCTTCACGTTCCACAAATGAAAGAACTCGTGCGCCGTCACCGCGGCAACGGGATACAGGTCCTCACGCAGCCGGTCAGCGTTCACGTCAATCGCCGTACCGTAGGCGTGCTCCATGCCCCCGCCCGCGGGCCCGTGCGGAAAGTGATAGAGGAATGTGTACTCGTCGAACGGCCGGTCCTGCATCCAGTCGACTTCGGCATGGGTAATCTGCTGCAGCACGCCGTCCAGCTTCGCCATGTCATAGTCAGCCGGATTCCCGTGTACCACAACGTGGTAGGTCGCTCCATCCTGCTGAAATGATGATTGCTGAAAGACACCGACTTCGGCGGGACTGTCGACCAGCTCGTCGTAATTCTTGGCAACACCGACCGTCTGGTCGACCTTTCCCGGAGCAGCCCCTCCCATGATGTGCACATCGCGCAACGCCCAAGTCGGTGGTACATCGAGCAGACGAATGCTCATCGGCCGATAACGCAACGCGGGCGAATACATCAAAACCATCGCCCAGTTGAAGAAGCCGTGATCCGCGCTCAGGCTGCTACCGAACGGCCCCGGGCTGGCGAGATGAATGTCGTAATGGATAACGACGCACGGCGTGGGACTGATAACCTGCCACCGGCTGGTCGTTACGTTCTCAAACTCTGCAATGGGTGCGCCCAGTGCGGATTCCGCGCGAACATTCTCGATATTGGCGGCAAAGTTTCGCACCTGGTACAGCGCATTCCACACCGGCATATCGACGACCTGCACTCCCGGACCCGCCGCGTTGAGCCGGATGCTGACGTGCGCCAGGTGCGTCGCCGCGATCGGCCAGCGACACGAAGTACTCGGTCGGCTCAGCCTGCGGATTCACCGGACTCGTACAGTTGACCGGAGTGGCGGCATAGGATGTGGTAGCAAGAATGAATGGGAGCGCCAGACAAAACAGCAATGCGGAAGCAGCTCGGTTCCGGCTCACGCGGGGGTTGTCACCTCTTGCAGCGATTTGAGCTTACGCGGCAGCTTCTCATAGATCCCGCCAAAGCCGCCATTGGAGAGTATCGCCACCACGTCGCCGGCGCGCAACTGCGGGGCGATGGCGTCGACGATGGCATCGGCATTTCCCAACAGCCGGGCAGGCTTGCCGCTGGCGTTGAGGTCAGCCACAACTTTGGCCGGATCGAGGCGTTCGCTCTCGGCAATTGCCTCCGACTTGAAGACATCGGCGAGAACAACCTGGTCGGCGACGGCCAGGCTCTGCGCCAGTTCGCTTTGAAACACCGCGCGGCGCAAGGTGTTGGAACGCGGCTCGAGAACCGCCCACAGGCGCCGCCCGCCGTAGCGCGTGCGCACCGCCTTCAACGTCTGCGCGATCGCCGTGGGATGATGCGCGAAGTCGTCGATGATGGTGATGCCGCCAATCTCGGCTTTCACCTCGAGACGCCGCTTCACGCTGCGGAATTCGCGCAGGGCAGCAGCAATCAGCTTTCGCGGTGATGCCATAGTTCGAACAGCCAAGGCCGCCGCAGCGGTTGCGTTCAATACGTTGTATTCGCCGGCCAGCGGAAACTCTAACTCGGCCCAGGCGACATTCCGTCGCGAGACACCTTCCAGCGGGTTGTCGTCCGGCAGATATTCGACGTCGGAGATTCGCCAGGACGAATCCGGAGCGAAGCCGTAGCGTTCGACGCGGCAAAAGCGCGACTCGACGCACTCGTCCACGTTTGGATGTCCGTCCCACGCGATCAACACGCCGCGGCTGCGGGATCAGGTTGACCAGACGCTTGAATGCCGTCTTCACCTCGTCGAGGTTCTTGTAGATGTCGGCGTGGTCGAACTCGACCGAGGTCAGAATCACTGCGTCCGGAAAGTAGTGCAGGAACTTTGGGCCCTTTGTCGAAGAAGGCCGTGTCGTACTCGTCGCCTTCGAGGATGAACTCCGCGCCCCGCCAAGAGCGAAGGAGCTGCCAAAGTTCTCCGGGATACCGCCGATGAGAAAGCTGGGCGAGCGCGCCGGCGTGATGAAAAATCCAGGCCAACAGCGATGTCGTCGTCGTCTTGCCGTGCGTGCCGGCCACCACCAGCCGCTCTTGCCGACCAGAAACTCGTCGTGGAGCACCTGCGCCATCGATTGAAACGCGATGCGCTGGTCGAGCATGTATTCCAGCTCGACGTTCCCGCGCGAGATGGCGTTGCCCACGACCACCAGGTCAGGCCGCGGCTCCAGATTCTTTTCGCTAAACGGCTGCGCAACCGGAATATTCAGCGACGCCAGGAAGTCTGACATTGGGGGATATGCCGCAGCGTCGGACCCCGTCACATGATGGCCTACCTGCTTCAACATTCCGGCCAGCGACGCCATGGCTGTGCCGCAGATCCCGATCAGGTGTATGTGTTTCTTCGTCAATGCCAAATTCCTCGCAGACTACCTCTGCCATCAACGTCCCGCGCAGCTCGCGGCAGACTGGCTAGGCCCTCACCGCACTTGAGCTTCGCTGCACCGCCGGTTCATAGCTGAGCTCCATTCCGTCAGCGTCAGCCGACAACTTCGCCTTCACCCCGAACGGCAGCGTCAGCGCCCCGCTGGAAACGTGCCCCGATTTCAATCCAAAGGCAATGGGAATATCGAGGTCGCCGACGATCCGCATGATGACCTGCGTCAGCGTGTAGTCCAGCGCGCCTGCCTCATTGCAGTCGATCATCTCGCCGAAGACTATGCCGCGTACGTCCGTCGAACTTCCCTGCCAGCTTCAACTGCATCAGCATGCGGTCAATGCGATACGGCCGCTCGGCGCGATCTTCGATGAACAGGATCGTGCCGCGGGTCCGAATCTCGTACGGCGTTCCCAGCGAGGCCACCAGCAACGACAGGCAGCCGCCATACAACACGCCCTCGGCGCTTCCCCGCTTCAGTACCTGGACTCCATCTGCGCCACCGAATTCGGCCGATACGGAACGCTCCGACCTGCTACCGCGGCATTCCAACTCGCCTCGTCCATTCCATCCGGCCGAGCAAAATCTCCGGCGACCATCGGTCCGTGAAATGTCACCAGGCCGGCGGCATCGCACAGGTACGTCAGCAACGTCGTCACGTCGCTGCAGCCGGCAAAGATCTTGGGATTCGCGCGAATCAACTCCAGGTCAAGATGCGGCAGCAGATAGTTGCACCCATAACCGCCGCGCGCGCACAGAATCGCCTTCACCTCAGGCCGGCGAAACATCTCATGTAATTCATCGACGCGCCGCCGCACCGGGCCACCGAAGTAGAGCTCGCGGTCGAAAATCGAAGGCAGGTAGAACGGCTTGTAACCCAGTCGCAGCAGGTGCGCGCACCCGGCCTCGAACTCATCGCGGCGAAAGCCGCTTGAGGGAGCGATGATGCCGACCGTGTCACCCGGCTGCAAAGCCGCGGGCCGCACGCGCTCAGGCTGAGGGAGTTTCTGCCATCAGGAAGGCTTATCTTAAACGAAAAATTCGCCACGGCAGAGTAGTGTCGCTGGTCCCGTGAGAAAGACTTCTCGCCGACCCATTCGACGGTCTGCGCGCCGCCCAGGCTGCGCACTCGCACCGGCGATTTCACCTTGCCGCTGTGGATGGAGGCTACAGCCGCGGCGCACGAACCGGTGCCGGACGACATGGTTTCGCCCACACCGCGTTCGCAGAATCGAACCTCGATCTCCGAAGGTCCTAGCACTCTAACGAATTCGACATTCATCCCGTGCGTGAAATCGTGGTGCAGCGAAATCTGCTCGGCCTTGGCCTGCCATCCGTTTTCGAACTCCGGCACGAACGCCACGAAGTGTGGATTGCCCATCGAGACCAGTGTGCCCGTGACTTCCCGCATGCGCAGTTCGAACGGAGACGTCGTCGCCGACCTCGGGCTTGCCCATCGAGCTGCGAAACTCGAAGCTGTGACCGTCGCGGGATTTCAGTTCGCAGCGCTTCAGCCCTGCGCCTGTGCGAATCACGCACCGCGTCGCGATGATGCTCGTCGCACCACCAGGCCGCGACACAGCGCGTGCCGTTGCCCGAAATCTCCGCCTCCGAACCGTCCGCATTCAGCAGACGGATACCAAGGTCGGCATCGCTGGCCGGCAGCACCCACTCGACGCCGTCGGCGCCCACACCGTTGTGACGATCGCAAATCCGTCGCGTGAAAGCGCCGATGTTTTCGGGCGCGTGCGCGAAGTCGATGATGAGAAAGTCGTTACCGCAGGCGGTCGCTTTGAGGAACGGAATGCTGGCCATGTTGGATGCGCTGCGCGAATTCTAGCAGAGCCATGCTGTAGCTTAATGTGGGACCGCGGTCGGCTTCGGCTTGTATACCGTGCAGCTCGCCTGCCAGGGAGCTGAGATCGTGATCAAACTCTCAAAATCTGAATGCTGAGCCTGCACCGCCGACCCAAACCGGATCGCCCTTGCAGGCGACGGCGTAGTCAGCACGATGAGCCGGATCGAGCAGAGCCCATTCCCAATCGGGATGCTCGGCTTCGGAAATAACGTGGCTCAATGGAATGCCCGCCAGTCGCAGCGCCCCGGCGTGCTCGGCCTCGTACATCAGCAGCGTTGCATTTGGCGGAAGCTGAATCAGCGTCCGCGCCAGGCCCAACTCCAGCGAGTTGCGGTCGCGAGAATTCGCCTCGCGCTTCGCGCAGCGTAATCGGCTTCTCTGCATAGGCCGAGATGTAGCTGACCGCAACGATTGCCGCCAAAGCCACGGTCGTCGCCAACTTCAGCGACGCTGCGCCAAGCCTCTCGCGCAGAACAGTCGAACGCGATCACCGGAAAAACAGCGAAAACCGGCAGCAGTTCCAGCCCGTAGCGCACGTTGTAGTACGAGAACGGCCACCACACCGGTACGTAAATCGGAACGCTGCCATAGGCGATCGGAAAGCGAGTAGAACGCAAGCGGCAGCCACAGCAGCAGCAGGATGCCGAACCTCCGAAAGCGCCAGACCACGATCGCCGTCCCAAGCACGGCAAGCAGCAAAAGCACGCGTCCCCAGAACGGCGCGCCCAGGTTCAGCTGCGCCGACTTCAGAAAATAGAGCGCGGAGGTAAAGATGTCGTGTCTCGCCCGGGATACGGCGGCGCACCCTTTGCCGTACTGCGCAAAGCAATCGCCTTCGCCGAATACGGCCCGTTGATGAAGTCCAGCGCATTGCCTGAGACCGCCCAGGTATAAACGAGCCAGTAAACCGGAACCAGCCCATTCAGCAGCAAGACCTCGACGAATGATTTCGTCATCGCGCGTCGCTGCTGCGCATCCCGTTGAACGCCGATACCACCCTACGAACAACCAAACCAGAATGATGCCGAGCGCGGTCGCCGAGAACCAGCCGTCATATCTCGTCAGCGCTCCGCCGTACATCGTGATGCCGCAATACTCCAGCGCCTTCTGCGGGCTGAGTTGCGGCGTGGCAACCTGTGAACCCGGATCCGGCGGGTAGACAGCGCGCAGAAATTCGTCGAGAAAAACCAGCGACCAGATGAAAAACGCCAGCGCAGATGGGCTCGTTCATCGCCGTGGTCTGCATGTAGAGCAGGTTCGGATTCAGCGCGTAAATTGCCGCGGCAAAATATCCGGCGAGCTCGTCCCGCCCGTGCGCTGCACCAGCCGAAGATACCCAGCGTTCCCAGAACAAACGCCAGCATGCCGGGAATCGCTCCGGCGATGCCGCTCTGCCACAGCGTGTTCACCCAAACAAACGGCAGCATGGCAATGTGCTGCAGCGGAAGCCACACGGTGCCAAGTTGTCCGTAGGACGAGATCGGATGACGGTTGTCGACGACCCGGCGGGCGATGTTCAGATGGGCAACGGCGTCGCCGTAGAGCAGCAGTTGCTGCTTGGCGTAGTAATACAGCAGCGCCGCGACGGAAATCGCCGCCAGCACCATGGTGAAGCGCGCCTCGTTGCGCTGCTGCGTGTAACGCTGCTGGAGACCCGCACGATTACCGCGTGCAGTCTTCAATCCGATTTTTCCTTTCGAAACACCGCTTCAAGTGTAGCGTAATTGTTCTTTGTAATATGCACGTTCGTGCATATACTAGATAGTGAGCTTCGAATGGGACCGGCAAAAAGCCAAACTCAACCAGCGTAAACACGCAGTTGACTTTGCAGAAGCAGCAACAGCTCTCGAGGACGATTGCGCGCTGACCATCAGGGACGAGGGCTACGAAGAGGAAGAACGCTGGATCACCCTGGGAGTCGACGCTCTGGGACGACACCTGGTGGTGATTTATACATGGCGCGGTGACAACGTTCGCATCATCTCGGCGCGCCGAGCCACTGCCGCTGAACGCCAACAATACGAGACGCACCGATGAAACGAGAATACGATTTTTCGAAAGGCAAACGTGGAGCGGTTGTGAAAGCAACGTCAGGCAAGACGCGCATCACCATCCGTCTGGATAATGTCTTGCTGGATTGGTTTCGCCAACGCGCGCATGCGCTGGGGGGCGCGAGCTACCAGAACCTCATCAACGATGCTCTGGCGCAGCACGTTGCGTCCGAACGCGAGCCGCTGGAACGCACACTGCGGCGTGTGATTCGAGAAGAGCTGCGCAAGACCGGCTGATTCCCTTTTCCTCAGTCCAGATGCGTCAATTCGCGGAAGGTGTTGAAGCGCTCGGTCGATCTCTTCGCGGGTCAGCGACTGCAGGCGCTCGGTGCCGAAGCGCTCCACCGCGAACGAACCCATCACGCTGCCGTAGAACATGGCGTGCCGCAGCACGCGGCGGTTGACCTCGCCCTGCGATGCCAGATAGCCCATGAAGCCGCCGGCAAAGCTGTCGCCGGCTCCGGTAGGATCGCGCACTTCGTCGATGCGGCATGGCCGGAGCGCGGAAGGGATGATCGCCGCCGCCAAACTCGTGATCGCGGAAGAAAATGGTCGCGCCGTATTCACCATGCTTGATGACCAGCGCGCGCGGCCCCAGTTCCATCACCTTGCGGGCGGCACGCGGCAGGCTGTGTGTCGCCGGCCAGCATCTTGGCCTCGCCGTCGTTGATCAGCAGGATGTCGACTCCCTTCAGCGTCTTATCCAGATTCTCGCGGTGCCCGCTGATCCAGTAGTTCATGGTGTCGCCGCCCACCAGCTTCACCTTCTGCATGTTGTCGCGCACGCGCTTCTGCAGCACGGGATCGATGTTCGCCAGAAAGAGGAAGTCGGAGTCGTTGTACTCGGCGGGAATCGACGGCTGAAATGTCTCGAAAACGTTTAACTCAGTATTCAGCGTCTTGGCTTCGTTGACGTTCTCGCCGTACTCGCCGGTCCAGTGAAAGGTCTTCCCTTTCGCGTGCTGAATGCCGCGGGTATCGACACCGCGCTTCTTCATCACCTCTTCGTTCTCGGCGGTGAAGTCCTCGCCCACCACGCCAACAACCCGCACGTCGGTGAAGTAACTGGCGGAAAGCGAAAAGTAGGTAGCCGCGCCGCCCAGAATCTTCTGGCGCTCGCCGTAAGGAGTTTTCAGGGTATCGAATGCAACCGAACCGACGACAAGAATGGACAAGGGCTATGCTCCCGCTTTCTTTTCGGAATCGAAATATTTGCCGACCAGCAACCAGCAGGCGATCCAGCGTAGCCTGCGGCACCGTCGTTCTTCTGCGTGATGATCGCGTTCTTCAGCGCCGAACCGCACTTGCAGCCGCGCTCCTTCGGCATGGCGGCCACCGCGTGACGCACCACGCTGCACGCGTTCTCGGCATTCTTCATCAGCACCCCGACGATCTGGTCCACCGTTACGGCGTCGTGCTCTTCGTGCCAGCAATCGTAGTCGGTAACCATGGCGACGGTCGCGTAGCAGATCTCCGCCTCGCGCGCCAGGCGCGCCTCGGTCAGGTTCGTCATGCCGATGACGTCGAGCCCCCAGCTGCGATACAGATTCGACTCCGCCTTGGTCGAGAACTGCGGACCTTCCATGTTGAGGTAGGTACCGCCGCGCTTGGCATTGACGCCAGCTCTTGCCGCAAGCCTCGTAAGCGACCTTCGCCCGATCTCGGCACAAACCGGCTCGCCAAAACCAACGTGCGCCACCAGACCATCGCCGAAGAATGTGTCGACGCGGTGACGCGTGCGATCGATGAACTGGTCGGGGATGACGAAGTCCAGCGGATGATGCTCTTCCTTCAGCGAGCCGACAGCCGAAAGCGACAAAATGCGCTCGACGCCGAGCTGCTTCATGCCGTGAATGTTGGCGCGGTAGTTGATCTCCGTCGGCGTCAGGCGATGGCCGTTGCCGTGGCGCGAGAGGAAGGCGACCTTGCGGCCCTCGAGCGTGCCGAGCACGAACATGTCAGACGGAAGCCCGAACGGCGTATCCAGAACGATCTTGTGGACATTGCTGAAGCCGGGCATGGTGTACAGACCGCTGCCGCCGATGATGCCAATCTCTGCCTGCTGCAACCTGGATGCTCCTCAGATGTGGTGTGCAAACTCACGATTATACAGGCAAGTCTGCGGGGTATTCCGCCCGTCGGCGGTGATCTCCCATACCCCGAAGACTTGTCGTATCGCCGGTCCAGATTTCTTTCAGTTGTCAAAGATGCTTCAGGCTCGGACACTGGGCCAACCTGTTTCGCTTGCATCGCGAGTCGCGAAGTCGCGAATCCATTAACCGGCCAGCGCTGGCCGGCGGGGTCGGATCGCTCGTGGCAATCAGCGCTGACTGCGACAAGCAGAACCGCGCAAACGAAAAAGGAGATCGCGCGGGCCAAGAGCCCGCACTGATCTCCTGCTAATACTTTACTGAGTTACCCGGATCGTTCGTCAAGCACAACCTGAAGATATTCTGCGGACTCTTACCGATTTGGGAATCACGGTACGAACGCGGTCGCAAGGCGAGAGGTCCAGTGTCCAGCACTAAGAGACTGCGGCCATGTAATCGGCAATCAAGTTCGCCGAGGTCGGCCAGTCTCGCAGTTCGACTGGCCTGGTCTCGTCAAAGCTTTCAACCAACTCCGCCACTACCTTCCTCAACAAGCTGATGCGCGGGTCGCCAGGAAAACGATTCATCACGCCCCGGATGACTCGGAGCTCCTGCCAGCATTCCCGGGTGTGGTGCAAACATTGATAGTGATGGCCCATGAACTCCGCCCGCGCCGGAGAGTCCAAAGTGGGTTCGGCCAAGTGCGCCAATGCGATGAGCGTCGCAGCGACTGCTTTGTGGAGGGCTGCTTGATTCCGGGCGATCCGCCAGCGCTGATAACGGTTGCGCTTGAGAGCTTCGGAACGCACCCAGTCATCAACGAGGTCCTGCATCGTAGCCAGTAGGTCCGAGTGATTTTGCTTGAGAAGTTCAATTGCGTTGTTGAGTCTGGAGCGGGACACCAACATCGATTCTCCGATCTGCTCTTGTGGCGAGTGTTCTTTCCCTGGCCATTTTGCTTACTCGAATAACTCGAGTCCAGCACCGCGCAATCTGGGGAGCATGTAGCGCGGTCGGGCACCATTCACTGCACGGACTTCATGGCAGTATCGACCGTGGGATTTCACCACTGCTGGTGTGATTCTTCGTCGAGAGCAGCGGTTGTCCTCGCGGAGCAGTCACCCGGCGCGTTCCTTTCCGGCCCATGTCAACGGCCTGGCAAGGTTACAAGAAAGCTGCAATTACATTTCGCGGCGATCCACCTACGAGCCATTGACACTCAAAAGGGACGATATTATAGTCGCCGCAATTTACAGCTCCTTCCGTAGTGGTTTCGATTGTTTCGTTCCTCTGTAGTCACGCTCCCCGCAAGGAACTCTGTGCTCCAATCATTAACCCGCGCAGAAGCGCAATAGCCAAAACGCCCTGAGGCTCTGCAGCCCGAGTCGACACGACTTGCCGGCCGGTATCTGACATTGTCAGATGCTGCTGCCCAAGCTGTTGCTCGATGACAACTGCTGACCCACTCACCCGTCACGCGAAAGGTCAGTGATCTTTCGCGTCGCCACTTGCCACGAGCGAAGAGCCCGGCTCTAACCGCCGGCTATTTGAAAGGAAGGTTTTTCATGGCTAGTGCTAACGCTATCTCCAGCATTCGACGAACTCCCGACAACGCAACCGTTCTGTCCGATCTCGGCCTGCTTGCCGATTTCGCCGGAACCTGGGCAGGCGAGGGATTCAACCTGGTTGCTCGACCCGACTTTCAGGGAGGAGCAAATTTGTATCTCGAGCTAAACCAAACCAGGGAGGTTTTGGAGTTGACGCCGATCGGATCGCCCATTCCGAACCGCGGTTTCGGCCAGGATGACATCAGCCTGTTTGGCCTGACGTACCTGCAGAAGATCAGCGATTCGGTCACCGGAGGCGCTCTCCACATTGAGCCGGGCATCTGGGTGACGCAACCTTCGACGACCTATCCGCCCGAAGCGCCGCCTGACGCTACCGCACAGCTAATCGCGCGCATGGGAAACATTCCTCACGGAAATTCTCTGCTGGCGCAAGGTGTCGCCTCAAAGTTTTCCGGTCCGCCAACCCTCAGCCCAGGCGCGAGTCCTGTCAGCGGCGGGAGTCCCGCATTTTCCATCTTCCCGTCGTTCAATAGCACACCGTTTGCGATCCCGGCAGCGCCCGCGCCACCCGTTTTCAACGCCGCCGGCTCGTCGGTGGCTGGACAGGCGCCTCCGGCGAATGGATTTCAGAACTACGACCTGACGGTCGTGGACTGCGTCAACTTCCCACGCACGCCCTGTCCGGCACCCACGCCGGCGCTGCCGGCAAACATCAACGGCGTCGCCATGCAGACCATCATCAACGACCCTATTACGCTGCTTCAGCAGGTCATCAATCAGCAGGTTGCCAGCGGACATACCTTCGAGGGAGTTGTGCTGAACATTGCCACCGACGCCCAGGTTTCGTTCCTGAAAGTGGCCAATAACCCCGCCGGCGGCCAAGTCGTCGTCAACACCAACGGCTTCGGAGGCATCGAGAACACGATGTTTCTCCAGCAGCCCGACCCGAAGAAAAACGTCGGTCCGAACGCAGACACCTCGCATGTGTTCGCGACGTTCTGGATCGAGAAGGTCACGCCCAAGGCAGGCGGACCGCCATTTCTTCAACTGCAGTACGCTCAGATGGTAGTGCTGAACTTTGCAATCCTGAAGGCGCTGCCCAGGGTCGTGTTGATCGGATGGCCGCACATCTCGATTGCAACGTTGCGGAAACCTTTCGCATAAAGTCATCGCGCCGGCGAGGCGCACAAATAACGACTCCTCCCGGACCATCGCAGTCCGGGAGGAATTTTGCTTCGAGTAAATTTGAATCGCTGCGACGGGCTACCGCAACAGCGCCGCCATGCCTTGTGCGCCCTGCGTCAGGCCGAGCGACCAGTTCACCGCGTTGATGAAGAAGTTCGGGAAGATACCGATGCCCACCGTCCCCAGGGCAGTCACGCCCAGCGCCAGCGTCATTGCCGGGCTCAGACGCACCGGGTCGGATTCCATCGGCTGGCGCATCAGCATGGCGTTGGCGACGCGCATGTAGTAATACAGCCCGATCACCGCATACAGCACCGCAACCGCGGCCAGGGTGTAGTGTCCCGTCTGGATCAGGCTTAGGAAGATGAAGTACTTGCCCCAGAAGCCGGCGAGCGGCGGAATGCCCGCCAGCGACAGCAGGAACAGCAGCATCAGGATGGCTTCGGTTGGAGCTTTGAAAAACAGGCCCTGCGATGTCGTCGATCTCGTCGCCGATGATGTTGCGGCGCCGCAGTGAGGTAATCACGGCGAACGCGCCCAGATTCATGAAGGTGTAGACCAGCAGGTAAAACAGGATCGCCATGATGCCCGTCGAATTGTTAGTGCCGTCGCTGGCGATCAGGCCCAGCAGCATGTAGCCGACGTGCGCAATCGACGAATACGCCAGCAGCCGCTTGAGATTGGTCTGCGTCATGGCCGCGAGGTTGCCGCCGGTCATGGTGGCGATGGAGACGAACACCAGCAGCGGCACGTACATCGAGCGCAACGGATACAGGGCGAAGAGGAAGATCCGCAGCAGCATCGCCCAGCCTGCGGCCTTCACGGCCACGGACATAAAGCCGGTCACGCTGGTGGGCGCACCTTCGTAGGCATCGGGCGCCCATTGATGGAACGGAACGGCGGCGATCTTGAACAGCAGGCCGGCGGTGGTGGTCAGCAGGGCGAAGATGACGACAGGATCGTTGGGCCGCGTGGCGAGAATCTGCTTGAGGCCCTCGGCGATCTTGGTCAGGTTCGTGCTGCCGGTCAGTCCGTAGAAGAGCGACAGACCGTAGGCGAAGATGCCCGACGAGAATGCGCCCAGCAGCAGATACTTCAGCGCGGCTTCGTTGGAGCGCTTATCGCGACGCAGGAAGCCGACGAGCACGTAAGTCGAGATGGCCATCAGTTCCAGGCCGATGAACAGCAAGACGATGTCGAAGCCGGCGGCCATCGACATCATGCCGACGACGGCGAACAGCATCAGGGCGTAGAACTCGCCATGATTTTCCTGCTCGATCTCGAGGTAGCGCACCGACATCAAGATGGCAATCGCGGCGCCCGCCAGGAACAGATACGAGAAGTAGATGGCGAACGAATCAACGACCAGCGATCCCATGAAGCCGGTGTCGGAAAAAGCGGCTCCGCTCTCGTGCGCGACATGAGCGGCCCATTGCAGCTTGGCAACGGCCGCGGCGGAAAACACTGTTCCCGCCAGCGCGATGAAGGCGTTAACGCGCTTCCACTGCTTGGGCAGAAACAGGTCGATCAGCAGGATACCCAGGGCAAACAGCGTAAGCAGCAGCATCGGCAGCGCCAGCGCGTAATCCGAAGCCGAGAAGAATTGTGTCAGCGAGGTGGTCACAGGATCCTCACTTGGTTATCGCCGCCAAAACGGAAGTCTGACTCATTGCGGCAAACATTGTTGATTTGTCATCCCGACCGGAGGCGACCGTTTTCTGGTCGCTGGAGCGGAGGGACCTGCGGTTGGTTGCGACGGAAGCCGGTGCCGCCGGCTGAAGCCGGCTCTGACTCTTAGAGGATGCACCGGACGCGGACCTGAAGGTCCGCTCTACCTTGACTTCGCTGGATGCAGGATTGATACCCTGTTCTACCCTCGCGGTCGGCGTTGCTGCTGGCGTTTCTGCCGGCGCGACTGGCTGCGTTGCCAGCACCGGCTTGTTCGCGTTCAGTCCGGGATAATCCGGACGCACCGTCGTCACGAGGTTGTTGACCGGGGTCGACAGAATCTGGAAGAACGGCTTGGGGTACAGACCGATCCAGAAGGCGATCAGCACCAGCGGAACCAAGGTCGCCAGTTCGCGTCCCGAAAGATCGAGCAGCTTCTCGTTCTTGGGATTCTCCACCTTGCCGAAGAACACGCGTTGATAGAGCCACAGCAGATACGCCGCGGCAAGAATCACGCCCGGAACCGCCCACGCGGCCCAGATTTTGTTCTCCATGAACGTGCCCTGCAGAATCGTGAACTCGCCGACGAAGCCGTTCAGCAGCGGCAGGCCCATCGACGACATGAACATGATCAGCGTAATGGTCGCGTACACCGGCATCACGTTCGATATGCCGCCGTACTCGGCAATCTCGCGCGTGTGCCGCCGCTCATACAGGATGCCGACGATCAAGAACAGTGCGCCGGTGGAGATGCCGTGATTGATCTGCTGCAGCACCGAGCCGCTCAGCCCCAGCGGGCTTAGGGCGAAGATGCCCAGCGTGCAGAAGCCAAGATGGCTGACCGACGAGTAGGCCACCAGCTTCTTCATGTCTTTCTGCACCAGCGAAACCAGCGCGCCATAGATGATGCCGATAATCGATAACGTGATCATCAACTGCCGCACCCAGGGCGTCATCGCGACGGCCGGGAAGAACGGCAGCGAGAAGCGGATCATGCCGTACGTTCCCATCTTCAGCAGAACGCCGGCCAGGATGACCGATCCTGCCGTCGGCGCCTCGACGTGCGCGTCGGGCAGCCAGGTGTGGAACGGGAACATCGGCACCTTGATCGCGAAGCCGAGGAAGAAGGCGAAGAACAACCAGATGGCCGCGTGGCCGCCGATCTTCGGCGCCGTCGCGTAGAGATCGGGCAGGTAGAACGTGTACACGCCGGTCAGAGTGTGGTGATGGAAATACAGGAACAGAATGCCCAGCAGCATCAGCACGGAGCCGAACAGGGTGTACAGGAAGAACTTGATCGCCGCATAAAGTTTGCGCGGTCCGCCCCAGATGCCGATCAGCAGATACATCGGCACCAGCATGGCCTCCCAGAATACGAAGAAGAGGAACATGTCGTTGGCCATGAAGACGCCAAGCATGCCGGTCTGCAGCACCAGGAACCAGATGTAGTATTCCTTGACGCGGTCCTGGATGGCGTTCCACGACGACAGGATCGAGATGGCGCCCAGCAGCGTGGTCAGCATGATCAGCAGGAACGAAATGCCGTCGATGCCGAGAACATAGCCGGAGCCGATGCTCGGGATCCAGTTGTTAGGCGTGCCTTCGACGAACTGGAAGCCGGCGCGCTCCTTCAGTGCCCAGAACCACGGAATCAGCGGCAACGAAACCGCGAAGCCGAGGAAGCCGAAGATGTTCGCGATCCAACGGATCGCGTCCTTGTTTTCCTTGGGCACCAGCAGCAGGAGCGCAGCTCCCACCAGCGGCGTAAATAAGACGATGCTTAAGATATGGTTGTACATTTCTTGTCGCTCTCGGGCCTAGAGCAAACCTCCAGGCTCGCACTTGTCTCATGGAAAATACCGGTAGAGCGAGCCTTCAGGCTCGCGTCATCGACACAGCAAGAACTAGAGCGACCCTTCAGGGTCGCGTCCATGCCGCAATAACTGGTAGAGCCACCCTTCAGGGTGGCGTCTTCATCCTGTTTTTTCTGGAGGGGCTTTAGCCCCGACACTTTTGCCGACGAAAACGGATATTCGGCTGCATTCTCGACCAGACCCTTTCGAACCGGGTTCTGGCGGATATATTCGGCGATCGCGGCGAACTCATTGTCATCACGGATGCGGCGGTCATAATAACGTTGCTGCCAAACCATTCCGATTGCGGACTGGTGTTGATGCAATGCGTGTGAGAAGCCGCCTTTGATGAACTGAACCACGCGACCCAAATTTTCGTGCTTCAGCGATAGCAACAAATGAATGTGGTTTGGCATGACGACGTATTCATGGAGTTCATATTCGCCGGCGTCCCGATACTTCTGGAATGTCGCAACCATGAGCTCCGCCACCTCGTCCCGTTGGAAGAGGTTTTGCTGCATGTGCGCGCAAACCGTGATGAAATAGGTCGTCATTTCTTGTTTGGGGCTGAAGCCCCAGGTTCTTCTTAGCCCGTCTTGACGCGAACCTGAAGGTTCGCTCTACCGGTTCTTTCGCTTCAATGCGAACCTGAAGGTTCGCTCTACCGCATAATCACCACTTCACGACGTAATAGAAAACAAATCCCACCAGTCCGGCGACCATGACCAGCGCGTACCACTGCACCAGTCCCCACTGCACCAAACGCACGGGATACGACGCCAGGCGCGTGACGATAGCCACTCCGTTCACGAAGAGGCCGTCGATGATCCACTTGTCCCACAGACTCGACACCGTTCCGCTCATGCGCGTCATCCAGCCTGCGCCGTTGACGGTCCCGTCGATTACGTTGGCGTCGAACTTCCACAGATCATCGCCTAGACCGATTGCGCCCAGCCGGACCTTGCCGATCTTGCGGCGGCCGGTGAAGACGTAGTCGTACGCCTCGTCCACATACCACTTGCGGAAGAGCGTCTGGTAGAACGCGGGAGCCATCTCTTTGATCGGCTCTTTGTAACCCTTGTCGGCTTTCTTGTAGGCGCGCTGCGCCATGAACCAGCCGAGAATCGCTGCTCCCACCGATGCACCCATCAGCGCGTACTCCAACGGATCGGTGTGCTCCACCTGCTGCTCTCCGGCGGCAACCTGCGCCGCCGCGCCCTCGCGCTCCAGAACTACCTGCTCTTTCGCGAACACCGGCTCGAGGAACTTGCCAAAGCGATCCGATCCGCCAAGGCTGTGCGGCAACCCGAGCCAGCCCGCGCCCAGCGAGCAGATCGCCAGGATGATCAGCGGCACGGTCATCGTCTTGGGCGATTCGTGGATGTGGTGCTCGACCTCGTGGCTCATGCGCGGCTTGCCGGCGAAGGTCAGGTAGATCAGCCGGAACATGTAGAACGAGGTCATCAGCGCCGTCAGAAACGCGATGTACCAGAGGTAGCGATACGCGCCGCCCTCGCGTGACCACGTCTCCCACAGGATGGCGTCCTTCGAGAAGAAGCCCGCGAAGCCCGGAATACCGGAGATGGCCAGGGTGGCGATCAGCATGGTGCCGAAGGTGGTCTTGATCTTCCCTGCCAGCGCGCCCATGTGCTGCATCTCCTGCTCGCCGCTCATGGCGTGGATCACCGAGCCGGCTCCCAGGAAGAGCAGCGCCTTGAAGAACGCGTGGGTGAAGACGTGGAATACGCCGGCAGCGAATGCGCCGACGCCGAGCGCCAGAAACATGTAGCCCAGCTGCGAAACCGTGGAGTACGCCAGCACGCGCTTGATGTCGTTCTGCACCAGACCGATCGACGCGGCGAAAATTGCGGTCAGCGCGCCGACGATGGCGACGGTCTTCATCGCCGTCGGCGCCAGGACGAACAGCGCATTCGACCGCGCAACCATGTAGACGCCGGCGGTGACCATCGTCGCCGCGTGGATCAGGGCGGAGACGGGTGTCGGGCCTTCCATCGCGTCGGGCAGCCAGACATACAGCGGTAACTGTGCCGACTTGCCGCAGGCTCCGACGAACAGGCAGAGGCAGGCAGCGGTGATTACCGGATCGCCGATGGCGAATTGTCCGCTGCGCGCCAGATGATTGACGGCGGTGTACTGCACCGAGCCGAAGTACCAGGCGATGGTCAACATGCCCAGCAGGAATCCCGCGTCACCGACGCGGTTGACGATGAATGCCTTGTTCGCGGCGGTCGAGGCCGAGTGACGCTGGAAGTAGAAGCCGATCAGCAGGTACGAGCACAGGCCCACGCCCTCCCACCCGACGAACATCAGGGCGTAGTTGTTGGCCAGGATAAGCGTCAGCATGGAGAACATGAACAGGTTCAGGTAGCCGAAGAAGCGGTAGTAGCCGCCCTCGTGCGCCATGTAGCCCATCGAGTAAATGTGGATGAGCATGCCCACGCCGGTAACGAACAGCAGCCAGATCGAGGAGAGCGGGTCGAGCAGGAAACCGGCGTCGACATTGAATTGCGCCGCGCCGCCATGCATGGGATACGCCAGCGACGTAGTGCCGGTGCCAAGCCAAGTGAACAGGATGGTCTCGAAGGGCTTGCCGGGACTGGCGGCTGAGTATCCCGTGTACTGCCAGACCGCGAGGCAGGTCCAGGCGAACGCCAGCACGATGACACCGACGCAGACGCCGTTTACCGCGGATTTGGTGAGCTTGCGTCCGAAGAAAAACATGCAAGCCGCGCCGAAGGCGGGAAACAACGGAATCAACCAAATGTGATTTAGAAAAAACATAGCAATTAGCCGTTAGCAATTAGCCTTAGCCAAAATCTCAAATCTGTCATCCTCAGCGGAGGATCGCGTCCTTTGCGATCCGGAGCCGAAAGGCCTGTCGTCCCTAAAGGGACTCGGGATCTTTTCGCTCACCTATCCCCGCCCTGAAGGGCGGGGCTGTCACCTTCCGTCTCACTTCGTGAGACTGGTGACGGCTTCGAACACGAGCCGCATGTCACAAGGAAGGCTCGTCGAGATTCGCTTTGCCCTGATTCTCAAAGAACGTTGTTGGCACATCGGCCAAACTGACCACCACTACTGACGACCGGCAACTGACAACTGCCTTTTCACCACTTCAACAAATCGATCTCATCCACGTTCACCGTCTCCTTGTTGCGGAAGAAGGCGATGATGATGCCCAGCCCCACCGCGGCTTCGGCCGCGGCGTCGGTGATGACGAAAATCGAGAACACTTGCCCATGCAATCCGTACAGCCGGGAGAACGCCACCAGGTTCAGGTTCACGGCGTTCAGGATCAGCTCGATCGACATGAGGATGATGATGACGTTGCGCCGTGTCAGTACGCCGATGGTGCCGATAATGAACAGCGATGCCGCAACAACCAGGTAATGCAATGTGGTGATCTCGGTCATAAATAGCTCTTAGCAACTAGCAACTAGCAATCAGCAATTAGTACTTAGCAAAATCAAAGATCTTCTGTTCGCCCAAACTGACAACTGACCACTGGCCACTGACAACTGTTTTCAAATCCTCTTCTTCGCCATCACCACCGCGCCTACGATGGCGACCAGCAGCAGCAGCGAAGCAATTTCGAACGGCAGCATGTACTGTCCGTACAGCGCCAGGCCGATCTGCTGCGTGTTGTCGCCTTCCAGTCCGCGATAGCCTTGATAGAACACTGATGGAAATCCATCCCGGCCGGTACGCAATACAAACGCCAGCAGCCCGCCGAGAGCCAGCGCGGCAATCGTGCCGACTACCCACTGCTTGTTGAACTGGTATTCGCGGATGTTCTGCTCCAGGTTGATCAGCATGATCACGAACAGGAACAGCACCATGATTCCGCCGGCGTAGAGCACGATCTGCACGCCGGCAACGAACGGGGCGTACAGCATCAGGTAGAAGCCGGCCAGCGACAGCAGGGTCACGATCAGCGACAGCGCCGCATGCACCGGATTGCGCCGGGTGATCACCGCGATCGCCGAGACCACGGCCATCACCGCGAGAAAGTAGAAGAAAAACGTTGTGCCGACTGGTGTCATAAAACCCGCTCTTGGCAATTAGCCATTGGCACTTGGCCTTGAAAGGGCACGGTTTCAGCCGTGTCATCGAAAGTCGTTGGGCGAGCGGCTTCAGCCGCTGCGGTAATTCGTTTTGGTCTGCTGTCGTACATTTCTTTCGGGGCTGAAGCCCCAAGCTCTTTTCCCTGCTCCGGCACGGCTGAAGCCGTGCCCTTTCAAATCGCTCATCGTCCCGGCACGGCTGAAGCCGCGCCCTGTCAAAACTATTTCTCGTACTTCACCGGTTTGGGGCCGTCTTCCAGTGCTTGCTGGTCCAGCACCATGCCTTCGCGGGTGTAGAGCGCCATCTCGAAGTCCGGCGTCAGCTCCAGCGCGTCGGTCGAGCAGGCTTCCGCGCACAGGCCGCAAAACATGCAGCGGCTCAGGTCGTAGGTCCAGGTCACCGGAAACTTGCGCTTGGTCACCGGATCGCGGTCGCCCTTGATGACGATCAGCTGCTCCGGGCAGGCCAGCGCGCACAGGTTGCAGACGATGCACTTCGAGTGTGTCGAAGTCTCATCCATGCGCAAGCGCGGCTGACCGCGAAAACGCTCGGCAACTTTTGGGCGCTCCAGCGGATACTGCTCAGTTACAGCCTCGCTCGGCGCCTGATAGTTGAAGGTGACCTTCAGTCCCTTCACCAGATCGATCAGCAGCAGCTTGCGAAGCAGTGGCGGCAAACTCATCGCGTTTCCCTCCCGGTGCATCGGAACGTTGGGCCAGTGCGTTCGCACTGCGTCGCTCTGGTAGAGCGGGCCTTCAGGCCCGCGTCCCCGCCTTCCATCTCTGACTGAGCCGGCTTCAGCCGGCGGCACCTGTCGGGGCTGAAGCCCCTTTTGTTATTCCTCATGTCGTACTCGACGCGAACCTGAAGGTTCGCTCTACCAGTACGACCCGGAAGGTCTGTTCTGCTTCAGGCATGGACCTCATCGCAGCACCCCCAGAATTGCCGACGATATCTCCGGCAGCAGACCCGCAATTGCGGTCGCAATCAGAACTCCCAGCCCGGTCGGCAGCAGAACCTTCCAACCCACTTTCATCAGTTGGTCAAAGCGGTAGCGCGGAAACGTGCCGCGATACCAGATGTACAGGTACATAAAGAACGCGACCTTGACGATGAACCAGAACATGTCCTGCACTCGTTCTCGGACGACCGGCGCAAACAGTACCAGTCCGACGAAGCCGATGAGCGCCCCGAAGAGTGCGAGTCCAACGGTCTGGATCTTCATCTGCGGAATCTTCGGCATGCGTACCGCGCCCAGAAGGCACAGGCCTGCAAGTCCGAGGACGGTCAGTCCGGGGATAAACGAAAATGCCGTGTCCCAGAGCGGCCCGCTCAGCCAATTCGAGAAGGGCCGCAGCCATCCGCCGAGCCACAGAGTGACGGCGATCGCTGAGACCGCCAGCATCGCTGCGTATTCGGCGAGGAAGAAGAGCGACCAGCGGAAGCCGCTGTACTCGGTATGGAAGCCGGCGACCAGCTCGGACTCCGCTTCGGGCAGATCGAAGGGAGCGCGATTGGTTTCCGCGACCATCGCGATGGCGAAGACCATGAAGGCAATGAATCCCAGCGGAAAGAACTTGAAGATGAACCAGGTATGCTGCGAGGCCTGCGCTTCGACAATGCCGATCATGCTCAGCGTACCGGTGCCGGTCTGCAGGCTGGTCATCATGACCGCACAGACGATGGCCAGGCCCATGGCGATTTCGTACGAGACCATCTGCGCGCTCGAACGCAGCGAGCCCATCAGCGGGTAGTGCGAATTCGACGACCAGCCCGCCATGATGATGCCCAGCACGCCCAGCGACGAGACGCCCAGCATGAACAGGATGCCGATGTTCATATCGGTAACGGCGTGGGTGCGTCCGAAGGGAACGACCAGGAAGGTGGTAAACGCAGTCATCGTCACGATGACCGGCGCGCACCAGAACACCAGCTTGTCGGCGTCCTGGGGGATGATGTCTTCCTTGATGAGCAGCTTCAGGGCATCGGCGAAGGGCTGCAGCAGTCCGTGCGGGCCCACGCGCATGGGGCCAAGGCGAATCTGCATGTGCGCGAGGATCTTGCGCTCCAGCCAGTTCATCGCAATCACCGCCAGCGAAATGCCGATGGTGATGATCAGGATGTAGACGGTCGCCCAGAACATGCTGCCGGCTTCGCCGGGGGTGACCGGTGGAGTAAGTAGGATTTGATTGCGTCAAACATTGCGTTGGTCCGTTCGGGTAGAGCCAGCCTTTAGGCTGGCGCTGACGCCTCCACAAATTCCGAGCCGGCTTCAGCCGGCGACACATCTTGCGGGGCTAACGCCCCTTCAATTTTCTGGGCTTCGCTCCTGACGGCCGAACCTGACAGGTTCGCTCTACCAAAGCCCTCATCGGTCCACCTCCCCGAGCACGATGTCGAGGGTGCCGATGACCGCAACCACGTCGGCGATCAGCAGGCCACGCACCATCTTGTCGAGGGCTTGCAGATTGACGTACGACGGCGGACGCACGCGCACGCGATAGGGCTGCGTCGATCCGTCGCTGACGATGAAATATCCCAGCTCGCCTTTGGGAGCTTCGATGGAGTGATAGACCTCGCCCGCCGGCGGCTTGAGGATCTTCGGCACCTTCGCCATGATCGGGCCCTGCGGCAGTCCCTCGACGGCCTGGCGAATGATACGCACCGACTGCCGCATCTCCGCGATCCGTACCAGGTACCGGTCATAGGTGTCGCCGTTCACGCCGGTCGGGATCTCGAAATCGAAGTTTTTGTAGGCTTCGTAGGGCTGCTGCTTGCGCAGGTCCCACTTCACTCCGCTGGCCCGGAGAACTGGCCCGGTGACACCCAGCGCGATGCAATCTTCCGGATTCAAAATGCCGACGCCCTTGGTCCGCTTCACCCAGATGCGATTCGTCGTGAGTAGCTCTTCGTACTCGTCAAGCTTGGGGAGGAAGGCGTCGCAAAAATCGGTGCACTCTTTTTCGAAGCCTTCGTAGGTCTCGTAGATACAACCGCCGATGCGAAACGCGTGCGTGGTCAGGCGCGCGCCACAGTACTTTTCGAAGATTCCGAGGATGGCTTCGCGGTCGCGGAAGCAATAGAACAGCGGGGTCAGCGCGCCGATGTCGAGCGCGTGCGTGCCCAGCCACACCTGATGGCTGGCGATGCGGCAAAGCTCGGTGAGGATGACGCGAATGTACTGCGCGCGTGCCGGAACTTCGGCGTTGATCAGCTTCTCAACCGTCTCGCAGTAGCCCAGCCCGTTGGAGACCGCAGCGACGTAGTCCATGCGGTCGACGTAGGGGTTGAACATCGCGTAGGTACGGTTCTCGGCAATCTTCTCCACGCCTCGATGCAGGTAGCCGATGACGCACTCGGTGCCCAGAACCTTTTCGCCGTCGAGCTTGAGGATGACGCGCAGCACGCCGTGGGTCGAGGGATGCTGCGGGCCCATGTTGAGGACCATTTCGGTCGTATCGAGAAAAGTCTGGTCCTTGGTATCGAGATCGAGGTAGTCGACGACGCCGGGGCCGCTCTCGCCCTTGGCGGCGTGCTTGTAATCGGTTTGAATCAAATCTTTCATTGCGCGCTCTCGATGCCGATGTTGTTCTTCACCCACTCCTGGTCCTGCTGGAGGATGGCGTAGTCCTTGCGCAGCGGATGGCCCTTCCAGTCGTCGGGCATCAGGATGCGTTTGAGCTCGGGGTGCTCGTCGAAGACGATGCCGAACATGTCGAAGACCTCGCGCTCCAGCCAGTTGGCCGTCGGCCAGATTGCGACCGCGCTGCGCACATGCTCACCGTCTTTGACCTGCGTCTTGACGCGCAGGCGGTCGTTCTTGTGGAACGAGTACAGAACGTAGACGATGTCGAACTGCGCTTCGCGCTTGGGGTAATGCACCGCGGTGATGTCCACGCAGTAGTCGAAGAGCTGCTCATCGCGCATGCGCAGCAGGATCTCGTAGGCCAGCGAGCTATCGACCACCAGGTAGTTCTGCATGGCATAGGTGCTGGCTTCGCGGATGCCGGAGCCGTATTGCGCCTTCAGGCTGCTGACCAGGTCGCAACTCCACGGCTCCGGCTTGGGAACTGGCGGCTTGGGCGGAACGGCGGCGGCCGGTTTGGCTGCAGCAGCAGGCTTGACAGCTGCCGGGGCTACCGGTTTGGCCGCAGCGGCAGATGGTACTGCCGGCTTTTCGGGAGCGGCAGCAGCCTTGGCGTCCGGTTTCTCGCCGGTCGAAGAAAGATCGACTGCCGGAGCGGTTTTACTGTCGTTGACTGCTCCTGGGCTAGCCGTTTTCGCCTCAGCCGCGGGAGCAACCGCCGGGCTCGAAGTTGCAGGGGCGGAGTCTTCGACCGAGGCCGGACTAGGCTCTTTGGTTTCCTCTGGCATTGTCATTTCTTCCCTAAGAACTGCTACCCCGTTGGAAGCTCTATTTTTAGCAGCGAAAGGGCCGCGATTCTTGTACGCGAGTCACTTGGCCCTGTGATTTCGGTCACATTGGAGCTTGGAACTACAACATTCGGGGGAGCGAAAGAAGTGTGCGCCGGCATTGAAGGCGGCCCGCTTCCCTGCCGATGAAAATAGCGGCGCATTCCGAGCAGTGCGCCGGAGGATCCCCGTGAGCTTTCGACCATCGCATCGCGAACTAAGCAGAAGGGATTTCATCAAGAGCGCAGGAGTTGGCATCGGAATGCTGGGAAGCGCGGGGGCCGGCATCGGTACCTTGAGCCTGGCGGGCTGCGGCAGCAGTCCATCACCGTCACCGCAGCCGCAAATCGTCTCCTGGCCAATTGCCAAGCAGGTCTACACCACCGCCCAGCAGCAGGTTTGTCCCGTGGCTCTCGCCCCATCAGTCCGCCAGTTGAGCCCGGGCGATGTCGCGCTCTATGCGCAATACAAATACAGTGCCTGGACGCTGGGTGGGACATGGCTTCAGCCAGGACAACCTGAAGAGCGGCATAGCCTGTTACAGCTTCGTGCCCAAGTCCGACATCCCGATCAAGTTCATCGTGCTCGACGATACGGTGAAAGGGCCGGGGCAGCCCGACTATGCCGCAGGTGCACTGGACGATGCGCGTTATCAGTGGCTGGTCGATGAGCTCAATGCCGGACAGGCGGCGAATCAATTGATGGTGATTGCGGCGCATGTTCCGATTCTGCCGCAGAACAGCCTGACCGATACCACGCCGTTTCCCATGTGGCCGGGGCCGGAGTATACCGACGACTACGTGCTGAACATGCTGCACACCTATCCCAACCTGATTTTGTGGATGGCGGGACACCGGCACGCCAACGTAGTGACGCCGCAGCCCGATCGCAGCGGTGATCCAACGCTGGCCTTCTGGGAAGTGGAAACCTGTTCGCTGCGCGATCATCCGCAGCAGTTTCGCACCTTCGACATCCGCCGCAACACCGACAACACGGTGTCGATCCTCATCACCAACGTGGATCCGGCCGTGCAGCCGGGCTCGCCGGCTTACAACTCTCGGGGATACGCCTTGGGGGCCTTCCGGATCTTCGGTGCGACTCCGGAGATCATCGCCGACACCACCTCGCACTCCTACAACGCAGAACTGGTAGTGCAACTGACGCCTGTGATGCAGTCGGTGATCTCGCAGGCGGGGATTAGACTGTAACGAGGTAGCTGACCGATGTCGAACGCCATTGCCGCAACCTGGATCCGGCGAGACAGGAGCACAGTTCCTATGAATCGACGTTTCGTTGCGCCTTCGCTGTTCTTGGGCCTGGCTTTGATGTTGCTCGCGGGATGCGGTGGTAACTCAGCTCCGCTCACGCCCGCTCCGCTTAGCTCCAGCAACGTCAACCTCATCTTCGTCGTGAGTGAGGATCTGGCCTACCAGGCGCCCGGAGACATGAATCCGCAGACTGCGAATCTCACCAATCAGGGTCTGCAGCGAACGCTCCGCATGGCCACATTTCTGCGACAGAAGGTGCTGGGAAACCAGAACGTAACCCAAATCTACGCGCTCGAACCGATGACCCATTTGCAAACGGCAAACCATTACCCCGACATGGTGGGAGTTGAGACGATCCAGCAATTTGCCATGCTGAACCAGATCACGCTGTCCAGCGACCAGTCGGGCGGCGCGCCCCTTGCCGGCCATAGCTTTCCCATCAATGCATCGTATGCGGATGGGCCGCTGCCCGCCGGCGTTGTGCAGCCGTCGGAATTCTGCAGCAATTGCCAGGGGGTCGACTTCCGCGATCAGAACGGCGACAACGAAACCTTGCTGACCACTCTGGTGAAGAACGCCCCGCCGGGTTTCTACGTTTTCTCGGCGCCATGGGAAACGGTTAGCGCCTTGATGAAGAACATCAACCAGAGCGAAGGCTATAACCTGGCTCTTCCGGCGAACTATTCCAGCCCAAATAATATCTATGCGATTTCGATCAAGCCCTCAGGAGGCGCCGACCTGGTTACCTACGACAGCAACCTGGAACCGCCATCCTCCTACCCGGTGCTGTCCCCGGCGCCGGCCGCGGCCGCCTGCAACGCGCAGACGCCTTTCAGCATAACCGTAACCGGCGGCCAGAATGGCGCCGTCATTCCAGCGGGAACGAATACCAACGAGACTCTTTACGTCATCCGCCACGCGGACGCGCATCCCACAGCCTACTGGGACGACAACAACTACATCGGGGCGGGACAATGGCGCGCCCTGGATCTTCCTAACGCCCTGCTCGGCAAAGTTACGGTTGACCAGGTGTATTCCAACGACCCGGCTCAATACGGCCCAGGGTCCATCAGCGCCACGAAGGAGTCGACTTGGTCTTCGGTAGCTCCGCCGTTGACCGCTGTACCGTACGCCATCGCCAACAACGTGCCCTACAATCTCGTCACCGGATTCGACCTCTCCGATACCCAGGTCGCCGGCAAGACCAGCGCGCTCTTTTTCAACGGCGGTCAATTCTCCAATCAGAAGGTGCTGCTGGCGTGGTCTTACCAATTCATACAGCCGACAATCCTGGCGCTGCTCACAAGCTATAACGCCGCCCAGCAGGCTCCGCCCGCCGACGTGTGGCCGCCTACCGACTACGACACCATCTGGACAGTGAAGCTGGACGCGGTGGGCAACTTGACGGTGAGCAACGGGACATGCGAAGGCATCAAGTCCGCGGCGTTGCCGCCTACGCCGCCGCAATTCTGACGGCGGAGATCACGGAGACCGAATTTTATTTCGTACTCTTTGCAGCTGCTTGAGCCGGAAGATCGAAAGCGGACAATCGGCCCTCGCTAACGGAGACTTGGCACCGAAACTGGCGCTACACCCACTCCAGCGCGCCCTTCTTCCACACCCAGATGTATCCCACGATGAGGATGCCGAGGAAGATCGCCATCTCCAGCAGGCCGAACAGGCCGAGCAGCTTGAACTGCACCGCCCACGGAAACAGGAAGATGGTCTCGACGTCGAAGACGACGAAGAGAATGGCGACGATATAGAAGCGCACGGTATAGCGGCCGCGCGCGTTGTCGAACGGCGTGATGCCGCACTCGTAAGGCATCAGCTTGGTTGAGGAAGGATTCCTGGGACGAAGCAGGGTGAAGATGGCCAGCGTCCCGGCAGCAACCAGAAAAGCTACGAAGGCGAAGATGAAAATTGGTACGTAATTCTGCGGCATAAAATCGCGTTGTCTCTCGAAGCCGCCAGACAGCGCGGCCAAGTTATGAAGAACGCGCCAATATACCGCGCAGGGTAAACACGTCGCTATGACATACGTCACAAATGCCGCCGCTCACCCTTCGTCCGCACAAACAGTCGAAGGCTCTAAACGCAAGTGACAGGAGCGCTTGCGCCGAGACAGGTTAACCTTTCCACTACCTTTCATAAACGCGGCAAAAAGAAGTGATACCCTCTTGCGAGGGTAAAGCGCTCTTTGTCTGTGAAGATCCAGAAAAACCGCGAGCCGCGCTGGCCGGCGTTCGTCGCCATGGCTGCCGACGCGCTCATCCATTACGCGCTGCCCGACCGGCTCTCGGTAGGCCCGCGCTGGCTGCTGTTCGCCGTGATCCTGGTTCTGCTGATCCCGATCACCTTCTCGTATCGAGTTGGCCGCAACGACGTACTCAAAGTACTCACCTTCCTCGCGCTTGGCGTCATTACGCTCTCGCTCATGGGATCGCTAGCTCTCATGATTCAGGGCCTGCCGAATCACAAAGACCCGCCTAGCATGCTGCTGCGTTCGGCGGCGCTGCTATGGTTTGCTAACGTGCTGGTCTTCGGCCTTTGGTATTGGAAGCTCGACGCCGGCGGCCCCTTGGGACGCGAACGGCCTGAAGCGCAAAGCTCATTCCTCTTCCCGCAGATGACGCGGCCTGAATGCATGGAGGCCGGCTGGTCGCCCATGTTCATGGACTACCTGTTCTTGGCATTCAACACCAGTACGGCGTTCTCCCCAACGGATACCTCGGTGCTCTCACGCTGGGCCAAGGTGCTGATGATGCTGCAATCGCTGATCTCGCTGTCAGTGATTGCGCTGCTGGCGGCGCGTGCCGTCAACATTCTCTGAGCGTACAATTCCGTCGCGGGAGACTGCGATGAAGCTCGGACTGCGGATCGCCATATTCGTCGTGGGAGTGGGACTGCTGTTGTTCGGCTGGCGCAGGGCGCATAACGATTCCGTCAGCCAGCAGAACCCGACCAGTACGACGCCTGTAGGTTCGTCAGAAATCCTGGTCACCATCGGCGGATTTGTCATGCTGATGGCCTTCGCTCCGTCGCAGGAAACGCTGGGCCGCTGGATGGCGCTGAAGAAGCAGAAGAAGCTGAAGCCGGCGCACTTCAAGAGACGACGGTAGAACGCACCTGCAGTCTGGGTAATGATTCTCCCACAGAGGCGGACACTCCGATGTTGCAGCGCATATTCCGGCTGGCCACAGACAAGAGAACTGCTTACCTCTTATTTTCCGCTCTCGTCTTACTCATCTTGCCAGCCATCAGTTCAGCTGCCACCGACGGTCAGCGGCGCGATTGTGAACACCTTAGCGCAACTGCCATTTTCATCGGCCAGGTGCTTGAGACCACTCCTACGCAGATTTTCGTTGGCGGCGTGGCCGATGAGCCATCACCCAGATACGCACAGCGGATCGAGGTCGATGAGCTGCTGAAAGGCGACGTTGGCCGAGAAATTACAGTGAACAACGGGGTGCCAGGGTGTGCCGAATGCCTGCAGGAAATTCCCCAAGGCAAGCGTTTCCTGATTTACGCCTCACGAGACAGCGACGGCCGATGGTGGGCTGGTTTGCCGGAGTCAGTCGAACTGAACGGTGATGAGTTGAGCCAGAAGAGCCTTGCGACCCTGCGGCGCCAGATTACCAAGGGCAAAGGCAGTCTATACGGCAAAGTGACCTACACCGCGCCTCCAGTGTGGAACGACCAAGGTCAACCGGTTGGCGGCGGCTGGCGCGCGGTTCCAGACCTGGTGATACGCGCAGCGTCGGGATCGAATACCTTCACCACGCGCACTGCCAAGGACGGCACATACGAGTTCAAGGACTTACCCAATGGCCGATACACTGTCACTCCCGACGTAGAACAGGATTGGACCTTCGACCAGAACTTTTTCGCCGATCGCTATCAGAAATCCATCGGCGACGGATCGTGCGCAAACGTCACCTTCGACATGTATCCCACAACTCGATTGAAAGGGAGAATGAAGCTATCGTCTGGACAGCAGTTTGGCACGCCCCTGGATGGAGATCTCAGCCTACAGGACATTGTTGCCGTTCCAACCGGCCTGCAAACTACGAATGAGCGCAGCGGAATCGGAGCTACTGTCCATCCTGACGGCCGATTTGACATCTGGCCGATACCGGCGGGCGATTACTACGTCGGGATCAACATCACAAAGTCACCGACGCCCGAAATGTCCTATGAGACCACGTACTATCCCGGGGTCACCGACAAGAAATCAGCCAAGGTGGTTCACCTGGAACCAGGAGAAGTCAAAGAAATTGAGCTTCCTGTGCCGAAGTTCGCGCAAGAACGCCTTGTGCATATCGTGGCGATAGGCATGGACGGGAAACCTCTGCGCAAAGTCCGGGTGCAACGAGAAGACTTGCGGTTTCACGGCGATGCCACGAACAGCACGGTCGACGTAGACCTGGATGCCAATGGCGCAGGAAAGATGACCGTCTATGCGGGAATCACCTATCACCTGCACGCCAGCTACTTCGTAAGAAGCCGGAACACCGAGTGCTCGGCCCCCGTCCTGGTTCCGGCAGGATCGGAGACGGTGCAAGCGCGATTTGTCATGAACCACGACACCACCGCAGACGATCGAAACCTAATGGGCGACTACGATTCCTGCTACATTGTCGCGGTAGATAAAGCCAGCAAAGACGTCGCGATAGCCCAACCTATCCGTTAGGGATCCATCCTAGTCCGCCCTGAGTGCCTGCATGGGATCGAGTTTGGCTGCACGGCGCGCGGGCAGCAGACATGCTAACAGTGCTACTGCGCACAAAATCACCGGCACCGATACGAACGTCACCAGATCGTTCGGGGTGATGCCGAACAGGATAGACGACATCAGGCGAGACATGCCCAACGCCACCAGAATGCCCACGCCGATTCCGGGCAGCGTCATACCCGCTCCGTCCCGCAGTACCGCGCGCATGACGTCCCCCTTCTGGGCACCGAGGGCCATGCGGATTCCGACCTCGCGCGTACGCTGTCCCACAATGTAGGATAGGACGCCATAGATGCCGATGCTGGCCAGCAGCAGCGCGCCGGCCGCGAAGATGGAAAACAGCATCATGGCGAAGCGCTGGCGCTCGATGGATTCGGCCACGACGCGGCTCATCGGCTGCATTTCGTCCACCACCACCTGACTGTCGAGCTGTAACAGAGCGCGACGAATTGCCGGAAAGACCGATTCCGCCTGTTCTCCATCGCGCACGCGGACGAATACGTCCGCGCCCTCGCCCACGCGGCGCATGATCGCGTCGGGGATTTGTGCGAAGGGCTCGTAGTACTGAATTTCGACCACGTTGCTCTTGTCGGGCTGCAAGCCGAACTGCTTAATGTGGCCGACTACGCCAACGATCTCGTCGGTTCGAGGTCCGCCCGAGCTCTCCTGCGTAAAGTGCAGGTGCTTGCCGATGGGATCCTGGCCGGGGAAATAACGCTCGGCGAAGCTCTCATCGATGACCACCACGCGCGAGGAGTGCTCATTGTCGGCATCAGTGAAGAAGCGGCCGCGCACCAGCGGAATCTGCATCAGCTTCAGATAATCGGGCGCGACGCCGTAACGCAGGGAGAGGGGCAGGTCGGCTTCGTGCTCGGCATGCGGCTGGCCTTCAATCCAGAAGGTTTCTTCCCAATCGCCCAGCATTGGCCGCGCGCCCCAGTCGAACGACACAGCTTTTACGCCGGGCACAGACTGAATCGTCGCAGACATCTGGCGGTATGCCGCTCGAATCGCGTCGGGAGACTGCCTGGAGAGCGACGCCGATGGATTCACCGAAAACGTAATCACGTTCTTGGGATCGAACCCCGGGCTTACGTTCCACAGCTGTGCCAGGGTGCGAATCATCAACCCTGCTCCCACCAGCAACACCAATGCCATCGCCATTTCTAGGGTGACGAAGATGGCCTGGGCGCGATGGTGCGAGCCTACCAGCGAGCGTCCGCTCTGGTTCAATGTGCTGTTGACGTTCGTGCGCGAAGTGCGCACCGCCGGGGCGAGCCCGAAGACAACTCCGGCCAGCAGCGACACAAGCAGCGAGAATAGCAGCACTCGTCCGTCGATGCCGATGTTTTCCGCGCGCGGCAACATGTTCGGAATGGCAGCGACCGCAGCTTTCGCTCCCCAGTAGGAAAGAAGAACTCCCAGAGCCCCGCCGACGAGGGCCAGCGCGAGGCTCTCGGTGAGCACCTGCCGGACAAGCCGAGACTGCCGCGCCCCCAGAGCAACCCGCACTGCGAACTCGCGCTCGCGCGAGGTGGAACGTGCCAGTTGCAGGTTGGCCACGTTGGCGCAGGCAATCAGCAACACGAACAGAACGGCGCCCATCAGCACCCACAACACCGGTTGGACTTCGCCGACCATCTGCTCTTTCAGGGGAACGATCGTGGTCTCAATTCCGGCATCCACATCAGGATAGGTGGCTTCCAGACCGTGATTGACCCGCCGCATGTCCTGCCGCGCTTCGGCCAGCATCACTCCAGGCTTCAAACGTGCGATCGCATCCGTGCCCCAGGCGGCGCTGCGATCCCGGAAGCCCGGCTCCTTGTATTCGCCGATGGCGGTGTAAGCTTCTGCGGGACGGAAGTTCCATTGCCGGAACTGAAAGCTCGCCGGCACAATGCCAATGATGGTGCGTGGCTGACCGTCGAGAGTAATCGCCTGTCCCACAATGTTGGGATTCGAACCGAACTTCCGTTTCCAGAGACCTTCCGAAATCATGACCACCGGCGCAGCCCCGAGACGATCTTCGTCTGCGGTGAAGGCACGACCCGCCACCAGCTTTACGCCCATCAATTCGAAGAAGCCGGCCGAAACCATCTCACCTTTGACGTTCTCCGGTTCGCCCGATCCGGTAAGGGTAATCCCGCCCGAGTTGCGGTAGGCGACCATGGCGTCGAAACTGTGGTTATCGCGCTGCCAGTCAAGAAAGTTCAGGTAGGAGATTGAGCCCTTCGAGAAGTTCGGCTTGCGATGAAAAAGCGTGACCAGCCGGTTCGAGTCCGGGTACGGCAGAGGATTGAGCAGCACGCCATTCACCACCGAGAAGATGGTCGTGTTGGCTCCGATGCCGATGGCCAGCGTCAGTATGGCAATGACGGCAAAGCCGGGAGACCTCATCATTTGCCGGGCGGCGTATTGCAGATCTTGCAGAAGGCTGCGCATGGGCTCCTCGGGCGAATCTCAAGCATTGAGATGCAATCAGCAAGCCTTACATCGGTAGCCTCATACCTCGTGTATTTATGTTGACTTACAAGCCATCTATAAAGCTTTACAACAAGGCGCGTTTGTTCGCGAGCGAACTGCAGTGTTCGGATTCGAACAGCGCCGATGATCGCTGTGGAACGAGTTTCTGCGGCTTCTCTCAACAGCCGTTCGCGAGCCCCTGTTTCTGGTACTCTTCTCGATTACACTCTTCCACCGATTGGAGCTGCTCTTCCCGATGCAACTTTGCAAGTGTGGTCGTTCTGTCGCCCTGCTGCTCGCGTTTTCACTTCCGCTTTCTCTCGCTGCTGCCGATAAATCCAAGAATAACTCGGCCGCTGCCGCGACGCCTTCCTATGAACTACCACAACCGGAACGCGAGTCGCTCGATCTCAACATGTACCAGCGCATTCGGCTGGAGGGTCTGGAGCATTCGCATGTGATGGAGTACGCTTCGGCGCTCGACGACGGCATCGGGCCGCGCCTCACCGGCTCGCAGAATCTCGCCAAGGCCAACGCCTGGACACGCGATCAGTTCACCGCAATGGGTTGCAAGAATGCGCACCTGGAAGACTGGGGCGAGTTCGGCATTGGATGGACGCAGCTCAACACGTGGGTGCGCATGACTTCGCCCGACACCGCAGTCTTCATCGCGCAAGCTGCTCCGTGGTCGCCGTCGACGAATGGCACCGTGAGCGGTCAGGCTGTGTGGATGGACATCAAGGACGCGAAGGACCTCGACCAATATAAGGGCAAGCTCAGCGGGAAGATCGTCTTTCTGGGACCGATGCGCGACGTGCCTCCGGTAGAGAAGCCGCTGTGGACGCGACTGGACGACGCCGAACTGAAGAAGCTGACGGAGTATCCGACGAATCCGCGCAACCGCGAGGACTTCCTCCAGGCCTTCATGAAGCGACTGGAGCTGAAGAAGAAGGTCGGCGCGTTTCTGGCGAGCGAGCATGTGCTGGCGGTGGTGACGCCCAGCCGCGATGGCCGCGACGGCGGCGGCTCCGGTGGAACATTTTTTGACGACAGCAGCGTGGGCTTCGGCTGGGAAGTCTACAAACGCGATACCACCAATCCCCTGCCGGTCGTCGTGATGGCAATCGAGAATTACGGGCGCGTCTATCGCCTGCTGAAGGCCAACGTGCCGGTCAGCATCGAGATGAATGTTGATGTGAAATTCACCGGCGATCATGAGCACGGCTATGACACCGTCGCCGAAATTCCCGGCACCGATCCGAAATTGAAAGACGAGGTCGTCATGGTCGGAGGCCACCTCGACTCGTGGGCTTCGGGAACAGGCGCAACCGACAACGGTGCCGGCACCGTGGTCGCGATGGAAGTCATGCGCATTCTGAACACGCTGCAGGTCAAGCCGCGGCGCACGATTCGCGTTGCCTTGTGGACGGGCGAAGAGGAAGGCGAATACGGCAGCTACGGCTACGTCAAGCAGCACTTCGGGCAGGTCCCACTCTCGACCACACCCGACCAGCTCAAACTGCCTGAGTGGGTGCGCAAGCCCGCCGGTCCGGTCGAGCTGAAGCCTGAGTCGCAGAAGATTTCGGCGTACTTCAATCTCGACAATGGCAGTGGCAAGGTTCGCGGCGTGTTCCTTCAGGGCAACGCCGCCATCGGACCGATCTTCCAGCAGTGGATTGAGCCGCTGAAGGATCTCGGCGTCTCGACCATCACCCTGCGCAATACCGGTGGCACCGATCACGAAGCCTTCGACGCCATCGGCATTCCGGGCTTCCAGTTCATCCAGGATCCGCTGGATTACGAGACACGCTCGCACCACTCCAACATGGATACGTACGAGCGGCTATCGCCGGCAGATCTGGCGCAGGCTGCGGTGGTGGAGGCGACCTTCGTCTACAACGCTGCCATGCGCGACCTGATGCTGCCGCGCAAGCCGCTGCCGCATCCGGAGAACGAGGAGCAGATGAAGGCACCGCTCAAGAATCTAATGCCGGGCGCCGAGGCTGCCGAGAATGGCGACCAAACTTCTCCGCAACAGTAGACCTGACCGCCGCGGGCTGAACGGTGGGTGTCGAAAGAAATCGTGGAGCGGCACGGCGGAACGATCGAAGTTGTGTCCAATCGCGCCATTGGCTCGCAGGGCAAGGTGTTCAGCGTGGTGCGAACGTCTTCCAGCTGCGAGCTCTACCTGATACGAAGTCGTAGATGAATCGGCGCCGGCTTGGATTGCCCCCTTGCTGTCGAGCCGACGGGCTCAGCTTCTAGCCGGCGATTCTCTCGATTCTCGCAATTGTCTTCTCGGGCAATTCCAGTGCGACGCTCGCCAGGTCTTGCTGCATGTGGTCTTTGTTTGTGGTACCCGTAAGTGGGAGTATGCCGATGGCGCGCGCGAAGGCGAAAATGATCTGCGACGGAGTTGCACCTAGCTTGCCTGCCGGCTCGGTTACCGCAGGATGCTGAAGCACTTCGACATTCGCGGTCAGCAGGGAGAATCCCTGGTACACGATGCCGTGCTCACGGCAGAACAATCGCACGTCGCGGTCCCATCCGGTCACCGCAAAGACGCGGTTCTGCACGAAAGCCGGCACTTCGCCGTGCACCTGCAGCATGTGTTCAAGATGATGAAGGCCGACGTTGCTCACGCCAAGCATGAGGGCTCGGCCTGCATCGCGCTCCTTGCGCATCGCCTCCCACACTTCGGCATCATCGCGGCTCCATCCCTGACGCATGGCCGGCCCGTGTAAGAGAAAGCTGTCGACGTAATCGGTTTTCAAGATGCTCGAGTGAACTGGCCATCGATTGCGCCACCTGGATGGATAATGCCGCGGCCGGATCGTACGGCAGCCGATGGTCCTGGCCGTTGACGTAGGTGAACTTGGTTTGCAGAAAGAGATCTCCGCGCTGCACCCCGCCGTCGCGATAAGCGGCGTCGAGCCCTTCGCCTACTCCCGCCTCGTGGTAGTGCCGAAGCTGATTAGCGGTATCGACTCCGCGGAAACCGGTGCGCACCGCCAACTCTGTGAGCGAAGCGGTCGGGTCTTTCTTCCAGGCAGTGCCGTATAAGAATTCAGGGATGGGCGCGTGCGCTCCGGCCATAAAAGCATTTTGTCACAAGCTGTCCCCTCAACGCGCTTCTTCCGGTTGCAGGTCTGCTAAACTACGCCACCGATGCCAGTTTCCGCCCAACGCGCTCGCATTGAATCCGTGGACCTGCTGCGCGGAACGGTTATGGTCATCATGGCCTTAGACCACGTCCGCGATTATTTGGGCACAGGCGTCAGTCCTACCAACCTGGCGGTTACCACAGTACCGCTCTTCTTCACCCGCTGGATTACTCACTTCTGCGCTCCGGTTTTCTTTTTGCTGACCGGCACGGGCGCTTATCTGGCGCTCGGCCGCAAGTCCAAGCCGGAGTTGTCGAAGTTTCTCTTCACGCGCGGGTTGTGGCTGATCTTCCTCGAACTGGTTCCGCTGCGCTGCCTGGGTCTGCAATTCAATTTCGACTACCGCATCACTCTTTTTATCGTGCTGTGCACGCTGGGCGCGGCGATGATCGTGCTCTCCGGGCTGATCTTCCTGCCCGATTGGGCGGTCGTGGTTTTCGGAGCGGGAATGATTCTGACGCACAACCTGCTCGACAACGTTCAGTCGACGAGCCGGTGGTTCCTCGTCCTGCATGGCCAGGGCTTCCTGTTCAACACGCCGCAGCACGCTCTATTCATCACGTATCCCCTCATCCCGTGGGTGGGCGTGACGGCTGCCGGCTACGGACTTGGAATCGTCTATCGATGGCCAGCCGGGCGCCGTCGTTCGTTTCTGCTCTGGCTTGGTCTGGGTTTGACCATCGTCTTCCCGCTGCTGCGCTGGACAAATCTCTATGGCGACCCCAATACGTGGAGCACTCAGAAATCCCCAGCCTTCACCTTCCTGTCGTTTCTCAACACCACCAAGCAGCCGCCTTCGCTGCTGTTTCTGCTGATGACGTTGGGGCCGGCACTATTGTTTCTTTGGGTGTTCGATGGCGGCTGTCCTGAGCTGCTCCGGCCGGTTCTCGTCTTCGGCAGGGTGCCGCTGTTTTACTTCGTCGTGCATTTCCCCTTGATCCACTTGATTGCAGTGGGGATCTGCTACGCGCGCTACGGTCACATCTACTGGATGTTCCAGTCGCCGACGCTGGACCGGTATCCGTTCACCGCTCCGCCGGGCTGGGGATTATCTTTGCCGGGAATCTATCTGGTGTGGGCAATCGTGGTAATTGCCATGTATCCGCTGTGCCTGTGGTTCTCGCGAGTGAAGCAGCGCCGCAGCGATCCGTGGCTCAGCTATTTCTAGTTCATCAGGAAACTGCCGGCGGCGCGTCGACCCGCACCCACTTGGCACCGATGCGCTTCCACTCAACGCCGTTCATGTCGAGCCAAGTGCCGAGCGGCTGATCTTTCTTCGTGTCCGAGCCGAGTCGTAGAACGTTGTCGTCCAGATCGTAGACCTGCAGCTCGTACGCCCACTCGTAATTGTTGGGAGGATGACGAATCCTGGCACCCTTCGCAAGGTATTCGTCGTAAAGCAGGTCAGCGTCGCCAACCCCTACCCAGACCCAGGTTCCAGGGTGTCCCTGCTCGCCCTCGGCCAGCATGATGCCGCAGCGTCCGCGCGAAACCTGGGCAAAGCCCGGCGTCTCCCAGTTCACTTTGAATCCGAGCACGTCAACGTAATACTTCAAGCTGGCTTGCAGATCAGCGACCGGAAAGATCGGATTAACATTCTCGAAATGCGTGATGTTCCTGGTCTGTTCTTCCGCTGGGCACATCGTCATCTCCGGCGTCTACTTCGTCGCACCTTTCAGAACAATCACTAACACACGTCCATCCGACTGGATGCTGCCGCCGGTGGCCGTCTTCGCCGACTTGATGGGCTTGGAGCGCATGAAGTACGACATGGCCTGCACCTGTCCGGCTTGCTGCAACGTAGCGCCGATGAAGTCGCGCTCGTTATCGACGTCCTGGTCGATCTTGTGGGTGATGGCGTTGGCCGAGCGCTGATCCCGCTCGATGCCGATGTCGTGCGTGCCCGCGCCTGCCCAGATCGGCTGGTTCTGCGGCGTCTTAAACGAAGCCTGCCAGATGCGGAAGTGATTGCGCTGCGCCGCCACCATTACGGCTTCGGCGCGCTCGTAACCAAAGTCCTGCGGGCGTCCAAAGAGATAAAGGATGCTCATCGGCACCGTGACATAGACATTCTTCTGAAGGGTTGCCACCAGCGCGCTGACCACCGCATCGGTATTCGTCTTGTCGGCTTGCAGCCAGCCCGCAGCTTTGAAAGCGCTGGTCACCTGGTCTTGGGTGCCGATCAAAACAAAGTTGACCAGGTCACCCTCATTCCCACCGTTGGGCTGATCGGTGACACGATATGGAAGCTTGCTGTCCAGTTCGGCGAACAGCGGCTTGAAGTCGTAATTGTTCTGGCTGGCGGCGGCTCCGCTCTCGGTGGCTGTTTTGGTCGGCGTGCGATCAATATGTACCGAGTAACTGCCGTCGGCCGTCTGCATGGAATCCGCGTTGATAGCGAGGTACAGCTTGCCGGCGATGGGCGCGTTCACCGTTCCGTCGGCGCCGACGAAGAACGGCGTAGCTGCGTCGCTGTCGCCGATGCGGCCTACCAGCGCACCACGGCCTGCGCTAGGAACCATCAGCGCGCGCAGAGTGTCGGTCCACCCGCGTGGCGCGCCTTCGGCGGTGATGCCGGTGTTGTTGCCCATGCTGACCGTACCCTTGGCGGTGATGTGCAGTTTGTCGCCAGCCTGCACCTCCATGCCGGTGTCGGTCCAGTCCTTGCCGCCGTTAACGGTGACGTTGAGGCTGGTGCTCTTGGCGTTGGCCGATGTGGAGGATGAATCAGCGTAAGCGTGCGCGGGCTCAACATAGGCCGTGACCGCGCCGAGAAGGACGAGAAGGAACGCGAATCGTAAGAGTTTCATCTCAGGTCAGCCTCCCCCTCGTCAAAGTATAACCATGTCGCGGCGAGAAGGTTCACAGCAATTATGGCTGCAGCGCGAACCCTGGGAATACCCCAGCCGATTTGACTTTGTGCCCAGTGGCGGGCAACAATGCGGCTCACTCGGCAATTCTCAATCGCCGCAGCAATCGTCAATCAATTTCAGACCAAGGAGAACTACGATGGCAGAGGAACAGAAACAGTGTGCCCATGAGCCGTGTCTGTGCACGGTTCCAGCCGGAGAAAAGTACTGCAGCGACTCCTGTCGTGATGCCGGTTCGAAAGAAGTGGAGATCGCCTGCCAGTGCGATCATCCGGCATGCCCGCTGACCTAGCACTTTGTCGCCGAAAGCAAAAGCACACGGAGACTTGTTAATCTCCGTGTGCCTTGAAGTGCCCTTCGTCGCGATATCCGTCTAGTCTGCCGGACTCCAGGTGCTGTCCGGGTTGTACTCGGTCATCGCGCTGGCAATCTTGGCTGTGTCAGGGCCGAGATCCTTCTCGTAGACCACGCCATCCTGATCCACGATAAAGGTCACGACTCCCGAGTTGCGGTACTCAGCCGGATAGGCAACGAACGCAAAGCCCTTGGTGAGTTGTCCGTTCACCATGTAGTCGCGCGCCCCGCCCTTGGCTGCCGCTCCCTGCTTGGTCAGGATGCGGTAGTAGTAGCCATGATAGGGCTGCGGTTTGCCGGCTTGCATGTTGTAACCCTCAGCCGCGGCCGATACCAGTTGGGGACCGATCGGGCTCGGCGGATCGTTGTCGCCGGTCTTCCAGTACAGGCCGTTCTGCTTGCCGTCGTCGCTGATGAACTTCGTCGCATAGTGCTTGGTCTTGTCTCCATCATGAGTCTCGGAGGCGTAATCGTGCTGCGCGTCGACCAGCGAGTGCAGGATGTCGATCGCGTCATTCTCGTTGCGTCCCACGCGCCGATAGAGAATTTCCTTCTTGCCGGTCTCGGTGTCGAAGTACCAGGCGCCGCCGTCGTTCTTCACAATCGGGATCGGAAACGGCCAGTTATCCGCGCCGACGTAGAGAGTCGCGGTTCCATCCGGTTCGAGCACCACGCGATGCATCTGGTCGTAGCGCTTCACAAACTCGGTTCGCATGTTGTCATCGACCACCTGGTCGCCAGTGTGAATAATTTCGTTTCCATTGGAGCCGAAGACGGCGAGGATCGCCGGCGTGTCATTCGCCTTGGCGGCATTGTAGAGAGCCAGCACGGCCTCTCCTGGCGACGCGAAACGTCTTCTCGTTTCCCTGTTGCGCGAAAACTGATACCGCGCTCAGCGAAAGCATCGCTGCCAGCATAAGCACCAGCGCTCGACGAACCCGCATGGTGGTCCCTGGCTTTCCGGAATTAAATGCCGCGCGATCCATCAACGTCTCCTCCTGCTGAGGTAAGTTCATTCCCCACTGTGCGCCTCTCATCGGCGGCCTCCCCCTCCGCGCTCGGGACGGGCTCCGCCGCCACCGCCACCGCCGCGATTGACGTTACCGGCGTTGGCCCGGCCACCTTGCAGGCTCTGCTGCCCGCGCGCGCTGTTGGTACGGGCATTGCCGCCCGCGCTGTAGTTGGAGAAGGCGCTATTGCCGCCCTTGGGCTGCTGCCCGTAGCCGCGCGATGCATCGTTTCGCAGGGCCTGATTGTTGGCATTCGGACGGCTTTGCATGCCGGGATTGTTTTGATTCCGGTTCTGATTTTGGCCAGATTCTGGCTGCGTTGCTCTGAGATTCTGATCGAAGTTCTGGCGGTCTGCGCTGTTTCAGGTTCTGCCGGTTCTGGTATTGCGGCGCATCCAGCTTCTGATTGAAGTGCGGCTCGGTGTAGCTGCCGCTCTTGAAATTGTTGGTGCGGTTGTTGTTGAGATTGTTCTGATTCAGGTTGTTTCGATTGACGTTGTTCTGATTGAAGTTGTTTCGATTGACGTTGTTCTGGTTGAAGTTGTTCCGGTTCACGTTGTTGACGTTTACGTTGTTCCGGTTGATGTTGTTGTAATTAACGTTGTTGTAGTTACCGTTATGGTAGTAGTTGTTGCGATTGACGAAGGTGTTCGAGTTCGAAATATAGGTGTTGTGGTTGTAGACCACGGTGTTGTTGTGCCACCCGCATCCCCACGAGTTCCAACCCCAGCCGCAGCAGCCTCCGCCGCCGCTGATGGCCGCTCCGACGGCGATACCCACGCCGAAAGAAAGCAGACTGGTAGCCACCATCGCCCCGGTCGAGTACCCGGGATAGACCGGCACTGGCGCGCCATAAACAACGGTTGGATTGTAGGTGGGCACGTAAACCACATCAGGCTGCGCCGGCTGAATGATGATGGTCTGCGGCGGCGGCTGCACGATTACCGTCTGCTGCGGCGGCGGAGCGTTCGGATCATCCGCCGGCGGCGGTGGCGGCGGAGCCTGCCCCGGAGGCTGACTCTGCACCGACACAGTCTGCTGCTGCGTGCTCTTCAGGTTGCCCGACTGCTGGGCACGGCCACGCATCACCTGCACCGCGTTCATCACGCTCGAGGGATAGTTGTAGTACGCATCGCCGAGCGCCGAAGTCCACGACAAGTTCGTGGCCATCTGACTGAGCACGTCGGGAAACTGCGTGAGCCCTTTGACGCTGGGGTCCCACGACTGGCCGTTCACGGCATCCAGAAGCTGCTGGCCCTTCAGGCTGGAGTTCTGCTGCACCCACGCGTAGGCCGCACTGACCTCGTTGGGGTAGGTGGAAGCTGCCAGCACCTGGGCCACCAGGTTATCGGGAAAGAGCGCGATGGGCGCGACCAACTGATAAAGCTGATCCGCTGTGGGCACCGCCGCCTGCGTTTGCGGCGCCTGCCCCTGCTGACCCTGTTGCGCCTGTCCGGACTGCGGTTGTTCCGACTTCTTGCAACCATCCAGACCGAGCACGCTGAAGGTCACAGCGAAGCTTAGAACCAAGGAGAGACACTGCCGATACACACTGGGAGCGTCAGCACGAGGCTGCGCGGTTGCAGCCATTTGCCCTCGCTCTCCACTTGTGATGTACATCTTGTCACCTCACGGAATCTAGAAATCGTAAGACTACGGGCACACGACGAGCGACAACCTCGCCCAGCCATCTGGGCGGCACAAGGCACTGCGCGCAGCGCCAGTTTGTGAGCTTGTGAATGAAGAAACCGACTTCAGAATACACAGATTGTTCGCGAGGGGAAAGGATTTCGTGGATTCGCGGCTATGCCACTTTGTCAGAGAAACAGCCCCGTCCCGAAAACTGGAATCGAGGCGGGGAATATCCATCAGTCTGCGACTACTGGCACAAGATTCCGTTCACATAGAACACCGTGGGATTGTGGCCGGTTCCGCTATAGTTCGCGTTGAAACCGATGCCGCTCAGCGTGGCTTCTGCGGTGATGGCTCATTCCACGCGCCATTGCAAAATCGCAAGATGCCCACGGATGATCTCACTAGAAGCACTTTCTGATTGAGGATCTTCTTACATAAGGCAAGTAAGAATTGACCAGACGACAGTCCGAGAAGCGATGTCCTACGCTGTGGGATTAAACATGCGGATCACCCAGAACGTTGCCATGGACACGGCGGCTGACGCGGGGATGGTCAAAACCCAGGCCCACACGATGCGCCTCGCCACGCCCCAGCGCACAGCCGAAAGCCGGTTGGTGGTTCCTACGCCGACGATCGCACCGGTAATGGTGTGGGTTGTGCTGACCGGAATGCCCGCCAACGCGGTGCCAAAGAGCGTGATGGCGCCCGCCGTCTCTGCGCAAAATCCGCCGACGGGCTTCAGCTTGGTGATCTTCGATCCCATGGTGTGGACGATGCGCCATCCACCCAGGTACGTGCCCAGGGCAATGGCAAAGTTCGCAGCCAGAATGATCGGCCAATGCCATCTGCCCCAGTTCGCCGCGAAGTCGCTTTGCTTCATTACGCCTGCGGTGTAGAGAGCGCCGGCCACGATGCCCATGGTCTTCTGGGCGTCATTGCCGCCATGTCCCAGGCTGTAAGCCGCTGCCGACAGCAACTGCAGCTTACGAAACAGTGTGTCCACCTGGCGCGGCGATTTGCGGCGAAAGATCCAGGAGATGGCGACCATGAATCCGAAGCCGAGCACCAGGCCCATGAATGGGGCGACCACAATGAAGATGAGCGTCTTGGTCCAGCCTGAGTAAATGATGACGCTTGGGCGCGCTACGCCAGCCATGAAGGATGGTCGCGCGCGCGACAGCTGCGCCGGCATAGCCGCCGATGAGCGCGTGTGACGAAGAGGTCGGAAGGCCGAGCAGCCACGTGACTAAGTCCCAAATGATCGCGCCCACCAGCCCGGCCAAAACTACGTACTGGGTAACGATCGCCAGGTCGACCATTCCCTTGCCTATGGTTTTTGCGACGGCGGTGCCGAGCAGGAAGGCAGCCAGGAAGTTGAAAGCGGCGGCCCAGCCGACAGCCAGGCGCGGAGAAAGAACCCGCGTGGAAACAACGGTCGCGATACTGTTGGCAGCATCGTGAAAGCCGTTCAGAAAATCAAAGATCAGCGCGGTGAGAACGGTTACGATGAGCAGGATTATTCCGACGCTCACGAGCACCCGCCCTGAATCGGATTTTCGGCGTAGTCCATGGCGTAGCGTCTCAAGCGTTCTTCAAAGCCACGGTCTCAAGTACATTGGCGACGTCTTCGGCTTTGTCGCTGGCGGTTTCCAGGATTTCCAGGAGCTCTTTCAGCTTGATCAGGGTGATGGGATCGTAGTCGCCTTCAAACAGGCGGCCGATTGCCTCGCGACTCACCTGGTCGGCCTCGTTCTCCAGGCGGTTGACCTCGACGCAGTGCTCCAGCATCTTGCCGTTCTTGTCGAGCAGCGCGACTGCCTTGCGCAGTTCTTCGGTCTGCCGCAAAACGATAGCCGCCAAAATCTTGGCTGAGGGCGAAGGCTGGGTAATCTTGTAAGTCAGCAGCCGGTCGCTGGCGCCGTTGATGAAATCCAGAACATCGTCAAGCGAAGAGGTCAGCAGGTGAATATCTTCGCGATCAAAGGGCGTGATGAAGGTCTGATTCAGCTTGATCAGAATCTGGTGAGTCATCTCGTCGCCGTGGTGTTCGATCTCTTTGATCTTTTCCACCACCGACGGCAGGCGTTCGTAATCGTAATGATGAAGACAGTCGGAAAGAACCTTGGCGGCGGCGACCAGATTGTCCGCAACCTGCGCGAACATGTCGAAGAACTTGGTTTCACGGGGGATCAGGCGAACCATCACCGGGCTCCATTAGCAGAACTGACTGTTGGGAGATCCATGCAATGTGAATGTAAGGTTAAGGTAATGTTTCAAATCTGTGAATTCTAACTATCGCATGCGGGTGCAATCAGGGTCAAAGGCAAAGCGGCATGTTGTTTGTAATCAACAAGCCCTTGCGATCTGTTTCGGAGGAAAACCGGCACGGGAAGAACTCACCGAGATGGCGACGAGTCAGTCAGAATATGTCATATACCACATTGTGGGATGTCACTCTTTCAGGTATCGGAACTGCATCGGGGGCGAGGGGAAAAAGAGACGAAGTTCCGCCGGAGACGGCTTCGTTGGTGCAGACGCGGCCCTCGCCGCTGCGGCGATCCTCTCCGACGCCTGGTCGGAGGGCTGATCGGGGCACTGCCAATGACGATCACAGGCCGCGTCTGCCGGCTAAGGACCGGACGGAGCCGCGCAGCATCACCCTTCACTTACGCGATGCGTGGATTTGCGCCGCCCCGTCCGGTCGCGCTGTTACAACATCATGTGTACGGCTCTGGCAGAAGAAAACTCCATCACCTCGGGCTTCACCAGACGGTCAAAATCGGCGTAAGCCATTTTGATCAGCTCATAGTGGGAGCCTGCGTTGAAGGCGATTTCGCGGTCTTCGGTCAGAGTTTCGTCCACGTACACCGGAATTCCATACAAATTGCCAAACGGCGGCATCGCTCCCGTTTCACAGTCGGGAAAGTGCCGCTTGAACTCGGCTTCACCGGCCAACTCCGCTTCGCGCACCCCGGTTCTTCTCCTCAGTTCCTCTAAGTCAACCTGATAGGACGCGGGCAGAACGGCCATGGCAAGATCGCCGTCCAACTTGACGATCACGGTCTTGGCCAGTTCCCTGCCGGAAATATGCGAGATGGCGGCAATCCCCTGCGCCGTATAGGCCTTGGAATGGGAAATGACTACGTACTTGGTGCCGTGCTCGTCGAGGAATGCCTTGACTTTGTTAAGCGGCATGAGCGGCCTCCTGACTGGTTGAGCGGATTCGGTATCCGCAGTTGCTCGATAAATCAGAACAAGACGATGCTGCCGGTTCTCCTGGCGAATGGAAAAACCCTGGGTATAAATGGCTGATTTTCGGAATTCCGCGGCGAACGCGCGGCTTGGTACAGGAGAATCTTCGGCATTCGGCTACCTCCTTACGGTCAGGCAACCTTCTGTGGCTTCAGTCTTAATTGCAAAGGGAAAAGCGCGCAAGCACAGCCGTCACACAGGTCATGTGATGGGAAATTCACAGCCTGAATCCGGAATACGGTTCCGTTTCAGGCTTCGACGTAGAAAACTTGCAGCTATACGGTCGCGGGCCGTACGGGATCGAGCTGCACGTTCTCGCCCGGCGGTTCCATCTTGCCTTCGCGCTCCAATGAATCCATGGTAGCCAACACGATGTTGGTGACGTGATCGATACCGCTGTCGGAGTTCAGCATCAGGTGATAGAGGCGGCGACAAGGCCACTCGGCGTTGAAGTATTTGCGAACGAAGGCGGCGCGCTCTTTGTCGATGGTGTCAACCATCTCGGTGGCGTCTTTCTCGCGCATCTTCAGATTGACCAGGCGTTCAATCTTCTTTTCGCGCGAACCGTAAACGAAAACGTGGAAGGCATCTTTGCGAGCTCGCAAAATGTAAGGAGCGCCGCGACCGACGATCACGCAGTTTCCTTCCTGCGCTTTCTTCTCGATGACGCGATGCGCCAGCTCAACCAGCTCATCAGCGTCGAAAACTTTGTCATCAGAAACCGGCAGCGACCGCTCGTAGCTTCCGCGCCAGAAGACCTTGGCCAGGCGATGGATCAGGGGATCGCATTTTTCTTCGCGGCGTGCGACCGCGCTTTCTTCGACGGCACCGAGCTTGGCGATCTCGCAGGTGAGTTGCTGATCGAGCAGTTGCCATCCCTTCTGTCGCGCGAGAGTCGCCGCGACCAGGCTGCCGCCCGCGCCGTATTCCCGCTCCACGGTGATGATTCGAAACACCCCTCACCTCCCTTTACGCTCTGAGCATAATACTCGTCTTTCTATAGCAGATGGCAAGAGGCGTGCCCATCGTTGCCCGAAGCCATCGGGTAAGTTCGCGGCCTTGCAGGCACTTGGGCCTCTCCGGAATGATCCGACCAGCACGATAATCGAAACTAATGCGCCACATAAATAGTTTGAATTTCCCATCCGGCAGAAAAGCAGATATCTACAAGAACATAGGTTGAACGGGCTGCTGCGCAGCAGGTCGCGAACCTGATTTTCTTCTCCCGAGGACGCCGGTTAACTTCCGGGAGCCTCACGCTCATTGCCGTTCAACAGTTCACTTCATCTTGGGAGCGCTGCATGCGGTTGGTCCGAAAGCTTCTGCCCTGGTTCTTTGTGTTGGCGTTCGCAGCAACCCTGGCAGCACAAACGACTCCGGCTGCGCCGAGCACTCCGACGATTGCGCAACTGCAGCAGCAGATCGCCGACGCCAAGGGCTCAGCCGACAACGCCTGGATGCTGATGTGCTCTGCGCTGGTGCTGCTGATGACCGGCCCCGGCTTGGCCCTTTTCTACGGCGGCCTGGTGCGCAAGAAAAATGTCCTGAGCACGATGATGCAATCGTTTGCGATGATGGCGCTCATTACTGTGATTTGGGCCATCATCGGTTACAGCCTGTGTTTCGGCTCCGGTAACAGCTTTATCGGTGGAGTGGAGCATGCCTTTCTGCATGCGGTCGGCGCAGCGCCCGATGCCGATTACGCCGCCACCATTCCCCAACAGACGTTCATGATCTATCAGCTCATGTTCGCCATCATCACGCCGGCGCTGATCTGCGGCGCGTTTGCCGAGCGCATGAAGTTCAGCGCCATGCTGCTGTTCATGACGCTGTGGTCGCTGATTGTCTATGCGCCGATGGCGCACATGGTTTGGGGCAAAGGCGGATTTCTGAACGCCAGCCTCGGCGGCCGCTTCCCCACTCTCGACTTCGCGGGCGGAACGGTCGTCCACATTACGTCAGGAGTTTCGGCGTTGATTTGCGCGCTTTATCTTGGACGCCGGGTCGGATTTCCCAAGGAGCCGATGCCACCCCACAGTGTGGTACTTAGCTTCATCGGCGCCTGTCTTCTGTGGGTGGGCTGGTTCGGATTCAACGCCGGCAGCGCGCTGAACGCCGGAAGCCTGGCCACCAGCGCCTTTGTCGCGACTCACTTCGCGGCAGCTACAGCGGCCATCGGATGGGCCGGAGCGGAATGGATTCGCAACGGCAAGCCCAGCGTGTTGGGAGCGATCTCGGGCTCGGTCGCCGGACTGGTTGCAATCACGCCCGCAGCCGGATTCGTCGGACCAATGTCGGCGCTGCTCATCGGCCTCATCGCCGGTGTCTTCTGCTATGCGATGGTCGCAGTCGTCAAGGCGCGGCTGGGGTATGACGATTCGCTCGATGCCTTCGGCGTTCACGGTGCCGGTGGAACGATCGGTGCTTTGCTGACGGGCGTGTTCGCCAGCAGCGTGATTAATCCCGTGTTCAAAGACGCGCAAGGACACGTGCTGCCGGTGGGCATGATCGAAGGCAATTTCCGGCAACTTGGGAATCAGGCCATCGGTGTGTTGATCGCCATCGTGCTGGCGGTTGTCGGCACTTCGCTGATCCTGATGGCGGTGAACTTCACCATCGGGTTGCGCGTCTCCGCCGAAGACGAAGTTCAGGGACTCGACCTCACGCAGCATGGCGAAGAAGGCTACTACTGGGAAGCCTCGATGCCTTAAGGCCACGACATGACGAAACTGGAAGCTGTGATTCAACCCGCAAGATTTGAGGCCGTCAAAGACGCGTTGATCGAAATTGGCGTCGAGGGGATGACGGTGATCGAGGTGCGCGGTCATGGGCGGCAGAAGGGCCACACCGAGTTCTATCGAGGCCGCGAGTACACCGTCGACCTCCTGCCCAAGGTGAAGATTGAAGCCGTGATTCCCGACGCGATGGTCGACAAAGCCGTCGCCGCCATCACCGGGGCTGCGCGCACCGGTAAGATCGGCGATGGCAAGATTTTCCTCTCCCGCATCGAGGATGCCGTCCGCATTCGCAACGATGAGCGTGGCGAGAATGCTCTATGAGCAGTGAGCCACAACCACGTGGCTTAGGCTCGCCTGCTTCGCCCATCGCGAATCAGGCAGCGGACGGTGGGCTGCGCACCTTTTATCAGCAGGAATTTGACCGAGTACATCGCGATTTTGTCGCTACCGGTTCAGGGCTGGCTGCGCTCAGCGATCGCACCCGGCTAGTCGACAAGCTGTCTCTGACATTGTGGGAGCAACATTTTCCGTCGCGTCCGCGCTGTGGATATGCGCTGCTGGCGGTTGGCGGCTACGGACGCTGTGAGCTCTTCCCTCATTCCGATGTTGACCTGCTGTTCCTGATCGAGGATGAGGAGAAACGCGAACAGATCAAAGACGGTGTCAGCAGTATCTGTCAACAGATGTGGGATTGCGGACTGCGCGTCAGCCCGTCAACTCATCCGATTGCCGATTGCGCCCGCCTCAATCACGAGAACATCGAGTTCACCCTGTCGCTGCTCGACTGCCGGTTTCTGGCCGGTGACTACGCCCTGTTCGAGAGCCTTCACGAAAAAAGGCTGCCTGAGTTGGTCGCCCGCGAGTCCGACACGCTTCTGCAAGCGCTGTCGAGCATGACGGAGGCGCGCCATCAGCGCTTCGGCAAGACCATCTTCCATCTCGAACCGAACCTGAAAGACGGACCCGGCGGACTGCGCGATTGCCACGTCTCGCGATGGGTCGGCATCATTATGGCGCTGGCCGCGGGTAATAAGCCTGAAGCAATCAGCGCCGGCAAACAATCGGGACATAACGCTGTGCTCGAGGCGATCGAATTCCTGTCGTCAACCCGGTGTTATCTGCACTACCTGCACGGCCGCGACGATAACAATGTCAACTGGGCAGCACAAGAAGAACTGGCGGCACGCGGCATAGGGACCGGCTCCGAGCCGCTTTCTCCCGCGGAATGGATGCGGCTGTACTTCGGCCATGCGCAGGCCGTGTATCGCAACAACGGACAGTTGCTGAAGCAGATTCTGCAGGGCCGGTCGTCGCTCTATCGTTCGTTTCAGCACTGGCGCTCGCGCATCTCCAACTCCGAGTTCTCCGTAGTCGAAGGCCGCGTGTACTTGCAGCAGGCGGCCAGTGCACGCGACGCCGAAGCGGTGTTGCGGTTATTTGTGTTCGTCGCCAAGCACGGCGTCGCGCTAAGCGCCGAGGCCGAGCGACGCATCACCGAAGCTCACACTCGTCTGGTCGAGACGATGCCGCAGGACCAGAACTTGTGGCCGTATCTGCGCGACCTCCTCACCCAGCCCCATGCTGCCGAAGCACTGCGCGCCATGCATTCGCTCAACCTGCTGACGCACGCGCTGCCAGAGTTCGAAGCCATCAACCTGCTGGTGCTGCGCGATCTCTATCATCGTTATACCGTCGATGAGCACACGCTGATGGCCATCGATGTACTGCATCAGTTGAAGGTCGAAGGCGACGAAGTGCTTCGTCCGTTTGCCGAGCTGTTGGCTGAGGTCGAACATCCTGAACTGCTCTACCTCGCGCTGCTCCTGCATGACACCGGCAAAGGTCTGGAAGGCTCCGACCATGTCTACAGCAGCCTTCAGTTCACGCAGACCGCGACGGATCGGCTTGCAGCTTTCCAAGGAAGACGCGTGGATGGTTGGCTTCCTCGTCTCCAGCCATCTGGAGATCTCCTCGACCATTCGGCGTCGCGATATCTATGATCCGGCCACGGTAGCGGAGCTAGCGGAGAAGATGGGCACGCCCGAGCGGCTGAGAATGCTGACGCTGCTCACGCTGGCCGACATCAAGGCCGTCAACCCGGATGCGTTGACACCGTGGAAGGCCGAGAACCTGTGGCGCCTGTATGCGGCCACTGCCAATCATTTCGATCGCAGCGCCGATGTGGCCGGCGTAGATGCCGAAGCCTCGCGGGGAGCGGTCGAGAAGATTATCTCTCTGCATCCGCTGCGGCGCTCGGAGCTACTGCATTTTTTGGATGGCCTGCCGCAGCGTTACGTCCTGTCGCATCCGGCCGAGCAGGTGGTACAGCACTTTCGCCTGTCGACTCGACTGGCGACCGAAGCCGTACAGCTGCAATTGCAGCCTCACTCCGGCCAGTATGAGTTGTCTGTGGTCACCACCGACCGCGCCGGTTTGTTTCGCACCCTGGCCGGCATCCTTTTCGGATGGGGGATGGACATTACCAAGGCAGCGGCGTTCTCCAACAGCAGCAGCGTGGTGGTGGACAGTTTCTACTTCAAAGATCGATTCCGCACGCTGGAGCTGAATCCCAGCGAGCGGGAACGTTTTCTGCGCTCGGTGCAGGACATCGTGCTGAAAGAAGCGTCGCTGGAGAAGCTGCTGGAATCGAGGTTGCGTGCCGATCGCCAGCCGGTAAAGCTGATGGTGGAGACGCGCATTCGTCACGACAATGAGAGCTCTGCGCGAAATTCGTTGCTGGAAATCGTAACCCAGGACCGGCCGGGCCTGTTGCACACCATCAGCTCGACGCTGACGGAGGAGGGTTGCAGCATCGAGGTCGCGCTGATCGATACCGAGGGACCGCTCGCCCACGACGTGTTCTATCTGACGCGGAACGGCACTAAGCTGACGAGCGAGGAGATGCGCAATCTGGAATGGGCGCTGGCGGGCGAACTGTCGGACTCGCTTCCGACATGGTGAGCCCTCCATCCCACAAAGTGGGATATAGTTACTCGAACTCCACCAGAATCTGATTGACCTTGACGCCGTCGCCCTGGGACACGTTGATCTTCTTGACCTTGCCGGCGACAGGAGCCGTGATGTTGGTCTCCATTTTCATCGCCTCCAGCACCATCATCAGGTCATGAGGCTGCAGTGTCTGGCCCGGCTGAACGTTGAGCTTAACGACGACCCCGGCAACGGGGCTGCGGCAGACCTTGGCTTCTTCAACATTCTCTTCCGTCGGCGATGTGCCCGCGCCGGGCGTCGGCACTGTTACCGGCTGGACCGTGGTGGGCTGGCCATGCGGCGCCACATAAACGGGACCCACCCCGTCATCTTCCAGTACTTCAACGTCGACTACGTATTCACTACCGTCTATTCCAATCTTCAGCTTCAATTCACACCACCCTGAATCGTTCTACTTCGTGTCGTTACCGCTCCCAGCGCAGAGAATGCGAAGCCTGCACGCTGACGCGGCCCTGCTGCGACCACGGGTTCACAATCTCGTATGGCGATTGCAACATTTTGGCCGAGCGAATCCGAATCTTCTTGCCCAGAAAAGCGCTGATGGCGGCGGCGATGATCAACAGCAGATCGGGGCTGACGGACTCGTGGGCCGCGACCTGTGTCGGCTTAGCAGGCTTGGTCTCGCCAAGCTTGGCGACCAGGTCGTTCAGCATCTTGGACTGGGCGGCGAGCTGCTGCTCCAGCCGCGCAAGTTCGTCAGCCAGATTCGTGACCTTCTGCCGCAACTCCAGCAGCTCCTGGTTCTCTACTGTGGCGTCGATTGTCTGATGCTCCATAGTTACTCCGGTACCGCGGCTCCGCGGCCCACGTATGCCGTCCCTGCGGGACTCGGCCGTGAATTTGTAACCACCCGGCACTTCGCTTCGGCTGCGTGCCGGGCTAAGCGATTCCGTGCCTCCGGCACTTACAGTGGAATCAAACCGTGCTTCTTCGGCGGACGCAGCTCGCGCTTAGCGTGCAACGCCTCTAGCGCCGCTGCCAAATACTTGCGCGTGGTCGCCGGATCGATGATGTCGTCGACCAACCGGCGCCCCGCCGCGACGTACGGCGTGGCAAAGGTGTCACGATAGTTCGCAATCAGCTCCTTGCGCTTCGCCGCCTTGTCTTTGGCCGCCGTAATCTCCTTGCGGAAGACGATCTCCGCTGCGCCTTCGGCGCCCATCACAGCGATCTCAGCCGTCGGCCACGCCACCACGCGATCGGCGCCCAGGTCGCGGCTGCACATCGCCAGGTAGGCTCCGCCGTAGGCTTTGCGCAATACTACGGTGAGCTTTGGCACGGTCGCTGCGGAATAGGCGAACAGCATCTTCGCGCCGTGGCGGATGATGCCGCCGTATTCCTGCTGCACTCCCGGCAGGAAGCCGGGAACGTCGACCAGCGTCAGCAGCGGAATGTTGAACGCGTTGCAGAAACGCACGAAGCGGGCTGCTTTATCGGAGGCGTTGATGTCCAGCGCGCCGGCCGAAACGCTCGGCTGATTAGCGATGATGCCAAGCGGTCTTCCCTGCAGACGTCCGAAGCCGATGACGATGTTAGGCGCGAAGCCCGGCTGGATTTCCAGAAAGTCCTGATAGTCGACCAGGCGGACGATGATCGAGCGCATGTCGTATCCAACCTTCGAATCGGCTGGAACCAGCGCTCCCATCTCCGGGTCATCCTCCAGCGGCAGCTGATACTGCAGCCGCGGCGGATCTTCCAGGTTGTTCGACGGCATAAAGCTCAGCAGCCGCCGGCACAGATAGGTAGCTTCTTCGTCGTCTTTGGCGACCAGGTGCACCACGCCCGACATGTTCATCTGCGCGCCTGGGCCACCGAGTGCTTCCGCCGTGACATCCTCGCCGGTGACCTGCTTGATCACCTGCGGGCCGGTAATGAACATCTGCGAGTGCAGGGTCTGGATGATGAAGTCGGTGAGCGCCGGACTGTACGCCGCGCCGCCTGCGCAGGGACCGCAGATCAAGGAAATCTGCGGCACCGTTCCCGACAGGACGACATTGTTGTAGAACACACGGCCGTAGCCGGAAAGGCTGTCGATGCCTTCTTGCACGCGCGCGCCGCCGGAATCGTTGATCAGGACGAAGGGACTGCCCGTCTTCAGCGACATCTGCATCATGTCGGCAATCTTCTGGCAGTGCAGTTCGCCGGCGGCTCCGCCCGCGACGGTGAAGTCCTGACTGGCAAGATGCACCAGCCGTCCATCCAGCGTGGCGCATCCGGTGACTACCCCGTCGGCCGGCATTTCTTTATCCGCCATGCCGAAGTAGGTCGCGCGATGGTGGGCAAACAGCCCAATCTCCTGGAAACTATCGCGATCCACCAGCTTGTCGATGCGCTCCCGCGCGGTGAGCTTACCGGCGGCGTGCTGCTTGTCGATGCGTTCCTGCCCGCCGCCAAGTTGAATGTGCTCGCGCTTCTTGCGCAGAGTTTCCACCGGATTCGTGGGTGTTTTTTGTGCCGCTTTCGGCTTTTCTACGATTGGCATTTCCCGATTTCCTTCTTCCCTTTTTCGAGCGACGCGGAAAGGACGTCTAGCTGGCCGGAGCTACGGAAACCTTGTGCTCCTGTCCGTTAAGGGTGATGACGTAAGTATGCGCCGTCTCCGGCGGATGCTTCGCGGCTGCGGGCTGCTCTTTCGGCGCCACAGCTTTGACGGCACTCGGATCCTTGCCGAGGTTCTTCGGCCCGTCCGAACGCGTCTTGAAGAACTTCGGCGCGACCTGCGGAAACATCGCGTAGGTCAGCACGTCCTGATCGCTGCCATTGCAGCCTTCGACGGCCAGCGCCTGGGTGCGCAGATGCTCCCACTCGGGTTTCAGCAGATCGGCCGGACGAATGTTGATGACGCCCTTCTTGGCGTGCTCTTCGGCCAGTTTCACGATCTCCGGATTCTTCTCGCCAAGGGTGCTCCCGTAATAGCCGAGCATGAGATCGGCAAACTCGCCGGTCATCACCTTGTAGCGGCCCATCAAGACGTTGAAGACCGCCTGCGTGCCCACGATCTGGCTCGACGGCGTTACCAGCGGTGGATAGCCGGCGTCCTTGCGTACGCTGGGGACTTCTTCCAGCACCTCGCGCAGCCGGTCGCCTGCGCCCTGTCCTTTGAGCTGGCTTTCCATGTTCGAGATCATGCCGCCGGGGATCTGGCTCTTGAAGATCTCAGTGTCGACGCCGGTGAACTCGCTGAGAAACTCGCGATAGCGTGGGCGAACCTTCGCGAAGTGATCGCGCACCCGCAGAATCCGCTGCATGTCGAGTCGGGTTTCGAAACCCGTTCCCTCCAGCATCTCCACCAGGGCTTCGGTGGGATTGTGGCCGGGACCGAGCGACATGGAGCTGACCGAAGTGTCGACGATGTCGCAGCCGGCCTCGATGGCCTTCATGTACGAAACCAGCGTGACGCCGGTGGTAGCGTGTGCGTGCAGATGGACCAGGGTATCGGCGCCGCACTTTACCTTGATGTTCTTCACCAGGTCGTATGCGGCTTGCGGCTTCAGCAGGCCGGCCATGTCCTTAATGCAAATGGAATCGCAGCCCATTTCCTTCAACTGCTGCGCCATCTCGACAAAGGCGGCGGTGGTGTGAACCGGACTGGTCGTGTAGGAGATTGTGCCTTCGGCGAGTTTGCCGGTGCGCTTCACGGCGGCGATGCTGGTCCGCAGATTACGCAGATCGTTCAAGGCGTCGAAGACGCGGAAAACGTCCATGCCGGCCTCGGCGGCCTTGTCTACGAAGCGCTCAACGACACCGTCTTCGTAGTGACGATAACCGAGCAGGTTCTGGCCGCGCAGCAGCATCTGCAAGCGCGACTTCGGCAGCAGCTTGCGGAAAGTCCGCAGACGTTCCCAGGGGTCTTCATTCAGAAAGCGGATACAGGCGTCAAAGGTGGCGCCTCCCCAGCACTCCAGTGACCAGTAACCCGCATTGTCGAGGTCTTCGCACACTGGAATCATGTCTTCCAGCGCCATTCGAGTAGCTAAAAGGCTTTGGTGGGCATCGCGGAGCGCGAGCTCCGTGACTTCTATAACTCGAGACATGTTTTAACGGCTCCTGACTACCTTGCATCCTACTTTACCCTCCGCCAGAACGAACTTCTGTGACGTAGCTCACTTTTCATGTGGTTGTCAAAAAAGGACTTGTTCCATTCGAGACCCAATCTGGAACAAACGTTCGGTGACTCAGCCTTGCTCAGCCGACCTCGGTTCCCCGAGGCGCACTAACTCCTCGATCACCCATAGTGTTGCAAATTGCAACATAGAACCTGCAAAATAGCCGAATATTTCATGAATCCTGCGCCGCATTTTGTGGGGAGCGCATCCATTGTTTTTTGTATTTCTGCGCATATGAACTCAGCTACTAAAGGTCGCATGTTTGGCTTGGCTGGTCTGATGGCATTTTCACTTTGGGCCACCCTCAGCCTGGGTACCGGTTTCTACCTTTCCTTGCGAAGCTCGTTCTGGCCGATGGTTCCGGCCCGGCTCAGCTCCTCGTCGGTAAGCACGGGGGTTTCGAACGTCGGGCGGTGGTGGCAGCCTGAGCTGACTTACGACTACCAGGTGAACGGGCAGGCCTACCGGTCAAGCAACATCCGCTATCTGTCGCCGCCTATTTATCACGAAGAGGAAGCGCGGCAGATGCAGGCTGAGTACCCCGAAGGCCGGCAAATGCAAGTCGCCTACAATCCCAGCAATCCATCGGAGAGCGTGCTGGAGCCTGGCATCCCGGCCGGCATGTGGTGGCGAGCTCTGATTCCGTTCTTCTTCTGGGGACTGACCGCCTACATCTATTACGAAATCAAAAACCCCGGCCGCCGGTTGATGCTGCTTCCCGATATCGAAACTGCAGGTCAGGAATAGCCTGGCAGTCCCGATTCTCGGTGTCCCCCGAAAGCATTGGGCGTGCTATACAATAACTGCGGCTCAGCCCTTTTCGACGAGAGGACTCCCTGCGGTGAACGTACCGAATTACCTGACGATCTCCCGCATACTCAGCGTGCCTTTGCTGATTTGGATCCTCTCAACCAATCTCATCAGCAGCGTTCACGGTGAAAAAGAGCTCTTGGCAGCGGCGGTGTTCAGCCTGGCTGCCATCACCGATCGCCTGGACGGCTATCTCGCGCGAAAGCATGGCCTGATTACTCGCGTCGGCATGCTGCTGGATCCGCTGGCCGACAAGCTCCTGATCGCCTCGGCGCTCATCGTTCTGGTGCAGTTCAATCCCAGGATGATGCCGGCGTGGATCGCCATCGTCGTCATCGGTCGTGAATTTCTGGTGACGGACCTGCGGGTGATCGCCGCCGCCGAAGGATTCACGATTCAGGCACGTGATCTTGGCAAGTGGAAGATGGGAGTCCAGATTGCCGCGGTGCTGGCCTGCATTCTGGATCGCAAGTGGCCGGTCGGCGATATCGGACTCGGCTACGTTTATCTGCCGCTGCCCATTGAATGGATTGGACGAATCATGATCTGGGGTATGGTGATTCTGTCCATCGCTTCTGCCGCCGACTACTTCGCCATCTTCTGGAACAAGATCGACACAGCCGCCAAGGCTCATCGTCGCAGCGTGCGTCCTGCCCGCTCCCGCGTTCCCTCGAAAATGAGTCCAGTCCGCGAATAAATCCGCATCTCCGTCACAAACAATCTCATCACCTTTCTGTAGGATTCATTTATAGAGTGAGTCTGATTGACATTGCTGCTGCGGCTGCTTTGACAGCGAGCGCCTTCAGGCGTTCCGCAATATTTGATGAGTACCGCCGGCTTCATCTGACGATGTCTTTCTCAGTCATTAGATCGATAGGAGATTATTGTGTCTCAGAAAAGCGATTCCCCTGCAGTCCTGATTTTCATCGACGACAGCTACGAAGACATGGAGTTGATGTATCCCAAGTATCGCCTGGAAGAGGCGGGCTACCGCGTCGTTATCGCCGGCCCGAAGGCGAACCAGAAGTATCTTGGCAAGCATGGCTATCCGTGCAACAGCGATGCTGCGATCGCCGATGTGGAGGAGCGCGACTTCGCGGGCGTTATCTGCGTTGGCGGCTGGGCTCCTGACAAACTGCGCCGCCTCGAGAAGGTGAAGACCCTGGTGCAGCAGTTCCATGAGTCCGGAAAGCTGATCGCGGCGATCTGTCACGGCGGCTGGATGCCGATCTCGGCAGACGTGTACGAAGACGTGCGCGTGACCGGCAGCTTAGGCATCAAGGACGATCTGGAGAATGCAGGCGCCATCTTCGAAGACGCGGAAGTGGTTGTCGACCGTCATTTCGTCAGCAGCCGCAAGCCTGATGATTGCCCGGCCTTCATGAAGGCGGTGCTGCAGTTCCTGGCGAAGAACGCGAAGCCGGTGCGGGAAGAGATTCACGCGTAAGAGGCGCACGCATTGCTGTACAATGCGGCGATGATTGGACATGCTTTGGCGCCCCCTCCAGTTCTGGATTGTGCTCGTGTGGTCGCATTTGCGATCTTGAATGATTCGATCCGGCACTCCGGACGCACGTCTCTGTATGTAGGTGGCAAGGAGATAGGTCGAGTTCCCCGACTGGCGATTTGTGAAGCGGCGCTCGAACCCGCAGCGCTCCTATTTCACTGCGACGCAGAATGGAATATTTTGGGAACCGCCGGCTACGACTCGCTCGAGGATGCTAAAGCGGGAGCGGAGAAAACCTATCCTGGAATCTCTGCCTGTTGGATCGATGCGCACGTAACCCACGAAGAGGCTGAGAAGTATCTGGACGAGCTATTTGCCGGGGAGTGTTGCAGCTTTTGTGGTCGGCGGCCGGATCAGCTGGATCAGCTCATTTGGAAAGGCAGGGCCCGCATCTGTAATCACTGCATCGACGATTTATACCGCGAGATTCACGAGTAGAAGCGTGTCACTCCCTCGTCAAGCATTATGAGTCCTTCTGTGACGCCCGTCACCGACAGTCAAATTATCTGCAAGGCCCATAATCGCTCTGTTGTAACACCGCTCCTTGGAGAGTGACCGAGAAACCAGTAGCGGTGGCTGTTCGCGGGTAAAGAGAACGATATTTTCGGGACCCGGAAGGGCGTCTGGGATGAGTTCCATGCGGCAGCCCACTCGGCTTTGCACTCTTACACATTCATCGGTCAGAGCTTTTGCGCGCGTGAGCTGAATCCGCTCCAGAATTCCTCTCCTACCTCTCATTATCTTTGCTGGACGCACTTCCCTTGTCCTCCCGTTCTCGGCCCGAGTCACCTTGTGCCCTCCTGAACGTCGCTGTCTACGATGTGACGTCTGCCGGAGCTGCCAGGCGAACTCAGAAGCGGAGCCGATTGGCATGGACAAAACACAGGTCGTAATCATAGGCGGAGGCATCACCGGCGCGGGATTGCTGTGGGACCTCAGTCTGCGAGGGATCTCCGCGGTCCTGCTGGAAAAGAAGGACCTGGCGAATGGAGCCACCGGACGATGTCATGGATTGCTGCACAGCGGCGGTCGCTACGTTGTCAAAGATGCTGAGGCAGCCAAAGAGTGCATCAGCGAAAACACTATCCTCAAAAAGATCGCGGCGCCCTCTGTTCACGACACGGGCGGGATGTTCGCTCACCTCAGCGAGGACGATCCTCAGTACGTGGCAACCTGGGCGGATGGCTGTCACAAGGTGGGAATTCCGATCGAAGAGCTCTCGCGCAGCGAGGCGATGAAGCTCGAGCCCAATCTGCCGCCAAGCCTGGTAAAGGCCTACACCATTCCCGACGGACACGTCGATGTATTCCTGCTGACCTCGCTCAACATCGAAGCGGCTGTCGCCAAGGGCGGAAGCTTCCGCACCTACGCCGAAGTGACCGCCATCGAAGTTGAAGATCAGAAGGTCAAAGGCGTTCGCTTCCGCGACACCCTGACCGGCGAAGAGGATTTTGTTGCTTGCGAGATCGTCGTCAACGCCGCCGGCGGATGGGCGCAGCAGGTGGCGGCGCTGGCAGGCGTCGAAGTGCCCGTGCGCTGCGATCGCGGCGCGCTGCTGGTCTTCAATTATTGCCTGGTCAATCGGGTGGTCAATCGCCTCCGTAAACCGGGCGACGCCGACATCCTGGTGCCATGCGGGCCGGTCTGTATTCTCGGCACCAGCTCGATCACAGTTCCCTCCCCCGAGAACTTGACCGTGACCCCCGAGGAGATCCAGAAGCTGTTGGGCCTCGGCGTCGAGCTGATTCCCGCCCTCGCCGAAGCCCGCCTGCTGCGCATCTTCACCGGAGCGCGCCCGCTGTACGTTCCCAAGAGCGTCGCCGGCGCCGCGGGCCGGGAGGTCAGCCGCAACTTCGCGCTGCTGGACCACGAGTCGTCGGAGGGCATCGGCGGATTTATCTCCATTGTCGGCGGCAAGCTCACAACCTATCGCCTGATGGGAAAAGCCACCGCTGATCTCATCTGCAAGAAGCTCGGAGTCAACGAGGTCTGCACCACCGACACCACGGTGCTGCAAGAGGCGGCTCAGGCCGAAGTGATTCACGATGCAGAGAAGTTGCTCCCTGCCGCGGCTGTCGAGAAGGCGCGCCGCCGGCTGGGCGCACGGCTCTCGCAGGTAGTCAGCGCTATTCAGTCGAATCCTGTGCTGGCCGAGCTGGTCTGCGAATGTGAGCTGGTCACCCGGGCGGAACTGAACATCGCGCTAGGTGAATCTTGTGCGGTTCCAGCCTTGACCATCGGCGACATCGGACGCCGCACCCGCTTGGGTTTCGGCCCCTGCCAGGGAACGTTCTGCGGCTACAAAGCGATGCTCGCCGGATATCAGAACAAACGGTGGTCGGCCGAGCACGGCTCTGAGCTCCTTGATACCTATCTTCAGGAGCGGTGGAAAGGCCAGGCATGGGTGCCGGACGGCAAGCAGGCCGAGCAACTCTCCTTGAGCCGCGAGCTGTTCGGGGCTGCCTCGAACGTACACACCAGAATTGAGGTGGCAAGCCATGAACGCTAATGGATGCCAGGTAATTGTTATCGGAGAAGGACTGTCGGGACTGACGGCGGCCGCCGCTGCAGCCAGCCAGGGGTTGCACGTTACGCTGGTCAGTAAAGGCCCGGGAAATTTTGCGCTGGGCTCGGGCTGCGTTGATCTGGAAGACCTCGACCGTCGCCCCCTGGAGCTGGCCGAAATCGACGAGAGCGAAGCCGTCAATTTCTTTCTCGAGCTTACCGCCTCGGCGCAATGCGCCTATGGTGGCGGCATCGGGGAGCGCAGCTTTGTTCCGACCCTTCTCGGGACATTTCAGCACACCTCACTGGCTCCGCGCACATTATGGCAAGCCGATCCGCGCAACTATAAGCAGGTCGTGATCACCGGCATTGCCAACCTGCCGGGTTTCGATGCTAACTTCCTGGCCGAGCGGCTTTCCTTTCACGCCGGGCAGCTTGGGCTGAACACGTTATATCGCAGCACAATGGTTACGCTGCCGAACACTCCAAAACACTCGCTGACCGCTCTGGAGATCGCGACCCGCATTGATCGTGACCCTGAATTCCGCACAGCGACGGTACAGGCGCTCCGGCCGGCCGTGGAACACGCCGATTTGCTGATCCTCCCCGGAATTTTGGGCGTGAAGTCGAATGACGCCGACCTGGTTTGTTTCGAAGAGGAAGTCGGCTGCGCCATCTGTGAACTTGCGACTCTCCCTCCGGCAGTTCCCTCGCTGCGTTTGCTGAATCGGCTGGAGTATCACCTGGTACAGGTCGGAGTGGAAATCGTCAGCGGCTTCCCGGTCAGCCGGCTCTGCACCGAAGGAACACAGTGCGTCGCCGTCGAGCTGGATACCCCCGGACGTCCACGCCGGCTGAAGTCCGACAATGTGGTACTGGCCTGCGGACGGTTTGCGCCGTTCCTCGCGCCACCCCCTGCTGAGCTCACCGGCAGCACTTCTTCCCTGAGCAACGTATTCGCCTGCGGGAGCCTGTTGGGGCAATTCCATCCGCGGCATCGCAATGCCATTTCAATCCTCACCGGATACCGTGCGGGCATGCTGGCGAGCAGACAAGGAGTGCACTATGCAGGACGATGATCTGAAGCTCGACAATTGTGTAAAGTGCTCCGACTGCAATACGGCCTGCCCGGTGATGAAGGTCTATCCGGATTTCAGCGGCCCCAAATCTCTCGGCCCCGACATGGAACGCTTCCGCCGCGAAGGCGTTTCCAGTGACAGCCGCTGGGTAGAATACTGCCTCGGATGTCATCGCTGCGACGTTGCCTGCCCGCACGGCGTGAATGTTTCCGAGCTGATCGCCAAAGGTAAGGCGCAGCACCCGAAGAGCGGACGCACTGCGTTGCGCGATCATTGGCTGGCGCGACCGAGTACGCTTGGCAAATTCTGTTCAAAGATCGCTCCGATTGCCAACGCTGTTCTCAACCTCTCACCGAATCGCATGCTGATGTCGTCGTTCGGCGAGATCACGGCGGAGCGCAAGATGCCCGCCTACTCTTCCAAGGCGATTCAGCCCGCCCTCGCGAACCACGGTTCCAGGCCTGCACTATTCTTCCCCGGCTGCTATATCCGCTATAACGCTCCCGAGGTCGGACAGGTGGTTGTCGAACTGCTGCGGCGCAACGGATTTTCGGTGAACGTAGCCGACGATATCTGCTGCGGCATGCCTGCCCTGGCCAACGGCGATACCGCGCAACTCAGCGACTGCGTCGAGCGCAACGTTGCTGAAATGGTACAGGCCGTCGATCGCGGCGCCGTTATTGTTACCGCCTGCACCAGTTGCGGCTATGCGCTGAAAGGTGACTACTCACATCTGTTGGCCAAGCATCCGACGATGGCCGAGGCGGCGCACAAAGTCTCGCGCGCCACCTACGATCTCGCCGAGTTACTGGTCGAACTGCAGGACGCCGGCCAGCTGAACGATGAGTTCATTGTCCCGCGCCGCCGCCGCCTCGCCTACCATGCGCCTTGCCACATGAAGTCGCAGGGCATCGGCCGTCCGTGGCTGAAGCTGTTACGCGCCGTGCCCGGCGTCGAGATTGAGGAGATCAAGGCGGACTGCTGCGGCATGGCAGGAACTTACGGCTTCAAGAACGAAAAGTACAACATCTCGATGGATATTGGACGCGATCTCTTCCGCGGCATTCAGGCGTTCAAACCCGATCTTGCGGTCACCGAGTGCGGAAGCTGCAAGATGCAGATTGAACACGGGACGCATGTGCAGACCGTGCATCCGGCCCAGATTTTGTACGAAGCCTACCAGGGCGGAAAGCCAATTTAGCCGCTCGATATCGCTGCGGCCCCACCTCGGCGGAGCAGACTTAACCCTGCTCCGCCGCGCTTTCTGCAGCGATGGCCAGTGGCATCCGGTCACCGACTTCCTGCTACTCTCTGCGGCATAATAAAATCGCTGCACAGTAAACTACGAGTTTCCGAGAGCGCACGAATGTTGTCGCAATGTGTTGTGGCTGGACTGATCGCCTACCTGCTGGGCTCCATTCCATTCGGTCTGGTCCTGCTGCGCGTCTTTCGCGGTGTGGACGTACGCAAGACCGGCAGCGGCAATATTGGAACTGCCAACGTTGCGCGCGTCGCCCCTGGCCTGGGGCTGGCAACTCTGTTTTTCGATTCAGCCAAAGGCTTAGTGGCCGTTCTCATCGCCCGAGCCATCGCCATGCACGCGCCTGTTTCTGCCGATCCTCGCGGCATCGCGTTTATCACCGGCTTGAGCGCGCTGCTGGCGATTGTGGGACACGTCTTTCCGGTCTGGCTGAAATTCAAGGGAGGCAAAGGCGTCGCCACGGCAATGGGCGCTTTTCTCGGACTGTCTCCCTGGGCCGTGCTAATCCTGGCCGTGCTCTATCTGGTGATTTATCTGATCTGGCACTACACGTCGCTCGCGTCCATCATTACTGCAGCACTATTCCCGGTCGTTGCCGGAGTGATGATGCCGCCCCAGCAGCGTCCGGTGCTGTTGCCCTTTCTGATTGCCGCTGCGCTGCTGATTGTCGTGAAGCATCACGAAAACATTCGGCGGCTGCTGGCGGGGACGGAGAATCGGCTCGATCTCAAGCGGCGCCAGGCTTAGTTCGCGCATCAGCGACCGACTTCTCCCTGCCCTGTGATGAAAATCACAGCCATACCTGCGGTGGACGACTACAACCGTAGATAGTCCAACACCCATGTCAACACTCATGCCCCCAGAGATTGTAGAACTGCACACTGGCGCCGAGCACTCCGGGCGCGGTGGCAATCGCGCTCGTGATCAGCGTGCCCGCGACGGCATGCAACGTTTTGCCTCGTTACTGGAAGAGACCCGAATCATCCCCGCCGTACGCTCTCAGCAGCAGCTCCTCAGTAGCACCAAGTCGCCCGCCAAAATTGTTTATTTCCTGTTTGGCGACCCGGAGAATGCCGGGGAGATGATGGGAATGGTGGCTGCTGCCGGCAAGGTTCCGATCATCAATATCGATCTCGCCTCAGGATTTGCGCGCGACCATGCGGCCGTAACCTACCTGGCGCACCGCCATGTGCAGGGAATCATCTCCACCCATCCTGAACCATTGCGCGCCGCCCGCGATCTGGGGCTGTTTGCCGTGAAGCGCACCTTCCTGCTGGACTCAGCCGCCCTGGAGAGCGCCTTACGCAGCTTGGAACAATTCATGCCGGACGCTCTTGAGGTTTTACCGGCGATGGCGGCGCCTCACATCCTCACCCGTCTGCACGCCATGTATCCCACGCTGCCGGTCATTGCCGGCGGCCTGATTACGACTTTGCGGGAAATCGACACGCTTATCCGAGCCGGCGTCACCACCGTCTCGGTCAGTGATAGCCGCCTGTGGATAGCCTGATCTCGCTGTCACCTGCGCCTAGCGTAGGGCGATGTTGCCGTCCTGGCCACGATTCGTCACACCCCCCAGAGACAGGGGTCACAGACAGCACTGTGACTACCAAATAAATTTGTACTGCGCGGCAGAGACATAGAGAGGCCGTCCGAAGATAGAGCTCCACTCGTTGCGAGACTGAGGAGCTCTTCGCTTCGGACGGCCTTTTCAATTCCTCCTGCACATCGCACACCGCACAAATCAAAAGGAGAAGCTATGGCGAAGTCCACACAGCTTCACAGATTCGAGATTACCAAGCACATATTCCTTACTTTCCTCGTAGTCACATGTCTGGTCCTACTCGCTCTGCCAGCTGTGGCTCAAGATACAACGTCTTCGTCTTCCACGCAGACAACCACCCAAACGACGCCTTCCTCCACGGGAGGAATCAAAGCCAATCCCGGCACCGATAAGGGTTCCACCCCGGCACCTGAATCCAAGCCGGATTTCTGGCACCAGCAGTATCTCCTCGGTGATTGGGGCGGAGAGCGCACCAAGTTGGCGGAGCAGTATGGCGTGACCTTCGACTTCTTCTACGTCACCGACATGCTGTATGCCGAGAATGCCCGGATCAAAGATGGTGGCGCCGGTTGGAACCGTGTTCGCGGCACCATGGATATTGATTTTGGCAAATTGTCAGGCATCAAGGGCTTGTTCTTCCACGTAACTGGATTGTGGCAGGGCGGTCCCAACCTCGGCGCCAACTACCTGGGCAGCATTTCCAATCCTTCCGGACTGGTCAGCGCGCGCACCGAGATCCTCGACTCCTACTGGCTGGAATACGACATGTTGAACCAAAAGGTCGCATTCCGCTTCGGTCAGTTCGCCAGCATGGACAACTATGGTCTCCAGCCTTACGGCGGAGCTTTCCTGATGGAGCCGCTGGACTACGGCTTCAACAACCGCTTCAACGACTACGCTTCGTTCGACCCTGCTTCCGGTCCTGGTATGCAGATGGTGGTGAAGCCTACGACTTGGATGTACTTCAAGGGCGCTTACACCTCCGGCAACCGCAATCCTTATGTGCAGGATCCGAACGGTTTCCACTTTGTAAAGTCGAATTCGGGCGTGCTGAGTGACGAAATCGGCTTCACTTACGATCAGAATCCCGCTTCTACGCCTGCCGGTAACAAACGTTATCCCGGCCAGTATGCTTTTGGGTCAACGTACAACGGCGGCAAGTTCGCCAATTCCTTCTGCAGTCCGACCAGTCAAGTTGCGTACTGCCCGCCGGTGGGGAACGAATACTACACGAACCCTCTCTTCTACTCGCAGTACACGGGCAACTACGTCATGTACCTTATGGCGAATCAGGCGGTCTACCGTCGGAAGCCCGGCTCAAACCAAGGGTTGGACGTTTTGTTTGGTTACGCGTGGTCGCCGAATAAACCCTACAACTTCGTAGACAAGAACCTCCTCGCCGGAGTGGTTTACAACGGTCCGATTCCGTCCCGGCCGAAGGACTCGATTGCATTCGCATTGTCGTACAGCGGTGTGAGTAGCCAATACAACACAGCCTATCTCTCCGCTAACCCAGCGGGGACTTGGCCCTACTCTTCCGAGACGGCGTACGAATTTAACTACATGTTCCAGGCCACGCCGTTCTGGCTGATTCAGCCAACCGTGCAGTGGTACCACAACACGGGCGGGTTCTCGAATTCTCCGACCGGCGTTGTACTTGGTTTCCGTACAAAGGTCGATTTCTAAAGCGCAGTGCGCAGAACAGATATAGGAACAGCTTCTCCGGTGTATTGCAGAAGATCGAAGGCATCGCCTCTGATTCAAGTGATCGGCGGAGGGCAGGAGGAAAGAATGGCGAATTACATTGGCGCAATTGACCAGGGCACGACGAGCACTCGCTTCATCGTGTTTGACCGTTCCGGACGGATCGTTACCACGGCCCAGAAGGAACACGAGCAGATCTATCCCAAACCGGGCTGGGTCGAGCACAACCCCGAAGAGATCTGGGCCCGCACCCAGGAAGTCATCGAGGAAGCGCTGAAGGCGAAGAACCTCACCGCGAAGGACCTCGCAGGCGTCGGCATCACCAACCAGCGCGAAACCACGGTCGTCTGGAACAAGAAGACCGGCAAGCCGGTTTACAACGCGCTGGTCTGGCAGGACACCCGCACGGCCGATTACGTGGCCGAGTACTCGCGTCTGGGTGGACAGGATCAATTCCGCCGCAAGACCGGTCTTCCCCTGGCCACCTACTTCAGCGGTCTGAAGATCAAGTGGATCCTGGAGAACGTCCCTGGCGTTCGGCCGCTGGCCGAGGCCGGTGAAGTGCTGTTCGGCAATATCGATACCTACCTGATCTGGCAGCTCACCGGCGGCCCGAACGGCGGTATCCATGTCACCGATGTCAGCAATGCCAGCCGCACTCAGCTGATGAACCTCGAGACTCTGGCGTGGAGCTCCGAGATCACCAAGGTGTTCGGCATTCCGTTGGCCATGCTGCCGAAGATCTGCTCCAGCAGCGAAGTCTACGGCACCGTGAAGGTCACCGCTCTGGCGGGCATTCCCGTCGCCGGCGACTTGGGCGACCAGCAGGCCGCTCTGGTCGGCCAGACCTGCTTCAAGCCGGGCCAGGCCAAGAATACCTACGGAACGGGCTGCTTCCTGCTGCTGAATACCGGAACCACTCCGGTGCAGTCGCAGTTCGGCCTGCTCACCACCCTGGCGTACAAGCTCGGCAAAGAGCCGGCAGTCTACGCCCTGGAAGGCAGCGTTGCCATCACCGGTGCTCTGGTGCAGTGGCTGCGTGACAACCTCGGCATGATCAACAAGAGCTCCGACATCGAAGCTCTGGCGAAGACGGTTGAGGACAACGGCGGCGTGTACTTCGTGCCGGCGTTCTCCGGCTTGTTCGCGCCGTACTGGAAGGCTTCGGCTCGCGGCGTCATCGCCGGTCTGACCCGTTACGTCAACAAGGGCCACATCGCCCGCGCCGTCCTGGAAGCCACTGCATTCCAGACCCGCGAAGTTGTCGATGCCATGAAGAATGATTCCGGCATCGAGCTCGACGTGCTGCGCACCGATGGCGGCATGGTCTTCAACAACCTGCTGATGCAGTTCCAGGCTGACATTCTCGACAAACCAGTCGTGAAGCCGGTGGTCAATGAGACCACCGCTCTGGGCGCTGCTTACGCAGCCGGTCTGGCTGTTGGCTTCTACAAGAACCTCGATGACCTGGTTGCCAACTGGGCCGTTGATCACACTTGGAAGCCCAACATGGACGCAACCAAGCGCGAGGCCGAATACAAGCTGTGGAAGAAAGCTGTCACCCGTACCTTCGACTGGACTGAAGAAGCGAAGGTTGAAGACACCGAGAAAGAACTTGCAGCCACCGCAAAATAACCGTAAGGAGACTGAAAATTATGCATGGACCATTATTTGGTGAATTCATGGGTACCATGGTGCTGATCCTCTTGGGCGACAGCTGTGTTGCCAACGTCCTCCTCAAGAAGTCGAAAGGCGAGGGGTCGGGCTGGATCGTCATCACCACCGGGTGGGGCATGGCAGTGATGGCCGGAATTTTTACGGCGATCGCGTGCGGTAGCCCCGGCGCACACATCAATCCTGCGGTCACGCTGGCTGTGGCCATCCTCTCCGGCAAGTGGAGCATGGTTCTGCCCTTCTGGGCAGCTCAGGTCGCCGGAGCCTTCGTAGGTGCAACCTTAACGTGGCTGGTTTACCTGCCGCACTGGGCAATCACCGAAGATCAGGGAGCCAAGCTGGGCATCTTCTGCACTGGCCCCGCAATCCGCAATCTCCCTGACAACCTGATGACCGAAATCATCGCGACCACCACGCTGATCTGCGTCGGCTTCGCGTTCGGCGCTACGGCAGTTTCGGTGAACGGTCTGCCTCCGGGCTTCGCTCCTTATCTGTGGGGCTGCCTGGTTTGGGTACTCGGTCTGTGCCTTGGCGGCCCGACGGGATACGCCATGAACCCGGCTCGTGACTTCGGTCCACGCTTGGCTCATGCTGTGCTGCCCATCCCCGGTAAGGGTGGCTCGGATTGGGGTTATGCCCTGGTTCCGATTATCGGACCGTTTATCGGTGGCGCCATCGCTGCCGCGAGCATTCACCTCATTAAGTATTGAGCTGTAATTCTCAAGAACCACTCTCTTCGCGCTGGCGTCGCCTGTACGGGCGGCGCCAGCCGTAGAAAGCCACAGCCTCTCACCAACCGATTCAAGTAATTCGTTACAAGGAGGTAGGCAAGTGCCAGAGGTTCACACTGGTGTTATGAAGAAGCTCATCAACTCCCCTCAGGAGGTCGTGAAGGAAGCGCTTGAGGGTATGGAAGCGGCACACGGCGACCGTCTCCGCATCCATTACGATCCCAATTACATCGTCCGCAAAGACGCTCCGGTAAAAGGCAAGGTTGGCCTGATTTCCGGCGGCGGCAGCGGCCACGAGCCTATGCACGGCGGCTACGTCGGCAAAGGTATGCTCGACGCAGCCTGCCCGGGCGCGGTCTTCACCAGCCCCACCCCCGACCAGATGTTCGAAGCCAGCAAGGCCGTCGACGGCGGCGCCGGCATCCTGCACATCGTCAAGAACTACACCGGCGATGTCATGAACTTCGATCTCGCCGCCGACATGCTGAAAGCCGAAGGCATCGACGTGCAGAGCGTTCTCACCGACGACGATGTCGCGGTCGAGAACAGCTTGTGGACGGCGGGTCGTCGCGGCGTTGGCCTCACGGTGATCCTGGAGAAGTTACTGGGGGCAGCCGCGGAGCAGAAAGCTACGCTGGCGGAAATCAAGACGCTCGGCGACCGCATTCGCAACTCCGGCAGAAGCATGGGCATGGCCCTGACCGCCTGCACCGTGCCGCACGCCGGCAAGCCTTCGTTCGACCTGCCGGATGACGAGATGGAAGTCGGCATCGGCATTCATGGCGAGCCCGGACGCCGGCGCGTGAAAATCGCCAGCGCTGACGAAATCACCGAGATGCTGATGGAACCCATCCTCAGCGATCTGCCCTTCAAGAAGGGCGATGACGTTCTGCTGTTCGTCAACGGCATGGGCGGCACACCGCTGATCGAGCTCTACATCGTCTATCGCAAGGCAGCGCAGATCGCGAAGCAGCACGGACTCACGGTCGTTCGCAATCTGGTAGGCTCGTACATTACCAGCCTGGAGATGGCCGGCACCTCGATCACGATGTTGCAGATGGATAATCAACTCTGTAAACTTTGGGACGCTCCGGTCGACACTCCGGCGCTTCGCTGGGGCTGAGACAGCTAGAAAACGTCATGGAATATTTAAGTCTGGATAACGCGCGGTCGTGGATTAAAACGGCCGCGCTTTCTATTACCGAAAACGCCACCATGTTAACCGAGCTCGACACCGCAATCGGGGACGGCGATCATGGCGAAAACATGCGCCGCGGCTTTGCCGCCATCGAAAAGAAGCTGGATGCCGGCCCGGCTCCTGCTGATCTGTCGTCGCTCTTCAAACTGATCGGCATGACCCTGCTCTCGTCCGTCGGTGGTGCTGCGGGCCCGCTCTACGGCGGCTTCTTCCTCGCCCTCAGCAAGGCTTCCACGGGCAAGGAGAAATTGAGCAAGGACGAACTCGGCGAAGTCCTCACCGAGGGGCTGGCTGACATCCAAAAACGCGGTAAGGCTCAACTGGGCGACAAAACTATGGTTGACGCTCTGGTACCCGCGCTGGAAGCGTATCGCGCTGCGCCTGACAGCGACATCTCCGCCGCAGTTCAGGCCGCAGTGGAGCAGGCTCTCAAGTCTGCCGAAGCTACCATTCCGTTGCAGGCGCGCAAGGGCCGTGCCAGCTATCTGGGCGAACGCAGCATCGGACATCAGGACCCCGGCGCCACCTCGAGCTGGCTGTTGTTGCAAGCTCTGGCCTCGGCGTGCCAGAGTTAGCTCCAAGTATCGGAGACTCGCATGGTCGGCCTGGTCCTGGTTTCGCATAGCAAGAAATTAGCCGAAGCGGTTCGGGAGCTGGTCCTGCAAATGACCACTCCCGACTTCCCTGTCGCTGTCGCCGGTGGCGTCGGCGATACCCACGACGAGCTGGGCACGGACGCGGTTCATATCTCCGAAGTGCTGCAAAGCCTGAACTGCCCCGAAGGCGTGCTCGTCCTGATGGACCTGGGCAGCGCCGTTCTCAGCGCCGAAACTGCCCTCGAGTTATTCGAGTCCCCTGCCGATAAGCCCATCCGGCTGTGCCCTGCTCCGCTCGTCGAAGGCGCGATTGCCGCAGCCGTACGCGCTTCTACCGGTGGAAGCCTGGACGAAGTCGCAGCCGAAGCGGAACTCGGCCTCGCGCCCAAGCAGCAGCAGCTTGGAGTTGAACCCGCCGCAGCGAATCCGTCTGTGCCCGCGCAGCCCCTGACAGGAGAGCCGGACGAGATTGCGGAGCTTGTGCTGGACATCGCGAATCAGCACGGGCTTCACGCTCGTCCGGCCGCTGCGCTGGTGCAGGCCGTCAGCCGATTCTCCAGCGCCGTCGAAGTCTCGAATCTCACCGGAAATCGTGGCCCAGCTTCGGCACGCAGCCTCACCAGTCTTTCGCTGCTACAGATTCGCAAGGGTGACCAGATCAAAGTTGTCTGTCGCGGCCACGACTGCGCTGCCGCGCTCGATGCCGTTCGCAAGCTGGCAGCAATCGACTTCGGCGACAAGCCCGATGCAGCGCCTGTCGCCCCGGCGCCTGCGCCAAAAGCTGTGGCCGGCGCGCACGGTTTTCCCGGTTCCGACGGCATCGCGATTGGAACTCTCGCCACCCTGCAACCCGCGGAGCTCATCGCAGACGATCAATCCAGCGGAGATCCTGCAACCGAGATGGCGAAGCTTGCCGCCGCGATGAAAGCTGTGAGCGACGAGGTTCAGCAGGCCAAACGCGGCGCAGGAGCTAACGAAATTCTCGAGGCGCAAGCGCTGATCCTCTCCGATCCCATCGTAGAGACCAATGCCCGCGCAATTCTGCAAAATGGAAACTCGTCCGCAGGCCGCGCCTGGATGGAGGTTACCCGCGAACTCGCTGCTCAATACGAAGCGATGGACGATCCGTATCTCCGCGAGCGCGCAGCCGATGTCCGGGACATTGCGCGCCGCGTCCTGCGCCAACTGCAAGGCGAATCGTCTGCCCCGGCAATCGACCTCAAAGCTCCCGCGGTGCTCTTCACTGACGAGCTGCTTCCCAGCGAAGCCTCCGCGTGCGATCCGGCTACCGTTCTCGGCGTCATCACCACCAAGGGAAGCGCGACCGCGCACAGCGCGATTCTGATGCGAACCCTCGGGATACCCATGGTGGTCGGGGCCACAGGCGTTGGAGGCGACGATTTCGGCAAGACCGTCGCCCTCAACGGCTCGACGGGAGAGTTCTGGATCGATCCCAGCGCCGAGATTCTCGCAACGCTGAAAAACATGAAAGAGGCTCAGGCGGAGGCGAGACGTGAAGCCGAGCTCACGCGCACGCAGCCCAGCATCACTCTCGACGGCGCGCGCATTGAAGTTCTTGCCAACGTCGGCAACGCCCGCGACTCCCAGGTTGCGGCAGCGAACGGTGCTGAGGGCGTCGGGCTTCTGCGGACGGAATTCCTCTTCGCCTCGCAGAAAGATGCACCCACCGAAGACGAACAGGTCCGCGCCTTGCGCGAAATGTACCTGCCGCTCACCGGTCCCATCACGGTTCGCACCCTCGACGTCGGCGCCGACAAGCCGCTGCCCTTCCTGCCGCAGCCCGAGGAGCACAATCCGTACCTCGGCGTGCGTGGCATTCGCTTGTCGCTGCAATCGCCCGAACTCTTCCTCCCACATCTCCGCGCGATCTTACGCTCCGGCGTCGGCCATGATATCTGGCTGATGTTCCCCATGATCGCGTTGCTCGAGGAAACCCGCGCGGCGCTGCGCTTGCTCGACCAGGCGCATCAGCAACTACAGGCAGAAAGAATCGAGCACCTCTGGCCCGTCAAGCGCGGCATTATGATCGAGGTCCCAGCAGCTGCGCTCCTCGCTGAAAAACTGGCCGAAGAGCTCGACTTCTTCAGCATCGGCACCAACGATCTCACTCAGTACACCATGGCGGCCGAACGCGGCAACGCGAACGTCGCCGATCTTCAGGACGCGCTGCATCCTTCCGTGCTCCAGCTCATGCACGCGGTGGCTGAAGGCGCCAAGCCGCGCCATCGTCATGTCTCCATCTGCGGAGATGCGGCTTCTGATCCGCTCGCAGCCGCTGTGTTCGTCGGACTCGGCATTCCCAGTCTCAGCGTTCGGCCAAAACAGGCCGCTTCCATCAAAGCGTTATTCCGGGGATTGGAGCTGGCACAACTGGAGAAGCTGGCCGCCGCGGCGCTGCAAATGCAAAGTGCAGCCGAGGTGCGCCGGTTGATCGGGGACTATCTGCAGAACGCGGGCGGGAAAAGCACGAAGACCGAAATCGCAACCAAAACTTCCTGAGATCTCGCCGCTAGTTTCCGGCTTTCTTGCTTTTATACATGCGGCCAACGGCTCTGGTAACGGCGTTGCGCGGAAACAAGCGCAGCAACTCGGTCAGGGCGCGATTCTTCCATCCCGGAATGACGACCCGCTTGCCTTGATTCATTCCGTCGTAGCCGGCGCGCGCTACCTCTTTCACATCCAGATAGAGCGGCGCGTTAGCGCGGCTGCTGCCTCCCGAATGTGCGCGCTTCTGGAATCCGGTTTCCACCGGACCGGGCGACAGACACGACACAACCGCGCCGCTTCCACTCAACTCCTCGGCGATCGCTTCCGTGAAGTGCAGCACATAGGCCTTGCTGGCGTAATAGATCGCCGTATACGGCCCGGGCAGGAACGCGGCGACACTGCCGACATTCATTACCTTCCCTTTGCGGGCAACAATCTGCGGCAGAAAAAGCTTGGTCAAATGCGTGAGCGCGACGATATTGACCTGAATCATCTCGGCCTCGTGATGCCAGTCCGTCTGCACGAAGGGACCGCTGCCGCCGAAGCCGGCGTTGTTAACCAGCGCGTCAATGGCAATGCCTGCCTCCTGCAGCTCCTGAAACAGTTCAATCGGAGAAGCTGGGTGCGCGAGATCCTTGGGCGAGATGCGAACCGCAACGCCGTGCTGCGCCTGCAGTTCTTCGCCGAGTTGCTGCAGCGCGGCTCGGGTGCGGGCCACCAGCACCAGATTGTAGTGGTCGGCAGCAAACAGCCGCGCCAACTCCAGCCCGATGCCGCTGGACGCACCGGTTATTAAAGCTGTTTTCCCAGGCAATGCTGATGTGCTTGCGCTCACGCATCTCTTATAGCCGATTCCGGACCTCCTCTGCAGTGCCGTCGCCGATTCCTGCAAAGACGTTCTCCGGGGGCTCTGGATTTTTGCTCCAACTCTCTTGACACTTTTCTCGAATGCCAGCACAATATGGCAACTTTTTGGGGCGCTACCTGTCTTGTGAAGTTCGTTTTTCTCTCGCTCTGCATTACTTCTGCGCTTACGCCCGCTGCGCCCAGCCCTGAATTTTGCTTGCCGGAGCTACCCTGATCACCCGCAGAGGTTCATTGGTGGCTGAAGGTAAACCTCAACCCAGAGTGCCAAGGAGAAATCTCGGTTATGCAGAAGTGTTCCCTGCCTTTCATAAAACTTTCTGCCTTCGTTGCCAAAATAACTAGGCCGCTCGCGTGCGCGGTTCTCGTCACGCTGCTGGGCGCGTCTGCAGCAGCCACCCCCAGTCTCACCCCGGTAGTGCAATGGAACAATGCCGCCCTACAAGGCGATCGCGATTCAGCACTAGGACCGCCAATGGTGGCGCGGGCGCTGGCGATTGTCCACACCTGCATGTACGACGCGTGGACGGCCTACGACGCCCATGCGATTCCGACGCAGAATAACGGAATTCAGCGTCGGCCGCGTTCGGAGCGCACACTGGCAAATAAGCAGAAAGCCATCAGCTATGCGGCCTATCGTGCGCTGGTTGATCTGTTCCCAATCGATCAGTCGTCGGTCTATATCCCATTGATGCAGAGCTTCGGCTACGATCCCAACGACAATTCAACGGATACGACCACGCCGACCGGCATCGGCAATGTGGCATGTGCGGCGGTGCTTAGTTTCCGTCATCATGATGGATCGAACCAACTCGGCGACCTCGCTCCCGGAGCGTATTCCGATTACACCGGTTATGTCCCCCTGAACGCTCCCACCACCGTCCCAGTGAATCCGGCCACGGTGTCGAACCCGAATCACTGGCAGCCTTTGCAGTATTACGACGCTACCGGACACTACGTTACGCAGAAGTTCGTAGGCGCGCAGTGGTTCGAAGTGGTTCCGTTCGCTATGCCATCGCAGAACGAGTTCCTCGGGTTCGTCGAATTATTTGGTCCGGCAACTTACGGCTCGCCTGCCTATCAGCAGCAAGGGCAGGAGCTCATCAACTTCAGCGCAAACCTTACCGACCAGCAGAAGATGATCGCAGAATATTGGGCCAACGGGCCGCACACGGAGACCCCGCCCGGACACTGGTGCCTGTTCGCGCAGTATGTCTCCTCGCGCGACGGTCACGGTCTCGATGACGACGTGAAGATGTTCTTCGCGATGACGAACGCGATCTTCGACGCCGGCATCGCAGCATGGGATGTGAAGCGCGAACTCGACTCGGTACGGCCGGTTACGGCGATTCCGTACCAGTTTCAGGGACAACAAATCCAGTCCTGGGGTGGCCCCTACCAGGGCACCATTACCATGGACGGCTCGCAGTGGATTCCCTATCAGCCGGCGACATTTCCAACGCCGCCGTTTCCCGAATACATCTCCGGCCACAGCACGTTCAGCGCAGCGGGCGCGACCATACTCGCGTTGTGGACCGGCAGCAACTACTTCGGCGAGTCCGTTACCTTCCCAGCCGGAAGTTCGACGATTGAGCCGGGCTTGACGCCTCACAATCCTGTGACGCTGCAGTGGAACACCTTCAGCGACGCGGCGAATCAAGCGGGCATCTCGCGCCGCTACGGCGGGATTCACTTCGAGGCCGGAGATCTGGCAGGTCGAGCTGTCGGCGATCTCGTGGGTTTCCAGGCCTGGGCAAAAGCCTTGTACTACTTCAACGGTCACTGAGACTGGAAGTATCGACAATAACGCCGGCGAACGGAGTTCGAGTCCTCATCTACAGAGACTCGAACTCCTTCTCCCCTTATTCACATTCCTACAATTAAGTCGTAGGGTAGAAGCCCGCTAACCGCAAATGCTTCTGCTTTGGTTGCCTCCTTTCGACTAGCCAAGCCTCCCCCGAACCATAAAGGTTACGTGTATAACACCGCCGTTGGCGGCGCTTATGCGTCAGAATGACTCCAGCACACAGGGCTCGGCCCGTTTCGGCGTCATGGCCGTCACGAAGAGGATTGTGGAGCTAACCAACATGCCTATCGACAAAACGATCAATCTCAGTCTGTTCCTGGTAGCCGCGTTTGTAATGGCATTCGCAACGCTCGGGTTTGTGATCTGGGACCGGGAACGCCAGCGCGAGCTGAAGTTGAAACTCGTGGGCCAGCGCAATCAGGAGGACTTTGAAATGAAGCGCCTCCAACTGGAGGAGCGCCGCCTGGAAGCCGAACGCCTGGCCCGGCAGGAATCGTTGCGCACGGTAGAGGAACGATTGACGGCGACCAATTCCGGAGCCGGTTCCGGCGGCTATATCGTTGTAGAGATGGCAGAGAAAGAGCGCCCGCTCTTCCATGATCTGTTGAAGGGCTTTGAGGATTACGCCAAGCTCAAGGGCTATGACATTGCTTTCTCCATCGATTCATCTTTCGACGGTCGAATTGCGTTTAAATTTACCATCAAGAACAATGGACTCGTCGTGGGTTCGGAGCGGGTAAGGCGCGATTTCAAAGACTACGTGGAACAGGTCAGAAGCAAAGACATTGAGTTCCTCGATCACATGCCGGTTATCACCAGCGCTGAAGAACATACTCTTCTGGTTGCCTTGCTGAAGAATCGAATCGCCTTTCTGCAGCACAGCTACAACCTCTCGCGCAACGCCGTGCGGCACTATGAAAGCCTCATCGCCAACGTTCGCTCCTTCCCGGCTTTGCCTGGCCCCAGCATGATGCTGGCTGCCGAGGCGATCACCGAGCATGGCGATTCCTCCCGTCTGATCGCGGAAGACACCAGCAACGGCAACGGGGATTCTGTCCTCAGCATTGATATCGGCGAATCGTTCACCGACCGGCAAGTACGCATCTCGGCCCTCGATGAGGTCATCGAGAAACTAAATTCGTCGGAAGTCCAGGATGGATTCCTGAGCAAGACTCAGCGCGATCTCTGGAAAGTGCGGGACGAATTGGCTGAGTATCCCGACCCCGACAAATCATCGGTGAAGAAATGGCTGGAAAACACCAAGAACCTGATGGGTACGGCACCAGTGAACGACGAAGTGATGGGCGCCGGAAAGAGAATGTACGAATTGTTTGGAGTCTAGCGACTCGTTTCTCGTTCTCCAATCGCTCTAGAAGGTAACTTTAGTGCGAAATCCCAGTACCGTCGCATTCGCTATTTGAGGGTTGGCACCGACGCGACGTAGTACCGGAAGTCAGGCTGAACCAAGAGCCACGGTGTCGCCTGAAACAGATATCTGACTTGGCATACCTCCTCGAAGCCAGGCATGGGAACACCTTCCTGAAAGTAAGCCTCATCACAGGGACTGCTCACCTTGCTGAGAACTAGCCGAACGCCAAAGTATTGTTTGGCCGGCTCGTAAATGGCCCTATGGGTCGGGCACCAGACCCAGACACAATAAGGCCGATACGATCAGTCGCAGAGCCGTAGTTATCCGACTACCCTCTCTTTCGCTGCTGTGAGAGCAGCGATATCAATCTTCCACCGATACGGATCGCGATCAATACCAAGGTATCCCCAATACCATCGTTCAATTGTTTTGCTCCTTCTCATCTGGCTTAATCGCTCGCACAGTGACTTCCGGCTAATGGAAACAAGGCGGGCAGGGCAACGTCAGGCGAATTGGTTCATAACGATCGCGACAGTTGCTCTGCTGACGTGGTTGCGCCGCCGGAGACGAGCATTGTGAATTCCGGGGATTCGATGAAGTCGACTGGAGATCGTGCAAAGTTAATCGGTAAGCTGATTGGCCTCTGTCTATCGCTGTTCACAGCGGCTACGCTGTTTGGGCAGTCTGCCACGAGCCCACGCACAGGTTCCTACGGTGCCGCTAGCTTTGCTGCGCAAGAGACCTATTCCCCAGACCCTCAGTCGCAGAGCCCCTATCTCGGCGGAGTTCCTACGGGCACAGCCAGCTCAACGCCGTTACAACTCTCGCTCGAAGACGCCGTAGCGCGTGGTCTGCGGCAAAATCTTGGAGGCCTGCTGTCCAACGACTCGGTCGCCGGCGCGCGTGGCGAACGGTGGCAGGCACTCAGCGCGCTGCTGCCCAACGTAACTACCGCAACGAGTTTCGGCGTGCGCCAGGTTGATATCAGAACGACCATCGGCATCAATATTCCTGTTCCAGGTGTTCCGCCCATCATCGGCCCGTTTGGAGTTTTCGACACTCGCGCTTATCTTGACCAATCCGTTTTCAATTGGGAGTCGATCGAGCGCGCGAGATCTTCGGCCACGCAAGTGAAGTCGGCGCAATACAGCTACAAGAACGCCCGCGAGCTGATTGTCCTGGTCGTGGTGTCGAATTATCTGCTGGTCATTGCTGACCAGTCGCAAGTCGCATCGTCCCTGGCGCAGCGCGACACCGCGAAAGTACTCTTCAACCAGACGACCGACCAGAAGCAAGCCGGGCTGGCGGCTGCGGTTGACGTGTTGCGGTCCGACGTTGAGCTGCAAGCGCGCGAACAAAGGCTGATTGTCGCGCGAAATAACCTGGCTAAGCAGAAGTTGGTTTTAGCGCGGGCGATTGGACTTCCTGCGGGCCAGGCATTCGACATCACCACCGACGTTGCCTATAAGCCGCTCACCACTTCGACTCTCGACGAAGCGCTGCAGCAGGCTTACGCCTCGCGCGCCGATTATCAGAGCCTGACCGAGCAACTCCGTTCCGCCGAGCTGCAAAAGAAGGCGGCTTCCGCCGAGCGTTATCCAACAATCTCCGCCCTCGTTGATTACGGAGACATCGGCACCAATCCCGGAACCAGCCATGGCACGTTAAACGCCGCCGGAGTACTGCGGCTGCCCGTTTTTCAAGGAGGCCGTGTTCACGGAGATAACCTTGTCGCCGATTCCCTTCTGGCGAAGGCTGAGCAACGCCTGGCAGACCTGCGCGCCACCATCGATCAGCAGGTTCGTGACGCTTTCCTCGACTTGCAAGATACCGCCCAGGAAGTTGCGGTTGAGAAGAATGCCGTCCGCCTCGCCAGTGAAACCCTGCAGCAATCCAGCGACCGCTTCGCATCCGGAGTAACCGACAACATCGAAGTTGTGCAGGCGCAGGAGTCCGTGGCCGACGCCAATGACGCGTATATCGCCAGCCTTTACCGCTACAACACAGCAAAAATCTCCCTGGCGCGAGCCATCGGTTTCGCGGAATCGAACTACGCGCTGTATTTGAAAGGACAATAAGATGCCCGACCAGGAGACGGCCAAGCGTCCGGACGGTTCATCGTCCTCAACACCCAATAGCGCATCGGAGAACGCGGCCACGACGCCGCCTGTCGTGTATCCAAGCCGGCGCTCTCATAAGCGATGGATCATCGGCGTGGCCGTAATCGTGGTTTTGATCGGCGGCCTTTTTCTGTGGCATTACTTTTCCGGTTTCGAGAGCACCGACGATGCGCAAGTCGATGTTCACCTCTACCCCGTGAGCGCGCGGGTCTCCGGCTACGTGCAAGCGGTGCACGTGGGAGACAACGAGTATGTGCAGGAAGGCGCCACGCTGGTAGAGATTGATCCGAAAGATTATCAAGTCGCAGTGGCGAAGGCACAGGCGGATCTCCAGACTGCGGAGGCTGCGGCCCGCGCGCTCAACATTGATGTACCCATCAGTTCGGTAGACACTGCCAGCCAACTGAAGTTCACCTCGTCGGACATCGAAAATGCCAAAGCCGCAATCGCCGCCGGCGAGAAGCAAGTCGCTGCCGCGCAAGCGCGCATCCAGGAAGCCGAAGCGCAAAACGTGAAGGCGCAGGACGACGTTCAGCGTTACCACCTTCTGCTGGTGAAAGACGAAGTACCGAAGCAGACTTACGACTATGCGGTGGCCGCGGCACAAACCGATACTGCTGCGGTGTCTGCCGCCAAGGCGGATGAGGCGACCGCCGAACAAAATGTTGCGGAGGCGCGCAGCCGGCTGGTTGAAACGATCGCACGCAATGAATCCGCCCAGGCCGGCCCGCAGCGGGTAGCTTCTACGCGCGCTCGCGCGCTTTCCGCCGCCGCCGACGTAGGCCAGAAGAGCGCCGAACTCGCCCAGGCTGAGCTCAACCTTGGATACACCAAAATACTCGCGCCCGTTACCGGCGAGGTTACGAAGAGCGTGGTCGTGGGATTGAATGTCGAGCCCGGCGAACAAATGCTTACCGTGGTGCCGCTCGACCAGGTGTGGATCACGGCAAACTTCAAAGAAACGCAACTCAAACACATGCGGGTGGGCCAGAAAGCCAAAATTGTCCTCGACTCGAACGACCGTACGTACCACGGTCATGTCGACAGCATTGCGGGAGGGACGGGTCCCATCTTCAGCTTGCTGCCACCGGAAAACGCAACCGGCAACTACGTGAAGATCGTTCAGCGTGTTCCCGTAAAGATCGTTCTCGAGCCAGGCGAAAACCGTGACCATCAGCTTCGCCCGGGTATGAACGTAGAAGCCAAAGTTTACTTGCGATGAGCACCGCCTCGCTGACTCTTCCGTCGGAGCAAGTGGTCTGGCGCCCCAAGATTAATCCTTGGGCGATTGCCGCCACTGTGTCGATCGCTGCGTTTGTCGAAGTGCTGGACACCAGCGTGGCCAACGTTGCCCTGCCTTACATCGCCGGAGGCCTGGGAGCCAGCTACGACGACAGCACCTGGGTACTCACCTCGTACCTGGCGGCCAACGCGATCGTGCTCCCCATCAGCGGATGGCTCGCGGAAATAATCGGCCGCAAGCGGTACTTCATGATATCGCTCAGTATCTTCACGATCAGCTCGCTGCTTTGTGGTTTAGCGCCCAGCCTACCGCTCTTGCTGTTCTTTCGAGCTCTGCAAGGCATCGGCGGCGGTGGATTGCAACCGATGGCGCAGGCGATTCTCAACGATACGTTTCCTCCAGAGCAGCGCGGCCAGGCGTTTGCCGTCTATGGCGTTACTGCGGTTCTCGCTCCTACCGTCGGGCCTATGCTGGGGGGCTGGATTACCGACAGCTACTCCTGGCGCTGGATATTTTTCATCACCCTGCCCGCGGTCCTCCTCGCCCTTTACTTGACTCACATCCTGGTCGAAGATCCGCCGTTCCTCCGTCGATTGAAGCGCGGGGGCATCCGGGTGGACTACTTCGGAATATCTTTGCTGGCGCTGGGAGTAGGTTCGCTGCAGGTGCTTCTGGACAAGGGGCAGGAAGACGACTGGTTCGGGTCGCATTTCATCACCACCCTGGTGATCACCGCAGCGGTTTGCCTGGTCGGGCTGGTCATTTGGGAATGGTTTCGCAAAGAGCCGATCATCGATGTCCGCATGTTCAAAAGCTTCAACTTTGCGGCAGCGAACTTAATGATGTTCATGATGGGCTTCATGCTCTTCAGCACCCTGGTCTTGCTCCCGGAATTTCTGCAGACTCTGATGGGTTACACCGCCGAGCTTGCAGGTCTGGTGCTGTCCGGCGGCGGCATTGTCTTGCTGGTGATGATGCCCATCGTCGGCCGGCTCACCTCAAAGATTCAAGCCCGATGGCTGATCGCGACGGGATGGCTGTGCCTGGCCATCGGACTGTTCTATTCCGCCCACCAGATTGATTTGTTCGTCAGCTTCCGCTTTGCGATGTGGCTGCGCGTCACCCAAATCATAGGAATCGGATTCTTGTTTGTCCCCATCACGGCAGCCGGTTACATCGGTATTCCGGAGGAGAAAGGCAATAGCGTTTCAGGCATCATCAATTTCATGCGCAACATCGGCGGGAGCATTGGAACTTCTGTCGTGACCACCATGATTGCCCGGAGGGCCCAATATCACCAGCAAATCCTGGTCGGCCATCTCATTCCCGGTTCCCCGGAATATCGTTCGGCGCTCCATGCCCTGAGCGCAAAGATCGCGCACTCCGGGCTACGAGCCGAGGATGCCCACAACCAGGCGATTGCAAGGTTCTACGAACTGGTGCATCGGCAAGGCGGAGCGCTGTCTTACATGGACATCTTTTGGACCTTGGGTGCCCTGTCCTCCCTGATGTTTGTACTTGCGTTTTTCTTGAAGAAGAATGACCCGGGATCGGGCGGCCAGGTGGCGGCGGGTTAGGTAATGTCATGATGATTCAAGCCGTATCGATCGAGCGTGAATTCGGCTGTGGGGGTTCGGCGATTGCTGCCAAGCTGGCCGAGCTTCTGGGTTGGAAGCTGTGGGACCACGAACTCACGCAGGAGATTGCACGCCTGACCCACAGCACGCCGCAAGTCGTCGAGCGGCGCGAATGGAGAAGAGATCCCGCGGTTTATCGAGTCTTTCAGTCGTTTCTTCGCGGAGCCTTCGAGGGAGGCCTACCACCAACCGATCGCTTGGAACTGCTGGATGCCCGCCGAATCGCCGCCGTCTCTGAACAAGTGGTCAATCACGCACTCGCCGGCGGCCCGTGTGTAATCGTCGGCCGCGGCTCGCAATATTTTCTTCGCAATCGCAAAGATGTGTTTCGTGCGTTTCTGTACGCTTCGCGCACGTCCAAGATCGAGAGACTGATCGCCGCAGGAACTACGCAAGAAAAGGCGATTGAAGATGTCGACACAATTGATCGAGATCGCGCCGCGTTCGTTAAGAAATACCTGAATCTGAATTGGCCGGAGCGCCACCTGTTTGACGCAATGCTCAATACGGAGCGAGGGGATTCGTTTGTCGCTGAGATGCTCGCGGACTGCGTCCGGCAGATTGGCAGGCAGACATAATGGGATTTGCCGACAGAGCGGGCGCAGCAACAATCCTCATAGCGCTGACGTTGTGGGTGCAATGCGCGGGGATGGCAATTCTCATTTACTGGGCGAGAACCTTCCTTGAGCGAAGCACAAAGAGACTCAGTCCGTGGCATTCCGCCGTTCTGATGATTCGCTTCGCAGTCGTGATCATCGTTTTGCAGATCCTGGAGATTCTGCTCTGGGCCGGCTTTTATCACTGGAAATGCCTTCCCTCGTGGGAAGTTTCCTTCTACTTTTCAGCGGCCAGCTACTCGACCGTGGGCTATGGAGACGTTCTTCTGCCGCAGAGTTGGCGATCCCTGGGACCGGTCGAGGGCGTTACCGGGATGCTGATGTGTGGCATGTCCGTGAGCGGACTGTTTGCTATCCTGACCAGAATTTTGGCCGCCGAAGCTAAGTAAGGAGCCAGGAAGCCGCGCGGCGAGACGTCATCCGCGACGTACATCGTCCGTCAAGCAAGCATTCGAGGTATCAGCCAGACGTTTCCTCGATCGGCACAAGGAAATTGCTGTCGAGCACATAAGCGTAGAGATGTCCTCGCGGCGGCTTGGGGCGCAACTGGCCGGCCGACACCCATCCATCCGTTTCGTCCCATTCCCAATCGCTGGCGGAAAGATTCTGGATCGCTTGCTTGAGGTCTGCCGCGGTCATCGGATAAGCATAAATGCGGACATTCTTTGCGAGCAGGCGAGACAGAGCTTCAAGAAAGCCGCCGGCCAGCTTGCTGTAGCGATCTTCAAACGCGTGAATGACCACCGACAGGCCTACGACAAAGCGCACAAGCTCTTGTGTGTAGCGGTTCACGAAATCGGTTATCGCGTAGAGCTCCTGTTGGCGGAACAGCAACACGTCGCCGCCATGCGAGCGCAGTGCGTCGATACGATGGAGCAGGTCCGGGACTTGCGGGGGTGGCTGCTTCGCATCGGACGGCGAGAGGGTAAGACAGAAAAATCCTTTCGGTGCGGACTTGGCGTCCCCTAATTCTTTTTGAAGTTGTCGAACTCCCGAAGCCAACATGCGTTCGTGGATTTCCGCGTGACTTGGATCCATATGCACGAAGTATCCCGGCGCCAGTACGACAGGACGCTTGTGAAGCACTTCCGTCGGCGGAACGGGCGAACCCTTCGATGGGAAATACACTGCTTGTGCGAAGCCTCTGCATACCAGGCTCACCAGAAGCGCGCGTTGGTCCCAAGTCTCAAAAGCGGGTCCACGCAGCGCCACATAGTCAATTTCGATTCGCTTTTCGACATCCTGGGCCAGGTTCTCAAGGAACTGTTCCGCCATCTGCAATTGATAAAAGACAGCATAGATCAAGTTCACGCCCAGTATGCCGACGGCTTCCTGCTGGAGGACATTGCTGGGGTCGAGCAGATTAATATGCAGTAATATCTCGTTGAGCTGCCCGCCTGGCTGCTGCTGAAAGCGCAGGCCCAACCAACCGTGAGGTTCATTCGTCCCGGCATAGTTTCGCGCGGAGACAGTATCCACAAACGAAAAGAAACGAGTGTGCGGTCCACGCGACGTGGACAACTGATTGAGGAGCTGCGTCCACTCGCGATCCAGCATGGCCTCGAGTCGCTGCCGGGATACGTAGCGTGAGCCGCCGCCATACAGGTCGTCACTAACCTCTTTGTCATAGGCAGAAATGGTCTTGGCGACGGTTCCGGAGGCGCCGCCCACGATAAGAAACCAGCGCGCGACCTCCTGGCCGGCACCGATTTCAGCGAAGGAGCCAAAAACCGCCTGGTCCAGATTGAGGGTTAGAGCCTTGTGGTGAGTGTCGAGTTTTTCAATGGGTGCCATAGACCTGCCTCAATCAAACAGAAATCAGAGGAGTCCACGAGGGATATCGCATCAGGCGCTTCCGGCTCGCGACCTTTGTCCTTCGGATTTGCGAATGACCCGCACCTTATCTTCCTCGTCAATGCAAACAGTCATGTCTCGACAACATGAGGAACACAACCAGGCATAGTCAATCGCGCGACACTTACCGGCTTTCTGCGAAGCCGCTTGTGACTTGCCTGGTCTCGCTTCGAATTCAATCAAGAAAAGCTTCCCTTCGCGCAGATAGCGAAATACGTGCGAGCAAGCCGGATTAGCGCACTTCGACAGCATGAAAACTTCACACCTTTCGCGAACAGCGTGCTCGAATTCGCCGATCGGCTTTGCTAGCTGACTCGGCCGATAAAACCTGGAACGCCTGTCGTCACGACCGGGTTGAGTCTCTGCCGAATCTCAATGCGATTAATTTCGGCCAGCGCATCTTCGGGGAGGGTGGAGATGTTGAAATTTTCCTGCGCGCGGGCTGAAGTTTTGGGTGTGGTCAGTACGGCGGTGCCGCGCTGTATCGCCCACGCCAAGAGAACCTGTGCCGGAGTTTTGCCAACTCGTGCAGCGATTGCGGAAATGACCGGATCTTCCAGCAGCCCTGGTTTCAGGCCGTGTCCTAAGGGAGCGAAGGCCAGCAAAACAATTCCTCTCGGCCGGCAGAATTCCAGAAGCTCGCTTTCCGGCAGATAAGGATGGGACTCCACCTGGACGACCGCGGGCTTGATTCGCGCCGCCTCGTAGACCGGCGCGAGTTCTTTCAACGTGATGTCCGAGAGGCCGATGGCCCCGCATCGGCCATGATCCACCAGACTTTCCAAGGCTCTCCACGTATCCAGCAAAGTCACTCCCTCGTCGTAAATGACATTGCCGTTTTGATCTCGCGGGTCCTGGTTGTCCCCCGGCTGAAAGGCAAATGGAGTGTGGATGAGATAAAGATCCAGATACTCAAGTCCGAGCCTTTCCAGGCTTGCCGCAAAAGCCGGCTCGACGCGCTCGGGCCGATGATTGGTGTTCCACAACTTTGTAGTAACAACGATATCGTTGCGCCCAATTCCCGCAGCCGCCATTCCCGACCGCAACCCCTCGCCCACCTCGCGCTCGTTCCGATACCGCTCCGCACAGTCGAAGTGCCGGAAGCCGGCTTCCAGCGCGTCTTTGGTGGCAGTGATGGTCTCGGCCGGATCGGGAATCAGCGTGCCAAAACCGAGTGCGGGTAGCCTGCCCCGTCCGTTGTTGAGCGGCAGTCTGGTCAGTCGAAGATCAAAAGATTCAGTCATGATGACACCTCCGCACCGTACCCAGCACTGCATAGCAAGGTTTTGAGTGAATCAATCCGACAACATCACATCAGAACGGAAGCAGCAAGACAATCAGACGATGGTATCGTCGATACCTTCGTATGCATGGATGGAACTGAAGACGAGAAACGACGACCGCAATCAGTTAAGCTGCTGCGCCACGAAGCTTCGAGGCCATCCGCACCAGGTCGGCCAGAGAGTCGGCCTTCATCTTCTGCATCACCTGGCCGCGGTGCGCCTTTACCGTGATCTCGCTGATTCCAAGCTCGGCGCCAACCTGCTTGTTCAACAAGCCCGAGACTACCAGGGCCATCACCTGTCGCTCGCGAGGAGTCAGCGAATCGTAGCGGCACTGAAGACCCTGCGCCTCCGCTTTGCTGGCAATAGCGAGGCAGCTCCGTTCCAGCGCCTGCCGCACCGCGGTCAACAAGGTTTCGTCATTGAATGGCTTCGTCAGGAATTCGACGGCACCCGCCTTCATCGCCTGGACGGTCATGGGCACGTCGCCATGTCCGGTGATGAAGATGATCGGCATCTCCGTTCGCTCGGCCGCAATACGCTTTTGCAATTCGAGACCGTTGAGGCCGGGAAGAGAAACGTCGAGAACGAGGCAATTGGGAACTGCAGGCCGCGGGTCGTCGAGAAATTCCTGCGCGGAGGCGAACATCTGCGGCCGCCAGCCCTCGCTGCCAAACAGCAGTTCCAGCGATTCCCGCACAGAGACATCATCGTCAACGATGAAGACGATGGGGATTGGAGTCGACATCGGAAAACCCCCACAAAGTGACGAAGTGTGCCCGTTGCCATCATTGTATTCCCCACAAACCCGTTGCAGAGAGTTCATTCCATCTGCAGCGCTGCCTTGACGGCCTCCAGCAAAGCGGTATCGCTGAATGGCTTGAGCAACAATCTCACCGCTCCTTGCCGTAAGGCCCGTTCCTGAGTGGCCCGGTCTCTCTGCGCGGTGATGAAGACGATTGGAATGTTCCGCGCTCGTTGCTGCAACACCTGTTGCAGTTCCAGGCCGTTCATGCCCGGCATGGCGACATCGAGAATGAGGCATCGGGTCTGATCAAGGCTGTCGGACGACAAGAATTCTTCCGCGGAAGAAAATGTTCGCGAGGCAAAGCCGAATTCGTTCAGCAGGTCGGGCAGAGACTCGCGCACCGACTCATCATCATCGACGATAGAAAGAAGCGGACGCTCCGTGGCACTGGTCACCGCATAGGCTCCCGGTGACAACCATGCGCCTCGTGGTGGCAGCCCGTCCATCATACTTTGGTATCAGGTTCACCTTTCGATTTGCCCCAGACGGCTCTAAGCCGCGTCCGTCGCAGGTTTCCTCGGTTCATCAGCGTCCGTCGCCGTTGAGCTCTCCGGACGGCTGGGAATCACGAAGGCGAAGGTGGCCCCGGGACCGTTGTTAGCTGTCGCCCATAGACGTCCCTGGTGGGCTTCGACGATCGAACGGCTAATCGACAAGCCGATCCCCATGCCATCGTCCTTGGTCGTGTAGAACGCCTGAAAGAGCCGGTCGGCAGCCTGAGGCGCAAACCCGATTCCCGCATCTTTCACGCTCAATCGCACCTGATTTCCATCATGCCGTTCCGTGGTGATCAGCAAATCTCGCGGGCGGTCGCTCACTCCGCTCATGGCGTCGGCGCCGTTCCGCAGCAGGTTCAGAATGACCTGTTGAAGCTGGATGCGATCGCCGCTGACCAGCGGCAGATCGTCTGCAAGCTCCTGGCGCAGATTTACACGGTCCCTCTGGAGTTCGGCCAGGAATAAGGAAACCACTTCGCGGGCAGCCGTGTTCAGGTCCATCGATTCAAGCGATGGCTCCTTCTTGCTGTACAGCGTACGCAGTCGGGTGATGACGTCGGAGGCCCGATTGCCGTCGCGAATCGTACGCCGGGCGGTTTCACGCGCTCCCTCCACGTTCGGCGGATCGGCGGACAGCATGCGCAGGCAGGTGCTGGCATTGGTCATGATGCCCGAGAGCGGTTGATTCACTTCATGCGCCATCGATGCCGTCAGCATGCCCAGGCTCGTCATGCGGGCCACCTTCGCCAGTTCCGTCCGGGCATTGGCCAGAGCTTCCTCCGACCTACGTCGCGGCGTTACGTCCTGCACCGCGCCGATGTACTCCAACCGTCCCTCATGGTCGCGGTTGGCGTGCGCGATCAGGTGCAGGTACTTCACGGAGAGATCCGGCAGCAACAGGCGGTGCTCGAATTCCAGGTGGCTGATGCCGGCGTGTACCCGCTCGATCATCTCCGACAGGATTTGCGCATCTTCCGGGTGAATCCGGCTGCCGATCAACTCCAGCGTCGCCGTTGTGCCCGGCTCGACTTCGAAGATGCGATAAAGCTGCTCGGACCACGTGATCTCGTCAGTATCGATGCGCCAGGAGAAGCTGCCGGTGCGGCTCAGGTACTGGCCTTCGGCAAGGAAGGCTTCGCTGCGGAGCAGCTTCTCTTCCGTGATCTTGCGATCGTCGATATCGGTGCTCGTTCCATACCATCGGACGATGTTGCCGGCCTCATCGCGCAAAGGTTCAGCGCGAATCATGAACCACCTGTAAACGCCATCGTGGCGGCGAATGCGGGCTTCAATTTCGCTAGGCTCGCCCGACACCAACATCCCCTGCCATCTCTCCATAAGCGCAATCAGGTCCTGCGGGTGAAATGCAGCCTGCCAGCCCCAGCCATGCGACGCTTCCTCAGAGAGGCCGGTATATTCGCGCCACACGCGGTTGAGAAAGTCGTTGGGTCCATCCGGGAGGTTGCACCAGGCAATGACTGGGATCGTGTCGAGAGCCTGCCGAAGTTTGGCTTCCGATTTAAGGAGAAGTGACTGGCTCTCCAACAGTCTTTCCTCGATCCTTTTGCGGTCGAGAACTTCTTTCTTGAGTTCTTCGTTGATCGCGGCCAGTTCCGCGGTACGCAGAGCAACCCGGTGATCAAGTTCGGCGGCCAGGCGCTTCTGCTCCAGCATGAGCCGCGCTTCGTGCAGGCCTATCGAGGTCTGATTGGCGGCCACGCTCAGAACCAGTTTCTCGGTGTCCTCCGCAAAACTCGCCCGCTGCGACGCGGCAACAACAAATCCGATTTCGCCGCGAAGTCCAAGTTGCAGCGTTACTACTCCCAGGTCACCATCGCCGAAAGGGTTAGGAATCCGTTGCGCTGGGTTCTCAGGCGCAACGATGTTGTCGCGAACAAGGCTGGATATCACTTGCGATGAATTTGCGTCTGGCGGTAAGTGAGGGGCTCGAACGATCTCGACCGGCTCCTCGCCGTAGGATTCGTAGAGCCGCACGCAGGCAAAGTCGAGGTCGAGCATGCTGACCAGAGTGTCAGCCAGCGTCGCCACGATCTTCAAAGGTTCGTACCCGATCCACAACGCCGGCAGCGTGAGGACGCTCAGCAGATCGTTAACGCAGCGCCGAAGATGCCGATTTTCGGCAGCGTAATCCTGCGATTGCGCCGGCATGCTCAGGCAGCCGTCGTCCGAACGGCCCGTCGTTCGCGCCTTTCGCGCAGGAAGTCCGCCGGGGAAACAAAGAACGGATTCTGCTGCAGGATGCCGCCGATGATGACCATGGGATGCGTCCGCAGGATATCGATGACGATATCTCCTCCGAACTTCGGCAGATGATAGGTGCAGATGACCGCGTCGTGGCTGCGCGCCCAGACGTCGTTGACCCGCGATTCAAACTCCACCACATCGTTCAACCGCGATTCATCCGCCGCCCAGTCCATCCGGCAGACAATGCGGTTAACGGGATACTGCCGATTGATGTTGGTGCACGCTATCTCTTCGAAGGCTTTGATCATGCGGTCCTGATCGAAGCGGCCTTCACGAAGATAGGCTTCGTCATTGGTCAACAGGTCGAGTTGCCCGGTCTTTTGCGCTGCGTCCGCATCTATCCCAGCCCCGGCAAGCCGTCGCAGATGGTCCTCTCGCTTGTCGGGATTCACCACATGAACAGCTTTGTCGCCACATTCGAATCCGCTCTTAATGAACGGAAGCAAGACCTGGTACTCTTCCTCGTCGCTATTAAAAAATGCGCAGATGTGTCGAGTGTCGCCGAGCACAGAGCCGGCAAAAGGAATTGGAGCCGCGGGGTCTTTCATTGTCTCTCCCACGTGCGATGTCAGGTTAGGGGCCGATTCGGAATAGGATGCACTACCGCCCATGGACTTGTCCATCCTCGGCGGCGCCCCATCTCAGATTTACTCACCCCACTTCATCCTTTGGTGTTGGGCAATACGTTCGTCCAATGGCGCAGAGCGCGCTCTTCTGGCTAAATCAGCACGTGACAGGAAATTTGCGAAGCAATTTTTGAACAAGGGCTCCGCCGACGGCGATGGCCGCAGGCGTCTTCGTGTGGAGGAGAGTTCGCATGGACGACCACCAGCCAGACTCGGCCGAAAACCACGCTGAGCCGTTGCAAGGCGCCTGCCGCGAACTGGCTGCGTTCGTCGCCGCAGTGACGAAGTTGTATGGCGCAGAACGAGCCAGCCTTTCGGCCGAGGATTGGCTGAACGCAGCACGGCAGATGGAAGGCTCGCCCTGGTCATCCGGCAGGAATTGGAGGGCGGTGACCATTGCGGCGTCGGCTCGACTCGCGAGCCGCTTAAACGCCACAGGAAACCAGCGACGGACACAGACGGCACGCAATCCCTAGTTATCGAGATACCTTCGTCCAATTGTTTCGCTCAACCGTTTCTGCTGTGATACCCCCGGAGAAGATGATGAGCACCAGCCTTCCGACATCAAGCGCACCGCAACCGGACTCAAACCTCCCGAGCGCCGAGCGGCGACTGCAGGAACTCGGCCTGACACTTCCAAGAGCTCCGGAGCCTTTCGGAATTTACGCAGAAGCGGTACAGACCGGCAGCCTGCTTTTCTTAACCGGGATGCTTCCGACGGAAGGACGCGCTGCAAAGTTCGTCGGCCGCGTTGGAGCCGAGCTGGATGTGGAAGCGGCGCGCAAGGCGGCGTACCTGGCCGCGCTCAACGCTCTCTCCGTGGCGCAGCAACACCTGGATTCGCTCGACAGGATCTTGCGAGTGGTACGGCTGGGAGTTTCTGTGGCGACGGTCGGCGACATCCGCGACCAGCCCAAGGTCGCTGATGGCGCTTCGGAGCTGCTCCAGAATGTGTTCGGAAAAGAGAAGAATCCCTGCCGCCTGGTCTATGGCGTGGCCAGCCTACCGCTTGGGAGTGCCGGTTGAGCTCGAACTTATTTTCGAGGTCGCCTGAACCGTGGCCTCTCACCATCCCGGTCACTGCGATATACTTCGCCCAAGTGGACCTTCCTGGGGTACCAGCGCATCCAGTAAGTCTGCGGAGTTCTCCCACGCGATCGTATGACCGAGACGCTCCAATTCGTGGTGCAGTATGGCTATGCCCTGCTCTTTGGCTGGGTGCTGATCGAGCAGGGCGGACTGCCCATCCCGGCGACGCCGCTGCTGTTGGCCGCCGGAGCTCTGGCCGGGCGCGGACGCATGAGTTTTCCCCTGGTCATCCTTGCTGCCACCGCCGCCTGCATGGGAGCCGACCTGTTCTGGTACTCCTTCGGCAAGCGCCGCGGCGCCATCGTTCTCAACCTGCTCTGCCGCATCGCGCTCGAGCCTGACTCCTGCGTCCGCCGCACCGAAACGCGCTTCGAGCGGTGGGGCGCACGCACGCTGCTCATCTGCAAGTTCGTTCCCGGCCTGAACACCGCCGCTCCGGCGCTGGCCGGCATGGTCGGCGTTCCCTACGAGCGATTTTTCCTCTTCGATTTCATCGGCGGCCTGCTCTGGTCACTGTCGTTCACGCTGCTGGGTTTCATCTTCAGCAAGCAACTCGACCGCATCGTGGCCGACGCGCACCTGTTCAGCGGCTGGCTGCTGTTCCTCTTCCTGGGAGGAGTGGTTGCCTACGTTCTTTATCGCTGGCGCGACCGCGAGCGCTTCATCCGGCAAGTTAAGGGCGATCGCATCACGCCCGACGAACTGAAACACGAGCTGGAAGCCGGCGAACACCCGGTCATCATCGACCTGCGGCATCCGCTCGACGTTCTCACCGACCCGCGCACCCTGCCCGGGGCGCTGCAGATTTCGCCTGAGGACCTGGAGGCGCGTAATAGCGAGATCACCCGCGACGGCGACATCGTCCTCTTTTGTACTTGACCCAACGAAGCGACCAGCGCCCGGGTGGCGCTGCAACTCCGCAAACATGGCATCCGCCGCGTGCGTCCTCTGCTGGGCGGTTTTCACGAGTGGAAGAAGCTGGGCTTCCCGCTGGTGGATATTCCCGAGCCCGGCGACGCCATAGCCTCAGCAAGAAAGCTGGCGATCGAAGGCCAGGCGTAGAAGCTGCGTGGCTCTTGGGCATTTTGCCCGCGCAATACCCCGCTGCGTTGGCGCCCGTATTCTCAACGGCTAATCCGGAACTCTGATCCCCCGACTCCTAACCCTGGCCGCTGCCTCTACTTCTTCCGCTTCCGGATCAGCAAATCGAAGCTCACCACACCGTTCTCATCCCGCATGCCGGTCAGCGTGTATTCGCTGTTGATGTTGTACTCAAACTGAATCACCTCCTGCGCAGAGCGCGCCAGGTTCGTGATGTAGGTCAGCGTGATGTCGTTGGACACCTGCTGCTCGACGGTCAAGCGCGCGTTGGGATCGTTCTCCACGCCGCCCACCGACGGGTTGATGCGAATCGAACTCGAGCCGAACAACTTCGACACGCGGCTGCTCATCGTCTGGTTCAGCGCCGAGCTCAGCAGCACGCCTCCCGCGCCCTGTCCCAAACCTGTCGACGCTCCACTCGTGCTGCCCATGGCGTTCTCCGTCTGCGTCTTGCCGAAGGCCAGCAGCGAGATGATGTCGTCGCTCGACAGCGGTGGATCGGAACGGTACGTAGTGTTCAGCCTCTCCAGCGTGCCGTGCAGGCCGATGGTGATGTCGTAATCGCGCACTCGCGTCGTGGCTTCCACATCGAGCACCGGATCGATGCGCACCGGATCGATGAAGGTGACATCGCCGCGCTCCAGGTGATACTTCGTGCCCGCCAGCTTGATGTCCCCTTCGGCAATATTCACCCGGCCCAGCAGCACCGGGCGCGCCGCCGTTCCCCGCAAACGCAGGTCAACATCGCCCGACAGCTTCGCCAGCGAAGTCTGCACCGTCAGCTCCGGCGTCGAAAGAATCCTGACTTCCAGATGCAGGTTATTCAGCGGCGACTTGGGGCTGGGAATACGCGCTGGAGCGCTGGCTTGCGCAAACAGGGATTGCAGATCGGCGGACGGAATCTGCGCAAAACGCGTCACCGTAATGTTGCCCGACAGCATCGCATTATCCTGCGTCCCCGTCAGACGCAGCGTCTGATCGGAAGTTGCGCTGATGCCCGAATAGCGGAAGCGTATGTCGGTTCCGTCGGCGGTCACGTTGAAGCTCAGCGTGCGGCCGTAGGTGACGAAGCCGCCCAGCTTGACGTGTCCTCCTCCCATGCGGCCCTCGACGTTCTCCAGTTCCAGCCGGTCCTGGTTGAAAGCCAGCGTGCCGTTCAAATCGCCGAAGCCAACCGGCAGATCGATCATCGACAGGCCCGCATGCGAGATCTCCACCCGTCCCGAGATCGCCGGCTCCGCCACCGTGCCGCCGATCGTCACGTTAACGTTCGACATTCCGTACGAGGTCAAGTCGGGATCCAGCGTCTCCGCCAGCTTCAAGTTCAGCGACCCGGTGGCGCGCAGGTTGATGGGACGATCGCCCTTGAAATCGATATTGCCATTGAGGACGAAGTTCGTATCTTCACTGATGAGCGTGCACCGCTGCACGCTGACAACTTCGTTGGCCAAGGTCAGCTCGATCGGCCCATCGCTGGTCAACGCGATGTGTTCCACTTCCACCGAGAACTGCTTGATGTGCAGGCCGCCGCGCAGCAACTCGGGTTGCTTGAACGGTCCCGATACCTCCGCTTCGCCGTCCAGCGACGCGTGCTTGGTCACGTCGCCGCGGATCGTCGCCGGCAGGAAGGGATTCATGTCGAGGTTCGCGAACTTCAGCGTCGCCGACCCGGGCATGTTGCCCTCGAGATCGACATGACCGTCGAGCGTGAAACTCGCCTTGGGGAACTGCGACCGGGCGGTGAGCGTGAGCTGCCGCCCTTGCGTGACCGCATCGGCGACCAGGTTGCCGACTTTATCGCCATTCAGGGTCAGGCTGGCGATCTCCACGTGGCCGTTGATCACCGGATGCTCCAGCGTGCCCGAACCCTTCACCGTGAAGTCGGCGATGCCGGCACTGGAGAGCCGCGGCCGCTGAATCTCGGGAATGTCGGTGAGATCGATGCTTTGCCCGCTCAGGTCGAACTTGCCCTCCTCGGTGCGGAAGTTGTACGCCGCCGACCCGCTCACATTGCCATGAGCGGCTTGCAGATGAATGTCCTTCAGCTCGCCTTCGTGATTGGCAAAGACGATGTTGGAGGTGAACGTCTTGATTGGCCGTCCTTGCAGCTCGCCGCCGGTCAGCGAGAAATGTCCCTGCCCATGTGGATCGTAAAGCGTTCCTGAAGCCTGCAGCGTGAAGTTCACCTTGCCCGTGAGCGGGTAATTCGTTCCCGCTGCGCGCTGAATGTCGGCAACATCGGCGTTATGAACCGTGGTCTGCACGTGGAACTGCGACGCATCCGTGAACTCGCCCTTGCTGAGCGTAGTCGAGCCGTCGATGTTGAGCTGCGCTCCGCCCTCCTGCACCACGGCCTTGTGCAGCGTGAGCTGGTCCTGCGAGTACTGCACGTCACCGCTGAACTGATCGATGTGAATGCGTCGCGGCTGCGTGACCGGCGGTTGCGGAGGCGGCGGCGGCGCGCCCTTGGGATGCAGCCACGAACGATGCTTCGTCTCTGGCGGCGCGGTCGACACCGGCTGCGCCTGCGCCGGCTTGGTCTCCGGCATGTAGAGATAGGCGACGTTCGTGGCCTGCACGTGTCCAGCGATCTGCGGCGCCCGCAGCCGTCCGTTGACCGTTCCGTCGAAGCTCAGATTGCCATTCAACTCCAGCGGCAGCGACGCTGTGCCCATCGCCGTGAGCAACGGCTGGAAATCGTTCAGGCTGGTAACGTTCGCCTTCAACGCCAACGCCGCCGTGGTTGAACCGAGCGAGCCGGTGGCATTCAGTTGCGAGTGCGGCGTGTTGAGATTCAGCGCGTCCAGATCCGTGCGGCCGGAAAGCGCGTTGTACCGACCGCGCACATTGCCGCTCACTGGCAATTGGTTGCTCCCAGGCTGGCGAGGCGCGGCAATATCGAGGGCGACCTCCGCCACCGAATTGGCGATTGACTGTTTCCACTGTAGGTTGACCGTTCCACTTACGCTGCCGGCGGCGTTCAACCGGTCGAGCGGAATCGCCCGCGACGACAACATGTGCGCGACTTCGTTGAGCGAAACGCCGCTGACGTGCAATCGCGACAAGCCTTCCTGTTGCGCTACGCTCGCTGGCTTCGGCGCGACCACCGCGCGTTTACCGGCCGTCCTGCCCACACTCACCAGCGGCTCACTGGCCTTCGTCGGCGGCAACGACGCGATCACGTTCTTGATGTCGGCGTCGCCGCTGATTTCTCCGTTCAGGACCCGCGCGACAATTCGGCTCAGCTTGAGCTGGTTGTCGCCAAAGTCGAAGTTCGAATCCAGGTTGACTTTGCGCAGCAGCACCCCGCTGTCGACGTAGTCCAGCGCGCGTATGGCGACTCTTCCCTGCGAAGTCACTCCCGCGGTTTCCGAATAACTGCCCGAACCGCTGAACTGCGCCGTGCCTCCGCGAAGCTGCGGCTCCCGAACGATCGCTCCCACCTGCGCCAGGTCGAGCAAGGTGTCGTACGTTGCTTCAATCTGAGGCTTGGTAAAGTCGTTGAGCTTCCCGCTGACTTCGAGCATCGAGTTCTGCGAGGTCAGCTTCAGCGACTTTACGCTGAGGCTGTTCTCCCAGAGACTGAACTGAAAATCAACGCTCGCCGGAACATCGCGGTAGTCCGCATATTTCGCATCAATCTTGCCGATCTGCAGGTTGCCGTCGTACCGCCTGGCCCACGACGCATACGTCATCGAAGCCGCAAGATCGTTAGCCGCAAAATCCAGCGGCAGCTTGCGATCGTTGATCAGCAGCATGCCGTTGCGCAGCTCGGTGCGGCCGATGGCCAGATCGAACAACTCCTGCGCCGCATTCTGGTTGCTCTCGACTTTGACCTTGGGCTGCGGTGCGTTAGTCGTGCCGTCCGGGTTGACGATGATGTGAATCACCGGATGTTGCAGCTCGACCTGTTTCAGATTGATGTCGCGCTCCAGGAACGAAATGATGTGCAGCCGCACCAGCGCGCGATCCACATGCGCGTACGGCAACTGGCCTTCCGGCTCCAGCCCATGCACGGTCAGGTCATCCGCCTCGAAGGCCAGATGCATGATGTTCCAGCGGAACGATGCCATCTCGACGCGGCCGCCGGTCGCTTCTTCGATGGTCTGCACAACTTTGCGGCGCACCCAGTCGGAGAAGCCCGGGCTGCGCACGTACCACGCCAGTCCGACGAAGATGGCAAGCACGCACACGCCGGCGGCGGCTTCTATCCACAGCCGCTTGCGCGACCGCGTTTTCTTGATTTCTTCGTCGGCCATGATTTAGTTCGTACCCGATGCTCGATTGGGCTCCGTTGGAGCGTTAATTCCCGGCACCGCAATTTCGCTCTGAATGTCCGCCTGTTGCCGCAGATTGTGCAGCCACACGTCGAGCATCTCGTCCATACGCTGCTGCGTCAGCAACTCGCGGATGCGCGGCTCAACATCGGTCAGCGCCACCACCTCGCCGCCGTTCTTCTGCAAATCCGGAATCAACTGCTCGCGGTAATAGGCTTCCACGTCCTCCTGCGGGATGTGAACGTTGGGACGCAGACGCACCTCGACAAAGTTCATCGTCTGCACTTCAATCCGCAAATGCTCTTTGATCTCGGCTTCGGTCAATCGATAGATGGCCAGCAGCTGGTGCCACGCCGCATCGTCCTTTCCGTCAGGCACCTGCGCGCGAACCTTGTCGATGTCCTGCTGCAAGGCCTGGTCATTCGGCTGCATGTAGCTGGTCCGGCCCATCTGCGCCTTCAACAATTCGCGGTCGATCAGGTGCTGCAACGCGAGCACGTGATCTTCCTCGGTCACATCGCTGAGCCGCTTCTGCTGCATGAAAGCCTCGAAGCGCACGGCTTCGTCCCAATCGCTTCGCAGGATGGGCTCATGGTTGACCGTGGCCACGATGCCGTCGATCACGTCCGCGGCAAACGCGGGCGCTGCCACCGCCAGCAACAAAAAGCAAATTGTGAACTGCAAAACTCGTTTCATCAGAATGTCTGTCCAATACTGAAAAAGATGTTGATGCGGCGCAGCGACAGCGCCTGCCCTGTCTCCTGCACCGGATACCGCGTCGGATTAAGGGCGTAGCCCAAGTCGAAGCGCACCGGCCCGACCGGCGTCTTGTAGCGAATGCCCGATCCGATGCCTTGCGCGTTGTAGTTGAAGTTGCAGGGAACCTTGCTCCCCGGCGGCGTGCAGTCGGCAATCGACGGCTGATTGAACGTCGTCATGCCGCTGATGATGTGGTTCGCCGTGTCGAAGACGTTCCCCATATCGTGGAAGAACACAAACCCCAGGTTGTTACCCACATACGGTAGTTCCAGCGGAGGGGTACGAATCTCCAGGTTGTTCACGAACAATCCCTGGCCGCCGATGGCATAGCCGGTTTCCGGGTCGCGCGGGCCCGCCTGGTTGATCGAGAAGTTGCGCAGCGAGTTGCTGCCGCCGGCGAAGAACAATTCCGGCAGCGGGATCTGCGTAGCCTCAACCGGCAGGGTGCTCTCCGGAGGCAACACGATGAAGTCGTTTTTCCCGTACGGCTTCTCGATGCCGATCTGCGTCCTGCGCGCCAGCACCCAGTGCTTGGCAAACGTGTAGTAGGTCGAGTTGTCGAGCAGCACGCGTCCGAAGTTCGTCTGCGATCCCAGCGCGCTGGTCGCCAATCCCAGGTTCAGGGCGTTGTAGCTGCCCTTGGTCGGATTGATGGGATCGTCGCGCTTATCGCGCACGCCGGTAAACGTCGGCATGGCGATGAACACCGGCTTCGAGTACAACGCAATCAGTGTGGGATCGATCACCAGGCTGTTGGGATCGACCGACACGCGCTGGAACGACACCCCGTAGATCAACGTGGTGAAGCGGTTGTAGCGCTGCTCCACCTGCACCGCGCCTTCCAGACGTTCGGAGGCAAACGTATTCACATCGGCCGTGTTGTCAAACAGCGCGCTGACAATGATGCGCCAGTTCTCGCGATGAAACAGCCGCGGCGCGTCGTAGCTCATCAGTCCACGACGGGTCAGCAAACCGAGCCTCCCGCGGAAGGTAAATGTCTGATCACGGCCAAATAGATTCAAGCGCGTGATCTCCAGCACTCCGTTCGGGCTGACTCCGGTCTTGCCGTTCGGGTTACTCGTCGTCGGAATGTTGCCGGTCGCAAACTCGATGCCGCCGCCGTAGCGGAACGTCCACCGCCGCGACTCCTGCAGATTGAACAGCACGTCCTTCGTAGGTTCCAGGCCCTCGGGATTCTGCACCGCCATGTCGACTTCGTTGAACAAACCCAGGTTGTACAGGCGGCGCTGCGAATCGACCATGCGGTTCTGGCTCAACGCATCGCCATCGTGAATGCGCATTTGCCGGTTCACGATGTACGGCCGCGTGTAATTCAGCCCGGAGATGAGCACCCTGTCCACAAAAACTCTCTGCCCCTCGGTGATCTGGTAGACCACATCCATGCGCTGCGGATCGCCCGGCTGCGGCGTAGCCGACGCTTCAAACTGCACGTTGGGAAAACCCTGGTTGTAGTAGTAATACGTGATGGCGTCGCGATCGTTAGCGATATTGGCTTCGCTGAACGGCTGGCCCTGCACGTTGCTCAGGCTCGGCATCAGTTGATCGCTGCCTAACTGCACCGCACCCTCCAGCTTCAGATTGCCCACCAGCGTCTGCTTGCCCTCCTCGATATTGAGCAGCACCTCCATCTCGTTCTTCTTGCCCATGTAGTCGTCCAGCAGGTCGGCCGTCACCTTCACATCCAGAAAGCCGTTGGCGAGGTAGAGATACTTGATCGAGCCCACGTCCTCGGAGAGCAACTGCTGGCTGAAGCGGCCGTTGGGCATGACCAGGCTCGAAGGCTCAACCCCGAGGCGCTCTCGGATGATGTCGGTGCGGAAATACTTGTTGCCCTCGATCTTGATCGCCGTCAGCTTGTGGCGCACGCCCGGATCGATCTTGTAAACGATGTCGAGGTGGTTCTTTGCCGGCGAGGGCTCGCGCTCCACCTCGACGGTCGCGTCGAAGTATCCCTTGGTCTGGAGATAGTCGCGCAAATTGCGCCGGCCTTCGTTCAGCAGATCGTCGTCGACCGAGTTTTCTTCGTAGACCGGAACCAGCTTCTTGAGCTGGCCCTTGCTGACGCCGTCGCCCTGCGTCGCGATGTTCACCGTCGGCCCCTGCTGGACTTTGAAAACGTAGTCGAGCCGGTCCGTGTCCGGGTGATACTGCCGATTGATGAGCGTGACCTCGGCTTCCAGATGCGCGTTCTTCTGATAATGCTTACGCAAACGCTCCAGCGCGCGCGTCACCCGCTCGGTGCTGACCTTGCCGCCCTCCTTAAGCTTGGTCAGGCTGCGCACCTGCTCTGCCGGAATGCCCGCATCGCCCTCGATCGTCACCGCTCCCACGCGCGCCATGGTGCCCGGCGTTACGTGGAAGGTGATCGCCATCTGATGGTCCTGGGTATTCGGGTGGAGGGTGTAGGCGATCTCGGCTTCGTAGTAGCCGTTGTCGGCCAGGATCTTCTTCATCCGCTGGATCGAGCTGACAACCTTGTCTTCGCTGAACACGTCGCCCAGATCCAGCTGGCTTGACGCCACCAACTGATGAGCCTTGGGACTTCCCTTCTGCGGCGCGCCATCGACCCTGACTACGCCGTTGAAGTAGTTCTCCGTAACCACAAAGATCAGCCGCACCCGGTCATCGCCGGCGGACTCGCCTTCCACGCTCAGGGTAGAGAAGCGGCCGGTGGCATAGAGCGTTTTGATGCTGTCACGCAGCTTGTCACGGTCGAGCGGCTGGCCCGCCTGCTGGGCCAGCAACGAGCTCAGCTTGGCAGGATCGGTTCCGTTGATCCCGCGGAACTCGATCCCCGCAACCGTCTGGCCGTCATATTTGTTGAGAGCGCCGGTCGAATAGGTCGATTCCGGCTGGGCTTGCGATGTTGCCGTGTCGGGTGCGGAAGGCTCCGAAACCTGGGCGTGCAGGCCTGCCGAAAACAGGCTGCACAGAACCACGAGCTTGCACAACAATGGCTTGATCGGAGTCCTCAAACTCTGCCCTTCAGCGCAACCGCCATCCGGCCCGTGCCTTCGCGCCAGACTTGCCAAGTCGTTGTTGTCCGCGCACAGGCGTCCAGAACGCCGTGCCATCGGGGAAGTCGTTCATCCTTCGCCTGGAAGCCTGCTTGCCGTGGAATACCTATAATAAACAAGTAACCATGCCCCGAGTAATAGCAATCGGCGGCCCGGCCCGGAGGTAGCGCAGTTGTCAATTCCTGAACGGTATTCCCGTCAAATCCTCTTTGCGCCCGTCGGCGAAGCGGGTCAGGCGGCTCTGGCGAAAACCCGTATCGCCATCGTCGGTTGCGGCGCCACCGGCTCGGCGCTGGCTTCGCTGCTGGCGCGCGCCGGCGTGGGATACCTGCGCATCATCGACCGCGATTACGTCGAGCCCAGCAATCTACAGCGCCAAGTTCTGTTCGACGAAGCCGACGCCGCCGAATCGCTGCCGAAAGCGATCGCCGCCGCAAGAAAAATTGCGGCGTTCAATTCCGAGATCACCGTCGAGCCGCACGCTGCCGACCTCACGCCCGACAACGTCGAAGATTTGCTCGATGAAGTCGACTTCCTCCTCGACGGCACCGACAACTTCGAGACGCGCTACCTGATCAACGACTTCGCCGTCGATCGCAACCTGCCGTGGATTTACTCCGCCGGCGTCGCCAGCTACGCCGTGACGATGACGATCCTTCCCGGCGAAACCGCTTGCCTGGCTTGCGTCTTTCCCGACTCGCCGCGCGGCGTAGTCGAAACCTGCGATACCTCGGGCATTCTGAATTCAGCCGTGAACTTCGTGGCCTCGGTCGCCGCCACTGAAGCGATGAAGCTCGCCGTTGGCGCACGCGATAAAATCCGCCGCACGCTGCTCTCGTACGACGTCTGGACCAACGACTACGCGTCGGTGAAAACTGCCAAGCCACGCAGCGACTGCCGCTGCTGCCAGCAACGCGACTTCGTGCACCTGGCCGGCGAAGGCCGCCCGCATATCTCCATGTGCGGACGAAACTCGGTGCAGATCCACGAGCGCCAGCGCCCCATCGACTTCGACGACATGACCCGCCGCCTCACGCCCCACGGCACCGTCAAGCACACAGAATTTCTGCTGAAGTTCTGGCACGATCCCTACGAGCTGACCCTCTTCCCCGATGGCCGGGCGATCATCAAGGGCACCACCGACACCGCCATCGCCCGCAGCCTCTACGCGCGCTACGTAGGGTCGTGAAGCAGTGGCCAGTGGTCAGTGGCCAGTGGCTAGTTTTGAGTTGTCAGTTGTCAGTTGTCGGTTGTCGGTTCTTGGTTGTCAGTTGTCAGAAATGAGTTGTCGATTGTCAAGCGCCGGGTGCCCCGTTCTACGCCTTCCTTTGGCGTAGGGCGGGTCGACCCTCGACACTCGCGGTAGCTCCACTCCTTCGCGCCGTTCGAATGAGTGGGAAGGACGCATCCTGTTTTGCGAAAGGACCGCAGATCCTTCGCTCCGCTGAGAAATGACAAATCAAAACAGAAGCACAAACAACAAGAGAGCCAGGAAGGATCGCTCCTTGCCTGACTCTCTAGACACATTTTACTCCGCCGAGCACCCAAACCAACAAAAACGGCCGCACCCCGATTTCCCGCCAAATCAAACGCCTACGCCGATTTCATCACCATCGTGGGGCTTGACAACAATTTCCCAAATCGAGACTTTGCACCGTTTCCGGTGCACACAGCCGTCGTCGATTGCGCACCTGGAAGCGCGATATACCCCTCTGCCTGAATCTGGTTGCCCCACTCATTCGCGCCGTTCGAATGAGTGGGAGGAAACATGATTGGAATCGCATTCCTTTTCCCAAGACACCAGATCCAATCGCTAGCCGCTAGTCGCTAATTGCTAGTCGCTAGTCGCTGCTTGCCGCCTTCTGGTATCGTTGCAACTTCACCCGAAACGAGGCTGCCCCGAATGTCGCTCGCCCAAACCACGCGCGAAAGCCGTCCCGAACCCACCAAGTTTTATCGCTGGCTGGTGCTGATGTTCCTCAGCCTGGCGATGTTCGGCAATTATTACTTCTACGACGCGCTCGAGCCGCTGGCCAAGCTGCTGCAGGACCAGCTTCACTTCTCCGCCCAGAACATCGGCATGCTGCAGGCGGCCTATAGCTTCCCCAACATCTTCACCGTGGTGCTCGGCGGCATCCTCATCGACCGCATCGGCACGCGCAAGTCGCTGGTGATCTTCAGCGTGCTCTGCCTGATCGGCGCCGTCATCACCGCCTTCGGCGCGGCCTTCCCCATGATGGTCGCCGGCCGCTTCGTCTTCGGCATGGGCGCCGAGTCGCTCATCGTCGCCATCACTACCGGCGTAGCGAAATGGTTCAAAGGCAAGGAGCTCAGTTTCGCACTCGGCATCAACCTGATGATCGCGCGCGGCGGCACCTTCCTGGCGCAGAATTCACCCAGTTGGGCCAAGGGCGCTTACAACTACTGGCAGAACCCGTGGCTCATCGGCGTCGGCTTCGTGGCGCTCTGCGTCGTTGGCGCAGTCGGCTACTACATGCTCGAAGTGCGCGCGGAGAAGCGATCGTCGCTGGCGCCTGAGGGCGAGCAGGACAAGATCGTCTTCGCCGACGTGAAAGCCTTCAACCTGTCGTACTGGTACCTCGTCGGACTGTGCGTCGTGTTCTACTCGGCGATCTTCCCCTTCGAGACCTTTGCCGTGACGTACTTTGTCGACGCCAAGCACACCTCGCTGGCGCTCGGCGGATGGATGCTGAGCACGCTCACCATGTTCACCATGATCGGCACGCCCATCGTCGGCCTGTTCTCTGACAAAGTGGGACGCCGCGCCACCATCATGTTGCTGGGCACGCTGCTGCTGATCCCGGTCTTCCTGCTGATGGCCTATACCAACGTCTCGCTCTACGTCCCCATGGCCATGCTGGGATTCGCCTTCACCCTGGTCCCGGCCATCATCTGGCCGTCGGTCGCTTACCTCGTGCCACAGCGCACCCTGGGCACCGCGCTCGGCGTGATGACCATGATCCAGAATCTCGGCATGACCGGGATGAACGAAGTCCTGGGCAAGGCCAACGACGCTGCGGGAGCCAGCGCGTCCAATCCCGCAGGCTATCTCGCGATGATGAAAATTCTGACCGTGATGGGCTTCGTCGGGTTCGCCCTGGCCTTCTTACTTCGCCAGCGCGAAACCGGCCCCCACGGCCACGGCCTGGAAACGATCACGGCTCATTCCAGCGCGACGGCGTGATGGGCGGAGCGCAGGGTACGCGTTCGGACGTGCAGTCATCCGGTTGCCCTATTCGACTTTGTCATCCCGAGCGAAGCGAAGCGAAGTCGAGGGACCTGCGGTTGTTCGCCGTGGAAAGGTTCTACCGCTGTGGGCAACCGGCAGATCCTTCACTCCGGCGTGCAAAGGCGGCACGCCTCCGCTCAGGATGACAATTCATAACGGGCAACTGGCCACTGAACACTGACCACCTACACTTGGCCACTGCCTCACCAACTCCCACAAAAGCGTTACCGCCGAACCTGCATCGCTGCTTCCCTCTCTACCCATGCGGCGTAAAATCAAAGTGTGCTTCACGGGAGAAGTCTGAAGTGAGTGCCAACACAGAAACCACTCTGAAGCTGCCCATCTACATGGACAACCACGCCACCACGCGTTGCGATCCGCGCGTGCTGGAGGCGATGCTTCCCTATTTCACCGAGAGCTACGGCAACGCCGCCAGCCGCAATCACGAATTCGGCTGGGTGGCCGAGCAGGCCGTCGAAGAAGCGCGCGGCCGCATCGCCAGGCTCATCGGCGCGACCGCGAAAGAAATCATCTTCACTTCCGGCGCCACCGAGAGCGACAACCTCGCCATCAAGGGCGTCGCCGAGATGTATCGCGAGAAGGGCAACCACATCATCACGCAGACTACCGAGCACAAGGCCGTGCTCGACAGCTGCAAGCGGCTGGAGAAGCATGGCTTCCGCGTGACCTATCTGCCGGTCGAGAAAGACGGCCGCATCTCGCTCGACGATCTGAAGGCCGCGATGGATGACAAGACCATCCTCGTCACCATCATGGCCGCCAACAACGAGATCGGCGTGCTGCAGCCCATCCGCGAAATCGGCGCGCTCTGCCACGAGCGCGGCGTTCTGTTTCATACCGACGCCGTGCAGTCGGTCGGCAAAGTTCCATTCAACGTCATCGAAGACAACGTCGACCTCGCGTCGATCTCGGCACATAAGATTTACGGACCGAAGGGCGTCGGTGCGCTGTACGTGCGCCGCAAGAATCCGCGCGTGCAACTGGTCGCGCAAATCGACGGCGGCGGACACGAACGCGGCATGCGCTCCGGCACGCTGAACGTTACCGGCATCGTCGGACTGGGCAAGGCGTGCGAGATCGCCGGCGCCGAGATGGCCGAAGAAACGACCCGTCTCCTCGCACTGCGCGATCGCCTGAACGAGAAGATCATGAGCCAGCTCGACGAGTGTTACATCAACGGCTCGATGGAGCATCGCCTTCCTGGCAACAGCAACATCAGCTTCGCCTACGTTGAAGGCGAGTCGCTGCTGATGGGGATCAGCGACGTTGCGGTGTCGAGCGGCTCGGCCTGCACGTCGGCGACGCTCGAGCCCTCGTACGTGCTGAAGGCGCTGGGCGCGGGCGACGAACTGGCGCACAGCTCGATCCGCTTCGGTATCGGGCGCTTCAACACCGAAGCCGAAGTCGACTACGTCGCCAAGCGCGTGATCGAGACAGTGCAGCGCCTGCGCGAGCTGTCGCCGCTCTACGAGATGGCAAAAGAAGGCGTGGATCTGACCAAGGTAAAGTGGGCCGCCGAGCCCGGGCATTGAGGCTTGGATGCAGCAGGCCTTGAGGATTAGGTGCGGCAGGCGTTGAGGCTTGGGTGGAGCAGGCTTTCACCTTGAGTGGAGCAGGCCTTCAGGCCTGCATCAATGTTGCGGTTCTGCTGGTAGAGCGGCGCTTCAGCGCCGCGTCCAGCGGCAGAAGATTGACTAGAGCCGGCTTCAGCCGGCGACACATTGGGTGAAACAGGCCTTCAGGAAAGTTCAAGGCGACACAGCTCTAGCTGCGTCACACAGATTGTTCTTTGAGATTGTCATCCTGAGCGGAGCGTCCGCCTGCCTTTTCGACTCGCCGATTTTGCGAGTCGGCGGACGCGCAGTCGAAGGATCTGCGGTTCGTCACGAAGGCGAACGACCTTCCGCTGCAGGCAAACCACAGGTCCTTCGAGTCCGCCGCAAAGGGCAGCGGCTGCGCTCAGGATGACAATTCGGATCGATAGACGTATCGCGCCTTAGAGGCACGGAGAGCACAACATGGCATACAGCGACAAGGTCCTCGACCACTACACCAACCCGCGCAACGTCGGCACGCTCGACAAGAACAGCTCCGAAGTCGGCACCGGCCTGGTGGGCGCGCCCGAGTGCGGTGACGTCATGAAGCTGCAGATCAAGGTGAACCCCGAGACCAACATCATCGAGGACGCCAAGTTCAAGACCTTCGGCTGCGGCTCTGCCATCGCCTCATCGTCACTGGCCACCGAGTGGGTGAAGGGCAAGACCATCGACGAGGCGCTCGCCATCCGCAATACCGACATCGTGAAGGAGCTGGCTCTGCCTCCGGTCAAGATTCACTGCTCGGTGCTGGCCGAGGACGCTATCCGCGCCGCTATCAGCGACTGGCGCAAGAAGTCCGGCGTCGAACAAAAGCACGAAGTGGAACAGAAAGCGTAGGGGACCATGAGCACGATCAACATTGGAGAGCCCGCAACGAGTGCGCCGGCGAAAAAAGGCATCGACGTAACGGAGAAAGCGCTGGCTCGTATTCGCGCCGTGCTGGTGAAAGAGAACATCGATCCGTCCGAAGGCGGATTGCGGCTGGGTGTGCAGGGCGGAGGCTGCTCCGGCCTGAGCTACAACATCCAGTTCGACACGCACCCGGCCGAACGCGACCGCATCTTTCAATTCGGCGACGTGCGCGTCTTCATCGATCCCAAGTCGTTCATCTACCTGAACGGCATGGTGCTCGATTACGAAGAGACGCTGATGAAGACCGGCTTCGTCTTCCACAATCCGAACGCCCAGAAGTCTTGTGGCTGCGGCAGCTCGTTCTCGTAGCAGCTCGTTCTCGCAGATGAAGCGCCTTAGGCGCGATATAGGTTAGCCCAGCGCTTCAGCGCTGGGAAACGCAAACGCAATATCGAGTCCCGTAGGGACGACACATGCCCCACACCGATCGCAAACACGACAGCGGCATCCTGGTCGCCAGCCCGAGCAAATCGACCAAGACCAATTGCTGGTCCTGCGGCGACATGCTGGCCGCGCACTTCTGCCAATCGTGCGGCAAAGTTCAGCCGCCGGCGCCGGTCGATTACTTCACCTTTTTCGGCCTGCCGTACTTGCTGAACATCGACGCCGCCAAACTGGAGCGCGAGTTCTACAGCCTGAGCCGCCACTTGCATCCCGACACCAATGCCATCAGCACCCCGCGCGAACAGGAGTGGAGCCTGGAGCAGAGCTCGTCGCTCAACGACGCATATCGCACGTTGCGCGATCCCTTCCTCCGCACCGATTACCTGCTGCGACTGCAAGGCGTGCACTCGGAGGAGCAGTCGACGGCGGCGACCGAAGAGGCGCGCCGTACCGGCAAAGCAAAGAAGCAGGTGGTGCCGCCCGATCTGCTGGAAGAGGTCTTCGAGTTGAACATGCAGCTGGAAGAAGCGCGCATGAACCGCAAGATGGGCGAGCCCGATCGGTCGCTCGAGGCCGAGCTGCGCGACACCAAAAAACATTTGCAAGCCAAGTACGACGGCATGATGGGCGAGCTGCACGTGGCATGGAACAACTGGGACGCGCTGGTCGAACGCGTTCAGCAGGGCGGCAGGGTTCTGGAAGAGGATCGCGTGGCGGCGCTGGACATGATGCTCGACCTCCTGAACCGTCGCGCCTACGTGCGCAACCTGCTGCGCGACATCGACGAGGTGCTGGAGTGAGGTCGGTATTCGCGACGTCGCTTTGTCGCAGCCGGCGACTGTCGCTTTTCGCGATTCGCCTTGCACGATTCGCCAGAGGCGTTACGAAGGCCTCGAGCAGTCGCTTTGTGTCAGGACACGAGTTTACAGGCTGCTGAAAACTCGGCCGAAGCGTGCTTTATGTCAGGGCACTACTTGAGAGAGTGCTGAGAAATACTGCCCTGGCGTGCTTTGTGTCAGGGCACGACTTTAGTCGTGCCGACAAGGCCTTTGTTTACGTTGCCAGAGCCGGCTTCAGCCGGCGACAGAGCGCTGTGAAAAAAGTTTTCTCCAGCAGCCTGTGAACTCGAGCCCCGACACAAAGCATTATTTGTGACAGCAACAATTCTGGCGAAGCGCGAAAGGCGAACAGCGACTAGCGAAGATGGCGAACAGCGACAAAATCGTTGGCATCGATCTCGGCACCACCAACTCTCTGGTGGCCTACATGGAAGGCGATCGCCCGGTGATCATTCCCGGCGAGGACGGCTCCAATCTTGTGCCGTCCGTGGTTGCGCTCGATGAGCGCGGGCAGATCATCGTCGGCAACGCCGCGCGCAAGTCGTTGATCGAGGCCGCCGACCACGCGGTCTACAGCGTGAAGCGCCTGATGGGCCGCGGCGTCGAAGACATTCGCGACGAGCTCAAGCTCTTCCCTTTCCGCCTTGCCGATGACATCGCGCCGGGCGAAGTCCTGCGCATGAAGCTTGGCGATAAAACTTTCACGCCCCCGGAAATTTCCGCCTTCATCCTGCGCCAGCTCAAACGCAACGCTGAGCGCTACTTTGGCACGCCGGTCACGAAGGCTGTCATCACCGTGCCCGCGTACTTCAACGACGCGCAGCGGCAGGCCACGAAAGACGCCGGCCGCATCGCCGGCCTTGAAGTGCTGCGCCTGGTCAACGAGCCGACGGCCGCCGCGCTGGCCTATGGCCTCGACAAGAAAGAGAGCGCGACGGTTGCGGTCTACGATCTGGGCGGCGGGACCTTCGACATCTCGATTCTCAAACTGCACGAAGGCATCTTCGAAGTCATCGCCACCAACGGCGACACGCATCTGGGCGGCGACGACATCGACAACCTGCTCATCGCCATTGCGCTCGACGATATCCAGGGTGATCTTGGAATCGACGTGCGCCGCAATGCCGAGATCGTGCAAACCGTACGCAAAGCCGTCATCGACGCCAAGATTGCGCTGTCCGCCAACGACTCCGCCGCTCTCGACATCGAGCTGCCGGACGGCCGGCGCTATCGGCGCCAGATCACGCGCGCGCAATTCGAGCAGCTCATCCAGCCGGTGATTGACCGTACCGTCGGCCCAGTGAAGCAGGCCATGAAGGACGCCGGGCTCACCGCTGCGCAGATCGACGAAGCCGTGCTGGTCGGCGGTTCGACGCGCATTCCGCGAGTGCGCCAACTGGTCGAAGAGCTCTTCCAGCGCAAGCCGCAATGCGATCTGAATCCCGACGAAGTCGTGGCTCTCGGCGCAGCGGTGCAGGCCAACATCCTGGGCGGCCGCTCCGAGGCAACAAAAGAAATGCTGTTGCTCGACGTGACCCCGCTGTCGCTGGGCATCGAGGCACTCGGGGGAGTGGTCGCCAAAATCATCCATCGCAACTCGACGATTCCGGCTTCAGCCACCGAGCACTTCACCACCGGCGTCGAAGGCCAGACCAACGTTGCCATCCACGTGTTGCAGGGCGAGCGCGAGTTGGCAAAAGACTGCCGCTCGCTGGCGCGCTTCGATCTCAAAGGCATTCCGCCGATGCCCGCCGGATTGCCGCGCATCGAAGTGAAGTTCCTGATCGACGCCAACGGCATCCTGCACGTCTCGGCGCGCGAGTTGCGCAGCGGCAAGGCTGCTGAGATCGAAGTGCAGCCCAGCTATGGCCTGACCGACGAGCAGGTCGAGAACATGATCCTCGAATCGTTCGACAACGCCGAGGACGATTTCCGCGAGCGCCAGGTCATTGAGGCGCGCAACGAGGCGGAGACAATTCTGACCGCGCTGGAAAAGAGCCGCAAAAATCCGGCGTGGCAGCAGCTCACGTCGCTGGAGCGCACGAACATCGACAAGCAGGAAACGGCGCTGCGGGCCGTGATGCAGGAAGACGATTATCAGGCGATACGTTCGGCCATCGAAGTTCTGAACTCAGGCACCATGCGCCTGGCCGAGCTGATGATGGACTCGGCTGTCGGCACGGCGCTGAAGGGCAAGAGCATGGAAACCGCCGACGTCGGCGAAGGCCCGGCATCGCCGCATCCCATCGCGCGAGCGGAGATTGAGTGAGGCAGAGCTAGGGGTCGGGGATTAGGGGCCGGGCTAGGGATCAGGGACTTGGGTCAGGGATGAGGGGTTAGGGTTAGGGCTCAGAAATCAGATTGCGGGTCCCAATTTGAATTGTCATCCTGAGCGAAGCGTCCGCCTGCTTTTCTGACTCGCCGATTTTGCGAGTCAGGCGGATGCGCAGTCGAAGGATCTGCTGTTGCTCGCGGCGCAGTGAGCGGTGTTCCTTCTCGCAGGCAAGCCGCTCCTTCGACTCCGGCGCGCAAATCGGTGTGCCTCCGCCGAAGATACGGAACGATTCATGTCTGACAAACCACAACCCGGCGGCGCGATGGCAACGGCCGATCCGCTCGGGCCTAACACCGTCCGCGTCACCTTCCTGCCCGACAACCGCACCTTCGAGTTCGAGCATGGCAAGCTGCCCTACCTCGACCATGGCAAGCCTGAGTCCATCCTCGACGTCGCGCTCAACTTCGGACTGCATCTGGAACACGCCTGCGGCGGCAATTGCGCCTGCACCACGTGCCACGTCGTGGTGAAGAAAGGCCTCGAATTGCTGAGCGAACTGGAGGACGACGAGGCCGATCGCCTGGACATGGCCGCCGACCTGCAATTGAATTCGCGCCTCGGCTGTCAGACGGTGATTGAGCAACCGGGGGAGATCGTGATAGAAATTCCCGCATGGAATCGCAACTACGTTTCGGAGGGTGGAGACTAGTTGGCGCGACCATTGCCATGACGGGCGCCTGATGGGGGCGCGCGATGGCTGCTTGCGTTCGGCCGATAAAGCAGCTTTTTGCGTTGGCTTCAAACCTTCCCGGCATCTGCCGGGACATGGTTCAGGCCTCCTCGTGATGACAATCTTCCAGCAACCGCATTTCATCGGCTCAAGCAGCGGAGGAACGACATGACTGCTGAATTGAGATGGGACGACGTAGAAGACATCGCAATCGCACTGGCGGACAAGTATCGCGAGGTGACTCCCATGGAGGTGCGCTTTACCGACCTGCGCCGCTACGTCATCGAGTTGCCGGCCTTCGTCGATGACCCCATGGCCTCGAACGAAGCCAAGCTGGAAGCCATCCAGATGGCGTGGCACGATGAGTGGGAAGATCGCACGCGCTGAAGTGAGCGGCGTGTCCGCCCTGCCAACCGATCGCCGTTCGGCCTGCGATAAAATTGGGGCACCATGCCCAACCTCGACGCGGTGGCGAGCCGGGAAAGCTCGTCGCCCCCGGTGACCCCAGCGAAATTCAGCGCCAGCCACTTCGCCCATCATTGGGATTTCCTCGCCGTGCTGATTCTCTTCGCCGCTTCGCTGCCGCTGGCGTGGTTGTCGCCGCATTCGGTCATCGCCGTTCAGCATCCCGGCAGCTTCGACGATCACTGGGTGCTCGACGCGACTTACAAAGTCACGCATCACGTTTACTTCGCGCGCGACGTGGCGTTCCTCTACGGGCCGCTGGCGCACTGGCTGATGGCTGCGCCCCCGCGCATCGCGGGCTTTTCGCTAGGCACGATTTACTCGAGCTATCGCACGCTGCTGCTGTGGTGCTCGATCCTGTTCAGCTTCCTGGCACTGCGCCTGATGATCCCCGAGCAGCCCGCGTGGAAGCGCTTCCTGCTGCTGTTGCTGCTCGGCGTTTTCTGGACGTCGTGGGACGGCCGCACCGCGCTGGGCATTCTCTGCTTCGTAACCTTTCTGCGCGGCTGGTACGGTGTACGCGACGGACGCTGGCGGCCCGTGCCGTTCGCCATCGCCTGCTCGCTGATGACGGCGTTCGCCTTCTGGTACTCGGCGGACACCGGCGTCTATAGCGTCGCGGCCTTCCTGCTTTCGTTTGGCGGCATCGTGTGGGAGAACCTGCGCGAGCGCGACAGGCTGCGGCAGTTCGCCATCGCGCTCCTCACCTTCGGCGCGTGCTTTGTCGTGCTGGTCTTCGCCATTAACATTGTCATCGCCAGGTTGCTGGACTTCCGCTTCTGGCGCACCTCGCTGGCGCTAGTGTCGGTGCATCGCTGGAACGAGCCCGCGGCCATGACCGAACTTGGCGCGATGCACTTGCTGCTGCCCTTCGTCATCGGCAGCGCGCTGTTTCTCGTGCGGCTGCTCGCCAAGGCCGACCGCGCGGTGGTCTTCGTGGCGCGCACCGGCTTTCTGCTTGGCGCTTACGTCTTCGCGCTGCTCTCGATGCAGAGCGGCCTGGTGCGCTCCGACCCGAACCACATCATCTTCGGCGTCTTCCCGATGGTCTTCTTTTCGGGCGTGATCCTTTTTTCATTTTCCTCGACGCTTGTCTCCGCCGCGGCCGCACTGGTCGCGGTCGCCGCGTCGGTCTACCTGTCGGAGCCGGCGCCGATCTTCCAGCCCAACAACATCCGCTATCGCTTCGCGCGCATGCGGCACCCGATCACGTCGTGTCCCGCCGGCACGCTCGAATACGAGCAGGTGTGCTTCCCCAGCGACTTCGGCGCGACCTTGCTTTCTACCGTGGGCTACATCGACCAGCACAGCAGCGAACATCAGCCGGTGTTGATCTTTCCTTACCAGTACATGTTCGGCGTCGCCGCGCATCGTGACGTGGCCGGAGCGGTCGAGCAGTCGTTCCTCGCCAACGGAACGTATCTGTCGAAGTTCGACATCGACGGCATGGAGCGCGACAACGCGCCCGTCGGCCTGTTCTTTCGCGATGCCTCGCCCCGCGAGATGAGCAGCGCCACGCTCAGTTTCCCCATTGACGATGTCAGCAACTTCACGCGCACGCCGGCGGTGTGGTTCTGGATCTTCCGCCACTACCGCGCCGATCAGACACTCTCGCCCGGCGAGATCGGATTGCTGCGCGATGATTCGCGCGCCGCGAGAATCATCGAGCAGACCTATCCGCTGGGCTTGCCGCTCAAGACTTACGACCTCGCCGATCCGAATACAACCATCGATCTGGGCGCGGCGCAGTGGCCGGCATCCGGCGCAGATTTTCTGCGGCTGCGCCTGACCGTTCACTACAGCCCGCTGTGGAAGTTGCGCAAACCCGAGCAGTTGCAACTCGAGATCACGCGCGCTGACGGCACGAAGTCGCTGCGAACGTTTGTTATCGAGCCAGGTGTGGCAACCGATGTGTGGTTCTATCCCTGGGATGAGGCCGACCTCACGCGCTACTTCGATGGCGACGAAGCCGAGTGGCGCAGCTCTTCGCGTCCGGCAATCACGAACCTGCGCCTGTTGGTGACGCCGCTGGACTGGTTCTCGCAGAAGATGTCGTCCGTAACGGTAGAAGCAGCCGACGCGGTGTGCCTGCATCTGGCGAAGTGAGGGCGTTCGGCTTGAGCGCACACCTTCAGATTCGGCGTGTCGAAGGGCCACCCTAACCGGCTTGGCCTTGAAGCTCAGGAATGGCGCGATGGCGTCGTAGTTAGCTGCGCCACGCGATCTACCCACGAATTGTCATCCTGAGCGAAGCGTCCGCAACGATTTTTCGCTCCGCGTCTTTTGCGGAGCGGCGGACGCGCAGTCGAAGGATCTGCGGTTCGTGTTCGAAGGCGACTGAGCCTTCCCAGCAACGAAACCGCAGGTCCTTCGACTCCGGCGCAACAGCAGCGCCTGCGCTCAGGATGACAACCCCAAAAAACGCGCTGATAGTGATGCGGCGAGACCGCAGATCCCTCCACGCGGGCTGAAGCCCTTGGTCGGGATGACAAATCTAATGGGAGAGCCCGCCGCTCGGGAGGACACCGTGTGGATAATCTCCGCTACTTCCCGCTCACCCGTCGCTGCGCAGCTTTGAGGGGAAAGCGCATGCCCTCATACAAAATCTTCCGGCTGAACTTCGACTTGCCCGCCTCGCGCTCGTGGAAGATGATGGGGAACTCGCGGAAGCTGGTGCCCTTGCGATGCAGGTTAAACTTCATCTCCATCAGGAAGGCGTAGCCCTCGGAGCGGATTGATTCGAGATCGATTTTGCGCAGCACGCTGGTTCGATAGCCGACGAAGCCCGCGGTCATGTCGTGTACGGGGACGCCGGTAAACATGCGCGCGTAGAGGTTGGCGCCAAAGCTCAGGGTGCGCCGGCGGATGTCCCAATTTTCGGCGCCGCCGCCCTGCACGTAGCGCGAGCCGATGACCACGTCATTCGACTTCAGCAGCTCGATCATGATGGGCAACAGCTCCGGCGGATGCGACAGGTCGGCGTCGGACTGAATCACGTAGTCGGCGAGATTTTCCGCCAGAATCTTCTTCATCGCATCGCGGCAGGCCGAGCCGTATCCGCCCTTGCCCGGCCGCGCCAGCAGATGAATGTTCGGATCGCTCTGCTGTAGCCGCCGAATCTCGTCAGCCGTGCCGTCGGGCGAATTGTCGTCGACGAACATGATGGGCTCGTTGCCCGTCGCTTTCCGGATGCGGCCGACCAGCGTGGCAATATTGTCGCGTTCGTTGTAGGTGGGAATGATGAGCATGGGCCGTGATTCGGTTACGCGGAACGTTCTCCTGATCGAAATATCATCTGCATCTTACCTCACGGTCGCGGCGATGCCGGCGACAAAGGCGCAGGCGAACCCTCCCCCGCAACCGGGGACATCTCCAGCTTCACCGCATCGGCTGACTCGATGGTGATCGACTCGGGCTGCTGCGAAACCCAATCCAGCGGCGTAGCCAGCAGTCGCAGGCCGGTGACCGGCGAGCGCGAGTTCATGCGCCACTGCGACGAGTCGGCGTTGAAGTACGCACCCAGGTCGGGCGCCTCCCAGGGATAGAACCATATTTCGGTTGGCGTGTTGGGCGGCAGCACCACCCATTGCACGTCGCGCGAGCCGTCGGCGCGCGAAATTTCCAGTTGCAGGCGCTCCGGCTTGCGCAGCTTCCACAACGCGCTGTAATGCACGGTCAGTTTCAGCCGCAGGAAGTCATAGCCTGAAGGCCATGCCGGCGAGCCAATGTCGGTCGCCGATTCGCGCTCGCTGATCGCATAGGTCTTCTGCGGCAGCCCCAGCGGCTGCGATTGCAGCGCAATACGCGAAGCGCGTTTGTCATCGCGCACCAACCCGATGACGCCCGGCATCAACTGCCCGGCGCTGCTGTAGTGGCGCACCATCCAGAACCAGACTTCCGGGATGCGTGTGAAGTTCGGAATGCCGTCGACCGGGATGCTGAGGTAGTTGCGCGACCACGCCTGGATCTCCTGCGACGACCAGTGACTCATGTCGGCGTCGGTGAGGTAGAGCGCCGCGGGAATCGGCTTGCCGTCGAGGCCGGCCATCTCGATGCGCACCAGTTCAGGGCCGCTGGCGGTGTAGGCCTGCATCAGGCCGCCGGCCACGTTGCGGCGCGCCGCCAGGCCGAACATTGTCTGGTAGGGGAAGACGAAAATGGAATCGTTGGGGCCGCTGTGCTGCTGGAGAAAAGTTCTTCCCGAAGTCAGCATCTGCGGGGTGAGCGGCTCGACGTAGCAGGCCTGCTCGAATTCGTTGTAGCCGAGCGGGCAGGTGACCTGCGGATCGCGCAGCTCGCTGAACAGCCGCAACACACTGGAGGGCCGAAAGACCGGATGCGAAAACAGCATCGAAAGGCCCACGGCTACGAAGACACCCATCGCTGAAGCGCCACCCTCGAACGAGAACAAGATGGCGCAGGTGAAAAACGTCATGGCGAATTCGCCGATGATGACGTGGCCGATGTCGGAGCGCACCATCGCGCTCTGCATCACCGCCAAGCCCAGTAAAAATGCGCCCAGCAGAAATCCTGTGCGCTCGGTAATCATGCGCGAGTTCGGACGGCGCGTCATGGCGCGATAGCCGAAGACCAGCGCGGCGATCACCAGCGCCACTCCGAGATGCGTTGCGCCCTCATCGGTCATCGCCGCCGGCGTCGCCCAGCGATACACCGAGACCTGCGCCAGCGATTCGCGCCAGAATTTGAAGTCCAGCGGCACCGCCATGAAGGCGTTCACCACGAGGGTGAGCGCGGCGAAGGCGGCGACGAACGAAACCACGCCCAGCGCCAGCTTGCGCAGGAACAGCTTGTCGCCGCGCATCTCGTAGGCGACCCCGATGAGAGCGATGACCCACGCAGCCGTGCCGTACGTCCCGGTATCGCCCGCTACCAGAAACGAAATCGTAACCAGGATGGCCCCGCCGATGCCGGCATAAACCGCGCGCAGCCGTCCTTCCTCGACCGCATACCATCCGCGCAGAAACAATCCGAAGAGCAGCACCGGGAAGGTCGAGCGCAGCGACACCTCCCAGAATGACGACAGCAGAAGCAGCAGCACGAAGCGCTTCCACGGCGGCTGCTCGGGCAGCACCAGCCGCATGGCGAAGTAGCCGAAGAGCAGCGCACACCAGATCGGCAGCGTGTTCCACGTGGCGTAAATACCGCCCAGCGTCAGCGGCAGCGTGCGCGCCGGAATCGACGAGAGCCACTGGAAGATGGGGCCGTGGGTGAAGGCAACGTCGCGCCCGATCCAGATGCCGCGCAGCGCTTTGAAGGTGTAGTCGAGATGCCAGTTGTCGTCGATCAGGCCGAGGTTGGGAACCAGGGTGACGGTTTTGTGCGAGAGCCACACCGTTGGGAACGAGGCCAGCATGAGAAGGAGGACGGCGGAAAAATCCCAATAGCGGCGCCACGGCGGAACGCGGCGGGCGATGGGCGGTGCGGAGTCGCCTTGTGGGCGCGCAGCAACATCAACCTTCTCCATAAGGGAGACATTCTATCAACCGGGGCGGGCGATTCGCAGAAACCGCTTACCGCGTTTTGGCGATTCCCGCCATTCCTGTCATACTCTCTCGTTCAGAGCTCGTCACCGGATTCTGCATGCACACCTCGGTCAAGGAACGGCCAGGCCACCACTCCCGAAAGCCCTCGTGTGGGCGCAACCCCGCTGTGGACTTGGGGTGTAGCCGTTCTGCTGGCGGTCTTCTACTTCGTCACCAGCATTCAGATCGCGGCCCACCGCGTCTTCTGGTTCGACGAGCTGTTCACGCTGCACATTGCGCGCCTCCAGCTCAGCACCATCTGGACCGCGCTGAGCAATGGCGTCGACGCCCTGCCTCCGCTGTATTACATGACGGTGCACGCGTTCGACGCGATGTTTGGGCCCGGCGACGTTGCCGCGCGCATCCCATCGACTATCGCCATGTGCGTTGGCCTGCTGCTGATCTTCGATTGCGCGCGCCGCCTCACCAACGGCCTGCACGGGCTGATCGCGTTGGCCGTCGCCACCTGCTCGTTCCTTCCCTACTACGGCTTCGAAGCGCGCTCGTATGCGATCTACTTCATGCTGGCGGCGCTGGCGCTATGGGCATGGACCAACGAGTCGCTCAGCGTGAAAAAGCAGGCCATCGTATTCGGTGTGGCGTTTCTTCTGGGTGAAAGTTTTCACTACTACTTCGGCATGTGCCTGCTGCCCTTCGTGCTGTGGGAGTTAGTCCGCTGGAAGCCAGGCCAGAAGCCATCGCTGAAGATCCTTGCCGGCATCGTCGGCAGCTTCATCCCGGTGCTGGTGCTGTCGCCGCTGATCCTGTCGTTCTCGCGAAAATTCGCCGGCGGCTACTGGAACCGGCCGTCGTTTCTGGAGCTGCGCGCCATCTTCTCGCAGTTGTTCCCCGACGGGCTCTTCCTGCTGGCATTGATCATGATCTGGATCGTGCTCTCGCGCAGCGATGATGAGCGCGCGGCCGAGATTGAGCCGATGCAGTCGGCCGAGGCCATCGGCTGGCTGTGCCTCGCGATTCCGTTGGGGGCGTTCATTGTGTCGTTCAAAACCAACGCGTTTTACAGCCGCTACTTCATGGGCGTGCTGCCCGGAGTCGCCGTCGCGTTCGCCCTCCTGATGTGGCGCCACTTCCGCCGCACCACCCAGATTGCGACCGGCGTGTGCGTGCTGCTGGTCGGCTGGGGCGTCGCACAGCAGATGACCACGGTTCGTCATCCTGACAAAGTCGAAGCCACCGGCATCCGTCCGTTTCTCGAAATTGAGAGCGCGCTGCATCTGGAAGGCAAGCGCTACTACGTCTTCTCCGGACCGCTGCTTTTTCTTGAGGCGCAACAGTATTCGGCGCACCCTGAGCAGGTAGTTTTGCTGCTGCCGTCAGACTTCAACCGTCAGATGAGCGGTGGTCCCGATCCCTATCTTCATCAGCGGCTTGAGGCGAACCTGGCCCAGTACTATCCCATGCAAATCTGGACCGTCGACGACCTGCTGCAGCATCGCGCAGAGGCGGCGCTGATCGAACCAGACCCAGTGGCGCTGCGGGATTTAAAGAACGCCGGGATCTCGGTGACGACGCGGTTTGGGGAGCCCGTGGTGGTGGATTATCTGGGGAATTAGGGGCTAGCAACTAGCGATTAGCAGCTAGTGATTAGCGATTTTATCCCTATGGAAGTTGTCATCACGAGCGAAGCGAGGGATCTGCTTTTCGCTGTCAGCTCAACGACAGCGCGCGGCGAAAGCAGATCCCTCACCGGATAAAGCCGGTTCGGGATGACAAATTTGCATTTGCTACGGCACGACTGAAGTCGTGCCCTGACACATCGCCAGCCCCAGTCCCTTCCCACTACCCCGCTTCGCCGCTTTCTTCTACAATGATTCTCAGTGTTCATGCGCCTCAGGCGCTATCCCTGGCTTTCCCACATATCCATAGACGTCACGCGGTTCTGCCCCCCGTGTCGCTCGATCATCTAGAGGAGCTGTCTTGAAGAAAATCGGAATCATCTTTGGCATGGAGACCACCTTCCCGCCCGCGCTGGTGGAGAAGATCAACTCCATGGGCGAGAAAGACATTCATGCCGAGCTGGCCGTCGTGGGCGAAGTGCGCATGGCCGAGCCCTCGCCGTACCACGTCATTGTCGACCGCATCTCGCACGACATCCCGTTCTATCGCGGCTACCTGAAGAACGCCGCGCTCTCGGGCACCTACGTCATCAACAATCCGTTCTGGTGGAGCGCCGACGACAAGTTCTTCAACTACGCGCTGGGACAGAAGCTGGGCGTGGCTATTCCGCCCACCGTGCTGGTGCCGCACAAGCAGCATCCGCCCGGCACCACCGACCAGTCGATGCGCAACCTGCAGTTCCCCATGCCGTGGGACAGCATCTTCAGCTACATCGGCTTTCCCGCGTTCCTGAAGCCCTTCGACGGCGGCGGCTGGAAGGACGTGTACAAGGTCAACTCGCCGGAAGAATTCTTCAACGCCTACGACCAGTCGCGCGATTTGTGCATGACCTTACAGCGTGGTGTGAACTTCAAGGAATATTTCCGCTGCTACGTTGTGGGACAGGAGAAGGTGCACATCATGCACTACGATCCGTCGCTGCCCATGCACGAGCGCTACGTGAAGAATCCGCCGCCTACCGATCCCAAGCTGCTGGAACGCGTGGAGCGCGACTGCCTGACGCTCTGCCGCGCGCTGGGCTATGACCTGAATACCGTCGAGTTTGCCTGCGAGAATGGCATACCCTACGCCATCGACTTCATGAATCCGGCGCCCGACGCGGATGTAAATTCCGTCGGCCAGAAGAACTTTGACTGGATCGTCAACAATGTTGCTGAACTGGCCGTGCGCAAGGCCAAAGAGCACACCGGCCAGGTTGCCGAGTATCGTTGGAGCGCCTTCCTGAACGGCGGTTTCGCGGGTGAGGAAAAATCCGAGAAGACCCACCCAGGCAAAAGCAGCTTGAGCGGGCCACCCAGCGGTCTGGATGCGACATCCACGACGAGCAAGCCCGCCTCGGTTGCATCGGCTCGCCCGAGCAAGAAAAGCTCGGATGCACCCTCCAGCAAAACCGATTCAGCCGCTACCCCGGATTCCTCGAAGCCTGGGGCAATGCTCGAGGCTGCATCTAAACAATTGCGTAAGAGAGCCACCAAGGGGTGAATCGATGAACCGGCCAAGCCTCAGCATTGGAATTGAAGAGGAGTATCAGACGATCGATCCGGAGACGCGCGATCTGCGCTCGCACATCGCGTCGGAAATCCTTCCCAAGGCCAAGCTGGCTTTGCATGAGGCCGTCAAGCCGGAGATGCACCAGTCGGTCATTGAAGTCGGCACCCGGGTGTGCAAGGACATCAAGGAGGCGCGCGAGAACATCCAGGCCCTGCGGCGCGAGGTGATCACCCTGGCCAGCGAGCATGGCATGATGCTGGCGGCCGGCAGCACCCATCCGTTCTCCGACTGGAAGCTGCAGGAGATTTATCCTGACGAGCGCTACGCACGCGTGGTAGAAGACATGCAGTTGATCGCGCGCGCCAATCTGGTGTTTGGGCTGCACGTTCACATCGGCATCGAAGACCGCAACACCGCGATCCACATCATGAACTCGATGCGGTATTTCCTGCCGCACATCCTGGCGTTGTCGACGAATTCGCCCTTCTGGATGGGCATGAATTCGGGCTTCAAATCGTATCGCTGCAAGGTCTTCGAGCGCTTTCCGCGCACCGGCATTCCCGACACGTTTCCCAACTGGTCGGAGTACGAAAATTTTGTCGCGCTGCTGGTCAAGACCAACTGCATCGATAACGGCAAGAAAATCTGGTGGGACATCCGGCCGCATCCGTTCTTTCCTACGCTGGAAGTCCGGGTTTGCGATATCCCCATGCGTCTGGACGAGACCGTCGCCATCGCCGCATTAATTCAGGCGACTATGGCAATGTTGTACAAGCTGCATGCATCCAACAAAAGTTACCGAATCTATGAGCGCTCGCTGATCATGGAGAACAAGTTCCGGGCCTCGCGCTACGGGATCCAGGGCAAGCTGATCGATTTTGGCAAAGAAGAAGAAGTTCCGGTCTACGACCTGATGATGGAATATCTGGACCTGATTGACGACGCCGTCGAAGAGCTTGGCTCGCGCGCGGAAATCAATTACATTCACGAGATGTTAAAGATGGGCACCGGCGCCGACCGCCAGTTGAAAGTGTTTCAGGAGACTGGCGATCTGAAGAAAGTGGTGGATTACATGGTCGCCGAAACGCGTGTCGGCGTGTTCGAGGGTGCCGCCGCCAGGAAGTAGCTGGGCAGCCTTGCCTGCTGAGCCGTTTTGTAGTGGGTGGAACAGGCCTTAAGGCCTGCACTCTGTTTTAGTTTTGAATTGTCATCCTGAACCGGCTTCAGCCGGTGAAGGATCTGCGGTTTGTCAGCGTGGAATTCAACGCTGAACCGGAGAACAGCAGATCCCTCGTCACCCTGAAGGGCTCCTCGTGATGACAATGATTGATAGCTGACTTCTCTCGCTGAAAGGTATTTACTTGATTCAACCCGTTCTCTCCGACCTCACCAAAGTCACCTTTGATCCCGAGCTCACGCCGGGCGCCCACAACGCGGTCTACACCTGTCTGCGCATTCAGCCGAGCGAGAAGGTCACGCTGATCACCGACAACGAGAACCGAGAGATCGCTGCCAGCATCGCCGCCGAGCTGACAAAGCTGGGCGCGCCCTTCAAGGCCTTCGTGCTGGAAGATCTGGCGCCGCGTCCGCTGACCGACTTGCCGCGCGAGATCGCCGAAGACATGGAGACCAGCGACGTCTCGATCTTCGCCGTCAAGGTGCAGCGCAACGAACTGAAGTCGCGCATGCAGATGACCGACATCGTCAACCGCCGCAAGATGCGCCACGCGCACATGGTCAACATCAACAAGCAGATCATGCTGGAAGGCATGCGCGCCGACTACGACAAGGTTGACGCCATCAGCCGCAAGGCCATGGAGATCGTCAGCAAGGCGAAGGAAGTTCGCTGCACCAATCCCGCCGGCAGCGACTTCACCGCCAAGCTCAATCCCAACTATCACTGGATCAAGACCAGCGGCATCATCAGCCGCGACAAGTGGGGCAATCTGCCGGGCGGCGAAATCTTTACCACGCCGGGCGAAGTGAACGGCGTATGCGTGGTCGATGGCGTGGTCGGCGACTATCTTTGCGAGAAGTATCAGGACCTGGCGCGCCAGCCGCTGACCATCGAGATGAAGAACAACCGCATCACCAAGGTCTCGAGCGAGAACAAAGAGCTGGAGCAGGAGTTCTGGGCCTACACCCACACCGACGAGAACAGCGACCTGGTGGGCGAGTTCGCCATCGGCACCAACATCGAGCTGACGCACGTCATCGGCTCGATTCTGCAGGACGAAAAGTTTCCCGGCATCCACATCGCGTTCGGCAACCCTTACGGCGAGCACACGGGCGCCAACTGGTATTCGGCGACGCACATCGACGTGGTCGGCACCAAGTTCGACATCTGGGTTGACGGCCGCAAGATTATGGAGAAGGGCCGCTTCCTGATCGAGGCCTGACCATGATTCCCGCCCTGCGCGAGGAGTTCAACCGCAACTACACGCCGGAGAAGTACCAGGAATTTCTGCGGTCGCTCGACCGCGCGTCGGGAACCCACGTCGGCTTTCGTGTCTCGGAGACTCCGTGCTTCGTGTCGTATTCGCTCATCGGGCAGATGGCCGAGTATGGTAGTCAATTAGTTTCGCAACTGGTTGACAACGCCGATTACCTCAAGATTTCCGACAAGACCATCCCGCCGGAATATAACGTGCCGAACGAGGCGCCACTGCCGATGTTCGTGCAGGTGGATTTTGGCCTGGTACGGAATGTGGAAGGCGAGCTGGAACCGAAGCTGGTCGAGCTGCAGGCCTTCCCTTCGCTCTACGGATATCAGCCCGCGGCTGCCGAACAGTATGTCCAGACCTATGGGCTGTCGCGCGGTCTGGGGATTTACCTCAGTGGCTGCGATCGCGAGGCCTACTGGCGGCTGATGCGGCAGCTCATTGTCGGCGAGCATGAGCCCGAGAACGTCATCCTGATGGAGATCGATCCCGACAATCAGAAGACGCTGCCGGATTTCCTGATTACCCAGCGCGAGTTGGGCATCGCCATCGTCGACATCCTCAAGCTGATCAAGCGCGGCAACAAGCTGTTCTACAAGAAAGACGGGCGCGAAGTCGAAGTTCGCCGCATCTACAACCGCTGCATCGTCGATGAACTGGAGCGCAAGAGCGTCACGCTGCCCTTCGACTTTCGTGACGAGCTCGATGTCGAGTGGGCAGGACATCCCAACTGGTATTTCCGCATTAGCAAATTTTCCATTCCTTACCTGAATCATCCGTCGGTGCCGAAGACGTGGTTTCTCGACCAGTTGCCCGCATTTCCCGACGATCACGAGAACTTTCTGCTCAAGCCGCTGTATTCGTTCGCGGGAGCGGGCATCAAGTTTGCTCCCACTCCGTCAGACATCGAGGCAATCCCGGCAAACCAGCGCCACAACTACATCCTGCAGGAGCGGCTGCAATTTGAGCCGGTCATTGACACGCCGCACGGCATGACGCAGATGGAGATCCGCATGATGTTCGTCTGGCCCGAAGGCGGGCGCCTGACGCCGGTGCTGCCGCTGGTGCGTATGGGCCGCGGCATCATGATGGGCGTCGACCACAATAAAAGCCTGGCGTGGGTTGGCGGGTCCGCCGCGCTGCTGGGGTGACGGCGGATTCACCACGCAGACACTGAGGGCACGGCGGCAAGCTCTCATGAATTGTCATCCTGAGGAGGGCTTCAGCCCAACAAAGGATCTGTGGTTAGGGCTGTTCGCGAAAATGCGGGCACCCTGCCAACAACGGCCGAAACGCAGATCCTTCGCTTCGCTCAGGATGACAATACTCAGAAATTCTCTGTGGCCGGCGCCGGCCCCCAGTGCAGTCGTGACGTGCCTCCGTGGGAATGCCCCCTTCCCTTACAATAAATTCATCGTGGGAAACCAGCCTGACAATCACGTCCTTCCGACCGACGATCTGCGCATTAAGTGGACCAAGGTCGTGCTGCCTCCGGTGTTCCTCGAGGAGGAAACGCCGACCACCGACGCTGCCGCAGCAACCGTCCTCACGGCACGGCGCGAAATCTCCGACATCCTCGCCGGGCGCGATCACCGTTTGATCGTCGTCACCGGCCCGTGCTCGGTACACGACGTTGATGCGGCGCGCGAATACGCCGGCCACCTGAAGCGATCTATCGCCGATTTGTCCGACGACTTGTGCATCGTCATGCGGGTTTACTTCGAGAAGCCGCGCACCACGGTCGGCTGGAAGGGGCTGATCAACGATCCGCACCTGGACCAGTCCTACAAGATCAACGACGGCCTGCGGCTGGCGCGGCGCTTGCTGCTCGACCTCGCCGAGATGGGCGTGCCTGCGGGCACTGAGTTCCTCGACATGATCACGCCGCAGTACTTCGCCGGGCTGGTGAGCTGGGGCGCGATCGGCGCGCGCACGACCGAGAGTCAGGTGCATCGGCAGCTCGTCTCGGGATTGTCGTGCCCGGTCGGGTTCAAGAACGGCACCTCGGGCAATGTGCAGATTGCGGTGGAGGCGGTGCAGTCGGCGGCGCATCCGCACACGTTTCTCGGCCACAGCAAGCATGGGCAGTCGGCCATCTTCGTGACCACGGGCAATCCGGATTGCCACATCATCCTGCGCGGCGGGCGGGGGTTGGTAAACTACACCTCTGACGCTGTGGGACAGGCTTGCGCCGAGCTGGAGAAAGCGGGTTTGCCGCCGCGGGTGATGATCGATTGCAGCCACGCCAACAGCGGCAAGGACCACACGCGGCAGGCGATGGTGTGCCGCGATGTAGCGGGGCAGATCGCCGATGGGAACCAGAACATCATCGGCGTGATGCTGGAGAGCAATCTTGTCGCAGGCGCGCAGAAGATGGAGCCCGGCAAGCCGCTGGTCTATGGGCAGAGCATCACCGACGCGTGCCTCAGCTGGGACGACACGATGCTGCTGCTACGTGAGCTGGCGGCGGCGAAGAAGAAACAGCCAGCCCGCAGCCGTTAGCCGGGCGCCATGGGGCTGCGAGTTTCTCTCGATTCGGCGACCGCAGCCGTTAACAGCAACTGCGCACCAGTTACACTGTTTATGGATGGCTCGCAACACCATTCTGGAATATCTGGACAACTTTCGCCGCCACGCACGCGAGACCGCGTACGTCCATCGCCGCGGCTATCGTACCCAGCGCTGGAGCTATGGCGATGTTCTGAACACCGCCTACCGCTTTGCGCGCGAATTGGAATCACGCGGCATCGGCAAGAACGACAAGGTCATTCTGTGGGGCGAGAACTGCGCGGAATGGATCGCAGCCTTCTTCGGATGCCTGCTGCGCGGCGCCGTCGTCGTGCCCGTCGACAAGATCGCCGCTCCCGACTTCGCCCAGCGCATCGCCGGGCAGGTCGATGCCAGGCTCTGCGTCTCATCTCCCCATAACCAGATCGCCGCAATTCCGACTTTGCACCTGGAGACACTGACGGAGGAGCTCGCGCGTCACTCCGATGCTCCGACCTTGCCGCCGACGCTTACCCGCGACGACCTCGTGGAGATCGTCTTCACCTCGGGCACAACGGCCGATCCGCGCGGCGTCGTCATCACCCATGGCAACATCCTGGCGAACCTGGAGCCGCTGGAGCGCGAGATCGACAAATACCGCAAATACGAGCGTCCCTTCCATCCGCTGCGCTTCCTCAACCTGTTGCCGCTCAGCCACGTCTTCGGACAATTTCTCGGAATCTTTCTGCCGCAACTGCTGGCGGCCACCGTCATATTTCAAGACACGCTCAATCCGTCGGAAGTTCTGACGATCATCAAGAAAGAGCGCGTGTCGGTCGTCGTCGCGGTGCCGCGCCTGATGGAGTCGCTGAAAGACAAGATCGAGCGTGACCTCGAAGCGGAGGGCAAACTCGAAACTTTCAGAAAGCGTTTCGTCGCCGCCAAAGATCAGCACTTCGTGAAGCGCTGGTGGATGTTCCGTCGGATTCACAATCGCTTTGGCTGGAAGTTCTGGGCCTTCATTTCCGGCGGCGCGGCGCTCGACGCCGAAACCGAGGAGTTCTGGCAGCGTCTGAGCTTCGTCGTCATTCAGGGCTACGGCCTGACCGAGACTACTTCCCTCATCTCGCTGAATCACCCATTTCACACCGGCAAGCGCTCGATCGGCAAAGTGCTCGAAGGGCGCGAGATGAAGCTCGACGAGAATGGCGAAATCCTGGTGCGCGGCGCCAACGTCGCCGCCGGCTATTGGCAGGGCAAAGAGTTGAAGTCCGTGCTCAACGAGGAAGGCTGGTTTCGCACCGGCGACATTGGCGAGCTCGACGCCGAGGGCAATCTCTACTTCAAGGGCCGCAAGAAGAACGTCATCGTCACCCGCGAGGGCATGAACGTTTACCCCGAGGACCTCGAAGTGGCATTGCGGCAGCAGCCCGCGGTGCGCGATTGCGTTGTCGTTGGCCTGCAACAGGGCGGCAACGCCGAGCCCGCGGCGGTGCTGCTCATGCGCGATTCCACCGACCCCGCCACGGCCGTGCAGCAAGCCAATCGCCAGCTCGCCGACTATCAGCAGATGCGGCGCTGGTGGCTGTGGCCGGAAGACGACTTCCCGCGCACGCCGACCTTGAAGCCCAAAACAGCGGTGATCCAGGCGGCTACGCAGCAACACTTCAGCGGCGATGGTGGAGCAGCAGTCGTATCGCAAGGAGAACTCGGCGACCTGATCGCGCGCATCACTGGCCGCAACATCGGCGCGCTTGGCGCCGGACGCGAAGCTGGAAGGCGATCTGAATCTCAATTCGATGGACCGCGTCGAGCTGATGAGCGCGCTGGAAGACCGCTACCAGGTCGACCTGAAGGAAGCGAATTTCGCGAACGTCAGCACCGTCGCCGACTTGGAGCGGCTGCTGCATGAGCCGCAGAAATCCGTGCAGAGCGGTTATCGCTATCCGCGCTGGGCGCAGCGCTGGCCCGTCACCTGGATCCGCGAATTCATCTACTACCTGCTGACGCTGGCCGGCGACGCATCATCATGGCGCATCCGAAGATCGTTGGCCGCGAGAACTTGAACGGCATCGACGGGCCGTTTCTCGTCAGCTGCAACCACATCACCTACATCGACCTTGGTTTTGCACTGAAAGCCCTGCCGCCGCGCATGCGGCGCAAGCTGGCTGTCGGCATGTGGGGCGAGTTGTTGTGGGAGATGTGGCGCCCGCCGCAAGACTGGAACTGGTTTATGCGCTTGTCTTACTGGGTGGGATACTACCTCGCTGTGGCACTGTTTAATGTTTTTCCCTTGCCGCAGCAATCAGGAGTGCGCGAAAGCTTCGCCTACGCCGGCGAATCGGTCGATCGCGGCTATAGCGTGCTGGTCTATCCCGAAGGCAACCGTACTCCCGACGGCAAGCCGTCGCCGTTTCGTTCCGGGCTGGGGATGCTGGCGGCGCGACTCAATATCCCAGTTCTGCCATTACGTATCGACGGTCTCTACGAGATGAAGTTGGCCGGCCGCAAGATCGCAAAGCCTGGCGAATTGACGGTCGTGATCGGCAAGCCCATGAGCTTCCCGCCGGGCACGCCGCCGGACGAAATCACAAACCAGGTCGAAGACGTGACCTGGAAGCTGTAACGTCTCTATTTGTGCTCGTGCTTCTCGGGCAGTCCGCAACGCGCGGCAGTCTCGCCCTCAAAGTCAAACTCAATCAGCACGGCCGGCTCGTCGCCGATCACTCGTCCATCGTGTCCTGCTTCGATGACGACCACCTGCGGCGCCACGAAGTCACGCGTGCAGCCGTCGGCAAACGTCATGTGAATGTGACCACGCGCCAGGAATCCGACGTGTGAGTGATCGCACAGCTCGGTGCCCACCAGGGGCTTGATGTGCTCGGCCCAGTGAAAGCCGACGGGATAGATCGAGCGCTTGACGCGCGCGTCGCCTGTGCGAACGACGTCCAACTGCACGCCGCCGAAGTCGCGATGCTCGGCTCCGGAGATCGGAGCAACTAGGGGATCATTGGCGCCCATGGGCACCTCCTCAGGAATCGGAACGACAGAGACAGCAAGCATACAAGAGCCCTGCGCCGCCGGATAGTCCTGCCAGACAGCCTGCTCCATTTGTGACGCACGTCATAGCCTCGCACCCGCCAAAACTGCTACGAATATCTGTTTGCCCGGAATTTGCGCGCGTGACTTTCTTCGCGCGTTTCCGCGGCCTGCGCGAAAGGATCGTATGCGCGACGCCGTGCTGGCCCTGTGGCCCGAACTGCAATGGATCCAGTCATCTAGTTTGCGCGAACAGGTCACCCGCACCTGGCAGCGCGCGCTCGAGCTAAGCCCGCTCACGCCCGACGACCTGAACCAGATTCCCTTCACGCTGCTGGTTCCCAACTGCCCCACGACCTTCATGGAGCACAAGCGCTGCGTGGTCCATATCGCGCGCAAGGCGGCCGAGAGCATGACCGAGTTCATGGGCCGGGCGCTGCCCATCGACATGGACACCGTGATCGCCGGCGCCATCCTGGCCGACGTGGGCAAGCTGCTGGAGTACGAGAAGGTCGACGGCAAGGCGCGACAAAGCAAGCGCGGCGAACTGCTGCGTCACCCCTTCACCGGCGTTGCCCTGGCGATGGAATGCGGAGTGCCCGATGCGGTCTGCCACATCATCGCGGCGCATGCCGCCGAGGGCGACCTGGTGAAGCGCACCACCGAGGCTTACATCGTGCACCACGCCGATTTCATGGCGTTTCTGCCGTTCAAGAATCTGGGGAAGATAACGGAGGCGAAATCCATGGCGACCACGACATCGCCGCGACCAAGAGCGCCGAGCAAGCCCACCGTGACTGCCACCATGTCAGAGTGGGCGGCAGGACTGGAATTCGAACATCTTTCCGGCGAGGCCGTCTACCAGGCCAAGCGCTTCCTGCTCGACAGCATGGGTTGCGCCCTGGGCGGCTACCAGCAGCACGACGTCGCCATCGCCCTCGCGGTGCTCGACGAGATCGCCGGCCCCGGCAAAGCGACGGTTCATCGGCAGCGGCAAGCAGCATGGATGCAGTCTCGGCCTCGCTGGCCAACGCGCTGATGATCCGCTGCATGGACTACAACGACATCTACTGGAAGCAGGATCCCGTCGCATCCTTCCGACATCTTCCCCGCGGCGATGGCCGCCTGCGAGCGCGCCGGCAGCGACGGCCGCGAGTTGATCGTCGGCCTGGTCCTTGGCCACGAGTTCGAGATGCGCCTTTGCGAAGCGGCTTTCCCCGGCATCCGCGAGCGCGGCTGGCATCACGCGACGCTGACGGCCTTCGTTTCGCCCATCGTCGCCGGACGCATGCTGCGCCTCAACCCGCAGCAGATACAGCACGCCATCGGCATCAGCGCCAGCGCGCGCGGCTCACTGGGCGCCGTCACCGCCGGCAAGCTCACCATGATGAAGAACACCGTCGACCCGCTGGCCACGCAGAGCGGCATGCTGGCGGCGCTGCTCGCCGAGAAGCGGCTATACCGGGCCGGAGCACGTCATCGACGGCAAAGAAGGCCTGGCGCATTGCTTCGGGCCCGAGTGGAAGCTGCATCTGCTGACCGACGGGCTGGGCGAATCGTGGCGTATCACACAATGTGGGATGAAGGCTTTTCCGACCGAAGCCCTGACGCACACGCCGATTTCAGCCGTGCTGGCGCTGGTTAAGGATCACGACCTGCACGTCCTACGACATCGCCAAGGTTCACATCCGCACGACCGCGCGCGGCGCCGACATCCTCAGCGATCCCAGCAAGTACGATCCGCACACCAAAGAAACCGCGGACCACTCGCTGCCGTATGTAATTGCCGCGGCCATCGCCGAGCGTCAGGTCACGCCGCTGCAGTTTACGCCGGCCAAGATCATGCATCCGACGATTCGCGAGCAGCTTCGGAAGATCGTCGTCACTGCCGATCCCGATATCGAGAACGTCTTCCCCGCACTGCAGCGCGTGATCGTTCGCATTCATACCGTCGATGGGCGCGAGTTCATGCAGCAACTGGACTTCCCTAAGGGCGACCCGCGCAATCCGCTGACCGACAAAGAGGTGGAAGAGAAGTTCGAGGCGCTGGCCGAGCCGGTGATGTCGCGCGAAGCGCGCCGCCGCGCCATCGATGCCATCTGGAACCTGGAGAAGCAATCAAGCGTGAGCGAATTGATGAAGCTGTTTCGCGCAGAGAGGTGATTGTGAACTCGCTTTGAAGGGGCGCACCTTGAGGTGCGCCGTACAGAGGCTCTTGGAGTTTTAGAGCGGGCTGGAGCCCGCAACAAAAGGCAACACCCATGCCGCAGACCATCGTTGAAAAGATCGCGCAATCCCACATGGCCGAGGGCCCGGACCGTCCTCTGCGAGCCGGAGACTTCCTCTCTATCCGCCCTTATCACGTGATGACGCACGACAACACCGCGGCCGTGATGAAGAAGTTCAAGGCCATCGGCGCCGAGCGAGTCTACGATCCAAAGCAGCCGGTCTTCACCGCCGATCACGACATCCAGAACACCGAGGAGTCGAACCTGGCCAAGTATCGTGGCATGGAGAAGTTCGCGCGCGAGCATGGCATCGACTTCTACCCGCCGGGCACAGGCATCGGCCACCAGATCATGGTCGAGCAGGGCTACGTGCTGCCGGGCACGTTCGTCGTCGCCTCCGATTCGCACTCCAACATGTACGGCGCGCTGGGCGCGATCGGCACGCCGGTCGTCCGCACCGACGCCGCAGCCATCTGGGCGACGGGCGAGTTCTGGTGGCAGATTCCGCGCAGCATCCAGGTCGTGCTCGAAGGCAAGCTTGCGCCGGGCGTCACCGGCAAAGACGTCATCATCACCCTGTGCGGCCTCTACAACCACGAAGAAGTTCTGAACGCCGCCGTCGAATTCACCGGTCCGGGCGTGGCTTCGCTCAGCATGGACGCCCGCCTGAGCATCGCCAACATGTCGACCGAGTGGGGCGCGCTGGTGGGCTGGTTCCCTGTTGACGACGTAACCCTGAACTATCTTGAAGCGCGCAATCGCGAACTTGCGCGCACAAGGCATCACGCGCATTCCGGAAAAGATGTTGGCTGAGTGGCGCGCCAATCCGCCGGCGCCGGATCCTGACGCAAGCTACGCGGCCAGAATTACGCTCGACCTTGCGCAGGTCACGCCGCATGTCTCCGGTCCGGACTCCGTGCAGGTCATGCAATCGGTCGCCGAGATCGCACGAAAGAAGGTCGCGATTCAGAAGGCATATCTGCTGTCGTGCGTGAACTCGCGGCTGGAAGATCTGGAAGCCGCAGCGCAACGTTCTTCGCGGCAAGAAGATCGCCGCCGGCGTGAAGTTCTATCTGGCTGCGGCCAGCGCTTCCATACAGGAAGAAGCCGACGAAGCGAGGCACGTGGCAGACGCTGCTCGACGCCGGAGCTCAGCCTCTGCCTCCAAGCTGCGGTCCCTGCATCGGACTGGGCACAGGTCTGCTCGAAGCCGGCGAAGTCGGAATCTCAGCGACGAATCGCAACTTCAAAGGCCGCATGGGCTCGCGCGACGCGCAGTGTTATCTGGCCAGCCCAGAGGTTGTCGCGGCGTCGGCGATTGCCGGATACATCTGCGGACCGGCGGAAGTTCCGTCGAAACCGCTCAACGAGAACTTCGTCGAGTTCCCCGCCACTGCTGCCGCGCCTGAGAAGGTCGAGATTCTTGCCGGCTTCCCGGCGAGTATTCGTGGCCGCCTGGTTTTCCTGCCGCAGGACAACCTGAACACCGACGGCATCTACGGCAAGGACTACACCTATCGCGAAGACATGACGCCGGAGATGATGGCGCGGCGTGGTGATGGAGAACTATGATCCGCAATTCGCCGAGCGCACCCTGGCCGGCGACATTGTGGTGGGCGGCTTCAACTTCGGCACCGGCTCCAGCCGCGAGCAGGCGGTAACCGCGCTGAAGTGCGAAAGGTATTCCGCTGGTCATCGCCGGCAGCTTCTCGCAGACGTATCTGCGCAACGCCTTCAACAATGGCTTTCTGTGTATCGAGTCGCCGGAGCTGGTGAAGCGGCTGCTGTGGCGCTTCGAAGATCCCGTGGCGCGCAAGGAACGGACGATCATCTCCGTCGTTCCGATCGAAGTGAACTTCGCGGCGAGTGTGATTCATTACGACGAAACGGAATTCGCCTTCCCGGCGCTGGGCAGCGTGCCGCAGTCGCTGGTGATCGCCGGCGGCATCGAGAATCTAGTCAGCAGGAAGCTGCAACAGAATGCGGTTCTGGCAAAGGTTTGACGTTGTTACAGGGGTCCTTCGAGTCTGCGGCCGCCGCACCGCAAGCTGCGGAGCGAAGAGCAAGGCGGGCGCTGCGCTCAGGATGACAAAGTTCAGGAAGGAATTCATATGGCAAAACATACCGTCGTAACCATGCCCGGAGACGGCATCGGCAATCAGGTTCTGCCCGAGGCGATTCGCGTCCTCGACGCCGTCGGCTTCGAGGCCAGACTACGTTCACGCTGACATCGGCTGGGAGTGCTGGATCAAGGAAGGCAACGCGCTGCCCGAGCGCACTCTCGATCTGCTGCGCCAGCCACAAGGTCGGACTTTTCGGCGCCATCACTTCGAAGCCCAAGAAGGAAGCTGAAGCTCGAACTGAGCCCAGCGCTGAAGGGCAAGGGCTATCAGTATTTCAGCCCCATCGTGTCCATGCGGCAGAAGTTCAATCTCGATATCTGCATGCGGCCGTGCCTTTCGTTTCCCGGCAATCCCCTGAACTTCATTCGCAAAAAGCCAGCCGGCGGCTTCGACGAGCCGAAGGTCGATGTCGTCGTCTTCCGCCAGAACACCGAAGGACTCTATGCCGGGGTGGAGTGGAGCAATCCTCCCACCGCGGTGCGCGACGCGCTGCGCACGCACTCGAAGTTCAAGCCTTTCGAGAACGTGGCTGGCGAAGATCTGGCCATCTCGGTACGCGTCATCACGCGTCCGGCGGCGCGACGCATCTGCGAGGCGGCATTCCAACACGCGCGCCAGTTCGGCTACAAGTCGGTAACGATTTGCGAGAAGCCCAACGTGCTGCGCGAAACCTCGGGCCTGATGGAGGAAGTCGCCAAGGAAGTGCAGAAGCAATTCAGCGAGATTCGCGTTATGGTCCACCAACATCGACGCGCAAACCATGTGGCTGACCAAGAATCCCGAGGACTACGGCGTCATCGTCGCCAGCAACCTGTTCGGCGATGTCATCAGCGACGCGTTCGCGGGACTGGTCGGCGGTCTGGGCTTCGCCGCGTCGGGAAATATCGGCGAAGAAGTCGCGGTCTTCGAGCCCACACACGGCTCGGCGCCGAAGTATGCCGAGTTGAATCCGCCCATCGTCAACCCCATCGCCATGATTCTCTCGGCGGCGATGATGCTTGACCACATTGGCGAGCGCGAGAAGGCGGAGAAGATTCGCGCGGCGATTGCGGCGGTCGTCGCCGAAGGCAAGGTCCGCACCTACGACATGATGCGCATTGCGGGCGGCGCAAAGTCGATCGCGCAGGGCGCGGCCTCGACGACGCAGCTGACCGACGCGATCCTGGCCAAGCTGGAGGTCGGAGTGGAGACGGCAGCGTCGGCTCGGTGAAGGCAGTTCGAGCGGAGCAGCTTCAGGAAGATGCTGTACGGAGAAGGTGGTCAAGGAGTTCGGGTAGAGCTGTGGCCGTCAGGCCAGCGTCCCGCGCGCCCAGATAATTCAGGGGCTTAGCCCCGGAGGTTTTGCAGTGAGTTCAACAGCAACAACGGCCCTCAGGCGCGGCGAAGCTGGACGCTCAGGCGCCGACGTGCGCTCCGACCTGCACGTCACCTTCGAGGAGCGCTCGTCCGGCGGCATTCAGATTGACCTGCGCTCGCGCGTCGAACTTTACTACGGCGAACGCATCCGCCAGCAAGTCTCCGAGCGTGGTCCGCAGCGCTCGGCGTCGAACACGCGCACCTCACCGTCGTCGATGAAGGCGCGCTGCCCTTCGTCATTGCCGCGCGCGTCGAAGCAGCCATCCGCCGCGCCGGCCTTGCAACCGACAAGCAGGCTTTGCCGGAATCCGTGGCGTTGCCGCAGCCTTCGCCGCGCGATCGCCTGCGCCGTTCGCGGCTTTACCTGCCGGGCAACGAGCCGAAGTACTTCGTCAACGCCGGCCTGCACGCGCCGGATGCGGTCATCCTGGACCTGGAAGACTCCGTTCACTTCGCCGAGAAAGATGCCGCTCGAATCATGGTGCGCAACGCGCTCCGTGCCGTCGACTTCAACGCCGCCGAGCGCATGGTCCGCATCAACCAGCTGCCGCTCGGGCTTCACGACCTGCAGGAAATAATTCCTGCAGGGGCCCGACCTCATTCTCATCCCCAAGGTCGAGATCGCCCAGCAGGTCGCCGAAGTTGCCGACGTGATTGCTTCCATCAGCACACTCGCCGGCGTGACTCGCCCTATCTGGCTGATGCCGATCCTTGAATCCGCGCTCGGCATCGAGAACGCCTTCGCCATCGCCACCGCCTCCGAGCGCGTGGTCGCGCTCACCATCGGACTTGAGGATTACACCGCCGACCTCGGGGTGGCCAAAACTCCCGTCGGTAGCGAAACACTTTATGCGCGCCAGCGCGTGGTCAACGCCGCCCACGCCGCGCATGTGCAGGCCATCGACTCGGTGTACGGCGACGTCGGCGACACCGACGGCCTGCTGCGCTGGGGCGAGAACTCCCGCGCCATGGGCTTCGAAGGCATGGGGTGCATCCATCCTATCCAGATCGAAATCATCCATCGCGCCTTTGCTCCCACAGCGTCGGAGTTGGAGAAAGCCCTGAAGATCGTTGCCGCTTCCGAAGAAGCGCAGGCACGCGGGCTGGGCGTCGTCAGCCTCGGATCCAAGATGATCGACGCACCCGTCGTTCAACGTGCGTTGAAGCTGGTAGCGCGCGCCCGGCAGATGGGCCTGCTCGCCGGACAGGCAGGAGAACAAGCATGAGCGCGACAGCAACCACTGCGGGCCTCGTCACCAACGCCATCGGCCGCCGTGTCCCTACGAACGTCAACGGACGCGAAGCTGCTCCCTATCAGGGAGTGAACGGTCACAGACCGAGCCGGCAACAAAGTCGGGCCCGCCGATCCGCAGCAATGCCGACTATCCCGCGAACGGCGACAAGCGCGTGCCCGATCTCGAAACCGCACTGCGTCTCTGCGGCCTGCGCGATGGCATGACCATCAGCAGCCATCATCACCTGCGCAACGGTGATCGCGTCGCACTCACCGCGTTTGCAGACCGCCGCTCGCATGGGCGCCAAAGATCTCGTGTGGTTTCCCAGCGCATCGTTTCCCTGCCACGAGCCGGTGATCGATCTGATGAAGTCCGGCGCGGTGCATCACATCGAAGGCAGCATGAACGGCCCGCTGGGCGACTACTGCTCGCACGGCCACATGCGCGGACTGGGCGTGCTGCGCTCGCACGGTGGACGCTGGCAGGCCGTGCAGGATGGCGAAGTCCACATCGACATCGCCGTCATCGCCGCGCCCACCGCCGATTTCTTCGGCAATGCCAACGGCTCGCACGGGCCGTCGGCCTGCGGCTCGCTCGGCTTCGCGCTGGCCGACTCCGTCTACGCCGATCGCGTTATCGTCGTCACCGATAACCTCGTTCCCTTCCCCTGCGTGCCGTGGCAGATTCAGGGTAACAACGTCGATTACGTTGTCGAAGTCCCGTCCATCGGCGACCCGTCGAAGATCGTCAGCGGCACCACGCAGATCACGCGCAGCCCGGATCGCCTGCGCATCTCGGAGCTGGTCGCGCGCTTCCTGCGCGACAGCGGCATCATGCGCGATGGCTTCTCGTTTCAGGCCGGGGCCGGCGGCATCGCGCTCGCCTTCGTCGATTACCTGGCGCGCATGATGAAGCAGGCCAACGTCAAGGCCAGCTTCGTGCGCGGCGGCTCGACTAAGTACCTCGTCGACCTGATGCACGAAGGCCTCATCGGCTACATCCTCGATGGCCAGACCTTCGACCTCGACGCCGTGCGCTCCATCGGCAGCGATCCGCGCCACGTGCCCACCAGCCCGTTCACCTCGTACAACTTCCACGGCAAAGGCAACTTCGCCTCGATGATCGACGCCTGTGTGCTGGGCGCAACCGAGGTCGACGTAAACTTCAACGCCAACGTGGTGACGCACTCCGACGGCCGCCTGCTGCACGGCATCGGCGGCTGGCAGAACTGTCTTTTCGCCGGGTGCACGATTCTCGCTGTACCGTCGTTCCGCGATCGCATCCCGGTCATCGTCGACGAGGTCACGACGGTCACCGGCCCGGGCGAGTTGATCGACGTCATCGCGACCGAGCGCGGCATCGCCATCAATCCCAAGCGGCAGGACCTGCTCGATGCAGTCAAAGGAAAAGGTCTGCCCATCCGCTCGATCGAAGAGATCAAAGCCGAAGTGGAGAAGATCTGCGGAGGCAAGCCCGCCAAGCCACGCCTGCTCGACAATCCGGTCGCGGTGGTGAAGTGGGTGGACGGCACCGTGCTCGACACCGTGTGGCAGGTCGTCGACGAAAACCCCTACGCGCCAAAGGTTGGGGGCGGCGAGTAGACGAGCGGCGAAAATGACAAAGCCGGGCAATCGCGCCCGGCCTTCTACCCTAAACACCCAAGCCCGTAACGAGCAGCAAGACACGCCATGGGACCTTTGACGCCAAAGAAGAGGAAGCGGAATGGCGACCTACACCATTGATGAGTCACAACGCCTGGCCGCTAGACTGGCGGGATTCACTTTCCTGTTCGCGATGGCGACCGTGGTTCTCGCGAACTATGGCATCAACATTCGCCTCATCGTCCCGGGCAATGCTGCAGAGACCGCCCGGAACATCATGGCGCACGAAACACTGTTTCGTATTAACATCGCTTGCAACCTGATCTACGTTGTGAGCCTTGTGGTACTGCTCGCAGCGCTCTACGTGACCCTCAAGCCAGTGAATCCGAGCCTGGCCTTGGTTGCGGCACTTTTCAGGCTGCTCTTAGCCGTGATGTGGTGTGTTACTGCGCTCAACACGCTGGGTGCTCTAAGGCTCTTGGGTAACGCTGCTTACCTGCCAGTCTTCAAGTTAGATCAATTACAGACCTTGGCGAGGCTCAACATCGCCACCAGCTACGACGCGTACTACATTGGCCTTCCGTTCTGGGGATTGGCCTCCACGGTTTGCAGCTACCTCTGGTGCAAGTCAGGGTATATCCCAAGAGCATTGGCTGTCTTCGGTGTGATCTCGTCTGTGTGGTGCGTACTCTGTGCCTTCGCTTTCATCGTTGTCCCGCACTTCGACGCGATGGTGAACGCGTCGTGGTTCGACGTGCCCATGGTTATCTTCGAAATGGTGTTGGGTTGCTGGCTCTTGTTCAAAGGGTTGAGTTTTCCCGGAACGGCTCAACCCTTGTCGCACTCGAAGTAAAGTCAATGAGCTAACTCTACGAGCTTACTTCGCCGGCTCCGGCGGCTTGATGTCCTGCAGCGCTGCGGCTACAGCCCGCTCCGCTCCCTGGAATCCGATGCGGCTGTGGGTGCCGTCGCAGAAGGGCTTGTTGATCGAGCCTCCGCAACGGCAGAGCGAGAACGCCGCCTTGCCGGTCAGGTCGAACGCATTGCCGTCCGCATCTACCAGCTCAACGCTTCCCTCAGGAGCTTCCACCCGAAATGGCCCGTTGTTGCGGACCGTGATCTTCACTTGCGCCATGTATCCTCCAAGATCTTCGGCGCTGGGCGCCGTCCGACCATTGTAGTGGATAGGGGATTGTGGATAGAAAGTCCAGTTCCTTCGACAGTCCAGTTCCTCCAATGGAAGGGTGGAGCACGCCTTCAGGCGTGCATACGAGAGAGATTTAGGAATGAGGCTTCAGCCGCTGAGGTTGTCGACGCTCGGATGACCTCAGTGGCGAAAGCCGAATCCGAATCAGTGCTGTGACTGCACGCCTGAAGGCGTGCTCCACCCATCTCGGACCAAGGGTCGAATCCGTCCCACAGTCCACGGCCCACGGCCCACCGCTACTTCTTGAACGCCACATTCACCAGCAGCTTGTCGCCCTCGACGTCGACAACATTGCAGAAGGTGCGATCGCCGCGGCGGCTGAAGTCCAGACCCACGCGGCTGGCGCCGATGCGCAGGTTGCGGATCGCGCAGGTGATCGAGCCAGTCGGGCAGCTGCGGGTTGACGATGTTGAGTTCCTTACGCGGCGCGCTGGGATGAAGGCCCAGCACCGAGCATAGAATGAGGAACATTGCGCCCGAGGCCCAAGCCTGTGGCGAACACGACACCGGGTAATGCACCGGCTCATCGTACTCGCGCCGCTGCACGCCGCAGAACAGCTCCGGCAGCCGGTAATCACGGAAATTCGAGGCCGCCTGATACAGCGAAGTCATGATGCGAAGCGCGCCTTCTCGCATATCGTTTACCGCCATGCCGTGGGCGATGATCGAATTGTCATGCGGCCACACCGAGCCGCGATGATAGCTGAGCGGATTGAAGACCTTCTCTTCCTGCGACATGGTGCGCCAGCCCCAGCCGCTGAACATGTCGTCGCGCATCAGGCGGTTGGTCACCACGCGCGCGCGTTCCGCGATTGATGATGCGCGTAAACAGCAGGTGCCCCGGATTCGAGGAGATGACTTCCAGCGGCTTCTTCTCCGCGTCGAGCGCCATGGCATAAAAGCCGCGGCTCGGCACCCAGAAGGCGCGATCGAAACGGCGCGCCAGCTCAGCGTACTCGCGCTTCAGGCGGTCGGCGGTCTTCACATCGCCGAACGTCCGCAGCAGCGACGACATGCGGAACTTCGCATCGTAAACGTAACCCTGCACCTCGCACAGCGCGATGGGCGTCTTGGCCACCGTGCCATCGCGATGCATGTTGGCGTCCCACGAATCTTTCCAGCCCTGGTTGATCAACCCTTTTGGCGATCGCCGCTGATACTCGACAAAGCCGTCATCATCCAGATCGCCATACTTGTCGATCCACTCCAGCGCCGCGTAGGCATTCGGCAGCAGCTCTTCCACCAGTTGCTCGTCGGCGGTCCAGTTGAAGGTTTCGCTCAGCAGGATCAAGAACAGCGGCGTCGCGTCGACGGAACCGTAATACGGCCCGAAGGGCATCTCGCCGTCGCGCGTCATCTCGCCGTTGCGATACTCGTGCAGGATCTTTCCCGGCTCCTCATCGAGCCATTCGTTGTTCGCTTTTCCCTGATAGCGCGCCAGCACGCGCAGGGTGTCAATCGCCAACTGTGGGTTCAGGAACAGAGACTGATACGCAGCGATGATGGAGTCACGTCCGAAGATCGTGGCGAACCACGGAATGCCGGCAGCGATGATGTGCTGCTCGCCATCGGGAATCTGCAGGGCATGAAAATCGCCGACCGCGGTCTTTAACAGCGCGTCGAGAACATCGTTGTCAGTCTGAAAACTGGTCGACGCCGACTCCCAGCGCGAGAAATTCGCTCGCCGTTGACGCAGTTGATGGTCCCTCTCGTAGACCTGCGCGCGCGACTTGCGGCCCTCCACAAAGGGAGTGATATTCAGGTCGAGCTCCACTCGCTTCAGCGGCTCCAGCCGGAGCTGCCAGCGAATTACCCGGTCCTTGATCTCGGTTGGCTTGGGAGAGACTTGCACCAGCGTCTCGCGCATCACGCCGTCGAGCCCGCGGTAGTAAAACGCGATTCCTTCTTTGCTGATCACCGGCTGGTAGTACTGACCGTGCTTCTGCCGGGCTACGCCGCGTACCTGGAAGACGTCGACGAAGTCCGCATCCACCACGATCTCGACGGTGAAGTCCACCGGTGTGAGGTTGAAGTTCTCGAAGGTCATGCGGTCGAAGAAAATCTCCGACGCCAGCAACTGCTCGCGGCGGATGTGGACGGTGTTCTCCGGCAGGTCGAAAGAGTCGCGGAGGGTGATGTTGCCGGTGGTCAGCTCGATTTGCGCCGAAAACGTCTTCTCCGTCGCTGACGAAAGTACCACCGTGCGATGACCGCCGATGCGCAGCTCAAGCTGGCTGAGGAAGCGCGTGTCGTCATGAAAAAAACCGACGTCGGGAGAACCCGGAGGATAAATGTCGCCCGAGACAGTGGTGGCGCTGAAGGTCTTGCCGTCGATCAGGGTTAGATTTTCGACCTTGCGTGGCTCGACAGTCTGGAACGCGAGCCGCGGCTCGACGTGTGGTGATGGAATTTCGATCAGGTCTTCATAAGGAATCGTCACGTGCGTGCTCATGCCGGCTTGCCAACCCTCCTATGCGACCATCGTGATTTGAGCAGGCGATTTGCCCAGCGGATTCTCCTCGTCGACCAGACTCTGATACAGCTCGACGTAATCGGCGACCATGCGCTCCACCGAAAAGTACTGCTGCGTATATTGCCGCACGCTGGCTGCGCTAAACTCTCCCACAATGTGGGATGCACGTTGCGCCATCTCCTCTGCCGAACGGCAGATGTATCCCGACACTCCGTCGCGCACCACTTCTTCGACGGCGCCGCCCGGCAGCGCCAGCACCGGCGTTCCGCAGGCCATCGCTTCGATCATGACCAGGCCGAACGGCTCGTTCCACTGAATCGGAAACAGCATGGCCAGCGAATTCCCCAGCAACTCGTTCTTCGCTTCCAGGTCAGCTTCGCCTACATATTCGATGAACTTGCCGTCGATGTGCGGCTTGATCTGCGTATCGAAATATTCCTGGAAGATGGGCTGCACCTCCCCAGCAATCTTCAAGGGAATGCCGCTCTTTTTGGCAACCTCGATTGCAAGGTGAGTGCCCTTGATGGGCGCAATGCGTCCCAGAAAACAGAGATACTCCTGCTTTTTGGGCCGCAGCTTGTAGCCGTTCAGGTCGATGCCGTGATGGATGGTGCGCATGCTCGCCATGGATTCGCGTTTACGCTGAAAGTCGCTGATGGTGACGAACTCGACTTTGGGGAAAAAGTCGTACACCTCGCTCATCTGCTCTTCATGCACGTGATGCACGGTGTAGACGAACTTCCGGTCAGGCACGTAGCGGGTGAACATCAGCGCCGGCACGTTGTTCAGGTGAATGACGTCGCAATCGGCAGCCGCGTCGGCAATGGCCCACGACGCGTGATTGAAATCCTGCAGATTGTCGAAAACCTCGCCCTTAATCGGCCACTGCTGATTCTCGTACAACCAGCGCTTCTCAACCCCAACGGTGGATTCGCCGTTGGTATAGACCACCACGTCGATACCCGAATTTTTCAATCCCTCGGCTAACTGCGCGATGAACAACTCTGTTCCTCCATACTTTTTCGGAGGCACAGGCAAAAAAGGCGGGGCAACTAGAGCAACTCTCATGAAAGACCCTTTGCTTAAGACACAACGGTTGGAAACAACGATCTCGCGCCAGCCGAGATCTCGGACTAACTGATTTTGGAGAGCTTACTCGATCAAGAACTTAGATGCGGAATGTGGACGAGAGTCTGCCAGCCAGTGTCAACAATCCGACTCTGCTGGTCGTGCTGCAGGTTGCAATGATTCGAGGTTCTTGCCTAACCTTCTGTCGTTTTCCGGGCGCTCCGCGCGGAAGCAGGGCTCGCGTCCTCGGATGTTGGGTCGGGCTGGTGCGATCTTTTTACGTGGTTCCCAAAGTCTTCGGAGAGTGACCGGTCTGACACGGTGAGGAACGAGGTTTTGCATACCGAGCAGCGCTGGAACCGACCGTCGGAGATCAGGTGCGCGGGAGCAGTCTCTTTAATTTTTTTCGCCATACCTTAAGTTTACGCTCCTTGCCGGCGATCAACGGTTTCCTTCGTCAAATTGCCCAGTTCCCACTACTCTGTTCTTTCGATTTAGAGGCTTGCGAGCATTTATTCGGCAGCTTGAGACAGGCTGACAATCTCCGGCGAGAGGGCAGCTTCGACTTCGCGCTCAAACTCGGCTGCGCGATGGGCGCTGGTGTGCCCGTCGAGCACCCGCGCCTGCGCGCGCGCGCCGATCTCGCGGGCTTCGCTGTCGCTAAGTTGCGTGAGGAAGCGCACTACATCCTCGCCGCCTGCCGGCAACAGAATCTCTGTTCCTGGGCTGAAGAAGTTGTCCAGCCCCGGCCAGTTGTCGGAGAGGATGGCCGCGCCGCACGCGGCAGCCTCAAACAGCCGCACCGAAGGCGAATAGCCGGCCATGCACATGTCGCGCCGCGTGACATTCAGCGTGAAGCGCGAAGCCGAGTAGAAGTCCGGATGCCAGGTCGGGCTGAGATGCGCAATGTGCTCGACGTTTGCCGGCCACGGCGTGCTCGCCGGATATTGCGAGCCGGCTACGATGAACTTCTTGCCGGCGAGTTGCCGGGCCGGTTCGCACAACAGTTCGTCGAGCTTCGGCTGGCGATCGGGCGCGTAAGTTCCCATGTAGCTCAAGTCGCAGGCGAAACGCTCGTCCCGGGGAGTACGGCGATAGCGACTGGGATCGAACGAACAGTACAGCGGCACCGCGCGAGGGGCGCCGAAGCGTTCCTCGATTTCCCGCAGCATGGGACCGCCGGTGAAGCTGAAATAAATGTCGAGCCCGCGAATCTGCCGGGCGTCGAGGTACTCGGCCTTCCCCCGGTTTCGCAGCGCAGCAATCGTGATTGGCGTGTCGATGTCGTAAAACGCCTTCACCGGAATATTGGTATCGAAGAGCTCATCGAGAGCAGCAATGCCATCCGGAAAGTACGATCCCACCATCGCCACGTCGGCGTCTTCGAGTTCGCGCCGCACGCGTGGCAGGATCTCGTTCCACCGCTCATAGAGGATGACGTCGCAGAATGGCGGATGCGGCAGATCGCGATTAGAGGCGTACCACTCCACATCCTTCTCGAAGAACACGATCTTGTGCCCGCGCTGGTGCAGCGCACCCAACAGCGCACGGTACGTCGTACCGTGGCCATTGCCCCACGTAGAGGTGATCGACAATCCAAAGACGACAAGTTTCATAAGTCAGGGATTAGAGGCTAGGGACTAGGGATTAGCCGGAGCTTAGACTGTTTTCGCAGAAGAACACTAGCTAGCCCCTGATCCCTAACCCCCGGCCCCTGCTTTCTTTCTACGCTGGTTGCTGCAGTTTCGCGCGTGCGCCAGGCACGCACTTCACCGGCTGAGTTTCGTAAAATCTCGCGCACCTGCAAGGCGCGCAGCGAGTATGTGTGCTCCAGCAGCGCGCGGCGCCGCATGGCATCGCCCATCTCGCGCGCCAGCCTGGCGTCCACCGTGCGCAGCAGGTCGACGATGTCGCCGGCGTTCCGCGCCACCAGTATTTCGCAGCCCGGCTCGAAGAACGTCTCGATGCCTTCCCAATAGTCAGTGATCAGGCAGGAGCCGGCGCCCGCAGCTTCGAACACGCGCGTCGGCGGTGAGAAGCCTACGTGCGCCATCGACTCGCGATTCAAATTCAGCACCATGCGCGCCGAGCAGTTCACCGCGTTGTGATCGTTCGTGCCAACGTGTCCCAGCCAGCGAACATTCCGCGGCAGCTTCTTGCCGCCCCAGCCTTCGCCGCCCAGCACAAACGAAAACTCCGGCGCCATCTCGGCCGCAGCGAGGAAGAACTGCTCCACGCGCTTTTCGCGATCAGGCAGACGATTGCCGACAAACACCAGATCGCACTTGCGCTCCGCATCGGGCGGCACAGGATAATGCGACTCCGGATCGAGCGCGTTGTAAATCGGATGGCACACGCGCGCGCCCAACCGTTCGTAGTGCTTCACAATCGGCGGCCCGCCGCCGTAGGTGAACACATAGTCGTACTCCGGAATCAGCGCGCGAAACGGATGGAGCACGTTGGCTTCAACGGCAGCCAGCGTCGCCGGCGCGTCGACATCCCAGAACGCCACCTGCGTTGTCTCCGAGCGGCAATCGAGGACGCAATCTTCCAGCAGCGCATCCTCCACGCCCACGCCGCTGTGCTTGATAACCAGGTCAGCCTCGCGAGCGCGCTTCATCAGCATGGGAATGTCGCGCGGCGAATCGTAGACGATCACCTCCGCGTAACTGAAATCTTCGTGGTCGCGATGCTGCTGCCGCCCGTAGGCATCGGGCTCGGCAAAGGTGATTTCAAATCCCAGTTGCGCCAGGTTTTTATAAATGCCGCGATAGTAAGTGGCCGCACCGTTCCAATAAGAAGAAGTCAGACTGGAGCCGAATACAAAGAGTTTCATGACCCAAGTTCCTCGCAGATTTCCACCAGCTGCTCTGCGCGATGAGCGCAGGTGTGCCGCTGCAAAATGGTCTGTCTGCCGTTGGCGCCCAACTGGCGGCGCGCTGATTCGTCGCGGAGCAGATGTTGAATGGCACCGGTCATCTCGCTGCCCGAATTCACCACCATGTAATCCTCACCCGGCCGGAACAGTTCCTCCACGTCGCTCCAAGGCGCGCAGATGAGGCTTGCTCCACAAGCTAATGCTTCGAACACACGGATCGTCGGAATGCCGCTCAACCCGTTGGTGTATTGACGTCGGGGCACGTGCAAGGAAAGCGCGCTGCGCGAATAGGCGCGCGGCGCCATCAGGCTCGGCAAGTATCCGCGATAGTCAATACCTGCTTCTGCCAGCGCCCGCCGTCCCGCTTCCGGATAGCGCACTCCATACGCAACCGTCTTACAGCCGCGCAACTCCATCGCCGGAGTTACGAAATACTCCATCAGTTCCCGCGAACGCTCTTCATCGCCCCAGTTGCCGATCCATAACAGATCGCTTTCGCGCGATTTGTCGTAGGGATGGAAATGGGAAGTATCGGCAGCTTCGTGAAACGTCCACGCACGCGGCACGCCGAAACCGTCGAGATAGATCCGGCGAAGTGGCTCGCCGAAGGCCAGCACGCCGTCGAACAAGTGCAGCGGGAATTGCAGGATTTGTCCCGCGTTGGTGTAAGCGCGATGATGCGTGTCGTGAAACAGCGCGCGGAAACCGAATTTCGTTTTGTGCGAAAGAATCGCCGCCGCGATCGCCGGATCGGTCCACTCATGCACGATGACGACATCGGCGTCGCGCAGTTCTTTCGCCAGCGTCTCCTGCAAATTCGTTTCACGATCGTAGAAGCGGACGTCGAGCTCGGGGAACTCCGCGCGAAACTGATCGATGGCCCGGCTGGCGATCTCGCCCTCCTGCATCAGGTGGCTCATCGACCACGACCCCATCTCTTCGTAGCAGCGCACCTCGTGGCCCAGCCGCACCAGCTCGCGTGCCAGTCCGCGCAGGAAGTGCGCGTTGCCGTGATTCCAGTCGGAAAGCCAGGAATGCGCGAAGACGCGGAAGCGCAATTTGCCCTTCATGCAGCCATTAACCTTTTCGCGCCAAGCGACTGATAAAGCTCAAGATATTCGTCGACCATCCGATCGGCCGAGAAGTGGCGCTTGGCCCGCTGATAAGCCAGTTCGGCTTGCTTGCGCCACAGCAGGCGATCGCTGCGCAGCATCACGATGCAATCGCGCAGGTCCTCGACATCGTCGGCGCGGAAGTAGCAGGCCGTCTCGCCCCACAGCTCGCGGAACACGGGAATGTCGTTGGCAACGATCGCGCAGCGCGACAGTGCGGCTTCCACCAGCGCCAAACCGAATGGTTCATAACGCGAGGTCGCCGCATAAACCGAGGCGCGCGCAAACAACGCCCGCAACTGCGAAGCTGTCTGCTTGCCCTTCAGCTCCAACATCCCTTCGCAGACAATGCGCTTGGTCTCCATGCGATACGCCTGGTCGGGATGCTGGGTTTCTCCGGCTATCACCGACGGCCATCCGCAATCGCACTTGGCCAGCAGCGAAACCTGCTTAGCCGGATCCCACAATCGGCCGACCGTGAGCACCAGGTCTTCTTTGTCGCCATGCGGATTGAACAACTGCGGGCTGCGTCCGTTGTAGATGACGCGCGCCTGGCGCTGCGGGCCGTAATAGGTTTCGATCTGCGATAGCATCCAGCGCGACGGTGCCAGCACCGACGTTGCCCCGGCGAGTCCCTGCCCTACCACATCGCGATACCAGTTGATCCAGTCGTTCTCCGGCGGCTCGTGACCATGCACGGCGACCCACCAGCTCACCACGTCGCTGTGGGCGACCACGATCTTCGGCAAATCGACATCGAGCGCCCCATAGCAAAACTGATTCAGGTGCAGCACGTCAGGCTGCGTTTCGCGAATCACGCTCAGCAAATATTCCGACGAAGCGGCGAGGTCGTCGGCCGAATCCTGCATCCACTCCAGGCGGAAGCCGGTGGGGCGGAAGTCGAAATTGCGCAGGCCTTCCATCCACTCCAACTGGCGCGGCTCCGGCATGTGGCCGAAGCTGACCAGCGTGACCTCCACGCCGCGCCGCGACAGACCGGTCACGAGCTCGCGCGCGTACGTCCACACGCCGCCGACCGTATCTGCCGTGATCAGGACCTTCATACGTTAAGCCGTAAGCCCGTACGCCGTCAGTTCGTGTACCATCTGCTGCGCTTTGTCGACCGCCGTCTGCGAGCGCAGCCACTCCACTAACTCTTGGATGCCGTCGGCAAAGCGATAGCGCGGCCGATAGCCGAGCAGATGGCGCGCCGCCGAGATATCGGCAAAGCAATGACGAATGTCGCCGGCGCGATACTTCCCCGTAATCTCCGCCGGGATGTGTGCGCCCATGCAGTCGGTTAACTGCCGCGCCACATCGCCGATGGTGATGGGATGTCCCGAGCCGATATTCAAGGCCATTCCGTCAGCTTCACGACGCTCCATGGCAAGCAGGTTCGCTTGCACCACGTCGTGAACGCTGACGAAATCCCGCATCTGGCGCGCGTCTTCAAAGACCATGGGCGCGCGCCGATTCAAAAGCCGCGCGGCAAAAATCGCCGCCACCCCGGTATAGGGATTCGATAGCGCCTGGCGCGTTCCGTAAATGTTGAAGTAGCGCAGCGCTACCACCGGCACGCCGTAAGTGCGGCCGAACAGCAGCGTCATCTCTTCCTGATCTTTCTTGCTGAGGGCATAGACCGACGTGCATTGCAGCGGCTTGGTTTCGTCGGTCGCAATCGGCTTCAGCGTATTGCCGCACACCGGGCACAGCATCTCCCACTGCTTCCTCTTGAGCTGCTCGGTGGTGCGTGGCGCTGGAGCCACCACGCCGCACTCCTCGCACTCGTACTTCCCTTCGCCGTAAATCGACATCGACGAAGCCACAATCAGCTTCTCGATCTTGACGTTCGTATCCAGCAGCGCCTGCAGCAGGTTCGCTGTCCCCTGCGTGTTCGAGCCCATGTAGTGCGAGATTTCATACATGGACTGCCCCACGCCGACCGCCGCCGCCATGTGAAAGATCACGTCCACATCCGCGACCGCGCGCTTCACCTCTTCGAGGTGGCGCATGTCGCCCTGCATCCGCTCAACATCTTCCGCCAGATAATCCGGCCATCCGTCGTGGTGCACTTGCGGAGTGAGATTGTCAAAGACTCTCACCTCGTGACCCTGCCGGAGCAACGCATCGGCTACATGCGATCCGACAAAGCCGGCGCCACCCGGTGATCAGGATTCGTTTCGACATCTATTGGGCCCCCACTGAAATATCTATGAATTGATTTTCGACGGTCGCCGGCTGCCTGGCGTTGCTTTGACCGCGATCATCCGGCTGCTTGCCGGGTGCGTAGCGCTCCACCGCCCAAGTCGCGAAGTCCGCGAAGTCCTGCGCATTTACGCGGCGGGCTGGTGTAGTGCCGCTCGATGCCAAGGTGCTCGGGCGTAAAGCACAACGTCATGGTCACGTCGAACTCGTCGATCGCGCTCATCTGCCGGTCAAACCACTTCTCGGAATCGGCGCGGAACCAGTCGGCCCAGCTCACGCCGGTGCGCAGATGACGCACGCCCAGCCGCCGCAGCCACTCCACCGACATGTCCAGGCGAGGATCTTCGTAGTGAAACCACTGACAGATCCCCAACCCTTGCGGAAAGCACTCGGCCGCAGGCTTCGGTGTAGCCGTCCTCACGCAGCAGTCCCATGTAGTAGTGCCGGTAGTAGGCGCTGCCCTCGGCTTCCTTATGGCGCGTGGTCGCGGTCCACGACGCCGGCAAATCATGCAGGCTGTACCAGTGCACCCGCTCCACTTCGTCCCAGCAGCAACTCGGCCGTGCGCTTCATGCCGAAGGTCTGCACCTCTTCGGCGCCGAAGGACGAGGCACCGGCCTCTGACACCCAAACCGGCTTATTCGTCACCGCGCGAATCTCGTCGATCTTGTTCGGCCACTCGTGGATCTTCCAGTGGTTCCAGTCCAGCGGAAAGCCGTGGACCGCGACCACATCGACTTCATCGATCACGCCGTGCGCGGTGAGCAGCTCGATGAAGTGCGGATCGATGGGAGAGATGCCGCCCAGAACAATCTTCAGCTTCGGATTCACGGCGCGAATCGCCCGAGCCCCCGCCTTCGCCATCTCCGCAAACATCTTCCACTCGGGATCGATCTTGAAGTCCCAGTGCGAAAGATTGTTCGGCTCGTTCCACAGCATTACCGCTTCTACCATGCAGTCGCGATCCTCTTTCTTTAAAGCGTTCCCTTCAATTCCCGGTCGAGGATGTACTCGCCGTCGCGCATCGTCGCAGCCGGCGTGCAGATCCAGGTCTCCGACTCGGGATGATTCAGAATCTTCAGCCCCGAGCTGCGCAACATCGCTTCAGCGGCCGCGCGGTTCGGGATCCACCAGTTCGTCTGATCGTTGGCGTAGCTGTGCTCGACGAAGTACATCGCCGGATACGCCGGATCGCCGAACATCTTGGTCTCCCAGAACAGGTAATCGTCTTTCCACGGCTTCACTTCGGCAGAGCCGCGCAGCATCGACTGGAAGACCAGCCGTCCCTCAGGACGGATCTTTTTCACCACCTGGTCGAGCGCGAACAGCGGATAGCGCAGGTGATAAAAAACGCCCATGAAGAAGACGTAGTCGAATTGGCCGGCGATTTGCTCGACCTCGTAGACCGAACGCTTCTCGAACTCGATTTCCACTCCCAGTCGATGCGGCAAAGCGCGCCTGGTTCAGGTAGCGGTCGTCGACGTCGATGCCCAGCACACGCCCGGCGCCGCGCCGCTTCATCTCCATGGAATAGAAGCCGCCGTTGCAGCCGATATCGAGCACCTCGGCGCCTGACAGGTCCTGCGGAATGGCCTCGGCGATATGCCGCCACTTCACGTTGGGAAAATCGCCCAGGAAGTGATTGGGCGCGGTCGGTACGCCGTACAGGTCGATATTGTGAAACCAGTCGCCGAGTTGCCGGACTTGGCGCTCCAGCAGAGTGCGATCGGCAACGGGACTTTGTGGTGTCACTGGGTTTGGGGGATGAGCCGAGGACAGTCTGCATCGCAAACAGCGGGGCTCTTGCCCCGCACGCAAACTTAGAGACCGGTGCTTCTACTTACGTTGCCCCATCTACTTAGAAATCCGTAGCTTGGCGGGAAATGACCGAACCTTCAGGGCCAATATTCCGTATCTTTGTCCGGAAGCGGACGCGAAGTTCCGCCGGCGGACAGACGACGCTATGGCTGCCATGGCTAAGTAGCTGAGCCAGCGACAGAAAGCTTGGCCGTCGGCTTGCACATAACCTGTGGAAGCTCCCTGTCCGTCGCGCTTAGAGGTCGTCAGCATCGCATGTGGCAAGATTTTCGCTTCGCATTACGCCAGCTTCGCAAATCGCCGGTCTTCGCGCTGGTCGCTGTGCTCACCTTGGCACTGGGGATCGGTGCCAACACCTCCATCTTCACCCTGCTCGATCAGGCGCTGCTGCGCACGCTGCCGGTCAGCCATCCCGAGCAACTGGTGCGTCTGCGCTACGAAGGCCTGCACAATGGCAACATCAACTACTACGGCGGCGATGAGTACGATTACTTTTCATTCCCCGCCTATCGCGAACTCCGCGACAAGAACCAGGTTTTCTCCGGGCTGATCGCCAACAGCGAATCGCAGGTCGGCATCCGCTGGAACAATCAGCCGGAACTGGCCGCAGGTGAGTTGGTCAGCGGCAATTATTTCGACGTGCTGGGAGTCCGGCCGGCCCTCGGACGCTTGCTGCTTCCCTCCGACGACCAAGACGGTGCCGGCAATCGAGTTCTCGTCCTTAGCTTCGACTATTGGAAGACTCGCTTCAACGCCGATCCTGGGATCGTTGGTCAGGCGCTGCTGGTGAATGGTCAGTCTTTCACCGTCGTTGGCGTCACGCCACCGGGATTCAAGAGCGCCATCACCGGTTACGCGCCGAAAGTTTTCTTTCCGCTGGGAGCCGCGAGTCTGGTCAACCCCGCCACCTATGACCTGAACGATTTTCGCTCGGCATGGCTGACGGTGGAGGCGCGACTGGCTCCAGGCGTCACGTCGGCCCGCGCAGAGACCGGCCTGCAGGCTCTGTGGCACGGCATTCGCCAGGAACAGTTAGCGCAAACCGACGAGTCGGAGGAGTTGATCCGCCGCGGCTTCTTGCAGAAGACGAAGCTACTGGTGGTTGACAACTCGCGCGGCTTCTCGCCGCTGCGCGACCAGGTCAAAGTCCCGCTGATGATCCTGATGGGCATGGTCGGGCTGGTCCTGCTCATGGCATGTGTCAATGTCTCCAGCCTGCTGCTGGTGCGCGCCGCCGGGCGCGTCCGCGAGATGTCGTTGCGCTATTCGCTCGGCGCCAGCAAATGGAGAGTCGTACGCCAGTTGCTGGTCGAAGGTTTGGTACTGGGCATTTTAGGCAGCACGCTCGGACTGGTTTTAGCGCCGCTGCTTTCGTCGGTGCTCGTGCATAATGTCATCAACGATCCCAGCGCCGGGCTTCCTTTCGCGGCTCGACCCGATCTCCGTGTGCTGCTCTTCAACTTCGCGCTCGCCGTAGGAGCGAGCCTCTTATTCAGCCTGGCGCCCGCAGTTCGCTTCCTCTACCCTGACCTGGTCAACTCGCTCAAACAGAAAAGCGCAACGGCGTCCGCCAGCAACCTTCGCTTCCGCCGAATCTCCGTCGCCTTGCAGATTGGCTTGAGCCTGGTGCTGCTCATCGGCGCCGGCCTTTTTGTGCAGACGCTTCGGAACCTGCGCAACGCCGATCCCGGCTTCGTCACCGAGCACCTGTTGAGCTTCGGTATTGATCCCCAGCTTGCCGGCTACAAGGACGCGCAGGTGCCTGAGCTTCACCGCCGCATCCTTCAGGCACTTACCGCGTTGCCTGGCGTGCGCTCGGTGAGCGGTAACACCGATCCTGAGTTGATGGGCCAGCAGAGCATCACCGGCGTCACCCTGCCTGGCAACACCTCCACCGACGCCATCCTGGTGGAAGCGCCGTGGATCACGCCCGGCTACTTCACAACCACCGGCATTCCGCTGCTGGCAGGCCGCGACTTCGACGATCAGGACTTGCCGAACAAGCCGAAGGTCGTCATCGTCAACGACCTGTTCGCGCGCCGGCATTTTGGCTCGGCGCAGAACGCCATCGGCAAAGTGCTGCATCACGGAAATCTGAAAGGTCACCCTGACCTTCAGATCGTGGGCGTCGTGGGCGACACCAGGCACGCGGACCTGCGAACCGAGGCCATGGAAACCCTCTATCGCGCGCAGTCGCAGTCGCCGTATCAGGGTTTCCTCGAGTTCTACGTGCGCACGTGGCAATCGCCCGGCGCTGCCAAAGCCGACATTCGCTCGGCCATGCAGCAAGTCGACTCCAAGCTGGTCGTCGATAGCCTGCGCACCATGGACGAGCAGATTGCGATGAGCGTCTCCAACGAACACCTGATCGCGATGCTGGCCGTCTGCTTCGGCCTGCTGGCAACGCTGATGGCGGCGATCGGCCTCTACGGCGTGCTTGCCTACAGCACCGCGCAGCGTACGCAGGAAATCGGCATCCGCATGGCACTGGGAGCGGGACGCCGAGCGGTCGTGCGACTCGTGCTCTCGGATGTGCTATGGCTGGCGGGCATCAGCATCGTGGTAACCGTTCCCGTCTCGATGTTGCTGTCGCGCATGCTGCACAGCCAGCTCTATCACGTCAGTCCGACGGATCCGCTGGTCATGGGTTCGGCGATTGTGCTGGTGATCCTAGTGGTAGCCGGAGCCGCAATGCTGCCGGCGCGCCGCGCCGCCTCAATCGAACCGATGAAGGCGCTAAGGATGGAGTGAGAAAAACGCATTGGCACGGCACTTGGCACTTGGCTTTAGCCGTTCGCCCCTAACTATCAGCCAACCCCCGCATCAAGGCTGACGGGTGTTGCGCGATGGCGATCACGTTTCATCAGCCTTTGCGAATTGCTAATTGCCAATTGCTAAGTGCCGCTTTGGGGGTGAGAACATGCACCAAGTCCTGCACGATCTTCGCTACGCGGTTCGCCAGTTGCGCAAGTCGCCCGGCTTCGCGCTGGTTTCGATTTTGACCCTGGCGCTGGGCATCGGCGCGAACGTCGCGGTCTTCTCCGTGACCAACGCGGTGCTGCTCAATCCCAGCGGCATTCCTCATCCCAGCGGACTGGTGGCGCTGCGGGCGCGCTACAACGCGATGCCGGACCTGAGCAACATTGCTATTTCGCCGCCTGACTTCAACGACGCTGCCGCTGGCAGGAAGATCTTCTCCTCTGCCGCGGTCATGCAGGCCGCGACCTTCAACTTCGCTCCCGAGAACACCGCTCCCACGCGGCTGCACGGCGACAAAGTGTCGTCCGACTTCTTCAACGTCTTTCAGGTGCGTCCCTATCTCGGCCGCAACTTCACGCCCGAAGAAGATCAGGCCGGAGCCGCGCACGTTGCCATTCTTTCCTATCGCGCGTGGCAGCGGACCTTCGGCGCGGACCCCAACATCATCGGCCGCAGCGTCATCCTTAACCAGCAGCCGCACAAGGTCATCGGAGTGATGGGCCCGGACTTCAACTGGCCTAACGACGTTGAAGTCTGGGTACCGCTGGCGCTGCCTCGCGCCCAGTATCAGGACCCGAAATATCGCTACGACGAATTCTTGTTTGGCGTGGCGCGCTTGCAACCCGGCGTGACGCTCCAGCAGGCTAACACCTATCTGCAGCACAAGGCAGCCGAGAGCATCGCTTCCGAAGGCGCGAAGAGCTTCGGCCAGGTCAGCGGCTGGGGCATGTTCGCGCTGCCGCTCACCGAGATGACCGGCGGCACGTTGCGCAAACCGCTCACACTTTTGCTGATCGCCGTCGGGGTGGTGCTGCTCATCGCCTGCGCCAACATCGCCGGACTGCAGATGGCGCGGGCCTCTGCGCGCGAGCGTGAGTTGGCGGTGCGCGTCGCACTCGGCGCAACGCAAGCCAATCTCATCCAGCAGGCGCTGGCGGAAAGCATTGTCCTCACCTTGGGCGGCGTGCTTCTTGGCTTGGCAGTGGCTGCCCTCAGCGCGCCTCTGCTGGTGCGCGGTCTGCCCTCGACCTTGGGCGCGCAGATACAAGTTTCCTTCGGCGGCCCGGTGCTCTTCTTCGTCACCGGCATCGCCATCGTGGCGTCGTTGCTGTGCGGCGTTGTCCCCGCATGGAGGCGTACGCAACCCGGCTGGTTCAGCGCTCTGCAGGAAGGCGGACGCGGAGGCAGCGGCAGCGTTCGCAGCCATCGCGCGCGCTCAGCCCTGGTCATCGTCCAGGTGGCGCTGTCGCTGTTGCTGCTGGCTGCGGCCGGATTACTGCTGAGCAGCCTGCGGGCGCTGGAGCGCGTTGAGACCGGCTTCCAGCCTGGCGGGCTGCTGGCGGCCCACCTGTCGCTGCCCGACTCTGTGTACGACAAAGACGAGAAGCAGGAAAATTTCTATCACTCGCTGCAGGATAACTTGCAAGCTATCTCCGGCGTGAAGAGCGCGGCCGTCGCCGACTCCGCGCCCTTCGCCGATGATGGTGGCTCGGCGAGTTTCTTCATCGAAGGCCATCCCGCCGGGCCGAACGATCCCGGCCCACACGGCAACGTCCGCCTGATCTCGCCGGACTACTTCCGCACGCTGGAAATTCCGCTGCTTCGCGGCCGCGAGTTTACGGCCCAGGATCGCGCCGGCAGCGAGCGGGTCGCCGTCGTCGACACGGTGCTGGCGCATCAGTACTGGCCCGGCAAGGATCCCATCGGAGAGCACATCGGCAACGACGACCGAGTCAAGGGCCCGTGGTACACCATCGTCGGAGTGGTGGCTCACACTCGCGCATCGTCGCTTGAATCCGACACCAACGAAGGTTTCTGGTATCTGCCTATCCAACAGGCGCCGGTGACGGGAGCAACGATCGTCGTGCGCAGCCCACGCAACGCCTCTGACTTGCAGAGCGACGTTGCCGTCGCCGTGCGCGCCACCGACTCCAGCCTTGCCATCTACGATGTGAAAACGATCGAGCAGTCGATCGACGAATCTCTTCTCGGACGCCGCTTCGTGGTCCTGTTGCTGACGACCTTCGCTGCGTTGGCACTGCTGCTGGCGGGAGTCGGATTGTACGGCGTCATCAGCTACTCGGTGCGTTTGCGCACGCGAGAGTTGGGAGTGCGCATGGCCCTGGGCGCGCAGCGCGGCGGCGTGCTGCGACTGGTGTTGCTGCAAGGCATGAAGCTGGCGCTGCTGGGAATTGCGGGCGGCATCGTCGCCGCCCTCGCGCTGGGACGCGTCTTCTCCAGCCTGCTGTTCCGCGTCGGCATGCTCGACGCGATGCCATGGCTCGCCGCCATCGGAACTCTGTTGCTGGTGGTGCTGCTGGCAACCTATCTGCCGGCACGACGTGCAGCGTCGCTTGAGCCAATGGAAGCGCTGAGAACGGAATGAATTGGCGACGAGCAACGAGCAACGAGCAGTTAGCGACTAGCAATTGGCTTTTGATATGTGGCGTCTGGCATTGAGTCAGGGGGTTACTGCCCGGAATATGCGGGACTCGCTACAAATCCTCCTCAGGCGCCGGGAGCTAAGAGCCCAAGGCTAAGAGCTGAATGCCGAATTCTAGTTGCCAGTCGCTAGTTGCTAGTCGCTGATTGCTGATCGCTAATTGCTGATTGCTGATTGCTGCCAATATGACCGACTTTCGCTACGCATTTCGCCAGTTTCGTAAATCGCCGCTGTTCACGCTGATTGCGGTGGTTACGCTCGCGCTCGGCATCGGCGCCAGCACGGCCATCTTCACCCTGCTCGATCAGGCCGTGCTGCGCAGCCTGCCGGTCAGCCATCCCGAACAACTGGTGCGCCTGCGTTATACGGGAGAGTCGCCCGGCCACACCAACAACTACGGCGGCGACGACAAAGATTTTTTCTCCTACCCGATGTATCGCGACCTGCGCGACAAGAACAGCGTCTTCAGCGGCCTCATCGCCAACGACGAGAAATACGTCGGCGCGCAGTGGAACAACCGCTCGGCGCTGATCGAGGCGGAACTGGTCAGCGGCAACTATTTTGAGGTGCTCGGCCTGCAGCCGGCGCTCGGACGGCTTGTTCTGCCCTCCGACGACGCGGCCGGCAGCGCCCCGGTCGCCGTCCTCAGCTTCAATTACTGGAAGAACAATTTCGGCTCCGATCCCAGCGTCCTCGGCAAGACGCTGCTGATCAACGCGAGGCCGTTCACCATCGTCGGCGTGGTGCAGCCGGAATTTCGCAGCATCGTTCCCGGCGAGACGCCCAGCCTCTTCGTCGCCGCGTCGATGAAGAACATCATCACCCCGCGCTGGCAGGACCTCGAAGATCGCCAGTCGCACTGGATCACCATCGAGGGTCGGCTGAAGCCGGGCGAGACGCGCACGCAGGCGCAGGCCGGCCTCGAGCCGCTATGGCACGCGATCCGCGCCGATGAGTTGAAGCAGTTCGGCTATCACTCCGAGCGCACGCGGCGACTGTTTCTCGACGAGTCGCACATTCAAGTGCTCGACAGCGCGCGCGGATTTTCTCCGCTGCGCGATCAGATCGGCACGCCGCTGGTCATCCTGATGGGCATGGTCGGGCTGCTGGTGCTGATGGCCTGCGTCAACATCTCCAGCCTGCTGCTGGTGCGCGCCGCCGGCCGCACGCGCGAGATGGCGGTGCGGTACGCCATGGGCGCGGGCCGCTGGCGCATCGTACGGCAACTGCTGCTGGAAGGCGTTTTGCTCGGCGGCGTGGGCGGCCTACTCGGACTGCTGCTGGCGCCGGTGATTTGCGACGTGCTGCTGCATACCACCTTCACCGATCCGATGGCGGAGATTCCCCTGTCCGCTCATCCCGACACGCGCATTCTGTTCTTCAACTTCGCGCTGGCCTTTGGAGCGAGCATTCTGTTCAGCCTCGCACCGGCGCTGCGCTTCTTCCGCCCCGACCTCGTATCCGCTTTGAAGCAGCAAAACTCGACCGCGTCAGGCAGCCCGCTGCGCTTTCGCCGGATTTCGGTGGGCGCGCAGATTGCCGTCAGCCTGCTGCTGCTGGTTGGCGCGGGCCTGTTTGTTCGTACCCTTGCGCAATCTCCAATCGGTCAATGTGGGATTCGCCACCGATCACCTGGTGACCTTCAACCTGTATCCGCGCTTCGCCGGATATCAGGCCAGCCAGATGCAGGCGCTCAATCAACGCGTGCTCGAAAAGCTGGCCGCGCTGCCGGGTGTGCGCTCGGTCGCCGCCACCGACGATCCTGACCTGGCGGGGGATGACGAGACCGGCGACATCGCGGTCCCCGGAGTCAAGGCCAGCAACAGCGACGACGATCAAATCGAGGAGCCGTGGGTCACCCCGGCCTACTTCGCTACCATGAAGGTTCCGGTGCTGGCCGGCCGCGTCTTCACCGAGCAGGACACCCTCACCTCGGCGAAGGTTGCGGTGGTGAACCTGGCGCTGGCCAAACGCTATTTCGGCAGTCCACAAAACGCCATCGGGCAGATGATCAGCTTCGATGGCGGTGACAACAAGAAGTTCGATACCCAGATCGTCGGCGTGGTCGGCGACACCAAGCACCATTCCGTGCGCGACGCGGTGCGGCAGACCGGCTATCGCTCCATGCTGCAGAGCCCGGAGCTGAACGGCATCACTTACCTGGTGCGCACCTGGCAGGAGCCGAAGAGCAGCGAAGCCGAAATTCGCGCTGCCCTTCAGGAGCTGGATTCGAAGCTGGCCATTACCGGCCTGCAAACCGAGGACGAGCAGGTTTCCGGCAGCCTGTCGAACGAGCGGCTGATTGCGATGCTGTCGGCCAGCTTCGGCATCCTGGCAGTGCTGCTGGCCGCCATCGGACTGTACGGCGTGCTGGCGTTCTCCACCGCGCAACGCACCCGCGAGATCGGCATCCGCATGGCGATGGGCGCGCAGCGCTCCAGCGTCGTGCGCCTGGTGCTGCAGGATGTCCTGTGGATTTGCGGTGCGAGCGTGCTGATCAGCCTGCCCGTAGCGTTATTGCTGGGGAGGCTTTTGCAAAGTCAACTTTACGGAGTCCGCGCCAGTGACCCGCTGACCTTGCTGGGGGGAACGTTCATCGTGGCCTGCGTCGCGCTGCTGGCGGCCTCGCTGCCGGCGCGTCGCGCAGCGTCGGTAGAACCGATGAAGGCGCTGCGGACGGAATAGAAGCTGCTAGCAAACTAGCAACTAGCCGCTAGCAATCAATTCAGGCAAACTTCGTTTTAGCCTCAAACGATTTGCAGAGTGTGCTGCGAGTCTAAAGACGAATTAGCCAAATCGACGAGAGTCCGAAACTAGTCGCTGGTTGCTCGTCGCTAGCTGCTAGTTGCAGACTTCGTTAAACCGCTCTTCGTCCGGTCACCAGGTTGATGACGAGCACGATCACCGCCAGCACCAGCAACAGATGAATAAGGCTGCCGGCAACGTGGAAGCCCCAGCCCAAAAGCCACAAGATCAGTAAGATCGCAAAGATTGTCCAAAGCATTGACTCCTCACCTCCACCAGTTAGGAGTCGTGTTTCTACTCTGGAGTTGTACGCCCACCTGAATTCAGCTTGCGCCGTGTCCTCCTGTCTCAGCAGCAATCACAACCGGCCGCGGACGCGCGCAGAACTCTTACTCCTGACGTATCAGGAGATGCTCAGCTCGCCGCGCATCTTCTCCGCCAGTTCGCGCAACGATTTTACTTTGTCGGCCACATCGGCCGGGATCGTCGTTTGCCGCAACGCCAGATCGGAGAACAGCAGAATTCCGGTGAGGTCATTGCGCAGCTGGTTGGACAGCAGCCGGCCGGCGGAGCGCATGGCCAGAGCCTTTTCGCTGTCCAGGCGGCGCAGAGCTACCTGAACGTCGCGCACGATGCGCTCGACGCTGTGCAGCCCAAGGTTGATGTAGACCGGCATGGCCATTCCGCAGCGGTTCAGCAGCGTGTCGAGAGCGCGCAGGTCGGTCTCCAGCAGCGATTGGTCGATGGCCATGGCGTCATACTCGGCGGCCTCCAGCCGATGCAGCGCCTGCGGCACCGTCTGCGCGGCGTGTGTCTTGTGTCCCGTTCCCTGTTCCAGCGCCGCCGCACACTCCCGGGCGCGCGCCGATGTCGTCACCAGCAGGATCATCGTCTCCCCTTCGGCCGCCGTGGAGCACACTTCGCCGCCCTGACGCGCGGGCGGCCTTCGTCAGTCGGAACCGATAGGACTGAGGTTGAGTTGCTCTCCGCGCCAGCTCCTGCGCGGAAGAATTTCCAGGCGCCTCCGGACGCCCGGCCTGTCAGAGTGCCGAACCGTACTCCTTCAGTTTGCGATACAGCGTGGTCTTGCCGATGCCCAGGCGGCGTGCTGCCTCCAGCTTGTCGCCGTCGAGCAACTGAATGGCGTGCAGAATCGCCTGCTTCTCCAGCTCCTCCAAGGGCGTGATGTTCGAGGTGGTTGCTTCCCCATTCACCGGGGTTGCCGTCTGCACCGTGAAGTTGCGCAACTGGGTGGGCAGATCGGTCACGTGGATGGTGGGCAGCGAGCAGGTGGTGCAGGCACGCTCGATGCAGTTCTCCAGCTCGCGAACGTTGCCCGGCCAGTCGTAATCCAGCATCAGCCGCAAGGCATCTTCGCCGATGCTGTGCTGGTTCTGGGTGGCGTGGTTGATGCGCTCCAGGATGTGGCCGATCAGCAGCGGAATATCCTGCTTGCGCTCGCGCAGCGGCGGAATGCGCAGGGTCAGCACGTTCAGCCGGAAGTACAGGTCGCGGCGGAAGGTTCCCTGCATGACCGCGGCATCCAGGTCGCGATTGGTGGCCGCCAGGATGCGCACGTTGATGGGGATGGAACGCGTTCCTCCTACCGGACGAATCTCTTTTTCCTGAATCGCGCGCAGCAGCTTGGATTGCAGATCGATGGGCAGCTCGCCGACTTCGTCGAGGAAGATGGTTCCGCCCTCGGCGGTGGCCAGCAGACCTTCCTTCGGCCGCACCGCGCCGGTGAAGGCGCCGCGCACATAGCCGAACAGCTCGCTCTCGATCAAGGTCGGCACCAGCGAGCCGCAGTCAACCGGGATAAACGGCTTGTCCTTGAGAGAGCCGGCATAGTGAATCGAACGCGCCACCAGCTCCTTGCCGGTGCCGCTCTCGCCCAGAATCACCACCGGGTGCGTACTGTGGGCAGCCTTGGAGATGATGCGATACAGCTTCTCCATCTCCGGCGAGTGCCCTACCAGCTGTCCGAAGCCCTGCTTGGATTTCAATTTCTCGCGCAGCACGCGGTTCTCGGCCGTCAGCTTCAGGTGGCCGGTGACGCGCTCCAACTCCAGCCGCAGCTCCTCGAAGTTGAACGGCTTGGTGATGTAGTCGTAGGCGCCCAGCTTCATGGCCTGCACCGCCGACTGCACGGTGGCAAAGCCGGTCATCACGATCACCACGCACTCCGGCAGGCGCCGCTTCAGATCGCGCAGCACGTCCAAGCCGCTGGTGCCGGGAAGCCGCAGGTCGAGCAGAACTACATCCGGACTGGTGGTGTCCAGAACGCGATAGGCTTCGTCGCGCGATTCCGCGGCCTGGACGTTGAAGCCCAGCGAACGTGCCACTTCCCGGCAGCACTCTCGTACGGAACGTTCGTCTTCGATGATCAGCAGGTTTAAAAGGCTGGTCGTAACGGTCGGCTCGGTGGCTGGAACATCTTCTGCTGCAATCACTTGGATTTCGCCCCTTTAACGGCGGAAGCTCGTGCTCTCCACCGTGCACACGCCATTTATTAAGCGCTCGTTACCATCATCCCTTTTTGGGAAATCCCTGCTAGTACACAGGTCACATCGAGTTGTGAGCACCTCGCTGTTTCGAACCTCATTTGCCACCCGGTCAAAGCACTTTTCAGGCGCTTCCCGGGCAAATCCAGGTCACGCCACGCTCGCCTCTCTAGCCGAAAACTGTTTCTGTTCCCGCGAACATCGGGAATCTCGTACCGGCCACAACGGCAGCCCTAGGCCTCCTCCGAGCAGCGCTGCATCAGGCGCCGCAGCAGTTCCCCGCTGCGCTGTGCGCCGCGCTCCAGCTCCCGCACCGGCCGCTTCAGATGGCTGTAGGGTGGCAGCTTCCAGCTCAGCACCTGCGCGTTGGTCAGCACCGAGGTCATGACGTTGGACAGTTCGTGCAGCATCTCGACGCAATCGCGACAGGCAAAAGACGAGGGGCATGCCTTCTCCATGGCACGCCCCTCATGGTCACCGCAGGAGGAAGACATCACGAGACGGGACAGATCTTCGTCAACCACTGGCAAAGGGCCCGCTCCGGCGTCGTCTGCATTCGTTCCGGGATTCGCCGGCGCAGCCAGCATGGCTGCCATTCTTCGCTTGCGCTCGATCGCCGCTTGCCCGGAGAGTACAGCCTTCTCTTGTAGCCGGTCGCAACTGGTGTTCATGGTCCGCTGCCTTCTCGCTGGTGGTTTGTTTGCTACGACTCTTCTATTAGCAAACAGGCAGCCAAAGCGACTCAGAAGACTTCAGCCTTGTTTCTGCTGGATTTATCCCCGATTCGGCGACCGCGTCAGGACCGTGCAGCATTGCGGCCGTCTCGATTTGAAACCGTTCCGACGCGGCTTTCCGCAAAATGCGTGCTGCGACAGTGCCTTACGAAGTTCCCGGCAGCGGAAACGGTCAGCCACAATTTCCCGGATTAGATATCTCTGGCTCTCGCCCAAAAATAAAAGGGAGAAATTTGAACTTTCTCCCTTTCGGTTAGCGAAATTTAATTATCGACTACTGGCGACTGGCGTTTGGAGCGGCCTGCCCCGCGTGCGCGGTCTCCGGCGCCCCACCGCCATCGCCCTGCTGCAGCAGCAACCCGTTATAGGACGAAGCGGCCAGCAGCCTGCCCTGGAAGTTCAGCGCCGTGCGGATAGAAACCCCGGTGTCCGGAGTGAGCCGCCAGCTCTGGCCGTTGTCCTTGCTTTCGTAGACGCCGTGGGTATGCTGCGCCGTCGCCAGCAGCCGCTGCGAAGCCGCGTCGTAACGCACGGCGTAGACATTGCGCGCCGGCAGACCTCCCAGCACGTGCTCCCACGTCTTGCCGCCATCCAGCGAGTGCAGCGCGCCTTCGCGCGTGCCCGTCCACAGCGAACCGTCGCCCACCTGGGTGAGGTTGTACAAGCCGGTCACGTACTGCGGCAGGATAACCTCGGTCCAGCCCTTGCCGTCGTCCCGTGACAGGTACGCATGCTTGGGAGCGACCAGGGCAACCGTGCCATCGGAGAAGCGGTTCACCGCGATGAACTCGCGTTCGCCTTCGACCGGGATGCTGTACCACTTGCGGCCGTGATCGCTGCTGCCGAAGAAACCATCGGTAGTCGCCGCGTACCATTTATCGCCGTTCATGTCGAAAGCCAGAATGCGCGGTGTCTCCGCCAACGGAATCGGGTGCTCGATGACCGCAACCCTGTGGGTTGTTGCGGTATGCGTGGGTGGTCTTCCTGCCGGAATGGGTGGCCGTGGTCTTCGCCGCAGATTTCTCTTCGGAGGGCGACTGCGGGAGCGGGCCCATGATCATGCTGGCCGCCTGCCATTCTCCGTCCACCGAGTTCAGGTAGAAGATGCCGTGATTGGTGCCGGCGAAGATGACGCCATCCGCCGCCTGCTGCAAGCTCAGAATGTCGCGCTCGTCGAGGCCGCGATTGGATTGCCGCCAGGTCGCGCCGGCATCGTCGGAGAAGAAGAAGCCGCCCAGACTCTTGTCGTTCACCACGCCGACATAAATGCGGTTGGGATCTTTGTTGTCGACCACCACCCCGCCGATCACGCGATGGGCGAAGCCGCGATTGGAAGTCTCATAGTGCGCGAAGCCGTCATTGCTGGCCAGCACCCCGCCGCGATCGGTGGCCACCAGCACGTGGTTCGGATTATCGGGGCTGATCATGATGTCGTTGACAATCACGCTGTCATCGGTGACCAGCGTCCACTTGTCGCCGCCATCGACGGTCTTCCACAATCCGCCGGTCGTGCCCGCGTAGACGATGCTGGAGCGCACCGGATCCTGCTTCAACACGCGCGTGCGCATAGCCGAGTGGGGCAGGCCGAGCATGCGATGGAAGAGCTCCGCCTTGTTCTGGCTCTTGTACATGCCTGAGCAGGCGCTGGCATACACCGTATCCGGATTCTTCGGGTCGACGATGATGCTGAACATGTCGGAGTCGAAGGCGATGCCGTGGCTGATGCTGTGCCAGTTGCCGCCGCCATCGGTGGTCTTCCATGGGAGGTGCCACGTGCCGGCATAGAGAATGTCAGGGTTCTGCGGATCGAAGGCCAGCGACTCGATGTCCTTGATCTCGGCATGGTTGGGAGGCGAGATCTGCGTCCAGGTCTGGCCGCCGTCGCTGGTGCGGAAGACGCCTTCCAGCGCGCCGATTGCCAGGACCTTCGGATTGCTGGGCGCCATCGCCATGGTGCGCACAGACTTTCCGTGAACGCCGGGCAGGGCGCGCCAGGAGTGACCGCCATCGTCGGAGCGGAAGACATCGCCGTCGTTGGCGTTGTACAGGCTCCAGCCGGCCACGTAGATGGTCTGCGGATGACTCGGATCGAAGATGATGTGGTCCAGAACGTAATCATCGCCCGGGGCCAGATGCGCGAACACCGACCACGAAGCGCCGCCATCCTCGGAATCGAACAACTGTCCCGCGCTGGTTCCCAGCAGGATACGGTTCGGATTCGACGGGTCGTAGGCCAGGCTGCGAACGTCGCCGCCCTCGGGCCCGATCAAACGCCAATCTGAAGCTACCGCGAGGATTGAAAAGCAAAAGAGCAGTGCAGCCCAGCAGACGGCCCTGGCAACAGAAGCAATCGTTTTATTGATGTCCATAGGTACAGAAAGGCCGTGGCCTCTTGGTATTCATGATAAACCCGGAATTCCGAAGTCTGTAGGCGCCGAAGTCGTATGAATCAGCTTCGTTAAGTGTGGTTGCTCGGAACGGGAAGCTGGCACTGGTGAGCCTCAAAGCAGGACCGTTGCAGTATGGTGGGACAAACCCATCGCAAGCAAAACGGAAGGCGCCGATCGCCTTCCGTTTCACGTTTTGCTTCCCTACGCCGCTATTGATCGCTCTTCCTGGTGCCCATGCCGGCGGCAGCCTTCTCGGCGGTTTTCGCAGCGGTGTCGCTGTCCTGCAACAGCAACCCGTTGTGACTGGAGATGGCAAGCAGACGTCCCTGGTAATCGATAGCCCTTACGATGGCCACATCCGATTGCCCGATGCGCTGCCAGGTTTTTCCCTTGTCCGAGCTGGCGAAGATTCCGTGTTCGTGAAGCGCGGTTGCCAGCAGCCGCTGACCGGCATCGTCGTAACGCACCGCCAGCACATCCTTGTTGGGCAGCCCGCCAACCGCGTAGCGCCAGGTCTTACCACCATCCACGGATTCCATGGCGCCTTCGCGGGCCGCCAGCCATAGCGAGGAATCCGGCATCATCGTCAGGTTGTAGAGGCCTTTAGCATATTCGGGAATCTGCAGCGAGCCCCAGGTTTTGCCTCCATCATGGGAAAGAAACGCGATTTTGTTCGTGACCAGGGTCGCGCTTCCGTCGGCGTAGCTGTTCACGGCGACAAAGTTATTCTCGCCTTCGAGCAATTCTCCGTACCACTTCTTCCCGTGATCCACGCTGATGAACAGACCTTCGTTGGTAGCGGCAAACCAGGCGTCTTGTCCGAGCGACAGGCTGCGGATTTTCGGCGCGGTCGCCGACGGAATCACCGGTTCCACCGGCGCCTTGGCTTTTGCCGTGGTCGTCTTCTTGTGAGTAGCCGCCGAAGTACGCGTCGACTTCTTCGTGGGAGCGGGCGCTTCCGGCGCGGCTTCCTTCGGCTTCCACTCCGGAACCGTTCCCATAATCATGCTGGCAGATTTCCAGGTTTCGCTTCCCGGATCCAGGTAGAAGATTCCATGATTGGTGCCCGCGAACAGGGTTCCGTCTTCAGCCTGCTGCAGACTGAGAACATCGCGGTCTTCAATGCCGCGGTTGGATTGCCGCCAGTGCTTTCCGGTGTCATCCCAGATAAACACTCCGCCGGCTGTGCGGTCGTTGGCAACGCCCGCATAAATCCGGTTGGGATCCTTGCGATCCACCACGACATCGCCCACCACGCGGTGCGAGAAGCCGCGATTGGATGCGGCGTAGTGCGCGAAGCCATCATTGCTGGCCAGCACTCCGCCGAGGTCGGTGGCCACCAGCACGCGCTCCGAATTGCGCGGATCGATCAGCACATCGTTCACGATCACGTTCTCGGAGGTGACCAGCGTCCACCTGGCGCCGCCATCCACGGTCTTCCACAAGCCTCCGGTGGTGCCCGCATAGACAGTCGAACTGTGTTGCGGATCCATCTTCAGCACGCGGGTACGGATGGCCGAGTGCGGCAACCCCTGCACCCGATGGAAAAGCTCCGCGCCGTTATCGCTCTTGTAGATGCCGGAGCAGGCGCTGGCATAAACCTTGGACGGAACCTTGGGGTCGACGATGATGCTGAACACGTCGGAATCATCCAGCATTCCGTCTTTCACGTTGTGCCAGTTCTGGCCGCCGTCCGAGGTCTTCCACGCCAGGTGCCGGGTTCCGGCGTAAACCACATCGGGGTTTTCCGGATCCACGGCAACGGAGACGAAATTCTTCATGGAAGCGTGGTTTTCCATGACCTCGGGATTCTCCGGCGTCATGCGCGTCCAGGTTTGGCCGCCGTCACGCGTGCGGAAGACGCCGTCGAGTGCGCCAATCACCAGCGTGTTGTGATCGCTGGGCGCCATGGCGAGCGCGCGAATCGATTTGCCATGCGTGCCCGGCAGGGCTTTCCATGTGAGGCCGCCGTCATCGGAGCGAAACACGTCGCCGGCGCTGTCGTCGAACAGATCCCACCCGGCCGCATAAATTGTCGCCGGATTCGTAGGATCGAAGATGATGTGGTCGAGGACGTAATCCTCTCCTGTACCGAGGTGCGCGAACAGCGTCCAGGAATTACCGCCGTCTTGCGAGGCGAAGATCTGGCCGGCGCTGGTCCCTATCAGGATGTGACTCGGATTGCTGGGGTCATACGCCAGGCTGCGTACGTTTCCGCCATCTGGTCCTATCATTCGCCAGTCGGCGGCGAATGAATATGTGGTGAGCAATATTCCAACGCACAACAATAGCTTTGCAATCGTCCCGGATCGTTTCAACATCGCAGACAACACTATCCCCCTTGCAGTCTCTCTCTTCATGGCCCTAGTCGATCATACCGCGGGCTGCGCGGCAGCTTTACGCTTCCGCAAATTCCTGACTGTAATTAGAAAAAGCCGATGAGAGGTTTTGCCTCTCACCGGCTTTGTGGTTAAGCCAAGCACTTAGCCTACTGCGCTGGCGTTGCTGCCGGCGCTGCGCTGCCTTGGCCTTGTGCGACTTCTTCTTAGGAGCAGGCGCGTTACGCGACTGCGGTTTCACCTGGGACTCGTCAACCGCCGCGCCCTGTTCGGTCTGGTCGGTGCACATGTTGTCAGGTATGAAGTAGAAGTGGGTCGCCTTGCCCTGCGTCCCGCCATCACGCGGCTGGATACGGCTAGGATCGATCTTGGTAGGACCGTCGGTCGTCAGGTAGTACTTGACGTTGACGGAGCGCTGCGCACCAAGAGTCTTCTCGGTAACGACTTCCTTCTCGTCGATGAAGCCGAGCACATCCAGCTTGCCGTTAGGCATCTGCTGCAGTCGCAGGGCTACCTTGTCGAGAACGTCCTTGCAATCGTTGTCAACACGCCACGGCTTCTTGGGGTTCTTCTCGAAGGTACACTCGCCCCAATCTTCGATCTTGCCGCAGGTTACGATTTGAGGAGAGTTAACGGTGGCCGTGCAGGTTGCACTCAGGTTGGCACGCGCATCCGTCACGGTTCCGGTTACGGTCATGGTGGTGCCCGCATCAGCACTGGTGGCCGTCAGCGTGGTCGTGTTGGCGGTACCGCCGCTCAACTGCCCACTGGAGGTCGACCAAGAGTACGTCAGCGGCCATCCCTGAGGATCGTTGCCGTTCATGGTGATGGTGGACGACTGGCCAACAGCGATCGTCGTCGGATCAGCCGTACAAGTGACGGTCGGCGGCTGCGGCTGCTTGATGGTGAAGGCTGCAGCGCAGGTAGCCGGCTTGATTGGATCCGGGTGACCGATGAAGGAATGCCCGCCGGTGTCAACATTCTTTAGTTTGGGGTCGGTGAGGCTGGCGTTGGCAGAGTAGCTGCCCGGCGCCACGCCCGTGGTATCGATCTGGGCCGACTGCTTGTCGGTGGCGCTCAGCTTGCCGCCGTTCGTCGTCCAGGAATACATAATGGTGTGCTTGGGATTGAAGTTCGATCCCGTCGCGGTCGCCGTTACCGGATCGCCTGCCCAGACTTCGGTAGGCTGCGCCGTGCAAGCCGCCGTCGGCTGCGGCACGTAGTAGCTGCCGAAGTTGTACATGATGCCGGTCGACAGGCGCACGCTGTTCCACTGCGAACTGGTCACAGGAATTGCCTGCGAGTAGTTGCTGTAGATGTAGTCAGCCTGGACGATGCGGATCGAGAAGCGCTTGCCTACGTAGTAGTCAAAGCCGCCGCCCGCACCCAGTGCAGCGTTCCACTGATTATCCAGCGGGAAGTTCTGGTGAATCGCGCCGGCGAACAGGTGGAAGAAAGGCGAGAACGTGTCGGTGTGGTACTTGTACTGCAAACCACCCAAGACGTACTGAATGTTCTGGTTGCTGACGCCAAAGTGTTGGCTGAAGTCAGCCATGATGCCAAGGTTATGAGCCTGAGGCAGATAGTACACAAGCGACTCGTTCACACCATCGGTGTGATCGGTCGTCTTAATACCATCCACGTAATAGCCGTTCGGGTGCAGCCAGGAATAGCCAACAAAGACTTCCGCCTTCGGCTGGATTGTGACCTGGGCTGCCGCAAAAGTGCCCCACATACACAGCGCAAGCGCAAACACAACGGCTGTCGCATAACGACGTGTCGGGACTACATTAATACTAGAAGACATTCTTGATCCTCCGGAACTCAGCAGTACCGTAAGCAAAGTGGCCTAGCTCGGTTCAAACTTACTTAGATTTTTATGGTACAAGTGCAGGCGAATCTCCTGCTTACAACAGCACGCCATTGTATCCTAACAGCAAAGATTAACAAAGCTTTTATATTCCGTCCCTTATCTTCGAATGGGAGAGTGTTTACTGATTTTGTACCCGCAGGATCATCTCGGTACCGGAGTCCAGCTTGAGGTCTTTCCCGCTCGAAGTTAAGATCGAACCGGATTCGAGCTGCACACCGCGCAGCCCTATCACTCCGGTTGACTTCTCATTCAGAGTAGCAGAACCGGAGCTATTTTGCTGCGATGACGGCTCTTGTGGCAGGTTGGAACCAGGCTGCTGCACCCCGCCCATTGGGGCATTGCCGCCTCCCACCATTGGTGGCGAGGTAACCGAAGGCGCACCGGGAGAGCCTGGAGCGCTTCCGATCGGCGCGGACGGTTCGCCCTGAAGCATGCCGGGAGCCAGGGCCGGCGGCGCTCCCACGGCCTGAATGCCGGCCTTGAGCGGTATCGGCTGCCCGTTCTTGAGCTGAATCGTGTCAAAGGCGATCCCCAAGGAAGATTGCTCTCCGCCCTTGGAACGCGCCGTCGCCTGCGTGATGTGCCCCTTCACCAGCGAACCCTTCGGGACGGTAATGCCGTTGGCGCTTAACTCGGCGGTGGTCTTGGCCTCCACCGGATCGCCCGTCTTCAGTTTTTTTGCGTCGAGGGATTTCGCAAGCACGATTGAGATGACGCTGGCATTCTCAGCGCTTGCCTGCGATTGCGGCGCAGCCTTGCCAATCGCATACACCGACGAATGCGGCAGCGCGCGGCTGGCGATGGCAGCGGAGCTCTGAGCCCCACCAAAGCACGTGGCCAGAAGAACAAAAGCCAGCGATAGCGGTTGACGATTCATATCAGCTTTCCTCTCCAGCAAAATTTTTCCGCGACCAGGCGTCCCCAGTGTACCGCCCTTCCGTGCGATTCTCCGGTTGCATCCAAAGTAGCCTGAAGGTGATACCTTATTGACAGCCACTGCTGCCAACCTGCTCCCTTCCAATAGAGTCGCGGAACGCAGCTACCGAGGGCGCCCGGATTCGCATCTAAGCTGCTGTTCCGTTAACGCACTCTGGTGTTTGGTTTACGTAATCGCACGGGACGTTCCCCATGACGCAAGAAAAAGTTCTAATCGTTGAAGATGAAGAAAACGAACGCACGGGCCTGGCGGAACTAGTTCGCGCCTGGGGATATGAGGCCGAGACAGCTTGCGACGGCGTGGAAGGTTTGCAAGCCGTCGAGATGTGGAACCCCGGCATCGTCGTCACCGATCTCCGCATGCCGCGCATGGATGGCATGCAACTGCTGGAGCATATTGCCGCCCAGCCGCAGCAGGTCGCCGTCATCCTGCTGACCGCGCAAGGCAGCATTGACTCGGCCGTCACCGCCATGAAGAGCGGGGCCTTCGACTTCATTGAGAAGCCGGTGAATCCCACCCGTCTGCGCAACATTCTCCAGAACGCCTCGCGCCTGCGCGGTACGGAACGCGAACTGGAAGCCAGCCGCCGCAAGCTGCGCGATATCGGTGTCCTGGGCTCGCTGGTAGGACCGTCGAAGCGCATGCAGGAAGTTTTCCGCCTCATTGAGATGGTCGCGCCCAGCACAGCGTCGGTCTTGATTACCGGCGAGAGCGGTACGGGAAAAGAATTAGTCGCGCGCACCGTTCACGGTCTCAGCATGCGCAAGGCGAAGCCGTTCGTCGCCATCAATTGCGCCGCCATCCCCGAGACCCTGATTGAGAGCGAAATCTTCGGCCACGAAAAAGGCGCGTTCACCGGCGCGCTGGAGCGCCGCATCGGCTGCTTTGAGCTGGCCGAGGGCGGCACGCTGCTGCTGGATGAAATCGGCGAGATGCCGATTGGAACGCAGGCCAAACTTTTGCGCGTGCTGGAAGACCGCAAGCTGCGCCGCCTGGGCAGCAAGAGCGAAACCTCGGTCGACGTACGCGTGCTGGCGGCGACCAACAAAGAGCCCGAAGATGCGGTCGCTAAGGGCCATCTGCGCAACGATCTTTTCTATCGCCTGAACGTCTTCAACATTCAGCTTCCGCCGCTGCGCGAACATAAAGAGGATCTGCCCGCGCTGGCGCAGGCAATTCTCGCCGACATGAACGAGAAGCACGGACGCACCGTCGCCGGCATGAGCGATACGGTCGCCGCGGCTTTTCAGTCGTACGCCTGGCCGGGCAACGTCCGCGAACTGCGTAACACTCTGGAACGCGCGGTGATTGTCTGCGACGGCGCCATGGTCGAGATGAAGCACCTGCCGCCGGGATTTGGCCAGGTCGTTCCGCGCGCCCCCGTACAGGAAGCCAACGCGGTGCGTCTCGGCGTGGGTACCACCGTCGATGAAGCCGAGCGGCTGTTGATCTTGAAAACTCTGGAAGCGACGAATAACAACAAGACGCGCGCAGCCGAGATTTTGGGGATCAGCCTGAAGACCCTGCACAACAAGCTGAAAGAATACGGCGCGCAAGGCGCCAGCGAAGCCGCCGAAGCAAGCTAGGAAGAGAGCCGCGGTCCGCGGTTGGCTTTTCGCTCTTAGCTTTTCGCTTGGCTTTTCGCTTTCCGCTAGAGCTCGCAGCCCCCTTGTCATCCTGAGCGCACGCGGCGAGAAGCAAATCGCGAAACAGTCTGCGAACAGCAGAGCGGCAGCATTGCGAATCTCACCTCGCATTGTGTACACTACTTTTGCTTCCTGACCAGCGAGTTGAGTTCTCACTCGCTTCCACCCGTGCCGAAGTGGCGGAATTGGCAGACGCGCATGGTTCAGGTCCATGTACCCGCAAGGGTGTGGGGGTTCGAGTCCCTTCTTCGGCACCAATACTCAAAAACATCGTCGTGACGAGAGGTCCCTCTCTCCGTTCGGGATTTCGCCTGCTGTCTGGCTCGTGTCAGGGCACGACCTTGGTCGTGCCGTGTAGCTGCGCAAGAGAGCACGGCTTTGGCCGGTGCACACGGTATGCAGGGCGAAAGCCCGCTCTAAAACGGGGGCCATCGGCGCGACCGAAATCGTGCCCTGACACAAAGCCCGCGCCGTTCGAGCTTTCAGCAGCCTGTTCAGGCGTGTTCACCCAAAACAAACCGCTGAGCCCTCGACTCTCTCGGGATGACAATCGTTTAAGGATTCGCTGACAGCCCAGGGCCGACCGAGTTGGCTCGCAGCTGACGGCCTTTGGCTTTTCCCTACGGCGTAACCTCCCACACCACTCCATCGTTATTGCTGCCGCCCAATGACGTTGTGCCGAAGACGTCGCCGTGCGCATCGACGGCCACTGCGCCGTAGGGCACGCCGCCGTCGCTGCCTCCGGTGAAGTCGTGGAGATCGGTCATCGTCCAGCTACCGCCGCTCGGCGTCAGCTTGAAGACCGTGCCCGCGTTGTAAGCGCCATCGCCCTCGGTCGCGCCGTACAGTGCTCCGCTGGCATCGAAGGCGAGGTCGTTGTACGGTCCACCGTATCCGCTGAAGCTGTAGATCGTCGTCAGCGTGTAGCCTCCGCCTGACGGCGCCAGTTTGTACACCGTGCCGCCGCCGTTCGCGCCGCCTAAGAATGTTCCGCCATACAAATTGCCGCTGGCGTCGACGATCACACCGCCCACGGGGTTTTGTCCGTCGTTGCCGCCGGTGAAGTTGTAGATCAGGCTCTCTGTCCAGCCGGAAGCGGAGTGCGTCAATTTGTACACTGCGCCGTCACTGTTAGCGCCGCCGAACGACGTGGTGCCATACAGATTGCCAAGAGCATCCATGGTCACCCCAGCCTCCGGATTCGTCGCATCCGTACCTCCGGCAAAGCTGTAGAGGAGAGTCTCATTCCAGCTCTGTCCCGAATGCGTTAGTTCAAACACGGCGCCATTGCCGTCGGCTCCGCCCAGGTTCGCCGTGCCGTACAAATTGCCGGCAGCGTCAAAAATCAGTCTGCCCAGGGGCTGCGAGCCATCGTTGCCGCTGCCGAAGACGTGGAGCACGTGGTCGGTCCAGGAACACAGCACACTGATACACGGATTCGGGCGAGGCACCATGTTGAAGAGCACGCCGAAGATCCCGCCGCCCTCGGTTGTGCCGAAGAGCGTACCGTTCGCGCCGATGGCCAGCGAGCCGAAGCCCGGGCCGGCGCCGTCGGCTTCGCCGCTGAAGCTGTACAGGGGATTCAACAGCCACGACGAGCCATGCTGCGTCAGCTTATAAACGCTGCCGGCGCCGTGTGTGCCTCCCGAATAGGTTGTGCCGTAAAGATGCCCGTAGGCGTCGAGCGTCGGCCCCGCGTACGGGTCGGCGCCGTCGTTGCCGGTGAAGTTATGGATGACCGTGAAGTTCTGCGCGTGTGCCGGTTGAGATGCGCTGGCGAAAAGTAAAAACGCGGCCATGAGCGCGAGTGAAAGTTTGCTTGCGCGCCGTGCCCAAGTGAAACAGCCAGCGTGAGAACACAACATTCCGAGCCTCCTGAAAGTGTCTGCCGTTGCTATACAACGACGCCCAACATTATTCGCCAGGAACCGGCAGTCTGACCAGCGGGCGGCAATGGGTTGATGTCCGGAAACCAATCTGCCGGGACGAACCGCTGATCCTTCGCTGCCCTCAGCGTGACAATTCCTGGGAATCTCGCGATACAATTCTTCCCCGCATGGCAGCTTCCGCTAAAGTCGATCTCTACAACCACGCCTACGGCAATTACGGCGACCAGGTCTATCGCGAAGTTCGTCTGGAAACGTATGGCGAAGATCTCGGGCAGACCAGTTGGGCGACCACCGAAGAATCCAACCGGATTCCGCAACTGCTCCATCTCACGCCGGATGCGTACGCCTTCGAAGTCGGTTGCGGCTCGGGACGCTACGCCCTCAAGGTTGCCGAGATGACCGGCTGCCGCGTGCTGGGAGTCGACATCAACGCCGCCGGCGTTGCCACCGCGAACCAGCTCGCGGCGTCGCGCGGCCTCGACCGCGTGCGCTTTGAAGTTTGCGACGTCGCGCAGACTCTTCCCTTCCCGGACGCGACCTTCGACGCCGTCTTCTCCACCGACGTACTCTGCCACATTCCCGGACGCGCCGAACTTCTTGCCGAGCTCTTTCGCGTCTTGAAGCCGGGGACACGTCTCGTCTTCAGCGACGCCCTCATCATCGGGGGCACGGTTACGCACGTCGAGATCGCGACGCGCAGCTCCATCGGCTACTACCTGTTCAGCCCACCGGGAGAAAACGAACGCCTGCTGGAGCGAGCCGGCTTCGAGATTGTCAGCGTCGACGACACCAGCGCCAATGCCGCCGCCATCGCCGAGCGCTGGCGCAACGCACGCGCCAGACGCGAAGACGCGCTGCGCGCGATCGAGGGCGCGGAGAACTTCGCAGGCGTGCAGCGCTTCCTGGATTGCGTTCACCAACTCACCAGCCAGCGCCGCCTGTTGCGGCGACTGTACGTCGCGCAAAAGCCGGCTTAGCCAGCAGCCGCGCCTGGTAGCACTACCTCCCCTTTACTTAGCGAATTCAATCGTTACCCTAAGGTCCTTCTATGGGTATTAAGGCTATGACTTTAGGGCTTTGTGCTTATTGTGAGCAGCCCGTTAGTGGCGCATAGTGGGGCCATCGTCGCGAACAACTTGTGCAAGCCGCGACTTGCGGAACTCCGCTCCCGAGAGTTTGATGAAACTTGCCCTGCTGTTGTCAGTGTGTCTCATCGCCTCCTTCGCCGCCGCCCAGAGCATGACCGGTCTTCCCTTACCGCCTCCGGGCGCCACCGTCTTCACCCAGATCGAACAGATGTCAGGATGGAACTGGTGTGACGCCCCCAGTTGCGCGGGCGGCAGCGGCAACGGAACCTATTGGCTGGCGCAGAACCAGTCGCAACCTTCGCTCTCCGGCTCCAGCGCCGAGATCTATACCTCCGGCGTCTGGAACAACGCTTTGTTCTTCGAGAAGCTCGGCGCTCACAATACCGCCAGCAATCTGCTGTGGGATTTCTATATCCAGGTCGACAACAATGCCCAGCAGGGCGCGCAGGCGCTGGAGTACGATTCGTTCCAGTTCGTCGGCGGCTACAACTACATGATCGGCAGCCAGTGCAACATCGCTGCCGGCTGGTGGGACGTGTGGAACGAAGCCAGCGGGCACTGGATCCACACCTCAATTCCCTGCCACGGCTTTACCGCCAACACCTGGCATCACATCCAGTGGTACGTAACCACCGACCACACCGCCCACACCTATCACTACCAGACGCTGGTGGTCGATGGCGTGCCGCACACCATCAACGCCACCTACTCCGCCAAGGACCTGAACTGGGGCGACAACATCGGCGTGCAGTATCAACAGGACTTGAACGCCAGTGGCGTCGGCTACCACGAGTGGTTTGACAACGTGAAGCTGACCATCTGGTAATTCCGTTTCCGCTCCCTGCTCAACCGAGGCCGCCGCGTGCGGCCTTTGTTGTTGTGCGTGAATTGCTGCCCAGATTCCCTGTGCTACCATTCCAGCCAAGCCCGGCATGACCTCGTCCATCCCAGCCGTTCATCCTGATCAGCAGCAGTCCGTCTCGCGCTCGACTTCTGAGCGGCGGCTGTTTTACGTGCTCGCCACCGTCGCGCTGCTCTACGCATTCTTCGCTGGATTGCGCACCGTCGAGGACTTCGATCTCGGCTGGCAGATGGCAACTGCCCGCTGGATGGTCGCGCACCATCAGGTGCCGAAGTTCGACGTGCTGTCGTACACCATGGCCGGCCAGCCGTGGAACTATCCGGTCGGCTCCGAGCTGTTCTTCTATCTCGCGTATCGGCTCGGTGGCTTTGCCCTGATCTCGTGGATCGGCGCCGCTGCCTGTGTCGGAACCATCGCCATCCTGTTACGTCGAGGTACGGCTGCCTCGGCAGCAATTGCCATTCTCGCCGTGCCGCTCATCGCCGCGCGCACTACGCCACGCGCCGACATGTTCAGCGTGGTGCTCTTTGCCGCCTATCTTTCTTTGCTTTGGGAAAACTATCGCACCGGTCGTGCGCGCTTGTGGCTGCTGCCGGTGCTGATGATCGCCTGGGCGAATCTGCACTTCGGCTTCGCCTCGGGACTGGCGCTGGTCGTCGCCTACGCTGCTGCGGAAGCTCTGGAGATGCTCCTCGGCACCGAGCGCCGCAACGCAGCCCGGATGAGATTGCGCCGCGCCTGGCCCTGGCTGGTTGCGACTTTTGTCGCTACGCTGATCAATCCGTGGGGTTGGAACATCTATCACGGGCTCGCGCTCGAACAGCGCGCCTTCCAGCAGGGACAGCTTTGGATCAATGAGTGGGCCGCCATCCCCATGCATTGGGAGCCCATCAGCCGCGCGATTTTTGTGCGCCAGACCGGCGGCACGATTTACCTGATGCTGGCCATCGCAATCCTCGCCGGCGCTTTCGCGTTATTCCGCGGCCAGTGGATCGCCGCGATTCTCCTGCTTGGCGCCACGTATCCGGCAATGCGCGCCGTGCGCATGGGAGCGGTCTTCGCCTGCGTGGTCGTCATTGCCGGAGGCGAGCAGTGGTCGGCGTTGCTGTCGAGTGTCGGAGAGTGGATTCGCTCGGCTCGCGCGCGACAAGCGATCGCCGGCGCCGTCGCGCTATGTCTCGTCGCGCTGGCCGCGGTGCGCTGTTTCGATCTCGTGACCAATCGCCATTACTTCGCGACCGATGACGAAGCTGTCTTCGGGGCGGGACTGTGCTCGTGGTTCCCGGTTCGCGCCACCGCGTTCATCCGCGACCATCATCTGCCGCCGGAGATCTTCAATACCTACGCGGCAGGCGGCTATCTTTCGTGGAGTCTGGGACGCGAGCTACCGCGATCTACATCGACGGCCGCGATACGCTTTACGGACCGGCGCATCTGGCGCGACACACTGAGCTGCTTTACAGCTCGCCCGACGCGGCGGCGTGGCAGGAAGAAGCGAATCGTTACAACATCAACACCGTCGTCATCGCGCTGGCGCGTTACGACGGCCTGCCGCCGGCGCTGCTGTATTCGCTCTGCAACAGCACGGCGTGGCGTCCCGTGTACCTCGATGAGAAGTCGGCGGTGTTCCTGCGCAACACGCCGCAGAACGCCGAACTGATTCAGCGCTTCAATGTGAGCTGTCAGACCGCGACACTGCCTGCACCCATCGACCAGTCCAGTGGCGCCGCATTCAATGTCTGGGCCAACACTGCGATCACGCTGGCAGCGCTCGAGCGCAACGGCGATGCGCAGGATGCCTTCAAGAAGGCGCTGGCCATCGATCCCGACGCCGCCTTCCTGCATCGCCACTACGCCGACCTGCTATTTGCCATGGGAAAGCTGGACGAATCCGAGCAGGAGTACCAGACTGCAATCGCCCTGGAGCCCAGCACCGACACCTGGAGCGCGCTGGCGCGCAGCTACATGAAGCGCAATCGCCTGATGGACGCTGCCGATGCCATGGAGCACGAGGCGGTCTTCTCGCCGCGTCCTTATCTGACGTGGCAGGATCTCGGCTATCTCTACCTGCAGCTGCATCAGCCGGAAGACGCGCTGAAGGCCTTGAACAAAGCCGCCGCCACCACGCCCTCTGCATTGCGCGCCGCCGACAACGGCTTCTTCGAATTCAAGGTCGCGCAGGGACAAGCGGCGGCGTGGGAGGCGTTGGGAAATATCGAGAAGGCGACGCAGTATCAGGAGAAAGCGGCAAACCTGAAGCCGAACGTGCCCGCGCCCTGGCGCCGTCTGGCGAAGATGTATGAGATGTCAGGCCGCACGCAAGACGCCGAGCGCGCCCGCGCTCACGCCGCCGAGGCGGAAAAGCAACAGCATCAATAGTCGTCGACCTTGACGAGACGCTCGGTTCACACATTGACATGTGTAATAATCTACACATGGCGACTAATCTTGCTCTCGATGATGGACTGATCGAACAGGCTCGCGCCGCGGGCGGCCACAAAACCAAGCGCGAGGCCGTCAATGCGGCGCTCGCCGAATACGTTCAACGCAGAAAGCAGATGAACGTGATCAAGCTGTTTGGTCAGATTGAGTACTACCCCGATTACGACTACAAGGCGCTGCGCCGGAAGAAGCGTGGATGATTGTCCTGGTCGATACGTCGGTCTGGTCGTTGGCCCTGCGGCGCCAGTCGCGAGCCGCACTTTCCTCTGCGCAGCTCAGGCATGTGCGCGCTCTTGAGGATTTGATCGTGGACGCTCACGTCGCCTTGCTGGGCGCCGTCCGGCAGGAATTGCTTTCAGGAATTAAGGAGCCCAAACAGTTTGCCCGCCTTCGGGACTACCTGCAGGGCTTTCCGGATGTGCCGTTACATTCAGCAGACTACGAACGCGCCGCCGAAATGTGGAACACGTTGCCGCTCGCGCGGCATTGCCGGTAACCCCACCGATCTGCTCATTTGTGCGGTCGCCGCGAATCGCGATTGGGCCATTTACGCTCTGGACGGCGATTTCAAGCAGTACGCAGCGCACATTCCCGTCAAACTTATGAAGTGATCACGCCATCGCGCTCTGCATCGCTGCGGGCGTGAACTGCAGCGCCAGCAGGGTCTCGTCGTCGGCCCGCTCGCGGCCTCCGCGAAACTGCGCAAGGTTCTGCTTGCACTTGTCGATCAGCTCCACCGGACATCCCGCGCAATGCGCGTCGATCAACCGTTGCAGACGCTCGACGCCGTACTCTTCCCCGCCGTCGTTCTCCGCTTCCGAAACGCCGTCGGTGTAAAGCACCAGGGTCTCGCCGGGCTGCAGCTTTTCTTTCGCGGCAATGAATTTCTGATCGTCGAACAGGCCCAGCGGCTGGCTGGTGCTCTCGAAGACGGTGATGCCGCTCGAATGCCCCAGCAGGGCGGGCAGGTGTCCGGCGTTCACGATTTCGATTTCGCCGTCAACGGTAGCCCGGCCGCAGACCACGGTGGCGTACTGCATGGGCAGCGCGCTCTGCCGGAAAATCGAGCTGGCGCGCGTCATCAACTCCTCCGTGCTCAGCCCGAGCGGCGCCAGCGAGTGCATGACCGCGCGCAGATTCGCCGCCAGCATCGCGGCTGCCACTCCCTTACCGGAAACATCGGCCATCACGAAGTAGATATCGCCGTTTGGTCCGGCGATGACGTCGCAGTAGTCGCCGCTGACTACGCCGGCCGCCTGATAGTGATATGAGACGCCCCATCCTGGAAGCGACAGATCGCACGGCGGCAACAGGCCCTTCTGGATCTGTGCCGCGAGTTCCAGGTCGTATTCCAGCGCGCGCTGCTGCTTCTCGGTCAGGCAGCCGAGGCATACCCGGACCAGGGGATTCTCCTGCAGGCGGTCTTCTTCGACCGTATCGTGACAGGTCTCGCATATCCCGAAGGTTCCGTGATTGATGCGCTCCAGCGCGCTGTCGACCTCTTCCAGCAGGCGAATCATCTGCTCGCTACCGCTCTGCCCCAGAACATCCGTCAGGCGCGCGCGTCCGGCCAGCAGCTGCTCGCGGACATTGTCAACGTAGGTCGTCTCTCCGATTGCCATGGCTAACCACCTTATAGGGTTTAGAAGGTTATTTACGATAGCAGGATTCAGTCTATTTTGATCGAAAACCCGCTGGGTAAGGTTCGTTTTATTCGCCTGAAAGGCACTGTACGCAAACCATCCGGGACCGGCTGCCTGAAACTTGCGGTGAAAGGAAATTCACCAGTGAGGCACGGAGACGCAAAGTACAAGGAGATCTATGAACCCCACAAGATTTTGTCATCCTGAGCGAGCGTCCGCGCCTTTTCTTCTCCGCCGCTGCATTCGCGGCGGGCGGACGCGTAGCCGAAGGACCTGCGGTTGGCCCGCAGCGGAAGAGTCTTCCGACGAATCATCCTACTCGCAAGCCGAGCCGCAACCGCAGCTCTCGCCCGCGCAATCCCTGCACTCCCTCGCGTGTGATGATCGGCACCATGACCAGCGCTGCGACCGGATCGGCCCACCACCATCCGAACGCAGTATGCAGCACCAAGCCGGCAAGCAGGATTGCCGACAGGTACGCGCAGAAGTCGGCCTGGCGCGAATCGGAATGCAACGCTCTGCTGTTGAGTTGGGCGGCCACGCGGCGCTTGGCGCGTCCCAGCAGAGGCATCACGATGATAGCGGCGACAGCGATGAGAATTCCCGGCACACTGCGTTCCGGCTGAGCCCGCGTCCACAGGGTGCGCAGCGACTCGACGGCCACGTAGGCCGCCAGCAGCAGAAAGCAAACCCCGACCAGTCGCCGCGCCGCACGCTCGCGGTGCTCGGTGCCGCGGAATCGCCACAAGACGATGACCGCCGAGGCGGTCTCCATCACCGAATCCAGCCCAAAGCCGACCAGCGCGACGCTGCCCGCCATCACCCCGGAGGCAAGCGCAACGACGGCCTCGAAGCTGTTCCACGCGATGGTCAGGTACTCCAGTCGGCGGCCGCGCGCAAGCAGGTTGGCTGGACTGACGACGGCGGCTTGGAGGACGCTGCGCGGCATGGAAAGAGTATAGGCTCAGCCTTCCCAATTCGGGCATAATGCGGCCGCTTTTAGCATTTTAGTGGGTAATAATTTGAAATCTCGAAACGCAAGCCAAGAACGGCAATCGGCAGCTACACAGGAATGCCTCGTAAGAGCGTTTAGATGAGTTTTGGCGAGCTTTCTCCGCCGAAACATCTCTGAGTATCCCGAGGCTGAGATCGTCGTTTATAGAGCGATTTGTGCAAAATATTGCATACTACCCGTGATCCTATCACATTTCAAAACTAGCATTTAAGTGACAAGCGCAGAATAATGGTCAATCTTGGAGAACTGTCGTCGGCTTAAAGCCGACTTTTCGGCGGGAAGGTAGGATCTGAACGCTGGCCTGAAGGCCAGCTCTACCCGATCAAGCTCTAACTGAAGACCGACTCAACCCGAGTTAGTTACGACGAAAGACCACACCGCCTAACCCTTGACCATTGACACCTGACCCCTAGCCCCTGACCCAAATCCCTAATCCAGCCTCACCAGAAACACGCCGCCTTCTTTCACGTGCGTTTTGCTGGCGACTTCTTCGGCCTCGTGCTTGTCGTCGCCTTGCGGACGGATGCGCACCCACTCGCCGGTTGGGCCGGTGAACTGGATGACGTTGGCGGTTTCGTAGCGGTCCTGCAATTTCTCTTTCAGCTTGCGGGCTTCGCGCTCGCTCTGGAAGGCGCCGATCTGCACGCACCAGCGTCCGCCCTGGGCGATGGGCGCCGGCGCCGACAGCACTTCCAGCTTCACTTCGGCGGTGCCCGGACGCCAGACGTCGACGGCCTTGGCCGCCGCCAGCGACAGGTCGACGATGCGGTCTTCGATAAACGGTCCGCGGTCGGTGATGCGCACGATGGCAACGTGTCCGGTGGTGACGTTGGTAACGCGCACCCACGAGTTCAGCGGCAAGGTGCGATGCGCGGCGGTCATGGCGTTCTGGTCGTAGATCTCGCCGTTGGCGCCCTTGTGCTTGTCGTACGGAGGCCCGTACCAGCTGGCCATGCCGGTCTCGACGTAGATGGGCTTGGCGTTGCGCAGATTTGGCGGAGCGGCGTTTGCCGTCGTCGACTCAGACGGTGTGACGTTAGGCGGAGGCGGAACTTTCTGGTGCGCGGTCTTGTGTCCACCGCAGCCGGAGAGCAAGAGCAAAGTGCCCGCAATCGCAAAGGCGGTCGCCGAGCGAACAGACTTCGACAAGGCACTTGCCAATTGCCAACTGCCAATTGCCAAGTGCGCCTCTATGGTTTGTTCTGCTTGCTCGAATCCATGTGGTCGGCGGCCTTGGCCAGCTTGTCGGCGGCGATGCGCAGGGCCTTGGTCGAGTGCTGCCGGATCTCCGGCACCAGTTCGTCGTTGATGTACTTGATCAGCAGCTGGGCTTCTTCCTCGATGCGCGCGGTCGTATCCCCCAGCATGTCGTCGAGCTTCTCCCCGGCCGTCTGGAAGGGACGGCGGGCGTTCTTGTTGGACTCGTTCACAGCTTGCCACCTTGGTGAGTAGCGAAGAATCGTCAGGCACAACGATTATGAGCCGGGTCGAGGGGCAGGGTCAATTGGCGAGACGGGTGCCGGATGGCAGCAATCAGCAACTAGCAATTAGCAGCTAGCAACTAGCAATCAGCGTTGAGCATTCAGCCGAGAATTCCATACGAATTGTCATCCTGAGCGCAGCGTCCGCGCCTTTGCCTTTCCGACGCGCTTGCGCGGCGGGCGGACGCGCAGCCGAAGGATCTGCGGTCGGCTCTGGGTGATACCCTCGCGCGCAATTCTTCCACTCCGCACAAACCGCCGATCCTTCGACTCCGCGGTTGTGGCGCGCCCGCTCCGCTCGGGATGACAATTCATTAGAGACCCCGTTTTCGGAGCGAAGAAAAAATATCGCCAGTTCACAGCCGACCCCTGTCCCCTAGCCCCTGACCCCCACCCCTGCTGTAATCTATTTACATGCCCCGAAAGCTCTCAGGCTCCGAAGTTCGCTCCATGTTTCTGCGCTATTTCGAGCAGCATGGACACAAGATCGTCCACTCGTCCTCGCTCGTTCCGGCCAACGACCCGACGCTGCTGTTCACCAACGCCGGCATGAACCAGTTCAAGGACGTCTTCCTCGGCATCGAGAAGCGCGACTACAACCGCGCCACCTCGTCGCAGAAGTGCGTGCGCGCCGGCGGCAAGCACAACGACCTGGAGAACGTCGGCTTCACCAATCGCCACCACACGTTTTTCGAGATGCTGGGCAATTTCAGCTTTGGCGACTACTTCAAGAAAGACGCCATCGCCTACGCCTGGGAGCTGTGTCACCTCGCCCGAGTGGTTCGGCCTCGACAAGAACAAGCTCTACGCGACCATCTTCAAGGGCGAGCAAGGCATCGCGCGCGACGACGAAGCCTAGACCTCTGGCGCGCGACGCTGGAAAAAGATGGCGTGCCCAAAGATCGCATTTACGAAATGGGCATGAAGGACAACTTCTGGCAGATGGGCGACACCGGCCCCTGCGGCCCCTGCAGCGAGATCCACTACGACATGGGCGTCGAGGCCAGCGACGCCGGCCACACCGACTGCGAGTTCGGCTGCGAGTGCGGGCGCTACGTCGAGATCTGGAACCTGGTCTTCATGCAGTTCGACCGCCAGCCCGACGGCGAGCTGACTCCGCTGCCCAAGCCGTCGATCGATACCGGCGCGGGCCTGGAGCGCGTGACCGCCGTGATGCAGGGCGTGATCTCGAATTACGACACCGACCTGTTCACGCCGCTGATCAAGCGCGCGGCCGAGCTGACGGGCGTGAAGGTCGAGCAGGAGAAGAAGAAGGAAGACGTCGAGCAGTCGCACAAGCAGGCGGCATCGCTGCGCGTCATCGCCGACCACGCGCGCGCGGCGACGTTCCTCATCTCCGATGGCGTGCTGCCCGCGAACGAAGGCCGCGGCTACGTGCTGCGCAAAATCATTCGCCGCGCGATTCGTCACGGACGATTGCTCGGGACAGGAGAAGCCATTTCTGTTCGAGATGGTGTTCGCCGTACGCGACCTGATGAAGGACGCGTATCCGGAACTGATCGAGAGTGCAGATCGCGTTGCAGAGATGATCAAGGGCGAAGAGACGCGGTTCGCGCATACGCTGGATATCGGAATGAGTCGACTGAACGACCTCCTTCATCGCGTAGCCGACGACTACTGGCGCACTCCGTATCTGGAAACGCTGGATGAGTTGATGCGCGCGCCGGAGAACCAGGAATGGGTAATGGCCAATCCAAATGTGCGCTCACTGCCAACACCTATTTCGACGAGAAGGACAAATACGAAGGTCCAGGTAGTCTCGGCTTTTCTTTGCCCGCAGAGCTAAAAGGAGGTTTTTCGAAAAGTATCGGGCTCGCGTTAGTGCCAGGTCTCCGCGGTTGGACGGCTCAGAGGCTTTCAAACTCTACGACACCTTCGGGCTGCCGCTCGACTTCATGGAGGATGCAGCGCGCGATGCGGGCATCGGCTTCGATCAATGCCGGTTTCGACGCCGCGATGGACGAGCAGCGCAAGCGCGCGCAGGCTTCCTGGAAAGGTGGCTCGAAGAAATCGGCCAGCCCGGCCTATCAGTCGCTGCCGCCGACGGTCTTCGAGGGCTATCGCAAGACGCTCACCACCGGCAGCGAAGTGCTGGCCATCGTCAAAGCGCAGGACGGCACCGGAGTCGGCGTGCAGGAGCTCAAGCCCGGCGAGCGCGGCGAAATCGTGCTCGACCACACCCCCTTCTACGCCGATGCCGGCGGACAGGTCGGCGACGTCGGCTGGCTCTACTCCGACGATCACAACACCTCGTCGCCGAGGTCGAGGGCGTCAACTATCCCGGTGCAGGGCGTGCGCGCGCATCGCGTCACCGCCAAGCAGCCCATCCACGTCGGCGACAAGGTCGACGCCATGGTCAACGCCGAGGTCCGCAACGCGACCATGCGCAACCACACCGGCACGCACCTGCTGCATGCGGCGCTGCGCAACGTGCTGGGCACGCATGTGAAGCAGGCGGGCTCGCTGGTCGATCCCGGCCACCTGCGCTTCGACTTCTCGCACTTCGCCGGCGTCGACGACGAAGAGTTGCAGGACATCGAAGACCTCGCCAACAAAGAAGTGCTGCGCAACGATCGCGTCGAGGTCATCGAAGACGTGCCCATCGACGTCGCCGTCAACGAGTACAAGGCCATGGCGCTGTTCGGCGAGAAGTATGGCGATCGCGTGCGCGTCATCCAGATCGGCGACTTCTCCACCGAGCTCTGCGGCGGCACGCACACCGGCGCAACCGGCGAGATCGGGCTGATCAAGATTCTGAAAGAAGGCAGCGTCTCCAGCGGCGTGCGGCGTCTGGAAGCCGTGACCGGCGAAGGCTCGCTGCGCGACTTCCGCAAGGACCACAAGCTGGAGAACGTGGTCGCGACGCTGGTGCGCGGCGATGAAGAGTCTCCGGCCGACGCGCTGAAGCGCGAGCTGGAACGCCGCGAAGAAGAAGCTGAAGAAGCTGCGCAAGGAACTGGAGCAGGCGCGCATGAAGTCGGCTTCGTCCTCGGTGTCGTCGGCGACGGAAAACGTGCGCGAAGTCAAAGGCGTGAAAGTCCTGGCCACGCGCGCCGACAACCTGGAGCGCACGCAACTGCGCACGCTGGTCGACAACCTGCGCAACAAGCTGGGCTCGGGCGTGGTGGTGATGGGCTCGGTCGCCGACGGCAAGGTCGCGCTGATCGTCGGCGTCACCAAGGACCTGACGCCGCGCGTGCAGGCGGGCAAGATCATCGCCGAGGTCGCGAAGAAGGTGGGCGGCTCCGGCGGCGGACGTCCCGACATGGCCGAGGCCGGCGGCAAGGATCCCGCGGCGCTGGATGCGGCGCTGGCCGAGAGCTATGCGGTGGTGGAGCGCCTCCTGCAATAGTTTTTTCGCTCGCCGCAGCACGGCTCCGTTTATAGTGGGCTCAGTTGAGCAGTCGGCGATGCCGGAGTTCTGGCCCGGAAGGTCGGCGTCAATTCCACCCGTGAAGAAGGAGACGTTATGCGCAAGCTTTTGACGCTATCGCTACTGGCGTTGTTTGCCGTCAGCATGCAGGCCCAGGACGCGGGTACGAAGACCATCCAGGGATGCCTGCAGTACACCAGGCACCATTACTTTCTCACCGACAGCAGCGGCGCGCAGCATCAGCTCTCGGGCTACGCCAACAAACTGAAGGACCATGTGGGGCACGAAGTTGAGATTACGGGCGCCGAGGGCGTGAAGACCACGGGCACGACGACCGACGGGATGGCGTCGTCGGCGCACCAGACGCCGGTGTTCAAAGTGCAAAGCATCAAGCACATTGCGGATACTTGTACGAAATGAGCGAGTGGTTTGCGATTGAGGCGGCGCTGAAGCGCCGCCGTTTTTTGTTTGGCAGCAGCTCCCACCGACGGCGAATCGCAGGTCCTTCGCTTCGCTCAGGATGATGACAAATCGTAGGGATTAGTCGAACCACAATGGACACGCGGGACGCTGTCCTGAAGGCCAGCTCTACCCTGCCTTCCAAAGCAGAAGGGCGACATCGCTGCCGCCCTGTGACTTCAATCTTAGGTTGCCGATCACAACAGAAGCTTGCGGCCGATTGTTCCGGCAGCCAGACAGAATGCTCCCACCACAACGAACGCCCATCCGATGGGGTGAATGTCCACCGGCGATCCCGGGCGAGGCGCGTGCAGCGCGATTAGAAGAATCACGCCGAGAGCGAGCGCGAGGGCGCCGCCGATTTGCAGCTTTCGGCCGGGTTGCCGATCAAACTGAGAAGGCTCCATTCGTGACGCCCTTACAAAACACAGGGCGGCATCGCTGCCGCCCTTATTGCCGGGCTGAAGCCCGGATGTTCTTGATACGCCCTGCATGGCACGGCTAAAGCCGTGCCCTTTCAAAGCTCGCTCTACCCATTTAGCTAGGCAAAGGCGTTGCCCTTCACCGGTATCTCTGACAACTGACAACCGGCAACTGACAACTGTCTTTACGTTCCTTCGTTCCAGCTGGCCAGGTACTCTTCCTGCTCCGGCGTGAGGACGTCGATGCTGACGCCCATCGATTCCAGCTTCAGCTTGGCGACGCGCTTGTCGAGCTCTTCCGGAACCACGTAGACCTTCTTCTCCATCGACTTGTAGTTCTTCACCAGGTACTCGCAGGAGAGCGCCTGGTCGGCGAAGCTCATGTCCATCACGGACGGCGGATGGCCTTCGGCCGAAGCCAGATTGATCAGGCGGCCTTCGCCCAGCAGGTTGATCTTGCGGCCGTCCTTCACCGAGTACTCCTCGACGAAAGTGCGGGTGGTGCGCTTGGACGACGACATCTCTTCCAGCGCCGGGATATCGATCTCGACGTTGAAGTGGCCGGAGTTGGAGATGATGGCTCCGTCCTTCATCACGTCGAAGTGCTGCTTGCGCAGAACGCTCTTGTTGCCGGTGACGGTGCAGAAGACGTCGCCGATCTTGGCGGCTTCGTCCATCGACATCACGCGGAAGCCGTCCATCACGGCCTCGATCGCCTTGGTCGGATCGATTTCGGTGACGATGACTTCAGCGCCCAGTCCGCGAGCGCGGCTGGCGAGTCCACGGCCGCACCATCCGTAGCCGGCGACCACGAACTTCGAACCGGCAAGCAGGAAGTTGGTGGCGCGCATGATGCCGTCGATGGTCGACTGGCCGGTGCCGTAGCGGTTGTCGAACAGGTGCTTGGTGTCGGCGTCGTTGACCGCGATGATCGGATAGCGCAGCACGCCCTGCTTCGCCATGGCGCGCAGGCGGATGATGCCGGTGGTGGTCTCTTCGGTGCCGGCGATCACGCCGTCGAGCACGTCGGTGCGCTTGGTGAGCGCGGTGGTGACCAGGTCGGCGCCGTCATCCATGGTGATGTGCGGCTTGTGATCGAGGGCCGACATGATGTGCGAGTAGTAGGTCTCGTTGTCCTCGCCCTTGATGGCGAAAACCGGGATGTTGTAGTCGCGCACCAGACAGGCAGCAACGTCGTCCTGCGTGGAGAGCGGGTTGGAGGCGCAGAGCACAACATCGGCGCCGCCATCGCGCAGCGTGATGGCCAGGTTGGCGGTTTCAGCCGTGACGTGCAGGCAGGCGGAAATGCGCATGCCCTTCAGCGGCTGGCTCTTCTGGAACTCCTTGCGGATGATCTGCAGAACCTTCATCGACTGGTTGGCCCAATCGATGCGGTTCTTGCCCATATCGGCAAGGCCGAGGTTGGCGATATCGCCGGCGACGCGTGTGGATGTGGTGGACATAATCTCCTTAGAACAGTTGCGAGTTTCTGAGTTTCAAGTTTCGAGCCGCAAAGTCGCATCATCTCGAAATTGTCATTACGAGCGCCGTGTGTTTCCGCTCCTGATAACAATCCCTGCCAGGACGGCAAGCCCCAAAAGCCGAGACCCGCCCTTTATTCTCGAGACTGGAAACTTGAAACTCGAAACCGGAACTGGGGCACGGAATGTCCCGCCCCAGGCGTTTCTACTTCGCTGCTTTGGCTGTCTTCTGTTCGGCGCCCGCCAGGCCGGCCTGCTCGCGCAGGGCTGCAGCCTTGTCGGTGGCTTCCCAGGTGAAGTCGGGATCGTTGCGGCCGAAGTGACCGTAGGCAGCCGTCTTGCGATAGATCGGACGGCGCAGGTTCAGCGACTCCATGATGCCCTTCGGGCGTCAGCTTGAAGTTCGCGCGAACCAGCTCGGCGATCTTGGCTCTCGTCGACCTTCGCGGTGCCGAACGTATCGATCAGCACGCTGACCGGCTCGGCCACGCCGATGGCGTAGGCCAACTGCACTTCGCAGCGCTCGGCCAGCCCGGCAGCCACGATGTTCTTGGCGATGTAGCGCGCCATGTAGCAGGCCGAGCGATCGACCTTTGTCGGATCCTTGCCGCTGAAGGCGCCGCCGCCGTGACGGCCCATGCCGCCGTAGGTGTCGACGATGATCTTGCGGCCGGTCAGGCCGGTATCGCCCATCGGTCCGCCGATAACGAAGCGGCCGGTCGGATTGATGTGGTACTTGGTGTTCTCGTCCAGCATCGCTTCGCGGCAGCGCAGCCTGGATCACGTGCTTCAGGATGTCGGCGCGCAGGTCTTCGTTGGTTACGGTCTCGGAGTGCTGGCGTGGAGATGACCACCGCGTCAATGCGGACCGGCTTGTGGTTCTCGTCGTATTCCACGGTGACCTGGGATTTGCCGTCGGGCCGGAGGTAAGGAAGGGTGCCGTTCTTGCGGACTTTCGTCGAGCTGCTCGCACAGCTTGTGCGCCAGGAAAATGGGAGTCGGCATCAGGTTCTCATTTTCGTTGGTGGCGTAGCCGAACATCATGCCCTGGTCGCCGGCGCCGCCGGTATCAACGCCCATGGCGATGTCGCCCGACTGCTTGTTGATGCTGGAGATCACGGCGCAGGTGTTGGAGTCGAAGCCGTAGAGCGCGTTGTCGTAGCCGATGGAGGCGACCACGCCGCGCACCAGCGTCTGGAAATCGACATAAGCCTTGGTGGTGATTTCGCCGGCGATCACGACCAGGCCGGTTGCGGTCAGCGTCTCGCAGGCAACGCGGCTGTAAGCATCTTCTTTCAGACAGGCATCGAGGATGGCGTCGGAGATCTGATCGGCGATCTTATCCGGATGACCTTCTGTTACCGATTCCGAGGTAAACAGATAGCGTTTCTTTGACAAAATGAAAACTCCTTTTATGGTCCGCCACTCAGGGCGAAGCAGGACATATCAGCTGGACACAGCTATACCGCGGTCAGTTGAAGCCTATCGAGAGGATAGCGAGCAACTGGATACTTCCCAATATTTTACGGTCAAAAGGGCGGTTTCTGCCAGTTAAAGGCGTGATTTGGCCATCGAAACTGTTGCCGAAAAAGGAGCCTTTCGCGGCTGTGTAAGTTTGTGCAGAGATTCGAGTTGCCTCAACGCCAGGACAGCGGGAGTACACTCAGCCTCCATGGGAAAACTCAAGGAAGTGGTGCAGCTCGACTTGCAGTACTCCGCCTGGGCGACTCGCGAGTTGCTCAGCGCGTGCGAGCAGCTTTCGGTCGGCGACAGAAACCGCGATCTTGGCGTCTCCCACGGCAGTGTCCTGGGGACGATCTACCACTTCCATATCTCCGAGCGCTTCTGGGCGAAGTGCCTGGCGGCCAACAAAATTCCGCCCTTACATGAAATCGGGGGCGAAGCGGTGCCTGCAGAAATTTGCTTCGAAGAATTGTCGGACGGCTGCAAGCAGGTCGCGCGCGCGTTCGCGGACTGGTTCGACTCGACGACGGAGGAAGAACTGGCACAACCGCTCTCCTGCCGGATCTCGGCGACCGTCGACTTCCCCTATGTGCGCTGGCAGTTGATTCGCCATGTAGTGAATCACTCGAGCATTCATCGCGGTCAAGTCATCGGCATGATCCGCGCGCTCGGCAATAAGCCTCCGAATATCGACGTCATGAGCTATCTGTTGCAGCAGCACGCAAATCTCACTTAGCCGCCGGCGGAAGCTGGGTGGTCACCTTTCCCTTCTCGTCGATGAATTGCAGAACCGGCGAGCCGTCAGGCTGCACGCGGATGACGATGCGGTCGCGGCCCTCGACATCTTTCAGCCGCAGAGCGACCGAGCGGTCATCGAGGCGTCCGAGGAGGATGCGCGTCTGGGCGTGCTGCTTGCCGGTGCGAAGCTCTTTCCACGCCGCTGCCTGCTGGTCTTTGGGAAGCTTCTCGATGCGCGCGGCTGCGGCCAGGTCTTCGGTGAGGGGATAGTCCGGCTCGTCGATCATGCGCAGCTCGGAGGTGCGCTGCGCGTCTTCCTGCTCCGCATCGATGCTGAACACCTGGTCCTGCTCGTACTGATCGAAGCTGAGATGGCCGTAGCTGGTAACCTTGCCGTCCTTGTCCTTGCTGCCGCCGAAGATCAGGCCACCGTTCTCCGTGCCTTCGTCGTTGAAGAACAGCATGCCCGCGGTCGAGCGATCGGGGTGCGGCGTCTCTTTGCCCTTGATGATGACGCCCGGGAAGTCGGCCTTGTTGGAGATGGTCATGCGCAGCGTGCCGTCGGGTTCGACGACGTTGATGCGATGGACCGTGATCTCGTCGAACGACTTGCTTCTGGCGCGACTGGGTGAATCCGGCGAGCAACGACCACGGCGAAAGCAATGGTGAGGACGCCGGAGTAAACGACAAGGAAGCGGGGGTTGGAGAGCAGCTTCGTCATGCAAAGATGCTATCGCAGGGATCGACGAATCGAACGCAGATTTCTTGTCATCACGAGGAGGCCTTCAGGCCGACGAGGGATCTGCTTTCCAGCGCGCGCGAACGGCAGATCCCTCGCGCCAAAATCATGGCGCTCGTGATGACAATTTATGGGGTTAGTTCGTGCAATGCCGGATCGCTTGCGACAGCTTGGGCCTTTAACAGAGCGGGCCGCAATGGCGGACCGCAATGATCGCTTTCGTTACCGCAGCGCCGAATGCACCGCGATCAACTGATCGAGCACGCCGGGTAGCAGCTTCAGGTCCAGCGCGTTGGCGCCGTCGGATTTGGCCTGTGCGGGATTGTCGTGCACTTCCATGAACACGCCGTCGATGCCGGCCGCCACGGCCGCCCGCGACAGCAAAGGAATGAACTCAGGCTGGCCTCCGCTGACGGCCGTGCCGTCGCCGCCACTGGCGGACGGCAGTTGCACCGAGTGGGTTGCGTCGAAAACCACCGGCGCAAACTTGCGCATGATGGCCAGCGAGCGCATGTCGACCACCAGATTGTTGTAGCCGAAGCTGGCGCCGCGCTCGGTGAGAAAGACGCGTTCGCCGCCAGCCTCGCGAACTTTCTCGACGGCATGCCGCATATCCCACGGCGAAACGAACTGACCCTTCTTCACGTTGACCACGCGGCCGCTCTTCCCTGCTGCGACCAGCAGATCGGTCTGGCGGCAGAGGAAGGCCGGGATCTGCAGGACGTCGACGGCTTCGGCGACGCGCGGCACGTCGACCGCCTCGTGAACGTCGGTGAGGACGGGAACTTTGGCCGGTATCGGCGACCTTGCGCAGAATGCGCAAGCCTTCTTCGATCCCGGCCCGCGGAAGCTGCTGGATCGAGGTGCGATTGGCTTTGTCGTAGGAGGCCTTGAAGATGTACGGCAGCTTCTTCTCGCGCGCGATAGCCGAGATCGCCTCAGCCATCTTGAGCGCGTGCGCTTCGCTCTCGATCACGCAGGGGCCGGCGATGAGGAAGAGCGCTTCGCCGCCGATCGTGACATCTCCGAGTTGGAAAGTATGAGGCAAAAGGAAATCCAACGTGTTCAACATAGGGCGACGGTGCTCTTCGAGGAGCCCTGCCGTCCCTACGGGACTCGGCCCTTCAGATGACGCGTACCCAGCGCTGAAGCGCTGGGCTAACTTATGTTGCGCCTACGGCGCGGGAAGATGTTGCTATTGCAATCCAGCAAGCCTCAGCGAAGATCATAGCCGCATCCAGACTCGCAGTGGCCAGTGGCCAGTCGCTAATTGCTAGTTGCTAGTCGCTATTTGCTAGTTGCCAGCTTCTGCTTCTCCGGCCGGTGAAACATCTCGACTTCCACCTCGTGCCGCACTTGCTGACGCCGCAGCTTGTTCTCATACGACGCTTTCACGAAGTTCGAGAACAGCGGATGCGGCTCCAGCGGCTTGGACTTGAACTCGGGATGGAACTGGCACCCGATGAAGAATGGGTGGTCGGGGATCTCGACGATCTCGACGTAGGTTGCATCCGGGGTGGCGCCGCTGATGCGCAGGCCGGCCGCTGTCAGCGGGCCTTCGTACTCGCGATTGAATTCGTAGCGGTGGCGATGGCGCTCGCTGATCTCGCTTTGGCCGTAGATACGGTGAGCCAGCGTATCCGGCTCGATCTTGCAGGTCCACGCGCCCAGGCGCATGGTTCCGCCCAACTCTTCCACGCCGCGCAACTCGCGCAGCTTATAGATGACGCGGTGCGGCGTTGCCGGATCGAACTCGCTGGAATTCGCCTGCTCCAGCCCGCAGACATTGCGCGCAAACTCGATGCACGCCGTCTGCATGCCCAGACAAATGCCGAAGTACGGAACCTTATTCTCGCGCGCATACTGAATGCCCTTCAGCATGCCTTCGATGCCGCGCTTGCCGAAGCCGCCGGGAACCAGGATGCCGTCGACGTGCTCCATCTGCGCCTGCACGCTCTGCGTCTTTCTGCTCCAGTCCCTCCGCTTCAATCCAGTTCACCGTGAGCTTCAGGTTGTGGGCCAGCGCACCGTGCACCAGTGCTTCTTTGAGCGACTTGTAGGAATCTTCGTACTCGACGTACTTGCCGACAATGCCGATCGTGACCTCGTCCTTGGGGTTGTAGACGCGATGGACCAGCTCTTCCCAACGGCTGAGATCAGGCTCCTTGGCATCGATGTGCAGATACTTCAGCGCCAGCTTGTCCACGTGTTCATGGGAAAAGCACCAGCGGAACCTCGTAGATTGAGGCGACATCCTTCGCCGTGATTACCGCTTCGTTCTCGACGTTGCAGAACAGCGCGATCTTCGACCTTGATGTCCTTGGAGAGAAAGCGGTCGGTGCGGCACAGCAGAATGTCGGGCTGGATTCCGATGCTCAACAGTTCTTTCACCGAGTGCTGTGTCGGCTTAGTCTTCAGTTCGCCCGCGGCGGCGATGTAGGGCACCAGCGTGACGTGCACGAACAGCGTATTCTCGCGGCCCAGCTCCTGGCGCATCTGACGGATGGCTTCGAGGAAGGGCAGCGATTCGATGTCGCCGATAGTGCCGCCGATCTCGACGATCACCAGGTCGACGTCACCGGAAACCTTCTTCATCGCGCCCTTGATTTCGTTGGTGACGTGCGGAATAACCTGCACGGTCTTGCCGAGATAGTCGCCGCGTCGCTCTTTGGCGATGATGGTTTCGTAGATGCGGCCCGTGGTCCAGTTGTTCTCGCGCGAGAGCTTGCTGTGGGTGAAGCGCTCGTAGTGGCCGAGGTCGAGGTCGGTTTCGGCGCCGTCGTCGGTGACGAAGACTTCGCCGTGCTGAAACGGCGACATCGTTCCGGGATCGACGTTCAAGTAGGGATCGAACTTCTGCAAAGTGACTTTCAGGCCGCGGCTCTCCATCAGGCACCCGATGGACGCCGCTGCCAAACCCTTGCCAAGCGAAGACACGACACCGCCGGTCACAAAGATGTACTTTGCCGACATCGATTCCTCTGTTGTTGGGATTTGTGCCGCCGGGAACCCGGCTCCGCAGCCCCTGATTTTAGGGGAGCCCGGTGCGCCAGCCTTTCAGCGCAACCAGGGTGGAGCGAGTATGCGTGCACGACCAATTATGACTGGAAACGCTCCCGCGGGCAAGATGGTCTTTGCTCTCGGGAGCGCTCTTACTTCTCGGGGAAGGACTTCCGTTCGGGCTGAAAGGGGCCCTTAACTCAAGAACTTCTTACGCAAGATGGCCAGCGCACCGGTGCCGAACAACAACAGCGTTCCGGGCTCGGGTGTCGTCTGGTTGGCGGGCGAATTGCTGCGCGCCGGACGGATCCTGGCCGATGTACATAAATTCCTGCATGCTGTTGGGGTCCGGATCGTGCTGGTTAACCGGGGTTACGACGTAAACCTTGTTGAAGTCGGTGCCGGGGAAACCAATCAGGTACTCCTGGTAGGCGTTATTCAGCCACGTGGAAGCATCGCCAAAGAGCGGCGCCTGGGCGTCGAACAGGTGCCAGATCGCGTAGTTCATGGCCTTCCACTCGGTCGGCGACTCGGTGGTCGTCTGCAACAGGATCCAGCCGGCCTCGTCGTACAGTTGAAGAGGGTAAAGGGCGTTCGGTCCAGCGAGATTGTTAAAGCGGTCTGTGGACAGATTCTGTGTGCCCAGGTTGCTGACGTTGGCCGTCCATACGTCGCCGGGCTGGCCGCCGTGCGCATAGTCATCGCACATTACGGCGTAAATCAAACTATTCGGGCCATTAACCGGAGCAATATAGTACGGATACCCATTGGTCCAGTCGCCGCCGCTCCAGTTCAGGAACTGGAACTGCTCTTGTACTGTTGTGTACGATCCTGGCTGGTCTGACGATCCTGCAAACGCGTATGCCGCGCCGCACATCACCATCAGTAGCACTAACAACCTACGCATAACCCCTCCCCTTAGGTCACCGGTTCAAATGCAAACAGATCTTGCACCAGCCCTCTTTCCGGAACCGCGCTTGCGGCGACAAATGCGGGGACCGAACCTCGGCCTGTCGCACACCGCAAGGGAGAGAATTCTGTATTCACCTGCAAAACGCGATGCAAAGGGCGCAGAAAAATGCTCTGGCCGGGATTGCTCCGCGTGGCGCCACAGAGTTCCCCCACGATTTACCGCCAAGACGCTGGCAAGAGTCGCGCGCAATACGCTGCTACGACTTGCGGTCGCTCGTGCCTATTTCATCTCTTCCAGCACGTCTAACTACAACAATTTCATCGCCGTGACTTCTTCCAGGAAACGGTCGATGACGAACCCTGCCACCTCAAACTGCGATCCACTACAAGCCCGGAATCCTGATCGCGTCGTCGAGGCAGACGACGGCTCTAGTCATTTCTTTGCAATCTTCCTTCCGCAAAATTGCCTTATAAATGCGCTACTTAGAATTTTCAGCATGCAAGGACTTGCAACTTTGTAGATGAACATTTCCCCACCAATGGGGTAATTTCCGGAAGAGGCACTCCTCTGCAAGAGTACAAAGTCAGGCGTTACAACCACTTTACGATTAGCACTTTAGGGTTGCCAGCCTCTCTTGGAGGCTTGAGAACCATTGCGAACGCTTGATTCACCGCTCAAGAATTCGGCAACGATGACCGATTTCCCTTATGGATGGAGAGCCTGCTTCCAGACGCGCGTCCGGCAGCCACGTCGGCGCTCCATCGCCACGATGAGCCCAAGCTATGGTCAGCCGGAAAGCTGCTATTGCTGGCGGCGATGCTTCCCGGGATCTTGTCGGGATACTACTTTGCCTTCGAAATTGTTCCTGCCAACCTAGGCCCGAGCGCTCCGACCGTTCAGCAAGGCTTGCTTCCCGAGTGGATCGGCACGCGCGAGGTTCTTCTCCATGGTGGCAATCCCTATCGGCCTGAAGTGACCCGGGAAATCCAAGCTGGCGTGTACGGAGGCGGAAAGCGCTCTCACGTCAATCAGCAAAGATTCGCCTATCCGCTGGGTTTCGCATTTCTCTTCTTTCCGCTCGCCCTTATGCCCTTCCCCGCTGCCCACGCTGTGGGTCTGGCAGCGTGTCTGGCCGCTACGTGTTTGTCGGTGCGGCTGTGGATGGCCGACATCGGACTGGAGGCTTTGCCGGCGGCTCTGGTCATGGCGGGCGTTTTCGCAACGTACCCGGTTGTTCTCGGATTGCAGCTTTGCCAACCGACGCTTCTGTTTGCCGGACTGCTGGCGACGGCCACTTTCTCAGTACGCTCCTCCCGGCTGGTCTGGGGAGGCGTACTGACCGGTTTGGGCATGGCGAAGCCCCAGTTGGCGATCGCTTTCCTTCTGCCGCTCTGCATCTGGTCCGCGACACGATGGCATGAGCGCAAACGCTTCCTGCTTGCCCTGCTGGCCACGATGGCCGGCATGGAATTGCTCTCCGAGCTGCTCGTGCCCGGCTGGTCAGCTTCCTGGCTCGCCACCCTTCGCGCTTACTCGCTCTATGCCGGCAGTACTCCTCTGCTACGCGAGCTGTCAGGCGCTCAGCTCTTCGGTCCCGCATGCGCATTATTGGTGAGTACTGTCGTGTGGGTGGCGTTGCGTTTCGGCGAAGAAGATTTGCTGTTTGCCGTCAGCTTCTCGATCGCCGCTTTCCAACTGATCTTCCCTTTTCTCATCTACAACGAGGTCCTGCTGTTGCCCGCGGCTCTCTGGCTGCTGAAGCACGCCGGAGCGATCCGGGGTCGAAGTCAGGGTCACAAGTTACTTTGGAACCTCAGCTGGATCGTTTTAGCGTCGGGAGTGGTTGCCGCCGCCGGACTGAGCCTGCTCGACATCATCCGGCCCGGAGCAGCCTCGAGTCTATGGGAACTGCCTCTGCTGGCGGCGTGGATCTATCCGGTCGCGACGTTTCTGGTGCTGGCAGCGTGTGCAGTACCTCGCACGATGAAGTCCCGGCTGGTTGCGTGGTGCGCATGAAGACCCGCGCATGGCTGGCTCTGGTGATCGCCCTCGTCGGCTACGTGATGGTATGGAGCACGCTGAGGCCGGCGACCTTCGCGGGGCGCAACTCCGACTTTGGCTGCTTTTATCGCGCCGGCAGGATGGTTCTCGCCGGCGAAGGCGCGCGCGTCTACCATCTGAAAGCCGAGCAGGACTTCGATAAAGAGTTGGGCATGCAGTCGTTCGACGGCGCAGGCGGTTTTGTTTCGCTGCCATTCGTGTTCGCGCCGTTCTCGCTGACCTGGTTCACTCCCCTGGCATGCCTGGATTATGCCGAGGCTGAATTCGCCTGGTACGTCGTCACGGTTGCGATGCTTCTGGCAGTTCCGCTTCTGCTGCGACGCCGGGCTGCACGCAGCAGCTACCTCGCCTGCTGCTGGATCGCGCCACTCCTCTTTTTTCCGGTAATTCTCTCGCTTCTTCAAGGCCAGGCGTCGGTGCTGCTTCTCTTGCTGTTCGCGGCCGCGTATGCGGATCTCCGCGCGGGGCGCGACTACCGTACGGGATGCTGGCTGGCGCTCGCCGCATTCAAGCCGCAATTTGTCCTGCCCATGCTGCTGGCGCTGCTGCTCTGGCGGAAGTGGAAATCGTTGCTTAGCTTCGCCTTGGCCAGCGCCGGGCTCTTCGGCGTCTCCGCTGTCTTCGTCGGATGGGACGCCGCTTTGAATTATCCTCTGGCGCTGCTGCAATACAGCGGCATGGCTCATACCTCTGCCGGAGAGCATCCCGAGAGCATGGCCAACCTGCGCGGTCTCCTGGACCAAGTTTTCCGGGGACATTTGTCTGCCTCAGCGCTCGCCGTTGTCACCCTGGCGACATCGCTGGTGGTCCTGAGCGCAATGATGCTGGCGCTTCGCCGCCGCAGCGTTTCCGAAACGAGCTTCTCTCTGGCGGTTGTAGTGAGCGTGCTGGTCAGCTATCACGCCTATCTGCATGACGCCTGCCTGCTGTTGCTGCCGATCCTGTTGCTCTTCCCAACGCTCTTGAGCAAGCCCTGCGCCGCCATCAGCTCGATTCAGTGGTTGTCCATGGTGACGATCTTCCTCGCGCCTCTGCTTCCGATTTCACTTGGCTATACAGCGCTGGTAATCACAGTGGCCTCCGCCGCCCTTGGTATCACCCTTACGGTCAACCTTTGGGGACAGCAAGCGAACGGCCTGCATTCTGCTCCGGCAAAGCTGACCACGTACCCGAAGCGGGTTGCCATCGCCGGCTAGCGAAGTTCATTTCTCCTACAGACAAAAATGTTCCGGAAGCGGATCGATGAGGTTCTCCGCCTCCGGAACGTAGCAGCCATCGTTCTGACTACGATGGCTTCGAGCAAACTGTTTTCGAGCAGGCCCCAACTGAAACGCTCAGGCTATGGTCCTCACGCGTGTTTCTTGTGCCTCAGCACGAGGATGCCCATCAGCACCACGGCCAGGGTTGCTGCCACCACTCGAATCAGGACGACTGTGTCCATTGGTCTCCTCCTATGTTTCCAACCTGGCCTACTTGAAGATGCCTTCCAGGTTCTTGGTTATCAGAATTACCGCCGGCCCCAGCATCACGATGAAGATGCTGGGAAAGATGAACAGCACCAGGGGGAAAATCAGCTTCACGGTGGTCTTGGCCGCCAGCTCTTCGGCCTCCTGCCGCCGCTTCTGGCGGACGCCTTCGGAGAAGACGCGAAGCGCCCGTACCAGCGGCGTCCCAAAACGATCGGTCTGGGCCAGCATATGCACGAAGCTGCGGACGGTATCGATCTGGGTGCGCTCGCCCATGCTCTCCCAAGCGTCGATCCGCGGCTTGCCGGCGCGCTGCTCGAAGTTCACCTGAAGAAATTCCTCGGAGATCTCCGGCTGGCTGAGCGCCAGCTCCTCTCCCGCGCGAAGCAGCGCCTGATCGACGCCCAGCCCGGCATCGACGCACACCACCATCAGGTCGAGGGCATCGGGCAGGCCGAGGCGAATCGTCTCGCGCCGGCGCTTGGCGAGATGACGAAGCCAGGCGTCGGGCGCCAGATAAGCCACACCCATGAGGGCAATAATCCAGAACAGCGTGTTCTGCGGAATGAAGGTACCGGCCACTACCGCCAGGACCGGTCCAACCAGCCGGGAGGAAAAATAAGCGTCGACCGCGGCAGGCTGGCGCAGTCCGGCTGCCAGCAGCTTCTGGCGCAGCTTCTCGTCCTGCTCGAAGCCCAGGCGCAGGCGCAGAAAGCGTGCTATCCGCAAAAGGATCTGCTTGAACTGATTGCCCCGAGGCTCCGCTTCCGGGCGCAAACGCAACGGCGCCTTGGTCACCTCCATCAGGCGCTTGCTTTCTTCCGACGAGCGCATCAGGAGAAACACCGGCACGATCGCCAGAGCGCTGAAGACCGTCAGCATTACCCCGACCAGGAGAAGTGGACTGACGCCGCTCATACCTTCACATCAACAATCTTGTGGATCGCCAGCGCCCCGACCACCATCAACGATAGGCCGCCATAAACCAGCCTGCGGCCGGTGGGATCCTCGATCAGTACGCGGGTGTAGCCGCGATTGGCAACACTGAGCAGAAAGAACATCGCAATCGGCAGCGCCGAGAGAATCCACCCCGTCAGCCGGCCCTGGGCGGTGTAAATCCGTATTTCGCCCTGAATGCGCAGGCGCTCGCGAATGACCGCGGTGGTGCGGTCCAGCACCTCCACCAGGTTGCCGCCGGTTTCGCGTTGCAGCAGGATGGCGGTCACGATGAAGCCCAGCTCGGGCAGCGGCATGCGCTGCGCCAGTTGCAGCAGCGCATCGCGCAGCGGCAAGCCGAAATTCTGCTGGCGATAGACTTCGCGAAACTCAGTGCGTACCGGCTCAGGACACTCCTCGCCCACAATCTCGATGGCCGCGGTCAACGGAATGACCCGCCCGCAGAGCGCGGCTTATCAGGTCGATGGCTTCCGGCAGATAGCGAGCGAACTCCCGCAGCCGCTGTTGCTTCTGGTAACGCAGGATCAGCAAAGGGAGTCGCGGCCAGCGCGGCAGCCGCCAGCAGCGCGGCAACGACATTCGACAGCTCGAGGTAGACCAGGAGGAAGCCGGTCAAGCCGAGCCCGAAAACCCCTCCCATCACCTTGAACACGCTCCACGAGCTGTCGGCCTGCTGGATCATATGGTGGATGCGGTAGGCGCACGGGCAACGGCGCAGCACGACAATCGATGCACGCGATTTCGCTCAACCGCGTCAGCTTGATGATTGGTGCAGCTTCCTCCTGCGAAGGCGCCGGAGTGGAGCCCTGGCTCAACTTGGCGATGCGGCCTTCGATCACGCGCTCGGAATCCGATGGGCGCGTGACCAGCACGATCACGCCAAAGCTGAGCAGCAGCACTACCGCGAAAATCAGTCCGCTGGACATACCGGGCGCTAGACCTCCTCGGAGAAGTTCAGCAAAGTGGGATCGAGCGACAGGCCTGCTGCCTGCAACTTGTCGGCGAACTTGGGCACGATGCCGGTCGCGTAGAAGCGCCCCAGCACCTTGCCGTGCGGGCCAAGGCCACGCTTCTGGAAGAGAAAGATGTCTTGCATGCTGATGACCGCGTCGCTGGAGCCGGTGATCTCGGAGATATGCGTCACTCGCCGCGAGCCATCGCTCATGCGCGAGACCTGCACGATGATGTGAATGGCCGAGGCAATCTGTTGCCGCATGGCCAGCTCCGGCAGATTCAGGTTGGCCATCAGCGCCATGGTTTCGATTCGTGCCAGCGCGTCGCGCGGGCGTGTTGGCATGGACCGTGGTGATCGAGCCGTCGTGACCGGTGTTCATCGCCTGCAGCATGTCCAGCGCTTCCTCGCCCCGCACCTCGCCGACGATGATGCGGTCCGGGCGCATGCGCAGCGCGTTGACCAGCAGCTCGCGCTGGCGCACGCCGCCCCTGCCCTCGACGTTCGGCGGACGGCATTCCAGCCGCACGACGTGCTTCTGCTTCAGCCGCAGCTCGGCCGAGTCTTCGATGGTCACAATGCGCTCGCGCGGCGAAATGAAGCCCGACAGCACGTTGAGCAGTGTCGTCTTGCCTGCGCCCGTTCCCCCGGAGACGATGATGTTCAGCCGCGCCTGCACGGCTTTCTCCAGCACCTCCATCATGACCGGCGTGAGCTCGCGATAGGACAGCAGATCCTGGGCCTTCAGCGGATCGGTTCCGAAGCGGCGAATCGACAGAATAGGCCCATCGATCGCCAGCGGCGGGATGATGGCATTCACGCGCGAGCCGTCGCGCAGAGCGGGCATCGACCATCGGCGCCGACTCATCCACCCGGCGTCCGACCTTCGACACGATCTTCTCAATGATGTGCATCAGGTGATGGTTGTCCTTGAAGACGACGTTGGTCTCCTCCAGCACGCCGCCGCGCTCGACGTATACGGTGTCGGAGGTATTCACCAGGATGTCGGTGATGCTCGGGATCCTGGAGCAGCGGCTCCAGCGGACCAAGACCGAACACTTCATCCAGGACTTCGTTGGCCAGCCGGGTGCGCTCGCTGGCGCTGAAAGGAACGCCGTGTTCAGCAACCAGCTGCAGGATGAGGTCCCAGCAACTGCTGGCGGGCATGCGAGTCCTGCATGTAGAGCAGCTTTTCCAGGTCGGCCTTGTTGATCAGCTCGCGATGGACGGCCGACTTCACCTCCTGCTGGGCGCGCGCCAGCAGCGGATTGGCATTGCGGTTCAGGTCTCCGGAGAGTTGACTCTCGGGAAAAGCAAGCGCAGCTTCAGCCATGAATCCTCCTTCGGGCGGCTATCCGTGGACTCAGTTCCAAAACGCAAACCTCCGCTTGGGCTCCGCCACCTCCGGCTCACCCTCGGGAACCAGGCGTGGCCGCCCACTTCTTCATCTGTATGGCAAAGTCGGATTTGCGCTCGGGCAGCACCGGGCTGCCGGTATTCATCGCGCGTATCAGATCCGAAGAAGCGTTGGGAATGGTGATGACAATCGGCTGCCGAATCGCCTTCTCGATTTGCTCCATGCCCAAGGCGCCTTCCGACGAGTAGCGGTTAATGACGACCTTGATCTTGTCGGGCGAGACATTGCTTTGCAGGAGGCGGTCGATACAGCGCGACAGGTCACGCAACGCCGGCACGTCCGGCGTAGCAATCAGGTAGAGCTCGTCGCAACAGTCAATGGTCGCCAGACTCAGGTTATGTACGCCGTGCGGACAATCGATGACCACGAATTCGTAGTTCTGGCCGAGGAAGCGGATGGCGCGCTGAATGTCGTCCAGCGAGACATTGGCCGAGTCGTCAAAGCAGTCAGGCGACGGCAGGATATCGAGGCGGCTGGAGTGATGAATGACGAAGCCCTGCAGCAGGCTTTCATCCAGACGCGCAATGTTCCGCACCAGCTCATAGAAGTGATAGTTGGCCTCATCCTCGCCCAGATATAACGACACATGGCCCAGCCGGCGATGTTCATCCAGAATGAGCGTCTTCTTGCCATACTGCTTGACCAGGAAGCAGCCCAGATGCACGGCCAGGGTGGTGGCTCCGGCGCCGCCCCGCGCGCCCAGAATCGCCAGAATCTTTCCCAGCGGCTTGGCTGACACCGGCTTCTGCACATTGAGCCGCGACCGTACGCGGTCCAGCGCCTCGGCCAGTTGGTCGACGGTCAGGGGACGAGTCAGATACTCACCGCAACCGGCGCGTACGGCCTCGAGGATGAGGTTGGGATCGGACTTGTCCGACACCGCGACCAGGTTGCCGCGGCCATGAAGGCTTTGCTGAATCGCGTTGGCGGCGGTTACGGCCGCCGCGCGGTCGCGATCGAAACCGATCACCCAGATGGGAACCTCGGAGCGCTGCAGCTTCTGCAGCAGCAGCATGTCGGTGTTGAAGCGCGCGTATTCGTCCAGCTCGCCGGCGAAGATGCCGTTCTTGCGCGCTACCGCTTTCTTCACGACTTCCGTGGTCTCGCGATCGAGGCATAACGTGGCCGCGCACAGCCCGGCGGCGCTGCCTGAGACATTCCCGCTGGTCACGACCGGCTCCCCGATTTGATCTGCCACAACACGGCTCGTCCTCGCTCACTTCTTCGGCAAATTGCGATCAAAGTTTTGCGGCTGCAGGAACGGCACCGCCATCGCCGGCGTTGGCAGGCGCTTCGGCGGCTGCCGGATGCAGGGTGTCGATAATCTTTGGCGTCACGATCACCACCAACTCCATCGTGGAGCGGTTCAGGTTCTTGGACCGGAACAGTTGCCCCAACACCGGTATATCGGCGATGCCCGGCACTTTGCTGAGATTGTCGGTGGTGCGGTTGTCCAGAATGCCGGAGATGCCGAAGCTCTCCCCGTCCTTCAACTCCACTTCGGTCTCGGCCTCGCCGGGTCGACAGCGCGGGCAGCACGTAGCCGGCGATGACGACCTCGTTGGTGTAGTCCAGCGCGCTGACCTCGGGCGCGACCTTCAGACGAATGGTTCCGTCGGAATTCACGAAAGGCGTGAACTCCAGCTTCACGCCGTAAGGCTGGAATTGCACGGTGACCGTCGGCACCGTTCCCGGCGCCGCCCGGCTGCACGATGGGATACGGGAAACTGCCCGCCGGCCAGGAAGCGCGCGGTCTTGCCATGAATCGTCGTGAGCGTTCGGCTCGGCCAGAATCTGCAGCATACCTTTGGTCTGCAGATCGCGAATGGTGGTGCCCAAACCGTGAGCGAAGTTGAAATAGAACAGGTTCAGATATCGCTGACGATGGCGGTGTTCGAGCCGTTCTGCGTTCTGATAGCTGGGCGGGCTGAACTGGCCGGTCGTGATCGCGCCCGAATTCTTCCCCAGGCTGAACAAGTTGATGCCGAACTCCGTCAGCTTCGAGCGATCGATCTCGGCAATGCGCACCTGCAACTCGCACCTGCGGCAGATGCCGGGGATCGACCACCAGCGAGTTGACGACGTCCTTGGAGTAGATAGCGGCCAGCCGCGCCGCTTCGTCCGAAGCCGCGTCGCTGTCGACCACGCCTGTCAGGTGGATTCTGCTCTGCTGTACGGCAACTTCGACATTAGCGCCCGGCAGTGCCTGCTCCAGCGACTCGACGCAGACCGCCAACATCCGCATCCGCCAGCACCGTGTACACCTGCGCCTGGCCATCGACAGCTCCAGATAGCCAGGCTGCTGCTGCCCGCAGCCTTGGCAGTGAGAACGACCTCAAACGGGCTCGCGGTCATCGCATCCAGTACGGCGGGATTGCTCACATACACGCGGCGCAGCTTGCCGGCGAATTCAGAAAGAACGACTCGGCCGACGATCAGATGCATCGTCGTATTCGACGGCTTCTCCTCCATCGAGCCAGAACCCGCGACGGGCGGCGCTTTCAGCGCCATCGGCGGCAGATGCTGCTGCGAGTTCGTGGTGGTGGCTGCCGGTGAGGTCTAGCGGCCGGCGATGTGTCGGCAGACTGGCGGGAACGGGAGCGCCGGCTGACGGAGCCTGTCCCTGCAGCGCAGCCCTCCCGAGTACTGCCACCGCCAGAGTCACAATCGTTTTTCGCCACACACGGGGAGTCATGGCTTTACTCGAAGCTCTTGGTCGTTCGCTGCTCGCCCAAGATGGTTTCGACAACGTCCGGTTCTTTCATCGGCAAACGGGAGCGCGGCGTTACCGCCGCAGCGGGCATCGCAGGCTGCGTACCGACCAACTGCGCGATCTGTACCGGGAGGGCGGGAATCCGGGTATGATCGCCGCCATTGCGCAGCACGAACTGAATGCTGCCCTGGCTGGAGGCCAGCACCATCTTCTGCGCGTCCTCGGGCGTCAGCAGCAGGGTGACCACGTTCACCGTCTCCGGCTTGCCCTGCGGATCGGGTTGCAGCTTCTGGCCGATGGTCAGTACCTCGACATCCTGCAGGACAATCTGTGTCGCCGGAACCGGTAAGCCGCTGGCGCGAAAGGTCACCAGCACATCAACATGCGATCCGGGAAACAGAAATCCGGCCACGCCAACAATCTCGTCCGACTTCACCGAGATGGCGCGCATGCCTTGGGGAATTTTCGTCGTCAGTCCGATGCCTGAGCCGGGGGCGGCGAGATAGGATTCCAGGATCGGCTGCGACGCGCCGCACCGGGTAGATCACCGCTCGTCCGGCAAGGTCGGAGGTCTTTGTGAAAGGGCTGTTCAAGGCGATCGACGACGGCCAGTCCACCAGCATCAGGTCTTCCGGCTTGAGCACGTCTCCGGCTTGGAGCGCGTGGGCGGGCGCGACATAACGCTGCACGTTCGTGTGCGGCGCACTGCGATTGTTCAGCTTGCGGCCGACGACCAGGGTAACCACGGCCGACAGCGCCAGCGCCAGCAGGAGCGCAATCAATAAGCGACGGGAGTTCATGTTGGTCTCTCGGCAGCGCTTCCCGGAAGCGGCCGCTGGTTCGCAACCGCTTCCGGCGCTGCCAGGTTTACGCCTGGGCTATAACCTCTTTCTTAGGCCGGCGATCTTTTGCCACCACGCAGAGCGTTCCCAGGCTTAGGGTCGCCCGGCGAAGTCTGCGATATCGGCTTAGGCGACCGCACTGCTCAGCTTGCTGCCCACTGCACTGAAAGCGTTGCTCACGTTGTTGGCCAGGTTGCTCATGGCAGCCACTGCCGCCAGCCCGATGATGGCCGCAACCAAGGCGTATTCGATCAGGTCCTGACCCGACTCTTCCCGCAGCAGAGTACGAAGCGCTCGTAGATTCATGTGTGACCTTCCTCCTGGCGTCGCCGCCTGACCGCTGGCACGCGGGTGCGGCGCCCGCCTACTGACTACCTCGGCAAGTACCGCGGGCAACTGGAGAGGTTTTCCAGGAACATTTGGGCAGCCGTGTGGATTCGGGAGATCGACGGATATGGGAATGTCAGATGGCGCCGGCGGAGGACGCAAAACGGCAACCCGGCCGGGCCGCAAGAAGTTCGGGACGGAAGATGCCGGGATCCAGAAATCCGGGCACGTCTTCGGGCGACAGTGGCGGCGCAAAATAGAATCCTTGTCCCTCGCGGCAACCCCACTGTCGTAGAAGCGCAACCTGCTCGGCGGTCTCGACTCCTTCGGCGATCACGCCTAATCCCAGTTCTCGTCCCAGTCCGATGGCGGCGCGAATAATGGCGCCGCTTCCCGGATCGTAGGCGAGATCGGCGATAAACGTTTGCGCCACCTTGATACGTGAAGCGGGAAAACGGCGCAGGTAGTCCAGACAGGAGTAGCCCGTACCGAAGGCGTCGATGGCGATACGCACCCCCTGCTGCCGCACGTGCTGCAGCGCATTCACGTTGTCACGAGAGGTTTGCATCAGCGCGCTCTCGGTCAGCTCGATCTCCAGCATTTCAGCGGCAATCCCGGTTTCATGCAGGATCCGCTTAATCTCCGGGCCAAATTGCGAGGAGGCTTTGAACTGGGACGGGGAGACGTTCACGGCTATCAGGGGAATCCGCAGACCCATATCGAGCCAGCTACGAACCTGCCGGCAAGCCTGCGAGAGAACGAATTGGCCAAGGGCAATAATCAGGCCGCCGCTTTCGGCTGCATCGATGAAACGCGAGGCCGGCATGACCTGTCTTCCCTGCTGGCGCCAGCGCACCAGGGCTTCCAGTCCGACCGTCTCCCCGGTGTCCAGGTTGACCTGTGGCTGATACAGCAGAAAGAGCTCCTGCTTGCCAATGGCTTCGCGTAGCTCGCGCAGCAGGGCCACCCGCTCCCGCACCTCGTCATCCATGGCGCTGGTGAAAAAACGAAAGGTACCGCGGCCCTCGGACTTGCCGCGATAGAGAGCCACGTCGGCGTGAGCCAGCAGAACCCCGGCGTCAGCTTCGGTTTCGTCGGAGGTGGCGATGCCGATGGTAGCGCTGCTGTGTACCTCGTAGCCATTGATGAAAAAAGGCTGGCTCAATACCGTGAGGAGTTTGGCGGCCAGGACACTGGCGTCTCCTTTATCACGCAGCTCGGTGGTCAGGATGGCGAACTCGTCGCCGCCGAAACGCGCCACCCGGTCACCGGCCCGCAGCGCCATGCGCAGCCGCTCGGCTACCCCCTTCAGCAGAGAGTCGCCTACCAGATGTCCGAGGGTATCGTTGACATCCTTGAAGTGATCCACGTCGAGGTAGAGCACGGCGAAGGGTCTTCCGCTGCGGCTGCGGCGCAGCAGGGCTTCCCGAACTTCTTCGACAAAGACGCCGCGATTGGGCAGCTCGGTCAGCAGATCGTTGCGTGCCAGCCAGGCAATCTGCTGTTCGTTCTGCTTGCGCGAGGAAACATCACGCAGGATACCGACGGCACACCAGTTTCTACCCAGTTTCATGGGCGCGACGGACAGCTCGATTGGAATTTCGCGTCCATCCTTGCAGACCGCTTCCACTTCGCGTACCCGATGCAGACTCTGTCCCTGCGAGTTCTCGGGAAAATGGCTCCAAGCCGCTGCCGCGACCGAGTGATAACGCGGCGGAGCCAGCCACTGATGAACAATTTTTCCCTGCGCTTCGTCGCCCGAGTATCCAAAAATACGCTCGGCGGCGGCGTTCCAGTACTGCACCATGCCGTTGCAATCCACTACGATGACCGCATCCTGCGCCGCTTCGGCCACGGTACGAAATTTTTCTTCGCTGCGCCGCAAGGCCAGCTCCATCTGCTTGCGTTCCGTCAAGTCGCGGAAAAACCATACCCGTCCTATGTAGCTGCCGTCCTCGCCTCGCACCACGGACGAGTTCCGCTCCAAGGTGCGGCCGTCCTTCAATTCGATTTCCGAATGGTCGACCAGTTCGGGATGAGCGTACAGTTCCTGCACTCGCGCCAGGAACGCTTCCGGATCGATCACCCGCTCCAGCACTGCCTGACGGATGTTGTCGTCTGAACCGTTCAGCACGCCATTGCTGCCCGGGGGCTCGGGCAACTTCCACAGCTCCAGAAATTTCTTGTTGTTGGAAAGTATGGTGCCATCGGCACCTACCACCAGGACACCGTTGGGCGACACGCCATAGATCGCCTGTAAGATCGACCCGCTCAGGTCGTCATAACGGCGTACGCCAGCGGCCTGCGGTTCAACGGCCGTCAATAAGGGCATGCAGGCCTGCGTCGATGGCGAAGGTAGAGTTCATCACCCTCCCTATCGGCGAGTTTCGCGATTTCTTTAAGGTACGGGTCGCTGAACTCGAGGACTAATTGCCGGTGGGATTAATTGCCGGTGGTCTGGCGCACGATGGCGATAAACGTATCGTCGGTGATGAGGCCGCCGCTGGCGATGGCTACGCGCTTCACGGCCTGCAGCACCTGCGCCCGTGCTGATTCCGGCAACTCGATGCCAAGCTGTTGAGCCTTGATGCGCACGCTGTCGAGCCCGCTCTTTTTGCCCAGCACGATGCCGCGGGTGGCTCCCACCAACTCGGCCGCGTAGGGCTCAATCGCCTCAGGAATGTGAAACTGGCTAGCCACCGCGCCGCTCTCGCGCAGAAAAAGGTTGTTGCCGATTAGCGGCTTCCAGCCTTCCAGTTCGTATTTCCCCGCCTTGCGGACAAACTCCGAAACCTCGCGGATACGCTCCAGCTTCATCTCGACCGGCACGTCATAAAGACATTGCAGCGCGAGTGCGACTTCGGCAATGTCGGCGTTGCCGGCACGCTCGCCCATGCCGTTGATGGTGCCCTGCACCCAATCGGCGCCACCGCGAACGGCAGCAATCGCAATCGCCGTCCCGAGCCCGAAGTCGTTGTGGCCATGCCAGTGGATGGGGATGTCGTTGCCCGCCCATTCACGTGCCCAGCGCACCAGGAATTCGGCCGACTCTGGCGTGCAGACGCCGATGGTGTCGACCAAAACAATCTCTTTCGCGCCGGCGTCAATCGCTGACGAATAGATGTGCCGGAGAAAATCCAAGTCGGCGCGGCTTCCGTCGACACCAAAAAATGCAACGCGGATTCCGTTCTGGCTGGCGTAGCCGACGGCTTCAACCACACGCCGCACCGCTTCTTCGCGGCGAAATGCCGTAAGCCTTCAGCTTGATCTCGCTGGTCGGCGTCTCGATGACCGCGGCCTGCAACCCAAGCCGTACCAGCTCTTCGACGTCGCCCCGCGTGGCGCGCGCGAAGCCCCAGACTTCGGAGTGCTTCAACCCTGCCTTAAGGATGAGCGAGATGGCTTCACCATCTTCGGCAGAAACTTTGGGGAATCCAGCCTCGATGCGACCCACGCCGAGTTCATCCAGCTTTCTTCGCAATCTCCAGCTTCTGTTGCGGCGAGAAGATGACGCCCACCGTCTGCTCACCATCGCGCAGCGTAGTGTCGTAGAAGCGAATGGTCCGCGAGCGATCGAAGTTGGGACGCACATCGGGACGGGAGTTCAGTTCGCTGGTCCAGACCTTGCCGGCTAGATCGCTCATCGCGCTGCCTCTGTCTGTGCAGCACCGGCGGGCGCTTTCTCGCCGTACGCCTCTTCCCATGAAATCACGGGATTGCGGAGCACGCCGATCTGCTCGATCTCGCACTCCATCACGTCACCCGGCTTGAGAAACCACGCCTTCGGATCGGCGCTGAAGGCCGCCACGCCCGACACCGTTCCGGTGGAAACCACGTCACCGGCGCTGTAGCCCATCGCCGAGTAGTGCGCGAGGATCTCCGGAATCGTCACCGACATCTTGCTGCTGTGCGAGACCTGCCGCGACTCGCCATTCACGCGCAGCTCCATCGCCAGGTTGTGAGGATCTTTGATCTCGTCGGCGGTGACGATGTACGGCCCCAGCGGGCAGAAGGAATCGATGCCCTTGCAGAAGCTGAAGACGCCGGACTTCATCTCGTTGCGCTGGATATCGCGGGCCGTGATGTCGTTGAAGATGACGTAGCCGCCGATGTACTGGCTCGGCTTGCTCGGCCGTGAAATGCTTGCCCGACTTTCTTCAGCACCACAGCCAGCTCCAGTTCGTAGTCAAGCTCCTGCGTGAGGTGCGGCGGGAAGATGACCGGCTCATCGGGGCCGATGATGGCATCGACGTTCTGGAAGAACATGATCCACGGCAGTACAGGATGCGAGAAGCCGGCCTTCTCGGCCTCGTGATGGTGCTCGCGAAAATTCCCCGCGGTGTGAAAGAACTTCTTGGGAATGATCGGCGCCTTGACGTGAATTTTTTCGCGCTGGTAACGCACCGGCTCGCCGTTCACACCAACTTCGGGCTTCTGAACCTCTACATACTCCAGCGCAGCGCGAGCCGCATCCAGGCTGCGGTCGCCGCCTTCGAAGAGCGCGCGCATATCGGCGGCAAGCGCGTCCTCTTTGCCGTTGCGTTCGCGCGAGTACAAACGGTGCGCCGCATTCAAATCGACAATGCGGCCGTCGTCAGAGAGCGCGCCGATGTGCGGGACGCGCCGATTCATCAACAAATGTAAGCAGTCGCATAAGAATAAAAATGAGAGGAAGCCAGCCTCAAACCCGCAGTCGAGTGTATCGGCGAGGCCGGGAGTTTCGCAAACCGCTACGGGGAAGAAGTCGGTTGCGGGGAGGTTGTCCGCCACGCCATTCTGATTGCCGAAGCTGCTGTTTCCCTGTCCAAAAGAACTGCTGCCCTGCTGGCCGAACGGGCTCTGATTATTCTGCTGCTGGCCGTTCATCTGGCTGGCCGGCGTGCCCACCTGGCTGCCGCCGATGGTGGTCGGCTGATAGGGAGTCTTGATGAGCGTGTTGGTGGTGTCCATCATCGGGTTGTAGATGAACTGCCACTCGTTGTAGGTCTTCTTCTTGTTGTAAATGCGGATCGTCGGATCTTTGCTCAGGCTGGCCACGCCGACGATGGCGCCGCCGCCGAACTGCGTCTGATTATTGCTCGCCGCTCGCTCCGGAGGTCGTGCCGCCGGAGGAAGAGCTGCCGTTGCCGGGCTGGCTGCTACCGGAGCTGCCCGACTGATTGCTGTTGTCAGAGGAGGAGCCGAAGGCGCCGCCGCTGCTGCCGCTTGTGTTGCCGCCGGCCGTACCGGGAAAGCTTTCCGAGCTGCCGCCCTGGTCGGAGTTGGTAGTGAATCCTCCGCCGGCAAAACCGGGATTCTGTTGCTGCTGTTGTTGCTGCGAAGACAAGGGCGACTGGGCGAAGTTTCCGCCTACGGGCGACGCGCTGTTGGAAAATACGGACCCCGGAGCGCCTGCCTGCCCGCCGCCGAGCGTGCCCAGCGACGCCGCCGGCGTTCCCGGAGCGGCGGCGTTCAGCAGGGTGGCGATGTCGGCGTAATTCAGCAGCTTCCACTTGCCGTCTTTGGTCAGCGGATCTTTATAGCGCTGCCGCAGATACTTGATTTGCCCTTTGTCGAGATCGTCCAGCGTGGAAGGGTAGCGGCCGTTCTTCTTGTAGAAGCTCTTGATGGCGCGCGAGTATTGCACGCCGCGATGGATCATCTCTTCTTCGCGGTCGCGCTTAATCTGCTGAACCACCTTGGGCGCCGCAATGGTTGCGGCAATAATCATCAACGCCATCATCAGCATGATGGCCAGCAGCAGGTAGCCTCCGTCGCGCTGGCCGCGCGCGGAGCTCGGCTGCAACGTTGGCGTGACTTGCGGATTGGAGCTGCGCTGCATACTGCGGTGTCTTGCTCCTCCCCCGGTGGCCCATCCTACTCGGCGCCTTTGGCGAGAGGGTGGACTGGTGAGAGGGTGGGCTCGCGCCTATCCTGCCCCGAGGGGAATCGTCTCGCGTGTGGTTGGTCAGCACATCCTGGACCTCGACCGAGGTCGTGCCCGACACGCACGATCTTGTAGTGGCGATCGACCACGTCGCCTTCTTTAGCCAGGAAGATATCTTCTCCCTTGATCAGGAATACTTTCTTGCCGCCATTCTTCGGGCCCGCATAGCCGTAAAACTTCAAGCCGCTCGGCGGAGGCGGGGGCGGCGGCGGAGGCGTTGTGCTTGCGGCACCACCGTGCGACGTTGTACTAGCTTGCGGAATATCTGGCGGCGGCGGCCTGCGAGCTGAAGATGTTTCGCCCGTTACCTTTGTAGGTCACGTCTTCACTCGACTTCAGCATGTCAAAGCGCAGGGTAGGATCGAGCGAATGGGCCAGCAGTGTCCGCGCCGGTTTCTTCTTGGCGTTCTTCGCAGAGCTCGATGCCGGAGCCGCGGTCGGTGCCGGAGTCGGAGTCTCATCGCCGCCGCCGAATGCGCGAACCAGCAGAAAGACGGCGACCACTGCCAGCACGCCGGCGATAATCGTCTTCCGCTTATTTTCTGTTCCCAGCTTCACGACGCCGACGCTCCTGACCGCAGATAGGTTTCCAGCTTCAACTGCAGGCGCACGTTACCCTGCTGCTCACCCAGGGTGATTCCGTCGATGAGGAAGAACATCTTGTCGCGCTCCAGCGCGTTGATGAATTTCACTTCTTGGAGGTAATCGCCGGACAGCGAAACCTCCATCATGCAGCTTGTGCAGGTCCTCGATGGGCGCATCCTTCTCGTCGTACTTCACGCCGCTCAGGTGGATACCGGTATCGGTGGCCACTTTACCTAACTCCTCGGCCACGGCGGAGTATTCCGCCGGGAAACGCTGGTCGTAGAAGCCGGTGATGTCCTTCGACGCCTGCACCAGCTTCTGGTCCATGCCGCGTGTGGGCAGAACTTCCTGCTGCTTGGCCAGCAACTGCTGATGCAACTGCTGATACTCTTTCTGCCGCGCCGAGCGCGTGCGTCCCGCCGGCGAGAACAGATACCCTATGCAGGCCAGATCGAGCACGGCCAGAGCAATCACGACCGGCATCAGTTTTTTGCGCGTCTCACGAATGCTGGCCATCAGTGCCCCCTCAGGTTTGCGGTCTGCGTAGAGTGCGGGCCCGGCGCATTTCGCTGCGGAGCCATCGTGTCGGCGCTCTGCGATACGGCGCCTGTCTTTGCCGGGTTCGGCGCCGGCGAAGCTGTTCCCGTGGCCGCTGGGGTTTTGTTGTCGCCCGTATCCGCAGCCTGATCGGTGTCCGCTCCTGCCGGCACATAGACTGCCGCGATATCAAACTGGATATTGGCCGCCGGGCCTGAGGTCTGCGCGCTGGTATTGCTCACCACGGTCTCGGCGACCACCTGCGCCTGCCGGAAGTGGTTCGACTTTTCCATGTGGCGCACCATCTCGACCGCACGATCGCGAGAATCTGTGGCCACCACGATGTGGACGACCAGGTCGTTGGTCTTCGTATATTCCGGCTTCATGGAAACGACATGCAGATCGGCGGGCACGATTCGCTCCATTTCGGTAAAAATGCGCGTCCAGGAAAGCGACTTGCGCGCGAACAGCTCGTTCAGAAAATCGGATTGATCGGCGATGACGCGGTTGGCCGGCTTGTTCAGGATGGCGCGCGCCTGGGTTTCTTCGCGCTCAAGTCCGGCCATCTGCTGCTGCACGCTGGCGATCTGGCGATTGATAGTGCGGGTGTGCGCCCGGTTATACAAAATGTAGCCACCCAGCAGCACGGCCAGCGCGCCCAGCGCAGCGATGACCATCGTCATGCGCCGCTGGTACTCACGCGCGACCTCGTAGGGCTGACTGGCGAGATTGATTTTCAGACGCATTACGTGACCAGGGCCCCCACCACTCCCGCCAGAACGGATTTATTGACGTTCCCGTTGCCAGCGGTGCCCGCCGTTGAACTCGAGACCAACTCCTCCACGCGAATATTGCCGCCGGCGCTCAAAGCATCCTGCAAATCCTGCACCGACTGCACGCCGGTCACCAACACTCGCTCCACGGTAACGCCGTAGCGATCTTCGAAATACACCAGCGAGGTGTTCACGTCGTCGACCAGCGACTCGCCGGTCACCGCCTTGCCGCCGTTGTCCAGCGAGCGGTACAGAAGCAACTGGTCCTGATCCACGATGGCGAAGGTCGTTGTTCCCTGTTCGACTTTGATGATCATCGTAGGCCGCGATGCATCGACCAGGCCGAGCCCTGCCAACAGTCGAGGGCAGCACGGTGCCGGGGTTGTAGCCGGCTTCGCGCACCACCGACTCGTACTCGTCGAGCACGTGGCGCGGAGTCACCGCGGCGACTACGCGAATCTGATTGCCGCTGCCCTGCCGTTCGAACGAAACCGCCGACTGATCGATGTCGAACGGCAGCGACTTTTTCAGGCGGAAGCGAACCACGGCGTCGGCATCGACCGGTTTCTCCGGAAGGGTGTCGAAGTCCAGCAGCATGACACGCGTGGTGGAGTCGGGCACGACCAGGCAGACATCGCGCGAGCGTCCGGCCACGGCCGTCAGGATCTCGCGCAGCGCCGGAACCAGCTTGGCGCGATCGGCAATGTTGGCCTGCTGCAATCCGGGCGTCAGCAATCCCGGCGGCAAGGTGGCCGCCGTCGCCGCTTCCAGGTTAGCTCCGCCCTCAGCCATGCGCGCTGCGACCACGCGATCAGCAGCGATCTCGCAGGCAACACGGGGACGGGTGATGTGGGTTACATTAGCCATTAGCAACTAGCAGCTTGCAACTAGCCGAACCTCCACCCGACAATCTACCAACAGCGTTGGAAACGCTAGTGGCCAGTGGCTAGTTGCTTCACTTACCTCGTCGTCTCAATAAACGTGACCTTGTTGATCTCTTTCAGCGTCGTCAGGCCACGCTTCACTCTATCAATTGCCGACTCGCGAAGGAAATGCATGCCTTCGTCTTTGGCGGCGCGACGAATCTCGCTGCTGGGCCTCTTCGCCAGAATCATTTCGCGCACGTTGTCGGTCAGCTCCAGCAACTCATGAATCGCAGTACGGCCACGGAAGCCGGTCCCGGCGCACTCGATGCAGCCCTCCCCTTCGTAAAAGGCGAAGTTGCCCCACTCCTTCGGATCAAGGCCGCTGGCTTCAAGCTCTTCGACCGAGTAGTGCACTTCTTTCTTGCAAAATTCACAAATCAGGCGCACCAGGCGCTGCGCCAGAATGCAGTTCAACGCTGAAACAAAGTTGTAGGCCTCGACACCCATGTTCAGGAAGCGGCCCAGCACGTCGACCACGTTGTTGGCGTGGACGGTGGTGAACACCAGGTGTCCGGTCAGCGCCGAGTTGATGGCGATCTGCGCCGTCTCGGTGTCGCGGATTTCGCCCACCATGATCTTGTCGGGATCGTGACGCAGAATCGAGCGCAGTCCGCGGGCGAAGGTCAGACCCTTCTTCTCGTTGACCGGAATCTGCGTGATGCCGCGAATCTGGTACTCGACCGGGTCTTCAATCGTGATGAGCTTGTCTTCGTCGGTCTTGATCTCGTTCAACGCGGCGTAGAGCGTCGTCGTCTTGCCGGAACCGGTGGGCCCGGTCACCAGCACCATGCCGTACGGCTCTTTGATATAGCGGCGGAACGTCCGCAGGTCTTCTTCGGCAAAGCCGACCACATCGAGCGTGAGCTTGTGGAACTTCTCGCTCATCGACTCTTTGTCGAGCACGCGGAGCACCGCGTCTTCGCCGTGAATCGACGGCATGATGGAGACGCGGAAGTCGATGGAGCGTCCGTTGAAGCGCACGCGGAAGCGGCCGTCCTGGGGCACGCGGCGCTCGGAAATGTCCAGCTCGCTCATGACCTTGATACGCGAAATGATGGTCGAGTGATGCTCTTTCGCGATCGGCTGCATGGCCTGCTGCAGCACGCCGTCGATGCGGTACTTGATGACCACCGAGTCGTCGCGCGTCTCGATGTGAATATCGCGAGCAGCGCCGCTGCAAGGCGGTGAAAATCGTGGTGTCGACCAGGCGGATGATCGGGCTGATGTCGGCCTCGGCCGTCAGCTTCTCGATCGAGATGGTCTCGTCGGAGTTCTCGTCCTCGGCGATGACGTCGAGCGCGAAGCCTTCGCTGGCTTCTTCCAGCACGCGCTGCGACTGCTCGGTCTTCTTCAGGATGTCGTTGATCTGGGTGAGCGTGGCGACCTTGGTCGAGATGCGGCGCCCCAGCAGCAGTCCGATCTCGTCGATCATCATCAACTGGCTGGGATCGGCCATGGCGATCAGCAGGCGGCCGTCGGGCTTGTCTTCCAGTGGTACGAAGTTGTAGCGAAACATCAAGTCGACCGGCACCTTGCGGAACAGGTCGTGCTGGATGTGGAAATTCTTCAGGTCGATGAACTCGCAGCGATAGCGCCGCGCCAGGTCCTTGCCGTTCTGGACCTCGTCGGGTGTAGCCAGGCCGCCGTTGCCGCCTACGAAAATTGCTTTTGGTTCTGCCATAAAACCTCGAATGCGCGACTAGCGAATCGCAGTCGTTATCGGATGCCCCGGATCTCTGCCGTGCCCGAGGCACTTCGCTCTAACTTCACCTGCACCCACCGCTAAAGCGGTGGCTACTTCTTCCGTCTCGCTTGCGAGACTCTGTCTAGCTTCGAACCGCGATACTTGACTCGCTCGCGAACTAACCCCTGATCCCGAGCCCCTGACCCCTGTCTTACTTGATTCCGCCCGCGCCCAGGCTGAAGATCGGCAGGTAGAGCGAGATCAGCACGAAGGCCACGACCACGCCCATAACGATCAGGATGACGGGCTCGATCAGTGCCATCGCCGTCGCCAGCGCGTTCTGCACATCTTCCTCGTAGAACTCGGAAATCGAATTCAGCATGGCCGGCAGCGCGCCCGTCGACTCGCCCACCTCGATCATCTCCACCGACATCTGCGGGAAGACCTTGGTCTCTTCCAGGCTCTTGGCCAGCCCCTGACCTTCGCGAACCCCGCGCGTGGAGGCAATAATTCCCTGCGACATCAGGCGGCTCTGCATCGATTCGCCGGCGGTCTCCAATGACGGTACCAGCGACAATCCGCCTGACAACAGCGTCGACAACATACGCGCGAAGACGGCTACCTGGTACTTCAGCCAGATGTCGCCCAGCAGCGGCGTTCGCAGTTTGATGCGGTCCATCTGGGTTGAGCCGCTGTCGCTCTTCATCCATCGCCAGAGGAAAAAGCAGATCACGCCAAACACGATCACAGAAGTAGAAAAAGTAATGCTTCGCGTTGACCCCGATGTCGAGCATCAGCGAAGTCATCGGCGGCAGCGTCGGCGCCCAGCGTGTGATACAGGCTCGCAAACTGCGGCACGACGAAGGTGATGAGAAAGGTCATCATCACGATCAGTACCACGATCAGCAGCGTGGGATACACCAGCGACGAGATCAGTTTCTTGCGGAAGCTGACCGAGAGGCGCTGAAACGCGATGTAGCGACCCAGCACCTCTTCCAGATTGCCGCACTTTTCACCGGCCAGCAGCGTGGTGGTGTAAACCTTGGGAAAGACTTTCTGCGCCTCGAAGGCCTCTGACAGCAACTCGCCGCCGCGCACCCGGTCGCGCACGCTCTGCAGCACGGAGCGGAAGAAGACGTTGCGCTGGCGCTTGATCAGCAGCTCGAGCGACTGAATGATGGGCAGGCCGGCGTGAATCAGGGTCACGAACTGCTGATTGAAGATGACGAACTGGTCCTGCTTGACCTTGCGCCGCCGCGGCAGCGCCACCTCGCCCGACAGCAGGCCTTTCGACTTGATCGAGTAGACGTAATAGCCCTGCTGGGCGAAGCGGTCGCGAATCTCCGCCTCCGAGGCGCCGTTCTCGGTCTGCTCGAGGACGCGCCCCCGCTCGTCGGCCATTTTGATCGTGTATTCGGCCATCTTGGGGTGTTAACTAGTAGTTTAACATTGGAGCTATCAGCACTCAGCCATCAGCATTCGGCTTTAACGATTGCCAACCGGTCGCCTCTGTCGGGCCCGGGGCACTCAGGTTCTTTCTTCACGCCCAGCCAACGCTGAAGCGATGGGCTATCTTCGCTACTCCATCATCTCTGTTCCCGCCACGATCTCTACCCCGGGCGGCGGCACGAAATGGAATTCCTGATCTGCTAGTTGGACGTTCTCCTTCTGCTGATGAAAGCGGAATTCGGTGATCGAGCCGTCCAATTCTTCCACCACGATGCGCGTAATCAGGCCATCGGGCGCGATCTCCAGCAAAGTCTCTTCTACGCGGTCGCGCATCCCCTTGGGCACACCCCGCAGGACCACGTCGCCGGCGTTCATCGGTTTTTGATCTGGCGCGAGCGACAGCCCTTCGAGTTCCTTTTCCAGCTTCGTCTTTCCGAGTAAGTACCGCAGCGGAGAGCGCAGGTCATCGAGCTGCTTGATCGACGTGCGCCGCGCCTGCTTCTCGCCGGGCACGTAGAACCACGCCGTATGGCCGTCGGTGACGAACAGCTTGGCGCGCGGCTGATCGTAGTTCCAGCGCATCTGGCCGGGCTTCTTCAGCAGCAGCGTGCCACTCTCGGTGCGCGTCATGCCGGCTCCGGTGTAGGTCTCGCTGAAGTCGGCCTGCAAGCTGCGCAGGTGGTCATAGCGCTGGTCCACCTTGTCCGCCAGGGCGTGAACGTCGGTTTGTGCCGCCAGCATCGCAGCGCCAGGCAGCAGTACAAGAGCTAGCGTTAGTAGGAATCGAAGGCGCATAAGAAAAAGAGCGCTCCGCTTGGTATTAGGAGCGCTCTTCGGGATCCGCGTAGGTCGCAACCGTCCGCCAGAAAAGCTCAGTTACTGATGACCGGGCTGCTGGCATCGGCCGGTCCGTCGCCGTTGTAGTGGATATCGCCCGACTCGTCTGAGAAAAAGCGGCGCGTGCCGGTTGTGCCGACCTGGTCGGGCACAGCGGTGATGGTGTAGGAGCGAACGGCTCCGTTGACCTTCTCGCCAGGGGTGTAGGTAAAGGTATAGCCACTCTTGCGGCCGCTGGCCAGGTTGTTGTCGATGGTCTGCTCGCCACCGCCCTGCGCCGTTCCGCCAAGCGTAGCCATGTCGGTGGTGAAGCCGGCATCAGGATGGCTGCTGGCGTAGATCATCTCCGCCTCATTGATCGCCTTGATGCTGGCGATGGCCGACGCCTCGTGCGCCGGAATAGTGGACTTGGTCAGCTTAGGAATCGTGAATGCGGCAATAATCAGGATGATCGTAACTACGATCAGCAGTTCGATCAGGGTAAATCCCCGTTCTCGATTACGTCTGCGCATCATAACAACCTCTCTTCTTCTCGTCGGCCTGGCAGTAAATTGCACCCTCGCATTCCGCAGGGCCGGTAATCTGGTCATGAGTGCGAGAACAACAGACGACTGCGGCAAGCACGGCTGACAAGCAGAATTATTCTTCAGTACCCACTCTATGTCAAAGATTGGACGTAGGTGGCCGGAAAAGGTCCCCGGAAAGGGGATAACCGCTGTTCGCCGTTGGCTCATCGCTTTTCGCCAGAGAGCTCCACGCAGCAGACCATCCCCACATGGAATTTGAAAACCGCAGATCCTTCGCCTCCGCGTCCGCCCACCGCAAAAGATGCGGCGGAAATGCAAAGGCGCGGACGCTGCGCTCAGGATGACAATTCGTGGAGAGGATCATCCGCTGCACCAAGGCGACGCTGCACCGCAGCAGATGCTCACCAAGCCGAGGCTCCCAAGGCCGAATGCTCCGGCTGAAGTCCCTCAAGACCGACAACGCATTATGGCCGCGCCCCACCAAGGCTGCTCCTGCGTCGCGGCCGACGTTACCTCTGGCGAAAAGCGAACGACTAAAGGCGAATAGCGTTATTCTCAACACGCCAGCGAGTCCCGTGTCACCTTCAGACCGTTCAGGTTTCCCAGGATCGTCACCGCGATCAACTCTGGCTGGAACAACTCGTTGGCCGAGCGCAGCAGGTCTTCGACGGTCACCGCCTGGATGCGGTTGATGATCTCGTCCATGCTGATGAAATGGTCGTAATACATCTCCTGGCGCGCCAGGTTCGACATGCGCGCCGTGCTCGATTCCAGGCTCAGCATCAGGCTGCCTTTCAGCTGGTCCTTGGCCCGCTTCAGCTCTTCTTCCGAGATCGGGACTTCCTTCAACTGCCGGAATTCGTTGACGATGGCCCGCACCACTTTGGACGCCGATTCGCGCGACGTTCCCGCATACACCGACAACATGCCGGCATCGCGGAAGGGATTCAGCTCCGAAAAGATGGAGTAAACCAAGCCCTGTTTTTCACGGATGTTCTGGAATAGCCGCGAGCTCATGCCGCCGCCCAGCAAGCGTATTCAGCACATAGGTTACGTAGCGGCGATCGTGGCTGATTGAGTAGGACGGCACGCCCACGCAAATCTGCACCTGCTCCAGTGACTTCTTGTTGCGCAGAATGATGCGCGAGTTCGTCTTCGGCGGCGTGTCCTGCCAGCCGTTGGCGACAGGCGGCAGCGTTTCAAAGCGCTCGCGCAGCAACTCCACAACCTCATGATGGTCGAGGTTCCCTGCCGCCGAGATGATCATGTTCCCCGGAGCGAACTTGCCGCCGTAGTAATCGAGAATTGCTGGCTGATCGAAGCGGCGAACCGTCTCCTTGGTTCCCAGAATCGGCTTACCCAGCGGATGTCCCTTAAAGAAGTTCTGGGTAAAAATCTCGTGGACCAGATAGTCGGGGTTGTCCTCATCCATCTTGATCTCTTCCAGGATGACCCCGCGCTCGCGGACGATCTCTTTGCCGTCGAACACAGGGTGCAGAACCATGTCGCTTAGAACATCGACGGCTATCGGCAAATGTTCATCCAGAACTTTAATGTTGAAGCAGATGGTTTCTTTGCCGGTGAAAGCGTCCATGTTGCCGCCAATGGAGTCGACCTGGCGGGCAATGTCTTCAGCCGAGCGGTTGCTGGTTCCCTTGAAGACCATGTGTTCGACAAAATGCGAGATGCCATTGACCCGCGGGTCTTCATGCCGCGAGCCGGACTTGATCCAGATTCCCATCGAGACCGAGCGGATGTGGTCCATCTTCTCGGTCAGCACGGTGAGCCCGTTGGAAAAAACAGCTCGTTGAATGTTGCGCAGTTCTTCTACCATAATTGCTGCTCCAAGCGGCATGACTCGCCGCTCAGGTCCAGAGACGTTATGTGGCCTGACCCGGTTTCGCGTAACCTGACGGTCAGGGGACCGCAGTCGCACTACGCAGGTTGAATCGTTGTTAACGAAAACCCCGAAGCGATGTCGGGTGGCAGGAATCTAACTTCAGCATATTGGATGCATGAGCCAACCGCAACATACCGAACTTTTAGGCCTTTCGATTCAGCAGCTTACCGAGCTCATGGAAGAACTGGGCGAAGCTCCCTATCGCGCCCGACAGCTATTTGACGGCCTTTACCGGCAAAGGTGGCAGACGCTGGAGCAATTTACTCCATTGTCACTGGGCTTCCGCCGCAGAGCTGGCGGATGAGGGATACGCAGTCGGACAGCCGCAAATCGAAAAGAAGTTTGTGTCTCTGGATGGCACGGTGCGTTATCTGCTCGCCTTTGCCGACGGCCAGAGTGTCGAGACGGTCTGGATGCCCGAAGGCGATGGCGGCGAAGCGGGCGACGGCTCGCAAAGCGGCGATGAAGAACTGGAAGATGCGAGAGCGTGGCGACGCGCTACCATCTGCGTGTCAAGCCAGGTTGGCTGCGCCGTGGATTGCGCCTTCTGTATGACTGCCCTGCTCGGATTGAAGCGCAATCTCACCGCCGGCGAAATCGTCGGGCAGATCCTGCTGATCCTCAACGATCAGAAGGTCGACGTGCAGCGCGACCGGCTGAACCTGGTCTTCATGGGACAGGGCGAGCCCTTTCTGAACTACGACAACTTCATCGCAGGCGGTGCGGCTGCTGGTGGAAGGCGTCGGCATTCCCGAGTCGCGCATGACGGTGTCGACTTCGGGCATTGTGCCGCGCATCGCCGACTTCGGCGCGGAACCGGTGCGGCCGAAGCTGGCGATCTCGCTCAATGCCTCGAACGAAGCGGCCCGCACGGCGGTCATGCCGATCACGAAGAAGTGGACCGTCGAGAAACTGATGGCCGCTCTGCGCGAGTTCCCCCTCCGCAACCGCGAGCGCCTGACCTTTGAGTACGTTCTGCTGGGCGGCGTGAATGACGATGTGCGCCATGCACGCGAGGTCGTCGACCTGATTCGCGGACTGCGGGCCAAGATAAATCTCATCGCCCTGAATCCGGGGCCGGACATTCCCTTCGAAACTCCATCGCAGGAACGCGTGCTCGCTTTTCAGAACACGCTGGCGTCAGCCGGAATCCCCGCTTTCATCCGCCGCCCACGCGGACGGGACATCTACGCCGCCTGCGGCCAGCTGAAGCATACGGTGGAGCTGGTCAATATTCGATAGATGCTTGTCGCTTTTCGCCGGATTGTCTGCCATTCCGAATCGTTATCCTGAGCCTAGCGTCCGCGCATTTGCTTTTCCGCCGTATCTCTTGCGGCGGGCGGACGCGCAGTCGAAGAGCCTGCCCCGAGCGATCTGCGGTTCGACAAGACCCTGTCGTGTTTACTCCGCGCCCTCACTGGCTGCCTTGGCCTTCCGTTTCAGGGTGCGCGGATTCGGCCCGGCCAGATCGAAATCATGTGTCATGTGGGGAAGCAATCGGACAACGTGAAAGCGGACTTCGGTCTTGCACAAGCGGCAGAGAGGAAATTCCTCGCCTTGGATGGCGACGAGTTCGTGCGGCTCGCGATGCTGCTGGTGCACCGCGGTGTAAATGCCGGAGGTTGGCACGGCCTCTCCTGGCTTATAAACGCGACGCTGGTGATCTTCGGAGGACCTCATGCTGAATCGAACTTATCGAGGTATCTCCGCGCCAGTCGCAAGCTTGCCCGGGGGTCCTCTGGATTTAGGCTAATGTTGTTGTGAATCGCTTATCGGGCGCCCTCAGCTTCGAGGTCCCCGGCCACGATCTGAATATCTTCCAGAGTTACGTTCTGTAGCCAAAACATAAACTGCTCTGGCGTGAGTGCCGTCACGCCGGGCTTGTCCAGGTTCTGCCGCAGGCACTTAATTACTTCTTTCAACACACTGCGAAATTCGGTCCGATCCACCAGTGGGGCCATCGGCTTCCGTACTCCCTCGGTCCGTCTCCGCATGGCTGCTCGCAAGCCGGCGTACTCCGCCCCGCAAACGCCAGTCACTAAAGGCCGGATTCTGTTCGGAAAACTAACGTTTCTTGGTGATTGTGAGCGGCGCGCTTGCTTCACCCTGAACGGGCAGCCCACAACATTGGCCAGCGCTGAATTACCAGCTTCTTGAGCCACTAGGATGCGCCTGGCGTTAGCGGAGTTGTCACCGTCGCTGCCTAGCGTTGCCAAATCCAGCGATTTACAAGGGATGCGCCGTGTGGACTGTACTTCAACTTTGAACAACCATAGTTTTCAGCCGCCGCATCCAATCGTCGACACCTTGCATACGGATGAACTGACGTGGAAGAACAGAAAGGCAAAATGTCGTTAGTCAACCGCTACGTACAATCCTTGTGCGGCCTTTACAGCCGCGTAGCCCGCCAATTGCAGGTAGACCGCTCCTATGTCAGCCGCGTCGCCCGCGGCGAGCGTCATTCCGAAGTCGTGGAACAGGCCCTGACCACAGAGTTCGACCGCATCATGAACGATGAAGACGGCCGGGCAGCCTGACCTATCCTGTGTAAAGCGGATCGCGCAGGAAGCCAGCCGCTCATTTTGCGGCAACGGCGTCCTTGTCGTCGGACGCTGATGGATCCAGCACGTAGACGACCTGATCGGCGGTCAGCACCAGCAATCGCTTGCCGTCCTCACTGAATCCGTTGAACGCTACCCGCGTCGGGAACTCATAGCTGTTGAGCTTCTTCACAGTTTTCAGGTCGTAGAGCTCCAGGTGGCCGGTGTCAGTCTTCACGGTGAGCAGGTCGGACTTGGCCGACACCTCCGGTGCATGGCCGGCGACGGTGCCTTCCAACGTTCCATCAAATGAGTAGACCAGCACGCGAAGCTGCTCGTCGGCAATCACCAGGCGATCGTTGGTCGCAATAGCCTCGACCACCTGAAACGAATGGTTGCCGGTGTCGAAGCTCAACTCGGCGCGCACCTTGCCGGTGGATAAATCGCAAACCTGGACGAAGATCGCGCTGTCCTTGTCCTTGAAACGCGAAATTGCGGCGGCCGCCTCGGGATCTTCTTTGGCTGTCGCTTTCGCCGCCCCGCTTCTTGCCTGCCAGTACAGCACCAGGCTGTTGGCTCGCGCATTCACGTAATATCCAGGACGTTCGTGCGGAAAATTCCTGGTCCACACGACCTTCTCGTCGATGACGTCCCACAACTCCATGTTGATGTTGCCGGACGGGTTGTTTTCCTTCTCCGGATTCACCGTGAGCAGATAACGGCCTACCTCGATGGTGTGCGCCTTCTCGTCGATCGTCTTCTCGATCTGGATGTCCTGTTTATCAAGGGCGGCGCGAGTCAGCGAACGATCGAAGTTCAGGTACTTCGGATAGTCGGCGTAGAGTCCCTGGTCGGGTCCGAAGTACGCTGCCGAGAAGCCGCGTACATGGTAGAACCGTTGGCCGGTCTGCAGATTCCAGACAGCGCCTCGCGTCCGCTGCGAAATGGCCAGCCAATTCAGGTCCGGCGATACGGCATTCGCCTGGACGCGGCCCAGCGGCGCGTCGGGCAGCTGAGCATGTTCGACCGGTTGCGTGGTCGCTAAATCGAACGCGATAACGTCGCCATCGAGCCGCTCGGCAATATACTCGTCGCCCCACACATCGATGGCGCTGCGCTTGCTCGCCACGATAATACGGTTCTTGTTGAAGTCGAAGATGCCCACCGGATGATCTTTAATGGGCCGCAGTAGCACGACGTCACCATGAGCTGCGGCGTGAACCCGCGAAGCCCCGATGGCAAGGTTGGAATAAACAACCTTGCCCGTGGGAAATTCGACAACCTCGGACTTTTCCCCATTGCTTCCAGAGACGCCGAGAAAGCGGTCCGGCCCGACGAAGGTAAAGCTGTACTCGCGTTAAGCTCTTGATGTTTGCTGCAACCCCGATTGGCTGTCGCCCAAACAGGTCCATCACCAGAAAATTTTGACGGGTGCAAGAGACGAAGTAATGGCCGTCTGGCGAAAATGCCATGGGAGACAGCGCTTCCAGTAGCTTTTGTCCGGCCGCAAGCAATTGCGGCAACTCCTGCCAGCCGCCGTACCAGAACATCTTCGCCAGATCCAATTCCACCCATGCCTTCTTGTGGTAAAAGGAGTTCCCGGTCGCGACGTCATACAGGTCGAGATTGAACTTCATGAAGCCGGCAGAATCGAACTCGCGCGTGATGCAGGCCAGAGCCCTGCCATCCGGTGAGACCTTGCTGAGCAGGCATCCGTCGCGAACGTAGACCTCGTGCACCTCCGCTAGCTTCTGCGAAGCAATCTCCCAGCGCTCCACTCTCGGAGAACCTCTGACGTCGTCGAAGAGCAGAACCACGCCGCGGGAGTCGGGCGTGAATTGTCCTGGGCTGGCGTCGGCCGCGTCGAAGCGAAATACCGATTTCAGCGGCTTGCGCTCGAGGATGAAGGCGTTGCTGTCATCCTGCGCCAGTACATACTTTCCGTCGGGACTGATGCGGATGTCCTGAATCTCGGGGCGCAGCCGTTCGGTCAACACTCGCTTGCTGACCAGCCCAGGTAGTGCTTCTTCTCCCTTGGCACTGACGACGGAATAGCCGATGACCGCCGTCTTCCACTTGATCGTAATTGGACGCCGTATCAATATGGGTGGCGATACACGCGGCCGGCATTGTGGGCGTGTCCTTGATGATCTTGCCCAGGCGCTTCGAATCAGGCTTGGTGGTGCCGAAAAGATTCGACCAGAAGCCGCCGGCGTTGCCCTTTGTCTCGGCGAGGCGATCAAAAAATGCCTGAAAGGCCTGCGGCGAATATCCGGCGCGCGTCACCAGATAAAGGGCGACTGCGTCGGCCTGATATTGTTCGCGCTCCTCGGTTTCAAACCATTTGTCATAGCTGCCCGGCTTCTGACGGCGAGCATTGCTGACCAGGTCATTCCACTTCGCCAGTACGTCGTCGTGATCGCCAACCTGGTTGACGTTGAGCAGCTTGCGAAACTGCTGGCTGGTAGTCAGGGCCGCGTGGTGCGCGATGATGTGCCCCATCTCGTGCGCCAGAACTGCGGCCAACTCATCCTGGTTTCGCGTAAGCGCAATCAGCTTGCGCGAAATATAGATCCGGCCTCCGGCGATGCTGAACGCCTCTGCAGTGGGGACATCGATCAGCTTGACCTTGAAAGGAATGTGGTCGAGCGGCAACGGAGCCGCCAGTTGGTCGACGATGGCTTGCAGATAGCCGGTGAGCGCTTTGTCCGGCAGGATGGTGACGGTCTGCTCGATCCCTGCTCCCTGCGCTTCACCAAGCCAGACCTCTTGCTGCGGACTGAACATGTTTGTGCCCGGCAGAAACTGTGGCACGGACAGGGGCGGACAATCTTGTACGGCCACTGCGAGGGTAGTGGAGAAAACAACTAACAGGCAGACCAACATCAACCGAACGCGGAGCATGCGGAACCCTCGTTCCGGGGTCAGCGTCAGCTTGAGAGCGCGCAGCGGAAGGCAGACCCTGAGAAGTGTATGCAACACGATTCTTAACGAAGATTCGGCTACTCTGCAATCACAAGTTTCACAGCGGGCGTGATCATTCCATTTCAGGACAGGACGAGCGGGATTCACAGAATCGGCAGGCGTTCGCTGCCGCATTGCGCCCGTTTTTGCCGTGTTAGTATCGAAGGCAAAACACAATGTTTGGTCACGCAATTAACCCGGTTGATGTTTTCTTCCAGGTGATCGTGCTGTTGTTCGCGATCTGCGTGCGCGAGTCGGCGCGCGCCTGGATGGCCGATCGCCTGGGCGATCCGACGGGCAGGATGATGGGAAGGATCTCCCTGAATCCCATCGTCCACATCGATACCGTGGGTACGATTGTGGTGCCGCTGATCCTCATCATCGTTGGCTGGGCACCCTTTGGCTGGGGCAAACCCGTTCCGGTCGACAACCGGAATTTCAAGCGCGTGGTCCGCGACGACATTTTTTGCGCTCTCGCCGGGCCGGTGAGCAACCTGCTGACGGCGTTTGTCGCGGTGGTCGCAATCGCCGATTATCATCCGCAGCTCGGCGGCGGGAGTGGTTCCTCCGGCCATCGGTCGCGCCGATGTCGCCAGCCCTCTGGTCAACCTGTTCCTGCGCGCTATCGAGATCAACACCGTGCTGGCAGTCTTTTACCTGATACCGCTGCCGCCGCTGGATGGCGCCCAGGTCATGCGTCACTTTCTTTCCTACGAGGCGCTGCAGAAGTTCGATCAGTACGGCAACATCGCGTTGATGATCGTTATCTTCGTGCTGCCGTGGATCGGCTTTAACCTGGTCGGCATCATGGCCGCTCCCTTCACCATCATCTTTCAGGCACTTCTGGCTTTATTCCTGGGCTTTCGATGACCGATACGAACACTGCAAACAAGGGCCGCGTGCTGAGCGGCATGCGTCCTACAGGCAAGCTTCACCTCGGCAACTATGTCGGCGCCCTGCGCAACTGGGTGAACCTGCAGAACGAGTACGATTGCTTCTTCTTCATCGCCGACTGGCATGCGCTGACCACCGACTACGCAGACACGCGCATGGTGAAGCAGAACTCGCTCGAGGTGATTCTCGATTACCTGGCCGCGGGGCTTGACCCGGAGCGCAGCACGTTGTTCATCCAGTCGCACGTGCCGCAACACGCCGAGTTGCATCTGCTGTTCAGCCTGATCACACCGCTGGGCTGGCTGGAGCGCGTGCCCACCTACAAAGAACAGCGCGAGAACATCAAGGATAAAGACCTCGGCACCTACGGCTTCCTGGGTTATCCGCTGCTGCAGTCGGCCGACATTTTGATTTATTCGCCCTCCTCCGACTTGCCTGAAACCGAGCGCAAACTACTTGTTCCCGTTGGAGAGGATCAGGTAGCGCACGTCGAGCTTACGCGCGAGGTGGCGAGGAGATTCAATCAGTTTTATCACCTGAAGGGAACGAAGCCGGCCCCGGCGGGCAGCCCCGGAGGCCTGCCAATGGTAAGTTCTCGGTGGGTTTTCGCGGAGCCGCAGCCGCTAAAGACACCGACCCCAAAGCTGCCCGGAACCGATGGACGGAAGATGTCCAAGTCCTATGGAAACACCATCCTGTTGAGCGAGCCCGAGGCGTCTCTTCGTCAGAAGCTCAAGACAATGGTGACCGACCCGGCGCGCGTCCGACGCAGCGATCCCGGTGATCCTGATAAGTGTCCGGTGGGCGACCTGCACAAGATTTTCAGCTCGCAGGAGACGATGGCGAAGGTTTACGAAGGCTGCCGCACGGCGGGCATCGGCTGCATCGAGTGCAAAGGCTGGGCGGCGGACAGTCTGTGGACAGAGCTGGCTCCGTTGCAGGAGCGCCGCAGAAAATATGAGGCCGATCCGAAGCTGGCGTGGGATATTCTCGAAGAGGGATCGAAGAAGGCGCGTGGGGTTGCCGAAGCAACCATGCAGGAAGCTCGCAGCGCCGCCAACCTGTCGTGGGAATATGAGCCGCCCACGCAGGGCGCAGGACAGCCGTAATTCATCACGGAGGCACTGAGGGCGGAGTCCCTGGTTGTCCTTGAGACAGCGTTAGCGGGCCTTATTGGAATTGTCATCACGAGCGAAGCGAGGGATCTGCTGTTTGACCGCAGTGGCAGAAAAGCAGATTCCTCGCTTCGCTCGGAATGACAATCATGTTTAGGAATGTTTTCCCGGCGCACGCGTAGCGCAAAACGTAACTGACGAATGCCCGACACACCACAACCCGCAACTCCGGCCAACAGCGCGACCACCGCCGCCGGAACGACTGCCGCGCCGCGCAAGGACGACCAATCCTCGTTCTCCGTCAGTGTGGGACAGGTCTATGACGGGCCGCTCGACCTGCTGCTCGACCTCATTCGCAAGCAGGACATCGACATCTACGACATTCCCATCGCCAAGATCACGGCGCAATATCTGACCTACGTCGAGACCATGAAGGGCTTCGACGTCGATGTCGCCGCCGAGTTCATCTACACCGCGTCGCTGCTCATCCACATCAAGTCCAAGATGCTGCTGCCGCGCGACCCGGCCGGCCCATCCTCTGAAGAAGACCCGCGCATGGAGCTGGTCAATCGGCTGCTCGAACATGAGCGCTTCAAGACCGCGGCGCAGATGCTGCTCCAGAAACAGCAGATCGAAGAAAACGTCTGGTCGAATCCGTCGCTCAAGGAATTTCGCGACGCCGAGGGCGCCGAGCCGGAGATGGCCACCGACGTCGTCGACCTGGTCAAGACGTTCCAGCAGATCATCGATCGCGCGCGGCGCCGCCCGTCCTTCGAGGTCAACGAAGAAGCGGTGACGGTGTCGCAGATGATCGACTATGTGCGGCGGCGGCTGGCGCTGGAAGAGCGGCCGGTACGCCTGAAGCAGATGCTGCGCACCCTGCACTCGCGCGCGGCGCTGGTCTGTGCATTTCTGGCGATCCTGGAATTGATACGATTGCAGGCGGTGCTGGCCCGGCAGGACAGCGTCTTCGGCGAGGTAGTACTGAAGAAGCACACGAATTTCGATTCGCTGATGGCGGAGAATCCGCCGGTGAAAGACGATTGGCAGTGAGAAGTCGAGCTGTCGGTTTGAGCACTCAGCACTCAGCTGTCAGCCGCGCAACGTGCAGCTGACAGTGCCAAGCCCGCGTCTGGGATTTTTGAACGAGCCGCGGAGCGGCGGCACATACTTGCACGAACTGTTCGAAGAGGAAAACCCAGGCTGACGGCTGAGATCTGATCGCCGACAGCTACTAACAATGAGCCTGAAAGCCAAAATCGAAGCCATCATCTACGCGACCGAAGAGCCGGTCACGCTCAACGAGCTCGCTTCGCTGTTGAAAGACGCCGCTCTGGCCGACATGCGTGCCGCCGACGAAGCCCGGCTCGCCCTCAACGAAACCGTCTCCGACGGTCCTCCGCCAGCCGAGACCGAAGAGGACGACGACTTCGCCATCGAGGAAGCCGCGGCCGAGATTGCCGGCGAGCCGGAGATGGTAGTCGCCATTCCGCCCGATTCTTCGCAAGCCGAGCAGCCCGCCGCCGAGCAGCCCTCTCACGAGCCGACCAAGGAAGAAAGGCAGGCCGAAGAAAAAGAGCAGCTCAAGACGGTCAAGGCTCACCTCAGCCAGATCATCGATCAGCTCGTCACCGAGTATGCTTCGTCCGACCGCGGCATGGAAATTCGCCAGATCGCGGGCGGCTATCGCATGGCCACCAAGCCCGAGCATCACGACGTCGTCGTCAGCTTCGCCAAGAGCCTGAAGCCGCCGGTGCGGCTCTCGCTGCAGGCGCTGGAAACGCTCGCCGTCATTGCCTACAAGCAACCGGTCACGGTGCCCGAGATCAGCGAGATCCGCGGCGTCGACTCGGCCGGCGTTATCGCTACGCTGCTCGATCGCAAGCTGGTCACCACCAGCGGCCGCAAGCAGGTCATCGGCCGGCCCATCCTCTACAAGACGACCAAAGAATTTCTGATGCGCTTCGGCCTGAAAGACATTGGCGAGCTGCCCAGCATGGAAGAGTTCGAAAAGCTGGGCGATCCGCAGGCCGAGCTGTTCACGCCCGCCGCGGGCGAAGCCGCTGCCACTCCCGAGTCAGAACCTGTGACCGAAGCCGTGCCCGAGCAGAACGCACGATGCTCCGCTGATGGGCGATACCGACATTCCTGCTGACGGCGTTCGCGAGAGCGAAGCCGAAGCGAGCGATGGCCGAGACCTCTGACCCGAAACGTCGCGCCGTCGACGGCGATACTTCCGAGCCTGTCACCGAGGCAGTGCCCGAGGCCGGCGGCGATCACAGCCTGGTGGGCGAGCGCACCGTCGGCGAAGACGGAACCTACGCAACGGAGGCCGAGCCTGAAGCAAGCGGCGACAAATCCTAGTGCTTCGTTCGGCATGATCGAAGGCGGCGATCGGCTTCTCGACGACGAACCGCAGATCCTTCGACTCCGCGTCCGCAAATGCGGCGGACGCTCCGCTCAGGATGACAATCGTCCGTGAGGGCTCTCACTAGCGAAGAGCGAATTGCGAAGAGCGAACAGCGAGACGTCCCATGCCTGCTGAGCGCCTGCAAAAGATCATTGCCGCCGCCGGCGTTGCCTCGCGGCGCAAAGCCGAGGAGCTCATCGCGGGCGGCCTGGTCTCGGTCAACGGTAAGATCGTCACCGAACTTGGCTCCAAAGCCGACCCCGCGCACGATCACATCAAGGTCAACGGCAAGCTGCTGAGCGGCCCGGAGCGCCCGGTTTATGTGCTGCTGCACAAGCCGAAGGGCTACGTGACCACGGTCACTGACCCGGAAGGCCGTCCCACGGTATTAGATTTGGTGCGGGGCCTTGGTTCGCGCGTGTATCCAGTGGGGCGGCTCGATTATCTTAGCGAGGGGCTGCTGCTGCTGACCAACGACGGCGAGCTGGCGCAGAAGCTGACGCACGCTTCGTCGCACGTACCCAAGACGTACCTGGTGAAGATTGCCGGCAAAGCCGACGATCAGCAACTCGACAAGCTGCGAGCGGGCATCAAACTTCCGGCCGAGCGCACGCGGTTGAAGACACCGGAAGGCGCGATCCCCAAGGCCCGGTCGCAGGGGCGACGCTCGGAAGCGGTGCTGACCGCGCCTTCGCGCATCAAATTGATTAAGGAAGGCGCGAACCCCTGGTACGAAGTGGTGCTGATCGAGGGCCGCAACCGGCAAATCCGCCGGATGTTCGAAGAGATCGGCCATCACGTCGAGAAGATCAGGCGCGTGCAATACGGGCCCCTCAGTCTGGATGTCGAACCGGGTAAGTTCCGGCATCTAACCGCGAAGGAAGTAGGCCAGCTGAAGACAGCGGCACGAGGAAGGAAGCGAGCAGACAGCGCATGACAGATTACGGAAAGCTGGTTCCCAAGCACGTGCAAGGAGCTTGCCAGCTATAAGCCGGGAAAACATCACCGGCACGCGGAATTGGAGAGCGGAGTACGCTGCATCAAGCTCGCCTCTAATGAAAATCCCTTCGGCCCTTCGCCCCTGGCCATCGAGGCCATGAAGGCCGCTACCTCCGACATTCACTTTTATCCCGACACCGGCGTTACGGAGCTGATCGCGCGCCTGGCCGAGATTCATGATCTCGAGCCGAACCAGATCATGGCCACGGCCGGCTCGACCACCTTCCTCGAGATCATCGCGCGCACGCTGCTCGGCCCCGGACTGAACGCCGTCACCAGCAAGCTCTCGTTCATCGTTTACCCGCTGGTTACGAATGCCACCGGCGCCCGGCTGATCGAGGTGCCCACGCTGAACGACGGCTATGACCTGGACGGCATCCTGGAAGCCGTCGACGCCAACACGCGCCTGGTCTACCTGGCCAATCCGAACAATCCCACGGGAACCATGGTCACGGCAGCCGAGATCGACCGCTTCCTCGATCGCCTGCCGTCGCACGTCATCACCGTGCTCGACGAAGCCTATTACGATTTCGCAGCTTTCTTCGCCGCTGAGCGCGGCGTCGACTACTCGCACTCCCTCGACTATGTTCGCGCCGGACGTCCGGTGGTCGTGCTGCGCACCTTTTCGAAGGCGCAAGGACTGGCGGGCCTGCGCGTCGGCTACGGCATGGGACCGGCGGAGCTGATCTCGTACTTCGCGCGCATGCGCCCGGCGTTCATGGTGTCGTCGGTGGGTGAAGCTGCAGCCCTGGCCAGCGCTGGCCGATTCTCCGCACGTGCAGCTGGCCGTCGACAACAACGCGCGTCGGCGCCGAGATGCTGATCCCGGCAATCTCCGAGATGGGCATTCGCGTGGTGCCGACCTGGGCCAACTTCCTCTTCTGCCACGTCGGCGAAGACGCCACCGCGCTCTGCAAAACCCTGGAGCAGCACGGCGTCATCGTTCGCCCGATGAGCGGACCCTGGGGCGCACCCGACGCCTTCCGCGTCAGCATCGGAACGGCCGAACAGAATCAGCTCTTTCTGCAGGCGCTGAAGAACGCGCGCAGCCGCGTACCAGAGTTAAAGTAAATCCTTAACAAACCAAGCTATCGCGAGCCAGCCTCAAAGGCTGGCTCGTCGCTTTTGGCAGCAATAAGAACGGGCTTGACAGGTAGTGTATAGTGTATGTGTACAGTAAACAGTGAGCGACTCAATCACATTACGGGTGGACCTGGACTCCGAAGCTCCGGCTTACCGGCAGATTATGGACTCGATCCGAATTCTGCTGGTCAGCAATCAGCTGAAACCCGGCGATGAGCTGCCGTCGGTGCGTCGGATGGCGACCGACCTGGGCGTGCACTTCAACACCGTGGCAGAGGCGTATCGGATGCTCGCCGAAGAAGGCTGGATCGACCTGCGCCACGGTAAGGGCGCTACGGTTGTGAAGCGCGCTGTGATTGAACCCTCACCGGAAAAGTTGGAGGAGCTGCGCCGCCGGCTCGACGCCCTGGTGGCCGAGCTGCTGGCGCACGGAGCTTCTCCGGAAAAGGTTAATTCCGAGCTGTTGCAGGCTTGGATCAGAAAGTCATGAAAGTCGAGTACATTTTGCTGTTTCCCGTGTTGCTTGCGGGCGTGATCCTGCAGTTCACGCCCCTGTTTACGCGGCAGGGAATTTACTTCAGTGCGACGGTCGATCCCGCATTCCCCAAGAGCGACGACGGTCGCCGCGTGCTGCGTTCCTATCGCTTGCAGTCAGCGCTGTGGACGGCCTTCGCGGTTGCGCTTGCCCTCCTGGTTCGCACGCCGAATCCCGCTGCGTTCCTGCTGGTGCCCATGCTCGTATCGATCATCGGCAGTTGTGTGAGCTACTGGCTGAAGTTTCGCCTCGTACACGAGCGCTACGGCCGCCCCGTACCTGACGTTCGCTACGCCGAGATCGCGCCTCCGCCGTCGAAGGGATTGAACCTGTGGCTTTGCGCCCCGCCGTTTATCTGGCTGGCCGGCGTTGCTTTGTACCTGCAAGCCCATTGGGCGCAGATACCCGAGCGCTTCCCGGTTCACTGGGGCGCCGACGGGCAGCCCAACGGCTGGGCTTCCCGCACGCCGCAGGGCGTCTATGGACCACTGCTCCTGGCAGTCTTCATGAGCGCCTTTTGCCTGCTGCTTGCATTGGCGTTGCAGCGAATGACGCGCAATACCACGATGCGTCAGGTCACATTCACCGTGCTCCTGCTGCTGGTGTATCCGGTGAGCTTCGCCTTCGGCATGGTTGGATTGCTGCCGCTGGTACTGTTCCCTATCTGGCTGGTTCCGGCGGTGACGCTTACGTTTGCTGCGGTGATCATCATCTGGTCGGCGCAAAAGATCATGTCACCGGCCGCGCGGGACGCTGTGCCTGAGCCCGCAAGCGATTCCTACTGGAAGGCTGGGCTGTTCTACTACAACCCCGACGATCCAGCGATCTTCGTCTCCAAGCGTGTGGGAATCGGGTACACCATGAACTTCGCCAACAAGGTCTCGTGGGTCGTGCTGGTGGCATTGCTGCTGATCGTTCTGCTGCCCGCGCTGTTGCTGCGCGCGAAATAGATTTGGGTAGAGCTGGCCTTCAGGCCAGCGTCCAGACCATTGTTTTCGTTCCCAGTTCGGCTTTAGCCGACGCCACCGAACTCGAACGCTGAATACCTCAGCATCGAGGACATGTGCGCGATCCCTACGCCGATCGCACCGCCTCTGTCTGCTTCGACTCGGGCAGCATCGGCAGACGCGCTGCGCCGTAGAGCCCGGCATCGCTTCCCATCAACGCGATCGTTACCACCGTGTGCTTCTGCCCGGGCTGCACGCGGTCGGGCGCGGTGATGGAGTAGATGAACGAGCGCACCTTCAGCTCCTCGAACATCGTCGGCGCGAAGGCATCCCACGCGCTCGAGACGCCACCGCCGATGACGTACATGGGCAGGTTCAGCGCGTTGATCATCGAGCCGATACCGATGGCCAGCGCGCGTCCCACTTTGTGGTACACAGCCTTCGCCGATGGATGTCCCTGAATCGCCAGCTGATAAATGGCGCGCGAGGTGAACTCGACGTTGCCCTTGGCAAAGTCGGCGAGGTCGGGAGCGTTGCCGCTGTCGATAGCCTCATGCGCCATGCGCACAATGGCCGTCGCCGACGCATACTGCTCCAGGCAGCCGCGGCTGCCGCAGCCGCAGGGATGGCCTTCGGACTCGATATTGAAATGTCCCAGCTCCCCGGCCATGCCGTTGATGCCGTGCCACAGCCGTCCATTCACCACAATGCCGCCGCCGACACCGGTGCCCAGCGTGTACATTGCCATGTGATCGGTGTTGCGGCCTGCGCCCAGCCACTTCTCGCCCATCGCGGCGGCGTTGGCGTCGTTCTCCAGGATGACCTTGGTGTTCAGCCGCTTCTCGATCTCCTGGCGCACGGGAAAGTTCGCCCAGTCCTGCAGGTTGGGCGAGCGCATGATGATGCCCGTGTCCATGTCGATGAAGCCGGGCACGCCGATGCCGATGCCGGCGAAGTCGCCCGAGCCGTGGTGCTTCGTGCTCAGCGACTGGATGGCGTCGCACATTTCGCGGATGACGAAGTCGCGGCCCTTGTGGACCTCGGTTCCGGTGGTGATCTTCTCCAGCATCTTGCCGTCGTCGCTGACCGCGGCGATGCGAAGGTTGGTCCCACCCAGATCGACGGCAATGGAAAATACGCTCATAGGCCTCGAGTGTCGTTGCTGAATTCAATTGCGTAGCTTGTGGCGCATGGCAGTTAGCAGTTTGCACTCTGGCGATTGTAGCGAAGAACGCCACGCCGACGCATCGCAGGAGCTAATTGCTAACATGCATCAAATTCGCTAACCCCGTGCCGTCTTTCTTCACTTCTGGCAATGCGGGCAATAATGGCTGCTGCGCCCTGCGATGATAACCCGCTTGATGGGCGTCTTGCACACCAGGCACGGCTTTCCTTCTCTTCCGTAAACGCAATGTTTCAATTGGAAGAATCCTTCGCGGCCTTCGGCATCGACGTAGTCGCTCACCGACGAACCGCCGGCTTTGATGGCCTCGCGCAAAACCTGCTGCAGGCCCTTGTGGAGCTTCTGAAATTCAGCCGCGAGTCAGTGACGAGGCGCGTCGCCGCGGCCGCACCTTTGCGCGAAACAGCGACTTTCGTCGGCGTAGATGTTGCCGACGCCGCTCAGCAGCTTCTGGTTGAGCAGCGCGCTCTTGATCGGCGTCTTGCGATTGTGGAACAGCGGGATGAAGCGTTCGAGTCGGTTTCCAGCGGTTCATAGCCCGGCAGCGCCGAAACCTTGTTTGTTCTTCCTGGTCCAGCCGGACAACCGCCAGTCTGCCAAAGCGGCGAAAATCGACGAAGCGCAGTTCGCGTCCTGACTGAAGCTTCAGCACGGCGTGCGTGTGCTTGAGCAGCGGCGCATCGGCCGGTCCGATCAGCAACTGACCGGTCATGCCAAGATGAACGATCCACTGCGCGCGGGAAACCGGGCTGGCTCCCTTGTTCTTGTTCTTGGCGGCCTTGGCGCGGGAGTCTTCGCTGCTCTGGCTTCTGTTGGTGCTTCCGCCGGTGCCCCAGGTTCGCGTCGTGCTTTTCGACGCTAACCTGGGTCCATGTACTCCAGATCGAACACGATGTGCTTGCCGACTCGCCGCACGTGGACGATGCGCGAGTGCTCCAGCACGTCGGCAATTTCGGCAGCGGGAGATTTCAGCGGCTGCGGCTTTTCGCCGAGCCAGACGGATTCGATGATGTCGCCCGCAACGCGCTTGTCCAGGCCGCGGGCGATGGTTTCTACCTCGGGAAGTTCAGGCATCGGGAATTAGTGTAAGGCATCGGCCTATGGCTTCGGCGAAGCCGTGCAACCCTCACGAAATTGTCATTACGAGCGCCGTGTGATTGGCGCGAGGAATCTGCTTTCTGCCGCCGCGGTGCAAGAAGCAGATCCCTCGCTACGCTCGTGATGACAAACTGGTTGAGCTGTAGTTCTGCACCGAACAAAGCAGCGTTTGCGCCGCCCCGACCCTCACCCTGTAAAATCTAGAGTTACACCGTCCGTCTCCTCACCATTCCCAGAATTCAGTTGTGCCACGGAGTCAGAGGCGAGGTGTGTGCGAAATCGTGCGGTCGCAGCGTCCAAATCCGCGATCGCCAGCGGAGCAACCAGTTGAAAACAGGTAAGACAGCGGTCGTCGTCGGCGCCCAGTGGGGCGACGAAGGCAAAGGCAAAATTGTCGACGTACTTTCCGAGCGCTTCAAGGTCGTGGCGCGCTATTCCGGCGGACACAACGCCGGACACACGGTCACCATCAAGGGACAGAAGTTCATCCTGCAACTGATTCCCTGCGGCGTGCTGCGCGAAGGCTGCCGCGGCGTCATCGGCAACGGCGTGGTGCTCGATCCCTTCGCCTTCATGAAGGAAGTCGACGCGCTGCGCGCCACCGGCGTCAAGGTCGACGGCAACCTGTTCGTCAGCAACCGCGCGCACGTCATCCTTCCCTATCACCGCATGATTGAGCTGGCGGCGGAGAACGCGCCCGGCCGCGTGAAGATCGGCACCACCTCGCGCGGCATCGGTCCCACGTACGAGGACAAGATGGCGCGCAGCGGCCTGCGCGTGCAGGACCTGCTCGACAAGGCGCTGCTCAAGAAGCACATCGAGAACGCCTGCCACGAGAAGAACACCATCGCGCACGCGCTGTTCAACACGCGAGCCGCTCGACCCGGACAAGATGTTTCGCCGACTACTCCGAGATTGCCGACCGCGTCGCGCCGTTCGTCACCGACACCGCGCTGCTGCTGAATAACGCCATCGCCGACGGCGAGGCGGTGATGTTCGAAGGCGCGCAGGGCACGATGCTCGACATCGATCACGGCACGTATCCGTTCGTCACCTCGTCGAGCGCGACCTCGGGCGGAGCGGCGACGGGAACCGGCGTTCCGCCGACGTCGATCGACTACGCGTGATTGGCGTGACCAAGGCGTACTGCACGCGCGTCGGCGAAGGGCCGTTCCCCACCGAGCTGAAAGACGCGGCCGGCGAGGCGTTGCGCAAGAAGGGCAACGAGTTTGGCGCCGTGACCGGACGTCCGCGGCGCACCGGCTGGCTCGATATGCCGCTGCTGCGCTATTCGAACATGATCAACGGCACCAGCTGGCTGGTCGTGACCAAGCTGGACGTGCTCGACGATCAGGCGGAGATTCCTGTGTGCCGTCAGCTACAAGATCGACGGCAAGGAGACGCAGCAGATTCCGGCGCAGATCTCGCGAGCTTCGAGAAGATCGAGCCGGTGTACAACAAGCTGCCGGGCTGGCAGACCAGCACGTTCGGCATCAACGAGTACGACAAGCTGCCGCGAGAAGGCGAAGCAGTATCTGGATTTCGTGGAGAAGGAGTCGGGCGCGAAGATCGCGCATCATCTCCACCGGCCCCGACCGCGAGCAGACCATCTTCATGCCCGAGTTCGTGAAGATGCTGGACGGGATCAGCGGGAAGTAGGCGGCGAGCGCGTTTCAGCGGTGACGGCAAGCCATGTCTGGGTGGAGCACTGCTTTAGCAGTGCTAGGAAGCTTGGTGACCGTGCGGGCTTCAGCCGTTGAGGTGAGAGCTTTGCCTCAGGCGCTAAAGCGCACGGGCTCACGGCCCACTTTTATGCACGCCTGAAGGCGTGCTCCACCCCAAGAATCGCGAGGACTCTAATGATCATTTTGGCAGTAACCTGGGTTGCGAATCCCGGACACGAAGAAGAGGTTGCGCAGATCTTCGGCAAGCTGCAGGCCGCGTCGCGGCAGGAGCCCGGCTGCCTGATGTACGTGGTCCATCGCCGCAAAGACGATCCGCGGCATTTCTTCATCTACGAGCAGTACAAAGATGAAGCGGCGCTGCAGGCGCATCGCGAGTCTACCCATTTCCAGGAGTATGCAGTCAAAGGGCTGAAGGACATCGGGGTACGGGCCCAGGGAGATTTGTATTCGCCATTGATGTAAGCCGTGTCGGCGCTCAAGCGGTTCAGGCCGTAAGGCACATCTCACCCGGGGCTCCCGCGCCGGGCTAACAACATCCCGCCGGGTTGCGGCTGAGCGACGCCGGACGAACAGAATTCCCTATTTAACGTCGGATGATGATCGCCGGTAACTTTGGTTGATCGGAAGTTGGCGCCGAAAATGCTGAGACCTTAACTTCTCAGTGCCCTCAGTGGTTCATCTACCCTTCACGACACTGCGTCTTCTGCGCTAACGCTTGGCTCGGCCGCCTCTTCTTTCAGCATCGAGAACAGTGCTGCCAGCACGGATGCCACCACCGGGCCCAGAAACAGGCCGATGAATCCAAACGCTTCGACGCCTCCGAGGATGAAGAACAGCAGCACCATGGGGTGCAGCTCGACGCGTCCGCCCACCACCCAGGGACGAATCACGTTATCGATCGAGCTGACCACCAGCGTGCCCCACAGCAGTACGAAGACAGCTTTCCAGGTCGCGCCCTGCACGAACAGATAGATCGCGACCGGCCCCCATACAATCGACGAGCCCACAACTGGGATGATCGAGGCAAAACCTGCGCCCAGCCCCAGCAGCATAGTCGACGGCATGCCGACAATTTTCATCGCGATGCCGGTCAGCACGCCCTGTACCGCACCCACGGTGAGAATGCCGTAAACGTTAGCGATGATGGTGTCGGAGATGTTCTGGTACAGGCGCGCCACCTGCGCGTCGGAGATCGGCATCAGCTTGCCTAGTCGAAGCGCCCAGTCTTTCCCTTCGCGAAACAGGAAGAACAGGATGACGAAGGTGATCAGTGCATCGACCATGAAGCGCGCCAGATTGCCGAACACCGCTGCGCCGAACCCAACCATGCCCAGGCTGATTTTTTGCACGTTGGAGCTGATGATGGCATGCACGTCGAACTTCGAGAGATCGATCCAGCGGGCAACGTGATCGAGCGGGCCGGAAAGCAAATTGGTAACGAAGAGCGTGAACCCGCCCTCTTCGGCACTGCGTTTGCTCAGATAGTGCGCAGCGGTAAAGGCCTCGTTGGCGCCGATGGTGGCGATCAGAAAGGCCGGCAGGCCGAACACCAGAATCACGGTCACGGTCGACAACAGCGAACCCAAGCCGTTGCGGCCCTTGGTGAAGCGCAGAACGCGCTCGTGCAGCGGAAAGAAAACGACGGCGAGAATAATGGCGAAGGCGAAAGGCCGCAGGAAATTCCAGGTGATAAAAATGGACAGCGCGAGCGCCACCACTGTAAGAACCGACAAAAAGATGATGGTCCTGCGCTTGCCATTCATGGCTCAGTTGTAGCACGAAGGCCGACAACCGAATAGTGACGAAGCGTGGGCAGCCGCCCAGGTCTCGGAGGTCTCGAGACTTGCGGCGCCCGAATTAGTTTGTGGGAGTGGGTGGTGTCGACCGGGTCACTTCTCCGATGTACACCGAGAATGGCGCAAGCTGCATGTCTGACAGCGTCGTACTGCCTTTCAGCGCCGGCATGGTCGTGAGCAACGCCTTCGCCTGCGATACAGCAAAGCCTTGTGACGCCAGATCGAAGCTAACCTTCTGTGGATCGGCCGACATATTCAGGACCACCAGCACAGCCTTGTCTTTGTAGCGGCGCAGGTACGACAGCACGTTGGGATCGTCTTCGTTCAGCGCGACGTAATCGCCTTCCAACAGCTCAGGGTTGGTATGGTGAAGCTTCAGCACGTTCTGGTAGAAGACCAGGATCGAGTTCGGGTCTTTCTGCTCGGTGGCTACGTTGTGGGTGCGATAGCTGGTGGGGATGGGCAGCCAGGGAATGCCGGTTGTGAATCCCGCGTTGGGCTTGTTGTCCCACTGCATGGGAGTGCGCTCGCCATCGCGTCCTTTTTCATTAGGCCAGCCGCGACGGCCGATCGGGTCTTTCACTTCGGCACGCGTCTTCGGATTGTTGTTCTGCATGCCGATCTCTTCGCCGTAGTAGAGGATCGGGGTGCCGCGCAGCGTGAGATAGAGACCGGCCATGACTTTGGCGATGTCGTCGTTGTGCTTGCCATCGCCGTAGCGATTGTAGGAGCGCTCGATGTCGTGGTTGCTGAGCACATAGACCGGCCAGCCGCTGGCGGAATTGACCGCCGCAATCTGCTTGCGGAATTCGGGCGGCGAGAGCTTGTCGACCTTGGTGAACATGAAGTCCATCGGCATCTGCAGCTCGTTGCCGCCCTCGCCGTAATACTTATTGAGCTCCTGGATATTCGCCGTCCAGGTTTCGCCGATGAGCACCGCATTGTACTTGTCGGCGACCTTGCGCAAGCCGCGCAGTACGTCATGCACTTCGGGCAGCTTGTCGTTGTAGACGTTCTTCATGTTGGGATCGCCGAAGTCGTTCTTGCCGGGCAACACGGGATTGTCGTGCAGGTTCGGATCTTCGAAGAGCGTGTTGACGGCGTCGAGGCGAAAGCCGGCAACGCCTTTGTCGTACCACCAGCGCGTCACGTCGAACATCGCGTCCTTGACAGCAGGATTGCGCCAGTTCAGATCGGGCTGCTGCGGATAGAAGAAGTGGTAATAGTACTGCTTAGTCTTGCCGTCAAACTGCCAGGCCGATCCGCCAAACGTGGAAAGCCAGTTATTCGGCGGCTGGTTCGGCCCCTTGCCGTCGCGCCAGATGTACCAGTCGCGATGCTTGGAGGTTCGCGACGAGCGCGAGTCGATGAACCATTTGTTCTGGTCGGAGGTGTGGTTCATCACGAAGTCGAGGATGATGCGGATTCCCTTCCCCTGCGCGTCGCTCTGCATCTGGTCGAAGTCGGAGAGATTGCCATACATCGGATCGATGTCTTCGTAGTCGGAGACGTCATAGCCGAAATCGACTTGCGGCGAGGGGAAGCAAGGCGTAATCCAGATCGCGTCGACGCCAAGGCGCTTCAGGTAGTCAAGTTTGGAAGTGATGCCCGGCAGGTCGCCGATGCCGTCGCCGTTGCTGTCAGCAAAGCTGCGGGGATAGATCTCGTAGAAGACGGCGTGCTGCCACCACTGATGGCCTTCGGCATCGACAGGAGGACCAGCAGGTTGTTTAGGCGCAGGCTTCGGTTTGGCGGCCGGAGGTTTCGATTGAAGGGCGGTGGCATTGGTTTGCGCGGAAGCGGCGGGAATCAGAGCGAGGAAGAGAATGATGCTGACAAGATATTTCGACATAATCGATGCTTCCCTAAGATATCGCCGCTGAAGCCGTTTTTGGGCTCTCCTCCGCCCTACTACGCTGGCGGCTAACTTCATTCCGCCGCTTTGCAGCTGACTTGGCGGCTAGCGGCAAACAGCAGATCCCTCGCTGCGCTCGTGATGACAATCTTTCATCAATGACGCCCCAACTCGCCACCGACTTCTTCCCAACAAATTATGTCAGTGCATCATCGCTGGACCTTTGCCGGCTCGCGGCTTGCGCAGGAGCAGTAGCAGAGGCAGCATCAGCACAAACATTCCCGCCAGGAACAAGAACGTATCGTTATACGACAGCATGGCCGCCTGGCGCTGCACCATACCCCACATCGATTCATACGCCTGCTGCGTGGCCGTCGCGGCACTCGACCCCTGGCTCATGAAGTTCGCCTTCATCCCATTCATCATCTGCTGCACATTGAGGTTTTCCGGGTAAATATGCGCGCCCAGCCGGTTGATGTGCACCTGCTCCTTACGGAACTGCACGGTCTCGACCATCGAGATGCCGATACTGGCGCCGATGTTGCGCATCAGGTTGAAGATGCTGGTGGCGTTGCCCATGCGCTCGTTAGGGATGGGATTGTTCGTGATCGTGGTCAGGGGTACGAACACAAAACCGAGCGACGCGCCCTGAATCATCAGGGGCAACCCAGAAGCTTCTCGAAGCCACATCGAGACTGAGCCGTGAGAGCAACCACATCGCATACGCCGACGCCACCATCCCAATGGCCAGCAGCTTGCGATTGTCGAAGATGCCGGTAAGGCGGCCGACGATCGGCATGATCAGAAACGACGCCAGCCCGCGCGGCAGATTCGTGATACCGGCGTAGGTTGCGGTGTAGCCCAGCAACACCTGCATCAGCAGCGGCAGCAGCACGGTGCTGCCGTAGAGGACGAAGCCGATCACGGTCATCAGAAACGTGCCGATGGCGTAGGAACGGAACTTGAATACCGTGAGATCCAGGATCGGATGTTCGGCCGTCAGCTCGCGAATGATCAGGCCGCCGATACCAACCACGGCCAGCACCGTCAGGATCACGATGAAGTGCGAGCCGAACCAGTCGTCCTCCTGGCCTTTGTCGAGCATGATCTGCAACGCGCCAATCCCGACCACCAGCAGGCCGATGCCCCAGAAATCGATGCCGCGCTTCTGGCGATGGCGCAGGTACGGCGGATCGAAGATGAAGATCTGCGTCAGGAATATTGCCAGGATGCCGATGGGGATGTTGATGTAGAAGACCCAGCGCCAACTGTAGTTGTCGGTGAGCCAGCCGCCGGCGACCGGTCCGAGCATGGGCGCGACCACGATGCCCAGCGCCCAGAAGGCCATCGCCTGTCCGCGCTTCTCCGCGGGGAACGACTCCATCAGGATGGCCTGCGACAGCGGCTGCAACCCACCGCCGCACGCGCCCTGAATCACGCGGCAGAGAATCAGAAACGGAAGCGTCGGCGCCAGGCCGCAAAAAAACGATGCGATAGTGAAGCCGGTGACCGACGTCATCAGCAGGCGTTTGCGACCGAAGCGGCCGGCGAGCCAGCCGGTCATCGGAAGGATGATGGCGTTGGCGACGAGGTAGGAGGTCAGCGTCCAGGTGGCTTCGTCATTGCTGGCCGAGAGGCTGCCGGCGATGTGCGGCAGCGAGACGTTGACCACCGTCGTATCCAGCACCTCCATGAAGGTGCTCGACATGACGGCGATGGCGATCAGCCACGGATTGATTTCCCTGTGTTCCTGATTTGAGCTGAATGGCATTCAGTTCGTCAGCGTTCCCAAATTCATCCGCAATGTAATAGTTCTGTCATTTCATGCGCAAAGTGCGTCGTATCACCGCAAATCGCGGTCGCACTTCCTAGCATGAAGGCATGATTTCTACCGCAGTTTCGGAAGTAATTACCCCACATCCCAAAGGTAGCAAGGCCCGCGTTCTGCTGACTTCTGTTTTCGGACCCTATGCGCGCGACGACGAGTTCGGCAGCCGCACCATCAACCCGATGGAGCTGTACCACAACCAGGTCACGCGCGCGCAAGGCAGTTTCTCGCTGCGCATGTTTCACCGCTCCTGGGGTTTGATGATGATTCAGCGTAACATTTCGGCGCCCAGCACGCTGCTCGATTTCCCCACGCTCGAGCGCTTCGAGCAGGAACTCACATCGCACGAATACGACATTGTCGGAATCTCCGGAATCATCCCGAACTTCGGCAAAGTGCGCGAAATGTGCCGGCGGGTTCGCCGCCTGTCGCCCAACTCAAAGATCCTGGTCGGCGGGCACGTCGCCGCCATCCCCGGTATCGATAAATTGATTGATGCAGATTGTGTGGTTCGCGGCGAGGGCATCGCCTGGATGCGGCGCTATCTTGGCGAAGACCCGGACGCGCCTATCAGCCATCCGGAAATTCTCTCGGGCTTTGGCATGCGCGTGCTGGGCATGCGCGTTCCCGACAGCACGCGCGACACGGCTGCCACCATCATTCCTTCCGTCGGCTGCCCGATGGGCTGCAACTTCTGCACCACGTCGTCGTTCTTCGGAGGAAAAGGCAAGAGCGTCCACTTCTATCAGACAGGCGATGAGCTATTCGATGTCATGGAGAAGATGGAACGTTCGATGACTGTGAGCTCCTTCTTCATGATGGACGAGAACTTCCTGCTGAACCGCAAGCGGGCGCTGCAACTGCTCGAGCGGATGAAGCAGGGCGGCAAGAGCTGGTCGCTGTACGTGTTCTCGTCGGCGAATGCGATTCGCAAGTACAGCATGGAAGAGCTGGTCCAGCTTGGCGTCTCCTGGATCTGGCTGGGCCTGGAGTCGCCGAAATCGTCGTATGTGAAGTTGCGCGACACTGACACGCACGAGCTGGCCTCGCGACTGCGGCAGCACGGCATCAAGCTGCTGGGCTCGACGATCGTCGGGCTGGAGCATCACACGCCGGAGAACATCGAGGCGGAAATCGAGTACGCCGTCGGCCACGGCACCGACTTCCATCAGTTCATGCTGTACACGCCGGTACCGGGCACGCCGCTCTTCCAGCAGATGAAGGAAGAAGGACGCATGCTCGACGGCATCGACCTGGCCGACATTCACGGCCAGTACAAGTTCAACTTTGAACACGCGGCTATCTCGCGCGACGAGTCGAAGCGCCTGCTCGACTGGGCCTTCCGCTTCGACTTCGAACGAAATGGGCCGAGCCTGTTCCGCATCTGCGACACCATCTTTCAGGGCTGGAAGCGCTACAAAAACCATCCTGACGCGCGCGTGCGGCAACGCATCGCCAACGAGGCATTCAAGCTTCGCACCACCTACGACGCGGCGCTGTGGGCGATGGAGAAGCGCTTGAAGAAAACCAATGCCGAGGTCGCTGCTCGAATCAAGACCCTGCGCCGGGAAATCGAGAGCGAGTTCGGAGCGGCGACTCGGCTGGTGCGTGCTGTGACTGGACCGATTCTGCTATGGACCTCAAAGCGCGAAGATCGGCAGCTGGCGAACGGCAAGACCTACGAGCCGCCGACGTTTGTGGATCGGCGGAACTGGGCCGTGTAGGATCAGCAACCCAATATGCATTTGTCATCACGAGGAGGCTTTCAAGCCGACGAGGGATCTGCTGTTCCGTGGCGAAAAGCAGATCCCCCGCTTCGCTCGTGATGACAATTGTCGGTTGGGTCACCGCATACTTTCCTTGGCGTCCCTTCGCAGATGACCTCATCCTCTTCGCCCTTACAAAATGTCGTTCCGTCAGCAAGTGAAGGCTTGGCGGTAGCGTGAATCCTCGCTAACCCGCTATCATCGTCCCTGTTTATTTCTTCGAGGAAGGCACGATGACCCAAATCTGCCGGCGCTTTCTGGCGTCGCTCACGGTAGTTCTCTTCAGCATTTCCCTATTCGCCCAGGAAGGTCAGCCCGCAGCACAAACTCCTCCGGTGGTCGGCACCCCGGCTGTGGCGCAGCGCACCGACGCCGATCGCACCGCCTATCGCAAGGCGATGGAAGAAGCCGACCAGAAGATTGCCGACGAAGTGAAGGCACACTCCGAGCTGATGAAGAACCTGGACTACCTGACCACGCAGATCGGCGCGCGCCTGACCGGCTCGCCGCAGATGCAGGCGGCCAGCGACTGGACGCTGAAGCGCTTCAAGGACTACGGCATCGACGCACACCTGGAGACGGCGCAGATCGCGCATGGCTGGACGCGCGGCCTGGAAGAAGCTGAGATCACCAGTCCGATCCAGAAACGCATCGGCATTCATGCCTTTGGCTGGAGCAAGGCCACCGACGGAGAGGTTAGCGGCGAGGTGATGCTGCTCAACATTGAGAAGCCGGAAGACTTCGATCAGTACAAGGGCAAGCTGAAGGGCAAGATCGTGATGCTGCGCAAGCCGGCGGACATGTCGAAGCTCGATCCGAATCCCGACAATGCTTACGACGCCGTCATTGCTCCGCAACGGGGCGTGCCGCAGCCGAATCCGTTTCGCGGGCGCATGCAGATGTTCAAAGACATCCAGGCCGAGCAGCCTGCGCTGATGCTGGTGGACAGCGGCAAGCCCGACAGCCTTTACACCATGGCGTCCCTCCCTCCCGCATATACGGCGTCGGCCGTGCCCATCGCTTTTCTCACTCACGAGAACTACGACCTGCTCTATCGGCTGCAGCAGAGTGGACCGGTCACGATGAAGTTCAACCTGCAGGAGACATTCACGGACAAGCCGGTGCCGGCATCGATCACGGTCGCCGAGATCAAAGGCACGGAGCATCCGGACGAGCGCGTGATCATCGGCGGTCATCTTGACTCGTGGGACCTCGGCCAGGGCGCGCTCGACAACGGCACCGGTGCGATGGCGACGCTGGAGGCGGCACGCACGCTGCAAGCGCTGGGATGGAAGCCGAAGCGCACGATCACGTTCATCCTGTTCACCGGCGAGGAGCAGGGCGGCGTCGGCGCGCAAACCTACGTCAAGAATCACGCGGCTGAACTCGGCAAGATTGACGCCGTGCTGATTCACGATACGGGGACCGGCAAGGTCTTCAGCATTGCGCTGGAGAATCTGTGGGAGACCGGCTCCGCTGATGCAGGAGATTTACCGGCCGCTGCAGGAGGTCTTCGACATGCAGCCGTTGAGCACGCGCTACTTCGGCTCTTCAGATCACGTTGACTTCCTCGACAAAGGCGTGCCGGCGTATTTCTGTGTTCAGCTTCCGGCGGGTTATCGCGAAGCCCATCACAGCCAGACCGACACCTTCGACAAGGTCATTCCCGACCAGATCAACGAAGGCGCGGCGTTGCTGGCGGCGTGGGCGTGGAACGTTTCGGAGATGCCCGAGGCGTTGCCGCATCACGCCGCGGCAAAAGAATAAGCTGATACTGGCCGAGAAGATTTGAGTCGGACCTGCAAATTTTTTGTGACAAATCGATGGCGCTTATTGGCGAGAGAGTCCTCGATAAGTTAATGGAAAAGTGATTCGCTGCTGCCCAAGTTGAGTTAAAGTATTGGCTGGTGTGCGGTCATCATAACCGGACACGCTTAAGCCCCGCAGTGAATAGCGAGCCTGCGGGGCTAAAGTTTTTTGTGGGACGCGCCGACGGCAATCACGGTGGTGGCCCGGTTCACGGGCGCTTATGACAAGCGCCTGTTCTCGCGAGCCAGACGACTGCCGGACAATCTGACAACCCGTTAAGCCATGAGACAATCCGTGAGGAATATTCAAGGTCATCAGACTGTCTGCGGCGCAAGCTACGTTGCGCCAAAGCGACCGACGAGGAAGAATGGGCAAGCTTTGGGATCAGACATTTCGTTGAGATTGTCGCGGATTGCGTCCTTCGAGTCGTGAAGGTGACGCCATGCCGAACACTCTCTCAACTGTCGGCAGAGATTGATCCATGACGTGATGTTCAAGGAATCCAAGGTACCCTCATCTCGCCCGGCTGCAAAGTACAAGCTTTATTATCTGCCCACGTCAAAACGTGAAATTGATCGCCATCACGACCAATTGAATCGGCTGATCTAGTCCTTGTACGCAAGGCTGAGAGCTGAGGGTTCAAGATAACTTTTGCAACATAGCCATGTCGCTCAGTGACCATTGCCGGGGGTTTTCCAGTGTATGGCCTTTTCACAACACTCGGCGCGGGACTCTCATCCTATAGCGAGGTAAACTCTCCGCTATGAAAGAGTGTGCAAGCGATTACCGTCAACTTGGTAACGATGATCTTCGCAGCTATGGATGGACCGGTCTCAATTGATGGACGAGGCAAGCGAAGCCTTGCGCGAAGAGATAAGCAGACGTGGCATCCAGAGGGAAGCTGAACTTGCAGTCGATAGAAGGGCCGAGTCATTCTGCCGTGATCGCCGATTTCGAGCTACTCATGCCATTAAGAGTCTGGATGGGTTGCCGCCCTAGTCGTGGCTGTAGCAGCGACGGCACAATCAGTCATCGCCATCGGGGTAGTGTTAGCGTGGCTCGCGTTTGCATCTTGGGCGCTGGATTACAATCCTGCTTGTTGACCGCCGTCGTGGGCGTGCCGCTCTATTTCTCGATCCGCGCCGCGATGGAATTATGGCGCGGTACCACGGCAAGATGGTGGACGGCTCTGGTCTTTGATCTCACAATGGGGGTAGCAATTATGGCAGGGCGTTGGCACAACAACAGCATGAGCCCCCAAAACATCGTGGGGATTGTGCTGTTTCTCCTTCCGTGTGTCTGCTGCTGTACCGACTGTGAGGCGATTTTATGACATCCCACACAAGCCGACCACGTTACTCTGAGACCTGATTGTGATCGATGTTGTGAAATCCCCTTATCACCAGTGCTCCTTCCTCTCCTCGACGCCCCTGCTGACTCTGCGTTAGAGTTTGGTATTCGCCACTCAGCGACACAACTTCCTTGAGCCAAGCACAGACTGCAATCCGATCGTTGTTCCTTGAAGGCCCGGCTGGGCGGCTGGAGGCGTTGCTCAATGCGCGGCAACGCCGACGCGACGCATGCCGCGCTGGTCTGCCATCCGCATCCGCTGGGCGGCGGGACCATGCACAACAAAGTCGTCTTCCATGCGATGAAGGCGTTCAACTCGTTCGGATTTCCGGTGCTGCGCTTCAACTTTCGCGGGACGGGACTGAGTGCGGGACGTCACGACGAAGGGCGTGGCGAAATCGAAGACGTGCAAGCGGCGCTGGCTTGGCTGAAGCAGGAGTTCGGGCTGCCAATCTTGTTTGCCGGGTTTTCATTTGGTTCAGCAACAGGATTGCGGGCAGCCTGTCCTGATCCCGACGTGAAGGCGCTGGTTTCGATCGGCACGCCGGTCGAAGCCGAAGGCCGGCTCTACAAATTTTCTTTTCTCGCCGATTGCGCTAAACCCAAGCTGTTTGTCAGCGGCGACCATGATCAGTACGCGCCACATGAGCGCCTGGAAGAAGTTGTCTCGCGGGCGGCCGAACCCAAAGAGCTGGTCTTCATCCCGGGAGATCACTTTTTCGAGGGCCACCTGAGTGAGTTGCGACAGACCATCGAGAGCTGGGTTGCTGAATTCCTCGAGCGGCAAGAACCTGTCGCCGGCTGAAGCCGGCTCAACAATCTCTCCCACACACCGGACGCTGGCCTGAAGGCCAGCTCTACCTCCTAAGCTGGTTCAACGCACGTCACACACCGGACGATGGTTTGAAGGATAGCTCTTCACCACTGGACGAAACCTGTCCCCACGCTCCATCATCAATCCACACAGGAGCGCCTCATGGCAGACGAAAAGCGAGCGACCCGGACCGAGAAAGACTCTCTCGGCCACAAGGAAATTCCCGGCCACGTTTACTACGGCATACAGACGGCGCGTGCGGTCGAGAACTTCCCTATTAGCGGGCTGCGCGCTCATCGCACGCTCATCCGCGCCATTGCCATGGTGAAAGAAGCGGCGGCGCTGGCCAATCGCGAGCTTGGGCTCATCGACGAGAAGACGGCGAAGGCGATCGTCGACGGCGGCGAAAGAAGTACAGGAAGGCAAGTGGGACGAACACTTCCCGGTCGACGTCTTCCAGGCGGGCGCGGGGGTCAGCTTCCACATGAACAGCAACGAGGTCATCGCCAACCGCGCCTCGGAGCTGCTGGGCGGCGCGCGTGGCGAGTACAAACACGTTCATCCCAACGACCACGTCAACTATGGGCAGTCGACCAATGACGTGTTCCCCACCGCCATGCGGCTGGCAACGCTGCTGGAGTTGGAGAAGCTGTACGTCGCGCTGGACGGCTTCATCACGGCGCTCGGCGCGAAGGGCAAAGAGTTCCACCACATCCTGAAGTCGGGCCGCACGCACATGCAGGACGCCGTTCCCATGCGTCTTGGTCAGGAGTTCACCGCCTATGCCGGCGCGATCAAGCGCGCGAAGAAGTCGATTGAGGAGCAAGCCGCATCTGCTGCGCGAGATCGGTCTTGGCGGCTCGGCTGTGGGCACCGGCATCAACACGCATCCGGACTATCGGCACAAGGCCGTTGCCGAACTGTCCCGCATCTCGGAGCAGAAGCTACATGCCGTCGACGACATGCGTTATGCCATGCAGTCGAACCTGGCGATGTCGAGCGTGAGCTCGGCGCTGCGCAACCTGGCGCTGGAGGTGATCCGCATCTCCAACGATCTGCGTCTGCTGTCGTCGGGGCCGAATACCGGCTTCGGCGAAATCAACCTTCCCGCGCTGCAGCCGGGCTCGTCGATCATGCCCGGCAAAATCAATCCGGTGATTCCGGAGCTGGCGGCGATGGTCTCGTTCCAGGTTATCGGCTACGACGCGGCGGTGGCGATGGCGGTGCAGGCAGGCCAACTCGAGCTCAATGTGATGATGCCGACGATGGCCTACAGCGTCCTGATGTCGATCACCATCATGACCAACATGCTCGGGCAGTTCACCGAGTTCTGCATCAAGGGCATCACGGTCAACCAGCAACGCACCGACTATTACGTGCAGAGCACGGTGTCGCTGGCGACGGCGCTGAATCCGTACATCGGCTATGCCAAGGCGGCTGAGATCGCCAAGGAGTCGGTGAAGACCGGCAAGTCGATCATCGACATTGCGCGCTCGCGCGGAGACCTGAGCGAAGAGCAGATTCAAGAGATTCTGGATCCAGCGCGCATGACCGAGCCGGTGTCGCCTCTGGACGTAGCCAAAGAGCGGGAGAAGATCAAGGCGAAGCAGTAACCAGCCGCCAGTCGTCAGGCAGCTACCAAAGACGTCATTCGCCCTGAATGCCGACTGCCGTCTGCTACTTTTTGTAAATCACCTTGCCTGCGCGAATCGTGTAAGCAACGTTGGCGAAGTTACCGACATCCTTCGCGGGATCGCCGTTGAGCACGACCAGGTCGGCGGCGCTACCTTTTTCCAGCTTGCCGCTTCCCGCCTTGAAGAATGTCGAGGGGTTGGTGGTGAGCGAGGCCAGAATGTCTTGCCACTTCATGCCACTTTTTGCCATCAGCACGTACTCCTCGGTCGTGTCGTAGTGCTGGGTGTAACCGACATCGGTGCCGAACAGCACCGTGCCGCCCTGATCGAAAAATGCCTTCAATTCGTTGACGCCGCGGTCTACAAAGGCCTGCTCGTCTGCAGGCTTGGCATGCTCTTTCTCCAGCTCCACCTCCCACAGCGTCAGAGTCGGAATCAACGCGGTGTGCTGCGCCTTCATCGTCGCCAGTTCGTCCTTGGTGTAGCCGTCCTCGATGGGGATGGTGTGGGCCATGATGTCCACGCCGGCGGACAGCGCATTGTCAGTTCCTACGTGGTTGGAAGGATGGGCGAAGACGGGCTTGTCGGCGGCATGCGCGACCTCGACCGCAGCGCGCGCGACGTTGGCGGGCATGGGCACGATCTTGCCGTGGCCCATGATGGAGCCAGTGAACAGCTTGATGCCGTCGGCGCCCATGCCCAGCGACTGACGCGCCAGCCGCGCAGCATCGGCCGGCGTCGCGGCCTCAAACGGCTTCAGTTGGCTGGCAATCTCTTTCGGCACATAAACCGGGATGCCGTTCTCGGGAAGGATTTCTCCCGCAGTGGTGTAGATTTTCGGGCCCGCGATCTCGCCGGCTGTCGACCCGTTGACGCAGCGGAACCGTATGGTACGGATTGGAGCCGATGTCGAAGACCGAAGTGAATCCCCACTTCGTGAGCATCTCCTGCATGTGCGGTTCAAGTTTTGCGGGCGGCGCGGTTTCGGCAGCGTCCCACACCGGCTCGGTGAAGTGAACGTGGCTATTCCAGAATCCGCCAGTGATAACCTTGCCGCCGCAATCGATGGATGGAAGGCCCTTGGGGACTTTGACGCGCCCGTCCGGACCGATTTCGGCGATCTTGCCGTCGCGAATGACGATGACGGCGTTCTCGATGGGAGGAGCTGTGGGCGATGGATAAACCTTGGCGCCCATCAGAACCAAGTCCGCGGCGGCGTTGTCGGCAGCAAGAACTGCAGCTGACAGAGTCAGCAAGGCAGCAAGCAGGAGTAACGGCCGCAAGAAAAGGAAAGGATCATGGCGGGTTAAGCGCATGATCCATGATACGAGCCCTGGTTCAGTTTGGTTCCAGTTCTAGAAGGCCCAGCGCAGCAGCGCGGCTCCCGAGGTAAAGCCTGCGCCGACGGCAGCCAGCAGTACCATGTCGCCCTTCTTGAGCTTGCCTTCTTCGATGGCGGTCTTCATCGCCAGAGGAATGGTACCGGCCGTGGTATTGCCGTAACGATCGATGTTGATGATGACTTTCTCGATTGGCATCTTGAGACGGTCGGCGGTAGCCATGATGATGCGCTTGTTGGCCTGGTGGGCGATGAAGCAATCGATGTCGGCGCCGGTGAGCTTGTTCTTCTCCAGAACTCGTTCTGTCATCTCCGACATTTTCTTCACAGCGTACTTGAAGACCTGCTGACCGTCCTGGTGGATATAGTGCATCTTCTGGTCGACGGTTTCGTGCGAAGCCGGATTGAGGCTGCCGCCGCCGGGCATATTGAGATACTGGCCGCCGACACCTTCCACCTGCGCTACGAAATCGATGATGCCGTCTTCGCCTTCTTCCGCGGGCTCCAGCAAAACGGCTCCGGCGCCGTCGCCAAAGATGATGCACACCGCGCGATCGGTGAAGTCGGTCATCGAAGAATTGACATCGGAGCCGATCACCAGCACCTTCTTGTAGCGGCCGGACTCGATGAACTGCACTCCGGAACTCAGCGCATAGACGAACCCAGAGCAGCCGGCGGAAACGTCGTATCCCCAGGTGCGGTGGATGCCAAGCTTGTGCTGCACCAGGCACGCAGTGGAGGGATACATCATGTCGGGCGTGACCGTACCGACGACGATGAGATCGACCTCCTGCAGGTCGAACGGGTGCGACGCCAGCAGGTTCTTTACGGCTTCCACAGCGAGGTCACTGGCGGCTACACCCTTGTCAACCAGGTGGCGCTCGCGGATGCCGGTGCGCTCCAGGATCCACTCGTTGGTCGTGTCGACCATTTTTTCTAAATCTTTATTGGTAAGGAGGCGAGGAGGTACGTAAGTGCCGAGAGCGGTGATTTTAGCGCGTCGTGCAGTAGACAATAGAATGCTCCAGATGAATGACCATTCATTTTGCAGGATTGACGAGGGGAATGTCTACGAGAAGTGCAGCTGTTCGCCGACCGCTTTTCGCACTTCGCCATCCGCTGCGGGCATTCGCAGCTCAGGTTCCTGCTTCTGCAGTTGAGTGGTTCCAAATCTGATAGCAAAGCTGACGTTCCAAGACTTAAAACGCGCTTTGCATGAGAATGCAGAGACGAAAAGCGAAGAGCGGCCTTCAAAAAAGCCAGGCGCCAGTTGACCGCTGCACACGCACTAGCCTGCTACCGTTGCTTCCTTCCGGACCTGGCGGGATTCACAAGATTGCGTTGCGCGGGACCAGCGCCCGACGAATTCCAATATAGCATTTTCGCGAGAGGCGAGCGGCCACGCATGCATGAAGCAACCTTACGACAAATGCTAAAATGGAAGGATTCCATGCAGCCGAAACGCGATTCTGTAGCTCTGCTGGACGCCGTCCATGCGCCACCAACGGCAGCTACGCCAGTTCCGAAGAAGAAGATCGGATTTGTCAGCCTCGGGTGTCCCAAAAACCTTGTGGACAGCGAGGTGATGATGGGCCTGCTGGCGCAGGGCGGCGCGCAGATCACGCCGCGCGCCGAAGACGCCGACATCATCGTCGTCAACACCTGCTCGTTCATCGACACGGCCAAGCAGGAGTCGGTCGACACCATCCTTGAAATGGCGCAGCTCAAGACTTCCGGCCGCGCGCAGAAGCTCATCGTCGCCGGTTGCCTGGTCGAGCGCTATCGCAACGAGATCCAGAAGAACATTCCTGAAGTCGACGCCGTCGTCGGCACCGGAGAGCTGGAGCAGATTCTGAGTGCCGCGGGGCTGGCGCCTGCGTCGGCAGCCACGGATCCGGCGTTCGTGATTCTGAACTCGCGCCCCGAAGGCGAAGCCCGCGAACAGGCCGGACGCTTCTCGAAAGATGCGTGGGACGGCGCGGTCGCCGACCTGCCGAATTATCTTTACGACGAGAACACGCCGCGCATGCTGGCCACGCCGAAGGCGTCGGCCTACATCAAGATCGCCGAAGGCTGCGATCATCCCTGCGCGTTCTGCATCATTCCGCAGCTGCGCGGGAAGTTTCGCTCGCGCCGCTTTGAGTCAGTGGTGGCCGAGGCGCAGCGACTGGCGCAGCAGGGCGTGCGAGAGATCACGCTCATCGGTCAGGACACAACCTGCTATGGCGAAGACCTCGGGCTGAAGGATGGTCTGGCGCTGCTGCTGGAGCGACTGGCGCAGATTGAAGATTTGCGCTGGGTGCGCTTTCTCTACGCTTATCCCAACAAGATTACCGGCAAGCTGCTGGAGACCATCGCCTCGCACGAGAAGATTTGTTCGTACATCGACGTGCCGTTGCAACACGCCGCTCCGAACGTTCTGAAGCTCATGAAGCGAGGCGCCGGCGCGGAGATTTTTCTGCGCTCGATCGACAAGATGCGGCAGACGATTCCCGATCTCACGTTGCGGACTTCGTTCATCGTCGGCTTCCCGGGCGAGACCGAGCAGGACTTCGAACAGCTCTGCCAGTTCGTGCGCGATGCGCAGTTCGACTGGCTCGGCGTCTTCGGCTACTCCGATGAAGAAGGCGCGAAGGCCTTCGATCTGGGCGAGAAGGTTCCGGCGAAGGAGATCGAGCGGCGGCGGAAAAAGCTGATGTCGATCCAGAAGCAGATCAGCCGTAAGAAGAAGCGCGCGCTCATTGGGCAAGCAGTTCGACGTGCTGCTGGAAGGCCCGTCGGAAGAAACCGACCTGCTTTGGCAGGGCCGCACGGCAGTGCATGCGCCGGAGATCGATGGCATCGTGTACGTGAACGACTTCGGCGATCACGACGATGTGCGTGAGGGTGAGTTCTATCGCTGCGAGATTACCGAGGCGCACGAGTACGATGTGGTGGCGAGGCTGTTGTAGCTGCGGGCGTTCAAGGTGGAGTCGCACCGCTCCCACCCTCTCGCCAAAAGAAGGCGAGGAGGATGGGGCACCCGGCATTGACAAGCGACATCGCACAACTGACAACTGGCCACTGATAACTGCTTCATGAAGAAACATACCCTCAGCCTCCGTTGCCCGACCTGCCGGAAGATCGTGCTGAAGACCGATCCGGACTTCCCCTTCTGCAGCGATCGCTGCCGTGTCATCGATCTGGGCAAGTGGGCCAGTGGCGCTTATGTAATCTCCTCACCGCTGAACGATCCGGAATCCGAAGATTTCAGCTCGTCCGATTACGATGACAAAAAGCCAAACTGAGCCGGATGTAACGCAAGCACCCGCCCCGCGTATGGGCCACGCATGGTCGCAACGTTCTTTGGCGCCGGCCGGCTGCGGCCTGGGCCGGGAACTTGGGGCTCGCTGGCGACGTCCCTGCTCTGGTGGTTGCTGGCCTCGCACCTCCCGGCAGCGGCGCGAGTTCCGGTCATTCTGCTGCTGATTGTCGTAGTCACCGCTGTCGGGATACCTGCGGCTACACTGGAGGCGCGCGGATGCGGCCGCAAAGACCCATCCCACGTGGTCATCGACGAGGTTGCCGGGCAGCTGGTTACACTGATTGCTTGTCCCATCGTGTGGCCAGCGCTGCTCGCGGGCTTTATACTTTTCCGTGTATTCGACATCGTGAAGCCGCCTCCGGTGCGCCAGTCTGGAAAAATTGCCCGAGGGTACCGGAATCATGGTGGACGACCTGGGCGCAGGGGTTTACGGATTGCATCGTATTGCAGCTGCTGCTGCACTTCGGCGTTCTGCGCTAAGAAGCGGGAACGGGAGCAAGGATGGAACGTAAGGTGGGCGCGAAGAACGTGAACGGGCATCCTCACATCGAGGCCATCGACCCGGTTTGCGCTCTGCCCGGCGGAGAAGTTCGCATCATCGGAAGCGGCTTGGGCCCGCGCGACCTGCGGCGTCCACGGGTCAGCTTCGGCGATCTCGACGGCGCCGTCGTCATCAGCTCCGACCAGTTCATCGTGGCGCGCGTGCCCGAGGGCGCCGCCTCCGGACAGGTGGTAGTGGCGACCAATGGTTCGCGCAGCAATCCCAGCGAAGTACGAATCGCCACCTCCATCGCCGAGAGCCTGCATCCGGTTACCAATCCAGCGGTCGACGCGCAAGGCAATATTTACGTCACGGTCTCGGGCTCGCGCGGACAGAAGGTCCCCATAGCCATCTACCGCATTGATGCCAACTACACTGTCAAACCGTTCGTAAACGAGATGATGAATGCCACCGGGCTGGCCTTCGATCGAGCGGGAAGTTTGTATGTTTCGTCGCGCTTTGACGGAACGGTCTATCGCGTGGCACAGAACGGGACTATGTCGTCGTACGCCGAGGGCATGGGCGTCGCGACTGGCCTGGCTTTTGATCGCGAAGGCAATCTTTACGTCGGCGACCGCAGCGGCACGATCTTCAAGATCGGGCATGACCGTCAGATCTTTGTCTTCGCCATGCTGGAGCCGAGCATTGCGGCCTACCACCTGGCATTTGGCAACAACGGCAACTTGTACGTGACCGGCCCCACCACTTCCAGCTTCGATGCCGTGCATCAGATCGATCCGCACGGTGAAGTCAGTGTCTTCTACCGCGGGCTTGGACGGCCGCAGGGTGTTGCCGTCGACGTGGACGACAACCTATACGTAGCCGCTTCGCTCAACGGGCGGCGTGGGATCGTGAAAATCACGCCCGATCGAAAGGCCTCGCTGGTTGTATCGGGTCACAATCTTGTGGGGCTGGCATTTGCGCCGGGTGGCTCGGCTGTTCTGGCGACCACCAGCAGTGTGCACCACCTCTCCTGGGGAATCGAAGGCCGCGCGCTGCCTCCGCTTTCGTAATCTCTTCAATGGCTGGTCCGCTGTGTTACAAACAATTCCCCACTCCTGCCCCGCAAATCGCGGTGCTAGACTTAAATCTGTGATCGCGGAAATCATCGCCATTGGCTCGGAGATGCTGACTCCGTACCGCCAGGACACCAATTCCCTTTTTCTCACTGAGCGCCTCAACCAGATGGGGATCTCTGTCGCGTTCAAGACCGTCGTAGGCGACAATCATCGAGCATCTCGTGTCCGCCGCGCGAACCGCGATCGGGCGCTCCGATCTCGTCCTCTTCATGGGCGGCCTTGGTCCTACCAAAGACGATCTGACGCGCGAGGCTGTAGCCGAAGCGCTCGGCATCCAGCTAAGACGCGATCACGCCCTGGTCGCCGAAATGTACAAGCGCTTCGCCGACCGGCGCATCACCATGCCGGAGAACAACGCGCAGCAGGCCGACCTTTTGGATGAGGCCAGCGTATTGCCGAATACCAAAGGCACGGCTCCGGGGCAGTGGCTGGAGACGGAGTTTGAAGGCAAGCCGCGCATCATCATCTTGTTGCCCGGTCCTCCCCACGAGCTGCGCGAAATGTGGCAGCAGCAGTGTGAGCCACGCCTGGGTGACAAAATTCCACCGGCAGCGATGGCGTCACGTGTGCTCAAAGTGGCGATGATGGGCGAATCGGCAGTCGATCTGCGCGCCGCTCCGATTTACACCCGGCACGCAAACGTCGAGACCACGGTGCTGGCCGCACAGGGGCAGGTGGAGTTTCATCTGCGCGCCACCGCAGCCACGCTCGATGAGGCGCAGGCCGCGGTAGACAAATTGGCCGGCGAACTGGAGGACGAGTTCGACGATGCCGTGTTTTCCGCGCAGGGCGAATCGATGGAAGAGATCGTCAACTACTACCTGCAGATGCGCAATCTGAAGCTGGCGGTAGCGGAGTCGTGCACCGGCGGCATGATCGCCGAGCGGCTGACGTCCGTTGCCGGGCAGCTCGCGTTCGTTTCTCGGCGGCGCGGTGGTTTACTCCAACGATCTCAAGACGCTGTTTGCCGACATTCCTCCGCTGATGATCGAGGCGCACGGCGCGGTAAGCAAAGAAGTCGCGCTGGCGCTGGCGGAGAATATCCGCGAAATCTGCAAGGCCGATATCGGCGTGGGTGTCACCGGCATCGCCGGGCCCGGCGGCGGCACGGAAGAAAAACCTGTTGGCCTGGTCTACATCGCGGTCTCCAACGGCTTCAAGAATGATGTGCTGCATCGCCGCTTCTTCGGGGACCGTGAGCGTGTGCGCCGCTGGGCCAGCCAGATGGCGCTCGACATGGTGCGCCGCCTGCTGATGTAGACTATGCGACTGTTCGTGGCCCTCGACATCGATCCGCAGATTCGGCAGCGCCTCGGCGACTTTCGCAACCAGATGCGCGCTTACGCACCCGATGCGCGCTGGGTAGGTCCGGAAACCTTTCACGTCACGCTGCAGTTCATCGGCGAAACGGAGAAGCTTGCCGAGATTCGTAACGCGTTACAGCAGGTGCAGGCAGCGGCTGTTTCCGTTGACCTTTCGCGGGACAGGCTTCTTTCCGAATCCAAAATCGCCGCGCGTCTTCTGGGTCGGCATCGAGTCGGACGAGCGCTTGCAGCAACTGGCAACGAAGATCGGCGAAGCTTTGCGGCCCTTGGGATTCAAGCAGGAAGCTGCTCCCTATAAGCCCCACCTCACGCTGGCGCGTGCAGGAAGCGGCCGGCCACGCCCGGTTCGCGGGGAAAGCAGCGCTCCCGGATTGCGAGTTGTAGGAATCAAACTGGACGGGGTCGCGCCCGCCGAATTCGGCAGGATGACGGCGAAAGAATTCTTCCTGTACGAAAGCAAGCTCTCGCCCTCGGGAGCGAAGTACACCAAGCTCAACAGCTACCCGCTATCCTAGCGCCGTTCTTAGTTCAAGAGCGTCCGGCGCTGCGGCCTCTTCGTGGGAATCTGCCAGTCCTGCTTCACCGCATCCTTGTCCTGGTCTTGCTGTCCGCCGGTAAGGCTATCGAAATAGTTCGCAAGGATTTCTTTCAACGCGGTTTCGGGCATCAGACTGCGGTCGAGGATGTGTTCAAGGCTCAACGCATTCGTGACGGCCGACAACGACATGGCCACCGCCTGTGGCGAGATCGGCAGCTTGCGTCCTGAGCCTTCCATGATGGCCTGCAGCAGACCGATGCGCGGACCGACGAGGCGGCGATTCATGGCCGTCAGGCGCGCCTTCACTTCCGGATGACGCACGGCGAAGAGCTTGAATTCCAGCGCCAGCAGGCTCCAGCGGCGGTCCTGGCAGATGGTGAGAAAGAATTCGCGAAAGGCGTGCAGCTTCTCTTTTGGATCGGTCAGGTCTCTCGTCATCTGCTCAACCGTGCTGATGCGCGAAGAAATTTCTCCCTCGAGCAAGGCAAGGAACAGGTCTTCCTTGCTCTCGAAGTTGGCGTAGAAGGCGCCGCGGGTGTAACCGGCTTCGGCAGCAATTTCCTGGAGTTTGGCGGCTTCGAAACCGTCTCGCGCAAAAATTTTCTCTGCTGCGCGGATCAGGCGGGCACGGGTTGCTTCGGAGCGCTCCTGGTGCCGAGATGTGGCGGAACGCGATTTCATTTATCCTCAACTAGGTCCCGATGTTGCTCGATATTGGATGCGGATTTTACGCAACGCGACTGCATCGGAGCACATCTAAAGCGTTTGTAGTCGGTTAAAATTGATACATGCATGTATGTACTAATTACATCATGGACAGACCCGAAAGCAATCTAGTACGTCGCAAGTTCGCAGTCGGTTGGATGATTTTAGGCTCCGCAACGCTTCTCCTGTCCCCGGGTATGGTCTTTGGGCAGGTGCAGAGCGGGCAGGGTCTAACCAGTCTTCCGTCGGCAGAGCAAGTGATTCAGCGGTCACAGGACCCCTACAGCGGTTCAATCCCCCAGGGACAGGCCACCGATCAAGTCATCGACCTTCCGATCGAGGATGCGTTGGACCGCGGACTGAAGTACAACCTGGGCCTGTATCTCAGCGAACGCGCTACCGAGCAGACGCGGGCGGCCCACCTGCGCGCTCTCAGCAATCTTATGCCGGTGGTGAATGGCGGATTCACGGAAGAAGAGCAAAAGCTCAACCTGAAAGCGTTCGGCTTTAACTTTCCCGGAATTCCCTCTTCGATTGGACCATTCAGCCTGTCGGAGTTACAGGCAAGCGGATCGTGGACTCCACTGAATCTTCACTACATCACCAGCTTGCATGCGGCTAGCCAGGACGTCAAAGCTTCGCAGTACGATTACCGCGATGCGCGGGATACTGTGGTGCTCGCGGTGGGAGCCAACTACCTGCTCACGATCGCGCAAGAGTCGCGCGTAACCGCGGCTGAGGCCGAACTCAAGGCGGCCCAGGCTCTTTATCAGTTGGCCGAGGACCAGGAGAATGCCGGCCTCGCTCCTCAGATCGATACACTGCGGGCTCGGGTACAGCTGCAGACGCAGCAATCGTTGCTCATCCAGGCGCAGAACGATCTGGAGAAGCAACGGATTTCGCTGGCGCGCGTTATCGGCCTGCCGGTGAAGCAAAAATTCCGCTTGGTGAATCGCGTGCCCTACCAGCCCCTGCCGGAAGCCGAAACGGAGAACGCCTATCAGCGGGCGTTGCAAACGCGTCCGGACTATCAGGCCGCGCTGGCCTCTTTGAAGGCTGCTCAATTCAACGAGCAGGCCGCGTGGCAGCAGCGTCTGCCTTCCATCGCTTTTAATGGCGACTACGGAGTGCTGGGCTATACCCCAGGGACCATGGCGCCGAACTGGACTGCGGCCGCAACACTGAATATTCCAATCTTTCAGGGCGGCAAGGTTGAAGCCGATGTGCAGCAATACCGGGCGACTTTGAAGCAGCGCCAGGCGCAGGTCGACAACCTGCGCGGCAGCATCGAGCAGGACATCGAGGACGCTTTGCTTGACCTGAAGGCGGCGGCGGAGCAAGTAGAAGTTGCTAAGACCGGCTTGGATTACGCCCAGCAGACGCTGGACCAGTCGCAGGACCGGTTCTCCGCCGGCGTGACCAACAACGTCGAAGTCATCCAGGCGCAGCAGCAATTGGCCTCGGCTAACGAGCAGTACATCGCCAGCCTCTACGGATACAACATCGGGAAGGTGCTTCTGGCCCGGGCCATCGGCAATGCAGAGCAGGCCGTGAAGCAGTATCTGTCGCAACCGGGCAGTGTGGTTCCGACGAATCCGGGGAGTCCATCCTCCAACCCGAATGCCCCGGCCGCTACACCGAACGCGCCGACGACTCCTGCGCCTGCGCCCGCGACGAATCCAAGTTCTGATGATCGTTCCGATTTGAAGGAAGCCGTACCGGCGAACGGTTCGGCAAACGGCTTCCATGCCTCGGCTGCAACTTTGCCCTCCATGCCGACGAATCAGGAGAGTGGAAAAGGCATGGCGGCTGCGAATCATAATGAATAACTAGACAGGTGAAAAACAGATGAGTCCGACGACCGCAAAACCAGAAGAAGTCGAACGCACTTCGTCGCAAGGAGACAATCGCGAGGAGCACCACGATCCCGAGGCCCGGCAGCCGGAGGAGGATCGTCGCGGTTTCTTTCAGAAGCATCCCGCGGCCAAGCCTGTTGTGTTTCTGATCGCTATCGTAGCCGTAGTATTGGTGGGCTGGTTCTGGTGGGAGAGCCGGCAGTGGGAAGACACGGATGACGCCGAAATCGACGGCCACATCTATCCCATCAGTGCGCGCGTGAATGGTCACGTCATCAAGGTCAACTTCGATGACGGTCAGATCGTGCATAAGGGCGACGTCCTGGTGGTGATTGATCCGACCGACTACAACGTGGCTTTGGAGCGCGCGCGTGCCGACTTCCAGGATGCGCAGGCGCAAGCCGAAGCCGCGCGCTATGGCGTGCCGGTCTCCAGCATTGGATCGTTCAGCCAGATTCGTTCGGCGTCCGCCGATATGGACTCCGCACAGGCAGGCGTGGCGGCTGCCCAGAAGCAAGTGGATGCCGCACAATCGCAAGTGATCGAGGCGCAGGCCGACGCACTGAAGCTGAATACCGATGTGCAGCGTTATCAGCAGTTGCTGGGTAAACGGGAAATATCGCAGCAGCAGTTCGACGCAGCTACCGCTGCGGCGACAGCGGCGAATGCTACCGTGCAGGCCCGGCAGGCGTCGCTGCTGGCGGCTCAGGCGCAGGTCAAGATGGCGCAGTCCCGCATAGAACAGGCGAACGCTGAGGTGAAGAACGCGCAGGCCACGCCCAACACGGTGGCCGCGACCAAAGCGAAGGCCGATTCAGCGGATGCGCAGGCGCTGCGCTCAAAATCCGCTCTCGATCAGGCTCAACTCAATCTCTCTTACACCACCATCACCGCTCCCGTAGACGGTATCGTCGGCAAGCGTTCGGTGCAGGTAGGTTCGAACGTTGCCATAGGGCAAGACCTGATGGCGGTCGTTCCCCTGCGTGATGTTTGGGTGACGGCCAACTTCAAAGAGACACAGTTGGCTCATATGCGTCCCGGCCAGGCGGTGAAGATCAGCGTAGACACCTACGGCGGCAGGAAGTGGGACGGCCACGTCTCCAATATCGGGGGCGCGACCGGGGCGAAATACAGCCTGCTACCTCCGGAAAACGCCACCGGTAACTACGTCAAGGTGGTGCAACGCATTCCGGTGCGAATCGACTTCGACGGCAACGACAAGCCTGACTTCAACAAAGACGGCTTGCTGCGGCCTGGTATGTCGGTAGAACCGGACGTCAAAGTCCGCTAGGACTAGCTAGGTTTCAAATCGGGAAGCCGGACGGAGCTCCGGCTTTTCCCGTTTATGATAGTTACGAGCGAACGCGGCTCTACAACTTCCGTGGTATCGGGGAGTCCTTAAATTTCGAAAAATGGCTTACCCTTACGCAATTCCTGCTTCTGCGTTCTGATTTTGCTTCGTCCACCTCCCTAAATGCTGTCATACTCTGTGATACTAAGCGCCACTTTGCGTCATGACTTTTTCTACGCTGCCAAATCTGATCGCTCTGGCCGTGCTTGTTGCCGTGTTTTGGGCCATCTCGCGAAAGGAAACAACCGAACGTCTGCACCTCTGGCTAGCCGGCTGGATTCTGGTGCTGCTGCATTTCACAGCGCAATTTCTAAGTCCATCCACCGGACAGATCAGCAACCTGTTGACGGCGGCCAGCCTTGATTGCCTGGTGTTGGCGACGATTGCGTTCCTGACGTCGGTCGCCGGCATTGCCAGCAATTGGCGGCGGCAAGCGCTGATGGTTGCGGCGATCGGCATACCTTGCCTCGCATTCATCAATGGCGCGATCTGGGATATCTCCAGCCACGCGTTTTATTACGTTATTGTCGCCGCGGGGGCAGTTGCACCTCTGGCCGTCTTCTGTAAGCTGCATACGCAGGGCCGATGGTACGCTGCGGGCGTAATCGCCGGAACGATCGCTTCGTGTGCCTTGACCATGTGGGCGGTTGCCGTCGGAAGCAGCGACTTAGGCATTACGGTTATTCTCACCGTGCTGAATCTTTCGGCTGGCGCCTTGTATTGGAAGCATCACAGCCGATCCAGTGCCGGCGTGCTGACCACGGTTGCCGGATTCGGCCTTTGGGGAATGGTCTTCCCCATCTCCTGGCTGTTTGACAACCACTATCCGAACGTCCAAATCGATGCCGAAGTTTGGAATATTCCCAAGTACCTGGTTGCTGTAGGCATGATCCTCACCTTGCTGGAGGACCAGATTGAGCGCAGTAATTATCTGGCTTATCACGATGAACTGACCGGCTTGCCCAACCGTCGTTTGCTGGACGATCGTCTGGACCAGGCTTTGGCGCACGCGCGCCGAACCGGCAATAAGGTCGCGGTTCTGTTATTGGATCTGGACCATTTCAAGGATGTGAACGACACCTTCGGACACCGCATCGGCGACATGACGTTGCAGGCCGTGGTCGGGCAATTGAGCGGGCGGATTCGCGAAAGCGACACCCTGGCTCGCTCCGGCGGAGATGAATTTACTTTGGTAAGCGAGGTGCCCGACAAACACGGAGCGATTGCGTTGGTCGCCGCGCTCGACTCGGCTTTAGCGGCTCCGTTGAACGTCCAGGGATTGCAGGTTCGGACCGGGCTCAGCATCGGTTTGGCGTTGTATCCTGAAGATGGAAGTGATCCGGACCAATTGCACGCTGCCGCCGACAAAGCCATGTACGTCGTCAAGCGCGCTGGTCGCACTCCAGCAGGCAATGAAAAATCACGTTTGGACCAAGTCATCAGCGTCGGCGTGCCCGCCGGCAAGGCTCAGTGGGGAGGCGCCTAGTCTTCGCTCGACTTGCTGCGGACTTCCCCTTCGAAAGCGATTTCCTCGTTGCGGTAGTTTTCTCCCGTTAGTTCTGCTTGTAGCGGCGCCATTGCTTCTCCTGTATTGTCCCCTGCCTTCCTTGGCTCAGGCGAACCAAGCCGCCAAAACTCCCACCAACGACATGCAGTATTTATATGGAACCTGGTACTCGTATCCCCCGGGCAATCCGGTGACGGATCCGATCCGCCATGAGTTTCGCCACAACCGCACCAGGAACACAGATGAACTGGTGGTAACGCGTCTGTGCCAGGGGAATTACCGTGCGGTCATCGCGCGCGCAACTTCTCCCATCGAGATTACGGCCAGCACGATTCGTGTCCTCAAGCACGCCAGCGACAACCAGAAGGGGGAGTTGGGTTCGGATTGCAGGGCCAACGTGGATCCCGGGCTTTGGAGTTACACGCTCTCCGACGACCACAATCGCCTCACCATCACCGATCCAGGCGGCACGCCTGACATCATGGAACTGGCTCGCCAGGATCCGGCAAGCAGTAGCGTGCTCCCTTCTCCTATCTATGGGACCTGGTCCTTTCCCATACAGAGTGACGGGAATTTGAAGAAGATGCTTCGCTTGTCGTTCTACAACAATGCCGACACTAACGAAGGCAAAGTGCGGGAGATCGCGACTTGCATCAAAGGCAACGACACCCTGGTTTCGCAGGTCGATGCCAATATCAAAGTGGACGCGGATCACATCCAGATTCTCAACTCGGCTTCTCACACGCAAAAGCAAGGACCGTTCACCTGCGAGGCTACGATTACGGCGGGAACCCTGAACTATTCGGTGTCTCCCAACGGCAGCAATATGAAACTGCGTGGCCCCACGGGCGCCACCATGACGTTAACTCGTGAGGCCGAAGCGGGACTAAACTAAGAGACATGAACTCCCGTTTTCACCGCGTTTTGCTTGGTCTGCTTCTTGCGGCAGCGACGATTGCGCTCATCCCATGGGCGGCCCAGGCGCAGCAGCCCACCGAAAGGCTGGTGCTGAAAGACGGCAGCTACCAGTCGGTGGTGAAGTACGAAATGCAGGGCGACCGGGTGCACTATCTGAGCTCTGAGCGCTACGAATGGGAAGACATTCCCACGTCTCTCATCGACTGGGATGCAACCAACAAATACAACGCCGATCTGAACACCGGCAAACTGCGTCCTAACATCGCTGAGACCCCCGAAGAAAAAGAAGCTCGCGAAAAAGAGGAAGCCAACTCGCCAGAAATCGCGCCTGGCGTGAATTTGCCGGGAACGGGCGGGGTCTTCCTCTTCGATGAATTCAAAGACAAGCCGGAGTTGGCGGAGATCGTCCAGAATGGCAGCGAGGTCAACAAGGACGCCAAGAAGAGCGTGCTCCGCTCGACCATCAATCCTCTGGCGAGCAATAAGCAGGCATTCGAGATCAAGGGCGAGCACGCGCAGGTTCAATCCCACACGCCGCGGCCCACAATCTATATCGACATCGATGAAGGGCCGATCAACTCTTCCCTGAACGATCGCTTCCGCCTGGTGCGCGTTACGGTGAAGAAGGAGTCGCGGGTCGTCGGCAATGTGAAGGTCAGCATTGCCGGAAAAGTGTCTCAGCAGGCAAGTTTTCTGCCGGTCAACATCGAGAAGCTTGGAACCGGCGAGTGGATCAAGCTGACTCCGGCGCAGAATCTGCCGGCCGGCGAGTACGCGGTGGTCGAGATGCTGACCCCGGATGAGATGAACCTGTATGTGTGGGATTTCGGAGTGAATCCCAACGCGCCCGCCAATCCCAACACCTGGCAGCCGACCCCCGGCAACTGAAGCTCAGCCGGCCACGCCGGACTGATTATCCCGGCTTATCACGCCGGATCCGGCGACCGCGATGGTATTGCCGCCAGCTTCTTTCGCCTGATACATCAACTCATCGGCGCGCTGCACGATGGCGTGTGAGTTCGCCCCATCCTGAGGATAAGTCGCAACCCCGATGCTTGCGCTCAACGCAACCGTTCGAGCATCATCCAGCATCCACTGCGTGTTTCGGAAGATCTTGGTCAGGCGGTAGGCCACCTGGATGGCCGCATCCTTCCCCGTCTGAGGCAGTAACACGGCGAACTCATCGCCACCATAGCGAAACGCTGCGTCCACCAGGCGAAGATTCTTGCGCAGGCTGCGGCCGAACTGGCCGAGCAGCTTGCTCCCGGTCAGATGGCCGTAGTTGTCGTTGATCTTCTTGAAGTGGTCCAGGTCGATGAAGAGCATGCTGAACTCGTAGCCGAATCTCTCTGACCGTCGCACCTCTTCCGCCAGAACGGTAATCATGTGGCGAGCGTTGTAGACGCCTGTGCAGTCGTCGGTGATGCTGAGTTCCTGAATCCGCTGCACCGCTCGTGCGTTTTCGATGGCGATGGCAGCGTAGTCGGCGAGGGCGTGCAGCAACATTTCGCTGCGCAGCAAAATGTTCATATCGCCGTTGACCAACTCCATCACGCCAAGGATCTTGGTGCTGGTGCGAATGGGAACGCAGACGACGGAGCAGGATGGGAGCGAAAATCCGGCAGTGCTCAGGGGATCAATGCGGGTATCGCGGGTTACATCTTGAATGACCAACGCCTCGCCATGCTCTACGACCCAGCGCGCCAGGCTGCCTCCGCTTTTCAGGCGCAAGGCATTCATGCTCTCAGACTCAGCGCCAGCGGCGAGCGCATAATACAAATCCTGCGTCTCTTCATCGAGCAGGATGAGAGACCACATCTCCGGTTTGAAGTAGGCGGCGATCTTCTCGAGGATGGTCTGCAAAACGGTGTCGAGGTCGAGTGACGACGTCAGCGCCTTGGCTACGTCGTGGAAAATCTGCAGTTCATCCGAATTTCGACTTCCAGTCTGGTGGATCATCGAAGTGGCGAGAAAGGAAAATCAACCACACAACCAAAGCATGGTTTGTCGAGCTTATCTTAAACGGAAAGAGCCGGTTCCGGTTGCCCCAAATTGACGCTCAGGAGGAAGAGTTCGACCTGCTCAGGCTCTGGCAGATTGACACTGCTCCAGACGTATCCTTATGATTCCGCAGGAAATCCGAGTAGACTGGATTGGGAGTCCGGGAAAGAGGTGGCAGAGGTGGGCTCATTCGGCGAACGTCTGCGTCAGCAAAGGGAGATGCGAGGCATCTCGCTGGACGAGATCGTTACTTCCACCAAAATTGGACGCCGCCTGTTGCTGGCGCTTGAGGAAGAGCAGTTTGACTTGTTGCCTGGGGGCATCTTCAACAAAGCTTACGTCCGCGCGTACGCCAAATGCGTAGGGATGAACGAGGACGAGGCCGTAGCCGCCTACCTGGAAGCGTCTCAGGAGGCACCGCCCGACACCAAGGTTATTGCCCATCAGCACGCCTTCCATTCCGATTATCGGCCTGAGCGAGCCAGCTTCCCGCTGGTTCCCGTCTTGATTCTCCTGGTGGTTGCCGCGGGAGCCGTCGGAGGCTGGAAAGCCTATCAGGATCACCGTCGCGAGGTCAGGCAACAGATGGCTGCGGCGACACCGGTTGAACCGACGGCAAGTTTGCCGCAGACAACAACTGGAGAGCCTCCTGCGACGACCAACGCGGCTCCACCGCCTGCGACACAGACTGCAACGCAAGCGCCGGCAAAACAACCGGCTCCTGCTAACGTGAATCCCGGCTCTTCCAGCCCTGCTGCCGAAACCCAACCTCAGCCAGCTTCGCTGGCCTCGGCCGAAGCAACTCCGGCCGGTGGTCAGTTCGAAGTAATCATTCGCCCGAAAGGCCCCGCATGGGTTTCAGTCAAAGCGGATGGTAAGTACGTTGTCCGGGGTATCGTCAAGCCGCCCGATGTAAAGACGATCCAGGCTGCAAATCAGGTAGTGGTCTACACCGGCAATGCCGGTTCGGTGGATGTCGCCTTCAACGGCAAGTATGTCAAGATGAACGAAGGTATAAACGCAGAGCAGACTCTTGTCTTTGATTCTCGCGGGCTCATGCAGCGGCCGGCGACGCAATAACTCACCTTTATCGATGAAACATACTGGCGAAAACGTAGTTCGCATTGAAGCCGAAGCATTGCGCGCGCTGGCCGATCGTCTGGCCGGACCTATGGCGGAAGCCTTCGATCGAGCCGTTCAGTTGCTTGACTCCTGCACCGGGCGGGTAGTTGTCAGCGGTATGGGCAAGAGCGGGCTGATCGCGCGCAAGATCGCAGCTACGCTGACTTCTACCGGAAGCCCGGCGCTCTTTCTTCATCCTGCCGAGGCCATGCACGGCGATCTGGGAATGGTCGTCCGCGGCGACGTAGTACTGGCCTTATCGGCCAGTGGGGAGACTGAGGAGATTCTTCAGTTGCTGGCAACGGTAAAACGCTTGGGCGTACCGTTGATCACCATGACCTGCGACGAGCTTTATTCGCAGCCGCATATCAACCCATCGACCCTGGCGCAAGCCGCAGACGTGGCTCTGGATTGCTCGGTCGCGCACGAAGCCTGCTCGCTGGGGTTGGCTCCAACGGCATCGACCACAACCATGCTCGCGTTGGGAGACGCGCTTGCGGTCGCGCTGTCGGAAAGCCGTGGATTCAAGGAAGAAGACTTCGCCAACCTCCATCCCGGAGGCAAGTTGGGCAAGCGCTTCGCTAGAGTGTCGTCATTGATGCACAGCGGAGCTTCTGTACCGCAGGTCGGTTCCTCCACTCCCCTCGGTGAAGTGATCTACGAGATGTCGCGCAAGGGCCTGGGTATGACAACCGTTGTAGACGACGAAAAGCTGGTGGGTCTGATCAGCGATGGCGACCTGCGACGTCTGCTTGAACATCACGGCAAAGACATTCTTGAACTGACGGCAGCCGAGTGCATGACGCGCACCCCCAAGGTGGTCGATCCTGACACGTTCGCGATTGCCGCTCTCGACATCATGGAGCAGAAAAAAATTACTTCGCTGCCGGTTGTGGACGGAGTGGGCAAACTGCTGGGCGTATTGCATCTGCATGACCTCTGGGGCACGCAGATGCTGTAGCCTGCTACTTCGGCGGTGTTCCTGGTGGCTCGTCTGGATGTGCCTGGTTTTGTTTCCTGTGGAACAGTTTTTGGTCAACGTCCGGCCAGAATTCTAGAAACGCATTTCCCAGACATCCGTAACCCAAGGCGATGCCAGCCCGACTCATGGTCAGACCGAATCCGCGATCGGGCTCGGGGTAATACGCATTCGAGATCGATCCCGCGGTCAACGCTCCCAGCACATTCGAGAAGTGAAACGTTCTTCCGCCAGAATCCTTGTGCGCTACGAACTCCTGCTCCACTGCCGAGTAAATCCTCTTCTTGATTGGACCTTCACCTAGCCGGAAATACCGTGGATCCTGCTTGAAAATCACCGGATAAAAGAAATTGCTGAAGAAATTACTGTCGGCGGAGTCCGCCAAAGCCGCGCCATATCGTTTCTCGTAGCCGGATGCACCCTGTCCATATTCCGGAAAGTTGTTTTCGGCCTGACTGATTCCTGCCTGCACGCCCACAATGACAAAAGTGAACGGATCGAGCAGACTTTTCGTCATCAGGCGGAATTTCTGTTTGCTGCTGAGTGGCGGGGCGTTGTGGACGCTGGTCACGCCAAACATCGGAACGACGCCAAGGGCGCGCTGCTTCTCTTCCTGACGCAAGACATCTTCGGAACTAGGGCTTTGCTGTGCGGACGGCGGTCGTTTGCGACGCCCGCGTGGATTGCTGTGTCGACTGCTGCTGCGGGGCTGGGGACGAGGCCGAATCAGCTATGCGTTGGCAGCTCTGCTCTGTAAAGCGCGCACCAAGGCCAAGGCGGTCATATCGTTATGTTCCGGAGGCGTTCCCAGGTATTGTCGAACCGCATCGACAATGCTCATGGCAATCTCATTGGCATTATCCTGGGATGCATTCTCGAATCGATCTTTCACGCGATCCAGGCCAAATTCCTCCTTCTTGCGTGCGGCTTCGACCACTCCGCGAGAGACAAGAAGCAAGGACGCACCCTTTTGAATAGCAGCCGTAGGAGCTTCGTAGGTGGAGGCGGAGAACAGGCCGAGCGGCAGCCCAGTCGCCGGCAACTCGGTAATGCCAGATGGATCGCGCAACAATCCCGGCGTATGACCGGCGTTGGCGTAACAGATGGTTCCCAGTTCTTCGTTGTAGCATCCCAGAAAAGCTGCGCACGAACGCACACCGGCAGCAGCCTTGCGAATGCTGAGATTCAGCTCGAGGCACAACTCCATCATCGCGTCTGCCTCGTTGACCTCTTCGTAGGCAAATTTTTGCTGACCAACTTCCTGGAAAGTGCGCCGCGCCGCATCGACGATCCCCTGGTTCTCTTCCCGGCGCCCGGCTACGTCGAGCAATCCGAAAATCACCCGGCAACGGTTAACGCGCAGGAAATGGTAGAGATCGCCACCGACTCCGCCTTGCACCACGCCGGCAATGTCGGCTCCGGAAAGCGGCGGAAATTCTTTACGAGTGGCATTCCCAGGGGTGGAGGAAGGGCGTTGTTGAAAAAAAAGTTTCATATCGAAATGGCGCTGGCAATCATAACGGAAATTCCGCTGAATGCAAGCTCCTCCCATGTTTTCATCGGCAAACTGACTGATTTCAGGAGGAGCGCGACCGCACCGCGCCGACCGCGATAGGATGGAGGGCGGAGTCATCGCTTGCGCCTCGTCAGCATTGGGGAGATCATCTGGGACGTGATCGGCCCGTCGGAGCACCTCGGCGGCGCCCCGCTTAACTTTGCCGCCCACGCCGCCAAGCTGGGGTATGAGGTCTTTCTGGTGAGCGCCGTAGGTGACGACGAGCGCGGCCGAAGGGCTCTGGAAGGCGTGCGAGCCTGCGGCGTTTCCACAGAGTTTGTGCAAATCGCGGCCGGCAAAGCCACCGGAACCGCCGAAGTCGAGCTCGACCCCGATGGCAGGCCGATGTTCCGGATCGTCCGTCCCGCGGCCTACGACTTCGTCCGGCTGACCCTGCCCATCCTTCAACGCATCGCCGAACTTCAGCCCGACTGGATTTACTTCGGCACGCTGTACCACGTCTCGAATCAGGCTCTGGCTTCGACGCTGCGCTTGCTGGACGAGGTACCGTCGGCCCGTACGTTCTACGACGTCAACCTCCGCGACGGGAACTGGAATTTGTCGACGGTTGAGCAGTTGGCCTCGCACGCCGGCATCATCAAGCTAAGCGACAGCGAGGCGGAATGTCTGGACGCGTCGCTGGAGTGCGATGGACTTCAAGCATCGGTTGAAGATTTCTGTCAGCGCTGGAGTGGCCAATACAGTTGCAAGACTATCTGCATTACGTTCGGCGAGCGCGGTTGCGGCATCTACAGGGACCGTTCGTACACCGCCGTTCCTGGTTGCAAGGTCGAAGTGGCGGACACCATTGGGGCAGGTGACGCCTTCGCCGCGGCCTTCCTCTACGGCATCGATCAGGGATGGAGTGTGCGCCGCTGCGGGGCCTTCGCCAACACGGTGGCGGCGCTGGTTGCCAGCCGGCCCGGGGCGATTCCGGAATGGAGTGTGCAAGAGGCTGAGGCGATTCTGGCGACGCGAGAGGATTGCGGGTAGAGGACTACTCTTCCAAATCGGAATCGGCGTCCGCGTCGACTTCGGCTTCCGATAGCTGCTCCAGTTGCGTACGCCAGTCGGTTTCCTGCACGAATTGCCGCGAGTCGCGCCATCCGGGACGCACCTTCACAAACAGCTCAAGATAAACCTTGGTGTTTAGCAGCCTCTCGATTTGCAGGCGCGCGGCGGTACCGATCTTCTTCAGCGTGCTTCCCTGCTTGCCGATGAGGATCGCCTTCTGGCCATCGCGTTCGCAGAAAATGGTGGCCGCGACGCGCGTCAGCCTTGGGCTTTCCTCATATTGCTCGACCAGGACGGTGGTGGCGTAGGGCACCTCCTGATCGGTGATGAGGAGCACCTGCTCGCGGATGAGTTCGGCGACCAGAAAGCGCTCAGGCTGGTCTGTGACCTGATCTTTGGGGAAGTATCTGGGCCCGTCGGGCAGAGCGCTGATTACGGCATCGAGAAGAGTCGCCAGGCCTTCACCCTTCAGGGCTGAAATCGGGATGACCTGGGCGAATTCGTGCAGATCCTTGTATTCGGCGATCAATGGCAGCAAGTCCTGCTTATTGAGGGCGTCGACTTTGTTGAGCAGGAGAAAGGTTTTCTGACCGCCCTTCTTCACGATGTCGAGCACAAACTTGTCGCCCGTTCCCATCTTGGCGGTCGCGTCTACGATGAGTAACAGCAGGTCGCAGCCTTCCAACGCGTCGTAGACTTCCTTCATCATGCGGCGATTGAGCGAGTTGATAGGCTTGTGCACGCCCGGAGTGTCGATGAGAACGATCTGTCCGGTTGGGCGCTTTCCCTTTTTTGGGACGTTGACGATTCCCTGAATGCGGTTACGCGTGGTTTGCGGCTTGCGCGTGACGATCGCCAACTTCTCGCCGACCAGCGCATTCAGCAGCGTCGATTTGCCCGCATTGGGGCGGCCGATGATGGAAACGAATCCGGAGCGGAAGGCCATGGTGAACCTGAATCTTGAGTGTACAAGGTGGAGCAGCGGTTCAGCGGCCTACTCCAGCAATTGTCATCCTGAGGAAGACTTTAGTCCCACGAAGGATCTGCGGTGCGTGGGGCCCAAGGAAAAATGCGGCACCCTGCCAAGGCGCCGAACCGCAGATCCTTCGACTCCGGTGCGCAAAGGCGGCGCTCCTCCGCTCAGGATGACAATGCCAAAAATGGAGAGGCGCTTATGCTCCCACCTGCTTTGGTTGCAGGCTGACGCGTACGCGATCAACGCGGCGTTCAGTGGATTCCAACACCTCGAACCGCAGGCCGTTTTCTTCAAACACTTCGCCGGCCTTCGGGATGTGTCCCGCAAGTTCGCTTACCAGGCCGGCAATGGTTGTGGCCTCTTTCTCGGTCGGGCGAATACCCAGCAGCTTTTCCAGGAGATCGACGTCGGTATTGCCGTTGAAGATGTAGGAGCTGTCGCTCTCCTTCACCACCTCCGACTTCTCATGCTCGTCGCGAATCTCGCCTACGATCTCTTCAACCAGGTCCTCAATCGTCACCAGTCCGGCCACGCCGCCATATTCGTCAATCACCACCGCCATGCGGGCGTTGTCGCGCTGCATCTCGCGCAACAAATCGCTGCCCAGCTTGGTTTCGGGTACGAAATAGACCTCGGTCTTCATCAGGTCGCGCACGGTCCGGCTGTGGGCGTCGACGTCTGCTACTTGCAGCAGATCTTTGGCGTAGAGAATTCCCTTGATGTGGTCGATGTCGCCTTCGTAGACCGGTATGCGCGAGTAAGGATATTTGTCCAGTAGCTCCGTCATCTCGGCGATGCTGGTGGTTACGGGCACGGCAACGATTTCCGGCCGCGGCGTCATGACTTCGCGAACCGTCTTGTCGCCGAACTCGACGACCGACTGAATCAGGTCACGGTCGCTCTCCTCGAGAATGCCCTCTTCCTGACCGGCTTCGATCAGGGCGTCCACCGCTTCCGATGGATGCTCGGCTGTTTTCTCGGAATGTTCGCGAGTCAACGAGGCTACCGACAATCCAAAGCCAAGAATCAGCGTAGCGGGCAGCGAGAGATAGATCAGGCCTCGCAGCACGGGAACCCAGTGCGCCAGCCATTCGCCCTTCGTGCGCACGAAGAACAGATAGGGCAGCAACTGATGGAAGATGACGATGATGAAGATCAGGCTGACTGCGGCTTGGACCAGGTCCAACCCAACCCAGCGGTTTTCCTTGAACAGCACGTAGCCAATGAGCACGCCAATGCCGGCCATGCACAGCTGCGTGAGGACGGTCATGGACATCGCGGCCCGGTCGCGGCTGACCTTCAGACGAGGCTCGACTCGTTCCTCGTAGGCTTCGATGTTTTCCTGGAATTCGCGGGCAAGGAACTTGCCCATCTCCGCGTAGAGACGGTCGACATATGAGACCAGCGAGAGCAAGCCGAGCAGGACCAGCATCAGGATGGCTAACGGAAGGTTCATCGTCGGCGCCCCTGACGAGCGGTGGTCGCCGTCGCGCGCCGCTTCACCACCCGCGAGCGTTCACTAGCGCGCTCAATCAGCCCAGTTGGCAGATTCAAACGTTGCCGCAGCTTGGCCTCCTGGGCCTGCATTTCGCCATCGTCGGTTTCGTGATCGTAACCGGCCAGATGGAGCAATCCGTGCAGGATCAAAATCTTAAGCTCGACATCGACCGAGTGGCCCAACTGCGCGGCGTTCTCTGCGGCGATGTCGGCCGAGATCGCGATATCTCCTGCAACCTTAGGCACATCGGAGGGAAAGGAAATGACATCGGTGGGCTTGTCTTTCTTCCGGAAGCGGCGATTTAACTCGCGCATCTCGGCGTTCGAGGTGATGCGGATGCTCAACTCGCCATCGAGGCCAAGGCTCGCCTTGCCTTGCCCGCGAACAGCGTCAGGGCGCGCCCATGGATTTCTTTTGTGTCGTGCTCCAGAATGATCACTTTCGTTTCAAGAACAAAGGGGAGGGCTGATGTGCCCTCCCACAGTATGGTACCAAGTTCTTATTCGGAAATGCGATCCGGAGGCGGCAGGACCTCGGCCGGAGGCACTTCCGCCAACGGCGCCTCCCGTTCAATGCTGGTGGTATGTACTCGACCGTCGCTGGTTCGCGCGACCGCGTAGCCGCTGCCGTTCTTCAGTTCGAGCGACAGCGACAGTTGTTCGTTGCGGCCTTTGTAGTCGTCGTAGGCGCGGATAATGCGCTGCACCAGATGATGGCGCACCACATCGCCTTCATCGAAGTGCGAGAAGTGAATGCCTTCGACGTTGCGCAGGATGTCCATCGCTTCGACCAAGCCACTGCGGCTGGCATTGGGCAAATCGATCTGCGTGATGTCGCCGGTAATCACCGCCTTGGAGTTGAAGCCGAGGCGGGTGACAAACATCTTCATCTGTTCGGACGTGGTGTTCTGCGCCTCGTCCAGGATCACGAACGCGTCATTGAGCGTTCGACCGCGCATGAAGGCGATCGGCGCAATCTCGATCACGTTCTTCTCCAGGTAACGATCAACCTTGTCCGGGTCAAGCATGTCGTACAGCGCGTCATACAGTGGGCGGAGATAGGGATCGACCTTCTCCTGCAGGGTGCCGGGCAGGAAGCCCAGACGCTCGCCGGCTTCCACCGCGGGACGCGCCAAGATGATGCGGTTGACGCGCTTGGTCATCAGCGCGGAAATCGCCATGGCGACCGCAAGATAGGTTTTGCCGGTGCCGGCGGGACCGACGCCGAAGACCATATCGTGCTTCTCAATGGCTTCGAGGTAACGCCGCTGATTGATGCTCTTCGGCTGTACTGTACGTTTGCCGAAAGAGCGCTGTTTCCCGGCTTCAGCCAGGCCGCGCAAGGTGGCGGTCGAATCCGTCGTCAACACGCGAATCATGTCGCCGAGGTCGCCGTTGACAAAGGCGTGGCCGTTGCGCTGGAGGTGCTGGTAGTCAGCGAACACCTGCTCCGCGCGATCGACGTCGGCAGAGGCTCCACTGATTTCGATGGAGTTGGCGCGCAGGTTGATGGCGACTTTCAAGCCATCTTCCAGCAGGCGCAGGTTTTCGTCTCGGGTACCAAACAGGGTTTCGATGTTCGGGCTGATTTCGATGTTCTTCTTCATCTAGGGTCGGAAGACAGCCTCCAACTGTGTCGCGACTGCCGGTTCGCGCCAACAGCTCGCGGAGCGGGACGATTGAAGCACGGGGTACCGAAAGCGGATTGGACAACCAACAGACCAACCACTCCGATGGGGATTTGGGCAATTTGGGAGCGCGATGAAACGAGGGGCTGAGTGGCGGCCGGAAATTGGTCCAAGCCAGAAACTGCTCTCATTGGCCGCTAGCGTACCCTCGAACCTGACAGGAGTCAATCCCGCAAGCTGTGACATCGGTGCCGATTGAGGTACGTACGATGACGGTCCTGTCAAATTCCCCTTCCGCAGATTTAGATGTCCCGCCACGTCAAAGGGAGCACTGGCTGCAGCTCTTTTCTCGCCTGGGAATAGGCTTTAGACCAAGCCAGAGTAGCATTCGGCGATGAACGGAATATGAAACTATGGTTGAGTTTTCGCGACCGCCAGCTCAGCTGCCGGCTGTCTTTTGCAGGCTCTTGTCTGCGGATTCGAGAACCATGAAGACGTGACCGTTCAAGCAGCGGTAGGCGATGACGTTGGGTTTCGTCGCCAGCAGCAAGGCAGCATCCGGATGTAACGAGGTGCGAAGCATGGGTGTCAAAGACTCCGTCGAACAAACCGGACAAGCTGTGGGAATTGGCATGAAATGATCGTATTAGTCGGTTACCTGCGCTGGCATCACCTGAATGCGTCATGGGTCTCCCACAAAGCGGGAATGTTCTCAAGCATTTGCGGGAAATCCACTATTTCTTGTAGAATCATGCTATCCGGCAATCGTCGAGATCTTTCACTGAGGACTACAGGAACGTATGGCGAATCATTTTTCGGCGCTCAAGCGTGCGCGTCAAACCGAAACCAAGACCACGCGCAATCGCGCCAATAAATCCCGCCTCCGCGGAGCACTGCGCTCCCTGCGTGAGGCCATTGCCAAAGGCGACAAGGAAGCTGCCCAGGCTGCCTACCGCGAAACTGTCTCGGTTGTAGACAAAGGCGTGCAGAAGGGTGTTTTGCACAAGAACACCGCCAGCCGCTACAAGGGCCGCCTGAATGCTCGCGTGAAGGCCGTCGGCACCAAGTAGTTTTCCCGGATTTTGCAAAGGCGGGCTTTGGCCCGCCTTTTTGCTTGCCGTCTACTCGTTGCGCAGGGCCTGCATCGGCTCAATCGACGCTGCCCGCCGCGCGGGTATCATGCTGGCCACCAGCCCCACCAGACTCAGCCCGATCGCCAGCGTCGCAATCGCCATGGCATCGCGGCTTACCTCGATCGGAATGATAGTCGTCAGCAGCCGCCTGGAAACGATGCTGCCCATCACTCCCACAGCCACGCCAATCGACATCATCAGCGCCGCCCGTTGCAGCACCATGCGGACGATGGCCGGACGCGACGCGCCCAGCGCCATGCGCAAGCCGATGTCGCGCGTCTGCAGGCTGACCTCCTGGCTGAGCACCCCGTAGATTCCGATCAGCGCCAGCACCAGAGCGATCACAGCAAAGATGCTGAACAGCCAGCCCTGCATGCGGTCAAAAACCAGAGAGTCGGCGAGCACGTCATCCATCGTCTCCGGCGTCTGGAAAGGGACGCTGGGAGCGACTTCGTGCAGCGCCTGGCGAAGCTGCCCTACGATCGCATCCGGTGGAAGCGTGGTGCGCACAAACAGCGCCATCGGCGTCAGCATGTCAGAGCTGTCTTTTAGCGGCACCTGCGACATGGGATAGTCGACTTCGGCGAGTATCGCGTCCTCGACTGACTGGCGGCCGTTGCTCACAACGCCGATAATGGTCTGGTTCTTGGGGTCCTGCTTGATCTGCTGGCCAATCGGCTCTTCGCCCGGCAAGAATGTATCCACGAACTTCTGGTTGACGACGACCACGTCATGCCGTACCAGGTTTGTCGATGGCGGGATCGAACAGACGCCCGCGCAGCAGCTTCAGTCCCATTGCCTGGTACCAGCCAGGCGAGACCATGCGCACCTCGGCCAGTCGCTCGTGATCCGGCGGATCGGGCGGCTTACCGACCATGGTGATGCCGCTGTTCCACCCCCATTCGATGAGCGGAATGAGACGGTTGTAGCCGACTCCGGTGACGCCGGGGATGGCTCTTACTTTGTCTGCCAGTGGCCGATAGAACGACGCGTCCAGATCTTTGCCCGCATAATCGCCGGGCGAGACATTGATCTCCAGCGTGAGGAGGTGGTCGGTGGTGTAGCCAAAATCCAGGTGCTGCAGGCGCCATAGCTGCATCAGCATCAGCCCGGTGCAGACCAGCAGCATCAGCGAAAGCGCGACCTCGGCGATTACGAAGCCGGAGCGCAGACGGTAGTCGCCGCGATCGGTACCGGCAGCTCGCTCCCGACTTCAGCGAGCGGTTGGGATCGGCGGATGACATCTTCTTTGCCGGAATCAATCCGAAGATCAAACTGGAAATCGCCGCAATCGCAAACGCGGCGAGGAATACCGCCCAATTCAATTGAATGTTGCCACCGCGCTGGAACGACTTGGTGAGGAAGTGCGACATTCCCATCGTCAGCCCCCACGCCAGCAGCAGCCCCACGCCGGCGGAGATCAGGCCGAGCACGAGATTCTCGAGCAGAATCTGCCGCACGATGCGCACGCGACCCGCGCCGAGCGCCGTGCGGATAGCCATCTCGCGCTGACGTCCTACGCCGCGCGCCAGCAGCATGACCGCCACGTCGACGCAGGCGATGAGCAACACGAACAACACTCCGGCGGCCATGATCCACAAAGCCTGCCGCTGTTCCTGGCCGGTAATGTGCATGGTCAGCGGCATCACACGCGCGGTTCGACCTTTGTCGCTGTCTGGATTGGCTCGGCCGAGATTGACCAGCACATGGTTCATGTCGGCCTGCGCCTGTTCGACAGTTAGCCCGGGCTTCAGACGTCCGATGACCTGCAGCCAGTGATCGCCACGCGACGTGCGCAGTTCTTTGGAGATTCGCAGGGGCGTGTAAATCAGGTTGGGCATGCTCAGCGGGAAGCGGAAGCCCGCGGGCATTACTCCGACGACGGTGTAGGGGAAGCCGTCGATATGGACCGAGGAGCCGACCGCGCTGGGATTGCCGCCAAAGTTCTGTTGCCAGACCTCGTAACTCAGGACGGCGACGTTGTTGCGGCCATCCTGCTCCTCGCCCGGCAGAAAGGTGCGACCCAGAAGCGGCTTCACGCCGAGGACATCGAAGAAGTGGTCGCTGGTCGAGGTGTTGTGCAGATGCACGACCTGCGAGCCGGTATCGACGTTGACGCCTGCGAACTGACTGAACCCCGCAAGATACTCGAAGCTCTGGTTCTGCGCGCGCTCATCCTGAAAGCCGGGCCACGACGCCGGCTGAATGTAGGAGGCCGCGGCGTGTGTCTCGACGTAGACGATGCGGTTGGGATCGGGGAACGGCAGCGGCCGCAGCACGGTCGCGTAGATCACGCTGAACATCGCGGTCGCAGCCCCGATGCCGAGTGCCAGCGTCAGAACGGCGACGGTGGTGAAGCCGGGAGACTTGCGCAGCTGCCGCAGCGCGAAGCGGAGGTCCTGTCGAAAGGAATGCATGCGTTCTCCTCCAGGATGAGGACTGCGATTTTAGACGAAAACTGCGGCTGGTTTGTTCCGCACAAGAAACCAACGAAGCTTGTAAACTCTTTCTGTAGCGCCCAATGTTTTTCTTTTTCCACAATTCATCAGAATTCCGGGATATTACCCCGGCCGTCGGCCGCAGCCCGCTTTGGAGAAGCTTCTCCATGTACGTCTCTGAAGTCCGATCCTCCCGGCGACCGCTGTGGTTGTGGCCGAATCTGCTCAGCCTGGACGCACCGCTGATCGCCGTGCTCTGGCTGCAACTTTTCGCTGTTTCGCTACATGTGCGGCTTGAGCCGGCGGTGAGCCTCGCTCTGGCGGTTGTGGTCTGGCTGATTTACGTGGGCGACCGGCTGGCCGATGGATGGAACGCCAATCCGCGAGCAACGCTTACCGCCAGGCATCGATTCCATCGAGTTCATCGTCGGAGTTTCGGGGCGGCGATGGCGGCGGCGCTGTCTTTGGCCGTGTGGCTATGCCTGCGTTTAGACGCCGCCACATTCCGTGCCGGATTGGCTTTGTCGCTGGCCGTCGGAAGTTACTTCGCAGCGGTACACGTGCTACGGCTGCGCGTTCCGAAGGAGGCCGTCGTTGCCCTGCTATTTTCCGTCGGCACTTTCTTCCCCGTGTGGATTCACGGCGTCGAACCCAGCTCGGCGATGTCCGTTCTACTCGGGCTGTTCGCAGGGCTCTGCTGGCTGAACGTGGTGCTGATTGAATACTCGGAGTGGGCCGGCTTTGGACGCAGTCGCTCCGAGATGCCGCATGCAACCACCCTGTTCGCCGGGCCCCGATTGACGTGGATCGCAACGCTGGTCGCCGTCCTGGCCGGCTCGCTCGCCTGCTTTCCGGGTTTCCGCCCGGAGAGTCCCGTGCTGCTGGCGATTGCCGTCAGCGCAGCAGCACTCGCTTCACTGAGCGGCTCGCGCCGACTGTTATCGACTGACTCCATACGGGTGCTGGCAGATGTTGCGCTGCTGACTCCGCTCTTCGTACTTCCCTGGTTGATCCGATGACGCCAGCCACAGACATTGCGGTTTTGGAGCTTCGGCCCAGCGGCGTTGTCACGCCAGTGATGAACGCCAACCTTATCGCGCCGTTTTACCGGCCGGTTGAACACCTATGCTTCGGTAGCGCGCTGGAGCAGCGGCGAACAGCTTTCCTGGCAGATGTTCGCGGCTCCCAGCGAGCAGTTTCGTGCGGTGAAGGCGATGGGCGTTTTCTGGCATCGCTGGTCGCGGCGAATCCGTACGTTCGGGCTACAGCAGTTGACGCGAGCTGCCGCATGATCGAACTCGCGCGCAAGCGAATCGAGCGCATGGGAGAGGCTTACAGCGCTCGCACGCAGTATCGCTGCACGCAGGTCGACCAGTTCGAACCGGCGGAAACCTACGATCTGATCGCCACCCACTTCTTCCTCGATTGTTTCTCGACTGCCGAAGTGGAAAGCGTCATCGAGAGAATCGCGAGTTGGGCCGCGCCGCGCGCGAAGTGGCTCGTCTCAGAGTTTGCCCAGCCCGCAGATCCCGTCGCTCGCCTCTGGACGGGAGCGGTGATTCGCAGCCTGTACGGCGCCTTCCGCCTGACGACCGGCCTGCGGGTCACCCAGCTACCGGATTATCGTCCTGCAATCACGCGAGCAGGCTTCGTTCTGCGCAAGCAGGAGCACGCTTTGGGCGGGTTGCTGGTGTCGGAGTTGTGGGAGAGGATCTAAAGAGAATTCACCGCGGAGGCACGGAGAGCACGGAGAATCAAGGACCAAAGATCTCCGTGTACTCGGTGCCTCCGCGGTGAAAAAGATTTTGCCTGGGGCTACTTCCCTGCCGCCTCGCTCTGCGGCTTCCAGCGGAGCACCGGCTTTCTCGCCGCCGTGGTCTCGTCCAGCCGCGAGATGCGCGTATTGTGCGGCGCCTTGACGAGGATCTCGGGATCCTGCTCAGCCTCTTCCGCCACAGACTTCATGGCATCGATGAACAGGTCCAGCTCTTCCTTCGACTCGCTTTCGGTCGGCTCGATCATCAGTGCGCCCGGTACGACCAGCGGGAAGCTCACCGTGTATGGGTGGAAGCCGTAGTCGATGAGGCGTTTGGCGATGTCGCCGGTCTTCACGCCCTGGCCGGTCTGCTTGCGGTCGCTGAAGACCACCTCGTGCATCGTTGGCGTGTTGTAAGGCAGTTCGTAAACGCCTTCCAGCTTCTTGCGGATGTAGTTGGCGTTCAGCACGGCATCCTCGGTCGTCAGCCGCAGGCCGTCGGGCCCGTTGGCCATGATGTAGGCCAGCGCGCGCACATGCATGCCGAAGTTGCCGTAGAACATGCGCACGCGACCGACGGACTTCGGCCGGTTGTAGTCGAAGCCCAAGCGTGCCGTCCGGCTTCTGAATGACGACGGGCGTGGGCAGGAAAGGCTCCAGAATTTTCTTGCAGGCCACCGGACCTGAGCCCGGACCGCCTCCGCCGTGCGGGGTCGAGAAGGTCTTGTGCAGGTTCAGGTGCATGACGTCGGCGCCGAAGTCGCCCGGCCGCACCTTGCCGACCAAGCGCGTTCATGTTGGCGCCGTCCATATACATCAGCGCGCCCTTGGCGTGCAGCACGTCGGCGATCTTGTGGATCTCCTGCTCGAAGACGCCGAGCGTGTTGGGATTGGTCAGCATCAGCGCGGCGACATCTTCGTTCACCTGCGCTTCCAGCGAGGCGATATCGACCATGCCGGCCGAGTTCGACTTCAGGTTCTCGACCGTGTAGCCCGACATGGCTGCCGTGGCAGGATTAGTGCCGTGCGCCGAGTCGGGGATGAGAATCTTCTTGCGCGGATTGCCGCGCGACTCCAGATACGCGCGGATCATCAGGATGCCGGTGAATTCGCCGTGGGCGCCGGCAGCGGGCTGCAGCGTGATGGCGTCCATGCCGGTGATCTCGATGAGTTGCTCGCTGAGCATCTTGAGGATGCGCAGCGCGCCCTGGCTCACGCGCTCCGGCTGATAGGGATGCGCCTCGGCCAGGCCCATGAGTCGTGCAACGTATTCGTTCACGCGCGCGTTGTACTTCATCGTGCACGAGCCCAGCGGATACATGCCGTGATCCACCGCGTAGTTCCATGTCGACAAGCGCGTGTAGTGGCGGATGATCTCGATTTCGCTGACCTCGGGCATATTGCCCAGGTCTTCGCGCGCCTGGTCGCCCAGCAACTCCACCGGATCGACCTCCGGCACATCCAGCGGCGGCATCTTGTACGCCTTCTTCCCTGCCGACGACTTCTCGAAGATCAGGCCTTCGTTCTGGCTGATGTGGGTGGTCGCTTTGCGGATCTTCTCGTTCAGGTTCACAGCGCCACCTCCTTCGCCACCGCGTCAATCGAGGCCTTCGCCGTGGTCTCGGTGCAGCACCACAGCGAGGCGTTCTCCAGTTCCGGATAAAACTTCTTCAGCGGGAAGCCTCCAATGATCCGCTGCCCCAGCAATTTGTCATTGATGGCATACGGATCGGTCTTGGTCTGGATGACGAACTCGTTGAAGCGCGGAGCCCCTTCGAACAGCAGCGTCGCTCCGCTCCTCTTGAACTGCTCGGCCGCATAGTGCGCCTTGGCGAGATTGTGCTTGGCCAGCTCTTTCAGGCCTTCTCGGCCGTAGACGGTCATGAACATGGCAACCATCAGGGCTACCAGTCCCTGGTTGGTGCAGATGTTCGAGGTCGCCTTCTCGCGGCGGATGTGCTGCTCACGGGTAGAGAGCGTCAGCACGAATCCGCGCTTGCCGTTGCGATCGCGAGCCTCGCCGACCAGGCGGCCGGGCATCTGGCGGACGAACTTGTCGCGCGTGGCGATCACGCCGCAGTACGGGCCGCCGAAGCCAAGCGGCACGCCGAACGACTGCGCTTCCATGCTGACGATGTCGGCTTCGGCCGGAGGCTTCACGATGCCCAGCGAAACGGCTTCGGCGATGGAGACGATCAGCAGCGCGCCCTTGCTGTGCACGATCTCGCCGACTGGCCTTGATGTCTTCGATGGTGCCGAAGAAGTTGGGCGACTGGATGAGCACGCCGGCGGTATCGTCGTCGATCGCCATGTCCAGCTCTTCCAGATCGACGCGGCCGTTCTTTTCGTAGCCGAAGGTCGTGACCGGCATCCCCTGATAGCGCGAATAGGTGGTGATGACCTCGCGATACTCCGGATGCACCGTCTTGGCCACCGCGCCCTTAGAGCGTCCGGTGACGCGAGCAGCCATCATCAGCGCCTCAGCTGCGCCGGTCGAGCCGTCATACATGGAAGCGTTGGCGACATCCATGCCGGTCAGCTCGCAGATCATCGTCTGGAACTCGAAGATCGATTGCAGCGTGCCCTGCGCGATTTCGGGCTGGTAAGGGGTGTAGGAGGTGAAGAACTCTCCGCGAGAGATCAGCGAATCGATGACAACGGGGCGATAGTGAGAATAGGCGCCCGCGCCGAGAAACATGGCGTAACCCTGAGCGCTGTTGGCGGCGCGCTCGCGGAAGAATTCCACGATCTCGCTCTCCGCATACTGTCGCGGGATCTTGAGATCGCCCTTCAGGCGATATTCCGCCGGAATGGCTGCAAAAAGGTCGTCAATCGATTTCGCACCGATCTCGCCGAGCATGACCTCGCGATCGGATTGCGATTTAGGAAGATAGCGCATGATTACCTGTAGCTTTCCTGGGCGATGTTTGTAATGAAGCTCTCCGTAACGATACGGTAAGAAATAAGTAGGGCTTTAGCCCTGCTGAAGCCGTCGGCAGGGGCTAAAGCCCTGAACTGTTCAGCCCCTGTTTCGGCACGACTCAAGTCGTGCCCTGATACAAAACCATGAACTCGGAACGAAACTGCGCGAACTTCGCTCGTCATCCCGCCTAGTGAGCGCCCTCTTCGGCGATGAACTTCTCGTAGTCAGCTGTCGAAAGCAGGCCGCTGGCCTCGCCAGGATTCTTCAAGTTCACCTTGATCATCCAGGTCGTATTGGCGTCTTTGTTGACCTGCTCGGGCGCGGTGTTCAGCGCTTCATTGATCTTCGGTCACGGTTCCGGAGACCGGAGCGAACAGGTCGGACACGGCTTTCACCGACTCAACCGAGCCGAACGTTTTGCCGGCGGAAATCTCCGAGCCGACTTTGGGCAGCTCGACGAACACGATGTCGCCAAGCGAGTTCTGCGCATAATCCGTGATGCCGATGATGCCGGTGCTGCCGTCAATCTTCAACCACTCATGTTCTTTCGTGTATTTGTAATCTGTGGGATAAGCCATTTGCTTTCCTCCTCCGCACTCTGCGGTGCATCGGCAACTTCGATTGGATGATGACCAAACAAAAACGAACTATGACTGCTTCTTGGGGCGCTTGTAAAACGGCGTTGGCACAACCTTGCACTTCACCGGATTGGTTCGGCACTGGACCATGACTTCGTTGCCGATCTCCGACTGCTCGACCGGCACATAGGCCAAGCGCGATGTTCTTCTTCAGAAACGGAGCGTACGAGCCGCTGGTCACGTAGCCAATTTCTTTGCAGCTCGAGATCCATCACCGGGTATCCATCGCGCGGGATGCCGCGATCGATCGACTCTAACCCAACCAGCGTGCGGGTGATGCCCTTCGCCTTGGCTTTCTCGAGCGCCTCGCGGCCGACGAACTCGCCTTTTTCCATTTTGAGGAAGCGATCGAGCCCAGCCTCCCAGACATTAATCGCTGTCGGAAATCTCGTGTCCGTAGAGCGGCAGCTTGCCCTCCAAGCGCAACGTGTTGCGTGCGCCGAGTCCGCACGGTACCGCCCCGAATTCTTTGCCGGCCTCCAGAACTTCATTCCAGACGCGAGCGCTGGTGGCCTCGTCCGTAGGAACATAAATCTCGAAGCCGTCTTCGGCGGTGTAGCCGGTGCGCGCGATCAGGATGTTCTTCAGCCCGCAAACCGTACCGTGAGTGAACCAGTAGAACTTGACCTTCGACAGGTCCGCGTCGGTCAGCTTCTGGAGGGTATCGACGCCCTTCGGACCCTGGATGGCGATTTGCGTGAAATTGTCGCTGAGGTTCTCGACCTTGCAGTCGAACTGGCGCGTGTTGTCGGTGACCCAGTTGACGTCCTTCTCGCGCGTGCCGGCATTGATCACCAGCATGTAGTCTTCTTCGCCCATGCGATGCACGATGACGTCGTCGACGAACGTTCCCTCGGGGTACAGCATCGCCGAGTAGCGGCACTGTCCGATGCCCATGCCGGCAGCGTCATTCATCGTGATGTGCTGCACGGCTTCCAGCGCCTGCGGTCCCGAGATCCGGATGTCGCCCATGTGGCTCACGTCGAAGACGCCGACTCCGTTGCGCACCGCCAGGTGTTCTTTCATCAGCCCGCCGACGGAGGGATATTCCACCGGCATGTCCCATCCGTTGAAGTCGACCATCTTTGCGCCCAACTGGCGATGAGTTGCGTTCAAGGCTGTCTTGCGTACGGGTGCGGCCACCTGGGTATCTGAGGACACGCGGAAATCCTTTTGGCGCACAGAACGCGCAATTGAGGTTGGTCCAACCCTGTACGGTAACACGCGCGATTTTCCACGGTCAACGGAGCCACCAGGCCGCGGTGTGATGTCGTTTTCGTAGTGGGAAAAACTCACATCGAAGGCTGTTTTGTAAAGGACATCGGGGGTTACGAAAGGACAATTCTGTCCCATTTCTGCATTGCCCTTTTGAGCCGGCGTCATCACAGACCAGAGAGGCCACCGCTTTCGAAGATGATGTCAGTAGCTACTGCTACTAGGGCCCCTGTCGATGCGAGCTTCTAGCTGTGCAGTTCTTCCCTGCCAGTCGCGTTTAAGCTTGATTGTTCTTCTCTCTGCCGGAATCCTCCTGACCGTCCTCCTATGCAGCTTCGTCGGCGTGGTTGCGCAGGATGGGTCGACTTCGCTGCAAGGCATCATCGAAGATGCCAGCGGCGCGCGGATACGCTCGGCCGCGATCACCGTCTCCGATCCGTCCCGCGGTTTGCAACTACACAGCGTCACCAACGCCGAAGGCACATTCAACTTCGGCATGCTGCCGCCCGGCCGCTACGACGTCACCGCATCGGCGCCAGGAATGGCGCCGAGGACCAGCCACGGTATCGAATTGCTGGTGGGTGGAGTGTCGGTGGTGCAGCTGCGACTGGCGCCGTCGGCTCCAACGGAGACCGTTACCGTGTCGGCCCAGGCCGTGCAGGTCGAAACGCCAGACGGGCGAGATCTCCAGTGTGGTGCCGCAACGCGCGATCCAGGACTTACCGCTCAACGGCCGGCGGTACACGGACCTCGCGCTGCTCTCTCCCGATGTAGTTCAGGACCCGCGAAGCCAGACGTCGGACTCCAACGGCGATCTGTCTGTCGGCGGGGTACGCGGATTCCAGAACAGCTTCCTGGTCGACGGTACCGACGACAACAATTCCTTCTTTTCGCAGGCACGGGGCCGATATCGTGCGCCGTACCAGTTCAGCGACGAGGTCATCCAGGAGTTTCGCGTCTCTAAGAATTCCTACAGCGCGGAGCTGGGGCGTTCGGGAGGCGCCGTCTTCAATGTAGCCACCAAGTCCGGGACCAATGACTGGCATGGTGGCGCGTTTTATTACTTGCGCGACCGCGACTTCGATGCGGCGCAGGCCTACGCACCCGATCAGCCTGACGATCGCCAGCAGCAGTTCGGCGGATCGATCGGCGGCCCTATCCGCAAAGATCGTGTTTTCTTTTACGGAGGGTTCGACCAGCATTTACTGACGGTGCCCTCGGTCGTGCAGTTTGCGAACGGCTCCGCCACCATCGTCCCTCAGCCCGGCGATTACGACTACCTGGACAAGCAGACGGTCTTTGCGGCTGCACAGCAACTCAATGCCATGGGCGGATCGTATCCGACGACCATGCAGGGCAACGCGGGCTTCGGCAAAGTTGATTTCAATCTTTCGCCGAAGCAACTGGCCTTCGTTCGTGTCAGCACCTCCATGCTGACCGGCACGAACAACGTTTTCTTCGACCCCTCCAGTCCGATCACGGGCTACGCCGTCACCGGCAACGGAACCGAAAACGTTCACACCATAAGCGTCGCCGGTTCCCTGATCAGTTCATGGACAACCAACCTCGCCTCCAACCTGCGGCTCCAGTTTTCGCGCGACAACGAGCAGTCCACCGCCAATTCCGACCAGCCCTGGACGAAGATCTACGATCTGGTCGAGGGCTTCGGCGGCTCGAGCATGCTGCCGCGTGACACCAACGAGAACAAGGTCCATGCCGCAGGCACGGTGAGTTATGAGCATGGGCGCATGCACTGGAAGTTCGGCGGCGACTTTATCCAGGCCTGGATTTACAACTATTACCCGTACTTGTTCGGCGGTGAGTTCTATTTCGACAACGTCAAGGTGAATCCGTTCACCTTCGCGCCGGAAACGCATGGTGAGCCGCTGACGCCGCTGCGCGCATATGCGCATGATGTTCCACGCTATTACATGCAGGACTTCGGAAGTGCAGTGTCGCACCCCGATTCGCGCTGGTACGACGCTTTCATCCAGAACAACTTCCAGGCCACGCGCAACCTGACCCTGAACCTTGGTCTGCGCTACGATCTGCAAACCTTCGAGGCCGGTCCGTTGCAAAGTAACCCGCTCTACGCGCCTTCGGGGAAGATTCCAACCAACATGACCAACTTCTCTCCTCGGATTGGTTTTGCCTACTCACCGGGAGAGAAGCAAGCGCTGGTGATTCGCGGGGGCGCAGGCATCTTCTACATGCCGATTCCGGCAATGTACGCGTCGCAGGTGGCCACCGATAACGGCATCCAGCAGAAGCAACTCTTCCTGGACGTCATGCAGCCCGCGCAAGCTGCCTTGTTCCCTAAGTACGGCAGCGCCCTGGTGAATTGTCCGCCGGGAGCCACTGTGTGTACCCCTCCGGCAGCGCTGACACCGTATCTGAGCACCAATATTTCGGCTTTCGCTCCAAACTTCCATGCCCCGCATACCGAGCAGGCCAACGTTTCGATTCAGCGCTCGCTGGGGCGGAACGTGACACTCGACGCCGGCTTTCTCTACGTACGCGGCGTCAATGAAATCCGCTCCCTCGATGTGAACCTGCCGAAGCCCACGATGACCGAATATCCGGTGTACAACGACACGGGATCGGTCTTCCTGGGCATGTACGATGTGGCTTCGTTTGTTACATGGCAGACCACGCCATCGCTCACCTGTCCTTACCCGCCGTGTATCAATCCCTTGCTGCGCCCCAATCGCAGCCTGGGCGAGATCAACTCCTTCGAGAGCGAATCCAGCAGCGACTACAAAGGTATGAACATTTCGTTGAAGCGGCAGATGAATCACGGTATGTATTTCCAGGTCGGCTACACGCTGGCGAAGGCCATGGACAATGGCCCCGACGCGCTGGTCATCGGACGGCCGGGCAATGTGCAAAACGCCTATGACACCGCTGCCGAATGGGGACCGAGTACGAACGACGAGCGCAATCGCTTTGTGGCGGCCGTGGTCGCCGATCCCAAGTTCCAGTTCTCGGGAAGCACGCTCAACAAAATCCTGAATAACTGGAAGGCGTCCAGCATCGTCACCGCGGGATCGGGGCGTCCGCTGAATGCCACGATCGCCGGCGATCCCAACGGAGACGACAACATCTACAACGACCGCCTGCCCGGCTACACGAGAAATGCATTCGTCGGGCCGGACTACTTCAGCACCGATATGCGTATCACGCGCAGCATCCGATGCGGCGAGCGCGTGGTGTGGAATGTAACGGCGGAGTCCTTCAATCTGTTTAACCGCACAAACAGCCGGGTGCAGATCAGCGATGACGGCTACTACAATTCAGCCGGCGAATTCGTAGCCTATTCGACTGCGGTGAAGGGCAAAGTGTACCCGGGAGAATTCCTGGTGAACTCCAACTTTTTGACGCCAACCAACGCATATGCACCACGGCAGGTGCAATTCTCGTTAAGGCTCAGTTTCTGAGTGAGATATACTGAAGGAGCTACTTTGGTGCCCGCAGCCCGGTCACCTTATGGCAGAAGTCTTAACTTGACTTCTATCGGTAACACAGAGATAAATGCTGTTGTCCATTTGGGACGAGTTTGGGGGTGTTTCCTGTTTGGCGGAAGTTCGCATTCAAGAGGGTGAATCGCTAGAAAACGCCCTGCGACGTTTTAAGCGCAAGGTCCAGCAAGAGGACATCATCAAGGAAGTGAAGCGTCACTCCTTCTACCTCAAGCCGGGCGAAAAGAAGCGCGTGAAAGAAGCGCTGGCGCGCAAGCGCAGCCGCAAAAAGGCTCGTAAAGAGCAGGACTAATTCACAGTGGGGCCGCCGTTCCGATGGCGGCCCTTGCTTTTTGGTTGAGGATGGCAGTCTTTTCTTAGTCGCACCGCAGTTATATCAGTAGGGCCATGCGTTTAGCGTGGTGGGCCGAACCCAAGGGAGCTGTACCTGAGTGCCGGAATTTGCGACCGCCAGGTTCAACGTTCAGTCCGGTTTCTCCTGGTGATTGCAATTCACCCCCTCTGCGTGCTCGGGATCGCGGACTGAAGGGAGCAACTCTCCATGGAATTCCAGGATAAGGTTCTGAAGTGCATAGACTGCGGCGCTGACTTTGTATTCACGGCGGGAGAGCAACTGTTCTTCCACGACAAACAATTCAAGAACGAACCCAAGCGGTGTAAAGCCTGTAAGGCTAAGCGGGCCGCCAATCTGGGTACCACCTCACCCGGCAACTATCCTAAGGTGGAAACTCGAACCAGTTGCTCCGAGTGTGGCAAGGAAACCACCGTTCCCTTCAAGCCCACGCAAGGCCGACCTGTCTTTTGTCGCGAGTGTTTCCAGCAACGGCGGACCAGCGCTGCTACTGCCTGACCCTCAGCGAATTACGAATCTCGTAGCGCGGGCGCTCCGTTAGGGAAACGCAGGAAGAGTCGTGTCTTCCCGGGCAAAGTTGGTCTATGCTGGCTGGGTGTCCGAAGACGTCACTTTGCGTAGACTCGGCGAATTCCTGGCTCTGCTACTCGCGCTTTCGGTAGTCAGTTTCGCCGCCGCCAAACCCGACATTATCCAGTCCGTCAGCTGGACGCCGAAGACCATCGCGTCCGGATCGCCGTGCCTCTTTCAAGTTAAGGTAGAAACGGCCCCGGCAACGCTGACTGGAACCTGGCAGAATCATCCGCTGACCTTCTTCCCCTCTTCCGATCCGCATACATGGTATGCGCTGGCGGGTGTCGACGTCGAAACCAAGCCCGGCAGCTATCGAATCGAGCTAACGGCTACGCCGGCCACCGGGCAAGCCGAGCACGTCGAACGAGACGTTGTCGTCGCTCATGCCAACTACAAGACCGAGGTCTTACGCGTTCCGCAGAAGTATGTGAAACCCGATCCCGAGACGCTGGCTCGCATTGCCTCTGATAAGGAACTGAAGAAGACGGCCTTCGCGAAAGAATTGCCGGATGTGGAGTGGTCTGGGCGCTTCGACGTTCCGGTCAACAGTCAGCCATCGGAAGGCTTCGGTACCCGACGCACCTTCAACGGGCAGTTAGCCAGCGTTCACCGCGGCATGGACTACCACGCCGCACCCGGCACTCCTATCATGGCGGCCAATTCAGGCCAGGTGATTCTGGCGCATGAGCTGTTCTACGAAGGTAATTGCGTGATCATCAACCACGGCCAGCAGTTCATGACCATCTACATGCATATGTCGCGGCTCGACGTGAAGGAGGGTGATCAGGTGCACAAGGGTCAGCAGATCGGATTGTCGGGCGCAACCGGCCGGGTCACCGGTCCGCACCTGCACATTGCCGTGCGCTGGCAAGATGCCTATCTCGATCCGGCGCAGCTATGGGCGCTGCCATTGCCCAATTTGCAATCGGCTCGCGAATCCACGGCCGGCGCACAGTAGCGGCCGGTAGTTCTAAATCAACTTGGGATATTTCTGGAAGACTTACTCTGCGGGCTTGCCTGCGGCGTGCCGCTCCGCTTTGGCGGCGGTCACCGGAGTTTTCTTTCCGGTCTTCTGCGCCATCATCTTGTGGTCCTGATGGGTGATCAGCAGGGATTCCAACTGGCGCAACAGTTCATCGGTGTTGACGGGCTTAACCAGCAGTGACTGTGCCCCCTTGCTCTTCCAGTCGTTGCCGAGTGAAGGATAGGCGGTCAGCAACGCGGTTGCCGGATCGTACGGCTGCTGGCGCGCCGCGCGGATGACATCGTAGCCCGAGGTTTCGTTCTCCATGCGCATGTCGGTGATGACCATCTCGAAGACGCCGTTCTTCAGTTTCGTCTGCGCCTCTTTTGCCGAGGCGGCGGTGTCTACTTCAAAACCGTTCATTTCGAGAATGGCGCGAAGGGTGAGCAGGATAGCTAATTCGTCATCTACCAGCAGAATGCGACGTTTCATTGGGGAACTCCCGGAAATTCCACCAGCGTGCGGTGGTTAGTGATGCCAGCTATTCTGGTTTAGGTTGCAGCTTGGGATTTACGTACTATTCGGCTCGTTAGAGTGATGCTACACCTTGACTGCTGAACAGGTAAACTCCGGCGCGTTTTGGCGCTCAGTATAATCGTCTCTGTGCCGACCTACCATGTGGAGAATTTCGGATGCCGCGCGACCCAGGCGGACGGCGCGGCCATCGAGCGGCAATTGCTCGACCGCGGCCTTGCGCGCGCCGGCTCTGCCACCGAGGCCGAGGTTGTCGTTCTCAACACCTGTACGGTGACCGCCTCCGCCGATCAGGATGCGCGCGCCGCTATCCGCCGCATTCACCGCGAAAATCCGGAAGCACAGATACTGGTTACCGGCTGTTATGCGCAACGCGCGCCTCAGGAGATCTCGGCGCTGCCGGGCGTGAGCCTGGTAGTTGGTAATTCGCATAAGCACGAAGTGGCAAATTTTATTTCCTCGCCGGCGACAAACGGAGGCTTTGTTCCGCTTGCGAAGCTGGCGGGCACGGAATCCGGCGTCATCGTCGGTGACATCTTTGCGCATACCGAACTGACGGCAGCTCCGGTCTTCGACGTAGAGGGCTTCGATAAGACGCGTCCGAACCTTAAGGTGCAGGATGGCTGCAATAACCGCTGCTCGTTCTGCATCATTCCGTACGTTCGCGGCCGCAGCCGCTCGCTGAAGCTTGACCACGTGCTGCGTGAGGTCGACGGGCTCGTGGCCAAGGGCTATCGCGAGATCGTCCTGTCGGGCATCAACCTTGGGCGCTGGGGACGCGAGCTTACGCCGCGTACGAATTTCGCCACGATGCTGCGCGCGATTCTGGAGCAGACGCGGATCGAGAAGTTGCGCATCAGTTCCGTCGAGCCGATGGACTGGACGAACGAAGTGATCGAACTGGTCGCGTCCTCGCCGCGCATCTGCAAGCACGCCCACGTGCCGTTGCAATCAGGCAGCGACAGGATTCTGCGTGCGATGCATCGCAAATATCGTCCGTGGCACTATGCCGATAGAATCGAGCGCATCCGCCACGCCATGCCCGATGCAGCCATCGGCGCTGACGTCATGGTCGGCTTTCCTGGTGAGAGCGACGAGGAGTTCGAACAGACGCGCGCTTTCATCGAGCGATTGCCGTTCACGTATCTGCACGTGTTCACCTACTCGTCGCGGCCCGGAACGCCGTCGGCCGAGATGCCGAATCAGGTGCCGGTGCAAGTGGCGCGAGAGCGCAATCGCATCCTGCGCGAGCTGATCGCAGAGAAGAAGCGCGCGTTTATGGAGTCATTCGTCGGACGCGAAGTGGAGGCCATCACGCTCACCCACTTTGACGGCGAGTACACGGAAGCGTTAACCGATAACTATCTGAAGCTGCGGATTCGCGGCGCGCATGCATCCAACCTGGTGGATGGTCTCGGTGGTTGACGGTGTCGAACAGGACGCCTTATTGAGCGCAGTAGTTCATGCTACTTAACTTATGGAACAGCTACTTGCGCTGCGACCCCATGCTATACTTTTCACAGAATTGCAGTTACTGCGGAGGACTGTATCGATAAACGTTTTATCCGCACGAATGATCGAATTCGTGCCCGCGAAATTCGCGTCATCGACGACGCGGGAAATCAGCTGGGCGTCATGCCGCCGTATGAAGCACTCAAGATTGCCCGCGAAAAAACCCTCGACCTGGTAGAAGTTTCTCCCACCGCGCAACCTCCTGTCTGTCGCATCATGGACTACGGGAAATACCTGTACCAGCAGGAAAAGCGGGAGCGCGAAGCCAAGAAGCATCAGCACCAGATCACGGTCAAGGAAGTGAAGTTCCGCATCAACGTGGACGATCACGACTACGAGACCAAGAAGAATCACGTGCTGCGCTTCCTCGGCGAAGGCGACAAGGTAAAGGCGACCATCTTCTTCCGCGGACGTGAGATGACTCGGCAGAGCTTAGGCCGCGGCATTCTCGATCGGCTGATCCAGGATTTGGGCGACAAGGCCGTCGTGGAATTTCGACCGCGGCAGGAGGGTAACACCCTGCACCTGATTCTCGCCCCGCCCAAGGTCCAGCCTGGAGCGAAGCCGCCGGCGCCTAAGCAGGAAAAGAGCGCCGCGCCGCAGACGCCTCGGCCCACGCCACCGCCAACGCAACAGCAGCAATAAAATCCATGTAACTGGACGCAGCGACCGGTCTCCCTCGGAGGCATACGATGAAGGTCTTTATCGCTGGCGCCACCGGAGCCATCGGCCGGCCGCTGGTGGCGCAATTGCTTAAGGCGGGACATGCCGTGGTAGGCATGGCTCGCGACGATAAGGCTGCCCAACAATTGCGCGACCAGGGCGCCGGCGTCGCGATCGCCAATGCGCTGGATGCCTCCGCGGTGCACGACGCCGTCACCCGGTGCGCTCCCGAAGTTGTCATCAATCAGCTCACGGCTCTTCCTCAGCGCTATACCCCCGAAACCATGCAGCGAGCAATTTCGGTAGACCGTCGCCTGCGCCAGGAGGGCGGAGCCAATCTTCAGACCGCAGCGGCGGCGGCAGGAGTCAGGCGCTACATCCTGCAATCGTGCGCGTTCTGGTATGAGCCGGGTCCGGGACTGGCCGACGAATCGTCCCAACTGGCCGTGAACGCTTCGCCGTACATTGCCGGAGGCAGCCGCTTTTATACCGAACTGGAAAAAGCGGCCCGTGCCATGCCGGGACCCGAGGTCGTGTTCCTGCGTTACGGCTTGTTGTACGGTCCGGGCACCTGGTACGACCGCGAGGGCGATGCCGCTGACCAGGCGCGCCTGCAGCAGACTCCGATTGTCGGCGATGGGCAGGGAGTGTGGTCGTGGGTCTACATCGACGATGCAGCCACAGCGGCTGTTCTCGCTCTCAGCCGGGGAACGGCGGGCGCCTACAACATCGTTGACGACGATCCATCCCCGGTTCGGGTTTGGCTGCCGGCATTCGCGAAGTGGGTGGGCGCTCCGCCTCCACCGCATATGTCGCTGGAGCAGGCAGATGCGGACTCGATTTACTACGGAACGCAGTCCCGCGGCGCCTCGAATACTAAGGCCAAGCGGGATCTGGGGTTCCAGCCTCGCCGCCTGGAGTGGCTGACGCCGGCCTAGGCCCACGAAAAACAATGCGTTCGGCGCATATCCTAAGGACACGAGCGTCTTGCTGTTGGCGACTCGCTGGCCCAAATCACAGGTTGTATGTTGTAATAGATACATAACTATGCCGAAGCTGAAGACACATAGCGGAGCGGCTAAGCGCTTCAAGAAGACGGGTACGGGCAAAATCAAACGCGGACACGCGTATAAGCGCCATATCCTGACTTCCAAGGGCACCAAGCGCAAGCGTCAGCTCGATACCGATGTCATGCTTGATAAGGCCGATGTGCCTAAAATCAAGCGCATGATTCCCTACTAGCCGCATGGTGCGGCAGCCGGCATCCGCCACCAGGCGATGACGGCCAACAGCGTGTGAAGAGGCTTTTCCGGCCCCTCATCAGCCAAAGAAATGGCCGGTTGAGCGTGGTTGAACTTCTTGCCTCCAGCCGCTTAATGACTCCAAGCAATTCCTTAGGAATTGTCGGGAGCAGGAAAAAGGAGCAGCAATGCCTCGCGTAAAACGTGGTACCAAACGCCGCGCGCGCCGCAAAAAGATACTTGAGCGCGCAAGTGGCTATTTCTTAACAAAATCAAAGCTCTACCGGTCAGCAAAAGAGTCCGTAGAACGCGGACTGAAATTTGCCTACAGCGGCCGCAAGCAGAAGAAGCGCCAGTACCGCTCGATCTGGATTGTGCGCATCGGCGCCGCCGCCAAGCTGAACGGCTTGAGCTACAGCGTATTCATTAACGGGCTGAAGAAAGCCGGCATCGAACTGGATCGCAAGATCCTGGCTGATCTGGCGGTCAATGATCCCGCCGGGTTTACGGCGCTCTGCAAACAGGCGCAAAGCGCCACGGCATAGCCGCCCGGTCAAAAGAAATTCGCAGTAAGAACATGGGCGGCCGCAGGGCCGCCCGTTGTGTTTTACCCGACATCATGTACACCGTACCTAAACTCGACGACTACTCCCCTGACGCTCTTGACCGCGCCGTCGCTGATCTGTTTGCTGCGCTTGAATCGGAGACATCGGCGCTCGCGAACGAGTCCGACTGGAAGAACTTCCGCGACCGCTGGCTGGCCCGCAAGAATGGCGTCTTGACGCAGGTAAACGACACCTGGCTGAAAGCCGCTCCCGGCCCGGCGAAGCGCGAGGTCGGACAACGCGTCAATGCATTGAAGGCTCGTGCGGAAGCTGCCATTGAAGAAGCTCAAACCAAGCTCCACGCCTCCGGCACAGATGCGAAGCTCGCCTCCGAACGCCTCGACATTACGTTGCCTGGCATTCAACGTCCCATCGGTGTGAAACATCCGGTGCTGCGCGTGATGGACGAGATCGTCGCCGTCTTCAAGGCGATGGGCTACTCGGTTGGCGAAGGCCCGGAGGTCGAGACCGACTACTACAACTTCGAGTCGCTGAATTTTCCGCCGAACCATCCGGCGCGCGACACGCAGGACACGCTGTTCATCGCCGGGCAGGAACAGAAGCCCTCGCGCGATCGCCTGCTGCTGCGCACGCATACTTCGCCCGTGCAGATCCGCACCATGGAGAAGCAGAAGCCGCCGGTGCGCATCGTCATTCCCGGGCAAGGTGCATCGCAACGACCCGCTGGATGCGACGCATTCGCCGGTCTTCCACCAGGTGGAGGGCCTGGCGGTCGACGAGAACATTACCTTCTGCGATTTGAAGGGCACGCTCGACCACGCGATGAAGGCGCTGTTCGGCTCATCGGTGAAGACGCGCTTCTATCCGTCGTTCTTCCCTTTCACGGAGCCGAGCGCCGACATGCAGGTGAGCTGCATCTTCTGCGGCGGCAAAGGCTGCCGCAAGTGCAAATTCAGCGGCTGGATCGAGTTGCTGGGTTGCGGCATGGTTGACCCGAACGTCTTCGACTTCGTGAAGCAGAACGGCTATGACTCGTCGAAAATCTCGGGCTTCGCTTTTGGCATGGGCGTGGAGCGCATCGCGATCCTGAAGTATGAGGTCGAGGAGATCCAGCTGTTCTATGAGGGCGATGTGCGCTTCCTGGAGCAGTTCGCATGATAGGGCTCGGGGCGGAGCAGGCCTTGAGGCCTATGTTGAATGCCCTGCAAATCAATTGGCTTTAGCCGCTGAGGTGACCTCAGAGCCTAACGGCAAGCTTTAGTCAGCAGTTCTAATTGCACGCCTGAACAGGGTGCTGAAGAACTCGAAAGAGGACGGCTCGTCGGCCTGAAGGCCGCCTCGTCGAGTCCGCTTTGAAAAGGCTTTTGCGGCGCGGCTGGAAGGCGTGCCCTTTCAAAGCCAATCGGAATTTTTGGCAGCCTCGAGGCGTGCCCCACCCGAGCGGCTCTGTGAGGCTTGGGGCCGCAAGAAGAACTTATGAGAATCCTACCCGCATGGTTGCGTGAGTTTGTTGATGTCGCGGCTGACGACCGTCAGCTCGCCGAAGATCTGACCTCGGCCGGCATTGCCGTCGAGTCGGTCGGCGAAGAGCATGGCCAGACGTTCTACGAGATGGACCTGACGACCAACCGCGTTGACGCTATGAATCACTACGGCGTCGCGCGCGAGGCTTCGGCGATCTACAACGTCGCGCTGAAGCCGGTCGAGCCGAAGCTGCCCGGAACCGCCGATCCCTCCGCTCCGGCGGCCAAAGCCACGCCGCCTCCGGTCGGGATGACAATTTCGAAGGACGCCCCATTCCCGATCGTCATCGAGGACGCGAAGGGCTGCGCGCGATACACCGCCCGCGTCGTTCGCAACGTGAAGATCGGTTCATCGCCCGAGTTAATCGTAAAGCGGCTTGAGCTGCTGGGCTCGCGCTCGATCAACAACGCCGCCGACGCCACCAACTACGCGCTCAACGAACTTGGCCATCCCACCCATGCCTTCGATCTCGATCTGCTCGAAGGCGGCACGATCATCGTGCGGCGCGCTCGCGAAGGCGAGGTGCTGAAAACGCTCGACGGCGTCGACCGCAAGCTGTCGACGGAAGATCTGGTCATCGCCGATGCGAATAAGCCGGTCGCGCTGGCCGGCGTGATGGGCGGCTTCGACACCATGATCACCGAGAACACGAAGAATGTGCTCATCGAATCGGCATGGTTCGATCCGGCGACGATTCGCAGCATGGCTAAGCGGCACGGCATGCACACTGACGCCTCGCATCGTTTCGAGCGTGGCGCCGATTGGGGCATCACTCCGCTAGCCTGTGATCGCGTCGCCGAGCTGATTCTGCAAAGTGCCGGCGGAGAGCTGCACGGCGAGCGCGTCGATGCTGTTGCGCGCTCGGCTGGAGAGAAATCCGATCCGACTTCGATCTTCCGAAGTGCGTCGCAATCTCGGCATCGATATTTCGCCTGCCCAGATCCGGAGCATCCTCGGCCGCCTCGGTTTTCCGATCGCCTCCGACGATTTTCTTACCAGTAAGATTGGTGACGACAATCTTACCAATAAGAAAATCTGCGAGCCCTCGGCCCAGGCCGAATTCGAGGTTCAGATCCCTACCTGGCGTCTTGATGTCGAGCGCGAAATCGATCTGCTGGAAGAGCTGGCGCGCATCTACGGCTACAACAAGTTCCCCAATACGTTGCCGCCCTTTGTAGGCGCCGTCGTCGAGCTGCCCGATGAGCCGAAGAACGCCAAGGTTCGCGAGACCATGCTGGCGCTCGGCTACAACGAGAGCATCTCGATCACCTTCATCGCTGAAGCCGAAGCCATGACCTTCGGAGGAACCCACCCAGGCAAAGTCGGCTCGAATGCGCACCCGAGTCACTGGCCTTGGCCAATCCGCTAAGTGAAGAGGCGGGCTACATGCGCACCTCTCTGCTGCCGGGGCTGCTGAACATGGTCGGCTACAACCTGAACCGCGGCACGACGAACGTGCGACTCTTCGAGGCCGGCGAAGTCTTCGAGAAGCTCGGCAACAAGCACGATGAGCGCCGGCATCTTGGCTTCGTCGCAACCGGTGATGCGCTCGCCAAGTCGGTGCACGCCCCTGCTCAGCCGTACACGTTCTTCCACATGAAGGGCGACGCCGAAGAATTGCTGGCTGCATTCCAGTATCAGGCGCTGTATTTCGACGCTGTGGTGCCCGAATATTTCCATCCGGGCCGCAGCGCGCGTGCCGTTATGGACGGCGAAACCGTAGCGGTCTTCGGGCAGCTTCATCCCGAACAAGCCACCGCGCGCAAGCTGCGGCAGGATGTTTACCTGGCTGAGGTGAGGCTGGACCGACTGTACCGCCATGCTCTACGCGAGCCCCGCTACCAGCGCATCTCGAAGTTCCCTGCCGTCGGCCGCGACTTCTCGTTCGTCTTTGACGACACGGTGACGTTCGAGCGCATTCGTTCCGGTGTAGACGAGTTGCGTATCGCGGAGCTGACGACGTTCGCGCCAGGGGAAATCTATCGCGGCGAAAAGGCGGGCGCAGGCAAATACTCCGTGCTGCTTCACTCCGAGTTCCAGTCCAAGGAGCGCACCCTGCGTGACGATGAAGTCGCGCAATGGTCGGCGCAGATTATCGGCAAATTGGAAGCGTTGGGCGGCGCTCTTCGCGCGCAGTAAACCTCTTTCACTACCGGCGCCGCAGATCACTGTGAACCAAAAGCTGGAGTTGCGCGTAAGTGTCGGACGATATAACAAAGCGTGACGCGTGGTATGCAGACATCGTTTCCACCTACGACACGATCGCGGAACAGTACGCGGTCGACTACTTCGACGAGCTTTCACGCAAGCCGTTTGATCGCGAGCTGCTCACAAAATTCGCAGCGCTGATTCCGCAGGGTGGACTTGTCTGCGATATGGGCTGCGGCCCGGGTCATCTCGCGCGCTTCCTGTCGGACCTTGGTGTCAACGTAATCGGTGTCGACGTTTCGCGCGCCATGGTAGAGACAGCACGCCGCCTCAATCCTGAGCTGGCGTTCGAACAAGGCGACATGTTGCGCCTTTCGTTTGCCGAGGAAAGCTTCGCCGGCATCGCCGCCTTTTATTCTCTGATCCATATCGATCGCTCGCGCGTGCCGAAGGTGCTAGCGGAGTTGCATCGGGTTCTCGCTAACAACGGTTCTCTGTTGATCTCGTTTCACTTGGGCGAAGGCGAGGTACACCGCGACGAACTTCACGGGCACGACGGCGAGACGGGTCCGAAGATCGCCTTTCACGCCACGCTCTTCGGGATAGAAGAAATGATTCGTTTCCTGGAATCGGCAGGTTTGGCTGTGGAAGAGAAGCTGGAGCGCGAGCCATACGATTTTGAGTATCCCAGCAGGCGCGGATACGTCCTTGCTCGCAAAGCCTGACGTCAGCAATTAAGGCTGGCTTTCCTGCGCCCAGTAGCTGCTGCGAGCCAACACAGTACTGCTTCCAGGCTCTTTGAGCTTAACCGTTAACTGGTGCAGGCCGGGCTTCGGGCGCGAGGGCTGAAAGCTCAGCAGATAGCGGCTGTGCAGATGGTTCGAGAAGTCATTCAAGCGTGCATCAAAGCCCTTCGCCGAATCGAACATCTGATACTCGCCCCCACTCTGCGCGGCGATGGCTTTGGGCGTGTTCTTTCGCATGGCTTCCACCGCCAGCACAAAGGGCGCGAACAGATCGGGGCTGTTTTGTACCTCGGTCTGTTCCGGATGCAGGTCAGGGTTGTTGTTGCCTTTCAGCGTATCCAGCATGTTCGACTTCCACGGGGCGAACGCCAGCGTGTAGACGACAACATTGCTGTTGCCGATGGCCTTGATCACGTCGTCTACCGTCGCAGTCTGGCTGCCGTGGTCGCGGGTCTCGCTGATCAGAAGCAGCACGCGCTTGCGGTCTTTGGGAACTTCGTCCAGCATCTTGACCGAATAACTCACGGCATCGAGGATCGCGGCTCCTCCGTTGCCGGCCTGGAGATTGCGGAAGTCCTGTTTCAATACCGCCTCATCGCTGGTGAAGTTCTCGATACCATGCACCTCGCTGTCGAACGACACCAGGGCGATCTTGGTTCCCGGCTGTTCTATCAGCGGCTGCAACATTGACGATAAGCCGCGCATGCGGGGAAGCTCGAAATCGGCGCGGCGTCCGACTTGTACAGCCACCACCAGGTACACCGGCTCGGCTTCGGCAGCTTCGTCCAGATGGAGTGTCTGGGGCACACCGTTGTCCTCGACGACGAAATCTTTTGCTTCCAGTCCGTAAACGATCTCTCCCGACTTAGCGCGAACCAGCGTGGGCACCAGGACGACGTTCGACTGTGTGCGGAAGGTCGGCTGCTCTTGTGCAACGGTGAAGTCAGCCGCGGCGGAAAGCGAAATAACCGACGCCAGTACGACCACCCATCGAGTTTGCGACATGATTCCAGGCATGAACGTCTGAAACAAAGAACCCTTGCCTTCAGTTTAGTTGCGTAGGCGCGGCGGACGTTGCACAGTCAGGTTCGGATCGAGAAAAAACGCCATCTCATCGCAAGTTGCACAGTTTTGCACATCGTCTTCTGCGTTATACTGCGCTCGAACTACCAAAAAATTTCTTCAAGGGTCGCGTGAAATATGTCGGCAAACGCAGTTGAAATGGCTCCCTCTACCGCGGATTTCAAATCGCTGGAAGAAAAGATTCTGCGTACCATCGAATTGCTGAAGTCGGCGCGCGAGGCCAAAGCCGTTGCCGAACGCGATGCCACCCGCTTGCGCGAGCAGTTGAACGAGCGGGAAGAGGAATTCGAGACCATGCGGCAGGAGTTGGTGTCGCTGCGCCGCGAGCGCGAAGAAGTACGGTCGCGAGTCGAGAAGATGCTCGGCCAGATCGAGTCGTTGACAATGGAAGAGGAATAAATCAGGGACCAGGGATTAGGGGCTAGGGATCAGAGAAGTTGGTGGGCACGAGCTTCGCTGATCCCTAACCCCTAGCCCCTGACCCCTCTGACTCAGGAGGCTTCGTGAGTCAAGGGAACGGAAACGGCAGCAGCAACGTTCGCGTCGACATCTACGATCAGACCTATCATTTGCGCGGATCGGATACGGAGTACATCGCGCAGTTGGCAGAGTACGTCGACACGAAGATGCGCCTGATTGCCCAGCAGGCGGCAACCGTGGATTCGCTGCGCGTGGCCGTGCTGGCTGCGCTCAATATCGCCGATGAACTTCACGTACTGCGGCGCAAGTACGAATCCATCGCCAGCGACTACAGCGAACGCGCCGGACAACTGGCCGGGGCGCTGGATGAGGTTCTACAAGAAGGTCGCCGCGCTGGATAATTCTCCACGCGGCCTGGCCTGGTTGGTAGTCCTGCTGCGTCTTTCGATATCTCACTTTTGCACGTTATTCGCCATATATTTGCCGCCTGCCTCTTGTCATCTCCGGACGTTTTCCATAGCATCTGAACAGAAAGTCGGCCTGCAAAGTTGGTGTTGGTGGTAACCGTTTTTTGAACCAATGCTCAATGAACAGGGAGCTCGACTCGTATTCGGTTCGGTGTGCAACGTTCCGCCATGCGGAAATGCCTAAAGAGCTGCGGCGGGTTCCCACCGTATAGGACGGGTTCATTGACGGCCCACCAGTTCACGGCCCCGCGGGTCGACTTTTTTCGCTTTTAGAGATGGCTAATCGATCCGGGCTTGAGCATCCGCCCTGCGAATTCTCTCCTTGGCTCAACTGCTCAGCGAATGACCCAACGTTGTCGCGTTTCTTGTCTTTTGCAAGATTTGGCTTTGGCCCAGAGTATTCGGCTCAAAGCTGATGGCGGCGTTGCGTCCTGCAACACGGGTTTGCATCTAAAATAGAAGCGTGTTTCCTCGTTTATTTCATTTTGGCAGTTTCAGCCTTCCTACCTACGGCGCGATGGCGGCGCTGGGTTTGATCTTTGGTCTCCTGTTGATCACTAAGCTCGGTCGCGAGCAGGGTCTAGATCCCGACAAGCTTTGGAACCTGGGCATTATCGCAATCTTGTCCGGGATTCTCGGCGCCAAGTTGCTTTATCTCGTCACCGACCCGGATGCGCGCCAGCACATCTTCTCCCTGGCAACGCTGCAGGCGGGAGGAGTGTGGTCAGGCGGCGTGCTGCTGGCGCTGGCCATGTGCATCTGGTACATGCGCGTGAACCAAATGCCGGTGCTGCGTACCTGTGACGTGTTTGCCCCTGGACTGGCTCTCGGGCACGCCTTTGGCCGCGTGGGATGCTTCGCTGCCGGCTGCTGCTATGGGCATGAGACACACGTCCCGTGGGCGATCACCTTCCACAACCCACTCGCCAACGAGATCGTCGGCACTCCCTTGAATGTCCCGCTTCATCCTACGCAGCTCTACGAGATGGTTCTGGAGCTTTGCAACTGCCTCTTCCTCGTCTGGCTGATCCGGCGCAAGAAGTTCGAGGGCGAGATCATTGGAACGTACATGATCATCTACGGCATCGGGCGCTACTTCATCGAGTTCTTCCGTGGCGATCCAGGGCGGGGAGAGTTCTTCGGCTGGATGAGCGGCACGCAAGCGATTGCCATCGGCCTCGTCATTTTCGGCGGACTGCTCTGGATGCGGCGTGCCACGCTGAGCGCGCCAGCGGCGCTCAAGGCAGCCCGATAGACTCTTGTCCACCACAGACACATGGACTACCAGAGAAGGTTCTTAGCGGTGGAAGTTTCGTGCCTTCGGCATCATAACTTTGTCGTTGCTTCGTTCTCGCGAATTCCCGGGTGCGCTGTGTTCCCGTGGTGAGTGATCTGACCCGTCGGCTTGGCGCAGCGCCTCTGTTGTATCCTCATCCCGAATGACTGATCGCTATCCATTGAATATCTCCGTACCTCCTGAAGCTGCTGGCCAGCGGCTGGACCAATTTCTTGCGCAACAGATTCCCGACATAAGCAGGGCTCGCGTACAGCAAATGCTCGCCGAAGAGAAAGCCTTGCTGAACCAATCCGCCGCCAAACCATCACTGAAATTACGAGGCGGCGAGGAGATCACCATCGTTGGCGACCTGCAGCTGCCGCCGTTGCGGGCGATCGCCGAAGACATTCCGCTCGACCTCATTTATGAAGACAGTGATCTGGCCGTGATCAACAAGCCCGCAGGAATGATGGTGCACGTGGGCGCCGGCGCAACCGAAGACGAGCGCAACCGCGGCACTCTGGTCAATGCCCTGCTACACCGTTTCGGACAGCTCTCGGATGTCGGCGGCGAGATGCGTCCCGGCATCGTACATCGCCTGGACAAAGAGACCAGCGGCCTGATTATCGTAGCCAAGAACGACATCTCGCATCGCAAGCTGGCACAGCAGTTTTCCGGTCGAGAGGTCAAGAAGCGGTACGTTGCGCTGGTTCACGGATGGCCGGCCAAAGATCGCGGGACCGTTAGTGCGGCCTATTTCGCGCGACGCCATTCGTCGCATACGAATGACAACCAAGGGCAGCGGCGGCCGCTCGGCGGTCAGCCACTACGAGGTACGCGAGCGGATCGCATCCGCGTTCGGCAAGTTTGCACTGGTGGACGTTCGCATCGAAACTGGGCGCACGCACCAGATTCGCGTACACATGGCTTCCATCGGTCATCCGGTCGTCGGCGACAGCTTGTATGGCGCGCCTAAAGAGTTGAAGCGTGGAACCGTGAAGGCCCCACCGGGAACTCCGGCGGTCCTGAGCCTGGAACGAAACTTTCTTCACGCCGCGGCACTGGAGTTCAAGCAGCCCCGAAGCTCTGCGACATTAGCATTGGAAGCAGCATTGCCCGCCGGGCTCACCTTATTCCTGGAGCAACTTCGCCGCGCCGCTGCGGTCTAGCTGGCTTTCCGGCCTTCGTTCCCTGTCTTCACCAGTCGATTGACTTGTAAGGCGTTTCGAATCGCTGCGCCAGAGGCCGTATTGTCGAAAATGCACCAGACATTCCCACGCTCCCGTCTCTTCCGCAGTTGCTCCGCCAACGCCGCCAGGTATCCATCTTCGTACGACGAGTAGTATCGCCGCGGAGAGCCGTGCAATCGGAAATAGACCAACTCGGACGATCCAGCCGGAAGAGCCGCCTCCGGCACACATGCTGGATCAGCGGCCACTCTCGCTATCTGAAACTCGTTCATCACCCGAGTGGCTTCTTCGCCAAACCAGCTCGGGTGGCGCGGTTCCCATGCGACCGGCTTCTCGAATTGCTTACGCAACATCGTGAGAAACTCGGTTGCCGTCTTCGCCGCGAATTGCAGACTTGGGGGAAGTTGAAAGAGCAGCGGACCGAGCTTGTCTTCCAGCGCTCCGGCCTGCTCCAGGAATGCGCTCAGAATCTCTGGCGAGCACTGCAGCACAGCATCATGCGTAATCGCTCGGGGCGCTTTCACCGAGAACTGAAAGCCGCCTGGAACGGAATCTCGCCAGCGCTCCCATGTGGATTGCTGATGCGGACGGTAAAACGAGGAATTGATCTCCGCACAATTCAGGGCGCCGGAGTACCGCACCAGGTGCGTCCCTTCGCCCGGGAATTCGCCGGCCGACTCTCGCGGAATACTCCAGCCGGCGGTGCCAATCCTGACCGGTTGCTGCTTGCTCATCGAGTTGTGGTGAACGTAAGGTCGCGCATCGAGCCCACGTTGCCAGCGCTGTCGACCGACTTCGTGCGGAAGTGATATGTCGTGCCCGGCTGCAATCCAGTGAGGTTAACGACATGGTCGGTCACCATGTTTTTGTCGAGCGGCGAAACCTTGCCGTAATCGGTGCTCTTGCCGTAGATGAGCTGGGTTGTCGAAGGCTTATAGGTTCCCCAGAAAATCGTTGCAGTCGTGCTGCCGATACTTCCTGGCTTGCAGCCCTTAAAGTAATTGGGATCGCAGTTCACCTTCTCGCTGATCGGCGGCACGGTGTCGGCGTAGGGCCCAGTGTACGGGTTGTTCGCCGGCAGCACGGTTGATCCGTCGATGCCCTTCCGGAAGCGTACGAAGTCGAAGCTGAACTCGTACTCCTGGCTGAATTGCTTGCCGCTCCAGCTGAAGCCAGCCGGATCGTCGAAGGCGTGGGCGAAGACGTCGTCGCCGCGATCGCGCTCCTGGTCGTCTCCGGTTTGCAGCCAATACCAGGCGTAGGCCACGCTCACCAGGTTATTCAGCGCGGTATAGCCGACGTTCGGATTCGAAGGTACGCGGAAGCGGTTGTAGTCGAACATATGCTGCTTGGGCATCCAGTTGTACTTCCACAAGCCGTCCAGACCTTCCTTGATGGCCGGGATCACGGTGTAGTCTGGATGCCCTTCGGCCATGTTCAGCTCATACCAGTGAATCAGCGTCTCCATCGCCAGGCCAATCATGAACGGATGCACCGCGCCCCCAATGCCGGCTACGCCCCGGTTGGTCATATTCATGGCTCCAATGATTTTGTCGATGTTGCGTTGCAGCAGCGGCCAGCGCGGCGCGCCCAACATCTCGTCGCTCATCCAGGCGTTGCAGCGATACGACATCTCGCGAATTGTCCAGGGATCGACGCCGCCGACAGCTACGCGCTGCGGTCCCACAGTCGCCAGCATCGAGATTCCTTTGCGCATTACTTCATCGTGCGTGCGCTGGTAGTTCATCGCCATGCCGTACGTGAAGGTCGAGAAGCCCTGCATGTTGCCGTTGTTGGCGACCTGCCAATTGGCGTACGGGCTGAGCAGATTGACGGCACAGTGCTGCCAATAAGGGTGATTCGGCTTACCGGCAGCAGCGGTGTAGGTGTCGATGTTCTCGAAGCTGCGTCCGCCATCGTAGAACCAGGCATCGCCCGTCCATCCCCAGTTGTCGACGAAGTTGCCGTTGATGTTCTGCTGGTCGCGATACTGGCACCACTTGTTACCGAGTTCGACCATCTGCTTTTCCCACATGCCCAAGCCAGGGATGGGTTTCGCCACCAGTTGCGGCTTCGCGGGAGCAGTCGCCGGCGGCAATACGGTGAACTCGTACGTGCCGGTCTTTCGTTGACCGTTGGTCTCCAGCGTAAAACTGACGGAATACTTGCCGGGCGCGGTGTTTGGCTGAGTGCGAAGCCGGAAGGTCAGGTCGCGGATATTGTTGTTGAGATCTTTGCAGTATCCGAGATTTCGCCCGCGCTCCAAGGTCTGCTCATTAACATCGACACCGTTCTGGTTTGACCATGTGCAGTTGAAATGGACACCGATGCTATCGGGATTTCCCTTTCCATCCAGCGACTTCACTACACCGTCGGTCTCGGCGTTGTAACCGCCATGGTTGACCACAAACAGATCGTCGACCGGCCCGGCTATCAGGATCGCCTGCACGAGGAAGTACATGTCGCGCCCGGCGAAAACTTCATCGGGACCGAGCAAATAGAAATCGAATTTCGGATCGCCCATGGTGTCCGTCGGCTTGGTGCGCATGGGGATGAGCGGGTTTTTGCCGTCAGCCGTCTGCGGTCCAGGGGCGGTCGACAGATCACCCTTTGCGTCAGCCGACGCGACATAGATGTAGTACGTTCCGTCGCCATTGCGCGGGTTATACGGGATCAGGCGATCGACCGTAACCCGGTGATTCGTGACCAGCGTTTTGTCGGGCGTTTCCGGCGCGGCGCGCTCGGGCTCATAGTCGGTGCTGCGGGCGATCAGCACCTGCGAAGTGCTGGGTCGGGCGGTGGTCCAGACAACATCAACCGTCGTCTGGGTAACGTTCTCGAAGTGAATATCGGTGATTTCGCGTGCGCGTCCGGTGCTCGCAATACTCGAGCCACCCAAAATCAACACCGCCAAGCCACACACTAATCCAGAGCTAAGGAAAGCAGAAATTTTCATTGGATCCCAGAAGTACTTCGCCGACCACGAAAATACCGGCTGGACGTCTAATTCTCAGGCGGCCCAAGCATCTACTTAGTCATGGACGCGCCTGCCCCGAAAGGTAGTTGCCCGGACCGGCTGCAAGCCAGCAGCAGCTATAATAAAGCTCCGCATGAAATATTGGTTTATCGCGGTTTTGACGGCGGCATTATCGTTGGGGCTCGTCGCCCAAACTTCGTCACAACAGCTGCCCAATGCCCCCTCGAGCAGCAAGTACCCTCCGCCTCCGTCAACGCCGCCGCCGGCGAACAATACTCAGGCAGGAACCGCGACCCAGTCCAGTACGCCGGCCCCTACGACTCCGAGCGCCGCAACGCCAACTGTCACGTCTCCGGCGCCACAGTCCGGGAACTCGACGCCGAGTACCAGCGCAGCGGCCCCGGCTGACACGCCCGATGACACGCTCACCGTCATTCGCAAGCGCGTCGATGAAGTCAACGTCGTCTTCACGGTGACCGACAAACGCGACCACTTCGTGAAAGACCTGAAGGAAAGCGATTTCCGCGTTTTCGACGACAATAAGCCGGCGCAAAGCATCCAGTCCTTCAGCCGCCAGACCAACCTGCCACTGCGTGTCGGTCTTCTTATCGACGCCAGCAATTCCGTTCGCGACCGGTTTAAGTTTGAACAGGAAGCGGCCATCGAGTTCCTGAATCAGATTATCCGGCCCAACTTCGACAAGGCGTTCGTAATCGGCTTCGACACCACGCCTGAGGTGACACAGGATTTCACAGACAGCCCTGAGGCGCTTTCTCACGGTGTGCGCATGCTGCGGCCGGGGGGCGGTACAGCGATGTACGACGCCATCTATTTCGCTTGCCGCGACAAGCTAATGGGCGTCGACAAAGGGCAGATTGCCACACGCCGCGCGATCATTTTGTTGAGTGATGGAGAGGACAACCAGAGCCGCGTGTCGCGCGAAGAAGCCGTCGAGATGGCGCAGCGCGCCGAAGTCATCATCTACGCAATTTCGACCAATACAAGCGGCCTGAAGCTGCGGGGCGATAAAGTCCTGGAGCACTTCGCCGAGGAGACTGGCGGCAAGGCGTTCTTCCCTTTCAAGATTGAAGACGTAGCCAATGCCTTCACGGAAATTTCGGATGAGTTGCGCAGCCAGTACGCGATTTCGTACAAACCCGCTGACTTCCTAGCCGACGGGAAATACCGAAAGATCGAAATTCTCGCCGACAACAAGAAGTATCACGTGCGCGCCAGGAAGGGTTATTACGCGCCCAGACAGTAGCCAGCCGTCAGTAGCCAGCCGTCAGTTGCAGTACTCAGCTACCCTCCGAAGATTTTCATTGATCGTGTGGCAGTGTAGTCGCCGAAAGACTGGCGGCTGACAACTGTTTCTCAATGTACCGCCTTAGTCTTCCGCGACATGTAGTCCATCAGCAGGTACTGACCCAGCGTGTAAGGCGTAGTGAAATAGGCCTTGCCGCGGCACATCTCCGTGACCTTCTGCACAAACTGGATCAACCCGTAGTCCGAAGCCAGCATGAAGGTATTGATCAGCACCCCGGCGCGCTTGCACTTCGACACTTCTTTCAGCGTCTCGCTCACAACCAGCGGATCCAGACCGAAAGCGTTCTTGTAGATCCTTCCATCTTCCAGTGTGAGCGCCGACGGCTTGCCATCGGTGATCATCACGATCTGCTTCATGTCTTTGCGCTGCCGCTGCAGAATGCGCTGTGCCATGCGGAGCCCTTCGCGGGTGTTGGTGTAGTACGGTCCAACTTTTACGCGCGCGAGTTGCGAGAGCGGCAACTCTTCCGCCGAATCGTGGAACAGCACAAGTGACAGCGAATCTCCGGGGTACTGTGTGCGAATCAGGTGCGACAGCGCCATCGCAACTTTCTTGGCCGGGGTAAAGCGATCTTCTCCGTAAAGAATCATCGAGTGCGAACAGTCAAGCATGAGCACGGTCGCGCACGACGACTGGTATTCGCACTGATGCACTTGAAGGTCGCTGTACTCGATATTCAGCGGCAGGGTGAGGCCTTCGCGCTGGATCGCATTCGACAGAGTCGCCGTGATGTCCAGATTGATGGTGTCGCCGAATTCGTAGGTCTTCGATGCCCCGCTGGCCTCAATGCCGGTCGCCGTGTCGCGCGTATCGTGACGCCCAAAGCTCGATTTTCCCAACGATCCGAGAAGGTCGCGCAACGCACGAAAGCCGAGGAAATCCAGGCCTTTATCGGTGATCTCGAAGCGCGCCTGCGATTGCGCTTCTCCGACTTGTCCACCGGCGGTCGATGAGCGGGCGGGATCGTGCGGCTGGTCAACGCTGATGTATTCTTCCTGCTCCATCCGCTCGATGAGCTGTTCAATCATCTGCTCAAGTTGCTCGCCGCTCATGTTCTCGATCTGCTGCTTCATCTGCTCGTCGAGCATGTCGCTGTTCAGCAGCGCTTCGGCAATCGCCTGTCGCAAATCGTCCAGCGTTTGCTCAGCGTCGTTCAAATCGTAATAATCCTGATATTGCTGCTGAAAGCCACTCTGCAGCAGATAATCCGAGAGTGCGTTGAGCAGGTCTTCCATGCTCATCTCAGAAGCGGGCTCGGGAACGTATTTCTTGTATTTGATGAACTTCATAAAACTGGGTCCGCACTCTTCGCGATCTCTGGGCTGAACACATCCACACTCGACAGCGTAGCCACTTTCAAGAGCTTCCGGCGCTGAAGTCTGTGAGAATCGTTAGCACTCCAAACGCCGCATAAGGCCAATAGCTGGGCGGAGCGTGCAGCGTACCCATACGGCGAACACCGTCAACCGCCAGCACAAGGAACGCTCCGCTAAGAATCGCGCAGCCGATGATCAGCATGCCCCTTGCGGTCTTGCCAAACTTGTTACCGAAGGTCAGGATCGACCCGCTCATCATGCAAAACGGGCCTATCAGCAAACCGATCCCGATGAGAATCAGGATGGCGATTTTGAGCTGGGGCCGGCTGAATTCAATCAACACCGCCAGTATCCAACCCATCGCGATTAACCACAGCGCGCCAACGATAGCGAGGAAAACGGCCGGAGCTTTACCCGCCCGCGTCGAAGACTTCCTGCCTTCAAACGGCTTGTCATCCATGGTTGTCGAGGTACAGCTTTTACGCTCCTGTTCTAATTGAACGGCCTTCTCTGCCGCTTGAACTCGCGCTCGTCCTCATCTTCGCGAAAGTTTTGCTTCTCCCGGCGCGGCTGTTTCTCGCCGGCGGTAAATGTGCGCTCTTCGCTGCGTCCGATCTTCTTGTGGGCGTACAACCCCTCAAGGATGAACTCCGCTCCCGAGACCAGTACCTCCGACGGCTCTTTGCCGCTCAGGCCCAGCCCGCTCAGTTTGTCGAGCAGGCCCTGGATACCGCGGAGTTTGTGCAGCATCTCCTGCGCGCTGGAGGAGTCGCGCAACTGAATTTCACCGCCCAGGTCGAACCACTGCACCACCTGGTTCATGTTGCTATTGCTCTGGAAATACTTGTCGTAGGCGCGGGCAATGGCGGCGCGAATAATCTCGCGTACGACGTTGTCCGCTCCCTTCAACTCGCCTTCGTATTCGAGTTCGAGCTTACCGGTCATGGAAGGCAGGGCGGCATAGATATCGCCGACCCGAGGCACCACCAGCTTTTCCCCTGAGCGGATCGCACGCCGTTCGGCATTGGAGATCACGTTCTCCATCACGCTGATAGGCAAGCGCTGGCTGACGCCGGAACGCTTGTCGATGCGCTTGTCTTCGCGCGCGATAAAGGCAATCTGCTCGATCACTTGCCGGACAAAATCCGGCACCTGGAACTGGTAGCCGTCGCGATCCGTCCAGGCTTCTTGAGTGGTGATGGCGATCGCCTCGTCGACCGTCGCGGGATAATGCGTGCGAATCTCCGAACCGATGCGGTCCTTGAGCGGCGTAATGATCTTGCCGCGCGCGGTGTAGTCCTCGGGATTGGCGCTGAACACCATGGCGACGTCGAGCGGCAAACGTACGGGATATCCCTTAATCTGCACATCGCCTTCCTGCATGATGTTGAACAGGCCCACCTGAATCTTCCCGGCCAGGTCGGGCAGCTCGTTGATGGCGAAGATGCCGCGATTGGCGCGCGGTAGCAAACCGTAATGCACCGTGTACTCGCTGCCCAGTTCGTGGCCGCCCTTGGCCGCCTTGATGGGGTCGATGTCGCCGATCAAATCGGCGATGGTCACATCCGGCGTGGCCAGCTTCTCGACGTAGCGGCTGTCGGCGTCGAGATATGCGATGGGCACATCGTCAGGGTTGTTCGCCAGCAGCTCACGGCAGCGGCGGCAAATCGGCTCGTAAGGGTTGTCATGAATCTCGCAGCCGCGCAGATACGGCGTCTGCGGGTCAAGCAGAGTCGTGAGGGCGCGCAGGATTCGGCTTTTCGCCTGCCCGCGCAGCCCCAGCAGAATGAAATTATGTCGAGACAGAATGGCGTTGACGATCTGGGGCACCACCGTATCGTCGTAACCGACGATGCCGGGGAAAATCGGGCCGTTTCCACGCAGGCGGGCGATGAGATTTTCCCGCATCTCATCCTTCACGCGGCGATGGCGAAGGCGAGCCTCGGAGAATGGTTCACTGCGCCGAAGCTCGGCCAGAGTCTGTGGAAGATTGCTCAAGGGCTGGATACCTCCCGGTCGCACCCGCACCATCTCTGCGGCGGATGTGACGTGTACGAATGTCCGTATTCTACGCCTCTGAAGATCACATGCGCGGGTGACGAAAGTCACTCACACGTTGTTCTCAGCAATGGCATTCGAAGATGTCCATTAGAAGCAGGAATCCCACGTAACGATGCGGAAATAAGTTGGACAGGCAACGACTTTCGCGGCCTTGCGGGATCTCTGGCTAAGACTTGCGGGCAGTACGACCCTGAGAGTCTTCCATAGCGCGGCCAGCCTCGGGCGCGCCACCATTGCGATTGTCGGAGCGACTGCCGGAAGATTCGCACGCCAGCAGAGTTGCCGCCGCAGCTGAGTCTACCGAGCGCAGACGCAGGTCGCGCTGCGGAAACGGGATCTCGATGCCCGCTTGCTCCAGAAGCTCCATGACGACCAACGCGACTTCGCTCTTCACCTTGACTCCGTTACTTTCCTGCATGACCCAGAACTGCAGCTCGAAGTTGAGTGAGCTGTCGGCGAACTCCTTGAAATACACGGCCGGAGGCGGCGACGTAAGAACACTTTCGTGCGCGTTGGCTGCCTGGTCGAGGATCTTCGAAACCACCTTGGGATCGGTGCCGTAAGCTACGCCCACCGGCAGTTCTACACGGCGAAGCGACTCGGAAAGCGTCCAGTTGATAACCTTGCCGGAGATGAAGTTGCCGTTCGGAATGATGACCTCGGCACCCTGGAAAGTCTTGACCGTGCTGGAACGGATGCCGATGCGCGTCACCTTGCCCGTGGTCCCGTCGATATCCAGCACATCGCCGACATGGATCGGCCTCTCGAATTGGAGAATCAAGCCCGAGATGAAGTTGTTGACGATATTCTGCAAGCCGAAGCCGACGCCAACGCCCAGCGCGCCGGTCAACACCGTGAACTTGTTCAGTTCGACGTTTCCTGCATTGATTGCAAAAAAGAACACCAGCAGCAACAGCAGATAATGCAGCATCGAGGAGATCAGTTCCGGCAGACCGCGCGAGAGGTGAAAGTGGCTCAACAACTCCTCACGCAACAGGAAACGAATGCCGCTGGAAATGCCGTAGCCGACGATCAGGATGAGAAAGAAGCCCAGCACGCTTCCCAGCGTGATGCCAACTGATCCTCCTGCGATGTGAAAGCCGATGATACTTTCGAGGATGCTCGCGACCCAGTCGCCCAAACCCAGCAGGTTAACTGTCGCGAACAGCCAGATGGCGACGCCACCCCACTGAAACAATCGAGGCACCCACCGGACGATGCCGTCGCGATGCTGGCGAACCACCGCCAATTGTTGTGCGCCCGGCCGGTCGATGCCCTCCAGCAAGAGGCGGGTGAACACCCGCACACCAGCCAGCATGCTGATCGCAATGAACGTGCTGTAGACGCAAACAACGCCGAGAAACTGCGCGAGCTTGACGTAGCCGAACAGGTTCGCAAGCAGCGCCGCACCCAGTAGCGCCACGGCAAGTCTTATGGCAAAAATGCGGAGCCCGTCCAGGCGAGTCTCATCACTCAGTCGCGAAATCCGCTTTGGCCGAACCAGAAAAGCGAAGACACAGAAAATCGCGAAGTTGGCCAGGAATTGCATCTCTCGCTTATGGCTGGGCGAGAACGAAATCCAGGAAACGACCGCGTTGAAGGTGTAGACGATGGCGATGCAATACAACAACAGCCGAAACCGCGGGTGAATGAGCGGCGGCAGCAGAATGAGTATGGGGATGAAAGAAGCCAGAATGACCAGGCCGATCAGCGGCAAGGGTGCGAGTGGCGCTAATAAATAACCAGCGAGCAGAGCCGGAAGCACACCCAGCGCAATCCAGTGCTGCAACAGGTACAAGGTCTTGGCCTGCTCTTCATTCTCCGGCTGAAGAAGCCGAGCTTTCTGCCGCAAGCGGTAGGCGCAGAACAGGGAGAAAATCAGCAAAACGAACAGCGCGACGATCCCTCCGCTGGCTTCCGTCATAAAAGCGCGAATGCCCAGCAGACGGCTGGTCGCACTGGAGAAGATTTCTTTGTTCTCGCCGACCTCCCGTCGTGCGGCTACCTGCCAAAGCGGCAGGCTGTCTCGCTCAAAGAGTCTGCTGTCCACGTACTGACGAGCCTTCTCAATACGGCCGATAGCGTCGATCGCCAGCTGATCCTCATTGGCGGCACGGATCTGCTGGTTGACGATGACCCGCAGCGAATCTTGCGCCTGCTTGGTTACCTGGTGAAGGTCGTTGACCGATTTGTGGAGGACGTCGAGTGTGGGGCCCAGATCAGGAGTCGACTGGTTCTGCTGTAAGGTTTCGTTCCAGATGGGCTGCTGCGCCTGAAGTTGCTGAATGGCAGTCTGGGCCGCATTGGCCCACAAAAGCAGCTGGGCCCGCAAATCCGCGGTCTGCTTCTGCTGTCCACGCCAGAAGTTTTCCTCTTCGCGCAACTCCAGTGTGTTCGGAGTTCCGGCAAGCAGCGCATCGACATCCTTCAACTTCGCCTGTAACTGTTCGTCCTGCTCGTCCAGCTGGGCCTTTGTCGCATCGAGGTCACCCTGCGTAGGGAGCTGGTCGGTGATGTTGCGCAACAGTCTCTTCAGCTCTTCGGCACGAGACGCCACGTCCGGCAGCGGTATTGCGCCCGGTGCCGCTGCAGAAGTTGATGGCGCAGCGGAAGAGCTGGCTGTTGAAGGCGAACTTGTTGAGGATTTCTGCTGATCGGCTCGTAGGAACGTCTTGATCGAAAAAGGCGCCTGCGCGACTAATGGCAAGCCAAGGCAGAGCAACAAACTAAGGACGGCGAAACGCCGTCTGGCGGTCCTGCCGGGATGCCCCGAAGTTGGGATCTGGAACATTCTCCCGCCATTATCGCCTACGGCGGCAAGATTTGAATGATTGTGCACCGGAATCAGGAGCGTTCCAGTTCGTCCAGCATGCCTTCCATCTCGGCTTGCGCGTGCTGGTTGCGAGTGCGTCGAGCCGACTCAATTCCCCGCTGCAGCATGGCCTTTGCCTCGTCGTTACGGTCAGCCCGGGCGAGTGCCTGGGCGGCCATGAAGTAAGCATTCGTGTAGTCCGGACTGGTGGCGAGGAGGCGTTCGAATTCAGCGAGCGCGGTTTCCGTGTCTCCGGAGCCGGAGTATTCCATAGCCAGCGCATAGCGGGCGAACGTGTCGTCCGGATTGGCGGTCAAAACTTCCTTCAGCGTAGCTACGCGGCTCTCATCGGGCATGCGGCTCTCCGGCATCGATCATCGCACGATTCTTCGATGATTTGGAAGCACGCGGCCTCCTCAGGTGGATACGGACAGGGGCGGCCATTACAATTGGATTTTACTTTGCGAGCGAGGCGACTTTGGCTTGTCCGTTCTTCCTACCCGACCATCGATTTGAGTCTGACTGGCCGTTTCCCCAGCGCCTTCCTTTGGGCGCGGGATGGACTGGCGTCTGCACGGCTCCCGGACATGATGGTGCGCGTCCCTCTGATGACGAACTGAAGACTGGCTGTAATCTTGGCTACGCGAAGGCATGTAGCCGATTGCCGCAGGATCGTCATGCGGACGCGGTGCGATTTTCGCTAGGCAAGGACAGCAACGGAGTTCAGCATGTACGATTCGCCTGCGAGCTTCAGCATCTGCCGGCAGACAGCGGCGTGCTTCTTTACGAAAAAGCTACTGCGACTTGGGTGCAGAAGCACGAAAACCCCTGCCTTCAACGTATGGCCGAATGCTACGTGCAGGTGCAGCTTCAGAAGCGAACGGAAGACCTATGAGCGAGAACGAAATCAATCTTCGACCGAGACCGGTAAGCGAATCCAAATCAGAAATGATCGAGCTTGTCTTACCGAACGACACCAATCCGCTAGGCGCTTTGCTGGGCGGGAGACTGATGCACTGGATCGATTTAGCCGGAGCTTTGGCCGCCCACCGTCATTCACACTCGTACGCTGTGACCGCGTCGATGGACCACATCGATTTCCTGGTGCCGGTGCATGTAGGCGACATGGTAGTTCTGCAGTCTTCGGTCAATCGTGTCTTCCATACGTCGATGGAAGTTGGCGTCAAGGTGCTGGTCGAAAACTATATTTCCGGGACGCGTCAGAAGGTCGCCACCGCCTATCTCACTTTCGTTGCTGTCGACCGCCATGGCAGAAAGCTGGAGGTCGCGCCGGTGATTCCGGAAACGGAGGAAGATAAGCGCCGCTACGAGGGCGCTCTGCGTCGCCGCGAAGCCTCGAAGGTCGAGCGTGAACGCCGCAGGTCGGCGCGTGGGGACATAGGATGAAGCTCCGTTCTCTCGTCGCGGTCTCTGCGCTGGCTTACGGGTTGTTGATTTCAGGCCTCTCAGCGCAAGAGAAAGATCACGCCCCTCAGAACGTGACCGATCTTCAGCCTACGGTCGAGAAATCGGCGACGTCGAAGCCTGCGAACGACACGGCCAAGGTCGAAGCGCCGAAAGAAACGCCACCCATCGTTACCCACCACGAAATCCATGTGGGCGGAAAGGTGCTGCGTTACACCGCGACTACGGGCATGATGCCCATCCGCAACCCCGAGAACGACGAGATCGAAGCCAACATTTTTTTCGTCGCCTATACACTGGACAATGCAGGCCCCAACCGGCCGCTGATGTTTTCCTTCAACGGCGGTCCCGGCTCGGCTTCGATCTGGCTGCACATGGGAGCCATCGGTCCGCGTCGCGTCAAGATGCTGCCCGACGGAAGCATGCCTCCGCCGCCGTTCGAGCTGATCGACAATCAACAAACCTGGCTCGACCAGACTGACCTCGTCTTCATCGACCCTGTCGGCACCGGCTACAGCCGAGCGGTTAAGAAGGAGCTGACGAAAAAGTTTTACGGTGTGAAGGGCGACATCTCGTCCGTCGGCGAGTTCATTCGGCTCTATCTGACTCGCTATGAGCGCTGGACCTCGCCCCTGTTCCTGGTCGGCGAGAGTTACGGGACCACGCGCGCTGCCGGCCTGAGCGGATATCTCATCGATAAAGGCATCGCGCTAAGTGGCGTCGTACTGGTCTCTTCGGTCCTGAATTTCCAGACGCTCGAATTCTCGCGCGGCAACGACCTGCCCTACGAGCTTTATCTGCCGAGCTACGCTTCCACTGCATGGTTCCACAAGAAGCTGCCAGCCGACTTGCAGCAGCAAGAGCTGCCCGCGGTTCTCCGAGAAGCCGAGCAGTTCGCGGCCGGCCCTTACGCCGCGGCGCTGGGCAAGGGCGACAGCCTGACTCCGCAGGAGCGGCAGGCCATCGTCGATCAACTCGCACGCTTTACTGGCCTCGATCGCGGCGTCATCGAAGAGAACGATCTCCGGATCGCGCAGTGGACTTTCTGTAGCGAGTTGCTGCGCCATCAGCGCGAGATTGTCGGCCGTCTCGACAGCCGCTTTATCGGACCGCTTTCCGACCGGCCCGCAGGGCGCGTTTTACGATCCCACGATGGCCGTCATTCGGCCGCCGTTCACCGCGACGTTCAATAACTACGTGCGTGCGGATCTCGGCTACAAAACCGATCTTGAATACGAGGTTTTGAACGGCTTGGACTGGGATTGGGGATCGGCTGGGCAGGGATTCCCCGACACCAGCGATTCTCTGCGGCAGGCCTTCGTCAAGAATCCCTACATGAAGCTTTTTGTTGCATCGGGATATTACGATCTCGCGACCCCATACTTCGCTACTCAGTACACCCTAAGTCACATGAATCTGGAGCCGCAGCAGCATCAGAAGATTACGCTGGGCTATTACGACGCAGGACACATGATGTATCTGCGCAACGATTCGCTCGACCACCTGAAACAGGATGTGTCGGCATTTCTGGCGAGTACTCTGAAGTAGGCTCTTGGCGGCCATCTAATGCCCTTGTACGTCTTTCTGTCCCGCGAAGTGGTAGGTGATGCCGTTCCATTCGTAGGCGTACACCGTGTAGCTGGTCGTTCCGTCAACGATTGCTCGCGGCACGCGCACCAGAACCACTCCCTCTGAGGCATCGGCAGAAGCTGCTCCGTATTGGTTGTCGCAGAATCCTGTACCGTCCGGGGGTTGCGACACCGACCACTCTTTGCTGAATTTCATTTCCGAGAGCCGGCGAAAGACCGTAATCGTCAGACAATTCTTCTCGCCGGCAAAGGTGGCCAGCAGCACATCGTGACGAATAGCGAGGCCGTCGAGATCAAGGTTGGCGATACGCGAGGGGTCTTCTTTCTCGTCAGGATCGCTTAGAGAGTCCCGCCACAGCTTGTGTACCGTGAAGATGTCTAGCCCCGTAGCCTTTGCCCACTTGGCGTCGTCTGCTTTGTGGACCTTGCTCCAGTTCTGTGCCAAGGCGCAAGGCGTCCACAGAACGCATCCGGCGACGAGCGTAGCCCAGTAGCGCATGATTTGATAATGCCGCAGGAGGTTGACGGCGGCAAGGACTGCCTGCCGTAGCGCGTATGGCAACTTCAGCTAATTGCTAAGTGCTGCTTTAATCGTATCGCTCGAAAACGATCTGCTTTCGATCCCAGCCCATTTCTTCTATCAGCATTTTGCGATTGTGGTCGACCATGTCGTTAAGCCCGCAAATGTAGGCGATCATGCCAGGACGGCCGCGTACGATCTCGCGAACGTGGTCCTGGACATAGCCGCGACAGCCCGACCAATCGTCTTTGCAACGGCTCAGGGTGCAGACATAGTGAAAGTTAGGATGTTCGCGTTCGATCTGCTCGAACTCTTCCTTGTAGTAGATTCCGTGCTCGTAGCGCGTTCCGAATACAAGCCAGATCTGGCGGCCCTGATTGCGCTCAGGCTCGGCGAACAGCCACTGCACCATGCTTCGGAACGGCGCGATGCCCGTTCCCGTCGCGATGAACACGGCGTCGTGCTTGGGCTCGCGCATGGTAAACAGTCCATGCGGCCCGTGAAAGCTGACGTCGGTTCCGACCTCGATGTCGCACAGCCAGTTCGACATGAAACCCTCTTCGACGCGGTTGAGAACAACATCGAAGGTGCCATCCGTGCGAGGCGGCGAGGCGATCGAATAGGCACGCGTGTGCCACTTCCCGTCGGGGCGCATCTCGCGAATCGAGACGAACTGCCCCGCCTTGAACGGAAACTGCTCAACCTCATTGACCTTGAATTCCAGGTGCTTCGAGTCAGGCGAAATCAGCAGCGATTTCGTTAACTTGGCAGTAAGAACCTTCTTTTCGTATCGTGTCTGTTGTTCCTGGGGCTGAGTGGTCATGTCACCGTTTCGCCGAGGAGTGGTTACTCCCCAAAGAGATTCGCATTCCACGGCCAAAAATGCAAAGTGGAATTTCCGGAGAACCTGCTCTGGGTGGCGGCATTGGCCCAATTTTGCGGGAGGAATAAGAAACGGGAGTGCGCATGGCACTCCCGTCTGGAGATGCCAAATAGTTTCCTTAACAGCAACTTAGAATTTACCGTAGTTTACAGCCATTGCGAGTTGCCCAAAATGGCCATATTCCTTAACTGCCGCACCGTACCACGAAACCGGAGTCACATCCTGTCATCCAATTACCTTAAGAGTCGTGGCACGCAAAACCGCGACGTCCCTTCAAAGCCTTGCGCCTTAGCTTTCCGAACGCCTGCCGACAAGTCGGTAGCGAGCGACGCTATAGGTCAGCCTTTTTGGTCAGTTTGACGGCGATGCCTGCACCAGGGCGTCCCACCAATCGCATTCCACCTTGCATGACGGGCAGCGTTACTTGGCATTTGAAGTTCAAGTTCGAAGTCGCCCTAAATACCTAAAACACTCGGAATTTCAGGTAGAAAGTTGCTGACCTTTACGCGGCCTGTGAGAACGTTATTCTTGACCTCGTACGTGCCGATGTAGAGATAGCCGGTGGCGCCACCTAAAATTTTCCCATTGACTAGCGCGATTGCCCCGCCGCCGCTGCCCCTGTAAACCAACGTACTGAACAATCCACAATCCTTCGACCATTGTGATGGCTCCTATTCCTTAAGCCGCCAGCACAGAAGCGTAATTCCTCTTTCTCTCGGCATTCTTGAGGTTTATGATCGTGTTTCGGCCCAGCCTGACCTATGAAATGGTTACGAAGAGTGGGCTTCTCTCTTATTGCCTTCGGACTCGTGCGCTGGGGCTTGTGGAAATTCTCCGACTCCAAGGACACTTGGTTTTTCGCAAACGATGTTCCGATAACCCTCTCGAACGGCAGCCACTACACGACCGGCGCTATCAAAACAAACATGAGCGCGCTCTACTCGATCTACATCGATGCCGATGTTCCAAAAGGAGTCGGGGACGATTACCCAACAGACGCCGAGAAGAAAATGGCCTGCGAAATCGGGGTGAATAACCCTAAGAAAGACCCATGCTCCGATCCTCCGGTCTGGAAGTTTGACTGGTCGTTAACCAGCGACGGGGGCACGGTTCAAGGAAACTCCGACGAGATAATTGGACAAGGCAGGGTTAATTCTGCTACAGGCATCTTCCGTGAGATCGGCGAATTCAAGACGGAAGCTGGGCGCACGTACAAATTTAATTTGCAGGTCTTGTTCGATAATCGCGACCCGAGGATTACGAACCCCGCCTGATGATAGCGGTATCTGATTTTCATGCCGGGTCTTCGATGTTTATCTCCGGATTGCTTGGCATTGTCTGTCCAGCGACTACGACTGTTGGATCACTTTTTGTTCTTGGCTCGCTTTTACTGGGGTGGTGGCAGCGAAGTCGAGCACAACAGCCTAACCACTAACGGTCGTTGGCGAGAAAAGGCGATATCGCACGTTACCCCAAAACGATACACCCGGCTCGTAACTTGCCATATGGCGATGTTACAACAGCTCCCGGAGTTGGCACCCGCTGAAGCCCAGCACCTTTTCACGGCGCACTGTTACGGCAGTTAAGAACTTGTCGCGAGCAGAATGGCCCACAAAGCAGCAGTAGGGAATGAAGCTACAGCAGCCAGCAGAGTTGCGCGTCAAACTCAGCGATAGGCTTGGCAGCAGGTTCGCGTTGGGAAAGGAGTCAGCCGTGAATTGTTCTAACAGGGTCAGTTGGTAGGCAACCTCATGGCTTTGACAATCGCCTGGTACCGCGGTTCCGAGTGCACGAAGTCGAAATCGGGTTCGCCCCGCAAGAAAATCATCGATGCCACACGCTGCTGGTAAGCCTCCTCGAGGCAGCGGAGCGTGTCTTCTTTCCGCTTCAGACGCGCATAGTCTTTGGCCAGATCAAGGGGAGAGGAATAACTTTTGCTGGCCGATTTTATATCTTGTGCCAGCTGCCATTCGAGCAGGCCATTCATGCCTCCGCCGGCGAAGGCACGGCGGGAGGCGTCGGCATCGCTCTCCATTCCCATCGCGGCGAGGCATTTGGCCCACTCCTCGGCCGATTGCTGATCCATTCCCTTCAACCGGTACGCCTGAGCCAAAGCATCGAGCACAGACGGCTCGTCCGGTTCTGCCTCAAGCCGGGCGCGGGCGTCCTGGATGGCATCGTCAAACCGATGCAACCTTATCAGAAGGTAGGCCATTGCCATGGGGCGGAGGCGCGGGTCCAGATCGTTCGCTAATTTCTGTTCTTGTAAAGCCTCGTCTTTGCGATTCAGGGCCTCAAGCACGTAGGAGCGCAGGTGGTGGCTCTCCGAGTTGCGGGGGTCAAGTTCGATTGCGCGCGCCGATTCCCGATCGGCCGCCGCATAGTCCCAGTCGCCAAACAACTGAGTCGCGGCCATGCTATTGTGCGCATCGCCTAGCTGAGGATCCAGTTCGAGGGCTTTGCGGGCGGCAAACTCCGCACGGCCAATGACCTGCGCGGGCAACACCATGCCTTCGACGGCCTGAACGGTCAAGGAGTCCGCCAGTCCGGACCACGCCGCTGCGTAGTCGGGTTGAAGATCAATCGCCTTTTGAAAATACTGCCCGCTCTTTGCGGAGTAGCCAAACCAGTAGTAGCGCCCCCACAGATAGGCATCATGTGCTTCGGGCTTAATTTGTTTTGGCGGTGAACTCGTCTTCGAAACCGTCAACCCCACTTGCTCGGCGATAGTGACGGCCAGCTGGCTCTCCAAGTCGCCAAGATCACCGAGATCGCGATCGTAGCTTTCCGCCCATACGTGGGTGTCGGTCGGCGCATACACCAACTGCACGTTCACGTGTACGCGGTCGCCGGAGCGCCCGACCGATCCTTCGAGGATTCCATCCACCCCAAGCTGCCGAGCGACCTCGGGCAAAGGCAGGCGAGCGTTCTTGAATTGCATCGCCGAAGTGCGAGAGATCACCCGTAGGCCCGTATTTCTTGCGAGCATCGTTATGAGTTCGTCCGTCATCCCATCGGCGAAATACTCCTGCCCGGAATCGCCCGACAGGTTTTGCAAAGGAAGGACCGCAAGGGAGTGGATGCGGGACCCTATCGCCTGATCGTTTGCGCGACTTCGCAACGTTCGGAGGTGCAGTATCCAAAGCACGATGCCGAGAGCAGCTACGATCACACATGACACGACGGCCCAGAGCTTCCATCGGCTGCGAGGGGTAGGTTGAGCAACTAGCTCGCGCGGAGCGGAATCAGCAGTTTGCTCCGCAGTCGCAATCGCAATAGAGGACGACGAGTCTGCGGCTGGCGCTTGCTGGTTACCGGCGGTGTCCCGCTCGGCTGAGGTGACAGACTTCAGCGCGACAAAACGATAACCCTTGCCGGTAACGGTCTGGATAAAGCGCGACTTGTCCGCGTTGTCACCGAGTATGGTGCGGAGCTTGAAGACGGCGGTGTTGATGCCGTGCTCCGTATCCAGGAAGACATCCTGTCCCCAGAGCCGTTCGATAATCTCCTGGCGAGTCACCAGGTGGCCGTCGCGTTCGACCAACAGAATGAGCAGTTCCATCGGCAGCTTTTCCAGCTTGATGGATTGCCCCGCCCGCAGGAGTTCATAGCGGTTGCAATCGAGCGTGAAGTCCTCGAATTGTATCCGTCCACTCGGCACCGTTATCGCACCTGAGAGCGCGAAGTATATACCGAATATAGGAGCGGCGCGAAAATACCTCTTCTTGTCAGCAGCTTACGGCTCTATATCTGTTCTTTACCTCCACTTCACCCGCCCTGCATTGCCGGAACCATGTGCTATCGGGTTACCTTGCGCTGCCGATAACCGGCGAGGAGGACATCAATGAGTTCGACGCAAGCTTGGAAGCACATCGGTTTCGCTCTGTGCACGCTCATGCTGTTGCTGGCCGTCAGCGCCAGCGCATTTGCATCCTGTGGAGATTCGCTGGTCGCGATGGCAGCCGCCACTGCCGTTCACCGTCCATTCCAGACCACACTGCTATCCCCGGCGACGCTGAGCCCAGTACCGTCTCCCGACAACAATGGCGTGCTGCCGTCCATTGTCGGGTTGTGGCATACACAATTTGAGGTCAACGGCCAAACCATACAGGAAGCCTTTCAGGTCTGGAACACGGGCGGCACTGAGGTCCACAATCCCAACGTAGATCCGAGGACCGGCAATGTCTGCCTGGGCGCCTGGACATCTGCCGGGCCGCGGACCTATACGCTCACTCATCGTGTATGGTGGTACGACGCCACGGGCGATTTTCAGGGAACCATTCACTTGCACGAAACTGTAACGTTGGGCGACCGTGGGAGCACGCATACCGGTGCCTTTACCCTGGACTTCTACGATCCCAACAACAATTTTCTCTACGAGGTGGCGGGTAACGTAGTCGCCGACAGGGTCACTGGTGACTGAAAGCAACTCCGGACGCCCACGGAGAGCTCGTATCCTTAGGGTTTGACAGGATGGGAGGTCCCCGCCTAAGCCGAATCTGATCGGGCGGGGACTGTCATCCGCTTGCACGTTTACTGATGACGTGTCAGCTGCTACTCAGGTCAGGAAGCTGCGCCTGTGTGCGAAGAGTCCGTAATTGTCGCTAACAGGCGATAGCGCTCAAAATCCCAACCGACACCGGGAAAAGCGAACCTCTTGCGCGTTCTAGGCGGCTTGCCGTACCTGCAATGCTGCGGCACCAGGAGGCCGTCGTCATGGGCAAAAACGAATCAGGGCAAATTACCGCCGCCTCACCTTCATTGGCAACGACGCTTAGACAAGCGCTAGAATGCCCGCACGGAGGGTCCGAGCAACCCGACACTTATCTCGTTTTTGCAGCCTCGGGCGACTCTCCTCTTGACGGCCCACAGAAGAGCAGCTTAGTGATGCAATGAAGCCGGAACCGCCTGCCGACCAGAACCCTCCACGTAAAGCGAAGGACCTCGTCGTGTTCGACATCCTGCGCGACTCCAAGTGCGCCGACTGTGGCAAGGATTTGTTGGCCCGCGAATTCCTGTTCATGGAAAGTGAACGACCGCTCTGCCTGAGCTGTGCCGATCTCGATCACCTGGTGTATCTGCATCGGGGAGACACGGCTCTGACGCGGAGGGCTCGCAAGCACAGTGCGCCGTCGGCGGTCGTGGTGAGCTTCAGCAGGGCACGTAAGCGATACGAACGCCAAGGCGTACTAGTGGAAGAAACTGCCTTGGAGCGAGCTGAGCAAGAGTGCCTGGCCGACGCCGACAAACGTAATGCAAATCGTGAACGAGCTGAGCAGTATCGCGACAAGCTGGATCAGGTTTTCGCCATGCGAATGGCGGAATCCATCCGGCAGATATTCCCAGGGTGTCCTCCCGAAGAAGCGCAGCTGATTGCGGCGCATACGTCCGTTCGCGGCAGTGGTCGAGTAGGCAGGACTGCCGCAGGGCGAGCTTTGGACGAGGAAGCAGTGCGTGCAGCGGTCATCGCGGCCATTCGCCATCGGCACACCGCCTACGATCGTTTGCTGATGCAAGGATGGAATCGTGAGGATGCGCGTTACGCTGTTCGCGATGATATTGATCGGTTGCTGGACCAACGGCGGCAGGTTTAATCCTTGGCCACGGATCCGTGCCGACGCGAACGCTGGCTCTGTAAACGTCGATTCACTTCCTGTACTGAAAATTCTTGGCGATCGAAGCCGTCCTCGAGCCACTCGCAAACGAACTCGTGTTCGGAGTGAGATTTATCGTTGAGGGCGTCAAGTAGCTCCCGAAAGCCGTACGGACCGCCACAATCCTCTGGCGGACAATGCCGGGCTCCAGCTACGCAACAGCGCTGGAACGGTCCGAGTCTCCTCCCATAGGGGAGTTATTTTTCGAATCGGCGGCAATTGCCTAACTGAGTGATCTCGAAAAAGAGAGAAGGGGCATGCAATCGCAGCACGCCCCTGTTAGTTGAGGCCGAAGCTGTGGGTTAGTCGGACAAAGGAACGGCCTTCGGCAAGGTGCTGGGATCAAGCAGCGGCAGCGGGTTCTTGGGATGCTGCAGGTCCGGTATCATGTCGTTGGACGCTCCGCCCGGAGCCCGCTGAATGTTCGGGTATTGCATGATCGACTTGTCAAAGTCCAGCAGTACGATACCCACGAGTGCCCCCGACCAGCCGTTGTCTTCTCCGGCGTATCTCCCCGGTGATGTCGTGGTTCCCCGGGTTGGGGCTGCACCGTTGAAGATCATGTCGTATTTCTCGTAAGGGTCCATGGTCAGGTTGTACAGAGCAGGAACAGAACCCAGACTCATAGACGGTCCCAGCCAGGATTCCTTCGCCGTCCACATGAACTTCCACGCGATGTTTACCCAAGGCTCGTTGGGATCTCCAGCGATATCAACGCGTGCGGCGTTGAGATACTCGCCATTGATGTAGATCCATGACCGGCGAGCCGAGTGTTGGGCCTTGCCTAGGATATAGGCGCTGTTATCGATGCTGTCGAAGTAGATAGGCTTACCGTTGTTGTCTTTCATTTCGCCAGGAGGCGGAGGAGTGATGCCTGCCATTGCGGCCAAGGTTGACCAGCAGTCGATGTGCGACATCATCTCGCCGTATTGCCCGCCCGCCGGAATGTGACCGGGCCAGGTCATGATGGCGGGCACGCGCCAGCCACCTTCAAACGCCGAGCCCTTCTCGCCACGGAACGGTGTGGTTCCGGCGTCAGGATAGGCGTCCAGCCATGCGCCGTTGTCGGCGGTCAGGATGACGATGGTGTTGGGAGCGTACTGGTGGATGGCATCCAATACTTTACCGATATCGGCGTCCATTTCCATCAGCGAATCGGAGTAATCGCCGAGATGCGACTTGCCGCGAAAGTCAGGTGCGGCATTGGTCGGGTTGTGCATTTTGATCCAGTTCACGTCCATGAAGAATGGCTTGCTGCTGTTGGCATGGCTCTTGATGTAGTCGACCGCATAGTCTGCCTGCCGCTCGTCCATCGTCGCCATATAGTCATAGGTGATGGTGGCGACCCTCTTGGCGGGCTGACCGGCTACGCCTTCCCACTCACTCAGGTTGACCACCGAGTCGAACATCTTTTCAAAATCCGGGTTGTACGATGGGAACCAAGGATGGAAATTCTTGGAGGTATCAGGGTAAGAATAGACGCCCGCGTAATAGGCAGCGAATTCCTTCATCTCGTCAAAACCATGATTGGTCGGGTAAGCTACGGGCTTGTCGCCCATATGCCACTTGCCAGAGAAGTATGTTGTGTAGCCATTCTTCTTGAAAAATTCCGCGATGGTTGGCGTCTCAGGCTTAAGATAGTTCTCATCTCCCGGAGCAACCACAATCGACAGCGCGGTGCGAATGGGAATACGTCCGGTCATGAAGGAGGCGCGACCTGCCGTGCAGCTTGCCTGGCCGTACCAGCTGGTGAAGACCGCGCCCTCTTTGGCCATCTTGTCGATGTTGGGTGTTGGATGGCCAAGATTTGCACCGCCACCGGAATAGGCACCGAAATCGTTCCATCCGGTGTCGTCCGTCATTAGCATCACGATGTTGGGTCTTTGCGAATTAGTCTGTGTTTGTGCGATGGCTCCGCTTGTGGCTAGGAAACCTGAAACCGCCAGAGCACTAATGGTTGCTTTGCGAACGCCAGCTCCAAGATCCATGGGTATTGTCACTCCAGTTCTTTTTCCGTCGATGGGTTCACATACGAGTTATGGAAGCAAGAGGGGTCTTCAGACGCGCTGAGATATCGCAGGACCGGAACATCTTCCATGGCAGCACCCAGAACCTGTTTCCATGTGTTGAATCACTAAAGTGGCTACTTTAGGCTTCTTAATATCAAACTACTCGGCCATATATAACGACACTTAAGCGATGCTGGTCTATGACCTCCGTCACACGTCACCGGTTGATTGTGGCGCAATGACGCCCTTTGGCCTGCAGGTCGGATGCGTTTACGTGCCGATCAACTGTTGAAGGTACGAAGGATCGTCGTGGTTGAATTACCAGCAACCCCAATCAGCGGTGTTGTGCCGGTGAATGATCTGTTGATCTTGGGAACCTGGCCCCACACCGCCTGAACCGAGCGCTCAGCCTTCCGCCTTACCTCCATTGGCAAGAACGCCCAGTCAGGATCTAGAATGCCCGCACGGAGAATCTCAACATGACGATCCGAGCGTCGGAGGTAACAAAGCTGTCGGAGCCTTCGGTGTAAAGGGTCGCATAGCTACTTCGCGCCGTAGGTTGAGGACTACTTTGAAAGCGTGTTGGGGGCTTTTGCCGTGGACGGCCGCGTGAGCAGCGTCGCCAACGACGATCCAGAATGCTCAGAACCGAAAATGCTCCGCCCTCTCCTGGCTGCGGAGTACTGTCGTACGGCGTTATGGATTCCCCATAGAACGGTAGTGCTAGGTTTCGTGGGACACGTTCACAGGTGTAGGTTGGTGGGCCGGAGGGTGGTATCCGAACGACGTTCTCTTGTAGCTCGTGCCATCGCCGTTTGCAACAGCTATTCAGAGGCGATCTGCCGGAGGGGTCGGAAACTTCTCCAAGTAAGTCTTCAAGACCGCGTCAGGTTCGGCAGAATAAAACTGAATGATAACCAGCCGATTTTCACTTGCCCAAACGTACTTGCCAACCTGCCCTTTGGTGAAAGTCCCACTCTGCCCATTGGGAGCCGCCGTCGCTCCACCGTAGATGCGACTGCCAAACTTGACCGGCCTCGCAGGGTTGGCCAGATCCGATATGCCCCCCTGCTCGAAAATCTCGTATTTTGCCCAGGCTGCGTTGGGATATTCGTAGACTTGCACGTCCACAACGGGTCCAGTGTTTCCCAAGTCGGGTGCGCCCGGAAGGGAGTATCTGACACTGTAGTACTTAGCCACTGGAGGCTGCACCGTCGTTCCCGAGTGCGGACGCTGCGGGACGTACCCACCGAGTTGATGCACGACCAGCATCTGTCCGGCCCCTCCCGCCGCCTGGGCCTGAGCCCGTGCAACATCTTCGGGGGATGCCTTTTCTGAGGTTGGGAACTTCTCCAAATATGCTTTTAGAATCTCGTCAGGCTCAGCCAAATCGAACGATAGATTGATAAGTCGATTCTTACTGGTCCAAGTGTAAAAGCCGTTCTGCCCTTTGGCTCCCTCCGTTGTGTTGCCATAGAGGAGACTGCCGAACTTCGCCGGTCGTGGTGAAGTACCTGAAGCTAAGCCGGGCACCCGTTTAAACATTTCATACTGCGCCCAAGCCGCATTGGCATACTCCTCCACCCGCACTTCGACAGTCGGCCTGAGTTTCCCCGCAAAGAGGGGCGCGTCCGGAACGTCGTATTTCACCCAGTAGGACTGCGGTTTCGAACTCCTCGCAGCTGCCGCTTTGGCTTCCTTGGGAGTGATTGTCTTGCCTGCTCGCTCCCTGTCCGGGACGTATTGTCCCAGTTGATGGAGGATCAGCATCTGCCCGGGCTCTAGAAGCTGAACCTCCCGCAGATTTGCCTGTGACGGCGCTTCCGAATGCTGGTTAGGCGAATCTTCCGCCGACCGTTTTTCGGAGGATGGATATCGTTCGAGGTACGCCTTCAGAACAGCGTCCGTGTCAGCAGAATGAAACCACGACACATCGACGAGCCGATTTTCGCTCGTCCAGATATAAGAGCCATCCTGCCCTGCGTCCCCTTCCGTTGTTCTGCCATAAACGCGACTGCCAAACTTGACCATATTTCTTGAGTTGGCATTTATCCCGCTCAGGCGTTTGAGAAGCTCGTATTGTGCCCAGGCAGCATTGGGATAATCTTCCACCTGGACCCATAGAACAGGGCCCGGATTATCCGTGGGTGCGCTTGGAATGGCGTATCTGACGAGATAGTACGTCATACCGCTATGCTGATGGGCCAGCGCCGTGGCGTCCGGGGAGACGACTCGGGGGACGTATTCGCCTATCGAATGCAGGATCAGCATCCTATCGGGCGCTACTGCTTGAACTGTCGGCAAATTCTCCTGTGACGGTGTTTCGGGAACCTGGACTGTCGGGGTTTTGGGAGACGGAACTTCGGCAGGCGGAGGCGGATTTGGCAGTGGCGGCTTGTCGGCAACGTGCTTCTTGTAAGCTTGCTGCCACTGGGTACTCTGGTAGCTCTGGGGAAATTCCCTGATAGCAACAAAGACAAATATCAGCGCAGCCGCCGCAAACAGGGCGATTCTGGCGATGCGCGTGACATGGCTGGAACCAGCTGCCGACGCGGGAGCCGAACTGACTGGCATCTCCACTGGCTGTGGAGAGAATAGCCATCCGATGGTGAAGCCCATACCCGTCTGCCACACCATGAACAGAGAGTAGGAGCAGGCTGCTTGGGCATTTGTATAAGGATTGGGCGTCTCTCCGATAACGTGCAAAATCGGATAGCCGAGTGCTGGACCGGCTGCCCACCCCAATCCGCCAAGGATGGCACCCGCGACCGAGCCGATCAGGACTGTCAAATTGGTGCGCGACCGATCTGTTTCCTCGGAAAAGCACAGAACTGCTGCAAGAGAAACTATGAAGCCGCCGACAGCCCCGCCAATCAGGAACCCTCCCACCGAAACATCAGTGCCGGTCGAAGCCCATGGGCCCCCGACTGAATGGGGCATAACCATCGCTGAGTATATTGTTGTGAACTCTGCCGCGATGTAAGCAACCGCAGACGCCAAGACGAACCCTAGTAAACGCCAAACTGATTTCTGACTCAAAAAGACCCAGAAGTAGACGGCAATTACTATTCCGAATATGTCGCCGATGAAATTTCCCGTGAAAATAACAATCGGCAGGTTCACTTGGCCGATGAGCCAAGGCACAGATACGGTCAACAACGCTGCGATAAATCCAGTCGCAAGGCCTGTAACAGCCAGTGTGACGCGCTTACCGCTTTTGATCATGTCTGCAGTCTATAAAAGGACGCTTTGAGAAGAAAGACGGTAGTCACATAGTGCCGTAACGAACCCATCGCTCCTGGCTGGCTATTATCCCCTGGCAGTCACTGATGGTTGGCGATCGGGACGAATGCAGATCGCAGCCTTTCCAATCGGCTAGACAGCGAACGTGAGCGGTCGTAGTCCGCTGGGGGCGTTCGGTTATTGTTACTGCTTCCTCAATCAGCCATACTGGTTCTGGATGCTCCTCACCATCACCAACACCCGTCCTCCCGCAACGAATCTGGGCTACCTGTTGCACAAGAACCCCGAGCCGGGTGCAGACGTTCGACCTAGCCTTCGGCAAGGTTCATGTCTTCTACCCTGAGGCGACCAATGACCGCCGCACAGCGGCGTTGCTACTCGATATCGACCCTTTGGCGCTCGTTAGGACCCGGCGTGGCCCGGCTGGTGAAGGCGGAATGCTGGAGCAGTACGTCAATGACCGGCCTTACGTCGCCTCATCATTCCTGAGCGTGGCGATTGCCCGGGTACTGGCAAGTGCTATGCGGGGAGCGAGTGAGCATCATCCTGAACTAGCCGAGGAGACCCTTCCGTTGGTGGCGCGGATCGCAGTCCTTCCATGCCGTGGCGGCGAGGAACTACTTCGCCGCCTTTTCGAACCTCTTGGCTACACGGTACGGGCTGAGCATCACGGTCGTCGCTGCCATCCGGCTGCGTGGTGAACCCGTGAAACCTAGCCCCAAGCTTACGGCCACCATCACCGACTCAGTACGCTTTGCGTGCTAGTGTGGCGGGAAGTGCAGGGCAGGCGTTCAGCGTTAAACTAATCGCTCCGGTAAAGGGAACGTGATGCCAGACATCGAATACTTCAGCCCGGAGCTGTTCCAGTTCCTCCTTCGGCTCAAAAAGAACAACAAGCGGGAATGGTTCGCCAAGAACAAAGGCATGTATCAGCGGGCTGTTGTGCAGCCCGCGTTGTTGTTCATCGATGGCTTCGCTCCACACCTGGCGAAGTTGAGCCCGTTCTTTGTCGCCGATGCACGGCCCAGTCGTGGTTCGCTATTTCGGATTTATCGCGACACCCGCTTCTCCCACGATAAGCTTCCCTTCAAGACCCATGTCGGTATTCACTTCCACCATGCCAGCGGTAAGGATGCCCACGCCCCGGTTTTCTACCTCCACCTTGAGCCAGGTGGCTGTTTTGCGGCGGCTGGAATCTGGCATCCGGACAATGCTGCTTTGACCCGCGTACGCTCAGCCATCGTGCAAGAGCCAGAACGGTGGGCGGCGATTCGAAAGAAGATCGAGTTGGAGGGAGACAGTCTGGCAAGGCCCCCTCGCGGGTTCGATCCCAATCACCAGTTCATTGACGACCTGAAGAGGAAGGATTTCATATCCTCGGTGGAATTGACCGAAGAGCAGATATGCGGACGAAAGTTTATGCGGGAGTTCGCAGCTGCGTGCCGCAAAATGTCTCCCCTGGTGGAGTTCACTACAAAGGCTTTGGGTCTGAAGTACTAGGGCTTGATCATGCTCGATGTCGGAACTGCTCTCGACGATTGCTCGGCAGATGATGTCCGGCTCCGCTGTCGAAGTGAATGGCAAGCGGCTGCCTGTTCGCCGGACGAGCGCACATCGTTTTAGGACGGTGGCGTTCGAAGTGGACGGCAAGCAATATCAGGCGATTGAACAGAACCCCGAGAAGCTGTCCGCCGCCGTGCTTGATGAAATAGCAGGCATTGTGAGCTACACGATCTGGGCTCTCATTGACGCCCGCTCGGCCCCGTGTTTGAACCTATGCTCCCGTCTCGCCCCTGCCGGATGTCCCAAGTGAGCCGAAATCCATCACTCACAATGTCACAAATGCCGCAAGTAGCTGCAGTTGCGTTCCACGACCTTCAACGTAAGCTACTGAATGCAAATAGGCGATAGTGGTAATCAAAGTGCCGATACTCAGGCTGCCTGTCAGCTTCCCGGAGACACTTCACCTCGGAGGAAGTATGCGAGCCAAAACCCTGCTGGTCGTCGTTGCTCTGGCAGTAGCCGTGATGGTCAGCGCTCCGCAGACCTTTGCGCAGAATTTACTGGCCAATGGTAGCTTCGAATCTGGCGATTTCACGGGCTGGACAACTGGCGGCAATTTCGAAGATACCGAGGTTGTATCCGGCGCGTTCTATCAGTACACCGGCGCTCAAGACGGCAGTTTCTATGCCGTTCTCGGTCCGGTTGGAAGCGATGCTACCCTCAGCCAGACCTTTTCCGACACCGCAGGTGCCCGCTACAACTTCAGCTTCTGGTTAAACGCGGTTGGTGACAGTCCCAGCGACTTCACAGCCTCGTGGGATGGTACTCCGTTGTTGTCTCTGACCAATCCCACCACTAGTGGCACCTGGACCCAGTTCAGCTTTGAGGTGACCAGTACCGGCAGAGATACCATCCAGTTCGCATTCCGTGACGATCCGGGCTTCATAGCTCTGGACAACGTCTCCGTTTCGACAAATTGCTGCGGATCGACTCCTGAGCCGAGCAGCATCCTGCTGCTGGGAACGGGCGTTGTTGCTCTGGGCGGAATGGCTCATCGCAAGCTTGGAAGATAATTCAAGGCTTGCGCCATTCGGTTACCTTCAGGCACCTGACTTGGGTGCCTTGTTTCTTGCATCGAGCAGTGATGGCTTGGATGCGCGGAGATGCAATCGAAACCAATGTGCGGACGATACCGACTGTCGAGGCGTGCCGAAGTTCTGGCGGCTTATGATGCGGAATACGAAGGCGTCGATTGGGATGCGCACTACAACATCGCGCCAACTCAGAATGTTCCCGTCGTCAGGCAGGATGCGAAAGTGCCGGTTCGGCGAGCATCACTTATGCGCTGGGGCCTGGTCCCTGCTTGGGCAAAAGATCCAACCATCGGTGCTCGCATGATCAATTCCAGGGCGGAAACGGTTGCGCAGAAGCCAGCTTTCAAAGAGTCGCTTGCTTCTCAGCGCTGCCTCGTCCCTGCCGACGGGTTCTGCGAGTGGGCGACGACCGGGAGCGAGCAAGCAGCCGTACTGCTTTGAGATGGTCGGATGAGATCCGTTCGCGTTCGCCGGTCTCTGGGATAGCTGGAAAGCACGTTCCGCCGTGACCAAGCGCCAATGGCATACGTTGATTGAGCGTGGCGTATTCAAAATCACGGCAGGAATATGCTGTACGGCGCTTGAAGTGGTCTCTGGAGGATGCGGCGCGGATAAAGAGGTATTGGACCGTTTCAAAGTTGCTTCGATCTTTACGAATCCGGCTAAAATGGTTGGACCAGTCACTTGTAGAAGAAGTTAAGCTCCGGCTAGCCGAAAGATTGTTGTGAGACAATACGAAGCCATCTCGTCACAAGCACGCGAACAGGCTGCCCTCCGGAACAAAATAAGCAAACGCGCATTAGTCAAAGCATGCGAAGTCGCCCGGGAGGACGACTCGGCGCCAGTTAAGAAAACAGTTCAACAGTTAAGAAACATATCTCCGAGTTAAGGACACTTTTCGACATTTCCCGTCGTCGCGAGCAACAACTTGATACGTTATTCCACCGTTACCGACTTCGCCAGGTTCCTCGGCTGGTCGACGTCGCAGCCGCGCCGCACGGCGATGTGATACGCCAGCAGCTGGCACGGTACAACCTCCAGGATCGGGGAGAGCAACTCCGGCGCCTCCGGGACGTACAGCACGTGGTCGGCGGATTCCTTGATCTCCTCGTCACCTTCGGTGGCGATCGCAATGACCGTTCCTGACCGCGCCTTCACTTCCTTCAGGTTCGACAGCGTCTTCTCATACCGCAGCACTGACCCAGGATCGTTCAGATCGCGCGTGGCCATGATCACGACCGGAAGGTCTTCGTCGATGAGCGCATTCGGACCATGCTTCATCTCACCCGCCGGATAGCCCTCGGCGTGAATATACGAAATTTCCTTCAGCTTCAGCGCACCTTCCAGAGCGATGGGATAGTGCACGCCGCGGCCCAGGAACAGGAAGTCGTGTGCGCGATGATACTGCTTCGCCAGGTCTTCCGTCTCCTCATCGTGCGTCAGCAAAGCCTCGAGCTTACCGGGAATGCGCGTGAGTTCCTCCAGCAGCTTCTTCGATTCTTCAGCGGTCAGCGTCCCACGCACCTGCGCAAGGTAGACGGCGAACAGGAATAGCGCGGTGAGCTGCGCCGTAAATGCCTTGGTCGACGCAACACCGATCTCTGGTCCAGCATGCGTGTATATGGTGCCGTTCGACTCGCGGGCAATCATGGAGCCGACGACATTGCAGATGCCAAGCGTCTTGGCGCCCTTAGCGCGCGACTCGCGCAGGGCTGCGATTGTATCGGCGGTCTCGCCCGATTGCGTGATCAGGATGGTCAGGTCGCCTTCGCCGGTCAACGGATCGCGATAGCGGAATTCGCTGGCGTAATCCACTTCCACCGGAAGCTTGGCCAGACGCTCGATCATGAACTTCCCTGCCAGGCCGGCATGCCAACTGGTGCCGCAAGCAGCGATGTACACCTTGTTCAGCTTGCGGAAATCGTCTTCCGTGATGTCCATTTCATCGAGGAAGACCTTGCCAGAGTCGAGCGAAACGCGGCCCAGCGTGGTATCACGGACGGCGCGCGGCTGCTCGTAAATCTCCTTGAGCATGAAGTGCTTGAAGCCGCCTTTCTCTGCCATGATCGGATCCCACGTGATGTGCTGCACCTCGCGAGTAATAGGCTGGCCTTCGAAGTCGGTCAGCTGCACGCCGGCCGGCGTGATGACCGCAAGGTCGCCGTCGCCCAGGAAGAACAGGTCGCGCGTGTGATAGAGGATCGCCGGGACGTCGCTGGCCACGAAGTATTCGTTCTTACCCAGGCCGATGACCGCGGGCGGACCGTTGCGGGCGGCGACAATCTTGTTCGGCTCATCCGACGAAATGACCGCGATCGCAAACACGCCAGTCAGCATCCGGACCGTCTTACGAACCGCCTCTTCCAGCGAAACCGGATGACCGTTTTCGCCTCCCTTCAGATGCTTCTCGACCAGGTGGGCGATGATTTCTGTATCGGTCTCAGTTGTGAACTTGTGGCCTTCTTCGATGAGCTTCTTCTTCAGGGTGAGGTAGTTCTCGACGATGCCGTTGTGCACGACAACGATCTTGCCGGTGCAATCGCGATGGGGATGAGCGTTCTCTTCCGTCGGTCGGCCGTGGGTGGCCCAGCGGGTGTGACCGATGCCGTAGGTGCCGTTGAGCGGCTTCAGACGAATCGCCTCTTCCAGGTTGCGCAGCTTGCCTTCAGCGCGGCGAACCTGCAGGCCCTCGCCGTTGCCGGCAACGGCAATGCCCGCCGAATCATAGCCGCGATATTCCAGCCGCCGCAATCCGTCGATGATGACCGGGACCACCTGTTTTTGACCTACATAGCCGACAATGCCGCACATAGAAAAGCCCCCTTAATCGGTCGAATCGTATGGACCGGGCAACGCGGGAGAGGATGTCTGAAATTGTAAATGGTAGTTGATTGGATGTGCTGGAGGGAGCTCTTGATGCGCAACATTGCACGGCGTTCCCCGAAATGGGCGGCCGTGCCAAAATGGCTTAACCCTCAAGGGTGAAGCGATATTCCTCGATCACCGGGTTGGTAAGCACCTCGCGGGCAATGCGCTCGACCTCGGCCTGGGCGTCTTCCTTGCTGACGCTGTCGTCCAGGGCAATCTCGAAGTACTTGCCCTGGCGCAGGTCGCTGATGCCGCCGTAACCCATCTTCTTCAGCGCGCCGTAGATGGTTTTGCCTTGGGGATCGAGAACACTCTTCTTGAGCGAGACGTAAACGTAGGCTTTCATGGATGGCTTAATTATAGCTGGTCAAGCAGGTCGATGCTGGCTGGCGGGTAGACGCGCAAGATGGTTCGATGGGTGGATGGGAGACGTCTTTCACAGACTGCCGAAAAACTCGGGCGATTGATGCTCTCGGGTAGAGCCGGCCGTCAGGCCAGCGGCTGAAGCCGGCCCCGAACAGGTTCTTGTATCGGACTTCCAAAGCAGTGCTCCACCTGGATTCCCCGGTCCGCGCGACCGCCTACTTGAACGCCTCATCCACCTCAATCTGATACCCGTTCGCCAGCCGGTTGCTCTCGTTTGCCATGCCAATCACGGCCATCAGTTCGTGGAACATCTCCGGCGTCATGCCTTTCTTGCGGGCCGCCGCCGAATGCGACGCAATGCAGTATTGGCAGCCGTTAGTCACGCTGACGGCGACATAGATCATCTCCTTGACCAGCGGATCGAGCGCGCCGGGGGCCATGATCTGCTTGATGTCTTCCCATGTGCGCTTCAAGAGCGCCGGGTCATTGGCTAGCGCCTTCCAGAAATTGTTAATCCAGTCGACCCTGCGCGTGGCCATGATGTCGTCATAAACCGCGCGCACCTCCGGTCCGGCATCGGCGTATTCAATGAGCGGATAAGTTGGCATAGGACACTTTTACCACGAGGCAGAGGCGGCACGGAGATATGCAGTGCCTCAATTCGGAAGCCGAACCACGACCCAAAATCTACCATCCAACATCCGTTCCAACGCCATAGATCCGTTGCAACGTCATGTTTTGAGAATTGTCATCACGAGCGAAGCGAGGGATCTGCTGTTTTACCTGCAGGAAAGGTGTCCGGGCGAGGCTTCTAAGAATCGACAATTCCAGGGCAGCAACAAAAGCAGGTCCCTCGCTGCGCTCGTGATGACAATCTTCCCAGCAAAACAATCCGAACCCAAAAACCGTTTCTTACTCGACCTCAACCTTCTCCTTGTAAGCCGCCACCTGGACATTCCAGCGCAGCGCCTCGATCATGGCGTTGCGTAGTTGCGTTGCGGCCGCAGGTTCGCCGTGCACCAGGAACGTCTGCTTCGGCGCGTGCTTGAAGGTGTGCAGCCACTCCAGCAGCTCGGGCGTGTCGGCGTGATCGCTGAACTGCTCCAGCGCCGCCACCTGCGCGCGGATCGGCACTTCCTGCCCGAACATTTTCACCGTCGGCGCGCCATTCTTGATGGTGAAGCCTCGCGTCCCGGGCGCCTGAAAGCCGATGAACAGCACGAGGTTCTTTGGGTCCGGCAGACGTTGCATCAGGTGATGCAGCACGCGTCCGCCGGTCACCATGCCGCTCGAGGAGACGATGATCGTCGGAGAGTTGGACTGGTTGATCTTCTTCGAGTCCTGCTGCGTGGTGTCGAAGTAGAAATTCGGCCACTTCAGCGGCGAGCCCCATTTCTCGATGAGCGCCTTCGTCTCCGGCGTGAATTCCTCGGTGTGCTTCAGGAAAACTTGTACCGCCTTGATCGCCATCGGGCTGTCGGTGTGCACGGGCACGCTCGGAATCTGGTGAGTCTCCATCAGCTCTTTCAGCAGGAACAGAAACTTCTGTGTACGCTCAACCGCAAACGACGGTACCACCACCGTTCCGCCGCGCTGCAAAGCCGTGCGGATCAGTGCCGCCATCTGCGGCCGCGGATCGTCATGCGGATGCTCGCGATTGCCGTAGGTGCTCTCCATCACCAGCAGATCGCAGTCCTCGTTCTCCGTCGGCCCGGAATGCACGACCCTTCCGGGTGCAATCTGGTTGTCACGCACGCGACCGATGTCGCCGGTGAACAGCAGTTTCTTGCTCGCTACCGCTCGACGACAGCGTGATCTCCACCATCGCAGAGCCCAGAATGTGCGCGGCCCGAACGTAGCGAAACGAGAAGCCCGGCTGCAACTGCTTCACCTCACCGAAAGTTACGGGGCGAAACAGCGTCATACATTGCTGCGCCTCTTCCATGGTGTAAAGCGGCAATGCAGGATGGTGCTTCGACACGTTGTTCTTGTTGTAGAACGCGGCGTCTTCTTCCTGCAGGTGTCCTGAATCCGGCAGCAGAATGCTGCACAGATCGATGGTCGGCGGCGTGGCGTAGATTGGGCCGTGAAAGCCTTGCTTGACCAGACGCGGAATCCAGCCGGAGTGGTCCAGGTGCGCGTGAGTGAGGATCACCGCGTCAATTTCTTTAGCGGGGATGGGAAGGTCCTGCCAGTTGCGTTCTCGCCATTCCTTCTGCCCTTGGAACAATCCGCAATCGACGAGTACCTGAAGGCCCGGACTGCCGGCATTTTGTGTATTGATGAGGTGCTTGGATCCGGTAACAACTCCTGCTGCGCCCAGAAACTGAATGTAGCTCAATCTTTCCCTCGCTCCTACGGCAACAACGGTTGTAACGCCCACGACGCCGGCGCGCAAGAGCAACCTGTGGAGCAGCCCCTCCCATTGCGCTTCTAAACGTCCTCTGCATTGCATCGCTGAAGCGATGCTGCTCCATCCTACTGGCTGCTTGGAGGCTGCACATCGTAGACATTGTTGTCCACGTTCGCTTCAGGCACGCTGCCGTCGTTCACCTTAACTTTGTCCGGAGCCACCGGCACTTCCAGTCGGCCCGATTCCTTCTGCCCTGCCTTAACCAGCACTCGCACGATCTTCTCGCCGGAAGTCGACTGGATCAACACCGGGACTTCGGCTCCCGCCCCGCCGTGATTCTCGATGGTCACGGTCACCAGAAAGCTTTTGGCCGTTGCCTCGGTGAGCAGCGGTCGAGTGTAGGCGGAGTTGACATGAAAATCCGGCAACCCGCGGTCGCGATAAACCCAATCGTCGAAGTACCATTCGAGATCGCGTTTCGACGCCGTCTGTAACAGCCGCTGGAAGTAGCTGGGATCTTTGTCCGCGCCTGAGTGATACTTCCCCACTGCCGATTGCATTGCCGTATCGCCGACCATGTCACGCAGCATCCACAGGACGAAACTACCCTTGCCTCGCAGCAAAATCTCGTCGTTGGTGTTCAACAGCGTGTTATCGGCGGAATTGGCTGGCTCGACCGCCTTCGATGACGAATCGGACTTGGGATGCGCGGCTTCCTCGGCCTTCACCAGCGGCTCCCGGTACTCGTCGAGAAAATCTAAAGCCGCTTTGCGTCCGGAGCGCGTGTCCACCAGGACACACTGGAGAAGACGCTCCATGCCTTCCTGCAGCCAAAGATGCGGCGAATGGAAGCGTGCTGCAACCTGTGTCGGAAGAAGCAGTAATTGCAAAGTCGCAGTCTGCGACTGGCGTAGCGGCGTGAACAGGATCGCACCGCTCTGATAAGGATTCGCGTTTGGATCGGCCAGCTCGATCACCCTCGCCGGTTGCCCCGGATCCCCCAGCCAATCGTGCAGCAAGGGATCGTTGGCCTCTGCGGCCACCGCATAATCACGTGCGATAGAAGTCTGTTCGGGAAGATGAAGGAACGAAACCGTCGGCCGATCCAGCGACACATAATTTGCAATCGCAAAGGTCGGCACCGTCTCTCCCAAGCCGGACAACGTTAGCGTGTTGCTGAATTCCTTCCGCTTGCCTCCGCTTTCCGAATCCGCCAGGTCACGCGATTCGCCGCAACTGGAAACCGTGCTATTGAGCGCAACACACAATGCCTCGTTGGCAGCGCCATTAACGATGATTCGAGCATTGAACTCACTGTGCTGATGACGGTATTTCCAGGCGGCAATGGCGTCGAACACGGCATTACCATCACTCAGGCTGACCGCCTCGATCGCCACCGGATACCACGCCACGTATCCCAGACCGCGAACAGCGGTGAATCCATCGCTTATCTGATCCCAGTCGTTGCGCGTCGCCACCTCATCGGGAGCGCCCATGCGCGTTAGGCGTGCGCCGTTGGGCGTGATGGTTCCACCGTATTGAATGTCGAGCGTCACCGACGAGCCGTGAACCACCGCAGCCGGCAAGGTGATGATCGCCTCAGTCACAGCGCCGGTGTGATCGATGTCGGTGGTATAGGCGTCGCTGAGCCATTGAAGCGGTTTGCCGTCGAGGCTGATGCTGTTCCATTCGAGCGACGATGAAACCTGCAGCGCGGCAATCTTCTGGGGCTTGTCGGAATCGTTATGCAACGTGACCTTGCCAGTCACCACCATTACGTGGGAGTTGCGGTCCACCTGCACCTCAAGCTCGTAGCGCGTGATGGTAAAGGCATTGCGATCGATAGCTCTGAGGGGTACGGCGGCTGCGCAAACGGCCAGTAGGAGCACAAACCAATGCTTCATCGGTCAGGCTTTGGCTTTCTTGGCAGGCGGGCCTTCGCGCCGCTGGCGAGCGACCTCGTACATCACCACGCCTCCCGCGACGGAGACATTCAGGGATGGCACTTGCCCCAGCATAGGGATAGACACCAGGAAATCGCACCGGCGGCGGACCAGATCGTGCAGCCCCTTTCCTTCAGCGCCCAGGACGATCGCGCAATGCATCTTGTAGTCGATCTCGTCGTAGATCTGGGTGCCGCGCTCATCCAAACCGACAGTCCAGACGTTGCGCTCCTTCAACTCGTCGAGCGTGCGCGAGATGTTGGTGACGCGGGCAATCGGCAGATGTTCGGAGGCTCCCGCTGACGCCTTCACAGCCGCACCGGTCAAGCCTGCGGCCCGGCGCTCAGGAATGATGACGCCATCGGCTCCGGCGCCGTCGGCCGTACGAATCAGGGCGCCCAGGTTGTGCGGATCCTCTACGCCATCCAGCACCACGAGGAAGCTGTACTCGCCGTGCCGTTGCTCCAGCAGGGTATCGACATCCGCATATTGCTTGCTGCTGGTAACCGCGATAACTCCCTGATGCATGTTGGTGTTGGCCAGGCGATCGAGCTCCTCGCGACGCAGGAAACGGATCTGCACGCCGCTCGCTCGGGCATCTTCGATAAGCCGCTGGACACGCTGATCGTGGCGCTCGCGGACGATGCCAATATAGTCAAAGCTGCGGCCGCCTGACTTCAGTGCCTCGCTGACCGCATGAATACCGTAGATGACGACCATGGGATTGCAACTAGTGTACGACAAGACCCTGGTCCGTCCATTTTGCGGTGGCACGGTATTCAGGATCTCGCGAATCCAGGAGCCTTTGCCGGAATCCAATTTTGTATGACAGTTCTGGACTTTCTGCGCAATCAGTTCACCTACGACTCGTGGGCGAATCGCGAGGAACTGCGCGTGCTTTCTTCGCTACCCAACCCCCCGGAGCAGGCTACGAAACTGCTCTCGCACATCATTGCTGCACAATGGTTGTGGTTCGATCGCCTGCAAAACAATGCTCCCCGCTCGGCTGTATGGCCGGAAAACGACCTCGCCTACTGCGCTAACCAGTTGCAGGAACTCGACAGCGTCTGGCGCGCTTACCTGGGTCGGCTGTCGGAGGCCGATCTGGATACCCTGTGTACCTATACCAACTCCAAAGGCGACACCTTCTCCAGCAAGGTCATCGACATCCTGAACCACCTCATCCTGCACGCGGCGCATCATCGCGGGCAGATCTCGCTGGAAATTCGCCGTACCGGAGCGACCCCCTTACCGGTCGACTATATCCATGCCGTCCGCAAAGATCTGTTGGCGCGGCATTAGTCTTGGTCACGGCCTCAACCCCCGGTATAGTGTGGTTGCGCTATTCTGAATGCAGGAGCCTGGATGGCACTATCGGCAGTTATCGTAGACGACGAACAACTCGCGCGTGACGAGCTTGCCTATCTGTTGCGCGACCTCGATATCGATATCGTCGCGCAAGGCAAGAACGGCGTGGATGCCGTTAACCTGGTGAAAGAATTTTCTCCCGACCTGGTTTTTCTCGACGTGCAGATGCCCGGTCTCGACGGCTTCGGCGTCATCAAGAAGCTATTGGACCGCAAGGTTCCGCTGCCGCAAATCGTCTTCGCCACCGCCTACGACCAGTACGCCGTGAAGGCTTTCGAAGTAAACGCCATCGATTATCTGCTCAAGCCGTTCGACCGCAAGCGCGTCTCACAAGCCATCGATAAGGTGCGCCACAAACTGGAGAGCGCCGGCGCCTCTGACGATCAGCTGGGCACCATCGTCAAAATGCTTGAACAGCAGCAACGTCCGCCCGCGGCTAAAGTACTGCTGAAGGCGGCGGGACGGCTTTTTCTCGTCGATCAGAAGGACATTTGCTACGCCTCAATCGAGGACGGCATCATTACCGTGGTCGCCACACAAATGGAAGGCCAGTCGAATTGCCGCACGCTGGAAGAGCTGCTGGACTCGCTCGATCCCAACATGTTCTGGCGCGCCCACCGCTCCTACCTGGTGAACATCAATCGCATCAAGGAAGTCGTGCCCTGGTTCAAAAGCTCCTATCAGATCCGAATGGAAGACAAGAAGCAGACGGAAATCCCCGTCAGCCGTGCGCAGACGAAACGATTGCGGGAATTGTTTGGGCTGTAAACGGCGGCGGTTGGCCGTTAGCACTTGGCAATTAGCTTCATCGCCTCTCAAGTTATGCTTTGTCCAAATGCCAATTGCTAAGTGCCAGCGGCTATTGGCCGCTCTTCTCGTGCAGCCGTCGCACAACCTTCGTTGTCATGCTCCGCGGTGAAACCCTGAGCGACTCGACCACGGCACGATTTTTCCACCCCGGAATCACCACGCGCTTGCCCTTCTTCATGCCTTCATAGCCGATGCGCGCCACCTCCTGCACATCGACCAGCAGCGGCCCGTGCAATAGGTTCGAATCGGCGATGCCGGCGCGATTCTGAAAGTTTGTCTTCACTGGACCCGGACACAGGCAGCTGACCGTGGTCTTGCTGCCGCTCAGTTCTTCGGCAATGGCTTCGGTGAAGTGCAGCACGTAGGCTTTGCTGGCGTAATAAACGGCCATGAACGGGCCGGGCAGGAATGCCGCTGTACTGGCGACATTCAGCAGCTTTCCCTCACGCGCGCGAATTTGCGGCAGGAAGAGCTTGGTCAGTTGCGTCAGTGCGACGATGTTTACCTGCAGCATCTCCGCTTCAGCGTTCCAGTCCGTCTTGAGGAACGGCCCTTCACCGCCAAACCCGGCGTTGTTCACCAGCACATCCAGCACCACACCAGACTCTTGCAGTTCCTGGTAGAGCTCGAGCGGCGCGGCAGGATGCGCCAGATCCTTCGGCGAAATCCATACTTCCGCGTTGTAGCGTGACTGCAGTTCGTTGGCGAGTGTGCGCAGAGCGGTTCGATTGCGAGCTACCAGCACCAGCCTGTAACCATCGCGCGCGAACAGGTGCGCCAGCTCCAGCCCGATACCGCTGGACGCTCCGGTAATCAGTACGGTCTTCGGCGCGAAGAATGGATTCGTAGCGCTCACTTCTCTTTTATAGCGGATATTCAAGGCGCGCGGCAGAGCCGAAAGTACTGCGATCTGCGGCCCTACGTTAACGAGTGCGGTTACTGGCTATTTCGACTTGGATTGCAGGAAGGTGACAATCTGCCACTTCTGCTGCTTAGTCAAATTTGGCCACGCCGGCATGCCTGAACTCGGGTTTCCGGTGCTGATGAACCAGGCTACCTCGCCGGGGTTAGCGCTTTGAACCTTTTCAGAATCCAGTGCCGGAGCCGGCCCCATGCCCTGGCGGTTGGCGCCATGGCACTGCGTACAGTTCTTGGTATACAGAGCTTTTCCTGCGGCTGCAGCCGAGGCGCTGTTGGCGTAAGGATTTTTCGCCGCGGCCGACGCCGGCGCATTACGAAACGTCGATTGAGCGATCACTAGTGTGGAAAACGAAAGGACAATAACAAGGGCTGAGGGAATGACGGAACGAACTCGTGCTCGCAAGTTTCTTCCTCCGCCCTCGATTGTACAAGGACCGTCGTCTGAGATGCCTGCTCGCAACGCCGAACCTTAGTACTGGCGCGAATCTTCCGTCCACTGGCAGACCGCATTGCGCTCCGCGCTGGTGAGCCGCGCGCCGCGATGCATGAGCAGGTATTTGGAATCGGGCATATCGCCGTTCGTCACCTGCTCGCAAATTTCTTCCAGTCTGTCTTCCCTTTTGTTCGCCGGATACTCCCCCCACTCGGAGAAGTTCATCTTGCTTCGCGCCTGGTGCACATCGCTTGCAATCATCCACGACACGGGCGCCACGTGGCTGTACCACGGCCAGGCGGTTTCATTGGAATGACAATTGGCGCACGAGTTCGCGAATACCGCTCTCACCGGCGGAGGCACTTTTTCTTTCGCATAGATCGACTGCGACTCCGGCGCCCGCGGATTGCTGCGGTCCACGGGAATGAACTGCGCCACGACCAAAGCGATCGTCAGAGCCAAGCCTGCCCTCTTCAACCAGACCAGAGCCGTTTTCACTTTGCCGCTTGCTCCACTTTGAGGGACCTGACATAAGAGATCACCTGCCAGATCTGCGGATCGCCGAGCTTCGACCAGGTGGGCATTCCCGACCCCATGCTGCCATTCACCAGCAGCCAATGCAGATCGCCTTCCGTCGCCTGCTGCTGTACGCGTTCCGTGCGCAGAGACGGACGTTTCTTCGTGCCCTCGGCATCCTCACCATGGCAATGGGCGCAATGATCGTGGAAGACGCGCTGCCCTGCGGCGATTGCATCCGGCTGATCATGGTACGGGTTTATCTTGTCACGATCGCGCTCCGGCACCTTATTCATCCACGCTCCATTGGAAGTGGCAAAGACCAGCGCAGCGGAAACTATCAGCAGAACCAGAACCAGGAATGATTTTGATCTATACGGCATCTATGTGATTTTCCCTGCTCAGTTTTAATTAATGATGAAAGCGGCTGAATATCTGCTCGATCTCATATTGGATAGAGAAACGAAAGATGAACGGAATGCTGTAGTCGTTCAGACCAAACTGTGGAGACATGGCGATCGTCATGCCGTTGGGAGCGGTCCAGTTGATGGTTGGCCCCAGATACTGGGAGGTAAATCCGGTACCGAAGCCGTTGGTCGTCCCCAGCCCTCCATACATCTCGAAACCGGCTTGAAAGGTATCGGCACAGAAAGCGCATTCCTTGGCTGTGGCGGCCAGCTTTAAGGGACGACTGACGCCGAACGCGTAACCGAACTCCCATGGCTCTCCGCTTTGGAAATTCTTTTCTGTGATGAAGTTTTCGCTGATGTTCCAGCCGTGTACATTGCTGCCCAGGATCAACTTCAGCTCTATCTCGCGTTCTTTGTCCATGCGCGCAATCCCATTCGGCACCAGCATATCGTCGTTGCCATCGTGGCCAACAACTTCACGCAGGGTTTTATCGGCGCTGGTGTCCTCGAACTCCGCATACAGCACAGGGTTAGTCCAGTGCTCGCCCAGCCATGGACGCAAGCGGTTTTCCCAGCGAAATCCGGTGAAGATGGTGCTCTGGTCGGAAGTCGCTTGCCCGTCCAGATAAAACTCGGTCGTCCACCAGGTTTTCAAACCGTACTCGGCTTCAATATCGGTTCCGATGAAGCCATCGCCACCCTTGGGATTGCCAACCGCATTGAACGTTTCCAGGTCAAGGTTGCCGGGCTCTTCCATATCCTGCGAATAGGTAACGAAGTAAGGACGCTCCTGGGCGTGCGCAATATTCGCACATAAACAGAGCAGTTCAACAAGAGCAACTACGGCTACCACTACTCGCGATCGTAGAAGAACAAGAAAACATCCAGCCATAAACACTCCAGAGATTGCGAATCTGATTGACCACGAGGGAAGATGACGCTATACTTTCATGTAGATTACAATTGCAACTCGGTTACAATTACTCTAACGCTATTAAACGACATTCAGGAAGAGAAGACAATCGTATCCGCGATATTTTGTTGCAACAGGGTTGCATATCAATGCAACAAAGGTAGAACGCCATGCCGTTGCCACAGACTGAAGCTCCCGGAGCCCTGCAGACCGCACTCTTAAGCCGTGGGATTCGTATGACGCGTCAGCGGCGCGTCATACTGGAAATCATTGAGACCGCCAGCCAGCACCTCGATGCCGCGCAGATTCTGCGCAAAGCCGTACGCGTCGATCCCAACATCAATCGGGTTACTGTGTACCGCACGTTAGGTCTTTTGAAGCGTCACGGACTGGTCGACGAACTCGATCTGCTGCACGTGAAGGGCGAGGGACATTTCTACGAGCGGCGCCCGCAGCGCGATCACATGCACATGACGTGTCTGCGTTGCGGCAAGGTGCAGGAGTTCGAGAGCGATCTCTTCGATCGCGTCAAGGGACAGGTCGAGCGCGACTGCCACTTCCACATCCTGGTGGCGCGCTTTGAGATTGGTGGATACTGCTCGGCTTGCCGTAAGTAAGCGTAGGTCAGCGTTAGCGAACGGACTGCCGTCTCTTCGACGGTCGTTTTCGGCCCGAACGCATCGCCTCGCTCTTCTGCACAATCGCCGCCACCAAGCCTGGGATCGTATATTCCCCCGCCTCGATATCGACCGGCAGACCGAATTCGCGCAGCGTGGCTGACGTCACCGGCCCGATCGAGGCGCTGTGGACTCCGTGATATACCCCTGACTTCTTCAACGCCGCACGAGCGGCTCTGATGCCCAAAAGCCCAACAAAATTCTTTACCGTCGACGAGCTGGTGAAGGTGATGGCGTGCGGCCGGCGCGCACTCTTCAGAGCGGCCTGCAGCCGTTTGCGTGAGGACTCGGGCGCAACCGTCTCATACGCTTCGATCACATCGACGGTCGCTCCGGCTTGGCGAAGTTCCCGCGGGATCACATCGCGTGCTACTTTCGCCCTCACCAGCAGAACCCGCTTGCCTTTCACCCGGCGATGCAGGGCGCTGACCACCGACTCCGCAACGTATTCCTTTGGCGTAACGTCGACCCGCACGCCGCCCGCTTCGATAGCCTTCCTGGTCGCAGGGCCAATGGCGGCAATTTTCAGATGAGCCAGCGCGTCCGGCTTCAGCTTAAGCTTCGCCAGACGTGACAACAGCGCTTCCACCCCGTTGACGCTGGTCAGGATCAGCCAGTCGTAGCTCCTGAGGCCTCGCAATGCGGCATCCAGAGGCTTGTACGATCTGGGCTTTCGAATCTCGATAAAAGGTATCTCAATAACTCCGCAGCCTAACGCGCGCAGCTCCGAGGAGAGCGCCCCTGCCTGCTTCTTGGCGCGCGAAACCAGGACGCGGCATCCGGTAAGAGGAAGGGTTTTCTTATTCGTGCTGCGCGAGATCGACAACGTTTTGGTCCTTAGCTCCCGCCGCTATGGCCGGCCGCGGTTCTCTTAGCAAGTTCTTTGGGTAGCAAGGTTGTTGCAACCACGTTTCAAGGCTGCCCAGATTCGGCAACCCCGCCGTAGACTTCAGCCAGAATCTTGCTGGCCCCACGTTGCAAGAGGGTTTCACCTACGCTCTCGCCGAGCATTACCGGGTCGCTGCCGCTCTGGTGCTCCCGCAGGATCAGCGAACCGTCGGGCTGAGCGACAATCGCAGTCAGAAACAGACTCTTGTCCTTCAGTTCCGCGAACGCCCCAATCGGAACCTGGCAGCCGCCGCCAAGCTTGTTCAGCAGCGCGCGCTCGCATGTGGTCGAAGCGCGCGAAGCAGCGTCATCGAGAAACGCCAGATGCTTGCGCATTTCGACATCGCCCTGCGCGAATCTCAATCCCGAGCGCTCCCTGTCCGGCAGCCGGACACATGAACTCTTCCGACAGGACTTCCTTCACCAGCTGCGTCTTGCCCAAGCGCGTAAGTCCCGCCGCCGCGAGAATAATCGCGTCGTACTCGCCCTCTTCCAGCTTGCGCACGCGCGTGTCGACGTTGCCGCGCAGCGGGTGAATGACCAGGTCGGGGCGCGCCACCTTCAGCTGCGCCTGACGCCGCAGGCTGCTGGTACCGACGCAGCGCGCCCTTCGGCAGCGCCTGCACGCTATCGTATTTCACCGATAGAAAAACATCGCGCGGATTGACGCGCTTGGTAATCGCCACCATCTCAAAGCCGGGAGGCAGTTCGGTCGGCAGATCTTTCAGGCTATGCACCGCCAAGATCGACGCGGCCTTCGGCCAGCGCCTCTTCGATCTCCTTGGTGAACATTCCCTTGGTGCCGACCTTGGCGAGCGCGACGTCGATGATCTTGTCGCCCGTGGTCTTGATGATCTCCAGCTCGACTTCGTGCCCCTGCTCGCGCAGCAGGGCCGAGATGTGATTGGCCTGCCAGAGTGCCAGCTGGGAACCGCGCGATCCAATTCTGAGCTTCGCCATCAGCCGCGCATCCTCGACTTTCCGCTGCCGACGGCGGCTTCGTCCTCTTTGACAACCGCTTTGGCGTCGCGCAGGCCAAACAGTTTGCGCACCAGATCGATGACCGTCGTTGCCTCAGAAGATTCGCGAGCCGCGCTCTTCAGCGTAGTGATTGGTGTATGCATGATTTTATTGATGATGCCTCGGGTCAGCGCCTCAACCGCCAGTTCCTGCTCCGGGCTGAGCGAGCCCAGCCGTCCGCGCACGCGATCGATCTCCGCCTGGCGAACCGTCTCCAGGTGCTCCTGCAGCGAAACGATGGTCGGCACCACATCGAGCGTCTGCAGCCGCGCCTGGAACTTATCCACTTCCAGCTGCACGATGGCTTCGGCGCGGTCCGCTTCCACGCGCCGGTCGGCTATGTGCGACGATACCACCTGCTGCAGGTCGTCGATGTCGTAGACGAAGATGCCGTCCAGCTTGTTCATCTCCGGATCGATGTCGCGCGGGACGGCGATGTCGATGAAGAACATGGGACGGTTGCGGCGACGGCTCAAGAACCTTCTCGCCGTGCTCCTTGCGGAAGATGGCGTGCGGCGCGCCGGTGGAACTGATGACGATGTCGGCTTGCGAAACCGTGTCGTAGAGTTGGTCGAACGGCAACGCCTCGCCGTTAAATTTCTTCGCCAGCGCCACCGCGCGATCGTAGGTGCGGTTGGAGACGTAGATCTTCTCCGCTCCGTGCGCCAGCAGATGGCGGGCTGCCAGCTCGCACATCTTGCCGGCGCCGACGAGGTAGACGCTCTTGCCCTGCAGGTTGCCGAAGATCTTCTTGGCCAGGTCGACTGCGACCGAGGCGACCGACACGGCTGAGGTCGCCATTGCGGTTTCGTTCCGTACTCGCTTGGCTACGGCAAACGCTCGCGTCAGCAGCGCATCGAGCTGCGAATTCACTCCGCCGACAGCCCGGGCCGTGGCGTAAGCTTCCTTGACCTGGCCCAGGATTTGCGGCTCGCCCACGACCATCGAATCCAGGCTGGAAGCAACGCGGAAGATGTGACGGACGGCATCGCGGTCTCGATATTCGTAAAGGTGCTGTCCTGTACGCCGTCGGATCAACGCCGTAGAACTCCCGGAAGAAGCCGTCCAAGCCGGTCAATTCAGTCGTGGTTCGCGCCAGAATCTCCACCCGGTTACAGGTCGAGACGATCATTCCCTCCTCGACGCCAGGACACGAGGTCAGCGTTCTGACCGCCTCCGGCAAGCGTGCCTCGGGAATGGCGAACTGCTCGCGTACTTCTACGGGTGCCGTTCGATGATTCACGCCGATGAGGACGTAGTTCATGAAGCGATAAACTTGTGTACCCGGCTGAACGTGTTTGCCGCCCACGCACAGATAGCCACGATGAAAGCAAAGGTCGCCAGAAACGCGGCCCGGCGGCCGCGCCAACCTGAGTTCCAGCGCGTGTACAGCAGCAGCATGTACACCGCCCACATAATGAACGACAGCAAAATCTTGGGATCGGAAAAGAACATCGGGCCGTAGCGTTCAATCGCCAGCACCGAGCCAGTCACAATCCCGAACGTCATAAAGGGAAAGCCGAAAAGCAGCGCGTGATAACCGATGTCGTCGATGGTCTGCAGCGGCGGAAGCCAGGTCAGCAAGGATGTCTGACGCTTCGACTTCAGCGCGCGTTCCTGTGCCAGATAAAGCAGGCTGGCGCCGAAGCTCAGAAACAGCCCGGCGTAGCCGGTAAAGATCAGCACCACGTGCACGAAGATCCAGCCATTGCGCAAGAGCGGTGAAGTGATCATCACCGGGTTCTGGCCGATCGCCGAGATGAATGTCAGGACAAAGACAATGGGGAAAATAACAATGCCAAGCGTGGTGGTGCGATAGCGGACGAAGAAAACGAAAAACACTACCATCGCCAGAAACGCCAGCAGAGACTCGGAATAATGAATCGAGGCCAGGGACACATGGCCGATCAGGATGGTCGCTTCCACCAGCGACACGAAATGGAAGATGAGGCCCAGCCCGACGGCGGGCTCAACCACCTTCGCCAGCAGATTGCCTTTCTTACTCAGCAGCAGTAGCGAGTACAGCAAACCAACGCCATAGCAAACTACCGCAACTCTAAGCCAAATTAGCGGCATAAACCCCATGAACGGTTACGGCTACGTCCTACCGTTCTACTGGATTAAGTATAGCGGCTGCACCTGTTTGGCCGAGGGTAGAAGTCACTGGCGCTTGTGATGCGCGTCACAAACCATTGGCGGGGCTGGATCTCGACACGCACTGGTCCCTAGCTGGGGTAGTGGAAGTGCACAATGTGTTGCGAGGCGATGGTGACGCCGTCCTTCGTGGCTGGATGGAAGTGCCACCGCTGCAACACTTGCAGCACCTTCTGCTCGACCCCGTAGCCCATACCCTGCAGGAGCCTGGTTTCAACGACATTGCCCTGCGGGTCGATTGTGACCTCGACGATTACGTCCCCCTGCACGCCCGAGGGCAGGTCCGCCCGCGAGACTGGCGGGTCCGGAAAGACGTCTGGAAAAGCCGGAATCACTTCATCGCCTGTAAGTGGAGAGCCAGGAACCCGGCCGAAAGGCGATCCGCCGCGAGCGGTTTGCAGCGCGGCATCGTTGGCTGTCTCTGCAGGTGCCTCTTCGCGCTTGGGCTCAACCTTCGGAGGCTTTGGCTTAGGAGCCAGCTTGGCTTGCAGTGTCAGCTTCGGTTTTTCTGGCGAGGTCTTCGCCTGCTCTGGACCAACCGGCGCCAGGTAGATGATGGACTGGGAACCGGAAGAATGCGGGATGCCGAGATCAACCGCCGATGGCGTCAGGAATGCGGGAGCGGCGTGGTACGCGAGGGCCGCCACAAGGACCAGCTGCGCAGCAAACGAGGTGAGCATGGAGCAGCTCCTGCGTTTGCCTTCCCTCTGTTGAACCGGCTCAAACATTGCCATCCGTAACCGCTGCGTAATTATGGAACGAAAGCGCTTTCGTTGCACAGGAAGAACTGGGTACTCGTCCCGGGTATCTGCAGCTAGCCATTGGACTGAAGCATAAGGTCCGAGGTTAGCCTTGGGGATGAGGAGCGTTAGTCCACGCCGATGGAATCCAGCAACTCAGTCAACAGTTCCCCGGGCAGAGTTAGGCGGCGGCCATCTCGGAGCATGTTGGGGATTTCGTCGAAGCCTTGAAGCAGGCGCAGCTTCACGCCTGCATATTGTTCCGGCTCGGTGAGTTCGCGGCCGCGTTGCGCTGCCCAGTATTCGAGTGTCACCGGCTTCAGAAAGATACTGACTGCGAAGATGGTCTTGCGGTCCAAAGTCACGTCGAAGACGTACTCGGTGGAAGGGGCGTCAGGATCGTCCGGCAACGCAGGCCGTTGTCCAACAAAGTAGTACTGGTAGACGTAGCCGGTTTGCGCGGCATAATTCTTCCACTGCGTTGTCATAAGGCAGCACGGCGTAGGTTGTTAATCAATGCCGGTCGCGCAGGCGACCGTTATCAGCGTGCGCTCGCCGTTAACAGCAGCTTCATAATGTAATCGCTGGCCTGCTCCGGAGTCATCGGGTCCAGGCCGCGCGAACTGATCACCACAATTTCATTGTTCGGGGTAGTCGAGAAGCGCAGGGAGTACGTACCATCTTTCAAAGTGGTACAGCGAATCTCTGCCGGTGAGCGCTTGAATTGGATGTCGGTGTATTCCTGATGGAATACTTTACCGGGACGATTCAAGGTCACGCGCAGGCCTCCGCCGAAGCCGGTGATCAATCCCGATAAGTCTTGCAGGTAAAGCGAATCGACCGCTGCAGCGAGCTTTTCCTGCAACTCGCTCCAGAATCTCGGAGCGCCGCGCTCGATCAACTGCCCTTGCGCGCGGCTTCCTGGTTTCTCAGGCTGAGGCTTCGTCCATCCCGGGTTCGATGAGTCGCTCATAGGTTCATCCTCAATGGAGCTGATTTGCACTGCTTCCATTAGTCCGGTGAATTTGGACAGCTATAGGGACCAACTTCTTCCGCTACACTTCTATTATTCCGTGGGCCGTTCGCGCAAAATCGCTGCCGAGGTTTCGGAGCTGACCGGCGAATAGTACACCTCTTTGAAGGTGTACGACTTAGCCTTATTGCCAAGAATCGGCAGTATCTCCAGATGCCAGTGGTAGTCGTCGTCGATGGTCTTCCAGAAGCCGAGCGTCTCCGACTTATGCATGGTATTCGGCGACGTGTGCAGCACCATGTGGAAGCCGTCAGCGATGGTGCGGATGCGAAACAGCGTCCGCCGCAGCAAGGCAGCGAAGTCGCGCATGGCTCCGGAGCGCAGGGCGCTGCGCTCGAAATAAGCTTCGTGGTTGCGCGGCGCAATCCAGGTCTCAAACGGTACCCGCGGAGCATACGGACAACTGGCCAGGTATTCGCCGCGAACCTCGATCACGCGCTGCTTCTGTTCCTGCTCCTGTCGCAGAATGTCGCAGAAAACGCAGCGCTCCTTGACCTGGTAGTGCTGCTTGGCCGAGCGCAACTCGTAGAGCACGCGCCGAGGAACGAAAGTCGTGGCCACAATCTCCGAGGTCGGATGGTCAAACTCCTGACCCGACATCGGCCCGTAATTCTTGAACACCGAAATGTACTTGAAGCGGACATCGCCCTTCAGGTCCTGGATGCGCTGGCCGCAGAGCGCCAGATATTCTTCGATCTCGCGATCGTCGGCATTCCAGAGATGACGGTCATGGCGGGCATTCTCCACGATGACCTCATGGGCGCCGACGGGCCGCATCTTGTCGTAGAGGCCATTGCCCGAGCGCCCGGGCTCGCCATCGATGCCATAAAGCGGATGCGGATGTACGACGGCGCGCGCCGACCACGGACTTCCGTTCACCGTGGGCGAAGTAGCGACCACCTGTAGGGGCAAGCCGGATTCCGGACAGAACGGGCATAACGCAGCGGCCGATGACGGCGGTTCGGGCTCGTCGCCGCAGATGACCCACGACCGGGTGATGGGATCCTTGCGCAGTTCCATTAGCTTTACTCTACGTCGGCAAGCGCCGTGGTGGGAAGGGGCATTCAGCCGCGAAGCGGTGTTACTCCCATCGCCTCCCGCTTCGGGCATCAGTTTGAAAATGGGCGCGGCGACTGGGCACTTTGTCATCGGCCCAAACCGGCGCGTCGTCCCAAAGCAGGACTCACCGTCGCCTTTCTTTACGCGATCCTCTCGATATCACTGCTTTCATAACGCTCCCGCGTTGAAATGGTTCCCGCGAGAAGGAGCCATTGCCGTGGCGAGAGCAACTACTTCCACCGGACTGTTGGGGCTGGTTTTCGCGTTGGCATCGCTTTCAGGATGCGGCGGTTCGTCGCAGCCCAATCCTCCCTCCCCGCCGGCCCCCTTGAGTGCACAAAATCTCAATCTGATTTTTGTCGTTAGCGAGGACTTGGCGTACCACGCTTCCGGCGACATGAATCCGAACACGGCAAATCTGACCAACCGCGGCCTGCAGCGCGCCCTTGCTATGGGCAGCTTTCTGCAGGAAAAGGTGCTGGGCGGGCAAAATGTAAACGGCATCTTCGCGCTCGAGCCGATGACACATCTGCAGGACAGCAATCACTACCCGGACATGGTGCCGCTGGAAACGATTCAGCAGTTCGCCATGCTGAACCAGATCACGCTGTCGTACGAAAGCTTCACTCCGGTCGCAAACAATAGTTTTCCGGTCAACGTTTCTTATTCGTCGGCGCCAGTTCCCAGTGGTGTCGTTCAACCGCTGCTGATGTGTTCTAGCGCAAACGGCCTTCCCTACAGCTGCCAAGGCTTGGACTTCAGGGACGAATCGGGGGCGAACGAAACTCTGCTCAGCGATTTGATCAACGCGAACTCTTCGGGCTTCTACCTCTTCTCAGCCCCATGGGAAACCGTGAAGACGATGATGCATGGCATCAGTCAGATGAAGAGATATCAGCTGTCGCTTCCCGTAACCTATGTGGGACCCAATTACGTTTACGCAATTTCGATCACGCCGCCAGGACAGGCGAGTTTCGTCAGTTATGACGCACAGATAACTCCGGCCAACAGCTACCCTGTTCTTCCAGCAGGAGGCATAGTAAGCGCGCCTTGTCTGCCCATGGCCACTAACTCAACTTTCCACATCCAGGTCACTGGGGGCGTCGATGGTGCCGTCATTCCGGCGGGCGTCAATAAGAATGAAACGCTTTATCTGATTCGCCACGCCGAGGCGCACCCCACGCAGTGGTGGGAGGACGGCAACTACATCGGCAAGGGACAGTGGCGCGCAATTGATCTTCCCTACGCCTTGGCGCGAAAGATTCATCCAACGTTGTTTACTCCATTGATCCCGGCACAGGTTCTGACCGGAAGTGCCAGCGCAGTCGGTGATAGCTACTCCTACGTTAGAACGGACATGACTGTCTTCGACTACGCCATCGCGAACAACCTGCCGTTCAATCTGGCAGCCAGCTTCTCGATGATGGCACAGAACCCGCCGCAACTGGCAACGCAAGCCAGCGACTTCTTCTTCACCGGAGACACATTTTCCAATCAGACGCTTGTTGGTGGGATGGGAACACGACCATATTCCGCCAACGGTGAATGCCCTGCTCTCGACCTATCACGCCAGCCAGACGGCGCCCAACTGGCCCGACGACGATTATGATACGGTCTGGACGGTCAAGCTCGACGCCAACGGCAATCTCAGTGTCGACAACGAGTATCTGCGAAGGTATCAGTTCCGGCGACTTGCCGGCCGCGCCGCCCCGTTCTGACCAGCTGTCCGCAAACCGTTCTCAGCAACTCGGGATTTCTGCTGCCAGAGGCCCGGCCAGATGCGCTGCTACAATAGTTCGTATTGAGCCCCGTACGCCTCATTGCCATCGATATTGACGGCACCTTGCTGGACTCCAAGGCCCAGATTTCACAAGCCAATCTGGATGCGTTGCGCCGTGCCCACGAGATGGGCATCGAGACCGTGCTGGTCACCGGCCGCCGTCATCGTTTCGCCATGCCCATCGCCGAAATGCTCGGCTTCGACCTCTGGATCATCAGCTCGAACGGCGCTGTTACGCGCTCCACCGGCGGCGAAAGCTTCCATCGCGACCTGATGCCGCTAGCCACGGCCGAAAAACTCTGCCGCCACATGCGGGATTTCCGCAACTACTCGGTCATCACTTTCGACCGCGAGGGCCTGGGCGCCATCGTTTGCGAGAATCACGATCAACTTTACGGCGTCATCCAACGCTGGATGGAGAAGAACGCGCCCTACATCGAATACGTCAGCCCCATCGAAAAAGCGCTGATCGAAGATCCAATCCAGGTCATGTTCTGCGGCCCGGTCGGCCTGATGCAGACCGCGCAGGAGCGCCTTGCCGCCGCTGACTTCGCCGGCGAGATCACGGTACTCCGCACGCAGTACGACCATCGCGACTTGACCATCGTCGATATCTTGAACTCCGGTTGCTCCAAGGGACATGCTCTGGAGCGCTGGGCCATCCATCGAGGGCTGGACGCCTCGCAGGTCATGGCCATCGGGGATAACTACAACGATGTCGAGATGTTGACCTTTGCCGGACATCCGGTAATCATGGGAAATGCGTCTGATGATTTAAAGCAGAATGGCTGGACCATTACTCTGCACCACGACGAAAGCGGTGTGGCCGCGGCCGTCGAGCAGATACTGGATGCAAACGCAGCGAGCGTGAAGGCGTAAATTTGTTTACGAGCTCCATGAAAGTGTTATCCCGAGCGACGGAACATCGCACCTGCGGGTGCGACGTCAGGACAGCGTCCTTGTCATCACGAGGAGGCCTTCAGGCCGACGAGGGATCTGCTTTTCGTCCGATTAGGAAGGCTTTGCTTGTAGCCATTGTCGCTCTGTTCGCTTCTCACCTGCACGCCGCCGAACTCGCCAACCTGCGCAACGGATTCAGCCTTCGCCACGATCATCACGAGGTAGTCGGCGCAACCACGCGGCTCTATATGAGCGCCGATCCGGCGGGCGGTTTCGTCGACGTACCTACCGACCAGATCGAAGATTACGAGCCCGCTCCGCCCGATCCCAGCGAGGCCACCGCCGCTCCGGCAAAACCGGCTGCGGACCTGAAGGCCATCGTCGCCGAGATCAGCGCCAGGAACAAGATCGACGCCGACTTCATCGCCAGCGTGATCGCCGCTGAGAGCGCGAACAATCCCCACGCCATTTCGCCCAAGGGCGCGCAGGGCCTGATGCAGCTCATGCCGGGCACCGCCAGCAAGCTGGGCGTGAAGGACAGCTTCGATCCCGAGGCCAACGTCGACGGCGGCGTGCGCTACCTTCGCCAGTTGCTCGAGCTTTATCACTACGATGTGGCGAAGGCTCTGGCCGCTTACAACGCCGGCCCGCAGCGCGTTGATCAGTACAAGGGCGTGCCGCCGTACCGCGAAACGCACGCTTATGTAGCGCGCATCATCCGCGATTACAACCGCAAGAAGCTGGCCGAGCAGAAGCAGCTCGCGCAGGCCAAGGCGCAGTCGCATCGTGCACAGACCACGCAGCCGAAGCTGGAGCAGGCTTCGGCAGACTCCACCGGCAGCGAATAGCCCGCGTTGACCTCATCCTTCCACTCATTTACCTTGACCATTAGCCAACGGGCGAACCTTCCTCACTCTGCATGAATAAAAAACGCATCCTGGTCTTCGGCGTTGTCCTCGTCCTTCTCTGTCTACTTATCTATCTGCAGATAAGGGCATGGAAGACGTTTGACTGGGCGATGTTCTGGAGCCGCACCGAACACGTCAATTGGCTCTACATCTTCGCCGGACTGGCGTTCACCTATCTCGCGTACGTGCTGCGCGCCGTGCGCTGGCGCATCTTCCTGAAGCCCGTAAAGAAGACGACTACTGCCCATCTGCTGGCGCCGCAATTTGTCGGCTTTGCCGCGCTGGCGTTGCTTGGTCGCGCCGGAGAAATGATTCGTCCGTACATCATCGCCAAGAAAGAGCGGCTGACCTTCACCTCGCAGGTCGCCGTCTGGGGCGTGGAGCGCATCTTCGACATGGGCTCGTTCGCCGTGATGCTGGCCGCCAGTTTCCTCTCGCCTGACCTGCGGACGCTCTCGTTCTACGGCAAGCTGCGCGATGCGTCGTTCTTCCTGATCGGCCTGATCGTGGTGATGGTTGTCGGCCTGACCATCGTTCGCCGCTCGGGCGATCGAGTCGCCGACTTTCTGCATGATCGTTTGGCAGGCTTCGCGCCCAAGCTGGCGCACCATGTCCGTGAAAAAGTGTTGTCGTTCAGCCATGGCCTGGAGACGATCCAGGACCTTAGCTCAGCGCTGCAGCTTGTCGCCGTCTCGCTCTTCATGTGGGTGCTGATCGCCTTCGCCTACTACGCGGTCACCCACGCCTATCCGGGAGAACTGCAGCGGCTGACACTTCCCTTCGAGATCGTCCTCATGGGCTCGAGCATGGTGGGCTCGATGTTGCAGCTGCCAGCTGTCGGCGGCGGGTCGCAGCTGGCCACCATCGGCATGCTCAGCGCCGGATTTCACATCGAGCATGAACTGGCGGTGAGCGCCGGCATGATGTTGTGGGCTGTAACCTTCATGTCGGTCATTCCGACCGGGCTGGCTATCGCGCGCCACGAACACGTCTCTATCCGCGCCGTGGCCGAAGCCGAAGAAAAAGCCGCAGCCCTGGCCGAGTAATAAAGGCTTTGACGCTGAGACCGCTGCCTACCGAAGCCTGGCTGACTTCTCGCGGCTGGGCCGACATCTCGCAGCTGGGTAGGCGGACTTCTCGCGGCTAGGCAGTTTCTCGCAGCTGGACAGACCTTCGCGGCAGGACACACCGCAGATCCCTCGACTACGCGCGACGCTGCGCGTCTCCGTTTCGCTCGGTTTCTCTGCGGTGGATTCACCTGGTAGAGCTGGCCTTCAGGCCAGCGTCGCAGCCGCATATTTCCGATTGGAGTCGGCTTCAGCCGACGACAGCAGAACCCCTACAAATACTTATTGAGGAACTGGACGGCTCGTCGTCCGGCATCGAAGAATTGCATGGTGTTCAGGACGTGTCCCGCGCCCTCGTAGAGCTTCATCTCGTACGGCGTGCCCGTGCGTTCCAGCAGCTGCTGCAGCTTGGTCGCTTCCGTTACCGGCACCACGCGATCGTCTTCTCCATGCAGAATCAGCACCGGCGGCATTTTCGGCACGCCCTGTAATTCCTCGGGAAGTCCGCCGAAGAACTCAACCACGGCTTTCACCCGCGGATCGACCGACGCCACGGCCAGCGCCAGAAATGCTCCCAGCGAAAACCCCATCAGGCCGATGCGACTGGCGTCGACCGCCGGATGCTGCGCCGCGAAGGTGATGCCATCGCCGATCGTTCGCATCCAGTCAGGAAAATGTCGATGGGTGGTTTCGTAGTCGGCCCGAACCGTGCCGGTGCGGTCAAAGAAATGAAGCAGAAAAACGGAGTAGCCCTGCCCTGCCATCAGCGACGCCGGCTGCGTTGACCAGCCTTCGCGAATACCGCCTGAGCCATGAAGCGCGATGACCGCGCGGTGCTTGCCGGGCGTTAGGGGCAGGAACTGCTCAACCGTGATCGGCTGCCCTGAGCTTTCGAAGATTGCGTTGGAGGTTCGAACTTCGCTTCCGAAAAGGTTCACGCTGAATGGATGCTCCAGAAAACGAACGCAGATCGAGCAAGAAAATCACCAGGGTTCCTGGCTTGCTTCCCACGTTACAATCAGCTTATCTCAAAGTACAAGCTGGCTGTGTGGCACAGGAGGCCCTATGGGCAAGAACTCCGGCAAGAAACACGCGAAGCAGTCTGCTGTCGAAACTCCAGTCGATCATTCCCCGCAAAATCTCACCAATAAGGATTATGAGCGCGCCCTGTTCAAGCTCCAGGTCGAACTGGTCAAGATGCAGGACTGGGTGAAGCACACCGGCGCGCGCATCGTCATCCTCTTCGAGGGCCGAGATGCTGCCGGCAAAGGTGGCGTGATCAAGCGCATGATGGAGCGCGTCAGCCCCCGCGTCTTTCGCCTGGTCGCCCTGCCTGCGCCCACCGAGCGCGAGAAGACACAACTCTACTGGCAACGCTACATCGCGCAGTTGCCGGCGGCCGGCGAGGTCATCGTCTTCGACCGCAGCTGGTACAACCGCGCCGGCGTCGAGCACGTTATGGGCTTTTGCAGCAAGAAGGACTACCACAACTTCCTGCAAGGCTGCCCTGCGTTCGAAGCCACCCTGGTGAATAACGGCGTCATTCTGCTGAAGTACTGGTTGGACGTCTCCGAAAAAGAACAGCACCGGCGTTTCCAGCGGCGCATTAAGGATCCGTCGAAGCGATGGAAGCTGAGTCCCATGGACCTGGAATCGCATCGCCGCTGGTATGACTACTCGCGTGCGCGCGACGCCATGCTAGCCGCAACCGACACGGCGCTCGCACCTTGGTACATCGTGCCCTCCAATGACAAGAAGCGCGCACGACTGAACTGCATCGCCGACATCCTCAGTCGCGTTCCCTATGAAGAGATCGCATACACACCGCCGAAGCTGCCTCCGCGCCAGAAGCCAAAGGGATACGAGGAGCCGAGGCTCATGCATCAGGTGGTGGCGCAACGCTGGTAGCGATGGATTTCGGTGTTCAGTTCAGAGGCTTCTATGAGGCCGCAGCAGTTTAGTTGCACCAGAGCTGCCGTGACTTCGACCTATCGAGCGCAGGCCCCGCTGTCAACTTTCCTCACCCCTCGCGGCAGGAGAACCTCTCGTTCATATGACGTCTACAGCAGCGTCGGCTGAAGATAGACGCTCAAACAAAAACCGCTCTTCACGAGAGCGGCTCTTGCGAGACTCTGAAACGCCAAAACGAGGGATACCGACTCTGCAAGCTGCTAGTTCAGCACCGTCAATCCCTTCAAATAGGCATCGATCGACTTTGCTGCCTTGCGGCCGGCGCCCATGGCGAGAATCACCGTTGCGCCGCCGGTGACGATGTCACCGCCGGCGAAGACGCCTGGCTTCGACGTCGCCAGCGTGTCTTCCTTCGCCGAGATGTAGCCGCGCTTAGTTGTAGCGAGGCCGGGCGTCGTGGACTGAATCAGCGGATTCGCTGAGGTGCCTGCCGCGATGATCGCCACTGAGCACGGTGCAACGAATTCCGAGCCGGGGATGGGGACCGGGCTGCGACGGCCGGAGTCATCGGGCTCGCCCAGTTGCTGACGAATACACTTCACCGCCGTCAGATTGCCTTTCTCGTCGGCGATGAACTCGACCGGATTGACCAGCATCTCGAAGTGAACGCCTTCGTCTTTGGCGTGGTGCACTTCCTCGACACGTGCGGGCATCTCGATTTCCGTACGTCGATAGTAGATGCTGGCGGTCTTCGCCCCCAGGCGCAGCGCGCTACGAACCGCGTCCATGGCGGTATTGCCGCCACCTACCACGATCACGTCGCGATCCTTGCAGGGGTATAGCGGCTCGTCGTATTCGGGGAAGCGATAGGCACGCATCAGGTTTACGCGGGTGAGGAATTCGTTGGCCGAATAGATGCCGTTGAAATGCTCGCCCGGAATATTGAGGAAGCGCGGCAGTCCGGCGCCAGTGGCGATGAACAGCGCGTCGAAGCCTTCGTCCTGCATCAGTTCGTCGACCGTCACGGTCTTGCCGACGACGACATTGGTTTCGAACTCGACGCCGCGGCGATGAAGCACGTCGATCTCGTGCTTCACGATTTCCTTTGGGCAGGCGGAATTCCGGAATGCCGTACACCAGCACGCCGCCCAGTTCATGCAGCGCCTCGAAGACGTGCACCTTGTGTCCCATCTGGATGAGGTCGCCCGCGCAAGCCAGCCCCGCGGGGCCGCTGCCGATGATTCCAACCTTCTTACCCGTGGGCGGCGCGGATTTCGGCATGCCGAAGTGCCCGCTGGACCGCTCCCAGTCGGCGACAAAGCGCTCGAGGTAGGCGATGCCGACGGGCTCGCCCTTTTTGCCCAGGACGCAGCCGGACTCGCACTGATCTTCCACCGGACACACGCGGCCGGTGATCGCAGGGAGCGCGTTGTCTTCGCGGACCTTGGCTGCGGCGCCGGCAAAGTCGCCGGCAAGGATCAGGTCGATGACGCTCTTCACATCGACCGACACCGGACACTTCTCGATGCATCCGGGGTTGGGGCACTCGATGCAACGCAGCGATTCCTGACGCGCCTGCTCGACCGGGAAGCCGAGGTTCACTTCCTGGAAGTTGTGCGCGCGCTCGCCGGCATCCTGCTCGGGTACGCGCTGGCGGGGCAGCTTGATGCGCTCTTTATTCGGCAGCGGGTTGTTGCTCTTGGCTTTGGTCTTAGCCGGCGTAGTCTCACTCACAGGTCACCCCCGTCGCTTCTTCCAGAGCGCATTCGGCTTTGTGATTCTTGCGGCGCAACCGGTCGACCTCGGCTTGCGGATCGGCCTGCAGGCGCTCGATACTTTGGCGCTCCTGCTCGCGATACATATTGTTGCGCTGCATCAGCACCTCGAAGTTGACGCGCGTGGCGTCGAACTCGGGACCGTCGACGCAGGCGAACTCGCTCTTGTTGCCGACCAGCACGCGGCAGCCGCCGCACATGCCGGTGCCATCGACCATGATGGAATTGAGGCTGACGATGGTCTTGATCTTTTCCGGCGCAGTCATGTTAGCGACGGCGCGCATCATCGGCACCGGGCCCACGGCGAGCACGTAATCGACTTTCTGTGTCGCCATGATCTCTTTCAGCTTGTCGGTGACCAGTCCCTTGATACCGTAGCTGCCGTCGTCGGTGACCACGTGGGTTTCGTTGCTGACGGCGCGAACTTCGTCTTCCAAAACCATCAGGTCTTTGCTGCGGGCGCCGACGATGGAGATGACTTTGTTGCCGGCGCGTTTCAGCTCTCGCGCTGTGGGAAACGCCATGGCGGTACCGACGCTGCCGCTGACGACCACGGTGGTGCCGAACTTCTCGATCTCAGAGGGTTTGCCCAGGGGGCCTACGATGTCGAGGATCTTGTCCCCGGCCTGCAGCAGGCAGAGCAGCATGGTGGTTTTGCCGATGGCTTGCACGACGATGGTGACGGTGCCGGCTTCCGGGTTGGCGTCCGCAATGGTCAACGGGATACGCTCGCCGCAGTCGTCGAGGCGCACAATGACGAATTGACCCGGCTTCTGCTTGCGTGCGATGCGCGGAGCCTTGATCACGAACAGCTTGATGTTTCGCGCCAACTGGCGCGCTTCCACGATGTCGTACACAGTACCCTCCGTCTTGATTCTCCGGAGGCATGTACATGGAGTCTGTGGCGTACGTCACATGGGAGGCGGACGTACCGCACATCGGTGCGGCAGCCACAGCGGACGGCCATCTGAAAAGACGGCGGCGCCCGCTGCGAAAAGGGGTGGCAGCCTATTGCGGAGTGGACTTCTTGTCGCCGCCGAAAACCTTCTTGGTGGCATGCCCGACGTCCTTGCCGGCATCTTCGGTGCCCTTACCAACGTCCTTGGCACCGGTTTCCGTGCCTTTGCCTACGTCTTTCGCGCCCGTCTGCGTGGCATGGCCGGTATCCTTAGCAGCGACCTTGGTATCGTGCCCGGTGTCTTTGGCTGCGGTCTTGGTAGCATGGCCAGTGTCTTTGGCCGCTGTCTTGGTGGCGTGACCAGTGTCCTTCGCGCCTGTCGCCGTTGCGTGGCCCACGTCCTTACCGGCATCCTTGGTGGCGTGGCCGGCGTCCTTGGTGTCCTGCTTGACCGAGTCCTGAGCAACGGCGATGCCGACTGATACCGCTCCGGCAAGCAAAAGTAGTACCAACTTCTTCATTCCCTTGACCTCCGAAAATTGGTGAATGGAATTGATTTTCAACATCCGGAGTTGGTTTTTCAAGAGGAACCTTCAATGGCTGGGTCTTCGAGAAGAGAAGGTATTCGCCCAAGAGTATGTCAGGAAAAAGCCGTTTCGACTTTGGCTAATATCGGATACTTTGGCTCAGCGTCCGCCCGGGCCGCCAGCGCGGCAAGCCGAAGGCAGCGAGCGGACACTATGCTCAGGATGCTACCGAGGGGAACGGCGACTCTACACTCAACAGCTATTGCTTCGGAGCGGTCTTGGCTTCGACCTTCTGTGCACCTTCGTCGGTCTTCTCTGCCGATTTATTCACGACCTTTTTAGTGGTCTTTTTGGTGGCGTGGCCCGTATCCTTGGCCGCTTCCTTGGTTTCGTGGCCGGCATCCTTCATGTCCTGTTTGGCCGAGGTGTGCGAAGTGGTAGTTGTGGTGGTGTCCTGCGCTATGGCGGTGGCGCCGAGGCACAGCACCCCTCCCAGCAAAATGATTCCTGCTAGCTTCATGGCTCCAAAAACCTCCTGGAAATTTCGCTAAATGAGATGCTCACTTTCGCCAGAGCGGCGGCTGTTGTGCAAAAAAGCTGAGCACCGGATTACAAATTTGTCACAACCTCATCCACCAGCAGACAACACGGAATCCAAGCTCGAAAATGAAGCTCAGGTTCTTCCAGGAGTGTGGTATGAGGATCTTCTCGGGCGCGGCAAGCCGCTGGAATCGAGTTCAGAGGCACACGCGCGGATGCTGCTGGCTGGTGTGTACCGCCGTTCTGCTTGCCTGCCCGCTGTCGCAGGCACAGGTAGCAACTGCGCCGCCGCCCGCAACCATGGCTGTGGCCGATGCGCCGCTCCCGGATGCGCCTTCTGTCACCGCTCCTCCATCCGAAAACTTTCTCGGCACCGCCGCCTCGATCGGTAAGACCATCGGCGAAGACGAGTGGCACCTCATCAAGGCGCCCTTTCACAAGAAGGCGCTGATCTGGGACGGATTGTTTCTGGCTGCAACCGGAGTCCTCATCGCCAACGATGAGAGCGTGATGTATCAAGTGCCTGTCGCCTGGCACGACACCAGTCGCAACATCTCAGATGGCGCCTTGTACGGAGCTTCGGCCATCGCCGGAGGAATTTATCTCACCGGCCTGTTCACCTCCGATGAGCATTCGCAGGAGGTCGGCATTCGCACCGCCGAAGCCACGGCCGATAGCGTCATCATGTATGGAGCGATGAAAGCCATCTTCCAGCGACAGCGACCGTACACCGGCCCAGGCGAAGGCAACTTCTTTGCCGGCAACTGGACAAATGGCTCCTTCCCATCGGGCCACGCGATGTTTACCTGGACGATCGCCTCGGCCGTTGCGCACCAATACCACTCCATTCCGCTGGATCTTGCGCTGTACGGGCTGGCGAGCACGGTTACCGTAACCCGCGTGACCGCCGGGCAACACTTCCCTTCCGACGTCTTTGTCGGCTCGATCCTGGGTTACCTGATTGGCGATTACGTCGCACATAAGCAGGAGAAGATTGGCGGCATTCGCCGCGGCAATAAGCTCCAACGCGCGGGCGATGCGGTGCTGGAGCACGTTGCCGTCGGCGACGATTAGGCGCGAGCATGGGCAAGAGGCGCGTTGTTATACTCCTCTTTCATGCTCAAACAGACTTTGGAACAAGGCCGAGCCGTCTCCGATCAGGCGCTGGAGCGCCTGCTGCCCCCTGCCACGCAGTATCCCTCGTCGATTCATCAAGCCATGCGGCACAGCGTTTTTGCCGGAGGCAAGCGCCTGCGGCCGATTCTCTGCATGGAAGCCGCCCAGATGATCGAAGGCTGTGTGCCTCCCGGTATCGAAGAACTGGGCGCCGCCCTGGAAATGCTGCACACCTACTCGCTGATCCACGACGACCTGCCGGCGCTCGACAATGACGACCTGCGCCGCGGACGTCCCACGTGCCACAAGGCGTTCGGCGAGGCTACGGCAATTCTGGCGGGCGACGCCTTGCAGACCTACGCCTATGAGGTGCTGGCGAAGATACAGTGTCCGCCGGAGTCGCGCGTTGCCATCATCGCCGAAGTCGCGCATGCCACCGGCACCATCGACGGCATGATCGGCGGACAGGTGATGGACCTGGAAGCCGAGCACACGCGGCCCGACGCCAAGACGCTGGAGTACATCCATCGCTCGAAGACCGGCGCGCTGCTGACCGCAAGTGTCGTGACCGGCGGCATGTACGCGCAGGCCACGCCGGAGCAGATCGAGAAGCTGCGTGACTTCGGTATGAACATCGGGCTGGCATTCCAGATTGTCGATGACGTGCTCGACGTGACGCAGACTTCGGAGCAGTTGGGCAAGACCGCCGGCAAAGATACGGCTACCGAGAAGGCTACCTATCCGGCGTTGTTTGGGATTGATGCGTCGCTGAAGAAGGCCGACGAACTGGTGGCGAAAGCCTCAGCGGCCCTGGACAGCTTCGGCGAACAGGCGGCAACGATGCGGGAGATTGCGCAGTTCCTGGTGGAAAGGAAAAAATAGCGGGACCTTCCGAACCCTTCCTCGAGTCTCTTCACCCTTTGCCGCAACTCATATCGACTGCACCGGAACCATCAGCAGGTCGTCCACCAGGCCAACTTCCTTCTGCACGAAGGGTTCGGCGTATTGCACGTCCGGCGAGCAAGCCGTAGTAGGCAGCCATAGCGGCGATACGCTCGCGGATTTCGGCTTGTTTCGGAAAGAGGTTGCTCCCTGCGCTCTGGTCTTCGTACTGCGATCGATACGCCATCAGTGACGCGAAGCGCGCCTCGAATTGCGCCGAGATGTCGACGACGAATGTCGGCCGGACATCTGCATACAGGGAGGCGTAGACGATCTTGAACGGCCGATGCGGCGGAGCGCCGAGGTCCAGCTTCTTCAATCCGGAAAGAAACGTTGCTTCGTAGCCGAGCACGCCCGCGGTGGCGTGGTCGGGATGACGCGCCTGCCAGTACGGCAGGATCAGCACGCGCGGCTGCAGCTGGCGAATCACGCGCGCAACCTTCAGTTTGTTCTCGTAGTTGTTCTCGACGCGGCCATCGGGGATGTCGAGCGCCTGCCGCCATCCGACCTTCAGGATGCGCGCCGCCTCATCCGCTTCCTGTCCGCGCTCTCCGACCGTGCCGCGCGTGCCCATCTCGCCTTGTGTCAGGTCGAGGACGGCAGTGCGATAACCTCGTTCAGCCATCTTCAGCAGCGTTCCGCCGCAGGTCTGCTCGATGTCATCGCGGTGGGCGGCTATGGCCAGGATGTCGGCTTGGTAGGTATCCATCGTTTGGCAATTATATGGGCGCGCCGAAACAGGATAAAATCTCGTCCCGGAAGAGAAGCCGTATGCTTCGTAGCGCTCAACTCATCCTGGCGCTCTCGATTCTCAGCGCCAGCATACTTGCTGCGCAAACGCCACGGTCGATTGGAACCGTCCATAGTTACACCAGCCCTGACGGTGCTTTTCGCCTCGCATACGCTGACGATCTGGTCATTTGCCAGCAGAGCATGAAGCAGGACGACTGGTGGGAGCCCGCTGAGTCTTGGGAAGCCTACGTTCCGCCCTGCTCTTCCGGAGGACGAAACATTAAGGGGGTTGCCGTATGTCTCGGCTTGCGCATGGGACCAGCTCAGCGAAAAACAAACCTGGAAGGGGCGGCTTTCAACGTGGTCGAACTTGGTCCAGCTGAGAATGAAACCGCATGCCTGTCTCTCTCGAAGCCCCAGGTTTCGATCGGACATTGGAAGCCAGTGACGACCAATGGAGTTCAGTATCACACAATCGTCTCGGATGGCGTTGCCAGCGGACACGGTGGGGACGACTACGTTTACCGAACCCTGCATCGGGGAACGTGCTATGAGCTGAACACCATGATCGTCAGCTTCGATCCTCACGTTTCAGGCTCGCCACCTCCTGAATATGACGAAGCTTCAGTCAACAAGGCGCTGCGCGTCCCACTCTCCACGTTCCACTTTCTCAAATAACCGATTACAACCGCATCGCCACGCTGAGTCCATCGCGCAGCGGGATGATCGTCGTGTACCAGTCCCGCGAGGAGTACAGCAGGCGATTCAACTCTACGACACCATGCGTGTACTTGTCTGGCTCGGGCGCCGGCAGGTCGGGATTGCCGGCGGCGTAAGCGACTTTGCCGCTCCACAGCGTGTTGTCGGTGATGAACAGGCCGCCTCTGCGGACACGCGGCGCTGCCATGTTGAAGGCGCGCGGATAGTCGTGCTTGTCGATGTCGCAGAAGAGAATGTCGAACTGCTCCTTGCGCTCCGACAGAAGCTCCAGCGCGTCGCCGGTGTGAACCTCGATGCGATCGGCCACGCCGGCCTCTTTGAAGTAGCGGCGCGCTTCGTCGGCGTTCTTGCGGCTGCCATCGGTGTAGTGAACCTTGCCGCCTTCGCCGACGGCCTTTGCCCACCAGATGGTCGAGTAGCCAACCGCCGAACCCATCTCGAAGACGGTTTTGGCGCCGATCAGCCGAGCGTATTGGTAAAGCAGACGTCCGACGGCAGGTCCGACGATGGGGATGTCGCGCTCTTTGGCCTGGCGCTCGATTTCTTCGAGCACCGGTTCGCGCGGCGGCAGCATGGCGTAAAGATAGTTCTCAACGGGTTCGTAGGTAATGTTGGGCATAAGAGAAGCAGCACTCAGCAATTGGCATTTGGCAATTAGCAAAGCAGTTTGAGCCATCGCTTCGCTTTGGCTAACTGCCAAGTGCGGTTCTACAGCGTTTGTCCCGGCTTCATCTCGACAATCTCCGGAGCCGGGGAACCCAGCAGCTTCTTTAACTCGTCCGGCGTGCCCGTGAGCATCGGAAATGTGCCGAAGTGCATGGGAATGACCGTCTTCGGCTGCAGCAGCTTGCAGGCGAAGGCGGCCTCGCGCGGGCTCATGGTGAAGTGGTCACCGATGGGCAGCATGACGATTTCGGGTGCGTACAGCTCGCGAATAATCTGCATGTCGCCGAAGACCGCGGTATCGCCAGCGTGATAGATCTTCAGGCCGCCGGGCAGTTCCATCACGTAGCCGCACGCTTCGCCACCGTAGACGATCGAGCCGTCGTCCTCCTGAATGCCGCACGAATGCACGGCGTGCACCATCGTGATTTTGATACCGGCGACCGTCTGTGTCCCTCCCTTGTTCATCGGAGAAGTCTGTTTTGCGCCTTTCTTATTCATCCAGGTTGCCAACTCGAAGATGCCGACGACCGTCGGGTTGAGCCTCTTAGCGATCGCGACCGCGTCAGCAATGTGATCGAAGTGGCCGTGGGTGCAGAGCAGGGCGTCACACTTCTTGGCTTCCTTCTCGCTCTCCGGACAGAGCGGGTTTTGCAGCCACGGGTCGACGTACACGGTTGCACCGTCTTTGGTCTCGATGCGGAAGGTTGCGTGGCCGAGCCACGTCAGCTTATTCCCTTGCAGGTTCATTGCGGGCCTCAAGTACGAATGTATTGCGTTGTTAGAATGCCGAAATCGTCACTGGGTTTCCGATGCGCGCCAGCCGCGAAAACCTCCCACCAGCGATTTTACGTTGCGAAAACCCATTTTCTTAAGGTTCAGGGCAGACAGGGCAGAGCGCGATCCGCCTCCGCAATACAGCACGATGTCGCGGGCCTTGTCCGTGGTGATCTGGTCGATGTTTACTTCCAGAATGCCACGTGGCAGGCAGACTGCTCCCGGAATGGTTCCCTTCTCCTGCTCATCGCGCTCGCGAATGTCGATCAGGGTGAACTCCTGGCCCGACTGCTGGATGCGTTTCAGGTCGTCGGCGCTGATCTCGGTGATCTGCGCCTTGGCTTCGTCGACCAGTTGCTTGAACTCCGGTAAAGGCATCGTACACCTCCTCGGCAGGCAAGAATTCTAGTCGGTGATTCGGCGGGGTGGCAAACCTGGCGATTGGGCTACGCCACGGTTCCCCTTACTCCGCACCGGGTAGAGCAAACCTTCAGGCGTGCATATTCCGCACCAACTCCAAGCTGCGCTTTAGCGCCTGAGGTCGATACACCGTACCTCAGCGGCTAAAGCCGCCACATTTCGCACGTCCCAATTGCACGCCTAAAGCGTGCTCCACCCTTCGTCGGGACCTTTTGACCCTTCCTGGCGACGGAACACTTTTGCGCAATCGCCACCGCCGTTCCTGAGCACCTCCGCTGGTATCATGAACAGCAGAGCCCGCGTAATGTCTGCCACCAAAGAACCCTTAGTCTCGTCGACGTTTGATTCGTATCTGCTGGAAGTCGCGGACGCGGTCAACACTACGCTCGACCTGAACACGCTTCTGCAGCGGGTGGCAGAAATGTTGAAGCGCTTCATCGACTACGAAATCTTCGCCATCCTGCTGCTGAATGAAAAGACGCAGGAGCTGCGCATTCGATTCCAGGTTGGCCATCCTCCGGAGGTCGCCGAGCGCATCCGCATCAGGGTCGGCCAGGGCGTTACTGGCCGCGCTGTGCAACTACGCGAGCCGGTGCTGGTGAACGACGTTGCCGCCGACGAGAACTTCATCAACTCCGCGCCCGGTGCGCGTTCTGAGCTGGCGGTGCCGCTCATCGCCAAGAACAAAGTCATCGGCGTCATCGACGTCGAAGCCGATCAGCCGAACGCCTTTACCGAAGAGCACAAGCGACTGCTGACGCTGTTTGCGTCGCGCATCGCCGTCGGCATCGAGAACGCGCGACTGTACACGCGTGTTGCCCGGCAGGCGCGGCAGCTCACACTGCTGACCGAAATCAGCCGCGAGCTCACATCGATCCTGAACGTCGATCAACTGCTAAAGCGCATTGCCGATCTGCTGACGCGTATCATCGATTACCAGATGTTCTCCATCCTGCTGCTCGATCCCAGCGGCAGCGTGCTGCAGCATCGCTTCTCGCTGCGCTTCAAGGAGAATGTACAGCTCAAACACGAGATCCCGCTGGGCACGGGCCTGGTCGGCTACGCCGCGCAGCACGGCGAGGCGGTGCTGGTGCCGGACGTCAGTAAGGACCCACGCTACATCGAGGCGAATCCCGAGACGCGCTCCGAGCTGTGCATTCCTCTCATCTACAAGGACAAAGTCATCGGCGTGCTCGACATCGAGCACACCCGCCGCAACTACTTCAACGAAGATCACGTGCGCATCATGACTACCATGGCCGCGCAAGTAGCCATCGCCATCGAGAACGCGACGCTGTATGAGCGTATCGCCCGGCAGGAGAAACGCCTGGAGCAAGATCTGGCGCTGGCGCGCGAGTTGCAATTCCGCCTGCTGCCGCCGAAGCTCCCGGTGTTCAAGAACGCCGAGGTCGCATCGCGTTTTGCGCCCGCGCGGCAGATTGGCGGCGATCTCTACGACTTCCTGAAGTACAGCGGACAGGGAGTGACCGGCATCGCCGTGGGTGATGTCAGCGGCAAAGGCGCGCCGGCAGCCATCTACGCAGCGCTGGTCAGCGGCATTGCGCGTTCCCACGCCGCGGAAGAACCGAGCGCGGCGCACATGCTGGAGGCAATCAACCTGTCGCTTTCAGAGCGCCCGATTGAAGGACAGTACGTCTCGATGATCTACGCCATCTGGGATGATAATCAGCAGACGCTGCAGTTGGCGAACTCGGGCCTGCCGCGACCGCTTCACTGCCGCGGCGCCAAGGCCGAGGAAATTCAGGTGACCGGGCTGCCCATTGGTCTGTTCAATAACGCGACGTATGACGAACTGACGGTACAGGCGCGTCGCGGCGACGTCTTCCTCTTCTTCAGTGACGGCATTCTGGACGCCACCAGCTCAAAAGGCGAGATGTTCGGCCGCCGCCGTCTGGAAAAGATGATGCAGGACAATTGCGGTGCCAGTGCCGAAGAGATCGTCGACGCGATTTTCAAAGCCGTCTCTACCCACGCCGAAGGTGTCGAGGCCTTCGATGACCAGACCATTGTTGTCCTCAAAGTGAAAGGACCAACTCCCAAGAAGTGAAGCGCAGCGCTCCTCAGGAACGGCCGCCGGGATTCGTGTATGCGAGCACGCGACGAATTCTTGGCAACGCCGATCGCGAATTGCATGCTGAAGAAGTTTCGCTAATCAAGCTGGCGGAGAAATTCGGCACCCCGCTTTATGTCTATTCGGCGGCAACGATTCGCGAGCGCTATCGGCTTTTCGAGACGTCGTTTCGTGGCTGCGAGCACACCGTCTGCTACTCGGTGAAGGCGAACTCGAACCTGTCGGTTCTGCGACTGCTGGCGAGCATGGGCGCGGGCTTCGACATCGTCTCCGGCGGTGAATTGGAGCGGGTGAAAGCCGCGGCGCGCAGGGCAGTCAGCAAGGTTGTGTTCTCCGGCGTGGGCAAGCAAACTGACGAGATCGACGCGGCGCTTGCGGCCGGCATTCTGCTCTTCAATGTTGAAAGCTCCAGTGAGATGGAACTGCTGGCAGCGCGTGCGGCACATCTGCGCAAGAAGGCCAGCTTCGCCGTACGAGTGAATCCCGATGTGGCAGCCAACACGCATCCTTACATTTCAACCGGACTGCACGAGCACAAATTCGGTGTGCCTTGGCGTGATGCGTCCGAGCTGTATCGACGCGCCGCCGAACAGGATTATCTTGAGCCGAACGGGGTCAGCGTGCATATTGGCTCGCAGATCACCGACGCCGATCCCTTTCACGAGGCGATGGAGCGCGTGGTCTCGCTGGTGCGCTCGCTGCGCCAGGAGCGGTTCGACATCCGCTACGTCGATGCCGGCGGCGGGCTGGGCATTTCGTACGAGGATCCGGCGAGCGTCGACTTCAGCAAAGAGGTGCAGCAATACAGCAAGTCGCTGATGAAGCCGCTGAAGGGCATGGGCCTGCATCTGCTGCTGGAGCCGGGGCGCGCGATCATCGCTACTGCCGGCGTCCTGCTGACGCGCGTGATCTACCGCAAGCGCAATGATGGAAAACAATTCGTCATCGTCGATGCGGGAATGAACGACCTGATTCGGCCGTCGCTGTATAACGCTTACCACGAGATTGTGCCGGTGGTTCCGGGACCGGCTATCGGCAAAGACACCGAGGCGGTCGATATCGTCGGACCGGTGTGTGAGAGCGGGGACTTCTTCGCGCATGACCGCAAGATTCCAGGTCTGGCCGAAGGAGATCTGGTGGCGATCCTCGACGCCGGCGCGTATGGGATGTCGCTGGCGTCGAATTACAATTCGCGTCCCCGCGCAGCCGAGGTGCTGGTGGCGGGCAAGCGCGTGAAGCTGATCCGGCGGCGGGAGACGATGCGCGATTTGCTGGGGCCGGAACGGGTTTGAGTGCCGGAGGCGCGACAGAAAGCCTGCCGTCTTTTGACGGACTCTGCCTTCCTGAAAAACGCCTACCCCGCCCTGAAAGGCGAGGCTGTCTTCTTTCGCGCCGAAGGCGCCAGCCCTTTTGCGATGCGCGCATTTAATTCAGCGCAATGGACTATCGGCCTTCCGTGTCCAACTTCCTTCCCCACGTTCCTCGGTAAACAACCTTAGCGGCAGATTTCCCCTATTTTGCGCATTGCCTTTGGCGGGAAGTTGTCCTATGCTCACACTCCACTGGGAGAGCCCATGCAACCTAACCGATCTGACGCTGCCACTTCCACGAGCGTTTGCCTCTGGTGTTATTCCCAATACCTAACAAGCACAAGCCGGGCCCGTGATGGACACACTTTCTGCTGCAAAAAGTGCGAATACGAAGCGCGCTATTGGCTGCATGAAACGGTAAAGTCCGCCGGCGAATAACCTTGGCGCGGCCTCGCGCCGCGCCTCAGCCATCACCTACCACTTAAGCGGATGCCCCCTTCGTACCACGGCCCTGCAACCCGCAGGGGATGAGCCCTTCCTGCCATTGGGGTTACGCTGCGTGGTGTCAAAGGAATCTTCCGTCATGGAAGACCGCCTCCGCGAGGTGATCTATGTGGCAAAGAGAATGTCCACTTTGCAAACGCCGGCTCCATAAAACGCACGCCTGGGACATGCTCCGCTGCCTGTGCGGCTGGCTCTGGCGATAGCCGCAGTGTCAGCTATGGAGTGATTTCGAAGACGACTCCCCCGCCAGTTGCGCCGCCGTTAGAGGTTGTGCCGTAGAGGTTACCTTCGGAGTCGAGCGCCAAACCGCTCGGAGGCGTGGCGCCATCGGTGCAAGGCCAGCCGCCGGGGCAGAAATCGTAAACCGATGTATAGGTCCAGCCACCCGCCGAGCGAGTCAGCTTATAAACCTCGCCAAAGCCAAACGCACCCCCCGAGTTTATCGTGCCGTAAAGGTCCCCGGCGGAATCCATAACTAAGTTGCCGCCGGATCCCCATGCGGACGAATTGTAGAGCGCCGAAAACGCCCAGTCCTGCGAACGGCTTAATTCGAAGACCGTAAGATCTCCGCCAGCGGTATTGCAGCAAGTCGCGCCGTACATGTTGCCCGCGGGGTCAAAAATCAGGCCGCCGTACATGATTCCCCCGTCGCTTGCACCATGGAAGCTGTAGAGAAGATGCTCCGCAAATCCTGACCCGGACGGTGTCAACTCATAAACTGTGCCGTAGCGGTAAGTACCGCCCTGAGCGGTCGTGCCATAAAGGTTGCCGGCTTGATCGAGGATCACGCCGGCCCAGGGTTGTTGCCCATCACCACTCGCACTGAAGGCATGAATGACGCTCTCCGTCCAATTGTTGCCAGAGCGAGTGAGTTTGTAGACCGTGCCGCAACCGCCTTGGCAGTCGCCTCCACCGCCGAAGATCGTTGTGCCGTAAAGATTCCCAGCGCTGTCGAAGAGGAGGTCGGCGTTGCGTGGCGAATCCCCGTCGGTGGTTCCGTTGAAGCGATGGAGAACGGTTTCCGACCATCCGCCCAAGACGCGACCCGTCAATCGAACTGGCGGTCGCAGAATGAAAACAGTTCCGCAGCCGGACCCGCCCTCGCACCCGATCCCCCCACCTTGCGAAGTCGTGCCGTAGATGCCGCCGTCCGGTCCGACAATCAGTCGCGCCGCGGGATTCCCGCCATCTGTGCCTCCGGTGAAGTCGTGCAGCGGAGTGAACACCCAACCCGACCCGGCGCGAGTTATTTTGAACGCGGCGCCGCACCCTTCGTAGCAACTGGTTCCCGAACCACCGATATTGGTCGTGCCGTACAAACTGCCGTGGCTGTCGACGGTCACACCGGCGACTGGATATAGTCCGTCCTGTGAGCCAGTAAAGCTATGAATAACCTGATAGGTTTGCGCTTTTGCTATTCGCGTCAAAGACATCGTCAGCGCAAAAAGCAGTCCCCATGCCAACGCTGACTTCAACAAAACGCGGGGGGAGATTAGCGGGGAATATTCATGCCGCTTGGTCATCGTGGGCTCCTCGATTGGGCGGGCAGTTTCGTGAATACGGCACTGTGCCTTACCTACAGCGAAGGGCTTCGCAAGACTTACGGCGATACGGTACATCTGATTCCGCAACCGGCGCAATAGGGATGAGCATGAGAGACAATTCAGACCAAGTTTTTGCCGAGAGGTTCAGGTTATAGCGTTTGGCTTTTGTCTTCCTTGTCTATCCCAAGTCCAGCTTTGTATGTGACAATCGCGCAATCGCCAAACAGCAGTTACTACAAACGAGGTGAAGATGACAGGTGGCGCGCCGGGGCGAAGTATGGAGTTCGTTATCGAACGTTGCGACGAGACCGCGGTGGTTCGTTGCAGCGGCCGTCTGGTTTCAGGAGTGAATGATCGCTTTTACCGCGAGGTCGGCGCGCTGATTCCCGACCGCAAGCGAATCGTATTGGACATGGCGGAGCTGACCCACATGGACAGCTCGGGCATTGGGACGCTCGTCCGGCTGTACGTCTCCGCCAAGTCCGGCGGCTGCGTTTTGGAATTGAAGAACATCGGCAAGTCGGTGCGCCAGCTTCTCGGTGTGACGCACCTGATCGATGTGCTGGCGGTGGTGGGCGAGAACAACATCAGGTTCTGACGCGTCAATGTTTTCGCGAGCGCGTCACACAGACGGCGCGGGTACGGCAGCCGCCAGTTTTCCCTTCGGCTCGTAAACATATTTGCGAAAAGCATAGCCCCATGGCGTGGCAATGATCGGCAACGGCACCCAGAGAAACGGGATAGCGACCTGTTCCGCCGGCGAGCCCCACAAGGCGCCGTTCGCCCACAACGGATAAGCGACAATCCCCAGCCATAGCAGCTTGTAGAAAATCTCCAGCAACACGATGGGCAGCATGCGGAGTGGCCGGAGAATGCCCAGACCCGCCAGCATGGCGAAGCCAGTCCAGACGCACCACGCCACCGACTCATACGGATCCCACGGTCCCTGATGAGTAAGCAGCTTCGTCCAGCAGTCCTTGCCGAGGACAAAGAACATCAGCACATAGAGCAGCCGCAGAAGATAGACGTGGATGGGGCGAACGCCGTCGTACTTGCTGCTGGGGCGAAAGATGTTTGCCAGATGCCTCACCATGAGTTGTTTTGCCTCCGCACAGTCCGAGTCGCCGACGAACGAAAATCGTTCCTTGCCCTATACGCACGACGGCGCACAAAAGCTTCAAGGAGTCTCAAGTGGAAGGACGGGGCGACCGCGTTCCGTCAGCGATCTTACCGCTGGCCCCACTTCAGCTTGTTGCGCAGCACGTCGAAGAAAGTTCGCCGCACGCGCAGCAGCTTTACGGTGTGTTCGGCTTTGCAGCAGACGATGCGATCGCCCTGCTGGATCGGCATGCCAACCTGGCCATCGATGCTGAGGAAGGCCTCCTCGGCGCCGGTCTCGATGTGCAGCTCGATCTGCGCCTTGTCGGTGACGACCAGCGGGCGATGCGTCAGCGCATGCGGGCAAACGGGCGTCACCACGAACGACGAAACGCTGGGCATCAGCACCGGGCCACCGGCAGCCAGTGAGTATGCAGTCGAGCCGGTAGGAGTGGCGATGATGACGCCGTCGGCTTTGTAGTGCAGGACGAAGGCCCCGTCAATCACCAGGTCGAAGTCAACCAGTCGCGAGATGGCGCTCTTGTTGACCACGACATCGTTCAGCGCGAAGTGATGGGCGATCTGCTGACCATCGCGGAAGACGGTAGCGTCGAGCACCGATCGCTCTTCCACCGGACAATGGCATCCGTCGACCGCGTCCAGCGTAGCGAACATCTCGCTGATGGGGACCTCGGTGAGAAAGCCCAGCGAGCCGAGATTCACGGCAAGAATGGGGATGTCCTCATGCGCCAGAGCGCGCGCCGCTGAAAGCAAGGTACCATCGCCGCCAAGAACAAGGGCGAAGTCGGGATGCTTCTCGGCGAGGTTCTTGCGACTCATGACCTCTTCGCCGCCGATGTATTGGCTTGTTTCCTGGTCGAAATAAAGCTTGTAGCCGTGGTTGTGGAACCAGGTGACGATCTCAGGCAGCAGACCGGCCAGCTCAGGCTTCGAAGGCTTGGAGATGATGGCAGCGGATTTCATTGGATTGGAAAATACAGCGTGTTCACCACGGAAGCACGGACGGCGCGCTTGGTAATCGCCGCCACAAGCCTCGCAAAACTCCGTGCCCTTCGTGCCAGTGGTGAATAACTATCTTTAGAATTGCTCACACAGTGTACCGCGCGTGCAGCAGAAATTCGCGGTTGCCCTCGCTGCCCAGGATCGGGGACTCGATGACCTCGATGCCGGAGCCTCCCGTTTCCTCGACGGCACGCTGCACCTTCACGACTGCGCCTTGTTGCGCCTCGGTATCGCGCACGATTCCGCCCTTGCCAACCTGCTCGCGCCCCACCTCGAATTGCGGTTTCACCAGTAGCACAAGCTCAAAGCTCGAGGAGGAACGTCGCACGCTGGCCACGACCGGCGGCAGCACCAGCGTCGCCGAGATGAAGGAAACGTCCATGGCAATCAGCGCTATTGGCTCGGGCTCTTCGCTGCCCCATAACGATACCGCCGTCAAATAGCGCGCGTTGGTCTTCTCCAGTAGACGAACGCGAGAATCGGCACGCAAGCCCGCGTCCATCTGGCCATAGCCGGTGTCGACGGCGACGACGCGCGCGGCCCCGGCCTGGAGCAGGCAGTCGGTAAAGCCCCCGGTCGATGCACCAATGTCGAGACACGTCTTCCCTGCTACCTCGATCTGCCAGTGCTCCAGCGCGCGCGCCAGCTTTAGTCCCCCGCGGCCGACATATGGCATGTCGTCGCCGAGAATGCGAACGGCCGCGTCGTCAGCGACGTTGCTGCCGGATTTCTCTACTTTCTGCTCGTCGACCAGTACTCGTCCGGCGAGAATGAGCGCTTGCGCACGCTCGCGCGAGGGCACCAGTCCGCGCTCAACCAGCAGTTTGTCCAGGCGAAGCTTCACCGCGTCAGACTAGCACGAGCAGTTCGTCGACGAAGAAGCGCAAGGACGCAGGAAGAGAAATCGCGGTGGCAACGCCAAAACAGGAGTAAACAAATTTCAGCACTCACTTCGGTGCAAGGTGGTGAGAAATTTTGAATCCGTGCAACTTAGCGGGTAGATGGGGGCCCTTTTCCACAACGTTATGCACATTCTTGTTGAAATCTTTCACACCCTATTCACGAGCAGTGCAATTAATTGCGCATCACGATGCACCGCGCAAGCCCACGCCAACGCGAATCGCCCGAAAGCGCGTGCGATACAATGACGCATTCCCAAGGGACGTTGTGAATGCCAACCAAGACCAAAGAACAACCAGCAAAATCATCCGCCAAGAAAAGTTCCGTTCAACTTGAAGCGCCCGTAAAAACTGTTAGCAGCAACGGCTCGTCGCCCTCGAGCCAGGAGACACTGCGCCGTCTGTACGCGTCGCTGCTGCGCTGCCGCCTGGTACAGGAGCAGGCTGCCAAAATGTCGGCCGGCAACTACGAGATTGCTCTGGGACACGAGGCGACGGTCGTCGGTCCGACGGCGGAGCTGACCACCGAGGACACAATCGCCGCCACCTCAGTGAATCTCGCAGCGCTGGTGGCGCGCGGGTTGTCGCCGGAGAATCTGCTGGCGGGCGAGGCTGCCGGAGCGGCGCGACACTCGGTGACACACGCGTCGCTGCCCGTAGATCCGTTTCAGGTGGGTACCGGCATCGCGCTGGCACACAAACTGGCGGGACGGCGAAATGTGGTGGTGGCGTTCTGCGCGCAGGAGAGTCCGGCGCTGGAGCAGTGGCACGATGCGCTGAAGTTTGCCGGCGTCCACAAGCTGCCAGTTCTTTTCGTGATCAAGAATGGTGTGGCCGACCAGAAGTCGTCGGAGGAACATGCGCCTCACCTGGAGGCCTTCAGCTTTATGGCGCGCGATTACGGTTATCCCGGCATCATTGTCGATGGCCAGGATGTGGTTGCGGTATTTCGTGCGGCACAGGAGTCGATCCACCGAGCGCGGCAGGGGTCGGGACCGACGCTCATCGACTGCCGCACGGACTCGAAGCGCGATCCGTTGGAGTATATGGAACACTACATGCGCAAGCGCAAGTTATGGGACGACGGGTGGCGCGAACAGACGGTGGCGGAGATCATGGGAGAGATCGAGAAGGCTGAGATTCTGGCGACGCGCTGACTGTCAGTACAATTTTTGAACTGTCATACTCAGCGGAGCTGCGTCTTCGCAGCCAAGTCGAAGGATCTGCGGTTCTTCTCCAGTGGCAGGCCACTTCCGCGAATCGAGTGGTCCCAGGTCTCGAAACGCGCGAGACCCGGGGCATCCTTTAACTAGAGCTTCTCGTAGAAGTCGCACGCCGAGCACGAAATATACATGCCCCCCGGGACATCGCGTTCGCGGTCTTTCACGCGCTTTACGACGCGGGTAGGCTTGCCACACTTGGGACAGTCGGTGCTCTTGGTGGTGTCCATCACCTTTTTGCGGTCTGCGGTTTTTGCGATCTTGGCCATTTCTTCTCCTGAACAGTTCTTTCCCGCAGGCTGCTGCGGTAGCAAAGTCTACATGGGCTGAAGTAAGTCGTGAGATCGAAGCGGATGGGCGCGCGGAGCGCGAGATGCACATGTCTTGAGCCCACGCTCTCGTTTTTGGAGAGCGGCCTCGACTGCAGGTGGTGCGTATTCGCACCTTCTCTACTCGCCTGGTAGCAGAACTATTTTACACGATAAAAACGCATTCTTGTCGGCAAGCGCAGATGTCGGTCGCGGGGAACCGCAGTTCCTTCGACTGCGCCGCGAAGACGCAGCTCCGCTCAGGAAGGCAAAATCTAAAGAGCACGTTCCTGCGCCCCTGAATGCGTGCTTCACTGGTTAGGAAATGGAAAAGCGCAGCCTGAGCTGCGCCCTTCCAGTGACTCAGTCGCGGAAGTGTCTGCTATTTCCCCGAGAAGTCCTGCACGAACTCCACCAGCGATCGGACGGGAACGCCGGACGGCCCTTTGGCGATCCAAGGCTTATTGTCTTCCATCCATGCAGTGCCGGCGATGTCGAGGTGCATCCAGGGGGTGTCGCCGACGAACTCCTTCAGGAACATGGCAGCGGTGACGGCGCCACCCCAGCGTCCGCCGGTGTTCTTGATGTCGGCGATGTCGGACTTGATCATCTCTTTGTAGTCGTCCTCGACGGGCAGGCGCCACATCTTCTCGCCCGACTTGGCCAGCGATTGGCTGAAGCGGTTGTAGAAGTCGTCGTCGTTGGCGAAGACGCCGACGTTCACCATACCCAGCGCCACCACCACCGCGCCGGTCAGCGTGGCGGCGTCGATCAGATGGGTGCAGCCCAGTTCTTTCGCGTAGTGCAAGCCGTCGGCCAGCACCAGGCGGCCTTCGGCGTCGGTGTTGATGATCTCGATCGACTTGCCCGACATGGCAATCTGCACGTCGCCCGGCTTCTGCGCCTTGCCCGACGGCATGTTTTCGCTCGCGCACACAATGCCGATCACGCGAATGTTCGGCTTCAGCAAGGCGATGGCGCGCATGGCACCGATCATTGCCGCGCCGCCGGCCATGTCGTACTTCATCTTCTCCATGCCGTCGGCCGGCTTGATGGAGATGCCGCCGGTATCGAACGTAATGCCCTTGCCGACCAGGCCGAGCACGCGCTTCTTCGGCGCACGCTCCGGTTCGTAGCGCATGACGATCAGCCGCGGCTCTTCGTCGGAGCCCTGCGACACGCTCCAGAAAGCGCCCATCTTCAGAGCCTTGATTTTGTCGGGACCGTAGATCTCGCAGGCCAGGCCGGTCTCTTTGCACATCGCTTCGGCGCGGTTGGCCATGATGGTCGGCGTCATACGATTGCTGGGCTCGTTGACCAAGTCGCGAGTAAAGTTCTGGGATTCGCCAATGATGCGGCCGCGCTCCATCGAGCTCGTCCACGATCTCTGGTTAGAGCCCTTCGGGGTCACGATGATGAGCTCTTCGATCTTCTGGTCCTTGCGATCGCTCTGGTAGTAGTTGGGATCGAAGTTGCCGACGAACGCGCCCTCGACGATGGCCTTCGCGGCATCGTCAACCCCGCCGGGCGCGACGAGCACAAAGCTCTTCAGATCTTTTGCTTTGAGCGAGCGCACGGCGGCGCCGGCGATCTTCCGCAGTTCAGACGAGGTGAACTTCTTGGCCTTGCCGCCGCCGATGAGCAGCAAGCGCTTGGCCTTCACTCCCTGCGGCTTGTGCAGGAGCGTGGCCTCAAGCATCTTGCCAGTAACTTCGCCGGAGGCGATGAGGTCTGCGGCAGCGTCGGAGACAGCCTTGTCGGCGGTCTGGAGCTGCGGGCTGGGTTTAGCGTTCGGATCGCCGTTCGTGTTCTCCGACGAGTCGAGAACGGTGATGACGAGGCATTCGGTTTCAATCTGTGAAGGTGTTGCGGAATTCAGAGTCGTTTTCATGATGGCATTCTTTCTGTGTTCAAAATTTGGTGGTCATCCCGATCGAGGACTTAAGTCCGAGCAGCGCAACAACGGCGCTGCTCCGCTCGGGATGAGAAAACTAAGACGCGTTCGCTCGACGCGATTGCAATCGTGCCCTGATGCAAAATGATCCCGCCTGAATGAACATGACAAACCGGACGGATGCGAAGTTTCTCCAACCTTCACTTAGCCGGCGCGCTGCTCATCAGGTGAAACGAATTAACGAAACGAGTAATAACATCAGGCTTCGGATTACCGACCGGCCAGGAGCCAGCAATTACATACAATTTTCGATGAGCACATAGCTGACGAACATAGTTCCCGGAGACCGGTCCGTTGTCCTCGAATTCATAACCACTGTAGCCATCGCCCGAAATTTCTTGAATGCCGAATCCCTGGCCCATCGCCTCTTCTTTGATCGAATTCAGATTCTTCTCGCATTCGCCGCCCGGATACTCAACGACAATGACATTCACAATGATGTCACTCGTAACGTGGAGTGTATACATCGTCGTCGGGGGCAGTTTTTCAGTACGGATGTCGGGCGTTCCCGGAAGGGATACTGAAAAGCCGAGATTTGGGTATTCGAACTTCTTCCATTTCGCGCTGCCATCTTGCGCGAATGCGGTTGCACAGCAGACCCCGATTGCCGTGAGTAGCGCCACACCGCAAAATTTCATACCAGCTCCTTAGCTCTTCCGGCTGCGCGCGATGGCCTCTTTCGCTTCTTTGTCGGCCGTCTTCCTGCGTTCGGTTTCGCGCTTGTCCCAGTTCTGTTTGCCGCGCGCGATAGCCATCTCCACTTTCACGCGGCCGTTCTTGAAATACAGGCGCGTGGGGATCAGCGTCAGGCCTTTTTGCTGGGTCTTGCCGATCAACTTATTTAGCTCGTTCTTGTGAACTAACAGCTTACGAGTACGGAGCGGTTCGTGATTGAAGATGTTGCCGTGCTCGTATGGGCCGATGTGGGCGTTGATCAGCCACAGTTCGCCGTCTTTGACCAGGCCGTACGCGTCTTTCAGGTTCGCCCGTCCCCCACGCACGGACTTCACTTCGGTTCCGCGCAACGCCACACCCGCCTCGAACTTCTCGATCAGGAAATAGTTGTGCGACGCCGCCCGATTCTGCGAAGCATCGCGGTCGCCGCTGGCGACCGGGTCACGGCGTCCCGACGGCTTTTTCTCGGGACGAGTCTGAATGGGTTGTTGTCGAGGCATAGCGAATTCACTCGGCAGCTGCTTGCAATTCGCGAGAGATTGACTCTCGTACGGAACTGACTGCGGGGAGGAACATGACACCGGCATGTTGACGCAGAATATTCATGCTAACACACGTTCCATTCAGCAACTTGCGTGCCACTGCGAATGTTATAATCGCGCCGACCGCACTGAATTTGGATGGTCACCAAACATCCGGTGCGAATGCGATGCGTAGACTGGAATCAATGCTCACGTTTGCGGTGGGCTCAAGTCTTACATCCGGAGCCTGATAGCTCTGCCCGTCTGGAGTCGGCAGGTCCGGTCTAATTCCCTGGGTTTAAGGAACGTGATGAAACGGTTTACCGGTGCCCTGGCGCTGCTGCTGGTATTGGCGGTGTCTGCATTTGCCAACAACGCCAAGCAGGCCAAGGCTCTTTACGACAAGGGCAAGATCGCCGAGGCGCGCCAGGATTACATAACGGCTTACAACTTCTATCACCAGGCCTACCAGCTCAATCCGTCCGATCTGACCTATCGCACGTCGTATGAATACGTCCGATTCCTGGCGGCAGCCTCGTATGTTCATCAGGGCGAACTGCTGATGAACGCCGGCAAATTGCAAGAGGCCTTGACCGACTTCGAGCAGGCCCTGGCCGTCGATCCTTCCAGCTTCATCGCGCAACAGGAGGCCAACAAGATCCGCCTCATGCTCAAGCAGAGTATGACGCCTCCCGGCGCCGCCGAAGCCGCACCTCCCAACACGGAAGAGATGCTGACGAGGAAGATGGAACAGGCGACGGGGCCGGTTGAGCTGGCGCCGATTTCGAACACGCCCATCACGCTGAATCTTACCCAGGATTCCAAGACGGTCTACGAGAGTATCGGCAGGCTGGCGGGCATCAACGTTCTTTTCGATCCCGATTACACTTCGCGCCGCATTCACGTTGATCTGAACGGCGTCACCCTTCATGAAGCGCTGGAGATTACGGCGCTGGAGTCGAAGACTTTTTGGCGCCCGGTTACGCCCAACACGATCTTTGTGGCCGCCGACACCCCGGCCAAGCGCAAGGAACTCGAACAGAGCGTCATCCGCACGTTTTACTTGAACAATCTTTCGCAGCCAAATGAACTGCAAGACTTAGTAAACATCTTACGAACGCTGCTGGACACCCAGCGGCTGCAGCAGTTCCCTTCGCAGCAGGCGATAGTAGTGCGCGGCACGCCCGACCAGATCGCGATGGCCGAGAAGCTGATCGAAGACCTCGACAAGTCGAAGCCTGAAGTAGTGGTCGAAGTTGCCATCATGCAGGTGACGCGCGACAAGCTGCGCAACCTGGGTATCAACCCGCCCAGCAGCGTGACCGTCAACCTGCAGGAAAGTAACTGCCACCAGTTCGAGCACCTCGGCAACGTACCGGCACGGGCAACAGTGCAACGGTCACCATCGAGCAACTCGACTGCGGGCCAGATCAGCCTCAATACCCTGGGGCACTTGAACGCCACCAACTTCGAGGTCACGATTCCGTCGGCGACGGCCAACTTCCTGATGACTGACAGCAGCAGCAAGCTGATTCAGCAGCCGCAGATTCGCGCTTCCGACGGTCAGAAGGCCTCGCTTAAAATCGGTGAACGCGTGCCGGTAGCCACTGGATCGTTCCAGCCCGGCATCGGCGGCGTCGGCATCAACCCGCTGGTGAATACGCAGTTCAACTACATCGACGTCGGCGTCAACATCGACATTACGCCGCACGTCCACGGCCTCGACGAAGTCACTCTCAAGCTCGCCATGGACATCTCGGCTGTCGACTCGTATCAGAACATCGGCGGCATTCAGCAGCCGGTCATCGGGCAGCGCAAGATCGAAAACGAGATCCGCATGAAAGAGGGTGAAGTCAACATCCTCGGCGGCATTCTGGAAGAAACCGTGACCCACTCGCTGTCGGGAATTCCCGGGCTGGCGTCGATTCCCTTCTTCAAGTACCTGTTCGCGGAAGAACAGAAAGAAGTCAACGACAACGAGATCGTCTTCATGCTGATTCCACACATTGTGCGCGCGCAGGATCTGACGCCGTCCAACACCAAAGCCATCGACGTGGGCACGGCGACCAACATCTCGCTGCGTGCAGCCGAGCCTCAGCCGAACAACACCTCGCAGCAGCAGCCTGGTGCGCCGCAGGGTGCGATGGGCAACCGTGCACCGCAAGGCCAAGTCCAGCCGCAGGGACAGATGCAGCAGCCTCCTGCCGGCGCTACGCAGACCACGCCGGCTTCGGCCCCAGTTGGCAGTCCCATTGTGAGCTTTGATCCGCCGACACTGGATCAGGCGGTGGGCACGACCTTCAGCGTCAATGTGAATCTCGCCGGCGGGCAGAACGTCTCGTCTGTGCCATTGCAGATCATGTACAACCCGCGCGTTCTGCAGTTGCTGAATGTTTCTAACGGAACTCTGCTTTCGCAAGACGGGCAGACGGTAGCGTTAGTCAACCGCGATGACAGCATGGCGGGAATTCTCCAAGTGACCGCATCACGGCCGCCGGGGGTCAGCCGGCATCTCTGGGGATGGCCAACTGTTTACGCTGACCTTCCAGGCGAGAGCTCCGGGGCAGTCGACGCTTGCCATCAACCGCGCGACGCTGAAAAACGCTTCCATGCAGAGTACCCCTGCAACCGGCTCGCAAGCGATTGTGACGGTTCACTAAAACAGGCGTCTAATAAGTAGGGCAATCGCCACGGTGACAGTGAGAACACGGAGGTTAGAACCTCCGTTGACCGCCGGCTCCGTGGCAAGCGCTCCACCACACAAGGGATAAAATAACGTCAGTGCTTCGCATCCGTTCCAATCGCAGGCGTCAGCTTTCCAACCGCGGGTTCACCATGGTCGAACTGATCGTCGCCATGACGATCCTGATGGTGCTGACGGCGGTCGCTGCGCCGGTCGTGCGCATCAGCATCCAGCGGGCGAAAGAACGCGAGTTGCGGCGCGACTTGTGGGAGATGCGCGACGCCATTGACCGCTACAAGGACGCGGCCGACCGAGGCGCATTCCAGATCAAGGTCGACAGCCAGGGATATCCGCCGGATCTGGATACCCTGGTCAAGGGCGTGGATGCCAACGGCAAGAAGATGCGCTTTCTGCGCCGCATCCCGGTCGATCCCATGACCGGCAAGGACGAATGGGGAATGCGCTCGATGCAGGATGATCCGGACTCCGATTCGTGGAGCGGCGACAGCGTCTTTGACGTGTATAGCAAGTCGGAAGGCACCGGGCTGGACGGAACGAAGTACAGGACGTGGTGACTGAACCCAATGAAACGGCGTGTCCTAGAGCGCGGCTTCACCCTGATTGAGTTGATGGTGGTGATCAGCATCATCGTCATCCTGCTGTCGCTGGCCATTCCGAATTATCAGTCGTCGATCCTGCACGCTAAGGAGACGGCGCTGCACGACGACCTCTACACCCTGCGCTCGCTGATCGACCAGTACACCCTCGACAAGCAGAAGGCGCCGCAGTCGCTCGACGACCTCGTTCAGGCGGGATACCTGAAGCAACTTCCTAAAGACCCCTTCACCAACTCGCGCGACACCTGGGTGCCCGTAACGGATGAAAGCATTATGTCGCCCGACCAGACTGAGCCCGGCATCATCGACGTACACAGCGGCAGCGACCAGAACTCCAGCGAAGGCACCGCCTACAGCAGCTGGTAGACAAGCCTGCCTTAGACGCTCCCTGCAAAATTATGTTCGCCTCGGTTGCCGAGACTTAAGAATCGAGGTACAGTGCCTGAGTACCCCTCCCGGGTGAAGGAGTGGCTATGCGGCGCTCGAGATTCACCGCCCTCTTGATGCAGGCCAGTACGTTTGTTGCAGGCGCTATTTCAGTTCTGCTGGTGTGCGCTGCGGCATCCAGCGCCGCCCAGGCGCAAACATTCTCCATCATCCACTATTTCACCGGTGGCCCCGACGGCAACTATCCCGGCGCAACGCTGACTCTCGATCGCGGAGGCAAACTCTACGGCACGACGCTGTTCGGCGGCCTCGAAACCTGCCCTCAGGGCGGCTGCGGCGTTGCCTTTCGCATGAGCGGCAGCGGGTCGAATTGGATTCTGAGCACGCTGTTCGAGTTTCCCAACAACGCGACCATCGGCATGAACCCGTCCTCGCCGCTGACCTTCGGGCCCGACGGCGCCTTGTACGGAACGACTCAGGGCGGTTCGGGTTGCTCTCTGTCCGGATGTGGCGTTATCTTTCGGCTCGCTCCGCCAGCTACCCCCTGCCACGCCGTGGTATGCCGGTGGACCGAGACGCCGATCTATAACTTCCACGGCAATGGCGACGGTATTGAGCCCGCAAACTCGCCGGTCACCTTCGACGCTGCTGGAAACGCCTACGGGACCACCTACGAGGGCGGCGCGAATAATCTGGGCACTGTCTGGAAGTTGACCCGCACTGGATCACAGTGGGTGGAGAGCATCGTCTACAGCTTCCACGGCGCGGGCGACGGGAGCAGTCCTTTGTCTGGCGTAATCCTGGACTCGGCAGGAAATCTCTATGGCACCACGCAGTTCGGCGGCGATCTGAGCTGCGACTTCAGCCAGGGTTGTGGCACGGTCTTTGAGCTGTCCCCATCAGGCTCCGGCTGGACCGAGACCACCCTCTATACCTTCGAGCAAAATGACGAAGTGGGAACCGACCCGATTGCGGGGCTGGTCTTGGACACGTCGGGTAACTTGTATGGATCGGCCGACTCCTCCGGCATTCAGAACTCCGTAGTGTGGGAGCTGCAGCATGCGAACGGAGGCTGGACGCCTTCTGTGCTGACGAATTTGCGCGGAAACGCCGGACCTTATTCCGCGCTTACCATCGACGCGCAGGGAAATCTCTACGGCACGACCGAGGAGGGCGGCGCGCGCTTCCAAGGCTCCGTTTTCAAGCTCTCCCGGCAGGGCGGAAGCTGGACGTACACCGATCTGCATGATTTCAACATCGATGATGGATCGAGACCGGTTGGCGGCGTGACCATCGATGCCAATGGCAATCTCTATGGCACGGCCGCCCAGGGCGGCACTGGCTCCTGCTTAGACGGATGCGGGGTGGCGTGGCAGATCACCCCGTAATCACCGACCTTACTTCAGCGCCGCCAGAACCTCTTCGGTGCTTCTGACTCGTGCCAGGCGCGGGAAAATCTTGTCGAACGCGAACTTGTGCATCTCCGCGTCCTGCGACGAGCAGGCGTCCTCGACGATCACAAAGCCGAAACCGAGGCCCGTTCCCTGCCGCGCCGTCGACTCTACGCCGTAGTTCGTGGAAATACCGGTCAGCACGACTGTATCGACCCCACGCTGTCGGAGTTGCTTCTCGAGATCGGTGCCAGCGAAAGCTCCCCAGTGACGCTTGGTGATCATCAGATCTCCCTGCTGGAACCCAGCTTCCGGCACCAGCTCCGACGCGTCGGCGGGAGGCGGTGGCGCGTTGGGATCTCGCATGAGTTGGTCGGCCGGCAGCCTCATAAAATCTGACATGTTCACGTGGATGTAGATAACCGTCCCGTGCTTTTCGCGCAGGGCTTTGGCTAGACGCGCCGAGCGTTCAATGACTTCGGCGCTGGTATGCGGAGCCGTTTTATGAGCAGTGATTCCCTTTTGCAAATCGATGATTACGAGAGCTGTTTTCTTTGGGTCGAGCTGCAAAGAATTCATGTATCTCCTGAATAACTGCGGTCTTTTGCGGGGTTAGATGCGGCACAGGAAGCTAATAAAGAATCCGGCGGCGGTGACCGGAGTCTGCTATCGAAATTGTCATCCCCCGATCTCGACAGCGCTCTGTTTGATTGCCGAGTGGCCTCCGCATGTGCCAAACCACTTTCATGCCTTCGAAATCATCTCTCGTGCCGGAGGCGCAGCGGTGTTCAGGTTAACCGCTTGGCTCTCCTGAACTTGTGCCCAACCGCGTATTTCGAGGCTCTCCGGGAAAAAGCTCAACCCTTCCTGTTTTGGGCAGACCCTGCACTTTGCTTCCTTCGCGGTTAGCCTTCAGCGCAAGGGCTTGTACTAACATCACCAGCAAATGCAAAGAACATCATCGATCTGTTGCGCTGCTGAAGACGAGCTCGAGTTCAACCCCCGCACCTGCTCTGCGACGCTACGCATCTTCGGTGATTTGCCGGACCTGGAGGAGATTTCCTCCACACTTGGTCTGGAACCGACACACACTCACAAGAAGGGCGATCCGTATCACCCCATGGCGCCTTACGCCCACGATATGTGGTCGTACGCGGCTCCCGTGAGCCCGTCCGAACCGCTGCACAAGCACATTGATGCATTGTGGGCGGCACTGAAGCCTCATCGGCGTTACCTTCGAAAGCTTAAACACTCTGCAACCGTAGATGTCTATCTCGAGTGGTGGCTGGACGCCGGCGCTTCAGGCGTTGAACTTCCTCCGACGTCGCTGGAGATGTTCTCGGAGTTAGAGGTCCCATTCGGGCTGTCGGTCAAGGCGAGCTAGTCCGCTATGCACTAAATAATTTCATCGCGCCCGCTGCTAACGCTGATGCCGCTCGCGCTGGCGTCAGCCCGGACAACAGAGGTATTGGCCCGCTGCTCATAACCCTCCGAATTGCTCAGAGGCGTCTATATTTCCCGAAAAGGATTCCCGCTGACTTTCTACTTGCGCATCGTTATCGACTTTCCACTCGAATCGTCGCAATTTAGGCTCGAATCGGTGACAGGATCGACGCGGTCACAGAATCCTGTACCCGGACTCTCGCCCTCTCCCCTGGCTGCTATTCCTTGTAGCTCGGCGATCGCTTAGGCGGGAGGCTTGCAATCCATCAGCCCCATTAGCAAACGCCGTCCGAAACTGGAAGGCCTTTTTAATACAGCCGGAAATTCACTTCTACGTTGATCATCACTGGGACAGGTTCGCCATTCTTCGTTGCCGGGTTGAATTTCCACCTGGTTAGAGATGCGAAGGCCTCTTCATCCAATCCCAGGCCTGCAGGAGTCTCGACTCGAATGTGCGTCGGTTTCCCGTCGCGGTCAACGACTAGCCAGAAGATCACTGTTGCCTGGTACTTCAACTTTCGGGCCGGCTCGGAGTACTCCGGATCCGGATCATAAGTGACACGTGGCCCCTGCACTTGTCCACCAACCTTTTGCGGTTGTTGTTCTCCCGCTTCCCCGTTCGCGTGAGCGGGTGTGGTATCGGCTTTGCCCTCCAAAAAGCGCTTCCAGAAAATGGGAACACCTGCGGCCAGGGGCTCGTTCGGCGCCAGGAACGCCGAATTGATGGACCTAGTAACATCAGCCATCTCGGGTTGAGGCGTCCCGCAATCCACTTCAATTGTCACTTTCCCGACCTTCGCAGCATTGTCGATGAACTTCTGATTGAGGTGCCGCGCTTTTGCTTCGTCTTTACTGATCGCGGCCAAATCTCGGAGTTGTTTTGTGCCGTGATCGTAAAAGAGAAGCAGACGCAATCCTTGTATCTGTACTACCCGGTCCTTCAACGTGATCTTCTGCACGCGCAGCTGTCCGTCGACGGTCCATGCCCCCGGCTTTTCTGGCCTGTTGAGATTGCCATTCGAATCAAAGTGCAGCTTTGCGCCTGGATAGAATTGGCGAAGAGTTAAGACCTTGCCGCCGTACGTCTGTTGGAGTTCTGTATCGCTAACGCTCGACCAGGCTGCTGGCGGAAGCAAACAAAGCAGGACCATAGCCACGTGACAAAGACGTGGTTGGCGTACCAACATGCAAACCTCTTTCTGGGAACGGAAAGCGAATCGTACCACTGGTTTGCTCACCCACACCAGAATGTGTCCAAGCACTCCGGAAACCGGACATCTCTGGTATTCTTCGGGCAATCATGCATACATTCAGGTGCAGCCGTATCTGTACCCTTGTTGCCCTGGTAGTTCTCACATCGCTTTCCCTCTGCGCGCAAAAGCCGCAGATCCTGCCGCCTCCAATGCCGGAGAAGACTGCGCCCGCTCCGACGCAGTCGCCGAAAACAAATCCGCAACTGACCAAGGACGACCTCGAGGCCTTCCTCGACGGATTCATCCCCATCGAGTTGCAGCGCGACGACATTGCCGGCGCGGTGGTGACGGTGGTGAAAGACGGTCAGGTGCTGTTCGCCAAAGGATACGGCTACTCCGACGTGAAGGAGCGCAAGCCGGTCACGGCAAATGCAACGCTGTTTCGGCCGGGCTCGATCTCGAAAACCTTTACCTGGACCGCGGTGATGCAACTGGTCGAGCAGGGCAAGATCGACCTCAACCGCGACGTGAACGACTACATCGACTTCAAGATTCCGGCGACCTTCGGCAAGCCCATCACCATGAAAGACCTGATGACGCACACGCCGGGCTTCGAAGAAACGATCAAGGACCTGTTCGTCGCCAAGCAGAGCGATCTGCAGCCGCTGCAGGATTACATGCGGCACCATCTGCCCGACGAGATTTTCCCTCCTGGCACAACTCCGGCGTATTCGAATTATGGCGCTGCGCTGGCTGGTTACATCGTGCAGCGAGTCTCGGGAATGCCGTTCGACGACTACATCGACAAGAACATCCTCCAGCCGCTGGGGATGTCGCACGCGACGTTTCGCCAGCCGCTGCCGGACAATTTGAAACCGCTGATGTCGCAGGGCTATGCACTGGCCTCGCAGCCGCCGAAGGATTTTGAGATGGTCAACGCGTTTCCGGCGGGGAGCATGTCGGTGTCGGCCGAAGACATGTCCCACTGGATGATCGCTCACCTGAACAACGGGCAGTACAACGGGGTGCAGATCCTGAAGCCGGAAACAGCGCAGCTGATGCACTCGCGCGCCTTCGGGCTGGTGCCTGAGCTGAACGGCATGTGCTACGGCTTCTACGAGGAGTCGCGCAATGGGCATCGCATCATCGGCCACGGCGGCGACACCCAGTGGTTCCACAGCGACATGCACCTGATGCTGGACGACCACATCGGCTTCTTCATCTCGTACAACAGCATGGGCAAGCCGGGCTTTCCGGGACGCACCGCGGTCTGGCATGCGTTTCTCGATCGTTACTTCCCCTACACACCGCCTCCGGCGCAGGATGTCGCCAATGCGTCTGGGGATAGGAAGTCGGTCACCGGCAAGTACTGGATGAGCCGTCGCTCGGCGGGCAACATCGCGTCGGTCACGGCGGCCCTCGATCAGCTCAGCGTCACTGATAATCCCGACGGGACGATCAGCGTCAACGCCGTTAAGGATTACGCGGGGAATCCCAAGCACCTGAAAGAAATCGCGCCGCTGATGTTCCGCGAGCTCGACGGGCAAAGCCGCATCGCCTTCACTAAGGACTACGCCGGCCGCGAGATTATCGTCACCGATCTGCCCATCTTCGTCGCCGAGCCCGTGCCTACGCTGAAGGGACAAGTGCTCAATTTCGTTGCGCTGATCTTCGCTCTGGTCGTCTTCGTTCTGACCCTGCTGTTCTGGCCGCTCAATGGCATGCTGCGTTCGCACTATGGCTACCGTCCGGAGCTAACGGCGATCTATCGCCAGCTACGCCGCTGGATGCGCTGGGTCTGCATCATCGATCTGACGTTCGTTGTGTTCTTCAGCTTGTGGCTGATGTCGGTGCAGGACAACATTGCTTTGCTCAGCAGCAGCTTCGATACGAAGCTGCGCGTGCTGCAACTCGTGGGAGCGTTGGGTGTGGTCGGGACGCTGGTGTCGATCAACTACTGCCTGCGCTCCTGGGCCGATGAGGGGCTGTGGTTCTGGACAAAGATATGGAACACGCTGCTGATGATGGCGTGCTTCGGGTACAGCTTCTTCCTGCTGAATTGGCACTTGATGAATTTCAGGTTGAAGTACTAAAGGCAGTACTTGGCAGTTCGGCAGTTAGCCAACGGAGCGCCGTAGGCGCGCCATAGGTTAGCCCCGCCGTTCACGGCGGGGTAAGCAAGGCGTTTCACGGAGAATGCCGTAGGCACGACACAAAGACGATCACACCGCCCTGTGCCGTCCCTACAGGACTCGTCTCTCGCACATAAAGCAAACCCAGCCGTAAACGGCTGGGCTAACCTCTATCGCGCCCACGGCGCTTCTTGCCTTCTCGTACAAATCCACTTCCTACGCCGACCCACAAGAAACTCTAGAACGAGTTCTCCGTGTCTTCTCGGCCTCAGTGGTGAAGCCTTACGGCACCACCACTGTATTCTCGACGACCTGCACCAACTGTTCGGGGTTAGCCTGCGCTGCCATATTCGCCTGGGCGATCCGGATTTGCTCCTTGAAGTTATCGACCATCTGCGGCCTCAGGCGAACTTCGGTGGGTTTCTTGGCGATGCTCATCTGATCGATTTTGTCCTGCAAGCGCAGCAGCGCGTAGAAGAGGTTCTCCGGCCGCGGCGGACAGCCGACGACATACACATCCACAGGCACGATGCGATCGACACCCTGCAGCACCGAATACGTATTGAACGGGCCGCCGACCGACGCGCATGCGCCCATTGCAATCGTCCACTTGGGATCGGGCATCTGGTCGTAGATGCGCTGCACCACCGGCGCCATTTTCAGGCTGACGGTACCGGCGACGATCATCAGGTCGCTCTGCCGCGGGCTGGGGCGAAATACCTCCGAGCCAAAGCGCGCGATATCGAAACGGGAGGTCGAAGCCGCGATCATCTCGATGGCGCAGCACGCCAGGCCAAAGGTCATCGGCCAGATCGCCGATTTGCGCGCCCAGTTGAAGACATAGTCGACCGTGGTGACCAGGAAATTCTTTTCGAACTTGTTGTCGATCCAGCCCATCGTTGCCTTCTCTCGATCTCGACCTGCTGTTCAGCAGTGAGAAGTTGCCGCTACTCCGGCGAATGCTGACCTCTTTATCTTCGGCCAACGATGTACCAGAGGGCTGTGATATGAATCACATTGGACATTCAGGAATAGGGCGATAACTACGACTCTTGTGGGAGTTGCGAACAGGCTTCGGAAGTGGAAGTGTTGTGCCGTTGGCTAAAGCCGACTCGACTTTTCAATACCTGAAGGCGTGCTCTCCGAGATGACTTCAAGGATTTTCGGCTGACCCAGCGCTAGCAAATTTGGTGCCTTGCCGAGATAGCGTAATCTATCAGCCTGAAAACCTGTTTCGTCCCATGGAACCCGATTGAAGAATCCGCTGCAACTCAGCTCCATTCAGGGGCGCCGAATCTGGCTGCACGCCCAGCGCCTGGACACCGCCGAGCCTTTCGGCTCCGGCGCTCAAGCCACGGCCGCAGCGGTCGCTCACCTGGGCTACGTGCAGATCGACACCATCCACGTCATCGAGCGCAGCCACCACCACATCCTATTCACGCGCATCCCTGCCTACCGTCGCGAGGATCTGCATCAGGCGCATAGCATCGACAAAACCGTTTTCGAGTATTGGACGCACGCCCTGTCGTACGTGCCGACGGAGAGCCTTCGCTTTTACGTTCGCCACATGCGCAAGGATTGGCAGAGGCGCATCGTCTGGCTTGGCGATGTTACCGATGCTGAAGTACGCAAAGTGGTATCGCGGATCCGTCGAGGCGGCCCACTCACCATACGTGACATCGATGACGAAAAGGTCGAGAAACCCTACGCCTGGGCTAACCGCAAGCCTTCCAAGCGCGTTCTGGAGGTAGGTTTTTTCAAGGGTTTGCTAACGATCAGTCAACGGGCCGGAATGTTGAAGACTTACGAGCTGCTGACACGGCACTTTGGATGGGAGAGGCTGCCCCGGGCAGCCACCGAGAAGGAAATACTGAATTACATGCTCGATCGCGCCCTGCAGTCACAGGGGATCGTCAGCGTGGAATCGATCTGTCACCTGGACGCTCCGCGCAAGCAGCCGATGCGGCGCCTGCTGGAGTTGCGTGTCCGTCGAAAGGAGTTGATCCCTGTGCAACTGGACGGAGCGGGCGATTTGCTGCATTGGGTGCGTCCGGAGACGCTCGATGCGATGCCAGACCAGGCGCAGGGACAGGTTCACATTCTGTCCCCCTTCGACCCGCTGATCATCCAGCGAAAAAGGCTACGGCTCTTTTTCGATTACGATTACCGCTTTGAGGCGTATGTTCCGAAGCAAAAGCGGGTTTTTGGTTATTTCGTTTGCCCGGTTCTGATCGGGGACGAAATCGTTGCCGGTCTCGACTTAAAAACCGATCGCCAGCGGCAAGAACTTCTCGTGCAGCGATGGAACTGGATCGGTCGGGGCAAGTCTCGCGTCCACAAGCAACAGATCGAGGCAGCACTGCACAAGTTTGAGCAATTTCAGTTGCATCGGAGCTAGCTAGAGGCTTCGCTGCATCACTCGGTTTTAAGCAGACCGAGCGCAGTACGGCCGTAAGCACGATCATCCTCCACAGGTTTCAGCCAGAGCCAAAATCCGACAGCCCAGATGGCAAATCAGCAAAAGATTCAGCCAACTTGCCTCCGGACCGAAGTCACCGCCGGTGACCCAGAGTCGAGCCGTGAAAAGTTGCCTGCAGGAGATGCCCGCGCGCCGATTGTCCGCTGGAAGGAACGCCGTACAAGAAGACCTCTCCCCAACCCCACGCCCAGTGGATCCCCAGCGCCATCCACAGGTCTCCGGTCCGCTGGATAACGAGCGCCGTCACCAGGCAATAGGACGTGGCTGCAATCGGTCCAAGCCCATGACCGCCGGGATTGAAGTAGTGCGCGCCGCCCATCAGCAGCGAGGTAACCACGGCGGCCGGCCAAAAACCGATTCCAGTGGTCAGCGTGTACAGAAGGTAACCGCGATAGAAGAAGTCTTCGAGCCAAGCCATCAGGAAGAGTGGCACCATCCACAGCAGAGCATATCGCCAAGGATCAATGCCCCGCAGGCCGCCGGACGCAAACGACACTGCTCCCAGCAACCGCATGACAAAGAGCAAAAGTGTGAGTGAAAAAGAAGACTAACGACCGCGCCCTGCCAGAACTCGCGGCAAAACGCGCGCCGCGCTGGCAAACCGTAGCTGGCCAAGGATCGCCCTTCCAGCCGAGCCATAATGAGGCTTGCGAGCAGCAGCGCCCAGGCCATGACCGCGCCAAGGATAAAGCCGCCGAGAGGCGAGAAGTAATCCAAGTTCAGCTTGCGAAAGGCAGCGTCAACCAAATGGCTGGCGACATATCCGAGAGGCACGAGAACGGCGAAGAAGATAATCAGCCGCCAGCCCGCGCGAAAGCCTCCGATACCCGGCTTCGCGGAATTGGCCTTGAGCCATTCCATGCCAGTTTGGACGACTACTTCGAGACGAAGTCCCTGCCGAGGCGAAAAATAATCGTTTTTGCCATCCCGTCAGGCAACCTTTTTGCATCCAACTTTGGCAGAGAGTATCGGGATTTTTACGCTGTACGCCACTTCGGTTTCTATGTCTTAGCCGAAATTGACACTGCCTTATCGTGTCGGCTACGATACGCCCTTGTGTCGGGCTCCCTCTGGTTTGCATTTGCTGCGGTGAGTGCAGAAATGCTGGCCGGATCGAGTTTGCGGCGGTTCCAAATTCTCTCGAAATCAGAAGATCATTCATGGAACGAGTACCCACCGTCTCAGGCACGGCGAATCTGCTCGACATACTTGACCGTATCTTGGACAAGGGTCTGGTAATAGCTGGCGATGTTCGCGTTTCGCTGGCCAACGTCGAGTTGCTGACCATACGAATTCGTCTTCTGGTGTGTTCCGTAGATAAAGCCGAGGAAATCGGCTTGAACTGGTGGAAGTTCGACCCGAACCTCACCCATCCCGGCCAGCTACCGGAGGTTCCACGCACGCGCTTGCCGCGCGCTGGTCCGGAAGCCGAACTGCGGGCTGCTCGGGTGCCGACAAAGACAGTAAAGACTGTAAAAAAAGCTTCCAGGAAGAAGTAGTAAGCCCAGGAACGAAGATCGGCAGGAGGATCTTGCAATGGCGGTTGAACGAGTATCAGGCGGCTCAAGTCTCATTGACGTACTCGATCGAGTACTGGACAAGGGCATCGTGATCGACGCCTGGGTGCGTATTTCCCTGGTCGGCATCGATTTGATCACGGTAGAAGCGCGTGTGGTGGTGGCTTCCATCGACACGTACTTGAAGTACGCTGACGCGGTCGGCCTTACCGGCCTGGTTTCGCGTCCGCAGCTCGGCCCGGGAGAGGAAGAGGAAATCACAACAGTCGAAACCACCAGGCGCCCGGCCCGTAAGCGGCGTACTGCAGCCCGAATCTAGGGAGTTGATTGCCGAGAGAGGTTGCAGTGGCGTCGCCGCAGATGCGCGTGCATTCCGATGCTGCCGAGCAGTCGAAGAGTGGTCGCCGCTCCGCTCTTCGACTGCTTGACATTGAGAGGGCCGACGAAATCTTCCCCGTCCTGCTGGAGGAGATCGTCGCACTCGGACATCCCCGCGCTCTGATCGCCAAGGTCAATTTCGAGACCTCGGAGATAGCTCCTGTAGTCTCACTCAACTGCTCGAAAGCTGTTCTGCAACGCTTCCAGACCACGCTGTTTTCCATGGAGAATCCGCTGACCCGCGTACTCCACACCCTGCAACGGGAGCTCGTACCGGCACGCGGCAAGCGTGGCCCCGATTACTACTACTACCCTATGGTCTACCGCAATCGGACGGCCTGCTGGGAGGCGGAGCGCGCCCGCGGTGGAACCTGTATCGCCGTCGAGAATTATCATTCTCGTCTGAAACTCCAGTTACAGCAGCAGGTGTGTAGCATCTGCGAGATGCGGGCCTACGCCGCCATGGCCGTCGTCGACGTCAGGCGCGGCGCCACGGGAACCGATATTCACGAGCTGCACGCGCTAATTGAACTCGCGAACCGCTACCTCTCCCGGCTTTTTAAGATCGAGCACTATCAGAACCGGATGCTCGACATGGAGACCACCATTACGCAGATGCAGACGGTGATGGAGAGCATGACCGATCCGGTAATCCTCACCGATCCGCAGCATCGCGTCATCACGCAGAACAAAGCTGCGGAACGGTATTTCCGACTGCCGGATGACGTCAGCGAAGGGCGCGTGCGCGCTGTGGAGTTGAACAACCTGCTCTTCTCTGCCGCGCTGTCGTCCATGGCCGTGTCGGGCACCGACTCTTCCCGCGATATGACGCTGGTGGACGCCATCGAAGGCGACGAGGTTCTCTTCGAGGCCGTGTCGGCACCCAGCTTCGCGCCAGACGGCCGCCGCACTGGCATGGTTTCGGTTCTGCGCGATGTCACCGACCTACGCCGCGCTGATGAAGAGCTACGCGCTAACTACGAGAAGCTGCGCCAGGCAGAAGAAGTGGTTCGCCAGGATCGTGATCGCCTGAACCTGGTGATTGAGAACGTCGGTGATCCCATCGTGGTATGCGATCGCGATGCGAAAGTTGCACTGCTCGATCCGCTCGCACAGGAACTGCTGGGCACCGAGCAGGGCCGCACTGCGCTGCACATGCGCAACCAGGCTAAGCTCGACGCCTACATCACCAAGTTTACGTATTCGTTCTCTGACCGCGAGAGCGCGCCTATCCAGCTTACTCATCCGACTACATTGCATGAAGTGGAATACGACGCACACTCCGGCAAGATTTACGACGAGCGTGGCCTGGTTGCCTATACCGTGACGGTACTGCGCGACCTGAGCGCGGTTCGACGGCTCGAGCAGCTCAAGATGGAGCGGCGCATGCTTGAGATGGAGAAATTTGCCGCCGCCGGCCGGCTCGCGGGAACCATCGCCCATGAGGTCAACAACCCCATGGAAGCGATCAAGAACTGCATCTTCCTGCTAACCGACCAGATCAAGCCGGAAGCTGGTCCGGTCTACGACATCTTGAAGGCAGAGACCGAGCGCGTCGCCCGCATTGTGCGCCAGATGCTTGGCCTGTATCGCAACACCGAGCAGGTAGGAAACTTCGACGTGAATGGCGTGGTGGAAGACACCCTGCTGCTGTTCACCCGTCAGTTGGAGCGCTTCGGAATTCGCGTGGAGAAGGAACTCAGCGATTTGCCGCCGGCCTTGGGATCAGCCGACCAGATTCGCCAGGTACTCTCCAACCTGGTGGTCAACGCGAAAGACAGCATGAGCCAGGGAGGTGTGCTGCGCATCAGGACTCGTCTCGTGCGCAAGAGCGAAGTCAAGGAAGTCATTCGTGTCCTAGTCGCCGATTCGGGGTCCGGAATCTCCCCCGGAATGTTGCAAACCATGTTCGAGCCGTTCGTCACCACCAAGGGTGAACGCGGAACGGGGCTAGGCTTGTGGATTGTGAAAGGAATTATCGAAAATCACGGCGGTAAGCTCCGAGTCCGTAGCCAGTTGGATCGAGGAACGGTGTTCTCGATCGAGCTGCCGGCAGTGGTTTAGGAATGAACAGTCCGATGAAACGTAAGCGTCACATCCTGGTGGTGGATGACGAGCCCAACGTGCTGATCACGTATCGGCTCATCCTTCAGCAACGCGGCTACGAAGTGAGCGCCGCGATCTCTTCGGAAGAAGCGCGCAAGACGCTCCTGAACGATGAGATTGATTTGCTGCTGTGCGACCTCTCGCTGGAGAAGCAGGAGAACGGGTTCGACGTCATCGATGTGGCGCGTCAGAAAGATCCGCAGATGCCGGCGGTCCTGCTGACCGGATACGCCACGCCGGAGGCGAACGAGCGCGCCGAAGCCAGCGGCATACCCGTGCTGTTCAAGCCAATCGATATCAATGAATTGCTGCAAACCATTACCGCACTGTTGAGGGAAAACTATGAGCAACGTGAGGCGGCCGGCTAAGTCCCAGCCCGCCAGAAAGAGCAAAGCGGTCAAGAAGAAGGCGCAGAAGCCACAGCCTTTGGCTGTAGTGCCCGCCGCGGCGTTGGAGCCGAAGACCTCGACCGTGACCGAATTTCCGGGACCGATCGCTGTGCCCGACGTTCGCCAGGAGGGCCGCTACGTCTACGGGATCATTCAATCGCGCGACGCGATTTCGTTTGGCCGCATGGGTATCGGCGGCAGTGGCGAGATGGTCTACGTAGTCACCCACGGCGATATTGGAGCGGTCATCAGCCGCACGCCCGTCTTCATCTTCGACCCGACGCGCGAGAATGCGCTCGCCCACGAGCACGTCATCGAGACGGTGATGAGAACGCACACCATCATCCCTATGAGCTTTGGCACCGTCTTCCGCACCGACGACGACATTCGCGAGGTGCTGCGCAGCATCTATCCGTCAGTCAAAGATGTGTTGAAGCAGATGTCGGGCAAGGTCGAGTTCGGATTGAAGGTCACGTGGGACCGCGATCACATTGTCGAAGAATTGCAGCGCGAGCATGAAGAGATTCACCGCTTCCATCAGGAAATCACGCGCAAGCATTTGCAATCGACGTATTTCGCCCGCATGCAGCTGGGCCGCATGATCGATAAGGCGCTGGAAGAGCGCTCCGTCGAATACGTCCGCGAGATTTACGAAACGCTGCGTGCCATCTGCGTGGCCTCGCGCGACAACAAACCGATTGGCGACAAAATGATCATGAACGCTGCATTCCTGCTGGAGCGCGAACGCGAAGCGGAATTCGATGCTGCGGTCAACCGGGTGGCCAAGAAATTCGGCGACCGTCTGAACTTCAAGTACACCGGCCCCTGGCCGCCGTACAACTTCGTGAATATCCGGCTGAAACTGGAGCCCAGCAGCTCTGGGTAGATGAGTGGCAACTAGAAGCGCAGCAAAGAACAACGGAAGTGTCATCCTGAGCGGAATGAAGTTCGCGGAGCGGACGAAACGCAGTCGAAGGATCTGCGGTTCGCGGGACAGAAGAAACGGCTCGCTCCGCGCATGAAGTCACCACAGTTATGTTCCTGATCGACGATCTTCTACTCTCACCGATCTCGGGCTTCAAGTTCGTGATGCGCACCCTCGCGCGCGCCGCCGAAGAGCAATATACTGACGATACTCCAATCAAAGAGCGACTTCTCGAGTTGCAAACGCTGCTCGAAGAAGGTTCCATCACGGAAGAAGAGTACGTCGCGGAGGAGCGCCAGATACTGGCCGAACTGCGCGAGGTCCAGAACCGCCGCTTGGAGATGGCCGGAATCTCTCCTGAAGAAGCCGAGCGCATGGGACGCCCGATGCTTGAGCTGTCCGTCCCCGTAAAGCCGGCTAGCGAAGAGTAGCGCGCTTCCCTTCCAGACACCATGTCTCCGACTGAAAAAATGCTGTCGGGTGAAGCCGGCTCGGGCCAAACAGATAGAGACCTTATCGGCGCGACTAAAGTCGTACCTTGACACAAAGCTCGCTTAGGCCGGTTTTTTCAGCAGCTGTGAAGGCCGTGTCTGACACAAGGCAGGGAGTGACAATCGGCTGCCGCCTGACTTCTCGCGTTAAACCTGGACGGTCGACTGAAGCAAGTCTTCGATGCGGATCGGCAGTTCGCGTACGCGCACCCCTGTCGCGTGATACGTCGCGGACGTCAGTGCCGACGCAACTCCCGTCAGCCCGATCTCGCCAATACCACGCGCGCCATAATCGTTGAGTTTGGTGTCGGGATAGTCCAGCAGGATGACTTCGATCTTCGGGTATGTCGTGGTTGGTGGGCACCAGATAATCGGCATAGTTGCTGTTCACGGGATGCCCGTTACGGACGTCGTAGACAGTCTCCTCGAATAACCCCATGCCGATGCCCATCACCACGCCGCCCATAATCTGGCTATGACCAGTCTTGGCGTTCATGATGCGGCCGCCGTCCAGAACGGTCAGCCAGCGCGTGACGCGCAGACGGGCTATGCCGAGATCGACTTCGACTTCGCAGAAATGGGCTCCGAAAGAATGGATCGAATACTTCTTGCTGTTCTCCGTTTCCTCACTGCGCCCTTGCCCGTCGACGGACGAAAGACGCCGCAACCTGAGGACCTCTTCGAACGCGATACCAGTATCCGGAGACTTGTCCTGCGCGTGGACCCGGCCATCCGTGATCTGCAAGTTGTTCGCGTCGGCGCCATGAAATGGCGAGGTCGCTGTCCCTATCGCAACCTTCAGCAAGGTCTCGCGAGCCTGCTCGGAGGCCTTTACGATTGCCGGGAGAACGGTCGCTGTTGCTGCCGATCCGCCAGAGGTGGGCCCTGGCGGGAGGTCGCTGTCACCCAGCAGAACTTTGATCTTGTTCATCGGAATGCCGGTCTTGTCGGACACAACCTGCGCAAAGATTGTGTAGGTTCCTGTGCCGATATCCTGGCAGGCACACGACACGCGCGCTGTGCCATCCACCAGCAGACGCACGCGAACGTCGGCATTGCTGCGGTTTCCCGGCCAGGTACAGGTGGCCATGCCCCAGCCTAAGACCTTGTCGCCGTTGCGCATGGAACCAACCTGCGGATTGCGCTTGCTCCAGCCGAAGCGTTCCGCACCCTGTTGATAACACTCCCGCAGATGCTTGCTGGAGAACGGCAGGTTCTTGCCTTCGTCCTGCTCGGCGTAATTTTTCAGGCGCAGCTCCAATGGGTCCATGTTGAGCGCAACCGCGAGTTCGTCCATCGCCGAATCGATGGCGTATAAACCTGGCGTTGTTCCGGGACCGCGCATCGGGGTCGGCGTCCCAACGTTCAGATGAACCAAGTGCTGCACCGCCGAAACGTTCGGACAGCTATAAAGCATCGGGGTCGGATCGGTGCAGCGCTCGACGTAGTCATCAACCATCGAGGTCTCCTGCTGCACCTCGTGGATGGTTGCCTGCAGTTTGCCGTCACGACTGGCTGCCAGTCGCACGCGCTGTTGCGTGTAGGGACGATGTCCAACCGTGGTAAACATCAGCGGTCGAGTGACCGTAACTTTTACAGGGCGTCCTACATGGCGCGCTGCCGCCGCGGCCAGCAGCGATTGCGGCCACGGAAAGAGCTTGCTGCCGTAACCGGCTCCGACAAACGGGGAGATGATGTGTACCGACTCCAGCGGCATGTCGAGCATCTGGCATACCGTGTTGTGATGGTTCACCACGCCTTGCGTCGTCTCGTAGAGAGTCAGCTTTTCCTTAGCTTTGTCCCAGACAGCGATGGTGGCATGCATCTCCATCGGGTTGTGCGTCTCGACCGGCGTGATGTAAGTGTGATCGATCTTCACCGCTGCCTGTGCGTACGCACTCTCGGCATCGCCGCGGGCGTATTTAAACGCGGGCGGATCATTCGCAGGTGGCGGCTGGGAAAACTGCATCTGAGGCTTTGAAGTCTGGTAATTGACGCGAACCGTGGCCGCCGCAGCCTGCGCCTCTTCAAACGTTTCGGCGATCACCAGCGCGACATACTGGCCGTAGTAATAAACCGTGTCGTCTTCAAAGGGCGGCCGCGTCTCGCCGGCACGGATCATCTTCTCGAAACCCTGCGCCGGACGATACATCGGCTCGACGTTGCCGTGATGAATGACGCCCAGCACGCCAGGCATTTTCTCGGTAGCACTCGTATCGATGCTGACGATGCGGCCCGAGCCGATAGTGCTGGTAACGGGCGCGCCGAAGGTGACGCCTTCGATGGCATGCTCTGAGCCATAGGGCGCGGCGCCGCTCACCTTCAGCTTGCCGTCGATTCGCGAAATGGATTGTCCGATGACCGAGGTACTCATGGCGTTCCCTTCTCCGAGATGTTCAGGCTTGCGTACCGGCAACGCGCAGCGCGCGCACCAGGCAAAGCTGCACCAACTTCACCTTGAAGGCATTGTCGTGCAGGGGATGCGCTTCTCGGACGGACGCAGCAGCCGCGGTCTGGAACACCTTTTCGTTCGCAGGCTTTCCTTCCAGCGCTTGTTCTGCGTCGCGTGCTCTCCAGGGCTTGGTGGCAACTCCGCCTAGTGCCACGCGCGCGGAACGAATGCGGCCATCGCTGACGCGGACCACAACCGCGGCGGATGATAGGGCGAACTCATACGATGCGCGGTCGCGCAGCTTCAAGTAGTACGAGCGCGTCCCTTCGGTCAGCGGCGGTAGCGTCACATGCGTTATCAATTCGCCCGGCGTGAGAACGTTTTCCTTCTGCGGAGTGTTCCCCGGTACAAGATAGAACTGGTCCAGAGCGATGCTGCGCGAGCCGTTTGGGCCTTGTGTGTGAACCGTGGCTTCCAAAGCCATCATGGCCACCGCCATGTCGGACGGATGTGTGGCGATGCAATGTTCGCTGGTACCAAGAATGGCGTGAATGCGATTGAAACCGTCGATAGCGGCACAGCCGGATCCTGGATTGCGCTTGTTGCAGGCCGCATAGGCGGTATCGCGAAAGTAATAACAGCGCGTACGCTGCAGCAGATTGCCACCGGTAGTCGCCATGTTGCGCAGTTGTGGCGAGGCTCCTGAGCGCAGCGCTTGCGAGAGCACGGGATACCGTTTCTGGATAAGCTCATGGTTGGCAAGATCGCTGTTGCGCACCATGGCGCCGATCTTCACGCCGCCATCGCCGGTCGTCTCCACTTGCGCGAGTGGGAGCCGGTTGATGTCGACCAGCGTCTGCGGCGTCTCAACATTCAACTTCATCAAGTCGATGAGCGTTGTGCCTCCGGCTACGAACTTTGTCCCTGCCTGTCCGCCGTTTGCCGACACCGCCTCATCCACCGACTTTGCATCCTGGTATTGAAAGCTGTGCATGATTCGAGCTCCTCTACGGTGCGCTTAGGCTTTCTTCCGCGCCGACTGCACCGCAGCCACGATGTTGTTGTAGGCGCCGCAGCGACACAGATTGCCGCTCATCATCTCGCGCACATCATCGTCTTCGGGACCAACAGGTTCGTTCAGCAGCGCGGCTCCCGACATGATCTGCCCAGGTGTGCAGTAGCCGCACTGAAAGCCATCGCACTCGATAAACGCCGCCTGTACCGGATGCAGTTGACCGCCCTGTGCCAGGCCCTCGATGGTTGTAATCTTGTCGGCCTGATGCATCACGGCGAAGGTCAAACACGAATTCACACGGCGCCCATTGACGTGAACGGTACAGGCGCCGCACTGGCCGTGATCGCAGCCTTTTTTGGTGCCGAACATGTTCAGGTTCTCCCGAAGCGTGTCGAGCAGCGTGGCGCGTGGATCGAGCTTCAGACGATGTTCTTTGCCGTTGATGTTAAGGGTGACCGGGATCGCACCAGGAATCGTACTGGGCGTTCCTGCAGGCGTTTGAACATCGGGCTCTTGTATCGGCGTCCTTGCCAGCAACGGCGCAGCGGATGCGGTAATTCCAGCAACGCCAAGCTGGGTTAGAAAGGTTCGGCGAGTCGGACGCCCAAGCGTGGTTGACGGTTTGCGCTCGCCGTCGATCTCCACAGGCAGGATGGGTGGCTTTTCATCCATGTTATCGGGCCTCGCGCTTGAGATGCGCTAGTCCGCAGGACGGGTTCGCAGGGGTTGTCCAGAATTGGTGATTTAGTTCTTAACGCCGAAAGTTGGCGTGCTTTGCGAGAGACGTGTTGCGGGGAGCTATGCGGCTAAAACAAGAAGAGGGGGACGCTCGATGCGTCCCCCTCTCCAGATCAGCAGGCGTAGATTCGCCTACTCCTCGTCCTGCTGGAGACGTGCGATCACGCCCATATCCTCCAGCGTGGTCGTGTCTCCCTTGACCTCGCCGCCGGAAGCCAGTTCACGCAGCAGGCGCCGCATGATCTTGCCGGAACGGGTCTTGGGCAACTGATCGGTGAAGCGAATGTCGTCCGGCTTCGCCATCGAGCCGATTTCTTTCGCCACCCAGGCGCGCAGCTCTTCTTTCAGTTCCGGCGAGGGCTCATGTCCCATCTCCAGCGTCACGAAGGCCGCTACGGCCTGCCCTTTGGTCTCGTCAGGACGCCCGACCACCGCCGCCTCCGCGACCTTCTCGTGGGCCACCAGCGCGGACTCGATTTCCATCGTGCTCAGGCGGTGTCCGGAGACGTTGAGCACGTCGTCGACGCGGCCCATGATCCAGAAGCATCCGTCGGCATCTTCGCGCGCGCCGTCGCCGGTAAAGTACATACCGGGAATGTCGGTCCAGTATTGGCGCACATAGCGCTCCGGATCGCCGTAGACAGTGCGCAGCATCGACGGCCACGGCTGCTTGATGACTAGGTATCCGCCCGAACCCAGCGGCACACGCTCGCCGCTGCGAGTAACGACCTCCGCGATGATACCCGGCAGCGGACGCGTCGCCGAACCCGGTTTGGTTGCCACGGCGCCCGGTACCGGCGCGATCATAATGGCTCCAGTCTCGGTCTGCCACCAGGTGTCCACGATGGGACAGCGGTTGCCGCCAATCATCTCGCGATACCACATCCACGCCTCAGGATTGATGGGCTCCCCCACCGTTCCCAGCAAACGCAGACTGCTCAGGTCATGCTTCTTCGGCCACTCGCTGCCCCACTTCATGAAGGTGCGAATCGCCGTCGGAGCGGTGTACAGGATGTTGACCTTGTGTTTCTCGATGATCGCCCAGAAGCGATCGAATGCCGGGTAGTTCGGGGCACCTTCATACATCACGCAGGTGGCGCCGTTTTGCAGGGGTCCGTAAACGATGTAGCTATGCCCGGTAACCCAACCGATATCGGCGGTGCACCAGTAGGTGTCTTCTTCTTTCAGATCGAAAACCCATTTCGCGGTGATATACGTTCCCACAGAGTAGCCGCCGGTGGTGTGCACAATTCCCTTCGGCTTGCCGGTCGTTCCGGAGGTGTACAGGATGTAGAGCGGATGCTCGGAGTCGAGCGGCTCAGCGGCACAGACATCGCTGGCCTTCTCCATCAGCTCGTGCCACCAGTAATCGCGTCCTTCGGTCCATGTGACTTCGCTGCCCGTACGCTTGAGCACGACAACGTGCTTCACCGACGGACAGCGGTCCAGTGCTTCGTCCACTGCCGGCTTCAGCTTGACTTCACTGCCGCGACGATACGATCCATCCTGCGTGATGACGGCGACGGCTTCCTGATCGGTGATGCGGTCCACCAGCGCATTGGCTGAGAATCCGCCGAAGATCACCGAGTGCACTGCCCCGATGCGGGCGCACGCCAGCATCGCCACCGGCAGCTCGGGACACATGCCCATGTAGATGGCAACGCGATCGCCCGCCTTGACGCCGAGAGACTTCAGCACATTCGCGAACTTGCACACCTCGCTCAGCAGCTGCTGGTAGGTGTAGCTGCGAACCTCGCCGGGCTCGCCTTCCCAAATGATGGCTGCCTTGTTCTTCCGCCAAGTCGCGACGTGACGATCCAGGCAGTTATACGACAGATTGATCTTGCCGCCCACAAACCACTTTGCCCACGGGCAATCCCACTCCAACACCTTGGTCCAGGGCTCGAACCAGTGCAGTTCGCGCGCGATGTCGGCCCAGAATCCCTCCGGATCGGCGGCTGCGCGAGCACAAATCTTGTCGTACTCTTCCTTGCTGTGAATGTGAGCGTTCTGGCTGAACTCAGGTGCAGGTGGGAAGGATCGTTTTTCCGTAAGGATGGAATCGATGTTTGGACCGACGGCCTGCGAGGTGCTGGACATAGAATCGTCTCCAATCAAAGGCTGATAGTTGCGTCGCTGTCGTGCAATTTTATTGCGAATTACAAGTTTCGGGTACCGGTTAGTTCTAGCCAGGGGGATACAGATTCGCAAACGTGGCCCCTGCGAAATCGGCTCAGGCGCTTCCAGTCGCGATTCAAACCGGCGCTGACGTCTTCCATTGACTCGGTTGCGGGCGTGACTGCTGTCGCCATTTCGTCTCTCCCTAGCGTGATCAAGAACTGCGAACCTGACCTGTACGGTAAACCGTAGGCAATGGTGTGAGAAATTGTGAGTTGGGGAAGGTTCTGCGCGAAGCCTGTTGCAGCCTGGAAAAGTTGGCGCCAACCCTTAACTGGGTCCCAGTTAGCAAAACCTCCGCAGAATATGAGCTGCCATGACACCTTCGACCGGTCCGGGCCTGACCTGTCGTTCTGATACCGTTGGCGGGAAGCGATGTGGGGTAGAGGAGAGTGGTCAAATCTTCTGCCCATCGGGTTTTCGCAAGCCGAAGTTGGGAACTTCGATCTCCCGGCAGAAAATCAGATTCCTACCGGGCCCCGACGAACCGAAGGTTATGAGACCTTCGCTTCCCGCCTTTTGAGCCGTTGTGGGCGCGATTTTCGTTCCTGTAATGGGCCGGGGTCTGTGACTTCAGATACGACCACATGTGACAGGCATCACGACGCGGCGGTGACGGCAACGCCAGGCGCCGGATAGACGAGCAGCTTCGCCAAAGTTGGAGGCCGGTGGCACAAACTGGCCCCTGGTGGTGGTTCCGAGAACTGGTTCTCCTTCTACCAAAAGGGGATAGGCAGGAGGACTTGGTGATAGCATAGTAGATGACGTAGGGAGGAAATGTGGGATCACCTTACGGCTTTGAGCTGGTTGAAAACTGCGTAATCTGCAAGCTACGCAGCGATAGTTTTTTCTGTTCGCTTCCCAAAACGGCCCTCGAAGCTTTTGACAAAATCAAGTATTCCGCCTCCTACCCGGCCGGGGCGGTGTTATTTGTCGAGGGACAGTCGCCGCGAGGCATCTACATGTTGTGCAAAGGCCGCGTGAAATTGTCTACGACATCGGCCGAAGGCAAAACCCTCATCCTGAAAATCGCCCAGCCCGGCGAAGTGCTCGGGATGCATGCCACGGTGTCGGGTACTCCGTATGAAATCACGGCCGAGACCGGGCAGCCCTGCCAGTTGAATTTTGTCAAACGCGAAGATTTCCTGAATTTTCTACAGAAACACGGGGATGCCTGCCTGAAGGCCGCTCAGCATCTCAGCAAGGATTGCCAGAGCGCCTACCAGCAGATTCGCAGCTTAGGACTGTCACACTCGGCGCCCGAGCGCCTGGCCCGCTTGCTGCTGGAATGGACCGCAACGACGCCGGACCAGATTGAACCCAAGGTAAAGCTCGCGCTCACTCATGAGGAGATTGCACAGATTATCGGAACCTCGCGAGAGACAGTTACGCGCGTTCTGGCCGACTTCCGCAAACGACAGATTGCAGTGTTAAAGGGATCTACTCTCACGATTCGTAATAAACAGGTGTTGGAGAAACTGGTCGGCGCGTAGAATCGCTACTCTCAAAGAGGTTCTGCAGGCATATCGTCTCGGCGATATGCTTTTATTTTGCGTGATTTGACATACTCTCCCGCGCTTCTGTGGCAACCTGCCGCGGCTCCACAGCTTCTCTCCTCTTGAGAGTTGAAACCGGAGGAACCAGCAGTCCATGAATTCACCGCGAAAAATCCTTCTGATTGATAATGCTTCCGACCGTAAAGAGCGCATCAGGGCGCTCCGAGAACGCGGCTACAACGTCTTTCCCGCTCTGAAGATGGACGAAGCTCGCAGCCGTTGCATGCGCGCCGGCTATGACCTTATCCTGGTCCACGCCGATGCTCAGCCTGAGCAGGCGTTACAGTTCTGCGACGAAATCCGCAAGCAGTGTCCCAAGCAGCTCCTGCTGATGTCGACCCGGAACAGCATCGATCGCGATTACGCCGTCAGTGCTGATCTTTCGACGCTGGTGCAGCGGGTTCACGAGCTATTGCCGGTCCAAAGTCCGTCGAACGACCTGGCCAACGCCGCCTGAGATGACGCCTTATCGCTAGCGGTTGAGGAGTACAGTCGCCGTCGTCTGTTTGCGGTGATCCGCAACCAGCTGCTTCGCTTGATGTACCAGCTCCGGTAACCGGAGCTGCGTACCCTGCGAGAGCTTATTGTTCACCTCGAAAGACCACCCGGCCAGGGTGATCACGAACGCATTGGGGACCTCGCCATACAACTGTTCAGCTGCCGCAATCAGCGAGGCAGGATCGAAGTCGTGCGTAAAGCCAAACGGCGCATTACTAGGAGCGATCTGCCTGCATTTTATTATTCCCGGCTCGCCATCGTGCGAAGCATCGAGGAAAATAACCAGCTGGCTGCGAGAGATGTCATCGGCCATCTCCGGCGTGAGCTGCTGGCAGGCGACGACTTCAACTTCCGAATCATTATGAAACTGGTGTTCCAATTCGCGGGCGGCATGCAGACCCACCGCATCATCGCCCCGCAAGACGTTGCCATAACCAATAATCAAGATCCCAGGCACTTCAGCTCTCCGGATTCGCACCACGGCGACGTGAGTTCAGAGGCTGCGCTGCCTCTGCTTCCTCATGCTTAGACCTTGACGCGAGTTTGCGATGTGCCGCACCTCACGCAAACCAGTGATGGCCCCAAAATAAGTTTTGCAGGAACGACTCAGGACTCCAGCTCAGACAACTCGCCCATCTGCTTTAGGTAATCGAGCGTGCGCAGCGCTTCTTCCTCGTTCAACAAGCTGATTGCGAAGCCGACATGCACCACAGCGTAGTCACCCACGTTCGCTTCGGGAATGTAAGCCAAGCTGACCTCTTTCACCACTCCATCAAAGCTGACACGCGCCGTCCGCGCGAAGTCCTCGCCCGTGATGCTCAGGATCTTTCCCGGAACTGCCAGGCACATGCTCGGTCCTCCGTCTGCCTTTCAGCCTAAGCGCCACTATCACAATTGTCTGTGACGCATAAACGCCGGTTCTGGTAGGGGCGTCACTGAGGAGCAGGCCGATCTTTGACAAGATAACCCTTCCCTCGCGATTGACCGTGCCTCCTCGCCGTGTGCTCTCCGGGATGACGTGTCGGTAAGGTATTCATGGTCGATGGAATACCTGCAAGGGTAGGTCCCTGGGAGGTGCCGTGCACCTGCACGCACTGGATTACGTGCTGTGGGTGGCTGCCCCGTTCCTGCAGGGCACCGTCTGGCTGGTCCTGTACAGGCGCGGCATTGCGTCTCAACTTCCCCTTTTCTGCAGCTATATGGCGTTCCAGATGGCGTCTGACCTTTATCTGCTGGGCATCGGCATCATCTCGTACACCCTTTACTATTATGCGTACTGGGCAGGCATAGCGATTACCGTACTGCTCACCCTGGCGCTCACTGACGAGCTGTTTCGACTTTCCTTTCGTAATTTCACCGCGATTCGCGATCTTGGTACCCGCGTCTTTCGTTGGGCCGCGCTGTTGGTGTTTTTCGCTGAGATCCTCAACCTCGACCTGCGGGGCAAGGGTCTGCTCGATCTGACCCAGAAGCTTCTGATCGCAGACCGCGCGGTTCGAATTCTGCTCTGCTCGTTGGCCGTACTGCTGCTGCTGGGAGCGTCGAACCTTCACGTTCCATGGCGCAGCATTCTCTTTGGTATTGCTTTGGGTTTCGCATTCTTCATGTCGACCCGCGCCTTGCTGGACAGCATGTTTCTCCATCGGTTCGCTAACCGGTCCTTCCTCGTCCGCGCCAACAGTCTCGTATATCTCTCAACCTGCCTGCTCTGGTTGGGCTATGCCTCTTACGGCAATCCAGTCCCCCAGACTGTTCCGACCGATCCGGAGATTGCCGAGGGCTCGCCCAACCCCGATCCTAGAACGCTGCTGGAGTCGATCAATGCGGTGGTCGAGCGCTCCATGCAAAACGCGAGGAAAAAGCCCTGAAGCGGATCAGCCCCTCCAATCCTTATAATGAATGTTTCCACTCTTAGTAACCAGGAAGCCCTGTGGCCCTTGACCAGAAGATTTACGAGCTGCGCAAAGAAAAGCTGAAGCAAATTGAAGCGCTGGGACAGTTGGCCTATCCCTATCGCTACGTCACCACCCACGCCATCCCCCAGATCGTCGAAACATTCACGACGAAAACCTCGGAGGAGCTGGAATCTCCGCGCGTCGAGGTCAGCGTGGCTGGACGCCTGATGTCGATCCGCGTGCAGGGCAAGGCGGGCTTCGCTCATGTTCAGCAGGGTGGAAAGCGCCTGCAGATCTATGTGCGCCTGGACGCCGTCGGCGAGAAAGCGTTTCAGCTTTACAAGTTGCTCGACATCGGCGATTACGTCGGCGTGAAGGGCTATCTCTTTCGCACCCGCACCAATGAATTAACGGTGCACGTGGAAGAGCTAACTTTCCTGGTGAAGGACCTGCTGCCCTTGCCGGAAAAATGGCACGGCTTACAGGACGTGGAGACGCGCTATCGCCGCCGTTACGTTGACCTGACGATGAATCCCGAGGTGCGTGAGGTCTTCCTGAAGCGCGCCAAGGTCGTGCAGTCGATGCGACGCTTCCTCGACGACAACGGCTTTGTCGAAGTCGAAACGCCGATGATGCATCCCATTGCCGGCGGCGCCGTGGCCAAGCCCTTTACCACGCATCACAACACCCTGGATATCGATCTCTACCTGCGCATTGCGCCGGAGCTGTATCTGAAGCGGCTGGTGGTGGGCGGGATCGACCGCGTCTACGAGATCAACCGCAACTTCCGCAACGAGGGCATCTCGACCCAGCACAATCCTGAGTTCACCATGCTGGAGTTCTACATGGCCTACGCAGACTATCGCGACATGATGGACTTCACTGAGGCCATGCTGGCGCAGATTGCACGCGACGTGAACGGCACCACCATCGCGAACTTCAACGGACATGAGATTGACTTCGGCAAGGTGCAGCGGCTGTCGATGCGCGAAGCCATCATTCAGTTTTGGCCGGAAAGCGCGGGCGAGAAGCCGCTGATGGAAGACTTCTCCAGCTCCGAGCAGATTGCCGCGATGGTGCAACGCTATAACGCGGGCAACCCGCACATTCCCTACGATCGAGCGGCGCCGAATGGCAAAACCATCGCGGAGATTTTCGAGTTTGTCGCCGAGCCGCATTTGATCCAGCCGACGTTCATCTACGATTTTCCGCTGGCGATTTCTCCGCTGTCGAAGAACAAGCGTGAGCCGGAGGAGAATGCCGAATGGGTCGAGCGATTCGAGATCTTCGTCGGCGGACTAGAGATTGGCAACGCCTTCAGCGAGCTGAACGACCCCGAAGAGCAGCGGCGGCGCTTCGAGGGCCAGCTCAGCGAACGCGCTCGCGGCGACGAAGAGGCGCACCAGATGGATGAGGACTATATTCGCGCCTTGTCGTATGGCCTGCCGCCGACAGCGGGCGAAGGTATCGGCATCGATCGTCTGACGATGTTGCTGACGGACTCGCGTTCAATCCGCGACGTCATTCTCTTCCCGTTGTTGCGTCCCTTGAAGCGCGAGGAAGAAGACGCCGATCTGGAAACCGCAGAAGAAGCGAAGTAACCCCGTAAACTCTGCACTCACCCAGGTCTCGAAAGCCGCGAGACCTGGGGCGCCCGCCTGATTCAGCTTTAGCCCGTTCTGGGAAATACCAGCCAAAAACACTCTTGCCGGAGCGGGATTCTTTCCGAAGCAGATTTTCTTACCAGTAAGATTGATGTAAGAAATCTTATTTGTAAGAAAAATGGAGTTGCTGCTGATGAAATCGCCCTACACCACCAAGATGTCGTCCCGCGGACAGGTCGTCATTCCGCGTGATATTCGCCGAGGACTGAAGTTCCCGGAAGGCACGCCGTTTATCGTCGTGGCGCGCGAAGACACAATCGTGTTGTACCGCCTGAAAGAACCGCCCTGGAAATTCCTCGACGACTTTGCCAAAGAGGCGGCAACGAAAGGACGGGCGCATGACAGAGCGATGCGTGGCTTTGCAAGGTCCCTGAACAAGCTGAGATACGGGCGTTAGGAACTGCGGGAATCACACACAGACATTGATTGCTGGCCCTCGTCATGACGCCAAAAAAAGCCCCTCTTTCGAGGGGCAAATCGTGCAAGAAGAGAGGGGATTGAGATACGACAAGAACTTAATTACTTGGCCAACAACTCGCGCATGCGAAGGCGCGCCTGGTGCAAGCCCAAGATCGAGGAATCTTCCGAGATTCCCAGCAAACGGGCGATGCGAGTGTGGTCATAACGCTCCACATCGTGCATCAGGAAAATGATCTTTCTCGGTGTTAGGAAGCTGAACGACGGCGCGCTCCAGATCGACGCGCATCGTATTGCTGCGCACCGACAGCACGCGGTCACTCGGAGTGCATTTCAGGCTCAGCTTGCCGATCGCCATACACTCGCGAAGTTCGCTGATAAGCGCGCGATCGATGTCGTCTGTCAGTGGGCTTCGCGCTGGCAGCGAAGGCGCGGCAAAAGGTCTGGGTCATCAGAGCTTCGGCAGCCAGTTCGTGGTCGGTCATCCAGAACGCCAGGGAATAGACGCGATGACGATTCCGCTCGTAAATCTTGCTGTAGCTTTCCAGGCTGGTGCGCTCGAAGTTGACAGGCAAGTACTGGGCAAAACCGCTCGTCTTTACTTCCCCGATGCTGAGGCTCATAGAAATTCTCCTTCGGATGTTCGGCGCCATTTCGATCACTTCGGCGACACCTTAGTACCAAGCAATCGGTCTGCCCAAAACGAAGGAATCGAGGACCCCTCCCGAACATTTCCCTTAAGTTACTGAAAAATATGGCAAGACTTGATTGCCTACACGGGAATTGGCTCTCGTATACTCACCTCACGATTGCCACGGGAGTTCCTGAAGGGGATAATTCGGTCTTTCGATACTGCCAAGTGGTATTCGGATGCCACTTCCGGATTTCTTTGGGCGTAAGATCTGCTCGACTCGCCCGAAATGTGCGCCTTAATCCGGAAGTCGTAAGAAAAGGGATGGCGATGGAAATTGCTGGCTGAATATCAGGGCTGAGTGCGTACAATCGTTTTCAGCGTCCCTGCGCCCTTTTCACGAGCTATGGCCGATCAAAGGATATTAGTTGTCGACGATGAAACACCGGTTCGCGATGCAGTCTGCTCCATTCTGGATCAGGCTGGCTTCGACTGCTACCCCGTCACCTCGGGCCGCGACGCTCTTGGCGTGCTCCGCTCCAGCGAGAACATCTCCATCGTTCTCTCCGACCTCATCATGGAAGGCATGGATGGCCTGACCCTGCTCTCTCGAATGAAGCAGGACTTTCCGGAGATCCCGGTAGTCATGGTGACCGCCGTTCATGACATCAGCGTTGCCTTAGCGGCCATTCGCAACGGCGCCTACGACTATCTGCTGAAGCCCTTCGAGCGGGAACAATTGTTAGCTATGGTGCGGCGCGCGCTGGAGACTCGCCGTCTGCGCCTGGAAAACCTCGCATACCAGACAAAGCTGGAGTCGCTGGTTGCCGATCGCACTCATGCTTTGCGTAAAGCTTTGTCGGATCTGGAGCGCTCCTATGACATCACGCTCGAAGCCCTCGGAGATGCCTTGGATCTGAAGGACGCTGAGACCGAAGGTCACTCGAAGCGAGTCACGGCTTTCACCATCGCGATCGCGCGCCAACTCGAGTTACCGCAAGAACGTGTGCGCATCATCGCGCGCGGGGCATTTCTACACGACGTTGGCAAGATGGCGATACCCGATGCCATTCTGCGTAAGCCTGGCCGGCTCAGTCCCGAAGAGCAGGAGATTATGCGGCAGCATGCCGCCCTGGGATATCAACTGCTGCGCAACATCCCCTTCCTGCATGAAGCGGCTGAGATCGTTTACTCGCATCAGGAACGCTACGATGGCAGCGGGTATCCGCGCGGCCTGAAGGGCGATCAGATTCCGCTGGGAGCCAGGATATTTGCCATTGCCGACACCTTTGACGCCATGACTTCTGACCGTCCCTATCGGGCGGCGCAGTCGATTTCGTCTGGACGTCGCGAGATCGAGCGCCATGCGGGCAAGCAATTCGATCCGGAAATTGTGAAGGTCTTCCTCTCAGTTCAGGAAAGCTTGTGGCAGGATTTGCGGCACGAGATCGAGACGCAAAGCGCCAAGCGGCACTTTGGCCGCTTCACCCGCCCGCTAAACTAAGGAGCGCTACACTTCCAGACCGATCAGCCGCATCAGTTCCAGGCCGTTGCTCTTGGTGACGATTCCATCCTGCAGCTTGTAATCGAACTTCATCGTTCCATTCTCAATTTCATCCTGGAAGTGAACATTGTGCAGGTGCCCGCCAAGGGCGCCGCTAATCTCGGTGAGCGACAGGTCGTGGGTGCTGATCAGCCCGATGGCGCCACGCTCAACCAGCGCATGCACCACGCCTTCGGCGCCGATGCGGCGGTCCTTCGAATTCGTGCCCTGAAGCAGTTCGTCCAGCAAGAAGAGCAGCGGCGGGGATTGTCCGGCAAAATCGAATATGCTGCGCAGACGCTTGATCTCAGCGTAGAAGCGCGAGCTGCCCTCGCGCAACGAGTCGTTGATGCGAATGCTGGCGCCGACCTGTAGCGGCGTCAGCCGAAAACGGGCGGCTCTGACCGGCGCTCCCGCCATCGCCAGCACAACATTGACTCCAATCGAACGCAGCAACGTGCTTTTGCCTGACATGTTCGAGCCGCTGATCAGCAAAACCCGGTCCTGTCCGGTGATGGCGACGTCGTTGCGCACACAGCCGGCGGAAGCGATCAGAGGATGTCCGATCTGTTCTACCTCGAAGGAAGCGGCGCCGGTGACGAACTCCGGAAACGGATCGGCCGGATGTTCGTAACTGTATGCGGCCAACGAGAGCAGCGCCTCGATCTCGCCAATGGCGTTCAGCCACAGCCGCAGAGCCTTGCCGTGAGCCCGGCGCCAGCGTTCGGCAGCGAACGCAACCTGCACTGAGTACAGGAGAGGAACGTCGATGACGCGAACAAATATGTTGTCGCGCGAGTTGATCAGGTCAACCAGCGTCCTCAGCTTGGCGATAGCCTGCGAACTAGCGACCCCCGTCGACGAGAGTCTGCGCTGCAACTCGAGCAGGCGCGGAGCGCGAAACGTGTGCGCCTCCATTTTGCGAGCACCGCCGAGAGTAGATCGAGATCGCGGAAGGCATGCTCGGTCTCTTCCAGCACTGCCTCCATCGGCTTGCGCAGGCGATAAGCAATAAGGCCTTCGATCAGCAACAGCAACAGGAATGGCGTAGCCAAGCCCTTGTAGCCCCACACAAACGCCGCGGCTGCCGATAGCACGGCGAGCACGGGCGCAACCCGCGGAATCCAGCGCGAACGCAACTCAGCCGGAGCTTCTCCCCATTTCTGCAAAGCGTCGGGATGAACTCCTGTGCGGGCATCGTCACCGAGAATCGCCAGGTCCTCGCGAAGGACGATTTCCTCGGACAGCTCCGTTACAGAGGATTGCCGCTCCAGGATCTCGTTAATCGATGCGGGCGCCAGCAGCCAGTCAGCCAGCACGTTCTCACCAATACGTGTGCGAGCCGTTGACATCAATTGGAAGAGGCTTCCCTCACCAAACAGGTCCAGGTCGCTGGCGTAGATGTGATGCGGATCGTCGAAGCGTTCGCCGGTTTCGCCTACCCCTGTCCAGCGGTCCTCGATGCGGGCGATGCCGTTCTGGTAGAAAATGACTGCCCGCTGGGCTAAATCGCGCGCACGCAGAATCCGCGAATGGTAAGCGGCAATTCCGATGAAGATGAGGACCGGGATGCCGACTGCCCACCATAGCAACGGCTGATGCCGCCCCCAGGCCAGCCAAATCAGGGTGACGGTCGCGATGGCCAGCACCAGTCGGAGATTGCCCATCTGGATGTGGATTTTGTCGTAGCGAGCGACACGTTGCTGGCGCTGTTGCAGCCGCCGTACATATTCTTCCGCAGGAGAAGACACTGCCTAACTTTAGCAGGTCTACCTCAGCCGCAGCAGCCTTGCCCGCTCGCTCTCGGATTCGCGACGGACTAGAATCGTGTGAAAGGCTATGGCGGTCAGGCGAAAGTCGCGTAGAATTCGTCGATCGCCCAAGCATTTCATCTAAATCAATTTTAGAGAGTGTGTTTTGATACTGCCGCGAATCGCCCTCGCTTCCTCGTTTTGCCTGCTGATGCTGACCACGTCGTTCGCTCAATCGGCTTCCGCTGGCGACTTGAAATCAAATCCGGTCTTTCAGTCCAACTGTGCCAAGTGTCACGGCAAGGATGCGACCGGCCGCTTCATGGCCGGACCGTCCCTGGCCTCGGCGAAGACCGCTGCTCAGTCCGAAGAGCAGCTCCAAACCATGATCACTAACGGCAAAGGACGCATGCCGAAATTTGAGGGGAAGCTCACACCGCAGGAGATCAGTACCCTGGTCAGCCAAATCAAGGCTACTGGGCAGAAGTAACCATCGAGAGCGCGCATCACGGCGCCCTGTGCGCTCCATCACTGCCTACCGGGTTGGTGCAGCGCCAGACTTGTACATGTGGAGGAATTCGGCCAGCGCTTGCTTGCGCGGACAACATGTCTGTACGCAGCGATGGCGAATTTCGGGAGGCCAGGCCATGAACGACGTCAAGAGTTCCAGCAGGTTTTCTTACGGACGCAAGCTGGTTAACGCCGGGATCTCCGGTGTTCGCGCTGGTCACCAGGAGTTCGACCCGGAGAAAGCCTCCTCGCTGGTTACCAGCTCGGCGGAAGAGGCTATCCGACTGGCCTTGGCGGGAGCTTGCCTGGGTGTGGTCCCGTCTGTTCTGTTGGCGCGACGCTCGCGCGCCGCCAACGCCTTCGTCTTCGGCGTAGCCGGCGGTGTCCTCGGATTCCTCGTGAGCTTTTCCTGGAAGACGCGCTCTTTGACGTCAACCCTGGTTCACTCGGCAGCCCACCGCGTACGCAAAGCGCAGGACGAACACTGGCTGGAGGATCATCCCATCGACTACGCCTAAACCCTGGACCCTTGCCGCCGAAACCTGGCCAAGTAAATACTGAACGAACGGCGTGAAATTCCAGGAAGATCCCTTCGCTCGCTGAGGCGCGAGGCGTTCCCTCATCTGGTATTGTAAAAACGATCGCACTTCACGTGTTCATTGTCCTCAATGGCTGCCATCCTGCCACACACTCTTACTGAGGCTCTCGCCGTTGCTCCCGCAGAGCGCACTTTTCTTCGCATGTGGAGCGATCAGGAGCAGTGCGAGACGGTCACCTTCGGCGAGTTTCGTCGCCTCGCACTGGGACAGGCGGCTCTGCTGTTGGCTGGAGGAGTCAAGGCCGGCGATCGAGTTGTCATCGTTATGCCACAAAGCGCCGCGAGTATGGCCGCGTTCATGGGAGCGATGTTGCTGGGAGCAGTCCCCGCATTTTTGGCCTATCCCAACTTCAAGATAGAGCCTGCGAAATATCGATTCGGGCTGAACGGCGTCACCAGGAATCTGCAAGCGCGCGCAGTGCTCATTGACAACGAATTCCCCGAGGAGTTCCTCGAACATATTTCTCTGGACGGAGATGCTGCCTTATTGCGATGTGGCGGCGCGGCTTCTCTAAGCGCCGAACCAGAGATTCCGGAAACTCTGATTGAGCCCGACAGCCTGGCGTTCTTACAGCATTCAGCCGGAACCACCGGCCTGCAAAAAGGCGTCGCTCTGACCCATGCAGCGGTACTGCGGCAGTTGCAGACCCTGTCGGCAGCCCTGAACATCGACGGCGGCGCTGACCGTATCTATAGCTGGTTGCCGCTCTATCACGACATGGGCCTGATCGCCTGCTTCATGCTGCCGCTGGTCTGTCACATGACAGTGGTGATGCAGTCGCCGCTCGAATGGGTCATGTATCCGGAAACAATGCTTGAGATCATCACCAGAGACCGATGTACGTTGGCCTGGATGCCGAACTTCGCGTTTCAATTCATGGCAAGGCGAACGCCGACGGAGCGAAGGTCTCAGTATGACCTCTCATCGGTTCGGGCGTTAATCAACTGTTCGGAGCCGGTGCGGGCTGCCAGCATGGACGAATTCCATTCCGCGTTTGCTCCCATAGGAATGCGGCGCGAAGCCTTGCAGTCTTCCTACGCTATGGCGGAGAACGTTTTTGCGGTGACCCAGTCGGGAGCGAATGGATCCGAACAGCCCGGCAGGGTTTCGCTGGACGGCCCAATCCTTCGTGCTGAACATCGCGTTGTCGAGGTCGACGACAAGCAACCGGGTGCGACCGTTTTTGTCTCGTCGGGACAGTTGCTCCCGGGCAACGAAGTGCGGATTATCGCCGATTCGGGGGACACCCTGGAAGATGGAAACGTCGGCGAGATCCTGATTAAGAGCGATTGTCTATTCAATGGCTACTACAACCGTCCAGACCTTACCGAAGTTGCGTTTTGCGATGGCTGGTACCGCAGCGGCGATCTCGGGTTTCTCTTGCGGGATGAGTTGTTTGTAGTAGGACGGAAGAAAGATTTGCTCATCGTTGCTGGCGAGAATATTTATGCCCAGGACTTGGAGGAAATTGCTTTCCGCCATCCTGCCATTCACGATGGAAGGGCCGTCGCCATCGGCATCTACAACCCCGACTTAGGAACTCAAGAAGTCGTGCTGGTCGCCGAAGTGGAACGAGCCGATCTCTTGTCGGGCGCTGAAGCCATTGAGAATGAGATCCGCAGCCAGATTGCCGCTGCCATCGGCATTTCGGTCCGCAGTATTTTTCTGAAACCGCCGCAGTGGATTGTGAAGAGTACCGCCGGAAAACCCGCGCGATCGACGACACGCGACAAATTAATACAGGAACATCCGCAACTTAGTCGAGGGGGCAGTGAACTGTGAACGAACAGATGAATGCGATGAGCAATTACATCCGAGAACTCCTGCGAAAGCCGGACATGGCAATCGACGAAAATACTCCTCTCGTCTCCTCCGGCCTAATCGACTCGATGGCCCTGGTCGATTTGCTTGTCAAGTTGGAGGATCTCACGCGCATGCGCATCCCCGCCGGCAAGGTCCAGCCTAAAGACATGAATACCCTCGCCTTGATGTTTGCCACGGCGCAGCGAGTGGGCAGGCCGCGATAAAGACACGACCAGAGCATTCCACCCATTCTGGCCGAGGCTGAGGCTGCTGTGGTTCCCTCTTATTGTGAGAATTCCATAAACGTAACCACGGGATGCCCCAACCCGTACTGCCCTTCAGCCGTAACATGCACGATGCCCGGAGTAGAAGGCAAAGTCAGCACAACCGCCGCCTTGCCGGAAGAATCGGTGACGACCATTCGCTGCGACAGCGATCCCCCGCTGGTTGAAAACAGAATGGTTCCTCCGGCTGCGCTGCCTCCCGACTGCCCGGGATTCAGCGTGACCGAAAGATTCAACTGAGTTCCCCTCCGGCCGAACTGGTCGTCGCCGGTCTTGGCCAGCGATGCAGGTGGATTGCCCACAAGTATCCATCCCCCCTGCTGCTGCGCCACGCCTGCACTGTCGGTACTCGGCACGGAGTAGTGATAGAACCCTGGAGTGTTGCCCGCGGTGACGGTGATAGTGCCGTTATGCCCTGGCCTGAGCGCAGGTTGATTCACCGTAACCGTTATTCCGCTGTCGTATTGCGGTGTTCCCAGGGTGACGGTCGCGGTACCGGACGTGATAGTCGGACTCAGCACAACCTGACCGCCGGAAGCGACCATGGTCGTATCGGGATTCAGGTCCCACTCGGCGCCCGGAAGCTGAGCCGATCCCGTCACCAGCAACAACGTTGCTGAATAAGGCGCGAAGTTCATGGTCGGCGTCCACGACAGCGGACCCGAAGCGACGATCTGTGTCGGATTGGTCGACGACAACGTGTAGCTGGTGACTTGCGCCGGAGTGAATCCGTTGACCGCAAACTGCACCTGCGCGGTATTCGACGGATCCTTGTTCAAAATCATCGCGGTGAGCCTGTTGCCGCTCGAATTAAGGGAGGCGTAGCTGCTGAACAAATCAGGATCGCCGTTATTGGCCGCCGAAATCGATGTGGTCTGGAACGCGCTATGCTGCCCATCGTAATTCCGATACAGCTTCAGGGCGAGATAGTTGGGGTTGCCCGGCACAGGCGCCACCCAGCGCGATGCCAGGTAAGCGCGCTCCCGGCCGAGAATTCCATAGGCATCGGCGTCCGCCAGTGCCGTGGAAAAATCCGCTTCACCCGCGAACGCGGCGCTCCATTCCGTAACGCTTAACGGCGTTCCTGGATAGATCATGTTCGCAATCGCCCGCATGCGAGGCAGGCGAAATGGGATCGTTTTGTTGGGCTGAAGAAACGTAGTCCAATACTGGTTGATGTCTCCCGATTCGCTGACGTAAGTAGGATCCCAATAGTCACGATAGATGCGACAGGAGAGCGCTTGCTTCTGGGCTTGCGTCCAACCTGTCGTATCAGGTCCATCCGGATACGCGTGAATGTCGAACACATCCACCGAGCGCGTTTGCGGCACCGTCGTTTTGTCTTTCCAGTACACCTCGTTCAGCCACCATGGCAGCAGGTCGACTCCGGCATGCGCGGCTTTGTCATTGTTGTTGGCGCCATTCCAGTAGAACCACCAGCAACAACTTACCGGGCCAAGACGGATCGCATGTGGATCCCAGAGCTTCAGCTTGCGGGCTTCGGCGACGAACGTATCGCGCATTTCGTTGTAAGCCGTCGGAGTCGGGTGGACATCGCGGTGCGTTCCGCTCCAGATGTCGATCTCGTTGTCCATGTTGTAGAAGTGCGGTGCCGTCCCAAACGCGCTCGAGAGCGCCGCTGCCCATTGGTTGCGATAAACGCTTCCCGGCGGATCTCCAGTGGCGGGTTGATCGAGTAGCGGCACGTTGGCATCGTTGGGATCATTCCCCGTGATGTCGGTGCTGCAATCAGCCTCCACCCCGTCTCCAGCGTCATTGTTGTAAGGGTCGGTCGCGCACTGCACTCCATATTTGCTGACGGAGAAGCTCCACCCCGCAGTCTTCGCCACCCACGGCAGCATGACCATCGTGATCAAGGGATTGCTGCCAGCCGCTTTCACATCGCGAATGTACTGCGCAGAATCGCCATCGCCGATCTCGGTGTAGTTGAAATCCTCGAAGTACCAATCGTTCGCCGCGTTGTAAGTGAAGGTCTTCCAGTTGTAGCGTGAGGTGGCATCGCCTCCCCAGCGCACAACGGTCATGCCACTGTCCGTGATGGTTGATGCGTCTTGGGGATACGCACCCCCGTAGACATACGAGCTGATCGGATGCCGGTTGGTTAGGGCATCGAGCGTAACGCTGACATTGGTCGTACCGGGAGTTGGGCTCTCCGGGGATTGCGCGCTCGACTTTTCGGCAGCAACGGAAAAGCCGCTCGATACAAACACAGCGAAAATCAAGGCGCTGACCGCGCGGGGAAAAGGAGTCATGGGATCGCCCTCCGTCCCGCCAATTTACCACCTACTTGGGACAACCACACGCCACGATGGTGCTTCAGAGGCGATGAACGGCATTCGGTGGGACAGTGATCAGAGCTGGTCGCGGACGGAGATGCTAGTGATCGCCGACGCATACCTTCTCTGGGCTGTGTGACAAGCTAAATTGGGACAATGCCCGCAAGACCTTTTCTGCTGCGCGACAAGAAACAGGGCGAGCCACCATTGGATGAACGATGCACTCGCCCTACAGTAGAACAAAAATGGCGACTACGTGGCACAACTCAATAGCGTTTTATTTGTACGTCGCGTTCGTACGATCCAGGTAATCGCGGTGCGCGGAAGACTCCGTCGCCAAGTCGAACGCCGGCAGGATCAGTGGATTGTTCTTCAGGGTATCGCGCAGCGAGTCGTTCATCTTGTCGATACCGTCTGCGTTAGGCGTGAGATAGAAGACCCAAAAAGTCCCGGGAGCGGAAGTGTGGATGGCTTCGGTGTCGATCTCATACTCGATAATGGTTCCGTTCGCCAGCATCTTTTCAAGCCTGGGTACCATCACGCTCTTTGCCAGAGTATCGACCGCGTCGCCAGGCGCGTCGGCCTTCAGCTTGTACATCGCCCCGTGGGTATAGCCTGCTTTCATCGTGCCGGGGTGCCAGTTGTAGTAGTGGCTTACCAGGATGTTGTCCCAGTGTTTGGTAGCGCTCTCCAAAGCTGGAGAAGTTGCGCTCCCGCTCTTGTAGAACTGATCGAGCACGTTGAGTACACCCGACATCGACGAGGAACACCACCAGTCGTCATGGGTTGCACCCTCCACCTGATGTACCAGGTTCACATCTGAACCGTAACCCACCAGCAATCCATCGCTCATCGCCTTCTGCAGCAGCGGCTGGTCGGCGGCGTCGGACTTTTCCATCTCCGCCCACTGCGCGCGCGGGATTGCCCACTCGCCGACATAGCAGTACATCGGCGATTTCTCTTTCATCTCGGACTGGGCCAGCGCCGGCAACGCGCTGCCGACGATCAAACCAAACAAGCAAATTGCCGCTAACGTCTTGCACTGTCTACTCATCGTTCTGTACATCCTCCATGTTGAAGTGGTGTTCGTGGCTCTATGAGACCTGGGGATGAAAGATAAGGCTTTGGGAACCCGAACCAAGGCGAGACGGATTACAGCAAGCGAGCAAGAGCGCAAACATTACATGGAGCAGATGAGAGGAAGTTATGTCAGCAAAGGTGCAGTGTCTATAGCATCAAAGCGCCGCAGCAAGACGTTTTCGTGCACCCTGCTTGCGCATGAGCAATTAAAACTAATACAGCCATTTCCACTGCGAACAACGGCCTTTGGGTGGCACCGAAAAACACGGATTCGAACTCAATATACGGCTTAATGGAGTGCAATTTAAGCAGAACCGAATCATCTCCGGTTATGCAGCGCAATTCGTACTGACTGTCGGCATTGTCGTCGCTCAATTTGGCCACGCCGTCCAACACTGCGAGAAGGTTGAAAGCGGCTTGTTCGACAGCCTCAACAATAATCTCGCGAACGACAGCCTGATCCGTTGAGGATTGCTGACTGAACCACTCGGATAATCGAACATCCTTGCTCGCAGGTCGCTTACCCGGAGGTTTGCTCAGGGCCGCGAGTACGGCGTCAGCGGCACCGTCGCACACTTGTTGTTTCAGGTTTGTAATGAATTCATTTGCAGTCATCGGCTCTAAATGCAACTTACGACCGGCTGGATCGCAGCTAGCTGGCGTAACCATGCCTAATGGGATGGTCCGCCGCTAAGTAGCATCATCGAACGAAGCTAACTTAGGGAGGATCGTCTCATGAAGATCACGTCTATCGGCATCGACATCGGCAAGACCACATTCCATTTGGTCGGACTCGATGTACACGGCACATTGTCATCCGCAGGAAGTTCTCACGCAAGGCCCTTCTGGCCTACACCGCCAATCTGCCTTCGTCGTTGATCGGTATCGAGGCGTGCGGCGGTGCGCACTGTCTGGCTCGCGTTCTGCGTGAGCAAGGACACCAGTCGCGGCTAATTCGGGACAGTTCGTCAAACCCTATCGCAAGTCGAACAAGAATGACTACCTGGATGCGGAGGCGATAGCCGAAGCGGTTACGCGCCAGAACATGCGCTTTGTGCCGATCAAGACTGAAGACCAGCTCGATCTGCAAGGCTTGCATCGAGTGCGCGAACGGCTGGTGCATAACCGCACCGAAGTCATTAACCAGATTCGTGGTTTTCTGCTGGAGCGTGGGATCACCTTTCAACCGGGGACCGATGAGTTTACGGAAAGAGATGCCGTTGCTACTGGAAGATGCCGAGCAGAACCTGACGCCCAGCTTACGCACGCTGCTCGATCACCTGTGGCACGAGTGGGAACACCTAGACAGCCAGGTCGACCAGATCGCCGACGCAATGGGGGCCGTGGCCAACAGCGATGCCGCCTGTCGGCGTTTGCGTAAGATTCCCGGCGTAGGGCCGCTGGTTTCGACGGCAACGGTTGCCGCCGTGGGAAATGGAGCAGCCTTCAAACGGGGACGCGACTTTGCTGCATGGCTGGGACTGGTGCCGAAGCAACATTCAACCGGAGGCAAAGCCAAGCTGCTGGGCATCACCAAGCGTGGCAACCGTTATCTGCGCACGATGTTTGTGCACGGGGCTCGGGCGGTGCTATTGCGGGTGAAGTACGACACGGGAGGCTTCGGCCAATGGGTGCATCGACTGGCGGCACGAGCACCACGCAATAAGGTCATCGTAGCCATCGCCAATAAACTCGCTCGCATTGCTTGGGTGGTGCTGTCGAGCGGCAACGAGTATCAGCACCAGCCGATAGCGGCTGTAGCCTGAACCTGGCCGTGGAAAAGACGCTGCGCTTGGAAAGCACAAAACGCTTTCCACTTTTCCACCGCCAACGACGACGAAGAGATTTACAGAATGATTTCTACCGAGGTCTGCTGAGGATAACGAAGGACGAGACAACAGTCGAACGGCGTGCCGGAAAACCTGAACTTGCGATTGGTCGTCATTGACCGAAGGCCTTATCAAGGACCGGCACGCGGCGGATCATCATCAAGGCCGGAGAACAATCTCCAACTGTAGGCCGGATACATTTACGCAGACTGCTTTTCTCCATCCTAGTATCTTCTTGCAGTCACGCGGCGGACCATACATTATCATAAAGACCCGAATCGGAACCGCGGTGACGGATTGCTTATGACAGGGCGATATTACGACAATTGGCCGCAGGTAACCCTTCCCCGCACTTACTGATTCCTTGTTGGGGTGCGCATATCAGCGAAGTCGACCAGGATGCGAACCACGGTAAATCGCTAATGTATTGGCCTTTCCGCCGGAGTAATGACCACGTACGAAAGGAAAGCTGTGTGGTCGCCCGGATTGGTTCCCATGAACTGCACGGTATGATTGCCGCTGGTGCTAACCGTGAACGTCGCGGTTTCGAGAGTAAATGGTGTGAAGCTGGTGAGTGCCCAAGTCTCAATCGGACTGCCATCAATTAGCGCTACGACTGTTTGGTTGCCGTCGTATCCGCAGCAGTCGATGTATCGCGAGCCCAGGTAGAAGCTGAGCGTGTACGTACCGGCAGAAAAGCCGCCCACCGATTGCCAGACAAACGAGCTGGAACCCTGTAAGAAAACAGCTTGACTGAAAGGCAACCCGGTAAAGGGCGGCGGATAGAATACAGTGTCAGGACCCGTCGGCCTACGCCGCGAAACGAAACGTGCTCGCTGGGTACAGCGAGGACGCCTCCCAGAATCCATCCGAAGCCAGGGCTCTGATCGAATTCTGCGTGGGTCCGACGTAGGGGCATGCGCCCAGAGGTGCCTGGTAGGCATAGCCGTTCGAACAGGCGATGCGCACGGCCCCAAAATCGAAATTGACGATATTGATCTGCGCAAATGCATTCACCGCAGTTGACAGGATTGCAGCGAGAAAGAAGACCCTGAGAGACGTGGACATAACTTACCTCCCAATACAAACTGCGTAATGAGCGAACGTTATTGGACATCCTAGGGAGAAAGAGGTCGAAGGTCGTGTTTCTCGCCCCGTAGCGAGGTGCTATCAGACGGGGAAGGTCGAGAATCTTCCCCCCAAGAGACTTGCCCGCATTAAACAATCCTCTTTGAACTTACGTCAGTGATCTGCACCACAAGGTGATGTGACTAGGAATGGTCAAAGTTGAAACGTGGTTCTTTATTGGCGTAATCAGGCATAGCTGTTGAAAAACTCTTCTGGACAGCCATGATACTTGTCTACTTGTGTCTGGCCTTGGGGTTTTTCGTTTGTTTCCACTCGTCGATTAAGCAGTTGCAGCAACGGTGGGGAGCGGCGCTTTGCTTAAGAAGCGAACTGACCGTTTGATATTTTGGGCTGCAGCTGCCAGGTAGAATTGCTTGCGTACAAACTTCATGCGACGCAAGCGCAAGCGGCGCATTCCGATCTGATTCTTCAGTTCGGCAAACAAAGCTTCCACTTTCTTTCGTTCACGTTGGGCATTGGCGAAGTCGGGCGTAGCCGCAAGCTGACGGGTACATTCTCGTGCGGACCCATGCACGTGAATGGCGAGATATTTCCGTCCGCTCGTGCACTGCGTTTTCCGCGAGCACGCCCCACAACGCTTGGCGCTCCCGATATAGGCGGGCGCTCATTCCTAAAAACGCGCATTTAAGCCATCGACCCGAAATCGGACAAAGGCCTTGTTTTTCGACATTGACTGCAGCATAATCCCACAGCCATCAACAGAAGTTCGATGCCCGTTCGTCTGGGATTTCTCACTTGGTCCTCGACGTCCCGTACCTGCGGTACCGAGGAGGACCACTATGCGAGTCAATAAACCTGCCATCCAACGCATCGCTGCCTTAGTCGTTTTCACGATTCCTTTCGCTAGCGCGGTGCTGGCATCGGCTGGCGACAACGTGTTGTACAGCTTCAAGAACGATGGAGCCGACGGGAACAACCCCTACGCCGAACTCATTTTCGATGGGGCCGGCAATCTCTACGGGACCACGTTCCGGGGAGGCGCTCACGGCGTCGGCACGGTGTTCGAATTAACGCCCGTGGGAGACGGAACCTGGACGGAGAAGGTGCTGCACACCTTCATTCAGAACGGCATCGACGGTGCTGGCCCTGTAGGCGGGTTGATCTTCGATCACGCCGGCAATCTTTACGGCACCACATCCGGCGGCGGTACGTTCCTGGCTGGGACGGCGTTCGAGTTGTCGCCCGCAGGCGGAGGGACGTGGACGGAGAAGATTCTTCACAGCTTCGGCAGTGATCCGGACGGGGCTGACCCCCAAGCGTCGCTGGTCTTCGATGCGGCCGGCAATCTCTACGGTACGGCCACAACAGGCGGCGCTGGCGGCGCTGGGGCGGTGTTCGAACTGTCGCCCGCAGGCGGTGGCACCTGGACCGAGAGCGCGCTGTATAGCTTCACTGGCACGGACGCGATCCAACCCAACAGCGCGCTCATTTTCGATGCCGCGGGCAATCTCTACGGCACAACCTACACTGGAGCCCGCACCTCGCAGCATGGGACAGTGTACGAGTTGATGCCGTCAGGAGGCGGAACTTGGACGGAGAAATTGCTGTACAGCTTCAATGGCACGGACGGAGACACTCCCCAAGCTGCGCTGATCTTTGATACCGCCGGCAATCTCTACAGCACGACCGCCGGTGGTGGCGCTTTCAACCAGGGAACGCTGTTCAAGCTGACGCCTGCAGGAGGCGGAAACTGGACAGAGAGCGTGCTGCATAGCTTCGGCAATGGAACGGACGGCGCTCGTCCCCAAGCGGGGCTGGTCCTTGACGCGGCCGGTAATCTCTACAGCACGACCAAGAACGGAGGCAGTTTCGGCGGGGGGACTGTCTTTCGATTTAACGCTCAAGGACTAGTTCTGCTGCAGAACTTCAGCGGCGGGGACGGGGCCAATCCCCTGGGCGCACTGATCCTTGATGCCGGCGGCAACCTTTACGGGACTGCCTCTAATGGCGGCTCTGCGAGTATGGGAGTGGTCTTCGAGATCCCAAATACTCCTCCGGTTCCTTATCAATTTGTTCCCGTAGCTCCCTGCCGGCTGGTGGATACGCGGCCGCCGAACGGCAGCGGGCCGATCCAGGGTGGCACCTTCCAGACCTTCCCCATTCCGCAAGAGGGTGGCTGCAACATTCCGTCGACCGCAGCAGCGTACTCGCTCAATGTCTCGGTGTTGCCTATCACTAGGCTCGGTTACTTGACGATGTGGCCTGCGGGCATAGACCTGAGGCCTGTCGTTTCCACCCTGAACTCGCCCGATGGACGCGTCAAGGCGGACGCCGCGATTGTGCCGGCGGGCACCAACGGCGCGGTCAATGTCTACGTCACCGACACGACGAACGTGATCCTCGACATCAATGGCTACTTTGCGCCCGTCACGTCGTCCACTCTGGCCTTTTATCCTCTTCCACCCTGCCGTGTGGCTGACACGCGGAACAGCAACTTTCCCCAAGGGCTGGGCCCGCCCTCCCTGTCGGGCGACCACGAACGCGCCTTCCCCATCTTGAATGCCGCCACTTGCAACATTCCATCCAGCGCGGCCGCATATTCGTTGAACCTCACGGTTGTGCCCCACGGAGGGCTGAGCTATTTGACCGTCTGGCCCACCGGTCAAACGCGGCCGACGGTCTCCACCTTGAACGATGCCCTCGGGCGGACCATCGCTAACGCAGCGATTGCGGTTGCCGGCACGGGAAGTGAGGTTTCGGCTTACGCGACCAACGATACGGACTTGATCATCGACATCAACGGCTACTTCGCACCAGCGGGTACGGGCGGGCTTTCACTCTATCCCGTGTCGCCTTGCCGGGTGATCGACACACGCCAGGTCGGCAACGGTCAGCCCTTCAGCGGCACCTTGACTCCGCCGGTGGATGTGGGGGGCAGCGTTTGCGGAACACCGCCTTCAGCTCAGGCTTATGTTTTCAACGCGACGGTGGTGCCAAGCGGCGCGCTAGGCTATTTGACCTTGTGGCCCGATGGGGGCGGCCGCCCCACGGTCTCGACCTTGAACGCCGCCGATGGGTCTGTGTCCAGCAACATGGCAATCGTCCCCAGCACCAATGGCAAGGTTGATGCCTATGCGTCGGGGCTTACACAACTTATCCTCGACATCTCGGCCTACTTCGCGCAGTGAGGCGGACTCGATGTTTTGGGACATTCCGCCACTGAGGGTTGCTTACATCCGAGACTGCTTGCCCTGACAAGGCTCGATGACCAGGCCCGCGTCCTGGTGGTGCATACAGCTTGCAGTTGACTGACGAATATCCCCTTTCCATAAGTTGGTCACGACAAACTCGCACAACTCCCCCAGTCACGGTATCTGGGTCAGCCTAGGATGACACAGCCGACATCCGGCTAACACGGTGTTATATAGCTTTGGCGCAATGGGAGAACGGATATATTCCCTCCCCTAACGTCATTCTCAGTCAAGGATGAAATCTGATTGGTACGACCGAAAACGGGGGCAATAATGATCATCGGTCGGCTTTCCGGACGAGAAGCCGCCAATTTCATCCAAGGCTTGTTTTCGTTCTGTGACGTAGGTCACAATTTCTTGTGGAAGGCAGAGATAAACTGAACTCTTCAACTCAGGTCGTTCTCAGTACGCAATCTCTAAATCCACTCGGATCGTAGAAGATATTCCCCGATCGAGGTCACAAAGTGGTCGTTCTCTCAAGACCCGATCTCCAACTCGAACTGCAAGAGCGCTTACGCTTTGAGACGCTGGTTGCCGACATTTCGGCAAGGTTCGTGAATGTTCCCGCCGATCGGGTCGACGGCGAAATTGGAGACGCACAACGAAGAATCTGCGAGTGTCTGAAAATCGAGCATTCTTCGCTCTGGCAGGTCACGCCGGATAGACCCGGGGCGCTCACTCTGACTCACCTTTACAGGGATCCGAACTTGCTGGCGGCACCGGACCGAATGTTTGGACCCGAGTCTTTTCCTTGGACTCAGGCGCAAGGTATAGCCAACGGGATGATTTGTGTTCCCGACACCTCTAAGCTTCCCCCAGAAGCAGCGATTGATCGCGAGAACTGCCGGAAATATTCGATCAAGGCAACGATTGGTTTTCCTCTAGTGGTTGGCGGAGGGCCAGCTTTTGGAGGTATTGGTTTCGAGGCGATCCGCGCACCGCGGGACTGGCCAGAGCCGCTACAGAAAAGGCTGCGACTCATTGCGCAAGTATTTGCCAACGCGCTTGAGCGGAAGAACGCAGAGCAAAGGTTAAGGGCCAGCGAAGCACGTCTGAGCCTCGCTGCAGCTTCGGCTAACGCCGGGCTGTGGACATTGGATCCTGCCACCGGTGAGATTTGGGCTACGGAAGAGTTATACGAACTGCTCGGTCTCTCTTCTGTCGATATCTTCGACTTGGAGAAGTTTCTGACGGTGGTTCATCCCGAAGACCGGGAACCGGTTCGTAAAGTCATCCGGGATGCGACGCAGTCGGGCAACGAATCCTCAACTGAATACCGCGTCGTGCTCGCTGACGGCAGTGTGCGTTGGATTGCCTCGCGTGGCCGCCGACAGGGCGGGGACCATGGTGAGCCTATCCGACTGATGGGTGTGAGCATCGACATCACCAAATTCAAACTGCTGGAGGGTGAGCTAAAGGCATTGAGAGACCGCCTCCAGGCGGAAACCGAATACTTGCGCAAGGAGGTCAGGGTCTCGGGAAGATTTGAAGAGATCATTGGCCAAAGCACCCCGCTCAAGAAAGTTTTTCAAAGAATCGAGCAAGTGGCGCCCACCGACTCCGTCGTGTTGATTACGGGTGAGACCGGCACGGGAAAAGAGCTGGTAGCCCGCGCGATTCACGATCTCAGCAGGCGCAGGGACCGAGTTGTTGTGAGGGTAGATTGTGCTTCACTACCTTCTGGCCTGATTGAAAACGAATTGTTCGGACGAGAGAAAGGGGCCTACACGGGTGCTCTGACCAAACAGATGGGTCGATTCGAGCTGGCAGACAATTCCACCCTCTTTCTCGATGAGATTGGTGAGCTGTCCCTCGAATTGCAGGCAAAACTTCTGCGGGTTGTGCAGGCTGGGGAATTCGAACGTCTCGGGGGGCCGAAGACGATCAAGGTAAATGTGCGAATCATTGTCGCTACTCATCGAAATCTGGCGGACAAGGTGAAAAACGGTACGTTCCGAGAAGACCTTTTTTATCGTCTCAATGTGTTTCCTATTCACGTGCCGCCCCTACGCGAACGCGCGGAGGACATTCCACTGCTGGTGAGGGCTTTCGTCCAGGAATTCGAACAGCGCATGGCCAAGAAGATTCGGCCCGTTCCACGCGAACTCATGCAACTACTGCAAAGCTATTCCTGGCCCGGCAATATCCGCCAACTGAGAAACGTGATTGAGCAGGCGGTCATACTCAGCGATAGTGGGGACTTAACTTTGCAAATGCCAGAAGCGCTGGACGCTATTGCTTCTGTCACGCTGAAGGAAGCCGAATACCAGCACATCGTGTCTGCTCTGGAAAAGACGGATTGGCAGATCAAAGGACTCGATGGAGCGGCGCGTCAGTTGGGAATGAACCCTTCCACCTTGTATTCAGCCATGCGTCGATTGAACATTCCTACCAACCGCGAAAAGGACGATATCCCGTCTTGAAGGCGAAATACCGCCTTATTTCGATTCTCAGGTCTCCGCAACAGATCAACCTTTCAACCTAGTTAACCTTTGTCGCCAGTCGGTTACGAATCCCTCACCAGCGTCTGACCACTTGGCCAGAAGACTGCACTGTAATTCAACGAAGAACAATGCAGACAGGTCTTAGACGGGTAGCTGGAAGCTCTTGCCTAGTGCCCGCTAGGAGAGGCCAGTGATGATCGTAGCGTGCATTGAGCTGAACCCGGCTCTCGGAGACCGCAAGTCGATGTTGGAGATTCTTCAATTCGTCGAGCGAGGCTTACGGAACAATCCGGCGTGTCTGTCGTGCGGAGTTTACGAGAGGCTAGATCGGAATCGCACGATTCTCTATGAAGAGAAGTGGGATTCGGAGCAAAGTTTCTGCAATCACATCCGGTCCAGTTCATACCTGGCGTTGCTAACCGCGATTGACCTTGCCCAAAGCAAACCAAAAGTCAGCTTCCACGACGTGACGAATACACGATCAATGGAATTGATTGACGCTTTGAGAAGCCGCGAAACCCAAACAGAAGGAGACACGAAACATGAAAAACTTCAATAAATCCTATATCCACTTGATCGATGGCCTCCTTCTGTGCCTTTTTGCGATGACGATGTTGTCTGCCGCAGCGGGTCAGACCGCTCCAGCCACGGATTCGAAAACCCAACTCATGTTCGTGCAGAGTGCGGAAGATCTCAAGGTGGACACGTCCAAGAGCACCCTCCGGCTGGTGAAAGTAAATCAGCAGACGCTGTACTTTTCTGATCGCCCACAGCGCATTGCCGGCCATCTCAAGATGGCCGACTACCTCTCAGAATGGGCAAAAGCCGAAGGCCCTGACAATTTCAGCAGCGACCCGCCAAACGCAATTCTCTCGGTGTATGAGCCAGGACAGGCCGACAGTACGGTCGTCGTGGTCAAGATCAGCCATCCGGTCGTCGACGGGAACGACATCGTTTACAGCTACAAGATCATTAAGGGAGAGATCCCATCCAAAGGTGGCGCAACCGCATTGTTTATCGATTCGATCGGTGTCGGCGGTGGTGTCGGCGCTGGGTTCCACGGGGTTGGTGTAGGTGGTCGCGGGGCAGGAGCCAGGTAGCCGGAATTCCACGAGCACGCAGCACAACCTAGTTATCTATTCATACTCACAAAAGTTCAGGAGGCAGCTAATGAGTAGGTCCTTACGCATTATCACAGGGTCTTTCGCCCTGTTTGTTCTGTTCGCCTTTGTGGCCAGCGCAAGCGCGCAGGTGGCAATTACTGCGGCGGACAGCAAGGCCATCGTTAAGGCGATGGATGACGCCATGGATCCGGGCGACGGGCAGAAGCGGCTCGATTTCATGGTTGGCACCTTCGACGTGAAGGTCAAGGTGTGGATCAATCCGGGCGAGCCGCCGATCGAGTCGACGGCCACTGCGGTTGCCAGCTGGGTGCTTGGCCACCGTTACATACAACAGATGCTTTCGGGATTCATCATGGGCGAAGCCTGGAACGGTATCGGCTACGCGGGTTATGACAACGTCCAGGGGCAGTACGTGGCCTGTTACATGGACACGGGCAGCACCGGCATGGAGTGGTACACGGGAAATATGGATCCGGATGGTAAGTCTGCAAAGTTGACTGCAACGATTGCGGATGCGATCACCCTTAAGCCGACCAAGCTCGAGATGCGGCTCACCATGTCGAAGGACGGGAATCACGTTACCGAGTTATGGCAGCAGGACCTGGGTGGCAGGATGTTTGAAAGTATGGAACTCACCTATATCCGCAAGAAGTCATAAGACTGAACAAGGAGGATTGTCATGATGCGAAACCTATTGAGAAATTCCGTCCTGCTGAAGATCATGCTGGGCGTCCTCGTCGTGCTGGTATACGCGCCTCCGGGTTCGGCCATCGCTGGCGTCCGTCGCCGGGCCGTTCGGAGAACAGCCATCGTAGTCGGTTCGACGGAGAAGAGCGCGGCGGAGAAGCAGGCAGCGGCTGCGCAACAGCAGCAGGCAGCAGAACAGCAACAGCAGGCGGCTACGGCCGCGGCGGCGCAGCAGGCAGCGGCTGCTTCGCAAGCTGCTGCAGCATCGGCTGCCGCAGCCAGTCAGTCTGCGGCTGCCAGCCACGCCGACGCTTCGCAAAAGTCGCCGACGCAACGGCTAGAGGAGCTCCAGGGGCTGTTAAACCAAGGCTTGATCAGCCAAGCTGACTACGACGCTGGCAAAGCGAAGATCCTCAACTCTATTTCGCAGTGAGCCGAGAAGGCGAGCAAAAGCCCTTCCCTAAGTAGAGGGACGGCGCTGCCTGCTCATCGCCATAGCATTATGCGGAGGTCATTTTGCATCCCCTCGTTCTCAGCCTGGTCGCATTCGGATGCATTTGCGGCGGAGTCCTGCTCGGCACCCGACTTCACTTCCGTTTAACTGACCGGCATCGAAATCCCGACACGAAAGAAGCTGTAAGACTCGGTATGGCATTGGTCGGGACGATGGTCGCGTTAGTGCTTGGATTGTTAATTGGGTCCAGCAAGAATTTCTACGATACGCAAAACTCCGAAGTGACGGAAGCAGCTGCAAACGTGGTGTTACTGGACCGATTTCTTGTCCATTACGGAGCAGAAGCGAAGGAAGCCCGTTTGCGGCTGCGCGAGTCCATAGCTGCCATGGTGGAAGGCGCTGGGCCAAGAGGCGGGCAAACGAAAAGCCATTTCGATCCGACCGTAATTAGCGGGGAAAGCCTCTTTGACAAGATCCAGGAGCTCAGTCCCCGCAACGACAATCAACGCCTGCTGCAAACGCAAGCTCTGGCTCTGGCGATGAAGTTAGGGCAGATACGCTGGTTGATGTTCGAACAGAGGAGCTCCTCTGTTCCCATGCCCTTGCTGGCCATGCTGGTTTTCTGGCTTACATTGCTCTTTACCAGCTTCGCACTATTCGTTCGGCCCAACGTAATGCTCGTCTGCAGCCTGCTGATCACTGCGCTGGCTGTCAGCGGCGCAATCTTCCTGATCCTGGAGATGTACTCGCCTTACACCGGATTAATTCATGTATCGGAGGCTCCGCTGCGTGCGGCGCTGGCGCAGCTGGGCCAATAGTCACTTTGAACTTTGAGGAGAGTCCAATGAAGTTTGTTCCAAAGACAGTTCCCCTTTATCCAGCGGTAGTGGCATTACTCTGCATCGCAATTCTCACCGGTTGCACGAAGGCGGTTCCGGACTTTGCGGCCACCGCTTCGATGACGAAGTACGACAACCTGCGCGCGATGGAATACTGCGAGGTATTTCTCATTGGCGGCAACCCAATCACTAAAAACTTGAAAGCGGCCGTTTATAACACGTCCTACCTCAACAACCAGGCCAACCCGCTTGTGACCTGTCCGGCTGACCTCTGGGCCAAGATCGATCCCGAGACTCTGAAGAAGCAGTACGACATGCTCGGAATTTTCAAGAATGGGCCGCGGATGTGGGTCAACGACTGGATTCAGATCCCTATTGCCAAAGATGTAACTACCTTCGACGGCGGACTGCAGACGCACTGGTTCATGACGGTCTCGCTGCCAAAGGACATGGAGGTTGGCAAGAAAGGCTCAACGGCCTACAAGCCCACCATCGGACATAGAAACTCCGTGATGGGATTCGTGGCGGGCAAGCCGGTCTTCCTATTGGACGATCCAGACGGCAACACATGGGTGATGCAAGCGTCCGCGCAGATTGTCGATCCGAATCTGACGTATGAACGACTGGCGAACTTGGGTAGCAAGCTGCAACTGCCGCCGGGGTGGAAGTTCCGCGTGACGGTTCTGGACCGTGATCTCAACATCAAGGCCATCAACGGAGATGCCTGGATCGTGCAGGACGACCTGGAAAACACTTACGACAAGTGCTTTGAGGAAAGTGGCGAGACTGCCTGCTCATTCAAACCGTAGGCGTCGGTGCAATTTGCTCCCAGGGCAGCAGTCAGGATTCTCCTGCCCTGCAGTGTCTCGCTGAAAGATGCTCGGGACAGCAGCGTGAACTTTCGCTGCCGGAGGCAAAGACTCATGAAGTTCAAGAGCGCGGGTTTAGGCCTGGCGGTGATGCTTACGGTCCTGCTCGTCGCCTGTAGTTCAGACAAAGAGACGAAAAAACCGGGTCTGGAAGAAGCAGTCAGCACCGCTGTTGACGCCTACTTGTACGGCTATCCGCTGATTACCTTCGACGTGGCGCGAATGCAACAGACGAACGTGGCTGCTCCTGACGCCGAACATGCTCCGATGGGGCAGATGATCCGGATGCGCACTTATCCAGCAGTGGACAATCACTGCTGCGCCGCACCGAACGCCGACACGCTGTACACCGAAGCATGGCTGGATGTCTCCAAGGAGCCATCGGTACTGAGCATTCCTGACATGGGCAACCGTTACTACATCATCCCCATGCTCGACGGCTACTCCGAGGTCATGAGTGTGGCCAGCCCGGCAACGACGGGCTACAAGGCGCAGACGTACGCGATTACTGGTCCGGGCTGGGCGGGCACGCTGCCTTCCGGCGTAACGCAAGTGAAGTCCGCCACTGGGATGGTCTGGGTGCTGGGCCGCGTTTACTGCACCGGAACGCCCGACGACTACAAAGCCGTTCACGCGCTGCAGGACAAGTTCACCGTGGTTCCGCTCAGCTCCTATGGCAAGCCTTACACTCCGCCGGCGGGTCAGGTGGATCCCAACTTTGACATGAAGACAGCTGTACGAAAGCAGGTAGACGCGCTGGACATCGACGCCTACTTCACCCGCCTCGCACAGTTGATGAAGACCAATCCGCCGACCGTCGCCGATGCTCTCGCTGGTCGCGCGCATGGCGAAGATCGGCTGGTTCCGGGGCAGGATTACGATCCCAGCAAGCTGCGTGGCTTCGACAAAGAGGCGATCAAGGCCGTTCCCAAGCTGGCGTTACTGAAGATGGTCAAACTTCTGAAAGACCAGAAGACAGCCAACGGTTGGCTCTACTTCACCTCTGGTGTCGGCAACTGGGGCACCGACTATCCGCTGCGCGCGATGGGCAACATGCTCGGGCCGGGCTGGAACCGTCCGCAGGATGCGGTGTATCCGCTCTCGCAGAAGGACGCGAACGGCGACGACTATAACGGTGCGGATCACAAGTACGTCATGCACTTCGACAAACGGCAGTTTCCACCGGTTAAGGCGTTCTGGTCAATCACGTTGTACGATCCTGACTTCTTCTTCGCGCCGAACTCGATCAATCGCTACGAGTTGAGCCAGCGCAACAAGTTCATTACCAACTCGGACGGCTCGGTGGATATGTATCTCCAGGCAGAGTCGCCAGGCAAGGCGAAAGCAGCCAACTGGCTGCCCGCGCCGAAAGACAAATTCGTTTTGGTCATGCGTTTGTACTGGCCGACGACCACACCGCCTTCGATCCTTGATGGAAGCTGGACTCCGCCAGCGGCCGGGCGCGTTGACTGAACCGACTGCGACGCGAAATCGATTTATAGAAGCAGAAGTAGCTCGATACAGAAGCAGTGAAATACGGACGCGGACGGTGGGTTTGCGATGCACCAAAAGGCGACATTACAACCTGATCTACTTTTGCTGTTATCACTTTTGCTCGTCATCGTGATTTATCCGGTGCTCGATCACGGAGACGTCCGGCGGGCGATCCTGGGCGTTTTGATGTTTGTTCCGCTCCTGCTGGCCACTGTCCGGCTATCGGAGAGAAAAGGCTGGGTTTGGCCGACGGCACTCTTGATGGCGGCTACATTTCTGACGGCGGTGGCCAACACATTCTTCCCTCATCCTACCCTCGAGGGCCTGAAATGGACGCTGTTGGTTGTATTTTTTGGGCTTACCGTTTACGGCCTGTTTCCTTACCTGAAAAATGCCCGCTCCGTCACCGATGCCCACCTATATACGGCAGTCAGCATTTACCTCTTGCTCGGGATGCAGTGGTTCGCCCTTTACTCCGCCATAGAAGTGTTCTTTCCGGGCGCTATCCTGCAAAACAACGCGGCAATGACAGACCGCCACAGCGAGCTGTTGTACTTCAGTCTGGTAACCATCTCGACGATCGGCTATGGCGATATTGTCCCGTTGAACGGTGAAGTACGCATGCTGGCGGCGCTCGAAGGAATAGCGGGCGTACTTTACATTGCGATCACGGTCGCGGTCTTAGTCAGTTCTTACAAGCAACAAGGAGCGTCCGGCGAGCCTCCACAAGCTAAACCTTAGAGCAGCATTGCGAACTCGCGGCGGAAGCGATGCCGGTGACGCCAGGAATTTCAACAGCCCGGACGAGGAGGCTATACGGTGAACGACGCCAAACGATCGATGAAGCAAAAAGCCTATGAGGGGATGATGGAATACCTCTTCATCTCTCTCTACCTTGGGGTCGTATTGTCCCTGTTTACCGTTTATAAGGTCGTGATCCTTGCGGAACATAACATCGACTTCGCGCCGCACGGATTCGCTATTATCAACGCTTTGGCACTGGCGAAGATCATCCTGGTCGCACAAGAATTGCATTTTGCCGAGCAGCTTCGCGATGCCCCGCTCATTTATCCCACTCTCCTGAAATCGTTCGCGTTCACCATGCTGCTGACATTCTTCAAGATCGTCGAACACACCTCCGTTGGTATGTTCCACGGCAAATCGTTTTATGCCGCTATCGCCTCGAGCGGCGACGGATCTTGGAGGGGAACGATAACTCTTATAGCGTTGCTCTTCGTTGTACTCGTTCCATTCTTCGGCTTCACCGAGCTACGGCGTGTATTCGGCAAAGACCGGCTCGAGGGGGCCTTTTTCCGGCCGCGGCATCTCCTAGGCCTGCCCCCCACAGTTGCCTAATCTTGGCCTCGTACGGGCGAGTCCTTTATTGAACCTTTCAAGGGTTTCACCGGCCGGTTAAGCGCTTCGGTGTGACCCAGCCCAAACCCGAGAGGAGTCTAAAGCTCTTCCATCGGGGAACAGGCTCCTTTCCGGCGCGCATTCGACTCGGTTGAACGCAATCGGCAGCCTCCGAACGAGACTTCTGGGGAAACCTCCCGGGGGAAGTCACCTGGACGAGAAGCCGGCATCTCGGACAAGTGATCCCAAGAAGCCCAGTTGGCAGTTGCCAACCAAGATAGCGAGTGACGAAGGACGTTATCATTCGCTAACCCAGGTGCCACGTTGATCATTGTTTCGAGCCTCTTTGATGTGTCTGGAGTCCAATGCCACCTACTCGAACATATCGGGATTCGAAGCGCGCTTTGAAGCTTCGCTACATGATCGATAACGGCAGCGATGTCTGGGTTGGGCCTACTGTCATCATCAAGAAGATGCGCTAGGTGGTCAAAGATCAACACCCTAGGGATGACTTACTTAGAACGAGAATGAACGTTGACGCACCGGCAATGCCCGACTCGATCTTCTCAGGCAACGCATCCCCCAACTCAACATTGCGTTTGTCCACCCAAACTCCGGCATGTTTCAAGGTCCGAGCGCAATCTTGACGCCCACGTTTGATGGTCCTCCCGGCCACCTTGAGTTGGTATTCGTCTGTCACTTCTGCGTAGCTTGTTTCGCCGGAATCATCATGGTACAAACGACGCTCTTGTCATAACTGCAGAGAAAATCAGGACTACACAGACTGCTCGGATATCGAACAGATGTGGGCTGCAGACTCAGGTCCAGGGCCACGGTAGTGATTCGATTCCAGGATTTAGGAGTCTGCATGTCCGATCGGTACACTGCTGTTCTTGGGTTGCCCTCGCGTTTCTTCAGCGGAATGACGTCGGCAAAACGGATCGATAGTGACGGTACTGCCCCTATCGCTTTCAGGCGCATTGCCGCCGGGGTCGTCTTTTTCGCCGCGATTGTGATTGGGTTGTGGCCGCAGGCTGCGCACGCCCAGTACAGCGATACGACGATCTACAGCTTTTGCGTTCTTTCGGGCTGCGCGGACGGAGCCAACCCCGGCGGCGCGTTCGTCGCCGACCCTCAGGGCAATCTGTACGGCACAACGTTAGTCGGTGGCGCGTACGATCTAGGCACCGTCTACGAATTGACTCCCAACGGCAGTGGCACCTGGACCAATACCATCCTTTACAGTTTCTGCCCCCAAGGCCCACCCTGCGCCGACGGCGAAAGTCCGCAGACCGGCGTAATCCGCGATGCGAACGGAAACCTGTACGGCACCACGTTGACCGGCGGCTCGCGATTCAATGAAGGAACCGTGTTTGAACTCAGCCCACCGCAGGGTGGCCACGGGCCGTGGACCGAAACCGTGCTCTACGCGTTCTGCACCAACGACAACTGTGTCGATGGCAACCAGCCGCTCGGAGGCTTAACCTTCGATTCTCATGGCAATCTCTATGGCACGACTACCGCGGGAGGACCACATGGCCAGGGCGTTGTCTTCGAGTTAAGCCCCAGCGGCGGCGGCCAGTGGACTTACAACATTCTCTACGGATTTTGCGCGCAGCAGGGCTGTACCGATGGCAGGACCCCGCAATACGGCAGCCTGGTGTTTGACGCTGCGGGCAATATTTACGGAGCCACCGAGGGTGGCGGATCGCAGAACTTCGGCACAGTCTTTAAGTTGACTCCCAGCGGAGGCTCGTGGACGGAGACCGTGCTGCATAGCTTCTGTTCGGCCACGAACTGTACCGATGGTGTGGAACCGTTTGGAGGTGTGGTTCTCGATGTGCACGGCAACATCTATGGCGTCACCCCGGGAGGCGGCACGCAGAATTTAGGCGTGGCTTACGAGTTGAGTCAGAGCGGCGGTTCCTGGACCGAAAATATTCTCCAGAATTTCTGTGACAGCTGCACATCGGGATATCATCCGCAGCAGACGATGATCCTGGACGCCAACGGCAATCTGTACGGCAACACCTACCAAGGCGGAACACTGGCTCGCGGCGTGGCTTTCGAATTGAGTCCGATTGGTGGCGGCCAATGGGCCGAGACCGTCCTCTACAACTTCTGCTCCGTGGGCGACTGTCTCGATGGAGCGTATCCCCAGTCGCCGATGCTCTTCGATCCCCAGGGCAACCTATATGGCGTTGCCAGTGCGGGCCAGTGGGGTGGAGGCGTTGCCTTCGAGTTGTCGCCGCATCTGACTCCGACCTCGACCACGTTGACCAGCGCTCCGAATCCGTCTGCCTACGGACAGATGGTCAGCCTGGCAGCCACGGTGCACGCGCAGGATGGCTCGCTACCAACCGGCACGGTCACTTTTGGAAGCAATGGCGTGCAGATTGGCTCAGCGCCGCTGAACAACCAAGGCCAGGCAGTTCTGACCTACAACGCGTTACCCGTCGGCACCGACAACCTGGTTGCCACGTATGGCGGGTCGTCAACGCTCGCGCCCAGCACTTCGAACACGGTTATGCAGGTAGTGAACCGTGATCTTACTCGGACCACCGTTACCAGCTCTCCGAATCCTTCTACCAGCGGAGAGCAGGTAACCATCACCGCGAATATCACTCCCGCTGGGCCGCCGACCGGCACCGTCGGCTTTACCTCGAACGGCGTCGCCATCTCCGGCTGTACCGCCGTGACGCTGAGTTCCGGCACCGCGCAGTGCGTGACATCGTCACTCGCTGTCGGGACCGATGCGCTCGTGGCTACTTACTCCGGTGACGGAAACTACGCCGGGAGCAACGGCTCGGACACGCAGATCGTCAATCCTGTTCCAGCGGCATTGCAGTTTGTGACGCTGACCCCGTGCCGCGTAGTCGACACGCGCACTGCAGACGGCACCTTCGGAGGTCCGCCGATTCAGGGTCAAAGCGCGCGCGCATTTCCCTTGGGACAGAGCGGCAACCCGTGTGGCATTCCGGCGAATGCCGTTGCGTACTCGCTGAATGTCACCGTCGTTCCTATGGGAAGACTTTCCTATCTCACCATCTGGCCTACCGGCGAAGGCCAGCCGACGGTTTCGACGATGAACTCTCCTGACGGGCGTGTGAAGGCCAACGCCGCTATCGTGCCCGCCGGAAACAGCGGCGGCTCGATCAGCGTCTTCGTCAGCAACACGACCAATGTGTTGCTCGACATTGACGGCTACTTCCTTCCCACCAGCGGTCAGACGCTGGCGTTCTATCCGCTGACGCCATGCCGCGTGGTCGATACCCGGAATGCCAACGGTCCGCTGGGTGGTCCATCCCTGGTCGGCGGAGCGCAGCGCGACTTCCCGGTGCTTGAGAGTAATTGCGACTTGCCCAGCAACGCCGCGGCTTACTCCTTCAACTTCACCGTTCTTCCCAAGGGTCCGCGGGTGGGCTATTTGACGGTGTGGCCGGCGGGCTCAAGCCAACCGGGTGTGTCGACGCTCAACGATCCGACGGGAACGAATGTTGCCAACGCAGCCCTGGTACCGGCCGGTACAAGCGGCGCCATCGCCACCTACGTTACCGACAACACCGACCTGCTGATCGATGTCGACGGCTACTTCGGACCGGCGGGCTCAGGCGGCTTGTCGTTTTACGCGCTCACGCCTTGTCGCGTGCTCGACACGCGCGGGGTTGGCAATGGGCAGCCGTTCTCGGGACAGCTGGTGGTAAGTGTGGAGACCAGCCCCTGCGGGCCTCCGGCTTCGTCTGAGGGCTACGTCTTCAACGCGACCGCGATTCCGGATGGGCCACTGTATTACCTGACGCTGTGGCCCGACACGGAAACGCAACCCCAGGTCTCGACCCTCAATGCGAAGGACGGAGCCATCACCTCGAACATGGCCATCGTGCCCAACGTGAATGGCAAGACCGACGCCTGGGCTCAAGGCTCAACCCAATTGATTCTGGACATCTCCGGATACTTCGCTCCGTAGAACGAACCATCGGGACGGCGCGTCAATAAGCATAGTTTTTCGGACAGCAAAGGCGGCCGATTCCAGCCGCCTGTTTTGTTCAGGTTACACGGGCGCTGGAACGCACCCTTTTGTGACACCGGCTACGAGAACCGTCGGCTGGGGTAGTTCAGCATCCGGCGGTGTTCGTCCAGCTTGCGCTGCAGCTTCAGACAGCGCCGCAGGCTGGCATTCTCGTTGCGGTCGAGTTCACGCCTGATTTCAAGCACGACGTCCTGCTGATCGCGCTTTCGTTCCGATTGTTCGTTATGGTGCCGGTCGCTCCATACCAGGTAGAGCACGACGACGACGATGCGCCTTTTGCTCCCCTGCCGTTACGTATCGCAGTTCAACAAGGACTCGGACTGGGTATGGGCCTCGCCTTTTTCCGGAGGCGAGATGCCGCTGTACTTCAATGCTATTCAGCGGGATTACATCACCCCGGCGGCACTCAAAGCTGGCCTCGGAAGGATCGGCTGGCATTGCTTCCGCCATACCTATCGATCATGGCTGAACGCCGTCGGTACACCCCTTGGCGCTCAGAAGGACCTGACCTGATGAGGCATTCCGACATCTCAATGACCGTGCAGTACGGAGCTGGAGTAGTAGAAGCCACGCGCGAAGCCAACAGCAAGGTGGTCCGGACGATCATCCAGTGAGGTTTTGCGCTGATTGGAGTGCAGACAGCTGTAAGTTGTTGAAAAATGGCGGAGAGACAGGGATTCGAACCCTGGATACCCTTTCGAGTATACACGCTTTCCAAGCGTGCGCCTTCAGCCACTCGGCCATCTCTCCGTGGGAAGACTGGTTGGGAAGCGTCGGCAAACTGCGACGCTCACTCATTGTAACGTATCACGTGATTTTGTTTCGAGCATGGGCCGGGTCGTGCGAAAAAAATTGGCGAGCATTGCGCTCGCCAACATTCCTTGATGTCGCTTCGCGAAAAGCGGGATTGCTGATTCAACCTGCCACGGCAATGATTGAACCCTGCCGATTTCGCTTTACTCGCTGCCTTCCATTTGTTGCGCCAGATAATTTGCGATGCCCATCTCGCTGATGGCATGCAATTGCGCTTCGAGCCAGTCGATGTGGTGCTCCTCGTCGTTGAGGATGCTCTCGGCCAGCGTCTTCGAGGCATTGTCGCCCTGCGCGACGCACAGCTTGATGCCGTCGTTCAGACGTTTCACAGCGTCATACTCCAACTGCAGATCGTTCTTGAACTGCTGCTCTACGGAATTGCCCACATTGATTTTGAAGTAGTCGCTCATATTCGGCGTGCCGTCGAGATACAGAATGCGTTCCATGCATTTTTCGGCGTGGACCATCTCTTCGATCGACTCCTTCTTCACCTTCTTCGCCAGCCTGTAATAGCCCCAGTTCTCGCACATCTCGGCATGCAGGAAATATTGATTGATTGCGGTCAATTCTGCCTTTAACACCTGATTTAGGAATGCAATGACTTTCGGATCGCCTTTCATATCGCCTCGCAAAAACTCAAAATGAAGTACGTTAGACGCGTGAATCGCGAACTGCCTGGGCCAGCGATGGTCCTATTGAAACGAGGCCAACGCCGTGCCTTCGTCTTCGGCTACGTCGAAGATGGTGTACAGCTTGGTGATCTGCAGCAGGTTGTGCACGTGCTTGCTCAGGTTCATGAGCTTGAGCTCGCCACCCTGATTGCGTACCGAGGTGTAGCAGCTCATTAGCTCGCCGACCCCGGCGCTATCGATGTGCCGAACGTCGCGCAGATTGAGCAGGATTTTCCTGTAGCCCTGTCCGAGCATGTCGCGCACGACGTTACGAACCACATCGGTTCCCTCGCCGAGTCGCAACTCACCAATGGTATCCACGATGAGGACGTTATCGACCAGGCGTGTACTGGTTTTAATGCTCACGAAATTCGCCTCAGTTTCCGCGTAGCCGGGCTGGGCCTCCGGCACGGCGGCATTGGACAACCGAGTTTATCGTACATCGCTAAGAATTGAAGGGGAAACAAAAAGCGCCCATGAAGGCCGCCAGGGGAGACTATATCTATTGAAGCTTAAAGATGGCCACCAACAGGAAAATCGCCTCGGCCGCAGCTAACGAGATCCAGATCTTCCGGCGGAATTTCGTGCGGCCTATGTCACGAACCAGCTGCAAGCGCGTGGAGAGCAGCAGAGGATTTGCGGAAGCGATCTCGGCAATCGCCGACACCACCGCCGGAGCCGGCTCTCCTACTGTACTGAATGTACCAACGGCTTCGACCGGTCTTGGCTCGTCGGCGCGAAAAATCTTCGGCCCCGCGATCAGCGTCGACCAGTCCAGAAGTTGCAAGCTGGCGTCGGCGCCAAAGGCGGCAACCGGCTTGGCAGTCAGATTCAGAGCGGGCAGGCGCTCCGGCGACAAGCGGTCACGCAAATTCTGAAGAAGCGAGTCCCACCAGGGATGGCTCAGGTCGTCGGCCAGCAACTCGCCGACATCGACTGGCTGCGAGGTCAACTCGAGCGGCGGCAACCGCTCCGGGGAAAGAACGTCACCGATGTTGGTGAAGATGGTCCGATACCACGGAGTCTCGAACAGCTCGCCCGGCAGCATGACGGGCACCGGCTTCGAGGTCAGCTGTAAAGGAGCCAGCCGTTCCGGAGCGAAACGATCGGCAATATTCAGCAATAAGGAACGCCAGAGTGAAACGGTCAGACCTTCCGGCGGAGAGAAATCCAGATCAAACATCCAGTGTGTGCCTGCTCCTAATGCTTCACGACGGCCGCATAGTGACTGCCGTCCTTAACAGTATAATCCGGCGGGGTCTGAAAAAGCTGCTCGCTGGGGGCGGCGCGGACAATGTTGGTCACCCGCATCAAACTGCGGCCCGATTGCCCGTCGTCGGAGATGCTAAGTACCACCATCTGCAGATCAGGGGAATACCAGATGTCGGTAACCGCAACGATCGGCTCGCCGTCGCCGCCGGGCATGACGGCCGTGGTCCGTGTACCGAGGACCTGGAGGCCTTGCATCGTCTTCGCCCCCAGCGATTCGATCACCGGATCCTTCACTGGATCGGGACGAAGGGGAACCGCTGCACTGCCTGTCTGACCCGGCGGAGTTGGCACGACATTTCCCTTCTGACCAACGATCGGATTGGGCAGGCCGGCCGAAACTGACAGAGGCTCAGCCAAGTGATGTACGTTTGCCGTCTTGCTGCGCGGGTCTAGGTGAACCACCTCGTGCAGAATCGGATCCTGAATGACGATGTACGCTGAACTCCCGGCCGGCGAAGGGATCTGCGTCTCCGTGCGCACGCGTCCCTGTACGTCGCGATAGACCTTACCAATTGTCTCGCGATGGATGTGATTGCCATTGGAGAGCAGTCGGTCGTATTGAGTGGAAACGTCAGCGGAAAACGGCGCATTGCGGATGCTTTTGGGAATTGCCGGCGGATTGGTCGTCAGAGTACTGGACGACCTTGCGCTCTGGGCTGCGGAGAACGCAACCCACGGAACAATGGCCAGCGCCACAGTCGATCCCAGCGCTCGCAAAAATCCACTGCCCGACAACACGGCAGTTGACCTCAGACCTGTAACGGCCATGAGCCATCCTTGATCGGCAAAATAACTATATGTCAGCGATGCGTAATGCAGGCCAGAAACGACAGTGGCGGGAATACGGAAAGTTACGACCCACGTGGCGGATGGGTTACAGTTCCAGACCGAGGCGCACCCGGTCTGGAGCTGCTGTGAATATACTACGCCGAGTGCGCCATTCCAACGCCGGAGCCGGCTGCTGCGCCACGCACAGCATAATGCTGCTCCGGAACGGCGAAGGCCGCTGCGGTGAAGGTCTCCTTGATCAGCCGGTTGGTATCGAAGTAAACCTGCCAGTAGTCCTTATTGTTGCAGTAAGGGCGCACAGCCAGCACCGGCCCGGCGAGAGTGAAGGTCAGGATCTCGACGTCGGGACCGGGCGCGGTCATCACATTCGGAATGCCCGCCAGCGCCTGCTTCAACATCGCCATTGCCGCGTGCACATCCACACTGTGATCCAATTGCGCCGTGAGATCGACACGGCGATAGGCATTGGTGGAATAGTTCTGGATCACGTCACCGAAGATCTTGCCATTGCCGACAATGTTTCGCACATTATCGAGGTCGTCGATGGAACTGGCGAACAAGCCGATCTCATGCACCGTTCCGGTGACGCCGCCGGCGGTGACGAAGTCGCCTACCTTCAGCGGCTGCAAAATCACCATGAAGACGCCGGCAGCAAAGTTCGACAGCAGGCCGCTCCAGGCCATGCCGATGGCAACACCGGCTGCGGCAATCAACGCGGCCAGACTGGTGGTCTGCACGCCGAAGAAGCCGAGAATGGCGATCACCAGAATAATATTCAGCAGCGCAGCGACGGCGTTCTGAATGTAGCGGATGACAGTAGGATCGATCTTCTGTTTGGTCATCGCGCCGCCAATCAAGCGCAACGCCACCGAAATCAACCAGCGCCCCACAATCCACAACGCAAGCGCTTCCAGCACCCGGATGCCCAGCGCAACGGCAAGAGTCCAGCCAGACTGTAGTAAATCATTGACCTTGGTTTGCATGATCTTTCCTCCCCGGTGGGTGAAATTGGTTATGGGAACAGCGAAGCGACAACGAATCGCGGGATGGTATCACGGTTTTGCGGGGCGGTCGCGAATAGAACCAAGCAGAGCTGGTTTTGCTCATAGCGCAAAAAAGCGGCGCTTGGCCGCTTCCTTGCTTACGTTCGATACAGGAAATTAATATTCGGCGTCTTGCAGATCCGGCGGCTCGGCGCCATCCGGCTCAATCTCGACCGCCTGCGGTGCCTCCGGACCGGGCTCGCCGCCATCCTTTTTCTTCAGCCGCACCACGGTGATCTTCGAGAAGCCTTCCTCAAACTTCGGGGGACGCAGCTTAGTAGCCATACGCTGCATCACGTCTTCCGGGACATTGCGTTCGCGGCGTTGATTTCGTTCCATGCAGACCTCCGGCGGCACGTCAAAGAAAACCGCGTGCGCTTCATAGCCGAAGTCGTGCGCCAGCTTGATCCAGCTGCGGCGCTCATGAGGAGACAAATTGGTAGCGTCCAGATAATTCCATGGACGGCGCGCCAGCAGACGCGCGCGCAACATCGAGCGCAGGGTGGAGAAGACCAGGTCCTGATAGCGCTGCTCGGTGACATCGTCGAAAAGCAGAATGCGCACCATATCGCTCGAAAGCGGAAGAATACTGTGACGCTTGAACCAGGTACTTTTGCCTGAGCCCGGCAATCCGATCGACAGAACGACGGCGCCTTTGGGTTGCTTCGACCGCGCGGAAGCGATTTGCGCCGCCGGCTCTGCAGTTTCGGTTGGAGCCTCGGCTTCGGCTCCCTCGCCAGTAGGGCCACCCGGTCCAGGAAGTGCTGGCGTCTGCGCTGGCTGCGGTCGGCCGCCGCGCCCGCGGCGTCCTCGGCGACGGTTTCTGTCGCGCCGAAGCTGTTGCTGTTGAGAGTCTTCTCCGCTGCCTGCTTCCGCTACCGGCTGGGCTTCCTGCATTTCGGACTCGTCCGGCTGGGCTTCAAACTCCGGCTGCCGGTCTTCGAACGGCTCGACACCGGAGGGTTCAGGAAATCGAGGTTGCAGGGGTGCGGGTCCGTCCTGACCCGGCTTATCGCCTGGCTTCTCGCCTTGTTGTTTGCGCCGCTTGTTGCGGTCGCGTGACCATCTTCGCATGTTGCACTTTTAACACGCCCGACTAGCCCGGAGCAATCTCGGTTTCTCGCTTGATTTGGCGTCCGCGGTAGAAAGGCGTAAAAGACCAATAGGGGCCAATTCCCTTTTTCTCATACGGTCGCCCGGTTTGTGATCCATAGCATTGCTTCGACCCAAGCTGGATGCTACGATTTTTTGTTTGATTACTGCTGTCTGGGTCGAGCTGTACGACTCGACGTGAAATTCATCTGCTTGAGTTTAATTTCGCTGAACAAAGAGGTTTTATGGCAATCAAAGTCGGTATCAACGGATTCGGCCGCATCGGCCGCAACATTCTTCGCACCGCCCTCAAAGATCGTGAACTGGATTTCGTCGCCGTTAACGATCTCACCAGCCCCAAAACGCTGGCCCATCTTCTAAAGTACGACTCGATTCTGGGCAATCTGACCAACCAGATCTCCGCCACCGACGATTCCATCACCGTCGATGGCAAGACCATCAAAGTCTTCGCGGAGAAAGATCCTGCGAAGCTGGATTGGGCATCAGTGGGCGCACAGGTCGTCATCGAGTCGACCGGCAAGTTCACCAAAGCGGAACTGGCCAAGCAACATCTGCGCGGCCCGGTGAAAAAAGTCATCATCTCGGCGCCCGCGACCGGCGAAGACATCACCATCGTGATGGGCGTTAACGAAGACAAGTACGATCCCGCGAAGGACAACATCATCTCCAACGCGTCATGCACTACCAATTGTCTCGCCCCGGTGGCCAAGGTCCTCCAGGATCATTTCAGCATCGTCAGCGGGACGATGACCACGATCCACTCCTACACCAATGACCAGGTCATCCTGGATTTCCCGCACAAAGACTTGCGCCGTGCCCGCGCGGCCGGCCTGTCGATGATCCCGACCTCCACGGGAGCCGCGAAGGCTCTTTCCCTCGTCATTCCTGAGTTGAAGGGCAAACTGGATGGCTTCTCGATGCGCGTCCCTACGCCCAACGTCTCAGTCGTCGATCTTGTGGTCTTCGTGGAGAAGAAGACCAGCGTGGAAGAGGTCAACAATGCGCTGAAGGCAGCCGCGGAATCCGGTCGTCTGAAAGGGATCCTGGGATACGAGACGGCGGAATTGGTCTCCATCGACTATCGCGGAGACGACCGCTCGTCGATCGTTGACGCTCCCATGACCCGCGTCGTGGCCGGCAACTGCGTGAAAGTCATCGCATGGTACGACAACGAGTGGGGTTACTCCTGCCGCGTGCGTGACCTGATTCACTATTTGGCCAAAAAGGGGCTGTAAGGCAGTTGTAGTTGTCAGTGGCCGGTTGTGAGTTGTCAGTTCTGGATCGTCATTGAACGCTGCCAAGTGAGAATACTGAATCGGCCACTGTTCTCTTATCAGACGTCTATTTCAAGTTCGTCGGACGCCGGCAACTGACAACCGGCGACTGACAACTGACAACTGGTGTCCGCCATGTCTAAGCTATCGATCCGCGATCTTCCGCTGAATAACAAGCGCATCTTCATGCGTGTCGACTTCAACGTTCCGCTCGACGATGGCCGTGTGATGGATGACACGCGCATCCGCGAGACCCTGCCCACCATTGAGTACGCGCTGCGTCACGGCGCGCGCCTGATTCTGGCTTCGCATCTCGGCCGCCCGAAGGGCAAGCCGAATCCGAAGATGAGTCTGAAGCCGGTCGCCGAGCGCCTGCGCATCCTGCTGGATGATGTGCTGCGCCGCGGCGAGAACGTCGGCTTCTCACCCGACTGCATCGGCGTACAGGCCGAGGAGATGGCGGAGAAGCTGGAGCGTGGACAGTCGCTGCTGTTGGAGAACCTTCGCTTCCACCCTGAAGAGGAAGCGAACGATCCCAACTTCGCCAAGCAACTTGGGCGTCTCTGCGATTACTACGTCAACGACGCGTTCGGTTCGGCGCATCGTGCCCATGCCTCAACCGAGGGCATCACGCACTTCGTCGAGAAGAGCGCGGCCGGCCTGCTGATGGAGAAGGAACTCGAATATCTCGGCAAAGCCTTGTCTCATCCGCAGAAGCCGTTCGTGGCGATTCTCGGCGGCGCAAAAGTCAGCGACAAGATCGGCGTCATCAAGAATCTGATGGGCAAGGTCGATACATTCATCGTCGGCGGCGGCATGGCCTATACCTTCCTCAAGGCCCAGGGCCAGGAGATCGGCAAGTCGCTGCTTGAGGCTGACAAGATCGAACTCGCCAAGGAGACGCTTGCCGAAGCCAAAGTCCACCACGCGAAGTTCCTGCTGCCGGTCGATCACGTGGTTGCCGACAAGGTCGAAGCCGGCGCGAAAATTCAGCACATTGGCGAAGGCCAGCCGATTCCTCCCGACATGATGGCGCTCGACATTGGACCGAAGTCGATCGAGATGTTTACCGACGAAATCTCCGACGCACGCACCATCGTCTGGAATGGTCCGATGGGCGTCTTCGAGATCGAAGCCTTTGCCAAAGGCACGAAGAAGATAGCTCAAGCAGTGGCCGACAATGGAGCCGCGGTTTCGATCATCGGCGGAGGTGACAGCGTAGCTGCGGTGAAAGCTGCAGGCGTAGCCGACAAGATCACCCACATCTCTACCGGAGGCGGAGCATCGCTGGAATTTCTGGAGGGCAAGAAGCTACCGGGCGTGGAGGCTCTTTCCAACAAGTAGGTTTGGTCGTCCCCGACTCAAGCCAGCATTTCGTCTGACCGTCGACGCTCTTGCCGTCCTCACGGCCGAGCGTACGTCATTGTCCAAACGCCCTATCCCCCGGACGATACTCATGCTCGGCCGAAGGTGAGCCACAGTTATGACGGTGGGCATAGGGCGTCCCGGCTCAACCAAGGCAGCCTTGTTGGTTGGCGGTCCGCCAACCAATATCATCGAGTAAACCGAACTTGCGTTGCCGCGAGATTTTCGCAAACGGCAGGAGTGACTAACGCGTCCACGCGCTTCCGGATTGCCTATCCATCCGTTCCACATATTGAGCGCGAGCTGGGCTGGCCTCGAATGGATCAGCAAAGTACTGCGTTTCACGCGCAACCTGGTCACCCCTGAACTCCATGACGCTTACGGTGTAGGATGGCTTGCCGTCATACGACAGGATAAATTCGGTGACCCAAAGATCACCGCCGCCAATGATTCGCTGGACAGTAAAGCGCTTCCTGTTCGGCTGGATCGAGCGGGTGATCTGTATGTTCCGGCGGCCGCGTATACGCTCGCCTGATTGTGGGTATTCCAGCACTGCATCCTCGAGATAGATACGGTGCTCTGTTTCGAAATCGTTGGCATCGGAGGCCGCCCAATGCTGATCCAGTGCCGCACGTATTTGTTGATCTCCCATCCCACCCTCCTCGCTAGGGGGACAGCTTAGACTCCCGCATGACCTGGTTTCAAGGGCGTCAGATTTGTGCGCTTTGAACACTTCCTCGAAGCCGTTGGGCTTTGATGGTCACGATAAGTGCCATGAAAATGCTCTTGTTCCCTCAAAAGATCGCGGGCGATAAGGAGGCTGTCATAGATAAGCGACTCGGAATTCCGATAGAAATTCACGCCTTTCCGCCTTTGTACTCATCGAAGGCAGCAAGAAACGCGTCGATATCCTGCTTGCGCAAGTAATAAGGTGTCGACAACCGCAGCTTCGACGGTTCCCCGCCCCGAATTCGGATCTTCTTCGTCTTCCACAGCCAATCCTCCAGCTTCATTCGCTGAATCGGAGGAACGTTGACGGTCACGATCGCGCAACGCAGCTTGGGATCGGGCGAGGTCCAGGACTCCGCGCCGCGCTTGGTCATCTCGGCCAACATAAAGTTGGCTGAGGCCCGATGCCGCGCCTCGATGCGATCCATACCAATCGCATTAGCCATCTGTATGGCCGCCCTCAGCCCATCCAGCGACGGCACGTTCGACGATCCAATCCGCTGAAAGCGTTCGGCCTTGATCTTCTCATCTTCCCATCCTTCCGTGGCGATGGTGTTCCACACGCGGCCGACCACCTCTTCGCGCACATATAGATAGCCTGAGCCCTTCGGCGCCTGCAGCCACTTGTGCGGGCTGGAGCTATACATGTCGCAGCCAATGTCGGGGATGTTGAGCTGCATCATGCCGGTGACGTGGGCGCCGTCGACTGCCGACAGAATTCCCTTCGAGCGCGCCAGCGCGCAGATGTCTTTGGCCGGAAGCACCACGCCGGTCACCGTCGTGATGTGGCTGAAGAAGATGACGCGCGTGCGCGGGGTGATGGCATCGTTGAAAAGGTTCAGCACTTGCGGCCCATCTTTCACCGGCTTGGGCAGCGTGATTTTCTTTACCACCACGCCGTAGCGCTTGGCCTTCAACTGCCAGGGCTGTTCTCCGCCGGGATGTTCCTGGTCGGTCATCAGCACTTCGTCGCCGGGCTTCATGTCGATGCCATTGGCGATGTAGCTATTGGCCTCGGTGGCGTTGCGCACCAGTGCGATCTCGTCGCGGTTGCAGCCGACGAAGGCCGCCAGCGGATCGCGATACTCGTTCCACGGTCCGTATCCCCAGATGGGATAGTCCTCGGGATCGGTCTCGTCGAGTTTCTCGGTCGAGGTGTAGCCATCGAAGACCGCGCGCAGCACGGGCGCGGGACTCGAGCCCACGGTGCCGTTGTTCAGATAAATCTCGTCCTCGGGAATGAGGAACTGCTTGCGGATTTCGTTCCAGTAAGCTTCTTCGTTGTTGACGTACTGCTTGGGATCAGGCAGCGACGACGGCATATTCTGCAGCTGCGCGAAGACATCGCTGCGAAATGCAAGCGCAGCTGCGAATCCAGCAGTGTGAGTGAGAAAGCGGCGACGATCGAGCAAGGCAGCCTCCTGGGGACGGCAGAATCTTACACCCAGGGAGCCCGAATGATTCGAGGCGGTCGGCGGACTATTGGAGTGCAAAGAAAGCCGCGAACTGCTTCACGATTTCGTCAGGGAGCGTCTCTCGGTTGGATTTCTGGAGGAGCGAGTGTCCCGCGCCCTCGGCTGGGACAAGCTTCGTTGCCGCAGGAATCAGGCTGATGGCCTTCTGCAGTTCGTCGATGGAGCCGAAGGGATCGCGGGTGCCGCTGACGAAGAGCGCGGGCACTTGAATCTGCGGCAGGTGCGCGGTTCGCAACTGCGCCGGACGTCCCGGCGGATGCAGCGGATACGAAAGCAGCAACAACCCATTCACCAGCGTCGGCTCGGCGGCGACCAGCATGCTCGCCTGGCGGCCTCCATACGAAGCGCCACCCAGGAAGGCTCGTCCGCCAAACTTCTCTTTCATCAACATCACCGCGCGGCGCAGACCTTCCTGATCATGCTTGGCGTCTGAAGGCGAGGGTGGTCCCGAGGGGCGTCGTTGACGAAATGGAAGGTTGCAGCGCAACGTGCTGATCCCAACGGCGGCAAAGCGATCAGCGAGCGCGACCAGCAGCGGCGCGTTGCAGTTCCCGCCCGCGCCGTGAGTCAGCACCAGGAATCCAGAGGCGGCCTGAGCGTGGTGCAGAAACCCCTGCACCGGCGCCTCTCCAGCTCCGCGATCGACAAACGATTCTGTCTTGACGTCAGACACAGCAGCTACCGAAGGAAGACCTTGTACAGCAAGATGTAGATGATGACACCTGTAACGGAAACGTACATCCAGATGGCGAAGGTATACGGCGCAATCGCCTTGTGTTTGGCGAACTTCCCTTTCAGGGCGCGCGCCAGCGTGATCAGGATGAACGGAACAACCACGGCGGCCAGGATGGTGTGCGAAGTCAGCAGCGTGAAGTAGAGCGGACGCGAGATGCCTTGCCCTTGGAAGTGCGTGACTCCTGCGCGCAGCACCAAATGATAGTAGAGGTAAGAAATCAGGAAGAGTGTCGAGGTGACAAACGCGGCCAGCATCATGCGCTTGTGCGCTTCTTCGCGGCCGCGCTTGATGAAATACAGACCCGAACCGATCAGCACCGCGCTGGAGCCGTTCAGTACTGCGTCGAGAGCGGGAAAAAATGTTGGCGTAATCTGCATCAGGCTGCCGGTTTAGTCGTGCGCCGGTTCGCAATCAAGAATGACAGTACAAACATGACCAGCGTGAACAATCCCAGGACTGCAAAGTTAACACTCAGCGATAGATCGGTCGACGCCGCGGCCGGAAACAGCAGCGCGCGCAGCGCTTCGGTTCCGTAGGTCAGCGGATTGATACGCATCAAAATTCGAATCCACAATGTGGCTCCGGAGAGCGGGAACAGCGACCCCGAAAGCAGCCACAAAGGAATCAAGAACAGGTTGATGATGGCGTGAAAGGCCTGCGTCGAATCCATCGGCCAGGCGATGATAAAGCCCAAGGCAGTCAGCGAAAATGAGACCAGGAAAATCACCAGCACGGTCAGAGCAAAGCTAACCAGGTTGAAATGCACACCTACGGCTGGCGCGAACACCAGGAAGATCAAGCCCTGCAGCGTGGCCAGTGTCGCGCCGCCGAGCACTTTACCCAGCACGATGACCGAGCGGCTCACGGGCGCCACCAGCACGGAAAGCAGGAAGCCTTCCTTGCGGTCTTCGATCACCGACATCATGGTGAAGATGGCGGTGAACAGAACGATCATGATGATCGCTCCCGGAAAGAAGAACTCGAGATAGTGCTGGCCACCGGCACCGCTCGAGCGGAACGACGTTCCGAAGCCTGAGCCGATGACGATCCAGAACAGCAGCGGCGAAGCAATGACGCCAACTACGCGGGCGCGCTGGCGATAGAAGCGAACAACTTCGCGCCACCACAGCGAAATCGAGGGCATCAGCAGCCCAGCGCTGGCGGGAGCGGTTGTCGCAGGAAATGTCTCTGTACGAGTTGCCATAATTAGTTGTCAGGGGCCAGTTGTCAGGTTTGCCTATCGACTGTCCGGCCATCAGGAAAAACTTCTTGCTTGAAGTGACCCAGGAAACTCTGGGATCTCCGTGTCTCAGTGGTGAATACTCCACCCGCCCCCACTACTCTTCTGCGGATTCGCCGTTATCCTCGTCGGTCCAGAAGCGATGGCCCGTCCTGCGAATGAAGACATCTTCCAGGCTTGGCTTGTGGACCGACACGCCTTCGATCTCGCCGGGGAACGCTTCCACAACGTCGGTCACAAACCTGTGTCCGCTCTCAATTTCCAGGCGCACGCGATTATCGAGGACCGTGGGATGCAGGCCAAAGCGCTGCTCAATACGCAATGCCAGCCCAGCGGGGTCTTTCGTCTCCAGCATAATGACGTCGCCGCCGATCTCAGCTTTCAACACGGCCGGCGTGCCCAGCGCGACAACGCTACCGTTGGCGTAAATAGCCAGACGATCGCAGCGCTCAGCCTCTTCCATGAGATGAGTCGTGACCAAAACCGTCACACGCTCTTCGTCGCGCAATATCTGCAGATACTGCCAAAGATCGCGACGCGCACCGGGATCCAGACCTGTCGTCGGCTCGTCCAGCAGCAGCACGGAAGGATGATGCAGCAGCCCCTTCGCCAGTTCCAGCCGCCGCTGCATGCCACCCGAAAACGTCTCGGCCTTTTCCTTGGCGCGATCGCCCAAACCTACACGACTCAGCATCTCGGCCACGCGACTCTTCAAGGCAGCGCCGCGCAAACCATAAATGTGGCCAATCACCGTCAGGTTCTCCTCAGCCGAAAGCTTCACGTCGATACTCTGCGCCTGGAAGACGACGCCGATGTTGCGCCGCACCATCGCAGGCTCGCGCGCGACGTCGTGTCCCATGATGAGCGCACGGCCGCCCGAAGGCACCATTAACGTCGAGAGAATGCGGAAAGTTGTGGTCTTGCCACTGCCGTTCGGGCCCAGCAAGCCGAAGATCTCTGCCGGACGCACGTCAAACGAAACACCTGCGAGGGCGACCCGATCGCCATACCGATGCCGTAACGTCTGTAACTGAATAACTGCTTGATTCGAGGAATCAGTTGGGGATATGGCGGAGCTACGAGTGTCCGCTGCGGGAGTTGTTGTTCGTGAGGCCACAAGTCAGTTTACTACCCAGCGCGGTTGATCATCATTAAGCCGAACAGAAGTGGTAGATAGATGACCGATGCCTGCAGGACCTGACGCGCACGGACCTTCGATTCAGGCGCAATCGGTGTCAGCTTCATGGTCCACATACGCAGGCTGAACCAAAGCATCGCACCGCTCAGCAAAAGCGCGCCGCAGAAGTAAGTACGGCCCGCCATACCCATGACCGTCGGAGCCAGCGATACGGGAATCAATGCCAGCGCGTACATCACAATCGCAAACGCAGTCGAACGACCGTCACTCTCCACTACCGGCAGCATGCGAATGCCGGCGTTCTCGTAATCTTCGCGATAAAGCCATGCGATCGAATGGAAGTGCGGAAATTGCCAGAAGAACAGGATTGCGAAAAGCACCAGTGCTTCGCCATCCAGGCGGCCGCGAATCGCCGTCCAGCCCAGCACCGGAGGCATGGCTCCGGGAAATGCGCCCAGGAATGTGCAGATAGGATGAACGCGCTTCATCGGCGTATAAACCAATAAATAGCTGATCGAGGTCAACGACGCCAACGCCGCCGTTAGCCAGTTCGTCGTGAGCCACAGATAAAGCACTCCGCCGATGGTCATGCCGAAGGCGACGACCGACGCGTGCAGCAGGCTCATGCTGCCGGTGACCAGCGGACGCCGCGAGGTACGCCTCATCAGTGCATCGATGTCGCGCTCGACAACTTCGTTGATCGCCGCCGTTCCGCCGCTCACCAACCCAATGCCGACCAGCGCATGCAACAGCGTCCACGAAAGCAGGGACACGCCTGACTTGGCGCCCGCGAAGTACGCGCCAGCCCATGCGGTCATCACGATCAGTGTCGTAACCCGCGCCTTGGTCAGCGTCGCGTAATCGCGCGCGAGAGAGGCAATTCCCTGACGCGGTACGGCAAGCGGCTGACTCACGCTGCTCATGCGACCACCGTCTTTCCATGCGCGGGCTGCGTTGCCGTCTGGCTTGCGTCGACGGCGATCATGCGGCGCGTCTGAATCGCCAGCACTACGGTAGCGGCCAGCACCAGAGCTCCTCCGGCTACGTGAGCCACGGTGCTTGCGACCATTAGTGCCATGGGTTGAACAGCGTCGTGTCCCCAGACCACCCGCGTCATGTAGGAACAGAACCCTAATCCAAGTTGCAGCAGCAACAGCGCCAGCAGAATCTCTGCGGGCTTGCGCAGATGTTGAATCCCGCTGTAACGCGAAAGCACCCGTACGATAGTCCAGCACAGCATGGTCGTTACCACGCAGGCGCCGATCAGGTGCGGTAGCAGCTTGATGCCGGAATGGCGAAATGCCGCTCCCAGGATTAATTGCACCCACACGCAGGCCGCGGCCACTGCGGTCAGCGCCGGCGTGCTCGGATGCAGACCACCCTCAGCAACCGCCTGACTATCCTGCAGCCAGCTGCGACTGGTGAAGAGCGCCATCGCAACGACCACGCAGAAGATGGTCTGCGCCAGCGTTGCATGCGCCGTAGAGATCGACCATGGAAGAAACTTCAGCACGGTCAGGCCGCCAAGGACGCCTTGGCCGATGACGGCGCCGAGCGCGGTCCAAGCCAGCACGCGCATCCACTTTCGACTTTCGACCCGCTGCGTCCACACCGCCATCACAATGATGAGCAGTCCGATGAACTCGGCGAACATGCGGTGGCCGTGCTCGTACTTCACGCCGCCAACCATGGGAGGCAGCTTGTACAACGAGCCGAACGATGTTGGCCAGTCGGGCACAGAGAGTCCGGCGTCATTGCTGGTGACCAGCGCGCCAGCAATGATCAGCAGAAAAGTGGCCCAGGCAAGAATTACGGCGAACCGATGATGCGCCGGGTTGTAGGCGATAAGACCAGGTCGCGACGTCAGAACAGGCTCCTATAACCTCGCGTCCGCGCAAAGCGAAAACCATCGCTTGTGGGGCGTGTTCCTAAGCCCATTCGCTAAACACAGGCGAACGGGGAATACCAAAAGTCTGTTAGAAGAATTGCGGTTCAACTTGCGGCGAACACCATATCCTCAACGATGTCCGTGTGGCAATTGTACCAGACCAACTTCTCGAAAGCGGCAGGCGATTCTCTGCAAACGACTGTGTCCACAAGGCTCACGGCAGCCTGAATGCGACTATCAGAGGCCCTTGATTTGTCGATCCCGCAGCTCCGCTCGCGCTGCTGAAAAGCATGGCGGACGAACGGCCGACGCGTGGTTAAACTAACCGCCGCTGCGGACTTCCGACGCCAGCCATACCAGATACTCTTCGCTTCCCTGCTCGATGGAGAGCTGCACACACTCCGGCAATTCGTAAGGATGAAGTTCTTTCAGCGCGGACTGGACTTTTGAGGCTTGATCGGTTGTCGTCTTGATGAGCAGCAGATACTCCGCCTCATTGTGAATTTCGCCCTGCCAGCGATAGACGGAGCGAATTGGCCCAACGATATTGACGCAAGCTGCCAGTCGGCGCTCCACCAGCTGCAACGCGAGCTTGTCGGCGACATCCTTCAAGCCCACCGTGGTTAGCACAACGCAGGCATTCGTCATCGCAGGCTCCTTGCGTCAGACTTTAGCATGCAGTGGACTTGCCTATCGCAACAGATCTTCGCCTATTCATCGCTTATCTAGGGAGGTTCCCTTCACGCTTATTGCGGGAACTACGCTTGACTCCAGAAGCCAGCCGAAGTGAACTAGGAAGCGGACGCTCAGCTCCGGCAGTAAAGGCCAGCGCTACAGGAGCTTACGCCGCGAAGTTAATGCCGTAAGTCAGGACTGTCATGAAGATCACGATTCACATCGCCGGACGTTGGGTCTACCGCATGCGACGCGTGCTGGCGACTTTTTGCATTGCCCTGCTGGCCGTCCTGATCGGGTACAAGGTCGTCTTTGGCGCCAATGGTATGAAGGTATGGGAAGGCAAACGCGCCGAGGTCCACTCCCTCGAGCAGGAAATCGACCTGCAGCAACAGCAGCAGCAAGACCTGCAACGCGAGGTCGATGCTCTGCAACGCGGCGATGCCAGCGTTATCGAGAAGGAAGCTCGCGAGCAACTCGGATACGTGAAGCCGGGCGAAGTTGTTCTTTTCGAACCACGCTCCAAGTCCGACTCGCGCCGGCCCGCCGCGGTCGCCGAGAACACGATCCAGAAATAACATGCAGGATTGCAGGGCGTTTGCGCCTGGTCATCCCAGCGCTCGCTCGAATCGTCCCAATAGACTAAACTTATCCGCACATCTGATTAGGTGGTCCGCATCGTATGAATGGTGTGGCGGAGAAAGCGCGAGAAGCAGCGTCGAGCCGAGCTGACAGCTTAAAGCTTCTTTCCGTCCAAGATGAGCAGGCTGCGTGATTCATGCGGCCAATCAATGAGGAGACGACACATGAAGAAACGAGTTCTGTTGGTAATTGGGCTCTATCTGCTCTGCATGACGGCTCTCGCCGTTGCCAAGGACCAGAGCTGGGACGGATGGATCAGCGATTCCAAATGCGGCGCAAAAGGTGCGAACGCTTCGCATGAAGCCTGCGCCAAGAAGTGTATCGGAGCCGGAGCGACTCCGGTGTTCGTCACCGACAAGGACCAGAAAGTTGTGCAGGTGTCGAATCCTGACGCGCTGCAGGAGCACATCGGACACCACGTGCAGCTCACAGGCACGATGGATAAAGACGGCTCGCTGCACGTCGACAAGGTCAAGATGCTGGCGCAAACCGGCGGCTCTGGGAGCGGCATGAGCGACATGCACTGATAGCTGGATCGCAAGGAATAAGGGCGGCCGCGGCCGCCCTCTGTTATTGGGACTAGAACTCTATTCCACTTCGTGCTTTGCCGTGTAACCGTCGCGCGCGACGATGGTGTACTTGATGTCTTTGTTCTTCTGGTCCTTGATCTCCAGCGGCTTGTCATCCGGTCCAACCAACGAGACCTTCAGCTTGCGATAGGTTCCATCTTGCTTGGTGTTGGTCGGCTTGTAGGTAATCGTGTATTGATTGCGGATCGACTGAGTCACCTCGCGGAAGATGTCAGGCAACTCTCCAATGAGTCGGGGAGAGTACGAAAGCCCGCCAGTCATGCGGGCAAACGCATTCATCTGATTCTTCGCCTGCAGGTAATCGAGCTGATACAACGACATCTCCGGTCCGCCGTGGCCCATCGCATCGAGGTACTCCAGAAACGCTTCGCCGGTACAGATGGAGTAGATGGTGACGTTCGGGGTGGCCTTGACCTTCTTGAGCGTCTGATCAAGCGTCAGTTTGCTGAAGGTATCGCGCCCGCTGGCGACAACCACCAACTCCTTGTGCCCAGGAATGCGATCCAGGCGGTCTAGGGTGTCGTACAACGCATCGAAGATGTTGGTTTCCTGAAAGCCAGGCACGCGCAACGAATTCAGCGCGCCGAAGATCGCCTGTTTGTCCTGGGTAAAGTCGACCAGGATGTGCGTCTTCATGTCGAACTCGATGATGGCGACCCAATCCTGTGGCTGCAATTGCGAAGCGAATGCATACGACGAGTTGAGTGCGTCGTACATGAAGTTGTAGTTGGTGGCGGCAAACTCGACCAGCAGCACCGCAGTGATCGGCGCTTTGCTGATGGTCACGCTCTGAATCTTCTGCGGCACGCCATCTTCCCAGACTCGGAAGTGCTCCTGCGCGGTCTCCAGCGGCAGGTTCATCACATGTCCGTCCTTCATCACGATCTGCGCGTCGACCGAGACCTCAGGAACGTCAACGTGCAGGGAGAATTGCGGTGTGTCGGACGGCTTGGGTCTGGGCGGCGGAGGAGGCTCTTCGCTGTCGGGCTTCTTAGGAACGGCAATCGGTCCGGAATCGCCGGTCGGACCGCCAGCCGCGGCAGGCATCTGATCCGACTGGCTCTGAGACTGTGGCGGATTGCTGCCGGACTGCTGCTGGCTGCTGGACTGCGCTTGGCTCAGATTGGCAAGAAGTAACAGCGTCGCTACAACGAAAGCGGCATACAGGCGCGGTCTTTGGCCGGCAATAGGTGAATTACCTTTCACTTCTAGGTGTTTCTCACGATACATCGGAGTGCCTCTTCGGCCGGACTGTCTGATAGTATAAATCCAATTTCAGCCTCTCTGTTTCGTCGTGGGGACAGCCGAACCTGCTTGCGGTTAGACGGTCGTGTCTCCCGAAGGGAATAGCGAGGGCCAACATTTTCCGGTTGCGGAGCCGGAATGGCGGCAAGGAATAAGGAAGAATGCTCCACCGCGCGATCGCGCCGTTCGTCGTCTGCCTCGCTTCGCTTACCGCCTACTGCGTCCAGCCCAAAACCCAAGTTATGCCGGAAGACCAGGTCAAGCCGGGAATGCATGGCGTCGCATATACGGTCTTCGAAGGTGTGAAGCCTGAGTCGATGGACGTTGAGATTCTCGGCGTGCTGAAAGATATGGCTGGACCGAAGTCCGATGTCATCCTCGCGCGGCTGCACGGAACCAAGGTCGAATACACCGGCGTTGTCGCGGGCATGAGCGGAAGTCCTGTCTACATCGACGGTAAGCTGGTCGGCGCGATTGCCTATCGCATCGGCGAGTTCTCCAAGGAACCGATCTGCGGAATCACGCCGGCCGCGACCATGCTCGAAATCGACAGCATGGATAAATCCGCCGGTGATCTCGCCAAGGCCGGAGCCGACAGCGCGAAGCAGGTCGCGAGCCCGACTTCAGGTCCGGGTTTGCCCGGCGACATCTCGTCATCGCAATCTCCGTATGCGAACCTACTGAAGCCAATCGATACTCCGCTCGTCTTCAGCGGCTTCAGCCCTGAGACGCTACGCGTTTTCGGCAAAGACTTCGCTTCCGCCGGAGTTGTTCCGGTGATGGGCGCAGGTTCGGTCAGCAACGATAAGCAGCCTGAGCCGCTGCAACCAGGTTCTGCTATCAGCGCGATTCTGGTGCGCGGCGACATGAACATCGCCGGAACCTGCACGGTGACTTATATCGACGACAGTCATCTGCTCGCCTGCGGACATCCGCTGCTGCAGTCCGGCTCGATCGATATGCCGATGACCAAGGCGACGGTTCTGGCAACGCTTCCTTCGCCCGAGAACTCCTTCAAGATCGTCAACACCACCGAAGCTGTCGGCGCCTTCGTGCAGGATCGCCGCGCCGGAATCATGGGCCGCTTCGATCGCCAGCCGCAGATGATTCCGGTAACGCTGAGTTTCCGCGGCGTTTCGCATCCCAAGCAATTCCACTACGAAGTGCTGAACAACGCCAAGATCACGCCCGCCGCGATGATGGCGACGGTCTTCAACGCCATTCAGGGGATGAACGAGTACGGCGAAGATACGACTTATCGTCTCGACGGCGACATCTCGGTGCTTGGCTATCCGAAGCTGGCGGTCAAAGATATGTACGCCCCGGCCGACGGATCGACTCCGACCGCGTACGAAATTGCGGTTGCGCTGGGCGAGCATTTCAGCCGCATCTTCGAGAATCCTTACGAAACTCCGAAGATCGAAGGCGTGGAGTTGAACTTCGACCTCATTCCTGATCGCCGCTCGGCGCGCCTGGAGAGCGCGCGCACCGACGTCACCGAAGCTCGGCCGGGCGATGAGATCACTATCGAAGCGCTGCTGCGACCCTATCGCGGCGACAGCATTCTGCGCCAGATCGCGGTGAAGATTCCGACTTCGGCGCCGCGCGGAACGCTGCACATTCTGGTGAGCGATGGCGACACGCTCGACAAGATGCATCACCTTTCCGGCAGCATGACGCGCCATCTCGACCTCGGCTCGACGATTGCGCTGCTGAACAAGGAGCACTCAAACTCTGACGTTTACGTCTCCCTGCTGGAGGCCAATCCGCAAGCTATGGTGGAAGACAAGGTCATGCCGACTTTGCCGCTGTCGGTGATGAACGTGATGGATGGAATGCGCGGCACGCAGGACATGGTCGTCGTTGCCGAAAGCGCGGTCGATGAAGCCGCAACGCCAGTCGATTACGTCGTAACGGGTTCGCAAGTCATCACGCTTAATATCAAGTAGCTGTCAGCCTTCAGCCGAGGTTAGCGTCAAAACCCGTGATGCGAACATGGGGCTTTAGGATTGTCGTCCCCCACGCTTTCACGAGGCGTCTCCACGAATTGTCATCTCTCTCCATGAATTGTCATCCCGAGCGGAGTCGAGTCCGCGCAGCTTGTCTCGATCGTGGTAAACAGAGCGATGTACTTCTTCCAGGTGGCGACGGGCGGTGTGGATGCTCCGGGACATTTTGAGGAGGTTGCCTCAGTCCTGACGGGGATTGAGAACAGCAATCGCCACTCTTGGCTTTCGTAATCGTGCCGAGACGGTCTCCCAAAATTCGTGCCATCCATCGACTTGTGCTACTCTGCGTAGCCAAAGCGGAGGCAGAATGGCTGAGAACAAGACCAAACTCACAGCTGCGAGCGTTAACGATTTTATCGACTCGCTTCCGGAAGACCGCCACGCTGACGCCCGCGCGCTGGTGAAACTCCTACACTCGGTGTCGGGAGAGAAGCCGAAGATGTGGGGACCGTCCATTATTGGTTGCGGCAGCTATCACTATCGGTATGAAAGTGGCCGCGAGGGCGATATGCCGCTGGTTTGTTTCTCGCCGCGCAAGTCCGCCAACGTCGTCTACGTGTGCCTGACCGACAAGGCCCTCCTCGAGAAACTCGGCAAATACAAACTCAGCGGAGGCTGCCTGCACATCAAGAAGCTCTCCGACGTTGACGCCACCGTGCTGAAGAAAGTTGTGGCCGACTCGTACGCAAACATGCGCGCGCAGCATTCGAAGTAGACGCGGCTTTGACTGCCATGCATCGTCAGGCCATAATGTGCGGCACAAGAACATCCCCATACCTCCGCGCAAAAGGAGCCTCTCATGGCCCACCAACGGCATCCTCGACTGCTGTCTTCCCTGCTCACCTTGCTGCTGCTTGTCGCTAACGCCTTCTGCGCTCACGCACAGACATTGACCGTACTTCACAACTTCACCGGCGCTGGGGATGGAGGCACACCCTTTGCGGGCTTAACCATGGACGCGACTGGAAACCTCTATGGCGCCGCGGCTGACGGAGGAGTACAGTCCTGCGCCTCGCACCAAGGATTTGGCTGCGGCACGGTATTTAAGTTGACCAAGAGAAGCGACTGGTCCTTCAGCCTGCTATATACATTCCAAGGAAATAACGACGGGGCGTATCCCCTAGGCGGGGTGACGATCGGCCGCGACGGCAGCCTGTACGGCACAACCGCCGTTGGTGGTGGCGACGGTTGTGCTGTGGGAGTCTTGGGGGGATGCGGTACCGTTTATCACCTGCAGCCTCGTGCAAGATTCTGCGGTACCGTTCTTTGTCCCTGGACGGAGACCGTGCTGTATCGCTTTCCGGGTGCGGCCGCGGGATTCTTCCCCGAAGACGCCGTGACCTTTGATTCAGCAGGGAACCTGTACGGCACGACTAATGAGGGATCCATTTCCGATGGAGGCGGAGTGGTATTCGAGCTCACGCCTTCAGACCCAGCTTGGACAGAAACCGTGCTGCACGAGTTCACCGGCATCGGGTCCGACGGTTCCCTGCCGACCAGTGGAGTGATTTTTGACTCTGCGGGAAACCTCTACAGCACGACGAGCGCCGGCGGCATCAACGAGGGAGGACTGCTCTATCAGCTTATCCCTGGCGGGTCCGAATGGACGCTGAATCCGCTTTATTCGTTTCAGTTTCCCAACATCATTCCTTATGGCGGTGTCATCGCTGACGGAGCCGGGAATCTCTACGGCACGACAGTCTTGGGTAATGGCGCAGGGTCGGTGTTTGAAATGGTCGCTCACGGCGGCGTCTGGACTTATCAGCTGTTGTACGCGTTGCCCGGGCCTGTGGGTGCTTGGGGTCCTACGGCAAACTTGGCGATGGACGCTGCCGGCAACCTCTACGGGACGACTTACAATGGCGGCGGTAGCCCCAATTGCCACCTCGGGTGCGGCACCATCTTCGAACTGAGCCCTGGTAACGGCAGCTGGCTCTATACCGTCTTGCACGAATTCACTGGCAGCGAGGGATCGTTACCATGGGGCGGCATCGTGGTCGATACAAATGGCAACCTCTACGGCACGACGACCATGGGTGGCACATATAACGAGGGCGTTGTCTGGGAGTTGATGCGATAAGGCGACTGCCTACATGAGGCTTCCGCGTCCCGATAGTAGCAACACGACGGCGAGTATCATCTAGACTGTCCGGCTGAACTCATCTATTCTTTTCTCACTCACCTAAATTCCAGGTTTGTCTTTGCGGAGCAAGGAGATCGTTGTGTTTTGTCTTAGGCAGGGCCAAATCTCCTGGGGGCGTAGCGCCCTCAGCTGGTGCTTGCTTGTTTGTTTGGTGCTAGCGGCACACAGGCCGGCCGTGGGGCAGAACATGTTCGACGCGGGACACGGCTTTGCCAGCCATTTGAGTTTGGCCGACGACTCCACGACACTGGATTCCCTGGACGATTCGCGATATTCGGCAACTGCGAACGACATCTCCAAGAACAACGAACGAGTGCCCGGCGACGAATCATCCTCGGTCTCGGGATCGACGGGCGTTGTGTTGGCCAAACCCGTTTCCCGGCCCGAAACCTTTCACTTCTGGCCCGCGATGCTGCAGTCCCTGGAGTTCACGGTATCCAGCGATGCGTTCCGCGTAGCCACCGATTCCGGGCTGCAGTACAACCTGGAGCACCTGCCATATTTTCACAACTGGTTCGTCTCCTACGGCGGTTATAACCTCCATCGCTGGTCCGATGGCGATGACTTCATCGTGAATGATGTCGGCCATCCGCTGCAGGGCGCCGTCTTCAGTCGCATCTTTTTTCAGAACAGCCCTCGCGGCCGAAACGCAGTCATCGGGAAGAATCGCGATTACTGGATGACACGCCTGAAGGGCGTAGCCTGGGCCGCAGTGTGGGAAGCCCAGTGGAAGGTCGGACCCTTCAGTGAGACTTCCATCGGAAACGCCGGCGGCTTTATCTATCTCCCCGGCTGCGGCTACAAAGCCTCGTGCCTGACAGACCCGCCGAAGGGAGTCCATAAACCGCCCACCAACAATACCGGACTCAGTGACTGGGTGATGACGCCATGGGGCGGCATGCTGTGGGTGATGGGCGAGGACACGCTGGAGAAATATGTTGTGGTACCTGTTGCCAGAAATCACAGGATCCTGGGCGGCAGAGTTCTGCGTGCCATGCTGGAACCCAGTAAGGACTGGGCCGCGCTCTTCATGGGCAAGCTGGTGTGGCAACTGCCCAACGAAAATAACAACTTCGTGATGCCGACGAAGAAGGCAAAAGTTCACCATGAGAATGAATCTGGTCCTGCTCCTGTCTTCAACCACTGGGAACTGGGAGCGCAATACACCAACCTCAGCCTGCCGGTCGTGACCAAGGACTGTCTCGGCTGTCGCCAGTACACTTCCGGCGTGGGCTTTAACTTTGTCTGGAGTCCTACCCGCATCTTTGGTGTGGATAGTGCGGTTTATGCGCTGCCGGGGCAAGGCGGCTCTCGGCCGATGACCGAAGGTTTATTCGGGGCGAGGATTGGCGAACGCTGGCAGAACTGGGCTTTTTACGCCAAGATTCGGCCCGGCTTCATTTACTACGATGACGCGGTGCAAAAGCTGGGACAAAGCAATACCGCCAGCCTGACCCGCTTCGCGACAGATTTTGGAGCCGTGGCAGAGATTTATCCCAACCGAAACTCGACGTTTCGCGTCGATGTGGGAACCACGCTGGTACGGTATCTCACCGATCGCACCAACACAGTGACCGTTTCCCATTTCGGCAGCCTGTTGTCGGATGACATCATCGTGACCCAGGGAAATTTCCAGGTGTCGACCGGTTACGTGTACCGCTTTTGACGTCTGAAGAAACCAGCCTGCCGAAACTCCCTCCCAGGCCTTTGCATAAGTGAGACCGCCTGTCTCCAACGTGGTACGCTTTTCTTACCTGCTTCCATCTGCCCCTTCAGGACTCATGATGAAATTGTTTCGACTGGCACTGCTTTGGCCGTTTCTGCTGGCAATCGGCTGGACGCAGACTACCCGCACCTGGGATCAGAATAACTACAACGACTTCGAAAAAGGCACGGCGCACGGAATCGCAATCAGCAGCGATGGCACGCTGACGCTGGCTCCGTCTTTCACGGCGCTGTACACCTCGCCTTCGACCTACATCTGGGACATTGTCTCCGATAATCAAGGCACCGTGTACGCCGCCGCGGGCTCGCCGGCACGCGTCTACAAGATCACGCCGGACGGCAAGGGACGCATCATCTTCGCTCCGCAAGAGCTTCAGGTGCAGGCGCTGGTGGTCGACAACAATGGCGCGATCTACGCTGCCACCTCGCCTGACGGCAAGGTGTACAAGATCGTCCACGGCGGCCCGGCGCCGGGACAGGCGCCCGAAACTTCGCACACAACGGCCGAGGTGGCCGCAGCACAGGAAGGGGCAAAGCAGGAGCAGCCGGGCGAGAAGCCGCGCACGTCGGTGGCGGTCGATCCCAGCTACAGCGCCAGCGTCTTCTTCGATCCGAAGACCAAGTACATCTGGACGCTGGCTCTCGGACGGCAAGGCGACCTCTACATCGGGACCGGCGACCGCGGAGAAATCTATCGTGTCGACCGCGATGGCAATGGGTCGGTCTTCTTCAAGAGCGACGAGGCGCAGATCCGCGTGCTGGCTTTCGACCATGGCGGCAATCTGTTGGCGGGAACCGATGGCAGCGGGCTCATCTATCGTATTTCGCCGCAGGGCGAAGCCTTTGTGCTGTACAGCGCGCCGAAGAAAGAGATCACTGCGCTTGCCGTCGACGGTAAGGGAAACATCTACGCCGCCGGAGCAGGCGAGAAGCGTGGATCAGCGCCCGCGCCCCTGCCGTCAGGACCTGCACCGGCAACCATGGGCATCGTGATCACCACGCCCGGCTCGGGTCCGGCCAGCGGTTTGCAAATTTCGTCATCGGGTCCGGCGTCCGCTCCGGCGCCTGTGACCGCGTCGGTTCCCACGGTTGCCAGCATGGGTGGATCAGAGATCTATCGTCTCTCGCCCGATGGCTCGCCGAACACCTTGTGGTCGTCACGCGATGACCTGATTTATGCGCTGGCCTTCGATGGCAAGGGACGCCTTCTGACGGGATCGGGAAATCGCGGGAAGATTTTCGCCATCGCGAAGAATGAGCACACCGATCTGGCCGAGGCGAGCGCCAGCCAGGTCACAGCATTCGCCGCCGATCCCAAAGGCGGCTTGTATGTAGCCACGAGTAATGTCGGCAAGATTTTTCTGCTCGGACCGTATTCGGTGACCGAAGGCACGTACGAAAGCGATGTCTTCGACGCGAAAAATTTCTCCAAGTGGGGGCGTGTCGAGATACGTGGCGACGGCAACTTCCAGATGTTTGCCCGCAGCGGCAACGTCGACAATCCCGACCGCAACTGGAGCGCGTGGAAGGCAGTGAATCTGGAGAAGAACCTGCCCATCGATGCGCCGGCGGCCCGTTACCTTCAATGGAAGGCGGTGCTGCGTCCGGCGAATCGCGTACCCACGATCGACAGCGTTACGGTGAACTATCTGCCGAAGAATGTCGCCCCGGAAGTTGATGATGTAACGGTGGTGGCAGGAGCGCGTGTGCCTAATGGAGCGCGCTCGGACATCAGCGTCGCGGGCTATGAGCAGCCCATTCCGACGGTGAAGGATCGCGGGTCGATAGCGGTGAAGTGGAAGGCGCACGACGACAACGACGATGTGCTGTCGTATTCGATCTACTATCGCGGTGACGGCGAAACGCGCTGGAAGATGCTGCGCGATGACGTCAGCGAGCGCTACGTCAATCTGGACTCGGATCTATTCCCAGATGGCGGCTACACGATTCGCATAGTGGCCTCGGATGCGCCGTCGCGTTCGGCTCAAGATGCTCTGACCGGCGAAGCAACCAGCCCACGCTTTGAGGTCGACAACACGCCTCCGCGCATCGAAGGATTGAGCGCAAAGGTCGAGGGCGACAAGATTCACGTGACCTTTCGCGCGGTGGATAGCTTCTCGGTGATCGACTCTGCCGAATACTCGATTGATGCGGGCGACTGGCAGCCGGTTGAACCGGTGGGGCAGATCTCGGATGCGAAGACCGAGAGCTACGACTTCATGGTCCCTGTGCCGGCCGACGTAGCCGGAGATTCGAAAGATGCTTCCTCCGGGGAACATACGATCGTCGTGCGCGCCTACAACCGGTTCGACAATATGGGCAGCAGCAAGATAACGGTGAACGTGGTCAAGCGGTAGGTCTGTCGTCGGCTGAAGCCGACTCAACCTTCTTGATCGAGCTCTACGGCGCACCTGAAGGTGCGCCCCTTCAAAACATCATAAGAGGCAATTCGGTGGTTAAATTCCCTGTTCATAAGTGGCGGGGTCCTGGGACGTTGTCTCCGCCGAGAACCTACTCCGCCCTATAGAATCCTTGCGTCCATGTCACTTCGCGACGCTATCGACATCCTCGCTATGCTGGCGAGTTCGGTGTATTGCACGATCCCGCTGTTCTGGCTGGTGTTGCATCCGTTCGTCGCCTTCTGGAGAGTCCACGGACGCCGCGCCTATGTCGGCATTCTGCCTATCTGGCTGGTCTTCATCGCGACCTCGTTCCTCATCGTCTGGCCGTTTCGCGAAGTTCGGTTTTATGCGAACTGGTGGTGCTGGATTCCCGCCGCGTTTCTTTTCGGGATAGGCTTCTCGATCTACGCAGCAGCTTTCCGAGGCTTTCACCGCTCGCAGGTTTCGGGACTGGATGAGTTGGAACCGGATCAGCATCGGCAAGCGCTGGTGACGATCGGCATCCGTGCGCGGGTGCGGCATCCGATTTATCTCGGGCATCTGTGCGAAGTCGTTGGATGGTGCGTGGGCACAGGTTTGGCTCCGCTATTTGGATTGCTGGGGTTCGCGCTCATCACCGGGCTTTTCATGATCCGGAATGAAGACCGCGAGTTGGAGGCCAGGTTTGGAGCAGCTTACCGGGAGTATCGGCTGACGGTTCCGGCGGTGATACCGCGCCTGTCGTCGGCTAAATCCGACTCGTGATTTCAGGATGAGTGTACTGGCGATTCCAACTCTTTCCTCCCATTCGAAAATCGCGAATGAGTGAGGCTCCCGTTGGATTTGTCCTATCTCGAGAGCACGGAGCGAACGAGCTTGTCGTTTTGGTTACAATGAGTTTTCGCTGAACTCCTCCGCATGCAATTCGAACTCTTTGTAGCGTCGCGCTATCTGCGGGCCAAGCGCCGGCAGGCTGTCATCGGGGTCATCACGGTGATCTCGGTTATTGGCGTGGCGGCAGGCGTGGCGTCGTTGATCGTCGCCCTTGCCATCAACAACGGCTTCCGCCAGGACCTGCAGGACCGGCTGCTCAGTTCAACTTCGCACATTAATCTTCTGCGCATTCAGAGTGATGGCATCCGCGACTGGGAGACCCTGCTGGCGCGCCTGGAAAAGGAGCCGCACGTGGTCGCCGGAGCGCCGGCGATCTACGAACAGGTACTGCTGTCGCGCGGAGCTCGCGCGCAGGGCGGCATTTTGAAGGGCATCGTTCCGCAGGATGAGAGCAAGGTTAGCTCAATTTTGAGCACCATTACGCAAGGCTCTGCTACGGCTCTTGATGCGCCTCCTCCACTTACTGCCACCGACTCGGAACAAGCCTCTTCCCTGCCGCCAATCGTGCTCGGCAAAGATATGTCCGATGAGCTTGGCGCCAGCGTCGGAACCGTGATCACCGTCACCAGCCCGCAGGGCGAGTTGACCCCGTTCGGCGTGGTTCCGAAATACAAACGCTTCAAGGTTGTCGGCATCTTCTCCTCGGGCTTTTACGACTACGACAACTCGTGGGCGTTCATTCGGCTCAGTGATGCGCAGCATCTCTTCGATCTCACTGATGTAGTGTCGGTGCTCGAGTTCAAGGTCGACGACATTTATAAGGCAGGCGAAATTGGCCGCAAGCTGGAAGAGGCTGCCGGCAAGGGTTTCATGTCGACCAACTGGATGGAGCAGAACCACGCGCTGTTCCACGCGCTGCGGCTGGAGCGGGTGGTGACCTTCATCACCATTGGGTTGATCGTCTTTGTTGCGGCGCTCAACATTCTGATTTCGCTCATCATGATGGTGATGGAGAAGACGCGTGACATCGCGGTGCTTGTGTCAATGGGAGCCAAACGTAGGCAGATTCGACGGATCTTTATCTATCAAGGTGTGTTGATTGGGGTATTAGGCACGGTGATTGGGCTGATCGCCGGGTATTTGATTTCGTGGGCAGCAGGGACCTATCACCTGGTATCTCTGTCGGCGGAGGTGTATTCCATCGACTACGTGCCCTTCGCCATGCGTGCGCAGGATGGCGTGCTGGTCGCCATAGTGGCGATTGGAATTTCGTTTATTGCGACGTTGTATCCCTCGTGGTCGGCGGCGAGAGTGTTGCCCGCAGAGGCGTTGCGCTATGAGTAGAGACTCTCCAGAAGATTGTCATCTCGAGTGCCCGATTTTGGCGGGAGGGATCTGCTGTGCTCCCACCGAAGCAAATCCCTGAAGGCCTCGCTGTCATGACAATCCAGGGTGATCCGCGCCGCTCCGTTACCCGGGGTCCCCAGGACCCATTGTCCATCTCCGGACGATTCGGACAGTATGGGACAAACCGCTGCTGGGGGCACATACGCCCGCCCTTCTGCCGTGCTAACCTCATCTGTTTGCCGTATTGTTCAGGGCCTCTCTGTGCCTGAACCCACCTCTTGGAGCCGATAGATGAAATTCTTAACTGAGCCGTTCAACCTGGTCATCAAATCTGCCGCGATTTGCTCTCTGGCTTTTACGCTGCTTCCCGCTACCGCGCAGCAAGCCAGCCAACCGGAGACGCACGGGATCAACGTGTCGAACATGGACAAGTCGGTAAAACCCGGCGACAACTTTTACCTGTATTGCAATGGCGATTGGATCAAACGCACCGAGATCCCTCCTGATCGCGCCCGCCTGAGCGTTTTCTCCGGTCTGGAGGACATTGCCAACAAGAACACCGCCGCCATCATCGAAGACACTTCCAAGAGCAACGCTGCCGCCGGCTCCAGCCAGCGCAAAATCGCTGACCTCTACAACTCCTACATGGACGAAAAGTCCATCAACGAGAAGGGTGTCGTCCCTCTGAAGCCTTATCTGAAGGCGATTGCCGACATCAAGACCAAGAAGGAACTGGCCTACGCGCTCGGACAAAGCATGCGGGCCGACGTCGACGCGCTGAACAACACCAACTTCCATACCAACCATCTCTTCGGACTGTGGGTTGCGCCCGGATTTAACGACTCCGAGCACTATGGCGCCTACCTGCTGCAGGGCGGCATTCAGCTTCCCGATCGTGAGTACTACCTCTCGACCAGCGATCGCATGAAGGAAGTGCGCGCCAAGTATCAGACGCACGTCTCCATGATGTTGAAGCTGGCGGGCTATACCGACACCGATGCCCGAGCGGAGAAGATCATCGCCCTGGAGCACGCCATCGCTGAGAAGCATTGGAGCCTGGCGGACAACGACGACATCCACAAGGCGAATAACGAGTGGAAGCAGGCGGATTTTCCGAAGAATGCCCCCGGACTGGATTGGGCGGAGTACTTCCGCGGCGCCGGACTGCAAAAGCAGAGCAGCTTTATCGTGTGGCAGCCTTCGGCATTCACCGGAGAGTCCGCTCTGGTAGCCTCCGAACCTCTCGACGTGTGGAAAGACTGGATGGCCTACCACATGATCGAGGAATATTCGCCGTTTCTGGCGAGTTTCATCGCTGATGAGCGCTTTGAATTCTTCGGCAAGACCTTGCAGGGCGCGCCGCAACAGCGCCCTCGCTGGCAGCGCGGTGTGGTGATCGTCAATCGCGAACTGGGTGATGCCGTCGGACAAATCTACGCCGATAAGTACTTCCCGCCCGAGGCGAAAGCACAGGCGCAAGCGATGGTCAGCAATATCATCGCGGCCTTCCGCAAGCGCATCGACGCGCTCTCGTGGATGGATCCGAAGACCAAGGCCGAGGCGCAGGAGAAATTGACTACCCTGTACGTCGGCATCGGCTATCCCGAGACCTGGATCGACTACTCCAAATATGAAGTGAAACCGGACGATATCTTCGGCAACATGTGGCGCGGCGGGCTGTTTGAATATCACCGCCAGGTAGCGCGACTGGGAGCGCCGGTTGATCGCAAGGAATGGTCGATGGATCCGCAGACGGTCAACGCCGTGAACTTGCCACTGCAAAATGCGCTGAACTTCCCGGCCGCGATTCTTCAGCCGCCGTTCTTCGATCCGAAGGCGCCGGCCGCGCATAACTACGGAGCGATCGGCTCCGTCATCGGGCACGAGATTAGCCACACTTTCGACACCGAGGGCAGCACCTTTGACTCAAAGGGCCGCCTGCGTAACTGGTGGACGCCTGCCGACCTCGAACACTTTGAGGCGGCTGCCGAGAAGTTGGCCGCGCAATATGACACCTATCAGCCTTTCCCCGACCTTCATGTGAACGGCAAGCAGACGCTGGCGGAGAACATCGCTGATGTCGCCGGTATCGCCGCTTCGTATGACGGCTATAAGGCGTCGCTTGATGGCAAGGCCGGTCCCGAGCAGGATGGCTTCTCGGGCGACCAGCAGTTCTTCATCGCTTTCGGCCAGAATTACGCGGCAAAGTCTCGCGATGCTGCGCTGCGTCAACAGGTGATGGTCGACTCGCACTCGCCGGCAGAATACCGTGCCGACACGGTGCGTAACATCGATGCCTGGTACAGCTCGTTCGATGTAAAGGCTGGAGAAACGCTGTATCTGGCGCCGGATCAGCGCGTGCGCATCTGGTGAGAGGTCGGTTGGGCGAAGGGGGTCGGATTCGGCTCCCTGAGCTTTGTATCAGGGCAGGGCTTTTGGCCGTGCCGATCAAGGCATCGCAGTTCTGGGCTTCAGCCCCTGCACGCTGTGTACAGGAGCTGAGGCCCGAACTTCTGCGCTACGCCCTTGCGAACGTGCTGACGCTTCCAAAGGCTAGAAGCCAATCCGCACCAGCTTATAAATATTTTTCATGCATTCTGACGCCTAATGTCGCTGACTTCCAGCTCTAGACATGTTTTAATTCCGTCAGGCCCAACTCGGGAAAACGAGGAATACCTACAACGAGTTGGGCGGAATTTGTGACCCCGGGGAGCGCTCCTGCATCAAACTGTTCAAGACGTGCTCTTGCGAGCGCAGAACCTGAAAAAGGTGTTCCGCTCGGGTAACTCGGATTTAGTGCTCTTTGAGAAACTGTCGCTGCAGGTCAGGACCGGCGAGATGCTGGCCATTGTTGGCGAGTCAGGTACCGGCAAAAGTACCTTACTTCACATCCTGGGAGCGCTTGATAGCGCTTCGGAAGGTGACGTATACTTCGCCCAACTTGAACTGGGGCGTCTCTCTGAAGAAAGTGCCGCGGAGTTCCGCAGCCGGGAGCTTGGATTTGTCTGGCAGTTTCATTATTTGCTGCCTGAGTTCACCGCTCTTGAGAATATCGCCATGCCGCTACTGATGCGTGGCGAAAAGAAGCGGGAAGCCGAGCAACAAAGCCTGCACTGGTTGCAGGAAGTGGGTTTGGAGGACCGCGCCACTCATCGGTCCGGCGAGTTGTCTGGTGGAGAGCAGCAAAGGGTAGCGTTAGCGCGCGCCCTGATCACCAGACCGAAGATCCTGATGGCGGATGAACCCACCGGGGATCTCGACAACCGGACTGCGGAAGCGGTTTTTAATTTGATCGCCAGGTTACATCGCGACTATCGGCTGACCTCGCTCATCGTCACTCACAATCTTGGGTTTGCGCGTCAGTGCGACCGCGTTCTGCGTCTGGAACGTGGGCGGGTGGCCGAGGTGTCTCCGGAATCGTTGCCGGCATAACCAGCAACGCTTGGGCGATTCTTGGGTTTGTAGTAGTACGGGGCCTAACGGCTTCGCAATCGGCTCCAGTTAACGTTTGGGGTCGGCGGTGACGGGGAGAGTCTGGCAACGGAGCTCGGCAGGAAAAAACATTCCGGCCGGCTTCTTGGAGAGGTTAAATGTTCGAACGGTACACGGAAAAGGCCCGGCGCGTAATTTTCTTCGCACGCTATGAAGCCAGTCAGTTTGGTTCTCCTTATATAGAGACGGAGCACCTGCTGCTGGGATTGTTGCGGGAAGACAAGGCGCTCACCAATCGGTTCCTTCGGTCCCATGCTTCGGTTGAATCGATCCGTAAACAGATCGAGGGTCACACTACCATCCGGGAGAAGGTCTCCACGTCCGTGGACCTGCCCCTGAGCAATGAGTGCAAGCGAGTGCTGGCATATGCCGCCGAGGAAGCAGAGCGGTTGTCGCACAAGCACATCGGTACCGAGCATTTGCTGTTGGGCCTGCTGCGCGAAGAGAAATGCTTCGCGGCCGAGATTCTGCACGAGCGCGGATTGCGCCTCTCGACTATTCGCGAAGAGCTCGCACGCACCTCGCAGGAGAAGGCGGCTCCGTCGCAGCGCTCCCGTGAGTCTTCCCTGCTCTCCGAGTTCTCCCGCGACTTGACGCAATCGGCCATGGACAACCAGCTCGATCCGCTGGTCGGCCGTGATGGCGAGCTTGAGCGAGTCATTCAGATTTTGTGCCGCCGCACCAAGAATAATCCGGTATTGATCGGCGAGCCCGGCGTCGGCAAGACGGCCATCGTCGAAGGCTTGGCGCAGCGCATCGCCGACGGCGAGGTACCGTCGTTCCTGGCGGACAAGCGGATTCTCGCGTTGGACTTGTCGCTCATCGTCGCGGGCACCAAGTACCGCGGCCAGTTTGAAGAGCGCCTCAAGACCATCATGAAGGAGTTGATGGAGTCGCAGAATTCCATCATCTTCATCGATGAGCTGCACACCCTGGTAGGCGCGGGTTCGGCGGAAGGTTCACTGGACGCCGCCAACATCCTGAAGCCGGCTCTGTCGCGCGGCGAGATTCAGTGCATCGGTGCAACCACGCCTGCCGAATATCGCAAGTCGATTGAGAAGGATCGCTCGCTGGAGCGTCGCTTCCAGGCTGTCAAAGTTCCGCCTCCGAACGAGGCTGATGCGGTCAAGATCCTCTTTGGCATCAAGGAGCGTTACGAGAAGTTTCATGCCGTCACCTACACCGACGAGGCCATCAATTTCTCGGTGTCGCACTCCAACCGGTATCTGCCCGATCGCTTCCTGCCGGATAAGGCAATCGATCTGGTGGATGAGGCCGGCGCGCGTGTCAAGCTTCGCCAGACGTCCCTGCCCGAGGACATCACCGAGGTGCAGAAGCGGATCAAATTCATCGTGCATCGCATGGAGAACGCCATCGCGAATCACGAATTTGAAAAGGCCCGCTTCTATTCTGACGAGGAACGCAAAGAGCGCGAGAACCTGCGCGCCTTGCGCGAGAAGTACCACCTCGATGAGTCCTCGACTGGCGTTGTCGGCCGCGAAGACATTGAGGACGTCGTGTCGCGCTGGACCGGCGTGCCCATTGCCTCGATCAAGGAAGAAGAGAGCCAGAAGCTGCTTCGCATCGAAGAAGAACTGCACAAGCGCGTCATCTCACAGGACCGCGCCATCTCGGCGCTGGCCCGTGCGATTCGCCGCTCGCGTGCCGGCCTGAAGAGCCCGAATCGGCCCATTGGTTCGTTCCTCTTCCTGGGTCCGACCGGCGTCGGCAAGACTGAAGTCGCCCGCACCTTGGCGCAGTTCATGTTCGGCAGCGAGAAATCGCTGGTCCGCTTCGATATGTCGGAGTTCATGGAGAAACATTCGGTCTCGAAGCTGATCGGCTCGCCTCCGGGATACGTGGGTTACGAAGAGGGTGGACAGCTGACCGAGCGCGTGAAGCGCGCGCCCTACTCGGTCGTCCTGCTGGACGAAGTCGAGAAGGCGCACCCCGACCTCTTCAACATCCTGTTGCAGGTGTTTGAAGACGGGCAGCTCACCGACGGCCTGGGCAATACCGTCGACTTCAAGAACGCGATCATCATCATGACCTCGAATATTGGTGCGCGGCATTTGCAAAAGCGCACCGGGCTTGGGTTCCAGGCCGAGCTCGACGAGAACACGTCGACCAAGGTCGAGGACATGGTGCGAAACGAAGTGAAGCGCACCTTCAACCCCGAGTTCCTGAACCGTCTGGACGAGGTCATCATCTTCGGCGCACTGACCGAGGTCGACCTGATCCAGATCGTCGAGTTGATGGTGCAGCAGCTGAACACCAACCTGGCGCAGCGCTCGATCACCGTTACGGTGACCGAAGAGGCCCGCAAGTGGATCCTCGACAAGACCGTCGTGGATCGCACCTACGGCGCTCGTCCGCTACGGCGCGCCCTGCAGAAGTACATCGAGGACCCGCTGTCGGAGGCGCTCATCCAGGGCACCTTCCAGCAGCGTCCGGCGTTCATCGAGGTCTACCTCGACAACGACCAGCTCTTCTATCGTCCAGTGGGCGAAGAGAAGACGGAAGGTGTGCTGCTGTATAGCAGCTAGCTGGTAGCTGTGAGTTAAGTCGTAAAGAGGGAGCGGAGACGCTCCCTCTTTACATATTGCGGTGAGACGGCTTTCCGCGGATTAAGACTTTCCATTCGTCAGAAACTCAGCCTGACATCGAACCAAGCCTCGCGAAGCGAGACGAAAGGTGACAGCCCCGCCCTTCAGGGCGGGGTGCGAGTGAATGAGGGCATCCGAGTCCGTTGGGGCGACGGGGCTTTTGCGTGAGGGAGGTGCAGGTCCTAACCACGCAGCGTTGCCGTTTGGGTTGTGTCGCCGGGCTTTGAAGCCGTCGACAGACCTGTCGCCCCTGAAAGGGGCTCAATCTTAATTTCCAACGCTCACCCCACCCTGAAGGGCGGGGCTATCAGCTTTCGCGCCTGCGGCGCTGGACGAATCGGCAATGGGCTTTTGCGCCGCTGGCGCTAGGGTGAGTCAGCGGCCCGGCCCTTGGGCCAATGGCGGCGCGAATTTGCGAAGGGATTTCCCTGATACAGCCTTTTTGTATTCGGCGCTGGCCGATCACGCCTATTCGGCGCGGCGACATCCCGCATCATACAATGTGAATATGGAGTTACTGGTTTATTCCGCGCCCTGGTGTCCCGATTGCCGGACGGCCAAGCGCTTTCTTCAGCAGAACAATATCCCGTTCACCGAGGTCGACATCGAGAAGACGCCAGGCGCGGCCGACGAAGTCGTGCGGCGGACCGGCAAGCGCGCCATCCCGCAGTTCGTCATCGACGGCAAATGGGTGCAGCCATACCGCCCTGGTGAAGGTTTTCTGTACGAGGAAATGTCGGAGCTGCTGGGCGTCGTCGACGAGGGCTAACGACTTACGCCGGTTTGCGTCTTCCCTTCATCCACCCCGGCTCGCGCACGTATTCTTCTTCCAACCTCCGCAACCGCGCGGCCATTACCTGCGAGCGTCCAAGGTAGCCCACCGGCTTTCCCGGGGCTTCCCAACTGGCGACTGGCAAGCGTCCAACGTTCGAGCGCAGCATGCGTGCGGCCGCATCGTACAGAACCTCATTCGGATAAGCCACGACCGGGTTGCTCGAGCCGGCCTCCAGCACGGTCATGCTGCCGGTGGGGTCTTTTTCCAGCGCCCGCATGATGTCGGCGCGGGTAATGATCCCGGCCAGCCTGCCTTCTTTGTCGACAATGAACACGCCCTGATGATGCGTGACCGCGGGATCGCGCTTGGTGACACGCTCCGCCAGTTCGCCGACCGGCATATCCACGGGAATGGTATCGAACTCCTTCGCCATGACTTCGCCCACCGTCACCTGCTGGAACACGTCCGGCTCGTAGTCCTGGTGAATGTGCAGACCACGCCGGGCTAGCTTTTCGGTCATGATCGAGTTCTTCGCATAGCGCACCGCGATGGCGTCAGCAATCACCGTCACCAGCATCAGCGGCAGCACCGAGTTATAGTCGCGGGTGATTTCAAAGGCAAAGATGATGAAGGTGAACGCCGCGCGCGAAGCTGCACCAAACACGGCTCCCATCGCCACCAGCGCGAAAGCCCCTGGCGACAGACTCGCCGCCGGCCATATCTTGTCGACCACCATAGCGAATACAGAGCCCATCGCTGCACTGGCCATGAACATTGGCGCCAGCAGGCCGCCTGACGTTCCCGATCCCAGCGAAATAACCAGCGCAGCCGATTTGAAGACCATCACCGCCAGCAGGCCGCCCAGCAGCATCCTGGCGTTCAGAATGTCGGAGATGGTGTCGTATCCAACGCCGAGTACCCGCGGCACGAAGTAGCCGATGATGCCAAGTCCGAGCGCGCCGATCGCAGGCCACCACATCTCGTGGATGGGCAGCTTCTCGAACTGGTCCTCTACCCAGTACAGCAGCTTGCTGAATCCGAGGGCGGCGATCCCGCAGAGAACGCCCAATACGAGATAAAACGGCAGAGCATGGGGCAGCCCGAAGTCGAGTGAGCCGATCTGGAACATCGGACCTCGGCCCATCAGGCGGAAATGAACGCTCGTAGCCAGCGTGCTGGCGATGACCAGCGGAATGAACGAGCGCGACTTGAACTCAAAGAGCAGCAGTTCGATGGCGAGAATCACGCCCGCAATGGGAGTACTGAACGTCGCGGCCATGCCCGCCGCGGCGCCGCAGGCCAGCAGCACTTTGCGTTCGGCGGCGGTGGTATGCATCAACTGCCCAACCAGCGAGCCGACGGCTCCGCCGGTCTGAATGATGGGGCCTTCGGCGCCAAACGGTCCACCGGTGCCGATGGCGATGGCCGCCGATAGCGGCTTCAGGATGGCGACCTTGGGCTCGATGCGGCTGCGGTTGATGAGCACCGCCTCCATCGCTTCGGGAATGCCGTGGCCGCGAATCTTGTCGGAGCCGTAACGAGCCATGATTCCCACGATGATGCCGCCGATGACCGGGGTGACAATGACCATCAGGCCAAGGTGGTTTTCGCGCGCGCTGCGGAACAAAAACGACAGGTGATGATAGAACGCGATATTGGTAAACAGCCCGATCAGGTTGTAGAGCAGGTAAGCAATGATGCCTGCCGCGATTCCAATCCCGGCCGCCAGCAGCGACACCATTCCGGTACGAAAACGGGCTTCCTGGCCAAGGGGCGCAGCACTCGCCCGCTCCGCGCTGAGAGGATTCAGCCCGTCAACTCCCAAGGTCTCCATGCGCTTGGTCATCATTTCGCTGCCGTCTCCTTCAGGGTTTTCGAGCTGTCCTTAGCGGTTCGCGCCCGGACCGTAAGCCTGCGCAATGTGGAAACGAGCGCGGGCGCAGCCGATCGCAATTCGACCCGCATGTGCCGTGTCAACTCGGCCAGCACGCGGTCGCCGCGCGCCGTCAGCCGCACGTGAACTTCGCGCCGGTCGTTTTCCGCTCGGGTACGGGTGATCAGACCCTTCTTCACCATGCGATCCACCAGCTCAACCGCGCTGTGGTGCTGGACTTGCAGCCGCTCGGCCAGATAGGCGATGCGCGGCTCCTCACCATCCGGAATGCCCTTAATGGCGAGCAGTATCTGGTGTTGCTGAGGTTCGATGCCGGCGGCGCGTGCCACCTCTTCGCTGGCGCGGAGGTAGCGGCGCATCTGGTAGCGGAACTCCGCCAATGCCTGGTAGTCGGAAGCGTCATGAGTCGTCATAGAAATATCTTGATACGATTATATCGTACTACGATGTTTATGCAGATGCCGAAATAAGATCGAAAGTCGCAGCGAGAACGGTTCTGAGGACGTAGCGGGTCTTTCCACCGGCTGAACCACACATCCGCGACTGTGCGGCGTTCGCTGGCGCTGCTACCCTTCGCTCGGCACGGCAATCCTTGAAGAGATAAGCGATCGGCCATTTTCCGGTAAAATAGAGGGTTTCCTAGTCATTCCCAACCCTATTCATGGCAAGGAGTTCCCTGTGATCGCACGCTATACGCGCCCGGAGATGGGCCGCATCTGGAGTGACCAGAACAAGTTTCAGACCTGGCTGGACGTGGAAATCGCCGCCACCGAGACGCTGGCCGAGGCCGGTATCGTGCCCCAGTCGGCCGCCAAGGCCATGCGCGAAAAAGGCGGTTTCGAGCTTGATCGCATTAACCAGATCGAAGCCGAAGTGAAGCACGATGTCATCGCCTTCACTACCGCCGTGGCCGAGAAAGTCGGGCCGGAATCGCGCTGGCTGCACTATGGACTAACGTCGAACGACGTCGTCGACACGGCACAGGCACTGCTGGTGAAGCAGGCGTCGGCCATCATCCGCGAAGACCTGACGAAGCTGCGCGAGGTGCTGAAGAAGCGCGCCTTCGAGTTCAAGGACACACCGCAGATCGGCCGCACGCACGGTATTCACGCTGAACCGATTACTTTCGGGCTGAAGCTGGCCAACTGGTACTCCGAAGTGCAGCGCGACATCGAGCGCTTCGAGATGGCTTCGGAACAGATGCGCGTTGGCAAGCTTTCCGGAGCCGTCGGCAACGCGGCTCATCTTGAGCCGGAGTACGAAGAGGCCATTTGCAAGCGGCTGGGGCTGAACGTCGCTTCGGTATCTTCGCAGGTGATTCAGCGTGACCGACACGCGTTCTACGTCGCCACGTTGGCTGTGATCGCATCGACGCTGGACAAAATCGCCACCGAGGTACGTCATCTGCAGCGGACTGAGGTTCGCGAGGCCGAAGAATATTTCAGCGAGAAGCAGAAGGGCTCGTCGGCCATGCCGCACAAGCGCAATCCCGTTACCTGTGAGCAGATCAGCGGACTGGCGCGCGTGGTGCGAGCCAATGCGCAGGCGGCCTTCGAAAATGTTGCCTCTCTGGCATGAGCGCGACATCTCGCATTCGTCGGTGGAACGTGTGATCCTGCCGGATTCGACTATCCTGGTTGACTACCTGCTGCACAAGACAACCAACCTGGTCGACACGCTCCTGGTTTATCCGAAGCGCATGCTACGCAACCTGGAGTCCACCGGAGGGTTGGTTTTCAGCGGCCAGTTGCTGCTGGACCTGGTTGAGGCGGGCGTGTTGCGAGAGGATGCGTATCGGCTGGTGCAGTCGAATGCCATGCGCGCCTGGAAGGACGAGTTGAACTTCCGCGAGCTCATCCTGAGCGATCCCGAGATTACGGGTAAGGTCAAGCGCGAGACGCTGGAGCACGCTTTCGATCTGAAGCGGCCACTGCGAAACGTGGACAAGATCTTCAAGCGGGTATTTGCAGAGGAAAGATAGGATCTAGTCACTTAGCCTCAGAAATATCTTTTCAAAACAGCTTGCTAGGGGCATTATTTGGTCACTACCACTTCGAGACCACCCAATGCCATCTAGGCCGTTCATATTCGAAATTTATCGTTTAAACATAGTTGATGAGGAGCCGACACTATTCACCATTAACAGCGCTCATTATCTCCGCACGAACCATGACATCATCTCCGTCCTTCGAGCCGCAGCTGACAGTCAGTTTGATCTTACAAATGAGATTCGAAGAAATACCTTTACATGGAGTTTGAGGGAGTACGCTGAATACGAGCTTGAGCGACCCAAGGAGCAAATCGCCGTCGTTGGACTGACTTTGGCGCGCTCTGTCGTGGCTCGTGCAGGCCGAACTGTAACAGAAAGTAGCATAGAAGACGCACTCTCAGAGTTCTCCCCTCCGACGGCAGACGAAGTTCACTTATTGTTCAACCTCAGCCGCCACTTAGTGGCGGTAGAATATAACAGCATCGTCATGAGCACCCAGCTATGGCGAGCGTCACTGCAAACCATTCTGCAACGTGCAGCCCGCAGCCTTGAATTTGATTCAGAGATTCGGATAGAGCCCGTCCCACGCGAAGAAGAGGTCCTCAATACTTTTCGTTCATTCTCACGACTCACCCGGCTTAGAGTCAGGCTGCGAATCCCCAATCCAGAGTTGGATCGCCGCACAGAGAGACTTCGCAGGCAGATGCTGGAAGGAAACATAAGGGATTACACCCAAGATATGCGTAATCCGAAGGGGCTCTCGAAGGAAGAAACCGCTCTTCCATACGCTACGGCTGCGATGGCGCAGGCTGGGTACAAGGATGGTGAAGTTATTCTTTCGGGTTACAGAGACGGACGTCTGACCACAGTCAAAACCGGGAAACGTGCCGCGAGAGGCAGAGTCGAGGAACTAAAAGACTTCTTGAGGGGCATCGCTGCGAACGCGAAATCAAAGGAAACTCGTGCAGTAGTCGGAGCCATAATGGACGAGGTAGACAGGATTGCCGAAGCTCCCGCACTTCCTGAAGCGGAACAATAAAATGGCGTTGTGCACCCGCAACTTATTGCTGAATGTGTGGGAGTATGCCGGCGAGATAATACTTGCGATATTGGTGTACTTTTTGCTGCGGCTCATTTACGGCCCGACGGAATTCGCTCAATTCTATGCAGACAGGCACTCCGACGAAGCAGTCACAGTCGGGGTGGTCCTGGCGGTGTGTGTAGCGATCTGCGGCGGATTTTGGGGCCTCCTTACGACGGAGTTTGGAAAGTGGCTGCGAACAACCAATAACGCAACTGCCTACTCACGAGCGTTTGTTTTCCCTGTGCTCCTATCGCTGATAAACCTCACCCTGCTGGTGATTGTCGGTGCGGATAAAGCCGCTGCTGACTTTGCAACTATCTTGCTCCTCTACAATTTAATAAATGTCCTTACGATGCTCTTCAATCTGCACGGGCTTGTGAAACTGTGGCAGGACTGGGAGAACAGTCGAGCCCGATAGCCGTCAAATAACCACGGTCTCGTGATACTCGCCGTATACGTGCCGCATGGCGTCTGAGATCTCGCCGACGGTGGCGTTGGCTTCGATGGCTTCCACGATCACCGGCATCAGGTTGCCGGTTCCCTTCGCAGTGTCTTCCACCTGCTTAACGGCCGCGGCCCATTTTGCCTGATCCCGTTTGGCGCGCAGCGCCCGAAGTCGTTCGACCTGCTTGCGCTCCAGAGACTCGTCGATGTGTTGCAGAGGGACCTCGTGCTCCTGGTCGATGGTGAAGGAATTCACGCCGACGACGTACGCTTCCTTGTGATCGACAGCCCGCTGATATTCGTAGGCGGAGTTCTGTATCTCTTGCTGCACAAAGCCGCGCTCGATGGCCTTCAGCATGCCGCCCATCGCGTCAACTTTTTCCAGATAGGCGTTGGCTCTGGATTCGATTTCGTTGGTCAGCGATTCGACGTAATACGAGCCGGCCAGCGGGTCGATGGTCTGCGGCGCGCCGGATTCGAAAGCGATGATCTGCTGCGTGCGAAGAGCGATGCGGGCCGATTGCTCGGTCGGGAGTGCCAGCGCTTCGTCGAAGGAGTTGGTGTGCAGCGACTGTGTTCCGCCCAGAACGGCTGACATCGCCTGTAAGGCGGTACGGACGATGTTGTTTTCCGGCTGCTGCGCGGTTAGCGTCGAGCCCGCGGTTTGCGTGTGGAAACGCAGCATCATCGACTTGGGATTCTTGGCGCCGAAGCGATCGCGCATGATGCGGGCCCACATGCGGCGAGCCGCGCGGAACTTCGCAACTTCTTCCAGGAAATTGCTGTGCGCGTTGAAGAAGAACGACAGGCGCGGCGCGAACTTGTCGACGTCGAGCCCGGCATCAATGGCAGCCTGCACGTACGTGATTCCGTTGGCCAGGGTGAAGGCCACTTCCTGCACCGCAGTCGAACCCGCTTCACGCATGTGGTAGCCGGAGATGGAAATGGTGTTCCATTCAGGCACGTGCTGATTGGCGTAGGAAAAGATATCGGTAATGATGCGCATCGCCTGCGCCGGTGGATAGATATACGTCCCGCGCGCGATGTACTCCTTCAGCACGTCATTCTGGATCGTGCCGGACAGTTTGCTGACCTCTCGGCCAGTGCGTCGTGCGGTCACGATGTAGAGAGCCAGCAATATCGCCGCGCTTGCGTTGATCGTCATCGAGGTGGAAATCTTCTCCAGATCGATGCCGTCGAACAGACGCATCATGTCCTCGATGGAGTCGATGGCCACGCCGACCTTGCCAACTTCGCCCATCGACAGCGGATTATCGGAGTCGAGTCCGATCTGCGTCGGCAGATCGAAGGCAATGCTCAGGCCGGTGGTTCCCTGGCTCAGGAGATATTTGTAGCGGCGGTTCGATTCTTCGGCATCGCCCATGCCGGCGTACTGGCGCATCGTCCACAGACGGCCGCGATACATCGAGGCCTGCACCCCGCGCGTGTAAGGAAACTTGCCGGGAGAACCGACTTCGCGATCGTAGTCCCAGCCCTCAAGATCGGCGCCGGTGTACAGCGGATGAACCGTGATGTGGGAAGAAGTTTCAATCGTCTTTTCAGCTTTTGCGCCTGCGGCGCTCTTTTCCTTAATTTCAGCCATCAACAAAGACCTCGATTCAAACTTCTATTGTGCGCCGGCGACGCAAAACCGACTATGACGTGCATCACATGCACCCTGTGAATGAAACAAATTCGCTAAAACATCATTTACGACGCCGTGATCTCCAGAAAGAACTCACGCCAAAGTATCCGAACAGCAATCCAAAGAAAGCCGCCAGCAGCATCTTCCCCATTGATCCCGATCCGGCCGCGTGACGATGGTATTCGCGAACTGCCGCTGCGGCGCCCACCATTGCCAAAAGCAGAAACATCAGCCCGGTGACTTCCAGCCACAGCACGTGCAAAACACGACTGACACTGCGGACCGTCGTAGTGCCCGCGGTATAAAACGCTCGCACCCATCGGTTCCTGCCCGTGCGCGTACCGGCGACCCGCATCAGGGCACGCCCTTGCCGCCCTAATCCGCGCGTCGGTACCGGAGGTTTTTCAGCCATGAGAGTGCGGATGCGAAAACTCGATTCTAGCAGTCAGCAGGCGGAACTCCGGCTGGGAGGGGGCACTCAGTACCGGCCAAACTCCCGTCCTTGCAACTGCATCCAATTTAGTACAAACGCGGATTGTGACAGTGAAGAAGCTTCCGCCGCTCCCGGTAAGTGTGCGAAGATTTTGTTGTCGAAAACCGCGAAGGCTCAGGTGGAGATCGTGGACAAGCGACTGAAAAACATGATGAAAGAGTTGGGCGACGCCATCAACGACTCGCTTTCCGATTCTGAACAGATTGCCGAGGTGATCTCGCGCATCAAAGCCGATGGCTACGACGTGTTCGTGGTGCTGGAAGCGACAATCGGCTTCAATGAAAATGAAAACGATAGCGACGATGGCTCGGAGGAAGCGCCCCACTCGAATGCGGAGTTGGAGGTGACTTCGCAGGATTTGAAGTTCCTGAAGTCTCTGCGCATCAGTGTCGGTGAGGAGCCGTAATAGCCCACCGCGGCTGACCGGCCAAAAGCCGAAGTGAGTCGTGTGCTAACATTCGTTTTCTTTGGGACGGCATGTTCCGTCTTGCATGCCCGTCCTGCAACCGGCACGCTGTCCAAAACAATTTTCAGCAGCTTTCACGTGCGGGGCATCACCGGATGAGAGATACCCTCGGAGTTTTACTGGCGGGTGGAGCAGGTGAGCGTCTTTATCCTCTGACCCGCGATCGCGCCAAGCCGGCCGTAACCTTCGGCGGCATCTATCGCATCATCGACATCACGCTGTCCAACTGCATCAACTCCGACTTGCGTCGCGTCTACATCCTCACGCAATACAAGGCACTGTCACTGAATCGCCACATTCGCGAGGGCTGGGGCAATATCGTTGGCCGCGAGCTGGGCGAATTCATCGAGATTCTGCCGCCGATGAAGCGCGTGAGCGAGAACTGGTACATGGGCACGGCGGACGCGGTATACCAGAACATTTACTCCATCGGCTCCGAGCAGCCGAAGCACGTGCTGATTCTCTCCGGCGACCACATCTACAAGATGAACTACGACCTGATGCTGCGCCAGCATAAGGACTCGGGCGCCGATGTGACCATCGCTACGATTCTGATTGAGCCGAGCGAGACGCGGCATTTCGGCGTAGTGGAAATCGATCGCACAGGGCGTGTCGTCGGCTTCCAGGAAAAACCGGAGCAGACGGATCTGCGCTCGCCCTATGATCCGCGCATGGTTTCCGGATCGATGGGCATTTACATCTTCAATACCGACGTTCTCATCCCGGTGCTGCTGAAGGACGCCGAGGATCCGAATTCGCGCCACGATTTTGGACACAATGTCCTGCCTCGCATGCTCGAGGACTACAAGGTTTATTCCTTCAACTTCATCGACGAGAACAAGAAGGAAGCTCTTTACTGGCGCGATGTGGGAACACTGGAGGCGTACTACGAAGCCAACATGGACCTGGTTTCGGTAGCTCCGGTTTTCAACCTGTACGACGAAGCGTGGCCAATTCGCACGCACATGCGTCAGTATCCCCCGGCGAAGTTCGTCTTCAACGATCCAGGGCGTACGGGCGAGTCGCTGGATTCCATGGTCTCGATGGGCTGCATTATTTCGGGCGCCATGGTACGCAACTGCGTGTTGTCACCCGATGTCCGCGTGAACTCCTACGCTCACGTCGATACCAGCATCCTGTGCTCGCACGTAAACGTCGGCCGTCACTGCCGCATTCGCAAGGCCATCATCGATCGCGACGTTCATATTCCGGAGGGAACGGTCATCGGCTACGACACGGAAGCCGACCGGCAGAAGTATCATGTGACCGACAGCGGAATCACCGTCGTCACCCGCGATTACTCATTGTTTGAGAATCCAGTGTCGGTGGATTACTTCACTTCGGAATAAGAGCTGCTTGCAGCTTCTTCCGTTGGAACGATGCACGATCCCCATTGCAGTTCGCGATGGAACCTTCTGTCAATCAGACTGCTCATCGTCCTTTGGCTCTGCTTTCTTTTACGAGGCAGCTTCTACTCGGCGCTTTTGCCATTGTGGGAGGGTTACGATGAGCCTTTCCACTTTTCGTTCATTGAATACGTCGGCGCACACCACAGCTTGCCACTCGCGACAACACCGGTTTCGCATGACGTGCAAGCCTCTCTCCATCTGCTGCCGCTTTCATGGGAACAACGTTTACATGTTCTAGCTCCTCCGATTTACACCGAAGACAGCTACTGGCAGTTGCCGGGACAGCAACGCCGTGAACTCCAGGAGCAGGTTCGTCTGCTTCCCCCGGATTGGCGATCGCAGACAGGCACGGCGCCCACCATGTACGAAGCGCAACAGGCGCCGCTCTATTACTGGCTGATGGCAGCTCCCACGCGACTCTGCTCCGGTTGCGGACTGCCAGCGAGGGTTCTGCTGGTCCGTTGGCTGAGCGTCCTGCTGGCTTCACTGCTGGTCCCCATCGCTTACCTGGCAGCCATTGCGGTGCTGGGCAGTCGGGCGCAGGCCATCGGCGTCGTGGCAGTCATCACTTGCATGCCGGAGCTCATGATCGATGTCAGCCGCGCCGGTAACGAAAGTTTGGCAATCGTAGTTTATTCCGCCTTAACGGTGCTGTTGTTGAAGGCCGTGCAGCCGCGTCGAGCAAAGTGGTTTGCAGGAGCAGGCCTGGTGCTGGGCATCGGCTTGCTCTCGAAAGCGTACTTTGTGCTCGCGATACCTGCGTTCCTCTTCACGCTTCTCTATGCGGCTTGGCGCTATCCAGCAGAACGCAGACCTATCGCATGGAATGCTCTTCTTGGCTTGGCCATCGCAGCTGCGCTGAGCTCTGGGTGGTATTGGCGTAACTACTCGCTTACTGGTTCCTGGTCCGGCGAAGAAAATGATGTAGCTGCGGTCCACGGCGGACTCGGCCAATTGTTCGCCGCCGCGGCCCATGTGAATTGGGTCGGCGGAGTTACCTCGGTACTGGTTTCGCACGTCTGGTTCGGCGGCTGGAGTTTCCTAAAGTTTCCCCGACCTGTGTATCTGATCTTTCTGGCAGGAATGCTGGCAGCCTTGATCGGGCTGGCGAAGCTTATCGCGAAAGACCGTTTTCGCTCCCCGGAATTCCTCATTCTGCTGGTGGTTTACGTTTGCTTCTGGCTTGGGCTTTTGTACGACATCCTGGTGGTCCATATTGCAACCGGCGTCTCGGCATCGGACGGCTGGTATATGTACGCTGTGGTTGTGCCCGAGGTGCTGCTGGTAGCGTACGGGCTCTTTGCGATTGTGCCCAAGCGTTTCTGCCGGCTGATATTGCCTGTATTGGCGGGAATCTTCGCTTGCCTGGATGTGTTGGGAGTTCAGTTGCTGCTGGCGCCTTACTACACAGGGCGGATCGCCCACGTTTCCGGCACGGACCTGGTTCCTCCGATGGGTCTGCTGCAGTCGCTGCGCAGCGGTCCAAGTTTGTTTTTGGAGCGCCTCACAGTAAATAGGCCGTCATGGCTGAGCGCTGGAGTCTTCGCGGTTCTCTTTGTGCTGTACTATGCCGCTACGTTTATGGCCGTCGCCATCGCCTTTAGAGTTGCTCGCCACGGAGCCGAGTCCGCTGCGTGAAAGCGCTCGTCGATTGTTACCCAGTAAGGATTCGCGACTTCACCGAAATCGCACCCACGCACCATAACAGCGCGTCTTCCACGTGTTCGCGCAGCGAATAGTTCGTGAAGATCTGACGTAGCGACTGTCGCTCGGTAAGGCGCGCCGCAAGCTCCGTCAGCATCCCCTGGAAGCGATCGGGCATATGCAGGCGCGTCGCCCTCACCAAGTCGTCGAAGATCAGCAGACAGTCCAATACCACTCCGTCAAAATCGTCGTTTTGCGAGTTGATGAGATGTAGCGCCTCAGCGACATCGCAAAACGATTCCATCTCCTGCGGTACCGGACCCAGCTTAGCGAAAGAGGAATCGAGCGCGACAGCCTTGGCAGCAAGATCAGGCTGCGAGAAAAAGATTAGGCGCCCGCCGCCAACAATGGGCCGCTCGTTGTTTCCGCCGACAGCCAACACCGTGTAGAGCTGTGGACCATCATGCTGTCCATCGATGCGAATGCCGACCAACACCAGCTCTTCGTGATCGTGTACGGAACGCGTCGGCAGTATGGGCAGCTCAGGCATGCAGCCATACTACATCCGGTCGGACATTGCGCAAAACCTGCATTTCAAGCGGATACAGCGCAACCTGCGGCTCGATTTAGCGTTATTACTTGCAGGAAGTTGAGTCGGAGGTGACTAGATGAAAAGAGTTCTTTTGGCAGGTGCATTCGGTTTCCTGCTTGCGCTGCAAACAGCAGCGGCGCAGACGATCGTGCGAGTCGCGCCCCCGCCGCCCAGGCGTGAGGTCGTCGCTGTCTCACCCGGCCCGCGCTATGTCCGGACCGGTGGATATTACCGCTGGAATCATGGAGCGTATGTGTGGGCGCCCGGGCGCTATGTGGTTCCGCCGCGTCCGCATGTGGTGTGGGTGCCTGGATATTGGGCTCCGCGGCACGGCGGTTACGTTTGGATTGCCGGCTACTGGCGATGAGAGACGGCCCACTTCGGGCCGTTCTCCTTGATTCGGCTCGACTTCCCTTCCGCCCGATTTCCCGCATCCGGCGTTCACAGGTATCATCTACTCAGCAGGTATGGGAAACACCTTCAAGACCGCGTTATTGCTGACGGCTCTTACTTTGTTCCTGTTGTTCATGGGACAGGTTTTCGGCGGTCAGCGGGGATTGGTGATGGCCTTCGGATTGGCCATCGTCATGAATTTCGTCTCGTATTTCTTCAGCGACAAGATTGCGCTCAAGATGTATCGCGCACAGCCGGTTACCCGCGAGCAACTACCGCGAGCCTACGCCGTGGTAGAGCGGCTGACCGCAAAGATGGGCATTCCGATGCCCAAGATGTACGTCATCCCGACGGATTCGCCGAACGCCTTTGCGACGGGGCGCAATCCGCAGCATGCCTCGGTCGCCGTGACCCAAGGCATTCTGAATCTGCTCAACGATGAGGAACTGGAAGGCGTGCTGGCACACGAGTTGGGACACGTTCGCAATCGCGACATTCTAATTAGCTCTGTGGCCGCCACTCTGGCCGGCGCGATCACGCTGCTTGCCCGCATGGGCTACTGGGCTTCCCTGTTTGGCGGAATGGGCGATCGCGATGATCGTGACCGCGGAGGTGGCTTTGTCGCGTTACTGATGCTGATTCTGGCTCCGATCGCGGCAACGCTCATCCAACTCGCCGTGTCTCGTTCGCGCGAGTACCAGGCCGACGCAACCGGCGCAGCGTTGACCGGCAATCCGTACGCCCTGGCGAGCGCGCTGAAGAAGCTTGACGCCTACTCGAAGCAGATCCCGATGCAGGCGTCTCCGTCGACAGCGCACCTGTTCATCGTGGCGCCTCTTCTGGGCGGAGTGAACTTCGCCAACCTGTTCTCGACGCATCCGCCAATCGCCAAGCGCATCGAGCGGCTTACCGGACGCCCAGCCGAGCTCGATTACTAAACGCCCTCGATCGGCAGATTCAGCGGAGCCAGCCGGCTCCGCTTTTTTTACATTGCGATGGCAGCGGAATCGAGTTCTCTCCAAAGCTGCAAAGTTTTTCACTTACCTTCCCACCTGTCATAAGTTATCCAATTGAAATAAAAAGATTTAGTGCTGGACATTTCTGGTAAAAAGCGTGCATAGTGTCTTTCGGAGTTCCAGCCCCAGGAGGCCACTTCCCTTGAGCATTAAGCTGGTTCGCACAGCGATCATTTTGGCGGTATTTGCCTTCAGCACCGTTGGCCTGGCACACGCCGGTTCCAACCTGGTCACCAACGGCAGCTTCGAGACTGGCGACTTTACCGGATGGACGCTTTCCGGTGATTCGACGTTTACGGGCGTCTGCGACGCTTCTACCTGTCCGGGCAACTTCGCCCCCGAAGACGGCAATTACGCGGCTTATTTCGGCCCCGTAGGCGATACAGCCACCATTTCTCAGACGATTGCCACCACGCCGGGCGATTCCTACAGCCTGTCGTTCTATCTGGCGAATCCGCAGGGCGGCACGCCGAACTACTTCAACGTCACGTTTGGCAACTCCAGCTTCAGCTTCACCAATTTTGGTGTAGCTTTCGGATGGCAGCAGTTCACCCTGACGACGCTGGCCACCAGCGACCAGACCAATCTGTCGTTTACCTTCCGGAATGATCCCGGCTACTGGTTCCTCGATAACGTGACCGTGCAGCAGTCCGGTGGCACGACGCCTGAACCAGGAACGTTCGTGTTATTCGGCAGTGGAATTCTTGGCCTGGCGGGAATCGTTCGGCGTAAGCTCTTGTTGTAATCTGAAATTCAACGGAGCAGCTTCCCGACCCGAGGCCCCACGACCCAAAAACGTGGGGCCTTTTCACGTATGTCGCCCATAATGGGCCCGTTTCCGAGCCCAAGCCAGCTCCCTCTCTTTCAGCGCTAAATAGGAGCAGCAGCTTCTCAACAAGCGCAACGTTTTTCACACCCCACCTCAATGCCTACCGGCTAATAGCCTGAATTAACTAGAGATAGCTTCTTTCGGGAAGGGCAGCACAATTGCGACAAATCTATTAAGCCCTTTCCGTGCATGCCAAAGGAGGGCCTCTAGGACCATGAACAAACCACTTCGCATTCTGCTCGCAATATGCCTCGTCACGTTGGGGACCAGCGTCTTCGCTTTTGCAGGCTCTAACAACCTCGTAACGAACGGCAGCTTCGAGACCGGAGACTTCACTGGGTGGACGACTTCCGGCGACACAACCTTTACCGGCGTTTGTGATGTCTCGACTTGTCCTGGGAGTTTTGCGCCTGAGGACGGGAACTACGCCGCATACTTTGGACCGGTCGGCGATACGTCAAGTATTTCTCAGACCATCGCCACCACTCCCGGAGACGAGTATTCGTTGTCGTTCTATCTGGCGAATCCTCAGGGCGGAACTCCGAACTATTTCTCTGTGACGTTCGGAAATTCCTCCTTCAGCTTCACCAATTTCGGTGCGGCCTTCGGATGGCAGCAATTCACTCTGACTACGCTGGCCACCAGCGACCAGACCAACCTGTCGTTCACCTTCCGGAATGATCCGGGCTACTGGTTCCTGGACAACGTCAACGTCCAGCAGTCTGGTGGCGGCACAACGCCGGAACCGGGAACGCTGGCTCTGTTCGGAAGCGGAGTTTTGGGCATCGCCGCTTTCGCACGCCGTAAGTTCGGTATGTAGTCGAGTCCTTGTTAGTGCGCCGAGACTCGGATCTGAAACTACGTAGCTGATCCGGGGCCCGGACACACAATACAGAATAAAAGGCCGTCATTTCACCCAGAATGACGGCCCTTTTTGTGTCCTACAGTGTGGGACAAACCGCCTTTAGCCTTCCATCTACAAACTCGCGCCCGTTACCCAGAATCTCCAGTTCTTGTATTTTGTTCCCTTTATTGGAAACATCGCCAGCGGACTTTGTTTGCTTAGGTTTAGCCGAGCGAACCCTGTGAGGGGATTCCGTCGCTGTTTACAAGCCGGAACGAGCGGTCCATAATTACGAGTGAAGGTTCACATAAGAGGCCGATTCACCCTTTCTAACAACAGATTTTAGACTGTCCCACAATGTGGGAGGAGTTTATGTCATCTTTTTCCGACGGCACAGCGGAAGTTGATCATCGCAACCGTATCTGGTTCTTTCCCGATAAATTCTGGCAGGCCACGAAGCATATGCCAAAAAACGAGGCAGACAATTTGATGGCCGAAGTCGAGTGTTATGCCGCCGCGGGCGACGAAAAAGCGCTCAGCAAATATCCTTTTGTCTTTGTCGGGGATCCTTACAAGAAGAAGAAGGCCACTGCCGATTAAGGCTTCTGAGCCTTTTGAGCTACAGCTGGCTGACTGCGCTCTGGCCTCCGCCGGCGAGGAGACGTTGGCGTTGTTGCCGTAAGCGGGCGAACAATAATCGCCAGGCGACACGCCGACTCCAGCAGATAACGCGCACGGGCGACCCGTTCACCCACGGGGCTGAAATTCTGTAGCCCCGGAACCTCGATCACCATCGTTCCTTCTTTATTTTCCACTTCGATTTGTTTCACGATGCCCTCGTGATCCTCATCAAAGGCATTCGCCAATCGCAGCACGCCAATCAGCGGAATTAACTGGGAGCGCTGTTGCGAGGTGAGTCCCACAAACGGGGAGTCATCGAGTTTGGGCAAGGGGCCGCGATGGTAACGCACCATGGCGGCCACGTACCGCATGTCGTCGTCGCTCCAGCCGGCTGGCGGGCGAAGCTTGCCGACCATTCGGAAGCCGCGTTTGCGATGACTACCTTTATGATCGTCAACCGTTTTGTCCCGACCGATCTCGTGCAGAATAGCCGCCGCTTCGACGAGCCGGCGTTGGCCAGGAGCTACACTCCCACAATGTGGGATGCTATCAAAAATCTGCAAAGTAAACCGCGTCACCAGCTCGGTGTGAGAAGTATCCGGATCGAGAAATCTTGCCCACGTCCTTAGCTTCTCCAGCGCCGCCCTTTCCACCTCCTCGCCGGCTGGCAATTCCGAGCGCCAGACTTCCCACAAGGTATGCCGTCCCACCATCTTCGAGCGATAGAGATCGAGGCGCTTTTGCCGCTCCTCGGCGATTTTGGCTTGCCAGCGCAGGCGATCCCCAGGCGCAATCGTGCGGTGGCCATTCAACATGGCTCGCAGCACGTCAAAGTCGTGCACCTCGCCCAGCGCGTCCTGCAGGTCACGCAAGTCCTTCGACCATCTCTTGTGCCGCTCCGGCAGGAAGTTCTCTACCGTGTAGCGGAAGCGTTTGATACCGATGCGCAGCTGGTGGTATGCCACGCCACTGCGATTCTTCAACGCATGACGGTGCAACTCTCGTGCATCCATCCAACGCTCCAGCGCGACCGCCTGGAAGACTTCTCCTTCAAGAGGGATCACACCGGTTCGGCCCGCCAGGTGATCGTTGAGCGCGAGCCATTCTTTGCGGTCAAACTTCGCCAGGGAATCCTGCGCTGCCGATTTCTGATCCGCTTCCTTGGCAGATAACTCTGTCGTAAGACTTTGCGTGACGGGATCGTCAGCGCCGCCGAGTTTCGCCAGCCACTCCATCATCACCTGGGTGTCGCGCAGGTCTCCGAGGCTGCTGAACAGCGGCTTGGCCAGGCGCTTCATCTGCTTCCAGGCGGGATCGGGATCGACGGACAAGAAGCCGTCGGCCATGGAGCGGCAGCGCCGAATCGCGACGCGAAGGTCGTGCACCGGATCTGCGGCAAAGCCTTGGCTGGCTTTATCGCATTCTTCTAAGGCACGGGCTGCCCAGAACAAGAGCCCTGCCTTCTTTTCCTGTATTTGGGCACTTGCTGCCATGGAATTTGAGGCCTGTTGCAGTTATACAGCGAGTTGAGAAAACCCGCACTTGGAATCCCGCTCGGGTTCAGAGGTACACGCGCTCGGCGGCACGTATGGCGCAATAGCGGTCGAAAACCTGGCGGTCGCTTTCCAAACCGAACAGCGATCGCAGACTGCTGCCGCGGAAGGTATGAGCCAGCATCTTCCACCAGTGGCGCAACACGAAGCCGGGATCGTGGGCGATGACTGCCGGCATGTGGCGGGTCTTCATCCAGCGTTCGGCTCGCCAGCGCTCGAACTCAATTTCGCGCGGCTGCAGGTGCTGTGTGGCGACAATCGCGGTAGTCCCGTCGTACTCCTCCATGCGGTCGATCTGGATCAGGTTGCGGTCGCGAAAGTCCTTGGTCATCGGCGTCCCTGGGTAGGGCGTCGGATGTTGAATGTAGGGCCAGTCGACATATTTGCGGGCGAACTCCAGGTTGGTACGAATGGAATCCAGGGTGTCGTCCGGGTTGCCGATGATGAGTCCGCCGACGACATACATTTTATTCTTGTGCAGGTGCTCAATGGCGCGTACGGTGGCGTTGCCGGTTTTTCGCCCTGCCTCGCGGAACTCGTTCTTGGCAGAGGCTTTCAGGAAAACCAGATCGTCTTCGAGGACGTTCTCAATGCCGAGAAAAACATAGCGGAAGCCAGCCTTGCGCATCAGCGGCGCAAGCGTCTCGCCATGCATAGCGATTGGCGAAGTCATGGCTTGAACGGTGTAGACGAGGTCGTTCAAACCGGCATCGATGATCGCCTGGCAAAGCGCCTCAAAACGCTTGATGTTGAGGCTGATGTTGTCGTCCACGATGAAGATTGCGCGCGCGCCATGGTCGCGAGCGTCGCGGATATCGGAGATGACGCGGTCAAAACTGTAAGTGTGGAAGTTGCGGCCTCGCATCTCGATGATGGAGCAGAAGCCGCAATCGAAGGTACAGCCGCGCGAGGTCTCCACCACATCCACTTGACGCCCCATCATCGTGTATCCGGCCAACACACGAGCATCGCGTTTGGGCGGCTTAATCTCGTCGCCATCCAGGCTGTGCACGGGACGAGGCAGATTTTCATGCCATCCATCGTCGGAGCGATAACTAAGCCCCAGGATGTTGCTGACTTCCTGTTTGCTCTCGATAGCTCGCAACAATTCGCGAAACGTGATCTCACCCTCTCCGCGAACGATGAAGTCGATCCCACTGTGGTCTCCCATATACGCTTGCGGGGCAAGGCTGGGATCGTAGCCACCGACCACGACAGCGACATTCGGCCGCAGCGAGCGAATCAACGAGACAATTTGCAGCGCGGTCTTTCTCTGGAAGGTCATGACGGAGAGCCCAACGACATCGGGAGCGTGCTCCTGAAGCAGCCGTTCGACGGTCTCACGAACTGTGTGCTGGACGAGGATCAGGTCGGCAACAGCAACGCTGTGGCGGGGATCGACGTTGCCGGCCAACGAGGAGAGCGCTCCGTTGGGCATGCGCACCGCGACCGTCGGCATGTGTTCGAACGAGTCAGGCATTGATAACAACAGGATGTTCATCCGAGAGTTCCCCGATTTTGCCGGCTTCCCCACGATCAGCCGCTGGACTAGTTGGAATCCATGCTACACCGAGTTCGACTCACCGGTCGCATCGGATTCACAGCGGCATCTGAGTGGGTTGCGCGATTGTGGAACCGGAATTGGCAAGCGTTTTACGGAGAAACCTGCAGTCTTGGCTGGCCTACCCAGATCCGGTTGCTCAAACGTATGGCCAGTCCGGGAGAGCAGCCCCTGAGTCTGGCCTCTGCTTCGTTATAAGGGCCGACAAAGCGTATGGCGTCGGGCAATCGAGGATAGATGCGGCGGAGCCATGTCAGCGCGCGAGTAACGGCGGCCCGGTCGCGATCGTCGTGGGCTAGTTGGAACTCGCCGCGCAGCCTGGGCGGTAGCAACTGAACCGTGAGCGATCGGTACCACGCGGGAGGCGACATCATGAGTCCGGCTCCCGCCTGCAATCGCTGAGCGAAATGGCGCGTGGTGGGACTTACACCGAGCAGGTCGGAGTCCAACGTACGGTCCATGTAAGCTTTGAATTCTGCATGGCTCGACGGAAGATGCCCGGCCGCGATGCCAAAGAGCGCGGCCATTCTAATGCTCTCGCTGAAGTACTGCTCGCGCTCTGCACTGGTAAAGGGAGGCAGTATAAGTTCGTAGGCGACCAGCGCGCTGTCGACCAGGGTGGCGTACACCCATCGTAGAGCTGAGGCTTCGTTTGCTTCGTAAGGGGTTCCTTCGGCAAAGCCGCCCGCCTTTTCTGGCAGAACACCCCGAATGACGGTGTGCAGCCGGTAAAGCTGACGAGAAGCGGTGATGGCCTGATCCGCGGTTCCGAAGATCATGGTGAAGATCACACGGAAGGTGTGATGGAAGCGGCCGATGGGATCGTTCAGGGTGCGCGAGTGTTGCGCGATGGCAGTTGCCACCCAAGGATGGGCCAGTTGCAACAGCGCAGCCCGGCCCGCAGCCAGGAAGAGCGCCGACTCGCGGTTGATCTTCCAACTGACAGAGTCGGGACCGAAAAGGCCGTCTTCCGGCCTTCCGACGGCAGTCTTAAGGCCAGACAGCAATTGTTCCAGATCGTCCGCCGAGACCGGCCGCAGGGACATACCTCATCCTACAGCCGATTGCGCTCGCAAAAAACCAGCCAACCGCACGGGTGGTTGGCTGGCAGAGCAGTAGGAACTGCTTTCTCAGGAGGCTTTCTCTCTACCTGCACTTATCATCGGCATCGGAGAAATAAGCTTTAGGAGCGCAAGGGAGGATACCCGCCGCGCCTGCAGTTCGACCCCGTCGCGGAGCCTCTGGCACCGATTGCCTGCCGATCAACCCTATTTTGGGGATGTACTCCAGCCATTCCGAGTGCTACCTTCTTTGTGACACTTTCAAAGTTGCGCGACAGCGAAACTGTTGGCGTGCGATTTCGGATCGGCGGCACAGTACAGGTTTCCTATGCACGTAGTTGGTTACAGGCATAGCTGGCACATCTCAGGGGCGAAAATTCAATGAAGAAAAACTCAAATCAGAGCTTTGCCGATTATGAGCGCCAGGCAACAATCTTCAAGGCACTGGCGAATCCGACGCGGCTTCACCTGGTGGCAATGCTGGGCAAGAAGGAGCGCTGGGCATCGGAGCTTCAGGAAGGCCTGGGCATCTCCAAGGCTAACCTGTCACAACACCTTTCAATCCTCAAAGCCGCAGGCGTTGTGGCGACGCAGCGGGAGGGTAAGCAACTGTATTGCGGCATTGCCATGCCCGAGGTCAAGGCGGCAACGATCACCGTCCGCAATATGAGCAAAGCGGTGTCGCGCGCCGGGCGCCGGGCTTAACTGAAAAACTGAAGCTGCAAAAGAAAACCGGCCGCTTGCGCGACCGGTTTTTCTTGTTGGGTGCTCGCTGTTCGCCAGCCCGAAGGCCAGCACTACTAATCGCCGTAAACGGCTTCTTTTTCTTCCGTCGCCGGAGCGGGCTTGATGCCGCCGATCTGACCCAGCGGAACGAATCCATCCTGGCTGACCGGCTTCTCGCCCAGCACGTGCTCCTTGTAGAGCGCCATCATGCGTGCCTTCTCGGCTTCGGCCTTGACCTTCTCATCGCGCGCCTTGAACTTCTCCTGACGCGCGTTCTTGGCGATGCCCAGCTTGTCAAGCGTGTCGTTGGCCTTGGCCTGCACGTGCTCGTCTACCAGGTTGAGGGTGTGCGCGGTGGTCTCCAGTCCAACCTTCTTGCCACCGGCGAAGATCTCGTGACGTCCGTGCTCCTCGTACCACTTGGTGAGCGTAGCCGTCATGTGCATCTTCTCGACGATATTGCGCCATCCCACGCCCGTGTTGTAGGCACAGAAGCTGATCTCGCCTTCCTGCGTGGCGTAGGGGATGATGCACTGCTCGGTGCGGCGGAAGTCGTAGTTGAACAGGTCCTGGAACCACATTCCCGCGACGAACAGGAAGTTCCAGCGATCGCGCCGGCGCTTCTCGATGTCGGTCTCGGTGCGGTCGCCGCTAACCTTGCCGTAGTCCTTGCCGGTCGCGCCGAAGGTCTTGTCGAACTTCTTCAGCAGGTCGGTGAACTTGAAGTGCGTCGGCGACTTGAAGGGGTCGTAATTCTTCAGCAGCGCCAGGGTCATGCCGGCAATCGACATCCACTTGCCGCGTGCCGCGTCGTTCACCTTCGCAATGTCTTTCGCGATGGTGTCGCCGTTCAGGAAGGCCGTGACCGGAACCGCTTCCTTGGTTTCCTTGTCGATCATGACGGCCATGCCCACGCCGCAGTTCGGGTGGCAGCCGCAGCTCAGCGAACCCCAATCCTTGTCAGGCCCGTGAACCAAGTCAGCCCAATCAGAGAAGGTGCTCATGAACGAGATGGGGAACCAATCGCGGGTGGGTTCGCCCAATCCGGTCTGGTTCTTCACGTCGTGCGCCAGGTGAGACAGCGTGTAGCGCTGCGCCGCACGGCGTTCGTCCGTGATCTCCTCGTCGCGGCCGGTAAACGAAACCGGCTGGAACGACAGGAACGAGATGCGCTTGGGATTGTCGAGCGCGAACTGGATGATGCGGCCCACCTGCTCATTGTTCAGCGAGTTGACGATGGTAACGACCGGCACGATCTCAACGCCGGCCTTGTGCAGGTTCTCGATGGCCTGCAGCTTCACGTCGAACAAGTTGCCGACCAGGCGGTGCGAGTTGGCAGCGTTGCCGATGCCATCGAACTGCAAGTAGGCATAGCGCAAGCCAGCTTCAGCAGCCTGCTTGGCGAACTCAAAGCTCTTGGCGAACTCGATGCCATTGGTCGCCGCCTGCACGCTGTTGTAGCCAACCTTGCGGGCATATGCGACGGCATCCAGGAAGTACGGGGACAACGTGGGCTCGCCACCGGAGAACTGCACCGACATCTGGCGGCGCGGCTTGATGGTGATGGCGTTGTCCAGCATCGTCTTGATCTCGTCCCAGGTCAATTCATGGACGAAGCCAACCTGGTTGGCGTCCATGAAGCAGGGATCGCACATCATGTTGCAGCGATTGGTAAGGTCGATAGTCAGCACCGATCCGCGGCCGTGCAGCACTGTGCTGCTGCCGTGGTGATGCAGCTTCTCATCGTTGTGGGCGCGGATGTCGCGGCCCGGGAAGACCTCTTCCAGGTGCTTGAAGAACTCGGTGTCCATGGCCATCACGTCTTCAAAGTGGCCGTGGATGGGGCAGTCCTTCACCATCAGGATCTTGCCGTCGCGCTCGATGATCGTGGCCTTAATCTCGCCGGCCTTCTCGTTCATCAGCACTTCGACAGGCAGTTTGCCGTCGATGATCTGCTGGCGAATCTCAGGTACGCACTTGGGGCAGAGCGAGTCGGTGGCGCGGGGCCAGCCGAGCGGCGGCTTGGACTTCTGATACGACTTCAGCAGTGGCTTGTCCGACCACTTGGGCGTAAACGAAGGATTAGGGTTAACACTGTTCAGTTTGTCGAAAACGGCCCATGCGCCCTTGGCAGCGACGGTGACGGCTTTTTCAACATACTTAATCGGCTTATGCATTTACGCCTCTCAGGTGAAATGAGGTGGTGTCCCCCCACACGGGACTCGAGCCACACTTCTTTGCATTTATAAGGTAATAACCCCACCTCGAAAGCGTAAAGCAGGATGAGCCGAACGGGATGAATTGACCCCTCAGCGGGTCAATCTCACATTGAATGGTGACCCCGGTCACAGGGCTATGTTATTGAAAAAGCGAGCTCTGATAACCGATCGCACGATAGAGGAATTGTAAGTCGAGAAGCCGCGCGAGGAATCAAACCGTGCTATATTGCCTGCCATGGCAGGCAAGGCTGCCTTGTCGATTCTCTTGATAGCAGCAACCGCTGCCGCCGCGCAATCTTCGTCGCCCCCAGCCGAGACCTTCAACAACCAATATGTGAGGATGACGATCCTTCCAGGATGGACGGCGTCCGCATCAATTCCAGAGCTTAAGGTAACGCATGGCAAGTACGTGCTGACCATCAATCCCATGTACCAGCATGCTAGCGGCGTGGAAGGCGGAAGGTTCGAAGAAGTCACCGATGGGATGTCCAGCATAGAAGCCGTACGGGCGGAAGTGGTACAGCCAAGCTGGATCCTCTGCGCGAAATCAGATGTAACAGTCATCACGGAAATGCTGTCGCTGGCGAATCTTTATACCGATGACACCAAAGAAAACCTCGAGAATGGCTGCAAATTCCCAGCCGACGGCAAACCGGCGTGGTTCGGATCGTACTTTGCGGGCACGGGCAGCGAGAGCGAGTACACCATTACGCTGGCCTACGATACAAGCGACGTAAACCAACTGCCCAAAAAAGATGACCCGAAGTTGCAGAAGGTCCTAGACGACGTGGTCGCGATGCTGAAGACGCTTCAATTAAAGCCGCCGATCTTGCTTTCCAGCATTGAGCCGAAGTCGGCGTCTCCTGGCGCAACGATCACGCTTCATGGCAGCGGCTTCTATTTGCCGGGCGCTGGCTTCGCGCCGCGCTTCGTCACGCTGAGAGACCTGACGATTGCGCCGCCTCAGGTATCACCCGATGGAAAGTCGATGACGTTTAAGATCCCGGCGTCGATGACGATGATCAGTTGTGACCCATCGGGATACGTTGACATCAACGGATATTGTGTTCCCGCTCCGCCCAACAATACTGTCGTCCCGTGCCCGCCTGTGAACGACCGTCACCCTACCGTCTGTGGCGTGCCGATCCCGCCGGGGCGATATGAACTTCAAGTTTCGGGGGGGATGGTCAACAGCAATACCGTATCTCTGGACATTCTCGGCCCGAAAACAACTTCGGTCTTCGTATCGATGATGTACCCGATCGCGGTTCTGCCAGGCGACACCATCAGAGTTCTCGGTAGAGGCTTCACTCCCACTGGCAATACGGTGAAGATAGGGGCAGCCGTGGTGAGCGATGTACCTTCCCCGGATGGCAAGACGCTCAGTTTCGAAGCACCGCTGCCGCAAGGCGACAGTTTGATTCCAGGTTTGTATCGCTTAGAGGCGTCGGTGGAAAACACGAACGGAACCAGCAACGCCATCGTCCTCAGCTATCCCGTCACCGACAACGCGAATCCGATCAGTCTGCGGTGGCGTCCGGGCGGATGGGCCTATCGTCCTCAACAACCAACACCAGGACAACCGAATCCCGTACCACAAGCGCAGCCCAGCTCACAACACTGACGAAGCGCCTTATTCCATCTTCCAGCGGTAAGCCCCAGGCTGTGGTAGGCCGATGTGCGCCAGCACGCGATTGACGAACTCGCGGGCAATCTCGTCGGTCGACTGCGGTTGAAAGTAAAAAGCAGGAATCAAGGGATAAATCGTGGCGCCTGCCTCGGCGGCGAGCGTCATGTTGCGCAGGTGAATTCGGTTGAAGGGAGTTTCCCGCACGCACAAAATCAACGGCCGGTGTTCTTTCAGGCAGACGTCGGCGGCGCGTTCGATCAGCTTGTTCGCCATTCCGTTAGCAATCCGCGCCAGGGTGCCCATGCTGCACGGCAGAACGATCATGGCGTCGGTTTCGTAGGATCCGCTGGCAACGTTGGCTCCGATGTCGTCGTTGTTTTGCTGCTGAATCTTGGATGCTGCTTTTCCCAACAGTTTGCTGACGACATCGTTCCGGCCGGAAACGCCCAATTCCTCGGCAATCACCCTTAAGCCGCTATCAGAAACGATGAGGTTAACGACGCCAACCCTTTCATCGCCTTCCAGCGCATCCAGCAGGTGCCTGGGAAAAATTGATCCGCTGGCTCCCGTGACGGCAACCGTCAGGTTTCGAGTTTCTGCGTTCGTTGACGTCATCTACACAACTAGCCTATAGCAGGTCGGCGGTGGAATGCGCCCCCGCCACTCCACCTCATCGTAACATCCGATTCTCGATTCGACCGTCGCGGTGTTCATCGGCACAGATCACTCGACGATATACTTTTCACTCAGGTCGCATGAGCCAATCCATGAACGCCAAATCCCTAAAAAAGCTTTTTGATGATGTCCGGCGCGGCAAGCTGTCGTCGGATGAAGCTGTGCAGAAGCTGCGACACATGCCATTTGAAGATCTCGGCTTCGCCAACGTCGATCACCATCGCGCCTTGCGCGTCGGCATGCCTGAGGTAATCTTCGGTCCCGGAAAAGCGCCCTCGCATCTGGCGGAAATCTTCAGCCGGCTGGCGAAACGTGGAAACAACGTGCTGGCGACTCGCGTTTCTCCAGAGCAGATTCGAGCAGTCAAGCGCAAGCTTCGCAAAGTTGAGGTGCACGAACTGGCGCGCGCCATCACTTTGACGCTAGATGGCAGCGATCACGGAAAGGGCAAGATTGTCGTCGTCTCGGCCGGAACCAGCGACATTCCGGTCGCGGAGGAAGCGGTGGTCACGGCGCAGATCATGGGCAACGACGTGCAGCATGTCTACGACGTTGGCGTGGCCGGCATTCATCGACTGCTGGCGCGACGCGATGTGCTGATTGAGGCGCGGGTGATCATCGTTTGCGCCGGAATGGAAGGCGCACTGCCCAGCGTAGTCGGTGGGCTGGTTGGCGTGCCGGTAATCGCCGTACCAACCAGCGTGGGCTACGGAGCTTCGTATCAGGGGATCGCGGCGTTGTTAGGGATGATGAATTCGTGCGCGTCGAACGTGACTGTTGTGAACATCGACAATGGATTCGGCGCAGGGTATGTGGCGTCGATTATTAACCGGCTGGAGTAGCGGGCCTTCCCACATTCACCAACCACAGGTCCACGCGGGCTAAAGCCCTTGGTCGGGATGACAACTTGCGTTTCGCTGCTCTCGATACCTGCAAAAACAAAAAGCGGCAGGGCGCTTGTCCCGCCGCCTTGGCTAATTACTAATCGCTGCCTTACAACAACGCCTCATTCCAGTTCTGCAGGAACTTCTTCACTTCATCCATGAACTGATCGGCGACGGCTCCGTCGATGACGCGATGATCGTAGCCGATGCTCAAGTGCATCATCGAGCGGATAGCGATGGTGTCGTTGCCTTCCTTGTCGGTCAGGACAACCGGCTTCTTCTTGATGCCGCCGACACCCAGAATCGCTACCTGCGGCTGGTTGATGATCGGCAGGCCGAACTCGGCGCCGAAGATGCCGGGGTTGGTGATGGTGAACGTGCCGCCCTGAACATCATCCGGTTTCAGCTTCTTGGTGCGGGCGCGCTCGCCCAGATCGCTGATGGCGCGCTGCAATCCAACAAAACTGCGCTCCTCGGCGTTCTTCACCACCGGCACGATCAATCCCCAATCCAGCGCCACGGCGATGCCGAGGTTGATCGTCGGATGATAGTGAATGTTGTCGCCTTCGACCGACGAATTGATGATGGGCCACTTGCGGATGGCGTGAATGACAGCGCGCGCGAAGAACGGCGTGAAGGTCAGCTTGTTGCCGGTCGCCTGCTCGAACTTCCCCTTCATGCTCTCGCGCAGCTTGACCATCTTGGTGACGTCGACTTCGAAGATGCCGTGCACGTGAGCGCTGGTGCGCTTCGACATGATCATGTGCTCGGCAATCTTCTTGCGCATGGTCGTCATGGGCACAACTTCACCCGGCGTGACTCCCCCAATCGCCTGAAGCGGGGCGGTGACTGCCGGTATGGCCGGAGTAGCAGCAACTGGCGCTGCCGAGGCGGGCTGGGCAGGGGGAGGCGCTGCCGGCTGCGACGGGGCCGCGGCAGGAGCACTCGCTCCGTGCTTGGAAATAAAGGACTCGATGTCTTCCTTCGTAATGCGGCCGCCAAGACCGGTACCAGAAACCTTGCTCAGATCGACGTTGTTCTCTTTGGCGATGCGGCGCACCAGTGGGCTGGAGCGCACCCGATCCTGATCTCCACCTTCCGAGACCTCTTGCACCGCTCCCTGCTGTTGCCGTTCCAGACCTTCCTTCTCATCCTTGGAGAGGTCGGCCGGAATATTCTGCGCTGCCTTCGGAGCTTCGGCCTTCGGAGGCGCAGCTTTAGCTCCGTCGCCGGAGGCAGCAGGCTTTGCCGGCTGGGCAGCCGGAGCCTGCGCGCCGGCAGCCGCGCCTTCTTCCGCGATGGTGCCGACCACGGTATTCACCTGCACCGTGGCTCCGGCCTGAACTTTGATGTCCTGCAACGTGCCAGAGGCCGGTGCCGGAATTTCGGCGTCAACTTTGTCGGTGGAGATCTCAAACAGCGGCTCGTCGCGCTGAACTTTCTCGCCAGGCTGTTTCAGCCATTTGGTGATGGTTCCTTCAAAAATCGATTCCCCCATCTGGGGCATGATGACGTCTGTCGGCATAGTTTCCTTCCAAGGAATTTCTTGCTGGAACTGAGCGCTGCAGCAAACCTTCGATTATATCGCGGATAAACCGTGCTCATCTAACGGCTGCCGGCTCATTTGAATACGATTACCGATCGGCCGCGCAGCGTTCCCTTCTGCATGGCGTCGAGAGCCTTTGGCGCTTCTTCCAGCGAGATCTTCGTGATTCGCGGCAGGACGCGGTTATGCGCGGAAAAATTCAATGTCACCCGCAAGTCCTGTCGGCTGCCGGAGGGTGACCCCATCAGTTTGCGGCGTCCCCCAATCAGATCGAAGGGCGCAACCGTAATGTTTCCTGCTCCAACACCCAGCAGGACCATGGTTCCGTCGGCCGCAAGTCCCGGAAAAGCGTCGGTAGCCGCGTCGGTGCTCGGCGCTGTCTGAAGAATGATGTCGGGGCCGCCATCCCATTCGCGCAACGCATCGGCCGATTTCTTCCCCTGCGTGCTGATGAACTTCTCCGCACCCAGTTCTTTGGCCTCTGCCTCTTTGTCGGGGGTGTTCGAAATCACTGCCACCCGTGCCCCCATTGACTTGGCGTAAAGCACGCCAAGATGTCCCAGACCACCGAGACCGACGACGGCGACCTTCTGGCCGTCCTTGTAACCGGCTTGTCGCAATCCGTTGAACACTGTCAGCCCAGCACACATCAACGGACCAGCTTCGGCGAAATCGAGCCCATCTGGAATCGGCGCCACGTAGGCGGCAGGCGCCAGCATGTACTCCTGATAACCACCATCGCGGTTGACGCCGGTCACCGTCATCTGCGGACAAAGCACTTCGTTTCCAGACACACACAGATCGCAGTGCCCGCACGAATCGTAGAGCCATGGCATGCCAACGTGGTCGCCGACCTTGGGCCAGATCACGCCCGCACCGACCTTCTCGACAACTCCGGCAACTTCGTGACCGGGAATTATCGGATACGTCGCAAAAGGAAAATGACCGAGCAGCACTTCCAGATCGCTGTGGCAGACACCACAGGCATGAACATGAATCAAAACTTGACCGGCTTTCGGCTCCGGAATAGCACGCTCTTCAATGGTGAAGTCGTTTGGCTTTCGTACAATCGCTGCTTTCATAGGGCTAGCTCCAGAATTTGAATGACTGATGAACGGCAAGCGCCTTAGCGGTTAAACATCTATCTGATGATGCCAAGCTGCCGAACGATACATGCTCGAGACCGAATTGGCGGCGGCTCCTGAAATCTTTGAAAGCAACCAGCGCTTTCAAAAAAATGGCTTAGGAAAGATGAACGACGACGTGCGCCTTACTGTATCTTAGTACCTACTGGCAGCAACCCATGTTGGCTCCTCTCCAGATATTCAGCATTGCGGTGTTTGCCCTCGCCTGCGCGGTGATGTTCTACGCGCTGTTCGGGTATCCTCTGCTTCTGAATTGGCTGGCCCGCCGCAGCAATAACCCCGTCCATAAAGACGACGCGCTACGGACGGTCTCGTTCGTTATCGCCGTCTACAACGGTGAAAAGTTTCTCGAGCGCAAGTTGAAGACCATCTTCGCGCAGAACTATCCCCGCGAACTCATGGAAATCCTGGTGGTCTCGGACGGGTCAACCGATCGCACCGACGACATCGCACGCAGCTTCGCCGATCGCGGAGTGAAGTTCCTGCGGGTTCCGCGCGGGGGAAAAGCTACTGCCCTGAATGCCGGCGTGCCGCTGGTTTCCGGCGAAATCCTCGTCCTGAACGACGTCCGCCAGACGCTGGATGCGAACTGCCTGCGCAATGTGATCGCCTGCTTTGGCGATGCGAAGGTCGGCGCCGTCAGCCCTGAAACCATCATCGTGAAGGGCGAGACCCACGAAGAGACAACCACGAGTCTTTATTGGCGCTACGAGTCATGGATCCGGCAACGCCTGACCCGAATTGATTCGACGTTCGGATATAGCGGCGCCTTCGCGGCCATCCGCAGGTCGCTCTGGACACCTCTGCCGCCCGGCACCTTGCTCGACGATGTCTACGAACCCCTGGTCGCATTTTTTAAGGGGTATCGAATCCTGATGGAACCGACTGCCACAATGTATGACTTCCCCACCGTGCTGCAATCGGAATTTAAGCGCAAGGTGCGGTTGCAAGCGGGTCTCTACCAGATGCTGAAGATCATGCCCGAGCTGCTGAGCTCGCGCAATCGCATGCGCCTGCATTTCGTCTCCGCCAAGTACGGCCGCATCGTGATTCCCTACTGCCTGATCGCCATCGCACTGGCGACCTTTGGGCTGCCGCCCTATTGGCGGGCTGCGGCTGCGGTCAGTCAAATCCTCTTCTACGCCCTGGCGTTACTCGATGTTACGGTTCCCGACGGCACGAAGCTGAAGCAACTCACTTCGCCAATTCGCACGTTTGTCGTTTTGATGGCGGCATCGCTGGCGGCTGTACGGGTATTCTTCGTGTCCCCGACCAGCCTCTGGAAGGAAGCCTCGTACCGGCCTTCGATCGCCGAGCAGGCGCACGCCGCGGAACCGAAAACAACCAGCACGCAAGCGTAGTCTGGCTACGCAGCTTTACGACTCTTGCTATGCGCTTTTCCCCGCTTTTCCTTCTCCTGGGCAATGCGGTCGGACAGCAAGCGCTTCGCCTTCTGAAGTTCGGTCTTTCTTGAGGCGCTCAGATTGTGTCCGGCGCGGTTGATGTAAAACGTCAGCATGCGCATACCGGAACCAGGACCTTTCGGCGAAACCTTCTTCGAAGCCAGCGAGCGAGCAATGACGGCGGCGCTTTTGTTGAAGAGTCCTTCCGGCGGATGAGTGGAGTCGGTGGTGACCGACGCGGACCAGCGCCTGGTTTTCGTATGAGTTTTGGCAGCCAAGTAGCACCTCCCAACGATCTTCGTTATGAGATGAATAGGCCGGAGCCGCAGGTTTACTTGTGCCAGCGATCAACCAATTCCCACCAGAGCAGCTTCTCCCACTCTGTGACATAGGTCTTAGCCCACTCGCGTTCCTTCCACCATGGCAGCCCAAAGAGGAAATCGGCATTCGCCGCCGCAGCTGTAAATTTGTATTGCGGCAGTTCCGTGCGGAAGATCGAAAGAGCTCGGCGGGTGTGGTAGTTGTCGGTTGCCAGAATCACCGACTGCGGAGGCGGCTGCATCGTCTGCAAACAGACGTTCACTTGTTGCGCTTCAATCTTGGTCGAGTCACCGTCGATCGGGCACACGCTGACTTGCGAGACGTTGGGTCCGGCCGTGCTCGCGACGTATTCCTTTGCCAGATCGACATAGGAGTGGCCGTAGGTTATACCTGTCGTAGCGTCCACAAACATATGCCTCGCGTATCCGGCTCGCAGAAGTTCCATGCCGCGGGCGTAGCGCTGATCGGCCGCATCCCCTCCCAGAACAATGATGGCGTCGGACTTCTCAGGATTGTTGATGATCAGAAATCCGCCCGGCTGACAAAAGATAAAGACGCACACCGCGACGAAGACAACCAGCAGGATGACGAGCAGTTTGGTCATGAACGGAGCCTTGCAACGGCATCCTTAACGTAGCACAGCCTCATTGCCACAATTACGGTCGTGGCGGAAGCGGCATCGGATAAGAGATCACGACAACCGTGCCGTCGGCTTCACGCTGCAGTACGGGAGCATAGAGACCGATTAACTGGCGTCGCCACCATGCGCCCGTGGCGCGCTTCTCCGCCAGGCTGGTGAACCAGTATTGCCAGATCACTGCCCGGATTTGTTTTGGGGGTGCGTTCGGAAACGGGTTCCCGGCGAACAGCGCAAGTACGTCCGGAGCGCCCGCGAGCAGTCGCTCTTCCGTACTAGGAACGATGATGTTCTCGCGCCAAGAACCCAGCGACGCAAACCACAGGTTCCAGTCAAAGCGCGGTTGATATGGAGCGTAGATGCGAGGCCGCTGATCGAGGTCCTGCGGTTTGTACAGGAATGGATAGGTTTCCCAATGCTCGCCGTCGTTCGAGCCCTGGAATTCGATCTCATAGCGGCCGCGCGTCATCACGGCAAACAAGCCATATCGATTGGCAATGCGAAACGGCTCCAATGCGGCGACCGGCGATTGAGGAAGCGGTAGATGGCGATCCAACAGCCATATCAACTGCGCGGTCGTCGCGTAGAAGATCCACAGCAGCATCACGCTGGTGAGCGCGACCGCCAGCGCATGGATCGGACGCCTCTTCGGTTCATTCGTCGCGGCGGGCACAACGACGCTCGACTGCTCCGCTGATGAGCTCTGGTTCGGCAGGCGATCTCGCCCCCTTATCGGCAGGACACGTTCGCAGAAGCGATCGTCCAGCAGCAGGAATCCCAACAGCAGCACCAGGTAATTCAGGAATGTGTAATTGGCTGTCAGGATCACCGGAATCTGCCAGGCGGTAACGATGAAGAAACAAACAATGCGCCAGCGTCGCGGCAGGAAAAGCATGAATACAAGCCCGAGTTCGAGGACCAGCGTGGCGCCGGTGGCGAAGGCATGAAACCAGTGCGGAAGATGCTGAGCGTACCAACCGATCCATGTGGGCAACGGTCCGTTCTGGTAATACTCGTCCATTGCGGTGAAGTTGCGCCACTCGGGATCGCCGCTGGCCAGCTTCACGACTCCGGATTCGAAGTAGATGCGGAACCACTCCCATTGAAGCAAGAACAAACTGGCGCGTGAAGGAGGGCTGCTGCGGCCTAGCCCAGGGAAAAATCCGGCTGGCGCAAAGAATAGTGAGAGAAAGCCGGCCTCCAGCAGCATGCCGTCGGACTGATATCCGGAAAAATCCTGTGCAGCCGCCACAAACGACAAAAAGCAGACGAAGCAGACCAGAAGCGAGGCCCGTGGCCAGACGTTGAGAACCAGCAGCACGGCGGCAGTCATGCCCGCCCAGCACAGAGCCATCAACATTCTGTTGTCGGATGAGAACCACAAGAGCGTCGGCGCGAACCACAGGCGAGAGGATCCGAGCTGACGCGCAACCGTCTCCAGATACTCGCGCGCGGGCAGAATGCCCTCAGGACCAATGAGGCCCCGAATCTGAAAAGCGAGAGCGAAGAAAGCTGAAAAGTAAATCAGCCCGAGGCACCGCAGAAAGAACCAGCGTGGGAGAAGCCGGTCCGAGGCACCGTACTCTGAATCGAACCACCGGCGAATCGTGAAAGCGGGCGTCCAATTCATGGCGGGATTATAGCCGGACTTAGACCGGCCGGCTGACTCGGCGTTCCACTCAGAAATCCCAAGACGTCAACGAAGCCGGTGCGTTACTGAATGCGAGCCAGTTCGTCGACGTAGAGCTGATTGTTGGGAAATTCTTTCGCCAGTCCGGCCAGCAAGACGCGGGCAGTGGGCCGGTCTTTATCGCGCAACGCCGCAACCGCCAGCAAAAGACGGGCAAAGGGAGCGAGATAGTGGCCTTTGTCGGCTGTGAGCCGTAACCTCTGCAAGCCTTCTTCCTTGTCGGTTTCAGAGCCAGTCATGCGGAGGATCCAGCGCACCGGAGCGGGATTGACCCCCAACAGGTAATTTTCCACTCCCACAGCGAGGTAGGCGTCATAGCAGGTCGGATCGATCGTGAGCAGCTTCTGCGCGGTCACTCGCGAGGTTTTCATGTAACCGAGGCTGGCGATGTTCCGCTTTTCAATGAGGGCCACGTAGTCCCCGCGCAAACCGTTAGCCAGAACCTGTGCCAGCAATGCGTTTGGGTCATCCGGATTGCGTGCGAGAGCTTTGTTGACCGCGTCGTCGGTCTTGGCAAGTTCGTTGTCGAACTGCGCTTTCAATGCGGGATCGGGTGAAGGTTTGCCACGATGTTCGAACTTGGAATCGTCGACAAATAAATCGGATTCGAGAATGTGCAGGCGATTGAATTCGGAGAACAGATAGGCCGCGGCGTTCGAGACGTAGCCCATGGGATCGCCCGAATGCGACGCCTGGTATTGATCGAAAGTGAGGTGCGCGGAAGCGAAGTCCAGGTCATACATCTCCTGAAAGCCGTGTTCCAGCACCGGTGAATACGGAGTGGCGACCGTCGTCGAGGCAGCGCTGCTGAGGGCGAGAGCCACCATGCTGGTCGCCAGCAGTCCTAACTTCCAAGTCTTCCCTCGAACTGTCACTTGGTCACACCTTCCTGCTGAGGACATCTGCCATCGGCATGCGGAGCACAATCATGGCGCCACCCTCGGCGCTGTCCCTCACTTCGGCGCGGCCGCCGTGTGCCTGGATCGCGGCTCCCACGAACGCCATACCCAGGCCGTGTCCAGTTGAGTTGGCGCCTTTCACGAAGCGCTCAAAAACGCGCTCACGCAATTCCGGCGGAAACCCTGGGCCGTTGTCGGCTACGATCAACTCTGCCTCACCTTCCCTTGGATGCACGGTAATGCGGATATTGCAGCCCGGAGGCAGGTGAGCAATCTCATTATCCAGCAGGTTGGCGATAGTCCGGTGTAAAAGTGATGTGTCGGCTTCCACCTGAACCGGCTGCAATTCTGTGACAACTTCGTGACGATGCTCCGCCAGAGCGGGTTGATACAGATCGACCAGTTGACTCACCAGCTCCGACAGATCGATGGTTTCTTTGCGTAGCTGCAACGCGCCGGCGTCGGCTTCAGCGACGTCAAGCGTGGTGTTCAGAAGCTGCGATAAGCGGTCCAAACCATCGATCGCCTCGGCAACGGGTTCGCGCCACTGCCCTTTCGTTTCGTCGGAGAGAGCCACTTCGAGGCTTCCGCGGATCGACGTCACTGGACTCTTCAGATCGTGGGCTACGGAATCAGTAAGAATTCGCATCTGGTGAACTGACGCCTGGATGCGGTCCAGCATGTGATTGAACGTGCGCGACAGGCGTGTAATTTCGTCGCGATTCCGTCCTTCCGGCAGTCGGCTGCTCAGGTCGTCGCTGCCCATACGCGCCACCGAGTCGCTGATGCGATCGACTCGCGCCAAAGTGCGAAATGCCGCCAGCCAGGTGATCAGGAATCCGAGGGCGACGGTGATGGCCCACACCAACAGGCAGCGCTCGGTCAGACGGTCCAGCATCTGCGAGCCACTGACGTCGGCGAATCCGAGATAGAGGCCGCTGGCGTCGCCCCGGCTCTTGTAAACCACGCGAAAGCTCTTCGCCCAGCCGGGCACTTGTACATTGCCGGGTGTGCCGGGAACCAGTTCGGCGTGCTGGATAGCGTCGATGAATTTTTCTTTGGGAGAGGGCCCGACCCAGATGGGCTCTTCCCCAGGCTGCGTTTGCAGGAAGAAAACGGAGGTCTGGTGCTGGCCGTTAGAGTCGTCCGCGTCAGGAACCTCGCGCGAGGCCAACTCGGCAACCTCACCCACCAGACGATCGTAGAGTGCATCGCGAGGAGTGTTGGCCGAAACGTCGGCCAGGGTTTCGGCTTCGCCGCTCAACCATGCGTCGCTGCGTTGGTTGATGTCGCGCGCGATCAGAAAATACATGATCGCGAAGGCCAACGCGATGCCCACGGCAAAGGCGGCTGTCGGCCAGATTGCAATTCGCCACGCCGCGGAAATGCCCTGCGACTTATGTTTCTTTGAGAACATACCCCACGCCACGTATGGTATGGATCAGCGGAGGCTTGCCTTCTGTATCAACCTTGTTGCGCAAGCGGTAGATCTGAACATCAACCACGTTCGTAGCCGGGTCGATGCGCATTCTCCATACGCGGTCCAGAATCATTGTACGGGTTACCACGCGGCCGCTGTTGCGAACAAGATACTCTAATAGCGAGAACTCTTGGGTTGTGAGTTGCAGCAGATCGTTGCCGCGCCGGGCCTCGCGTCGAACCAAATCCAGTTCAAGGTCGGCCACCCGCAGTCGCACAGCTTCCGGCTGGCCGGGCGTGCTCCGCCGGAGAAGGTTACGGACACGGGCCAGCAACTCGGCGAGGGCGAACGGCTTGGTGAGATAGTCGTCTCCACCCTGCTCCAGTCCACGAACCCGTTCATCCACCGAGCGCCGGGCCGACAAGATCAACACCGGAGCAGTGTGACCCTGGGCACGGCAGCGGCCGATCAGGTCGAGGCCATCCATGTCGGGCAGGCCAAGATCGATGATGAAGCCATCGTAGATTTCTTCGCCGGCCAGAGCCAGCGCTGATTTAGCGTCTTGAGCCGCGTCGACCTGGTATCCGGCCTCGCTCAGACCGCGGTGTAGGAAATCACGAATTGCTGAGTCATCTTCAACTACCAGAAGTCGCACTGTTCCCTCGTACAGCGAATTCAACGGTAAGAAGAAGCGGGCCGCTTGGGCCTAATACCGTTTGTCCAATTTGGGGGACTGAAACGATTGTACGAGAGAGCAAGTTACCGTCGCTGCCAGTAGGATGACATTCCGTTCATAATTCGCTTCCCTGCTGCATCGGTTTGACTACGGTTCAAAATGGCCGCCCCCGACGGGCACAGCGCCAATGTCCGGGAAGCCGTCGGCTGGAGAGCCGGCGCCTTTGTAGATGAAGTTTTGCGGAGCGAAGCCCGCGTAGACATATTGCATGGCGGCCGGCACGGTCGCCCAGGACGGCGGTGCTACCGGATTGCCTTTCCAATCGAACCCCGCTGCTTGCACCAGCGCCCGGCCAATTCCCTGAGTTGCGGTGATGAAGTCGAAGCTGTCGCTCTTCGTTAATCCCGGGATTGCGGAACTCAGCGTCAGAGTCGTTGCCGTGACCGAGGTAATATTCGACCAGCCGCGAACCGTCTGACTGGTGCCCGAGAAGACACGCACGACATCCGAAGCCGTAACGCCCTTCGCCACGAAATTGCAGGCGGAACAGACGATCATGCTGCCGCCGGTGCCGGTTGTTGCCACCAGCATGCCGGCGCCGCTCATCACGCTGCCGTAGGTCGGACATGACAACTGCGTTCCGCTGTTCGCACGGAACCAGGTACACAACGTCCGCGAAGCGTCGAGAAACGTCGGGTTGGCATGAATATCGTGCGATCCGTTATTGCTATCGCCGTAGTACCAGCCCGGATGATTCCAATAGCTTGTTGTGACCGACAGAGTGTCGATGCCCTGACGCATTCCGCTGATACCCGGACTTGTCAGCACCAGATGCGTTGCGTCCGTGACGCTGGCGACCGTCGCCACCTTCAGCAGAGTGTTGTCCTCGAAATAATCGCCCGCCATCACACCCGATGGTCCCGACTGCGTGAAGTTACAAGCCGCGCAAGCGATGTGGGTGGGATCGCTGACGGTCGTAATCTGCTTGCCCTGCATGCCCCCAACAATCGACGCAGGAATGTTGACGTAGCTCACGATGTCGCCTAGCGCGGGATTGGGCAGCAACATGGGCACAGCAGGCTGACTTTCGGCGCCGGGATCTCCGCTGCCCGGCATTTGATAGAAGCCGTTGTAATCGAGCGAGAAGTTGGTCTGCCGTTGAAAAGCTGCCGCGGCGTGTTCCCCGTCGTCTCCGCGAATACCGCGGCCATTCACGTCAGCGGGCAGCACGATCAGGTTGTCGCGGAAGACCGGATGCACTCCGTCGTAACAGCCCGACTCGCAGTAGGTCTCGCCAAAGTTGTTGTAGTTGGTGTTCTCGATGACCGTAGCGACCTCGCCTGCGGTGCTGCTGATGGTCGTCATGGTGCCGCAGAAGTTGATACCGAGGCTGTTCTTCATGGTGTAGGCGCCCCAATCCTGAATCAAATCGCCGGTATCGCTGTTGTAGAAGCCGTCACCATCACACAGGTAGCGCTGGTAAAGATTGCCCGCTCCGCTGCCCGCGACAACTGACACGATCTCGTGCTGATTTGGCACGCGGTCAAGACAGAAGCTGTCCTGAAAGATCAGGGTCGCGTTGAAGCGCAGTTCATAGCAGTAAGAAGCCGAGCCGCCCATATCAGCAATGACGCCGCTGCTGCGAACAATCTGAGATAGGGCGTTACTGGAGGTCTGCAGGAGACTGACGTTGTAGCCGATGAAGCCGTTGATGTTCACCGGATCGCCCGCCAGCGTGCTCTGCCCCGTCTGCGAACCGGGAATGGAGATGTTGGCGTAGTAGTGCGTCGTCTGGCTACTGTTTGCAGCGGTTATGTTCTGGATCGAGCGCACTCCGCCGGTGGGAGTTGTGAATCCATAGAAATCGAAGACAATGTAGTGGCTCACGACATCCGTTGGATTCGTAAAGCTGACGTTCTGTACGATGAAGTTGCAGTTAGTGCACGAGCCCGTCACAAAACGCACGTTTCCGTCTTGATTAAACAGTCCGTTCTGAATGAATAAGGAATTTACTGAAAATGTCTTGAAGGCCAGGGTGTTAGCGCTTCCAAAATTCGTTACCTTGAAATAGTTGAAATTTAGATTGGCGTTTGTGCCTCCGGGCGTGGGAGTGGATGTGCACGCAGCTCCGCCATGCAAGGCCGTATTGCAGGTCAGGACCGCGTAGTAGTTGTGTCCCGGTGTTCCCGCAGCGCCACTGAGATTGAGGCTCGGCGCTCCTTGCCCGATGTTCGTGAAGGCCAGTGCGCAAACCGCGCCGCTGCCCGGAGCGATAGCCAAAGTTCCCGACTCTTGCGCAGCACTGGCATATACGTTGACCGTTGCGCCATGCTGGACATCGAGCTCGCCGCTGTGGGTCAGGGTCGCACCGGCGCCGATCGTCAGTACTCCGCCGGCTTTAACGGTGCCGTCGACAGTGCAAGTGCTCGGTGCAGCCAGTCCCGAAGCGCAGGTACCCAAGCACGATACGGTGGTGCCCGACGAGATAGACCAGGTATCGCCTGCTTGAGGATGCCCGCTGCCTCCCCAGGTTGCATTGGAGTTGAAGTCTCCACTCTGAATCGAAGTGTACGAAGTAGCAAAGAGTCCTTGAGCAAAGAGAAGTACACCTAACAGCAGGGATCGCATGGTTCGCTCCGTTACTCACGCACCATTGATAGTTGAACCTGAAAGCGACGAGTGCGAACTTAGTCCGGCGAACTCAATCGCATGCTGCTCTGAACCGCTTGCTGGTCGAAATTCAATCCGACCTAATAAGCGACGAACTCAAACATCATCGGACCCATGTCCGACTCAAGTTTGCTCCGGAAGTTGGCGCAGCGGGAGACAGGTCGAAGTCTAGCACCGGTACGTTTCTCTCCCGTACTTAAATCCTGACAAAGTATCCAATCAGTACCGTTTGGGGCTGCGTTTTTGTTTTATCCGCGACAAACTATTCGACACACAGCGTGGGCGCTTCTGTTTGACTTACCTGTCCGCTCCTGCGTAACGTTCTTATTTGCTCCCTGCGTATCTTTCCATTGCCTTGGAGGCACGATGAAGCGCTGGTTTGTCAGGCTTTTTGCATCGCTCCTGCTGATAGCGGTGACGACGCCGTTGTTCGCGCAAGACCTTGCGTCGTACGAAAAGCGAGTTACGGTCAAGACGCTGCCGAACGGACTTACTGTCCTGATCTGGCAGCGGCCTGAGGCTCCTGTCTTTTCGTTCTTCACCATGGTGGATGCCGGCTCAGCTCAGGATCCCCGAAATGAGACCGGCCTGGCACACATGATGGAGCATATGGCCTTCAAGGGCACTCCCGACATCGGCACCACCAACTACGCCGCTGAGAAGGTCGCCCTGCAAAAAGTGGAACAGACCTACGCGGCTTATGAGTCGGAGCGCGTTAAGCGCACTGGCCAGGATGCGCAAAAGCTGGCGCAGCTGAAGAAGGATTGGGAAGATGCTCGCAAGAATGCGGATCAGTACGTCATCAAGAACCAGTTCGGCAAGATTCTGGAGAGTCATGGTGGGGTGGGCGTAAACGCCTTCACCAATTACGACGAAACCGCCTACATGTACTCGCTGCCGTCGAACCAGATCCAGCTCTGGGCGGCGCTGGAGTCCGACCGCATGGCGCACCCGGTGATGCGCGAGTTTTATAAAGAGCGCAGTGTGGTCATGGAAGAGCGCCGCATGCGCACCGACAGTCAACCCACTGGACGGCTGGTTGAGCAGTTTCTTGGCACGGCCTTTATGGCGAATCCCTACCATCGGCCGACGATCGGGTATGCCTCCGACCTCAATTCGTTTTCGGCGACCGATGCTGCCGAGTTCTTCCAGCGTTACTACGTTCCCAGCAATATGGTGATCGCGCTGGTTGGCGATCTCGATCCTGCCAAGGTGATGCCGATCATCGAGCAATATTTCGACCAGTTGCCAGCACAGCCGAAGCCAGTCGAGTCGCACACCATCGAGCCCGCGCAAAACTCCGTGCGCCAGGTCACGCTGCAGGATCCATCACAGCCCTTTTATCTCGAGGGTTATCATCGCCCCAGTTATCTCGATCCCGATGATGCCGTGTACGACGCCATCTCCGACATTCTGTCCAACGGCCGCACCTCGCGGCTTTACCGGTCATTAGTTCGCGACCAGCAGATTGCAGCGTACGCCGCGGGATTCTCAGGATTTCCTGGCAGCAAATACGCCCACTTGTTCGCGTTCTACGCCGTACCCATCCCGGGACATAGCACGGACGAATTGCAGAAGGCCTTCCACGAGCAGATTGAGAAGCTGAAGACGCAAGATGTTACCGACGACGAATTGCAGATGTTCAAAACGCGCACCAAAGCCGATCTCATCCGCGGCCTGGCCAGCAACGAGGGACTGGCGCAGCAGCTTGCTTTTTACCAGACCCGCTACGGCGACTGGCGTGAACTGTTTCGCTACCTCGACCGAGTCGACAAGGTGACGAAGGCTGACATTCGCCGCGTATCCAACCAGGTTTTCCAGGACACCAACCGGACTGTGGGCGTAATCGAAACGCAGACGGCATCCAGCGCACCGGCTCCAGCAACGGCCGGCAAAGGAGCGGAGCAGCAATGAGCACGAACGTCGCTGTTATGCCGGTCGAAGCAGTCCTCTCGCGAGCGAGAATTGAATCCCTCCCGCACACAAGCATTTCTGCTGGGCCTGGTTGCCTTTGTGGTGCTGCTCAGCTCTCTCTCGTTCGCCCAACAGCCGGCGCCATGGAATAAGGTCGAGGCTCCGCCGCTGCCGGCCTTCACGCCGCCGGAGCCGACCCGCGTCCAGTTGGCGAACGGCATGGTCATCTTCCTTCAGCCTGATCACGAGTTGCCGCTGATCAGCGCCGTCGCACGCATTCGTGGCGGGTCAATCTCCGAACCAGCGAACAAGACCGGGCTCACTGATCTCTACGGCGACGTCTGGCGCACCGGCGGCACAAAAACCAAGACTGGCGACCAGATGGATGACTTCCTTGAAGCTCGTGCGGCGAAGGTCGAAACCGACAATCAGTCGGACTCGACCAGCATCTCGCTGAGCTGCCTGAAGGGTGACTTCGACGCCGTCTTCGACATGTATCTCGACCTGCTGCACAATCCGGAGTTCCGCGCCGACAAGCTGGAGCTCTCGAAGCGGCAGATGTACACCGCCATCTCGCGCCGCAATGACGATGTCGACTCAATCGTTCATCGCGAAAGCCTGATCATCGCCTACGGCAAGGACAATCCCTACGCGCGTGTGCCGGAGTACGCTACGGTGGCAGCGGTCACGCGACAGGACCTGCTCAGCTGGCATCAGCAGTACGTTCATCCGAACAACATCATCTTCGGCATCACCGGCGACTTCGACCCCAAAGACATGGAAGCCAAGCTGCGCAAGGCCTTCGAGTCGTGGCCCAAGGGCACTCCTGCAGGAGAGCCAAAGATTCAGTTCAATCAGCCAACACCGGGTGTTTACGCAATCGACAAAACCGACGTCAACCAAACTACGATCACCATGCTCGATTTGGGCATCTTGCGGAACAACCCCGATTACTACGCCGTCACCGTAATGAACGAGATTTTCGGCGGCGGTTTTTCGTCGCGCCTGTTCAACAACCTTCGAACCGGCAAAGGGCTGGCCTACTCGGTGGGCGGCGGAGTCGGTTACGGATGGGATCGCCCCGGGCTGACCGATATCGAGATGCAGACCAAGAGCGGCAGCACGGTCGAAGGCATCAAGGGCCTCGACAACGAGATCGATGATCTGCTGAAGACGGCGCCAACCGCGGAAGAACTCAAGCGAGCGAAAGACAATATCCTGAACTCCTTCATCTTCCAGTTCGACACGCCGGAGAAAGTCCTGCGCGAGAAGATGGCTTACGAGTTCTATCACTACCCTTTGAATTTCCTTGAGCAATATCGCAGCCAGGTGGAGAAAGTTACTGCCAACGACGTTCTGCGAGTTGCGCGAAAGTACGTTCACAAGGATCAGATGGCGGTGCTGGTAGTCGGCAATGAGTCCGATTTCGACAAGCCGCTCAGCTCTCTCGGCCCGGTGCAGAAGGTCGACATAGCGATTCCCCCACCGCCCGCGAGCCTGATGGGCGGAGGAAGCGCCGCCAACGCGCAATAAGATTCCTGCGGCATACGGCAATAACTTTGTACAATCGCCTACGCAACTCATGAGCGTGGAGAAAACGAACAATGCGTTACCTGAATAGCATTCTTCTGTGCACGGCGCTGGCTTCGCTGATTGTTATTGGCGGATGTACGAAATCCGTCGACGTCAGCGGCACATGGACGGGGTCCGCGAGCGGCCAGAACGCCGGCAGAACCGGTACCTCTAACGTGCAAGCCTCTTTCCAGGGAACGCGTCGCGGCTTTACCGGAACTCTGACCTGGCACAACTCCACCGGGCCATGGGGACTAATGGAAGGAAACACCTTGACGATCCCGAATGGCACCGTTTCCGGCAATAAGGTTTCTTTTGCGGCAAACGATAATTTACCCGGCGGTACCGTGATGCTGACCTTCAAAGGCACGGTCGAAGGCAACACCATGAAAGGGACAGGCGACCTCACCGTGGGTTCAGTGATGGGTGGAGACACCTATCTCGGCGATATGGAACTGACGAAAAAATAGTCTGATGGCGACTACTCCGCTCCCCCATCGCTATCCTTCCGGCCAAAACCTGCTCATCGATGCCGATGACACGCTGTGGGAAAACAACATCTACTTCGAGCGTGCCATCGCCAACTTCATATCATTTCTCAACCATCACGAATTCACTGCCGAGCAGGTGCGGGAGGTGCTCTACGACGTCGAGCGCGAGAGCATACGCCAGCACGGCTACGGCATGCAGAGCTTCGCTGTCTCACTCGTGAAATGCTTTGAACAGCTTTCCGTTGAGCCGCTCACTCCCGCGCTGCATGACACGATTCGTGGCTTTGCCTATGCCATCGCCGAGCACCCGATGGAAATCCTGCCCGAAGTCGCCGAGACTTTGCCAGACCTCGCACAACGGCATCGCCTCTTCTGCGTAACCAAAGGCAATATCCTCGAGCAGACCGGTAAGTTCGAACGCTCAGGACTGAAGCAGCATTTCACCGCCATCGAAGTCGTGGCGGAGAAGAACGCACCCACCTACCAGGCCGTGGTGGAGAAGTACGGATTGGTCCGCGAGCGGACATGGATGATCGGCAACAGTCCCAGCTCCGACATCAATCCCGCGCTGGAAGCCGGTCTCCACGCCGTGTTTGTTCCGCATACCAACACCTGGATGCTGGAGCGGGGAGAGGTTAGGCCAGAGATCGGCAATGGTCAGTTTCTCCAGGTCTCAAGCTTCGGACATCTTCGCGACATCTTTTAGCCAAAAAAATCCCACCGCGACATGACGCCGGGTGGGATCGTTCGCTCACGACTTCGTCAGCGATTAGTGTTCGAACGTGTCGTCCTGCGGCCGTTGTGTAGGAGCAAAGGGCACCACCACTACTTGCTGGAAGGCCGTCGCCTTGCCGCATCGCGTGTACGGAGACCACTTGTACTGCTGCACCGCGCCGGTGGCAGCGGCGGTCAGATCCGGATCACCACCAATCACCGAGGCTTTCGTCACGGATCCATCGGTTCCAACATCGGCCAGCACCCAAACCAAGCCATACTTCTTGGCTTTGCGGGCAGCATCCGGCATCTTCGCAGGGACAGACTTAGTCACGTGCGGTGCGGCGTAGTTCTTGTCAACATCCGGACAGGTAGGAAAGTCGGTGGTGGTGCTGTCCTGCGGCGGAGCGAAGAGGCTGTCCGCGAACTTCTGGTCGCGGCTCACCGTGATCTTGCCATCTTCCAGCAGGGTCTTCGCATAGTTGATCGTAATGGTCTGGGGGTATGAGTTCGTTCCCACGGTCAAGTAGTCGCTGTATTCGAAGGAGCCAATCTCGGCTCCGCTGACCGACATGACCATGCTGAGCAGGCGGTCATTCGACGCATCCACACAAAATGATTCCTGCGGGTCGCCGAATGCGAGACACTTCGCATCGACCGAGCCGACTTTCTTCTTGGTGCTGTCGATTTTCGCTTTATCCCAATCGAGCGGAGGCAACGTGTAAGGACCCGCCGGATTAAATCCGTCGAGCGCGGCGACTGCCATTTCGAACTGCAACAGTTGTACGACCGGCTTGGCGTTTGCGGACGAGAGCTTGCCGTTGTTGAGGACTGTGATTGCGTCGAAACCATTGGCGGTCCACTCGGCGCGCCACTTGTCGGGACCGGCCCACGAGAGCGTGTAATCCAGAGTTACATCAGAGCCGTCGGGCTTGGCTTTGGGCAGGCGCACCTTCGCCGACACCTTTACCGGCCCCCCGGTCCAAAGGTTCGCTCCTTGAAACGACTTCATCAACGAGTCGTGCGGGCTTTCTTTGGTACCTGCTAACGCTGCCGGCGCCAACAGTGCGCCAGCAGCCACGAGAGAGAGAATCTGTTTGCTCAATCGGGTCAAGATTGCCTCCGTATGTGTTATGGAAAAACTTAGCGTACTCCCAAGCAGTAGGCGGTGCTTTGCGTCACTGCCGTCGGGTTAGCGCGAGAGCGTAGGAACACATGACGCCGGAGCGTCTCCGCGCAAACAAATAGTTTACATGGACGCGGCGGTTTGGCCCCGAGTCCGTCTGGTGGAGCGCCCAGAAAAACAACGTCTCACCGAATATTTATGGATGCGACTGGAGCGTTGATCCGTAGCCAGCTTTACCAAGAAGGCTTGCGCAAAGAAAAAGGCCACACTGAACGAAGTGGCCTCAGTACAACAGGAGTCTGTGTCTGTTACTATGCACGAATTTCCTGGAGAATGCCACTCTTTTGTACGGCGTAGTCAAGCACTTAAGTGTAGTACGACTTGCCGATCAGGCGAGGTCAAGCAAGGCGGCATCCGAGGCGGCGCTGAAGTCAGAAAGCTGCGGCACCGGCGTGACCCCCGATGGAATAAAGATGGAGAAAACCGTGCCAGAAGATCCTGAAGCGCGGGTCTTCAGGCGTAATCTCCCGCCGTGACGTTTCACGATGTCGTCGCACACCCATAGACCTAAACCAGTACCGGCGTCTCCCTTGGTGGTGACAAACGGCTCAAATATTCGCTGCTTGATTCGTTCCGGTATTCCACTTCCTGTGTCAGCTACCACTACACAAACACCGCGTTGCGATTCATCGCGCCAGTTGCGAGCAGAGCCGGCCCGGATGCGGATTCTCCCGCCCGGTGGCGTGGCATCGATGGCATTGCTGATGAGGTTGGCAAGCAATTGGCGCAGTTCATTGGGAAACGCCAGAATCTTCGGCGTCTTGTGCAGCTCGGTTTGTACCTGAAGATTGCGCCGCCCGAACTTGGGGTAGAACAGGTGCAGCAATGATTCGAGCAGTTCCGAAAGATCGGTTTCGGTCGGCTTCGTGGTCTTGCGATAGAAGCGCAGGGTCTGCCCGGAGATCTCGGTCACACGCGTAAGTTCACGCTGCGCCATGGAGCAGTAATGGCGCGACTCATCGTCCATGACCCGCGTGCTGATCAAGTAAAGCAGGTTGGTCACCGCCTCGAGGGGGTTGTTGATCTCGTGCGCAATGCTGGCAGCCAGTTGCCCGGCGAGCGCCAACCGTTCACTCTTGCGCAGCGCGGCCTCCGAATCCTTGCGGTCCTGAATGTCGATACAGGTGCCGACCCATTCTTTCACCGAAGAGTCCTCGCGGAAGACCGGCACGCCCCGCGACATAACGCTGCGATATTGGCCGTCATGCCGCCGCAAACGAAACTCCACCTGGTAGGGCCGCAGACCCAGGATGGCGGCGGTAACCATGGGAATCACGCGCTTGCGATCGGCGGGATGAATAGCATTGCCCCAGCCTGATCCGGAGTACTCGGCAAAATTCTGCCCCGTGTAAGCTTCCCACGAGGGCAGAGGTTCAACCACATCGCCGTACAAGTTCGTCGTCCACACAATGGACGACGAGGCCAGGATCAGCGAGCGATAGCGGGCTTCGCTGGCCTGCAACTGCTCCACCGCATCGCGAATCTGGAACTGACGGCGGCGCGCTCGCAGGACAGTTTCCACGGTGCTGACCAGGATCTCCGGACGCAGGGGCCGCTCCAACAGCGTGGTGTGCCCCAGCGGCTCTCGCATCTCGGCCATCAAGCGCGATGTGCGCGAAGACGAACTCCGCGCCTTGGTCAGCATGATGACCGGTGCGTCGGACCATGGCGGCTGATTCTGCAAAGCCGTGGCGAACTCCTGAATCAGCTCCTGATTCAACGCCTCCTCTTCCAGCAAGACCGCGCCGGTGCCATTGGAAAGTCGCGGGAAGACGACACGCGGATTGTGGTGCAGCTCACAATCGATGTCAGCTTCCTGGAGCGTCTGCGCGATGAGCTGCCCATCCCGGCCAAACGGCGCGACAATCAGGACCGGCAGTTTGTGCTGGCTATCGTTGGCCATCGCGCTCCTTCAACTCGGAATTCTCGCTGCTGATGAACCGCGGCACTCCCGTCAGCACACCTTGAAAGCCTCGCAAAGGTTCGCCCAGCGTGATCCCGTTGGAAGAAAGAGCCAGTTCGCGAATGGTCGCCTCATGCGCGCCAGACCGCTTCTTGAAGATTGAGATCGCCTTCCGAATCTCGCCGACGGCCTCGAAGTAGCGCATCAGGATAATCGCGTCAGCCAGGTAGCTGATGTCGATTGCCGCCTGCATGGGACCCATGACTCCCTGCTGGGCCAGGATAAGAAACGTAGCTACGCCCTGCATGCCGAGATAAGACAGCAGCTCATGCATTTGCAGTTGCAGATACTGCTCGCCCGGCATGGCGTTCATCCAGCCATTCATGCTGTCGATCACTACAACCGTCGCCCCGCCTTCCACCCGGGCGCGGATGTCGTTCACAAATTCTCCCGGAGGCACCTCCGCAGGATCAATCTGCTGCAGATGCAGTTTGCCGCTCTTGAGATGGGGCTCCAGGTTGACGCCAAGACCTGCGCTGCGTTCCCGGTAAACAGACTTGGACTCGTCGAAAAGATAGATCGCAGCCGACTCTCCGCGCTCCAGAGCAGAGCAGGCAATGCGAGAAGAGAGACTCGATTTGCCGACGCCGGCAGCCCCCAGCAGCAGCGTACTGGTCCCGCGCATGATGCCGCCGCGCAGCATGTCGTCCATTGCTGGCACGCCGGTGCTGAGCAAGTCCTGGCGATGCTGGTGCCTATGTTCCGCGGCTACCAGGCTCGGATATACGACGACCCCCCCGGTCAGGATGCGGTAGTCGTGATGGCCTTCGCGAAAGCGGGAGCCGCGAATCTTCTGCACTTTGACGCGGCGGCGCACCGCACCATATTCGCGGTCCAACAAGTCGAGAGCAATAACTCCGTGGACGATGCTGTGTACCGTGGGTTCATACTTGTCGCCTGTCTTGTTGTCGATGAGGAGCACCGTGCATTTACGCTCCTCGAAAAAGTTCTTGAGCGCCAGCATCTGCCGGCGAAAGCGAAAACTGTCGCGCGCCAGCAGGCGCAGCTCCGAGAGCGAGTCGACCACGACAACCGTAGGCTCAATCTCTTCCACCTTCTTCGAGATCAAGTCGGTGAGCTGATCCAGTTCCACATCTTCGGGATTGAAGACGGAATACTGATGCTCCGGACGAAGTGAATCTTCCTGCGGCGTCAACTCGAAGATAGGAACATGATCCAGGCGCCACCCATGAGAGGCCGCTACCGCAAGCAACTCCTGCTTCGACTCCGACAAGGTGATGTAGAGAGACTTGTTCCCTGCTTCGCAGTTGCATAACACCAGGCGAAGCGCAATGGTGGTCTTGCCCGCGCCGGGCGTGCCCTCAAGCAAATACAAATGGCCGGCGGGCAGTCCGCCGTTAAGGATGTCGTCGAGACCGGATATCCCAAAGGAAACACGGGGAGAACGGTCTGTCATGCGAGGCGTATCTGTTCCGATGATTTTGGCTTGCGCCGCGTCCATCCACAACCTCACTTTCTTGGTATCGGGAACCGCAGCCCAAAATATGCCTGGACGGCCGCTAGTACCGCCAATCCCCCTGCCGGTCAGGCTCTCGGTCTCAATAAAGATGCAATCTGAAAGTCGATAAGTTGCACGTTATTAAAGCGATTAGAGATAGGGGTAAGAATTTGAAATAGGACACCAAATAACATTTGAATTTGTGGTATGTTTTACCCAGCGGATCGTGAGTGAGCGAAAGGTAACTCCCATGCGTGATCGCTCCACCGAATCGAACGAAGGCACTTTCGAATCCATTGAGCGCAGTGCCGTGCCAACCGACCGGAAGAGTAAGCACCACGAGATCATCGAGCGCATTTTGCGCGATGTGTCCGGTCTGAAAGGTAAACGCGCGTTGCGCATTCCTCGCAGCGCTTTAGGCAACGCCAAAATTCAGCATATTCGCGCCGCCCTGAGCCGGGCCTCCGGCAAAGTCGACGTGGAACTGGCCACCAGCGCCGACGATCAGTACTTTTACGTCTGGCGGCAGGACTGAGACTTCCGCAACTCAATCGCTGGCCTGCGGCTCAGGTGGCGCAGACTTGTGCAGCCGATACTTGCGCGCCGCCTCCACCTTCACGATCCACTGCCGATGTGCGTTGACCACGTCGACCAGGGCGCTGGTGGTCCACGCAAAGGTGAACAGCCCGGAGATCGCCATGATGGGGCTGATCATGCGCCAGTTTTCTTCCAGCTCCATTTTCCCCATCCCAAGCGTCGTGTATGCATTGGCGCAGAAATAGATTGCGTTGTGTGCACTTTTGAGCAGGCCGAGCGGCCACAGAATCATCGCCCACATCAGAATTTCTAGAATCTGCAGGAAGAGCATCTGAAAAACGGAGATGCCGAATACCATCGACGCCGCGGCCAGGTGCGGCGGACGTTTCTCCAGCCGGTCATGCCATCGCGTCTGCGCGATCATTACGCCTTGCAGCCCTGCTCCATGAAACATCACGATAAACACCAACACGGCTGAACCGATACCGATTGCGGCCAACGGTTTCAAGTCCTCCGGAATTCTTTCCAGCACCGACGAAGCATCGTGCATCACCCCTCCTCCAAAATCCAGGCGCTCGAACTCACCACAAAGAATGTCGGCTTACAGCTTCGGGCGACTCGGAGAGGATTTCAATGACAAACGACAACCATGGCTGTGATGGAAGGGCACACGGGGAATGGCAATCGCGCCTGCAAGCGCATTGAGGCCGAGACATAGCGGGCGTTAAGAAAAGATTCGGATTAGCGGTCAGGGCGTCTTGTAAGGCTGCTTCATGTAATGCCGGGCCAAATCCGCAGAGTTCGAGCCGGAGTTCTCCGCAATTACTATCTTGTACTTTTCCAGCGCTGTGTCGCGCCTTTGCATGACGTCGTACATTTCACCGGCAGCGAGGGTCGCCTTCTGCCTCAACTCGGGATCCTTACTGTTGGTGGCGGCCAGTTCGTAAGCTTCGGCCGCGTCGGCATATTCGCGCTGTCCACGCAAAGACTCGCCAAGACCGTACGCGGGAATCTCAACGCGGCATCCGTTGAGCGTGTTGTTATGGCATCCGGCAAGGACTTTGCGATAAGCCACAATCGCTTCCTGGCCGTGTCCGGCAGCATTCAGCAGGAAAGCGTACTCGGTCGCCATCAGGAAATTCCGCGGAAACTGGGTCTGCAGTCCGTTTACCACTTGCAGCGCCTCTGGATATTTCTGCTCGCGGCGCAGAAAGAGCGCCAGAATGATTTTGGCGTCGGTCGCCACTTCGATGTGCGGACTTTTCGCGCCCTCGCGTAGATCGTCCAGTCCCTTCTGCTTGTTACCACTTAAGCCGGCGACTGATGCTGCCACCTTCACCGGCCAGCTTAAAGATCCGACGATGTACAAGTGCGTACCAAGGGTGACCTTGGCGTCGATGTAATTGGGATCGAGTTGAAGTACGCGCTCGCTGTCGTGACGAGCAGCGACGGCGCTCCGCAGGGCCGTAATCCAGGCGTGGGTGGCGACTCCGACATACGTCGCGTTGACGGCGCGGGTCGCGGCGCGGGCATAGAGCGCGTTCACGTTATTTGGATTCTTGTCGAGCTGGGCCTGGGACTGAGACAGTGCCAGGTCGGTCAGCTGTTTTACGCGCTCGCGCGTGGCCGGATCCAGAGGCGCCGCCAGCTTCTTCGTCAGGAAGCCATCGGCGGCATAGGCTTCCGTATCCAGCGCGCCGATGCGGTAAAGCTCGCGGAAGACCACCACACCCAGCAGATGATTCGTAGCGAACGGATCGTCCGGGTGCGCAGCTTGCGCGGCTTCAAGGTCCTTAACCGCCTTGTCGTACTCGAGGTTGTAGAAGTGTTCGTAGGCCCTACGGGTGGTGGGATCGTTATCCACCATGGTTGGCACGGTAGCGCTGCCGGGATCGGCCCCGGCATAGCTGGGCAGTCCACCGCTAAATAGGCCGATACACAGGCACAGGAAAAACAACAGTCGCTGGTAAGGTTTCATCACGACCGACTTATGAGCAGTTTACCTGATATGCCGCACCCTCAAAAGCAGGTACAAACAATGACAGGTAATCCGGATGCGCCCGATGGCCAAACTCAAGCGCTCGACCAAAGAGCTTTACAGCGAAGCAGAGGCGGCTGCCGCGCTGGGCATCACCGTCAACCGCCTTCACGAGCTGCTGGATCAATACATCTTCACCGGCGGAAACAGGCGGCCAGAGTCGATTCAGTTCACCTCGAGCGATCTGCTGCTCTTGAGTTACTGGAGCCATGACGCCAAGCGGCCAGTAACTCACCAAGTCATTACTATGCCTAAGCGCAAGTGACCGGGTACGGTCTTTACAGTCGGCCGTAATTTTTTCCCACCCGCACCAGCGCAACTCGGAACTGCCCCCCGGTTATGTTCTGCAAGGACTAGGGTTAGATTAGCCTTCAACTTTGGTTGCCCAGTTGCGATTACATTTCTCAATAACAGGAGAAATGCAAATGGCCTCAGCGGCCGAACGTACCAGCCAGGAATACTGGCGACCCTCAAATCCGGAAATCGCTCGCGTGATTCCTTCCATCCGTGGCATCTGCTGGAGCTGCGGCGCCGATTACACGCCCGGAGCGCGCTTCTGTCACAGCTGCGGTAGAACGCGGGACGGACTCCGCCCTGAAGCGGCTCCCGAACCGGAGACGAAGACCGCGGAAGAGAACGCAATGACTCTGGTCCGCAAGCTCGGTTTGTCGATACCCTGCGCGGCATTTCTGGTTATGGGCGTGGCCTTCGCGCTAACGGCTCTGATGTCCGGCGTTGTCTACCGGGAAGACACTCTGGTGGATTGGCAGGCTGTGCAAATGTGGCGGATTGAGTGGCTTTTGGCCTCGGCAGTCTCACTGTTAGCAGGCATTCTGTTGAAGAGGACGAAGAGTTAGAGCAGCTCACGCGACGGAGACACAGAGGTCACGGTTCTTCTCTCTCACCTGACGCTCCTGTGTGATCTCTGTGTCTCCGTGGTGGAATTCGTCGCTTACTGAACTTCTGATTTCTGCTCCGTTTCATCCTGCTCCGGCTTCTCCACTCTCACATTGCTGGCGGTGTATTGCTTGCCGTCAAACGTGGCTCGCGCGGTAACCTCGGCGCCTACCCTCAGCGCTTGAGGATCCGATACCGTGGTGCGGCTGAAGTGGACTTCGTAGCTCTCGTTGTCGCTCTTGTTGTCTACGAAGAACGAATTCGTGCGCAGGTCCATGCTGGTGACGGTGCCGGAGAAAATGTAGTTGTCGCCGGGCTTGGCCAGCAGCTTCACTTCCTGGGCGACTGGGCGGTCGCGTCGCGGCGAGAACTGCACGTCGATCATCGAACCCGGCTGCACGTCACTCAACGTCGCGCTGCCTTTGGTGGAGCTGTACTTGGTGGCGCCGTCAACGGAAAAAGAGACTGCCTTCGCCGAGAGCTGATCTCGAACGTTGATCGTGCCCCGTCCCGGATCGCTCGACACTACCTGGCCACGCACCTCGGCGACGCCTGCGTCGGTGAGCACACGTATATTGCGGGCCAGTATGCGATTATCTTTCGCCAGCATCGTATCGACATAGACGCGGTCGCCTTTGTGGATACCGAGAACCGTCGTCTCCGTACCATTGCGATAAATGTGCGAGCGCTCGTCGATGAAGACTTTCACCTTCTGTCCCTTACCGAACGGTTGTACCGTCACGCGATTGCGCACGTGGTCAACGCTGGTGGCAATGCCGCCGATCAGCGTCGTCGTTCCTTTCGGCAACGGCGGAGGCTCGAGCACCGGATCATATGGGTTGTCATCCGCATTGGTATCCTGCGCCGTCGTCTTCGGCGTGCTGGGATTGACTTGCCCGTTCGCAGACGGCTGGTTATCGGAAGGAGCGTTGGCGTTGGCGTTGGCGTTGGCGTTCGACTGGACGGTCGGAGGCATCCCCGATCCAACCGTACCCGGGCCATTCGATCCAGCTGACGGCTGCGACGCCTGCCCTGCACTCTGCTGAATGGGCGGACCGCTCTGTTGGGCGCGGCTGACCACCGTGAGCAGCAAAACGAGTAACAGCGCGCTGACAAGATTCCAGGTAAATCTCTGTTTCATAAAGCTCCTGCGTCGCTCGGCGAGAGGCTGCCTCCGTTGAGAGCTCCCCTTGGGCAGAGTTGGATGCAAATAGCGGCTCAGGTGTTCGATGGCCGGGAAGAATGTTGGAAATGTGCTGCGAGGTAATCTACTCCCAAGAATCGGCATTCATTGGCGAGCGCCGCGCATCCATTACCTGAACTAATCCGGCAGGCTCAGCCTGTGACTCATTCTTGGAGTGGCCAACATGCAAGAGATGACTGTGGAAGAGTGGCGCGCGTTCGTGATGGAAGGAACTCGCACTGCAAAAGTATCAACCGTACGCGCCGACGGACGCCCACACGTGGTGCCGATCTGGATCATCCTCGACGGAAACGATGTGCTATTCACCACCGACGCACATTCCGTAAAAGGAAAAAACCTGCGCCGTGATCCGCGCGTGATGATCTGCATGGACGACGAGCGGCCACCTTTCGCTTTCGTACTGATCGAAGGCAGGGCTGTTGTCTCCGAAGCCTCTGCGCAGGAGCTCTTGCCCTGGACCACCCGTATTGCTCGCCGCTACATGGGGGACGGCCTGGCGGAGCTGGTTGGCAAGCGCAACGCCGTTGATGGCGAACTTCTGGTGCGCGTTCCGCTGACGAAGGTGACCGCGCAGAAGAACATTGCCGGCTAAGGCTATCGCATCGCTTCGATGGGATCGACCTTGGTCGCGCGCCGCGCCGGAATGCAACTCGTGACCACGGCAATGGCGAGGAACACCACCGGCGCAACCACAAACGTCACGAGGTCATGCGTGCCGACCTTGTACAGCATGCTCGACATCAGCCTGGTCATTGCGAGAGCAGCGGCAAAGCCAATCAAGACGCCAATGGCAGCGAGCATCACACCCTGCCGCACGACCAGGCGGAGGATGTCGGCGCTCTTGGCGCCAAGTGCAAGGCGAATTCCTAGCTCATGTTGACGCTGCGCAACCGAGTAGGCCAGCACGCTATAAATGCCGACCACCGCCAGAACCAATGCCGTGGCCGAGAAGATGGTGAGCAGCATCATGAGGAAGCGCGGCTGCGTGCGCGAGTTGTCCATCAACTCTTCGACCGTCAGGATGCCGGTGACCGGCTGGTCGGGATCGACTCCGGCAATCACCGCGCGGATCGCCGAGGTCATGGACTGTGGCGGCACAGCGGTGCGCACCAGCAGATTCATGTTGCTCCACGGCAGCTGCGCGAAGGGAATGTAGACCTGCGCTTGCGGCTCTTGGCTGAGGCCCCGGTTCTTGATGTCATCGGCCACGCCGACCACTTCAGCGGGCTCCGGCCAGCGGCCGACGATGACATGCTTGCCCACCGGATTCTGGCCTGGCCAGAACTGGCGGGCAAATGTCTCGTTCACCATCAGAACTTTGGGCGACTGCTGATTGTCGGCCTCGGTGAACTCACGCCCACTGCGTATCGGCACACGCAGCGTCCGGAACCATTGCGGACTGATTGCTTCGATGTCGAGGAACGGACGCTGCGCCAGCGGTACGTTGGGCTGGCCTTCCGGCAGCATGGGCGTGATCCGTTTCGAGCTTAGCGGAAGTGTCGCCGAGATGGCCGCGTTGCGGACACCGGGAACTGCCGAGACTCGTCGCAGCACTTCGTCGAAGAAGCTGATCTCATCTGCCGGCTTGGCGTATTTCACAGTTGGCAACGAGATGTTCATCGTGAGCACGTTCCGAGGGTCAAAGCCGGGATCGACCTTCAACAACCGCTCATAGCTGCGCAACAGGAGCGCCGCACCGATCAACAACAGCAAGGACAACGCAACTTGGCCCACAACAAGCAGGCCATTCAAACGTCCGCGAGAATGCCCGGCGGAACTGCTGCGTCCTTCTTCGCGCAGCGTCATTTGCAAATCCATGCCCGCCAGCTGCAAGGCGGGAAAAATCCCGAAGACAATACCTGTCACCAGCGAGATTCCCAGAGTGAACGCCAGGACACGTAGATCCATGCCGATGGGAATGCCCTGCGGAAGCTGGCTCGCACCCCAGGTCACGAGCGCGCGCGTCGCCGCCCAGCTCAGCCCGATGCCAAGCACGCCGGCGATGAGCGCCATCAGGATGCTCTCCGTCAGAAGCTGCCGAAGAATCGTGCCGCGGCCGGCGCCCAGTGCGGTACGAACGGCGATTTCTCTGCGGCGCACCAGGGCACGCGACAGCAGCAGGCTGGCGACGTTTGCGCAGGCGATCAGCAGCACCAGGGCCACCGCTCCGAACAGCAGCCAAACCTTCCCGCGAACATCGCCGACAACCAATTCGCGGAGCGGCGCGGCTAGGACGGTCATCTCGGGCCCCGCGTCGGGCGCGGCAGGATTCTGCTCGCGATACTGCTGGTTCAACACGCTGAGTTCAGCGTCGGCCTGATTCAGTGTCGTTGCCGGCTTCATCCGTCCTACGTAACTGAGGTATCCCACTCCCTGTCGCAGCTTCTGAGGAGGAATCAGGGTCAGTTCGAAGTAGCGCGGCGTCCAGACATCGGCCTCCCCGACAAAAGGAAATTGCAGGCCGGCCGGAAGCACGCCTAGAACCGTGTGCGGAATTCCGTCGAGTGTGATCGTCTGGCCGACAATGCTGCGGTCACTTCCGTAGCGGCTGCGCCACAGCGAATCGCTGAGAAGAACGACTGGCTTCCCTTCCGGTCGACCTTCGTCTTCGATAAACAGTCTGCCAAGCTGCGGCTGCACCCCCAGCATGTTGAAAAAGTTTGGCGTCACGCGTCCCACAGCAACCTGCGCCGGATCGCCGTGACCGGTGAGATTGAATGTATCGGTAGCAAATGCGGCGAGCGACTCGAACGATTGCGCCCGCTCGTGCAGGAGCTCATAACGCAGCAGTGTGCCGTCACTCTCCTTGGTCTTATCGCGAACTTGCAGGCTTACGAGTTGCTGAGGATCGCGGTAAGGAAACGGCTTCAAGAGCAGTGCGTTGGCCACGGTAAAGATGGCGGTTGTCGCCCCGATGCCGACGGCAAGCAACAGAATCGCGCCGAGAGTGAAACCGGGATCCTTGCCGAGCAGCCGAAGACCAAACCGCAGATCGCGCAGAAAGGATTGCATGGCTTCCAAATTATAGAAGTGGCAGCGACTAGCGGCTAGCGGCCGGCAACTAGTGGCATTGACGTTATGGCGGCGGCCATGGAAGACCCCGAGATTCCGACCGTGCCAGCGGCAAACCCCGTTCCGCTCTTATGCCATGGCTAATTGCTGTTTGCTAGTTGCTAATCGCTTCTTGATCCAGAGCTGCCAACGCGAGCGGCAGATCTCCCATCTAAGGGTTTGGATAAGTAGGTGGGGTGCCCGGTCGAACCTGGCTGGGCCCACGGCCGAAGGCTGATGGCTGACGGCTTATTCGGAGGATGAATGCCTGTTCCCCGGCACTTGATTGTTGTTTTCGCCCTGTTGATTGCTCTGACCGTTTCGGCCGGCGCCGACGATGTTCGCATCAGCATTCCAAAGCACACCAAGCCGACGCCTGTGCAGAAACTCAACCAGGATGGCGTGAAGGAAGTCCAGAAGCACAACTACAAGAAGGCCAAGGCGCTCTTTTACAAGGCGTACCTCATCGATCCGAACGATCCGTTTACCCTGAACAATCTCGGCTACATCGCCGAGCTCGAAGGTCAGGCCGATCGCGCCCAGCGTTACTACAGCCTGGCGCAGGAGCAGGGCTCGGACGCGATCGTATACAAATCGACGGAACGGGCCGCCATCGGCAAGCCGGTCGGACAGATCGCCGGGACCGCAGCCGACGCCAAGATGCAGGTGAACCGCATCAACGTTTACGCCATTGGACTGCTGCAGAAGGACCAGGCGCCGCAGGCCGACCTCGCCCTCCAGAAAGCACTGAAGCTCGATCCCACGAATCCGTTCACCCTGAACAATATTGGCTACGCTCGTGAGAAAGAAGGCGAACTCGAGGACGCGTACAAGTACTACACTCAGGCGGCCGACCAGAACTCCGATACGCCAATCGTCGTCACCATGAAGCAGTCCTGGCGCGGCAAAGGCATTAGCAGCATCGCCGCCGCGAACGCCAGAAAAGTTCAGAATGAAATGGAGCACGAGCAAAGTGTCGCTTCCAAAGTGGCTCGTCTGAATACGCGCGGCGTTGCTGCCATCAATCGCAACGACTACAAGCTGGCGCGCAGCTACTTCGAGCAGGCTTACCAACTCGACCCGAAGAATGCATTCGCCCTGAACAACATGGGCTACCTGGCGGAAATCGACGGCGACCGTGAGACTGCCGACTTTTATTACGACAAGGCTCGCGAAGCCGACCAGTCGAGCATGAAAGTTGCTTACGCGTCGCGCAAAGACGTCGAAGGCATGAAGCTGTCTTCCGTGGCCGGTGACAGCGACGACGCCGTAAATAAGGCTGTAGAAGAAGCGGCTGCGCTGCGCCGCGAAGAGGGCGGGCCGGTGGTGTTGCGCTATCGCAACAATGAGCCCGTCATGGAACCGGCGACTCCTCCCCAGCCCAAGCCGATCGAGCCGCCGCCCTCCGCAGAGCCTGCCGGCGGCCAGCTTCTGGAACCTTTGCCCGACAACCAGCAGCCTCCCGCAGCTCAACCAAACGGTGGTCAACCTCCCGCACAACCGAACAATGGGCAGTCGCCTCAGGGAAGCAATGCTCCGGCAAACTCGAACGGCGGATTGATGATGCCCTTGCCGGATAACCAGCAGCCTCCCGCGGCACAGGATCAGAACGCTCCGGGCAGCCAGCCCGGCAACACCCCGCAGACTCAGCCGCAACCGGCGCCACCGCAGTCACAGTCGGCTCCGCCGCAAAACAATCAGCCGGCAAACTCGAATGGCGGCATCATGATGCCACTGCCCGAGGATCAGCAACCTCCGGCAGCGAAACAGCCGCAGCAATAGGACAGACTGCGGCGCTTATCGGAAAGTCCTCGAACCTCAGGGGAAGTTCCTAACACTTAGGTCCAAGGTGCCAGAAAACTATTGACACATTCTGGCTAGGATGGGAGACTGCGCTTGAGCGATCCGCCCAACAATCTAGCGGCCTTTACTTCGTCCACTCCGCTCCCGTGGCCCGCCCGTCGTTGTGCCGAATCGCGAGTTCACCGCGAAAGGATACATTCCCAATGGCTGGCCGAGTCCTCGCATTTTCTTGTGTAGTTGTTCTTTTGGCGCTCGTTGTAGGTTGCAGTCAGAGCGCACAGCTGACTGGGGTCAGCATCACACCGACGACTGTGTTGTTCGACACAAACAGTTCCTACTTCGTACCCACCACCGCAACCGCGCAGCTAACCGCTACCGGAACCTACACGAACGGGAAGAACGGCACCGTATACACCGAGGACATAACGGATCAGGTTGTTTGGGAGTCCAGTATCACGGCCGTTGCTACCGTGAGTGCTACGGGAGTGGTGACTCCCGCCGGATGTGGCATTACGACCATCAATGCGAAGGCCGGCAACGGTGGCCTGATCGCGACCGCCTCTGTCAGTGTCTGCAAACAAGTCGGAGGTGCCCTGAGTTCTCTAACGTCCTTGAAGATCGTGGCTCCGCCCCAGACGTTGAGCAACCGCGGCGAGAAAGCTCAGTACGTTGCCATTGGAACCTATGCCGGTTCGAACGAAACCAGGGATCTGACCGATCAGGTGAAGTGGTCCACCGGCGATAGCCGCGTAGCTACGGTCAATTCCATCGGCCTGGTGACGGCGGCCGCTTCCTGCAGCAACATTGGAGCGGGCTCTGAAACCACCATCACGGCAGTTGCGCCGGGCAGCGACTCACTTGCCGAAACAGCGACGTTCGCGGTGGGAGCATGCGGCGCAAACAGCACGCCTTCTTTGACCATCCATCAGGCAGGTGAGGGGTCGGGCAAGGTGGTCAGCAATCCGGCTGGCATCAGCTGCGGTGGCGACGAGGGTTGTGCCGGAAACTTCGCATTGAACGCTCCGGTCACTCTCACTGCAACTCCGAACCCGGGATCGGTCTTCGGCGGATTCTCGGCGAGTTGCACGCCTGTCATTCCTGATCCCAGCGGATGCTCGGCGAGCCTGAGAGGGTCCGAGGTTAAATCTTGCACCTGTGCAATGACGGTGCCGAACAGCGGCACAGTCGGGGCAATATTTAACCCTGCTCGGTAACTGAAAACCAATTTCAGCCTGCGGCCGGCTTATGCTGGCCGCAATTTTTTTGCGGTTAACGACTCCCTTCCGAAGTCGCTGACTCATCCAACGTGGTTGATCGGCCCGATCCCCTTCCCCAATGGGTATGCCGTGGCGATTGCCCGCTGCACGTACTGCTTCGCCGCTCGGGCGGCCTGCGGCAATGTCTTTCCTAATGCCAGTTCACAGGCCAACGCCGTCGCATAGGCACATCCGGTTCCGTGCGTCGACCGCGAGTCGATCTTCGTTCCCGGAATTGCCTCTTCGTGGATGCCGTCCGGCCTCTTGGAACTAAGGTAGTCGTTGGCCGGCTGAAGGTGGCCGCCGGTGATGACGACGCCCTTCGCACGCAGATCGTGAAGCCCGGCGGCTAAACGCCGGAGCTCGGGCAGCGCAACCTCCCAATCCAGGTTATCGGCCATGGGCTCAGATCCAATGAGGATGGCGGCCTCGGCGATATTGGGCGTGACCACGTCGCAGAGGGACATCAACTCTCTAAGGACGGAGAGGCCCTGGTCGTCCAGCAGGGGCGTCCCCGAAGATGAGCGAAGAACGGGGTCGACGACGACATTCGGAGGTCTTCGACTTTCCAGGAACTCAGCGACCGCGCCCGCGACTCCGCCCGAACCCAGCATTCCAATCCGGACCGCGGCGATATCCAAATCCTGAATCAGGGTTTTGAGGGTGCGGGCGACAATATCGGCTTCGATCGGTTGAACCCCGAAGACGCCTTGGGTCGACTGGATCGTCAACGCGGTGATGCAGGTGACCGCATAGCATCCGTGGGCGGCAGCAGTTTTAACGTCGGCGGTGATGCCGGCACCCGAAGACGGGTCATATCCGGCGATGCTCAGGATCACGGGTGGCGCGGCCATGATATGACTTTACCGCAAACGCTGCCGGCCTCCGAAACGCCTCTGCGCCGCCTGGCCGCTGCTGGTGGCGGACTTTGTAAGTAGCTGGTGACGATGAGTTTCGTCACCGACCATGCCAACCCACCGCTCCCGGAGTTCGTCTAATCAAGGCATGCGCGCCTGCATCGTCGGTCCAGATTCTGGCAGGTAAGAAGCTATTCATGAGGTGGAAGACAATGAGCCTCCAAGCGCTCGCGCCTAGCACAGTCGTTCCGAAATGGCAAGACTCAAAAGGAGTTAGCTCTTTTGTTGGGTTGACTCCGACTCTTTCCGGTGAATAGACTTACAACATCCTGTCAGGAGGACCAACTTAAACGATGAGAGGTGTTTAATGTTACGAGTACTCAGCTCAGTTGCGGCGACGTTAGTTTTCGCCTCCGCGCTGGGTGCGGCACCCGGTAATAGCACACCGGAATCGCTAAAAGGGGCCCCAGGACAGACTCAGGACACTAAGCCAAGCCATACCGCGAAAGCTCAGGTAGGCAAGGCCTCGTGGTACGGTCGCATCTTCCAGTTCCACAAAACTGCCAGCGGCGAACCGTATGACATGAACGATTTGACTGCTGCTCACCGGACGCTTCCGATGGGTTCCTGGGTCAAGGTCACCGATTTAAAGACGGACCGATCGGTTGTTGTTCGTATTAACGACCGCGGACCAGTCGCCCGGAATCGGATTATCGACCTGTCCTATACTGCGGCTAAGATTCTAGGCATGCGCGGAGTCGATCGCGTTCGTCTGGACGTCCTGCAATCTCCAGAGGTTGCGGAGAATCTAGGGCCTCAGTAACGTCCTTATCCAATAAGGGTTTACGTGTGGGCACTCGTGTGTCTGGACGAACTGGGTTAGACTGGAAGCCGATGCTTACCAAAGATCGGCTTATCGTGGCGCTTGACGTTCCAAGCGCCGCCCAGGCTCGCCAACTGGTACAGTCCATCGGCGAGTCCGCCTCCACTTACAAAATTGGCAAACAACTCTTTACCGCCGAAGGGCCGCAGCTCGTCCGCGACCTGGTAGCTTCCGGCCGCAAAGTCTTCCTCGACCTCAAATACCACGACATTCCCAACACCGTGGCCGCCGCCGTGCGTTCCGCCGCTGAGCTCAATGTCAGCATGCTCACGGTCCACGCCTCGGGGGGCAGCAAGATGCTCGAAGCGGCCGCCGAGGCTGCCGCGCAATCCTTGAGCAAGCCGATGATTCTGGCGGTAACGGTCCTGACCAGCATGTCCGATGAAGACCTGCAGGAGATCGGCGTCTCGGGAACCGCCCTCAGCCAGGTACTGCGCTTAGGAGCGCTGGCGCGCAGGGCCGGCTGCGGGGGATTAGTCGCATCGGCGAAAGAAGCCGGAGAACTCCGCCGCGAACTCGGCGAAGGTTTCGCGATCGTCACTCCGGGAGTGCGTCCGGCAGGAGCGGCAATCGGAGATCAGGCTCGGGTGCTGACGCCCACCGATGCCATCGAAGCGGGAGCCACGCACCTGGTGGTGGGACGGCCAATCATCGAAGCTCCGGACCCGGCAAAAGCCGCTGCCAGCATCGTGGAAGAAATCGGCACCGCGGAGTTGGCGACTCGATAGGCGCCCACCGGTCGAGCTAGATCGCGGAAACGATTTTAGCTGTGGTGACTGCCTGGCCAGTGTGCCGCTGAGTGTGATCGGCGCAGTGAACCAGCAGCCCACCGACAGTCGTCGGAAGCGCTTTGCGGCCGACGCTTCTCGGCAGCTCCAGATCGGCGTTCACAAAACCACGCAGGCGCCCAAGCGCATCCTCAATTCCCTGCTGGAATTCTTCCATTACTTCTGCGCGCGTCGCATTCGGATCGAGCTCGCTCTTCAATTTTGACAGCTGCTCGTCGCTGAGTTGCTTTCCTTCGGCATAGGTCAGCAGGCGATCAAGGCTGCGTACGATGTGGCGCAGATGAAAAGCCACCGGCGCGACTCCTGCGGGACGGGCATTCAGCGCAGCGTCGTCGAGCGGCGCAGACCACTTCTCGAGATCTTCGCGTGAGAGTTCCAGCGCGTGGACAACCGCGCGAACAACTGCAGGCAGGTCGGGGTGACTTCCGTTAAGCCAGGGTTCGAACTGGGCGCTCATGACTTCATGCTATCGGAAGGACAAAGTAAGGACGCAGCAGCGCAACAGACTGGCTCAGAAAGCCAGAAAGACCTCGTTGTTCCCGGTCGGAAACTTGAGATTGACGCCGCGCTTGTGATTGACGGCCATCGTCGTCTTCATGTCCAGCTCGCTGACCGCAATCCGGCGTTGCTTGTCGCCGACGACGACGTCGGCATAGCCGGAGCGGATGGTGTAATTGTCGGACTCAATGCTCTCGCCACTGTTCAGGACAAAGACCGTCTTCGGCAAAGGCTTGGCATTTCTAGTCTGCGATGACGGAATCGTAACCCACTGCGGAATGCCGGCACTCCCTCCGAGAGTGCCTCCAACACCGGTTCCCCGTACCGACGCTTGCTGTGTGCCGGGCCGCGATCCCGAGCCGGCATGAGACAACAGCGCACGCAACCCTTCCACACCCGCGGCGCCACTGTGAATGCCAACGACGCTCCCGTGATCGATCAAAATATATTGCGGAATACCGCCTCCGCCGAACTGGCTGGCCGCGGTGTGGTTGGGATCGAGAGCGATCGTGCAGGAGCGGGGATTCTGCTGAAGATATTCCCGGACCGTTGCCTCCGATTCCCCTTCATCGATGGCAACCACCGCTACACCCTTGCTTCCGTACTCCGAGGCAATGGCATCCAGCGCGCTCTGGTCTCGCTTGCAGTAAGGACACCAGGTCGCCCACAGCTGCACCAGTAAAGTCTGATTGCGATAGGAGTCGGAGCTGAACGTTCCGCCATCCAGCATCTGCACGTTCAAAGAAGGCGCAGGCCGATCCGCGTAGGCAGCGGTCATGCCGCACAAGACGAAAGTTAGAACGACAAGAACTTCCAAGCGACGAAGGGTGTGATGGCTCACAATCTCCCCTTTTCGACCCGATTGGCGCGCATTCCGGGCCTGTGCAACACGGCAAGCTTACGCTGGAAACCGACAAAATCGCAGTGATAAAGCTCGGCGCCGGCAAGAATTTCTCATTCGGGAGTCAGTACGCCACTCTTGTAGTGACGAGGGTCGTCAGATAGCCAGACAACTTCTCCGGTCAAGGTGGGGACATTGGAGCGGAGTGAAAGGGTGCGGAACCGTAATGTTTGCTCTTTCCATTCGAGAAGAGGACTCATCAGAATTACGTACGTTTGTGTATTCTCTCGGCACCAGGTTTGATCCAGGTTAATCCTCTCTCCATCGCTCGCAGTCAGGTAGCCCTCAACTCGAAGCTCGTTGCCATTCTCAAGCGTTACTCCCTTGTCTACGGACACCGTCGGCGTCCCTGGAATCGCGATGAAGATTTCGCTAACCGTGCCAACGGAGCGAAACTCGGAGGGAGGTGCAAGAGTGAGCCACTGGTTCGACAACGATACGCCCGTCGAGAGAACGGTTTTCGATCGGCGCGATCGCGTACAAGAAACCAGTATCGCGCCGATCGAAATGCAAAGAACGAGAATCGCCAGCAGTGCCCTTTTCATAGCCCGCTGCGTGGGTTTAGTGAACTCCCACCATGTAGTGCGGCGAGGCGATGCCGTTCACCACAACCTCCAGATAGCTCGCGCCGGTTTCCATGTTGCTCGGAATGTCCACAGAGGTATACGTCGGACCGTTATAGCCGACAGCCATGGTGCTGTGATCGTGTGTCCGGCAATAGAAAACATGGCCGGTGCCGATGTTGGTGATGCGCACGATGGGATAGTTGGTCGCTGCCTGCGCATCATCGCCGTAGAAGTTAGCCTGCGAAGCGCCGTTGAATTTGTTTCCTTGCAGCTTGATGGTGCTGCCGCGCGAAAGAATGGCGGTGGTCATCAAAGCTGAAGGCGCAATGCCGGGATACGGATTGCCGGCCGGGTTGTAGATCTCGACATCGGCGCTGCCATCGGTGTACAGAACCTGCCCGGTGGGCAGGACCAGCATGCGGCCATACCATGAGGAATCCTCTGGCGAGTTCGGAACCGCGGGAACTTCCGTCAGGCTGCTGCCATTCCACTCGAAAAACTCGACACCGTTCTGGTAGATTCCGGGGCTGGCGCTGACCAGCACGTTGCCGTCGGGCAACAGAGCGGCCGGACCGTCAGCAACATCAAGATTGCCGGGAAAATCCGGACCTGGTGTCCAACTCTGCGAACTCAGGCTGTAGACCGAGGTGTGACCAGCGCCTGCGCCGTTCGCGCCCGTCCAGAAAACCGTACCGTTGGGACGAAGCACGCCAGGCCCCTCTTCGTACGAGCCGTGAGGATCCCACAGCTGGGCCACGGTGCTGCCCGCGGTTGACCATGAGCCGCTCGTCGGATCGTAGACCTCGGAATTCGTACCATTCGGGTCGTCCACATCGGTATACGCGTCCACGGCCAGGACTTTGCCGTTAGGAAGCAGCACCCAACCTTCTTCGTCGTTCGAATCCGCTTTATTGCTGCCGGTGGGAGTCCACGACAAGGTCGATTCGTTAAACAGCGCCTGCTGACGGGTACAGCAATTGGCCAACATGAATGTCTTATTGAAGAGGACGATGCCGGAAGCGTCGCCGATGGTGCTCCACCCGCTTGGCGGGTTGACGCTGGTCCAGGTGTTGGCGACCGGATCGTAAAGCGCGCCCATCGTCGTCCACACATACTGGCTGAAGTTCTGCTCGCCGCCTTCGATGATGACCTTACCGTCGGCCAGTACGGCAGACGCGAAGAACAGCGGCCCGTAGTTGGAACTCAACGACGCAATCTGCGACCAGGTTCCGTTCACATAGCTGCCGTTTATGTCCGGTGTGAGTTTGTACCACTGGGAATAGCCGTCGTTCGGATCTTCGCGATGGACCATCACGGTGCCGTCCGTCAGTAGAAGTGCATGGCCGGCCGTAAAGCTCGGCTGATGGGCTAGCGGCTGCCACGACTGCGCGCCGGCAACACCGGCAATCGACAACAGTGCTACGGAAGCGAATACAAGGGTTCGCAGAAGCTTCATCGTTCTCCTCGATCGTAATCGGGTAGGAAGGGCGGGTCAGGATGCGCTGAGGGAGACCGCCTGGTCCCGAAACAAAATCCAGCCATTATAGAACGAGGATCAATTCACGTTGCCAAGACCCCCACGCGGCTCTTATTCGCGATACAGGACTTTGACGGGATCGATAGCCAGGGCTTTGCGGATGGGGATGCAGCAGGCAGCCAGCGCGACCACCACCAACAAAGCGGCAACCGCGGCGAAGGTCCAGAAATCGCGGGCGCTTACGCCAAGCAGCAGCGGAGTCAGCGGTTGCTTCAGACACAACGCAATCCCCGTGCCAATGGCTGCGCCGGCCAGCACTAGCGGGATTGCCTGGCCGAGCACCAGGCGGACGATGTCGCGCGCCTCCGCACCCAGCGCCAAACGCAAGCCAATCTCTCGCGTGCGGCCCGCAATCATGTAGGCCATCACGCCATAGACCCCCAACAGCGCAAGCATCAGGGCAATGCCGGCGAAACAACTCAGCAGAAGTACGATCAGACGCCGCGGCGCAACATTCGCGTCCAACAGATCGGACAGTGGTTGCACATTGTAGATTGGCAAGTCGGGATCGAGCGTATGAACGACCCGGCGAATGGTCGGCGTGAGCGACGCTTCATCCGTCTTCACCCGCACGATCAAAACGCCACGCTCTCCTGGGAATTGCGCGTAAGGCAGGAACATCTCGGGTAAGTGTTGCTGGTCGGCGGGGTCCGTCTGCACGTGGTGAATCACCCCTACGATGGTGCGCCATGCCGGATGGTCCGCCGTGCCCGGAGGAAACGCCGTCGAAATATGCTTGCCGACCGCATCTTCGCCAGGCCAATAACGATTGGCCAGCGAATCGTCCACGATGCAGATGGGAGCCGTGCTCGGATTGTCGCTCCAGGTAAAAAAGCGTCCGTGCAACAGCTTGACGCCGAACGCCTCGAACGTACCCGGCGTCACACTGGTTGCGTCCGCATAATTTTCGTCGCTGATGGTGGACGAACTTTCCTGAGCCCGGAAACTGGCTTGCGATGAGCCGACCAGGAACGGACTCTGCAAGCCGGCGGCGGCCACGCCAGGCAACGCCGATACGCGCTGCTGTAATTCGAAGACCAAGTTCGTCAGCTTGGCTTCGTCGGCGTACCGTTGGTTGGCAAAGTTCAGCATGCCGGTTAGCACGTTGTCGGTGTTCATCCCGCTGTCGGTTTGCAACAGGTAGTACAGGCTTTTCAGTGTGAGGCCCGCTGTCACCAGCAGCACCAGCGCCATGGCGAGTTCGGCTGCAGCCAGCAGGCTGCGAACACTGATTCGCGAGAAGCCTGCGCGCAACGCATTGCCTTCCCTGAACGCCTCCGTAGGACTGCTGCGGTAGACGGCGAACGCCGGCACCACCCCGAAGATCACTCCGGTGAGCAATGACATCCCAAAGGTAAACGCCAGCACCGATCGGTCGATGGAAATGCCTTCCGCTCTGGGGACCAGCGATAGGGCATGCTGCGCGAGTATGGGCGTGAAGATGAAAGCCGCCAGGAGGCCGAGCGCACCGCCAGTCAACGCGAGAATCGTCGTTTCGCACATCAGTTGGCCGGCCAGCCGAAGCGCACCCGCGCCCAAGGCACCGCGGATGGCGAGTTCGCGCCGGCGCACGATGGCTCGCGACGTCAGCAGACTGGCCACGTTTGCACAGGCAATCAGCAGCACCAGCAGTACCGAGCCCATCAGCATTTCCAGCGGGCGGCTCACGTCGCCGACCACTTGTTCCCAGAGCGGCCTGACCATCGCGCCCTGCCCGCCGTTCGACTGCGGGTGCTCTTGTTCGAGTTGATGCGCCACCGCCGACAGATCGGCACGCGCTTGGCCAAGTGTGACCCCTGGCTTGAGCCGCGCGTAGGCCGACGTTCCGAGATGAAAAGCTCGATGCGCCTCGCCGCCAATTTCATTGTTCAATCGGCCCAGCGGCGTGAACATCTCCATGGGCCCCCAATACGGTGGAAATCCCTGGGTGGGCATTATGCCAATGACGGTGTAGATTTGTCCGCTCAGCTTGATCTGTTTGCCCAGAACCCCGGGGTCGCGGTTGTATTCACGAGTCCAGAAGCGCTCGCTCAGCAGCAAAACCGGAGCAGCATCGGGTCGATCGTCGGCGGCCGTGAAATTACGCCCGACCACCGGCGCGACGCCCAGCGTCGGAAATAATCCTGCTGAAATCTGGCCGACCAGGATGCGGCGCGGCTCGCCATTGCCGGTGAGGATCGCGCTGGCGCGACGAAACGCTCCCATGCTCTCGAAGACTTTATTTCTCGACTGCCAGTCGGCGAAGTTCGCCAGCGACAGGAACATGTCAGGGACTTCGCGCGATGATTCACGCAGAAACATCAGCCGTTTTGGCTGCTCGAATGGCAGCGGCCGGATGAGCACGGCGTTCACCACGGAGAAGATCGCGGTGTTGACGCCGATACCGAGCGCGATCGTCAGAATCGCCACCACGCTGAAGCCCGGGTTCTTCGTCAACGTGCGGACGCTGAAGCGCAGGTCTTCCAGCAGGTTCTGTATCCACAGGGTCTTGCGCGTGTCGCGACATTTCTGCTTGGATAACTCGACGTTGCCGAACTCGCGAAGAGCGGCGTAATGCGCCTCTTCGGGGCTCATGCCGTCCTCGATGTACTGCTGCGTCATCTCCTCGAGATGAAGCTGCAATTCCTCATCGAGGTCCTGATCGAGCTGCCGCCGCCGGAAGAGCGCACGAAGGCGCATCGGGACGGTGTACATCCAGCGTTCCGGCGGGATGGCGTTGTTAGCGGGCAAAGCGGGCGCTTTGGGGCTTTACGCTTCTCTTAACTTCACCACACGGGTAATCGCAGAAGAGAGACGTCCCCAGTTTTCCGATTCGGTCTCAAGGTGCTTTCGACCCATTCTCGTCAGAGAATAGAACTTGGCGCGGCGATTATTCTCGCTCAACTTCCATTCCGCCGCAATGAGTCCTTCAGCTTCCAGTTTATGAAGAGCGGGATAAAGCGATCCGTCACTGACCTGCAGGACGTCGCCGGAAACCTGCTTCAACCGGCGGCTAATGGCGAAGCCGTTCAATGGCTCGAGGGCCACAATCTTTAGTAAAAGAAGGTCTAGAGTTCCTTGTACTAGATCTGCGGGTTTGCTCAACAGTAGTCTCCTCGGTTACCTGCAGAAAACTATACATGCTTTTGCCAATGAACGAAACTTTTGTTCGATTCTTGCCGGCAACTTCGCTATTGCAGAAGTTACTGCGGCTCTGCTCCGAACGATCTCAATCGGAGGCCCGCAGAACTGTGCAGGCAAAAGAAGTGAATAACTCTGGTGTATAAACAGGGAATGCTTGGCCGCGCGATTCTGTGGGTGGCGATGCTGATCACCACTTTCTTTTCTTTCCCGACGTTCGCTCAACAGAAACCTGATGTCGCCGGAGATTACACCGGCACTCTCGGCCCTCTTCACCTCAAGCTACACATCAAGGCAGGAACTGACGGAACCTTGTCCGGCGCGTTGGACAGTCCGGATCAGGGCGCAAACGGTATTCCCTGCTCCGACTTCCATTTTGATGGCAGAGAGTTGAGCTTCAGTGTTCCGGCCGTGCACGGCACCTGGCAGGGTTCAGTTTCGCCTGACGCTCGCTCGCTGGCCGGCACATGGAACCAGGGCTCGCCGATGCCGTTGACGTTTACCCGCGAGCAGGCATTCGTGGCCGCGGCAAAGCCATCACCGGTCGACGGCATCTGGCTCGGCGCGATCCACGACGGCTCCGACACTTTGCGGTTACAAGTGCAGGTGAAGAGCGATGCGGCAGGCAAGGAATACTGCACGCTGGACAGCCTCGACCAGGATGCCACCGGAATTGATTGCGCCAATGTTTCCCTGCAAGGAAATAAGTTCTCCTTCGAGATCCCTCCCGTTCATGCGCAATGGAGCGGGACTCTTTCGGCGGATGGCAAAACATTGACCGGGACGTGGACGCAGGACAAGCCGACCCCACTGAACTTCGAGCGCCAGGCGACAGCGATCGTGATTCCACCGCTCCCACCGCCCAGCTACGAGACGGCTATGTCTCCTGTACCGCTGGCACAACTGCAATCCGTGCTGAACAAAGATCTGGAAGAAGCGCTGAAGAGCGGCCCCCTTGCGCCTTCCACGCAAGTCGGTGTGACTGTCGGTGTCGTCGACCACGGCCAGCGTCAGATATTCAGTTACGGGCTCGCGAAGGATGATTCGATCTTTGAGATTGGCTCCATCTCCAAAACCTTCACCGGACTGATCCTGTCGCAGATGGTTGAGCAGGGCAAGGTAAAGTTCAGTGACCCGGTTCGCGAACTGCTTCCGGAAGGCACCGTGGCCAAGCCGGCAGGCGATGAGATCACGCTCCTCGATCTGGCGACGCAACATTCCGGCCTGCCGCGCATGCCCGACAATTTCAGCCCCGCCGACAAAGACAATCCCTACGCCGACTACACCGCTGCTGACATGTATGCCTTCCTCAAGAAGCAAGGCGTAGCCAAACCTGCCAAGACCGACTTCCTATACAGCAATCTCGGCTTCGGTTTGCTTGGACAAGCCTTAGCGAACCGCGCCGGCATAGCCTATCCGCAGCTTCTGCAAGAGGAGGTTACCGCGCCGCTGGCTATGAAGGACACGGTCGTGACGTTGTCCACCGAGCAGCAATCCCGATTCATCGCCGGTCACGATCCCCATCATCGTCCGGCGCACGAGTGGAATCTGGTGGCGTTTGCGGGCGCGGGCGCCATCCGTTCTACGGCGTCCGATATGCTGACGTATCTGGAAGCGAATCTGCATCCCGACAACCTGCCGTCAACAACGGCCGAGACGCCGGACGGGAAGACGCTCTCAGCAGCGCTCACGCAATCGCACGAGCTGCGTAACGACGCGATCGCGGGCCTGAAGATCGCTCTGGCCTGGCTGTATGATCCTGAGACCGGCAACTACTGGCACAACGGCGCGACCGGCGGCTATAGCGGCTACGTCTTCTTCAATCCGAAGAGCGATTACGCGGCAGTCGTACTGGTGAATACCACCGTGATCCGCTCAGGAAGCCTGGCCGATCAACTGGGCCAGCACATCGCGCAGCGGCTGTCGGGAAAGCCGGCGCTGGAAATCGAGTAACCGGCGTCTGCTGAAACTGGAGGAATTGAAGTGAGCACTGTTTTGTCCGAAGCAGAGGTGCAGCAGGCCTTGCGCGACCTTCCAGGCTGGAAGCGAAACGGCAAGGCCATCGATCGCAACTTTCAGTTCGAGAATTTCCTGAAGGCGATGGAATTTGTGAACCAGATCGCCGAGGCGGCGGAGGCGGTCAATCACCACCCCGACATCCTGATCAGCTACAACAAGGTGACGCTATCACTGGTCTCCCACGACTCAGGCGGGGTTACGCACCGCGACGTGAAGATGGCAGCGCGCATCAACGAACTTGTGCCCGCCTGATTACTGCTCGCGATTGTAGATAGCCAGAAACTTGTTCTTGCCGGTCGAAGTATCCTCCACCCCAATGATGGTCAGCGTGTTGCCGTCGGCGGAGAGCTGGCTGCTGGCTCGCTCCATGATCTTGCCGTCTTTGTCCTTCACCACCCAATTCATGCCCGAAGGAGTTCTGGTGTAGGCAACGGTATCGCCGCCCATGCTGCTCATCATGTGGTGAGCGGTGCCATCAACTGGCCCCTCGTACGACATGATGTAGCTTTTGCCGTCGGCCATGACGCCTTTGATATTCCACTGAATCGCATCTGGCGTGTCGGTGGTAACTACGAGCTGTTCGAACTTCGGCGCCGGCTGCGCACCGAACGAGGACTTCTGCAGGTTGAGCTTCCAGGTGCCAACAGCGGAGTGATCCGCGGCCAGCGCTACATTCGCCATCATCAAAACGAGGCCAAAGCTTACGACTAGTGTCCGGATTAAACCTGATCTTTTCATAGCGTCACAATCCATAGGATGGGCTCCAATCTGCGACCGAATGGTGCCATCCGAGAGAGGCAATGTCAAATCACACGCGATGCCAGAGCAGGGAGCTTTGAAGGGGCGCACCTTTAGGTGCGCCGGAAGATACATTAATTCTCAGTTCAGCGAGGCGGCCTTCAGGCCGACGAGCGGTCACCTGACTCTATGTGCGAACCAGCAATACGCTTTGCCTCCCGAAAAACGTCTTCAAACATCTTCGCCGGTCAGCTTGCCTGTCGCGGTGTTCTGGTTCGAAGGATGGTACGACGCCAGCAGCGTCACGCCATTGGGCATGGGATAGGCAGCGGCGTGACCAAACTTATATTCACTGGTCCGCTGCAAAACGCCGGTTCGCCTCAGATGGCTGAGGTACGCGTCGAAACCGATCTTCCCCAGCGCCACGACGACCCTTACCTGTTTCAGAATCGCCAGCTCGCGGTCGAGATATTCCGAGCAGTTCACCAGCTCCGACGGCAGCGGCTTGTTGTCGGGAGGGGCGCAGCGCACGGCCGCCGTGATATAGCAGTCGAGCAGTTTCAGTCCATCGTCGCGGTGCTCGGCGGTCGGCTGCGACGCAAATCCCACCTTATACAGAATCGGATACATGAACTTTCCGGACGCATCGCCGGTGAACGGCCTCCCAGTGCGATTTGAGCCGTGCGCTCCCGGCGCCAACCCCAGCACCAGCACGCGCGCTTTGGGATCGCCGAATCCGGGTACGGGTCGCGCCCAGTATTCGTGGTCGCGGTACGCGCGCCGCTTCTCGCGCCCAATCTGCTCGCGATACGCGACCAAGCGCGGACAGCGCGTGCAATTCACAACTTCGTTGTTCAGCACAGCCAGAGCGGAAGGCATGGCCATGATTGTAACGGCTTGCTCAAACGACGACTCGACGCTTAGACTGCCTTTTCTCATTGTTGACCGAACTTGGAGGAGAGCCGCAGCGTGCTGAAGTGGGTCGTGGTCGTCGTTTTCCTTCTGCTGGCTGTCGTGGGCATCATCGCCGTACTCGGCTCGCAACTGCCCGAGCAGCACACGGTCTCGCGTACCGCCGAGTTCCGCCAGTCGCCGCAGCAGGTGTGGAATGTCATCGACGGTCCGCCAAACTGGCGGCCTGAGGTTTCACGCTACGAGATCCTCAGCCCCGATCCCCATCGCAAGTGGATCGAGTACGGACGTCACGGCGAGAAGATGACTTACGAAGTTGTGGAGTCCGATCCGCCTACCAAACTGGTGACGCGCATCGCTGACCCGCATCTGCCCTTCGGAGGCTCCTGGACCTACGAGCTCACTCCAACCGCCAGCGGTTCGTCCCTGACCATTACCGAGAATGGCGAGATTCACAGCTCGGTCTTCCGTTTCGTCGCCCGCTACATTCAAGGCTACACAGCGACCATCGACAGTTACTTGAAAGCGTTGCAAGCAAAGCTCGGGACATCATGAGTTTGCCGTAAGGCATCCTTGAGAGTACCTGCAGGCTTCTAACCAGCAGCAGCTTCGATAAGCGCTAGCCCGCAATCGATTCGTTCGCATACGGAGACGAATTCACGATGCTGATTATCCTGCTGGTTATTCTTCTATTGCTTTCCGTCGGAAGCTATCCGGCCTGGCCCTACAGCCGCGGCTGGGGCTATTACCCTTCAAGCGGATTGGGCTTGGTTCTTCTCGTTCTTCTGATATTGTTGCTGCTCGGCCGCATCTGACGCTCGCTTCCAACTTATGAAAGTCGCTGTTCGCCGCCGATTCCGGTTCGTGTTCACCAGTATCGTGCTGGTGCTCATGCTGGTCTTTGCGCCGATGTGCCCGGCCTATTCCGTCCTGACGCACGAAGAAATCATCGATCTGGTGTGGGACCAGCAGATCAAGCCTCTGCTCCTCGCGCGCTATCCCGACTCCACACCGCAGGACCTGCTCAAAGCGCACGCCTATGCCTATGGCGGCAGCGTCATCCAGGACATCGGCTACTATCCCTTCGGCGACGAAACCTTCAGCGACCTGACGCACTACGTCCGCACCGGAGCCTTCGTGCAGGCGATGCTCAACGACGCGCAGAACCTCGATGAATACGCCTTCGCACTGGGCGCGCTTTCGCACTACATCTCCGACATCAACGGCCACCCTTACATCAATCTCTCGGTCGGAATCGAGTACCCCGAACTGGCCCGCCGGTACGGCGCCGCCGTCCCCTACGACGTCGATCACAAAGCCCACTTGCGCACAGAATTCGGCTTCGATGTGCTGCAGGTGGCCAAGGGCCGCTACGCGCCCGAGAACTATCACAACTTCATCGGCTTCGAAGTCTCGGCGCCGCTGTTAGAGCGGGCTTTCCTGGACACTTACGGAATTCCGCTGACTGATGTCATGCCCAAAGAGCAACTGGCTATCAACACCTATCGGCGCAGCGTCAGCCAGATCATTCCCGAGATGACCAAGGTCGCACTGCTGGTGAAAGGCGATCAGTTGCGCCGCGAAGATCCCAACTTCAATCGCCAGCGATTCCTCTATCACCTCTCGAAAGCCGACTACGCGAAGTCCTGGGGATCGGGCTACCAGGAGCCAGGCGCGGGAGCGCGCATCATGGCGGTCATGTTCAAGGTGCTCCCCAAGGTCGGGCCGCTGCGCGCCATCGACTTCAAAGAGCCGACCGAGAAGACCGAAAATCTGTACTTCAAGAGCGTCGACCAGACCGTCAGCAAGTACACGCAGGCGCTGCACGAGGTGAAGGACAACGACCTGCAGGCGCCGGAGATCAATCTCGACACGGGCAAACCCACTGTGCGGGGAGCTTATCCGCTGGCCGACTATACTTATCGCAATCTTCTCGACTCGCTCACCTACGACAGCTTTAATCACATGAGCCCGGGCCTGGAGCAATCGATCCTGCAGTTCTACGATGGTTTTGGATTCCCGAAATCCGACACGCGCCTTGATAAATGCGTAGTAGAACGCTGGCGCAAGACGTGGATCGAACTGAACCAGGTGCGCGTTCTGGAAGCGATGGACTCAGCCGACCAGCCCACGCCCGCCGACGATCCGAGCGCAGCGATGTTTCGCAACCTGGAATTTGGCGAAGGCTGTACCCAGTAACAAGTCAAACGAAAAGCCAATCGAGAATTCGACTGGCTTTTGCTGAATCCGGCTGATAGGTGGCGAGCGTGCCGTTCCCCCAGCGCAATGTTTCTGCGGAACGCGGGGGGAAAGTTCTCAGCGCGAGACAAGATCCGTCAGAGCCCACTCGATGCCGTCGACTTCATCGCGAATCACGCGAATAGCCTGCTGGTGCGCCGGATGCGGGACGGGGGCAATCGCTTCCAACGCGTGACGGATTTTATGATTGCGGTCATACACGGTATTCATGCGGGCCAGCGACTCCATGCGGTGCTGATACAACCGGCGCGCTAGCTTCGTCGCTACCCACGCAAAAGCCAGCCCGAAGGCCATCTCGATGGGAAGACGATCCGTCGCTCCGTCAAATTCCATGAACAGCAGACGATAGACAGCCTCGCCGGCGCCCAGACAGGCGAAGATCACACCTACGCCAATCACCGCCAGCTTGATGCGGTCAAAGGGTTGAAGCTCGACAGACGACTCGACTTGGCCACGATTGCGCGTGACGAACATTGGATCCCCCAAAAAATGATCAGCCTTCTGAAGTTCTATTTTGCTACAACTCAGAGCTCTTGGGAACCTCCCGGCACGGCCCGAATCAGAAAGGCCAATCGTTGTTCTGATTGGCCTTTGCTTACGGGTTGTGGTGGTTTGCCTACTGTGCCGGAGGAGCCTGCGCCGCCTTGTGCGCCTTCTTCTTAGGTGCCGGACCATTGCGCGCCTGGCCCTTCACCTGGGTCTCATCAACCGGAGTGGTCTGTTCGGAGAAGGTTGCGCCGGAAGGCACGAAGTAAACCTTCACCGTGTTGCTGCTCGCTGTACCGGTGCTCGGCTGGATGCGGCTGGCATCGATACCACTTTTACCTTCGCCGTTGGTGAGGTAGTACTTCACGTTCACCGCGCGTTGCGCGGCAAGTTGCGGCGTGTTGGCGTTCTCTGCATTTCCCACCACAAGGAAATTCCCGTTTTGTTCGTGCTGAACGCGGAGAGCGACATCATCCAGTACCGCCTTGCAGGTATTGTCGACACGCGCGGGGCGCCTGGCATCGGTGAAGTTGCACTCCCCAACCTCACTCACCTGGGGCGGCGCGGGGACCGGTGGAGGAGCCTGCACGTTGACGTTGGCGCTGCAGCTGGCCGTCAGGCCGCGAGAGTCCGTAACGGTTGCCGTCGCCGTGATCGTACTGCCTTCCGTCGTCCCGGTCGTGTCCAGCGTTGCCGTCGTGCCATTGCCGTTGAGGTGACCTGCCGTTGTCGACCACGCGTAGGTCAGGGGGAAATTGTCCGGACTGCTGGCGTTGACCGTAACCGTTGAGGCGTCTCCAGCCTTCACCGTGTCGGGACTTGCCGAGCAGCTCGCCACCGGCGGATGCGGCGTGTTTACCGTGAAGCTCGCATTGCAGCTCGCCGTGTTGTTCTTCTTCTCTTTCGGATCGGTAGCCGTGCCGGTCACCGTGTAGCTGCCCGGCGCTACGCCCGTCGTATCCACGTTCCCCGTTATGTTGCTTCCCGTTACCTTACCGCCGTTGGTGTTCCAGCTAAAGGTCAGCGTGTGCTTGGGGTCGAAGTTCTGGTAGGCCATGTTGACGGTCACCGGCTCGCCGGCCCATACCGCTGCTGGAGCAATCGAGCAGCTCGCCGACGGCGGAATGGGCGGCTTGCCCCCAAACTGCAAATTCAGTCCAAACATCGGACCGCTCTGGTTCAGGTCGTAAAGGAATGCTTTGCTTCCGGTGTAATTTACATCCAGGTAGCGCCAGCCGAGGAAAAATCCAAGCAACGGTTTGGGCTGGAAATTCAACAGGCCGAGTGCCTGATAGTCGAGGGCCGCTCCGCCACCGCCGGCGTCGCCCGACGCCAGGATCCAGACTTTAGGGGTGAAGTAAATGCGGAAGTCGCCGCCGGCAACGGCGTCAACCCAGTTGGCCGCCTGGGTGTTGACCAGCTGCGAGGGGCGCAGCGTGAGGTTCAGGCCTTCGTGCCAATACCGTAATCCCACAACGGCATCGACCTTGAAGTGATCCATATCAACGATGCGGTAGCCGACCTTGGGAGTGAAGATGAGCTGGGACTGGGTCAGCCTGATCTGGGTTTGACCGAAATCGTTCAGCGGAACGCCTTGCGTGGTGGCTACCCTAGCCCAGAGGAAATCAATGGGCATCACGAAGCGATTCTTACGCGCCTCCACGTAGCCCGCCAAGCCACCATTGAAGTTCGACATCACGTCGGAGCCCGTCAGGTGCACGCTGGCATCGTGCCCGAGCACCCCGACCGTGCCGTTGATTCCGGGCATGAAGACGTAAGGTGCTACATCCCAGTGCCACACGCCGTCGTCGCTGCTGTTGCTCTGTTGGCTAGCGTTGCTCGAAGGGGCTGTTTGCGCTTGCGCATCAGCCGCAGCCGGTTGATCCGCCGCCAGCGCCGCTACTGACAGAACTAACGCAAATATAACGAGTGCCGTTAGGACCGCCGACCATTTCCTGCAAAGTGTCTTCATTGCAATCTCCAATCTCTTCAAAAAAAGGTGCAGTAACTATGGCGCCGTAACGACCCCGGTAATACACACCATACGCCCCGTCTGAGGGCTGAACCATGTATTGCCGCAAAGATAAACGTTCCGCCGTCAGGAACGCTTCGGGTACGACACCCCCTCGATTCAGCACTACGGAATCATTCCGCAGTCGAACATCTTGTTAGCGATGGGAGCAGCCACCCTGTTAATAAAGGCTTCGCGCATCTGCGGATCGCTCTTCAGGAAGCTGATTGCCTTTTGCTCTTCGGCACTGGGTGGCGCCTTGGCTGCTCTCTTCTGCCACAGCTGTTCGCAGGTTGAGTTCTGGTACTTGGCAATTACCTTGTCAGCCACCTTATCCATGATGGGATATTGCTGGGCGCTTCCAGTAGTGACATACAGCAACGAAGCCGCCAGCGTGAACAGGAACGTCCGTTTCATCGTGATCTCCTTCTCATGTCGTCTCACTCATCTTCGAAGGCTTATGATTTGGGCCACTGCTTGAACATTTTCTGGACTGCTTTTTCCACGATCTGCTGATTTCTGTTGCCGTTGTTCAGCGTGTTTTGGGCGATACCACGCCAGACCAACTCCTGTCTTTTTGGGTTGTATAGGCTGACAATCATCGTCGCTTCGACGTTCTGCTCCGGCGTGATACCGCCGAATCCGCCGCCGATGCCGCGCATACTCCATGCGTTCCACGACGTCTGAACGCGCTCGCCGCCGCTGGCAGTGACAATCAGGTCAGGATTCTGCGACTCCTGCACCCGCTGCAGTCCCTTCTCCGAAAGCGCATTGTTGATGTCCTGCTGAACCACCTGAGCCAGATTGGAGTTCTGAATCTGGTTGGTGTTATTGCCGCCCCATCCGTACGTGTGAAACTGGAAGAATGGCGCGCCGTGGTTATAGTTCACGGAAACCTGCTGCCCCACTCCCGCCATGGGGATAAGGCAAAGGGCAAGCAGGGTGAAACGAACTAGGCTCATGGCTCCTTCTCCAATTTTCTGGGCGCGTGCATTTCAGTTCTTCAGTACATAGTTCGAGTTGACTTCGTTCACCGTCAGCTGTTTCGAAACTCCATCGATGGTCATATCGGCGACGTGATTCGTTCCGTCGGGCAGTTGTGCAAACTGTGCCGAGATATTCACTGCGTCGCCGGGGTTGGTCAGATAAGACTGGATCTTCATGGCAACCGGGGCGTGCGTCTGTTCGCTGATGGTAATCGTGACCTGGTCGTTCGGCTTGACGAAGTTCTTGATCACCAGGCTGACCGTTCCGCTTCCAGGCTGCAGAGAGACGTTGCCCTGCTGCTTTGCCTGCGCCAGCCGGCCGGGATCGGGCGTGGTGTACTGCTTGGCTAATGCCCCGATCTGCTGTCCGTAGTCCTGGTATTCCTCGGTCTTCTTCTCGACCACACGTTCTTTCACGCGGCCTTCGCGCCCGCCGGACTGGGCTTTCTGATCATTGATCAGCGTCTTTTGTTGCTGCCCATTGACCATCTGTACCTGATACGTCTTGGTGTCTTTGGCGCTCCCCTTGATGCTGATGGTCTCCGTTTCCGTCCATACATACTGAGTCAACTTCTGTTTGTTGGTGGCCATGGCTTGTTTGATAGCCATCAATTTCTGATCCATCTCAGGGTTCTGGGCCAGGGCACCGATGGACCCAATCGCTAGTGCGGCCGCAACAACAGCCAAGCCGGGAGAACGAAGTCTCCGGAACGTGCTTATACAGTCTGAAGTCATAAATCCTTTCGGGCCTATCTTGAGTTTCCGTTACCGAAGTGTCAGTGGGCAGCCCTTGTGAAGCCGCCAGGTTCCTTTGCTCTTACGGCTGGAAGCTACCCAAGGCCTTCCTCTTCCTACAGCCGTCTATCGAGTGAGCGGCGGCATCACCGCCGCTCGACTAGAACGATGTTGCAAGGCCTAGTTGCCCGCGATTCCTTTGTTCTGAAGAATCCGAACGACCACGCGCCGATTATCGGCCTGACCTTCTGCCGTGGTGTCAGGGGCGACCTGCCGACTGGTACCCATCGCGCCCGGAGCGAGAATGTTGGTCAACGGAATGTGTCCCTGCTCTTCCAGGAAAGCGGTCACGTTGTCAGCGCGCTCGGTGCTCAGCTTCTGATTCAGCGCAGCCGAACCCACCGCGGACGCGTAGCCCTTCACCTGGATCACGTAGGCGTCGATCGTTTTGGCTTTCTCAGCCAACTGCTGAAGCTGCGGCTTGTACTGCGGATCGATGGCCACCTTTCCATTGCCGAAGAGCACGGTTACTTCGCCGAGGATGTTGTACTCACCCAGCTCGCCGAAGCGCTTGTTGGCGGCGGCGATCGCAGCTTTGTTAGCGGCAATCTTGGCTGCTTCTGCCTGCTCCACCTGCTGCTCCTGCTGAAGCTTTGCCTGTTGCTGCTGCAGGTCCGCCTGCTGCTGCGCCATCTCCTGCTGCTGTGCCTGGAGCTGCTGCTCGGCGGGTGCGACTCCGGCTTGAATGTCCTGTGCAGTCTTCAGGTCGGAAGCCTTGAACTTCACGGTATCGGCCGTCATCTGGTTCTGCGCGTTGTAAGAGCCCTGCACCTGCACCGGAAGGCCAGGCACCAGCGCGGTCATCCCCATCTGCTTCTTGCGCATATGGAGACCACCTTCCACCTCCTCTACCTGTGTGCTGTCGGTGAGAAGGACAGGTGTGGTTGTTCCGTCTGCCGATTTGACCATCATCGTTGCGCCTTTACGCGCGTCGATGATGCCTTGCAGTTGCCCGCTTTGGGCCGAAGCCGAGATAGCGAGGAACGCGCAGGCAGCGAAAATGAGCGATGCAACAACTGTTGTCTTCTTCATGATCAGATCCTCTCTTCTAAAGTCGTTCAGTTGACGGTGCTGCTTCATTGCGCCACCGTGACGGCTGGCGGTTTCCATGTACCGTCGCCCGGAGGCAGAATTGATGGGGGCGTTTCTTTCGGCCAGTACAGCCGCATCACCAGATAAATTGGCCCATTCGGCGCCGGCAGCCAGTTGGACTCTTTACCGCTGCCCGGCGAATCCTTCTGGATGTACAGCGTCAGCGAGCCGTCGGGGTTCGTCTTCATTCCCGGCAGCATCGGAGAGTTAATCAGGTAGCGATTGATCGGATTCTCGATCAGAAATTGCGTCTTGCCGTCGTACATCGTCACCGACCAGAACGCGTTGACCGGCGGCAGGTCGCCCTTGGCAAAAGTGAGCGTGTAGTTGTGTTTGCTGCCGTCGAGGGCCTCTCCCGTACCCGTGACTCGGGTCAGCGGATACATCGCCTCCGCAGCACTGTTGCCGAAGATTCCTCCCTTGGCCGCGGCCGCTCGCTTTAGCCAGTCGCCGTTGTAGAAAGCGCGGTCGCCAAAGAACGAAGCGATGTTCCAGCCGTCGACCACCTTTCCCCCGCTGGCGATGTACTTGTCCACAGCATCATCGCCGGCTTTCATTCCCAACAGGACAGCGGCTTTGTGCTCCGGCGACAGGTCTTTCATATCGAACTGCTTGCCGGCCCCTATACCAATGCTTGCCAGCCTTGCGCGAATCCCCGCCTCTTCCGGACTGGGCGGTACAAACTGCAGCGCGAAATCCAGCACCTCGAAGAACTGCGACTTCGCAATCTCGGCGCTCGATTTCATGTAGTTGATTGCAGGTGCAGCCGGCGGAGCGGGCTGCTTGAGATAAGCGGATAAGGGCTGCACTTTATAACCAGCCTGAATCTTGACCACGTTCGGCATGTCCGCCGGGTTGAACAGTTGCGTGCGGAAAATCACGGCGGAGAACGGCGTGGTCGAGTGGAAAACCTGCTTGATGTGAGCGGGCGTCGCACCCTTCCAGTCTGGCCCGACAATCATGTAATCGCCCGGCCCGTTGCCCGTAGTCCGGCTGCCGATATAGCCATAATTGAAAGTGTTGGCATCGGTCAGCTGCACCGAGTAGTACCGCGGTTTCGGGACCGCCGGAACCGAAATCACGGTCGGTTCGGCGCGCAGGTCAATTTCCATCAAGGAGTATGGCGTGTCGCTGTTGGGCGTGATGACCGCCGTGTCTTTGTACGTAAATACTCGCGCTTCGTTGGTGAGCTTGCCGATGGGAGCCTTGTACTGCGACGAACTCGGATCCACGAACAACTCATACGCTGAGGTGTAATACATCACCAGCGGCAAACCATAAACAAAGCCGTCCTGGGCAATCTGTTTTGTTTCCTCGATGCCGGGCACGGCAACGCCGTTAATCTTGTCTACTTTCTCGGCATTCGAAATCGCATCGTTCTTGTTCGTGCAGGCGCTAAGAAGGGACAGAAGCAATGCGGCCGTTATCAGCACCTTAAGGTTTTTTACTTTCATGTTCATCATTCGCCTTGTCTGTCTCTGCCGGATAAGTTGGCGACTGGGGCAGCGCCCTTGCGCGGGTGCCCCAGGTCAACTACTTGGCCTCATTGATGGCCGGTGGCTTCCAGGTTCCGTCGATGAGGGACGGTGGCGTCTCCTTCGGCCAATAAAGCCGCAACATGGGAATAAACTTGCCCTTGGGCGCCGGCAGCCAGTTGGCTTCTTTGGCCTTGCCGGGTGAATCCGCCTGGAGATACAGGTCGATTGAGCCGTCCGGGTTGGTGATGAACTTGTTGCGCTCGCTCAGCGTGTAACGGTTCAGCGGATTCGGAACGAAGAAGTAGTCTTTGTCATACATGGTCAGCGACCAGAAGCCATTGACCGGAGGCATCTCACCTTTGTTGAAGTGCATGACGTACTTCTTGGAGGCGCCATCGTATTCACTGCCGGCCGCGTCCTTCTGCGATGTCGGATAGATGGCATCCTGCGGACGGTTCGCGCCCAACCCGATAGCCGTCACCAGCGCTCGCTGAATGTAGTCGGTACCGTACTGGCCGATATTCTTGGTCAGGTACGTCCAGCCATTGACCGGTTCGGCGGCCTGCTTGAAGTACTCCATGATCTTGACCTGCGCCACCTTGGGCACGGTCTTGATCACTTCCTTGTCGAACGCACCGAGTTTGCTGGGATCAAAGTCTTTGCCGGGCTCAAGGCCGATGGCTTTCATCTTCTCCACCATCGGCGCATCGGCTGCGGCTGGCGGATTGGTCTTCATTAGCCTGGCAAGATAATTGAAGTAATCCTCCACGCTCATCGCGTCCACTTGATCGCGGATCCCGGTCTTCATATCGAAGTTGGCATCCACCGAACCGGGCTCCGGCGTGTACGGCTTGCCGTACGAGCTGAGCGGAACCAGCGAAAACTTGTCCTGAAGCGCGTGAACCTTGGCGTAGTCGTCAGGCGTTCCCGTGCAGTAAATGCGCCCCAGAATCCAGACCATGGCCGTTGGAGATTTGTACTCGGTCACACCAGCCGGCAGCGTGCCTGACCAACCCGGCCCGGTGATGGCATATTTCTGGGCCTTGTCGCCGGTTGTGCGCTTGCCGGGAACCTGGAATACGTCAGTCCAGCCATCCAGCATCGGCATGAGGAAATAACGATCGCCCATGTCGGGGATGCTGAAGATCCACGGCTCCCGGGAAACATCGATCCAGGCCGTGGTGTAGAGCGTGTCGGCGTTCGGCGCCGTAACGGCGTGGTTGTCCACCGCCGGATAGTTGCGAAGCTTAAGAATCTGTCCCATCGGGGCATGCGCAGCGTCCGGGACCGCGACGTTGGTGAGCTGCCGGCGAGTCATGTCCATGGTGACCAGCGGATAGCCGTAGACGTAAACGTCAGCCGCGTCCTTGACTGCCTGCTCGACACCGGGAGCTTTCTGTGCCGTCGAAGGCGAGGGCGCTGAGGAACATGCCAAGCAGGAGAGAAGGACAGCCACTGCGCAAAACGTAACGAAAAATCTCTGCTTCATAAAATCTCCGTTGACTTTCGTGCAGAAACAGCTTTTGCCAGCTGCACTCTGGTTCCGAATCGTTACGGCCGCAATGAATCGTTCGGTCTGTTGGTCGCCGCGGAGGTCGTGCGAAGCTCCGTGGGCTGAGATTAGTTGGAATGCTCAGTATGCTGCTCTGATGGTAGGAACTTGCCGGGAGGGTTTGAACTGGCAAAACGCTCAACCGGGACTGCAAATTCTGCTAGTTTGTCTTGGGAAGCGGCCAAATCCGGCCAATGTTACCGCGAGGTGAACGGCAGGCACGGGGCCTTCTGCATAGAGGCCATAGATGTGCATCCCGTGTCGTGTCCACCTATTAGATTTTGATACCCTCTCTCACAAGCCTTATAGTTCCCAACTCCAGACGCGGCGTCTACCGTGGTTAGCAGTCAAAAGATCGGACATGAGGACCTCCGCGTACAAGGCTTGCCTGCCGTGCTCCAAAGACTGAAGAGAGGTTCGTTGTTATTACTCTTCCTGGGCTGTGCCCTGCCCAGCGGTCACGCGCAGATCTCGCAGTTTCTTCCGGAGGTCGACACCTACGTCGGGCTCAACGACCATACTCAATTTTGGTTTCAGGCGAAAGAAACCCGTGAAGATCAGGCTCCCACGCAGGCCGAGATCGGGCCCAGCGTCGATTTCTTCCTTAAGCCCGTAGTGAAGCTTGGTAACGCAACCTTGTTTGACCTGGACCGGTCGAAGAAACGGCTCTTCGTCTTGTCGTTGGGCTATCGATGGCTGCCCTCACTGGAAAGTCCTACCGAGAATCGCATTCTGGTCATGGGCACTTTGAACTTTCCGCTTAGTGGAAAGGTTCTGCTGGCCGATCGAAACCGTGTCGAAGTGAACTTCACCAACAGCGATGCCACCTGGCGCTACCGCAATCGTCTGACCTTGCAGCGAACCATCGCGATTCATTCCTATCATCCCTCGCTGAACGCCAGTGTGGAGTGTTACTACAACAGCCGCTACGACAAATGGAGCACGACCGCAATTTATGCCGGAGCGATCTTTCCCCTTGGCAGCAAGGTCGAACTGAACCCTTACTATGAGCACCAGAACAGCACCGGCATGGCTCCGAACCAGCAAATCAACGCGCTGGGCTTGATCCTGAATCTGTTCTTTCGCAATCCGAAATAGAGGCGACAGCTTGGGCTCGCAGGCAGTAGTCCTGCGATGTATGATCGAGCGGTTCGCTTGAGCTTTCCGATGATCCGAACTATTATCGCGGCGTGATAGATGCGAAGTTCTTTGAAGGCTTTCGGACGGCGCCGATTGTAATTTTTGCGATCGGGGGCTGCGTTTTTCTCGCCTCCTTTTTTGTTCACGATCTCCACGGCTTTGGCCGCGCACTAGGATTGTTCGGAATCGGCATTGTTCTCTGCGGAGTCACCATCAATCTTCTGCTGCAGGTGATGGCAGTCAAGAATGACGCGCATCATCGCCGCCACCTGATGACCCAGGCGGTCGTCGCCTGCCTGCTCGCCGTAGCCGTTTGCGTCCTGGCGGCCTATCTTTGCCGCTACGGACACTTGCCGCCATTCATGCCGGGACGGTATGACGAGTACCACGTGAAGCGGCTGACCTGAAACAAAACGCGGAGAGACGGTTCTCCCCACGTTCTATTTTTTAACCCTGTTTAGATGTCGTAATACAGTTGGAATTCGTACGGATGCGGACGCAACCGCATGGCGTTTACTTCCTTCTCCCGCTTGTAGTCGATGTAGGTGTTCAGCATCTCTTCGGTGAACACGTCGCCCTTCAGCAGGAACTGGTAATCACGCGCAAGATTGTCGAGCGCACTCTCCAGCGAGCCCGGCATCGACGGAACCTTCGCCAATTCCTCCGGACCCAGGTCGTAAATGTCTTTGTCCAACGGCTGACCAGGATCGATCTTGTTCTCGATGCCATCGAGTCCGGCCATCAACATCGCCGAAAACGCAAGGTACGGATTACAACTCGGATCCGGCGGACGGAACTCCACGCGCTTCGCCTTCGGTGACGCCGAATACATCGGGATGCGGCATGCTGCCGAGCGATTACGCCGCGAGTACGCCAGATTCACCGGCGCTTCAAATCCCGGAACCAGCCGCTTGTACGAATTGGTCGTCGGAGCAATCAGCGCTGACAGCGACGGACCGTGCTTGATCAAGCCGCCGATGTACCACAGCGCCATCTGCGACAACCCGGCGTATCCGTCGCCGGCAAACAGCGGCTTGCCCGCCTTCCACAGCGACTGGTGACAGTGCATGCCGCTGCCGTTGTCCTGGAAGAGCGGCTTGGGCATGAACGTTACCGTCTTGCCGTACTGGTTGGCGACGTTCTTCACGACGTATTTGTAGAGCATCATCGCGTCGGCTGACTTGAGCAGCGAATTGAACTTCAGGTCGATCTCCGTCTGGCCGCCGGTCGCAACTTCGTGATGATGGCATTCGACCACCAGCCCGCAGTTTTCCATGGTCATCGCCATCTCGGTACGCAGGTCCTGATAGTGATCGGTCGGCGGTACCGGGAAGTATCCTTCCTTGTAGCGCGGACGATAGCCGAGATTGTTCTCCACCCGTCCCGAATTCCACCGTCCTTCTTCGGCATCGACAAAGTAGTAGCCCTCGTGCTCGTTCTGGTCGAAGCGCACGTTGTCGAAGATGAAGAACTCGGCCTCGGCGCCGAAGAAGGCGGTGTCGGCCAGGCCGGTCGACGCCAGATACATCTCGGCTTTCTTGGCGATATAGCGTGGATCGCGATCGTACCGCTGCTTGGTCACCGGATCGATGACGTCGCACACCATCACCAGAGTCGGCACTTCAGTGAACGGGTCGAGGACGTAACACGCAGGATCGGGGATCAGCAGCATATCGCTCTCGTGAATCGCCGCCCATCCGCGAATCGACGAGCCATCCATGCCGAAGCCTTCTTCAAACGAATCTTCCGTGAGCTGATGAATGGGATAGGAAACGTGGTGCCACAGTCCGGGAAGGTCGGTGAAGCGCAGGTCCAAGATCTGCACGTTGTGCTCTTTCACGAACTCTAGAACTGTCTTCGGGTCAGGCTTGTTTTCAGCCATGCAAACTCTCCTTTATTCGTGCCTCGCCCAGGGAGGCCGATGACGAATGCTTGTGCGGGAAGATGTTCGCAACATCCGCCCGTGCCTCCGCCCATCGGGGGCGGAGCGAGATGACGTTACGGGGATAAGAAGTCGAACGAAAACGTGCGTCAAAGACGGGGTGCTCGAGTGGTCAGAAAATTGTCCTGATGCCACATGTCAGCATACGAAGGCGGGCGTGGGCTGGGAAATCCAATGTTTTTATAGGAACGATAATCTGCGCTTATGCCGCTAAGCGACTGATTGTGCAGTGAATTCGGACGGCCGCGAAGATCGCTTGGAACGGCAACCGTCTTCAGGCGGTCCCTAACGCGATGTCAGTGGGCCGCTGAAGGCGCGGCGCTCACTTCACGCGCGTCTTCTTGATCAGCTTCATCGCCGTTTCCGCACCCTTCACTCCCAGCAGCTTGAACTTCGTTCCCCGCGCCTTGTTGTAGGCGACAAAGAAGTCCTCCAGCTCTTCGATCATTTTGCTGTTGAGGTCTTTCGGCTCCTTGATGTCGGAGTGGACGTGCGAATGGGTGGACACGGCCAGCACGCGATCGTTGCGAACCGTCTTGCCGTCCTCGGTTTGCTCTGCCTGGATCACGCCGACAATGCGCGACTCGATCACGCACCCGGTAAAAGCCGGCTCATCCATCAGCAGAAGCACGTCCGTCGGGTCGCCGTCTTGGTCTTTGGTCTGCGGCACAAAGCCGAAGTCATAGGGAAACGTCATGCCCTCAGCCAGGACGCTGCTCAGTGCGTACATCCCCAGCTTCTGGTCGTACTTGAACTTGTTGCGGCTGCCCTTCGGTGTCTCAATGACAACGCGCAGACTCTTGTGATGTGTGTCGAAAGGATCGATCTGGTCGGGCGATTTCAGCTTGCTGGTTTTTGCCATAGTGTTCGGGAGTTACACCCTCGGAGGGCACAACCGAAGTACGATGCGCCTTGGTTGCTGTATGGATGCCGCGGCCATCCGGTAAACTCCGGAGAGAGTCTTCATTCAGGATCTGGAGGAATCGACTAGCCGGTGGGCCATCCTTTGCGCAGCGCCGTTCGCATGTCAGCCTTTCTGGGCGCTGCGTTTCGCGGTCTCTGGCGTCATCGCCGGCTTCCGGAAAACGCCTCGCGCAACGACTCCGCCCAGTGGCTGCACCAAGTCTGCATCAGCGGCCTCGATGCCATGCGCGCCCAGCTGTCGGTAAGCGGCACGCCGCCAACGCACGGACTCATCGTCAGCAATCACCTCAGCTACCTCGACATCCTCTGCTACAGCGCGGCCGTGCCCTGCGTCTTCGTCTCCAAGGCTGAGGTGGAGCAGTGGCCCATCTTCGGCAAGTACGCTCGCTGGTCGGGCACCGTGTTCGTTCAACGGCATGATCGCGGCGACGCCGCGCGGGCGAACGTGCAGGTTGGCGAAAGCCTGAAGAATGGCGTGCCCGTCGTTCTCTTCCCGGAAGGCACCACCACCGACGGCCATCGCCTGCTGCGCTTTCACTCGACCATGCTGCAGCCGGCCATCGATGTCGGCGCGCCCATTACGCCGTGCGCTATTCGCTACGACCTCGACGACGGCGACCCTTCGCGCGAAGTCGCGTGGTGGGGCGACATGACCCTGATGCCTCACGTGTGGAACGTGATGGGCAAGAAATCCGTGCGCGCAAGAATTGTGTTCGGCGAACCGGTGATTGCCAGCGGTGACCGCAAGGCGCTGGGCCATGTGCTCCATGAACAAGTCACGGCACTACGCGATCAGGCGCTTGCCGTCATCCCGACTGCAGCGACATCGTTCAAGTGAACCGTCATCCCGACCGCAGCGACACCTTCTAGTGAACCGTCATCCCGACCACAGCGACACCCCTTAATGAATTGTCATCCCGACCGGAGCGAAGCGGAGCGGAGGGACCTGCGGTTTCCCACGCACGACAGAGCGCTTACTTCTGAGTCGGCACCCCGAAGCAGTGCGAGAATCCGTCTTCATCGATAAGGAAAAACTCCGTCTGTCCATACTCGCGCTCTTCGATTTCCGACACTTCGTACCCCAGACTCTTCAATCGCTCTCTGGTCTGGTGGATATCCTCCGGCGCCCAGTAGAGCCGGATGCCTTCGTAGTCTCCCGGCTTCAACGGACTTCCCGCGCGCTGGTTCAGCATGAACCACAGGTTGCCCTTCTGCAGCATGCAGAAAATCAGCTTGCCTCCGTTATGCATTTCCAGGCTCGTCGAGAACTCAAGCCCATCCACCCACAGGCGAAGGCTCTTCTCCAGGTCCGCACTCGGAATGACAGGAATGCAGGATTGAACCGACATGGCAGTCTCCGTCCAGCAAAGTAAAGGTCGCGCGCTAAGTTTGCAAATCGGCGAGGCTAGTGCTTTGGCGATTGGCGGATGGAATGTAATTGCGATGCCTCTTCTATTGAAGGCTGTGGCTGCGGTAGTCTTGTCGGGTAGTTTACGTAATGGCCTGATTACAACAGTTAGGCAGAACTGTGGCGCAGAAGCTGTTTGTTTCGTACAGTATGGGCGTGGGTACAGTCTATAGAATCGCAGCAATCCTTCTGGCGTTTTGTCTCGTCGGTTTCGCGCAGAACTCCACGAGCGTAACCGTCGCCGAACCCAGACAAATCGAACTGGCACGACTGTTCCAAACCGCTGACACCGTGGCGGTGGTGCGGGTCATCTCAGGCGACACAGAGAACTACGCGAAAGCGATGTACAAGGCTGAAGTCGTTCGGAGCTTTAAGGGCGCGGATGGCAAGACCCTGTATTTCGGCCCATACGTCGGCTTCAAAGTAGGCGCAGAGTATCTGCTCTTTTTGCACACTGCCAAAGAGTTGGCTGTGCCAAAAACCGCGCCCAACGCGATGTACGGAGCCATACGTTATGGCGACGTTTTCGACGAGGGGTATAGTTCAATGGCCGCATCATACGAATGCGTGTTCGAGGGCAAAGAAGTGAACCACCTGTGCGATTACGGAATCAGGGTATGCACGGACTACATCACCCTTCCTCCGACCGTCAGGACTTTCCCGCCGAAGAACGAAGAGACAGATTTCGGATGCCGTTGGGTGAAAAGAGCAGCAATGGAAGCACTAGTACAGGAGATTGCTTCTTCGAGTGCGCGTTAACTGACGTAAAATCCCCATTTGATAAGTGATCGGGTTCGGGCGGGTCGCTTATGATAACGCCTGTTCTCGCCGATTGACTTTGAACGGATCGTAGTTCGCGTCTAGGCTTCTGGTTGTTTGGGGATCGTCTTGACTCCAAACACTGTGATGGGTTGCTAAGATGAACGTTCCTTTCCTCAGCCTCCTGCTTGCCGTTTTGCTCCTCTCAGAGGGCGCCATGTCGGCGCAAACCGAAACCGTAATCGATGGCCGGGGCGAACTGGCGCAGAACGAGGGCGCCGGATGGAGCGCAGGCCTTAACCCTGACACAACCCTGGTTGCGAGCTTCACAGTTGACAACCCGACTCCGAAACCCGGCAGCGCGGTGAACTACGAACTGCGAATCACCAACATGGGGGAAAAGGCAGTAGCGTTTCCTCGTTCGTTGCACCGAAAGCTTGTGGAGAACGGCAGCCTTGAACAACAGTATTTTAGGGCGAACGTCACTCTCGAACTGCGCACCGAGAAGGCCTTGACATACATCACCCCTACGATGAACCTGTATTCGACCGCTGAGAAGCCGGAGACATCGTTGTTGCTCAGACCGGGTGACTCACTCCGACTTATTGGAACCGCCATCATACCGCTGACGGCGTTCAGCCCGCCAGAAACCGCAAGTCTCACCGGTCATTTGTGTGTTCATCAGGTCTCGAAGACGTTCGCGCAGTCTTCGACCGGTCACAAACTAAGCAGTAATCAGCAGCAAATGCTCTGGTGCGTCAATGCTGATGACAGGTACGAAGTACATTACGCGGAACAGCGTTAATGACTTCACTGCCGATAAATCGCCATTTGATAAGTGATGGCCTCGCACTCAAGCACCTGCCTGGTTACGAAAGTACAATAGCCGTATTGTCCTTTCGTAATCTTGACGATCTACAGATCTGAGCTACGCTGATACGTTGGGCTTGGTGTGCCCAATGGCTCCCGGAGCAATCTGTGCGGGCCCGGGCTCTTTGAAAATTCGCCGCTAAGTTCCTGCGGCTCAAGATTTTACCCGTAACCCTAACGGGCTCAAGATTTTGCAGACACTCTCTTGTGTTTTCAATATTTTACGAGCCATCCGGGGGGAGGGGTATACCTCAGAAGGCAGCCTGCGATGGGTAGCCTCATCGGCCTGAAGGCCGCCTCGCCTGGAATTTATTGGAGGATTTGGATGGCGCACACTGCAGGTGCGCCCCTTCAAAGCAGTTCTTCCCACCAAGTGTCCCGATTTGGAATGAGTCGGAAAGCCGGGTGGGTGGCGTACTCATTCCCCGGTTTCGACCGAGCAGGAACGCATTGGAACTGTACTCACGCCTTGGCTTTGTCGGCCTTCACTTCGTCGAAGGGCAGTTCGGCGTGCTCGACTTCCTGCCAATCCTGAGCCTGCAATTCCCGCGGTGTCTTCTCGACTTGCGGAGGCTCGGGCAGCGATTCGGCGGCCAGCGCGCGATCGAGTTCGGGAAACTTGCGAGCCACGGGTAGCACGCGCCGCTCCATCGAGCTGAGCATCTCGTTGTACGACTGCACCGCTCCGCCCAACCGCTTGCCCATCGTCTCCAGGTGCTCGGTCATGGTGCACAGGCGCTCGTACAAAGTCTTGCCCGCTTCGCTGATGTGCTTCGCGCTCTCGGCCAGGCTCTTCTGGTTCCAGCCGTAAGCGACGGCCTTCAGCAGGGCGATCAGCGTGGTCGGCGAGGTGACGATGACCTTCTGGCTTACGCCGTACTCGATGAGCTCGGCATCGGCATCCATCGCCGCGCGGAAGAAAACTTCGCCCGGCAGGAAGAGCACGACGAACTCCGGCGTGCACGGCAGGTGCGACCAGTAGCTGCGGCTGGCCAGCGAATCGATGTGCGCGCGGACCTGGCGCGCGTGGTCGAGGAGGTAGCCGTTGCGCGTGGCGTCGTCGGTCGCCTCAAGCGCCGCCAGATAGGCCGCCAGCGGAACCTTGGCATCAACGATGATCTGTTTGCCGCCAGGCAGATCGACGATGACGTCCGGGCGATACCGCCGCTCATCGGCGCTGAACGTCAGCTGCTCCTTGAAGTCGCAATACTCCAGCATGCCTGAGAGCTCGAGCACGCGATGCAGTTGCAGTTCGCCCCAGCGTCCGCGGGCCTGCGGCTCGCGCAGGGCCTTGACCAAGTTGCCGGTCTCGGTCTGCAACGCCTTCTGTGTCTCCAGCAGAGACTGCACCTGGCTGGTCAGCGTTCCGTAAGCCTGGCTGCGCGACTTCTCCAGCTCCTGGATCTGCTTGTTCATGCCATCAAGCGATTGCGCGATGGGCTGAACCAGGTTTTGCACGGCCTGCTCGCGTTGCGCCAGCGCGCCGGCCGCTTCGGTCTGCGAATTCTTCAGCGCAGTTTTGGCGAGCTGAAGAAAGCTGGCGTTGTTGCTGTCGAGGGCGGCTGCGGCCAAAGCCTTAAAGTCGGACTTCAAGTGCTCACCGGCATCCGCAAGCAGACGCAGCTTCTCCTCGGCGTTCTTGCGCTCCGTCGCCAGCGTCGCATTCAAAGCGGAACGCGCGTCGGAGAGCGACCGGATCTCGGCTGCATGGCTCGCCATCGTCTCCTGGGCCGCGGCCAGTTGCTGCTCGAGCGTTCTTCTCTGCTCGGCCAGACTGGCGGTTCGCGAGCGCGAAAGCAGCGTGGCGAACGCGTATCCGATAGCGAAAGTGATGGCGGCAAGCAGCGCGACAACGGGCAGGGTCATGAGCCAACCTTGGTAATACTGCCGTCATTGTATGTCCGCAGGGGGTAGAAGGAAAGGCGAAAGTACCCAGACAGTCACCGGCAAATTCACCGAACTTTTTCAGCGGCTGCGACACGCGTCACGGCCTGCGACTCCCGCATTCGCTACACTAGTGTTTTGCACTTATTCGTCTGACGGGAGAACAGGGCATCATGGCAAGCGGTAACGGGAAACGCGGCACCATCGGAATTCTGACAGGAGGCGGCGATGTACCGGGGCTGAATCCGGCCATTCGGGCCGTAACCATCCGGGCGCTGCGGGAAGGATACGAAGTCATCGGTCTGCGTCGCGGATGGGCCAGCCTGATCGACATGGTTCGCGAAAAAGACTATGACAACAGCGACAACTTCCAGAATCTGACCGAAGAGCTGGTGAACCGCGCAGGCAGAACCGGCGGCACGTTCCTGCATACCTCGCGGACCAATCCCAGCCGCGTCCGCAGAGAGGATGTTCCGCTGCACCTGCGCGAAAGCTTCCCGGCCGACCGCAACGACTTGACGCCGGAAGTGCTGAAGAACCTGGAGTGGCTGGGGATCAATTTTCTGATCCCTATCGGCGGCGATGACACCCTCAGCTACGCAGTGCGGCTTTTCCAGGAAGGCGTGAAGGTCATCGCCATTCCGAAAACGATGGACAACGATGTTCCTGGCACGGATTACTGCATCGGCTTCAGCACCTGCGTCACGCGCATCATCGAAATGGCGAACCGCCTGCGGACCTCGGCCGGCTCGCATGAACGCCTGCTGGTGCTGGAAGTTTTTGGCCGCTACGCCGGCTTTACCGCGATGCTGCCGACCATGGCCGGAGCTGCGAATCGCTGCGTGATCCCGGAGTTCAAATTCAACATCGACCGCCTGACCGACTTGCTGATCTATGACCGCAATAAGAATCCCAGCAAGTACTCGGTCGTGCTGATCTCGGAAGGCGCGATGTTCGAAGGCGGAGACATGATCTTCGAGCGCGAAGTAAAGGATGCGTTCGGCCACAAGAAACTGGGCGGCATCAGCAACATTGTCGCGGACCGCATCAAAGAGCTGTCGTCGCGCTACAACAACGGCAAGCCGCTCGACGTGATGAATCAGAGCCTCGGCTACCTGGTGCGCTGCGGCGATCCTGACGCCATCGACTCCATCGTGCCGATGGCCTATGGCAATCTGGCGCTCGATCTGCTGCTGACCAACGTTCACGGACGGCTGGTGGTTCTGCGCAATGGCCGCTACGACAACATGCCCATTGACGTGGTGGTCTCGACCAAGAAGGTCGTCAATGTAAAGGACCAGTACAACACCGAGCGCTTGCGCCCGCGCTATAAGAGCTTCGAGATGAAGCCGCTGTTCATCATGACCAGCGATCTGGTATAGAGGCTAATTCGCCACCGAGGCACAGTGCTCACGGAGAGATTTGAAATCTGGAACCTCCGTCCTCAATGCCTGTGTAGTGAGACGTTCCGCCGTTATTCGCCGGCTGCTGCGCCGGCAGCTTTGGCTTCGGTCTGCGGCAGCGCGGGAATCTCCATCGTTTCCTGGGTCACCGCTTCGGGAAGGGCGGCACCAACAGCGGTCTTCCCTGCCCGGACCGCTCCCCAAACGATAAACAGATTTGTCACCAGCACAACCGTGAAGGCCATCGCCGGCAGAAAGCTGAAGACAGCGCCACGCTCTTCGACGATCGCCAGCGCCAACACTGCGGTGACTAAGCCGCGCGGCAGCATCCAGAAGAGCAGTTCGGTCTGCGCGCGGGTCACATCTTTCACGACCCAGCGACTGCCCAACATGGCGATGTAGCGCGCCACGAGCAACGCGGCCAAAATGCCCAGAATCGGAAGTATGTATCGGCGGCTGATGAATTGCGCCACGATACCCAGCAACACGAAGAAGAACGAGCGCACCAGGAAGCTGAACTCGGCATGAAAGGCCATCATGCGCGCGCCCTGGCGAGTCATGTGCGGCGTTCTCGGCAAGTTCGCCAGCGTCACGCCGAACACCAGCACGGTCAGCAATCCGCTGCCGTGGAAAAACTCTCCCACTGAGTAAACGCCAAGTACAACGCCCAGGTTAAGGATGTTGGAGTTCGGCGTGCCGGCGATTTTCGGCCACAGCCGTGACCAGACCGCTCCGATGATGAAGCCGACCAGCAGCGACACGATGATATGCCGCGAAAAGTCGCTAGCCAAGCCGCCGATCAGCGACTCCTGGTCGTTCGCCTTCAGTAAGCCGCCGACCAGCAGCACCGCAATGACTTCGCCCAGCGACGCTTCAATCGTAAGCGTGATCTTCACCGGATCCGGAGTGCTGATTTGCTGCAGCGCGGGAATCACAATCGTTCCGCTGGTGCAGCCGAGCGCCGCGCCGAGCAGCAGGCAATCGGTCCATTCCAGGTGCAGCAGCCAGTGTCCCATCAGCGCAATCAGCGCGAGGCTGAGGCCGAAGCTTAGGACCACCAGCAGCAATCCGGCTGGAAAGTATCGCAAAGCCTGCCGCAGCCTGAGTTCCAAGCCACCTTCGAAGAGAATCAGAATCAGCGCCAGCGTCCCCAGAATGCGAATGGCGCCTTCAAAGTGAGCGGGATTCACCCAATGCAAAATCGGTCCAAGGGTAATGCCGATCAGCAGCAGCACGATGATGTCGGGAACGCGCGTCAACTTCGACAGCCGATTGGCCGCGATCGCCAGCACAAGCAACGCCGCTGGTAAGCCGAAGATGTAGGCCATGTGCATGGAAGCGGTCACCCCGCCGGTCTCTGGACGAAAAGCCGGCTACTCCTGAGTAGAGGTTGATTGAAATAATATTATGAATTAGAGGAAAGCCCGCACAGGTTTTTACCAGGAGTTTCGTTGCGGACAAATTTGCCCGCGATCAGGAGTGACCGCGGGCTGGTGAGGCTAGGCGGCTTTGGCTTCAACGTTGACGCTGGCCGCAATCTTACTTAGCGTCTGGTCGGCCTGTTCTTCTTCGTCGAGCGTCTGCTGCAGCAGGCGCGCGTGCTCCTGCTGGCCGAGCAACTGAGCATAGGTGCGGACGGTTCCGTAGCCGGCCATCTCGTAGTGCTCGACGCGCTGGGCTGCACTGATGATGCCGGCGTCGACGGTAGAAGGATCACCACCCGAAGAGACGATCTCGTCGCCTTCTTTGATGACTCCCTTCATGCCTTTACAGGTTTCGCCGCTCGACTTCTCGTTCAGGTTATTGAAGATCTGCTCCAAACGGGAGATCTGCTTCTGCGTAACGTCAAGATGTTCTTTCAAAGCATTCTTCAGCGCCGGGTTGTGAGCTGCCTGTATCAGTTTCGGCAGCGCCTCGGTTATCTGTTCTTCCGCGTCGTATAGATCGCGCAGTTCCTTCAGGTAGAGCTGCTGCAGGTTTTCCAGCTTCATCGAAAATAGGGCCATGGCTCCTCCAAGGTTGGGGTTTCGCCTGTGAGATGAGTCGAAGCGCAGCGGTGTTGGCTCTGCGCCGGGCAATGCTTGCCGCCGGACTGGAAACTCCGCGACGCTAAACGAAATCCCCGGATTTTAGAAACCGAAGCTGGGCCTGTCCCGTCCAATGTTAGGAATCTCTGCAAGCATAGGAATTTATTATGAGAATTCACGATAAAGGCGATTACGCATACGACCTCGAGCAATCCGTTGATCCGATGACCCAGCTGAGAACCGGATGGACCTTTCATATCTTTCGGCTGCGCCCAATTGAGCAGGTGCTGGAGAAGGGTGAGGCGGGAACTCGCGAGGAAGCTGAGAAGCAGGCTAAGCGGGCTATCTCGCGCGTGCTGCAACGAGAAAAACGGGCAGCGTAGCTATTTTCTGACGAGCTCCGAGAAAATCTCCTCGTACTTTTCCGCGATGGCCTCCCAGCGATAGAGCGCGTCGGCGCGCTGCTTGGCCCGCAACGCGAACTGCTGCCGGGCTGCCGAGTCATCGAGCAGAGACTGCAGCTTGGCTGTCAGGTCCACTTCCGACTTCTGGCAGCGAAGTCCCGCATCTCCGGCCGTCTCGGAATTCTCCGGCGTGTCGAGATAAACGACGGCGTTGCTGGCGGCCATCGCTTCGATCAAGGCCGGATGCACGCCGCCGATCTCGCAGGCGAAGACGAAGATGCCTGCATGCTTTTGCAGCGCCCAGTAACCGTCGCCGTAGATCGCGCCGGTGAAGCGAACGCGCTCGTCGCCCAGCGACTTCAGCCGTTCCAGATAGCCGGGATCGTAACGGTTGTCTCCCACCATCACCAGCGGCCAATCGCTGCGTACGTTGCGCCAGCTGCGCAGCACGAGGTCGGGATTGTTTTCCGGCTCCAGCCGGCTGACGTAGAGCACGTACTTGCCAGGCTCGAGGTTCATGCCGTTCAGGTTGTAGTCGTTGAGCGGCATCTCCGACCCATATCCGATGACCAGCGACTCGCTCTTGTATTTCGCGAGATAGTAATCGTGAATGGCTTTGGCGTCGGTGACCAGCTGGCTGGAGCTGAAGGACGACATCCACTCGCAGAAGTGCAAGACCTGCGCGCCCAGGCCAGCCCATTTCTCGCGCTTGCGGTCTAGGCCATCGACATTCAGCACCACTGGCTTACCCAACATGCGAGGGATGTAGGCGAACGGGCTGTTCGCGACATTGCACAGCAGCACGACATCGTTGTCGGTGAACGCGACATGTGCAGCGGCGAAGAACGTGCTGACCCAGGTATCGAGATGCTTCTGGTGAAGGCTGGGTACGATGACGCGGCGCACACGCTTGTCGTAAACATCGTCGGGTCGAGTAAACGCGCGCCGGCAATAGACGGTAACGCGATGGCCGCGGTCGGCAAGCTGCGAGCTGATCTGCTCGGCAAAGCGCTCAAAGCCGCCATAGCGATTAGGAATGCCGCGAGTTCCGACGATGGCAATGTTCATGGAAGGAGCGACTAGCAATTAGCAATTAGCAGTCCAATTCGCACTTGGCTCTTGGCGTCGGCAGGTGGCGGGAATGATCGCGCTTCGTACGGTAATCGAATCCCTTGCCGACCTCCGGCTGCCTTATAAAGCCGATCCTCCTGCAAGAATTGTCATCCCGACCAAGGGCTTTAGCCCGCGTGGAGGGACCTGCGGTTCGTTGCACAGGAATGAGCTTCGCACGGACATCTGCCGTCCCTAAGGAACTCGGCCTTATTGGGGGCATCGGTACGGCACGACCAAGGTCGTGCCCTGACACAAACCCTGTCTTCTCTTGACCTACGACCCGCGATACAAGCCACGGAGGCAGTCGTAATCAGCTGACCACTGGCGGCTGGCCACTAGCCGCTGCCTTCCTCCACATCAATCGCGCGCGGCTTGCTGCTGAACCACCATAACAAATCGCGGTCCGACACGCGCCGCTTCGCCTGAATCAGCGCCCGCTTGCGGCGGATGCTGTCGCGCACCTTCCACCAATACGTCGTCGCCGACCACAAGCGTCGATCGCGCACCGCGGCATAGCCAAACGTCATCAGATCGCGCCACGCCACGGGAAGCGCCAGCCGCCAGCAGAGCCAGCCCGAGGCGTTCTTCCCGCGCATCAGAAAGCGGTTTTTCGCCGAGTGCCAGTTGATGATCAACGGCAAATCTTTACGGCGCTCGGGAGTCACGCGGCGTACGTGCCACGCTACCGCTGCCGGCGTGTAGATCGTTTTCCATCCGAGCACCTGTGCGCGCCACGCCAGGTCGCCGTCTTCGCGGAAGGCGAAGAAATCCTCGTCGAAGAACTCGCCCTCAATCGACACATCGTCGATGAAGCTGCGCCGGAACATCGCCGCCGCGCCGCTGGCGCCAAAGACATACTGCTCGCGGTCGTACTGTCCGCGATCGATCTCTTCGGCCCCACGATCAAGGTGCCGCATCGTCGGGGTGAAGTAGATTCCGGTCGAGTCGATCACGTTCGTCTTGCGCGGTTCGAGGTCGCTCGGCGACTTGCCGGCTTCGCGCCGCATTTGCCGCAGCGAGGGCTGCCAGCGCAGCAACTTGCCGCAGACCGTGCCGACCTCGGGATGCTTCTCGCCCGCCGTCACCAGTCGCGTCACGAAGTACGGACTCATCACCACGTCGGGATTCAGGCACAGTATCCAATCGCTGCGCGAGGCGCGAATCGCCTGGTTCTGCCCGGCCGCGAAGCCCACATTCTTGTCGTTGTAGAGGACGCGATACTTGGATTCAACCCGGCGCAGGCAGTCGCGCGTGCCGTCTTCGGACGAGTTGTCGACGATGATGACTTCGATGTCTGGATAGTCCTGGAGCGCGAGCGCAGCAAAGCACTCGTCGAGATGTTTCGCCGAATTCCAGGTAACGATGGTGACGGAGACCATGAAAGCCGGTGCGCTTCCCAGCGCGCAAGCTCTAGTTTAGGTGGTTAGTTATCAAAAGGCGATTCTTGCGGAGACACGCGCCTGATCCGCTAACAAACCCTTCATGAGCCAACAGTCACGGGACAACACAGGTCCTAGTCGCTCTTACATCGAAGATTCACGAGCCTGCCTAGAAAATCGAGCCTGGCTTGCTGCTGTGGGTCGGCTGATGAGGTTATCCCAGCCAGCGGAGGCGGCGGGCGGAGGCTGTCGATGTATTGCGTCCAGGCGGAATTGTCGTGAGGAGAGATGTGCGCACTGATCAGTGTTTGGTCGGTGTAGCCGAGTTGTCTCATCAGCGGTGCCAACTGGTCTTCTGAGATGAAGAAGCTTTGCTCGCCCCAGCTGCCGGTGGAATGCAAGACTTGATCGGCGCAATCGGAGTCGTCTCCGTACGGCCCGTACCCGCGCAGGGGCTTCACCTCATAGCAGAGGGTGTCATCGCCGGTGCTTTGCGCGATTTTCAGGTAGCACTTCGAACGCAACGAGGTTACGTCAATTCTTTTCCACCGACGAAGACGCCCTCAGCCGCCGCCTCAAAGGGAATCCTGTTACAGAGTTTTGGATATCTGAACTCCATGGCAATGCCAGCCACGAACGATTCGCATAGAGTTGGCTTCCTGACTGCCGGATGTGGGAAGACGTTGCGCCAAACAATGAAAGCAGTGAGCAGAAGGGAATGGCGATGGCGGTCGGTGCTTTCGATCCAAAAACGATACTGAATAGTGTTCCAATAACGCCGCCGAAGGCGGCAAAGAATACGCTGTTGAGCAACGCAGCAGAAATTGCCACGCTTGCAGAGCCCCATAGCCCCGCGGGAACGCACGCCGGACACGACCAGAACACCATTTCTAAAATGCTTTGCAATGAATAGTAATCGGCACGAGCAATTACGAATGCAAGTACAAATCCGATTCCCCCGAAATGAGCAAAATCCCAATCCCATTCGGCGTCGCTCGTCAGTCTTGTCGGCTCCTTAACCAGGCGTTCGGCGTAGCAGCTGCCATCAGTCCAGTTCGATTGACGCCGAACGTACGGTAGTCAGCGCGCCGTTCGGAGCCATTTGGAAGACCGTGCCATATGTGACCGTTGGTACCGCCCCAGATACTCGTTAGTAGTAATTTCCGCCGCTGGCTTGGATCAGTGCAGCCTCTGGACTTGCGCCGTTCGTGCCGTCAAAAGTTGCCAGAGTCGTAAAGAAGATGCCCTGTGCAGCCGAGGCAGTCGCTGCAGCGGCACAAAACAAAACGACCATGCATATAACTGTCAGTAGGCTGAGGGAGGCGCCTTCTCTGCATTGGATTTACCTCCGGCTGTCTGCGAAGTGAACTGATCGAGAAACGGAGGCGGCACAAGGGGCCTATAGACAGGCAGACTGAAGGCCAGTTCACGGGTCGGCGACAGATCGGGTATAGGGCCTCCAAGCCGCAAAAGACCCCGCTAGCATTGCACATTTTACGGGAACACCTGTCAGTGATTTTTGTCGCACCACGACGTGACAAGACTTAACAAACCAGAGTGATAGCCGGAAATCGGAGCGTCTATTGGTGGAACAGGCATTATCGTAACTTGCGACGCGTCTGTTCAGTACGCCCCTCGTCCCGACAGCACAATCGGTATCGTCCGCAGGAAGATCTTGGCGTCGAGCCACAGCGACCAGGTGTCGATGTATTTCAGGTCGAGCTGCATCCAGCGATTGAAGTCGACGTGGCTGCGGCCTTCGAGCACCCAGATACACGTCAGCCCGGGACGCATGCGCAGGCGGCGGCGTTGCCAGTCTTCGTATTGCTCCACCTCTTCGGGAACCGCGGGACGCGGGCCGACAAATGACATGTCGCCGCAGAAGATGTTCCACAATTGCGGCAACTCGTCGAGCGAGAAACGGCGCAGCCAGCGGCCGACCGGCGTGATGCGCGGATCGTCGCTGATCTTGAACACCGGGCCGTCGAGCTCATTGAGTTGATGCAGTTCGGCGCGCATCTGCTCGGCGTTGTTGATCATGGAGCGAAACTTGTAGAGCATGAAGCGCCGGCCGCCGAGGCCGCAACGCGTCTGCTTGAACAGCACCGGGCCGGGCGAAGTGATGCGAATCATTGCGGCAATCGCCGCCAGCAGTGGCGAAAGCACGACCAGCGACACGAACGCCAGCACCACATCGAACACTCGCTTGAAGAACAGGCGCAGCTCGCTGTCGGGCGCGGTCGACAGGCTGAGCAACTGCACGTCGCGGAAGTTCTCCAGGTAGACGCGCGAGTACGCCGGTGGCAGAAACTCCAACTGAAGCCGGGTGCGAATGCCGAGGTCGGCGCAGTGCCGCATCAGCGGCTCCAGCCGCGCCAGCTCCTGCAAGTCGACGGCGAACACAACTTCATCGACCACGTGCGTCTGCAGAATCACTCCCACAGCATCGAGCGCGAAAACCTTGTATCCGGAGAGATCGCCGGGCGAGCCAGTCTGAGATTCAGGGTCGACGAAGCCGACCAGCCGCAGTCCCATGCCGCGTCCCTCTTCGATGAGCGTGGCCATCTCGCGCGCCCGCGGGCCGCAGCCGACAATCAGCAGATAGTGATAGCGGCTGAGGCGCTCGCGCATCGCGGCGACGCCCCAATACGAAGCCGCGCGGCCGATGAGCAGCAGCACAAAGTCGACTGCGCCGATCAGCAGGACATACGTGCGGCTGATGTCGGTGCGCCGCAACAGGTACAAGCCGGCATACATCACCACCAGCACAATCGCCAGCTGGCTGACGATTTTCAGGATGAGCTGGATGGGATTGGTCAGCTCCAGATCGCGATAGAAGCTGGAGAAATAGCCCACCACGGCCCAGGCGATGAGGAACGCAGCCATCAGCGGCAGGTAGTGATTGAAAGGATAGATCTCGGGAAAGCGCTCGCTGAAAAATGGGAACTGGATGAGGACGGTGCGCAGAAAATAAGCGACCACGAAGGCGACGCAGGTCACCCCCAGGTCGTGGAGCAGCGTAATCGTGCTGAGAAGCTTGGAGCGTCGATCGAACACAGTAAAACTGTCGACTACCGAAGGACTTGTGGAACCGCTTATCCAGCAGCCGCCGCTGCCGGGCACGTCAGCCAAGTGGGAGGTGGCCCTGACGCTACCCTTAACTGTAGCAGGATTTCTCGCCTCAATACCAGTAGTGTAGGCTGTTGGTTAACACGAAGTTCTCGATGCCAAGCCGATCGCCAAGCTCATCAGCGGAGAAGCCGCAAAGCCCTGACTCACAAACGATTTCCTCCGGGATGAAGCCCGCCGGAAGCAGCTTTCTTGACGGCGCCATTTTCTTCTTTCTCTGCCTGTTTGCCATTTTGCTGCCGCACTCGATCAAGGGAGCGCAGCACGCCTGGCAAATCGCCTGTCTGCTTTGGCTCGTCAGCCTGGCAGTCGCGCGCAGGCGTCCATTTCCCCAGCCGCTGGCAGCGCCGCTGTTGGCATATGTGGTGTTCAGCGCGATCTCTACTACGCTCAGTCCCGACCTTACCTGAGCTGGGACCGCATGAAGATCGTCTGTCTGCTGCTGGTTGGAATCGTCGTGGGACAGAATCTGCACCGGCTGCGGCAGGTGCGCGTGCTGGTCTATCTGCTGATTTTGTCGGGCTTGGCGACCGTAGGATTCACTGCCTGGCAGTACACCTACGGAGTGGGAGTCAAAATCGTCGACGTGCAGGGGACTTCCCCGCTGTATCAGGCGCACGTCTACCAGGACGACATCATCCAGCGGATCGACGGCCGAAAGCTGCACACGCCGCAGGAACTCGAGCAATTCGTCGAGCAGAGCGCTCCAGGCTCGATGCTGCGCATTGATCTGGTCCGCGGATATCCCTTCCATCATTGGCGAACTTACATCCTGCGCGAACAGTTCCTGAAGAGCGGGCTGGGCACTCCAGCGCTGCCGCTGAAGCGTGGCCATCCGGCGAAGGCGCAGGGCACACTTGGCCACTACGTCGACTTTGCACTGATGCTGATGCAGATCGGCTGCCTCACCTTCGCGGTACTGATGAGTCTGGACTCGCGCCGTCGCGGTCTGCAACTGCTGATGGGTATCACCTTTCTCGGCCTGACGGCTGCGCTCTTCCTCACCGAAACCCGCGCGGCGCTGGGTGGACTCGTGGTCGGCAGCTTCATCTCGGTGCTATTCCTCGCTGGCAAGCGTCTGCGGATCTGGGCCATCGCCGCGCTGGTAATCGTAGTCGCGGCCGGCACGCTGTGGATCTACCACACACGCGGCAGCATGGCTCTGGGCGGACACGATCCCGGTACCACCTTCCGCGCCATGATGTGGGAGGACGGATTCCGCCTGATCCGCGAGCATCCCTGGTTCGGCGTCGGCATGGAGACCATCCGCAATCACTGGATGGAGTGGCACATCCGCGCCTTTACCTACTTTCACGACGAGAGCCACTTCCACAACGACATGATTCAGATCGCCGTGGAGCGCGGCCTGCCGGCGATGGCGTCGTGGCTGTGGTTTGTCATCGCGTATGTGTTCTTCCTCATTCGCCTGGTCTTTCGCGCGCTGCCGCGCAGTCGATTCGCCGCTGCGGTTGCGTCGGGTGTGCTGGGCAGCTTCGTCGCGCTGCAACTGACGGCCATCGTGCACTACACCCTCGGGATAGAATCGGTAGCCATGACCCTGTTCTTCTACTTCGGTCTCGCCCTCGCGCTAGACCGGATACTGAAGGACCCGGCAGCGATCGATGTGCCCTAGGTGCAGCGTAACGATTCGATGGCGAGCGATATAGATTCTCCTAAAGACGACGGCGTTCGCGCCCTCTCGCCGAAACCGCGCGAGAAGGATAGAACACCCGCTTCTGACAAACCCGAGCATGCCCGCTGGTGGATTCCCACCGCACTCTTGATTCTGTTTGCGCTGCAGTCGCTGTGGTTCATCAAGACGCAATCGCTCACCTACGACGAGCCCGGCCACATGATCGCCGGCCTGGAAGCGTGGCAGCACGGCCGGTTCGAGATGTGGACAGACCACCCGCCGCTCGGCCGCTTCTGGCTGATGCTGCCCATCGCCACGGCCAACGTGCAAATCACGCAGGAGCCCCTGGCCCGCGGCTATCGTGTGACCGCCATGCAGCCCGGCCCGGAGTGGCTGGCCTGGCACACCCGTCCCATGAACACGCTGCTCGGTATCGCGTTGGGCCTTGCGCTGTGGTTCGCCACGCGGCGATTGTTCTCCGAAGGCGCAGCAAACGTTGCGCTCGCTCTTTACGCCTTCACGCCGTCGATCATTGCGAATTTTTCTGTTACCACGACCGACGGCATCGGCGCGCTCTTTGTTTTCCTGGCTGCATGCCAGTTGGTGAGGTGGCGGAGAAATCCCAGCCGCGGGCAGACCGTGCTGATGGGAGTGGTGCTGGGCGGACTACTACTGTCCAAACTCTACACCCCGCCCGAGATGCTGCTGGCGCTGGTGCTGATGTTGCTGCTGCGAAAAGACGGCGGCTGGAATGGATCGCGCACCCTCAACTGGAAGCCGACCCTGGCGGCGCTGGCGATCGCCCTATTCACCTTTTGGGCGGGATACCTGTTTCACGTGTCGCACTTGAAGGTTGGCGACGGGCAAGTCGTCGCGTCGTTCCCCAATCGCGACACAAAGACCTGGGCGACAAAAACAAAATTGCACCTGAATCTGCTTGTCCCGGCCGGCGAGTACGTGGAAGGATTTCGCGAGGTCGCGCTCAGCAACCATCGCGGACGGCCAACGTGGTTTTTCGGACAGTCTCTATCGGAACGGCGGCCCGAAAGCCTACTATGCGTTCTCGATCGCCTGGAAGTGGCCAACGATCCTGCTAGTGCTCTTCTTCGGCAGCCTGATTCTGGGGGTCCGCAAGACATGTCGCGCACCCAGCGACCTGCTGATTACTTCCGTCTTCGGCTTGGTCTTCCTGATCTTCGCGTTGCAATCACGCTTCGCCATCGGCGAGCGCCACATTCTACCGCTGTATCCCGTTCGCGCTTGTCATCGCGGGCTCGATCTGGGAGCACGCCCGCAAACATCGCGCAGCTGCGGCTCTTGTCGCCCTCGCGCTCTGTCTGAACGCCGCCGACGCGTTGCGCTACGCCCCTGACTACCTGGCGTACTTCAATGTCTTCGTTAAGCCGGAGAACAGCTGGGGATTGCTAACAGACAGCAATCTCGACTGGGGACAGGGGCTGATCGCACTACGCGAGTACGAGCAACAGCATCCGTCCGAGACATTGCACCTCGCCTACTTCGGCTCCGTTGATCCCAAGCTCTACGGCATCCGCGCACTACCGCTTGCGCCGAATGAGCCGGTGAGCGGCGAAGTGGTTGCCGGCGCAAGCTGCCTTTCCGGGCAGGTTCTCGACGACCCCGTCTCCTACTATTGGCTATGGGACTATCAGCCGCAGCGCATCATCGATCACTCGCTCTGGCTCTTCGACACCAGCAAGGTTTCGCAAGGTAGTTTGCCGTAGCCTTCCCGCCGGACGCGATCCTCTGCCGCAGTCAGTTACCCGTCCCAATCGCGCTCCACTGAAACTGAAGCATGTCCGGAAAGTAGCGAATAACGAACTGCGCATCGTGCCGGCCGGGATAGATGTGGAACTCGTGCGGTATGCCACGCGACTTGAGCAGTTGATCGAGTTGCTGCGCACCCTGCTCGAAGCCGTAGTCGTCGTTGTTGCCGGCGTTGAAATAAATCTTCATGCGCTTCAGGCTGGCCGCAGGATCGTTCTTGGCAAAATAAAAAACGTTGTTGCGGGTGAAGTACGAGCGGTTGAAGGGCGCACCATAGACATCGCTGAGCAGCGCTCCCGGCGAGCCTGGCGCATCTGACCTCATGTCTTCCGGCAGATCGTAGATCAGCGCGGGCATCTGCGCGCTCACCGCTGCGAATTGATCGGGGTACTTGAACGCCAGCCGCAGCGCTCCGTAGCCGCCCATGGAGACTCCGGTGATGCCACGCGTGGCGCGCGTGCCTTCGACGCGATACTTCTTCTCCATCTGCGGCATGAATTCCTTCATCAGGAAGTCCTCGTAGCGCACCTTGCCGTTTTCCGAGTTGACGTAGAAGGTGTGTCCCGCGCTGGGCGCAAGGATGACGAACTCACCAATCTTCCCTTGGCTGCGCAGTTCAGAGACGACATCCCATCCGCCAAAATTCAGCAGCGACTGCTCGTTGTCGCCGAGGCCGTGAAGGAAGTACAGCACCGGATACTTGCGGGTTTTGTCCTTGTCGAAGCTGGGCGGCAGAAACGCGCAGTAGCGAACCGGCCGCGCCAGGACCTCCGACTTGATGACCGCGCACTCCGCGCGTCCCTGGGCGTGAAGCAGGGGCGCGATCAGAATTGCGACAAAAAAGAGGAAAAGAATTGTTCGAGCTGAGAGAGCTTGCTTCATTCGTATTTGAGTGTCTGCACCGGATCCAGCCGCGCTGCGCGGCTCGCGGGATAGAGCCCAGCCAGCAGGCTCACCACGATCGAGAAGGCGATGGCTGCGCCGATCAACCATGACGGCAGAATCCATACCGGCTCGGCCGGCAGTTGATGGTTGCGAAGATAGATGCCGGTCCCAACGTTAATGGCTTTCCCGATGGCGAAGCCAAGCGCGATTCCAAGAATGCCGCCGAAGAAGCCCATCGCTCCGGCCTCGGCGAAGAACAGCTTCTTCACATCGCCATCGCTGGCGCCGATGGCCTTCATCACGCCGATTTCGCGCCGGCGCTCCAGCACCGCCATCACCAGCGTGTTGATGATCGCCAGCGTCGCCACCGCCAATGCCAGCGAGCCGAAGATACCGAGGAACAAATCCAACACGGTGAAGAATCGCCGCAAGCTCTTGGTGGCATCCAGCACCGAGAAGGTGCGGAAGCCCATGTACTTGATTGCGTCCTGCACCTGCGAAACCTTGGCCGGATCCTTCACACGTACGGTCAGCGTCATGTAGCTCTTGCCGTGGCCGCGGAGCGAGCTGCGCATGTCGCTGAACTCGGCCATGTTCAGCTTCTCGGTCAGATCCACCGGCAGGAAGATGCGTCCGCGTGAAACCGTACGCATGCCGCCATACGGCTCTTCGTCGATGATGCCGACCACCTTGAGCTGCTGCGTCTTTCGCACGACGGAGAAGCCATAATCGTCGCCGCCGTTCGAGCTCGCGCTCTCGTTCTGGTCGCCGACCTGGGGCCGGCCGGACGCATCACCCTCGGCAGGAAGCGACTGATGCTCACCGTAACGCAGCGTGACTTCCTGCCCGATGAGCGACTTCGGATTCTGCGGATTCAACTCCTTCGCAAAATCGTTCAGAAGGATGACCTCGTCGGCATCCGAGCTCGAGAAGAACTTGCCCTGCAGGCTGTCAAAGGCTTCGTTTTCCCGCGCCGACATCGGCAGGCCGGTGACAAATCCGAAGTGCGTCTGCCCGTTGTAAAAGATCTGGCCCATGACGCGAACTTCGGGCTCAACCTCGGTTACGTACTGCAGCTTGGTCATCTGCTGCCGGGCGGCTTCGTCCAGCACGGGAGCGTTTTCAGGATGCTGGTCCTTCTGATCTTCCTCGCGATCAAAGCCGCGGAAATCCTGCTTGGAAGTGACAAACACCGTATCAAACATTCCGGAACCAGCGAGCCGTTTCGTCGCCAGTTGTTGCAGTCCTACGCCCAGCGACAGCATCGCCACCAGCGAAGCCACGCCCACCGAGATGCCGACGGTCGTCAATCCATTGCGCAGCTTGGACTGGCGCAGGTTGCGTACGGCCAGCTCGAACAGGTCGTAGCCCTTCATGCCGTCACCTCCTGGGAGATAAGCTTGCCGTCAGCGAGAAAGATCAATCGCTTGGCGAAGCGCTCGGCCAGGGCGCGCTCGTGCGTCACCATAATTACGGTCATACCCATCGACACACTCAGCTCGCGGATGAGGTTCAGGATGTCTTCGCCGGTGCGGCTGTCGAGATTGCCGGTGGGCTCATCCGCCAACAACAGCGACGGACGATTCGCCAGCGCTCGCGCGATCGAGACACGCTGCTGCTCGCCGCCCGAAAACTCCGAAGGACGATGCCCCATCCGCTTCCCCAGACCCACCCGCTCCAGTGACTCGCGCACCCGCTGCCCACGCTCGGCGCGATCGACTTCGGCGAAGCGCATCGGCAACTCGACATTCTCGGTGATAGTCATCGTCGGGATGAGGTGGAAGGCCTGAAACACCATGCCGACGTCGTTGCGGCGATAGCGTGCGAGCTCTTCCGACGACATCCTCGCCAAATCACGGCCTTCGACCAGCACCGACCCGGAAGTTGCCGTGTCCAGGCCGGCCAGCAGATTCAGCAAGGTTGATTTGCCCGATCCCGACTGGCCCAGCAGTGCGACGAAATCGCCGCCAGCAATAGTGAGCGAGATGCCGTCGACGGCGCGGATCAGGCTGTCGCCCATGGGGTAATACCGGCAGACATTTTCAGTGTGTACCGCCGGAGCGGAAGATGAGTCACTCATGCGTAGTTGATTCGATGCTGCCATTCTGGATACGGGCGCAAGCTGCCCTACAACCAGATACGAGACAGCGGGCAAACAGGCTCCCAAATGAGTGTAACGATTTGTAAATCTCGCGGAGCTCTTGTTGGAAGGCTCGTCGACCCGAAGGTCGCTAAGCGAAGCTAAGGGTGGGGCGACGCGCCTGAAGTTCGCCCCCTTAAAACAGGGTACCAGCAGGTTCACTCCAGCTACTTTTATTCCAGCCACTTTTTCACCAATGCAACAGGCCGCCAGCCAGGAGGCCGTTTGCACTACATATTGGGCAAACCACCGACAACGCAGGCGGAATCGCTGCTCATAAATTGTTTGTATCGCCCTTATCAACGATTTCGATTGGCGACCCATCCCCGTCGTGCGATAGCCTGTTTCTTGCACCCCGCAATCCTCATTTCATCGCCATCCAATCGTAAGGAGATCCATGTCTACTGAATTGCGCAACTTCCTCTCCCTCAGTTACGACGAGCTCGAAGATCTGAATCTGCGCGCCAAAGAACAGCGCAAGAACCGCGTTCCGCTGGACGAAATCCAGGAAGAGCGCCTGAAATATCTCACCGACGAAAAGCGCATCAAGGCCGTGACCGTGCTGTTCAGCGATCTTGAAGGCCGCCTGCACATGCTCGACTACGACAAGAAGTTTCTGCTCGGCGCATGGGACAATCTCACCTTCGACGGCTCCTCGATTCGCGGCTTCACTGCGCAGCGCGAGAGCGATCTCCGCCTGGGTATCGATTGGCCCTACTTCTACTGGGCGCCAGCCGACGTCTTTGGTCCCGGCAAAGTGCTGGTGTTCGGCAATGTCATCGACAAGGGCGGAGCGCCTTACGGCGCCGACATTCGTGGCGTGCTGAAGGGTTATGCGAACCAACTCTTCAAGGGCGATGGACTCACGCTGAATGCGGCCAACGAAATCGAGGGTTTCCTGTTCAATGGACCCGATGCCGAGCGCACCTATCACGAGACCGGCAAATTCGAGTACGTCAACACCGGCGGCTACTATCACTCGCTGCCGGGCGATCCGCTGCGCAGCTTTATCGACACTACCGCTGAAGTGCAGCGGGCGATGGGCTTCCAGAACGAGAAGGACCACCCGGAAGTCGCGCCGTCGCAGTTCGAAATCAACTACGGCTACTCCGAAGTAGTGAACGCTGCCGACCAGATTCAGCTCTACAAGCTGATCTGCCGGCAAGTTGCCACCCGCATGGGATTCAGCGCTTCATTCCTGCCTAAGCCCGTTGTCGGCGTAAACGGCAGCGGCATGCACACTAATGTTTCGGTCAGCAAGAATGGCAAGAACCTATTCTGGGACGCGAAGGGCGAAGAGAAGCTGAGCAAGATGGGCTGGTCCTTCGTCGATCGCATCCTGACGCACGGCAACGACATTTGCCTGATGTTGAATGCCAGCGTGAATGCCTATCGCCGTCTCGATCCGCACTTCGAAGCGCCGAACCAGATCAAGGCGTCGGCGGTCGATCGCGGTTCGATGATTCGCATCCCCATCGGCAACGAGCGCAGCATGCGCGTTGAAGTCCGCTCGGTCAGCCCGGACGCCAACCCGTACATGGTGCTGTATGCGGTGTTCAAGTCAGGCCTCGACGGCGAGATTGCCAAGATCAAGAATCTGCGCCAGGCCGAGCGTTACCTGCCCGACAATATCTACACGGCGTTGGATAACTTCCGCGACGCCAAGTGGACGACAACGATGCTGGGTGAGGACGTTAAGGGGCGCTATGCCGATCTGAAGCAAGCCTCCGCGGACCGTTGCCCTCGGCTGTTGGGAACTTTTGTGAAACCATCTGAGGTGCAATACCACCACGACGTTTACAATCAATACCTGTGGAACATGTTTTAGACATCCTGTCGGTTGAAAACGGGGCGCGTCCGCGGGCGCGCCTTCTTCTTCGGGTTAACTAGGAGGCCAAACATCTCCCGGTTTTCGAGACTTGGGTCGTGCTCGTGATATACCCTGTCATAGCAGGGGAGCATACTTGTAAGGGGGAGTCGGAAGATTCGCGATTCCTGGGGGTGAGCTGCAAGTTTCTGTAAATAATGGCTCTCGGCCCGTGCCTGAATCTTTTTCTCGCAAACCGAATCTATATCGTTGAAGGAAAGATACTTATGCCTACATCTCGCACTACATTCAATAAGCGCTTGAAAGAGCGGGCGCGACAGGAGAAGCGGGCGGAAAAAGAGATGCGCCGCGCTCAACGCAAGCAAACGACCGACTCGGACGAGCCCACGCAGTCCACACAGTCGACCGCCGACTTGACTATCGTCCACGACGAAGAAGGTGTCCCGGTGGGCTTCGACTTTCACGACTTCGCCAAGTAAAGGTTTCGCCCAATGGCAGTGCGCCGAGACAAGATCCGGCGCACTGTGATACATTCCTAAGTAGACGCTTTTGGCTACGGCCGCACGCAAGCGACATCTGATCTGCACTCGATCCGGTTTCCCGCCTTTCCTGCTTCCGTCTTTCTCAGCGCCGAATAACCTAATCGAGCGGCTTCAGCAGTATCTTCGCGACTCGCAGCCCCCCGGGCGGCATCCTCGCGAGACGCCTCTCCAAGAAAGAAAATAACGTTTGACACAATTTAAAGATATGCCCCTATCTGCTGGGCTCCAGCAGAAGTTGGCACAGTTCAATTTCACCACCCCGACGCCGGTCCAGGCGTCTGCTATCCCTCCGGCCCTGGAAGGGAAAGACGTCCTTGCCACCGCTCAGACGGGCACCGGTAAGACTTTGGCTTTTCTGATTCCGCTGATGGAGCGCCTGACGGCGCAGCCTCCGGCGCGTCAGATCTCCGCGCTGGTTCTAGTACCTACGCGCGAGTTGGCCATGCAGGTTCACGAGCAGTACGAAAAACTACGGGGACGCCAGGTTGCTCCGGCCGCGCTGGTCATCGGCGGCACGAGCGAGCAGCGTCAGATTCAGGCAGTCCGCAAAGGCGCCAGCGTTGTTGTGGCTACGCCCGGACGGCTGGAAGATTACCTCCGCCGCAAGCTGGTGGACCTCCGCAACGTTAAGACACTGGTCCTGGACGAATCCGACCGTATGCTCGACATGGGCTTCTTGCCCGCCATTCGTCGCATCGTAGCCGCGCTTCCAAAAGAGCGGCAAACCTTGTGCTTCTCGGCCACGTTGGAGGCTTCGGTCGCCAACCTGGTCAATGACTATATGAACAAGCCGGTACGCGTCGCTTTGGGTTCAACATCCAAGCCCGCTGACACCGTCGAGCTGCAGGCCTTTGAAGTGCCGCAATCGGAGAAGCCCGAAGTCCTTCGTCAGCTTCTTTACGGCGAAAAAGGACAGACGCTCATCTTCGCGCGCACCAAGCACGGCACCGAGCGCCTGGCCAAAAACCTGGTTCGTGACGGTTTTACGGCCGCGATGATCCATGGCGACCGCACCCAGTCGCAGCGCACCGGCGCTCTCAGCGGATTTGAAGAGGGCAAGTACCAGGTGCTGGTTGCCACCGATGTCGCCTCGCGCGGCATTCACGTCAACAATGTGGCCCACGTCATTAACTATGACTTGCCGCAAATCCCCGAAGACTTCATCCATCGCGTCGGCCGCACCGGCCGCATGGGATCGGCGGGACGCGCTTCGACGCTGGTTTCCGGCGCCGAGATTCCAGAGCTGCGCTCAATTGAGCGGGCACTGAAATTGAAAATCGCGCGCCGCCAGGTCAACCAGAGCGAACGGAAAGTGCCGCGTGCGGTGCAGAACACGCTCCAAACACGCACCCTTTCGCGTCTGCCCGGTGAGATCTTCTCGTAAGTCTTGCAGGACTATGCCAGCCCGGCGTTGCATCCGAGATTCTTTGGATTTCGGCTCTAGCGCCGGGGACAGGCAGCTGGATCGAGAGTAGTGGTCACAAAGCGCATTCCGTCAGCGCACTCGAGAGAGAAGGCGTCGCTAAGCGACTCCACGACGTCCAGCAAGAGCTTCTCATCCGAGAGAAGCTTGAAGTGAAATTCATCGATATAGAACGGTGTGCCATCGACGACGTCCAGCAGCACATCGTGTGCGCCTACACGAAACTCACCTCTGGGTAAGCACAACGGAACACTTCCATCGCAACACCCGCCCGACTGATGAAACAGCAGTGGGCCATGGCGTTCCTTCAATATCTTCAGGAGTTCCTTGGCCCGCGTGGTGATCACCACACGAGCCCGTGATTCCGGCTCTTCGGATTTCTTCTGCCTGAGCTTCATCGCACGTTGAAATGGGGAGCGTTTCACAACGCTCCCCGGCCCATCCGTTAAATTTCAATCCTTCGTCTAAAAGAACCCCAAGGCCTTCGGGCTGTAGCTGACCAGCAGGTTCTTGGTCTGCTGATAGTGCTCGAGGATGATCTTGTGGGTTTCGCGGCCGAAGCCCGACTGCTTGTAGCCGCCGAAGGCCGCGCCCGCCGGATACAGGTGGTAGCAGTTGGTCCACACGCGGCCCGCCTGGATCTCGCGGCCCACGCGATAGCAGTTGGTGCCGTTGCGCGACCACACGCCCGCGCCCAGCCCGTAGACCGTGTCGTTGCCGATCTCGATGGCTTCGTCCAGCGTCTTGAACTTTGTCACCGAAAGCACCGGTCCGAAGATCTCTTCCTGGAAGATGCGCATCTTGTTGTGTCCGGTGAAGACGGTCGGCTTCGACGTAGTAACCCTTCTCGAAGTCAGCTGCCGATGTGCGCCTGCTCGCCGCCGGTCATGCACTTGGCGCCTTCCTCCTTGCCGATCATCGATGTAGCCGAGGATCTTCTCCAGCTGGTCCTGGGAAGCCTGCGCGCCCATCATGGTCGTCGGATCGAGCGGGTTGCCCACCTTGATCTTCGCGCACACGGGCCACGGCCCTCTCCATGAACTTGTCGAAGATGTCTTCCTGAACGAGCGCGCGCGACGGGCAGGTGCAGACTTCGCCCTTGTTGAAGGCAAAGAGCGCGAAGCCTTCCAGCGCCTTGTCGAAGAAGTCGTCGTCTTGGTCCATCACGTCGGCAAAGAAGATGTTCGGCGACTTGCCGCCCAGCTCCAGCGTCTGCGGAATGATCGGCTCGGACGCGTACTGCATGATCAGGCGGCCGGTGGTGGTTTCGCCCGTGAAGGCGATCTTGGCGATGCGCGAGTTCGACGCCAGCGCCTTGCCGATCTCGCCGCCCGGTCCGGTGATGACGTTGAGCACGCCCGGAGGCAGGATGTCGCCGATCAGGCCCATCAGAACCAGCAGGCTGAGCGGCGTGTTGGACGCCGGCTTGATGACGGTGCAGTTCCCTGCTCCGACAGCCGGGGCCAGCTTCCAGGCGGCCATCAGCAGCGGGAAGTTCCACGGAATGATCTGCCCGACAACACCCAGCGGCTCCTTGAAATGATACGCAACCGTGTCGTTGTCGATCTCGCCCAGCGCGCCTTCTTCCGCGCGGATGCAGGCGGCGAAATAACGGAAGTGGTCGATGGAGAGCGGAACATCGGCATTGCGCGTCTCGCGGATCGGCTTGCCGTTGTCGATGGTCTCGGCGAGGGCGAGCACTTCAAGGTTCTCTTCCATCACGTCGGCAATCTTATTGAGGAGGGCAGCTCGTACTGTCGGCGAAGTGTGTCCCCAGGCCTTCTTGGCGGCATGGGCGGCATCGAGTGCCGTCTCGACATCTTCCGGAGTTGACTTGGCGATTTCCGCGATCGGCTCGCCGTTGATCGGGCTGTGGTCAACGAAGTACTTCCCTTTGAGCGGGGCTACCCATTTTCCGCCGATGAAATTGTTGTACTTCGAGAGCACCTTGCCATTCTTGCGAATGGTATCGAGCGCTTCGTCGAGCGAATATTCTTTGACGAGTTCTGAAACTGGCATGGTAAACCTTTCTATGACGCCGGGGCCTCTGTGCGGGGTTCCTTCGGCGGTGAGCTGAATCGATTTGCGATAAATCTGTGGAGCGCGGCACGCACAGCACGGCGCTCCACTGCCGGGAATCATCGGCGATGTATTTCAGCTCCAGAGGGAAATACGGACTTTCGTCTTTCCCAGCGGAGGAAGAACTGATTATCATCGCCGCTGCCCGGTGCTTCCCGCAGTGACCACGGTCAACCAGAGGTGTGACCGCAGTCGCATCCCGTTCGCTAAACGCCTACCAGTTCGCGCTCCGTGATCTTCTCGAAGGCGGCAACGCCGGCCTCGGCGACCGACACGTCCTCTTCCTCCGAGCCCGAACTAACGCCAATAGCGCCAACGATTTTGCCGTCATGTTTCAGCGGAATGCCGCCAGCGAAGATCATGATCTTGCCGATGTTAGAAACGTGGATGCCATAGAACTGGCAGCCCGGCTGCGAATTCCGTCCGAGTTCCTTGGTGGTGCAATTAAAGGCACGCGCTGTATAGGCCTTGTGCAGCGAAATATCCATCGAACCGAGACATCCGCCATCCATGCGTACGTGCTGCACCATGTTCCCGCCCTCATCGACTACGGCGATGCACATGGGCTGCTTGATTTCCTTCGCCTTTTTAATAGCGGCTTCAATGATCTTGTTTGCGACTGCCAGAGTAATCATGACGAATCCTTTCTCACGATTGCCTCTCCTGCGAGAGGGCACGAATAACCCTGTTACCGGCCAATGAACCTTTCCACGTTGGAAAGGAAGATAGAACGAATGGCGAATTTGGCTCCGGGCCGGAGCCTGGCGACAAACGAAAAGCCGCCCTCCAAATTCCTGCCTAAGGAGGGCGGCTTTATCTGAAAGGAATATCTATGCCGCTGGGCCGGATTCTAGCAGAGCGCAAGAATGCAACCGCACTTATTCGTCCCCACGATTCAAGTTCGTCCCAACTTGGGACACATTGCTGGACGCGCGTTTACTCGCCCATCACTTTGATGATCAGGCGCTTGGGGCGCTGGCCATCGAATTCCGCGTAGAAGATCGCTCTGCCACGGGCCAAGGTCCAGCTTGCCGCCGGTGACCGGGACGATCACTTCGTGGTGCACCAGCATCGACTTCAGGTGCGAGTCGCCGTTGGTTTCTCCGGTGCGGTGATGCTGGTAGTCGTCGCGATACGGCGCCAGATCTTCCAGCCATTTGTCGATGTCGTGAATCAGGCCGCTCTCGTTGTCGTTGACGTAGACGCCGGCGGTGATGTGCATGGCCGACACGAGAATCATGCCTTCCTGAATGCCGCTCTTGCGCAACGCACTCTCGACCTCCGGCGTGATGTGGACGTATTCGCGATGTTTCTTGGTATTGAAGGTCAGATACTCGGTATGAAACTTCATCTCGAACTCCTCCCCGCGGGCTTTTGCCTGCCCGCCGACTTTCGCGTATTGTAAGCGCTGTCAGCCACTTCAGAGTGAATGACCAAAGCCAATCCGAAGAAGTGCAGCAGTTGCGCGCACAGCTTGCGGAACTGACTCGTCGCGTCTACCGGCTGGAAGGTCTACTCTCGGCGCGCGAAACGACCGCTCCGCCGCTTCCTCAGACTGAAGCTACAACTGGGCAAGTCGCCTCACCGGCGCAGCCATTCCAAGTCGCTGCTCCACCACCTCAAAATCTCGTTCCAACGCCAGAACGGCCGCTGTTTCAGGAGTCGAGCCATCCCTCGGCGACCACCGCTCAACCGAAACGTTCGAGCGCTTCGTTGGAGTCGGTCATCGGCGGCCAGTGGCTCAATCGATTGGGCATCGTCGCGGTGCTGGTTGGCCTGTCGTACTTCCTGAAGCTCGCCTTCGAGAATGGCTGGATCGGTCCGTCAATGCAGGTGCTGATCGGGATAGCCGTTGGCGTCGGCCTGATGTTCTGGAGCGAACGCTTCCGCAGCAAAGGTTATGCCGGGTTCGCCTACTCGCTCAAGGCCACGGGTATCGGAGCGCTTTATCTGTCGCTCTGGGCTGCCTCGCAGTACTACCAACTGGTTTCGCCTACGGTCACCTTCGCCGGCATGGTCGCGGTCACGCTGATCACGGCGGCGCTATCGCTTCGCCAGAATGCCGAATTGCTGGCCGCCTTCGCTCTGGTCGGCGGATTTATTACTCCGGTCCTGGTTTCCACGCACCAGGATCACGAGATTGCGTTGTTCTGCTACCTTGCGCTGCTTGACCTCGGCGCGCTATGGATCGTCGCCATCAAGCGGTGGCATCGCCTGCTGTACGGCAGCTATGCCGGAACAGCCATGTTGGCGGCGGCGTGGGCGTTCACCTACTACGCCGAGGCGGAACTCCTGACGACGTTCCTGTTCGCCACATTGTTCTTCCTGATTTTTGCTTCTGCTCCTTTCTTCAGCGCAGGCCAAGATGTTCCAGAATCCACGCGAACGCTGACGGTCGGACTTGTATTTCTGAACGCGGCCAGCTACTTCACGGCAACATACCTGATGTTGATCAGGCACTACCATCCGTCCCTGGCCAGCCTCTACGTCCTGGTCGCGGTGTTCCAGCTGGTCCTGGCCCGCAGCTTCGACCATCGTCACGCAAAAGAACACAGCTCGGTTCACATCGCCCTGGCCGTGGGTTTCATCAGCATGGCCGTTCCAATTCAGCTGTACGGCCACTGGATCGCCTTTGGGTGGATGGTGGAGGCGGGCGCGCTCATCTGGGCTTCGCACCGCGGTGCAAGTCGGCTGCTGCGATATCTGGGAACCGCCGCACTGGCGCTGGGAATTATCCAGTTGCTGGCTGTGGACTCGGATGCCCCGCAACCGCTGCTCCTCAATCCCCGTTTCGGTCTGTACCTTCTCGCGATCGCCGGCCTGGGACTGCTTGCGTATTACTCGTGGAAAGAAGGCGGGGAGCAAAATCGAAACTGGGTGGGCGGCGCGATTCTGGCTTTGAATCTAGTGGCGCTGATCGCTCTGCATTTTGAAGTTGTAGACTACTTCCGACCGCAAGGTATGCTTCACCACGGCCCAGTGGATTGGCGCGGCCTGAACATCGCGCGCGACTTCACCTACTCGGCCGTGTGGATGCTTTACGGCAGCGCACTGATGATCATCGGATTCTGGAAGAAGTCGTCGTTCCTGCGCTGGCAGGCGATTGCCTTGCTGGCCCTTACCGCAGCCAAGGTCTTCTTCTACGATATCTCTGCCCTCGAACGCGGCTACCGCATCGTTGCCTTCATCGTGCTGGGCGTGATCCTGCTTGCGGTGTCGTTCCTCTACCAGCGGGTTCGGGTCAAAACTGCGGAGTGAACAGTCTTTATGTGATGTATGAACATTGCGGATGTTCACGCGCGCACCGAATTGCGATATTTGCTTGCAACCTGATTTTTCCGCTCTACAATTAAGTGTTTGTGAGGAATGGCGCCCACGTTCCCGCAAATACGTCGTAGCTGCAGTGGGCGAATCCTGCTTGCTGGCCACGACAACATTCATTCCCCCCGACTAAGGAGCTTTCATGAAGCGTTTCATCGTTACTTTCGCTACGTTAGCAGTTTTGTCGACCCTGAGCTTCGCGCAGGATGGAGCCACGCTGTACAAATCAAAGTGCGCCATGTGCCACGGCGCCGCCGGCGAAGGCAAGGTTGGTCCCTCTCTCCAGAAGACCACTCTGACCACGGCGCAGGTTGCCGATCTAATCACCAACGGCGCAGCCGGCAAGAAGGCCCCGCACACCAAGGGCGTCTCGGGCGTCACCGCCGATCAGGCGAAGACGATCGCGACCTACGTAGCCTCTCTGAAGAAGTAGTTCTCCCGCTTGAAATAAAAGCCAGCCTTTAGCGGGCTGGCTTTTTGCTGCGCCTTCTTCCCTTAGAACGTCACGCGCAGGCCGATTTGCGCGGCGAAGGGAATACCAACGGTCGTTCCCGGTCCAAAGAAGTCTCCCAACGCACCCTCAGGAATCTCAAGTTGCTTCAAGCTGGTGAGCGGTACGGTTTGGGAACAGCTTGGGTTGGAGCAAACGCTGGTGATATTGGTGATGCCCGTGACTGGATTTGGCGCCATCTCTGACTGCGGGACCGGAAGCTGCACAACATTGACGGCGTAGTTCGCTCCGGGATTGTTGCGGTTGAAGAGGTTGAAGAACTCGATGAACGGCAAGATCGTCCAGCGTTCGTTGACCTTGACCGGACGCGTCACACGCAGGTCTGTCTGCATGTAAGGCGTGCCGCGGAATTCGTCAAGGCTCGTGGGAATTCCGTTTACGTAGATGCGGCCGGTGTTGTCGGCGTTCGTAATCGTGATGGGACGAGCGCTCTCGAACTGATTGACGCTGCTCACCTCGAATCCCCAGGGAATGTGCACCGTGAAGGCCAGGACGAAGCGGCTGGTAACGTTCTCTCCGGACGGTCCGTAATCTCCGGGTCCAAAGGCATTCAACTGCCCGTTCGCTTGTTGGCAAACGCCATCGACATAGTCGAACAATTCGCCCAGCAGGCAGCCCCATGTGTCTGCTCTGGAAAGCGTGTAGTTGGCGACCACATTGAAGCGCTTCATATTACCGGCCAGGTGCAGCATCAGCGCGTTGTACTTGGAACGGTTATCCGCTTCAAACACGTTGACATTGGGCACCACACTCGCCTGATCGTTGGCATAATTCGGGTCGGAGGTGGGAATGAGCGGGGTGGTCAGATTAGTACCGCCGCTGTAGGGGAAGGCGCGGTATCCGTGAACGCCGTCCTCATAAACGTAGTCGGCGCTCATCAGCCATTGATCGCTGAAAGCGTGCTGGAAGCCGCCGGTAATATGAATGTTGTAAGGCGTTTTGTAAGGCGACCCAATCACATTGCCGGTTGCCGTGTTACCGCCCTGCAGGCAGCCAGAGCCCACAAGCGCGTAATTGCCTGGGCCTCCAGTGAGAGCGCACGGTCCGGTGGAGTAGTTCGAGTTGTTCACACCCTGGAAGGCAGTCGCCCATCCGTTCTGCGCAAGATCGTCGTAGAACATGCCGAAGCCGGCGCGAATCACCGTCGTCCCGCTGTTGCCGGGAGAGTAAGCGAACCCAAGGCGAGGGGCGAACTGGTGATGGTCATCGTGCGGCAGCCCCGGTACCACGGGAATCTGCAACGCCTGCATGGTTATGTACGCCGGGTTCTCAGCCTGACTGCGGCCGGAAGCATCGAATAGTCCCCAAGTCGACTGCCAGCGCAAGCCGTAGTTGACGGTCAGCCTCGGCGTGACTCGCCACGAGTCCTCGGCGTACAGCGCCATGCGCTGAACGTTCTGCGAAAAGCTTCCGTTGCCGGCAGGTGTGTAGGTACAGGTCGAGCCGTCCGAAGCGGTGAAGTTAACGCAGCCTGGATTGAAGGTTCCAAACACGCCGGGGTTCTGAACGTAATACGTCGGATTGTTGGCATACTGAGCAAGCGTTTCGGCGTTGCCGGGAAAAGCTCCGCTGAGCACCGGTTCGTGAATAAAGTCGACGCCAAACTTGAGCGAATGGGTGCCCACTATGTGGCTCAAGTCGTAGCGGAACTGATATTTCTCCTGATTGCGCAGGTCGGGGAAAAGCGTAATAGGAGTAGCGAATTGGTTGTCGCCGTAGGTTTCGAACCCGGAAATCGTCAGCGATGTGGCGCTGAAGGGGAAAGCCAGCGCGTAGCCCAGATTCGAATTTCGAGTCTGCGTGAGATGCAACAAGCTGGCGTCGAGGACCAGATTGCCTACCGTGCTTGAGTTGAACGCATAGGTGTTGCTGAGCGCCACATTCCAGTAATTGTCATGTGTCAGCAGACCGGTTGATGGCAAGGTGCCCTGCTGCACCAGGTTGTTGTTGGTGACATAGCTGTCCATTGATGTACGCAGGAACCAACTCGATTTTGACGATTGCGCCCAGTCGAAGCGCACTGTACCCATGTAATCGCGAAAGGGAATAGGAACAAAGGAAGGGGTAGCGATAGAAGGTGAGCCGGTAATCAATCCCTGTGACGCCAATTGCGAGAGGGCGGCGAATTGCGTCGTGCTGATTGGACTATAGGCGATGCTCGCATTCTCCTGCACGGTCTCGAAGGAGCTGAAGATCCACAGCTTGTCTTTCTTGATGGGCCCACCGATCGTACCCACATAGTTCTGGCGCGAAAATGGCTGCTTGGGATTGTTCACGCAAACATTGTTGATGCAGGTTTGCGGGGGATTCTCAATAGGAAAGCGAGCGTTGAGATCAGCCGCACGTTCGTAGACAGCCGCGTCGCCGTGCCACTCGTTGGTTCCGTGCTTGGTAGTGATCACCACGGACCCGGCAGTCGTCCATCCGGTATCCGCGTCTTCATTTGACGTGCGGACGGCAAATTCCTGAAGACCGTCGGGCGAGAAGTTCTGCAGGAAGCCGCCAATCCAGTCGTCGGAGTTGTCGGCGCCGTCCACCGACAGTTCGTTGTTCAGGCCGGAACTTCCACCGGTGGAAACGGCCGTGATACGCGCCTTGGTCGGATCGGAAGGCTCGACGGGCTCGGTTCCCGGCACCAGGTAAGCGATGTTGGCGAAGCTGCGTGCCGGCAGCGGAAAAGATTCGAGATCCTGGCTGTCGACGACGCCGCCACGCACCGCACTCGAAGTGTCGAGCGTCTCGGTGGTAATCGAGGAAACACCTGCCTGCACCTTTACCGTCTCGTGTTTGGCTGCGGGTTTCAGCGTAATGGTGATATCGCGCACCACACTGACTGCGGTGTCAACATCGGCCGTAGCATCAGCGAATCCTTTGGCCGCGACGGTCACCTGATAAGGTCCGGGCAGAAGGCCGTCAATACGGAACTCTCCGCGATCATTTGCCGTCGCCTCGCGGGCGATCGACGAATCCGTTAACCGGACCGTGACCTGAGCACCCGCTACGCGTCCCGCGGTCGCATCCTGGACGATACCTCGCAGTGTGCTAGTGGAGTTCTGGGCGCGAAGGCCGATGGGAATAAAAAGTGCAGCGAGGAGCAGCAGATGGCCAATACGTCGCAGGGAGCGGGGTGACGGCATGAAGCCTCCAGTTAGGCCGGACTGTATATCAAAGTTGGAAGCCTAATCCTCGATACCCGTTACTACCACTGGTAGTACTAGAAACTTCTAGAAGTGGCACGTCGCGGAAGCGCTTTCCGGAATCGTCCGCCGTCGAATCTTTAAATTTGACAACTCACGGCATTCGCTCACATTTCCGGGTGACGAGGCTCACTGCCGGTATGGTCGCGGCCTCCGATACTGAAGCTGGTATTTTTCGGCCTGTGCGCCGCTCGGAGAAGGACGTATGAGTGACCCTGCCGCAACCCTCAGCCAAGATCGCGTCACTTATCTGGAAGGACTCGTCAGCCAGGCGCGAACCGCGGCCGCCGTTTTCTCCCAGTGCACACAAGAAGACGTCGATCGAATCGTCAAACCCATGGTCCTCGCCGGACTGGAAAAGGCCCAATATCTGGCGCGACTGGCCATCGAAGAGACAAAAATTGGAGTGCTGGAAGACAAGGCCATCAAGAACATGGTGGCCACAGAGTTTGTCTACAACTACGTCAAGGACAAGCGCACGGTAGGCGTCATCCGCGAAGATCATGAGCATGGCTTGACCGAACTGGCCGAACCGATCGGCGTCATCCTGTCTCTCACGCCCATCACCAATCCCACGTCCACCGTGCTGTTCAAGTGCATCATGGCCATCAAGACGCGCAATGCCATGATCTTCAGCCCGCATCCGGCGGCGTGGCGCTGCTGCTCCGAGGCCGTGCGCATCATGTACGAAACCGCGGTGAAGCACGGCGCGCCTGAAGGCGTGTTCACCTGCCTGGAATCGCACACGCTGCACGACAATGATTTCCTCATGCACCATCGAGACATCGGCCTGATCGACGCGACCGGAGGCCCCGGCGTGGTGAAGGCCGCTTACGGTTCCGGCAAACCGGCGCTCGGTGTCGGCCCCGGCAACACTCCGGTTTATCTGGAGAAGACGGCCGACCTGGACATGGCCGTGGTCGACATCATCACCTCCAAGACCTTCGACAACGGCACGATTTGCGCCTCGGAGCAGACGGTCGTCATCGACGACGAGATCTACGACCGCGTGCTGAAGAAATTCGAGGACCTAGGCGCACACATTTGCAACGAGCAGGAGACCGAGATCCTGAGCCGCACGGTGATTGATCCGGCCACGGGCTATATGCAGCCCATGGCCGTCGGCCAGAAAGCTACCAACATCGCGCGCTTCGTCGGAATTTCCGTAAAGCCGAAAACAAAGTTGCTGATCGCGCCGATCAAAGGTGTGGGACGAAAGTATCCGCTTTCCGTCGAGAAGCTCTTCCCTGTTCTTGCCGTCTATCGCGCACACTCGGTGGAGGAAGCGCTGAAGGTCTGCGTGGATGTGAATCACGCGGGCGGATTGGGGCATACGGCGGTCGTGTTCTCCAATAACGAGGACATCATTCGCAAGTTCGGCGACTGCATCAATGCCGGACGCATCATCGTGAACTCGCCGGGCTCGATCGGCGCGCTGGGCGGCGTGTACAACGACATGGTGCCAACCTTTTCATTCGGCTGCGGTACCGGCGGCGGCAACAGCACCACCGACAACGTCAATGTCTACCACTACCTGAATATCAAGCGCATGGCGCGAAGGACACAAGCGCATATGTGGTTCCGAGTTCCCAACCAGATTTACTTCAACATGAACGCCGTGGAAAACCTGCGCAACTTCGCTTCGCGTTCCACGCTGATCATCACCAATCCGGCGCTGGAGCAGATTGGCCACGCCGACATTGTTCGCAGGGCGATTCCGCCGGAAACGCAAGTGCGCGTCACCATCATTCCCGACGCCGAGCCCGACATTAAAATCATCGCGCAAGGCGTCGAGGCGCTGAACTTCTACAAGGCCGACCAGATCGTCGCGCTTGGCGGCGGCTCGGTCATCGACGCGGCGAAGATCATGAAGCTGATGTACGAATCGCCGCAGGCCGACCTGGAAGAACTCGCCGCGCCATTCCTCGACATCCGCAAGCGCGTGGTGCAATACCCGACGGAAAAAACCAATCACGCGCGCTTGATCGCCATCTCTACGACCAGCGGCACCGGCAGCGAGGTCACGCCCTTCGCGGTGATGACCGACAAAGAGCGCGGCATCAAGGTCACGCTCGCCGATTACTCACTGACGCCCGACGTCGCCATCGTCGATCCGCAGTTCGTCATGTCGATGCCGAAAGGCTTGACGGTCGACACCGGCATTGACTGCCTGACCCACGCGCTGGAAGCGGCGGTATCGATCTTCGCCTCGCCTTACACCGACTCGAACGCCATGCAGGCGATTCGACTGGTCTTCAAGTACCTGCCGGAGGTGTACGACAACCCACGCGATGAAGAAGCTCGCAGCATGATGCACAACGCTGCCTGCATCGCGGCTATTGCCTTCTCGAATGCTTCCGTCGGCGTCAATCATGCGCTGGCCCACGCCTTTGGAGCGCGCTTCGGTATCGCGCACGGACGCGCGAACGCCCTGATGCTGCCGCACGTCATCGCTTACAACGCGTCGGTGCCGACGAAGTTCATGCCCTCGCCGAATCAGCGGACCTACGTTGCGCATAAGAAGTACGCCATGATCGCCGACCTGGTCGGACTCGGCGGGCATACCGTGGAAGAGAAGGTGAAGAACCTGGTCACCGCGACCGAGCAACTGCTCGACCGGCTGGAGGTGCCGCGCTCGATTGCCGATCTAGGTATCAGCAAAGAAGAGTTCGAAACCGCCATGCCCGATCTCGCCAAGATTGCCTTTGACGATCCTTCGTGGCGTTCCAATCCGCGCATGCCTCTGGTCAAAGAGCTCATCGAGCTTTACTGGAGCGCCTATCGCGGCCGCGGCTCCGAGGCCGAGGACGCACAGAACGAATCCCGCAGACACAAGCAGGAGGCCTTTGTATGACGACAGCCAACTGTCTCATCCTCGATAAACAATATCCTGTGCAGACACTGCGTGAGGCGCGGGAAAACCTGTCGGCAGCCGACGGCGAGCTGATGCTGGACTTCTCTTCAGTGCAGCACATCGACGCTGGAACCTTGAAGGCGTTGGAAGAATTGGCGCAGGCGGCCGAGAAGGCGGAGGTCATCATCGTCTTGCGCGGCACCGACGTAGGGGTCTATAAGGTGCTCAAGCTGGCGGGACTGACGTCGCAGCTTCAGTTCACCAACTGAGGCGCTACCTTGGTTCTTCCTCTTCGCGGAGCAGGAAGTCGGCTAGTGCCGACAGGCCCGCGCGGGTGTCGGTAATGGAATCCAGCATCGCGTCCAGATGATTCTTCAAGGCGAGCGTGACCTCAGCCAGCGAGCGGCGATGACTCGCGTCCAACGACATAAATAGAGGCAGCGCCTGTTGATCGAGGGTGCGGGCGCGTGACGCCAGCTCGGCCAGCCCGTGCACCAGCACGTCGCGGTATGGCTCGTGGCCAAAGCCCAACTCGTCCAGACGCTGGATCAGTTTCGGCTGTAGTTCGACAATGTATTCGGTCTCCGAATCCGCCATGGTGACTCCCTGCTGTTAGATTGCGCACGGCTCATACGGCGTTCGCCATGCGGCGGCTAGCAACCTGAATTCTGCTACTCATACGAGTACGCTTATGTTATGTATCTTGCCGGAGAGCATCACGTGCTGCATCTAACCTCCTAACAACATCACAAGGGGCGAGCATGAGTCAGACTACTTCCACCATACGCAGCATGGGCTTTTTCCTCAACGGCGGCTGGAGCACGCATGGGCGCGAGTCCGTCGTCACTTCACCCTACGATCACAGCGTTGTAGCCGTGGTGAGCGAGGCCGAGCACAACGATGTCGAAGTCGCGATCCAATCGGCCGTCGAATCGTTTGCCGTAACCAGACGCATGTCGTCGTACCAGCGCGCCGCTATCCTGCAGGAAATTACCCAGGCAATCATCGCCCGCCGGGAAGAATTTGCGCGCACCATCTGCCGGGAAGCAGCCAAGCCCATCAAGACAGCGCGCATCGAGGTCGACCGCGCGATCAATACCTTTCAGATCGCCGCCGAAGAAGCGACGCGCATTTATGGCGAGTATCTGCCACTGGACACGCTGGAATCGACTGCCGGCCGCTGGGGACTGGTACGGCGATTCCCTGTCGGCCCGGTCTTCGCGATTACGCCGTTCAACTTTCCGTTGAACCTCGTGGCGCACAAAGTCGCGCCGGCAATCGCCGCCGGATGTCCGCTGATCCTGAAGCCCGCGCCACAAACACCGGTTTCTGCGCTGATGCTGGCCGAGATCATCGACAACACCTCATGGCCCGACGGCGCCTTTGCTGTGATGCCGCTGTCGAACGACAATGCCGCCATCCTGGTTGCCGACGAACGCATTAAGTTGCTGACCTTCACCGGCAGCGCGGCCGTGGGTTGGGAGCTGAAAAACCGCGCCGGCAAGAAGCGGGTCACGCTGGAACTCGGCGGCAACGCCGGTGTCATCGTGCACAGCGACGCCGACGTTGCCCACGCCGCCCAACGCTGCGTCGCCGGCGGCTTCTCTTATGGCGGACAGACCTGCATCTCGGTGCAACGCATCCTGGTGCATCAGCACATCTTTGAGCCGTTCAAACAGCAGCTTCTCCAAGGTGTTCGCAAATTAAAGATCGGCGATCCCGCACTCGAAACCACCGATGTCCCGCCGATGATTCGCGAGCAGGACGCTGTCCGCATCGTGGGGTGGGTAAACGATGCGATCCAGGCCGGAGCCAAGTTGCTGTGCGGCGGCAAGCGCAACGGCTCAATCGTCGAGCCGACCGTGCTGACCGGGACCTCGCCACACATGCGCGTGAACTGCGCGGAGATCTTCGGCCCCGTAGTTACGCTCGAACCGTATGAAACCTTCGATGAAGCGCTAACCCTCATCAACAGCTCCGAATACGGTTTGCAGGCAGGACTGTTCACGCGTGACTTCGGATTGATCCAGACTGCGTTCAGCGAGATCGAAGTCGGCAGCCTGATCGTGGGCGACGTGCCAACCTTCCGCATCGACCAGATGCCGTACGGCGGGGTGAAGGATTCCGGCCTCGGCCGTGAGGGCTTACGCTACGCGATTGAGGATATGACGGAGCGGAAGCTGATGGTCGTGGCGCACTGACTTAGCCGCTGAGGTTAGCTGCAAATACGAACGGCACGCTGTTAGCGTGCTGTTTCTTTTCTTTTATTGTCCGCTGAGCTACGGCTGGCTGCCTGCAGCCGCGACCGCGCTGCCCGCCGGAGCAGGACCGATCACTGCGGCCGGTGTTGCTGCGGCTCCGTAGGGATCCATCTCCGTGGCTTCATTCGCTTCCGACCACGCGTTCTTCTGATCGTTGCGGCCCGAGTACTTCTCGTAAACAACCACGTGCAGCACCGGCTGCCGCTCTTCGATAGGATCGACCATACCTTGCGCCTGTAGCGGGAGCAGGTAGTTGCGAATCCATTCATACTGCTCGTAGGTAAGGCCGCGGCGCGACATGTCGAAGGTGACGCCGGTCAGGTGGGTCGAAGCTGTGTCGCCAAACTCAGGCGCCGCGAAACGGTTCCAGCGGCGCAGGCGATGCTGCTGCTCGACTGTGCGCACCAGCGAGTTGACCTGTATCGGAGTGTGGAACTGATCGTAGAAGGCCGCGCTGAAATCGTTCAAAAAATCGCGCGTCCAGGGACGGCAGTAGCGGCGATTGTCCGGCAGGTCGGCGGCGATCTTCAGGCCATCCGACTCGGATACAGGCACCAGATCCTGCGACAGCTCGTAGCGAGTCAGCTCGTAGTCATCATTAATACGCGGCAACTGCATGCGATCGAGTTCTTCGTTCTCCCGCACCAGCATTTCGTGCGAACCGGGAAACATGGGACTCCATCGGCCCAGACCGACCTGGTAATGACCGCGATAATGATGGGTCGGAACCGCCGTGCGCAAGACAGCGTGATGGCTGTGGTGTATCCGTGCGTGGGCTACGGCATGAGTAACGGCCATAGCCGGCACCGAGGCTACGAGGATAAGTGCACAGAAGAAAACGGTATAACCCAGTTTGCGTTGCGGAACGCTGGAAACAAACTGAGAACCGATTCTGCCCGACGTCCAGAGATTTATGAGTGGCAGCAAATACATATTTCTGTAGTGGAGCAGCTACAAATTAACAATGAACCATTACAACATAGATGGCGTGAGCAGCCAAGACTTTCCGGTGGTATCAGCTCTGAAAAATTGTGTCGGCAGCTTTATCGGGAAGCTACTCTGGACTTTCGTGGCGTTACTTTCGGCATGGTCAATTCGTGCCGCGATAAATCATCTCGGTGATGGTGAAGTCATCCGTCAACGGCGTGTTGCCGCGAAACTCTGTCACCGCCTGCTCGATGCACGTGAGTCCCTGCGGACTGCACTCCTCCAGACGTTCGGTACCGAAGAATTCTCCGCTGGCGTCTTCGGCTTCCGTGACGCCGTCGGTGACTAGCAACAGACGGTCGCCCGTTTTCATTTTCATCCGCAGCTCCGTGAACTCGGCGACAGCGACCAGGCCAACCGGGAGATTGCCTTCCTCCACTTTGATCGTTTTGCCTTCCGACACAAGCAGCGGCGGCACATGACCGCAGTTGATCATCTCCAGATCGCCGTTGTTCGACAGGCGCGCGATCACCAGCGTCGCATATTTTTGGCCGGCGACTTTTTCACAGAGGAAACGATTGACCGCCGAGATCATCTCGGGCAGCGACGAGTCACGTGCCAACTGCGAATACAACATTCCTTGCAGGATCGACGCGACCACGGCCGCCGAAACGCCCTTGCCCGATACGTCGGCGACGATCAGCGACAAACCCTTGTCGGTGTAGACCAGATCGAAGAAGTCTCCCCCGATGTCTTTGCAGGGATAACTGACGGCATTCACCTTGGCGAATGGAACTTCAGGCACGGTGACGGTCATCAGGCGCTGCTGAATCTCCGACGCGATCGCCAACTCCTGCCGATAGCGTTTGGCAGCATCTTCGGCCTGCACCAGTGCGGCGTTCTCTACCAGCGTCGCGGCGCCGTTGGCGATGGTGCGGAGAATGTCGTGACTCACCGACGACAACTTGCCGGAGAGGAAATGCGCGTCCAGGTAAAGCACACCCTGCACGTCGCTGGTCTCGCCCGACTTCGTATCGTCCTTTACTTTTTCCTGAATAACCGTCTTGCGCAACGGAATGCAGATCACGCTATGCAGATTGTGGGCCACCACGCTCTCGCGTCCGGCGAGTTTGCCGGTGTCGTCGGTATCGGTCACCAGGAATTCCGAGGCGCTCTGTGCGGCGTCGCGCAGAATGGAGCGCGAGATGGTGGTGTCGTCGCTGATGCTGTTTCCGTTCTTATCGCGACCGGCTGCCAGGCGAAGTTCGCCGTCCGGATGCCGCAGAAACACAAATCCGCGCTCGGCTCGCGTCAAGCGGAGAGCCGCCTCCAGCAGAGCAGTAAGAACATCGTCGAGAACGCCGCTGGTATTCAGCTTGCGCGCCGCCTCAAGAAAGACGTTCAGCATTTCCAGGTCCGAGCCCGCACCGGAGGCCGGCTTCCAGGTGGAGAACTGGCTCAGGAACTGTTGCGCGGCGCTGGTGGGTGAGCGGTCCGGACTGAAAAGAACGTGCGGTCCGCCCTGCACGCCGAACTCGACGTGGTCGTTGCGATTAAGCTTGCGACGATTGATTCGTTCGCCGTTGACGAACGTCCCGTGGCGGCTGCCCTGATCGATAACGTAGATGCCGTCGCCTTCGGTCAAAAACTGCGCGTGTTCGCGCGATACGCGAGGGTCGGCCATGACCAGGTCACGATCAGTGCGGCGCCCAATCGTAAACGGATAGTGATCGAGGACAATGGTGCGGCGATCGGCGCCCTCTACCACCACCAGGACGTGTGGGTCCCCGGTAGAAGAGGGATCGGCCTTACGCGACCACATGCCAGTTGCGCCCATCAGGCGTGTCTCCTTAACGCTCGTCAGCCCTGCTGCCGACAGGACGTATGGCTGAAGTCTTGCATAGACTATAGTTCAATCCGCACCGCCGCATCCAGTTTTCTGACTCCGGCAGCTTTGCTCCCCCTCCCCGCATCACGCCGACCCGGCACGTAAGTACCTTCGTTTTTGGAAACTTCGTCGTAAACTGTTGGACGGCTACGGGCGCAGCCCGCCAGAGCCCATTTCCTGCAACCTTCGAGGAGAGCTACTTGAAACTGACACTTCGTCTGGTTTTGGCCGTACTAGTCGGTACCTTGTCCCTATCGGCGGTAGCCCAAGTCGTTCCACAAATTTCGCCGTTCTCCGCCGACATGCAAATAACCTCAGGTCGCGGCGGCGACGCACGCGAGATCAACGGCAAGATGTACTTCACCCCCAGCCACATGCGCATGGACATGGACACCGGCCCGCGCGGCAACGCCATCATGATCACCAACATGGCGACTCAGACCACCGACATGCTGATGCCGCAGCAGCATATGTACATGGAGTTCAAGGCGGACCAGGCAATGATGATGGCGCATCGCCCCGGCATGGCGCCCAGCATCAAGCCGTATAGCGATCCTGGCAATCCGTGCTCCGGCGAGACCGGCGCCACTTGCAAGAATCTCGGCACCGAACAGGTCAACGGCCGAAGCTGCGATCACTGGCAGATTACGCACAAGGATGGCAAGGTATCGAATGTGTGGATCGACCAGAAGCTGCACTTCCCCATCAAGTCCGTTTCCGAGGATGCGACCTGGCAGTTGACCAACATCAAGGAAGGCGAGCCGGACGCCAGCCTGTTTGAGATTCCGTCGGGCTATCGCAAGATGGACATGGGCGGCATGATGGGCGGTATGCAACCGCCGGCTCAGTAGTCCTGCATAAAGATCAGGCGGCGGGGGATGCGAACCCCTGGCCGCCTGACATTCCACGCTTTGTTCTTCTCACGTCGCCAACTTTCCACAAATTCAAAATTCCTGCGCCGACGCACCGCAACTCATTGCGTTAACACGGGTTATAGAAGGCAATCTGCGGGTCCGAACAGCGCTATAATGGAATCACGCTCCCGCAGTTTCCGTCCGATCTTCCGCCATAAAGGGAAGAGTCTCGGCCCACGAACCCTCGATGTTGCCGTCCAGTTCGCCAACCCGCCCGACGAACAAACGCAGTAGCACACCTGCGATTATCGCGCTCTCGATTTGCGTCTTCTTTTTGTTTACCGTCATTCTGGCGCAGACGACCTTTAAACTCACCTTCTTCGAACCCGATACCAGCGAAGAGACCCTGATCGTAGCTCTGGTTTCTGCGCTGATTTTGCTTCTCTTTGTCGCGCTGACATTTGTCTTAATCCGCACCCTGTTGCGGCTTTATGCCGAGCGGAGGAGCGGGCTGCTGGGTTCGAAATTTCGAAGCCGCATGGTCATGGGAGCTCTGCTGCTGTCGCTTGGTCCCGTGATCTTTCTGTTTCTGTTTTCTTATGGCTTACTGAATCGCTCCGTTGAGAAGTGGTTTTCGCGTCCGTCGGAGGACGTGCAGTATCACACCAATCTGATCGCGTCGCTGCTCACCAATTACGCCATGGCGAATGCCCAGGGCGAAGCGCAGCGCATCGCCGCCACACCGGAAGCGCTGAAGTCGTTCCACACCGGCAACTTCAGCTACATCATGGATGCCTTCCGCAACAGTGAGGTCACGCTGCAGGGCGGCTTCGCTTTCGCTGTCGTGGACGATCACGCCGAAGCCAGCTTCCACGCGCCTGAGGGTTGGCCGCTGATGCGTCGCCATCTGCCCCAGGCGGCCGATCCAGAACAGAAACCGTTCGACCTTTTCGGCGAAAGTTACGTTCTCGGACGCGCCCACGTCGGCGATCATGGGCAGGTATTGGTGGCTATGCCGCTTCCGGCCAACTACTCCGGCACGCTGCGCGACCTCGAGAACAGTCAAAATCAATACAATGATCTGCGACTGCAGCGGCGCCGTCTGCGTCGCACCTATCTCGGCTTGTTGCTGCTGTTGACGGTCGGCGTGCTCTTCGCCTCAATGTGGCTGGCGCTCTATCTTTCCAAGATGGTGACCAAACCGCTGGTCGCACTGGCCGAGGCTACCCATGAAATCTCCCGTGGCCGCCTCGACTACCGTGTGGACGTTCAGGCGGGAAGCGAGATCGGTCAGTTAGTCGAGTCGTTCAACCACATGGCGGCCGACTTGGAAACGGGCCGCACCAGCATCGAAGAGTCGCGCCGCAAACTTGCGGACATCAATGCCCAACTGGAGGAGCGGACGCGCCACATCGAGACCATTCTGGAGAGCGTTCCGTCCGGCGTTCTTTCTCTCGACGCAACCCGCCGTATTGTTCATTCCAACGCGGCTGCGCGGCGCCTGCTGCACCTCGATCAGGATCCGGCTCTTTCCGCCGAGAGTCTGCGTGACCTCTTCCCGGCGGAGGCGGTCAGCGATCTGGAGCACATGCTGCGCAAGGCCGATCGTATGGGCAGCGCGACCAGCCAGATGGAATTGGCGACCGCGCGGGTCAACCTGAACGTCGCGGTCACCGTGGCCTCGCTCGATCCGCCCACCCAGCAACCCTCGCGCAACGGACGCCATCGCGCCGGATACGTTGTGGTGCTGGAAGACCTGACCGACCTGTTGCGCGCGCAGAAGCAGACGGCGTGGCGCGAAGTCGCACGCCGCATCGCGCACGAGATCAAGAATCCGTTGACCCCGTTGTCGTTGTCGGCCGAGCGCATTCGTCGCCACCTGGAGCGCCCGACTCCGCCCGACGCGGCTTCGCTTAACGTCATTCGCCAGTGCGCCATCACCATCAACTCGTCGGTCGAAACCGTGCGCAAGCTGGTCAACGAGTTCTCGACGCTGGCTCGCTTCCCTGCCTCGAAGCCGCAACCCTCCGACATCAATGCCATCGTGAACGAAGCGCTGCTGATGTTCGATGGCCGGTTGGACGACATTCAGGTGCAGCGCTTCTTAGCCGTCGATCTGCCCATGGTGCAGGCCGATCCGGAAGCCATCAAGCGGGCCGTCGCCAACCTGGTCGACAACGCCGCTGAGGCCCTGCACGACTCTCTGCTCAAGCAGATCGTGATCTCCACTGCGCTGACCGACGGTCGGGATTCGGTCGAAGTCGTGGTTGCCGACACCGGACATGGGGTCACGCCCGATGTGAAAGAGAAGCTGTTTCTGCCTTATTTCTCGACCAAGCGTCGTGGGACCGGCTTGGGCCTTGCGATCGTCAGCCGAATCGTCGAAGATCATCGTGGGACGATTCGCGTGGAAGAGAACACTCCCGTGGGCGCCCGCTTCATCGTAGAGCTGCCTCTGGCCCAGGAAATGGCCTTCGCAGCCGGCGCCAATCAAGATGCAGACCATTCTGATCGTGGATGACGAGTCGCAAATCCGCAGCGCGCTGGAAGGCGTGCTGGCGGATGAAGGCTACAAAACTCTACTCGCCGGCAGTGGCGAGGAGTGTCTGGAAATCCTGCGCCATAAGTCGCCTGACGTAGTGCTGCTCGACATCTGGCTGCCGGGAATCGACGGCCTCGAAACGCTGGAGAAACTGGTCGAGCGCGAAGATCATCCCGAGGTCATCATGATCTCAGGGCATGGCAACATCGAGACTGCCGTGCGCGCCACCAAACTCGGCGCCTTCGACTTCCTGGAAAAGCCGCTTTCCATCGAGCGCACGCTCATCGTTTTGAAGAACGCTATCGACGCCAAGCGCCTGCGCAGCGAGAACCTCGAGTTCAAGAAGCAGTTTCAGGCGCGCAGTGTGATTGTCGGCGACAGCATTCCGATTAAAGCGCTGCGCCAGCAGATCTCGCTGATGGCCCCAACGAATGGGCGTGTCCTGATCTACGGCGAATCCGGAACCGGCAAAGAACTGGCAGCGCGTGCGATCCATGCGCAAAGCCTGCGCAAGGACGCGATGTTCGTTGAGGTCAACTGCGCCGCGATTCCCGAAGACCTCATTGAGAGTGAGCTCTTCGGTCATCGCGCCGGCGCGTTCTCGACGGCCACGGCTGACAAGGAAGGCAAGTTTCAGAAAGCCGATGGTGGAACCTTGTTCCTCGATGAAGTCGGGGACATGAGCCTGAAGACGCAGTCCAAAGTGCTGCGCACGCTCGACGAAGGGCGATTCGCGCCCGTCGGCGAAGAAGAAGCGATTACCGTCGATGCGCGCGTGATTGCCGCAACCAATAAGGACCTGGAAGATGAAATCTCGAAGGGCAACTTTCGCGAGGACCTCTTCTACCGCCTCAACGTTATTCCGTTCTACGTTCCTCCGCTGCGCGAACGCAAGGAAGACATCCCGCTGCTGGCGCGCCATTTCCTGAAGGAGTTTTCCGAAACCTATAACCGACGACCAAAAGAAATTTCGGAGGACGCGCTTGAGGCCTTGATACGCTATTCCTGGCCCGGCAATGTTCGCGAGCTGCGCAATCTGATTGAGCGCATCGTGATCATGAATCCGTCCGTCACTAAGCTCGAACGCAGACACCTGCCAACGCTGGTGTATCGCGAAGGCGGACGGCGAGCCGTCGGCGATTTCTCCAGCCTGCATCAGGCGCGCGCCGCTTACGAACGCGATTACATCCTGAAGAAGCTCGACGAGAATCAAGGCAGCGTCAGCCGAACAGCAGAAGTTCTCGGTTTAGAACGCAGCCACATGTATCGCAAGATGAAGGCGTTGGGAATTACGGTGAAGGAATAGAACAGTTGTCAGTTGTCAGTTGTCAGTTGTCGGTTGTCGGTTGTCGGTTGTTAGTTGTCGGTTGTCAGTTGCCGATTCGTCAGTTGTCAGCTTCTCGTCGCCCGTTGTTTTTGTCATCACGAGGAGCGCCTTCAGGCGGACGAGGGATTCCGCTTTCCGAACCGACCCCAACAACTTACTGTCGTCCGCGAAACTGGATGATGTGTCGCCGATCACGCTTCGACGGCCTTGTCGGCGGCGCAGGCTCAAACGCTGCCAAAGCTTTGCGCTCTTCGGCCGCCTTCAGTCGCGCCTCACGGCTCGCTTCCGTTTCGCGATAGAGCGTCTGCGCCACCGCGGCAGGGCCGCGCATCTCGCTTAGCTGAAGCACCTCAACTTCGAACTCGCCGCTGTCGTTGGTAATCTTCAGCATGTCGCCGACGCGTACTTCGCGCGCAGGCTTCGCCGCATTGCCATGAGATTGGATTCTGCCCAGTTCACAGGCACGTTTTGCCAGCGCCCGCGTCTTGAAGAATCGCGCCGCCCACAACCAGATATCGATGCGAGTTCCGATCATAATCGATCAGTTTATCGCTTGGGCAAAGAGGAATGCATGATCCAAATCGCTACTGCAGCTCCGCCGAGCAACAGGATCGCGACCAGAATCTCCAGAATCGGCAGACGGGATCTGCTTTTTCGATCTTCGTCGGAACGCATAGCTACTGCGACTGCTGCTGGGAGAGCAGCACGATGTCGGTGTTCGAGCGTCCGCGCGAAACCGCCAATCGCTTGTTCTTCCAGTCGTAATCGTAGCCGTAGATCAGCAGGTCGCTGAAGTTGGTCATCGGCGTCACGTTCTTCTCGCCGATCGTCTGTGCCAGCATGTTGGAAACGCCCTTTGCGGTTACCGGATAGTAGAGGAACTTTCCGTCCGCCGAATATTCGAAGATAGAGGAGATTGCAGGAATCGGCGGGAACGTTTTGACCGGCAAGCCTCCTTGCGCCGGAAGAATCTCGATCATCGAACGATAATTCACGCCGGTGCCTTGCGAGGTGAAGGCCGCGATCTGCTGGCCGTCCGGCGAGTAGGCCGCAAACTGAACCACTCTATCGCTCATTTGCTTTGGCTGACCGCCGCTCATCGATGTCCACATCAACAGCCTCTTGCCTTTGATGAACGTTGTGTACAGGAACGACTTGCTGTCGGGCGAGCAAACCGCGTTCTGATCGACTGTGCCTTTGGTGAGCGGCGCAACACTTCCGTTTTGCAGATCAAGCCGATAAACGTTAATCGCCTTCGTCTCTTTGTTAGGCATGGAGAACAGCGCGCTCGCACCGTCGTGGCAAACCGACAGTCCCGACATCGGCAGATGCTCCTGATAGACGATGCTGCGATTGCTGCCATCACCATTCATGGTCGAGATGTGACCATCGTAGTCGAGCGCCAGCAAACGACCGTCTGGCAACCAGCCGACATTCGCGTTCCCATGATCGTCGATTATCTTGGCGTTAGCGCTGCCATTCGGATCTGAACTCATCGTGTAAATCGAAGCCTGCGGCGTGATCTGAATCGCCACCAGTTCTTTGCCGTCCTTCGTCAGGCCGAGCGTGAGATTGCTGTAGGAGTTCAGATCGTTGGTGATGCGGTGCAACTTGCCGGCGGCAATCGCGATCTCGCCAATTTGACCGTTCCAGTCGCTGGAGATGTCATGGAAGATCAGCGCCAGATGCTCGGAATCGGGCATCCACGTTGGCTTATCCAGGATTGCCGTTCCCGCATAAACCGTCTTTTCTTTGCCGTTATCGGGGTCGATCAGCACAACGCGGCCGAGATTCTGTGTTCCGGGATCAAGCACGGTAGCGGCAATCCACTTACCATCCGGCGACCACGAAGGATCGGAATATCCCGGAAGCGGCATTTTCGCCAACACGCGCTCGTTGGTTCCGTCGGCGCGAGCGACGATCAATACCGAACTTGCGTCGGACGAGCTGTCGCGCAGATAAACGATCTGCTGCGCATCGGGCGAGAAGCTGATGGCGCTATCAACGTCATCGACCAGCTTGCGCGGCGTTCCGCCGAGAACGGGGATCTGGTAGAGGAAGCCGACTCCTGGATGATCGGGCTCCTGGCGAACGAAGTACAGGAAATCGCCGTTGGGCGAAAACGTCAGTCCCCGATACGCGACTTCGGCTGCGGGCATAATCTGCGCATTGCTGCCGGTTGCGACATGTCTCATCCAAAGACTCTGTTGTCCGTGACCTTCGTCGGCAACGTTCACAACATATTTGCCGTCAGGAGAAATCGTAGCGAGCACAATGTGCCCGGTGTTCGTCAGCTTCTCCATATTCATGTTCTGGAATGGAATCGGCCCGGAATCGCCGCGCCATTGCAGGAAGCGGTTGTAGAGCCCGTAAGCTCCGGCGCCGATCATCAGCATGCTGACGGCGAGAACGATGAACGCTCCGCTGCGGCGGCGACGCTCTTTGGCCGTGCGGGAATCCTCAATCTCACGATCTACAACGCTACTTCTCGACTGCGCCGCCGAAGAACCTTGCGCGGCGACCACGCCGCTGCGCGAGTGGCCTGAGCCATCGCGCTTCAGGCGCTTGAGGTCGGCGCGCATTTCGGCCGCGCTCTGGTAGCGAAGCTCCACGATCCTTCTCCAGAGCCTTATCGATAATCTCTTCCAGCTTGAACGGAACATTCGGATTCAGCTCGGCGGGCGGACGCGGAGCGCGATCCAGAATGCCCTGGAAGATGACGGCGGACGTATTTCCGTCGAACGGGATCTTGCCAGTCGCCATTTCATAGAGAATGCCGCCGAGAGAGAACAGATCGCTGCGGCCATCAAGCTCTTCGCCGCGAGCCTGTTCGGGCGACATGTACGCAACGGTTCCAACCGCGGTTCCGGGCGAGGTCAACATTACGGGCGCAGCGGTGGCAGCGTTTCCGCCGACGGTTTCCATCGAACCGCGGCGATCGTAAATCAGCTTGGCCAAGCCGAAGTCAAGGATCTTCGCCTGCCCGCGGGTGGTGAGAAAGATGTTCGCGGGCTTCAGGTCACGATGAACGATGCCTTTGTTGTGCGCGACATCGAGCGCATCCGTAATCTGGATGCCGATGTCGACAATCTTCTCCAACGACATCGCGTGACCGTCAATCTTGTCGTTGAGGCTTTGTCCGTCCAGCAACTCCATCGCGATGAAGTGCTGGCCATTGCATTCTTCAATGGCGTAGATGGTGCAGATGTTGGGATGATTCAGCGCCGAGGCCGCGCGCGCTTCCTGCTTGAAGCGCTCCAGCGCGTGCGAATCCTGCTCCAGCTCTGATGGCAGGAACTTCAGCGCAACATGGCGTCCGAGTCGGCTGTCTTCGGCTTCATACACAACTCCCATTCCGCCGGAACCCAGCTTCTTGACTACGGTGTAATGCAGAATGTTCTTGCCGACCAGAGTGTCCAAGGCTGCAAATCTCTCACTTCGACTCTAGTGTGACCGGAAGCAAGCGTCAAGGAGAGCAGCTTCCTGACAAAACCCCGGACGACGTGCCGAACGATGGCTTGCATCAGAAGCCGCAGCTCTGCATTGTCGCCGCTTTCCGACAACCTTACTTCAAGTTGTCCATTCCAAGTAATGCGGGTAGCAACCGGACAATCAAACTTGGGCTTTCGGGTATCTAAGGAGGATGCAATGAAAACCTTCAGGACGACTTTGACAATTATGACGGGGACATTTCTGCTGGCGGGAATGTCGATGGCTCAGAACAACACCAAGTCCACTATGAACGGCGGAGTAACGACCGCGGATCAACACTTCATGGACAAAGCCGCACAAGGCGGAATGGCCGAGGTGGAACTCGGACAACTGGCCGAGCAGAACGCACAGAGTTCCGAGGTAAAGGCCTTCGGCAAACGCATGGTCGACGATCACTCCAAGGCGAACGATCAGCTCAAGCAACTGGCCTCGCAGGAAGAAGTATCGTTACCGACCAGTCTCGACGCCAAAGATCAGGCTACAAAAGATCGGCTGGAGAAACTGCATGGAGCGGCGTTCGACAAAGCCTACATGCACGATATGGTGATGGATCACAAGAAGGACGTGGCCGAATTCAAGCATGAGTCTGAGGTCGCTCATTCGCCGGCGCTACGCGATTGGGCCAAGCAGACCACGCCAACTCTGGAAAGCCATTTACAGGAGGCGGAGAAAGTAGCTCCGCAAGTCGGCGCCTCGATGCCGTCAAGCGCGACGATGGGCAAGAACAACGGAATGAGCACAACTGGCGAATCTCACTAGCTCACTGCACCTGGGCAAACAAAAGCCGTCCGCGAAGGACGGCTTTTTCTTGCGCCAGGGATTTTAACTTACGTCCTGTCGATCGGACATCAGGGTTCCATTGCGAGCATAACTTTCGCGCGGCACTTCGACGAAGGCAACGGTCAGTTTCTCCGGCTTGACGTGCAACTCCTGCTCCATGGCTTCGGTGATGCGCTTTACGGCTCGCCGCTTCTGTTCCATGGTGCGGCCCGCCAACATCGTGATCTGCACATGTGCCATAAATCCTCCGCTCGCCAGCTACGAGATGTAGGGGAAACTCTTTACTTCGCCAGTTCGTATCCGGCGAAGAAGTAGCTCAACTCGAAACGTGCGGTATCATCGGCGTCCGATCCGTGAACCGCATTGTGCTCAATGTTAGACGCCCACTTCTTGCGGATCGTTCCTTCTTCCGCCTTCGCCGGATCCGTCGCGCCCATCAGCTTGCGATAATCGGCGATGGCATTTTCTTTCTCCAGCGCAATGACGACAATCGGGCCGCTCGACATGAAGTTGGTCAACGACTCGAAGAACGGACGATGTACGTGAACCGCGTAAAAGCCTTCGGCCTGCGCTTTGTTGATGTGCAACATCTTCATGCCGATGATGCGGAATTGGTTTTCCAGAAGCGTGTGGATGATGTCGCCAGCCGCGCCGCGCTCAACCGCGTCGGGCTTGATGATAGAAAGAGTGCGTTGCAGAGTTTTCATGCGTTAGTTCTTCGTCCTTACGATTTGGGGTTGGCGAAAATTGGCTATCACAAGAGGTTACTTTCGTTACTCCCCCTCGCAACGGCCTTGTAAAGTCTTGAAAACAATAGTTCTAAAAACGGAATTTTTCAAAGTCTTCTCGGCAAACGACTTAGACGTAAAGTCCTGCAACACTGGGCTTTAGCTCGGCTTCTACTCCCTTATCGGATGACGACCCGGAGCTCACGCTCCGGGTTCCTACGCCGTCGCCGCTTCGATTTTGTTACCGTCCCATCACCGCTGCCTGCGCCTTCACCAGCGTCTCGCCGATCTCCGCCGGCGATTTTGCCACATGAATGCCCGCAGCTTCCATCGCCTTGATCTTCTCCGCCGCGGTTCCCTTGCCGCCGGAGATGATGGCACCCGCGTGACCCATGCGGCGTCCCGGAGGTGCGGTCTGTCCGGCGATGAAGCCGACGACCGGCTTACGCACATTCTGCTTGATGAATTCGGCCGCCGTCTCTTCCGCGCTGCCGCCGATTTCGCCAATCATGATGATGGCTTCGGTCTCCGGATCCTCGTTGAACAGGCGAATCGCATCGACGAAGTTGGTGCCGATGATCGGATCGCCGCCGATACCGATGGCGGTCGACTGGCCGATGCCGCGCGTGGTCAGCTGATACACCGCTTCATAGGTCAGCGTGCCCGAGCGCGAGACGATGCCGACATTGCCTTCCTTGTGAATGTGCGCCGGCATGATGCCGATCTTGCACTTGCCCGGTGAGATGATGCCGGGACAGTTGGGACCGATCAGCCGCGAGTTCTTCGTCTTCAGGAACTCCCAGGCGTTGACCATGTCCAACGCCGGAATGCCTTCCGTGATGCAGACGATCAGCGGAATGCCGGCATCGGCAGCTTCCATGATGGCGTCGGCCGCGCCCGGAGGCGGAACGAAGATCACGGTCGCATTGGCGCCCGTTTTCTCAACCGCTTCGCTCACGGTGTTGAAGATCGGCCAGCCTTCATGCGTGGTACCGCCCTTGCCGGGCGTGACGCCGCCAACGACCGGTCGTGCCGTACGCCTGCGGCATTCTTGGCGTGGAAGGTTCCTTCGCGGCCCGTCAGGCCCTGCACTAACAAACGCGTGGATTTATCGACCAGGATGCTCATTGAACCCCCTTAGCAGCGGCGACAACTTTCTCGGCCGCGTCTTTCATGGTCTCTGCCACGATGAATTTCAGTCCGCTCTCCTTCAGAATCTCGCGGCCCTGCTCGACGTTCGTACCTTCCAGCCGCAGCACGATGGGCAACTGGATATTGGTCTTCCGCGCCGCGCTGACGATGCCGTTGGCCAGCGTGTCGACGCGCAGAATGCCGCCGAAGATATTGATCAGCACGGCCTTCACGTTCTTGTCGCTGAGCAGAATTTCGAAGGCGTGCGTGACCTGCTCTTCGTTGGCGCCGCCGCCCACGTCGAGGAAGTTGGCCGGCATGCCGCCCGCGTACTGAATGATGTCCATGGTGGCCATCGCCAGGCCGGCGCCGTTCACCATGCAGCCCACGTTGCCGTCGAGCTTGATGTAATTCAGGCTGTACTTGCTGGCTTCGACTTCCAGCGGATCTTCTTCGCTGATGTCGCGCAGCTCGCGGATGTCCGGATGGCGATAGAGCGCGTTGTCGTCGAAGTTCATCTTCGCATCGAGGGCGAACAGGCGGCCGTCGGTCGTGGTGATGAACGGATTGATCTCGACCAGCGACGCATCGGTTTCTTCGGCAGCGCGCGCCAGCGCCATCATGAACTTCACCGCTCCGTTGATGAACTTGGGTTCGAGTCCGAGTCGGAAGGCGATTTCGCGCGCCTGGAACGGGAGCAGGCCGTAGCCGGGAATGAGATGATTCTTTGATGATGGCGTTGGGATCTTTGGCTGCGACTTCTTCGATCTCCATGCCACCGGCGGCCGACGCCATGAAGACGTTGCGTCCAACCTGGCGGTCGAGCACGATGCCGAGATACAGTTCGCGGGCGATGGGCAGCGTCTCTTCAATGAGCAGCCGCTGCACTTTCTTGCCTTCGGGGCCGGTCTGGTGGGTGACCAGATTCATGCCCAGCATCTTCGGAACCAGCGCCGCCGCTTCTTCGGCGTTCTTGGCGATCTTCACGCCGCCGCCCTTGCCGCGGCCACCAGCGTGAATCTGCGCTTTAACGACTACACCCGTGGCGCCCTCGCGCAGCAATGACCGGGTCGCGCCTTCAGCTTCTTCGCGCGTCTCGACCATGTACCCACGCGGAACGGCCACTCCATACTTCGCAAGAATGGTCTTTCCCTGGTACTCGTGTATTTTCATGATTTCGATTTACGACGTCGCGGACCGATTGGGCCCGCGTTTCCGGTGTTTGCGACCGGAGTGTCTGCTCCTTACGGGGATGGCGTAACAGTAGGAAACCCTTGATTGTATAAGACCGGGCGACGTCGGGGCTAGGGTGCCGCATACGTCGAAAGTGGAGGAAGCGAGCCCACTTGCGAAATCCGAATCCCTGGAAGTGCCCCAGGGTCGCCCATCTGTCGCCCAGGTGCAGGTGCCCCAGGGTCGCCATCTGTTGGGCTAACCTGGTCCACGCACGTTCCATCCCAGGTTAGCGTCCAAAACCAGGACGCGAACCTGGGGCACCAGCTAACTGCCAGCTGCCGCCTTCTCCAACGGTGTCGAGAACTGGCGCTCAATCTTCTCGCGGTAGCAGGGGCCGGAGTTATAGGTGCAGAACGGATACAGCTTACCGTCGGGCGTGGCGTAGTGGATGACGCAGCGTTTCACGCGCTCGATGTCGTAGTTGTAGGCGTCCTGGAAGTGCATGCCGGCGACCAGCAGCGTGCGATAGGTGTATGTGCCGTCCTTGCCGTCGCGTCCGAGCTTCTTGTTGGTCAGCCCCTGCAAGGTCTGCAGGAACTTCGTGAAGGTCAGGCCCGGAGGCGCCAACTCCTTCTTGAAGTGACGCTGGAACGAATTCCACGCCTTCATCTTGCTGTAGAACTTGAAGCGCGCTTTGCCGGCCGAGCGCGACAGCTCTTCCATATCCTGCAGCATGTTGGGCACGTCGACGAACTGCGTAATGGGCACGGCTTTCTTCGACCGCTCGTCGACGAAGAAGTAGGTACCGAGCGAGCAGTGCGGGTGCGAGGAAATAGTGGGCACGCCGGTTCCGCGCAGCGCCGCTGTAAACTTCGAGAACGGAGTAACACAGGCCAGCGGAAACCAGTCGGAGCGGGGATCGGTGATGCCGGTTTGCTCGCTGACGCAGCGCGCCAGGTCGGCGAGGGTGAAGCGCTTGGCCAGCAGTTCGTGCTTGGCGATGCGCCCGGTGAACGCGACCGGCTGGAAGCTGATGCCCGAAACGCAGTCGACGTTCTCGATGGCCACGCGGACGATGTCGCCGACCTGGTGGTCGTTCAGGCCCTTCACGATCGTGGGTACAAAGACGATCTTCATGCCGGTGGCGCGACAGTTCTCGATGACCTTCATCTTGATGTCGAGCAACGACTGACCGCGCACGCGGCGATAGATGTCATCGTTGACGCCGTCAAACTGGAGATAAAGCGTCGCCAGTCCGGCCGCTTTGGCTTTCCTCGCGAATTCCAGGTCCGCCAACTCGATGCCGTTGGTTGCAGCCTGAATGTGGGTGAAGCCCATCTCGCGCGCCATCGAGAGGATCTCGAAGAACTGCGGGTGAATGGTGGGTTCGCCGCCGGAGAACTGGACCACGCGGCCGTCGACGGGACGTTCGCCGCGCAGCGTATTCAGCATGCCGCGGATCTGTTCGAGGTTCGGCTCATACACGTAGCCGGCGACGTTGGCGTTGGCGAAGCAAACCGGGCAGGTCAGATTGCAGCGGTTGGTGAGATCAACATTTGCCAGCGCCGTGTGCGAGGTGTGCATGCCGCACAGGCCGCAATCATCCGGGCATACCGTGCCGCCCTCGACCTGCGGATTTGTCAGGCCAAGGTTATCGCCGAAGTTCCACTCCTCCATCTTTAAATAGAGCTCGACATCGCTGAATACGATGTCGCGGAAGTGGCCGTGCTCGGGACACTGCTTCTCCATCACGACTTTGCCGTCGTCGGCGAAAATGTCTGCCGGAATAACCTTGGTGCATTCGGGGCAGAGCGACTCGGTCTGCTTGGGCAAACCTTTTTGCAGCGGCTTGATGGGCGAACCGGTGTAAGTGACTTCCGGCTGAAGGATGCGCAGCGTCGGACGCTTGGTCGGCGATGGGGTCGGATGATCAGAGTTCGTTGTCGGGACAGGCAACTTCACTTCGGGCGCATACGTCTGTGTGCTCATTTTCCCTCGCTGCAATGGAGTGGATGCGACGATGAATACACGACAACGGTGGTGCATACGGACACACCGCCGCATTCCTCGATGGGGAAATTGTCGCCTCCAGACCCCGATGGAATCTGTGTCATCACTCACGCATTGAAGTGAAGTGGGTTTACAGCGAACGGCTCGGACGAGCGTTCGACGGCTGTAATCATAGCCCGAATGGAGTGGGTGATTTGACCCGGCCTGGCTTCGGAGCACCCAAAGACCATCAGCAGGGCGGTCGCAATGCCCACGAGCGAAGAAGCCTCTGTTTGGACCAACGATCTTTTATCAGGCCGTGCTCAATGTCCGCCGACTTTCCTTGAGGAGCGAGTAGTAAATCGTACACGCGCGGGCGACCTGAGCCAAGGCGAGCCTGGCCAACTCCCCTGTTACAATCGATGCAGGCCTCCGGCCATCTCTCACACCCATGAAGTGCCCGTTCTGCGGCTTTGAAAACGACAAGGTAGTCGATTCGCGCGAAAGCAAGGAAGGCGAGTCCATTCGTCGCCGCCGTGAATGCCTGAAGTGCGAAAAGCGCTTCACGACCTATGAGCGCATCGACGAAATCCCTTACATGGTAGTGAAGAAAGACGGCCGCCGCGAGAAATTTGAGCGGCAGAAGGTTCTTGCCGGGCTGCTGCGCGCCTGCGAAAAGCGCCCGGTATCAATGGGCCGGATGGAACAGATCGTCAACGATGCCGAAGGCTTTGTGGTCGACTCGCCAGGATCGCGAACGCAAGACCAGCGAAATCGGCGAGCTGATCATGAATCGCCTGAAGCGCATCGACAAAGTCGCTTATGTGCGCTTCGCCTCGGTTTATCTCGATTTCAAGGATGTGCGCGAGTTCATGGAAGAGCTGAAAGAATTGCTCGACACCAAGGAGAACTCGTCCGCCAAAGCCAAGTCCGGAGACTGAATCCGGCGACATAATAAGGAAGAATGGCACATAAAGTTACTTTGATTCCCGGCGATGGTATCGGCCCCGAAGTCGTCAACGCCAGCGTTCGCATTCTGGAAGCAACCGGCGTCAAATTCGAGTGGGAAAGCTACGCTGCCGGCGCCGAAGCCTACGAAAAGTATCACGAATACATTCCAAAAGAGCTGACCGAAGTCGATCGAGCGCACCCGTGTTGGGCTGAAAGGCCCCGTGACCACTCCGATCGGCGGCGGATTCTCCAGCATCAACGTCGCGCTGCGCAAGCAGTTCGAGCTGTTTGCCAATTTCCGCCCGATTCGCAATCTGCCTTCTGTGGCTACGCGTTACCCTGGCGTCGATCTGGTAATTGTTCGCGAGAACACCGAAGGCTTGTACTCCGGCATCGAGCACGAAGTGGTGCCGGGCGTAGTCGAGAGCCTGAAGATCATCACCGAAAAAGCGTCAACCCGTATCGCCAAGTTTGCCTTCGCCTATGCGCGCAAGCACGGGCGCAAGAAGATCCACGCCATCCACAAAGCCAACATCATGAAGCTGTCGGATGGACTGTTCATTCGCTGCTCGCGCAATGTCTCAAAGGACTACCCCGAGATTACTTACGGCGAGCACATCGTCGACAACACCTGCATGCAACTGGTGATGAATCCTTATCAGTACGACATGCTGTTGCTGGAGAATCTATACGGCGACATCATCTCGGATTTGTGTGCCGCATTCGTCGGAGGATTGGGGCTGGTTCCTGGGGCAAACTTCGGTCACGAGTGCGCCATTTTTGAAGCCGTGCACGGCTCGGCGCCGGATATCGCCGGCAAGGACATCGCGAATCCTACGGCTGTCCTGCGCTCGGGCATTCTGATGCTTCGCCACCTGGGCGAAGAGAACGCCGCCAACCACATCCGCCTGGCGCTGGAGAAAGTTTACGGCGAGAAGAAGCACATCACACGCGATGTGGGTGGGACGGCCGGTACCAGCGAGTTTGCCGATGCCATGGTCGAGGCGCTGCACACCATTCCTCCACCGAAACCGGTGTTGCAGGAAGTGGAGCTGTAGTCGGCATTCGCCGCGCCCTGCTGGCGTGCGGTCCTCAAGAAGAAGTTCCGCCTGGAAGCGCCGGAACCGTTCCGTCGCGTCTCGACTTTTGAAGCTAATACGTCAGCGTCACCGTGGAGTCAGTTGTTGTTACACCGTAGTTGCACCACGGATCCGTTCGGCCCTGCGCTACCCAGAGCTCGGGAGACCAACCGGGCTGAGCAATGTGACGGAAGAAGTTGTCGAACAAAGACACGTTAGTGAATGTTATCGAGCCATCCGGAGGATAGTCGCTGCATTGCTGAATGGCGTAGACCTCGAGAACTCCGGATTGAGCCCACGGAAACTGGTACAAGCTGGGATAAACGACCTTCAAGATCGTGCTTGTACCGGTAGTCACGTCCTTAGTTGTGATATTCCATTTCGAGCAGGACTGAATGACTGGCGAGCCACACGCGCTAATAACCGCGCCCTGGATTTGATCGCCCGGGTTAACCGTCACCGGCGTACTAGACCACGTCATGCCACTGGGGCAGCAGTTCCAACTCGCGATATTCCACAGCCCCGCTCCAATCTGTCCATCGTTCCACCCCAACACGGGCTGGATGATTGGCTCCTCGCTGGGCGGATTACCGTGATGATGAGAGAGGCTGGGGAAGAAAAACAAGGTTTGGCCATCGTTAGTCGTAGGTGTGATCGGCACGGTCCAGGTGGCCATGACCGCATCGAAAGTTGTGCTTGTGGCAACTTGGCCGGCTTCAATCCAGCTCCAACTTATCTCCAATGGATTGGGGTCGGCTACACCTTCCGACACAAGTTCTCCACTGGGGTTATAACGCGGGAAAGCGCAAGACAGAGCGCTGGCCTCCTCTGTCCCGTCTTCAAATCGGATGCGACCATCTGGCAACACCGTTTCTCCGTCCTTCGCCGTTCGCACGCACGATGGATGAAAGTAGCCAAACGGCGAGATCACGTAGTCGGATGGCACGTTGGCCGGACGATTCGAGCCTGCCGGCATTTGGGATAATGACGTTCCCAGCGATGTCATGACGAATAACGCCAAACACAAAAGGACTCTATCTTTATTCATTCGCAACCTCATTATTTCGCAATCTCATTTCCCAGCTAGCAATCTGGATATGAAAGTCAATTTGAGGTGAGTTTCCGTTGTACTGATCAAAGGCGCGCGATTTTTCCTAATACCTGCTTCGTTTCCGCAGGGTGCGCAATAGCGCTGTTTCTGATAGGTAGCCAAGGGAGTCGTTTTCTTACAACGGCAGACTGACCGGCCAGCATAGGACTGGGTATCCGTCCGGTCAAGGACCATCGAGGTGACGATCGACTTTGTGTCTCAATTCGGTCGAGCTTTCTTCCTCACTGCCATGAGTGCCAGTGCAGTGGCCCGCGCGGGAACACATTTTCTGAAAATGGCAGCGGGATCACCGAACCCGAACAACAGCAAGCGAAAACAAACGCGTCCCAGACCTCCAGCTCACCAACTTTTTTCAGCTGACAAGACTCGAACGCAGCCAAGGGACTTGCTTCATCCAGCTCGCGACAGCAGACGAGCAACGTTTGCGATACCATCCTGAAACGGGGTAGCCCTTTTCCATGAACTTCCCTCGCTCCAGCGGCATACTGTTGCATCCCACTTCCCTGCCCGGCCCTTACGGTATCGGCGACGTGGGTCCGCAGGCCTATGCCTTCGCCGATTTCCTGCACGAATCCGGACAGCGCATCTGGCAAGTCTTGCCGCTCGGGCCGACTGGCTACGGCGACTCGCCGTATCAATGCTTCTCGGCGTTCGCCGGCAATCCCATGCTCATCAGCGTCGATCGTCTGGTGGAGCGTGGATATCTAGACGCCTCCGACATCCAGGACAAGCCGAGTTTCCCGGTCGATACCGTCGACTTCGGCGCGGTCATTGCCTGGAAACGACCGCTGTTGCAGAAGGCGTTTCGCAGTTTCCAGAACACGGCTGCCGGTGATCGCCAAGAGTTCGCGGCGTTCTGCGAACGGCACGCCTCCTGGCTCGACGAGTTTGCGCTGTTCATGTCCGCAAAAGACGCGCACGATCTGGTAAGTTGGACCGAGTGGGAGCCGCAACTGGCCTTGCGTGAGCCGGCTGCGTTGCAGCGCGTACGCGAACAACTCCACGACGACATCGAGTGCAAGAAGTTCATCCAGTTTGAATTTGAGCGCCAGTGGTGCGACCTGAAGGCACACTGCACGCGCAACGATATTCGCATTCTCGGCGACATGCCGATCTACGTTGCGCTCGACAGCGCCGACGTTTGGGCGAACCGTCATCTGTTCGAGCTTCAGCCCGATGGCAAGCCGAAGGTCGTCGCCGGCGTTCCACCGGATTACTTCAGCGCCACCGGCCAGCTTTGGGGCAATCCGATTTATTCATGGGAGACGCACGCCGAGACCAGGTATGCGTGGTGGATTGCGCGCTTCCGGCGAGCTTTGGAAATGCTCGACCTAATTCGCCTGGATCACTTCCGCGGCTTCGAAGCGTATTACGAAATTCCAGCAGGCGACACGACAGCCGTCAACGGTTCGTGGGTGAAGGGTCCGGGCGCTCCGCTCTTCGAAGCGCTACACACAGCGCTTGGCGACTTGCCGATCGTTGCCGAGAATCTCGGCGTGATCACCCCTGATGTCGAGGCGTTGCGCAACCAGTTCGGCTTTCCCGGCATGGCGATCCTGCAATTCGCCTTCGGCAACGACCCGCAGGCTCCCGACTTCAAGCCGCACAACTACATTCATCACATGGTCGCGTATACCGGCACGCACGACAACGACACGGTGGTGGGCTGGTGGAACAGCAAGCCGGGCGCGGGAAGTATCCGCACGGAAGCCGACGTCGAGAAGGAGATGGCTTACGCTACGCCGCTATCTCAACACCGACGGCCACGACATTAATATGGTAATGATTCGGACTCTGATGGCATCAGTCGCAGATACTGTGCTCTTCCCCTTGCAGGACGTGCTGGGCGTGGGCAGCGAGGGGCGCATGAATCTGCCGGGCAGCTCGTCGGGTAATTGGCGTTGGCGATTCCGCTCAGAAGCGTTACGTGCCGACATCGCCTCGCGCCTGAAGAGCTGGGCCGAGACCTACGAGCGCTGAACCAGGCGGCTCCCGGCTAGATAAATCGCGCATTTCGCAATGCGTTGCGATATTATGTCGTCCCGAGACAAAACCTATGTATTTTGAACAGTTCTATTTGGGCTGTCTGGCCCATGCTTCGTACATGTTCGGCTCCGACGGCGAGGCTGCCGTTGTCGATCCGCAACGCGACGTCGACATTTATATAGAAGCGGCGGCCAGGCAGGGCCTGCAAATTCGCTACATCTTTGAAACGCATCTGCACGCTGATTTTGTTTCCGGGCATAAGGAACTGGCGGCTCGGACCGGCGCGAACATCTATGTTGGCAAGCCTGCGGAGGCGATCTATCCGCATACCGCTGTGGTTGATGGCTCGGAGATTCATGTCGGCCGATGTCGGGTCCAGGTGCTTGCGACGCCCGGCCACACTCTAGAGAGCATGTGCCTGCTTCTCACCGACGAAGAAAAATCTCAGACTCCCTTCGCAGTGCTCACCGGCGACACTCTTTTCATAGGCGACGTAGGACGCCCGACCTTTCGAAGACGTACACTCCGCAGCAACTCGCCGGCATGCTGTATGACTCTCTTCACCAGAAGCTAATGACGCTGCCGAATGAGGTGCAGGTGTACCCGGCGCACGGAGCAGGCTCGCTATGCGGGCGCAACATGCGAGCCGAGCGCTCTTCGACCATCGGCACCGAACGACTGACCAACTACGCCTTGCAGATCAAAGAGCGTGACGAGTTCATCCAGCAGATGACGTCGAATCTGCCGGCAAAGCCCGATTATTTCCTGGAAGACGCCGCCATCAATCGCGCGGGCGCGGCGGCGCTGACCGATTTGCCAAAGCTGACGCCGATTGCGCCGGCAGATTTGCAGGCTCGGCTGGAGCGCGGAGAGATCGCGCTCGACGTTCGTACGGCGGACGAGTTCGCGGCAGGGCATGTACCCGGTTCCATCAACATCGCGCTGTCAGGACAGTTCGCGTCATGGGCCGGCGCTGTGCTGGGATTGTCCGCGCATCCGCTTCTGATTGCGGCTACTGAGGAACAGATAGCCGAGGCCCGCATGCGCTTAGCGCGCGTCGGCATTGAAGATATCGAGGGTTATCTCGACGGCGGCGTGGAAGGCTGGAAACGCGCCGGCTTCGCACTCGCGCCGGTCAAGCAGATGACGGTGCAGGAGTTGCAGAAGAGTTTGGACTCCGGCGAAGTGCTGGTCCTCGATGTACGTCGCCAAGGCGAGTGGGACGCGGGACACATTGACGGCGCCGACTGGTATCCGCTGGATCGCTTCAAGGCGGCGTTGCCCCAGAGGAAGAGCTCGGCGCCGACCGCAGTCCACTGCAAGAGCGGCTATCGCAGCATGATTGCGGCCAGCCTGTTGCAGCGCGCAGGCCACGACGTCATCAATGTCATCGGCGGCTTCGACGCGTGGGACCAAGCCAAGCTGCCGGCCGTGGCGGCTGCCGCTGTGTGAATTCAAACGAAAAACGGCCTGACCATTTGAGCAGTCAGGCCGAGCTTTCTAGTCTAAGACTTTCCTCAGTACCCGTGGTCGCTTCCCTCGTCCAGCCGTACCCTGCCGCGAAACATGCGATAGACGAATGTGAAGTACACAGCGGCCAGTATCATTCCTATCGTCCACCACACGAACCCGACGCTCAGACCATGCGCCCCGGCGGCGGTGTTGTAGATTGTCAGGCTACGCTCAGAGCCGGTGCTGGCCGGCAGAACATTGGGGTACAGTGCAAACGCCGCGCCTACCAGCATTCCCACGATGTAGATGCACGACGCCAGGAACGCGGATTTCTCCTGCCGCTGCGAATGCGCAAAGTACATCCAGGCAAGGCTGCCGACCACGACGATTGGAATCACGTAGCCTACCGGCCACCTGGAGTAGTTCGCCAGCACGTGCGGCACAGCGTAAACCGTGGCAATCAGGCTGAAGATGGTGAGCAGCACCTGCACCGGCCACAAGACCGATGCCACCTTACGAACCCGGATGTTCAACTCGCCTTCCGTCTTGTTGGCAAGATACAGCGAACCATGGTTCGTCAGCGTGACCAGGGCGACGACGCCGCACACCACCGTATACCAGTCGAGGATGCCGTTCTGCGTTCCAACTCGAAAGTTCGTCCACAGCGGCTCGAAAAAGTAGCCGTCGGCGTTAAGCGGCACACCGCGCACTACGTTGCCCAGCGCTGCGCCGAAGAAGATTGCCAGCAGAATGCTCGACACGCTGAAGATGGTGTCGAAGAAGCCCTGCCATAGACCCTCTTGAACATGAGTGCGGAATTCGATGCCGATGGCACGCAGCATCAGCAGCCACAGGACCATCATCAAGGGAAGATAGAATCCGCTGAAGCTGGAGGCATACAGCAATGGAAAGGCGAAGTACAGTGTGCCGCCGCTGGCCAGCAGCCAGACTTCGTTGCCGTCCCACACGGGCCCGATTGCGCGAATCACCGTGCGGCGCTCGACGTCTGTCTTGGCGATGATGAGATGCAACGCGCCCGCGCCCAGGTCGAAGCCATCCAGCAAAACGTAAATCGTCACCATCACTGCCACGATCATGAACCAAATGGTCGCCATAGCTATCGCACCTCCGCGGCCGACATGGAAACGGCTGCTACCTTCTGTTTAAGGCTCGGCGACATCGCCAGTTCAGGACCCTGTTCGATTTCACGCCGTACCAGGAAGAGGAACAGCACTCCCAACACCGTGTACATCCCGGCAAATCCCAGGAAGCTGAACCAGCCATTGCCGGCTGACACCATCTTCGAGTAACCGTCCACCGTCCGCAGCAGCCCGTGCACCAGCCAGGGCTGGCGGCCAAGCTCGGCAGTCATCCAACCAGCCGTATTGGCAATGTAGGGGAATGGGAACATCAGCAGCAGGATCCACAACATCCATCGCGCTTGGTACAGCTTGTTGCGCCAGAGCAGCAGACACGCCAGGGCTGCAACCGCGATGAAGATCGTGCCCAGTCCCACCATGATGTGGTAGGCGTAATAGAGCAGAGGCACGTTGTCGGGCCAATCCGACTTGGGCACCGCATTCAGACCTTTCACTTCCGCGCCCCAGCTTCGCCAGGTCAGGAAGCTCAGCATCTTCGGAACCACGATGGCATTGTCGATTTTCTGAGCAGGAATGTCGGGTTGTCCGAGGATGACCAGCGGCGCTCCCGGTTGGGTGTCGAACAGCGCTTCCATCGCCGCCAGGGTCACTGGCTGGTAGCGCGCCACCATTCTTCCTGACTGATCTCCGGAGGGAAACAGCTGGAACACACTCACAATGAGGGCGGCAATTACGCCCACGCGCACGAAGATCTTGCCTTCCTCGACATGCTTCTGGCTCAGCAGGTAGAAAGCTCCCACGGCCGACATGACGAAAGCGCCGGTGATGACTGCGCCGCTCATGTTGTGCACGTACTGCCAGCCCGCCCAGGGATTCAGTACCAGCTGCCAGAAGCTGGAGAGTTGCAACGATCCGTCGGCGGCGCGTTCATAGCCCACCGGATGTTGCATCCACGCGTCGGTGGCGATGATGAAGTAGCCCGACATCCACGAGCCCACGAAGACCATCAGAGCCGAGAACCAGTGCATTCCCTTGCTCAGGCGCTTTTCGCCATAGAGGAATAGCCCCAGGAAGGTTGACTCCAGGAAAAAGGCGAAGCAGCCTTCCATGGCCAGGGTCTGCCCGATCACACCGCCGGCAAAACGCGAGAAATGCGACCAATTGGTGCCGAACTGAAATTCCATCGGGATGCCGGTCACCACCCCGATTACGAAGTTAATACCGAAAATTTTTGCCCAGAAGCGGGCCGCAGCACCGTAGCGATCGTCGCCCGTCTTCAGGGCGATCGTCTTCAGAATCACGATCAACGGCGCCAGCCCCATGGTTAGCTGGGGAAACAAATAGTGAAATGTCACCGTGAAGGCAAAGTGCAGACGGTGAACCAGTAGTGCGCTATCCATGAATGATCCTCAAATCGATAACCCGTGCTGATAGGGACTGAAGGTTGTAGAGAAAGACAATAGCTGCAGAAAAAGCATGTCATCATTGTTCGGCACCGCCCTCACTAAGGGCTGTGACACCGGTCACACAACCTTGTGAAAAGAGCCTTTTTAAACATGCATCCCGATCTGAGCGGGCTCGGGAAAAAGCGCCACGGGCAGGCGCACAGGGCGCTCCGACTTTGAGAAAGTCACTCCCAGGCGGCGAGGATTGGTCTTGGATTCGAGCCCACCGCAAACGCGCAACGCGATGCGCAACGTTCCTGCGCCGCAACCAGAAAAGTAAGTTCTACGCCGCGAGGGATCTGCGCGGCAGAAGGTTCGACTTTCGTTTGCAAATGGGAGGCGGCGTAGCGGAAGAAAGCTGCGCAGCAACTGCTAAACTGAACCTTGTCGTGAGTTTCCAAAGCCGGGATGGCGGAACTGGCAGACGCAGCGGACTTAAAATCCGCAGACCTTAACGGGTCGTGGGGGTTCGAGTCCCCCTCTCGGCACCAACTATCTTTATTGTATTCAATTATTTACCCGGACTAAACGGCTGGCGACCGGGTTCTGCGTAGCCTTCTGCAGCGCTTCTGCCTGAGCCTCGTCACTGGGGGCGCCTGGCTTGTCTGCGGTGGCAGCAGGCTTCACCTGCGCATCGGGAGCGGGTTTGTCCTGCGAGAACGCAGGTAAGCTCAGCAAAAGAGTCAGGCACAGCGATAAGCGCAAAATCTGTTTTAACATTCGACTCCCTCCAAGTTGATCGAGCGTAGCAGCTAGCTGCGCCCAATCAGTTCTCCCAGGCGAAAATCTGTTTCCAATCCTTCAGCGCAAACCTTGGAGGCCGTGCTAAGAACTGATCGTGCATCTGCTCGTATCTTGCAGTGGAGGCCGGGCCCAGAAGATGCCGCAGAGTTTCTTTCAAGCCGGAAAGCGGGACAACTGTCAAAAGCGCCAGTGGTCACTTCAGTGTTTCGGGGTTTTAAGGGCGGCATTCTGCCGAGAAATTAGCTGCTCCTCATAGGAAAGGCGCATCTAGAAATTGTCGGGCTGAAGTGGCGCTTCTCAAAAACGGATGGTATATGCCAAGTCGCACTCAATCCGCGGTGAGCGTTCCCCGTCAGGAGACCGTAGGGAATAGCTGCGGCAGCGGTCGCGGAACATACCATGTGGTAAGAACGTCGGAGCGTTTCTGAATCTTTACTGCTGGCTGCGCTTGAGCGGCGAAGGCAGGACCATGGGAATGCTTGAATTAATACGCTCGCACTTGCTGGCGCTGCCAAACCTGGCGAAGTTCGCCTTGGGTATGGCAATCATCGTTGGCGTTCCTCGGGTATCCAAGACGCTCAGGCTCCCGCCTGTTGTGGGTTTGTTGCTTTCCGGAGTCGTGATTGGTCCTCACGTTCTCGGCGTATTTCCGGTACACGCCCCCATTGCAGATTTCCTTGCTGACTTGGGAAAGTTGTTGCTCATGTTCTTCGCTGGGCTGGAGATTGATCTCGCCCTATTCCGGCGAGCGCGTAACCGGTCGATCATATTCGGTCTATTGACCACCAGCATCCCGTTGGTTCTCGGCGCGGCAGTCGGGCTCTGGTTTGGATACCAGACGGTCCCCGCCATCGTGCTGGGATCACTGCTGGCATCGCATACTCTGCTGGCGCTGACAATCGTAAGAGAACTCGGCGCGACCGAGCTTGAGCCGGTCACAGTGACGGTCGGGGCGACCGTCATGTCTGATACGCTGTCGCTGATCGTGTACGCAATCTGCGCTGGGATGTATCACCGTGGTTTTTCGGTATTGAATCTCGCGGTACAGCTCATCGAAATTGCCATCTTTGTTCCGCTAGTGTTATTCGGGATGGGCCGTTTGGGGGCGTTCCTCCTGAAGAAGTTGGAAAATGAGGAGAATTCCTATTTCACCCTCATGCTCGGCATCATGGTTTTGGCGGGTCTGCTCGCGCAAATCGTCAACCTGCCGGGTATAGTGGGCGCGTTTCTCGGCGGTCTTGCAGTTAACGCAGCAGTCCACGACAAGCCGGCTACAGGCAAGTTAGAGTTTCTTGCAAACGCTCTTTTCATCCCGATTTTTTTTGTTGTGACTGGGTTCTTGATCGATCCGCTGGTATTCTTCCGCAGTTTGATCGATAACTTCGCCCTCGCGTCCACTGTTATCCTCGCGCTGCTCGTTGGAAAGTTTATAGCAGCGGAGATTGCCGGACGTGCTTTCCAGTACAGCTCTGCGGCACGTTTGACAGTCTGGTCGCTCACGTTGCCGCAAGTAGCGGCGACCCTTGCGGCTGCACTGGCGGCGTATGACACCTTGAATAGTGCGGGGCAACACCTCGTCGATGACCGACTCCTCAATGTGGTGTTGGTGCTGATGCTTACGACTGCCATCTTGGGGCCGGTTCTGACTGCGCGATTCGCACCCCGGATGTTGTCAGAAGGAACGCGGCGAAACGCTGGCCCAGCCGCCATAGGCTAACCCGAACAGCCAATATGGGAACGGACTGCTTTCCACTCAAAAGTCAGGCCGGATTACGTCCGGGAAATCGCCACGTCGCACGTAATCGTGGGGGACCTCCGACCGGTCGCTTCCTTTTCCAACGTTGTTTGAACGTCTGGCACGGGGACGTCACTTGATTTCATAACACTGCCGGCTCCCTCGACGTGAGTAGACTTGATAGCTGCCAAGCAACCAAGGCTCGGGAGGAAGGAGCCGAACATGCTGATTATAGGTTGCGATTATCACCCGAGCGTTCAGCAAATCGCGTTTGTCGATTCAGGGACTGGAGAGAGCGGTGAACGACGACTGCTGCACAAGGACGGCGAAGCTGAAAGGTTTTACCGCGACTTAAAGCTACGAGTTGTAAGCGTGCGCGTGGGGATAGAAGCCACGGGGCACGCCCGCTGGTTCGAACGGTTACTGGCGGAGCTGGGTTTCGAGCTATGGATTGGCAATCCGTCCGAGATTAAGGCTGCGCGAGTGCGGAAGCAGAAGAATGACCGGTTGGATGCGGAGCTGCTGCTGAAGCTGCTGGTGGAAGATCGCTTTCCACGCATATGGGTGCCGAGCCCGGAGAATCGGGATCTGCGCCAACTGCTTTGGCATCGGCATCGGCTGGTGCAGATACGGACACGAGTCTTGAATCAGTTGCAGGCTGTGGCTATGAATGAAGGAGTGCGACGCAAGAAAGCACTGTGGAGCAAGTCGGGGCGCGCCCAGTTGGAGTCCTTCGTGTTATTACCTTGGGCCAGCCGACGCCGGCAAGACTTGTTGGACGTGCTAGACCGCTTGAACCCCACCATCGATGAACTGAGCACGGCGGTGGAGGAGGAATCAAAAAAACGACCCGAGGTGCTACGGCTGATGACGCATCCCGGGGTTGGTCCCCTGACTGCCCTCGCCTTTGTGCTGATCATCGGATCAACCAAGCGTTTCGCTTGCGGCAAGCAGATTGGCAGCTACTTGGGACTCATTCCCTGTGAAGACTCCAGCGCCAATCGTCAGCGGTTGGGGCATATCAGCAAGCAGGGCAACACGCTGTTGCGTTTCTTGCTGGTGGAAGCAGCCCAGGCGGCTGTCCGTTGCGACAAGGAGTGGCGACGGAAGTATTTACACCTAGCCATGCGGCGGGATCCCCGGATCGCTAAGGTAGCCATGGCACGTAAACTCGCTGTCAGTTTGTTCTGGATGTGGCGCAAGGAATGGAATTACGAACAGGTTGCAAAATTCGGTTCGCACGCGGGAGAGTCCGAACACGTCCATGGTGTGCAGTAAATCACCGCCCACTTGATTGGACCTTCCGCTCCCTGCTAAGAGGGAGTTCGAAGTAGTAATCATGATCGATGTTGCGACCGGAGAGATGGTTGGGTCGAACTGAGTTCCACCCGAGAGATTTACACGCGAGCCTTTGGTTGATGATGGCACGGAGTTTTCCATGAGAGCGAAATGGCGCGCTCTTAGGAGCGGATGCTGTGGTGTGCCTCAAAATGTGCTTGACAAGGGAAACAGTGTTAGAGATGGACGTGTAGTAGGCATTCCGTCTTCGCAACCCGGACCTCCCAAACGATGGGATGGGCGATTAATTAAACAAAAATTAACCAAACAAGAAGAGGTGCTGCATGTCCTTGCGGAGCCCGCTAAATCGCGCCTAGTCTGATCCCAAACGCCCAGCGGTGTGTGAATCAGAGGCGTTGGTGGTGGCTACGGACTTGCCATGAGCAAAACTATCGGACCGCATGTGCTGAATGCTGCCGATTTTCTAAGGAGCCTTACAAACGAGGAAACTACATGCTGGGAAAGAAGGTTGTAATCCTCGATGGCGCTGGAGTTGGCGATAAAGATCTGGCGCCAATACTGGAGGTGCTATCTGAGGTGTTCAAAGCAGCGGGGGCTGAACTCGTAACATTTCCTCTGCGTGAAATGAAACTGGCCCACTGTCTCGGTTGTTTTGGCTGCTGGGTGAAGACGCCCGGACTGTGCGTGGAAGCAGATGCTGGTCGCGACATTGCCCAGGCTATCGTTCGCAGTGATGTCACCGTTCTCTTCACCCCTGTGACCTTCGGAGGGTACTCGCCGGAACTCAAGAAGATGGTGGACCGGTTCATTCCGCTGGCCTCACCTTTCTTCCAGATGGATCACGGGGAAATGCATCATCCTCCGCGTTATAGAAAGCCGCCACGACTCGTGATGATTGGAGTTCAGCGCAGCCCAAATCCGGTTGAGGCCCACATCTTCAAGACGCTTGCCGGACGCAACGCAATCAATTTTCATCCTCCCAGCTACGCGGCGGAAGTCGTCCTCGCATCGGAGGGCACAGATGCGCTTCAGCGCCGGTTCGAAGATCTCCTAAGCCGCTCCGACTTATTGCCTTTCGGTGACTCGGTCGCATCGCTAATGCCGAACGTCACATCCGGTGGCCCATCCGTAAAATCGGACATCATGCACCGGGCGTTGCTCATTATCGGCAGTCCGAAAACGCAAGAGCCGAGCACCTCCAGCGCGTTGGGAGCTTTCCTCCTCGATTGCCTCGCGAGGCGGGGATGGGAGACTGAATCGCTAACCCTACGGGCGAGCCTGAATCGACCAGAGGGTGAACGTGAATTACTTTTGGCGGTAGAACGATCTAGCTTGGTTGTCTTGGTATTCCCTCTTTATGTTGACGCGTTGCCCTACTTAATGACCAAAGCGCTGTCTTTGATTGCAGCCCACCGCAGGACGAGCGCCGAATCGAGTCTGCGACGTTTGGTGGCGATTGTGAACTCTGGCTTTCCTGAGACGTTCCAGAACTCCCTCGCGTTAGCAATATGCAGCGAGTTCGCCAGGCAAAGCCGCTTCCAGTGGGCCGGCGGTCTGGCCTTCGCTGCAGGAGGGATGATCGGGGGGCAGCCGCTCACTGAGCCGAAACGCCAAGGAGCGCCGGTTCGAAATGTGATCGCAGCTTTAGAGATGGCCGCTAGCTCGCTGTCCGAAGATCGACCCATACCGGCGGAGGCGATGAAGATTGTTATGAAAAACCCACTTCCCTTCGCGCTCTGGAGCCGACTTTACGTATGGATGGGTGCCATGGGCTTCAAGAAACTGGCAGCAAAGAACGGCGTCAATAAGGCTGAATTGCTGGCCCAGCCCTACGCATCCTGATCCAAAGCTGTCTGGAGAATCGATTTTCGCTTGCCGTGCTTTACGAGGAGGACCGCATGTCTCAAGCGGCTCCAACCGCTGCGACAGATCCTGATCCCAGCGAGGCCCACTGGTATTACCTCTACCGAATCGCAGCCTTCGCTGCGCTGGTTACCGTTGTCCTGTTCCTCTTTCAGATCATTGCCTTCTTTGTCTGGCCGCCACCTTCCACGATTGCCGGCCATTTTGCTTTATTACATTCGCGCCCCTTCATTGGCCTGATCAGTCTCGATTTCTTAATCATCGTCGATGAAGTTCTTGCCATTCCAATCTGTCTTGCGCTTTACCTTAGCCTGCGCCGAGTGCACGAATCGTTCATGCTGATTGCCACTGCCTTTTCTTTGACATCCATTTTCTGCTTCCTCATCGCGACACCCGCACTCAACATGCTGTACCTCGGCCAGCAGTACGCCGCGGCCCCCGCCGGGGTGGAACGGGAGGAACTTCTGGGCGCTGGGCAAGCGGTTCTTTCGTCGTGGCTTGGTACTCCCTTTCAGGTGGGCAACGTGGTCGGATCAATCGGCATGCTGTTGACAGGGCGGGTGATGATACGCAGCCGGGTCTTCGGCACGGTCAGCGGGTATGTCGGAATCGCGGCGGGAGCCCTTGGTCTTGGGTTGTATGTACCCAGAGTCGGGGTTTACATTTCAATTCTCTCGGTCGTAGGCATGCAGATTTGGTACGTCTTGATCGCCGTTACGCTATTGCGCGTCAACACGGCGCAGCCGGCCATTGAGGCCGATGTTTCAACCAACGGAAAAACCTGACTTACCAGATGTGTGGAATGAGGCGGTACCGCACTTTCTCGCAATAGGCCCGGTAGCCTTCCAGATCGCGTGCCAACAGCTTCTCCTCTCCCAGGATGCGCACGATGAGCAACCCAACCGCGGCCAGACCTGCGAGGAGACCGCAAACCGAGCCGAGCAGCAACGGCCCACCAACGAACATTAGACTTCCCCCCAGATACATGGGGTGGCGAACCAACGCGTAGACGCCCGTGTCGATGACATGCTGGCCGCGCTCGCTCTGAATACGCACTAGCTGCGACGCATACGTGTTATCGGTGAAGGCGCGGAACATGAAGAAACTGCCTCCGAGGAGCAAGATGCCTCCGCATCCTTTACTCCACAGCGGGAGCCCAGATGTCCAACCAAAGCGCAAATCCAGCGCCGACACAAACAGCGATGCCATGAAGCACAGTTTCATCGCGAAGAGGATAACCATATCGGAGCGCGATTCGCCGCCGCTGCCGGGCCTGCGCATACGCTCGGCCAGAAGCGCAGGGTCTCTGAGGCGAAGCCACAAATATAGGGCTGTCATAAAGGACACCCACCAGACGCCGAAGATCCAGCCCTCCGCCCAGAGCCAATTGCCCGACAGCCATAGCAGCAGGGTTGCGATTCCCAAAACGCCAACAGGAGCCGCCACCCACAGGAGCCCGGCGATGATCGGTGTGGAGCGCATCGTCCCGTTCCGAGCTTGTGGCGGCGGGAAAGCGAATGCCCCGTTAGGTCGCAGCTTGCTCATCTGAGTTGCGTCGATGCGAAATTGTGGAGGAGGTAGTTCAAGGTCTTACTTCACGCCACGCGGGGAGCGACAGGGTGGCTGGAAGGCCGAGAGAAATCTCCTTCCCTTGCCATTTCACGAGCTTCATGACCATCTGTCAGTGATCTGAGTATCAGAGCGAAGTGACAACCCAGAAGCTGCCTCTGGCGCGAGATTTCGTAGGTGGCGAGATCAGCAAACACACTGACAAGTCTGGCCGGTTATCTTCGCGAACCAGGAGTCTCGTTGTGGTAAGTCTGCCGGCCCGACCTCGTCACTCTTCTGACGCGCCGGTCACAGGCACTCCGCTGTATAGCCGAATACGCTTCCATGTGCCAACCCAGCAGAGAGGCAATCAAGCAAGAGAGCGGAAGCCGTGTGGAGCGGGTATGGGGCACGTGAGCATACCGGTGACGCCGATCGTTTATCCCCGGCTAAGGTTTGCTTTTGGTGCGAGCCTAGGTTGTCCGCCTAAGCCCGAGCAGGAGACTCAGCGGCGAATTGATTTGCGGCCACATTCCGCGCCCTGCTGCCATGCGACAATGCTTCACCAGTCAGGTGATGCTCAAGCCGCCGTCCACGGTTACTACCTGACCGGTCACCCATCCTCCAGTGTCGGACGCCAGCGCCACAATCCACCTGGCGACTTCCTCGGGTGATCCGCGCCGGTTGAGCGGAATGCGGTTGCGCTCCTGAGTTCTGACAGCTTCCGCCTGCTCTTCGGAAAGCTTCATTCTCTCAGTAAGGAACTCGGTGTCTGTCGGACCTGCCGCTACCGCATTGACGCGAATGCCTTCTGCGGCGAGTTCGAGGGCCCAGCAACGCGTCATGTGTTCCAGCGCGGCCTTGCTCGCCGCATAGTGCGATAGCCCAGGAGCAGCCTTGTGTCCGAAGGTGCTGGAGACATTCACAATGTTTCCTTTTGAAGCCCTAAGGTATGGCAATGCCGCCGTTGCCAGCATGGAAGGCCCGAAGACGTTGACCGCGAAGATCTCCGTGATCGTCTTCGGGCTTGCTTCTTGCAAGGCAAGGATGGCGCCGGCTCCCGCGTTGTTGACCAATACATCGAGTCGTCCCCATCGCTCTGCGACGGTAGCGATGGTTCGCGGAGCGTCTTCGGGACTGGCCGCATCGGCAACCACGAAATCTACGTTGTCGCGCTCATGAGCTAATCTTTCCAGCGGTTCCGGACGGCGGCCGGTGACGATCACCCTCGCTCCGGAATTCGCGAACAGCAGAGCAGTCGCTCGCCCGACCCCGGCTGCGCCGCCTGTTACCAGTACCACTTTCTCTTTCATCGAATTCATAGACTCCGTCAGACCGACCGCGTAGCGGGACGGAACTTCCTTTCTCGACTGCGACGTATCAGCCCACATGGCCGGCTCGCCGCGCCTTCGTACACTCAGGCCACCGCCTTCCGGACCTTTTCCACCGACCGCAGAAACTTCAGCAGGTCTGCGCGAAAAATTGCAGTTGGTTATCCCATGCGTCGGAGGTGAGAGGCCAGCCGTGGGAAAACGTGACCACCGGGCCTTCACCCCAGTCTTTGTAGTAGATGGTCGTACCATCCTTTACCGTGATCGTGCTCACTTAAACTCTCCTAGATGTGCGAGCTAACTACTCGCCGTTGTGGTTTTCATTAGCAGGCACAAATACCGGAGCGCCTTTCTGCTTGAGCAGGAAGACGACGAATTTCGCCGGCTCGGTTTTACTTGCGTTTCGCCCGACAACATGAAGGTCGTTCGGGCCTTCGTAAAAGCTCTGACCAGGGGTCAGCGTCACCTCTTGACCGCCCTGCACTTGCATCACGATCGAGCCCTCCAGCACATAGACAAACGCATGCGCAAAGTGGCGATGCACCGGGTCAACGCTGCCCGGCGGGTAATCTACCGTGATCATCAAGCCCTCCTTGCCGGGAAAATCAGCCAGGTCTTTGGACATGATCTCTGTCACTTTGGCCTGCTGCGCCGGCAGAGCGATAGGCGTGAGCCACGCCAGAATCAAAAGCAATTTTGTAAGTGTCATCATTCGACCTCTCATTGGATCAGCGCCCTTCAGCGCGTAGTAATGTGTTGCATACTTCCTGATCAGTCTCGGCAGTGTTCCTTATCTCATTTCCAGCGCAGTTCGCACGGCTTGTGAGCGGAGCCTAGCGGCTCGCTTTGGCGACTTCTGAGGCGGTGTGATTCGCCGTCAGGATTTGTGCCGAAGGCTGTGCAAGCCAGGCGTCGAAGGTTGTTGCGCTCAACCGTGCTCCTTCTCCAGGAAGCAGCGTCCTGCGGTCGAGGCGTGCTCCGGAATAACGTGCATTCGGATCAGCGACAACTTCACGAGCATCGTTCAGTGCAGCCAGCCTCCGCCGCACTAACTCGTCGACGTAAAAGGCTGCTGGTCCTCCGATCTCGATTGTGCCGTTGACCGGCTCCTCCAGCGCGGTCTTTGCCAGAGCACTGGCGACATCGTCGGCGGCCATCGGCTGGAACAGCACTGGAGGCAGATGTACCTTGTCCCCAACCATCGAGATATCCGCAAGACCCTTGAGGAACTCGAAGAACTGAGTAGCCTGAACGATGGTGTGCGGGACGGAAGATTCGCCGATCAGTTTTTCCTGCACGATCTTGGCGCGGAAATAGCCGCTCTCCGCCAGGCGCTGCGTTCCCACCACGGACAAGGCAACGTGATGTCCCACGCCCGCCGTCGCTTCATGGGCCAGTAAGTTGCGCGTTGAGGTCTCAAAAAAGTTCAGCACTGCGGCGTCCTCCCACGACGGTGAGTTCGACACGTCTACCACCACCGACGCGCCTTTCAGTACGTCTGCCAGACCCTCGCCGGTCAGAGTGTTGACGCCCGTGTTCGGTGCGGCCGCAATCGCTTCCTGCCCCTGAGCGCGAAGCTTGCCGACGAGCTTTGATCCGATGAGGCCGGTACCGCCAATCACTACGATCTTCATCACTTCTCCTTCTTGCGTTGACCCTACATGCTAGGTCATCGTCTTCTGTACTCGCTAAGACAGAGTCGCCCGAGATTTTGTGACAATGCTGGCGGTCGTAGAGAGACGATCCGGGCGATTCACCGGTTTTCATAGAAAGAGGGCGAAGCAAACGTGAAGCCACCAAAAACTTGAGGGCGGGTGTGGACCTCGGCGTTCGGAGCAACGTCCGCGCAGGAATAGCCTTGCTTTGCAGGAGTTTTGCCGAGGGATACCTAAAAGTTCAGCAACCCGCTCAATGTCATGTCGGAACGCCATTGCGGGTCAATCCGACGAAACGACAACGGGTCAGCATCGACTAACCCGATCAAAACCTCGGTCACGATGCGACCACCAACCGGACCGAGCCGCTCGCCGCCCGTACACACGTCGGCTTCGCGCAGGATGTAATACCAGAGAGGGGTCTCGCCCTTCCATCCCGATGATGCGATGCCTACCTGCTCCGAGGTAAGCGGTTCGACACTCATGTGGCGCGCTACGGCTTCGCCAGATGGGAGTCCGACGCCCTGGCCGCGCTGCAAATCGCGAACAGCAAGCGAATGATAGTCCTCGATCTCACACTCGCCGGTCACCGCCAACGGCAACTCGATGAGCGATCGCACCAACTTCCCGTCGATTTTCTTACTGCGCTCGGCAGTCTTCCCATCAGGTGAATCGAAGAAGAGCGCCCAGTCCACCCTGTGCTCGCGCGGCACCGGACGGAAGCCCAGCAGATCAGGAAAGAGCGGCACGGGATCGGTCTCGGAATTGAGCCGGTAGCGATGTCGAATCTGCGAGTGCCCATAACGGTAAGCGGCGTCGGCGAACTCGAGCGGGATGAATGCTTCGTGCCGGGGACGAAACCATCGCGGGCCATCGCGAAGAACCTCATCGACGAGGGCTTGTCCTGCCAGTGATGGCAGAAATTCGTGCAACACGATCCACTGATAACTCCAACGCAACTTCCGGGCCGCTTCTTCGAACACACGGTTCTCGGCCATGCCGCTCTGCCGCGCCTCGTCGACCAGCCGATTGTGCGCCTTGATCATGGCAAGATGCAGCTGCGAGATGAGCATGTGGGAGTCGTTGCGCGGGTCGCCGATGATTGCCGTGCCTTCGGCGTTTCGCTGCACGTCGGCGCCTTCGATGCCCAGCAGAAACTTCGCGGGATCATCACGCTGGTAGAGGAAGGGATGACCAACCGGCCCATCGCCATACAGAGCCTCAAGATTCATTTGCGGGCTGCGGGCGTTGCGCAACTCCGAGGTATCGGCCTGCGATCGCAGGACGGAGCGATCGGCGGTAATGTCGTGCGCGACGAATTGGCCGAAGATCGGCCAGCCTGCCGCCGCCTCTGCCAGCGAACCAGCAGTATCTTCCACGTCTCCGCAATCGCAGATACCGCCTGCGCGACCGAGCGCGTGCAGGAACTCTTCGTCGGCGCGGAAGGACGGGAGCTCCGGGAACATGCGCCCATACTTTGCCGGACCAACCGGCGCGTCGATACTAACGACATTGGCTCGTAACGGAGACAGACAGCTGCGAACGGAAACCACGTTTGGGCTCATCAGCGCAAGCGACCTCAAGTTAGGCTGTTCTACGATCGAACCCCGTCTTTGATTCAGTCAGCCACCATCATGCTCTTTTTAATTGCCACTGAGCGCTCGGGTCGTGCCATGGCAAGACGTTCTTCAATGCGCCGGTCCGGGATCAGCCATGTGAGCGCTGCGATCACGAAGATCGACTGCGCCATCCACGAGGCGTAGCGGGCGACAAGAATTGCCAAGACGTAGAGCACAGCCGACAGCTTCCCCTTCCAGTCGGATCCGATCGCTTCCTTCAATATCGAGTCCTGTCCCTGCGCATGAATCGATGTCTGCTGGAGCAGGAGATAAGCGATTGCCGCCATCAACAGGACCACGCCGTAGAAGGAGGTAGGCACAGCGGTGAAATGGTTCTCACCCATCCATCCCGCCGCGAAAGGAAACAGCGACAGCCAGAACAGCAGGTGGAGATTTGCCCAGAGCATTGCGCCGTTCACCTTGGTGCATGCATGCAACATGTGGTGATGGTTATTCCAATAGATGCCGACGTAGACAAAGCTAAGAACGTAGCTGAGGAACACCGGCAACAACGGAATCAGGTCCTTGAGTTGGTCGCCGTGCGGCACCTTCAGCTCCAGCACCATGATCGTGATGATGATCGCGATCACCCCGTCGCTAAACGCTTCCATTCGCCCAGTATTCATTCGTCTTCGACGGACGTTGGGGAGTGCGGCACAGCTCCGGGATCGTCGAAGCCGGCATAAAAATGACTATTGTCGCAAAACGGTTTGTTGTGCGACTGTCCGCAGCGGCACAGCGCCATCCTCACATCTTCCAACCGGGTTGTCCCATCGGCCGACATCAGTTCAATGCGCCCTCGAACATACAGAGGCCCTCCCGCCGTGGGCACAATCAGGGTGGGAGACGACGGACTCTCCGCAGGTCTGCCGTCGCACCAGCGGAAGTGCAATGCCCCGCTCGGACACTTGGCAATCACCGCCGCGACCGCCTCGGCTGCCGCCGCCGAGGGGACAATCCACGGCCGCCGCCGGTCGTTAAAGACGGCCGGAAGCCCGCGCATGCACTCCGCCGCGTGAATGCAACGATGCGCGTCGTAACTGACCTCGATCTTGTCATCCGCGTAGCGCTTTCTGTTCTGGCCCGCTTCCTTCAACTCTCTTCCTCCACACGTCCCAAAGCTTCCGTTCCCCTTCCCGTGTTCAATGCCTGGCTTTGCGAAGCTGATTTTTTTGCGCTGCAACCGTATGACCGGACAGGCGGAGCGGCTGTGACAGGGAGACGTCAAAAAAGTCTCCCAGCCCTGTCACAAACGGCAGGGCCGGTCGGTCTCTCACTGGCAGGGCGGGAACCCGCTTTGAAAAGCAAGTAGGGGCTACGAGAAAAGGATCCATGATGTTCAGCAACAAGATCGGCTGCCATGCTGTCGATGACGACGACTGTTACGAAACGATTGCCGGCCAGGAGGAAATCTATCTCGAAGAGATAGAGGAAACGGCGCGAGCCAGGTTTATCGCCTTCGACGAGGCAGACAAGCGTCCCGGCGGCTAGGCGCCCTCAATCTTCGGCGGGCCTGCTGCGCATCCGTTCACAGGCGTTTACGAGACGAACACTTAGCCAGGGAGCTATACTGCTATGCCATCTGCAGTGTGGGAAGACTCAATCGCGCGAACTCCATCGGTCCCTCCTGACGGAACAAGGAACGGACACGACGACGGCCTTTCGGCGTTTGCCGGCGTGCGTCCACGTCTGTTTGGCATCGCTTATCGCATGCTGGGAAGCGCGGCCGAGGCTGAGGACATCGTGCAAGATGTCTGGCTGCGTTGGCAGTGCGCGAACCGCAGCGCTGTAGAGAATCCGGCGGCATTCCTGGCGACGACTGCCACGCGGCTGTGTATCAACGTCACTCAATCGGCTCATGCGCGGCGCGAGAGCTACGTCGGCACCTGGCTGCCAGAACCGGTGGACACAAGCAGCGACCCATCGCTGGGAGCGGAACGCGATGAAGCCCTGAAACTCGCCGTCCTGGTGCTGCTGGAGAAGCTCTCGCCCACCGAGCGCGCCGCCTACATCCTGCGCGAAGCCTTCGATTACGACTATCGCCAGATCGCCGACATCCTGCAAGTGGAAGAGGCCAACGCGCGGCAACTGGTCTCGCGCGCCCGCAAGCACATTGCTGACGGTCGGCGCACGCCCGTCAGTTCCACCGAGCAGCGCCGCCTGCTGGAAGCATTCATCGGCGCCGCGCAAAAGGGAGACTTGGCTGAGTTGGAAACGCTCTTCGCGGAAGACGTAGTGTCTTACTCGGATGGCGGCGGCATGGTGCGCGCCGCGCGTGTTCCCGTCTGCGGCCGGACGCGGGTCGCGACCTTCATTGCCGCCTTTGCGTCGCATTTCTGGAATGGCGTGAGCGTGAGCTGGGTCGAGACCAACGGACAGGTCTCCGCGCTCATCACGCGCGATGGCGCACCGGTCGGCTTGGCTTCCATCGATGCTTCGGTGCAAGGCATCGATCAAATCATGTGGATCATGCGGCCAAGTAAGCTGGCAGGCATCGCGAAGCCGACGTAGACATCCGCCGGCTCCGTTCAGGCTCGCTGCGCGCGGATACGGGACGACGCGCACGTATCGTCGATGAAGTAGGTCGCAGCTTGCTCATCCGAGTTGCGTCGATGCGAAATTCTGGAGGGTTAGTTCAGGTCCTACTTCACGCCACGCGGGGATCGATAGGGTAGCTGGAAGGGCCGGGAGAAATCTCCTTCCCTTGCCATTTCACGAGCTTCATGACCATCTGTCAGTGATCTGAGTGTCAGAGCGAAATGACAACACAGAAGCTGCCTGTGACGCGAGATTTCGTAGGTGGCGAGATCGGCAATCACACTAACAAGTCTGACCAGTTATCCTCGCGAACCAGAACGGAAAGGCGGAGATTTTCTCCCTTTCTTTCGTACGATGCTGCGCTAATCGTTAGTTGCCGAATAGAGCCCGAGGTCTGAATAAACCGGCGGCGCATTGCAACTGTTAGCAGTGAGTTGCCATTGGTCGTAGCCGATCATTCCTGGCAGCAGCATCCTCTTAACTGCTTGTCGAGGGAGATAACCTGACCTGTCCCCTACTCACCTGTAAATGCGCGATGACCGATTTGACGCTAAGCCGTGACAGTCTATTTCAGCTCGATAACGGGGAATGCTTGACAAGGCGTTAAGCGCGCGAAGTGAGTAGTCTATTTTCGTTGCCCGCTGCCCCGGATGAACTCAGCAACATGCATGGTTTCTGCCGGTTGAAGCACAACCCGAAAGGTGGACTCTAACCTTGCGAACGGCGGAAAACCGATCCGGCCTAGCACTTATTAAGCGAGTTCCTGTCACTTTCTTGGGTTGTAACCGGCGGTATCGGGCCTCAAACTGTAGAAGCGGGGAAGCGATTACCCCTGTTCACAAGCGGTCGCGATAAGAACGCGACTGCAATTGCCGGCAGCAGTGCCGAAAGAAGCTGAGTGATGCCGGATTCACGACGGGCTCTGTACTACCAAAACCGTCCTGAATTCCCGCCCACCTTTTCGAGCCCTAAGAGCAACTCAGATTGCGGGAAAGAGAAACCAAAATGATCAGGACTTTCACGAAACAGCTTTGGTCAACCGCATTATCCACTCTGCTGGTCATCACGACCGTACCCTTCGAAGCTGGAGCCCAGCAAGTTCCAAGCCAAGGCGCACCTCTGTCGGCGAGTGAGTTACAGCAACTGGTTGCTCCTATCGCGTTGTATCCGGACGCCCTCGTGGCCCAGGTTCTGGGGGCCGCAACGTTTCCCGATCAAGTTGCAGCAGCCAATACATTTCTGCAGCAGAACCCTACGCTGACCGGGCAACCGCTCATGAATACGGTTGACGTCCAGCCGTGGGATCCCAGCGTAAAGGCGCTCACGCAATTTCCGTCAGTTCTGGCCAATATGGCGAACAATCCGGGCTGGACTTCGGCCTTGGGAGAGGCTTACCACACCCAGGCCGCTGATGTGATGTCGGCGGTCCAAACCTTGCGCGCCCAAGCATATGCTGCGGGCAATCTTAAATCTGGACCACAGATTACGGTCGTTCAGCAATCGCCGCAGGTCATCGTAATCCAGCCTGCGAACCCACAGGTCGTGTATGTTCCGCAATACAATCCCGCGGTGGTTTACGGTTATCCCTACGTGACGCCGGGCTACAGCACCGGAGCAGTGGTGGCGACCGGCGTTCTCGCCTTCGGCGCTGGAATTGCCGTAGGCGCGGCGATGGCGGGCGGTTGCTGCGGCTGGGGCTACAGCGCGTGGAATTGTAACTGGCATGGCGGCGCGGTGTATTACGGAGGCGGCGCCTACTACGGAAACAGCGCCTGGCACGGTGGCTACTACGGCTCCAGTGCCACTGCGTACGGCCCTTATGGAACCGCTCATGCAGCCGAGGGCTACAATCCTTCGACTGGGACGTATGCCAGAGGCGTATCCGGTTCCAATGCTTATGGAAGCGCTGCGGCCGGACAAGCCTACAACCCAAACACCGGCACCTACGCACGTGGCGCGACGACGTCAACCCCGTACGGTACCCAATCAGCAGCCCAGGCCTACAACCCGAATACCGGAGCTTACGGCGCAACGCACCAGACCTCCAACGCTAACGGGAACTACGGAAGCTCGACGTATTCAAAGGATGGCCAGACCGTCGACTCGCAGCACTATTCGGGATCCGCGGGGAATTATGGAACGGCTGAAACCTCTAACGGGGACAAGTACGCGGCCGCGAACGGCAACGCTTACAAGAACACCGGAAGCGGGTGGGAAAAAGACGACAATGGAAGCTGGAACAGTGTCCAGAAGCCCACTAGCGGTTCGTCCTATCACGAAGGCAGCGGATCATCGACCTTTGGCAGCCACGAAAGCGGATGGCAATCCCGAGCCGACAGTTCTCGTGGTTGGGCGAGCCGTGGCGGCGGAGGCTGGGGTGGGCGACGGTAGTCCGGTAGATGACACAAACGAAAGTTTACGTCAGTGAGAAGTGTCGAAAGTTTATCAAGGCTGAAGTTTGGAGGGTCAATGTCTCCTAAATCCCGCACGATTGCGCTTATGACGGCCTCATTTCTGCTAGCGCTGTCCATGACACTTACGGCAAACGGCCAGTCCGCGAAACCAGGCAAGCTATTCGCGGCTCCGGATGAGGCAGCCAACGCGCTGTTCGCCGCCGCGAAGGCCGATAATCAAACCGCAGCCCTGGAGATTTTCGGCCCTGATTCGAAAGACCTGATCGACTCAGGCGATCCTGTGCAGGACAAGAACAACATCGGCGCGTTTACCAAGAGATACGAGGAAATGCACCGCTGGCGTAAGGCGGTCGATGGTTCCGAAATCCTTGTGGTAGGGTACGACAACTTCCCATTCCCCATTCCGCTGAAAAAGAACGACAGCGGGCAGTGGTTCTTCGACACAGCCGCGGGAAAAGAGGAGATTCTGAATCGTCGAGTCGGCCGCAATGAACTGTCGGTGATCGACGTTTGCGACGCCATAGTCAACGCCCAGACGCAGTACTTTTCCCAGAAGCATGGCGGCGTGGCACAGTACGCGCAGAAATTCATCAGCGATTCCGGCCAGCAGAACGGCTTGTATTGGCCCGAGGTTGCGGGCCAGCCACGGAGCCCGCTAGGGCCCATGGCTGCCTATGCCACGGCCGAGGGATACAAAGCTGATCCCAGCCATCATCAACCTTTCCACGGTTATTACTTCGTCCTGCTGGACAAGCAAGGCTCCGATGCGAACGGTGGCGCCAAGAACTACGTGGTTGATGGCAAGATGACCGCTGGGTTTGCGGCTCTCGCTTATCCTGCGAAATATGGCGATTCCGGAGTCATGACTTTCATCGTCAATCAGGACGGGGTGGTATTTCAAAAGGACCTTGGAAAGTCCACAGAAGAAATCGCTTCTACAATTACCGAATTCAACCCGGATAAGAGTTGGTCAGCCGTGAAGTAAGTTTGGTCTTTGGAAGCTGGCAGAGTCGTCCGGCGAACCATGCAGAATCGCTCTGACCGCGTCTAGTCAGCCGTCCAAAAGCCGCAAAAGCTGCCTGCGCCCAGCTACAGTGCTCGCCAGAGCACACCGTTGCTCTTGCTATGGTCACGGTCGTCTAACTTCTCCTTGTGGTCTTGGGATGAACACTCGCGGACGCAGCCCATTCAGCTCGACTCGCCGGGTCGCTTATAGGAACTCACCAATATGGCGACCATGATGGCGATGTAGAGAACCCCAACGATGCCCTCTAATGCGGCAAGCATCCGCACTTCCGGGTGAACCGGAACAACATCGCCGTAGCCGACGGTAGAAAGCGTTATCAGGCTGAAGTACAGCAACTCCGTCGACCTGTCGGTGAGGGCTGCGCTGTTCCGCACAATCGATCCTGGGGTCAGGATGTCGATCGCGTTATACATGGCAAACCAGATAATGCCGAGCAGCAGATAAATACTGACGGCGGTATAGAGGTGGTCGTTAGTAATCGAGCGGGCGCTTCGCAGATAGGAAAAAAGGCCGAGGGCGGTCAGCGCGAAAAACGCCGTCAAGACGAACCACTTGGTTCCGAGCACCGCGGGCACAGGAAATAACATCCCGACGATGGTCAGAATCAACGCAGCGACCATCAGCGCGACGGAAGGCCACACCCAGCCTTTGATCCTGGAGAGCCGGATGGTCGCCACGATGATAGGCAGAAACATCAAGGCGCCCAATATCAGTCGTCGAAAGGTTCCGTGATCGAGAGCTGGATAAACCAAAATTACACACAAGAGCGAAAGCAGTAGCAGCAAGTCGGGTCGCTCATTGGCTTCTTTCAGCATGGGATCACTTCGCCCTTTGATTTCCTCCTGGCTGACAGTTCGGCAACCAGCGCATGGTGGGACTCCACGATGTTGAACATTTCGCTCGTTGTCCAGGCGAAGGTGAACAGGCCTGAGATTGCCATGACAGGGGCGAGTTCGCGCCAGTCGTAAGGAAGAAGCATACGCCCGTAACCAAGCGTGGTGTAGGTATTGGCACTGAAATAGAACGAGTCGCGGAGGTCGCTGATCAGGCCAGTCTTGTTCAGAACCAGTCCCCAAATGATGCCTTCCAGGAGATGCAGACAAAGCATCAGGAGGATCGACCCGGCAAACACCAGTGTCGCCAGACGAGGGTGCCAGCCTCGCCTGCGCAGCATCTCCGATCTCTTCTTGTAACGCGTCGTGATGCCATCCAGTCCCGCGCCGTGCAAGAGGACGATGATCAGGAGCATCCCGGCCCCAAAAGCCAGAACTTCCACCGGGACTACGGTGGCGACTTGGACCGGGAGAGTGGAGAAATAGCTCAACATCTCGTCAATGTTCGCGCACTCAAACAATTTTCAATGTGTTACTCACAACAACGTCGATCACTTCTTCGCAGCCTGTGCCGCAGGGACGCTCCTCCGGCCATAGAACGGACACCAGCCAGCCCACCGCCAGTCCAACGACGCACCCGAAGAGAACTTCCGAAATGCGCCCCATCCCGGCGCGGAGGCCGTCAACTCTGTGGTGGTGTTCGAGACCCGCAGCAATAACGAAGGCGGCGGTAATCGGCGCCTGCCGCCACATGGTTGTCACCCGCACGACATAGGATGAAATTAGAACCGTCACCGCCATCGCCACGGGGAGCGTTATGACCCTGCTGCCTCCTAAAAGAATGAACGCAAGGCCAACCGCACAGCCCACCAGAGTGTTGATCAGGCGTGAGCGGAAGAAGGTGAGAGATTGCTTCATCGCCGGATCGCTGGTCGCGACCATGGAGCTGATGGCCCAGACCGGATTGCTTTTGGCCAGCTCATGTACCGACACCCATAACACTGCGGTAGCAAAGAAAATGCTGACCGCGTAATGGATGCCGTGGGAGTCGCCTTCAATGAAGCGTTCTATGGCCTTCAGCATGTCACTGATTCTTTCGTCAGTAGTGTCGAGCTTCGCGCAAACAACAGGCTCGGTTCCGGACGCCCACAAACGCAACGGGGCTAGCGCTATCTTTTACCCGGAACCGGTTCAGTCTATTCGTGCGAGTTGGGCGGATTCCCAAGCAGTCGGTAGACGGTAGCCGTCTTCGTGCAATTCAGGGCGATGTAGTCTTCTGCCGAGTACTGCAGCCCGAGGAAGAACGACTCTGCGCGTTTCATCGCTTCTTTGCTGAGCCTGTTGCGATCCTGGAATTTGAACTGGTAGGCGAACTCTCCAATCAGCGGGCGATGTTCGCCGCGGGTACGCCAGATAGCAACGTTCGCCTTGCAACTCAGACCATCACCGAAATCGAGAACGCCGATGTCCTGCAGAACCTCTTCGATGATCGTGTTACTGACCAGTTTGATCGGCTCTTTCGGACTCTTGCGGACTTTTGCCAGTGCCGGCAGCAGCTCGATCAACTGATCCATGTCCCCCACGTTTTCTTTTCCCATGCCGATCGCTGAGCGCAGGAACTGGACGTTGTGGGAAAAAAGCATGCGAATCCCGCCGAGCTTCTCCTTCAGCGGCATGGCCTGACACTTGAACTTCACTCGATGATCGCCCAGGATTCGGGGACGTACATCGGTCTCGGCACACAACTGGATGTCGGGATGCCGGAACTTGAAGACGATCTCCGGATCACCAATCGGGAAACCGTCCTTGTACTCGATTCTGCGGCGCAAGATGAAAGCGTTGTTGTACAGCCGGAAATCTTCGGTGTCGATGAAGAGAACTTCGCGAAGTTTCACCGGCTGTGACTCGAAGCCATCCGACGAAAACTTGACGCCGAACTCTTTTGCCGGCTCCCGCATGACTTTCCCGAAATCGAAGAAGCTCTGCCGCGAAACGAACTTGTTCGGCCGCAGAATGAGCTTGCAGCAGAGGTATTGCACCTGATGTATCGGCATCCCGTCGGCATAACTGCCGGGCTTTAGTTGCGGGACACGTCCCACCCAACTTGGAGTGACAAGCGGTTTGTTCCATGGGGTCGTAGTATCGATCGCTCGTGCCGGTGCGACTGCTGTAGCCTTTGCCATACCTGTTTCTCCTTAATACTTCCCTTTGTTTCGCTTCGGACAACTTCACCATTCCGAGCGATCTGCTAATTGTCTGCAATTGTTGTGGGCTGCGTGCCAGGTTCCGCACGCGCAGCAATTCCAAAAGCCGACGGGCAGCGAGCAGCCCGGTGGCGAGCTGCCCGCTCTTGTTTCTAGTTGCCGGCGATACCTTTGTTCTGTAGGAGCTTCACCACAACCCGACGGTTATCGGCCTGACCTTCGCTGGTATTATCCGGAGCAACTTGCCGACTGGTACCCATCGCGCCCGGGGCAAGTATATGGGTCAAAGAAATATGCCCCTGCTGCTCGAGGAATTCGGTGACGTTGTTGGCCCGCTCGGTGCTGAGCTTCTGGTTGAGGGCAGCGGAGCCCACCGACGAAGCGTAGCCCTTTACCTGAATCACATACCCGTCAACCGTTTGCGCCTTCTGTGCCAACTGCAGAAGCTGCGGCTTGTACTGTGGCTCGAGAGCGATCTTGCCATTGGCAAACAGCACCGTAACTTCTCCCAGCACGTTGTAGTCGCCAAGCTCACTGAAGCGTTTGTTGGTAGCTGCGATCGCCGCCTTGTTGGCCGCTTCCGCGGTCTGCTCCGTCTTGAGTTCGGCCTGCTGCTGCTGCACCGCCTGCTGCTGCGCCTGGATCTGGGCTTCCTGCTGCGCCATCTGCTGCTGCTGGGCTTGAATCTGCGCTTCTGCAGGGCTCAAACCGGCCTGGATGTCCTGCGCCGTCTTCAGGTCCGAAGCCTTGAACTTTACGGTGTCGGCCATAAAATTTTGACCGTTGTAGGTTCCTTGTACCTGGACTGGCAGGCCGGGCACCAACGCGGTCAGTCCCATCTGCTTCTTGCGCATGTGCAAGCCGCCTTCGACTTCTTGGACTTCGGTAGTGTCGCTGAGCACGACATTGACCGTGGTGCCGTCGCTGGACTTGACCATCATATTCTCGCCTTTACGGCCGTCGATGATGCCCTGCACCTGGGTGCTCTGTGCAACCACCGTCGCCGCAGTCAGCACAAGCATGACAATCACGGGTACAGCTAACACAATTCCTGCAACCTTCTTCGCCCTCATTTCACTTTCTCCTTCAACCTGACGGTTGGGTTAGGTACTGCGAGATGTATAGCCGCCTGCCCTACTTGCGTACGAGCATCGACAGGACTGTTGCCACCCCAAAGGCAACGATGGCCAAGACCAGCATCCTTGCGGGCGACAGTGCAATACGCAAATCGAACTCTTCGTGCAACTGGCACAACTCCATCCGATGTTCACGAGTAGCAAGGATCAGCACCGCGATGCCGATACGATCAGCGTTGGCTCCAACGCCTGCCTTTCTATTGCCGTAGCTGGTCAGACCTTCGCTTTCCAATGCCGAGCAAAGCGCTACTTGCATCTCACGTCTCACCCTCAAACTCGGGATGACTGCGAAAGAAAAACCGCACCAGCTTACCCTCGCCAAGGGCCAGCCCAAGCTCGGCGAAGGCACAGAACGGAATTAGCATCACAAAGAAAATCAGGGAAATACAAAGCACCCCCTGCCAGTTGCCGCCGACGAATTCACTGATGGTTTCCGAGAATGTCTTGCCGTGATAGGCGCCTAAGGCCCACTCCTCCAGCAGCTTGAAACAGAAAAGAAGCGCGGCGAACGCAGCCGCATTAATCAGCGTGGGGTAGATAAGCGGCTTTCCCTTGGGCCGGAGAAACTGGTCGAACTTCAACTCGCGCGCTATGATCGCAACCTTGGCCAGCGCCAGCGCGTTGATAATGGCAAAGCTTTTGGCGACGAGGTTGATCTGATACTGCTTCAGCAGCACCGCCTTGTAGATGTCGAACAGAGCAAAGATCACCCAAAGGTAAGCGGTGATGACGAGGTATTCCCGCATCCCGTGATAGAACCTCTGCTTGAGCGTTGGACTTGTATTCGACACGACTACCCCTCTTCAGCCTTCCAACTTCCTAAACTCTGTTGACTTCTACGCGCTTTTAAGCGTGAGAGCCTGTCATACCAGCTGCCCGTTCGCTAAAAACATCGGACTTCGAACAGCTGCGAAGCGGTGTGGGCAGCCCTCGCGAGTTGCCCCATAGGGAGACGTGGTTTTACTTAACTTCCGTGACGGTCGGCGGTTGCCATGATCCATCGAGGATGGAAGGTGGCGTATCTGTCGGCCAGTACATGCGTAGCATCGGGATAAATGCGCCCGCAGGCAGCTTTTTGACGCTGCGGCGATTGCCGGCAATCGTAGAGGCCAATCCTGGCCGGGCCACTTCGTTTGCCACCAGTGCCGCGATAACAGTGGACACAAAGCCCTCCTCTATTGACTCAAGGCTCGGGGGACAGATTGCTGTTTGTTGCAGTATTAGCCGGGGGCGGCGGCGAGTACAGCATCAAAACCACTAGTAAGCGGCTAAACAACTATCAGTCGGATTGGCATTAGAGAGAGGACAGCATTCTCCAGTTGGACTACCCCACGATTCAGGTTCGCGCTACTCTTGCTGACGAAGAGGGTTGAATCGGCGCCGGCAAGGTCCAGATTTTGCCATGAAGACTGAAGTACTTGAAGATGTCGCTGCGGTCGCGAAGCGCGCTGCCGCAATCCTCGCCGAGCTACCTGCAGGTCGGCAAGGGGACCGAGGCAGCCGCCGAATTTCAGAAGATGCTCGACCATCGAGGAATCATGGCTAACTTCGTAGCTGGTGCTCTGGCCCATCTGCCACTTGGCCGCGCCTACGCCATCAACGGCGACCCCGCTCAAGCCAAGACTCTCTACCGGGATTTCTTGCACTCTGGAAGAATGCCGATCCCGACTTGCCCATCTGAAGCAAGCCCAAGCGGAATATGCAGCGCTAAACCGCCCGGGATCATAAGGCGTGCGCACGGCGCGTCGCGCTTGCATCCGGCGAGTCTATCCCGGTACGATGACGCGTTTCCTAAAACGAGGTTTTGCCCATGCGTCGCTTCATCGCGATCTGTTCAGCGCTGTTTCTTCTCTTCCCTCTTAGCCTGCTCGCCCAGGTTAACCCGGTCCTTGTGGGTGGCATGAAGTGGCGACAGATCGGTCCGTTCCGCGGCGGTCGTGTGCTGGCCGTTGCCGGCGTTCCCGGAGATCCCAATACCTACTACTTCGGCGCGGTTGCGGGCGGGATCTTCAAGAGCACCAACGGCGGTCTCAGTTGGACGCCGACCTTCGACCATCAGGACATTTCGTCGATTGGGGCGATCGCCGTTGCCGACTCCAATCCCAACGTGCTCTACGCGGGTACCGGCGAGGCATGCCTGCGCGGCAACATTTCCTACGGCGATGGAGTTTACAACTCGACGGACGCCGGTAAGAGCTGGACGAATGTCGGACTGAAGGACTCGCGGCACATCGGCGCGGTCATCATCGATCCTCGCAATCCGGATATCGTTCTGGTGGCCGCGCTGGGACATGCCTGGGGTCCGAATTCCGAGCGTGGCGTCTTTCGCACGGCCGATGGCGGAAAGACCTGGCAGAAAGTTCTCTACAAGAATGACGACACGGGCGCGATCGATGTCGTCTTCGATCCCAGGAACTCCAGCATCGTTTACGCGGCGATGTGGCAGGTGAGACGCCAGCCCTGGACCTTCAACAGTGGCGGCCCGGGTAGCGGCCTTTACAAATCGACCGATGGCGGCCTGACCTGGAAGCAACTGCAAGGGCAATGGCCTGCCGGACGGCAGAACTGGGGCGCATCGGCATCTCGGTGTCAGGCGCAGATTCCAATCGCGTCTATGCGCTGATCGAAGCGAAGGAAGGCGGCCTCTATCGCTCCAATGACGCCGGCAGCACCTGGACGCGCGTCAATGACGACGAGCGCTACCGCCAGCGCGCCTGGTACTTCACCCATATCTTCGCCGATCCCAAGCAGGCCGACGTGGTCTATGTGCTGAACACCGGCGCATTCCGCTCGACCGATGGCGGCAAGACATTCGAGTTGCTGCCGGCGCCGCACGGCGATCATCACGGGCTCTGGATCGATCCCACCAATCCGCAGCGCTTGATTAACAGCAATGATGGCGGAGTGACGATCTCTGTCGACGGCGGAAAGACCTGGACGCAGCAGAACAATCAGCCGACCGCGCAGTTTTACCATGTAGCGGTCGACAACCACTGGCCATACCGGGTGTACGGTGCGCAGCAGGACAACAGCACGGTTGCCATCGCCAGCTCAGACGAACGACGGCGTCATCGCACGCCAGGACTGGTACGACGTAGGCGGCGGTGAGAGCGGCTACATCTCGCCCGACCCTCGCGATCCCGACATCGTCTACGCAGGCTCCGACGGGGCCACCATCACTCGCTACGACCATCGCACCAAGCTGATGGAAGACGTTTCTCCCTATCCCCTGGACACCTCCGGTAACGGCGCTGGTGAGCTCAAGTACCGATTCCAGTGGACCGAGCCGGTGATGGTTTCCGGCTACGATTCCAACGTCATCTACAGCGCGTCGCAGTATGTCATGAAGAGCGCGGACCAGGGACGGAGCTGGACCGCTATCAGCCCCGACTTGACGCGTAACGAGCGGGCATGAATCGCTTCGCGTGGGACTTCCGCTACGACTCGCCGGCGCAGATACCCGGAGCGTTCTACGTTGGCGATCCACCACGCGGTCCGCTGGTTGTTCCCGGCAGCTATCAGGTCAAGCTGACCGTGAAAGGCGTCACCCAGACGGCTCCGCTGGAAGTGAAGCCCGATCCCAGATTGCAGTCGGTGACCGCGGCAGACATGCAGAAGCAGATCGACGTCGCTCTCAAAGTGCGGCAGGACATCGACGCGCTGCACACGGCCGTCAATCAGATTCGCACCCTGCGCGCCAACCTGGATACGCTGCAGAAGTGGGCGGGCCAAGGCTCTTCCAGCAGCGAGGTTGTGTCCGCCGCCCGCGCGCTCAATGGGAAGATGACGCCGGTGGAAGAGGCGTTGATGCAGGTGAAGATGAAAAGCTCGGAGGGCAACCTGCGCTATCCCAACATGCTGAATGAGCAATATGCCAGCTTCAACGACCTGATCCAGGGAGTGGACGGCGCGCCGACGCCGCAGCAATTGCTGGTCTTCGAGGAACTGCACAGCCGGCTGGAAATGCAGCTGGCGCAGTGGCAGGCGATCGTGCGGGCGGACGTCCCGGCGCTCAACGACCTCATGCGAAAGCAGGGCGTTCCGACGCTGGCCATCAGCAGCGAGGCTGATTAGCAATATCGGGAGTCTTCTAACCGCGCCGGAACTCCCAGGAGACGCTCTGATCGCAACTTATGCCGCAGAGCTCAGCGGCTGACGCCCGCCTCAATTCGCGCAGCGTTTGGGACCGCCTGAAGGCGGTCCCTTTCAAAGCAGCACTCAATCAGACTTTTCTACTCCCGCGAGCCGGAAGCGGAAATCTTCGACTTTGTTGGCGACTCCTCGCCGTAATAACAGCCTGCTCCCGAGATCGTCTTGTCGACCGCTTTCAGGTCGACGTAATTTTCCTTCGGGAACGGCGCCACGGGCGGAGGCCCTGGTTTGTCGGGCTGATCGAACTGGGGATACAGGTACACACCGAAGCCAAAGCATCCCGCCGTTGGGCAATCGATGTCCGATGATCCCCAGGCGCAGACAGAATCGTCCGTGCAACTGGATCCCGGTTTGCATCCACATGAATTGTTCGCGCTATTCCACGAGCAGTACGAGACCGGCTTGCAGAAATTCTGCCGGTCATTGACGAACTCGCAGTTCGTGATTCCATGGTCCGGATCGCAGCCATACTTCGACATATCCAAGTGAACTTTCAGCCAGCCGCTGGACGGCTCGTAGGTGGGCGTGATGAAGTCAGGAGACTTCGCCAAATCTACGTCGGTAGGCCTGTAATTGCCGCCATCGACGTTCATGCGGACGCGGCGCACCGCTTTCTCGACCTTTTGATCCTCGTCCGGAATGTTCTTCCCGATGTACATCCAGTAATCCATCACGGTGTCAGGGTTGCCGTAGATCAGGAAGACATAGTAGGTGTGGCCGGAGAGGAAGACACTGCGGCCATTCTGCTGGGGCACGCCCGTTTGCTGAGAGGCCGGAATCGTGTCGTCGATGTAGTACCAGCCGTGATTGGGCGTCAGCGTACTGCGCTGGCCCGTCGCCTGACCCATCATGGTGATGCGCCCCGGGCGTTTTAGCGGGTCTTTCAGACAATTATCCTGATTGGGACCGCCGCAATCCTTGTAGTCTTCCGTCGTCCAGTACTGCCGGAACAGCGGGACACCAAAAGCGTGGGTTCCATCAAAGGTCCAATTCGGCTGGTTATTCGTTTTGCCGCACTGCGCCTTCTCGCCCGCGTCGTAGACGCAATCCGGAAAGATGACCGTGGTCAGGTACTCGTACGGGCTGGTGATCGCAGTGGCGGGCGGTCCAGTCTGGTCGGTTCCTTCATGCTTGTCAGACGCACATTCCGGCACCACGTTCGGCGCGCGGAAGAATGCATCCTCGTTGATCGACAAGGTCTCGCGAGGCGGAGTGGTATCGGCCACAAGGCCGGTCAGTGAGCCATCGATGTCGTTCAGAACCGTCTGCCGATCGATGTCGTTGAAGGGCGTAAAAATCGCGTTCGTCCACGTGCAGTAACGTGTCGCGATCTTCTCGTAATCGGGATTGAAGGTGTTGAGTTTGAAGAGGGGCTCGATTACAAAGTGGCGAATGTCGACATTCTTGAAGATCAGATTGCGAGAGAAGAATGCCGGCGGATAGTAGAAGCCGTTCTCCTGCTTCCACGCGATTGCGGCATTGGGAATATAACAAGTGTGGACATCCGGCTTCTTCGGGTCTTCCGCAATGCCTTGCAGAAGGCCTTCGGCATGCCCATACATGTACTTGCTGGCATTGCATTTACCCGTCCCGCCGTCGCGCTTGTCGGAAGTGCAATCGGGAATAATGTCGGCCTTGATGTCCAGGTAGGCGCTGGAATCCTGCGCGGAAGGACCATCGTAGATGTTGAACATGCGCTGGCCGGCATTAAATGGAGTGATCGGTATAGAGATTCCGCTGTCCTTCGACAGGCAATAGCTGCCGGGAATCTGCCCGTTGTCGCATTTGGTGAGGCCGAATTCGGTAAACGGTCCGAGGTCGGACGCGAAGAACTTCTGCGTCTTGGCGGGCTGCTTCTGGGTCTGGCCGACATAGACGTCGCGCAATCCCACGTTCCAGTCGCCTATGGCACTGTCTGAGCGGGTGAAGCCACCTCCGGTGACGAAGGTCAGCCCCGGACCCAGTTGATCGGTAATGGAGCTGTCCGTCACCAGGTACCACCACTGCCGCAGCCAGATCGAAGAGAAATTCTTCAGAGAGAAGTTGAACGAAGTTGTGAAGTGGTCGATAACCGTGGCCACGCAGTTCTTCTCGGTTTCGTTATTCACCCCGACACACTTGTGGTTGGCCGAGGTCAGGGCACCGCAGTCGCCGTTGAGATCCGTACATTGCGCCGGATGCCGCAGACCGCTGACGATCGGGTAATAGTCCGTCACTTCCTTCGGAGGACCGTTCGGGAGGGGACGCGGGATGTCGGGACCGGCGCCGGGAATGGCAGCAACCTTCTGCCCTGGGTTGTCGTCGGTGCCGAAGCCTTCGCAACCGGTACTGATCTCGCCAATCGACATAAAGGAATACATCGCCGTCGAGCAGGAATTTCCCGAAAAGTTTTCCAGCGGCGAAGTGCCTACGTTCTCGATCATTCCGGCCCAGCTTGCGTTGATGCCGCGCTGGCGCGAGGCGTATCCCGTCCAAGCCTCATAGCGTGACGGTCCACTGTTGGCAGCGGACAGCACCCAGTAGCAGACCCCGCAGGTTCCAGGAGCGACCGCCATGTTGTACTGAAAATCGTTCCAGCCATTCATGATCCAAAAAACGCTGGGATGCTGCCAGTCCGAAGAGTAGGGGTCGCGCGGATCAACCAGGTCGGGGTGGGCCAGCAGGCCCGGAACTTCGCGCGGATTCTGGCTGTTCTTGATGCCGGCGCGTGCCAGGATTCCGATGTTCGCGTAGAGCTTGTTGTCGGTTTCCGTGCCGTCCTCGATATAGAAGCCGTGGCCGATCGACTTCCAGCCCACGTTGCGATCCAGCAAGACGCCCTGCACACCGTGTAGCGTGATCCAGCGCGTCATCGACTCGTTGATGGAAGAGTCTTTGACAAACGTGTCGAGCGGAACCTTGCGGGTCATGTGGAAGTGCACTGCGTAGCGGCCCTTTATACCGCCCTGACCCAACTGGTAGAACTCGACGCCCTGCACCTGAATCTGCTTGAATCCTTGCCGGAAGATGACGTGGCCGCCGAAGAAATTTCCCGGTGTCGGTGGGAAGTTCGGCGACGTGCCCTTCGAGGTGTCGGGACCGGTATTGCCTTCCGACACCACTCGAATGTTGCGGCTGAGCAGCGCTACCGCAGCGCGGGTTTCGACCTCGCTGCGACCGACTGTCTGCTCAACATCGGTGGGAAGCTTGTAAGTCTCCCCGTAATGCGGAAAGCGCAGTCCGCCCGTCTGCACGTTACCGCTGTCCAGCACGACGGCATTGGTGGTGATCTTCGTGTTGTCTCCGTCCGGCTCCACGCTCTGGATGATCGCTTCTTCGGCGTGGCCGGGGAGATAGTCCGTAGGCGTAATCACGATGTGATCGCCTGCCTGCCAGTCGACCGCTCCGTCCACATCAAAGGTCGACGAAGCTCCACCGCCTTCAATGTTGGTCGCCAGACGCCTCCAACTGGTACCGGTGTTGGAAGGCTCGGGCGTCAGTCCGTCGAAGGTCGAGCCTTTCTTGCCAAACAATTGCAGCGTGCCGCCGTAGGACACGGCCAGCACCTTGCGTCCGAAATAAAGATTGCTGATCTCCGGATTGTCGTACTCATAGAAGCAGTCGCCCCGGGGATCGTCCGGATTGGGATCGCACTTGGTTGGGTATGGCTGGTCCAAATCCATCTTGTTGGAAATCCAGATGTCATGCGGGACTGCGCATTCATCGTCCGCCGCACCCGTCGGTGTCTGGCAATTGATCGCCGGATCTTTCGGCCCACCCCACAGGTGTATGGTCACGGCTGCCGTAATGGGATCGGTCGCAGAGCCTGCCTGCAACGTTCCGCCATTCAGTACCAGAATGGAGGATGCGTAGACATCCAGCTTCATGTTGCTGAGCTTCAGCACGCCATTGTTGTGGATGAAGATCCAGTGATACTTGTAAATGCCGCCGCCATTGACGCCGTCGGCATTGCACTCACCGACGATGTGCAGATCGGAGTCGTAGTCTCCGGCCGGCATGGACTGTGCGCCGTTGGCACCGCATGGAACCACGGTGTACTCCTGCTTGTTCGTCTGCGCGGCTGCCTTCTCGTGGTCGACATCCATCACCATCTGAGCTGTGGCAACACCGCTTAATCCGCTACAAAGCGCCAGCAGCAGGCATGCAGCTCTGGCCATGAATTGTTTCTTACAGACTTGCGGAAGATAGGTTCGCCGCGTGAAAGCAGTCAGGCGCTCAACGCGAGCAGACACAACGGTAGACAGAGAGCAATAGACGGGGCGCGACATACCATCTCTCTTTCTTGAATTAGCCGATACTGGGGCAAAAATAAGGAGCCACTGTACTACAATCGTCTCCCCCGTATCTAGTAAAAAGGTGCCTCTTGGCGAGAGTTACCGTCGATCGCACTTTGAGGAAAAACGGGCAAGTTTCGGATACGCCGGATGTCGTCCCGGTTTTAGCAATCCACGCTCACCTTTGAATCAGGCATCCGTCCAAAGCCATGAAGTAACCTCCCCAGTTACATCGGTCGAGGCCGAGCGTTGAGTTGCTTGTCCGCCCGCTCCTTGCCGATTCATAACAACTTTCGGCCCGTCGGTCGTGGAGATTCACTGTCTCCAGGAGATCGCGGCAGTGTCGGTAAACGCAATCTTTAGATTGGGAGGAAGTAGAGAAAAATGAAACCGTGGATTGAGCGCGGATGGAACGCGTGTCGCAAACAGCCGGCAGTAGCTGTGCTGACACTGGCTCTGGCCGCTTCGCTCCTTTTGTTCACCGTACATGGCCCGGTCCGGGCTGACGTTTCGTCCAACACCGCGCCGCTGGGCAATAACCAGGTCGGCGCATTGCTCTCGCTGGATCAGGCGATGGAAGCAGTGGCCGCGCGTGTCACGCCGGCAATCGTCAACGTTGCCGTCACCTCGCGGGTGAAGGCGCAGCCTGCAGCCGAAGGCATACCCGACGAGTTGCAGCGCTTCTTCGGCCAAGCCATGCCGCAGCAGGGTCCGCAGGTGGAGCACGGCATCGGCAGCGGTGTCATCATTTCGCCTGACGGATACATCGTCACCAACAATCACGTGGTAGACGGCGCGACCGATGTGAAGGTCACGCTCAGCGACCGCCGCATTCTGAACGCGAAAGTTGTGGGCACCGATCCCCTCACCGACCTGGCGGTGATCAAGGTCGATGCGACGAATCTGCCGAACATTCCAATCGGCGACTCGTCTTCGCTTCGTCCGGGACAGACCGTGCTGGCTTTCGGTAATCCCTTCGGCTTCCGCTTCACCGTGACGCGCGGCATCGTGAGCGCGCTGAATCGGCCTAACCCGGCCGGCGATCCGCGCAAGCCCGGCCAGTTTATCCAGACCGATGCAGCCATCAATCCCGGCAACTCGGGTGGCCCGCTGGTAGACGCTCGCGGCGAAGTGGTGGGCATCAACACCTTCCTGATTTCGCCTTCGGGCTCGTTCTCGGGAATGGGCTTCGCGATTCCGACGCAGATCGTCAACCCGGTCGTGCAGTCGCTGGTGCGCTACGGCAAGGTCAGCCACGCGCGCATGGGTGTCGGCATCACCGATGTGACTCCGGAGAATGCGAAGTTCTTCGACATGCATAACGCCGAACGGTGCGGTGATCACGCAGGTCGAGTCGGATTCCGCAGGCGCCAAAGCCGGCCTGAAGGTTGGCGATGTCATCACGGAGATCAACGGCAAGAAGGTCACCGACGCTGGAGAGTTGCAGATGGAAGTCGGTGAGATGACTCCGGGAACCGAAGTCGCGCTGCAGGTGATGCGCGATGGCAAGTCGATCTCGGTGCCGGTAACGCTGGAGCCGATGGATGGCAGCGACCGCGACACGAAGGTCGCCGACAACAGCAACGAGAAGCCTCGCTGGGGTGTGGGCATCGGCGATCTGACGCCCGACATTCGCGAGCAACTGAATGCTCCTGACACTCTGCACGGCGCGGTCATCGAGCGCGTGCAGCCTGGCAGCCCGTCCGACGATGCCGGTCTTCAACCCGGCGAGGTAATTGTCGGCGTCGACCGCCACGAGACCAGGACGCGCCGCGGATGTGCAGAAGGCGCTGTCCAGCATTCCTAAGGGACAGGACGCGCTGGTGCTCATCTGGGCCAATGGCGGTAATACCTTCCGCGTGCTGCACTCCACCAGCGGAGCGTAGTTCTCGCTAACCGCGCTATACCTCGATGCCCCTGGCCGTGCATCGAGGTACGGCGCGTAATCTTGACTCACCGCTACTCGCAATACCCTTCTGACCGGCGATCGCTGCTTCCCTCTGATCATGAAGAGAATGTCATTTCGCTGCCAAGCGCACTCTACTCTGGCCACCTACAATTTTGTTAGTCTGCAAGCTTGGGGGTATTTTGCCTTCTGTCGTTATTTCCACCAGCTCTGCTTACGCTGAGCATGTGAATCCGCAGTGGGTCCGTTTGCTGGATCTGCTGGACATGAATGTCCGCTATGAACGTTGTGCGGGCGCAGAGCTGTTTGCCGACAACGGCGACCGCTACCTGGATTTTCTTTCGGGCTACTGTGTTCACAACACCGGCCACAATCACCCGCGCATTCTCCGTGCTCTGAAGGAAGAGCTGGATCGCTCCGGTCCGGCGATGCTGCAAAGCCACGTTCCGGAGCTTGCCGGAGAATTGGCGGAGCGCCTGTGCCGTTTGGCCGGCGGCCAACTCAGCAAGGTTTTCTTCGCCAGCTCAGGAAGTGAAGGCGTCGAAACGGCCATCAAGTTTGCCCGAGCCGCCACCGGACGCGATGCCCTGCTCTACGCGCGCGGCGCGTTTCATGGCCTGACCTGCGGCGCGCTTTCACTGATGGACAATGAATTCTGGCGGTCAGGCTTTGGTCCTCTGCTGCCACGGACCGAGGCGATTGCGTTTAACAATCTTCCCGCTGTAGAAGAGAAGCTCCGAACCAGGAAGTTCGCGGCATTTTTCCTCGAGCCCATCCAGTCCGAAGGCGGCATCCGGCTTCCCTCGCCCGACTACCTGCGCCAGGTGCAATCGCTGTGCCAACGCTATGGAACGTTGCTGGTGCTGGATGAAGTGCAGACCGGCATGTTCCGCACCGGCAAATTTCTGGCGGCGCATCATTACGACGTGCATCCGGACATGGTGATTCTGGCCAAGGCGCTGAGCGGCGGCCTGATTCCGGTTGCCGCCGTGCTCATGACCGACGAAGTGAACGAGGCCGTCTACAGCTCGCTGAAGCGCGCCATCGTACACACTTCTACGTTCAGCGAAAACGGTCTGGCGATGCGCGCCGGGCTGGCGACGCTGGACGTACTCGAAGACGAGCGCCTTGGCGAGCGGGCCGAACACCTTGGCAAGACCCTGCGCCGGCGGATCAGCGAAACCCTCGCGCCCTTCGAGATGTTTAAGACAGCGTCCGGCCTGGGATTGCTCTCCGGCATCGAGTTCCAACCTCCGTCGCGCTTTACGCTACGCCTCTCGTTCCAGGCATTCCGCGCCATCCACCCCGGAATGTTCGGTCAGATGCTGGTGATGCGCCTCTTCCGGCGGGAGAAGATACTGACGCAGATTTGCGGCAACAACTTCATGGTGCTGAAGTCTGCGCCTCCGCTGGTGGTGAGCGAAGCGCAACTGGAGGAATTCGTCGCAGCGGTCGGACGAGTCGTAGCCGATGTGCACGAGTCCACCGCCTTCTGGACGGGCGCCCTCGCGCTGGCCCAGCGCACCATGAACGTTTAGAGGAGCCGGAGAAACGGCGTCTAGTGAGTTCCAGCGGCAGCCGCTATCGTAATCTTTCCTACGGCAGTGATGTCGATCTGGACTTTGTCGTCGACGCGGAGGAACAACGTGCTGGGATTCTTCATGCCCCAAGCCTGATACGGCACCGCGAACCTCGTCGTCGCTTTCACGGCGTTGCCCGTAACCTGCACTGGCACGGAGAGCGTCATGTCGTGGTCGCTCCCGTGAATGTGGAAGATGCCCTGTACCTGCACGGTTGAGCTGCCCTGTTGAGCGACCTGCCCTGAGACCTTCTTCGGAACAAATGTGATCTCCGGGTAGCGCTTGCTCTCCAGGATGTCCTTGTTCATCTTGCTGTCTCGCGCGTGATTGCCGCTATCGCCGCTGGCGGCGTCCACCACAAGCTCACCGCTGGCGTTGCCGCTGGCAGGATCGTAGGACATCTGGCCGCTGCGCAGCTTGAAGGTCCCGTGAACGGTGTGCAGCACATCGCCGAGCGTCCACTCAATCTTTGTTTGAGAAGGGTCGAGGGTGACCTGTATTTGCTGGGCCAGCGCCGGCACAGCGCTCGACAGCAGAAGCGCGCCGGCTAGGGCGATCCACGCTCTTTTGCTTTTCAACGGCAAGGATGTATTTCGATTCACGCTGTCCCATCCGCTCCGTTCGTGCCAGGTTCGATGCAAGTTCAACGACTCATGCGGCCAGTAAATTCCAACCCAGCGACAGTCCGTGGCGAATATCGAAGTCCCGCATGGACACGGCTCCGGTGTGAATCGCAAGCATATGTGCGAAGCCGCTCGAATCGGCAGCCATGGCGCGTAGAGTGCGCCGGCGTAACGCCGTATGACGGTCCAGGGTCAGCATCAGCGACGACATCAGCCGCGGCACTCGTGCGATGCGCCGGTGCGCGGCCTCATAGTCCCGCAAGTCTCCCGCACGGAGCGCAGCAGCAAGTGCAAACGCCTGCCGGAAGGCCAGCGCCAGCCCTTCGCCGGTGATCGCGTCTACCGATCCAGAGGCCTCTCCGACGAGTGCCACATTGTGGGACTGCACCGACGCAAACCTCCTTGTGGTGGTCAGCGCGCCGAGAAAGTCTTTCTGCGGCGGCAGATCTTTCAGCCGGGCGGCCAACGCCGCAAACTGCGGTAACGCCTCGTCGAAACGGAGCTGCGCATGGCGGGTGATAAACGCGATGCAAACTTCGTCCGCGCCCACCGGAGTTACATACATCTGCCCGCAGTCGCCCCAGTGCACCTCGACGTGATCGGTCCACGGCACAACCTTGTAATGCCGGCGATATCCGTACCGTTTGCCGGTACAGCGGGAGCGGTCCATGTCGGCCGCCCGCCGTAGCTGCGAGTTCTGCCCATCGGCGCAAATCATCCACTGGAAACGCATCTCGCGTCCAGAGACGGAAACGGCATTTGCCGAAGGCCGCTTGATGTACGTGCCCCAATGCATCGTGATGCCCAATTGCCGGGCTCGTTCCACCATCATGGCGTGCAGCACGGTGCGTCGAATGCCGTATCCCACACCGTGGGGGAAGACGGCTTCGACCTGGTTTCGATCGTCGAGAAAGCGAATGCCGCGAAACGGAGCGGTCTGCCCTGAACCGATCACGATGCCCAACTCGCGCAGCGCCGCCAGCCCGTCGGGCATGATGCCTTCGCCGCAAGCTTTATCAATTGGCGGCCGGGCGCAATCGGCCAGCGTCACCTCAAAGCCGAGTCGGCGCGCAGCAATCGCCGCCGCCAGTCCGGCAGGACCGCCGCCGGCGACAAAAATCTCGGTTCGCGTGGGATTGTCAGCCATTGCCTTTACCAGCGCAGCAGAACCAGTTCGGCGCAGAAGCCGGGCCCCATCGCTGCCAGAATGCTGTAGCTGCCAGGCGCAGGACGCCTGCGGTTCATGAACTCGTCGAGTACGAGAAGCACTGAGGTCGAGGACAAGTTGCCGACGCGGCGCAGGCTCTCCCAGGAAACGCTGAGCGCATCTTCAGGCAGCCCCAGCGTCTCCTGCGTGGCTTGCAGTACCTTGGGGCCGCCGGTATGCATGATCCAGCTATCGATGTCGCTGCGCTCCAGCCCGTGATCGGCGAGGAAGGCGTCGACGTCACGTGCCAGGTGCTTGCGAATCATCTGCGGAACTTCCGGTGAGAGCACGATCTTGAAGCCCTGCTCGGAGATGTTCCACCCCATAACGTCTTCGGTTCCGCGATAAAACGACGAGCGGCTGGCGAGTACCTGCGGACCCGGAGCTGTCCGCTCGGCGCCCGTGACGATCACCGCGGCCGATCCGTCGCCGAACAATCCTGACGAAATGAGATTCGGAACGGAGAGGTCGTTGCGCTGCCACGTCAACGAGCACAGTTCGACCGAGACGAGGATGGCCACCTGGTTCGGGTAAGCGCGAACGTAGTCGGAAGCGCGAGCAATGCCGGCTGCGCCCGCGACGCAGCCCAGTCCGAAAATCGGATTGCGCTTGATGTTTGGACGCAGATGCATGCGGTTGATCAGGCGAGCGTCGATCGACGGGCTGGCGACACCAGTGACCGACACGAAAAAGATTGCGTCGAGGTCGGGCTCCGACAATCCTGCGCGGGTGAGTGCGCGGCAGATCGACTGCTCGGCCAGCTCCTCGGCGCATTCAATCCAGGCATCGTTCGACTCGCCCCACGTGGTCAAGTCGTCGTACGCCTCGATAGGGAGCGCGAGATGACGGCCTTCCACACCTACGCGCGACAGTAGGCGGTCGAGAGCTTTTTCGTTTTCGACGCGGCCCGTCCAATGACGCTTCAGCGCAGCAGCAATCTGTTCCTGACGATAGTAGTGTTTGGGAAAAGCGCCGGCGACGGCCGCGATACACGGACTCTGATTCGTATTTTCCACTAGGGCCTGTATTTGAGATAGGTTCTGCAATATTCTCAGATTAATGAGACCACATGAAGTGGCCTTGTCCAAGGCATGACAAGTGGTTCATGTAATACCAGGAAGTTTGGGCATGCCCATGTCGCAATAGCGGTCTGGTTTCGCGATGCGAATTTATCGCGAGTCATTCGCTGCACTTGGAGATTAGATAGCAAAACCAATGAATCGTTAGCGGGCCTCGTTACTTGCCTTGTTTCTCCGACAGCTTTTCGGCGAGCAGTACCCCGCCAACCGCTGCTCCCGCTATCAGCACGCCGAGGCCGATTAACTCAAGGACGGTCAGCCAAGTCGGGCTGGAGACGCTTCCTGTGCCGGAAACGCCGTACAGATAACGGCTGTGAAGGTCGTTGCTGAGAATTGCGAACGTGGCCGTTACGTCCCCGTTGCTGGTGGGATGGTACTTGATCGTAAGATCGCTTACGCCGCCGGCAGGAATTGTCAGCGGGAATGTCGGTACCGGATCGAGCGAGAAATCGGAGCTTCCATCGTGCTGAATGTCGGTGATCTTCAGGTCGTCTGTACCCACATTGAACATCTGGATGACGACGCTGCGATCGGCAGAGGCAGTCCCGAACGACGTGGCCTCGACCGGGTTCGTCGCTAGCCGCGGCTTCCCTTTCGCCACTCCCCGCCCTGATGCGTTGAGTGCGAACGATGCGATGGAACCGTTGTTGTTGATGTTGAGCAATGCGATGTCATCACCCGGAGCCGTCGGAGTGAACACGAGATTCAAGGTCTGCCCAGCCCCAGGATTTATGGCAATGGGGTAGGTTGGTGCCGGGTCAAAGGCGAAGTTGGGAGAAGCGATAATGTCGATGCTGGTGATGTTCAGTTGCGCATCGCCGCAGTTATACAGGTAGACCGGAAGGTTGCCTTTGCTGCCGACTGCCACTGCCCCGAATGCGGGATCTGGGCTGCAGTAGAGATTAGGGCCGGCCGGTTTGGAAATTTCAAAACAGCTGCGGCCATAAGTTCCTACCCGCAGAACCGGCGGATTTACGGTGTTGTCGATCGCCAGCGAACTGCAGCTCACCGTCGGCAGTCCTACACCGTACAGCTTCCAGGTCGCCGTGACGTTGCCGCCCGTAACGGAGACATCCGTCGATCGCATAACACCGGCGTCACTGGCGACGATCAGCGCAGGAGGCGTGGCGCTTTTGTCGAACACAACCGAGTGCATCGGCAGATCGGGAAGGTTGCCGAGTGGACCACTGCCGTCCGTACCGCTGACATCGTTCCACGTAACGCCGCAATCGGTGGTGAGAAAAATCCGCTTGGTGCGATATTTCGAATGAATACCGGAGACACCGCCATAGACCACCGCAACCCGATCGGGCGTGATCGGGTCGATGGCTACCCCGTTGAGCGGGCCGGTCCCGCCCGGCTGCGTATTAAACGAACCCTGGTCCCACTTTGCACCGGCATCGGCGGAATAGTGCACTGTGCCATCACTGGCAGTGACCCACACGCGATTAGAGTCGACTTGACTCACCGCGATGGACAGAATGCTGGTTCTGCTGTTTGAGCCGACGCTCAGAATTGGGTTGAGGCCGAAGGTGACGCCGCTGTCGCCACTTTTATAAAGACTCTGCAGCACGCTGGCATAAACAATGCGATGCGTTTTGTCCGGTCCATTTGGCTCAAGAGCGATGGCGCGGACCGCTGGCGTTGTCGTAGGCAGGTTCGTTCCAATCGTCAGTGGTAGCGTCCAGGTATTGGCCCAGGTAGCACCCGCATCGGTCGTCTTAATGAAGTACTCGTCGTCGAAGGCGTAGACGATCTTAGGATCAAGCGGATCGACGGCAACGTGACCGCCGTCCCCATTGATTCCCGCATGCCATTCGCCCAGGGCATCACCCGGCCGGTGGCCCGCGACACCTGTGTCCTGCATGCCGCCGTAGGTATATTGATTGTTGCCGGCGCCCCGCCCGATATCGATTCCGAAAAACAAATTTGAAGCTAGGTTACCGTTGGTCGGCGTCCAGGTGGTTCCGCCGTCGCTGCTCTTCGCGAGGCCCCCATCGGTTCCTGCATAGATTCCCGTATTCTGGTTTCCCGCTCGATGGCCCGGAGGGCTCATGCACAACACATGATTATCCCAGTGCGTCTGGGATGACGAGCAGGCCACAGGCTCGAATACCTGGCCCCCGCTCTTGGAGCGGAAGATCTCCTTGAATGCCACATAGAGCAGCCCGGCATTTGGTCCAACAACTATCTGCGGATCCAGGGCGATATTCATGTCATACCAGCTCTGGTCAAGGCCTGAGCCTCCCACCACGTTGGCTATGTTGGCTAACAAGTTCCAGGTGGTCCCGCCATCCATGGTTTGGAACAGTCCGCGGAACACAGACGCACCATTAGACTGCGGCGAATACTGGACGATGGCATACAGCACCTTGGCGTTCAGTTCGGACTGCGTCAGTTGAATGTGGCTGAAGGGCGAGGCCAATTGGGGCGCGGCCGTTGCCAGAATATTGCTGGGAAACGTCTTACCCCCATCCGTCGACTTCAACACACCCACGCCGGAAGCGCACGCATAAACTGTGTTCGCGGGGTCAGAGACATCCAGCAACAAGCGGGTAACCAAACCCACCACAATCGGTTTGCGGTCATCATAGCTCGGCTCGTTTGCCCCGAAGTTTTGCCCTCCATCGATTGAGCGGAACAAGCCTTGATCGGTGGCAACCAGCAGCGTATCAGTTGCTATCACTTCGATGTCGTTGATCGAAGCTCCTGCAAGGACGGTCGCAAAGGGCCCGCCATCCACAATGCTCCAGGTACTGCCGCCATCCGGGGAGCGAAAAATTCCAATGCCCTTGGTGAAGAAGTTGCCGCCGTCATTCATGTTCCCGGTGCCGGCATAGATGATCCGCTGCGTCACCTCACTGAAGCTGTCGATCGCAACTGCTCCCATGGAAAGCGAGAGAAGGTCGTCCATGCTCTGGGACCAATGCGCGCCACCGTCCTCTGTTTTCCAGATGCCTCCATCGTTGGTGGAGATATAAATCACGCTGTCGGTGGCTTCGGCCGGGTCGATGGCGATGTCCGTTACCTGCCCTGCGTTAGGACCTTTGCCCTGGTAACCCTGGTCGCCTTCGATGATCAGCGGCGAAGGACCAATCGGCACCCACAGAACGCTGGCGTCGACGTCCAGTTGCGAGAAATCGAGCATGCCCTGGCGCCACAAATCCGAACTGGGCGAGCCACTGGGGCTGCTGTGATTTCGCAGATAGGTTTGCAGCCGTTTTCTGTGACCAAATTCGTCGTGCTTCGGCATAGTTCTCCTAGCTGCTGGTGCCTGATCCGCCGGTGCCCGGAGCCACAGGATTCAGGCGCAACCAACCTTCGTTGGCGCCGATGGGATCGGGACTCAAGGTTGCATCCTGCGTGGCATTCACCACAGGATCTTCGCTCCACTGCGTGATGGAAGAGCGATGGTCCCAACTCCAGTTGCCTTGAATACCTCCAGTCGGCACTGGCATGCGAATCTTAAGAGGATCAACCAGCACCGGACCAAAGCGGAAGGTCGGTGAAAGCACAGCGAGCGCGGCCGCAATCCAGTTGCGACGCATGCCAATGTCTTTCGACGGCAGCAGCCCGGCGGTGGCGTGAACTACCGTTTGCGGTTCAACCAGCAGAGTCAGCGAAATTTCCTGATTGGGTTGAATGGCCAGCACGCCGGAGGTGTCCACATACGGATGCGTCACCGGACTGTTCCCTTCGGTGACGGCCGCGCCCAGATCGTTCGAGAAGGTCTGATAGAAGTCGGGCACCAGATTGGCCTGCTGCAGGAAGCCGCGTCCCGGGCCAACTTCGCGCGCAAAGCCGGCAACAGCCGCGTCCGCGCAGTACAGTTTTGTGTAATCGTCGTTCACGAAATAGCCGAGCAGTCCGTCCTGGAAGTCAGGCACGGCTCCCAGCCTTACGCCAACGGAGATCGTGTTGAGCAGCTCGGGATGGATTGGCTCGTTGACTTCCAGCCGCAGGCGGCAGCGCATGATCGCCACCGGATGACCGATGAGCAGCGACAGATGTTCGTCGCCGGTGTGGCCGAAGGGATCGACGGCCCACAGTGTCGAGTCGATGATGCGCAGCATCGCACTGAGCGCATCTTCGTGCAGCGCATCTTGGGTCGCGTCGGCCACACCCCAACGCAGCAGGCCCTGTGCAATGCCGGCGGCGAAGCTATTGGATATCGCGCGCTCTGCCGATTGGCCAACCGTTGAAGGCTGGCCCGGCGCGTCTTCCCACACAATGCCGGCGTCGGGATCAGGCCGCACCACGCCTTGATTCGCTCCCGCGGCGTCGAAGAACTCCAGATCACCATCGAGATGGTTCGGCATGACGAAGCCGCACACGGGAGAAACGGTGTCGTTGGCTTCGTTCTCAGAGCCGTCGGCGGACATGTAGCGGAGCCATAACCGGCTGGGCGAGGTGAAGCGCGGCGGCAGCGCGAAGATCCCAGGATTCTGCGGCGTCTGCACCGGTTCCGATTCGATGAGCTGCGTCAGATCGACGCTGGAGCTGTCACTGGAACCCGCGAGGTCGAGGAACTGTCCGAAGCAATCGACCAGTCGCAGACGCAGGATCCGCAGAAACCCCGCACGCAAAGCGACAAAGCCCGGCGGGATCGAGTTGTCGCTTGGCTTCGACTGGCCGTCGGGATCGTAGCCTCCGCGCAGCCCCTGCGTGAAGCTATCGAGCGCACCGGTGAGGACGTCCATGCTGGATAGCGTGGTGAGAATGTCTTGCAGCGGCGCGCGGTCGACCGGCGGGATTTCTCCTGCGGCCGAAGTGCTGGCGTTCGTCACGGTCGCCTTCACGCTAGCCGGCATCGCTGCATACTTCACCAGCGTCCGCTGCGCCAATATCGAGTGGAACCGCGAAGTAAGATTAGGTGCGAGGTTGGTCGAACCTCCAGCAGCCAGCGCCTGATCCATCGCGCGTCGCAGACTGGCTGCTGCGGTCGCGGCCGCTCCTCCCGTAAGATGGGCACGGCCCTGCAACTGGATCGGGGTGCTGCCACCGTTGGCAATCGGTAAGTTGGCCGTGTTCGGCGCGTAATCGATCTCACCCAGCGACCAATCCTTCACCGAGTTGATCGACGGAATGTATTCCAGGCTCCAGTCCAGATGCAGCGGATTCCACGGCTTGACCGGAGGCGACACCGCCAGCGCTGCCGGTAAAGTTCCAGCGATGCCGCTCATCGCCACCAGTGGCGCGTGATCGAAATTCGGATCGCGCGTCGCCCACCACACCGTCTGCTCGACGGCAAAGTTGCGAGCGACCTGCGTAGTCAAGGTACTGGCAGCTTTTGGCCCCTGCGAAGCTTGCGCGAGCACAACGGCTGCGCCGGGATCGAGCAGCACGGTTTCGCGCAGCAGATCTTCACACTCGGGCGGCACGCTGCCGTTCTCCACGCCGCGATCCAGAACATCCTGCCCTTGAATTGAGGGACGGTTCGGCTGGCCGGTGATGGCGCTGCAGCTCAGCTCGGTGACCACGAAACCGGTTAGGCGGCAGGTCAGCGTTTCGTCCTGCGAGAAGCGATCGTCGCTGCCGTGCTTGAAGCTGCGTGCCGCGCCCTCGATGAGGATGACCGGCTCGCTGGGAAAGTAGTAGCGCGGCAGAGCCCGGCGCACCGTCTCGTAGTGTCCGGGGATTGGTTGCTGCGCCGTGGTTGTCGTCACGCCTGCGATGGCGGCGCTCAGTCCGCCGGCGAGAAACTTCGTTTCCAGCAGCGTCTGCTTGGCGACAAAGCTTTGCGCCTTGGCTTTGCCCGGAGGCTGAACGAAGGTCGCGGTGAACGCTCCGCTCTGGAAGGCCTGCTCCTGGTATGCGACTTTGGCCTGATTGTTGAACACGCCGGGATTGGGCGTCACTGGCTTGGGCAGCGGCGGAGGCGTGTCCGGCATCTGCGGAATCCAGAGTTGCTCGGTGGTGTAGCCGCCGTCGAGCGACGCGAATGAACTCGCATGCAGCGAAGCGTCGACCGTGGCGCGGCCGTTGGCTTCGTTCAACTGCGGCAGCACGCCCAGCAGAAAAGCTTCCAGGATGCGAGCTTCGTCGGGCGATTGATTCTTCTGCGCGACCAGCGCTGCCAGGGCCTCCGGAATCGTGTTGCCCACCGCAACGGCAATACTCGAGGCCGCGGGTGGACCACCCTGCTCGCCCGAGAGCAATCCGTTTTCGTTGCCGGGCCAGCCCAGTTGCGGCCATCCGATGGCAACCACCGATCCGTGAAAAAGTGTTGCGTTGGGCCACCACGAGCCGTCGGTGGTGTACGGTCCCAAAGCTTCTCCGCCAGGATCGAGCGGCGGAAAACTCGGCGCCGCAGCGGAGGTCGCATAATTCGCAGCGATCACGTTCGCCGCGACGACATCCGCGGCAGCCGAGGCCGTTGCCTGAAACATCTTCAGTCCGACTTGCGAAGCGCCCAGAATGAACTTACGCGAGTAGTTCACCGCCTCATTCAGTTCACCGGGCGCAAGCTGCCACTGCATCTGCGCCATCTTGTTGTTGAAATCGGTAAGCGACTTCACGCTGGTGTCGCCCAGCGGATCTTGTGCGGGATTCGAATACCATCCGCATACCAGGTAGGCCAGCGGCCCGCTGCGAATGCCCGACAGATCGTCGTAGAAGGCGAGCCGGTTTACCACATTGTCGTAGTAGGCCGCCCAGGCGACGTCGCCCTGTCCCAGCACCGTGAGGGGATTGTCGATGGCATCCTGCGAAGGTGCTCCATCGCTGAAGCTGTCGAGATCGATGGGCGTAGGGTTCGCATCGCCCGAGCGCAAGACCCAGCCCTTCACAGCTCGCTGCTGCTGTCCGTCCGTTGCCGGCGACATTCGCATGACCAGCCAGCGATCGGGTGCGGCGGGAAAACTGGCGGTGTCGCCATCGGCTGATCCCGACGTGAGCGCGTCGGGTAGCGCCCAGTGCAGATAGACTCCTGCCGTGCGCGCAGCCTGCAGTTCCGCGAAAGGCGCGGGCAGAAGATCGCGGCGAGTTACGCCCGACGTGCCAGGGTGCGGCTTCAGCGCGCAGTCGGCCCACGGCGTCGCGGCTTGTCCCGGCCGGACTATCAGCGCGTCCACCTGCACCGGTACCAGTACGCGTGGAGTCCTTACCAGATAAGGGTTCCACGTGTTGATGACGCGCTGCGTGATGCCGTACGCTGCGGCCGCCGAGAATGCCGCGACCTGATCGGTGAACGACAGCTTGCTACTGATTGCCATTTTTCACCACCAGGTTCTCGAAGGCCTGGATCGTCTGCGTGTTCAGCACGCGTTGCGCCAGGTTCAGGTTGGCGACGAAGCCGCCGGAGATATTCTGCGTGCCCGCCTGATCCACCGAGCCCTCGAAGCGCTGCCGCCACGGCGGATTCAGCACAGCGATCGCAAACGAAGCGCTGCCCGTCTGCTTGATCGCGCTAGAGTTTCCCAGCTGTGCCGCATACAGTCGGCGCCGCAACTCGGTGACGTGGACCACGCGGTTATTGGCGGCGCGGAACGGGACTGCGACGTCGATTGGATTGTTGCTGCTGTTCTCCACCTGCGTTCCGGTTGGCGTACGCAGGTAGACGGCATCACTTCCGTTCACGTGGATGCCGAACTGGATTCCGTGATGCGGCTCTTCCAGAATGAGGAGTTCCGGTACGCCCTGGAACAGAGCGATCATCACGCTGGGCGACAGCAATTCCAGGCGCAGGGTCTTCAGCTGCATTGGCAGGACTTTCGGGTCGGAAGGCTCCAGCGGCTCGGCAATGTCGCGGCTGTAGGCGCGCACATCCATCGACGGCCAACCGCTTACCGCCTGCGAGCGCAACAGGAATCCGGTGATCACGTCTGCAGTGGCCGGGTTCTGATCGTTCGCGGATTTGAGGGTGGCGAAATCGGCGATGCCCCGCTGTAACCTACGCACAATGCGCTCGGTCTGATCGAGTTGCTGATTGACGGCGGGCGCATGCGCCTGATGATGCGCCTGCTCACGCGTGCCGATTTTCCCTACCGCAATCGCGCCGTCCACCAGCCGATCGGTCCACGAACGATCGACATAGAAGAAGCGAATCGACTCGTCGGGAAGCAGGCGCTCGTCGGGCACCAGATAGTCGAAGGGAACGCCGATCAGCAGGCGCAGATGCGCCAGAAACGATTCCATGTACGGCGGCATCTCGGCTTCCGGCTGTGTCGGCGCAACCTGCTGCGGCACGATCAGGCGTTCCCGCAAAGCTTCCGACGATGCGATCCAGGCGGCTCTCATCACACGTTCTCCAGTTGGGTGTTGATGACTGAGACTACGCGGGTACGCGCCGTACTCAAATTTTGCAGGCTCGCTGTATCGGCGGCGACGTTGGCCAGAGTGGTTGCCGGTCGCGAAGTCTGTGGAGGCGCGGCTACGGTGGCGCCGGTCGCACCGGCGTCTGCACCCAGGATTGCGGACGCATCATTCACCGAAGCCAGATTCCACGCCTGCTGCACTTCGGATGGATTGAGTCCGGCAACGTTGCCGACGACGGCGAGTCCGTAGCGATCGGCAACCTTGGTCACGCCGTTCACGATGCTTTGGGCGGCGTTGACGGCGACGGTGGTAGCTGCCGGCGCGTGCAGGTCCAGAGGCTGCGGAAGCGCCATGGCCGTCTGGATCGCCGCGAGACAGTCGATACGCGCCGACTGGCGGAAGGCCTCGCGCCGCCAGCGCATCAACTCCTGCGCCAGGCGAGCGTCGGCGGCAGCTAGCAGGCGTCCGGCCTCGAAGGCCGCTGCATACGAGATGTCTTCTGCACCGGTTTCCGGCGAAACGCGGCGGCATTGATCCGCGCTGTGATAGGTCAGCGGATCGCGCGTGAGAGGAAACGCGACCAGCGGCCCGCGATACCATACCTGCTCGTCAACTCCGGCACGATCCGCCAGCGTCATCTGAATGTGCCCGGTGTCGCTGACATCCGGATGTCCGGGATCCTCGGCCGTGCCCGCCATGGAAACGTTCACCCGCTGCATGTAGTCGCGGAAGGTGCCAACGCCGGTGCACTCAAATTGCCAGCTGTAGAGCAGCACAAGCTGTACGGTCTCGAAGATCGGTGGAAAGAATGGGGCCTGTACCTGCAGCGCGGCCGTCGTGATGCGGCGCTCATCGGCATTTGACAGGATGGCGCTTGTTTCGATGATGGGAACGGTGTCGACCGGCGCGGCATCGCCCAGCGCTCCGATATTCCCCACTTGCACGAGTGTGATCAACTGCTCGACGGCAGGCGGATTGGCGCTCACCAGGTCCGTACGCTCTTCGAGCGACACCAGGCAGGCCCGATACTTCGCGCCCGGCGAGGGCAGCCGGTTCGACATCACCACCGAAAACCAGCCATCGCTCGAACCCGAATTCAACTCACGATCTTCAACGTTCACCTGCCGCACGTGCGTGAGCAGCGTGAGCTCCTCCAGCGACGGCATGATCGAGCTCACCAGGCCCAGCGACGCCTGCACCGTGTCACAGGTAATTCCGGCAGGCGGATCGAGGCGCTTGTAGACATCGGCGGGGACGGCGTTCTGCAGCGGGACATTGTGATTCAGCTGATACTCGCCTTCTTCGAACAGCAACAACGCCAGCCACGGCGTCGGCCCATCAGGTGGCGGCGGATCGCCCTGCGCCTGCTTCGGCGTGCCGATTAAAGACGGCTGCGAGGTCAGCACACGCTCCCACGGCAAGGTCCTACGCAGTAAGGCTACGTGCGGTATGACTTCGTCAAAGCCTCCGTGTCCGTTGTTTGGCGGGAATACGGCACCAACCTCCGTCGCCGACAACGAGAAGCGCGGCCCTTCGATGTTGAAGAAGCCGGTGGCCGGCTCCAGCGGCTGCTGCGTGCCGTCGAAGGTCACGTTGGTCACCACCGATAGCTGATAGCTGTTGTCGAGCAGCGGCGGCGTGATGTTGTCGTACAGATACATCGAGCCGACAGGCGGCGAACTCATGCTTTGCCTCCGGGCGCCGCGACCAGCCGCACTGTCACGCTCCCATTGGGCGTCAGCGGGCCGTCGGGCACCAGTTGTTCGGGAATCTTTCCGTTGAAGCGCACACCCCACTCCTGCGCTTTGCCGCTCAGTCCGATCACGCCGGCAAAGCGCCAGCCAGCCACGCTGGCCGCAGCAACCGTGATGTGATCGACGGCCGCCGTCACCTGCTGCACGTCGTAGAGAAGCGCACGACGACGGCCACCCAGGATGCGTACGGGCGATGAACTCAGCGTCGCGCCATTGACGGCGAGCGCCAGGTCGCCATCGGCTGCGGCGGACGGGTCTTGCTGATCGAGCAGAATCATCACCACACCCGTCGATGCAGGCAGCCAGGTCTCGACGCCTGATTGCGTCGCCAGCGCATCGCCGACGCGTACCATGGCGTTACTGACCGGTTGCTGCTTGCGCGCTGGTGTGTGCGATTGCGACATCGCCAGACACGCCCCGCGGGCAAGGATCGTCGTCGCTCCGACTTGCGGTATCAGGTTGTGCAGCTCCCAGCCGACGGCAGCCATCTGCCCGGCCGGCGAAGATGCAGAGCTTACTGCGCCTTGACCAGGAGCTAGGCTGCCGAGAGCCGTCGGCGGCGTTCCCAGGCAGGTGACGGCAATCATGCCGCAACGAGCCGGCAAACTGATTGCCGTGTTGCTGCCAGTGGCGTACTCAGCATCGCTGATCACGCTGCCTCCGCGCGTGAGAAAGGTGACGCGGTAAGCAGCGTTCCCGGTCACCGCCAGTTGGTAACCCACACCCTGTGGGATGTCCCACAGATGGGTAGTTCCGGCGGGTAGAGACACGCCGGATGCGCCCAGATCCTGCTCCGCGGTACTAACCTGCTCTTGCGGTGAAGCTCCAGATGCCCACGCCAGCTCTGGCGAGCGCACGATGCGCGTCGCCCCCGCGAGCTTTGTCGAGCGTGCTGCGTTCGGTGCGGCTACCCTCTTCAGACTTGATCCCGAAGTCGATACCTGTGGAGCCGCCATCCGAACTGTATTTGCGGTGGCAGCGACTTTCGCAACCGTTGTCCGCAGTGCCGGAGGCGTATCGGCTACGGGCTGCGGACGCGATTGCAAGCACTGCGCGCAGCCGCGGCGCCTGCATGGCCACCGGCAGCACCGGAGGTACCTCGGCGATCGCCGGCGGATTGGCCAGTCCCACCGGCTTCATCGTCAGGCCGGTAGACAAAGGCGTAAGCAGGGGTGGGGCGGAGCGGTTGACCTTCAGCGCGCGTACGGCCAGGGCCTGCAATCCAGCCTGTGGCAGTCCGGAAGCGGCCCGCATCTGCGAGAAGAATCCGTTGCCCGAGAGTACCTGTCCAGCCACCGACAATGTGGTAGTCGAGGCCAGCTGCGAGGCCAGCGTCGCCAGCGCATCGGCTCCCACACCGTAGGACTTCAAGATCGTTCCATCCCATGGCACAGCGAAAGGCAATGGCCGCGAATCGCCGTAATCCACCAGTTTAGCGATCGGTATGAGCGCGCTCTGCCCTTCGGTGACCGCGAAACCTACGATTTGCACATTTGTAATCGCAGGCAGAGTGTTCGCCGCCGCCGGCATGTGCACGGGATCATTCCAGTGCCACGTCGCCTCCGACACTTTGCCGATCGTGGGCGTGATTTGCCAGTGCAGCTTGTCCACGTTAAACCGGGGATCGGCGTTGCCCACGGTCACCGGCGTCCATCCGTTCCCGTCCTGCGCCTGCAGAGTGACGATGGTGTGCGAGGCCACCAACTCTTTGTTCATTGGCGCGAGATCGATGCTGTGAACGTTCGCGCTCTCATCCTGATCGCCGAAGACAAAGTCTGTGGCAATTGTCGAGGGCATCTTGGTATCGCACTGGAAGGAGAACTCGCTGGTCAGCTTCCACGGTTTGTCCTGCGTGCCGGGCGCCGGCTGTCCGCCTGAGGGCTCCGGCGGGACCAAGCCAGTAAGCACGTTCACCGCGAAGGCATTGCCGTTGGGATCTCCGCCGTAAAGATACTTCGTGGCAAACGTTCCCCAGTCGGTGATGTAGTTGGGCTTCGGATTGGGATCGGGGCCGAACGACACGGTGATGCTGCACACATCGAGATCGAGTGTCGCCGTCCCGTGCAGTGGCGGGCCTTCGATGGTCAGGGTGGCGCCGATCGAGATCGAAATGCCGATGGTCACACAGCCGAAGAAACAGATGGTGATCGACAGCGATGCGCCGACAGAAATGCCGATGTCGATCTCGTAGTAGAACGGGTCCCACGAGATGAGGAAGTCGGCATAAGCGGTGAACCAGACATTGGCGCACGATGCGCCCCAGGTCAGGTCGAGCCGCGCGCCGGCCATGATGCATGTGTTGGTGAGCGCGAAATACGATTGCCCCTTGATGGTTGCGCCGATCGGCAGTCCCCAGTTGAAGCCCAGCCGGGGCACGTTAGGAAATTGCGACGGCGGCTGGAAGTGCGGATTGTAGCCGCCCAGCGTGAGGACAAATTGTCCTTCGGGAAACCACATGAAATAGGCGAAACCGCCCGTGAGCTGGCAATCGGGCGCCAGCAGGTAGGAGTTGTCCGTGAGTTGCGCCTGGATCGACAAAGTGCCTTCAGCGCTGCTGTAGCGCGCCTTCAGCGCAAGTTCCACGCTGACCAGCGCGGTGTCGTCCGACGGAATCGCCATGCGCGCGACGCCGATCAACCCGATCTCCACGCCGGAATCTAAGGCGACGTACACCACCGCCGTCACGTGGACGATCACGAAGGTCGATCCACGGAGTCCGACGGCCAGCCAGAAGCTGCCGCGCTTGGCAGGCATGCTGGGGCCTATCTTCATCAGCTCGCCCATCGGGTCGTTGGCCATCGCGCCGCCGTCGTCGAGCGCCGCCACCAGCACGAACGACGGGATCTGATTCAGGTCGTCAGGAACGATCAGCTCGCGGTTGTAGCCCACTCCCAGGCCGAAGGCGTCGATCTCGATGACTGGCGGAATGCCGATGACGATGAAGACACCGGCGAAGATGAAAATGCTGGTGTAGCCGCCCTGCGCGTCGGTGGGCTTGGAGTACGCGCCCACGGCGACGATGCCGAACTCGGTCACCTGCACCAGCAGCATGCCGTCGTATTCAATTGCCGGACCGCTATCGTTCTTCAGCAGCGCGCCAGCGATCGTGACCTCAGGCCCCTGGAAGCTGAGCGCGATGCCTTTCAGGTCGAGGCTCCAGTTGCCCGGCGTGGTGAGCGAGTTGTACGGGATGGTGACGCCGAGTTCGTCGACCTCGCCGGTCAGCCCGTCGATCTTGACGGATGCGTCGAGCACCAGCGAGACCGAGGTATTGCCGTTGGGCACCAGTCCGATCTGGTCGATGTAGATCGGACCGAACTGCGCGTGCACGCCAATCCAGATAGGCTGATCGTTGTCCTGGAACAGAATGTGGAAGCTGCCATCGCCCTGCGGGGCGGCCCAATACCACGCGGCCACATCCACTGCGGGGTTCACGCTTTGCGTGTCGCCGGAGTTGTTGTCGCCGCCATCCGATTGCAGCAGGCTGGCCGCCACCGGATTGTTGCCGCCGACATTTCCGCCGGTCGCTTGTCCGAGCGGCAATCCCATCCCATCGAGTTCAACGCCTGCGCCCGGAGAATCGAAGACGAATCCGTTGCCGAACTCGCCGTGGAAGAACGAGTACAGCCGCACGCCACCAAGACGGAAGCCGGAAGTCTTGATCAGCGGCGCGTCATCCTGACCAGTCAGGCCGAGTCCAAGGCCGGCGACTACCAGTCCCGGATTGAACGTAAAGTTTCCGCCGGAAGAATCGAACAAATAGACTGCTGCACCGCTGTCGAAGTCTGCCCCCCACGCTGTAGGAGCTCCGAAAAGCATGCTTAGGGAATAATCGCCAACATTGAAAGCCTGCGAGCCGGAGAGACGAACCCCCAGTCGGCCACCGTCGTTGGCCAGCCCCAGATCGAGGGTGCTGGTGATGGGCACGCTTACGCCAGTCGCCAGAGTGCTGATCAGACCGGTGATGATGGTGGTGATATCCGGTATCGACGGATTGACGATGATCCCTCCACCGCTGGCTTGCGCGATGTGCGCGCCTATCAGAACGTCCTGCAGCTTGGGCCCGCCGCTCCACAGTGGCGACGTGAGGCTGCTCTTGGTTGCGGTGAACAGCATGTCCGCCACCAACGGAATGAGCCACTGGTTGACGATGCCCTCGGCACCGCCAGCGCCCATGTGTATGGCTGGAGGCAGCAGGTCGATGGTGATAGGTCCGTTCTGCGTGCCGTTGGCCAGGGGATAGAACTCGAGCATGAATTTTCCTCCGGCTTCGTCAACGGCGAGGGTCGGCGTCAGCGCGATACCGATGGCGTTCTCGAGATGCAAAGCAAAGCCCGTCGCAACGGCGATGCTTCCCTGCGCATAACCCGCCGACGCATCGATGGCGAGTGCGCCATCGCCGAGCTTCACCGCGCTCAACCCCAGCAGCACCGTCGGTCCCGAGCCATCCCAACCCAGCGTTAGCGCGAGATTGCCGCTGTCACTCCCACCCAGTGGGAGTGCCCATTTCACCGCGCCTGCTGATGCCGTTACAGTTCCCGGCAGCGTACCTGCCAGCGGTGAAGTTCCGCTGAACAAGCCAGCAATGGCGCTGGCGGCTGCAGCTTGTTCGGTCGAGTTGAAACCGGCGAGCCAATTGGTTTGCAGCAACTGCTTCAACTCGTCGGCGTGCGCCTTGAACCCGCCGACCGAGTCGTAAATATTGAAGGCCGCCGCCACGTCGAGAACCAGCGTCATCACCGTCGACGAGCCAATCGCTCCCACCAAGGCATCGAGTGCCTGCGGCAAGAGCGCCTCGGCGCCGGCAGCCAGGGCGCCCAATCCGCTGAAGGTTGGCAGGATCTGGATTGGCGCGACGCCAGCGGCCTGCGGTGCCAGCACCAGCGTTACGCCCGATGCGCTCGCACCAAATGTGATCGTCACCCCACTCCAACCTGTACCCGGCAAAGGAATCGTCAGGCTGATCGTGCCGCTGGGCGAGACGTGCATCAGGCTGTCGAACGAAACGCCCGCGGTGACGCCGACCACACCACCGATGGGTGCCGTTGTCGCCAACTGCAGCTTGGTTGGATTCGCATCCGTGCCCGCACCCGACGCTGTGAGCTGCAAACCGCCAGGCAAGCTGAGCCCTGGTCCGGCAGGCAGTCCAGCGGCAGAATTGATGGCCTGCAGCAATTGCGTAATGCGGCCGGAATCCAGCCCAGTGCCGCTGCTGTTGCCCAGCGCTGAGGGCTGTGATCGTCGACTTCGACGTCGAGGTAAAGAACAGATCGAGTGGTGGAACTTTGAACGTCGGTCCCAGCAGAGATTCAAAAATCGCCGAAGCCGCCGATGAAAACAGCAGGCGCGGCAAAGCATCGTTGAGCGCCGCTTGCAACGTTGAAGTGCTCGGCGGAGGGATGAGCGAGATCGGAGCGAGCCACGGATCGGCGTCGGCGGTCAGTTGGCTGGTCGCGCTGGACCAGATCAGCGAGAGCGCGCCGATCATCACCCCGGCATCGAGCTTCGGCTGGAAACCGGGCAAGGTGACGCTGCCGTCGAAGATCATCCCGGCATTGCCGCCGATCATGTAGGCGATGTTGTCGCTGTTGCGCACTCCCACGGTCCACGGATTCTGCGAAACGTAAACTTCGACCGGAAACGCGCCTAGCGGATAGGTCCACGGACCACCAGCCGGACCGAAAAATCCCGGCAGTCCGCCATCGAGGGCACCAGCCAGCTGCGAGCCGAGATATCCGGCAGCATCGCTTTGAATCGCGGCAAACGCATCGGCGGAGATGCCGACGCCGCCGTGCGGGTCGGGCACTGCGATGCCGAGGTTTGTCAGAGCCATGAGCACCAGGCCGACATTCGATCCTGGCAAGGGTGCGGGATTCGAGAGTGCCTGGAAAACCGCGCCCAGCAAGGCTTGCGCGTTGGCATCGTTCCAACCTGCACTGGCGGAAATGGGGCCGTGGTACGAAATCTGATGCAGCGCGAGTTGCGGCGTGACGGTCATGCCAGCCGTGCCGCCCGTGATGTCGACGCCCATCTCCATCGACTTAACGCGGACATCGATGGGAGGCAGACCGGCCCTGGCGAAGGCGCTCGACTCGCCCACCAGCCAGCCAGTGGGATTGGTAATTTGCGCGCGTACGGCCAGTCCATAAGGAGGCCGCGCGGGAGCGGGCGCTCCCTTCTGTAGCGCAACGCGGAACGCGTCGGCACGCAGCGAAACGTCGACTGCATATTGGCCGCTCGTCTGGCCGGCGAAGTCCAGATGCGAGCGTACGCCGAAGGCAAGGTGCGTCGGAGCCGCTGGTGGCGCGCCGGGATTCGCCGCGCTCGTGGCCAGCTCCGACATCGTCGTCTTCAGGAAGTCGAGCAACGTTCCCGGCAATTGGCTTCCCAGCGCAAGGCGGGCGGCCGCCGGTGTCGGTGCTGCCGGGGTTTGCGAACGAACCGACGGGATACGGCACGGCTTTGGGCAATTGGCCGGAAGCCGCAGGCAGATATCCGTCGAGAGCTTGAACCACGTGGTCGAACGCGTCGCGCAACGCTCCGGCAGGCATTGACGGGCGCGCGGCTTGCAAAATGCGAATCGCGTCGGCAACGAATGGGTTGTCGAAGTACGGCAGGTCGGCGCCCAGATGCGGCGAGCCCAGCGTGATCAATCCGTTCACCAGCGTGGGATTTGCGGCGGTGAAGGCGCGCGCAGCAACGCCGGCAGTCGAATGTCCTACGAGAACGATTTGCGGCGCAGCCGTGATCTGCTGCATGCGCGCCACGAGGCGGGCGATCTGCGCCGTCAGCGACGCAAGGTTTCCGGTACCGTCATCGGCGAGATCGGCGGTGTAGTAATTCACCTTCGCCGTGACGGTCGTGAGGTCGACCGCTGAGGGATCGACTCCGGGCACGCGCAGATCGAAGTTGGCATTCGGATCGGTGGTGCCGTGAAGGTTGGCGTCGCCAAGCAGCGTCTGCCAGATGGTGTGATCGCTGAACGCCGGGCCCAGCAGCAGCACGGTGCGCGACGATCCCGCACCACCGACCCAGTTGTCGATTTGCGCGAGGATCTGCTGAATGGCCGCAGGATCGGAGGGTTGCGCCGGATGGGCACTGCTCAACGTCGTGCCGGCTGTCCATGAACCACCGGTTGGAATCTGCGAGCTCAGCGGCACAGCACCGTCGCTGCTTGAGAAGTAATCGCCAAGTTCCGCGAGAGAGGCGGAAAGCAATCCGGGATCGACATTGCGCAGTGCCGAGCCAAGGTCTGGCACGAACGCTCCCAGCGATTGCGCTACCGACATCAGCGTCGGCAAGTCGGCGGCAGAGGTCGCGGCGTTGACGAGCGGCGTTGCCCACGCAGGCGGAGGTCCGGCGGGCTCGAGCCAGATCAGCGCGTCGAGTTCCGAACTCGCGGAGTCGGTAAGCGGCAGCGACCACGGATCGTCGTAGCTTCCCGAGCCAGTAATCGGCACGGTGAAGCTCGGCGGATCGGTGGGCAGCGTGGCCGGCAGCGTTCCACTCAACAACGAGCGCAACCAGGAGAGCGCCACGGGGAGGAACGGTGAGCCGTCGGAGCTGACGTTTACTGCAATCGACGCCAGCCAGTTGCGCAGCGCGGTGAAGGGATCGCTCAGCAGCGAGCCGGCCGCGCCGGGATCGAGCAGCGTTGGCCAGTCGCTCGGCATGCCGGGCAATCCGCCGTGAACCCCGAGCAGTCCGGCGAAGGTGAGTGCGGGCATTCCTCCCCAGGAATACACTGCCCGCGCCAGCAGCGAGCGCAACAGCAACTCCAGATCGCTGACATTGATTCCAAGTGCTGCCGCGATCGAACTTGGATTGCTTACGTCGAAAGCCGCGGCTGACGGGAACTTGAGCGCGGCGACGTTGACCGAGCTTCCGCCATACGAGACCTTAACGTTGTCGAGCCCGGCGCTCCACGTCATCGATTGGCCGGGCGTCCAACTCATGTCGGCGCTGAAGTCGGCGATGCTGACGGAAAGTCCTGCGACATCGGGAATGCCGGGGATCGGCTGAATGGTCAGGTGCGCTTCCTGGCCGGCCATCAGCGAGACCGCGCCCGAGCCGCTTTGCGGCAGATCGAAGGCCAACAGCTCGCACAACCACCAGAAGTTCACGGAACCTTGCGCAACGGCTGCGCGCAGTCCCAGCCGCAGCTTCTGCGGATCGCTAGCCACACCGCTGGTCTGGGCATTCCATGCGGCCAGTTCGACATCGAGAATTCCCGGCGCAGCCAGGCTGACACGCCAGGGATCGTTGCGCGTGCCGCTGCCCGCCACCGCTCCGGCAATGCCGGCAAGCCCGGTAATCTCCTCCAGCAGGAACGACCAGTTGTGGGTCGCATCCAGCAGCACCGAGCGATGGAAGGCACCGATTGCCTGCGCGGGATTCGGCTACCAGCGCCGCGAGATCGATGGCATGCGGCGATCCCGCATCGTTCGCCGGAGGCACGATGCCGGCCAGTGCGGCAAGATGCGCTCCTGGCCCGGTGCTGCCGATGGCGGTCATCAGCGCAGCTTTCACCGCGGCGCTCGCGGCTGCGGCAACGCTGTCGGTGTTGGTCAGATCGATCTTGTCGTAGTGCGTGCCCAGCAGCGTTACATCGGTGAGTTCGAGCAGCGGCTGCAATGCGCTGCCATTCCACTGCAAGCCGGCTTCGGCCGTCGCCACGGTGATGTTCGCGTTGGTCACCAGGTTTCCGCCGGCTGCGTCACCCGGAGCAATCGCCGTGATCGAAGCCGCCGGCAGAATTGTCGCTGAGCCCACACCGACGATCGGAATTGCCGCAATCGTCGCGCTGGCCTCAATGCGCAGAGGCGGATTCGCACCGCCAGGAACAATCGTCACGCCGATGCCGGCCAGCAGCGACGTGGTCGAAGAAATCGTCTGCGTCGCCAGCGTGAGGCTGACGCCCGATGCGGCGACACTTCCGATGGGAAGTAGCGTAACGCTCCACGGATCCGACGGCGTTCCACTACCGCCGACGGTTGTGTTGCTTGCACCCAGCAGGCCCGCCAGATGTCCAAGCCACGCGACGATGGGCGCTGTCCCGCCTCCCTGCAGAAGCGAGTCGAACCAGTTGTTCAACGCGCCCGCGCTACCCAACTGCGCGAAGGGAAACTGCGGGATTCCGTCGGTACCGAAGCCGAGCAGCGGCAGGAAATGATTGACCAGCGACCCAGCTTCGCCGGTCGGGCCCGCAATACGGCTCAACTTCTCGTGCAGCAGCCCGAGGATGAGCTGCACGGCCTCGGAGCTCAGATTGCTGGGGTCGAGTACGACATCCTTCGCACCCGAGCTGTCGAGCTGAAGCTGCTCCAGCGTGATCTGCAGATTCGCCGAGGCGCTGCCCGGCGGCAGTGGCGCGAGTATCGCATCGACGATGACCGAATCCAGACCCAGGGAATCGCTGCCGAACTTCCACCCCAAGCTGCAGGCGCAGGCTGAACTCCAGCGGGCCATCGGCGGTTCCCGCGACCGCCGAGACCGACGTGCCGTTGAAGCTGACTGATCGGCAGATGGGCGCGCAAACTGGCCAGCGGCGTCGCTGTGTCGTCGCTCTGGAACAGGCCGGCGAATCCGAAGGTCGCCGTCCCATTGTTCTTGACCGTGAGGTACGCGTTACCGCGCGGCTGATCGCCGAGCAGCGGATGCCACGACTCGCCGGTAGGGACGTCCGGCACCTGCGCCGGGGGCAGGAAAGCATCGAGCAGGCTGAGAAACGCGGCGCGCTGGCTGCTGTTGCTGAGCAGCGACTCGATGCTGGACAGCGGATTCTCAAACCACGAAGTCTGCAGGTTGCCGCTGTCGTCGAACAGGCCGATCGCCTTGCCCACATCGAGTACTTCGCTGGCGAGATCGTTGCCGCTGATCATGCGGTGCCTTTCAGAGCGATGGCCGCGCCGGCCGAAAGGCTCAATTTGCCGGCGGTGGCGACGATTCCTCGCGGTGAAAGATTGCGCTCATCGGCGTGATCGTTGGCCAGCGACAAAATGCTCGACCACACTGCCTGCTGCAATTGCTGTCCCCAACTCGCAGCCAGCGTGCCGTCGCCGCGCGGATATTCATCGGTGGTAGCGAGCAATCCGGTTGCGTCCGACGCGTTGCTCAAAGCAAAGGCGCAAACCAGCGGCGTGCGCGCGATCTGATCGCACTCCAGATCGACGGAGACCAGCAGCATACCGTCGAGAATCTTCACCTGCGTGCTGTCGAGATGTACGAGAACTTCGTTGCTGCCGTTGACCCAGATCACTGATGCGGGAGTTGTCGCTGGAACGCTGGTCGCATCGCCGTTCGCGGGTGTGCCCATCAGGCGAACGCTGAGCGCCGTCGGAAGATCCGTCTCGCCGAAATGATCAGGAACCTTGTAGGTGGGCGGTGGACATGGTGGTGGAGGCGGTTCGGGCGGTGGCGGCTCCGGCGGAGGCAGGTGCTTCTTGCCGCGCAGCAGCAGCAACGCCAGAAGGATGATGAGAACCAGCCCCGACAAAATGCAAAGAATCACCAACAGCAGAAGCAACATGCTGAAATCCCCGAGAATTCGTACGCAGCAAGTGACTGAGTTGAGGCGAGACGAGGGCGGCACAATCGCGGGAGTTTCGGTCGCCTACGAGCCTGAACAAAACTCCAGATTGTCGATGAAGCTTTGGCGGACTATAACGCCTCACTCAGCGGCGAGGCAATCAAAAAACCAAGCCTCATCGTGAATTCCTGAAAGAGTGCTACCCGATGGTGCCAAGTTGCACGCTTCATGCAACAGCAAGTCTCAAGAAGGGCGGGCGCGAACCGCTGACGACACGTCACCGCGGTCCAAAGAGCGCTCCGTGCACAACTGCTGGACCGTTGAAGCCATGCGGCCAATCCTGGCGATTGAAACGGATGCCGGGCGTGCTCGAACTCGGAGCATGGAAACTCTAGTCGAGGCTGAGAGCGCCGGTGCTTGGATTAATCTTGAGCAGCAACACCCTACCAGACAAACAGGTACGGCGAGCCTTCCGGCACGGAGGACGCGGTTTTGGATTCAGCGGCCGGAGAAACTCCCAGGGCGCTGAACAGAAGGGCGAGCACAACCAGCGGACGGTAGCTCATAGGTTTTCTGCAAGAGCGCGGAGTATCTCACCGAATGCCGCCGAAATCAAACTTCGACTTGACTGACCACAACGAGGACTTAGCGCTCGACAAAGTCTTTCAGCCTCGCAAGAGCCTGGTCCCACTGCTCCGAGACTCGATCGAGATAGCTTTTGGCGCTCTCGATCGGCTGCGGGTCGAGGGCGAACCGGCTCTCGCGGCCGGAGCGGCAACTGCGTACCATACCCACATCCTCCAGCACGCGCAGATGCTTGGTAATCGCCTGCCGCGTCAGCTTCGAGCCTTCGGTCAGCTGCGAGATGGAATGCGGCTGCCCGTCGGAGAGCCTGCGCACAAGAGCCAGCCGCGTCTCGTCGCCGAGTGCGGCAAACACTGGCGCGTGCGCAACCGGCTTCCTGCGACTAGGGTTTTTGTGTGACATAGGTCTCAATGTTCTTCATCTGCTGCGCCCATCCGCCATCGTTCTTGCGGAAGGCCTCTTCACGACGCTCGGCGGGTACGTCCTCAAAGCCAGATTCCGTGACAGTCAGCAGCGTACCGTCGGCCTTCTTCTCCAGGCGGAACTCAACCAGAGTAGGCGTTTCGGTGGAGTAGTCGACGCTCGGATCGACAGCATACGGATGCCAGGTATAAGCGAAGTATTGCTCCGGCTCCATCTCCTGCACCACAGCCTCCCACTTCAAGTGCTCGTAGCCGGGCCAGGTGATATAGCCGCTGGAAACCTGGCCAGGAACGAACGGACCATCCAGCTTCACGCGGAACCACTCGCCGAATTCGCGGTAGTCGGTCAGCGCCCGCCACACGCGCGAGACGGGCGCTTTCAATTCAATCCTCTTTTCAATTCGTTGATTCACGTTACGCAACCTCCAAGTTGCATATTAGCGGATTCGCCTCTAATGCGCAACCTCTTGGTTGCCTTTAAGCCTTCTTTTACGCGACTGAACGGGAAGCCGCTGCCGTGGCAGTCGCGGCTGCCGGTGCGCTTGCCGGAATGAAATGATTTTTCAAGCCGAGGAACGGCTGCTCGACGAGTTTGTAGGACAGGTACGCGACCGCCAATGAAAGAAGGAACATCAGCGGGAACGCCCACCGCAACTGAAGCTGCGGCAGGAAGTGCTCGACCATGGCCATCACCGTCAGGTGGTAAAGGTACAACGAATACGAAATCGCTCCCAGGAAGCGCAGAACCGGATTATCGATCCACGTCCATCCGGGCCGGCCGCCGACATAGACCACCTGCACCAGCGCCACGGCAATCAGCAGAGAGGCTGCAGGCAGTCCCACAATGTAGTAGAGCTGATCACTCATACCCTGCTCGTACCATGCTGCCACCAGCAGCCCCACGGCGATTACATACGGCATTATCTTGATGCGATCGGCGATGACCAACAAGGGTTCGAGCCGAACCAGGTGCAGCGCCAGCGCGAGTGCGCAACCATAAAGAATATTGTCCAGGCGCGAATCGAAGGAGTAGCGCAGGTAGCCGACGGGCAGCGGCAGAGTGAAAAACGCGATTACCCGGTAAAGCCAGAGGACGACAATCGCGATCATCGTGAACCTGAGCAAGCGCGCGGGATCTTTACGGAAGGTCAGAAACACGAGTGGCCAAAGGAGATAAAACTTTTCTTCCACTCCCAACGACCAGGTGATGCCCATGATCTGGTGAGCATGGCTGCCCTGAAAAGCGGCGTAGTAATCTCCGACATAGAAGAACGAGCACAGCGCTTCTCCCCACGAGACCGAAGCATGTCGTACGTAAGCCGCCAGGATGCTGACGATCCAGAAGACATAGAACGCCGGAAAAATACGCAAGGTCCGCCGGGTATAGAAGCCGCGCAGCGAGATGGTTCCGGAAACGGCCTCCTCCTGCAACAGCAACCACGTAATCAGGAAGCCGCTGAGGACAAAGAATATCGATACCGCCATCGAGCCCGCTTGGATCGGGCCCGTCATATGACCCACCACAACCAGACATGCCGCAAGACCGCGAACCGCATCCAGCGCCGGAATATGACGGCGGCTCCTCAAACGATCCAACAAGGCCTGATTCAAAGACACACCATTGCTCGTACGTTTGAGCACATTTCCTCGCGATGCAAATGCCGTTCTGGTTTGTAAGTGTCTGAGAGTGGCCGGCTGAATGGAAGTAGGATCGGTGCTCGCCAACTGCTTTGCGCGATGGCTACTTCTCTGGTTGTTGAAGAATAGACCTAACTTCGCATCACGCCAAGCCTTGTGAGAAAAATCTCGTTTAATTCCCGAAATTAAGCTGCTGACTGCTACGAAAAACTACGCGGTACAAGTAGGAAAACTTAGAGGGCGAGTACAGCGGTGTCGTAGTGCAATGACTAAAAGCGGGAACGAACGCTAGTCGACGAAGTCAGGAGAGATCAAACAGAGACATCTGCGCCGGTTCGTCTTTCTTGTTCTTCTTTGCTCGCGAGCGATCGTCAAATACCGTCCTGCCGCCGATCGACTGAGACATTGTGCGTTCGTGCTCAACGGCATTCGCGAAGTCGGCAAACGGTTCGCGCTTTGCTTCCACCGTACGAGTCAGTTTGTCGAGACGCCGGAAGCCGTCTGCTTTTTCGGTGTGACCCAGACGAGCGGCATCGAGCGCCCTGCGCAGCACCGCAATCGACTCGTCATAGGTTGTGAGCGGCCCCGGAAATGGATGACCGTCCTTGCCGCCGTGAGCGAATGAAAAGCGCGCCGGATCCGAAAAACGGCTGGGCGCTCCGTGAATAACTTCCGCAATGAGGGCCAGCGATTGCAGAGTACGAGGTCCCAATCCTTCCACCAGAAGCAGTGAGGCGAAGTCACGCAGCTCCCGTTCGTGGGCAACGGCAAGCACGGCTCCAAGCCGCTTCAGATCGACGTCTTCGGCACGGACGTCGTGATGCGCCGGCATGGTGAGCTTGCGCACATCATCCAGAGTTGCCGGCACGGGCTGCCTGGCAGTCTTGAGCATGGCCATCTGCGCGTCGCGAGAGCGTGCATCGACCAAGTTGAGGATTGTGCCTTGCGGCTGACCCAGGATCGCCGTGTGCGGATCGGAAGTGAAGTCGCGAACGTTTTTGGAATGCCAGTGATAGCGCCGCGCCAGCCGGCTATCCGCGTTCATTCCCTGCTGGACAATCGCCCATTCGCCGTCAGTACCGATTACGAAGGAGTGTAGGTAAAGCTGAAAGCCGTCGGCAATTGCGTTGTTGTCGATGCGGGCGGTGAGACGGCTGGTGCGCGCCAGTTTTTCACCATCCAGACCGGCATGCTGGGCAAAGCCGCGAAGTTCATCGGGTGTTCGTCGCGAGTGCCGGCCACGGCCTCCGCAGACGTAGAGGCCAAGCTCGGGACTACGGGCGTTCAGGCCTCGTTTCAGCGCTCCCAGAACCGAGGTGGTGATGCCGGAGGAATGCCAATCCATTCCCATCACGCAGCCCAGCGCCTGGAACCAGAACGGATCGCTCAAACGCGAAAGAAATCCCGTTGTTCCATAGGAGGCGACGACCTGCTCGGCGATGGCGGCACCGAGCAGAGTCATGCGCTCGGCGAGCCATGCAGGCACACGGCCGCCGTGCAGAGGAAGATCGGCGCTGCCGGAACGCTGCATGGAAACGATTGTAATTTCGCTTTCGGCTTGAGCGCCGACCTGAAGAAACGTTATCCGTCTCTGCGCCGCGGAGCTGCGCTGCTGAAACGGGGCTTGCCAGGCTTATCTGTCAGATTGGCTTCAGTGCCGTGGGAAGGTTTGTGTTGTCGTCTCTCTACTACGGTTGACAGGGTAAAAAGGTCGTACTGCTCGTCATCAACGAGATCACATTCGTCGTTGAAGAAGGACATGACTGCATCTCAATTCTCTAGCCCGAAAGCCAGGAAAAACGCCCCTTCTGCGCTTCTCCGGCCTGCTTCTAGGATAACGCAAAGCAACCGCTTATGCCGGGCCCAGCGGGCACAAAATCCCTCACCATTCCGGATCGGAAATAATCGTGCAAGCTATTGTTAAATATAGACTTAAGTTAGCTAGAGACGAAGATGCTCTAGTCGATACAGCCCAGTCATCGATGGCTAAAACGTGCTATTCAAGATATGGCCTACAGGTTTGGGCTGGCCTGACGACGGAACGACGCAGGGGGGAGCGGCCATCGTTCCGTCGAGGAAACTACAGGCTTACTTTTCGTCCAGGCAATACTCGCCAATCTTTTGTGCCGTGTTGGGGTCGGCCGACGTCGGATACAGATCCACGTTGGCGCAGTCGTACATGCCCCAATTCTTGGGAAGGCGCACCATCAGGTAATCTCCGGCTTCGGGAGCTTTGCACGCCGAAGCGCCCTTGTTGCAGTGCAGTTCCAGAGACCGCTTCGCCTGCTCGGCCGTGGCCGGCTGAAGCGCGGTGATAATGACGACTCCGTTACTCACCTCGGAGTCCTTCACCGTGATAGTCGATTTGTCCTGCGCTATCGCGCAGATACCAACAAAGAAGACGAGGAGAAAGATTGCATTTTTCATAAGGATTGTAGCCTCCTCTTTTGAGATCCAAGGCAGCCTCATGCAAGGCTGCGTTACCGGGAAAAGCCAATTGCCGTGCCGGATGGACAAATGACCGAACCATCCAGACTTATCTTCCGCCGACCTGAACTGTATGTCTGTGACGGCTGACGTATCCCGTTTGTGCGGCACGACACTTTCTGCGCACGCCGACAGCGGTCATCGCGCGAAGCGAGAGCCATTGAGCCACTAAAGCCTGATTGAAGAGCGTTTCCCTGAGAGGAGCGGCGACCGTCCGATAGACGGCGTCCGAGATGGTAAGACAAGGAATTCTTCTACTGGCCAGCACAAAGAAAGAGGCAGGCTTTTTCCTGGAGCTATCTGAGTTGGTGTGCGGCTAGCTCTACTCCCGCGGGGTGATGCGGATGATGTTGCGCGCGACCTCGACTTGCCGTTGCGGATAGTTCTTCTGTATGGAGGCGACGAGTTCGTCGAGAGTCGGGGAACCAGCTTCGCCATTCACGCCATCGGCGTCGTCCATCAGAATGATGTGATCGTAGCGCGAGTCCGCCACAATTGAATACAGCTCCGTTCCCAATCGGTTCGGATTACCAAGTTCGCCGACCCAGCCACAATAACCTGCGTCGAGCCACCACAAGCACGGTTCGTTCACCCGCCGGATGAGTTGCGGGACGACGCTCTGACTGTCGCCTGCGACGATCTCGACGTTTGCGTTGCCGTGGAAGCGCTTTTGCGCCAACTGTGCCAGACGAGAGTCCAACTCAATGGAGTAAATTCGCTGAAACCGTTTGCCGACCGCGGCGATCATCTCACCGTAATAGGTTCCGGTTTCGACTAGGGTCGTTAAGCGGAATCGCTGAGCGTATTCCAGCACCACTCGCTGCTTTAGCAGGTGCGGAATGCGTCTCGGTTCGCCGCGCAGCTTCCAGTACCAATAGTCGGGATAATGGCCGAGCTGCTTGAACTCAGCATAAATCGGCAGCTGCTTCAAGAGCGAGCGAATAGGATTGCGCTTCGGCGTCATGATGCTGACCAGTCGGAGTAGGAATCAAGCGGGCGACGCGATGACGGAATGCCTCGCCCGCTTGCAAAGACTGGTTCCAGATTCGTCGCCTACTGCTTATGGCTAGGCGGCGGAGTCGCCGGCTGCGGCGGCGGAGTCTGTTCCGGCGGCTTGATCGAGAGCAGCTCAACTTCAAAGACCAGCGTCTCGTTCGGGCCGATGTCGGCGCCTGCACCGTGTTCGCCGTAGGCGAGATCGGGCGGCAACCAGAGTTCGAACTTCGAGCCGACCGGCATCAACTGCAGCGCTTCGGTCCAACCCTTAATAACGCCCTTGACCGGGAAGGTCGCCGGCTCGCCGCGCTTATACGAGCTGTCAAATTCTTTGCCGTCGATCGTCGTGCCCTTGTAATTGCAGGTCACCACATCATCGATGGTCGGCTTCGGACCAGTGCCTTCCTTGAGCATCTTGTATTGCAGGCCGCTGGGCAGCGCGACCACGCCGGGCTGCGTCTTGTTCTTCGCCAGGAAAGCGTCGCCGGCCTTCGCATTGTCGACGGACTCCTGCTTGCGTTTCGCATCCTCCTGCGCGCGAACGTCCATCTCCAACTGCGTCAGGGTCTGCTTCGCCTGCTCGTCCGTCATCAGCATCTTGCCGTTGGCCAGAGCGTCTTTCAAGCCCTGAAGAATCGTGTTGGGATCGACCGAGATGTTCTGGCGCGACAGACCTTTGCCAATGTTCATGCCGATGGCATAACTGACCTGGTCCTTTTTCGTCGGCAGTCCGGGAATCACCGGCGTTGCCGCAGCCGCGCTGGGCTGGCTGGCTGTGCTTTGTCCGCTGGCCGCAGGCGGAGCCTGGGTCGAACTCGTGCTGGTCTGGGCCATTGCGCCCGCGGTCAACAGAGCGCCGGCAATCAATGTGTGGAGTGGGAGGTTGGAGAATTTGCGCATATCCATGATTGTCACACGTTGTGGGCGCTTCGCAAAGAGCCACAGGCCAAAGCCGCAAATGTTATCCTGATTTGGACCTTCCTTTCACGAGGCTGTAACGCTTTCATGCCGGATACGAATCTTACTGAAAACTCCCCTGACAACGATCAAAACGAGTCCTTTGGCGATCTTCTCTCGCAGTATGAACGCAGTCATGCTCGCGTCGTAGAAGACGGCGTCCGCCAGCTGCAAGGAACGGTCGTCGCCATCACCGAAGACTCGGTGCTGCTCGATATCGGCTTCAAGACCGAAGGCATTCTCCCGCTCGCCATCTTCCAGGCCGCCGGAGAAACCGCGAAGGTCGGCGACACCTTTCCGGTTTCGGTGAAAGGCCGCGATCCGGAAGGCTACTACGAGCTCACCCGCTTCAAAGTCTCGCGACCGAAGGACTGGAGCGCACTGGAGCGTGCCTTCGCCGAAAAATCGACCGTCGTCGGAACCGTTACCGCGCAGGTCAAAGGCGGCTTCAGCGTCGACGTCGGCGTCCGCGCCTTCATGCCTGCCTCGCGCAGCGGGGTTCGCGAAGCCTCGGAGATGGAGAAGCTGGTCGGCCAGGACATTCGCTGCCGCATCACCAAGCTCGACGTCGGTGAAGAGGATCTGGTCGTCGATCGCCGCGCAGTGCTGGAGGAAGAAGCGCGCGGCGTCAAAGAGCAGCGTTACACCCAGCTCAAGGAAGGCGACATCGTCACCGGCACGGTGCGCAACCTCGCCGATTATGGTGCCTTCGTCGACATCGGCGGCATCGACGGCCTTTTGCACGTCTCCGACATCTCCTGGAGCCGCGTAAACTCGCCCGCCGACGTGCTCACCGTGGGACAGGAAGTCGAAGCCAAAGTGCTGAAGGTCGACACCGAGAAGCAGCGCATTTCGCTTGGCCTGAAGCAACTGCAGCCGCATCCGTGGGATTCGGTCGGCGAAAAGTACAAGACCGGTGAGCGTGTTCGCGGAACGGTCACGCGCCTGGCTGACTTCGGCTTCTTCGTCGAACTCGAGCCCGGCATCGAAGGCCTGGTCCACATCTCCGAGATGTCTTGGGCCAAGCGAGTGCACAAACCCGGCGACATGGTGAAGGTCGGCGAGACCGTGGAAGTCGTGATCCTCAGTGTGAATCCCGCCGAGCAGCGGCTCTCGCTCGGCCTGAAGCAGGCGCTCGGCGATCCCTGGGCCGACGCCGGCAAACACTTCCCTGTCGGTTCTGTAGTCGAAGGTCCGATCACCAACATCATGAAGTTCGGCGCGTTCGTGCAAGTGACCGAAGGCGTCGAAGGTATGGTTCACGTCAGCGAGATTGATGCGGAGAAGCGCATCAATCATCCGCAGGATGTGCTCAAAAAAGGACAGGTGGTGCAGGCTCTGGTGCTGGCCGTCGACAGCGAGAAGCGGCTGATGCGCCTGAGCATGAAGCAACTGGTTCCGACCGGACTCGACGAGTACATCGCCGAACACAAGCCCGGAGACGTGGTCACCGGACGTGTGATGAACGAAGGCGAGGGTGCGCGCGTCGAACTCGGCGAAGGCATTCACGCCGTCTGCCGGACGGCCGCCAAGACCGCGCCGCAAGCCGAGGCAAAGACCGAAAGCAAAGCCGATCTGTCGTCGCTGAGCTCAATGCTGCAAGCCAAGTGGAAAGGCGGAGGCGCCAGCAAACCCGAAAGCGGCCAGCCGGGGGAGATTCGCGCCGGGCAGGTGCGAAGCTTCCGCATCACCAAGCTCGATCCGGCGTCGAAGACGATTGAAGTGGAGCTGGTCTAAGGGCCGCTCCATCTTCGATCACACGTGGCAGGCGTTAGCCCCTCGGTCATCCCATCATTCTCGTCAGACACAAAAGAAATCGGAATCCGCTACCCCCTAACGCGAGTGAGCTTTGCAATCGCCTGCGCGCCAGAGGCGCGGCATATCCGGCAAATGTCTCTACGCTGGAAACATGGGTAGCCTGCGCTTTGTCTTTTTCAGGCTGAAACTTGAGCCCCCGCAGAGGGTTTTTCGAGCTTGCATTTCCCATGAACTCTCATATGATTTCGGGTGTTACGCAGGAGCCCATGAATGAATACTTTCCGCAGAGATGTCCAGATTGGAATGTTAACAACGGTTGCAGTTGTCTTGTTTGCAGGTGCAGCCCTTTGCCCAGCATCGGCACAAACCCGCTACGAGACTGTTTTCAACGGACACACGATTATTTATCCGGCCTCCAGCATCCCCGTGCCCGGCCGCCCGCACACGAACTACTTTTGGGTCGACTCAGATCAACCGGCCCCTCAACCTCCTCCGGGTGCTGAAACCCCAGGGTCAGTAGCCTGCGTATATAAGTTTGTAGCTGGACCGAGCGGCTGTCCGATTGCCACGAGCACAACGGTGCCCAGCGGTGGCATTGGCGCTATCGCCATCGTGGACGCCGGTTACTACCCGACGGCACAGGCTGACCTGGACGCCTTCGACACCCAATTTGGTATTCCGGCTACGACCATCACGCAGGTCTGGCCCGGCCCCATACGGCCACCTACTTACTCGGACTGGGAGGTCGAAGAGGCATTAGATATCGAGTGGTCCCACGCCATGGCGCCACATGCCAAGCTGTTCCTGGTGGTATCGGCCCTGTGCACCACCCCGGACTGCGATACCGATCCGACCTGGCAAGCGGTGCAGTACGCCGGAAATCTAGTGGCTGCGAACGGCGGCGGCGTGGTCAGCATGAGCTTTGGCGATGCGGAGATTCCACAGGAAACCGGCTTTGATCAATACTTCACTCACCCGGGAGTCGTCTACTTTGCGGCCGCCGGCGATGGAGGACTTGGCGTGAGCGGCTATCCGGCAGCGTCGCCGAACGTTGTGTCGGTTGGAGGAACCTATTTTAACCGCGACACGAACGGAAACTTCACCTACGAGCAGTACTACACTGGCGGCGGGGGCGGAGACATCAGTCCGTACGAAGCGCGTCCCAGCTATCAGAATGGTATTGCAAGCATCGTAGGAAGCCATCGCGGATATCCTGATGTGGCTTCTGACTTTTGCTGTGCGGCCATTTACCTTCAGGGCTGGGGTTCGGTCGGAGGCACGAGTTGGTCCTCGCCCACCTTTGCCGGTATCGTGAACGCGGCTGGCAGCTTGAAGCAGTCGTCCGCGGCTGAGCTCACCATGATGTACAACGAGATGGCCAGCCCCATCCTGTACCATGCTGATTTCAACGACATCACGCAGGGTGATCCGCACTGCAAAATTGGTTGGGACCTCTGCACCGGTATCGGCTCCGCCCATACGTACGCAGGCAAATAACCGACAGGCTCTCCGGATTGCCGGTTTGATCTGGTCAAGACGCGGCCTTTGGGCCGCGTCACGTTTCTACTTTCTGCAGGGGCTGGTAATCCGGAAGTCCAAGGATCACGAAGGTTGCGGCTCATCTAAGAACCGGGGCCTTTGCCGAAGTTACGCGATCAGAGATTCAGGGCGGTCTGTGTGCTGCCAGGCCATGTCGCCCATTCCGGGAATGGTAGCGTACAGTACCTACCCTGTTTTTGAAAAACACCACGGCGCACTCTAAAAGGCGAGTTATACTGTTCAGTCTTCTCAAGCCTCCATCGCTCGATCACCCACAAGAGGCTTTTCACCCCGGTAGAGTCTTAGCGTCTCAGGAGTTTTCCCGCAGGGAGGTTGCCATGCCAGCCAAGCAGCTTATCGTACTGCCTACCCAAGGTATCGGCTCATCTGTGTGTTTAGGACATGATGTCCAACTACGAAGCCGGATTCATGCGGATCGCCATGTGAACGACGAGTGGAACGTACGCAGGGTCGGTTCGGCGCGCCCGAAAACAACCCTCTTGTTCCTATGCGTTGTCTTGATGTTCTGCTTTAGCGCAATCACTGTTTCCCCGGCACAAACTCTAACGACGCTGACCAGCTTCAACGGAACGGATGGCGCCGGCCCCTGGTCTCTGGTTCAGGGGGTCGACGGAAACTTTTATGGGACCACTCAAGATGGCGGTGCCACCAACGTTCACTGCAGCACTGCGGGCTGTGGGACTGTCTTCAAGGTGACACCAACTGGCACGCTGACCACGCTCTACAGCTTTTGTGCACAAGGTGGGAACAGCTGCCCGGATGGCGACTTGCCTTATGCCGGGCTGGTTCAGGGCGCGGACGGAAACTTCTACGGAACCACCAATCAGGGTGGCGCCAATTGTCTCAACAACGGCGGCTGCGGGACGTTCTTCAAAATTACTCCGACCGGCACGCTGACCACGCTCTACAGCTTTACCGGCGGCGCAAACGGTTCGGCGCCGTTTGGCAACCTGGTGCAAGCGGCGAACGGGAACTTCTACGGAACCACCGCGCTGAGTGGCGCTAATAATGCGGGCACGGTGTTCACAATAACTCCTGCGGGCGCATTGACCACGCTCTACAGTTTTTGTGCGCGAAGTGGCTGCGCAGACGGCCAGTACCCTTATGCGGGATTGGTACAAGGCACGGATGGGAACTTCTACGGAACGACCTATGCAGGTGGGACCGCGGGCACGAATGGGCCCTCCGGAACGCTCTTCAAAATCACTCCTACAGGTCAACTGACCACCCTGCACAGCTTCTGTGCCAACGGACCGGGAGGTGGCTGCCCCGACGGCTACTATCCTCATGCCGGGCTGGTGCAAGCCCTGGACGGGAATTTCTACGGTACAACCACCGGCGGTGGGGCGCATGACCTCGGAATCATCTTCAAAATTACTTCGGCAGGCACGCTGACCACGCTCTACAGCTTTACCGGCGCCGCGGACGGCTTTGGACCTTCTGCCGCGCTGGTGCAAGCCACCGATGGCAACTTCTACGGTACCGCCGGAGGGGGCGGGACTGGCGGCCGTGGAACGGTCTTCGGAGTCACTTCGACAGGCGTGCTCGTCGCGCTCCACAGCTTTTGTACGCAACCCAACTGCCAGGACGGCGGTGGCCCAGCGGCAGCGGTGGTGCAGGCTACGGACGGGAGCTTCTACGGAACCACCAGTAGCTTGGGAGCGGGCGGTGGCGGCACGGTTTACAAGATGAATGTGGGTCTCAACCCGTTTGTGGTGACGCAGCCTGCGTCCGGCCTGGTGGGAACGCCGATCACAATCTTGGGAACGCACCTCACCGGTGCCACCGGCGTCACCTTTAACGGAACCCGGGCGACGATCCTCACTAATACCGGTTCTGCGATTACCACCACCGTACCGGTGGGCGCGACTACGGGCACGGTGCAGGTCGCACTGCCTGGCGGAACTTTGAGCAGCAACCAAGTTTTCCAGGTCAACGGACCATTTCAGTTCGTGCCGGTAACCCCTTGCCGCCTGCTCGATACGCGACAGGCTGGAGGTCCAATTCCGGGCGGCACTTCGGAGAGCTTTACCTTGCCCGGCGCCGGCGGCTGCAACATTCCAACGAGCGCGGCAGTGTACTCGTTGAATGTGACGGTGGCGCCGCGAGGGCCATTGGGATACCTGACCATCTGGCCCCAGGGAGAGATCCAACCGCAGGTGTCGACCATGAACTCACCCGACGGCCGCATCAAGGCGAATGCGGTCATTGTGCCGGGCAGCAATAACCAGGTGAGTGTGTATGTTACCGACACGACAGACCTCATCCTCGATGTCGATGGATACTTCACTGCACAAAGCTTGGACAACTTGCAATTCTTTCCACTGCCTCCATGCCGGGTTGTGGATACCCGCGGCAGCAATGGTCCGCTGGGAGGACCGCGCCTGGAGGCTCAGCAGGAACGCGACTTTCCGGTAGGGTCAAGCAACTGCATTATTCCTTCCGGAATCCCTCCGGTGGCATACTCGCTGAACCTCACCGCGGTGCCGAATCCGCACCATCAACCCCTGGGTTACTTGACGGTATGGACTGCGGGTCAGCCACGGCCGCTGGCTTCGACGCTCAATAATCCGACCGCAACCCTGGTGGCTAATGCAGCGATTGTGCTTGCCGGAGATCATGGCGCCGTTGCGGTGTATCCCTCTGCCACGACGGACCTGCTGATCGACATCAACGGCTACTACGCGGAGCCAGCGCAGGGAGGCTACCCGTACTATTCGGTAGCGCCGTGCCGCGCGTTTGACAGCCGTAGCCAAAACGGTCCGCCCTTCACCGGCGAGTTGACGGTGAACATCGCGGGTAGTCCGTGCTCACCTCCGGCGAATGCGGCAGCCTACGTCTTCAACGCGACAGTGCCACCGAGCCCCACATTGGGGTATCTGACCTTGTGGGCGGACGGCCAACAGCAGCCGGTGGTCTCGACGCTGAATGCCCAGGACGGATTCGTCACTTCGAACATGGCAGTCGTGCCGAACACCAACGGTTCTACCGACGCTTATGCCGGAAGTGGAACCACGCAGTTAATCCTGGACATCTCGGGTTACTTCGCACCGTAGCCTTGCCACTCTGCCACTCGGGAAGCACTGTGCGGGGAGTACGCGGCACCGCAGTCGGTAAATTGCACGGTAGGGAGGACTGGATTCGTTAGCAGCTTGATTTATCCCTGAACTCTGATAACACAGGGCAGAGTTGCTCGTCATAATGACAGCATGGTGTCGCCGTCCAGCAAGACGCGGACGCGAAAGGAAGCGGTATATGAAGCCGATTCTTGCGTACTTTGTGGCCTTTTTCTGGCTATGCACAGCATTCATCACGGCGCAGACGGCTTCCAGTCCATCAAACACGATGTCGGTTTGGAATGTCCACACGTTCGAGATGGGATACCCTCCGAAGGAGCAACGTTCTACCTATATTTTTGGCGTCCTTACACCGGAAAAACCGATAACGATTCGCCGCATAGAAGCCATCAGCGGCAGCGGCCCCAGATATAACCCACCACTCCACGGCTTGCAGGAACCACCTTCGGAGCCCGTACCCTGCCCCTCCCAATATTCGATCGAGATTACGAATGGCGAGGTAACTCAGACTGTTCCTGTGTCTAACGTGTTCATAGAGAAGAGGTCGTCACAAACTTTCACTGACAGCGGCCCTCTGAACCTATCCTTCGCGCCACAAAGGCGAATCACCGTTTCGGTTATTGCGCCAAAACCTACGTTTCCGCCCGTTTATTGCAGCCTCTCTGGTTTAGACATCTCTATTCAGTACGAGCCATCTGAAATCCCGCAAAAGTAGGAGCCAGATTAACGACGAAAGCTGGAAATGGGATTTCGTAGCTGTGTATCAGGCGATTGCACGACTCGCCCTTATGCGTCAGCGCGTCAGTTCCCAAACGACGCCACAGCCGTCTCCACCGCACCCGTTCTGGGTTAGGCCGCTGGCGGCCGCCGTGCCGTACATATTGCCCGCAGCATCAACAGTCACATTGCTGTAAGGGAAGATTCCACCCGACCCCTCATTGAATTCGTAAAGGTAGACGTTGTTCCAGCTTCCATCGGCAGCATGAACAGCTTCGAATACGGAGCCGCATCCGTAACGAGGGCTAGTGCTGACACCAGTTCAGTGTTTCGGTTTGGGGGCTTGCGTGGCGGCCATCGCGCGTTCAAACGGCAACATGTATTCATCCGGCAGAGGCTTGCGCTGCGCGGCGTCCATGCCAGTCACAAAATGAGAAGAGGTACCGGTCGCCAGCAACTTTCCGTCTTCGTCGCGGAAGATCTCGTAGCCAAACTGAATGAGCGACCGCCGCAGTTTCAGGATCGAAGTATGAATGCGAATGTAGTCGTCGTACGTGGCCGGCGATTTGAAGCGGCAGGTGACTTCGGCGAGCGGCAGCATCAGGCCGTCTTCTTCCATCTGGCGATAGCTGTGACCCAGGTCGCGCATCAGTTCCACGCGTCCAATCTCGAACCAGATCAGATAATTCGAGTTGTAAACAACGCTCATCTTGTCCGTCTCCGCGTAGCGAACGCGGAGATGGGCCACGCCGACAGCGCTCTTTCCAGTTGCATCCTGAAACATGCTCTTCATCCTTTGATTACGGCACACCCGGCCTGGCTGTACCTGCGACAACCTGCCGATGCTCGGGTATTTTTCATGATGGCAGAGAAATCACGATGCGGCGGTGACCGAAGTCACCAGGACTGCTCTCCACTTCCTGCGTAGTACATATCCTCGCCAGATACGCCGGACGCGCGCGACACCCCGAGTAAACCGGGAATCTCAAAGTCGCTTGTTGCGCGATGAGTCTTGACTCCTCCAGGCCGAAACGCGGTAAGCTGTTCGAGATTCCTCGAACCCATACTCACTATGTCGAAGCTCACCGAGTTTCTTCTGGATCTCGCCGCTGACCCCGATCGTTGCGCGCGTTTCAAGGCCGACCCCGCCTCGGTGCTCGGCTATACTGACCTCAACGACGCCGAGAAAGCGGCTGTCGCCAGCCGCAATCCGCAGATCATTTCAGCGGCGATCAGCAACGTGGATCCGGAATCGGTCGTACTCTTTCATTGGCTGTTTTCTTTGTTTAGCGAAGCCAGACCATAACTCATGCCCAAGGGATCGCTTACCGTCGTTGGCAGCGGCATTGCCGCAGTTCGGCACGCGACCGAAGAGGCCTGCTTCCACATCTCGCACGCCGACAAGGTTTACTTCCTGGTAGTAGACCCTCTCACCAAAGCCTGGATTCTGCGCCTGAATCCCAAGGCGGAGTCGCTCTCCACCTTCCTGGTTCCCGGCAAGGAGCGGCAGGAGAGTTTCGGCGAGATGGTAGAACGCATCGCCGAGTCGGTACGCGAAGGCCAGCGCGTGTGCGCCGTGTTTTATGGACACCCGGGAATCTTCGTTCAGCCTTCGCACATGGCTATCGAACGCGTGCGGCGCGAAGGTTTCGATGCCTCGATGCTGCCCGGCGTCTCCACCGAAGACTGCCTGGTCTCTGACTTGGGCGTGGACCTGTCGCAGTGCGGTTACCAATGTTACGAAGCGTCGAATTTTCTTATCTACAACAAGCGTCCCGACACCGGAGCCGCGCTCGTCCTTTGGCAGATTGGCGTAATCGGGCAGGTCAAATGCGGCGTTGGCCGCCCGGATGGACTGGAAATCCTGGCCGAGCGGCTGTTGGCCTACTACCCTTCGGAGCACGAGGTGACGGTGTACGAGGCAGCGACCTTACCGGTCTGCGACTCGGTGATACTGCGAGTGCCGCTGAAGAACCTGACGCAATGTCCGGTTAGTCCCATTTCGACGATGTTCATCCCGCCCGTAGGTGATTCTGTGCTTGACCCGAACATGGTAGCCCGGTTGGGGCTGGATGTACGATAGAGATATCCACGAAATACAGTAGCTTGGGCTGTCAATTCTTGGTTTAATGAACTGGCTGAGAGAGGGAACCTCATGTCGAAAGGCGCCAAAGAGTTCATCGAAGACGTTGGCAAGAACGAAACGCTTCGTCACGAGCTATATCAACAATCAGCAGAGATCGTGCTTGGTCTGGCCAAACAGAATGGCTATGAGTTCAGCAAGCATGAGTTGCAGAACGCCCTGTATGAAAAGCTGGGTGTTCACGCTCCGCCCACCGAAGTCGATTCCGCAAATTGCATCGTGGTCATCGTCGCAGCGGCGGCCCGTACCCGGTAGCGTTCGGAGCCATTGGGATCTGCCATGATGCCAGAGGTGTTCTCCCGCTATCGAGTCCAGAAGAAGCTTGGACGCGGCGGCATGGGGGAAGTGTACTTAGCCGAAGATTCCGCCCTGCGGCGCAAGGTCGCTCTCAAGATCCTGCCGGCCGCCCTGCAGGAAGATGCCGTGCGGCGCCAGCGTTTCGTGCGCGAGGCACAGTTGGCGGCCGGCGTCGATCATCCCTACGTCTGCAAAATCTATGAAGCCGGTGAGTTCGATGGCGTGGCCTTCATTGCCATGGAGTTCATCGACGGCGTCAGCCTCACCGAGCACATGCGCTCGGGAGCGCTCAGCTTCACCGAAGCGCTGCGCATCTGCGTGGAGATCGCCGAAGCTCTGGCGCGGGCGCACCAGGCCGGCATTATCCATCGCGACCTGAAACCCACCAACATCATGCTGACGCGCGACAGTCACGTGAAGGTGGTCGACTTCGGCCTGGCCAAGCAGTTCGAACTAACCGAAGATCAGGGTGCCACCGAAACCCTGCTCAGCAATCCCGGCTTTATCTCCGGCACTCTGGCTTACATGTCGCCGGAGCAGTGCCGCGGCCAGAACCTCGATCAGCGCTCCGACATTTTCTCCCTGGGCATCATCTTCTACGAGATGCTCACCGGCGATCATCCCTTCCGCCGCCATTCCCCACTCGAAACTGCCATCGCCATCATGCAGGACGCGGAGCCCAACCTCACCACCAGCCGGAATTTCCCCATCGGCGTGCAGCAACTGGTGCACAAGATGCTGGCAAAGTCGATCGAGGAGCGCTACCAGTCGGCGGCGGAGCTTATCCAGGCGTTGCGGACGGTAGCGGTGAGGCCGCACGAAGAACTCCACGATGTCCGGCCGATCGGCCCGTCCATCGCGGTGATGCCATTCGTCGATCGCAGCGGCGACAAAGAGAATGACTACCTCAGCGAGGGTATGACCGAAGAAATCATCGTTCGGCTGTCGAAGATCTCGAGCCTGCGCGTCATCGCCTTGCGCTCGGTCATGGTGTTCAGGAACAGCAACAAGACCCTCGACCAGATTGGCCAGGAATTGGGCGTCAGCACGGTACTGGAAGGCAGCATTCGCTGCTCGCAGAATCGCATTCGGGTGCTGGTCAGCCTGGTCGATGTTTCCAACCTCGGGCAGCTCTGGGCTGAGACCTACGATACCGAGGTGGAAGACATCTTCGCGGTTCAGCGCGAAGTGGCCGAGCAGGTTGTCTCTGCGTTGCGCGCGCGCTTCCCTACCGGCGTTTCCGATTCGAGTCTGGCTTCGGTGCGCGTGCCGGATAACCTCGAGGCCTATCACCTCTATCTCAAGGGCCGTCACGCGATGGGCCAGGTTTCGCCCGACAGCTTCCGCAATGCGATTCAGTTCTTCCGGCGCGCGCTCGACGTCGATGCCACGTACGCGCGCAGCTATGCGGGACTGGGTCTGTGCTACGCAACCTCGGGACATATGTCGTTCATGCCGCCCAGAGAAGCGTTCACCCTCGCCAAGGCGGCGGCGACCAAGGCCATCGAATTTGATCCCAAACTGGCCGATGCCCACATAGCCATGGGCATGGTGAGCCTGTGGTACGAATGGCGCTGGGAGAACGCCGAGAAAGAACTGCGCTCGGCGACCATGCTGTCTCCCAACGATCCCGACGCGCATCTCTACCTCGCGGTCTACCACATCGTCGCCGGGCAGCCTGACCGGGCCATCGCCGAAGGGCGCCGGGCTGTGGAACTTGATCCATTATCGACGCGAGTCAGCGTGATGATGGGCTGGGTCCTCTGCTTTGCCGGAAAGACGGCCGAGGCCATCGACCAGCTTCGGCGCACGCTGGAACTCGATCCCGGCTACATCGTCGCCAAGATGATTCTGGGCGAAGCCGAATTGCTCAAGGGGAATCACAAAACGGCGATCGAGATCTTCGAACCGTGGCCTTGGGCCAAGGCGCATCTGGGCATCGCCTACGCCGTCGGCGGCGACATGGCAGCGGCGGAGAAAATACTGGAAGAGATCAAGAAGCCATCGATGGCTGCCTATCAGTCGGCGTACGAGATTGGCGCGCTTTGCGTTGCTGTGGGTCGCCTCGACGAAGGCTTCGACTACCTCGATCAGTCCTACGCCGAGCGCGATCCTAAGCTGGTATTCGTGCGGGCCGTTTTCGACATCACGCCGCACCTGCAAAACTATCGGCAGCATCCTCGCTACCGCCAGCTCCTGCAAAAGATGGGCTATGGATCCTCAGCCGCCTAGCATCCCGTGGGAATTCCCCAGACACCGAGGTGAGCCGCCTGACCCCGCCTCGCTCCGCGAAGGCCATTCCGATCCCGAATGGTTGTTGTCGACAGCTCGCGACACAATCGGTAAACGTGTTCGTCAAGGAACCTATCGCTGCATCGACCCGCACGACACGTTGATAGGCGTATCGGGCCATCAGCGAGCCATGGGCATAACGCGCATCGCCCACGTGACCGCGCTGGACCGCATCGGCGTTCCGGTCGCCCTCGCGGTTCGTCCCAACTCGCGCTCGCTGGCGGTGTCGCAAGGCAAGGGCCTGAGCCTTGATGCCGCTAAGGCCTCGGCCGTAATGGAATCCATCGAGCTCTATCATGCGGAACGGATACGCCTGCCGCTGCGCCTGGCCAGCTACGAAGAGCTGCGCGCTACCGAGCGCGTGGTGGATGTGGACGAATTACCACAGGTGAAGGATGGCCTTTTTCACAAGCATCGCCGGCTGCTGTGGGTCGAAGGTTACGATCTGCTGCAGCACGAGAATGTCTGGGTACCGTACGAGATGGTCAGCACCGACTTCACGCTGCCCTTTCCCGAAGGCTATGGGTGCTTTCCACCGAACTCCAACGGTCTGGCCTCAGGTAACACAATGTGGGAGGCGATCAGTCACGGGATCTGCGAAGTCGTGGAGCGTGATGCCATCACGTTGTGGAGTCTGCGAAAGCCGGAAGATCGATGCGAAAGCGAACTGGATCTCGACAGTGTCTCGGACGAGCTGTGCCGTCCCTTGCTTGACTGCTTCAGCAAGGCCGGTATTGCGGTGCGGATTTGGGACGTCAGCAGCGATGTCGGGCTGGCGTGCTTCCGCTGCCTGATTGCTGAGAGCAATCAAGACCCATTGCATTTTGGCTATGCGGCGCGCGGATTCGGCTGCCATCCCAGCCGTCCGCTGGCGTTAGTACGCGCCCTGACCGAAGCCGCACAGGCGCGCCTGACTTACATTGCGGGCTCGCGCGACGATGTCTCCCGCGCGGGCTATCGCAAGCTCAGAAATCCCGGCGCGCCACCGCTCTCCGCCGAGCCCGCGCCCAGGCAGAAGCACGATTATTCCTGCGTTCCCGACTACTATGGCGACTCCGTCAAAGGGGATCTGCGACACGAATTATCCCAACTGCGACAATGTGGGATATCTCGCATTGTGGCAGTGAATCTTACGCGTCACGAATTCGCGATTCCAGTGGTGAAGATCGTGATCCCCGGCCTGGAAGGGGTAGTCTTCGAGGTCGATTATGCGCCCGGGCGCCGCGCCCTGCGACAGAAAGCGGAGCCGCATTGAACGTCATCGTTTTCACTGGTCCTACCTTGTCGGAGCAGCTGGCGCGTCGCGAACTCGATGCCGTCTACCTGCCTCCCGCTGCACAAGGCGACGTCTATCGCGCGGCGCTGAAGCAACCTCTGGCGATCGGCATCATCGACGGCGAATTCGACCAGGTTCCTTCGGTCTGGCACAAGGAAGTTCTCTGGGCGATGAGCCAAGGCATTCATGTTTACGGCGCGTCGAGCATGGGCGCCTTGCGCGCCGCAGAACTGGCCGCGTTCGGCATGAAGGGCGTGGGCTGGATTTTCCAAGCCTACAAGAGCGGCGCGCTCGAGGATGACGACGAAGTCGCCGTGGTTCATGGAACGCGGGAAGATGGGTTTCGCGTGCTGTCGGAGGCGATGGTCAATATCCGGGCGACGCTGGCCCAGGCCGAGCAACAAGCCGTGATCAGCGCGACGGTTCGCTCTCAACTTGAGCTCATCGCCAAACAGCTTTATTACCCCGAGCGGTCCTACGCCCATGTGCTGGAGATTGCTGAACGGAATGGCTTGCCTGCGCCTGAGCTCGCGGCGTTCCGCGACTGGCTGCCGACTGGCAAGATCGACCAGAAGCGCGAAGACGCGCTGGAGATGCTGCGCGTGATGCGTGCCGACATCGAGCAGGGGCTGCTTCCGATGATTGTCGATTACAAGTTCGAGAACTCGGTGGTCTGGAGCGCGCTGGTAAATTCAGCCGGCATGCTGCACACCGGCAGCCTCGGCAATCTGTCCGTCGACGACATTTTGTCCGAGCTCTGGGCCGATTCCGAACTCTGTCTTCAGGCCTACCAGTACGCAATGATCCGATACCTGGTTCGGCGCGCGGCACAAGCCACCGGAGCTTCGGTTACGTTGGAAAAGTTGGCCGCCGCAGAAGCGGCATTCCGCGCGGATCGCGGTCTCGCCGAGCAGCCCGCGCTGGAGCGTTGGCTGGAGCAGCATCACATGACGGCGCCTGAGTTCGCCGAGCTCATCGAGCACGAAGCGCTGCTGCACCAGTCGTCGCTCGCGCCGGAGCCGTTCCCGCACCGCTGGATGGTCGACTGGCTGCGCATCAGCGGGCAATTCGAAGACGTGGTATCGGCGGCGCTGGAGAACCAGTCTTCAGCCGCGGATCACGAGAGCATCGATTGGCGAAACCCCGACGTTGCCGCCGAAGCTTTGTTGCAATGGTATCTCGATCGGCTCGCTGCCGACTCTCCCGGCAATGGATCAACACGCGCCATGCTTCCCTATCTGCGAAAGGATTGGGAGGCGTTCGTGTCCTCGCTGGTCAAGCGACAGCGCAGCGCCAATCCGTCCATCGGTTAGAGCTGGACGAAGTGAAGTTGAAGGATCTTTGCCGTCGCAGAGCTCACCCTTGTGCGATGCGTTCGCTAACAATCCTGGCGGCCTTGACCGCCCCAACCACCTTCCCGGAGAAGATGTGTATCTCTCGCGGCGAGGTCTCCTGCACGTACAGCGTGCGGCGGTCCTGGATCGGATTGTTCTCCACCACGCGCACGGTAAAGCGCGAGCCCAGATACTTCGCCTCCGCCGAGGCGGGCACAGCTAGGATCGCATCCTGACGCATGGCCTCGAAGCGCGACCACGCAATCGGCTCAAACGATGGACGATTCAGCAGCGGCCGATACTGTTCGGGAATCGGCTCGTTGGGATCGGTCGTGGTCCAGTGATTGGTGTTCTTCGCCGAGCCCCACAGCGAACGCTCGGAGTTGCCATAGGGATCGAAGGCCGTAAACGGCCCGTCAATCACCACCAGCGAGACATGCTGCAACTGCTTCGGCAGCTCGATGAGAATCTTCTCCGCGACCTGAAACTTCACCGACTTGAACAGTCCGCGCGACGGTCCGAGCCCGTACACGGCCCACACCACGAAGTCATAATCGCCGCGCATGTCTTCACGGAATTCGTGATGATGAAAGCGCATGCGAAGCGATTCGATCTTCTTCGTCAACAAGTCGCGCAGGATCTCGGGATCATAGATCTGCTCGTCGACTTCGTAGCACTTGTCGATGAAGTCGAAGTTCATCCACTCCGGCCGGCACGCCCGCAGTGACATCTTGTACTCGGTCATTACGCGCTCGAAGAGCTCCGGCGAGGTCTGCGAGCCCTCGAACGGGATTGCGTAGTAGTGCTGGCTGGTGCGCACAATGGCCGGCTCGAAGGTGTCCATGAACTCCTGCCGGGCTTCCATGGTCTCGCGAATGGTCTCGGGGCTGCGGGGATAGTGATAGCCGGAGTGAATGCGGAACTGGTTGATGGCCGAGGCGGAATTGAGTACGCCCAGACGGATCGAAGAGATGAACCTCGTGTCCCTGTTCGGCCAGACGAATGGCGGTGGTGGCGCCGTAAACTCCAGCGCCGGCGATCGCGACTTTATGTCTATGAGTCATGATGAGTCCAGTTTCAAGTTCCCAGTTTCCAGTTTCGAGTAATGAATCTCCCGCCCTAGGCCAAAAACGGGCCTAGAACGGGGCACCCGGCGGAAGACTCCTTCGCTCGAAACTTGAAACTCGAAACTCGAAACTACTTCCCAAGCGGCGTGTTCGCCGGGATTCACGGGCACCAGAATCCCGTCGCGAATGGTGTAGTCGTAGCCGCGCCAGCGAATTGTATTCCGGCCGAAGCTGGCCACCCAGATCAGGAAGGCCACCAGGTCCCACAGCGGGATGAGCACCATCTTCGGCCACAGGCCTTTCTGCTTCATGCCCCAGATGCCAATGAGATACGTGATGATCACGCGCACCACGATATACGTCCCGAGATAGCCGACGACCACCGGCAGCGTGGGATGTACCGCAACCGCGATCAGCGCCCAGATCAAGCCCCAGGTGAAGACCAGCCCGCGATGTCCCTGGCGGCGCACCAGCCGCATGACGGTCATCCAGCGCACGCGCTTATAGAACAAGTCTTTGAGCGACGCGAAGTCTGCGACCGTCTTCACGATGTACGGCAGCAGCTTGACCTCGGCCTGCTCGGCGACGAGGCGGCCGACGTTCAAGTCGTCGGCAGGTCGGTTCTCGATCGACTCGTACCCGCCGAAGCCGGCGATCTTCTGCTTGGTGGTCACGATCGATTGGCCGAACATGAACTTCACGCCGTCGAGCTGCCAGGCGGTCATGATGCCGGCGAAGAAATCGGAAATCATGCCGACCGACTGCAGATGCTGAATGAAGCTGGTCTCTTCGGTGGAGACGTAGAGCGTGGTCGCGCCGCCGACCTTAGGGCTGCGGAACGGATGCGCGATCGCGCGCAGGTAATCGGGGCCGACGCGAATGTCACCGTCGGTGATGTCGAGCAGGTCGTACTGCGCTTCCGCGACCAGGCGCGTCAGGCGGCCAATCTTGTCGTTGATGGCGTTGCGCCCGGAGCCGAAGAGCAGGCGAATCTGGCGATTGGGAAAGTCGCGCTGCAACTGCTCGAGCACGGGCAGCGCCGGATCGCCCGGATCGACGCAAAAGACGAGTTCATAATCGCCGGGATAATCCTGGCGGCAGAAGCTGGCGTAGTTCTCGTAGGCGTCTTCGTCGAGGCCGCGGATCGGCTTCAGGCAGCTGATGGGGGGAAAGAAATCCGTGTTGGGCGGGTTCTCGCGCCGCGCTACCCGGAAGTAGCGAATAGTACTGAAAATTACCAGCAGGTAATAGATACCGGGGATAGCGGCGACCGCCAGGACTATGTAGCCCACGATCGTCAAAGCTTTCTCTCTCGATGAATGAGCGTAAACTGCCTCACGGATAGGCTGGAGCCGAGTGGGCCGAATCCAGCTCCGCAATTCGATTGTAAATTAAGCTAAGTCAGTAGTCAGTAGCCGGCCGCCAGTTGTCAGTAATCAGTGGGCTTTGCTGGCTCGAAACTTGAAACTCGACACTTGAAACTTCATGCTTGTATGTGTCACCGGCGGTACCGGATTTCTCGGCTCGTATCTTGTGCGCGACCTGCTCGCGAAGGGCATCGCCGTCCGTGTGCTCGCCCGTCCCTCGCCACGGGCGGACAGGCTCGCCGCTGCCGGCGTTGAGATCGCTCAAGGCGACCTGCGCGACCAGGATTCCATCGCGCGCGCCGTCAAGGGCGCCGACGATCGTCTACCATCTCGCTGCGAAGGTAGGCTCGGCACCGCGCGACGCGTATTTCGAAACCAACGTGCAATGGCACCGAGCGCGTGCTCAACGCCTGCGCGCAAAATGGCGTGGGACAGCTGGTCTACGCCAGCTCGCTCGCGGTCTATGGGCCGCTGCCGGAGGGCACGCGCATCGACGAGAACACGCCTTTCGACGACAAGCCGCAGCTCCGCGATCCATACTCCGAAGCGAAGATAGCCGCCGACAAGCTGGTCAGCGCGTTCGCAAAGAAGACGGGACTGCCGACCGTCATCCTGCGCGAAGGCATCATCTTTGGTCCGGGACGCCAGCTACCAGCGGGGTTGTTCGCCTTTCGCATGGGAGGTACCGACGTGGTCTTCGGCAAGCCGGCGAACCGTCTCCCGCTCAACTACGTCGAGAACCTGATCGACGCCATGCAGGTGGCGGCCGCATCGGGCGCAGGGCTTGCGCGAGTACAACGTGCTGGACGACGACGCGCTGACGCTCGACCGCTATCATCAGCTCAAGCGCGCCGCTGATCACTCTTCCACGCGCTTCGTCTCCGGCTGGCCGCTGTATGCGGCATCACCATTTGCCGAGGCTCTGCGACCGGTGATCCCGATGGGAGACACGCGGCTCTCGCGCCATCAATTGGAGCGCGCGCTGCAGGACCGCTGGTACGATACTTCGAAGATGCGGCGCGAGACCGGGTGGCAGCCACGCGTGTCGCTGGAAGAAGCGATCCGGCGGACGTCTGCACGAGGCCAGGCCGTTTACTGCGCAGAAACCGTGATCGATGACAAGCGATCGCTTACAACCTGCAACGCTTCGTCGACGCCCAGGCGTCCGTCTATCGAGCAGGTTTTGCGCCGAGTTGCGCGCGGGCCGAAAGACGAGCCACTGGATATGGTTCATCTTTCCGCAGATCGAGGGCCTGGGGCAGAGCCCGATGGCACAGCGATTCGCCATCTCCGGTCGCGCAGAAGCCGCCGCTTATCTCCAGCATCCGGTGCTTGGGCCAAGACTCGACGAATGTACACAGCTGGTCAATCAGCATGCCGGAGCCGACATCGTCGACATCTTCGGTGATGTGGACGCGATGAAGTTTCGGTCGTCGATGACGCTGTTTGCCAAGGTGGCGGAAGACAATCCGGTGTTTAAGGATGCGCTCAAGATCTTTTGCAAGGGTGAGATGGATGAGCTCACGCTGGCGAAGTTGTAAGGAGTGGCACGACGCCATTGAACGCTTGTCGGCCGGACTTATGGGTGGAGCACTGCTTCAGCAGTGCGGGTAAAAACGAGTGGTACGGCGGCTTTAGCCACTGAGGTCACCTCGGGCGCTAAAGCGCAAGCTTGTGACATAGGGTTGAACTGCACGCCTGAAGGCGTGCTCCACCCTGGCTGAATTGCGCACGTTAGGAGTTAGCGATTTTGACGGACCGTCTCTACTACACCGATTCCTTCCTGCACGAATTTGAAGGCCGCGTGCTCTCCGTGAGCAGCGACAACGGCCGCTGTGCCGTGACGCTCGACCGCTCGGCGTTTTATCCCGCCAGCGGCGGCCAGGTTTACGACACCGGCTGGATCCAGCTTGCCGACTGCACCTCCGCGCGGCTGCACGTTAACGAAGTCGCCGAGAACGAAATGACCGGTGAGGTCGTTCACTATCTGGAAGCCGACGCCGCGCTGGTGCGCGAAGGAGCGACGATCCGCGGCAGCATCGATGCCGGGCGCCGTCGCGACCATATGCAGCAGCACTCGGGCCAGCATGTTCTCTCGGCCGCATTTGAAAAACTCTACAACTTCGCGACCGTCTCGTTTCACATGGGCGACGAAAGCTGCACCATCGACCTCGCGACCGAATCGGTCAGCCCAAAGCAGTTGCAGTCCGCCGAGCGGCTGGCCAACGAGATCATCGCCGAAGACCGGCCGGTCGAGATCCGCTTCGCCACGCCGGACGAGGCGCGCACCGATGGGCGTGCGCAAAATCCCAGCGGCGGAACGCGAGAAGCTGCGCCTGATCGACATTCGCGACTTCGACTTGAACGCCTGCGGCGGCACGCACGTGAACAGCACCGGCCAGATTGGCTCGATCCTGCTGCGCAAGACCGAGAAGGTGAAGCAGGGTGTGCGCGTGGAGTTTGTCTGCGGACTGCGCGCTGTCTCCACAGCGCGGCATGATTACGAAACGCTGACCGACGCCGCGGCGCTGTTCTCGACGCACATCTGGGAAGTTCCGCAGCAGATTCGCAAGTCTCAAGACGAGAGCAAGGCTGCGCAGAAAACGCAGCATCGGCTGCTGGAAGAGGTAGCCGAGCTGCAGGCGAAGCAGATGCTGCAATCGGCCGAGCAGCGCCACGCGTACAAGCTAGTGGTCCAGTACTTTGCCGAGCGCGACCTCAACTTCATCAAGATGCTGGCGCAGAAGCTGACCAGGGCGGCGCCGTGCGTCGCGTTGTTGGCCTGCGGAGGCACGCAGCCATCGCTGGTCTTCGCGCAAACGTCTGGGCTGGCGAATGACATGGGGACGCTTGATGAAGCAGGCAGTGCAGGCGATGGGCACTCGCGGCGGCGGCAATCGCGACATGGCGCAAGGCGGCGCACCCGATGGAGACGCGGCAGAACACGCTGCGATGGAAGCGGCAAAGCAGATAGCATAGGGTCTGATGCCAGACGAGGAAACCGCAGGTCCCTCCGCTCCGGCGACCAAGAGAAGGTCGCCTCCGGTCGGGATGACAATTTGTAAACAGGCTTGGGATCACTGCCGTGTTTCCTGACTGGCAACTGACAACTAGCCACTGACAACTGTTTTCCATGGACCAGAAACTCATTCTCGTAACCTTGCTGATCCGCCTGGGCGTTGCGGCGGCGATCAGCAGCGTGCTGGTTCGCGCGCGGCGATTCCGCGTGCTGCTCTTCCGCGAAGAGCGCACCTTCAGCGAGAAAATGGAGATCGTCTTCATCGTGGGAACGCCCATTGCGCTGGGCGTGCTGGCGCGCCACTGGGTCCACAATTTCTACGCCGCCGACATTGCGTTTGTGGGCGCCATCCTGACGGGCGTTATCGGCGGACGCCTGGTAGGAGCGACCGCCGGCGTTTTAGTTGCGTTGCCGTCGCTCTTCTGGGGCGAGTGGCTGGCCCTGCCCATGTACGTTTTCGCCGGCACCTGCGCCGGCATGCTGCGCCACATCGCACGCGAACGTGAGGCTATCTGGTCGTTCTCGCCGCTATTCGACCTCAGCATCTATCACTGGATCCGGCGCAGCATTCGCAAGTCGTTTATCGACTGGCAGACTTCTTTCTTCTTCCTGATCCTCGGGCTGGAGTTCTTACATATCCAGCTGCATCTGGCATGGCCCAGACGCATCTTCGCGCTGTATTCGCCGAACATCTGGGTAAAGTGCGCCATCTACGCGGGCACCGTGATGGCCGTAGCCATCGCGCTGAAGGTGCTCAACAACGTGCGCATCGAGATGAAGCTGGAGCAGCAGGAACGCCTGCTGCTTCAAGCCCGCATGGAAGCCCTGCAAAGCCAGATCAATCCGCACTTCCTGTTCAATACCCTGAACTCGATTGCGTCGCTGGTGCGCGCCAATCCAGACTCGGCGCGCGAGATGATCGTGAAGCTGGGCAACATCCTGCGACGACTGCTGCGTAAGGGCGATTCGTTTGTACCGCTGCGAGAAGAGTTCGAGTTTCTCGACGACTATCTCGACATCGAAGTGGCGCGCTTTGGGCGCGACAAGCTGAAGGTCGTGAAGGAGCTGGAGCCCGCCTCGCTCGATCATCTTGTGCCCAGCATGATTCTGCAACCGCTGGTGGAGAACGCGTTTAAGCACGGGCTTTCTTCGAAGGTCGAGGGCGGCAGCATCTATTTGCGCAGCCGCTGCGCCGAACACCGCCTGGTGCTGGAGGTAGAGGACGACGGCGTGGGCATGCCCGCGGATGGAACCAGGGCCCCGTCAGGAACCGGCATCGGTATGGAGAACGTGACCGAACGGCTGCAGGTGGTCTACGGCGATGCGGCCGAAATCGACGTGGAGAGTCAGCCCAATCGCGGAACCCTGATAAGACTTGTGCTGCCGGTGCTGGAAGCCGAAGAGCTTGGCGGATCGGTGGTCGGGGCGATCTACGAAGAGCGGCGGGGCGGCGCGGGACGGTAGTCTGCCGCCATCATCAAGTCTTACCGGCACGACTGAAGTCGTGCCCTCACACAAGCCTCCCAGACCAAACTCTCTTGAACAGCCGGAAGTTGGGTTCTAACCCTAATACGTGCGTTCCAGCACCGCGCGGTAATGTTTCTCGTACATCGGGATGATCTTGCTGGCGCAGAAACGGGCCTGGGCGCTGGCGCGGGCCTGCTCGCCCATCTGTTTCAGTTTGACATCGTCGGAGAGCAGGCTGATGGCGTCGCGTGCCATGGCGTCGACGTCTCCCACGTTGGCCAGAAATCCGGTCTTGCCGTGCTCGATGACCTCGGGCACGCCGCCCTCGTTGGTCGCAATCGGCACGACCTCGCAGGCCATCGCTTCCAGCGCGGCCAAGCCAAACGATTCCAACTCGCTCGGCATGAGCATGACGTCAGCCACCCCGAGCTTCTCGTGAATGCGGTCCTGCTTGCCGAGAAACTCAACCTTGTTGTGGATGCCCTTGTTGACCGCGAGCCATTCGGCGCGCGAGCGCTCGGGACCGTCGCCGATCATCAGCAGCCGCGCCGGCACTTTTTTCTGCACGCGATCGAAGATCTCGATCACGTCCTGCACCCGCTTTACCGGACGGAAATTCGAGAGGTGAACGAGTATCTTTTCGCCGGCCATTGCATATTCGGCGCGGTGGCTCATCACTTCCGGCGTGCGTTCGTAGAGATCGCAGTTCACGAAGTTGGGAATTACTTCAATCGGCGTCTCCACATCAAAGACCTCGATCGTCCGCTCACGTAAGTAATTCGAAATCGAGGTCACGCCATCGCTCTGGTTGATGGAGAAGCGCGTGATCGGCAGGTACGACGGGTCGGCGCCTACCAGGGTGATGTCGGTCCCGTGCAGGGTGGTGACGTACGGTAGGCGCCGGCGATTGCGGGTGTGGTCGCAAGCCAGCATCTGACGAGCGAGCATGGCGCTCACCGAATGCGGAATGGCGTAGTGCACGTGCAGCAGGTCGAGCTCGTAAATCTCCGCGACCTCGGCCATCCGCGTAGCCAGCGCCAGGTCGTACGGCGGGTATTCGAACAGCGGATACCGCGAGACCTCGACCTCGTGATAGTGGATGTTGGGTAACGGCTCGGTCAGGCGAATCGGCTGGGAATAGGAGATGAAATGAACTTGGTGGCCGCGCTGCGCCAGCTCCAGTCCGAGCTCGGTGGCGACTACACCGCTGCCGCCGTAGGTGGGGTAACAGGTTATGCCAATGCGCATAGGATGCCGGGCAAATGCCAGTGTACAGGCGTTCTGTGATTGGATGGGCCAATTGGCGAAGCGATTCAGCGACTCGACCCGTAAGAAGGCCGATTCATGCGCTTTGAACTTGCGGTAATTGCTTTTTGGAGGGTGGGAAGTTTTGAAGAACGTTCGTTCGAAAGTTTCGCAGGAAACCGTTGCGGTCTCCCACCGGCTTTAGAAGCCGGCCATTAAACCGTTAGCACTCGTCGTCGGCAGTGCGCCAGTAGGGTGAGCGGCCAGAGGCTGCAGTCTTCACTTTCCTGGAACTGACGGGCTTTCTGAATTTCTCCACGACGGCCTGTTGCATGTCCTCCTTTTTCAGCTGCACCAGCATATCCTGGGTAAGCTCTGGAGCTGGTTGGTTTTCCTCGGCGACCTTGTTCCTTAACATTCATCCTCCAAGTGAATCTGTTACAGCATGTTTATGTAGAGCGTTCTCTTACGGTTAAAACCGAGCATGACGACTCGCGCACGATCTCATAAGCGTGCGGCCACATGAAGCGGTTTAACACTCCCGCGGGGCGATGCACGCCGACTACCAGCAGATCGGCCTCAAGTTCGCGCTCGACTTGTAAAATCGTCGGTGCCACCCGGCCAAATTCCACTCGGCATGTATAGGGGACGGAACATTCACGCCCCGGAAGCTTTGCCAGGTTTTCTTTCATCGTCCGCAGGACGCGATCGCGATCGGCAACGTGGTCGAGTTCTCTGGGGCCGACTACGTGCAGCAGCGTCAGGTTCGATTTGTGTTCAGCGGCCATTCCGGCCGCAAATCGCGCCGCCCGCTCCGATGCCGGAGTGAAGTCAGCAGCGACCAGGATGTTCCTGGGCGTAAGCGCCTGGGAAGGGCGGCGCACATTCGGCCCGATCGTCAGCACCGGGGCCGAGGAGCGCCGAAAGACCTTTTCGGCTACCGATCCCATCAGCGCCTTACCCAGGCCGCCGCGGCCGTGAGTGCCAAGCACAATCAAGTCGATCTGCTTCTCGCAGGCGAAGTTCAGGATGCTCTGCGCCACGTCTCCTTCCAGCAAGTAGAGGTGGTAATCGCTACCTTCCGCACACGAATACTTGCTCTTCAGTTCGACCTTCAGGTTTTCCAGATCGCGGCGGGCCGCGTCTTTGGCGGCGACATACGCTTCCGGCCCGGCCATCATGAACTCGTCGCTGGGAATCACCAGTACCACGTAGGCCTCGGCTGCATAGCCTCTGGCCAGCTTCAGGCCGATATCCAGCGCCTGCGCGGAGCACCGGGAAAAGTCTGTCGCGATGAGCACATTATGAATGCCCACGCCAATTGGGGTGAGCTGAACTGTGGCCATGATGCGACCGTTCTCCCCACTGCGGTGGGGCGGTTGTGGGAAGCCACGAGGGGTCCACGGCGGGCCGCGCCTGGTCGCTTCCCTACCTGATTCAGTTGTAGCGCGATTCGAACCGAAGTGCTGTGACGCACGTCATAGACAGGCAGTGACGGGTGAACGCTCGAGGATTGTCAGGAGCATGATTCGCGATGGATCGAAAGCGGTTGACGCAAGAAGATCGTCATCACGACGAGCCCTTCGGGCCGAGGAGGGATCGGCTGTCCGAGGGCTGGGAAAAAGCCTTGTCGTCAAGACTAAAGTCGTGCCTGATACAAATTCGTTCACCTGACTCGTCTCTACGCCGCTGTCTCCGGTGCCTTCTCGCGCTCCAGCATCGACTTCACAATCACGTACAGCACCGGGATGAAGAACAGGTTCAGCGCAGTGGAGACGATCATGCCGCCGAAGACCGTGGTTCCTACCGAGTGGCGGCTCTCGGAGCCGGCGCCGCTGGCGAACACCAGCGGCAGCACGCCGAGGATGAACGCGAACGACGTCATGAGGATGGGGCGCAAGCGAATGCGCGCAGCTTCGATTGCCGCGTCGTGGATGGAAAGCCCCTTGTGGCGTAACTGCTCAGCGAACTCGACAATCAGAATGCCGTTCTTTGACGCCAGGCCGATCAGCATCACCAGGCCGATCTGGCAGTAAACGTCGTTCAGCAATCCGCGCGCCTGTTGCGCAATCAGCGCACCCAGCATGGCCATGGGCACGCTGAGCAGGATGATGAAGGGCAGCACAAAGCTTTCGTACTGCGCCGACAGCGTCAGATACACGAGCAGCAATCCCAAGCCAAACAGCAGCGCCGACTGCTTGCCGGATTTTATCTCTTCCAGCGACAAGCCCGACCACGAGTAATTGAAGCCGAGCGGCAGCTTCTTGGCGACCTCATCCATCGCCTGGATAGCCTGTCCGGAGCTGTAACCCGGCGCGGCCGAGCCGTCAATTTCTGCCGAGCGGAACAGGTTGTAGTGGGTGATGACCTGCGGCGACGTCGACTCCGAAATGCTCACCACATTGTCCAGGGGAATCATCTCGTTGTTGTTGTCGGAGCGCACGTAGAACTCGCGGATATCGCGCGGCTTGCGGCGGAAGCCCTGGTCAGCCTGCACATAGACGCGATAAGCGCGATTGTTGAAGTCGAAATCGTTGACGTACGCCGAGCCCATGTAGACCTGGAGGGCATCGCTGATCTGCTGGATCGGCACCTGCAACGAGCGGGCTTTGGCGCGGTCGATCTTCACCACGAACTGCGGATCGTTGGCCGTGAATGCGCTGAACAGACCGCTCAAGTCCTTACGCGAGTTCCCTTCCCGGACCAGGCTCTGGGTGACATTGAACAGCTCCTCGACTGAGTTGCCGCCTTCGTCCTGCACTTCAAACGTGAAGCCGCCGAAGCTGCTGATGCCGGCAATCGCCGGAGGCAGGAACGGAAATGCCTGAATATCGGTCAACTGGCTGAGCGGGCCGCGCAAACGATTCACGATCGCCGCAGCGGAATCCTGCTTGCTCTTGCGCTTGTCGATGTTGGCCAGGTTCAGGAACACCATGCCCTTGTTCGCGCCGCTGCCGGTAAAGCTGAAGCCGACAACGCTGAACGCGCCGATGATGTCCTTCTCTTTGGAAATGACAGCTTCGACCTGCCGCATGGCCTGCGAGGTGTATTCCACCGAAGCGCCCTGCGGCGCCTGCACGGTGATCATGAACCAGCCCTGATCCTCGTCGGGCACGAAGCCGGTCGGCACGATCTTGTACACCGCGTAGGTCGCCGCCAGTCCTGCGAAAAAGAGCACCAGCACGACATAGCGCAGCTTGACGGCCCGGTTCGCGCTGGCAACGTACAACTCGGTGGTGCGGTGAATGACGTGCTCGACGCCGCGGAAGAAAACATTCTTCTTGCCGGTCTCAGGCCGCAACAGCAGCGCCGACAGCGAAGGCGTGAAGGTCAGCGAGTTAAACGCCGAAATCGCGATGGAGAAAGCAATCGTCAGCGAAAACTGCTTGTAGAGCAGGCCGGTGGTTCCGGGGAAGAAGGCCACCGGCACGAACACCGCAACCAGCACCAGCGAGGTCGCGACCACGGCCCCGGTCACCTCGCCCATGGCATTGGACGCGGCTACGCGCGAGTCGCAGTGCTCCTCGCCCATGTGGCGCTGGATGTTCTCAATCACCACGATAGCGTCGTCGACCACCAGGCCGGTGGCCAGCACGATGCCGAAGAGGGTCAGCGTGTTGATGGAGAAGTTCAGCAGCTTGATGAACGCAAACGCGCCGATCAGCGAAACCGGAATCGTGACCGCCGGAATCAGAGTGCTGCGCCAATCCTGCAGGAAGACGAAACATCACCAGCATCACGCAGAGGATGGCCTCGACCAGCGTCTTCAGCACTTCGCGGATGGAATCGCCGACGAAGGTCGTGGTGTCGAAGGCGATCGCATATTGCAGCCCGGGCGGAAAGCGCTTAGCTTCAGGCGATCAAGTTCGGCGCGCACCGCCTTGTCGACGTCAAGCGCGTTGGCCGTGGGCAACTGGCTGACGCCGATGCCGATGCCGTTGTAGCCGTTGAAGCGGAGCTTGCCGCTGTAGTCCTCGGCGCCCAGCTCCGCGTGGCCCACGTCGATCAGCCGCACCAGCGCGCCGTTGTTGCCCGGCTTGAGGACGATGTTGTCGAACTGCGCTGGCTTCGGTCAGCCGTCCGACGGCGCGCACGCTGATCTGGTACATCTGGTTCGTCGCAGTTGGCTCGGCGCCCACCTGCCCGGCGGCAATCTGCACGTTCTGTTGCTGCAGAGCCGAAACGACATCGGAGGCCGTCAGCCCGCGCGCCGCCAGTCGCGCAGGATCGAGCCACAATCGCATCGAGTACTTGCGCTCGCCGAAGATCTGCACATCGGCGACGCCCTGGATGCGCTTGAGCGCATCCTTCACGTAGATGTCGATGTAGTTGCTGATGAACTCGTCGGTGTACCGATTGCCCTGGCTGTAGAAGCCGGCGGCCAGAACGAACGAGCTAGCGACCTTGGTGATGGTGACGCCGGTGTTCTTCACCTCATCGGGCAAGCGCCCCATGACGCCTTGCACGCGGTTCTGCACGTCGACCGCAGCCAAGTCGAGCGGCCGCGTCAGCTCGAATGTAATGTTGATGGAGCTGCTGCCATCGTTGCCGCTGGTGGAAGTCATGTAGCGCATGCCTTCCACGCCGTTGATGGCTTCTTCCAGAATGGTCGTGACCGACGATTCAACGGCAGTGGCGTTGGCGCCGGTGTAGCCGGAGTTCACGGCGATCTGTGGCGGCGCCAGTTCTGGAAACTGCGCCACGGGCAGGAATGGAATGCACACCGCTCCCGCGATCACGATAAACAGTGAAGTAACGGTAGAGAAAACCGGGCGCTTAATAAAGAAATCAGCAAACAAACCGAGTGCCCCTTGAACCCTTGAAGGAGCGCACCTTCAGGTGCGCCATAGCAAGTCCGCTCTTTTACTGCTGGATCACGACCGGCATTCCGTCGGCGAGGTTTTGCCCGCCCGAGACCACAACCTGCTCGCCCGGGTTAAGCCCACTGATCACCGAGTAGTTGTTGCCGACGATTTCTCCCAGCTGCAGCGGCCGCTGATGCACAACTGTCTTACCGTTTTCCTGTGTCGGCAATAAAGGCAAAGAACTGCCCGCTGATGCGGGTAACGGCAATCACCGGAATCGTCAGCCCGGAGTGCGTGCTCCAGACAATGCGGGCGCGCACCAGTTGCATGTTGCGCAACACGTCGGCAGCCTTGTCCGCCGGCGCCTTCACCAGGATGGATTGCGTGCCGCTCTCCACCTGCGGCGAGACGAAGTACACGTTCGTCTTCAGCAGCACCTTGCCGTCACCGTCGAGTACCTCAACCGGCGCGCCCATCTTGATATCGGCGGCGTGCTCGGACGGAATAGAGATGTAGACCTCCAGCCCGGTGCGCTCGTCGATGGTGGTCAGCGGCGTGGTGTTAGTGACGCGATCGCCGACATGCACGGGCACATCGCCAACAATACCGTCGGTAGGCGCAAATACGCTGTAATACTTCAACTGAACTTTGGACGAATCGATTTGCGCATCCAGCGCCTTCACATCGGCGACCGCGCCATCGTAATTCGATTGCGCCTGCTCCAGGTCCTGGCGGCTCACCACGCCGCTCGCCGCCAGCGCTCGCGTGCGGTTCAGCTGCGATCTCGCCCATTGCAACGCGGCTTCCTTCGATGCTCTCTGCGAGTCGTAATTGGAGACCGCCGCGCGCTGGCGCCGGGGATCGATCTCCATCAGCGTCTCGCCCTTCTTGACCATCTGTCCGGAGTGAACGTGGATGTCGAAAATCCAGCCCTCGACATCCGACATGATCGTGGCCGAGTTGCGTGACTTGATGGTCGCCACGTACTCGGAGGCGTCGCCGACCGGCTGATCCTGCACGGTCTCGACTTTAACCGGCATGGCCATGGGACCGGCGGGCGCAGCCGCATTACTGCGGTTGCAACCCTGCAAAAGGAAAGTGGCGGCCGCCACGAACAGAAAAGCTAACCCGAATTTCCAAGCGCTCATGCGTGAGACACGTGAGGGTGCCCTGAGACTGCGATGACTCATACGATATCGGTCGCCCGTTGTTCTTTTGACTTATGTTGCAGGCGTGCTATGTGTCCGATGCTCAATTCTACCCTGAGCTGCGCGATTGTGGCGGTGATGTCCCGAAAGATGTGATTAGCGGAATTTCAGCGATACGAAACAAAATCCGGCATCCGATTTTTCGCCAGTGTCAAAGCAGATGGCGTCGCCGGTAACATTCTTCGAGCTTTTGCCGGTGGTTCGAATCCAACGTAAGTGGTAGCGGCTTCCGGTGCAGCCGTTTTAGTGCAGACGGTTTCTCTTGCTACACTGAAGAACATGGCTGAGAACTCGTTCGACATTGTCAGCAAGGTCGATGTGGCAGGAAGTGACCAACGCCATTCAGCAGGCGCTGAAGGAGATTCACACCCGTTACGACTTGAAGGATTCGAAATCCGACATTCAGCTCGAGGGCAAGGAAGCCTTGATCCTGACCTCGGCAGACGAATTCAAGCTCAAGGCCGTCAACGATGTGTTGCAGAGTAAGCTGGTGAAGCGCGGCGTGCCGCTGAAAGCTCTGGAGTACGGCACCATCGAAACCGCGGCTGGCTCGACGGTGCGGCAGCGCGTGACCATGCAGCAAGGCATCCCCATCGAGAAGGCACGCGAGATCGTCAAGCTCATCAAGAACTCGAAGAAGAAGGCGCAGGCCGCGATCCAGGGTGATTTGGTTCGCGTCAGCGGCAAGGACCGCGATACACTGCAGGAAATCATCGCACTGCTCAAGCAACAAGATTTCGGCATCGATATGCAGTTCACGAACTATCGATCCAACTGACAGGGCGACGAACGATTGAATACCGTAACCCGCACCGCCAAGGAAGTTTTCGACCTGTTGCACGACGACCTCGCCGCCATCGAGCGCGAGTTCGGACGCGACACGGTGTCCGGGCGTTCGGGCCATCACCGAAATCGGCGAGTATCTGCGCGCGGGAGGCGGCAAGCGCCTGCGCCCTGCCCTGCTGCTGCTTTCCTGCAAGCTGATGAACTACCACCGGCCAGGGCGCCATCAAACTGGGCGCGGTGGTCGAGATCATTCACACCGCAACCCTGGTCCATGACGACATTATCGACGAGGCGCAAGACCCGCCGCGGTCGTCCCGCCGCCAACACCCAGTGGGGCAACGCCAAGTGCGTGCTGGCCGGCGACTGGCTCTACATGCAGGCCTTCAAGATCGCGGTGCAGGAGCGCAACTTCCAGGTCCTCGACGCGCTCATCGACCTGACCCAAGCCATGGTCGAGGGCGAGCTGCTGCAGATTGAACGGCTGGGCAAGGCCATCTCGCTCGACGAGCACTTCGAGCTCATCCATCGCAAGACGGCATTCCTGTTCTCGGTCTGCATGAAGCTGGGCGGAATTCTTGCGGGCGCCAGCGAAGCCGATCAGCACCGCCTCGCCGAGTACGGCCGCAATCTCGGCATGGCCTTCCAGATTGTCGATGACGTGCTCGACCTCACGGCTTCCGAGGAAGTTCTGGGCAAACCGGTGGCCAGCGACCTTCGCGAAGGCAAAGCGACGATGGCGGTGCTGCACGCGCTGGAGCGCTGCGATGCCTCAGAGCGCGCGATCATCGAGTCCGTGCTCAGCAACGCCGGATTCAACGGCATCAAGCCCTCCGACATCGTTGCCATCCTGCAGCGCCATGGCTCCATCGACGCCGCTTACGCGCTGGCGGTAGATTTCTCCAACAAGGCCCGCGAATCCATCTGCACCTTCCCCGACTCCGAAATCAAGCGCGTTCTGCTCTGGGTTCCCGAGTTTGTCGTCGAGCGGGATAGCTAAAGTCTTTTCGTCCTTGTGAACTCTGATCCTCTCCGATTCCGTGTCGATCCAGTCTCGCGGAGCGATACGAAGATTCAACGCCGTTTGGATCAAGTCTCGCGAAGCGAGACGGAAGGTGACAGCCCAGCGCTTCAGCGCTGGGTAAGCTCCCGATCGGGATTCGAGTCCCTTCAGGGACGACAGGCCTTTCGAGCGATGTCCTTCTCCGTGCTTTAAACTCTCTGCATGGCTACGCCGCAGGAAATCGAAATCAAATTCCTCGTCCCCGACCTGAAAGCGCTGGAGAAGAAACTCAAACAGCTCGGCTTCAAGTGTGAAACGCCGTCCACGCACGAGATCAACACCCTCTACGACCTGCCCGGCGAAAAGCTGCGGCGCAAGGGCGAGATCCTGCGCCTGCGCAACTACGGCGACAAGTGGAAGCTCACACACAAAGCCAAAGGCAAGGCGGGGCGCCACAAGTCTCGCGCCGAAGCCGAGACTGGCCTGTCCGATGGCAAGCAGATGGACGGCATCCTGCGGGCGCTGGGATACGCGCCGGCGTTCACCTATGAGAAGTTTCGCTCGGAATGGAGCGATGGCGAAGGCCACGTCGTGCTCGACCACACGCCCATCGGTGATCTCGCCGAGATTGAAGGCAAGTCGCGCTGGATCGATCGCACCGCACGCGCGTTGAGCGTGGATCGAAAGACTACATCACGAAATCGTATGGTGAACTTTTCTTGGATTGGAAACGTAGAACGAAGTGTGAAGGCAAACAACATGACATTCCGCGAGTGCAAGAAGTGCAAGGAGTCAGGGGCTGGGGATTAGGCGGTAATCGTCGCTCAAGCCGCGAAGCGGCGGGATGGGCTTAGCCCAGGACGCAAGCCCGGGTAGGCGCCAAATAGTGTCAGCGTCGCGTCAGCGACGACAGACTACGATTTCCGCGGAAGCCTGCACCGGCTCCGGAGTTTAGACCATGCCGGGCCTGAACCGGAGCCGGAACGGCGAAACAGGACAGGGTTAGGGATCAGGGGTTAGGGACTAGCAAGGTCACCCTCACCTCGAATCCCAAGGCAATCAAGAACTACGGCCCACGTGGATTTAGATTTGACTAACCCCTAACCCCTGGCCCCTAGCCCCTAGCCCCTCTTCCCAACTCTCTCCAACACCGCTCCGGCAATCAACGGCAATCCCACCGTCGCATCCAGCAGCACTTCGGCGAACTTGCCACCTTCTTCCGGCGGAACGAACTTGCCCCACGACACGGCTTCGCTGTACGTGCAGCCCGACAGGCCGCCCCAGTTCACCGGCTCGGGACAGATGCGCACGCCGTAATGGAAGCGCTTGAGCGGCAGGTCTTCGCCGCCGCGGCGATGACGCAACTCGATGAACGGCCCGAACTGCTGCGCCCAGTTGCGCGGCACGCCTCCGCCGATGGTGAAGATGCCCAGCCGCTCCTGCTTGAGCAGCGTGTCGGCATAATGTTCCAGATCGACGAACGGATCGAAGTGCAGCGGCTCCTTGCCGGCCTTCAGGCGCGCGCGATTGTGCAGCGCCACGTCGAGCCCGATCTCCGAATCGCTGAACGCCGGGACAAACACCGGCACATCTTTGTCGAACGCCGATTTGAGAATGCCGCGATCTTTCACGTTCTTGCTGAGGAAGCGTCCGATTTCGCGATTGATTTTGTACGAGCAAATCGTCTCGCTGTGGTCCCAGCCATTCAGAATCTTGGCGACGATCGTCTCCACGTAATCGAGATTGGTCTCCGGCTCCAGCGTGTCGTAGACGCGGTTGTAGCCGGCTTCGTACAGCTCCATGTCGTCCATCTTGCGGGTCGTACTTGAAGTGCGAGCGCCCGGCAGCTTCCACCAACCCGTGCGCCATCAGCGCGCCGGTCGAGATGATCGGCCTTCACGATGCCGCGATCGATCAACTCGGTGACGATCAGTCCCTGCTTGGCGACCGTCATCGCGCCGGCCAGCGTCATCACCACGAAGCAATCTTTGTCGCGCGCCATCGCTTCCAGAACGTCGGCGCCCTCGCCCACCTGGCGTCCGGTGAAGGCGGTGCGGCCCATGGCGCGAACCAGGTCGTCGACGCCGTGAATCTTTGTGAGGTCAAGTGGCGCCAGCGGCTCCAGTTTGTCGGAAACCGGATCGTGCAGAACGCGCTCGATACCTTCGCCCTGACTCTTGTCGTGCATATCGCTCAAAGTTCACCTCGGAAAATTTGCGACGCGCGCACCCGGCGCGCAGCGAACAGAAGTTATGAGTTGCGGATGCTGAACCAATCGAAACTACAGGTTTCATGCTGCCGGCGTCAATCGTTCAGCGAGTTTCATCATCTATTAACAATCAACCTGACAACCGGTGTCGCGCAAAACTTGCGCGCGCGGAGTGCTATGCTAACAATGCTTTTCACGCGGAGATGAGTTTGCTCGAACGTAATTTTACGATTGGTATTGTGCAGATGTCGTGCACGCCCGAGCCGGAACAGAATCTGGAGCGCGCGGTGGACACATGTACGCGCGGCTGCCGGCAAGGGCGCGGAGATCGTCTGCCTGCCCGAACTTTTCCAGACGCAGTACTTCTGCCAGCGCGAAGACACCGCGCTGTTCGATCTGGCCGAATCGATTCCCGGCCCCGCAACCAAGCGCCTGGGTGATGTGGCCCGCGAGTTGAAGATCACCATCGTCGCTTCGCTATTCGAGCGTCGCGCGGCCGGCATCTACCACAACACCGCCGCGATTCTCGACGAAGGCGGAAAAGCTCGCCGGCATCTATCGCAAGATGCACATTCCCGACGACCCGCTCTATTACGAGAAGTTCTATTTCACGCCGGGCGATCTCGGGTTCAAAGCCTTCGAGACAGACTTCGGCGAAGTTCGGCACGCTGGTCTGCTGGGACCAGTGGTATCCCGAGGGCGCGCGACTGACCGCGCTACAAGGTGCGAATGTGTTGTTCTATCCGACGGCGATCGGGTGGCATCCCGACGAGAAGGCGCAATACGGTGAGGCTCAGTATGATGCGTGGCGCACGATTCAGCGAGCGCATGCCATTGCCAACGGTGTGTATGTCGCCGTGCCGAATCGCGTGGGATTTGAGACCGGCAACATTCGCGGCAAGGAAGCCCCCGGCAAAGGCCTGGAGTTCTGGGGTGGCTCGTTCATCGCCGATCCGTTTGGACAGGTCATTGCGCAGGCCTCGCACGACAAAGAAGAAATCCTGATAGCCGAAGTTGATCTGCATCGCATGGAAGACGTGCGGCGCAACTGGCCCTTCTGGCGCGACCGCCGCGTGGACGCCTACGCGCCGATCACGCAGCGATTCATGGTGTAAGCAATGTGAAGAGCGCCTTCAGGCGAGTGAAGAACTTCGGCCGCTGTGAATGTTTCCGGTAGAGCTGGCCTTCAGGCCAGCGCCAAGCCTTTGATTTCTGGCTCAAAGTCGGCTTCAGCCGACGGCAGAAGGATTACGAAAGTTTTCAGCCACCGTACAGCCGGCCCTTCTGAAAGGGCGGCGACACGCGCCTGAACACTTTGTACAACGTCGTGCGAGACATCTGTTGCCGGCTAAAGCCGGCTTGGACACCTCGAATATTGTTTTAGACGCGGACCTGAAGGTCCGCTCTACCCGAATGCGTCAGTGATAATACGTTAATCAATGCCCAAGAAAACCCTCACCCTCCCCGACCTTCCTGCCGCGCTCGGCTATCGCATGCCGGCCGAGTGGGAGCCGCATGAGGCCACCTGGATTGCGTGGCCGCACAACCGCACAGACTGGCCCGGAAAGTTCGAAGCCATCCCGTGGATCTACGCCGAGATCGTTCGTTATCTCGCGCGCGTCGAGCAGGTGAACATCCTGATCAACGACGAGGCGGCTGAGGCCAAAGCGCGGCAGATCCTCGTTCGCTCGCAGGTGATTCCCGAGAAGGCCAGCGAGCCTGGGAAGAAGGCCGGCAACGTACGCTTCTTTCCGGTTCCTACGAACCGGGTCTGGACGCGCGATTACGGCCCGATCTTTGTTCGTCGCGAGTCGAAGAAAGAAGATCCGCTGCCTGCCGTCGCCGCGACGACCTGGCGATTCAACGCCTGGGCCAAGTACAGCGACTGGAAGCTCGACGCACCGGCAGGAGCCGAGATCGCCCAGCGCCTTCGCCTTCCGTCGTGGCAGCCTCATCTCAAGACACACGGAGAGAGCTACACCGTGGTGCTCGAGGGCGGCAGCATCGACGTCAACGGCCGCGGCACGCTGATCACGACGGAAGAGTGCCTGCTCAGCGACGTTCAGCAGCGCAATCCGGGGCTCTCGCGCGAGCACCTGGAAGAACTCTTCGCCGACTATCTCGGCATTGAGAAGATCATCTGGCTGGAGCGCGGCATCGCCGGCGACGACACCCACGGACACGTCGACGACATTACCCGCTTTGTCGGACCGCGCACCGTGGTCACCGCGTATGAGCCCGACCCCGACGATCCCAACCACGAGCCCCTCAGCGACAACTTCCGCTGGCTGAAGAAGAGCACCGACCAGAACGGCAAGTCGCTGAAAGTCGTCAAGCTGCCGATGCCGAAGCCGGTCTACTTCGAGGATCAGCGCCTGCCGGCCAGCTATGCCAACTTCTACATCGCCAACAAACTCGTGCTGGTGCCCATCTTCGGAGATCCGAATGATCGCGTGGCGCTGAATACTCTGCAGGAATTGTTTCCAGATCGCGAGGTGGTGGGCATCTATTGCCGCGACTTCATCTGGGGACTGGGCGCGCTGCACTGCATGACCCAGCAGCAGCCGGCGCCGTAGATTTAGCGGCGCTTCCGCAGCAGTTCGAACGCGTAGAACGCTCCGGCAGCCACGCCGGCATAGAGAAACCCATTCGCAAAGAAAATCGTGCCCGCGGTCACGACCGCCATCACATCGGCTTCGGCGGTCGGCCCTACTGCAATCGATAGGATGAACGGCGGACACACGAACAGCGCGAGCATCGAAGCGAAGCCGTGGAACGCAGCCGGTAACATACCCTTGCTCCACGCCAGATAGACGCCGATAGCGACTACCATTCCCAGCACGAAAGCCAGGGACAACACGGTGAGCAGGTGATTTTCCTTCGGAGGAATCGGCTGGGCCACTTGCTTGGTTTATCTCCTCTACCAGTGTAGTGTGGCGGCCGGAATAACGCACAGACTGAGCCGCAGCGGCATGGTATGCTGCGCCCATCGGAGGTGAATCGTATGAACCCCAGCAGCGCCACATCAGGCTCGTCGTCCGGAGGCCTCATTCCACACAACATGGTGACCACAGCGTTCACGCTCGACGGCTACAAGATCGTCAGGAATTACGGCCTGGTGCGCGGCATCATCGTTCGCTCGCGCTCTATCGTCGGAACCATCGGCGCAAGTTTGCAGACGCTGGTCGGCGGCAACATCACTCTGCTGACCAATTTGTGCGAAGAGACGCGTCAGCACGCCTTCGACCTGATGCTGCAACATGCCCTCGAACTCGGCGCCAACGCCGTCATCGGCATGCGCTACGACGCAACGGAGCTGATGCAGGGCGTGACCGAAGTGCTGGCCTACGGGACAGCGGTGTATGTGCAGAAGGAATAAAGCGCAGTTAGCACTTGGCAGTTAGCAGCTGGCACAAGGCTGCAAGCTAACGTTCCATTTGAATGGCGCAGTTCAACGAGACGTCAACCATGCGAATGGTTACAAGCTAAACTTTTGGTGTCAGAGGGGAAAGTGGAGGGCAAAAAGGCCAAGTGCTGAGTGCCAAACGCTAATTGCTGTTTTGGTGAGCCCGGCAGGAATCGAACCTGCGACCCACGCATTAAAAGTGCGTTGCTCTACCAACTGAGCTACGGGCCCACATACTTTTAATCTACCACAGCTTTACAGACTTTCTCGCCGCCGCCGCGCGCGCTCTGGCTCGGCCGCCACCGGCAAATCCGCTCAGCGAATTGATGTATCGTGTCTCGCCCTGAAGCATCACATGATGTGAGGCTATGAACGAGAAAGCCCGCGCGAAGGTCGTGATTGTAGGAGCCGGTTTCGGCGGCCTGAAGGCTGCAGAGACTTTGGCGCACTTGCCCGTCCACATCACCGTTCTCGACCGCAAGAACTACCATACGTTCCAGCCGCTTCTCTACCAGGTCGCAACCGCGGGACTGTCGCCGGCTGAAATCGCCGCGCCCATTCGCGAGATCCTGCACCGGCACCAAAACGTGGAAGTTCTGATGGGTGAGGTGGAGCGATTCAACCTCGAACAACGCACCGTCCAACTCCACGATCACGAGATTCCGTACGATTACTTGATCGTCGCCGCCGGCGCTACCCACGCTTACTTTGGACACGATGATTGGGAGCCGCTCGCGCCCGGACTAAAAACCATGGAAGACGCGCTGGAGATCCGGCGTCGCATTCTGCTGGCGTATGAGTTGGCTGAGCGCGAAGCGGCGCTCACCGGCATGCATCGGCCGCTGAATTTTGTTGTGGTAGGAGCGGGCCCGACCGGCGTCGAACTCGCCGGAACTCTGTCCGAGATTGCACGCAAGTCCCTGCCCAAGAACTTCCGCAACATCGATCCGGCCAAGACGCGAATCCTGCTGGTCGAAGCCGGTCCCTCGATCCTCAGCAGCTATCCCGAAGACCTGCAGCGTAGCGCCGTCAGCCAACTGCAGCATCTGGGCGTCGAGGTGCGCACGAACTCGCCCGTAAGCGACATACGTTCCGGACAGGTGCGCATCGGCGAAGAAGTGGTTCCGGCCGAAGTAGTATTGTGGGCCGCAGGAGTTGCCGCTTCCTCCCTTGGTCCGGCTCTGGGCGCTCCGGTCGACAAGGCTGGCCGCGTGTTTGTCGAGCCAGACCTTAGCTTGCCCGGTCATCGTGAAGTGTTCGTCATCGGCGATCTGGCAACCCTGAAGGACAAAGACGGCAGGCCTTTGCCGGGCGTGGCTCCGGTAGCGATGCAGCAGGGTGCCTGGGTGGCGCGGCAGATCAAGGGCGACCTGAACGGCAAGCCCCGCGAAGCTTTCCACTACTTCGACAAAGGATCGCTGGCAACGATTGGACGGGCGGCAGCCATCGCGCAGTTCGGCAAAATCCACATCTCAGGATTCATCGCCTGGCTGAGCTGGCTGTTCGTACACATCCTGTTCCTTATCGGCTTCCGCAACCGCATCGTGGTGATGCTGCAATGGGCGTGGAGCTACCTGACCTACGAGCGCGCCGCCTGGCTGATCACCGGAGCCTATCGCGTGGTCAGGGTGCCGTCGATGGAGTACGCCGAGCGCGCCCGTTCGGCCGACAGCCTACCCTCCGAAGAAAACCCGCAGGAACCGCAAGCCCTCGGCAAACGCAGCGCCTGAAGAAAATGTCCCCTCCTGTGATGGGCTCGGAGGGGACATTCAGAGGATCAAATCGCAATCGACTTTTTCTAGCCCACGCTGGCGACCGCCGCTGCGACACGCGCGCCCTCGGTTGCTGAGCTGTCCTGTGCATCCACCACCGCGATGGTAGTGATGTTCACAATCTCCTCAACCTCCGCTCCACGCTGCAACAGATGCACCGGCTTCGCCATTCCGGCAAGGATTGGGCCCAGGACCTCAGCGCCCCCCATCGGTCCCAGCAGCTTGCACGCGATATTGCACGACTGCAGATCCGGGAAAATCAGGACGTTGGCTCCGCCCTTTAGCGAGCTGAAGGGGAACGCCGCTTCCAGCTTCTTGGCATTCAGCGCGACGCCCGCCTGCACCTCGCCGTCGATCATGAGCGAGGGATCGGCGAAGCGTACCAACTCGACCGCCTTGCGCACCTTATCGCACAGCGGATGGCGCGTGCTGCCGAAGCTGGAGAACGAGAGCATCGCTACCCGTGGCTCGATATCGAAACGGCGAGCTTCAGCGGCGGCACAGAGAGCGATCTCGGCCAGATCTTCGGCCGTGGGATCGATGTTCACCGTCGCGTCGGCCAGGAAGTACAGGTCCCCCTTGCGGGTGATGACCAGGTACACGCCCGACACCTTGTGAATGCCTTCGCGAACGCCAATCACCTGCAACGCCGGCCGGATCGTGTCTGGATAATTCTGCGTGACTCCGGAGACGATTGCGTCGGCGTCGCCCATGCGCACCATCATTGAGCCGAAGATGTTGCGTTTGTTCATCAATTCATCTGCCGCTCCCAGCGTGACCCCGCGACGCTGCCGCAGCCGGTACAACTCGTTGACATACTCCTGGCGCCGCGGAGCGGTTTCGGGATCGATGATGGTGATGCCGTTCAAATTCAAACCTGATTCGGCGATCTTGCGTTGAATCTCGTTGGGACGTCCCAGCAGAATCGGCTTCGCGATCTTCTCTTCCAGCAGCACATGACAGGCTCGCAGGATCTTCTGATGATTGCCCTCGGGGAAGACCACCCGCTTGGGGTTGGTCTGCGCCTTGTGAATCATCATGCGCATCAGCTCGTGGGCTTTGCCCAACCGCTTCTCAAGCTGCTCGCGATACTCCTCCAGGTTGACCGGATTCTGCGCCACGCCGGTCTCCATCGCCGCCTTGGCGACGGCAGCGGCCTCCCACACCAGCACGCGCGGGTCGAACGGTTTGGGGATGATGTACTCCCGGCCGTATTTCAGCGTCTCCACGCCGTAAGCGCGGCAGACGGAATCGGGAACATCCTCTTTCGCCAGCGCCGCCAGGGCGTAGGTCGCCGCCTGCTTCATCTCTTCATTGATGGTGGTGGCGTGGACATCGAGCGCCCCGCGGAAGATGAACGGGAAGCCAAGAACGTTGTTCACCTGATTCGGATAATCGGATCGTCCCGTCGCCATGATGATGTCTTCCCGCACGGCGCAAGCTTCATCGTAGGTAATCTCCGGGTCGGGATTCGCCATCGCAAAAACTACCGGCTGCGGCGCCAGCGAGGCGATCATCTCAGGCGTAAATGCGCCCTTCTTCGAGAGCCCCAGCAGAACGTCTGCGCCCTTGCAGGCATCGGCCAGCGTTCGGCAAGGCGTCTCCTTGGCGAAGCGCTCCTTGTAGGGATTCATGCCCTCTTTGCGGCCTTTGTAGACGACGCCCTTGGTGTCCACCATGGTGATGTTTTCGCGCTTCACCCCCAGGCTGATGTAATGTTCCGCGCAGGCAATGCCCGAGGCGCCGGCGCCGTTCACCACAACTTTGATGTGCTCCATGCGCTTGCCGGTCAGCTCAACCGCATTCACCATCGCCGCTCCCGAGATGATGGCGGTTCCGTGCTGATCGTCGTGGAAGACCGGGATGTTCATGGTCTTCTTCAGCGTCTCTTCGATGTAGAAGCACTCCGGCGCTTTGATGTCTTCCAGATTGATGCCGCCGAAGGTGGGCTCCAGAAGCTGGCAGGCTTTGATGATTTCGTCCGCGTTCTTAGTATTCAACTCGATGTCAAAGACATCGATGTCGGCGAACCGTTTGAACAGGACGCCTTTGCCTTCCATGACCGGCTTGCCCGCCAGCGCCCCAATGTCGCCCAGGCCAAGCACGGCCGTACCGTTCGTGACCACCGCGACCAGATTGCCCTTGGCGGTGTACTTGTAGGCGTCCTGGGGGTTCTTTTCGATTTCAAGGCAGGGCTCGGCCACGCCGGGCGTATAGGCGAGACTTAAATCGCGTTGCGTAAGACAAGGCTTGGTGGAAACGACTTCAATTTTCCCCGGCCGTGGTCCGTCGTGGTAGTCGAGCGCATCCTGCTTGGTGATTGCCATAAACGCCTCCGCTCAATGTTGATCCCGCGTGCGCGTCACCGTTCCGTAGCTAATGAACGCTCGTTCGAAGCTGTAGCACAATGTCGAGGGTACGCACGGTGACAAACACAGGGTAAATTCTCGGAAACCCATCAGATTTCCTCTTTTGAGAATGGGCTTGTTGCGACCACTTCTGAAGTGCGGTCGTCACAAGTAGATGTGAGCGGGGACACCGTGGGGCAAGATAGGGGTCAGGAATACCGCATCAACCTTGAAGGAACTTCTGACTTCTCCCGGTGCGAAGAGCCCTAGTCCGGCGCCGCTGGCCCCTCGTTACTGACCACGAATCAACATTCCCACAATGCTGGCCGACATCAGGTTTGCCATCGTGCCCGCCATCATCGCCTTGAAGCCCAGCTTGGCCAGGTCGTGGCGGCGCGTTGGCGCCAGGCTGCTGAGGCCGCCGATAACGATGCCGATGGAGCCGACATTGGCAAATCCGCACAGTGCGAACGTGGCGATGGTGAAGGAGCGCGGCTCCAGCGCGGCTTTCTGCGCCGTCAGCATGGTGTAAGCGACAAGTTCGTTCAGCACCATGCGCGTGCCCAGCAAATTGCCGATCGCCATGCAGTCATGCCAGGGGATGCCGATAAGCCACGCCACCGGCGCGAAGATCACTCCAAGAATTGATTCCAGCTTCGAGGGAAACCAGCGGAATCCGTGGGCAGCAAACAAATTGTGGGTACCGCCGAGCAGCCCGTTCACCAGGGCAACGATGGCCAGGAACGAAATCAGCATTGCGGCAACATTCAGCGCCAGGAAAAGCCCGTCGGTCGTGCCTTTGGTGGCCGCATCCAGAACGTTGACCGGCCGATCCTCCAGTTCCGACACATCGATCTTCACCGTACCGGCGGTGAGTGGATGCTCGGTCTCCGGCACCAGCATCTTGGCGATCAGGATGGTTCCGGGCGCGGTCATGATGACGGCCGTCAGCAGATGGCGAGCCTCAATGCCCAGCAGAATGTAGGCGCCCAGCATCGCGCCCGACACGTGCGCCATGCCGCTGGTCATGATTGTCATCAGCTCCGACCGCGTGACCTTAGGCAGATAAGGACGGATCGTCAGCGGCGCTTCGGTGATGCCCATGAAGATGCTGGCGGCAACGCTCATCGACTCGGCGCCGCTGGCGCCCATGAAGCGCATCATCACCCGCGCCAGTTGCCGGATGATGAACTGCATCACCCCGTAGTAGTACAGGATGGAAAAGAACGCCGCGATGAAGATAATGATGGGCAATACTTGAAACGCGAACACCAGGCCAAACTTCGAGCTCTTCACCCCAAGCTCACCAAAGACGAATTGCGAGCCGGCAAATGAATAGCTCAGCAGCCGATCGACGGCGTCGCCGACCACCGTCATCACTCTTACGCCAAGTCCAACACGCAGAACCAGCACGGCGAAAGACAAACTGCAAGCTCAGACCAACCACGATGGTCTTCAGACGAATGGCTTTTCGGTCAGTGGAGAAGAGATAGGCAAAAAGAAGAATGGCGACAATGCCCAGCACGCCGGTCAGACGCGCCATGGACCCAACCTTGAGCGCAGTGTGTTTCCTTTTGTCATCCTGAGCGGAGTGAGCGCGCAGCGCGAACGCACTCGACTGCTACCTACAAACCGTCCGGTGCGCCCAGTTCCTGCACGATCCGCACGCTGGCGCTGGTGCCGATGCGATTCGCCCCGGCATCGACCATTTCCAGCAATTGTGCTGCCGTACGAATGCCGCCGGCCGCCTTCACGCCGATCTTCAAGCCAACCACCCCGCGCATCAACGCGACATCGTTCGCCGTGGCACCGGAGTCGGCCAGGCCGCTCGACGTCTTCACGAAGTCGACCCCGGATTCGGCAGCCAGCGCACAGGCCAGGATCTTCTCCTCCTGCGACAGCAGCGCGTTCTCCAGAATCAGCTTCAGCAAGGCTCCGTGCCGGTGGGCCAGCTCCGTCAGGCTGCGGATCTCGGTCTTCACCAGCAGCCGGTCGCCCGATTTCAGCGCCCCGATGTTCATCACGATGTCCAACTCGTGAGCCCCCTGGCGCAGCGCGTTCTCCGCTTCGAAAAGCTTGTTGATGGTCAACGTCGCACCCAGGGGAAATCCGATCACCGTGCCGACCTTCACCCCGGTCCCATGCAGCAACGCGGCAGCATGAGCCACATTGGCCGGGTTGATCATCACCAGATGAAATCCGAAGCGCACGGCCTCGTGACAAACATCCGCAATTTGATTGCGCGTGGCGTCAGGCTTCAGATGAGTGTGTTCGATGAGTTTGGCTGCGGCACGCCAATCGTTGACGGGAAGAGCCGCGATTCCGGCGACAACAGGCAGATACACTGACATAGCCAGTAGTTAGATTCTATTCCCCGACCGAAGAACTTTCCAGAACACAGATATCTGGCAGATTACGATATCGCTCGGCAAAGTCAAGTCCATATCCCACCACAAATCTGTCAGGTATCTCAAAACCCACATAATCGGCGTGAATTGGCTCGACCCGGCGAGAGACTTTGTCCAGCAAAGCCGCAATCCTCAGGCTCTTGGGGCAATGCCCCTCAATCAATCTTCGGATGTAGGTCAAGGTCAGCCCAGTATCGAGAATGTCCTCAACCAGAATGACGGCCTTCCCCTCCATGGAGTGGTCGACGTCCTTCACCAGCTTCACTTCCCCGCTCTGGGTCGTTCGGCCGCCGTAACTGGAGACCGCAATGAAGTCGAAGCTGACATCGAGCTGGATGGCACGAGCCAGGTCGGCCAGAAAGATCGTCGCACCCTTCAGCACTCCGATCAGGACGACGGACTCGCCGGCAAACTCTGCCGTGATCTGCGCGCCGAGTTCAGCAACTTTGGCGGCAATCTGGTCGCGCGAAATGAGGACGCTGAGCGTGTCCATGGGAAACTCAGGATGTTAGAGAAAGCGCGCGAGAAACACAACCGGCTCGCGAAACCGTCGGGCTGTGCTGAAATCTCGTCCGTTTCGTTGTACAGTGCCAAATCAAACAACTGCCCGCGTCTGCAGCTCGGAGGAACACATGAAACTTTCCTGGATCTTCATCGGCGTTTGATCGGCTCCTGAGCATGACCAGCGCGCTGCTCCTGGCTTCCACGCTGCTTTTCGTTCCAGCCGCTTCCTCCGCGCAGACCTTGACGGTGCTGCACAATTTCACCGGCGGAGGCGACGGCGGCTCACCCTATGCCGGATTGAGTATCGATCGCGCCGGCAACCTCTACGGCACGGCTGCGTACGGGGGCCGCGGCTTCGGCACCGTCTTCGAGCTGGCGCCCAAAAACTCCGCCTGGCTGTTCCACCTGCTCTATAGCTTTGCCGGAGGCAACGACGGCGAAGGTCCAACGGCTCGCGTGATCATGGGTCCGAACGACACGTTGTACGGGACAACGTACGCGGGCGGCAATCCAAGTTGCAGCGGCGGCTATGGCTGCGGAACGATTTACAACCTGCGGCCTCCGGCGACGTTCTGTCATGCCGTGCTGTGCAGCTGGAGTAAAACCGTGCTCTACCGCTTCAACGGCGGCAATGACGGTGCCAATCCCCTACTAGGCGACCTCCTGTTCGATCGCGCCGGAAACATCTACGGCACGACGGAAAATGGCGGCGGTACGGGCTGTGGCGGCGCCGGATGCGGAACCGTCTTTGAGCTGTCGCCCGTCTCCGGTGGATGGACAGAAGGCCTTCTCTACGGCTTCTCTGGACACGGTGGCGACGGCGCTAATCCCTATGCCGGTGTCATTCAGGACTCTGCTGGCAACTTGTACGGAACGACCAAGCTCGGCGGATCAGCCGGCGATGGCACGGTTTTTCGTTTGGCTCGCTCGGGTTCCGGCTGGACAGAAACTGTGCTCCATTCGTTTCAAGGCCAGAGCGATGGATACTGGCCGCTGGCCGGCCTGGTCTTCGACAGCGCCGGCAATCTTTATGGCGCGACGACCTCGGGAGGCGCCAACTCTGGAGGCATTCTGTTTTCGCTCACAACCTCCGGCAACGAAACCGTGGTGTACAGCTTGACCGGCGTCGAAAATGGCGGGCCGTACGGCAGCCTGACGATGGATGGCGCGGGCAATTTCTATGGCGTAGCTTATGACGACGGAGCTTACGGCAATGGATCCATCTTCAAGCTGAGTCCAACCACCGGCGGCTGGACCTACACAGATTTGTACGACTTCACCGGAGGTAACGACGGCCGCTGTCCTTACGGCGGAGTGGTGATCGATGCTGCGGGAAACCTTTACGGCACAGCCGAGGCCGGCGGCGTGTATGACTACGGCGTCGTGTGGGAGCTTACACCGTAGTTTCAAGCTGCGCTCAACCGGACCAACTCACACTGCTATCATCGTTCTCGCTCGAAGGACGTAAGCTCAGTTGTGCCGGGGGGCGGATGAAGAATCGTGCGCGGTGTCTTCTCTTACTGCTTTGTTCCTTTTTCATTGGCTTCGCTCCCCTGGTTCGAGCGGCGAATTCTCAGGCGAGCGCCGATGAAGCCCGCACCCAGCGGTATTTCCAGAGCGTCCGCAACAATCCCAATCTCCTGCTGGTTTTTCTGCGCGATATGCCGAAGGGCGCCGACCTGCACAATCATCTGACCGGCGGCATTTATGCCGAGTCCTTCATCGACTGGGCAGCCGGCGCCGGCGATTGCGTCGATCCCAGGACTGTCGATCTGAGCCCCGGCCCGTGCCAGCCGCCACTGCGGCCCGTGTCTGATGGATTCGCCGATCCCGCGCTTTACGCCAAAATGATCGATGGCTTCTCCATGCGCAATTGGCAATACTCCGGCCAATCGGGACACGACCACTTCTTCGACACCTTCGGCAAATATTTTCAGGCGACGCAAGGCGCCGGCGGCAAGATGCTGGCCGAAACCGCCGCTCGCGCAGCTTCGCAGCACGAGATCTATCAGGAGCTGATGTACCCGCCAGGCAGCCACGAGATCGATGCGCTGGCGAACCAGGTAGGGTGGGACGATGATTTCGGAAGTCTGCAGCAAAAGCTGATTGCCGCGGGACTGCCCGCCGTTCTGAAGAACGCCAGCGCCGAGCTTCGCGCCGACGAGGCCGAGCGGGACGCGCTCCTACATTGTGGTACGCCGCAAGCCGATCCCGGCTGCAAGATCGAACAACGTTTCCTTTATCAGGTAGGACGCGGCCGCGCCAAGGAAGACGTATTCGCCGAGATACTATCCGGCTTCTTGCTGTCGGGTGCCGAGCCCTTCCTTGGTGCCGCCCAATCCGCACATGGTCGGCCTGAACCTCGTCATGCCGGAGGATTTCTACGTCCCCATGAAGGACTTCCCGCTGCACATGCGCATGCTGGGGTATCTGCACCAGCGGTATCCCAAGGTGCACATCGCGCTGCACGCGGGTGAATTGGTGCAGGGTCTGGTGCCGCCGGAGGGGTTGCGGTTTCACATTCGCGACTCGGTAGAGATCGCTCATGCCGAGCGCATCGGACACGGCGTCGACGTTATGAACGAGACCAACCCGATGCAACTGCTGCAGGAGATGGCCGAGCGCAACATCATGGTTGAGATCTGCCTGACCAGCAATGCCGTCATTCTCGACGTGAGCGGCGCGCAGCATCCGCTGAGCGAATACATTCGCGCCGGCGTGCCTGTAGCGCTGGCCACCGACGATGAAGGTGTGGCGCGCTCCGACATGACGCACGAGTATCTGCGCGCGGCCGAAGATCAGAAGCTGTCCTACACGGAGCTGAAGAAGATGGCGCGCACCGGCGTCGAGCACGCCTTCGTTCCCGGCGCCAGCCTGTGGAGCAATGGCAGAGATTTTGTGATTGCCTCTGCGTGTGCCGGCGATATCCCCGGAGCGAAGCCGCGCTCGGTGTCGTGTCAGAAGCTGCTGGACGCGAGCGAGAAGGCCCGGCTGGAGTGGGAGCTGGAAGGCGAGTTCAGGGGTTCGAAGCCAAACCGTGGGCGCAATCAGCAGCGACCGCCAAAGCAGCGGCAGCGCAATAAGAGCTACTTTCCGCCGGGAGCTATGGGCTTCGATTCAGCCTTGTCGGCGGGTTCTTCGCCGCTCTGCAGCCACGCCGAATACCACATATTTCGCAGCATGGTGGCTCCCGCCGCAAGCCGCTGTCGGATGAATTCGCGCGAAGCCGGCGTTCCCTCGCCGTCGAATCCGCCTTCTTTCTCCAGCTGATAAGCCTTCTCTACAAGGTTATGCGAGTCATACAAATATTGCAGGTAGTCCTGAAAGGGATGCGTGAGCTGCTGTGGTTGCGCCGGCACCAGATCGGCGAATTGCAGCTGCTTAAAGTTGGCGGCGACGAATATCCCTTCCATCTTCCAATGCACGGTGTTCGAGGTGGTGTAGCCCTTCGGATTTGGACCGACCCATCCGTCGTACTGAATCGACGTATGCATGGGATTGGCGCCGTCGCCGACGTAATGCCCCAGCAGCCCGGCGTAGACGATTGCATCTTCCTCGGCGTACTCCGGAGTACGGTGCTCGGCCAGCGCCTTGCGATATTCGCGAAACGCAACCACCAGCCGCTCGTAATCCTCGATGGTGATGTACGGCTGCAGCCCCACGCGCTCGGGCAGCAGATCGTCGGGATGGCCGGGCGTCTCCTGCCGGCGGGCATCGAGCGCGCGATAGAAGCTGTAGCGATCGGGCGGAAGATCCATCCCCTGGATCATTTCCAGGCTGATGTAGTGATCGGGCTCCTGCGAACGTTTCAGAGCCAATTCGGAAGTCTGGCGCCAGCGATCAGGCTCAGGCGCAATGTAGGCAAGCTGGTCGGCGGCATTACGAAAAAATGCCGGCATCTCGGCCGGCAGTTTTTCCGCTGCAACTCGATTGATCGCGCTATGCCCTTCGACACCCCACGGCCATGCCGGCTGAAGAAAAAATCCCAGCAGCATCAGAACCAGAAACGCACGACGCAGATAACAATGGAGCCGTTTCACAGAAGCAGTCTAAGCGAGCTGCCACCGTCTTGTCTCACACCCTGGCCAAGTGCACGCCGAACCACTTCTTACGATCACACCACGTGTGTTCCAGCTGGAAGCCGCTCTCGCGCAGAATCGAGTCAATCATGGCGTCGGTGTACTTGTAGCTGTTCTCCGTGTGGATGCGCTCGCCGCGCTTGAACGTTACATCCAGATCGATGGCAGGAACGAACGCGGACTGGTCGGCCATGCTCTCCAGATAGATTTCCATGCGCGAGCAGCGGCGGTTCCACAAAGCGACATGGCGGAACGCGTCCACGTCGAAGTCGGCATCCAGTTCGCGATTCAGGCGAGCCAGGATGTTCTTGTTGAAAGCAGCCGTAACTCCCTGCGCGTCGTCATAGGCGGGGACTAAAATCTTCGAGCTCTTGGCGAAGTCGGCGCCCAGCAGCAGCGCATCGCCCGGACGCAAAGTCTGCCGGATGCGGCGCAGCACGCGAATCGCCTGCGGCGGCTCAAAATTGCCGATGCTGGAGCCGATGTAGAGCACCAGCTTGCGTCCGCTGATACGGTTCAGAGCCGGGACGCCGCCGGTGTAGTCGGCCACAATCGGATTGACGCGCAGCGACGGAAACTGGGTTGCGAGATTGCGTACGGCTTCATCCAATGCCGACGAGGAAACGTCGATCGGGTAAAACAGCGTGCGGCTCTGCCGTTGCAGCAGCTCATCGATCAGCAGGCAGGTCTTGGTTGCGGTGCCCGCGCCTAACTCCACCAGCGTGAGGTTCGCGCCAGCCTGAGTCACAATGTCGGCCGCATAACGCTCCAGGATCGAGCGCTCCGTGCGCGTCAGATAATATTCCGGCAGCTCGGTGATTTGCTCGAACAGCTGGGAGCCGACCTCGTCGTAAAACAGTTTGGCGGGAAGATGCTTGAGCGAAGCGCTCAGCCCCTCGCGGACCTCGAGCGCATACGCCGGATATTCGAGATATTGCAGCTGCTTGCTAGTTGCCATTGGCCAACCGTAGCCCCATGAACTGCCAGCGCACATGGGGAGGGAAGAAGTTGCGGTAGGTGGCTCGAATGTGCGACTGCGGCGTAGCACACGAACCGCCGCGCAAAATCATCTGGTTGCACATAAACTTGCCGTTGTATTCTCCAACCGCGCCTGCGGCCGGCTTGAATCCGGGATAAGCGACATACGGAGTCGAGGTCCACTCCCAAACATCGCCAAACATCTGGGTCAGGGGCTCATCGCCTGAAGCCGGCGTGGGATGCAGGTTCCCGGTCTCCACAAAGTTGCCGGCAATCCGACAGCCGCGCGCCGCAACCTCCCACTCGAACTCACTGGGCAGCCGTGCGCCCGACCAACGGGCGAAAGCATCGGCTTCGTAAAAGCTAAGGTGACAGACCGGCTCGTTCAGCCGCAAAGGCTGCAATCCGTCCATGGTGTAGTTCAGCCACTCGCCCTCGCGCTGCTCCCAATACAGGGGAGCCTGCCAGCGATTGCTATTGACCGCGTCCCAGGCATCCGATAGCCAAATCAGCGGATCGCTGTAAGCCCCGTCCCGCATGAACTCCAAATACTCGCCGTTGGTCACCAGTCGCGAAGCCAGCCGGAACGGTTGCAGGTATACGTTGTGCTGCGGCCCTTCGTTATCGAAAGCGAACGCCTTGCCTTCGTAGCCGATCGAGTAAATACCCTCGGCGAAACCCTGCCACTTCAGCGGCGCGACTTCTTGATTTGCAGACTCGTGATGACCGTTACCGCGATACGCTGGACGCAACGGATTGGCCCACAAGCCGTTCTTCACGTCGGTGACAATCAACTCCTGGTGCTGCTGCTCGTGATTAATGCCCAGGTCAATCAGCCTCACGGCATCCGCCGGAAGCTCTTCCGTCAGCAAATGCGTCATCGCCTCATCGACGTAGATGCGGTAGGCGTGAACCTCGTCCAGGCTGGGACGCGACAGCACATGCCGCAGGGTACGCAGAGGGCGCTCGCCAACCGCGTTGTAGTAGGAATTGAAGAGATTGCGAAACGCCGGATGGTACGGCCGGAAGCCCTGCATGTACTGCGATAAAACGAAGGTCTCGAAAAACCAGGTGGTGTGCGCCAGATGCCACTTCGCAGGACTGGCATCGGGCATGGGCTGAAGGCTGTGGTCCTCAACCGAGAGCGGCGAACACAGGTGCAGGGACATCTCCCGCATGTGCATGTACCGCTCCAGCAATGAGCCTTCGCCGGGATCGGTGGAGGTTCGACCAGTATCTACGCTGTACATCACGGGCTGTGACATAAGACCTTTTAGATGCAACCAACGCTTTGGCGGCAAATGATTATGAGAACGATTTAGGCCAGACCGACTTAGGAGAAGATGCGCAGGGTGGAAGAAAGCTACAAATTTTCGGGCAAAGAATCAACCCCAAACGGTAGTTGAGGCCGCCAGCCCGACCCTATCTGGGCAATTCCTACTGTGAAAACAGGGTTATTTTGCGATCGGCACCGAGGCGGCCGACTTCGCCAGTCCCTCTTCCGGAACCGCCACGGAGGGCTCGGCATAGAGTCCTTTCAGATCGTTCCAGCGCACCGCCAGCATCTCTACCCCCATCTTCAGTCCGTCGCGCAGAGGATTGATCTTCGAGCGATGATCGTGAGCCCACTCAACCGGGACCTCCGTCGTGCGCAGTTTGAACTTGTCGGCCAGGAACAGCAACTCCGGATCGAAGCCCCAACGCTCAATGCGCTGGCGGGTGAAAATGGTTTGCGCGGCCTGACGGGTGAAGGCCTTGAAGCCGCATTGCGTGTCGCGATACTTCAGCCCCAACACCATGCGCAGCGCCAGGTTGAACAGTCGTCCATAAAGCTGGCGATACCAGGGCTGGCGCTCGGTTTGCAGATCCGCCTGCAGCCAGCGTGAACCGATGGCGACGTCGGCGCCCTGCCGCGATCGCCGCGAACAGCTTATCCGCCTCGCCGATCGGCGACGACAGGTCGGCGTCGGTGAAGAGCATCACGTCATTCTGCGCATGCAGCATGCCGTTGCGGACGCTATAGCCCTTGCCGCGATTGCCCGGGTTTTCGACCAGACGGATCTCCGGGTTCGACGCCATGAAGCGGCGCACGACGTCGGCGGTGTTGTCCGAGGAGCCATCGTTGACGACGATGATCTCGCTGGCCAACTCCCGCTGGCGCACGTAGTCGAGAATCTTCGGCAGCGAGACTTCGAGTCTCTCGCTTTCGTTGTAAGCCGGGACAATAAAGCTATAAGTCAAAGGCATCATCAGCCACTTAGACGCGAACTCATTGTATGACAGTTGCAAAGATCGCCGACAATCGCCCCAGAAAAGTTTTGTCGCCGAGTAACCATGTCCTTGCGGCGTATTGGTTGTGGGATTAGCCTTTCAGTAGCCCACTCTTATGCGCCGTGCCTGGCTTCTCGTCGCCGCTTCCCTTCTGTGTAGTAACGCCTTCAGCGCTTCCAAGGTGCATACGGTCACGCTGGGCAAGCCGACGGCAGTGAAGCTTTACGCCGGCCCCTCCGAAGATAAATCCCTCGACATCACCGTGCGGCCGCTCATCGTCGATGGCAAGGTGAAGGACTTCACGACCGGCGACACCCACGACGTCACCGATCGCGAGTTCGTCGTGCGCCGCGCCTATCGCATCAACGACTCGCTGCCCGAGGATGGCCGCAAGACTCCGAAGTGGCTCTGGCAACGCGGCGACTGGCTGCTGGTCGATCGCAAGTCCGGCAAGACCACGCTGCTCAAGCTGCCTGATTTCGACCCGTTCTATTCGCAGGTGAGCTGGTATCGCGACTACGCTGCCTATTGCGGCATCCCATCCAGTGGTGAGAGAGTAGCAGCCATCGTCGCGGAGATCGGCGCCAAGAAGCCGCTCTTCCGCAAAGACCTGGGCAAGAACGCAATGGGCGATGCTCCGGACAGCAATTGCGAAGCGCCGCACTGGGAGCGTCAACCCGCGCGCGTGACCTTCCTGCCTAAGGCCGGCGACAAGTTTACGGTCAACGTCAGCGGCCGATTTGTCGATGAGGCCACCGATAGCGATTCTGACCAACAGTGAAGGAGTGCGCGGTTGAAGAGCCTGGATGAATTGCTGCGCGACGCCGAAATAGCCCACGGACATCTGTGTGCCGGGCAGGTACTGGGTGTGCGTCTGGCCATGCGCGGCCTCGAACTGCTGGGCATCGACGATCCCCATGGCAAAGACCGCAAGCGGCTCATCACCTTCGTTGAAATCGATCGCTGCGCCACCGATGCGGTCGGCGTAGTAACCGGGTGCCGGCTGGGCAAGCGCGCGCTGAAGTTTCGCGACTGGGGCAAAGTCGCGGCCACGTTCGTTGACTTGCAGTCGGGCCGGGCCATTCGCGTTGCGGCGAAGGAAAGCTCAAAGGCGCTGGCCCGGCAGATGCATCCGGAAATCGAAAACAAGAACCAGCAGCAGATGCTCGCCTACCGCGAGATGTCGAACGAAGAGCTGTTCACCGAGCAGTGGGTGAAAGTCTCGCTTCCACCGGAGGAACTGCCGGGCTACAAAGGCGAACGCATCGTCTGCGCCGAATGTGGGGAAGGCATCAACTTCCAGCGCGAGGTGCGGCGCGACCAGAAAATCCTGTGCCGCAGTTGCGCCGGGGAACGGTACTACGAAGAAATCTAAATGAGAGCTGTCATCCTGAGCGGAGCCTCCGCGATTGTTTTGCGACCCCGATTCTGGGTCGCGCGGAGGCGTAGTCGAAGGATCTGCGGTTCCGGAAGACCTGGCCTTCAGCCCAAGGTAAGGTATAGCAGCTTTGAAAGGGCGCACTTTCGGGTGCGCCGTTACCAGCTCTCTTTGATTTAAGCGAGGCGGCCTTTTGGCCGACGAGCCTACACCACTCGCGGCGCCAGTGCGTGCTCGGCCACATGCGCCACTCGCAGCAGAGTCGCTTCATCAAAGTGCTTTCCCAGAATCTGCATGCCGATGGGCAAGCCTTCCCGGCTCTTCCCGCACGGAAGCGAAATCCCGGGAATCCCGACCAGGTCCGCCGTCACGGTAAAGATGTCGGCCAGATACATCGCCAGCGGATCGTCGGCCTTCTCGCCGAGTTTGAACGCCGGAGTGGGCGTCGGTGGGCGTGACGATCACGTCGACCTTGGCGAACGCCTCGTCGAAATCGCGCGCCAGCAGGCTGCGCACGCGCTGCGCCTTCAGGTAATACGCGTCGTAGTAACCCGCGCTGAGCACGTAGGTCCCCAGCATGATGCGGCGCTTCACCTCGGCGCCGAATCCTGCGTCGCGCGTCCGGCGATACATCTCGCTCAGCGTCTTGCCTTCGCTCGAACGCAGATCCGTAGCGCACGCCGTCGTAGCGCGCCAGGTTCGACGATGCCTCCGCGGTGGCGATTACGTAGTAGGTCGGAATCGCGTACGGCGTGTGCGGCAACGACAGCGGAACGATCTCCGCGCCCGCATTCTTCAGCTCCTGAATGCCCAATCTCTACCGCGGTGCGAACTTCGGTCTCCAGCCCCTCTTCGAAATACTCCAGCGGAACACCGACCTTCATTCCATCGACCGGCTTCCCAATCGGACTCGGAGTATTTCGGCACGGGCACATCCGCAGTCGTCGAATCCATCGGATCGCGTCCCGCCATCACCTCCAGCAGGAGCGCCGTGTCCTTCACCGTCTTTGCCGAACGGTCCCGGGTGGTCGAGCGACGAGGCGAAGGCAATCAGGCCGTAGCGCGAGATGCGTCCGTAGGTCGGCATCAAGCCGACCACGCCGCAAAATGCCGCCGGCTGGCGGATCGAGCCGCCGGTGTCGGAGCCGATCGAGGCCACGGCAGTTCCCGCCGCAACCGCAGCCGCCGAGCCCCCGGACGACCCGCCGGGAACACGCGAAACATCGCGGGGATTGTGTACCGGGTAAAAGCCCGAGTTCTCATTCGACGAGCCCATGGCGAACTCGTCGCAGTTGGTCTTGCCAAGAATGATCGCGCCCGCCTGCTCCAGCCGCGTCACAATCGTCGCGTCGTAGGGAGCGATGAAGCTCTCCAGAATCTTCGAGCCCGCCGTCGTCCGAATGCCTTTGGTGGTGAAGACATCCTTCACCGCAATCGGCACGCCCGCCAGCGGCGGCAACTCCTCGCCTGCGTCGGCCAGCTTATCGCACGCGAGCCGCCTGCTCATAAGCGCGCTCTTTGGACAGCGTCAGGTAAGCGCCGATCGCGCCGTCCTCCGCGGCGATCTTCGCGTAGAACTCGTCCACCAGCGCTGTCGCCGTCATCTGCCGTTCAGCAACCGCGATGCGCGCCGAAGCTACAGTTAGGCTGTCGAGGTTCATCGCTCGATCACCTTCGGAACCTTGAAGAACGTGCCGTCGGAATTCGGCGCGTTCTGCAGCGCTTCCTCGCGCGGCAGGCAAGGCCGCGGCTCATCCTCGCGCATGGCATACAGGAAGCCCTCGCCGTCGTTGCGCTCGCCATAACGGCTGGCGACTTGGGCCATCGGCTCGACGTTCGCGGTATCGAGCTCGTTCAGGCGATCGATGTAGCCGAGGATCGAGTTCAAGTCCTTCAGCATGCGCGTGCGCTCCTCGGCCGTCAGCTCGAGGTGCGCCAGTTCTGCGACATAAGAAACGTCTTTATCGGAAACCATGTGTCGTCAGGGATCAGCGTTCTGGCTTGTGCGCCACTACAAATTCGATTCTGTCGATCTTCGCGGGAGAAATTTGCCTGAGGGCGTTTAAATACTGCCCGGAAAAACTCTGTAATTGCCGCCGCCAGGTCTCATCCGGAACCGCGACCGTCAGCGTTCCATCCGCATAAGCAACAGCGCTGGCCTTCTCGCCAATCTTCGTGCCGCAAGCCAGCGGCCACGCCAGCAGAGGAGCGTCGGGGCCCTCGTTGCTCAGAGTGCGGTTGAAGATCTTCCGCAAGGTTGTGCCGGCATGCTGCATAGCGCTGAGCTTTGATTGTAGAACAGAGCGGGACAAAGCGAGGTTACTTCGCGAGCGGAAATTGACTCAGCACAAACGACAGCGCTTCTTCGCGATTGTGGAGCGAGCCTTCCAGTTGCGCATCCTCAACCGCCGAGAGAATCTCGCGGAACTCCGCGCCCGGCTTGTATCCCAGCTCGATCAGGTCGCGCCCGTTCACCAGCGCCGGCGGCCGAATCTCCTCCACCGGCGTGTGCTCCAGGCGATCTTTGACGAGGTTGTACATCTCCAGCTTGCGATGGCTGCTCAGGCAATCGATGCGGTGCAGTTCCATGTGCTCGTCGAACTTCGGCAGCCGCATAAAGCGCTTCAGCGTCGATTCCTTCATCTTCTCCACGTCGCCGAAACGCATGTGATTGGCGACCAGCGCCAGAATCTGCTTGGTCTCATCGTTGGAAAAATGCAGACGATGGCAAATCTCCTCCGCCATCTTCACGCCCACTTCGACGTGCCCGTCAAAGCGAATGCGGTCGGGCGCGACGCGAAACGTCGGCGGCTTGCCCACGTCGTGCAGCAGCGCGCCCCAGGCCAGCGTGCGCGAGCAGTGCGCCGGCAACTGCTCCAGCAGCATCAGGGTGTGAATCCACACGTCGCCCTCGGGATGAAACTGCGGCGGCTGCTCCACGCCCTTCATGCGCGAGATTTCCGGCAACACTTCCTTCAGCAGACCGGTCGCATCCAGCAGCTCAAACGCGCGACGGGCGTGGCCTTCGGTCAGCATCTTGGTCAGCTCATCGCGGACCCGCTCGCGGCTGACCTGATGAATCAGCGGCGCCAGCCTCTGAATCGCCGCCAACGTTTGCGCCTCGATTTCATATTGGAAGCGCGCCGCAAATCGCACCGCGCGCAGCATGCGCAGCTTGTCTTCCTGGAAACGGCACTCGGCATCGCCGATGGCGCGCACAATCCCGGCCTTCGAGGTCTTCCCGGCCGCCGACAAAATCCAGCACCCGATTGCCGTCCAGCGGGATCCATCAGCAGTCCGTTGATCGTGAAGTCGCGGCGCTTCACATCCTCCTGCGGATCCGTCGAGTAGCGCACCTGGTCGGGATGGCGGCCGTCGGAGTACGCGCCGTCATTGCGGAACGTCGCCACCTCGACATAGTTCGGGTGCTCGGAAGGCGTGGCCGGGCGAGGCATATCGTCGGGTGCCGGAACCAGCACCACGCCAAACTGCGCGCCGACCGCGTACGTGTCGGGAAAAACGCGCATCACCTGCGGAGGCGTGGCGTCGGTGGCCACGTCGTAGTCGGTCGGCGCCAGGCCCAGCAGCATGTCGCGCACGCATCCTCCGGCGAAATAAGCCTGGAAGCCGCGCTGGCGCAGCTCGCGAACGATGTTGGTGGCGTGCTCCTTCATCCGAGGTTTGATGATAACCCGTGCCGGGCGCTGCAGCCTCGTACAATGGAGGTGTGAGCGACGTTTACATCCTCGGCATCGAGAGCTCGTGCGACGAGACGGCTGCAGCCGTGGTCCGCTCGGGCGAGGAGGTCGTGTCCAACGTGGTCTACTCGCAGATCGCGACGCACCAACCCTACGGCGGAGTGGTGCCGGAACTGGCTTCCCGTGAACATCTTGCGGGCCATCGTGCCCGTAGTCCGGAAGGCTGTCGAAGACGCCGGACGAACTTACGACAACATCGACGCCCTGGCGGTGACCAAAGGTCCCGGGCTTGCCGGAGCGCTGCTGGTCGGACTCAGCTACGCCAAGGCGCTGGCCTACGCGCTGCAAAAGCCGCTGATCGCGCGTCAATCACCTGGAAGGCCACATTCACGCGGTGCTGTTGGAAGAGCGGCAGAACGGCAATCGCGAGCTGGAATTTCCCGTGCTCGCGCTGGTCGTCAGCGGCGGACACACCCATCTCTATCTGGCCGACCGTACGGATGACGCCTGGACCTACCACAATGTAGGACATACGCGGGACGACGCTGCAGGCGAGGCTTTCGACAAGGTGGCGAAGCTGCTGGAGCTCGGATATCCCGGCGGACCGGTCATCGACTTCCTGGCGAAACATGGCAATCCGCAGGCGGTGAAGTTTCCCTTCGCCCAGATGAAGCACCGCGACCGGAATCCGCAGAACCGTCACAGCGAGGACGAGCGCCGCATCGACTTTCTCCTATAGCGGCATCAAGACGGCCGTGCTGCGCTATGTGGAAACGCACGACATGCAGCCCGGGATCGAGCAGCGCCGGCGACACGTTGCGCGCACTGCCATCGCACACGCAACGAGGATGTGCTCGCCGCCTGTGATCCTCAGACTCTGGACCTGGTGGCCTCGTTCCAGCGGGCCGTGGTCAATGACCTGGTCGGCAAGACGCTGCTGGCAGCGCAGGAATACAACGCCGCCACTCTGCTGGTAACCGGCGGAGTCGCCGCCAACTCAGAGTTGCGCTCCGCTTTCCAGGAAGCCGCCATCAACCGCGGCTTGCCGGTCTACTTCCCTTCGCGCAAGCTGTCGACCGACAACGCCGCCATGATCGCGGCCGCCGCCTATCCGCGCTTTCTGGCTGGCGAGTTCGCCGAAGCCGAAGTCTCCTCCGACGCGGGGCTGCGGCTGCGGTAAGAAGCCTCACGCCTCCTGGGCTAAAACCCGCCTCGCTGAAGTCGAGACGTGTGTCCCTTCAAACCGCCATCACCCGTGGCTTTAACACCCTTCAGGCACACGTATGCATCCGCCTGCGGAACGCAAGCTCTTCGACGAGGCTTATTCTTCTTCTTCGGTTGGGATTTTGGATTCGATGTCCATGTCGCGGAATTCGCTCGATTCGAAGATTTCGCGGCACTCTAAGGCACTCCACGTACTCCGCATCTTCGTCGCGCGAAACCACCTGGACTCGGGGATGCCGGCACTGGTTGTCCATTGCGTCGCTCTGGGGATAGTTGTAGGTTGTGTTTGCTGGCTGGCCGACGTTCATAAAGGTTCGCTAACCTTGAAAAGACCTCAATTGTCGGGTATTTTAGCCCCGGTTGATGGCTTGTCAAGCATTTCTCGTGTTAATTTCACTGTGAATCGACCGAAATTTGCGAAACGGCCGACGGCACTTCCCGGCCTGAATTTTCATCCAGCATTGGCCCGAACCGCTCCCTTGACCTGAGACGTTTCGCTTTCGTGGTGCGTGCATTTCATGGGCAGCCGGCATCCTACAAGAGCAAGAAAAGACTGGTGCTCCGCGGGAAGCGGACTGGTCGCGGACTTTCATGGTACGGAGTCGAGGCAACAGCAGGTACTCCGGACGCATCAAAGACTGTCGATCACTGGAAAACAAAACTTTGACCATCGCTAAAAAAATCCTGGCGAACGGCATCTCCGAGCATGAGGCAATCGAGCGGGCGCAGAAGGGCGACGCCGAGTCGTTTGAAGCCCTTTACGGCCTGCATAAGCGGCGTGTTTACTCGCTGTGTTTGCGCATGACCGGCAACACGGCTGAAGCCGAGGACCTGACTCAAGAAGCCTTCCTTCAGCTCTACCGTAAGATCGCAACCTTCCGCGGCGAGTCCGCTTTCTCGACCTGGCTGCATCGTCTGGCAGTTAACGTCGTCCTGATGCACCTGCGGAAGAAAGGTCTACCAGAGGTTTCTCTGGAGGAAACCATGGAACCGCAGCAGGAAGACGGTCCGAAAAAGGACGTTGGGACGCGCGATAACGTGCTGGCCGGATCCATCGACCGGGTCAACCTGGAGCGTGCGGTAGAGAGCTTGCCGCCGGGTTATCGCATCATTTTTGTATTGCACGATGTCGAAGGGATACGAGCATAACGAGATTGCCGAAATGATGGGTTGCTCCATCGGCAACAGCAAGTCGCAGTTGCACAAGGCTCGGATGAAACTGCGCGACCTTCTCAAGCAGAGCAAGGCCGAGAAGGCTGCCGGACGACGTTAGCGAGAAGGGAGAGGCATTTCGACCAGAAATGCAGGGGATCCGCAGGCGGGCAGGATGTCACAGAACGCCGCCATTCCCGGGAAGAGAACAGTTATGACGTGTGCAGAGTTTCAAAAGGTTCTGCCTTACATCATCGACGGCGGGGGCAGCGAAGAAGAGCAGAAGCACCTGAAGACCTGCAAGGTCTGCTCCGACCTGGTTGCCGACCTGCGTTATATCGCCGAAGCAGCCAAGCTGCTGGTGCCTATGGAAGATCCCAACCCGCGGGTGTGGAACAACATTGAGCGCGAAATTGAGCGCGAAGGACTGGCCAAGCCGGTTCGCCGCAATATGTGATCGAGCCGGCAGCTCTCGGACTCATCCCTGAGTTGCCGGTCAAATTTTTCTTCTCTCGTCCTGCCTCTGTTCCCAATCCTCGAGACAAGCTGAATCCGACTGCGAACGGTAGTGTGCGGATGCTTAGGCGGGTCAGTTTGAATCACCGAAGTAGGGTAGAGCGGCGCTTTAGCGCCGCGTCCGCAAACTTGATTTGGGAGAGCCCGCTTCAGCGGGCGGCACTCTGCCGTCGCTTTCAAAGCCGCTGCACACGACATGCAGAGGCTAAAGCCCGATCTGAAAAAAGGGCCACCGGCACGCCTAAAGTCGCGCCCTGACACGGAATACTTCAGATCGGCGAGCCCACCCTGGCATGCTCAGCCAGAACCGTCGCCCATTCGCGCCGAATCCTTTCCAGCCACTCCTGCGAAGGCAGGCTGCCCTTAGCGCGATATTCGCGGCGGCGTTCGAGTTCGGCGGCAATCGCGGCGCGCGCGGGTTCGAAGTCTCCCAGTTCTAATCGCCGATAAAGCTGTTCGATCACTCCCATGGGATTGGCGACCAGCGCCTCATAGGTGATCGCTGCGTACCGGTTGCCGGGTAGTCCGGCGACACCCGCTGCCAGCTTGGCTTCGAAGCGCGGCCGGTCGACAAGAATCGCTTCACGGATAGCGTCCTCGGCCGGTATAGGCCCAAGCGCATAGGTCTCGAACATCTTGCGCCACATGCGGACCACCGATTCGAAGTTCGTCACCGGGTCGCGAACAATCACCAGGTAGCGCGCATCGGGCAGTAGTTCGCGAAGCGTATCCACTCGCGCGCCATGTGTCGGCGACTTCAGGATCATCGGCTTCCCCGCTCCCCGCGCCGATACCCCGGCGAGAAAGCTCAGGAACACCTCACGCCAATTCTGTTGCTCCTGCGGAGAGAGATCGCGCGGATCCACCAGCTTCAACGCCTCCGGCAAGATCTCCGGCATCAGCAGCGCCTCGTACGGAGAACGCGCTCCCAGGCCCAGCAGCGCAAACTCATCCTCCTGCGGCGAGCTGGCATGAATCTCCATCTCGTCCATCGGGCGCTTCATCGTCGCGCCACCGCTGGCCAGCACCGACGCTTCCGAGAACAGAAAATGCTGCGGGTTCATGCAGGCGTGCGTCGTCGGATACGTATAGCGAGTATCCAGACACAACAACTCGTGCAGCAGGGTGGTGCCCGAGCGCCAGTAGCCCAGCACAACCACGGCGTCGCGGAAGTTTGCCTTTGCCAGTTGCTCACGCTGAAGGCTGGTTTGCAACCCGTTCATTGCCGACAGCACGCTCCCTGCGGCAAACGTCTGCCACAGCACCATGGGGCTGGACGGGACGCGCCAGTTGCGGCGAAGCTGCCGCCACGCGCCCGAAGTCAAGTTGAGATAGTGTCGGTTCACGCCGATGTCTGCAATACGCCGGGGAATCGCGAATTGATGGCCGCCCGCAACGCTGCGGCCCGTTCAGGATGTTCCGAAACGCGGTTGATCTGCCAGTTCTGCGCTTCGCTCAGAGGACGCAGCACGCCCTGTTGCGACGAGAGCAGAACTACATATTGATAATGCCCGTCGATGACGCCGATGGTGCCGAACTTCAGCGGCTTGTAGATGCTGTTTTTTTCCAGGAATTGACAGAACGCCAGCCCTTCGCCCTCGCGATCGCTGGTCAGCAGGGGCACCAGCGATTCGCCCGGCATCCAGCTTGGCTTCGGTTGACCCGCGAGCTCCAGAATCGTCGGTGCCAGCGCCGTCTGGTCAGTGGTGAAGGAAACGCTGCGGCCCTCCTGCTGGCCCGGCGTGCGGATTATCAGCGGAATGTGAATGACGGGCCGGGTCATATATTGCGTTTCATGCTGGTAAATGCCGCCTTCAAAGCTCTCGCCGTGGTCGGCCGACACGATGACCGTCGTGTTCTTCGACCGCTCACTCTTGTCGAAGGCCGACAGGAATGCCCCGAAGTTGCGATCGGCGGTCAGAACGAATTCATCATAGGCAAGCCGGCGCAAGTCGACCTGTGGTTGCTGATCGGGCGAATAATACGGAACCCAGTGACGAATCCCGTTGTCGTCTTCATCCTCAAATTTCTCCAGCTCAGCGTTCGGCAGGAACGTCCCGCGCGACGCCTTGTCCGGGTGATACGGGGCGTGCGGCGTCATCACGTGGATCCAAAGAAAAAAACCTTCCGGAAGCTGGTCGAGTATCTTTTGCCCGTATTCGAAACTTTCATGCGCCGGATATTGCAAGTACAGTTCCAGCGGCAAGCCGCCCATCATCGGATTCCACGCCGTGACCAGGTCCTTGTACTCGTCCATGCGATTGCCCAAACCCGAATTCTGATGCAGCGGCGCGGACGCCTGCCAGACACGCTCCAGGCCGCCCTTCTGATACGTCGGCTGAGGAAGTATGTCGTACTCGCTGCGCAAACTGTTCACCAGGTAATAGGCATAGGGATTCGAGAGCATCGCGCCGGTGGCATAGCCGGCCGAGCGCATCAGGTGCGGCAGGCTTTTCTGAACTTCGTCGCGCTGAATCTCGCCCATCAACTGGAAGACGCGATGCTGCGTCGGGTACAGACCCGTCACGATGCTCGCGACGCTGGGGGTAGTGAAGGTCGAAGCCGAATAGTAGTTCTGGAAGAGGGTTGCGTTGCGCGCGAAGGCATCGATGTTCGGCGTGGTCGGCAACCGGTAACCGTAGCACGACATGTCCTCGGCTGAGAGCGCATCGAAGGTGATCAGCAGGATGTTGCCCTTCGGCCGCTGCGGTACCAGCGCAGCTTTCACAATCGTTGTGGCTTTGCCGAGCGCGAATTCTGTAGCCACCAGCCCAGCCGCGCCCACCACGGTAGCGATGGCCGTGCGCCGCGTCATCTTATCCGTCAGAAGCCCGTCGATGCTGGTAATCACCTGGCGCCTCGCTCGCGGAATCAGCAGCATCGCGGCGAACACCAACGCGTGGCCGTAAATCAGGTAGTTGTTATAGCGTATGCGCGCGTCGATATCGTAGGAGCGCACCAAGGTCATCAGCGCGTAGCGCGAGTCGCAAAAGACGACCACAAGTATGGCCGCCTTGAGAGTCCACTCCGCAATTTGTTCGCGCGACGCCTCGAAGTGCCACAGAAAGGGAACAACGAGGATCGTGCAGAGCGTGCCCGCGATCATCCCTGCCAGCGCAGCAGCGACGATGCGCACGATCACTTCAAAAACTACAGATGTCGTGGTGAGGTAGAAGGTCCAACCCTGAACCTCGCCCTGCGCAAGGGCTATGGCCTCGGCAAAAACCAGGCCGAGAATTCCAAGGGTAATGAGCCGGAACCAGAGAGAGGAAATCGCAGTGCGAAAATCGCGCCTAGGCATCGCGTCGCAGGCGCCGCGAAAGCGCGCCGAATGCAGCTCCAATTTGCTTTCTGAGGAATGCGGCTGCCGCCGACAGCATGATGAGCAGAGGAGTGATAATTTGCGAGGCCAGACCTACTGCATTGGGATCGCCGTACGCATACGCCGGGGTGGTGACGAAGACCAGGAAAAGAGCGCACAAACCGCACAACGCCAGTACTGCTGGAAGACGGTACTTCATCAACCCCTCCGGGTCAGATGCTGTCCATGACCTCGTAAAATTACGCTGCGAGTATAGCACGGGACCGCGTTTATTTTGTGTTGCTTCGGATGGCTGAGGTATGTCGGAAAGCTGCAGTTCGACCTACCGCAGCCCGCCGGAAGCCACGATCAACTCTCCGGTCAGCCACGCCGATTCCGACGACGCCAGGAACACCGCAATGGGCGCGATGTCCTTCGGCTCGGCATACCCTCCCAGCGGCGTGTTCAATTCGTAATTTTTCTGCATGTCGCTGCCCATGATGCCGTGCTCAATCGTGCCCTCAGTCTTCACCGTTCCCGGATTGATGGAGTTCACGCGAATCTTCTTGGGCCCCAGCTCGCGCGCCAGCGTTCTGGTGATCGAATCCATCGCGCCCTTGGTCGCCGTGTAGATCACCGTCATCGCTGGATTCAACACGGTGATGGCCGAGCCGACGTTGATGATGCTGCCGCCATCAGCGCCCATATATTTCACCGCTTCCTGGATCGCCAGCAGCACGCCCAGCACGTTCACGTCGAACTGATAGTGGAATTGCTCGGCAGTAATTTCTTCGATAGGGGCAAAGTTAAATACGCCGGCATTGTTCACCAGGATGTCGACGCGCCCGAACGCCTTCTTCGTTTCGGCAAACATCGCGCGGATCTCGTTCTCCTTGGCCAGGTCAGCGCGCATCGCCAGCGCCTTGCCGCCTTCGGCTTCAATCTCCCGCACCACGCGCTCGGCTCCCTCGCGACTTGCGCAATAATTCACCACAACCGCTGCGCCCTCGGCAGCGAATGCTTTCGCGATCCCCGAGCCAATCCCCTTGGAAGCTCCCGTAACGATCGCCACCTTACCGCTCAATCTTCCCATTCGATACGCTCCGCAATAACGCTGAAAAATGAAGAAGCGCCATTATACCCGCCTCTCAATCAAACGTTTGTTTGGCTAGATTGGGACGGAGCGGTCAAAGAAATGGGGATAGTGGCCGGACTCGCTCGCCCCTATCCCCAAATCCCTGGCCCCTCTCTGCTTACTGCTTACCGCATTCCGCCCGACGCCACAATGGTTTCCCCGGTCAGCCATCCCGAATCATCCGATGCCAGGAACACCGCGATGGGCGCGATGTCTGTGGGCAATCCCGTTCGTCCCAGCGGCGTTTTGCTGAGAGCGCCGGCTTCGAAATCACTTCCGATGACTCCCTGCGTCACCGCGCCTTCGGTATTGACCACGCCCGGATTAATCGAGTTCACCCGGATTTTCTTCGGACCAAGTTCGTTGGCTAACACTTGCGTCACGGCGTCCACGGCGCCCTTGGTGGCTGTATAAACCGAGGTGCTGGGCGGAAATATCTCGGTCACCGCCGAGCCGATATTGATAATGCTGCCGCCACCGCCGTTGAAGTTCTTCGCAGCTTCCTTCGTAGCCATCAACAGGCCGAGTACATTGGTGTTGAACATCTCGTGAAACTGCTCTTCGGTAATATCTTCGATCGGACCGAAGCGATAGACGCCCGCGTTGTTGACCAGCACATCGACTTTGCCAAACGCCTTTTTGGTTTCGGCAAACAGGCGCTGAACGTCGGCTGCCTTGGCAACGTCAGCCTGCACCGCGATAGCTTTGCCGCCAGCGACTTTGATCTCTTCGACCACCCGGTCCGCGCCCTCTTTGCTGGACGCATAGTTCACCACCACCGCCGCGCCTTCAGCCGCCAGGCTCTTGGCGATCTCGGCGCCAATTCCCTTCGACGCTCCCGTAACCACTGCAACTTTATTCTTCAGCTTGCTCATGACCCTCTCCTTGCCAGTCGAAATCAGTTCAACATTTCGATGACTATCGAATTGATGTGCGAAGGTAGAAAAGGTTTCAGCGGCTTCGGTTAAATTCTGGAGAGATGTTGGAGGTAGGCCTGTAAAACTTGCCGCTGCAGGATCAAGCGGGCAAACTTGCCTTCCCGCACAATCTCGACAAGGCCGGCGGTTTCCAGCTCTTTCATGTGATGCGACAGCGTAGCCGCGCTGATCGGCTGGCACTCGCGCAGGTCCGAACACATCACGGAATTGCCTTCGCCAATCTGCTTCAGGATGGCATGGCGGCGGGGATCGGCCAGAGCGCGAGCAATCAATTCGATTTGCCGCTCGTTCAGTCTTGCAGACTTGGTTGCGGTTTTCATGCTTCTCTCATATGGATGCAGTCTGCCGCTCTTCGAACGATACAAAGCGCTGCTCTGCACTCTGAACTACTCGGTCACGATCTTCGGATACGAACCTTTATAGCCGATCTGGTGCGAGATGCGCCGCGCAGCCTCCTTCACCATGTCGGCCACATGCGGTACCGCGTCCTTCGGCACGTCGTTGATCGTTCCCGTCGACGCGATCGCCGCCTCAATCCGACCTTCGGCGTTGAAGATCGGAGCGCCCACGCAACGCGCTCCCAGGCTGTTCTCTTCATCGTCGATGGCGTAGCCCAGTTTGCGAACCCGCTCCAACTCCTGCAACAGTCGAGGCAGCGTGGTGATGGTGTGCGGCGTGCACTTCTTCAGTCCGCGATGCCGCAGAATGGCGTCGCGCTCTTTCGGTTCGAGATAGGCCAGCAATGCCTTCCCAACCGCCGTGGAGTTCACTTCCATGCGCCGCCCGATCCAGGTGTTCATCTTGATGAAGCCCGGCGCCTCCACCTTCTCCACGTACACCGCTTCGGTGTGATCGAGCACCGCCAGGTGCGTGGTGATGTGGATGCGGTCGACCAGATGGCGCATGATGGGCAGCGCCACCTCGCGCACATCCACCCCGCTTAACGCCGCCCGCGAGAGGTTCAGCACCTTCATCCCCAGGCGATATCGCCCGCCTTCGCCATCCCGGCGCAGATACCCGTGCTGCTCCAGTGTTCGCAGGATGTAGCTGGCCGAGCTCTTTGGAATCTTTAACTTACGGCTGAATTCCGCGTTCGACATGCCGCCGTCGCGTTGCGCCGCAGCCTCCAGGATCAGCAGCGTGCGCTCCACCGCGGTGGACGAAGCATCATTTTTGTCCGACATAGCCAACCCACTTTACCAGCAGAGAAATCTGAATCCATCGTACAGAATTATGAATTTCTGTTCAATATATTGAACACCAGGATTGCACGGCCAGCTTTGTTGCGCGTAAGGTGTGTCCACCATCATGAATGATTGTTCAGCATACTGAACACTTCATTCACGACGGGCAGCTTAGTTAGCAATCAACTGGACCCCTACTCATTACCGAACTCGAGAGGAGATCACCCGATGGCGGCGCTGGATTCTACCGCACAACTTACTCAGGACTGGAACAGCAACCCTCGCTGGGCCGGCATTCAACGACCCTATACCCAGGAAGACGTGCTTCGCCTGCGCGGCACGCTTCGCATCGAATACACCCTCGCCCGCCACGGCGCTGAGGTCCTTTGGGAACAACTCAACGCTCCCGGATACGTAAACGCGCTGGGCGCGATGAGCGGCAACCAGGCGGTGCAGATGGTGAATGCCGGACTGAAGGCCATCTACGTCAGCGGCTGGCAGGTCGCCGCCGACGCCAACAACGCCGGCCAGATGTATCCCGACCAGAGCCTCTACCCTGCCGACTCGGTTCCGAACCTGGTGCGCCGCCTGAACAACGCGCTCACGCGCGCCGACCAGATTCATCACTCCGAAGGCAAGAACGGCATCAACTGGTTCGTCCCTCTCATCGCCGACGCCGAGGCCGGCTTCGGCGGCACGCTGAACGCTTTTGAGCTGATGAAAGCGATGATCGAAGCGGGCGCGGCCTGCGTTCACTTCGAGGACCAGCTTTCGTCGGCGAAGAAGTGCGGACACCTCGGCGGCAAAGTTCTTGTGCCAACGCAGGAAGCGATTCAGAAGCTGGTGGCCGCGCGTCTGGCAGCCGACGTGATGGGTGTGCCGACGTTGATCCTGGCGCGCACCGACGCCAACAGCGCCTTCCTGCTCACCAGCGACATCGACGAGTACGACAAGATTTTCTGCACCGGCGAAGCGCACGCCGGAAGGCTTCTACGAAATTCACGGCGGGCTCGATTCGGCCATCGCCCGCGGCCTGGCCTACGCGCCCTACGCGGACATGATCTGGTGCGAGACCTCGGAACCGAACCTGAAGGAAGCGGAACGCTTTGCGAACGCTATCCACGAACAGTTCCCGGGCAAGCTGCTGGCCTACAATTGCTCGCCGTCGTTCAACTGGAAGAAGAAGCTCGACGATGCCACCATCGCGCGCTTCCAGCCGGCGCTGGCTGAGATGGGCTACAAGTTTCAGTTCATTACGCTGGCCGGCTTCCACGCCCTCAACCTCAGCATGTTCGAACTGGCGCGTGCCTATAGAGACGCCGGCATGACCGCCTACTCGCGTCTGCAGGAGAAGGAATTTTCGCGCGAGTTCAGCCACGGCTACTCGGCGGTGAAACATCAGCGCTTCGTCGGGACGGGATACTTCGACGAGGTCACGCAAGTGATCGCCGGTGGCAAGTCATCGGTGACCGCGCTGAAGCACTCGACCGAGGCAGAGCAGTTCGCCGAAGTGAAGATTCCGCCCGCGGTGATCGAGATCGGCGAAGACCCCGCCTGTCGTCCGGTCCTGGGCGAGTGTCCGTTGGGCTGCGGCCACGCTCACGTTGAGCATCCGCACCTCAACATGATGCACGAATAGAGTTGTTCCTCAGCAGCGAGAGCGCGCGCTAACCGGCACGCGTGAACGGCACGGGGCTCCTCCTCCCCGTGCCATATTTTGTTGCCCGGCAAATTGAGTGCGCGTGCTTTGTATCAGGGCGCGACTTTGAGTCGTGCCGTTTCGGCCCAGCTTCTGTGTGTCATCCCGCCCGAGGGCTTAAGCCGAGTGGAGGGACCTGCTGTTCACCCGCGGCGTACGCGCCCATCCTTCGACCTTAACCTGGGCTAACCATGGACGGCTGCTACTTCTCCAGCCCGCGATACTTCAGCATCGGGCCGACGGTAGGCTTCTCTCCGCGCCAATCCACGTACAGCGTCTCCAGGTCTTCGGTGTTGCCCTTGGAGAGAATCATCTTGCGGAAGCGATCGCCGTTGGCGCGCGTCAGGCCGCCCTGATCGACAAAGCCCTGGTAGGCGTCGTCGGCCAGCATCTGCGTCCACAGGTACGCGTAGTAGCCGGCAGCATAATCGCCGCTCCAGATGTGGTTGAAGTAGCTGGAGCGATAACGCGGCGGCACATAGCTGATCCACAGCTTGATCTTCTCCAGCGCCTCGCGTTCGAAGACGTCGGGATCCTGCAGCGGAGCGCTGGCGCCAAGCATGTGCCACTTCATATCCAGCTCGGCCGCGGCCACCAGCTCCGTCATGTCGTAACCCTTGTTGAAGGTCTGCGACTTCTTGATCTTCTCCACCAGTTCGGCCGGCATGGGAGCTCCGGTCTTGTAGTGTTTGGCGAAGTGCTGGAAGACCTCCGGATTGTCCATCCAGTGCTCGTTGAATTGCGAGGGAAATTCCACGAAATCGCGCGCCGTCGACGTCCCTGACAATGTGGGATATTGCGCATCGGAGAACATGCCGTGCAGCGCATGTCCGAACTCGTGGAACATGGTGCGCACATCGTCCGTGGTGATCAGCGCAGGTTCACCCGGCGCCGGCGGAGCGAAATTGCAAACGTTGTACACCACCGGCTTGGTGCCCAGCAGCTTGGACTGGCCGACAAACTGGTCCATCCAGGCGCCGCCCTGCTTGCTGTCGCGCTTGAAGTAGTCGGTGTAGAACAGCGCCAGCGGGCTGCCGTCGGCGTTGAACACCTCAAACACCCGCATGCCCGAGGTGTATGTCGGAATATCTTTCCGCTCCTTGAAGGTGATGCCGTACAGCTTCGTCGCCGCGTAGAACACGCCGTTCTCCAGCACATTGTTCAGCTCGAAGTACGGTTTGACCTGCTCTTCATCCAGATCGTACTTGGCCTTGCGCACCTGCTCGGAGTAGAAGTCCCAGTCCCACGGCTGGACCTTGAAGCCGCCCTTCTGCTGATCGATGAGCGCCTGGATGTCTTGCGCTTCATCTGCGGCGCGCCCGGTTGCCGGCGCCACCAGCGCGTCCATGAACTTGAAGGCTTCTTCCGGCGTCTTGGCCATCTGGTCGACCAGCGTCCACGAAGCGAAATTGGGATATCCCAGCAGCTTGGCTTTCTCGGCGCGCAGTTGTGCGATCTTGGCGATGGTCGCGCGCGTGTCGTTGGCGTCATTGTGCTCGGCGCGGTTCCACGAATTCTCGAAGATGGTCTCGCGCGTGTTGCGATTGGTCAGCGTCGCCAGGTCGGGCTGCTGCGTGGTGTTCTGCAGCGGAACCACATAGCCTTCGAGCTTGCGGCCTTTCGCGGACTCGGCGGCAGCCTGGATCTGGGCCTCGCTCATGCCCGCCAGCGCCGCTTTATCCTTGGTGTTGTAAGCGCCAGCCTGAGTCGCAGCCAGCAGCTTGGTTTGAAACTCGTCCTGCAGGACGGCGATCTGCTCGTTGAGCTTCTTCAGCTGCGTCTTGTCCGCCTCGCTGAGGTTGGCGCCGGCCTGTACGAACTGCAGGTAGTCCCACTCCACCAGGCGTAGCGCTTCGGGTTCGAGGTGCAGCGACTGCCGCTGGTCGTAAATCGTCTTGATGCGCTGGAACAGCTTGGTGTTCAGCTTGATCGCGTCCTGGTGAGCCGCGAGTTTGGGCGCCTCCATTGAGCGAACCTTCAGAAGTTCGGGATCGCTGTTCGCGCTGACCACGCCGAAGAACACGGAGCCCACACGAGTCAGCAACTGGCCGCTCTTCTCCAGCGCAACGATGGTATTGTCGAAGGTCGGCGGCTCCGGATTGTCGGCGATCGCCTGCACTTCTTTCAACTGCTCCGCCATGCCGGCCTCGATGGCAGGTTGGTAGTCGCTGTCTTTGATCTTGTCGAAGGGCGGCGCCTGAAACGGCAGCGTGCTGGCCGAGTAAAGAGGGATTGTTGGGGCCGAACTCATTCGAGGCGGCCGTTGCAGGAAGCGTAGTCAAACCCATAATAGCGGTCACAGCTACAAGTATAAGTCGCATGGCTAACAGTGTAATAGGGAGAGGCAAATCAGTGGCCAGGGGCGAGGTAACAGCTTGTTGAGGTCCAGGGGAGGCAGTGATACGACACCTGCCTCTCCACCGGACATCAGTTTTCCTGCATCCCTGCGTCGCAGGATTATTCGTCAACTGGAGATGCCCTGTTGATCCCCGGGCGCGCTTACGGAGTCCGCAGGAAGCCGTAGTGCACGTTGTTGGAGTCGACCCACTGTCCGGTGATTACCCCAAACACGTTGGGGGTCGCCGGCTCGGTGCCCTGGTTCGCGCCCGTTCCGATTCCCGGCACGTCGAACTTGGTGATGCCGCCCCACGGAGTCCACACGAAGCCGTGATTTGCGCCGTTCGTGTCGACCCACATTCCAGCAACCAGGCCCACAAGATTGATGCCTTCCGGTATGGTGCCTTGATTCGCGCCGGTGCCCGCGCCCGCAACGTCGAATTTGGTGATCTCGCCGGACGCGCTCCGGACAAAGCCGTGATTCACGTTGTTCGAATCAATGTAGTTTCCCGCGACCACTCCCAGGTCGCTGAGGCTTTCGCTTTCCGTGCCCTGGTTCGCTCCAGTGCCTGCGCCGGGGACGTCGAACTCGGTGAAGCTGCCGTTGGCATAGCGCAGGTAGCCATGGGCCACGCCGTTGGCGTCATAGTAGGTGCCCGCGACCGTTCCTTCCAGGTTGAGGGAGGTAGCCACCGCGGTGAACGTGTTCACCGAGCCCGGAGGATCGAATGATGTGTAGTTGCGGTAGGGCGGATAAGAGACGAAGCCGTGACTCACATTGTTGGCGTCGACCCAGTATCCGGCAATCTCTCCTCCGGGGTTGACGTTGGCTGCGAAGGTCCCCTGATTGGCGCCTGTCCCGGCGCCGGGAACGTTCAAGTTGGTGAAATTCCTGAACGGATACTCCGTGGCAAAGCCGTGGGCTACGTTGTTGGCGTCAACATAAAACCCCACCGTCTCTCCGAAGAGATTATTGCCGAACGTGATCGTGCCCTGGTTGGCACCGGTGCCGGCGCCCGGAGCGTTGTATTCGTTGAAAGTGTTGCAGGGGGCAATGCACTGAAAGCCGTGAAAGACGTTATTGTCATCGTGGAACGATCCCACGACCGCCCCCTGCGGATTGATGTCGAAGCCACCGGTGCCCTGGTCGTAGCCCGTGCCTCCGCCCGGAGCACTAAACGAAGTGATGTGTTGAGCGGTGGCTAAGCCACCTGCTAGAAGTACGACGCTTACTACCTTCCCAAGCTGCAATCGTTTCATAACTCCTCCTGATGTGCCGAAGTGAGTGGTCATGGTGGAACCTGCTCGGCGTTGTCCAACCGTTAGTGTCAATGCAGAGCAGAAGCATGCGGTGTTCATTGCATGGCGTGTACGAAGGCATGCGGGCTGCCATCGACTTCAGCTATCGGCCGCCTGATCTCAGCTTTCGTTACGGCGTGAAGGAAATCGGAGACGGAGCACTCGCGGGACAGTGCGGTTACAAGAAAGCGTTATTGGAAATCCCCTTCGACCGCAGACTCGATTGCGGAAAGCGGACACACATCTACAAGAAACCGAATCCTGGCGGCTACAGGCCTATGGGAAAACGGATACTGCTAGCACTATGCAACCGGTTGCGAATAACAATCATCTTTGGAGAAGGAGGGTTTATATTTAAGACTTCCGAGAAGCTCAATGGCTCAATTCCCGGCTGCGGCGCTTCCTTGCATCGGAGAATTCGGGTGGAGGCCGCCTGCATAAACAACTGGTTACTAAATGCAACCAGTCGTACAATGATTGCGGAAGGCAATGTTCCACCGGAGCACAGGCAGAGTGCACAAGAATCACAGGTCAGAATGCGTTATCAACCGGACGGTCGAGATATTTGGCGACCAGTGGAGTCTGCTCGTCATTCGGGACATGATTTTCATGAACCGAAGGCATTTTCGCGAGCTCCTGACCAAATCTGTGGAAGGGATCGCGTCGAACATTCTGGCTGATCGTCTTCAAAAGCTTGTCCAGCAAGGGATCATCGTCAAGTCTCAGGACCCCAGCCATAAACAGAAAGCCCTTTACAGTCTCACCGAAAGCGGCATCGCGTTGCTCCCTCTTCTGATGGAGATGGTTACATGGGGGCACAAGTGTTTGCCCGCCTCCAGGCTACGGGGCCTCGCTCAGGTGCTGGAAGAAGGAGGGCCGCAGCGGAGGGCAGAATTTATGTCTGAACTTCGCGAAACGCATCTTCCGAAGTCAGGCGCCAGGAAAAAGGCCCAGTCACGGGCGAAATCCACTCTCCGTAGTGCAGCGACTTCACGCGGCATACGAAAAGAAGTTGTCCGGGAGAAAATTAGAGAGACGCCAGGGGACGATAAGGCTTGCACGAAGCGCCTGAGAGCAAGGGGCGAACGTGGGCCGATAAAAGGGATTTAGCTCATTCGTTTTCAGATCAAAAGAAGACGGCCTTCCCGTAACCAATCCCCGCCGCGCATCGTCTCACCCTCCCACGTCTCGGAAACCGCGAGACGTGGGGCACCCGGCGCGGTAACCGCTTCCTACTTTTCCATCGGCATCTTGATGCCCTTCTCTTTCGCGAAGCTCTTGGCCTCGTCGTAGCCGGCGTCCACGTGCCGCGCGACACCGATTCCCGGATCGTTGGTCAGCACGCGCTCGATGCGCTTGGCCATCTCGTCGGTGCCGTCGGCGACCGTCACCTGTCCGGCGTGCTGCGAGTAGCCGATGCCCACGCCGCCGCCGTTGTGAATCGACACCCACGACGCTCCGCTGGCGGTGTTCAGCAGCGCATTCAGCAGCGGCCAGTCGGCGATGGCGTCGCTGCCATCCTTCATCGATTCGGTCTCGCGGAACGGCGATGCCACCGAGCCGCAGTCGAGGTGATCGCGGCCCATCACGATCGGCGCCTTCAGCTTGCCGCTCTTCACCATGCTCGTTGAGCGCCAGCCCAAACTCGCGCGCGCTCGCCGTAGCCCAGCCAGCAGATGCGGCACGGCAGCCCCTGGAACTTGATCCGCTTGCGCGCCAGGTCGATCCAGCGGCTGAGAATGCTGGTTGTCGGGAAACATCTGCAGCACCAGATCGTCGGTCGCATGAATGTCGGCCGGATCGCCCGAGAGCGCCGCCCAGCGGAACGGCCCGCGCCCTTCGCAGAACAGCGGCCGAATGTACGCCGGCACAAATCCCGGAAAATCGTAGGCGTTCTTCACGCCGTGCTCGAAGGCGAAGGTGCGAATGTTATTGCCGTAATCGAAGGTGACCGAGCCCATCTTCTGCAGCTTCAGCATGCCCTCGACGTGCTTGGCCATGGTGTCGAGCGAGCGCTCGACGTACGCCTTCGGATCTTTCTTGCGCAGATCCAGCGCCTGCTCCAGCGTCATGCCGCTGGGCACGTAGCCGTTCAGCGGATCGTGCGCCGACGTCTGGTCGGTAAGAATGTCGGGCACCACGCCGCGTTCGGCCAGCTCAGGAATGATGTCGCCGCAGTTGCCGACCAGGCCGACGGAAACGTTCTCCTTCTTGCGGACCGCGTTCTTGATGATGCGCAGCGCCTCGTCCAGCGAGTTCACCATGAAGTCGCAATAGCCGGTGCGCAGGCGCTTCTTGATGCGCTCGGGATCGACCTCGATGCCGAGGTAGCAGGCGCCGGTCATCGTCGCCGCCAGTGGCTGAGCGCCGCTCATGCCGCCCATGCCGCCGGAGACGATCAGCTTGCCTTCCAGATCGCCGCCCAGGTGCTTCTCGCCCGGCGGCCATGAAGGTCTCATACGTTCCCTGGATGATGCCCTGCGCTGCCGATGTAAATCCACGAACCCGCCGTCATCTGGCCGTACATCATCAGGCCGAGCTTCTCCAGTTCGTTGAACTTCTCCCAGTTGGACCAGTGGCCCACCAGGTTGGAGTTGCACATCAGCACGCGCGGCGCGTACTCATGCGTCCGGAAGACGCCCACCGGCTTGCCCGATTGCACCAGCAGCGTCTCGTCGTTCTCCAGCGACTTCAGGGAGTTGACGATGGCGTGGTAGCACTCCCAGTTGCGTGCCGCCCGGCCGGTGCCGCCGTAGACGACCAGGTCTTGCGGACGCTCGGCGACGTCGGGATCGAGGTTGTTCATGAGCATGCGCATAGCGGCTTCCTGCGCCCAGCCTTTGCAGGAAAGCGAATTGCCGCGCGGCGCCCGCACCGGCGAATAGGTGGTAGATGAATCCATTGTGACGGCCATAACAGATGATGGTAGAGCACTCAGCCGCCAGTTGTCAGTAGCGAGCTGCCAGCCCTGGAAACCGTTAAATCCTTAAGAAGGGTGGTCGGTTTTCAGTTATTCGTAAGAACGTTTGCGGGAACGCGTGCCTGGAAGGTGGTCCTGGATTGGATATTTCACGGCAAGAGCAAAGGCGGATAGACTAGGGGCTGCAATAAATTGGGGGAGCGGCTGTTTGGCCATCTCCCCTCTCTCTCCGATCAGGTTTGCAATTGAAGGTAGCTTACGTGAAACCATCGGGTGGCAACATCAACAGACAAGTGAAAATATTGTTAAAGCTTGCGGGAACGTCGAGCTGGTCAGCTCTTCAGCGATATACCACAATGTGGCACACAACGGCAACTGCGCGTCCGTATTAGTACCACAATGTGGTGGTCAGCTCAGGGCTTATCCCGTAGTGCTTCTTCGATATCTCCCAACCGGTCGCCCAGCAAGTTCAGTTTGCTCGCCAGCCCCTGAATCTCCGCATGCGCCCGGCGGTTGACATCGAAATCCAGTTCCCCGCGCAACCGATCCTTCTTGTCTTGACGATTCTGGCTCATCATAATCACCGGCGCCTGGATGGCTGCCAGCATCGACAAAAACAGGTTCAGCAGAATGAACGGATACGGATCCCAAGCTTTATGTCCGAGAAGGATGTTGATGGCCGTGTAGACCGTCATAAACACGCCAAATATGATGATGAAGACCCAGGATCCGCCGAACGACGCCACCGTATCGGCCACCCGCTCGCCCACCGTTTCCTGTTCTTCGATCACCTCGTTGGGGTGGCGCAGCGCGCGAATGCGAATGAGCTGCTGGGCGGCGTGAAACTGGCGCCCCAGCACGGCCAGCATGTCCATGGCCGCGTGCGGCTTGCGCTGAATCAGCGCCAGAATGTCGTTGCGGTCGACTTCGATGCAAACCGTCTCTTCGGTTGCCGTAGCCTCCGTCTGGTGCTTCGTCCCTTCCAGCATGGAGGCAAAGCCGAAGAACTCGCCCGGGCCGGGCTGGTCGACGATGACTTCCTGGTTGTCGTCATCGACCGTGGTGACGCTGACTCCGCCGGAGACCATAACGTAGGCAGTCTCGGCCTGCGCTCCCATCTTATAAATACGCTGACGCGGCTTGAAACTTGTGAGCTCAACCTGGGCGGCCAGCACCCCGAGTTCCTCGTTGTCCATGGTGGCAAACAGCGAAACCTGCTTCAGCACTTCCACGTCACATGGCATGGTGATCTCCTGTCAGTCTGCCGAGTTTACATGGAATTTGTTAGCGCCCGTTGACAAGGTCACGGTTCTCAGAGCAGCGCAATTGATGTATCGTGGCCAGTCGCACCAAAGCAGCCCGCTTCAACATTGCGTAGCCAGGAGAGCCATGTCTAAATCGCGCAGACAGTTCCTTGCCCAGGCGCCTCTTGCTTTATTGGGAACGGCAGCCATCGCTTCTTTCGGCCAGAGCCAGCAGACCGAAGCCACGCCCGGAGCGCCGCCGGCATTCGGCACCGCGGCGCCCGTCGGACCGGAAGTATCGACGGAGACCTTCGCCCAGGCGGAAAAATTGGTCGAGGTGCAATTTACGCAAGAGGAGCTGGCGCAGGCCGCCGGCAACTGGCGCAGCGCGATGGCGCCGCTGTACGAGCTCCGTGTTGGCCCGCACAAGGTCACGATTCCTGACCCTGTCGCGCCGTGGTCGCGCTGGGACCCGGTGCTCCCCGGCACGCAACAGCTCCCGCCGCACGCCGAGTTCGTCCGCAGCGACGCTGACCCCGGCCCGCTGCCCGCCAACGACGAAGACATCGCCTTCGCCAACGTCACGCAGCTTTCGCGCTGGATCCAGAGCCGGCAAGCTTACCTCCGAGCGGCTGACCAACCTCTATCTCGCGCGCCTGGAGCAGTACAATCCCAAGCTGCGCTGCGTCATCACGCTGACCAAGGAACATGCGCTCGAGCAGGCGAAGCGCGCCGATCAGGAAATTGCCGCCGGGAAGTATCGCGGGCCGCTGCACGGCATTCCCTGGGGCGCGAAAGATCTGCTCGACACCGCCGGCATTCCCACCACTTACGGCGCCGAGCCCTTCCGCGATCGCGTTCCGAAAGACAATGCCGTCGTGGTCCAGCGCCTGAACGACGCCGGCGCCGTGCTGGTCGCCAAGCTGAGCCTGGGCGCGCTGGCGCTCAACGACATCTGGTTCGGCGGACAGACGATGAATCCCTGGCACCTCGAAGAAGGCTCGTCCGGCTCCAGCGCCGGACCGGGCGCCGCGACTGCCGCGGGGCTGGTCGGCTTCGCCATCGGCAGCGAAACCGGAGGCAGCATCGTCAGCCCGTCCATGCGCTGCGGCGTCACCGGCCTGCGCCCCACCTACGGCCGGGTGGCGCGCACCGGCGCCATGACGCTCTGCTGGTCGCTCGACAAGCTCGGCCCCATGGCGCGCAGCGTCGAAGACACCATTCTCGTGCTCAACACCATCTCCGGCCCCGATCCCGGCGACGTGAACAGCGTGCCCAGCAAGCTCGACTTCAACGCCGGCGCCGGCGTGAAAGGCCTGCGCGTCGGATACTTCCCGAAGTGGATGAAAGAAGCGCCGGCGACCGACGTCGACCGCATGGCGCTGGAAACCGTCAGCAAGGTCGGCATGACGCCGGTCGAGGTCTCGCTGCCCGACTGGCCTTACGATTCGCTCGACCTGATTCTGTTTGCCGAGGCCGCCGCGTCGTTCGAAGAGATCACGCTCAACGGCAAGGTTGGTGAGTTGAAGATGCAGGTGCCCGACGCGTGGCCCAACACCTTCCGCCAGTCGCGCTTCCTGTCCGCGGTCGACTTCGTGCAGACCGACCGCTTCCGCCGCATGGTCGCCAGCGAGATGGGACGCCTGTTCTCGCAGGTCGATCTGCTGCTGGTGCCGTCGTTGCGCGACGAGATGCTGACCATCACTAACTTCACCGGCCATCCGTCGCTGACTTTGCGCGCCGGCTTCGTCGAAATCTCGGAGGAGCGCAGCGACTGGGCGCCCGATCCGGCACATCCGCTGAAAAAGTTCTCGCCGCCCGCGCCGCGTACCCCACGGCGTAACCCTGATTGGGCGGCTGTTTGACGAGGGTACGCTATGTGAAGCGGGCCTGGCGCTGGAAAAAGCGTTCAACGTGGCGAGCCAGCGGCCACCGGGATTCTGACTCCTACAATGTAGGACAGAGAGAACGGACCCTTACGACGGCAGACGATTCAGAAGCCTGTCGATGTCGGCACGGCATACCGCGTAGCGCTCTTTTAGCGCTTATCCATAGGCACATAGTGATTCGGATACGCCGGGCCGTGATAATCGGCGCGCGGACGAATCAGGCGATTGTCGTTGAGCTGCTCGATAACGTGCGCCGTCCAGCCTCCCACGCGCGACACCGCAAACACCGGCGTGAACAAGTCGATGTCGATTCCCAGGGTGTGATACGTCGAAGCTGAATAGAAGTCGACGTTCGCATTCAGCTTGCGGTCGGCTACGATAAATTCTTCGATCTCGCGCGAGATCTCGAACCACTTGGCGTTGCCGCTCGATTTGCCGAGGCTCTCCGACATTTTGCGCAGGTGCGTCGCCCGCGGATCTTCGGTGTGGTAGACGCGGTGTCCGAAGCCTGGCACTTTCTTCTTCTGCGCCAGCATGCCTTTCACGTAATCGACCGGATCGGCGCCCGAGGCATCGATCGCCTCCAGGATGCGGAAGACGGCCTCGTTCGCGCCGCCATGCAGCGGCCCCTTCAACGCGCCAATGGCCGCGGTGACCGCCGAGTGCATGTCACTCAACGTCGCCGCCACCACGCGGGCGGCGAAGGTGGAAGCGTTCAGCTCATGATCGGCGTGCAGGATAAGCGCGATGTCGAAAGCCCGCTCGGCCGTCTCGCTGGGGATCTCGCCGTTCAACATGTACAGAAAGTTGCCGGCATGCGACAGCGAGCGATCAGGCTCAACCAGCGGCTTGCCTTTGCGGATGCGATCGTAGGCGGCGACGATGTAGGCCAGCTGCGACGTCAGACGAATCGCTTTGCGGATGTTAGCCGCGTGATCGTTGGTCTTCTCTTCCGGATCCCAGAAGGTCAGCGCCGATACCATGGTGCGCAACACGTCCATGGGCAGCGCGTACTTCGGCGCCTGCCGCAGCAGGCTGATGATGGAGGCGTCCAGCTTGCGCTCGCGCGCCAGGTTCAGCTTCAGCTCGTTCAGCTCCGAGCGGTTGGGCAGGTGGCCGAACCACAGCAGGTAGCAAACTTCCTCGAAGGTCGAGTTGTCGGCCAGCTCGTGAATGTCGATACCGCGATAGGCGAGCACGCCCTGATCGCCGTCGATGTAGCAGATGCCGGAGTTGGCGGCGGTAATGCCTTCTAAGCCCTTGGGGCCCTGCACCGTCGTAGACATGAATACCTCGCGCGGGTGAAACCGCTTCAGAATGATGGCTGGTTGCACGCTGCGGAAGAGTGTCGCTCTGGAGGTGCAACCTACTTTTATACGCTCCGGCGAACACGGGAGTCCATCACACGAGGTGGTGCGTTGCTTCCTGTCAGCCTAACGAAATTGTATCGCTCGTACCAGGTTATTGCTGTGGGTTTTACGTCTGCAATGAGATAACGACCTCCCGAACATTTTGAAATTACCAAACAATGCTCAATGCAACGCGAGAGCAGGAGTTCCCCGATGCCCTTACCGTGGTAGCGCGAATCAACCGCCAATCGTCCGAGTAGGGATGCTGGAAGCCCCTGATATTTTGGAATGCCGACAAGAAATTCGGTCGGCAGTCCCTCCCTGGGAACTGACGTATTGGCCAGCGTAAAGTAGCCGACCACGCGACAATCTCCCTCTTGGCAGCACACAGCGACGTATGTCACACCGAACATACGTCGCTGGTGCTTAACCGCGTATCTTGTCAGGTATTCATTAAGGGAAGCATTCCCGCAATCGAAACCCTCTGCGCGGTCTGACGATTCGAGCTTGCGGAAATGTATGTCCATAGGGTTAGCGCCTGTTCATTGCCCGAATAAGGTGAGGCGTCGGCTTGGGCTGGCTCTTTGAAGCCAACTTCCCGAAGCTCTCTACCTCCTCCAATGTCCAAGTGGTAGAAATCGACGGCAGGTCGAAATCCGGAGCAATCCGCTCCAATTCAGGTGTTATGAGTTCCCGAACCACTTCTCCATCTTCATCGATGGTGACGATCCGATGACCTCGCTTCTTCTCCTTTACCGCCCAATTCATCAATGCCAGAGCCTTAGCAAGGAAATCTGCCTTGCTACGTACCTCCATGTCTTCCATTAACGCATTGAGGACGGCGTCGTCAGATGAAGCCAGATCGGCTTGGAACTTGATCGTTTTCATCGTGATCTCTCCTCCTCGGCGTTCTACACCGTAGCGTTCTTTCTAAGCGCCCCTTCCCCGAAGTTGCACTCACGCCGTACATTATCCGATGCCTATTAGACTGTCAATCCCCCATTTAGGTAGCCTAATACAACACTTTATTTAAAAATAAAAGATTAAAAACAGAGTGAAAACAGATTGACAACTTCTTTTCTCTGTCTTAACCTTAGACTATTGCGATAAGAGGTCTTCACGATGAACTGGAATGCGATTGTAGAGAAAGTAGAGCCGTATGTGGTTAAGATAGAGACCCCGATGGGGCACGGGACTGGTTTCTTGTGTCTCTACAATCAAGACAAGTCGTTCGTCGGAATCGCCACGGCTCGACATGTTGTGGCTTATGCCGATCAATGGCAGCAGCCCATTCGCTTGCAGAGCTATCACTCAGGAACGCAGGTATTCTTGCGTGAGTCCCAACGCTCAATCATCACTGACGAAGATACGGACTCAGCGATTATTATGACGCAGCCGGGCGATCTTAAACTGCCAGAGGAGCCGATAAAACTCCTCCCATCTACTGTCCCGCTTGCCATCGGAACTGAGGTCGGTTGGCTTGGATTCCCGGGGTTGGCTGCTGCGACGCTCTGCTTCTTCTCCGGAAACATTAGTGCTAGACAAGAGGGTAGGCATTCTTACCTCATCGACGGAGTGGCGATTAACGGAGTCAGCGGCGGCCCTGTTTTGTATTCTACCGAAACTGACGGGATCATGATCGTTGGAACGATTTCCGCTTATGTCAGCAACCGAGCTACCGGAGAGACACTCCCGGGACTTTCGGTCGCCAGAGACGTTTCTCACTTCCATGATATAGCCGCTTTCGTAAAATCGGTGGACGACGCTAATCGCAAGAAACAGGAACAGGCGGAAGCCGCTGCCACTCCAGAATTAGATGCAGCTCCGAGCGCCGAGCCTCCCGCGCCTGAGAAAGTTTAGCATCTGAGTCAAACTGCACCACCACGAGGCGGTGATGGGCGCCAGGTGTGTCAAGCGCCAAGCACACGCGTGCTCCCTGCAAGGTGTTCTTTTGGACTTGAGCGGGATTTTTGCTTCGTATAGACCCACTCCAGCTCCGCTTGAACAGACACCCGGACTTCGCGAAGACAGGTCTTTCATCGTCAATCTTCATCCCCGCAAACCCTGCGTCCATGTTCTCTGGACGCAGCTTCGTCACTCCCCTGCTCACCGGCGGCAGCCTCCCCGCGTCCATTCTCCCCGAACGATGCCGCCGATGAGCGGCGGCCAATCCGACGATTGAGCCGTTACATTCCAGCACAAGAGAGGTTTTGCGATGTACAAGCTTCGCTTCCTGATGCTTCCGTGCGTTCTGATGCTGGCTGCCCTGTGCAGCGCGCAATCCACGCAGCTGAATCTTCCGCTGCAGAGCCAGAAAGCCGTGGTCACGCAGCGTCTCGGTATCACCGACATCACCATCGTCTATCATCGCCCGCTGGTCGACGGCCGCAAGATCTGGGGCGGACTGGTTCCCTACGGAGATGTATGGCGCGCGGGCGCCAATGAAAATACCACCATCAATTTCCCCAATGATGTCACCATCGAAGGCAAGCCGCTGGCGGCGGGCACCTACGGCCTGCACATGATTCCCGTCGAGAACGAATGGACCGTGATCTTCTCCAAGATGCATACCGCCTGGGGCAGCTTCAGCTACAAGGAATCCGAAGACGCGCTGCGCGTGACCGTGAAGCCCTACTCCACCGACATGCACAACGCGCTCACCTACGACTTCGATCAGCTCAAGCCGGACTCTGCCGTCGTCGTCCTCAGCTGGGACAAGCTGGCCGTGCCCTTCAAAGTAGCAGTCGATGTGCCGAAGATCGTCGAAGCCAGCCTCAACAACCAGATGCGCGGTCTGCCGCAGTACACCTGGGATGGCTGGGACGATGCCGCGACCTACCTGGTCGACAACAAGGTCGATCTCCAGCAGGCGCTCGACTGGGAGAACAAGTCGATCCAGAACGAGGACCGCTACGAAAACGAGATGACCAAGTCCAAAATCCTGATGGCCCTCGGCGACAATGCGCAGGCCACGCAGGCCAAGGACAAAGCGCTCTCGCTGGCCAGCGCGCAGCAACTCTACGGTTACGGCCGTCAGTTGCAGAAAGAGGGCAAGCAGGACGAGGCGTTCTCGGTCTTCAAGATGGCTGCTGCCAAGGATCCGAGCAACTGGCTCTCGCACGCCGGACTGGCGCGCGTGGCCTGCGGCGCGGGCAACTACGACGAAGCGACCAAGCAGATGGAAGCGGCGCTGCAGGTCGCGCCTGAAAACGGCAAGGCCAGCGTCGAGACCCTGCTGAAGAAGCTGCAGCAACGCCAGAACATCAACCAGTAGAATCGCATCGGCGATCAACGATCGGGCACCCCATTCAAGGTCTTAGGTTGGCCTTGAGTGGGGATTTTCGCCGCTATGGAGAATCCATGTTTCGCACCTGCTTACTGTTCGCTGCGCTGCTTACACTTCCTCTCACGCCCACATTCGCCCAGGACGCCGCCAAGCCTGCAACCTCCGCCGCCCGCGACGGCTCGCACGACTTCGACCCGCTCCTCGGCACTTGGAAGTATCACCTGAAGCGCCGCCTGCATCCCCTGACCGGCTCCAACCAGTGGGTCGAGTTTGACGGCACCGGCGATTGCCGCAAACTCTTCGACGGCGCGCAGATCGATCAGGGCGAGTGGAACGGACCCGCCGGCAAGATCGTCGGACTCACTCTGCGCGTCTACAATCCGCAATCGCATCAGTGGCGGCTCTACTGGGACAACCAGAAGGTCGGCGTGCTCGATCCGCCGCAGGTCGGCGAATTCAAAGACGGCGTCGGCGAGTTCTTCGCGCAGGACACCATCAACGGCAAAACCATCCTCATCCGTTTTCGCTGGACCAACCTCACCACCGACACGCCGCACTTCGAACAGTCTTTCTCCGACGACGGCGGCACGACCTGGGAGGTCAACTGGATCACCGACCAAACCCGCGTAAGCGGAGAGCCGCAGAACTCGCATTAGCGGCCTTCGGCACTTGGGAGTCCGTTGGCCGGAGTTCGACCGACGGACTCGAGGTCAGCGGAGCCGGTGGCCAGATCGAGATATACCGATAGGTCAACCGCGAGGGATGCCGGCGGCCTGCGCCGAGCGCCTCCGGCCCGGCCTGCCCAAGCCCTTAATCCCGAATCCCCACGCTATAATGCGACCAGAGCGTCATTTCAAACTGAACCCACTCGCCGGTTGAACAAAGAAATAAAGCACCGAGTTGGAGCCGGTTTATTCCGGAAGTCATGATGGCTGCCCCTGGCGACATACCCGAATCCCAACCAGAGAATCCTGCTCGCCCTAACCGGATTTTCGCCTCCGGCGAGATGGCCGACCGCACCCGCGAGTTCGACTGGGATAAGAGCGTGCTGGGACCGATCGAAGGCTGGTCGCCAGCCCTGGTGACGACGGTTAACAATCTGCTGGCCACCAAGCATCCCATGTTCCTCTGGTGGGGCCGCGAGCTGATCCAGTTTTACAACGACGCCTATCGCAGAAGTATCGGTTCCGATAAACATCCGTCCGCTCTAGGCCAGCGAGGAGAGGATTGCTGGCCCGAAATTTGGTCCATCATCGGTCCGCAGATCGCGCAGGTGATGTCGACCGGCGAAGCCACCTGGAACGAAAACCGGCTGGTGCCGATCCTTCGCGACGGCAAGCTGGAAGACGTCTACTGGACCTACAGCTACAGCCCGGTGCGCGACTTGGATGGATCGATTCAGGGAACCCTGGTCACCTGCACCGAGACCACCGCCAGCACCCTCGCTGAAACCACCTTGCGCCGCCGGCTGGCTTCCCTGGCAGAACTGTTCGAGCGCGCTCCGGCCTTCTTCGCCCTGCTGCGCGGCCCTGAGCACATCTTCGAACTGACCAACCCCATGTATCAGAAGCTCATCGCCAACCGCGACGTGATCGGCAAATCGGTGCGCGAGGCCGTGCCCGAGGTCGAAGAACAAGGATTCATCAGTCTTCTCGACGAAGTCTATACAACGGGCCAGCCCTATATTGGCAGGAGCATTCCCATCACCCTGGCGGTCGAGGGCTCGGACCGGCTGGAAGAACGCATCCTGGATTTCGTCTACCAGCCGGTCGGCGATGTAGAAGGAAATCTTCCCGGAATTCTGGTCTTCGGCGTCGACGTCACCGAAGCCAAGCGAACCGAGCAGACGCTGCTACGCTCCGAGAAGCTCGCCGCGGTGGGCAGGCTGGCCAGCTCCATTGCCCACGAGATCAACAATCCCCTGGAAGCGGTGACCAACCTGATTTACCTGGCGCAGAACTCCGCCCAGGACGAGAAAACCTCCAGCTTTCTGACCGCGGCTGAGATCGAGATCCGGCGAGCCTCCGCCATTGCCAACCAGACGCTTCGCTTCCACAAGCAATCCACGGCCGCCACCACCGTCACCTGCGACAGCCTCATCGACGATGCTTTGTCTCTCTATCAGGGGCGGCTGGCCAACTCTTCCATCGTGGTGGAAAAGCGGAAGCGGGCGCGCCAGCCGGTCGAGTGCTTTGAGGGCGAGATCCGCCAGGCCATCGCCAATCTCATCGGCAACGCCATCGACGCCATGCACCCCCGCGGAGGCAAACTCTGCTTGCGTTCGCGCGATGCCACCGACTGGACCACTGGCCGAAAAGGCTTGGTGATTACCGTGGCCGACACCGGCTCCGGCATTCCCCGCGAGGCGGTCAGCCGCCTGTTTGAACCTTTCTTCACCACCAAAGGTCACGGCGGCAACGGCCTGGGACTCTGGATCACCAACGGAATCGTCGCTCGCCACGAAGGCAAGTTATCCCTGAAAAGCAAAGAGGGAAAAGGAACGGTGGCGAAACTGTTTCTTCCCTTCCAGCGCCGTTCGGACCACAACCATCGGTCCGCTGAATCCCAGGTCCCGGTGCTGGACTGACCCTGGTCTCTGCACCGCCCTCGGCCGCCCGGTGCGGCACGGCTATCGTGATCCGCCAGTTTCTGAGACTTTTCATACCCCGGCTTCGTAATACGTATGAGCCGGAGGTATTGCCGATGAAACCCTCTTTGACCTTGTTTGTGGTTGTCCTGCTGGTGCTGGGCGTTCTGGCCGGATGCGCGTCCGGCCCTAACCCGTCAAAAGGAACGGCCGGCGAGCACGGTGGAGTTGCGGGCTTCTGGCTCGGCCTATGGCAAGGCTTTATTGCTCCCATTGTGTTCGTGGTTTCGCTGTTCCGGAGAGACCTCAGTATCTACGAGGTCCACAACAACGGCTCTTGGTACAACTTCGGCTACCTGTTCGGTCTAGCCTGCTTCTTCGGCGGCAGCGGCAACCGGGCGCCGCGGAGGGCGGTGAAGGCTGGCACCCTTAATGGCTGCGCGGGTCAATGAGTGAAATCGCCTGATTTCGCCAGCGATCACAGTCGCAGCCCTCGTGACGCTCGTCACGGATGTCACTCGCGCTTAGTGGTGTAATCGCTTCTTAGAATTCTGCCAAACGTGCGCAGCGGATATGCTTAACGATTTACGTAAGGAATATGCCGAGCAGACCGACGATGGGCTTTTACAGTTGGCATCTGATCGCGCCTCCCTCACGGACGAAGCTGCTGCCGCTTTAGACAGCGAATTGAGTCGGCGTAATCTCACCAAGTCTGACCAGACGGAACATGAGCGATTCGTCAGTCGGATGGAGCGGCGCCAGTTCAGAACTCGACGCCGCAAGATATTCGGGAAGAGTCAATTTTCTTGGCGGGAATCGCTTTCCTACTTTGCAGCAATAGGCGTGATCTTCTTCGTGTACTTTGCACTTCCGAGCCGGTACCACCTCAAGCCCGACTGGCAGGAAGCTGCTGTATGCACGGTGCTCGCGTCCGTCATGATCATCGTAGTCGGGTGGAGGTCCTTGTGGCGTGATACCGGCTACTGGACGGCGCTGATTGTCTCCTCTTCAGCTCAATTGGTCATTGTGCATGTTTGGACAAGGCGGGTAGGTGAACTGAGCCGTGTTGCTGGAAAGGCGGCTACCCTTCTTGGATTTGTATTCTTTCTCGCCATGTACGGTTGTATTCGTCTATTCCGACGGAAGTTCGATGCCGAAGCAAGCTCTGCCGGCGGGTAGTTGTTGATAAATCGCCATTTGATAAGTGATCGGGTTCCGGCGGATCGTTTATGCTAAGCCTGTTCGCAACACTGTTACAGACGCTCGCCTTTTCCTGATGCCGTAAAACTACGCGTTCGCGCAAACTGGTCGCAGGTCACAGGTACAAAATGAACTTTTCATCGCTGTTTAAGCCGCCGAATTCCGCAGAACGCGAACACTGGCAGCGGTTGTTGTCCAAAGGCAAGGACAACTTCGTCCTCCGAGTGGGAGTGATTGGGTGGGGCGGTTTCATGTTTGTGGTCATGACAGCGCGAACCTTCATGCACAAATCGCCGTTCCCGCGCCAGCCGATTGATTACATCGTGCCTGTCGCGATTAACCTACTGATATGGCCGATTGCTGGTTACTGCGTCGGCCTTGGTATCTGGGCGTCCTACAAGAGTCGCTTTTCGGACAGCAGCAAACCCAGGTAGCTGTTGAGAAACCTCCATTACACTCATTGACCGCGGACAGGGGTTTTGAGTGTAATGGCCTGTTCTCGACAATTAGCCGGAACGCCGCGTAAATTGGCGTCATGGCTCAGAAAAGCTTCACCTTCGATTTCGAGGATAAATCGCCGAAATCGATTGCCTATGAATGCGACGGTAGTGAACGTTTGCAAACAAGCGTTGAAGAGGGGTGTCCCTTCGTGTTTGCGAACCGAGCGGGGATGCTGGCTTTGGCAAAGCTTCTAGTCAAGCTCAGCCTGGGCGAATACAGGCAGGGATTTCACGTCCATCTCCGTCGCGATTTCAGTGGCGACGCCGCTCAACCCGATATCTTGACGATCTTGTTGGACGAATCTATCAGCGAGAACGAGTAGTTGGCGATAAATCGCCATAGCACAAGCATCACAACCATCGCCTGCGGCAGAGGGAACGAGCCGGGCTGCGATTGCTGCCTGCAGGAATGAGGTTCTCGCGGCCTCACTGCACCCGATGCAGAGCTCGATAACCGAATGACGCCGCCATTTCAAAAGCGACTGATCCGTCTGCCCGCAACCCTTGCAAGACATCCCGCATGGTTACCCGCCCCAGCCAGCGGTTACGAAAGTACAATCGCCGATTGCCCTTTCGTAATCTTGACCAATTTCCACAAGAGGCTAACATCGACATGTTAGGGTGGGGTCCGTCTTTGCTCTGGCGGCCCTGCGCTACGTGTCTCGGGAGTTGGTCCGTTGGCAGTTGCCGGTCCTCTGTGGTCCGCTTCACAATTTCCCTTCCCTCCAGCTCGTCCATTTGCCAATACCTCTAAGTCGCTGCGGCTCAAGATTTTAGCTGTAACTCGAAGGGGCTCAAGATTTTGCGGGGATTTCTACGCAGTATCAAGAAGTTACGAGCAAACAAGGGGGAGGGGTCAGGGGTCAGGGGTCAGGGGTCAGTGGGCGGTTGCCAGTTGCCAGTTGCCAGCGGTCAGGGTCGACGCACCAGGCGCCAAAGGCTAAGAGCCAAATGCTAACTGCCAATTGCCAAATGCTAAGTGCTAACTGCCAAGTGCCAACTGCTCATTGCCAGTCGCTAGTTGCTAGTCGCTATTTGTTACTTGCTGTTTCCCAGGGAGAACCTTTATGAACATTTGCGCCAATATGAATCAGGAACAACGACGCGCCTTTATCTCTCAAATACCCGTCGAGGCTGCTCGCGCCCGTCAATGCGAGCACATCAAGGCCAACGGGGAGTTCTGCGGCTCGCCCGCGCTGCGCGGCCGTCATCATTGCTACTTCCATCTCACCCACATCGGCCGCCGGCTGCGCGCCGAACGCGCTCACGCCGCGGCCCAGTCGAGCGAGGCCAACACCCCGCTCCTTGAGCTGCCTCCCTTCGAGGATGCCAACTCCATCCAGATCGCGCTGATGCAGGTGGTGGACGCCATCCTGCAGAACCGCCTCGACAACAAGCGCGCCGGGCTGGTGCTGTACGCGTTGCAGACGGCCAGCTCCAACCTGGCCCATGGCGCCGACTTTGCGCAGATGCAGGGCGCAACCGTGGCCGGCCGCTATGACGACTTCGAGCAGGATTTCCGCCTCGACGCCGATGTGGCTGAGCTCCAGGCGGACGAGGTGGAAGAAGTTAAGGAGGAAGACGACGCCCACGCCGCCGAGCTGGCCAGGATTGAGGAGTTAGCCGAAGCCTACGCCAAGCTCGACTCCGCGCGGGAAGAGGCGGGAAACAAAATCGGCGCCAAGGTCGCGGCCGGCGCCGACGTCGAAGAGGAAGAAGCCAGGCTGGCCGCCCTCGACGAATGCCCGCCGGAATTCCAATGCCAGCACATCGATCGCTTCTTCTGCCGGCTCATGGGTCCGCTGTCGCAAGCTCACGGCAGCGCAACGCAAGCGCCGCGAACTCGTGAACGCGACGCCAGGAGTCAGCGGATAGAAAGCCTGGAGTTGGAGCGCAAGAAGGCAGCATGAAGGCAGGGGCTAGGGGGTAGGGGCTAGGGACCAGAGGATAGGGGGGCTAGACTCGGCCGAAGCGAGCTTTGTGTCAGGGCACGACTTCAGTCCCCTTCGGGCACGGCCTTGTGTCAGGGCACGACTTCAGTCGTGCCGTCCAGGCGGCCACAACGATGAGGGCTTCAGCCCCTGCAAACTTGGTGCAGCGGCTAAAGCCGCCATCCATATTCATGCGTCTTCGGCACGAGTAAACTCGTGCCCTGACAAAGCAAGGAGGAAAAAGAACAGCCGAGCGTGGGACACGGGCTAAATGCCAACTGCCGATTGCCAACTGCCGCTTCCCCGCGTTTGACCCTGCTCTTCGGCCCCTGATAGCGTAGAAGGTTCGTCCCTACCGCTATCTTCCTTATAGAGAGAGACGCATGGCACTCAAGTTCAAAGGCGTGGACTTCATTGAATTCGATTCGCTGCTCAGCGACGATGAGCGGCTGGTCCGCGACAACACGCGCAAGTTCATCGAAGAGAACCTCATCCCCATCATCGAGCTGTGCAACCGCGACGGCCGCTTCCCCAAGGAGCTGATCAAGCCCATGGGCGAGCTCGGCTTCTACGGCGCCAGCCTCACCGGCTACGGCTGCGCCGGCATGTCGGCCGTCGAGTACGGGCTGATGACGCAGGAACTGGAGCGCGGCGACAGCGGCGTGCGCTCGTTCGTCAGCGTGCAGTCCGGTCTGTGCATGTATCCCATCTACGCCTTCGGCAGCGAAGAGCAGAAGCAGAAATACCTGCCCGGCATGGCGAAGGGCGAAATCCTCGGCTGCTTTGGCCTGACCGAGCCCGACGCCGGCTCCAATCCCGGCGCCATGCGCACGCGCGCCAAGAAAGACGGCAGCGATTACATCCTGAACGGCGAGAAGATGTGGATCACCTCAGGCTCGATCGCCAACATCGCCATCATCTGGGCGAAGGTCGAAGACGAGAGACGATCGCATTCGCGGCTTCATCGTCGAAACCGACCGTCCCGGCTTCCGCGCCGCCGACGTGCACGGCAAGTGGTCGCTGCGCGCCTCGGTGACGTCGAGCCTGTCGCTTGCAGGATGTGCGCATTCCCGCCGAGCAATCTGCTGCCCGAGTCCGGCGGCCTGCGATCGCCGCTGAGCTGCCTGAACCAGGCGCGCTACGGCATCGGCTGGGGCGCGATCGGCGCCGCCATGGCCTGCTACGACTGCGCGCTGCAATATGCGCAGTTCCGCAAGCAGTTCCGCGATATGCCGATCGCCGGGCATCAACTGGTGCAGGAGAAGCTGGTGTGGATGATCAGCGAGATCACCAAGGCGCAGCTGCTGGCGCTGCAGGTTGGCCGCCTGAAAGACGCAGGCAAGGTCAAGCCGCATCACATCTCGATGATCAAGCGAAACAACGTTTGGATGGCGCTGGAGTGCGCCCGCATGGGCCGCGACATTCTGGGCGGCAACGGCATCGCCGACGAGTATCCCATCTTCCGCCACATGGCGAACCTGGAGTCGGTGAAGACCTATGAAGGAACGCACGACATCCATACGCTGATTATCGGCGAGCACATCACCGGGCTGGCGGCGTTTTAGAGCAGTGTCCAGTCGCCGGTGGTCGGTGGTTAGCGCCCGCAAGCAGTGGTGGGTTGGCTTTGTAGCAGGGCACGGCTTCACGGGATGCTTGAAAAAACCGGCTAGGCGAGCTTTGTATCAGGGCACGTCTTCAGTCGGGCTTCGGAGATGCTGGTGGACAGAAAACGAGAAGCCACGGGGCCATGCAACCAAAGTAGTGCATTTCCCTATTCGAATCCGGGCCTCCTGCGTGTATCCTTAGCACTTGTGCCGGGCGCCAGCGAGCGGCAACGGTCCTTGTTCTCGTTTTTATCCGTACCGAGTTCGACGGCGGCTTGCAGTTTCAGCATCTCATCCTCCGGCACAGCCAGCCGTAGTCATCGACGGAGGCCTCATGGCAACTAAAGTTCAAACCGAAGATCCCGTGATCCATCACTCTCCGACCGCCAATTTCGAAACCGATCTCGCCATGGAATTCCTGCGCGTGGTCGAAGAAGCGGCCATCGCCTCGGCCAAGACGATGGGCCAGGGCGACCGCAAGCATGCCGACCAGGTCGCTACCGAAGCCATGCGCGGCGTGATGGATTCGGTGCCGATGGACGGCACCATCGTCATCGGCGAAGGCGAGCGCGACGAAGCACCCATGCTCTACATCGGCGAGAAGGTCGGCAAACGCGATGGCGTAGCCTATCCTTCGGTCGACATCGCCGTCGATCCGCTGGAAGGCACCAACCTGTGCGCTACCGGATCGCCGGGCGCGATTACGGTTCTGGCGGCGTCGGAGGGCGGCGGCCTGCTGCACGCTCCCGACTGCTACATGGAAAAGATCGTTGTCGGCCCATCGTGCAAGGGCGTCGTCGATCTGGAAGCGCCGGTCTCGCACAATCTGAATGTCATCGCCAAGGTTCTGGGACGCGACGTCGAGGACCTGGTCATCATCATTCTCGACCGCCCGCGGCACGAAAAGCTGATCAACGAAATTCGCAAAGCCGGAGCGCGCATCCGGCTGATCTCGGACGGCGATCTGTCGCCCGGCGTCGCGGCTTCGATGCTCGGATCCGGCGTGCACGCCGTGATGGGAACCGGCGGCGCTCCTGAAGGCGTGATCACCGCCGCGGCCGTGCGCTGCCTGAACGGCTACATGGTCGGACGCCTGGTCGGCTATACCCCGGAGCAAGCCGAGCGCATGAAGGACATGGGAATCACCGATCCCCACCGCGTCTACACGGCGGAGGATCTGGCCCCCGGCAAGAACATCATCTTTGCCGCCACCGGCGTGACCGACGGCCCGCTGCTGAAAGGCGTGCGCTTCTTCGGCGACGGCGTGCGTACCACCTCCCTGGTCATGAAGCTGAACCAGGGCAAGGTCCGCTTCATCGAGAGTATTCACCTCGATAAGCGAGCTGACGCGAAGGTTCGCATTCCGGAACGGTAAAATGCCAAAGCAGAAAATCACAGGCCCTCGAATTTCGAGGGCCTTTTCTATTGCCTGCAAGCTGTCTGCGCGCGCCATCGGTTATCGAGCGTTAACACGGATTCGCAACCCGCTCGCCAGTTCACCGGAACTCTACGGACCGCTGGCAATTGCTGCCACTTCGCAATGCGCTGTCACGTCGTTCTTCCAGTTTCGCAGCTCGATCTTCTTAGGCTCGCAAGTCGGAGCCGTGATCGCAAGCTGGCTCTTGCTCTGCCATGCAGACGCTGATGTCGCGGAAGCCTCCGATCAGGAACACGATGCGCGGATCCTTCAGCAGGAAGCGATTGCGCCGCAACTCAACCACGGTTGCGTGCTCCCGCGCGAGGCATTCGCTCTGCAGCACAGTCGCAACGTACTTTCCGTCGGGCGAAACAACGCTTTGCCCCACGTGGTCGCTGCACGACATGCGACGGCAACTCGGCAGGACCAACAACAACGCCGCCAGCGAAACCAATAAGAAAGCGGAGCCGATGGAAGAGGGTCTCGTCATGGATGTTGGGCATTGTATCGCGACGCGCAGGTGCCATTCTCTCAGCCATCTACGTCTGTGACTTCGGGAGCTGATTCGCAGGCGGCGGTTGTTTCATGCTGTTCTGCACCTGCGCTGCGCCTTCGGCCGCGCGGTGCCGAGCTTCCGGCTCCCACTGACTATTGTTGGCGCTGGCCTGGAGCATTCCCATAGCCTTGGCTTTGGTGCCGATCTCAGGCGCGTACACGCCCAGCCGCTCGACTTCGACCACCGCCATCATCCGCACTTCCATGCCGCCGATCATTGCCATGGAATCGAGCGGCCCCTGCAGCAAGTCGAGGGTCGTGTTGAACACGCGATCGTCTCTCGACGAGATTGCAATGTGAGTGACGGCGTTGATGGCCGGTATGCGAATTCCGTTGTTGCCGCTGCGCACCGAGTCGCCCAGCAGTTGTACTGCCTCCATTGCCAGCGAGGCCGTAGTTTGCGAGCACAGCATGCTGTTGACCGCATCCACCACCGCCAGACGGATGGGCAATTGCGCCGCGACGGCAGGCTCTTTCAGCGTCGACAAGGCCTTGGACTTGACGCTCAGATCCGTGGTGCTGTTGGCGACCTCGGCAATTGCATACACCGCAGGCATCCGGATGTGGTCCGATGCACTGCCAACCGGTTCCTTCATCAGGTCCAGAGCGAGGAGCTTGACGTTGGTGTCGTCGCTGGCCACAGCGATGGACCACGCCCGATGAAAGGCATCCACCCGGGTGCGCGTGTCACTCGACTTGATGTTCTCTTTCAAACTGTTCAGCTCCGCCAGTTGAGCTCCCAAGGTGCTTTGCGAATTTTGCGCCAACGCTGCGACGCTGATGAGGACTACAAGAGTGACGGTTGTTGCCTTGATGATCCGATTCATGAACCTGCTCCTGCCTTGAAGTTGCGGGTGTGCGCCTCACTCATTCGCGGTTTTCGAATGAGTGGGAGGAAAAATGTTGGTATCGGCCTTCTTACCAGACAACGAAAACCACGTTGTGTGGAGCACCCGATGATCTTTCAGGTTCGAACTTCGCGAGACCGGAACGCCCGAGCGTCAATGCGGTCCGAAGCGCATCCAGCTCTCGAACATCGCAGCCCCCGCCGAAGCGGCACGCGTGGAACTGCGCACCGAGATCAGGTAGATTGCCATCGCCAGTCCGACCAGCGCCAGAAAAAAAGCAATCGCGACCGGCTTAAGGGAAGATCCGGAATGCGCGGTGCCGGGATGGTCGAGTTCACGCACCAGATGTACATGGCGCCATCCCGCGTAGACATTCACCAAGACGCCGCCCAGGATGAGCGCCGTACCGAACCATAGCGAGCCGGCCGATTGCGCGACGCGAACATGTTCGACCACCTGGAATTCCTGAAGGAAAAGCCCGAAGCGCGCAACCACAAAACCAAATCCCATCAGCGCCAGGCCAGTACGAATCCAGGCAAGCAGCGTTCGCTCGGCGGCCAGGTAATCTGCCAACGCGGCCTTTTGAACCGGTCCAGCGGAGCCACTCATTCTTCTATCCCTCACGGAGGTACGGAATTGGCTGACGCTCGACTCTTAGCTTCGAACACGATGCGACGCGAGGCACCCAGCCCTTGCAGTTACCATGCCTTATTCATCGCCAATAGGCGAATGAATCGGTGATCGAATTACTAGTTAGCGACCGGAAACGTCTTTATAACGATCCCGCCATCCACCTCTGAAGCCGTTGCTCTTCCAGGTCGCAGGACGTGAACCGTATTCAGCAGCAGTTGCCGATGCTCCGTGAAGAACGCAATGCCCAGATTCAAGTCGCCGATACCCGAAGTTGCCTGCCAGATTTCACATCTGATCTTATCCGTCTTTTCGGTGGGATACTTGCCTTGAAATTCGCGTCCTCCGTTGAGATCAAAGGCGAGTTGTTCTCGTCCTGCGGTGCCCGACGCGAAGGGCAGTCTGCAGATGGGCAACTGTGCGCTGTACATTACCTCGCCGTCCACCAGCACCTGCAGTCCCATTTTCATCTTGTCGTTACACGTCTTGAGCCAGTACCAGTCTGGGGTGAGTCTGTAGACGACGGCGACATTGCCGGCACACCCCCACTAATGGCGAGTCTCGCACCGTGAGAGGGGGTACCCGGCAAGTGCGTTCCAGCACATCCTACTGACCGGAAGGCGGTTTAATCAACAGTTGGTCCTTGTCCTGAGGATGCCCATGAATTACAAATGGATTGAAAAGCTCGATTTTGCGTGATGCTTTACCTGAGGCCATGAGCAGCTTTTTCGCGGCCGAATTAACAAACTGCTTTTCTGAACATTACCTATGCCGAACGAGCGGTCTTCGCCGCGAGAAATGCTGCAATGCCTGAAGAAGCTTCCGAACAGCCTGCTTCTGGCGGAATCTCTTCAACGTATCATTTCCGCCTACAAATACGACGATGAGCCCTGGATTGTAGGTTACAGTGGGGGAAAAGACTCGACTGCGGTCGTTAAGCTTGTCTTTCAGAGCCTGCTTCGGACAAGATGTCGTCACAAACCTGTCACGGTAATTTATTGCGATACAGGGGTTGAAATCCCCATGGCATCTGCGCTGGCACGAAAAGCGCTGAGCGGATTGGTTAAGGAAGCGAAGGCTTTCGATTTGCCGATCGCCGCCGAGATTCTAAGCCCACCGGTTCATGAGCGTTTCTTTGTAAAAGTCATAGGCCGTGGATATCCTTCGCCCACAGATAAATTTCGTTGGTGCACAGATAGACTTCGGATAGATCCGGTATCGCGGTTTCTGGAATCGCAACAGCTCAAATCAGCAACTGTAGTTCTGGGTGTACGGGAATCGGAAAGCGCGACTCGAAACCTCACTCTGTCCGAGAATAATACTCAAGATCGCTTCTGGAAAACTCAACAAGGTTGTCGGAATCGTCGACTTTTCATGCCTATTCTTGACTACTCGGTGAACGACGTGTGGCAGGTTAACCTTCTTATTGACAGGCCGCGAACCTTGCGCGCGAGGGAGGTGGCGAAGTTATATGTCGACGCTTCGACAGAATGCCCAACTGTACGCGAAGTCAAGGGGGCACCGTGCGGCAAGGCGAGATTCGGCTGCTGGACATGCACGGTTGCTAAGAATGGTGTGACGCTTCGCAACTTGATAGCGCATGGAGAGCAGCGTTTGGAGGCACTGCTCGATTTTAGGTTATGGCTCGAAAGGGAACGCAATAAACCGGCTAATCGATGGAGTAGACGCCGGAACGGGCAGCAGGGTCTCGGACCTATGACTTTGGCATGGAGGCGTTCCGCGCTCCGCAAGCTCCTAAGAGCTCAACAACATTCTGGGCTGGAACTAATCGGAGTGGAAGAAGTAGCCGCGATCAAGTACGAGTGGGCACACGATGACGAAGAGTGAGCTCGACAAATATCGAAAAATTGCACCGGCAGCAATTAGCGGCTTGTGCATTCTACCCTGGTACCTCGTCAGATCGTCGAGTCTTGCTGATGCGAAGCTGGCAAATGACTTCATAGTACCCGCACTTGCGATTGTCCTCGCATTTTTGTATGTCGGCTTAAATATAAGGAAGCCATGGTGGAACAAGGAAAACGACGCAAATGTGAGGCGACAGATTCGGGATGGCTTAATACGTCTTGTTCCCAAGGATCTTGCGTTGACCGAGGAGGAACGCGGTCGCTTAGACGATGAGGTCTTCCGCGAGCTAACAGGAGTGTTTTGGGAAGCAATTGACGGCAGCGATGTACTGCGTGCTCAAAAAGAGTTCTTCTATTCCAATGGGGTCGTCTATTCAACCGCGATAGATGTGACTCTCATTAGCTCTTTCTTTGCGGTTCTCTACTGCTTGGCATCGGCATACTTCTCAGAGGTGCGGTTGTTTTACGCCGCACTCGTATTGTTTGGAGTTGCATTGATTAGCAGAGTGTCAATCATTCCGCGCGCAAGGGCTCAGCATATGCTCTTGTCTCACCAGCAGCTCGAGTTATTAGAGCGCGATCGGAGTGCGTTTGTCGCGGACCGCTTCAGGTCGATCGTGACAAGATGGCGTAGAAACCGAATTCTCAGTTGAGTAGAATTGCCGGGCGCCTGGAAATCCGTTTCCAAACTATCCACTTCCTACTCCAGCCCAAACTCTTTCCACCGCTTCGTCACCCGCGCCTTGGTCGCTTCGTCCATGCGAATCTCGTCCGGCCACGGGCGGGTGAAGCCTTCGGTTGGCCATTTGCGCGTGGCGTCTACGCCCATCTTCGAGCCGTAGTCCGGCAGGCGCGAGGCGTGGTCGAGCGAGTCGACCGGGCCGAGGGTGAACTGGATGTCGCGCTCCGGATCGATGTTGTTCAGCACCTTCAGCGTGACGTCGCCGATGTCGTGCACGTCGACGTCTTCATCGACGACGAGGATGCACTTGGTCGACATCGCCTGGCCCATGCCCCAGATGCTGCTCATTACCTTGCGCGCCTGTCCGGGGTACGACTTGCGGATCGACACGATCATCAGGTTGTGGAAGACGCCTTCGATGGGCAGGTTCACGTCGACGATCTCGGGGATGGTGAGCTTCATCAGCGGCAGGAAGATGCGCTCGACCGCTTTGCCCATGTAGGCGTCTTCCATCGGCGGCTTGCCCACGATGGTCGTCGAGTAGATGGGATTCTTGCGATGGGTCACGCACTGTGACGTGGAAGACGGGATAAAGATCTTCGGGCGTGTAGAAGCCGGTGTGATCGCCGAAGGGGCCTTCCATGCGCAGCTCGTCGAGTTCGACGTAGCCTTCCAGCACGATCTCCGACGACGCCGGCACTTCCAGGTCGACGGTCTCGCACTTCACCAGCTCCAGCGGCTTCTGGCGAAGGAAGCCGGCGATCAGGTACTCCTCGATATCGGGCGGCGCGGGCACGATGGACGAGAACATCACCGCGGGCTCGGTGCCGATGGCGACCGCGACTTCCATGCGCCCGCCGACCTGCTTGCCCTCGGCGACGCGCGAGCCGCCGCCGGAGCGCGCCATCATGTCGAGCGCGGCGGCCAGCGGCTGCTCTTCTCCACGCGCGGCGGCCCGCCGCATCTGCTCGCGATAATGTTCGGCCCCCTGCTTCTGGCGCTGCCAGTGCATGCCGGTCGAGCGCTCGTCGTAGACCTGCAGGCGATACGTCCCGACGTTGCGCTTGCCGGTCTTGGGATCTTTGGTGATCACCGAGGGCAAGGTGATGAAGCGTCCGCCATCCAGCGGCCAGCATTGGAGAATCGGGAAAGTCGAGCAGCGAAAAGTTATCGTGCAGGATGACTTCCTTGCACGGGCCGGTGGAAACTTCCTTGGGAAAGAACTTGCCCATCTCGGCCAGCATGGGCAGCATCTTGATTTTGTCGAGCAGCCCCTGCGGCGACTTCACGTCCATGAACATCTTGATGCGATCGGCGACCTCGTCCAGTTCGTCGACATTGAGCGCCATGCGCATGCGGTACTCGGAGCCGAACTGGTTGATGAGCAGCTTCGAGCCGCGATAGCCCTTGACGTTTTCAAACAGCAACGCCGGGCCGCCCGGGCCGTGCGAGCCGCGCGGTCCCCACTTGGAAACGCGGTCGGTAATCTCGGCGATCTCCAGGATGGGATCGGCTTCCGCCTTGATGCGTATCAATTCTCCCGCCTTGTCCAGCGCGGAGATCCATTCCCTAAGATCGTAGTAGGCCAAGCGTATGCCTCTCATGTCGGTGGAGTAACCGACGATTATAGGCGGGTGGCAGGCGGGGACCAAAGATGCCTTGTGTCAGGGCACGAGTGTACCCGTGCCTAACGCGTCCCTTTGCGAATTGTCATCCTGAGCGAAGCGTCCGCGCCTTTGCTTTTCCGGCGCGCTGGCGCGGCGGGCGGACGCGCAGTCGAAGGATCTGCGGTTCGTCGCGAATCATGACATTCTTCCCCTGCGGACAAACCGCAGTTCCCTCGACTCCGTTACGTTCGCTGCGCGAGCTCATTCCGCTCGGGATGACAATTCATTAAGATGGCCCAGCTGCCTTCCAGACCGCATCTACTTCGCCAACGTCCAGCTCCCGATTTCTGCGGCCACCCCCCTGAATCTTTTGGGATAATCACACTGGCTCTGGCGTATGTGCAGCCCGGGCGGCGTCTTACTTGCGCCGTTCGGCGAACCCGCATCGGTGGTTTCGGAAGACGCGCGTCGTGCAATTGCGCGGCCGTGGGTGTCTGCTGGCGACGGAAATATCAGGTATGAGTCCCGGCAAACAGCGCGCTTCCTCAAAACGATCAAACGCCAAAATGAATCTGGCTCAACCGTTTACTCCGACGACCAACCGCCGGCTCAACGAGCTGATCGGGTTCCTGATTTTTGTCTTCGCGATCCTCCTTGTCCTCGCACTGGTCTCCTATTCGCCGCTCGACCCATCGTTGAACACCGCGGCTAACGTTATCGGCGGCCGTCCGGCGCATAACTGGATTGGCGTCTTCGGCGCGCTTATCTCCGACGTGCTGCTGCAACTGTTCGGCGTCTCGGCCTTTCTGTTGCCGGCGTTCCTCGGCATGTACTCGCTGCACTGGTTTCGCTCGCGGCCTGTCAGCACGGTCTGGGCGAAAGTGCTTGGCGGCACAGCGCTGCTGGCGTTCATCGCCGGCTTGATCGGCCTGCTTCCCGCGCACGTCATGTGGAAGGGCGTGATCCCGTCCGAGGGATTGCTGGGCCGCATCGTCGCCGACTTCCTGATCCACTACCTCAACATTGTTGGCGCGTACCTGGTCTGCATCGCGGTGATCGCCGTCGGACTATATCTCTCGACCGCCTTCTCCTTTGGCGCAATGCATCTCTGGTCGCAAACGCGGCTGGGCTTTTTCTACGCTGCGACGGACCGCTTCGCCGACTGGCGCATCGAGCGGGCGCGCAAGAAGGCTGCTCGCGATCTGGAGAAAAAGAGAGCTGCGAACGCCAAGCCGGTGGTGACTGCGCAGCTTATTCCTAAACGCGCCCCTGCCACGGCGGAAGAGCCCGTAGCGATGCAGGCTGCCGTACAGGCCGTTGCGGCGCCGCTTCCGCGCCTCGCAAAGTTCGCACGGACGCAGCGGCATCGATCGCATGTTCGACGCCGACGACGATCAGCGCCAGCCCGCGCCTCCGCCGAAGCCAATGGTGCCGGAACCGGCGCCCGATTCCGAAGAAGCTATCGCCGTCACTACCCGCGCCGACGCGCGACAGTCGGGCAAGACCACGATGCCGAAGATTGCCGGCAGCTTCAAACTGCCGTCGACGGCATTGCTGCACCGTCCCGACGAGCACAGCACCATCGACGAAGACGAACTGAAGAACCTGGCGCAGATGCTGGGCGAAAAATGTTCCGAATTCGACGTGCGTGGCTCGGTCGTGCAGATCAATCCGGGGCCAGTGGTCACGACCTTCGAGTTCAAGCCCGAAGCCGGCATCAAGTACAGCCGCGTCACCGGCCTCTCCGACGATCTCTGCCTGGCGCTGCGCGCCGAGAGCATTCTCATCGAACGCATGGGCGGCAAATCCACGGTCGGCATTCAGGTACCGAACCAGGAGCGCGAGACCATCTGGCTGCGCGAGGTGGTCGAAGCGCAGGAGTTTCTCGGCTCGAAGTCGAAGCTGACCCTCGCGCTGGGCAAAGACATCAACGGCCGCATCGTCACCGCCGATCTGAACTCGATGCCGCACCTGCTGATCGCCGGCTCGACCGGCTCGGGCAAGAGCGTGGCCATCAACGCGTTCATCATGTCGATCCTCTACAAGGCAACGCCCGATGAGGTTCGGCTGATCCTGGTCGACCCCAAGCGCCTGGAGCTCGGCAACTACGAAGGCGTGCCGCACCTGCATGTGCCGATCATCACCGAGCCCAAGCTGGCGTCCAACGCGCTGCGCAACGCCGTGCGCGAGATGGAGCGGAGGCTGAAGGTGCTGGCGGCCAAGGGCGTCCGCAATATCGATCAGTACAACAAGCTGTTCGACGGCGGCTCGGCCAGCCTGTTTGAAGACGACAGCGAGGAGCGGCCGCTGCCCTACATGGTCATCATCATCGACGAGTTGGCCGACCTGATGATGCTCGACGGGCAGAACGTGGAAGCGTCGATCACGCGCCTGGCGCAGATGGCGCGCGCCGTCGGCATTCATCTGGTGCTGGCCACGCAGCGTCCGTCGGTCGATGTCATCACCGGTTTGATTAAGGCAAACTTCCCAGCGCGCATGTCGTTCCGCGTCGCTACCAAGATCGACTCGCGCACCATCCTCGATGCCAACGGCGCCGAGGCGTTGCTGGGACGCGGCGATATGTTGTACTTGCCGAATGGATCGGCGCGCGTGCATCGCGTACACGCTCCGTTTGTCACCGAGAAAGAAATTGCGGCAGTGGTGGAATTCTGGCGAGCGCAAGGAACGGCGCAGTATCAGCAGACATTCCTGGAGGCTCCGAAAGAAGAAGGCCGAGTCCGGTGGCGCCGGCGGTGGGCAGAGCGACGACAACGACGAGCTCTTCCAGGATGCCGTGCGCATCGTCCTCGAGTACGGCAAGGCTTCGACGTCCCTGCTGCAACGGCGGCTGAGGATCGGTTACGGCCGCGCGGCTCACCTTATTGATCTCATGGAGCGCGACGGCATCGTCGGTGCAGCCGACGGCCCCAAGCCTCGCGAGCTCCTCAAACGTCCGGACTGGCTGAGCGAAGTCGAAGACGCGCTGCGGTAGGTTTTACGATCTGCGGAATTTTTTCCTGCGCTGGACGATCCACGCGATCAGTAACCCGGCGGTGATTGCGAGCAGCAGGATAATCCATGCCCCAAACGCTTGTAAGGTGCGCTGGATCAGTGTTCCCTCACGGTAGACACCAAGTTCGACTGAGATGAATCCGGCAAGCGCCCCAGCTAACGTCAGACAAACCAGTACGAGACCCGCGACGACAACGCCGTTCCATTTTCTGTCGCTCAAGTTTCGCCAGAATCTGGCTTCATTCTCCGCTGTGTTGGGGAATACGACGTTGCGCTGACGATTCTCGATGTCGCGTTGCCACTCGGCTTGGCGTTTCGATTTCATCCGTGGAGATCATATCCTGCAGCAACGCCTTACAACCCACAATCGCTCGTGCTACTCTGCTGGGCAGGATTTCTATGTCCAACCAGCCGCGCGTTCTCCTTGCAATCATCCTCACCGTGTTTCTCAGTGCGGCTGTTCTGGCGCAGAACGGATCGTCGCCGCAGCCTCCCGGCATTGGCGGGATAACCATTCACACCACGAACGGCGATAAAGGCACGTCGCAGACTGTGCCGGTGGCGCCGCCTCCCACAACGTCGGGGGTCATGACATTGCTGGGAGAAGCCAACCAGTTCTTCTCGCAGCGCAAAATTCCCGAGGCCGGCGCGCGCTATCAGGCGATCGTGAAGGCCGACCCCAAGATCATTCCCGCGCAGGTTGGACTGATGCGCTGCCTGATCATGCTGAACAAGGTTGATGAAGCTCTGGCGACGGCCACCTCGGCGGTGGCGACCCTGCCTAACGCGCCGCAGGTTCTGGTCACCGCGGGCGACGTGCAGTTTCGCGCCGGAAGGATTCCCGACGCCGAGCGGCTCTACATCAAGTCGGAAAACCTCAATCCGAAGGATCCCGAGCCGTATCTCGGTTTGTCGCGTGTCTACAAGGCGTATTCTCTGTATCGCCGCGCTTACGACAATCTGAAGAAGGCGCACGAGGTCGCGCCCGACAACGGTCCGGTGCAGTTGCTGTATTTCCACTCGCTGCCACAGGCCGACCAGATTCCCGCGGTGGAAGCCTACCTCACCAAGCCGAACCTGAATCCGCAAATCGCGCGCACGCTTGCAGCAGTACGTGGCCTTCCTGAAGAAAAATGCCAGCGAGCCTACGCATCCGTGCAAGCTGGTGACGAGCGTCCAGAAAACTGACACCAAGCTGAATCCGGTGTATCGCAAAGACATGCCCTTCGGCGGCGTGGGGCTCGACGTCAAGATCAACAAGCAGGAGACGCATCTCGCGCTCGATACCGGGGCGGCGGGAATCCTGCTGGGCCGCGCCACTGCCGAGAAGCTGGGTCTGCAGAAGCTTGGCTATCAACCCATCGTCGGAATGGGGGACTCGGGCACGCAAGGGGGCTACACCGCGCTCGCCAACAGCATTCGCGTCGGGGATCTGGAATTTCAGGACTGCATCGTCAAGGTGACCGATGCGGCGTCGCCGGTCACGGGCCAGGACGGACTGATCGGCGCCGACGTCTTCAGCGCCTATCTGATCGACATCGATACCCCGGCGGGCAAGCTGCGGTTGTCCCCTCTGCCGCCGCGTCCCAATGAGAGCGCGCAGCCGGCCACGTTGCAAACCATGTCGTCGGATCAGGGCGAGGACACGGGCACCGAGAACACTCCGGCCGCCAAAGCCAGCCCCGGCCTGAGCACGCTGCCTCTGGACGCCTACGTCGCGCCCAGCATGGCGAACTGGACGAAGGTCTACCGCTTCCGCAGCCTGCTGCTGGTGCCGACGCTGGTCGACAAGATGGGCCCGCTGCTCTTCCTGCTCGATACCGGCGCGTTCAGCAATGTGCTGTCGACGCGCACCGCGCAGCAGGTCACGCAGATTCAGGCTGACCCGAACATGAAGATCCAGGGCATGAGCGGCAGTGTCGCCAAGGTCTATACGGCCGATACGGCCACACTGCAATTCGGCCGCTACGAGCAGCCGAATGAAGGCGTCACCACCTTCGATCTCGGCCCCATCACCCGGCAGGTCGGCACCGAGGTCTCCGGCGTCCTGGGCTTCCGCATGTTGCGCATCATGCAGCTCAGGATCGACTATCGCGACGGCCTGGTCGATTTCATCTACGATCCCAAACGCCTGCCCAAGGGCGTGGGAATCAAGCAGTGAGAGTTGCGAACAAGAATCTGCTGTCGGGAGGTGCCCCACGTTCGGCCTTCCTTTGGCCTAACGTGGGTTCAGATCGCCCAGGTTAGCGTCCAACAGAAGGACGCGAACCTGGGGCACCAGCCCAGCGGCGAGCGCGTGCAATCGTCCCGTTCTCTAGGCGTGACTAACCGCCTCTAGTACACTCATCCACGACCCTCCCATGCAGCAGACCGCACGAACGGCCCGCCTTCGACTGCAGTTACTCCTCAGCGCTTTGCTGCTGGCGATTCTGCCTGCGAATTTGTGGAGCGCCGCCACGTCCACCGTCAGCGGAACCGTTACCGATCGCAGCGGAGCGGTTATCGCACGCGCGCAAGTCATCCTGCACGTGAACGGTCAGGACTTCGGCCGCGTTACCCAGCCGGACGGCAGCTTCGTCTTCGACGGCATCGTCGGTGACGCCGGCACGATCGAAGCGCGCTCGTCCGGATTTGCCACGACGACCATTAACTGGCACGCCGGCGACAAAGCGTTGAGCATCGTTCTGCCGACTGCGGCGGTGCAGCAGAGCCTCGACGTCACTGCCACCCGTACCTCGATTCTTCCCACCGGCGTCGACAACGTCGAATCGCAACCCGACGCCGTTGTGGTCACCGATCAGCAACTGCAGCAGTGGGGTCCGTTGACCACCGACGACAAACTGCGACAGGTGCCGGGCTTCACCCTGCTGCGCCGCTCGGGCAGCCAGACGGCGAATCCGACTTCGCAGGGCGTGTCGCTGCGCGGCCTGGGAGCAAGCGGTGCGAGCCGCGCGCTGGTGCTGGTCGATGGAGTGCCCATCAACGATCCCTTCGGCGGCTGGGTTTACTGGGCGCGAGCGCCGCAGGCTTCGCTGAGTGAAGTGCAGATTGTGCCCGGCGGCGTGTCGGCGCTCTACGGCAACGACGCGCTGGGCGGCGTGGTCAACATGGAGACGCGGCCCGCGGTTGAGACCGACGGCAACATCCAGGTTTCTTACGGCAACGAGAATTCGCCCATGGGTTCGGGATGGGGCGCGGTGCGCTTCGGCCAGTGGTCGCTGAGCGGCAGCGGCGAGGGCTTTCGCACCAACGGCTACATCGATGTGCCCGAGGACATTCGCGGGACCGTCGACACGCCGGTCAACGTTCAATACGGCACCGGCAACGTGAAGCTGGAGCGGCTGTTCGGCGATCGCGGACGCATGTTCCTCAGCGGCAACCTCTACGGCGAAGACCGGCAGAACGGCACGCCGCTGCAGCTCAACGACACCACCATCCGTCAGCTCGCCTTCGGCACCGACTACGACAGTCCTACTGCCGGCCTGTTCACGCTGCGGCTTTACGGTGGCACGGAAAATTATCACCAGACGTTCTCGTCCGTCGCCGCCAATCGCGACAGCGAATCGCTCACCGACATTCAGAACGTTCCGGTGCAGCAGATGGGATTGATCGGCCAGTGGTCGAAGCAACTGGCCAGCCGCTTCACCATGCTGGCCGGAACCGACGGAACCTACGTGCAAGGCGTCAGCCTGGAGACGACGTACTCGGCAGGGCATCCAACCGCAAGTCTGTCGAATGGCGGCTCGCAACAGGCGCTGGGCGCGTTTCTGGAAGGCATTGTGCAGATCTCGCAGCGCTGGTCGCTGACCATGGCCGGCCGCGAAGATTTGTGGAGCAACTACGACGCCAGCTCGATTCGCATTCCCGTCCACGGATCGCCTACCGACATCAACTATCCCGGCCGCGGGCAGAATGCCTTTAATCCCCGCGTGTCACTCTCGTACCGCGCCAGCGATCGGGTTGTGTTCTACGTTGCCGGCTACCGCTCGTTCCGCGCGCCGACGCTGAACGAACTGTATCGCGCCTTCCGCGTCGGCAACGTGCAGACGCTGGCCAACGCTTATCTGCGCGCCGAGCGGTTCAGCGGCGGCGAAGGCGGTGTGCGCACCTCGATGCTGGATGGCCGCGTCTCCATCCACGGCAGCATGTTTGGCGGCGTCGTGACCAATCCGGTCGAGAGCGTAACCCTCAGCTCAACGCCTAATCTGATCGTGCGCATGCGCGAGAACCTGGGCCGCACGCAATCGGTCGGCCTCGAAGCCGGAACCGATATTCGATTCACCAATCGCATCACGCTGTCGGCGGCTTATCAGTTTATGAGCACCACGGTCGCCAGCTATCCCGCTAATCCATCGCTGGTCGGCAACCAGATTCCGCTGGTGCCGCAGAACATCTTCACCTTCCAGGGAACCTGGGCCGCGCCCAAACAGATCATGGTTGCGATTCAGGGCCGCGCCGAGAGCAACGAGTTTGACGACGATCAGAACCTGTTTCCGCTGGGCTCGATGTTCGTGTTGAGCGCGACTGTCTCCAAGCCGCTGCCCAAGGGCTTCGACATTTTCTTCCAAGGCGAGAACCTCACCGACCTTACCTACAACATCGGCCGCACCCCAGTGCCGACGATCGGCCAGCCCATCCTGGCGCGCGTTGGCTTCCGCTGGCAGACGCGGCGGTAACCGCAGATTCTCCGTCGGGCTAACGCGCTCCTCAGGATGACAATTCAACCATGACGCTGGTGCCCCAGGTTCGCGTCCTTGTGTTGGACGCTAACCTGGGTCGCGTCTGGGTCGGCCCACGTTAGGCCAAAAGAAGGCCGAACGTGGGGCACCTGCGCCTGAAGTTATCTATCCATCGACCTCAGCGGCTGAAGCCGAGACGGTAGTTAGGTCGCTCCTGCACGCCTGAAGGCGTGCTCCATCCAAGATCACGAATTTCTGTGGAACCGCGCTACTTGGCAGAGTGAAAATCATCTTAATGGGTGTAGAGTTCTCCGCAGACTCTCGCAGGGGAAAGAAAGCAACCAACCATGTCCAGCCGTCCTCTCGCTGTCGCGAATGCCGTGTTGCTCCTCGCGCTTCTACCGGCCGTTTCTGCTGCTCAAACCGAGCAGCCCACCCGTTCGGCCGAGTCCGCCAAGCTGCTGAAGAGCGATCCGCTGCATGTCTTCAGCGAGTCAGTGCAGCAGCTTTCCAACGCGGTCACCAAGTCCGTGGTACAGGTGCTGACCATCGGCTTCGGGCTGACCGCTGATCAGGACAAGGACGACACGGCGTATTTGCAGGCGCAGCGTGGCATCGGCGCGGGTGCCATCCTGACGGACGACGGCTACATCGTGACCAACGCGCACGTCATCGAGGGCGCGCGGCAGATTCGCGTGCGTCTGCAAGGACTGGAGCAGCAGAATGCTGGCGGCAAGTCGCTGCCCGGCCACGGCGTGTTGGAGGCCAAGCTGGTCGGCATGGATCGCCTGACCGATCTGGCGGTACTGAAGGTCGACGCCAAGGGTCTGCCCGCGCTGCAACTGGCCAACTCCGACGATCTCAAGCAAGGGCAAGTCGTCTTCGCGTTCGGCAGCCCCATGGGACTGGAGAATTCCGTCAGCATGGGCGTGGTCAGCGCGACCGCGCGCCAGATCGATCCTGACCGCCCCGACATTTACATCCAGACCGATGCGCCCATCAATCCCGGCAATAGTGGCGGCCCGCTGGTCGACGTCGACGGCCACGTCGTCGGCATCAACACCTTCATCCTGTCGGAGTCGGGCGGCAACGAAGGCCTTGGCTTCGCCATTCCCAGCGACGTCGTCCGCAGCGTCTACGAGCAGATACGCAAGAACGGCCACGTCCATCGCGGAGAGATCGGTGTCTACCTGCACACCATCACGCCGGAGTTGGCCGAGGGCCTGCATTTGCCGGTCGAAGAGGGCGTGATCCTGGAGGATGTCGTGCCTGACTCGAGCGCCGACAAGGCCGGGCTGAAGGTGGGCGACATCGTCACCACCGTGGGAGGCAAGCCGGTTGACGACTTACGCCAGTTCGCGCTCGACCTGTACTCCTACAAAGTGGGAGAGAACATCGACATCGGACTGCTGCGCGACGGCAAGGTGCAGAATGTGCCGGTGAAAGTCACCGAGAAGAGCGACGATCCCGAGCGCTTTGCCGACATGGTGACCGGACCCGACAATCTGGTAAACCGTCTCGGCATTCTCGGGCTGACTATCAACGACAGTCTGCGCGAGATGATCGGCGACGACTTGCGGGTCAAAACCGGCGTGCTGGTGGCCGCGCGCACGCCGACGAGCACGCTGCTCGGCGAAGGCCCGCAGCCGGGCGACGTCATCCATTCGGTGAACGGGGCAACGGTGAAGAACATCGATCAGCTGCGCAACGACCTGCGCGGCTTGAAACCGGGCGCACCAATCGTCCTCCAGATCGAGCGCGACGGCCTGCTGAGTTACCTGGTGCTGGAATCGGAATAGGCCACTGCACACTTTCCGTTTCGGTTCGCCATCGCCGCCTGACGTGCCGTACATCACAGACAACCCCAGGCGCCGCTTCTAAAATTGAATTGCAAGCATGCCGGCTTCGTTTCTCCGGTTAGCGGCGTGCTGCTCTCCCAAGGTGCGCTATGCGGGTCACGTGGAACGCGCTGTTCCTCTATACCCCGGTTCTGAACTCACACCGTCATTGTTTTGTCCAAACGCAGCAATGCCGGAACATCGCCGGAACTGGGACCTTCAACCTGTCAGCCTGAATGGTGATTCGGAAGTGGAGGTGCGCGATGGCTTTTCTGACTACTACACCAAGAGCTGCCGTACAAAATATTGTCCTGATCACCGACTTTTCCCCGTCCGCCGATCAGGCGCTAGCCTATGGCGCCTCAATCGCCCGGCATTATGGGTCGAGAATCCATCTGGTGCATGCGCTGGAGACGCCGACACACGGGCATGCTCCGGACGCCGGCGCCGCCCGTACTCCCGAGAGCGAGTCGCAGGCCGAAGCCCGTCTGCAAGCCGAAGCCGAGAAGTGCGGCGAGGTCGAGTGCTCGTGCTGGCTGCTGAAGGGCAGTCCGCTGGAGGTTGTGGAACGTCTGTTGTCGTTCGATCGCGCCGACCTGGTCATCGTCGCAACCCATGGCGCGCGAGGATTTCGCAAAGCCGCTATCGGCTCGGCAGCGGAACATTTCTTCCGCCACGTGGCGTGTCCGGTGTTGGCGGTGGGGCCGCAGGCGCGGCCGTGCTGTCCCGTCTGGGATCCCAAGCACGTGTTGCTGGCCACCGACCTGCAATCGATGGAGACCGCGGCGGCACGTTGCGCTGTCTTTCTGGCGCGCGAACATCGGGCCCGGCTGTCGCTGCTGCACGTTGCGGCCTCGGCAGCCACGCCTTACCCGGAGGATCAGCAGGTAATCGCTCGGCCGTACTTTCAGTCGCGCCTGCGGCAGATCCTCTCCTACAAGCCGCAGCTGGAATTTCCGGCGGAGTTCCGGGTGGAATTCGGCAACGACGCAGTGGCCGGGATCGTGCGCGTGGCGCGCGAGCAGCAGAGCGACCTGATCGTCATCAGTATTCATCGGCAGGAGCCGCGAGGCTTCCATTTTGTGCATGACGCGTATCGCATCGTCGCCGAAGCGCCTTGCCCGGTGCTGATTACGCAGCGGACAGACTGACATTCAAAACTTGCAGCGGCAGTGAAAAATAAGGAGCCGGTTATGTTTGCGCTGAGGCTGGTTCGACTGGTGGAAGAACATGCCGATCAACTTGCGGACGGCTTACTGAAAAAGCTGAAGGATTCCGAATCCTGCAACGGCTTGCTGACCCTGGTGCCAGACAGCGAGTTGAAGCACCGCGCGTTTGAGATTTATCACAACCTCAGCGAATGGCTGCTGAGTACAAATGAAGGCGACGTGGAAGAGCGTTATATCGGACTGGGCGCGCGGCGGGCCCAGCAGGATGTCCCCTTCAGCCAGATGCTGTACGCGCTGCAGACGGTCAAGGAGCACCTGTGGGAGTTTCTGCGACAGGAAGACTTCATGGAATCACAGGAACTGCTGGGCGAGATGGAGTTGCTGTATCACTTAGAGCGCTTCTTCGATCGCGTCTCGTACTTCGCGGCTGTTGGCTACGAGGGCGCGCGGGCCCGGCAGCAGGCGCAGGTGCTGGCGCATCAGGGCATGCGCTAAGCTGGGCAGAACATACTGTTCGCTACTCGAGCCGTCCATCGTCCACGCGGGTGTCACCTCGTCTACGGAGCGAAGTAGCTGGAAAGATCCAGGATGAGTTGTGTCGAAGCCGAGGCATAGGCATCGATGTTGAGATTCTGTGTAGGAACGATGGCCATGTTCGACGTGACGAAGCCATCTCTTGCATTCAATGTCGAGGCCTCCGGCTGTTGTTGACCGTCGGGCCACAAGGTCAAGTATCCGAGTGGTCCCTGGGGCACCACCGTCGCGTTGAACACGTAGGCTTGGGCGGACCGCGGTATTAGGCAGGAACTTCTCAGCAGATCCACGACCATTTGTCCCTCGAACGGTCCATTGCCCTGTCGTGTATCCAGAACTCGGCAAGGTTGAAGCGCATAGAGCGACAGGCCGTTCCCGCCCGGTCCCTCAAAGTAACCGTCGATGTCGACCACCAGGTCCGTATCGGCAGAGGGATAGACCGAGATGCCACCCTGCTCTCCCGCAGGAACGATGGCTGCGTTGGCGACCGTGGTTGCGGTGGGATTATTCAGCGTCGACACAGCCGGCATCGATTGCCCCTGGGGCCACACCGTGAGATAGCCCATCGGACCGCCGTGTGGAACCGCGGTGAAGTTCAAGGAGTAGGCCTGGGCACTCAGTCCCTGCAGGCAGGGGCTTTCCGTCAGAGGAAAATTGCGGGGAGCTCCGCCATTCAAATAGGGTCCGCCGAGGTCGCCGTCGCTGCCGCGCGTGTCGATCAGCCGGCACGGCGTGGTGGGATAAAACTGCAATGTCTGCTGGCTAGCCGGCGCAAAATATCCGTCGATATCGAGCAGGACATTGGTCGTATCGCTGACATAAATGCTGACCTGGCTGAGCGTGCCCGCCACGACGATGGCGGCGTTCGCTTTCGTGCGGCCATCGGGCGAGTTCATGGTGGAAACGGTCGGCTGAAGTTGATCGGTGGGCCAGATGGTGAGATAGCCGACGCGTCCCGGTGGAACCAGCGTGACGTTCAGAGAATAGGCCGAGGCATTTGCTGGGATATTGCAGGCCGAGGTCATCATCACGTTGGTCGTGGTGCCTCCGCTAAGGGGACCGCCTGCACTTCTGGTATCGAGCACGCGGCACGGCCTCAACGCCACGAACTGCATCGGAGTTGCGCCCGCGACAACATACGTTCCGCCGTCGGCGCCATAGAAGACCGAGTTAGCAGCGCTGTTGGTGACGATGTCATCTTCGGTATCCATCACGCTTTGGATGACCGTAGCCAAATTAGAATTGTTGAGATCGATGGCGGTGAACAGATAATCGAAGGGATCGAGCGTGTAGATGCGATTCTTCACCGTATCGATGGAGATGAACCGGTTGTAAGCCTGCGTGGTAATTTCATTCGTTTGCTGGCTGCCCAGGTCCACGTCGTCTACGCTGCCGCAGTCCGCCCCATAAATGTGGTTAGTGACAGGATTCAGCACCATGTAGTCAACGCAGCCACTGAACCACTCCCCCAACTCATACACCTGATTAGAAGCTCCATCGATGCCGAAGAGGTCAAGCGCATTGAGCGCATAGATCTGGTTGGTCGAAGGGTTCACGACCAGCGAGTAACGGCCGCTGTGAAAATTGGCGGCGATGGGCAGAGAAATCGTTGTGGTGTTGTTCGTCGCGCCGTCGATCACCGTGATCGACGAGGGCCCGGAACGCTGATTCCCTACATAAATTTTGTTGGTGGTGGCATTCACCGCGACCGCGATGGGTTCTTCGTCGACAGTGACCGTGGTTGTGGCCAGCGTGTGGCCGTCGATGACGGTGACGTTATTGCTATTGGCGTTGACGACGTAAATCTTGTTGGTTACGGAATTCACGGCAGCCATTCGTGGACTGGTTCCCGCGTTCACCGTCTGAGTACCCAGGGTGGCACCGTCGACAACGGTGACGGTATTGTCGCTGAAGTTCGGGACGTAGATCTTGTTGGCCACAGGATCCACGGTTGGTCTCATCCCACCGTGTCCAATGGGGACGTTGGCGACGACCTGGTTGGTCGCGCCGTCAATGACTACCAACGTACTCGTGCTCTCGCTGGTGACGTACACCTTGTTGGTCACCGTATTGATGTCCATGCCAAAGGTGTCGTAGTTCCCGCTGATTTCGGCGACGATACGTTGTGCGGTGAGAGAATGAGGCGAGAACAGCGGGCAGAGAGCGAACAGAACCGTGACGACACGACGCAGGGTAGGCATGGGTCTCCCGAGTCTTGTGCGGCCATGGCCAGACTTGCACAGGCTCGTCCTGAATAGATTGGGAGCGGTCGAACGGGGAGATTGTCTCACTCGAAGAAAGCAGAGACAATCCTGAATTTCCTAAGTTGCCTCGCAAACAAACAAACGGGAAAGTTCATCTCGGGCGAAGACCTCGCAAACCTCACTAACCCATTGCAGAAAGCGTGCGCCTGTAAAGCGAGCCTGCGCCCATACGCTGCGGTGGGGAAACCGATTTGGAAAGAATTCCCGAATTTGGTTAGTGCCACCACTAGACGTGCGGTCCGCGCTTCGCCATAAACAAACGAGTCTGGAGGGAGAAGCTCCCCCAGACTCGTTGTTCCCCCTTCGTTACAACCTCGCAGACTACTGTGCGAAGTAGCCGGAGATGTCGAGGATCAGGTTGGTCGGGCCCTGCGCCCAGGCGTCGACCTTGCCGTTGGTGGTGGGCACGATGGCCATGTTCGACGTGATGCGGCCGTCGGGCGCGTTCAGGGTGGAAACGCCCGGCTGGGTCTGGCCATCGGGCCACAAGGTCAGCCAGCCGAATCCGGGCTGCGGTATCACGGTCGCGTTGAAGACGTAGCCCTGCGCGTTCGACGGCAAGGTGCAGGGGCTGCCTTCGACATTCACAACCTGTTTGGCCTCGAAGGCGCCACCCGACTGGCGGGTATCGAGCACGCGACAGGGAGCTCCGGCGTACAGCGACAGGCCTCCGGAGCCCGGCGCTGCGAAGTAGCCGTTGATATCGACTGCCAGGTTGCTGCTCTGCGACGGATAGACCGACATGCCACCGTTGGTTCCCGCGGGAACGATGGCAGCGTTAGCCACGTTCGTCGCCGTCGGATTGTTCAGCACCGAGACGCCGGGCTGGGTTTCGCCCTCCGGCCACGCCGTCAGGTAAGTCATTGGCTGACCTGACGGGTAGGGGATGGCGGTGAAGTTCAACGAATAGGCCTTGATGTCCGGACCCTGCGGAATGCAAGAACTGGACGCCATGTTGAAGTCGCGCTCCGTAGCGCCGACCAGCGCCGGGCCGCCGAGGTTGCCGTTGGCACCGCGGGTATCGATCACCCGACACGGGGTGAGCGGATAGAACTGAAGCGTGCTGCCACCCGGTCCGGTGAAGTAGCCATTGATGTCCAGGACAACATTGGTCGTATTGCTGACATAGACGCTGACCGCGCCCTGATATCCGCCAGGAACGATGGCAGCGTTGGCCTTGGTGCGACCGTCGGGCGAGTTCATGGTGGAGACAACGGGCTGGGCGGCGCCGGTCGGCCAGATAGTCAGATAGCCGAGCGGCGCTCCGGCGGGTACAACCGTCACGTTCATCGAATAGGCAGCAGCGTTGGCGGGAATTCCGCAGCCTCCGAGTTGCGACACGGTAAAGCTGCGCGACGTGCCGCCGGTAATCGGGCCGCCGCTGTTGCGTGTATCGATCAGGCGGCAAGGCGTTACCGCGACGAGTTGAATCGCGCTCGGTTGTCCGCCGGCGATCACCGAGGCGGTATTGCTCCCGGTGTTGGTGACGTAATAGCGATTGGTCACGGGATTGACGATCGAGGCGGCCGGGCCGGTTCCCACGCCCAGGCTGCTGGTCTGATGCGTGGCGCCGTCAATCATAGTGATGGTGTTGTCGCCGTAGTTGGTGACGTAGATCTTGTAGGTGTTGGGATCGACTTCGACGTCAGCCGGAGTGTTGCCGACGTTCACCAGGCTGGTCGCCAGGGTGCTGCCGTTGATGATGGTCGTGGTGTTGTCGTTCTGGTTGTTGACGTAAACCTCGTTGGACACCGGATTCACCACCAGCGCGCCCGGGTTCGTGCCCACGTTGACGCGCGTTGTGCCATTGGTGGCGCCGTCGATGACTGTCACGGTGCCTTGCGTCGGCGTACCGTTTGCCAGGCAATCGGCGCTGCCGGAATTGTTGCCGCAGTTGTTCATCACATAGATCTTGTTAGTCAGCGAGTTCACCAGGATGACGCCGGGATTCCAGTCGACATTAACGCTGGTAGTGGCCAGAGTGTTGCCATCGACTACGGTCACCGTGCCGTTCGAGGTGCAGTTGTTACTGTTGCCGCACTGATTGATCACATAGATCTTGTTGGTGACCGGATTGACCGCGACCGCAATGGGCACCAGTCCGACGGTAATGGTATTGATCAGCGTGTCGGTGCTGCCGTCGATGATGCCCAGAGTGTTGTCGGTGCCGTTGCCGCTGTTGGCGACGTAAATCTTGTTGGTCACCGGATTGATATCGGAACCGATGGGGTTCGAGAATCCGGAGATTGTCTTGGTGACCTGGTTGGTGGCGCCGTTGATCACCGAAACGGTGCTGTCGCGACGGTTGTTCACATAAATCTTATTAGTGTTCTGGTTGATGACCAGGAACTCGTCATGCGCGCCCACGGCTATGGTGCTGGTGTTGTCGGTGGCACCGTCGATAACGGTGACCGTACCGTCGGCGAAGTTGGTGACGTAGATCATGTTGGTCGCCGAGTTTACCTGGACGAAGGTGGGATTATTGCCGATGGGGACGGTGCCGATGAGGGTCTGGGCGGCTACCGGTCGCACGATACCGATCATCGTTATGGCCAGAAGTAACGAGTGGAGACGTCGCATTAGTTTTCCTTCTTGTGGCGCCGTCAGGGCCGGCTGGTCTCGCGGACTGCGGACGAAGAGAGACCCACGACGCGGATCTAGCACTTTCAGGTTTCTTGGTTCGACATCTTGATGCGCCCTCCGGACACCCAAACCGGAAGCGCTTCAACCCACCAGAGTGGGGCGTCAAGTTATTTCAGGATCGGGACTTAGCTCCGCTGGAAGAACGGCTAGCTCACCCCCGTTCAATGTGGCTATACTCTGAACACTTCCCGTTTTTAGGACAAGGGACTTTACGGGACATTTCGGGACATTGCGTACATGCCTCCGGCCCATGAAGTAAGAGCGCCAAATCGTCGACTGGATTCGTGGAAGGAAATTGCGGCCTTCTTCGATCGGGATGAGCGAACCGTCAAGCGGTGGGAGAAAGAACGGCTACTGCCGGTCCATCGCTTGCCCGGAGGTTCGCGTGCTCGGGTCTATGCCTTCACCCAAGAGTTAGAGCAGTGGATGCGTTCGCCGCAGGCCATTCCTGAAGAGCCGGCCGTCGAGGCCGAAGCTTCCGAGCCCGCTGAACCGTCCTCACCCACACTCAAATCCGGTTCCATCCCGGCTGCGGTCGAAGAACCGATGGCGGCCCCGGCTCCGTTCCACAAGCGATGGATCGCGGCCGCCGTCTGTGTCGCTCTGACGGTGCTCGCCCTGGTCGCGGTGGCGATTGTGCATCGCCGTCATGCGTCTGCCCTGGGCACATCTTCAAACGCAAAAGCGCCGCATGCCGCCAACGCCGAGGCCGAAGAACTCTACCTGCAAGGGCGCTACTACTGGAACAAGCGGACCCCGGAAGATCTAAATAAGGCGGTCGACTCGTTCACGCAGGCAATCGTGCACGATCCCAACTACGCGCCGGCGTATGTCGGCCTGGCTGATTGCTATAACCTGCTCCGCGAATTTGCTGCGATGCCCTCGAAGGATGCGTTTCCGCGGGCGCTGGCTGCGGCCCAGAAGGCGGTTGAGTTGGATCCCTCGTCGTCAGAAGCCCATGCCAGCCTGGCGTTCGTGACGTTCTTCTGGAAGTGGGACTCTCCGGGAGCCGAGCGCGAGTTCCGGCGAGCCATCGCGCTGAATCCCAATTACGCTGCGGCGCACCACTGGTACGCGAATTTCCTGGCGATGCTTGGCCGCAATCTGGAAGCCTTGAACGAAATTAATGTCGCGGAGAACATCGATCCGGGTTCGAGCGCCATCATGGCGGACCGCGCCCTGATCGCCTACAACATGGGTCAGACCGACGAAGCGGTCGCGCGCTTGCTGCAAATTGAAAGCAGCCAGCCCAACTTCTATTCCGCGCACCGCTATCTCTCCTACATCTATCTCGACCGTCACGATTTCCGGAATTACCTGAAGGAATCGATGGATGCCGCCACCCTATCGCACGATGAGTTGCAACTGGAGATTGTCCGCTCAGCCGAGGAGGGGTTCAACACCGGCGGTGAGCACGCCATGCTGTTGAACATGGCCCAGGCAGAGGAGAAACTTGTTGCCGAGGGTAAGATTTCGCCTTACCTGCTGGCAGGAACCTACGCCCGGCTGGGACAGAAGCCGGAAACCCTGCGTTATCTACAGGCTTCGTTAGATCAGCACGACCCGATGTTCGTCGGCATTCGAGCCGACCGCGCCCTCACCTGGCTACACAACGATCCCGCCTATCGGGAGCTGGAACTGAAGTCCGGTCTGCCTCCCATCGTCTAAGAAGCAGACCGGCAGCAGTACGTTCCTATTTCGTCATATGGTGCCGTTGCAGCGGCTTCCGTGGGCTGGGATGATGCCGGTGCCCGGCAGCAGCGGGAACGAACCCCAGACCCGTCGCTTCCGGCGCAAAGTACGCCGAAATATCCAGAGCAAGTTGCGTGTATCCCTGCGCCCATGCGTCGATCTTGCCGTTCAGCGTCGGCACAATCGCCATGTTCGATGTGATGTAGCCGTCGGCGGCATTAAGCGTGGAGACACCGGGTTGCGGCTCGGTGTCCGGCCAGAGCGCCAACCAATGGAAGGATGAGGTCGGAATCACCGTCGCATTGAAGGTATATGCCTTTGAGGTCGCGGGCGGTCCGCAGGAGCTGTCGACAACGTCGACCGTCAACTCGTTCTCCCACGGCGGCCCACTATTGCGAGTGTCGAGGACGCGGCAAGGCGCGATGGGATAGAGCGACATCGCGCTGGAACTCCTGGGACCGAAGTAGCCGTTGATGTCCACGGCCAGATCGGTGTCATTGCTGGGAAAGACCGTGATCTTCTCGCCATTGCCGGCGGGCACGATCGCTGCATTCGCAACGTTGGTCCCTGTCGGATTGTTCAGCGTCGATACCGGATTCTGCGGCTGCTCGCCCGTCGGCCAAACCTCCAGCCATCCCAGACGATTGCCCATCGAGGGATACGGTATCGCGGTGAAGTTGAGCGAATAGGCATTGACCTGCGCTCCCTGGGGAATGCACGAGGTGCTTTCGCGCAACGGGAAATCGCGCGCCTGCTGCGCGAAAAGATGTGGGCCGGCGAGATCGCCGTTGGGATTTCGAGTGTCGATCACACGACATGGCGTCAGCGGATAGAACTGATAGGTCTGTGAATTCTCAGGTTGGAAGTAGCCGTTGATATCGAGGATGACGTTGGTGTCATTGCTGGCGTAGACGCTCACTCCCCCGTTGTAGCCGCCGGGGAGAATGGCGGCGTTGGCTTTGGTTCGGCCGTCCGTGGAATTCATGACGGAGACCGTTGGCTGGTCTTCGCCGGTGGGCCAGATGGTGAGATAGCCGAGACGCCCCGGCGGAACCACGGTCACGTTCAGCGAATAGGCGGTTGCGGTGCTCAGATTTGAGCAGCCTGCCGATTGCGCCAGTTGCGGCAAATAGAAGTCGCGGGATGTGCCGCCCGAGATCGGGCCGCCCTGGTTACGCGTGTCGATCAGCCGGCAGGGCGTGATCGTCACGAACTGCAGCGGCGAGGAATCGACGCCGGCAATCACCGAGATAGTATTGTCGTCTTGGTTGGCGGTGTAGATGCGGTCAATGGCGAGGTTGATGGTCATCTCGTCGGGACCCTCGCCAATCGAGATCTCCTGACCGACATTGTTATTCGTGCCGTCGATCATGACCAGATAGTGGCTGCCGGCCGCAACGTAAATCTTGTTGGTCACCGGGTCGGCCACCATGGCGTTGGGATAATCGTCCAGCGTCAGCGAACCCAGAATCGTGGTTCCCTTAACAATGGTTACGCTGTAATCGGAGCCACCGATGTACAGCGTATTGGTTACCGGATTCAGCGCCAAACAGGTCGGATAGACGCCCTCGCCCAGGTTGATGGTCGCGGTGACCGTATTCGTTGACCCGTCGATGATGCTGACCGTGTAGTCCTCGGAATTCGTTACATAAACCAGGTTCGTAATTGTGCTTACAACGACGTTGTTGGGTTCATGGCCGACCAGCACGGTGGCGATGTTCTGCATCTGGCCACTGCTGACATCGATGACGGAGACAGTGTTCTCGCCGGTGTTGGCAACGAAGATATGTTTCGTGACCGTATTGATCGCCAGGGCGTCGGGATCGATACGAACGTTCACCGTGCCGGTGACGAGATTGCTGTTGGCATCGATCTCGGTCACTTGGCCGTCCTCGGCGAGATCGTTGGTGACATATACCTTGTTGGTGGACTGGTTGACCGCGATGGCGTATGGATTGGTGATGTTTTGGATGGTATGCGGAGTATTGCTTTGACCGTCGATCCAGGTGACGGTGTTGTCGTCCCAGTTGGTGGTGTAAATCTTGTTGTAGGCAACGTCCACGGCAACCATGGAGGGCTCTGAACCAACCGGAACGGTAGCCGTAAGGGTGTTGGTCAGACCGTCGACGACGGCGACCGTGTTGTCCTCATAGTTCAGCACATAGATCTTGTCGGTAGATTGATTGACGGCAATGGAAATCGGGTCGGTGCCGGTGAAGACATCCTTGAGCCAGGTTTGACCGGCACTGGGTGTGGTCAGGATGACCAGACTATTGAGTAGGAGTAGAAAAAGAAAGATGCGGCGGATAACGGACATGGTGCTCTCCCCTGCCGCCATGCGCGGGTCCCTGAGTGGTGTGCAAATCGCCCGGCTAATTGCAAACGGCGGCACATGCACTGATCAGGAGAATCTTGGCACCAGGCTGATGGGCTGGTAACAAAAATCGGATAGGGGAATGAGTAACTGTTGTCGTTTCGGGAAGCAATTTTCGCGGAAGCCCAAAGAGCCTCACCTTCGATCGGCGGGATCGCAAGTGAGACTCTGCTTTTCAGCGCCAGCTGCATCGATTCTTACGGCGCGAAGTAGCTGGAGATATCCAGGATCAGTTGCGTAGTCCCCATCGCGTAGGCATCGATCTTCCCGTCCAGGTTAGGCACGACCGCCATATTCGACGCCGCAAAACCGTCGACGGCGTTGAGGGTGGAGACTACGGGCTGCGTCTCGCCTTCAGGCCACAGCGTCAGGAAGTTCAATGTCGGCGAAGGCAGGACTGTGGCGTTGAAAACGTACGCCTGAGCGTTGGCCGGTACGCCGCACGAGCTGTCGACGACGTCCACGGGAGGCGCGAGTTGCCCGCTGAACGGCAGACCACCGCCGAGATTGCGCGTGTCGAGGACGCGACACGTCGCGCTCGGATACAGCGACAGCCCTCCACTTCCCGCGGGGGCGAAATAGCCATTGATGTCGATCGCCAGGTTCGAGTCGTTGCTGACAAAGACCGTGACCTCGCCGCCTGTGCCGGCTGGCACGATGGCTGCGTTGGCCACGTTCGTCCCGGTGGGATTGTTCAGCGTCGACACCGGATTCGCCGGCTGACTTCCCGTCGGCCAGATCTCGAGATAACCCAGGCGGCTTCCCTGTCCCGGATACGCAATGGCTGTCAGGTTAAACGAATAAGCGACGGGAGTAACGTTGTGGGGAATGCAGGCGCTGTTCAGGATTGGAAAGTCGCGCTGTGCTCCTCCAGATAGAAACGGAGCGCCCAAACCCGGGGGATAATCCATGTTGCGCGTATCGGCCACGCGGCATGGGGTCAGCGGATAGAACGCCAGCGTCGATGAATTTGTGGGCGCGAAGTAAGCGTCAATGTCGATTGCCACGTCCGCCGTGTCGGTCACGAAGACGTTGACGGCCTTGCCTACTCCACCAGAGAGGATCGCCGCATTAGCTTTGACCCGTCCATCGTACGAATTCATCAGCGAGACATTTGGTTGCAGCTCGCCAGTGGGCCAGAGGGTCAAATAGCGAACCCGATTGCCGTTCTTCGGAATCAGTGTCACGTTCAGCGAATAGGAAATCGCCATCGAGATATCAGGACAACCCTGGGTTTGCGCCAGCTGCGGCAGGTTGAAGGTTGCCGAAGTTCCACCCTGAATTGGACTGCCGGTGCGGGTATCCACCAGGCGGCAGGGCGTGATCGCGACCATCTGCAACGTGGTTGCGCCTCCAACAACCGACGTTGTGGCGTCGTTCGCATTAGGGACGTAGATGGTGTTGGTCGTTGCGTTAATACCGGCTGCCAGAGGTTCATCACCGACCGCTACCTGGGTTGTGGTATTTGTTGCGCCGTCGATCACCGTGAGTGTTCCTCCGTTGCGATCGCACGGATAGTAAATCTTGTTGGTCACGGTGTTGACCTCGATGTCGGCGGCCGTATCCCCGGCATTACAAACCGGTATCTGGGTTGTGGCCAGCGTGCTGCCGTCGATGACGGTGACGGCGGTCGCGGTGTTACAGTCAACGGTGGAACACAGGTTGGCAACGTAGATTTTGTTGGTTACTGGATTTAGGGTGATCCAGTACGGATCGAAGAGCGTCGGCGCGCTCTGTGTCGCCAGGGTGGCGCCATCAATCACCGTCACCGTTCCGCCACTCTGACAGCTCAGATCGTTGCCGCAGATGTTGGTGGCGTAAATCTGGTTTGTGGCCGGATCCACCGCCAGGCTGTACGTGATGAAGCCCGTACCGACGGTCTGCGTCGAGAGTGTGCTCCCGTTGATCGCGGTGAGGGTTCCGCTCAGTCCACTAGAACTCGCGAAGGTCGTTGCATAGATCGTATTGGTGGTTGTATTCACCGCGACATCGGTCGGACCATACCCACCCAGGGTCACGCTGGTTGTTTGTAAGGTAGCCCCGTCGATGACGGTGATGGTACCGGGCGCATCGTTCTGGCATTCCTGAATGCCGGCCGAGGTACACATATTCACTACATAAATCTTGTTGGTAACCGGGTTCACCGCCATGCGCGCGGGAACATAGCCAACGGTCACGGTCTGCGTGGCCAGGGTTGCGCCGTCGATGACGGTGACGGTTCCGAGGCTTTGGCAGTTGTTGTCGCTGCCGCACTCGTTGCTCACATAAATCTTGTTGGTTACCGGATTCACCACCGCCGCCGCGGGCGTCACACCAACCGGGACCGTCGCGGTCGTGGTGTTCGTGGCACCATCAATTACTGAGACGGACCCGGGATTCGAACAGCTGACGGTGTCGCAGAGCCGATTCACGACGTAGGCTTTGTTGGTGGTCGTATTCACCGCGACGGCGTCTGGGCCTACACCGACTGGAACGGTCGCAACCACTACTTGCGCTATGGCGAAGCTTACATTGAGGAAAAGAGTAAGAATCAGGGCGGCGAAGCAGGTGCGCCGGGCGGCCAGCATCAGAGGAAACCTCTCTCGTCAGGGAGTTTGTGGTGCAATCGTCGAACTTGGCACTTGCCAAAACGAGCGGCATGTTAGCACGAGAGTCTGCGAAATCCATCCGCGTGTTCAAAAAAAATCGCTGACGCTGTTGGGTGACGCCGGGAATTACCGCAGCGGCACGCACTTTAAGCTCCAGATGACAACTTGCCCTAAACACGCTCTAATGTTGAACACCGTTGGAGGATCTGAACGTGAAAGCTCTCTTGCTCAGCATCCTGATCTGCCTGTTCGCCGTCGCGGCGGTTGCGGCTGAGCCGCGCGACGTTACCTATCAGAGCGGTGACGAAACCGTACACGCGCTGCTCTACATGCCTGCGGGCGAGGGGCCATTTCCTGCGCTGGTGGTCATTCACGAGTGGTGGGGATTGAACGACTGGGTGAAGCAGCAGGCTTCCGACTACGCCGACAAGGGCTACGTCACCCTTGCCATCGACCTGTATCGCGGCAAGGTGGCGACCACTGCGGATGAGGCTCACCAGATCATGCGCGGCGTTCCGGAAGACCGTGCCCAGCGGGACCTTCTGGCGGCGACGGCCTTCCTGCGCTCGCTCAACACGGTGAACGCCAAGCGGGTTGGGGTGATCGGCTGGTGCATGGGCGGAGGCTACGCGCTCGACCTGGCGCTGGCCGATCCCAAGCTCAAGGTGGCCGTCATCAACTACGGACACCTGGCCACCGACAAGTCCAGCCTGCGCAAGATCCACGCCTCCATCCTCGGGATTTTCGGCGGACAGGACCAGGGAATTTCAGTTGCAGACATTCGCAAGTTTGAAACTGAGCTGCAAGCGATGAACAAGAAAATCGAGATCCATATTTATCCCGACGCCGGGCATGCCTTCGAGAATCCCAATAACGAGAAGGGCTACCGTGCGGACGATGCCGCCAACGCCGAGAAAGTCACCGCGGAATTTCTGCAGAAAAACTTGAAGTAGATAAAGAGGAGACGAGCGCGCTCGTCCCCCGGCAAGAACTACTCGGATTTAATTACGCAGCCTTGTTCTGTCTCCGCAAGGCGCGGACACGGTCAAGGGTGCCGACGATCGCCTGTGCCTGGTTGCGAATCGTGCCCAGGATGTCGTCCGGCAGTTTGTTGTCGTTGATGTACTTGTCGTAGTGATCCTTGGCGTAGCTGTCGCCGGTTTCCATCGACGACAGGATGGCGTCGTCGCCACCGCCCAGGCTGGCCTTCAGATCCGTCCATCCCCGATGCAGCGCGCCCAGGGTGCTGCCCGAGCGGTCGACATCGGCCTTGCCGTAGCGAACGGCCTCGCTCTCCAAATCGCCCGCAAACTTCGCGCGCTCCAGGCTTACTTCGTTCAGCAAGCCTTTCAGTTGCGGATTTTTGACGTGTTCGGAGCCGTCGCGATAGCCATTCTGGCCGTCGCGGCAAACTTCGATCAGGTCCTCCAATGCATTCAATATGTGCTTTTGATCAGACATAAACGTTCCCCCCGATAACAGCCATGTTCCGACCATTGGATGTGCGGGATGCGGGCGGGTTTGTCTCGCCAAAATTGCCAAATTTGAGCAAGTCTCGCGTTGACTGAGCTCTGCCTTCGCGTTACGCTGTAAGGCGAAGAAAAAGCGAAAATCGTGACCCATGAATCCCTGGCTGCTGCAAACCGTCGAGGAAGATTCTCCCCAGCCGCTGGTCGGCATTGCCAAGCTCGCGGCGCAGGGCGAATCCATCCGTCAGGGCCACCTGGTGGAATACTTTACCCTGCCCACGCGCGCGATCCTGAACCGCTGCACCTCGAAGCGCGTGCCATTCACCTGGACGATCAACCCGTACCGCGGCTGCGAATTCGCCTGCAAATATTGCTACGCGCGCTATACCCACGAGTTCATGGAGATGAACGACGGCGTCGACTTCGAGCGCAAGATTTACGTCAAGCAACAGACGGTGTGGCTGCTGCGGCAGGAGCTGCGCAAGGTGAAGCGCGGCGAAGAGATTGCTATCGGCACGGCAACCGACCCCTATCAGCCGGCGGAGAAGCGCTTCGAGATCACGCGCGGCATTCTTGAGGAGCTGGCGTTGCATCAGGGATTGCAGATCGGCATCGTCAGCAAGTCGGACCTGATTGTGCGCGATATTGACGTGCTGCAGCGCATCGCCCAGGGCAACACGCTGTATGTGAATCTCACCATCACGACCATCGACACCAAGCTGGCGCGAATTCTGGAGCCGCGCGCGCCGCGTCCCGACCTGCGGCTGAAGGCCGTTCGCGAGTTGCGCAAAGCCGGGCTGCGCGCGGGAGTGATCTGCGCGCCGGTGGTACCCGGCATCACGGATTCGCCGAAGAATCTGGACGCGCTGGTGAGCGCGACGAAGAAAGTCGACGGCAAATACATTTACGCCAACCCGCTGTTCCTGAAGCCCTGCTCGGCGAAGGTCTTCCTGCCGTTTCTGGAGCAGGAGTTCCCTCACCTGGTCGAGGAATATCGCAAGCGCTTTGAGGACCGCGCCTTCCTGGGCACCGCCTACGCCAGGCGCATCTCGGAGCTGATGGACCGCTTGCGCAAGAAGCACGGCATCACACGCGAGATCACCCGGCGCGGTGACATTGGGCCGCTGCCGCGTCCGGCCGAGCAGCAACTAACCCTGTTCCGCTAGCTACGCAGCACGGCGGTAACGCTGCATCTGGTCGGGACGTGCGCTCTGGATTGCCTTGTAGGCGGCCGTGATCGCTCCGCAGAGCGCCGCTGCTGCGCCGACTCCGGCCATCGCGAACACCGCAGGATGCGTCTCCGCCCACGCTTCGAAGCTGAAAGGCCGCGCGCGTTTGTCGAAGACGCCATGCGCGCCGTGATCGCCGGCCACGGGCTCCCACAGATTGTTAGGACGGTTCGGATCCGCGGGCCCGTCGTACTGCTGCGACTGGTATCCATGGCGCGCCAGGTAGTGATCGGCGAACGACGGCGCGATTTTGTTGCCGAAGATGGCTTCCACGGCCGACCACGCCGCGTAGTACTCGCGCCGCTTAGGATGATGCGCGGCGTAGTAGATGGCGCGGGCCGCGACCTCGGGCTGATAGATAGGCGGCACCGGCTGCGCCTTGTGCGGCAGGCGGCTCTTCACCCAGCCAAACTGCGGCGTATTGAGCGCCGGCATCTGCACCATGGTCGTGTGAACGTTGCTGCCGTCGTGCAGCAGCTCAGTGCGCAGCGAAGTGTGAAATCCCAGGATGGCGTGCTTGGCCGCGCAATACGCGGCCTGCAGCGGAATACTGCGATAGGCCAGCGCCGAGCCCACGTGAACGATGGTTCCGCGATCGCGCGGCAACATGCGCTTCAACGCCGACAACGTGCCGTAGACGTAGCCCAGGTACGTCACCTCGGTTACGCGATGGAACTCTTCCGCTTTCATCTCTTTGATGGGCGAGAAGACCGAGACCATGGCGTCATTGATCCAGATATCGATGGGGCCGAACTTCTTTTCCACGCGCTCGGCGGCATCTTCCACCTGTTGCGCGTCGGCGACATCGGTGGGCAGCACCAGGGCTTGTCCTCCGGCGCGCTCCACTTCGCGGCGTGTGCCTTCCAGTCCGTCGCGTCCCCGGGCTATTAGTCCAATTTTGGCTCCATGGCGCGCGAACTCGCGCACCGTGGCGCGTCCCACCCCGGCGGACGCGCCGGTGATTACTACGACTTCCGGCTTAGGCATGATGATTTCCTTATGAGTGGAAAGACGAATGAATCGTCCTTCTATTAACTGGATGCTGCGCACGGACATCGACGTTTGCTCATCGGCGGGGAAATCGCAGGTATTTAACGCGCAGAAATTTAAACCAGGAAAATCGTGCTGCGGAGAGCGATAATGGAGCTGTCGTTAGTCTTTGGGAGAGCTTCGGCTTTCCTCAACTCCTTCCGCCCCAACCCACCTTGTGGAGGAGAGAATGCCGGTTTACGAGTACATCTGCAAGAAATGTCAGCACAAGTTTGAAGCCATCCTTACCTTGAAAGAGCACGAGAGCAAGCAGGTCAGTTGCCCCAAGTGCAACAGCCGGAAAATCGAGCAGGATGTAGCCGAGTTCTTCGCGGTAACTTCGCGCAAGAGCTGAAGCTGCCGCCACTCGGGAGGTACGTAACACGGCATCGTGCCGTGCGTCACAGACACGTGTGTCGACCTGCGTTACGGTGAAGAGTAACAACGAGAGGTGTGGTATGGCAGCGCCGTGGGCACACCGTTACGCGCAACGTACGAAGACTGCAAAAAGCTCCATCATCCGCGAACTCCTGAAGATCACCCAACGTCCCGAAGTCATCTCTTTTGCCGGAGGCTTACCCGCGCCCGAGGTGTTTCCAGTGGAACGCTTCCATGAGGCATGCGAGCGCGTGCTGCACACGCAAGCTGCGGCTGCTTTGCAATACGGGCCGACCGAGGGCTACCGTCCGCTGCGCGAGTACATCGTCGCGCACATGGCCCGCTATGGCATTCTGGCCAGCGTCGACAACGTGCTGATCACGTCGGGTTCGCAACAGGCGCTGGACCTGATTGCCAAGCTGCTCATCAATCGTGGCGACCGCATCCTGGTGGAGTGCCCAACTTACCTGGGCGCGCTGCAGGCGTTCGACTTGATGGGCGCCGAGTACGTTACCGTGCCCACCGACGACCACGGCCTGCAGACCTGCAACATGGAACAAGCGCTGCGCTCGGGGCCGAAGTTCATGTACATCCTGCCGAACTTCCAGAACCCAAGCGGGGTCACGCTTTCGCGCTCACCGGCGCGAACAGCTGGTGATGCTCTCCGATAAGTACGGCATACCGATCATTGAAGACGATCCTTACGGCCAGCTTCGCTATGAAGGCGAACACGTGACGCCGCTGGTGGTGCTGGACCGCACCAACTTGACGCGCGACCCCGACTACAAGCTGGGCAACGTCATTTACCTCAGCACGTTCTCCAAGGTCCTGGCGCCGGGCCTGCGCGTGGCGTGGATCGTCGCTCCTCCGGACGTGATCGCCAAGCTGGTGCAGATCAAGCAGAGCACTGACCTGCATACCAGCATGTTCACCCAGATGGTCATCTACGAAGCGGCGCGCGAGGGCTTCATCGACGAGCACGTCAAGATTATTCGCGCCACTTACAAAGAGCGTCGCGACACCATGCTGCAGGCGCTGAACGATTACTTCCCGCCCGAGGTTTCGTGGACGAAGCCGCACGGCGGACTGTTCCTGTGGGTCACCATGCCGCCGGGCGTGGATTCGTCGAAGCTGCTGGACTCGGCGCTGCGCCAGGATGTGGCTTTCGTGCCCGGCGATCCCTTCTTCCCCAATGGAGACGAGGGTTCGCACATGCGCCTGAATTTCTCCAACGCCAACCCGGAGATGATTCGTGAAGGCATCCGGCGGCTGTCGATCGCGGTGGCGCACGAGCTGGAGCATAGGACGACGGCTGGTGTGCTGGTGTGATCCGGCGGTCGTCGCCGTTCGAAGGCTCGGGTTCTTCGCTGGCAAGGAACCGCAGATCTTTCGACTCCGTGTCCGCCTGACTCGCAAAGCCGGCGAGTCAGAAAATCAAGGCGGACACTCCGCTCAGGATGACAATTCAGCAATGCTTTGAGGAGCATGATCGCCACAGCAAGAGGTAGTGCGATCGCCGTAGCAAGAGGTCAGCCCTTCGCCATAGCGATCGGCTGTTCGATACCGCTTACGGCTGGAAGACTACCCGGCGTCCGTTAGACGGCGCGTCCCACATACGTTCGACCTCTCGCAACGGAACCGCATCGATCTCCATTGAGAACGGCTCTTTCCCGGCAGCTTCGAGAAAGCGTGCCAGCGCTTCGAAGATCTTCTGTATGGAAACGGAGCCGAAGCCGCTGCCCATCAGTTCCAGACCAGTACTTCGCAGAGTGGCTGCAGGCAGCGAGATGTTGGCGCCCGCCATAGCGCCGATCTGCACGTAGCGAATTCGCGAGCCCGCGCCGGGAAATCCTTTTTGTGAAATCGCTTCCAGAAGCTGTTCGGCGGGCGCGCCCCACACGTAATCCAGGACGACGTCGATCTTCCCCAGAGCCCACTCTTCGGTGACCGCGGCTACCAGACTCTTCGCATCCTGATCGAGCGAGATGACGGCATCGGCGCCAAGTTGCGTTAACTTCGCCAAGGCTGCGGGGTTGCGCCCGGCAGCGATTACGCGCTTGGCGCCCAGACGCCGTGCGACCTGAATTGCCAGTTGTCCAGCCACACCCGTGGCGCCGAGGATCAGCACGCTTTCACCCGGGGCGAACTGCGCCCTTGCCGTCAACGCTCCCCACGACGACATGCCGGGATTCATCATGGCGGCGACGGTGTTGTCGTCAAGAGTGTCGGGAATCGCGAGACACACGAAGCGCGCCGTCGCGCAGCGTTCGGCGAAGCTACCGTAGCGAGGCTTGGTCGCGCCGAAATAAACGCGCGTGCCGTCTTCGAGGCGGCCAACGCCGTCAATGCCGGGGATCAGCGGCAGCGCGCCGGTGCTCATGTAGTGGGCGCCGCGCGCCAGCGATTTCACGACGGGATGAAGGCCGGCCGCGCTTACGGTCACCAGGACTTCGCCGGCGTCGGCTACCGGATCGGCGAAAGTAGTGAAACGGGGAGGGGCTTCAGAGGACTCAACGACAGCAGCGTTCATGGATGATAATCCTCGTGAAATGAAATTCCGAGTGGTCTCGCGGTGTTCGGGATTGCATCGCTCGGCGAACCGCGGATCCTTCGACTCTTCGACTCCATGCCCGCCTGACTCGCAAAATCGGCGAGTCAGAAAATCAAAGGCAGGCACTGCGCTCAGGATGACAATTCCAAAAGCGACGCGTTGCTCTGGATGACAATTCTATAAGGGTTGCATTTCCGTGGATTATGAATTGTGAATGATTTGCGAAGAAGTTCTGGACGACGACTATCCTCCGCGCCCTCAGCGCCTCAGCCGTGAATGATTGCGAGATCTACAGCGCTTCCACCAGCGCCACCACCATCTCGCGCTCGCGGGGGCCGTCGAACTCCATCAGCACGGCGCGCTGCCAGGTGCCCAGCAGCAGCAATCCGCTCTCGACCGGCAGAGACAGCGAAGTTCCTATCATCGCCGACAAGATGTGATCGGGCATGTGTTCGGGATTGTGTTCGTGCCGGTAGTCGAGCTTGGGCACCATGATGTCGAAGGCGTCGAGCATGTCGAGGTCCGCGCCGGGATCGAGATCGGCGGTGGTGAGCGCCGCGGTCGTATGCAGAAGGCTCACCTGGCACAGCCCGGTCTTATCCGCGTAGTTCTTCCAGAGTATGGCTTCCAGCTTCTGCGTGATGTCGATGATCTCGCGCTTCTTGTGCGTTTTGACGACCAGACGTTGCATGATGAACCTATTCCTTCATGCCGGGCGACGCAGTTCCAGAAGTTGCCGGCGGCTCCGGATTGGGCGTGAACAGCTCCAGTCGAACATGCCAGGTCACCGACTGGCCGGGCTGAAGCAGGACCATGCCGGTCTCAACATTGCCCCAATTCTTGTTGTATGGATCAGGTAAATTGAACTGCGGCTCAATAGCAACAAAATTCTTGTCGGTCGGAGCGTAGACCTGGATGCACGTGATCTTCGGCGACAAGGTGATCAGCCGCAACCCATATTTTGCCGCCGGGTCGATGATCTCCGACACGGAAGATTTGGTGGGTCCGTAGTTGAGATCGGAGAAGTTGTCGTCAAGATACTGCTTGTCCAGCGGCGCTCCGCCCGCCATGGAAAAATCGTACGGAGTTCCCTTCACCGATACGCGCCGACCGGTTGTAAACGAATCGTCATAATTGGTCGTGATCGCGCGCAGTTCGCTCGGAATGTGCAGCCGCACCTGCTCGCGGTCTCCGCTGGGTAACAGGAAGTACGGATGCCAGCCGATACCCATCGGCAGCAGATTGGTGCCCACGTTCTTCGCCGTCACGCTCATGTCGAATGCGTCGTGACTCAGCACGGTCTCGACTTCCACGTCGGTGTCGGAGAGCCAGTGGCCGTCGAAGTCGCCGGCGTGCAGCGTCGCCATGACGGCCGACTCCTGCGAGCCATTGCGCAGGATGGCGTGCTCGAAGCGCGAGTAGCGCATCAGGCCGTGGATGGAATGCTTCTCCGCGCCGGGATTCTTGCCGCTCCAGTTCGCCGGCAGCGTAACGGTTTTGCCGGCGACCACGGCGGTGATGGTCTTGCCGTCGGGCGAGAGCGTGCCGCGAATGCGATTGGCATACGGCAGCAGGATGGCTCCGCCGATCTTGAAAATCTCGTTGCCCCACTCGTCGTCCTGCTTGTTCAGCAGTTGCTCGGCTTCCGGCAGCGGTGGCGCGTTCAGTACATCGATCTCGCCTTTGCCCGGCAGGAAGGCCTTGATCTGAAGCACGGCCATGCCGCGTCCGGGCAGGATGGTAGCTTCCAGAAACTGAGGCTTCTCTTTGTCGGTGACCGGCGGCCGCTGCAACGTGATGACCGGCTCCTTGCCGATCATGACCGGGGCGGCCTTTTGTGCCGGCTGGTCGGCACCTGCGGGTTTACTTTGGCCAGGCATCGGAAGGGTCGCAGCTAATAACACCAGAGATGCCGCGCAGCCCGTGATGGCGCTAGGTCTGAGTAGCGAATTCTTCCAATAGAAATACGACATAATGGTCGGACTGAATTGACGCTCCGCAGGATCGCTGGTCAGCTCGCTCACTCCACAAGCTTCCCTGCCGCGAAAACACGATGATACCAGTTGTCCGAGACAATCCTGGCTGACTCAAACTTGCAGATCGACCGCACCAGGCTGCGGCAGCTCGTGTGTTCTTTGCCATCCCTGCGTCGGCGGAGCTGAAGTACATGCAGACGAGCAGAATGTGAAGCTGCCAGTCGAGAGCTGCGGGGCTAATGGGCATGCTGTTCTGCGCTGGGTACAATCAGTGGAGTTATGGTGCCGAGGTTTCTTGTTCGAAGCATTTGCCTGTTGGCGTTTGCAGCGGCAATTCTCCCGCCCGCCATGGCGAGCACCGTCCCCGGTCAGTCTTATCTTGCTTTCACGAGAGACGATGGATTCTGCTTCCGTGGTGCCGCGCCTCCGGTTCAGTGGGAGCCTGGGCTAGGTAACGATGATGCGGCCGTATGGGGCTCTTATTGCGACGACCAAGCCTCCACCGGTCAAATTATCTCCGACACATTTCTTGCTCCGAGCGAGCTTTCATTCTTCATTTCAGGATACGTTGGGAAACCAGGTCTACGTCTTTACCTGCGAAACTTGCAGTCGAGTGAAGACTTCGATCTGCGGCCGCAACCGCCTCCAGGTAACGGTTGGCGCCTTTACGATTTCCCTTTGCCTCCGGCGTGGGTAGGCAAGCCGGTCAAGTTGATCGGCGAGGACAACGCTAAAGGTTTGGAAGGGTGGTTCGCATTCACGGCGCCGCGCCTTCCCAACTCATCTCTCGCGGCAGGCTACATCCCCACAGATCAGGCGCAACACGGGTTCTGTCGCGACAGCAACTTCCCTCTGGTCAGTTGGGGTAACAATAGGCCTCCTTCCCGAGCCGTGATCTGGCGCTCGTTCTGTTCTGCGGGAGACCAAGACACCGGCTTCGCAGCCTCCGACCCGTTCATCGCAGATAAGTACGCGGAGCTGTATGTCGCCGGCTACCCGGGACTTCAAGGGCTTCGCCTCCATCTCGAGAACCTGAGCAATCACCAGCAACTGCCCCTGCAACTCTCGCAACCTCCGCGCGAACTATGGCAGCTCTACTATTTTCCCCTTCCGCGCGAGTGGCAGGGTCAATCTATCCGGGTGGTCGCCGACGATAACAACACCGCCCCGCGCGGCTGGATCGCTTTCGTTGTTGTTCCCAAGCTCAAATGCGACCGGGAATCCGGTATTCGGATTTCGTCTGCTGCTATTAACCCTGGGGATTCTTGTCGTAACGTTACTGCCGGCAGCGGCAGCCTGCGTTCTCGCCGTTCGCCGTGGAATCCGGAATGTCCTGGATCTGACTACGCTCTCCCTGCTGACGATCGCACTCGTCGGCTACGTTGCGTTCTGGAGCTACTTCTTTCATCGCACCCTGGGAGAGATCTACAGTTGGACCAGCTTGCTCCTGTGTGTCGGTATTCTCGCCTGGGGGCTTGGGAGCCGACAGAGACGAGCGGAACTGGCATCGTTGCGAGTCATGGCGACGCCGGTGCTGCTCATGGCGACTGCAACATTGTTTATCGTCTCCCTCGGATTCATCTACGGAAAGTCCGCTCTCCTTCAGCAGTACTCGGCAGAACGTTTTGGTCCGCCGTCTCTCTCCGTCGATAACTGGGTACCAAAAATCCTGGCTGATGATGTTTATTCAAGGCATATTCCGAAGCCCATGTTCGGCGACTGGCTTTCAAGCGACCGCCCGCCTTTGCAGGCCGGTAACTCGCTTTGGAACTACGCCTGGATCCATGGCGACCGGGATGTGGCGTACCAGATTTTGGGAGTGATTCTGCAGCTCACGTTTCTTGCCGGACTGTGGGCATATCTGGACGCTGCGGGCATAAGCCGAAAAGCTGCGGCGCTGGTCATGGCGGCGGCGCTGTTTGCCGGATTCACGATTGAGAACTCGTTCTTCGTCTGGCCAAAGCTCTATCCCGTGGCATTTCTGCTACTGATTTGTGCTTACCTCTTCACAGAGCGCTATTCCGAAGCGAGACGCAACTGGCGCGTCGCGGTGCTGGTGGGAGCAGCGGCGGCTTTTGCCATGTTGTGCCATGGTGGTAGCGCGTTCGCACTGATCGGTATCGCTCTAACCGCGCTGGTTTTCCGGCGGGTTCCGGCTCTTCGATTCATCCTTGTCGCGGCGATCTTCGCGAGTCTGACCTATCTTCCCTGGTCGCTCTATCAGAAGTATGTCGATCCGCCCGGCGACCGGCTTCTGAAGATGCATCTGGCGGCAACGCCGGAGCCGCACCCGGAGATCAAATTTTCGACCCTTGTTATCAGCAAATATCGAGAGCTAACCTGGCACCAGATCCTAGCTAACAAGATCTACGGGTTTCAGGGATTATTCGACGACGAAAGCTTCTCGGGCCGCATACATGACATCGGGAGTTTTCTTTTCCTGGGCACTCATCACCAAAAGATGGCCGAAGTCGCTTCCTTGCGAGATCTGATGTTCCTGAAGTGGTTTTGGTCGATGGACCTTCTCAGCTTTGTCGTCTTCTTGTGGCTGATGCGACTGCTAGTTCGCAGACCTCGCTCCCGGGGATTCCGTCAGGCATCCATTCTGTGGATCTGCACGGCATTCACGCTCGCGAACTGGTGCCTGCTAATGTTTGCCGGCGGTACTATCGTGCATCAGGGTTGCTACTTTACCGAGATTGCGGCGTTTGCGGCGAGCGTGCTGACGTTATGGGCGGTAAGTCGGAGGTTAGCTGTGATCGTGGTCGGCTGTCACGCTGCTCTTGCGCTTGTCCTATACGCCTTTATCAACCCTCCACAGCCCGTCGGGTTGGGAACCCTATTCGGCCCGACCAACACGTTTCTCACGGTTATCACGGCGCTTTCGGCAATTGCGTTCGTGCTCGTCCTTGCGCGCGAATGGAGGGTTGACCCGGCCCTCTGAGGGTCCTCTTGTAGTCGCCGAAAATTGCATATCTGGGTGTAACGGGTTTTGCTTTGGCAACAAGCGTCGGCCGCGAAATCGCGAACGTCCGGCGGCCTAGTTAAAGGGCCGCGCCGGCGCTACGGGTGGTTTGGGCATCGCAGCGGCTTCCTCGCAACTCTTGACGGGAAGGACATCTCGAACTTCTCCGCCGATACGCAAGAATACGGCGGCCTGGCTATCTTCTTCGACCATTCGTCAAAGATCTGATTTTCGACTGCCGCATCGGCGTCCGAAATTGGAGGGACATTCCACGGCCAGCCAACGCTTGCAGTGGGAGTTGACGAGAGACTCCACACAACCCCGGGCAAGCCCTTGGGAAACTGCGTAAATATGATGGCAGAGAATCCCAAATGTTCGTTGCGTGAGCCCGGAAAGCGAATCGGGCCATCGGCTAAATGAAGATGTTGTCCCGCAGCCGTCGCTTTCACAACTTTCGCAAGTACCTTGGCTTCCCGGAAATCGAGCTGGTGCTCATCAATGAGCCACCAGATCATTTGCTTCTGCGATCGCACGTGGCTCATGACCAGCGCCGCCAGCATCAGGCATCCTAAGGCAGCGGCAACCGCAGTTCTGCGCGTGGGGCTCGCGCCCTGTAACAGCCGGCGAGTCATGTGCTCAAGAGCTGCCGCGGCATGAAGCGCCAAGGGAAGCAGAAAGAAGAAGTAATAGCGTTCGGTGCCGAACAGATCCGCGTAGGTGAAGTTAATTCGCCCTGTGCCGATCAGAAATACCAGAAGCCCATCCGCAGTCCACAGCGCCAACAGGAGGGTTCGCAAAGTCTTCGGAACCAGCCGCCAGCTCGCGGCAAAAAGTATCAGACCGACTACCGAGGCTGCCACATCCCATCGCAGACCAACCTCAGCGAACGGTGTCCAGGCAAGCAGGAAACGTCCAGGCGCGGAGAGTACCAGGAATAAGCCGTTATAGATGCCCTGAAACTCTAGCGTAGGCCCGTGAACGCCGTGAACACCCATTAGCCAGCGTGTCCACAGCAGAACGGCCCCGACCAGCAGCACGCTCAAGGCGATCATCAATTTGGCATCTGCCAGCCGGAATGGACTTCGGCTTCGCAAGAACGAGGTAAACCGGGATCGAGAGCCCGGCAATTGCCGCACCACCCATTCCCATAGACGCGACAACAATCAGGAGAAGCACCGCCGCATCTGTCCAGCGTTTACGGGAATACGGGCTCACTAGAATCGCCATTGCCAGGACCAGCGGAGTACCGGCGACGGAAAATTGCCCTACAGTGGGTTGCCAGACTACGCCACCGCAAAAACCACCGGCGCCTGCGTAAATGGTTCCTGCCAGGAACGCTCCCAGACGCGATCGCGTGATGGAAAAGAAGATCCAGGCACACGCAACCGCTCCGGCCACATAGGTCAGGAAAATCATGACGTGGAGGGCCCACGAACTCAGGCCGCTGATCGTGGTTGCGGCCATGAAGTACAGGCGCAACATGGGAACGATATGCTCGTTGTGCTGATGGAAAAGCCATTCCGTAAAGGTCAGCTCGCCGGTGCGCAGACACGCCAACGCATGTAAGTGGGCGATATCATCGAAGCCATAGGCGACGTGGAAGGTGCGCCAGAACACCAGTCCGGCGCACAGCAGTAGCCAGCAGATGAGGACGAGCACATCGATTGGTCGAATGCCTGAGCTGATCCGTTCGGACGGAACACTGGATGAACTCACTGGGGGCGTGTTATTCGCGGTTAAGCCGGGCATCAGTAGGGATGTCCTGGAGAGGCATTCGCTCTCTTAGCGATACATAAGCCTAACGGCGGAGATGGACAAGCCAAAATAGAAAGCCTTGTAACTCCCGGACAAGATCAAGAGTAGACGGTTTCAGTATACGAAATTAACTTTTGGGGGTTCAACCGCAAGGAAGTTCGCGAGCAACAGCAGCCCGCATTGCGCAATGGCGGCAACCCGGTTGAGGGATGATCCCGGTTTCTTCGCCGGGCCCCCAATCGGTGTAGTTGACTGGAGAGAGTTCCTCTACTTGGTCTCAGCTAGTCCGCATCACGGGCATTACGATCAGCGTCATCGGACTTACCATTGTTATCCAGCCAGTTCAGCAGACTGCGCAGGCTGCCTTGGGCAAGCGCTATACAGGAATCGCCCGCACCATAATAGACATTGAGCGTATCTCCGTCAGAACTTAGGGTATGGCCGCATGGGAAGACGACATCATGCACATCGCCTCCACGCTCATAGTCGGTCTCTGGTCCAAAGATCCAGGAGTCGCCCCGCAACAAACAGAGATCAGGCTTGGCAAGGTCAAAGAGTGCCAGGCCGATCCGGTACAGTGAGCCTGAGGCCGTCTGCTTGACTCCGTGGTACAGGACAAGCCATCCCCGAGATGTCCGAATTGGTGGCGAAGATAGTCCAATCTTGTTCGCGTCCCACCACGCGCCTTTGCGGGCTTCCATCATGACTCGATGGCCACCCCAATGACGGAGATCAGGCGAGTACGAAATCCAGATATGGCATCCTAGGGGAGTCATGGGTCGATGAATAAGCGCCCAGAGTCCTCCAATTTTGTGCGGCAGGAGAGCGGCGTCCTTATCGTCCGGCGACATGATGACGCCGAAGCGCTCGAAGTTTCGAAAGTCGCTGGTGAGCGCCAGCGATACTCCTGGGCCACCTTTGGAGTAGGAGGTGTATGCGACGGCATAGCGCTCGAGTTCGGGAACGTAGGTGATGCGGGGATCCTCGATGCCCCAGAGCTCTTCCGGGTACTCCTCAGGATTGGGCCTTAATGTCGGCGTGGGATCTATCTTCCATCCATCTACTCCGTTCTCGGAACGAGCGGCGCACAGATGTGAAAGTCCTCGTCGATCTTCCACGCGGCACAACAACAAAGTCGAGCCATCGGAAAGTAGCGTTGCTCCGGGATTGAAGACGCTATTAATTCGATAAGGCCAGTCTTTGCTGGTCAAGATTGGATTGGCGGGATGCCGATGCAGAAGCAGTTCCGTAGAGTCGATGGAGCCGATAGTCTCAGTAGTTGGAATCATTAGTCATTTCGAGTCCGGGATATTGAAAACAACAGGCGTACTGCGCCTGCGCTTAGTTCAAGTTCGCTTCCAGGGTTTCTGCTTCACCGACATGATGCATTTCCATTAACGCCATCAAGAACGAAAGCGTCGACTCTGCTCCCTGGTTTTCATTGGCTCGATCGGGATGAAGACCATCTCGGCAGCCGCCCGTGGTGTCGTCGTATAAAGATGTCTTTAGGTCGTTGTCCCCCAGGAACCAGTTGAAGGCAGTCCAAGCTCGGGTGCGCCAGCACTCATCTCCAGTGGCGCGATAGGCCGCCAGGCAGGCCGAGACCGTCGCACCTGCCTCTACCGGCTGCTGATCGAAGCGGGCTTTCCCGCCTGCCTTGGGATAGAAGCCTTGCGAGCCGATAGGGACAAAATGTCCGTTCACGCTGCAGCGTTGCTGCTTTTCAAGCCAGTCCAGGGACTGCAGGCCTGCCGTAAGCCACTCTTTGTTTGCGGTACGAGCGCCCGCTATTAACAAGGCTTGGGACAAACGTGCGTTGGAATACGCCAATCCTTCTTCAAACCAATTCCAATCCGGCGTGTGAGTGACTTGATAAACCTTCATCAGCTTTTCGGCTAGGTTGTCTCGCTCACGCTGCGCGGACCTGTCCTCCGGAAAACGGTCAAGATATTTCTGAATTCCAAGTAAAGAGAAAGCCCATGCCCGGGGACTGGTGAAATTCGAGACAGCTGGAACGGCAAGCTCAAAAAGACGTCCCGCCAATCCTCTTAAGTTTTCATTACCGGTGCTGATGGATGGCGATTCCCAGGGACCACAACGCTCGACCGTGACTGTCCTCCGATCCCTGCACCTCCTGCCACTGCCGGTCATAGCTCAAGAAATTGCGGAATCTTCCATTGGCGGGGTTGAAGGCAAACCAGAGAAATGCCAGGTATCGCGAAGCCGAAGTTTTCGGGATTCCGCATTCATTGCACTGGGTTCGGCCAGAATCGAGACGATCAGGGCGCGGGCATTATCGTCGGTGGTGTAGCCTTCGTGATAATTCGGAACGGCAAATAAGGCGTGTTGCAACATGCCGGTGTCGTCGGTCATGCGGCCGAGATGGTTCAGTTTCACCGCGGGCAAATTGTCGACGCCGGTGGCTTTCGCGACGGCAGGGCCAATCACACGAGTTTTCCACATGCGCTCGGCGCGGGCTCTCTGGAAGCTGCGCATGTAGTCCTCGGCGACACTTTCCCAAACCATATTGCGCGAGTACTGATACGCACGCTTGCGCATCGCATGCCGTTCGGCCTCATTTTCCAGAAGACGAATCGTCTGTTCTGCAATTGCGTTATGGTCGTTAAACGGGACCAGGATGCCGCGGTCTTCATCGAGCAACTCAAGAGCGTGCCAGTAGGGCGTCGAGATGACCGCTTTGCCCGCGCCCAAAGCATAGGCCAATGTTCCTGAAACAACCTGAGCCTCATTCTTGTAGGGCGTGATGTATATGTCGGCTGAGCCGATGAACTCCATCATCTCTTCGGGGCTCACAAACCGATTATGGAAGATGACGTTGCTTCTCTACCCCGAGATCCTTGGCCAGCGCCTGCAGCGACTCGCGGTATTTATCGCCCTCGCGTCGCCTGATGTGAGGGTGGGTGGCGCCGGCAACAATGTACATAACATTGCTGTTGTGAGCCAGTATCCGCGGAAGCGCGCGCAACGACCGTTTCTACACCCTTATTGGGCGAGAGCAAGCCGAAGGTTAACAAGACTGACTTGCCGGCGACGCCGAAACGATCCTTGTAAAAATTCGGATCGACGAAGGCCAGGTCGGGCACGCCGTGCGGAATGACGTCGATCTTTGCCGGAGAAATCTGGAAGATCTCCTGGAGAAACTGCGAAGAGTGCTGGCTCATCACGATGAGGCGATCGGAGAGTTCGGCCAGTTCGACCATGACGCGATGCTGGTCCGGATTCGGATCGCGCAAAACCGTGTGAAGGGTGGTCACGACCGGCATACGGAGGTGCTTCAACAGCTCCAGAATGTGGCTGCCGGCTGTTCCTCCGAAGATTCCGTATTCGTGTTGCACGCATACCAGGTCGACATTGGTGAAGTTCAGGAACTCAGAGGCCCGTCGGTAAGACGACTCCTCTCCCTCGGTTAGCTCGAATCGAACCCGTTCCGGGTAACTGTATTCGGAATCAGGATCATTCACCGGAAGCGCAAATAATCGCTCGGTGCCGTAGGCATTCGAAACAGCGTCACACAGGTCGGTCGTGAAAGTGGCGATTCCGCACTGGCGGGGAAGATAGTTTCCGACGAAGGCGATCCGGCTGGGGAGCGCGAGACTGATCGTCGGATCGACCACTGTTGCAGACTTAAGCCGGCGCGACAATGCGCTCCCAATTCTTAACGGTCTTCTAAAGGGCAGCGTCTTAGGCAACGACATAGGTTCCTATCTTTTATCGCACGACATTAGCTTGTGACGAACGGTTCGGGCAGCGATTCGCAGTAGGCTCAGGCCATCCTGCGACCGCTAACCAGATTGATGATCAGAACTACCAGGGCAACGACAAGCAGAATGTGAATCAATCCGCCTGCAACATGGAAGCTAAAACCCAAAAGCCACAAAATCAGCAGTATTACAAATATTGCCCAAAGCATATCTGCCTCCTTGGCTGCCGTGGCAGCCGCCCACATCTAACTTGTGCTCTGACCTGTACTGAGGAGAGTTATGGCATCCCGCGACAGTGGCTTGTGAATGGTCTGCGGGGAACAATCCCGGTAAGTAACTGTCTCATGCCGACGCCGTCACGGACTGAGCAATAGTGACCACTCCTGTCGGCGGAGATGTGTTCAGGTGATGCGCCCTCAGGCAGGGAGAGTTGAAATCGGAGACGGCTCTGGACAGCGTGATCGTTCCATCTCGACGCGCTCAGAGCCCCTGCTACGATTCGTCGGCCAGCAGGCGGGCAATCGTATCCAGCAGGATTTCCGGTGCCTCGCCTTTCGCCAGGAAGCCATCCGCGAACTCCAGGCCCTCGGGTTTTTCCAGGGCAGCCGAGATAATGAGAATGCGGACCTCCGGCTTCAGGACTTTCATCTCTCTGGCCACCTCGGTGCCCGACTTGCCGCTGAGAAAATGGTCGGAGATGACCAACTCGACGGGATGCTGCCTGAAAAGTTCCAAGCCCTCTTCTCCTGAGGCAGCAGCAAGTACGTTGTAACCTTCGCTGTTGAGTAGAAGCTTTCTGACACGTAGGGCAACCTCAGCATCGTCAATACACAATATCAGCCGAGGCTTGACGGCAATAACGGATGAGCTTGAATTCATGGCCGCTCTTTTCTGCCCACAAAAACGTGTGAGCGTCGGTCTAGGCTCCGGCCAGTTGGTGAATGATGGACATGTTTTGAATCAGCAAAGTGGAACCACGAAGTTCGGCAATGCCCTGCTTGCGGAAGCTCGCAAGGGTGCGGGTGACGGTCTCCCGCGACATGCCGATGATTTGCGCGATCTCATCGTGGGTTAATGCCACCTTGATTCCGTGCGCCGTGGCGTTTCCCATATCCTCCTGTGACCATTCCAGAATCAGACGGGCCATTCGCTGGGACGACGAACTCATGGCGAACGAGCGTATCTGCTGGTACGCCTGCTGGCAATCGCCGCCTACCTGTGTGGCTGCGTGCATCGCCGCTTCGCCGTGTTCCGTGAGGAACTTTATGAAGTCCGTTCTCTTCACGAAATTCACCTGGCATGGTTGGCCGGTTTCCGCAGTCGTCTCGTAGGGCGCTTCCGCGATAGCTGAGTTCAACCCCAGGACCTCTCCCGGCCGGGAAATCTTCAGTATCAGGGTGTGCCCGTCACTTGAGGTGACCGACTGTTTCACGCGGCCCCGGCAAAGCATGTAAATGCCGCGGCACGGTTGGCCTTCCACAAACAGCGTTGCGCCAGATGGATATCCGATGGAAAATTTGATCCGTTGGAACGCTTCCATAACGGTTTTGGGCAACTGGCAGAAAAATCCCTGAGAACATAACTTGCAAGACAGACAATCTTCGACGAGTGCCATCCCGTATGGTGACTGCATTGCGTCCTCGCTGGAGGAAGACCCCATTTGTTACAAAATCTCTGGCAATGGATAAAAGGGGGGATTGGTCACTGCTCTGTAGCCTGGCCGATCGCCAGAGGTTCTGCCCTCATGATTAGGAGATAGTAAGGTCTTTGGCTGTCGCGAATCTGTTCAGTTCTGCTCACTGAAGAGAATTAACCCGCCGGTGTCGCCTCGCGAACGCACATCTTGACGCAGGCTGCACAGTGTCGACTACCCTGCTTCCGAACCCTGCGAGCTGCTGGTCGGCGGCTAGTGTTACTCCTCTGTATGGAAATCCTGCCGCTTGAATACCGTCAGTCCCACCAGAAGAAGCAGCGCCCAGCCTCGGCCAACTCCCTGGCGAAGGTGCCGACCGCTTGCGGGTCTTTGGCGGAAACCTGTACGTCGGGACAGAACTCGGCGATGCGGACAGCGAGTTTTTCGCTATCCCGGATGGGCTGCGCAAAACCCAGGTCCATGAAATCGAAGCCCGCGCCGAGCACAGTCAGCGGGTGGTCGCGACGAGTCTCGGCACACCAGTTCACAACGTCGCGCGTGTCGTGGCCGTAGTTGGCGGCGTTGGTGCCGCAGGCGGCGATTGCGGCCAGCGGCTCGTTCAGCGGAAACAACAGCAATCGCTGCAACGAGGTCTCCGCTAGTCCGTTGTAGACCAGCGTATATCCTTTGCCAGCTACCTCGGCCTGCAACCGTTGCAGCAATTGCAGCGGAATCTTCTGGCCGGCGACGGCCGGTACCGATTGCCCGTAATGCGCGGACAGCGCCTTGTCCAGCATTGACGAATAATGGATGACGCCCTTGCGCCGTTTCCACGGAAGCGGCTTGGCCCGCAGGATCGCGCCGACGCGCGCCGCCTCGGCCTTGAAACTATCGTCGGCCAGAGCGGCACATTGTTTCAGCGCGTCCCGCAGCCGCTCGTAGAAAAATTCGTTGCTCTCTTCCGCACCGCCCGCGCGAGTATGAAGGAGATAGTAGACATCACTCGACGCGAAGTGTTTTGCGAATTCAAGCACACTGCACGGGCTTTTTATATCTTCTGCAGCCTTGCTCTCGCGCTTGACTCCGAGTCGAGACGCTCTCAGAAACTGCAGCGGCCTTTGACGTTTGCGGTTTGCCTTCTCGATCACCTCTTCCGGCACCGGGGCGCGCACGTCGGCGCCGTTGTCGAGCAGGAGTTTCAAGATATCCGCGGGCTTCGGTACGCCGAACGCCAACAACAAGGCAGGTCCGGATTGTCGCGTCTGGTTGGGATTGAGACCATGTTCGATCAGGCAATGAATGATCTCCGCATCGGGCTTGGCAAAGGCGCAAGTCCAGAGATCGCCGCCATTGCTGAGCGTGGCATGCACATTGGCGCCCGCCGCGCACAGCACTCTGACGACTTCTCCATGGCCTGCTGCGACGGCCACCATCAGCGGCGTCTGCCCATGCTCGTCGCTCTGCTCGATATCGGCTCCTGCCTCGAGCAACGCTTTAACCCGATAGAGCGTGCCGGTGGCCGCCGCCTCACGCAGAGTCAATGCTCCAGCTGCGTTCTTCTTCTCGTAAGCCGCCTCGAGATAGGCGATGACCCGCTTGAACTTTGCCTCTTTCGCATACGTCAGAGCGGTCCTGCCCTTCTTGTCTTGGGCGCCCAATTCCGCGCCTGCCTCCACCAGCAACTTCACCGCGGCCAGACTGGAGGTATTAGCGGCTATCATGAGCGGAGTCATGTGAGCGGCATAATCCTCGGAATACTGTGCGGCATAATCCGCCAACGGCATCGATGCCATGGCAGCATTGACCGCCTTGAGGACGAAGAGCGACCGAGTGGCATCATCGGCATCCGGCTGCGCCAGCGCCGCTTCCTTTGCCGCTTCTTCGGCGAGAGCGACCCGTCGGCCGAGCGCCAGGCCACGCTCATAGGCTCCGTCGTGAAAGGGCCCATGCGGTGGGGCCATGGCATCCGGCTTCGCGTTGGGATCGGCTCCGGCTTTCAGCAGCGCGCGCATTGCCGCCGTGCTGCCCCGGGCGGCAGCAAAAGTAAGCAGCGGCCATTGGGTCCATGGGAGCGCGCCAGAGGTGAGCTGTGTCTCAGTTGCGCCGTCACGGGGACGGTTTATGCGAGTGTTGGCGCTCATGCCGGCGCCAAGCAACAACTCCACAATTTCGGAATTGTCCTGCTGCACCGCCTCGACAAGGCACATGTGATACTCGTCCGCATTGCTGTCGTCGAGCGGCGCACGCTCAATCGCCGACCGGACAGCGACAGGGTCCTTAGCATTGACGGCATCGGAAAGCGAAAATTGTTCTACCGAAAGCAGCAGCTTGACGATCTCGGCGTCATCCTGTTCCACGGCGTGGGCCAGAGCCTTGCGGTATTGCTCCACGTTCTGCGCCAGGCGCAGCGGCTGAAGGTTGTGCTGGATAGCGGCAAAATTGCGGGCGACGACCGCGTCGAACAGACCGAATCGCTCGATTGGCTGAGTCCGGCTGTGCTCCAGTAGCAAAGCCGCTATTTTGATCTGCCCCTCGGCAAACATCCGCCCGCTGACCGATTTTTCCTGTCTCTTGGAAGCGCGTGCTCCGAACACAAGCGCCTCGGCCAGCAACGTGTCGCCCCGGCTGGTTTTGGCGAAGATGTCTGCCCCTCGCTCCAGCGCAATCTTTGCCCACTCCGGGTTGTAATTCAGTAAGGCGGTAGCCAGCGCGTGCGTTGGGGTCGGGGAAGGTGGTGGCGGAAAAGACACGACAGATCTCCCGGAACGACGAAAGTTCTAAGCCCTCGTTCCCGCATGGCATTTCGCCGACCGGGTGCCCACTGTCTGGCCGAGGTTCGGTGAAGCGTGGGAGCAAGTCGGTCTGTCGAATACACAATAGGGCGCTCGTCCCCGGGAGTCAATTTGTTATGAGCTTGTCTTTCGTGAGCCAAATGCGTTAGGTGGCAGAGTCAAAGCGCCTGCCGTCTTCGCCAGACTTCAAACCCAGTTTCCCAAGCATCCACATTGCCGGGCACCAGCTGGTGAATCCAGACTGCAGCAGATTCAGCCCGACGAATGCGGTGAAGAGATACCAGTAGGGGCTGACCCAATAGCCTAAGGCCAGCGAGAGCAGAATGAAAATTCCCGCCATCAGTCGTAATCCGCGTTCGATGGTCATGCGTGTGCCTCCTGCGCTTGTACTGCGTGGCCCGGGTGCTGCAGTTTCTGCTTTTCGACCATGTAGTAAAGGACGGGCACGGCCATGCGCGACAGCAATGTCGAGGCCACTTCGCCCGCCATCAGCGAGATCGCCAGTCCCTGGAAGATGGGGTCGAACAGAATAACGCTGGCGCCAACGACGACGGCTGCGGCCGTCAGCAGCATTGGACGGAAACGCACCGCACCGGCGTCGACCACGGCGTGCTTCAAGCGCCATGCCCTGCGAGCGCCGCAGTTCGATGAAGTCCACCAGGATGATCGAATTGCGGACGATGATTCCCGCGCCGGCGATGAAGCCAATCATCGAAGTCGCGGTGAAGAACGCTCCCATCAACGCGTGCGCCGGAAGTATGCCGACCAAGCGTCAGCGGAATCGGCGCCATGATCACCAGCGGCACGATGAACGACCGGAACCATCCGACTACCAGCACGTAGATCAGGACCAGCACCGCGGCGAAAGCCAGTCCAAGATCGCGGAAGACCTCGATGGTGATGTGCCACTCGCCGTCCCACTTCATCGACAGCTGGCTCGGTTTCGGTAGGCATGGCGGCGTTGTAGCGCTTGATCTCGTAGCCATCGCGGCGTGCGCAGCTTGTCGATGGCCGCGTTCATCTTCTCGATGGCATAGACCGGACTCTCTTCTTCGCCCGCCACATCGCCGAGCACATAGACCACCGGCAGCATGTTCTTGCCGTAGAGCGTGGTGTCGATCGTCGTCTTCTCGAGGTTGGTCAGCTCTCCAATCGAGACCTGGCCACCGCCGGTACTCGGCAGCCGCAACTGATTCCAGCGACTGGATGCTCGACCGGTCCGCGCCGGCCCAGTTGCACCCGGATGGCAACGTTCTCGCGCGACTCGGGCACGTGCAGCAATCCGGCATCGGCGCCGTCGAGGCCAATCTGCATCGTGCGGCGTGACATCCGCTGCGGAGACCCCATGCAATGCAGCTTTGTCCAGATCAACCTTCAAGTTGTACTTTACCTGCGGATCCTCCACGTACCAGTCGACGTCCACCACCCCCGGGGTGGTCTGGAAGACCTGCTTGATCTGCCTGGCCAGCTCGATCTGCTGCTGGTAGTTCGGGCCGTAGACTTCGGCCACCAGCGTCTGCAGCACCGGTGGTCCCGGCGGGACTTCGGCGACCTTCAGTCGCGCTCCATAGCGATTGCCAATCTCGACCAGCCCCGGCCGCAGCCGCTTGGCAATCTCGTGGCTCTGCGCGCTGCGCTCGTGGCTGTTCAGCAGGTTGACCTGGATGTCCGCCTGGTTCGCGCCGCGACGCAGGAAGTAATGCCGCACCAGTCCGTTGAAGTTGTAGGGGCCGGAAGTGCCCGCGTAGATCTGGTAGTTCAGGACCTCGGGCTGCTCGCCCAAGATATTGTCCCAGCTCCTGCGCGACCCGCGTGGTCTGCTCCAGCGTGGTGCCGTTCGGCATGTCGACGATGACCTGGAACTCGCTCTTGTTGTCGAAGGGCAGCATCTTCACTTTGACCAGCTTGAACGCCACCAGCGAACAGGCGAGCAACAACAGCACTACCACGCCGCCGAGAAACATCCAGCGCCGCGACGCGCTCGTCGAGACCAGCGGATTCATGATCTCGCCGGTAGAGCCTCGTCGTCCATCCTTCGGCTTCGTGCTGGTGGCCTGTCGCCGTCAGCGTAGTGGCGCAGCAGCCGCAGCGCCGCCCACGGCGAAACCACGAACGCCACGATCAGCGAGAACAGCATCGCCGCCGACGCGCCCACCGGAATCGGCCGCATGTACGGTCCCATCAGCCCGCGCACAAACGCCATGGGCAGAATCGCCGCGATCACCGCAAACGTCGCCAGGATCGTCGGATTGCCAACTTCGTCCACCGCTTCGACAGCGATCAGCCAGCGATCGTGAGGGTGCACTCAAGCGTCTTTCTGGTGGGTTTTCTCGACGGCAAACGAAAATGTCGCACCATGTTCTCCACCACGACAATCGCATCGTCGACCAGGATGCCGATGGAGAAGATCAGCGCAAAGAGCGTGACGCGGTTCAGGGTGTAGCCGAAGAAGTAAAAGATGAACAGGGTCAGCGCCAGCGTGACCGGGATCGCGATCAGCACCACGCCCGACTCGCGCCAGCCCAGCGCCAGCGCAATCAGCAGCGTCACCGACAGCGTAGCCAGCAACAGGTGCTTCAGCAGTTCGTCGGACTTGTCTTTCGCCGTCTCGCCATAGTTGCGCGTTACCGTGACATTCAGATCGCTGAGGCAGCAGATAGCCGCGCAGCGCGTCGATTTTCTTTTCCGCCGCTTCGCTGATGATCGGTGGCGTTTGTTCCTTTGCGCTTGGCCAGCGTGATCGTCACCGCCGGATAATCGCCGCGCGCGCCGGCTCTTCGGCGAACCCGCGCCATTGGCATAGAGAACGTAATCGTCCGGCTCGGCCGGACCGTCCACGATCTGCGTAGCCACGTCGCGCAGATACACCGGCTTGCCCTGGTAGACGCCGACCACCACCTGCTTCAAATCGTCGGCGTTGCCGAGAAATCGTCCCGCCTCAACCTCGAACTCCTGGTTGTCCTGCGCGAAAGCTGCCGGACTGGCTGCGCGCATTGGCCTGCTCCAGCTGCGCCGTCACCGCGCCCGGCCGTCATGCCGTAAGCCGCCAGCCGCTGCGTGTCCAGTATCACCCGCACCTGCCGCGGCAGCCCGCCGATGATCTTCGTCTCCGAGACGTCGTCGATCTGCTTGAGCTGGTTGCTCCAGCTCGCCGGCAATCTGGCGCAGTTGGTAGCTGTCGTAGTTTCGCCCCATAAGTGTCAGCGCAAGGATCGGCACGTCGTCGATGGAGCGGACTTTGATGAGCGGCTGCGAAACGCCTTGCGGAATGCGATCGAAGTTCGAATACAGCTTGTTGTACGCCTTGACGATCGCGTCTTCTTCCTTGGTGCCGACGTAGAAGCGCACCACCAGCATGCTCATGCCGGGCTGCGAGATCGAGTACACGTATTCGACGCCGGGCACCTCGCGCAGCAGCCGCTCCATCGGAATGCGACGCGCGCTGCTTGCACCTCGGCGGGCGTGCGCGCCCGGCATGCTGACGAAGACGTCGAGCATGGGCACGACGATCTGCGGCTCTTCCTCGCGCGGCGTCATCAGGATGGCGAAGGCGCCGGCCAGCAGCGCGCCCGCGATAAACAGCGGCGTCAGCTTGGAGTTGATGAAAGCATGCGCCACCAGCCCGGCGATGCGCAGCGGCGTCTCTTTTCCGGCGCGCATCGTCAATTGCGCCCCCACGCGTTTGCCGCTCAAGTCGCGGTCCGCCGGTTGGGCCACGATGCGATCGCCGTCTCCGAATCCCGAGAGCACTTCAACACCCGTTGCCGACGGCTTGCCCAGCGTGATGTACCGCAGACTCGGCGACCTGGTCTTTGTCGACGACGTAAACCGCATCGAGTTGTCCGCGACGAACCAGCGCTGCCTGCGGAACGCAGAATCGATTGCCGCTGGCCCAGCGCGGAACAGCGCGCGTCCGAACAGGCCGGAGCGCAGCTGCGGATTCTGACGGCAACTCGATTTCACCGGTGAAGCTGCGGCTGGAAGGATCGGCGGCGGGAACAATCTGCACAACCTTGCCCGCAATTGGCTGATTGCCGAGCGCATCAACCTGCACCGGAACCCCCGCGCCCAGGTGCACAACGCCGATCTGGCTCTCATCGACCTGCACTTCCAGCCGGAAGCGGCTGGGATCGTCGATGACCAGCAGCGGCACACCCGGTGCAGCCATCGCGCCGGCATCCACCAGCTTCGCGATGATCACGCCATCGAAGGGCGCGCGGATGCGCGTGAAGCCGACAGCAGTGTTGGCCTCCGAAACCCCTGCTTCCGCTTGTGTGCGTTCGGCGTGAGCGGCGTCGCGACGCGCCTGTGCAGCGGCCAGCTTGGTTTTGACCTCGTCATACTCCTGCGGGCTCACCGACTTCTTGTCGTAGAGCATCTGGTAGCGCTTCATCGTCGAGTCGGCCAGAGCGTAGTCGGCATCGGCAGCGGCGATCGCCTGGTCCGACGCCTGCAGTCCGGCCGAGGCGCTCTGGTAGGCAGCATGCGGTTGAGCCGAGTCGATGGTGAGCAGCACTTCTCCGCGGCGGACACGGTCGCCTTCCTTAACGTTGACGGCGGTGATCGAGCCCATGATCTGGCTGGCAAGCTGCGCCGACTGCGCCGCCCGAACCGTCCCTGTTGCTTCCAGGTAGTCAGGCACGGTGGCGCGTTCGACGGTGAGGAGCGTCATCCCGGCAATAGTTTCGGGAGCCGGATTGTTCGCGGGCTTCGACGCAGGAACACGCACTGAACACCAACAGCGACGAGCACGGCGAGTAGGGCCGCAATGATTTCGCCGCCCTAGTCGAAAAGATGTCTTCGAACTGGGGCACCCGGGCCTCGCTCAGCATGACAGAGCTTTGTAGGACTTGAATAGTTTGTACCTTCATTGCGTCACCGCCGGAGAAGTTGGGCTCAGAGTGCCGGTGGCGAGTTCCACTCCGGCGTAGCTGGTTTCGAGGCGATACACGGCCTGCCAGTAGTCGGCCTTGGCCCGGTGCGCTGCCTCTTCCACCCGCAGCAGATCGTTGATGGTGGTGAGGCCGCCGTCATAGCGGTTCTGATTGATGCGCAGGCTTTCATCCGCCTGCGTGATGGCGCCGCGTGCGACTTCCACCTGCTGCCGCGCCGCGTCGTATTCGTAGTAGGCCTTACGCACCTGCAAGCGAATCTGATCGCGGAAGGCATCGCGCATCGCCGACGCTCGCTCCTGCGTCGCCTTCTCCATCGCCAGATGAGCACGCTTGCTGTCGCCGTCGAACAGGTCGAACTGCAACTCGGCGCCGGCCATCCAATTGTTGCCGCCGTTCCATCCCGGCGAGGGACTGTCGGTCTCCCACGAACCGTAGACGTTGACCCGCGGCGCGAACGCGCCCTTCGCCATCGCAATGTTCTTCGCCTGCGCGATGCGCTCCAGTTCCGCGCGCTTCAGGTCCGGCCGCTTCTCCAGCGCCTGTGCCTCCAGATCGCTCACGGTTGGAAGAGGATAGCTGTGCTCGGTCAGGCTTTCCTGCGGTTCGTACACCGTGTCCGACGACATGCCCATGGCCAGCGCCAGTTGCGTCCGCGCCAATGCCAGCGCGTTCTGCGCTTCGATCAACTCCTGCTTACGCGACGCCGTTGCCACCTGCGCGCTCAGCAGATCGGAGTCCACCACCATGCCACTCTCCACGCGCGCCCGGCTCAGCTCTTCGGTCGACTGCGCCGTCTTCAGCGCGTCATCAGCCACTGCAACTTGCTTTTGCGCCAGCAGCACCGCGTAGTACGCCTGCACTGCCTGGAAGACCAGTTCCTGATCGCCGCGCTCCAGTTCTCGCTGGGAAGCGGCCTGCATGTAGCGCGCGCTGAGTCACGCCGTACCAGCTCTGCAAGCCATCGAAGAGGTTCCACTGTCCGGAGAAGCGGCTGGAGAAATTGCCGATCGGTGTGGGATTGTTCAGCCTGTTGAGCGCGAAGTCTTCATTGGTGAAGCGGTTCTGGCGCAGCTCGGTGCCGAAGACATAGACGGGATCGTTGCCGCGGGTCGCACTCTCGCTGAACAGGATCTTCGGCAGCAAGGGCGCGCGCGATTCCCGAACCGCCGCCAGCGAGATGCGCGTTCCAGCCACCGCCGCCTTGTGCAACGGATTCCTATCGAGTGCGAGGCTGACAGCCTGCGAAAGTGTGAGCGGCGTGGCTGTCTGCGCGACGAGCGCGTGCGACATCGGCAGCAGGAGGAGGAGCAAGGTTGCTGCGTAAACGATGGCTCGGTGGGCTTTGCCTGTCGCCGGCTGAAGCCGGCTCAGATCATCCTTAGCGGCCTCATCGGAACGACTGAAGTCGTGCCCTGACACAAAACCACCGCGTTCTTTCATCCTGAGCGAGGACTTCAACCCGAGCCGAAGGACCTCTATCCCGAAAGGCTGGGTGCCACATCTCGCTATCCCCAGCTGGGGGCCTCGTTCCGGCCCGTCGTTCGGGCCAGAGCGAAGACATCGCAGCCATGTGCCTTTTCCGGCGACCGGCATCCCTTACGCTCCGACCATCTCGTGCGCGGGAACGATCTCGAAGGTCGTATGCAGTTCGGCGCTCTTCTGCACCATGGCGCCGACCGAGCAATATTTTTCTTCCGACAGCCGGATGGCGTCTTCGACCGCCTGCGAAGAAATATCAACGCCGGTGAGGATGTGGCGAATCCGCACGCTGGTGAAAACGTTCGGCGGGTTCGGAGCCTGATCGGCTTCGACTTTCACTTCGTAGCCGGTGACCTGCTGCCGTTTCTTCCGCAGGATGTTGATGACGTCGAAGGCCGTGCATCCGGCCAGGGCGATGGCGACCAGTTCGATAGGCTTGGCGCCGGTGTTGCCGGTGGCATCGTCCAGGAGCAGGTGATGTCCGGTACCGCTGGTGGCGACAAACTGACGATTGGTTCCCAGAGGCTGAGTAAGAGTGACACTGCCAGTAATCATTGCGTATCTCCAAGCCCATTTCATTGGGCAACAGGGAGAAACGCAGTGACCCATGACCGCGTTACAGAAAAAACGCGGGGCAGTCCGGCCCGTTCCAAATTGGGAAGTTTTCGTCCACGCAGGGAACGCCGCTTTAGTTCAAAGCTGCTTTGGCTTGCCGGTATTTTGCGATGAGCTCGCGGCGCAGTTCCTGGACGCGCTCTCCGTCACAACGCGGCTGATAAGCCTTGCACTGTTTGACGGCCTGCTCCAGGCTGGCGATGAACGCCTGACACGGCTCGCAGTCGTGGATGTGGCGACCCATCTGTTCGCACACCGCGTCATCCACAACGCCGTCCATGTAATCCGACAGCGCAGCAAACAACGTGCGGCAGTGCTTGGGGCGCGTCTCCTCGGCGACGGCATGAATGACCAGCGGCGCGCCGTGGTTGAGCTTCGCCAGATGCCGCCGCACGAACAGGCGCGCGCGATGAAGCCGCACCCGCACCGTGCCTTCGCGCAGCCCGGTGATCTGCGCCACCTCCGCCGTGCTGAGCTCTTCCATGTCGTGCAGCACCAGCACCATGCGATATTGCGGTGGCAACGACTGCACCGCCTCGCGAACCTGGGCTGACGTTTCGTCGTTCAGCAGCGTGGCTTCCGGTCCCGGCCTCTTGCTCATCAACTCGCTCAACTCACGTCCGTCGGGCATCAGTTCGTCGAGCGAGAGATTCTTGGCAGCCGCGTTCGCCTGGCCGCGATGACTGCTGATGCAGCGGTTCCGCGCCACTTTGTATAGCCACACCGCCAGCGCCTTCGGGTTGTCAAACTTGCTCAAGTGAGGAATGGATTTGAGCAAGACCTCTTGCATGGTGTCTTCGGCATCCTGAGGATGGCCGCAAACTTTCATGCTGAAGGAGTAGACGGTGTTTTGGAGCAAGGCAAGCGCCTTGTCGAGAGAGGCGGGGTTGCGGTCGCGAATGAGTGTCAGAGCCTCTTCGACCACTGCGGACATAGGTTTAGGTTAGCCGATATCGGCAACGCCGCCAATCCGGACCTGTCTGATGGGTATTGAATCATGACGGGTCGAAGTTAATCCTTATCCGACCGGCGGAGGATCCCGCTGTCAACCTGCATAGCGGCTAAGTTCGTCGGCCAGGTGATGCAGTCGTTGTAACTCCGCTTGCACCGCGCCAGTTCCAGCCGCCATAAGCCCGCGGGCTTTCACCAGCGCCTGCTCCGCCGTGCTGCTTACGTCGCCCAGCAATCTGCGTACATCTGATTCAAGTTTCAGCCGGCTCTCCACCACTCGCTGCTCAACATCTCCTTGAACTCGCGAAGCGTTGGTGTCCAGAAGCTTCTCCAGGAAGCGCGCAGCGTCGCGGTGAAACCATCGCCGGAAGCGTACAGCCCCCATAAATGAGTCCAGAGAGTACAGCAGGGGCGAGGCGGGTTGGGCGATGGTGATCATGTCGTGAAAGAAGAAGCGTGACCTGGTGCGAAAACCCTGCTCGGCATCCAAAGCCGTCGGCAGGTGCGAGAAGTCGGCCGACTGCTGTTGCGAGATTCGTTGCAGCAGATCGTTGACCAAATTGACGAATCGCGTCGTTACGGCGCCGTAAAGTTCCTCCGCCTGCGCCTCTTCGGCATCCAGCCACGGCATCACGTGGCGTCGCGCAATGGCTTGCGCAATCGCCATCAATTCGCGTCGCCGCGCGGGACCGAAACTTGTGCTGACGGGAGCTGCTTCGCGGCCAAGCTCTCCAAGGGCGATGGGCAGAGCCTGGCGGTAGAACTGCTTTCTGCGAGCCAGCAACACATTGGAGAGCCGCATCTGCTCGGCAGAAAACAGTGCTCCCAGGTCGCGCAGCGACTGCTCGGCCTGACTCACGGTTTGCCGGAGACTTGTGATCCGCTGCTCGGAATCGGAGATGGGTTCTTGTAACGCTCGCAGCCGTTCGTAAACCGAGCGGCGTAATGCCTCGGAGAAGCGGAGGGCACCGCGCTGGGCCGCCGAGTGAATCATGGTCTCTCCGGACTGCGCGGCCAGCCGGCCCAGATCTTCGACAAACAAATTCCAATCGTCGTCATCGGCAGACGAGCGATCCAGCCGGCTGAGAGCGCTGACTTCGTAGATACGCGCTACCGGCCGTTTGAGTCGAGCTTCCACCACGCGCGTCGCAAACGCAGCCGCCTGACGGCGCTCGCCCTGTGAAACCCGATCGATTTTGTTCAGCACGATCAGGATCTCGTCAACGTTCACCGCTACCGCTTCGATGAGGGCCAGTTCTTCCCCAGAGATAGGCGGGTCTGCCCCCACGACCAGAATGGCGGCGTCAATCTGTGGGATGAACTCCCGAGTCGTCTCCGTGTTACCGGCAAATACCGAGCCAATTCCCGGCGTATCCACCAGGCACATTCCCTGAGCCAGCAGCTTGGACGGCAGGAACACCTCGACCCCATCCACACACTTTCTGTTCTCCGGGTTCAAATCTTCCGAGACGTATTGCGCAAGGTCGTCCGTCCGGATCGTCTGCCATTTGCCGGCAATCAGAACGCGGGCGCTGCGCTCGGCTCCGTAACGCAACACGGTGGGCACAGCGGTCACCGGCACCACTCCGGTCGGAAGAACCGGCTCGCCGACCAGAGCATCGAGCAACGTAGACTTGCCGCGCTTGAATTGCCCGATGCAGGCGACGTAAAAGCGCCCCTCGTTTACTCTTGCGATGAGTTGCTGCAGGTCCGTCGCGACGGACGCCTCGTCGAGTTCTCCGGCAATCTCAGCGAGCCGGCCTAAACCTGTCGTGCTCTCACCAGTTGCGAGCTGGGCCGGCAAAGCACTCGTTTTGTCTTCAGTCTCGGACATTACGTTACAGAACCTTGCCTTCACCGGCTGACCGTCGAAATCTTGTAATCGATGTAGAGCGGGGCCACCTTGATTTGACTTTCGTGGCGATACCTGGCTTCCCCGGCCATCCGCACCATCTTTACCATCGCTCCGGGATTTCCCTCGCTGTATTCCACAATGCGTTGTTTGAAGTCGTTAAGATTATCAGCCACCAGACCCTGCCTATCGACGAACCAGCCCGCGAATCGCAAAGCGGCTTCCGGTTCGAAATTTCGCAAGGCGAACTTCTCCTTACGATCCGAATACAGGTTCAGGACAAAACCTGCATCCTCCATGTGGTCGGAACGTGACACCGCGATCACTGGAACCGAACAACCGACTTTCAGGTCGCGAACCGAAGCCGCCATCGACTGCGACGGGCGAATCAGATGGTCGAGCACCACGAGATGCTCAGAGTTTTGCAGCGCATCCCGCACGATTCCTCTTAGCGCTATGGCGCTTTTCTTCTCGATTGAATCAAGGCTGGGACAAGCCGACCTCAGGCGTCGATCTCCGGCCAAAAACAGGGCCTCAGCGAGATTTCGGTATAGCCCTTGTGCGGTGAGAGTATGGCCGCTGTAGAGAACCCCAGGAATGCCGGGAAGAATTTGGGAAAGCAACAACGACTTCCCAACTCCCGCCGGGCCATGCAGCAACAGGGATTGACGCGCCGTCAGGCGCGCTCGCAGAGATTCCATCTCCGCCTCTCGCCCAAAGATGGAGTCCGGCAGGGGCGCAGCCTGCGCTTGCCGGCGCGATGGAGGCATGGCGCTCATGAAGCGATGGCCTCGTTCCGTGGATCTTCCGCGTCCGAAATCATGATTGCCGTCAGGCTGTGGATGTCCGCCGCTAGCTGCTCTTCGCCCACTGCGGGTCGCTGGCGATCGACGAGGAGCCGTTCCAATTGAGCGCGATAGCGATTTGCCGATGAGTCGAAGCGCCGTTCCATCTCTGAAGCAGTATCCAGACCCCAGGCATACAGCAGGCGGGAATAGCTTTCCAGAGCCTGGCCAAGCTGGCCTTGCAGATGACTTAATTCGCGTTTGGCATGCAGCAGTCGCGCCCACTTTCCCATCCGCGAAATCCAGGACGGAGTCATGGGCTTGCCTACGCGGTTCATGTGGAACGCCGGCATCTCCAACCCAGCCCGAAGCTCCTCGGGGTTGGATGCGTCGGTTGTCCTCAGTACGTCGGCGGCGCTGGATAGCTCACGCTGCAGCCCCATTTGCAGGCTGTCCAAGTCGCCGCGAATTTGGCCTGTTATTTCCGACAGAACCTCTTCCGCCACGGTGCGCAGCATGTCTCCGCAATTGATCTCCCGCTCGCTCGGCCAGAAATCGGCGATCCGGTCCGCTGCTTTCTTCAGGATGAAGCCCTGCAGCAGCGGTATCTTGTCCGTCAGGCGTCGAAGATCCAGTTGAAACGCTTGCAATGTGCCGGCACTGCGTCGCAATGCCACATCCGTTTCCTCCAGTTGCACGCGCTGCTCGTCGGCGAGGGCAGGCTGAGAAGCAGCCGCAGCAAGGGTGGAATGTACTGCCGTCGCAAGCATCAGGGTTTTTCGCGCAAACGACTCCTGGAGAAGCCGCTGCTTGCGTTCGTACAAAGGCGATAATTCCTCCGCGAACCACTGTTCCAGCAAGTGGCCATAACTGGATGCGACGCTCACGGCGCGCACCGGAATCGCGATGCCATACTCGTTCTGTAATTGCCGTTTCGTATAGGCGAGTTGCTGCTCCAGGTCCGCCGGCGAGAGTAGATCGGCCTTGCTGACAAGAACCGTCGTGGGCGTGGATACCTGATTGAGAGCAGCGATAATCTTCAGGTCATCCCGCGTCAGGGTGGAACTGGCGTCAACTAATACAATCGCGGCATCGCAGCGCGGCAGATACGCCTGAGTTTCGGAGGCGCCGCTGGTAGCCAGCGCGCCCACGCCCGGAGTGTCGACCAGGACGATGCCTTCTCGCAGTCGCTCCGAGGGATAGAGAACCAGTATTCGTCCAACCCGTTTCTGGTTTTCCGGATTCTGGCGCTCGTCAACAAACGCCGGTAACTCTTCCACGGGATGCTCGGATACTCCAAGACCTTCGCGCCACACTCTTGCCAGCGGCTTCTGCCCGTATCCGATGCGGGTGGGCACCGCCGTAATGGGAGTAACGCCTACAGGCAGCAGGTCGGCACCAATGACGTGATTCAACAGCGATGATTTGCCGGAGCTCACCCGGCCAAAGATCGCTATCTCCAGGGAGGTGTCTTCGGCGCGGTCGAGCAACATGGCAATCGTCGGACGAAATTCCGTCAGGGCGTGCCGGTCGATGATCTCCGCCAACGTCTGTAAGGAGCTTGTGTCCCATCCCCCATCGGCCAGCTTTTGTACCCTCTCCTGAAAGTCGGCGCCACGAGGTTGCGAGACATATCGCGTCAGCTCTTTGACAGCCGACTGCAGCTCGGCAACGATGCCGTTCAGGTCACCCGCACCCTGATCGGACACTGGCCCGTAACCACGCATGTGATGCGGCGCAAGCTCAGCAATGGCAATGTCGACGAAGGTTAGGTTGACGCGAATGGAATGAGCTACCGACACCCGAGATTCTTCTGGAGCCAACGACTGAGCCGCCAGGACCTGCAGGAGCTGTCCGCGCACACGGGAGATGTAATCTTCGATCGTTTTCCGCTGGACCGGGCTTACATCGTTCACGTAATTCGGGAAGACTGTCTTCGAGGCCGCTGCATTGAGCGTCGACTCGACATCGCCGAGCAGCTTGTCAATGTGCTTGCACGTAACCAGCAGGTGTTGTCGCTGGGCGGCATTTAACGAAGCAGCAGTCTCAGGCAACGATGTCTTCTCCTTCGCAAGAGACCGCGGCGGATTCCACACGTTCTCCATGGAACGTTGCTCCTGGATTTTGCTGGACGCTTGCCGGGAGACACGGCTCCGCGACAAGTTTCCTCGTCAGGAGTCATCATCTGTCCGGTAGAAGGAAGGACAGCAGTTGAGGGTGAACTCCTTCACCCTTGGTTTTCAAGTCTGTGATAGTCGAGTCGGCAGTTAAAGTCAAGCTCACCCATCACAACCGAGGCGCACGCGACGCCGGCCAGCCTGCGGACCAGCACGACCCGGCGGGTGGGCAGAGCCTTCGCAACGGAGTTCCCTGCCCAGCCGGCAAGCCGCACTCAGTGCTGAGCGTTCGTGGGAAAGTTCTTCGACAGATTCTTGATGATGTCATCGGGAGGATTGCCGCCCTTGCACGATGGGTGCCCGAATCCGCTCGGACTATTGTTGTTGGCCCAGTCCAAGATCATATTCGCTCCGAGATATGGTTCGCCTTTCCGTTTGAATTGTTCATCCCCTCGCCTCTCCCGCGAGAACACAAGTTGGACTGGGCCTGCAAAGCTTCCTCTCGCTGCCGGGCGAAGTCGGGCAGGCCGGGCGTTTTAGCTAAGCTGGTCTGGGCTGGTTTGCTACAATTCCGCTACTCCGCTTTAGCACCGAGTGCGGGCAACTGGAACCCTGCTATGCAACGAGTTTTTATAATCGAAGATCAGCCGTCAGACCTGAAGGTCGTGGCGGATGTGGTCGCATCCCTCGGCGTCAACGAAGTCGAAGCGCGAAACTCGGCGACCGGTGCAAAGCTCTATTTACAGTCGGTGCTGGATGGCGAAAAACAAATGCCCGATCTGATCGTGCTGGATCTGGATCTGGGATACGAAAGCGGATTTGAGCTGTTGCGATTCTGGCACGGCGACCCCAGGCTTTCGCAAGTGCGCTTGATTGTCTGGACTATCATGGGCGACGAGCAGAGAGACATATGCGCTCTCTTCAAAGTACACTCTGTCGTGGCTAAATTGGATGGCCCGGCTGCCCTCAAGCGGGCGATAGAAGACCACCCCTAGGCTGCGCCACTCTGCAAGCCGGCTGCAGCGTTTCCTGGCGCAAGATGCATTAAAATTCAAACTCGCGTTTTTGGCGCGTATGGAGGCCTCTGATGATCAAGCTCGGGGAGATAATCTCCCGCAACGAGGAGCCGATCCGTGCTGACTGGCTGAAGAACATGGCAGGCTCGGTTCAGCGTTCGGACCTGATGAGCAGCATGGAGCTGCAGGAGCAAAGCCGAGCGTTGCTCAAGAGCGTGGTTCGGGGCGTGTCCTCCAGCAAGCCGGATGATCCTTCGGGCCCGGAGTGGCGGGAGGCTCGGGAGTTGTTGCAGGACATTTCGGCCTCGCGGGCGCGCCAGGGTTTCACTCCGAGCGAGACAGCAGGCTTCGTTCTTTCTCTGAAGCAACCTCTGTTCGCCACCATCCGGCAGGAACTTTCGGGCAATCTGGACGAAATGTTCCAGGCTATCTGGATCAGCTCCAGCCTTCTCGACAAGCTGTCGATGCTGACCACCGAAGCCTTCATGACCACGCGCGAAGACGTCATTTCCCGCCAGCAGCAGGAATTGCTGGAGCTCTCAACGCCGGTGGTGAAGTTGTGGGACGGCATTCTTGCTCTACCCATCATCGGCACGCTGGACAGTTCGCGAACCCAGGTGGTGATGGAAGAGCTGCTGCAGACCATCGTGGCCACGAACTCCAAATTCGCCATCATCGATATCACCGGGGTTCCGACGGTCGACACCCTGGTGGCGCAGCATCTGCTGAAAACGATTACGGCGTCCCGTCTGATGGGTGCGGAATGCATCATCAGCGGCATCCGGCCGCAGATCGCGCAAACCATCGTGCATCTTGGCATCAATCTGGAGGACGTGATCACCAAAGCCAAGCTGTCCGATGCCTTTGCCCTGGCGCTGCAAAAGAGCGGCAAAACTGTGGTGCGTGTAGCGGCTGCTCCCGCCGGTTCAGGCGTGCTGCCCAAGGAGGGATAAATGGAGCGCATCCCGATTTTGCGCATGGGCCCGTTTCTGCTCATCACCATTCAGGTCGACATGCACGACAAGCTGGCCCTGCAGCTTCAGGACGACGTTGCTCAACGAATTTCGGAGTGGGGCTCGGCCGGCGTCCTTATTGATATCTCGTCGCTGGAGATTGTCGATTCGTTTATCGGCCGCATGCTGGCGAACATAGCCGCCATGTCGCGGGTATTGGGAGCAAGCACCGTCGTCGTAGGCATGCAGCCGGCAGTAGCAATCACGCTGGTTGAACTTGGCATGTCGTTGCCGGGCGTGCGCACCGCTCTCAATGTCGAGTCGGGTATGGAGTTACTTTCCACGAGTGTCGGCACGTCTTTGGGTACCAAGCATGACGCCGAAGTCTGAACAATTACCGCTGCAAAGCTCGAATGACGTTGTTCTGGCCCGGCAGCGCGTCCGGCAGTTCGCGATCGAACTGCGTTTCAGCCTGGTGGACCAGACCAAACTGGTAACCGCTGCCAGCGAACTGGCGCGCAACGCACTGGATCACGGTCAGGGCGGCCAGATGAAGATCGAAGTCGTTAATGGCATGTCGCGCATGGGACTGAAGTTGACCTTTGAAGACAACGGCCCCGGCATTCCTGATATCGAAGCTGCCATGAAGGATGGATTTACCACCGGCAACGGCATGGGATTGGGTCTGGGCGGCAGCAAACGGCTGGTGAATGAGTTTGCCATCGAATCGGAAGCCGGCAAAGGCACCCGGATTACGGTCGTACGATGGAAATAACTTCCACCGACTGCGTTGCCATCGTCGATACCAGCTCAGTGGGCGAGGCTCGCCGCCGAGGCCTGCTGATGGCGGAGAAGCTCGGCTTCGATGAAGTACGTTGCGCCGAATTCGCCCTGCTGATCAGCGAAGTCTCGCGCAATGTGCTGGCCCACGCGCAGACCGGCCAAACCATTCTGATGGGAATGAAGAACCATAGCGGATCCGTGGCTCGCGTGCTGGCCGTGGACAAAGGACCGGGCATCTCCGATATTGCCCGCGCCATGAGCGACGGATTTTCCACGGCGGGCACGATGGGGGCCGGCATGGGCGCGATGAAGCGTCTGGCCGGGCTGCTTGAGATCTTTACCAGCCAGATGGGAACGATCGTGCTGGTCGAGGTCGGCTCGGCCGGCGCGCAAGCGCCTCAAATCGCCGGCATGGCGATACCCTATCCGGGCGAACGCGTCTCGGGTGATGGCTGGGCCTATCACCAGACTTCCGACGGCTGTAATGTGCTGCTGGTGGATGGCCTTGGCCATGGAGTGATGGCAGCCGAGGCGGCCGAAGAAGCAGTCAAGATTTTTCGGGAGCGGGCAGAGCGCTCGCCCGGCGACATTCTCTCCTACGTTCACGACGCCCTGAAGAAAACCAGAGGAGCGGTGGGAGCGGTAGCGCAAATTCGTACCGACGAGAGAGTGCTGATTTACGCCGCAGTCGGTAACATCTCGGCGGAGTCTGCTCGGCCGGCAGACTTCGCGCAGCCTGGTCTCGCACAACGGCACCCTGGGCGTAGCTACGCCGCGGATTCAGGAGTTCCGCGTCGACTGGCCCGAACGACGGCATTTTCATCATGCATTCCGACGGGCTGACCTCCCGCTGGGATCTTTCCTCCTACTCTGGACTCCTGGCGCGACATGCGGCCATAATCGGCGGTGCGCTGCTGCGCGACTTCCGTCGCCAACGTGACGATGCCAGCGTGGTGGTGGTGAAGGCTCTTCCTGCATGACGCCGGAACCGATTAGCACGATCATTTTGCGTACCGAGCGCGATGTAGTACTCGCACGCCAGCGTGCCCGCGAGCTGGCCGCGGCTCTGGGATTCGACAACCAGGACCAGATTCGCCTGGCGACTGCCACTTCCGAGATTGCCCGCAACGCTTTTCGCTACGCCAAGGATGGCATCGTCCGCTTCTCGCTCCAGTTGGAGATGCCGCAGCACATCGAGGTGTTAATCCAGGATTCGGGCCCCGGAATCGAGAACTTGCAGGAGATTCTGGACGGACGCTATCGTTCGGATACCGGCATGGGGATGGGGATTCTGGGGACCAAGCGCCTGATGGACGAATTTCACCTGGACTCGTCCCCGAGCGGCACAACGGCGCGACTGGCAAAGCGGCTACCAAGAAATCGCGCCCCCATCACCAGGCGCAACGTGCAAGAGTTGGAGCAGCGCTTACGCAACTCGGTCGCTGAGACGCCTTTTGCCGAAATCGACCGGCAAAATCAGGAGCTGCTAAAGACGCTCCAGGAACTGCGGGCGCGCCAGGAAGAACTCTCTTTGCTGAATCGCGAGTTGGAAGACACCAACCGCGGAGTGGTTGCACTCTATGCCGAACTCGATGAGCGTGCCGATTACCTGCGCCGCGCTTCCGATCTGAAGACCAAGTTTCTTTCCAATGTTTCCCATGAATTTCGCACCCCGCTGAACTCCATCATCTCGCTGGCCCAGTTGCTGCTCGACCGGTTGGACGGCGAGCTGACCAAGGAACAGGAAAAACAGGTTCGCTACATCGAATCGTCAGCCCGGGACTTGCAGGAAATGGTGAACGATCTTCTGGATATCGCGAAGGTCGAGGCCGGCAAGATCAAGATCCGCATAAAAGAGTTCGCAGTGCACGAACTGTTCAGCGCCCTGAAGGGAATGTTGAAGCCGCTGCTCGCTGACAACACCGCGGTCGACTTGAATTTTGAGGTTGCGGACGGGCTCGGGTTGCTGCGCACAGATGAAGGCAAGGTTTCCCAGATCGTGCGTAACCTGATTTCCAATGCGATCAAGTTCACACCCAGGGGAAGCGTCACGGTTTCGGCGCGACCGGCAGCGCCGGACCGTGTCGTATTCGAGGTCGCCGACACCGGAATCGGCATTCCGTCCGAGTATCACGAAACCATCTTCCAGGAATTCAGCCAGGTAGAAAACCCGCTGCAGCAAAAGCATCGAGGAACCGGCCTGGGATTGCCGCTTTGCCGTAATCTGGCCGCGTTACTGGGTGGACGGCTATGGTTCGAAAGCGAGCCCGGAGCCGGCTCGCGATTCTTTGTTGAGCTTCCAACCGTCTACGTGGGCGAGTCGGCCTCGGCGCCCAGCGCAGGCAACCTTCCCGCTCCTGAATTTCATCGGGCGCCTGTGTTGTTTCTGGAAGACAACCAACAGACCGGTTCTATCTTCGAATCAATGTTGAGGAACTCCGGATTCCAGGCAATTGTGGCCAACGATATTGCGCAGGCCGAAGTGTGGCTCCGGCGGCATACGCCGGTTGCCATCGTCAGCGACGTACTCATCGGTGAAGCCACGGCATCTCAGTTTCTGAAGTCGGTGCGGCAGACGAACCCCGCATTGCCCTTGATCGTGACCAGTGCCTTCGCCGATGCCGAAAGCGATGTGGCGCGAATAGGCGATCTGTTTCTGCCGAAGCCGTTGGAGCGGGAAACTCTGCTGCACGAGCTTCGCCGATTGACAGCGGGTGAGGAAACCCGTCGCCTGCTGATCGTCGACGACAACGAAGTATCGCGCTACATTCTGCGTGAACTCCTTGACCAGCCTTGGTTGCGGGTGAGCGAGGCCGGCAATGGAGGCGACGCTCTGCGCGCAATCAGGGAATCGCAACCGGATGCGGTGATCCTCGATTTACTGATGCCCGACGTGAGCGGCCTTGAGGTGCTGAAGCAATTGCGTCAATCGTCGGACACCGAGAATCTGCCTGTGCTGATCTATACTTCGAAGCCATTGTCGGAAGACGAAAGAGCGCAGTTGGCGCTTTTGCAAAGCTCAGTGGTGCGCAAAGAGGATGTTTCGGCGCGTCTCTCGGCGCAGCCTTTCTTAAAGTGGCTAAGTGATGTCGGTCTGACGCCCGGGAGCACCGATTCGCAAAGCCATGTCTGAGACGCGACGCCGCATTTTAATTGTCGATGACCGCGAACAGAATCGCTACGTCCTGATGCGCCTGCTGCGGCAGGCCGGTTACGAATGCGATCAGGCGGCCAGCGGCGCAGAAGCCCTCAGCAAGCTGGAAACGCTTCCCGACGTCGCAATCATCGATGTGCATTTGCCCGACATGTCGGGATTCAACCTCTCCCAACAAATCAAAGCAGCGCCCCGCACCTCCCAGATTTCCGTTTTGCAGATTTCCGCTTCGTTCGTCTCGCCCGAAGACAAAGCTAAGGCGTTAGAAGCCGGGGCTGACGGCTACCTCACTCACCCTATCGATGGGGTTGTTCTGATCGCCACGGTGCGCGCCCTGGTGCGCTTGCGGCAAGCCGAACTGATAGCGCGCGGAGCCGCCGACCAGTGGCAATCGACCTTCGATGCGCTTTCGGAGGGCCTCGCCCTGGTGGACGCCAGTGGCAGGATCGCGCGCTTCAATCATGCGTTTCAGGTCATCTGCGAGGGACAGGTATCAGTGCAGGGTCGGGGCCGACGCGTCAGAGCTATTGCGAGCGCTGCTGGGAACGGACGAGCCGTTGCTCTATGCCGGAGACGGACGCTACAGCGGCGAGTTTCCCGTCCGTAACAGAAGCGTGCGCGCGACCGCTGACCGGGTGATGGTTCGCGGGACAGAGGCAGGCAAAGTGATTGTCTTAACCGACATCACCGATCGCCGGGTTGCGGAGTATGCCATGCGAACGGCCGAGAAGCTCGCCGCCGCCGGCAAGCTCGCGCATGCCATCGCCCATGAGATCAACAATCCTCTGGAAGCGCTGGTCAACCTGATTTATCTGGCAAAATCAACCGACCACGTAGCCACCATCAGGGAGTATCTGCTTCGAGCCGACGGCGAACTCAATCGCATTTCGCGCATTACCAAACAGTCTTTGTCCTTCCAGCGAGACACCCAGAGGGCCGTGCCTATCGATTTAGGTGGACTGGTCAGCGACGTCATCGATCTATACCGGAAAGCAGCCGCCAATCGGAGGGTCGGTATCGTCTTGCAGCGCAGACCTACACTGGCGATACAGGGATTTCCAGGACAGCTGGCACAGGTGTTCGGCAACCTCTTACGCAACGCCACGGAAGCTTCCCCAACGGAATCGCTGGTTTGCGTGCGCGTGTATCCCGCACACCGGGACGGCCAGGAAGGAACGAGGGTCACCATTCACGATAAAGGCGCGGGCATTCCGCTCAGCGTCCAAGAGCAGATGTACGATCCGTTCTTTACGACCAAAGAGCTCAAAGGCTCCGGATTAGGATTGTGGGTTTCGAAAACTCTGATCCTGAAACATAAAGGAACGATTCGATTTCGCTCGTCGACTCGCGACGGATCGACGGGGACGACCTTCGAAGTATTTCTTCCAGTGGGAGGAATTGATCCCGCCTACGTAGAAACATTGAGCGACTGACTCCGCCCTGCCAAAAGCAGGCAAACCCTTGCCACGCTGTCTCGACGAAACCAAGAACATTGATCGGGCTGCGCTGGAAAGATGCGCCCCCGGCGCATCGGGACCACGATGAACATCTACGTTCAGGACACTCGTGAATCCATAGGTCGGGCGCTCGATAAGCTTCAGCCGCCGGCAACAGTTCAGTAGCCGGCAAGAGTTCAAGAATTGATTAGGACGTTCTGGGAGGTCAGGCGACAACATCTTCGCTCGATGCGTTGAAGGCGTTCAGCGAAGGCCGCGCGCTGCAATGGCAAAAGGGCGATGCCGCTTCCATTCCCTTTCACCAGCGCGCCGTTGAGCTCGATCCGAACTTTGCTCGCGCGTATGCGTCGCCAGGTGGATAGGCAAGAAGATCCGATAAACCCAGCCCTGCGAGTCGCTTAGCTCAACACAGCATCTTGTGACTCTTATCACTGAAGAGCTTCAATCAGATTGCAATCATGGGAGAGGCCGATCTCCTCAGGATATCGGTCAGCGGAGTCCTTGGCTGATCGATGTCTATCCCCCGGGTGTACAACTCGGGATCCGCAGCAGTCTGCCAACAACAGGAAGCAGCACATCGGAAGGACTCTTAGGGAAGCTTGTGGACGATGCAGGTGGGTCTGCTGGTTCAAGGGGCGCTCGCCATTCTTTTGTCGCCCATGCCGATCAGATCGAGAAGGACCACCCTGCATTCAAGCGTGCGATGCGTGATGGGAAGGTCGAGGCGCTCGTTGAAAAGATGCGGTGACCTGCCGAATTGCGCTGACACAGAGCTAGTGACACAGCCCGTAACAGCATTAATGAAGGGGAGAATCCGTGAAAGAAAGATCAAAGGTATTTAGGACCCCGATGATCGTGGCCATGACAGCACTATCCGCCCAACTGGCGGTAGCGCAACAGGCAAGCTGCTCGCCGGGCTCGGCATGTGCGACCACAACCATCGACGGGAAACAACTTCCCCCTCCACCTCAGAAGTTTGAAGGCAAGATCGAGCGCAACGCTGCGCAGTCGACGCCTTATTGGCCAGCACGCGTGGTGCCGCCCAAAGGTGCGCCCAACATCCTGCTCATCATGACCGACGACTCCGGCTTCGGCGTGACCAGCACGTTCGGCGGCGTCATACCCACGCCGACCCTCGATCGCATCGCCGCGATGGGTTTGCGCTACACCAATTTCAACTCAACGGCATTGTGCTCGCCAACCCGCGCTGCCCTGATTACCGGGAGGAACCATCATTCGGTAGGTTTCGGTGTGATCTCCGAGCAGGCGACAGGATACCCCGGCTACGACAGCTTCATCACCCGCGACAAAGCGACCATCGGACGGATCCTCAAGGACAACGGCTACAGCACCTCGTGGTTCGGCAAGGACCACAACACCCCGGCTTTTGCAGCCAGCGCAGCCGGGCCGTTTGACCAATGGCCGACAGGGATGGGCTTCGAGTACTTCTATGGCTTCGTCGGCGGTGACGCCAACCAATGGGAGCCGAACCTGTATCGTGGCACATCGCCGATTTACCCCTACGTCGGCAAACCCGGATGGAATTTGACCACGGCGCAAGCCGACGATGCCATTGAGTACCTCCGAGGTCTCAATGCCGTCGCTCCGGAAAAGCCATTCTTCGTTTACTACGTGCCGGGCGGCACTCATGCGCCACACCATCCGACGCCGGAGTGGACCAAGAAGATCAGTGACATGCACCTCTTCGACCAGGGATGGGACAAACTGCGTGAGCAGATTTTCGCCAACCAGAAGAAGCTGGGTGTGATTCCGCAGGACGCTCAGTTGACGCCCTGGCCGCATGACCTGCTGAAGCACTGGGACGAGCTGACGCCTGATGAAAAGAAGATGTTCCTGCGCCAGGTTGATGTGTTCGCCGCTTATGTCGCTTACACCGATTATGAGATCGGACGGGTAGTGCAGGAAGTACAGGACGAGGGCAAGCTCGACAACACCCTCATCATTTACATCAACGGCGACAACGGTACCAGTTCAGAAGGCACCCTGAATGGCACGCCTAACGAAGTAGCGATGTTCAACCAGGTCCAGGTGCCGGTCGATGTCCAGTTGAAGTATTTCTACGACGCCTGGGGTACCAACCAGACGTATCCACACATGGCGGTGCCGTGGGCCTGGGCATTTGACACTCCGTTCTCCTGGACCAAGCAGATATCCTCGCACTTCGGCGGCGTTCGTCAGGGGATGGCCATCGCATGGCCGGGCCACATTACTGACCAGGGCGGCATACGCAACCAGTTCCATCACATCATCGACATCGTGCCGACACTTCTGGAAGCCACGGGCATTCCTGCGCCGGAAGTTGTCGACGGCATCCCGCAAAAGCCGATTGAGGGTGTCAGCATGGTCTATACCTTCGACAAGGCCAACGCGAATGCGCCCTCCACTCACCACACGCAATACTTCGAAATGATGGGCGATCACGCCATCTACCATGACGGCTGGATTGCCAGCACCAAGGTAATGCGGCCACCGTGGGTGACCGCTGGAGCCGTTAGCCAGGACCCAGCCGCTTTCCCCTACGAACTGTATGACCTCACCAAAGACTGGACGCAGTTCAACAATGTGGCGGACAAATATCCCGAAAAAGTTAAGGAGATGGACAAGCTCTTCTGGGAGGAGGCGGCTAAGTATCAGGTTGCGCCGCTGGACGCCACGGTAGCTACCCGGTTGATCGCACCACGGCCTAGCCTGAGCGCTGGACGGAATGTGTTCACGTACAACGGTCCGGTCACTGGCACACCCAACGGCGACGCGCCCAGTATCCTCAACACCTCTTACACATTCAAGGCTGAGGTCGAGGTTCCACAGGGTGGCGGCGAAGGCATGATCGTCACCCAGGGCGGACGCTTCGGCGGCTACGGCTTCTACGTATTGAAGGGAAAGCCGACGTTTACGTGGAACCTGGTCGATCTGAAGCGCGTGAAGTGGCAGGGCACACAAGTACTTTCTCCCGGCAAGCACACACTGGAGTTCGACTTTAAGTACAACGGACTCGGCCCGGGCACGATCGCGTTCAACAACATGAGCGGCATCGGCCAGGGCGGTACCGGCGTGCTGAAGGTTGATGGCACTGCGGTAGCCACTCAGACGATGGAGCACACTCTGCCGCTCATCCTGCAATGGGATGAGAACTTCGACATCGGTAGCGACACCGGGACTGGTGTGGATGATCAGGATTACCAGTGCCCGTTCACGTTCACCGGCAAACTCGACAGGCTGACGCTCATGATCGACCGGCCACAGTTGACGCCCGCGGACATTGAGAAGCTAAGAGCGGCAGAACGTAACAACCACGCAAGTGAGTAGCTCGACGTGACCAAGCGGGGCAGTTCGCAAGGGCTGCCCTGCTGTCCGACAAGCCAAACTGCAACCTCGCAGTAGTCGGTAACGAAATGATGTCGCATTGAAACTCCGCCTGACAACTCGGAACGCAGTGTTCACGCTGGTCGTTTTGGTATTGATCGCCGCCGTGCCGTTTTCGCTGCGTTATGCCTATCAGCATGGCGGTTTCTACCTCTTTTCGCACAGATTTCTGGAAGACCTTCCCAAGCGCCTAACCGGCCCTGGTCGTTTTCGATTCATTCTGCAGCCCGCCATGGCCATTTTCCTCGGCATACGGGCCGGAATCTCAGATGCGAAAGCCCGCCGAGCACCCTACCTTCTGAGCATTTTCGTGGATGGCCAGGGGCGTCGATCCTTGCTCAAAGAGGCTTTCGAGCAGCTCGCCGTTTTAATCGCCGTGTCGATCCTGCTGGATGCCATATCGCAGTTTCTGATTTTGCATGAAGTCTTCCCCGGCCCCGCTCTGATCATCGGGCCGGTTCTTATAGGTTTCCCATATTCGTTTACCCGCGCAATGACGAATCGAATCGTTCGCCGCGCACACTCAAAGGCGTGACTGGGCGCCACAGTTCCAAGAGAAGAGAGGATAATAACGAACGATACGGCAGGGGGAGTTCCTCTTATTCATACTTCTGGCGATTCTTTGTTTGGTGATTCTGTTCGTCGGCTGCACAAAGAAAACCGAAACCACGACGACAACACCGACAACCAGCACGCAGCCAGTGCCACAACCATCAGCGCCCGCCGCTCCCAGTAAGCCGGTTCCATCGTTCTCCGCCGCTCAGAAGGTGGGACTGTATGTCTTTCCGAGCAAGGATCAGACTCTTGACCAACAGCTCATCGACGAATCGGAATGCTACAACCTCGCCGAACAGCAATCGGGTGTGAACCCTGAGATGCCGCCTCCAGCGCCTCCGAGTTCCGCCCAGGTACAGGCAGCGGAAGCTCAGGCTGCAGAATCCGCGCCACAAGCTAAAGGAGGACGGGCGCGAGGCGCGGCACGCGGCGCTGCCGGAGGTGCAATGGTTGGAGCAATCACCGGTAACGCCGGAACAGGTGCCGCAGTAGGCGCAACCATGGGAACCATGCGCGGTGGAAGGCAGCAACGGCAAACCAACGCGGCGTCAAAGCAGCAGGCCGCTGGTCAAGCCGGGGCGCAGGTCCAACAACAATACAAGCAGCAGAAAGCCGCCTACGATCAGCAGATAGGCAACTTCAAACGAGCTTTCTCTGCGTGTCTTGATTCGCGTGGCTATGCAGTGAAGTAACCGGTACAGTTGCCACAGGGGTACGGGATTTCTCCGAACCTGAAGGGAGATGGAAATGAAATGTTCTTTGCTAATAGCGTGCCTATTTCTTGCATCGAATTTGTTTGCCGGGGATTGTGTCACCAATCGGCGCGGAAAGACGATTTGCAGCAATGGGAAGACCGCTGTTGCCGTTAACCCAAACACCGGCAATGCTGCGGTTGCTCAGAAGAACGCGAACGGGGTGACCACAACGCAAACCTCTAACGGAGGTACCGCCAAGAGCAAGAATGGAGTGGCAGTGGCCCAAGGCTCAAATGGTGCGGTTGCCGTCAACTCACATACCGGCAATGCTGCTGTCGCCCAGAAGGGCGCGAACGGTGTGACCACCACTCAAACCAGCAACGGAGGCACAGCCAAGACCAAGAATGGAATGGGCATAGCCCAAGGTCCGGGTGGGACAACTTGCGCCAAGGGCAAGTACAACCAGGGATGTACGAAGTAACAGTGATCCCTAAGGGCGGCCCGACCAACCGGCGTTCTGGCTTTTGGTATCGTCACTGCTGTCCCCTAGCCGTCAAGAGCGACCCTTCCTCTATCCGTCCACTTCCAACTCAGTCCTGTCTCAAGGGAAACAGCGGGCCCAGAAGTCCCGAGGGGCGGGGCGAGAAGAGGTGGTTGGCAACTCTTTCTATCTAGGAAATTATTCGCGAGCGACCGCTGAATGTATTGGGCAGAGGGAATTCACTTCGATGCCGCCCAGAAGTCTGCAAGGCGGGAACTGGTAGCAGAACGCCGCGTCAGCTGTTGTCCGAGCGCCACAGTTCATCGAGCATGCCGAACAGAAACGCGGTCGTAAGCCCGAAAAGCAGCCATCCATTCAGCGCCTCTATTGATCCCATCAAGTGCCAATGTTGCTCCAGATTCAGATTCGCATGTCCATAGCTTGTTATTGCATCCAGCGAAAATAGCATTGCAGACTTGAAGTCCGGCAGAGCACCTAGACCCAGGTACGCGCCAGCCCAGATGCCTGCCTCGATCCCGTGCAGGCACGTTGCTAGCAGGGTCGCGCCGCTCATGACCATTACGAAGGCTGCCGTCGGGTAACGACGCTTGATCGAACGGGTGGAGAAACGTTTGGCTCGCTGTCTTATGAGCCCAAGGCCAAGGATATGGAACAGAACGGTGCCCATGATCAACGGCAATCCCCATGCCCAGTCGGCACTCCAACCGCTGACGGGAACTGAACTGACCATGAATAGACCCATTGTCATCGACACCTATCTGAGGGCCGAGGCGCTCAGCGAAAGCGAACTCGGCAAACTTTGCGACAGAAATAACGGCCAATCATTCGTGTGACTTCGGTGGATTGCCCAGCAGTCGGTACACCGTTGCCGTTTTCGTGCAATTCAGGGCGATGTAGTCCTCGGCCGCGTACTGCAGCGATATAAAGAACGCCTCGGTGCGTCGCAGGGCGTCCTTGCTGAGTTTGTTACGGTCCTGGAAGCGGAACTGGTAGGCAAATTCGCCGATGAGCGGGCGGTGTTCGCCGCGGGTGCGCCAGATGGCCACGTTGGCCTTGCAAGTGAGGCCGTCACCGAAGTCGAGGACGCCGATGTCTTGCAGGACCTCTTCGATGATTGTGTTACTGACCATCTCGATCTTTTCGCGTGGCGTCTTCCTTACTTTATTAAGTGCCGGAAAGAGGTCGATCAGGGCGTCCATGTCGTTGACGTTTTCCTTGCCCATGCCGATGGCGGAGCGCAGGAATTGGACGTTGTGTGAGTACAGCAGACGTATGCCGCCGAGCTTTTCCTTGAGCGGCATGGCCTGGACCTTGAACTTAACGCGGTGATCGCCGAGGATGTGCGGCCGCACGTCGGTTTCAGCGGCAACCTGCAGATCCGGGTGACGGAACTTGAAAACGATTTCCGGTTCGCCGATGGGGAAGCCGTCCTTGTAGGGGATGCGCCGGCGCAGAATAAAGGCGTTGTTGTAAAGGCGGAAATCCTCGGTGTCGCCGAAGATGACTTCACGGAGCTTAACCGGCTGGGAATCGAAGCCAGCGACGCTGTACTTTACGCCGTGTTCTTTGGCGGGCTCCTTGAAAACCTTGCCGAACTCGAAGAAGCTCTCGCGGGAGTGGAACTTGTTGGGTCGAAGGATGAGCTTGCAGCAGATATATTCGGGCGAATGGATGGGCATGCCGTCGGCATACTGGCCCGGCTTCAGCTGTGGAACGCGGCCTACCCAACTGGGGGTGACAGCTTCCTTCTTTGGCATGGGTTTCGTGTCTTTGCTTCCGCTTACTGCAGCTGCTGTGGCCGTTGGCATAGTCGCTCCTCGTTAACGCGCTTGACTGTGGGTATGACAACTAGGGGCGGATTGATAAGTCTTTGCCGCGTACGTCATCACCTCGGAATCCAGCTGCAACCCAGCGCCCACCCGACCGGTCGCCGAGAGAGGCTGACCGTGTGGATCGATACACGATCACAATACGAGCTGCATGATCAGATTGGAAGTGGCAAAATCACCTGCTTCATTCTAGATAGCTGGAGTAACTGCCCCTTGCTTGGTTCATTCACGGCGTCGTGCTGCCTATACTCTGCACCTGCGCAACCTCTTTCCTGACGGTGAGCAGCGCACCCTGCACCGGGCGCCGGTCTTTAAAGATCTCCAGAAGTCTGCTTGAAGTTTCGCAGGTCGGTACTGAGAAATGCCCGTCCCGTCACTTTGACGAGAAGTCGGCCACGCTCCCTAGTGCCGTTCCCTCGGTGCGTGTTCAGGCAAAAGAGTGGAACGGGCGTTTTATATCCAAGTGACGGTGGAAATACGGTTGCCGGAGGCTGGCCGGCTTCTCAGGAGCAATCTCCCACAATCCGGTATCAGGCTAATGTCCTTGGCCGACGACACATCTGAGCCCGCGCTCGTTCTTCAAGAGACTGCCGTATTCGCACTCAAGTCGATTGGTGCCGTGTGACACTAGTTCATTGGAAAATGTGTAAGTCCGCGTGAACGCCCTCATCCTATTTACAGGGTGCGAAGATTCCGCGGCCAAGAACTTGTAAATCGACGTATGCACTTTGCCCGAGCAAATGCGAACAGGTGTGATTTCGTTGACTTTTCTAGTGTGCGGCGGCCCGATGCTGGCGATGGGCGCCAGCAGAGCGGTCCGCCGCTTCAAGAGTTTCGTTCAATCCGTAGCTGACTCTTGGGTTGCTCGCTCGATGAAATTCGCGACGTCGACGGGGTGAGAGAGCATCACGACGTGGCTGGAAGAAATCGTGATCGATTTCGCTTTCATTTCTTGCGCCTCAGACTCTTCCAGCTTCGGTGAAATCATGCGATCGTTGCCGGCGATCACAAACCAGGTTGGCTTGCTCCTCCATGCTGGCACTGTTATCGGCACCCCGAGCGCTGCACCCGCGATTGGACCCTGAGTAGCAAACAGGACCTTTCGCTCCACTTCGGGCAGGTCCGGAGCGAAATCCTCAAAAACTCCCTTAGCTGACAGTTTGAAAAACCCCGCAGTCGGCCGAAGCTCCGGGCCCACGGGAGTTGGGTTCGCGGTGATTAGATCCAGCGTGGATTGGCCTTTGTCGGGCGCGAAAGCGGCCACAAAAACCAAGCCCGCGACCTTAGGATCGTTTCCGGCTTCGGTAATGACGGAGCCGCCGTACGAGTGACCTACCAGCAGAAAGGGACCATCTTCAAGCGCGAAGGCGCGCTTGACCGTTGCAACGTCATCCGCGAGCGAAGTGAGAGGGAGTTGCACCGCGGTCACCTTCAAGCCCTTTGCCTCAAGCAATGGAATTACTTTCGACCAACTCGACCCATCAGCCCAGGCACCGTGCACCAAGAGGACGTTTGTGACCTTGTGAGATCCACTGCTTTGCGCGAGCACCGGGCGGGTAGAAGCGAAATACAAAAAGGTTACGAGCAGTGCTAACGCAAGGCGGCAGTGGGCGAAATAGACCGAAAGGCCTGATTTTTGGGTGAGCAGTTTGGGGCCCAGCGTGAGCTCCCGATTGATTGCTTTGTCTGGTTTCATATCCGTTCTCCTGAAAGTTTGTATCTTCCGAAAATTACAAAGACCGTCAGCTGTCCTGTTCCCTCGCCATCCATTCGCATATGTAAGGCGAACAATTCCGGAGCTCTATTCCCTCGGCCAGGCACTTCCGCAGGAAATTGACCGCATCTACGTCCACCTGCGTGATCTGGTCGAGGTCAAGCGCGACGACTCGACCGCTGTTTTCGATCAGCGATGTCAGCTCCGCGAGATGCTCAGAGCGCATGCGGCCACTGAGCCTGACCACGGCGCCTTCTCCGCCGACAGCCGTTTCGATTTTTAACGTCACGTTCGGTCCCTGTTGATGTCTCCCTCATCTGCTAATGCAAAACGCGTGCCACGTTTCACAGCCCGAATGGCAATGGGATTTCGTTTATTTCCGTGCGTTTACCATGGAGCGCGGATGCTGTCTCCACAGAAATTGCTGAACATTCAGCAGGGCAAAGCTGGCGTCGACGGAGTTTCTTCAGTGAGGATCGGTCTTTGCTGAGGGTTTCAGCGATCTATATGTTGCCCCTGGCTGGATGCGTCACGAAACCCGTGCTGACTAGGGTGTCGTGGAATGAGGTGAAGAGGTTTCGCTTCGAACGGTTTTTCTCGGTGGACAGGATCGAAGAATTCTAAGGGGTCTTGAAACGATGCTTGTTGATCTGCAGGGCTTTGATCTTCGAGTCCAGGGTCTGTCGTGGTATCGCAAGTCTGGCTGCTGCGCCCGTGGGGCCAGAGACCCGGCCCCCAGAGGCGGCCAATGCGGCCTCGATCATTTCCTTTTCGCGCTGGTCAAGTGCTCGCTTGTCCTCGGCCAGCCTTCTTGAGGAAGCGTCAGTCGGCCCAGGAGTCCGGGACGACCCCGGTATCAACCAGTTCTCGTCAACCCCGAATTCGTCTCCATCGCACAGGATCACTGCTCGCTCAACAACGTTCTGCAGCTCCCGAATGTTGCCGGGCCAATGGTAACGCTGAAAGAGTTCCAAGGTTTTCTTCTTGATGTGCCTGATCCTCTTCCCAGCTTTCTTCGCGTAGCGCTCAATCAGATACTCGACAAGCAGCGGAATGTCATCCGCTCGGTCCCGAAGAGCCGGAACTTCTATAGGAAAGACATTCAACCGATAGAACAAATCCTGGCGAAATGTCCCCGCCGCCACGGCTGCGTTCAGGTCCCGGTGCGTGGCCGCCACCACGCGCACATCGACGGCGATTGGCTGGTTGCTCCCGATGCGTTCAAATTCTCGCTCCTGCAGTACTCGCAACAACGCAAGCTGAGTTTCCCCAGGCAGGTCCCCGATCTCATCCAGGAATATCGTACCGCCGGCGGCAGCTTCAAACCTCCCCAAGCGCCGCTGCAGAGCGCCAGTAAAGGCGCCCTTTTCGTGGCCAAACAGTTCGGAAGCAATCAGCGAAGGTGGAATGGCCGCGCAGTTCACCCGAATGAATGCACGAGAGGAGCGGTTCGAGCGCTTGTGTATGGCGCTGGCGATTAGTTCTTTTCCGGTTCCCGTTTCGCCCAATATGAGAACAGTGGAATCGGTTCGCGCCACTTTCTCCACCTGCGACAACACGTGACGAAGAGACTGAGAAGAGCCGACGATTTCGTCGAACATCGACGAATCCGCAATTACTTCGCGCAGCGCCAGATTCTCAGTCCGCGTCCTTTCTTCGCGTTGCTTGCGTTCCTCGATGTCGGTTCCGGTCGCATACCAGCGAATGACATTCCCGTTGTCGTCTCGCAGAGCGTTGTACCGGATCAGAAACCAACGATATTGCCCGTCGTTTCGCCGGATACGTTGTTCGAGCTCGAAGGGTTCCCCGATTGCAAGGGCTTTCTGGCGCTCATCCTTCACGCGCTCCAGATCATGCGGGTGAAAGATCCGCTCGCGGAAATTCTCCGCCTGGACCTCTTCGAGGATCAGGCCGGTGTATGCGAGCGTGACTTGGTTCGCATACACCGTCGTGCCGTCTGGCCGCATCACGACGATGGCTTGAGGAATGGCATCCGTCATCCGTCGAAGTTCCTGTTCGTCGTGCCGGAGCTTCGCCTGCGCTTGCTTCAGCTCCTCGATGTCGGTTTCGGCTCCATACCAATGGATGACACTCCCCGCTTCGTCGAGAAACGGTTCTACACGCACCATGAACCAACGATACTCGCCGTCGAATCGGCGTAGCCGCGCTACGATCTCCGCCCCTTTTCGCGAGGGGAGGACCTGCAGCAGCCACTTGTCCATTGCCCTTTGTTTATCGTCGGGGTGGATGATGGCTGTCCATCCCCAGCCGTCCGACGCCTCCGGTGAAAGGCCGGTGTATTCGTGCCAGCGTCGATTGAAGTAGTTGATGCTGCCATCCGGTTCGCCACGCCACGCCACGGTAGGTATCGCATTGAGGATCGTTTCGAATTCGACTTTTGACCTCCTAACCTCCTCGAAAGCCTTCTTCAACAAGCCGCGAGACCGTTCTGTTTCCGTGGCTATGAGAGCGATGTGGCTGGCTCCCTCGATCAATTGCAGATCGCTGGCGCTGGGACTTCTCGGCTCGGTGTAGTACATGGCAAAGGTGCCGAGCAGTTCGTCGCTTTTCGAGATGACGGGCTGGGACCAGGTTGCTCGAAGGCCATTGCGCAAGGCAATCTCTCGGTACTCCTCGGCTGGACTTCCTGACCATAAAGGATCACTGGCAATGTCAGAATTAATTACCCGCTCCCTTCGAAATGCGGCTGTACCGCACGAGCCCATGCGCGCTCCGATTGGCAGCGGAGTGATCGCCGAAATCCATTCCCTAGGAACCCGTTGACTCGCCGCTGGCCACAACCGCTTCCCGTCAGGGTCCATCAACATCACCGACGACATAACGCCTGGAGACTGAGCGTCAATCGCCCTGCACAAATTCTCAAGGACGTCCGTCAGGGAAGCTCCGCTGGCTATCATCTCCAGCAATCGTATTTCCGCGGTCAGGAGAGATTCGGCCCGCTTCCAGTCGTGTATAGGTGTGGTCGTTTCCATGACTGTGGACGTTCATTCGGGCTTCGCCAAGCAACAACTAAGCCCGGCCGGAGCGCCAGAGACGCTCTCTGTCACCGCGCTGAATGCTGCCTTGTCAAGGATGATCCAAGGTCGGCCCTTCGAACTTTTGGGCATTTTACACCTGATTCTCACACGCCCTTCGCCCCTCCAGTTGCATTTCGCGCGAGGCAATCCACTTGAGCGATAAGTCGGCATGTCGTCGAAGTGCTGCGATCAGATTACTCCCCAGAGGTCGGCTTGTGTCTACGGGATGCGATCTCGTCGGGATACTAAGTTTGAGAACTCGGCAAGAAGAAGTTCTTGATTCAAGTGCGGCCTATACCGGTATAGCCTCGTTTGCAGCTCGCTGTTTAGCGGTGTTCAGATAACTATAGCTTCGTGGCTAGGACAGGCCGCCTGATTGGGCGGCTGTTTTGTTGTAGTTGCGGTTAGGCTGTGAGCAGCCTTTCGCGGCCAGCGCCATTCCGGGCATCGCGGAGGATCTTCGAGACCAGGGCCCGGCTGCAACGGTGGGCCTTGGCGACTTCGGTTAAGGACATGCCGTGCTGGCGACCGCGCAGGACGGCCGCCAACTCGCCTTTCTTGCTGAGGCGTCATTCAGCAATTGATACCGAGGGATCATCGCCATTGCGTCGGCCCGCTACCGACAGCATCATCAGTCGGCTGACGCACCTTACCGAAAGGCGCCCGCTTTACCGGCATCCAGGAGTTGATGGGCGTCGATGCGGCCGAAAAGCTCGATCAGCTTCGCGACGATGCCGGTCCATCCTGTCTGGTGACTAGCACCGAGGCCAGCACCGTTATCGCCGTGGAAGTATTCGTAGAAGAGTATGTTGTCTTTCCACCGAGGATCGGTCTGGAATTTCACCGCGCCGCCATAGACTGGCCGTCGGCCCGATTCATCCCGCAGGAAGATTCTTTCCAGCCGATTGGCTATTTCATGCGCAACTTCGAACAGATTCATCATCCTGCCCGAGCCGGTGGGACATTCGATCTTGAAGTTGTCGCCATAATAGAGGTAGTACGACAACAGGGATCGGATCAACACGGCGTTAACCGGCATCCAAATTGGCCCACGCCAGTTCGAGTTTCCACCGAACATGCCCGTGTCCGACTCCGCCGGGAGATAATTCACTCGGTATTCCTGGCCCTCGACATTGACCACGTAAGGATGGTCCTCATGGAACTTGGACAGCGCGCGGATTCCGTAAGGACTGAGGAATTCATTCTCATCCAGCATCCGCGTAAGTATTCGACGCAATCTGTCTTCACTCACCAGCGCGGCGATTCCGCGCCCGGCATACCCTAAGTGATTGGGGCCGGTAGCATGAATGCTGTTACGCAGCTCGGGCATTCGTTCCCAGCGTTCGCGCAGAATGGATGTCACTCGCGGTAATCGCTCGCGCTGCCAAGGCTCGATGACCGTAGTGGCGGCCAATGGCAGCAGGCCCACCATGGATCGGACTTTCAGGCGCTTGGAGCTGCCATCGGGGAGGCGCAGAACGTCATAGTAGAAGCCGTCTTCCTCGTCCCACATGCCGTCGGGACCCATTTGATTCATGGCGAGAGCAATCCAAATGAAATGCTCGGCAAACTTGATGGCCATGTCTTCGTAAAAAGGGTCGTGCGCTGCCAACTCAACGGCGATCTCCAGCATGTTCTGGGCGAACATGGAAACCCACGCTGTGCCGTCTGCCTGCTCCAGATGGCCTCCGGTAGGCAGGGGAGCGCTACGGTCGAAGACCCCGATGTTATCTAGTCCAAGGAATCCGCCCTCAAACAGGTTCTTGCCGAAGCGGTCTTTACGGTTTACCCACCAGCTGAAATTAAGCGTCAGCTTCGCAAACGACCGTTTCAGGAATTCGATGTCGCCGCTGCCTTTGAGCGCCTCCTCCGTGCGGTAAAGGAAGATCGTCGCCCAAGCGTGTACCGGTGGATTCACGTCGCTGAAGTTCCACTCGTAGGCTGGGATCTGGCCCGTCGGATGGAGGAAGAATTCTTGTAGCATCAGGTCGAGCTGTTCTTTGGCAAACTCGACATCGACTGTGGACAGCGCGATGGTGTGAAAAGCCAGATCCCACGCCGCATACCACGGATACTCCCACTTGTCGGGCATCGAGATGATGTGCTGATTCACCATGTGGTACCACTCCCGGTTCCGCATTGCGCGTCCCCCCGGCTTCACGGGATCGATACCGTGTTCTTGAAGCCACTTGTCCACGTCGAAGAAGAAATACTGCTTCGACCACAACATACCGGCCAGCGCCTGCCGCATCACAAGAGCTTCGTCTTCCGTAACGCGCGCGGGAGTTATCGACTTGTAAAACTCGTCTGCCTCATCGTGACGGGTCTGCATCGTCGCGGTGAAGGTCTTGAACGGATTGCCGATAGCGGCAGGCGCCGTATCGCTTAGCCGGAGCCGGATGGTGGCAGTCTCACCTGCACCCACGTTTAGCTGGTAGTGCGCCGAGGTTTTCGTACCGGTCTTCGCAGGGTTAACCGCACCGTGGTTCCCGTGGACAACGTATTCGTTGATTCCGTCTTTAACGTAAGGCGACGCATTGGGCGTGCCGAATAGTTTCTCGTTGTTGGTCTCGTTCTCCGTGAATAGAAGCGGAATATCTCCCTCGCAATACAAATAGCGCTCGCCCAGTTGTGCGTGCGAGGCGGCAATTACTTGCGAGCCGCCGACACGCGGAAACCTGTTTCAACGACGGCTTGTCCGTCCCCGGCCACCAGGTCCAGATATTGCGAAACCAGAGGGTTGGCAGTACGTGCAATCTCGCCGCATCGGGACCACGATTACTCACGCTGATCTGAATGAGGAGGTCTTCAGGACCCGCCTTGGCATATTCCACGAAAACGTCGAAATAGCGATCCTCGTTGAACACGCCGGTGTCCAGGAGTTCGTATTCCATATCGTTTCTCGTGCGCCGCTTGTTGTTTTCGATCAGATCGGAATAGGGAAATGCCGCCTGCGGATACTTGTACAGATACTTCATGTAGGAGTGTGTCGGCGTGCTGTCGAGGTAAAAGTAGTATTCCTTGACGTCTTCCCCATGGTTGGCCTCGCTGTTCGTCAGGCCAAACATGCGTTCCTTGAGGATGGGATCTTTGCCATTCCACAAAGCTATGCTGAAACACAGCAGCTGCCTGTGATCGCTGATACCGGCCAGCCCGTCTTCGCCCCAGTGATAAGCTCGGGACCGCGCCTGGTCATGCGTGAAGTAGTCCCAGGCATTGCCGTCCTGGCTGTAGTCTTCGCGGACAGTTCCCCACTGCCGCTCGCTAAGGTAGGGTCCCCATTTTCTCCAAGGTTTCTTGCCGATGCCTACCTGTTGTTGGGACCTGATAGTTTCGAGTGTGCTTGCCTCTTGGAGTCTGGCTGATTCTGGATCTTGCAATTGTGTTCCTCTTCTAGTCTCTTCAGACACGCGCGGCAGGAAGCCAAGTTTTGGCGATCACCGTGGTTATGATTCGATTCTATGCCGATTACGGACGGCCCTTTGTTGCAATTGCGTTAATGGCCTTTTCTTTATGGGCGAAGTAGAAAATGAAGCACACGATCCTCACAGCGGAGCAGGTTGCGGCGATACTCAGTCGTCTGCGGGAGCCGGTTGGCACGCTGGTGCTGCTTGGCGCCTTCACGGGTCTGAGGATCAGCGAGTTGCTCGCATTGCAATGGGGTGACATTGACTCCACGTCATGTGAACTCAGGGTCAGCCGCGCAGTCGTATATGGCCGAGTTGGGCGGTGCAAGACGAAAGCGTCTCAGCGCCCAGTTCCACTGGACAAAGCTCTGATCGACTCGCTTGATGCATGGCGAGCGGTTACGGCCTATAACGGCGCAGAACACTGGGTGTTCGCCAGCACCCGGCTAGGTGGGCACAAACCACTCACGCCACGGATGCTGCTGAGCAAGCATGTGCAACCGGCAGCGGAAGCGGCTGGCATTCAAGGTCGGGTTGGTTTTCACACGTTTCGTCGGACGACGGCGACATTGCTCATCGCGAACGGCGAGTCAGTGAAAATCGTTCAGGAGTTGCTCGGCCACGCTAATGCCAAGCTGACGCTCGACCTGTACGCACAAGCTACGACGACGGGCAAACGCGAAGCGCAGAGTCGAGTTGTAGCGATGATGCTACCGAAGTCGAGCACGAGCGAGTTTGCCACTGCGGGATGAGAACGGGAAGTGTTCCTTTCCGTTCCTTCATCTTTCAGCATCGAGCTTTGTAAGTCGTTGATTGTATGGTGGCCAGGGACGGAATCGAACCGCCGACGCCAGCCTTTTCAGGGCTGCGCTCTACCAGCTGAGCTACCTGGCCACGGAAGCAAGAATCGCTTGGTGATGGGTGCTGCGGCTCTTGCATTATAACAATCAACATCTGCTTCCGCCAAACCGCCCACACGCAGCATCAAATTTCCGACCATACAAATCAAATTGCCGACCGTACAAAAGAGATTACGGCGGCCTATTGCAGCCCTCCGGGAGTGGCTCAGGCGTGGTGCAGACCGGCTGCCTCCTCGCCCTCGGCCATCGCTTCCTCTACACTAAGTAAGTTCCCCATGTCGTCAGCCCACAAACCGTCATCCAAGCATGAGGAGAACCAACTGATGGCACCATCGGCGACCCAGGAGCAGGATTCCACTCTGCTGACCCCGTTCGATCTGCATCTGTTCAACGAGGGCAAACACGCGCGCCTGTACGAGAAGTTCGGCTCGCACGTAATCGAGCAGGACGGCCGGCGCGGCACCTACTTTGCCGTGTGGGCGCCCAACGCAGAGCGCATCTCGGTGGTGGGCGACTTCAACGGATGGAATCCCGACTCGCATCCCATGAACCCGCGCGAGAGCTCCGGAGTGTGGGAAGCTTTTCTTCCCGAGCTTGGCCACGGAGCCGTCTACAAGTACCACATCCGCTCGCGCTACCACATGTATACGGTCGACAAGACCGACCCTTACGGCTACTACAACGAAGTTCCGCCGCGCACGGCGTCGATCGTGTGGGACCTCGGCTACGAATGGAGCGATGCCGAGTGGATGCGCAAGCGCCACGCAAAGAACAAATTCGACGCGCCCATCTCGATCTACGAAGTGCACCTCGGCTCGTGGATGCGCGTGCCCGAAGAGGGCAACCGCTCGCTGACCTATCGCGAGCTTGCCGTTAAACTGGCCGACTACGTCCACGACATGGGCTTCACCCACGTTGAATTTCTGCCCGTGATGGAGCATCCGTTCTTCGGCTCGTGGGGCTATCAGATCACCGGCTACTTCGCCCCCAGCGCGCGTTTCGGCACGCCGCAGGATTTCATGTACCTGGTTGACCATCTTCATCAGCGCGGCATCGGCGTCATCCTCGACTGGGTGCCATCGCACTTCCCTACCGATGAAAGCGGACTGGGATACTTTGACGGCACGCACTTGTACGAGCACGCCGACCCACGCAAGGGTTTTCATCCCGACTGGAAGTCCGACATCTTCAACTATGATCGCAACGAAGTGCGCGCCTTCCTCATCAGCAACGCGATCTTCTGGCTCGAGAAGTACCACATTGACGGCCTGCGCATGGATGCCATCGCGTCGATGCTCTACCTCGATTATTCACGCAAGCAAGGTGAGTGGATCCCCAACCAGTTCGGCGGGCGCGAGAACCTGGGCGCCGTGTCGTTCCTGAAAGCCGTCAATAAGGAAGCCTACGAGACGTTCCCCGACATTCAGACCATCGCGGAGGAATCGACCGCGTGGCCGATGGTATCGCGGCCGCCGTACATCGGAGGGCTGGGCTTCGGCATGAAGTGGGATATGGGCTGGATGCATGACACCCTGGCCTATTTCGAAAGGAATCCGATTCACCGCAAGTATCACCACAACAAGGTGACCTTCCGCGGGCTGTACGCCTTCACCGAGAATTTTGTGCTTCCGCTCTCGCATGACGAAGTTGTGCACGGCAAGGGATCGTTGTTCGGCAAGATGGCGGGCGACGAGTGGCAGAAGTATGCGAACCTGCGCCTGCTGTTCGGCTACATGTTCACGCAGCCTGGCAAGAAGCTGCTCTTCATGGGATGCGAAATCGCGCAGTGGAGCGAGTGGAACCATGACGGCAGTGTCGACTGGCATTCGCTAGGCTACGAGCAACATCAAGGCGTGCAGCGCTGGGTGCGAGACCTGAATACCTTCTATCGTGCCCAGCCGTCGCTGCACGAAACGGATTTCTATCCCGAGGGCTGGCGCTGGATCGACGCCGACGATTCCGATCACAGCGTGCTCACCTACATGCGTATGAAGAAGGATGGGACTGCTCCCGTCGTTGTGGCCTGCAACTTCACTCCGGTGCCGCGCCGTGGTTACCGCGTGGGCGTCCCTCACGCCGGACAATGGAACGAGCTGCTGAACAGCAACGCTGCTTTGTACGGCGGCACCGATGAGGGCAACTTCGGCGGCCGCCACACAGAAAAAATCACCACTCACGGCTTCGAGGACTCGCTGTTGCTGGATCTGCCGCCGCTGGCAATCGTGGTGTTCAAACAGTAAACCGCAATTGGCAGTTAGCACTTGGCATTTAGCCAAAGCGCGTCGGCCGAGATGATAGCCCGAACTCGGTACCCGGCCCAGTCTAGGCCAAAGATAACCGAACCTGGGGCCAGCGCGTCTTGGCCAAATGCTAACTGCTAAATGCCGACCGCCACACCGTCACCACTTTCCTTTAAACTAATACGTTGTGCGAATTCTCACCCGCTACATCCTGAAGGAGATCGCCTCGCATGCCCTGATCGGCGTGGCGCTGTTCACCTTCATCATCTTTATGCGGGACCTCGGCAAGCTGCTGGAGCTGATCGTCCGCAACAGCGCTCCGCTGCCCAGCGTCGCCGAGATATTTCTGTTCACTCTGCCTGCGACCTTCACCATCACGCTGCCGATGGGCGTGCTGGTCGGCATCCTGGTCGGACTCAGCCGTCTGGCCGCCGACAGTGAAGTCACCGCCATTCGCGCCAGCGGCATGGGCGTGGGAATGTTCGTGCGCTCGGTCGCCATCTTCGCCATCGGCGCGTGGTTGCTGGGTATGGCGAACAGCATCTACATCGCGCCCGACTCGGCCGTCGCGCTGGACCATCTGCAGGAGCGGCTGAAAGCTTCGCAGGCCTCGTTTGAGATTCAGCCGCGCGTCTTCTACGAAGACTTCAAGAACATCGTTCTGTATGTGCAGGACGCCATCCCGACCAAGGGCCAAGCGCTGTGGCGCGGCATCTTTCTGGCGGACATTTCCGATCCCGCGTCGCCCAAGATCACCCTGGCGCAGCGCGGCGCCCTGCTGAGCGATGGCCCCAACAAGCTGCGTTTCCATCTGGAAGACGGCACCCAGCAGGAGACCGTTCCCAAGGTCAAAGATCAGTACTCGATCACGACCTTCGACAACACCGAGATTCCGCTCGTGCTCCCCAGCGACGAGAGCAAGCCGCACGACCTGCTGCCGGTCGCCGAGCTGAACCTGCATGATCTGCTGGCCAACGCCAGACGTGAGCGCGCCGCCGCGCAAACCTACTACCCGTGGGACATGGGCAGCTACAACTACGACCTGATCAAGGCGCGCTACTACGAGATCGAGTTCCATCGCCGCTTTGCCCTGCCCACGGCTTGTCTGGTCCTGGCGATGGTCGGTATCCCGCTTGGTTTATCGGCGCGCAAGGGCGGCAAGAGCACCGGCTTCGTGCTGACGATCCTGCTGGTGGTTGTCTATTACTTCTTCTCCCTGCTGGGCGTGCAGATGGCGCGGCAGGGCAAGTTGTCGCCGTGGTTCGGCTCGTGGATGGGCAACATCTTCTTCTTCCTCTGCGGCCTGTTTCTGTTGTGGCGCGTCGATCGCATGCCGCTGGAGATCGGCAACCTGACCGCCGGCTGGAAGACGCTGATGCAGAAACTCCAGGCCATCGGCACGCGCCGCCGCGAAGCCGCCGCCGCCGCCAGCTACACCTCCTCGTCGCATCGCCGCCGCTTCAGCGCGCGCTTTCCGCTCATCCTCGACGACATGATCCTGCGCGACTTCGCGCTCTACCTGACGATGATCATGTCCACGTTCCTGGTGCTCGCGCTGGTCTTCACCTTCTTCGAGTTGCTGACCGACATTGTGCGTAACCGGGTGCCGCTCATCACCGTCGTCGAGTATTTGTGGAACCTCAGCCCGTCGATGATTTACCTGATGGCGCCCATGGCCGTGCTGCTGGCCGTGCTCATCACCTTCGGCCTGCTGGAAAAATCGAGCGAGCTGACGGCCATGAAGGCCACCGGCTTCAGCATCTATCGCGCTACGCTGCCGGTAATCGTGTTGAGCGCCGCCTGTGCCGGCGGACTGTTCCTTTTCGACCAGCTCTACATTCCCCACACCAACCGCCAGCAGGAAATCCTGCGCAACGAAATCAAAGGCAAGCCGGCGCAAACTTACCTGCAAGCCGATCGCAAGTGGATCTTCGGCGAGAACAACAGATCTATTACTACCGCGTCTTCGATCCCGACCAGAACACCTTTGGCGGTCTTTCGGTATTTGAATTCGATCCCGAACTCGTTCCAGCTGACTCGTCGTATTCATGCCGAGCACGCCTATTGGGATCCACGCCTGCAGAAGTGGGTGCTGCGAGCAAGGATGGGTGCGTACGCTGAAAGGCGCTTCCATCGAGGACTACCACACCTTCGACAGTCTCCACCTTCAACGAGCTGCACGAGGATCCAAGCTACTTCAAGAAGGAAGTGAAGCAGTCGTCGGAGATGAACTACGACGAGCTGCGCCGCTATATCGACGACCTGCAGCAGAGTGGCTTCGACACCGTGCGCCTGAAAGTGCAGTTGCAGAAGAAGATCGCCTTCCCGCTGATCACGCTGGTGATGGCCATGCTGGCGATCCCGTTCGCGGCTTCGGGCCGGCGCGGCGGCGCGCTGGTAGGGGTAGCCGTGGCCCTGGGAATTGCGGTGGTGTACTGGGTGACGGCCGGACTGTTCGAAGCCATGGGCGACGCCAATCAATTGCCGGCGATGATCGCCGCCTGGGCTCCCGACTTCATCTTCGCCTTCGCCGGCGGCTACATGCTGCTGCGCGTGCCGACGTAAAGACAGTGGTCAGTGGTCAGTTGCCAGTGGCCAGTTTGGAACTGCCTGTTGGCGATCGGTGCCAGCCTTCAACCGCAAGTTTCGGCTGTCGGCCTTTCACTGCCATCTTGGGCTGTCGGCAGTCGGCCTTCCACTGCCAGCTCTGGGCTGCGAGCTTTCGGCAGTCGGCCTTTCACTGCCAGCTCTGGGCTGCGAGCTTTCGGCTGTGTTTCTGCGCGTCCTTTCCAAGAACTGTCATCCCGACCGGAGCGTCCGCCTGCCTTTTCCGCCGCTTCTTTTGCGGCGGGCGGACGCGTATGGAGGGACCTGCGTTCGTTTGCACTACGACGATCTCCGGCCGTGATCAGTGCGCGACTTCACGGGCCGCTGAAAACATCGAATAAAGTTTTGCGGTACAGGCCAGCGTCTAAGCCGGCTTTGACATTCGAGTCGGCTTCAGCCGACGGCAATTCATGCAGCAGGTCCAGTCCCACCGAAACCCATGCCTCCGGCCCCGCATCCAAACCGCTCCCGAACCATCTAAACTATATCTTTAGCCGTTAACAACAATGTTCTCAAACCTGCGACCGCTGTTCCCGTATATCCGCAAATACCGCGCCACCTTCCTTTTGGGCGCGCTCTGCGTGTTCTGCAACAACGGCATCTGGATTCTCTTTCCGCTCATCATCCGCAACGCAATCGATGTGCTGAACGTGGGCATCACGCAGCATCACACGCCGGCCATCATCCGCCATGACGTGATGAAATATGCCCTGCTGCTGCTGGTCGTGGCCGGCTTCAAGGCGATCTTCCAATTTCTGACGCGCTGGATCCTCATCGGCGTCTCGCGCGAGATCGAATTCGATCTTCGCAACGATCTCTTCGCTCATCTGGAGCGGCTCTCGTACAGCTTTTATCAGCGCACCCGCACCGGCGACATCATGGCGCGCGCCACCAACGACCTGAACGCTGTGCGCATGCTGGTTGGCCCGGGCATCATGTACACGGCCAACACCGTCGTGTTCACTGCCGGAGCGCTGGTGTTCATGCTCTCCATCAGCCCGCGGCTGACGCTCTTCGCCTTCGCGCCGCTGCCTATCTTCAGCATCGTCGTGCAGTATTTCGGCCGGCGCATTCACGAGCGCTTCGAACGCATCCAGGCCATGTTCTCCGACATCTCGGCGCGTGCGCAGGAGAACTTCTCCGGCGCGCGCCTGATTCGCGCCTACGTGCAGGAAGAAGCCGAGATTGAGAATTTCGAAACCGATAACCGCGAGTACATTGCTCGCAGCCTGAAGCTGGTGCGCCTGATGGGCATGCTGTGGCCGACGCTGGAAACGCTGCTGGGCCTGGCCATCATCATCGTGCTCTTTGTCGGCGGACGCGAGGTGCTGCTGCACCGCATCAACCTTGGCGATTTCGTCGCCTTCAATACCTACATGGTGCAGCTCACCTGGCCGATTATCGCGCTGGGCTGGGTGATCAACATTTTCCAGCGCGGCACCGCGTCGATGGGCCGCATCCACAACATCCTCTCCGAGCAGCCCGAGATCTCCGACGTGCCGGCAGGTGTGACGAATTCGGATGCCCCATCCTCAACGCCCACGGATATCGCATACTTATCACCCACGGGTGCCCCATCCTACTCGCCCTCTTTTGGCGAAAGGGTGGGAAACGGCGACAACGTAAGCAGGCCTGCCGAAATCTGCGGTGACATCGAGTTCCGCAATCTTCACTTCCGCTATGGCCACACGCTCATTGCTGCCGAGAAAAGCAATGGACGCTCCCACGGCGACGAAGACGTACTGAAGAACGTGAACCTGCGCATTCCCGCGGGCAGCAGCCTGGCGATCGTCGGCCCCACCGGCTCCGGCAAGTCGACGTCTGGTCTCGCTCATCCCGCGCATCTATGATGCGGACCCCGGCGCGGTCCTGATCGACGGCCGTCCCATTCGCGAGTTCCCGCTTGAGCTGTTGCGCAAGAATATCGGCTTCGTTCCGCAGGAGACATTCCTGTTCAGCGATACCATTCGCGACAACATCGCCTTCGGAGCCGATACCGCCAGCCTGGACGAAGTGACGCGCGCCGCCGAAGCCGCCAACATCGCCGCCGACATCGAGAGCTTCCCCGACGGCTACAACACCGTCGTCGGCGAGCGCGGCCTGACGCTTTCCGGCGGCCAGAAGCAGCGCACCGCCATTGCGCGCGCGCTCATCCGCAATCCGCGCATCCTGATCCTCGACGACGCGCTGGCCAGCGTCGACACCCAAACCGAAGACCGCATCCTGAATCATCTGCGCGAGATCATGCAGGGCCGCACGACCATCTTCATCTCGCATCGCGTCTCGACCGTGCGCAACGCCGACCGCATCGCCGTGCTGCACGACGGCGATATCGTCGAGTACGGCACCCACGACGAACTGATCGCGCGCAACGGCTACTACACCGAGCTGTACAACAAGCAGCTGCTGGAAGAAGAGCTGGAAACCGTTACCTAATCCGTTCCCTTCCACTATGTACACCGATTCGCACTGCCATCTCGAGAACAAGCGCTTCGACGCCGACCGTGCTGACGTCTTCGCGCGCGCGAAGGACGCGGGCGTCACCACCCTGCTGGCCATCGGCAACGGCGACGGTCCCGGCACCGGCACGCTCGACTGCGCCATTCAGCTCGCGCAGCAGCATGACGGCGTGTACGCCACCGTCGGCATTCATCCGCACGAAGCGGAGCTGGCCAGGCAAGAAGATTTCGACGAGTTGGAGCGGCTGGCGAAAGATCCGAAGGTCATCGCCTGGGGCGAGATCGGCCTCGACTATTTCTACGATCATTCACCGCGCGATGTTCAGCAGGCGGTCTTTCTTCGCCAGATGGAGATGGCACGCGCCGCCAAGCTGCCCATCATCATTCACTGCCGTCCGTCCGACAACAGCGAGAACGCGTGGGACGACGTGCTGCGCCTGATCACCGAACACTGGGCCCCGAGCGGACTGGGCGGCGTGCTGCACTGCTTCACCGGCTCGGTCGAGCACGCGCGCAAGGCGCTGGACCTCGGCTTCATGCTGTCGTTTGCCGGCAACATCACCTACCCCAAGGCGCAGAACATTCGCGACGCCGCGGCCATGGCGCCGCTCGACCGCATTTTCATCGAGACGGATTCGCCGTATCTGGCACCCGTGCCGCATCGCGGCAAGCGCAACGAGCCCGCGTTTGTCGTGGAGAGTGCAAGACGGATTGGCGAGTTGCGAGGAGTTTCGACCGAAGAGGTCGGCCAGCAAACGAGCGAGAATTTTCAGAGCTTCTTCAGGCTGAACGGCAAGTAGCGCAGACTTTGAGGATCAATAATTAGAATTGTCATCCCGACCGGAGCGTCCGCCTATCTTTCCGCCGCGTCTTTGCGGCGGGCGCGACGCGGAGTGGAGGGGCCTGCGGTCCCCCGGCTTCAAACCGTAGCAGCAGACCGCAGATCCTTCGGCTGCTTGTCCGCCGTCCCGCAAATGCAGCGGGACGAAAAAACATTGCGGACACTCCGCTCAGGATGACAATTTCATTCTTATGCAGCGTGTCTGGTCTGTGTGTTACTCGGCCGCTTCTTCCGCCGTGCCGCCGACGCGATGCGCCAGGTGCGACCACACGAAGTACGCCACGCCCAGCAGAATCACCGCCAGAATCAGCGCATCCAGCCGATGGAACCACTGCTTCAGCCGCGGATCGGTCTCCCAGCGCTCGCCCAGTCGCATGCCGATATAGGCCAGCATGAAGCACCACGGCCACGAGCCGACGAAGGTGTACATGTGAAACTTCACCCGCGACATGCGCGCGATACCCGCAGGCAGCGCAATGAAGGTGCGAATCACCGGCAGCAGGCGCGCGATCAGCACGGCAATCGAGCCGCGCTGCTCGAAAAACCGGTCGGCGATATCGAGCTCGCGGTGGCTCAGGAAGATGTAGCGGCCATAGCGCTCCACCAGCGGACGCCCGCCGAAGTAGCCGATCTCGTACGCCAGCACCGAGCCCAGATTGCAGCCCAGCGCCCCGAAGGTGGCCACCGCCAGCAGCGAGAAGCGGCCGGTGTAGACCAGGTAGCCGGAGAACGGCATGATGACCTCCGACGGCAGAGGAATGCACGCCGACTCAATGGCCATCAGCGCCATGACTCCAGCGTAACCTGACGCGGAGATCACGCTGACGATCCACGCTCCGACAATTTCGAGAATGTGAGCAATCATTTAGGTGAGAAATAACTCCGAATAAATTCGCGATCCGCGTTAAGCGCTTGCGGGGGCTAAAGCCCTGATCTCCGCTGAGCCTTTACGGCACGACTGAAGTCGTGCCCTGATACAACCCTCATACCTTCCGCATCAAACTGGCAACCGGCAACTGGCTTCAGCTCCCCGCCATCCACTTGCCCAGCTCCGCCACCGGCAGCCGCAAGCCGATAAAGAACTGCCCGAACTGCGCGTACTCGGCGCTGACCTGGTCGAAGCGCATCTCGTAGATCAGCTTCTTGAACACCAGCGGCTCGGGCGCGAACAAATCCACGCCCCACTCCCAGTCGTCGAAGCCCACCGAGCCGGTGATGATCTGCTGCACCTTGCCGGCGTAGCGGCGGCCGACCATGCCGTGCTCCTCCATCTGCCGCCCACGCTCGTCGATGGGCAGCATGTACCAGTTCTTCTGCTCGCCGCGCGTGCGGTTCATGGGATAAAAGCATAAGTACCGGCTGGCCGGAATCTTGGGATAGAGCCGAGGCCGCATTGCCTGCCGTTGCCGTTCCATCGTCTCTTCCATTTCCTTGTTCCACTCCTCCGACAGCGGCACAACCCCGCGCTCCGTCAACTGCCGGAACAGCTTCACGCTGGAGTCATACAGGCCCAGCTCCACTACCGACAGGTACGAGTGCACGGGCTCCAGGTATTCCTGCAATCCGGTGCGGTTGAGTTGCAGTTCCACGTTGTTCAAGTCGTCGAACGAGTCGCGGAAGTGCACCAGCATCAGATCGCCCTTGTGTCCCAGCATCGAGTACACCGCGCTCTGCCCTGCTTCTTCCGGCGCCGACAGCACCGCCGCGGCCTCGCGCGCGATCTCCTGCTGTTGCGCGGGTGCCAGCTTGCGCCACTCCGGCCAGCGGAAGCGGAACATCTGGTGCAGCACGCTCAGCCCTTCGAGCGTGAGCGGAACCGCGTGCAACTCCGCGGTCTGTAGAGCGGTGTCACCGGACGCCATCAGAAAACTCCAGGATGCAAGGATGAGGGTGCTTGTCCATTGTAAATGGGTGGTTGCTTTTCAGTATCGCGGGCCCCAGGATCGCGCTTTTCGAGCCCGTGTGTTTTCATCTCGAACCATAGACTCCGCAACCCCGTTCTATAATCAGCGCTCATGCCTTCCCCGGCCAAGCCGCCGCTGGATCCCGCGTCCGACGCCGTGTTCCGCGAAATGCGTGACCGGGTTCGCGAGATGTTCACCCACGCGCTGGCCGAGTGCAGCATTCCGCGCGCCTTCTCCAAAAAGCTGGAGTACGAGAACGGCTACCTGCGCGCCGGCAACCAGATGTACGACCTCGGCGGATTCTCGCGCGCCTTGGTCATCTCCATCGGTAAAGCCGGCCACAGCATGGCGGAAGCCCTGGCCAACATCATCGGCACCGGTCTCAGCGGCATCATTGCCTGTCCCGACCTGCCGCCCGCGCAACTGTTCGGCTTCCGCTACTTCGCCGGCGGCCATCCTCTGCCCAACGAAGAATCGCTGCGTGCCGGCGAGGCCATCCTGAGCGCCGTGCAGGCTGCTACTTCCGAGGCGCTGATCGTGTATCTCATCAGCGGGGGCGCGTCTGCCATCGCCGAGAAGCCCATCGCCGCCGGCCTCTCGCTGGCCGATGTGATCGCGACGTACAAGACGCTGGTACACTCGGGCGCGCCCATCGCCGAAATCAACGCCGTGCGCAAGCACCTGTCGGCAATCAAGGGAGGCCGCCTGGCGCGCGCCGCCTTCGCCGCTCAGCAGCTCTCCATCCTGGTCTCCGATGTGCCCGAGCACTCGCTCGACGCGCTGGCCTCGGGCCCGACTATGCCCGACAGCACCACCGTCGACGATTGCTACGCCATCGCGAAACGCTACGACTTGTCGCCGCATCTGCCCGCCCCAGTGCACACCCTTTTCCAGCAGCGCCTGTTGCAGGAGACGCCCAAGCTCGGCGACCCCGTCTTCTCCCACTCGCATTACGTCACCGTGCTCTCTAATGCCACCGCCGTACACGCCGCCGTCAAGCAGGCCGCACTCGCCGGATTCGCCGTCGAGGTCGACAACGGCTGCGATGACTGGGACCACCGCGACGCCGCCGATCACCTGCTGCGCCGGCTGCGCGAACTGCGCCAGGGAGTTTCGCGCGCCTGCCTCATCTCGGGCGGCGAAGTCACGGTGAAGGTCGGCGCCCGCTCCGGAGTCGGCGGACGCAACCAGCAGTTTGCTCTGTACTGTGCTCAGAAGATTGCCGGCGAGAACATCACCGTATTCAGCGCCGGAACCGATGGAGTGGACGGCAATAGTCCCGCCGCCGGGGCCGTCGTCGACGGCTCGACCCTGGCCCGCGCCCAGGCTCGCGGCTTCCATGTGTCCACCGCGGCATCCCAGTTCGATGGCTTCCCGCTATTCGACGCCATCGGAGACGCCATCCTGACCGGCCCAACGGGAAACAATGTCCGCGACCTGCGAGTTCTCCTAGCCTATTGACCTGCAGCCACTTAGCCGAAATTAGCGGGGCTGTAAAACACAAAAGCCCGACCATATTGGGTCGGGCTCATTAACTCTAACTCTGGAATCAGTGTAGCACGCTGAGTGGGTTATTTAGCACAGGCTCCCTAAGATCATATTTCCACCGCCATTAGTCGATTACAGCTAACTGGCGCGGTTCACTCTATCGACACAGCAAGAATTGCACTCAAAAGTTGCTCGACTACCCCACGATCATTATCGGCGGATGGGGTCCCCTGCCATGGGAGTCGCTGGTCCGCTTCGACCCGACCTCATCCGCCGACCCCTTGCACTAATACAGGTACGTTACTCGGGCGGCCTTTGGATGTTGTCAACGCCTTGTCAACGATGTGTCCAATTTTCGTTAAATCCATGACCCTCAATCCCACAACATTGCGGTCCCCAATTCCGTCGGATGAATTCATGAGCCGGCGTCCCGGCCGAGCAGTGGCGGCAATATCACGCGCGCTTCGACGAAGTTCTGGAAACGGCCGTCGCCGACGGCATCCTGCACGACCGGCGTGCGGTGCACGGGATCTTCCGCGATCTGCAAGCGCACTCGCGCGTGTATCTGGACGAGCAGCAGCAGCCCTGGATGGAGGTGACCAGCGCCGGCGAGGTTCGGCGCGTCGGCCTGAGCGCCGAAAATATTCTCAGCGCGGGTTCGGATCACCAGCTCGCCATGCAGGTCCTGCTGGCGCGCACCAGCGCGCTGTTGTCGGTCAGTTCCAAGCATCGCGAACTGTGGCCGGATTTCGAGGGCGATTGGGCGCTGCTGCAGGCTGCTGAAGCAGCCAGTCAGCAACATGGCGGCGGAGCGGTCATCGCCACGCGCGCGCCGCGAAGTTAGCTTCGGGGTAATTCAAATCAACGAATTGGTCATCCCGGGGAAGGCTTCAAGGTTCCCGACAAGCACCGACTTTGCGGGATGGTTTACGCCGAGGAAGGATCTGTGGGAATTGTCATCCTGAGGAGGCCTTCAGGCCGACGAAGGATCCGCGGTCCGTCGCGAGAAACCAGAAGAGTGAGTTCATTCCTACACGGGCGAACCGCAGATCCTTCGACTCCGGCGCGCAAGGAAGCACGCCTCCGCTCAGGATGACAATTCGTATAAGAACTTTGTCTTCGCTCAGTATGACAATTCTGACGAACCCACGATGTAGGCCGCGGCCTGACGCTTACTTCTCGCCGTGCTCGCGATAGCTGGCCCGCAGCTCCGCCACAATCTCCTGCGCCGCGCGCCGTCCCTCATCAAATCGATTCGGGGGAAAGCTGATGGCGCCTACGCGTGCGTGGCCACCGCCGCCGTAGCGCTCGCAGATCTTCGCCAGGTTCTCCATATAGGTCGCCGTGGTCCACGGATTCGAGCCCACCGACACCTTCGTCCGGAAGCTGCTCTTGCTTAGTCCGACGTTGTACACGCCCTCGGGATGGAGATAGTACGGCACGAACTTGTTGTAGCCCTCGAGCTCGTAATCGGTGACGTCGAAAAAGATGACACCGTCCTTGCACTCGGCGCGCTCGCGCATGATTTCGATGGAGCGCTGATGCCGCTCCAGCAGCGCGGGCAACCGGTCGGCGATGCCGGGCTCGGCAATGATCTCGGCCAGCGACTTCGACGCCAGCTTCGGGATCAGCGACGGAATGAATGCCGGGTCCTGGTTCGACTCGATCAGCATGGTCAGCCGCGACGCCGGCGCTTTCATCTCGACCGCCGACTTGGCATCGTCGTAGAGCGCGCCGTCGATGATGTCGGCCCATTCGATGGTATCGGCCAGCGGCGTCGGATCGAAGCCGAAGCGCTGCTCGGTCACGGTGGCGATGAACTTGGTGCAGGAACGGAAGTCGGGGTCGTAGAACTTCGTGCTGCTCTGCTCCTGCTCAAAGTGCGAGGCGTCCTCGGGTGTGAGGAAGGCGCTCTGGTGATGATCGAACCACCAGGTGATGCGCGGCGAGGCCGAATACTTGAAGTCGACGATGGCGTTCTCGTCACCGTTGAAGTCGACTTCGTCGAAGAGCGCGCCCGCGCGATGCACCAGGCCCTGGTACTCAAACTCGGCGTGCTCGCGGATGCGTTCGCGATAGAAGCGCGTGAACAGCGCCGCCGAGCACGCGCCGTCAAAACATTTGTCGTGGTAGAAGACCTTGATCCTCACAGACCCCTTTCGGCAAATCACCCCAACGAACAGGAAGCGGCGCTCGTCGGAGACCCCGGTCAACGGGAAAGCTGTTTAGTATAGACGACCGCCGCCGGTTCTGACATTGGGGGAGGACAAAAAAGTAAACAGCCGGCTGGAGAGGAATCTAGGGCGCGCCTCATTCCGAAGCCTTGTATCAGAGTACGACTTGTATTCGAAAGCTCTGTGTCAGGGCACGACTTCAGCCGTGCCGTAAGCAGTGTGGTATGGATCGAGCCGCCTTCAGCCGGCGGCAGAATCCACGGGCGGCCGCAACATTACCAACAGCCGCAAATCCATCGCTGCGTGCAGCGCCATCGGCAGCAGCAGGCTCCCGCTCAGCAGAAACAACAGTCCAAACAGCCCACCCAGCACCGTCGTCGACGCCACTCCCTTCGCTCCCTGATACAAATGCTGCAAGCCGAAGATTAACGCCGCGACCGCCAGCGCGAGCGTGAAATTCATCCACCCGCGCAGGTAGTGCAGAAGAAATCCGCGGAACAGAACCTCCTCGCAAATGCCGGCAGTCAGCCCGACTAGCACCCACCATCGCCGCTCCGTCCACGTTGCCGGAAACAGGTAGGCGTAGCTGAGCTTCTGCATCAGCTCGGAAGTCGCGTAGCGCCGCGGCTTGTTGCTCACCCGCATCCACGCCACTTGCAGATAGGTGATCGCGATGACCGCGGCCAGGACGAACAGAATCGTCACCACGGTGTAGCGCACCCAGATGTTGCCGAACAGCCACGCCGCCTCGCCCGCGCTGTGCGCAATGGTGAAGATCGCGCGCCATCCGACAGCGAGGCAGGCAACGAGCGTAGCAATCCAAAGCCATGCGCACAGGCGTTCGGTAGTAGCGAATTCTGCCGGCGGAAGTGGGATCACGTTTCAGCCGCGAAGTGTCGTAGTAATCCCAGGCAGGCGCCGCCACCAGCAGAAAGAGGAACAACAGGTGCTGAACGATCATCGTCATCGAAATATGCAGTGTCCTTCAGTCTTCTCGACGCCGCCTGACGCACGACACCACTCCGCCGGAGCGCAGTGTATCGGGGCGCGCCTGCATGGGCAGGTTTCAAAACCCCCGGCGAGAGAGCTTTATGTCCGGCACGACTTTGCAGGCTGCTGAAAACTCCGAAACAAGCTCGGCATCTTCAACCGTGCGTCTCTTCCTAAAACAAAAAGCGGAGCGACGATTCGCCCCGCTCCTTGCAGATCCTTCGAGTCTTACGCGCCCGCCTGCTTCTCGGCCATGTCGCCGACGATGGGCAGCTTGAACATTTGATGCTGGTACGCCTTGATGACCAGCAGAATCCACAGTGCCACTTCCGCCAGCCCGAGGAGACCCCAGATCGGCAACACGATCAGCGGCAGCGCGTAGCCGACAATCGACAGGGCGACGTGGAGCACGATCAGTGCACCGGCAATGAACAGGCACTGAAACGAGTGGAAGCGGACAAACTTGTTTCGGTTATACGGCTCGATGAGCAAGAACACGATGGCCGGAATGATGGTGAAATACGCGAGCATGCCTGCGATGTTCTCGGCCAGGGGCTCGGCGGCAACGGCAGGGCCGGTGTTGGCGGCGACCGGGGGCGCTTGCGGTACCGGTTGCGCTGCTGCGGCTGCGGGCGCGGCCGTGGTCGTGGTTGCGGTCGCCTGTCCCGCGGCCTTTCCGCAGGTAGGACAAAATGCGACGTTGTCTGCTATTTGCGAACCACAGTTTGGGCAAAAGGCCATGCAATCCTCCCTGAGTCGATTCGAAAGAAAGCGGCCCTGATCCGCCCGGCCGAAAGCCTCGTGGCGCAGGCTACTCCCCCGATGTCGAATTCTTGCCGCGGACGATACCAGAGTCTTTCTGCAAAGGCAAAGCAAATTTGCCCTTGGCACTAACTGGTAGGCCCCATCCAGGAACTTTCCCTGTTTACAATGGGGGATGCCTGTTAGTACCGGAGCTGGATTCCGGCAACCCACTGCAGTCGAGCGTCTGTTCAATCGCATCTTCGGATTTCTCGTCGGCCATGGCCTCGGTTTCAAGCACAACTACCTGTTGCAGGTGCGCGGACGCAAGTCCGGCAACCTGTACTCCACACCCATCGATTTGCTGGAGCTGCGCGGCCGTCGCTACCTGGTCGCCCCTCGCGGACGCACGCAGTGGGTGCGCAACGCCGAAGCCGCAGGCGAAGTGGAGTTGAAGCGCGGCAGCTATCGCCAGATGTTTGCGGTGGTGCCGATTGTCGATGGCGAAAAATCAGAGTTGCTGAAGGCCTACCTGGAAAACTTCAAGGCCGAAGTGCAGCGGTATTTCCCCATCGCCGCCGGCTCCGATGTCTCCGCCTTCGAAGGAATCGCCGCGGATTATCCCGTCTTCGAGTTGAAGCAGAAATCGCGATTTCGCCGAGCGGAACTCCAGGCGTGCAGCAGCGGGCTGAGCGATCAAGTCATCTCTGAGCTACTGGGATCGTCTCTGCTTGCGCCACCAGTAGCTCAACCGACAACCTGAGCACACAAACTCTGCACGCCTGAAGTCCCGCTCTCCATCTGGCCGGAAAACCAACAACGGGAACGCGAGCAATCGTACGTCGGGCGGCAACGAAGCTTTGTCATGACCGGGTGAATCGTTTGCAAACGAATTGTGACTGGGAGGCCGCTGTTCGCCATTCGCAGTTCGCCAGAAGATATTGCGAAACGTCGATGCGGATGGAAAAGCAAAAAGGCCGACGCAAGCATCGGCCTCTGGCGAAACGCGAAAAGCCTCTTTCAGAACGTGCCCGGGGTCGCCATCGAAGCGTAATCGTCGTCCCGGCGTTGCAGTGTGGGACGGTCGTCGCCATCCGCGTTCGGCTGAGTGCCGCCGTTGCCGTTATCGGCGGTCTGCGTCTTACGCAGCGTCGGCTTGTTGAGGTCTTCCTTGGGCAGAACTTTCTTGCGGTCTTCAAAGGCTGCCAGCCGCGCCTTGGTCTGATCGAACTCGGAGGTGTCGACGATATACTCCGGCCGCGGAGGCAGAACGTTGCGAATCTCTTCCTGGCTCTTCAGAATGCGGTCCGGCGTCGGCGGATGCGAGGCGAAGGTCTTCGACAGCACGCCCGGCTTTTGTTTTTCCAGCGCTCTCACCTTCTCGAAGAAGGCGATGAACGCGTTGGGATCGTAGCCTGCCTTGTACATATATTGCAGGCCAAGATAATCGGCTTCCGCCTCGTAGCCGCGCTGGAACTTCATGAACGCCACCGGAATCGCCAGGCTCAGGGCCGCGTTGGCAGCTTCGTAGATGCCCCAACTGTTCACGAAGATGAGCGGGATGGTGGCAAACTGCGCATAGTTCGAGCGCGTCATCTCGCGGGTGGCGTGGCGGGCGGCAACGTGCGCGATCTCGTGCGCCATCACGCCGGCCAGCTCGGCCTCATCGTCGGCCGCGAGAATCAGACCGCTGTTCACGTAGAAAAATCCGCCGGGCAACGCGAAGGCATTGATGTCGTCCGAATCGATGACCTTGATGGTGAACGGAACCTTGGCGTCGGAGTTGCGCACCAAGTTCTGGCCGACGCGGTTCACGTACTCAACGATCACCGGGTCCTGAATCATGCGCGCGCTGGACTCGACCATCATGGCGTACTGCTTGCCGATCTTCACATCGGTATCAATCGAGTACCAATCGCCCATGCTCTTGCCGGTGTTGCCGACCTTGCGATTGCCGATGTCGTCGATGTCGTTCTTATCTTTGTTATGGGTCTCTTTGGGCGCGCTGGCGGTGGCCGCAGTGTTAGCCGGGTCGTCTACCGGAGACGACGGTGCGGTCGCGCTGTTGTCACTTTGTGTTGTGTCGCTGGAGTTGACGGCCGGTTGGGTAGATTGCGTCTGTGCATTGTCCTGAGCCGCTGCCACGCTTAGGAAGCAGGAACCCATGAGTAACGCGATCACAGCTGCGAGAGCATGTGACTTCATTTGGGAAACTCCAGGGCCGAACGCCGCACCTTGCCGGGGGTGCTTTTGCGGTCATTATATGCTTGGAATCACAACGTGGCGCATTGGATTTCCGCTACTCCGCCACGATGCAAAAGATTTTAGGCCTGTTTCTTCCGTTCCGCGGTGGCATTCACATCGCGGAAGTGCCGGGAACTGCGGTAGAATGAGCCGTTTGTCCCTGGAGTTTCAAGAGGAGAGTACGTATGGCGATAGCTTCTCAAAAAACCGCGCAGACGGTTTCGATCGACGAATTTGTCAGCGGCCTGCATAAACTGACCCAGAACGACTTCGACGGCGTCAACGGCACGCTGGAATTTCTGCGCTCGACCCATGTCGATCCGGCAACGCTGCAGCCCTATCTCTTCTGGAACGCGCAGCATTACACCCGCAACCTCATCGACAAAACCGAGCTGTATGAGTTGCTGGCGCTGTGCTGGGAGCCGGGAATGAAGAGCTCCATCCACAACCACAAGGGACAAAACTGCTGGATGTCGGCGCCCATAGGACGCCTGCTGGTGCAGAACTACAAGCTGCTGGAAGAAGACCTGACCGCGCACCACTGCAACATCACGCCCACCGACACCGCCATCATCAAGGCCGACAATCCGGTCGCGGTCGATCCCCTGAACCCGGTACACGACGTCAGCAATCCGCGCGAGTGGAATGAACGCGCCGTAAGCCTGCACGTGTACTCGCGGCCATTCGATTCCTGCATCGTGTATTCGGTGGAGCAATGCTCGTGCGGCGAGATCGGGCTGCAGTACACGTCGATGTACGGCAAGCTGTGCGAGAAGAGCGGCAATTAGCTGTTAGCAACTAGCAGTTAGCAATTAGCATTCAGACCGTTCGCAGCCATCCGTTGGCAACCATCTGCGTCCATTCGCAATCCCGCGATTTTGCAAGTCCCGTCGATTCACAGTCCCGCCGCAGGCGTGACGAGACCTCTTCAGCCCACCCCTGAACTAGCAAAATCGTCGGCCGCTGAACGCTGAATGCCTAACGGCTGACTTCTAATTGCCTAATCGCTGGTGGCTTGCCTGCGGCGGGTTGCGTCGTCACTGGCGCCTTCAATATTTCCACCTGGCTGGCGCGCCACTCACCGTCGCTGCCCTGCTCGGCTTCGACGCGCACTTCGGTCCCTGTCGTCAAGGCTTCTTCCGGCTTCGGGCGACGCTCGGCGGCGGGTACGTCTTCGTCGTACACAACCTGCGCGTGAGAAATCTCTACCCGGCGGGCCATGCCGTTGCGGCCCTGCACGTAGATCCAGTTCTTGTCGGCTTGCGGGCCGTCGACGATCGTCCCACGAAACGAACCCGGCGTTCCGGTCCAGGCCGGCAGAGACAAGCCGAGCAGGAGCGCCAACATCCAACAACTACGCGCGCATTGCATGCTGGTTCGATGCGGAAGGACGGCACTTAGCAGTTAGCAATTAGCCAAAACAGTTGAGCCAACGACCAACCGCCTGATCGCCTCAAAAATAAGCAATCCCCTTCCGCTACACTAATTCTTGAGGTGATGAATGAAGGTTTCCCTGAAATCATGTGCGCTGCTGATTGCCGTATTTCTTCTTGCCGGCGTCGCTTCCGCGCAGGACTCCAACGTCCAGGCCGCCACCAAAGCCGCCCAGGACTGGCTGGCCGTCGTCGACGCCGGGCACTATGGACAAAGTTGGGACCAGGCTTCGTCTTTTTTCCAGAACAGGGTCACCAAGCAGCAGTGGGAACAAATGGCAGCTCAGGCACGCACGCCGGTAGGCAAGCTGCAATCGCGTCAGCTCAAGAGCGCCTCGGAGACTGTGCCGCCGGGAGCTCCTCCGGGAAAATACGTCACGCTGCAATTCAACAGCAAGTTCGCGACCGTCGGCGATGCGGTTGAGACCCTCTTCCTCATGTTCGACAACGGTAAATGGAAGGTCGCAGGCTACTTCGTCAAACCGCCAGACCAGAAGTAATTGCCGGCACCCATCAATGTCAATGACAAGCCCGTCGCCTCGGAGCACAATGTCTCTGCAGGCGGCTTTGGCTGCGGGAGCGTGCCTATGCTGAGTGGCATCGGCGTTGACGTATTCCTTGACCACGGTCAATCTTCCCAAGTCATGCGAAGGGTAATCTTGTGACTTGCACAGAACTTGCCACTAAAAAAGGCCTACCACGCACGCTTCAAATGACTTGCAAGATCCGGCGGGTCAACCGTTCCAGGAATGCGCCCGGACTAGCGCCCGGTTTTTACCACAGAACTTAACAGCACGGTGTGGACGGCAACGTGCGTCTAATAGAGGAGCAGATAACCTGATGGACCATAACATTTAAGCTTCGCCTCAGGTTTCTGTGTCATTTTTGCCGCGCGGCGTGTAAAAAAGCGACGCGCAACACGCTTTCAAATGTGGGGTTTATAGAGCTGTCGGTTCGCCAAGTTCTCGAGCGAACTCGAAGTTAGCGCATCGCCTCAGGAGAACGTAACCGCATGGGGTTTGAGGCGATAGGAGCTGAAACATGAAATCACAGCGGCGTTTCGAATCAATATTCGTAGCTTTGCTATTCGTCGCTTTATCTACAGGACTGGTGTTGGCGCAGGACCAGGGTGGCTACCCGACCCCAACCGCCCAACCGCAATCCTATCCCGATCAGAGTGGCCAGCCGGCGTATCCCAGCCAGCCGCAGCAATCTCCTGATCAACAGCAGTACCCCTCGCAGCCACAGCAGTATCCCGATCAGCAGCAGCAATACCCTTCGCAGGCGCAACAGCAGTATCCGTCGCAGCCGCAGGGAGCTCCAGACCAGAACAACCAGGCTTACAACGGCCAGCAACAGCAGGACCCTCCGGGGCGCGTGGCCCGCGTGCAATATATGTCGGGACAGGTTTCGACTCAGCCCGGCGGCGTGAATGACTGGATCGCCGCCCAGCAGAATCGTCCGCTAACTTCGTCCGACCGCGTGTGGACGGATAAAGATTCCAAGGCTGAGCTCAACGTCGGCGACGGCTTCCTGCGCATGGACTCGGAGACCAGCGTCACTTTGGCCAACGTCACCGACCAGAGCGTCCAGATCGAACTCGACCAGGGCACGCTGGAAGTTACGGTTAAACATCTTGAGAAGGGCGAGGTCTACGAGATCGACACGCCCAACTACGCCTTCACCATCATGAAGTCGGGTGTGTACCGCTTCGATGTCTATCCCAACCAGGATCAGAGCGTGGTGACGGTGCGCAGCGGCTACGGCGAAGCGACCGGCAAGGGCGCTGCGGTTCGCGTCAACTCCGGACAGCAAGTGCGTTTCAGCGGCGGAACGTCGCTGGCGCACACGGCCATGAACGCGCCTCCGCGCGATGGCTTTGATGACTGGGCGCAGGTGCGCGACAAGCGGCTCGACAGCTCTCTGTCAGCGCAGTATGTTTCGCCCGGCGTAATCGGCTACCAGGACCTGGACGGCTACGGCCGCTGGGTGCAGACGCCGGCTTACGGCAGCGTGTGGATTCCTTCCACCGTGCCGACGGGCTGGGCTCCTTATCGCTTCGGCCACTGGGCCTGGGTCGCTCCCTGGGGATGGACCTGGATTGACGATCAGCCTTGGGGCTTCGCGCCGTTCCACTACGGCCGCTGGGTCAGCTACGGCGGATATTGGGGCTGGGCGCCTGGACCGATTGGCTACTGGAATCCGTACTATGCGCCCGCTCTGGTGGGCTGGATCGGCGGACCGGGCTTCGGTGTCGGCTTTGGCTTCGGCGGAGGCGGCTGGGGTATCGGCATCAACTTCGGTTGGTTCCCGCTGGGCTGGGGTGAACCCTTCTATCCGCGTTATTGCGGATGGGGCTACGGCGGCTGGTATCGCGGCGGCGGATGGGTCAGCAACAACTACATTCGCAACGTCAACATCACCAACACGCACATCACCAACATTAACAACGTCACGAACAACTATTACAACGGCAACGCGGCCAACGCGCACTACGGCTTCCGCAACACTGCGGGCGCGGTCACTGCGGCTCCGAGGTCGGCCTTTACTTCGGGCGCGGCCATCAATCGCGCGGGTGGAGCGGTTCCGGCCTCAGCCCTGGCCAAGGGCAACGTGCTGAGCGGAGTGAATGCTACCCCGACTCGCCAGTCGGTGATTGGCGGAGCATCGCAGGCGCATAGCACGCCTCCGGCTTCGGCCTTCAACCGCAACGTAGTCACGGCCAACCGTGGCAGCTCGACGACCATGAACAAGCCGGCGAACCTCGAAGCTGCTAACCAGGCCACGGCGCAGCACGGCAACATGAACGCCTTCGGCGGCGCCAACCACACGGCGAACGCGGGCGCGGCGAACAACACCATGTCGCGGCCGAACTTCGGCGGCAACACCGCGGCGGAGAACCGCAACATGAGTACTCCGGCGCAGAACACGCACATGAACACGGCTGCCGGATCACAGGCGGCGAATACCGCGCACGGCAACTCCAGCGTAGCCGAGGCGCGCAACGAAACGCCGACCAGCATGGGTGGACACTACGTACCGCGTCCGCCAGCAGCCGGCGGCAACCCGGTCGCGCACACGAGCGTAAACGGCAATACCGCGGGTGCGAACAACAACTACGGACACACCAACGGCACGCAGTCCGCTTATAACGGCAACCGCACGACGGCTTCACAGCCTTATGGCGGCGGTAACAGCAATCACACCAGCACGCCTTACGGTGGTTCTAATACCAACGCTGCGCACCCGAACCAGACGTACCAGCCGGGTCACAGCTCTACACCGCAGAACTCTGCTCCGCACACCACGACACCGCAGAGCTCAGCGCCTGCGCACGGCTCGCAAGGGTCTGCGCCGAAGAGCAACTCTGGCGGATCGCACGAGTCGTCGGGCAGCGGACACGGATCGGCGGCACTGTCGGTGCCGCGTCCTCCGTCGAACTACAGCTACCGCTCGGCTCCGACATATACGGCTTCGTCGAACTACGGATCGGCCAGCCGTCCCTACGGCAGCTCGTATGGCAACAGTTCGTACGGCGCCAACCGCAGCTACTCGGCGAGCCCGAGCTACGGCAGCAGCCGGTCATACAGCGGGACTTACAGCAGCCCGGCGCAGCCCAGCTACGGCGGATCGAGCGCGTACGGAACTCGCAGCTATAGTTCCGCGCCGACTTATTCAGCCCGCAGCTATGGCAGTTCCATGCCCTCGGCTTCGCGGAGCGGCGGTGGCTCGTACTCTGCCCCGCACTACTCAGGCGGCAGCAGCTATCACGGTGGAGGCGGCGGTGGTGGCCACGCCAGCGGTGGTGGCGGCGGACATCGGTAAACAAAATCACAGCGTAAGCGAGACGGGCAGCCTGCGGAGGCTGCCCAATTTTTTGCTCATGAGTCGCAACACTGACGTCGGCAATCCAATACAGGAGACGTTTAGCATTTGGACGCGAACGTGCTTTGTGTCAGGGCACGACTTCAGTCGTGCCGTTGAGGATTGTTAAAGATCCTGAGCCGACTTTAGTCGGCGGCAGATGTCGGCTTTTGTGATGTCTGAACATCGCCGCGAGTCACTGCAGCTTATAATCGAGAGGTGAGCAATTTGGTCGTCAAGAAAGTAGCCGAGGCGAACTTCCCCACCCGCTGGGGACAGTTCCGCATCTACGGCTTTGAAGGCGCGCCGGAGAAGACCAATGGCAGCGCTCGCAATGGGAACGGTTCGCAGAAGGAAGAAGCCGTCGCCTTGGTAATGGGCGACATTCACTCCAAGGCGCCGCTGGTCCGCATACACTCGCAGTGCCTCACCGGCGATGTCTTCCACTCCATGCGTTGTGACTGCCGGCAGCAACTCGAGCTGGCGCTTTCCCTGATCGCCAAAGCCGGCACCGGCATCCTGCTCTATGAACAGCAGGAGGGACGCGGTATTGGCCTGATGGCCAAGCTCCAAGCCTACGAGCTTCAGGACAACGGTCTCGACACGGTCGAAGCCAACGAACAGCTCGGCTACGACAATGACTATCGCGAGTACAAGCTGCCCGCCGAGATGCTACGCCAACTGGGCGTAAAGGAAGTCCGCCTGATCAGCAACAATCCCGACAAAGTTGCCGCGCTGGAGAACGCGGGAATCAAAGTCGTCGAGCGCGTGCCGGCAGAGGTCGAACCCTACGCAACCGCGCAGAATTACCTCCGCACGAAAAAAGAAAAGATGGGCCACCTGCTGACCGGCTGGTAGCCTTCGTGATTCCTGAAATCTAGTTCACCACGGAGGCACGGAGACCACGGAGATTTTGTTCTACGCTCCACTTTCCGGCGCTTGCTCGTCTCGTCGGTTGTGCTATCCGCTCTTCTCACTCCTCCTTCCCTAACCGTGTCCGACCGGAGCGCTTGTGATCACCAGCCGGGGAGCTGCTGTTGTAGGAAGTGGCATGAGTCATTTCCGCGCGGCGGACGCGTAGTCTAGGGTTCTGCTGTTCACGAACAAGCAGATCCCCCGTCGCCCTGAAGGGCTCCTCGTGAGGACAATCGTTCTGTTATCTGCTGCGTCGGCAATTTCGTCGCGCCGCTTGGGAAATAACTCGGGCAATCCCTTACAAACTTCTTACGAAGCCTTTATTCACGATTTATGGGCGGCGATGTCCAATGATTGTGCGCGCCGATGCGGCGCAAGGATTCCCAAGGAGAGTATGTCAACGCAGGAAGTTTTCGTTCAGCATTTCGCCCGACTTTTCGATCACTACCAGCACGCTCTGAACTCCGACAACACGGAAAGCGCCAACGCTCAGCCTCGAGCGTGGAACGCGCTCCCGACCGACGAGCGCAATCGCATGGTGGCCGCCGCTCGCCTGGCCATCATGGAGATGGAAACCAATGCGCGCCTGGAAGACGACTCGCGCAAATACTACGCCAAGCCTGGCGAAGCCGAGTGGGGCTGCTGAACGCCCCATCGACTCAAACGGCTCTTTCCGACAAGCATCACCCGGAGCTCTCGCGGCTAACTGAAGTAGTTCGCTTGCCGGCTTGCGGCGCGGGTCGCTGCCGGTTGCGGACCTCACGTCAACTCGCGAAGCAAATGGTCTCGGCCGGAACGAGCTGCTCATTGCTCCTTCACTTCTTCGGCTTCAGCGTCTGCACGTACGCGTAGCTCATGTCGAGATACTTCGCCAGCTCTTTCGTCTTCTTCAGCAGCGCGTCGGGCACCGCGACGAACTCCTTCATCACCACGCCGTAAGCTTCGAAGAGCTTTGTCTTGTACTTCTTGATGAACCTCTCGCGCTCGTCTTCGGGCAGGCGCAATGCCAGGTCGCCGTTCGGTGGATTCAGCAAGGTGAACATGTGTCCGTTGCACGCGGTGTAAGGATTCTTCGCACCCTTGCGCTCGATCTCCGGGTTGGTCGCGATCAGCTTTTCATAGAGCGCGACCTTCTCGTCGGGAATCACCGTCTTCTTCTTGGCAGTCGGCATCGCGTCCTCGGATGGTGCGTTCAAGAACGCTGAACATTATGCGGCAGCGGGCGCTGGTTGTGAATAACTTTCAAAAAGTGACGCGCCTCACTGGCAAATGCCGGCGGCCGGCGTAGGAATGGGCCATGCGAAGTCCCTGGGAAGAATTCGCGCAGAAGCTGGGCTCGCGGGTGGCGCGCCACATTCCTCTGCCGTGGGCGCAGTTTGTGGAGAGCCGCGCGCATCTGCTGCACCTGCTCAAGCGGCTGGACATTAACTGCGTGCTCGACGTAGGCGCCAACGAAGGCCAGTTCGCTACCACATTGTGGGAGCTCGGCTACACCGGCTGGATCGTCTCCTTCGAGCCCGTGCCCGAAACCTTTCGCCTGCTCCAGCGCGAGGCCGCGAAGCACAGCCGCTGGCGCGTGTTTCCCTTCGCGCTCGGCGCCGGGAACGGCACGCTGCCGCTGCATGTCTCCGACATCACCGTCTACAGTTCGTTCCGCAGCACGCGCCCGGCCGGCCTGCAACGCTTTCCCGACATGCGCACCACGCGCCTCCAGCCGGTCGAGATGCGCCGCCTGGACGACACCCTCGACGAGTGCCTGGCCGGCATCGACTCGCCGCGCCTCTACCTCAAGCTCGACACCCAGGGCTTCGACCTGGAAGTGGTCCGCGGCGGCGAGCGCACGCTGGAGCGGGTACTGGCGCTGCAAACCGAAGTCTCCTTCCAGCCGATCTACGACGACATGCCCGACTTCACCGAATCCATCCGCGCCCTGCAGCAACGCGGCTTCGACGTCGTCAGCTTCGCGCCGGTCACCTCGGACTTCGACGACCTGCGGGCCATCGAGATGGACTGCCTCATGGCGCGGTCTACCCCCTCCCCCCAAAGCGACCGTAAAATCTTGAAAACACAGGAAAGTGTCCGCAAAATCTTGATTCCAGAGGAGATAGAGGTAAAATCTTGAGCCCCAAGGGTTTACGGGTCGCAGAAGATCCCACCCATTGAATTTCAAAGAGCGCCGCGCCGGGCAAGTCTTTGTCTCGCCCAGACGCGAGTGGACACACCAAGCCCACCTTACCTTGTCAGAGTATCGCCCCAGCCGAATTCGTCAAGATTACGAAAGTACAATACGCGCCATTGTACTTTCGTAACCCAGCGCCGGCGGTTGGAGGCTGGAGGTAACGGGGCAGGTGGCCAGACTCTTGAGGGTGCCCCATCCAAGCGTCTTTTGCTTGGGTGGGGTTTTTCGTGGGACCAACCAAACCCTTCCCGTTCCCGAACTCCCGGATTCGCTCATTGGTGCCCCAGGTTCGCGTCCAGCATTTGGACGCTAACCTGGGCGGTGGAATATTTTGGAGACGACTTCCAATAGCCGTCCAACCGACCCAGGTTAGGCCAAACAAAGGCCGAACCTGGGACACCAAATACGGATGACGGTTTTCCGTTTGTAGTCAGCCGGCCTCTACTGGTCCGCGGATACTTCCTACTTGTAGTGCCAACCCATCTTCGACATGGGCGAATTTAGATTGAACGGATAGTTTGCCGGCACCACGCCATCGATGGGATTGATCATGAAGTACGCGCCGCCGCCGTCGCTTTCGAACTGACCGTTCGGACCAAAGACGGTGTTTACGTTCGTGCCTTCGTTGGTTTGATTGACGGTGACATAGCCGTAGCTGTCGGCAGTGATCGCCGTGATGTAGCCCGAGTAGGCAAACATGGGCGTTACCGCATAAGTCGACTTGTTGACGACGACGCCGGCCGGACTCAGGCTGGTGCCGGCATAGACGCCGGTCGGGTTCTGCGCCAGCATGCAGTTCACGGCGGTGCCGCCTACCAGCGTGGGCAACGGGACGGTGGTGATCTCGGTCAGGGTAATCGTGTCGAAGGTTTGCGAGATCACGTCGGTTCTCTTATAGGCAGTAAGGGTGACGCTGGCTCCGCCCGACCCGCTGTCGAGCACATAAATGTAACGAGCCACGGTGACCGCGTTGATGGCGACCGGGACGCTCTGCACGATCGAGCAGGCATTGGTGAAGGGGCCGAGCATACCTCCGCCGTAGCAGCCCTCCGTCTGCGGCAGCGACCCGCACACGGAGAACTGGATCTGCGTAGGCTGAATGGCGGAGTACACCGTGTAAAGGGTGCTGTCGGGCATCCTGGTTTGCCCCTGAGCCGGCAGACCCGAGGCCAGGGCCAGCAGCAGAACCAACGCTGCCAACGTAAACTTAGTGCGCAATCAGAGACATAGGTTATCTCCAGTCGAAGTGGGGATGGTGCAGGCCAGTTCGCGCCTGCCGCAACTGCGCAGCAGCTTACCCCCAAGCAGGTGGGCGGACAATGAACATTTGGGGGATTGCTTGAGGTCACTTCAGAAATCGATATGGCCGATCAACCTGTCGGAGTTGGAACAACTTCAGCTCCTCTTCCAGAAGATCGATGTGAAGAACGAGGACGGCGGCACGCAGTTCATGGACAACTGGGCGGCGTAAGTAAGACAGGCGGTTAGCAGGAAGCCCGGTGTGTCTGGACTAGCCAGTGCCCTAGGTTCGCGTCCCGAATTTGGACGCTAACCTGGGTGGCGAAGGTTGGGTCCATGACAGGCCCAGGTTAGGCCAACAGAAGGCCGAACCTGGGGCACCCGGCACCCGGCAGGTTAGGCCAAACAAGGGCCGAACCTGGGCAGCAGGCTAGGTCAGTGTCGAAACGAGTGGCTTATCCCGTCAATCACGATTCTGACTTCTTCTTCTAACTGGAGGTCCCCTCTTACCACTATGTCAGCCATATCTTTCAAGAGGTCAGCAGAATCCTTTTCCATGGGGTGCGTTTCAGCTTCGCGTATTTCCATTTCCTCGCTTGCAGTGCGTTCAGAATATCTATTGATGCGAGTGAGTTCGTTAGTCTCGACGTAAGCAAGCAGAAAAGGAGTGGGAGCGACTACTTCACGAAACTCACGAATTAGAGAGCCGCTTCGGAGACCGTCCAAAATGAGTCCGGAATCAGGACGCCAATCAGCGTACGCGAGTATATCTTCACATAGAAGAGACAAAGGTTGATTGAGCAATCGAGCGCCCAACTCTTGCAACTCGCGTCGGCTACCTCCGAAACCAGGACCAGCGCGCGCCAATAAATAATTACGGAGTGTTATAAATGGCCAGCCGACACGATCGCTAAGCGCAGAGCAGAGAGTAGTCTTTCCGGAACCGATTTTGCCTCCAACCCCAAGAACAACGGAGGGGATCGTGGCTGGATTCTTACCGAAAAGAGGACGACAGAGGGACATTACTTACCAAAAGCGTTAGGCAGTAGTTTCGATTATGAGTTGTTATTACTCGGAGCGCTATTTCGTTTTGTGATCGGGAAACGGCCATGTAACAGGCTAGCGACAGAAACGGCGGTTGCCCAAAGGCTATTCTTGTGGTCCAAATTGAGGTCACAAAACGATTGTGGTGGCCTCAAATCGTCACCAACGAGATGAGACATCTGTGAGAGACTCAATGGTTCTTTGTAAGGAACCACGTCGTCAAACTCAATGGCACTGATTTCACCAGCAGAACCTACATAGGAACGAAACTCAGACAACGAGCAGCCGATGTCTGCTCCAAACTTCTCCCAAATCTCATCTGGGTGGGCTAGAGTTATGTTGCGAATAACTGCTTCGCCTACGAGAGCCTTTTGAGGCGAAGAAGCATATAACACAGCACGGGCGCCTAATCGTTTTTCAGAAAATTTTTTCCTTATTTCTATCAGCTTTGATCCGTTCAAGATTTTCTGTACATATGCAGGCTTTATGCTAATTAAGATCTCGCCCTTCAGAGAGAATCGACCGATGCTAAATTTCGAGAAGAGACGAGGTAGTTTCTCGAAGACGCAACGTTGGACGACATGGATAGGCGCAGAGCATGCAAGTTCCTCCTCTCCGTTTCGATATTGCTTACAAGAATGTACAGCGCTACTAAAACCAAACGATTCAAAAAAGCTTCTCTTGCTGATCCACAGACTCTCCGGCAGAGTGAAGTGGATTTCTTTAGCGTAATGACGTGCTTCCATCGTCATCTGCGTAAAAAACATCTGACCCAAATCTAGATCCTGAAATCCAGGATGAATTCTCAAATGACAGAATTTTGAGTTTATACCTCGTTTCAGTATTGCTGAAGCAACCGGGCTTTCTCCCTCATATGCAAGCCACGCAATCCGCTCCGATGAACGGAGTCCAGGAATTACCTTTTCACTGAACCAATGATCGATGGAGGGATACATCTGTTCATTGCTTACGATCAATTCCCGAAGAACCGCTAAATTATCAGAAAGCTTCTTAGCGTCTAACGGGCCTAATTGTTCAAAGCTGAACTGTGTTCTTTTTGGAAAAAGCTCAAGCGTGCTCCCCACAGAAGACCGCCTAACCGATGACATCATGAATCCTTCAGGCGCTTTTGGCGCCGTCCTTCAGCTCTGAGCTGGGCAATCTGACCTGCTGCAACAACCAGCGGTTCATCATTCATTTCTACGCAAAACCTAGCAGTGACGCAAGTCAAACAAACTGCACCACTTCAAGGGCAAGATTGTACTTTGTTGTTCAGCGTCGGTGGCTCTTCCGAGATACTGATCGACGTTTGTCTGCAACGACGGTTCCATCGTCATCCACTCTCTTTAGATTCTTCGGCCAGTCTGCAAAAAAGCTGGAGAGTTGGAGAGTCTGCTTGCCGTACGGACTCTTATCAGGCTCCGCGTTTTCGGACATTCTGTAAAGTGTCAGATTTGCCATACGCTCTTCATGCCTTAGGCTGACATCAACTTGGTGTCCCCTAACCTCAAAGATCAATGGCGTGCCCGGTTTGTGGTCATCTCGGAAGCCAAAATGGGGATGCACGAACCCCGCATAGTGTATCCTCATTTCCCCAATCGTTTCGTCGCTTGCTCTGCAGTAAATAGCAATTCCTTCTGGGACTCGAATCTGTTCTTTGGACCGCAACAGGTAAAACAGGTTGTTTTCAATCTTCAGACGCTTGTCTTTTCCAGAGGTTTTGAATTTCCAGCTCTTGCATGGGTCTGCCAAGAGTTCACCCTTCCAGAGACAGATTGGTTCAAGCGTCTGAGCGCGGTCTGCACAAAATGCCGCGACCTCGAGCCCGCCGATTTCGGTATTTTCAAGGTCTACAGACAGGCTGCCATCGCCCGCCGTCGAGCCTTTGAAAACTGTTCTAAAAATTTCCTTCCCGCTAATCTCCACCACCTTTGGATCGCCGTAAAACAGCCGCAACTGGGAAAGAGATATGCCCGGTTTCACTTTGACGTCGAAGGTAAAGGGAGTGATCTCTAGGTACATGTCACCGCCCTTGCCCTTGAGCGACTCCGCAGTGAATCCCTCGTACTGGTCCATACCGTCGACAATCAATCGGGCAAGCACATCAACGCGACCTACCGAACTTTTGGCGGTAGCCTGCCCCCATATACCAATGTCAGCAAAGGACGCATCTAACCGCTCGGCAAGCTTGATAACGTAAGTCTTTGTTTTCGAGAGCGTAAACACATCGCCTGCTTCGATTTGAATCTTTTCGGCAAGAGCCTTGTCCCTAAGAATTACGCTATAGCGCTGATCCGCCGCCGGCTTCACCGAGCCCAGCAACATTCTGTACGCCTCTTTCGAGAGCGTCAGATCGAGCGAAGCCGCTCCGACGGTATTGTTTGGGACCGTCAATAGACCGTCCCGTACCAGATTCTCCATCTGGTTTCTGTTGAGAACACCCGGTATCCAATTATCCCAAGGGCCTGACAATGCTGGACCTCCCTATTCCCTTCCTAGCTGCATCCACTCGTGCTGCCGCAGCTCATGCAGCGGTAGCAGCTTCCGTTGCGGGTCATGATGGCTCCGCAGACGTGGCAGCTGGGGGAGTCGCCGAGATCGATCAGGTCCTTCAGGGCGTCCGAGGCGTGATGGTGGGTCATACCACTGCCATGAACAGCAGATCCCTCGGCTCCGCCTCGTGATGACAATCCGGAAGAGTGCTCCGGCCGGGAGGACAAATCGAAGGAAGAAGCAGCAGCGCCTCCGCTCAGGATGCCGCCCGACTTGCTTTCCGGCTCGGTGAAGTCGCCGAACGACTTCTGGCCTGCCTGGTCGGGCGTGCCCGCCGGCGGAGCGTTGACGTACTTGGGACGCAGTCCGTCGAAGAGCGCCTGCTGCTGGCCGGTGAGGAAGCGCAGCTGGAGCCAGCGGAAGACGTAATCCATGATCGACTTGGCGTAACCGATGTCCGGGTTGCCGCTCCAGCCCGAGGGCTCGAAGCGGGTGTGGGCGAACTTCTCGCACAACAGCTTCAGAGGCACGCCGTGCTGCAAGCCGATGGAGACGGCGCAGGCAAAGCTGTCCATCAGGCCGCTGATGGTCGAGCCTTCCTTGGCCATGGTGATGAAGATCTCGCCGGGCACGCCGTCCTTGTAGAGGCCGACGGTGAGGTAGCCTTCGTGTCCGCCCACGGAGAACTTGTGGGTGATGGACAGACGCTCTTCGGGGAGACGATGACGGATCGCCTTGGGCGGTGCGGCCTGCTCGTCGATGGGTGCCGCGGGCTGAAGCCCGCTCTCATTGGAACCAGCGCCTTCAACGCCGGCCTGAAGGCCGGCTCTACCAGACTTGGCGGTGGCCGAGCCCATGGAGCTGAGCGGCTGCGCCTTCTTGGAGCCGTCGCGGTAGATGGCGACCGCCTTCAGGCCCAGCTTCCAGGCCTGGATGTAGGCTTCGCTGATCTCTTCGACGGTGGCGTTCTCCGGCATGTTGATGGTCTTGGAGATGGCGCCGGAGATGAACGGCTGGGCCGCGGCCATCATGCGCACGTGTCCCATGTAGTGAATGGTGCGCGTGCCCTTGGTGGGCTTGAAGGAGCAGTCGAAGACGGCCAGGTGCTCGTCGTTGATGGCGGGCGCGCCTTCGATGGTGCCGGTGGCGTCGATGTAGCTGACGATGGCGTTGGTCTGGTCGCTGGTGTAGCCCAGCTTGAAGAGCGCGGTGGGGACCGTGTTGTTCACGATCTTGATCATGCCGCCGCCGACCAGCTTCTTGTACTTCACCAGCGCCAGGTCGGGCTCGATGCCGGTGGTGTCGCAGTCCATCATGAAGCCGATGGTGCCGGTGGGCGCCAGCACCGTGACCTGCGCGTTGCGGTAGCCGAACTTCTCGCCGTGCTTCAGAGCTTCGTCCCACGTCTCCTTGCTGGCCTCGTAGAGCGCAGCGGGAACGTTGGTGCGGTTGATGTTGTTCACCGACGCGCGATGCATGCGGATGACGTCGAGGAAGGGTTCGCGGTTAACGTACCAGCCGGGACAGGCGCCGCCGGGGAAACGGTTGTCGGTGGTCTGCTGGCGGTTCTCGATGCCTTCCAGTTCGCGCTGTGTCGCCTCGGTAGCGGGCGACAGCGGCTGGCAGAGCTCGGCGATCTTCGAGGATTGCAGATAGGCTTCGCCGCACATGATGGCCGTGACGCAGGCGGCGTAGTCGCGTCCGGCATCGGAGTCGTACGGCAGGCCCGAGGCCATCAGCAGCGCGCCCAGGTTGGCGTAGCCGAGTCCGAGCGGGCGGTAGTCGTGCGAGTTTTTCGCGATGGCTTGCGTCGGATAGCCGCTGTTGTCGACCAGGATCTCCTGCGCGGTGATGACGACGGCGCAGGCGTGGCGATAGGCTTCCACGTCGAACGTGCCGTTGGGCGCGAACTTCAGCAGGTTGAGCGAGGCCAGGTTGCAAGCTGAGTCGTCGAGGAACATGTACTCGCTGCAGGGATTCGAAGCATTGATGCGAGCGGTGTTCTTCGAGGTGTGCCAGCGATTGACCGTGGTGTCGTACTGCATGCCGGGATCGCCGCAGTGCCAGGTGGCGTCGGAGATCTTGTGCAGCAGCTCCTTGGCCTTGAAGGTCTGGACGGGGCGACCGTCTTTGACGGCGTGCGTCTGGAAGTCGGCATCGCGCAGCACGGCGTACATGAAGTCGTCGGTCACGCGCACGGAGTTGTTGGCGTTCTGAAAGAAGATCGACGAGTAAGCGTCGGAGTCGGGGCTGCTGCCATCGTAACCGTGCTCGATGAGCGCCCACGCCTTGGCCTCTTCCTTCCGCTTGCACTCGATGAAGTCGATGATGTCGGGATGGTCGATGTTGAGGATGACCATCTTGGCGGCGCGACGCGTCTTGCCGCCCGACTTGATGACGCCGGCAAAGGCGTCGAAGCCCTTCATGAAGCTGAGCGGACCGGAGGCGGTGCCGCCGCCGGAGAGCGACTCGGTGGAGGAGCGCAGCGGCGACAGGTTCGTACCGGTGCCCGATCCCCACTTGAAGAGCATGCCCTCGGTCTTGGCCAGGGTCAGGATGCTGTCCAGCGAATCGTGCACGGAGTTGATGAAGCAGGCTGAGCACTGCGGCGTCTTGTATCCGGTGACGCCGTACTCGACGCGCTGGGCCTGGGGATTCCAGTGCCAGTTCTGCGCGTCGGAATTGGGCTCGATGCGATCACAGCCGACGTTGAACCACACCGGCGAATTGAACGCTGCCTTCTGTTGCAGGAGCAGGTGCGCGAGTTCGTCGTGGAAGATGGCCGCGTCTTCGGCCGTGCGGAAGTAGCCGCCGGCCATGCCCCAGTCGCGGATGGTCTCAGCCACGCGCGTGACCAGGGCGCGGACGCCGCTCTCGCGCTCGGGCGTGCCCAGCGGGCCGTGCAGATATTTGCTGGCGACGATGTTGGTCGCCGTCATCGACCAGTCCTTGGGGACCTCGACGTCTTTCTGTTCGAAGATGATGCCGCCCTGCGAGTCGGTGATCTGCGCCAGGCGCAGCTCCCACTCGAGCTCGTCGTAGGGCGAGACGCCGGCTTTGGTGAAGAAGCGCTTAAAGGTAAGGCCGGGCGCCTTTTTCGTCGTCTTGGAGACTGCGGCGCTCGTCGTTGTGGTGGTGCTGGTGGTGATTTCGGCCATGGGCTGCTCCTGAGAAATGATGGATACCGTTATGAGTGCGTTTTGGCGGACTGAAAACCGCCCGAATCGTATGCCGCCCCTGAAGGGGCTCGTTATTTAACTCGTGCCTGCCCTCGGGCTTCCGCCAGGGGCTGAAGAAGTTTCGTCACCGCTGCGCGGGACTTGTGGCGATAATGCCGACCAAAAGGTCGGCACTACAATTCCACCCACCCGGGGTCCGGCCTGACAGCCAGCTGTACCCAAACTTCCGCAGACGATGTCGGGGGCCTCTTCTCTCGCTGGCGTACTGCTCGCAGAGAAGAAGCCCCCGGGTAATGTCACCGCAAACTAAACCGTAGCGGCTTGCGCCGCGACGGGCTGATCGGACTTGGAAAGGAGCACCTTGATACCCAGCAAACACCGCAACGACGCTTGCTGGAACCCGACCGCAGTTGTCATCGTCTAGGCGATAACTTCGTCGGTCTTCATTTCCCGGAGCAAAGCGCCGGGATGGGGCCTGTCACTCTCGCCAACTAACTTTGGGTCAACCTGCTTGCTGCCGCCTGCCGAACCGAAGGAGAAGGTTCTCGCTGCAAAAGGGCCCAAACTACCCGAGTACCCAAGTGCAAAATGGGTGCTCGCCTTGCCCCGCCGGGATCACCTCTGACCCGGCAGGTCTTACGGGGGAGGAGCCTTCGATAGACTTCCTCGACTTACGGTGAAAGTGAAAATACGCCCGACATCTTGTGGATGTCAATATCCGAATACAATATGTAGTTATTGTATCACCAACGCCGCGAACCAAACTAGTAAACTTAGAGCCCCGAATGGCCGGATTTGGCCCTGTTTTCTGCCCTCAAAACCGTCCGTTTCGCCGCCGAAAATCTTCTCGGACTCTAGCCCCCTGTCACCCGGCATTCAACGCCTATTAATGGTGCAGTGATGTGGATTTGTGTGGATGATGAGGAAAACTCGCCGCGAGGCGCTCTCCACCGGGCTTCCGTCCAGGCCGTTTCCCACCGGGGCGACAATCCGCAGCACCGTGGCATACAATTTCTTCAAGCATGCGGTGGCCGGCTGGTATATGGATGATCCTGATGGTGGCGACCTCGCTCGCCGCCCAGCAGAACGCCGCCCCAAGTTCGGCCACTCCCTCGGCAAGTTCTTCGGCGACAAGCGCACCCGCTCCCGCTACAACCCAGCCCAGCACGACGGCCCCGGCCGCAGCGCCGCCGCAGAGTTCCAGTCCGACGCAGCCGATCATTGAGCGCCAGCAGATCACGATTCAGAAGGTTCCGGGAACAGCGGTGCTGGCCATTCCAGCAGCCTCGAAACCCGTCGCCGCCAAAGCGAATCCTCAGCCAGCTTCGCCCGCTCCGACTACAGCATCGGCGCAGCCGTCCACGACGCCATCGGCTTCACGGCCATCGATGGTAACTCCTGCAACGATTCAGCCGGAGGAACCGGCGTCAGACGCAAGCGACTCGGCTTCGACCGATGGGACGCCGGCGGCTACCGACGAACAGTCCTCGGAAGAATCCTCGAAAGAAGTCGGTTCCCTGCCGCCGACGCCACCCGGATCGCCGATTATTCCTCAGGTGAGCAAGAGCCAGGCGGCCGAGGCACGCAAGCAATTTGCGCAGGGCGTCAAATTGAAGAGAGACGGTCATCTGGACCAAGCCTTCAGCAAGTTCAGCAGCGCCGCCGAGCTGGATCCCACCAAGCTGGACTACGTGACGGCGCGCGAGTTCACGCGCGAGGAACTCGCTTACCAGGCATTGCAGCGCGGCAACAAGGCAATGCTGGACAATAACGAAATTGTTGCCATGGCCGAATTCCGCCGGGCTCTGGATTACGATCCGACAAATGATTACGCGCTGCAGCGCCTGCGCGACGCAGTCCCGGAGACGGACCAGCCCAACAAGCCGCTCAGCATTGTGGAGCAGTCGCTGCCGGTTGAGCTCAACCCCTCGCCGCAGCACCACGACTTTGCCTTCCGCGGCGACTCGCGGACGATGCTCACCGAGGTGATGCGCGCCTACGGCATCAAGGCACAGTTCGACGACTCGGTGAAGACGCAGCATCTGCACTTCAACATTCAGGATGTAAATTTCGCTACCGCATTGCAAGCCGCGTGCGAGGTCACCAAGACCTTCTGGGTTCCGCTCTCGCCGACGCAGGTGCTCTTCCTGCTCGACAACGTCGAGAACCGCCGCAACTTCGAGCGCATGGGACTGCGCACGTTCTATCTGCCGGAGCTGACCGATCAGCAGTTGTCGGAGATGACCAATTCGCTGCGCGTGCTGCTGAACCTTCGCTTCATCGCCCTGGACAAGTCGGCCTCGACCATCACCATCCGCGCCGAGATGCCGCTGCTGGACGCCGCCGATCGTCTGCTGCGCAGCTTGACCACCGGGCGCGCGGAAGTCCTGCTCGACCTGCGCATCTACGCCGTGAGCACCAGCCTGGCGCGCTCGCTGGGAACGGCGCTGCCCACCCAGTTCACCATGTTCAACTTCAGCCCGGCCCTGCTGGCTGGGCTGGGCGCAGGCGCGAGCAATTTGATTAATCAGCTGATCGCCTCCGGCGGAATCAACGCCGCCAACTCTACCGCTGTCTCAGCGCTGCTGGGGCAGTTGCAGAACTCCAGCGCCAGTTCGATTCTCACCACGCCCTTCGTGACCTTCGGTGGAGGCTTGACCACCTTCGGCCTCAACGGAGGCGGCGTGGGCCTGACTCCCACCTTCAGCCTGAACACCTCCGACATCAAGAACCTGGAACACCTGATGCTGCGTGCCTCGCACAACGATCCGGCGGTAGCCAAGATCGGCGAGCGCTATCCCATCATCAATGCAACCTTCGCGCCCATTTACAACACGTCGGCGATCGCCAAGGTCATCGGCAACAGCAGCTACATCGCGCCTTTCCCGTCATTCAACTTTGAAGACCTCGGGCTGAACCTGAAAGCCACGCCGTATGTTCATGGCGATAGCGATGTCACTCTCAAGCTTGAGTTGCAATTGCGCTCGCTGGGCACGACCAATGTGAATGGGATTCCTATCATCAACAATCGCGAGTATTCGGGGCAGATCACGGTGAAGGATGGAGAATCGAGCGTAATCACCGGCCTGATCGATATGAGCGACACGCGCGCCATCAACGGATATCCGTTCCTGGGGCAGATCCCCGGGCTGAACTACGCCGCGGCGCTGCATAACAAGAATGTTACTCACGATGAACTGCTGGTGGTGATCACGCCGCACATCCTGCGCCTGGCCGATCACGCGTCGTTCGCCGTGGAACTGCCTCCCGCTCACTGAAATCCGACATTCATTGTTGGTATCAGGACATGCAACTTTCGTCGCGTATGCAACGGAAGTGGAGCAACAAATCCAGCTCTGTTCATTTATGATGACTAGACTCGCAAAAAATTCTCGGATGCGAAGTTGGTTCCGTTCCTCATGAAGATTTTCTCAGTGCTGGCTAAAGCAGCTATGCTCTTGCTGGCGCTCGTGCCTGCCGCTTTCTGCTGTGACCAGATTCCAGCCGGGCAGACCATCTGGATTCGGCTCAGTTCGCCGGTTTCCAGCTATACGGCGAAGCCAGGCGACGTGGTGCAAGGCGTCCTGACCGAAGCCATCACCTGCGATGGCGACACGGAGTTTCCGCTGGGAACGCATGTGACCGGCGTGGTGCATTCGGTGCACAAGGTAGGTTGGGGCTTCGTCCACGAGACAGCGACCCTGAACATCCAGTTCAACCATCTGCAGGGCGAAGACGGCCACGCGGTGACCTTCTCTTCGCAGATCGCCGAAGTCGAGAACGCGCGCGAACAGGTTACGGCCAAGGGCAATATCCAGGGAATTCGCAGCAGCGACACGGCCGAAGGCCGCATCAACAGCCGCCTGAAGCATCTGCCCACTTGGAATCCGTATTCCGATCTCGGCCTCATCGTTTACAAGGCGACCTTCCCTATCTTTCCCGAGCCGGAGATTTATCTTCCTGCGGGCGCCGATCTGCGGGTGAAACTGGAAGCGCCGATCGCTGCGCCGCCTGCTGTTTCGCACCCCACGGTTGACACGGCGGCGTATGAGGCGGACGACTTCGAGTTGCAGGAAGTCTCGCGTACCTTGCCGGCACGCACCGAGACGGTCAATCAATCCGACGCCGACCTGATCAACCTGGTCATCGTCGGCTCGCGCCAGCAGGTGCAAACCGCCTTCCACGACGCAGGATGGGTGAACAGCGACGTCTTCACCCGGCACGCGTTCATGCGCAACTTCTACGCGTTCCTGAACAACAGCGGCTATCCGCAGGAGCCGATGCGAGCCTTCTACCTGAACGGCGCGCCCGCCGACATGAAGTGGCAGAAGAGCCTGAACAGCTACGCGCGCCGCGATCACCTGCGCATGTGGGAGTGGAACGACTCGGCAACCGGGCAGACCATGTGGCTCAGCGCCTCCACCCACGACACCGGCGCGGCACTCTCGCTGAAGTATCACCAGTTCGTGCATCACATCTCGCCCGACATCGACGACGAGCGCAGCAAAGTGATTCGCGACTTGAACGCCGCCGGCTGCGTGCAATCGGTACACGTGGTGCAGCGTCCGGGAGTTCCAACGATGACGCTGAGCTATAACGGTGATCCGATTCGCACCGACGGCTCAGTGGCATTCGTTCAGTTGAAAGATTGCCAGAGCACGACGCCCGAGTTGGCTGAGGTGAGCACGCCCGCGCCGTACAAGCCCGGCAACAAAGCCTTCCGCTATATCCGGCGGCAGATCCTGACCTTCCGCAGCGACATCTGGCGGGCCAATATTATTTACGGCGCCTACGATCTGGGCCGCATGAGCTTCACGGCGATGAAGCATCACAACCAGATGGAAACCGCGCAGCGCGATATTAATAGCTACAATGCGTCGCAGCCTGCCGGCACGGTTCAGGCCGGCGTGCGTACTGCGTCCGCCGCGGGTGCCACGCCGTTGCCCGGCTCGCACTAACCTCTCGACATTAACCTTCCTGATACTTGATTGCTCTTGAGCAACCAGTTGCTTGCGTTCGCTCGCAGACGCGCCTTGCGCTGGATGGCATTCTTATGAAAATCCGGTCGGCGGTGGCAAGTGGGCTGCGGCTGCTGAACTGACCGGGACGTGCGATAACGCATGCGCGACTGGGCCGCCACCCTTTTTCTCCTCCGGCGGCCCCGCGCTTTGCGCTCATCGTTCTCTCTTCTCAACGAAGCGGCGACTCCACTCGTCAAGCACCAGCTGGCACGATTGTCACTGACATTTTTCGTGAAATTTGTTCCCATACATGTGCATGAATTCGAAACGCCTTGCATGACGGCAAGTGACGGGTAAGGATTCGGGGGATTCATGGGAACACTGTCGCGGACGTGGGATCTGATGGGCCAGAGTTTCAGGGTCCTGAAGTCAGACAAAGAACTGATGTGGCTGCCGGTGCTGTCGGCCGTCTTCTGCCTGATGGCGACGGTGATTATCGCCGGCACAGGCTTTCTCATCATGGGTCCGACCGGGCCGATGCCGCAGGACGCCGCCAGCCAGAAGCTATTCGAGCAGCAGATGGCGCCGTGGATTTTCCTGCTGTACGTGGTCAATTATTTTCTCTCGGTATTTTTCAATGTCGCCCTGGTAGGCATCGCGCTGAACCGGCTGTCCGGCGGCGACGCCAAGCTGAATGACGGTCTGCAACTGGCTTGGGACCGCAAGTGGAGCATCCTGCAATGGGCGCTGCTCTCGGCCACCATCGGCATGCTGCTGCAGGCGGTGGAGCGCCGCGTTGGTTTTCTGGGCCGGCTGGTCGCCAGCTTTATCGGCGTGATGTGGACCCTGGCCAGCTTCTTCGTCGTGCCGATTCTGGCCGTGCACGGCGTCGGGCCGGTGGAGGCGCTGAGCAAGTCCGGACACATCTTCCGCCAGCGCTGGGGAGAACAGGTTGCGGGCGGCTTCAGCTTTCAGCTGCTCTTCTTTTTGCTGGCGTTGCCGGGCGCGCTGCCTCCACTGATGGGATTGCATCGCTTTGGTCCAACCGGCCTGCTGATTGGCTTCATCCTTTCCGTCGTCTATTGGGTGCTGCTGGCCGTGGGGGGCTCGGCCGCGCGCGGAATCTTCATCGCCGCACTCTATCGCTACGCCACGGATCAGAGCGTGCCACCCGGCTTTGACCGCGGAGACCTGGCCGGAGCCTTCCTGCCGAAGGGCGAGTAAACGCACGCCTTCTCGCCGTAAGCGCATCGCAATCGTTTGTGCACTACACTTTCCCTGAGGTCTGCTGAATGTCATTGACGTTGAATCCTGGGAGTCTGGTCATCGCCTCTGCCTATCCTGATCCGCCGTTCGAGCTGTCGGATGGCTCGGAAACCGGTTTCGATATCGACCTGATGCATGCCGTCTGCGCGCGCCTCAATCTGAAGCTGCAGCGCGAGCGCTACGTGGCCGACAATTTCGACGGAATTTTCGATGGCCTCGCCGGTAAGAAGTACGACGCCGTGATCTCGGGCACGACGATCACGCCCGATCGCGCGAAGATCGTGCTCTTCTCGCGTCCGTATCTGGAATTCAATCAGGGAGTCGCGGTGAACCGGCGCATCACGCCCAACGTCGCGTCGGCGGCGGATTTGCGCGGGCTCACCGCCGGCATTCAATCGGGCAATACGTCGGAGTTTGTGGCGCAGCGCTGGCTGGCCGACGGCACCATCGCCAAGATTCAGTACTATCCGTATGACGGCATCCAGAAGGCGCTGGCGGATCTGGAAGCGGGCAGCATCGGCCTGGTGATCAAGCTGTTCCCTGTCATCTCGTGGCTGACGAAAGACCGGCCCAATCTCGAAGTCGTGATGCAGGTGCCCACCCACGAAAAGCTGGGCGTGGCCTTTGCCAAAGACAACGCCGCCCTGTGCGAGGCGGTGAACGGCGCGCTGGACGCGATGGAACAGGACGGCGAAGTCGCGCGCATGTGGACGCGCTGGGACGCGTCGGTAAAATCGGAGGCCTGATCATGCTGCATGCATTCAAGCTCTACACCGGCCCGGACAACGCGTCGCATGTGCAGGAAGGCACAGTTGCCGAACTGATCACCACGCAGGTTGTCAGCATTCGCTTCCAGGAGTCGCCGCCACAGTCGTCGTTCGACTGGCACGACGCTCCCGAGATGCAGTACGTGATCACGCTGGCCGGCACGCTGGAATTTACCACCCGCGAGGGCGAGACGTTCATCCTGAAGCCGGGAGATGTGCTGGTGGCCGAAGACAACGTCGGCAGCGGCCACAAATGGCGGCTGATCGATGACCAGCCCTGGCGGCGGGTTTACGTCGTGCTACACACGGGCGCAGCCGACCTGTTTACACCGAAGAAGAGTAATGGCACTTGCGTTTGAATGTGCTGCGGGTCAGGTAAGCATGCATCGCGCAGGATTGCAGGTGGTAATGCCTGATTGCAACAGTTATTCACGATGCATGTTTTGCACGGGCAAAAGCGCCATAAAATGTCTTCGTCATGATGAACTCCACCGGAGAATACGACAAAGAGAACTACCAAAACGACTGGTTAGCATTCAGAAAGCGTCGAAAGAGACTCGCGATATTGTTGGTCGTTGAGTTTCTCGGTTTTCTTCCGTTCGTTGGATTGGTGGTGACGATTGAGAAGCACTTTTTCTCCACGGCACGCATGGCGATTCCCGCAGCATTCTTCTGGGGTGCCTTGTATCTATTCACAGGGTCTCAGCTTCGACGTTTTCCGTGTCCGCGTTGCGGAAAGAATTTCTTCGGAAGAGTTTTTGCCAGATCGGGGGGCGATCTTCGAGGACAAAAATGTGCGTATTGCGGTCTGCAAAGATATGCAGAATTGGTCGGGGGATTGGAGAACCCGCCGCTGCCGCAGAAAGCTAGCTCACGCTTGCTGACAACGCGCCTAATAACCAGCATTGCTGTGGGTATAACTGCTGTTGCATTTGCCCGCTCGGTTCGCGCAAGCATCCGCATCAGCCACAGCTCCGGGTGGCTTCTGCCCTCCGGCGTCATGTTGCATGGCCGAGCACTCTTGATCGCTAACCTAGTCATTTACGCATACACGTGCTGGGTGGGATATTGGATCATTCGCAGTACCAAGGGCCGAGAACGCATCTTCATGAGTGGGTGGTTCGTGCCGCTGCTGCTCTCACCCCTAGTTCTTGTGTCCTCGCTATCGCAAGCCGTGCAATTTATGGGGAGCATGGGCTTGCTGATTGCTCTCGGTGCCGCTGCATCACTCTTGGCGCGCCCAGAGCGGTCGAACGAATCTGAGTTGGACAATGGTGTAACCCATAGCTAGTGAGAAATCTCCTTATCGTAAGTGATGGTTTCCTATGAGCCGGTTTGGCTGCTGGTTTTGGTTTGCGTCTCACCTGGCGAGAGTTCCGTCGCACGACCGCGGGGCGATTCAACTCAGCCCAGGACAAACCGCCCGACTTTGGCGGCGCAGTCCTGGGTATGTGCCTTTCGTTGCCCGACTCCCGTAGGGGCGACAACATCTGCCGCCGGCTGAAGCCGGCTCTCACCGTCGTAAATGCAACTTAACCCAGGATTCCGCTGCGCTCCATCCTGGGCTAAAGGCGCAACCGCCCTTGCGGGCTCGGTTGTTCGCCATTCAACGGTGACGCGCAGCCGAAGTTCGCGTCAAGAGTGATGCGCCATCCGGGTGTAACGTAAGGCCTCGAGTCGAATCCTAGAGTCAGCGAAGAGCTGGCTGACTGGCTTCATTGACGACAAATCGCCGACATTGTCATGGAACCAATATCGCAAGTGACCGGCCCCGCAAGATCGGTGCCTTCCCTTCGCTTGTTCCTAATCCCGCAGATTGGCTTTGAATTCGTTCTCCCAGTTCTCCCACTGCGAGTGATCGCCTTCAAATCCCAGCAGGGCTTCCTTGATCTTCGACATGCCGAAACCAAACGCCTGTTTCACCTGGATGTGCGGCGGCATGCAGAGCAATCCCGATTGCACTTTGGCGTCGATGAGGAATGGCCCATCGTAGGCCAGCGCCTGCTCGACAGCGGCGATCATCTCGCTGGGCTTCGTCGCCACCGCCGAGCCGATTCCGTTGGCTTTGGCGAACAGCGAGAAGTCCATGTTGCGCACGCGCGTGGCGGCGGGATCGACGGGAATACCGGCGACCTCCATTTCCATGCGCACGAAATCGAACTCGCTGTTATCGAAGACGACCATCTTGATGGGCCATCCGAAATCGCGCGCGGTGATGACGTCCTGCGGCATCATGCCGAAGCATCCGTCGCCGGCCAGCAGCCAGACCTGGCGCTTGGGATCGGCGGAGCAGGCGCCCATCGCCATGCCCAAACCCGCGCCGATGGCCCCGTGATTGAACGAACTGAGCGCACGCCGCTTGCCGTGAAGCCGCATGAACCGTGCCATGTACACCGTGGCGGAGCCGCCGTCGACGACGAGGATGGCGTCGTCGGCAGCGCGGTCATTGACGATACGCGCCACCACAGGCGGCAGAATCGGACTATGCTCGGCCGCAGGATCGCTGAGCTTGGCATTGTGCGCCAGCCAGCGATCACGCAAGCCGATCAACGATTTCAGCCAACGGTCGGCCGGACGCTCTTTGACCAGAGGCGTCAGCAGCTTTACCGTCTCCAGCACGTCGCCCACGATGCCCAGCGTTACCGGCGCGCGTGAGCCAATGTTCTCGATCTCGCTATCCACTTGAATAATGGGAATGCCGTCGGGCAGAAACTCGTCGTAGGGGAAGTTGGTGCCCAGCATCACCAGCACGTCGCAATCGAGCACGGCGTGATATCCCGATGGCGCTCCGATGAGTCCGGTCATGCCGACGACCGAATCGACGTCGTCTTCGAAGATTTCTTTCCCGCGCAGAGTGTGGGCCAGCGGCGCTCCGATCTTCCGCACCAGCGCCAGCACTTCGTCGCGCGCGCCGCGGCATCCGATGCCGCAGAAAAACGTAACGCGCTTGCCCGCGTTGATGATGTCGGCAGCCTTCTGGACCTCGCTCTTCAGCGGGACGATCGGCGAGCGCGCGTGCACCAGCGGATGAAGGAAATGCCGGCTGGGAACTTCTTTGGGCAGCACATCGGCCGGAAGCTCGATGCGGACCACTTCCTGCTGGGCCAGCGCTTTCTGGATCGCGATCTCGGCGACGCGCGGCATCTGCACGGGATCGGCAAGTATGCCCTGGTAGGCGCACACATCTTCGTAGATACGCTTCAAGTCGACTGCTTGAAAGAACTTCGTCTCGCGCTCCGCATGCGGCAACTGGCCGGTCAGCGCAATCACGCTGGCGAAGCCTTCGTGCTTGGCGTCGAACAGACCGTTGATCAGGTGCAGCGCACCAGGACCGACGGTTCCAGCACAAACACCCGGCCCGCCGCGAATGGCGGACTGAGCGTAAGCCGCATAAGCGGCGTTCTCTTCATGGTGGACGCCGATCCAGGCGATGCGGCCGTCGCGGCGCAAGGCATCGGTAACGGGGTTGAGCGCGTCTCCTGCAACACCAAAAATGTGGGTGACGCCATTGTCGGCCAGCAGGCGCACCAGCATCTCGGCAACGTTCATTGGGATCTCCGTGTGGGTGAGTGGCTGTAGCTGCGCCAACTATAAATGTCAAAAAGCGAAAGACCAAGTGGCGCGTTCTGAAACTTCGGCAAAGAGAGCTCTTTTGGTACGCATCAGTTTCCCTGCGCCCTGGCGTCCCGCCAGGTATTAACGAAGCAGGTCAGTCTATTCAGGCGTGGCCATGAAGAGTGTGCGTGTTCTGTGTGGACAACGACCTCTCCGCCACCGGTGGAATGGCCGACCGTGGCGGCGTGCTTGACGTCGAGATGATCGAGCAGCCCTGCCCATGCCTTCGCTGGCACTGGTTCGGGATGATGGATAAGATCGTTAGGGCCGCAGAGGAACTCCATGAACGCGGATCACCTGCGGTGTTTTCTATTGGCGTTCCTCCGTGTTCATTGGTGGCACCCACCGGATTCGCCTTGGAAGGACTAGGAGATGCGGAAGGGATTTACAAGAAAACCACAAGCGGACGAGCCCGCGACAGCAGCCAAGAACTACATAACGCCAAGCGGGCTGCAGCGCCTTAAAGATGAGCACCGTTTTCTGCTGACCAGGGAACGCCCGGCTGTGACGGAGGTGGTGGCGTGGGCTGCCAGCAACGGCGATCGCAGTGAAAACGCCGACTATCAGTACGGCAAGCGGCGGCTGCGGCAGATCGATGGCCGCATTCGCTTTCTCACAAAGCGAATCGAAGCCGCAGAAGTGGTGGACCCGGAAACTCCCCGAGCGGGGCAGGCGGCGACGAGGGCATTCTTCGGAGCCACGGTGCGCTATGCCAATTCCGCGGGAGCGGAGCGAGTGGTGAGCATCGTAGGTACCGACGAGATCGATCTCAACCGCAATTACATCAGTTGGGTCTCGCCTCTGGGGCGCGCGTTGATGAAGTCAGCCGAGGGTGACAGCGTGGTCCTTCAGTTGCCGGGTGGCACAGAATCCCTGACCGTTTTGGAGGTGCGTTACGAGCGCATTTCCGTGGAACCGTTCCGTGAACCGGCTGGCGCCGAGGCGTCGGCAAAGAAACTTCCTCGCCAAAACTAATCCATCCGGCGAAGGCGGCGGACCATGGAAGGTACGCCGATCAACGATAGGTAACGGTCTGTCGAAACACTAAACTCTGGACGGTTGAGCTCACAAGAACTTTGCCTTGTCGGCGCTCAGGGTGCGGTCCGTCTACCTGTAACAATCTGTTCCCCTCTGGAATTCCATGTCAATGCGCTCGCGCCTGCCGCAACTCGCCGAAGCACGGGTGCATTGAAACGCCAGCAAAAGTAAGACGCACAACTTTGCCTGGCACAGCGCCGTACACCGAAATAGTTGGATTATGGAAGAGTAACGGACTGTACGATCCAGTGGATTGTTCCCGGCCAGATCGCCTGCGATCCAGGGGCACCAGACGAAAAGCTTGAGGCAATTGACTGCCAGTGGCGAGCGCCCTATTATCAGGCATCCATTCAGCGCCGATCATTCATGATTGACACCACGATCTCGCACTACCGTATCGTAGCGAAGCTCGGCGGCGGAGGTATGGGCGTCGTTTACGACGCCGAAGACCTGAAGTTACCACGCCATGTGGCGCTGAAATTCCTGCCCGACGAAATGGCCAAAGACGCGACCTCGCTGGAACGCTTTCGGCGTGAGGCGTTCGCGGCCTCGGCGCTGAACCATCCCAACATTTGCACGATTTATGAGATTGACGAGGTGGACGGCCGCCCGTTCATCGCAATGGAGTATCTGGACGGCGCGACCCTTAAACATCTGATTAGTAACCAGCCGATGGCGGTCGAACAAGTTCTGGACCTCGGAATTCAGATCGCTGACGCGCTGGACGCGGCCCACGCCCAAGGCATCATTCATCGCGACATCAAGCCGGCAAACATCTTCATTACGCGTCGTGGCCACGTGAAGATTCTCGACTTCGGCCTGGCGAAGGTGACCGCGCCCAAACGGCATTCGGAGATGGAGGGGGCCGCAGCCACCATGGCGGTTGCTGTGCCCGAAGAACATCTGACAAGCCCCGGAACTACGATGGGCACAGCCGCCTATATGTCGCCGGAGCAGGCGCTAGGCAAAGAGCTAGACCATCGCAGCGATCTATTCTCGTTTGGCGCGGTGCTGTACGAGATGGTCACAGGGACAGTCCCATTTCGCGGCGACACCAGCGCGGCGATCTTCGACGGCATCCTGAACAAGGCACCGGCTCCGCCGCTGCGGATGAATCCAGACATTCCGCCGAAGCTGGAGGATCTTATCCAGCGGGCGCTGGAGAAAGACGCGCGCCTGCGCTACCAGTCTGCCTCCGACATGCGAGCCGATCTGCAGCGACTGAAGCGCGATACCGACTCGGGACGCAGCGCGGCGGTGGCGGCGGCGTCGAGTGGTGCCGGGCTGGCCGCGGCGCCGGCGAGTGGCAGCGTCGCAACCAGCGTCGTCACCGGTTCGAAGAAGAAATATTGGATGGCGGGCGCTGCTGCGGTCGTGCTGGTCGCGGCGGCTGTGGGCGGATTTCTCTGGCGCGCGTCCGGATCGAAGAAGATTTCCTCGATGGCTGTCCTGCCTTTCGTCAATGCGACCTCCGACGCCAACAACGAATTCCTGAGCGATGGGCTCACCGAAGACCTGATCGGCACACTCTCCCAGTTGCCGAACATGAAGGTGATGGCGCGTAGCACGGTCTTCCGCTTCAAGGGTAAGGACGACGATCCGGCGAAGGTCGGCCAGTCGCTGAATGTCGATGCGGTACTGACGGGCAGAATCACACGGCGGAGCGACAACGTGATGATCACCGCCGACCTGGTGAATGTCAGCGACGGCAGCGAGATCTGGGGCGGCCAGTATTCGCGCAGTATGGCCGACGTTTCCACGTTGCAGCAGGAAATCACCAACGACATTGCGTCCAAGCTGCGTTCCCGGCTCACCGGAGAACAGCAGAAGCAAATGGCGCAAAGCACGACCCAGAATTCCGATGCCTATGAGTTCTACCTCAAAGGGCGCAGTGCGCTTCACAAGCGTGGCGCGGACAACATCAACCAGAGCATTGCGCTGTTCAAACAGGCCATTGCCGCCGATCCCGCTTACGCGCCGGCGTACGCCGCGCTGGCCGACGCATACAACATCGCCCCTTCTTGGACCGGGATGAGCGAGCACGAAGCCTTAACGCTGTCGCTCTCAACAGCACACAAAGCTTTGGAATTGGATCCGCAGCTGGGCGAGGCCCATGCGGCCCTGGCTTCGGCCCTGGTCGATAGTTTTCAATGGGCAGAGGCGGAGAAGGAATTCCGGCGCGCCCTGGAACTGGAACCTAACAACGCACAATTCCACTATGCGTACGCGTTTCTGTATCTGGTAGCGATGGGACAAATGGATGCTGCTTTGGCGGAGTTTCGCAATGCTTTGCTGCTCGATCCGCTTTCCGGCATCATCAACACGAATTATGCGTACACCCTGAGCGCAGCCCACCGCTACGATGAATCCGTGCAGCATTTCCGCAAGACCCTAGAAATGGATCCGAACTTCTTTACCGCGCACCGGAAATTTGCTCAGACGTATGCGGCGATGGGCAAATGGGCCGAGGCCGATCAGCAGTACCGCGCCTTTGCCGTGTCTGTCGGAAACAAGAATCTTCCACCGCCCAGCGCGACCGCGAAGGGCTTTGCCGAGTTGTACCGGGCGAACCTGACGGAGATGAGCAAAACAGGGCAGGTGGGCGACATCTTGTGGGCGATATCGTATGCGGCGGAAGGAGATCGGGAGCAGGCGATGGCGTGGTTGCAAAAGTCCGCCGCCAATCATGGCAGCGAGTTTCCCTACGAGATTAGAGATCCGTTGTTCGATCCGCTACGCTCGGACCAGCGCTACATCAAAATGATGCAGGACGTGGGCTTGCCGCAGTAGGCAAGGTAACGATCGAAGTAACTTCCTGCCCTAGTGCAATGCTTTGAACAGGTCCTGCAAGGCAATGCCAACCGGAACTTCAGCAAGAATCGTTGGCAGTGCCGGGATGGCGATAGAGCCTGCGATAACCTGCGATCACCCGGTTCCGGGGGGGGTGGGAGATGCCCCGATTGCGAATCTCCATCCCCAATCTACCGTGGCCTAATCGCGCATGATTTGCGGCGTTCCGCTGCCAAGGCGATGCGCTCTGCAGGCGTGCCTGAGTCAGTAATCATGGCTGCGGGCGGCTGGAAAACCCCGCCAATGTTCCGACGCTACGCAATCGTGAGCAGCGCGGACCAGCGAGCAGCAGTTGAGAAGCTAGAACGTGCGAGGGCCGAGAACAGCCCTCTTTTCGGCCCCTATTCTGACGAAAAGACTCACAGCCGCCGTCCTCAGCTGAGGAGAACGTTCAGTAAAGTGACTGGAACGGCTAGAGTTCGCTGTTGGTGCCGGGAGGGGGGTCGAACCCCCATGACCCGAAGGTCGGCGGATTTTGAGTCCGATCTTACATGTTTTGCACAGGGTTGCACATCTCTGCAAAAGTCTGCATAAGTGATTGACAGGATGAGCATTATAGCTACTTCATTGTTTGCATGGCGTTGTACTGAACTGCACCATAATCCGGAACAAAGTATCCCCAAAAGTATCCCCAACCAAATTCCCTAGCGTGAGTCCCCGGGATCGCCTAAGAGCAATTCTGGACATCTTTGCTGGCCTATGTGAGCGACAATTGTCTCTGGAACTGTGCAGCTTAATCGTGACGCTCAACGAGGGGAAACAAAGTGACGGTGATCTCACAAATAGTTCGACTTTGTCTAGTGATATCCGTGATCGGCTACGCGGTATTAATGTCGGCACAATCGCCCGATCGTCAACGAAACTTGTTTGCATGCAAGATGGCTGGAACTCCTGCGATCGATCCACTTTGAGCGCAGCCGACAGTAAGGGCGTGGCTGCCGCCAGGCGTGAGGCAAATGTCTCAGACTGCGAGCGCGCATGGACGTCCTGCGATCGCTCCGCACTCAGCGAGCAGGACATTGTAGAGATAGCCTTGGCCATGCACCGCAACTTGGTCTCGGACTGCTGGAATGGCCTGGGGTCGTGTGACTACACAAAATTGACTGCTTCCGAAGCGGCTGGTGTTGCTGCGGCGGAGAATCAGAGGAACATCTCCGATTGCTGGAACGGTTGGCCCTCCTGTAATCCGCCGAAACTCAGTGCATCCGAACTAAGCGATGTAGCCGTGGCAAACCGTCGGCGTAATGTTTCGGATTGCTGGGACGACTCGGGAGAATGCGACAGGTCCAAATTGACAAGAGCGGAGCTGAGTGCCGTGATTCTTGCCGATCATCAGCGAAGCTACGAGGCTTGCAATAGTGACCATGACCAATGTCAGGCTTCGCAACTGACGCCTGCCGAAGCTAATACGACCATCGGAACCTCTCGAAGATAGCTAGAGGCTGTCTCTGCGACAATCGCTTTCTTGGCTATTGGCTTCAAAGAGAATCTGGCGGAAGATGGTGATCAACGGACATCGATCGCTTCGGTATTCGAAACCGGAGTCGCAGCCTTTAGCTGGTCGAGCAAGGCAAGCTTCCCGGCCGATTGCCCCGGGGCGACTCCAGTTGGATTCGATGAGACGCCGTCGGAGTAGAACTGCAAGATATTTTCGCGCAAGTCGGCCGTGGTATAGCCAAATTTGTTCTCCGCCAGTTGAGCGATCAACTTAGCGTAGGTTTCGTCAGCCAGCGAGTACTCCCCAGACTCCGCCTTCTTACCACTATCAAGATCATAATTAGGAAGCTTCATCAGAATTCCCTGGTTGGCCTGGAGAAGAAATGCCTTATATTCGTCCACCGTCTTATTGATGCTTTTGAAGTATAAATCCTCGGTTTGCGGTGTCGGATTATTAAATGCCATTGCCTTGAATGGACCAACCTTCGGCATATATCGCAGAAGAGTAGAAAGCACCCGAGTACCGAATCCCGGTCGCGTATAGTCAGCGCCCCAATTTCTCTGGTAATCGGCCTGGGAAAGCCGATATAAGAATTTGCGTTTGTCAAAGTTCGGTTCTTCGCGTTGCATGTCTTTCTTATGCGTCTGAAGTGCGACCTGAGTTAGCTCGGGAATCATTCGGCTCACCGAATAGCGATAAGAGCTGATCGAGAGATCCGCGTGGGGCAGGACCTCGCTCAGGGGCAGTCCATACACAAGCGGAAAGACACGCTCCAAAAGCGGCTTTGAAACCCGGAAACCGATGAAATCGTGGTATTGCTGTGGGGCATAACGTTGTTTTGCCACCTGAACCATATCGAAGCCGAACTCTGTCTTCAGGTGCGCCGTTTTGTTCTGCGCGTACTCCACGGAATTGCCATACTTAGCCCGCAGCTTTGGATATTGGATGGCAACAGCCTGGTTAACCGCGGGATGGCCATCAATGTCGGAGATATAGTGGGCCAGTGCCCCCAAGGCAAAAGCATACTCGTCCGCATCCTGGCTCTGCAGCAGGAGCTCGCGGACAAACTCTCCACTGCGAACATAGTGCACTAAGTCGCTGAATTCGACGCTCCCGAACGGGTAGTATCCGAGATCCTGGATGACCGCTCCGCCATAGGCGTAGGCGTGGGCCTCGTTAACCTGCTCTTCGGATAGGCCGGGATAGCGCTTGAGAATAAGCGGTCTTATCGCTTCCGTCCACAGCAAGTCAACAACCTCTTCATGGGTGAGGACGGAGTAAGCAGACATGCCGACGCTGCAGAACTGGGTTATCAGCAACAACGACAGTAATCGAACCAATACTCTGCAGCCGTGATGCGTGAGGATGCTTCTCGCATTCGGCGGGTCATTTAATTGTGGCATTGATCGTAGATTGTCGACGGTCTTCTCGCTTCTACACCGGCAAGGTCAACGGTTTAGTAATCTTACTCAAATCTTGCCGATATGAATGGTCGAAAGGGAATGAAGGAGTCCAAAGACATTCAGCAGCCATAAAACTACAGCTATCACGACCACTGCGTTCAGGATCGACTTAATGGAGCCTGCCATCGGGATGAAGCGATTCACCAACGACAGCAGGACTCCGACAACAATAAGAACCAGGACAACTTGAAGTAACGGCATTGTGTTTAGCCTCTCGGTGCTTTCCGCAGCGCTTTCGAGCACTGCTCGTGAGATTTCTGACCGTGCTGGTCATTGAGTGACCCCTAATACACGTAAGGCGCTACCACACGAAGAGGCGAGCTCCGCCGCTAGACGACCGAGATCTTCGGGCCTGGATGGATCTATTCTGACTGCGGTCAGTTTCATCCCAAGCAGCACTCGGAAGGCTTTGCTCCGAGGCGCTCAGTTTTTCTATCTCTACAGCATCGTGACGATTCATAATGTCGGCGGCGACATCCGCTTTCTCGCTCGAACCCGTTGCGAAGACCAGGACTCCCCCACGACGTACTCCCCTGACATAAGCTTCCGCATCTGCCTCAAGGGCTCCCATCGTCGTGAGTTCCCTGGTCAAGTCGACTTCAAAGTCGGTGCGCGGAATGCTCATGGGTTCGCTGCCCGGCATGTCCCTCGGCTCGCCCAAAACACGGACATCTGCTCGGGAAAAACCGCTGGCCTCCAGGTCGCGAACGACGTTGTCGACGGTCCCCGGATTCTCAAACAAACCTACTGCCGTCCTTGCCATAGTGCCTCCATGATTTTGTCTGGCTGGAGCGAAACTGATGACGCGTCCGCCACGTCCGCCGAACTCCGACAATGGCCTCTGCCCAACTGTCATCAGCGGAGCAGCCACTGGGTCAAGCCCAGCTTTTCTGTTTGCCTCGCTCGGACAGGTTGACCCATTTCCGTTCGACATGCTGAGCAGAATGGCTCACGGCAAGAAGTTCGAGGTCGTGCTCTCCTAGTAGCGCCGAAATATCCTCGAAACGGTTCAGGCAGTCAGGATTCGTTCTACGACTCTCGCCCCGCCGATTGGGAGGGGGAATGTTTCGCACGCGGGTTGCTTGTGGTCGGCCCGCGCACGGGCGAACGAGCGCATGTAAGACTGCGCCACCCGTTCCCAGATCATTTGCCGTGCATAGAGGTAAGCACGCTCTCGCATCGTTCGGAGAGCCCCGCCGTTCTCGAGGAGTTCAATTGTCGCGTCGGCAATGGCGGAGGACTCATTGAAGGGTACGAGTACTCCTCGTCCATCCTCTAAAAGCTCGGTGGCGTGCCAATATGGAGTCGAGATGATCGCCTTTCCGGCCCCCAAGGCGTATGCAAGTGTTCCGGATACAGCTTGTGTCTCGTGCCGGTATGGTGTCACGTAAATGTCAGCCAAGCCGACTAGCGAGGCCATTTCTTGAGGGTTAACGAACCGGTTGACGAAAACCACGTGCTGCTCGACTCCCAGCGCCTTGGCCAAAGCCTTCAGCTCAAGTAAATACCGATCCCCCTCGCGGCGTCGGACGTGCGGGTGGGTGGCGCCTGCAATGACATAGACGACATCGCTGTGGTCGGTCAGAATGCGCGGCAGGGCTTCGATCACGTTCTCGAATCCCTTGTTTGGGGACAACAGGCCGAATGTAAGTAATACGGTCTTTCCTTTGGTGGAAGACGAATCCTTGTATGTAGGCGACACCGTGAAAGGCAAGTCCGGAATGCCGTGAGGAATCAGATCGATTTTTCCCGTTGGCACCTTGAATATGTCCTGCAAGAAACTAAGAGCGTGCCTGCTCATAACGATAAGACGAGCAGAGCGTGCGGCGATTTCCTGCATTACTGCCAGTTGGTCGACGTCGGGTTCACGAAGAACCGTATGCAGAGTCGTAACCACCGGCATCTTGAGGCGCTGAAGCAGCTGCAACACATGACTGCCGGCCTTTCCCCCGAAGATTCCATACTCATGCTGCAAACACACGAGATCGACGTTGCTGGAGTTGAGAAACTCAGCGGCGCCTCGATAGGAGGACGGGGCATCTTCGGTTATCTCACACCGCACCCGAGCCGGGTAGCTGTACGGTGATTGCGAATCATTTACCGCTACCACGAATACACCAGCGGCTCCATGTTGGAGAGCGACGGCATCACACAAATCTGTTGTGAAAGTCGCGATTCCGCACTGTCGAGGGAGGTGGTTCCCGACAATTGCTATGCGAGCTGAACTGCCCGCCACCCGTAGTGCAGGACTATTCTCGAACACAAAGGGAACCGCTTTGTACGGAACCTGAGTGTGCGGCACTGAAATCAGAGAAAGGGAATGATCAGACATGGCAGGCTCCTTAAGATATGGTTCGGCTGCGAAGGGGTCGGACGGAGGACGAGGTTACCGCTGAGACGAGAGCTAGTGTGCCAGCTCCCGGTTGAGCGCTGCTTCTCTCGTTCTATAGGTCGCCATCAGCTCAGTAAAATGAATGGCCGAAAGTCCGACGCGAAAAAACTGGCGCCAGTGGGCTGGGCTCCGCACAGGCGCAAGCGGCAATCAGGGAGTTACAAAGCGCGCACTGAAAAACTCTGGCTTTGATGCTCCATGGGCGCTCGCCATGAGCCGCAGGAAACAACGTCCCCGCCTTTAGGTAAAGTCCGAAGATAGCAAATCGAAATATAGCGAGTCTGAGCAAAAGCGCTCATGTTCGCCGGAATTTGCGACGTCCTCCTCCGGTCAGAGGCGCTGAGATGTGCGTCAGTGCCTAATATCTTCTCAATCATTGCTCTCAGCATTTGCCCGCTTTAAGAATCACTACTCGACGCCGAGATTGTACGAGCAATAATGACCAGCTTTTTTCGCTTGATTGCTGAATACTGCATTCAGTAAGGCGCCGTGCACGAATGTCCGGAGCCGTTGAAGTGGTGAGGAGTACTGAATGAATCCAAACTTTGTGAATCCAAAACTGATCATGATCGCCGTCGCGGTAGTTCTACTAATTACCATCGCGGTTGCGCTCTATGTGCGGAAGCGCAGAAAAACCACGACGGAACTACGTGGCCGCTTCGGACCGGAATATGATCGGGCTGTTCAGCAACATGGTTCCGAGCGTAAAGCCGAGGCGAAATTGGCCGATCGAGAAGCGCGAGTTGAGATGCTCAAGATTCGCGGTCTTGACCTCATAGAGCGGGAACGCTACTTAGCCGAGTGGCAGGCAGTGCAATCCCGCTTTGTCGACTACCCAAAAGGCGCAGTGACGGAAGCCGACGAATTAGTTTGTTCGCTGATGCGAACCCGCGGATACCCAGTTAGTGATTTTGATCAGCGCGCAGCCGATATCTCTGTCGACCATCCGCTCGTGGTGGAGAACTACCGATCAGCTCACAACATCGCACTGCGACTTGGCCGAGGCGAGGCTAGTACCGAAGATCTGCGCACCGCCATGATTCACTATCGCTCACTCTTTGACGAACTGGTGCAAACGGCCGGCGACCAAAAGGTGGCCTAACCGCCGGTTGTGCAATTTCGAACCCGAGTGATGTACCTCACAGCGTGATCCTGCGGCGGATTCGGAGGGAAGGTGGCCCGATGAGTACGGAAGCATCCGAGCAGATGCTGGGGCTGCTGAAAGAATTATCCGTCTACAAAGCGATGGATGAGGATTACAAGGCCGGTACCCAGACCGAAGCGGAGACAGAAGCCTATGAGGAGCGCTGTCGACGGCGCCAGGAGATACGGCTGAAGATGCAAGAACTCGCAACAGAGACCAAGGTCGACGAGTCGTATCTGTTGTGAGCGTGAATGCTCAAGCGAAGAAACTGATTGCCTTTGATCTGGATGGCACGCTAGCTGAAAGTAAATCGCCTTTAGATCCAGAGATGTCGGCCCACTTGCCGCCCTGTTCTGTTTTGACCAGACTGTTTACCAACTACATGACATCCTCAAGAGGTGCAGTCTCTCCTATCTCGTACGTTGAGGTGCAGGATGTCCGACGAGCCCAGGCCGCAGATTCTGGTGGTGGATGACGAACCTGCTGTTCGCGAGAACTTAGGCATGTTGCTCGAGTCAGTCGGATATGACGTAGCCATGGCGGCAAACGGGGTCAATGCCGTTTCGCAACTGGGCCGAACGGTTCCGGACCTTATCGTTACCGATCTGAACATGCCAGAGATGTCGGGTATGGAGTTGATTGCACACGTACGTAGCCGTCATCCCGCGATGTTGATTGTCGCGATGAGCGGCGACTACCAGGATGAAGCTGTACCTGCCGGCATCATTGCTGACAGGTACTACCCGAAAGGTCAGCACCCTCATAAGTTGCTGACGGTAATTGCAAGCTTAATAAAGAGTCAGGGCGGCAAGGGAAGCAGCTCGCAGATGACTCTGGATGCTTAGAACGAAGGAGAAAAGCATGCTAGGTACAGTCTTAATCGTTGTTCTGGTATTGATTCTGGTGGGCGCACTTCCAACGTGGAATCACAGTCGGTCCTGGGGATACGCTCCCAGCGGCGGATTGGGCTTGTTGCTGATCATCGTTGTGGTTTTGCTGTTGCTCGGCCGGATTTAGTTGCCGAAATCTTCGACCACCATCCCACAAGGTTCAAAGCTAACTTCGGTGGAAGTTAAGATAAATCTGTCTTAATTGCCCAGCCGCATTCTCCTACCCACCACGCAAGCCCCGCCAAAAGGAGACATCTATGCTTTGGGCGATCTTCGTAATCTTGATGATCCTGTGGCTCCTGGGTTTTGGCTTCCACATCGCAGGTAGTCTCATTCACCTGCTGTTGGTTGTTGCCGTATTTATTTTGATCTTTAACCTCATCAGGCGTCTCCGTACAGCCTGATCCCGGGCGGATTTCGCCCTTAACAAGTTTGCCCACAGAATAGCGTGGGATGAAAAGGAAGTGTCTGAATGAAGTACGCAATCGCCTTCTTGACGTTATCTTTGTCTACATTTGCCTTCGCAGGTCCTGGAGAGCAGGACACCACGGCGCGCTTGCAGGCGGCCGGCACAGTGATGAACGAGATCATGGCCGCACCTGATAAAGGCATCCCTGAAGAAGTCTTAAACGGCGCAAAATGTATCGCAGTAGTACCGAGCATGGGTAAGGGTGGATTCATCGTGGGTGGTGAGCATGGACGCGGAGTGGTCACTTGCCGCAGCGCTCATGGATGGAGTGCGCCGGCATTCATTTCGATCGGCGGTGGCAACTTTGGATTCCAGGCCGGTGCTCAGGAAGTCGATCTTGTCATCCTTTTCATGAATGACAAGGGAGTGCAAGGGCTACTTTCCAGCAAGTTCGAACTTAGTGGTGAGGCGTCAGCCACGGCCGGTCCGGTGGGAAGGCATGCTTCGGCGGGCACCGACTGGAAGATGAATACGGAAGCCTTGAGCTACTCGCGTACCAAGGGTCTTTTTGTTGGAGTTGCTGTGGACGGCGCCAAAATCCAGCAGGACAAAGACTCAACGATCGCAATGTACGGCAAGGATGTCTCTTTCCGCAAAACGCTGTCCGGCAACGTGCACGTCCCGACAAGCGCTGGCCCGTTTCTCACGGCTGTAAAGGCAGCTGAAAAGCAGACAAGCCAGCACGAGACTGCCGAAAGCAAGTAGTCGAGGTTTCGGTATGCCTTCAGGCGGCACACCTGGCACAAAAGAATCGTGGCGGCGTCAGGCACGGTCTTGAGGAAGATACTGAACCTGACGCCGCAGCGGCAACGCCGCTCGACAAGCTGAACAGACGTGCGGGACATTTTTAGCCCTCCCACAGCTTCTGAAATGAGCTTTTTATGCTTATGAAATCGCCAACGAGCTTGATCTTCGAATCTGCCCACACCCTCCTTCGTCGGCATACTGCCAATCCAATCCTCTCCAGCAAAGATTGGCCCTACGCCATTAACAGCGTATTCAACGCGGGAGCAACATTGCTTGCCGACGGGTCGACATTGCTGCTTTGCCGGGTTGAGGATCGCCGCGGTCTCTCGCATCTCTGTGCCGCGCGTTCAGTGAATGGGGTTGACGGATGGAAGATCGATCCGAGTCCCACGCTAAAACCAAATCCGGCAGAATATCCGGAGGAGATTTGGGGCATTGAGGATCCGCGAATTACCTTTGTTCCCGAACTGCAGCAATACGCCGTGGCTTACACGTCTTATTCCAAAGGCGGGCCGGGAGTTTCTCTCGCTCTGACGAAGGACTTTCAAAGTTTCGAGCGGTACGGAGTTATCATGCCGCCGGACGACAAGGACGCGGCCTTATTGCCCTACAAGGTCGACGGGCTATGGGCACTGGTTCATCGACCTATGACGCCTCTGGGAGCGCACATCTGGATTTCGTATTCCCCGGATCTGCGGCATTGGGGCGGGCACCGGATCATGATGAAAGCGCGCAAAGGCGCCTGGTGGGACGCCAATAAGATCGGGTTGTCTTCACCCCCAATCGAAACTGACCGCGGCTGGCTCATGCTGTACCACGGCGTGAAACATACCGCCTCGGGCTCGATCTACCGGATAGGCCTCGCTCTCTTTGATACGTTGAAACCCGACATCTGTTTATTGAGGGGCGATTCCTGGATCTTTGGACCCGAGGCTCCGTACGAGCGCACAGGCGATGTGCATGACGTAGTGTTCCCTTGTGGACACACAATGCACCCTGACGGAGACACGATTAACGTCTATTACGGAGCTGCCGATTCGTGCATAGCCTTAGCCCAGGCAAGCGTGCGCGAATTGCTGCAAAGGTTAGACGATAGCGGCAAGGCCGGCGACGCAGACCGCAATGCCTAGAAGGGGGCCGGATTCCGCCCGCCACGCTATTTCCGGGATTTCAAGCCGGGACCGGTAGCGGACGGTGCCTGCCCCGGAACTTAGGATGTGAGAGCCCTAGGGTTGGCGGCGGGCGTATCATTTATTCAGTCGGCGAGGGCCCCGCCCATAACACTCGCCGAATGGGAGGTCTTCCCCATGGCCATCAAACGTTCCATCGAGGTTCATCAGGGAAAGCGTAAGACTGCAGCTACCCCACTGAGAGCACGTTCAGCATCCTTGAAGCAGGCAGAGCCGGCCACTTCACCCGAACAAACTGCGGCATTTGATGCTCGCCTCTTTCTGACAAAACTTGCGATCGGAAAGAACAGCCGGGAGTACCAAACTGCTGTATCCATCTTCGCGCAAGGAGGCCCGGCGGACGCCGTGTTTTACGTCGAGAGCGGCAAGGTGAAGCTCACGGTTGTATCCACAAGTGGAAAGGAAGCTGTTATTGGCATACTGCCGGAGGGTAGCTTCTTCGGCGAAGGCTGCCTGGCAGGCCAATCCCTTCGCATGGCGACGGCGACGGCCATGGAACGCTCAACAATCACTCGTGTGGAAAAAGAGACGATGGTCAAGACGCTCCACCAGGATCCCGAATTTGCCAAGCGTTTTGTCGCCTATTTGCTTTCCCGCAACATTCGCATTGAAGAGGACCTGGTGGATCAGCTATTCAATTCGAGCGAAAAACGTCTCGCTCGCCTGCTTCTGCTGCTGGCCAATTTCGGACACGAGTCAAAGCCGATACCGGTCGTCGCGAAGATAAGTCAGGAGACTCTAGCCGAGATGATTGGAACCACGCGTTCGCGTGTCAGCTTCTTCATGAACCGCTTTAGGAAGCTGGGCTTCGTCGATTACAACGGCGGCGGCATGCGCGTCCACAGTTCCCTGGTCAGCGTGGTACTTCATGACTAGCGGAGCGATAACTGCCGCTCACTTCTCCGAAGCTTTGACATCAACGCTCCGCTGTTGATTCCCTTTGCTCTTACGCTGGGAAGCCTTCCCGCCCTTGCGGAACGCAGCATTATCCGCTTTTTCTGTTGACCGCTCCTCAGAAACGGCTCGTTTCGCTGCCCTAACCGTTTCTGCTTCCTTAGCGTTAGCACGTCCGACTATCTGCCGGTTTTCGCCTGTGTCTGCCATAACCTGAACATCTCCCTTCAATCAAGCTCGATTCCATGTCGGAGCCGACATTACTCCTGTGTGTGAGCGGCTTCGGGGGACGAAGCGGACGGGAGCATCGACAAGTTGCTCACTTGACTGGCGTTCGTAATTTCATAATCCTTGTACTCGATTGTCAATTCGGCACGGCCGCCCAGCCGAATGGCGGTGACGCTGTGGTTGCGAGCCGGAAGCCAGAAATCCCCCACCTTCCTATACTGCTGCTCAATTTCTGTTTTCTTGGTCCAGAAAGAAGGATTTCGTGCGGGCTCAGCCTCTAAGCGCACCACGGCAAAGTCTTGTCCATCCACCCAGATTCGACCACGATAAAGAAACTTGCCGTCCGTGCGGGGCTCAACTTTAAGCACGTAGGTCGAGCCGGCCGCTCCAGTCTCGTATTCGATCAGAGTGAAATGATAATTTTCCTCCGTCAGAGCAGCGCGGCGCTGGCCCTCTTCATCCGTAGCTTCGGCTTCCGCGTCCAACAGTTTCTTCAGCACCCTATCGACAAGGATTGCAGACCCGGTCGAGGACTCAACAACGAATTGCTTCTTCCCAGACACATACTTCACTTTCACAACCATTCCAGCGGCACGATTGCCCGGGAAGCCGCGGTACTCAACTCGATAGATTCTGCTGCCCCGATAAGCGTGAAGCGCCTGCGAACGATGAAGATTCATCTGGACGAGGTTTTGTACGACTTGCTCACCCGCCAGCGGCGCACGATTCAGAGCGGACGCAGTGTCAGGCTGCTGAGCTCTCGTAGAGGGCAGCCACATCAGGATCATAAGCACGAACACGAGCCGACAAGAACCAGAATGGAGGTCGTTTGTGATCGGCGACGTCGATCCTCGATCCTTGCGTTGCCCGTTCATCGAGAAGCCTTTGATCAGGTGTAGGTGTTGCAATCGTTCGAAGCGCGGAATTGTAGCAGATACCGGTCACGCTTCGCCGCTCTTTGCTCAAACCCTACTGCCGAGATGATTTTCGATTGGGGCAATCCGGGAAAGCTGTCCAATATTGATCACTGACGATCACGAAGGGTGTCCCTGTCGGCAGCTAAAAGCTCAGGAAAGAGAAGCTTGAGCTAAGACACGATTAAGGCTCTGGGAGGGGAGGCCTTCGAGCACGTTCCTTGTCGGGCGGTGCGCCGGGTTCTGATGGTGGTTCGATAGCGTTGAGTCCACGGGCAGTTGACTTCTTGTTGTTCAGGGTTACTGTCGCTCCGTTGTCATCGTGGAGAACAATATTCAAGAGTGAGCTGTGAACGTGTAAGGTGTCGCTGTCTCCGCTGGCGTAATTGATAAATCCGAGCTTCCTGAAACGGTTCATGAAGAAGCTGACCCGCGAACGGGTTGTACCCACCATTTCAGCCAGAGTCTCCTGACTGAGCCTGGGCACTGCCATGTGGGTCATTCCTTCTTTACCGAATTGTGCCATCAACAGGAGGACTCGCGCTAGCCGCTTCTCGCTGGAATTGAAAAGTTGGTCTACCAGGTCGTCCTGATAACGGATGTTTCGCTTGAGCAAGTACTTGAGAAACATGGCGGACAACTTGGGTTCAAGGCTCATGGTCAGCATCATCGCCTTTTTCTCGATGTGCAGAAGAATGCAGCTAGTTCTTGCGGTTGCGGACGACATGCGCACCAACTGGCCCGCAAGACCGCCCTCTCCAAAGAAATCGCCTTCGCCCAAAATGCCAAGAGTTGCCTCTTTTCCAGCTTCCGACACGACACTGAGCTGTATCTTTCCTTTTTGGATGAAGTACAGGCCGTCCGTGGCATCTCCTTGCGTGTATGCGGTACCGCCCTTTTCAAGAGACATAATCTGCCTCCCCTTTCCGATCGTGGAAAGGAAAGCATGGGGATTGAAATCGCTTTTGTTCTTCGTGGTTACCATTTGCTTTATATCCAGGGCCATCGAGGCGAGATGGACATCTCCACCATCAATTATGCTGGAAGAGGAGTGGTGTACTCTGGTCAATACTGCTCATAAAGCGAATTATTCTAAAGATACCGGGAGCACTTGTTGCGGAGCTCTGCCGATGTCCCCAGGATGCTAACAGCCACGAGGAAGCGCATAATCTAGTCGGTAGGGGGCGATTCGGGAAGATTTATCGTGTCGCTTTGGGCGTTGCGCTCAAGATCTCCGGCGGCGGGCCGCCCGTCTATGCTGGGTTGTTCAACTAGGCCACGAAAATGCGCGCGGTTGAACGCCGGAGACCTGAGATCATCACCAACTGCTACTTCTGGGGTGTGGTGGTTGTCGTTGTTGTCGTGTCTTTCTGTACCTCTTGAGCAGCAGGAGCCGTTGTGGTGCTCGTCGTATCGGTCTGCTTCACTTGTTTATTGTGATGTTTGTATTTCGTGGTGGTGTCTGTAGTCTGAGTGGTTTCGGCTGGCGCTGTAGCAGCCGTACCCTTAGTAGTCGTTGTCGTCGTGCTCTGCGCCTGCATGGGAGATGGATCCTGACTGGTCGTTGTGGTGCTCGATTGCGTAGTCGTCTGGGCTGCGAGCGGCAGGGACAGAGCGACTAGGACCAGCGACCCGAGAACACATGCGAGTAGTTTCTTTAATATCACTGATTCTCCTTTAGGTTGATTCGAAATCAAACAGTACGAAGTTCGTGGTTGATTATCTGGTCACAATTGCTCGTCGGTGCTTTATTCAGGCATCTGTAAAGGGAAGGCCGGGCGTGGCTGTGCGTAGGGCCGGTCGATGGTGTGAGCGGTTTTGACCAGACTTGTTATGGCGCGCCCGGGTACCCTCTCTAGTGAAGTGGTTACACTTTCCCTTCTTCAGGTTCCCTGAGCTAAGTCAGCCCATCTGAGTAGTCCCCATCTTAGTAAATCCGAACTCTGATTTCTCAATACTCGCGGCTACATGAGTCGAGAGATTAGTTTCCGGCAGGAGGGCTCATGCCGAACAAGACATCCACCCTTATCATTCTGGCCACCGCGTCCCTAGCACTGACTTTGGGAGTAGCGGCATGTAATAGAACAGACATCCAGGAAGCCGGCGCCCAGAACCAGCCGGCGCAATCCGACAACCTGGCTCCCGTGAACGGAACCCAGACAGCCGACGCGAATACTCAGCAACAGCCGGCAACCCAGACGACACAGCAGAGCTATCAGCAGCCGTCGCCGGTGCAGCAGGCTGCTTCAGCCCCGGCACAGCAGCAGGGTTCCCAGGACCAGACCTATTCCGATACCCAGCCCAATGCCAGCTACCAGGATGCGAGCTATGGTCAGCCAGTGCTTCAGGCACAACAGCCGCCGCCCCCGCTGCCGGAGTATTCGCAGCCACCGTGTCCCGGTAATGGTTATTTGTGGACACCAGGCTATTGGAGCTACGCTCCTCAGGGCTACTACTGGGTTCCTGGCGCATGGGCCTGGCCACCTCAAATTGGCTTCTTGTGGACCCCCGGATATTGGGGATTCATGGCAGGGATGTACCGCTACAACTACGGATCCTGGGGCCAGTATGTCGGCTACTACGGAGGTATTAACTACGGCTACGGATACGCCGGCACGGGCTACCAGGGTGGTTATTGGGGCGGAAATCGGTTCAACTACAATCGTTCCGTCAACAACATAAACATCACCAACGTTAGCGTCTATAACCGGTCCATCAACAACACCAACATCAATCGTGCCAGCTACAACGGACCGGGCGGCGTCACTCGCGGGCCGATGGCGGCCGAAAGCGCCGCCCTGCGGGGACAGCGCATTCCTCCCATGACGACGCAGATGCAGCATCAGCAGTCGGCTGCGCAAAACCATCAGCAGTTTGCTTCTGTCAATCACGGACGCCCTGCCGTTCTTGCGGAGACGAAGCCCATTGCAGTCGGCAGGCCGATTGCTCCCGTAATTCCTGCTCGCACCACTCCGCAGCAACGGTCGCGGCAACAGCAGCGAGCTCAGGCGCAGCCGCAACAGCACGCCCAGCCTCAGCAACGAGCTCAGGCGCAGCCGCAACAGCACGCCCAGCCTCAGCAGCGAGCTCAGGCGCAGCCGCAACAGCACGCCCAGCCTCAGCAACGAGCTCAGGCACAGCCGCAGCAGCACGCCCAGCCTCAGCAACGAGCTCAGGCACAGCCGCAGCAGCATGCTCAGCCTCAGCAACGAGCTCAGGCACAGCCGCAACAGCATGCTCAGCCTCAGCAACGAGCTCAGGCAGAGCCGCAACAGCATGCTCAGCCTCAGCAACGAGCTCAGGCGCGGCCGCAGCAGCACGCTCAGCCGGAGCAGCGAGCTCAAGCAGAGCCGCAGCAGCACGCCCAACCGCAGCAACGAGCTCAGGCGCAGCCGCAACGGCCGTCAACCGAAGAGAGAAACAAGTAACTGCGATCCGGAGTGTTTCAGTCGCAGCCAAAGGATGGGCGGAGCTCAGCTTCGCCTATTCTCTCGTTATGTTGAGCAGTTGGGAGGCGTGGCGATCATCCTTCAAAAGCCCTCTTGGCCTACGAGGATTGATCGGCTTACGACATGGCAACACCCGATAAAAGAGTCGCAATATTGTCACCGGTAGCCTGGCGGACGCCACCGCAGCAGTATGGCGCATGGGAAACAGTGGCCAGCAACATCACCGAAGGTCTCGTTGGCCGCGGCTGGGATGTTACGTTGTTCGCCAGCGCAGACTCGGTGACTCGCGGCCACCTGCGCGCCGTAGTCGACCATGGATATGAAGAGGATCCTACCCTTGATGCCAAGGTGTCGGAGTATCTGCACATCTCTGAGGTGTTTGAGCACGCGGCTGAGTTCGACATAATCCACAGCAACTACGACTTCATGCCTTTAACCTACTCAAGATTAGTGAAAACACCAGTACTGACTACCATCCACGGATTTTCGTCCGCTCAAATAATGCCGATCTATCAGAAGTATCGAGACGGATACTTTGTTTCCGTCAGCGACTCTGACCGGGCTGCAGGACTAAATTATCTAGCAACCGTCTACAACGGCATTGATCTCTCCTTGTATCCGCTTCAGGAATACGGCGGCGAGGATCTCGTTTTCCTTGGCCGCATCCACCCCGACAAAGGTGTTCATTTGGCTATCGAGGTTGCCAGGCTAAGCGGAATGCGTTTGATCATCGCCGGTATTATCCAGGATGAGAACTATTTCCGGAAGCAGGTCCAACCTCACCTCGACGACCACAACGTTGTTTACATCGGACCGGTGAATGTCGCGGGCAAGAATGCGCTGTTCGCGCGAGCCCGAGCTCTACTGCACTTGAACACGATTCCGGAACGGTTCGGACTCGTCCTGGTCGAAGCCAACGCCGCTGGCGTGCCCGTGATCGCCATGGATCTCGGCTCCTGTCGTGAGGTGATCAAAGACAATCAGACCGGCTTCCTGGTGAACAACATTTCTGCGGCGGTTGAGGCGGTGGGACGAGTTTCTGAAATCGACCGCGGTGCGTGCCATGGCCGTGTACGACATTTTTTTTCGATCGATACGATGGTCGAAGGTTATGAACGGGTGTATTCGGCGATCTTTGAACTTGAGGCGAAGAGACGAGCATGAAGCCAGACATTGTTAGGCGGTACAGCCACAATCCTATCCTCACTAAAGCCGACATTCCCTATGCGGTGGAAACTGTTCACAACGCGGCAGTCGTGAAGCACCGGAACGAATACATCATGCTATTCCGTTCTCATCTGCGCACCGGCCGCTCGATCATTGGTCTGGCCCGCAGCGCTGATGGATTCCACTTCGCCGCCGATCCACAACCCTTTCTGGTTCCGGCCCAGGACGATTCCTTTGCAGCCTACGAAGAGTTCGGGGTCGAAGACCCTAGGGTAACGCCACTGGACGGGGAATACATCATCACTTACAGCGCTTACTCGCGGAATGGCGTGCGGATAGCCCTAGCTAAGACGAGAGACTTCAGTGAGGTGGAGAGAGTCGCGCTCATCACTGAGGCCGATTATCGAAATGTAGTGATCTTTCCCGACAGGTTTGACGGGCTTTATGCCCGGCTCGACCGTCCGCATTCGGAAATCGCGCCCTGGTCAATCTGGATTTCCTATTCGCCGGATCTATGCTACTGGGGTCAATCACAGCTCATCATGCGACCTGAGCAGTATCACTGGGATGAAATGAAGATTGGTCCCGGCGCACCACCGATTAAGACGGACCAGGGATGGCTTTCTATCTATCACGGAGTCTTTCAGACGATGGATGGATCGGTCTATCGATTGGGCGTAGCCCTCCACGACTTGGCCAACCCGGCAATAATTCTCGGGGTGGGTGACTCGTGGATTTTGCAACCCGAGGATCCCTGGGAGACAACAGGGTATGTTCACAACGTGGTCTTCAGCTGTGGGGCTGTTCCTGAGCCCGATGGCACCGTAAAGATCTATTGGGGGGGAGCCGATACGGTCATGTGCGTAGGCGAAGCGAATATTTCTGACTTAGTAGAGCTATGCCTCGATCATGGTAGGCCGGCGAAGTAGACACGGACAAACTCATCGTTTAATCAGCGGCCGATTCCGTTTTTGTCCGTTGAAAGTAGATCTTGGACTCCCGCCAGAGTACGATGGCAGCGACCATGACTGCGAAACCGGCGAACGTTATACCGACCAACCTAGCTTCAGAGCCAAATCCCAGCGGACGCCGCAGGAATTTCAATATAGCGCCGCTATACTTTGCGGCCAATGCCCCGATCACCGCATATCTGATGGCCCGACCGGTGAGCACCGCTGATACGAATCTTGGTTGCGGATAATGCAGGACTCCCGCCCCTACGAAGAATGGCGACGTAGGAAATGGTGGTGGCGCGACGCATGCACCAAAAACCGCAACGAAGCCCCAACGTTTAAGCAGCCCCTGAACCTGACGGGAACGCCTCGGTCCGATGCGCTTTTCGAGCCAATGCTCGCCTGCCCTCTCTGACATGCGATACGTCGTGTATGCGCCTATCAGTGCGCCGGCGGTACTGGCGGCGGCATAGTACGGCCACAACTCGTGATTCTTGGCCGCTAGTATTGCAGTAAGAGCATCCAGGCTACCGAACGTGGGGATTACAGAACTGTCTGCAACCCCCAACATTATTAGTCCGACTCCCCCAAAACTACGGAGAAGCTTCCAACCGGGAATCACCACGAAGGACAAGATCATGAAACTGTTGCCATTCTGTTGGCGGGATCCGAAGTGCCGCGCTCTCGGCCGCACACTACGTGCTCTGCTTCCGTGATCGCCACTCAGATACTAGCCGGCGACTATATCCTGGCGTTGCGGCCCGTCGAGGCGCCCGTCCACGCACGCCTTACATCGAAACACTGATTGCCATGCCGATGTCTGGATATCTCTGGTTGTACATGTAGTACCCATTATTTGCATACACAATGTAAACGTCTTGTGTTTCATACCAGTTACTTGCCCAGTAGCTGGGCCATGGGTCAACTAGGCTGAACCAATATCCGCCATACTGAAAGCGCGGGAAGCCGCCAACAACCATACAGGGTTGGCTATAGATAACGAACGCGTGCCCCGACCCAAAGTAGCCGTTGTAACGGTTGTCAGGGATACGGTATCCGTTGTAGCCTCCCCGTTGTTGCCACGTGCGGTGGTCGGACTGCCAATTCCTTGATTCATGTTGCTGCCAGGCGGTTTGCTGGGCACGCTGTTCCTGTTGCGAGTGTTGTACCTGCTGCTGATTACCCAGCCTTTGGGCTTGCTGTTTCTGTTCATTCTGCTGCTGAGTGTGCTGATCTTTCCGCTGGTTCTGCTGCTTAGCTTGTTTCTGCTGTTCCTGTTTTTGTTCGCTCTGCTGTTGGACGTGCTGCTGCGACTGTGCTTCCTTCTGCTGGTTCTGCTGTTTAGCCTGTTTCTGTTCGCTCTGCTGCTGAGCACCATGCTGTGTCTGGGCATGCTGCTGTTCCTGCTTCTGCTGTGGCTCTGCTGAGTCTTGTTCGTGCTGTGCGAAGGCAGGAAAGATAGTGCCAAAGGAGAGAAGTAGGAATGCCGCTCCGAAACTTGCAAATGCTTTCATTGGGATGGCCTCAACTAAAAGCTAGCGGAAGGAGAGTGGAATAGCTGTACCCTATTGACCGCTGGCCGCGACCACGTTGGGGCGCGAGTTCCTTTCCAGTCGGAGGGCCAGTCAACCCGCAGAACGTTCTGCCTGGGACGCTGTTGCGGAATCGAGCAAGAGAAGAGTCCAGCGCGCTGGACTCTTCTCTTGCATATTCGCCTGCGGTACAAACTTATCTTCGCTTAATCATCCGTCCAACCAGTGTCCCGAGGGCGACGCCTATTGCGAATGTCGTTACAACTGTTTCGATTGGATGCCTCTGCAGGCGCTTGGTTATATCGTCTATGAACTCTTCTGCGGCATCGCCGCCCTGCTTGGCGACCCGGCGTACCGCTCCAATGCCGTCCTCAAATGCATCTGCAACCGCGGATGCTGCTTGCGAAGTCTTGCGCGCCGTTCCAGCAAACTGCTCGCTGGCTCGTTCTGACGTGGATTGCATCATTATTTTCCAGCCCTTTCTCCTTCTGAATTTCTTCAGCCTATTGTCTTGTGCTTTTTCAGGCGATTCTCTTATCGGTCACAAATGTGCGGCTGCACCAGTTCATCGAAGACTGAGCGATGGTGAGTCATTGAGGTTCGCAGCTCTTCCCTGCTGACTTCTCCATTGGCCAGCCGTAACTAGGAACAAGAGACGTTGCCCGCTACTAACGCGCCCGAGTCTATGACGCTCCCGGATGCCTCACGGGTTTGTGAGCGCGACGTCCAGGGCGAGCCAGTCCGGGCCACCGGCTTTCGCTCAGGGGGAAGGTGAATGGCTCTTCCGGTTCCGCTCCCCGGGCAGATTCTGCGATGCGCGGTTTCGCCATCTCTTTCTTGATACCGCTGAGGATAGCGTCTGCCGCTTTTTTGTTTAAAGTGCTGTTATCCATGATCGATCATTGCACGTTGCTTATCCGGAGAGTGGTCAATCTGGCTCATATCCGGATGTTCCTGGATACCAGGCGCATGAATTTGGGACTGCGTTAGACAGCGCTGAATAACTACAAGGAACGCTGATCATGAGCCCGGGATATTGACCATGCGGTGGCCTATCTACGGTTCATGGTTTATGCGATTTGCACAGAAACATTCCAGAATGTCCCCGGAAGCGAAGCAACCCTGGCGAGGGAGAATTACCATTCGGTCGAAGCTGCGATGAAAAGTGCACAGATATACAAAAGAGGATTGTTCAGGTATAGTCTAAATTGAGGCAGTTTACACCTATCCTCTTTCAGGTTCTCTGAACTAAGTCGGCCCATCTGAAGCCTATCTTTCCTTAGCGAAACGACGCCCTTTGGGAGGTTGCCCATGTTTGCACGTAATCTATCATTTCGTCTGAAGCCCAATACTCACTCCGATTACACCCACACCATGGAAACCCAAATTCTGCCGCTGCTCAAGAAGCAGAAGGGTTTCAAGGAAGAGATGACTCTGTCTAATGCAAACAGTGTAGATGGAGTGTCGATCAGCCTGTGGGAGACGAAGTCCGACGCCGAGAACTACAACACGAACATTTATCCGCAGGTGATGAAGTCCCTGGAAAAAGTGATCGACGGAACCCCGAGGCTTCATACCTTCGAGACGGTCACCTCGACCTATCATAAAGTTCCGGTGCCCATGTAGGTTTCCGCCCGCCCCTCGCAGCTGCGAAGGAGTTCGGCGTCCCCCCCACTCTACCCTTAAGTTCGAAGGGTAGGAGGGGGTTCTTAACGACGGTTTGTGACGAGCGTTACAGGAGTTGCAATGTCTAATCCACAAGATCAAGTTACGTACCAAGCCTTTCCTTTCCGGCAGCAGGAAACACTCACGAAGGATTCGGCAGGAAGTTTCTCAGACGAGGAAATAAGAACCCGTGCCTACCAGATCTATGAGTCTCGTGACCGCAACGGGAACCATTCCGCCGACGACTGGAGCCAGGCAGAGATAGAGCTGATGGAACTCCTGCACGCCAAGTAGTCCGAAAGAGTTCTTTCGCACGATGGGCTTCGCCAAAACCTCTTCGGCCATTAAACCGACACGCTCCCGAACGGTCCTAATTTGAACGCGGTTGTTTTCTTCGGTTGCGCGGCATTTTTGACCCGATGTCAGCAAGATGAGCAGCTTCATGCGAGACACCCCGGATATCGGGTTTAGCTCAGGATCGATCAACTCGAGGACCAACTATGCGGTCGCCGCCAATCCACTGGTAGAAGCTGGCTCGGACTGCAACGGCAAGAAGATTGAGAAAACGGTGCCGGTAACTGGGGGCAACGCGCTGCTTTTTACCTGGATCGTTCCTCCATGATTGCGGACGATTCCAGAGCTCACCCATAGTCCGAGGCCTGTGCCATTATTGCCCTTCGTGCTGACAAACGGCTCGAAAAGTCTTTGCTTGATCGCCAAGGGAATGCCAGGTCCAGTATCCGCAACGGTCAAACGAATGCCGGGGCGCGAGCCATTCGTGTGTTCACGGGTGTTAGAGATGCGGATTTTCAACGTACCGCCTCCCGCCATGGCGTCTAGGGCATTTCCCACCAAGTTTGCAATCAATTGACGGAGTTCCCCCGATCTCGCGAGTACCGGCTGGGATTCCCGAAAGTCTTTTTCAATTACAATTCGGGCAGAAGTCAGTCTCGCCTGGTAGAGGACAAGAGCGGAATCCACGATCTCAGAAACCTGAACCATGACAGGCTTGTTCGGTTCCCGATGAAATCTCAATGTTTGTGTGACAATTTCTGATACTCTCGCCAACTCGTCCATCGCAGTTTGTGCGTAGCACTTTGACTCTTCCAAACAAGACGATGAGCCAACGAGGTAGAGCAGATTCACAACGGACTCTAGTGGGTTATTGATTTCATGTGCAATGCTGGCGGCCAGACGTCCCGCTACGGCCAACTTCTCCGCCGTGCGCAGTGCTTCTTCCGTCCGCAGGTTCTCGAACAAATAGTCCCTGACCTGGTATTGGCGGCTGCGGCTGCGCAGCGCTGCTTGAACCGTGCTGATAAATGTCTCAGGTCGGACAGGACGTTCCAGCAGTATCAGGTTGCCGAGAGGCTGGCGAAACAGCACCTTCCTTTGATTCTCATGATCGACCGCCCCGGCAACTGTAAGCAGGATGATGGGAAGATCAGACCAGGAAGGCTGGGCTAATAACTCTTTTGTCCATTGGCCGACGTCAGGCAGGGTGAGAGCTTCTTCCGCCAATATTATGACGCCTGCCCCCAGCTTGATTTGAGTTCGAGCGGTTTCAGCTGTTGGCAAGTTGTCGCAAATCATGTCTTTGCTGCTAAGAAGACTGCATATCATCGGGCCGTCTCGTCCCGTGGGCGTGACCACCAAGACACGCAACTGCCGCTCATCGCCAGTCATTTTAGTAACCGAGCCCCTCTAGTTCTCCGCGGTATTTGGGAGAGCCCGTCAATACGCCCTCGAATTCCGTCAGGACCTTTCCGACCTGAATAACTCCGTCCTTCATCACCAACTCGCGGATCGTGCGCTCATGTTCGCCGCTCCGTTTTTTGATCACCGAAAGCGCTTGCTTGAGCTCGCCTGCCCCTTCGAAATATCGAAACAACAGGACCGTATCCGCGAGATAGCTAACGTCTACCGGTGTATCGATATTTGCTCCGACAAAACCGTGCTGAGCCATGGTCATTATCGTCCTGACCCCCTTTTGTCCGAGGTAGCCAAGCAGCTCATGCAACTGCATTGCCAGAAATTTCTCGCCTGGCATCGCATTGAGAAAGCCGTTCAGACTATCGATAACCAGCAGCTTCAGCTCCCGCTTCTCGACCAATTCTCTGATCTCATGGACAAATTGACCAGGCGAGAGCTCGGCAGCGTCGACCTGACGAAGAAAGAGTCCTCCGGACTCAACGTGCTCGTCCACGTCCATTCCGAGCCCTCGCCCGCGTACCGTCAAGGTTGCCGATGTCTCATCAAAGGAGAAAAGCGCCGCGCGGCCGCCCTCCTTGACGGTGGATACCGCATAACAAAGCGCGATTGTGGATTTCCCGCAGCCAGCTGGTCCTAGCAGCAGCGTACTGGTACCGCTATCAATCCCGCCGCCCAACAGGTCGTCCAATGCCTGGAGACCGCTCTTTAGTCGCGATGGAGAGAACATCAAATGATGTTCCGAGGCTATCAGGCGCGGATATACTTCCACGCCGCCCCGCATGATGGTGTAATCATGAAAGCCTTCACGGAACGATGAACCCCGCATCTTCCTTATTTCCAGACGACGTCGTTTGATTCCATACTCGCGCTCCACGCTTTCCAGCATGATTACGCCGTGAGCAATGCTTTGCAACTGCAGGTCATGACCCTCGGCGGTTCGATCGTCCAGCAAGAGCACCGTGCAGTTACGGCCTGAAAAGTATCGCTTCAAACCCATAATCTGCCGGCGATAACGCAGAGAATCGCGGGCAAGTAAGCGCAATTCAGACAAGGAATCAAACACGACCCGCACCGGTTGCAATCTATCAACCTCTGACAGGACGGCAGATGTGGTGTCCGCAAGCTCAATCTCAGAAGGATGGAATACGGTGTACTGGGCCTCGGGATTAAGGTGGTCCTCCTCTGACGTCATCTCAAAGACGTCGATGGCTCCCAGTGACCAGCCGTGTGACTCAGCAACTTCTACGAGTTCAATCTTCGATTCGGATAGGGTGACATACAGTCCCTTCTGTCCCCGCCGGGCACCCTCCAACAGAAATTGCAACGCGATCGTTGTCTTGCCGGTTCCCGGATCACCCTCAATGAGGTAAAGATGGTTGGAAGCGAGACCACCGCCCAGAATATCGTCAAGGCCGGTAATGCCGGTGGCAAACCGTTCGGTCGGGCGCAGTTTGGCAGCTGTACCGTTTCCAGAATCGGTTGCGGGGAGAGCGCTTGGTATGTCGGTTAGACCCATCATGAACTCCTATCGCGACTTTCGGCGGCTGGTCCCAATGATTCCACCGCTTTCGTTCCTCTGGTCGCGAATTCAAACGAAGGGGTAAAAAGGGCCTAAGTTCCCGTCTACAAGGGCATTGGCGCGTTCGGCCAAATATGGTCCTTGGCCTTCCCGTGGGTCCCGAAAAAAACAGTAAATAGCATTTTGCTTCTGCGTCAGGCAGTTGTCTGGTCAATTTTGTGCAGCATCGAAGATGATCCCGAGCTCTTATGGAGCTCTGCCTAAGCTCGAGGAACATCCCTGGCGACGATTGACTTAGCCGCTTGAGGCGTATCGTGATTTGTACTTTTCGCTCGGTCGCAAACTAGGCCGGTCGTTGGCTCAGCAAACGATAAGCTTTATGCCTCAATTGTCCCCCCATCACCCGTTGTCTGCCGCAACTGTGCTGCCCCTCTTGAGCAGCCGCCGGTCACGATAAGGGCTCGCATTCGGCACGAGACCGCTAAAGCTTTTTGCTGCGGAAACGGAATTCTCATAGATTCCAAAGAGTAGGCCAACGCGGGACAATTCGAGTAAAACCGAAACAGACGGTGTTACTCCGGCTAATTTGACCTCACCGTCGCTCTTGATGACGTCATGGAGGCACAGGAGTAAGATGTCCAATCCCGCCGAATCCATGTACCCTGTTTCCGACATGTCAAAAACAATTTGCGGGCGATCGGACTTCAACATGGGTTGTACGTCCTTATAAAAACTCGGAGCCTGTTTGCGATCAAGGGTTTTCGGCACTCTTCTTACAACGACACGCCTGCTGACGCACTTCATGTTCCTTTCAGTATGAAACCTAAGCTCCTGGATTGCTGATCAATATTGCCCATTCGGCAGTCAGCACATCTGATCTCCACCTCGTCCTGGATCTAAGTCTCCACCGCTCTCATCCAGTAAAGAGAGCAGCGGCAGGCCGACTGCGCGGGAGACGCGGGCAGAAAAAAGGACGACGCAGAAAGCCCTGCTTCCACCTGGAAGTGGCAGCAGATAGAAACAGCAACCACCTGCCCTGCATGAGACGACCAGATACCCGCAGAAGGGCAAAGGCAATAAGGCAAGATCAACCCCCGGCTACGAGCACAGCACACCACCCGCAGCAACCACTCCCTCACATAAACCCTACCCGCATACAGAAAGCCTTTTAACCCCCAGTAAAGCATTCAACCAATCCCATAAGACCAGCTCCACATAACGGCAGCAGTCTGTAACCGCGAGCATCGGCTAGCTGGATTTTCGCCGCGGCCACAAGAACCCCATGCCCGGCATAGAACGGTAGCCATTTCGGAACACTCTACGAATGCGGCAATCCCCTTGTAAACCGCGACGAAAATCCCGTTTTGGCAGCTTCAAACGGCAGCAACTCATCGACGGAGCAGCAGCGCGCGAGAGAAAGGACGGGGTAAAAACCGGTTTTAACCCCTTTCAATGAGGACTTAGGCGATAGCGGCCCTACTAAACCACGGCCTGCCAGGGTTGAACGAAGCGAGCCACGAAGCTGCACTGCATCTCGGTGACAGCGTCATCGATGGACACGCCGGAGCCTTCGTTGAGGATCTCGACGCCGGTGATCTTCATGGTGCAGGCTGAGCCCTGTTCGTTGGTGCCGGCCAGAGTGATATCGAAGGGCAGGATCTGGTCGGAGTACCAGGGCGAAGCTTCCGACTTGAAGCCGCTGACGGCCGAGACCGCTGGCCATCGAACTGGTCGATGGTGGCGCTCGAAGACTGGCCGCTGGCACGTACCAGCGAAGACTGATAGATCGCGTTCTGGGAGAGAAACGCGTTCTGATCGGTCATGAACTGGGGACGCAGGTCATCGACGTTGGCTACGAACTGGCCGCCCAGTTTGTAGACCAGATCCAGCAGAGCATGGCGGTCGAAGTTGACCCAGACCAGGCTGCCGGCGATGCCGCGCTTGTTGCGGGAGAAGGAGCGGACGTCGGCCGAGCCCATGGTGTAGATGGGAGCCTTTTCGCGGGTGACGCTGTAGGAAACGGCCTGCACCTCGGCGAAAGAGTTTCATATCGGGCCAGCTTTGGCAGCGATTAAGTGTAGAGTTACGATTCTTCTTGAAGCTCAGATATATCTGAGTTATTAAGGAGAGAACAACTATGAAACTTAATCGCCGTCGTCGCCCTCTTCGCCCGCGCCCCTCCCGCTCCCAGATCCACCAGCAGCTCGACCAGCTCCGCCGCGGACTTCAGTTGTTCCGGATGGAGTGGCTGCTGGAGGCTCAACAGGGGCAGCCCCGGCCGGGCCACCTTCGTTTCATTCATGACCGCATCCTCGACATTAAAGATGCGATTGCCAGCCTGGAGTCCTTGTAATGAAGCGGTGCGCACTTTACCTGCGGGTCAGCACGGTCGATCAGCACCCCGAATCGCAGGTCCATGACCTGCGTCAGTTGGCCCAGCAGCGCGGCTATGAGATCGTCCGCGAGTACACTGACCGCATCACCGGGACAAAAGCTAAGCGTCCTGGCCTGGATGAACTGCTGCGGGATGCCCGCCACTCTCAGTTCGACATCGTTCTGGTGTGGGCCAGCGACCGGCTGGCCCGGTCGGTTCGCCACTTCCTGGAAGTGCTCGATGAACTCAACCACCTGAACATCGAGTTCGTCAGCTTCCGCGAACAGCTCGACACTGGCGGCCCGTTGGGCCGCGCCGTTGTTGTCATCATCGGCGCCATCGCCGAACTGGAACGCAACCTGATCGTCGAAAGGGTGCGGGCCGGCATGCGCCGGGCCAAGCTGGAAGGACGCCGCATCGGTCGCAAGCCGCTCGTCGTTGACCGCGAGGCCCTGTTACAAGAACGTGCCCACGGCCGCAGCCTCACCCAGATCGCTCACACGTTTCGTGTTTCGCGTGCCAGCGTCAGCCGCCTGCTGAAGCAGGCAAAGGAGGAACAGTTTGAAATCGCCCAATATGCTTCGTAAGCGCGAACTGGGTCGCCGTGTGCTCGCCGCGCTGCTGAGCTACCGCTACGACCTGACGCTCGATTACACCCTGAAGAAGTACGTCTCCCAGAATGTGCATCCGTCCTGGGAGGCTTTAGGCCAGGCATTACTCCAGCAGATCGCCACCGAGATCGGCCCGGCCGTACGCGACGAGCTGCCCAACTAAGCCCGTCTCAAAAGGGGTACCGCAGAGCCCCTCGTAAGAACATGAAAACAGGCGGCCGAAAACGGTAATAATTGACTTGACTAACCCAAGCCAATTCGTTAGACTTCAAAACATGGAAACGCCGAAGTCATTACAGCAAGCAATTCAACTGTTCTCCGACGAGCAAGTGTGCATTGACGCCGTCGCTGCGATGCGCTGGCCCGATGGCCCGGTATGCCCGCATTGCGAAGCGAAAGAGCCTTACTATCTGGCGACACAGAAACGCTGGAAGTGCCGCTCTTGCCGCAAGCAGTTCTCCGTCAAGGTCGGAACGATCTTCGAGGATTCGCCTATCTCGCTGTGCAAGTGGCTTCCCGCACTGTGGATGTTGGTCAATGACAAGAATGGCATTTCCTCTTACGAACTGCATCGCGCTCTCGGCATCTCTCAGAAGTCTGCTTGGTTCGTATTGCATCGGCTGAGACTCGTTCTCAAGAACAATTCTCTTTTCAAGCTCGGCGGAGATGGTGGCCCAGTCGAGATAGACGAAACATTCATTGGCGGAAAAGGCATCAACATGCACAAGTCGAAGAAACTCCGCTTGCAGCAGGTTCGCTCACAAATTCGGAATTGCGATGCTGCTGGACACATGGCCAAGACTTCCGTAATGGGAATACTTGACCGCGATCTGCGACAAGTGCGCTGCGAGGTTGTTCCGAACGTCCGTCGCGATACCTTGCAAAATGCGGTGTTGCGCCACGTTCAGCGCGGCTCAAAGGTCTACTCCGATACTCACGGCGCTTATGACCGTCTGCGCAACGAATTCGTGCATGAGATGGTCAACAAGGCTGAGACGTATGTAATGGGACAGGTACACGTGAACGGCTTGGAAAATTTCTGGTCGTGCCTGAAAAGAACTCTCAAGGGAACCTACATCGCAGTTGAGCCGTTCCACCTTGAGCGGTATCTTGACGAGCAGATGTTCCGCTACAACAATCGTGCGACGAAAGACAATCCGTTGAACGATTCTGACCGCTTTGTTGCTGCGCTCGCACAGGTTGCAGGAAAGCGGCTCACGTTCAAAGAACTCACCGGCAAGACTGGCAGTGAAGCGAACTTCTAATCCCTACCGGAAACCGCGTGGCCCGAAGCGGAAGTCTTAGGCTTTGGGCCCGGTTTCAACTTCCCAGCATTCGCCCGCTTCTCTTCCGCAAGCATATGCTGCAGGTCGGTCTTGGACACGCGGAGTACACTTTTAAGCGCATCCTCAAATCTCCGCATGTCTGAAGTCTTGGGTTGACTCATGGACATAAGTGTAACTCCGATTGACGGCATTAACGAGAAGCTAAAAAGGGCCCACGAGAACATCGTCAACCTTGAGGTTGAAATTGCCCGTTTCTACAAGGAGAGCGAGCACCCAATCTCCGGTGATGAAGACTTTCAGGTGCTCGCGCAGAAAAGCCTCTATCATGCGGGCCGAAGAGTTCCTCTCCGGTTCTCCGTCCTTGCTGGCGAAGTTGTCCACCATCTTAGGTCGAGTCTCGATCACATGGCATGGCTCTTGGCCGTCCCTGAAATTCGCGAAAAGACACCCGTGCGAATTGAGTTTCCCATCTGCTGCGAACGTCTCAACAAAGATGGTGCGCCCAGTCTTAAAGGAAAAATACAGATATTCGCGAGCGACACCGCGAAGCAGATCATCGAACGAGAACAGCCTTACAATGGACCCGACCCGCTTAACGACATCCTCTGGCTGGTTCACGACCTGGACAGGAAAGCCAAGCATCGTGAACTGCCCCTGGTATTCACCGGGTTTGACATGGGCGGTCCACAATTGAACGCACTCGCCCGCTTCTATGCAGAGAACCCCTCCGTACCGTTTCCCTTTGACATCGCCCGACAGGTTAACGAGCACATGAAGCTTTCGCCCGTCGTAGTTTTGAGCGATGTTGTGAAGGGGCAGGCGCAGCCCATTATTCCAACGCTCCGCTCTTTCGAGAGCGAGATTTGGCGCGTCTTCAATATGCTTTTGGGATAGTTGAGCAAGTGCTGACATTTCTCAATAATCCTGTTGATTAACCATGAAAGGAACAAGCAATGGCCGGGAACCAGATACCGCACATCAAGGCAATCGACCAATTAGACGGCTATTCTCATATCGCGACGGCGCTGTATCGGATAGCGGAGACACTCCAAACGATAGAGGGTCACATGAAAGTACTTACGGCAACAGCTAAAGAGATTCAGAAGCAAGGGATGCGCCGCTAAAAGCGGCATCCACGACCTCGTGCTGCCGATGAGCCAGCAGCGTGCGAGCAATGTCTAGAGCCGCGCCCGCGGTGCATGGGTCAGCATCGCCCAGTGCGGCGAACGCGGCCCTTCCCAGCCGAATAATTTCGTCTTGCTGCCCTTTCTTCACTAGATTACCGTCCCTTCGTTGGTTAGGCAAGTATATTATTACCCCGAAAACGGCCGCCTGTGCTGTTTCTAAACCTATGGATAAAGAGATAGATAGTTACTTGACCCGTTCGGGGATCTTTTTGTTCATTGAGCTATAAGACTAGAGCCGTTAAGCATGAGATGACGGGTGCTTTGTTGACCGAATATGCCGATACTGCGGAGGCAACGGCTCCCGACTCCCCTTAGTTTTCATCTAAATGGTCGGGCCGTGTAAAGCTTCGTTCCTACGGTGAAAAGTATCGACGGGATGATCTGGAGGGACTTCGCACATTTCGTGCACGGCACCTTAGTCATATGTGCAGTATTCAATAATCAGGCCATAAAGGTCGGCTAGCATGGCTCGCCTAATGTACGCACTGTGGACTTGCAACCCTTCAAGTGAGCAAAAGGAAACATACAAAACACGATCGACAGCGATAGATTGTTCTTCTGTACGCCAGTGCGCCACACCTTTGGGCGTTGTGGGATGAGAGTCGGCCAAAGCAAAAGGCGGTCTAATTTGTCCAGCGCATGGTCCCGTAACATTCCGGTTTACGTACTCGTCATGGTGCTTCTGATACCTGGGCTATCGGCCCAGGAGTCGAGCGGTAGCCTGCCCAAGATGATCATTCCGGACGGTACCCCAATAGATATGCGCCTTGCCGAGAGCGTCTCATCTACTCGGGCTCGTGTCGGGGATGTACTGAACTTTATCGTCGTGAAAGATGTCAACGTTGGAGGGTTCACCGTCGTTCAAGCCGGAACCATCGCTCACGGTTCCATCGCAGGCGTCAAGCGCAGACGTATCCTGGGAGTTGGGGACCGAATATCCCTGAGACTTGATTCCGTAATCTTGGTAACAGGCGAGCGGGTCGGGTTGCGTGCAAGTAAGGAAGTAAAGGGAGGATCTCGCACCAAACTGATGATTGGAGCGATTATCCTTTCAAGCCTGGTATTCATTCCCGCAGCACCGGTATTCTTGCTGACTCCCGGTCGTAAAAGCACGGCACTAAAAAGCACAGAGCTCATTGCGCGGACCGACGGCGATACTTCGGTCAAGGCAGCAAGCTTGCGATTGTCAGTCGACGATTCTTTAGCGCTCAGTCAGATGATGGAATACCTGCCGTCGCGTGTCTTCGATCGCGAGGGCCGCGAAGGCGACATGGTGAATATCGTATTTGTCGGCCAGCCAGCAGACCTGGAGGCAACGTTTCAGCGGGCTGGCTGGGTTATGACTGATAAATGGAGGGCGACATTCGTCTGGCACCTTTTACAACATGGGACCGGCGATACGAAGCTCCCCATGGCGAGATTTTATCTGTTTGGAAGAACGCAGGACTACTCTTATGCCTTGCCTGATCCAAAGGGGGGAGTCTCCCGGCGCCACCATCTTCGAATCTGGAAAACTGACTTCGCGATTGATGGCACGCCTATTTGGGCCGGTGCCGCCACGCATGACGTAGCGATCGAAATCGCGAAACGAGGGCGTTTGATCAATCACAGGATCGACCCCGAAGTCGACGCAGAGCGTGATTTCATCGGAGTCAACCTAACCCAGTCATCCTCGCTTAGCGGCACGGAATACTTGAGTAGTAGCGATCCCATTTTCCAGGGACAGACCGCTTCTGGAGAGCCCTACTATTCTGACAGCAGAATTCTCCTCCTGAATCTTCAGCCGGTCAGCTCAGCGAAGAACGGCGAATTCCGTCAGACATCAGCAGTTCTCCGAGTGGTCTCATTACCTGCTCCCGCACCTCCGGAGGCCTCCGCTAGCAATTGGGCGCGGCGCCGCTGACAGGCTACACGATTGTTCTTTTATCCATAGGTTGCTGGCCCGGCTCTGAGGACTCGATCCAAAGATCCGTCAGAACGATTCGGTGTGACAATCCCGTTTATCACTTATGGCAGCTCATTGATAGCGTCCTTTATCGTTCACCTCGTTCGGGTTTAACAAGCATCAACAAATTGCCGATTCACTTATCCGAGATGCCGACAACAAGTCCAAGTGACCTTCCCGAACGAGATTTCTGACCCGCGTCAATGAGCCGCTGTCCGGGTCTAGGCAGAGCCGCTCTGACGGTGACTGGTCACCCACTGTGTCGCGACTGAAGGCCATGCTTCATTATTACGTTACTACTTGGCGAGTTGTCGTTATGTGGAAGGTCCTGCTCAGTTGTAAAACTTCGTCAGCGGCCATAATTCCGCCAGAGGCTTCTTGATTCCCCGGCAGACCATAATCGGAATACCAAACTCGGAAGGTTGTATCCACGCCGCTTCGAGCTGCGCTTCCAGTGTGCAGCTACGGAAATACTGAACAGCAGAGTCGCAGTTATCTCCGACACAGATAAGAACGTCGCCCGTGTAGCCGCGAGGTCCCCAGAGGAAATATTGATTGTGTCCGCTGATGGCCGGCAGTTTGGGGTCACTGAGAAACTCGATCGCGGCCGCCTCGCTGTAGTTCTGTACTAACACCGCCGCCTGTGCGCGATCCGCGGGAGGGAGTCTCTGGTATACGCGACTCACGATGGAGGTCAATTCCGTCCAGCCATGCATGCCCGCGAAATCACTCGGTATTTGCGGCAGTTTGCGGTGTTCGGTAGCGATACTCTCCTTCGAAACGTGCAGGAACGAAAATAACTGCGTTTCGTACTTCGCCAGCAGGGCTTCTGGAAGCACGGGCATCACAAGGGGAAAGACGGCCAACCCGAGCAGGATCGTCGCCGCTGCAATTACAGTTCGTCCCAGGCTTAGTCGGCTGGTCCAAACTTCAATTTGCACGCATCCCGCTGCGACGAGGCAGGGATACACATTCGCGGGATAGTAATGCTTGCCGCGCATCACAATCATCATCGCAATTAGGAGCACATAGCCATAGGCCAGGAAACGAAGTTTCGGGCGCAGCAAAAGCCAGGCCAATCCGATGATCCAGAAACAAGCCGAGAAGCCGCTGAGCAAGAGTTGTTGTCCGAGGTAGGCGAGCGGCCCGACGATGACGTTCTTACCGTGCTGGACCGCGCGCAGCAATTCAAGCATGGGGTATCCGTATTGGACCTGCCACAGGAACGCCGGTAGCGCCATCACGGCAGAAATGACGATCCCAACTGCGAACCACCAGGAATACAGTATCTGCCTTTGCGGCGTGAGCAGAAGTGCTGCCAGCAATGCACAGGCGAAAAATAGAATGCTGTATTTGGTCTGTAGGGACACTCCCATCACCACGCCAATCGCAACCCAGAGTCGCGAGTGTGCTCCTTTGGTCAAGCGCACGACCCACAACGCGATGAGTGGCCAGGACCAAAGGCCAACCATGTCGGGCGAAAGCTTCATCCCGAAATCCGTGAGGATGGGAAGGAAAAAGACCGCGATGGCCGACAGCACTTGAGCGTAAGCCGCACCACCGAATTCGGTCACGAGCAGGCAAGTGACAAAGATGCCGGCGGCGGCGAAGAACGCAGGCACAGCCCGCAGCAAAACCAGCGAGGGCCCAAGCACCTGCGATGCAGCAGCCAGAAGCGGTGCGACGGGCGGCTGGTCCACATAATTCCACTGGGGATGCTGCCCGCAGACGATGAAATAGAGCTCATCGCCAAAGAAGCCGTAATGAGGATTGCAAACGAGATGGATCAGGAAGACAACGCCGGCGGCAACAATAGCAATGCGCGAGCGCCCGTAGATTCTTCGATATCTGGACAGGGGGGCACTCGATTTTGAGCGCTCAGTCACGCCGGTCGTCTGCATGCGCGTTAACCTTCGTGCGAGTTGAATGTGAACGCATTGTTGCGCACTGTGGGGCGATGGAGAAGGACTGAGATCACACTCGGAAGTGAGCCTCAGCTCAAGGGTAAGTTTCGCCAGTATTCGGCGTAGATGATTACGGCACTTGGTATCAGGACATCTCGAACCCTAACTGAAACCGTGCCTCTCAGCTGGATAACGTGTGACATGGGATTCCGCGACAGCTAGTCGCATGGTCTCTGGCTTGCCAGCCATCCGCCTAGAGTCGCTATGTCGAGTCGGCCGTACTGGCGACCGCTGACGATTGCTCGTCACTGATCTCCAGGCCCGCTTTGCGCAGTCCATCAATCAGCTGCTCGACATGCTCGGGGTCGTACCACTTTGCGTACTCCTGCCGCGCCGCAGAAGCGAAATCGGGACGCAGTGCCAGCAAATCTCGAACCGCCTTCTGCGCTTCTTCTTTTCGGCCAAGCTTGCCCAAGGTCGCCGCGCGAGCGCCCTGCGCGTGGAAATATCCCGGCAGGTTCAAGCGAGCATTTGCCTCCAGCGCTTCCTCGTACTTGCCCTGGCGATAAGCGTTTGCCCACAAGGCAATCTGAAACCAGCTGGGATAGTACGGATTGAGCTTCATGGCCGACTCGACCATGGCGCAGCCGCGTTCCCATTCGCCGGTCGTAGCGGTCAGCATCCCCAGGTAGGCGATGGCGGACCCATCCAGAGGATTGAGAGTGAGGCAGCGTTCCACGCTTGTACGGAAGGATACTTTCTCCTTGCGGAAGTAATAAACCGTCGCGAGCGCATAGTGGCAGAGCGCGTTGGTCGGCGCAAGGTCGACGGCGCGTTGAGCTGCCGCCAGTGCCCGGTCCAGCGGATTGGGGCCGGCATTGTATCCTTGGGCAAACTCCCCGCGATATATCATGGATAACATTGCCCAGCTGTCGGCATGGTCCGGCGCTTCGCGAACGGCGCGCTCCAGAATGCGTCGCACGACAGCGTGTTCCTCGGGCCCGATGCGGCCGAAGTAGCTGAAGGTGCGCAACACCGCCTCATGCGGCGTTAAAAGATCGTCGCTTTTGCTGCGCAGCACTTCACTCATACTGCGCGGTAAAACGCCGTACTGATCGGCGACCGTGGCTACGATGCGTGGGACGAGATCATCCTGCAAATCGAAGATTGCGTCGGGAGCGAAAGTGCGCTCATAGGTTTCCGCCCACAGATGTGTTCCTGTGACGGTATCCGCGAGCTGCACTGTCAGGCGTAGCTTACTGCCCGCTTGCCGCAGGCTGCCTTGGATCGCATAGCGGGCCCCGAGTTCTTTGCCGATGGCGCGGAGATCTCCCGATTCGTTGGAATACTTCGCCGTCGATCCGCGCGCGATCACTCGGAGGTACGAGAAGCGCGAAAGACCGGATGTGATTTCATCCGTCAACCCTTCAGCAAGCGCCTTAAGGTCTGCGCTGCTGCCGCTGTAGTTAAACGGCAACACCGCCACCCAGAAGCCTTCATTCGCCCTCGATTCTCCCGAGGTGGTTCCCCCGGCGACGGAACCGGACAAGGCCGGTGGTGCGGTGACGGCTTTCTGCGCCACGTCCAGTCCAACTCGACTGAGATCGCCGAGCATTTGCTCCACCATCTCGGGCTGCCACCAAATGCGGAGGTCTCGCTCTGCATCGGTGGCGAAATCCGGACGGCAGGCCAGCAGATTACGCACCGCGCTACCGGCTTTCTCCATTTGACCGAGCTGGCTATAGATGACGGCCAACCCAACTTGCGCCGTCCACAGACCGGGCATGTTGATCCTTAAGGCGTACTGCAGAGCACGTTCGGCGTCTCGAAGACGGTAGGCATTCATGGCCAGTGGCAACCAGTACCATCCGGGATGATTGGAGTTGAGCTGCGTTGCTCCTTCGCACAAGGCGCATCCACGATCCCAATCTCCGGAGTATGCGAAATGCAGACCAAGGAACGCAGTGGTGTATCCCTCCATGCGATTGAGTGCAAGCGCGCGTTCTGCCTCGACCCGAAACGATCCGACCTCGTGGCGGAAGAAGTGTGCTGAAGCCAGCGCGGCGTGCGCCAGTTGGTTCGAGGGCGCAAGCCGCACCGCGCGCTGCGCCGCCTCCAGCGAACGGTCCATGGCGCCGGGCCGCTCGTTGTATCCGTGCGTGTATTCGGCGCGGTACAACCAGGAGAGCATCGCCCAGCATTCGGCGCGATCGGGCGCCCGCTGTACTGCCTTCTCCAAAGCCTTGATTCCCGCAGTATGTTCCACTTCATTGACGTGCTGATGAAATCCGAAGCTGCGCAGCAACGCTTCGTATGGCGTGAGCGATTCGGGATCGCGGTTGCGCAAAGCCTCGGTCATGCTATGGGCCAAAATACCTTGCGTGTCGCCGATGGTGGCGACGACGCGCGGAACGACGTCGTCGAGAAGATCAAGCGCGGACTCCGGCGTGAACTCGCGGTCGTAGGTTTCTGCCCAGAGGCTCGCGCCGGAAGCGTCATCGATCAGTTGCACGGCGACACGCACTTTGCCTCCCGCCTGGCGCAGGCTGCCTTCCATTACGTAGCGGGCCCCAAGCTCTCTGCCAACAGCGCGAACGTCCCCCAAATCGCTGGCGTATTTGGCAGTGGAGCCGCGCGCAATCACGCGCAGATAAGAGAACCGGGACAGCCCGGTGACCACCTCCTCCGACAAGCCTTCCGCGAGAGCCTTGAGGTCCTGATTGTTGCCGCTGTACTTGAACGGCAACACGGCGACCCAGAAGCCCTCGTCGGCGCGCGCTGCACCGGAATCCGCGCGGGGCGTGGCTCGCACAGTAGAAGTTGAGACGGGAGCCGGGCGCGTGGAAGTTCGAGCCAGGTCGCGGAACTCATTGCCGACATCGCGGGCAGTCTGCACCCGATGTCGCGGCTCTTTTTCCAGGCAGCGGCGAATCACACGAGCGATGTCGGAAGGCAATTCAGGGCGGAGTTCTGTGACCAAGGGCGGACTGTCGCGCAGGATCGACGAAATCAGCTCAGCCGATGAGTTGCCTTCGAACGGACGACGCCCCGTGGCCATCTCATGCAGCATCACGCCGAAGGAGAAGATGTCGGAGCGGTGGTCGAGCGGGCGGCCTGAGACCTGCTCCGGCGACATGTAAGCCGGAGTCCCCATGACCATGCCGACCTGGGTGTACCCAGCCGAGGCCATGGTTGCACCATTGGCTGCCTCGCCACTCACGTCCTTTGCCAGCCCGAAGTCGAGAACTTTAACTCGTCCTTCCTTCGTCACCATCACGTTCGCGGGCTTCAGGTCGCGATGAACGATCCCTTTCTCGTGAGCCGCGGCGAGCGCCTCAGCCACCGCGCCGGCAATTTCAATGAGCCGGTCCGAAGGCAAACCATTGGCCGAGATCAGCCGGTCAAGCGGCTCTCCCTCGATCAACTCCATCGTAATGAAGTTGACATTGTCGAATTCTTCGACCGAGTAGACCGTCACCACGTTGGGATGGTTCAGAGCGGCGACCGCGCGAGCTTCCCGCTGGAAGCGGGCGAGCCGGTCGGGATCGTTGGCCATGGCAGGTGGCAGAACTTTAAGCGCTATCTCTCGCGCCAGCCTGGTATCGGTCGCGCGGTACACCTCTCCCATTCCGCCGGCACCAATGGCGGTGCTGATCCGGTAGTGCGCCAGTGTACGACCGGCCAGACTGGTTTTTGCCGAGTCCTCCACGTATCACTTCACCGTGCCTGAATCGAGATAGCGCCGATTCTACACGAGACACTTTCGGAATTTCCCTCCGTGTCGAGTGAGCGCCAACCCTGCAGTTCTTCCTGTCCTCACTAGAAACGACGGGGTGTCGAAAGCTTGTTCGCCGTCTCTCATCCATCTGGGCGGTTCGGAGTCAAGTTGACGGGTAACGCCCGTTCCGCTCTTTTGCCTGAATGCCTCCCGAGGGTCTGGGCACACGGAAGCGTAGCCGACGATACGTCCAAGTGGATGCTTGTTGGATTGCCGATCCCCGATCCGGAATCTCCGCCGGCGCTTTTCAAGGTCGTGAATGTCTGGCTAAGATGAGGCCAGACGCCGCATATGCGGTGACGGCAGGAACGCGGAGCTCGACTTCTGTGCCCGCGCCGCCCTCACTGCGGATCACTATTTCACTCCCAATCAGTTTGGCCCGTTCGCGCATGCCATGCAAGCCATAGTGTCCTTTCGGGCCCTCAGCAGCCAAGGATTTTGAGTCGATCCCCTTTCCATCATCGCGAACAAGAACTCTGAATTCCCTTTCTTCGTGGTGAATCTCTACCTTCATGTGTCGGGCTTCGGCGTGTTGGAAGCTATTGCGGAGGGCCTCGATGGCAATGCGGTAAACCTCGCCGGCAAAAATCGGATCCAGCTCACGGGCGACGCCTACAAGCTCGACCTGGAATATGGGAGAGCCATGGTCTCCGCGATCGGCAGCGAGACTCTCTCCAAAGGCCCTTATAGCCACTGCCAGATCGTTGACTTCGAACTCGGGTAAGCGCAACCCCTGTATCGCATCACGGCCTTCGGTAATCGCTTGCGCAGCCATGTCAATCGCACTATCAAGCATCTTCTTGGCTTCAGCCGTGCGGGTGGGCAACAGGCTGGAAGCAGCTTGAAAATGAAGTAACGTTCCGTGAAAACTCTGCAAAAGAGTATCGTGTAGCTCTCGAGCAATGCGTGTCCGCTCGCGAACCCGCTCTTCCACACGCACTTCTTCTGCCCGCTTACGATCGTCGATGTCAATCGCGGTTGCGTACCACCGAACGATATTTCCTCGTGCATCCCGCAGCGGCGCTCCGCGAAGTAGGAACCAACGGTATTGTCCATCTCTAGAACGGATGCGAGCCTCATCTTCGAATGGATCCCCACTGGCTAGTGCGGCACGCCTCTTCTCGAGATAATGGCCCATGTCTTGGGGGTGGCCAGCACTTTGCCATCCCGGGCCTACTGACTCTTCCGTCGACATACCCGTAAATTCCTGCCATCGTTTATTGATGAATTCAACCGATCCATCCAGGCGAATGGTCGAGGCGATCGCTGGGATGCTTTCAATTACCTCCCGAAGCTGCCTTTCGTTCTGACGGATAGCTTCTTCTGCCCGCAAGCGATCGGTGATGTCGCGAGCAACCTTCAAGAGGAAGCGGCGTCCCCCGTACAAGACCAGGCTGGTGTGTACTTCGACAGGGAACGTTGACCCATCCTTTCGCCGATGCCAGTGGGTGTCGAACATGGTCTCACCGGCCGCCGCTCGCTCGATGACACATTCGATTTCCTCTTGATACGATTCCAGGTGGAAGGCGCCTGGCGTCTTCCCGATCAGTTCCTGTCGCGTGTAACCTATGCTCTCGCAGGCCTGCCGGTTCACATCAATAACGGTCCGTTTCTCCAGATCGTAGACAAAGAGGGCATCGCCAGCGTGGTCCACAAACGTGCGGAAGCGCGTCTCGCTCTCGCGCAGCGCTTCCTCGGCACGCTTGCGTGCGGCCTGGGAACGCAGCATGACAACGCCGAACGCCAAGTCGCCAGCCAGTTCCTCAAGAAGCCGAATTTCTTCCGCCGTGAAAGCGTTGGGCTGCGCAGCAAAAATGGTGAGGCTTCCGAACGCGTTGTCGTGTTCATCCTTGAGCGGCAGAGCGATGCCCGAACGATAACCGTGCTGCAAAGCGCTTTCCCGCCAGGGCGCAACTCGAGGATCCGTTGCGAAATCCTCAGTGCAGCGAGTTTTCCCGCTCCGGATGGCCGTTCCGGTGGGGCCGCGTCCAAGCTCCGTGTCGGCCCAAGTGAACCCGACGGTTGCGAGATATCCGTCCTCGGCCCCGCTCCACGCGACCGGGCGTACGCTTTTGGCCTCGTCGTGTTCGGCAAAGGCCACAAACCCCATGCGGTAGCCCGCCTCTTCGCAGACGATCCGGCAGATTTGTTCGAGCAAGCTCTGTTCATCGGTGGCGCGCAGAAGGGTCTGGTTGCAGTTGCTGATCGCCTGCAATTTGCGATTCAAACGATGCGACGCCTCCTCCGCTGCACGAACTTGGCTGAGGAACCGGTTCGCCAGCGACCACAGCAACACCGAGGTCACCGCGATAAAGAACCAGCCCTTGTAGGTCTGCAGCCGTTCGGCCAATTGGAGGTCGGGGACGAGGTAGAACGAAAGGCGGTCCGAAACGAGGATCCACAGTGCCCCGAAGAAGGCGTAAATCAAGGCAAGGCTCAGGGCCGGACTCAGAATGCTTGCTTGCTCTCGCAGCAGGTCGCGACTATGGCGAAGATTAGCCTCGACGCGCTGCCGAACCGCGCCGAGCCAGGACACGAGCGCAGCGAACGCTGTAAAGAGGATGAAATACGGGACCTCGGACCAGTAGATATAGAAGGTGCGGACGGGCTGCACGAAGTACCAGTAGAAGGTGATTACGGAGAGGAGCACCGCCCACGCCGCAGGTCCTGGCTCTCCATACCAGGAACTTATGGCCACCGCAAACAGCAGCAAAAGCGCGGAAGGGACGCGAAAGTGGAAATGCTCAAGGACCAGCGATGCCCCTAACGCGACCCCGACGGAAAGAATAGCAAGCGCGTAGTGCTGGAGATGGATCCGGCGCATCGGCCGCGATGATCGATGGGTTACGGACTCATTGGCGTCGACACCGGACTGGTTCATTTGCCCCACCACCGATTCCGGGCACGGTCAGTCCACCCTGTGGGTAGGAGGCGTCTGCACACTCCGCCCTCATCATGCTAGAACGAGTGCATTCATAATGTGCAATGATCCGAATCACACTACCAAGTGACGCGGGGTTGTGATTGGTATAGCTGTGAGTGCTGTGATTGGCAATGCTTCGCCGCCACAAGTACGGAACCGCCGACAAACCAGTCAAGTGGCCGCGCTCAATTCCCAATTCCGCCAACGTTCGGAGTGCGAGTTCTAGCCCGTAACTTTGGCCGACATTAAAAACAAAAACCGCCGTTTCGGCGAGGCGATCTGTATAATTCCGGCTTCTCGACAATAACGCATTTATTCGCCATGCGCGTCTTCAACGAATCCGCCGTTTGGCCGTTGTTGAAAAGACTTGCCTTGGGGCTTGGGTTGATCGCGCTGCTCTCGGCAATACTGCTGCTTTCCGACTTGGGACATCGCAACACGGCATCAGCAGCGCCCCCGGGCGGCAGTGGTCGCGCCCACTCAAGCGGCAAAATCTTCAAGGCCGCGATCGTTTACTACGCTCGCGACGTCGGTACTGATATGTGCGTGCAGGGTTTAATCGACGGCCTGAAAGCGACTGGCTTCGAGGAAGGTAAGAATTTAGAGGTTCATCGCGCCGACGCCCAAGGCGAGATGATAAACATCCCTGCCATCGTCCAGAACTACGACAGTTCCGACGTCGACCTCATCATGACGATTACGACACCGTGCCTTGCTGGTGCCTGCAATAACGTGAAGCACAAGCCGGTGGTATTTACATGTGTTACTGATCCCATTGCTGCGGGAGCAGGCAAAACTCAGACCGAGCATTTGCCATTTGTAACCGGTGTCGGCAGCTTTCCGCCTGTGGGACATACGTTGGACATGATGCAGAAGTTCGTGCCCGGATTGACGGCGGTTGGTGTCATGTACAACCCAGCCGAAGCGAATTCGGTGAAAGAGATGGCCGTGGCGCGAGATGTATATCGAAGGCGGGGTGTGAGACTAGAAGAGGTTGCGATCGCCGGATCCAATGAGGTCTTGCAGGCAGTCCAGATCCTGGGAGGGCGAAACATCCAGGCGATTTGGGTTCCCGGAGACAATACCGCCATTGCTGGGTACGAAGGCGCCGTCAAGGGCGCGCACGACGCGCATTTACCACTGATCACGGATGAATGTTCTGCTCTGGAGCGTGGCGGCTTGGCTTGTCTGGGTATCACCATCCATGATGCTGCCATGGCTTCGGGAAAACTTGCCGGTCGGGTTCTGCAGGGGAGCAACCCGAGAGACCTGCCGTTTGAGGAAGTGGCGGTCGAGGAAACACAAATCAGCCGCAGCAACGCTGCGCAGTTGGGCCTCACCATTCCAGCAGAGTATTCCCAACACGTTCGCCCGTAACGGCTTTCATGGAGATTGTCACACAGCAAGTCGGAGACGCTCTCGAAGTTAAGCTCAGGGGCCGGCTCGACAATTATTGGACCGAGCATCTGAAAGTCAATCTGGAAGAGTTGGTTCGCGGTGGTGCACATAATCTTCGAATGAACCTGGCCGACGTCCCGTATCTCAGCTCTGCCGGCATCGGTTTGCTGATGCAGTTTTACAACCAGCTCAAGGGCATTGGCGGCAGCTTTGTTGTCACCCAGCCTTCCGAGAGGGCCAAGCTGATTCTGGATTTATGCAAGCTCTCACCCATACTCCTCTCCGACGTCGCGGCAGTCGCGCCTCCGAAGCATAAGACGGATATACGCCGGTTTTCATCACCGCTGGCCTCGTATGAGGTAGTTGAGTACAACCCAGAAAAGCCATTGGTGTGCCAGGCAATCGGCGATCCCGCATTGCTGCACGGTTGTCGCTTCGGCCCGGAGCATTGCACGACAGTTAAGTTCCCATCGGGATCTTTCGGCCTCGGATTGGGAGCGTTTGGGCACGACTTCGAAGATTCGCAGGTTCGATTTGGAGAATTTCTTGCGGTAGGCGGCTCGGCAGCTTACCTGCCGACGGACGGGACGAATGTACCCGACTTCATGATCGCCAGCGGCGAACTGGTGCCGGAGCTGAACGTTCTTTACGGGCTACGCTGCGAGGGCGAATTCAGCCACGTGATGCGCTTCGAATCCGCGCCTTCAGAAGGTCCGGTTCCACTGTCGGAATTCGTACGTGCGTCCCTGGAAGTCGCGAGTGCACAGACAATAGGAATGGTCATAGTCGCAGAATCGGCGGGACTGGTGGGGGCCGCGCTTCGCCGCTCGCCCGCATCCGCGGCCGCACCTGACGGCACTCCCTTCAGGTTTCCCGATGTGCGAGCTTGGCTGTCCTTCAGTACTGAGCGCTTGTATTCGCGATCTCTGGTGTTGATTTCCGGCGTCGCCTCGGCGTCCGCATGTCCGCCGATCGCTAGCTTGCTGCGGCCGATCGGAGCCGAGGCTTGGCCTGTGGGACACTTTCATGCCGCAGCGTTTTCTTACCGTCCACTAAAGAAAGGTGATATTGATCTCAAAGCCACCGTCACTACGTTATTTGAGACCGAGAGCTTGCAGGGGATACTTCACCTCCTTGCCGACGACCGCCAGGCAGCAGGGCCCCATCAGAGTGAGTTTGTCCGGGGTGCCTGCTGGATAGCTGCCGTGTCGGACATCCGATGAGCGACCAACCTGCATGAGTCTTCTGATTGGCACCTTCACCATCGGATTGATCCTCTCACTGCTCGCCCTGGGAGTGTTTATCAGCTTCCGGATTTTTGCGTTTCCGGATATCACAGCGGATGGGTCGATAACCCTCGGCGCGTCCGTCGCTGCGATTCTGCTGGTGCATGACGTCAGTCCGCCGCTGGCATCGCTGGCGGGCTTCCTGGCCGGGATGGTTGCAGGTGCCTGCACCGGGTTACTACATACTCGGTTCAAGATAAATTCGCTGCTCTCCGGCATCCTGGTGATGACCGCGCTCTATTCCATCAACCTGCACGTGATGGGCAAGAGCAATATTCCGTTGCTCTCGGTTAACACGCTGGCTACGCAATCCGAGCGCATCGGCGTGAAACTCATGCGTGGCGCCACGAGCTTCACCCTGGCTGGATGGGAGGTCAGCGTACGCGATGCCTGCGTGCTGGCCGCGATCGTTCTCGCAGTCGCCTTGACGGGCGCGTTGCTCTATTGGTTTTTCCGCACCGACCTCGGTATGGCGATGCGGGCCACGGGAGACAACGTGCAGATGGTACGCGCCTTGGGAGTGAATGACGCGAACATGATCGTGTTTGGGTTGGCGTTGTCCAACGGACTGGTCGCCCTATCTGGAGCGTTGCTGGCGCAATATCAGGGCTTCGCCGACGTGGGGATGGGCATCGGCATGGTGGTCTGGGGCCTAGCCAGCGTCATCATAGGCGAAGCGCTGGTCGGCACGAGCCTCGTAAGCATGACTATTGTCGGGGCAGTGATGGGTTCCGTGCTCTTCCGCTTGCTGGTGGCGGTGGCGTTGCGATGGGGCCTAAACCCCAATGACCTGAAGCTGATCACGGCAACTTTCGTATTCTGCGCACTGATCGTGCCGCAATTCCTTCGTAAAGCGAAGGTTCGGGGCGCGCATGCTTGAGCTTCACGCATTAGCGAAAACGTTCAATCCGGGCACACCGAATGAGGTGCGATCCCTGCGTGGCGTGAATCTAGAACTCGAGGCGGGCTCCTGGGTGATGATCATCGGCACCAACGGCTCGGGAAAGTCAACTCTTCTGAACGCCGTCGCCGGAACATTTTTCGTGGACGAAGGAACCATACGGCTCGCCGGTCGTATGGTGACGAAGTGGCCTGAACATACGCGCGCCCAGTTGATCGGGCGCGTGTTTCAGAACCCGTTTAGCGGAACATCTCCCAGCCTGACTATCGAAGAGAATCTTAGCCTTGCGGCACGGCGCGGCCGCAGCCGAGGTCTGGGCTGGGGACTGAAGGCGCCACTGGTAACGAGAATGCGCACTGAGGTCAGCCGTTTAAACATGGGACTTGAAGACAGATTAGCAAACTCAATTGGGAGTCTCTCGGGAGGCCAACGTCAGGCGCTCACGTTGCTGATGGCCACGTGGTTGCGCCCGGAGCTGCTTCTGTTAGACGAGCACACTGCGGCTCTTGATCCTAAGAGCGCAGACCTGGTGATCGCCCTGACCGAACAGGTGATTGAGCGCGACAAACTCACCACTCTGATGGTGACACACTCGATGCAACAGGCGGCCAGCTTGGGAGACCGCCTGATCATGATGCATCGCGGGCAAATCCTATATGACTTTCAGGGAGCCGAGAAACGGCGGCTGCGCCCAGACGATCTGCTAGCACGTTTCGAAGAGGTACGCCGCGCCGAACAACTCGACGCAAGCGCCGCGCTGATGCTGGCAGAGAGATATGTCTGAGCCCGAAGGAAAAGCGCTTTACTCGCTTCCTCCCGCGGTCCAGCAACGGCGTTCTGGCGCCATTCGGTGCGCAACTTGACGCATAACGCCCAATGCGCGGATGTGATGCGGCGAACGCGCGAGCCCATTTCACTTGGGCGCCCTAGCCGACAACCCGTCAAACTGGATTACTTCCGAGTGGCCGAGGATACGCTCGGAACGGCCGACGAAGCATCCGCGCCTGGGGCGTTACCGGACAAGTAAGCTCAAATACGGATCTCCAGGGGTGCGTGGGACGGAGCAGTGCATGCAGGCAGTACCCATTTTCGCCTTCACCGCTCCGCTACAATTCCAGCGTAGCCGCTCTATGCGCCATTTCATGCCGATCGTTACACCGCGCCTTATCTTGCGTCCGCCAACGCTTGGCGATTTGGATTCGATCCAGACCGCCAAGGAGGAAGCGTGGCCCGATTTGCAGCGTTGGATGACTTGGGCCTTCGAGAACCAGCGGTCGCGACAAGCGATGGAAGATTCGATTCGCCGAACGATGGATTACCAGAATCAAGCAGGAATCGCATTGGCCGGCTTCCATCGGATCAACGGGGATTTCGTCGTCCGAACCGCATTGGATCTTACCGATGAGCAAGACGTCTATGAGACGGGATACTGGGTGGCGCCTAAATACGCCGGACAGGGCATGGCGACGGAGGCGGCAAACGCAGCTATTCGGTACGCGTTCGGCCACCTCGGCGCGAAGGCAATCAGTATAGGGTACTTCGACGGAAACGAGGCAAGCCGGCGCATCGTAGAGAAATTGGGATTCCAAAAGCTAGGCATTGCCCACAACGCGGCGACACGTTGCCTCGACGGCACGAAACTCGATCGTCATGAATACATCCTGACGAGTCCCGATGCACTACCTGACCTCGACATTTCATGGGGTTGAGGCCATCCGGCGAGGATTCAACACACCGAATCTCCGTATGTATGGTTGGCAGCCGAGAAGCAAAATCCAGCGAGGTCGCCATCTCGGACGCGCTTTAATCCAGGATCGCTCCTTTTTACGAGCAACTCGGAAGTAATTCACCTGGACGAGAAACGCCCTGCGCGCGGATGTGGCGCACCGAAAGCGCGGGTTCGTCACACTTCCACGCGTAGCCGACGTACCGTCAAAGTGACTTCCCGAACGAGGCTTCTGGGACGAGTCCGGAAAAGAGGGTCAGGCTAGTGTTCAAAGGCACAAGTTCCTGCATCCAGTGTCTCATGGCTATTGCGTGGGAGACAGGCCGGTCACGAAACAATGCGCCTTGATCATGCGCCTTGGCGAACCCAAACCGCCATCGCCAGGAAAGTACGATCCGAATTCTGAACGCGGCTACGAATTCGAGGGAACACCGTTCGTTTCCGTCCACTGGCGAGGTGGTATCAGAGCGACCCGTAGCAGCATGTTGTTTGGCAGATTCTCGGGCGTTTCCTCGGTTTCGAGTTCCGAAGTCTATCGCACCATGGTCAGATGTTCCAGAATCGGACCGAGCGCGAGGGCCGGGAAATAGCTAAGTGCAGAGACAATCAGAGCGGTGAAAGTGAGTAACAAGGCGAACGACCAGGAGGTCACGGGCAGAGTGCCCGCGCTCTCGGGGGATGGCTGCTGCGCCGCAAACAGCCCTGCCAGGCCGAGAGCCGGGATCGCCAATCCGAAGCGTCCTACCATCATCGTTATCGCCGTAGTCAAATTGTAGAAGCTACTGTTCGCGTTCAATCCGGCAAAGTTCTGACCGTTGTTAGCGTTGGCGGAAGCGTAAGCAAACAGTATTTCCGTCAAACCGTGCGTGCCGGTATTAGTCACCAGTCCGGCAATCCCAGCTTTGGTCAGAACCGCCAGCGCAGTACATAGCAGTATGGAGATGGAACCCGCCAGGATATACAACATGATCATCTTACTTTCGGGCGCACGGATTCGCTTTCCCAAGTATGCAGGAGTGCGTCCGACCATTAGCCCCGCCAGAAACAACGCGACCAGTGAGACCATGATGATGCTATAGATTCCTGTTCCCAGTCCGCCAAAGATCATCTCTCCCAGCAACATGTTGATCAGCGGCACCATTCCACCGATTGGCGTGTAGCTGTCATGCATCGAATTGTAGGAACCGGTGGCGCCGTTGGAAGTCGTTACCGCAGTCAAAACCGATGAAGTAATACCGAATCTGGCCTCTTTTCCTTCCATGTTGCCGCCGGCCTGGGCGGCGCTGGCCCGGGTATCAATCGCGCGCGGTAGTAGTGGATTGCCGCTCTGCTCCGACCAGCCACAAATCAGAAGCCCAACCGCAAACAGAAAAACCATGACGCCATACAAAACCCAGCCATGGCGCGGCTTGCCCACCATCACTCCATAGGTGTACGTGAACGAGGCTGGGAGTACTGCGATGGCAAGCATCTCGATGAAATTCGCTAGCGGCGTGGGATTCTCATAGGGGTGAGCTCCGTTGGCATTGAAGAAGCCACCGCCATTTGTGCCGAGATTCTTGATGATTTCCAGAGCAGCGACCGGCCCTTGCGCGATCGTCTGCATCGCACCCTCGACAGTTCTTGCTTGTGTGTAAGAGTGGAAGTTCATCGGCACACCTTGCCAAACGAGCAACAATGCACCAGCAAAAGATAATGGCAGGAGGATCCAGAGGATGGATCGCGCCAGATCAACCCAGAAGTTGCCAAGGGTCTCCGCACGATCTCGCGCCATGCCGCGGACGAAGGCAACTCCGACCGCGAGGCCGGCGGCTCCGGCAAGAAAGTTCTGTACAGTGAGGCCCACGATTTGGCTGAAGTAGCTCAATGTGGTCTCGCCGCCATAGGCTTGCCAGGTAGTCGTGGTGGCAAAACTGACTGCCGTGTTTATCGCCAGATCAGGCGTCATCGGCGTGGTCATGTAGCTGGGATAGAACCAGGGAAGAAGTTGCTGCAGGCGGAGAATGGCGTACAACAGGAGCGTACCAACCATCCCGAAGATTACGAATGCGCGAGCATACTCCTGCCAGCGCATCTCGATTTTCGGTTCCACTCCGGTAAGGCGGTAAATCAAGCGCTCCACCGGGCATAACAGCGGATCAAGCGACGTTCTTCCGCCGCTGAAAACGCGGGCCATGTAGCGCCCGACCGGCTTGACCAGCAATGTCACCGTGAGAAGAAAGACGGCATACTGCAGTAGCGCGGATGAACTCATGCGAGGACTTTCCACATGATGAATTTGTCAGATTGCGGGCGCAACAGAGAATGACTTAGCGCTGACAGGCCAGCAGCAAGTGTGGCTTGCGCATGCTGGTCGGCCAACTGCACGACGCCCAACCTTCACGGTTACCAATTGTAGACCTCGTCATGCACAATTGAATTGGATGCAGGTGGGCCAGGTGAATCAACCGCGGATATGGGTAGGCATATATGAGTGGTTTGCAGACCCAGATAGTACTGCTCTCCTCACAAAAGATGATCTGGTTGCTCCTGCTCAATAGCGGTGAGGCAGCTCCCTCTCTGTTTCTACCGAACTGGTCAGCGCGCCCACCGCGTAACTGACGAGGATCACGCTCACTAACGCAATCGTTACAATGTCCATCTCCACCTGCCCGACTCGCCTCGTCAATTCAGCTGGCGGTAAACCCCTCTGTCTGTGCTAGGCCAAGGCATTATGCCCTTAAGTGTCGATTGCAATTTCCGAAGCGCCTTTCTGCGCTCAATCCATTGGACGTCGAGGTACATAAATGTTGAATAAGTCTTGCGTAAAGATTTCATAAGGCCTCAGGCCGGCGACGGCACGCCAACTTGACGTAAAACGCCCTACTGGTTGAAGTGCAACCACGACTGCCCGAAAGTCTTGATGTAAGAGGTTAGACATCAGCGTGGCGGCCATAAACCCATAGATTTAGAGACAGCACAGGCGGCCACCATCGACCAGTTCGATGGCCAGCCGGTCTCGGCCGTCAGCGGCTTCAAGTCGGAAGCTTCGCCCTGCTACTCCGACCAGATCCTGCCCTTCGATATCACTCTGGCCGGCACCAACGAACAGGGCTCAGCCTGCACCATGAAGATCACCGGCGTCGAGATCCTCAACGAAGACTCCGGCGTGTCCATCGATGACGCTGTCACCGAGATGCAGTGCAGCTTCGTGGCTCGCTTCGTTCAACCCTGGCAGGCCGTGGTTTCGCCGTCGGCATCGCCTAAGTCCTCATTGAAACGGGTTAAAACCGGTTCTTACCCCGTCCTCTCTCTCGCGCGCTGCTGCTCCGTCGATGAGTTGCTGCCGTTTGAAGCTGCCAAAACGGGATTTTCGCCGCGGTTTACAAGGGGATTGCCGCATTCGTAGAGTGTTCCGAAATGGCTACCGTTCTATGCCGGGCATGGGATTCTTGTGGCCGCGGCGAAAATCCAGCTAGCCGATGCTCGCGGTTACAGACTGCTGCCATTATGTGGAGCTGGTCTTATGGGATTGGTTGAGTGCTTTACTGGGGGTTAAAAGGCTTTCTGTATGCGGGTAGGGTTTATGTGAGGGAGTGGTTGCTGCGGGTGGTGTGCTGTGCTCGTAGCCGGGGGTTGATCTTGCCTTATTGCCTTTGCCCTTCTGCGGGTATCTGGTCGTCTCATGCAGGGCAGGTGGTTGCTGTTTCTATCTGCCGCCACTTCCAGGTGGAAGCAGGGCTTTCTGCGTCGTCCTTTTTTCTGCCCGCGTCTCCCGCGCAGTCGGCCTGCCGCTGCTCTCCCTCTCGTCCAGGCTCGCAGACCCTCTCTGCGCCAGCCCATTTAGCTGGCGCCACGGCGGCTTGAATTCGTATCGCCGGGATCATCGACAAAAGATATGCTACCACCCACACAGGCCCTGCTGGAGCGAGTACGTTAAGCCGCTGACCGTACTCCCGGTCAAGGACAACGAAGATGCGGTAGGGTTCAGTCATATAGATTCGGACGGTCGAGCGTCATAACTTACGATAAGGGGATTTCTCAACAGCTAGGCTCGACAATCAGCCAATCTGTTGTCATCGCGTTTCAACCGGAATTCCGGCCTCAAGCTTAGTAAGTATCATATGTGCCGGTAGGTGCGCGGGACGGTTGTTGGCAATCTGACCTCCGTCCGCGAGGCGCTTGTTATGAATCAATTGCCATCGCTCGACGTTCGCGCATCCATCTGTCGCTGCTGTTCCGAGGACGATGTAGCCGAGTGATGTCGTGCCGATGACATGAAGGGTTGCGGCACAATCCCGGGCTAAACGCTGAGAGAATGGCGTGTCAAGGATCACCGATCTGACTGCGTTGAGGAAACCACCGGGCGGCACGCTCGTCGTGATGTCGTATTCACCGACCGTGATCTGCGCTGGGTAGTCACCTTCGGCGAGAAAGATGAATGCGTGTTTGCCTTCAGGAGAAAACCCTTCAATCCGAAATACGAGTGGCCTATCCCACTTGCCATCGGAAGACAGAAAGCCCTGCACCGACGAGGTGCCGTCCGGACGAGTGACTTGAAAGGCGAAGTTGGCTAGGCAGCTGGAATCGAGACCGCTCCTGGGGTGTTTATGCGTCCGTAATGACAGTCAATCATCTGCGGCGCTGAGCTCCCGCGCGCTGAAAGCTCTTAAGCACTGCCTCGGCGGGCAAGACAATCGATACCGCCTTCGAAGTCCCATAAAGCATTCGAACGGAGAAGGCGCCATCGATGACGCCAAGTATCGCCGCCGCTGCTGCTCTTCTGTCGATTACGGACGGCTTTAGCAGGTCGGTTAGATAATCAAGAATCTTGTCTTGGTGTTGGATCGCCAGCCGATGGAACGGATGGGCGGTATCCGGGAACTCGGCGGCGATCCGAAGGAACGGGCAGCCCACCACTTCTGGCCGGTTCACATATTGTTCGAATTTTGTCAGAGCCTCACGCAGATCCTTTGATGGATTGGGCTGAGAGAGATAGTCCCAAAGAGCTCGATCGCGGTTTTCCAGATACGCGAGCACAAGAGCATCTTTGCTTTCAAAATGCCTATAAAACGTCGCTTTTGCGACGTTGGCGAGGGCCATGATCCTCTCGGTGCCTGTCGCGCGGACCCCCTCTGCGTAGAAGAGCCGGTCGACCACCTCCAGAATTCTCGCTCGCGGATCTGATTGTTTTTGTATCTTCATCGAATTGATGTTGACAGCGGACAGACCCTTCTGTCTATACTTCCGTAATGTAGACAGAGATGTCTGTCTGCACGCCTACAAGTTCCAGAAAGGAAGCTTTGTTGTGAATACCCAAACCAATCTATTCGCCCCCGTTAGCGTGGAAACTGCCCCGGAGAAGTCTCGGCCGCTTCTAGAAAAGATCCAAAGGTCGTTCAAATTTATTCCAAACCTCTTTGGGGTATTCGCAAACTCCCCCGTTTTGCTTGAGGGCTATTTGGGCCTGGAAGGCGCTTTTGACAAGGGGAGCCTGACTGCTGTGGAGCGCTCGATCGTTCTACTCGCCGCCAGCGTTGAAAACAGCTGCACCTATTGCACGGCGGCTCACAGCACGGTGCTGAAGGCGTTCCTGCATGTGCCGTGCTGAGGTCGTTTCCGCCGTCAGGGCCAACCGGCCGCTGACAGACCCGAAGCTCAACGCACTGGTGGTTCTCACGAGGGAGATCGTCTCCCAGCGTGGACATGTGGGAGCACAAACAATCGAGAGCTTCCTGGCCGCAGGGTACCGTAAGGACCAAATACTCGAGGTGCTGATGGGCGTGGCCCTCAAGACGATGAGCAACTATTTGGATCACATTTCCCCTACTGAACTCGATCCGGCATTTCAGTCTGAGGGCTAGGTGGGCTCTCGCGGCTACCAGCGGCAAGCAAACCGCAGCGGATCAATACAGCGAAGGTCAACTCATCATGAACACATCGTCTAAGCCGACTATCGTGCTTGTGCACGGGGCCGTCGAAGACTCGGCGCTTTGGACTCACGGAGTGATCCAGGGGCTCCAGCGCGATGGCTACCCGGTCAAGGTCTTCTCCAATCCTTTGCGTGGCGTGGCGGTCGATGCTGCCTATCTGCGCAGCATGTTGGACATGATCGAGGGCTCCGTGATCCTCGTTTCCCACGCCTACGGTGGGGCCGTCATCACCCAGGCCGGGGACATTCCTAAGGTCAAGGCCCTTGTCTACGCGGGCTCCCCTATGCCAGGAGTAGGGGAATCTGCAAACGATTGTCTTGAACGGTTTCCCGGCGGCGACTTCGCCTCGTCCGTCGATCTGACCCACTACACGTTGCCTGACGGAACCAAAGGGACGTATGCCCTCGTCCAAGCCGAGAAGTACGGCGACCTCCTCGCCGCCGACGTGCCTGAGAACTTGCTCGCCCTGATGATCGCCACTCAGCGTCCTGTCGATTTGGCGTGCCTCACCGAGCGGCTGACGTCGGCAGCCTGGACGACCAAGCCGAGCTGGCAAATCAGGCCCCTGCTGGACCCCGTTATTCCGCAAGAAGAATTCAAGTTCGAAGCGGATCGGGCCCGCTCTACCGTCATTGAGCTGAAGTCTTCGCACGCCATCCCCATCACGTTTCCGGAGGTGGTGGTCGATGTGATCAAACAGGCCGTCCGCGCAGTCAATGAAGGCACTCCGGCACTTAAGAAGTGAACCCGCCGTTCAAAGAGAGGAAAAGACCAAATGGCTAAAGTCGCATTACCTGTTGAGGTGAAGGCTAAACCAGGAAAGGAAGCGGAAGTCGAGGCGTTTCTAAAGAGCGAGGCCACGCTGGCAAGTCGAGAGCCTGGAACGCTGACGTGGTGCGCGGCGAAAGACGAAAGTAAGCCCGGCATATTTTCAATCTTCGACACCTACAATGATGACGCTGGCCGCCAAGGGCATTTGAACGGCGAGGCTGGACAGGAGTTTACGGCCGCGGTGAAGGCTGGGGAGTTATTTGCTGAGGCTCCTAAGATTTATTTTCTTCAGGTAGTCGCCGAGAAGTAAGGCTTAGGGGCAGCGCTTCGTTGTGACGAATGCCACTGGATCGCGAGTCTCGACAGACTCTTGCCTCCATCGATGGTCTCGGACGAGCGCTGCCCAAGTTCTTTGATAAAGACCATTTGACGGAGAAGATCCACAACACCCTCGTGATCTGCCGATTACTCACAATTCAACAGACTGACACGTCTGCCCGCTAGTCAGCTTTTTGAAAGGGAGCCGGAGGATGAGCACACTTTGCGGTTCGCGCGGAAGGTGGCTTCGCGCACGGTACTCGCGATGAATAACGTCACAATATTCTGGCTGCAGCTTCTGACGAGTGTTTTCGTCGTCGGCCTCATCGCGGCATGGTACGTTTGGCCGTACCTAACCAAACTTACTCGCGATTCTGCTCTTATTCCGCTGCTCTGGGTGCATGTGCCCCGCTATGTGGGAATGGTTTTGTTGGTTACGGGGATGGTCGATCCGAAGCTGCCGAGAGAAGTCCTTTCCAGTGGTGCGTACGGTGATCTGTTAGAAGCGGCGCTGGCTCTCGCTGCCATCTATGGACTGCGGAGCAAGTGGCGTATCGCCGTTCCTCTCGTTTGGGTGGCCAACACGTGGGGATTCTTGGACGCGCTAAACGTATTACGCAACGTCTTGCGGGTGAATTTGCCGAGCTTCAACCTAGGTACCACTTGGTATATCTACACGTTTTACGCTCCCTTGGTACTTGTTTCACATTTGATGATCTTTTGGATTTTGATCAAGTCCAGGTCATGGAAGAAATAAGGAAAAGTGTCGTTGGCCATCAGGAGTACAAGAATGGCGAATCTCTTCGAATCTGTTCAGCTTGGGTCTTTGGTCCTGGCAAATCGCGTCTTCATGGCACCCCTTACGCGCAACCGCGCAGACGCAGATGGCGTGCCGGGAGAACTCGCGGCGACGTATTACTCGCAGCGCGCTTCGGCTGGACTCATCGTGACCGAGGCGACGCAAATCTCGCCCATGGGCAAAGGCTACATCAATACTCCAGGGATTCATTCCCCCGAACAGGTGCGAGCGTGGAGCCGAATCGTGGAATGCCGTTCATCAGAGTGGAGGCCGAATCTTCCTTCAGTTGTGGCATGTCGGCCGAATCTCTCATACGTCCTTGTTGCCGAACAATGCACAGCCAGTAGCTCCCTCCGCAATCCGCGCCAATAGCCAGACGTTAATTGCCACGGGTCTGGCACCGGTTTCGGAGCCGGTTGCCTTGACGGCTAGCGGGATCAAAGAGACCTTGGACGATTATCGGCGGGCAGCCTGCAACGCAAAAGAAGCCGGATTTGACGGGGTCGAGATTCATGCGGCGAATGGATACTTGATCGATCAATTTCTCAAAACAGGATCGAATCGGCGAACTGATGAATATGGAGGTGTTGCGTCGAATCGAGTCCGCTTTCTCACGGAAACAGTTGAACGCGTCCTGGAAGTCTGGGATAGCAGGCATGTGGGTGTGCGAATCTCTCCGACGGGTGAGTTTTAACGATATGACGGACGACAACCCACTCGAAACCTTCTCCGTCACGGTTGCAAGACTCAACAGCTATGGGCTCGGGTACCTTCATGTCGTTGAAACGGCGCAGAACAGCAAAGGAAGCAGCGAGGAGGATCTCGCCATGTCGGCTCACCTGAGAACACTTTGGAAAGGCCTCTACGTCGTGAATGGCGGATATGACGGGCCCAGGGGAGAGGAAGCATTACGGACCGGGCATGCCGACGCTGTCGCATACGGCCGCGCCTTTCTGGCCAACCCAGATCTACCGAGGCGGCTGCAACTCGGAGCCGCTCTGAATGAACCGGACCCAACGACTTTCTACGGAGGAGGCGCTGCCGGCTACACGAGCTATCCCGCACTTCATTAATCGAAAGGTGATCTTTTGCGTGCTCACCGTTCGCGTTAGAAATCTCCAGTGGAGGCCTTCACTCCATTTCACTCATTGACCCGCGCCTTCATGAGGGGCGCCAGCCTTCACCGTCTTTCGCGGCGCCCGGTTTCCGCTGCCCCCGAAGAAGCAGGCTAGACCGAACAGGTAGCCGAAGTTGTACCAAGAGCCGTTGTTGTGGACCTCGTAGATATTGAGGTCCTTTCGGAACAGCGAGACCACGAATACAAGGGGAGCAATAAAGCCTTGCCATAGGCCGAGCCAGAAGCCCGCAACTCCACCGCGCTCAGTAGCCTTTCCTTTAGCAGACCGGATCTCCCGCGATATGATTCTGCTGAACCAGGCACGCACTCGCAGCAATTTTCGATTTGTAGAGCTCCTGCTTGCCAACTGACCAGATGGCATCCGTTGTTTGCAGACCCACTACAGAATAGCCCAAAAGGCTCGTTACGCCTTTAGTGCGGTCGTCCTAAAGATTGCCTGCTGCTCTTCCGTTTGTGGGCTCTAGGACGATTGTGACACGCGCACTTGATGGGAGTTAGTGTCATGACGAACTCTGGATCATAGAGCATCATGCGATTACCCAAAACACAGCTCACGTTGAACGAACAGGAACGCACATTTATAAAACTGGGGCTTGAATTTGCAACAGACCATCAAGCCAAGGCTCTCGCCAGTTTGGAGTCGAAGGATGAGCGCAAGGATCGAGGCTACAGCCCGATAATGGACCGAATGCTGACGAGGACGCGTCACGAACTGGTGACTAGCCGCTCCGGTAAGTTTCGATTTGATGCAATCGAAACAGCGGTTGCGCAATTTGCATTAGGCACTACCGTCAGGCACGAGTTGTGGAGAAAACTAAAGGCCAGTTCGGGGGAGCCTCGGAAGAGAGAACCGGAGCGAATCCTGTCCGACCTGAGAACTAAGCTCGAGAATTACCACCGTTGCAGACAGAGGCAGGCAGAAAAGCCTTCCAAGCAGAAAGCCTATTCCAAACGTCAGAAGCAATGGCAAGCATTTGCTGAGTGGTTGCGTTCGGTGCTCGAGCCCAAGAACGAAAAGACCAAAAAAAACGAAGAAAAACCTAGCGATCTCTCCCGAGCAACCAACGGACTCCAGCGCTAAGGCTGATCCGCTGCTGAAAATCTTGAGCAACATGCTTGACGAGAGCGCGATGGACTACAAGGCCGAAATGATCGCGGTGGTGAGGCGGGTGAAGCAGGCCCTGAGACGGTCCAGTGAGCGCCACAAACTGACGCCTGAGGAGGCTGTGGAAAATCCCGAGAAGGCGAAAGACGTCCTGTGTTGTTTCATAAGAAAAAGTCCTACTCTACGTCGGCATCTGCGGTTTGAACACGAGTCTCTCGATGTGCAGCAATCCACACGGTTTCAGAAGTGTCAGCGAGTTATGGTTTTGACTGACGATCAAGGCGATGCTTTTGGCGGGCCAAGTGATAGTAAAGGGTCCTCCTCTGCGTCCCCGGCCGGGCCAGCCTTCGAAAATAAGTTGCGCATGCCTTCCAAGAATCCTCTGGCAGATAGAGGCGAGTCGATCATAACGGTGCCGAACACCAAGAGCTTGACATCCGGTACATCTGCCAGCTCTCCAAATGCTGTGCAGAAAGAAATATTCAGCCCGGTGACCACACCGACAAACGATAATGGCCTAAAGGTCCAAGATCCTTCTGGAGAGCCCAGTACCCCCAATGAGCTGGGTTCAGTCGTCGGAGCTGCCGGGAGTTCAGGCCAACGGTTTTCTAATGCAGAAGTGATTTTTGGGGTGTCCGCTTGGCTTCAGAGGAGCGGGCATGATTACAAATTTTGGCATGAACTGATGGGTCGAGCGGTGAAGATGATGCGTGAAAACCCCTCTGTGATCTCAGGACAATACGTCGATGCGAATTTAGACGTCCCATTCGAATGCGTAATCGAGAAATCGCGTCCTGCAAAACCTTGGGAGCTTGACATTGACGACCTAGGGGTATCGGCGTGGTGGATTCTCACGGCGGTCGGCTTGGCGCGGCACAGACAGAATGAAGTGCGAGAACTTCTAAACATAGGTCTGGACCATGCATGGAAAAAGATTGTGAAAACTGGCTAGCTCCGCAATAATATCTAAGATATGTACAAAATGCCTATCCTAGACTTGACCTGTAAGTCGAGATCCAACCGATGACTCTCGGCTTGTTGGACATTTACATACTGTCGTTGCTGGATCGAGGAATCGAGACGCCATATGCGCTTCAGCGGGAGGCAGGATTATCCTTGGGCGCAAGCACGCCTTCCCTGCGTCGGCTCTGCGATGGCCGCTTCGTGAAACGGCATGATGGGATAGGCGCCACCAATCGGCCGCGGCATGTTTACACACTCACGACATCGGGAAGAGAGCTTGCACGGAATTCTTGGAAAGAGCATCTGGATGCCTCTCGGCTCCCAACTGACTTGGACGGCGTCCTTAGGCTTGCTGAAATGGCTAGGCACTACGGAGTCAACTCAGGAAAAGTTGCAGACCTGCTCAAGCAGGCTTCTGAACGGCGCAAGTTACTCGCGAAGCAGGCCGCCGCGACGGCAGGCCGAACCGGGCAGCCGATTAGTTATCAAGATATGCGGTCCAAATGCGAAGCTGCCCGCTTGCGTGCCGAGGCGGATGCCCTCATTCAACTTGCCGCCGGAGTCGAGGGGGAACGACATTCGGTAACAAGAGCGTCTTTTACCGGTGCTACCAGACGCGCTCCTCGAGCCAAGAAACCGAAGTAATTAATCGTTTCAGCTCTCAACTCGCCCGGTACAGCTGCACCGGCCCCGCCAGACCATGCATTTCCGTCGCCCGGACTATCACAGTGTGGTATGAGCCTGATTACTTCGGCGGGGCTCGAATATTGCTTATCATTGCGAGCCCGGCTTGTCGCCGGAGAGGAGGTCTTATTGATGTATGTATTCTTTATTGAGGTCGGCACAGGAGTGTCCAAGTGAGTAGTCAGTCAGTTGCCGCAGGACAGCAACGGCCTTGCCGTGATGTCACTGCACACCAGGAGCGGGTCGAGAAGTTGCTGTACGACCGGAAAAGCGCAGCGCATGCACTTTCCATCAGCGTGCGCTCGCTGGATTATCTCTTGAGTCAGCGTGCTTTCCGGACCCGCAGGATCGGCAAGAAGGTCCTTATTCCCGCAGGTGAACTGAAACGGTTTGCCGCAGCCGACCATTTCGGCCCGATTAAGTCCCGGGCCGCGTAAGACCTAGACACCTGCGGATTAACAGATTATCGTAGTCCGCAGGTGTTCCTCACATGCCACGTAAAGAAATCCCCAAAGCAACCGGCGTATTCGAGAAGATTCCAGGTTCGGGTGTCTGGTGGGTCCGATACCGCGATCAGGGCCAACTGCATCGCGAGAAGGTAGGCCGCCGACAAGACGCGATTGACCTTTACAAGCTGCGAAAGTCGGAGATACTTCGAGGCCGCAAACTGCCGCAGAACGTTCGCCGGGCCGAAGTTAAGTTTAATGACTTGGCCCAAGCTGCTTTGGATTATTCCGAACACCACCACGGCGACAAACGGAACGTGAAGTCCAGAATCAGTCAGATCCTCCCTGATTTTGGGGAGCGTGTCGCCTCTACCATCAAGCCCGCGGAGATTGATTCGTGGATCGCTGGCCATACGAAGACTGCCGGCACGGCGAACCGCTATCGTGCAGTTTTCTCTCTCATCTATCGGGAAGCCGTTCGTAATGGGCGCGTGGACAGCAATCCGGCCCGGCTTGTGCGGCAGCGCAAAGAATCAAATGGGCGTATCAGGTACCTGCTCGACGAAGAAGAGGATCGATTGTGCAAAGCCATCAATGAACTGTTTCCTGAACACATGCCCGAGCTGACGATCGCAGTCGGAACGGGCATGCGGAAGAGCGAGCAATACGGGCTGATCTGGGCGCGCGTTGACTTCAAGAGAAAAGAGATTCACCTTTCGAAAACGAAGAACAACGAAGCTCGCGATGTTCCCATGAGCACCGCTGTGATCGCTGCTTTTAAGCAGATCAAGTCGGCGGACGCCAGGCCTACGGATAGAGTCTTCCCAATCCTGGATTCGCGGATGTGGTTTGAGGCAGCAAGAGAGAAGGCTAACCTGCGGGACTACCACTGGCACGACTGCCGTCACACCTTTTGTTCACGTCTCGCGATGGCCGGTGTCCCGCTGAAAACGATTCAGACACTGGCCGGGCACAAAACGATCGCCATTACCGCCCGGTATGCTCACCTAGCCCCAAATACGCTCCACACGGCAGTTGAGCTGATCCGGGTCCCAGGCCATAAGCCGGAACAAAGTATCCCCAAAAGTATCACCAGCAATTCAAGAAAGATTTCCATAAGGCGGAGGTCGCCCGCAAAATTCGCTTCAAGTAACTGACCTGTAATGTCTTATTCTTGGTGCCGGGAGGGGGGGTCGAACCCCCATGACCCGAAGGTCGGCGGATTTTGAGTCCGCTGCGTCTGCCAGTTCCGCCATCCCGGCTTTGGGAAGGCTCTTCACAGATTAGTGGAGCGTTTCCGGCTTTGCAACCGTGAGCTTCTCGCCGAACCCCCTGGACCTCTTGGGCTCGACGCAGCAGGCTGTCATTTATGTCAGATCGCAAGCGCTGCGTCTGTTTTCCGCAAGTGCCGTTTTGGGAGTCGAATTGGAAATAGACGCGAAATCGCTAACGACAGGCACAAACAGGCGCTCACAATCAGGGCAGTTCGGGAGGCTTGAATGCCACTTCGTTGCCTTCGTATCCTGGTCCTTTTGTCGATCATCCTGGTACTTTCGAGCTTCGCTCTGCAGGCACAATCGGCTTTGCAGTTTGTGCCGGTGAATCCGCCATGCCGGGTCATTGACACACGCGGAGCGCAGGGACAGTTCGGCGGGCCGCCGATTCCTGCCAGCCAGTCGAGAAGTTTCGCGATCCCCGACGGAAGTTGCAACATTCCCACGACCGCCGCGGCTTATGCCTTCAATGTCACTGCAGTGCCGATGGGCGTGTTGCACTACCTGACCGTCTGGCCGACCGGGCAGCAGCAGCCGGCAATTTCGACTCTGAACTCGCTGGACGGCCGCACCAAAGCTAACGCAGCGGTGGTCCCGGCCGGCACCGGCGGAGCGATCAGCGTTTATGCGACCGACCAGACCAACGTCGTCTTCGACGTCAACGGCTACTTTGTACCGGCCAAGACAGATACGTGGGCGTTCTTTCCCCTCACACCGTGCCGCATTGTCGATACCCGCGGCAGCAACGGCACCTTTGGCGGACCGTATCTTGGCGGCGGACAGGAGCGCGACTTTCCGCTGCTGCAAGGGCCCTGCACGATCAATCCCAGCGCCAGCGCTTACTCGCTGAACATCACTGCCCTGCCTCGCACCGGACATCTCGGATATCTGACGGTGTGGCCGACCAATCCCGGCGGACCTCCTGAGGTGTCAACGTTGAACGCGCCAACCGGCACAGCGACGGCGAACGCCGCACTCATCTCCGGCGGCTTACAAGGCGCAATCAGCGTATATCCCACTCAGGATACCGATCTGCTGCTCGACATTAACGGCTACTTCGCGCCCGCAACGTCGGCCCCGCAGCCGCTGTCTCTGTACACGCTGCCTCCGTGCCGGTTGCTGGACACGCGCAACGGCAACGGAGCGTTCACAGGCATGATGCCGGTCCCGGTGCTGCAAGGTCCGTGCAATGTGCCCAGCGCCCAGGCTTATGTGCTGAATGCGACGGTCATTCCCCAGAACCATGGTCTGTTCGGCTATCTGTCGCTGTGGCCCGATGCGGAGGGCATGCCGGTGGTCTCGACGCTAAACGCGCGTGACGGCTACGTGACCTCAAATATGGCCATCGTGCCCACGCTGAATGGCGACATCGATGCCTATAACTCTAGCGCCGCAAATCTGGTGGTAGACATCTTCAGCTACTTCGCACCGATCGGCACGCTGACCATCACCACGAACTCGTTGCCTGCCGCCACGGTGAATTATCCCTACACGATGACGCTGGGCGCGACCGGCGGCGTGCAACCGTACACATGGAGCTTGAGCTCCGGCTCGCTACCCCAGGGACTGAGCTTGGATCCGGGAAGCGGCATCATCTCGGGTACTCCGACGATGGCGGGGGACAACCCCTTCGGCATACAAGTAACGGATTCCGAGTCGCCAGCCCAGGCGACTGCGACGAATCTCGACATCTATGTCAACTCCACCATTCAGCAGCTCAGCATTGTGACCACGGCGCTGCCCTCGGGTTCGCAGAACGTCGGCTACAACACGACTTTGGCAGTGACCGGCGGTATCACTCCTTACGGCTGGAGCATTGTCAGCGGCAACCTGCCGCATGGGTTGCAACTGAACAGCGGCACCGGCGCGATCAGCGGAACGCCGACCGGCGCTGGCGTGTCCAACTTCACCGTGCAGGTTTCGGATGGCGAGAGTCCTCCGACAACAGCCAACAAGGCTCTGAGCATCACCATCAGCCCCGCGGTCCCATTGAGCATCACGACCACGACGCTGCCGGCGGGCACCGCGGGCACGGCTTACAGCGCGCCACTCACCGCGGTTGGTGGAGTCTACCCGTATACCTGGAGCGTTACTGCCGGCACGCTCCCCAATGGGCTCAATCTGAATCCCAGCACGGGCACGATCAACGGCGTGCCTACGGTGGCCGGTACTTCACCCTTCACCGTACAGGTCGCTGACTCGGAAACTCCTGCCGTAACCGCGACAGCGCAACTCAGCATCGTCATCAATCCTGGAGGTGGCGGCAATCTGGGACTGCTGAGCGGCAACTATGCTTTTTACGTGAACGGCTTCAATGCATCAGGCGCATGGGCGCTGGCGGGCAGCTTCATCTCCAATGGCAATGGTGTCATCACCAGCGGAATGATCGACTACAACCCCCTCGGAGGTCAGCCGATCAACACCGCGGTGAGCGGCAATTACTCCATCAGTACAACCGGCCTGAACCTGATCACCTTGCAAGGTCAATCGTGGGGTCCCATGACCTTCGCCTTTGTGCTTGATTCCACCGGCAACGGCCGCATCATCGAGTACGACGACACGACCGGTCAGGGCAGCCGGGGTTCCGGCGCGCTGCGCAAAGCTAACTCCAGCGCTTTCTCGCTCGGCGCGCTCAACGGCAACTGGGCATTCGGGATGAGCGGAAATGATGCCTCGGGTCGATTCGTTGTGGTTGGCGTCTTGACGCTGGCTTCGGGAAATATCCCGGCGGGATCATGCGACGTCAACGACAATGGATCATACGCAACCTGCACCTTTACCGGCAGCTTGACCGACATCAACGCGCAAAGCGGCCGCGGCGTGAGCACAATCCTCAATAGCTTCGGCGACACTCGTCATGAAGTCGTATACGTGGTCTCGACAAGCGAGATGGTGATGGAGCAGATCGACGCGACTCCCGACAGCGGTATTGGAGTGGAGGTGGGCTCGATGCTGCAGCAGAGCGGGACATTCAACAATGGATCGTTGAATGGCTTGGCCGTTGCCTACATGCAGGATATTCATGGAGGAGATGGGCTCGACCAATCGGTTGCCGCTCTCTTCAACTTCAACGGAAGCGGTACCGGGAATATCCTTGCCATGGACGAAGATCTCGCGGGGACAATCACCCAGGATCAGCCCTTCCAGGCGACTTATTCGGTGCAATCCAATGGGGCTGTCGACTTCGGGTCAGGTAATCCTGCGGGCTTCCTAGTCGGCCAGAATCATGCCTTTATGATCGGCAGAGGCAGCAGTTCCCTCTTCGGCATCATGGAGCCGCAAACTGGCGGACCGTTCTCCAATGCATCTCTGTCCGGAAGCTATGCCGGTGGTTCTCTGGCGCCGCTGGACTACGCGAACGCGGAGAACGAACTGGATGTCGGAAGCGCCGACGGCGCGGGCACGATGGTTCTCAACGGCGACGGCAGTCATCCCGACGGACTGGATCAGTGGCTGGGCCATGTCATCAATTACATAATCGCGGCTAACGGGCGAGGCACCGCCGAGGGTTCCGGAGATCAGCACGTCGCAGTGACTTACATGATCTCGCCAACCTCGTTTGTGGTACTAATGCCCTCCACCGATGCGGAAGTGGCTATGTTCCGGCACTGAATTGCATTGCGTGGGCACGAACGCATAGAAGCATGCTTGATGCCGGCTTGGTTGACGGTGGTCGACGCGCAACTCGCTGACTTAGGCCCATCCAGTGTAGGAGTTCTAACTCTGCTGTCATCCGAACCTCATCCGCTACAGACCGCGGGGGCGCAGCCGAATTTACGCTCTCCGTCAAGCGCGTCTCCTCGGAAATCATATCCCACAATGTGGTACTTATTATCTTTTAACGGGCCCGCTCATCCGGCGGCTGGTCGGAGGCACGTATGCTCCATTATGAAAATTCGTTGAAGAGTGCGAAAATAGCGTTATCCAGCCTTTCCCTCGATAGGCAAAGCCGTTGAGCGGCTTTACAATGATCGTCTATTTCCGTGGCTAAACGTCCTATGAGCACAGCACCGAAACCGGCTCCATCCAAGCGTAAACGTACGTCTACCCGCGTCAACCCGCCGTCGGAAAGGCGCAACGGTAACCATGAACAGCCAGTTCGCGACTTGGACGATCCCTCGCTGTACATCAATCGCGAGATCAGCTTGCTCGACTTTCAGCGGCGCGTGTTGGAAGAAGCGCAAGATCCGCGAAATCCGGTGCTGGACCGGCTGATGTTTCTGTCGTTTGTAGGCTCGAACATCGACGAGTTTTTCATGGTGCGCGTCGCCGGCCTGAAACGGCAGAGTGAGAAGGGCGTGGTCGAAACCAGCCCCGACGGGATGACTCCGGCCGAGCAACTACGGGCTATCCGTGCCTCGGTCATTCGCCTGTTCCGCAGCGCGCACGAGTGCTGGACCAAGGAACTGGTTCCGGCGCTGGACCATGCGGGCATTCACATCCTCAATTTTTCGGATCTGACGGAAGAGCAGCGTGCGGTTGCCAACTCCTACTTCCAGGAGACGGTGTTCCCTACGCTGACGCCGCTGGCCTTCGATCCGGGCCGGCCGTTTCCCCATATCTCGAATCTGAGCCTGAATCTCGCCGTGATGCTTCGCGGCCGCGAGGATGAAGAACATTTCGCACGCGTCAAGATTCCCGACACGCTGCCGCAGCTTATCCCACTGAGTGGGACATCTAAGCCGAAGAGCCGCACCAAGACCGTCGTCAAAGAACAGTCGTTCGTGTGGCTAGAGCAACTGGTCATTGCGAACCTTGGCGACTTATTCCCGGGCATGACGATTCTGGAAGCGCATCCGTTCCACATCACTCGCGACGCCGATAGTGAGATTCAGGATCTGGAAGCTGGCGACCTGCTGGAGTCGGTGGAAGAAGGCGTATGGCAGCGCCGCTTCGCCGATGTGGTGCGTGTCGAGATCGATGAAGGCATGCCGGCGCCGATCATGGATATCCTGATCAAGAACCTGGAACTGGACCGCGAGGATATCTATCGCGTCAGCGGCGGACCGCTGTCATTGGTGCGGGTACGCAACCTGACCAAAATTGATCGGCCTGACCTGAAGTTTCCACCGTTTGTGCCGGCGATGCCGGCGGCACTGATGAAAGACGGCGAGGAAGTTGAAGACATCTTCGGCGCCATTCAGCACGGCGACATCATCCTTCACCATCCCTTCGATTCGTTCCAGCCGGTGGTTGGGCTGGTGCAGAAGGCGGCGCGTGATCCCAACGTGCTCGCTATCAAGGTCACGTTGTACCGTGTGGGGCGAAACGCTCCCATCGTCGACGCCCTGCTGGAAGCGGTAGAAAATGGTAAACAGGTTGCGGTGCTGCTGGAATTGAAAGCGCGCTTCGATGAGGAGAGCAACATCGAATGGGCGCGCAAGCTGGAAGAATACGGCGTACACGTGGTCTATGGCCTGATGGGCTTGAAGGTCCATGCCAAGACGCTGCTGATCGTGCGCAAAGAGGGCGACATCATCCGCCGCTACGCACATCTTTCGACCGGAAACTACAACAGCGTGACCGCGCAACTTTACACCGACATCGGCATGATGACCTGCGACCCGCAGATTGGCGCCGATTGCACCGACTTGTTCAACTTCCTGACCGGCTACTCAGCCAAAAGTTCGTACCGCAAGCTGCTGGTGTCGCCGGTTACCTTGCGCAAAGGCATCGAACAGCTGATCCAGCGCGAGATCGAGCATCAGAAAAACGGTCGTGGCGGCCATCTCATCTTCAAGATGAATGCGCTGGTCGACAAGAAGATGATCGAACTGCTCTATCAGGCCTCGCAAGCCGGCGTGAAGGTGCAACTGCTGGTTCGCGGCATTTGCTGCCTGATTCCGGGTATCCCGGGCATCAGCGAGAACATCACGGTCACCAGCATCGTTGGCCGATTCCTGGAGCACAGCCGGATCTTCTACTACCACAACGGCGGAGATGAAGAGATCTACCTGGGCAGCGCTGACCTGATGCCGCGCAACCTGAATCGCCGTGTCGAAGTGGACTTTCCGGTACAAGACAAGAGCCTGATCCGGTACGTTCGCGATGAAATCCTCGGCCACAACCTCAAGGAGCAGGCCAAGGCGCGCCACATGACATCCGAGGGTAAGTACGTGCGTGACCCGAACTACGACAAGAAGAACGCTTTCAACAGCCAGGAGTTTTTTCTGGCGCGAGCCGCCAAGAGGCAAGGTACGTAAACCTATCGCTTGCGAGTCGTCGCCCGAAGGGCACGGAAACCAGCGTTGCGGCCGTCTGACTTCTCCGAGCGTTCAGGGGTCTCGGCTGTCCACCATACGGGCCAGAACGATCAGTCAGATTCCGGGTTACCATAGATTAACTTGGGTTCAACCTGGCATCTGCGCGTGCATTCTCAGCTCCATCCCCGGCGTCTGCGACAAATCAAACAATTCGCTCATAGCGCTGCCACCAACCGTTTCTTGCAGGTGGGATTGTTGCTGCTGCTGGCATCGTGGATTCTCTTTCTGAGCGCGCGATCGGCTGCCGCCCAGAATTCCTCCGCCAATCAGCAGACGTATAGCTTGAGCGGCTCGGTCGTGAATTCGGCCACCGGAGAGGCCGTACCGCATGCCTTGGTGCGCACCAATGGTACGGTGCAGCGCAATGGCTTCAGCGACACCGACGGCCACTTCCAGTTCGACGGCATGCCCCAATGCCAGGTGACAGTGACGGCGCAGAAGCCGGGTTTTTTTACCGAACAGGACATGAGCCTGTCGGATTCGGGCTGGATCAACGTCGGACCGAACAGCAACACTGTGACCATCAAGCTCGTTCCCCAGGGCGCAATCTATGGTCGCGTCACCGACTCCGCCGGGCTGCCCATCGAACACCTGCCGTTGCGCCTGACCGCGCAGAGCCTTCGCGAAGGCCGCAAGCGCTGGGAGCCGCGCGGCATGACTGAGACCGACGAAGATGGCCACTTTCGCTTTCCCGGGCTCATACCGGGAACGTATTATCTTGCCGCTGGCCCGCTTCAGGGTGAGATGGAGTTGCTGCCTGAAGGCCAGCGCCCCAAGACTGGATTCCCGCATCTGTATTATCCCGGTGTTCCCGATCTCACATCGGCGGCGCCGATTCAGCTTGCTCCTGGCGTACAGAATGAAGCAGACATGTCGCTGGGAGCAGTCCCGCTGTATCAGGTTTCGGGCACCATCAGCGGACATCAACCGGATCAGGGTGTCGGCTTTCAGGTGATGACGCCATCGGGAGATGAACTCTCGTTGCCTACGAACTTCAACATGGAGACGGGCGTCTTCAGCCTCGAGGACGTTCCCTCCGGCAACTACATTCTGCGCGCGTTGTCGCAGTCGAATCTTCAGCCGCTGCGCGCGGAGATGCGAATTAACGTCGCATCCAATCTTGAAGGCGTTCGTCTGACGTTGTCCCCGGCGGTGTCGATTCCGGTTGTTGTTCGCACCGAAGCCCATGCGTCGACCGGCACCGAATTCCGCGCCGGTCAATCAACAGCGTCCGCCGCTCAACGCGCACCTCATCCCGTCCGACATCAATGCGACGGAAGTGTTCTCGAACTACGGGCAGGGATCCAACGGGATGACTTTGCAGAATGTGGACTTCGGGAGCTACACGGTGGACTTGAAGCCACGTCCGCCATGGTATGTGCAGTCGGCCATGTACGGGCAAACGAATGTACTGTATGACGACATTTCGGTGACGCCCGGCCAGAGCTATCCTCTGGACGTTGTGCTGCGCGATGATAGCGCAACTGTCTCAGGCACGGTGAAGACACAGAACGGCACACCGCAACGCGCGACGATCGTCGTGCTGCCCCAGCCGGCGTCGAAGGTTGCGCCGCACACTGTGCAGGTTTCCGGCGACAGCTTCACCGCGAGCGGGCTGGCGCCAGGAGACTACCTGGTATTCGCATTCGATCGCGTCGATGGCATCGAATACGCCAGCTCCGACGCAATGGACGCCTACGCCTCGCAGGCTGCGCACGTGACCCTGACGCCAAATCAACAGACGCAAGTGCAACTCGATCTGATTCACGCAGGAAAGGTGGACTGACGGCCTGTGCTGATCCGGCTCACATGCACGCTGTTGCTGACTGCCTCGATGCTGATGGCGCAGCAACTCCCACAATCGGGGAGTACGCCTCCAGCGCCAGCTATGACGGCGGCATCATCTCAACAGGGGCTGAGGATCTCGGGGATCGTCGTCAACTCGCTCACCGGCCAGCCGGTTGCCTCTGCCCGAGTGGCGATCTCCCGGGTTACACAGGGCGAGAGTCGCGACATTAATCAGTCGGTGATGACCGGGACCGACGGCCGCTTTTCCTTCTCCGGCCTCACTCGCGGAAAATACTCGTTGATGGCAACGGCGCGTGGCTCTTCCGTGCAGTTCTTCGAACATCACGATCCATACGCTACCGCGATCGCGGTCGGCCCCGATCTGGACAGCAGCAACCTGGTCTTCCGCCTGGACCCCGACGCCTCCGTGGAAGGCAACGTGACCGACGACTCCAATGAGCCGGTTCAATACGCGATGGTTCGGCTGTTTCAGCGCAGTACCGAAGAAGGCGTGCAGAAAACTGTGCCCATAAATCAGGCGCAAACTGACGACCTGGGGCACTATCACATCGGGCATCTGGAACCGGGCACGTATTATCTGGTGGTTTCTGCCCGCCCCTGGTACGCGCAGAATGTCGGCTCGAAAGCGAGCATCGGCGATTCGCACACCGCCGCAGACCTCGCTTCCCTCGATGTCACCTATCCGCTGACCTTCTACTCCGGCGCGCTGGATTCGGCCGACGCGACCCCGCTGCAACTCACTCCCGGCGAACGGGCTACGGCCGACATGTCGTTGCACGCCGCACCGTCGCTGCATCTCCGCATTCACACCGGTACGGCCGAAAGCCCGATGATCGGGCGCATGATTTTTCCCCGTCTCTCGCAGCATCTCTTCGAGGGCTACGTCGACTCGGTAACCAATGCACCGGATTCCTGGGTGTCGCCGGGTGTAGTCGAGATTTCAGGCTTGGCGCCCGGGCACTATATTGTTGAAATTCCCGCCGACAGCGGAGGTGGCGGGAAGGCCCCACCGCGTGGATGGTATCGCGAGGTAGACCTGACCGGCGATGCCGATATTAATGTTTCCGATGCAGCCGGCTTTGTGAACCTCAGCGGCACAATTCTGTTTCCGGGACACGTACCGCCGCATGCCTCAGTGCTGCTGGCGAACCCGGGCACGGGCGAAAGTTTCCGCAGTGACATCGACGAACACGGGGCCTTCGACTTCCAGTCTGACAGTGTCAGACCAGGGCGATACCAGATCGGACTGGAAGCTGCTCCCGGATATTCGCTGGACAAGTTGGCGGCCACAGGGGCCAAGATTTCGGGCCGCACTCTGGATATCGCCGGCAGCGGCAACGTGCGCATCAGCGGCATCGCCACCCACGGTGCGGGACAGGTGAATGGCACTGCGGTGCGCGAGGGTCAGCCGTTTTCCGGCGCGATGATCGTGCTGGTGCCGCAGGACGCAGCCGACAATCTTCCTCTCTTCCGTCGCGATCAGAGCGACAGCGATGGAACGTTCACTCTCTCCAACGTCGTTCCCGGCCAGTACACGGTTATTGCGCTGGCTAACGGCTGGGATTTGGAATGGGCCAACCCGGCCGTGCTGCAGCCTTACTTGAAAAATGGTGAGACAGTACAAGTCACGTCCGGCGCGAAGCTGGATGTGAAGGTGCAGGCGCAGTAGTTAGACTTTGTGGTGAAGCGTTGGAGCGGATTGCGTCGCGCGAAAGCCTCTCCAGACAAGTAGCAGCAAGATAGCGAAACTGGCAGGCAGTAGCACCAGCGGCTTCAACAAGAATGTGCCGACTGGTCCCAGAATACGTTGAAATAGCTGAAGGTAAACCAGCACGCCACTGATGCCGAGGCCTCCCAGAAAAATCGCTTCAGCTTGTAACTGATTGCGAGTGAGTACCACATTCACCTTGGACCGACTCAAAATCCAGCCGTAGAAGATGCCATAGAGAATCGCGCTGAAATAATCTCCCCGGGAGACATTAAAACTGCAAAACCAAATCAGCGCGAGTATCTCTGGGTTGCGGAATGGCCATCGTATTCTCGCTGCCCGCCACTGAAAAACCGGCGGCGACAGAAGCGCTAGAAAGGCCAAAAGGGCCCATCCGAGCATGAGCAGCGCGACCGCAAACGCCAAGTTGGTAGAGAAGGAGTGCATGCAACAAGCGCATTTTAGCAAGCACGTGTCTCCGCGCCCCTGGCACTCCCAACTCAGGAGTGCCAATCTTGACACCCGCCTCTCTGGTTCCTAGAATAATCATGTCGGACTATATCTTGGTGACGATATAAACTATTGTCGTACAGCAACTTACAATCCTAGGGCAAAGAACCATGGGCTCACCTCCGGGCATCGGTAAACGAGAACGCGAAATCCTGACCGCCATCGTGGAGACTTACATCTCTACGGGCGAGCCGGTTGGGTCACGCACGCTGGCGCGCAACAACCGCGAGAGCCTGAGCGCTGCCTCCATTCGCAACGTGATGGCCGACTTGGCTGACGCGGGTTTTCTGGAGCAGCCGCACACCTCGGCGGGACGCGTGCCTACGGCGCAGGCCTATCGTTTTTATGTGAAGCAGCTGACCGGCGAGGCGCGCCTGTCGGCCGCCGACGAAAGCCTGATCCAGGGCAGCCTGCAGGGGACGCAAGATCTACAGGAGTTCATGGAGCGCTCGTCACACGTGCTGTCGCTGATCTCTCGCGGCGTGGGCGTGACGGTGAGCGCGGCGCCGGCACAGCGTAATGCGCTGGAGCATGTCTACTTCCAGCGTCTGGCGGATAAGAAGGTCCTTGCCGTGCTAGTCACGCGCAGCGGGCTGGTTCGCGACCGCGTGTTGCGGCTGGGCGAAGATCTAACGATCGCCGACCTGGAAGCGGCAGCCGCCTATATCAATCAGAACTTCCGCGGCTGGGAGATGGAGTCGTTACGCGACGAGATCGCCAAGCGCCTGCAGCAGGAGCGCAGCGAGTATGATCGGCTGCGAGCTTCTGTGGAGCAGCTCTGCGCACAGGGTGCCTTGGCCACGGAGAACGTGCCGGAAACGGTCTACGTGGAAGGCGCGGCCAACCTGGTAATCACCGAGCAGGATAAAGAGCGCCTGAGCCAATTGCTGGCCACGCTGGAAGAAAAGCAGCGGGTGGTGGACCTGCTGTCGGCCTATCTGGACACGCGTCAGGAGGCGGTGCGCGTGGTCGTGGGTCTGGAAGACACCATGCCGCATCTAAATAACTTCGTACTAATTGGGACGCCGGCGCGTGTGGGCGACGAGGTTATGGGATCGCTGGCCGTCATTGGGCCGACCCGCATGGATTACGAGCACACCATCACGGCGGTTTCGTACATCGCGCGCATGTTCGATCATTTGTGGAACGAGTCGACCTAGCTGGAGTGGTCTTCGGAACTCCGCGGCGTTGGAGCATAAAGTTCATGCACGCCTGAAGGCGTGCTCCACCGACTCCTGGCAGGGCGGCTCTGAACGTCTGCAATAACTCAGGGATAGATATGGCATTCAAAAAAACGAATGGAAGCTCCGATGCGGAGCTGGATGTAGATCGCGAGTTGCCGGTCGAGGGTACCGACGAGGGCTCGGCCACGGCGGATAGGTCTGTCAACGACTTGCAGGCCGAGCTGGAGAAGGCCCAGACCGAACGCGCGGCCTTTCTGGATCGCGCTGCACGCCTGCAAGCCGAGTTCGACAATTTTCGCAAGCGCAACGCCAAGGAGCAGCAGGATTATCGCGACTACGCGCTGGCTGACGCGCTGCGGTCTCTGCTGCCTATCCTCGACAGCCTGGACCGCGCCCTGAAGACCGATGCCGCCTCGCTGAAGGACTTTCATGACGGCATCGAGCTCATCGACAAGCAGTTTCACGACGCGCTGGCCAAGCTGGGCGTGCAGCCCATTCCATCCGAGGGTGAAGTGTTCGATCCGAACCTGCATCAGGCGATCCAGATGATTGATACCGATGAGGCTGAGGACAATCACGTCATCGACGAACTTCAGCGCGGCTACAAGCTGAAGGAACGCCTGCTGCGGCCGGCAATGGTGCGCGTAGCGCGAAATAGTAAGACGGGATGAGCTTTTCCGAGAGTGCTGGCCTACAGCCATTGTGCAGCATGCTTGGGTAAAGCTGCCTGGGTCGAGCTGGCCCGGGTAGAGCTGGCCTTCAGGCCAGCGTCAAGGCCGTTCATCCTACGGGAGTCGGCTTTAGCCGACGGCACTTAGTAATTGCCCCCGCGTTAGAGAACGATTGGGGCTTTAGCCCTGCGATGTAAATGAGGTAGTGTTCTGGCTACAACAGTGAAACGTGACTACTACGAGGTTCTAGGCGTCTCGCGTACCGCCAACGATCAGGAGATCAAGAGCGCGTATCGCAAGCTTGCCTTGCAATACCATCCCGACCGCAATCCCGATAACCCGGAGGCGGAAGAGCGCTTCAAGGAGTGCAGCGAAGCGTACGCCGTGTTGGCGGACAGCGAGAAGCGCGCGCGCTATGATCGCTTTGGCCATGCAGGCGTGGGGAACGGCGGGGCGCAGGGCTTCGGCGGCTTCGACGCCACCGTCTTCAACGACTTCCAGGACATCTTCGGCGACATCTTCGGCTTCGGCGATATGTTCGGAGGCCGGGGCGGCCGCGGCCGCTCGCGCGCGCAACGCGGCGCCGATCTTCGCGAGGACCTCTCGCTGGAATTCGAAGAGGCAGTCTTCGGTGTCACCAAGCAGGTGGAAGTGCGCCGCCACGAGGAGTGCGAGCCGTGTAAGGGCTCCGGCGTTGCGCCCGGCAAAGCGCCAATCAATTGCACTACCTGCGGCGGGCGCGGACAGATGCGCTACCAGCAGGGCTTCTTCTCAATCACCCGTGCGTGCAGCACCTGCGGCGGCACGGGAAAGTTGATCGTCGATCCTTGCACGCAATGCCGCGGACAGGGACGCGTCACGCGCGATCGCACCGTGACCGTGAAAGTCCCGGCAGGGGTTGAGGAAGGCGCGCGCATTCTTTACTCCAACGAAGGCGAAGCCGGCGCTTACGGCGGCCCTCCGGGCGATCTGTACGTCGTGCTGCACGTCAAGGAGCATTCCTTTTTCGAGCGCGACGGCAAGAATCTCTATTGCGTGGTGCCGGTGTCGTTCACGCAAGCCTCGTTGGGCGCCGAGATCAAGGTCCCCACGCTGGAGGGCGAGCAGGCTCTGAAGGTTCCTGAGGGCACGCAAACTGGAACGCACTTCAAGCTGAAGAACAAAGGCGTGCCGGTGCTGAACGGCCACGGCCGCGGTGACCTGTTTGTCGAGGTGAAGGTGCAGACGCCCTCGAAGCTCACCAAGCGCCAGCGCGAACTAATCCAGGAACTGGACTCAACCCTCACGGTTGAGAATAAGCCGGTAAACCGTTCGCTGCTGAACAAGGTGAAGGAAATCTTTGGGTAGAAAGAGCCGCTCTTCGCTTGCGGCTCTTAGCTTTTCGCCATGCTTCCTCTGCCCGCGTTACGCTGCTGCGTACGAAGAGCGAACAGCGAAAAGTGACTAGCGGTCTTCCTTGGATAAAGCCCTTCGCATCTACGCGTGGTTCCTGCTGATCGTCACGGCGCTGCCGGCGGTGGCGCGGATTGCGCGTCCGCTGGAGTTGGCACGCATCGTCCTGATGCGCTATCAGAATCCCAAGCGCCGCAAGCGCGCGCGTATCGGCGGGATCATCTACCTCGCGCTCTCGATTCTCGCCATTCCCTACTTGCTGACCGCCAAGATTCACGAGGAGCGATGGCTGGTGATGGCTGTACTCGTGGGCATGATCTCGGCGCTGGAGTTCGTCATCAACAGCCGCGTGTTTGAGGAAGACACACTGGCGCGGCAGAATCGCGTCTTTGGCGGGGTCTACGCCTCGATGGCAATCGCTACTGCTCTGCTACTCTTCACACGATGACCCGCCGCCGCTGGATTGCCGACGAATTCTCCGCCGACCGCGCTTCCCTGACCGGCGAGCACGCCGCGCACCTGGCGCGCACGCTGCGAGCGCGTGTTGGCCAGGAATTCGAAGTGGCCTGCGGCGACCGAATCTATCACGCGACGGTCGCCTCCGTAGCCGATGGCCACGTGGAATTTGCACTGGGCCACGAGGTTGCTTCTCAAGCAGTCACGCCCATCACTCTGCTGTTAGCCGTCTTCAAATTCGATCGAATGGAGTGGGCGATCGAGAAGTGTACCGAACTGAATGTCAGCGGGATCATACCGGTGATTGCGCGTCGCACGGAAAAACATCTCGCTCTGGCCGCTGAAAAGCGGGTGGAGCGATGGCGGCGCATTGCCCGCGAGGCGTCGCAGCAAGCGCGACGAATTTCACCGCCGGAAATCTCCGAACCGGTGAAGCTTGCTGACGCGCTGAATCCTGCCGTTGGGTTGCGAATTGTTCTCGCTGAGAGCGAGCACGAGGTCGGCTTAAGCGAGATTCTTCGCTCCCGCGCAAACGAAGCACTGGTATTGGCGGTTGGACCAGAAGGCGGTTGGACAGAAGACGAGCTGCACAGGTTCAGCACCTCACAGTGGATCGCGGCTTCCTTAGGCGAAACCATCCTTCGTGCCGAGACTGCAGCCATCGCGGCACTCGCCATCGCGCGAAGTGAAGTTTAGAAGCCGGATTCCCGAACGTTACGAGCGCCAGGCGCCCAACCACGAGGATGCCAGCCCCAGCCGCGAGCTGTCGCGGCGGCCACTACCTTTCAATAAAAATCTCCTTGACTTGAGCACAACTCCGTCATAAACCAGCTCCCACGACCCCGCTGCCCTCGGTTAGCATGCCCTGTGGTCAGTGTGGAGCAGAAGCCATTCCAACTTCAAAGGAGCGCGCGATGCATACCCGTATCGGCCTGCTTGCACTCGTTTTGGCCACATTGAGTTGCACGATTGCCAAGGCAGATGTCTACGACAACGGGCCGACCAATGGATCGGTCGACAGTTGGACCATTAATTTCGGATTTGCAGTGAGTGATAGCTTCATCGTGAACGGCGCCAGCGCCAACATTACGGGCCTCCAGTTCGCCTCGTGGGTGTTTCCCGGCGATACGCTCACCTCGGCTGAGGTCTCCATCACTTCGCAGGAATTTGGCGGCGCAGTCTTCTTCGATCAGACGCTGAACTTCAGCCAGAGCGGCTGCGCAGAAAATCAATTCGGCTTCGATGTCTGCACGGAAACGGCGGCTTTCAACTTGCGATTGCCCGGAGGAACGTTCTGGTTGAATTTGCAGAACGCCGAAGTTGCCAATGGAGACCCTTTGTACTGGGACGAGAATGACGGACCGTCGTCAGCTTCCGAAAATGAGATTGGCACCATCTACTCGGAAGCATTCACCCTGAATGGTACCGTCAACGGTACGGGGTCAACTCCGGAAATCAGCAGTATCCTGCTGTTCGGCACCGGCGTCGTCGGCTTGGCGGGAGTGTGGCGGCGCAAATACCGGTGAAATCTCCGCTGGCCTTTTCGCTTGCGCCATGGACGACTCTCGAAGATAATATTATCTTCGCTTTTTCTTCGTGTTCCCGGGAGTCGTAGTGGCGAGTAACGGTCATCCTAAGTTCGTACCTACCAAAGAACAGCTCCAGGCCATCGAGCACGTTCAGGGCCCGATGCTGGTGGTGGCCGGCGCGGGCACCGGCAAGACGACGGTGCTGGCACGCCGCATTGCACACTTGATCCAGAGTGAAGCGGCGCGGCCCGACGAAATTCTTGCCGTTACTTATACGCGCAACTCTGCTGCCGAGCTGATCTCGCGCGTCGCCGCGATTCTTCATCCACCTACCGGCCCGCAGGCCTCTTTGTACCCGGAGATGGACCGTCAGCAGGCGGTGCGACGGCTGATGCGCTCGGGTCTGCAGGCGCACACGTTCCACTCCTACTGCTACCGTCTGCTGCAGGAAGCGGGCACGAAGTTTCAGCTTCTCGACGACAAAGACCTGTTCGTCCTATTGCGGCGCCGTATCGGCGATCTGAAGCTGAAGCACTACATTAAGGCAGCGACACCGGGAAAATTCCTGCAGGACCTGCTGAAGTTCTTCAGCAGCTGCCATGACGAGCTGCGCACGCCGCATGACTACGACACCTATCTGACGGGCCTGGAGCGCGGCGAGATCGCGATGCCGCGCATGGCAAAGTCCAAAGACGCCGCCACGATGAGCGACGAAGAGATTCTGGGCCGCTGCCGCGAGGTGGCGTACGCGTTCCGTTTTGCGGAAAAGATGCTGCAGGACGAAGGCCTGGGCACCTTCGGCCACATCATGACGCGCGCGGTTGACATGCTGATGCGCCGCAAGTCGGTGCTGGAGCGGGCCCAGAAACGCGCGCGCTTCATCCTCATCGACGAGTTCCAGGACTCCAACATGGCGCAGATCAAGCTGGCCAGCCTGCTGGCTGGCGACGAAGCCAACGTCTTCGCCGTCGGCGATCCCGATCAGGCGATCTATCAGTTCCGCGGCGCCACCAGTGGCGCTTTCGATCAGTTCCTGCGCACTTTCGGAACGGAGCGCGTCAAACGCGTCACTATGTCGGCCAATCGGCGCTCCACACCGCCGATCCTGGGTTGCGCCTTCGAAGCCATCAAATGCAATCCCGCAATCGTGAATCTCGACCGCGACTGGCAGCGACAGCCTTTGACTTGTGCGCGGCTGGAGCGCGAGCCGCAACTGGCGGTAGCTCGACCGGTACAGGCCATTGCCCCCAAGGATCACGATCACGAAGCAATCGTCGTTGCCGACACGATTCAGGCGATGCGGCGGCAGAACCCGGATTTCTCATATGGCAGTGTGGTAGTGCTTTATCGCAGCCACTTCAATCGCGAAAAGATTGTGGCTGAACTGACGCGGCGCGGCATTCCGATCAAGGTAAAGGGCGCCGACCTGTTCCAGACGCCTGAGCTGCGCGATGCCCTGGCTGTGCTGCGGATCATGGACTCATCGCATCCGGTGGCTCTGTTTCGCGTGGCCGCCCTGCCGCAGTTCGAGATTGATCCGGAGAAGTTCCGCGCTGAGCTGGCATTGCTGGGTCGAGATTTTTCTCCCGAGGCAGCGCTGGAGAAAGTGCCAGGCGGTCCGGAAGTTCTGCGAACGATTCGGCAAGCGCAGGAAGAGCTGGCAGCATCGGGCAACGATCTGACGGCGGCCATAAGCATCGCCCAGCGTGCGTTTCAGTTGCCGGAATCGATGCCCCTGCGACGCTTGGCCGATTTCGCCACGCGCTGGTGCAAGAAGCCCGAGCAGATCACCGGCAAAGGCACGTTGCACGATTTTCTGGAATACCTCACGCCCTTCCATGAAGCCGGGGGGGCGCTGGTGGAAGAGACGGACGAAGATGATCCCGTGGCGGCGCTGGCGCCGAACGAAGTCGGCAACGCCGCGAGCGAAGAAGCCGTGCAGCTGATGACCGTTCATGCCGCCAAGGGTCTGGAGTTCCCTATCGTCTTCGTGGTGCGTGCCGTTTCTCCAACTTTCCCCTCGCCCTACAAGGAGTCGCTGGTTGAGTTTCCGCAGCAGCTTCGCTCCGTGCCTGACGACTGCGATCCGAAGACGCTGCACGGGCAAGAGGAACGGCGGCTGTTCTACGTTGCCATGACGCGCGCGATGAATGAGCTGTATCTGTTCGGCAAGGCCGGCAAGCAAAATCATCAGCCGGCCGCGCCCAGCGGATACGTACGCGAGTTGGTTTCTCTGGCGCGCGGACAACTCAAAGATCGCATTGAGTTCCAGGTCATCGATCTGCCGCTCATCGAGCAGATCCATGCCGCGGCTGAGCCTGACTTGAATGTCTCGCAGTGGACAATGCTGCCTCCGCGTCAAACCGGACGAGCGTTGGAGCTGAGCGCCAGCGCCATCCAGCAATACGAGAATTGTCCGCTGGCCTACAAGCTGCGGTACGACTGGCGACTGCCTGAGGAGGCAAGCGCCGCATTGCAATTCGGCAATGCAATGCACGTAGCGCTGAAGGCCTACTTCGATGGCGTGCATGCGGGCCGCGCGCCCGATGAGGCCACACTCATCGCCTGCTTCCTCGACGAGTTCGGAAAGGCAAAGATCACGGAACCGCTACAGCGAGAGATGTACGAAAAGAACGGACGAGAACAGCTGGCTGCGTTGGTGCGCTCAAGCTTCGCAAATCCGGCAGGCGAGATTGTGGAGACTGAGCGCCAGTTCAAGGTGCAAATTGAAGGGGCGCGCGTGAAAGGCCGGTGGGACCGGCTTGATCGACTGGCTAACGGAGACGTGGCCATCGTCGATTACAAAACCGGCAATCCGAAAACGCAGGACGACGCCAACGACAGCCTGCAGCTTTCGATTTATGCCTTGGCTGCACGCGCGCTGGGCCACACGCCCTCGTCCCTGGTGTTCATCAATCTGACCAACCAGACCGCGATCGAGTCGCGGCGGTCTCCGGACGAATTGCGCACTGCTGAATTGAAGATTGCGCAGATTGCAGCGCAGATTGAAGCGGGAAACTTCGAGCCCAGACCTTCAACCGGATGCTTCCGCTGCTGCTATCGCAGCATCTGCCCCAGCCAGGAAGAACCGTTGCCGCGTCCGCTCGCCGGACAAGCGGTCACCGTACATTGATTCCAAAAACTAAAAGGGACGCTTTCGCGTCCCCTTCAGTTACGGTCGAAGAACCAGTTAGTGCTTCTTGGTCTTCTTGGCGGCCTTCTTGGCCTTCTTTGCAGCCTTCTTAGTTGCCATGTTTCTATTCTCCCTTTCCATTTGTCATGGAATACATTGCGACATGTACATCATCGCAATTTGTTAGTTGTATAGAGTCAATGAAAAAAATAGTCAAGAAAAAAACGCGCATCAAAGTGTGCAACTCGGCAACGGTCGCAGCACACGCGAGCGCGTTTCTCGCACGCGATGCATCATTCTCCGTCGCCGCGCATGATGCGCACTTTTCGCGATGTGCTCCGTACCCGCATAAACACTGGCGATTATGCATTCGCGAAGTTAATGGCGCAATCGCTTGATCGCATCGATCTCACGCGAAGAGAAGAACGATGTCACGTAGCGCGAGTTTTTCGAGTGAAAAAAAAATTTGCGAGGACGTGAGATTTTGCTCTCACATGAGCGCATGAGAGCTTCACTTGAGGACGCGCAACACGGCTCCGCTGAGCGAATCATGCCACGCGTGAGCGATCATTCCAGGACGCAAACTCTTCCTCCACCAGGCGAGCAATCCGAACATCAGTCCGAAGACAAAGATGAGGAACATGCGCGCCGGTCCTTCGTATCCGTGAGAGGCTCCGAAGACGATTGCGGAGAGTACGACGCCTAACAGCGGCGAGTTGCCGATCCCCGCAAGCTGCCGCTGAAGATATCCGCGGAAGATGACCTCTTCGCAAAATCCGGCGGTCCAACTCAGACAAAACCAGACCGCGAGTTCCAGATTCGTTCCCGGGACGAGAAAGCTGATCTGCTTGCGCATGCTCTCGATCTTGCCTGCCTGGTCCAGATGCATCAGGCGGGCGCAGACGCCGAGCACGAACATCGCTGCGCCCCAGAAAACCCCGGCATACACGATGTCGAGGAAGAAATCTTCCAGCGTGGCCCAGCGGCCGCCGATAAGGTCGCGCATGCGGACCTGCTTGCGAGTGCCCAGCCAGATGTAGCCGACCAGGAGCCACTCCAGCCCCATCGTCCAGAGATACTGCGCGAGTTTGTGATCGCCGACAACCGGATGACTGGCGCGCGTGCCGTTGATGGAGACGGTAAGGAGGATTACGACCAGCAGGATGGTGTGCCACCACGGGGCAAGACGGCGCGCCGACGAATTCGAGGCAGATTCGATTTTTGGCGGTATTTGTGCGTCGGTGGCCAAGTTGGCTCCATCTTATAATGTTTAGTTCTTACTTCTCCCAGGAGCACCTATGGCTTTTATGGAAGACGTCGTCATCGTATCGGCGGTTCGCACCCCGATTGGAAAATTTCAGGGATCGCTCTCTGACTTCAGCGCACCGCAGCTGGGCGCCATCGTTGTGCGCGAGGCAGTCAAGCGTGCGGGCATCGACCCCACTACAGTAGACGAGTGCATCATGGGCAATGTTGTCTCAGCCGGCTTGGGACAGAATCCGGCACGCCAGGCGGCGCTGAAGGGCGGCCTGGCCGACAGAGTCGCCGCGATGACCATCAACAAGGTTTGCGGCTCCGGTTTGAAAGCGGTCGCGCTTGGCCAGCAGGTTATCCAGACGGGCAATGCCAATGTCGTGGTCGCAGGCGGCATGGAAAGTATGACCAACGCGCCCTATCTGCTCCAGAACGCGCGCAAGGGCTTTCGGCTGGGCGATCAGAAGGTTGTCGACGCCATGGTGCATGACGGCCTGTGGGACGTCTACAACGACTACCACATGGGCAACACCGGCGAGAATGTCGCCGAGAAATACAAGATCACGCGCGAAGAGCAGGACGAATACGCTACTAACTCGCATCGCAAGGCAATCAGCGCCATAAACGAGTGCCGCTTCAAGGACCAAATCGTTCCGGTTGAGCTTCCGGCGAAGAAGAAAGGCGCAGCACCCACGCTGTTCGCCGAGGATGAGTCGCCGCGCGAGGACACGTCGGTGGAGACACTGCGGGCATTAAAGCCGGCGTTCAAGAAGGACGGAACAGTGACGGCCGGGAACGCTCCTGGCGTAAATGATGGGGCTTCGGCGTTGGTGCTGATGTCGGCTGCCCGGGCGAAAGAGATGGGATTGAAGCCGATGGCGCGCATTGTCGCGCAGAGCAACAGCGGCCTTGCGCCGGAGTGGGTGATGATGACGCCGGTGGACGCGATCCGACAGCTGTGGCAAAAGACCGGATGGTCGAAGGATGAAGTCGACCTCTACGAAATCAACGAAGCGTTTTCGGTCGCTGCGATTGCCGTCACGCGGGAACTGGGTCTCGATCTGAATAAAGTAAACGTCAATGGCGGCGCCGTGGCGCTCGGACATCCGATCGGCGCCAGCGGCGCTCGCATCCTGACGACGCTGCTCTACGAGATGATTCGGCGCGACGTGCACAAAGGAATTGCGGCCTTGTGCCTTGGCGGCGGAAACGCTGTGGGCTTGGCGGTTGAGCGGTAAGTTGTCGCCGACTCTTCAAATCGGAGGCAAGATGAAGAAGCAGAGAGGATGGCCCGACCGACGTGGCATGGGTTCGGAGAGCGACTCTATCTCGGAACAGTTCGTGCCAAGTGGACGATATAAAGCGCAACAACTGGCGATGACGGAGACTCTGCTCGCAGCGGGCTTTACGCAGGAACAGATCGACGCCATGTTCCCGATTCAGATGGAAGTGCCGCCAATCGAGAAGCCGAAGAATCCCTGACACTCGACTCTTCTTGCGCGGAGACCCGGGGTCGTTGCGTCCCGGGTCTTCGTATCTATGCGCTATTCGCTCCAGACGGCCAGTTCGTTGCCGTTGGGATCGGTGAAGTGGAAGCGGCGTCCGCCGGGGAAACCGAAGATCTCGCGCACGATCTTGCCGCCCGCGCCCTTAACCTTGTCGTAGGTCTCCTCGAGTCCCACCGCGTAAATCACAACAAGTGTTCCGTGCGGCTTGCCGCCGCCGGCGCCTGCCACCGTAGCGTCTTTCGTGAAGCCGCCAGCCAGGCGGCCGTCGAAGAAGCTGGTGTAGTCCGGGCCGTAATCCTGAAAGGTCCAGCCGAAGACCTCGGTGTAGAAGCGTTTGGTCGCTTCGATGTCGGTTGCCGGGAGTTCGATGTAGTCGATTTTCAAGTTGTGATCGGGTTGACTCATGCGGATACCTCGCGGGGAGATTAACACAAGTGATAGTAAGACAACGGTGATCGCGGGCAAACCACATTACGATGGATAAGGCTCTACGGTTACGTTTTTTTCTCTTCTCCGTGCCCCTCAGGTCGCCGTTGTGAACCGGATTTGCGCTTGGCCTGCTTGATTTCTTCCAGCCGTGCCTTGATCCGCTTCTCGATGCCTTCTTCGGTAGGGTGGTAATAAACGCGATCCTTAAGATTGTCGGGCAGACACTGCATGTCGGCGACCCTCTCTTCGAGATCGTGAGCATACTGGTAGCCTTCCCCGTAGCCGAGGCCCTTCATCAACTTGGTCGGGGCGTTGCGCAACTGCAGCGGCACGGAATCCTGCGCGGTTCGCTCCACGTCCTCCCGCACAGCGCCGTATGCCAGGTAAACAGCGTTGGACTTTGGTGCGGCGCACAGATAAACCACGGCCTGCGCCAGCGCCAGATCTCCCTCCGGCACGCCGAGGAAGTCGAAGGCTTCTTTCGCCGCCAGGGTAATGTTCAAAGCGTTAGGATCAGCGAGTCCAATGTCCTCGACGGCCATCCGGACAACTCGGCGCGCCACATATAACCGGTCTTCGCCTGCCTCCAGCATACGTCCAAGCCAGTACAGGGCAGCATCAGGATCACTGTTGCGCACGCTCTTGTGCAAAGCAGAGATGAGGTTATAGTGCTCCTCGCCGGCTTTGTCATACATCAGCACGCGCTTCTGCAGCGCGTCGGTGACGATGGCGTCCGTGATCGGCGACCCGGCCTCTCTGGCCAGCGTGGCCGCAACTTCCAGAGCGTTGTACGCACTGCGGGCGTCGCCGCTGGAATACGCGGCAATCTTTCGCAAAGCAGCTTCATCCGCGTCGAGGTGTAAATCGCCGAGACCTCGTTCTTCATCCTGCAGAGCGCGCTGCAACAAGCCGACGATCTGCTCTTCCGTCAGCGGGCTGAGGACGTACACGCGAGTGCGTGAGAGCAAAGCCGAGATCACTTCGAACGAGGGATTCTCGGTGGTGGCGCCAATCAGGCGAATGCTTCCCTTCTCGACGTAAGGAAGAAATGCATCCTGCTGGGCCTTGTTGAAACGGTGCACTTCATCGACGAAGACGATGGTACGGGTTCCGTACTGGCGCGCGCGTTCGGCGTCGGCCATCACTTGCTTGATTTCCTTGATCCCGCTGAGCACAGCCGAGAACTCGATGAAGTCAGCGTGGGTCATGCGCGCAATGATCTTCGCCAGCGTCGTTTTCCCTACGCCGGGCGGCCCCCAGAAGATGAGCGAGCCGGTGTCATCGCGCTCGATCTGCACGCGCAGCGACTTGCCCGGTCCGAGGATGTGCTCCTGACCGACAAACTCGTCGAGAGTGCGCGGGCGCATACGATCAGCCAGCGGTCGCGATTTGTCGATCGCTTCATCTTGCGCCGGATTGTTCTGGAATAGGCTCATGTGCCGCAAAGATATGAAAGAGCGAATGCTTGGTTGAATTTTAAGCCTGTGTGTCTCGGTGCCTCTGTGTTGAATCGCTTGCGCCCCTCTGTCGCGACGCCTCATAAAAGAGAATCGACGCTGCAATGCCGGCGTTCAGCGATTCGACCTTCGATGATTGCGGGATCGCAACAATCTCGTCTGCCTGTCCCAGAATGTCTTTGGGAAGACCAGCGCCTTCGTTGCCAATCAGGAAAGCTGTTGGAAGCTGCAGGTCAACTTCTGAAAGCAGACGCCCCTTATGAGATGACGTAGCCAGAACGCGGATGCCACGGGACTTGAGCTCGTTCAGGGTGGCAGCCAACTCGACCTTCGCGTGAGGCAGGCGAAACAGTGAGCCGGCGGACGCGCGCAGCGCCTTCCAATTCCAGGGACTCACGCTACGCTCTCCCAGGAGCAAGCCGGTCGCACCGAACGCTTCCGCGGAGCGCGCCACAGTCCCAAGGTTCCCAGGATCCTGCAAGCCGGCCGTCATCGCCAAAAGCGCAGGCGAAGTGTCGAGGATCGGCGCAAGGTCTACGGTGCGGACCCGCACCAGTGCGGCCACACCCTGCGGGTTCTCTGTGGGAACGGCGCTGGCGAAGACGGAATCCGGCAGGAGCAGAACCTCGGTATGCGCGGAAAGCTGCGGCAGCAGCCGTTGAGCACGCTCGCGGGCCGACTCGCTGAAAAAAACTACGCTGAGCCGCAAGCCGCTGCGGATTGCCTCCTCAACCAGGTGCATTCCTTCGACCGCAACCTCGCCTTGCAGGTTGGGCGTGGCATTCGGCAAAACCTCGCCGCAGCTCTTTGACGTTGGCATTCTGACGGCTGTCCACGCGTCGCAAGCGCGATTCATAGGAAGAATTGGGCATGGCTGAAGCAGAACCGGGTCTATCCTACACCGCGCCGCGCAAGTTCACCGCGCAGATGGGGATTGACGTGATAATCTGCTGAGTTGCCGTCTCGCGAAGCGGCATGGTAGCTTTCGCTTCGCTAACCCTCGCGATAAGAAGAGGCACGGTTGCGTCCCGAAATCGTCAAAATCAATCGCCAGGCGCCTGAAGCTTCACTGGTTACCTATGTGGCGGAAAAGATCCGCGCCGGTGAAGTGCTAGGCGTGCCGACGGACACCTTCTACGGATTGGCCGTCGATCCTTTTAATCTGCATGCCGTGGACCGCGTCTACGAGATCAAGACGCGCTCGCGGCACAAACCGCTGTCGCTGCTCATCGAGTCCGTCGATCAGGCCGCCGACCTGGCTTGGCCAGTGCCGGAGACGTTCTACCTGCTGGCGCGCCGCTTCTGGCCCGGTCCGCTCACGATCATCGTCAAGGCCGATCCAAAGCTGCCGCTCAAGGTGACAGCCAATACCGGCAACGTCGCTTTGCGCGTTCCCTCGGCCGAAATCCCGATGGCCATCATCCGCTCCGCCGGCCTGCCCATCACCGCGACCTCGGCCAACCTTCACGGCGAAGTCGAATGCACCACGGCGATGGAAGTTCGCGACCAGTTGGGCGATTGCTTGTCCGTCATCGTCGATGGTGGGCAGGTACCCGGCGTAATGCCCTCGACCATCGTTGACCTTACTGGCGAAAGCGGTTGGCGATTGTTGCGTCATGGAGCCATCCCCGAGGAACAGATCATTGAGCTTCTAGGCCAGGAGTAAATGGCCACGGCACTTCCAAAGTCAAAGACCCATCCCGCGCTCTGGTTTGTATCGCTGGCGGCCGCTATTGCGCTGGGATTTCTCCTCAACATCTGCACGAAAATCATGCGCGAAGCCGGCGTCGACGAGGAACATCCCGCCGACGCCATCGTCGTTTATGGAGCGGCCGAATACGTCGGCCGTCCCTCGCCCGTCTATCGCGCGCGCCTCGATCATGCCTACGCGCTTTTCCATCGGGGCTTGTCGCCTGTGATCATCACGACAGGTGGAGCGGGAGGAGATCCCCATTTCAGCGAAGGTCAGGTAGGGCGCGATTACCTGGAGTCGCGCGGCATCCCCGACGGTAACCTGATCGCCGAAACGCAAGGCGGCGATACGGACGAATCCTCACAACGCGTGGCTGTGATCCTGAGAGCGAACGGGATGACGAGCTGCATCCTGGTGAGCGATGCCTACCATATGTTTCGCGCCAAGCAGATGATGGAGGCGCAAGGAATCAAGGTCTATATCTCGCCGCGGCCGGACTCGGTTCCCAAGACGCTCTTCGGACGGTTCCTGGCTGCACTTCGCGAGAGCTTCAGCTATCTGTTATACAAGGCTCACGTTCGCTGAGCCTGGTTCTGTAGAAGGCTTTGAAGAGCCATTATCCAAGCAGCGCGAAGAGTCGTACTGGACCACCCGAACCGTTTTCCAGCTTGATGGGCGCAACCACAATAGTTGCTCCGCTGGCGGGCACCGTACCCAGGCTCGCCACGTTTTCCAGGTGGTAGATGCTCTGTTTCGATGTGAAGAGGTGGACTGGGTAAGTGGCAGTCACGCCGATATCGACGCTCATCGTGTCAATCCCCAGCCCAACCACTCCGCGCGACATGACCAGGAATTCGGCAGCTTCCAGAGAGTACCCGGGATAATGTGTGAGTCCGTCGCCGCGCTGATTGCGGAAGCTGACCGGCTCGGCCCAACGTTCCTCCCATCCGGTGTAGGCCAGCACCACCGCTCCGAACGGTACGCGCCCATGAAGCTGCTCCCATTGAGCGATGTCGTCTCACGGTGACGGCGTAGTCCTCATCCTTTTTCACATGCTCGCGCACATCCAGTACGACCAGCGGCCGAACCAGACGTTCGACGGGGATCTGCTCGACAGTCCAGGCACCCGCTGCAAAGTGGGCAGGGGCATCAAGATGCGTGCCGTAGTGCTCCTGGGTGAAGAACGTCCGCGAAAAGTATCCGTCACGTTCGATGTTCCCCAATTCTTCAGCCTTATATGGAGACGCTTCGGTGCCTTCCCAGTTGGGGCAGCGGCCGTTCAGGTTATGAGTTAGGTCAATAACGGAGCGGACATGGATTAGGTCAGACATGGTTCTTAGATCGTAACTTCGAAACTCTCAGGCGCCGAGCCGCTGCATGATCATAGCGACAACCAGCGCGACGTCCGCTGCAAATACGGTGCTCACGAAGTTCACCGCATCGTTGCCCATACGGCCCGAGTTTTCCCAGGTCGCTCCCATGATGCTGTCAAGAAACATGCCGCCTATCGCAGCCAGCGCGACTACGGGCGTCCAGTGCCAGTCAATCAGTCCGACAACTGCGCTCACCCAAGCCACAATACAAGCGGCAGTACATCCGGCGATGGTGCCCTCGATACTGACCGCGCCGTTGGTTCCGATGGGCACGTCGCGAAAATCAGTAATGAGATAGGCGCCGCGCGCGGTCGCTTGGCCCACCTCGCTGGAAACCGTATCGGCGGCCGCTTCGGCCAGCGCCGCGGTGGAGGCGATGAGCAACAAATCCCGCAGTTCGGGCAGCCAGAGCACCGGTACGACGCAAGCTGCTGCCGCTCCCAGATTGGCAAAGATCTGAGAAGCTTTCCGGCCACGCCTCGGCTCCGCCACACCCAATCGCTGCTTCTTGCGGTAACCCCAGCGAGTGGAAATCACCGTCAGCAGGAACAGCGTGAGCAGGGGTATAAAGCCGGCGAAGCCGCCGGCCACCATTAACAAAAAGGCGATGAAAACGCCGGCGATCGCGCCCCCATCCGTTACTGACCCCATCGCGCGGGCCAGAATGGCGAAGCCGACGGCCACGACTGCCGCCGGTAAGCCCCTTTCATGGAACAGATTCGTCACCCTGCCCAGTATCGCATCCTCGGAAGGCTGTTGCCATCGCAGGCGAAAGCTGCCCTGAAATGCAGCAGGTAACAAATGAATCGCATCCCAATAACCGCTACTGCGCTTTGCCATAGGTTTGCAGGTGCTTGAATAATAAGGCTTGACGAAGCTTAGCGAAGCGCTTGATGATATGTTGCCCAGTTTTCCACAGATTTGGGTCCCGTCGGGGAAATGGGCGAGGCGTCTTCCAAAAAGGATCAATTATGGCTTCTTCCGTGTGGTCTGGATACCTGACTTTTGGCTTGATCTCAATGCCGGTGCGGCTGTTCTCCGGCGCGAGGGGTAACCACATCTCCTTCCACATGCTGCATCGCGACGACAACACGCGCATCAAGCAGCAACTTTGGTGTCCGCATGACGAACGGGTCGTGGAACGCAGCGAGATCGTGAAGGGCTATGAGTACCGCAAGGGCGAGTACGTCATTATTGAGCCCGAGGAGATCAAGAAGATCGAGCCCAAGACCGCCAAGGCCATGGAGATCCTCGAATTCGTCAAAGCCGACGACGTCGATCCCATCTACTTTGAGTCCTCCTACTTCCTGGTTCCTGAAGAGGCTGGCCGAAGGCCTTACGCTTTGCTATGCCGCGCTCTGGAAGAGACCAACTACGTCGCCATAGCGAAGCTCACCATGCATAACCGCGAGTACACCGTTTTTCTTCGACCGTACAAGGGCGGCATGATGCTGCATACCATGTACTACAAGGAAGAAGTGCGCGATCTGGAGGGATTTGGACGGCCTGACGTCGAACTGAAAGAGGCCGAGGTGAAAGTCGCCCATCAACTCATCGAAGCACTGGCAGGCGACTTCGAGCCGGAGAAATATCACGATACATTCGAAGAGAACGTCAAGACCCTCATCAAGGCGCGGCTGGAAGGCGAAGAGGTTACGCCGGTGGAGAAGCCTAAGAAGATGGCTCCAGTCGTCGATCTGATGGCGGCGCTGAAAGAAAGTCTGGCGTCGCTGCCCAAGAAGCCACCACAACGCGTCGAGGACGCTCAGCGCGCTTCCGAAGTTAAAGTAGCCGCCAAGGCAAAGAAGACTTCAAGGCGCAAGCCTGCCGCATAAATTCCATCGGGGCGGTTTTGACCGCCCTGATGCTTGCCTCCCGCGGCTGACACGCGTGTCTTATTCGCTGAAGCTTCGTCAGGAACGGTCTGCGCTCCTATATCTGGTATCCAACTGCCTGCCCAATCGGCATTCACATAGCTATGACGAACCTGAATCTGCAGCGAGAAGCGGGATAACTGCTGGATTCAGCGGTGATACTATGGCACTACAATGTTGTAAGAAGTTGGAAAGTAGTGCTATATGTTCGATAGTCTTTGACTTGACGGTGCCATGAAGCCTCTCAGGCAGAAGGCCATCCACGTTTCAGTACTCGAAAGCGATCCAGTTCGCTTTTTAGGGCTGCGCGCCATCTTCTCTTCACAATCGGACATTCAGCTTCGCCAAGGAACCGTTGCCAGCGTTCTGCATGGTCCCGAGGACGAAATGGTATTGATGGCCGTCATTCGTGGATCGGCTTTTTACGCAGGAATGTCAGCACTGAAAGCGGCACGTCCGGAAATAAAGATCATCGTTACCGGCCCTGGCGATCATGATGAAGACATTCTCCGAGCAGTCGCGGCCGGAGCGAAGGGATACGTTTCGGAGGAGTCCACGGCCGACCAGTTCAGGAAAGCTATCCACGAAGTTCGCGCTGGTTCGGTGTGGATTCCTCGTCGTGTGCTGGCGATGTTTATTGAACGCGTCACGACTTCGGCCCGCCGGGTTGAACCTTCCAACGCTTCGAAGATCAGCGAGCGGGAACGCGAGGTTCTTCGTCTGCTGGTGGCTGGGTGCTCCAACCGGGAGATCGCCAGCGAACTCGGAATCATTGAGCGCACGGTGAAAGCTCACGTCGCTCAACTGCTGCGCAAGGTGGGCGTGACGAACCGTATCGCCCTGTCCGTGCATGCAGTCACGCACTCATTGCTGTCGACAACGCAGTAACGCTAATACTGTTACCTCCTTCGTCGTAAGGTTGAGCCTGCGGTCGGGCTGACTTCGATGCCGGTCCTAGCCCTCGGAACATGGTTACCTTCCGCCTGGACCTTATTACGAAAGTACAATAGGTCTATTGTACTTTCGTTATCTTGCACGAATTACTCGGCCATTCCATACTGCATTCACCTACCACAGAACCTGGGAGACAGGGCTGGAAGAGGTTACGAGGGTCTCCTCTTTCAGCCCTTTGTTTTTGCCCAAGTCGCCGCGTTTTTCGACTTTCGGACGTGTCCCGCGCCCCCACAGGTCACTAAAGAGTAACCACATCGCCGTTTTCTTCTCCCTTGTCTGCCCATCAAACACTCTAAGATGAACTTGGCTGGCTGCTGTCGGCGCGCGCCACGCCCGAGCCACCTGGGAGTCGTGCTATGAACGCCATGAAAAAGATATCGATTCTTACGGCAACCTCGCTGTTGCTGACCGTCGCTGCCTACGCGTCGGAACGACGCGACGCCGATCTCGAGCGCATTCAGACCGCCAGCACAGTACTGAACCAGATTATGTCGGCGCCGGACCGCGGCATTCCCGACAGCATCATGTCGGGTGCCAAGTGCATTGCCATCATTCCGTCGTCGCTGAAGGCCAGCTTCATCTTCGGCGCGAACTACGGAAAAGGCGTGGCGACCTGCCGCACAGACAAGGGTTGGAGCTCGCCGGCGTTCTTCAAAATTACCGGAGGCAGCTTTGGCTTTCAGGCCGGCGGACAGGCCTCCGACTTGGTCTTGATCATTCGTACCGAAGACGGCATGCAGCATCTGCTGCAAAGCAAGTTCAAACTGGGTGCCGATGCCTCAGCGGCGGCCGGGCCGGTTGGACGCGATGCGCAGGCAAGCACGGATCTGACCATGCGCGCGCAGGTCCTGACTTACTCCCGTGCTCGTGGATTGTTCCTCGGAGTCTCGCTGAGCGGCGGCGTGATCAAGCAGGATCAGGCTGACACGCAGGCGTTTTACGGCAAAGATTGGACCTTCTTTTCTGTGCTGAACGGCGAAGTGCCTCCTCCGAAAGAAGCAATGGTGCTCCTCAACACGGTTGAGAAGTACGCTCCGACGCCGAAGCGTCCGCTGGCTCCTGTAGCATCGGCGGCGCCCACGAGCGAGACCGCTCCTCAGACCGCGAGCGCAGCACCCCTGACGGCGTCGAATACGGCTGCGGCGGTGGCCACGCCTGCATCGGAGAACGCCGCGCCTTCGACCGAGCCGGCTGCGACTTCGACTCCCGCCGTCGCACCTACGCCGACCACGGCTCCGGCGGCGACCTCTATGCCTTCCTCGACCGGCGCGGGAGGCAATCGCTAGCCCTCGATGTTTCTGCTAAGGAAGCGGCGGCTGCGGCTGCCGCTTTCGTGTTTTCAGTCGGCGTCATTTCTTGGCCGGGGCCGGCGTCGCTCCACGTTGTTCGTCACGCTCAAGCTGTCGGCGCATATCTCGAATCAGCACCGTCCACATCTGCGAATTCGTGCGCAACAGGATCTGCAGATTCTGATCGTGCAGAAACTCGATTTCGCTGCTCATGTTCATGTTGAGACTTTCCATTCGGTTCAGGTCGTCCCGCATCTGCGCGAATTCATCGCCCTGTTGTTTGGGTGAAGCGGGAGCCGGCAGGGTTTGCTCGGCTGACTGGCCGGAAATCGATGTCATCTTGTCGGTCTGTGCCGCCAATAGGGCGCTACAGCAGAGGACAAAGACTCCGCGACGAATGATGCTTGCCAATGCCATAGAGGGCTAGCTCCTTACTGCGGTTGCGGATCATCCCACTTCCGTCGAAATTCAGTATTATCGACCACATATCTGCTCAGGAGAAATCTGTGGACCGAACGACGCTGGGTGACTTTGAACTGACGATACTCTCGGACGGCAACTATTACATGGATGGCGGCGCCATGTTCGGCGTCGTCCCCAAGGTGATGTGGGAGAAACGCATCACGCCCGACGAGCGCAACAATATTCCCATGGGATTGAACTCGCTGCTGATCCGTACCGGCAAGCACAACATTCTGGTGGAAACCGGAATCGGCAGCAAACTCAGCGAGAAAAGCCGGTCGATCTATCGCAATCAGGCGCTACTGATGAAGAACTTCGAGGCTGCCGGGATTTCGCCGGATGAGATCGACGTCGTCATCAACACTCATCTGCACTTTGACCACTGTGGCTGGAACACCTACTACAAAGACGGCAAGCCCGTGGCCACCTTCCCTCGCGCCACCTACTACGCCCAGGAGGGCGAGGTAGAACATGCGCATGAGCAGCATGAACGCGACCGCGTCAGCTACATGACGGACAATTACGATCCGCTGATCCAGTCGGGACAAATGAAGCTGTTGCGCGGTGACGCCGAGATCGTGCCCGGCGTCTCGGTGAAGGTTTATCCCGGTCACACACGAAACATGCAGGCGGTCATCGTCCGCAGCGGAGGCCAAGTCGCCGCCTATCCGAGCGATCTGCTCTCTGACGCCAAGCATTTGGACCCGACCTGGGTACTCGGATATGACCTGTATCCCCTGGAGAGCATCGACAACAAGCATCGGTTTTACAAGCTGGCAATTCCGGAGCAGTGGCTCGTGGTTTTCACGCACGACCATGAGTTGCCGTGGGCCTATCTCGAAATAGGAGAAAAGGGGAGGCCGACCGCCCGCCATATCCGTCAAAAGTAGCAGTGTTGCAGCAACCCTTCCGGGCTATTTACCGCGCCTTGTGCCGCTCCTACACTGTAGGATATTCAGTCAACTGATCTGCACGGAGGCGCAATGAGCAAGAAGAACAAAAAGGACAAGAAGAAGAAAAACAGAGACGAGCAGCGTACTCCGGTAGCCGCGGCCGAAAAGAGCAGCGTCAAACTCGATCTGCGAACCGTGGAGCTCCCACCGCGTCCGAAACCGATGAAGCCTACCGATATCAGAGCCGTGCGCGAAAGCCTGAACGCCAGTCAGACTCTGTTTGCGCGCCTGCTGAACGTCAGCTCCAATGCAGTGGAGAGCTGGGAGCAGGGCATCCGCGAGCCGCGTCAGGCCACGCTGAAACTGCTCCACATCGCGCGTAAGAGTCCCGATATTCTATTGAGCTAGCTTAGCTCTCTTGTCGAGTCTTGCCTTCTAAAAGGCCTGCCCTTCTTATTTCATTCGGTAATGCGACAATTCCGGTGGCTGCCCGCTGGCCGGGCAGATCCATCGTTCTTGCGGCGGCTGGAGTAATTTCCAGGCCTGGGCTCATACCGTTCGCCGTTTTCCAAACGAAATGGCCCGGTGCACATGACCCGGCCTTCCTTCAAATCAACTGTCGCTCCAAGTCAGGGTTGAAGGTGCGCGCTGTCCAGCACTCGGTACTTATAACGTGGTGTGGCAGCTCACACAGAGATCTGTCTGATTGGCGAATGGTGGAGGGCGAAGATTGGGATGAGTGGAGGCATGTGCCTTATGACAGGATAAACAGGTGATGTCAGGAGCGGACTTGAGCAGCGTATTCGGCCCGGTCACAGGATGTCCCATTACCGGGTGGTTCGCCGTGTGCTCCGGATTCAGCCCGATGTAGTACCAGCCCTTCATCTGGTGAAATGTAAGCGAGACACCCCACGGAACGGTAACGATCTTCGTCTTCTCATTCACCTTCGCCAGCCCTCGAACGTGACAGCCCATACAAAGGTCTTGGTGGGCAACCAGAGTGTGTGCGGGAAAGTTACTGGAATGGGGTGAGTGACAAACAGTGCATGCCCCTTCAGCATAAGGCTGATGCAGCACCGGGTCGCTGGACTTCTGGTGACAAGTGAAACAAAGCTGGTCGACGGGCGATACCAGCGTAACGCTGGTTCCGTTTTTCTCCTCCTGAATGGTGTGACAGGTCGCGCATCCCATCTGCATCGCAGTGTGAACGTACTTCCCATCCTTAAGGCTCGAATGACACTCCAGGCAGGTGGATGACTTCGTGTCAGGATCAAGATGAACCGGATGCATCTTGACCGTCGTTGAAGAAGCGATGGAAGACAAAGCGCTCGCCAGCAGCAGCAAGACAATCCCGACCGACAACTTGCAGCAGTCCTTCATCTTCGCGTCCTCGACGTGATTTACATTCGAAATCTGGCTTTAAGTTTGGCTGGTGTGCGACGGCCCGGTCCGGTTCTCCGGAGCAGGAGTTGACCACTGCTTGCGCTGTTCCGGGGTCAGCAGAGAGCCGACTTTCTGCTCCGTAGCGACATGCAACTTTTCGATGGCTGCGCGTTTCTGGTCATCTGACATCGAGGTGTCATTCAACACGCCAAACAGTTGCTTGCCCTCGTCCAGAAAAACTGCGCGCAGTTTGGTCTTCTGATCCGCCGACAAATGCAGCTGCTGGTCAAGGGCGTAAAGGTGGCCATCGGCAAATTTATCCGGGTCCGCCAGCATTTGATGGCCGGGGGGGACGTTCATGGTCTGCGCAAACAGCACCGCTGAAAAACCAAAAGCAAGGAAGAGGATTGTTAAGACACGAATCTTCATGAGTTGTCCGGGGGCGCCGAGGTGGATACGGATGCAACTCAGAAGCTAGCAACCGGCCCAGACGCCGGACAAGTACATGCGTCACAAATGAGCTGCTGATGAGCTTCTCGGAGTAACTGGGCAGTGCACTACGCGTCTCTGAGCCAGCTATTCTTTCGCTTGCGTCGGAGGCGGCACGCTTTCTTGTGACTGCTTGGCTTCAGCAATCAGACTTTCGATTCTGTCTTTTTGCGGAAAGTTTGGATCGGCCTTGAGGAGAGTCTGCCACGCAGCAATCGCGCCGTTGACGTCATCTTTGCCCTTCCACTTGATGATGCCGAGGTTCATCAACGTGCCCGCATGCTTCGGATCGTAGGTGAGCGATTTCTCCAGTTGCGCAATGGCCCCATCTACGTCGCCGGTGTAATACATGCACGAAGCCATATCCGTGCGGATGGGTACATTCTTCGGGTCGATGGCGAGCGCCTTCTGGAAGTAGGTAATCGCTTCTCCGAATTGGTGAGCGGACTTATAAGTGAGGGCCGTCTTGTTGAGCGTCTGTACGTCTTTGGGATCGCTCTTGAGCTTGTCCAACAGGGGTCCGGCTTGCTTGTCGGCCATCCGCTTCATGTCTTCCAGCGTAGGCATTTTTTGCTGGTCCATTCCGGCATGCGCGGCCTGCGCCTGATTCACCGTGGGCTGAGTGGAGGCTGTCGGGCAGCGGCTGAGCCGCGGACGAGATACCCGATGGCCACTCCAATGACTAGACAGACAATAGCCAGGGTGTAGGTTTGTACCGCACTCCAGACAGTTTTTGCCGGACGACCCTCTAACGTTGGTTCCATTTAAGCGCTTACTCCTGGACGCGGGAGCACGATCGCCCCCGTACTCGAACCTCAATCAAGTGCACCTCGGCTGCCAATCGTCGCTTTGGCTACGCGGCGATTCTCTATTTACAATCAGCAACTTACAGCGGTCTCCGCGTGGTTTCGTGCTTGTGTGCTGCCGTGAAAGTGTCTTAGTTCCCACTATGGGCGTGTTTTGGCGCGGCCAGAAAAACCGGTTTCAGGGAGCTCGTTTCGCTACTCGGCTGAAGAACACTGAGGGTCTTTTTCGTAGAGCCACCAGTTGTCGGATCGCGCCACCAACGAAACGGAGCAAGGCGCCCAGGCGAAGAGTCTCGGTCCCAAGTCGGCGGGCGCATGGACTATGAAATAGCGGTACATTCCTCCCCGCCACGTTTTCCAATCGAAGGTTTCCGGGTGCCACTCGGAAACGGACTGATCCTGAGGAGGCAGCGATGTCCGGTATCGAACCAGCGCGACAGGAAACACTGCAAAGTTCATATCCACTACGCCTTGCTTTGTGGCCGAATACCACGCGGGAATGTGCAGAAACACGGGAGCAGGAGAGGCCTTTGTGTGTTGCAGAAACATCAGCGACAAGGCGCGTTCATTGGGCTGCATAGCCGACATAATCTGCTTGAGCCCTCTGGCTTCGGTCTCGTAATTCTCAGTTACCGAGATCAAAATGCTGATCCAGGCCACGAGCACAAAAATTGTGGCTGCACGCCATGCGGGCCGCGATTTGGTTGACTTTTCGAGCCCTAGTACAAAGAGTGGCAAGGCGAAAATTGAGAATCTCTGGGAAAGAGCCCATCCGCTGTGCCCTCCTGTAGGTCCGAAGAGCATTACTGCTACGCACAGTGAAAACGGCACCCAAAGAGCCAATCGTTTATTTAGGCGAGCTCCCGCCAGAAACGGTAGAGCAAAAAGAGCAACTCCGAGAATCACGCAGAACAGCGGCGACCAGAGACCAAGCAACCGCGGGAAGAACCCGGTCAGCCGTCCTCCCCAAGTGTGCGGATCAGAGGTGTTAAACCAACTCAGGCCCCAAACGATCGGGTCTTGAGCATTCGGATCTGCGGCAGTCCGGCGGTACCAAACCAGCGCTATAGGAATAGCGGCTGTGACCGGAATAGCCGCCATGACCGCCTTGCGCAACTTGCCGGTTTCAAACAACGCGTAAAAGCCAGCGATCGTGGCAAAAAAAACATACGTCAGCGCATGACAGAAGAAGAGCAGGATCGAAAACAAGGCAACACCAACACTGCTTCCCAGTGTCGGCTTCCTGACGTGGCGAGTAAAGAGCAGCAAGAAGTACAATCCCACCGGCGCTGCCACCAGAAAATTCAAAAATCCCCAGCTGTAGCTGTACCCATACATCGCCGGGATTGTGAGCAGGGCCCAGTAGGGATCCGCACCAATCTCGTCCGCCAGCATCGCTGTGATAATCGGTACCGCCGCCACAGCAGCTGCCACAACAATCTTGCTCGCTGCGACGATACCAAACACCGGAGTCAGCGCATATACCAGGAAATATCCGAACAAGTATGGCGTGAACCAATTGATCCAGAACAATCCTGAAAATCGGAAGCCCGGCTCGTATAGATTGCGAAGGAGACTTACCTGTGCCGCATGCTCCGGCAAGTCCACCATTGGAGGAAACGAAGTCAGCCAAATGGGAATTGTTGCCAGCACACTCGCTATCAGAACAAGCAAGATCGTGCGATCACGCGGCGCACGGGACGGCTCTTGCTGTGCTGAGCGGTCCTCGCATGTCTGAGTGAACTGTACTGTTTCTGGTGTAACGCTCATGAGTGTTGGATATTCTTACCGGGGAATTCCAGGCATCGCCCCCCAAACTCAGTCGTTGCACTGCACTTGCCAAAAAATTCTGGCGATCCTGACGAAGAACTTCTTTGATTGCTTCATTTTCTGCCGCGCTTTTAGAACAAGGCATCCAGCGAAGCGCCTTAAAGCACAGAATGAGGGTGATTTGGCGCGGCTAATATTCCCCAAAAAGTGGCAAATCATCCAAAGCCTGACGGCTCGAAGGGACCTTGAAGTGCTGTCTACCATCCATGATCGATGAAGAGGTGGGGAAATGCGTAACGCCTTTGGTTTAGTCCTTTTTCTGGCGGCCATCGCGAATCTGTGGGGGCAGATGGAACCGTGCCTGGCCGGGACTGACAGTCCTGACTGCGGGATAAAAGTTGTTGTAACTCCTCCGCCGGAGCAGCCTGACGAAAACGTCATCTGGGCACCGAGTGAAGTCACAATCGACGTGCCCTTGCGTATGCACCCAACGAAGATCCAGCTTAATGCCGGACCCGCTGGAACCGAAGCCGCAACGTTCAAGTCAGTTGCCGCGACCACACACTACAAAAAAGTCGGCAACGTTGCGCGTTTTCAGGTGCAAATCAAGAGCTGCCCGGACGGCGAGAACCTGCTGGTGTTCAATATTGTGTCCCCGCGTCTGCCGTATCCTCTCGCAGCAAACCCGAAGTTGTTCGAATGCAAGCAGAAGACAATCAAGTAGATTGCAAAGACGGCCGTGGCCACGCCAGCGACCTGCCATGCTGCGAGGATGGGCGGAAGCGCCTTAATTCTCAGTTCGAGGGCCGTCTGGCGCGATTGCTGTTGCTCCACAGACGATGAGCCGGTTTTATCAGACGGTTAGCAGCATCCTGAGTCTTCCAAATTTGGCACTCGGGATGCTCTTCTCTCCGCTGGAACAATGCCGCCCAGCTGGGGTGAATTGTTCGGACGCGCCCTCCGATCCGAATTATGGTCGACGTCACACTGAGTGAACGAGAATCGCCGCTGCAACCCGCGTGGAGACGTTGGCTTCCGCCGGCAACTCTCGCCGCACTTACCGTGCTGATGCTGGCGCAGCTATGGAGCAGTGTCGTTCAGCTATCAATCACCTCGGACGAAATCGACCACGTACATGCCGCCTACCGTTATGTGCAATGCAACGATTTCGGATGGAACCCCGAGCATCCTCCGCTGGTGAAGATCGTCGCCGGCCTACCCCTCTTGGCGCTCCAGATCCATGATCCTATTCCGCACGCATGCGGGCTGCCCGACGGTAAAGCCGAAGACTTCGTCGCGGGACACGCCTTCGTCTTTGCCAACACGGAGACTTTGCTGACCACAGCACGATTCGCCGTTTCCCTATTCGCGATCTTGTTACTTGTGACCGTGTGGTTCTTTGCCCGGAAGCTGTTTGGCTTACCTGCAGCGATCATCGCCGGGGTGCTGATCGCCTTTGATCCCAACATCCTTGCACACGGCGCGCTGGTCACAACCGATATCGCAGCCTCATTGGGATTTCTGCTCACTGCTTACGCAGCCTACCGCTACGTCACCGAGCCAAGTCCAACAACAATTCTGGTACTCGGTCTCGCGACTGGGTTTGCATTTTCAGTAAAACACTCGACCATTCTTCTGGTCGTCATACTTCCCCTGTTGCTTGTCGCGGATGCGGTTCTGTTCTGCAAGGCTGACGTTCGTCGAATCGTAATTCGCCGCCTGGGGGCCCTGGTAGCGGTTGCGGCTATTGCACTAATCGTACTTTGGGCTTCCTACGGCTTTCGCTATGCTGCACGTCCAGCCGGCGCGACAATATGGAGCCCGCCCCGTATCGCGCTGGCTCACGGCGCCGTTCCAACCCGGCTCATTCCAACGCTTGAACGTTGGCATTTATTGCCGGAAGCGTACCTGGTCGGATTACAGGATGTTCTGGTTGAATCCGAACTCGGACGCCCAACTTTCCTGCTGGGCAAGCTGTATCGCAACGGCAATTGGTTCTACTTCCCGGTCGCTGCGACGATCAAGTTCACCTTGCCGGTTCTCCTTCTGACCCTCATCTCCGCTTGCTCGCTGGCTTTCTGGAGCAGCAGGCGTCGACAGCTTCTATTCCTGTTGTTGCCGATGGCACTGTTTCTCGCGTTCAGTATGAGTTCGAAGTTGAGCATCGGAATTCGCCACGCACTGCCGGTGCTTCCTTTCCTGATTATTTTTGCGGCGGCGGGCGCCTGTAGTATCGCCAGTAGCCACAAATGGGCGCTCGTGCTCCTGTGCACATTACTTGGCGTGGCATCTGGGCTCATCCCTTCACGCCTATCCTAATTACCTGAGCTACAGCAATGAACTATGGGGCGGTCCAGGGCAGACCTATAAATATCTCGCCAACTCGGATGTCGACTGGGGTCAGGCGCAGAAGATGGCTCGTGATTACATTGAAAAGACGCATCCGGCGAATTGCTTTTTCCTGCGCACTTACAACAATAAGAATGCAGATTATGCGATTCCTTGCGGAGGCATCTCCGAACTTCAATGGGACGACCTGCAAACTCCGTATACCGGCACGATGATTGTTAGTGCCAGCATGGTCGACGGCATCGGCGTGCGCGGCGCAAGCGTGCAAACTCGCCGCGCATTTGTAGGCTTGACCCTACCGCTAAGTTAGGTGGTAGCGCTCTACTGGTCTATGAAGGCACTTTTGATCTCGGCCCGATTGTGGCCGCGCAGCTTCTGGTGAAAGCGAGACAGGTTGGCGACCAGGACCCACAGGCAGCGCTGGAAATGGCGGCAAAGGCCTCTGCTCTTGACCCGCTCAGCGGCGATGCACATGCCGTCATGTGCGGCAGTTACGACACGTTGGGTCAGATCGACCAAGCCGAGGAAGAATGCAATGTTGGCCTTGCGCTCATTCGCAAAGACCCGCAATACGGTCAGCAACAGGTCAAATATATGGAAGAGTTTATTGGGAAGAAAGGGCTGCGGATATACAACGCAACGAACGCCCAGCCCAAGTAATATCTGAAATAGATTATGCCAACCACTTTAAGTCAGGATCCGGCCACATGAATTTCCTCGAAGAGTTGATTCCTCTTGCACGTCTGCGGTGGCTGCGTCTGGCGGTACTCGCCGGTCTTCTGGTGTTGGTAGGTGCCGTCTCGCTTGAGGTCAAACTATCAGTCCTTGACCTCGACGTCTGGTGGCACCTGAAAACAGGCGACTGGATTATCCAACACGGTGGCTTTCCGCGTACGGGGATTTTTTCACGCAGTGCCGCCGATCATTCCTGGGCGGCATATAGCTGGGGCTATGAAGTCCTGCTGTCGCGCTTCTATGCCTGGTTTGGGCTCGTCGGCATTGGACTCTATGGCGCCCTGCTCACATTGATGGTTGCCTTCAGCGTTTATTGGATGGTTCGGCGATTGTCAGGCAACTTCTGGATGGCCTGTTTTCTCGCCGTGCTCTGTTGCTATTCGTTCTTGTTCCTGATGATGCCGCGCCCGGTATTTTTTTCGGTTGCAATGCTTTGCGTCGTGCTGACCCTCCTCTTGCAAGCCCAAAGGACCGGTAATATTCGCGAGCTTTATTGGATACCACTCCTCTTTCTCCTTTGGGCCAATCTGCATATCCAATTTATCTATGGGCTAGCAATCTGGGGCTTGTTTGTGGCGGTTAATATCTCGCAACGCCTGGCAGAACGGCATGGATTCACACCCGCATGGCTGACAACGTCGAAGCTGTCAGCCAAATCTCTTGCGATCTTGTTTGGCTCGTCTTTACTCGCGACTCTGATTGGACCTTATTCGTATCATCTCTACACTATTGTTTTCGCTTATTCTCGCTCCCAGCTCATCTATTCCATGATTACGGAGCTCCAGCCTCTGAGCTTCCGGGCCTATGAGCACTTTGTGGAACTACTGCTAACAGGTGCTGCCTTCTTCATCGCCGCACGACAAAAGCAGGTCAATCCGTATAAAGTTGTCCTCCTGGTCACGGCGTGCATCTTCGGTTTCCATACCATGCGCGATTCATGGTTCTTATGCGTCTGCGCCGCAGCCTGCATCGCAGATTCTAGCGGCGAACTGATCGGCCGCGAAGCTAATGACACGTTGCCCCAACTCGTAGCTGTGTTCGCGGTGACCGCTGGCGTCTTGTTCATCCTCGCGCCTGGCCTGGACTTCAATCAGCGCGGTCTGGATCGCGCGGTCAGCGGCAGATTTCCTGTCAATGCGGTGAACTTCGTGCGTCAGAACCGTATACGGGGCCCGCTCTTCAACAACTTCGATTGGGGCGGCTTTCTTATTTGGTATTTGCCAGAGTATCCGGTATCGCTTGACGGCCGCACCGACCTTTACGGCGACGTGCTAGACCAGCAACTGCTCAGGACTCTGAACGGTGATCCCTCCTATAAGACTGATCCTTATCTGGGGGACGCAGGCTTAGTACTACTTCGGCGCCGCGATGGGCTTGCTTCATCTCTGGAGATCGATCCCTCTTTCCGTAAGGTCTACGAAGACCAGATGGCAGTGGTGTTTGTCCCGGAATGAGAATAAGAAACGAATTCAACGAATGCCCGAGCGAGACGGCTCGGCAGAGAATTCATCACAGGCAGGGCAGGCTACACTCTAATACGCTACTTACTCTTCACTAACACAACCGCCAGTTTATCTCGGTAAGCCTGATGGAAATCCGGCAAACTGCCGAGCGCCTGAGCGATCGGTGAGTCAGCCTCGAGTATTATGGTTTGCGCACGTGCAAACATAGGATCGGATTGCAGGGGAACTTCTCCCTGCATGAGCCTGAAGTAGCTAGCATTTAGATCCCCACCATAAAGGTCGGTGCGGCCGTCGATGGAAACCGGATATTCGGGCAGGGCGAATGTCAAGAATCCACCCCAGTCATACGTATTGAAGATTGGCTGCGGAAGGCGGTTGCTGCGAATAAACTCTGCTGCTTGCAACGGGAACTTCTCTCCCACTTTTGTCAGTAGAAGTTCGCTGCCGTGTACGTCACTGCTGCCTGGAATGCGCATCAACGTCACCAGCATTACGAGCAACACCAGCATGGCTGCGACGAAGATATCGTTTCGACGCAAAAGCCTCTCTTGTTCGGTTGAAGAGTCGTCTCTGCCACGCAATGCACAACCGATGATGGCAACAGAACAGACCACCACGAACCAGGAATCGCGCATGGTCCGAAACGATAATACTGTTGACACTACCAGCAAGGTGATCATAAAGAGATCGCGCGAGCGCCGCCGGCCGACAACAAAGAACGCCGTCATAGTGAGCAGCATCAGCGCGTAATCTTGCGGCTGCCTAAATCGGAGGGAATGAAGTTCTCGAAAGAAGCGGTCGGCGACAGTGTCGGTTGCACGTTGCCATGCCAGACTATAGACCTGCCACGTATACGGAGAAACGAACGTGGTCGCGAATGACGCTCCGGTAATCATTACTATGCTACTAGGTCTAATACGGGCTTGACCGAGCCGACTGACGCCCTGCTGACGCCCTAACTGCTCAGCACTCACTGCGAGACAGAAAATTGTCAGCGTTAGCATTCCAAAGATAAATTGCCGATCGACATTAACCCAGATGATGAAAACTAACGGGAGCCAGTAGAGAGGCCGAGGGCTCTCTGTGCTGCGCGCACGCGTGATCAGGATCAACTCAACTGCCAATAACCCCACGGAAGCTGCCGCGGGATCTAGTTGTACAGGCATCAGGCAGAACTGAGCTACTGCACAGAGAACAACGGCATACCAAAGCTTTCTGCTTGCGCTTAACGCTAACATGAACAGCGCCGCAGCACTGGCTATTTGAAGACACATTAGCAGCGCTGGCAGTCCAGCAAAGCCGAGATAGCGAAAGAAAACTGCAGTGAGTACTTGGAATACCCAGCTAAGGTCGATCCACGGCAGTGACGCCGATTGCGAGAAAAGTCCGCTCCGAGGAACGGCGTGTTCCTCCAAGATCCACTGGCCGGTGCGCAGGTGCCACCAGATGTCGTTGGTCGATAATGCAACGAAGCGAAGAGCTTCGTGAAAGGCGAAGCCCGTCAGAACGGCAACGACTGCCACGATATGCAGCGGTGCACTCGAGTACCAAGGTTTTGGAGGCACGCGAGGAGGGATTCGTGATCCATTGGCGATATTGTCCATGGGCTTGGATACCAACCCTAGGTGGAAGTTACTCAGTGATGCAACCCACGTTCTAGTTGCTATTTTGATTCACAGCCTAAGCGCTTTTTTCTTTAACGCTTCTTAACTGTGCCACCAGTTTGTTGCGGATTAGAGACCCTTCGTGTGCCACCTCCGGGATCGTGCGCGGTGTTATGACACATTAATACGCATGTGTTTGAGCCGCGATCATAAGAAATCGGCAGGCTTCCGTTCTGGCCCACGACATTCATATCAAAATCCACCATGCGGACGCCCGTGGGGTTTGCGCTCGTCGATGTCATACCGTGCGCGTTATGGCAGGTCGAGCAAGAGAGCCCGTCGGTGTAGACATGGTTGTTGTGATAAGCCCACGACGTGCTCTGCATAACGATCGTTAAGTCGTGACACTTGGCACACATTCCGTATGGGCCGCTTATTGTCAGGTTGGGTTGCGGATTTAGATTGATCGTAATCTGGGTTCCTGGACCGGCCGGGGCCTGGCTATCTTCGTAATCGTGCTCCAGGATGTGCCACCATTTGGATCCATGTGGACCATTCGGTCCAGTGCCGCCGAATTCGCGATTGTCGTCACTGTTATGGCAGTCGGAGCAAAAGATCTGCTGGCCCATGGTACGCCCATTGTTGGTGCCCCCGGTCTGGTCAAGCATCGTAACCAGCAGGCTTGGCTGAGGCAGGCCGCTATTTCGCGGATGCATAACGGGATGGCTCGACTTCGCGCTCACGTTCATCTGGATAATCACGTTCAGCGGATCGCTGCTAGAACGTGAAGGCAGATACCCGTAGATCGGGTTGGTCGTCTTACCAGCACTGAAGCCATGGCAGCGCAGACAACTTTCATATTCATTCACGATCGGGCTCACAACCGTCGTTCCATCCATCGCCACCCCTATGGCACCAATCTGTGAGGGACGAATCAGGGGCGGGATGTTGAACGAATTCACCTGCTGCGAGCCGTGGCCGTTGTGGCAGTCAGCACACGTGGCATGACGATTATTGTTCAGGACGGCAGCCTCGGCGGCGTCGTGCGAATTAGAGCCGCTGGGAAACGGATGGCCAATTTTTTGAAACTCGGCGAAGACGTTTGCCGGCGCCGGCGACAGATTTGTGCCACCGCCATGGCAGGAGACGCAGTCGGCCTCGTTAGCCTGACGCAAAAGCCGCGCAGGCCCCGACGCGTTGTGCGGCTCATGACAAGAGATGCAGGCATTGCCAGCAACAGTTCCGTAGCTGCCCAAGTTCGCTTGCCCAGACACCGTGTTTTGCGCCGTAGCGTGGATACCGACGGCCCAGCCCGCCAGCGGATTCACCTGGTTTTTCCCAGCAATCTGGGTGCGCGTCGGATCGTGACAATCCAGACACATTCGTCCATTAGAGCTGTCGATCACCAGAAAATTCAATGAAGTTTTGTCGGTGACCTGAACGTGCGGGTTATGGCACGAGTTGCACTCGACATTGCCATCGATGAGGCGGAGCCTGCCGCTTTGGTCACCGGTCTTGCCTTGTGACACCAGCGTCGAGATCAGGTCAATGTTGTCTTGGAGAGGTTTGATCAGGCTGAACGGGTGCGAGCTCTGCAGCTGCGTGCTGAAGTTATCGCCCGGAAGCCAGTTTCCTGTCGTAGGCAGCGATCCGAACAGCACCGTATCAGCGACGGCGACCGTTCCGTCGTGGCAACTCAAGCAAAGCGCGCTGTCGCTGCCCAGCGGCATTTCCGGATTGTCGCGATTCGCGTTGGTGCTGCTGGTATAGGTCGTGTACGTCGCCGTCGAGAGTGTCTGGTTCCACAGCGGCGCGATCTGCCCTTTCAGATTGCTGAGCCCTGAATGGGGCACGTGGCAGTAAATGCATGGACCGTTACCCGGACCCTGGATTGGCGATGGACCGCCCGCGGACAGGTTGTGCATCCCAAGGACATCGCCGCTCAGCAAGTCGTTACGCTTATGGGTCGGCTGGGCCGGGCTGCTCTGCGACTCCTTGCCTTGAATTTGCTCCGTACTTTGACCGTTCTTCACCGGAGGGTGCTGCGGCTTGTTGACTTGACCGGCTGCAACTGCTACCAGCAGCCCGGCAAAGGCACAAGCGAGGGTCGGCTTCCAGCTCACTGCAGGCCTCCTTTCGCCTGCTTCAGGGCGTGATACTGAAATACCTGGACGCGGTGGTTGTAGGAATCCACGACGAACACTCGGTCGCTATGATCGATAAACAAGCCGGTAGGCAAACGGAAGTCGCCGAAACCTGTCCCCTGCTGGCCAAAGTAGTACAGCAATTGGCCCTCGCGATCGAAGACCTGCACCATGTTCATCGACCCTTCCACGACATAGATGTGCCCTTCGGAGTCCACCCCGACACCCTTGGGCCGAAACATCGTACCCGCACTGTCTCCAATCGCGCCGATGCCAAACTCATACTGCCCGGAGCGATCCATCAGCCTGCACGCGGAAGTTCATTGCATCAACCACCAGCAGGTCCTTGCCGTCCAACCGCAGCTCGGTCGGATAGTGGAACTCGCCCTTCTCTTCCCCGCCTTTGCCTATGGTTTGCAGCACGTCGCCGTTCATGTCGAGCACGTAGATCTTGTCACGCAGCGTATCGGTGACGTAGATCCGCTGCTCCGTGTTGTCGATGGCAATGCCCGTCGGGCGTTTAAAGAAGCCCTCGCCACCCTTCAGGCTGCCAATGGCTCGCTTGAATTTTCCATCGGAATTGAAGACAAAGATCTTGCCTGACTCGGAGTCGGTGACGTAAATGTTGTCTTTGTCGTCGACGGCGACGCACTGCGGCGTCGTCATAGCGTCCTTGCTCTTGTCTTTGCGCTCGATGAACTTGTACTTCGACTGAACCGGGTCGAAGATGTGCACACCCTGCGCGCCGGGGTCGGTAACGATCAAACGCCCGTGCGAGTCTTCCACCACGCTGTAGGGCCGCACCAGGAAGTGCAGATCGGGCTGGCCCACCACTATGTCGAAGACGCGGGTGAAGAAGCCGGGCTTGCCGCGGACGTCGCGGTCGGTGCTGAAGCTGCGCTCGAACGTCAGCTTGCGGCCGCCCTCCAGCAGCAGCTCCGGAACGCGCACCTCTGTAGTTTTCGATTTCTTGGGCGCACCCCAGGCGGGTATTAGTACAAATGCTGCCATCAGCATAGGCACTGCCAATCCCCAGATTGCTCGCCACGCCCGTCCTAAAAGAAATTGAACCATCGATAGACACCAATGTAGAACGAAGAGACGGAAGCTGGCGGCAGTCCTGACCCGCTGAATCCCTGCACGAGGTGAGTATATCCTCCGTTCACCCCTATTTGCCGGAATTGATACTGAATGTAAGCGTTCTCCGACTCGAAGTTATTGAACGAATAAATGCCGGTGTTGTTGAAGTTGTTTTTCGATTTTACGTAGGTGAACGAGGCATTCAGGTGTGGCTTGGGTGCTGCCGATGCCGTCGCGGAATAGCTTGTGCCACCATACCCTATCAGCAGATTGGCGGGAATGACGGGCGGCAGGGGCGTGGTGATCAGGCCGCCGCTCGTCGCCAGCGAGATGCCGTCCGATTTTGAGTAGTTCGCGCCAAAGCTGTACTTCCTAGCTCCTAAATTTACCGAGAAGCTTTCACTGCTGCTACTGCTTCCCGGTACGTCTGTCAGCCCGCTGCGCCCGCCTCCGGCGCTAGCGTTGAAGAAAAAGGTCGAGCCGAGCTTGCGGCCTGCACTTCCGGAGAAGCTGTAGGACGATGTGTCATAAGCCACCAGGTAACTCTGCACATTCTGCACGTAGTTGAAATAGCCGTTGACTTGCCACGCGCCAATACGCCGGCCATAACTGGAGCTTGCCCCGAACCCTAGCTGGTTCTGGCTGCTGCCGTCCACGGTGCTGTCGTACACAGTGAAGGATGTTCCAAGGAAACCACCGCCGAGCACTCGATTGTAATAAATACCGGCGTCGTAGAGGTTCGATCCGAAATCCTCGTCCGCAAACGATTGCTCGCGTCGTTCGTATTGACCTTGCACTTCGAAGTTCCGAGTGAAGTTATAGGTGGTATTGAATGCAAAATTGAGGCCGTGCGATGACTCCTGATTCGAAGTCGGCTCTATCCCCGCAACCCCTGATCCACTCATTGTCGAGCTTTGGTTTGTGACTGTGCCGGACCCTGACGGTGTAGAGCCCGAGGCGGCGGAGCTTCCTGACGTGCCGGGAATAAGGGCTTGGTAAAGCGACCCGGTCAAGTTGTCGGTATAGTTCGCGCTTGCCACAAGGTTCAGCTTGCTCGTGGGATGGAAGTTCAGGGTGGCAATGGCGACATCGATCGCTCCATCGAAGCTGTAGCCGAGATAATCGGAGTTGATATCGCTGCGATTGAACGACGAGGTGAAGGTGCCGTTCCAGGGAAGCGAATGCGCGACGGTCAGGCCATAGTTGGTATCGTCCGAATTCGACGTTGCCGTCTCGCCGCCAATAATTACCCCTGGAATCACCGCTACCGAGGTGCCATGCCCTATACCTCCGCTAATGCCAAAACCAAAGAGTTCGTATGTGGATGTAATATTGAAAGAGCGGAAATGCGAGCTCCCGCTTTCGTCGCTCCCGTAAAGTGAATAGTTGTTGAGGCCCTGCTGATAACCAACACTTAAAGTCGGCAAGCCGGGAACAAACGCTCCCCAGTTAACGCCAAAATTCTGGCTGTTCCCGTTGGTATTCAAGCTGCTGATTCCTGGAATTCCATAATTGCCGGTGCTGTTGAAATTAGCGCTGTAGTTAACCGCACCCGGAAAATGGCTGCCCGAAAAAATAGAGGTAGACAGCGCCACGCCGGAAGCATCGGAGATGGAACCGGATCCGGAATTATTGCGCGACTGATTGAAATAAGGATTAAGGGAAAAGGAGACAAAACCTGGATTGTAGTAATAGCCATTGAAGGCTGCTGTCCCACCCGCGCCTAAGGAGTGGCTGGAATCGATCTCGTTGCCATACGTGTCGGTATACCCTGCATTGATTGTCCCAGAGGAGGTAACGCTGATATTGTCGCCAATGGTGACCTGTGCCGCCGAGGGGATCGACAGCGCCAGCAACGCGGCCGACAGCAAGCACGCAGTTTGAAATCCCCTTACCACACCCCGCTCACTTTCGGTCCTCTTCGGAACCTTGTCAGTGGCCAGCCATCAGTGGCCGCAACTACGAACGATCCCTTAGCTTCGTTCCCACTTCCCTGGCACAGCGAACCTTTGGTTTCTTTCCCGACTGGCCACTGGTCCCCGCCCACGACAACCGCTTTTACAGCGTCTCCACCTTCGCTCCCTGATGTACACGCTTGTCGAGCGCTGTGCGGAGCTGTTCCGTCTTGGCCTTCTCCAGTTCCTTGCGCAATGGCTCTTTGACCTGCAGCAAATGGAGTTCTGCCCGGGGGCACGTGCTTGTTCATGCGGAAGATGACGTAGTTCTGCCCGACCTGGATCACTCCACTCATTTCGCCATCTTTCATCTTCAGCGCAGGGGCCAGCATCTCCGGCGGCATCTGATCACGCGCCACCCATTTGTGGTCGCCCATCATGACCCGGTAATCGTCTTCTGAAATCTTTTCGGCCAGCAGTCCGAACTCCATGTCCGTCTTCGTGGCCTTAGCCTGCTTGTAAGCTTCGTCGGCGCGCTTCTTGGCGTCTTTCAATTGTTCGGGCGTCGCTTTTTCGGGCGGGATGACGGAGATGGTCTGGATAGCGAATGACTCCGGATATTCGAAGCGCTTGGGATTCTTGTCGTAATAAGCCTTCACTTCGGCAGCCGAGACGACAGACTTGCTCTCCACTTCACTCTTCAGAAGCTGGTCAATGAGCAGCGAGCGCTGAATCTTCTCGCGTAGAGCTTTCTGATTACCTTGGAACTCCGACTGAAGATATCGCTGAAACTCGGCGGGGCTGCTGAACTGCTGCCGGAGGTCAGTCTCGGCCTTGCTTACCCGGTCGGCTGATACGGTTATCCCGCGCTTCTGCGCGTCCTGGTAGACCAATTCCTCGAAAATAAGCATCTGCAAGGCGCCCTTGCGGATGCCGGGTTCCATGTCGGCGGGAATTTTGCCACCGTGCTGCGCCGCATAAGGGAAGATCGCGTACTCTTCACGCACCAAGTCCACATCCGTCAGCACTACGCCGTTAACCCGCGCCACCGGCTTGCCAGTCGGTCTCAGATACGTCGAGGAGACCGTAAAGTTCGATTGCGGTTGTGACTGCAGCTGGGTCGGCTGGTGGGAGGCCACCTGAGCCTGCGCGTTCGGGAGACTGAAAATGGCCACCGCCGCGCAGATGGAAAGCTTGAACTTCATGTTCCTCACCCTTGTTATCCACATCTGAAAAATTTGGGGAGAGAGAATCTCTCTCCCCAAAGGCATTGCCAGTTAGAAGGTCGTCGGGATGGTGTAGCTTCCGTTCGACTCGTTGGCCTCTCCACCGTGGCACTGGCGGCAGAATTGCGCCGTCTGGTTGGAGCTGCCGCTCAGGTTGTTGGCCGGGTTATACGGCGCGCGGATGAAGAACATGGTGGCGTAGTAGCCAGGCGTCATGCCGGAGTTGCTGGCCGTGACGCTGACCACGTTCATCAAGTGCTGGTTGTGGCAGGTGGTGCACTGGACGGTCGGCTGGTTGTTGTAGGCAGCCGTCTGCACGAAGAAGCCGTAGTTGTGGAAGAAGGCCTGAATATTCGGGCCGCTGAGCAGGATGGTGCCGTTGCTGGCGATCGTGCAGTCCCAGTTGTACTGGCCACCGCAACCGACGATGGCGTTGTCGCCCACCGGGTGATCGTTGAGGTAGTCGCCGGCCGTGCCGCCGTCGTTGCCGAGCAGTGTCGGAGGCTTGTTCGGGCCGTAGGTGGCCGGCAAAGTCTCGTAAACCTGGTTCAGCATGTGGCCGCCCTTGGCGATGTTGCCGTCATGGCAGCTCAGGCAGGTCATGGTGTCCAGAGCGACCGGATCGCTGGTCTGAACGGTGCTCGGGAAGGTCAGGGCATAGGAGCTGAGGCCGCCCCGGTACGTGCCGCCGGTCTGGAACGTCTGGCCGAACAGAGGCGCAACGTCCTGGCCCCACAAGGCGTCGTCGCCGCTGTGCTGATCAGTGGTCGCGAAGCCGTTGCCGCGCGCGCCGCTATGCGGAGCATGGCAGCCAGCGCAACCGCGGCCGTAATTGAGGTGAGCGCCCAGCACGTCGGACGTGGGGGCTTGGATCTGGGCAGCGGCGAATGCTCCGATGGCCAAGATCGTCAAAGTTACCAAGAATGCTTTCTTCATGAGATCGATCTCCTGATTTGAACTGCAGTTTCTTTATCTCTTAGTGCCCGGAGACCCGGCCCCAGTCGGCCTCCGGCTGTGATAAGGGCACGTTCATAACCGAAATTCACCAGCTTGTGAGATTTCTATTTAGCTGAAAATGGACGGCTTAGATCGCACCCAAAGGGTGGTGTGGCGGTTTTCATCTATGTTAAGAGTGTCAAGGTTCGCAGCAGCCTCGTGAAATTCCGCAGACTGCTGGTGGTTCCTTTTTGGGAAAGTCCAAGTGACTGATATGTTTGCGTCGCCGGAGTCCCCGGAAAGAGGAAGTCCCGCGAGCTTCGCCATCGCGGGACCTTGAGCAGTTCAGTCGGGGATTACTTCTTGACCTCTGCAGCGTTGTCGGCTTTCGCCTGGGTCGGTTGCTGCTCCGGAGTTGCGCCGTGCTTCGACGCGGCTTCGGTCCGCTGCGCGTCCTTCTCCTGCTGGAGCTTTGCCGCCTCCGCATCGGTGACGTAGCGGAACTGTTGCACGCGCCCGGGATACTGCTCGGAAGTGAAGATGCGATTGTTCTTGTCGATATAGACGGCGACTAACTCTGAAAACTGACCAAGCAGCTTGCCGTGCCCGCCGACGACGCCGAGCAACTGCCCTTCGCGATTGAAGGCTTGCAGCACATCAAGCCTTGGGTCAGCGACCCAGATGTGTCCATCGCTGTCGACGGCGATGCCTTTGGGACTGATGAAGCAGCCGGGACCGTCACAATGCTTGCCGATCTGGCTTATGAAGTTGCCGTCGGCGTCAAAGATCTCGACGCGGAAATTCAGAGTGTCGGTCACATAGACGTTTCCGTCTTTATCCACGGCGACAAACGAAGGCAGGGCGAAATCGCCAGGGGTGGAGAGCGTATGGTCCTTGCCGCCGGTGCCAATACGACGTTTTTCCTTAAACGTATCGGCGTCATAGACCACCACCTGGTCGGCCTGCGTGTCCACCACGTAGAGTTGGCGGTTTTCCGTATCAATCGCCAGGCCCACGGGGTCGATCAGCTTGTCTTTGATGACCTCGATTACTTTGTTGTCTTTATCAAATACGAGCACCCGGTGCATCTTGCCGTCGCTGACAAACAAGTGATCGTCGTCATCGATGACGACGTCATTGATCATGCCGAACGTAGCCTCATGCCCATTGCCGATGATGCCGGTTTCCTTCGTCTCGGTGTTGAAAATGAAAATGCCGCCCACTTTCTGATCAGCCACGAACAGCTGGCCCTTGGAATTGACCGCCATACCATAGGGTTGAATCAGCTGAAAGGGCACGGGCTTATAGTGCGCCTTGTTATTCGGATCTTGCACGCCCGCGAGGCGGTCCATCCAAGTGGACTTCTTCTTGGCCTGCTCAGAGGCTGGTGTCAAGTCGAGCGGCATACCGGCGAAGTAGTTGCTGTACCTGACACGCGCGATGTTGGGCGGAGAGGGCCACAACAGCTTGCTGGTGTCCTGCTTCGGAGCAGGCGCTGCGGCAGGCTGTGCCGTCTGTGTGCCGGCGTTCTTCTTCTTGTTGGTGCCGGCAAAGCCGGCGTGCGGAAAGAGCAAAGCCAAAGCCAGCGCGATCAAGATTAATGTGCAGTCAAGTCCAACCCATTTATGTTGATTCGTGCTTGTCATCGCTATTTTCATCTTTCTGAGGGCTTCTGGGACAAGGCCAACCGGTTTTTGTGGCAGTTGTCGCAAAATGCCATGTTGTTAGCTGAGTCTTTGATCAGCAGATCGGGCTGGGTAGACGAGTGCGGCTGATGGCAGGTCATGCAGTCGATGTGCGTCTTGACCTTGGTTACATCTGTGGGGTCCATGAGGTCTTCCACCGGATGTCCAAGGACTGGATGTCCCAAGCCGTACTTTATGGGAAGGATGACTACCTTGTTTTTCTGGTAGTAATCCTCGGGCAGCTTCACGTGACCGTTGAAGATTGTGAGCACATGCTCGGATTCCAGCTTCTGCGGCTTGGAGTCAGGTCCATGACATTCCAGGCAGAGCGCACTCCCCTTGGCGCGAAGCAGATGTTCGTTGTCGCTACCATGGGGCTCGTGGCACGTCGGACAACCGAGTCCGAATGCCGGCTGATGCAGGTGCGCCTTCTTAAACTGGTCTGCCTGATCGCTGTGGCATGCTAGGCACGCGTTGACCGGATCCGGCTGAATGAAACCCGGCGTCTTGCCGGCGTGGGGGTTATGGCAGGCGACACACTCTCCCTGTGCACCGGGATGCTGGAACTTAGCTTTCTCAATTTTCTCTGCTTGCTCAGCGTGGCATGTTACGCAAAGCGCCCTGGTATCGGCGTTCGTCAAGACCACCTTGCCGTCCTTGGCCGGCAGATGGCACGTATCGCACGAATTCATCGCGAAGGGAGGATGTGCAAACGCCTGAAGCAGCTTGGGAGACGCCGACTGATGCGGATTGTGGCACTGGACACAGTTGGCCGTCGCAAACGGCTGCCCCTGGTGTGCCTTGATCAAACTCGCGTCCTTGGGATCGTGACAGTCCAGGCAAAGCGCCGGCGTTGACTTAGTAAGGTGGTAATCGAATTCCTGTTTGCCACGCTCGCCGACCTTGTGGGTCACATGGCAGGTTTCACAACCCATATCGAGTGCGGCGTGGCGACTGCCTTTTTCCGGAACGTTCAATCCTTGTGTGTGACAAGCCAGGCACAGGTTCTGGTCTTTATCGCCGGATGTCGGCTTCAGCAGCTGATACTTGTTGTCCGACTGATGCGGATCGTGGCACTTCACGCAATCGCGAACTGCGGGCGGATGGACAGTGCCCTTTAAGTCTGCAGCGTTGTGATCGGAATGACAGGTCAGGCAAAGCGCCTGCGTGGTCGTGGTGGTCAGCTTGATTCGCGTGACGTCTTTGTTCACGCGAACCTCGTGGCAACTAGTGCAGCCCATCGGAATTGCCGAATGAACGTTCTTTCCTTTTGTCTTGTCCTCGTGGCATTCGGCGCACTTTGCCGAATCGGTATTTTTGTCGAGGGGGACAGGATGGACGCCGGCAAAAGCGACGCTAGCGCCAGCGAGGAAAAGCCACCCCACGAAGACCCGCACTGCTTTGCTCAAGACCTACCTCCGGCCGTTACGTTGATCTATGCACGGCGAGTACCGGAATACAAAACGACCATAACTCCAATAAAAATAAGGAGCTAAAGCCAAATTAGATTTGCTCCCGATCATCGAAAATGGGTTTTCCTCCCCACCAAACGGTCAAATCCCCCACCGCTGCGGTCGCCATCGAAAGTCCCGCTCTATTTCCGGCCCAATCAGTTATGTGGAAGCCTTAGCGGAATCTCTTGGCCGAGAGTGCGTGAAGTCCGTCGCAAAGCTTTAGAAGACGCGTCATAAGCCGCATCAGCCGGGGCCATATGTCGCAACTCTCACTTTTGAGGCTCGGCCTTTTCGAGAGTTAGCCATTTGTTTTTATCAATTTACGCGATGTGCTGAAATTGGATGGGCGCTTGCACATCGCGTACTATCGACCCTATTTGTTTGGGCCGGCGCCGATCCAACAAGGAGAGCACGTGCCCGCTTTACCAGATCATCGTCTTTCGGAATGGACGACCTTGGAAGTTCGCATCTCCCTTCGCCTGTTGGTGGCTCTTCTAAGCCTGGCAATCGGCGCTTGTTGCCAGACCTATTCTCCGGAGTTCATGCCGCTCGACGAGGCCAAGCCTGCAATCGGCAAGCTGGGAGGAACTTTGGCGGACGGTCCTGGCACGAACGTTAGCGCAGAACAGTGGCTGGCCTGGCTCAAAAAGTCTGACGCGGACGTGCGGCAGCGCCTCGTAATCGGCGAGGAAGACAGTCTGACGAACCTACTACGCTTTGGCGTGACCTACACCCAAGAATATCGCATCGATGATGAATACCTGGTGCGCTACGGCAAGAGCAGCCTGGTGAATTCCTTTGCCGAGAATCGAGCCAACGACCTGATCAAAGCACTGGCCGCTCCGAATCAGAATCAAGGATTCGTCGAGATGCGAGCCTTCGTTGAGAAGGAGGGGTACTCGCTGAGTTCGCCCGCCGGACAGAAGAAGCTCAAAGTTGCTTTATTGGCCAATCTGGCGCGAATGCAAAAGGATCTGATCGAGGCACGAGAGCACGCCGACCCCAATCCGAACCAGGCTTTTCAGCATCGGGGCATCTCGCTCGATAGCAACCTGTGGCCGGACTACGATCTGGACCTAAGTCTGCAGCGGTTGATGAAGTCCGGCATGCTTGAGTCCGGCCACGTGAATCGCATCGCAGTGATTGGTCCGGGGTTGGACTTTGTGAACAAGCAGGAGGGCGTCGACTATTATCCGCCGCAGACCACGCAACCCTTCGCCGTACTCGATTCGCTTCTGCGACTTGGTCTGGCCCGACCGGCTGACGTCCGGCTCTACACCTTGGATATCAGTCCCCGTGTGAATCTTCATTTGGAGAATGCCGGCAGAAATGCTGCTCGGGGAGTTTCCTATACAGTGCAGCTCCCGTGGTACACCGGAGGTCGCTGGACTTCGACGTTCCGCGATGACTTCACGGCGTATTGGCAGCGTCTGGGCAACAACATTGGCGGGCCAGTCGCGGCGATTCCTGTTCCGCCCGGCGCACCAGGTTTCGAAACACGAGCCATTAAGGTTCGCCCCGAGATCGTAGAGAGAGTCCAGCCGATCGACATGAATATCGTCTTTCAGAAATTGGCATTTGTCCCCGGGGAACAATTCGATCTCGTGATTGGTACCAACATCTTCATTTACTACGGTCCATTCGAACAGTCCCTGGCGCGAGCGAATATCGCGAGCCTCCTGCGTCCCGGTGGGTTTCTGCTTTCCAATCAACAACTCGAAGATACTGTGCCCTCGGGGCTTGAGCAGGTGATGGTTGTTGACATTCCGATGACCGACGCTCCGCTCATCACAGACCACATCTACTGTTACCGCCGCGAGCCGTAACAGCCGACGCGTCCTGCGGTGCCTGGCTGGTCGAAACCTAGGATTCTTACCAGCGACGAATGCGCGGTTTAATCACCGCAATGGGTGATAAGTCTCACCGGGTCCTGCGTCATCCGAGACTGTCACCATCCCAATTGCACCAATAGCAACAACTTACGTCGTTCGCTCTCTCTGGCTTTTGACGTGCATCTGTCACTTGCTCACGGGAAGGAGCACGAATGGCCTTCAGCGTTCTATCTCTGCCAAAACGCATTCATAAGACATTTTCGAATCTGCGCACCGGGGTGGTTCTGCTGATTCTGGCTGGTGCCGCATCGGCCTTGGGCACCTTCATTCTCCAGCGACCCACAACCGATCCTGAAAAGCTGGCACAATCGTATTCTCCTGCTACCCTGCACTGGCTGGATCGTCTGGGGCTCACCGACGTCTTTCACACCTGGTGGTTCCTGACGTTACTGGGTCTGGTAAGCCTCAGTATCGTTCTGGTTTCTATTGATCGCTTCCCCACCGCGTGGCGCTTTTACGCTCGTCCCTACCGTAAGACCGATTCTCACTTTCGCTCGGTGCTTCCCAACAAGATTGAGCTCCCGATCAGCAATGCAGAAGACGGACTGAACGCAGCCGCACGTGCCCTGAAGAAGTCGGGTTGGCCGATAGAGCGCATTGCCGACAGGAACGAACCCTCCCTGTATTCCGAACGCCATCGCTTTTCGGTAATGGCGGTGTATATCGTCCACGCCAGCCTTCTTCTTATTTTTGCAGGCGGCATCATCGATGGATTGTTCGGCTACAGCGGCTTCATGGCATTACAAAAAGGGCAGACTAGTAATGTGATTGAACTGCGCACCGGCGGCCTCAAGCAGATTCCTTTCGCGGTGAAGTGCAATGGCGCGGGCCAGGAAAATTACGCAGACGGATCGCCCAAGCGCTGGTGGTCGAAGCTGGCCGTAGTGCAGGACGGGCGGGAGATCGAAGCGAAAGAGATTGTAGTCAACGATCCGCTGGTACACAGCGGACTCCGTTTCTACCAGGCAAGTTTCGGAACGACCGGGAAGATTAACGGACTAAAGCTAGCAGTCACCCCCGACAGCGTGGTATCGCCGGGCGCTCTCACGCCAACTCCAGCTAGTCAAGAGATGACGCTGTCTCTGAATGAACCCGCAAAGCTGGATAACAACACTACGGTCACCCTCGTCGAATTCATACCGGACTTCTTCATTCGTGATAACCAGGTCTTCAAACGCTCCGACGATCCCGTCAATCCGGCGTTTCGCCTGCAGGTAAAGAACACGGCAACAGGTGAAGAGACTCCCCAGTGGATCTTTCCTGCTTACAACGCTGCCTCTCAAGGAAAGAAGACGGGCTACACCTTCGAGTATCGCGACATGGACATGGGCTACTACACCGGGCTGGAGGTTTCGCATGAGCCAGGCCAATGGCTGGTATGGACCGGAGTGCTGTTGATGGGAGCCGGCTTGTTTGTAGCGTTCTATCTGGTGCACATGCGCGTATGGGTCGCCGCGGTGAACAACGCGCAAGGCGAACTGGTGCTTTGGATCGGCGGACAGTCCAACAAGAATCGTGATCGCTTCGAGCAGCGTTTCAAAGACCTGGTCGACGGGGTTCGCACGGAACTGGAAGTGGCAAACGTTGTGCCGCGCTTCGCGAAGAAAGACAAACCCGAACTTACCTTGGCGGGAATGAAATAGAAATCCCGTGCAGGATGACGCGAGGCGTCGATTGATGGAGGAGAGAATGGCAACCCGGGCAAGAGTAGTACGCATGGAGCAGCCCGCCACGACCGGCGGAAATGCTCTGCTGATTTTAGTAGGACTCACGGTGACGTTTCTGCTGATTGTGGCATTGCTGGGCGCGGCAAAGGCCGGCGGCAACCTATTCAGCGAAAGCAACCTTCTCTATGTAGCTTTGATCTTCTACGCAGGCGCGGGCGCGCTGTACATGGGATTCGGTGTGACCGGAACGGTACGCTACGTCACCTTCGCCTCCGCCGCGACCGCTATCGGATTAATCGCCAACACGGCAGCGGTGGCGCACCGGTGGTATCTATCGGGACGTCCGCCTTTTGCCAGCATCTACGAGATGCTGCTTAGCTTCGTCTGGACCGTCGCCCTGTTGACCCTGATAGCGGAGAAGAAATTTGGGGTACGGATCATCGGCAGCATCACCATGCCGCTGGCAGTGGTGTGCGTCATCCTGATGCAATTGCTGCCGTCTGAAGTAAGGCCGCTGGTTCCGGCTTTGCAATCAACCTGGCTGCATGTGCATGTAACCCTGGCCATGCTTGCCTACGCGACGTGCGCCGTGAGCTTCGCTCTGGCCATGATGTTCCTGATCCAGGACCATTTTCAGAACGAAACTTTTCTGGCGTGGACCAGCGCAGCCGTCAGTGCAATTTATGTGGCCATCGTCGCGACGCGATTCGACCGGGGCGGACTTTCCGTAACGGCGTGGGATCCTGCCACAAAATCTGACATGTTCCTGGGAAGAGGCATGCGGCTCTTTGTTACGGTTCCCGATCTTGGCTGGCTATTCCTGATCTCCGCAGCCGCAGCGGTTGTGCCCCTGGCGCTGTACTTTCTGGGGCGCTGGAAAAAAGAGCCCGCGTTCTACAGCCTCGCCAACCGAGCGATTTTCGTCAGCATTCTTTTGCAGGTCGTTGTCCTGGGCGCGTTCGCTCTTCGCGTACGCGATGCCAGTTACCCGTCACCCGACCAGGATGGGCTCTTCCCGACCGGCTTGGCCGCCAGCCCCTTCCTTTTGGGGGGAATGGTGACGGGTATTTTCGCTTCTCTTCTGTACCTGATGCTGCTGTGGCGGCGCGGCGACCTGGAAGCTCTGTTGCCCTCATCCGACGACTTGGACCGCATCACATACAAGACCATCTGTATCGCATTCCCGCTGCTCACCTTCATGATCGCGACCGGGGCGTATTGGGCCAATCGAACCTGGGGTTCGTACTGGAGTTGGGATCCGAAGGAAACATGGGCTGCGATCACCTGGCTGGTTTATGCCGGCTACTTGCACATGCGGATCACACGCGGATGGCGCGGACGCAGGGCCGCGTATTTCGCCATCCTGGGTTTTGGCGTTGTGATCTTCACCTTCCTCGGCGTCACGTATCTGCTTCCCGGCTTACACGCGTACGCATGAGGTGCCAGGGCCGGTCGCCGCGGGTCTGAGGAAAAGAAGGCCCCAAAGAATCAGTTCCGTTTCGTTCGGCCCTGGATCAAATTTCGACCTCGCATCAAACAATGAGTGCTTCTGCCACAATCCGAATGCCCGAGGGTGACCCGCTGACCAACCGCGCAGTGGCGACGCCGGAGGTGGCTTTTACGGCGCGCAAGCGCCACATCAACTGGGCTTTGAAGGCGATTCTGCCGATTGCCGCCGTCCTGCTCAACGGTTTGCTGCTGTTCATTCTGGTTTCTCTGTCTCTTGCTGCCGGAGAACGGCACATCGTGATTACCGTTGCCTCGGCGGGCGCTGTTGTGATTTGCGCAGCGGTTATCGTGGTCTTTGCCGTCTCGGTGCGCCGCCCCATGGTCGAGTTGCAGGAGAAAATTGCCCTGGTGCGCTTAGGCGACCTTAACGTCTCCGTCAGTTTTGCAAATCGTAATGACGAGATCGGTGACCTGGGTCGGGACTTCAACGAGATGGTTGCGCAACTAAAGGCAAGCCGGGAGGAGATTCATCACCTGCACCAGACCCAAATGTCCCGCGCCGAGCACTTTGCGACTTTAGGCGAACTCGCGACGGGACTGGCACACGAAATTCGCAATCCACTGGCGGGGATAGCGGGAGTGATCGAGATAGTCAGTCGTGATCTGCCGCCGAACAGTGCGGCCCGCTCAGTCATCAAAGACGCCAAAGAAGAAGCGATTCAGATTAATCGGATTCTCACCGAATTGCTGGAAACCGCCCGGCCAAAGCCTCCGCAAATGCAGGTGAAAGACATTACTGGAACGGCCGAACACGCCGTCATGTTCGCACGGCAGCAGGCCATCACCAAACGTATCCTCATCGAGTTCCATCATGACCAGAGCCTGCCCCCCGTCGAACATGATCCGAACCAGATTAATCAGGTGCTGCTGAATCTGCTGCTCAATGGCATCCAGGCCATGGACAAGCCCGGAACAATTCATGTATCGCTGCGCTGCGATGGAGACGACGCCCTCATTACCGTGGCTGACGAGGGCAAAGGTGTCGCCCCGGAAAACCTCTCCAACATCTTCCGCCCGTTCTTCACCACGAAGGGACATGGTACCGGCCTGGGCCTGTCGCTGGCCAGGCGCATTGTCGAGGCGCATGGAGGTAGCGTTGGCGTACGCAGTGAGGTTGGCAAAGGAGCGCAGTTCGAGGTAAGGCTACCGATTACGCAGAGCAAATCTGCAGCTGAATGATGATGCCCGCCGATTCTACTTTGAGCTTATCGTCGTTCGCCTTCCGCAAAGTATCTGCGGAACCACTTGCCACACCATGCCGAAGCCAAAAGCTCCCCCGGACTTGTTGTGCCATGCAAATTGCCATCGCTGTCGACGGTAAAACTATAAAGAACGTTCATCGCTTCTCCGAATGCCGAGTTCTGCCCAATCAGCAAAGCCGTCGTCAAAGCTACCATCATCGATGGCCCCAAAGATGTCTATGGGTTCCCACACTTTCATCTAACTTTTTCAGCAAATCTCCGGATTCCGTTTGGCCACCCTTCAATCAGGCAAAGTCACCGTCACAACGAGCATCTGCATCTGCATTGTGTTTCGCTGTCTCAAGACGGAGACCCATTGCCAAAGCAAATCACAACCTGTATTCCTGAACGACTCGACCGCCTGCCTTGGGTGAAGTGGCATTGGCTCATTGTTATCGGCCTGGGCATCACCTGGGTGCTCGACGGTCTGGAGGTGACGCTGGTCGGGTCGATTGGCGGCGTGCTGAAAGACAGTCTGCACATTTCCGACGCGCAGGTTGGGACAACCGCGACGTTCTATCTCATGGGCGCTGTGATCGGAGCGGTCGGCTTTGGGTATGCCACCGATCGCCTGGGTCGAAAGAAGCTGTTCACGGTGACCCTGCTCGTCTATCTGCTTGCAACCTGCGCGACGGCATTCAGTTGGAACTTTTGGAGCTTCGCCATTTTCCGTGCCATCACCGGAATGGGAATTGGTGGCGAATACTCCGCCATCAATTCCGCCATCGACGAACTGATTCCTGCCCGCGTTCGTGGTCACGTCGATCTGATCATTAACGCAACCTACTGGATTGGAGCGGCGGTTGGAGCAGGAGCGACGATCATTCTGCTGAACGGCAAGTTCTTTTCGGCGGACATCGGCTGGCGTTTCACTTTTGTCCTGGGCGCCGTGCTTGGGATGGTTGTAATTTTCATCCGTCACTTCATACCAGAGAGCCCTCGCTGGTTAATGACGCACGGCAGAAATGGCGAAGCAGAAAAAATTGTCAGTACGGTGGAGGATATTGTTGCCGAAGAAGCTGGACAGAAACTGCCCGAACCGCACGGCAAGCCTCTGACCATCACTGTGCGGAGTCACACTCCGTGGCACGAAATTCTGGAGACGATGTTTAATGTGCATCGCAGGCGCTCATTCCTGAGCCTCGTGCTGATGGTCTCACAGGCATTCTTCTACAACGCCATCTTCTTCACTTACGCTCTACTACTGATCAAGTTCTACGGCGTTCCCGCTCCTCGGGTTGGAATCTTTCTTCTGCCGTTCGCGCTGGGGAACGTTGCCGGACCCGTGGTCCTGGGAAAGTTGTTTGACACCGTAGGGCGGAAGCCAATGATTGTCACGACCTACGCCGTCGCTGGCGCGCTGCTGGCTGTCTCTGGATGGCTTTTCGCAAAGGGAATGCTGACGGCTACTATGCAAACAGTCGCATGGACAGCGATCTTCTTTGTTGCTTCCTGCGCAGCTAGTTCCGCCTATTTAACGGTAAGTGAGATCTTTCCGTTGGAGATTCGTGCGATGGCGATCTCGATGTTCTACGCCATCGGTACTCTTGTCGGTGGCGTAGGAGCTCCGGCGTTGTTCGGTTCACTCATCGGCAGCGGCTCACGAACTATGGTTGCCTGGGGATACGCGGGCAGCGCGGCGTTGCTCGTATTTGCAGCTTGTATTGAAGCATGGCTTGGCGTGAAGGCCGAAGGACAATCGCTGGAAGCCATCAGTGCTCCGCTTTCGGTTGCCACGAACAAAGCCGATGCGGCCTGACAATCGACGGTGCCGCTTCGCGAGGCTGCGCCAGCAGCATCCTTGACTGAGGGCAAGCAATGACAACCCGGTCAAACGTGACTTACGTCACGGGCTGGTGTGTTGCACATCATACTGTGATCTCGCCCCGAAATAAGACACTTTTAACAGCGCCCCAGAGAATTCGAACGTTCGTTCGCACCAGCACTTTCTGATCGGAGACCTTGAATGGTCAGGAATGAAGATCACGGAACTACAACCATCGGCGAACAGCTTCGCCGTGCCGGCATTCCCCGCCGCGACTTCCTGAAGTTCTGCACCGAGTTGATGATCGTCGCTCCCATTGGCCTCTCCCTTACGAAGAAGGCGTGGGCGGGAGAAGTTGCTGCCGAACTGCTGAAGGCGCAACGGCCGCCGGTCATCTGGCTGCACTTCCAGGACTGCACCGGCTGCACAGAGACGTTGCTGCGCACTTCGCGTCCCGGTGTCGCCGACCTCATCCTCAACATCATCGACCTCGAATATCACGAAACTCTGATGCCCGGTTCCGGCAAGCAGGCCGAAGAGCAACTTGCATCGGCGATGTCGAAATACGCCGGAAAGTATGTTCTAGTCTGCGAAGGCTCAATTCCGACTAAGGAAGCCGGAATCTACTTCAAGCTGGCGGGCAAGCCTGGAACACAGCTCCTGGAAGAAGCGGCAGCGAAGGCCGGCGCGATCATTGCCATCGGCTCATGTGCCTCATGGGGCGGTGTGCCCTCTTCGGGCGATAATCCGACAGGCGCAAACGGGGTCTCGGATCTGATCAAGGGCGTGCCCATCGTTAATCTTCCCGGATGTCCTCCAAACCCTTATAACCTGATGGGAACGGTGCTCGAATTTGTGCGCACCGGTTCGCTGCCTGAATTGGACAATAACCTTCGTCCCAAGTTCGCCTACGACCGTCTGATTCACGAGCAATGCCCGCGCCGCGCGCACTTTGACAATGGCCGCTTCGCGCAGGTTTTCGGCGACGACGGACATCGCCACGGCTGGTGCCTATACAAGCTGGGCTGCAAGGGTCCGGATACGCACGCAGGCTGCTCGACGCGACACTTCAACGAGATTCCTGACGTGTGGCCTATTGGTATCGGCGCTCCCTGCGTAGGCTGCACGGAAAAAGAAGTGGCCTTCAAAGTACCGATGTTCCAGCAGGCATCGGTACACCATTTCACTCCCCCAGCGACCTATCCACCGATTGCTACTGGAGCCGGCCATCCTGCGCATATCGCAACCGGACTGGCAGGGTTGATTGTGGGCTCTGCCATCGGGGCTGCATGGACCGCAGCTCAACGTTTCCAGAGCAGCCAGGAAGGCGCCGAAGCCCATCCGCCGGAGCCGCCGAAGACTATGCCGCCGCTTTCCGCCGAGAGACCGCAGACAAAATCCAAGCCTCCTCAAGGCGGAGGAAACTGAGATGTCGCTGACTCGCCGGCAGTTGTTGCAGATTGGAGGCGTTGGCGCTGCGTCAGCCGCGTTGGGCTGCAGCGCGCTCGCAGAAGACCATCTCAAGGCGCCGCCGGAAGCGGTTGGAATGCTGTACGATGCCACCAAATGCATCGGGTGCAAGTCCTGTGTCGTGGCTTGCGCCAGCGAGAATGGACTCACTCCGGACACGCGTGTCGATTCGCTGCACCAGTCCCCCAACGATCTGAATTCACATACCAAGACCATCATCAAGCTCTATAAGCCGGCCGACGGCGAAGGTCCATATTCGTTCGTTAAGCGCCAGTGCATGCACTGCCTCGACCCCTTCTGCGTGGCCGCCTGTCCGTTTCATGCCTTGCAGAAAGATCATTCCACCGGCGTGGTCGGCTGGGAGGCGGAAAAGTGCATCGGCTGCCGGTATTGCCAAGTCGCCTGTCCCTACGAGATTCCGAAGTTCGAGTGGGAAGCGCTCAACGCGAAGATCGTGAAATGCGAGTTCTGCCGCGAACGCCTGGCGAAAGATCAGGATCCAGCCTGTACTTCAGTCTGTCCGACCAAAGCGGTGATCTTCGGACGTCGTGACGTTTTGCTGAAGCAAGCTAAGACCCGTATCTCGGACACGCCCGGCAAGTATTTCGAAGATCGAGTCTATGGCGAGAAGGAAGCCGGTGGAACCCAGGTGCTATATCTGTCGGCGGTGGGCTTCGACAAGTTGGGACTGCCCTCGCTGCCAGCCGACGAACACCCCAGCCAGTGGCTGAAGTGGTCCGAGCGCGTGCAGAAATATTTCATACTCCCTATCGGCATTTACGGCGTTATCGTCGGCTTTCTGAAGCAAAACTTCCGCGAGCACGAGTCCGAGATGGATGAAGAACAGAAGAAGACGGGATTGATACCGCAGCTATGAGCAATCACAATCAAAGCGATCTTGCCGTTGTACGCTGGCAGCGCGGCGTTCCGGTTTTCGGTGTACCGATCCTTACCAGAAACTTCATCTTTCTCGCCGCGCTCTCCATCGTCGGTTTCGTGCTGGTGCTTTACCGGCAGATCTTTGGTCTCGGCGCCGCTACCGGCCTGAGCGACGGCTATCCCTGGGGAATCTGGAAGACCTTCAACGTGATGACGCTGACGGCGCTCGGCTCCGGCAGCTTCCCTATCGGCATCGCCGCCTGGATCTTCCACAAGCGCCGTCTGCATGCCGTCATGCGCACCACGTTGCTCATTAGCTTCCTGATTTATCTGATGGGCCTGATCGCCCTCGGGGCCGATGTCGCGCGGCCATGGAATGTATGGAACCTGTTCTCGCCGTGGCGCTGGAACACCATGTCGCCGATGTGGGAAGTGCTCTGGTGCATGCCGGTGTACTGTCTGATCCCGCTGTTCCTGGAGAACACGCCTCCGATCCTCGAACAGCTCTATTACTTCTTTCCGCCAATCCGCGGCCTGGTAGTGTGGACGATCCCGATCATCCGCGTGACCTACCCCTACGTTGTGGCACTGGCCTACACGCTGCCCATGATGCACCAGTCGGCGCTGGGCGGGCTGATGCTGCTGACCGGCACACAAGTCTATCCACTGTGGCAGACTCCACTGCTGCCCCTCTTTTACGTGTGGGCGGCGGCATTCATCGGGGTGGCAACCACGATTGGCGCCATGATGCTGTGTTGCCTGGCGTGGAAGCGGCCGCTGGACCAGTCCATCCTCGATGAACTGGTGCAGTTGGTAATCGCCCTGGCGGTTCCGTGGGCGGCTGTTCGCTTCCTGGACATCCTGCTGCGTGGGAAGTTTCTGTTGATGTTCAACTCTGGCTTCCGCAGCTTCTTGTTCTGGGACGAGATGCTCCTCATCCTGGTGCCCGTACTATTCCTGCGGGTGAAGAAATATCGCGAAAGCCACTACCACCTTTTTATGGCCTGTGTGCTGGTGGTGCTGGGGGGCATGGCGTACCGATTCGATCCCACGACCTTCGCGTACCGTCCCTGGAGCCTGTCGTATTACACTCCGACGGTCATCGAAATTCTTATCTCCCTCGGATTCATTTCCACCTGCATCATTCTGTTCCTGGTAGCAGTAAAGCGCCTGCCTATTCTGCCGGCGCCGGTCCAACAGTGGTACGACCTCGAAGAGTATTACAAGCGAATTTATCCCTACGTACAAATGAGTGGTTATGTCGACAAGGATCAATATCGACCCAGTTACGCGGATTGAAGGCCACCTGCGAGTTGATGTCGAGGTGGATGGCGGCAGTGTGCAGAAGGCGTGGGCCAGTTGCACCATGTGGCGCGGTATCGAAAACATTCTGCTGGGACGCGACCCGCGCGAGGCCTGGCTGTTCACCCAACGCTTCTGTGGCGTCTGCACGACTGTGCACGCCATGGCCAGCGTACGGGCCGTAGAAGACGCCCTGCGTCTGCCCATTCCGCCGAACGCGCAGTTCATCCGCAACCTTATTCTCATCAATCATGCGTTGCACGATCACATCGTGCACTTCTACCAGCTTTCGGCGCTCGACTGGGTCGACATCATGACTATTCCGAGCGCTAGTCCCAAAGCTGCGGCGGCTCTGGCCGAAACCCTTTCGGATTGGACCAACAACTCCGATAAGGAACTCGCCTCCGCGCAGGATAAAGTGAAAGCCCTCGCGGCCAGCGGTCAACTCGGCATGTTCGCCAGCGGATACTGGGGGCATCCGGCTATGCATCTGCCGCCCGAGGTGAACCTCATCGCGTTCACCCACTACCTGCAGGCATTGGATTATCAGCGCAAGGCGCTACAGGTGGTCGGTATCCTCGGTGGTAAGACCCCGCACATCCAAAACCTCGCTGTCGGCGGCGTGATGAACGCCATCAATCTCGACAGTGAAGGCGCCCTCAACATGGATCGCCTGTACACCATTAAGTCACTAATGGACGGCGTTATTCCCTTCGTGCAACAGGTGTACTTCAACGATGCTTGCGCCATCGCGGCCCTGTATCCCGAGTGGATGGCGTACGGTGGCGGCGTGCATAATTACCTGGCTATCCCCGACCTGCCGTTGGACGCGCAGGCATCGGCCTTCGATCTGCCCGGCGGCGTCATCATGAATGGGAACCTTGCCGGCGCGAAAACTTTCTACACCGCAGCCGACCCTGAGTTCCGCCACGCGGTCACCGAAGATTTGACTCACGCCTGGTACAAGGGCGATGCGCCGCAGCACCCGTGGCAGGGCGAGACACAGCCGCAATACACCGACTTCGAAGACAACGGGAAGTACTCCTGGGTGAAAGCGCCTCGCTACGACGGAAATCCCATGCAGGTCGGTCCGTTGTCGCAGATTCTGATCGGGTACGCGCAAGGCCATCCGCTAACGAAAAAATGGACTGATCTGGCCTTGGCGAAGATCTCGGCGATCGGCAAGCGCAAGGTAACGGTCAATGATCTGCAGTCGACCATGGGCCGTCACGTGGCGCGCGCGATTCGATGTGCCATGCTGACAGAGCTGGCAGGAAAGCATTGGGAATATCTGGTAAGCAACATCAGCCATGGCGATACCGCGACCTACAACACGCCAATGTTTCCCGACGGCGAAATCGAAGGAGTTGGCACGCACGAAGCGCCTCGCGGCACCTTGTCCCACTGGGTGGTAGTCCGCAATGGCAAACTTACCAATTACCAAGCCGTGGTACCTACGACGTGGAATGCCAGCCCGCGTGACGAGCGCGGACAGCCCGGCCCCTACGAAATGTCGCTCCTGGGTAATCCTATCGCTGATCCAGAGAAGCCTCTCGAGGTCCTGCGCACGGTCCACTCTTTCGATCCCTGCATGGCGTGCGCTTGTCACACCTACGACCCTGACGGCAAGCCGATTGCGGCGGTGAAGGTATTGTGATTCCGCGAATCCTCATCGCCGGGGTTGGCAACGTCTTGCTACAGGACGATGGCTTCGGCCCGCATGCCATCGAGCGCCTGCAGGCCAACTATGAGATCGGTGAGGACGTCGAACTCCTCGACCTTGGTACACCGGGGCTGGATTTTGTCGACTATTTAGTCGGACGCGATGTACTCGTTATTCTCGACGCGCTGTCATCCGGCGGCGAGCCCGGAGAGATTCTCACCTTCGACCGTGAGCAACTCAACGAACAGATGCCGAACATGCGGCTGAGTGCCCACCAGCCGTGCTTGCAGGAAACGCTCTTTACAGCGCAGACGGCGGGCGTTTGTCCAAAGGACGTACTGCTCGTGGGTATCGTCGGCGCAAACTTCGAGGTCAGCACCCAGGTGAGCGCCTCCATGGAGAAAGCGATATCGCAAGCGCTGGAAGTTGTCGCCGATTTACTGCGCCGCCAAGGTGTACTCATCCAAAAACGCAAGGAGCCGTCGCCGCTGAACGGTTGGTGGCAAACCTCTGCCACCGCCCAACCAGTGTAGACGGCTTGAGTGGCGGAATGCGGACGTTTCTTGAAATCTGCAGCTTCTCAGCGATACGTTGGCGCCGCGCAATGCAGCCATTGGCGCTGCTCTGGCGGCATTCGTCAGTCTGCTGATGCTGGCCGCGCTCACCTTTTCACTGAAGTACTTCGATTCGTCCGGAACGGTTTTCCACGCGCTCATGCTTGGATTTCTGGGGGCGATGTGTGGCTTCTGCCTGACCGGAGACCTGTTCAATCTCTTCGTCTTCTTCGAGCTGATGAGCGCTTCCGCCTTCGCACTCTGCGGCTATAAGAACGAAGACCCCAATGCGCAACAAGGTGCCCTTAATTTCGCGATCACCAATACCATCGGTGCGTTCCTGGTACTGATTGGACTTGCCATGCTGTACTCGCGGACGGGCGCGCTCAATATGGCGCAGATCGGACGGGCCTTGGGCAAGCAAAGCGATCCGCTGGTGATCTTCGCCTTTGTGCTTATCTTTTGCGGCTTCTACGTGAAGGCAGCGGTGTTCCCGTTTCACTTCTGGCTGGCTGATGCACATGCGGTAGCACCGACTCCGGTCTGCATTCTGTTCTCCGGCGTGATGGTGGAACTCGGAGTCTACGGAGTTGCTCGGATTTATTGGGCCATCCTGAGCGGGCCCTTCGCCACGCATCGTACAGCGCTGATGTCGGTCCTGCTCACGATGGGCGCGCTGACGTCGTTGGTCGGAGCGGTGATGTGCTTTGGACAGAAGCATATCAAGCGGCTGCTGGCTTTTTCCACCATCAGCCATGTCGGACTGCTGATCATCGCCTTTGCCTTGCTCGCTCCAGAAGCATTGTCTGGTGCGGCCGTCTACACGCTTGGTCATGGACTTGCGAAAGGCTCACTGTTTGTGGTCGCGGGAATCCTGCTGCACCGGTGGGGCTCGGTGGACCAGAACGAACTGCACGGCAAGGGCTGCGATATGCGCTGGACAGGGATCGTCTTCTTCGCCGGAGGCTTGGGGCTATCGGGAATGCCGCCCTTCGCGACATTTCTCGGAGAGCACTCGATTGAGGCTGCCGCCATCCAGCAGGACTAGCGGTGGATCACCATCATCTTCTTCATCGCAGGAACCCTCACTGCAGCGGCGGTGTTCCGCGTTGCCGGACACGTGTTCCTGGGCCGAGGGGCGAAGGAAGATCGTTCCACCGCGGGCGCCGGACAAATCACGGAGGAGCGCGAGACCGAAGGGGGAGACCACAGTATCCCGCCAACCATGTTCGTCCCGGCCGCGCTTATGGTTGCATTGGCCGTGGCGATAACGTTCATACCGCATTTGGAAGAACAGACGCGTGCAGCCGCCTACACAATGACCGGTACCGCACAGTATCAGGCGCGAGTGCTCGACGGTGCGCATCTGCCTGAGGCGCATCCGGCCCAATTGTCGCTTCCGATGAAAGGAAGCATGGCGCGCTCTTTTGGCACAACTGCCGCAGCCTTGGCTCTGGCTTTGTTTACGCTCTCGCCGAAGTGGCCTCTAGGGAAAAAACGACCCTACATGTATCCCATACGCGGACCGCTTTACGCGTTACGTGCCATCCATACCGGGCATGTTGGCGATTACGTGGCGTTTCTGGCCTTCGGTGTTGCCGTGGTAGGTCTCGCGCTGGAATTGCTGATTCGCGCCTTCGGTCTATAATTCGGCACCGTTCACCTTCACCGGCAGAGTCTTGTCTCCAACTTTCTCCGCGACCTCCCCAGCCGTTTCTTTAGGTACTCGTGTGCTAACCAGAAAACTTGAACATGTTGTACCAGCACATCACACAGGATGTAGCGAAGGGTAAGGGTGTCGCCAAATCTCTCTTTCATCTTGGCCAGGGAGGGATCCTGCATGGCTCCCATCGAAGTCAGCTCCCCGCATACACGCATGATCAAAGTCGCATCTTCGTCAAGACCCGTGTAGACAGGTAAACTTTACAGTTATCTGTAGATAATTTATTGTTGGGTTATGGCCAAGATTTTTCCGGACAAGGACGCTGCGTTGGCATCCGAGCTTGCAGCGGAATTGCGCACCACCCTTGGAAATCTCAAGCGAAAACTGCAACAGCAGGGCGGACAGAACGATTTCAACGCGTCGCAGATCGCCGTCCTTCTCCGATTGGAAAAGGACGGTCCGACGACGGTGTCGAGCCTTGCCAGAGCAGAGGGGATGCGTCCTCAGTCGATGAGTGCTGTGATCGCTCCGTTAGAGGAAAAGGGATTTGTGGTGGGAGCTGCCGACCCGAACGACGGACGGAAAACGCTCATGTCACTGACAAAAGCCTGCAAGAAGTGGATCGAGGACGGGCGCGCCGCTCGTCAGGACTGGCTGACGCAAGCGATCCAGCAGAAACTCTCTCCACACGAACAGAAGCAGGTGTCTTCAGCTATACGCCTGCTTGCGCGCTTGACGGAATACTGACCGCAGCCGCAAATCAGGCCATCTTGAGTTTATTCACTGTTTCCAAAGGGAGGATTTCGTGCCACTCACCATTCTTGACCCTCGAACTGCGCTGATCGTGGTGGATCTTCAGAAGGGCCTTCGGGACATACCGTCTCTCCATCCCATAGCAGGTGTCATCGACCATTCCTGTCAGCTTATCGAGGCCTTTCGCAAGCAGAAGCTGCCCGTGGTTCTGGTTAATGTCACCGGGGCTGCTCCGGGACGGACAGAGGAGCCTCGACGGCACCGGCAGCTTCCCGTCGACTTCAGTGAACTGATGCCCGAACTGCATCAGCAGGCAGGCGACATCCTCGTCACAAAACGCACCTGGGGAGCATTTGCGAGCACCGACCTGGAAGCTCAACTAAAAGCGAGAGGTGTGACGCAGGTTGTTCTCGCAGGCGTGGCCACCGGTACGGGCGTGGAATCCACGGCTCGCCAGGCGTACGAAGCGGGTTTCAATGTGACGCTTGCCATCGACGCCATGACGGATACGCGGGCTGAGGCGCATGCGTACAGCCTTTCTCATGTATTTCCTCGTCTCGGAGAAACTGGGACCACTCAAGAAATTATCGATCTGTTGGCGAAAAGGAGCTCTAACCAGTGAACTGGATTCATCTTGTTTCGTACTTCTTTGGCGGCATCTTTATAGCGAACGCTGTTCCGCATTGTGTCAGTGGGGTGATGGGACAGCCCTTCCAGAGTCCCTTCGCAAAGCCGTCCGGAGAAGGGCTCTCTTCGTCGACGGTCAACGTCCTTTGGGGATTTTTCAATCTGGTCATCGGCTACGTGCTCGTGCTGCGTGTCGGACACTTCGATCTGGAATCGATAGGTGACGCTCTTGCTCTTGCGGTTGGCGCACTGCTCATCAGCCTGTTCTCGGCGCGGCATTTCGGCCAGTTTCACGGAGGCAACACCCCGGAGCGCCCATGAAGAATCCGCTCTCCAGGGCTTTCCGCGCTCTGGGGAACTTCAACTTTCGCTTGTGGACGGCAGGCGGTCTGGTCTCGAACATTGGGACGTGGATGCAGCGCGTGGCGCAAGACTGGATCGTGCTGACGCAACTGACCCACCACGACGCGACTGCCGTCGGCATTGTCACGGGCCTGCAGTTCGCTCCGCAGCTGCTGTTGCTGCCCTGGAGCGGCTTGGCAGCGGACCGTTTCAACCAGCGCAAGCTGCTGATGCTGACGCAAGCATCCATGGGTGTTCTTGCGTCAGCACTGGGAATCCTGACGATCTCCGGCCACGTCCGGCTTTGGCATGTGTACGTATTTGCCTTTGTCTTTGGCGCCGCTGCGGCACTGGATGCGCCCGTGCGACAAACGTTTGTCGGAGAGCTAGTGGGGGACGAGCACCTGCCCAATGCAGTCGCACTCAACTCGACCTCTTTCGTCGCCGGCCAGATGATCGGCCCGGTTGTAGCCGGCCTGGTCATCGCAAAGATCGGAACGGGCTGGGCATTTCTCCTCAACGGGCTGTCCTTCGGCGCTGTTCTACTCTCCATGTATCTGCTTCGCGTCCAGGAGCTCAGGATAAACACGAGAGCTTCCCGTGCAGCGGGTGGCTTCATCGAAGGACTCCGTTATGTATGGGCCAGACCGGACCTCCGATCCATCCTCGTCATGCTCTTCCTGATCGGAACCTTCGGTCTGAATTTCCCGATCTTCATCTCCACTATGGCGGTGAAGGTCTTCCATGCCGATGCACGCGGATTCGGTTTACTGTCGTCGATGATGGCGATCGGCACAATGAGCGGCGCTCTTCTGGCGGCCGGACGCGATAAACCAAGTTTTGGAACGCTGCTCTTCGGCAGCGGAGCCTTTGGGATCGGCTGTACGCTCGCTGCGTTCTCTCCTGGATACTGGTGGTTCGCTGCGGCCCTCGCAGTGACCGGGGCGGCGATCCTCACCTTCACGAACGCGACGAACAGTATGATGCAGCTTTCGACCAGGCCCAACCATGCGCGGCCGGGTGATGGCTACTCGTGTGGGTGTGGGGCTCGGGGGAACAGCGATGGGGTCTCCCATCCTCGGTTGGGTGGCGAATCATTTCGGCCCACGATGGTCGCTCGGCATCGCCGCGGTTTCCGCATTCCTCGCAGCCCTTGTCGCAGTCCTGATGCTGGCAAAACCTGTGACTGCCGCAGCAGAGGAAGGTTAGAGTCCATCGATGCGACGTCTAATTCCGATCTGCCCTCCTGACTTGCGTGGCCTGATAGACGGAGCGGACTCCGGGGGAGGCTAAGCGGGGGGAACCTCGGATTGTCCACTAATTCGCTAAATAGAATCCGGCGACATCGATTCGTGGTATCTCGCAGACGTGGCACGCATACCCGGAGCATTCCTGCAGAAGCCTTTCACTAAATCCGACGTTGCGACAAAAATCCGCGAGGTTCTGGAACGCTGAAGGGCTCGCCGCATAGCCCGATTTGCTCGCCGCGATGCCTTCTGCACGCGCAGATAACCCGCAACCTAGAAAAATGGCACTAAGGGTTCAGTCTCCCGCCCTTAATCACACACTATAGTGACACAAATCACGACATTTCTTAGCTTACTGTCCTAAGTTTTATCCAAGCTGAGGCAATTAGGCAGCGCCACTTCGAAACAAATAAACGGTCTATCTGCCTTCGTGGATCACGCTTGCGCCCGTGAATAGATGGAGTCCCGGAACGGCTTCTCCGACCGTCGCCACTCGGATGACTCGTTCCACTGAAGTCGATGCGCCACAGTCATTGGCCTACGCTGGTTATTTCGTCGCTGGCATTGCTGACCTGTCCTCTGCAAGGTCAAACGTCCGCACAACCAAATAACTCTGGCGAGCCTGCCCCATCCCTGACTCAACCGCTATCACTGCAAAACCGTCCTGGCTTACTCGATGGACCGGATAGTCCGCTGGAAGCTCTTCGCCAGCGTGGCGTCGATTTAGCCGTCACTTACGCAGAATTCGGGCAAGGTCTGGTTGTCGGGGACGGGAATCACAGCTGGCGGCTTGGCGGCAAAATGCTGGGAAAATTGGTTCTCGATGGAGCCAAGCTTCACCTCTGGAGTGGCTTCTCAATCAACTTGACAGGTGAGTTGAACGACGGAGCCAACGTAAATGGAATGGGTGGTTCCGTCCTCGTCCAGAACACGGCGCTAGCGTTTCCTCAGGATGTAGGGACAGGCGGCGATCTATCGCTCAATCTGACTCAGAGATTCGGCGAGAGAATGTCTGTCAGCATCGGGAAGTTCGACATGATCAATGCTCCTTCCCGCACGCCCATTCTGGGCGGAGGAGGACTCGACACCTTCTGGAACATCGCTTTCGCAGCGCCGCCGAGCGGAGTGTTGCCGCCCTACATGACAGGCGGGAATCTCAGCATCAGCACCAAGCCCGGTACGTTCACGTTCATGCTCTACGACCCGACGAATACCCAGCAGAAGGCCGGGCTTCGCGGATGGGGAACGCAAGGAATCACCGGCAGAATCTCGGCGCGTTTCCCGGCGAGGATTCACAACCTGCAGGGTTTCCACACTCTCACCTTCGCGGCGTCCAGTCAGACGGGCTTTGATCTGGAAGACATTCCGCAGCTAGTTCTCCCTCCTGAGTCACAAAAAATACTAGCTGCAAAAAGCGGCTATTACTTCGGAAGCTATGCGGTTCAGCAGTTCCTCCGCCAAGACAAGAGCCGCCCCGGAAATGGATGGGGACTGTTTGCCCAAGCTTCGATCTCCGACGCCAACCCAAACCCCTTGGCAGGAAATCTCCTCCTCGGGGTTGGCGGAACTGGATTCTTGCCGAAGCGGCCGTTTGATCGCGCTGGCGTCGGCTACTTCCGCTACTTCTTCAGCGACACGCTCAAGCGCGGGCTCGAAAACACAATCGATTTCAAATTAGGCGATGAGCAAGGTATGGAGGCTTTCTACAACTTTGCCGTGGTGCGGTGGTTTCGCATCGCGGCTGATCTTCAGGTGATTGAGCCAGGTAATCGCAATTTCAGTACAGAAGTTTATGCAGGACTCAGCGGGCAAGTGAGGTTTTGAAAGGACGCAGAGCATATGAAACGCAGCACTCGAATTACTTCCACAGCCATCTTGGTATTGATTATCGGCGCCGTTCTCAGCACAGCTTCTATGGCGCAAGTGAAAACAGACGGTCTCATAAAAGGACGCGACGGCGACGAGATACTACTTAAAACCGCTGACAACCCGAACATGGTAGTGCTTCTGACCGACGACACGAGCGTCGGCCAGCTCCAGGGCATGTTCCAGTCGCGCCATAAGGAAATGTCCATGGCAGCCCTGATCCCGGGACTCAAAATCAAGGTCGAAGGGAACTACAACGAACAGCAGCAGCTGGTGGCTACGCAGGTGCGCTTCACCGGTAAGGACCTGGAGCAAGCAGAGCGACTTCAGGCGGGCATGCACGAAACCAAGGTCAAAGCCCAGAAGAATGAGGCAGAACTACAGAAGCAAAACGCCGCCCTCCAGGCACAGAACGAGGCTCTGAAAGCGCAACAGGAACAGTTAGTCGCGCAGCAAGTGGAGCTGCAAAAGAACAAGCAGGAGATCGCCGCCGCAGTCGCCCGCTTCGGCCAGCTTGACGACTACTACATCCGGGACGAAGTCACTGTTCTCTTCGGCAACGGCAAAACTACCGTGGATCCGAAATATGTCTCCCAACTGGTTGCCCTGGCGGACAAAGCCAAGGACATCAAGGGCTACATGATCGAGGTCAAAGGTTTCGCTTCAGCAGTTGGCAACAAAGCTCTGAACCAGAAGCTGAGCGAAGATCGCGCCAATAACGTCACCAACATCCTGCTTCAGCAGGGGAAGGTGCACCTCACAAGAATGCTCTCACCGGGCGCGATGGGCGAGAGCGAACAGGTGGGCAACCAAAAGACAACGGAGGGACAGGCACAGAACAGGCGCGTGGTCGTGCGCGTCCTGCAGAACAAGGCAGTTGCGGGCGTAGACCAAAACGCTTCCGGTGCGACAGCGTCGGCTCAGTGATGGGAATAGTGGATTTGAGTACGAATCGTATAAGCAAGCCAAATTCAGGTTGCAAATTGTCGGTGCTGTGCCTGGTGAGCGTCATTCTTATGTGCCTGGGATGTTTCGCAGGACATGCATATGCGCAGGGTCCGAATGCTCACTCTGCGACATCCCAGGCAAATGCGACCACGCCAGCGGGCATGCCGACCTGGTCAATGAGCTTTCAAGTCACATTGCTGTTTCCCAAGGGCGGTAAGTGACGGATTGACGGTTGCAGTTTTTCAAGAAGGGTGCCGAGTCGATCCACCTAAGGTAAGGGGCTTGCCACATGCAAGCAGGAGGAATCTAGATGAATAGACGAACTTTTACAGGCTGTATGCTTGCCGCGCCGGTCGTGATGAAAGCCAGCCTCGCAGGGCTCGCTTTCCCTAGCGCGGTGACTGGTCCCGACGACCCGCTCTGCTACGCGTCAGTCGACGATCTCATCGCCATGTTCCGCGCGAAAAAGGCATCGCCGGTCGATCTGCTGAAGGCGCAGATCAAGCGGATAGAAGCGCTCAATCCAAAGGTCAATTGCGTGACCTATACGCACTTCGACGAGGCGATGAAGGAGGCGCAACAGTCCGAAGATCGCTATCGACGTGGCGACGCAAGACCACTCGAGGGAATTACGGTCGCCATCAAGGATGAATTCGCCCGGCCGGGCTGGCGAACGACGCAGGGCTCGCTCATCTTCAAAGACTCACCACTCGCAACGGAAAATGCAGCCATCGTCGACCTGCTCGAAGCTGCCGGCGCCGTCATGCCGTTCCAGACGACAGTGCCGGAGTTCTACCTCTTCCTGGGTGCTTCGACCCGCGCCTGGGGTACAACCCATAATCCGTGGAACCTCGAGTACTCCCCGGGCGGATCGTCCGCAGGATCAGGGGCAGCGCTGGCCGCGGGCTTCGCGACCCTCGCTATGGGGTCGGACATGGGCGGATCCATCCGCATTCCCGCCTCGCAAAACGGTCTCTACGGCTTCAGGCCGCCGTTCGGGAGGGACGCGGGTGGGGAGATCCCCTACTCGACCTCGGGTCCGCTGGCCAGACGCTTCGACGACCTCGTCCATTTCCAGAACGCGATCGTCGGTCCGTCGGAGAAGATCATGGCGGCGATCCGACCTCGCCTCGACTATCCATCCCAATACCCGGACCTTTCGGGGTGGCGCATCGCCGTGGATTGGGGCGCGGGCATTGCCGAAGTCATTCCGTCGGTGAAGGACGCGATGCTAAAAGGCTTCGAAAGGCTGCGCTCAGCAGGTTGCGTCGTGGACGAAGTCGACTGCGGCTTCTCGAAGAAGGACAAATTCATCTTCTTGCGCGGACTTATGTCGACCTCCATAGGCAGCTTCATCGAGATAGCAAATTCCCATAAGGACCAGCTCTCGCCCTATATGACGGAAATGCTCGACATGGTCGGACCCGTCGGGCCGCAGCAGGCCGAGGCCTGCGAAGAGTTGCTGGAACGCTGGCATCGACAGGTTCAGCAGCGCGTCTTCGGGAAGGGTTACCGTGTCCTGCTCATGCCGACCATGGCGACGCCTCTGGTTGGCGCCGACATGTTCAAGAGCAAGGAGAAGGGGTTGGATCCCTGGACAGGCACCGGCTTGGGGTTCGCGCTGACGTGGCCTTGGAACCTCCTCAACCGCTATCCCGTCGTGGACGTCCCGCTTGGCTTGGTCGAAGACCGCATGCCCTCGGGCATGCAGGTGATCGGCCAGACCTTCACCGATCTTGACACGTTCCAATTTTCGTTCAACTGGTCTCGACTTCAGCCGCCGCTCTTCGCCGACGGAAGGTTCCCGACGTTCGCGTGACACTCTGCAGTAGAAGCGGTCGAGCCGGCGCGGAGAGGCGAAAAAGCAGGTGGGCGATTGAGGTGCTGACAGTGAAATGCCGACGGTGCAACAAACCTTTTCGCCAAGATTTTGCGGATGCTTTCAAGCGGCTGGACGGCACGCTGGTCCACATATGGTGCCGAACGACGCAGGAGTTTTTTGAGACTGCACTCGGGCATGCGTTAGAGGATGCAACGCCAGAGACATAGATCCCAGGCCAGCGAGTCCCGGATTGCTTGTCAAACGGACGAGTCGCACAAATAAGAGGAAATTACGATGAAGCCACTTTATAAACTAGTTACTTCCGTCACATTATTCGCAGCCATCGTTGGCATGCTCGCCGCCCCGGCGCTTGCAGCCGACAAGGCCGACTACGTTCTTCAAGAACGGCGCGATCTACACGATCGACAGCAAGAATCCCACCGCGCAGGCGATGGCGATCACGGGCAAGTACATCACCTATGTCGGCACGAACGATGGCGTGTAGCGCGTTCGTCGGCGGCAAGACGCAGGTCATCGATCTCAAGGGGCAGATGCTGCTGCCGGGATTCGTGGAATCGCACATTCACCCCATGTTGGCACTCTTCGCAGCAGGCGCCGATTTGCAGTACGACTCGGTGGATGAAGTGCTGGCCTCCGTGAAGAAGTGGGCTGACGCCAATCCCGGCGCACCGGTAATTCTTGGCTTTGGCTGGCGCTACACCCTCTTCCCAACCACCGGTCCGACCAAAGCAGACCTCGACAAACTCTTCCCTGACCGGCCCGTATTTCTGATGGCGATTGATTGCCACAGCGCATGGATCAACAGCAAGGCGCTTGAGATGGCGGGCGTGAACGCCAAAACTCCAGACCCGGTACCCGGCTTCAGCATCTTCCAGCGAGACCCCAAAACCGGCGAACCTACCGGTTGGGTAGTTGAGGGTCCAGCGGAGCAGGCCGTGATGGCCAAACTGAAGCCTCCTACGCCCGAGGCCCAGATTGCTGCCATGGCAGACTTGTTGCCAAGCCTTTCGTCGGCAGGCATTACGGCCGTCTTTGATGCCGGAATCGCAACCATGCCTATGGATGCTGGTTATGCCGGCTACCAGCAATTAGAGAAAGAAGACAAGCTGCCCGTCAGAGTTGTGGGCAGCTTCATTTGGCTGAATCCAAACACGGAGGACCCAGTTTCTAAGGCGCTGGCTCTTCGCAATACGTACCATTCCGAACTGGTTCAGGTCAGAGCGCTAAAAATCATATTCGATGGCGGCGAGGCCCAGCATACGGCGGTCATGCTCAAGCCTTACTACGACCGGCCGGGTTTCAACGGGGACTATCTGCTCGATCCCAAGCTGGTAGAAGCCGCAGTTTTGAAGGCACAGCAGAACGGACTGGACACACACTGTCACTGCTACGGAGATGCCGCCATTCGCAAGTATCTGGACATCGTGGCAGAGGCCGAAAAGCAATATCCCAACAGCCCTTCGCGGCACACCATCGCACATTCGCTGCTGATCACCGACCAGGACGTACCGCGCTTCAAAGAACTCAACGTCACCATGCAGACTTCGCCCCAGTGGATTACGCCTGACCCGTACAGCGAGAAGCTTACGCAGATTCTGGGGAGCGACGTGGTTAACACCGAGTGGGCGCGGATGAATTCGGTATCGAAGGCGGGAGGCCGTCTCGCATTCGGATCCGACTGGCCGGCGGCAGGTTACTTCTCCAGTTATAAGCCGCTGGACGCAATCCAGGTGGCGCTGACGCGAGCCATGCTGCCGCAGTACGGCGGCAAGGCCTTCACGCCCATCATGCCGCCGGCAAATGAACGCATCACGTTGGATCAGGCGCTCAAGGCGTACACGCTCGACTCGGCTTATGTGCTGGACTTGGAGAAGCAGATCGGTTCTCTCGAAGTGGGCAAGTTCGCCGACATTGTCGTGCTGGAGAAAGACCTGTACACGATCCCTTCCAGCGACATCAGCACGACGAAAGTGAAGATGACGATGATGAACGGCAACGTGACCTATCGCGCAAAGTAAATCAGGCGATTCAGGGCATTTCGCTCGCAAGTGAAGAACGAAACATGAAATGGAAGATGTGTGCGTGCATTCTTCTGATATCCGTCAGCGACTTCTCCCCGGAGCCCCGCGCAAGAAGCAGCTTATTCGGGACAGGTTGGAAACTCTGGAGCGGGTTCGTCGTTGAAAGATCCCATCACCGATTGCACGGTCTGGGCGAGCGGCCTCAGTGGCGACAATCTCGTCAGCTGGTCAGGCGATTGCCGACACAACGAAAAGAGATTTCTGGCGATTTCCTTGTAAGTGACTGATAGAGATGGTGAGCGCGGAAGGAATCGAACCTTCAACCTACTGATTAAGAGTCAGTTGCTCTGCCAATTGAGCTACGCGCCCGTTTGTGAGGAAGCATTACAGAAGGGCAAAACAATTATAGCAAACGACTACACCGCACAATGGGGTCGCGGCGGACGGAACGCGTAAACTTTTTCGAGAAAAGGCTGATCTGTGCGCGGCGCAGGAAACGCACTCTTCCAGCTACTCGATCTGCACCAGTTGCCCCGGCTCCAACGGGCGGCTGCGGATCGCGAATCGTCTGCGGCGCGCGCCAGTAGTCCATATACGAGACCTGATGGACGCACGATACCGTGCAGTTCGGCGCGCAGCCCTTTTCGGTGAGAAACTCGCGGCGAATGTCGTCAACGGAGTACTTCTCCAGCGGTATGCCGGGATAGCCGCGCTGCTGCGAGCAGTAATGCACCAGCCCATCTTCACAAATGTACAGATAGCGCGCGCCGGCGCGGCATCGCCAGTTGTTCGGCTTGCCGTCGGCAATATTGTTCTGGAACCAGTTGAAGCGCGAATAATGCCGCTTCGTCCATGCTCCTTCATCTTGAGAAAGACTTCGCGTTCTTCGTCGCCCAGCGGCCTGCAGCTGGCCGTCGCCGTCGTGAATGATGCCGATGGTCGAGGTGAAGCCCAGTTGCACGGCGCGGCGTCCCACCACCAGCGCATCGTGCGGATTGTGAATTCCGCCGCCGACCACTGAGTTGATGTTGACGTGAAACTCGGCGTGCTCCGCCAGCAGTTGCAGCTTCTTGTCGAGCACCTTCAGCGACTTCTTGGAAACCTCGTCGGGCATGACGTTGTCGATGCTGATCTGCAGGTGATCGAGTCCGGCGCGATTCAGCCGCTGGATGCGGTCGGCGGTCAGCAGATAGCCGTTGGTGATCATGCCCGCGATGATCGGGTACTTCCGCATGTGGGCGATGATCTCGTCCAGTTCCGGATGCAGCAGCGGTTCGCCGCCGCTGAGGGTGACGATGCCGACGTGCCCAGCCGCGCCAGGTCGATCGATGCGCGCCTTCATGGTCTCGAGCGCGACGGGCTTGGAGAAATCGTCGTACTCGTTGCAGTACTCGCAGGAGAGATTGCAGCGGCGAATGGGAATGATGTGCGCCAGGATGGGGTGGTCGGTCGACGCCAACCCCTTGGCAATCATCTTTAATTCGCGAAGCCGGCGTTTGGAGGCAATCAGCGCGCCGGCGTATCCCTGACGACGATTTTCGACATACTAAGTTCTTCCTATTACAACACATGCGAATCACGGCTCTGGGAAGTTGCCGGAGCTCGTGTGGGGAATATTTGGAACCTGAGCGGCGATGTGGCGCATTGGCGTCACATCGCCCTCCTAGCTATCGACAGCGTTGTTGTCCCGTCCGATCTGTAAGCGTCAGCACTGGTTTATAATCGAGAATTCAGCGTACAATCCTCGGAGTTTCCAACAGCATGATTCGATTTCTGCAAAAGCCTGGCCCAGTGAAGAAGATCATCCTGGGCGGCATCCTGGTTGTCATCTGCGTGATGATGATCATCACCCTCGTTCCCGGCGGACTGTTCGGCGATTATCTCGGCGGTGGTCTGACCACGCAGGGTGTCTTGGCCAAAGTCGGCGACCAGGAAGTCACCGTTCCGCAAGTCGCACAGCAGGCCCGCATGATCGGCAAGCAGCAGCTTTCAGGGCAACGTCCCTCCCCAGCTCATGCCTTATCTGATGCAGCGCGCGGCACAAAGCATGATTACCTGCAAGGCGATCGCCTATCGAAGCCGACCGCATGGGGCTGGCGGTCAGTGACGAGGAATTGCGCGGACTACCTGCATCAGGGCCAACTCGGGCAATTACTGTTTCCCAACGGCAACTTCATCGGCCAACAGGCCTATGAGCAGTTCATCGAGAACCAGTTCAACATGAGTGTGCAGCGCAGTTCGAGCAGGAAGTTAAGGCGGAGATCGCGCAGCAGAAGCTGCTTGCAGCTATCGGCGGGGCCGTCACCGTCAGCGACAAGGAAATCACCTACGCAGCTCCAGAGCCAGGACACCAAAATCAAGTTCGACTACGCGATCCTGACCCTGGACGACGTCAAGAAGCAGATCAATCCTACGGATGCCGAGCTGAAGGCGTTCTACGATCAGAACAAACAAATGTACGTGAACTCGATTCCCGAGAAGATCGACGCCAAGTACATCCTGATCGACACCAAAAAGCTTGCCGAAACCATCACGATCACGCCAGCTGAGTTGCAGAAATACTACAGCCAGCATCAGGATGACTATCGCCTTCCGGAGACGGTTACCGTCCGCCACATCCTGATTAAGACGCCGACCCCTGACGCCAACGGCAAGGTCGATCAGAAGGCAGTCGACGCGGCTCGTGCTAAGGCCGATGATATCGCAGAAGCAGTTGCAGGGTGGCGCAAACTTTGCCGATCTCGCGAAGAAGTATTCGGAAGATCCGGGCAGCGCCAAGGACGGCGGCCTGTTGCCTCCGATCACCCGCGGCCGCACTGTACCGGAGTTCGAACAAGCTGCTTTCAACACGCCCGTGGGCCAGACCACCGGCGTCATTCGCACCAGCTATGGCTTCCACATTATTCGCGTGGAGGCAAAGCAGCAGGCCCGGCTGAAGCCTCTGGAAGAAGTAAAGGGCGAAATCGAACCGATTCTGAAGCAGCAAAAGGCGGCGGCGCAGTCGCAGAGTGTCGCCAACACAGTTCAGACATTGGCCCGCACCGAGGGCATGGATAAGGCGGCTAAGGACAAGAACCTGACTGCCACCTCGACCGGGCTTATTGCGCAGACGGATCAACTGCCCGGCATTGGAAGCGCTCCGGACTTTATGAGTGCTCTTGTTCGGCGCGAAGAAAAACGATCCCCCCGCAACCGCACCCACCCCGGTCGGCTACGCGATTTATCAGGTAACCGACATTCAGCCCGCACAAACGCCCACCTTCGATCAGATCAAGGCGAAGATCGAAGAGCAGTTCAAGGATGAGCGAGCTCAGGGGATGCTGGCTCAGAAGACGCAAGAGTTGTCAGACCGGGCGCACTCCGAACACGATCTGACCAAGGCCGCCAAAGAAGTGGGAGCAACGGTCAAGACCAGCGACCTGGTCGACAAAAACTCACAGGTTCCCGACATCGGCGCGATGACGGGGCCCGTGAGCGTTGCTTTCGGATTGAAGAGCGGCGACATCAGCGGTCCGATCCAGGCCGGTTCCAATGGCGTCGTACTGAAGATCACTCGAGGTTCAGCAACCCTCTCCCGAACAGATGAAGCAGGACTGGGAGAAGGCCAAGGAAGCTCTGCTGGACCAGAAGCGCGAAGAGTACGAAAACCTTTACGTCGAGAACCTTCGCAACGAGCTCGAAAAACAAGGCAAGATCAAGATCAACAAGAAGGAAATGGAGCGCCTCGCGACGCTTTCCGAGGGTTCGTAACCGTAGACTGCTAACCATCGTACGGCCAGCAGAAAACCTGCTGGCCACCGCTCTTTTTTTAACCTGCGCTCCCAAACCTTTAGTCCTACTCTGCGAATCGATACTTATGCTTTCCGAGCGTTCATCCGGTATCCTGCTGCACCCGACCTCCCTGCCCTCGCGTGGAGGCATCGGCGATTTCGGCCCGGCAGCGTACGAATTCGTCGACTGGCTGGCCGCTGCCAAACAGACGCTTGTGGCAGATCCTGCCCTTGCAGCCGGTGGGTTGCGGCAACTCGCCTTATTCCTGTACCTCTGCGTTCGCCGGCAACATGCTGTTGATCAGCCTGGAACGACTGGCCGAGCGAGGCTTGCTGGACAGCAATCAGATTGGCAGTTCCCCGACGGCGATTCGCCCGTCGACTACGATTCGGTGCGCGATCACAAGCTGCCGCTGTTGCGGGAAGCAGCCGCGCAAATTTTTGAAGTCTGCGTCCGGTGACGTCTCGCGCACGGCTACGACAGATTCTGCACAGGAAAACGACTGGTGGCTTGATGATTACGTCCTGTTCAGCGTGCTGCGCGACGAGTTCAAGGAACAGGCCTGGAACACGTGGCCGGAAGAAATTGCCAGGCGCGACCCAGAAACGCTTGCGCAACTGCGCAACGAACACGCGCCAACAGTTAGACGAGGAGCGCTTCCTGCAGTTCGCCTTTTTTGAGCAGTGGAGCGCGCTGCGCCAGTACTGCGCGGACCGCGGCATTCGCATCATCGGCGACGTCTCCATTTTTGTCAGCTATGACAGCGCCGATGTGTGGACTCATCCCGACCTCTTTCGGCTGAAGGACGACCTGTCGCCGGAGGTTGTCGCCGGCGTTCCGCCCGACGCTTTCAGCGAGACCGGACAGCGCTGGGGCAATCCGCTCTACGACTGGGACGCGCTTCGCGCGCGCGGATACGACTGGTGGATCGGCCGCATGCGCTGGGCGATCGAGACCTGCGACATCGTTCGCATCGACCACTTCCGCGGCTTCGAAGCTTACTGGGAGATTCCGGCCGATGAACCGACCGCTGTCAACGGCCGCTGGGTGCAAGGTCCGAATGCAAGCCTGTTCCAGGCGCTGCGCAACTGCGCTGGGCAAGCTGCCCTTCATCGCCGAAGACCTCGGCTACATCACGCCGCGAAGTTCACGAACTTCGCAAGAGGCTCGATATTCCGGGCATGAAGATCCTGCAGTTCGGATTCGGCAACAAAGGCGCGCACATCTACCTGCCGCATCAGTACGAACCAGACTGCGTGGTTTATACCGGCACTCACGACAACGACACCGTGGTGGGCTGGTGGAAGACATCTGCCACCGACGAAGAGAAGACGCTTGCCACTTCGTATCTCGGTGTGGACGAAGACGGAATCCACTGGGCCTTCATTCGCGCCGCCCTCACATCGGTGGCAAACTTATCCGTCGTTCCTGCCCAGGATGTGCTTGGATTGGATAGCAGCGCGCGGATGAACGTTCCCAGCGAGACGGACGGCAGTTGGACTTGGCGACTCGAACCCGGCTCGCTGACATCAGCCCTCGCCGCCAAACTGGCTCTTCTTGTCGAGATAACCGATCGCGAAAAGTGTGTAAAAGAGCCTTCACTCCAACGCGAGCAGAGCGACGGGGAATCGGCCGAACGCTTCGCGGCATAGGATCGACTCGCCAACGTCGAACCGCTCGGCAGTGAAAACGTTGCGCAACCGCCCGCCAACCACCGCTGGTGGAAGCGTTATTTCAGAATCCCCCCATACCGCACCAATGGGCGGTTCTTCTTTGCCTTTCATCAGGGTATAGCTCAATCGCGGAACGATCGAAATCGCCACTCCTGCCGGATGGGTTCTGGCAAACGCGATCACATGGTCTTCCCTGCCGCGCTTCGCCTGAAGTGGAATGTACGCTCCGCGCTGGAACAAATCCTCGTTCTGACGGCGAAATCGAAGTGCCTGCGAGGTGACCCACATCTTCATGCGGCCGTCGCGACAGTCGGCGAGCAGATCTTGGCACACCCTTTCCGGACCCTCTGCCGCCGAGCGCGACACCAAGTCGTCAAGAATCCGGTGCCGCAGTTCGAAGTCCACTGGCCGCCGATTATCGGGATCCACGAGGCTGAAATCCCATAATTCCTGCCCCTGATAGACGTCGGGAACACCGGGGCTCGTCAGCTTAAGCACAAGCTGAGAGAGAGAATTAATCAGCCCAAAAAACGTGATCGGCTGAATAAACTTCTGGACGGAATCCCAAAACAAATTGGTCCGGCCATGCCAGCGCGGCGACAAAATTTGGTCGAGGAACGACTTGATTGCATCGATGTATTCGGGATTGGGATTTAACCAGCTCAAGTTGACCTTGGCTTCCTGGACCGCCTTCTCCATGTAGTTCTGCATTCGCTGAAGAAAGTCTTCCCGATCATCCTCTGCCTGCATTCGCAACGGCCACGCCCCCACCAGAGTCTGGTACAGCAAGTATTCTTCGTTGTTGTCCGGCGCAATGCGGCCGTCGGAGAGCTGCAGCTTGCGACTGCGGTTGATGCGCCGCCACTTCATCACCTGGGTTGCCCACGCTCCCGGCATCTCGGAGAGGACGTTGAGTCGAGCGCGTACGTCTTCGCTGCGCTTGGTATCGTGAGTCGAAGTGGTCAACATCGAGTGCGGCCAGTGCTCGGCACGCTCGAGACCGGCTCGATGGAACTCGGAGACCGTCGCTCCAAAGCGCGCAGGCGATCCTCCGACTTCATTGGACGACAGAAAACGGGCGTACACATAGCACGCCGTATCTTCCAGACCCTTGGCCATCACCGGACCGGTCAGTTGTTGGAACTTCAAGGTGAAGTAGAGCTTCTGACGGTCAGGCGAACTGGAACTATCGGAATTTTCGAGCAAAATGCCTTGCAGAAAATCGAAGACCGCCGGCGCCAGGGAGCCATTCTTCTGCTTGGCGCACCCGATTGCCTGGCGGATATACAAAGAATCACTGGAGCTGACATGCCCGCGTTCGTCAATATAGGTTCGGTATACAGGGAAGCAGGCTATCGTTTCGCGAATAGCCTCCCGCAGCACCCCCAAGGTAAAGTCGCGGGCATTGCGATCCCGATTTGAGATGTCGTTCAGAATGTGCGCCAGTACGTTGACTTCGCTGGACAGGGCCCGCCGCATGACCAGTTTCTTGCTCTGATAGATCAGGTGTTGCACTGAAACTGGGCCGCCAACCACTCTTGCATACAGCTTAGTAAAGATCCGCTCGTTGCGGCGATCAATGAAGACGCCATTCACCAGATTGGTAAAGTCGTAGCCTACGGAGCCATCCACCGGCCATAACGCGGGCAAATTTTCTTCCGGTTCGAGGATCTTCTCGACCAACAGATATAACGGAGCATACTGATGACCCTCCGGCTCTTGACCGAATTCGCCGTGAATTTCCAGTTCGATACCGTCTGCCGCCAGCGGGGCGACCGGTTCGGGTCCGATACAACGACTGGCCGCGCACAATCTTTGCAGCCGCATGAAGTATTGCGTCGGATTCAGCAGACCGTCAGGATGGTCGATTCGCAATCCCGATATAAGGTCCTGTCCCAGCAGTTCGCGGATCAACTTGTGCGTCTCGGCAAAGACCCGCGGATTCTCCATGCGCAGGCCCACGAGATCATTAATGTCGAAGAAGCGCCGGTAATTAATTTCTTCCCCCGAGACTCGCCAGAACGCCAGCCGGTAGGCCTGCTTTTCCATTAGTTGATGTAGCGCGTCATAGCTGTGGCAATCTCCACAGGTGCCGTTCAGTAGAGCCAGCCTCTCGTCGATGTAAGCTCGAACTTCAGCAGATTCCTTTACGAGACGTTGCAGCCGATCCAGAAGCTTTGGCATTTCGTCCTGGCGACGGCGAATCTCGGCCGAGTCGAGCACGCTGTTCGGCGGCAAGTGGGCAAATGCGTTGAGGAGACTAGCCAGTTCATTCGATACAAAGCGGAGTGGCTCCCCATTCGTATGGACGTTTGCAGCGGGCGAGAAGATGAGCGGAATTGTCTGCGGATCAACGGGCAGAGTCTTGTCAAAATATTTGATGACGAACTTGCCATCTTCAAAGGCGGCTTTAATGTTGCCCTGCTCCAGATCGGCGCCGTAAGGCTGGCCCAGGATCGGAATCAGCACCTTATTCCGCAGCTCAGGCTTGAGCGGTTCCCAATCGATGTCGAAGAACTCGGCATAGCTCGACGTGCGGCCGTTCTGCAACACGTCCTGCCACCAGGGATTGTTGCCATGTCCGACGCCCATGTGATTGGGTACGGTGTCGAGCAGCAGTCCCATGCCTTCCGCTTTCAGTTCGCCCACCAGTCGACGAAAATCTTCCCTGCTCCCGATCTCGGGATTTATTTCATTGTGGTCGATGATGTCGTAGCCATGCTGGCTGCCCTCTCGTGCTTTCAGGATCGGCGATGAGTAAAGATGACTGACGCCGAGCTTCTGCAGGTACGGAATCAATTTCTGCGCGTCCTCGAAACGAAAGCCGCTGTTGAACTGGAGCCGATACGTCGAGCGCGGTATGGAGTCAGGCTTCTCCGCCATCAGGCGCTGAATGCATTCAGACAAGCCAGACTGTTTATCGTTCACAATGTTCTTGGTTGTCAGCATCGGGAGTTTTGCGTCTTCGGACGTATGGTCGACGCGTCAGGTTGGATGCGGGATGTGCGTGTTGTGCTGCATTGAGATAGCCGTAGGGAACCCAGGGTTCCCGCAGTGCGTCGTGACCGGCTCGGCTTTACTTAATCGAACGCGGCGGAGACAATAGAAATTTGGGCATATGGTTACAAAAGTTAGCCCGCATCGAAGCGAGCACGATCCATTTCCTGGATACATATCGAGTACGAAAGGGACTTTTATGGCCGCTACTGGTGAACTGATCCGAATGATGAACTATGTCGACGATATCGCGGCGACGCTGCGCCGCATCAACGCAAGCCTTTATCTGATCACGCCGGAAGAGAAACACCGTCTGGCCGAATATATGCGCAAGTCTGACCCTAACTTCCTTGGCGTCGTCGAACAACTGGAAAAGGGAGCATAGTCTGTGGCTGAGATTCGCACGATTGCGGTGATCGGCGCAGGGATCATGGGTCGCGGCATCGCGCATGCTGCGGCGCTGGGCGGTTATCGCACGATTCTGGAAGATATCCTTCCAACGACTTTGCGTAAAGCAGAGACGGAGATCCGCGCCAATCTCGACAAAGCTGTAGAACTGGGCAAAGTGGCCAAGGATGAGGCCGACGGCGCATTCGATCGATTGGAATACGCTTCTTCGGTCGAGCAGGCCGCGCGCGAGGCCGACCTCGTCATTGAGGCCGTTCCCGAGGAGATGGAATCGAAGATCGAGATCTTCACGCTTCTCGATAAGGTCTGTCGGCCAAACACGATTCTGGCATCCAACACTTCTTCTCTGAGCGTGACCGAAGTTGCGTCGGTGACCTATCGAGCACCAAAGTGCGTGGGCATGCACTTCTTCAATCCCGTGCACAAGATGAAATTGCTGGAGATCGTGCGGGCGCTGGAGACTGATGACGAAACGCTGAACGCCGCAGTCGAAGTCGGCAAGCGCATGGGGAAAGAGGTGGTGGTCATCAAAGAAGCGCCCGGGTTCATCACCAGCCGCATCAATGCCATGATCGGGAACGAGGCCTTTTACATGCTTCAGGAGGGCATCGCGTCCGCGCGGGACATCGATAAGGCACTGAAGCTGGGATTGAATCATCCAATGGGGCCGTTCGAAATGATCGACCTGGTCGGTCTGGATACGCGCCTCCACATTCTTGAGTATCTGCACAAGAGCCTGGGCGAGAAGTTCCGCCCGGCACCGCTACTGGTGCAATATGTGAAGGCCGGCCGCTTGGGCCGTAAGGCCGGGCGAGGTGTATACGATTATCCGGGCGAAGAGCCGGGCCGGAAGCCGGAAGGAAGGCCGCAATCCAGTTAATGAAAATCGTGCGAGCGTACGTCGGCGTCGGTGATGTCTACTGATGTTGCGGCGTACGCTTCGCGCATCGGCATCACCCGCTCAACCCGAACTGAAATTACCCCCTCCTGATTTTGCAGTTCCCCTTCCAGCAGCAGAAATTTCTCCGCGAGAATCAGAAGTCGATTCTGCTCCAGTACGTCCGGAGAAATGATCGCGTTACTAATGCCGGTCTCATCTTCGAGGCTTAGGAAAACAAACCCCTTGGCAGTTCCCGGGCGTTGCCGTGCAATCACGCAGCCTGCGACGCGCACATAACGTCCATGAGGAACTCGCGTCAGATCCTGCGCTGAGAGCACGCGGGCGCGGCGCAGATCTTCTCGTCTGTAAGACATTGGATGGGGGCCGACCGTCAGTCCTGTGCCATGAAAATCCGCGACCAGGCGTTCCTCATGGGTCATTTGCGCAAGTGGCGATCGGTCGTCTCTCTCCGGAATACCATCCAACAGAGGTCCGGCAAATCGCGCCGCTCGTTCCACTTGCCACAACGCATCGCGACGATGCAAATGCTGTTTTCTGCCCTTCTCCGATGTGTTGATCTGTGCGAGTGGATCTTGCCCTTGGTTTCCCCCAATAGAATTCAGAGCGCCAATCGAAGCCAGCGCCACCAGCTCATCGCGACGCAACTCAGGTACGCGGTATGTCAGATCGGCAATGGACTCAAATGGTCGTTTGACTCGTTCATACGAGATGGCCCGGGCCGCCTCTTCCCGCAGTCCTTTGGCGTAGCTAAACCCCATACGTAACGAGAACTTCAAGTCTGACGCTGTGGTACTTCGCTCGTTCTCCAACGTACACGGCCAGTCCGAGCAGCTAATGTCGATGGGCTTCACGCGCAAACCGTGCCGCTGAGCATCTTTAACAATGGTCGCAGGATGATAAAACCCCATCGGCTGGTTATTCAGTAGCGCAGCAGTAAAGGCGGCCAGATAATGACACTTCAAATAAGCGCTGGCATACGCGATAAGGGCAAAGCTGGCGGCATGCGACTCCGGAAACCCGTATAACGCGAAGGAAGTGATCGCGAGAATAATCTGTTCCTGCGCTTCTGGCGCAATCCCATTGCGCTGCATGCCTTCGCGCAGCTTGACTTCGATGTCTCTCATTCGCTTTTCACTGCGCTTGAAACCGAAAGCACGGCGCAGCTCTTCGGCTTCGCCGCCGCTGAATCCGGCAGTAATCATGGCGATCCGCAGCAATTGCTCCTGGAACAGCGGCACTCCCAGCGTGCGTTCTAAAACCGGCTCCAGGGAGGGATGCGGATAAATCACCGCCTGCCTCCCCTGCCTGCGCATCAGATAGGGGTTGACCATTTGTCCCACAATCGGCCCGGGGCGAATGATCGCCACCTGTACCACAATGTCGTAGAAGCAGGTGGGGTGCAGTCGCGGCAGGCATGACATCTGAGCGCGACTTTCAATCTGGAACATGCCTACCGTATCGGCTTTCTGTAAAGTCTCATACACCGTCTTGTCGTTCGCCGGCAGCTTCGCCAGATCCACTTCTTCTTTGCCGTGATCGCGAATAAGCGTAATCGATTCTTCCAGCACAGCCATCATGCCCAGACCAAGCAGGTCGACCTTAATGATGCCCATGTCGGCGCAGTCTTCTTTGTCCCACTGCACCACCACGCGGTCAGGCATGGTCGCCGGCTCCAACGGAACAATCGCATCCAACTGCCCCTGGCAAATCACCATGCCGCCCGAGTGCTGGCCCAGATGACGCGGCAGGTCTTGCACGGCCAGGCACAGCTCAAAGAACTTGCGAATCCTCGGATGCCGAAGGTCAAAGCCGGCATCCCGAAATTGGCGCTCCAGCGTGTCGCTGGGATCTTTGTATTCCCATGAACTCACCAGGCTCGCCAGCCGGTCCAGGGTTTCGCTGTCGAAGCTGAGCGCCTTGCCGACTTCGCGCGCGGCCGAGCGTCCTCGATAGGTGATGACATTGGCAGTCATCGCCGCACCAAGCTTTCCGTAGCGTTCGTACACATACTGGATCGCGCGCTCGCGCTGGTCACCACTGGGGAGGTCGAGATCGATGTCAGGCCACTCACCACGCTCTTCGGAGAGAAAGCGCTCGAATAGCAACCCCATGCCCACCGGATCGACCGCAGTAATACCGAGGGAATAACAGACCGCGCTGTTGGCCGCAGAACCCCGGCCCTGCACCAGGATCCCGTGAGTGCGACAATAACGGACAATGTCCCAGACAATCAGAAAATAGCCGGCCAGTTTGAGTCGCTCGATGAGCACGAGTTCGCGCTCAATCTGCCGTTTAGCCCGCTGCCACAGCTCGCTCTGCCCCGGACGCACGTAACGGTCACGTGCGCCCTCTACAGTGCGAGCGCGCAAAAAGCTGTCCATGGTTTCGCCAGGATCTACGGGATAACGCGGAAACTCATATCCCAGGTCGCTCAGCGTGAACTCAAGACGCGACGAGAGTTCCAGGGTATTGGCTGTTGCCTCCCGCAAATCGGCGAACAAACTCTGCATTTCTGCTGGAGTCTTGATATATCTCTCGCTGTTTTGTGCCAAAAGCCGGCCAGCCGTGTCCAGCGTGCAGCGATTGTTTATGCAGGTAAAAACATCCAGGATCTGCCGCTCTTCTCGTCTCGCATACTGCGCGCCCTGCGTCGCCAGCAATGGCAGCCGCATGCTCCGCGCCAGTTCAATGGCCACCTGGTTGCGGGATTCCTGCTCACGATGAAGGTGTCGCTGTAGCTCGACATAAACATTTTCGCGGCCATAAATGGCGATGAGTAGTTCCAGTACCTCGCGCCCGGCTTGGAAACCGCCGGCCTTGAGAGCATGCGCCAGTGGGCCTTCCTCCCCTCCAGTCAGGCAAACCAATCCACCTGCATATTCGGCTAGATCCGCAGAGGATGCCATCGCTTGAAAGTTGAGGATGGCATTTTCACTGATTTCCTTACTCTTACTTTGTGGTACTCGCTTGGGGTATTTGGGAGCTCGAAGCTTGGTGCGGGTAATCAGGCGGCAGAGATTCTGATAGCCTTCCCGTGACACACAAAGCACAGAGACACGAGGCAATGCCGAAATCATCGGCATGCAATTCAAAAGCGAAGTGATTTCGGCCCCGATATGCGCTTTTATCTTTGACTTTTGCGCTGCGAGATGAAAGCGCGGAGCGCCGTACACCCCGTCTCGATCCAGCAGGGCCATTGCCGGCATTTGATATTCAGCGCACACTTCCGCCAGTTCTTCCGGAACCGAAGCTCCTTCCAGAAAGCTGAATGCTGAACGGACATGAAGTTCTACATACATCGGTGTGGTCAGTCGTAACTGGCGTCGGCAAACCAACGATCCGTTGCGACATCGCGATAAATGCGATAAAGCGCCATGCCGCCCGCTCCGCCATCAGCCGGGTTTCGATCTTTGTAGATGAGTGCAATATCCCACTCTTCGCGATCCCACGTTCCCCGGCATTCTGGATCATCGGCATTCGAATTCTCCGTCCACCAATCACCAGAAGAACGCCACGGCCCGGTCGACCACACAATGTTTCCCTGTAATTCTTTATGGCCGGCCTCTTCCGTCGACAGCTTTGCGGGCCGGCCCTCCTCAACCTGAACCCGCAAAGAACAGGCCGGCCGCATTTGCCGTACAGCCACGGGAGCGTTGGGCCTAGGTGTTGAAGCTTGCTTCTCATTATTTTTTTCGGGCACCGTAAAACGCTCGATGCAAAAACAATCAGGGTGATGGCTGTCCATCAATCGAGCAATACCTGCCCGTCGCTCTCCGATGATCGCCACGATGCGTGCCAATGTAATTTCCAGCTTCTCCGCTTCCGGCGTGATGGGAAGAAACAATCCTCGTTGCGCCGAACGAGGCGGCGCGGGCTCTGCCTTAATCGAAACCCCAGTGACCGAAGCGCCTGGGGGATTTGCCGCGAGTTCCAGTTGTAATAGCTTCAAAAACACTTTTGCATCCCGCACCGCTATCGGCAGTTGCAGAGTGCGTTCATAGGTCGAATTAAGAATTTTATTGGAGCCACTCTCTCCGGCCAGTTCTTGGACCGTGGTGGTCTGTTCGTCAGCCACACGCTTCTCCAGTTGAAGAGATAAACGCAATTCCTGAGTGGCAAGCGCCCGGGTTTCCAGACGAGTGCAGAGTTGCTCCAGGAGACGATTCAAAATGAACGAGAGCGATTCGATGGTTTCAACCGGATATTCCAGTTCCATCGCTTCTTCGAAGCGCAGGGGAGGCTCACTTAAAATGAGGGTGCGCATTTTCTCTCCAAGCGCGAGTTGCCGCAACTTCACTCCGATTTCGCCCAACCGCGACGCCAGCGCATGCTCCGGCAATAATCCCAGCATGCGAAAATCCCGCACTCCCCATCGTTCCAGCGTGTCGAGCATCTGCGCCCGCAGCTTTTCCTGCTCTCGCGCCAACGACTTTTGTGTGGCTTTCTTCGTTTCAGAAATTTCAAATGACTGGAGCAGAATGTCGACAGGCAGAACGCCTAACCGCTTGGCCTCTTCTCCTCTGGGAATGACGGTCGTTCCCGCGAATCCACGCGCCGCATGCATCGCAGCATCCGGATATACAGCAACCGCTACATTCGCTTCAACGCTGATCCCTGCTACGCGTTTGGCCAAATCGCCCGCCATTTTGTTCGCTGAGCCATACAGACGCTCTAATCCCTCGAGATCCAGTAGGAGAGTGTCAAGTGCCGCATCTTCCACTCTGGGAGTAAAAGCGTGAGCGACATCGAGCAAAGCGTAATGGGTAGAGTTCTCTCGCGCTACTGAGCGCTGGCGTAATACAGCAAGCCTGGAAGAGTATGGCGAACCAATGCCGCTGCGGCCTGGCTGTTTAGTAACTGGCTCTGGGTTTTTCGCAAAGACGGCTGCCTGTAGTTTCGTCATGCCGGCCTCTAATCCCAGCGTGCGGGCCTTTTCGTTGAGTGCGATTACACGAACCAGCGGAGGCTTTCCCTCTAAAATCGCGACCGCATGTTCGCGCAGCAAGGGCTCGCCGCGTACGACAGCTTCCACCGGAAAATCTGGAACGTAGATGCAGGCAAACATGGCAAATTTCGACTAGGCTAAGCACAAACGACAGTCACAACGCTGCGCGTAATTCGAATTGCGCATTGACGGATTGTGGCCGCTTCCGTTGCAAGCGAGAGCGCACGACCTCCGCGCGAATTTGCATTCCTCGAAACAGGTCCGCATGGGTTACAAAACCATTTCGCGGAACATACGGCAGGCGATTCTCGACAGGTTCGCAGTTCCATGCGGCTTTTTTCGTCGTTGACGAAAAAGAATTCACTCTCCGGCCCTCGTTCTCCCGCGTCGGAAACTTCAGCACAGGCTGAGGTTCACTACTGGCATCGGATGTGACAATCGCCACAGGTTGTAAGCGCACCACTAGCGACGCGCAGGTTTTCGCACAGGGCTCTTGCGCAATTACCAGCAAAACTGTGTCGGTCGATTCCACCGCGCGGCGAAAACGAAACCATGACGTCAGAGGAATGCGCCGCGCACTCTGCATCGGGATGTCGCCCAAATCGAGTGCCACCATGCCAAAGCCTCCGCTCTGCAGCAGAAGATCCGTTATCTTCAGTACCTGCTCCAGCACATTGCTGAATGCAAAGCCGGCACTCTGCTGGGGTGGAGGTCTTGTGTTTAACTTCCGGCGAAAGTCCCCATTGCAACGAATCCATAGCAGGCGATCTAGGTCAACGCCCGCCGCAGTCGCTGAAGCAGGATCAAAGCTGTCGCTTGCATCAACCAAGACACACACCTCTTGGCGCTGTGTAGCGCTGGCCAGCGCCGCCAGCATGACTCCCGTCCGACCGGAGGAAGCGGCTCCTGAAATTTCATTCATCGCGCCGCGCGAAAACCCGCCAGTGAGTCCGTCGAGAGCTGCAATGCCCGTTGAGACAGTCAACGAAGACACGCGCTCCCGCAGCAGCAGTGTCGACGACAGAGGCTCGCTTAAAGAAGATTCAATTTGCTTGCGCAAAGCCGCTGGAGAACTCGCGTCAAAAACAACTTTGGCCATGGGAGACACTGCGACAGATGACATAGAACCTCGGGCAGGACGAAGCGGCAGAAGTCGTAGACTTTCGCTTTTTGTTCGCCTACAACTTGGATTCTGCTACGGCGAATCCAAGTTGTCAATGGGGCTTTTTAAAGGCTTTCTTGGTGGGTTTTGGGGATCTCCTGTGCTTGCTTGATATCCTGCACCCTTTCAGTGGCGATTTCTCCTGTCGCGACAAAAAATGGAACAAACAAGTGATCGCTCCAAACAATCATGTCGTCCTGTTTCTGCAAAGGCGTACTCGCTCCTATTCGTCGTGGTTCCCGATAGCGCACAAACGCAGCCGGAGCGCTCAAATCCGAGCACAAGTTGCACGAAGCAGAGATCTATTTTTGTAACGACGTAATCAGCAGCGTGTGGAGATTTTCTCAATAACGAGGGCGCCGCGCGTGACGAGATATTCCTTGCGCGAATTTTGCGCGAAATCTTCTGTTCAAATCAGCGCACCCGGCAAACGCGGCGCATGAATCCATGCTGTGGGATTTGTTATAATGCGAAAGTCTTCCCGCATGGCGCTATCGTCTAGGGGTTAGGACGGAAGATTCTCAATCTTCAAACCCGGGTTCGATTCCCGGTAGCGCTACCAACCCTCCTTGTTGTAAGCCACTGATATCGCGCGGCGGCGGACCAAATCAGTCGATCCATAGCGACCATCGCAGATCTCGCAATGGCGGCTGGCATTCCACCTGCAGCAGCTCACAGGTACGCGGCTGACTGGCTTGCCACGCTCCAAGGATCTCTCATGCTGCAGGGTTTTCTGGGCGAAACCGGATGCTTGACAAGGACGTTACAGAGACTCGCAGACCTTCCGAAGCAAGAGGGTCCCGGTAATTCACCTCTGCTCGATTCAAGCCGATCACCTTCACGCGAATCCGGAATTCCCCCTTGGAGGGAACCGGCGGATCAACCTCGATGATCTCGAGGACTTCCGCCGGGCCCGTTCTGTTGAATACAATTTTCCGGGACATGTTCGCCTCCTTGAAGGGCGATCAACCGAGTGGGCGGCTAGGCGGGAAACGTGTCGCCGAACATCGGGTTGCCACTCTTGGACGCTTCCTTTGTGGACTCGTCTTGGATCACATCCCAATGTTCAACAAGCACTCCGTCCTTCATCACGATGATGTCGGCGGCGATCCAGTTTGCCGGCAGTCCGTGGCCGGAGAAGCGCCCGTGTGTGATCACGTAGTCGCCATCCGCAACGATGAGCTGGTTCTCGTACTTCAGGGTCGGAGGCAAGGCCTTGATGAGATTGAAGAGACCATCACGGCCCGCTGGGATGTGGGCACTGTGCTGGACATAGTTGGGCGACCAGAACCTCTCCGCGGCTGCGTAGTCCCGTTTATTGAAGAGCGTGTCGAACGCCTCCAGAACGATGGCTTTGTTCTTCTCTGCGACGAATTCACTCATGGGTTTCTCCTTTGCGTCGTCAAGACGCGCTGACAAGATTGTTGAAGGGGTTTCAAAAGCTTGGTCGGTCAATCTAGGCAAGTGGATTCAGCATGGCGTCGTTGAACTGCGTGATGAACGCTTCTTCGTTCGGCCCGACATTGTTACGAAGCGGCTTCGCAACTTCGACGAGCACTTCGTCTGCGTCCGTTCCAAGCACCGCGATGGTCTGTTCGATGAACGGAGCGAGTGGCATAGCCCGAGGATCGTCTTTGCTGTTGACAAGATCGGTCGCTACCCACGGCGGCGCAAGCTCCAGGACACGCACCGACGTGCCGCGCAGTTTGTAACGCTGCGAGAGAACGTAGTTGTGAAGCGCAGCCTTGGTCGAGCAATACACGGCGGCAAGAACCAGAGGCACGTAACCCAGTACTGAGGTCGTGTACATAACCGTTGCTGATTCCTGCGCTTTGAGATGTTCGATCAGGGCCGACGTCATCCGGATGGGGCCCATCAGATTGGTCGTCAGCGTGGACACCAGAAGATCGTCATCCACTGCGCTTGCGGCGTCATCGAACTGCATGATCCCCGCATTGTTGATCAATACATTCAACGAGGGGTAATCCAGAGTGAGCTGTCGTGCGACGGAGGCGATGCTTTGTGGGTCATCAATGTTGAGTTCAATGGATGCCATCCCCGGGTTTGCGTCGGTGGTTGCATCGAGATGGGACTTGCGTCTTCCTGAAATGATTACTTGGTTCCCAAGCTTGTGGAGCGCCTCCGCGAGACCGCGCCCGATACCAGAACCGCCGCCGGTGATAAAGATCGTGTTGCCTGTGAGCTTCATAGATTTCCTTCTGTCCTTTTGGACTTACTTCGTTATGGCGTCATTGACATAACGCACGGGGATCCATCGGAAATGATCCTGATCCCGGACGACATGTCCGACTCCAGGAAACGACAAATGATCGAAAGCCATCAAATAGCCGTGCTCTGCGGCGTCCGCAAGTGCAGAACGCCGCATCGCCGCAGCCTCATCGGGGTCTGAATCGAAAGCCACTGCGATGCTTGGGTCTTCAAATTGCAACGCCTCGACATTTACCAGGTCGCCAGTAAACACAATTTGCTCGTTGGCGCTCTGGAGGACATAAAACGTGTGACCGGGCGTGTGTCCACAAGCAGGCTTTGATCGCAGCCCCGGCATCAACTCCCCGTTGCCATCGAACAAAGTTCCCCTCTCAGAATGCGTTCAAGCTTTTGGATCTTGAAGGTAAAGGCTGGCTTGACGAAAGGAACACCATTCTTGAGGTCGGAAGCATAACAATTATGTTGATGGAAATCGCCAAGATTTTTGTACTGCGATGTCCGATCCGGGTGTGCGCCAAAGACAACATCTTGAAAGTAGGCGTTCACTGCGGCCTTGTTCTTTTCGGTCGCGTCCAAGTCTGTGACCTGCGTGGGCCCATCGACCTGGGTGCGGCCACTCGGGGTTTGGCGTCTCGCATCGGTTCTCCTCGGAAACATCCGTATTCTTTCTGGCACGATAAAGAACCGTTCAGTCCAATATGATGCCAGTCATGAGGCGGAGATTCAGAAGATTGGATTGATCCGGGCGTTTCGTGGAGTTGCGCGAACACGGGCAACGAGGGCATGACGAGGACTGAGATGTTTAGCGTAGTTGTCGCGCTAAATTCGGGGCGTATACAGCTCAACGGGCGGATACGTTCAAGAACTCTTGGCCGATCTACCTCCTTCTCGAATAAGAGAGCGTGCCCACGAGAACGCGGGCAGCGAGTAGCAAACACACGTGAACCAAGTGGGGATGTATCGGGCATCCATGCGTGACTCGGGCGGTTCGTTTGCGATAGCCAAGTCAATTAGACCCGCAAGCAGATCTTGTGGCATGCCCGAAGTGCGACGACCGCAGCAGTGGCAACTGCACAGTAGGCACGCAGCAAGGCCAGCAGATGGCCGAAAATATGTTGATGGACATGTTTCTGGCCTGGCAGAACAATCAGCAAATCAATTCCTTCTCAGTCCCGAAGAGGGATGGGATTGGAACCCTTGGCGGAAGCTCAGGACTCCTATCCAACTGGCCCATCGATCATGGAAACACTTGCAGTAACGGTCCCAGCGGTGCAGGATGTGATGGTGCAAAGAAGGAAACAGTCGAATTTGATGCGCACAACGTCGAGAAAAACCGCAGGAAGTCACTTTTCGGACGAAGTGGAGTAAGGAAGTTGACTTCGTAGCCAAGAAATCGGCTAAGGCGCCCGTCCACGTTAAGTTCAGAGGGAAGCTACCGGAGTAACGACGGCTTCTTGCCCCACGCCCCCCATCCGGCTCAAAGCGAGGATGGTCTTACCTTCAACTTTCCTATGCAGAAGCATATGAAGTAAAGGGGAGCAGTCGCTTTCCCGGACTTCTTTGCTGCTGCCCAACGTTTCCTCATCGCTTCAACCAGCACTCACTCGGGGTCAGGATGCAGTGACCTGCAGTTGTTCGAAGATCTCCTCGGCTCTCCGCAAGGCCGATTCGACGTTTGGACAGATGTTCTCAGCTCCAATGATTTCCTCAAATGCCGATTCCTGAATCAGTTTGGCAGGCTGTTCCCGGGCTCCGCACAGGATCAGGGTGCGGTCGTTCGCATTGAGCTTCTCGGCGACTTCCCGCAGTGCGAACAGGCCGGTGGCATCGAGTGCGGTCATGTTACGCAGTCGAAGTATTACCACCGGCGGCAAGCTCTCCAGATCTTCTGTGACCAGCGATATCTTCTCGGTCGCTCCGAACAGGAACGGGCCATGAATCCGGAAGATGGTAGCGTAGTACGGAATGTCCTTGTCCTGAAGGATATGAACACGGCCGTCTTCGACGTAGTCGTCGGTGACTTGGGAAACCGTTGTAGTCGAAGTGACTCGACTGATGAACAACAGCGCGGCCAGAATCATGCCTGCCTCGACAGCTACCGTCAGATCGGCAAAAACAGTGAGAGCGAAGGTCACTAGCCAAACACTAATGTCGGTCTTTGTCAGCTTGAGCAGGTGAGGAATCTCGCCCCACTCCCCCATGTTGTAGGCAACCACCATGAGAATGCCAGCAAGCATCGCCATCGGAACATAGCTAACCAGCGGCGCTGCAAATAAAAGGATGCAGAGCAGCGTCAGAGCGTGGATCATGCCAGCGACAGGCGTTTGCGCACCGGAGCGGATGTTTGTCGCCGTTCGGGCAATAGCACCTGTGGCAGGCAGTCCTCCAAACATGGGCGAGAAGATATTAGCAACCCCCTGTCCGATCAATTCGACATTGGGGTTGTGATGGTCGTTGCTCATGCGGTCGGAGACAACCGCTGACATGAGCGATTCGATAGCTCCCAGCATGGCCACCGTCAATGCAGGCCCAAGTAACCCATGGATGAGATCGCCACGAAACCTTGGAATGTGAAGATGGGGCCAGCCGCTCGGTATCCCGCCAAAACGAGTTCCTATGGTTTCCACAGGCAGCTTGAAAAAGTACACAATCGCGGTCCCGAAGATCAGAGCGACGATCGGACCTGGAATTCGGGCCGACAGTTTGCGACACATAATAAGCGTCAACACGGTAAAGGACGCCAGGAGTGTTGCTTCCCAGGACATCGTCGGGAAGCTTTGAGCAAGGGCTTCCATGCGACGCCAAAATACCCCGGGAACCCTGTCGAGCTGCAATCCAAAGAAGTCCTTAACTTGGGTACTGGCGATGAGCACCGCAATTCCATTGGTGAATCCGATTACCACTGGACGCGGAATGAACTTTACAGAACTGCCAAGCCCGGTGAGACCCATGATGACGAGCAAAACGCCAGCCATAACCGTGCACATAAACAGGCCATCGACACCATGCGTGGCAACAATACCGGCCACAACGACGACGAATGCGCCTGTCGGTCCGCCGACCTGAGTCTTCGAACCACCTAAGGCAGATATGAGAAGGCCGGTAACGATGGCACAGTAGATACCAGCCTGTGGCGTTAGACCCGAGGCAATGGAAAAAGCCATCGCCAGCGGCAACGCCACCAAGCCGACCGTAACACCCGCGATCAGGTCTGATACAAACTTTTGGCGGCTGTAGTGACGGAGGCAAATGACTGATTTCGGAAGCCACTGCTCGCTAGGGAAAGTACACCGCATTTTCTCATTATCGCAGCGTCTGGCCTCAAAGCACACCATGCCACAGCATTTCGGCAACGCCAATCGTTAATCGCGGACAACGTGAGTGGGGTCAACGCCGTCTCGTCCATGGGACGGCACAGTGATGGAATACTCAAGAGACGTGGATTTTGCTACTGCTTGTTAGCAGCGTACTCCCCGGACGCTGCGAACTTTGTCTTTTTAGGCTGAGGGGCCGTACTTCTCATCCGGGCGAACAAGAAATGCAGTCCAATCACCGTATCAGGCCAATCACTTGTGTCGTGCGAGATTCCGTTACAGGCAAAGGCTTATGGCAAGGGCGGAAATATAGTGTTGGATACCGCGCTCCAGGCTGTTGGATCTGGCTTCTCTGAAAGTGAAGCTCTATCGGCCGCGGAGGGGCGCTTGATGCCTGACATAAACGGAACAGTTTTACTGCCATTACGAGATTAACGGTCGACAGCATCGTGTCGAGATGCATCGTTCACGACACCTTCCGAATAAGCCGATTCACTAGTCCGGCGTCCAACACCAACTCCGAGAGGCGCTGCGGGTTGATGATTACGACGCGTCCATCGTTCGCGTTGGCCTCGCCAGAGTGATACACGTAAAACATTCGATCATAAGGACCAAGCTCATCCATACATGCTTACGCCATGACAGTTGGGGCCTTATCGCGAAAAGGCGATGGTACGAACGTTCAGCTATTGAAGGAGGCGACGGCCGCGGCTTCGTCATCTAACACATCAAAAACGGTGTAGAGCTTGGTTATCTGCAGCAGGTCGCGGACCTTCTTGGTCAATTTCAGAAGCTTCAGTTCTCCGCCCTGGTTGCGAACAGAGGTAAAGGCGCTCACCAGTTCGCCGACGCCGGCGCTATCGATATAGTTCACCTCGCCCAGATTCAGCAGGATCTTCTTCTGACCTTTCCCAACCAACTCCTTCACCGTATTGCGAAGGATAGAGCTGCCTTCACCTAATTCAATCCGACCACTCAGGTCCACAATCGTTACCGTTTCGACTTGCCGGGTACTTGCTTTCATGCGAGCGTAAACCTCCGTAGATGCGCCAGTAATTTCAGATTATCGGCGCAGGGGAATCTTACCGCGTTTTTCGTGTTTGTCAGTGACTCACGTCAATTAAAACGGTTTGGTCCTGGGTTTCGTTAACTTTACTCCATTGCTCAGCAGGAATGCCGGTTATTTCTGTCCCTGCGCCGCATTCAGAAATCGTCTTTGATACGAGATCACTTGATTGCACGTGGTGAACTGAGCCAGGTAATTAGGCTCGGCCGTCACCACGACGCGATCCATTACATCCTCATAGTCCGGGTCCGCCAGCAAGTTGTCGATGTCCGGGAAGTTGTTCTCGCCTTCCATACTGCAAATGATCAGGCGTGTATCCGGCAGGTTCACATTGCGCAAGAGGCGCAGATTGTGGCGAACGGCATCCAATCCATCGGAGCCTTCCGGCGAACTGAACTGCCGATAGCGCAGAATGTGCTCCGCCATGTGCCTCACCTTGAACAAATCAAGGGTGGCGTCCGCGGGCGAGAGATAGTCCTTGTCGATCAGCATAGTGCGCAGGTCTTCCAGATGTTTGCAATCGTCGGTGATCGCGAAGAGATCCAAATGGCGTTTCATCAACTCCGACTGAAACGTACGATGCCGGATGAAACAATTGATGAAGTACGGCTTTGCCTGAAGTGCAAGGAGCGCCTGATAAGGCTCAAACATCAGGGTGAAGTTCACGCGGAAACCGTGATCGCGCAGTAGAAGTGCGAGATTGTGTCCGCGAAAGGCATCGCGGGTCTCGACCTGGTTGTACCGCTTTTCGAATTTCTTGCTCCCGGTGAGCAACTGTCCCATGGTGTCGGCAGTCACCGGACCGGTGTGCGGGACCTTGATGACAATGCGGTATTCGGATAGCAGATCGCGGAAGTGATAGACCTCGTCGAGGATCTCCTGCTCAGAAGTAGCAAACGGATTGTTCAATTCGACGCTGATATCTGAACCCGGGCCCAGAGTCCGCGCCAGTTCCTGCATTACCTCATCCCTGGTGTTGAACTCATGGCCCACGTTCGCCTTGGCGTTGTTGATAAAAAGGTCATAAATGATTCCGGGATTGCAGGTTAGATTGCAGACGAGGTTCTTGATTGGCTCGACTTCGTAGGGGTTGGCGGTGTCCGCCGAAAACAACACGCTGGTGGGGCGTTTGATTCCGTTCTTTCCGTAGGAAATGTCTCGCAGCAAGTCGAGTCGGAGTACACGATCCGCCTCGAGTCTCAGTTCAACTCGAAATCCGGCAGGCAACTCGCCCTGCGGTACATCGAAGTAATCGATGACGCGCCGGAAGTTGGAAGTGACGCCGATATAATCGACCATGGGCAGCAGATCGCAATAAAGCGAAAAAGACAGGGGCACATGGGTTGCTCTGCGAATGTAATCCTCGTCGCCTTCGATGGTCGAGATACGGTGCTCTCCATGAATAGCGCCGATCAAGGTTGCGACACTGCACTTGATCTCATCTTGAGCTGCTCTTCGGCTGTTGGCACTACGCTTCGAGGCAGCGTCCAAGCTGGACAGACAATCTCCACGCTTACGTACGATGGTTGACACTTCATTCGACAACGCTGGTTTGGAGGCAAATTCAGGGGCGACGGGCACGGCCACACCTCCTTGTCGCGCATAGAAAAACCGCTCCGCGAAATCGCACACTTACGATTGCGCAGGGCGGTTCTGGATCATGGCTCTACCGCTGCCAGCCCACCATGCACCGGTTAAAAATGCCTGTCAAGGTTATGTGAACATGCAACGTGTGATAAGGGGACTCGCAGGCTCGCGGCTCATTGGCGTATCAATTAGATATTGCAGCACTTCGGTCCCGGCAGGGTCCCCTTTGGCAACTCATTATCGCGTTATGCGGCAGAACTCGAAATTCAGAGCGAGCGCTCGTACAGGCCTTTTTCCCCTACCGGGGAACGAACCTGGCCTCGTGCAGGATCAACTTCGCGTTTGGCTCGAAGAGTCGCGAGTGATCCCCTCGGTTCGAGCGCCGGAAACGCTGACGGCAGCGTGTGCGTCTCCCGCCAAGATTGTGTTTCTGCTATTCGGAACGCCGCTGATCATCGGAGATCTCGTCGCCCGCCTTCGGGAAGCGGACAAATTGCCCGTGGTGAACATGGACCTTCTGTCTGGATTTGCACGCGATGCTGCCGCGATCGAATTTCTCGCACAAGCCGGAGTTCAGGGAATCATCTCTACCCATCAGGATACCTTGCGCACAGCCCGCTCTCATGGACTGCTGTCATTTCAAAGAACGTTCGCCCTCGACTCTGTGGCCGTCGCCAACAGCATTCGTACACTCGAGCATTTCCTGCCGGACGTGATCGAATTGCTGCCTGCGATCGCAGCCCCAATCGTGCTGCCTTCCATACACGAGATACGGCCCAAGCTGCCGGTCATCGGCTGCGGGCTGATTCATGCACTGAGCCAGATCGACGAATTAGTGCGTCAGGGGGTAACGTCAATTTCAGTGAGCGAACCCTCTCTCTGGGTCATTTAGGCAAACGGGAAAGATCCGGCTAACGAGTTAGAGGTCACGCGAAAATCTCCGCCAGGTTCCAAATTGGTACTTCGATCGGTAGTTTTCCATTTCCCGAGCGAATATGTTTTGTGGAGTCTCCACCGTCCTGTTTAGAATCTGATTGCGGCAAAGACATCGTAGATAGAGCCGCCCTCCGTCGTCACCCGTGCGATTTCGGAGGGCGGCTTTTTCTGTCTGCATAGGAAGTTGAAGCCAGCATAGGGCACCGCACGAGTAGGGCAATCTTAAATTGAGGCCAGCGTAATGCCAAAGAACGTAATCTGCCTGTCTGACGTCGAGCACGCAGTGCTGACGATGGTAGCGGTTGCAGCGCAAAACGAAAAATATTTTGGCGACCTGGATGGTGAAATGGGCGATGCCGATTTCGGCAAGTCGTTGGCCCAAGGTTTTCAAGCCATTCAGACCGAGTTCGACAAAATCGATCATTCCGATATAGGAGTTCTGTTGCTCAAGTGCGGGATGATCTTCGCAGCCAATGTTGGAGGTTGTTCCGGCCCACTCTGGGGAACGGCATTCATGCGGGCCGGCATGACCGCCAAAGGCAAAACTACACTGACCCTCGCTGATGTGACGGCGATGGGAAGAAACGCCGTTGAAGGAATGCGCGCCCGCGGGGGAGCCTCAGCGGGCGACAAAACTCTGCTCGACGCCATTATCCCCGCCATCGACAAAATTGAAGAGTTCTCGAAAGCCAATCCCGACGACGTGCTGGGCGCTTTCCGCGCAGCATCGGACGCCGCGACGGCGGCCATTGAAGGAACGCGAGGCTGGGTTGCCAAGCGTGGGCGAGCTTCCTACGCAGGTGAAAGGACAATCGGCACGCTCGATCCCGGCATTGTAGCCGTAGCTACGATGGCTGCGGCCATCGTGAAGGAATTGGAATCCGCAGAAATACTTTCCGCTGCGAAGGCTTGAGCTCTCGCAGCAGGAACGCACCACCGCAATCGTCTTTTATATCGAAAGGGAGCATCTGATGAACAAATTCATGAATGATCCGGCAAATTTCGTGCCTGAGATGCTGCAAGGCATCTTGATGGCAAATGAAGACAAACTGAAATACATCGCCAAGTACAACTGCATCTGTCGTATCGATCGTCCCAGCGACGATCATGTCTCTATCATTCAGGGCTCAGGCAGCGGACATGAACCGGCGCACGTAATGGCGGTGGGGCGCGGCATGCTCGACGCAGCGTGCCCCGGCAATGTGTTCTCGGCGCCCCCCGCCGAGTTCCCTTACGAAGTCACCAAGTTGATGAATTCGAAGAAGGGCGTGCTGCACATCGTCAACAACTACTCCGGTGACCGCATGGTATGGGACATGGCGCGTGAGATGTGCGAGGCCGAAGGAATGAAGATCGGCGTGGTGCTGATGGACGACGATGTCGCCGTCATGAACAGTGCCTACACTGTGGGACGTCGCGGTGTGGCCGGGAATTTCTTTTCTATCAAGTGCTGCGGCGCCGCCAATGAAGAAGGTGCTTCTCTGGAGGAGTTGGTAGCAATCGGCAAGAAGGTGAACAGCAACGTCCGTACCATGGGTGTAGCCATCTCTGGCTGCACGCCTCCGGGCAAGGATAAGCCGATCTTTACCTGCGCCGATGGCGAGATGGAGTTCGGTGTAGGAATCCACGGCGAGAAAGGCCGCCGCCGCGCGCCGCTGCCGAAGGCTGATGCGGTTGTCGACGAACTGTTCGAAGCGGTAGCCACTGATCTGCCTTTCGAGAAAGGCGACAACGTCGGACTGATGATCAACGGACTGGGCGGAACGCCGCCGAGCGAACTATTCCTGCTCTATCGCCGGGCAGCGTGCCGGGCCAAAGATTTCGGCTTGAACGTCGTGCATAACTATGTCGGAAACTACTGCACGTCGCTCGAGATGGCCGGCTTCTCACTCACTCTGATCAAGCTCGATAATCAATTGAAACACTTGATTGAGGCTCCGGCCGAGATCCCGTGGCGAATCTTCTAATTGAATGAGCCGGTTTTGCCGAAGGCCTTTGCCGCCCAAGCTGCGCAAGGGCCTTCTCTTGGGAGAAAAGATTATGTCCGTTGTATCGATGAACGAAATTCTGAAGCCCGCGTTTGAAGAGCGGTACGGCGTCGCTGCTTTCAACATCGTGAACGATTTGACGATGTCGGCGGTGCTCGACGCTGCAGCTCAGACGAACTCTCCGGTGATTGTGCAGGTCTCGGTCAAAACAGTGAAGCTGTTTGGAGCGAAGCTGTTGCAGAGAATGTTCGAGGAGATGGCTTCGCACGTCCCAATCCCGGCCACCCTTCATCTGGATCACTGCCCTGATGTCAGTATGATCAAGACGTGCCTGGACGCCGGATGGAACTCCGTGCTCTTCGACGCCTCGAAGCTCAGCTACGAAGACAATCTTCGCCAGACCAAAGAAGTCGTGGCGATGGCTCGCAAGGTCGGCGCAGCTGTTGAGGGAGAACTGGAGGCCGTCAAGGGTGTGGAAGACGAAGTTGGGAGCGATGAGGAAGGGCGCCTGGTACGGCTCGACAAGTGCGTCGAGTTCCTGGAGCAAACCGGAATCGATTCCTTCGCTCCGGCCATTGGCACGGCACATGGGCTGTACAAGTCTGCACCGAAGATCAACTTCGCTCGTGTGCGTGAAATCGTGACGGCCCATCCGGTGCCCATCGTCCTCCACGGAGGCACAGGTCTGACCGACGACGTTTTCAAGCGCCTGATCGCCGAGGGTTGCGCCAAGGTCAACATTTCGACCATGCTGAAGATCGTCTATTGCGATACCAATCGCGAATACTTGAACGCCAAACCTCAAGAGCACGATCCGCTGAAGTTGATGACCAACGTGCGCGAAAGAATCGTGCCGATGTGCAAAGGCTTCATGGAGACCTTCGGTAGCGCCGGCAAGGCAGCCGCGGTCTGTGGAGTGCAGAGCCATGGATAGAGCTCTGATTTTTGACTGCGATGGAGTGCTGGGCGACACCGAGCCTGACGGACATCTGGTTGCGTTCAATCGCATGTGGGAGAAGTTGGGCGTGCCGTGGCAGTGGTCCAAAGAACAATACGGCGTGAAACTGAAAATCGGCGGCGGCAAAGAGCGCATGCTCAGCCTCTTTCATGACGCTGATTTTCGCCAGAGCGTAACCGTGCCCGAAAGCGAAGAGGAACGCAAGTCGCTGGTCGCCGCCTGGCACAGAGAGAAGACCGCGATCTATCAGGAAATTATCAACTCCGGCCAGGTGCCGCCGCGTCCGGGCATTCGGCGAATCTCGCAAGAGGCGCTCGACACAGGATGGAAGCTCGCAGTGGCTTCGACTTCCGCTCCGGGTGCAGTCGCGTCGGTACTTCGCCACGCGGTCGGCGATGAACTGGCAAAGCACTTCCTCGTGTTGTCCGGTGACGTCGTTCCCAGGAAGAAGCCCGCGCCCGATATTTACAATCTGGCGGTGGAGAAATTGAACTTGTCTCCACAGAACTGTGTCGCGGTGGAGGACTCACGTAACGGAATGCTGGCAGCCTACGCCGCTCACATTCCGGTCGTCGTGACCGTGAGTGAGTACACGAAGAACGAGGACTTCACCGAAGCCGCGTTGGTTGTGGATTCTCTTGGTGAACCCGGCGGACCGAAATCACGAGTGCTCGCAAATCGTGCAGGACTTAGCTTGAAGGACTGTGTCCGACTCGGGGATCTGGCCGCACTGATCGGGGCCGCTGCGACGGTCTAAGACGTCTTCTCTCGCGCGGCGATGCTGCTTGCGGCATCGCCGCCCTTTCGGTCTCTGCTGGCAAGAACAATCTTTACCGCCGAGGCGCTTGGCTCACATCGATTCCCCACGTCCAGACCTGCTCATCGGGCTTCGTCTTTGTTTACTCGCACATAAGTTATTTGATGGAGTTGCAGAACAAACTCGGATTCTCGCGGATTCGGCAAACACGACATTTCGTGTGCCGGCAGCGCATCGCGCCGGAGTAACGAACCGGGCACGCTGTAGAACACGACTGCACGCGGAATCCTGGTCAATCTAGCGAACGCGAATCGACAGCGTTTCGTGATATGAAGAAACTTCAGGTGAGCAACGGTAGGGGCAAGCCGATCGGTAACTACACTCAAAATACTGGTGGCGGCGGTAGGACTCGAACCTACGACCTACGGATTATGAGACCGTCGCTCTAACCACCTGAGCTACACCGCCAACGGTCGCGCGGCAAACGCCGCTAAAGAAGGACCTGCTTTGATCGAAACGACCTGGGCACGGCCGTATTGTGATCAAGGGAAAGGCCGGACGTGACCGCGTCCAGCCCAGTTTTGATTCTAGAGTTCGCCTTGCCCGACTGTCAAACCAAGGGCTCGCGCTTCTGCGCCACGATCGCGACGGGTACGCAGCAACGCATCCCGATTCGAAGTGCTATCGATTGCGAGGAAATGCAACGTACGACAGTCGAATGCAGTGATTCTGCTTTGGCAAAGTCCATCGCACGTGATTGCGTCCAACGTCACTCCCACGATTCGGCAGCAGGATCCCTCGCAGGGAACCACCATCACGACTACGGCTTTTCCTCTTTGTCTGTCTTGGTGTCGGCAGAATTCATCGCGTCCTTGAAACCGCGAATGCCTTCTCCCAAGCCTTTACCCAGTTCCGGAAGCTTCTTAGGACCGAAGACCAGAAGGGCGATGAAGAGGATAATCAGCAGATGCGTGGGTTGAAATAGATTGTCAAGCACATCGCACCCCCGAAACAGAGTCTAGTCCAGGAGCTTGTGTGTTGCCATAATCCGCGTCACGACATCCGGTGATTCCTATCACAAACTGAGGATGCGACAATCAATACCCATCAGGCCGGGCATACGACTGGCTTTTGTAGACGACCGGGATATTCTATGCAATCGCCATCGTTGCGTCCTTCAAAACTTGGGAGAACGTTTTTCCTTGAAAGAACGGATTCCCTCCGCATAGTCGGGCCCGCAATACACCTCGTGTCGAAGTTCCTGAATGAGCTCAAAGTTTTCCGGATTGATCGGCATGGCCTCAGCCAGGGCACGCGCGGTCGCTTTGAAGCAGGCAATCGATGCCGGCGAGCGCGTTGCTATCAGCGCCGCGGTTTTGTAGACGTACTCCTCCAGTTTGTCTACCGGTAACAGGTCGTTCAAGATTCCGATCCGCAAAGCCCGCTCAGCGGCAATCGGCTCCGCCGTGCAGAACATCTCCGTCACCAGGTTCAGCGGCAGCCGCTCAAGAAAATGCTGTATGCCGGCAGAGTTGTAGGGAACCCCCAGCTTGGCCGGGGTAATTGCGAAAGAGGCGGTCTCATCTCCGAAGACCATGTCGCAGGTCATGATCAGGTCGCAAGCGCCGCCCCAGGCTCCGCCTTGCACCATCGCGATGACCGGTGCAGGAAAGGTGCGGATGGCACGTAAGAGTTTCTCCAGCGGGTCCTCATAAGGCAGTGGATCGCGTCCAGCAACCGGGAGTTCGTCAATGTCGTGCCCAGCCGACCAAACTTTTTCCGCAGCTGCCGACCGCAATACCACAACCCGTACCGCTTGGCTCTTAAGCTCTTCCAGTGCTTGCAAACACTCGGTTATGAGCGCCTGACTTAGGGCGTTGCGCTTGGCATAGTTGTTGAACGAGAGGGTCCCCACGTGACCGAGTTTGCAGATGTTGGTTAACTTGGCAATCGGGTTTCCGACAGTGTTCATGGTTTGTGTTCCAAGTGTTGCTTGATTGAGGTCAGCCAGGGCGGCCCTCCTAAACATAGATTTCGTAGATGCCCAGCGAAACGAGGATCAGGCCAGAGACCACGCCAGAGAGATTGCCCAGCCAGCGTTTGCCGAAGCGACCTGCGGAAAGTCCGAACGACAACGTAAGTACGCTGAATACCATCACGCATAAGGTGGTAATGAACGCATTCATACGTAACATACCCGCTGCCAGTCCGTTCACCGTGTTATTCAAACTCAGGGCAACTGCCAGCACCCAACTCTCCTTGATTTCGATCCGCCTCGAGAGATTCCTGTCTACGTCCAGTGGATCATCCAGGGTCTGAAAAACTCTCGCAACCATTCCCAGCTTCCCGCTGCGCCCCAAGTCTACACTTGGGCTCTGCCGGTTCCTGGCAATCGACCGGGATGATTGCAGAATGACCCAGACGCCGATCGCGATGATGAGTGCGCCGCCCACATCGCCGGCAAATCGGAGATTGAGGACGCTCCCAATTCCGCGTCCCGCCCAAATCGACAGAAAGGTGCTGAAACCGGTGACAAGTGCGATGAGAACGTTCGAGCTGAAGGGCACCTCAATGCGTCCCACGCCATAGGCGATGCCCACAGCGATGTTGTCACCATTGCTGGAAAGCGCGAGCAGAAGGATGGGAACTAAGTCCAGCTTACTCATTGCGACACTAACGCGGGAACGCTCGCTGTTTCCTTTACCGCTGACCTGACTTGCGTTTGCTAGCTTATGCCAAATATCGGACAGATGCGAAGCCTGCTGCGTTCAGTACACCTCGCATTTGTCCGTGCTGCGGCCGTATTCGGGTCACCTGCAACTGGGAGGTTCAGATGATTCGGAACAACTCTACCAGCGTGCAACGCCGCTGCCGCGTATATGTCCTCGCCGATGTCAGGCCTTCGCCCGTCGGACCGGCGATTGTGAACGAGGTGTGGCCTTCTCCACCCAAGCCGATACCCGCGAACGACGGGCCATTTTTTACAAAAATCGTAGTCTGCACTGCCCGCGCGAACGTCGTCATGTGCTCCACGTGGGTCGAGTGCATGATGGCTGTGTGACGGTTTCCCTGTTCCACTTTCACCGCGAACTCGACTCCCTCGTTGAAGTCCTTTACGCGTACGATGGGCAGCACCGGCATCATCTGCTCGAGCCACACCAGAGGATGGTCCTTGGGAGCGTCAAAGATGGCTAGCCGGCACTCTTCCCCGACCTCGACTCCGATGTCATGCAGAATTACCTGGACATTCTTGCCGATGTACTTGCCATTAATTTTGCGTTCGGCCGTCACCACCAAGTTCGTGACCTTCTCCACCTCAGCGGGATTGAGAAGATAAACGCGGCCCGTCTCCTGCATGTTTTTGATCAGCGACTCGGCCACTTCCTCAACAACGATGACTTCCTTCTCGCAGGTGCAGAAGATCCCGTTGTTGATGCTGGCGCCGCTCACTATACACTGCGCCGCCTTGCGGATGGTGGCGGTTTCATCGACCAGAACTGGAGGATTGCCGGCCCCTGCTCCAATCGCCTTTTTGCCGGAGCGCAGCACAATATTCACGATCGGACGGCCACCGGTGGCGACCAGCATATTGATCTTGGGATGCTCAATGACCTCTTTCGCCGTGTCGAGCGTCGGGTTTGCTACCGATGACACCAGGCCGACCGGGCCTCCGGCATCGACAATAGCCTGGTGAACCACCTGCAGTATCGCCGTGCTGGTGCGCCTGGCGCTGGGGTGCGCATTGAACACGACCGCATTGCCAGCCGAAATCATGCCGATGCTGTTATTGATCAGCGTTCCGGTGGGATTTGTGATCGGCGTCAACGCTCCGATCAAGCCTACCGGCGCGTACTCCAGCAACATCAGACCGTTATCGCCGCTCAAAGCCCGCGGTTCGATGTCTTCCACCCCAGGCGTCTTGGTGGCGCAGAGAATGTTTTCTCGCACCTTGTCTTCGTAGCGGCCGAGATGGGTCTCTTCGACCGCCATCGCCGACAGTTCTTCATTGCGATTCAGCACGCTGTTCCGGATGGAGGCGATGATGTCCCTGCGCCGCTCCAGCGACATGGCAATCAGTTTCTTTTGGGCCGCGAGCCCTGCTTCAACTGCGTCGTTCACGGTGGGATACAGGCCATTGGCGCCTTCCGCTTTCCCAACCTTTGGAGCGGCAAGCTCTTCGAGAACCTTCTGAATCAAGCCGGCAATAACTTCTGGGCTGCTTTCCATCGCAATTCCTCCATGGCTTACGTCACTGCTACATCAAATCTCTGTTCAATATTCAGTGTCTAAATTCACTGTTATCAGCTCAGCGCCAGCAAAACACCGCCGGTGAGAGCCGCAAGCGTACCGTCCGGGACCTGTGGAGCGAGTCCGGCAAACGCATTTGACAGCTTGTCTCGCACCGCCGTGATCGCAGGGTGCCAGCCGTTGCCATTGGCGTGCGGCAACAAGGGTTTCATTTCTTTCGCCCAGCACTCGATGTACTCAAGCATCTGCACCGCCGGCTGCGCCACCAGCATGTCCTGCTCGACGGTGCCACCGCTGATGCCGATGCCGGCGACCACTTCATTCTGAAGGCGCAACGGATAGCCGCCCCCGAAGAGTACGATCCTGCCGCCGTGGGTGTGCTGGATCCCATACAACGCTTGCCCAGGCTGAGCCAACTCACCGACCTCGTGTGTCGGGATCCGCAGGATGGCGGCAGTGTAGGCCTTCGAGACCGCCAGCTCGGTGCTCACCGGCAACGTGCCGTCCATCCGCTGAAACAGCTGTAACCCGCCCTCGCCGTCTACGATCGCGATCGCCATAGGAACCGCGATCTTGGCGGCCTCAGCTTCAGCAACGCTCGCGAGAATCTCCGAAATCACATAGGGCAATCTCATACAAGCCTCACTGGAACGCAGACTGCAGAACTTCCTGTACGGCGTCGTCAACTACGGCCATGACTTCCAGCGACCATCCCAGGGTGAACAGCAGGTCCGACAGCCGGTTGAAATAAATCAGGACCTCGTCGTAGCCGCCCAATTCGCGATTAACGACCACGATCTGGCGCTCGGCGCGACGGCACACGGTGCGCGCAACGTGCATCGCGGCGCTATCCGCCGTTCTACCCGGTATGATGAATCGCGTTGGCAGCGGATACCGTGAAGTAAAGCTATCGATGCAAGCCTCGAGCCGCTCCGTGTCGCTGTGCTCAATGTGCCGTTGCAACCGCGCGCGTGCATTGGGGTTTGACGCCAGCTCGGCGCAGGCTGCCGAGATATCACGCTGGATCTCGATCAGGATAGGGCCAAGTTCTTCATTCTTGGTCAGCGCACGAGCCAAGCCTAGCTGCGCCTGCAGCTCGTCCAGAGCGCCGTACGCCTGCAGCCGCGGGTCGTCTTTACAGACCTTCTCGCCGCTGAACAGCCTGGTCTGGCCCAGGTCGCCTTTGCGCGTATAAATCTTCGAGCCCATATTCCCTGCCTTTAGTAGCGACCTGCCGCCGCCAGTGCGGGGATATCGATCTCGTCGATGATGCCGACGATGGTCGCATCCACCGGAGCCGCTTCGTTGTCGACCGCCATGCGGGCGGCGCTGCCGCGAGCGATCAATACCTGCTCCCCGACACCCGCGCCTACCGCATCCACGGCCACGAATACTTCACCATCCGGTTGCATCGTGCGCGGATCCAGCGGCTGGACGACCTGGATCTTGCCTCCTACCAGACGCTCATGCTTGCGTGTGGCTACTACTGTTCCGATTACCTGTCCGATCAGCATAATGATTCTTCTTTCCGGTCTGCTTCAGCAGGAACCGTCCTGCAACAGGCAAACTCCATATTTACTGGCTAGCTCGCGCGCCAGCGGAGTGACCACCGTCTTCGCGCTTATTTTCAGTTGCGAGCCGTCGTGGCCCGCCTGCATGACGTCGGCTGCGGTCACAATGTTGCTCTTCGCCTTGAGCGGAGCTGTCCGGACAGCTCCATTACCGTGCCCATTCGCAACCTTGCGGTGATTCTTCTGCTCGAGCGCGGAGGCCAACGCCTCCGATAACTGGCTGACTTCGACCACGCGGCAACCGTACCCACTGGCAAGCCGCAAGCGTTCTTCGATTGCAGCAGCCATGACCGGCCCGCAGTGGTCGAAGTGCGGTATCTTACGTCCAGGATCGCTGGGGTCGACGCCTTCTCTTGCCAGCACCACCGGCTTCCCCGCGAACAATGCGTGCAGAATGATGTTGTTCGCCAGATTATCCGCAATCAGCAGCGACAGTTTAGAGAGCGTGTTGAGGCTCAGCATGGGAACGACTACCCCACGACATTCTTTAACCGAGTTGAGCCACTTCACTTCGTCAAATGGTGTGATATACGGGAAGCCGGCAAATTGATCCCAAAGGTATTTGCCGTACAGTACCTCGGCTCCATGCGAGCACAGGATCTGGACCCGATAGCCTTGCAGGACGAGCGAGCGAATCTGCTGCACGGCTCCGTCATAGTCAACAGTGGCGCCACAGAAGACTGCAATCACGGTACCGCGCTCGCCGTTGGCGCCGATCTGCGGCAGCAATCGTTTCAGGACCTCCGCCACCACTTGTCGAATCTGTTCTTCAGTCGCAGTCATAGGTGCTCAAATTTCCTTTGGCTCACGCCGTCTCGGCACAGGCCAAAGCAATTCCTAACGGTGTAACTAAAAACGGATTGGAAGGCCGCGCTACTGGTATGTCGGTCTCCTGCTCCATCACACATTCAATTCCGGGGAAGCAGCTCGTTCCACCCACCAGGTAGAGAGTGTCCACGAACTGACCACGCAAATGTTCTTTCACGATGCTGGCCATCTTCTGGAACACCGGCGTGACCAGCGGGAGAATCTCCCGCTGACGCAGCGGATCGGTTTTGATTCTCTCGGCTTCCTGAACGTCCACTTTGTAATGACCGGCCAGCACCAGATCGACGTGGGTGCCTCCGGTCGCTTCGTCGGCGGTATACACCGGCTCTCCATCGTGAATGACCGAGATCCCTGTGGTGCCTCCGCCAATGTCGACCACGGCTCCGTCGGTGATGCGCAGCACCTTGGCTGCGGCACTAGGCTCATCGACCAGGCTGGTGACATCGAGGTCGGCTGCGTACAGAACATTGGCGACCGCATTCGCGTTCCGGCCTACAGTCCCGGGAGGATAAGCACCCGCAGCCTTCTTGATGGGGAATCCGGCGGCGCGCAAACGGTTGACTTGCTCGCGTAGCAACCGGATCGCCCCCATGTAGTCCAGAACCAGCCCGTCCCGAATACTCGATTCGCTGCGGGTGACGGCCCCCGCCACCGGCACGCCCATAGCGTCCACCACCGCCGTCACGATGTAGGCTGTTCCAAGGTCAACCCCGGCATACAAGGGGCCTTCCGAAGGCCTGCGGCCAGTTAACGACAGTGACTCTTCAAACGCGGTCAACAAGTCGTTCGCCATGGGGTCAATATTCAATTCATCCACTCCTGCGCGTTCACCGGACAAGCTGCCGTTAGGTTTGCCGACGGTGTTTCGCGCACAGCAAATCGGCATCCGTCCGCGGCACCCTACTACCCAGCATTACCGCCGCCGGAGCTCTCTCTCCCGTGAATACCCAGAATGGCCGACTCGGCAGCCTGGGCAGCGCGAGCTACATCCGACTCTTTGCCGCCGAGATACAGCCGGCCAACCGCTCCAAAAGTCCTGCAGTCGACCAGGGTGATGTTCGCGCTCTTCTCTGCCTCGTTGGCAGCCAGAATGATGTAGCCGGCGGGCGCCACCTCCAGGATGTACATGTCCTGGCCGGCAATCAGCACCGACGCCAACCGCGACACGTTCACCATCTGGCTGTGGTAGTCGTTCACCTTATGAATGATCTGAGAGCTCAGGACCTTGGGCTTCATCCTGTCTTCGATCGAGGCGCCGAGCACCTTCAACCCGGCGCTGCCGGAATACTGGACGTCGGCTTGTGCCTTGGAGTGGAATTCCAGCACGCCAAAGTGCCGCTCGACGACCATCAGCCCGGGCCGGACATCGGCAGCCTTCATCGCTGCGTCCGCCACCTGGTTGATGAGCACGCCAGGGGCAATCTCAATCAGCGTCGACGCCATGCCGACGACCGGCAAATAGCCTCGCATGTTCGTTCCCAGGAAGGCAGCGAATTGTGGCTGCAGCCGGTCTAGGTACACATAGGCACGGAGTTCAACCGCTGGACGCGGTCTGGAAACCTCCGCGGGCTTAACAATAGGTTGCTCGAGTACTGACATAGGTCCGACTCCTTTTGCTTTCGCGGCACGCGGTGGCCGCACGGCCTGAGTTCACATCAAGCTTTAAACTTTGCGTTTGCTTTTCGGCTTACGAAATTTTTCTCTCTTGCGCGTCACCGGAGCAGGCGTGGCGGCCACGGCTTCTTCCAATTCTTCTTCGACCGCCGGATTGCCGTTGCCATTCTCCTCTTCGGTGACACTTGCTTCGACTACAACAATCTCTTCTTCGACCGGCACTTCTACCACAGTCACTTCCTCCACCACCGTGATCGGCTCCGCAACAACATCTGTACCCGAGGGAGCGACAATCACTTCCCCGCTCGCAATCTGCACCTCAGCCGACGGCTCTGCACGAACGGTCTCTTCTACGACGACTGGTTCGTCGGAGACAGTGACTTTTTTCGCCGCTGACGTGGAACCATTTGAAGTCACATGCAGCTGCCGATCAGGCCGCGCAATCACGTGTACAGACACTACTTTCCCGACCTGACTGGCTGCCGCAGCGCCAGCAGTAACCGCCGCCCGTACCGCAGCCACATCGCCGGTAAACATCACCGTGATCAACCCGGCCCGTGCGCTTCCACAACCGCGGAAGCGGACATTGGCAGCTTTCGATCCGGCGTCGGCAGCTTCCACCGCAGCCACCATTCCCAAGGTTTCAATCAGTCCGAGGCTATCTTTTTCCATGACCGTGACCTCAAGCCTTCGCAAGCGCTGCCAGAATTCGCTGGACGATCAGCTCGACTTCCTCGTCCTTCGAATTTGAAGGCTTGCTTTTCGAATAACTGCCCGTATCTTCTTTCGCCGGCTCGTCTGCAGAAACCAGGGGCTCGGCTTTCACCAGTCTTGCGGCGTTAACTCCCAACCTCCGCAAACCATGGCTGCCAATCTCGCGAAGCTGGTAGACGAACAGCGGCTGGTCTGCCGGCAAGTCGCGATGATGCAGGACGATCGTCCCTTTCAACGGATCGACTCCAATTCCGACATTCAGCGGCGACATCAGTGAGGCTTCTTTAGCGACACCCACCGCTTCCCCTGCCGGACACTCCTGCACTTCATATGGAATGCCCTCTTCTTCCAGGCCCCAGAAAACCGGACTCAACTCAACGCTGCCGCCCCGCACCACCAGAATGGAAACAGACGGCCGGGGACTCTGCGAGATGGAGTAGTCCGGCATTTATCGCGCTCCCTTTTGTTGCTGCGCGTGTGCCAACACCAGTCCGGTAGCCACTGCATTGCGGGGTCCTTCGGTTCCGCGCACATTCGCTCGGCCGGTTACCACGCCGTACTGGAACAGAGCGTCCGAAATCATCTTTGGGATCTCGAAATCCATGCCCGAGCCGCCAACCAGAACGACGAAGTGGATGAGCCGGATGTTTCCGGCGGGAGCCACCCGTTCCAGCGCGCGTAGCGCGTTGCGCACGAAGACCTTCTTCTTTGCGCCCTGGCGCACAGCGACAATTTGGGCCAGCAGATGGTTGGTCTCCAGTGGAATCGGGCCATTGTCGCGGAGCACAACCACACGACCGAAGAGCTTCGGATCCAAAGCCTTGTCGAAGAACTGGACCGAGCCGTCCTCGTGCCGCATATGGAATAGCGTCTCGACCTTCGCCAACGGGTGCTTCTTGATCTCCTCGGCCAGTTCGAAGTCGTTCAAGCCCAGCTCGGTGTCGATGAGAAGCGTCACCATGTCACCGGCGCCTGCAAGATGGACGCTACGAATCTCGCCGGCCTCGTTGATGATCGAGGCGTCAGTTGAACCCCCACCCAGGTCGAGCGTCGCCAGCGGCGGCTTCGTTCCCGGAGTCGTTAACGCTCCCCGGATCGCCATCTCCGCCTCGACCCCGCCGACCAACGTGGTCACACCAATTTCATCCTGAAGTTTGCGAGCCAGCCGCTGCATCGGCAGCTTGTGGGTGTGCACCATGGCCGCCAGTCCGACGGCGTTGCCCATCGCATACTCGCCCGCCAGTGCTCCCAGTACTTGCTGTGGTTTGAAGGTGTCGACCGCGATAATGTCCTGCACACGAATGGCGCTGACCGGTTGGTCCGTCAGGTCTGCCATCACTTGGCGGACCTGCTCGAACATGCCGCCGACATTCGTCCCCGCCTCGGCGCGAATCTCCTCCAGCGGAACGATGGTCGCCAGCTTCGCCATGATGGCGTCGGCACCCTCCTCGACTGGAACGTCCGCTTTCTGTCGCTCGCCGATCAGCGTGATCTTGCCGGCCGGGATACGCCGCTCTTCAATGTCACCCTTTGGCGTCTTGATCACGACGGCACTGCGCGTACCCATCAACGCCCGCGCAATCGGAACGACTCGCTTCGTATCTTCCGAGTCGAGATGGAAGATCGTAGCGATATCGTAGGGATTGCACAGCTTCTCGATGGTACGGCCCGGTCGCGCTACCTCGATCGCTGCCGGCATGCCTACCGGCACGCGATCGATGTATTTGACTTCATCGACAATCGGGATGGGTTGCTCCAGCCGATTATTGATGAGAACACCATCGTCTTTCTGCACGATGGCGCCGGCAACGGTGAGACCACGCTGGCAAGCCGCGTTGATCTTCTCCGCTACGTCTTTAAACTCCGCCTGCCCCGGCACCACAACGATGTAGGGCTGGTGGTTGGAACTCGATCCCAACTCCCCAAGGGCAATGGTGCGTCCTTGACCGAGTCCCTGCCCTCCGGGCGTGGAGGGATTATGACCAATCATGGCTGACTCAGTGATCACGGTTTCCGTGATCGTTTCCATGGCGATATCGCCGATGACTGGTGTGGCCTCGTTGAGCAGCACCGCGTCCAGTTGATCCCGCCGCAGCCCTGTCGGTTTAAGAGCCTGATCAAGGGCCTCAATAATGCCCGTAGCATTCCGTAGAGTGCCCTTGATCCCGACAGTTCTCACCATGGCGCTGGACAGAAACCGGGGGTTGCCCTTCCCGTCGATTTCCGCCAGTGCCACTTCAGTCGTGTTATTACCAACATCAACGCCAGCTATGTAGGTCATATTGGGCAAGTCAAATTACTTCTTAATGCGATTGCGTTTTTCGTAGAGCTGAGCAGCTTCGCGAACGAATCCTGCGCAGATCTTCGCCTGGTACTTGTTCTCGAGTTCCGAGGCAATGTCCAGGAGTTCCTGCTTGGTGGAGCGGTACGGCCGCAGACAGTTGTAGATTTCCAGAACGCGTGCGTCTGGAATCCGCGTCATCTCGGCTGCCCGGCGAAGATTCTTGGCGAGGTGCGGGCGTCCCGCGCTCTCGGAAATCTGCGCCTGATACTCCAGGGTTTCGGGGCGAATGCGGACGTCGTCGAAGGTCAGCTTGCCGGAAGCAGCTTTTTCCAGCGTGATTTCGTCAATGCTGAGTCCTGTCGCTGAGCGCACCAGATCCGGTCTCTTCTGGCCCAGCGGATAGTCCTTCTTGGCGTCGAGTTTGCCCGTTGTAGGTTTGGTTGCCGTGGTGCCCCCGCCATTGGTCTGGCCGAGCGACTCCATCGCCTTGCGTACGGCTTCGGCAATCATTTCCGGAGAAATGCTGATTTCGGTTGTTGCCATGAGTATGTCTCCTCGACCGACCTAACGTGCCAGAGCCAGTTCCGTGTCCGGCATTTCAGGTTTTACGTATTGCGTCTCTTTGTTGTGGAGCAAGGCAGCCAAACCCTGATACTTCGGGCGTGCCATCGGGTCGTTGCGCACCGGCACCGGTGTCGGACGCTCTCCCTTGGCATACTTGGCGGCGTTGCGCCCGATGGCGCGAAACGTCTCCCGCTCCACGAGTGGTGATTGCGGAAAGAGTTCGAGGTTCTGCAGCGGAGCCAGGTCCTTCTGGTGAATGACCGAGGTGCCGCGGCAGATGATTCCGATACCCACGCCGGAGCCGCTCAGCTTGGCGGCTTCGTGACCGATGAATCCCACGTCCGCGGTCTTGTTGACCCTCACCAGACGCGCCTTGAGTCCTTCTTCTTCGATTCCCGCCATGACTTCTTTCAACACTTCGTTGTGCGGGATGTTAATGATGGTCTTGGTCATTGCCTTGCCGAATGCCGGCGGCAATCCTATAACCACCTCGTTGCGATCCGTTCCAGGCTTCGCCGTCCCAAGTTCTTTGAACGAGAGGGGCGGAACCTGTTCTTCCTGGCGAACGGTAGTTTTTCCGTTCGTCTGCATCTGCTGCAGAACTTCCAGGATGACCTGTTTCACCATTGCTTCCGAGATATTCATTTTTGAAAGCCTCCCGATCTATATGTCTTCAGGACTGATTGCCTGGGGAATGTTCTTCAACAGTTCCCAGCGCTCGCCTTCGAGACGGTATCCAGTTCCCGGTCCCTCGTAGTCGTTGGCATCGTTGACGGCGCTCTGCACATTAAAGTTGCTGTCGAACAATGCTGACGTGTGCAGGTAATCGCCACTGACTTTGCCTTTCAGCATCATCAGAACGGACTCGGCGACATCCTTGAAACCGTGTTTCGCCAGAGCCTTCACGACGTCGAGACCTGTGGTTCCGCGCTTCATCATGTCCTCGATGGCGCGCAGATCCTCAGGAACGTTGCGGACGCCGATGTCCTTGGTGCCATGAGCGTAGGTAACGGCTTCCACCTCTTCATCGGTGATGGGAGGAAGTCCGATCTCTTCGAACACAGCCTGCAGGGCACGAGCGGCCTTGTTGCGGACCGCGATCACGTCAGCTTCCGTAACCGGATTCAATCCGCCATCCACCTGCAGATCGCGCTGCAGTACGAGATAGTCGTCGTAGTCGTCTACGTCGTGAGTGGAACCAGCGAACATGTTGTCGTAGTTGGGCTCAGCAGCGTAGCCGGAGAAGATGTAGTCGGTTCCCGGCAGGAACTGCATGAGCATGCGGGCGGTGTTGCGCTCGATGGAGTGGGTGAACGTCTGGTCGTTGCCCGACGCTACTTCCATATCCATCAGAACCGTGCCCACGTTCTCGGCGAGAACGGTACGGATGCCCGAAGGCACAGAGCCCGGCACACCGATACAGCTGATGGAACCGTTCTGCAATCCCTGGACGCCGGCGCCCTTGGTCACCATGATGCAGCGGATTTCGAGATACAGCATGGACTTGCCTTCGGCATAGCCCATCTGGACTTCGGAACCGGTGCCCGAGGTGAAGCGCATCTTCAGGCCGCGCGACGCGTAGGCAGAAGCCAGGAACGACTTCGACCACGGCGTATCGTCGCCATCGATGAACACTTGCTCGGTGCCGTAGACGGAAACCGTCTCAGCGTAATGCGTGAGACCGCGCATACCCATGATCAGTTCTGCCGCTTCTTCCACCGCGCACTGCGACAGAATGCCGGGCCGGCCCGTCTGTCCGCCCACCAACAGCGAGAGGGCGTTCATCGGAGCATAGGCCGCAACACCAACCGTGGTCTCGATTTCAGCGAAGCCACGCAGGCCAGCCTCGGCAGCATCCGCCGCCAGAAGAGGCGCCGAATCCTTGAGGTTGGTGACGTGGGCCTGGTTAGCAGGAGTGCGGCGCGCCCGCAGCTTCTGCATCGCCATCATCAGCTCGACGACGTTCAGCCGCTTCAGAACGTCCACAATCTTGGCCGGCGTCATGCCAACCGAAAGGTGAACGATCTTGGTGCGGGGAACGTTGATGTCGACCAGCCAGCGAGCGAACTCAACCGAATCGATGGCCATGGCTTCTTCCGCCACGGTCTTGTCGATACAGTGGTCAGCGATGAAGGCATCGATCATGTCGAAGTCTTCACGGCGCTTGCCATCGAGTTCTACTACGCAGTTGTTCTGGATTTTGATACTGGGTTTTGGGTCGTTGGGGCTGTCCATGGCGACCAGGCCCACTTCAACCCACTCTTTGATGAATCCGTCTTTGTTGACCGGACGCTCAGCGAGTACTTCGAAGCGTTTTTGTCTTTTTGCCATTGAACTGCTCCCTTAAATGTACGGATTTCCGGTGGCAGACTTCGGAGGCTGTCCCCATGCGCCCAGCAGCTTGTTGCCGACTTCGCGGCCGGCGATAACGGCCTGGCGAACTGCGCCAGAATCGCCCGTAACCCAAATGAACACTTCGTTGGTCAGGCTGGTGCCCTTCTTCGGGGAAGCAAAGCCCAGAACCTCGACATCCGCAGCCTTGACCGCGGTATCGATCATCAGCATGCCGATGACGGCCGGTGCGCCCAGAATCAAGCCGAACGCACGGCCTTCGGGAGCGCCCAAGGCATACTTCAGCACCTTGCTGGCACGAGCGGTGTACTGGTTCTCGGTGTAGCCCTGATCATTGGCATAGACGTCGCCGAAGTATTTCGGCAGACATCTCGAGGGTGACTTCGACGGCGCGGCGGGCGTCCGAAACGTCTTCGGCTCCGAATACGATCAAGTTTCCGTGGCCGGCGCCGCCCTTGGTATCACGCGGCATTTCGACCAGGATGATTTCCGTGTTGGTGGCCTTGATGGCTTCATCAGCGGCCATCAGGTGCGGACCGGCTCCCGTACGGCCGCCGATCACGCCGATCGAACGGTACTTGGGGTCGAAGCCGATGAGCTTGTGGATCATCGGGTCCAGGTTGGCAATTACGATTCCCTGCGTGTCGCCCATACCGGCGCCGACAAACTCGGTAAGCTGTACCAGTTCCGCGGGAACCCCAGCGAGGCGGGGAGGAGTTTTCACTTCCTCGGCGACATCCACCACGGCAGTCGTGGTGTTGCCGTTGCCCACACGCTTCATGACTTCGTGCATAACTTTTGAAATCAGTTCTTCTTCCATCGGTCATTCCTCCAGGTCGGTATCCAACTGCGGCGATCCGGGCGGATCGCTAGTCGGTGTGCAATGCCGGCTCCAATACGGTCTCAAAGCCCTGCGGGATGATTTTTTCGACATCCGTATGCGGACGAGGAATAACGTGAATGGAAACTACTTCGCCCACTTTCCCGGCAGCCGCTGCACCTGCATCGGTGGCTGCTTTGACCGCGCCGACGTCGCCCCGCACCATTGCGGTGACCAGACCGGCACCGATTTTGACCTGACCGATCAACGTCACATTGGCGGCTTTCACCATTGCGTCAGCCGCTTCAATGTTGGCGATCAGGCCACGAGTTTCGATCATTCCCAACGCCTCTTTCGTCATCGAAAGTTCTCCTATTCAATTTCAATTGTGTTTTGCGGAAGCGGGGACGATGCCGCGCGTTCAGATTTGCGCAGTCATACTTCGACCTAGCCAACCGGAGCTGGCGACAGCCGTCCTCAATAACGAGGTAACTTGGTGGGGCAGTGCAGAAGACCGTTTCTCTGGTTTTCTCGCTCTGCTGAACTGTCCGGCTAGCAAAGAAATGTCAGGGACCACTAACGCCATAAGCTGAGAATGCCCTAGGCAGTCTTGGCCACTGCTAATTCATAAACTTGACCTTCTCGAAGTTATTTGTCGCGCCGAGTTCATGTCTGTGAGGAGCGTCACGTCGCTTTGGTTAACCGTGGTGAAAACATCGCCGCCAATGGCATACCGATTGCTCCAACGACACAGCCAGCCGTGAGAACTGTCACTGCACCTTCCTTCACAACAGCGTAGATTCCGAACGGATTTTTCTGTCGGCAATCGAATCGCGGAGGAGAGCAGTCATGAACGATTTCGAATACGTGAATCCTGTCAAGATTCTCTTTGGCAAAGGCAAGATCGCAAAAATTAACGAAGAAGTTCCCGCTGGAGCCCGCGTGCTGGTCACTTACGGCGGGGGCAGCATCAAGAAGAACGGCGTTTACGAGCAAGTGATGAACAGCCTGCCGGGCCGCAAAATATTTGAGTTCGGCGGTATCGAAGCCAATCCTCACTACGAGACGCTGATGAAGGCGTCCGAGATCGTCCGCCGAGAGAAGATCGATTTCATCCTGGCCGTAGGCGGCGGTTCCGTGCTGGATGGCACCAAGTTCATCGCCGCTGCTGCAAAGTACGAGGGCGGCGATCCCTGGGACATCTTCACCAAGCAGGCGCCGGTCCAGGGCATAGTGCCTTTCGGAACAGTTCTTACTCTTCCGGCAACCGGCTCCGAGATGAATCCGGTAGCCGTGATCACTCGTGCTTCCACCGGCGAGAAGTTGCCCAGCCCGATTGGCCACCCCAAGTTTTCGGTGATCGACCCCGAGACCACTTACTCACTGCCGCCGCGTCAGGTCTCGAACGGGCTGGTCGACGCTTTCGCACATGTGCTTGAGCAGTACCTTACCTACCCTGTGAACGCACCGCTGCAGGACCGGATTGCCGAATCCATTCTGCAGACGCTGGTCGAGATTGCTCCCGCGTGTCTGGAAGAGCCGCCAAACTACGAGGCTCGCGCCAGCCTCTGCTGGTGTGCCACCCTCGCGCTGAACGGTCTCATCGCGCAGGGCGTTCCGCAGGATTGGTCGACCCACATGATCGGCCACGAGATGACCGCAATCAGCGGACTGGACCACGGTCAAACGCTGGCGATCGCCTATCCCGGCACCCTGGCGGCGTGCCGCAAGAATAAGCACGCCAAGCTGCTGCAATACGGCGAGCGCATCTGGAATATTCACGAAGGCAGCGAGGAGCAGCGCATCGATAAAGCGATCGATGCAACCCGATCGTTCTTCGAGGGAGTCGGCGTGAAGTCGCATCTCAAGGAATACAACCTGAAACCTGAGATCGCGCACACCATCGCCAAGCGGCTGGATGACCGCGGCTGGAATCATCTGGGAGAGCGTCAGGACATCGGCCCCGAGAAAGTCGAGGAGATCCTCTCCTATAGCTACTAGCTACTAATGTTCACTGGCTCCGGACCTTCTGCCGGAAGAGTCCGGAGCCTCATTCACAAGACCTGTTCCTACGCACCCACCCGAGGGTGCCGAAGGTTCCGAGGCAAGCCCGGCCCCGGATGGACACCCCCACCCCGAATTCGCTACGATACCCCCCTATCGTATGACCGACAAAGCTCCCGAGATTTCGCGAGACAAGCAGAAGTTGCTCTACCGCGTCCGGCGACTCCGCGGGCAGTTTGCAGCCGTCGAACGTGCACTCACCGCGGGCGACGAATGTGCCGACATTCTCATGCTGCTGGCCGCGATTCGTGGCGGCGTCAATGGGTTGATGGCCGAGATTCTGGAAGACCACATACGCCTGCACATGATGAACCCCGAGCAGAAGATGGAATCCCCGGAAGAACTGGGCGAAGACCTCATCAGCCTGGTGCGTGCCTACCTCAAGTAGTGAACGGACGGCCCCGCGCTTGATTTTTTGCTCGACGTATACCCTACCCCGGTATACTATTCGACGTCGGTAGCTGCTGCGAACACGGCGCTTGTAACACGTTCGTAACGCTGACGTGGCACACTCCAGTCTTCGCATCGCAGTTCGATCGCCGGACACTCAAGCTTCATGTATCGCAAGCTCCTCCAGTTCCTGTGTCTCGTTTGCCTGCTGGCTGTGACCTGCATGCCGCCCGCATGGGCACAGGAGGCTCCGCCGGCCGATCAGCCGCAGCCAGACGCTCCCGAGACCCAGAATCAAAGCCCCGCCACCTTTTTCGAGCACTCGCAAACCGCCAAGTGGTGGGTCTCCGGCCAGGCCAACTTTATCTTTCAGGCAAATGACCCCTTTTACGCGCAGTACAGCGGGCCTCATAGTTTCAACAATCATTACGACAACGCCCTTTCCCGCGTTCTGACGTTGTTCACCGCTTATGAGTTCACTCCCCGGTCACAGCTCTACCTTGATGTCGAAGAGTCTGGCGGCTCCGGCCTGAGCGCCGCGCTGGGTCTGGCAGGCTTCGTCAACCTGGATGTTGTTCGCAATCCGACGATCGGACAGGCTCCTTACATCGCGCGCCTGTTCTTCCAGCAGATCATTCCGCTCTCCGACGAGAAAGTTGAGTCGGAGCGCACTGCGCTTTCCATGCCTACCGAAGTTCCGGTCAGGCGCCTCAACCTGCGCTTCGGCAAATTTTCCATGGTGGACTTTTTCGATAACAACATCGGAGGCACCGACAGCCACTACCAGTTTATGAACTGGGTCATCGATAACAACGGCGCGTATGATTACGCCGCCGACACACGTGGCTACACCATCGGCGCCATCATCGAACTGGAGGAGCGCAACTGGGCGTTGCGCTTTGCCGAGACCCTGATGCCCAAAGTTGCCAACGGTCCAGACCTGGATGCAGATGTCGCTCGCGCCCGCGCCGAAAACGTCGAACTCGAGCTTCGGCCGCAACTTATCAAGGACCGTGACACGACAATTCGCCTGCTGAACTACGTCAACCACGCCGACATGGGCAACTACGAGACGGCGGTCGAGCAGTATCTTGATCATCAAACCTCGACACCTGATGTCAGTGCGACAGCCAAGCAAGGAACTATCAAGTACGGCTTCGGCGCCAACTTCGAGCAGGAGTTCGTCAAAGACGCCTACGTCTTCGGCCGCTGGGGTTGGAACGAAGGCAAGCACGAGTCTTACTGCTACACCGAAGACAACGAGGGATACGAGATTGGCGTGTATTCGGTGGGAACCAACTGGCACCGCAGCCTCGACCGCGCCGGCGCCGCTTTCGTTTCCAGTGGACTTTCCAAGGCCCACCAGGCGTATCTAGCCAATGGCGGGTTAGGGTTCATTCTCGGTGACAACGGCTTGAATTACGGCCGCGAAAACATCGAGGAGTTCTTTTACACCACGCATGTCTGGCGTGGGCTCTTTTTTGCCGCCAACCTCCAGCACATCGACAATCCCGGCATGAACCGCGCCCGCGGTCCGATCACGGTTCCCGGCATCCGTATGCACCTGGAGTTCTGATTTCTAAGCAGGAACTGACGGCAGAAAACCCTCCTGAGCGACTTCAAATCGTTGTACTATCGCCCGGATCATGCCTCATCAATTCCTCGCCACTGAAAACTTAGAAGCAGCGATCGGACGCCACAAATTCCTCATTCTCTTTTCATATTTACTTGTCGCTCTGGCTCTCTATCCCTTCATCAAGGAAGGCACGGTCAGCTACTTTATCTTTCGCGTCGTCGGCAGCGCTGGAATCCTGGTGATGCTCTACGCCGTCAACCTGCGCCGCACGCTGCTGGTCGTGGGACTGCTGCTGGCGATCCCCGCCTTCTTCGAGCGCATGCTCCTGCCGCTTGCCAGTGCCGGAGCCCTCTCCGTGCTAAGCATCGTCCTGAGTTTCGCCTTCGACACGTTTGTCGTCATCATCATTTTTCGCCACGTGTTCACCAAGGAGAAGCCCAACTCTGAGACCGTCTTTGGAGCATTATGTATTTACCTGCTGGTCGGTTTCGCATTCGCCAGCCTGTATGGGATGGTATCGGCTCTCCAGCCGAGGGCCTTCTACCTCGATCCTCTGACCAACCTTCATCTAACGCCTGATCGCTTCGACTACGTCTACTACAGCTTTGCCACCATGACCTCGCTCGGAGCGACGGGCATCACCGCTGTCTCCAACGAGGCCCGTTCGTTGGCCATCCTCGAAACCACGCTGGGCGTGCTCTATCTGGCGGTGCTGATTGCCCGCCTGATCTCGGCTTATCGCCATCCATCTACTCAGTCCCGGGAAGATGCTGCCTGAGCTCCAGACTGTTAAACTAAAGAAGCAATGATCCTACCGTTCGTTCGCGAATTCTTCGCGGACGTGGAAAATGTACCTGCTTTTTCGCGTGCAGTAGCCCGAGTTCGGAGCGGCGCGGGGCGAATACGTGTATCTGGACTCACTCCGACCGGCAAGGCTCTCTTCTATTCGTTGCTGCATCGCGCGGTCTCGCGTCCGCTGGTCGTCATCGTCAATGACAACCGCGCCGTTGATGAATTGCTGCCTGTCATCCGTTCCCTGGCTGACCTGACAGGGGCGCTTGCCCTGGACGCCGTCATCGGGCTGCCCGCCTACGATGTGCTGCCCTTCGAGAATCTCTCGCCGCATCCGGAGATCCAGGAAGCGCGCGCCGTCGCCGCTGTGGAAGATCGCCACCGGCGCAGCCGAAATTATTGTCACCCCGCTAATCGCAACGGCGATGCGCCTGCGCAATGCGGAGCTTCTACGCCGACCTGGCGAGGGTCGTTCGGCGCGGCGAGATGATCGATGCCGAGCGACTCGTCGAGCATCTGCGTATCGTCGGCTACAACCAGGTTGACGTCGTTGAGATGCCGGGCGAGTTCGCCCATCGCGGCGGACTGCTCGATGTCTATCCGCCGGAACAGGATCGGCCGGTGCGCGTCGAGTTCTTCGGCGACGAGATCGAATCGATCCGCAAGTTCGATCCCGAGACCCAGCGCTCTGCCGCCGTCACGGACGAAGTCGTTCTGCTGCCACTGACCGAAACTCCGGTGGAAGAAGAAACGCTGGCGGCCATCAACGCGCGACTTAGCGGGCGAGCGCCTGGCTGGCAGTGAAGAGTTGATCGAGCGTGCGGTTCGGGCTACGCGGCGTCACCGTGTTTCCGGGCTGGGAGCTGTACGCGCCAGTCGCCGGGAGCCAGCGAGACTTTCTTCGATCTGCTGCCCAGCGCCACCGTCGTCCTCGATGAACCCGATGCTGCTGAACGAAACGCAAGATGCACTGGTGGACGAAGGTCACGGAGATCCACGAGCGCAGCCTGGTCGGCAATCTGGTTCGTCCCGAAGATCTGTATCTCTCGCCCGAGCAGTGGAAGGAACGACTGGCGCAGGCTACCACCGTCGCCGTCGAGCAGCTCGGCATCGAAGGCGAGCGATGAAGACGAGCACCTGACGCTGCAGACGCAGCCGACCACGCGCTTCCACGGCTCGGTCGCGGCGATGACCGAAGAAGTCGAGCGTCTCACGCGCGACGGCAAGCGCGTGATGTTCGCCGTCTCCAGCATTGGCGAAGTCGAGCGGCTGGCCGACGTCTTCAACGAGTACAACCTGTCGTTCCGCATCGGCAGCCGCACTCCCAAGCCCGGGAACGAAGTTTTTGTCGACGAATCGACCTACTTCGCCGAGGAGATGACGGCGACGACGATCGTCAAAGCCTATGTGCCCGAAGGCGTAGCTCTGCCCGAAGCCGAATCTCGTTCTGTTCGGCGCGCGCGATCTCTTCGACGAACGAAGTTTCCGTCGGCAAGCCGCAGAAGCAGAAGTCGAAGGTCTCGGCGTTTCTCTCCGACTTCCGCGATCTTGCCGTCGGCGACTACGTCGTGCACGTCGAGCACGGCATCGGCCAGTATCAGGGTCTGAAAGAGATTCCGCAGGAAGACGGCGGCACTGCGGAGTTCATGATCCTGGAGTACGCCGAGGGCGCGCGCCTCTATGTACCGCTCACGCGCCTCGATCTGGTGCAGAAGTATCGCTCGTCGGAAGGCGTGAAGCCGGTGCTGAACCGGCTGGGCACGCAGCAGTGGCAGAAGACCAAGGCGCGCGTGAAGAAGGCCATGAAGGACATGGCCGAGGAGCTGCTGAAGCTCTACGCCGCGCGCAAGCACCGCCGCAGGGCCACGCCTTCGCGGCCGACACCGAATGGCAGCGCGAGTTTGAGGACAGCTTCGAGTTCAACGAAACCGACGACCAGATGAGCGCCATCATCGACGTCAAGCGCGACATGGAAGCGTCGACGCCGATGGACCGCCTGCTGTGCGGCGACGTGGGCTACGGCAAAACCGAAGTCGCCATGCGCGCGGCGTTCAAGGCGGTCAGCGACAATCGCCAGGTCGCGGTGCTGGCGCCGACCACGGTGCTGGCCTTCCAGCACTTCAACACCTTCAAGCAGCGCTTCGCGGCCTTCCCCATGAAGATCGATATGCTCAGCCGCTTCCGCACCGCCAAGCAGCAGAAGGAAACGGTGGCGAAAATCGAAGCCGGGCAAGTCGACATCGTCATCGGCACCCATCGCGTGCTGTCGAAGGACGTGAAGTTCAACGATCTCGGGCCTGGTCATCGTCGACGAAGAGCAGCGCTTCGGCGTGCGCCACAAAGAGCGGCTGAAGCAGTTGCGCAAAGAAGTCGACGTGCTTGACCATGTCGGCCACGCCGATTCCGCGCACCCTGCACATGTCGCTGCTGGGCCTGCGCGACATGAGCGTGATCGAGACGCCGCCGAAAGATCGCATGGCGATCCAGACGGTCGTTGCCGCGTGGGATGAAAAGCTGCTGCGCTCGGCCATCGAAAAAGAACTGGAGCGCGGCGGGCAGGTCTACTTCGTGCACAACCGCGTCGAGAGCATCTACGACATCTGCCGAGAAGATCCGCGAGATGGTGCCCAAGGCGCGCATCCTGATCGGCCATGGCCAGATGCCGCGAGAGCCGAGCTGGAACGCGTGATGCTGGCCTTCATGCGGCACGAGGCCGACATCCTGCTGGCCACGACCATCATCGAGAACGGTCTGGACATCCCACTCTGCAACACCATCATCATCAATCGCGCCGACCGGCACGGACTGTCGGAGCTGTACCAGTTGCGCGGACGCGTTGGGCCGCTCCGATCGCCGCGCGTATGCCTACCTGCTGATTCCGCCCGATCGCGAGCTGAGTGAGCTGGCGCGCCGCCGCCTGGCAGCGCTGAAAGAGTTCAGCGACCTGGGCGCGGGCTTCAAGATTGCCGCGCTCGATCTGGAGTTGCGCGGCGCGGGCAACCTGCTGGGCGGCGAGCAGAGCGGGCACATCGAGGCAGTCGGCTTCGAGCTTTACACGACCATGCTGGAGCGCACGGTTCGCGAGCTGAAGGGCGAGGTCGAGGAAGAAGTTCCGGAGACGCAACTCAACCTCGGCCTGAACATCCGCATCCCAGCCGAGTACATTCGCGAGGAAAACCAGCGCCTGCGGATGTACAAGAGGGTCGCCGGAGTCGAGTCGGAATCCGCAGCTGGCCGATGTTGCCGGCGAGTTGGGCGACCGCTACGGCGCGCCGCCTCCGCCGGTGCGCAATCTGCTGGATTACGCCGCGCTGCGCCTGCTCTCGCAGCGGATGGGTGTGGCTCAGATCGAGCGACGCCGCGAGGCCGTCAGCATTCGCTTCACCGAGAAGGCCACGCGTCGATCCCGAGCGGCTGGCGAAGTTCGTTGCCGGCGAAGCCGGTGCGCAGTTCACTCCCGCCGGCGTGCTGAAGTTTACGCTGAAGGAGAAGCAGCCCGAGCTGGTGCTGCTGAAACTAAAATCGCTGCTGGAACAATTGGCCGGCGAGCAGCAGCTCGTGATCTAACCGCGCATTCATCCACAATTCACAACAACAATTGCGCAACGTCTGCCGGTAGTATGAACGTCGATCGACTTCGATTACCGGAACTCTTGCACGAGGCACTCATGACCAAGCAAGTTCGCAAAGCGGTATTCCCCGCGGCCGGTTTAGGCACGCGTTTTCTGCCCGCCACTAAAGCCCTTCCCAAAGAGATGTTGCCGCTAGTCGACAAGCCCATCATCCAGTACGGCGTCGAAGAAGCGCTGGCCTCGGGCTGCGACGACATCATCATCGTCACCGGTCGCGGCAAGACCGTGATGGAGGATCACTTCGACATCAGCTTCGAGTTGGAGAAGACGCTTGAGTCGCGCGGTAAAACGGAGATGCTGGCGCTCGTCCACCAGATCTCGCAGATGGCGCATGTCTCCTACACGCGCCAGAAAGAAGCGATGGGACTGGGACACGCCGTGCTGATGGCGCGCGAACTGGTCGGCGATGAACCCTTCGCGGTGATCCTCCCCGACGATGTCATCGACGCCGAGGTGCCGTGCATCAAGCAGATGATCGAGGTTTACAACGAGACCGGCTGCTCCGTACTCGCGACCCAGGTTGTGGAAGGCAAGGCCATCTCAGCCTATGGCGTGCTTGACGCGAAGCCGGTCAGCGGCAAGTGGAAAGATCGCCTCTTCGAAGTGCACGACATGGTAGAAAAGCCAAAGCTCGAAGAGGCTCCGTCAAACCTCGCTATCATCGGGCGTTATATTCTGACGCCGGCGATCTTCGAGATGCTGGCGGCCACGCCCAAAGGCGCGCTCGGCGAACTGCAACTCACCGACGGCATCAAGCAACTGCTGAAGAAAGAGAAAGTCTACGGCTTCACCTTCGAAGGCCATCGCCACGACGCCGGCGACAAGATGGGCTTCCTGAAAGCAACGGTGGCGTTCGCTCTGAAGCGCGACGATCTGGGCAAGGAATTTCGCGAGTACTTGAAGACGCTGAAGATGTAACAGAGCCCGCTAACTCAGCAGCTGCCGAAGTCAAGAGATTGTCATCACGAGCGTGCCTCGCTCCCGACCTAGAAGATTGTCATCCTGAGGAGGGCTTCAGCCCGACGAAGGATCTGCTGTCCGCAACAAACAACTTAGCGATGCGCTGCCGGCGAAGCATACTCCACATCGAATTGTCATCACGAGGAGGGCTTTAGCCCGACGAAGGATCTGCGGTTCGCAACGAACAGCAGATCCCTCGCTTCGCTCGTGATGACAAGGAAGTGGTAAGAGCACCCTTCGAAGACAGTGGTGACCTACCCCTTGTGACTTTCTTTCAGCTTCTTCGACTTCGCCTCGACGCCCTTGGCCAGCTTCTCTTTGTGCGCATCCAGCTTCTTGGCAACGTCGGCATCGTATAAGCCGATCATCTGTGCAGCCAGAATGCCGGCATTAGTTGCACCCGGCTTCCCGATGGCGACCGTAGCCACGGGGATACCCGCGGGCATCTGCACCATCGCCAGCAGCGAGTCCAGACCCAGCAGAGCGGTAGAAGGAATCGGCACCGCGATCACCGGCAGCGTGGTTTCGGCGGCAATGACTCCAGCAAGATGCGCCGCTCCCCCAGCGCCGGCGATGACGACCTTCACGCCCCGAGCTTTCAACCCACGCGAGTATTCGCTGGTGCGCGCCGGCGAGCGGTGCGCGGAGGTGATGTCGATTTCGTAAGGAACGCCTAGCTCGGACAGCGCCTTCGCGGCCTCATTCATGATGTCGAGGTCGGAGTCGCTGCCCATGACGATAGAGACAAGAGGATTGTTGTTCATAAATGTTGTTTTTTCCTGCGTGATTTTTGGCTATTTCAGAAACTGGACTTGCGCGCAGCCGCCATTCTCAATCACGACGTTGCGAGGATCGTCATACGTAAAATCGAAGACTGTAAGGTTCTGCTTGAGGCCTGTAACTGTGTACTGACCAGCGGGCACATGAATTTCCGCAATGCCTTTGGCGTCAGTGGTTGTGGAAAAGCTGCCCGGTTGCCCTTTCGCATTCACTTCCACACCCGAAATGGGACCGCCGACGAAGCTCTCGCCACCAACCGCGACTTGAATGATTCCACCGTGACGCTTCGGAAGGTTTGCGATTTCGCGAAGCGCTGAGTGCTTCTGCTCGACCGGCCCGGAATTCCCGCAACCATCCAAGACCCAGCCGCGATCCCCCTTCGTGTAGAAGAAAAGCAGATACGAGTTACCCACTTTCCAATCAAAGGTGGCACGACCACTGCTGTTCTCTTCCCAGACCTGAAACGAGTGGCCAATGCTGCCGCGCAGAACCTTCTCGCTCTGCATCTCGAAAATACGTCCATCCGCCTCGTCTGCCGAAGGAACGTATGTCGACCGTACCAACCTCGCCTCAACGACCACTTGCGAGTTAAAAAACTCAGCACAAACAAGACGGGGCTGAGGCTCGTTGCAGACGCAGAAAGCGCCCGTGCTCAGCAGGATGACTGAGCACGCAACCAACTGTAGCTGTCTCCCCACTACTTCCCATCCCGCAGATGCCGCAACCCACGAGCGGCTATGTCCTTGCGGTAATGCATGCCTTCAAACCGAATCTTCATCACCGCATCGTAGGCCCGCTCGACCGCCTCCGGCAGATCGCTGCCGCGAGCGGTCACGCCCAGCACGCGGCCGCCGCTGGTGTAATACGTGTTGTCGCGGCGGTTTGTACCGGCGTGAAACACCTTCACTCCGTACACCCGCTCGGCGTCCTCAATACCGAAGATCGGCTTGCCCGCTTCAAAAGCGCCCGGATATCCGCCCGACGCCATCACCACACACACCGCCGGATCCTGCGACCAGCGGAAATCGCCGTTGCTGGTGCGACCGGCAATCGAAGATTCCATCGCCTCCAGCAGGTCGCTGTCAAGCCGCATCAGGATCGGCTGCGTCTCGGGATCGCCGAAGCGGCAGTTGAACTCCAGCACCATCGGCCCCTTGGCGGTCATCATGATGCCGCAATACAGAATGCCCTTGTACTCGGCACCTTCCGCGCGCATGCCGGCGACAACCGGTTGCGCGATGTGCGTCACCAGCCACTCGCTCATCTTCTCGTCGACCATCTGGCTGGTGGAGTACGCGCCCATGCCGCCGGTGTTCGGCCCCTGGTCGTCGTCGAAGACTCGCTTGTGGTCCTGGGTCGCCACCAGCGGCACCACGCGCTCACCGTCGCTCATCACCAGAAACGAGAGTTCCTCGCCTTCCAGACATTCTTCGAAGACCACGCGGGCGCCGGCCGCACCCACCATCTTGCCGCTGAGCATCTCCTCGGCTGTGCGCTGCGCCTCTTCCTTCGATTGCGCGATGACGACGCCTTTGCCCGCGGCCAGCCCATCGGCTTTCACCACGATCGGCGTGTGGAATAGCTTGAGCGCTTCCGCGATTTCTTCCTTCCGGGTAACCACCGAATACTTCGCGGTTGGAATGCGGTGGCGCTGCATGAACTCCTTGGCGAAGCTCTTGCTCGATTCCAGTTGAGCGGCCGCGCGCGTCGGCCCGAAGACCGGCCAGCCACGCTTCTGGAATTCGTCAACCACGCCCAGCGTCAGCGGCAGTTCCGGGCCCACCACGGTGAGATCAGGACTGAGCCGGGTAGCGAGCTCGATCAGCGAGTCGACGCTCTTTATGTCGGCGGCGACACATTCGGCATCACCAGCGATGCCCCCGTTGCCCGGCGCGCAGTATAGCTTCTTGATGCGCGGCGACTGCCGCAGCTTCCATACAATCGCGTGCTCGCGACCACCGCTACCGAGAACAAGAACTTTCATAGGCGAAAGAAAAGAGTAGGGAAACGGTGGCAGGCATGTCAAACCGCGGCAACTTTCGGCAAAAACCCTGTTGCCAGGCTTCGAGAAACGATGCAGCGCGTCGGGGATGCAACCGCCCCGCACCCCCGTACTTGTCATCACGACGACCGCTTCAGCGGGAGGAGGGATCTGCTGTTCGAGGGCAACGGCAAACGACGGAGGGCTTGTCACTGGCGACACTCGTCCACCCGCGGCAGCCTGCGCCTGCAGCGAAAAGCAGATCCCTCGTCGGCCTGAAGACCTCCTCGTGACGACAACCCTCCTACGAGGGTCAGATCACCAACTCCAACAACAACCTTCTGTTGCATTCCTGCCTTAACAATAGTTAACTAAATCATGGCAAACGGCATGATCACCGTATCCAAAGAGGACTACCTCAAAGCCATCCTGGAGGCCGACTGCGAAGGCGAGCAGGTCATCGCCGCGCGCCTGGCGCAGTGGCTCTCTGTCTCCGCACCGGCCGTCACCATGGCCCTCCGTCGACTGAAACGAGACCGCCTGGTCTCAGTGCGGCAGGACGGACGCATCCAACTTACCCCTGCCGGACGCACGATCGCGCGCCAGCTCGTCACCCGCCATCACCTCATCGAGCGCATGCTTCATGAGGTCTTCGGCATGACCTGGTACAAAGTCCACGATGAAGCCGAGCGCCTTGAGCACGCAGTCTCCGCCGATTTCGAATCGCTTGCTTCTGCACAAACTCGGACGCGGCGGACCGTGTCCCCACGGCAACGCAGCCACTCCCGAACATCCGAAAGCCAAGCGCAAACGCGGCTGATGCCCTTGTCGGAGGCGCAGCCCGGCGCTCCGCTACGGCGTCCGCAGCATCTACGAGCGCGACCGTAAGCTGCTGGAGTTCCTCGACAAAAAGGGCATCCGGCCGGGCGCCGCGCTGAAGGTCTACGCCCGCAACTATGACGGCACCATTTCCCTGGCCATTCAGGGCAAGACCGTCGCCCTGGGCGGACCCGCCGCCGAGCGGATCTGGGTCGCGAAATCTCTGACCAATTGTCTTAACGTCAGTTAATTCATTTGATAGGCTAATATTAATGCAGACAAGATTACGCTGCCTGCAGCTGCGAGCCTGCCGATGAACGATTCCGCCCTGCCCGGGAACAATCCGCAGCTCCAAACGCCGCCGCTAGCTGAGGACAAGCACGTCTCGCTGGAAGGGATGCACGGCACCGTAGCCGTGCCCGCACGAGCAGGCCGGCTTCTGGGAGCAGTGGCGGGCCTTCGTCGGGCCGGCCATCCTGGTCAGCGTCGGCTACATGGACCCGGGCAACTGGGGCACCGACCTGCAAGGCGGAGCGCAGTACAAGTACGGCCTGCTGTGGGTGGTCGGCGCTCGCCAGCCTGATGGCGATCTTCATGCAGGTCATCTCCGCCCGGCTCGGCGTCGTGACCGGCAAAGACCTGGCGCAGTGCTGCCGCGACTGGTATCCCGCCTGGACGCGCTGGCCCAACTGGCTGATGAGCGAAATCGCCATCGGCGCCTGCGATCTGGCCGAAGTGCTGGGCAGCGCCGTCGCCCTCAACCTGCTGTTCCACATCCCGCTGCTCTGGGCGGTCATCATCACCGGCCTCGACGTGCTGCTGCTGCTGGGCTTGCAGCGCTTCGGCATGCGCACCATCGAAGCCGTGGTGCTGTTGCTGGTCGGCACCATCTGCGTCTGCTACTTCATCGAGATTTTCGTCCTGCCGCAGACCCGCCCAGCTTCCTGGAGATGGGCCGCGCGCTGGTCACGCCGCAGTTTCGCCAGGCCGGCATGCTGTATGTGGCCATCGGCATCATCGGCGCGACGGTGATGCCGCACAATCTCTACCTGCACTCGGCGCTGGTGCAGAGCCGCAAGTTTCAGAAGGACGAGCCTTCCATCCGCAGCGCCATCCAGTTCAACACCATCGATTCCACGGTCGCGCTGACGATCGCGTTCTTCGTCAACGCGGCGATCCTGGTGCTGGCGGCGATGGTGTTCTTCGGCAAGCACAGCGTCACCGTGCCGGGCGGCCATGTGGTGCACCTTCAGCCCCGACAGCGACTGGATTCGCGTCGCCTATCTGACGCTGGCGCCGCTGCTGGGAACCGCCATCGCCGAGCACGCTGTTCGCGGTGGCGCTGCTGGCCAGCGGGCAGAGCAGCACCATCACCGGCACGCTCGCCGGGCAGGTGGTGATGGAAGGCTTCATGCACTGGCGCATCCAGCCGTGGGTGCGGCGGCTGATCACGCGCACGCTGGCCATCCTGCCGGCGGTGCTCATCATCGGCCTGCGCGGCGACAGCAGTGTCACCGACCTGCTGACTCTCAGCCAGGTGGTGCTGGCGCTGCAGTTGCCGTTCGCCATGTTTCCGCTGCTGCAGTTCACCAGTTCCCAAAAGCGCATGGGGAAGTGGAAGAACGGCTGGTTCCTGCTGATCACCGGCTGGGGCAGTGCTATCCTGATCACCGCCATGGACATCTACGGCCTGCCCGACTCGCTGAAGACCGCGTGGCACGTCATTACCGGCGGATGACGCTTAAGCCGTGAGCGACCTGCATGTACGAGAAGATTCTGGTACGCTCGACGGCACGCCCACCGACCGCGCCATCATCGAGCACGTCAAGGAGCTGGCGAAGCTGGCTGGCAGCCGCCTCGTGCTGCTGCACGTCGCCGACGGCTGGGCCGCGCGCACCTACGGCCCGGATGCGGTCAGCCCGGAGATTCAGGAAGACACCGCATACCTCGACAGAGTCCGGGCAGAATTCCAGTCGTGCGGCATCTCCGCCGAAGCCGAACTGGCCTACGGTGACCCAGCGCGCGAGATCATCAGGTGGGTACAGCAGAAAGGCTGCGACCTGGTGGCCATGAGCACTCACGGCCACCGATTTCTCGCCGACATCTTCCTGGGCACAACCGCAACCCACGTGCAGCACAACGTCAGCGTGCCGGTGCTGCTGCTGCGCGCGAAGTGACCGTCCACGCCATGGTCACAACGCTCACTTGAGGCTTCGCGTCCCGGGGAGGGCTGCCCCTTACATCAGCTGTTCAATTTTTTCGATGAGGACGTCGGGCGGGTCGCCCTTGGTAATGAAGGCGTTCGCCAGCTCAAGCGCGGCCGGCGGCAGCGAGAAGTACGCGGAAAGAAAGATGATTGGGACCGCTGGGCGGCGGCGGCGCATCTCGGCGGCCACGTCGCCCCCGTTCATGCCGGGCATGTAATAGTCCAGCACGACCAGGTCGATCTGATGTTCGTCGAAGACGGCCAGCCCCTGCTGGCCACTACTAGCAGTCAGGACCTTGAACCCGTGGCCTTCCAGCAAAATCTTTCGGACTCGTAGACCGATGGCCTCGTCATCCACGCAGAGCACTGTTTTTGGGCCTAGAGTCTTCATCCAGCTCACCGTTGTGTCTGTCTGGTGTTCCATATACAACTGCGAACTGCTTTCCATAACCCCATCTTGCAATTGAAGGCGAATTTACGTTGTCTCGCTAGGTGGCGTTAAGTACTTGTACCGCAAAGCAGCGTCTCCGGCCATCCCGACAAAGTCGTAGATAGAATTCACCAATTGCTCATATATCCTCCTAAGTTGTTCATTTACATGAAGTTGATGTCGCATTCCTGCACCTGTGATCCTCTGGCAAGAAGGTTCTGTCTGCTGTGGCAGAAATGTCGCTCGTATCGCCCTTCCTTTCGTCCACTCCCCTCGCCATGATATTTTCAATCCTTCAAGGACCCGTTGGAAACGCTTCCCGTCGAAGTCCTCGCAGAGGTTCACGCGGCCCGCTTCCGCTGATTCGCCATTGCCGGCAACCGGAAAACAGGTTCAACTCGGAATGAGGAAGAATGATCCGCTCCTACAAAGGAATTACCCCCACTTTCCCCGCGTCCTGCTATGTGGATGACTCCGCCCAGCTCATCGGCGACGTCGTGCTGGGCGAGAATTCCAGCGTCTGGATGAACGCCGTGCTGCGCGGCGATGTACACAAAATCCGCGTCGGCGCCCACAGCAACATCCAGGATTGCAGCGTCCTGCACGGTATGCTGAATCAATGGCCGGTCATCGTCGGTGACTGGGTGACCGTGGGCCACTCGGTCACGCTGCACGGTTGCGTCGTCGAGGACCGCTGCCTCATCGGTATGGGCGTGATCATCCTCAACGGCGCGCGCATCGGCGAAGGATCGATTATCGCCGCCGGAACACTGATCCCCGAAGGAACGGTGGTGGAACCGCGCTCACTCTGGATGGGCATGCCCGGCAAGTTCCGCAAGCACCTCGATGACGAAGCCCAGGAGATGATCCTGCGCTACGGAAAGAACTACCAGGGCTATCGCGAGCAGTATCTCAGGGAGCTGAACCGACTGTGACTGCTACTTCCGTAGTGGATATCGCGCTTCAGACGAACGGCGGACTATTCCGAGCCAGTTCTGAAACTTGGGAATCGATTCCTAGCCAACAATATCGCCTAAGCGACGACCTGTGGGTGGGTCCTCTTGAAAGCGAACTCGCATGGAAAGTAATCGAGAGCTGCGAGCCGCCCGGGCTTTGGATTGCCGCACGCCCGACGCGTCAATACGCTCAACTTTACGCATTCGGAAGGGACGTCGGACACACGGACGAGATCAACTGGGACACGGACAACCGGCTTTATACATGCATCTCACTGTCGCGAATAGTCCATCCCACATCCGTTTCCCTCGCTTACGCTGCAAGGATTGTCTCCAATACTCACTATCCAGATAAGATAGAGATAGTTCCTGGCCCTGTCAGGGGACATTCGTCGGAAACTTACTTGGCGCGCGAATCTGCTCGCGACTGGCTCACAATCGAACAGTTAAACGAATTGAAGACTCTCCTGTCGAATCTCTCATGGAAAGAGCTTCCAGAGCGGATTCGACGTGCTCTCTGGTTGAACTCACATGCTGCGAGCGAGTACTTCTTGGACTTAAGGTGGGGAACGCTGTGTACGGCTCTTGAATCTCTGGTTCACACTGATCGAGAGCGATCAACCTATCAATTCGTGTCTCGCATCGCCGCCCTCTCCGAAAGGCTGAACGAACCAATCTCCGAAGAGACTGCGAAATTGTTCTATGAACTCCGGTCAGGACTCGTTCATGGGGGCAAATTCCCAGAATTGTCAGGGGAAAAGCTGCACTTATACGAGACAATGGAATCGGTTCTACGACGAACCATCTCGTCAGCCATTCTCGATCCAGCGTTTGCAGAACTGTTTCGCTCCGACGAAGCCATAAGGGAAGCGTGGCAGCCCCGCCCGAGGCCGACGCAAACTCCACGATCAATCTCGCCACCGAGAGCCGTCCGGGGAACGCGTGACCTACTCCCGCCCGATACCGACCTCTGGAACCGGGTGGACGCCGAGGTGCGCGACGTCTTCGCCGCTACAACTTCCACGAAATTCGCACGCCCATCTTCGAAGACACGTCGCTGTTCTCCCGCAGCGTCGGCGAAGAAACCGACATCGTTTCGAAAGAGATGTTCACCTGGGAAGACAAGGCGCGCGCGCAGAGCGAGAAAGCGCAGTCGCTGACGCTTCGTCCCGAGAACACCGCCGGCGTCGTGCGCGCCTATATCGAGCACCGCCTGGGCGACAAGGGCACGCTGCAAAAGCTCTACTACATCGGACCGCAGTTTCGCCGCGAGCGTCCGCAGAAAGGCCGCTACCGCCAGTTCTTCCAGATCGGCGCCGAGGTCATCGGGCCGCCCAGCGCGGGCAGCGAGTCGCCCGCGCGCGATGCCGAGGTGCTGGAGATGCTGGCCACGCTTGCTCGACGAAGTGGGCCTGCGCGACTGGAACCTGCAGCTGAACTCGGTGGGCTGCGCCGACGATCGCGCGCGCTACAACCAGGCCCTGCGCGAGGCGTTGAAGCCGGTCGTGCACCTGATGTGCCCCGACTGCCAGCGCCGCGCCGAAACCAACCCGCTGCGCGTGCTCGACTGCAAGGTTCCGGAAGACCAGCCAATCATCGAGAAGCTGCCCAAGATCAGCCAGTATCTCGACGAGGGCTGCCGCGAGCATTTTGCCGCCGTCCGAGCAATGCTGGACGCTGTCGGCGTGCCCTACTCGATCAACGAGCGCATGGTACGCGGCCTCGACTACTACACCCGTACGACCTTCGAATTCACGCACGGCGGCCTGGGCGCCCAGAGCGCCGTCCTGGGCGGCGGGCGCTACGATGGGCTCTCCGAATCGCTCGACGGCCCGAAAGCTCCGGGCATCGGTTTCGCTATCGGCGAAGACCGGCTGTTCTGGCCTTGCAGTCGCAGGGCGAAGAATCCGCAGCGAAGGTTCACGCCTTCGTCGCGCCGCTCGGCAAGGGAATGAACGCGGCCGGCCTTGAAGCTGGCGCGCGAGTTGCGCCGCGCCGGCGTGAGCGCCGATCTCGGCGACGAGAACTTCCGCCTGAAGAAATCGTTCGAGCTGGCGGAAAAAGCGGGCGCGCAACACATCGTCATCGTCGGCGAAAACGAAGTCGCCGCCGATCAATTCGCAGTAAAGAACCTCGCCAGCGGCGAACAAGTCACCGTCGCACGTGCAGAACTCGCCGCATTCCTGAGAAAATAGAAAGACGCAATTAGCATTTGGCAGTTGGCAATTAGCAAAGGCACTTCACCCGGCTGCCTTAGCTAACGGCCAACTGCTAATTGCTAATTGCCAGATTGGACATCATGCTCGATTTCCTCGGTGATCTTAAACGTACTCATATGTGTGGCGAGCTGCGCGCTTCCGACGCGGGCTCGAAAGTCGTTCTCATGGGCTGGGTCAACAAGCGGCGCGACCTGGGCAATCTTATCTTTCTCGATCTGCGCGACCGCAGTGGTATCACGCAGGCCGTCGTCACCGCAGACGCAGGCGCGGCTGTTCACGACAAAGCCAGCGCGATCCGCTCGGAGTTCGTCGTCGCCGTCATCGGCTACGTCAAGCTGCGCGACCCTGGCACGGTCAACAAGAACATTCCCACCGGCGAGATCGAAGTCGTCGCCGACGAGCTACGCCTGCTGAACGATTGCAAGCCGCTGCCCTTCACGCCCGCCGACACAGTGCTGGCCAATGAAGAAGTGCGCCTGAAGCATCGTTACGTCGACCTGCGCCGGCCGGAGATGCAGTACAACATTCGCCTGCGCCACCAGGTATCGATCGCCATCCGCGAATACCTGAACTCGCAGGGCTTCTACGAAATCGAGACGCCGTTCATGACGCGCTCCACGCCGGAAGGCGCGCGGGACTACCTCGTACCCAGCCGCGTATATCCCGGCGAGTTCTATGCCCTGCCGCAGTCGCCGCAGATCTTCAAACAGATCTTGATGATCTCCGGCTTCGATAAGTATTTTCAAATCGTCCGCTGCTTCCGGGACGAAGACCTGCGCGCCGACCGCCAACCCGAGTTCACGCAGATCGATCTTGAGATCAGCTTTGCGCGCCCCGAGATGGTCTTTAAGACCGTCGAGGGTTTCCTGACCGCGGCGTTCAAGACCATCAACGCGGAGTTGCAAACGCCCTTCCCGCAGATGAGCTACGACCAAGCGATTCGGCTCTACGGCATCGACAAGCCCGATCTACGGCTGCCGGCGATGGCCAACGTTCGCGAGGCTTTCGCGCCCGAAAACCTGGAAACACTGCACGTCGACTCTGAGCTGCCAGTTGTGGCCATCGTCATTCCAAAGGTCGGCGAACTCTCGCGCAAGGAGCGCGACGAAATCAAAACGATGTTCGGCGATCGCAAAGACGCGAAAGTCTTCGAGGACATCAAACGGCTGGAGAAGTCCTTTCCCGACGCCGTCGCGAAGATTCGTGAACTGGCCAAGCCGAATCCCGAGGATCTGCTGGTCATCGTCGCCGGCGCGAAGCGAACCGAAGCAGCCAGCGCGGTCAAGGCACGTCAGCAGGCGTACGCTGATTTACGCGGCTGCCGGACAATTGCGCCTCGCTCTCGGACAGAAATATGCCGAGCGCCACGGCGCGTTCAAACATGGCAACTTCCGCTTCCTCTGGGTCACCGACTTCCCCATGTTCGAGTGGGACGAGACCGAAGGCCGCTGGAATGCCGCGCATCATCCCTTCACCTCGCCGCACGACGAGGACATGGACAAGCTGGAGAGCGATCCCGGCGCCGTGCGCGCGCTGGCCTACGACGTGGTGCTGAATGGCACCGAGCTCGGCTCGGGGTCCATTCGTATTCACCGCCAGGACATTCAGAGCATCATCTTCAAGGCGCTTGGCATGTCTCCGGAAGAGCAGCAGGCGCGCTTCGGCTTCTTCCTTGAGGCGCTGCAATGCGGCACGCCTCCGCACGGCGGCATCGCGCTCGGACTGGATCGCATCGTGATGATCCTCGCCGGCGCCGACAGCCTGCGCGAAGTGATTCCCTTCCCCAAGACCGCGAAGGCCGTCGATTTGATGATGGACGCGCCCACGCCGGTCAGCGATCGGCAGTTGAAGGAGTTGGGAATTGCTGTGAAGAAGGAACGCCATTAGGAATTAACGGGTGCCCCATTCAACGACTTCTTTTGTCGTTGAGTGGGATTTCCTTCTCGAGTCATAAGCTCTACCCATGCAAAAAAAGGAACCGCTCAAGCTGCGCTTGAACGGGGCACCCGGCAACCTGCTCCCGCTGCAGCCAGAGCGGGATTGGATCGACATCCGACTAACGTCTTAAGCCGACTTTAGACGGCGGCACTGTGTCGCCCGACGATAGATAGAATTGAACTGCATCGAATCCGTTGCACTGGGAGACACACGCATGTCCAGCAGCACCATTCGCACCGAGGTCCGTGGACTCGACTTATCGCTGGACGGCGCTCTGCTATCTTTGTCCGCCGCAGGTAACGAGGTCATCGCGCCGGCCGTGCTCTCGCCCGAGGACGCGGCGGTGCTCCGCCTTGAAATGACTAAGTCGCTGCTGCCCGAGTGGAACCAGATCGAGGAAGCCAAGACTCGCGCGACCACACGCAACCGTCGCTATCTCGGGTCGTGGCTGATGATGTGCGCCGCCGCCTTCACCGCCTATATCAGCTACCCACAATACGTTCTTTGCCTGTTGCTCTCAGCCTTTTCGATCTTCCTGTGGTTGCGCGCCGGGTATCTCGACCAGAAAGCAGAGCGCGAGGCGCAGGCCATGCGCAACGCCTTCCGTCCCGACTGGTTCTACGTGGAGCAGAGACTCCTGGAGTCGGATGAGAACTTCCTGAAGGACTGAGAATAAAAAGAGTCAGGGGATGACGCGCACACAGAACCCGGATTCCTCTTCCGGAAAGCCAACCCTGAGCGCTACCTTCATTCGTTGTAACTGTTGCAACTCCTTGCGCGCAAAAGAAAGACATTCAACGTAATTTTTCGACGCCCAGCGCAACGCTGCGACCGATATCGGGTTCGTTTCCCTGTCGACCTTTTCCATCGGTCGGCAAACTCATGGTATGTGCGAAATCCGCGGTTCTTCAATATGTGCGAGAACGAGGGATTGATGGGCCTCTATCGGAAAGCAGTGATTGTCGCAGCCGTTCTTGTTTCGGCGGTATTGGGGAATTGCCGCTTGTGGGCTCAGAAGAACGACGGGCAGCCTTCCGTGTTGCATATCCAGCGCTCGGTGAGCACCTCGCAGACCGGCTTCCCGACATTTGTTTACATGTATAACGTTCTGGACGGGGCAAAGTCGACGGCGGAAGTACGAGCGCTCAAGGGAACGATTTCGTTACAGAACTACAGTTCGAATTTCAGCGAAGTCTTGTGGTTGCTGGCCTACTGGGAGGGCGAATGCCCGGTCAACGCAACTCTCGCTGGTGCGAATTACAGCTGGAGCGACATTCTGAAAAACCCCTTGCCGTCGACCGTAAATTTTCCGGTAAATCTTACTTTTCCTGACCCTCTACCGATGACGGGTTGCATAGGTTTTATCTTCGGTGGAGGACCGCTGGTCGGAGGCGAGGTTACCATGTCGGCCGATCTGGACCTGACCTACGAAGCTTCAACGCCGAACCCCAACACGGTGTTCGACCTGTCAGGTGAATATTGTTTTGGCCAAAACTGGGGCTGCCAGAATGCAACGACCGACGACGCTGAAGGATTCGGAGTTCCAATCACGATGCCGGCCGGCCATATGGTGGAGCTGTTCGGAAACATCGCCGACAGTACATTTGATGGGACACAGAACTTCGGGCCGCTTCCGACGGGCAAGATGTGGGGCGCTATCAACGATTTTTTCCTGCTTCCCGAAGGCTGCGGGAAATTTGGCGAGAACCTCAACCAATATGGCTTCCCGAACCCAGTACCGCTTGCGACGCTTTACAGTTGGCTTCCAGAGGACGCGTTGCACCTGGAGAGCGTTCCTCTGGAATATGAGATCCCGTCGGGCAAAACGGGTATAGCAACGCTCGAGCAAGGGGTGGAGAGGCTTTTCCCCGTTCCTGTGACCGTGAATGCCGGAAGTTGCATGGTTGTCATTTACGGCAGAACGGGTAACGGTGCGACCGACAACGAAACACAGGTGAAGGCTGTGTTGGCTCCCTAACCGAGCCAGGCGCCTCAGGACATTCCACTCGTAAACGCAGGCCGGCTCCGATACCGTCTGAGTAGTTCTGGCGTGTTAGTCTTTGGCGATCGCGTAATAGCCTTGGCGAGCCTGTACTTTGTCTTCGCCGCCTTTGGCCTTGATCTGAATCTTGCGATAGGTTCCGTCCAGCTTGTTGTTGGCCGGCGAGTAGCCGATGTTGTATTGGCTACGCAGTTCTTTCTGAATCTGATCGAACGCGTCGCGCAACTTGTCCTGCTTGTTGCCAACTTCGATCACGCGTCCGCCGGTCGCCTGCGCCAGCTTCTGCATCTCGGAGTCGCCGCTGTAACCGAAGCCGCCGTAAAAGCCGCGATCGGCGATCAGAATCACGTAGCAGATCGTGTCGGCTTTCTGCGCGGCTTCAATCGCGTCCTGCACGCGCAGCCGGCTTCCCTGATCTTCGCCGTCGGTGAAGATGATCATCGCCTTGCGGCCTACTTCGTTCTTCAGCTTCTCGTTCGCGCCCAGATAAATGGCGTCGTAAAGCAGCGTCCCGCGCGGCGTTGTCGGAACCGGGCCGCCGCCAAGTCCCGGAGGTCCGCCGCCCATTCCGGCGTTGATCTGCATCTTATTCAGCGCGCGCGTCAAGTCCCGAATGTTGTTGGTGTAATCCTGATCGAGGTCGACATCGACGTCGAAGTTGATGACGAACGCCATGTCTTTGTTGTGCAGCACGTCGCGCAGGAACTCCGCGCACGACTGCTGCTCGATATCGAGCACGCGCGTCTGGCTGGCGCTGGTGTCGATCATGATGCCCAGAGTCAGCGGCTGGTTCGCTTCGGCCGAGAAGTACTTGATGGTTTGCGGTTTCCCGTCCTCAAAGACCTGAAAGTCGTCCTTGGTGAGGTTCGGGATGAGCATGCCATGTTTGTCTTTGACGTTGAAGAACAGGTTGACGACGTTGACCTGCGACTTGAAGACTTGCAGGTCCTGATCGTTTGCAGACTGTTGCGATTGGTCTGACTGATCCGACTGGTCTGATTGAGCCTTTTGCGCCGCCTTGGGGACGATCATCGGGCCGTCCTGCGACCAGGCGATCGAGCTGAGACAGCAGCTCAGGATGAGACAGAGGAGAGGACAAAGCTGACTGAACCGCTTGGACGACATAGTTGCTCTTTCGTATCGGATGCATCCATTCTAGTGCACGGAGGGATGAATCGGCGATGGAAGCTGCCCCGATTCGCCCCGGTACGTTTATACTGAGCAGAGTTCCGGCAAACCCTGGAGACTACTTTCATCCATGTCCGATCGCCGCTTGAGCTTCCCAATTCGAGGCGCCCTACTTACGGCGGTTCTCACCCTGACGATGACGCTGGCTTTTGCACAGGAGCAGAAGCTGCCTGACGCTCCAGCGCCACAAAACAACGCGCCTTTGCCGAGCGCCAAGGTTCCGGTTCCATCCAATTCTGGCGATCAGGGTTCTTCCTCATCCAGTGGAAACCCGGGAGATTCCGGAAATACTCTCCCTCAGGAAAAGCCCAATCCGCAGCCGCCTCCGCCCGGTTCGCAGGAGATCAAGACCGTTCCGCCCGGAAGCGTTCCACCTGAGGAGAACGGCCGCGATCAGCTTTTCAGCCTGACCAAGAACGTCAGCTTCGTTTATGTACCTGTGACGGTGAAAGACAACGAAGGTAAGCTGGTGGAAGGCCTGCTCTCCAAGGATTTCAGCATTTACGAAGACGGAGTTCCGCAGAAGCTTACGTTCTTCACCAGCGATACCTTTCCCTTGGCTGCGGCGCTGATCGTCGATATGGATCTGCCCGATCCGATGCTGAAGAAAGTCAATCAGACCTTCGCCGCTCTCGGTGGTGCGTTTGGCCCATTCGATGAAGTCGCGGTGTTTACCTACGGCAACACGGTGAATAAACGCCAGGACTTCGGCAACTCGACCCGCATGGCGTTGGCGCTGCAGCGTCTGAAGGACCAGAGCGGCGAGAACGCGGGCGCGTCGGTGGTCGGCGGTCCGTTCGGCTCGGGCCCACAAACCAACAGCAAGCCGATTCCCGGCGGATCCCAGGTCATCACGCCCACCCCTGAATTTCATGTGCTGAACGACGCGATTCTTACGGCCGCGCAGGAACTGGCGCATCGTGCGCCAACCAGCCGCAAGATCATCTTCATCATCAGCGATGGCCAGGAATATGGCAGCCGCGCCAGTTACGCGCAGGTACTGAAGGTCCTGCTCACGGACGGAATCGCGGTTTACGGAGTCGGCGTCGACACAGCGGCGATGCCTGTGTACAACAAGGTCGCCAAAGTGCGGATCCCGGGATTCGGCTACACCGACGTGCTGCCGAAATATGCCAACGCAACCGGCGGCGATGTTCTGAACGAATTCTCCAAGGAATCGATCGAAAGCGCATACGGTCGCATCACCGTCGAGGCTCGCAACCAATACACGTTGGGCTACAACACAGCACAACGTCCGTCGAGCAACTACCGCGACATCGAAGTACGCGTGAAACGTCCGGGCTTGCAGATCACCGCAAAGCACGGATATTATCCGCTACCACCGCAACGTCCCGAGCCCATCACTCCAGCTGAGACCCCGGGCAATTCTGGCGACACGCAACCGCCTCCGCCCGGCAATTAGCAATCAGGCGGCTGAGCTCGCGAATCATGCAAACAAAAAGCGCGGATCATCTGGTTGGATGTCCGCGCTTCGTTGTTTGCCACGTGCGAATTACTAACTGCTAAGTGCGCAGTTCTCACTTCCTCTCGATCGCCGTTCCGAACTCCCTGCCTCCACGGCTTGTGCCGGTCATCTTGCCGGCTTTGCTGGCTGCGGCGGCGTGGGCGTTCGCGTCCGGTCCATACCGCTCGAGCAGCACCGGCACCAACGCGCCTTCAGCTTCTTTCACGAAGGTCAGCTTGCCTTGGCTGTCGAGATCGATTCGAATGAAGTCTCCGAGTTTCACCTGGCTGGTCGCAACCAGATTCGCCAGCGGGAACACGATGTTACGTTCGATGGCGCGCTTCAGGTGACGCGCGCCGTAACGCAGATCCGTTCCGTCCTCCAACAAATACTGCTTCACGGCCGCGGTACAGCTGAAGACGAACTGGTTGTTGCCCGTCGCCTGCAGAATGCGCTGCTGCACCATGCCAAGTTCGATCTCAAGGATCTGCTCAAGGTGTTCGCGCCGCAGCATGCGGAACGTAACCACCTTATCGATGCGGTTCATGAACTCGGGCGAGAACTTGCGCCGCGCCGCTTCCACCGCCGTGCGATCGATCTTCTGATCGAAGCGCTGATCCATCTCCGCCGGTGTTTGCGCGAAACCCAAAGTGCCATGGATCATCTCGTTCATCTCGGCGGCACCAAGGTTTGACGTCATCACGATGACGCACTGCGAGAGATCGACGCGGCGGTTGTCGCCGAGGGTCAGCGTCGCCTTGTCAAGGATGCCGAGCAGCAACTGCCATAACGAGTCCGAGGCCTTTTCGATCTCGTCAAACAAAAGGATCGAGAGCTTCAGCTTCTCGGTGTGCCACTGGTTCAGCGCTTCCTGGGTGAGCAGCGGATGCGTTTCGCGATGGCCCAGATATCCAGGAGGCGAACCGATCAGCTTGGCGATCTCGTGCGAGTGCTGAAACTCCGCACAGTCAATCTTGATGCAAGCGTGACTGTCGCCGAAAAGCGACTCGGCCATTGCCTCAACTACCCGCGTTTTGCCGGAACCGGTCGGTCCCAGAAACAGGAGGTTGCCCACTGGACGCCCTGGCGGATTCAGTCCGGCCAGAAACATCTGGTAGAGCTCGGCCACCTTCTCTACGGCAGGATCTTGGCCGACGATCTTCCGCCGCAGCGCGGCCTCGAAATCCAACGCTTCGCTGCTACGCCGCGTAGGATCCAATGTTGCGTTCAATCCGGTCTTCATAATGATTGCCAACTTGCCAGCCCGGCGTTCCTGGCGAACCCAAGCTGTCGAGATTGAGATGGATTCGGCGGCCTCTGAGTTGTTTGGCAACGTCAAGGGCACCGCGGCCCGCGGCCACGGGCTTGTTGTCCACTGCACTACTTGGATGTAGGAGAGAAGCTGCGCGATGACTTACTGAGTAGTTAATCCTTGCGATTGAATTGATAACGAACTGCATACCCCGGCTGGAATCTTCTGTGTTCAGTAGCTCAGGTTGCTGCCGAACGAGGGAACTTTGCCTTGGCGCACTTCAGCACTCCACTGATCGAGCTTGCCAAAATTCGACTCCCAGAAGCGCCGGCAAAGCTCGAAAAACTGTAACACGTCATCCTTCTGGCCTTTTTCGAGTAGGTCCCTGGCCAGCGACATGTTTGGTCCAAAGCTGTCTAGCTGCGGAGACCCAGGCGTAGCGCCGGCAGCCAGCAGATAGCGATCCGCTTCTTTGAGATTTCCGCGCTGCAAAGCGACTCGACCAAGAATGTTGTTGCCATGAAAGATGGCGTTTCCATAATTCCAGCTTTTAGCGTAGTCCGGAGCCATCTTCAAGAGCTGCTGCGCATAGCCTTCCGCTTTATCAATCTCACCTGCTTCAAATGCGCGCTTTGCAAGGTCGGGAAGTTCGTCGAACAGATCTTCGCCGCTTAGGCCTGAATCTTTCTTTTCCAAAGCCGCCAGTTTTTCCTGTGGCGTGGCGGGGTCCATTCCAAGCCGGGCGAAGATGGGCTGAAGAGCAACGGCAGCTGCCTGAATCTGCTGCTGATTGGAACCTGTTATCGCGGATTCCAACCGTTCGCAGGCCGTTCCTGCCGCAGTCAAGTCATCATCAGACTGCGGGCCATCCTCGCTGGTGCGATGGCGGGCCCGGGCCTCCAAAGTGAATTGTATGATCCGGCAGGAATGCTGCGAAACCTGGACGTCGTCATTGCTGATTGACAATTGACCGAGACAAGCTTGAACAGGCAGAAGCGTGAACCAGAACAAACAAACCAGCGTTCCCCGCCTGTTCATAAGCTCATCTCTCATTCGGCGAAATGTTATTGCGAAAATCCACGAGGCGAATCCGCTACGGGACTTCGATCAACTCGATCTTGCCGTCTTTGCGCCGGTGCAGCACGTTGACCTTCCCCTTGCCGTCGCGGAAGATGAAGACTTCGCGATCGCGGAACTCGCACTCCTTAACCGCTTCTTCCACTGTCATGGGTCGCAGCGCAATGGCATCCTGCGAGCGCACCAGATGGGCTTCAGTGGTGCGCGCGACGGGAGGAAACTTGTGCACCACCACCGGCACGGCGGTCGCAGCCGTTGCTCCCACGGCGATCTGCGCCTCGGTATCGGCTTCCACCGGAGCCTTCCAGGTTTTGTCCTTGGCCTTGCGGTGCGTGGCGCGGCGGCGCCCATTACTTTTCAGCACCTGGGTCTCAATGTGCTCGATCGCCTGATTAACCGCGACAACCATTTCAGTGGCTTCGGCCAGCCCGACCAGGTGCCCACGACGGCGCTTCACCGTAATTTCAGCAATATTACGGTGCTTTTCGACGGTCAGGATGACTTTGCTTTTGAAGTTATCGCCCAGGATTTTGGTGAGTTTGCCGAGGCCGGATTCCACCTCGTCACGGATGGCGGGAGTTATTTCAAATTGCCTTCCAAAGTACTCTACGTTCATTGAGCTCCCTCCTCGCCCCGGCCTGATTCGATATTCCTTTTTGTGGCCGTGGCGTTGTTCACCACAACGACGCATCGGTTCACTTCGGACTTCTACCAGTTAGACGCGGCAGAATCGGAATCGAAGCGCCGGGTACAGCAGCTAGTTCTTCACTCTGCGCTGGTGGGTGCTCGGGATGCGCATGTCCTCCCTGTACTTCGCGACCGTGCGGCGAGTGACCTGGATACCCTGCGATTGAAGGATGCGGGTGATCTGCTCGTCGGTCAACGGCCTGGTGGGGTCTTCTTCTTCGATGAGCTTTTTGACGCGGCGCTTCAGGATCAGCAGCGAGGTGCTGCTGCCCTCCGGACCGTTTACGCTCTCGCTGAAGAAGTAGCGGAGTTCGAAGACTCCCTGCGGGGTGTGTGCGTACTTGTTGGCTACGGCTCGGCTGACGGTCGAAGGATGCACGCCGATCTCCTCGGCAACCTCCTTGATCATCATCGGCTTCAGTTGGTCGATACCGTGGTCGAGGAAATCGCGCTGGCGATCCAGGATCGAGTAGCACACGCGCAGAATCGTCTGCTTACGCTGCTCGATGTTCTTGATGAGCTGAATGGCCGATTTATAACGCTCTTTGACGTAATTGCGGACGTCCTTCTCGGCGGCGTCGCGGTTGAGCAGGCGGCGATACGAAGAATTCAAGCGCAACTGCGGCACTTCTTCATCGTTCATCACCACCAGATACTCGTCACCCTGCTTCACAAAGGCCACATCCGGTTCGATGAGCCGGGTTTCGACTTTGTTGTAGCGCAGGCCGGGACGTGGATCCAGGGTGCGGATGAAGTCCATACCCGCCATAACCGCTTCCAGCGGACGACCCATCGCTTTGGCCACTTCCTTGTAGTGCTTGTTCTGTAGCGCGTGTAGATGCTGGTCGACCAGCACGATGGCATCGTCGAGCGATTCTCTCTCGGCGGCAAGATTGCCGTTGCCGTTCTTGCGGTCCACGCGTTTCAGGTCATACAACTGGGCCAGCAGGCACTCGCGCAGATCGCGCGCACCCACGCCCACCGGATCCATCTGCTTAACCAGATCGATGGCCTCGCGCAAAGCGTCACGGCTGAAAGGAACTTTTGCGGGCGCGGTGCGCGGCGGGACAAGTGTGGGACGCGGCGGCTTCGGCTCCGAAACTTCGGTCTCGATCTCTTCGCCGGAGACTGCGACGACGGATGCCTCTTCGGTAGCCGCTTCTTCTTCGGCTACAGCCACGCTGGAGCCCATGCTCTCCGGTTGCATGCCGTCGGGGGAGGATACGACTGGGGAGGAAGCTATCGGTTCTGCGATGCGGCTCTCATCGGCGTCATCAGCACTGCCGCTCGCTTCCTCTACCGCCAGACCAAGCAGTTCGTCGTCAGTCGCGGTGAGGTAGCCTTCTTCGTTCAGATTACCGATCACCAGCTCAGCTGCTCGATAGACGTCTTCGTTGACGTGCAGTGAGCCGAGCTGCCAGGTCAGGTGGTCAGCCAGAGTGCTGGGCTTGGAGAGGAAGTTCTCGAACGACGGCTTCTCGCTGTCCTCCATTTCGATCGAGGTGCGAAGGCCCGGATCGAGGTATTCGGAAAAGAACGAGCCAAAGTCGATTTCTTCGAAGGGATCTTTTTCTTCCGCCGTGGTTGCCGGCTGTTCCTGCTGCGCAAGGGTACTGTCGCGCTCCAGCTTCTCTTCGCGCGCGGAGACTTCGTCCAGAAGCGGAACGGTATTATCCAGTTCCTCGAGAACCGGATTCTCGGTCAGCTCGGCGTTGATCATGTCGGCCAGCTCAAGCTTGTTGAGCGCCAAAACGCTGACCATCTGCACGAGCCCAGGCGTAAGAATCTGCTTCTGGGATACTTTGAGGTTTAACTTGGGCTGCAATAATGCCATGCTACGGAACCCTGAGGAGCTTCGCCCCCTCGTTCAAATTTTAAACCAACGAGAAGCTCTCGCCTAAGTAAACTCGCTTCACTTCCGCATCATTTCCGAGCTGCTCGGGCGTTCCGGTGCGGAAAATTCTTCCTTCGTTAATGATGTAGGCCCGATCGGTCACCGACAACGTCTCACGAACATTATGATCGGTCACCAGCACTCCGATTCCGCTCGACTTCAAATCGGAGATGATCTTTTGCAAATCCAAAACCGCAATGGGATCGATTCCGGAAAAGGGTTCATCCAGCAGAATGAATGAAGGCGAAATGCACAGGCAGCGTGCGATCTCGACCCTGCGCCGCTCGCCACCCGACAACGCATACCCGCGGTTCTTGCGAATCACCTGAAGCCCAAGCTGATCGATCAGCCGCTCCATGCGTTCGCGCCGCTCGTGCCAGGACATTTGCTGCGCTTCCAGCACCGCCAGGATGTTGTCCTCGACCGTCAGCTTGCGGAAGATCGAAGGCTCCTGCGGCAAGTAGCTGATGCCATGGTTGCGCGCCCGCAGATACATCGGCACGTCCGTGATGTCCTGCCCGTCAATCAAGACCCTTCCCGAATCGGAAGGGATCAGCCCCACCACGATGTAGAAGCTGGTGGTTTTTCCGGCGCCATTGGGCCCCAGAAGTCCAACTACTTCACCCTGTTTTACGTAGAAGCTTACCCCGCTGACGACCCTTCGACCGCGGTAACTTTTCCCGATCTCATCAGCCGATAAAGTCTGCATTTACTTCGTGGTACGTGCGCGTGTGATGGTGGGGGAAGAACGCTTACTCTCAACAAGAACCCTATCATCGTGGTTATAGAAAGTCAACGAATCGCCCCATACAGTCCCGTGTTCGGCATCAAAAATGCTAGGGGATTTCCCTGTCAAGAAATATTTGGCGTCGTCCGCCGTGTAAACCAGCTTATCGCCGACTGCGCGGCGGTTCGGTTCGGTCACTACAACCTTGCCGGTCGCAATCATGTGGTCGATCTGGCTAGGTTGATCGGAGCCCGGAAGTGACGGCCCCTTGCTCTTCTGCGCGGCCTGCGTTGCCGTGGATGGTTTCGAAGCGTCGGGATCGGCTTGCTTTAAATAAATGTCGAGTTGCTCGGCGGTGACGGTCCCCGTGGGCGATTTCGCGACGACGTTACCGGTATAGCGAGCGCGCCGCTCTTCGTCGACGTAGGTCAGCTTGTCAGCAGTCACGTCAACCGGAGTAATCTTTCCATCCTGTGACTGCTGCACGAACAGACTCGACACAGTTTGCGTCTTATCGGATTCGGCATAGATGGCGCGCTTCTCATTGTCGAAGTCGATCTTCGGAGCGCGCACGACGTTCGCGGTCTGCCATAGCCGAACGTTACCGGTGTAATGCGCAACGCCCGGTTGCTTGGTAGCCGTCATGTGTTGCGCAGTTACATGAATGGGATCGGAGTTGGCCAGCAGAGCGCCGTTCGGCTGCGGCTTCAAATCGCTGTAGGTGGTTTTCACGTCGTCATCCGCGAAGCCATCGCCGGTTTGGCGGTTCATGCGAACGTGCACAGCTGTCGTCGTCATGCCGCCGTCGATGACGCGCGGCGAACCGGTTAGCACCAGAATCTCATCGCTCGGCGTGTAAGTCGCCATATCGGCGTAGGCGGCGCGACCGCCAGTCTGAGCATTTGGCCCGGGCTCGTGATACTCAAAGTTGCCCGTCTGGATCAGCTTCTGCACACCGCCATCGGGCGCGAAGGTCACATCGAGTTTGTCCGCGATGCTGGTCTTAGGCGGTTCGCCCGGTGCGGTCGAAATGATCTTCGAGTTCGGCCAGCCGTGCAGCGTCTGAATGCGGTTGTTGTCGTCGAAGGTCGCGTGGAACTTGCCGGCAGTTGCGACTGTAGTGGAATTGCCTCCGCCCATCTGCTGGCCAGGGTTGGCAGCCTTCGCCGACTTCATGCCCGGAGGCATCGGCAGAATCGTGATCGACGCTTTGCCCACGGTGTCACCGGTCTTGAGCTGGTTGCCATTAGCCAGCAGGAAGTCGAGCTGATCGGCGGCGATTTCCATCGGCTGGCCGCCGGAGCCGGACTTGCCGGGCTGCGGATCCTGTTTCATGCGGGCGTTCTTCACCATGTGGAACTTCGAGGGCTGATTCTGGTCTTCGAAGTCGACAATGAAGGTGTCAGCCGAACCATGCGCGGCGCTGCCTCCCTGGGTGTCGAACTTTGCCCCACCGGAGATGATAGCCTGCGCGATGCTGTTCTTCGGCCCCATGTTCAGGTCGCCGCGCGGTCCGTGGACATCGATGGTTGACGTGCCTCGGCTCTGCACATGGACGTTGCCCTCGGCAACGACGTGCTGGACCGTATTATCCGGAGCGAAGATTAGCGTCCCTTTGTCGGCGGTGAGCGTGCGCTCCGGTTGCTCGATCCTCGCATTCATCAGAACGGCCTGGCGGGGATCCTTCTGGATGTAACCGCTATTACCGGTGATGACTGCGGGATGATCGCCGTTGGTCACGATGTGAATGTCGGACTTGAGTTGCAGCTCGTTCTGCTTGGAGTCGTAATACGCGCCCTTGGCCGAACCGGTGGCCTGCTCGGTCTGGAAACTCACGACGTCGTCAGTCTGCGCGATGCCGGTCTTCTGGTTGAACGACAGCGAGTGCGTCACCAGGTGCAACGGATTTTTTAGCTCTGCTGGAGCTGCCTGGTCCGGCTTCGTAGGACCTTCGGCGTTCCCCTGCAGATCGATGTGAACTTCGCCGATCGCCTTGATGTCACCTGTGGCCTGATCGTAAGTGAAGTGATCGCCGTAGATCTGGTCGTAGCGGTCGTGATTCTTGCCGTAGACGACAATGTCGACGTTCTTCAGCTCGGCGTGACCGCCTTGCTTGAACTGCACAGCCTTCGACGCCTTGATGGTGTAGATCGTGCGGCCGCCCTCAGACTTGGAGAGCGAGAAGCCGTCGCTGGTCTGCTGAATGTCGATTCCCAGTTGTTGGGGAACGTTGTGCAGCACCGGCGCGACACGCGAGCGCGCCACCCAGTACGAAATGGTGACGGCGGCCACGAGTACGCAAACCCCTACCACCAGCCATTTACGAACCTGCGCTAACGATTGGAACATCTGCTTCGATATTACGCCAAACGGAAAAGCCTTGCGGAAGGCAAAACTCAGGTCAGTGGTGGAGCAGTGAGAAAGGTTTTACCGGTACTCGAATGACCAGGCAATCGCATGGCATGTCGTGCAGAGCCTGCCGGCGCTTGGTCCAGCCGGACATGAAAAAGCCGATCATCAGGATGAACAGCGAAAGGAATTTCATCAGGTGGCGAACCGTAGCGGCGCCGAACGTAGTACGTTCGCCGTCCGCACTGATGACCTGCAAACCGAGCAGACGTTTTCCGATAGTCGCACGCCAGGAAGAACTTTCCGTGTATGCGCAATACAGCCAGGAACCAACCGCCAGGATGATGATGAACGCCATGCCGACGGCAACTTTGGAGTCGAATGGCGACAGGCCGATGAAGTGGCCAAAGCGGCTGAGCGCAAAGTCCAGAGCGAAGGTAAGCAGCAACGCACCAATGCATTCGATGCAGATGTCGATCGCGCCGGCCCACACGCGCAACCAGAAACCCGCATATTCCAATGGCTCCGACGTTGATTGGTTTCGATTCAAGAGGCGCCTGGCAGATTGACGCTCTGAGGCTTTCTGTGCGACGGGTTCCGTCAGCACATCGCCGCAAAAGAGACAGAAGCTGCCATCGGGTAAACGGCTGCTTCCGCAGCTGGCACAGACCTCGTCGAGCACCGTCTCCATCGGTTGGGATACTAAACCGGTGTTGCTGGCCTGTAAAGTCGGTGGCAGCGCGAACTGGCGCCGGCAGACCGCAAAATGGGCAAGGATTGGCACATGAGTGTGCAATAGTTTGCACACTGTACTTTCTAGTTGCTGTGATGCCACTTCGTTGCAGATAATTGTGCTTCTTATAGGTGGCGCTCTGCGTGCGTCGACTTGGTTGAAACGTCTTCATTTCCAAAGTCGTACGCGGGAGGAAGGTAGTCCATGGCCAGGAAACTTTGCCTCGCAATTTGCCTCATCGCTCTATTGCCCACGCTGGCACTAGCTGGCGATATCACATTTAGCGGTTCAGGCACCGACGGTACGCTGCAGACTGGACAGCCATTCGCCTACGATTTTGATGGCGGCGCTTTCGAACCGGACTTCGGCATCCCTGGCGTTGCCGGCGGCCTGGCTACATGGGAAGGCCCGACCGTCACCTCGTTCGAAATAACCTTCAATCTTCCCGCCGGAGTGGAGATTGATCCGGCGATGGTTCAGTTGGGCCAGACTGGTGACTGCGTCGGTGGCGCCGCCGGCGGTACAGCTTTCTGTGCACAGCCTTATACGCAACCTTGGGGCGCACAGTTAATCGGGACCAACGAATTGGTTTTCACCGCGACGCCGGGAAACTCCCTGACCAATGGCGATCCGTTTTTCCTGAACGTCTTCTTCTCCGGGGGCGATCCCAATGGCGCCAGCTTCTCAGGTGCATTCACCTACACGACTCCGGAACCGAGCAGCATCCTGTTGCTGGGTAGCGGACTGCTGGGGACCGTGACCTTCCTGCGTCGGCGCAAGTTTTAGCCTCTCCTTTCAGGCGAGACAAGAAGGCCGGGATCGCAAGATTCCGGCTTCTCTGTTTATGAAAGAGCGCCCCCGGCGTGCCTTGACACTTGACGCAATCGCAAGCTGGAATATAAAAACAGGCTGTATAATTTTGGCAACGGGTTTTGAATACCCGTCGAGGTTGACTTTGAGCTTTTGGGTAAGGCGTTGGGAAGTTCGACGATTCTGCATCATCGTCATTTGTCTGCTCACCTTCCTTTTCGTTTACCACACCAAGCTCAAACTCTACAGCCAGGGTGCTGCAAACCACGTCAACCCTAGCGCCTCGGTAAAGCTACGGCTGGAAGCAAACTCTTCCAAGACTTTCATTCCCCCGGTCATCATTTTCTGGTTTGCAGCCGCAGTTACGTTTTTCCTGCTGCTCAACGGACAACCACTCGAGCCCAGAGTATTCAGTTCGCTGGTTTCGCACGACGCCACACCGTTCTACCAGCGAAGATTTCTTCGACCTCCGCCAAGCACTAACTCCTAAACTGCTTCGCCCGAACGCGGTCGCGCTGCTGCCACAGAATCCGAATAAGGCTTCAGCTCGGCCAGGCAACTAAGGCCCTGGGCACCCGGCACTTCCGACTGTGCGATGTGCGGAAGAGCCCACAACCACAATCGATGTGCATAGTTTCGGTTACCTTCGGTCATCAAGGCACACTGTGCGCGGAGTTGGGTTGAGCGGCCTATCCATCGGACAAAAATAAGGGAGGAAAGAAGTGCAAATCGCAATCGCTTCCGATGAAGCGGGTCAACTGGCAAAAGAAAGGCTTGCCACCATTCTGACCTCGCAGGGACACGAAGTAATGGACGCGGCGCCCCCCGTCCAAGGTACATTTCCGCCGGAGTACGCCGAACTGGTAGCGCTGTCGGTCCTACGGCACGATGCCGAACGCGGCATCATCCTCACCAATCGCGCGGTGGGAGCCTCGGTGGCTGCCAACCGCGTACCGGGCGTGCGCGCGGCACTCTGCTCCGACGCAGAATCGGCCCACATCGGCGCCAAAGAAGAAGGTATGAACGTCCTTGTGCTGGCGCTGCATTCCACGCAGGATGAGCAGATTCAGCAGATCGTGAGAGCTTATCTCAGCGCGACGCTGGCGGCCATCGACGTCGTCGGCGGCTTGCCGCCGCGGCGTTTGCAGCGAGTGTTTTCGCACATTCGCGAGAACTTGGCGGCGGAACTGAGCGTCACGGAACTGGCCGGGGTCGTCGGCATGAGCCAGTACTACTTCTCCAAACTGTTCAAGATGAGCACTGGCACAACGCCTCATCAATACATCATGCGGCAGCGGGTGGAACGCGCCCAGGAACATCTGCGCGAGAGCAAGCTGACACTGGCAGAAATCGCTACCAAGGTCGGCTTCGAAACCCAAAGTCACTTCACTAGCGTCTTCCGCCGCCTGGCCGGAGTCACTCCCAAGCACTACCGCGAGATGCACAAGGTGCGGCCGGGCATTCCGGAACTGCACGAACGGCAGAAAGCCGCTACCGCCGCGTAAGAGTCAATCAGCAGGAACTATAGAAAGCCGGAGCCGCGGGGTTCCGGCTTTTCTCGTTCTAGTTGATCCCGTCGGAGGATCAGCAAATCGCTACGAGCTTTCTGCGGCCTTGGCGGCGGAGGTCATCGGGGCGCCGCGGGTGAAGTCGATGAGGCTGAGTTGGACCCCGCCGAAGTCCGGATGCTCGTTGTAATCGACCCTGAAGGCGAGATCGAGGACGTCGCCGGCCAACAGTGAATTCTGCGCAATGCGGTCGGCCATGCGCCAGCCCACGACATCGTGGACGCGCTGGAAACGGCCGCCATTGGCGTTGGGGTCTGCGGGGATGGCGCGCAGTTTCAGGTGCTTCTCTTTCAGGATGCGCGCCGGTTGCAGGAGCTTGACGCCACGTGCGACAAACGTCGGTGTCTGATTGCCTACCCCGTACGGCTCCAGCCGCTGAAGCGCCAGCCAGAAGTCGTGATTGATCTCGTCGAGCGAGACCTCGGCATCGTATTCAAGTTCGGGGATGAAGTCCTCGGGGGTAAGACGCTGGCGGGCGTAGGCGTCCAGTCGGGCTCGCAGTTCGGGAATGCGTTCGGTCGGCAGCGCACATCCCACAGCGTGGGAGTGTCCGCCGAAACGCGTGAACAGTTCCGGACAGGACTCAAGCGCCTCCAGCAAGTGAAACGCTCCGATGGAGCGGCCCGAGCCATGCGCCTCGCCGTTTTCGCAGGAGAAGACCAGAGCCGGGCGGTGATAACGTTCGACCACGCGCGTGGCGCAGATGCCGATGACGCCGCGATGCCAGCCGTCGCCGTCGACGACCATGCAGTAGGCGTCTTTCATCTCCGGCGTGGCTTCGATGCGCTTGTGAATCTCATCGACGATGCGCTGCTCTTCCTGCTGGCGATCGCCGTTGAGCTGATTGAGCTCCATCGCCATCTCGGCTGCTTTGGTCGTGTCCTTCTCGGTGAAGAGCTGAATCACGCGCTCGGCAATGTCCATGCGGCCGGCGGCGTTCAGGCGCGGAGCGACGCGGAAGGCAATGTCTCCCGCGCTCAGCGGAGCGCGAACCGTCGAGCTGGCAATTCGCGAGCAGCGCCTTTAGTCCGGCATTGACCGGCTTACGCAGACCGTCGAGGCCGAGCTTGGCGAAAACACGATTCTCACCGACGAGCGGCACGGCGTCGGCGATCGTCGCGATCGCCACCATCTTGAGAAACGACGGCAGCAGTCGCTCGCGGCCGCTCTCGACCAGCAGCGCCTGCGCGATCTTGAAGGCGACACCGGCGCCGCAAAGTGACTTGCAGGGGTATTCGCAGCCCTGCTGATTTGGATTCACCACCGCCAGCGCCTTGGGCACGCCGTCGGCCTGCGGAAGATGATGGTCGGTGACGATGAGGTCGAGGCCGCGGCGCGCAGCGGTGTCGGCGGCGGCGAAAGCGCGAATGCCGGTATCGACGCTGATGATCAGGTGAATGCCGCGATCGGCAGCCTCTTCGATCACCTCGTCGCGCATGCCGTAGCCTTCGCGAATGCGATGCGGCACGTGGTAGTCGACCTTGCCGCCGCACAACTCAAGGGCAGTCTTCAGGATGACGATTGCCGTCGTGCCGTCGACGTCGTAGTCGCCGTAGATGAGGACGGTCTCGCCGCGCTCGATGGCGCCCTTCAGGCGTCCGACGGCCGCGCGCAGACCGGTCATCAAATCGGGAGAGTGCAGATCACTCAGAGCGGGGTTGAGAAATTTTTGCGCCTGCTCGCCGGGATGGATGCCGCGCACAGCCAGGAGTCGCGCTAACCAGAGAGGCAGGTTATTCTCTAGCGCCAGTCGTTGCACGGTTTGTGGATCGGCGTTTCGAGGGACCCAGCGCATAAAGCAGTTGTCAGTGGTTAGTGATCAGCGGCCGGCTGTGAGCAGGCAATCTTGGGATTTGAAGTCAATGTCATGATAAGTCGGAGATTCTATCGAATGTCTCGGTAAGGAGCTGCCGCCTGCTCACTGACCACTAGCCACTGGCTACTGGCCACTATTTTTCGTCGTCCTGGTCGCTGTCGTCGATGGCGAGGCTGCCGAAGTCTTCCACCAGATCGAGCAGGTGCTGATAGCGCTCGTACCACTCGGTGGTCACCTCGAAGAGAAACATGATGCCCTGGTGCGGCCAGCCAAGCTGGATGAAGCCGGTCTTGCCAATGTAGTTGCGCAACCAGCGCGCTTCGTCCAGGTCTTCGTCGCTGGGATAGCTGGCATGCTGCAGCCTCTGCACCAGGTAGTCGAGTTCGTCGCGCTGCAGGACCTCTTCGTCCATCGAGAGAAACTGCGAACCCGCCTTCTTGGCCAACTCGACAAAGTCTTTCCAGCTGTCAGGATTGTCCTTCGGGTCCCACATGACGCTGTGGACCTCTTCCGTCACATATCCCTGGAAGCGGCTGAGGCCGTGGCCGAGAATGAAGGCGTTCATGTCGTCTTTCAGGCTGGACAGATCGTCGGGCATAAACATTCTCGAAGGCGCGGGGAGCCGCGCGGTGAAACTCATCATACTCCCAAGCCCGGGGAGTGACACGTGGGAACCGCGAAAACGGTGGCTCCGGCGCCCTCGCTGCCCGATCTCCGAGGGAGCGGAATTCATGTGTTAAACTAGGGTGTTTTCCTACAAGATTTGAACCAGCATGCTCTTTTCTAAAGAATATGTGGGCTACCTGGCCCGCGAAATTACCAGCAAACTGATTGAAGGCGAGTTCATCGAGACGCCGAACAAGGCGGCTGTTGCCGAGCGCATTAACACCGCGTTGGTCGATGAGTTGACGCTGGAAGACCGCATCAACGACGAGGTGCGCATCATTCTCGAGACCTACTCCGACGAGATGCAGCGCTCGGGCGCCAACTACCAGGAGATGTTCAAGAAGGTGAAGAACGAACTGGTGCGCAAGTACAAGGCGGTCTTATGAGGATAAGCCGCGAGAAAATCAACAAACTGGCGCACGCCGTGGCCGACGCTCTCGCCGACATGGAGAATGTGGACTTCGTCGAGGACCGCAACAGTATTCGACTGGAAGCCAGGCGAGTGCTGGAAACCCTGATGGCGCAGGAGGCGAGAATCGACGCTGCCGCCCGGCAGAAGATCGAGAGCCAGCGCCGCACCATCCTCGAGGGCTCGCAGGAGTGGGACATCCTCTACCGCAAGTACTACAACGAAGAAGTAAAGAAGCTGGGGATCTGACAGCCTTCGACCGACTCCAAACGGAAAACCCCTCCACCGTCTAACCCTCGCCCCAGCTTAGGTTTCCCTGCCTCTTCTCCCCGGAGTGACATCAGTCACTTTTCCCGGTGATTCCAGTCACGGCCCTTTGGGCCATCCTAAGGCGAAACTTGGGTGTAAGAGAGTGAGGGCCGAAGCCGTCGGGTTGCACCCTGCCATATGCCACCCCGGCCGAGGTAACGAGGTGAGCCATGTTGTTGGCATACCGTCTGGTTAAGCTAATAGAAAACCACTCCAACGGTCTGGCGCGAAGCCTGCAGAACCGCTATCGCCAATGCGGCAAGTGCTCGGCCTACGCCAACGTGCCCGATAGCGAGCTGACCGACAAGGTCTACGAGGTCTATCACCACTTGGGCGAATGGCTGCATGGGCAAGACCGAGGCCGACATCGAGCAGCGCTACCTGGAGATTGGCGCGCAGCGCGCCGCCCAGGGTGTGCCCGTCAGCCAGGTGGTCTGGATGATCTGCCTGGTCCGCGAAAACCTGTGGGATTACCTGCAAAAGCACGCCGAACTGGAGCGCCCAGCCGAGATCTTCGGCGAACTGGAGCTGCTCGAGATGCTCGACAAGTTCTTTCATCTGGCCATCTACTACGCCTCGCTGGGACACGAACGGCGCATCGGCCGGATATTCGGTGAAACCGCAGACGGTTTCCGCCTAGAAAGGCCTGCGCCCATGTCGTGGATCGATCAATATCGCAGCAAACTGATGACGGCCCGCGAAGCTGTGAGCTGCGTTGAGTCGGGGATGCGTGTTTACATCCATCCCGGCTGCGCCGAACCGGAAGCGCTGGTCGAAGCGCTGATGTCGCGCGCGCCCTACGTGAAGAGTGTCGAGCTGATCCATCTGCTGACGCATGGCACCTCTCCCTACTGCGCGCCGGAGATGGCTGAGCACTTCCGCCACAACGCGCTTGTTCGTCGGCGGCAATGTTCGCGAAGCCGTGAACGATGGTCGCGCCGATTACACGCCCATCTTCCTGAGCGAAATCGAGGCTCTGTTCGAGAGCGGCGAGATGCCGATCGACGTGGCGCTTCATCCAGGTATCGCCGCCTGATCCCCATGGCTATTGCAGCTTCGGAGTGGGCGTCGACATCACGCTAACCGCCGCAAAATACGCGCACAAAGTGGTCGCGCAGGTGAACGCGCAGATGCCGCGCACCTACGGCGACAGCTTTATCCACGTCAGTCAGATCGACCACATCGTCGAACTCTCGCGGCCGCTGTGTGAATTGAAGCCGGTCCCGAGCAACGATACCTTCGAAGAGATTGGCGCGCAGGTTGCCTCCCTGATTGAAGACGGCTCGGTCTTGCAGTGTGGGATCGGCGCGATTCCCGATGCGATTCTGCCCAACCTGATGGACCGCAAGGATCTCGGCATTCACACCGAGATGATCTCCGACAACGTGATTCCGCTGATTGAAGCGGGCGTCATCAACGGCGAGCGCAAGAACTTCAAGCCGCGCAAGATCATTCTCGGCTTCGTGCTGGGCTCACGCCGGCTGTTCGACTTCATCGACGAGAACCCGGCATTCGAGTTTCATCCGTCGGCCTATACCAACGATCCGTTCCGCATCGCGATGAACGACCGCATGATCGCCGTCAATTCGGCGATCGAGATCGATCTGACCGGCCAGGTTTGCGCCGAGTCGATCGGGCCGCATGTTCTACAGCGGCTTCGGCGGGCAACTGGACTTCGTCCGCGGCGCGGCCCGCTCCAAGGGCGGCAAGCCGATCATCGCCATGCCCTCCACAGCAAAGGACGGGAAGATTTCGCGCATCGTGCCCCGGCTGTCCTATGGAGCCGGCGTTCTGACCGGACGCGGCGACGTGCACTATGTCGTCACCGAATACGGCATCGCCTATCTGCATGGCAAGACGATCCGGCAGCGCGCCGAAGCGCTCATCGAGATCGCTCATCCCAAGTTTCGCGAAGAGCTTGTACGACTATTGCGAGCAGCAGCGCTGGTTTCAGCGCAACGACGTATGAATTGGAAATGCGAGGGTAACTCATGGCATCGCAACCGCGCGGTAATGTGATTATCGACCCGGAAGAATGCAAAGGATGCGGCTTGTGTGTGGAGTCGTGTCCTCCCGAATGTCTCGAACTGGCGCCCGAACTCAGCCATTACGGTGTGCATCCGGCGCAATACACCGGTGAAGGCTGCACCGGCTGCGGCGCTTGTTTCTATTGCTGTCCCGAGCCCGGAGCCATCACCGTGTGAGCGCCTGATCCCGGCAGCGAAGGCGGCCATCCAGTGCCGCCGAAAGAGGAGGCTGCTCATGCGGCAACTGTGTAAAGGAAACGTCGCCATCGTCAAAGGCGCGGTCCTGGCGGGATGCAAAGCCTTTTACGGATACCCCATCACCCCGGCCAGTGAGATCGCCGAATATGCCGCCCTACTGATTCCCGAAGTCGGCGGCACTTTTCTGCAGGCCGAGAGCGAAGTGGCGGCCATCAACATGGTCTACGGCGCTTCCTCGGCCGGGCAACGGGTGATGACCGCGTCTTCCGGCCCCGGCCTGAGCCTGATGCAGGAAGGCATCTCGTACATGGCGGGCGCAGAGTTGCCCGGCGTGATCGTCGATGTAGTGCGCGGCGGCCCGGGACTGGGCAACATCGCACCCGAGCAAAGCGACTACTTCTGCATCGTGAAGGGCGGCGGCCACGGCTGCTACCGCAACCTGGTGCTGGCGCCGGCGTCGGTGCAGGAGATGTTCGACCTCACCGTGCTGGCCTTTGAGCTGGCCGATCGCTATCGCAACCCGGTGGTCATCATGACCGACGGCTACGTCGGCCAGATGATGGAGCCGCTCGAGATCAAGATGCGCGACGATTGACGCGCCAGAGAAGGATTGGGCGGTCAAAGGCAACGCCGAGACCAGGAAGAACATGGTCAGCTCGATCGTGCTGGAGCCCGATGCGCTGGAAGCGCACGTGCGCAAGCTGGAAGGAAAGTACCAGCTGGCGCAGGAGCTGGAGAGCCGCTCGGAGAACTATCTCACCGAGGATGCAGACATTCTGCTGGTCGGCTTCGGCATCGTCTCGCGCGTACTGCGCACCGCGGTCGATCAACTGCGCGCCCAGGGCATGAAGGCCGGCCTGTTCCGTCCGATCACGCTGTGGCCGTTCCCGTCGCGCGAATTGTGCGAGACCGCCAAACACGTCAAGCAGGTGCTGGCCGTTGAACTGAGCACGGGCATGATGGTCGAGGACGTCAAGCTGGCGCTGAACGGCAGCGTGCCGGTTGAGTACTACGGCCGCGTCGGCGGCAACGTTCCGATGGCGGAAGAGATTACGGCGCAGGTTTTCGCGCGCATGGCAGCCCACGTGTAATCACCCGCACAGCTCGGGCGCTTATCCTGGTACTTGGTGTTAGCGAGAAGATGGGTTCAGGAGAAATATTGTGGAAGGCTATCAGGTAATTCACGAGAAGTCGCCCGCGTTCTACGACAACTATGACCGCAAAGGCGAACTGCAGCAGCAAACGCATTACTGTCCGGGATGCGGACACGGCATCGTTCACAAGCTGATCGCCGAAGTCGCTGACCGAGTTGGGCGTGCAGGACCGCGCCATCCTCGTCAGCCCGGTCGGCTGCTCGGTATTCGCCTACTACTACTTCGATGTCGGCAATGTGCAGGTAGCCCATGGGCGCGCGCCGGCGGCAGCAACGGCGTTGAAGCGGGCCAATCCCGAGTCCATCGTCATGTCGTACCAGGGCGATGGCGACCTGGCGGCCATCGGCACCGCCGAGATCATTCACGCCGCCAATCGCGGCGAGAACATCAGCGTGTTCTTCGTCAACAATTCCATCTACGGCATGACCGGCGGGCAGATGGCGCCGACCACGCTGGTCGGCCAGAAGAGCACGACGTCGCCGTGGGGACGCCGCTCCCACAATGAGGGACTGCCGATCCACGTCTGCGAGCTGCTTGCCGCGCTGGAAACGCCGACCTACCTGGAGCGCGTCGCGCTCATGCGACATGAAGAACATCATGAAGGCCAAGAAGGCCGTCAAGAAGGCGCTGCGAGATCCAGAAGAACGGCGGCGGCTTCTCGCTGGTCGAACTCCTCTCACCCTGCCCGACCATCATGAAGATGGATCCAGTGGTCGCGCGCACATGGGTTGCCGAGACGCTGGTGAAGGCATTTCCACTCGGCGTCTTCCGCGACCGCAAACCTGAGCTGCCGGTGGATCGCGAAGGTGCCGGTGAAGACGATCGCCGAAGCGCTAAACGTGGAAGAAAGCAACGAGCTGCCGACGCCGCAACGGCATCACCACACCCGCGAGTTAACGGTGAAGGTGGCCGGCTTCGGCGGCCAGGGCATTCTGCTGATGGGTCAACTGCTTGCCCGAGATGGGATTGCGCGAGCACATGGAAGTGAGCTGGCTGCCATCCTACGGGCCGGAGATGCGCAGCGGCAGCGCGCACTGCCATGTCACGCTGTCGCACGACCGCATCGGCACACCGCTCATCTCGCAGCCGGAGGTGCTGGTGGCGATGAACGAGCTGTCGCTGCACAAGTTCGCGTCGTCAGTCGCTTCGGGCGGCCTGATTCTGTACAACAGCACCAAGCTTCCAGAAGGATTCAGCGCTCCGCAAGCGCGCATCATCTGCGTACCCGCATCGGAGATTGCCGACGGCATGGGCACGGCCAAAGTGGCGAACGTGGTCATGCTCGGCGCACTGCTGGAAGAAACCGAGTGCATGCCTGCCGAGTCGGCGATCGAAGTGTTGGAAGCGACGGTAAAGAATCCGAAGCTGCTCGAACTCGATCAGAAAGGCCATAGCGGCCGGCCGCGACTACGTCGACACAAAAATCGAAGTCGGCGCGGTGTCTCAGCCTGACGGGTACTCGTACTAACCAACCCCTGGCAGCTAGCATTTGGCACTCGGCAAAATCATCGCCTCCGTCAATATTGCGGAGGCGATTTTCTATTGAGGACTATCATCGTGTACGAGGTGTCCGCCCGATGTTCTGACGTTGCTCTTGCGGCGGGCGGCTGCGGAGTCGAAGGCCCCCGCACCAGAAGCAGTCCGCTGTACCATTTCAAGAAGCTCTCACATCCCGACGTGACTTTCCTCACAGCGCCGCAGTCCCTCGCGGGTTTGCAATACAAGGTTGGGAGCAATCATCATGCAATCGGAGAAAGAACAAGTTTTGTGCCCGCTCTGCCACGGTCATGGTCGAGACCACAAGGAGCTAATGGTTGTGCGCTGGCGCAGCCGCGAATTCGAACAGGAATTGCAGAAGATGGCCGACGAAGCCGCCTTCGGATCAGGTGGCGGTCTCGACGTGCCCTTTGAAACCTACGACCCGGTCTATAGCAACGAATCCGACTAGCCTTCACTCCTTTTCCCAGTGTGTTGTTTTGCGGACCTCTGAGCTGGCTTGCTAGTGGTCCGCCTTTTTCTTTTGCCGGGCGCGGATTACCGCATAGCAACCCGCGTACACGCCGAATGCCGAGCCCAGCACGATAAAGAAGATCCTCTGCTGCAAAGTGATGGCGAACGCGACCACCGACAAAGCAAGCACCCACATGAAAGCTTCGCCCAGCAGGCCGTCGCTCCAGCGAGGCTTTAGCGTTCCCGAGGCTAGACGCGGGGACAGAGCCGGAAGCAACCGCGGCACCGCCTTGCAATACGCGCGATAACTGTCGCCCTGCGTTGCCAGAATTCCACGCTCCTCGCGCAGGATCAGGCGATAGTCGAAGACGATCATTCCCAGCACCAGGACGACAAATCCCACCCGGCTGGTCATCAGCCCGAATCCGATGGCTAGCAGAATATTCCCGAAGTAGAGCGGATTGCGCACGTAGCGATAAGGGCCGTCGGCGACCAGGCGGGAAGTGTGCAGCCTCACATCGACCACTACGTCGGAGTTCAGATACGCGGTGCCCCAGGTCCGAACTGCAGCAGCGGCGGCGCAGAAGATGGCGGCAAGGGCAAAGACTACGTGGTAGTCGCCGTCGGTCGGCCTGGCACCGCGCAAACGGCACAACCAGTCCACCAGAGCCGCGCCGCTGTTCTCGCTGGTCGATCGAGTAGGTTGAAAAGGCAACCCAAAAGAGGGCGCCGAAGATCCAGAAGCGAGCTTTGAATTCGAAATCGCTGGCGGCAAACATCGTCGGTAGTGTCGTTTCCTCAGGGTGGAATAATACCCCAGCTTCTCTGCGGAGACGCGCCTTCATCCCGCCACGTCTCAGCGCTGTCTTGCTACGAAAGATGTACGCGTAAGTGCGTCGCGAGGAGCTATCTCCGGTGTTCACCGGAGTTTTCGGCCTGCCAACGTTTGCTATGGTTTTGGCGTCCCATGAAACTTGTACGAATTCCGGCATTGTTCGTGGCTGCCAGCCTGCTCACGCTACCTGCTGCCGCAAAGGATGAATCTTCTCAGCGCTTCCCCTATCACTTCGCGCCTGTCACCTGGGACAGCAGCTCGGAGGCAGCCGGTGGAGACCCCATTTCCACGGTCGCAGGCAATGAATTTGTGCGTGCGGCGATGCCGGCTCTGCCGCTGGAGCAGCATAAGTTTTTCGACCGTCAGCAGATGATTGGGCTGTACGCGCACAGCGGAATTCGTGTCGCTGATACCATCAAAACATGCCGCTCTATATCGCACGGAGGCGTGGAAGACTGGATCCCCTCACAGTCGTGCGCGGGCATCGCAGCGTGGCAAGCAGGGTCGGTTGGGCTAGCGCTTGGCGTCGGGTGGATCTTCTACAAGACCGGTCATCATCGCCTGGAACGGCTGACGCCCTGGGTGGCAACCGGATTTTCCGCAGCCGGGCTGACGAAGAGCGTCTTCAACATCCGTTAGAGCTTCGCGGCTTCTTCCTGAATTTTCTGCCACGCATGCTTCACATGGCGTTCTTCGGTATTGGTCTGTCCGACGCACATGCGCAAAGTGAAACTTGCCGTCCAACTTGGTGTGCGTCAGGTAGAGTTCTCCGCTGCGATTCAAGCGGTTCATGAGATCTTCGTTAGCTTTGTCCCCGCCGCGATGACGGAAGCACACCAGGTTCAGCGGAGCAGGGGCCGCAATCTCAAATCTCTTGTCCTGGTCTACCCATGACAGGAATTGCTGCGCCAGATCGATGTGCCGCCGCACGTGAAACCGCAGCCCCTCAACACCGTAATAGCGAATCACAAACCACAATTTCAGAGACCGAAATCGGCGGCCCAACGGAATATGCCAGTCGCGATAGTCGAAGACTTCTCCTGACTCGGTGGCCTGGTTACGAAGGTATTCCGGAAGTATGCTCAGCGTGTCGATGAGCGACTTACGGTCAGCAACATAGAAGCAATTGCAGTCGAAGTTCGTGAACATCCATTTATGCGGATTGAAGCTGTAGCTGTCGGCCAGTTCCAATCCATTTTGGATGTAGCGGAATTCGGGACACAGCGCTGCCGTTCCCGACATAGCCGCGTCGACGTGAAACCACATCTTGTGCGCACGACAAATCGCGCCAATCTCCGGGAGGGGATCCAAGGCATTCGATGACGTAGTTCCAACTGTGGCAGAGACGAAGAAAGGTACTTTGCCGGCTGCCTGGTCCCTCGCAATCTGTGCCTCCAGCAACTCCGGGCGCATCGCGAACTTGTCATCGACTTCGATAAGACGAAGGTTATCGCGTCCTATACCGGCCACCATCGCAGCCTTTTCCAGGGAGGAGTGTGCCTGGCTGGAAGTGTAGGCGACTAGACTTCCGTCACCACCCATTCGATTACTGCGGTAACCCGTGATACGTTCGCGAGCGGCCAGCATAGCGCACAACGAAGAACTCGAAGCCGTATCTTGAATAACCCCGCCGCCTTTACCGCTGGATAGGAACTTCTCCGGCAGTCCCAACATAGGTACCAGCCAGTCCAGGACGTGCGTCTCCAGCTCTGTGCAGGCCGGACTCGTGGCCCACAACATACCTTGGACACCTAGTGCGGAGGATAGAAGGTCCCCCAAAATTGCGGCTCCCGACGCATTTGCAGGAAAGTAGGCAAAGAAATTTGGGGACTGCCAATGCGTAACTCCAGGCAGAATAATTGGCCCAATGTCGCGCAGGATGGTGGAGAAATCTTCCGCCTCCTCGGGCGCTGAAGGAGGTAGCATGTCTGCGAATCTCCCCAGGTTTTACCTGCGATAATACCGGGCGATTCTCGATGGTCTCGTAGTATTCAGCGATCCAATCCACCATGGAATGCCCAAACTGGCGGAATTCCTGCGGACTCATGTGATAGTTTTCTTTCGCCACGCGCGGTTCCTCTTTCGCTAATTGGTGCTGTATCGATAAAGCAAACCTTTCTCACGCTCTCCAATGTGCCAATTGCGACTAAATTCTTATCAACCCTATGTGCCGGTGCGAATGGCACTACATCTGAAGAGCCTTTCTATGCATCTCAACCTTGAATATCATTGTAACTATGCTGTTACACTAGTCAGGGTTATTTACAACTCGAAAGGAGAAGCATGGATATTCAGAATATTTTGGGGGACTTGAAGAAAGAGCGCGAGCGGATTGATCGTGCCATCGCCGCCCTGGAAGGTCTTGGCTCGACCGGTCCCCGCCGCCGGGGCAGACCAGTAGGCAGTGGCAAGAGCACCACGACGTCAGGGCGTCCGAAGCGGCATATGAGCCCGGCAGCCCGAAAACGTATTTCCGAGATGATGAAGCAGCGCTGGGCCGAGCGCAAAAAGAAGAGCAAGTCTTAGTCCTAGTTCAGTCGGTCTAACCCGGGCCATCCGTACGATATCCTTCGTGCCACTCGCTCCTCGAGTGGCATTCTTATTTGGCCCTAGGCAAGCGCAATTCGGCTTATATTCCAGGTCTCTCAGCCTTCGTAACCCGCCGATGCCCAATGAAAGCGGGCAGGAAGATGCGCTTCCTGCCCTGTTTTCATTAGAAGTGAAACCCGATCTGTGCGGTGATGGTTCGCGGGCTAACATAATGCGTTCCGCTGAATGTTGAGAGGAAATTGTACAGAGCGTAGTTGTTCGTGAGGTTAATGAGGTTTAATTGTGCGCTCCATCGGTAACGATCACCCTTGAAGATATTATCTGTGCCGATAGCCAGATCAAACAGGTTACGCGAGGCAATACGCGGGGGGTTGTGATCGTCGTTCTCAGTTCCCGGCGTTGGCACTTGGGTCAGCGTCGAGCCGAACTGGGAGGCTGGACAGACAGAAGGCAGAGGCGTAGTAGGAGTCGCGTGAACTCCGTTACAGGTAAATCCAGCTTGGAACTCCTGGTCGGCGGTCAACGGAATCCCGCAGCAGTCGACCATCAGGATGGCCGGTACTCCGTTGAGGAAGGTTGATTGCGGGCAGTCGTTGGCAGGGCCGATTCCGTAGCAAGGCACCTGTCCTGCAACCAGGCCGCTGTCGTAACGCCAGTTGAAGCCGACCCATGGTGCCCGCTTCCAGGGAACCTGATATTGCAGGTGAGCGGTCATGTTGTAGGCTTCGTCGTGATCGATGCGAAAGACTCCCAGGGGCGCCGACGGAGTAGCGCCGGCGCCGGCGAGTTGCGGAGTGAAGAATCGGGCAGCAACGCTCGACATCACCACCAGCGCACTGAAGCCGTGGTTGACCGGCATACTGGCGCGTAACGCGAAGCCCGGAATCTTGGACTTGTTCCATTCAATGGGAAAGGTAATCGGAGTATTCCCCAGCACGCTGAAGTCATAAGCGAGGTTCGTGTACTTCCAGATGTACTCGCCATCGACTACCAGGAAGCGCCCAAAAGCCTGCTGCAGACCAACGTGATATTCGTTGCGAGTGCCTGGCCTCAATGGCGTTGTCGTGCTTGAAGAGCAGCCCAGAAGAGGGTTCAGTACGTCCGAGGCGCATCCGACACTGGAGAGCACCAGGTTTTCATTGAACGGAGTTTCGAGCGTGCGAGCGTAGGAGAACCGAAGCACAGTATTGGTCTTCGTGATGTTGTAGGCCACTCCGAGGCGCGGTTCCGCCTGGCTGGCTGGACGGCAAGTCCGTTGTACAGGTCTCCGCGGATTCCGAGGTTGAAACGTCCATTTGCGCACAGTGATGTGTGTCCTGCACGTACATCGCAGAGTTCTTTTACGTCGGTATGGCCAACGAATGGGAAGAACGTTCCTCCACGCGTGAGGTCATAGGCCAGCAGACACCGGATTGAAACAGCGGATAAAGAGCCGAATTAGGTGCGTTGGGGTTGGTGACGATGTTGGGCTGGATATCCAGCGCCTGCACATTGCGCCGGATTGGTAAAGCCGTTCACCGGCACGCCGATGCCGTTCAAGCAGGGCGCATTGTAGGTTGGATCGATAATCCCGAGTTGATCGTTCTCGTTCAGGAACGTTTGTTCATAGGTGATTCCGGCTTTTATGTTGTTGATGCTCTTCGTATAGCTAACGTTCGCCAGCGCACCGGCATTCGATCAGCGAGCGCTGCTGGGCGACGCGTCTCCCGCTGCAGATTCGCTGGACCGAGATCGTTGAAGGGATCGTCGCTAGGATAGTAGTCGTAAGCATCGCGGCGAACGTAGCCCGTAAAATTGAATACCGCGTTGTCGTTGATGGTGTGCGTCCAGGTCGGGGCGACGTTGAAGGTCAGGATCTTGGAACGTTGATCCGTAGGTCCCAGCTGCGCTCCTGTCAACGGGTTTAATACTGGAGACGCCGTTGAAGTCGTGAAATTCCTGATCGTACGAATTCGGCGTCTGGAACCATGAGCGGCGTGAATTGAAAGTTCAGGTGGAACGCGTCTTTCTGATGAAAACATGATAGTCCAGGCGGTCGAACACATTTGCTTCATTGCCGTGGGCATGGAACACCTGGAATTCCGGCGGATCGAGAAATCGGCCGGTATTCAGTCCGTTGGCCGCGATGAAGTTTCCCCAGTTCTTTCCGCCATAAGAGAAGTCGGCGTCCAGGTTCGAGGTACCGAAGCTGCCATAAGAGGCGGTTATGTCGCCGTGCGGCGTCGTAACTCCCAGTCCCGGAGCGCGTGCGTGACGTCGATCACCAGGCTGGTCTTGTCGCCGTATTCCGCAGGCGGAGCGCCGGCGATGACCGTCATCGACTGCACGGCATCGAGCGGAATCTGATTGGAAAACACTTTGCTTTGCTGGTCGGTAATGGGCTGACCATCCAGCGAGAATGAGTTCTCCGCATGGTCGCCCAACCCGTGAAAGAGGCCGTTGGAGTCGGCAGCAACGCCCGGTGAAGCCAAGGTCACCAAGAGAGCTCAACTGAGACGAGGCGCTTTCCAACGGAATCTTGGCGAACAAATTACGATCGACGTCGGTGTGGAAAGTCGGATCGTTCTCCACCAGATCGCCCGCCTCCCCCTGCACTGTGACGCTCTCGGCGTTCGCAGAAATCTGCAGTGTGACCTTTAAAATCAGAGGCACAGCCGATCGTACGTCAACATCTTGCGCATAGGGAGCGAAACCTTGTACGATTGACGCTAAGGTGATAAGGATTGAACGGAACATTCGCAAAGCTGAACTTTCCGGCGCTGTCGGTCGTCGCCGTTCGAGTGAACTTGCTAACCGGGTTCCGAATTTCAACGGTCGCGCCTGGAACGACCGCGCCGGAAGGATCCGTAACCACTCCGGTCACGGATGACGGTGCCTCCAGTGGTCTGAGCACCAACGCTGGTGACACCGAGCGCTGAACAGAATATGGCGAGCGCTATCGCGACGACGATTTTAAGACGGACATTCGCCCGGGACCTTGCTTGTTTCGACATTTTCTCTCCAATTGCAACAGCCACATGAATCCGATCCCGCTAAGGAGCCTTAGCGTGCGGATTATGGACTGGGGAACACTGCCATCCATGGATGAACGCGCCACCGCGAGGTGACCCGACGTTCCTGATTGCAATGAAACTAGAGAGAGGGTGGTGCGCGCGAAGGACGCCGCTGGTCCGCCTGGAGTGAGGCGTAGTTGACCGCCTGCAGTGCGGTGTGGATCCAGCTTGGATTGAGCAGGTCGGCCTGGGGCAGCTTCGGTGTGACGGCGGCACTATGTCCTACGCGGCACAGTTCGCACTGGTCGCCGCTCGCCATGTTCTTGTCGAGGTCGGAAGCAGAACCGCATATCGAAGTTTTCGTATTGGCTACATTGCTCACGCCGATGGCGTGCACCCAGGGGTGCAGCATCACGTGGGCAAACAGCAACAGCAATAGCCATCCACGAAACTTCAAGCCAAAACCCTCACCCGACGGAGCCGCCGGAGAAGCTATTGTTACTTAGCTTCGCGATGAATGTAAAGTCGGCGAGCGGCCAAACCCTGGGGTCCGAACCGCTCGCCGTGTTGAAGTGCCCGATTTCCCTGACGAATCGCTACTACGGCGCAAAGTACGCCGAGATGTCGATCAGCAATTGCGTCAGGCCGGACGCGTAAGCATCGATCGAGCCGTCGGTATTCGGCACGATGGCCATGTTGGACGTGATGGCGCCGTCACGCGCATTCAACGTTGAGGCCAGTGGTTGCAGTTGTCCGTCGGGCCATAGCGTGAGATAGCCGAGCGCGCCGCTGGGAATTGCGGTCGCATTCATCACGTAGCCGGTCGCACTTACCGGTACCGAGCAGGCACTTCCCGCGACATTCACTGCGCGCTCGCCGGTGAAGGGCGTGCCCGGAGGTATCTGGCGCGTGTCCAGTGCTCGGCAAGGAGTGAGGGTGTAGAGCGCCATCGGATTCGCGCCGGAGTTCGCGGGCGCGATAGTAGCCGTTGATGTCGATCACCAAGTCGCTGGCATTGTTACTGGCATAGGCGAGGATATCGCCGCTGGTGCCCGCGGGAATGATGGCAGCGTTGGCGGTGATCGTTCCCGTGGGGGCGTTCAGTGTAGAAACCCCGGCAACGGACGTCCCGCGGGCCACACCGACAGGTAGCTCAGCGGTCGCGCCACTCTGTGGGATCGCCGTGACATTGAACGAGTAGGCTTGCGCGCTGCTGGGGATGCCGCAACCGGTAGCCTGCAGGATCGGGAAGTCGCGCTGCTGCCCCTTCTGCAGCGCTGGTCCGCCAAGCGGGCCGATGGCTCCGCGTGTGTCCACCACGCGGCACGGCGTCAGCGGAAAGAATGCCAGCGCCGAGCTGTCTTCCACGAAGTAGCCGCTGACGTCGAGAAGTATGTCGGCGGTATTGCTGACATAGACGCTCACGGCTTCGGACGTGCCGGCGGGAACAATCGCAGCGTTGGCTTTGATGCGGCCGTCAGGCGAGTTCAGCGTCGAAACGACAGGTTGGGTGGCTCCGGTGGGCCAGATGGTCAGATAGGAGAGCTTGCCGTGCGGAATCGCGGTTACGTTCAAGGCGTACGCGCGAGCCGTGGAAGGGATACTGCACGAGCCTTGCGGAATGGCAAACGAGCGCGAACTTCCGCCGCTAATCGCCGGGCCGCCGAAAGAGCCCTGCGCTCCGCGGGTGTCGACTACGCGGCAGGGGGTAACGGGCACAAAACGCAGCGCCGACGAACCTTCCACAATCGCGATGTCGTCCAGATACATGTAGGTGAAGTAGCCGTAGCTGTCGCCATCTTCGTGAACGTTGAAGTACAGCTGCACGGTCTGACCTTTGTAAGGCGTGAGATCGAAGGTGACGTAGTTCCAGTTCTGGCTGTTGGAGTCGACTTTGAAGACCTGCGCGAGCTCGTTGCCGCTGGTGTCGCGAATCTGCGCTTCCTGCCAGTCGAAGCTGATGCTGTCCAGCGTCCACGGCCAGAACCAGAAGGTCAGGGTCGGGCTGCTGAGATTCGTCGGCACGGTAATCGTCTGGTAGATCCAGGAATCGCCGGTCGGCTCGGGCAATCCGGTGGCGCCTAACTGGGCGCTGAAGCTTCCGCTGTGCGCCTGCAACACCGAAGCGGCTGGGAACCAGCGCGCCGCCGGCGGTCCAGCAATCCAGAGTGCCGCTCTCAAAGCCGCTGTTCGACAGACTATTGGGAACGCATGTCGCCGGGGTTGTGCCGAGGCCGGTGAGACTGGCGGTGCGCGGACCGCCCGGACCGTTGTCGGTTACCGTCAGCGTGCCGGACCGCACGCCCGAGGCGGTCGGGTGAAAGCGTCACGTTGATGACACAACTGCTGTTGGCTGCCAGCGAGCTTCCGCAATTGTTGGTTTGCAGATAGTCGCCGGTAACTGCGATGCTGCTGATCACCAGCGCCACCGATTGATAGTTGCTGAGCGTAACCGGCTGCGATGTACTGGTCGTGCCGATGGCCTGTACACCGAAGTTCAGCGTGTCAGGGTAGAAACCGATGTAGCTGCCGCTGGCGCAGCCGGGAAACTTGAAGTTGGCGATGCGCGTGTTCCAGTTCCACGTACCGTTGCGTCACCAGATATTCCTGCGTGTACCAGAAGGTGCAATCATCGACCGGATCGACCGTCATGGCGCTGTAGTCTCCCCAACGCGAGAGGGTTCCGGTCTGTGAGCCGCTGCCGTTGGTGATGACGGTCTCGGCTTCCAGCGCTCCCAGCGGGTCGGAAGGCACGCGTCCGGCAAAGGCCACCCCGGGATAGACCGCGCCGCTGGAGAAGCTGTAGCCGAGAGCGAGATCGCCGATCTTGTCCATGGCGACGCTGCCCATCCAGCGATAGCTGGAATCGGGCGCGTAAGTTCCCTGCTGTGCCAGCACCGGTGAACTGCCCGGCGACTGAATCTCGTACCAGCGCACGCCCGCGCCGCCGCTTACGGCGACCGAATGATTGACGACCAGCGATTCGTGGCTGCCGAAGTTGCGATACGCCAGCCGATACATCAGGCGGTCGGCCAGCGAATCCAGTTTGTTGTCGGTTCCCGGCTGCGGCACACATTCCGAACCGCCATAGCAAAGCGGCGTGAAAGCTGCTACGGGAATTGTTGTCGGTCCGGTGAAAGTCGAATTCGTCGGGTTATTGAAATCGACGTGGAACTTGAACAGCAACAGTGAATTCGCGCCGTAGGTCAGCATGTAATTGGGCGAGTTCGCGGGAGGCGGAGCGGTTCCATCGACATCGGAGGGCATCAGGCTGCCCACGCCGGAGCTCTGCTGAAAGCAAATCTGCGTGGCCGCCATTCCGCTCAACATCGCCGTGCGGTTGTAAGCGCACGCGTCGCTGCCCATGAAGCTATTGCCGTTGAACATGTTGAAGGTTTCGTAATACGCGTCGGGCCAGACACCCATCTTGGGATAGTCGTCAAAGTAGGTGTACTGGAAGGAATAACGATTCCAGGTACCGGTAGCGTCGGCGGTGGTGGAAACAGCGATGCATTGCAGATACGGCAGGGTCGACACGGAAAATTGACTCATCACCCATCGATTGGCGAGCTTGTCGTAGAGCACGATGGGATCGCCGTCGTTGTTGCTTTCGCATCCGCCGCCAAAGCCCGACCACAACACGTCGCCAGGCATAGGACCGGCAAGCAACGCTCCGCTGCGTTTATCGAAAACGGCAAAGTCCGTGTTCACCCACTGCACGTACTGGGTCGCGCCCACAGCGCCGTTGGGATCAGGTGGCGCATATTCCACGGTGAAGCCGTACTGGCTTTCGCCAATGCCATCAAAGTTCAAACCGAGTTGGGGAGAGAATCCGGAGGTTGCCGGTTGCCGCACAGGATCTTCTGCCAGGTTCTGCAGCCCGGCGGGAAGCGGAATCGGGCGGCGCGGCTCGGCTTCGTGTTGCTGATAAGGCTCCGGCTTCGCCTGCTGGATGAGGTTGGCCAGCGGCGGCGATACATCGTGATGCAGATCGCGGCGGATCGTAGTCGGGCCGAGGTTAACCTGGCTGGATGCAGCGTGAACGATAACGATCAGAAACGCGAACAGCAGCAGCGCGCGAACGGGGACACGCGTGTTCTTCGACATGCCAGCTTCTCCGGAGTCGCCGGCCATCCCATCTTGCGACGGTAATGGCAATCGGCGACACCGAATGCATCGGCAGAATGAAAGTTGGGCAGTAGAGAAGCTGAATTAGAAGTAGCTCATGGAAATCGCGCGGAGTACGATTCCCCGTTTCGAACCTTGCTGAAGCACACTTCGCGCCACCCCTTATGGCGCAAAGTAGCTGGAGATATCCAGAATCAACTGCGTTAGCGCCGACGCATAGGCATCGATCGAGCCGTTATGGGTAGGCACAATCCCCATGTTCGAAGTGATCGCACCATCAGGAGCGTTGAGGGTCGACACAACCGGCTGACCCAGGCCGTCGGGCCACAGCGTAAGGTAGCCCAGCGGACCACTGGGCACCACCGTCGCATTCAGGTCGTAACCTAGCGCCGCCGTAGGCACCTCGCACCCGCTACCCGCAACATTGATCGCCATCTGTCCTTCAAAAGCGCCGTTGCCTTGACGCGTATCCAATACCCGGCAGGGTTCGAAGGTATACAGCGAGAGCGGTGTCGAGCCAGACGACGGCGGAGCGAAGTAGCCGTTGATGTCGATCAGCAGGTTCGCGTTATTCCCTGCCGGATAGACGTCGATATCGCCGTTCGTACCCGTGGGAACGATAGCAGCGTTCGCCGTGTTCACCCCTGTTGAAGAATTCAGGGTGGAGACCTCCGGTTGCTGCACGCCCGCCGGCCACACCGTCAAGTAGGAGAGCCGCTGCTGATTCTGCGGAAGCGCGGTCACGTTGAACGAGTAAGCCAGAGCACTTGACGGTATTGGACAAGTGGACGACTGCTGAATCGGGAAGTCGCGCACCTGCCCGTTGGAAAGAATTGGTCCGCCCAGCGGGCCGTTGCTCCCGCGAGTGTCGACCACACGGCAGGGTGTCATTGGAAAGAACGCCAGCGCACCGCTGCCCGGAGTAGTGAAGTATCCGTTGATATCGATGATGACGTTAGAAGTGTTGGTGACGTAGACGCTGATGGAGCTGCTATCGCCGGCGGGCACGATGGCGGCGTTCGCCTTGGTGCGGCCATCGGAGTTCATCAGCGAGGTCTGCGGACGAGTGTAGCCGGTTGGCCACGCCGTCAAATATCCAAGATGTCCTTGCGGCACGACGGTTACGTTGACCGAGTAAGCAGCGGCGTTGCTGGGAATTCCCGGACAAGAGCCTTGCGGCAGCGCGAAGTCACGCGACGTTCCGCCCGAGATTGCCGGACCGCCAAACGGGCCGTTGGCCTGGCGCGTGTCGACCACGCGACACGGCGTGAGCGGGACGAACCGCAAAGCGATGGGAAGATTGAAGACAGCGGTGACCGTCTTCGCTGACGTAATGGTAACCGTGCAGCTGAATCCGAAGCTTAAATCGCAGTTGCGCCAGCCGGTGAACAGTGAACCTTGTGCCGGAGTTGCCGTCAGCGTGACCGGTTGTTCATCGTAGTACGGAGCCGAGCACACGCTACCGCATTGGATGCCGCCGTCCATGCTGGTTACGGTTCCGCTGCCCGTGCCTGACTTGGTGACGGTCAATATGAACTGCGTGTTCTGCGTGATGGTGAAGCAGCCGAACTCTTCACCTTCCTGATTGCCGGCAACGTCAATGCTATAGGCTTCGATGCAGTGATAGCCCGGCAGATATGCGTAGAACGGAGCTGCGTAACTTTGGAAAGGTCCGTAGTCGACGGAAACGTAGGTAGCCGCTACTCCGCTGGCATTGTCGGTAGCGGTAAGGGTCACCAGGACCGGACCACTGTACTGTCCGTTCCCACCGTTGCCGCTGAGGTTGATCGTTGTCACCGGCGGAATATTGTCGAAGCAGAGCGCGCCGTAGGTGGCCAGACTGGAGTTGCCGGCGTTGTCCCAGGCCCGAACGTAGGCGTTGTGGCATCCCTGCGACTGGTTGGCCAATCCGCTGACGGAACCGCTGGAGCCGTAGCCGCCCAGGTTGTAATAGCTGGAACCTCCGCCTGGAGTAGCTTGACTGTAAGGATCCCCCGGATCAGCGTCCCAGCCTTCGCTATAGCCGGCTGCGCCAATGGGCTGACGGCCGTTCCCACTCGTGTCAGTCAACGTGATATTGAGGGTCTGATCGACGTTGTACCACCGGTTGACCGGAGGGCCGGTAATTGCGATCTGCGGTCCGCTGCCATCTCCCGCCAACGCGTCATTGAACATCCAGGCGAGCTGGAACATATTCGCCGACCCCCAGCCAGTCACCTGGTCAAATCCCCACCCCGCGCAGAAATAATGCAAGTTGTACTGGTTCGTGATGTCGTTGTTATTGCATCCCTGGATGATGTCGTAGAAGGGATAGTGCGGTGCGAAGGAATAATCCCCTTCGGTATAGAGAATCGGATTAGCAAGACCGAGGGGCGAACACGGTGCCGACTGCGAGGACCCGCAGGTGTCTCCGACCAGGCTTTGGATGTACAGCAGGTAAGCATTCTCCTGGGCAAAAAAGCCGGCCATCTCCGGCGCGCTGATGCTGGTCCCTCCGACAGCATAAAACTGCCCTTGAAAGAAAATAACCTGCGGCGCGTAAACGCCGTCGGCATTTAAGGCTATGTCGGGGACACTTCGCATTCCGTTGCAGGTGTAGGGTTGATAGCCAGGAGCCGAAAAATAGGTGCTGCAGCCACCACCGCTGCCCCCGTCGTTCTCAGAACAGTCATAGGGTCCGCCGGTCCAACCGACTTCACTGCTGTAATAGCCTTGCGAAGAAATCAGCGTGGTTCCGCCCGCCGCGGTGACATGCGGGTCGGAGGCCGGATAACTCACGGATTGGGTTCGGCAGTCGGCGGTGGCGCCGCCGTCGCCCGAAGCCGCTACCAGGGTGAAGCCCTGGCCGGCCATCGAGCGGAAGATGGCGCCCCAGGAATTGATTGAGCCGTCCTGGATGGCTTCTTGTTCGCTCTCGCCAAAGCTCATACTCACAATCCGGACGTAACCGTCGGTGAGGATGCGATTCAGCACCGCCTCCAGGGAGTAGGCGTCGGCGCCCTCATAGACGTAGACCGTGGCCGTGTTGTTCGATGAGCTGAAGCTGTTGGCCATCGCAGTCGTGTATTCCGTGTCGGCGGTGGCTTCGGGGTCGCAGCTCTGATCCTGGGGATTGCACTGCTGCGCTCCGCCAATCAGAATTCTCTGCGTGTTGACCGCTAAGCCATACTGCTGCGCCCAGTACTGAATGTCGCCGTCGGCATAATCTCCCCAGATGGCAACTGCGATGGAAGACTGCGGCGGAGCCTGTCCCGGGTTGCCCAGCGGATTGCAGCAATGTCCCAAACCCTGCAGTGGCTGGAAGTTGTAAAAGTAGGAGGTGTAGAGGTCGCCAGGATCGTAGGCGCCGTAGGTCTCGAATGTGCCTGGTTTCTTCTTACTGATTGACTGCCGCTTTCGCTGGATTTCCATCCAATCGCAGATTGCCGGCCTTGGCGTACGCCGGGCCCGGAGAATAGAGCGGATAGTCACGTTGCGGCAGGCCCGTGTGAAGCGCGCTGTGCATTGCTTGAATATTGTTCAGTCCGAAAATGTACTGCACAATTCCGCCTAGCGAGCCGGGAACCGTCGGACCGCGATCATTCGAGAAATACGACTTGTTTCCGATCTGGTAGTTGTTGAGATTAATCTGCAACGCCTTCTCGATCACCGCTACCGGCGCCTGCACTTGTACCAGCAGGCGGTTGGGAAAACGCATGGTGACCGTGAAGCCCTGGCTTTGAGCCCAGCTCAAGACCGCCTGCTCATCTTCCGGCGACGGCGAGAAGCGCTCGATCCATTGCTGCCCAGTCAGGTACTGGTGATATTGGGGTGAGGCCGGATCCTGCAACTGCTGCAGGAGTTGTTCTTCCTGCTCGGGGTGGGGCGTCTTCAGCGAAAACACCACGCGCAGCATCTGCTGCGGGTCCATCGGACCAAGCAGTTGCGCCGAACCGTTCTTCACCGCCGACGGAAGCTGCGGCAAAGTAATCGATTGCGCTGGCAGAAGGACGCAAGCAAAAAACAGGAAGGTAATGAGGAAGGCGAGAGTCAGGAATTTGCTACGTCTGGCCCCAGATACCCATTCAGCAGAAACTACACGACAGCGGCGCATAAAAACGACTCCGGAGACGATTGTGGGGGAGCACAATTCAATCCGAAAGCTGGCCTATCCCGGATTCGAAAGCAGAGTAGCACAAGGATGAGAAGAAGGCTCGGAAAATTAGGGGACGGATAGATGAATATCCGAAGTATGTGCAGCTTGCGGAAAGCTGCACTGTTTCCAAGATGGCAGAGTAATGTTCGCCAACGCCTGATTACAACGGTAACGGTTTTTTGAAGAACCAGTTGCGGCGCAAGGCTTCGTTTGGGTGTAACGTAGCAGGGCGCATTTTTGATCGTCGCCCTGCCGGGGTGTAGGAGGTCAGCATGACGCTCTACCGTCGATTCACTCTCGTTTTCACTCTGACACTTGCATTGGAATTGGTGGCATTCATGTCCGCAGTTCCCGCTGCTGCCCAGACGTTCTCCGTTCTTCACAACTTCACCGGCGGAGGGGACGGAGCCTTTCCCGAAGCCGCGCTTACCGTCGAACCTTCAGGAGTCGTGTACGGAACGGCGGCAGGAGGTGGAACCTACGGCAATGGCACGGTTTTCAGGCTAAACCAGGTTAATTCCAGCTGGCTGCTCAGTCCCTTGTATGAATTTACCGGGGGAAACGATGGAAGCAAGCCGATCGGCGGGGTGGTATTTGGCCCGAATGGCGCTCTCTATGGCACAACCCAAGTCGGTGGTGCTGATGGCGACGGGGTTGTGTTCTCTCTGGCGCCCACGCTTTGCAGGACAGCCGGGTGTCTTTGGAACGAAACCATCCTTCACACCTTCACAGGGGTTCCGGATGGAATAAACCCGTGGACCGAGAATTTAGTCTTCGATCCGGCGGGGAACATCTACGGCACCACAGGGAACGGCGGCACGTATGACAACGGGACTGCGTTTGAATTGACCCCCTCAGGCGGCGGCTACACGGAGACGATTCTGCACAGCTTCGGCAGCGGTAATGACGGCGCATACCCGGACGCGGGCGTGGTGCTGGATGCCGCCGGAAACGTATACGGAAGCACTGAGAACGGCGGCACCGGGCGCAGATGCGATTATGGCTGTGGAACGATTTATCAACTGAAGCCTTCCAACGGAAGCTGGCTGGAAAATATCTTGGTCAACTTCATCATCCTTAACGGATATTACCCTGTTAGCAGTCTGATTCGCGATCCTTCCGGCAACCTCTACGGCACCGCGATTGCTTGGGAAGCCTACAACAATGGCGTAGTTTTCAAGCTTGCCCCCTCGGACGGCAGCTTCACCTACTCTGCCATTCACGTGTTCAACACATCCTGCGAGCCCTACGGTGGCCTGACCATGGATTCAGCGGGTAATCTTTTTGGGACTTGTCTTTATGGCGGCGGTGGAGGCGGTTGGGTCTACGAGTTGACCAATTGCAGCCAAAGCTGCACCGTGATCGATCTCCACGATTTCACCTACAACGGTCGCGAGGGTGGCAGCCCGTGGGGGGCCCGACGCTCGACGCGAACGGGAATCTCTACGGCACGACCCAGGTCGGCGGCACAGGATACTGCAACGGCGCTGGCTGCGGAGTGGTGTGGGAGATCGCGGGTGTGGGTACTCCGCTTAAGAAGTGAGTTGATTAAAGAAGGCCATCACCAGGATCCCTCAGAGAGACTGGCGCCGCGCAGGCACGATTAGCAATGAGGGGATGAAAAAGGAAATATAACTGCCGATAAATGCGATTACACTCATTGACTTCAGCCGAGGAGTTTTGAGCGCATTCACAATACGTAGATCCGAAGCACCCACCAGATAAGGAATATCGCGACGATGGCACCCGCGACGTGAACGATCCAGTCGCCCGCTGTTTTCGGTTTCCCAAAATTGAACATCCGGCAATGGTAGCAGCCCACGCTCGAGATGACGTGACATCGCCATTTCATGACTGATGCCCGGTCATCCTATGGGAAAACCGCCAGACTTGGGGCAGCCTAATGCCATGCCCCCGGTCTCGCCACACGCTTCAGCCCATCCGCTGGAGGGAGTTTTGCCTTGTGTAATTCGTCTCTGTGTATGGCCGAAACAGGCTAAGAAAGCTGTACTTTACCCAATTTTTGTCCAATTTTGTCGTTGACCTTTTGCATACCTTTGGTGCCAAGTCTCGTGCTTTGATCGACCTAGGCAGATTCTCGCCATTCACGCAGATATCGGATAGAGCAGTCTTGAAGCTCCAGGCGTTCTCGAGGACCATGCAGCCACGACGCGGGAGTTGTGCCCACTCAATTACCCGCCATTGGGGACCACGCCACAAAAGGGGCAGAAAAGGAAAACCCGATGAAAAATGCGCTGCTTTGTCTGATGTTGCTGGCCTGTATCATCTCGGCCAGCGCCTCCAATAACCCAACGATCCAAATCACTCCGTCGCCGATCTCGATACCGAGCGGAAGCACCCAGCAGTTCAACGCGGCTTTCAGCGACGGCAGTCAGGTACAGAGCTGCACCTGGCTGACGACTGGATCGCTCAACGCAATTCAGGGAACGGGAGTGTCAACGGCTCTGTTTGCCGCTGGAACACTCAAGGCCACCTACATCATCCAGGCGAACTGCACCAACACCAGTAACGTACAGGCCACCGGAATCGCGATTGTCGCGGTTCGCTAGGACACAGGTTCACATCCCAGGGAGCATTTAACCAGCCCGTCAACACCAAGTTCGCCAATTCCACGGGAGACGCCATCGTCTCCCGTGTCGCTTTACGCTCGTTGCTTGATTTTCGCCGGCCTACTGCTTCTGCGAGGTGCGCTCCAGCGTGACGAAGAAGTCGCGGCTGATGGGCTCGATGGTCGCCTTCACTTCGGGAAACTTCGCGAACATCTGCTGCAATTGCGGCTTGGTGTAGAGGAACAGGTCGCAGCGTTTCTTGTAGCGCATCTGCCGCTGCCATCCCAGAATGCCGCCCGCCACCGGGAACGAGAAGAACGCCTTCTGCCGCGTGAGCGACAAGACCTTGGCCACGACCTTTTCAGGATCCGGCATGTAGTCCATGAAGCCCATCACGATGACGTTGTCGAAGATCTCCTGCGGCTCGTAGGTGTAGAAATCGGCCACCATGAACTTGCAGCGCTCGCCCACGCCGACCTTCTTGGCATGTTCGGTAGCGATCTTCAGCATGCCGTCGGCGAAGTCGATGCCGACCACGCGCGAAGCGCCGCGCTGCGCCAGCGTGATGGAGTAGTGTCCCGGTCCGCAGCCTACGTCGAGGACGCTTCTTGCCCTGCACCGGCTCGCAGCCCTCAATGGACTTCTCGTAGCGCAGGCGCATGCTCTTGCGGAAGAGCTTGTTGATGAAGCTGTCGAAGACTCCGTTCTGGTTGCCGTAGATGGCGTCGAAGTCGTTGGCATACTGATGGAAGAACGTTTGGGTACGGTCAGGCGACATATGAGTTAACCAATTCCGGATGCTGGGCGATGACGTTCTGGAACGTGGTGACGGGAAAATCCTTGAGGACACGCCGGACCTTCCACTCCGTTGTGTCTAGATTAACGTACGACTTGAACGCGCGTTTGCGGCTCATGGGAAGCCGCGGATGCTGGGGATCGATCTCTCGCGGATGGATGTAGAAGACCACCGGCCGCCCTTCGGCGAGTACTTCCTTCGCCTTCTTCTTGATGAGCCAGTAGGGGAACAGCCGGAGATATCCGCCGCCGAAGAAGCAGATACGCTTGCCCATCATATCGGCCACGCTAATGGGAAGCTCCAGCAGACGATCGTCGGTGCCAAGACGATGCGGTTCGCGACGACCTTCACGCAAGCCTCCGTGGGCGCGTGCTGCGGGGAATACCGACGAGTCGTAGCGATAGCCGGCGTCCGCCAGCGTGTCGAAGAACCACGGCGTATCTGTGGTCGTGGAGAAGCCTGGAGCGCGATATCCGACAACCGGCGCGCCGGCAATGTCCTCCAGCATCAGGCGCGCCCGCTGCACATCGCCGTGAAACTGCTCGCGACTCTGCTGAAAGACCAGCTGGTGTCCGTAGCCGTGCGAGGCGATCTCGTGTCCGCGGGCGGCGGCTTCTTTCACCAGGTGCGGGAAGCGCTCGCCGACCCAGCCAAGGAAGAAGCAGGTTACCTGCACGTTGCAATCACTGAAGATGTCGAGCAGGTGGCGGAAATTCTTTTCGACGTGCGAAGGCAGCCCCGCCCACGCGGTGATCGGCGGCGTGGTGGGCAGGTCCAGGATGTGGAACCAATCTTCGACGTCTACGGAGAATATGGAAGTCTGCATGACTGGCCGCTGGCGTCCTTAAAAAATATAACGATTCCGCTGCCGGGCACAAGTCGGGACAATACCCTGCCGGAACCATCCATCATTCACCGCGGCCCAGGCTCGTAGACTACTTGCTTTTTTTCTTGGGCTTCTTAGCTTCGCGTTTTGGAGCGTTTTTGTTTGCCATGTTTCCAGTCTATTCGAATTTCGAAAGCGTTCAACTCTCTTGCGTGCCGGGGGTGCGATTTCCGGCAACAGGAGCGCCTTGCCCGTCACGGACGGCGGCCGTGTTCGGGTAGTATGAAGGACACATAACGACCATGGATTCCGCCATCGTTCGCAGGACACTTCGTCATCTTCTTCCAGCCTTGCCCGTAGTCCTCGCCCTTTCCCTGCTACATTCGCCGAAGACATGGTGCATCCTGCGCACGCGTCGAAGGGCATGGTGGCAACGGTGCAGCCGGAAGCTTCCAAGGTCGGCGTGGCGATCATGCAACAGGGCGGCAATGCCGTCGACGCCGCCGTCGCCGTCGGATTTGCGTTGGAGGTCGTCTATCCCGAGGCCGGCAACATCGCCGGCGGAGGCTTCATGCTCTTCCGCCGCGCCGACGGAGAAGTCCACTTCCTCGACTATCGCGAGAAGGCGCCGGCGAAAGCTGCGGCCAACATGTACCAGGACGACAAGGGCAACGTGATTCCCGGCCTCAGCACCATCGGCTATAAATCCGTCGCCGTACCGGGATCGGTGGCCGGCATGGTTTACGCGCAGCAGCATTGGGGCAAGCTCACGCTGAAGCAGGTGATGGAGCCGGCAATCCGCCTGGCGCGCGACGGCTACGTTCTTGAATACGAGCAGACGAGGTCATTCCACGATCCCGACCTCGCGAAGTTTCCTGAATCGCGCCGCATCTTCCAGCGTGACGGGAATTACTACCAGGCGGGCGACACATTCAAGCAGCCGGAGTTGGCGAAGACGCTGGAGCGCATCGCCGCAAATCCCGACGACTTCTATCACGGAGCGCTGGCACGCGAGCTGGCAGCCGCCATTCAGAAAGGCGGCGGACTGGTCACCGCCGACGACCTGGCGCACTACGAAGTGAAGGAGCGCCCGCCCATCCGTGGTACCTATCGCGGATACGAGATCATCAGCGCGCCTCCACCCTCGTCGGGAGGCGTAGCGCTCATCGAGATTCTCAACATTCTGGAAGGCTACGACCTGACGAAGGAGGGTGCTGACTCGGCCGAAGCGATTCATCTCACCGCCGAAGCTTACGAGCGTGCCTTCTTTGATCGCGCCGAGTTCATGGGCGATCCCGACTTCTCGAAGATTCCGGTCGCGCAGCTTATCGACAAGCGCTACGGCAACGCCTGGCGTGAAACCATCGCCGTGCGCAAAGCCACGCCCAGCACCGATATCAGGCGGCCGTCAGTATTCTCGCAACTCGACAGCTACGCCAGCTCCCATCCGCAGCCGGTCTCGTTCGTCGAGCCCGACCACACCACCCACTACTCCATCGTCGACGCCGACGGGAACGCAGTATCGGTCACCACGACTTTGAACGACAGCTTTGGCTCCCACGTCACTGCCGAAGGTCTTGGTTTTCTGCTAAACGACGAGATGGATGATTTCTCTTCGAAGCCGGGTGTGCCCAACATGTACGGGCTGATCCAGGGACCGGCAAATGCCATCGGACCGAACAAGCGGCCGCTCTCGGCCATGACGCCCACCATCGTCTTGAAGGATGGCAAGCTGTTCCTGGTGCTGGGCTCGCCCGGCGGTCCGACGATCATCACCACCGTCGCCAATGTGCTGATGGGCGTCATCGACTACGGTTTAAATATTCAGCAGGCGGTCAACGCTCCGCGCTTCCATAATCAGTGGATGCCCGACAAAATCATGGTCGAGGCCACGGGAATTTCACCCGACACAATCGGCATTCTGGAACGCATGGGGCATAAGATCGACAAGGCGCGTGGATTTTGGGGCGATGCCGAATGCATCGCCATCGACGGCGAGACGGGTGAGCGACTGGGCGCCAGCGACGGACGCAACCAGGGAAAGGCGATTGGCTACTGATGCGCAGGGCGATGTCCACTTTGATCTACGCGCGAAGCGAGCGTCTGCATCCCGGGCTGCTCGATCAGTTCGTCTCCGGCGGCGCCGAGGCCGTGGAGATTTTTGCCGCGCGCGGCCACTTCAATTATCACGAGCGCCAGCACGTGCGCGAGATCGCCAACTGGTTTCGCAGCACCGGCATCTCGTTTCACTCCATGCACGCGCCCATGTACAGCGATGACGAGTGGGGGCGCGCCGGCGTTCCTCCCGTCAACATCGCCGCCATCGAGAAGCGCGACCGCATCGCCGCCATGGACGAGATCAAGCGCGCCCTCGAAGTCGCCGAGCAAGCGCCGTTTCAGTTTCTGATTCAGCACGTCGGCGTCAGCAAAGAAGAAGCCGATCCGCACAAGACCGAAGCGGCCATGATGTCGCTGGAGCATCTGCATGCTTTCGCCAAGCCGCTGGGCGTGACCGTGCTGGTCGAGAATATTCCTAACGAATTGTCGACCCCGGAAGCGTTGATGGAACTGCTGCAGGCCGGACGCTTCACCGATATCGGCGTGTGCTTCGATCTTGGCCACGCGCACATGGCAGCCGGGGTGAAGGAGTCGTTCGAAGTACTGAAGGACCGCATCCGTTCGACCCATGTGCACGACAACAACAAGGAGCACGATTCGCACCTCTGGCCGGGAGCGGGTTCGATCGACTGGAAGGAAGCCGTGGAGCTTCTGCGCAGCGCTCCCGGAGTTCCGCCGCTGCTGCTGGAAATCGAAGGCGTCGAAGGCGAGAAGGTGTCGGAGAAGATGGCCACGGCATACGGCAAGCTGGAAGCCGAGAGCTAAGCCAGTCACGACTCCTTGCGTCAAAGTATCCAGGCTAGTTGAATTGTCATCCCGACCGGAGGCGGCCGCCTTTGCCGCCGTAGCGGAGGGACCTGCGGTTCCTCACATGCAACAACACTCTTCCCCTTCCGGCAGACCGCAGATCCCTCGACTTCGCGCCTGGCGCGGCTGCGCTCGGGATGACAATTCGTAAAAGGGACCGGCTTGATTGCTGAGAGCGCAGACCTTCGACTCCGCGTCTTCCGCCGCGAAACCCTGACACGAGCCTTGACTCCGCCGACGTTTCTTGACATCGGTCAACCTCGGCCTACATACTTGCGCCGTTCTGTCGGGCCACAGCCAGAGGGGATCCGATGAAGAAGAAACCAGCCAAGAAGGCCGTAAAAAAAGCGGCTGCCAGGAAACCGGCCGCGAAAAAGGCCGCTCCGAAAAAAGCTGCGAGCAAGCGCGCGGCCACTCCCAGCGCGAAGCGAACTGCCGCCAGAGTGCAGGCGCCGGTCATTCCTGCACCGCAGCCGGGCGACAAGCTCACCTTCAACCACGCGATGATTTACGCCAAGGATGTGCAGCGGGTGATGGAGTTCTATCGCCAGTGGCTCGATTTCAAGCTCATCGAAGATTTTCGCTACGAAGGCAAAGTCGTCTACGCGCGAATGCGAGCTCCCGGCGGCGATGGAACCATCGCCCTGCACCAGGCCGGGCCGGGCGCGTCCGTTGCCAGCGAGGGCGTGCGCCTTTACTTCGAGGTGCGCGACCTCGATGACTTTTGCCGCAGGCTGCAAAAGCGCGGTTTCTACTTCACTCAGCTGCCGACCATGATGCCCTGGGGCTGGCGGCACGCCTATCTCAACGACCCCGAGGGACACGAGATCAGCCTGTACTGGGCCGGCGAGAACCGCATGCAGAAAACGGTGATGCAAGCCGCGAAGAAAGCCGCCAAGTCCTAGCTCTTCCCTCTGGATGGGTGGAGCAGCGCTTCAGCGGTGCAGGGCCGACGCCAGACCTGACGGCCCTTTACCGCAGGGGATTGCCATCGACCTTTCAGGGCTTGCTTCGCACTCCTCTCTCGTTTCCGCCGCATCTAATTCCTGAAAGTCCGCGTCCGCTACACTGTCAAGTTGACCCTTCTGACGGCGCAGCCTAACATAACCGCCAGCGGAACCGAGGTTCTCGGATGGTCGGCGAGACAGTCTCCCACTATCACATCGTGGGGAAACTCGGCGGTGGTGGCATGGGCCTGGTCTACGACGCGGAAGACACGCGTCTGGGCCGCCACGTCGCCCTGAAGTTCATTCCAGACGATCTGGCTCACGATAAAAAGTCCATGGACCGCTTCCTGCGGGAAGCACGCGCCGCCTCGCAGCTCAATCACCCCGGCATCTGCACCATCTACGACATTGAAGAGATGAACGGTCTGCCGTTCATCGTCATGGAAAAGCTCGAGGGCCAGAGCCTGAAGGAGCGCCTGCGCGGCGAGCCCATGGAACTCGACGAGATTCTCGACGTCGGTATCCAGGTCGCCGACGCGCTCGCCGCCTGTCACGCCAAGGGCATCATTCATCGCGACATCAAGCCGGCGAACATCTTCATCACCACCTCCGGGCAGGTCAAAATCCTCGACTTCGGTCTGGCAAAAATTTCGCCCGGCTTCGCGGCTCACGACCCCAATGCCATCGAAGATCCGCTCTCGGTCGCCGGAGACATCTTCGGCACCGCGGTCTACATGTCGCCCGAACAGGCGCGCGGCGAGGAATTGGACGCGCGCACCGATCTCTTCTCGTTGGGCTCGGTGCTCTACCAGATGGCGACCGGCAAGAAGCCATTCTCGGGGAACAACACCGTCACCACGCTGGAGGCCGTACTCAACCGCAAGCCGGATCCTCCGCTCAAGCTGAATCCCAATCTGCCGCCCGATCTGCAAGGCATCATCGGGCGCGCCATGGAGAAGAATCGCGGCAACCGCTATCAGGATGCGCTGACACTGAAAGCCGACCTGCAAACCCTCAAGCGCGAGACCGATCCCGCGCTCACGTCGAGCGGCCGTCTGCGCAATGCATTTCCCTACCGCATCTCCACCAGCACATTCCAAACGACCAGCCGCTGGCAGACGTACCTGCTGCTGGGCGTGAGCGGCGTGCTCATCATGGTGCTCACGCTGGCGGGTCTGTGGTGGTTCAAACATCGCAGCGGCGCCGTCGGGCCGCGCAATACCATCGCTGTGTTGCCGCTCCAGAACGTCAATAACGACATCAGCGTCGACTTTCTGCGCTTCGCCCTTGCCGACGAAATCGCCAACGTGCTCACCTACACGCGCTCACTGGATGTGCGGCCCTCTTCGCTCACCCAGAAGTACTCCGGCACCAACGTCGATCCGCAGAAAGTGGGGCGCGAACTGCACGTCGCCACCGTGCTGACCGGTCATTTCGTCAAAGAAGGCGAAAACCTGATGGTCACGCTGCAGGCCGTCGATGTGCGCGACGACAGCGTGCTGTGGCAATCCAGCTTCACCGCGCCGTCGCAAGACCTGATCGCCCTGCAGTCGAATATGGCGGCGCAGTTGAATCGCGGTCTGCTGCCGCGGCTGGGCATTGCAGGAGGCCAGTACGCCGTCGGATCGCCGTCCTAAGAATCCCGAGGCTTACGATCTGTATCTGCACGCGCTGGCGCTGCCCCACGATCCCGGCCCCAATAAAGATGCGATTGCCGTCTTGCAGCGCGTGGTGCAGATCGATCCCGACTACGCTCCGGCATGGGCTGAGCTGGGCATTCGCGCCTATTACGATGCCACCTACTCCGATGGCGGAGAGCCGATGTATCAGCTCTCCAACCAGGCGTGTTCGAAGGCGGTCGCACTCGATCCCAACCTGACGCCCGCAGCCGGGCAACTCATCACCAACCTCGTCGAGCGTGGTGAACTCACCAAGGCGTACCAGGCGGCGCAAGCTCTGGTGAAGCGGCAGCCGGAAAATGCCCAGGCGCACTTCGTGATGAGCTACGTCTATCGCTACGCCGGCATGTTGCAGGAGGCCACCACCGAGTGCAACACGGCGCTGGCGCTCGATCCCGCCAACTACATCTTCCGCTCGTGCGCGTGGCCCTTCATGGAGCTGGGCAAGACCGATCGCGCCGCCGATTTCATCCGGCTCGACGCCGGCTCGGAGTGGGCAGCTTACGTGCAGCCGTCGCTGCTCTTGCGCGAAGGCAAAGTCGCTGAGGCGCGCGAGGCTGTGAAGCACATGCCGACGGCGCCCCGTTACCATCGCGATCTGCTGGAGGGCTGCCTGGATCTGCGCCCGGCTTCCGACCTGGATAAAATCGCTGTGGAGTCCGAGACCAGCTTCCCGGCCGACCCCGATCCGGAGACCTGGTACATCGAAGGTTCGCTCTTCGCCTACTGCGGCAAGCCCAAAGCTGCGATCCACCTCATCGGAGCCGCGATCGACAACAACTACTGTGCGTATTCCAACTTGCTTACCGATCCCCTGCTGGCCAAACTTCGTTCCGACCCCGACATCGACAAGCTGCTCACCGCGGCCCACGAATGCCAGGAGATCGTGAAGAATTCGGCTGCGGCGGCCAGCCAGTAGATAGGCACATTTACCTGCCTATAACGATTGCTGGCAATTTTTCCAGTATCGTAGCCATCGTCCGGCAATAAATAATGGACTATTAAGTGAAGCGCGAGACTCCACGGGAGGTATAGGAACGTGTCGAAAGACGACAAGAAATTAAAAAAGGAGAAAGTCGAAATCTCTGATAACGGTAAGCCGCAGCAGACGGAACCGAATCAGAGCGATGCGGGCCGTGAGTGGATCTGTAGCGAAGTTAAGCCCGAAGGCAAGTACAGCGATGGGCATCCTCTGGACCCGGTGCAGTATCTTGAAGCCAAAATCATTCTCAAGCCTGACCGTTTTGTTTCCGTGAACAGCTTCCGCGACTTCGGCAAGCTGGTACAGCACTGTGCCAAGTCGCTGAAAGTCGGCTTCATCACCGATCCAAAAATCGGACGCCGCCCTGACATTCGCGAAATCGTCTTTATGGACACGCCGGACTTCCGGCTTTACAACAACGCCTTCATCCTTCGTCGCCGCATCACCTACGAGGACGGCTTCCCGGTTGGCGATCCCGAGATCGTCTTCAAGTTCCGGCACCCCGACGAGATGACCGCCGCGAAGATGGATGTGCGGCCTAACATCGCCGGCAAATACCAGATCAAGTTCAAAGCCGAAGCGCTTCCGCAGAAAGAAGGCATCGGCGGCTTCCGCATTCTGTACTCTCACAATTGCCAGTTTGGATTGAGCCAGATGCATCAGGGCGACAAGTTCGGCATTTGGGGGCTGGCGCAGGTCTTCCCTGTTCTCGGCGTTCTGAAGAAGTCGAAAGACGAGCAGGTAACGCTGGTGAACGAATCCATCGTGGAAGAAGTGCTGCTCGAACTCGGCGACCTGGACTTCGGCAAAGGCATCGTTGGCCATTGCAACGTCGCGCTCTGGCGCTCGCGAGGCGATCACGCACCGCTGGTCGGCGAATTCGCCTACCAACTCAAGTTCAATCGCGGCGATGAAGTTCACGAAAAACCCAGGCGTCTCTCGGAACAGTTCTTCGTCTCCCTGCAGCACGAGGTGCAGGACTGGATTGAGTTGGGCACCACCAAAACCGGCATGGTATACCGCCTGAAAGGGAATGCCCCGCAAAGCCATGAGTGACGTCGTCGTCAAACCTGCATCCCCGTCGAAGACAACGAAGGCTTCCAAGCCCGACCCCACGCTCATGGAGATCTTCCTCGAGTTCCTCTTCATCGGCGCCACCAGCTTCGGCGGCGGCGTGGTCGCCTATCTGCGCGACGGCCTGGTCGGCAAGCGCAAGTGGGTCAGCGATCAGGAATTCGTCGAGTACCTGGCCATCAGCCAGAGCCTGCCGGGCCTCAACGCGACCAACATGGCTGTACTGGTCGGCGACAGCCTGCGCGGCTACCTCGGGTCGGTGGTTGCGCTCCTCGGGATATGTCTGCCCGGAGGCCTGCTGATGTCGGCAGCCGGTGCGGCTTATCACTCCAGCGGCAACGAGCCCTTGGCAAACGCCATGCTGCGCGGTGTTGCGGCCGCGGCCATCGGACTCATCCTGGCCACCACTATCAAGCTGGGCAAGAAGTCGCTGGCACACGCTTACGATTTGGTGTTCGTCGCGTTGACCGTCTACGCCGTCGACAAGCTGCATCAATCGGTACCCCGCGTGCTGATCGTCGTCGGCCTGATCGCCATCTTCTGGTATCGCCCGCGCAAACCCAAAGAGGCCACTTCATGAATCAGCTCATCTCCCTGATCCGCGTCTTCGCCTATCTGTCGATCCTCACGGTGGGCGGCGGCCTGGCTGCGTTCCCCGAGATGAAACACTTGACCGTCGACGTACACAAGTGGCTGAGCTTCGTGCAACTCATTCACCTCTACAGCCTCGGGCAGGTTGCGCCCGGGCCGAACATGATGATGATCGTCGTCATCGGACAGTGGGCCGCAGGTGTTCCCGGCGCGTTTGTCGTGCTGCTCGCGTTCTTCGGCCCCACCGCAATCCTGGCGTGGATGATCGGACGACTGTGGAAGCATCTGGAGAACTGGCCGTGGAGAACATCAATTGAGCGCGGGCTATCGCCGGTGTCGATCGGATTGCTGCTGGCCGGATGCTTGAGCCTCGCACGCGGTGCTGTGACCGGCTGGATGACTGCACTGATCGCCGTGCTCGTGCTGCTGCTATTGCTGCTGACTAAGCTGAATCCCGCGTGGCTGGTACTCGCCGGCGCCATCGTCGGTGGCCTGGCGTTTGGACCGGTGAAGCTGTAGCTGGCGGTTGTCGGTTTGAATCCGCTGCGTGGAGCAGGCCTGCAGGCTGCTGAAAAACTCGGCCGAAGCGAGCTTTGTGTCAGGGCACGGCTTCAGTCGTGACGATAAGGCCTTTATTTATGTTCCCCGAGCCGGCTTCAGCCGGCGACACGCCGTGAAAGGAGTTTTCAGCAGCCTGTTCAAGCGTGCATTTAACCTCGCGAGTCCAGGCTGGCTTTAGCCGCTGAGCAACTTTAAGTGTAGTCACCCTCAGCCTTGGATTCGCATTAGGACTCCATCGCTGCTTTTGAATAACCATCTCGTCACCTCATAGCCGACAGCCGCTTTGGTGTAATCTCTTTCGTTTGGAGGTTACGCGTAATGATGCCTGCCCACGGTAGCCGAGCGCTGCCGTTTTCGTCCGCACTCTTCTTCCTTCTCGCACTCGCATCACCGATCTTCGCCCAGCAATACGATCCTTCGCTCTACGCCGGAATGCAGTGGCGGCAGATCGGCCCCTTCCGCGCCGGACGCGTCACTGGCGTGACCGGTGTCGCCGGACAGCCCGCGATCTATTACGTCGGCACCGCAGGCGGCGGAGCCTGGAAGACCACCGACGGCGGCATGGTGTGGAAGCCCATCTTCGATAAGCAGCACGTGCAGTCGATCGGCGCCATCGAGGTCGCTCCCTCGAATCCGAACATCGTCTACATCGGCACCGGTGACGTCAGCAACGTTGGCGGCTCAGTGAATCAGGGCAACGGCATGTGGAAGTCGACCGACGCCGGCGCGACCTGGGAGCACATCGGCCTCGAAGACTCGCGCCACATCAGCGCGCTCTGGGTCGATCCGAAAAATCCCGACATCGTCTTCGCTGCGGCCCTCGGTCACACCTTCGCTCCCAATGAGGAGCGCGGCATCTTCAAGACCACCGACGGCGGCAAGACCTGGCGCAAGGTTCTCTACAAGGACGACAAGACCGGCGCGGTTGATGTGGCCTTCGCTCCCGACAATCCGCAAATTGGCTATGCCACATTGTGGTACCACTACGTCAATCCCGACACGCCCTTCGCCGGCCTGCTCGGCACCGGCGGCGCCGGAGTCTACAAGACCACCGATGGCGGCGAGACCTGGCAGCCGGTCGACATCCCGCAATTCGCCAAGGCCCACCTCGGACGCATGGGCGTGGTGGTCGCGCCTGGAGGACAGCGTGTTTACCTCATCGTCTCCGAGCGCAAAGAAGGCGGACTCTATCGCTCCGATGACGGCGGCGCAACCTGGAAGAAGATCACCGAAGACGCGCGCGTCACCGGCAACGGCTACTTCAGCAAGGTTTTTCTCGATCCGCACAACTCCGACATCGTGTTTGTCGCGCAGACTTCCCTCTATCGATCGACCGATGGCGGCGTGACCTTCGAGTCCTACAAGGGCGCGCCCGGCGGCGACGACAATCACGCGCTGTGGATCGACCCCACCAACTCCGACTACATGATCATGGGCAGCGATCAGGGCGCCACCATCAGCATGGACGGCGGCAAGTCCTGGACCTCGTGGTACAACCAGCCCACCGGCCAGATCTATCACGTCTCCACCGATAACCGCTTTCCGTACTGGGTGTACGGCACGCAGCAGGACAGCGGCTCGGTGGCCACGCTCAGCCGCGGCGATTATGGCGCCATCACCTTTCTCGACTGGGACCCGATCGGCGCCTACGAGTTCGGCTACATCATTCCCAGCCCGCTTGATCCCAACATTGTTTACGCCGGCGGCGAAGCACGTGGCCTGTGGCGCGTCGACCGCACCAACCGGCAGGTGAAGGTGATCTCGCCCAACGTCAGCCGCGACGGCGACTACCGCACGGCCACGAATCCTCCGCTGGCGTTTTCGCCGCAGGACCCGCACATCCTGTACGAAGGCACGCAGTTCGTGATGCAGACCAGCGACGAAGGCAAGACCTGGAAGACGATCAGTCCCGACCTGACGAACCGCCCCGGTGAACCCGTGCCTCCTTCAGCCGATCAGGAAGAGAAGAAGCCCGAGGCCGCCAAGAGCGACGAGACGAAAGAGAAAGAAGCCGAGAACAAGAAGCCGAAGTCGCAGGAAGAAGAGCAGACCTTGAAGCCTCCGGATCGCCGTGCGATCACGACCATCGCGCCTTCTACCGTGAAGGGCGGCGTGATCTGGGCCGGCACCAACAACGGCCTGGTGCAAGTGACGACCGACAACGGAGCGAACTGGCAGAACGTCTCGCCTCCCGGACTGCTGAAGTATTCCGAAGTCACGATGGTCGAGGCCTCGCACTTCGATGCCGGAATCGCATATGTTTCCGTCGACAACCACCAGGGCAACGACTTCAAGCCGCATATCTTCCGCACCAGCGACTACGGCAAGAGCTGGCAGGAGATTGTCACGGGCATTCCCGACCTCAGCTTCGTGAAAGTCGTGCGCGAGGATCCCAAGCGCCGCGGCCTGCTCTACGCGGGAACCGAGACCGGTCCGTTCGTCTCCTTCGATAACGGCGAGCAGTGGGGCACATTGCAGCAGAACATGCCGACCGTCTCCGTACGCGACATGGTGGTGCACGACGACGATCTCGTTGCGGCAACCTACGGCCGCGCCTTCTGGATTCTCGACGACCTTTCGCCTCTGCGGCAGATCGACGAGAAAGTTGCGAAGTCGAATGTGTACTTCTACAAACCGGCGACCGCCATCCGCCTGCGCAACGACATGAACCAGGACACGCCGCTCCCTCCCGAGATGCCCGCGGGCGACAACCCTCCGACTGGCGCGATCTTCGACTACTACTTCAAGACTGCGCCGCAAGGCGAAGTCGCCATCGCCGTCTACGACTCGAAGGGTCAGCTCGTGCGCAAGCTCTCCAGCACTCGGGAGACACTGCGCAGCGAAGAGCCGCCGCCGGTTCCGAACTACTGGGTCTATCATCCGACGCCGCTGCCAACCAACGCGGGCATGAATCGCTACGTGTGGGACCTGCGCTACACCGCACCGGAAGCGCTGCAGCACACCTATCCCATCTCGGCGCTCTACGAGCGCACACACGCCGAGCCGCAAGGACCGTTCGTCGTCCCCGGCACCTACGAAGTGCGGCTCACCGTCGACGGCAAAACCTACAAGCAGCCGCTGACGGTCAGCATGGACCCGCGTGTGAAGATCACCCAGGCCGAACTCGAACAGCAACTCCAGTTCGAGCAGCAGATCGATCGCCTGATCACCGACACCTTTAACTTGCACGAGCAGGCGACGAAGTTCCTCGGCGAAGTCTCCGATCGGCAGAACGCACTGAAGAACAACGACCAGGCTAAGGCAACACTCGATGCCGTCAATGTTTTGCAGGGAAAAGCACAGAAGCTGCAAGGCGAGATCCAGCGCGGCTTTGGCGGCTTCGGCAAACCTAAACCGACCTTCACGCTGCTCAATGGCGAACTGTCCGGACTGTCGGAGACCGCCGGCCAGGCCGACCAGGCGCCGACGGATGCGATGCACGTCGCCTATCGCGACTACTGCCAGGACCTGACGAAGGTCACGCAGCAGTGGTCAGAACTGATGAAGCAGGACGTGCCGGCGGTGAACGCGCAACTCACGCAGCAGAAACTGCAGCCGCTAACGCCGGTGATGGAGATCGCAAGCGTACCTGCATGTCAGTGAGTGCTAGTCGTCAGCACTCAGAACTCAGTCAGGACCGCTTCTTCCACGAGTTGTCATCCTGAGCGCAGTGCCCGTCTGACTCGCCGGTTTGCGAGTCAGACGGGCACGGAGTCGAAGGCTCTGCGGTCCAGTGCGAGCAGCAGCTCTTGAGCACTGCACTGACCACTGCTTTCTCACCGGTTGTACACCGGCAGCGGCCCGCGCAGGTTGCGCCACACTTCGTCGCAGCTTCTTCAGCACGTCCTCGCTCAGCGGACCGTCGTCAATCGTCGCCAGGTTCTCATTCAGCTGCTCCATGCGCGACGCTCCAAGAATTATGACGTCACTCGCGGTGTGATGCAGCAGCCAGTTCAGGGCCAACGAGACTAACGACCGTCCCGCATTCTTCGCGATCTTGCGCAACTGCTCCACCGACTGGAAGTACTGCTCGTGCCAATAGCGATCCTGGTAGAGCTTGTTATTGTCGAAGCGCGTCCCCGGCGTGACCTTGTCCTGCTTATGCTTGCCCGTCAGCAAGCCGCCGGCCAGCGGGTTGTAGACGACCGTTGAGATGCCGAACCGCTTGCACATCGGCAGATACTCCTGCTCGATGCCGCGCGCCAGCAGGTTGTACATCGGTTGCGTGACATAGGGCGCGTGCCAGCCGCGCTCCTTGGCGATCCAAAGCATCTCGACCACCTGCCAGCCCGCGTAATTGGACGACGCCGGATAGCGTACCTTGCCCTGCTTGATCAGCGACTCCATCGCGTCCATCGACTCGTCGATGGGCACGTTGTGGTCGGGCGCGTGAAAGTAATACAGATCGAGATAGTCGGTGCCCAAGCGCTGCAAGGTTTCGTCGACCGCGCGCAGGATGGCTTTGCGCGAAAGGCCTTGCTGATCGTCACCATCACCCATCTTGAAAAATACTTTGCTGGCGATGACCAGTTGCTCGCGCTTGCCCTTGATGGCGTGACCCAGCATGGTTTCGGCCACGCCCGTCTGATACATGTTGGCGGTGTCGAAGAAGTTGATGCCCGCCTCGATGCAGCGATTGACGATTTGCGTCGTGCCCGCCTGGTCCAGCGGCTTGCCGAAGGTCATCGTGCCAAAACAGAAGCGCGAGACTTCCAGGTCAGTGTGCGCAAGTTTGATCTTAGGAATTGTCATTCATTCTTCCCTGGATTGTTCGACACAAATTGTATTCAATGTGCAACGAACGCGGGACTTTATGGACCGAGTTGTATCAGGATGCATTTTTCGCTGAGCGAAATAAAGCAGATCCCTCGTCGGACTGAAGTCCTCCTCGTGATGACAACTTCCCACAGGCGCGTGTTCGCATGGATATGCCCGCAGTTGCCCCAGTCAGCAAGCATGACGACTTGCATATGGTAGCCAGACCCTAGCCCCTAGCCTCTAGCCACTGCCTCTACAACCATCCTTTAGACCGGGCAATCCGTGCCGCGTCTACGCGATTGGCTGCGCCCAGCTTGCTGATCGCTTCCGACAGATAATTGCGCACCGTGCCTTCCGACAGATTCAGCTCGTTGGCGATGTCGAGCGTCGACGTTCCTTCACCAGCCAGTCGCAACACCTGGCGTTCGCGATCGGTCAGCGGATCGGGCTCGTCGCTCCAGGCTTCGGCAGCGAGTTGCGGATCGATGACGCGCAACCCTTTTTGCACCCGCCGCACGGCATCGGCAAGCTGCTCGGCGGGCATGTCTTTCAGCAGATAGCCCGAGGCTCCGGCATCGAGCGCGCGCCGCAGATATCCCGCCCGGGCAAACGTCGTGAGGATGATGACGCGCACCGGCACGCCGCTACGTTTTAGCTCGGCGGCAACTTCCAAGCCTGTGAGCTTCGGCATCTCGATGTCGGTGATGAAAACTTCGGGCCGCGCCTGCTGTACGACGCGCAGCGCTTCTTCGCCATTGCGCGCGCGGGCGACGACCTCGATGTCGTCTTCCATCTCCAGCAGTGCGGCCAGCGCGCCCAGCACCATCGCCTGATCTTCGGCGATGACCACTCGTATCTTGTCGCGTTTCGCGACGCTCATGCTCCCAGTTTCGCAGAGCAGAGGCAGCAGGCGCTACTCGGCCGCCGTTGGCGCGAGTGGCAAATGGATCACCAGGCAGGTTCCCGCTTTCGTCTGCCGTTGCAACGAGCCGCCGATGGCTTCCAGCCGCTCGCGCATGCCGCGCAGCCCATTGCCTTCGGGCCCGTCAGCACCGAGACCGTTGTCGGCAATCTCCAGTGTGCAAGCGATTCGTCTTCGCGCTGCAGACGCACGCTGCATTGCTGCGCCTGCGCATGACGCACGACGTTGGTCACCGCTTCGCGCAAAGCCAGCGCCAGCACCGTCTCCTGCGCCTGGCGTCAGCGGCAACTCGGTCGACATTCGCATTGACTGTGATGCCGGCTGTCTCCAGTGTTTTGCGCGCCCGGACCAGTTCGGCCGCAATGCCCTTCGCCGCGATATCCGCTGATCGCCTCACGCACATCGGCCAGCGCGGCGCGCGAGGTCTGCTCCACGTCGAGCATCTCCTGCTTGGCGCGCTCCGGATCGCGATCCACCAGCTTGCGCGCCAGTTCTGCCTTCAACGTGATCAGCGACAACGTGTGTCCCAGCAGATCGTGCAGGTCGCGCGCGATGCGCTCGCGTTCGGCGACCTTGGCCAGATGCTCCACTTCACTTTGCGCCAGATGCAATTTCTCGGTGGCGCACTTCTTCTGCGGCGAAATAGAAATTCGCTGCGCCGGTGGTGAGCGCAAAGAACGCCATCATCAAGCCGAAGACCAGCGGCCGGTCCAGCAGCCAGTTCTCCGTCAAGGTGATGGCGAGAATCAGCGCCAGCCAAAGCCACATCTTGCGCGATTGATCGATCCACGCGATGGCCGCAGCAGCATAGATGAAGAAGCCCATCGCACCGGAGTTCCACGGCGAACACGCGATGCCCAGCACCACCATGCCAATCGTGATCAGCACAGCCTTGGGCCCCTTGGCGCCGAAAGCCTGCAGGTACATGAGCGTGAACACGACCCCGACAACGATCGTGTCCCACCCAGATCAGGCCGCCGTGATGGTCCAGGATCGGATCGAGGAAAAAGAAGACCAGATACATCAGCCAGATGACCGGGATCCAGCCATATTCTTTTCGTCCGGGATAGATGCAGGTCCATGCATGGTTTGCCCCTATTGTTATCTGGAAGTGGCGCGCGGTACAACCATGTACCACACGAGGGAGCAGGCGACGAGCGCGACGGCCAGCCAATCGAAGTGCCCGGTCAGCGTCAGGCTGAGGAAGAGCGTCATCGTCACCGCCCATAGAATCCATTGCGCCGATATGCTTTTCATGGGAACCCCGCTTTCGCTTGTCGCTTTTCGCTTGTTCGCTTAGCTCTTAGCTCTTAGCTCTTGGCCTTCGAGCATCAGTTCCGCACTGGCCACTGGCCACGGACCACTGGCTGCTGAGTTACCCGTACGTCTCGCCTTCATCCCTGCGATAGCCCCATGCGGCCAAGCCCAGGAAGATCATCGTGAACGCCGCCAGCGCTTCCACGTGCGACCACGCCGTCGCCGGCTCGGTCGTCATGCCGACGCATCCCAGAGCCAGCTGCGCCATGTGGTACGGCGGCAGGAACTTCGCGAAGGTTTGCAATCCGTGCGGCAGCAGGAACAACGGAATCCACAAGCCCGAGCAGAACGACATCGGCAGGTAAATCAGGTTGACCACCGCCGGCGCCGAGTTCGGCTTGGCGAAATAGCCGATCGCCAGCCCCATCGCGCTGAACGGAATCGAGCCCGCCACCAGAATCCCCAGCAGCTTCGCCGCAGTCATCAGCGGCAGGCGCACGCCGCCGAAGGTGAATCCCACCGCGACCAGCAACAGAATAATCACGGTACTGAAGACCATCGCCGCAAACAGCTTGGCGAAGAAGTACGCGCCGATCGGCATCGGCGAAGCGCGCTTCACCTGCAGCCAGCCTTGTCCGCGCTCGATGGCCAGGCTGACGCCGAAGCCGAACAACGCCACCGCCATCACCCCGAAGCAGCCCATCGTGCCCAGCATGTAGATGGCGTTATCGTTGCGAACCGCTGCGTTGTTGCGTCCCAGCACGATCCCGAACAGCACGTAAAACATCAGCGGAAACGCCACCGTCGAAATTGCATACACCGGGATGCGGATGTTCTTCGTGAGTTCGTAGCGCGCCTCTTTCGCATAGACCGCGAAGGTCTGCGCCAGCGAGCGTCGCGGAGCGACGTTGGCGATAGGAAGAGTGGTGGCAGCCATGTCAGTTCTTCTCCTTCGATGTCGGCGTTGTTTTTCTGCGGTCAGCGCCAGGAACGCCTCTTCCAGTCCGGCGTTGGTCACTTCCAGATCGGCAAGCCACGCGTCGCGCTGCAACAATTCGCGAACCACCGGCTCGGCCGCGTTCACCTGCAGCTCAAAGGCGTTGCGGTCGGCCTTGACGCTCAGCACGCCGGGGATCTGCTCGACCTGCTCGAGCTCAGCTGGCTGGTGCAACGAATCTGCTTGCCCATGGCGCGCGCCTTGATCTCGGCAGGCGTGCCCTCGGCAATGATCGCGCCCTGGTTCAGCACCAGGATGCGGTCGGCGAGCGCGTCCGCTTCGTTCAGGTAGTGCGTAGTCAGCAGAACCGTTTTGCCGCGGGCGATCAGGGTGCGAATCTGCGCCCACATCAGGCGGCGCGCTTCAACGTCGAGACCGACCGTCGGCTCGTCGAGGAAGAGCAGGTCTGGATTGCCGCAGATGGCGAGTGCAAACAGCACGCGCTGCTTCTGGCCGCCGGAAAGCTCGCCGTATGCGCGATCCTGGATGTCGTCAAGACCGGCGATCGCCAGCGTCTCGGCCAGCGGCAGCGGGTTGGGATAGTACGACGAAAACAAATCGATGTGCTCGCGAACTTTCAGCGTCTCCGGCACCCGTCCGACCTGCAGCATGGCGCCCACGCGCGTCTGCATCTGGCCGCTCTGCGGATCGGCACCGAACACCGAGACGCTGCCTGCATCCGGCCTGGCAGAACCCAGCAGAAGCCGCACCAGCGTGGTCTTCCCCGCTCCGTTGGGACCCAGCAGGCCCAGCAACTCGCCGGCTCGAATCTCCATATTCAGATGGTTGAGCGCGATCACGTCTCCGTAGCCCTTCTTCACGTTGCGAGCGCTGGCAACGGCTCTGGGCTGGGGTACCGGTGTGTTGCGCGGCATTTCTGCGATCGCGGTTGACATCCTTCACTCCTGTGTCCGGCTTCTCCCCGTGCACGTTAGCGATCATCGGTCGAACTCGCATCGGCGCAAGTAGTGCCGATTGTCAGAGAGGGCGGATGACAAATGTCATGACCACCTCAAAGCGCCTCGGGAGCTGAATTTGGATTGGACGGAGGGCGAACACCGTCTTCCCAAATAAACTCGGCCGCGCTTTGTGCGCGGCCGGAGGGAGAAACTCAACCGGAGCAGGAGGCTACTCCGGTGTCGGAGGTCTAGGTCAGGAAGAATTCGCGGGTAACCTTGGTCCACTGCTCGTCGGGCATCGTGCTCGCCAGGTCGTCGATGGCGACTCCGCCGTCCTGCGCCAGGGCTCCGAGGGCGTTCGGCATAACCCGCTGCAGCCGCATCGAGGACTCTTCGGTCCACCACCGGGCCAGCGCGCCGCCCAGCAGGTTGCGGAAGTTGGTCTTGGAGTCGGGCGACTGAACCGTGATCATCCAGCCTTCGCCGTAGCAATCTTTGGTCGCCAGCGTGGGATCGTTGACCAGCGCTTCGTTGATGTCGGCCACGCTGCCTTCGATCGGGGAAACCATGTCGACCTTGACGCCGTTGCGGACCATGCTCCATACCTTCTGTCCCTGGCGAATCCACTGGCCGCGTTGCGGCAGGGTCACGCTGCTCCACTTTGCCGACCAGCTTCGAGGCGAAGTCGTCGATGCCGATTCGAACCAGGTTCGGACTCTCGCTCAGCGCCCAGGTGTGTCCGGGATGATAGCGCAAGTTGTCGGGAACCTCGAATCCGCCGACCAGGCTGGGCTTCAACCGGGCATTCACCGGTAGCTTGCTTGCTCATCGCCGGTGCAACTTGCAGAACTGGGTGCTTGGCTTTCGCATAGAAGAAGTCGATTGTCAGGAAGATCGCGAACATCATGAGAACGAGTAGTACTGTCATGGCCTGCCTCCTGTTTTTTGATTCCTTTGCGCTTTTTCTCTCGCGCTTGCGTCCTTTACTAAGGCACACGGCGTACCAAACTCGATCTGAGCTACATCCCTCCTTGCTTGCGTCCGTAACTACTGCTTAGGCTGCGGCTTACGAACTGTTGTTGCAAAACTCATCTACCGGACGCGTTGTGTAACACAACATGAAACCTGTTGTGAAGTGCAACGGGAAAACGGGCCGCGAGCAGAAAATGCGGCGGGAGAAGCGCTCTCGTCAACAACAGAATCAGAGACTTACATGAATCGACAAGCCTGCTGAAAGGCGCTGTTGCGATTCACATCGGCACTGATGCGCTTCGCTACAAACAACAACGCGCCGTCAGGCTCTTCCACAGCTCAACTGAAAAATATTTACTGCAAATCGATTCGCATGGCCTCAATCGACTCCACGGTTACGCTCTCCGGCACAACCGACAGCCAATCGAATGGCGTGACGATCAACTCAAGACCGGTGAGTGCTGGCCGATTGGCGACTCTCCACTGCGCCTCGTCGGCAGAAAAGTAATGGACAAGGCCGAGATCGTCCCATGGAAACACCCAAACATCGGTATCGCGGCCCGGCGGGACGACGAACTGCACAGCTCGCTCTGTCCCGTCTGCGAAGGTCATCTGCAGGACGTAGCAGGACGGCTTCCGCAGATGCCACCACAGCGGATAGTCGACCCGGACCCGCAACTTGAGGAAATCAGCTTCCGGGGAAGGCCAACGAACTTGTCCCAAATCGAGACTCGTAGTGCGTGCGCCGATGGCTGCCGACAACGACTCACCTACGTCCCGCGAGGAGATGTGCAGTCGACTCTCCCGGCTGTCATCGCGCAGCAGACCTGCAACGTCGGACGCCGGACGGTCTGCCAGCTGGTAATGCCGCAGGTAGTAGAGCCAAAGCTCGGGACTTCGGGTCAGCGTCGGCACGGAGTCCAAGGGCGGGTTCGCCGCGCTGCCGGGAAAATACAACCCGACCGCCGGCCGATCCCGCTCCAAACCCTGCACCTCGAGGCTGGTCAAGTAGTCACCGTTGACCAAGTAGCTCTGCATCACGCCGCCGGCCACCTGATGGCGCGAAAGCAAGCCGACGGCGGTTTCGTAGGAGAGAACGGCGATCCTGGCATCCGGCCTGGCTTGTTTCCTGACGAACCCCGCTACCTCGGCCAGCCATTGCGCCTCGTCCACGGGCAGACACGCCGCGTCCATCTCCCGGTAACCCTCAGGACAGTCTCGCAACGGCTGTCGCAGTTGCTGCATCTGCTCGATGACCGCGCCAGGGAGGAATACGGACGACGGCTGCAGAGTAAGCGCAGTCAGGATAACCAGCCCCGCTGCCGAGGCCAGTTCCAGCCACAAACTCCGTCGCAAGCCGGCTCAGAACGATCACGCTGCCCAGGAAGATCATGGGGTAGATGCCGATCCGCACATGGCCGTAGTCGGAACGAACCACGGCACTCTGCAGCATCAGCAGGGCGAGGCAGAAACCGGCCACCAGGAAAGTCAAGTGCGCGCTCCAGTAGTGTCGCGGCCGTCGCCAAATCCATGCGGTCGCAAAGACGAGCACTCCCAACACAAGGGTCACGACCACGAAGTGTTTGTCGCCCTTCGCCATGCGAGCCGGCTCGAACCAGCGGTAGCCGGCGGCGATGGCCACGCTCGACTTCCAGAAGCGGAAGTTCAACGGTGAGAACAGGGCTGCGTTAATCGCCAACGCGAGCAATCCCGAGGACGCAACCGCCGCCAGCAGCAGCGCCAGCATTTGCCGCCAGGCATGTTCGGCCGCCGCTGTCGCCGCAACGCAAAAAAATAAGGCGGCCACACAGTAGATACCGGTATCCGCTGAAATCAAGAAAGCTGTCGCGCAGACGACTGCAGCAGCGAACCCGCGACTGGCCACGCCGTTGTGAACCGCGTCATCGGTCAAGCGCACAAACAGGGCAAAGGCCAGCAGACACAGCGCTGCCCGCAAATCCTGCGACCAGCACACGATCGCCAGCAGCACCAGCAGGGCGCGCCGCCACGCTGCCGCCTCGGGCAGCAACAACCGCGCGGTCAGGAATGTCGCCAGGAAGGCAAGATAGGACGGTAGCGTGTACCACGTCGCATAGACTGAGCCGGCAGACACGCCAACCCAGCGTGACGGCGCTGACGACAGCCATTGGAAGAGCGGGCCGTAGGTGAAGGCCACGTCGCGGCCGAACCAGATTCCTCCCGACGCCTTGTAACTAGTGTCGAGCACCCACGAGCCGTCGAGCAGGTTGAGATGTCCGACGAGCGAAAGCGCGCGGTGGCGAAACAGGATCGGCGGAGTCGCCGCAACCAGCAGATAGGCCAGCACCAGCCACTCGCTAGCGCGGGACGCAAACTCCCCAACTCGATCGAAGTTCGGACGACTCATCCGCAAACGCTCTATGGCGCGTGACACAAGAGCACTATAGCCGTCGACCGGCACAGCCTTCGCCGTTCTACTGAGCTGCCGCACCTTTCACGACAACCCCGAGCTTTACCGTGCTTCCGTCTGCGGCGGGCACGTCGAGACTGAAGACGACGTTGCCATTCTCCTCTTTGGTCACGCCGCCCGGTTCGCCGGCGCTTTCCAGGGCGACTACCGCCGGGTGGCCGGTGCTGGTGCTCTTCGCGCTCAGGGCTATCAGCTTGCGATACACGTACGACTGCTCTGGCCGCGCGTCATCGGCAGCGGGACTGGCCAGCAGGAAGTCGGGATTCGGCGCGACACCCATGTGGTTGCCGTCTTGCGGCAGAAGCTGATAGCGCAGGGTGTAGATACCGGCCGGCAGGCTCTGCCCGCGAAAGTCAGAGAAGCCTTGCACAAAGCGGACCACGCCGACGAACTCTCCGCTGGTCAGCTCGGGGTAAAGGGCGCCGGCGGCATCGTCCTTCTTTTCGGTCTTGAGCTGGCGGGCGAACCAGAACTCGGCGGTCCAGCCGTCGTCGAGCGTGACGCGGTAACCTTTGTCGCCGACCGCCTGGCGTAGCGCGTCGGAGACGCCGGCCGCCGGCGGCCCAGCGATCCGTTCGATCTTGGCTGCGGCCATGGCGCCGGCAACCAGGCCAACGATGAGCGCGCACAGCAGAAAAGCGCGAGATGCCATTCGTAACTCCCGCAGCCGAAGGTAAATCGGGATGGCTGACTCCGGCAAGGTCGGCGGTCACACAATCAGCAGATGCGCGCCGCCCGGCAGCGCGTCGTTCGCCGAGGGCGGGCGCGACCCGGCGCAAGGTAAGATAGGTAGTCTTTCGCATACTGCGCGCTTGGGCCTTGCTGCACAGCCCTTGTAAGGGCGACGCTCCTGGCCGGGACCTTTCGCTCCACCACCGATGATGATGGCGGAGCGGGATTCTCCGGCTGTGTTCGGACGCCCGGCGTCCTCACTCCGCTCACGATGGCAATCAGTTAGGAATCTCTTGCAACTCACGATCGAGAAGTTGATCTATGGCGGCGACGGGTTAACCCGACTCCCCGCCGATGAACATGGCCGCGGCAAAACCGTCTTTCTCCCTTTTGTACTTCCGGGCGAAGAAGTCGAAGCGACGGTTGTCGAAGCCAAACCTGGCTTCGCCCGCGCGCAAGTCGACCGCGTGCTCACCCCGTCGCCTGAACGCGTCGAGCCCGGCTGTCCCTACTTCACGCGTTGCGGCGGCTGCCATTACCAGCACATCGACTACGCTGCGCAACTCCGCTACAAATCCGAGATCCTGCGCGAGACGCTGCGCCGCACCGCCAAGTTCGAACTGAAGGATGACGTCGTCGTCCATTCGGCCGAGCCGTGGGCCTATCGCAATCGCACGCGCATGCACGTAAAGCATCAGCCGGAGTTCGCGCTGGGCTACTTCCGCTACGGTTCGCACGCGCTGCTGCCGGTGGAGAGCTGCCCCATCAGCTCGCCGCTCATCAATCGCGCCATCGCGGCGATGTGGACGCTGGGCCGTCGACGGGCGGTGGTGCCGGAAGCGCTGCACGGGCTGCAGTTCTTCGCGAATCACGATGACTCGAAGCTGATGATTGAGTTGTATGTGAAGGAAGAAACCGTCAGTCGCCAGCCACCAATTGGCGGCAGGAAAGATGCCGACGCTCGGCCATCGCACGCGACCAAAAAGACGGTTGGCTCTCAACCCTCGGCTGCCGGACAAAGTCTGTCGACCCCGGCGCCATCGGCAGCGGTAAAGAAATTTGCCGGGTATCTACGGGAGCTGCTTCCTGAGCTTGCCGGCTTGTCCATCTTCGCCACTTCTCCGGTCGAAGACGAATCACGCCAGCGGGCTCCGCTCACGGCAACGCCCGGAGAAAATTCAGAGACCATCGGCGACGAGTCGCTCCTCTACCGCGCGGGCGGCGAAGAATATCGCGTGAGCGCAGGTTCGTTCTTTCAGACCAACCGCTTCCTCGTCGACAAGCTCGTCGAAGTGGTCGTCGGCAAGCAGAGCGGACGGGCCGCGGTCGATCTCTACGCCGGCGCCGGCCTCTTTACCAGGCACCTCGCGCGCAACTTCGATGAAGTTATGGCCGTCGAAGCCTCGCCGCATTCGTTCGCCGATCTCAGGCACAACCTTCCGCGCAATGCGAAGTGCGTCCGTTCTACGACGGAAGCGTTTCTGGCCGAGCGTGCCACGAAACTCGCCGCCGATCTGGTCGTGCTCGATCCGCCGCGCGCCGGGCTGGGCGAGAAAGCTGCCAAGGCGCTGTGCCGCATGTCCGCCTCGCATGTGACCTACGTCTCATGTGACCCGGCAACGCTCTCGCGCGACGTGCGCGTGCTGCTAGAATCGGGTTTTCGGGTCGAGCAGGCGCATCTGGTCGACATGTTTCCCCAGACGTATCACATGGAAACCGTGCTGCACCTGGCGCGCTGACTCGACAACCCTCGCCGGAGGACGTGATGTACGCCATCGCCATCATTCGTTATCGCAAGCCGCTGGAAGAAGTCACCAAGCACACCGACGCGCACCGCGCCTACCTGCAGGGCCTGAAGCAGGAGGGCCTGATGATTGCGTCGGGGCCGATGTCTCCGCGCAACGGCGGCATGCTGCTGCTGCGCGTGCCCGATGACGAAGTGCAGGCGACGCTCGACAGTATTCGCGACAACGATCCGTACGTGCGCTTTGGCATGGCGCAGTATGAGCTGTTGCCGTGGGCCGTCGGCATCGGCGCCGAAGACCTCGACCGCTTGTAGCCTCCCGGCTCGTGAGTAGGACACTGGCGCTGCCGTGTCCGAAGCATCGTCATTACCGCAAGAACGCCCAGCCGCTCCGCCGTATTGCGGCGGCCAGGAGCCGCTCTTCCTCGCGGCGCTGGCGTTCTCGTCGGGAATTCTCGCTGCGAATTTTCTGTGGCGCTCGCCGCTGGTCTGGCTGGCGGGATTTCTGCTTGCCTGCTGCCACCGCATTTCTGGCGCTTCGCCGCTCGCCGCAACTGGCCTTCTTCCTCGGCTGCTCGCGCTCGTACCGCTCGGCGGCTTTTATCTCCAGGCGCGCGATGCTGCCCAGCCGGCGATCGTCGAAGATCTTGCAGCCATTCGCAACCGGGGAGAACGCAGTCGACGTCACCGCGCATGTGATTCGCGAAGGCATTGTTCGCGACAGTCCCTACGGCGGTAAACAGGAGTCAGTCGATGTCGAGAGCGAAGAACTGCGGCGCGGGCGAGCGCGCGCTGCGTGAGCCCATCGGCATCCGGCTGACGATTTACAGCAAGCGCAGCGAAGAAGAAGAAGCGCAGGTGAACGGCGGCGAGTCGCCGCTGCGCGTGTACGCCTACGGCGAGCGACTGCAGTTCACGGCGAAGCTGCGCGCTGCCGCACAACTATCGCAATCCGGGGGCGATGGATCTCGCGGGATATCTCGCCTCGCAAGGCATTCGCCTCACCGGCTCGGCCCATGCTGCGAGCGTCGAGGTTCTGCCGGGATTTGCCGGCAGTCGCGTTGGGTTACTGGCGCAGCCGCGCGCGGCGCAGCGTATTGCAGCACATCGAGCGGCTCTGGCCGGGCGAGAGCGGCGCGCTGATGCAGGCGGCGCTCATCGGCGGCCGCGCGTTCTTCGGCCGCGAGATCAAGTCCGACTTCCAGCGTACCGGCACGTATCACATCCTGGTCGTCTCCGGCATCAACGTCGGCATCCTGGCGTTCGCCGTCTTCTGGCTGCTGCGCAGTCTGCCGTTCGGCGAAACCTGGGCGACGGTGCTGACCATTCTGCTCTCGTGGGGCTACGCCTTCGTCGCCGATCTCGGCGCGCCCATCGTGCGCGCCACCATCACGCTGAGCATCTACCTGCTGACACGGCTGCTCTATCGCGATCGCGCCGGACTGAACGCGCTGGGCATCGCGGCGCTCGGCATTCTGCTGGTGAATCCGCGCACGCTCTTCGAAGCCAGCTTTCAACTGACGTTCCTCGCCGTGATTGCTGTCGCCGGAATTGCCGTGCCGATCCTGCGGCGAACGATTTATCCGCTGCAGGCCGGGCTGCGCAACCTCGATTCGCCCGAATGGGATTATTCGCAGCCCACCCGCGCGGCGCAATTTCGCGTGGAGATGCGGCTGTTGCGCCGGGCGCTGGCGGAATGTTGTCGGCAAACGCCTTGCGAATGTCACTCTGGTCGGAGCCACTCGGGTCCTGCTGGCGCCTCCGAGCTGCTCTTCGTCTCGATCGTCATCAACCTGGCACTGGCGCTGCCGATGGCGTGGTACTTCCATCGCGCGACCACGACGGCGCTGCCCGCCAACGCGCTGATGATTCCCATCGCCTCGGTGCTGCTGCCGAGCGCTGTGCTCGCGGTCGCGCTCTCGTACTGCGGACGCTGGCTGGCATTCCTGCCGGCGAAGGTTGCCGGCTACTCGCTGGCGCTGCTGACCGGAACGGTTCGATTCATCGGCCACTATCCGCATCGCCGATGTGCGCGTGCCCACCCCGACGCTGGCCGTCTCACTGTTCGCCGCGCTAACCATCGCGCTCGCACTGCTCTTATCAAGGCGGCGCTGGTTCGCGATCGCCGGAATTGCCGGGCTGCTGCTTTCGGCGGCGTGGATCGTACTCTTCCCGCCCAAGCCGCGCATGCACTCCCGGCGTCTTCGAGGTCACGGCCATCGACGTCGGACAGGGCGATTCCCTGCTGCTCATTACGCCCGAAGGAAAGACGCTGCTGCTCGACGCCGGCGGCATGCCGGGCGCGTCGCATTCGGACTTCGATGTCGGCGAAGAAGTGGTCTCGCCGTATCTATGGTCGCGCGGCATTCGCCGGCTCGATGCCATCGCTCTCTCGCACGCCCACAGCGATCACATGGGCGGAATGCGCGCGCGTCATCACCAACTTCCAGCCGCGGGAGTTCTGGTATGGCGTCGAGTCGCCCGACCGCGGCTTTCAGGAGCTGGAGCAAATCGGCGCGCGCGTTCCATGTGCACATTCAAGCCTCATCAGGCCGGCGACAGCTTCGACTTTGGCGGGCTGCACATTCGCGTCCTGAATCCGCAGCCGGATTGGCGCGCCGTCCCTGCGAGATCAGGACGACGAGTCGCTGGTCCTGCACATTCAGTATGGCGAACGTCCGCGCTGCTGGTCGGCGACTCGCACCATCGCATCGAAAAATTCCTGATCGAGGAGAATCCGCACGCTGACCTGCTGAAGGTCGGCCATCACGGCAGCCTGACCTCCAGTTCGCCGGAATTCCTGGACGGCGGTGCAGCCGCGATTCGCCGTGGTGTCGGTGGGATTGTACAACTCGTTCAAGCATCCCCGGCCGGAGGTGATGCAGCGTTATGCCGAGGCGCACGTGCACGACGTACCGCACCGACCTGGCCGGAGCTGTTTCGTTTTATCTTGGACGGCAAAACGGTTACGGCTAGACCGGTTCCTCGCTGACCGCTTCGTCTGCGTCGGTCGTGGGACTGCGTGCGATAGGCTTCGATGGTCGTCGACGGCTTCTTCGGCCTGGTCGGGCCGCACCAGGATGACCACTCCGCCCACTCCGGGCAGAATGTCCTGCGGCGCTTCGCGGTTTTGAATGATGGCTTCAATGCCGGCCGATTCCAGCAGCCCGCGAACTACCATCGCTTCGGACTCCTCGTCGGTATCGAAAACCTTGACCAGTTCCTCGTGACTCTCTGTCGTCTCTGCCATGGTTCCTCCGATGAATTCGATGCAAATGACGGTCTGACCGCCGTTGGCAAGTTGATTCGTTGCGGCTGCAATTCGCCGTTTGGGTGTATGATGCCGCCCACAACGCTCTACGCAACGGTGGGGGAACGGCGAACATCAAATTGTAGCGGAAATTGATCAGGACGCACGTCGGGCCGGCCGTGGTCTTCTTCAGAGGGGAACACATGGGGCTACCGGAACGCAATGAAGTCGGAGCAGCGCAGCCCGCCAGCAGCCTTCAACAAGAGCAGGAAGACGAGCGCCGCAAACTGCGCCGGCTGCAGATCATGATGAACATGGTGATGTCGGTGATCAGCCAGGATCCCGACCTGACGGTGGAAGAAGCCGCGGAGCTGGCGGCCAACGCCAAGAAGCGCTGCGCTGGCTATGTTTCCCGACAAAGAACTTGCTTACGACATGCTCTACAAGCCGCGCCTGCAGCGCGTGATCGCCGAGCGCTTCCGCGTGCAGTAACGCCGCTACTTGCTGATGCTGGTCAGATAGACGGTCAGTGTTCCCCAGAACAGCTTGGCCCGCATCTGCACCGGCAGATGGCGCTCGTCATCGGTGTACCAGATCCATATGCGGCCGCGATTCTTCAGCACGCCCGCGTTCCCCTCTGAGCCCAGACGCACCGTCTGAAAGGTTCCGGCCGGCGTCTTGACCTGCTCCTTGCCTTCGACGTGAGCCTGCACGTTGACGGTATTGCCCCCGTCATTGAGCGGGAAAGTATAGGTCTGCGCCGACGGTCAACGGAAGGCTGGAGACGTAGGCCATGCCTGAAAGCACATCGGTGACGCAGCCGGGGATGTCGTTCTCCATGCGCTTCTGCTGGTTGGTCTTCAGGTTCTTCTCGTCGAGCACCGATTTGCCGCGCTTGTACTCGAAGGTAATCGTGGTATCGCGGCGGTGCGAGCCCTCTTCGGTGTGCTTGGTCAGTTTCTGCGAGCACAAGGTCTTGGCATCGATGTAGGAGTCGAAGCGATCGTGCCACGCGATACAGCAGGGCGACCACGCCGGTGGAATCGGCAGTGGCGCTGATGTGATTTTGCGACCCGGCGCGCTCGATTTTGACGGTCGCCACGCCGGCGGTGAAGAACCGCCACTGGCCTTCGTAATGCAGGCTCTCGCCGAAGGGAAACTGAAAACCAGGACGCAGGGGCTGAATGTGCGAGGCTGAGCCGATCCTGGCTTCGGTCTGCGGAGGTGCTGGCGTGTGCGCCGGCTGCGGCTGCTGGCCGAGGGCGAAGAACGCCGCGCAACAAGAAATGAATGCGAGAACAATGTAAGTGCGCGCAGTCGAGATCGTCACCGTTGCCTTAGCCAGAGGATTTTCGCAATCAACACCGCGACGATGGCTGCGGCGCCGAGCAGGGAATTGTACTCGCGATGTCGGAAGTATAACTCACGCGAGAAGCCATCGGTCACGCCGGCGAACCACAACTTGCGCGGGAACAAGCTGGGCACGCGGCGTGTGTACTCGTCGTATCCGGGGAAGACGCTGCGCAAGTAACTCTGCTCGCCGCGAATCACCGGGACGTAGATGAGCGCGAAGTAGACGACGAGGAAGACGCCGATCCAGAGGTCGCGCGCGGCAACCGTAAAGCCAATGCCTAGCAGGATCGAGCCGAGATAGAGTGGGTTGCGCACGTAAGCGTAGGGGCCGGTCGTGACCAGCTCGCGATCTTTCTTCACGTGGCCGGCGGCGAGCGCGCGAACCACCAGGCCGATGCAAGCAATGACCACGCCGACGGCAATGCATCGCCACGTAGGATGCGCGCGCCCAAGGTAGAACGCGGCAAACACGAATCCCATCGGCACGCGAATGCGGCGTGCGATGCGGTTCCACGTCCAGGGCTGCTGGGATGGCGCGTCAGGCAACCTGGCCTCCGAGCAGTCGGTCGGCTGCGTTGATGACAGCCTGCGGCTGAATCGAGAGCAGGCCTTCGTCGGGGCGATCGATGTGCGAGCTGTTGTCGGCGCTCACCGGGCTGCGCAGCACGATGCTCCTGGTAGCATACGGGCCGTTGCGCTCGGGACGCGTCGGTCCGAATAATGCCACGACGGGTACGCGCAATGCGGCCGCGAGGTGCATCGGTCCAGTGTCGCCGCCGATGAACAGCGAGGCCCGGCGCGTAACCGAAATCAACTCTCCGACAGAACATTTCACGGGTAGCGCGGAAGCGTGGCTGGCCTGATGAACCGCGTGCGCCAGCGTTTCCTCGCCGGGACCGTAGTTGATGATGACGGTCAGTCCGCGCTCGCGCAGGGCAACGGCAACCTCGCCAAACCGTTCGGCGGGCCAGCACTTCGCGCCCCAGCCCGCGCCGGGATTCACGATGGCAAATCGCGGCGTGGAGAACTGGCTTAACGTGCGGTCGGCCCAGGCTTCCGCAGCAGGATCGATAGGCAAGAGCGGATCGACGTACTGTAATGGCTGACCGGCAACATCGGAGACGAGACTTAGCGCCTGTTCGACCACATGCGCTCCGCGCAGATCGACCGGGCGGGTGTAGAACATCGTCGCCGGTCCTTCGCGCGGTTCGGACGAGCCGACACGCATCGCCGCCCCGCTGGCCTGCGCCGCTATGGCGGAACGGATTGCCCCTTGCATGTCGAGCGCGAGGTCGTACTTCATCGAGCGAATTTCGGCGCGCAGTTGTTTCATCTCACGCCAGCTCTCGTTCGAAAGCAGCGCCTTGCGCCAGGTTTTGAAGTTGGCGAGGTGAACGTGATCAACCAGCGGCTTGGCCGCCGAACGTGATGCCATGCGGTCGGCGCCGCTCGCGCAAAGCAGCTCGGCCCACCGCTCTTCGACCAGCCATCCGATTTCGAGATCGGGATTCGCCGCTCGCAGCGCGGTGATGGCCGGCAGTGCGTGAATGATGTCGCCCATAGCGCTGAGGCGCACGACCAGCATGCGCCCGGCAATCGGCGCTGCAGTATGGGTCGTGCTCTGATCCTGTTGCGGAGGTTGCGGGAGCGCTCACGTTCCGCGATTCCCTTCCCTGCGAGGGTTCAGTTGCTTCAGCAGCTCGGTGGTCGAGTGATCCTTGGGATCGCCGACGATCTCCACGCGTCCGCCATAGGCCCGCACTTCGTCGCGCTCAGGAACGTTCTCGCGCGTGTAGTCGGTGCCCTTGGCCTGCACGTCGGGATGAATCTCGCGGATCAGCGCGCGCACATCGGGCTCGTCGAAGATGACGATGGCGTCGACGTCGGCCAGCGCCGCCAGAATTTCGGCGCGCTCGCTTGCAGGCATCGCCGGACGACCCTCGCCCTTGAGTTTCTGCACGCTCTCGTCGGAGTTAATGGCGACGATGAGTTTGCCGCCGAGCGCCTTGGCGCCGTGCAGATAGCGGACGTGCCCAACGTGCAGCAGATCGAAGCAGCCGTTGGTGAGGACGATCGGTTCGCCGCTGCGCCGCCACTCGTCGACGCGCTCGCGCAACGCAGCGCGCGAGAAGATTTTGTCGTTATGTTCGCTCACGCTGAAGTTGCCGCCGAATATTGATCGATGGCCGCCAGCAGTTCCTTGTTGCTGACGGTCGCGGTACCGCGCTTCATGACGACGATGCCGCCGGCGAAGTTGGCCAGGCGCGCTGCGTCGATGGTGTCAGCGCCCGCAGCCAGCGCGGCGGTGAAGGTGGCAATCACGGTGTCGCCCGCGCCGGTCACGTCCACCACCTGGTCGGAGCCGTAGATGGGAATCGCCACCGGCTTCGCTCCGTCCTCGAAGGCGACCATGCCATCGCGGCCGCGCGTGATGACCAGCGACTGCAGGGCCAGCTCCTTCAGCAGACGCTCGCCGGCGGCGAAGAGCTTTTCGTTGTTATGGCCGATCTTCATGCCCAGCGCCTCTTCCACCTCTGGCTCATTCGGCGTGGCCGCGGTCGCGCCTTCGTAGTCGAGAATGCGATAGCGCGAATCGACGGTGATGGGCTTGTTCTCCAGGCAGCCGTTCGACTTAACGAAAGTCAGCAGCCGCGGCGTAGCGGCGCCGTAGCCGTAATCGGAAACCAGCATGCCGTCCGACGCCGTGGCGTATTCGCGCGCGGCGTTGATCAGATTGAGCAACACGGGATGAAGTTCGCCCAACGGCTCGGGCTCGCGATCGACGCGCACCACCTGCTGGCGGCTGGTGTGCGACATGCCGGCGAGAATGCGCGTCTTGGTCGTCGTGGGATGATGCTTCAGCCGCTCGATGCCGCCGACGGAAATCTTCTTCTCGTGAAAGCACTCCAGCAGCAGCGAGCCGGGCTCGTCATCGCCGACCACGCCGACCGGAAGCACGTTGACGCCCAGCGAGGCCAGATTCATGACGGCGTTGGCGCCGCCGCCGGGGACGACCGTACGCTCGCGATGCTTCAGGATCAGCACCGGCGCCTCGCGGGAAACGCGGGCGATCTCGCCGAAGATGAATTCGTCGGCGACCAGGTCGGCCAGGACGGTGACGGAAACTTCAGCGAAGGAGCGCACGATTTTCTTCCAGCGCTCGACGTCTTTAGGGTGCTTGTTCATTCGTATGGTGACCGCTTCTGGTCGTCCAAGGTGCTTTTTACGAATTGTCATCCCGAGCGGAGCGGCGTAAGCCGCGCAGTCGAGGAATCTGCTGTTGGCCTGCGGTGGCTTCCGTGCCGGCGACCAGCAGATCCTTCGTTGGGCTAAAGCCCTCCTCAGGATGACAATTCTTACGGATTCGTCATGGCACACTTTGAAGAATGCGCCTCTCGAACCCAACCTTAGATTCTCTCATGCAGAGCGTGAATTTCGCGCAGCCACCGCTGCCCACAGCGTCTTGGCGACGGCGTTGGCGTCCTCGATCTGCATGTAGACCGGCGCAACGTGGATGGGCTGCAGCTCCGCCCAGAACGGCTCCAGGTTGATCGCATCTTTTTCCGTGGTGACGAAGCAGATGGCGCCCGCCTTCTTGCGCGCCTTTAACAGCGAGCGCACGTCGGACTTCGAGTAGGAGTGGTGATCGCCGAAGGTGCGCGTAGCCGCGACCTCGATGCCTGACGCGCGGAGCTGCGCGAAAAACGCTCCCGGACGCGCGATGCCGCAAAAAGCCAGGCAAGGCTCTTCGATCTGCGGAGCGACGATGTCGCGCTGCACCCGCCAGATCTTCTGATGGGTGAGCGGCAGTCCGTCGGCCGTGGTGTCGTTGGTGAGGACGATGGCGTCGGCGCGCGCCAGCGCCGTCAGCGGCTCGCGCATGCGGCCAACCGGAAACAGCCTGCCCGTCACATCGCCCGGATTCACCAGCACGATGTCGAAGTCGCGCGCCAGGCCGCGATGCTGGAATCCGTCGTCGAGCAGATGCAGGCGTGGTCCGAAATTCTCTTCCGCGAAGCGGCCGGCGGCGTAGCGGTCTTCTCCGACCACCACCGAAACTTCCAACTTGCGCGCGATCAGCAGTGGCTCGTCGCCAAACTGGCGCGCGTCGCCGTCGGGATGAACCAGCGCCACGCCCTTGGTCTTGCGGCCGTAGCCGCGCGAGAGCACGTCGAAGCTGACGCCGCGGCGCTTCAACATCTCGCCCAGCGCGATGACGAACGGCGTCTTGCCGGAGCCGCCGGCGGCGATGTTTCCGATGCTGATCACCGGGCCATGCAGGCGGCGCGAGAAGAGCAGGCCGCGGTCGTAGAACTCGTTGCGTCCGCGGGTGACGGCGCCGTAGATGGCGGCAAAGGGGTTCATGCACGGCGCTCCGACACAAGATCGGGCACTCGTGTGGCTCAGCAATTCAAGCAGTGCGTCGACTGTCTTCTGCGTGGCTCCCTGCTGCGAGCGCATGACTTCAGCCGCACGCTGGCCAAGCGCAGCGCGCTCCTCGTGCTCCTCGAGCAGCTGTAACACGGTGGGCGTGAGCGACTGCGGCGTGACCACGCGCAGCGCGTTGGCCTTGCGAAAGACCTCGATAATGTCGCGGAAGTTTTCCGTGCTTGGTCCCACGAGGATGGCGTTGCCGAACTGCGCTGCTTCCAGAACATTGTGTCCGCCGCGGGGAACCAGGCTGCCGCCGATGAAGGCGATGTCGGCGAACTCGTATAAGCTGGACAACTCGCCGATGGTATCGAGCAGGAAGACGCCGCCGGCGATGGCGCGCTGGCCGTCCCACTCCGAACGGAGCTGCCAGCGCAGACCGGACGACGCCAGCAGCGCAGCCACGGCGGCGAAGCGTTCGGGATGGCGGGGCGCCAGCACCAGCAGCGCGCCCGGATATTTCATTGCGACCTGGTGGAACATCTCCAGCAGCAGCGTTTCTTCGCCATCGAGCGTGCTGCCGCCCACAACGATGGGGCCGATATCTTCGCGTTCCAGCGCGGCGAGAAATGTATCGACGATTGCGGGCTTGGCGTGCGGCTTCACTTCAAACTTCAGGTTGCCGCTGATGTGCACGCGATCTGCGGGGGCGCCGATCTGGACCAGCCGTTTCGCGTCTTCCTCACTTTGCGCCAGGAGCACGTCAATATTCTGCATCACACGTTGTAGGAGTCCACGAAAACGAAGGTAACCGGGGAGTGAACGATCGGATACCCGCGCGTTGACCACGGCGACAGCGGTTCCCGAGGTGTGGGCGATGTGCAGCAGGTTCGGCCAGAACTCGCTCTCGGCCAGCACCAGCAGTCTGGGACGCAGCGCCTGCAGGTATTCGCGCACCGCACATCGGCATGTCCAGCGGCAGGTAGAAAACATCGTTCTCGCCGAAGCGCTGGCGCGCCAGCTTCTGGCCGGTGTCAGTAGTGGTGGAGACGACGATACGCCAGCCGGGAAGCCGCGCCTTCAACTCGTCGACCACGCGCGAGATGGCCAGCACCTCGCCGACCGAGACGGCGTGGATCCAGATGCTGTGCTCGGCGATGCGGTTGAAGAGGCGGTCGGGAACCTGGCCAAGACGCTCGCTCCAGCCGGTGCGGTACTTGCCGTGGCGCAGCATCTGCACCAGCCACCACGGCGTGCTGAGGAGCAGCACCAGGAAGAACAGGAGACTGTAGAGCGAGTACACGGTGTGATTGTAAATGCTGGGTTTAGGCGGGCGGCATTACCGCCTTTAATGGGCAGCGCTGGCGACGGCGACCGCAGGCCCGCGCTTCGCTTCGCTCCGGTCGGGATGACAAATCGATATTTTCGTGCGATTACATAAAAACGAAAAGGACGCAGCCGAAGCCGCGCCCTCCCTGATTCAATTTCTAGCCACTAGCCACTAGCCACTGGCCACTGCACCCAACCCCTGATCCCTACGTATTGATCGGCATGCCGAAGACGGCGTTGGCTGCGTCGAGCATCGCCTCCGACAATGTGGGATGGGCGTGGATGATGTTGGCCAACTCCTCGGCCGTGCACTCCATCTCCAGCGCCACGACGGCTTCGGCGATCATCTCGGTCGCGTTGGGGCCGATGATGTGCACCCCCAGGATCTCGCCGTACTTGGCGTCGCTGACGATCTTGATGAAGCCTTCGTGCGCGCCCACGATGCTGGCGCGTGAGTTCGCCGTGAAGGGGAACTTGCCGATCTTCACCTCGTAGCCGGCTTCCTTCGCTTTGGCCTCGGTCAGGCCGACGCTGCCGATTTCCGGATGGCAATACGTCGCTCCGGGAATGCGCAGCTTGTTGATCTTCTTCACCGGCTTGCCGGCGATATGGGTGACCGCGACGATGCCCGCCATCGCGCCCGAGTGCGCCAGCTGCGGGTAGCCCGCCACGATGTCGCCGATAGCGTAAACGCCCGGCTCGGCGGTGCGCATGTAGCCATCGACTTCGACGAAGCCACGCTCGACCTTGATCTTCGTCTTCTCGATGCCGACGTTTTCGGTGCGCGGCGCGCGGCCGATGGCGATCAACACCTTCTCGGCTTCGATCGTCTGCTGCTTGCCGTCGACCGTGAACGTGACGGAAACGCCGGCCTTGGTCTTCTCGACCTTCTCAACCTTGGCGCTGACGAAACCGTTGATGCCGCGCTTGCGATAGACGCGCGCCAGTTCCTTGGAAACTTCTTCGTCTTCGACCGGCACGTAGCGCGGCAGCATCTCCAGGATGGTGACGTCGGTGCCGAACGATTTGTAGATGCTGGCAAACTCAACGCCGACGGCGCCCGAGCCGATGACGATCAGCGATTTCGGGATATCTTTCAGGCTCAGAACCTCGATGTTGGTGAGGATCTGCTCGTCGGCCGCCATGCCCGGCAGCATGCGCGCGACCGAGCCGGAAGAGAGAATCACATTTTTGGCTTGGATGGACTTCTGCTCGCCGCCTTCCAGAGCGACGGTATGGATGCCGCCGCTGGCCGGGCCGGTCAGCTTGCCGTAGCCGCGAACGACGTCGACCTTGTTCTTGCGCATCAGGAATTGCAGGCCCTTGGCATGCTTGTCGACGATGCCCTGCTTGCGCTTCTGAATGTTGCTCCAGTTCAGGGTGACGCCGGCGGTGTTCTCCAGGCCGAGTTCCGCGCCTTCCTTCACGTGGTCGAAAACTTCGGCGTTGAACAGCAATGCCTTGGTCGGAATGCAGCCGACGTGCAGGCAAGTGCCGCCGAGAACGGCGTCCTTCTCGATGAGCGCGGTTTTCAGGCCGAGCTGGCCGGCGCGAATGGCGGCGGTGTATCCGGCAGGTCCGCTGCCGATGATGGCTACGTCGTAAATCGTCTCTGGCAAGTGCGTGCTCCAGTCTCTTTAGGAAGTCGGGCGCCGGCAAAAGCTCGCGGCAACCCGCGCGACTGCCCGGCAGCAACGTCCCCATGCTGCCCGGGCGATCTAGTTGGAATAAGGGCTACAAACGAATAGATGATTGTAAATCAGGGAAAGTAGCGGAGGGCTCGGTCGGACGGCTCTCCGAGGGCCGCGCTGGAAGAAAAGCCGCCATGAAAGGCGGCAAAGAGGTTAGGCATTTTCTTTCTGTGATGGCACCGGCGGTTCGCCCGATTCGTGTACGGTCGCTAAAGCAGGCTCTCGGCCCGCTTGCTCTCGTCTGGAAGGACCACAAATCGGTGCCCATTACTGCAGCAGTACACTACTTTGTCGGCGAGCAGGAAGTTCCACTTGTCCAGGTGATCCGGAATATCCAATGGATAGGCCGTTAGCTCCTCGGACTCGCAAACCGCACAGCGTCTGGGTTGGAGCATGGATAGAAGATAGCCCATTCCGGCCAGTATTTCCATAAACGGCGCAGCTAGTATCAGCCGATGCCCCTTCTGGGATGCCGCCCACGTTCATTCTGAACCGAATTGCTCACCGGCAAGCGCTACATGTAGAACAAACTCAACCGCGGCACGCGATACTTCTCCAGCAGGCGCTTGTGGATGTACTGCTTCTGCAACTGCTCGATCTGTGGTGCGCTCATCTTGCGCCGATACGGCGCCAGGTCGCGATCGGCGTCGGCGCGCACCTGATAACACCGCTTCGTCCGGCGTCGCCGCCAGCAGCGCCGCCAGCAACTTCTCTTCCCCGACCGTCAACCGCCGCTCCAGATCTTCCATGCCGATCGGACCAGCGCCCGCCAGCGATTCAGCCAGCGCCCGCAGATTCACCGCAGTCTCCGCGGCCAGCTTCTGCGCCGCGCCAGGCAAACTCAGCTTCTCCAGTTCTGCGGCATTGCGTCTCAGATACTCCGCCACCGACCGCTGCTCCAGGCCGCTGTCAGTTTTCTCCTTTACCGGAGCCGCGCCCACCGCCGCTTCCTTCATCTCCTCCGCCGACCCCAGCACCTCCTGCGCACAGAAGGCCAGACCATTCACCTTGCGCGACCGGCTCGGCTTCCGTTCCCACTTCTCAAAGGTCGTGTCGATGCCGCGCAGCACCGCTTCCAGCGGAATGCCCGCGTCCTTCCACATCTCCATCAGCGCCCAGTCCAGCGGCGACAGGATCAGCAGCGTCCCGCGGCGGCGCTGGAAGTGCTCCTCGATTTCGGTGAAGTAGTTGAAGTAGTTGTCCACGGAGGTCAGAGCGAACCGGAACGAATTTTCATCCTGAGGAGGACTTTAGTCCGACGAAGGACCTGCGCTTCGTCGGCGGCGAAGATCCTTCCGTTGCACGCGAACCGCAGATCCCTCGCTGCGCTCAGGATGACAATTCGTAAGCGTGTTTAACGTTTGCGGGCGGCGGTCATTTTCGTCGAATCATTGGTCGCAGCCACGTTCTCGCCGCGGCGCTTGCTGTGTGCCTGATTACGTTCGTAGATGATGCGCAGCCCGTCGAGCGTCAGCAGGTCGTCGATCTCGCGAATGTATTTCGAGCCGCCACCCATCAGGCTCGCCAGGCCGCCGGTCGCCACCACCGTCACCTTGTCATTCAGCTCGGCGATCAGCCGCTCCAGGATCCCGTCGATCAGCCCGATGTATCCGTAGTACAGGCCGGACTGCACGCTGTTCACCGTGTTGGTCGCCAGCACCCGCGGAGGCTTGCGCATATCCACGCGCGGCAGTCGCGCGGTGCGCGAGAACAACGCGTCGGCCGAGATACCGATGCCCGGCGTAATGACGCCGCCCAGGTATTCGCCCTTCTTCGACACCACGTCGAAGGTTGTCGCGGTGCCGAAGTCGACGATGATGCATGGTCCGCCAAATTTTTCGAACGCCGCCACGCTGTTGACGATGCGGTCGGCACCGACTTCCGCCGGATTGTCGTAGTGCACCGGCATGCCGGTCTTCACGCCCGGTTCGATGAACAGCGGCCGCGACTGGAAATATTTTTCGCAGACTTCGCGCAGCGTCGAATCCAGCGGCGGCACCACCGACGAGATCACGATGCCCTGCACCGACTCGCGCTTCAGCCCGTTCATCGCAAACAGATTGCGGAACAACACGCCGTACTCGTCAACCGTCTGCGTCTTCGTCGTCGAGACGCGCCAGTGCGCAATCAGCGGGCCATGCTGCTCGCCATCGTCGCCTGGCTTCACGTCGAAAACGCCCAGCACCGTGTTGGTATTGCCGACATCCAGAACCAGAAGCATGATTTACTTTCCATCGATCGCGCGAACATCGCCCGAGAGCACCGTGCGCAATCCTTTATCGGTGCGCACCAGCAGAAAGCCGCGATCGTCGAGCCCCTCGGTCACGCCCTCGTACGGCTGCTCTTCGCCGACGCGCACATAGCGCGAGCGGGCAAACGAGGAGCGCGCTTCGAACTCGCGCACAATTTCCTTGCGCGCATTCTCGCCGCCGGCAACGAACTTGCGGTACTCGCCGTCGAGCGATTTTAGCAGAGCCGCGGCGAGCTCCACGCGCGACCATTCGCGCCCGCTTTCCATGCGCAGCGAGGTCGCAATCGGCTCCAGTTCGCCGGCAAACGACGCGTGATTCACGTTGATGCCGATGCCCAGCACGACGTAGCGCACGAGCGTCGGCTCGGCATTCATCTCCGTCAGGATGCCGCAAATTTTCTTACCGTGGAGCAGCAGATCGTTGGGCCAGCGCAGATCGGGATGCAATCCGGTGGTCTGCTCGATGGCCTCGCGCCGTGGCGATGCCCGTCATCAGCGATAAGAAGAGCGCGTCGACCGGCGACATGCGCGGACGAACCACCACCGAGCAGTAGATGCCGACCGACTGCTCCGAATCCCATGCGTGCCCGCCGCGGCCGCGACCGGCGGTCTGCTGCTCGGCGACAAAGACCGCGCCCTCGGGCTCGCCTTGCCGCGGCGGCGTTCATGGCTTCGGCGTTGGTCGAGCCGATGCGAAAGTAATGATGAATGTGCGACGCAAACATTGTGCCGCTGACCAGCGGGCCCAGCGCGTCGGGCAGAAGAAGATCGGGAACAGCGTCCAATTGATACCCCGTGGCCAGATGGCCGGTGATCTGCACGCCCAGCTCGCGCAGATATTGCACCGCGCGCCAAATCTCGGAGCGCGATGTGCCCAGCTCGTCGGCAATGCGCGTGCCGCTGATGACCACGGTAGCGTTGTCGCTCAGCAGACGAACGATGCGGCAAAGCCGAGCGTCAGTCGAGCCTTCGGGCTGGGTGTCAATGCGAGTTGGCGGAATGCGTGCGATAGGAAGATTATGCGGGAGGAGAAGCGGAATGAACACCCCGGCTCGGGCAAGATCATTTGATGGTCGTCGCCCCAGGGCAGACTAGATCCGTCGGTGGCAGCTCGCTGAAAGGATGGATGGACGTGACCGGAAGTCCGCTGCTAGTTCCGATGGCCATCTTAATCTCGAAGGTCGGCGGTGACTCTCTCGTCACCTCAAGCTCGGCAACGGCTTTGGCGAATCCACTGTCCGTCACCGTAACGTCATATTTGCCAGGCCTGAGCACCACCGGCAAATAGCCGCTGGAGTTTGTCTCTCTTGAGAACTTGAAATCTTCCGATGAACTCCGGATGGTCACGCACGCGTCGGGCACGACGGACCTGGACGGATCAACGACCCTGATTGTAATCGGCACTGGCAAGTGGTCGGTTGCTTGCTGTGTGTAGGCAAGATGCGACAGGAACCCGGCGGCGACTGCGATCGACAGCGCGGCAATGGTTCGAGAGGTCATATTCGCCCCGCTCTACTCTGATTGTTCGTCCCGCTCTACTGTGATTGCGATGGTACGCCGAGCGAACTTATCGGGCAAAACCCTAGTGAATTGTCATCCTGAGGAGGGCTTCAGCCCGACGAAGGATCTGCGGTCCCCTCGCGAGCTGACGGGTGGAGCACGCCTTCAGGCGTGCGTGAATACAGCTTATCTGGTGCGCCTGAGGTACCTCAGCGGCTGAAGCCGACACTCCATGGACGTTCCTCATTGCACCGCTGAAGCGGTGCGCCACCCATTCCGGTAAGCACCGGACTCCGCAACTCGTGCAGCAAGAGAGGTTGATTCGGAGTAGGAGTCTTTCGACTCCGCGTCCGCCGACGCGCAGAAAGATGCGAGTCGAAAAACCATGCGGACGCTGCGCTCAGGATGACAACCGTGAGCGGAATGTCCGGTGGAGGCGAACCGCAGGTCCCTCCACGCGGGCTGAAGCCCTTGGTCGGGATGACAATTCAATGGTAGGTGCCTTAGCTGACAGTCGCCGACAGGCTCGCTACGCCGGCATAATCCGCATGCTCAGATCCACCGCGGGCACCGAGTGTGTCAGCGCGCCGACGGAGATGAAGTCCACTCCGGTCTCCGCGTAGGCGCGGATGTTTTCCAGCGTGATGCCGCCCGAGGCTTCCAGCGGGATCGAGCGGCCAAGACTGCGCACGCGCTCGACGGCTTTGCCGACCATCTGGGGCGTCATGTTGTCGAGCAGCACCGCTTCGGCGCCGTGCTCCAGCACCTGCTCGAATTCTTCCAGCGAGCGCACTTCGATCTCGACCATCTCCGAGCCGCGACGGTTATGCAGCGCGCGCTCCAGCGCCGGCACTACGCCTCCGGCCAGGGCGATGTGATTGTTCTTGATGAGAATGCCGTCGCTGAGGTCGAGGCGATGATTGTGTCCGCCGCCGCAAGTTACCGCGTACTTGTCGAGCACACGCAGGCCGGGCGCGGTCTTGCGCGTGTCGAGCACCACGGTCTTGGTGCCGGCCACTGCGTCAACGTACTTGCGCGTGAGCGTGGCGATGCCGCTCATGCGCTGCATGATGTTGAGTATCACCCGCTCGCACGAAAGAATCACGCGCGCGTTATGCACGATGACGGCGACCGACTGGCCCTGGCGCAGGCGCACGCCATCGAAAATCTCCGTGTGGCTGGTGACCACGGGATGCGAGGTCACCGCACCGTCGAGCGCGGCAAACACGTCGAGGATGCGATGCACACAGGCGACGCCGGAGAGCACGCAGTCCTGCTTGGCCAGGATGGTAGCCGAGGCGCGCTGGTTGGCATCGATGCAAGCGTAGGAGGTCGCGTCGCGCGTGGCTCGGTCCTCGAGCAGCGCGTTCTCCAAGATGGCCGTGATCCTGCGGGTTGTCCAGTCCATGATGCTGTTACCGTACCAAAATCAGCCGCAACGCGGCGGGTGGGGCTAGCCCGGGGCGTCAGCCCCAGGTGGTCCATGAACAAAGTCCTGAGCCGCGGAAGCGGCGGCACTCAGGCCGGATGGCCTGCCGCTGCGGACAAACCGCAGATCCCTCGACTCCGCGGCTACGCCGCTCCGCTCGGGATGACAATTCCATAAAGAGCATACATGCGGCATGGCTGAAGCCATGCCCTTTCAAAGCTGGGAGAGCATGCGCCTCTCTTACCTTTATCCCAACTCTCCCAGCGCCGCGTTGGCTTTTTCCACCAGCACTTCCACTTCGGCCTTGCGCTTCTTGATTCCATCGACCACGTTCGCCGGAGCCTTTGCCAGGAACGCTTCGTTATTCAGCTGCGCCGTCCCTCGTGCCAACTCTGCCGTCAGCTTAGTCAGCTCCTTGGTCAGGCGCTCGCGCTCGGCGGCAACATCGATCTTGCGCTCGTACACCACGCGCACTTCGAAGCGCGCCGTGCTGCGCGCATTGGCCACCTTGGCCAGCGACTGCTCGACAAAGGTAATTCCCTCGACGTTCGCCAGCCGCTCCAGCGCGCCGCTATTGCGCTCCACCAGCGAGCGAATCGCCGGCTCGGCAAAAATCTCGACCGGCAGCTTCGCTTTCTGCTCGACCTTCAGCTCGGCGCGAATGTTGCGCACGCTCACAATCAGGTCTTGCAGGATGGCCATCTCGGTTTCGGCGTCGGCGTCGATCTGCGCCTCGTCGGCCAGCGGATAGCGCGACACCGCAATCGACTTCGCCGGCGGCTCGCCGTCGTACACCGCGTGCCACAACTCCTCGGTGATGAACGGCATGAACGGCGACAGCATGCGCAGCGCGCCCTCGAAGATGCTGATGAGGTTCGCGTAGGCGGCGCGCGCCTGCTCGCGGTTATCGCTGAGCAGCCGCGGCTTGATCAGCTCCAGGTACCAGTCGCAGTACTCGCCCCAGAAGAAGTGATAGACCACGTGCGCCGCTTCGTGGAAGCGATAGGCGTTGAGCGCCTCGCCGATCTCCTGCGCCACGCGATTGAAGCGCGAGAGAATCCAGCGGTCTTCCAGAGTCTCGGAGTTGAAACCGGAGACACCCTTCCCAGTGTTCCCACCCTCTCGCCCAACTGCAGGCGAGGAGGATGGGGCACCCGTCGAATGCCCGGATTCTTATATCCCACGTCGTGGGAGTTTCTGAATTCCGCCAGCGACCACAGGCCAGCTTCCGTCGCCCGGTCGACGTTCATGAACAGGAAGCGCGCGGCGTTCCAGATCTTGTTGGCGAACGCGCGATAGCTCTCGGTGCGGCTCTCGCTGAAGGCGATGTCGGTGCCCGGGCGCAGCCATCGCGGCCAGGGTGAAGCGCACCGCGTCGGTGCCGTACTTCTCGATGATCTCGATGGGATCGACCACGTTGCCCTTGGTCTTCGACATCTTCTGGCGGTCGGCGTCGCGCACCAGCGCGTGGATGTAGACGTTCCGGAAGGGCACGTCTCCGTGTTTGTGTCCGCGCATGAAGTGGCAATTCATCATGATCATGCGCGCCACCCAGAAGAACAGGATGTCGAAGCCAGTAATGAGCAGCGTCGTCGGATAAAACGCATCCAGGTCGGGCGTCGAATCGGGCCAGCCCAGCGCCGAGCACGGCAGCAGTCCCGACGAAAACCACGTGTCGAGCACGTCGTTATCCTGCTCCAGCGCGCCGCCGCACTTGCACTGCGTCGGCGTCTCACGCGCAACGATGATCTCGCCGCAGGCCTTGCAGTGCCACGCGGGAATGCGATGTCCCCACCACAGTTGCCGCGAGATGCACCAGTCGTGAATGTTGCGCATCCACTCGAAGTACGTCTTGGTGTACATTCTCGGGTACGAACTTGATGTCGCCGTTTTCGACCACCTCGATCGCGCGGTCGGCCAGCGGCTGAATCTTCACGAACCACTGCGTCGACAAGCGCGGCTCGGTGATGGTCTTGCAGCGGTCGCACTTGCCCAGCGGCACCACGTAATCTTTCGTGCCCACCAGGAAGCCGCCGGCCTCGAGGTCTTCCAGAATCTTCGTGCGCGCTTCGAAGCGATCCAGCCCTTTGTACGGCCCGGCGTTCTCGTTCATCTGCGCGACTTCGTTCATCACGTCGATCTGCGGCAGCTTGTTGCGCAGCCCAGCTTCGAAGTCGTTGGGATCGTGCGACGGCGTCACCTTCACCGCGCCGGTACCGAACTCCGGGTTGGCGAGGATGTCGTCGGTGATGATCGGGATCTCGCGATTCATCAGCGGCAGCATGACCATCTTGCCGTGCAGATGCCGATAGCGCTCGTCGCCGGAGTTCACCGCGATGGCCGTATCGCCCAGCATCGTCTCAGGACGCGTGGTGGCGACAACGATGTACTCGCCGGGCAGTCCCACAACGGGGTAGCGAATCTCGTAGAGCTTGCCCTGCGTCTCCTCGTGCACCACTTCCAGGTCCGACACGGCGGTGATGCAGCGCGGGCACCAGTTGACGATGTACTTGCCGCGATAGATCAGCCCTTCTTCATACAGGCGGACGAAGGCCTCGCGCACCGCGCGCGACATGCGGTCGTCCATGGTGAAGTACTCGCGCGACCAGTCGACCGACGCGCCCAGCCGCTTCATCTGTTGAAGAATCACGCCGCCGTAATGCTGCTTCCAGTCCCACACGCGCGCGACGAACGCCTCGCGTCCCATGTCGCGGCGGTTCTTGCCTTCGCTGGCCAGCTGCCGCTCCACCATCAACTGCGTAGCGATGCCGGCGTGGTCGGTGCCCGGCAGCCACAGCGTCGACAGGCCGCTCATGCGCTTCCAGCGAACGATGATGTCGATCTCGGTGTGCTCCAGCATGTGTCCCATGTGGAGGTGGCCGGTAACGTTGGGCGGCGGCAGCGTGACCGTAAAGGTCTCGCCGGCCTTGTCGGCCGCTGGAGTGTCTACGTGGAAGAGCTTTTCGTGGACCCAGTACTCGGCCCAGCGCGGTTCAATCGCGCCCGGTTCGTAGGCCTTGGGAAGATCGTGAGGCATGCACGTCCGTTCAGCAGATGAAAGTCAAACTTCGATAGTAAATGGGCAGAGGAAAGGCGGGCAAACGGGTGAGTGTGCGCGGGTGCAGTTTACTTCCCTATTGCGGCGGCTGGCGCGTCGAAGCCGGATTTCTTATACCGAAACAAGACTAAGTTTCGCGGCTTACGAAGCGGCAATTCCTATTAGCCACCAGAGACTTTCCTGTTATTATCCATCGCGCACGCTACCACCATTGAGCAGCCTTTTCGCTTCCGGCCATAGGGCGAGGCTGTGCTCTGAACTATTCATCCTGAACCGCCATGCGGTAGAGCCAGACCTTGAGCACATAGCTCCTGCAAGCGAGGCGAATTGCGAATACGCAACGGGATTTTGATGATTCGGCTCTTCGTGATCCTAACCGCTTTTGCGATTGGCTGTTCTGCTCAGGGCGCCGACGTCAGTGCTGGCGTCGACACGAAACCAACCCCAGGACAGGCCCAACAAGGGATTCAGTTCTTGCACAAGCACGTTCGTCCCGCCATTACGAGCGGGCGCGCGGCACCGGTAGGTTATCTTCCGTCCAATCAGGACCTGACTTTCCTTATTCACCTGCCAGTGCGCAACCAGGAGGAACTGACCCGCCTGATAGGTCGGCTCTCCGACCCGGGCAGCCCCGACTACCGCCGCTGGCTCAGCGTGGAGCAGTTCACTGAAAGGTTCGGCAGGACCGAAGCGGAATACCAGAAAGTAGTCGACTTCGCCCAGGCCAGTGGTTTTGCCGTGACCTATACATCTCCGAATCGCCTGATGCTGGTGGTTCGCGGCTCGGTGGCGCAAATCGAAAAGGCCCTCGATGTCACAATGCGAACCTACCAGCATCCTTCGGAAAACCGCACCTTTTATTCGCCCGACCGTGAGCCTTCAATCACTCTGGATGTGCCGGTGTCGCACATTTCCGGTCTGAACGATTACTCCTACCCGCGCCCCGGCGCGGGGCCGCGTCCCTCAAGACTGGGGAAGCTAGGCCCCCAAGGCACCGGCTCGGGCCCGGATGGTTCGTTCCTCGGCAGTGACATGCGTGGCGCCTACAACATGGGACCCAATGTCGGAGCGGGACAGACGGTCGGGCTGGCAGAGTTTTCAGGCTACACGGCGAACGATATCAGCTTGTACTTTTCGAATATTCATCAGACCAACAACGTTCCGATCGAGAACATTGTTGTGGATGGAGGCTCCGCCACCCAATGGTCCAACGCTGACGACGAGGGCGAAGTCTGTCTTGACATCGAACAGGCAGTTTCGGTGGCTCCCGGGCTGGCTCAGCTCCGCGTCTATATTGGCCCGACCAGGTTTGGGACTGGCGTCGATGGGTACATATTCAGTCAAATGGCCACTGACAATGTTGCCAAGCAACTCGGTAACTCCTGGTGGTGGTACCCGGATGACCCGACAACCGACGATCCTTATTTCGAGGAAATGGCCGCGCAGGGTCAGACGATCTTCAGCGTCTCCGGAGACCACGGAGCCTACGTCGGGAGTGACCGCCTCGATGAGGGTTATCCCGCGGAGGACATTCATACCACGGTTGTCGGCGGGACGGCGTTGACCACCAGCGGCCACGGCGGCCCGTGGCAATCGGAGGTGGCATGGAACGACAATGGCGAGGGCAGCGGCGGCGGTCCGGCTAACGATGGTACAAGATACTTCCCGATTCAGAGCTGGCAAATACCGGTCATCAACCCGTCGAATGGCGGTTCAACCACTCTTCGCAATTCGCCCGATGTGGCATTGCAAGCGGACTTCGACAATTACATCTGCTACGACGGTGGCCAATGTGCCACAGACTGGGGCGGCACCAGCTTTGCCACATCACGCTGGGCTGCGTGGCTCGCTCTAGTCAACCAGGAACTGGTGGCCAACGGCTATACGGCGGGTCTCGGATTTATCAATCCCACGCTCTACGCGATCGGTCAGAGTTCCAACTACAACAGCGACTTTCACGACATCACCAGTGGGAATAACGATACTGACGGGCAATCGAAGTTCTACTACGCTGTGACTGGCTATGACCTAGTGACCGGATGGGGAAGCATGAACGGTCAGCCGCTGATGAGTGCTCTGACGAGTCCCCTGTTGACGTACACGCTGACGGTGTCGACCAGCGGCAATGGAACTGTTACGAGCACCGACGGCTTCATCAACTGCCCCGGCAATTGCAGCCACCTCTATCGTTCCAACACCGTGGTGACGCTCAACGCGAACCCGGCGCAGGGCTGGAGTCTCAGCACTTGGGGAGGCGCGTGCTCCGGCAATACCTCGGCCTGCACTGTGACCATGACGGGTAACGAATCCGTCGGCGCGACGTTCACCCAGAACAGTTATACCCTGACCGTCTCCATGAGCGGGCAAGGCACCATCACCAGCACCGATGGCTTCATCAACTGCCCCGGCGTGTGCAGCCATACTTATCTTTCACTCACCCAAGTTACGTTGAATGAATCGCCCGCCAGTGGCTGGAACTTCTCCGGATGGAGCGGGCAGTGTACCGGCCTCGGCCCCTGCACCTTCAGCATTCTCGGCAACTATGGCGTCAGCGCCTATTTCATGCAACCGGGCAGCGGGCTGCAGTTCACCCCGATTACGCCATGCCGCCTCGAGGACACGCGGCAAACCGGGAATTACATCCAGGGGGGAACGGCGGAGAACTTCACCATCCCCCAACTGGGCGGCTGCAACATTCCGACGTCGGCCTCGGCCTACTCGCTGAACGTGACCGTCGCGCCTTACGGTTCCCTGGGCTACCTGACGGTCTGGCCCGCAGGACTGGCTCAACCGCTCACTTCGACCATGAACTCGCGCGACGGACGCACGAAGGCCGCAGCGGTCATCGTGCAGGCCGGGACCAATGACGCCATCAGCATCTACGCCAGCAACGCGACGAACGTCATCCTCGACATCAACGGCTATTTCAGCGCGCCGGACTCCGGGACCTACCAGTTCTATCCCCTGACGCCGTGCCGCGTGATCGACACCCGCAACCCTGATAGTCCGCTGGGCGGCCCGCCCCTGATCGGCGGAGACAAGCGCGACTTCTTCATCGGGCAAAGCACCTGCCTGCCGCCAGAGAGTGTGCAAGCCTACGCGCTGAACGTCACCGTGGTCCCGTATCCCGCCGGGCAGCGGCTGCATTATCTGACAGTGTGGCCTACCGGCGAGACGCAGCCGGTTGTCTCCACGCTGAACAATGGCACGGCCACCACCGTGGCTAACGCGGCCATCGTGCCCTCAGGCCAGAGCGGCGGCATCTCGGTTTACGCCTCCGACAGTTCGCAACTCATCGTCGACGTTGTCGGTTACTTCACGTCCCCGGGGTCCAATGGGCTGTCACTGTATCCGACGGCGCCCTGCCGCGTGATCGACACGCGCGCCAACAACGGGCCGCCGTTCCAGGGCGAACTGACCGTGAACGTGGCCGGCAGCATCTGCGCTCCGCCCAGCAACGCCCAGGCGTACGTGTTCAACGCGACGGTTGTGCCCCCGGGGCCGATGCACTACCTGACCCTGTGGCCCGACTCCGAACAGCAGCCGCTGGCTTCGACCTTGAACGCGACTGACGGAATGATCACCTCGAACATCGCGATCATTCAGAACACCAACGGCAGCACCGACGCTTACGCCTCGGATGCGACCCAGCTGATTCTGGACATCTCCAGCTACTTCGCGCCATAAACGACGCCATAGCGGGCCGCACCCGATTAAGAACGCGCGGCCCGCAATCCATCTGCGAACTTCGTCCCTAAACAGACCAAGCCGGGATTTTCTCGCGCCGCGAGCAGATCATACTTGACAATTATCAATATTTCTATAATTGTAGAAATATGGAATCGACCAAAACCCGCCGGGCCGACGCCGCCCAGGTCGCCCGCTTTGCCGACATGTTTTCGGCCATGGGCACCGAGCCGCGGCTGCGCATCCTGCGCCTGCTGCTGGCCGCCCATCCCGACGGCATGGTGGTCGGCGACATTGCCGAAGAGCTCGACATCCCCAACTCCACCCTCTCGCACCACCTCGACAAGCTGAAGAACGAAGAGCTGGTCAAGGTGCGCCGCGAAGGCACGTTCCTCTGGTATTCGGCGAACACCGAGGCGTTGCAGGAGCTGGTGGGCTTTCTCTACGCCGAGTGCTGCACCCGCAACAAGGCCATCCAACCCGAACGTTTCGTCACGCTTTGCAAATAGGAGAACCGATGAGCACCGAGAGCTTGAAAGAAGTAGTCCGCGAGAAGTATGGGCAGGCCGCCCTGCGTGTTCACAGCGGAGGCAGTTCGTGCTGCGGCGCGTCGGCGAGAATCGATGGGAGCTGCTGCGATCCGATCACCAGCAACCTGTACGACAGCGCGCAGACCAGCCAGATTCCCGAGGATGCGGTGCGCGCCTCGCTTGGCTGCGGCAATCCCACGCTGCTGGCGCAACTGAAGCAAGGCGAGACGGTGCTCGATCTCGGCTCCGGCGGCGGCATCGATGTGCTGTTGTCGGCCGAGCGCGTCGGTCCCAGCGGCAAAGCCTACGGCCTGGACATGACCGACGAGATGCTGGCGCTGGCGCGCGAAAACCAGCGCAAGGCCGGCGTCGCCAACGTCGAGTTCCTCAAGGGCGAGATCGAAAACATCCCGCTGCCCGACAATTCCGTGGACGTCATCATCTCCAACTGCGTCATCAACCTCTCGGCCGACAAGGGCCAGGTGCTGCGCGAAGCGTTTCGCGTGCTGAAGCCGGGCGGCCGGCTCGCCGTCTCCGACGTGGTGCTGCGCGGAGACATTCCGCAGCGGGTACGCGACAGCGTGATGCTGTGGGTGGGCTGCATCGCCGGCGCGCTACAGGACTCCGAGTACACAGCGAAGCTCGCCGAAGCAGGCTTTGAGGCGATCGACATCGAGCCGACGCGGATCTATCGCATCGAAGACGCGCGCGCCTTCCTGACGGCCGAAGGCATCGATGTCGACGCCATCGCTCCGCAGGTGGACGGCAAATTCATGAGCGCCTTCGTGCGCGCCACCAAGCCGAAGCAGGCATGCTGTGCGCCGGGCTGCTGCAATTGAAACGGACCCTGAACATGCAAGACCGCTACAACGTGTTGTTCCTGTGTACCGGCAATTCGGCGCGCTCGATCCTGGCCGAGGCCATTCTGAAGTATCGCGGCGCGCCCCGCTTCAGGGCGTACAGCGCGGGCAGCCATCCCACCGGGGCCGTAAGGCCCGAAGCGTTGCGGCAGCTGGAAATCGCTCACCTGCCGACCCAGGGATTGCGCAGCAAAAGCTGGGACGAATTCGCCAAACCCGACGCGCCGAAGATGGACTTCGTCTTCACCGTCTGCGACCACGCCGCCAAAGAAGTCTGCCCGATCTGGCCGGGACAGCCGATGACGGCGCACTGGGGCGTTCCCGATCCGCCTGCTCCGGGAGGCGATCGCGGACGAAACTACTCGCGCCTTTCGCGAGGCGTTCCTGATGCTCGACCGCCGCATCGGCCTGTTTCTGGCGCTGCCGCTGTCCAGCATTGATAAGCTCGCCCTGAAGAAAGAGATCGACCGCATCGGCCAGCGCTGAGCCGCCGGCTTCCCCAATCTGTCCCAGGTCACAATTTCGTAATCCTTTGGCAACAACCAATCTCGGAAATCGGGGTATAGTGTCTCAGCGGGTGAGTTCTGGATGTGGACGTGGTTCTTCCCGGGTCCCGTCGCATTGGGTTTATCGCAGCTCTGATTCCTATCGTTTTTGATCTCTGTACCTTGTGTGCAGTGAGCCGCACCACCCTCGCTAGTCCTAGGGAGTTTCAGACAATGGGAAGAAGCGAAGCCTTGCTTCTTCAACAATGTCCCAACTTGCCCTGTGACGCCCCTTGTATCTCAATAGCAGTTGATTCACGATAGCGGCAATTCGTGTGGCCCTCGACGGCCATCCTGATTCATTTCTGTGCCATTTCAATCGGTGTCGGAAGGTGACCCGTGTCCTTCGTCAAGCGGAGCGCTATTCGTCTATCCTCCCTCGTCGTTCTTCTGCTGGCCGTGTTCTTGCCGGCCGGCGTCCTCGCACAAAACTACACCTTCACGAACATCGACTATCCCGATGCAAGTTACACCTTCCCCCAGGCAGTCAATGACGGCGGCCATGTTGTCGGCTTCTGGGGAGACTCACAGGGTAATGTCCACGGCTTCTACTGGGATGGCACGAACTTCACCAGCATCGACTATCCGGGCGCTGGTGCGACCTACGCCGAAGGCATCAACGATGCCGGTGTGATCTCAGGGTTCTATGAGACCAACTCGGGCACGCAGTCGCATGCCTTCATCCTCGACAATGGGACGTTCACGTCGTATGACTATCCCGGTTTCGCGGGGCAGACCAATGGAGAGGGGATCAACAATCACGGTGTGACCACGGGCTACTACGGCAGCGGCGGCAGCACGGGCTTCTTCAACAACAATGGCAGCTTCAGTTCGTTCGGCTATCCGGGTGCCTGCTGGACCGTACCTTACTCCCTGAATGACAGCGGGCAGGCGGCCGGCGATTACCGCGCCGACTGCTCCACCGGCTTTCTCGGCTTCTTCTACTCGAACGGAACCTTCACCACGCTGGAGTATCCCGGCGACACGGACACCTATGCCGCCGGCGTTAACAACAACGGAGTCGTAACCGGCTACAGCCTGGTGAACGATCCTCCCTACCTGGTCGCATGGCTCTGGCAGAACGGCACATTTACCGCCGTCGCCACGAATGAGCACTATGTGGAGCCGTTCGGCATCAACAACAACGGGCAACTCGTGGGAGTGTATGAGCCCAACACCACACACGGTTTCCTGGCGACGCCCACCACTGCCAGCGCGCCCTCGCAGTTCGTTCCTGTCGTGCCCTGCCGCGTGGTGGACACGCGCAACGCCAACGGGCAGTTTGGCGGGCCGCCGATTTCGGGCGGAACGGCACGCAGCTTCCCGCTGCCGACGGGCCCGTGCCCCGGCATTCCGTCCAGCGCTACGGCATACGCGCTGAACGTCACGCTGGTGCCGATCAACCACGGCCGCGTCCGTTATCTCACCATCTGGCCGACGGGTCAGACGCAGCCAACCGTCTCGACCATGAACTCCGATGGCCGTGTGAAAGCCGATGCAGCCACGGTGCCTGCTGGAACCGGCGGTGCGGTCAGCGTCTACGTCACCGACACCACCAACGTCATCATCGACATCGACGGGTACTACATCTCGCCGGTGACCGGCACTCTGGAGTTTTATCCGCTGCCGCCGTGCCGCGTCGCCGACACGCGCAGCAGCCAATATCCGCAGGGCCTGGGACAGCCGCATCTTTCGGGCGGCAATGCCCGCGACTTCCCGATGCTCAACAACACCACTTGCATTCCCTCCGGTGCGAGCCCGGTGGCGTACTCGTTGAATCTCACCGCAATTCCGTACCAGGGATCCCCACTTGGCTATCTGGAAGTGTGGCCCACCGGTTACGAGCCGCCGAGCCCGGTGTCGACACTCAACAATCCCAACGCCGTTACCGTGGCCAATGCGGCCATCGTTGGCGTGCCGCCCAGCGGCGAGATCACCGTTTACGCCAGCAACAACACTGACCTGGCCATCGACATCAACGGCTACTTCGCCGAGCCGGCCAGCGGCTTGCAGCTCTATACCGTCCCGCCATGCCGCGTCATCGACACCCGTAACGGCGGCGGACAGGGATTCACCGGCACGCTGAGTCCGCCGGTGAACGTCACCACCAGCGGCTGCGGCATTCCCTCTTCAGCCGGAGCTTATGTGTTCAATGCAACCGCGATCCCGGTACAGCCTTTGGGCTACTTGACGTTGTGGCCCGACGGCGAGGGTCAGCCGGGCGTGTCGACGCTGAATGCCAGCGACAAGTCGGTGACCTCGAACATGGCAGTCGTACCGAATCACGGCGATGGCAAGGTTGACGCCTACGCGAGTGGAACCACGCAATTAGTTCTCGACATCGCAGCGTACTTCGCGCCGTAGGCGAATGCAGGGTTTGGGCAAGTGCAAGTTATGTCAGCGGAATTTCTTATTCCGGGAAGGAACATTATGCGTACCTCGCGCCACATCTTCACGTCGATTCTCACTCTAGGTTTTGTCGCAGCGTCGCTTCCCGCCTTCGCGCAAGTTGTGACGGCGACCTTGCCGTCCGCCGCCAATACCTTCAGCGCGGCGGTGAACGCAACGACGAACAAAACCTACGTGGCCAACTTCGTCTGTTCGAGCTCGGTTTGTCCCGGCCCTGGAACCGTGACGGTGATCAATGGAGCGAATAACAGCACCGCGTCGGTTACGGTGGGCGTGTACCCGTACGCTCTGGCGGTCAACGCGACCACCAACAAGATTTTCGTAGCCAACGTCTGTGGCAATGACGTCAATTGCAACAGCCTCGGAACGGTTACGGTCATCGACGGCGCCACCAACAACACCACCACGGTTACGGTCGGGTACTATCCGTATTCGATCGCGGTCAACGCAACCACCAACAAGATCTATGTGGGTAATTATTGCGGCAACGATCCCAGTTGCAGCAGTCCGGGAACCGTCACTGTCATCGACGCCAACAATAACTACAGCACGGCGACGGTTGGTGTGGGAGTCGAGCCCAACGCCGTCGCCGTCAACCCGGCGACCGACTTCATCTACGTCGCCGATGCCAACTGCTTTGGCTACCCGGCCTGCGCGGGCGAAGGTATGGTTACGGCAATTAACGGAAGCAACAACAGCACACAAACGATCAATGTTGGCGCCAATCCCCTTTTCCTTGCCGTTAACGCGACTACAAACAAGATCTACGTTTCCAATGACTGCGGCAACGACGCGACTTGCAGCAGCGACGGAACGGTGACGGTGATCGACGGCGCGACCAACAACACGACAACGGTCAACGTCGGCTTCTATCCGCAGGCTATTGCCGTTAATCCGGTGACCAACCAGACTTATGTAGCCAACAACTGCAGCAACAACACTTGCAGCTCGGCCGGAAGCGCAACCGTCATCAACGGCAACAACAACTACAGCACTACGACGGTTCCCGCTGCGTATCACCCGGTGTATCTGGACATCGACACTTCTGGCAACAAAATCTATGTGGCGAATACCTGCGGCAACGATCCCACATGCTCCAGCCCGGGAACGCTAACCGTGATCGATGGGGCAACGAACTCCACCTTCCCCATCGCAGTCGGCGACGAACCTAACGTACTTGCAGCAAACTCAACCACCCACAACGTCTATGTCCCCAACTTCATCGATAACACCGTCTCGGTGGTTGGCGGCCAGACCAAGTTGCAACTGGAAAGTGTCACGCCATGCCGCCTGGTGGACACGCGCAGTGGCAGCCCGATTCAAGGGAGAACGTTCGCCACCTTCAATCTTCCGCAGCTGAACCAGAACTGCCCCAGCCTCAACCTTTCGACCGCCGCCGCCTATTCGCTCAATGTCACCCTGGTCCCGGCGAATGGCCGCGTCCGGTATCTGACCATCTGGCCGGCGGCTGAAAGTCAGCCAGGCGTCTCCTTGATGAATTCGCTGGATGGCCGCACGAAAGCCGACGCGGCCATCGTTCCGGCGGGCGTCAGCGGCGGCGTCAGCGTTTACGTCACCGACACGGCCAACGTCATTCTCGATATCGATGGATACTTCGCGCCCTCGAGCGGATCAACCCTGCAGTTTTTCCCCTTGACGCCGTGCCGCGTCGCGGACACGCGCAGCAACCAGTATCCGCAGGGTCTGGGCCAGCCGCATCTGTCGGGCGGAATGGCGCGCGATTTTCCGGTAACGACCAGCTCCTGCATTCCCAGCGGAGTTACTGTGGCCGCTTATTCCTTCAATCTCACGGCGATCGCCTATCCGGGTCAGGGAAATCCCCTGGGCTATCTGGAAATATGGCCGACCGGAAGCGAGCCGGCGAATCCGGTTTCCACCTTGAACAATCCGACGGGAACGAATGTTGCGAACGCGGCCATCGTGCCGGCGGGAACCGGCGGCGACGTCACCGTATACGTGAGTGCCAACACCGACCTGGCCATCGATATCAACGGCTACTTCGCGTCGACGGGAAGCAACGGACTCTCGCTGTATCCCACGGCGCCGTGCCGGGTGATCGACACGCGCAACATCGGAAGCGGCCAGCCCTTCAGCGGGACCTTGAATCCGCCGGTAGATGTGGTCGACAGCGCGTGCGGCGTGCCCAGCGTAGCCGACGCCTACGTATTCAACGCGACAGTGATACCGGTTCCGAAGCTGCCTTACCTGACCTTGTGGCCCGATGGTGAGCCGCAGCCTGGAGTTTCGACACTGAACGCGGGCGACGGATTTGTCACCTCGAACATGGCGGTGGTTCCGAATCACGACAGCGACGGCAAAGTCGATGCCTATGCCCAGGGCACCACGCAGTTGGTTCTCGATATCTCTAGTTACTTCGCGCCGTAAGAGGGCCGAGTCCTCCGGCCAACGTTAGCCGGACAATTCTCGGGTGCCCCATCCTTCTCTCCGCCGTTCGCGAGAGGGTGGGACGCAAGAACACGACGACTACCAAAGAGGGTGGATGAGAAAGCGCAACGTATTGACACTGCTGCTGGCCGCGATCACTTTGTTGGTGGCGACTGCTATTCCGTCATCTGCACAGACGTTGACCACGCTGCACAACTTTACCGGGCCGGAGGGAGATGGGCCGTACTATGCGCCGCTGGTGCAGGGGCGCGACGGCAATTACTACGGAACCACCCTCCTCGGAGGCGCCAATGAGCTGGCGTTGTCTTCAAGATGACGCCCAGCGGCACCGTCACCACCTTTTACAACTTCTGCTCGCAGCTGCCTGATTGCACCGACGGCTCCGGCCCTTTTGCCGGGCTGACGCTGGGCAACGACGGAAACTTCTACGGTGTAACGACCTACGGTGGTAGCGCGCCCGAATATGACGCCGGTGTGGTTTTCAAGATCACCCCTGGCGGCAGCTATACCGTCCTGTACAAGTTCTGCCAGCAGTCTGGTTGCGCAGACGGTTTCAATCCCATGACGCCTCTGATCCAGGCTTCGGACGGCAACTTCTACGGTACGACCCTCGGCGGGGTTCCAGTAACGACGGGATCATCTTCCGCATTACGCCCGGCGGCAACTACACCAGCCTGTACAGCTTCGATCCGAACTCACGGCCAGTTTCCCAACGGACTGATCCAGGCCAGCGACGGCAATTTCTATGGGACGGCCGACCAGGGAGGAGCCAATGGGTAGGCACTGTTTTCAGGTCGACGCCGGTGGAAGTGCGACCGTGCTGTACAACTTCTGCTCGCAATCCGACTGCACCGATGGCTCTCTCCCGCCGGGCCTGCTGCAATGTACGGATGGCAATTTCTACGGCACCACGCTCATTGGCGGAGCGGGCGACTCCGGGACACTTTTTAAAATTACGTCCAGTGGCACGCTGACCATGTTGCACAGCTTCGATGGCAGTCGATGGCGCGATTGTCCACGCATCACTCATTGAGGGAAGCGACGGAAATTTCTATGGCACTACCGGCGATGGCGGAGCCAACGGCGACGGCATGATCTTCGGCTCACCCCGGCGGGAGCATTCACCCCGCTCCACAGCTTCGCCGGAACCGACGGCCGCACTCCTTTGGCCGCCTGGTGCAGGCTCCCGATGGAGGCTTCTACGGGAAACCTACCCGGGGAAGCACCAACATGGGCACCATCTTCCATCTGACTTTCCAGACCGTTCCGACCACAACTACCCTCACCACCTCTCCGAATCCGTCCTATCAGGGCGAGTCCGTCACCATGACCGCAACCGTTACTGCGCAGAACGGCTCGACGCCCGCCGGGACTGTCGTCTTCAAGAGTGACGGCACCAGCGTAGGTTCGGCTACGTTGAACGACTCCGGCGTCGCGGTTTTGAACTACTCGGGATTGAGCGCGGGCACGGATAACGTTACGGCCGTCTATCAGGGATCCGTAACCCTGGCGGGCAGCACGTCGAACACGGTTGTGCAGGTTGTACATCCGGGCACCACGACCACCGTGACCAGCACGCCGAATCCATCGACCGTCGGACAGTCGGTGACCATCACCGCAACCGTCGGTCCCGCCGGACCGCCGCAGCCGACCGGCGACGTCAGCTTCGCCTCCAACGGCAACGCGATCTCCGGCTGCACCAACATCACGCTGTCGAATCTGACCGCGCAGTGTGTCACCTCAGCGCTGCCGACGGGCACCGACATGGTTGTCGCCACGTACTCCGGCGACAGCAACTACGGTCCCAGCCAGGGAACGGTCGTGCAGATCGTCAATCCGGTGCCGACGGCGGTGAAGTTCGTGACCCTGCCGCCATGCCGCGTGGTCGACACGCGCAATCCCAACGGAACTTTCGGCGGGCCGGAGATTCAGGGCGGCACGGCGCGCTCGTTCCCGCTGGCGCAGAGCGGCAATCCCTGCAACATTCCATCGAACGCCGTCGCGTATTCGCTCAACGTCACCGTCGTCACCACCGGCCATCTCGGCTACTTGACGATCTGGCCGACCGGCGAAGGACAGCCTATCGTGTCGACGATGAACTCGCCCGACGGACGCACCAAGGCGAACGCGGCCATCGTACCCGCGGGCACGTCCAGCGGCTCGGTCAGCGTCTATGTTTCCGACACCACCAACGTCATCCTCGACATCGACGGCTACTTCGCCACCAGCGGCAGCTCGACACTGGAGTTCTATCCCCTGACGCCGTGCCGCGTGGTCGACACGCGTGGACCGGACGGCGACCTGGGCGGCCCGTATCTGCAAGGACAGCAGGTGCGCAACTTCCCGGTGCTGGAAAGCGACTGCCTAATCCCCAACACTGCCGCTGCCTACTCGATGAACTTCACCGTGCTACCCAAAGGCTCGCGGCTTGGATATCTCACCGTGTGGCCCGTCGGTGAAATTCAGCCCTCGGTCTCGACGCTGAACGATCCCACGGGAACGAATGTCGCCAACGCAGCACTGGTGCCTGCGGGAATGAATGGTGAGATCGCAACCTACGTCACCAACGACACCGACCTGCTGATCGACGTCGACGGCTACTTCGCTCCGGCGGTCACGGGAGGCTTATCGTTCTACGCGCTGACGCCGTGCCGCGTGCTCGACACACGCAGCGGCGGTGGCCTGTTCTCTGGAGAGCTGAGCATACCGGTGCAGACCAGTCCCTGCGGACCACCGTCAACGGCGCAAGGCTACGTCTTGAACGCCACGGCGATTCCGCACGGCGCGCTGAACTTCCTGACGCTATGGCCGGACTCGGAGAACCAGCCGCAGGTTTCTACGTTGAACGCCAAGGACGGCGCGACGACCTCCAACATGGCCATCGTGCCTAACGTCGACGGCAAGACCGACGCCTGGGCCCAAGGCACGACGCAACTGATCCTGGATATCTCGGGATACTTCGCGCCGTAAGGGAGATGAGACGGGTGGGGCACGCCTGCGCTCCGCCCGAGACCTTTGCCTCGTAATTCAAAACGGAAACCACTGCATACAACTATTGGTTTTCGAGGGATCTCCTGCTACTATTTTGCCCGCCATCGCTCCCGATACTGACCGCTGTCCGCTTCTCTCGTTTAGAACGAGGCGGAATTCTGGAATGCTTATTGTGAAGGCCCCTGCCGCAGAGGTTAGGTTGTGAGCAGATTTAGTGTGCCCAAGATCGTCTGCTTTGTGTTCGTACTGTGTCTGGGTGCTCCGATTGCCGCGCCGGCACAGGTGTTTCGTTCGCTGGTGAATTTCAACGGTAGTCAGGGAGCAGGCCCCCTCGCCTCTCTCATTCGAGGAGAGGACGGCAACTTTTACGGAACGACCGGATCTAGAGGGGGCACTTTCTTGCAACGGCTTTTACGGTTCTGGCTGCGGCCTTCTTTTCAAGTTGACACCTGCTGGCGTGTATTCAACCCATTTATATCTTTTGCCAAAGTTATCCCTGCACCGATGGTGCTGAGCCGACCGCCCCCCTAATCCAAGGTCCGGATGGCAATTTCTATGGGACGACGTCCGCCGGGGGTGCGGGTTATGGCGGCGGCTCAAGCTGTGAAACTTTCGGCTGCGGTACGGTTTTCAAAGTCACGCCTACTGGCGTGCTGACCATACTCTATAGCCTTCTGCACTGAAACGAATTGTGCGGATGGCGCAACCCCGCTGGGAGGACTCGTACTGGGGAACGACGGCAATTTCTACGGCACGACATCTGCGGGCGGTCCACCCAGTGGCGAGTGCCTGTTCGGGGGCTGCGGCACGGTTTTCAAAATGACCCCTGCGGGGGCACTGACAATCCTGCATGTATTTTCACGTAACTGATGGATCGGCACCCTCGGCCGGTCTTGCTCCTGGGTACGGACGGCAATTTTTATGGCACGACCCTCCTAGACGGCGGAGTTCGCATCTATGGCGGCACGGTGTTCAAGATCAGCCCCAGTGGCGTGTTGAACAGCCTCTACGCATTTTTGCAACAACACAAATGGCTCATGCCCTGACGGCAACGAACCCTACGGCCCGCTGGTGCAGGGTACGGACGGAAATTTCTACGGTACGACCTCGCAATGGCGCTAACTAGCTGGAACGGTTGCGCAGGCGTAGGTGGCGGCTGCGGCACCGATCTTTAAGATCACGCCAAATGGCACCTTCACCACGGTGCATGCTTTCAACGGTACGGATGACGGAGATCAGCCGCAGCGGGCCTTGCGCTTGGACCCGATGGCAACTTCTACGGCACGGCAGCGAGTGGAGGATCCTTCTGCATAAACTGTTTCTACAACGGCTGCGGCACCGTGTTTCGAATGACATCGTCAACGGCTGCGTCACCGTGCTGCACAGTTTCAACCAGTATGACGGCGGCAAACCGGTGCCGGCGGTGCTCATCCTGGCTGCTGTCGATGGAAACCTCTACGGCACGACTTCGGCGGCGGCGCCGGCGAGTGACGGCACCATCTTCAGCATGTCGACACAAGCCATCGTTTACACCCTTACCGCACCTCGGGCAATGGAAGGTGACCAGCACCGACCAGTTCTATCAACTGCCCCGGCTCGTGCAGCCATCCCTATGCTCCGGGCATTCCCGTCACGCTAACGGCCAACCCCGCTCCCGGTTATAGCTTCAGTTCGTGGAGCGGCGACTGCACCGGCAACGGAACACTGCAGCGTCACCATGAATCAGTCGCAAACTGTGCGGGCTGTTTTTGTGCAGGCGATTCTACAACCTGACGGTTTCGATGAGCGGCCAGGGAACTCATCACCAGCACCGACGGCTACATCAACTGTCCCGGCACCTGCAGCCACTCGTATTTTTCGCTGACGCCGGTAACGTTGAACGCATCACCCGGCGCATGGCTGGAGCTTCTGGGCTGGAGCGGCGACTGCACCGGCCTAGGCCCGTGCAATCTCAGCATGTCCGCAAACTACGGCGCCAGCGCCTACTTCCAGCAGCCGGGCAGCGGATTGCAATTTGTCCCGGTCACGCCGTGTCGCCTGCTCGACACGCGCTCGGGCAGCCCGATTCCGGGAGGAAGCTACCAGACCTACGATCTGCCGGCGCTGGCGCAGAGTAACGGTTGCGCCGATCTCTCGTCGGCGGTCGCCTACTCGCTCAACGTCACCCTGGTCCCGCAAAACCATCCGGTTTCCTACCTGACCATCTGGCCCGCAGGGTTGGCGCAGCCTGTCACCTCAACGATGAACTCGCTCGATGGACGCGTGAAGGCCAATGCCGCGATCGTTCCGGCCGGGGTGAGCGCGGGAGTCAACGTCTACGTCACCAACACCACCAACCTCCTGCTCGACATCGACGGATACTTCACGGCGCCATCGTCCTCGACCCTGAAGTTTTATCCGCTGACGCCCTGTCGCGTGGCCGATACGCGTAGTTCGAATTATCCGCCGGGCCTGGGTACGCCGAACTTGTCCGGCGGAGTGGCGCGTAATTTCCCGGTGCTGAGCAGCACCTGTATTCCGACGAACATCACGCCTGCCGCCTACTCGCTGAACCTCACCGCGATTCCTTACCCTCAGAGTGGCGACCGCCTGGGATACCTGGAAGTCTGGCCTACCGGACAGCAGCCGCAGAACCCGGTGTCGACGCTCAACAATCCGACAGGGACCGTCGTGGCTAATGCGGCCATTGTTCCGGCAGGCACCGGCGGCAGCATTACAGCCTTAGCCAGCGACGGCACCAACCTGGCCATCGACATCAATGGTTACTTCGCCGCCAGTGGCACGGACGGCCTGTCGCTGTATATCGCGCCGCCTTGCCGGGTGTTCGACTCGCGCGGCGTGGGCAATGGACAGCCTTTCAGCGGAACTTTGAGCCCTCCCATCGACGTGGTCGGCAGTACCTGCGCTCCGCCCAGTGATGCTCAAGGCTACGTGTTCAATGCGACCGTGGTGCCGTCGCCCACGCTCAGCTTCCTCACCCTGTGGCCGCATACCGAAAATCAGCCGACGGTTTCAACCCTCAATGCCGGCGATGGATGGATCACCTCGAACATGGCCATCGTGCCCAGTGTCGACGGCCAGATCGACGCTTACGCCCAGGGCACTACGCAATTGATCCTCGATATCTCGAGCTACTTCGCGCCGTAGCACTGCTGAAAAACACGACGGCGACCTCATTCTAGGTAGAGCTGGCCTTCAGGCCAGCGTCTAAGCCTTTTATTTTCGTCTCCGAGCCGGCTTCAGCCGGCGACACATCGATGTGAAAGGGTTTCTTAAGATTCGACTCACGCCTAAACAGCGGCTGAAAAACTCAAGAACGGACGGCTCGTCAGCCTGAAGGCTGCCTCGCCGGACAAAATAGAGTCGATATCTAGACGGCACGGCTGAAGCCGTGCCCTTTCAAAGCCAATCGATAGCGAGTTCTCCCGCAACCTGTGAAGCATGCTGCGCCCACAAACTTCTTGCGCTCAATTACAAAACGGAAACCGCGCCATACAAGTATTGGTTTTCGAGGGATCTCCTGCTAACATGACCGCCATCGCTCCCGCCGAAATCGCTATCCGCTTCCTCGCTAGAACGAGTCTGAATTCTGGAGTGCTGGTTGTGAATTGCTTTCCCGGTGAGGTCAATTTGTGAGCGGACTGAGCCTGCCGAAGATTGTCTGCGTTATTTTTTTGTCTGCCCTGGTCGCCCGGGCGCAAGCGCCGGCTGGGCCGAACCGTCCGCCCCAGGTGCCCGAAAATTACGTCGTCACCCCGTTCGGCTACTTCCATCCCTCCTGCGTTGTCCACCTGGCCGAGGGCGAGGAGCTGCTGGAGGGCGGCGAGCGAATTCAAAGGGCCGACGGAAGCATCTACACCGTTCCGGTTTGTGAATATCCGCACTACACGGCCCGTGGAGAGATGTTCGCGGCAGCATCGACCGTCAGGCCTCCCACCATTACCCATAGCTGGATTGTCTCCGGCAGCACGACTACCAACTCGTCCTACGGCGAGATTGTTGCCAACTGGAACGTTCCGTCCACTCCACAGTCCTACGACGACCAGACGCTTTATTTCTTCCCGGGATTACAGGACCAGAATGACGGCGTCAGCATCCTGCAACCTGTTCTTGGCTGGAACTCCGACTTCCACGAGGGATGGGGAATCGCCAGTTGGAATTGTTGTCCCCATGGCACCGCCGACGAGAGCGCGCCGTTCCGCGCTAATCCCGGCGATCAAATCCTTGGCACGGTCAAATCGACATGCAGTGCAGGCACGCTCTCGTGTCCCACATGGAAGATTACGACCCAGGACCAGACCCTTGGCAGCGCCACAACTTTGAACAACACACCCAGTGAAGGACAGACGTTTAATTGGGCGTTCGGCGGGGTTCTGGAGGGCTACAACATTGTGCAATGCAGCGATTATCCTCCGAACAACTACCTTACGTTCTCTCCCACTTTGTATGACGACAACTTCAACATCGTCCAGAATCCGGGCTGGTCACTAACTGATTGGGCCGAGGGCCTAACGCCGCAATGCGATTACGGCGGGGAAACCTCATCGAGCCAGGTAACTTTGACCTTTGGCAGTTTCAATCTGACGGTTTCCACGAGTGGTAGCGGTAGTGTCATCAGCACCGACGGCTCGATCAACTGTCCCGGCAACTGTACGCAAACGTATCCCGCGACTACGCAGGTCACGCTGAACGCCTACCCCGCCAGCGGCTGGGCTTTCACCGGTTGGACGGGAGCTTGCACCGGCACCGGCTCCTGCACCGTCAACATGACCCAGAACCAGACCGTCGCGGCTACCTTCCTGCCCTATTACCAGCTGACGGTGAGCACCGCTGGCAATGGCAGCGTGCAGAGCAACGACGGCTTCATCAACTGTCCCGGGGAGTGCAGCTACTCCTATGTCGCCAATACCCCAGTGGTCCTGAATGCGGTACCGGCGCCGGGCTGGAGCGTGAGTTCCTGGGGCGGCTACTGTTCTGGTACTCCTTCGTCGTGCACCATCGTCATGAGCCAGAATGAGTCGGTTCCCGTTACCTTCGTCCAGGACTACTACACCCTGACCGTGTCGATGAGCGGCCAGGGCACGATCACCAGCACCGACGGCTTCATCAACTGTCCCGGCACGTGCAGCCACACTTATCTTTCGCTGACAGCGGTAACGTTGAATGCTTCGCCCGCCAATGGCTGGAACTTCTCCGGATGGAGCGGGCAGTGTACGGGCACAGGTCAGTGCAACTTGACCATGCTGGGCAACTACGGGGTCAGCGCTTACTTCCTGCAGCCGGGCAGCGGCTTGCAGTTCAGTTCCGTCACTCCCTGCCGTCTCATTGACACCCGGCAGACCAACGACCCGATACAAGGCGGCACGTCGCAGAACTTCACCATCCCGCAACTGGGCGGCTGCAACATACCGGCGTCGGCCTCGGCGTATTCGCTGAACGTGACCGTAGTGCCGCATGGTTCGCTGGGCTATCTGACGGTCTGGCCCGCCGGACTGGCGCAGCCCCTCACCTCAACCATGAACTCGCGCGATGGGCGCACGAAGGCTTCGGCGGTGATCGTGCAGTCGGGCACCGGCAACGCCATCAGCATCTACGCCAGCAATACCACCGACGTTCTGCTCGACATCAACGGCTACTTCAGCACGCCGGGCACCGGGACGTATCAGTACTATCCCCTGACGCCGTGTCGCGTAATCGACACCCGCAACCCCGATGGCCCGCTCGCCGGTCCGCCTCTGATCGGCGGCCAGGAACGCGACTTCTACGTTGGGGTCAGTACCTGCATTCCGACAGGCGTGAACATTCAGGCCTACTCATTCAACGTGACCGTGGTGCCCTATCCCTCCGGGCAGCCGCTGCGCTATCTCACCGTGTGGCCGTATGGCGAGACGCAGCCGCAGGTTTCGACCTTGAACAATCGCACTGCGACGACGGTCGCCAACGCCGCCATCGTGCCCGCCGGAACCGAGGGCGCCATCTCCGTCTATGCCTCCGACAGCGCGCAGTTGATCGTCGACATCAATGGCTATTTCGCGGCTCCCCGGTCCGGAGGCTTGTCGCTTTATCCCGCGCCGCCCTGCCGCGTCATCGACACGCGCAACAACAATGGACAGCCGTTCCATGGGGAGTTGACCATCCCTGTGGCCGGCAGCCTATGCGCTCCGCCTGCCGCCGCCAAAGCTTACGTGTTCAACGCCACGGTCGTTCCTCCGGGGCCGATGCACTATCTGACCCTGTGGGCCGATCCGCTATCGCAGCCGCAGGCTTCGACCCTGAACGCCATCGACGGCATGATCACTTCGAACATGGCGGTCGTGCCCAACGGCGACGGCAGCACCGACGCCTATGCTTCGGACCCGACGCAGCTCATCCTCGACATCTCCAGCTACTTCGCGCCGTGAGAGATAGCTTCGGGGGAAAAATGGTCGCTCCTCAGGCCTGTTCGGCTTTGGTCACATCGGTTTGTAGTGATAGTCACTGACAAGCTTCCGCCACGGTGAAATTGTTTCGCTACTCTGTGGCTCGTCCGCCAACGGCGCGGAAAGGGGGCCTGGTGATGAAATCAACCCTCCGGAAGGCGATCGACGCCATCCTGGTTTCGTCCTGCATGGCGCTGGCGACCTCTGCCGCAGCGCAGACGTTCACCACGCTGGTGAATTTCAACGGGAGCAACGGCGGCAATCCCCAGGATGCTCTCGTACAAGTCAGCAACGGAAACTTCTACGGAACAACCGTATACGGCGGACAGATCGACTCCGGCACGTTCTTCATGATGACGCCGCAGGGGAGTCTGACGACTCTTTACCAGTTCGCTCTGCGTGGCGACCTCTTCTCGCCCTCGGGAACGCTGGTGCAGGGTCCCGATGGAAACTTCTACGGCGTGTCCCAGGGCGGCGACTACGGCGGCGGAGCGATCTACAAAATCACCCCCGGCGGCACGTTGACCCCGCTCTATAGCTTTTGCAGCCAGCAGAACTGCCCGGACGGCCGCGAGCCGGACGCCGGCCTCATCCTTGCCAACGACGGCAACTTCTACGGCACCACCCTGCAGGGAGGAACGAGCAACACCTGCTACATCGGCTGCGGAGTAATCTTCAAAATCACCCCGGGCGGCACGTTCACCGTAATGCACTCCTTCGCTCTTTCCGAGGGTTACCAGACGCAGGCACCACTGGTGCAAGGCAGCGATGGATACCTCTACGGCGCATCGGTAGTCGGCGGAGCGTACAACTGGGGAAGCGTCTTCAAGATCAGCTTGGGCGGAACGTTCACTTTACTGCACAGCTTCGACAACACCGACGGCGCGTGGCCTGAGTCCGGGTTGGTACAAGGGGCCGATGGCAACTTCTATGGCACGACCGCAGCAGGGGTAAATACCTGTGAGTTCGAAAGCACGTGCGGAACAATTTTCAAAATTACTCCCGACGGCACACTGACCACGCTGCACCAGTTCAGCGGCCCTGACGGATGGAAACCTGCTGCCGCACTCACGCTGGCCACCGACGGAAACTTCTACGGCACCACCGATTCCTTCGGGAACCCGTACGGGGGCGGCTGTACCGGCGCCAGTTGCGGAACAATCTTCAAGATGACGCCCGGCGGAACGCTGACGACGTTGTACCAGTTCGGGCCAACGGACGGATTCGATCCCAGTACTCTGCTGCAAGCCGCAGACAGCAGCTTCTACGGCATGAACATGTTCGGCGGCACAACCCTGGGCCAGTGTGACGATGAATTCGGCTGCGGCACGGTCTTCCGTTTTTCCGTACCGCTGCCGACTTACTACACCCTGACCGCGTCCATCAACGGCAACGGTACGGTGACCAGTAGCGATGGCTACATCAACTGTCCCGGAACCTGCACACATTCCTATCTCGCCAACACGCCGGTCACCCTGAACGCAGCTCCCGCTCAAGGCTGGAGCTTCAGCGGCTGGAGCGGCGGCTCCTGTAGCGGAACCGGTCCGTGCAACCTGACCATGACCGGAAACCTGTCGGCGACGGCGACCTTCAACCTCCCGCCCACTCCGGTGCAGTTGTTTACCGTGACGCCGTGCCGCCTGCTCGATACAAGGCAGAGCAGTCCGATTCAGGGCGGAACGTTTCAGACCTTCGATCTGGAGCAACTTGCGCAGCAGCAAGGCTGTGCCGATCTGTCCGCCGCCTCCAGCTATTCGCTGAATGTCACGCTCGTCCCGCAGAACGGCGCGCCGGTACACTACCTGACGATCTGGCCTGCGGGCCAAAACCGTCCCGGCATCTCGACGATGAACTCGCTGGATGGCCGCATTAAGGCCAACGCCGCGATCGTGCCGGCCGGGAGCAACAGCAGCGTTAGCGTCTACGTCACCGACACGGCCAACGTCGTCCTCGACATCGATGGCTATTTTGAGCCGGCCAGTTCTTCTACGTTGCTGTTCTTCCCGCTGACCCCGTGCCGCGTCGCCGACACTCGCAGCAACAACTTCCCACAAGGCCTGGGGCTGCCGCACCTGTCAGGTGGCATGGCGCGCAATTTTCCCGTGCTCGCCAGCAACTGCCAGATACCATCCAATGCCCAGGCCTACTCGTTGAACTTCACCGCTGTGCCTTATCCGAGCGGCTCAGGGAACAGGCTGGGCTATCTGGAAGTGTGGCCGACCGGACAGGAGCCGGAGAATCCGGTATCAACGCTCAATAATCCGACAGGAACGATAGTGGCCAACGCGGCGATCGTGCCTGCCGGCAACGACGGCAATATCACCGCCTATGCCAGCCAGGACACCGACCTCGTCATCGACATCGACGGCTACTTCTCCAGCACCGGACAGAATGGTTTGTCGCTCTACGCCACCACTCCCTGCCGTGTCTTCGACACGCGGCAAGTCGGGAGCGGCCAGCCGTTCGACGGAACCCTAAGCCCACCGGTGGACGTTGTCGACAGCGGCTGCGGCATTCCCGGCAGCGCGCTGGGATATGTCTTCAACGCAACCGTGGTGCCGTCGGGACGCTTGGGGTATTTGACGCTGTGGCCGGATGGTCAGGGTCAACCCGGGGTGTCGACTCTAAACGCCGCTGACGGAAAGGTCACCTCCAACCTGGCCATCGTGCCCAACGCCGGTGACGGCAAGGTCGACGCCTACGCAGCGGGACTTACGCAACTGATTCTCGATATCTCCAGCTACTTCGCACCGTGAGACCTGCATCGAGGATAGCCGGAGGACGAACTCGAAGTATTTGACGACGGGTGAGATATTTCCCGTATGATTTAGCTCATCCTGATGCGCGTTCGCAGGAACTACCTCTGGGCTGTCGTTGCCGTCATTGTCATCGCCGGCGGCATCATCACGGCCATACTGCTGCGTAAGCAAGCGCCGCCCGACGCGGTTCGCCTGCTGCCCAATTGCGACGCGGTTCTTTACGTCAACTTCGAGCCCATCCGCCTGCTGACCGGACTGGACAAAAACCCGCCCGCCACCCGCGATCCGCAGTACGAAGATTTCGTGCAGCAGACCGGCTTCGAGTTCGAACGCGATCTGGACAAAGCCGCGTTTGCGATTCACTACGGCGCTGGCAAGGGGGACGAGAACCGCTACAGCGAGATTTTGCAAGGCCATTTCGATAACCAGAAAGTCAGCGACTATCTGAAGAAGCTGGCGTCGGCCACCGAACGCTATCAGGACTACGACATCTACTCGATTCCCGTCGAGGGCCGCACAGTACGCGTGGCGCTGCTGGGGGTAGACATCGCGGCGGTGTCGAACGTCGACAGCCCGGACATCCTTCGCGGCATGATCGACCGCTATCGCGGCGCGGCGCTTCCCTTCTCCGGCCCGGACTTGAGCAGCCAGTACTATCACAGCGTTCCCCTCGGCAGCATCGTGTGGACGATCGCGCGGCCGCCGGCCGGGGGAGTCTCGTCGGAAGATCATGGCGAACTGCTTGTCCCCGGCGGATGGAGCGGCCTGCTGCCGCGCAACAGCGTAGTGGTCGCCTCGGCACGGCCGCTGAATGAAGTACACTTGCGGGCCGACGTCATCCTCGATAACGATGCTGTGGCCCAGAAGTTCGCCGCTGAGGTCGCGACTTACCTGACGCTGTTCAAGTCGCTGGAAATTTCCATGGACACGGGCGGCCCTGACAAGGACGTGAAGGCCGCCTTCGACAGCCTGGAAGTCCACCAGGACAAAAACGAAGCCATCCTCACGGCCAAGGTGCCGTATGCGTTCTTCAAGAAGGTGATGAGCGAGCCGCCGGTGCAACTGGCGCCGCAGCCGCAAGCTCCGCCGCAGGAGCCCACGCCCGCGCCGCCCCCGCCCAAGGGGAAGCACGGGAAGAAGTAACCGAAAATGCCTTGGTTCTGGGCACGCCTTCTCACCGGGATCAGACTAGCCGCGCAGCGGCGGCATGGGTTTAGCCCGGGGCGGCAGCCCCGGGTAGCTCGCTTCGAAAGAACAGAGCCGGCTTCAGCCGGCGGCAGGTCTTTCCGCTGCGCACAAACAGCAGATCCCTCGTCGGGCTGAAGCCCTCCTCGTGATGACAATTTCGTGATGAACGCGTTGATTCATTGTTCAACGCCCTCCTCCTCATGACAATTTCGTGAGAGGGCGCGTTGTTCCTTTTACGCAGATTATTCGACAGCGGTTCCTGCGCGACTACCATCCCCGCGCCGCCGTCTTCTTCGCGTAAGATTACGTTTCCGATGAACGTCATCGTTGTCAATCCGCGTGGCGCTACGCGCCTCAAATCCGGACATCTCTGGGTCTACCGCTCCGACATCGCTTCGGGTGAGGCCGCGCCGGGTTCGCTGGTCGAGGTTCGCGACCCGCGCAGTCGCCGGCTGGGCTCCGCGCTCTACAGCAGCTCGTCGCAGATCGCCATCCGTCTGCTTACCAGCGAGGTCATTCCCGAGCAGGCGTTGGTCCCGCTGGTTCGCGACCGCATCGCCGCCGCAATTCAATTTCGCAAAGACAACACACGCGACACCGACTCCTACCGCGTCGTCTTCAGCGAAGCCGACTTGCTGCCCGGCCTGATCGTCGACCGCTACAACGATGTGCTGGTGATGCAGATCCAGACCCAGGCCTTCGATAGAGACGACCTGCGCCAGGTTATCGTCACCACGCTGGCCGAACACTTCCCTGACGCTACGCTCATCGAGCGCGTCGATGCGCACATCCGCGAACTGGAGCAGTTGCCGCCGCGCGAATCGCAGATCGTGCGAAAGCCAGACGAAACCCGGGTGCCCCATCCTGGTCGCCTGGATTTGGCGACAGGGTGGGACAAAACCATCTTCACCTTCAACGGCGTTCATTTCCACTTCGACGCCCTGGGCGGGCAGAAGACGGGCGCTTTTCTTGATCAGCGCGAGAACTACGCCGCCGCCGCCCGTTACGCTCACGGCGAAGCGCTGGACTGCTTCACCTATCAGGGAGGCTTCGCGCTGCACCTGGCTCGCGTCTGCGACCACGTTGCCGCGGTCGATGCGTCGCGTCCCGCGCTGGAGGTCGCCGAGCAGAACGAGCAGCTCAATCGCGAACAGCATAGCTCAGGCGAGATCGAGTGGACCGAGGCCAACGCCTTCGACCTGCTGAAGGACTACCAGACAGCCGGCCGCCAGTACGACACCATCGTTCTCGACCCGCCGGCGTTCGCCAAGACGAAGCGCGCCGTCGAGACTGCGACCCGCGGCTACAAAGAGCTGAACCTGCGCGCGCTGAAGATGCTGCGCCCCGGCGGGGTCCTGGTCACCTGCTCCTGCTCGTTCCACGTCAGCGAGGCAGAGTTCCTGGAAATGCTGGGCTCAGCCGCCGCCGACGCCGGCCGGCGGATGCGACTGCTGGAAAAGCGCGGCGCCTCGCTGGATCATCCTGTTCTGATCAACATGCCGGAGACGGCTTACCTGAAGTGCTTGATTTGCGCGGTCGAGGGTTAACTTTCGCTCGTCTGTCATGACCGCCGACCGGCCACGATGAAAGTACACAAGGACGTTAACATGGGTCGGTTGCGCCGTTGGATGTCCAAGCCCTGTCTGTCCTGCCGGAAGCTTTGGAGTCGGTTGCAAGATTAGGCCTCGCCGCAGGCGGACGTGACTTCTTTTACTTCCTGCTTATCGAGCAAGTCTTAATCGGTTCAAAGCCAGTGCTGATGTCCTCGCACCGTGTCTCATCCAGGACTAAACCAAACTTGTCTAATTGAATTCGGTCTGTCTTGTCTAACGGGTATTCATCAAGGCTTCTGATGGGACCGGTGTGTTGAGAGATCAACCTCATCGCCTCCTGGCCCAGACGTGTATTGAGTTGCGGAGGCATGTTGCCGTTGATTCGAATTACCCGGCCTGAGTCTGGCAGAAAAGGAACAATGTATCCCAGCGGACCATATCCGAGTATGACGAAAAGCGTATTCGGAGCTGACGCAGACGGAGACAATTGCACTCCCCACCAGTCCGTCTTGCGATAGGGTATCCGTTCCCTGACGAACGGCTTGCTCCAGGCAATCGAAAACAAACCCAGCAGCAGAAAGACGACAACTTTGCTGCGGTAGTTCGATATCAGTCGATCCAGCACAAGAAGCAGGATCAGCCCGGTGATGAGATCCAGCGGAAGAAGATAACGATAAATGGCGAAGGTCCTGATCCATAGCACGTAGGAGAACAGACTGAAAAGAACAAGCAGCCAGAAGTGGTTGGTGCCGATCAACGACTGTTCGGCAGCAGCCTTCTCTCCCTCGTCCCGCTTGCGGACCGCTCTCCACAGCATCTTTAGGAAGCACAGAGGCAGCAGAATGCTCAACAATGCGAAGCGAGCGTCGCGAAGCGGGGCATGATTGGTTGGATGTAATCCGGCGAACCACTGGAAAGGATAGGAAAGAGCGATTACGAACGTCCGCGGCATGCCGCCGTTGTCGCGCCAATTGCCGGTAGTAACCCACGGTGAGCGAAAGGCGGTGTTGTAGTAAGGAAGGATGGGGTTGGAATAGTGCTTCCACAAAAACCAACACCAGTAGCCGCCGGTTAACAGGAAGCCGAGAATGCCCCCAGCCGAATAAAGCGCGAAGCGCCGCGCACCAAACCCTTTCGTGAACCAGAGCACAACCAGGCTCAAGGCCAGACCGACGGCGAACGTCATCGCCGTCAGCTTCAGGCCGGCGGCCATTCCCAGAAATACCCCGCAGACTGCATAGGCCGCGTATTGTTGCCTGGCACTGGTGTCGGAGTAAAGGCTCCAGCAAAGTGCAAGCAGTCCGGCAAGTATCGGAATGCTGCTGGAAATGTCGGACGACGTTGTTCCTATGTTTGCCAAAAACTCCGGGCCGCTCACGCCTATGCCGGTGGCAAGAAGGCTGAGGAAGATTGCCATGGCGCGTGTCTTCGCCGAAATGACACAGCGCGCTATCGCATAAACCAGAATGCAATTGATTCCGGCGAAGGCGCCAAACAACGCTCCGGCCACTACGGGTGACAAGTGGTTCATCAGCCAGTAATGCGGCACGAACACCAATGGATTGAGCCAGGTTTGCAACTGCGCCGGCTCAATATGATAAGTGACCCGGTGGTTGAGCCAGGCGTAGACCGAGTAGTAGTGATAATTGCGTAAATCCCAGCTAAGGTCTTGTCCGAGAAGCAGCGCACGGCAGGTGGTAAAGGCAATACTAAGCAGTGCGACAACCAGTAGTTCCAGTCGCCCGATTTCATGATGCCTTGGCGCTTCTTCCGGCCGGGACACCTGAACCGAGTCCGCCCCACGATTCATGCGCATCTCCAAAGCCAAGCTGATGTTCGCGATCGCGGCCTACGGCGCCTTGGTCAGAAAGCTCTGGAAGTTTTGTGCGGCCTCGCGTGCGTCGCCGCCGATCTGCGACGGGATGATCGATGGGGCCGCGGTCGGGCAGGACTTCAGTCCCGCGCAGACGTTGACCGCGTTGTTCAGTTGCGCCAGCAGCACGGGGTAGTCCTTGGCGTCGTCCGGCGAGTCCAGCACGATCAGGTCGACATCCTGGTTGCTGTCGGTCTGCTTCTCCAAAAGCTGTTTGTAGTCGCCGGTTTCGCTCTGCACCGTGATAGGCTGGCCCGAGCTCAGGCGCGGATTACTGCCCTGATAATCCAAAATCCGCCGATCGAGTTCGCTGCCGTTAGGCGAGTTAAGGTTTCGCAACAGATGCACCACTACGGCCGCAGATTTATGTCTCGGCTTGCAGGCGACCAGGAGCAGGGGTACCACCAGGAGCAGGGTAATCGCTTGGGCAAAGCGGTGTCGTTGAGCCATGGCGACATAATAGCTGAGAGGCCGTGTTCATCCTAATGAACCCCGACCGGACGCATCCCCTGTGACCGGGCGGCCTTAGAGGCACCTGTCGGGACCGTTAAACCCTCACCAAGGTTGCCATAAATTAAATTTTAATTTTCTGAGTCGCAGAACACCCTTTCAGAATCGCGCGACTTCATACATAATGCACGCAGTGCTGTTCGGTGCTCTTGGGGTGGGTCATGAAGTTGGCAGCGGCCATTTTCCTGGGTGTGGGAATTGCGAGCTGCCCTGCGGTCGCGCAACAGGCCCTTCTAGCCGCCAATCCAATGCCGGCGCTGACGCTTCCCGCTTCGCTGACACCTGCCCGGCCCACGCCGCTTCCCGAAATCAGAGTTCCTGAAATCCATGTTGAGCTGGCGACGGCGGTAGGCATCGGCCTGCCCAGCACCGGCCTTTACGCTTCGGTGTTGCCCTCGTCATCCGTGTGCAGCGCCACCCTGTTCCGCGTGCTGCCCAACGAGAGCAGCAGCTACGCCTTCAGCAAGTCGCAGTTCAGCGCAGCGTCCCTGAAGGCCAGCTTCGAGCACGACAACCTGGTCAAGATGGCGCACAACTTCATTCCCGGCCAGCCGCTGCCCGACGCTCCATCATATGTCCCGCTGACCAAACAGCAGAAGTTCGACCTGTATCTGCGCAGCACTCATAACCCCGACATGGGCTACAGCATCCTGGCCGATGCGCTGACTGCGCAGCTTACCGGAGCCTATCCGACCTTCGGCGGAGGCATGAAAGGCTTCGGCCAGCGGGTTGGCGTTTCGGCGGCGGGTGAAGAAGCCGCGGCCTTCTTCAGCGGATTTCTCTTCCCCACCGTCTTCCATCAGGATCCACGCTACTTCCGCTCGCATCAGCAGCGCATCATCGACCGCCTGGCCTATGCGGCCAGCCGCGTGATCATCGGCCGCAGCGACGATGGCCACACCATGCTCAACTATTCGGCCATCTCGGGACAGTTCGTGCAGGCCGCCATCTCGAACACGTACATCCCCTATCGAAACGAGTCGGTGAGCGGCACGATTGAAAACGCGCTGACCGGACTGAGCGGCGTAGCTCAGGCGCAGATCCTCAATGAGTTCTGGCCCGACATCAAGACCTTCGTCACCCGCCACACCCCGGGGCTGAAGGACAAAGAAACTTCCACGAGCGACACGTTCACCTTCCGATAGACTGAGCGTTTACCGTCCGTTCAAAATGACAATTGTCATTTGCCTCTGCTGACAATCCACACTGCCGACGCCTGCTAATTCGATTGACAATCGTCCTTGGATCACTTGATTGCGGACAGGCTCGGTTGCGCGTGATCACAATCAGGTGGTCCGCCTCTTTCAAACTTGCGGCGGGAATGCGATGCTATCTGTCGGGGAAGACGTGGCTATGCGGGAACTGAAGGACGAACTGGCGTCGTTGCGCATCGACCGTGACGAGGCGCCTCGCCGCCGCTGGCGCGTTCCGCTCCTGATCTTGCTGCTGATCGCTGTAGCTGTCGTCGCGGGCTTCTACTATCAGCGGGCGCATCCGGTCTTCGGTGCCATCGAAGTTGAAACTTTTCAGCCCACGATCGAGAACAGCAGCTCCGCCGCCGCCGGCACGCCCATCCTGACCGCCTCCGGATACCTGGTCGCGCGCCATCAATCCGTAGTCTCGTCGAAGATTCAGGGCCGCATCTCCAAGCTGCTGGTCGAGGAAGGCAGCGTCGTCAGTGCCGGCGAAGTACTGGCCACGCTCGACAATCAGGACGCGCTGGCCGCCATCACCAAAGCCAAAGCGGACATCGACTACGCCAAGGCCGACCTGGCCGAAGCCCAGCGCCAGGAGCATCTGCAGCAGGAGCTCTTCAACAACAAAGTCGTTTCCCAGGACGCGCTCGACGCCGCCAAGGCCAAGACCAATCTCGCCAAGGCCGCCATCGAGCAGGACGAAGCCAACCTCCAGGTGCAGCAGGCGTACCTGGACTTCACCACCATTCGCGCGCCCTTTGCCGGCGTGGTGGTGAAGAAGATGACCGAGGTGGGCGAGAGCGTCGCGCCCATTCCGCCGGGCGTGAATATCTCGACGTCGTCCGGAGCGATCGTCGCCATCGCCGACATGAATTCGCTGGAAGCCGAAGTCGACGTCAACGAGTCGAACGTCGGGCAGCTCGGGCCGAACCAGCCCGCCGAAATTCAGGTGCAGGCGATTCCCGGCCACACCTATAAAGGCGTGCTGCGGCAGATTATTCCCACCGCCGACCGCACCAAGGCCACAGTGACGGTGAAGGTCTCGATCCTCGACAAGGACAAGTACCTGCGGCCGGAGATGAGCTGCAACGTCACCTTCCTTCAGCCGCAGGCGAAGAGATCGCAATCGGCCGACGCGGCGCCGCAACGGATCATCACCGTGCCGAAAGAAGCGGTGATCACCAAAGACGGCAAGCCGACGGTTTTCGAGATTGAGGACAACAAGGCGCGCGCGGTGACGGTCACCACCGGCGCCGACCTTCACGGGCAGATCATCGTGAAGCAGGGCTTGGCTGGCGGGGAGACGGTGGTCAATAACCCTCCCCAGAAGCTGAAGGACGGAGATATAGTTAAAGTCAAGAGCTGAAACGGGTTAACATTGCCGGCGTTCTCTTATTGGCACTTTAATGGTAATTGTCGTCAGTTTTCGTCAACACGATTTGGCTATTTTGAAGGTCCACCAGAATGCCTCGTAATTGCGCTGGAGCCTGTCAGAGCGACGATCGGCTGGCGGGAGGTACTCTGGAGCATCAAGATAGTTAACGGTCGCTATAAACGCAGATATGCGCGTTTTCCCGAAATGGGATTGAAAAGAAGCGAGTTAGCGGCATAGGGAAGTCGACGGCGGCGTAGAGTGAAACATTGACTCCCCGTTGGAATTGTCCTTGTGAGAATCGAAAAGAGCAATCAGTTGATGTAGGAATCCACCGGCACGCAATATCGGAGCACTCATGAGTTCATCCAGCACGACCACAGCGCCCGCGGTCAGCGTGCAGAATGTGCGCAAGGTCTACCAGCGCGACACGCAGCAGATCAAGGTTCTCGATGGCATCAACCTCGACGTGCCGCAAGGCGAGTTTGTCGCGCTCATGGGCCCGTCGGGCTCGGGCAAGACGACGCTGCTGAACCTGATCGCCGGCATCGACCGCGTGACCTCCGGCCGCGTCGTCGTTGCGGGTACCGACCTCACGCCGCTGTCGGAAGGCGAGCTGGCCAAGTGGCGCAGCCGCAACGTCGGCTTCATCTTCCAGTTCTATAACCTCATTCCGGTGCTGAATGCGGTGGAGAACGTGGAGCTGCCGCTGCTGCTGGCGCCGCTGTCGAGCAGCGAGCGCCGCAAGCGTGCCATGACCGCGCTGCGCATCGTCGGACTGGAAGACCGCTCCAAGCACTATCCGCGCCAGCTCTCCGGCGGACAGGAGCAGCGCGTGGCCATCGCCCGCGCCATCGTCACCGACCCAACCGTTGTGGTGGCCGACGAGCCCACGGGCGATCTCGATCACCAGAGCGCGGAAGAGATCCTGACGCTGATGGAGACGTTCAACAAGGAGTTCGGCAAGACCATCGTCATGGTGACGCACGATCCGCGCGCCGCCGCCCGCGCTAATGTGCAGCATCACCTGGACAAGGGAGTATTTTCGGCGTGAACGCCGAGGCAACTAGCGACTAGTTGTGAAGCGGCGGTATACGAAGTAAGGGAGACGGTTTCGCTAATTGCTAGTTGCTAATTGCTAATTGCTGACTTTATGAAATTTGCACCGCTGGTACTCAAGCATCTCCGCAAGAACTGGATTCGCACGCTGTCGACGGTGCTGGCGATGTCGGTGTGCATCTTCCTGTTCTGCACGCTGCAGACCGTCGTCGAGGCGGTGAACTTCGGACTGCACTCGGGCAACGCCGGACGCCTGGTCACGCGCCACTATGTCTCGCTGGTCTTCAATCTCCCGCTCAACTACAAGCAGCGCATCGAAGCCGTGCCCGGCGTGAAAGAAACGGTGATGAACTGGTGGTTCGGCGGCGTCTATCGCGACCCCAAAAATTTCTTCGCCACCATCGCCACCGAACCGCAGGCGTTTCTCGATGTCTATCCCGAATTCATGTTGCCGCCTGATCAGAAGGAGAAGTGGCTGCACGACCGGCGCGGCGCAATCGTGGGACGCAAGCTGGCGCAGCGCTTCGGCTGGAAGGTTGGCGATGAGATTCAGCTGGAGAGCACCATACCCCCCTACAGAGTGGGACATCCCTTCGACTTCGTCATCGACGGCATCTACGACACCGATGAGGCCAAGTATCCGGGAGCGGACCTGGGCTCGCTGTACTTCGACTACAAGTACCTGTACGAAGCCACGGGACGCAATCTGGGCATCGGGTGGCTGGTGGAGAAAATCGACGACCCCAGCCATGCCGGCGCCATCAGCAAGGCCATCGACGCGCAGTTTGAGAATACCGACGCGCAGACGAAAACCGAGACCGAACAGGCCTTCCAGGCAGGCTTCGTAGCCATGGCCGGGAACCTGGCGTTTCTGCTGAACGGCATCGGCTTGGCGGTGGCATTCACGATTCTGCTGGTGACGGCCAACACCATGAGCATCGCGGTGCGGGAACGCCAGCAGGAGATTGCGGTGCTGAAGACGCTGGGCTTCTCCAGCACGCTGGTGATGACGCTGATCCTGAGCGAGGCGCTGCTGATCGGCGCGCTGGGCGGAGCGGTGGGCTTGCTGATCAGCGCCGGTGCGCTGCACATTCTGCCGCAGGTGCCGATGCTGGGCGACATCGTCGCGCAATATCCGAGCTTCGGGCTGTCAACGCGCACCACGCTGCTGGGGGTAGGGATCGCGCTGCTGCTGGGCCTATTCGCGGGATTTTTCCCGGCCATGACCGGCTACCGCGCGCGGATCACGGAGACGCTGCGGCAAGTGTAGGAAAGGACGCTCTTCGCTTTTGGGCTCTTCGCTATTCGCAAGAGGGTAGACAGCAAGTCGAACAGGGAGCTCTGGCGCGAGGGAAGGTTACTCCATTGACTCGTTATATTTCGAATACAACGGCTGGTGGCACTCTGGCGAAAAGCGAGTACGAAAGGCGAATTGCGAACCATGGCTCTTCCGCTCTCATACAACGTCCGCAACCTTCGCCAGCGCTGGAAGGTCACGCTGCTGGCGATCGTCGGCATCGCCCTGGTGGTCGCGGTATTCGTCACCCTGCTGGCGATGGAGACCGGCTTCCGCATCGCGCTGCGTTCCACCGGCTCGCCGCTGAACGGCATCGTCACCCAGCGCGGCTCGACCTCCGAGCTGACCTCGTGGATCAACATTGCCGACGCCAATGTCATCGATGGCCGACCCGCACGTGGCGCGCGACAGCGCCGGAAAAGCCATGGCCTCGTGCGAGGTCGTCATCCTCGCCAACAAGCCGCGGCGCAGCGACGGCCAGCCCGCCAACATCACCATGCGCGGCGTGCCGCCCATGGTCTTCAACGTCCGCAACAACGTGAAGATCGTCGAAGGCCGCAACTTCACGCCCGGCCTGTACGAAGTCATCGTCGGCAAAAAGATGGCCGACCGCGTCACCGGGCTGAACATCGGCGACACCATCAGCGTGCAGAGGCATGACTTCAAGGTCGTCGGCCTGTTCACCGCCGACGGCAGCTCGTTCGAAAGCGAGATCTGGGGCGACTACGACGCCCTGGGGCCGGCCATCGGCCGCAACGGCGGATGCAGCTCGCTGACCGTGCGCCTGAGCAACCCTGCCACATTGTCAGAGCTTCGACAAAGAAGTGCGCGCCAATCCGCGCGTGCAACTGGAAGTCGATTCCGAACCGAAGTATTACGAAGACCAGGCCGGCCCGTTCGCCGGATCTCTCATGGGTCTGGCCGCCTTCGTCGCCGTGGTGATGGGCATCGGCGCGGTCTTCGGCGCGATGAATACCATGTACGCCATCGTATCGCAGCGCACGCGCGAGATCGGAACGCTGCGCGCGCTGGGCTTCTCGCGCCTCAGCATCCTGTTGTCGTTCGTGATGGAGTCGGTGCTGCTGGCGTTCATCGGCGGCGCGCTGGGCTGCCTGCTGGCCTTCACCATGAACGGCTACACCGCCGGCACCGGCCAGACGCAAAGCTTCAGCGAGATGGCCTTCGCCTTCAAGATCACGCCGAATGTTCTGATTGCCGGGATGGTCTTCGCGGTGGTGATGGGCTTCGTCGGCGGCCTCCTGCCGGCGTTTCGCGCCTCGAGAATGGCGATCACCCGGGCGCTGCGCGAGGCGTAGGAAAGCAGTTGTCAGTCGTCAGTTTGGATTTGCGTGTGCCCCACTCATTCGCGGGGTTCGAATGAGTGGGAGACCAACCCTTCATTTACCCTGACATTGGAATGTTCAGCGCTGCCCTGATCGCCGGATTGGTATGCGTCGCGATATGGTTTTATCTCCTCGTCGCGCACGGCCGTTTCTGGCGAATCCCGCTACCCTCATCCGGTGTCGAGCGATCGGGTGCCCCATCCTTGTCGCCCGTGGTTGGCGACAGGATGGGTATACAGCGAACCGTCGCCGTCGTCATCCCTGCGCGCAATGAAGCCGCAGTAATCGGCCGAGCGGTCAGCTCACTGTTATGTCAGTCTCCCACCCTCCCGCCAGAAGCCGGCGAGAAGGATGGGGCACTCGTATTTGGCTCGATTCACATCTTCGCCGTCGACGACAACAGTACCGATGGAACAGCGGACATGGCGCGGCAGGCTGCGGGAACGCACCCGGATCGGGTCACGGTGATCAGCGGACAGCCTCTGCCCGCATGGATGGTCAGGGAAATTGTGGGCAGTGCAGCAGGGTATCGAGCAGGCGCTGCGAGTCAATCCCGACTTTCTTCTGCTCACCGACGCCGACATTGAGCATGACTCCCACAATGTGGCACAGCTCGTTGCGATTGCGGATCAGGGCTACGACATCGCTTCGTTCATGGTGAAATTGCACTGCCGAAGCCTGGCCGAGCGCCTGCTGATTCCGGCGTTCGTGTTCTTCTTCTTCATGCTCTACCCGCCGGTGTGGATTCGCGAACCCCGACGCAAGACTGCGGGCGCCGCCGGTGGTTGCATTCTGATTCGGCCTTCGGCGCTTTCGCGCATTGGGGGACTGGCGGCGATTCGCGGCGAGATCATCGACGATTGCGCCCTGGCCCGCGTCGTGAAGAAAACCGGTGGCCGCGTGTGGCTGGGCGCAACCGGCGACACCCACAGTGTCAGACCTTACGAAACATTCGGCGAAATCGAGCGGATGATCGCGCGGACCGCGTTCAACCAGTTGCAGCATTCGTTCTGGCTCTTGCTGGGGACGGTGGTCGGGATGCTGCTGATTTACGTTTTGCCACTCGCGCTGCTTTTTAGCGGATCGATGACGCTGGGGTTGATTGGAGCAGTCGCGTTTGGGTTGATGTGTGCGTCGTATCTGCCGATGGTCCGCTTTTACGGATTGAATTTCTTGTGGGCGCTGACGTTGCCCTTTAGCGCTGCGTTCTACACGTTCGCGACGATTCATTCGGCAGCGAAGTATTGGAGCGGCCGCGGGGGCGAGTGGAAGGGCCGGGCACAGGATCGCGGATAGGCTGCCGACCTGGAGGGGCTTCATGACAATCGTGGGCGGGTGCCCAGCCGTAAACGGCTGGCTAATTTCTAACGCGCCTACGGCGCTTAACAGCAGATCCCTCGCAGGCTCGGGATGACAATCGTTCAATTCGAGGCAACTGCCGGGCGGCGCCGATCAGTAACCGACAACCGACAACTGGCAACTGGCCTGACAACTGACAGGCTGACGGCTGCTTTTACAACAGTTTCTTCCACTGCAGCTTGATGTCGGGGTGATCGCGCGTACCGCGGACCTGCACCGGCAGATACGTTCCCGCGCCGTGCTTATTGAAGAGCGGGTCGAAGGGCGCCAGCAGCACGTGCTTGGCGCCGGTCATGGTTTGCGAGACTTTCGCATCCAGGCGAACGTCGCCGACGAAATTAATATCGCCGCTGCTGAGGCCGTAAGAACCTTTCACCTGCGCGATCGCGCCCGGCGTCATGAACTGCAAACTGCCGAAGGTGATGGTGCTGTTGCGCAGACTGAAGTCGCCGCTGAACTGCGACGCGACATTGCTGATGCTGGTGTCGTTCGGCTTGCCCTGGCCGCGACGGCTGAGCTCGTCGATCGAGCTCTTGGCTTTGTCCTGGGTGAAATGCGCGTCGCTGAGATTGAAGCGGCCCTGCAACTGCATCTTCTGCAGCACCGGCTGCTTGCCCGGAGGCAGCAGCAGCCTGGCCTTGAGCGCCATGCCGCCGGTCAGCATCGGCGTGCCCTTCGCAGCCAGCGCCAGCATATCCTGCACATAAGCCTTCGTCATGTCGACATCGAGCGCGATGGTCTTGCCTTTCTTACCTTTTTCGCCGGCCACCTGACCGCTGGTCACAATGTCAGAGTTCAGGAAGTGCGCCTTCACCGGCTGCAGATACGTGTTGCCGTTAGTGCCATCGACGACAGCGTGGAATTGCGTGGTGAGATGGACTTGCTGGCCGCCGCTGTCCAGTTGGAAATTGGGCACGTCGGTCGTGCCGTCGACGACGATCTTGTTGAGCGCTCCGGTATAGTTGCCGACCGACGACAACATTCCCGAGATGCCGTTGAAGACCGACAGATCGGCGTGCTGGAAGTCGTAATGGCCGTCGACCTTGGTCGCCGAAGGCTCATCGAAATCCCACGGCCCGAAGTGGCCGGTGGTCTGGATCAGCCCAGGCGGCGTCGGATTGGTGAGTTCAGCGGTAAAGGCCATGGGCTGACCGACCCCGGCCGAGCGCAGCGCGAGTTTCCGTAACTCCCACAACATGGGATCTTGCGCCGGATCCTTGCGCAGCACGTAAAGCATGGTTCCGCCGGCCTCGACGCGGTCTATGATGAAGTCGGCAAAACGCACGCGAGTCTTCTCCGTTGGCGGAGCGCTCTTCGCCGGCTGGTTCGGCTGCTTGGGCGCGACCTTGATCTCCATGCCGTCGAGTTCCACCACGCTGAGGTGCACCGGCTGGCGCAGCAACTGGAGGAGGTTGGCCCTGACGGTCAGGTGCTTCACCGTGATCAGCGGAGGCACGTCGCCGCCGCGGCGGTTCGGCAAAATGAAGTTGTCAGCGGTGGCGTAAAACTCGGGGATGAGGGTCACGCGCAGGTTGTCGATCTGCACGTTGGCCTGGTAGTGCTGCTGCAGCGCCAGAATCATGCGGGCCTGCAGCCAATGCTCCAGCGGCGGCGGAACGGTGAGGAGATACACGACTCCTACGCCGACGAGAATCAACAACGCCAGCAGCGTGAACAGCAGGACCTTTGTTCGACGACGAATTGGCATCTTGCCAAAAGTTAGATGCAGAGAAGCTGAAGACTATAACCCAAGCGCCTGTCGAATATTAGCTACGACTTCCTCCGTTGTCAGACTCCCATCGACGGTGACGGCGCCGCCGGGTTCCTCCAGGGTGGCGAACTGGCTGTCGATGAGCGCGGGATTCATGTAGTGATGCGGCCGGTGTGCCAGCCTCTCGGCGACCACTTCGCGGCTGACGCGCAGATAGACCAGCTTGACTTCGTCGCTGACGACGAGCTGCGCGCGATATTCCGACTTGAGCGCCGAACAGGCCAGGACGACGTTTTCGCCCGCTGCGATCCAGGTGACGATAGCGTCGTGCAAACTCGCCAGCCAGGGCGCCCGATCGGCATCGGTGAGCGGGATGCCGGCGCGCATTTTGGCGATGTTGGCGGGGGAGTGGAAGTCGTCGGCGTCGACGAAGCGCCACTGCAGCGCGCTGGCGAGCGCCTGTCCGACAGTAGTTTTGCCGGCTCCGCTGACGCCCATAAGTATGACGATCATGTCGTGGCTCGTGCCCGGTAGTGTATCTGAGCGCTCGTGTGGGAACTTGCGTGGCGAATTCGAGTCATTCATCTTGAATTCACATTCGGCGACCGTCGCGATGTGTTATTTTTGAAACTTCGGTTAACGTCTTTATTCCCTCCCGGAGGCCTTCACAAATTGTCGAAGGACATGGTCCCCAAGCGTATTTTCCTGACGAAGGGCGTCGGGAAACACAAAGAACGCCTGACGTCATTCGAGCTGGCGCTGCGTGACGCCGGCATTGCTGCCCAGAACCTGGTCCGCGTCTCGTCTATCTTTCCTCCCATGTGCAAGCTGATCACCCGCAAGGAAGGTTTGCGCTACCTTTCTCCCGGCGAGGTCGTGTTTGCGGTGGTGGCGGAGAACTCGACCCGCGAGGCGCACCGCCTGGTAGCGTCGAGCATCGGACTGGCGATGCCGGCCGACAAGGCAACCTACGGCTACTTGAGCGAGCATCACTCTTTCGGCGAGACCGACGACACCGCCGGCGATTACGCCGAGGAGCTCGCCGCGGAAATGCTGGCGACCACGCTTGACGTGGATTTCGATGCCGACAAGTCCTGGGATGAAAAGAAGGAAGTCTATCGGCTGTCGAACAAGATCGTGCGCACGGCCAACATCACCCAGAGCGCAGTCGGCGACAAGCGCGGGCTGTGGACGACCGTCATCGCGGCCGCGATTTTGATCTTCGAATAGTTCTTTGCCGTCTCAGCGGGCACATCCTACATTGTGGGATGTGCCGTTTTTGTTGCCGCCGGCAGAGCAGCGCCGAACTCACCACAGCCTCAACAAAGTCCCGTAGCCATTAGGATGGAGTTCGTTCGACGCGCGCGCGAGGGCTCCGATCTCGTCGCGGGCGGGAGAGAATTTGTCCGGTGCTGGACGGAAGCGGCAGCCCCCGAGCTTCCGCTCGGGGTGGAAGAGGTTACGTTATCGGTCGATCGGTTTAGTGAGGAGGGTTCGGCGTGCCGGAGTTTCCATTGCCCTGGTTCGCCCACGGAATGTCGGTGGCCTGGCGCTCATAGAGCGGCTTGTTAGCGTCGTCTGCGCTGCTCTCCGGCGTAGCTGAATTCGGCGAAGCTGGTACCGCATTCGGGCTCGTGGTCGACGGATTATTCGCGCCCTGATTGTTGACGCCGCGACCGCTGGTGTTGCCGGTGTTGGGATTCGTGTTCAACTCGCCTTGGCGCGCGGCTTGCGCGTCGTGATTGGCTTCATTCCCGGTCGTGCCCGCATTGTTGCCGGGGTTAGTAGCCGGCGCCTGGCCCGTGGTCGAACCGTTGGCGGCGCCGGTCGGCGTGGCCGGCGTCTGGCTGGTCACCGGAGGCGAAGTCTGCTGCGGAGCGGTGCCGTTCTGCTGTTGCTCGTGCGTTCCGGCATCAGGCGCACTCTCCTGCTGGAGCATGGCGATGGTCTGCGGTTGCGGCGGCTCAGCCGCGTCGGGAGCTCCCTTCGGCGAGCTGTTCATAGGCGATGTCGAGGCGCCCATATGGCAACGACTGGAAACGTCGCGGATGTCGGAGACCTGCACGGAATTGCTGCTGCGAGAGGTGGTCTGATCGCCCTGGCTGGCAGCCTCGCTGCTGGTGTCCTGATGGGTGCTGACTTCCACTTCATGCCCGACCCGCGCCGCCAACTGATTGTCGGGGCCATTGATCGCGTACTGCATGCCATTCTGGTCGGTGATGGTGTAGTTGCCGTCGGAGCCGCTCAGGCATCCGCGAATAACGCTGGCAGATGTCTCGTGCGTTTTGCTCTGGGCCTGCGCTGAAGAACTGCCGCTGGCGCTGGGGGCATCTTGCGCGACGACCAGCGTGGCCGCCAGCAGCCCCGATCCCAACAGGATGAACATCGCTTTCATGGGTCTGTCCTCTCCGCTTCGCTATTCACTCGCTGGTAGTTGGAGCGGCCTTAGCCCGGATTAGGTTTTCCGTGAGTTGCGGGAAATGCAGAGCAGCAGGAAGAAGGGCGCTGCCCGCCAACAATAGTGACGAGTGCCCGGGTACCACGCCCGGGCTAACTTCGCGGCGCCGCTGCGCGCCTCATGCCAATTCCCTTACACTGGATGCAATGAACGACGCGCGCTTCCAGCTCTTTCAATTCGACGCTTACCTGTTCGACATCGACGGAACCCTGGCCAACACGCGCGGCGGCGTGCACTACAACTCTTTTCACACCGCGCTGCGCGAGGTCTACGGATGCGAAGGGCGCATCGACGACATTCCGGTACACGGCAACACGGACCTCGGGGATTCTGCGCGCGGCGCTGGTGAAACACTGCAAGCTGCCCAACGACTTCGAGGCGCGTCTCCCGCGAGCGCGGGCGATCATGTGCGCCGAAGTCGCGCAGAATGCTGAGCATATGGGTGTCGACGTGTGCCCCGGAATTCGCGAGCTGCTGGCCGAGCTCCGCCGGCGCAATAAGGTGATCGGCGTGGTAACCGGCAACCTGGAGCAGGTAGGCTGGCTGAAGCTGGAACGCGGCGGCATCCGCCACTTCTTCGACTTCGGCTCTTTCAGCGACACTCGCGAAAAGCGCGAAGAGATTTTTCGCCACGGCATCGAACTGGCGCGCCAGTTGCGCGGACCCGAAACGACGGTGTGCTTTGTGGGCGACACTCCGGCCGACATTCAGGCTGCCGCGCGAGTGGGCATGCCGATCATCGCCGTGGCCACCGGTATTTACTCTCGCGAAGACCTGGCCAGCCAGGGGCCTACGGTCTGCGTCGCCACGTGCGCGGATTTGCTGGCCCCTGTAGTGGGCTAGCTTCAGCACCGCCGCCCGCAAGCTTGTCCCCTTGCACGCTTGACGTACAATGTCCCGGAAGCCGACACGGCTCTGCGTCGCAACCTCATGGCAGCTTCTTTATTGCACATCGTGATTGTGGTTTTGATCGGCTGGGTACTCGGCCTGTGCGCCGAGCTCCTGTTGCCGGGAAAGGGCCCAAACGGCCTGATGGGAACGACGCTGGTCGGCATCGGCGGAGCGATCTTCGGCGCACTGGTCGGCCGGCAAATCGGCTGGTGGCATCGCGGTCAGGTGCCCGGCTTTTTCCTCTCCTTGATTGGCGCGATTCTGCTGCTCGCCGTTTATCGGGCCGTACAACGCAAGCGCGCCTGAGGCAAAAGCCGCCCAGAGATCGGGCGGCTTTGATTCCTTTCTCGCATCGATCGTAGCGCCAACGACAAAGCTAACGACAAATCTGATAGTCGCGTGGCGTGTCGTCCGTTACTTCCCGATTCCTGTCCGCGCCGACTTCAGGCCTACGGTGCGAAATAGCCGTAAAGATCCAGGATCAGATTGGTTAATCCAGAAGCATAGGCATCGATCGAACCGTTGCCGGTGCCGACGATCGCCATGTTGGAAGTGATGGTTCCGTCGATGGCATTCAGCGTCGATACCATGGGCCGACCCTCACCGTCCGGCCACAGTGTCAGGTAATTCAGCGTGGGATCGGGCACGACCGTTGCGTTCATCACGTAGGCTTGCGCGCTGCTGGACGGCGCACACGGACTGGTGGCGATGTCTATCGTGATCTCGCCGTCGAACGCCAGGTTCTGCTGGCGCGTGTCGAGCGCGCGGCACGGTTGCAGCGTATAGAGCGACAGGCCGCCCGATTGCGCCGGAGCGAAGTAGCCGTTGATGTCGCCGACCAACTGCGTGTTGCCGCTGGCATAGACAGAAATCTCGCCGCCGGTACCGGCTTGCACCACGGCTGCGTTGGCGACAATGGTCGCCGTTGGATTGTTCAACGTCGATACCCCTGGCTGCGGACTTCCCTTGCCCCACACGGTCAGGTAGCCGAAGTCCTGTCCGTTGTAAGGAACGGCGGTGAAGTTCATCGAGTAGGCCTGCGCGTCGCTGGGGATGTTGCAATTGCTGGCGAGCACCGGGAAGTCGCGCTCGGCTCCGCCCTGCAGATAGGGGCCTCCGAGTGGGCCGTTGGGGTTGCGCGTGTCGAAGACGCGGCAACCCGTGACGGGATAAAAAGCGAGCGTGGATGGAGACGCAGGGATGTAGTAGCCGTTGATGTCGATCAGGATATTGGTGAGCGAGCCCGGGAAGTAGATGGCAATCTCGCCGTTGTTGCCCGCGGCAATCGTTAGCGCGTTTGCTCTGGCACGTCCATCAGCAGAATTCAACAGGGAGACTTCTGTGAGTGGACCGCCGGCCGGCCAGATTTGCGTATACGGAAACGGCTGTAGGGGAAGCATTGTTACATTAAGCGAATACGCTGACGCGTTGGGAGGAATAGTTGATCCGCAGGGACCTTCCCCTAATATTGGCCACCCAAAAATAACCGGGCCCCCGATTGGTCCGAATCCTGTGCGGGAATCGGATAAGCGACAGGGCGTCATGGGCACAAACTGCTGCGGCCCAAGATTAGCCCCTATGAGATTTAGGAACACGGTGACCGAATTTCCCAAGCTGTCTACGGTCACCATGTCAGGCCATCCGTCACCGTTGAAATCACCGACGGCAATGCCCCGGCTGCCGCCGGTTGTGTATTGATATTCGGTGTTGTAATAAAAAGTCCCGTCAGAAGCGCCGGCAGCGACAAACATGCCGGGGGCTTGGTAGGGCGGGGCCTCCGCGTAGCTGGGATACGCGACGTCCACAAATCCGTCGCGGTTAAAGTCGGCCAGCACCAAAGAAAGGGGCCTATAACTCGTGAACGGGGGCGTGCCGGCTTGGAAAGTGCCATCTCCGATTCCGTTGAACGTAAACGCAACTCCAGCATTCAGCGGGTCGGCAACCAGAAGGGCATCGAGTTTTCCGTCATGATTGAAATCCCCAAGGGCGATCGCTGTGCCGTTTGCTACCGAGGCCAGCAATACCTGTCCCGCCGAGAAACTTCCATTTGGGTTTTGAAGAAAGACAGCGATCCCGGCTGTCGGATTGGAGATGGCGCAGACAATATCCAGCCGGCCGTCGCCATTCACATCGCCAATGGCTGCGTCCACCAGCGGCCCGCTTGCGCTGCTGAGGAGAACCGGGCTCTGGAAGGTGCCGTCTCCCTTGCCGTACAGAACGGCGGCGCTGCCGCTGGTGCCAATCACCACATCCTGTTTGCCGTCGCCGTTGACGTCGGCTGCATGAATCGTCCGGCCATTTACTCCTGACGCAGTCGTGATCGCGGTACTGAAGGTGCCGTTACCGCTTCCCAACAAAACGAAAACGTTGCTGGTGAATCCGCCGGTCTGGCCGGTAATTACGGCTATGTCGGGCTTGCCGTCGCCGTTGAAGTCCGCAACTGCGACTTGCATGGGTACGCCCGCGGGCAGGTTGTAGGTGACGGGCGCAGCGAACGTTCCATCGCCATTGCCGAAAAGGACCGCAACAGTGTCCTGATCCTGATTGACCACGACGATGTCCTGCTTGCCGTCCCGATTGAAGTCACCTACGGCAACGCCCGAAGGCGCGGTACCCCCAGTAGAAAAACTGGTTCCCGTCGTAAATCTCAGAGGTAGACCGGAATCAAGAGTGGGACTTTGTGTAGCGCTCCCCGCTCCATGCGCAAAAGCCGGGTTCATGATCATCCTCTGCGCGATCGCGGGCGACGCCATCAGCACGAGGTTGAGAGACAAGGCAGCAATGCTTACGCAGCGAAAGTGTTTCATCTCGTTTCTCCGGAACTGCTTGGTATTGGCTGATCGCGGGGGGACGATCAATGAGAGTTGAACAGCAGGAACTCTGGCGGCAGGATTGTCTCTCCAGACAGCGAAAAGTGCAATGCAAAAGATTGCATGAATTCGCTAAATTCTTGCGTATACGTACTCTGCTAATTCTAAACGGCTTAGGTGTCGATATCGGTTACAAAGATGAAGCGGCTTGCGGCCCACACACCTCGGTATCTTGGGTGAGCGGCTTCGGCAATGGTTGATCGCGGAGGGTTCTTTTCCGGCTCACGGAACGGCTGCGAATCGGGCGTCCTGCTGGCTCAGCAGAAAAGGCGGACGAAGTGTTCGGATTGACGGCGGTTTTGCGCTAGCCCTATCATCCCCGACCCTCTGTCGACCGCCAAGAAATGTCAGGATGAATTTCTCGCGGAGCGCAATCAGCCGGCACATTGAGAGCTTCAGCCCGACGAAGGACCTGCGGTTCATCACCAGCGATTCCTAAGGCGAACAGCAAATCCCTCGCTTTGCTCGGGATGACAATTCCGTTTGAAGGCCGCAGCTCCGCATCCTTACTGCACAGTGACCACTCCCGTCATGTGTGGATGCAGTCGGCAGAAGTACGGATATCGCCCAGGGTTTGCAAACTTGAACTGGAAGCTCTGATTGGTGTCGAGCACCGACGACTCGAAGATCTTCGTGTCGCTGGTCACGGTGTGCGGGATGTCATCTTTGTTGGTCCAGCGAACCGTGGCTCCCACCTTCACCGTGAGTTCTTTAGGAGTGAACACGAAGTTGTCGATGCTCGCCTGCACCAGCGCGTCCTGCGACGCCGTTGACGATGCCTGCGCGTTCGCCGCCGGCAAGGACGCTGCAGCCTGGCGCAGCACGCCGCTCGCCTCCTGTGCAGGACTACCAGCCAGCGTGGCATCCACCACCGCCAGGTGCTTGCCGCCGGCGACGTAGTTCACATCGGTGAGGCCCAGCACGCGCCGCAACTGATCGGCGGGCACTTTCAAAGGTCCTGCGGATGGCGCGGTTCCGGCAATGGGTTGCGGGAAGGCGGTCGACATTGCGGTGTGAAAGGTCGCGTTGCCTTCAACCTTCTGCATGATCTGGTGGATGTGACCGTTGAGCACGGTCACGGAACCGAATCGCTTGAGGTAGCCGAGCGCCTGCGCGCTGTCTTCGGTACCCCAACCCCATTCGGGATAAACCGTCCACAGCGGCACATGGGCAAACACCACGACCGGCGTGCTGGAACTTCGAGCTTGCAGATCGTTCTGTAACCACTTGAGTTGATCGGCGCCGAGAATGCCCAATCCGCCGGCCTTCAGGTTCATCACGTTCACCAGTCCGACGAAGTGAACGCCCTTGTGATCGAAGCTATGCCATCCCGCCCCCTGCGTGCTTTTGCCGTAGCGCGCCAGGAATTGCTGGCCGTTGTCGAGGCCGACGTCGTGCTCGCCGGGAACGTAAAACACCTGCTTCGACTTCGCGCTCTTCAGCAACTGGTCGAGCGTGTCGAACTCGCCCGGCTTGGAGAGATGGCTGAGGTCGCCGGTGTGCAGAAGAAAGTCGGGCTGGTGCGGCATGGCGTTAATGCGATCGATGGCCGCCTGCAGCGTGGCCGTGACATCGGTGTTCGCCGGCTTATCGAAGCCGATGTGGCTGTCGCTGATCTGCACGAAAGTGAAATCGCCCTTGTTGCCGCCGGCGTGATCGGGCGAACCCGCGAAGACCTGCGACACCGGCACGCCGCCGCTAGAGTGTCCATACCAATCCAGTACCGGCCCACGCCATGCAGCGCAGAAAGCCGCGGCGATCGATGCCGTCGTGACTGCGCTCCTGCTGCTCTTCCTTCATCGCGATTGTGCTTGTTTGCCATGCTGTTTCCCTTCTCAAGAACTTAGTTATGCGTTCACGCCACTGAGAAATCCGCCGAGATGCGCCGTCAACGCGACCACGCCAACGGCCAGAGTTTCCACCGGCAGCCTGAGTCTCCACGCGGATTCGTCGCCCGTTTTCCGCGCGCGCCGATGAAGCAGGAAGACTAGCCAGATCAACCCTGCCGACGTACATCCAAGGATGAGGTGCAGCAGCAGAATGCCCTTGAGCTTCTGGCCATCGAGAGCCCATCGCCATGCGGCCAATCCCGACAGCACAACCGGCAAGGTTGAAATCGCCGCGACCATCAGGTTGAAGTAGGCTGCGGACGCCAGCGCTGCGCTCTTCTTCCATCGCGCCAGGTAATCGAACAGCACCGCGACCATGCCAAGTGCTACTGGAAAGTGAATGAGCACGACATGTTGCGCATGTCGTGCAAGAAGCGCGGTCTTCAGGTCAAACGGGTTCATCATGACCGTGACTTTTTGCGCCAACTTCGTTTGGGGTTGCTATGAGTGCTAACTGCCGCTAGCGCGATTTATTCCCACGAGCCAATTTGTTTTTCGCTGACGGGAATAAAAACGACTTTCGCTGGTTTAACCTTGTGGGAATGTCAGGGGCGGTTCCCCAATCCGCGTCGTTTGAAGAGCTGGCGATGCCGCTGTTCGACCAGCTCTACAACTTCGCGTGCTGGCTGACGCAGGATCGCAACGAGGCCGAAGACCTGGTGCAGGAAACATACGCCAAAGCGTGGAAGGGATTTTCGTCGTTCCAACCGGGAACGAATTTTCGCGCGTGGATCTATCGCATCCTGCGCAACACGTTTCTGACTTCGCGCACAGGATTAAAGACTGCGACTGTGCCCCTCGAAGAAGACCACGCGGTGGACGCGGTGGTCGACAGCGAAACGCCGGAGTCGATCTTCCTCAGCCGTTCCAGCGCGCAGGAATTGCAAAATGCGATTGACGGGTTGCCGGTGCAATTTCGCGAAGTGCTGCTGTTGTGTGAAGTCGAAGAGATGTCGTACCAGGAGATCGCCCATACGGTGGGTATTCCCATCGGCACAGTAATGTCGCGGCTGTCGCGCGCAAGGAAGATGCTGCGACAACGGTTGGCATCGCCGCAGGAACGAGGTGCGCGCCATGGCATGTGACGCCTGGAAGACCAAGCTCGGCGCGTATGTCGACGCAGAACTGCCCGAAGCGGAGATGCGCAGCTTTGACGAGCATCTGCGCGGCTGTTCATCGTGCGCCGCCGACGTGCTGGCTCGCGTGCAGGTGAAGCGGGCGATTCAGTCTGCCGGCAAACGTTACACCCCCAGCGCCGATTTTCGCCGCCGCATGGAGCATAGGATTTCCGGCCAGACGCGGCCGCGATTCTCGATGCAGTGGGCGGCGCTGGTGGCGGCGCTGGTGCTGCTGGTCGCGGGGGCATTCACCGCTGGCTATTTGCGCATGCGTGCGGAGCGCGATCATCTCTTCAGCGAGATCGCGGACCTGCACGTTGCGACCATGGCCAGCGCCTCGCCGGTCGATGTTGTCTCTACCGATCGTCACACGGTGAAGCCGTGGTTCCAGGGACGGATTCCGTTCGCGTTCAACCTGCCGGAGGTGCAAAACACCGAGTTCACGCTGGTCGGCGGCCGCGTCGCTTATCTCGACCAGACGGCCGGGGCGCAGCTCATCTACGATCTGCGCAAGCACCACATCTCTGTGTTCCTCTTTCCCGAAGCGGCGTTGGGTGGCAGCCTGCCGTCGCAGGCAATGCTGCCTGCCGGGCAGACGTTCAGCATGGAAACGTGGAGTCAGAATGGTTTGCGCTATTTCGTAATTGGCGACGCCAGTTCCGCTGATATCGCGGCATTAGCCGAGCTTCTGCGCGGACAGTAGCGCACGTCGCGAGCGCTGAATGTCCGCGGAGTCCGCGCACCGAATGTTATAATTTTGACTGCTGTGGTGGGTGTAGTTCAGTGGTAGAACTCCGGACTGTGGCTCCGGCTGTCGAGGGTTCGAATCCCTCCACCCACCCCAAACTTCCATCCGGCAATTCCTCCCGCAATCACTCGTTGTGCTCCCGTCATAGCTGTCGAAAAGGTGCTAATCGCTTGCACCGCGACAAAGTCGGCTTACAATATTAGTCAAGAAGAGGCAGTTGCGGCCCGGCGAACCTGAAAGCTACGGTCTCACCCGGCTCCAGCCCCTGAGAAGCATCCTGACAGGAGGCTCTATGAAACGCTCTGACACTTTGCGCACTGTATTGCTGACCACGCTGATGGCCGGCCTCATGTTGTTTGCCGCCCCGGCGTTCGCCAATGGCGGACGTGGTGGCGGCGGCGGTGGTGGATTTCACGGCGGCGGTGGTGGCCTTTCATGGCGGAGGCGGAGGCTACCACGGCGGCGGTGGTGGTTGGGGCGGTGGCGGCGGCTACCACGGCGGCGGCGGCTGGAGCGGTGGGGGCGGCTATCACGGCGGATGGGGAGGTGGCTCTGGCGGATACCACGGCGGCTATGGTGGTGGCGCCTATCACGGCGGCTATGGCGGATGGGGTGGCAGTTACGCCGGATATCGCGGCGGTTATTGGGGCGGAGGATATCGTGGTGGTTATTGGGGCGGCTATCGCGGCGGTTACTCTCGGCTGGGGCTGGGGTGGCGGATGGGGCTGGGGTTGGGGCTTCGGCGTCAGCCTGAACTTCGGGTGGCCCTACTATGGCTATGGCTATCCCTACTATTCGTACGCGCCGTACTACCCATATCCCTATCCGTATGCGTATTACCCGTATTACGCACCTTCCAGTTATTACTACGCGCCGGTTGGCTCTGCGCCGAACGTTTCCGCCGGGTCTGCTTCTGTGCAGACGAACGATCCTCCGCAGTACAACGGCGCGGTGACGCAGCCGCAGGTTTCGGCGCCGCGCCCGACGCCCAGTTCGTCCTCGTATAAGCTGTATGAGGCGACGTACGTCACGCGGCCACCGAGTTATCGCAACGCCGGCTATGCCTCGACGCAGCCGATGGCTGTTTCGCGTCCCGAAGTGCAGAACGTGATTCGCGCGTTGCGCGCGATGCCGCCGGGCGCGCGTCAGCAGCAGATCGACTCCGGCCGTTACGACAATCTGTCTCCGCGCGAGATGCAGGTTGTGCGCGCGGCAGTGAATCTGCCTCCGGCGTAGGAAGCGCCGCTGCCGCTCTCCTGGCGCTCACCGTAGTGGGTGCTCGCAGTCACAGAACTTCCTAGCCCTGGTCCGCCATACTCACGATGGAGGATCACCGCATATGAAGTTCTACGCCTGCATTGCAGCCGTGTTGCTGATCGGCCTCATGACATTGTCCCTGGGTGCGATGGCGCAAACCGCAGCCTCGCAAACCGTGACGGGTTGTCTGCAAAAAGGTCTCGAGAACCAGGGCTTCTTCGTCATCGCCGCGAACGGCCAGCATTGGGAGCTCTACCCGCAGAACAATGTCTCTCTCGCCGACCACGTTGGCCAGAAGGTCACTCTGACTGGAACCATAGCGAAGCGTTCGGCGGAGCAGGAAGAGACCAGCCATCCTTACGAGATGAAAGAGATTCCCGGCAAGCAGCATGCTGACCTGCAGGTGTTCAGCGTGAAGGTCGTGGGCGAGTCCTGCAAGTAGCCTATTGCGAAACTGGCGGATTCGCCGGCCGCAGAAACTCGCGACGCTTCGAACTCAGGCGTGCGGGCGCTTCACCCGCACCGACACACGCATTTCACATTGATGGCTGGCGGCCAGGCGCTCGGTAATGAGGCGGTCGGGAGAAGCCGCCAGCAGGTGCCCGCACATGGAACAGCGGGCGACAAAAAGTCTTCCTGACGGATCGCGCGTCACCACAAAATCTTGCCAGGGCCGGGCCATGCTCATAAATAGGTAGATGCAACTGCGACCGCAATACATCTCGCCTCGCCATCAAAATTTGCTGCTTGCCTGCGCAGGTGAGACAAAAGTTCGAGTCAGTAGGCAGGCAGAGCTGCTGGCGCACGCCGGCAAGCTTCCTTGAACCCGCACGAGCGCTTACTGCACCACGATGAGTTGCATCGCCGCACCTGCTGGCCGGCTCACGGGCGCAGGTGATGGCAGTCACGTGGGTAAGTGAGCCAGAACACCGCCTGCTGGTACTTCCGCCCTATATCAATCGCAAACAAGACTCGACGCCTTCTTCAAGCAGGGCGCAGAGCGCGACTCGCCCAGCCGTGCCGGTCGAGGAGACGTAGGACGAACTATGTTGAAGGATGCGGGGCACCTCTTTCGTCTGGCAGCAGTCTTCCTGGTTGGTTTGATTCTCTTCCTCACCGTCAGGGCCTTGCTGGTGCCGAAGAGTTTCGGCCGCTACGGACACTATCGGGCGAATGCCATTGCCGAGATCGCAGCCTTGCCCATCAGCTACGCGGGACACCAGGTTTGCGAAGGCTGCCACACCGACGTTCAGGATTTGAAGAGCAAAGGTGTACATAAGGGCGTCGCCTGCGAGTCCTGTCACGGACCACTGGCTGCTCACGCCGATGACCCGGCGTCCGTAACTCCGGCGAAGCTCGATACTGTCGTGCTCTGTCCGCGCTGCCACCAGGCGAATCCCGCCAAGCCGAAAAACTTTCCGCAGATTGACGTAGCCGAGCACTCCAACGGCGCGGCCTGCGACACCTGCCACAAGCCACACAGCCCGGCGATGGGCGCGGGAGAAACGCAATGAGCATGACCCGGCGTCAACTGCTGATTCTTCTGCCGGCGGCGGCGGTTGCCTGGGAGTACATCCTCGCCGGCACGCCGGAGAATGCTCCGAACTACCAGATGTCGGAACACTGGTGGGGCATGCTGATCGATCTTACCAAGTGCATCGGCTGCGGCAGCTGTGTGCGCGGCTGCCAGAACGAGAACCACGTTCCTGACGGCTACTTCCGCACATGGGTCGAGCGCTACCACATCGAAGATTTCGAGATGGAGTATCCCAAGGTCGACTCACCTGACGGGGGCAAGAACGGCTTCCCTGCCCTGCAAGAAACCGGTGGCAAAAACTTCTTCGTGCCCAAGCTGTGTAATCACTGCGCGGATTCGCCGTGCACGCAGGTTTGTCCGGTGGGCGCGACGTTCGTTACGCCGGACGGTGTGGTGCTGGTCGATCAGAAGTACTGCCTCGGATGCCGTTATTGTATTCAAGCCTGCCCATACGGTTGCCGCTTCATCAATCCCGCGACGGAGACGGCGAACAAGTGCACGCTGTGCTATCACCGCATCACGAAAGGCCTGACCACGGCCTGCTGCGAAGTGTGTCCGACAGGCACGCGCCAGCTTGCCGACCTGAAGAATCCCAACGACCCGATTCACGAATTTCTGCGCACCCATAGTGTGCAGGTCCTCAAGCCGCAGATGGCGACACATTCCAAGTGCTTTTACTACGGCCTCGACGGCTCGGTGCGATAAGGAGTTCTCTGTGCAGATTCCGGTAGAAGGCTTCATGTATCCGAACGAAGTGGAGCTGCAATGGAGCGTGCTGATCGTGCTGTATCCGTTTATCACCGGACTGGTCGCGGGCGCGTTCATCCTGGCTTCGCTGGAGCGCGTCTTCCAGGTGCAGGCGGTGAAGCCGACCTACCGGCTGGCGCTGCTGACCGCGCTGGCGTTTCTGCTGGTCGCGCCCATGCCGCTGCAATTGCACCTCGGGCATCCGGAGCGCTCGTTTGAGATGTACCTCACCCCGCACGCCTCGTCGGCCATGGCAATGTTCGGCTTCGTGTATCTGTGGTATTTGCTGGCGGTGCTGCTGCTGGAGATCTGGCTGGACTATCGCAAAGACATCGTCATCCTGTCGCAGACGACGACAGGATGGCGGCGGCTCTTCTATCGCGTGCTGACGCTGGGCTCGACCAACATCAGCGAACGCTCGCTGCACATCGATGAGCGCGCCGGCTACATCATTACCGTCATCGGCATTCCGTCGGCGTTCCTGCTGCATGGGTATGTCGGCTTCATCTTCGGCTCGGTGAAAGCGAACCCATGGTGGTCGTCCCCGCTGATACCGGTGGTCTTCATCTTCTCGGCGATGGTGTCGGGGATTGCGGCGGTGATGCTGCTATACATGCTGCTGAGCAAGCTGCGCAAGCAACCTATCGACATGCGCTGTGTCGATACCATCGCGATGTATTTGTTGTACACCTTCATCATCGACTTCGGCCTGGAGATGCTCGACCTGATCCACCGCATCTACGAAGCTGACGAATCGTTCCGCAGCCTGGACTTCATGGTGCACACCAAGCTCTGGTTCTCGCACGTAATCGTGCAGATTTGCCTGGGAACGATCCTGCCGATTGTCCTGTTGGGACTGACACAAGTCACCAAACTGTCGGAGATCGTGCGCAAGCGAATCTATGTCTTTGCCGGCTGCATGACAATGATCGGCATCTTCGCCATGCGCTGGAACGTCGTCATCGGCGGGCAACTCTTCTCCAAGAGCTTTCTGGGATATACGACCTACAAGATGGGATTTGCCACGCGTGAAGGGCTGCTGACGGCGATCATTCTGTCGATCCTGCCGTTCTTCTTCCTGTACGCGCTGGTGAAACTGTTGCCTCCGTGGATGGAGAGTGAGCCGCACGCGCTGATCGCGGCGGCAGGCGACTAGCAGTTTCCTTGTGGGTGGAGCACGCCTTCAGGCGTGCATAAATTCCTCGGCTACGCAAAGCCGGCTTCAGCCGCTGAGGTAAGTTTTTGGAGTTCTCCCGCGGGCTAAAGTCCGCCTAGAAACACGAATAAACGGCTTAAACGACGGCCTGAAGGCCAGCTCTACCCGAGCGCTTCAGTCGTTCATTTTGCCAGCAGCAGGTAAAGTCGTGCCCTGGCACAAAGCTTCCTTGGCCAATTTTTGTGCCAGCCTCTAATGCATGCTCCCACCCATGCTCACAGAACATTCACCTCACTTCGCCAGCAGTTCATTCACCTTCCTCATTACCTCGAAGGCGTCGGCGACATAGAGCACGTCGGCTTTGCCGCGCGCCCAGCCGCAGTTGACGTCGAGATTGATGGCCCGCCGCTCGCCGATGAAGCGCCAGCCGACAGTATGCGGCTCCTCGCCGTGACAGCAGGTGGCCAGGCCCTTGGGATGACGCGGTGAAGCGCCCGTCTGGCCGACTTGATTGAGGTGCGTCATGAACGGCAGCGCCGCCTGATTCTCTCCGCTGAGATCGACCAGTGATTTGCTGCCGCCGAGCGATGCCTGAGAGTTCTTGAGGAAGTTGACAATGATGGTCTCGGCTTCCGGAACATGCGTCTGCCCATCTTTCTGTTTCTTCGTCCAGCCTGCGCCAGCGACGAAGAGCAGCTTGGCCCCCGGCTTGATGGTCTGCTGATCGGCGGGCGGCGTGACAAAGCCTTTGACGGTGGTGCGAGTGAGAGCGTCGGTGATTGGAACTTCGATCTTCTCCGCCGTCACGCTTCCGGCCTCTCCACTCCAGGGCGCATGCGAGCCCGGATCGAGCAGCAGGATCCACGGGCGATGGGCGCGGGTGAGCGACCCTTCAATGCGCTGCCGATAGAACCAGCGCGTGATTGCCGGAGCGTTTGCATCGGAAGCGATAGAGGTGACGTGCGTGTCGACAAAACCGCCGACACGCCGCGCGACGCCGGCCAGCACGCGTGTGTTACGCGAAGTGGAGGCGGCGATCACGATGGTTGGTTCGGAGGCACGAACGAGGGCTTCGCAGGCAGCGGCGTCGGTGGCATAGCGAGCGAAGGCGAACGCATCGCCCGACACCGCGAGGAAGCGCTGCGCGCCGCAGCTTGCGATGGCATTCACGGCTTGTTCGACGCCCGCACCATACAGGCCCGCAATGAACTCGGCGCCGAGCGTCTGCTTCAGCTCGACGGCGGCGGTCAGCGATTCGAGGCTGGTGTTGCTCAACGTTCCGTCGGCTTCGGTGTGCGCCAGAAAAAGAATCCTCTCCATCGTTACTCCTTCACAATCCATTCGACGATCTCGCGGGCGATGTCGTCGGCGGGTTTGTCTTTGACAATCTGGGTTGCGCGTTGCTGCTTGGGCGTTGCGACATTTGTGTACTGCAGGCCGTCGGGAACAATCCCCGCCACCGTCGCGCGTTGCAGCGCAGGCATGATGGCACGCATGTTGGTCATGCCAACTTGCGGATCGTTGCGCGGCTCGCCCAGATTGCCCGTCGCCCATCCGAGGACCGCTGGAGCACCGGCACAAGTCGAGACCTGGTGCCGCGCGCCTTCGACACGTTCCAGCACTTCGAACGAGCCATCGTCGCTGGGCGTGATGGCGTCGACTCCCTGAAACTGGTCGACGATGCCAAGCTCCTCGCCGACGAGTTGCAGCGTCACACCGGCGCTGCGGCTGGCCGACTCCCATCCGCCGAAGAGCAGCAGTCGAGAGAGATCGAGGCCGGGTATCGCACGAATGGCTTTCGCCAATGCTGTTGCGGTCTGATGCGCATCGACGAAGCCGCCGCACGGGCCGTCGACGGCCACCAGTTGCAGTGGGACTTTCTGCGCGATGGTCATCATCACCTGCTGCAGCTTGGCCTTCGGCCCCATGCTGAGCAGCCAGAGCTGGCTGCCGGGCACGCGCTTCACCAGGTTCGCGCCCTCGTAGAGTGCGTGCGCCGCCCACGGATCGAGGATAGCGGGCAGCATCATTTCGTTCTTGAGTGCCGGGCCGGCCGGCGAGGTGATGGGTTCCAGCGTCTGCAAGGGATCGGGCACCACGCTGGCGCATACGACGATGTGAAATGGTTGAGTCATGAATCGATTGCCTTTAATTACTCGCTGTAGATGTCACGGTACAAATTTGGCTTTGCAGCAGAGCACGACTGAACAGACTGCTGAAAAACTCGAACGGCGTGAGCTTTGTATCAGGGCACGACTTCAGTCGTGCCGATGGCCGTCGTTTCGAGCGGGCGTTAGCCCCTGCATGCCGTGTGCAGCGGCTAAAGCCGTGCTCTCTTACACAGCTAAACGGAACGACCAAGGTCGTGCCCTGACACAAACCTGCACCGCATTCAATGATCCGACGTTGATGCGCCTGTAAAGCGCGAACGTCTGGTTCTAGTTTTCTGCCGAGTGCAGGCCGCCAGCGCCGGCGCGGAACTCGAGGTTCGGCTTGCCGCCAATCATCTCCGGACAATTCCAAAGACACGCGCCGCAATAGACGCACTTCTCGCGATCGAAATTCGGCGCACCTTCGAGCGTGCGGGTAATGGCCTGGCCTGAACACATCTCGACGCAAAGCTTGGCGTCACATCGGCTGCACACTTCGACATCGCGAAAGACGACGTGGTCGGCGTATCCGGCGGGCGCTTGCACCTTGCCACCCATCAGCAAAACGTCCTGATGCGAAACCAGCAGCGTGCCGTCGTGCGCGACCTGCGGCCAGCCGCAACGGTTCATCAGCGCGTCGTGCAGCGGTGTTCCCTGCTGCTCGAATTCTTTCTGCGCGGCGGCGATGTCTTGCTCGCTGAGTCGGCCGCGATAAAATTCAGCCAGCGTTTTTTGTTCCGCGGTGGATGGCGCCTCTCCCAGCGATAGCTTTCCCCCGCTGAAGGCAGCCATGGCCATGCCGATTAAGCCAGTCACTACCCCCTGACGAAATCCGTCGCGCGACTTCTCGGCGACGCGCGCTTCTTCTTCGACCCAGCTTGACGCGGCGGCGCGCTTCGTATGTCGCAGCGAGATTCTCGCGGGTAAACGGCCTGGCCGATTGCGACAATTCCAGCACCGCTTCGGCCAGTTGCGTTCCCGTCGTCCACGCTTCGTCGACGCCGGAGCCGGTGAGAACATTCGTGCTGCCGGAGCATTCGCCGATGCGCGCATAGCCGTCGCCGCCAAGCAATGGCTCGCCGCGCTTGCCCGACTCCTCCAGCGACTTCGCTCCCCAGGAGCGCAGCCGCCCGCCTTCGAGATGGCGCCACAGGTATGGGTGCTGAATGTAATGCTGCAGGTAGCGATAAGCGGTGCGCGTGGGGCAGTCGAACCACGAGGGCACGAAGATTCCGACCGACGCCACGCCGCCCGGATGCACGTAGAGGAAGCCGAAGATCTCCGGCTCGGGATAGCCGAAGGTGTGCAGCACGGTCCCCGGCTCCAACGCCACGTCCGGACGAAGCTCGATGACGAACTTCATGCCCAGCGCCCACTCGCGCGCGACATTGCCAGACGGCATGCCTAGCCGCGCGTCGATGTCCCGGCTGATCGCTCCGACGGGCCCGTCGGCGAGCACGGTGAGCGCGGCATGAATGTCCATGCCTGGCGTGAACGCAGCTTCGGGGTGGCCATTGCGATCGACACCCTGATCGAGCAAACGCACGCCCTTCACCGCGCCGTCTTCGATCAGCGCTTCGCCCGCGGGCGTGCCCGGCCAGATCTGCACTGTTCCGCTGGCCATCAACTGCGAGCCCACCCATTGATTGAACTGCCCGATCGAGAGGACGAAGCCGTCGCCTTTATGCAGGAACGGCGGAACGTAAGGCAGCTCGTACGCGTCGAACTTCGTCATGTGCAGTGTTCGGAGTACGCGATCGCCGGTGCGCAAGGCGAGCGATCGCCGGCTGGCGCCGATGGGATCGAGCAGGTACACCAGCTTCTCGCTGGTGACTGGCGTGGCCATCGGAACGTCAGCGGGATTGAAGTCGGGAAAACTGGCGCGAATGCCACGCGCGCGTGTCACCACCCCGGAGACGCCGAAGCCGATGTCATCGGCGCGCTCGTAGCAGATGACTTGCAGCGGCATGCCCGGCATCACCTGGCTTTCGATGGCCGGCGTGCCGTCTGCGTTCATCAGCTTGCGCGAAAGCGTAGTGAGAAAGCCGCCCATCGCGGGGCCAAAGCCGACGCAGGCAATGTCGACATCGAGACAACTGCGCTCGATAACAGGTTGTTCGGTTGTGCTCACAGCGTCGTTGTCAACCTCACCTCGGATAATCGAGCGCCTCCGGAATCATGACGTGCGCGATGGCGTCGGCCGCACGGTCCTTCGCCAGCTGCGCGCCGGTCAGGCAGCAGTCGAGCCGCGCGCGCATGCGCTGAAAGTCCTCCGAGCCTCGGCACGAGGCGCACGGGCCGGCCTTGAAGGCGTGCGAGCCGTCTTCGCCGACGACATCGCTGGCGCAGGCGCTGATGCCGGGAATCAAGCCTTCGAGCGAGTCCAGTTCCTCGCTGCGATAGCAGCCCTTGTAGCCTTCGGCGTCCCACGCGGGATGACGGTTGTAGCCGAAGACCAGTTCGGCGCAAATGCGTCCGGCTTCGCCGGCGGAGCGCGCCGCCTGAATATGGCAGAGATCGCTGTAGAAGCTGAGCGTGCCGTCGAATCCTTCGGCAACGACTGGATTCTCCGGTCCTTTGTGTTCGAGCTCGACCACGTCGAGGATGAACTGCCGCGCTGCCAGCAGCCAGCAAAGAGCGTCGGCGAGCGGGAAGGTCACGCCCTGACGAGCGCTCTGATAGAGCGCGGCGCCGTCGGCATCGGTCGCCACCTGCAGATGGTGATAGGTCCACAGCCACACCTGCATCGCCGTGGCCAGCGTGCACGCGCCGGTGCCGGGACGATGCTCGGCGATCTTGCGCATGTCGGCGATCCACTGTTCGAACTGCTTGAGGAAGAGCTCGCTGGTCATGGTGACGCTGAGGTTGCGGCGCTGCACCGCCTCGGGGCCTTCGTAAGTGGCCTCGAGTTGCGCGTCCATCCACTTGTAGGCGAGGAAGCCGGGACAGTCTTCGGTGATGCCGTAGCCGCCCATCAGGCTGAGCGCCTCGCGCATGGCGTTGGCGCCGGTGCCGGTGTTCCACAGCTTGGCTCCCGGGCAGAGCACGTTGGCCGCAGCATCTTTCAGCGCGAACTGCACCAGCGGATCGGCCTGCTTCACGGCAAAACTTGGGCTGCGCTTCTCAGGCGGCAACTGCTCTTCGCGCAGAACGTCGAGCGCCGATTGGTTGACCTCGCGGAAGAACTTCATCTCAGCTTTGCCGCCCTTGATGCCTTTGGCGGAGAGGATCGCGTCTTTCTGCTTCTCCAGCGGATCGAGGTCGTCGTAGAGACGGGCGGTCGCAAAGCCAAGCGCCGCTCCGGCCTCGCCCATCGCCCAGATGCCGGCGAGGCGATGCAGCGCGTCCTGCCGCTGCTGAATGCCGAGTTCGTAACGCAATGCGCCGGGCTTGGCTTGCTCGGAGCCGCGGAATCGTCCGCGCTGATATCGGATGATCGGCTCGATCGCCGACAGCAGTTTCGCCGAGGTCATCAGTGCAACCGTGACGCGCGTGCGTTTGAAGACAGCCTCGATGACTTCACTGTGGCTGTAGTTGGGAACGATCTTGCCGTTTTCGACGGTGTAGCCACCGACGATGCGGCTGGCGGGAACGAACAGGTTGAAGATGGGATCGCAGGTCGACGAGAGCTGATGCACCAGTTTGCGTGTTGGGGTGCCGCGATCGAATGTGCCCGGATCGCTCTCTTCCAGGATGACCACGCAGGAGCCCTTGATGCGCTCATCGCCTGAATCGACCGCCGCGGTCACGAAGTTGGCGAAGCCCATGTTGGTGATGAAGCGGCCACGCTTCTCGACGCGCAACAGCGGCTCTTCGCCTTCATGCCACTCGGCGATGCGCAACTTGCCGCTCAACATGCCGGTGTCGACGCCAACGTAGGGAATAGGCTCGGTGAGGCAGAAAGCGCCGCGCAAGGTATGACGATCTTCGCCGGGCTGTGGCGGAGCGGCGAGCGCCATGTAGTGGTCGCGCTGCTCGGGTGTGCCACGCTCGTGAATCGGCGCCAGCGCCAGGCATCCGGCCAGGCTGCACGTTGCCGCGCCCGCATCCACCCACGCCAATTCGAACGCGGTCAGCGCGAGCGCGAGATTCTTTGGACCGGCGATGTAGCCGCCCTGCTCAGGCTCCATGAAGACGGCAGTGATGCCGAACTGATCGAAGGCCTGCAGCAGCACGGCCTTCTTTTCGGTCCACTCATGATCGTGACGCGCGCCTTGCGCGACCAGTTTGGCAACCGGTCCGCGAGCGACTTCACGCGCGGACTGCACCAGCATCTGCAGGTCAAAACGCTCGGCGAAGCGCCAAAGGATCTGGCGGACGTTGTCGTCGGGCAGCGTTCGCAGGGACTCGGATCGCACCTTAGGCACAGTGGTAGCCATGCGATCACCTCCGTTTGGAGTAACTGGCTATTGTCTTTGCTGGAGCAAACTTGCGCCTAGGACGGCAGTCATAGGCGGATGTGACGCACGGGCCAGAAGGGCGACGGTTGGGAGCCGCCGGTGAACAAGAAGTTTCTAGGTTGCGGAAGCAGCGCCGAGGGGGACCTTGGCCAAGTCAAGCCAGCGTTCGCCGCTGCCTTTTACCAGGGTCAGGGAGTTGACTCGCACAGTACGCGTGTCCTGATAGGTGGCCCAGCGCTGGCGCGACACCTCGAGCAACTTGCGAGCCTCGTCAATGGTGTCCATCTTGGCGATGGTGAGGTGCGGCATGTAGGGCCACGGTTCCTTGAACTCGAGGCCGCCGCGGTTCAGCTTGTCGTGCAGCTCGCGCATGCGATAAGCGCCGCGAGCGACGCGCAGGAAGACCGTCGGCGTGACCGGGATGAATGTCTCCACATCGCCCATGGCGATCTCGAAGGGCTGGGCGGAGCGGCAAACTTCGGAGAGCGAGTCCAGCGCTGCCTGCTCGCTGCCTATCAGCGGACGCGGCGGCAGGATGGTGACGTGGGCGTCGGCATGAGTGTGTGCCGGATGCAACTCGCGGCGCAACTCCTCGACGAAGATCCCTACCGGGTCGCGAACGTACGCGACCACGGCATACACGAGTCCGGTCATGAAGTTTTCATTATACGGTGGAGAACGCAGAGACGCAGAGCAGCGCCAAGGCAGTGTGTCGCAAGCGGCGGGCGATGTGCCGCCTGCATCAGCCGCAAAATTCCATGAAATTGACTGGCAAACGCTGGACAGGCAGTTGTAAAATCCCGCCGGGTATTTCGCGGGAGAATCCCCGGCATTTCCTGTCCGATCCGGTTTATGCCCGGGTGGCTAAGAGTAGACCCCTTCCCACTCCCGCGTTCGCCATCACGCACGTTCTCCGGGCCCTCGAAAGTTCACAGCTACTGCGAGGAGCACAAGCCGATGCCAAGCCAGGCGCAACGCCCCCTCCAAATTTTTCGCACACTGATTCTGCCCGGAGTTACGGCGGTACTGATAACGTCGGCCTGGTGCCCCAGGTTCGCTGAAGAACTGCAAGTGAACCAGCAAGCTGCGCAGCAGGTACGCAATCACGAAAGCGATGCAGGTGATACCCAGGTCGTGGAGAAGCGTGACCGTGCTAAGAAGCTTGGAGCGTCGATCGAACGCTATAAAAGCCGACTTCGAAGATGATGATGAACAGCCAGTACGTCCGGATGACGGCCAATAGCGTCAGCGAAGTGGGAGTGTGGCCCTGACGTCCAAACAGCTACTGCACCAGTAACTCTAGCAGGATTTCTCGTCTCCTCGCCAGTAGTGTAGGCTGTTCCTGGCCCTCTGATTGTTGCAATGCCAAGTACTCCCCCAACGCCTGCTGCAGATTCGCCGCGGTCCAGTGCCAGATCAAGCGATTCCAGTTCACCCGCCAGTTCGGGGTTGACCTGCCTGGCGCGGACCTTCGACGGCCTGATTTTCTTCTGGCTATGCCTGCTCGCTGCCCTACTGCCGCATTCGATTAAGGGCTCGCAGCACTCCTGGCAGATCGCCTGCATTCTGTGGCTCCTCAGCCTGGTGGTATTGCGGAAGCGGCCGTTCCCTCAGCCGCTGTCGGCGCCGTTACTGGCCTATGCGACGTTCAGCGGCATCTCGAGCGCGCTCAGCTCCGACCCATACCTGAGCTGGGACCGCATGAAGATCGTGGGCCTGACGATGCTGGGGATCGTCGTGGCTCAGAACCTGCGGAGGCTTCGGCAGGTGCGCATCCTGGTCGTGCTGCTGATTCTCTCCGGAGTGGCGGCGGTTGGGTTTACGACGTGGCAATACACCTACGGCGTCGGGGTAAAGCTGGTGAACGTTCCCGGCACGACGCCGCTGTATTGGGCCCATGTCTACCAGAACGACATCGTTGATCGCATTAATGGGCACGAGGTTCACACGCCACAGCAGCTGTTGCAGATGGTCGAGCAGGCGGCCCCCGGGTCCCTGATCCAGATCGACCTATTGCGCGGATCTCCTTTTCACCCGAAGCGCGTCTACATCAGCCGGGAACGCCTGGTACAGAGCGGGCTGGGGACTCCCGCGCTGCCCATGAAGCGTGGCCATCCGCAGAAGGCGCAGGGGACGCTGGGGCACTACGTCGATTTTGCCGTGATGCTGATGCAGATTGGCTCTCTTGCTTTCGCCATCCTGCTGGCCGTCGATCCCCGCCGAAGAGCGATGCGACTTTGTCTTGCCGTCGCCTTCCTTGCGCTCGCAGGCGGCCTCTTCCTGACCGAGACCCGGGCCGCGCTGGGCGGGCTTGCGATAGGCGGCACGGTGTCGGTGGTGATGCTCGCCAATAAGCGCTCGCGGCTGTGGGCCCTGACCGGACTGCTGGTCCTGCTGTGTGCGGCGGCGCTATGGATTCGGCACGCGCGCGGAGCCACTGCCCTGAGCGCCGCCGACCCCGGCACGCAGTTCCGAATCATGATGTGGGAGGATGGCTTCCGTCTGATCCATCAGCATCCCTGGTTCGGCGTTGGCATGGAGACCATCCGCAATCACTGGATGGAATGGGACATCCGCGCCTACAAGGTCTTCCGCGATGAAAGTCACTTTCACAACGACCTGATCCAGATCGCCGTGGAGCGAGGTCTGCCTGCCGTGGCGGCGTGGTTTTGGTTCATAGTGGCATACGTCGTGTTTCTGGTGCGGCTGACCCTGCGCGCGCTGCCTCGAAGCCGATTCGCTGCCGGGGTCGCCAGCGGCATCCTGGCCAGTTTCGTCGCCCTGCAACTGACCTCGCTCGTGCACTATACCCTCGGGATAGAATCGGTGGTGATGACTGTGTTCTTCTACTATGGGCTGGCGGTTTCCATTGACCGCATCCTGCAAGACCCGAACGCAGTCGATTTACCCTAAACGCTTGGCGCAACCTGTTGCCCGGTTTCCACATTTGTCGACGACCTCGAACGCAAGCCCCGGCGACAGTAACTAGCGAGCAAGATGGTGCCCCCCGCGCTGCTGCTGGCGCTCTTTGCCCTGCAGTCACGAACCTGCGGCCGGCGCTAGAGCAGGGACTCAATCGCCGCCCCTACTCCAGACCTCATCCCCGCTGCGGCGAAGAGCACGAACGGGATCAGTTGCCTCCCTACCGTTTGCGTGGGAACAACGTTGGCATCACCGCCAACTATCGCCCAGCGATGTGGCGAGGCCTGCACGCTGCGGTGCTGGAATAGACGATCCGAGTGCGAAGGCAGCGCCGAGCCCCGCTTGCGCGCATGGAATACAATTGCTGCACCTAATGAACCGCCTGCTCCTTCATTTCCATCGTAAGTCACGTGCACGGAAACATCGTCTGTTTCTCGAATTGCTCCACCCCACGCCTGAGATGCGTATTCTGAACGTGGGTGGCACCGGGACAGGGCTAGGCCTCGCTGAACAGTTCGAGTCCTTTTATCCCGAATGGTCCCACATTGTGGGAGGAGGCATTTCGTTACCCGAGGTGCAGGATTATCGAGCCAGCTTTCCCGGAGTACAAGCGCTGGTCTTCGACGGATGCGCGCTGCCTTTTGGAGACAGATCATTTGATATCGTCTACTCGAACGCCGTGCTCGAACACCTGCCCGGAAGAGACTACGTCGAGCGATTCGCCCGAGAGGTGCAGCGCGTCGGAAAGGGATGGTTCATCACCACGCCGAACCTCTGGTATCCCATCGAGCCGCACTATCACCTGCCGTTCGTGCAGTTCCTGCCGGAAGCTATACAACGCAAACTAGTGCGGCAAATAGGCAAAGTCCCCTACGACAACCTGAAGTTGTTGACCAGAAAGGAGATGAAACACCTTTTCGCGCGAGGAGAGGTGGCCGCGTGCCGGGTGACCTTTTATCCGGAGACTCTAATCGCGTATCGTGCGCCTGATCCTGCCTAGAAAAAGTGGTTAAGATGGCTTGCAACCAGACTGTGACCCGGCAGCAATAATAAACACGCCAAAGTAGGGCAATTCCCCATCGCTACTTTTCACTCGACCACGGCAAGCTACGATGCCTCCAAGGGACCGCAAGGTTATTCCTTCACTAGCAGAAAGGAACGCTTTCTTGAAGCGCTCTTGCTTGAAACCGCAGAGCGTTACGAAAGAAAGCAAGTGCAGAAGAGCAGAGAGGAAACTGCAGCTACAGAAACGTCTACAGGCGGTTTTCAGCCGATTCCGAAACGGCTGCATCTCGTTGAAGTACTTGGTCGGGGCGACTGGATTCGAACCAGCGACCCCCTGCGCCCAAGGCAGGTGCGCTACCAGGCTGCGCTACGCCCCGACTCTGCTTCGATTATAGCAACGCTTGCGCCGCCAAACCCGGCGCCCAGGCTCCGCCAACCGCGCTATCGCGCCTTTCACCTTGGTTGTATCCGGCGACCTTCACGGGGGATGCGGCGCTCAGCCGGAAAGCCTAGGCTGATGTCATGTACTTTCCGCAGAGCTGTCCCATCTGCCATTCCGAATCACTTCAGCGCGTCCTGCGCCAAGCAAGCTTCCTTGTGGAACTGGGAGGAGAAGTGAACCCGCTCGGCGGCATCAGCTCGTACCGTTGCGCGAAGGGACACATGTTTATCGTTCTGCCCACCGGCGAAGTCGAGAGCGGAAATAAATCCCATTGCGCTCTGGAAATGCTAAGAGCGCATGTTCAGGCAGGGTGATGGAGCCCGAAAAGACCATGAGTCATTTTCTGCGCTGCAAGAACGCCTTCGAAGTGCCTGAGAGCATGTGTACGTTGTGCCTGCAAACCCTGGTGGCGCCCGACCTGGAAGCGCTGGAGCGCGCCGAGCGCAATCACAAGTGCAAGGGCGCAAGCTACGCCAGTTTGTTTCCCGGCGACTAAGAACAACCTGCCACGATTCGCCGCTCGGGCGAAATCTACTGCTGTTGGCCGCTCTGCGCGGGTTGCGACAGCGGCGCGGGCGTCATGCCCAGGAAGCTGGTGCCCATGAACCTTCCACTGGGACTGAAGTTCCATTGAAAGAGAGCAAAGCCGGCGTGCGCGCAGGTCTGACAACCATTGCGTAGCGGATAGCCGATGATGAACTGCAAGCCGCCCTTGTTGCCGGTCTGCGAATTCGGCCAGGTCTTGCCGTCGCGATCGCCGGGCCACAATCCAACGTTGGGGAATTGACTCTTGCAAGCTCTGAAACTGGAAGCTCTGCTGCATGCTCTTCTGGTCAAGCTGCTTGAGATCTTCGGCATTGATGATGCGCGGCGAGCCATTCACCAGCAGCAGTCCGTAGGTATTGCGTAGCGGGTATTGCACCCAGGCGATGTCGATGGGGCCAACCTTGTGAAAGCCTTCCATGATTCCGACTTCGCCGGCCGTCTGCTTGTGCAGTTCGCGGCTGAAGCTGACTGCGGCTGCGGGGGCTCCGGCTTTTGACATTTGATTGATGACGCAATCGGAGAACTTGCCCGCGGGCGTGACCTTATCGCATGCGGTGTGAGCGTTGGCGAGAAAGTCGCTGCCCGGCTGCCATACCGCGGACGAGTCGATTGCAGGCGGAGTGGTTTGTCCCACGGCGAGAGCGGCGAGTGCCAGGACGGCGACGAGCACCAGTGGCTTGCGCATACATCCCCCTAAGTTGCTGGATCGTAACTGGAGTTTAGCAGAGGAATCCCGCTCAAGCTGAGTTGGCTCGAGCGGGGCAAGAAGGTTACTGCTGTGGTGTCGACGGCTCGGGCGCGGGCGCGTTCGGCGGAGACTTGTGCGGTCTGGCCAGCAGCTTCGGCGGCGGAGGCGTTGGGATGTAAACCGTCTTCAGGAATTTTCCGCTGGCATCGAAGTCCCATCCAAAGCGCGCCGCACCCACTCGCTGGCAGGCGTGGCAGCCATTAATGAGCGGATAGCTGACGATGAATTCCGTGCCACCATCGGGAAGCGCTTGCACGCGGGGCCACGGCAACTTGCCGCTGCGATCCCCCGGCCACACGTCGGTCTGCGGATAACGGCGCTTAACGGCCTGGAACATTGAATCCTGCTGCATCGCCGACTGGTCGAGTTTCTTCAGGTCGTCAACGTCAAGCAGGTTGGGATCGCCATTCACCAGCAGCACTCCGTAGTTATCGTTGGCGCGCAGCGGGTAGAGGACCTGCGCTGCATCGACGCGTCCAAAGCTCTTGAACTGGCTCATGATTCCGACCTGGCCGTCGCTGTGCTGGTAGAGCCCGCGCATGAACGCCACGGCTTCTTCCGGAGCGCCCGCCGCGGCGAGCTGGTTCATGAAGCACTCGGGAAAGCTGGCCGCGCCCATCGAGGTATCGCAGACCTTGTGAGCTTTGGTGAGGACGTCAGGCGATGGCTGCCAGACAGCTGCAGCCGTAATTTTGCCCATCGGCTGGTTAGCCGGGGGCGGCGATGCAGCCATGCCCTGGGCGAAGGCCAGCGTCGAAAATCCGAGTACAGACATTGCCGTCAGTAAAAGCGAAATGGGCTTCAATAGCTTGTCCTCACAGGATCGCGATTGACGGAGATGAACTCCGGGCAGGCCACCAGTATCGTCAACCCCGAGGCGACACGTCAAACCAGGAGACCGCATGGTTAAGGGCGTATCGGCCTGGTCAAATCAATCCGCAGCTCGCTGTGATTTCTTGATCCGCGCACGGCGGATCAGTTCTTGGATCCTCAGCCAGCCCGGAAGTCGCGAACCTCTTCGCCCTTCTGCCACAGGGCGGCAGGGGGCTGTTGACGGTGCTCAGCGAGCTTGGCATTGATGGCCTCGACCTCGCCCTTTAGCCAACTGACCGAGGAGATTTCGATCTCGCCGCTCGGATCTACGTAAAAGATCGTGGGAACGTTGGTCAACCCGTAGGCATTCGAGACGGCATAATTGGCGGGATCGTCCAGCGCGACGGGAAAAGTAACGCCAAACTGTTTAAGGAACGCGTGCGTATCCTTGGCCTTGTCCTGCGAAATGCCGAGGAAGCTGACGTTTTCCGCGCGATTCGCTCCGTACATGCGCTCGAAGAACGGCATCGCGTACTGGCACGTAGGACAGCCAACCTTGAAGAAGATAAGAAAGACTGGACCCTTGTCGAGCAGACTCTGCAAGGAAACTTCTTGCCCATTCAATGTGGGCAAGGTGAAGTTGGGAGCGCGAACTCCGGCGCTCAAAGCAGACATCGAATCGTGACCTCCGAAAAGTTTTTGTAAGAACGGCAGTTTCATAGACCGTGTCTCAGGACGTGGCGATTCAATCGCAACTCTTATTTAGATTCTGCCGGGACAGCCTTCGACTCAGCCGCCAACTTCCGCAAGATTTTTCGCGCCAACCCGGTCAATGCCAAGCGTTCGCGCTGCTTGGAGGTAAACCATTTTCCGCCGTTTGCAGGAAACGAGGACACGGAAAAGACACAGACGCGATAGTCCGTGTCGGTAATCGAGTGTCGAACCCGCAGTAGAGGCTGATTGCCGTTGACCTGCTCTTCCTCGAGTTCAGGAAGCTCCCACATGCCGGCCATTAACGCGGCGTTCTCCAGGCGCCGCACCAGCAGCACAGAATCATGGCGCGTCGCCAGACCGTAACGCACTTCCTTGTTCTTGCGAGGAGCCTGGTGCCGTTGTTCTTCTACTCCGCGGGTCTTGCACAGCGAATTCACCGGACAGAGCAAACACTGCGGAGCGCGCGGCGTACAAACCGTCGCGCCCAGTTCCATCATGGCCTGGTTGAAGTCGCCGGGACGCTCGCCATCGAGCAGCTCTTCCGCATGCTGCCATGCGGCTCCGCGACCGAGCATGCATCCCGTGAGCCGCTGCAGCACGCGCTCAACATTTCCGTCGACGACGGCGACAGGCTCATCGAACGCGATGCTGGCAACTGCCGCGGCGGTGTAGCGTCCGATTCCCGACAGCGCCAGCCACTCTTCTGCAGATTGCGGAAACACGCCTCCGCGTTCGCGCACGATCACCTTCGCCGCCTGATGCATTCTGCGTGCACGATGGTAATAGCCGAGTCCGCTCCACGCAGCCAGCACCGAGGCTTCGCGTGCCGAGGCCAGAGATTGCACCGTGGGAAAGCGCTGCATGAATCGCGCGTAGTGATCCAATACGGCAGCCACGCGCGTCTGCTGCAACATGATTTCAGAAACCCAGATGCGGTAGGGATCGCGGTCGCGACGCCACGGAAGATGGCGGCGATGCTGGTCGTACCAGCGCAACAGGGCGCGACGGAAATTAGTCACTTGAGACGCCGTCATACTCGACCAACCACATTGTGAATTCTACTGTGCAAGGAATCAAACGGACGACAACGAGGACGACCTTTGTTGCTCTCACCTGTTGCGGCCCTTCGCCGTGTCAAGGTCGAAGATTTCGCTTGCACGTCGGCTTTAGTATTTCGATACTTATGTGTAATCGTTTTGGCGCAAGTTCGGAGCCATGTCAATCTGGCCATCTTCGTGGCGTCACTCGCGCGCTGCCATCCTTCTCTACTTGTTCCTGCTAGTTTTGCCTTTTCCGGCATCCGGCTCCGGGCAGACGCAGACCCAGAGCTCGGCCGAAAGCGGAGCTGTGCGTCAACGACAGCTCAATTCGACCCTGATATCCGTTTCCGAAAAAGGTTATTTGGATTCAGTTCAAATCATGATCAACGACGGCGCCGATGTAAACGCCGTTGACGGTGACGGAATGAGTGCGTTGAGATTCGCCGTTGCGAACGGACATACCGATGTGGCCCTGGCTCTCATCAAAGCGGGAGCGAAGCTGGAAGAGAACGGCGGGCAGTCTCTGCTGATGGCCGCCGTGTGGGGATGCCACGAGGACACGGTTCGTGCCTTGCTAAACGCCGGCGCGAAGCTGGCTCCCACGGATTGGAGCAAGGAGAGTGCGCCGCAGTTCACTGACTTCCCGGTTCCCCTCGTTTATCACGAAAAACCCGCGCCCATTAACTTCAACAGCAATCCCAAAGCCCGTGCTTTTCGGACCAGACTGAAGGCAGCAGCCTCCTGCGGCCCAAATTTCGCCGGCCACTACATGGTCGGGGAGTGGGGATGTGGCAGCAGTTGCCAGGAATTTACGTTCATCGATGCAAGGAATGGCAAAGTCATTGATGGCGTTGATGCGGATCGGGGAGCGGACTACCGGCTCGACAGCGAATTATTCATCGAAAATCCCGCTGCAAGCAAAGACGAGTTCGCGTACGAGGATAACCCGGTCGATTCCTTATCTGTGGACTATTACGTGATGCGCGGCGGACAACTCGCGCTGATTTACTCGCAGGCCTGTAGAGTGGTCAACCACCGGCAGCAATGCGGCTGCGACGATCTGCAGAAGCTCGTCTCACAGACCGCAAAATAGACGATTCAAAAAGAGCGGTATCAGCGAGTGCGCGAGAAGCTCTCAACAATCACTCGTCTGTCACGAGCTGTGAAACCTATATCACGTTCGACGGCTGTTGACCCTGCTCCGGCTGCTCGTCGGGAGCGCCATGACGGCGCAGCAACTGCGGCAGATTCTGCGAGAACGACGAACGCGGCAACACCATGTCGCAACCCGCTTCCTGCGCCTTCATCTTCAAATCTCCCTGGACATGAGAGACGAACCCGATGATGTTGGTCCCCTTCTTCAATTTCGATTTGAGCTTGGGAATCATGGTTAGCGGTTTGGCGCTGGAGTGGTTCAGGTCGAAGATGATCAGCGACGGCTTATCGTGCCCGTTCTGCCCCATCTTCTCCTGCAGCTCTTTATCGGTTTTTACAAATTCGACCTTCACGTTGATCTTGCGCGCGGTTTCCTGGATTTTGGCCAGGAAGAACAGGTCGTCGACAAAAGCGAAGATGCGCGCCGGCGTGCTCTCGGACATGGCAGGCAACGGCTCTGGATCGGGCTGCACAAATTGCTTGCCCATGCCCTGCCCCATGCCCCGTCCGGGCCGTCGACCGTTGTTGTTGCCGTTGTTATTGCCCTGAAGAGCGCGATAGCTGTGGTCCATGGGCGCGGTGTAGATGCCGCCGGCCAACGGATTTTCGCGCCGCGGCCGTGGTCCGCTGGACTTGCGTCCGTAGCGATTCTTCGCCGGACCCTGGCCGCCTTGTCCCTGGCTCTGGCCTTGACCGTGACGATTCTGACCCGGTTGTTGTGGGGCTGCGCCGTGCGTGACGGCTCCTCGGCGGCCGCGCCGCCGTCTGCGTCCCTTCCCTCCGGCCTGGCCGGAAGGAGGATTCGGTCCTTGATTCATGCTTCTCTCTTAAACGTGAGATCCCACATTCATGAACCGCTGGCCTTAGGCGCGTAGTAGTAAGTGTTCGCGGGCCTGGCTGCGGTTGAATACTTCGCTGAAATCGATCAGTTGCGTCCGTCTGGCTACCGGAAAATTCGGTGCGAGGAACGCCTGCACGGGAAGTGCGGCGATTGGAGGACGCTTCTATGGTAAACAGCTTTACGGCTGAAACGCAAGTGCAAAACCCTGCCAGTCCATAGGATGCACATCTTTGTATAAGTGGTGTTGTTTAATTTTTTAGCCTGTTGTCCGAAGATGGACGCTAACTTCCCCACCTCTAACCGCCGTTACTTTGGCGCACTCAATACCGCTCGCAGCGCTTCCAGGGCTAAATCGGCAGCGTGCCCGGAAGCCGGTGGCAGGCTGCCCACAGCGCGGATCACGTCCTGGCGGGTTATGGCGCCAGCTTCCGCCACCGACTTCCCTTTCGCCAATTCGGTGACTGCCGAAGCGCAGGCCATCGCGGGCACACATCCCTTGGCTCGGAAGCGAATTTCTTCCACGCGATCGCCGGACAGCTTCAAGGAAAGTTCGAGAACATCGCCACACGCGGGATTTTCGATACGCCGTCGCACGGTGGCATCGGCTAACTCGCCTGCATTTCGTGGATGTTCGAAGTGCTCGATCAACTCGGGGGCGTACATGGACCCTACTACTGCCTAAGAAACTTGCCGGTCTTCAACTCTTCGAAGGCTTTCTGGAGTTGCTCCTGCGTGTTCATCACGATTGGCCCGTACCACGCAACGGGCTCCTGCAACGGCTTACCTGAGACTAACAGGAAACGGATGCCGTCATCGCCGGCGTGAACCGTGACCTCGTCGCCGCTGTCGAAAAGAATGAGCGAACGATTATCGGCTTCGACCGGCGGAGTTGTGTCAGCCCATTTGATTGCTTCGGTAGGAACGGCCAGGGGTCCCGACGCGTTGCAGAATTTTCCAGAACCGGCGAAAACGTAGGCGAAGGCATGCCGCGTAGTTTCTACCGGCAGAGTCTTGCGCTCGCCGGGAGGAACCGAGACATCGATGTAGATGGGATCGGCGGCGATACCTTCCACCGGTCCACGCTTGCCCCAGAACTCGCCGCATACGATGCGCACGTGCGTGCCGTCATCGTCCGTGACTTCGGGAATCTCGCCGGACTTCACCTCCTGATAGCGCGGCGGCGTCATCTTCAGCGACGACGGCAAGTTCGCCCAGAGCTGAAATCCATGCATACGGCCGGCGTCGTCGCCCTTGGGCATCTCCTGATGGATGATGCCGCTGCCGGCGGTCATCCATTGCACGTCGCCCGACGCGATGGCGCCGTGGTTGCCCATGCTGTCGCCGTGCTCGACTGTGCCCGCAAGAACGTAAGTGATGGTCTCAATACCGCGATGCGGATGCCACGGGAATCCGGCCAGGTAATCTTCGGGAACGTCGTTGCGAAAATCGTCGAGCAGCAGGAAGGGATCGAAGTCGGTGGTGTTGCCGAAGCCAAAGGCGCGCCGCAGATGTACTCCGGCTCCTTCCAGCGTGGGCTTCGATTTGATCAGGCGCTTGACTGGACGAATCGACATGCTTCCCTCCGAAACTCTGGTCTGGTTAGATTACGCCATCGCGCCGAGGTCGCGTGCCTTGGTCAACCACTGCCGCAGCGCGGCTGAGACGGCCTCCGGCTGCTCCAGCGTGGTGAAATGCGCTGAGCCGGCAATCTTCACCAGTTCCGCGCCGGGGATCTCACGCGCCAGGATCTGGTGGGCTTCAAAGGTCGTGCGATGATCCTCGGCACCGCCGATCACAACGGTCTGGCAACGTATGCGATCGAGGTTGGCAAAGGGCTCGTGCAACTCGAGGAGTGCCCGCATCTGGCGCAATCCGGCTTCCTGTCCCACACTGTGGGCCATGTCGGTAAAGATCCGCTTCAGCTCGGGCTTCTGCGCATCCCGTTCGGTGAAATAAACCGGGAAAAGGCTTTCCACATACGCCTCAAACCCGCCATGCTCGATGGGTTCGAGCGACTTGCGAAAGGCCACGGCAGAGGCTGGCAGCAAGCCCCCATGCGTGGCGCTCAGCAGGGCGAGGCGCTCCACGCGTTCCGGCGCGGTCTCCATGATCTGCAGGGCAACCTGACTACCGAGTGAAAATCCTGCCAGGCAAAATCGTTCGGGAGCATCGGCCAGCACAGCTTCGGCCATCGCCGGGATGCTAGATTGCTGCGTGATATCAGCTACGGAGATATCGGCAACGTCGCCGAGCGTTTTCATCTGAGGGGCAAACAGGCGCTCGTCGCACAAAACGCCGGGGATCATGATCAGCCGAGTCATGCCAGCTACCGGATTCCCACCTGTCCGCGCACGCTTTCGATCAGCTTCTGCGAATCGTAGCCCACGCCGTCTTTGAACACCGTCTCGACATTCTCGATGTCTTCGATTTTCTTCGAAGGGTCGCCCTTGATCAGCACCAGGTCGGCTTGCTTGCCGGCCGCGACCGAGCCGATGTGATCCTGCTGCCCGAGGTAGGTGGCGCCGTTCATCGTCGCGATCTTAATGGCTTCGAGGGGCGTGAATCCGGCTTCCACCAACAGCTCGACTTCGCGCTGATCGCCGAAGCCCGGCAGTACGCCGCCGTTGCCGGTGGGATCGGGACCTGCGAGCAGCAGGCCGCCGGCCTTGGCGAAGGCCAGCTCAAACTCCAGTTCCTTCTTGAAGAGCGGAATCATTGGCGTGTCGGCTGAGACCGTGAGCGCGCGCGGTCAGAGTAACTTTGTGCGGCGTCATTCGATAAGGCATCGAGAACGCGCTTTTGCAGCTTGGGACGCAGGGGCAGGCCCGCCTCAAACACCGGAAGAGTTGAGGTTACGGCCACGTGATGCGAGATCAGATTCTGAATCAGGGCCTGCACCTGGGGACCGTTGATGTCGAGCTTCGTCCAGCTTTGGAAACCGCGGGGACAGACGTCGGGCTTCTTGTCGGTTTCAAACTCGGTGTCGGTGAAGACCGGGCCGTGCTCAAAGTCGTCGATGCCCAGCGAAATCGCATCCGGCCAGGTCACCGAACAGAGGTGTCCGGTCAACTTCTGATTGTGCGCGTGCGCTTCCTTGATCGCCGCGCTCAGTTCGTCGTGCGAGATGTCCATGTAGGCTTTGTACGAAGTGATGCCTTCGTCGGCCCAGTAGTCGACCATACGCTTGGCGTCGTCGGGACCAGTCAGTTCGTGCATCTGCGCAAACATCGTGGGCTTGCCCTCGAGGTAGGGCGAGGTGAGATCCATCTTCGGTCCGGGCATCAGGCCGGCATCGATGCGCTGTTTCACCTTGATATCGGTGTAGGGCTCGACGCTTCCGGTCGTGCGCATGGTGGTCACGCCCGCCGCCAAATACAGGCGGGGCGCGGAGTACGGCAGCTCGATGATGAACAGGCCGGGCTCTTCCAGTCGGCCGCTGCCAATCTGGTCGGCGTAAGAGTTCGTGTAGTACAGATGATTGTGCATGCCGACCAGCCCGGGGATCACCGTGTAGCCGGTGCGGTCGAGTTGCTTTGCGTCGGCGGGAAGCGACAGCGTGCCGAAGTCACCGATGGCCGCGATCTTTCCCTGATTGATCAAGACGGTCTGGTTTTCCTTCGGCGCGGCGCCGGTTCCGTCAATGACGCGCACATGATTCAGCGCGATGGATTGCGCGTTCTCGCTGATGAAGGGCGCCACATCTTTGGCGGGCGTATTCTGCGCGGCGGCGATTCCCGCCAACAGCAAGACTGCGACCATCAGCCATCGACTCATGCAGACGACCTCGTTTAACTGCATGGTTTCCGTGAACCCCGGCCCAGCGAGCGCGATCTGTCTGCGCTCCTCAGGTTGCCAGACACTATATAACGTTGCGGAGTCGGAGTGCATCTCAGGCTTTCGCTTCCCCGGACGGCGGGATGACGCCGCCACAGGGCGAGGGGATGCCTCGCTTGAACTTCTCGCGCTCCTCGGGCGTCATGTTCTGCCAACGCTCCGACATGCGTCGCCGGAAATCGGAGCGCAACATCGGCCGCCCGCCAATGTTGCCGAACAGAATACGGCACAAAGTCAGGATGCCCACTGCCTGCCAGAAGGTAATCGCCTTCCAGGCGAAAAGCGACGGCGCCAGCCAATTCCACAACTGCTGCACGGCCTCGCCGCCCGCCACGATGAAGATGAAGACAATCAGTACCATTACAAAAAGCCTGACTCCCCATCTGGTTATTCCGCGAACAACTTTTTCTGCCATTGTCTGTTCCTCACGATTTCATAAACTCGTTGTAGATGTCTTGCAGCCGTTTCCGCAGTGCCAGAATGGCGTACCGCTTGCGCGAGAGCAGCGTGTTGATGCTGACGCCGCTCTCCGCCGACAATTCCTTGAAGCTGCGGCCTTCCAGTTCATTTGCGACGAACACCTCGCGCTGCTCGTCGGGCAACTCGTCGATGGCGAACTCCAACTCCTCGAGCAGCACCTGGCGCACGTAGAGCGCGTCCGGGCCGGCATCGGGCGAGGGCAGCAAGATCCTCGAAGCTGAAGACTTCTCCCTCATCGTTCTCCACAACCGCATCGCTGAAGTTCTCCGGCTTCTTCTTGCGGAACAGGTCGGTGATGCGGTTCCGCGCCACGCGATACAGCCAGCGCGGTAACGTGCTCGATGGGCATCAGCAGGCGATTGGCTTCCACCAGTTCGTAGAAGACTTCCTGGGCGATGTCCTCGGCGTCGCGGGGATCGGCGACGCGGCGGCGAATGAAGTTGCGCAGCCGCGACTGCTCGCGCTCGACCACCTCGGAGATTCGCTGGTCCTGTTCCAGTGCCGTTCGCTCCAGGCTCGCCACCGTCGTCATGCACTGCTGTAGACGAAACAGGGCGGGCTGATATTGTAGGAACGTATCAGAAAGCGATTCCTGCCGAGCGAAGCTCGAAGGCTTTGGCGACGGAAGCTGATGGGCCTTCCGGCAAAGCAGGATTGGAAACACAAAATTATTTGGGGGCGAGGATGAAGAAAACGCTGGCCATTTTGGCTGTCGTCGTTGTGGTGTGTTTTGCCGCCGTCAGCCGCAGTGCAGCGGCGCCGGACTCCGCCAGGAACCAGGCACAAATCAAACGCGGTGAGTATCTGGTAAAAGGAATCGGTCAGTGCGGCGATTGCCACACCCCGTTCACGCTGACGGGAGCGTTCGTGATGGATAAGTGGCTTCAGGGAAAGAAGCTGGAGTTTGGACCGCTCGTCCCAATTCCCATCTGGGCGCCGGTTTCACCCAATATCGCCGGATTGGAAGGGTGGGACCAGGCGAAGGCGGTTGAGTTCTTCATGACGGGACTGGCGCCCAACGGCCAGCCAGCGCGTCCGCCGATGCCGCAATACAAGATGAACCGGGCCGACGCCGAAGCGGTGGTGGCGTACCTGAAGTCGCTGAAGTCCAGCGCGCAATAAAACCGTTGTGCGCTGATCTCATGGCTGAAACGGAAGCGCCGCCCGGCCTTCCGCGCACGCCCTTATAATGAACGGGAAGAGTTTTACTTCAGGCCTGCTCGATAATTTTCTTCTGCTGACCTGCCTTTGAGGATCCTATGGCTGCCCTGATCGATGCCATCAACGTTAAGCGCAAGATGTTCTTTGAATTCGAAAACACGCCGTACCATTGCCTCGATGCCGAGGTAAACACACCCACCGCCCGCGGCGGCCAGACGCTGGTGCGCTTGAAGATGCGGAACCTGCTCACCAACGCGGTCTTCGACCGTACCTTCAAAGCCGGCGACAAGTTCAAAGAGCCTGACCTGCAAATTGGTCCTGCGTCGTACCTCTACAGCGACAACGACGGTTCGCATTTCCTTGACCAGGAAACCTACGAGACGCTCACTCTCAATGAAGACATGGTCGGCGATGCCATGGACTTCCTGGTGGAGGGCGGCATCATCCAGTTGCACAAGTACAACGGTAATCCTATCGGTCTGGAGCTGCCTCTGCAGGTGGAACTGGAAGTCACCTACGCCGAGCCCGGCGCGCGCGGCGACTCTTCGAGCGGTAGCGTGACCAAGGTGGTCAAACTGGAAACGGGTCTCGAGATTCGCGTTCCCCTGTTTATCAAAGAGGGTGAGAAGGTGAAGGTCTCGACTGAAACCCGCGAGTTCGCCGGACGCGCTTAGCCGCGACTCTATCGGGTCGTGTTGCGGGAACGGGTTCGTCGGGAGTGCGTCGAGCCAATTCGCGCTTTCATCTTCGCCGGCAGTCTCGGATCAAGACCACTTACAGCATGGAGGAGCGAGGACACCACGAATTCATGCGTAACATTCGGAACCGCGGCTAAATTCGCAATAAATTCCGATGCCGCCAACTGCCCCCAATCTTCCGGCGACACCCGTGCTGAATAAACAAAGCTGTGTCCCTCTTTGTGCCTGGTAAGCAGTCCCTTGTTAAACAATCGCACAAGGGTAGTCATCACCGTATTGTAGGCGCGATTGGATGGCAGTTTGTCCTTTACCTGCCATACCGTGCACTCAGGGACTTTCCAGAGCACGTCCATCACCCGAGCTTCAAAAGAACCGAGGGTCATCCGCGCCCGGCGATCTCTGTGGATATAGGTAGGCTTGGCGATTTTTCCCATAGGCAGCCTCGCACGAAATTTTCGCGCTATGGAGACGATGGGAGCGTTTGGCCTGCTAGCTCGGACACACCTGAGTCATGCTCAAACTAGAGTGAGACGGGATAAAGCTATTCCTACGATGGTTGCTGCATCATTACCGCATCATCAAGCGAAGTCAATAGAGAAGATGGCGCAAAGACTACGTATCGCACTAGCCCGTTGACCTTAATCAATCTCATAAGTGCTATCGGTCAATTTTCGCCTTGGGCTAAGTTACCGCTTGCCGGGGAGTTCCATAATCCGAGATGCTCGGCGACGAGGCAGATGGCCCAATGACAAAGATACTGGTCACCACAGAGAGCGCGAAACGGAAACTCGCCAAAAAGAAAAACGCACCCGCAACGCGGATGCGTTTCCATCTTCGCCAACCCTGAAGAAGCTTACTTCTCTTTTTCTTCGGCCTTATCGGCTTCCGAGCCAACTTCGCCCTGTGCCGACTGCGCTTCTTCCATCGCCTTGCGCGTCTCTTCGGCACGCTTGGCACGCACTTCGGCGCGCTTCTGGCGCTTCTCGTCGAGCGTCTTCTCGCTGCCCAGCAGTTCGACGAAGGCGATATCGCCGCCATCACCCTTACGGAAACCGCCGTGAATGATGCGCAGATAGCCGCCGGCACGGTCGCCATAACGCGGCGAGATGCTGTCGAACAACTTATCGACCGACTCACGCGTCATCAGGTACGACGCAGCTAGGCGGCGCGCGGCCACGTCGCCACGCTTGCCCAGGGTTATCATCTTCTCTACGTGGGGACGCATGGCTTTAGCCTTGGTGAGTGTCGTCTCAATGCGCTCTTCCACGATCAGCGAGGTCACCAGGTTGCGCAGCAGTGCGCGCCGGTGCGAGGTATTCCGTCCCAGTTTCCATCCAGCTCTACGATGACGCATGTCAGTTCCTTTTTAGTAGCCAGCCGCCAGTAATCAGTAGCCAGTTCGGCCCGAATACAGCAGCGTCAATCTCTTCCCAACAATTCGCCCGAGCCAGCATTTCGTTGCCGCGTTTCACTGACAACTGACGGCTGACCACTGGCAACTAGTAGTTCGGTTCCGTGCCGCCGTAACCGGCGCCCACCATGCCTGTGGTCGGGGACATGGATCCGCTGCCGGGCACGGCGTTGCCGTGCTCGTCGATCTTCATGCCCAGGCTCAGGCCCATCGAGGAGAGAATCTCCTTGATCTCGTTGAGCGACTTGCGGCCGAAATTCTTGGTCTTCAGCATTTCCGCTTCGGTCTTCTGCACCAGCTCGCCGATGGTCTGGATATTCGCGTTCTTCAGGCAGTTGTAGCTGCGCACAGAAAGCTCCAGCTCTTCGACCGAGCGGTTCAGGTTCTCGTTGCGGATCTCCGGCTTGTCAGAGGCGCCGGCGGCTTGCGCCTCCAGCTCCTCCTCGAAGTTGATGAAGATGTTCATGTGGTCCTTGAGCAACTTCGCCGCCAGGCCCAGAGCATCGGCCGGAGTGACCGAACCGTTGGTCCAGATCTCGATCGCCAGCTTGTCGTAGTCGGTGATCTGACCCAGACGAGCGGCTTCCACCGAGTAATTGCACTTGCGGACGGGCGAGTGCACCGAGTCGATGGGAATGAATCCCAAGCCAAGGTCCTCGTCGAAATTCTTGTCGGCCGAGACATAGCCGCGACCCTTCTTCAGCCGCATTTCCATGTCGATCTTGCCGCCTTCGCTGATGGTGGCGATGTAGACGTCCTTGTCGAGCACTTCCACATCGGCGTCGGCTTCGATCATGCCCGAGGTCACCACACCGGGCTGATCGGCGCGCAGATAAATCGCCTTGGGCGCATCACCGTTGAGGCGGAAGGGAATCTGCTTCAGGTTGAGGATGATGTCCGTGGCGTCCTCGACCACTCCGGGGATCGACTGGAACTCGTGCAGCACGCCTTCGATTTTCACCGCGGTAACTGCGGCGCCCTCGATGGAGGAGAGCAGCACGCGGCGCAGGGCATTGCCGATCGTTGTTCCAAACCCGCGTTCGAACGGCTGTGCCCAAAAGTGACCGTACTTGTCGGTCAACGTTTCGGTATCAGTGGCCAGCCGTTTCGGTTTCTGAAAGCCTTTCCAAAGCATCATGACTCCTTTTCTTCGCCCGTTTGGCGCGGCGTATGCCGGCGGATCTGGTGCGAAGGTTTGGTGGAAGCGGCAAATGATTTGCGCTTCCCTGTTTAACCTCAGAGGCGAAAGCCTCTAGTTGAAAAATCTCGCGTACCGGCACCATTCAAGCCGTGCCCGGATACGAATCTGAAGGCATGCCGCAGAGCGCTCGCGCGCCAGCCGTAGCGACGCGCCGACCGCTGCTTGCCGGCTTACTTGCTGTAAAGTTCGACGATCAGCTGCTCGTTGATGGGCAGGTTGATGTCTTCGCGCTTCGGCAGCGCCAGCACACGGCCCTTGTAGCCATCGCGATCGACTTCCAGCCAGGCCGGCGGCGCCTGGTGGCTGGCGAATTCCTTCGCAGTCTCGAGGATCGCGAGCTTGTTGCTGGCTTCGCGCACCCCGATCTCGTCGCCCACGCTGACCTGGAACGAAGGGATGTTGACCTTGCGGCCATTTACCGTAACGTGCCCGTGACGCACCAACTGGCGAGCCTGGCGGCGCGCGACGGCAAAGCCGAGGCGGTAGACCACGCTGTCCAGACGGCGTTCGAGTTGCTGCAACAGGATTTCGCCGGTAACGCCCTTGGCGCGGGTAGCCTTCTCGAAGTAGTTGCGGAACTGGCCTTCCTGCGCGAAGTACATACGCTTCGCCTTCTGCTTTTCGCGAAGCTGCAGGCCGTAGCCGACGATCTTGGCCTTGCGGTCCTTACCGTGCTGGCCGGGAGCGAAGTTGCGCTTCTCGATGGGACATTTGTCCGTGAAGCACTTTCCGCCCTTGAGGAACAACTTCATGCCTTCGCGACGGCAAAGGCGGCATACTGCGTCTTTGTAACGTGCCAAAGTACTCTCCTATTTCGGTGTCGATCGGTTTACGCGTATGGCGGCGCTTCGTCCCGATCCAACTTCAGTTGTCAGGGGTTAGGGGCTTGGGGTCAGTGTATTGGATGTTGCATCCAGCCACTTGGTTCCAAGCTCGAAAACCCTGGGAAAAACGTCGATCAGGGCAGTTGCAGTTTCCCGCGCCTGTCCTGATCCCTAGACTCTGCGTCGTTTCGGCGGACGGCAGCCGTTATGTGGAACCGGAGTGACGTCCTTGATGGAACGCACGTCGAGCCCGGAGGCGGCTAACGCACGCACTGCCGACTCGCGTCCCGAACCCGGGCCGCTGACCCGCACATCCACGCTGCGCATGCCGTGATCGCGCGCCTGGTTGGCGGCGTTGGCTGCGGCCTGCTGCGCCGCAAACGGAGTGCCCTTGCGCGATCCTCGGAAGCCCAGCGAACCTGAACTCTTCCACGACACGGTATTGCCGGTCGGGTCGGTGATGGTGACGATGGTGTTGTTGAAGGACGCCTGCACATGCACCAAGCCATGAGGGATGTGCTTGCGCTCCTTCTTCTTGAACTTCTTGGTCTTGCCCTTCTTGTCGCCTGCGGCGGAACCTGCTTTAGCCATGGTTTATGTCTTACCCGTCGCTTTCTTCTTATTCGCTACCGTGCCCTTGCGCGGTCCCTTACGGGTGCGGGCATTGGTGTGAGTGCGCTGTCCGCGAACCGGCAGGCTGCGGCGATGACGATAGCCGCGGTAGGAGCCGATTTCGATCAGGCGCTTGATGTGCATCGAAATGTCTTTGCGCAGATCGCCTTCGACGTTACCGCCCTCTTCGATGACCTGACGAATACGGTTGACTTCCTCTTCGTTCAGGTCGCTCACCTTCTTGGTGGCCTCGACATTGGCCGAACCAAGAATCTCGGCCGAGCGGGAATTCCCGATGCCGTAAATGTAGGTCAGCGCGATCTTAATGTGCTTGTTGCGCGGAAGATCCACGCCTGCAATACGTGCCATGTTTACTCCGAATAACAGCTAGCTACTAGCGATTAGCAACTAGCGAATCCTGTATTTCCAGCTTGACTGAATTTGTTGGCCGGCCTTCGACTATCTTAACCAGCACCGACCTCATGTTGCTTGAGCTAGTCGCTAGCTGCTAATTGCTAGTTGCTAACCCTGTCTCTGTTTGTGCTTCGAGTTTTCGCAGATCACGCGGACCACCCCGTGGCGGCGAATCACCTTGCACTTATCGCAAATCTTCTTAACGGATGCTCGTACCTTCATAATGCCCTGTGAATCCTTCCCATCGTGTCATCCCGACCGAGGGCTTTAGCCCGAGCGGAGGGACCTGCTTTCTGCCGTCCCTTCGGGACTCTAATACTTTCTCGCCTGACCCAGGACTCCGCTTCGCTCCGTCCTGGGCTAAGCTGTTCCGCCCTTCGGGCTCGATCTCTACCGTCGGGCGTTGCTGCCGAATCAAAACACAGTTGGCGAGCAATCGCTGACAACTGGCAACCGACAACTGCCTACTTATACCGATACACAATGCGGCCGCGGGTCAGATCGTAAGGCGACAACTCCACCGCTACGCGATCGCCCGGCAGAATACGGATGAAGTTCTTGCGCATCTTGCCGGAGACGTGCGCCAGCACCTGATGCTTGTTCTCCAGCTCCACTCGAAACATCGCATTGGGCAGGGGCTCAACCACCACTGCCATTACTTCAATCGCGTCTTCCTTACTCATTCACACCCAGTTGTCCGTTGTCAGTTCTCAGTTGTCGGTAATTCCCGCCGACAACCTGTACCATCAACTTCCGATTCGATTCCGTTTGCTAGTTGCTCATTGCCAGCTGCTAGTCGCTGCTGACCGGCAGCCAATAACTATTCCGTCAGGATCACTGGCCCATTTTTCGTCACTGCGATGCAGTGCTCGAAGTGAGCGCTATAACTTCCATCTTCGGTCACCGCCGTCCACTTATCGTCCAGGACCTTGGTCTCCGGACGTCCCATGTTCACCATGGGTTCGATGGCGATCACCATTCCGTCGCGCAGCTTCGGACCGTGTCCCGGCTTACCGTAGTTCGGAACCTGGGGATCTTCGTGCAGCCTGGTTCCGATGCCGTGTCCTACGAACTCGCGTACCACGCTGAAGCCGTTGGCTTCGACGACTTTTTGTACTGCCGCTCCAACATCGCCGATGGTGTTGCCGATCACCGCGGCTTTAATTCCTTCGACCAGCGAATCGCGGGTCACATCGAGCAGCTTCTGCAACTCCGGCGTGATCTCGCCGCCGACCGGCACCGTGATCGCCGAGTCGCCGTAATAGCCGTCCAGGATGACGCCGGTATCGATGGAAACGATGTCGCCGGCTTTCAGCACCCGCTCTTCCGACGGAATGCCGTGAACAATTTCGCTGTTCACCGACGTGCACAGCACACAAGGATAATCGTTGTAACCCTTGAATGCAGGTTTCGCGCCCAGTTCCTTGATCTTCTTCTCAGCCACACGTTCCAGATCCATGGTCGTGCGGCCCGGGGCTACAGCTTCCTTCGCCGCCTCCAGAACCTGCCGGACGATGTGGCCGGCGCGGCGCATTTTCTCGATCTCAGAAGACGACTTACAAACGATTGACATTCTCAATTGCGCGAAACGCCTGCGCCATTACCTCTTCCACCGGTTGTTCGCCATCGACTTCCACCAGCCTGCCCTTGGCCCGGTAGTAATCCACTAAGGGGAGCGTCTGCCGGTCATAGGCCTTCATGCGTTCGACAAAAACGCTTTCCTCATCGTCAGGGCGCGTCACGAGTGCCGTGCCGTCAACATCACAAATTCCCTGGACTTTGGGGGGCTGGGAGTAAACGTTGTAGATCCGCCCGCAGGTGGGACACGAACGACGTCCGGTAATCCGTTGCCGTAGAACATTATAGTCCACGATCAGCCGGATCACAACCGGCGCCGCGCAGGCCTGCTGGGCGGCTAAATCGCCCGTTTTACAGCTGCGCATCGTCTCCAACTGCCTGTCCAGCCACTCCGCTTGCCGCACCGTCCGCGGAAATCCGTCCAAAATAAACCCGCGACAGCAATCTGCCTGTTGCAACCGGTCGGCGACCATGTCGCAAACCAGCTCATCCGGAACCAGGTCGCCTCGTTCCATGATCGCCTTGGCCTTCATACCCAGCTCGGTCTTCTGGGCCACGTTAGCCCGCAGAATGTCTCCGGTGGAGATCTGCGGAATGCCATACGTCGAGGCAATCAGTTTGGCCTGCGTTCCCTTGCCGGCCGCCGGCGGTCCCAGCAGGATGATGGGACCAGTTATTTTCGCGTTCGCCTGTACGCCCACAGCTGAGGAAGTTTGCGTTCCCACGCTAGTAACCTCAAAGACCAGAGCTTCCCGGTGCTCCGAACTACAGCACTTGGCCGTCAGCACTTGGCGCTGAGCCAATGCCTCAACTCTGCCTGATACTGTCCAACAACCCTTACCTACAACCCTGGCGCGGCCTGGCCAAATGCTAACTGCTGATTGCCAAGTGCCGCTCTACCACGCCGCCCGGCGTCCGCGGACGCGTCCGCTGCGCGGGGTAAAGCCTTCGTAATGCCGCATCACCAACTGCGACTCGACCTGGTTGACCGTATCCATCGCCACGCCGACTACGATCAGCAGAGACGTTCCGCCGAAGTAGAAGTTCACACCCAGACCGTTGGTGACCCACGGCGGCAGATGCTCGAAGAAGCCGCCTATCGGGCCCCACAGGTGGTTCAGGCGGATACCGGCGATCATCCACTCAGGGATGAACGAGATCAGGATCAGGTACAGCGCGCCGACCAACGTGATGCGCGTCAGAATGTCGTTGATGTAGTTCGCGGTTCTGGCGCCCGGACGAATACCGGGAATAAATCCGCCGTACTTGCGCATGTTGTCGGCAACCTCAGTAGGGTTGAAGACAATCGAGACATAGAAGTACGCGAAGAAGACGATGCCCGCCGCATAGAGCAGCGTATACATCGGCTCGCCCCAGGCCAACTGACCCAGCATCTTGTCCAGGACGGCGCTCTTGCCCTTCAGCATGGCGCCCGCGGTCTGCGGCAAGGTCAGCACCGACGACGCGAAGATGACCGGCATAACGCCGCCGGAGTTCACGCGCAGCGGCAGGTGCGTTGACTGACCGCCCATCACCTTACGTCCCACGACGCGCTTGGCGTATTGCACCGGAATGCGGCGCTCGCTGCGTTCCACGAAGACGATGAACGCCACTACCGCAACCATCAGCACGATCAGCATCAGCATGGCGGGAATGGTGAAGGCTCCCCACGCCTGTGATTCAACCTTGCTCAGCAGGTCGGCAACGCCGCGCGGCAGGCCGACGACGATACCGGCGAAGATCAGCAGCGACATGCCGTTGCCGACGCCGCGCTCGGTGATCTGCTCGCCCAGCCACATGATGAAGACGCTACCTGTGGTGAGGGTCAGCATGGTCATCAGGACAAAGCCAATACCCGGATTCACCACGAAACCAGGATTGCGCTGGAGCGTGTAGGCAATGCCCAGCGACTGTACCGAACTCAGGCCGAGGGTCAGGTAACGGGTCCACTGGGTAATCTTCTTGCGTCCCAGCTCGCCTTCCTTCTGCAGTTTGGCCAGCGGTTCATAGACCACGGTCATCAACTGCAGGATGATCGATGCCGTAATGTACGGCATGATGCCCAGGGCGAAGACGGTCAAGCGGCGCAACTGGCCGCCGCTGAACAGGTCGACGAAGCCCAGGAAGCTGCCACGGTTCTGATCGAAGAACTGCGCCAGCTTGTCGGCGTTGATACCCGGCGTGGGAATATGACCGCCGAGACGGTACACCGCCAGCAGCCCAAGCGTGAACAGAATGCGCTTTCGCAGATCGGGAACGCGGAATACGTTGGCTAACTTCTCGAGCATCGTGACCTCAGTTGTCAGTTGCCGGTTGTTCCGAACCGTTGTCAGTTGTCGGTTGTCAGTTGTGGGTCAACTGCTCCAACCGTGGCGACGACAACAAAATCAAACTACAGAGTAAGAGAATCTGTCGATCGGCAGTCAGTGTCGGCCCCAGTCTGACAACTGACAACCGACAACAGCCTTACAGTACCTGTACTTTTCCCCCGGCCTTTTCGATCTTTTCCTGGGCCGACTTGGAAAACTTGTGGGCATGCACGGTGACGGCCTTGGCCAATTCGCCCTGCCCCAGAACCTTCACCAGCGCCTTCTTGGAGCTCACCATGCCGGCTTTGCGCAGGACTTCCGGCGTGATCTCGGTGTCACCCAGGCTCGCCAGCTTCTGCAGATTCACCACTTCGTACTCGATACGGAAGATATTGGTGAAGCCGCGCTTGGGCAGACGGCGATGCAGCGGCATCTGGCCGCCTTCAAATCCGCGCATCGAGCGCGAGCCGCTGCGCGAGCGCTGGCCTTTGTGGCCGCGGGTGGACGTCTTGCCCATGCCCGAACCCATACCACGGCCCACGCGCTTGCGGTTTTCCGAGGACTTGCGGGGTGCTCTTAGTGTGCTTAAGTTCATTTCAACCTCAGTTGCCAGTAGCCAGCCGCCAGTAGTCAGTTTTCGACTATGCGCAGAAGCTTACTTGCAAATCTCGATACGTCTAGCCTTCGGTTACCAGATACCACCCGCGGACAGAGGCCAACTGACTACTGGCGGCTGGCTACTGACAACTATTTCACGATCTCTACCAGGTGCGGCACCTTGGCCACCATGCCGCGGATCGAGGGCGTGTCTTCGCGCTCGATCACCTGGTTCAGGCGGGTGAACCCCAGCCCCTTGATCACCAGCTTATGCTTCACCGGAGCCTGGATGGCCGAGCGAACCCACTTCAACTGCATCCTGGTGCCGGGTGCCGCAGCCTTCACTTCAACTTTTTTACGAATGCGCGCCATGATTACAGCTCCTCGACCGTCTTCCCGCGCATGGCGGCAACGTCCTTACGATCGCGCAGCTTGCCCAGCGCGTTGAACGTAGCCTTGATCACGTTGTGCGGGTTGGTGGTTCCAATGGATTTGGTCAGGACGTTCTGAATTCCGGCTGAATTCATGACCGCGCGGACCGCGCCGCCGGCGATGACGCCGGTACCTTCAGGAGCCGGCTTCAGCAGCACCATGCCCGAACCGTAGCGGCCCAGCACCTGGTGCGGAATCGTGGTCTGCGTCAGGTTCACCCGCAGCAGATTCTTTTTGGCCGACTCGATGCCCTTGCGGATGGCCTGCGGAACTTCCTTCGCTTTGCCGGAGCCGTAGCCGACGACCGCCGAACCCGGGTCGCCCACCACCACCAGCGCCGCGAACGACAGGTTCTTGCCGCCCTTCACGACCTTGGTGACGCGGTTGATCGAGACCACCTGGTCCTTTAGCTGGTACTGACCGGCGTCAAGCTTTTTCTTTACTGTTGGCATTACCTTCGTATCTCCTGAGGGCTAAGCCCTCCGAGGAAAAATCCTCTGTAACGCGGACCTGAAGGCCCGCTCTTCCACCTAAAATTCTAATCCCGCCTCACGCGCGGCATCGGCCAGAGCCTTGATGCGTCCGTGATACAGATAGCCGCCGCGATCGAAGACCACCTTCTTGATGCCCTTCTCTTTGGCGCGCTCGGCGATGAGCTTGCCCACTTCCTTAGCGGAAGCCACATTGCCGCCCGTCGGCCGCTTCTCGCCCTTGGCACCTTTGCCCTTTTCAATCGACGTGGCTGAGACCAGGGTCGCACCCTTGGCGTCGTCGATGACCTGCGCGTAGATGTGGTTCTCAGAGCGATACACGTTCAGGCGCGGACGTTCTCCGGTTCCTGCCAGCTTTTTGCGGATGCGGGTGTGAACCTTCTGCCGCGTCGAGTCTTTTGAGTTCTTCGCAATCATCTCTCGTCTTCCTTCTTCCCGGGTTTCTGAACCGGGCAACGGTGGCCGAAGCCCATCCCGTCGTAAATCGCTTTTGGCTCCTGGCTCTTAGCCAGAGGCTCATTGTCAGTTCGTCACCGACAAGTGAGAACCAGCAACCGACAACTACTTCGCGCCCGTCTTGCCGACCTTCTTCTTCAGGCGCTCATCGGTGTAGCGCACGCCCTTGTTCTTGTACGGATCGGGCGGACGCAGGCTGCGCATTTCGGCAGCGACGAAGCCGACCTTCTGGCGATCGATGCCACTGACCGTCAGGTGCGTCAGCTTGGGATCGATGGTGACATCGATACCGCCGGGCAGAGGGTACTCGATCGGGTGCGAGTAGCCCAGGGTGAACACCACCGTGCCCTTGCCCTTCATCTCGGCGCGATAACCGATGCCGACGATGTCGAGTTCCTTGGTCCAGCCCTTGGTGACGCCTTCCACCGAGTTATTGACCAGCGCGCGCACCAGTCCGTGGACCGCGGCCTTGGAATCGTCTTCGCGCACCACGTTCAGCACGCCGTCCTGCTGCTCCAGGCGAACGCCGCCCGGCATGTGCGTCACGACTTCACCCTTGGGTCCCTTCACGCGGACCGTGTTGCCCTCGACGGCGTAGGTCACGCCCTTGGGCAACGGAATCGGCTTCTTTCCAATTCGAGACATAATCTTCAGCCTTTGGCTATCAGCTCTTAGCTTTTAGCAAATTCTAAGCCAGTGTCATCCTGAGCGGAGGCACGCCGATTTTGCGTGCCGGAGTCGAACGACCCCTGTCGCACTCAATTAGTAGATTTCACACAATACTTCGCCGCCCACGCCTTCTTTGCGGGCCTGGCGGCCAGTCATCACGCCTTTGGGCGTGGTCAGAATGTTGATACCCAACCCGCCGAGAATGCGTGGAATTTCGCTGTGCCCCACGTAGACGCGGCAACCGGGGCGCGACACGCGCTTCAGGTCCGAGATCGGCGAACTGTTGTCCGGGCTGTACTTCAAGTACACGCGCAGGACCTTGCGACCTTCTTCGTCCGTAGCCTTGTAGTTCGAGATGTAGCCCTCTTCCTTAAGAATGCGGGCAATCTCGACCTTCAGCTTGGAGTGGGGTACATCCACCTTCTGCTGGCGCGCCTTAATGGCGTTACGAACTCTGGTTAAGAAATCCGAGACCGGATCGGTCAAACTCATGCTTTGCTTCTCCTGAAATCGTCGCCCGTTTCGCTCACTCCCGCAGATGCGGGACGCAGTAAGAACCTGCGGCGACGTACTCACTGGCCACTGACAACCGGCCACTGGCTACTCGCTTGACTACCAACTCGACTTAGCAACCCCGGGAATCTCACCCCGAAGCGCCAGATCGCGGAAGTGCAGCCGGCAAAGGCCGAACTTGCGCAGATAAGCGCGCGAGCGTCCGCAGATCTTGCAGCGATTGTGCTGCCGGGTCGAGAACTTGGGTTTCTTGTTCGACTTGGCGATGCTTGACGTTTTAGCCATGTTTCCTTTGCTGGTGGCTTTCAGCTATTAGCCTTTCGCTCTTAGCTTCTGCCGTCCCTAACGGGACTTGAACCTTGTTTTGCTATCCCATCCAGCGCTGAAGCGCTGGTCTCACTTATGTCGCGCCTACGGCGCTTCGTCCGTTGTCCTGACCACTGACCACCGGCTACTGACAACCGCTTACTGTCCAGGCTGCCGGAACGGCATGCCCATATGCTTCAGCAGCGCCCGGGCCTGGTCGTCGCTTCCCGCCGAGGTCACGATCGTAATGTTCATGCCCTTGGTCTTCTCGACCTTGGCGTAATCGATCTCGGGGAAGATCAACTGATCGCGCACGCCCAGGGTGTAATTGCCGCGTCCGTCAAACGACTTGGTCGGCACGCCGCGGAAGTCGCGAACACGCGGCAGAGCCACGTTCACCAGGCGATCGAAGAACTCGTACATGCGATCCCCGCGCAGCGTCACCATCACGCCGATCGGCATGCCCTCACGAACCTTGAAGGCTGCAATCGATTTGCGAGCCTTGGTGATGACCGGCTTCTGGCCGGTGATCTGGCCAACTTCAGTGGCTGCCGGATCAATCAGCTTGGCGTTCTGCGTCGCCTCGCCAACACCCATGTTGACGATGATCTTCTCCAACTTGGGAGCGGCCATCGGGTTCTCGATGCCGAGCTCTTTCATCAGCGCGGGCTGAACTTCTTTGTAGTAGCGGTCGCGCAGGCGCGCGGTCTGGCGATTGTTCGCCTTGGGGCGCGACGGCTTTCCACCTGGCTCCGTGCCGCCGGCGTCTGCCTGTTCCGCCTTGGCCTTTTTGCCCTGGGGCTTGGCCTGTCCGGCTGGCTGCTTCTGTCCGCCCTGCTGGGCTTTCTGCTTCTTCTCGTCTGCCATTTTCTCTGCTTCTACCTTTCTCACGGTTTCGGCGTTGTGCCGGTTCGTGAGGGAATCAATTCAGTTGCTAGTTGTCAGTGGCTACTCAACCGCTTTTCCGGCCACTGATCACTGGCCACTATTTCTCCAGCGCAGCGCCGCAGCGCTTGCATACCCGCACGTGGCGGTCGCCTTGCTTCTCATGACCTACCCGTACCGGGCGATTGCAGGACTTGCACATCAGCATCACGTTGCTCAGGGCGATGGGACTCTCCTGCTCGGCGATGCCGCCCTTAATGTTCCGCTGGGGATTCGGGCGCACGTTCTTCTTCACCATGGCCACGTGCTCCACCAGCACCTTGCCTTCGTCGGGCATCACGCGCAGCACGCGGTGCTGCTTACCCTTGTCCCGTCCGGAAATCACCCGTACTTCATCGTTGCGGCGAATATCGACACTCTTCTGCATGTTTAAGCCTCTAGCGACTAGCAATTAGCAACTAGCTAAACCCTAAATTTCTTCCGCTTCCAACAACTAGTTGCTAGTGGCTAGTTGTTAGCGGCTCCTACAGAACTTCCGGCGCCAGGGAAACGATCTTCAGAAATCTCTTCTCGCGCAGCTCGCGGGCTACCGGACCGAAGACGCGCGTGCCGACCGGCTCGTGGGCGTCGTTGATCAGCACCGCCGCATTCTGGTCGAAGCGGATATAGGTACCGTCGCGACGGCGATGCTCCTTGCGGGTGCGCACGATCACAGCCTTCACCACCGTGCCCTTCTTGGCGGTGCCATCGGGCGAAGCTTCCTTCACTGCCGCGGTGATCACGTCGCCCAGTCCGGCAACCAGGCCGGTCGAGCCGCCCAGCGGCAGAATCATCTGCAGCTTGCGCGCGCCGGAGTTGTCGGCGACGTCGAGCATGGTTCTCATCATCACTGCCATTGTCTTGTCTCCTTCTACCCCGCCCCAGCCCAACACCGGGACTGGAACGAGCCACCCGACCGGGTGCCCCATCCTTGTCGCCATCCTTGGCGACAGGTGGGTTCTATGCCGTTTGCTTCTCTTCCACCGGTGCAACCGTCGCCGCGCGCTGCACGATTTCCTTCAACTGCCAGCGCTTCAGCTTGGACAGCGGGCGGGTTTCTTCGATTTTCACGAAGTCGCCCAGGTGAGCCGTGCCCTGCTCGTCGTGCGCATAGAATTTCTTGCTGCGCGCCACCACTCGCTTGTAGAAGGGGTGGGCTTTCTGCCGCCGCACTTCCACCACGATGGTCTTGGCCATCTTGGTCGATACCACTCTGCCGATCAGAGTCTTGCGATGGCCCTGAGCCTTCTCGTTGGTTGTTGTCGTTTCGGCCATGGCTTACTTTTTCTCCGTGGCAGCCTTCTTGGTGGCCGCCTTCTTCTTCGCCGGGGCTGGCGCGCTGGCGGCCGCTGCCGGCACAGCCTGCGCTCCGTTACCGGAGGCCAGCTGCTTCTGCCGCATGACCGTCTTCACGCGCGCAATGTCTTTCTTCAGCTCGCGGATCTTCTTCAAACTTTCGGTCTGACCCATCTTCAGCTGAAACTTCATCTTGAACAGCTGGTCCGACAGCTCGCGCTGCTGATGGCTCAGTTCGACATCGGTAAGGTTACGAATCTTGTCTACATTCATTGTGGAATCCAGTTGTCGGTTGCCAGTTGTCGGTTGTCAGTTCTCTCTGACCATCCCCCGTCGCTGGTTGAAACCCGACTCATCTATGCCAATCGCCGGCTTGGTTGCATTACTGACAACTGACCACCGACAACTGACAACTGCTTTAGTGCACGCCCTCGCGCGCAACAAACTTCGTCTGCAATCCCAGCTTGTGCGAAGCCAGGCGCATAGCCTCGGCCGCATCCGCCTTGGAGACGCCTTCCATCTCGAAGAGGATCTTGCCGGGGCGAACCACGGCTACCCAGTGATCCGGCGCGCCCTTGCCCTTACCCATACGGGTTTCGGCCGGCTTCTTGGTCACCGGCTTGTCCGGGAACAAGCGGATCCAGATCTTGCCGCCACGCTTCACGAAACGGGTCATGGCCACGCGGCTGGCTTCGATCTGCCGGTCCGTGATCCAGCCCGGCTCCATGACCTTCAAGCCGAAATCGCCGAAGGACAGCTCGCCGCCGCGCCACGCCTTGCCGCACATACGACCGCGCTGCTGCTTGCGGTACTTAACTTTCTTTGGCATCAACATAATCAGTTCCCAGTTGTCAGTTGTCGGTTGTCAGTTGATTCCTGCTGCCTGACTCCGGCTGACTCTTTCCTTCGTTCCTGCTCGCCAAATCTCTGTCGAATCACCGCCTCGGTTATGTTCCTGACAACCGACAACGGACAACCGACAACCGCTTCTAAAACGCTCCGCTCTGTACCTTCTGCGGTTCGCGACGCTTCTCGCGATAAATCTCGCCCTTGTAAACCCACACCTTCACGCCAATCACGCCGTACGTGGTGCGGGCTTCGGTGAAGCCGTAATCGATGTCGGCACGCAGCGTGTGCAGCGGCAGACGTCCCTGCAGATACCACTCCGAGCGCGCGATTTCGTTGCCGTTCAGGCGGCCGCTGACGCGAACCTTGATGCCCTTGCAGCCGAAGCGCAGTGCCGAATCCACCGCCTTACGCATCGCGCGGCGGAAGCCCACGCGCTTTTCCAGCTGCAGCGCGATGTTCTCCGACACCAGCTGCGCGTCAAGCTCAGGCTTGTGCACTTCCTGGATATCGACGTAGACGTCGCGGTTGGTGCGCTTCTGGATCTCCTGCTTCAGCTTGTCGATCTCAGCGCCCTTGCGGCCGATGATGATGCCCGGACGCGCGGTGCGAATGATGATGCGCAGCTTGTTGCCCGGACGCTCGATCTCGATGGAGCTGACGCCGGCCGACTTCAGCTTGTCCTTCAGCTCAGCCTTCAGCTTGACGTCTTCCAGCAACAGCTTGTCGTAGTCGCGCTCCACGAACCAGCGCGAACGCCACGGCTTGGTCACGCCCAGACGAAATCCGTATGGATGGACTTTCTGTCCCATAGTCTCCTACTTCTTCCCGGCGGTTTTCTTGGCCGCCTGCTTCTTTTTCGCGGGAGCTTTCTTCGCCGCGGACTTCTTGGCCGGAGCCTTCTTCGCCGCCTTCTTGGCGGGGGTGGCAGGCGTTGCTTCCACCTTCTGCACCAGCTCGCCCTTGCCGTTGCCCGACGCCTTCTCGGCCAGCGCAATCTCAATGTGCGAGATGCGGCGCTGGTAGCGATACGCGCGGCCCATCGGAGCCGGACGAATACGCTTCATGCGCGGTCCGTCATTGGCTACGGCACGCGCCACGATCAGGCGATCGACGTCGACGTCCAGGCCCTTCTCGGCGCTGACGTAGTTGGCGTTCTCGACCGCCGAGCGCAGCAGCTTATAGATCTTGGGCGAAATGCCCTTCTTGTTGAACAACAGCGTGTCCAGCGCCTCTTCCACCCGGCGGCCCTTGATCAGGCCCAGCACCAGGCGCGCTTTCTGGGGCGAGACACGCACGTAATTCAGTTTGGCTATGAATTCCATGTCGCTTCCTTATCTCGCCGGCGCCGGCTTCGCCGAGGTTTCCGTGGCCGCCTTCACCGAGTGCCCCTTGAAGGTGCGGGTCATGCTGAACTCGCCCAGCTTGTGGCCCACCATGTTCTCGGTGACGTACACGGGGATGAACTTCTTGCCGTTGTGCACCGCCAGGGTGTGTCCCACCATCTCGGGAATGACCGTGGAGCGGCGCGACCAGGTGCGCACGACCTTCTTCTCATTGCGCGCGTTCATCTGATCGATCTTGATCTGCAGGTGCGAATCGATGAACGGGCCCTTCTTGGTTGAACGTGCCATATCGTCTCTGTCCTACTTCTGTCTGCGGTTCACGATGAACTTATCGGTCCGCTTGTTGTTACGAGTCTTGTAGCCACGGGTGGGCTGGCCCCAGGGAGTGACCGGATGACGGCCGCCGCTGGTCTTGCCTTCACCACCGCCGTGGGGATGGTCCACCGGATTCATGACCACGCCGCGGTTGGTCGGGCGGCGTCCCAGCCAGCGCGTACGGCCGGCCTTGCCGATGGAAACGTTCTCGTGATCGGTGTTGCCCACCTGACCCACCGTCGCCATGCAATCCACCAACACCTTGCGGGTTTCGCCGGAGGGCAGCTTCAGCAGGGCGTAGTCGCCTTCTTTGGCGACCAGCTGCGCCTGGGCTCCTGCCGAGCGCGCCATCTGCGCGCCCTTGCCCGGCTTCAGCTCGACGTTGTGCACCGTCGTTCCCGGAGGAATGTTGCGCAGCGGCAGAGCATTGCCTACCAGGATGTCGGCGTCGGGTCCGCTGACCACCTTCGAACCAACCTTCAGTCCGACCGGCACCACGATGTAGCGCTTCTCGCCGTCGGCGTAGTTCAGCAGCGCGATGCGCGCCGAGCGGTTGGGATCGTACTCAATGGAGGCGACGGTCGCCGGAATGCCGGTCTTGTCCCGCTTGAAGTCGATGATGCGCAGCTTGCGCTTGTGTCCGCCGCCGCGGCGCCAGATGGTCAGGTCGCCACCATTACGGCGTCCGCTGATGCGCTGCTTCGACTCGGTCAACGGCTTGTACGGACGGTTGGTCGTGAGGTCATCATTGACCGTCGTCGTCGTAAACCGCCGCGTCGGAGTTGTCGGTCTGTAAGTCTTGATTGCCATGTTCCTACTCGATTCTTCGCTTCGCCCTTTGGGATCTCACTCCAGCTGCCGTTCACTGGCCACTGGCGGCTGACTACTGGCTACAGGTTTTCCGCGTACTCGGGCATCTTCTCGCCCTCTTTCAAACGCACGTACGCTTTCTTCCAGTCGGGACGGTAGCCGGTGAACTTGCCCCGGCGGCGTTCCTTGCCTTCGAACGTCGCGGTACGCACCGAGTCCACCTTCACCTTGAAAATGCTCTGCACCGCCTGCTTGATCTCCGTCTTGCTTGCGCCGACGGCGACTTCGAAGACCAGCGTGGCTTCCGTTTCCTTGACCCCGAGACCCTTTTCCGTGATCACCGGGCGGCGAATGATCTGATAAGCCGATTTCATTACGCCACCTCCGCTTTCCGCTTGGGCGCCGTCGCCTTCAGCGTTTCCTGCAGCTTCTCCAGCGCCGGACGCGCGAAGATCGCACTTTCGTAGCGCAGCAGGTGATAGGGATGAACCTGGTTGCCCGCCAGCAACTCGACGCCATCCAGATTGCGCGAGCTCAAATGCAGGTTGTGGTTCTCCGTCGCCGCGCTCTCGACCAACAGCGTCGTGCCCTTGGCATTCAGCTTGTCCAGAGTTTTGCGGAACTCCCTGGTCTTGGCCGCTTCAACATTGAAGCTCTCCACCACGACCAGCTTGCCGTCGGCCAGCTTCGCCGCCAGCGCCGAGCGCAGCGCGCCCAGCAGCTTCTTGCGCGGGAACTGATAGTCGTAGGAGCGGGGCTGCGGTCCGTGAACCGTGCCGCCATGCCGCCACAGAGGAGAGCGGATGGAACCCACACGAGCCCGGCCCGTGCCCTTCTGTCTCCACAGCTTCTTGCCGGCGCCGCTCACCAGCTTCTTGTTCTTGGTGGCGTGCGTTCCGGCACGCTGCCCGGCGCGGTAGTGCTTCACCGCTTCCCAGAGCAGGTCCTCGTTCACCGCGCCGAATACTTCCTCGGCCAGTTCGAGGGAGCCTACTTTCTCGCCGCCCAGATTCACTACATCAATCGTCGCCATAATTTCTTCCAATTCGCTGTCGGCTATCGGCCGTCAGCTGTCAGCTATTTCTTCTTGCCTGCCGCGCGCTTCGAAGCCTTCAACGGGTTAACCGCGCTGGCGGATTCGGAGAATCCGCGACGCTCTCTCGGCGGCTTCTTCGCCTTGGTAATCAGAACGTATCCGTCGCGGTGGCCCGGAACCGCGCCCTCGACGACCAGCAGGTTCTCGTCCTTGTCCACGCCCAGGATGCGCAGGTTGCGCACCGTAACCTTGTCGACGCCCATGTGGCCCGACATGCGCATGCCTTTGAACACGCGCGACGGAAACGAAGACGAGCCGATCGAACCGGTGATCTGGAACATCGAGCCGTGCGACGCCGCGCCGCCGGCAAACTTGTGACGCTTCACGACGCCCGCAAAGCCGCGGCCCTTGCTGGTGCCGCTGATGTCGACGAACCGGTCGCCGTCGAAGATATCGACCAGCACTTTGTCGCCAACGCTAACCCCGTCCTGCGACTCGGGATCGATCACAATCGGCACTTCCTTCAGCAGACGAAGCGGCGGAAGATTGTTCTTCGCGAAGTGCCCCTTCATCGCCTTGGTCAGGCGTGACTCCTTCACGAACTCCACCAGGCCGATCTGGGCGGCGTCGTAGCCGTCCTTGGCAGCCGTCTTACGCTGGGTCACAACGCAGGGGCCGGCCTGCAGCACGGTGACCGGGTGAACGTCACCCTTGTCATCGAACAACTGCGTCATGCCAACCTTTTTTCCTAGAATTCCACTTACCGGCATATTCGTTTCCTCAACTCTGCTTCTCACCGTTCATTTCAGACCGGGGGTTGTTGCCAACCGCGGAAGCTTTGTTTCTCTCGCTTTTCGCCGTTCGCTATTCGCGGCGAAGAGCGTTACTTATGTTCTTTCCCGAACGCCTTGATCTCGACGTCGACGCCTGCGGGAAGTTCCAGCTTCATCAGCGCGTCCACTGTCTGCTGCGTGGGTTCGAGAATATCGAGCAGGCGCTTATGCGTGCGGATCTCGAACTGCTCGCGCGACTTCTTGTCCACGTGCGGGGAGCGCAGCACGGTGTACTTGTTCTTCACCGTGGGGAGCGGAATCGGCCCCGCGATCTGCGCGCCCGTGCGGCGAGCGGTGTCCACGATCTCGCCGGTGGACTGGTCGAGAACGCGATAGTCGTAAGCTTTCAGGCGGATCCGGATTCGTTCTTTGCCAATCACGTTAGTTATCTCTCAAAGATCTTTTTGTTAGGACTCGCCGGCTCTCGCCACGCGTCCTGCGGCATGTGCCGCGGTTGTCGGGTGCCCCATTCCCTCTCCACCTCTTTTGGCGGAGAGGGTGGGACAAGAAACTAAGCAATGATTTCGGAGATCGTGCCCGCGCCTACGGTGCGGCCGCCTTCGCGGATAGCGAAGCGCAAGCCCTTCTCCATGGCCACCGGCGTAATCAGCTCGATCTGCAGCGTGACATTGTCGCCCGGCATCACCATCTCCGTGCCTTCCGGCAAGGTCGCCACTCCCGTCACGTCCGTCGTGCGGAAGTAAAACTGCGGACGATACCCCTTGAAGAACGGCGTGTGGCGTCCACCTTCATCTTTCGACAGCACGTACACCGAGCCGGTGAACTTGGTGTGCGGCGTAATCGAGCCCGTCTTGGCCAGCACCATGCCGCGCTCCACATCCTCTTTCGGAATGCCGCGCAGCAGCAGGCCCGCATTGTCGCCCGCCAGCCCTTCGTCCAGCTGCTTCTTGAACATTTCCACGCCGGTCACTACCGTCTTGCGGGTCTCGCGGAAGCCGACAATCTCAACTTCCTCGCCTACCTTCACCTTGCCACGCTCGATGCGGCCCGTTACCACCGTGCCGCGTCCCGAGATCGAGAAGATGTCTTCGATCGGCATCAGGAACGGCTTGTCGATCTCGCGCGCCGGCAGCGGCACGTTCTTGTCCACCGCATCCATCAGCTCGTCGATCTTGGCTTCCCACTGCGCTTCGCCGTTCAACGCACCCAGAGCGCCGAGCCGCGAATCACCGGCAGATCGTCGCCCGGGAAGTTGTACTTGCTGAGCAGCTCGCGAACTTCCATCTCCACCAGGTCGATCAGCTCGGGATCTTCCACCGCATCGCACTTGTTCAGGAACACCACGATGTAAGGCACGCCTACCTGGCGGGCCAGCAGCACGTGCTCTTTGGTCTGCGGCATCGGACCGTCGGTAGCGGCAACCACCAGAATGGCGCCGTCCATCTGCGCCGCGCCGGTGATCATGTTCTTGATGTAGTCGGCGTGGCCGGGACAATCCACGTGCGCGTAGTGCCGGTTCGCCGTCTCGTACTCCACGTGCGCCGTGGCGATCGTGATGCCGCGCTCCCGCTCTTCCGGAGCGTTGTCGATCGAATCGAACGAACGGAACTTGATGTTCGGGTTGTGCTTGCCCAGAACCTTGGTGATGGCCGCCGTCAACGTCGTCTTGCCGTGATCGATGTGCCCGATCGTGCCTACGTTTACGTGCGGCTTACTGCGATCAAATTTCTCTTTCGCCATATGGAGCTCCGTATTTCTCTGCTGGGGCTAAAGCCCCAATCTTTAATTGCTGTCGTATCGGCACGACATTAAGCTCGTGCCCCGATACAAACCTTTACTTCGTACCTGCAGGGCTCTTGCCCTGCACCTTGGCCACGATTTCTTCGGCTACCGAGCGCGGCGCCTCTTCGTAGCGCGAGAAGTGCATGCTGAAGGTTGCGCGGCCCTGTGTGTTCGAGCGCATGTTGGTCGCGTAACCGAACATCTCGGCCAGCGGAACCATCGCCTTGATCACCTGCGAACCGGCGCGATGCTCGATGCCCTCGATACGGCCGCGGCGGCTGCTCAGGTCGCCGATGATGGTGCCCATGTACTCCTCGGGGACAACCACTTCGACCGACATCACCGGCTCCAGCAGTACTGGGCTCGCCTTGCGGGCGGCTTCTTTGAACGCCATCGAACCGGCAATCTTGAAGGCCATTTCGTTGGAATCAACATCGTGATAGCTGCCGTCGTACAGGATCGCCTTCACGTCCACCATTTCGTAGCCGGCGAGAACGCCGCCTTCCATGGCTTCCTTGATGCCCTGATCCACCGGCTTAATAAATTCCTTCGGAATCACGCCGCCGACAACTTCGTTCACGAACTCATAGCCCTTGCCCGGCTCGTTGGGTTCCAGCTTGATGCGAACGTGGCCGTACTGGCCGCTGCCACCCGTCTGGCGGATGTATTTGCCTTCCGCCTGCGACGGCTTGCGAATGGTTTCGCGATACGCCACCTGCGGCTTGCCAACATTGGCCTGCACGTTGAACTCGCGCATCATGCGGTCGACGATGATCTCCAGGTGAAGCTCGCCCATACCGCTGATGATCGTCTGGCCGCTGTCGGGATCGGTGTTGACCTTGAAGGTGGGATCTTCCTGCGCCAGCTTGCCCAGCGCGACCCCCATCTTTTCCTGATCGCTCTTGGTCTTCGGCTCGACCGCAACCGCGATAACCGGCGCCGGGAACTCGATGGACTCGAGGATGATCGGATGCTCTTCGTCGCAAATCGTGTCGCCGGTGGTGATGTGCTTCAGCCCGACGCAAGCGCAGATGTCACCTGCATAAATCTCGGTAATGTCTTCGCGCTTGTTGGCGTGCATCTTCAACAGGCGGCCGATGCGCTCCGAGCGCGAACGTCCGCTGATGTGGACGCTGTCACCCTGCTTCAGCCCGCCCGAGTACACGCGGATAAAGGTGAGCTGACCCACGAACGGGTCGCTCATAATCTTGAACGCCAGCGCTGCAAATGGAGCTTTATCTTCGGCAGGACGCTCTTCTTCCAGGCCGGTGTCCGGATTGATTCCCTTCACCGGGGGAACGTCGAGCGGCGAAGGCAGATAATCGACGACTGCATCGAGCAGCGGCTGCACACCCTTGTTCTTGAAGGCCGTTCCGCAGATAACCGGGAACACCTTCATCTTCAGGGTGGCGCGGCGCAGGGCAGCTTTCAGTTCGGCTTCGCCAATAGTTTCGCCTTCGATGTACTTGTGCATCAGCTCGTCCTGGTCGTCGTTTTCGACAACCGTCTCGACGAGGATCTGATGGTAGGCCTGGGCTTTCTTCTTGAGCTCTTCCGGGATCTCTTCGATCTCGTACTCGGCGCCCATGGTCTCGTCTTTCCAGATGATGGCCTTCATGGTCATCAGATCGATGACGCCTTTGAACTTGTCTTCCTGGCCGATGGGCAGCTGGATGGCGACGGGCTTGGCGTTGAGGCGCTTGCGGATGGTGTCGACGGCGTGCTCGAAGTCGGCGCCCATCTTATCGATCTTGTTGATGAAGCAAATGCGGGGAACGCCGTATTTATCGGCCTGCCGCCATACGGTCTCCGACTGCGGCTCGACGCCGTGTACGGCATCGAACACAGCGCAGGCGCCGTCAAGGACGCGCAGCGAGCGCTCCACCTCGGCCGTAAAGTCCACGTGGCCGGGGGTGTCGATGATATTGATGCGAATGTCTTTCCAGAAACAGGTGGTAGCGGCCGACGTAATGGTGATGCCGCGCTCCTGCTCCTGCGCCATCCAGTCCATCGTCGCGGTGCCTTCATGGACCTCACCAATGCGGTGCGTGCGTCCTGTATAGAACAGGATGCGCTCCGTCGTGGTGGTCTTACCGGCATCGATGTGAGCCATGATGCCGATATTTCTGCAACGCTCTAATGGGACTTGTCTGGGCACAATCTTTTCCGTTTTCGGCTAAGCGACTCTGCGGTCGCGTTGGTTCCTGTTAACTCTTGGGCAAATCCGCTGTTACCAGCGATAGTGCGCGAAGGCCTTGTTGGCTTCCGCCATGCGGTGAACGTCTTCCTTCTTCTTGATCGCCGCGCCGCGTCCATTGGCCGCATCGAGCAGCTCGTTGGCCAGCTTGTCGATCATGCCCTTCTCGCCGCGTCCGCGACTGTAGGTCAGGATCCAGCGAATCGCCAGCGAAGTGCGACGGTCGGCATTGACCTCGACCGGGACCTGGTAGTTGGCGCCGCCCACGCGGCGGGTCTTCACTTCCAGGACGGGCTTGGCGTTCTCGACGGCCTTCTTGAACAGCTTGATGGCCTCGTCGCCGCCTTTGTCTTCCAGCTTCTTCATGGCGCTGTAGAAGATGCCCTGGGCGGTCGATTTCTTGCCGTCCCACATCATGGAGTTCACAAACTTGTTGACCAGCGTGGACTGGTAGATCGGATCCGCAATCGGCTCACGCTTGGCGATATGTCCTTTTCTCGGCATAGTTCCTCGAACCTCTTAGGCCTTGGGCCGCTTGGCTCCGTACTTGGAGCGGCTTTGCTTGCGGTTGGCGACGCCGACAGAGTCGAGCGTGCCCCGCACCACGTGATAGCGAACGCCCGGCAAATCCTTCACACGGCCGCCGCGGATCAGCACGATCGAGTGCTCCTGCAGGTTGTGACCGACGCCGGGGATATAGGTCGTCACTTCAATTCCGTTGGTCAGGCGCACACGCGCGACCTTGCGCAGCGCGGAGTTCGGCTTCTTAGGCGTCTGGGTGTAGACGCGAGTGCAGACGCCACGCTTCTGCGGGCAGGACTGCAGCGCCGGGGAGGCCGTCTTGTAATTCGGCGCCTTCCGGCCCTTGCGCACCAGTTGATTGAATGTAGGCACTCTTTGCAGCTCCTTAAGACTTCCGACAACCTGCGGCACTCCGCCGCGATCAAATCTCCGGTATTCACAGCCACGAAGGGCCGCGCTATTCCGTCCGCTCCGGCCGAAGCCGCAGCGCAGAATTCTCAAATCCCACATGGGGACTGGGCAGCAATTTGCGTGGCCACAAAGGCCACTCGCCCATGCTTCTCCGGGCATACCGCCGGAGAGTGTTGGTTTCCGCTCAGGTTAGGCTTACGACGGTGACGCCGTGGTCGTCCCGCAAGTGAATGCGGTGAACAGGAACGAGGGCGCTCCGTTTCGTTGCCTCGGCTTGCATACCCATCGGAAAGTCCGACGGAAGCGCAAGCTCGTTTCAGCGAGGATCCTGCAACACAATTCTACAGGATGGAGTTTACTGCAGCACAGCCGACATTACAGGCAGGCCAAATATGACTCGCAGAACCTATTCAATATAGCAATCAGGCATCCGTGTCGTCAACAACTTGCTCCGGTATTATGGACAGCCAATGTCCACAGGCCCCGAAACCGCCCCCGTCTTCATCAGCTATTCCCGCCGCGACTATTATTTCGCCGAGTCGCTGGCTCTACACCTGCTGAAAGAAGGCGTTCCGGCGTGGCTGGACGTCAAGGACCTGAATCCCGGCGTCTTCTGGAGCCGAGATTTGTTCGCCGCCCTGGATTCGGCTTGCTGCGTCGTCCTAGTCGTCTCTCACGACAGCCTCAAGAGTCCCAACGTTCAGCAGGAGATCGCGCGCGCGACCGAGCAGAAGAAGCGCATCCTCATCGCTCGTTTCCGCGGAGCCCGGCTGCCGGAGAATCTCTGCCAGTGCGAGGTGATCGACTTTCGCGGAAGCTTCTCCGGCGGTCTTCGCCGCTTGAAGGAGCTGCTGGAAAAACCGCCTTCGGCGCCGGCTCGATCGGCCGCCGGTCGACCTTTGCCCAAGGCGCCGTTGTGGGTGCTGACCATCGTGTTGTTTCTCACCGTACCCACCATCGCGTACGTCTTCCTGGGTGACTGGGGCAATCATTCCCAACTCGTCAACGCCTCCTACATGCTCTTGTTCGGCTCGGCAGTCGCCTGGTTTATGAGTTATTCCTTCGTGCAGCGAAAGATGGGAATGACTCGCCTGGCCATCAACCTGATTTGTCTCGGAATCATTTTCTCCATTCCTCTTATCCTGGTGTTGCGCGGTGGCCCGAGCCTGGCGCATCCGGCTAATCCGCTAGTCCTGAACGCCGAGAAACACTTTGCCGGCATGGCCGCCCTGGCGATTATCCCTTTGTTGGGTTTGGCCTTGCTCGTTCTGTTCGGCCCCTATGATCTGTTGCGCTGGACGCCGACGGGCAAGGCGTGGAACTGGTATCGCAAGCGCTGCGCGGTCCGCCTGTTCGCCAGTCAAGGGAATACAACTGCAATTCCGCCTCAGCCCTTTCGCCTGCTGTACGACGTCGAAGACCGCTCCGCCGCGCAACACATTCAGACTTTTCTGGAGAAGGCCAACTGGAAGCCCAGCGCGGATATCGCCTCCGCTACGCCGCTCCTGCTGCTGACCAATCGCACGCGGTTGAGCTGGCTGATGCAGCAGCAGCCGTCGCTGGCAGAGAAGGTCGCCACCATCGTCATGACGACCATCTGCCTGCCTTCGGAAGCGGGCTGGTTATGGTCTCACGAGTGGATCGACATGCGGCAATGGACGCTGCAACACCTGCAATGCAAAGAAGTGCTGCCCCAGGTGCCGGAAGCCGTGACCGTTCCAAGTTTTCCTGGCGTGGTGCGTCTGGCGAATCATCTGCTCTGCGCCATGGCGGGTTTGGTTTTCGTGCTGTTTGCCACCGCCAACCCCTCGATGATGGCCGACACGCCGAACCCCAATCCAAGTGTGCTTCAGGAACTGTCAGCCATCGCGATCTTCATTATGGTTGCGCTTCCCTTTGAAACCGGTCGACGGCTTCTCCGACGAACGCTGTCGGCCAGAGGATTCGTGATGGGTGGGGCGCTGTCCTGGATCGCGGCCGTTGTGGTAGCCGCTGCAGCGTGGATTCAAGGCATCCCGGCGCCGCCGGTTTTGCGTTTCATCCCGGTGACGCTGTTTCTGCTCGCCTTCCCTCTCGCGATCCTGCGACTGCGCCAGCCTCTGACCTTCTGGTTTCCCACGTCGCCGATGAAGTTCAAAGAAAGCAAAGGCACACTGGCAGTCAAGCGCATCTGGCGAACGCTGCTGTGGTCGTTTCTTTACGCGGGGCTCTGGATGGTCGTGCTCGGCGCCATCAAGAATTAGGCGGCAGATTGCGTGCCGTCAGTTCGACGGGTTCACACTTGTGTGGTCGTGTTGCCGTGAACGTGCGGGTGATACCAGAACATGCCTGGTGGATCGTTCGACGGAACCTGAATGTTGTACTGAAACGCCGGATCGCCGGACTGAATGATGGTGTTGATGACGTCGTCCTGATGGCAGACCGGAGCGATGTTCATGCCGTGAAAGTGAATGTTGGTGGAACCTAGCATCACCTGCTGACCGCTGCATGGATCGTCGGGCGAAGCGGGATGATGCGCGACCTTCATACCGGCCATCGCTTCCATCGGCGGCTTGCGCGCCGCGCCATAGCGGTCGTAGGGAGCCTGAATGTTATCGGTCAGGTTCAAGACCAGGTGGTCGCCGGCATTCAACAGCTGCAACAACTCTTGCAACAGCCGTTGCATTGCGGGTTACGGATGCGGATTCGTCTGCCACTCCACGCTGATCGCGGGAATGCCGCTGCCTTGCACCTCGACATGGTTGTGGCCGACGGTGATGCTCTCGTGCGCCTTCTTGTTGATCTTCACGTTGGCGTGAAATCCGCCGAACTGTCCCGTGCGCGGTGAGCCATCCCCGCCGGGCGTGGTGGAGGCCATCGGCATTCCCCCGGCGTTCCAACTGTCGAGGACAGCGTTCAGGACATTTTCCGAAGCGCCGTGCTTGCGCAGGTCGACCAGGCCGTTGGGACTGGTATCAAAACTGGTACGCGACATCTCGATCACGCGGATGACGACTCCTTCGGGGAGCCCGGCCTTCACCATCTTCACCACTCCGGCGTTGGTAAGCGCGCTTTGGGGAGCGTCCTGGGCGAAGGCGGTCGAGCACAAAACTGCGAAGCTAAGGAACATACCAAGAGCAACGTAACGAATTCGCGGCATAGTTTCCCTTCCACATCGGCCCGCGGGCCGATGCTGGCATCCAGGGAACGGCCCCGCGCCGGACTCTTGCAAAGAAAATTCAGGGTGGCCATTCGATAGTCCGGCGACTACCGGCAATTATTCGGCAGGATGCGAAGGAAATCGTTCGGCCAAACCGGTTTGCTTGCGGAAACTCGCAATCAGCTTCTAAACTTGGGCTTTCCTTTGCAATAATCTGGTTTGTTCGTCCGCCGGCAGCTTCGGCTGGCGGGGAGGATACATGCAGCGGGTTTCAGCAGTTCGAGGGTTGGCTGCTCTGGCAGCCGTGTTGGTTCTTATCTCCCTGCCTGGATGTGGTGGCGGTTCGACGAGCGACAAGGTGACATCCCTTGTCATCAGTCCCACAACTGTCTCCCTCAACGAGGGGGCTGTGGCTCAATTGTCGGCTACTGCGCAGGATTCCAGTGGAAAGGCAGTTGCCGCGGACATAACGTTCACCAGCAGCAACGCCAACATCGCCACGGTTTCCAGCGGCGGCTTGATCTGCGGCGGCGTGTGGGACGCAAACATCATCAACTGCAACGCAACGATGGGTCAGGGGGGCGTGGGCCAGGTCACGATTACAGCCACCGCAACCGCGTTTAACGTCAGCGCCACGGTGACCGTATACGTTCACGAAAAAGTAGACCAGGTCCAGACCGTCATCTCCGGCGGATGCACCAGCATGGGACAGGCAGTGAATATCGTTGGCAAGGCGTACAGTACGTCGGCCCCCGGATGTTCTCCGCAGGCGCCCTGCGACATCACGTCGACCGTCGGGCCGTTCACCTACGGCACCAATGACTCGACGATTGCCGCCACGTCCTCTGGAATCGTCTCCACGTATTCGTCGACCACCCTGACGCCCACTTACTCATCGGGCGGATCCATCAGTGGTACGAAGGGGCAAACCTGTACTCTCTCTGACTTCAACGGAGTCACCAACGCTACCGCGACGGTCGCTTTGACCGGCAAGAATACGATCGCCAGCGGCACCCAGCTCACCATTACCGCGCCGGGCTATGGTGCAACCACGGCGCCGACGTCCGCAACTCTGGGTAACGGCTCGGCCACCTGCAGCGGTACGGCGACGGTACAAACCGAGATCACCAGCGGCGTGATGACGGCCCAGAATCCCGGCGCCACCACGCTATTTGCCAGCGTATCGGGAGTGAACGGCGTCGGGGTTTCCTTCCTGGCCTGCCCTGTATCGAGCATTCTGATACACAGCTCCGGCGGCTCGCAGACTTCGTTCTCGCTAAGCGCGCCGAATACGCAAACTCTGGCTGCCGACGTACTGGACACAAGTGGTACAGCGATCACCCCGACGCTGACTTGGGGATCGTCCTCGAACGCTGTGGCTACGGTGGTGGCAACGGGAACGAGTAACGAATCGACGGTAACTGCGGTAAGCGGAGGTGCGGCGTACGTGACGGCCTCCTGCGCTTATCCGCACTGCAATAAGGGCGTATCGGCCCAATATTCGCAGAACCTGGCGACGTTCAACGTGTCGTCGGGAGTCAACACAACGGTCTACGCAGCGAGCACGAATTCGACGATGCTGGTGCCGATCAGCACCTCGAACAATACCGCCGCCAGCGCGATTACCCTGCCCTATACGCCCAACTCGATCGCCGTCGACCCTGCTGGAAAAGCGGTCTACCTGGGATCGAGCACTGCCCTTATGGCGGTCGCCGCGGGTGCTACCTCGGTCACGACTTTCGGCTTATCCGGAACCATCGTGGCTATCTCTCCCGACGGCACCTCCATGCTGCTGTCGGATAACGTGAACAACAAGCTGGTTTACTTCAACATCACCACGGGCGTAGTGGTCGATACGGAACCTAATACCACCGCGACCTCTTCCGCTTACACGCCTGACAGTGACTACAACGTATTTGTGAACTCGACGGAGCTAGGCGTCGGCTATCCCACCGGATTCCTCGCCTCGCTTACGCCGCCGTTTGCGCCCAGCTTCATGGACTTGATGGCACAAGGCGGGCTGGTTTACATCAGCAGCGCGAGCGGTCACGAGATCGGAACCTACTCGACCTGCAACCTGGCGCCGAATCAGACGCTGACCGCGGTGAGCCCCACGCTGATCAAGGCGATTCCCAACGGCACCGGCGCCGTTGCTGTGGATCCGCCGGCACTCGACCTCGTCACGACGCCATCGACGCTTTCGGCGGGCTGTCCCGTGACCACGCAAAGCAACTTCAGCAGCTTCGATCTCGGGCAGGGTAGCTTCACGCCTTCGCAATTGCTGGTCGATAGCGAAAGTGCCAACGTGTGGGTGCTGAGCAATCTGTCCAACCTCATCAGCTTTAACCTGTCGAGCCTGACTGCGGGCGCGGTCCCGGTTACCGGCGGAGCCACGCCGCTTTACGGCGGACTCTCGGTAGACGGAACCCAGCTGTGGGTGGGAACGAGCGACAACACGGTGCACCGTATCGATACCGCGATTCCCAGTGACGTTGCGCAGGTGGCCGTCAGCCTGACGAATTCCAGCGGCACCGCCGTAGCGCCGAATCTGGTAGCGGTATTGCCGTAGCGGGTTACTTGCTCGCGGGAAGCAGCGGACGGAAGCTGCCGGTCTCGAGATCGGCAGCACTGACTTCCCCGTGTGCGATGTCGTAAACCCAGCCGTGAATTTCTAACTCGCCTTTGGCCATTGCCGCTTCGACTGCGGGATGGGTTCGCAAGTTTTCCAGTTGCGTAAGAACGTTGAATTCTGAGAGCTGGCACAGCTTCTGCTCCCGAGGGCCGGCAGAAGCATCGCGCAAGAGCCTCTCGCGCGCAGCCAAAGCATGCCGCATCCAGTTTTGCAGCGCCGGCATGCCCGCCGTCTGCTCCGGCTCCAATAGCGCCTTCATCACGCCGCAATCGGTGTGACCACAAATAATGACCAGCGGCACCTTCAGCACCATCACTGCATATTCCATGCTGGCGGTCACGCCGCCGACGTGGTCACTGTAGCGAGGAACGATGTTGCCGGGAGTACGCTCGGTGAAGATCTCGCCCGGCCCGGTCTGGAGCAGCAAGTTGGGGACGATCCGCGAGTCCGCGCAGGTGAAAAACATGGCGATGGGATGCTGCCCACGCTCCAGTCGCTCGAAAAGCCGGCGCTGGGTGGGAAAAACTTCCTGCTGAAAGGTGGCAACTCCTGCCAATATCTTCGCTAGCGCTTCCTGGCTCTTCATTGCTGGCTCCATCCTCAACCGTCCTTCCATGATGACCGAGGACCGGCGCGTCAGTCCAGCCAGTGTATTTCCCCTGCTAGACTGAATTCGCATGTCAGAAGCCACCAACTCTCTCGCGAACGCCTCCTCCGCTTACCTTCGCTCGGCAATGCATCAGCCGATTCGCTGGCATGAGTGGGGGGAAGAAGCCTTCGCGACAGCGCAGCGCGAAAACAAGCCTGTCCTGCTCGACATCGGCGCGGTCTGGTGCCACTGGTGCCACGTCATGGATCGCGAATCCTATGAGAGCAGCGAAGTCTCCGAGATCATCAATCGAGAATTTATCGCCATCAAAGTCGATCGCGACGAACGTCCTGACGTGGACAGCCGCTATCAACTCGCAGTTTCGGCGATCTCCGGAACCGGCGGCTGGCCGCTAACTGTGTTTCTCACGCCCGATGGTCACCCGTTTTATGGCGGCACGTACTTTCCTCCCGTCGATCAATGGGGTCGCCCCAGCTTCAAGAAGATTTTGCTGGCCATCGCCGAGGCTTACCGCGAGCGCCGCGACGAAGTGCTGAAGTCGGCGGAAGAGGCGATGAACGTTCTGGGCAATGCCGAGAATTTCAGCCGGCATAACCGCGAGTTCTCGCCGCGACTGGTCAGCGTGATGGTGCAATCCGCACTGCCTATCTTTGATGAGAAAAATGGCGGCTTCGGCAGCGCGCCCAAGTTTCCCCATCCTTCCGCGATTGAACTGCTGACCGACTGGTATGCCCGCACGCGCGAAGAACGAGTTGCCACCGTGGTCACCACTACGCTCACTGCGATGGCGCGAGGCGGCGTCTACGACCAACTGGCCGGCGGCTTCCATCGGTACTCGGTCGATGAGCACTGGACGGTACCGCACTTCGAGAAGATGTCGTATGACAACTCGGAGCTGCTCAAGAACTACGTGCATGGCTACCAGATTTTTGGCTCTGCGTTCTACGGGCACGTCGCGCGCGACATTGTCCGCTGGATGGATGAATGGCTGAGTGACCGCGAGCACGGCGGTTTCTACGGCTCGCAAGACGCCGACATCAACCTGGATGACGATGGCGACTACTTTACGTGGACGGTCGACGAAGCCAAAGCGGTCCTGACCGAAGACGAGTTTGCGGCAGCGGCGCTGCACTACGACATTGAGGCGATGGGCGAGATGCATCACAACGCGGCCAAGAATGTCTTGTGGGTGCGGGCGCTGCCGGAAGAAGTTGCTTCGCGACTCGGGATCGACAAGGAACGAGCGCTCGATTTGCTCGCCTCGGCCAAGACCAAGATGTACGCGGCGCGCCTGCAACGGCCAACACCCTTTGTGGACAAGACCGTTTATGTCAGTTGGAATGCGCTCTGCGTGTCAGCGTACTTGCAGGCGGCAGAGGTTCTCGGCATGGAGGGCGCACGCAATTTCGCCTTGCGCTCGCTCGACCGCATCCTTGCAGACGCCTGGGATGGAAAGGGCGCGTTGGCGCACGTGGTCGCCTACGCCGAGCCAACCGCGAAAAAAGGCTACATCCGAGGCATGCTGGATGATTACGCTTTCACCGCAAACGCCTGCCTTGACGCTTACGAAGTTACGGGCGCAATGAGCTATTTCCGCGCTGCGCAGCGCATTGCCGACGAGATGATGCTGCGCTTCGGCGATGCGGAGAACGGCGGCTTCTTCGATACCGAAGCATCGCTGGAAGGCAAGCTGCAACTGGGCGCGCTCTCAGCTCGGCGCAAACCATTTCAGGACACGCCAACACCGGCCGGCAATCCCAGTGCCGCCATCGCGCTGCTGCGCTTGCACGCCTACACCAAAGAAGCCAGGTACCGCGAGAAGGCCGAAGAAACGCTGGCGATATTTGCCGGCGCGGCCGAGCAGTTCGGAATCTATGCGGGAACGTACGGCATCGCGGCCACGTGGCTGTCGCGTCCGCACACCCAGGTCGTGGTCGTGGGAGAGGATGAAGAAGCGGCGGCGTTGCTGAAGGCGGCGATTGCACCGTTCGCCGTGAACAAGTCGGTGGTGCGACTGAGCGACAGCGAAGCCGTCGCAGAAAACCTTCCCCCGGTTCTGGCGGAGACGATTCCCAATCTGCCTGCACTCAAAGAGAAGAAGTCGGTGGCGATTGTATGCACGAACTTCAGTTGTCAGCCGCCAGTAACAGATCCGGAGGAGCTGACGAAGCTCGTCCGCGACGCAATTGCGGGGAGTTGAGACGACGCTTTGAAAGGGCGCGCCTTCAGGAGCGCCGTACAGGCCATTTCTCGGTCTAGCGAGGCGGCCTCCACGCAGACGAGCCGTTCCCTACCGCGGACGAACCGCAGATCCCTCGCTTCGCTCGTGAAGACAACTTCTAGAGTTTTCGGGACAGCCCTGGTTGTGAGTCCAAGGAGTTGCCGCTTTCAGAATCCCATGATGTTGTAACCGCAATCGACGTAGATGGTCTCGCCGGTGATACCGCTGCCGGCGTCGCTGGCCAGGAACACCGCCGTGGTCGCGACCTCGTTCACATCCACATTGCGCCGTAACGGCGCACGCTCTGCCTGCTCTTTCAGCATCTCGCCAAAACCGGAGATACCGCGCGCAGCCAGCGTCTTAATCGGGCCCGCCGACAAGGCGTTTACGCGAATTCTGTTCTTGCCAAGATCATAGGAAAGATAGCGAACACAGGCTTCCAGCGCGGCCTTGGCGACTCCCATCACGTTGTACTTGGGAACCACTTTTTCTGCGCCGTAGTACGTCAGCGTGATGATGCTGCCGCCCTCGGTCATCAACGGACGGGCTGCGCGCGATACGGCCACCAGCGAATAGGCGCTGATGTCCAGAGCGATACGGAAGCCATCCCGGCTGGTATCGACGAACTCGCCTTTAAGGTCCTCGGCGGGTGCGAAGGCCACACTGTGAACCAGGGCGTCGATTTTGCCATAGCGCTCTTTGAGTTTTTCGAACAACTGGGCAATCTCGTCGTCGCGGGAGACATCGCACTGAAAGGCCTGGGAATTGGGCAGCGCGGCGATCAGTTCATCGGCTTCCTGCTTCAGCCGCTCGTTCTGATAGGTAATGGCCAATTGCGCGCCGGCCAGTTGCATCTGCTGAGCGATGGCCCACGCGATACTGCGTTTGTTGGCCACACCGAACACCACCACCGTCCGGCCCTCAAGACTATTCGACACGTGTGCGCATCCTCCCGGCTGTCATCGTCAAACGATTGAGAATACCAGCCGAAGCCGGAAAATGTCTTGCCGGGGCACTTGGGGAGGTCTGACAGGAGCGGGCACCGTCGCGACAAGCGCGTTTTTCTTGCGTCTTCAACTCGCGATTCCGCTTTTCATCGCTTACGAATTGGGACTATACTCGGCTCCGCTCCTCGCGCCCGGCACGGCTGGCTTCCCTGGAAGGCTGCGTAAAGCATGATTGCCGGGCTAACGAGCTGTGAGGACTTCGCCCTCCCGGGCGGACAGGCGCCCTTTCACTCCAGTTGGACAGGAGACACTATGGCGAGCATCCGGGACCTCATCAGCAATCGCACTATCCACTACGTGAAGCCGAATCAAACCGTCTTCGAAGCCGCCAGCTACATGGTCGAGCGCAACGTTGGCGCCGTTCCGGTGCTGGAGGATGCCAAGCTGGTCGGCATCTTCTCCGAACGCGACATCATGCGGCGAGTGGTCACCGAAGGCCGCGATCCTCTTACCACGCGCATCGCGGAGGTAATGAGCACGGAGCTGCGTACGCTGGAGCCGAGCGCCTCTTCCGAAGACGCGATGTGCCTGATGCAGACGCACGGCGTGCGTCATCTGCCGGTGTGCGAAGGCCGCACTCTGGTTGGCTTTCTCTCGTTGCGTGATCTGCTGCGCTGCCACCTCGACGAAAAATCGGGCGAGGCAGAGATGATGCGGGCCTACATCCAGACGTCGACCTAGCCGGCGCATAGTCTCCATTTAGAACCATGCTTGCGCATCCGCGCGTCCTGGCTGCAAGGTTCTACGCCCGGTGCTACACTGGCGCAGGTTTCCATGAGCTTGCCTGCAGTCATCGACGAACTGCGCAAGATCGCGGGGCGTGACGCCGTTCTCGACCGTCCCGAAGACCTGATGCTGTATGAGTACGACGCCGGCGTAAGAAAGAGCACGCCCGGCGCCGTCGTCTTCCCGCAAAACGCCCAGCAGGTTTCCGAGATTATGCGAGTGGCCTCGGCCGCACGCGTGCCGGTCGTCGGCCGTGGTGCCGGCACCGGTCTAAGCGGAGGCTCCATTTCGCCGCAGGGCGGAATCGTCATCGCCTTCTCGCGGATGAATCGCATCCTCGAAGTTGACGCGGCGAATCTTCGCGCGGTCGTGCAGCCCGGCGTCGTGAATCTGCAATTGTCCGAATACGTCTCGCACCTGGGCCTGTATTTCGCGCCCGATCCCTCCAGCCAGAAGGCCTGCACCATCGGCGGCAACGTCGCCGAAAATTCGGGTGGTCCACACACGTTGCTGCATGGCGTGACGGTGAACCATGTCACCGGAGTTGAAGTCGTACTGCCCAGCGGTGAAGTCGTGCAGTTCGGCGGTAAAGCGGCAGAGTCGTTTGGTTACGACCTCACAGGATTCTTCGTCGGGTCCGAGGGAACGGTCGGCATCGCAACGTCCATCACGGTCAAGCTGACCAGAAAGCCAGAACATGTCGCGACGCTGCTGGGCATCTTCGAATCGACCGACGAGGCGGCGCGCACTGTTTCCGCTATAACCGCGGCCGGTATCACGCCGGCTGCCCTGGAAATGCTGGATGGCTGGACGCTGCGCACCATCGAGGCTTTTTGCCACGCGGGCTACCCGCTCGACGCCGGGGCGGTGCTGCTGATCGAGTTGGAAGGTCTGCGAGAGGCGGTCGAAGAGCAGGCCGTCGACGTGAGTAAAGTTTGCCTGGCGCAGCAGGCGCGCGAGGTGCGCCGGGCGAAGAGCGAAGAGGAACGGGCGCTGTTGTGGAAAGGCCGCAAGTTGGCGTTTGCCGCCCTGGGACGCGTCAGCCCGTCGTATTACACGCAGGATGGCGTTGTCCCCCGCAGCAAAATTCCGGCCGTGTTGCAGCACATCGCCGAAGTCGCCAGGAAACACGACCTGGTCATAGGGAACATTTTTCACGCGGGCGACGGCAACCTGCATCCGCTGATCCTGTTCGACCGGCGCGACGAAGCGCAGTTCGAGCGCGTGCAACTGGCCAGCCGCGACATCCTGCAATATTGCGTCGATGTTGGAGGCTCCATCACCGGCGAACACGGGGTCGGTCTGGAGAAGCGCGACATGATGCCGCTGCTGTTCACCGAAGAAGACCTGGACATCATGATCGGGCTGCGCAACGCCTTCAACGCAAACGCCGTCCTGAATCCCGACAAGATGCTGCCCATGCCGCGCATGTGCCGCGAGATCTCGGGTCCTTCAAGCAACCCTGTTCTGGCTCAGGAGGGCATGTGAGCAGCGTCGGCGCCTCGCTGACCCTCGGCCGCGAACTACGCGACATTTGCGGCGTGGAACACGTTGTCGAGGATCAGGTTGAACTGCAAGCCGAACGCATAGCGGGTTGCGTCCCCAGCCTTGCGGTCGAGCCGGCATCAGCCGAGGAAGTTGCGGCCATTTTGCGGCTGGCTAACGAGCGCAGGCTGAGCGTTGTTCCGGCGGGAGGCTTGACCCACCAGCAGGCCGGCGATGCTCCGCAATCCATCGACATTCTGCTGCTGACCTCTCGGCTCCGGGAGCTTGAGCACTACGATCCCGGCGACCTCACCATCGGGATCGGTGCTGGCTGGACCGTCTCGCAATTGGTGTCTAAAGTTTCGAGCGATCGACTGCTTTTTGCGGGAGACGGCGCTCAACCCGAGCGATCGACCGTAGGCGGACTGTTGGCCACTGGACTGGCCGGCCCGCTGCGCCAGGGCTACGGCGGCCTGCGCGATTACTGCATTGGCATCCGCTTCGTGACCGGCGATGGGCGCAAAGGCAAAGGCGGCGGGCGCGTAGTGAAGAACGTCGCCGGCTTCGACCTGATGAAGCTGCTGGTCGGGAGTTGGGGGACGCTGGCGGTCATCACCGGTGCCAGTTTCAAACTCTTTCCCGCTCCGCGGCAGACGCGGACGTTCGTGGCTGAGTTCACTAGCGCGGCGGAAGCCATCGCCTTTCGCGATCACGTCCTGCGCACACCCCTGGCGCCGATATGCCTGGAGTTGGTTTCGCCCGGGGCCAGTCAGCAGCTAACGGCAGCATGGGCGGTGTATGTGCGGGCGTCCGGCAGCGATCCCGTCCTTGCCAGATATCGCGGAGAGCTGGGAGTCGCAGTCGGCCGCGAGATTTGCGGTGACGAGGAAACAACCGCATGGACTTATCTGCGCGATTACCCACACGTCGCCCCCGACGGGCCTTCGCAGAATCTCGTCTTCGCCCTGTCGCTGCCGCTGTCGGAGGTCTTGCCGGCCCTGAACCGTGTCTCCGCGCTCTGCGGCTTCGCCGGACTGGGCTTCGGCGTCGTCGGCCGCATCGGTCTTGGCCATCTACTGGTCAACGTCTGGAGTGATTCGAATCCGCAAACGAATTTCGCATCGTTGCTCTCCGCCCTGCGAGATGACCTTTCGCGCGATGCCAGTCTGGCTGTGCTGTCTGGCGGTTATTCTGAGGCGTGGAAGAGCCCGACACACTGGGAGAGCATGCATGCGGTCAAGCAGGCACTTGATCCGCGCGGGATATTAAATCGTGGGAGGTTCCGCTTCTGAGCTTCGCAACGCCAACGGTCGATCATCCGGTTTCAAACTTCTCGCGGGGCGAGAAGCCCACGTGGGATCTGTACTCCCGCTGCGTGCATTGCGGGCTGTGTCTGGACAACTGTCCGACCTACCGGGCGCTGGGTACAGAGATGGACTCGCCGCGCGGACGAATCTACCAGATGCTGCAAGTCGACGAAGGCCGCTTGGCCCTGGGCGAATCGTTCGTTACCCACATCGACCGCTGCCTCGGATGCCTGAACTGCCAGACCGCGTGTCCTTCCGGCGTGCAGTACGGCGCCCTGCTGGAAAGCAGCCGAGCACAAATCGAGCAGAACTACCGGCGCTCGTGGATGCAGCGCAGGATTCGCGCGTTCTTCTATGGCAGCGTTCTGCCGTCGTTCAAAAAGCTCTCGTTCTGGGCGCAGCTGGTGCGCTTCTATCAGCGCTCGGGCTTGCAGAGTTTGGCACGGGCGACGGGCCTTCTCAGTTTTCTAGGCCTCGAGGACCTGGACGCACTTTCGCCGCGAATCGACACCGACTTCTCATTTCGCGACTTGGGCAAAACGTTCCCTGCCGAAGGCGTTCGGCGCGGCCGCGTAGCCATGCTGATCGGATGCATCTCCAGCGTAGCTTTCACGGAGCTGAATCGCGCTACGATTCGCGTGCTCACCAGGAATGGCATCGAAGTTACGATTCCCGAGAGCCAGGCTTGCTGCGGCGCGCTCCATGCCCATGCCGGATTTCTCGATCTCGCTCGCGAACAGGCGCGCAGGAACATCGACGCCATGCTGAGCCCCGAGGTCGACGCCATCGTCACCAACGCTGCCGGCTGCGGCTCGACGATGAAGGAATACGCTGCGCTGCTGGAGCACGATCCGCACTATGTGGAGCGCGCTCGCCAGTTCGTCGCAAAAGTCCGCGATATTACCGAGTATCTGGGCGAAGTGAGCCTGCTCGAGCCCAAGCGCAAACTCACGAGCCGCGTAGCCTACTCCGACCCTTGTCACCTTGCGCACGCGCAAGGCATTCGCAAACAGCCGCGAGAGCTGCTGAAAGCCATTGGCGTGCAGTTGGTCGAAATGCCCCGCGCCGATTCCTGTTGCGGCAGCGCCGGCGTTTACAACGTCACCCAGAACGAAATCTCGATGAAGATTCTCGACGAGAAGATGGAACTCGCAGCCATGGTTGAGCCGGAGATCATCGCCACCGCCAATGTCGGCTGCATGCTGCAACTCGCCGCCGGCGCCAAATGCAAGGGTCTGAACATCGAGGTGGTGCACGTGGTCGAGTTGCTCGACCGGGTGTACTGACGATCTCCGCGGATCGCCGATTCAGAGTTGGCTTTTCCGACGGTATGATCAGGTTGCTGAAAAACTCAAGCTGGCGACGCTGTGTGGTCGACTGAAGCCGGCTCGGATGTGAAACAAACGGCTCAGACGTGGCCTGATGGCTGGCTCGACCCGCAAACTTCACGCACCGCGTTTTAGCAGCCTGATGACGTCGGGCAACCCTGAAATGGAAAGCTCCTGATGAACTACCCCGCCCGGCAACGCAACTTCGCAAAGCAACTTGACGGCGCACGTTTAAGCGGATTTATCGTCACCCATCCGCCGAACCTGCGCTATCTCTGCGGCTATACGGGCAGCAACGGACTGCTGCTCTTTGCCGGCGACCAGCCTACATTCTTCACCGACGGGCGGTACACCCAGCAGGCACGCGAAGAGATACAGGGTGCGCGAATCGCCATTGCCAAGGGCCCCTTGACTGAGGCAGCCTGCCACGTCATCGGGAACAGGAAACCGGTAAGCATCGGTTACGAAGCCGATCACACCACCGTTGCCGCGGCAAAACAACTGGGCAAAGTCAGCGAGAAGAAAATCGCCTGGAAACCGATCTCCGGTCTGATCATGCGGCAGCGCCTGATCAAAGACGCAGAAGAATTGCGTCTGCTGGGTAGCGCAGTCAACCTCGGAGCCACGGTATACCAGGAAGCCTTAGCTTCGGTCGCGGCGGGAGTTCGCGAATCCGAAGTAGCCGGCCGTTTGGAATTCGCGGCCAGGCGAGGAGGCGCCGACGGCATGTCGTTCGACACCATCGTCGCCGGCGGCAAGCGTTCGGCGTTGCCGCATGGACGCGCCAGCAATCAGCCGCTGCCTCGTCGCGGCTTCGTGGTCATCGATTCCGGCGTCGTTCTGAACGGCTATTGTTCGGACATGACGCGCACCGCGCATCTTGGACGGGCGACCCGCGAAGAGCGGCGATGGTACGACGCGGTTCTGGAAGCACAGCTGGCGGCAATCGCGGCCGTCAAGCCCGGCGCCACCGCGGGCTCAGTCGACTATGCGGCACGCAATGTTCTTCGCCGCGCCAAGCTCGACCGCTACTTCACGCACTCCACCGGGCACGGCGTCGGTTTGGAGATCCACGAGCCACCTCGCCTTGGCGTGGGCCAGGAAGAGCCATTGCAGGCGGGCATGGTCATCACCGTTGAACCAGGCGTTTACGTCCCGGAGAGAGGCGGCATTCGCATCGAGGATATGGTGGTCGTCACCCATACCGGATGCAATGTGTTGACGCCTGTGGGCAAGGTACTGATCGAGATTTAGGTCGCACCGGCAGATTAGACTCTGTCATTCCGAAGCAGACCTGTGCTATATGCTCTTTAGGTTCGAACCTAAAAGCGCCCATGCTGAATACTTTCCAGAGCCTTTTCATCCTTGCCGCATCGACCGCCGGCTCACTGCTGTTCATGTGGGCGCTGAATCACTTCTGGCCACGAGAGAGCAGGAAAGAACATAACGACCAGATCGGCTGGCAACTGACTGCGCTGGGCACAACCTACGCGGTGATACTGGGATTCATGTTATTCGCCGTCTGGTCCGAGTTTCAGTCGGCTGATCTCAACGCCGATCTGGAGGCCGATGCTCTGGTTAATGTCTATCGCATCGCCGAAGGCTTGCCGGAACCGCAACGTACCCAGTTGCAGAACCTGGCACGCAATTATGCCGAAGTGGTGGTGAATCAGGAATGGAATGAGATGGCCAGCGGGCAGATCCCGAACGCCAGCCGCGACGTCGACCGGCGAATGTGGGCTACTCTGATGTCGATCAAGTCGGCGTCCCCCACGGAATTAAATGCAGCCGATCATGCGCTCACCGAACTTGGCTCGCTGACCCAGTACAATCGCACCCGAATCCTGCAAAGCACTGACCGCTTGCCTGCTGTGCTGTGGAGCGTGTTGGTTGTCGGCGGAATTCTCAGCGTCGCCTCCTCGTGTTTGTTCGGCTCGGCCAACGAAATGCTGCACAGCCTGCAGGTATTTGCCTTTTCCCTGCTGATCGCGCTGGGACTGGTGGCCATCGCCGCCATCAATCGGCCGTTCCAAGGAACGGTTCACGTGCACACCTTCGGCTTTGTGCGGGCTCTGCAAAATATGCAGCTTCATTGACTTAGCTCAACTCTGGCCGCCGCGCTTTGCAAACTGGTAACGAACGTTCATAATGTCTGATTGCCTGTATTCTCGAGTCTGGGTTGAGGAAGGTCGAAGGCGTTTCCAGGCTTAGCGCCCGTCTCCCGCAGCTGCATTGTTACACCACCTTAGGCAGTGAACGGCATATTCGATGAATCAAAAGGAAATCAAAGAGCTGATTGAGCTTCTGGTCGAGAAGGACATCACCGAGTTCGAACTCGAACGCGGCGACATGAAGCTGCACGTGAAGCGCGGCGGAGCGGCTGCTCCCGTCGTCCAGGTAGCTCCCGCCATGGGCGCGGTTCTGTCGACGCCGGTCGCCGCGGCGCCCGTGGCCTCGGCTGCAACTCCACCTCCAGCGCCAGTGACGCCGCCTCCAGCCGCCGATACGGACGCCGATCTGTTCATCGTGAAGTCCCCTATCGTTGGCACCTACTACGAGGCGCCTTCCCCGGGCACACCGCCGTTCGTTAAAGTCGGTGATACGGTAAAAGATGGCCAGGTGCTTTGCATCATTGAAGCCATGAAACTGATGAACGAAATCGAAGCCGAGGTCGGCGGCGTGATCGCCAAGATGTTCGTCCCCAATGGAAGCCCGGTGGAGTATGGCATGCCGCTATTCGGCATCAGGAAACAGTAACTGCCCGGGCCAGCGTCAAATTTCATACCCATGTTCAAGAAAATCCTAATTGCGAACCGCGGGGAAATTGCCCTGCGTGTCATTTGCGCCTGCAAAGAACTCGGCATCAAGGCGGTCGCCATTTACAGCGAGGCCGACCGCAACTCACTTCATGTTCGCTTTGCCGATGAAGCCATCTGTATTGGGCCGCCACGATTGCAGGAAAGCTACCTGAACATTCCTGCGGTAATCAGCGCGGCGGAGATCGCCAACGTGGACGCGATTCATCCGGGCTACGGACTGCTGAGCGAAAATGCCAACTTCGCGGAGGTATGCCAGGCCTCGGAGATCAAGTTCATCGGGCCGCCGCCGGAAGTGACGCGGCTGATGGGCGAGAAAGAAAAAGCGCGCGCCACCATGAAGAAAGAGGGCGTGCCGATTCTGCCGGGTTCCGACGGCATCATCGCTTCGGCGGAAGAGGCGCTGGAATGGGCGCGCAGCGTGGGTTTCCCGGTGATCGTGAAGGCATCGGCGGGCGGCGGCGGACGTGGCATGCGCGTCATCCGCAGCGAAGAAGAGCTGCCGAACCTGTTCCACTCGGCGCAGTCGGAAGCCGCGGCGGCCTTCGGCAACGGCGATCTCTACATGGAGAAATTCATTGAGCGCCCGCGCCACATCGAGTTCCAGGTGCTGGCCGACGAGTACGGCAACGTGATGAGCCTGGGCGAACGCGAGTGCAGTATCCAGCGCCGTCATCAGAAGCTGGTGGAAGAAGCGCCCTCGGTGAAGGTCAATCAGGAACTGCGCGATCGCATCGGCGGCATCCTGGTCAACACGCTCAGCCGCATCGGCTACATGAACGCCGGCACCGTCGAGTTCCTGATGGACGAGGACGGCAGCCTGCACTTCATCGAAATGAACACCCGTATCCAGGTCGAACACCCGGTTACGGAGATGACGACCGATGTCGACCTGGTGAAATCGCAGATCCTGATTGCCGGCGGTGCGAAGCTGAATGAGGTCATCAATCAGGAAGTCTACTTCCGCGGCCACGCGATCGAGTGCCGCATCAATGCCGAGCATCCGGAACGCTTCACCCCCTCGGCAGGCAAGATCACCGCGTTCAACATGCCGGGCGGGACGGGGATTCGCGTGGACACCGCAGCTTATGCGGAAGGCGTCATCCCTCCCTACTACGACTCGCTGATTGCAAAACTATGTGCGCGCGGACGCGATCGCGCCGAGGCCATCGCGCGCATGTCGCGGGCTCTGGAAATGTTCGTGGTAGAGGGCATTCACACCACGATACCGCTGCATCGCCGGATCATGCGTGATCCCGACTTCCAGGCCGGCAACTTCGATACGAAATTTATGGAGCGCTTTCTGGCAGCCACACCGAGCAAGTAAAGATATTGGCCAGACGATTCGCAGATAAGAATGAACCTTCCCAAGCTGTACGCCATTGTCGATGTTTCCTGCTTTGCTGCCCCGTTGCGCACCACCGAAGCCATCGCGGACTATGCGAAGGATATCGCCGCCGGCGGGGCTACGCTCATTCAGTACCGCAACAAAGTCGGCACGACGCGGGAGATGCTGAGTCACGCGCGAGAACTCCGCCGCGTGCTGGGGTCGAGCGTGACGCTGATCATGAATGACCGCGCCGACATCTGCATGGCCGCGGATTATCAGGGTGTTCATGTCGGGCAGGAAGACCTTTCGCCGGAAGGCGCGCGCATCGTGATTGGCTCGCAACGCATTTTGGGGGTCTCTACGCACACTCTTGAACAACTGGTGGAGGCCGATGCCGGGCCTGCCGATTACATTGCCTTCGGTCCGGTCTTCGCGACCTCGTCCAAGCGCAATCCCGATCCGGTGGTCGGCCTTGAGGGGATTCGCGCGGCCCGTGCCGCGACCAGCAAGCCCTTGGTTGCCATCGGCGGCATCACGCGCGGGAATGCGCGTTCGGTCATCGACGCCGGCGCCGATTCGGTCGCGTTGATTGCTGATCTTCTAAGTTCGCCCACCAAAGTTACTGAAGAATTCCTGCGCCTGTTGGTGTAGATTTCAGCCAGTATCCTGTCCGCCACCGAGGCTCCTTGGCTACCGACACGAAGACCGTCTCCAGCGTTTCCAGCGAAAGCGAGTTTGTAAAAGGGCTGGGACTCATCAGCGCCACCGCACTGGTCATGGGCTCGATGATCGGCTCCGGCATCTTCATCGTCTCGGCCGATATTTCGCGCCTGGTCGATTCCCCGGTCTTGCTGCTGGGAGCATGGTTGCTGACCGGGTTTCTCACCATCAGCGGCGCGCTCGCCTACGGCGAATTAGCCGCGATGATGCCGCATGCCGGTGGACAGTATGTCTACCTGCGCGAAGCGCTGGGGCCGATGTGGGGATTTCTCTACGGCTGGACGCTCTACATGGTCGTCCAGACAGGGACGATCGCGGCCGTCGGCATCGCCTTCGGCAAGTTTCTGGGCGTGTTCTTCCCATCCGTTTCGTCGAAGCACTGGCTCATCTTCATTGCTCACGTCCCACCGATTCCCATTGGACCTATGGTCCTGGGCAACATGGACGTAGGGCTGAACACCCAGAACCTCGCCGCCATCGTGATCGTGATCCTCCTGTCGGTGGTCAACATTTTCGGGGTGCGCACCGGCGCTATCGTTCAAAACATCTTTACCACCGCCAAGACCGCTGCCCTGCTGGGATTGGTGCTGCTCGGGCTGTTTGTGGCACGCAACGCCCAGGCCATCGCGGCCAACTTCGGCGCGGAGTTCTGGCGCAATGCCGGCTGGAACTCGCTGCATCCGGTGCAGGTGGGCGTAGGCGGACCGATTGCGATGGTAGGTATCCTCACAATCGTTGCCGTGGCGCAGGTCGGGTCGCTGTTTTCGTCCGACGCGTGGAACAACATCACATTCACCGCAGCCGAGGTGAAAAATCCCAAACGCAACCTGCCGCTGGCGCTGGTACTCGGCACCGGCGCAGTCACGCTGCTCTATATTTTGGCCAACGTTGTTTACCTGCTGACGTTACCTCTGCACGGTGATGCAGGCGGAGCAACCATCGTCGCGCGCGGGATTCAGCATGCGTCGGAAGATCGCGTGGCGACGGCCGTGTTCCAGGAGATATTCGGCACCAGCGGCGCGAAGATCATGGCAGGCGCTATCCTGGTCTCTACCTTCGGCTGCAACAATGGCTTGATTCTGGCGGGTGCTCGCGTGTACTACGCGATGGCCAAGGATGGTCTCTTCTTCCGCGGAGCAGCGAAACTACATCCTAAGTACCACACACCGGCGGCGTCGCTCCTCATGCAGTGTGTCTGGACCTGCATTCTTTGTATTTCGGGCAGCTATGGGCAGTTGCTCGACTACATCATCTTTGCCGTGCTGGTTTTCTACATTCTCACAATTGCCGGTTTGTTCGTGTTGCGCGTTAAGCGTCCTGATGAACCGAGGCCCTACCGCGCTTTCGGCTATCCCGTGTTGCCGGCAATGTACATTTTGATCGCAACCTTCATTGATGTAGTCTTATTGCGTTATAAGCCGCAATACACGTGGCCCGGCCTGATGATTGTTTTACTCGGAATTCCCGTGTATTTCCTGTGGTCCAAGCGCAATCCGCAGGTTCGCGAGCAGCCTGGCAGTTAAGAAGAGGCAATCCTGAATGGCGAATCTCCTGAAGTGCAAGCCCCTCGACATGCTGATGAACGAAGCGTCAGAGACGGGGGAACATAGTCTCAAGCGGGCTCTCGGCCCTGTGAATCTTATTACCCTGGGAATTGGCGCAATCATCGGCGCCGGCATTTTCGTTTTAACCGGATCGGCCGCGGCTGAGTATGCCGGACCGGCCATCGTCCTGTCGTTCATTCTGGCCGGAGCCGGCTGTGTCTTTGCCGGGCTGTGCTATTCCGAGTTTGCTTCGCTGATCCCGATCGCCGGCTCCGCCTACACCTACGGCTATGCCACCCTGGGGGAGATTTTCGCCTGGATCATCGGCTGGGACCTGATCCTGGAATATGCCTTCGGCGCCGCCACCGTGGCTTCGGGATGGGCTGGGTACTTCGTCAGCTTCCTTCAGGACTTCGGCATCAGCATTCCGCCTCAGTTCACGGCAACGCCGTATACCTACACCGGGACGCACTGGGTCCGGAACGTGATCGTTCTCTATAACGGCCGCTGGGAATTGTTGACGACCATGGCGCCGATCCTGAAGCAAAACGGAGTTGATGCTTCGACCCTTCCGCACGTGAACGGAATATTCAACTTTGTGGCGCTGGTCGCGATCCTGCTGATTACCACCATTCTGGTCATTGGGATTAAAGAATCCGCCGACTTCAACTCGGCCGTGGTTATCACCAAGGTCACGATTGTTCTCATCTTTATCGGAATCGCCGGGTCCTTCGTACTGAAACATCCGGCGCTTGCTGCGCACAACTGGCATCCCTTCATTCCGCCGAATCAAGGCTCGTATGGCTTATATGGCTGGTCGGGCATCGCCCGCGCGGCCGGAGTGATTTTCTTTGCCTACATCGGCTTCGACGCCGTCTCGACTGCGGCTCAAGAAGCGAAGAATCCGCAGCGCGATATGCCGATCGGCATTCTGGGCTCGCTGGTGATCTGCACTATTCTGTATATTCTGGTCTCGGGCCTGCTGACCGGCATGGTGCCTTACACCGCCCTCAATGTCGCCGATCCGGTTGCGGTTGGCATTGACGCGGCGGGCATACGCTGGGGCTCGTTCCTGGTCAAGCTGGGAGCGATCGCCGGACTGGGCAGCGTAATGCTGGTCATGCTGCTCGGCCAGTCGCGCGTGTTCTACTCGATGTCGCGCGATGGCTTGCTGCCGGAGTGGGCCGGCGCGGTGCATCCCCGCTTCCGCACGCCGTGGATCTCGACCATTATCGTGGGCTGCTTCGTTGCGGTATTCGCAGCGCTGATTCCAATCGGCATTCTGGGGGAACTGGTCAGTATTGGAACCCTGCTGGCCTTCATCATCGTATGCGCGGGGGTTTGGGTCCTGCGTGTGCGCCGTCCCGATCTTCCCCGGCCATTCAAAACACCCATGGTGCCGCTGGTGCCCATTCTCGGAATCCTGATTTCATTTGGCTTGATGTATAGTTTGCCGATTGATACCTGGATTCGCCTCGGCGTCTGGCTGGTGCTGGGCATGGTTATCTACTTCGGCTACGGACGTCATCACAGCCACGTGCAGAAAGCTGTTCCTGACAAAGTTCCCGTCGCAGGCGATTGAGTATTGACCCGATGCAACGCTAACGCCCTTCCAACCCTGGGAGGGCGTTGCTGCTTCGCGCGCAGCAAGCAAAACAAAGGGTTGGTCGCTTTCTCAACCGTGCGCAACCCGGCAAGGCAAGTCGTTCCGGCGGGCGTTGCCGGTCTTCAATTGCACTGTCCTCGACCTCCGGGCCACAATGAATGCGTGAAGTCCATACTCAACCTGAAGATCATCTTCTTCGCGCTGATCGTTCTGATCGTGATCGGCATGGCGGGATTTCACTTTTTCGAAGGATGGACGTGGTTCGAAGGCTTCTACATGGTGTTGACGACCATCACCACCATCGGCTACGGCGAAGTTCATCCTCTGTCGCACAGTGGGCGGATCTTCAACAGCTTCATCATCATCACCGGCGTCGCACTGGTGTTGCTGTTCTTCGGGGGCGCCACCCAGGCTTTGCTAGAATTCGAGCTGCAATCGGTATTTGGCAGGAGACGCATGGACCGCGAGATCAGCCGATTGTCGAATCATTACATCCTCTGCGGCGCGGGACGAGTGGGCCGCAGCGCGGCGCGCGAACTGGCGCGTAAACCTGTGCCGTTCGTGGTCATCGATACCGACGAAGCTAAACTGGCGCGACACGCCGAGGAGGGATGGCTCACGCTGGTGGGCGATGCAACCCAGGCGCCCATTCTGCGGCAGGCCGGCATTGAACGCGCCCGCGGACTGGTGGCCAGCAGCACGACTGACGCGACCAACATCTACATCATCCTTACCGCCCGAAGCCTCAACCCGAAGCTGAACATCATTGCCCGCGCCAGCGAGGAAGAAGCCGAGAAGCATCTGCTCACAGCCGGCGCCAACCACGTAGTCTCGCCTTACAACTTCGCCGGATACCGCATCGCACAGACCTTTATGCGGCCCCATGTCGTTGACTTCTTCGATACCGCGATGAATCGCCAGCTCCCCCTCGAAATCGAAGAGGTGCAGGTACGGCTGGGATCGCGGGTAGCCGGCCAGACCCTGGAGGGCTCGCGCATTCGCCAGGAACTCGGCGTCATCGTGCTCGCGATTAAAGGAGAAGGCTCGCTGATGCGCTTCAATCCTTCGCCCGACGAAGTCATTCACGCCGGCGATCATTTGATTGCCATGGGCGAACCCGAAGGCCTGCGCCGCCTGGAACAGTCTGCTGTGGAGCGAGCATGAAAATCACGACTGCGGCCGAGATGCGCGCCATCGATCGGGCCACCACCGAACGCTTCGGCGTGCCTTCCCTGACCTTGATGGAGAACGCCGGCGGCGCCATCGCCCAATACATTCTGCGGCAACACACGAATGCCAATCGCATCCTCGTCATCTGCGGCAAGGGCAACAACGGCGGCGATGGCTTCGTAGTCGCCCGCAAGCTGCACCGGGCGGGACGCGTGGTCGAAGTCATCCTGCTGGCCTCGAGGACGGAGTTGAAGGGCGATGCCCTGGCAATGTTCGAGCGCCTGCCGCTGCGGCCCATCGAAGTGAACAGCGCACAGGAATTACAGGCCGAGTCGTCTCGCAGTCTCGCCAACTGCGAATTGCTGGTCGATGCCATTCTGGGCACTGGCTTTAAGCCGCCAGTCACGGGCTTGTATGCCGACGCGATCTCGCTGCTGAATCGCTGCGATCAGCCGGTCATCGCCGTCGACATTCCGTCCGGCGCCGATTCTGATGCGATGACCGCGCAGCGTGGACACGATTTCGTTCACTCCGATGCCATCATCACCTTCACCGCTCCGCGCCCGGCTCACGTCTTCGGCGAACTGACGCAGGGGCCGATCACGGTAGCCCCGATTGGGTCGCCTGCCGAGGCAATCGTTTCCGGCTTGAACCTCGAGGTCACAACCCCGCGCGACTTCGCCTCGCTGCTGGCGCCGCGCAAGCGCGACAGCAACAAAGGCATGTACGGGCACATTCTTATCGTCGGCGGGTCGCTCGGCAAATCGGGAGCAGCCGCCATGGCCGGCATGGCTGCGTTACGCGCCGGAGCGGGTCTGAGCACCGTGGCGACGCCGCTGCGCGTACTCAATACGGTGTCTTCATTTGCAGCCGAGCTGATGACGGAACCGCTGCACGAAACTTCGGGCGGCTCCATTGCCATCGCGGCCGCTGAAAGCGATCGCTTCACCGAGCTGATGAAGCCCATGAGCGTGGTCGCGATAGGTCCCGGTATCGGACGACATCCCGAGACGGTGCAGTTCGTACATGAGGCGGTACACCAGACAACGGTGCCGCTGGTTCTGGATGCGGACGGATTAAACGCGTTCGAGCACCAGACGCACTTGCTGGACGGTCGCCGGAGACCGTTGGTCCTGACGCCGCATCCTGGCGAGATGTCTCGCCTGGCGGACATCTCGATCAAGGCCGTGCAAGCGGACCGCATCCATGTCGCCAGAACTTTCGCCCGCGATCACCACCTGGTGGTGGTGCTGAAAGGCGATCGCACGGTGGTCGCTTTGCCCGACGGCAGCGCGTGGATCAATCCCACCGGCAATCCCGGAATGGCCACGGGCGGTACGGGTGACATCCTTACCGGCATGACCGCGGGCATCATGGGGCAAATGCCCAACGACTATGCCCGCGCCGCCATCGCCGCTGTGTATCTTCACGGCCTGGCAGGCGACGTGGCCGAGGAGCGGATGGGGGAGCACTCACTCACGGCCACCGACCTGCTCAACGGATTGCCCGGCGCCTTTCACCGCGCGCAGGCGTGGGCAGCCGAGGAAACCGTGCGAATCCAATAGTGCCTGCTAGAATGATGGCGCTTCGCATGGCGGCTCACGAGCACATCACGCATTCAGCGGAAGAGACCATGGCGTTAGGCCGGAAACTGGCGCCCACGCTGAAGAGCGCGCGCATGGTGATTCTTCGCGGCGATCTTGGCACGGGCAAAACCACGCTGGTCAAAGGTATCGCCGAGGGACTGGAAGCCGCTTCCCACGAAGATGTCACCAGCCCCACCTTTACCTTGATTCACGAGTACAGCGGCCCGGACATTGCCTTGTACCACGTCGACCTTTATCGCATCGACACGCCACGCGAACTCGATACGCTCGGCCTCGACGAGCTGCTCGCCGAAAACGGCAATCTGGTTTTGTTGGAGTGGGGCGAGAAATTCCCCCGCTTCGAAAAAGAACGCGACGTGGAGATTTCGATCGAGCGGCGAGGGGATCAGGAAAGAAAGTTCACCATTAAGCGCAAGTAGATTCAGCTAGACGGGATGCACCATATTCCCCTCCAGCATGCCCTGCTCCTGCTCGTAGGGCAAGAACACAGAAAAGGCGGTGCCGCTGCGACCGTTGCGGCTGGCACTGGTGACGTGGATCGTGCCTTCATGCTTTTCCACGATGCTGCGGCTGATCCACAAGCCCAGTCCCGTGCCCTTCTCGCCCTTGGTCGTATAAAACGGCGCAAAGAGATTTTTGCGCACCCCGGGCGGGATGCCGGTTCCGTTGTCCAGCACCGTCACGCGGATACCCTTGCGTGTGGGATCTGACGAAAGGCTGGCTTCTCTGGTGTGCAAGATCAACTGCCCGCCGTTAGTGATGGCCTCGATGGCATTGCCCACCAGGTTGGAAAAAACCTGCCGCAACTCGCCGGGATAGCCGCGAACCGGGTGAGTCGCCTCCAGACGCTTGCTGACGCGAATGTGGTTCTGCCTGATCTGCGGCGAGAACAGCACCAGCACGCTTTCCATGACTTCATTCAAGTTCACCGGCACCGGCGTTCGCGATTCGCGGTGGAAAGTCAGCAACTGGCTGGTGATCTGGGCGATTCGCGTTAGCTCCTCGCTCGCCATGTTCAGGTATTGCCTGCTTTCCGGACTCGCCGTTTGCTCATGCTGCAACAGGTATACGAGGTTGGTCACGGTATCCAGCGGGTTGCGGATCTCGTGCGCTATTGTGGCCGACAGGCGGCCAGCCAGAGTGAGCCGTTCGCTGGTGCGCAGCGTCTGCTCGGTCTGACGCCGCTGCGTGGTATCGCGGAAGACAAATACCAGTCCCACCACGTTGTTGCTGTCGCCCAGAATGGGCGCTCCCGTTAGTTCAACCGTATACTCCTTAGCCTCTCGGCTGGTCAGAACCAGACCGCTGGGATAGCTGACCACCTGTTGCGCCCGCCGAACACTCTCGGTTGGATCTTCGATCTCGGCGCGGGTCCGCTCGTCGAGCAGATGCACGACTTCGCGAAACTGCCGTCCTATGGCCTCGTGGGCCTTCCAGCCGGTAAGGTGTTGGCCGACCGGATTGACGAAGGAAACCAGACCTTCCCGGTCCGTCGCCACCACGGCTTCGCCCAGACTCTTCAAGGCGATCTGAAAAAATTTCCGGCTTTCCTTCAGTTGTTCCCGCTGCGCCGCCTCGGCCTGGAGGTGACGTTCGTAGGTTGCCGACAACGCCAGCAACTCGCGTCGCGTGATAAAGAACAGAAGCACCGCGATCAACAGCGACAATCCCACCGCAGACCCGATCACGGTGGCGTTCAGGAGTTTGGCTCTGCTTGAGCGCCGGCGCCGCAACGTCTCTTCCTCGGCGACGAAGACTCTCTGCTTCTGGCGAATCTGCTGCATCAAATTCTGCCCAGTCAGCAGATCGGCATCAGAAGGCGCGCCTCGGTGCGCTGTCGACACCTGTCTGTCAGCCCATTGCATCCATCCTGAGTACAACTGATCCAGGACCCCAAGCCGCTCCTGTTGCGATGGGTTGTCTTCGGTGAGTTTTTGCAGATAGGCGAACTGATCAGGAAGGCGCGATTTAGCGTCGTTATAGGAATCAAGAAAGGTGTGGTCGCCGGTGAGGTAGTAACCGCGAAGGCCAGTGTCCATTTCGACGATCTGGCGCTGGACTTGGCGCGAGGTGGAGATAACCTGGTCGGAGTGATCGACCCAGCGCAAGGTTGCGGTCAGCAAAAGGATTTCGCCCGCCAGGGTTACGGCCAGCATCACCAGCAGGATGACCGGCAAAGCCACCGTCCGGCGTAACAGCCTTTGAAAGCCGCTTTGATCCATAGCTGACGCGCCTCGAGGGCATTGAACCGAGTGGTTTTGATGATACCTCAGTCTTTGCCGGTTTCCGCAAGTCACCAGTTGGCATCGCACGGAGCAGCGGCGGCGGAGGGCGCGCGGTTGTAGAATTGGATGGCTCCTATGGGCGCAGTACACCGCAGGTGGTCCATCGTTCCTCTCCTACTCTGTAGGATCACTTGCGCGCTTGTCTTTTTCCTGCAGCCGTTGAACGCAATCGCCCAGTCTCTGACGTCGCAAGGTCCGACCGAGCTGCATCCCGGCTTCAATTTGTTCACCCGAGAGCAAGACGTTCAGCTGGGGCAGGAAGTGGCAGCCCAAGTGCGCAAGCGGGTCACGATCGTCAACGATCCGGTGCTGACCAATTACGTAAACACAATCGGGCGCCGGCTGATGCAATCGCAGGAAGCGCGATCCAGCGGCTTTCACTTCACCTTTGAGGTCGTCGCCGATCCCTCGATCAACGCGTTTGCCTTGCCGGGCGGGCCGATGTTCATCAATACCGGGCTGCTGAAAGCGGTGGACAACGAAGCGCAACTGGCGGCCGTGATGGGTCATGAGATGTCGCATGTGATCCTGCGTCACGGCACCAACCAGGCGAGCAAGGCTAATCTGCTGGAGATTCCTCTGGCGCTGGCAGGCGAACTCACCAACAATGGATCGCTGATGGGACAATTGGCCGAACTTGGAATCGGCCTGGGCGCCAACAGCGTGTTGCTGAAGTTCTCGCGTACGGATGAAAGCCAAGCCGACCTCATGGGATCGCACATCATGGCGGAAGAGGGATATGAACCTCGCGAGATGGCAAAATTTTTCGCCAAACTCAATGCCAAGGGCGGATATTCGACCATTCAATTCCTGTCGGACCATCCCAATCCGGCCAATCGTTCGAAAGCCATCGAAGAGGAAGCAGCCCGCTTACCGCAGCGAAGGTACGGCTATCAGACAGGAGTGTTTCAACAGATGAAGACCGAGGTCGCGAAAATCCATGAGCCTCCGGCCAAGAAGCCGGAAACGGAAGGCGAGTAGCAACCTACGTCATCGTACCGGGCGGATATACTGCTCAGTAGTCGAATCATGAGATCAAGAGCCTTACACCCGCTTCTGCATCGCTTCGTAATCGCGTCGTTTGCGTTTGTAGCTTTGTCATTTTGCGCTGCGCAGGATGCTCCTCAGCCTCAGCCGGTACCAGGGCTGACGCAGCCAAAGCCACCCTCCATCCCGAGCAAACCGCAACCCTCGCCTCCGGCCTCAAGCTCTGGCGCTTCGGCCGCAGCCCAGGCATCCTCCCGCAACGTTCCGGCCAGTGCCGAGCGGCACTTCCACCAGGGAGTACAGATGGAGCGCGATGGCGATCGGCAGGGCGCTATCGAGGAATACCAGGCCGCCATCAAGGAATATCCGGACTATTTTGAGGCGCACTACAATCTGGGCCGTATCTATCTCGACGAGAAAGGCTACACCGAAGCTGCCGCGGAGTTGCAAGCGGCCGTGAATCTGCGTCCCGACGACGCCAAGGCGCACAACAATCTTGGACTGGCGCTCAAACACAATAGCGACCTGAATGGGGCCATTGCGCAATATCAGCGGGCGGTGCGGATCGATCCCAAGATGGCCAGCGCGCAAAACAACCTCGCCAACGTGCTTTACGCGAAACGTGACTTCAACGGCGCCATCCAGCATTACCGGGCTGCTCTGGCTATCGAGCCCAACAGCGCAGAGACGCACATGAACCTGGGTAGCGCGCTTGACGATGCCGGCAAGGCTGACGAAGCCATTGTCGAATACAAGGAAGCGATCAAACTGGAGCCCAAGAATGCCAGCGCTCATTACAACCTTGCGATCGTGTATGTGAAAAAGAAAGACTATGCGACCGCAATTGCCGAGCTGCGTCAGGCCGCTAAGCTGTCCCCCGACTGGCCAACGCCGCACATCATGCTGACCAATCTGCAGAAGGATTCGGATCCCAAAGCAGCGCTGGACGAGTGTGTGATCGCCGACGGCCTGACCAACGATGCCAAGCTGCACAACCTGTGCAGCGATCTGCAACGCAAGGTGCAGCAGGGCGGACAATAGAGATGCTGCAGCACATCTGAACTCTAAATTCAGTGATCTGCGAGGTTTTTCGTATCGGCTATTCCGAATCGGGTTTCGTACGTTTAAGATAAAGAGTTCCGCTTTTGCTGGAGTCTGCGCCCTCTCCTGAATCCTCTATATCGTAAGAAGGGACTTATCCATGAACAGCTTCGGCAGTCGCTCGGTCCTACGCGTGGGCAACCGCGAATATGAAATCTCTCGCCTGGATGCACTTGAGAAGCAGGGATGTGCCATAAAGCATCTGCCCTACTCTCTCCGCATTCTCCTGGAAAACCTGTTACGCCGCGAAGATGGCAAGACGGTCAAAGCCGATGATATTCGCGCTCTGGCCTCGTGGAACAAGAAGTCGCATCCGTCAGAAGAGATCGCGTTCATGCCCAGCCGCGTGCTGTTGCAGGATTTTACGGGCGTGCCGGCAGTCGTGGATCTGGCGGCCATGCGCGACGCCATGAAGGCGTTGGGCGGTGACCCGAAGCTCATCAATCCTCTACAGCCGGCGGAACTGGTTATCGATCATTCGGTGCAGGTGGATGAGTTCGGTACAGCGCAGGCGTTGCAGCTCAATGCCGAACTGGAGTTCCAGCGCAACAAAGAGCGCTACGCCTTTTTGCGTTGGGGCCAGGGCGCCTTCAAGAACTTCGCAATCGTTCCCCCCGACACCGGCATCGTTCATCAGATCAACCTTGAGTATCTGGCGCGGGTAGTTTTCGTGGGGGCGAATGGTGAAACCGGCAAACCGCTGGCTTATCCCGATACGCTGGTCGGCACTGACTCGCACACCACCATGATCAATGGCCTCGGCGTGCTGGGTTGGGGCGTCGGCGGCATTGAAGCCGAGGCGGCCATGCTGGGCCAGCCGGTTTCGATGCTGATCCCACAGGTCATCGGCTTCCGCGTGAAGAATCAGCTTCGCGAAGGCTCGACCGCGACCGACCTCGTGCTGACCGTAACTGAGACGCTGCGCAAGAAAGGCGTCGTCGGCAAGTTCGTAGAATTCTTTGGACCCGGCCTGGCGAAGCTTCCGCTCGCAGACCGCGCAACCATCGCCAATATGGCGCCCGAATACGGTGCGACCTGCGGCATCTTCCCCGTCGATGAGGAGACACTGAATTACCTCCGCCTGAGCGGCCGTGATGCTGAACTGATCAGTCTGGTTGAGGCTTACTACAAGGAGCAAGGCCTGTTCTACACCGCCGACACGCCGGAAGCGGAGTATACCGACGTGGTCGAGCTTGATCTCTCGACAGTGGAACCGAGCATTGCCGGCCCGAAGCGTCCGCAGGACCGCGTCACCTTGTCGCATGCCGCTAAGTCTTTCGAAGATGCGCTGCCCAGCTTGTTGAAGCCCGGACAGCAGGTTCCCCCCAAGCAGGAGGCGCGCTGGGAAGGGGAAGGCGGCCATCCGGTTGGCATCGACTCGCAGCAGGACGTCGTCGAAGAGCACGTGAAGTTGGACAAGGCGCTCACCCACGGAAGCGTGGTGATTGCGGCCATTACGAGCTGCACGAACACATCCAATCCGTATGTGCTGGTTGCGGCTGGCCTGCTGGCGAAGAAAGCGGTCGAGAAGGGATTGAAAGTTCCTTCGTGGGTGAAGACGTCACTCGCACCGGGATCGCTGGTGGTCACCGAGTATCTGACGCGCTCAGGGCTGCTGCCTTACCTGGAGAAACTGAAGTTCAACGTGGTCGGCTACGGCTGCACCACGTGCATCGGCAACTCCGGTCCTCTGCCGCAGGAAGTTTCTAACGTCGTGGTGGAAAAGGACCTCGTCGTCGCATCCGTGCTGAGCGGCAATCGAAACTTCGAAGGCCGTATCAACTCTGAAGTTCGGGCGAACTACCTGATGTCGCCGCCGCTGGTGGTTGCTTACGCGCTTGCCGGACGCATTGACATCGATGTCTTCAAGGAACCTCTAGGCTATGGACAGAATGGCAAGCGTACTCCGGTCTTCCTGAAAGATATTTGGCCGACAACCGCGGAAGTCGATGCTGTCGTGCGCAAGTACATCACCGGTGATCTCTTCCAGAGCGCGTACGCCGACGTCTTCAAGGGTGACGAGCGCTGGCGTGGTCTGAACGTCCCAGAAGGCGAGACCTTCACTTGGGATGCGCAGTCGACGTACGTGAAGAATCCACCTTACTTCGAAAACATGCCGGCCAGGCCGCAGGCGGTGAAGAACATCTCCGGCGCTCGCGTGCTTTGCTATCTGGGGCACAGTGTGACCACCGATCATATCTCGCCTGCGGGTTCCATTAAGCACAACAGCGCTGCCGGGCAATACTTGATTGCTCATGGGGTACAGCCGGTCGATTTCAATTCGTACGGTTCGCGGCGCGGCAATCACGAAGTCATGATGCGTGGCACGTTTGCCAACGTGCGGCTGCGTAACAAACTCACTCCGCATAAAGAGGGCGCATTCACCCGCTACCTGCCGAGCGGCGAGGAGATGTCGATTTTCGACGCCTCGGAAAAGTATCGCGCAGAAGGAATTCCTCTGATCGTGCTCGCCGGCAAGGAGTATGGCTCGGGTTCCTCGCGCGACTGGGCGGCGAAAGGTCCGCGGCTGCTGGGCGTGCGGGCTGTAGTCGCCGAGAGCTTCGAGCGCATTCACCGTTCGAATCTGGTAGGCATGGGCATTCTGCCGCTGCAATTCCTTGAAGGTGAGAGCGCTGAAACGCTGGGCCTGAGCGGCGAAGAAACGTTCGATGTGGCCGGACTGACCGATGTGCTGGAAAAGTTTGCCGCCGGCAAGACGGTTAAGGTTCACGCGAAAAATGCTGCCGGCAAGGTGACCGAGTTCACCGCGACCGTCCGCATTGATACGCCACAGGAGGTCCAGTACTACCAGCACGGCGGCATTCTGCAGTATGTGCTTCGTCAGTTGCTGGGCAAGCCGGAAGCGGCGAAGGCGTAGTGGCAGAGTCGTAATTTGAAACGCAAACGCGGGCAATAAGGCCCGCGTTTTTATTTGCGTCTTTCGAGTTCGGTCATGCCACCTTCTTAACCGCCAGCAGGGATCCATCGTAACTTGCGAGCAAATCGGCGCAATCGCGATAGATCTCGCTGCAGCCGGCGGCTTGCAAGTCCTGCTGAGGGAAACCGCCGCTCAAAACTCCGATACTCCTCATCTTCAACTTACTCGCAGCAATCGCATCGTAGGGCGAATCGCCAATAGCAACAGCTTCCGCGGGACTCACGTCGTTCAGACGCTGCAAGGCTGCTTCGAAAATGTCAGGATGCGGCTTGGAGCGCTCGGCGTCGTCGGATGAGGTTTGCTCTTCCACCAAATCTGCAACGTTGGCGATGCGCTTGTAAATCTCGATTTCGTCTTTCTTGGCTGATGACGCCAGCGCGATTCGCTTGCCGTCTTTCCTGACTCGTTGGAATAAATCACGAACCTTCGGAAACGCTTTCACCAGCGGGAGATAGTTCGACTTGAACAGCTCGCCGCGATATTTTTCCAGCTTCTCGCCGAAACTTTGCTGCTCCTGCCTGGAAAGGAATACGGGGAGCAGTTGATCGCCGCCCTTGCCGATTTGACTTCGTACGTCCTCGTACGAAACCGGGTGCCCGAACTTCGCGAAGGCCTCCTGCCAGGCGCGGGCATGCAAGTCGACCGAATCCACCAGCGTTCCGTCGATGTCGAAGATGACGGCTTTTATCATCGAGCCTCCGGAGAATAGAAAACACCGGCGTGATGGCCGGTGTTGGTTTGATCAATGCCGACTTAAGCGGCTTTCTTGCGCGGTACCTTAGCTCCCGACTTGCGGGCTTCGCTGATGCCGATGGCGATGGCCTGCTTGCGGCTCTTAACCTTGCGCTGGCCGCGGGATTTCAACTTGCCATGCTTGTACTCGTGCATGACTTTGCCGACCTTATTTCCGGCCTTGCGGCTGTACTTGCGGTGTTCGCTGCTGCTCGAGCTGCTGGACGAAGCAGAACGGGACCGAGTCGATTTCTTTTTGGCGGATGTGCCGCGATGCCCCGTCTTGCTGCGACCCGAACTGGCGGTACTGCGTCGCTTCGTTGCGGTGCTCTTGCGGCCGGCAGTTTTACCAGCCGATCGGCTCCTGCTTGAACTCGATTTTCTTGCGGTTGCCATAAATACCTAGCCTCCCTGAACTAAGAAGCTCTTGTGCACAAAATAGGTTGCGCCGGGAAGCGGTGTACGTGCCCGTGCAAAGACGACGAAAGTACCAGCGGGTTGCGTTGACCGTGCCAATCCTCTTCACGTACCCTTGAACGTTACCTTCTAGAGTCCTCATGAAGACTGTTGAAATGCCTTCTTTACGCGTTGCCGAAGAAATCACTGAACTCGTCGGCGAAACCCCAATCCTTCACTTGCGCAAGGTCGTTCCGGCCGGTGCCGGCGATGTTTACGCCAAACTCGAGTATCTAAACCCTGGTGGCAGTATTAAAGACCGCGCTGCGCTGGGAATGATCCTGAAGGCCGAAAGCGACGGCCGGTTGAAGCCGGGCGCAACCATCTTTGAAGCAACTGCCGGCAATACTGGCGTCGGCCTGGCATTGATTGGAACGGGTCGCGGCTATAAGACCGTTCTGGCTGTGCCCGAGGGATTCTCGCAGGAAAAAGTGACGCTGATGGAAGCGCTGGGCGCTGAGGTGATTCGAACACTGAAGGCGGGCGGCATGCAGGCCGCTATCGATTACGTGAAAGAGCGCGCTTCCCGCACCCCCAACTCCTTCATCGCCGGCCAGTTCGAAAATCAGGACAATCCCGACTTCCACTACGAGACCACGGGCCGCGAGTACTTCGAGCAGCTCGGCGGACAAGTAGACGCAGTCGTGATCGGCTGCGGAACGGGCGGCACGTTTACCGGTGTCGCACGCTACTTCAAAGAGCGCAACCCCAGAGTCCTTGCCATCGCTGTTGAGACGGAAGGCTCTGTGCTCGGCGGCGGTCCGAAGGGTGATCACGAGGTCGAAGGCATCGGCGCAAGCTTCATTCCCAAAACGTTTGACGGCTCGCTGGCTGACGAAATCGTTGCTGTTACCGACCGCGATGCGTTCGACATGGTGAAAAAGCTGGCGGGAATGGAAGGCGTGCTTGCCGGTTCCAGTGCGGGAGCTAATGTTTTTGCGGCTGTCGGCATCGCCAAACGGCTCGGGCCGGGCAAACGGGTTGCGACCATCATTCCCGATTCAGCCGAGCGCTATCTGTCGAAAGGGATTTTTCAATTCGGCGAGAAGAAGTGAACGTGACCACATCCGTGGGACTCCGAGGCTAGCGTGAGTACTTGTCCGGTGCGAGCAGAACTCTTGCTATTGCTTGTTACTCTGTTTGCAGTAATTCCAGTCGCCGCGCAGTCCTGTACCAAGAATTGCGGCCAGTCCTCTGTAAATGAAAAGGAACACGGGCCTGACTGTAGTGGTGCCGAACACTGGGCAGCGATGATGTCCTTGGCGAGTATGAAGAATGCCCAGCTAATCGCCCCAAAAGAGATTGACTCTGCCAAAACGAAAGCAGTGCGTCTGGCTTCCGAAAAAATCGGGAGTGACCTTTGGCGTCAAGTATATGACGTCACGTTCACAATGAAATCGGGACAGGCGGTGGAGGCTATTGCTGTTCACGACGCTTCCAACGAGGAATGTTCGATGTCGGGAGTGGACGTGTTCGTTGTGTCGTCTCGATTGCCTGCTTCGCAAAAATGAAAGACTCACGATTCACATTCGTATCCTCAGTTCCTCCGTGGTGAATTGACTTCCTATGCCTAAAAAGAATGTTCTCGGTTTTTCCACTCGCTCCATTCATGCCGGCAACGAAGCCGATCCGTCCACCGGAGCCGTAGCTCCTCCGATCTTTGCAACCTCGACCTACGCCCAGGAAGAACTCGGCAAAACCAAAGGGTACGATTACTCACGTGCCGGCAATCCTACGCGCACTCGCGTCGAGGAGAATCTGGCGGCGCTGGAGGGCGGTATCGCGGCCCGCGTGTTTGGCAGCGGCATGGCGGCGGTGGGAGCGATCTGCCATCTGATGAAAGCCGGCGACCACATTGTCGCTTCGAATAATCTTTACGGCGGCGTGCCGCGGCTCTTCAATCAGTTAATGACCAACTTCGGCCTGGAGTTCACCTACGTGGACACGGCCGATCCGCGCAACGTGCAGAACGCGATTCGCAAGAGCACGCGCTACGTCTACATCGAGACGCCGACCAACCCGCTGATGGGATTGACCGACATCGCGGCCGTCAGCGAGATCGCGCACAAGCGCGGTTGCGAGGTGGTGGTCGACAATACCTTCATGTCGCCGTATTTCCAGCAGCCGATCCGCTTTGGAGCGGACATCGTGATGCATTCGACGACCAAGTTCCTCAACGGCCACAGCGATGGCCTGGGCGGTGTGCTGGTTTGCACGACCGCAGAGCAGGCTGAGAAGCTCGCCTTCGTGCAGAAGGCGGCGGGCGCGATCCTGTCGCCCTTCGAGTGTTGGCTGGTGCTGCGCGGGACCAAGACCTTGGCTGTCCGTATGAAACAACATGACGACAACGGCCGCGTCATGGCCGATTACCTAAGCGGGCATCGCAAGGTGAAGAAGGTCTTTTACCCCGGACTCAAGAGCCATCCCCAATATGAACTGGCATGCCGCCAGATGTCAGGCTTCGGCTCGATGATCACCTTCGAGACCGGCTCGCTCAGCAACGCCAAGCGCTTGCTCAAGCGCGTGCGGCTGTGCACCATGGGCGAATCGCTGGGCGGAGTCGAGACCCTCATCTCCCATCCGGCAACGATGACGCACGCGGCCATCGGCGAAAAAGGCCGCAAGGCGATCGGTCTGACCGATGGCATGGTCCGAATCTCGGTTGGCATTGAAGACATCGAAGACATCATCGCCGATCTCGAACAAGCCTTGGCTTAGTGTCGACGCGAGTCGATTGACTGATCCCCGGAGGGCCCCATGCTGACGACAGAAGCCGATCAGATTACCGAACTCCTGAAAACATCCAAAACCATCGCCGTAGTCGGAATCTCCGATTCCGCCATGCGTGCCAGCTTCGGCGTTTCGGAGTACATGCGCGCGCACGGCTATCGCATCATCCCAGTGAATCCGGCGATCAAGGAGTGGCTAGGCGAGAAAGCGTACCCATCGCTGCTCGAGATACCCGGGAAGGTCGACCTCGTGGACGTCTTTCGCCGTTCTGACGCAGTTCCTGAGATCGTCGAGCAGGCGATCCAGATCAAGGCGCCTGCCATCTGGCTTCAAGAAGGCGTCATTCACGAACGAGCGGCCGAGCGGGCGCGCAAGGCGGGAATTTTCGTGGTGATGGACCTCTGCATCCTGAAAGAGCACCACAAACGCCTTTAGGCGCACCGGTCTCAGGTCCATAACGCGACCCCGATGCCGGGCGCGGGCGGGATCCCAAGCTCCGCTCCGCAGTCCGCCGGCAATTCCCCCTAACAAACAGAAAAGGCGCGGTTTCCCGCGCCCTCAGTCAGACTTCCGTTGGAACTATTGCGAATCGGCGGCGCCCCCGGGTTGGGTGGAGCTAACGATGCCAAGTTCATGCGGTGAAGGAATATTGGCGGTCTCCGGATTCAGGAGGCCTTTGTGGTCAGGGCCTAAACCCAGCTTAATCAGCGCCCGCGAATCAGGGGTGATCTTAGTCTGCCAGCCGTTATCGGCCTGGAACTTGGTCATCGCGTCTTTGGAGGCCTGGTCCCACACGCCGGTAGGATCGCCCGCCAGGTAATGCTCGCGGATCAGAGCGCTCTGGATCTCGGTGGTGCGTTGCTCGTCGATGGTGCGCTGCCCATGAGAGTGGGAGGAGGATGTCGTCTTCAGGAAACTCTTGGAGTAGTGGCTAGAGGAGCTGTGATGCCCGTGCTTCGATTTTGTCTGGGTGCTGGTAGCTGCCGAAGCTGCTGTTGCCAGCCCCAACGCCACCACACCGACGCCGACACATTGAAGTACACGATTCCCGATAGGCAACGACCACCTCTCTGGCAAGCTATTAAAATGCACGAACCAGTCCCTTCATTGTAAAGAACCTTTAATGCTAAGGGGAACAACAAAATGCCCGAGGTTCCCAAATTGAAATAGGTGCGGCGCTGGGCATCTTTGCACCTCTGATGCTGCAGCGCCGCTGCCGGGATTGCCGGCTAGTTACTCCTCTGGAGGGTTCCAGAGTACCTTCTAGTTACGGGAGAGTTCCTCCCATGAACACCGTACTGTTGTCGCGCGTTCCCCGCGGCCGGACCAGGAAGACCACATCCTGACCGCTCTTGGACTGCGATTCGATGCGGTGGTAGTCGTCCTCGTTGTTCACGGGCTGCTTGTTGATCTCCAGGATGACGTCGCCACGGCTCAGACCGGCGGTGTCGCCGAAGCCGTCCGGCTTCACATCCTGAACGATGACGCCCTTGGTGTTCGGCATGCTATAGCGGTTGGCCATGTCCTGCGTAATGCCCTTGACCGTCAGGCCGAACTTGCTCTCCTGCGGCTGGCCTTCCCCGCCCTGCTCCTGCTCACCACCCAGACGGGCGGCGAACAGCTTGGCACGATCGGCGATGGTGACCTCAGCGCTTGATTCCTTGCCGTTGCGGACATACCCCAGCTTGGCCGTGGTGCCCGGCTTCAACGCTGAGATATCAGCCACCAACTCGTCGCCGTTCTTAATTGGTTTGCCGTTGACCGAAACGATGGTGTCGCCTGTCTTCAGGCCAGCCTTCTCCGCCGGGCCGTTGGGAGTAACGCTGGCAATGGTGACGCCGCTATTGACCCCATAGACGCGCGCCACTGCAGGATTGGCGACAGCATTAAATTGCACGCCGATGGAGCCGCGCATGACTTTGTGGTCGGGGCCAATCAGCTGATTGTAGACATTGACGACCGTATTCGACGGCATCGCAAAGCCGACGCCCTGATAACCGCCGCCGCTGGTGTAAATGGCGGTGTTGATGCCGATGATTTCGCCGTTCATGTTAACCAGCGGGCCGCCCGAGTTGCCGGGATTGATGGCCGCGTCGGTCTGGATAAACGATTCGAACTGGCGTCCGGGAACGATGTTTCGGCCGATGGCGGAAACGATGCCGGCGGTCACGGTTTCATTCAGTCCAAACGGACTGCCGATGGCCAGCACCCAGTCGCCGACATTCATGGCGTCGGAGTTGCCAAGTCGCGCCGCGGGCAGCGGCTTCTTGGCGTCGATCTTGATGACGGCCAGATCGGTTTCCGCATCCACGCCGACCACGGTCGCCGTGTAAGTCACCGTCTCGGGATCGCCCATCAGGTTGACGCGAATCTTGTCGGCCTTGTCGACCACGTGGTTGTTGGTGACGATGTAGCCCTTCGGATCGACGATGACGCCGGAGCCGAGCGAGCGCTCGCGCATATCGGGCGAGCCGCCAAACTGTCCGCCGCCCTGGCCACCCTGACCCTGGCCACCGAAGAAGCGGTTAAAGAAATCCTGAAAGGGATTATCTTCACCCCCGCCACCCGGACCTTCTTCCTGTCCCTCGCCTTGGCCGCCCTGATCAGCGCCATTCCCACCTCGACCATGCGGGCTCTTGAGAGAGGTCTCTGTGTTGATGTTGACCACGGTGGGCTCAAGCTGGCGGGCAATCGTCGAAAACTGATTCGACATCTGCACGGGCGAAGGAACCTTCAAAGGAGTCGCATCCGACGACGAGTTCTGTTCCTTGCCTTTGACGGCTCCAGAGACAACTGTGCCAATCAAAATGCCTAACGAGAGTATGGCCAGTACGACCACTGTTGAGGCAAAGCGATTGGCCTTGAATCGTTGCCCGAAACCTGAAGCTTGCGAATCCATGCACTGTCCTCCGGCTAATAGAGCCAAACGAAAATTATACAGTCGCCGCGACTTGTACTGGGATTTGAGGGGGCGAACTGAGGGATCTCACGCAATTAGACGCCAAACACTGGCAATTGGTCACCAGCCCGGCTCTGCGACAGACAATTACCGGGAACTCACATTCCTAGACTCGTCCGGGAAACCCGGGTTCAATTCGAGGCAACTTAACGTTCCGCTGCTGCGGGCGGGTCTGGGCGCGTTCCCTGGGCTACTCCGTCTGATAAACAGTCTTGCCGCCGACCACGGTTCGCAAGACTTGCGTCTTCAGAATTTCCGGCGGAGTGACCTTGGTCAGATCCCGGTCAAGCACTACGAAATCGGCCAGCATGCCAGGCGCCAGCGTCCCCTTCTGCTTCTCAGCGAATTGCGCGTAGGCCGAACCCGTGGTGTAGGCCGCCAGCGCCTGCTGAATGGTCAGCTTCTGCTCCGGGAAGAACTCCTTCGTCCCGGCTTCGTTCTTGCGCGTAACAGCGGCGTAGAGGCCGCGGAAGGGCGTGAGCGGCTCGACCGGATAGTCGGTTCCGAAGGCGATGCGCACGCCCTGGTCCAGAAAATCTTTCCACGGGTAAGACTTCTTCGCGCGCTGCTCGCCGATGCGCTCGACCACCCAGTTCATATCGGTCAGCAGATGGTTCGGCTGCACCGAGGCGATCACCCCCAGCTTGCGGTACTGCGCGATCTGGCCGGGATCGATGACCTGGTCATGTTCGATGCGGAAGCGGAAGTCGCGTTCACGATGATTTTCGTGCGCATTGCGTTCGGCCTCGGCGAAGGCATCGAGCGCCATCTGGGCAGCGCGGTCGCCGATGGCGTGAAAGCCCAGCTGAAATCCCGCTGCTGACCGCTCGACAGCCATACGATTCAGCGTGCTCTGCTCGTATTGAGGTATGCCGGAGTTGCCGGGATCGTCGGCGTACGGCGCCATCAGGGCGGCCGTGCGTGAGCCCAGCGAGCCATCCATGAAGCCCTTCAGCATTGCGGTATGCAGCATGGGATCGTCGGCCGGATGTTGCGCGCGATGCTCCTGGAGTAACGGCAGCGGCTCGTTGAACATCAGCCACTCGCTTACGCGGACCGTCAGCTTGCCTTCCTTCTCGAGATCCTCGTAAACCAGAAAGTCTTCCCACTCGGAGTTGTCCTGGATGGAGGTGAGCCCGGAGCGGGCAGCTTCGGCGAGCGCCAACTCGATGCCCTTTCGCCGCTGCGCCAGCGACGGCCGAGGGACCTGCGCCAGCATCATGTCCTTTACCGTCTCGCGGAGGATGCCGGTAGCCACGCCCTGCGAGTCGCGATCGATCTTGCCGCCCGGAGGATCGGGGGTCTTGTTCAGTACGCCGGCGGCTTGCAGCGCAGCGGTATTCGCCACTCCGATGTGTCCATCGACGCGCACAAAGAGGGCCGGATGGTTGGCGGTGACTTTGTCGATGTCCTGCCGAGTGGGCAGAGTCTCGCCGACCCAGAGGGTGTGATCCCAACCGCGACCCACGATCCAATCTCCCGGCGGTGTCGTTTTCGCGTGTTCGGCGATACGCTGCTGCATCTCGGCCAGGGATTTAACGCCGACCAGATCGACTTGAAGATATTCCTGGCCTCCGGCCGCGAGGTGCACGTGCGCGTCGTTAAAGCCGGGCATGACAAAGTGGCCGCCCAGATCAACGACTTCAGTGTGGCTCTGCTTCAGTTTGCGGATGTCGTCGTTAGAGCCGACGGCGATGATGCGGCCATTGCGGATTGCCATGGCCTGCGCGCGGGCGGGAATGGCCTGGGTGTAGATATCGCCGTTCACGAAGATGATGTCGGGAGCGTCTTTGCTGGAGGAGCTTGCGGGACTGCCGTAGGAATTTGTGTTCACGAGCATGAGCGAGAAAAACGCCAGGAGAAACGGCTTCATTCGTCGGCGACTCCGGCAAGCGCCAAGGTCAACAGCAGGATGCGTTTCAGTCCAAGGTCGCGGCCGGCAGAATCGTACCACTCGTGAATCGTGTGGGCGCCGCCGCCGCTACCGCCGGCGCCGATGGCGATGGCTTCCCTGCCCAGCGATAGCGGAATGTTCGCGTCGGTCGAGGCGCGCTGGATGCGGGCCGTGTTGCCCAGATGCGCGTCGACGGCGCGCATGGTCTTCAGCAGCTGCGATTCGCTGGGCAGATCGGCGGCTGGTCGATTACCAATGATCCGCACTTCCGCTGTCAGGATTTCCTGTCTCTTACGGCCGGTGATCTCCGGGATGACGTGATCGACGGCCTCGTGCAGCGCGCGCTCCAGGCGATCCAGCTCTTCTACCGAAGCCGAACGCGTATCGACGCGCATGCTGGCGATCTCGGGGATGGAGTTCACCGACGTGCCGCCGTGAACGGTACCGACGTTGAAGGTGGTCTTAGGCGAAACCGGAACCGGCGTTCGGGTAAAGCGGTCGATCACGCGAGCCAGGGCAACGATAGGATTGGCGACGCCGAAGTCGCTCCAGGAATGGCCGCCTTGTCCGCGGACCGTGACCTCGTAGCGGCGGCTGCCCAGGCCTTCGGCGATGATGGTGTCGGTGCCGGCGCCGTCAACGACGATGAGCGACGCGATGGTCGACGACCAGCGCGGCTGCTGGAAGATGTAGCGCATGCCCCGCAGATCGCCTTCGCCTTCCTCGCCGACGTTGCCGATGAACAACAGCGGCGCGGCGTTGGCGACCTTGGCGGCAGCCAGCGCACCCGCAATTCCCAGCAGCGCGGTAATGCCGGAGGAGTTGTCGGAGATACCCGGCCCGTAGAGCTTGTTATTATCGCGGCGAACGACGATCGGGGTCTCCGGCGGGAAGACGGTATCGATGTGTGCGCTGAGCGCAATGAAGGGGGCCGAGGAATCGGTTCCGGGCCGGATGCCAAAGACATTGCCCAGTTCATCGCGATGGACTTCGCTCAAGCCCATTGCGCTGAAGCGCTCCGCCAGCCATCGACTACGGGCGTCCTCGCCCCATGGCGGAGCGGGAACGGCTGTCACCTCAAGCTGGAACTCTTCCAGATCGCGAGCGTGCGAGCGAAACCAGGCAAAGACCTCATGAACACGACGAAGCTCAGCGACGCGGGCGACCTGCTGCTGCGCCGAACGCGAGCGCTGCGATTCGCTTGCCTGTCCGAAAGAAGCTCGCGCTGGAGGACTTGGGCCCATGCGGGTGTTCCAATGGTAATACGGCGGGCATGGGAGGAGAAGTGCTGTGAACGCTGCGGCGGCTTCGATCGCGGGCGGCTACGTTCAACAGCCTTGTGGCAGGACACGACTTCACAGGCGTGCCCTGCCAGAAACCCTCGACAAATCCGGGAACAAACAACACACTGCTGCTTACGACGCCAGCTCCGACTGCACGCCGTTGGCGGCGTGTACGCATTCCATGATCTCCGCGTCGGTCAGCATGTGGCTGGATTCCTTCGCGCGCGCGAAGATGCGGTCGACCAGTTCCTCGTTCTGCGGAATGCCGTGGCGTTCCAGCCAGAACTGCACATTCGACTTGCCGCTCATGGGGCCAACCTCGATCACCTGCTCCATGCCGAAGAAGTGCGAGGGCACGCCCGAGTAGATGCTGTTGGCCAGCATGTCGTCCTTCTTGCGATAAGCCTTGATGACGGCAGCCGCGTGAACGCCGGTTCCGGTGCGGAAAGCGTCGTCGCCGACAACCGGATAGTTCTTCGGAATAGGCACGCCTGTCGCCTTCGACACAGCGTCGCAATATTCCTTCAGCTTGCTAAGGTCCTGGCTCTTCCACGGCTCGATGCCCAGCAGCTTCAGATTGACCAGCATCTGGTCCATCTGCGTATTACCGACGCGTTCGCCGATACCGATCGCCGTGGCATGCACCACCTCGGCTCCAGCCACCAGCGCGGCGATGGAATTTGCAACGGCCAGTCCGCGGTCGCAGTGCCCGTGCCACTCCACGCGGATGTTCTCACCGGAGGGCTTCACGACTTCGTTCATGACGAAGTGCATCAGCGCGACCACGCCCATGGGAGTGGCATGCCCCACGGTGTCACAGATCACGATGGCCTTCGCTCCGTGGCTGATCGCGGTGCTGTACAGGCGCTTGATGGTGTCGGGATCGCAGCGCGTCGTGTCCTCGGTGACGTACATGACGTCGAGGCCGAGGGAGACCGCGTAGTTGACCGCATTCTCGGTGGTGCGCAGCAGGAAGTCGTCGGTCCAGTCTTCGGTGTAGCGGCGGATCGGGCTGGAGCCAATGAAAGTCGCGGCCTCGATGGGAACGCCGGTACGCTCGCACGATTTCGGCAATGGGCCGAATGTCGTTCTGATGGGTACGCGCGGCGCAGTTGGGCTTGATCTTCAGCTTCGCGCTGCCGATCTCGCGGGCCAGAGCTTCACAATGCGCAACGGCGCGAGGTCCGGCGCCCGGCAGGCCGATGTCGAGCATGTTGATCCCCAGGGCCTCCATCAGATGGAGAATCTCGATCTTCTCTTCGATCGTGGGATCCTGCACCGAAGGCGACTGAAGTCCGTCGCGCAGCGATTCGTCGTTCAACAGCACTTTACCGGCCGGCACCATCGACCTGGCATAGATGACATTCCAGTCGTAGATCAGCTCAGATATATTGGCGGTCACTTAGAAATACACCCCCACACTGGAGCGGGCGACACCGCACGAGCCCTTCGCCATAGCCGCATCTTCAGGCTAATCCGGCGACAGAACTTTTCTGCGCTCGCCGGCGCAGGGCAATGCACAGCCACCCTCACAGTTGCTTGCAGAAGAGATTATCGCGCAAAGGCGGTTATTTTCCCATTTTTCCCGGCAGGCTCAACTTTGGCCCTCAGGGTCTGGCTTTTCGAGAGGAGTGGCCATCCATTTATCGCAAACCTGCGAGCCAACTTAGAAACACCAGTCACATCTAACTCAGCGAGAGCGCAAGTTCGCCATGCGTGCATTCATACTTTCGAAATTACCGGGCCGAGTCATGGGAAATCAGAAGAAACAAAACGAGCAGGTCGAGCGCTCTGAGTTGAAACCTGCTGGAAAAGAAGGGGGATCGTCAAGCTGGATCCAAAAATATCTTGACTTGGCGGACCTGCTGATGAGAAGGCGCAAACCAAAACACGACGACGATCGCCCAAAGGCAGCCTGACCTCAACCATCAAATCTGATTTGACCGCCGGAACAGTCCCGCAGACCGCAACGCTCCCCGCAACTTCGTAACGATTTTTTTGGCAAACAGCAAATCCAGAAACCCGCCCATCTGCGCCTGGTATTGTCGGCTGTAGCCGAACCACCACGGTTTCCGAATGCCGGACATCCGATCGACATCGATGTACTTGGTCTGCACCATTTCCTGCAAATCCCATTTCGCCATGGGCTCGGCCAATGCCGCTTTGCTTAAAGCCACCGTGCGGCGCTTCGGCGATGCCGAAGCTGGAGATCATATCGTTGACCATCACGGCGCCGGCTTTCACCCGCGCGGCAACGCGTTCGCCACGTTTGCGGTCCTGCGTCCAGACGCTGGCAGCCAAGCCGAAGTCGCTGTCATTGGCCAGGCGGATTGCTTCTTCGTCGCTGTCGAAAGCGGCAACAGGAAGAACCGGGCCAAAGGTCTCTTCCTGCATGATGAGCATGTCGTTGCTTACGTCTGCCAGAAGCGTAGGAGCGTAGAAATTCGGCCCGAGCTCGGATAGACGTCCGCCTCCGGCCAGGAGGCGCGCGCCGCGGCGAACCGCATCATTGACCTGCGTCTCAACGATCTTTAACTGGCGTTCGTGAATCATCGGCCCGATTTCAACATCAGACCCGATTCCGTTGCCGACCCGCAGCTTCGCAATCTTCTCCTTGCACTTTTGAAGGAATGGCTCGTAGAGGCTGCGATGGACATAGCAGCGCTCTAGCGACAAGCAAGTCTGCCCGGCATTCATGAAGGCGAACCACACGGCGCCACTGCTGGCGACCTCAAGGTTGGCGTCGTCCAGCACCAGCATCGGATCTTTGCTGCCCAATTCCAGAACGACGGGTAAAAGACGCCGCGCAGCGGCTTCGCCGACGCGCTTACCGGTCGCGACGCTACCGGTGAAGATCAGCTTGTCGATCGGCGATTCGAGCAGCGCTGCTCCCGTCGCCCCTTCGCCGGCCACGACTTGCAACAGGGCTGAGTCGAGGCCTGAGGAGAGAAACATCCTTTCCAGTTCTTTGGCCACCAGCGGCGTGAACTCCGAGGGCTTCAGAACCACGGCGTTCCCTGTCGCCAGTGCCTGAAGCGCTTCAAGCGCTGGCGTGGAGAACGGATAGTTCCACGGAGCGATGATGCCGATGACGCCGTAGGGCTCGTGAACCAGCTTGCCGCGCTTGGCCTTCATGGCCAGATTGGCGTGAGGAACAGGGCGGTCGCGCAGGAAAGCGTGAATATTGCGTATGCAAAACTCAGCCGCGTCGAGAACCACCAGGACTTCGGTGGCAAAGCTTCAGCCGCGGGCTTGCCAGCCTCGCGGCAGATCAGGCGGGCAACGTCGTCGCGCTGGGCGAGGAGCAACTCCTGAAAGCGTCGCAGCACGGCGATGCGCTGGGAAATGGGTGTCGCCTGCCAGCCAGGTTGGGCATCTTTGGCTCGCTGAACCGCCGAGCGCACTTCCTCGAGAGTGGCGCACGGCAACTCCGCCAGCGCCTCGCCAGTCGCAGGATTGTAGCTTACGATGGTGGCCGCAGCCCCGATCTTTGCTTCTGTAACCATGCTTTCGTTCCGCAGCTCAGTATTCGACGTTGACCAGATACAGGCCGCAAGCGGCAGCCGTAGGTCCGGCGGCACTGCGATTGCGGGCTTCAAGGATGGCGGGCACGTCCGCGATTTTCAGCGAACCTTTGCCGACGAGAAGGAATGTCCCCACGAGATTGCGCACCATGTGGTGCAGGAAACCGTCTCCGCGGACAGTGTAGACCAGTTCGTCGTCAGTCCGCATCCATTGCGAGGAGTGAATTGTGCGCACGTTGCTGACCTGACCGAATCGGGATTCGTCATCCTCGCCGGCCTCGCCGCCTCGGCAATGCGGGAGGCGCGATCAGGGTCCGAAGCCGCGAACGAAGTGAAGTCGTGTGTACCGACCACGGCTTCGGAGGCGCGCAGCACGGCCTCTTCGTTCATCGGGTATGGATCGTGGAAGACATACCGCGCCAGGAACGGCGGGCAGATGTCTGCACGGAAAATTCGGTAGCGATAGGTCTTGGCCGTCGCGGAGTGCCGGGCGTGGAAATCGTCCGCCTTCGCCTCGACTGAATTAACACGAATCGAGGGCGGCAGAATGTCGTTCAGCGCAATGACCATGTTGCGCTCGGGGATGGGACTTTCCAGACGCACGGACGCGACCTGCGCCAGCGCATGAACTCCGGTATCGGTGCGCCCCGAGCCTTGCGGCAGAACATCTTCACCGGTCAGCCTCTTCAGGCATTCGGCCAGCGTGCCCTGTACGGTGGCCAAGCCGGGCTGGACCTGCCAACCGTGAAACTCCGCGCCGTCGTAGGCCAGCGTGATTTTGAGATTGCGGCTCACTGCAATATCGATTCCGTTACGGCAAGGTCCATAGTTTTCGATGTGTTAAGCAATGTTAAGCAGTGTAAAGCACACATTTGTAAAAGCAGTGTGTCAGATATACTACCCTTTCCCTGCACCCTACGAGGTTCAATCATTCTTGTCCGCCTGTTCTGTCATCTGGGATTCGCATCTCCGCCAACTGTCCTGAAAACTGTAAAAGGCGACAGGAATTTGCTGCAGAGCTGCGTACAACTCTTAGGGTTCGATCTAGGAGAGCAATCGTGATATTTGCTTCCAATCTACGCTCGTATCGTTTTGCCAGCCGGACCCGGCTCTTATTCGTCATCCTATTCGTGGCTGCGTTCAACCTTCTGAGTGTCGCCCAAGAGCAGTCTCAGCAGAACGCGACTGCGGCGCCGACGACTTCGGAGGAGAATGCCGCCTCCGGGCAGTCCTTGACGCCGCTGCCGCAGGCTCCGGCGCCGCAGCACAATGTTCCTGCATACGCCGATCAGAACTACGCATTTGGCAAGCGTCAGTGGCCCAATCCATTCGTCATCTACTCGCCGCGAACCATTCCTGCGGTCAACGTGACCAACTCTCCGCGCGTGGATCAGACCATGAAGGACGGGAAGTTTTTTCTCTCGCTGAATGACGCCATCGCTCTGGCACTCGAGAACAACCTTGACATCGGCATCCAACGCTACAACTTGTCCATCGCCGACACCGACATTCTGCGTACTTCCTCCGGCGCGGTAGCGCTGGGCGTGAACGCCGGACTGGTGCAAGGCACGCCCGGAGGAACCACCGGCACGACGTCGGCCGGCGGCACGGGCACGTCTTCCACCGGATCGACCGGCGGCGGCGCAGGCGGAACGACCATCGGCGTAGGTGGAGCGGGTTCGGGCGCCGCCGGCATCGTGGCGTCGACCCAAGGCGAAGGTCCTACGCTCGATAGCTACGATCCCGTCATCACCGGCACGTGTCAATTTCCAGCGCGCGGTGACTCCCGAATCCAACACCATCATCACCGGGGCCAATACGCTGCATCAGAACACGACTACGGCCAACTTCCTCTACAGCCAGGGCTTCCCGACGGGAACCCTGATGACGGTCGGATTCAACAACAGCCGCATCGCTTCCAATGCTCTGTTCAACACGCTGGATCCGTACCTTCAGCCGAGCTTCCAGTTCCAGCTTCGACAGCACCTGCTGCAAGGCTTCGGCTTCGACCCAAACCTGCGCTACGTTCGCATTGCCCGCAATAACAAGATGATCACGGAAGTCACCTTCCGCAACCAGATCATCACCACGGTTTCGCAGATCGAGAACATCTATTGGGATCTGGTGAACGCCTACGAGAACGTCACCGTACAGCAGCGCGCGCTGGATCTGGCTGACAAAACGCTCTCGGACAACCAAAAGCAGGTGGCTGCCGGAACCCTTGCCCCGCTGACCGTGGTGCAGTCGCAAAGCGCAGTCGCCACCGCGAAGCAGAATTTGATTGCGGCGCAGGTGAACCTGCAATTGCAGCAACTGCTGATGAAGAACGCGGTCACGCGCAATATGGCCGATCCCATCCTAGCGGTTGCGCCGGTGATTCCGACCGACACGCTGAATACCACGCAGCCTTACGAAGTGGGCTCCGTCGACGACCTGATCGCGCAGGCGCTGAAGCAGCGTCCCGAGATTGCGACCGCCCGGCTGGCCTTGACCAACACCGAGATCACACGCAAGTCACTGAAGAACGATTTGCTTCCGGCGCTGGATTTATACGCGTTCTATGGCGCGTCGGCACTTGCCGGTCCTGCCAATCCGCTTTGCACCGATCCTACGCAGTGCGCCTCTCCGGGATTCCCGACCAGCTATGCGGGAGCGTTCAGCAATCTGTTCAACAGTTCCTTCCCCGACAAAGGTGTGGGCGTGAACCTGAGCATTCCCCTGCGCAATCGTCAGGTGCAGGCGGATCAGGCGCGCTCGGCGCTGGAATATCGCCAAGCGCAGATGAGTTTGCAGCAGACGGAAAACACCATCATGCTGCAGGTTCGTCAGGCCCAGTTTGCGTTGCAACAGAATTGGGTTGCGCTCCAGGCGTCGATCGCTGCCAGGGATTACGCTGCCGAAGCTCTGGACGCCGAGCAGAAGAAGCTGCGGATGGGCGCGTCGACCGGAACGCTAGTGCTACAGGCATCCAGCAACCTGACACAAGCCGAGTCCAACGTGCTAGCCGCAGCGACCAATTACGAGAAGTCCAAGGTACAGCTCGATCTTTCGACTGCCGATACCCTGACCCGGCTCGGTATCGATATCACGGACGCTCAGGGTGCAAACGTCAAGCATCAGCCTGTAGTTCCCGGAGTTGTGCCGGCGAACAACAACGACCTTACAACTCCTAAACTGCAACCTCTGGGACCGGGTGGTCCGGCGTCGGAGCCGACCATGGCGCCGCAAACAGGAACCCAGCCCCAGAATCCGGCGCCTTCGCAATCTGTCCAGCCGGAGCAACCGCAAGCTCAGCCGCAAAAATAGCGGGGGGCAACGGGAGTAGCCGATAGAAGGATTATTTGACAATCAGGACAACGGTGCTCAACAATAGCGGGCAAGTTGAAGCGGGTGAGGTCGCATTGACCCAAACAGGCTTGGACGGCTCAAACCCAGCACAGACTGTCCAAGGATAACCTTATGGCGAAGATCCTTTGTGTGGATGACGAACCGAACATTGTCACGCTCAAGTGCGCCATTCTGGAGGCGGCGGGGCATCAGGTAACTTCGTCCACGTCTGCCCATGACGCGATCGAAAAGCTGGCCCAGAACACCTACGATGCCGTAGTAACGGATTGGCGCCTGGGCGATGCCAACGGCCGCTCGATTGTACAGGCGGCCAAGACGCATTCCACCATGCCTGTTGTGGTTGTTTCCGGCTATGTGGCCGAAGCCTTTCAGGCTGCCGAGCCGCTGGCTGACCTCTATCTGGAGAAGCCGGTCAATCCGGAGGAACTGGTCACCATCGTCAACGAACTGCTGAAGACCAGCGATCATCCGGCCCATTGAGGCGCGCTTACCTACAGCCCTGACCAACCCAACCGTCAGTTAATCGAAGGGGACAACGCACGAACTGCCGGATCCGCCTTGTCGGTTTCGGCCGACCCGCGCCTGCCCGGGTTCACCGCCAGCGACGCCGTTGCCTGCGCCAGGATGCGGTGATGCACCACGAAAAGTGCCAGCTCCAGCCGATCCGATACACCGATCTTGTCGAAGATGTTACGCAAGGCGTTCTTGATCACCTGCTCGCTGGTGAAGAGCTGCATCGCAATCTCGCGGTTCTTGTAGCCTTGGACGATTGCCGCAATAATTCGCAGCTCCCGATCCGAGAGACGTTTGCGGACGCGCGCTCCTACCAGGTCATCATTGACTTCGACGTCGCTGGAATTCGGCCCTTGCAGGAAGTGCTGCCCCTGCGCCAGACGCCGCACAGCTTCAACGACCATGTTGCCGCTGGCGGAACGGTAGATGACGCCCTGCACGCCCATGCGCATGAAATCCGACGCATTCTCGTTGTTATCGCAGAGCATCAGCACCGCAATGCTATGCCGCTGCGCAATCTCTTGAACATCATGCAGGAATGACAGGAAGCTGGAAGCAAGGATGACAACGCGCGGCCGGAGCTTGTCGAGCGCGTTGAGCAGTTGCTCAGGGGATTGAGGCTGTCCCACGATTCGGACATCCTCTTCAACTGCCAGCACCTTGGCGATGCCGGCGCGAAAGATCGCTTGGTGGTCAGCGATAATTACGTTTGTCATGGTCGCAGTTGGGAGCCTAGTCCTTTCCGGAATTTTGCCCGGAGTCGCGGTAACTCCATTGGGCGCCGTGGAGGAATACGACAGACTGCGTTTCAACTAGGGTTTTATACCACGGACGTCTGTTGGGGAATAGCTCTTTCGTTTAGGGTATGGAATTACTAGCCTGTTAGAGTTAAGGTTCCAGTCAAGATGAGGGCACCTGCCCAGGATTAGGGCTTTTTGGTCAGCTTCGTTCGACGCGGCGACGCGGCATCGCCCTGGTAACTCTCATCGGCTCGTCAGTGCTGCTCGGCGGCGGTATCATCGAAGAGTTGGCTACTACTCTGACATCCTCTCGCATTGAGACCCGGCCCAACTGGGCGGAGGTCTCGTTATCGGCTTTGCGCCACAATTTCCGCGTAGTACAGGACCACGTCGGCCCAGGCGTCACCATTTGCGCTGTCGTGAAGTGCAACGCCTATGGACACGGCGTGGAAGAATGCGCTCCCGCGTTGCAGCAGGCGGGAGCGACATGGTTCGGCGTCACCTCAACGGACGAAGGAATTGTCCTGCGCGAGTCGGGAATTACGGCGCGCATTCTCGTCATGTGCGGCTTGTATCCCGGCGAGGAAGAAGAAGCGCTGCGTCACTCGCTGACGCCGGCGGTCTTTCGTCTGGATCAGGCGGAAGCGCTGGCGCGCGCCGTTACGCGCATGGGGCTGGGACAGACCGCGCCGATCCACCTGAAGATCGATACCGGGATGGCTCGTCTGGGATTACCGCTCGCCGAGTTAGAGTCTTTTGCCAAGGGTGTGCAACGGCTCCCGCAAATCGAACTGGAAGGTGTCTTCAGTCATCTCGCGTCATCGGAAGTTCTCGACGACGAAGATACGGCGACGCAGATACGCCGCTACGAAGCAGCTCTGCACAGTCTTGCCGAGTATGGATTGCATCCACGCCTTCGCCATCTGGCCAATAGCGGCGCAGTGGGTGCCCGTCCGAATACGTGGTACAACTTCGTGCGCCCGGGTTTGGCTTTGTACGGGTACGAGCAACCGGTGTTCCGCGATGGGTTCCAGGTCCACGACATGAAACCGCTACCCCTGAAGCCTGTTCTAGCCTGGAAGACGCACGTGCTGGGATTGCGCGATGTGCCCGCAGGCCAGCCACTGGGATATAGCGGCGCCTACGTCACGCCGGCTCCGGCGCGAATTGCGGCTGTCTCAGTCGGATACGGCGACGGTCTGTCTCGTAAGGTCTCAATTCATGCCGGAGATCCGATTCCGTCGCTGGATGACGATCCGGCCGTGGGCCGCGGCGAAGTGCTGGTGCGTGGCAGCCGCGCGCCGATGGTCGGGCGAATCTCGATGGACTTGACGCTGCTCGACGTCACTCGAATTCCTGGCGTCTCGATTGGCGATGAGGTGACCCTGATCGGGCGCAGTGGCGGCGAAGAAATCACCGCCTGGGATCTGGCGCGCAGTTCCGACACCGTTGTTTACGAAACACTTGTGCAACCTGTCGAAGCGTGTTCCGCGCCGCCATGCGGAATAGTCAGCTTTAACTCAGCCGATAGAAACTCAACGCTGCGTCTCCCTGCTCCAATCGGCGGTAGCGTAGCAGCGCTCCGAAACGCTCTTCCAGATTGAACTTCTTCTCGTGTTCGGCAATCACGATCGTTGAGGGCTGTAGCAGACGCGATTGCGACAGGAACCCAAGCGTCTGCTCGTAAGTCCCACGCATGCGATACGGCGGGTCGAGGAAACAGAAATCGGAGACGACGCCCGTACTGTCGAGTAGCGGCAGCGCCTTCGCGACCTCGCGCTCTTGCACCTCGTAACCGGAGGTGATTCGCAGGCTTTGCAGATTTTCGCGCAGTAGCCGCGCATGCTTCTTGGCTGATTCCACGAAATAGACTTGGCGCGCGCCGCGGCTGAGCGCTTCGATACCAACCGCACCCGTTCCAGCGTAAAGATCAATCCAGACAGTGTCGGACAAATCGCGAGTTGCGCCGAGCACGTTGAAGATCGTTTCGCGCAACCGGTCGCTAGTGGGGCGCAAGTCCAGTCCTGGCAAGGATTGTAGGGGGCGGCTGCGGAATTGTCCGGCAATAACGCGCATGGGCTCAAGACAGTGTCACATAATTCCGGCGAGGCAGAGCGGCGCGGTCTTACTGGCTGAAGCTTTTCGACAGGAACGGGAGCACGACTTTCTCCATGCGCTCACCGATGCGGCTGTCGTGTGTTCCGTCATATGCCGCGTACTGATGGGCAATACCGAGCTTGGTCATCTCTTCATCAAGCTTCTTTGCGCCGATGACGATGTCCTGGAATTCATCCTGCCGGCCAACGTCGAAACCAATAGCTCGCAATCGCGCCTGACCAGCGGCATACCTGGCCGCGACGGAGTCCAGCATGTTGGCTTTCCACAGCGCAATCACGGCAGGGACCGGCTGGCCTTTGCTGTCGAATGGCCAATCCACGCCGAATGGCGGATTCTTCAGGTTGGGCGAGAACGCCGCCGCGAAGGCCAGTTCAATTTGCGGCCCCATACCCGCATCGAACACTCCCTTCAGAGTTTTTGCCTGCTCCGCTTTGACCACGTCGTCGCGATCTTCCTTCCCATCCCAGAAGGCGCAGCATGCGCTCATGCCGTAGGCTGCGCTGAACACCTCAGGATGATCCATGCCGATGCGCAGCGCACCGTAGCCTCCCATCGAATGTCCGGCGATACCACGTTTATCCACCCCCGCCAAAGTGCGATAGTGCGCATCGATGTAGGCCACGAGGTCGCGCGCGATGAAGTCTTCCCAATTACCCGAGAGCTCGGAATTGGTGTAGAAGCTGCCGCCGAATCGGTTAAAGGCGTTCGGCATAACGATGATCATCGGCTCAATCGCATGCTGCTCGATGAGCCGGTCCATCATTTCCGGGAGGCCGACATAGCCGGGCGTCATCCAGCCGCGATTGTCGCCGGTGTAACCGTGCAATAGATAGACCACCGGATATCGCTGCGCGCCGGCATCGTAACCGGGAGGCAGATAGACGGAGACTTCCCGGTCGGCCGAATCGAAAACGTGGTTGTGCTCCAGAGAGGCGCCATGCACGGTGATCTGTACGATCTGGCCGTGCGCTTTGGCTTCGCGTGCTGAAACAACGGACAGAAGCAGCCCCATGCAGGCGCAAAGGACCGCCAACGGTTTCAGCAGCAGAGCCGGGCGCCGGCTTGAGGAGTCGTTTACCATCGTTGACTGCCGATCTCTCCATAAGTGTATAGAATCAATTTTGGGGAGGATGATGAGGAGCTGGTCGATTCCCGTAGGACGCTTGTTGGGGGTGGACATCCGCCTTCACCTGACGTTCGTCGCCCTTCTGGTCTTTGTCTGGGGCACGCAATCCATCACGATGGGCGCCAATGGCGCCGCCCGCGGTCTGACGCTCGTGGGCATCATTTTTGGCTGCGTGGTATTACACGAACTCGGTCACGCAGTGGTGGCGCGGCGCAGCGGCGTTGCCGTGCGATCGATCATCCTGCTGCCCATCGGCGGCGTCACCCTGATGGACGATCTTGGCCCGCAGAATTCCAATCCAGGGCGTGATATCCGTATCGCCATAGCGGGGCCGCTGGTCAATCTCGCCATTGCCGCCGTCTCGGGCGCGTTCATCCTGGCGGTTCTGCCGGAGGCGAATCTCTGGGCACGTCCTTTCGTCCACGCTGAAAATCTTCCGCGTGCGCTCTTCTGGAGCAACGTTTTTCTCGGCGCATTCAACCTTCTTCCTGCTTATCCCATGGACGGCGGACGCATCCTGCGCGCCTACCTTAGCGAGCGCATGGAATACGTGCGTGCGACGCGCATCGCTGTTACCGTCGGTCAAGCCTTTGCCACCCTGCTGATCTTCGTCGGCATTTGGAGCCCGTGGTTCATGCTGATTGGCTTCTGCCTGTTTGTTGGTGCGCAATTGGAAGATCGCTCAGTGATGTTCCAGTCGGTGTTGGAGAGCGTGCGCATGGAAGATGTGATGCTGACCGGATTCTCAACGCTCTCCCCCGCCGACACCTTGGAAGACGCGCTGCATAAGGCGGTACACACGCTGCAGGATGATTTTCCGGTGGTACGCGGTGTCGACATGGTGGGGGTGATCAGCAAGCAGCGGATCGTTGAAGCCATGCGGCGCGGCGGCAACGGCTATGTGCAGGCCGCCATGGTGCGCGCCTTCGATATCGCGCAGCGCTCCGACTCGCTGGCATTGGCTTTCCGCAAGCTGAAGGGACACGGCCTGAACATGATTCCCGTGGTGGATCAGCAGCGGCTGGTAGGGATTGTCACCATGCAGAATCTTATGCACAGCCTGGCCTTGCTGGCCGAAACCCGCAGACTGCGGCGGCAGCAGGAAGAAAGCTGAGAATCTAGCGGCGTACGGCCGCGCGTGCCCGTTTCGCCGTAGCAGCTTTTATCGGGCCCGTTCCTGTCGGCGGCTTCTTCTCGCCTTCGACCAGGTCCCGCAACACCGTCGCGTTGTTGTAGTCCTCATTCTTCGACGCGAACAGCAGCGTCAGGCGTTGGTGCTGCTCGTGGATCTCATACAACTGCTGCAAGGCGTTTCCGGCTGCTTCGGACGAAAGCTCCTGTAAATATTGCTGGCGGAACTTGCTTCTCTGTTGCGGATGGGCATGGAACCACTTACGTAGTTCGTTCGAAGGCGCCAAGTCGCGGAGCCATGCATCGAGGGCTGCGGCTTGCTTGGTCAAACCACGCGGCCACAAGCGGTCTACGAGTACGCGCGCGCCGTCGTCGGGGGACGGCTTGAGATAAACGCGTTTGATGTTGACCGACATGCGAGGTGTATTCTAACTCTGTTGCAGCCGCTTGGGCGGCCGCCGACAAGGTAAATGCAGCATCCCAGGAAGAACCGTTGACTCTCAAGCGCGCGCGCTTCGTTCTGCCGGCTCTGGCCACCCTATTTGCGATTCTCCTTCTCAGCGGTTGTGACGCCGAGCCCCATAAGACCGATGCTGAACTTGGCCTCAGCGCGCAGCAAGCCGCTGGCCGCCGCATCTATGAGACACGCTGCGCCGATTGTCACTTCGCTTACATCAACCGCAACCTGAAAGGCCCAAGCCTGCAAGGACTGTTCAAGAAGCAATTCATGAGCAGCGGCATTCCCGCCAACAACGACCGCGTGACCGACGTCATCCTGTTGGGGCGGGCCAAGATGCCGGCCTTCCAGAACAAGCTGACGCAGCAGCAGTTCGATGATCTGATGGCTTATCTGCACACGTTGTGAAGACGCTCTTCCCTGTCTATGTTGCGCCGGATGTGCCCTGCGCTCTTTTGTACTGAGCGAATGACGATTACAGCCTGCGACCGCGAGACCGGTACGTGAGTCTAATGATGTGTGGTCGAATGGCGAAAGGTGGTTCCGTTGTTCGCGGTACAATATTCATAGCTCATGGCATCTGTCCCGGAACTCATCCAGATCGAAATTGCACCGCGCCGGCCGGCTTCCAAGCCGGAGTGGCTGAAGGCGCGCGCGCCCGTCGGTGACAACTACCACGATCTGAAAACGCTGGCCCGCAAGCTTGATCTGCACACCGTGTGCGAGTCAGCGCATTGCCCTAACATCGGCGAATGCTGGAACCATCGCACCGCGACCTTCATGTTGCTGGGAAATTTGTGTACCCGCCGCTGCGGTTTCTGCGCAGTGCCCAAGGGACGGCCACAGCCCATCGACTTTGACGAGCCGCGCCGCGTCGCCGAGGCGGTTGAGAAGCTGGCCTTGAAATTTGCCGTTGTCACCAGCGTCAATCGCGATGACAACAATGTCGGGGGAGCGACGGTCTTCGCGGAGACGATTCGCGAGATCCGCCGCCGCGTTCCCGATTGTCGCGTCGAGGTGCTGATTCCCGACTTTCAGGGATGGGAAGAGCCGTTGCAGATCGTGATGGACGCGAAGCCCGACATCCTGAATCACAACACCGAGACGGTTCCGCGGCTGTACCGCGTTGCGCGCTCGGGCGCGCGCTACGAACGCACGCTTCGTCTACTGGAGCGGGCGAAGGAAATCAATCCAGCAATTCCCACGAAAACCGGTGTCATGGTTGGGTTGGGTGAGAGCACCGACGAATTACTTGAGGTGTTTCGCGATCTGGCAGCGCGCAAGGTCGACATCTTGACCGTCGGTCAATATCTGCGGCCTTCCAAAGACCATCTGCCGGTGGCGCGGCTCTATCCGCCGTCCGAGTTCCGCATGCTGAAAGAAGAATCGCTGAAGATGGGCTTCCGCCATGTGGAATCGGGTCCGCTGGTACGCTCCAGCTACCACGCGCACGAGCAGGCAGACTCAGGCGCGCCCGTCATTTAAGGGCGGACGTACTTCTTTACTTTCCTCAGCACCGATTGCGCTGCCTGCACTTCCAGTTCAACATAACCATCTCCGTACTCACGCGAGACGATGTTCGCCTTGGCATCCATCAGGGCCAGCATCTTGCCTTCCGACTGCGGTATGCGCAGCCGCGCTCGCTCCACCGGGTCCTCGGCGATCCTGGAGTCGATCACCTCCAGCAACGTCTGCAGCCCAAACCCTTTCGTCGCAGAGACGTGTACCACAGTGTCGGTGTTGCGCAAGCTCTCGCGCTTCTTCTCCGGCAGCAGGTCGACCTTGTTCATGACATGGAGGCGTGGCTTGTCGTGCGACTCTAGTTCGCGCAAAACCTCTTCCACTTGCGCCTGTTGCTCCCCGGCCGTCGGACTGGTCACGTCGGCTACATGCAACAACAACGATGCGCGCTGTACTTCTTCCAGGGTCGCGCGAAAGGCGGAAACCAGCGTGTGAGGCAGGTTGCGGATGAATCCCACAGTGTCAGACAGCAAAACTTCGCGCTTGGACGGAAGCGTCACCTGCCGCAAGGTGGGATCCAGGGTGGCAAACATGCGCGAGCTTTCCAGAACACCGGCTTTGGTGAGAGCGTTGAAGAGGGTCGATTTGCCGGCGTTGGTATAGCCGACCAGAGCCACCGTCGCAATAGGCGCCGACTCACGCCGCTGGCGCTGCTGGCTGCGGATACGGCGCACATTCTCCAGTTGTTGCTCAACGTGACGGATGCGGCGGTAGATCTTGCGGCGATCGGTCTCGAGCTGCGTTTCACCCGGTCCGCGTGTCCCGATGCCGCCGCCCAGCTGCGACATCTGCACGCCGCGGCCTGCCAGTCGCGGCAACAGGTATTGCAATTGCGCCAACTCCACCTGGAGCTGACCTTCCCGGGTGCGGGCGTGACGGGCGAAGATGTCGAGGATCAGCTGGGTGCGATCGATGAGCCGAACATCCAGCTCACGTTCTAGATTTCGCTGCTGCGATGGCGTCAGCTCGTGATCGAAGATGACCAGGTCCGGCGAGGTCGAGGCGACGGCGCCTTTTAACTCTTCGAGCTTGCCGCTGCCTATCAAGGTCGCAGAATCGGGCTTGGGCCGGCGCTGCACGACTTCGCCCACTACGGTCGCGCCGGCGCTGGCGACCAGTTCGCGCAGCTCTGCCATCGACTCGTCGGAGGAAAAGCCGGCCAAATCGTAATCGGCGGAGTGCAATCTGCCCGCCGATGCGGCCTCGCGGGCTGCCCGCGCCGAAGGCGGAACCGGGCGCTTGGTCTGACGCTGCGAAGATAGGTCGGACGCAGCTTCGGCTTCATCTTTGGGAGACGAAGTCGAACGCTCTTGCTTGTGCAACGAACGAGAGGAAAACTCCACTCCGACTAGAAAGGCTTGTTCAGGCCGGTCTGGTTGAGTCTTAAACGACCGGCCTGCCGCTTGCGAATTTGCATCGTACGACCGGCGAATAACTTCAGCCCTCTCCGTTTGTGGTTGCGTTCGCCATTGTCGCTGGTGTCACCGGATCCGCAGCCACCCGCGGTTCGACGTGACGGTCCAGATGAGGCGCCCGCGACATAACCACGGTCGAAATGGCGTGCTTGAAGATCAGCTGTTCCTGATTGTTGGTCTCCAGGACCACCGAATATTTATCGAACGAGCGAATACGTCCTGTTAGTTTTACCCCACTGAGGAGGTAGATAGTTATAACAGATTTGTCTTTGCGGGCGGTATTCAGGAACGAGTCCTGTATATTTTGTGCTGGCTTGCTTTCCATGGGTTCCTCCCCGGCAATGCTGCAAAAAACAGCACATCCCCACGATTCGCGGCCCCACACGAACCAAGGGTCTGTCTTTCTCTATCCTGCCGCCGCTTTCATCGAGAGAAGCGGCAGTCTTCGGATAAAACAAAGCTAAATTACGATAAAACTACATACAACAAAATTGCAACGACAACCCGCACATGGCCGCGTGATATAGAATTCGCCCACCTGCCTGCCGGTCTGCCATCAAAAGGCCAGCGGCAGCTTTGGAGGTTGCTGGATGATGAACCATTGGGCGGCTGTTGTGACCGCCCCGCAACTCGACTTCCCCGGAGGCCAGTTGGCCGTCCTGATGGTGCTGCGCTGGGTACACTTTGTGGCCGGAATTACCTGGATCGGCCTTCTCTATTTCTTCAATCTTGTTAACCCGCAGTTCCTGGCCGAGTTAGACGCCGCTCAACGCAATGCGGTAATTCCTCGCCTGATGCCCAAAGCTATGTGGTGGTTCCGCTGGAGCTCGGTGGTTACCGTGCTCGCCGGGTTCGCCTACTGGAACATCATCGTTGCCACCGACGCTCAAAACGCCGTGGCCGCCGGGTTGTCGGCTACTCCCGGGAAGGTGATCGGCAGCTTCTTTCTAATCTGGACGCTGGCCTTCGTGGTTGAAATGGGCCTGCTGATGTCGCCGGCTGCAATCCTTCGGAAGGGCGCCGTCTTCGCCGTGATCATGGCAGTCGCGCTGTTCGCGGCAGCCTACATCTTCCTCAGCCTGAATCAGGAGGGGTGGGAAAGTAATCGCTTGCTGGCCATCGGCATCGGGGGCGGACTGGGCTGGTTCATGATGTTAAACGTGTGGGGCATTGTCTGGCGCATGCAGAAGAAGATCATTCGCTGGGCCAGGGACGGCGGCGCGCCTCCGGACGCCGCCAAGGTAGCGCATTTGAGCTTTCTGGCATCCCGGCTCAGCTTCTGGGTGTCGTTTGTCATGCTGTTCTTCATGGGAGCGGCCAGCCACTACATCCTGTTTGCCGGGCACTGATTCCGCTCACGCTGCCAAACGACTGATAAAATTAGAGTTTCATCATGGCTGTGAACTCTGTGCACGAACCCGCATCCGCTTCCTCGACAACCCGCCCCGAACCCGTTCCGATGCTCGACCTGAAACGGCAATATGCCGCCATCAAGGACGATGTAGCCGCAGCGATCGAGCGCGTGGTGAGTTCGCAATACCTCATTGGCGGTCCTGAGCTTGAGGGCTTCGAGCACGAGTCGGCGGAATATCTGGGCGTGCAAAGCAGTCTGGGGTGTGCCTCGGGCACAGACGCCTTGTGGCTGGCCTTGCGAGGCTGTTCCGTAGAAGTGAACACCAGCGTCGTGACCACTCCGTTCAGCTTCTTTGCTTCAGTCAGCTCAATCGTTCGTTGCGGCGCAACGCCCATCCTGGCCGATGTCGACTCCGGGACGCTGAACCTGTCTCCTGCCAAGGTCGAGGCGGCGCTAAAGCGCGGGCGCAGCCAAAACATTCGCGCGGTCATGCCTGTTCACCTCTATGGGCAGTGCGCCGACATGGACAGCTTCGATCGCCTTGCGCAGGCCTACAACGTCGCCATCGTAGAAGACGCAGCCCAGGCCTTCGGGGCGATGTGGAAGGGAAAGAAGGCGGGCGGGCTGGGCAAAGCCGCTGGGTTTAGCTTCTATCCCACCAAGAACCTGAGTGCCTTTGGGGACGGCGGTTGCGTCACCACCAACGAGGAGAGCGTCGCCCATCATGTGCGCCGGGTGCGCAACCACGGCAGCGAACGCCGTTATTATCATGAGGAAATCGGCTGGAACAGCCGCCTCGATGCGATCCAGGCAGCAGTATTGCGCGTGAAGCTGAAGCACCTCGACGACTGGAACGACAAGCGTCGCATCGTTGCGTGCCGCTACCACGGGCTGCTGGCCGGTGCTGGGCTAACCAAGAAAGACGCGACCACCGTAGGACCGCAGGCGCCAATCGCGTTTCTCCAGACGCTCCCGGATGCGCACCACATCTACCATCAGTTTGTCGTGCGCGCGCACCGGCGCGATGAACTGCGCAGCTTCCTCAGCGGGCAGCAAATTGGCAACGAGATTTACTATCCTCTGCCTCTACACTTACAGCAGTGCTTTGCCTATCTTGGCTATCGTCCGGGCGACTTGCCGGAGTCAGAGCGGGCCGCGAAGGAAGTGCTCGCCCTGCCAATCTTCCCCGAGCTCCGAGAAGACGAGCAGCAGCGCGTGGTTGCGGCCATTGCCGAGTTCTACAACAGCTAGACTTCGGATACCCAATCAGGCCGACTGGATCTGAATCCGCGTTGCGGATTTGCTCTCGACCTTTGCGGAGCTCAGCAACCAACTCCGATATCGGGCGTAGTCGCGCATGAGCTGTGCGTTTTCTTCGGCGTCGCCGACCGAAGCAGCTGCCATCCGCGACCACGCCATGCGGAAAATCGCGTAGGCCGACTCGTACGCAGGCAGCCGATCCGAAATAGCGTCACCGCTGGCGGCGCGGTACCCTGCCAGCAAGAAGCTTCGATCTTCTTCCGATAAATTCCACTCCACCGAAATGCCGGCGAGGTCCCAGGCTATGTCGCACGCTCCGGGAAAAAAGTGATCATCGCCACGGGTCGCCGCGTCGAGCTTCAACCAGTCTCCGGTCGCGGCTTCCAGCCAGGCATGCGGCATCATCCGGTTATCGCAGATCGCCGGCCGAACCACCGGCAACTGGATTTCTCCGGGAACATGACCGAACTCCCGCTCGAAGTTCACACAGGCCATGATCTCCAACTCGGATGAGTCGACTTCAGTCACTGCGAACTGGTGAGCGCGCCAGGCGCAGTATTCCGCCATGCGAGTCAGCCGAGCAGGAGTGAGATCTTCTACACGCGCAATAGTGCCGGCGACTACTCGATGACGGCCGAAGCCTGCTTCGCTTCGGAGATAAGGCAAGCCAAATCCAGCGTCACTCAGCTTCTGATTTCGCTCGCGCACCGCCTGGCCATATGGACCGTGGCCCTCAAAGGTTTGTATCGATTGTCCATCGTCAGAAAGATAAGTCAGCCGTTCGAATTGTGGCCAGGAAGCGGGAAGATCGATGTCCGAAGAATGAATTTTGCGGCGCCACTCTCCAATACCCGGACAAGCAGCTGCATCTTTGGGAAGCCGCCCGGTCATGCCGGTATGGATCGAGCGGAAGCGGGACCATCGCCGCGCGGCATCTGGCGCGCAAAGATGATGAATGTCAGGCTGATGCGAACACAGAATGAGAATGCGCGAGCGGGGTACGCCTGCGCACTCTAGCGCTTCAGACACGGAAAGCAAGGATGAACCGCTGCGGCCCGGTCCTTCGTCACAGATGAGCAATTCGGATCCGGTGGCCAACGCTGCAGCAATCCTCGCATGTTGACTTTCAGAAAACACACACTCCCGGTCGTAAGGATGACCGGTCGGACGAACCGTAAAACGTTCCGCCACGATTCCCCGCTCGCGTAGCTTGGCGGCTACGACTGCGCTCAACGTCGTGCCGATGCTGCGAATGCCAATGACACAGGCAGACTGCCAGCTCTCCTCTAACTTGGCAATCCTATCCGCGTAGTCCAGCGGGTGCAGCGCGTAGTAGGCAAATCCTTCTGGGACACCGACGCTTACAGCCCCCGAGTAGCTGATTCCATCGATCAATGGCAGCGCATCCGATATTGGGCGATGTAGATCGGACTGCTCTGCCCGGGAGTCGGTTCGCAAAGCAGCTTCCGCGAACAGGTCGGTCAGCCGTGCGGCATGTTCGGCATCCTGCGGAGATGCTCCGGCATCGCGGAGCGCACACTCCAACGCGCCGGCTTGAAGCAACAAAGTCAGCCGTGCGTCCAGGTCAGTTGTCGAGGACAGCGCAACCATGGCGTTTCGCAGGGGCCGCACCAGTTCGACCGCCGGAAGACGACGACGCCCGTCGCGGAAGATGTAAAAATCCAGAAGGGAGTTCACTCTGTCTCAGCCAACAGAAAACGAAGAACGAGCCGTCGCCGTCAGGCCGCTTTCTTAGTGCCTCTCGAGCCCCGGGGAGAACGGGAGATGTCCCCCTCTTTATCGATGAAGTAGAGATACTGGTTATCGCGAGTCACGGCATTTTCAACCAGAATTTTGGAATCGCCTTCGCCCGACTTCGGCTTCTGGCAGACGTTGCCGTCGCCGTCGATGAAATACAGATACTTCCTATAATCGCGTTCCAAGCTGAGCTTTTTCACTTTTTCGGCCATTCGATTCTCCTCGGAACGTTGGATGGCGCGAACGTAGCTGCTGCTGCCTCGGCGAGAGTAACTGAATGGGACTCGATCCTGTGATGAAAACGTGTGCCGGTTGCAAATTCAACTGTGTCGGACGACTGGGCCCGGCTAGGTGAGGTTCAGGCGCATTTCGTTGGTGGGCAGAAAGCCAAGTTGTTCGTATAGAGGACGGCCTTCCTCGCTGGCGTGCAGTCCGACGCTGGCGAATTCGTTTTCCCGACACCACTTGATCATCACCTTCATCAATTCGCGAGCCACACCTTTCCGCCGGTGCTCCCGTTCCACATACATGTTCAGGATCATCGCTCTCCGCGGTTGACGCTGGCCAAGGTTGCCGGGCCATGGACTGATGACAACGCCGGCGCCACCGATTATCTGGCCAGCTGGATCTAGTGCCAGAAATCCTCGATAGGACCCATCGGGTACGGCAGAGGAGAAGTATTCCATCGCAGCCTGCTCCATCAACTCGAGAGCTTCCTGATCGCGACGCCCCATGTCCCACCACATCATTCGGCGATGCCGGATCAGCGTCGAAATATCAGCGGCGGTTGCCGGGCGAATTGCGACCTCTGTCATTGGCTATCTCCACAGTCTTGCTTTGAGAACGCGGAACCCACGCCTGGAACCAGCCACTCCGAACTAGTGTTTCTTGTGCTTATGGGCAGGAGCCTGGCTGGGGTTTTGCGCACGCCGGGCTTTGATCTCCTCCATACGAGCGGCCAGGGCCGCATCATGCTTCTGTTTTTCTGCCGCTTCTTCCTCCGGCGTCAGCACACGGCGCACAATCGGACCGTTGAGCTTGTAGGTGACCTCGACGATCTGTCCCTGATCGTTCTTTTTGCGGATGGTGAAGGTCGGCAGGTCGCCTTCCTTGTCGAAGACCTGATGTCCGGTCCTGACCGGCAAATAGCCCTCAAGCTCGCGTTCGCGGTAAGCGGTCTCGTAGCGGTGCTTGGCGCGATTGCGAGTGAAGACGCGGATCTGGTTGTAGTCCCAGGCCAAGCCGTCCTTGGGCTCATTCAGCAGCATCAGGTACTGCGGAACCTGCTTGCCGTCCTCGTCGACCGTATTCAGCACAAAGTAAGCGATGATGCGTTGCCCTTCGGCATACTGCGCGACGTCTACCGGCACATCGAGGTCGATCATCCGCAATAGCACCCATCCCGCTTTTCCGGACGAAGTGCGAACCAGATACCAATCTTCCATCACCGGAGGCGGAGGAGGCGGCTCGTTGGTCGCCGGAGTCGTCGAACCGGACGTAGACGCCGGTGTGGCTGGAGCTTTTGTCGCAGGCGCGGGAGCAGGTGGAGCCGGTTTTTGCGCGCCTGAGGCTGCCGGCTTCTTTTGTGACGAGCCTGGCTTCGCAGACGTTGCAGCGACCGGTTTAGCTGGTTTCGGGGCAGTCTTCGGCGCGGTGGCTCGGCGCAAGATGTCGATCTTCTCGCCATCCTTGAGCTGATACAGATGCTCACCGTCACGCGACGGCGTCAGGTGCATGTTTAGCTCGGCGCGAGTCGCACCGCGGCCTTGAACTGGGGTATTCAGATTGTCTTGAGCCAGCTTCTGGAAGCCGTCGTAAATATCCTGTGGCACCAGGCTGCGCTCCTCGATCCAGCCTTCCTGGCCCTTGTCGGTGCGTACGCGCAGAAAGCGCCGCTGCTTTTCCAGGACTTCAACTCGCTCTCCGTTCTCAACCGTACCGACCTTGTTGTACATCGTGGCCACGCGATCGCGCAGGCTGGTTTCGGCAGCCGAGACGTACATGTATTCGTGATGAGTAATGCTCTTACGCGAACAGGCGGCGACCAGCGTCAGCAAAAGCAACGCCGATGCGAGGAAAAAACGGGTTGAGCGGGGACGAAGCGATTTCACCGGGTCACAAATCACTATAACGCAGTAGGCAGTGGTCAGTAGTCAATTGCCGGTTGCTCAGGTGGATTCGGAGCACAAAGAAGGGGTCAGGGATTAGGGAATAGGGGCTAGCGACCTGCGAGTGAGGCGACGAGTCACAACTGAAAGACCAGGGAAAGCGAAGGAAGCCTGCTCATCAAGCCGCAATTCGCTAATCCCCAGCCCCTGACCCCTATCCCCTGCTTACCAGGTTCTACACATGGGTTTGCGTACCATGGGCGCATCAGCTTTGCAGCTGAAAGCTTTCTGGAACTCCGGCATGTTGCCCACGACGCCGTTCACCCGATACTTGCCCGGAGAGTGCTCGTTCACCTGCGCCATCATGCGCGCGAACTCCGGCCGCTCACTCTCGCACCACACCTGCGCCCAGCCTACGAAGAAGCGCTGATCCGGGGTATAGCCGTCGGTCGGCTTCTCGGGCATTGTGGTCAGCACGTCCAGCAGCGCCATGTGCGCAATATGCAGGCCGCCGTTGTCGGCCGTGTTCTCGCCCAAGCGTCAGCTTGCCGCGAACGTGGACGTCATCCACTGCAACGAAGCCGTCGTACTCGTTGACGAAGCAAGCTTCCAGCTTGTCGAACTGCTCGCGGTCTTTCGGGCGTCCACCAGTTGTGCAGATTGCCCTGGGCGTCGAACTGGCTGCCCTCGTCGTCGAAGCCGTGGGTCAGTTCGTGTCCGATCACCGCCCCGATGGCGCCGTAGTTCACGGCATCGTCGATTTTTGGATCGTAGAACGGCGGCTGCAGAATGCCGGCGGGGAAGTTGATGTTGTTTTCCTGCGGATTGTAGTAAGCATTGACCGTCGGCGGCGTCATGCCCCACTCGTTGCGATCGACCGGCTCGCCGATTTTCTTCAGCTGGCGATTGAATTCGAACTCATTCGCGCGCAGCGAATTGCCCAGGGCATCCCCGCGAACGATAGTCAGCGTGCTGTAATCGCGCCACTTGTCCGGATATCCGATTTTGTTGGTGATGTGCGCCAGCTTGTCGAGCGCCTGCTTCTTGGTCTCCGGCGTCATCCAAGAGAGCTCGGTGATGTCGGTCTTCAGCGCTCCCTCCAACTCGTTCACCATCTTCAGCGTGGCCGCTTTGCTCTCCGGCGGGAACTCTTCGGCAACATAAGCCTTGCCCAGCGCTTCGCCCAGATCGCCGTCGGTGAACTGCACGCAGCGCTTCCAGCGAGGACGAAGCTGCGTAGCGCCGGTCAGCGTCTTGCCATAGAAATTGAAGTTCTCATCGACGAACGACGTGGGCAGCATCTGCGAGGCGGTGTGCAGGGCGTGCCAGCGCAGATAGGTCTTGAGGTCGTCCAGGCTCGAAGCTGGCGATGACCTGGTTCATGCCCTTCACGAAATCCGGAGCGGAAACATCGAGGCTGGTGAAGTTCGGGCGACTTCACTTCGGTGAAGTACTCCTGCCAGCTGAAGTCCGGGCTCAGGCCTTGCAGCTGCTTCACTTCCATCTTGTGGTAGGTGTTGTTGGGATCGCGCCGTTCCACGCGGTCCATCGAGGCCTTCGCCAGGTCGGTTTCCATTTTCATGACAGTAGCTGGCATCGGCCTTGGCCTTGTCGGGACTTTCGCCCGCCAGCTCGAACATCTTGGCAACGTGCGCGACATAAGCCGTGCGCAGCTCGACCGACTTCGCATCGGTCTTCAGGTAATAGTCGCGATCGGGCAAGCCCAAGCCGCCCTGATCGGTATTGGCGATCTCCATCATCGAGTCCTTCGCATCCGGCTCAGAGCCGAAATTGAAGAACGCCTCAATGCCATAGCTGTGCAGGTAGCCAACCAGTTGCGGCAACTGGTTCTTGTCCGTGAGACCGGCAATGCGATCGAGGGTAGGCTGCAGCGGAGTTATGCCCTTTGCATTAATGCCGCTCTCGTCCATGCAGGAGTAGTAATAATCGCCGATCTTCTGATCGTTGGAGCTGCGGCTGGAATTGTCCGCCGAGGTCTTCTCGAGAATATTGCGAAGCACCAGCTGATTATGTTCGTGGAGTTCGTTGAAGCGACCCCACTCGGGCTGGTCGGCCGGTATGGGATGCGTCTTGATCCAGTTGCCGCAGGCGTACTGGTAGAAGTCGTTGCAAGGGTCGACGGACTTATCCATCGCGTTGACGTCGAAGCTGACCATCGGCTTCGGCTGTTCGGAGGAGGAACTGGAGGCGTTCTGTGCCTGCGCCTGTGTTGCCATGCTGGCGAGCAGCAGGACACAAGCCATCAAGGAAAGACGTTGCATGAATAAACCTCGTGTGAAGTTGAGCACAAGCAAGAGATCGTTGGGGTCGCTGGCCGCGCCCGGCAGTGGGCGGCACAACCTATCTATCCTACATGGTAAGCCGGCCGCTATCGATGATTACGGGAACGAGTCCAGCCGGGTTCAGATATTTCGCAAACTTGAGCCGACGATTTGCCGTCCGCCACTTGGAATGGCAGTTACGGCCCGGTGGTTGCAAACGGGCACACCTCTCCATCGTCGGTCACTGCGTAGAACTGGATTGCAGATCGCGGTCGAACGTCGTCCACGTAAGCGACCCATCCGAACCACGCCGGGTTGGCGTCCGGCTGGACTTTTCTCAGGCGCAGCGGGATGGCAACATTCGTTCCGAAGCCGCTGATCCGCCCATCAACCGCAGCCACAACCTCACGGACAGGGCGGCCGCGTTTGCGGTCCCAGGCAAAACCTGCAACGCGCACGACATCGCTCTGTATCGGCGAAGACTCTTGTGCCGTGATGTATCCGGAACATTGCGTGGCCGGAAGTTCGCGATATGCGTTCCCAACCGGCTGGCCCAGCCGTTCATACTGCCGACCGTGGAAGATCGACAGGCCATGTTGCCTCATATATTCGGCGCCTCGCACAACGAACTGAGGATCGGGATATCCACTAATCAACACCGCCGGATCCTTATCGCCGGCAAGTAATGCGACCTCCAACATCTTGAGCCGTAGCTGATGTTCCTGAGCATCGACCAGCGGCTTACGCAGTTGCGTGCCGAAGCCGAGCATCATGAGCAACAGACCCGAGGTGAAGACAACGAATGCTCTGGCCTTCGATGAGAGGCGAACGAGCAGAAGCAATCCCAGGCAGCACCAGAACAGCAATGCGAACGTCTGATAGCGTGACGCGGTGGCCTGCTGCACTCCCAGATGCATGCGGCCCGTCGAGGTGACCACGGCCGTCGCCAGGCACATCGTCAGCAGAAGCGACATTTCGAGTAAAAACGGCGAGACGGCAGCTCTTTGGCGTAGCACACGCAAGATGACGACCAGCGCTGCAACAATGCCCGCCAGTCCGACTACGACGGCCACCAATCCCCAAGAGTGGCGAACGAATGTGCTGCCGAAGTACACCGGCACATATAGCAATCGTTGGCCCAACGATAAATATGGCTGCGTGTCATCGTGCGGCGGAAAGTGATAGTGAAAAAAGAACAGGCCAAGGTTGATCGTCCCGCACGCGAACAGCCCAAGCCAGATTGACCGTTTCAGCCCAATCAAGAGAGCCGCAAGCACCAGCAACGGCCACAACAGCATGCCGTTTGCCAGTGACCACGTTGCAATCGTGGCGGCCGAAATCGAAATTGCAAGCAGCCAAGCCCGCTGCTCCCGCCAATAAAGCACCAGCGACAGAAAGGCCAGCGTCGCCATCGCGGCAGGCAAAACAAACTGCACCTGGAACCCCCACACCAGATTCTCGTACTGGGTGGGGCAAAGGATGCAATATGCGATCAGACCTGTGCCAATCCTCCACACGGAACCGCGCACAACGGCGAGTTTCCGCAAGCTCCAGCTAAGCAATCCGACCTGTAGAAGTTGAGTTAGAAAGATGGCAGCCAGCAGGAAGATCTGCGTCCCGTGGAAGAGCTCGACATCGAGCAGAAAGAGGAGCCGGGTGGTTAAGATGCGATGCTCGTTGTGCTGCTGCCACAACCAGCCCAGCGACTTGACGCCATTTGCGAGATCGTAGAAGAGCGCCCACTCGTCCCAGTGCGGCACCGGCGAGTACGTCGTGACAACCAGGTACGCCGAGGCGATTCCCGACCCGATGCCTGTCAGCAGCACCGCCCACGAGAGCCAAAAAGAAAGGCGCGACTCGACGGAATTGTCATCCCCCGACATCGCGCCAATTGTTTTCGAACCCATCACTTCGTCTGTTTTACCAGACGCGGCAGGCTTTCTCGCTCACCATCGGCTGGCCGGCCTTGCAGCCCCACGCCTCCTGGAAGGCGGCGGAGTTCTGCACCACGCCGTTAACGCGCCAGCGCCCGGGAGAGTGCGGATCGATGATAGCCAGCTTGCGAGCCTGCTGGTCAGTGACGTTCTGGCACCAGATCTGGCCATAGGAGATGAAGAAGCGCTGTTGCGGCGTATAGCCGTCGATGGGCTTCACCGGCGTATTCCCGATGATGTTCGTCAACGCCATGTACGCCAGCTTCAGGCCACCATTGTCGGCGGTGTTCTCGCCCAGAGTCAGTCGGCCGTTGAGCTTCACTTCGCCCTGCGAATCGGTCACGCTGACGAAGCTGGAGTATTCATCGGCCGTGCAGTTGGCGCGCTCCTCAAACGCCTTGGCGTCTTCCGGCGTCCACCAGTCTTTGAGGTTGCCATAGGCGTCGAACTTGCGTCCCTGATCGTCGAAGCCGTGCGTCAGCTCATGCCCGATCACCACGCCGATGCCGCCGTAGTTCACCGCATCATCCATGTTCTGGCTGTAAAACGGAGGCTGCAGAATGCCTGCCGGGAAGTTGATGTCGTTCATGTTCCCGCGATAGTAGGCATTCACCGTCGGCGGCGTCATGCCCCAGTCTTTCTTGTCCGTAGGTTTGGAGATTTTGTTGCGCTGCCGCTGCACTTCGAAAGCCTGCGCCCGCATGAAGTTTCCAGCATAATCGTCGCGAACGACTACCACGCTGCTGTAGTCGCGCCACTTGTCGGGATAGCCGATGTTGTTCACGACGGTATTCAGTTTCTCGTACGCCTTCTGCTTGGTCGTGTCCGACATCCAGGTCAGCTGGCCGATGTCCTGATGCATGGCCGCTTCGATGGCCTTCACCATCTTGAGCGTGCGCTCCTTACCCTGGGGACCGAATGTCTTGTCGACGTAGAGCTCGCCCAGCGCCATACCAAGATTGCGGTCGGTCGATTCGACGCAGCGCTTCCAGCGCGGCTCAATCTCCTTCTGTCCTGACATGTACGCGTCGTTGAACCGGAAGTCCTCGTCGACGAAGGCGTTGGTCAGCGTGGGCGCGTAAGTGTCGAGCGCGCGCCAGCGGAGATAAATCTTCCAGTCGTCGAGCGAGACGTCGTTGATCTCCTCGTTGACTGTCTTGAAGAAAGCGGGATTGCCAACGTTCAAGGTGTCGAAGGCCGGGGCCTTGCTGCCGGCAAAGTATTCGGTGAGCTGGAAATTGGGCGCGAGGGCTGCGGCCTCGGAAGCCGTCATCATGTGGTCGCGGTTCTTGGGATCGCGGCGGGCCGTGCGGTCCATCGCCGCCTTCGCCAAACCAGTCTCGATGGCCAGCACCGTCTTCGCTTCGGCGGCCGCTACTTCCGGCTTGTCGCCGGCGAGCTCGAACATTTTCTGCACGTGCTCCACATACTTTTGCCGGGTCTCGACTGATTTCGCATCGTCTTTGAGGTAGTAGTCGCGGTCGGGCAGCGTCAATCCGCCCTGATCGATGACGGCGATGGTCTGCCGCGAATCGTGCATGTCGGGCATCTGCCCGAAGCCGAACAGCGCGGTCACGCCGTCGCGATGCAGTACGCCGACTTCCTCAATCATCCCTTGCTTGGTTTTAACTGCCTCAATTGCCTCGAAAGTAGGTGCGAGCGGCGTAATTCCCTTCTTCTCGATGGCCGACTCATCCATACAGGCGGCGTAGTAGTCGCCGACTTTCTTCTGGATCGCGCTGTGCTGGCCGGGAGTCTGCGTCTGTTCGAGAATGTCGTGCAGCACATACAGGTTGTACTCGGCCAATTGGTTGAACCGGCCCCAACGCGACTTGTCCGGCGGGATGGGATTGTTCTTCATCCACGTGCCGCAGGCGTACTGATAGAAATCCACACAGGGATCGACGGACTTGTCGATCGCGGTCAAATCGAAAACAGGGATTTCCTTCGGGCGCTCAGGCGTCGAGTTAGAAGATGTGTTCTGGGCTACGGAACTGATGGCAAAGAACAGCAGCAAGAGAGAGCAAAGAGCACGAGAGCGCATACTGCCTCGGAACAGAGAATTTGCCTCACACCGCTGGCGGCGCAAGGTCGTACATGGCGGAGACGCTATTGTCTGCAACCGCTGTGCCCGTTCGGGCATGCATTAACTGGACAACTGGATTACGTGTTTGCGGTCACACCGCGCGGCTTCACATTGGCCCGGATGAACTCGATGATGGAATCCATCGGCGTACCCGGCTGAAAGACAGCGGCCACGCCGCCCTTCTTCAACGCGTCCACGTCCTGATCAGGAATGATGCCGCCCACCAACACAAGGACATCGTCCATGTGGTTCTGCTTCATCAGATCCACCACGCGGGGGACGATGGCGTTGTGTGCGCCGGAAAGAATGCTGAGGCCGATGACGTCCACGTCCTCTTGCAGCGAGGCGTTGACCACCATCTCAGGGGTCTGGCGCAGGCCGGTGTAGATGACTTCCATGCCGGCATCGCGCAGGGCGCGGGCGATGACTTTAGCGCCGCGATCATGGCCATCCAGGCCAGGCTTCGCGACAAGAACTCGAATTTTACGATCAGATGCCATGGTTCGCTCTTCACTCCTCGCTCGGGCTTAAGCGGGAATTTCTTGTGTTCCGGTCAGTGGTCCAATCCGGATGTTCTTAACCAAGCTCTCCACTGGGCGCGCTGGAACACTTAGCCGAACTAACGATGATAAACCTTTGGTGCGTAATTTCATAAACCTGCTTCGGTTTCCGGCGTCGAATTCCCGGGCAGCAGGCGGATTAGTCCGCATTGAAATCCACGACCGTGCATCTAATAAGGACATCTCCTCCTGTTCACGGGCGAGGCCTATAATCGTTCGTCATGCGCAACCGACTCATCACGGCCGCAGTCTTTTTCTGCTTCATCCCCTGCCTTGCCAAGACGCAGGATCTGCAGATGCAGGTGCCTCCACCGCAGGGCGCCGTCGTCGGTCAGCAGTACGTAATGCCCGTTACCGTGACCGGCGGCATCATGCCGTACACGTGGCAAGTGGTGGGCGGTGAACTTCCTCCGGGGCTGAGACTGCAAGCGCATAAAGGCAGTGTCGTCGGGACCCCTACTACTGCGGGCACCTACCACTTCGCTGTGGCCGTCGTCGACTCCAGCATTCCCAAACTGCATCTGCAGCGAGATTTCAACATCCAGGTAATCGACGGTTTGACGGTGGAGTGGAAAGACGCACCCGCGGCTCACGACAACAAGATCTCCGGTTCCGCAATCGTCACCAACCAAACCGGCGAGGAGTTTGTTTTGACTGTGGTGGTCGTCGCGGTCAACGAGATTGGCCGGGCCACCGCGCTGGGCTACCAGCATTTCCATATCGCCGGCGGCAACACCACCCAGACTATTCCCTTCGGCACCGGAATCACTCCTGGTATTGGGACCTATTATGTTCGCGTCGACGCGGTCGCGCACCGCCCGGGCAAGAAGCACATCTTCCGCGCCAGTAAGCAGACCTCGCCTGACATCAAACTAGCGAACTTCTGATTGGATATTGCTTTTAAGAAACCGAGTTCAAGCCTTCCGCGGGCTCCAGCGAAGGGCGTCAGGTTTAGACGCCGAGTTTGAGTTGATCGGGGATTTCTAGCTCTTGGCGGTCCGGCTACGCTCCCAGATTTTGGAGTACTTCCAACTCACGTAGTTCGCGTGATAGAGGTGCAACAGTAGTCCTTCACGGCCATCCAGGAACCCGCCACGCAGAATGTAGTTGTAGAAGAACGTCAGGCGAGGACGCAGGACGATATCGATGAAGCTGAATCCTGATGCTCCTTTGCCGGCAGCCATCTGCGCGCCCAGCGAGGAATAGCGGTTCATGTGCTCCAGGTAGCTGTCCAGCGTGGGATAGGCATGATGAAGCAGATCGTGCTTGAGCGTCGCCGTCGGTCCTTGCACACGGACGTCTTCGTGTACCAGGCGATCTTCAAAAGTGCCAGTTCCGCGGCGAAACAGTCGAAGCTTGGGATCGGGATAGAAGCCGCCGTGGATGATCCAACGCCCGAGAAAGAAGTTCTTGCGCGGGATCCAGAAACCCGTTTCCGGCGGATTGCGGGCTAACGTTTCTTTGATTTCTTCCGCCAGGACCGGCTCAACTTCTTCGTCGGCATCGAGCGAAAGAATCCAGTCGCCATTCGCCTTGGCCAGAGCGGAGTTCTTCTGCGCTGCAAATCCCTTCCAGGACTCGACAACGACCTTCGCGTGGAATGACTCGGCAATCTCGCGGGTGCGATCGGTCGAGCCAGAGTCAACCACGACAATCTCGTCCGCCCACGCAACGCTGGCAAGCGTGCGCGGCAGGTTTGCCTCTTCATTCAGCGTGATGATGACAGCGGAGAGAGTCAAGCAGACCATGCTAACTGCTATGGCCTATGTGTGGAAGTGCAAAGACGGGGACAACGTAAATTGCGACAACTGCTCCGGATTGCCTCGCCCCGAAGTGCCGGCAGTTTCGCCAGAACAACAGGCCTCCGGATGCAATTGTCGCAAGCGCCCAACGGTTGCTCCCACAACCGCTAAGACGAACTACGGCATCAGCACGGTATCGACTACGTGAATGACGCCGTTGGACTGGTACACGTTGGCGATAGTGACCATTGAAGTGCCGCCCTTCTCGTCGGTCAGCACAATGTGCTTGCCGTCCATGGTCGCAGTAAGAGTTTCGCCCTCCACGGTCTTCAAGGCCGCCTTGCCGTCACCGGCCTTGATCTGCTTCATCAGGTCTGACGCTGTGATTCTTCCTGGCACCACGTGGTAGGTCAGAACCTTCACCAGCATTTCTTTGTTTTCCGGCTTCAAGAGATTGTCGACCGTCCCGGCAGGCAACTTCGCGAAGGCTTCATTCGTCGGCGCGAACACAGTAAATGGTCCCGGGCTCTCCAACGTATCTACCAATCCAGCAGCTTTGACCGCCGCGACCAGGGTAGTGTGGTCCTGCGAATTCACGGCATTCTGCACGATGTTCTTAGTGGGATACATCGCCGCGCCACCTACCATCGGATCGTCAGCGGCCCACAACGACAAAGCGCAAACCGCCAGCGCAGCAGCAAGCAAGGTAGTTACAAAACTCTTCTTCATTTCCGTAAATCCTTTCCATTCCGCGTAGTTGAAATTTGCATACCCGTCTTGAACTACGGTGAGGAACCGGAAACGGATTTCCGCCGAACAGAATTTCTGAAATCGAGTCAGGCGCCCTGAGCTGATCGAAACGCTTGCATTGCCGCGGAAGATTGGGATACCTTCTCCTGATTCAATTCGATGTGGGTGCTGGGGTGCAGTCGGGGCGAATCCACTTGACCATCGCCAGCCATAAGAAAGGGCTGTTACGCATGCCGAAGTTCGTGATTGAACGAGAAATTCCTGATGCGGGCAAGCTAACCGCCGAGCAGTTGCAAGGCATTTCGCAGAAGTCCTGCGGCGTCCTGCGCAATATGGGTCCGCAGATTCAGTGGGTGCAAAGTTACGTGACCGACGACAAGATTTACTGCGTGTATATCTCGCCGGACGAAGAGACTATTCGCAAGCACGCCGAGGCGGGCGGATTTCCTGCTAATCGCATCTCGCAGATCCGGACCATCATCGATCCGACGACGTCTGAGTAAACTTCCAGCAGCTCTCGCCGCCTGCCACCTGCAAGAGGAGCCTTCGAAATCCAGCAGCTTGGCAGGCACTTACTTCAAGCTGAATCCTCTTCCGAACCAAACTCCTGGCGCTTCCCCGCATCCATCTACCCGGCGTGCAAACGCTGACCATTTTCGGAGGCTAACTTTGGACAATCGGGGTTTAACTAGGCAACACATGTATCTGGCTGCGGCAAGCGCGCTCTTGCTGGCAGTGTTTATGACCGTCGGCTGCAATCGTTCGCACGAGCATGCGGATGTGAAGGACATTGTCGACACGGCCATGACCCAGCACGGGCTGGGCGTAGTAAAAGTTTCGCAGGACCGCGACAAGGGCGTTCTGACGCTAACCGGCGACGTGGAGTCGGCGCAGAAGAAAGACGAAGCGGAAGACGTAGCGAAGCAGGCTGCGCCGGATTACGCGATCTCGAACGAGATCGGGATTCGTCCCATCGGTGAAGGCAGCCAGGCCAAGGCTGTCGATTCCAATCTCGATAGCGCTATCCAGGACAATTACAAGGCGTCCTTGAAGGCACACAAAAATCTGGATGACCAGAGCATCTCGTATGACGCGAAGAACGGCACCCTGGTCATCAAGGGCAGCGTGAAGACTTCAGCGCAGCGGCAGGAGGCGATGACCCTCGCCAAGGCCGTGCCGAATGTCAAAGAAGTCGTGAACGAGATCCAGGTCAAGCCGGACAAGCACTCGACCTCTGACTAGAAGTGCTTCCCGTAAAAACAACGGGCGAGAAATCCTATGCCGCCTCTCCCGGAGGAAGCATAGGTCTCTTGCCCGTTTCGTCTGCCTAAGGTGCGTAGTAACTGGAGATGTCCAGCACCAACTGCGTCATCGCGGAAGCATAAGCGTCGATGCTTCCGTTGTTAGTAGGCACGATCGCCATGTTCGAAGTAACCACGCCATCGATCGCGTTCAGCGTTGATGCCAGGGGCTGTGGCTCTCCGTCGGGCCACAGGGTGAGATAGCCTAGCGGTCCCTGCGGTATCACCGTAGCGTTGAACACATAGGCCTGCGCCGTGCTCGGGGGAGCGCAAGTGCTGCCCACAACGTTCACCGTCAGCTCATGCTCGAACGCTCCATTTCCACTGCGTGTATCGAGAACGCGGCAGGGCGGCGTGGGATTGAGCGACATCCCACCTTGCCCGGCAGGTGCAAAGTAGCCGTCGATATCCACGACCAGTTGCGTGTTGTCGCTGGGATACACTGCGATTTCACCGCTGGTTCCCGCCGGCACTATGGCTGCGTTTGCGAGGTTGGTGGCCGTGGGATTATTCAGCGTCGAGACCACCGGTTGCGTTTGACCTGCCGGCCACACCGTCAGGTATCCCAGCGGTCCACTCACAGGAACAACAGTGAAGTTCATGGAGTAAGCCTGCGCACTGCTGGGGATGTTGCAATCGCTAGCGAGCACGGGGAAATCTCGTTCCTGCCGGCCATTGAGATACGGTCCGCCCAGTTGACCATTCGGGCCACGGGTGTCCAGGACACGGCATGGCGTCAGCGGATAGAACTCCAGCGTCGATCCGCTGTTGGGCGCGTAATAGGCATTGATGTCGAGGATGACATCGGTCGTATTGCTGACGTAGACGCTGACTCCTCCGCTGATGCCGGCCTGCACAGTGGCGGCGTCAGCCTTGTTGCGGCCATCCGAGTTCATCGTCGAGACTACCGGTTGTATTTCGCCAGCCGGCCAAATGGTGAGATATCCCAGGCGCTGGCCGTGCGGTACGACGGTTACATTCAGCGAATAGGAGGCGGCCGTGGAAGGAATGTTGCAGCCTCCGAGCTGGTTAACTGGAAACGTTCGTGAAGTTCCGCCCTGAATTGGGCCACCGCTGTTACGCGTGTCGACCAGGCGGCAGGGAACCGCGTTCACCAACTGCAGCTTGGTGTTTGCCCCAATCACCGACAGGCTGTTGTCGCCGGCGTTGGGGACGTAGATTGTGTCGGTCGTCGCATTGATGGCAGCCGCCAGCGGAAAATCGCCGACCGCAATGGGCAGCGGTGTGTCGCTGGCGCCGTTGACCAGCGTAACCGTCAGCCCAAAGGTTCCGTACTGTTGCCGTCCCGAGCATGGCATCCACACTTGATTGGTGGTCGTATCGATCTGCACGTCGGAGGGATAATTTCCCAACCCGCAAATGCTGACGAAATTCGTCGCCAGCGTACTTCCATTGATGATGGCGACACTGGGAACGCTGGTCCAGCATCCTGGAATCGGCTGCGAACACTGATCGGCTACATAGATCTTGTTAGTGACCGGGTTCACGGCGATAGGACCCGGATAGAATCCTACCGGCACTGTCTGCGTGGTTAGCGTGCTGCCGTTAATTATGGTGACGCTTCCCGCGCTTCGACAGTTGGTGTCACTGCCGCAGTTGTTCGTCACGTAGATCGTATTGGTGGTCTCGTTCACCGCGACGCGAAGCGGCGTTATCTGTGCGGGGACGAACTGCGTGCTCAGGGTTTGCCCGTCAATTACCGTAACTCCGCCTGAACTGCAGTTACTCCCCGAGACGCAAATGTCAGCCACATAGATCTTGTTGTGCGTCGCGTCCACGGCCAGGCTGTTAGGCGAAAACCCTACTGTGACGGTCGTCGTGGCAAGTGTGCTTCCGTCGATCACCGTTACCGAACCCGCAACCGTACAGGGAATGGCAGTACATCCCAGATTAAGTGCATAAATCTTGTTCGTGGTGGAGTTCAACGCTATCCAGTTGGGGTTGATACCAACCGGCACCTGCTGCACTTGCAAAGTAGCGCCATCCACCGCCGAAACTTCGCCATTGGAGGCGCAACTCGGATCGGTGCCGCAGCTGGCCACGTAGATTTTATTGGTCACGGAGTTCACCGCAATGCCGTACGGATAATACGGCAGCGGCACGCTCTGCTCGGCAAGCGTCGCGCCATTCACCACGGTCATCGAACCTCGGCTCCCACAAGTTGGATCGGTGCCGCAGTTATTGGCGACGTACACGGTATTGGTAACGGAGTTGACTCCCACGGAAGCGGGAAAGTTATCTGTGGGCAACGTGGAAGTGACAACTTGAGTGTGCCCGGCCAGGCACATGCACACTACTAGCGTAACAACCGAAGCAAAACGCAGCATGGTGAACGACGCCTCCCGAAGAATTTGGCATTTCCGAATCTGTAGGCCCAATGGATTGCGAATGAGATCGGCCCAGGTGGTGCTCGGACAAATACGCGCGCAGCAGTCACGGATGAGCGCTTGAAATACCACACTTCGGGCAGGAGCTCGTCGTCACCTTCGGACGCTATGAATACCCCGTTGGTGACGCGGCAAATGAACGCCTACCCCACTTGGCGAACACCTCAAAAAAGGGAGCAGAATTGGTGATATAGCTTTGGATTTGTGGCCTATACTTGGCCTTCTTCGCACTTCAACGCAAGAGACATAGTGGGGCAAAGCGTGACCATGCGTGTCATTCACGAAGTGCCACGTGGCCGAAGGCTCGAATCCTGGAAGGAAATCGCCGCCTTCTTTGAACGCGACGAGCGCACGGTAAAGCGGTGGGAGAAGGAAAAAGGTTTGCCTGTCCATCGCATGCCGGAAAATATCGGCGCCCGCGTCTTCGCTTATACTGACGAACTTCTGCAGTGGATGAATTCTCCCGACACTCCGGCTTCGAAGCCGGCCGCATCGGAAACCATTTCCCTGCCTGTTGAACCCGCCGAACATTCGCCGACTAGGATTTCTCGCCGGCGTCCAAGCATTACTACTGTCATAGTCGCTGCGGGCATCGTGACGTGCGCGCTCCTGGCGGCAATCTGGTTTCGTGGAAAGTCTCATTCGGAGAGTGGAAAGGGAGCGCAGGTTGCCGCGACAAAGGGAGGCAGTGAAGCGTCCGCAGGAAAGCATGACCACACCGTCGATCCGGTGGCGCGGGAACTTTATCTCACCGGCCGTTATCACTGGGACAAACGTACTCCGGAAGACCTGAACGAGGCGGTTGACTATTACAACCAGGCAATCAAGCGGGATCCCAATTACGCCGAAGCCTATGTCGGACTCGCGAACTGTTACAGCCTGCTGCGCGAGTTCGCCGCCATGCCTTCGGAGGAAGCATTCCCCAAGGCACTGGCAGCAGCGCGTAAGGCCATCGCGCTGGACGACTCGTCCGCTGAAGCGCACACCGCTTTGGCGATGGTGACTTTCTATTGGAACTGGGACGCCGCCGGAGCGGAGCGTGAGTTTCGTCGTGCTATCGAGTTGGATTCCAGCTACGTTGTCGCGCACCACTGGTACGCAACCTTTCTGATGGCGCTGGGACGCTTTCCCGAGGCTGTCGAGCAAATCGATCGAGCCCGGCAACTCGATCCCGAATCGACCGCAGTCCTCGCCGACCGTGGCCTGATTCTCTATCACAGCGGCCAGCGGGCTCAGGCGCTGACATTGCTGAAGCAACTGGCCGAGTCGCAGCCGAATTTTTTCTCCACCCGCCGGTATCTCTCGCTCGTATATCTCACCAATGGCGATTACCCTCAGTACCTGAAGGAAACGAACAGAGCGGCTGCGCTTTCGCATGACGCGCACGAAATCGCTATCGCCCAGGCGGCGGAGAGCGGCTACCGGAGCGGTGGACGGGAACGTATGTTCCAGAACATCCTCAGCTTGCAGAAAAAGTATTTCGACGAAGGCACTCTCCCGGCCTTTTTCGTAGCCGATACCTATGCCAACATGAACAACGAGCAGGAAGCACTGCGCTTCTTGAAGATTTCGTTTCAGCGGCACGAAGTCGCCTTCATGTCGGTTCGCGTTCACGAGTCGTTCTTCTTCTTGCACGACCATCAGGAATTCCAGCAACTACTGGAGCAGGCAGGACTGCCGCCGTTGAACGAGCATGGCAGATAAAGTCGACAGGACGAAAGCAAGTTTGCGCTGCGGTTAAAATTAGCGACGTATTTTGCTGCCTGCTGCCCTGAAACTCAGTTCCCGCTTGACTTTCATCTTTTCGTTTATCAAAATACTTGTCCACTACCTCCTATCAAGAGATCTCTAAACCCATCTGTGGTGGCCAGCAGATTCTGAACGACCCTTGACACCAGTGCTTTCCCGCTGCGCGTCAAAACGGTTTGCGCCGCATCGTTCGGGCTGACGCTGAAACTCTGCAAGATCGAGGACAATGGTCATGAGCGCCCTGCGTGGTGTCGGTCGAATATTTCGCGCAACCTTTCCCCTGTTTATTCCGGCAATTTTCATAGTGTTCTGGCTCGGTTCGACGAACTTCGCTTTTGGTGACACGTGCCCTTCCAATGGACAACTGCTTCCCGGAGGCAGCGCCTCGACCGACCTCGTCATCAGCACTCCGTGCACGGTCGTCGGCCTTTCCGGCGGGATCGGCGTGTACGTTTATCACAACGTCAACATCATCTCCGGCGGATCGCTGGCTTTTGAAGACACGCGCATCGACTTCCACGCCGAATCGATCATCGTGGAAAGCGGCGGAACGCTCTCCGCCGGCACAGTTCTCCACCCGATTGGCCAAAACCCGCCGATTCCAAACGAGGTTGGAGCTCGCGTCCGGATCTACTTATGGGGTCAGAGCAGCGATCCGGGAGCACTCTGCGTGCAGCAGTTCTGCGGCGTGCCTTCTGACCTGTGGAAGTCGAACCCCACGCTGGCGATGCACATGGTACCGAGCCCGAAGAACGCACCCTGCGTGAAGGCCAGCCAGGTCAATCAGAATTACAAGCTGCCCGGCGATGATTGCTTCTACGGCTACGACACCTTCGATCAGGCCGACCAGAATGCGCCCGCGTACTTCGGTCACAAAGTTCTGGCCCTGGCCTACGGCGGGGTTGTGCAGATGTTCGGTGTCAAGGGCGCAACGTATGACGCCAAGACGGATCAGGACCCTTCGGCCACCGGACAGAGTTGGGTACGGCTGACGGCCATCGCCGCGGACCAGAAGACGCTGACCCTCAGCGCCAACGTACCAAGCTGGCAGCCGGGTGATCACGTCGTGGTGACCACTACCGACTACATGCCCACGCACAACGAAGAGGCAGTGATCTCAACGGTAAGCGGCAACTCGGTGGTGCTGGCTTCTCCGCTGACGTGGCAGCACAACGCGACGGCGTATACCCTTCCCAAAAATACCCCGGCCACTATCGGACCGCGTGATTCGCGCACGATCGAAACTCGTGCAGCGGTGGGGTTGCTGACGCGCAGTATCGCGGTCCTGTCCGAGGGCAATCAACCTGACTTGAAGACCAACGAACACGATCATTTCCCTCCCACCCTGGGTAACTACTTCGGCGGACATACGCTGGTTCGGCAGGGCTTCACGAACTATCAATTGAAGGGCGTTGAGTTTTATCACTTGGGACAAGGCGGAGCCATCGGCCACTACCCGGTGCACTTCCACATGGCACGCAAGACGCCGCAGCCGGAAGATCCGACGCAAGCCCCCTACGTTCGCGATTGTTCGATTCACGATTCCATGACGCGCTGGATCACCGTCCACGCGACCCAGGGCATGACCATCGCCCGTAACGTTGGCTTTAGGTCGATCGGGCACGGCTTCTACCTGGAAGACGCGACGGAGATCAACAACAAGCTCTACGCCAACCTCGGCGCCAGCGTTATCGCTGCCGTGCAGAGCACTACGCTTAATCCACGCAACGTTCCCGGCATCCTGGCGCGCCCCGGCGATTCGCCGCGCGGCGACTTCATGCCCTACCGCTCCGACTGGAACCATCCTTCTGCGTTCTGGATCATGAATGGCTGGAACGACTTCCAGTACAACATGGCCGCGGGTGTCACCAGTTGCGGCTCGTGCTACTGGTTGCTGCCTGGCGCCAACGGCGGTCCCTCGATGTTCGAAGTGTGGGACAGCTACGCCTCCCAGCAGGTGGATCCGAACGACGGCAGCACTCTTCACATGAACAACACCGGCCGCGGCGGACTAGCTCCCCTGCAAAACTTCGTCGGCAACAGTTGCGTGGCCGCTCAGTTCTCCTTCATTACCGTCGGCGACACCTACGACTGTGGCGGCTTCAGCGACGGCGTCGCCAACGATACAACTTTGCAAGCGGTGCCCAACAAAGTTGCTCCGGCGCAAAACGTCAACGATCCGAAATACCTGGTCTACTATCCTCAGCTGACCGGCTTACGCAATCCGAGTTCATGTCCTGATGGCGACACGGATTGCAGCACACAACCTCCCTGCGCCAACACGGGCCCCAATCGCGCCAATTGCATGGTGACCGTGCTGGATCACTACGACACGTCGTTCAACTACGCGCAGACCAACTTCGCTGCCATCTGGATGCGCGCCAAGTGGTTTCTGTTTACGGATGGAGCGGTCACCGATTCGCAGTATGGCGGTCTGAACTTCACCACCGGCGGGGGTTATACCCACTCTGATTCGCCCGTCGGCAACTGGATGCTGGCTTACCGCAGCGTCTTCATCGGCAGCTCGCAAGCCAAGCCCAGCACCGGTCAGCCCCTCAACGCGTATGCCTCCGACGCTGGCCCCTTCAATCCCGCCACCGCTCTCGCATGTAGCAACAATGCCGACTACGGCTACTGTCTCTCGACGGCCGACGGCATCAGCATGCAGATCGGCCCGTTCCCTGGCCAGCGTCTGTTCAGCGTTTACGATGGACCGGCGTTTCAGCAAGCGAATGCTTACCTCGATGTTTATCCGGCAGCAATCTCGGGCAACGGGTATATGTACATCAACCGTCATGAAGACGGCCTGCCGAAAGATTCCGCGGGAAGCTGCTATCTGCCGAACGCCGCCGTTGCGTGGAAACAACCCAATGGCTTCTACTATCCTCCGGCATTCCATTCGCAGAACCTGATGTTCCAGAACGCGAACATCCGGCACTTCCTGATCGAGCCGCTGTTCAAGCCGGGCACGTTTATCGGCGACCCAACCAAGATCCAGGCTCGTTATTGCCCGGGCAACGACTCGCCGAGCATGTTCAACAATTTCACCGACATCGATCGGCAGACGGTGTTGAACGACGGAGTGCCTGACACTCCGACACTTCCCGGAGGCGACGGCGCGCTGACCGGCCTCGTCGGATCCGAACAGGAGCCCGACAAGACGCCCAGCCGTGAAACCATCTCGGTGAACGAAGATCCGTTCTTCAACGCCCCGGTCGAAACGGTTGAGTGCGCTTCCGACAAGCACCCGACCATTGCTGACGGTAAAGGCGCTCCGGGTACCGCGAAGACCAGCCCCTACGAGTACGTCTCCTCAGCCATCATCGCGGGTTGCTCGATTGGCTATCACACATGCACGAATGATCCAACCAAGGTCTGTCCCAACGAGTGCATCACCGGTGGATTGGCTTACTGGACGCATCAGGGAGCAACACCACAGACCTTCGGCGTGCCGCTCTATCGCGAGTATCTGACTGATGCCGAGTGGGCGGAAACGCCTCGTCCTAAGCCATTCATCAAGATGATGGGCCAGGACAGCGGCCAGCGCAGCACGCTAACGGTGAACCATGGACACTTCTACATCGACACCAGCAACAACTGCACAGCGCAGGGTGGTTGCTTGCCGTCAGATCAAAGTTCTGCTCACGGAGTTTCGGTGTTCCAGGGTGGGCAGACCTACTACGTGTACTTCATTTACGGCAGGGACACCACGCAACTCACCTTCGATCATCTACCTAGGGCCGAATGACGAAACCGGAAAGTGGAGCGTGGAGCCGGTCCGCGGCATCTTCGACACCGATGACTACGACTTCAAGCCCGTTACCGGAGGCGCGCCGTGGCTGGGAACCCCGGTCTACAACAAGGACACAAACCTGCTTTCCGTCTCCGTCGACCTCAGCAAGAGCTCCATCACAGATGAACTGAAAGCAGACTACAAGGACTTCTGCGCCCCTTCCACGTACTGCGCGGTGAAGACCGACAAGAACGGGAATACCTCGTGCGGATGCGCAGCCGGAACCAGTTGCACCGACGACACGGCGTGCAGCTGGGGCCCCAAGGATCCGGATTGCCCGGAGGAGGGCTGCTACGGATTCTCCTTCACGATGCCGGCTGACTGGAGTGCGCCTCCTAACCCCGCTACCCCGCCTGACCCAACGCAGTTCAGCGGCGATCCGTATTTCGCCAGCGGCAACGTACAGTTCCAGACCGTCGACCTAAGCAAGTTCGGGCAGGGGACGCAGTGTCAATATTCGGCGCCGCCATCGCGCTGACATAAACACGAACGCGACCGGCTGCAATGTCCGGTCGCGTTCTTTTTGTCTGTAGTAGATTTCAGTCGACGGTATTGGCCTTTGCGGCGGAACTCTCCAGCCTGTTCTCCAGAAAGGCAACGTGGCCATCTTCCATCTGTGCCAGCTCGCTAAAGAGTTTGCGGAGCGGACCCTCCGGAGTTTCCTCCACCAGCTTTTCATAGAACTGCTGGGCGCTGTGCTCTGCCTGGAGCGCGCAATGCAAAGCGCGCTCGCGGGCGGTGACGTCACTGGCGCATGAGAATACATTGGCACTGTTGAGCTTTGGTACTTCTACCAGCTCTGTGAGCTCATCTTCGGTCAGCGCCTTCTGAAGGGCGCCGAAGCCGGCGACGTACTTGTCTTCCAGCAGGCAGCGGTGACCCCGCTCCTCGTCTGACATTTCCTTAAAGACCTCGGCGATGTCGCGCGAGTCGGGATCACCAAATTCGGTAAACATCTCGGCGAAGCGTTGATATACATCGGCGTTACGTTGTTCGATAGAAACAGCGACTTGCAAAACTTCGGCTGGACTGAGCGAAGAAAAACTTCGTGGCATGGACTCTCCTGGGTCAAGAGCCTAGATTGTACTTTCACTCTTGGCGGCCGCGACAAACCCGCAACAAAGAATGCTCCCCAGCGGTTCCAAAACGGGAAGGCGCTACTTAGAGGCGGAAGGCTGCACCGGATTCTTGGCGCGCTCCGCTTCGATGCGGGCGATGGTGCGTTTCAGCCAGTGTTTGACGTTCTCGCGCAACTCTTCCTCCGTCTGACTGGCCGAGGCAATCGTAACTCCCTGCCGATTCAATGGGATATGGTGACAGGGCACGTCGTCGGTCCGGTATTCCTCGGGGACGAAGTCGTACAGCAGGCACTCGTGGCAGGCATGAGGACGGGTGGGATCGCCATGATTTGGGCAGGTCAGGGAGTCCTGAAAAATCGAAGCCGGCCCCCACGGCGTACTGTACCAATTCCCATAGCCGCCCTGCTCGATAAAGTTCAATTCATACCGCAGCACTTCCAGTACATCGCGCTTGTCGTCGGACATATGCAACTCCCGTTCAGGCGCCCCAACGGCTACCATCCTGACCTCATTGTGTCCTCAGGTCGCACAGTCGGGCTGTGACGGACCTCACTCGCTGAAGTGATGCAAGTCCGCCGCGCCCATACCGGTGCCTGAGGAATAATTCGTAGCGCTCACCGCGACTTAAGTCACATGCACGCTTGGCCGCGCCTGGCAAACTGTATGGTTTCGTACGAAGGAGAGAGCGGCTATGGATCGCGATCCCAATCACCGCGCAAGGATGAACTTCGACGAGCGACCCTTCGTGGCCATCTGGGAGACCACCCAGGCCTGCGACCTTGCGTGCGTGCATTGCCGTGCTTGTGCGCAGCCCGCTCGCCATCCTCTTGAGTTGAGCACCGACGGTGCCAAACGTCTGATCGACGAGATCGCAAAGATGGAGGTTCCGGTCTTCGTTCTGACCGGCGGCGATCCGCTGAAGCGTCCTGACATTTTCGAATTGGTACGCTACGCGTCAAACCGGGGCGTGCGCATCTCGCTGACGCCCAGTGCGACGCCGATGCTCACTCGGGAAAATATCTTTCAACTGAAACAGTGCGGATTGGCAAGGCTAGCCGTTTCCCTTGACGGCGCAACCGCAGAGACGCATGACGCGTTTCGCCGCGTGCCAGGCTCCTATCAGTGGACGATCGACGCGGTGAAGTGGGCCCGCGAAGTCGATTTGCCTGCGCAGATCAACACCACCATCACGCGCCACAACCTCGCACAACTTGATGACACCATCTCGCTGCTTGAGAAGCTGGACATCGTGCTATGGAGCGTCTTTTTTCTGGTGCCTACCGGGCGCGGCCAGAGTATCGATCTGATTTCGGCTGAGGAGTTCGAACAGGTTTTCCAGAAGCTGCACGAAACATCGCAGCGTGTGATGTTCGACATCAAAAGCACCGAAGCCCAACACTATCGTCGCTTCCTGCTGCAGCGCCGAACCGAACAGCGCCGCGGGCAAAGACCAGCCAACACATTCGGCCGCATTCCTCAATACCTTCCCATCGGCATGGAAACGCCTGACGGGATCGGCCGGGCACCTCGCGGCATTAACGACGGCAAAGGCTTCGTCTTCATCTCACACTTGGGTGAGGTTTTTCCCAGCGGATTTCTCCCTGTCTCCGGCGGCAACGTGCGCGATCAATCTCTCAGTGAGATCTACCGCAATTCGCCGCTCTTTCGCTCACTGCGGGACAGTAAGAATCTGGAAGGCAAGTGCGGACATTGCGAGTTTCGTGAAGTCTGCGGAGGCTCGCGCGCACGAAGTTATGCGCTGACAGGTAACATGTTCGCGGAAGAGCCTTGCTGCGTGTACGAACCAAAAAACCAAGCGTTGGGTAATCGATAATCAGCCATCGAAAGCAGGAAATTAGCGGCTGCCCAGGTTTTAGGCGACCGCTCCGTCGACATACCTTCCCAGGCATAGTAAAAAGCGAGACCCGAGGCCAGCTGGCTGCTAGTTATTCCCGTTCTCTTTGCCCTTCTTCTTGATCTCGATATTCAAGCGCTTGATCTTCTGATTCAGGGTTGAGAGAGGGATGCGGAAACGCTCGGCGGCTTCGGTCTGGTTCCAGCCGCACTTCTCCAGCATGTCGGTGATAACACGCCGCTCGCAGTCTTCGATGATCTCGAACAGTGAGGCGTCGGGACGATGCTCCATGAGTGCGAGCTGGGTGCCGCGGCCCGATGACGTTCTCCGGAAGCAGATCGGCGGTGAGATTTGCGCCGGTCGACAACACAACGGCACGCTCGATTACGTTCTCCAACTCGCGCACGTTGCCCGGCCACTCGTAATCCATCAGCGGACGCAGAGCTTCGGGCGTTACGCTGCAGCGGTGGCCGGTCGTTTTCCTTCGCGAACTTCTGGATGAAGTACTCCACCAGCAGCGGAATGTCGTTCTTGCGCTGGCGCAGGGGCGGCAAATCGACGGTGATGACGTTCAGGCGATAGAACAGGTCCTCGCGGAACTTGCCTTCCTTCACCGCTTGGCGCAGGTCGACGTTGGTGGCGGCGATGATGCGCACGTCGACCTGAATTTCGTTCACGCCGCCCAGGTGCATGAACTTACGGTCCTGAAGCACGCGCAGGATCTTGGCCTGCGTCTCCATGCTCATGGTGCCGATTTCGTCGAGGAACAGCGTTCCGCGGTCGGCTACTTCGAACAGACCTTTCTTGCTGACCACGGCGCTGGTGAACGCGCCCTTCACGTGGCCGAAGAGCGTCGATTCCAGCAGGTCGGCCGGCATCGAACCGGTATTGACCGGCACGAAGGCGCGGTCTATGCCGCGGCGAGTTCATGTGGATTGCTTTGGCGATCAGTTCCTTGCCGGTTCCGCTCTCGCCCTGCAGCAGCACCGTCGAACGGCTGGGAGCGACCTGGGCCACCAGGTCGAAGATGCGCAGCATGGGCTCGCTCTTGCCGATGATGTGCTCGAAGTTATAGCGCTGCTTCAGCGCGCGCTTGAGCTGAATGACTTCTTCTTCCGCGCGGCGGCGACCCACGGCGGTGCGCACGTCGGCGAGCAGCTTTTCGTTGTCCCAGGGCTTCTGGATGAAGTTGGTCGCGCCCGCCTGCATGGCGTTGACGGCGTTCTCCACTGTGCCGTAGGCGGTAATCATGATGACCGGCAGTTCGGCATCGCGCTCGCGAATGCTCCTGCAGAATCTCGATGCCGTTACGCTCGGGCAGAGCGAAGTCCAGCAGCACCAGATCGTAGGGCCGCTCGGCAATACGCGTCAGTCCCTCCGTGCCATCGCTGGCGATATCTACGGAGTAGCCTTCGAACTCCAGCAGGGTCTGGAGCGACTCGCGAATCGCAGCTTCGTCGTCAACGATCAACACCGACCCGGGTGAGGCCGAACTCTTCGCGGCCGGCCAGCTCTCGACTTATTGCCGCTTCAAGCACTGACTGCCTTTCTGATCATGGGGAATTCCATGACGAATGTCGTTCCCTGCCCGGGAGCGCTGTCCACCCGAATCTTGCCCGCGTGCTCCTGAATGATGCCGTATGTCACCGAAAGCCCCAGCCCCGTTCCACCGCTGTGCCCGGTCTTGGGCTTGTTCTTGGTCGTGAAGAACGGATCGTAGATGCGATGAATGTGCTCCTGCGCGATGCCGCTGCCGGTGTCGGTGACTTTGACTTGCACGTGATGGCCATTGCACGTGCTGATGGTCAGCGTACCGCCGCCGGGCATAGCATCCTTGGCGTTCAGGAACAGATTCAGGAACACCTGCTGCAATTTGCCGGTGTTGCCGTGAATCACCGGCAGATTGGGATACAGCTCCTGCTGTACATTGATGCGCGCCGTCTTGAACTGATGCTCCAGCAAGCGTCAATGTGTCTTTGATGACGCGATTGAGGTCGACGTCGGTAAATTCTGTGCCCGAAGTGCGCGAGAAGTTCAGCAGGCTGTTTACGATCTCCGATGCGCGGAAGGTCTGCTTGGTGATTTTCTCCAGCAGCGCCGACTGGCGATCGTCGCCGTGCACCTGCTTGGCCAGCATCTGCGCGTAAGAGGAGATCACGGCCAGCGGCGTGTTGACTTCGTGGGCGACGCCGGCAGCCAGCAATCCGATCGAAGACAGCTTCTCCGCCTGTGACAGCTGCGATTCCAGTTCGATGCGGTCGGTGATGTCGTCGACGATGATCAGCCGGCCGATCACGCTGAAGCTCTTGCTGACCAGCGGAGCGATGGCGATATTGGTGACGCGCGTCTCGCCCGCCGTAGTGCCGAGCCGGAACTTGTAAAGGTTGTGAATGCCCTGCGTCGGACGAACCCGGTAATACTCTTCGAGGAACGCCGGCAGGCAGCACGGCATTCAGAGAACGTCCCAGGGCTTCCGCACGCGGCAGCGCGAACATCACTTCCATCTGCGAGTTCCACGACTCGATGCGGTCTTCCAGATCGACCGCCATTACCCCGACGCTGATCGATTCGACAATGTTCTCGCTGAATTCCTTCAGGCGCTCGTATTGCACTGCCTTCTCTTCCAGCGATTTATAGAGCCGCGCATTCTGCATCGCGATGCCGATGTAGCCGGCCAGAGTCTCCAGCAACTGCACGTCTTCGCTGGAAAGGAAATCGCCTTCCGCCGTCTTGCCCAGACCCAACACCGCGATCATGCGATTCATCACCGTGCAAGGAATGTAATAGTTCAGCTCGAGGCGTCGAATGGTGTCGCGGCCTGAGGGAGTTTCGCGCACCGCCTGATTCGTATTGTCGAAGAACAGGTGTCCCGCCTCCCACTCCGGACGCTGCACGTGCAGGAAGTCGAAGCTGAGCGCGCTGGTGTCGGAAATGCCGTACGACTTCGCCAGGATGAACTGCTCCGGCTGCTCCGGATCCGACAGGAAGATGGCCAACCGGTCGACCAGCAGCGTGCGTGACAGGCGATCGACGATCGAGCTCAACATCTTGTCGAGATCGGTTTCGGAATTCAGGTCGCGGCCAAATTCGATCAGCGTGCGGCGATAGTCGTACCGTTTACGGTAGAAGAACTTGTCCAGAGACTCCTGCACCCAGTTCTTGAACGGGTCGAACAGAAGCGCCGTGACCGCGATGGCGACCACCAGACCGATCGGTCCGATGCTGGGGAAGTTCTGGTGGAACAGCACCGACGCCATGCCAACGGCCGCGAAATACGCCGCTGTGATGGCGCCCGCCGCGATGGTGTAAGCCATGCCGCGCTTGAAGATCAGGTCGACGTCCATCAACCGGTAGCGGAAGATGGCGTAGCCGAAGGTCAGGGGCAGGAACACCAGCGACAGCACCGAAATCTTCATGCCGATTCCCGGTGCCGCGCCGAACAGATAGGGAATGATGTAGAAGAGCGTGAACGGTGCGACCGATAGCAGGGTGCCGCGCGTCACCCACTTCATCTGCTGCCGCAGAATGGCCGTCTCCGCGTGGCGATAGCTGTGCCACAACGTGTAGGTCGCAGCGATGAAATAGGCGGCCAGGTACACCCAATCCACGCGATCCAGGTTCCAACGCAGCAGTTCGCTCGGCTGCAGCAGGTCGATTACGCCGATGCGAATAGCCAGCAGGATCGCGCCCGGCACGTACACCGCCGGAATCAGCCAGGGCTTGCGATTGACCAGGCCTTTGCGCTCCGGAAAGGTAAGCGCGAAGTGTAGAAACAGCGCCGGCTGCAGCAACCAGGCCACCACGTTGGCCCAGTAGACGACCCAGTCGAAGTCGTTGAACTTGCCGGTGTAGTGGAAAGCGTAGAAGACAAACGAGACCAGACAGAAGACGTAGAAGTGAGTGCTCTTGGGGGCGGTCCACCGCCTGAGCAGCACATAGATGCCGATGCCGAGATAAACCAGCGCGATGAGGCGCAGCCCCGAAAACAGCGATCGGTCTGCGGGCGCTAGAATTACCGGCGCCTCGACGGGTACACCCTGCCGCACCAGGGAGTAGGTCGCTTTCGACCAAATGCCGACCCGGTAAAGCTCCCTTTCCAGGCTGCCGACGTTGCTGGTGACCCGGCCTTCGATGGCCGTTAGCAAATCACCTTTCTTGATGCCGGCCTTTTGGCCCGGACCGTCCACGTCGACCCGCTCGGCCCGCAGGTGTCCCCCGGACTCTACCCACCAAATGCCGTCGTAGGGAGCAATATATTCACGATCTTTGTCGAAATTGATCCAGGCAAAAGTGATCGCCGCAGCGCTCATCAGCACCAGAACGACAGCGAAAAAGCGGCTTTGCAGAACGCGATCCATGACAGGGGCTGGCTGGCTGGCCAGACGCACTGGTGGGATAACTCCCACGAGCCGTTCTTGTTTGAGCAACTTAGATGCCACGCCGTATTCCACCGCGAAACCGCTAAACCTCAACCCCTGAATAGCTTCCAAGATTATAAACGTCTTGAGGAGCTGATAATACAAATTTTGGAATACTGTTGTTAAATTACGGAGCAGCCGACAGTTACTAAGGAACTAAGCATTCCATGGATGGTAACCACGTGCGGCCGAAAGATTTCGTGCGGCTCCCAATTTATGGAGCTGCTCTCGACGCTGGCGTCATGAGCGGGCTGGCTGACCGTGTAGTCTAGGCAGGCATGAGTCTCAGCACCATTTCCGGTGCAGCCCTCAGTCTCGGCGCGGCCGGAGTCTGGGGCGCAGGCGACTTCGCCGGTGGAATAGCCGCCAAGCGAGCCAGCGTCTTCCGGGTTGTCGCCATCGCCCACGCCTTCGGCTTGGTGCTCATGCTGGCGCTGGTTTGGATTGGCGGCGAGCGTGTGCCGCCTTGGCCGGCTTTCGCCTGGGGAGCCGCAGCCGGTATTACCGACGCCTTCGGCGTTGCCGCCCTCTACCAGGGACTCTCAACCGGACGCATGGGGGTGGTGGCCCCGGTCGCTTCGGTTATCACGGCAGTGCTGCCGGTCGTGTTTGGCATTGGGATAGAGGGCTTACCCGGCCGGATCCAGTTAGCAGGGTTTGCACTGGCAGTGATAAGTCTCTGGCTGATCACTCGGCCGGACGGAGAGCTCGATTCTCGCCGAGGCTTGGGGCTAGCGCTGCTGGCAGGCGCGATGTTTGGCCTGCTGCTGGTCTCCGGCAAAGAAGCAGGCCGTTACGCCGTACTGTGGCCGCTCGTCGGCGCGCGTGCAGCCTCAACCGGTCTCATGTTCACCATTGTGGCATTCTCGCCACGCGATGAGCAGCCGCTCCGCCCGGCGCTGCTTCCGATTATTCTTTCAGGCCTGTTCGACACGGTAGCCAATGCAATGTTCATTGCTGCCACTCGCCACGGTCGGCTCGACGTAGCCGCGGTTCTGTCGTCGCTCTATCCGGCGAGCACGGTCGTCCTTGCGTGGCTGGTGCTGAAGGAGAAAATTTCGCGCACGCAAGCGATTGGCATAGTCGGCGCGCTGATTGCGGTGGCGCTGATCTCCGCGCGATGACAGCAATGCGGTACGCGTCGAGCCTGTTATCTCGCCAGCTCCGGCGCAGCCCAGGCAAGCTGAAACACTGCCAGCGGATCGCCGCAATATTTCACATCAAGTTGCAGCGACCCGTCGGCGACGATCCAGTAATACGTCTTCGCCATATCGATCATCCGGTCCAGAGTGGCATCCAGCTCTTTATGCAGCGATGCCAGGGCGGGCAGCGTCCGCTCATGATGCGCGGTGCGCGGCACCATCACGCGCTCAAGATTCACGAAGGCCTGCTGCAGGGCGACGCGGTCTTCGGCAAATTCGCGCTCGGTAATCTTGTCGCGCATGACCTCCTCGTGCTGAGCAAACTGGGTCAGCACCGTCGGCAGCGAAAGGCCAGCGTCTCCGTCAAGCAGACGCAACACGCGAGCAGCCATGGCATCGGCGTAGCAGCCTCGCAGCATATCGAGGAACGGGCTGCGCGCTGCCTCAAGCTGAGGATTGTGCCCAACGATCTCCCGCTCCAGCTTCCAGTAGATGTCACGGTCGGTCGCCATCCCCAGCAACTGTTCGCCGATCTGGCGAAGTTCGGTGCGGGCGCGCTCGCGGAATTGTTTGTCGCTCAACATACGAGAAGTCTAGCCACCAAAGGAACCTCGGTTCTGTGATTTCGGTCACCGGTCTACCGCTTTTGCCGTACGAAAAAGCGGCAATCATCTGCTGCCTTTGCCCCGGCGTTCCGCTTCCGCACGCTACAATAAAACTTTTGCGAGGTCCGCCATGTCTTACCAAGAGATTGTCGAACGCGAACAGAAATACCTGCTGAACACCTATGCCCGTTATCCCGATTGCCATGGCACGCGGCAAAGGTGTGTACCTGTATGACGTCGATGGCAAACGCTATCTCGATTTTCTGACCGGTTTGGGCGTCAACGCCCTCGGCCACGCGCATCCGCGCATCGTGAAGGTCATCCGCGATCAGGCTGCGAAGGTGATTCACGTCTCCAATCTCTACTACAACGAGTACCAGGGACTGCTCGCCGAGAAGCTCTGCACCAAGTCGGGCATGGACCGCGCGTTCTTCTCCAACAGCGGGACCGAAGCCATTGAGGGGGCGCTGAAGCTGGTGCGCGCCGCCGGTCACGCCACGGGAGTAGCCGGCAAGAACGTCGTCGTTGCTTTGGACAATTCTTTTCACGGCCGCACCATGGGCGCGCTTGCTCTCACCGGCCAACCGAAGTATCGCAAGGACTTCGATCCCATGCTGGAGGGTGTACGCTTCGTCCCGCGCAACGATATCGAAGCACTGCGCGCCGCGATGGATGAGAGAGTTTGCGCCATCGTGCTCGAACCAATTCAAGGCGAAGGCGGCATCCAGGAGACCAGCCCGGAGTTCCTGCGGGCTTGCCGCGAAGCGGCCGACCAGCACGACGCGGCGTTAATTTTCGATGAAATCCAGTGCGGCATGGGACGCACCGGCAAACTGTTCGCGTTTGAGCATTTCGGTGTGACGCCGGACGTGGTCTGCATCGCCAAGCCGATCGCCGCCGGACTGCCTCTGGGCGCGTTTCTGGCGAAGGAAAAATTCGCCCAGCACATCACCCCCGGCAAGCACGGCACCACCTTCGGCGGTGGACCCCTGACGTGCCGCGTGGCGCTGGAGTATCTGGCGATCCTGGAAGAAGAGAATCTGCTAGAGCAGGTGCAACGCGTCGGCGGCTACTTCACCGAGAAGCTGCGTGAACTGGTGAACAAGTTCGACATCGCAACCGAAGTGCGCGGCGTAGGAGCGATCCAGGCGCTGCAGCTCAACCATTCCGGGCAAGCCGATCCTGGAAGGCGCGCACGCCGATGGCCTGCTCATCAACGTGACGCAAGACACCGTGCTGCGCTTCCTCACGCCGTTTCTGCTGCAGGAAAAGCACGTCGACGCCGGCGTGCGGATTCTGAAGAAACATCTGGCTGCAGCACAGAAGCAGGCGAAGGCGGATAAACGGGCAGCGGTTACGGCATAGTTTGCGACTACGCCGCAACCCGCTCCGCAATCCATCGCGGCGCACTCCCTCGTGCCCATCGTTCCGCCGACATCGACTGTCGTCTTCTTCGCGCGTACGGCTTCCAATACTGCATTCTCGATCTTCTGCGCTTCGGCGTTCAGGCCGAGGTGCGCCAGCATCATTGCTGCCGTCAGGATCGAACCCATGGGATTCGCCATGTTCTTGCCGGCAATCGGCGGAGCCGAGCCATGCACCGGCTCGAACATCGACGTCCGTCCAGGATGAATGTTGCCGCTGGCAGCCATGCCCAGTCCGCCCTGCAGCGCGGCTGCCAGGTCGGTAACGATGTCGCCGAACATGTTGTTGGTGACGATCACGTCGAGCGACTTCGGCTCGCGCACCATCTGCAGACACAGTGCGTCGACGTACATGTGCTGCGTCTGGATGTCGGAATACTCCTTCGCAACCTCCTTGAAGACGCGCTGCCACAAGCCTCCGGCGTAAGTCATCACGTTTGACTTGTCCGACATCATGACTTTCTTGCGGCCGTTGGTGCGCGCGTACTCGAAAGCAAAGCGGATCACACGCTCCACCCCTTGCGGGTGTTGATGTCCTCCTGCGTGGCGAGTTCGTCGGGCGTGCCCAACTTGAAGTTGCCGCCCATGTCCATGTACACGCCTTCGGTGTTCTCGCGGATGACCGTGAAGTTGATGTCGTCGGGCGTCGCGTTCTTCAGCGGACAAAGCGACGCGTCGAGCAGGCGCACCGGACGCACGTTGGCGTAGAGGTCCATCTTGAAGCGCATGCCCAGCAGGATTTCCTTGGCATGAATGTTGGTCGCGCACCCGCGGATCGCCCAGCGCGCCGACGAAGATGGCGTCGAAGTCGCGCGCCAGCATGTGAAAGCCATCGGCAGGGATTGTGGTTCCGTCGATGAGATAGCGGTCGGCTCCCCAGTCGAAGGTGGTGAACTCGACGGCCGCTCCAGAGGCGCGCACCACATCCAGCGCGTTAGGGATCACTTCCTTGCCGATGCCGTCTCCGGGAACAACTGCGATTTTGTTTTTGGTCGTCACAGAAAATTAAGATAGCAGACCCGAACCGGCGCTTAAGGCACCCACCACGCCCACAGGATAAACAGGCATTGCATGGAGGCGCGGATCCAGAACGGCCTCGCCGCCTTCCCGCGATAAAACATCTGCGTCGCCGTCCCGATGCGCCCTTTCCCGCTTCGCTATAATCAAAGATTCTGTATGAGTGGAATTTTGTCACAAGAAAGACTCGCTGCCTCGCATGTTCGCGTTGGCAGCTACCGCGGAGCCGAAACTCCCGCCGACTTCGGAGACATCGCTGCCGAGTTCGAGGCGCTCCTGCACGGCGCAGCCATCTTTGACCTGAGCTGGCAGGCCAAGCTTTTGATCAGCGGCAAAGACCGGACTCGCTGGCTCAACGGCATGATTACGAACAACATTCGCGATCTCGCCGAAGGCCGTGGAGTCTACGCGTTCATGCTGACGCCGCAGGGCCACAACCAGGGCGACCTGGTCGCTTACAACCGCGGCGAGTATCTGCTGGCCACGACCGACCGCGAGCAGGTGGACAAGATCAAGACCGTCCTCCAGCGCTACATCATCATGGACAAGGTGGAGATCGAGGACATCAGCGACAAGCTGGTGTCCGTCGGCGTAGCCGGGCCGAAAGCACGCCGAGACGCTGACGCACGCCGGAATCGAAGTTTCGCAGCTCGAGCCGGGCCAGATCGTCGATGCGGTGTGGCATGACGTGGGTATTTCTATCGCGCGCAGCGCGCATCCGCAGATGGATGGCTACGAGATCTGGCTGGCTCCTGAAAACGTGGAGAAGCTCTGGGATGCGCTTGTGCACTCGGGGGCGAAGCCAGCCGGAAGCGACGCGCTTGAGAGCTATCGCATCGCGCGCGGCGTGCCGCGGTACGGGCTCGACCTGCGCGAGCGCGACTTGCCGCAGGAAACCGGCCAGGAACACGCGCTGAACTTCAGCAAGGGCTGCTACATCGGGCAGGAGATCGTGGAGCGGATTCGTGCGCGCGGCAACGTGCATCGTACGCTTATTGGATTTGAGGTGCAGGGCGAGCCGCCGCAGCGGGGGACGAAGATCCGCGCCAACGACAAAGACGTCGGCGAGATTACCAGCGCGACGCGTGTGCCAGGAAGCGAGCGCGCAATCGCTCTAGGATATTTGCGGCGGGAAGTCGCCGCGCCGGGAACAGCGATGCAAGCCGGCGAGCAGAGCGCCACGGTCGCGAGCCTTCCCTTTCAGTTCTGAACGGATCAAGAAAACTATGGCAGAAAAAGAAAAGAAGCAGGAGTTTGTAGTCACCGACCGCCGTCTGTTCAGTACCGACGGCGAATTGCGCCAGGACGTTGTCGAGGCCGAAGAGCTTCGCGAAGAGCGTGAGCGCGAGAAGCGCGAAGCCCAGCAGCGAGCCAACGAAGAACGCGCCGCGCAGAATCACACCCCTGAACCGCCCGCGCCAACGCCCACCACCGACTCCTGTCGAGCCCGAGGTGCGAGATACCGTCGGCGCAGGAGCAACAGGCCTCCGAAGCCGCATATCAGCAGTCCACGCGCGACATCGACGCTCGCATCGAGCAAGAGTTACGCAAACAGGGCCGTGCGCACAGCGCGAAGGATTTCGAGATCTCCTTCGACAAGTTCATCGCCTCGCTCTATATGACTTCGCTGATGCAGCTTGGTCTGGCCGCACCGCAAGGCGCCAAACCCGAAGTGGATTTGATTGGTGCTCGGCAGACCATCGACACCCTCGCGATGTTGCAGGACAAGACCAAGGGCAACCTCACCGCAGCCGAAGAGAACATGATGCAGAACTGCCTGTACGAATTGCGCATGGCCTATCTGGAAGTGACCAACCTGATCACTCATCCTCCCCAGGGCGGTATCGGCAGCGACGGCAAGGCCTGATGAAAGCCACGCTCACGGTGCTGGGAAGCGGGACTTCGATGGGAGTGCCGACCATCGGCTGCGATTGCGCCGGTCTGCACCTCTGCGGACCCGCATGACCGGCGCCTGCGTCCCTCCATCATGGTTCAGTGGGACGACCATCACGCCAACGCGCCAAATGCGGCTGCGGCGGGAATCTCCAGGCGCACCGTTCTCATCGACACCACGCCGGACTTCCGCGAGCAGGCCATCCGCGAGCACATTAAGAAGATCGACGCCATCTTTTACACGCACGGTCATGCCGATCACATTCTCGGCCTGGACGACGTCCGCCCGCTCAGCTTTCCCCGCGTGACCGGCGGCACGAAGATTCCGCTCTACGCCAGCGAAAACACCGCGCGCGTTCTGCGCAGCGTCTTTCGCTATATCTTTGAGGCGGATTACAAGTACGGCGGCCTGGCTCAGGTCGAGTTGCATGCCCATTGATGGGCCAGTGTCGATCTTTGGCGCAACATTCACGCCGTTGCCGGTACTGCATGGGGACATGCCGATCGAAGCGTTTCGCTTCGGCAGCGCGGCCTATCTCACGGATTTCAGCGCCATTCCCGACGAAACGATGGCGCAACTGGAAGGCCTGGACATCCTGTTTCTCGACGCGTTGCGGCATCACCCGCATCCGACGCACTCAACTGTAGAGAATTCGCTGAGAATCGTCGAGCAGCTTAAGCCGAAGCGCACATTCTTTACCCACATCTCGCACGACCTGCCGCACGAAGAAACAAACGTGGACGCTGCCGGAGAACGTGCGCTTGTCGTACGACGGCTTGAAGCTGGAGTTTGAATTATGAGCGGGGTGATCGCAGGCTTGGCGCTCACTCCGTCATGGAACGGGGCTTTACGGTCTGTGTGGAACACGATCCGATAGAAATGCAGATCTTCCGCAATCTTGATGAAGTGCCGGCCAACTTTGGGCGACCGTAGTCAGTGTGGGCAACTTCGATGGCGTGCATCGCGCGCATCAGCAGGTCGTGCGCCATATGGCCGAGCGCGCTCGCACCTTTGGCGGCAAGGCCGTTGTCGTGACCTTCGATCCGCATCCACTGCGCATTCTGCGTCCTGATGCTGCACCCAAGCTGCTGACTCCTCTCTCCACCAAACTGGCGCTGCTGCAGCAGACGCACGTTGATGCTGTTGCTCGTACTGCCATTTACTCGCGACCTCTCTGTCATGTCGGCGGAAGACTTTGCGCGACAGATACTCGCGGGAGCACTGCAGGCAAAAGAGGTACATGAGGGCTACAACTTTCATTTCGGCCACAAGGCGCAGGGGAACGTCGAAACGCTGGCAGAGTTAGGCAAGCAATGCGGCTTTGAAGCCAGGATCTTTCCCGAGCAACTGCTGCGCGGCCATCACGTATCCAGCAGCGAGATCCGCAAGCTGATCGCTCGAGGGAAATGTCAGCCGCGCGCGGGCGCTGTTAGGCCACCCGTTCAGCATCTACTCCAATCCTGGCCGCGGACGCGGCTATGGCCACAAATACACGGTGCCGACGGTCAATCTCGCGCGCTACGATGAACTGGTTCCCGGCGACGGCGTCTACATCACCTGGCTGCGGATCAACGGCGAGTGCTTCGAGGCAGTGACGAACGTCGGCAATCGACCAACCTTCGGCGCTGACTCCTTCGCCATCGAAAGCCATCTGCTGAACTTCCATCCCATCGAGCTTTTCGCCGATACGCCACTTGAGCTGATTTTTCTGAAGCGCCTGCGTAACGAGGTCCGCTTCCCGACGGTCGAAGCACTGCGCGAGCAGATCGCGAAAGATGTGCATAAGGCGAGAAGGTATTTTCATCTGAGCAAAGTGCTGGCGTCTGGCACTTAGCCGATTGCCAAGTGCCAAGCGCTAGCTGCCGCCTTTTTCTCTCGTCTCTTTCCCCTCTCCCGTCTTTGTCCAAGTCTTGCCATCGTCGGTCGAGAAATCCGTCCACCACTCGACCTGATCGTTGCCATGAAATTGGTTGGTGGTGCGGAACTGTACCACCTTGCCCTTGATCTCGTCGGTGCTGGAATACACCCAGCGCTCGCCGCCGTCGCTGATGTCGAGGTTTGTGCTGCGCGCCTTTTCTTCGCCCAGCGAGATTCCGTAGAAGTAGAACTTACCTGTTCTCGACGCGAATGTGTAAATCGAAAGGTTCCGCATAGGCTGTCCGCCAAAGACGATGTCCTGATCGCAGATGACGAATACGTGGTCCGGCGACCACGCGCACTTGGTCGTAGCGCTCGCCTTGTTCGCGCTGCTGTAAGGCGAATCGACAAACGTACCCGAGCTGACCCACTTTCCCCCGACCCAGCGGTTCAATACATCGGCCGGTAGTGCAGAATCAGCGGCCAGCAACGAAAACGAGAATTCAACCACGAACAACAGGAGACACGGCAGCTTCATGGGAGCTCCTCAACGTCCGCTTCGAGTATAGGAAAAGCACGACCCGCGGGAAGCGGCATTTGGATGAACAGTCGAAAAACTGGATGAACGGCTACCTGACCGGTACGCGGGGTTACTGTTTCTGGACGGCCCGGCGCTACAGCAATAAATATTTGGGTTTGCGCGGTCGCCGACAAACCTGCTAACGTGTGCCATTACCCTGAAAACTTCAATGAAGAACGCCGCTTTCGTTGTCTTTTTCTGCTTCCTGGCCAGCCTCTGTCTGCTGGCCCAAGTGCCCACTGACAGCCCCGTGGATGCGGTTCGCCATCCCGGATGGAACGGCGGCATCTTTGTCGGCGGTGGTCACACGGTTGATACTTCCCCTAACGCGGGGAATTTCCTGCTAGGAGTTCGACTGGGACGAGTTCTCACTAACGAACATGGCAAGGGCATTCTGCGCGGAACCTACGAAATGGACATCGATATTATTCCGCTCGATGAGTATTGGATCCGCGGCGGCCAGTATTCCGGCGGCATCGATCCGGTGGTCTTCAAGTGGAACTTCACCCACGGGTGCAAGATCGCGCCGTATTTCGCAGCCGTCGGAGGTGTGCTCTTCAGCAATCACAACCTTCCGCCGGGCGACACCGCACAGGTCAACTTCACCAGCGGCCCGGAAATCGGTTTACAGATTTTCCGCAAGGGCACCAACTCGTGGGACGTCGCGCTCAAGGCCTACCATCTGTCGAACGCCTCCATCGGCAACAACAATCCGGGCCTGAACGCCAGCCTGCAGGTGATGCTGGGCTACACCTGGCACTGAGCTGAGACCGTCTAATTGGCAGACATTGACGCGACGCTTCCCTCGACGGGCACTATAATATTGCTAGACGCGCCCATGACAGCTCCTACCGCCAGGCAGCCCCTCGTTCTCTGCATTGATGACGCCGAGGTCGCTTTGCGCGTCCGCAGGCTATTACTGGCCGACGCTGGCTACGCCGTGCTGACCGCAAGCTCCGGCGAAGAGGGACTGGAATTGTTCAAGCAGAATCCAGTTGACGTGGTCCTCGCCGACCACTTCCTGTCCGACAAGAGCGGCGCTGAGATTGCTGCCGAGATGAAGGAGATGAAGCCGCAAGTGCCGATCCTGATCGTCTCGGCCGCGGCCGAGCCGCCCCCGGGCCTCGAGTTCGCCGATGGCTTCCTCTCCAAAGGCGACGGTCCCGACGCCCTTCTTGACCGCATCGCTCAACTGCTCGAGTCTGGTTCGCAGAAAAAGTAGATCCCCCGGCCTCCAACTTATTTCTTATCAGCTTCGGTTTTCCCATCCGCAAGTTCTGCATAATCCGATTCGCTAACCAGCAAAATCAGTGGCTGCCCGGAAGTTTTCTTCGTGGCGTCCCAGTAGCGCACCAGGATGGAGTACACCAGCAGCCCGGTCTCGCCCTCGCCAAAAAAAATGTACTCCAGCGACTGCCGCATTAAGCCTCGGCGGGTCAGGCCGAGCACGATGCTGAGTGGGTCGAGCAACTCGCTCAGATAGGCGATGGAGTTGGCGACCGCAACTGCCCCGAACGCCTCGATGACGAAGTATTGTTCTTCGCGGAAAGCCCGCAAACGCAGTGGTGAGAGGAAGTCGCTGCGGTTGTCGAGCAGGTTGACGTGCAGGAATGCCAGCGGCCCGGTCACCTTATAGTGTTTGCTTACTTTGTTCGCGAGCAACTTGCGATGCTCGGGGGTTGCGATGTGATGCGGGATGAGGTTGACCTTCCTGCCCTCGATCGATTCCCACAGCGAAGCGGAGTCGCTGTCCATGAACCGCGCTTCGGAGACGCGCATCTCGGTCGAGCGGAGAATGCGGCTCATTGCGCTAACGGTCAACAGCAGGAAGATAAAGATGCTGGCAATGATAGCGCCGTCGGGACGCTCAATGATATTCACGACCGTGGTGTAGAGGAACACCAGCGCTACGATGAAATAGTAAAAACATTGCAGATAAAGCCGCGGCTGTTTGAAGCTGGCCTCGCGCCACAGCGAAACCGTGACCGCAACCGCAGCCGACAGCATGAGCACCAGAACGCCGGTGGCATAGGCTCCGCCCTGGGCATTCACCGAAGCGCGGAAAGCTAACGTCACTACAATATCGACCGCCAGCAGCGCCAGTACCAGCGGCCGCTGATAGGCAACCCAGTCCGGGGCCATTCCAAAACGCGGCAGGTAACGTGGGATCAGGTTCAACAGCCCTGCCATTGCCGACGCGCCCGCAAACCACAAAATCAAAATCGTCGACACGTCGTAAACCGTGCCGAAGATGCTGCCGAGATACAGATGAGCCAGGTAAGCGATGGCTCGGCCGTCGGCTGGCCCACCGATTCTGTAAGCGCTCTCAGGGATCAGTGACGCTGCGACGAAACTTGAGAGCAGCAGAAGCACGCTCATAATGACCGCAGCCGAAAGCAGCAATTTCCGCGTGTTGCGGATGCGGCCCGGAATCGGGTCCGCGGTCTTTTCCTTATCCGCTCCGTCGACCAGCGGCATCACCGAAACGCCCGTCTCAAAACCGCTGAGACCGAGCGCCAGTTTGGGGAAGATCAATGCCGACGCGATGAAGATCTCAGTCCAGTTGCCGCGGATCGCCAGCGCCGCGTGCCAGGCTGACAACATCTGCGGATGCAGCAAAACCTTCGCCGCGCACCACAACAGCACGATCAGGTTCAATCCCAGATACGGGACAGCCACGAAGTAGGCGACTCGGATGGCTTCACGAAATCCGGCCAGAAACACGATGGCCAGCAACAGCAGCAAAACCAGCGTCGCCCGCATGTGCGAGGCACCGGCAATGGGATGCAAATACGGGTTCGCTATGGCATGTTCGGCCGCGTCAGCCGCCGACAGCGTCATGGTGATGACGAAGTCGGTGGCGGCGAAGCCCAGCAGCACCAGCACGAGGATCTTGCTGGTCCAGCCGGAAAAGAGATTTTCCAACAACGCAATCGAACCCTGGCCTGCATACGACCGCTTGGCCACCGCTGCGTAGATGGGTACCGCGCCCAGCAGAGTCACGACAATCAGCACTGCGGTTGCCGGCACCGCCAGCGCTCCGGCCGCCAACAGTGCAATGCCCGGCTGATAGCCCAGCGTCGAGAAGTAATCGACGCCGGTCAGCCAGATGACCTGATACCACGGGTAGGTATGCTCCGGCTCCCGTGAAATTCGCGCCAGGTTGTTCGATGAGAAGAAGCGCGCCAGCCAGCCATGCGCTGATTTGTCCGGCGTGGGCAGGCGGAGAACGGTGTCCGGCGAGGCATGCGTACTCATGATTCAGGGTTCCCCAAAACGATCAATCGCCAGCACCCTTCGAGAGGATTTTTGATTGTAAAGCCGAACCGCAGTTTAGGCGAGTATGGAACAATTGCCGAGAGGATGGACTCTGAGGAGGCCGGCATGTGGCCGACAAGATTAGTTTCCCTGCTAGCGTCTCTGCTTTGCGCCTTAACCCTGACCATCGCGCGGAGCGCCGCAGCGCAGAATGTTACTTCGCTCTGCTCGCCGAAGATCATCGATAACCGGGTTGTGGTTACGGCAGCGCAACGCGAAGCCGCCGGAAAAATAGCGCAGCCGCCGCTCACCGACCAGGCGAACGGCTTCGCCTGGCCCGATACGCCCCTGGGTGTCGCCAAAATTGCCGGCAACTACTACTTTTTTGGCAGCGATGGTGGGCTCCATTCGCGCCAGGATTGGCACGGGCATTTGTACGGCAACGACAAATACGGCTCGATCACCCGCACCGTCGGATCGCTCGATAATCCGCTGGGCTCAGGCCCTCCCAACGATGTCTCTGTCCTTCCCAACCCTGATTCAGCCGTCAATCCGTTCTATCGCAGCTACGACTACATGGGCGGTGGTCCGGTGTACCGCGTTCCCGACGGCAAGCCGGGAGCCGGCAACCTGCTCCTGCTGTATCACGCAGAGATACCTACGATCCAAACGCAGAGTTTCTACTCGGTGCTGGCTTTGGCGGCATCGACCGATCAAGGGGTGACCTGGACTGATCTTGGAGAGATTGTCCGCGTCAATCAGGGATATCGCATCGATAACGACGGTTTCGACGTAGGCGATCCTTCGCTGGTTCTGTCGCCGGACGGCAAGTATTTCTACATCTACTTTCCCGATTGGCGAGCGAACGGGACTACGCATTGGGGCGATACGGTGACGCTGGCATCGGTGGCGCGCGCGCCGGTTGACGCAGTGCTGAAGGCCGCATTCGGCGACCACCCGCATGCAGTCGCTTTCCAGAAATATTATGACGGCTGGTATTTGGAACAAGGATTAGGCGGGTATTCCCAAGACCTGAATCCACAATCACCCTACAGCGGAACACTCCAAGTGGCGTACAACGATTTCCTCCACCGCTATCAGATGATCCTCAACGCAGGGATTGTCCTTTACTATTCCGAATCGACCGACGGGCTGACGTGGACCGCGCTCAGCCTGCTCTATGACTTCCGGAGCATGGCTCTGCCGCCCAGTGTTTACGTCTCGCCAGTCGGAATGGGAGACGATCCCAGCATTCTGGGTAAGCAGTACTACATTTTCTACACCAGCTATCCTTCCAATGGCACAGGCTGGCAGGGTGCGACGGTGAATCGATTTACCGTGTCGTGTCCATGATGCTCATCCGTCGCTTCAGGCACAGCCGACCGCAGCGCGTGAGATCTGTCACGCGAAGAACGCGTCAGACATGAGCCCTTCGGAGCAGCGAACAGGCAACAGAAGGGAGCCGGCCACAACAATACTGCGGTAAACTGAACCGTGCCCGCTGTCACCACGAGCGGCCCTGTAGCTCAGATGGATAGAGCAGCGGTTTCCTAAACCGTTGGTCGGCAGTTCGACTCTGCCCAGGGCCTCCACTTTCAACAAGTTACGCCACATACCCCCTGGACTCTCCCTTGTGAGCCTGCGCTTCGTCAACCGGATTGCGGTGATAGCAGAATAATTTTTCGCGACACCACGATAAGGATGACCGTGTCGAAGTTGGCAAAGTTACGGATGGCCTCTTGAGTTCGGCACCCAAAGCACCTCGAAGCAAGTTCATGCGCGTACTTGCCGGTCTCAATATCTATTCTCGTCTGGGCGATCGGCTTTAGCTCTCGTTTCGAATTTTGTGGTGGCCAATCGTGATGGCAGCGCGCAGCAGTCCGCAGGACAGAAGTCAGGCCGGGCGGGCAGCGAACCCAATGCCAGCCGTGGTTGCGCATCATCCATGCGCTCACCTATCAGTTCCCGAATCATTCGAATAAACCGCGGGTGCGTGCCCACGGTCTGCGCACGAACCATCAGTAACCCTAACTCGTCGCAGAGCTGCCGCGCCTGAGTATCGAGGTCGAAAAGGATCTCCATGTGGTCGGAGACGAAGCCGATCGGAGCGATGACCACCGCTGACTTCTTTCCCTGCACCGTCGGCTGACGCAGATAGTCCAGAATGTCGGGTTCCAGCCAAGGCTGTGACGGAGGTCCGCTGCGGCTCTGGTACACCAGCACGCCAATCGGCGCGTCCGAGTTCCTCCGCTACCAACCGTCCAGTCTCGCTCAGCTGCACTTCGTAGTCACAGCTTCGTGCCATCGCAGAGGGGATGCTATGCGCGGTGTAGATCAATTGCGCAGCGTCGCGTCGCTCTTCCGGCAACATTGCCAGCGCCGCCCGGACACGATCGACCATCACTTCGATGAATCCGGGATGATTATGAAAGGCCCTTATCTTGTCCACTACCGGCGCATCCGGCCCCACAGCTTCGCGCGCTTTCGCGATGTCCTCGCGATATTGCCGGCAACTCGAAAAGGAACTATACGCCGAGGTGACGAATGCGAGCGCGCGCCGCACTCCATCTTTCTTCATCTGCAAAAGCGTATCGGCCAGCATGGGATGCCAGTTGCGATTGCCCCAGTAGACCGGCAACTTAGGACTGTGCTCGGCAAGTTCGCGCTCCAAGGCAGCGATCAGCCGGCGGTTCTGCTCGTTGATCGGACTCTTTCCGCCGAAGTGATAATAGTGCTCTGCGACTTCTAGCATGCGCTCGCGCGGGACGTTCTTTCCTCGCAGAACATTTTCCAGGAACGGCATCACATCGTCGCGGCCCTTCGGGACCGCCGAAACGACACGACCAGGATCGCGTCGTATTTTGCGGGCTCTGTTTTGTCGTTAAGATTGGCCATTTCGTTACGTATTTCGGCTGAACAGGTAATGCGACACCAACCACTCTCCGCCGGCTGCGTAACCCCACAGTTCAGCACAGGCCATGAAGAAAACCCGCCAGCGCACCAGCCACCGCTGGGCGTCGCGCTTGCGGTCGCCAGCGGCGAGGGCCTTGGAGTATGTGTCCGCAAACAGTCCCGCGATCTCTGCCCGGTTGCGGTCCATGTTCTGCAACCAGGCCTCCGCGGTCTTCTGGTAGTGCTGCCCGTTCAGCTTCCAGTGATCCACGATATGCACATCGCGCTGAAAGTACAGCAGCAGATCGTCGCTGGGCATAATGCCGCCGGTGAAGAAGTGCCGCGCCATCCAGTCGCCTGCGTCGCGTACCTCGAAGGGATACGCGAAACGACGGTGCGTGAAGATGTGAACGAAGAGCAAGGCATCTTTCTTCATCCACGAAGCAATACGCGACAGCAGCAGATCGTAGTTGCGCATGTGCTCGAACATCTCTACCGAAACCACGCGATCGTAGGTGGAAGGCGCCTCGAAAAGGTTCATGTCAGCAGTAATGACTTGAAGGTTGTAAAGCCCACGCTCTCTGGCACGGGCGTCGATGAATTCCTTTTGCGTCCGCGAATTGGATACCGCCGTGATTCGACTGCGCGGGTACTTGTTCGCCATATAAAGCGAGAGCGAACCCCAGCCGCAACCCAGTTCCAGCACCTGCTGCCCCTCGGTAAGGCGCGCCCGCTCGCAGGTCAGTGCAAGCATCGCCTCCTCGGCCTCGTCCAGCGTCTTCGTTCCCGGGCGCCAGAGCCCACTGCTGTACTTCAGATGCTTTCCCAAGGCCAGCTCAAAGAAGCGCGCCGGGACTTCGTAATGCTGTTCATTCGCCGTCTCGGTCGCAATCGCTACCGGGCTCGTCTTGAGCTGCTCGACGAACGCCAGCAGGCGGGCGCACTGTTTCTCCACGTCGCCCGCATCTTCTTCGCGCAGGCGCTGCTTCAGCAATCGCCGAATGCCGATGCGAATCAGCCAGTCCGGCAGCAGATCGCGCTCCAGCCATCTTGTCCAGGCGCATGGTCTGGTCCGGCGCCGGAGCTGCGCAAGGTTCGGCTTGGTGGGAGTGGTGCTCATGACAATCTCACTCAACTGGTTGCCTGGGATTTTGGGAACCACGGAACAAACGCGCTGGTGGTCTGCTGGTAATGTGCATATTCCTGTCCGCGCGAGCGCAACGCCTGGGCCTCGGTCGCCGGAATTCCGGTAACGCGGTAGAGAAAGAAGAGCATGAGCGCGGGACAGATCACCGACACCCACCCCCAGGGCGACGCCAACGCGTAAACCATCCACGCTACCCAGACAAACCACTCGAAGAAGTAATTGGGATGGCGGGAGTAGCGCCACAAACCTCGCTGACAAACGCGCCCGCGGTTTGAGCCGTCGCGCTTGAAAGCCGCCAGTTGCGCGTCGGCCACGCTCTCACCGACCACGGCGACCAGCCATAATCCAACCCCCGCGTATTCGAGCACCGACAACTGCGGCGCCGGATTCAACGCGGCAATCAACATCGGTAACGAGAGCACGACGTCCAACAGCGCCTGGAATTCAAAGAAGAAAAGAAAACGCAAGGAGACATTCTTCCCCTGCCACTCGCGGCGCAGTTGCTGGTAGCGGCCATCTTCAGGCTCGCTCGCGATCCGGCGAATCAAATGCGTCGCCAGGCGTATGCCCCAGAACGCAACCATGGCGGCCATCAGCCATTTGCGAACCATCCACCCCGGCCCCTGCCACGCGTACGATATCGCCAGGATCACAAGGCCGAGCGACCACGCCACGTCCACCAGACCAGCGTTATGCAGGCGCTCGCTGAGCAGCCACGTCAAGACCATCAGCACAGCCAACATTCCTGTGCCCATTGCGGCCAGCTGTAAGGCGATCGCAAACATGCTTCAGCACACCTCGAGGGCGCTGAGCGCCGTCTTTGGCTTCATCATCTCGCGTGCTCGACGCAACAGCGGAGCAAGCAGTTTGTAGATCAGCAAGATTGCCGGCGGAGCGAGAATCATCCATACGACGATTCCGTGTACGGTGGCTACCCAGAGAACCTTAATCGCGTGCCACATCCCGGAGTGAATCAGGCCGACAATCTGCGTCAGCGAAAATCCCATGGGGCGCGACCGGAAAAGCACCTCTCCAGCCCGGATGAACGGCACGAGCAGAAGCAACTGCAGCGGATAGACCAGAAAGTTCACCAGTTGCATGGCGGGAAGATTCAATCGCAGCCACGCCGCCGCGACCAGACACAGCAAGGTCGTCCAGCCCGAGCGCCGGAAACACACCCAGCACGATGCCAAAGGCGATGCTGAGCGCGATCTTCTCCGGTGTGATGCCCTGACGCAATAGATCCAGGATCGGACCCAGAACGCGACGACGAAGAAAATGGCTCATCATGCCGGATTCCGCAGAAGAATGGCTGAGGCAGGCTGCTCGGGCCGAAGCCGGAAAAGCTGCAGCAGCACATAACTGGACATGGCAATGTTGCCCAGGCCCATAATTGCCACGAACCACACGATTCGCGACGCCAGGCCGCGCTCCTTGTAGAACACCCACGCGTAGAAGGTGATGAATCCGAAGTAGGCGTCGAACAGGGTCGCAACCGCCCACGGACTGTGCGTCCAACTGAATTCGTCACCGCTAGCCAGAATAGATTTGTGCAGGCTCACCCACGTGGTCATTCCGACCATGTAGAGGAAAATTCCAGCAAAGAGTAGCTTGAGTGCGAGTTTCATGACTTCTCAGCTTTGCGCCACCAGCCGTTGCAGTTCGCGTTCCAGGCCTGGAAAGTCTTTGAGCGGGATCCATCCGGCATTCCGTAGCGCACCGACCATGCGATCGTCTGTAGCCCCGCCCACCCATAGCTGAGTACGCGTCGCAGCGCCCTTCCGGATTTCCTGCAAGGGCCCAAGGATCGATTCGGCGCTGGGCCCCGCAGACCCCGATAAGGATTGCATTAGCTTCGGTGCGCCGCGCCGCCTGCACGATCTCGCGCGCCGGCAGATTGGTGCCGAGGTGAATCGCGCCCAGGCCGTTCACCGCCGTTAACATGGCGGCGGCCAGCACGCCGAAACCGTGATGCTCGCCCTCCGGTGTCGCCAGCAAAACCTTGGCCGCGCGGATTGGGATTACCGTAAACCCGCAACAGAGAGGCCAGCAGCCCGCTCGACAGCGCCGTCACCATGTGCTCCTGCGCGATAGTGAATCGGCCCTCGTGCCAGCGCTCTCCGGTAACACGCATCAGCGGCAGCGCGATCTCATGCACGATGTTGCGGGGATCGGCCGTCGCCGCAGCCAGCCGGTTCAGTTCACGTTCCGCGCCCACATAATCGAAAGCCTCAATCGCTTTGAGCAGAGGACCAAGGATCGAGTTCGCCGCCTTGACCTTGCGCCGTTTGCCAACACCGGGTTCCAGGAGGTCTTCGGTCTGGCGAAGTAGTTCGCGCAGATCGTCGTCCGCAACCTCGGCGACCTGACCGATAGCGTGGCCGCGCGCCACCGCGTCCCGCAGCAGCACCAGACGCTGCACTTCCTTCTCGGAGTAAATACGACCACGTGCGTCGCGCCGCGGCGTCACCGCTCCATAACGGCGCTCCCATGCACGAATGGTGTCGAGGGGAACGCCCGTCAGCTTGGCCACCGCGCGGATGGGATAAACGGTTTCACTCACAGTTTCAGACTAGAATTAGATGTGACATTTGTCAATGATTTGTCCTAGACAAATATTTGACAAACTCAAAGCGCAGCGAGTACAAGAAGAAGTATTAGAAATCCGGGCGGGCTGCTTGGGCCGTACCTCTGACGTACCCCTTACGAGCTGTTGACCGGCGAGCACATTTCCATGCGAGTTCTGTTGTGAACGAACAAGCCCATCACTATCGATTCGGCGCGGTGGCAGGTTTTGCGGCTCTGCACCTGGCAGCGCTTGGCGTGTTTTTCGTTCCTTTTCGCTGGCAGTATCTGACGCTGATGCTGGCGATGTACCTGGTCCGCATGCTGGGAGTCACGGCAGGTTATCACCGGTATTTCAGCCATCGTTCCTACAAGCTGAACCGCTTCTTTCAGTTCGCGCTCGCGGTGCTGGCGCAGAGCTCCGGCCAGAAGAGCGTGCTGTGGTGGGCGGCGCACCATCGCGTACATCATCGTCATTCCGATCAGCAGCCGGACGTTCACTCTCCCGGCCTGCGGGGCTTCTGGTGGGCGCACGTCGGCTGGGTCATCTCCAACGACTTACGACGACTACGATCCTTCTCTGATCCGCGACTTCGCCAAGTTCCCTGAGCTGCGCTGGCTCGACCGCTACCACTGGGTGCCGACAGCGCTGCTGGGCGCCGCCATCTTTTCATTCGGCGGCCTCGGCGCTTTCCTTTGGGGATACGTGCTGTCGACCGTGGTTCTGTATCACGCCACGTTCTGCATCAATTCGCTGGCGCACGTTTGGGGCACGCGGCGCTTCGCCACACGCCGACGAGAGCCGCAACAATTTCGTGTTGGCGCTGATCACCCTGGGCGAAGGCTGGCACAACAACCATCACCGCTTCATGTACGCCTGCCGCCAGGGAATTTTGTGGTGGGAGGTGGACTTCACCTACTACGCGCTGCGCGTTCTGGCACTGGCTGAGGATCGCGCGCGAGCTGCGCGGCGTGCGGCTGCCACAAAGCGAAGCCGAGGCGGGCGCATGAGCCGCATCGCCGTCGTCGGCTCAGGCATCGCCGGCATGGCCGCCGCCTATCTGCTAAGCCGCAAGCACGAAGTACATCTTCTGGAACGCGACGAGCGTCTTGGCGGACACACCCACACGCACGCGATTGCGACGAGCCGCGGCGTTTTGCCCATCGACACCGGCTTTATCGTCCACAACGATCGCACCTATCCCAACCTGGTGAAGTTGTTTCGTGAACTTGGCGTGGAGCGGCAGGCCAGCGACATGTCGTTCGGTGTCTCGTGCCAGAGGACCGGATTCGAATACAGCAGCCGCGGGCTGGGCGGTCTGTTCGCACAGAAGAGCAACTGGCTGCGCCTGCGCCACTACCGTTTCCTGCGCGAGATCCTGCGCTTCAATCGCGAATCGCCCAAGGTGCTGGACGATCCCGCCGGGGCAACCATGACTTTGGGAGAGTGGATCAAGGCCAACGCCTTTAGCGAGGATTTCAGCCGCTATTATCTCTACCCGATGGCGGCTGCGGTCTGGTCGACTTCACTGGAAGAGATCGAAGATTTTCCAGCGGTCACGCTGGTGCGCTTCTTCGCCAATCACGGCTTTCTCGGCATCGACACGCATCCGCAGTGGTACGTCCCTGAAAGGCGGCAGCAGCCAGTACATCGCGCCACTCACTGCGCCTTACAAGCAACGCATTCGCACGGGCGTACATATCGCCGGGGTCACGCGATCGCCCGATGCGCGTCCAGGTCCGCTATCGCGGATGGCAGCAGCGGAACTGTTCGACGAGATCGTCTTTGCCTGCCACGGGCCGCAGGCGATGGAACTGCTGGCTGACGCAACCCCGCAGGAACGTCAGCGTGCTCGAAGGATTCACCACCAGCCGCAATGAGACCGTGCTGCATACGGACGAAACGCTGCTTCCCTCGCGCCCCAGCGCGCGCGCCTCGTGGAATTACCACGTCGGCGAACGATGATCGCGCGGTCACACTGACCTACCACATGAACCGGCTGCAGCATCTGGCGGCGCCGGAACCATACTGCGTCACCCTGAACGCCACCGCTCGCATCGATGCCAGCCAAGATTCTGCGCGAGATGACCTACTTCCATCCGCTGATGACGCTTCCGGCAATCCGCGCCCAGGCGCGCTGGCGGGAGATCAGTGGACAAAATCGCACGCACTTCTGCGGTGCGTACTGGTTTTACGGATTCCACGAAGACGGCCTGAACTCGGCCATCCGCGTAGCGCAATCGCTAGGAGTCGATTGGCGGCCGGAAGCATGATGGAGAGCGCGATCTATTTCGGCACGCTGCGTCATCGCCGCTTCCATCCCAGGCGTCACGAGTTTACCTATCCGCTGTTCATGGCCTACCTGGATGTCGATCGCATTGCCGGAGTTGATGCGAGTGTCACGTCTGGCCAGCCACAACCGCTGGAATTGGGCCAGCTTTGACGATCGCGACCACTTCGGCGACGCGCGCAAGCCTCTGCGCGAGCGGTTGGCGCAAGATGCTGCGCAGAACGGCTTAGCTCTGCCCAGTGGGAAGATCTTCCTCCTCACCCACCTGCGGTATCTTGGATACAACTTCAATCCCGTCTCGTTCTTTTACTGCCACGACGCCGACGAACGGCTGCAACTCGTCATGGCCGAAGTGAAGAACACCTTTGGGGAAACGCAGAACTACTGGCTGACGGCTGCTCGCCAGTCCAGCGCTTCCGGGGCCTCCCACAGCTACGAGTTCGACAAGACATTCCACGTTTCTCCGTTCATGAGCATGGGGTGCAGCTATCACTGGACCTTTACCAGTCCGGCCGAGTCTCTTGTCGTTCAGACCAACGTCGGCGAAAACAATCAGGCCGTGTTCGACGGCACACTGCGGCTGGCGCGGCGTCCGTGGTCGCAACAGTGGTTACACCACGCCCTCACGCGCTTTCCCTGGGTCACCGCGAAGACGATCGCCGCCATTCACTGGGAAGCGCTGCGGCTCTACTGGAAGAAGGTCCCCATCGTGCGTCATCCCGGGTCAGGCAAGTTCGTCCCGGCCAACACGCGCCCACTCGGCGCGTCCTGGAGTATCGAATGAACCATACGCTATCCAAACGTCTCTTCCTGAAATTGCTCAGCGGGCTGAACGAGGGCTTTCTCGAACTGGTCTGTCCCGAGGAGACTTACAGCTTCGGCTCGCCGCACGCGGAGCTGCGGGCGATGATCGTTGTGCACGACGAAGCGCTTCTACCGGCGTGCGCTGTTCGGCGGCGATGTCGGCATGGGTGAGGCGTTCATGGACGGCGACTGGTCGTCTCCCGATCTGGTCAGCCTGGTGAGGCTGGCGGTCCGCAATCTGGATGCGGTGGAGAACGGGAGCAGGCTGTTTTCTGCGATCAGTTCAATCGCCGACACTGTCCGTCATCGCCTGCGCGGCAACACCATGTCAGGCAGCCGACGCAACATCAGCTATCACTATGATCTTGGGAACGACTTCTACCGTTTATTTCTCGATCCCACGATGGCGTACTCCTGCGCTTACTTTCAAAGCATTGATGACAGCTTGGAGCAGGCGCAGCTCAACAAGTACGAAAGCATCTGCCGCAAGCTCGATTTGAAGGCTGCCGATCACTTGCTGGAAATCGGCACTGGATGGGGCGGTTTTGCGTCGTACGCGGTCCAGAAATATGGCTGTCGCATCACGACCACCACCATCAGCCGCCAGCAGCATGATTACGCAAAGGAAGTCTTCACCAGCATCGACCCGTCCGGCGATCGCATCAACCTGTTGTTTGAGGACTACCGCAACTTGCACGGCCAGTTCGACAAGATCGTCAGCATCGAAATGTTCGAAGCGGTTGGCCTGCGGTTTTATGACACGTACTTTGGGGCCTGCAATCGTCTGCTGAAACCCGATGGCATCATGGTTCTGCAAACCATCACCATCAACGATCGGAAGTTTCCCATCTATCGCAAGCGCTGCGACTGGATCCAGAAGTACATCTTCCCCGGTTCGGAACTGGCTTCGGTCGCCGAGATTCTGCGCAGCCTGGCGCGCTGCACCGGGCTTTCGCTCTTCCACGCCGAAGACATTGGCTTGCACTATGCCGAAACGTTGAAGAACTGGCGGGAGCGGTTCCTCCTGCGCCTGGACGACGTTAAGGCGACTGGGATTCGACGAGCGCTTCCTGCGCATGTGGGAGTACTACCTCGGCTATTGCGAGGGCGCCTTCCGCGAACGCCACATCGGAGACATGCAACTGGTGCTGACGAAACAACGAGCCGCCGTGCCGTTTGTACCGGCGTTCCTCAGAGAAAAGAAGCCGGCGTAATTTCCTGACGTGCCTATTTTTTTTAGGCGCCAGGCGCACGGTGAGAACGTACCAGCTAAAAACTTCAGGTCGAATGCCGCTGGCATGCTTCGTACCTTTACGCGATCGGTCACTTTGTCTGTTCCCAGAGTCATTTCTTCATCGTTCTTCGTGAGACTTACGCTGACGGTGCTTCAGGTCGTTCACTGCGAAGGAGTCTTGTGTCCTTGCCATCACGCGTCGCAATAGCGGGAGTTACCGGCTACATTGGCGGTCGCCTAGCCCCGCGTTTGATCGAGCACGGCTACGCGGTTCGGTGTCTGGTGCGCTCACCAGCTAAGCTGCAGAACCGCCCGTGGGCAACCGATCCGAAAGTCGAGATCAGGCAAGCCAACCTGGAAGACGAAGTCTCCCTCTCCCGTGACCTGCAGGGATGTGAGGCTGCATTCTACCTCGTACATTCCATGATGTCTTCGGGTTCGGATTACGCTGAACAGGATCGGCAACTGGCTTCGACATTCGCGCGCGCAGCCAGCAATGCTGGGGTCAAACGGATTATCTATCTTGGCGGACTGGGCGAAACCGGTCCGAACCTGAGCGAGCATCTCTCATCGCGGCGGGAAGTCGAAGAGGCACTGGCCGCTACGGGCGTTGCTGTCACAGTGCTGCGCGCGGCCATGATCATCGGATCGGGTTCTGCCTCCTTCGAAATCCTGCGCTACCTGGTGGAGCGCCTGCCGGTCATGGTCACTCCGAAATGGGTGAGCACCCCATGCCAACCGATCGCGGTAAGAAATGTAATTGGGTACCTGGTCGGTGTCCTGCAAGTGCCGGGGACAGCAGGTCGCGTGTTCGACATTGGCGGTCCTGATGTGTTCTGTTATCGGGAAATCATGGCCATCATGGCGGAAGAGTTGGGTGTGCGCCGCCGCTTGGTCATTCCTGTACCTGTATTGACACCACGCTTGAGTTCTTACTGGATCCAGTTAATCACTCCTCTCAGCAACACTATTGCGAGCCCGTTAGCGGAAGGACTCAAGAATCCGGTGGTCTGCCGGGAAAATCGCATTGTAGGTCTAATCCCGCAGGAACTTATCGGCGTCCGCAAGGCCATACACGCAGCGCTCAACAAGATGGCGGGACACGGTGTAGAGACCAGTTGGTCGATGGCTGGGCCCATTCCAGGCGATCCCGACTGGGCGGGTGGGACCGTCTTCCGTGACCTTCGCGAAACTACCGTGCAGGCACCTGGCTGGGCGGTCTTTCGCGCTATTTGCCGTGTCGGTGGCGGGAACGGTTGGTATGCTGCCGACATTCTCTGGAAGATCCGGGGATGGATGGATCAATTGGCTGGCGGCCCCGGACTCCGGCGAGGGCGGAGAAATCCGGAAACGGTGGAATATGGTGAGGCGTTGGACTTTTGGCGGGTGGTTGGTTTTGAGCGCGAGCGCCGCCTGGCGTTACGAGCTGAGATGAAGCTGCCGGGGGAAGCACTGCTGGAGTTCCGGGTAGAGGCGCTCAATGATCGTCAGGCGATTTTGTACCAGTCGGCGTTATTCCGTCCGCGCGGTCTGCTCGGCCTGGCCTACTGGTACAGCGTGCTGCCTTTCCACTCCATCGTTTTCAGTGGCATGTTACGCGGCATCGAACGGGAAGCGGTCAAGATTGCGGCCGATTCCCGGGACATTGCTGCCGGAAGCAGTCGCTCGTGACCGGCGAACATTGGTGCGTTTTCGGCGCGAAGCACAAGGGCATCGGCGCTTAGTCACCCGAATGCAAGGCCGGATTGATCCCGGAAAATCGACCAATCTTTACGAGTGCTTCCTTTATCTTCCCGTATAACGTCCAACCGGGTGCGGGAATCTAATTCACCGGATCTTAGACTCCACCTGTCAACCGGCTTCAGACATGACAACAATCACAATCTCCGATCGCGCTGGCATAGGCGCGTTCTGTTTTCGGCATGACTATCGCCATTCGACATTCCTTACGCGTCCCATAACCTAAAAATCGCGCGCTTGACGGATATCCGGCGGTTTTCGGTTAAGAATTGCAACGTTGCGCTTTCCCCTGCAACGCGCGGGCATCCAACCAGAGCGGCAACGCTGAATCTAGGGCGATTTTTCTCGGTCCCGCTAAGTAGGCGCGTCGTAAACCGCTGCCCCGAAACCGACATCCCACAGTTGGAGTGGACAACATTGCGTAAGAGATTTGTTCTGCAAGCTTTTCCCGCCGGACAAAATCCGACTGCCTTGTAGCTACCTCATGCAAGAGAACATGCACGACACTCAAAACACTCCCAAGCTGGAAGGTGCGCACGTTCCGCCAGACCATCTTTTGCCGAGCGAAACCGGCGCGCCAAAGAAACGTCGCCATCGTTGGGTCTGGCTCATAGTGCTTCTATTATTTGCCGGACTGTTCTATGCAGTTATGCACGCCGGCTCGGGAGCGCCTGCGGCTGCGCCAGGCGGTCGTCACGCTATGACTGGGCCTGTGCCGGTGACCACAGCCACCGCGAAGCAAGGCAGCATCGGCGTCTACTTGGAAGCTATCGGCACGGTCACCCCGGTTTACACCGACTCCATCACGGCGCAGGTCACTGGAGTTATCACCGCGGTGCACTATCGCGAAGGCCAGCTGGTGCATAAGGGGGATGACCTGATCGATCTGGACGCGCGTCCCTACGAGGCGCAATTGGTGCAGGCCGAGGGAGCGCTGGAGCGCGACCAAAATCTGCTGGCCGAAGCCAAGATGGATCTTGAGCGCTATCAGGACGCATGGAAGCGCAACGCCATTCCGCGGCAGACCCTCGAAGACCAGGAAAAACTCGTTCTGCAATACCAGGGCACCGTGAAGAACGATGAAGGCACGGTGCAATACGACAAGGTGCAGGTGGCGTACTGCCACATCACCTCGCCGATCACTGGCCGCGTTGGCTTGCGCCTGGTCGATCCCGGCAACCTGGTCACCGCCAACGGTACGACCGCGCTGGTGGTCATCACGCAGATTCAGCCCATCACCGTCGTGTTTACCCTTGCCGAAGACAACCTAAGCGAAGTCGTGGCCGAGATGCAACACGGCCACAAGCTTCCCGTGGAAGCCTGGGACCGGCAGATGACCAAGCAGATCGCCAAGGGTGAGCTCGCCACCATGGACAATCAGGTGGACACCGCTACCGGCACGGTGAAGCTGCGCGCAAACTTCCAGAACAAAGACGGCGCGCTGTTTCCTAACCTGTTTGTCAACACGCGGCTGCAAGTGAAGGTGCTGCAGAACCAGGTGCTGATTCCCTCCTCGGCCATTCAGCACAACGGCGATACATCGTTCGTCTACCTGATCCAGAACGATCAGGCGAAGATCACCAACGTGAAGACCGGCGTCTCCGACAACGGCATCGTAGCCGTCCAGGGACTGAAAGCTGGTGACGTTATAGCCGACAGCAGCTTCGAGAAACTGCAGAATGGCTCGAAGATCACCGTTTCCAAGATGAAGCTGCCGGCGACGTCGGGCGATGAGGCTAACGTTCCATGAGTGTGAGTCCGTCTCGTCCATTCATTCTGCGGCCGGTCGCAACTTCTCTGTTGATGGCCGCCATCCTGCTGTGCGGCATTGTGGCCTACACACAGTTGCCTGTCTCCGCGCTCCCGCAGGTGGACTACCCGACGATCTCGGTGCTGACGCTTTATCCGGGCGCCAGCCCTGACGTCATGGCCAGCACCGTAACCGCGCCGTTGGAACGCCAGTTTGGCGAGATGCAAGGCCTCAGCCAGATGACCTCGACCAGCGCGGGCGGAGTTTCGGTCATCGTGCTGCAGTTCAATTTAACGCTCGGCATCGACGTTGCCGAAGAGGAAGTGCAGTCGTCGATCAACGCCGCGCAGAGCTTCCTGCCCGCCGATCTCCCGTCGCCTCCGATCTACAGCAAGACTAATCCCGCAGATGCGCCCGTGCTGACGCTGGCGATCACCTCTGACTCTATGCCGCTGTCGCAGGTCGAGGACCTGGTGGACACGCGGCTGGCGCCAAAGCTTTCGCAGCTTAACGGCGTCGGCCTGGTCAGCATCAGCGGCGGGCAAAAGCCGGCCATTCGCATTCAAGTCAATCCGGTGGCGCTGTCGGCCTACGGCATCAACATGGAGGACGTGCGCACGGCGCTGATCAACACCAGCGTCAACGCGGCCAAAGGCAACTTCGATGGGCCGCGCCAGGATTACCAGATCGACGCCAACGACCAGATCACCGTCGCCGAAGATTACAAGAATGTCCTGATCGCTTATCGCAACAACGCGCCGGTGTTCGTCAGAGACGTTGCCAACGTTATCAACGGCGTCGAGAACGAGCGCCAGGCAGCTTGGATGAACAAAACGCCGGCCATCATTCTCAACATCCAGCGGCAGCCGGGCGCCAACACCATCGCGGTCGTCAAAGCCATCAAGCAAATTCTGCCGCAATTGGAAACGAACCTTCCCGCGTCCATCCAGATCACTACGCTCACCGACTTGACCACCAGCATCCAGGCTTCCATCGACGACGTCGAATTCGAGCTGATGATCACCATCGGCCTGGTCGTGCTGGTGATCTTCGTCTTCTTGCGCAGCGTTTACGCCACTATTATTCCCAGCGTCGCGGTGCCGCTGTCGCTGGTCGGCACGTTGGCCGTGATGTACATGCTCGGCTACAGCCTCGACAACCTTTCGCTGATGGCGCTCACCATCTCGACCGGCTTCGTCGTTGACGACGCCATCGTGATGATCGAGAACATCTCGCGTTTCCTCGAGGAAGGCGACCGACCACTGGAAGCCGCGCTGAAAGGCGCCGAACAAATCGGCTTCACCATTGTCTCGCTGACGGTTTCGCTGATTGCCGTGCTGATCCCGCTGCTGTTCATGGGTGACGTGGTCGGCCGCCTCTTCCGCGAATTTGCCGTGACCCTTGCAGTCACCATCGTAATCTCGGCCGTAGTGTCGCTGACGTTGACGCCGATGATGGCGTCGCGCATTTTGCGCCACAACCCCGAGCAGCAGCAGAGCCGCTTCTATCGCTGGTCCGAGAACGCATTCGATCGCATGATCGGCTACTACGGGAGGACGCTGAAGGTCGTACTGCGACATCAGCCGCTGACCCTCATCGTTGCGCTGCTGACGCTGGTGCTAACCGTGGTGCTTTACATTGCGATCCCAAAGGGATTTTTTCCGGTGCAGGATACCGGTGTCATCCAAGGCATCTCGCAGGCGCCGGAATCGACATCGTTCGCCGCAATGGCGAAGAAGCAGCAGGCGCTGGCCGAAGTTATCCTCAAGGATCCCGCAGTCGAAAGCCTTTCGTCGTTCATCGGAGCTGACGGCACCAACACCACGCTCAACAGCGGACGCTTCTCGATCAACCTGAAGCCGCTGAAGCAGCGCGGTCTGAGCGCCACAGACGTGATCCGCCGTCTGACAAAAAGCCTGCAGCAGGTGCAGGGAATCACCCTGTACATGCAGCCGGTGCAGAACATCTCGGTCGACGACCGTGTGAGCCGCACGCAATATCAGTACACGTTGGAGGATCCGGACAGCAACGAGCTGAATCAGTGGACTGATAAGTTCGTCGAACAACTTAAGAAGCTGAGCCAGATTGAAGACGTTGCTACCGATCAGCAGACCAACGCTCGCGCGCTATACCTGACTATCGATCGCGTGACCGCATCGCGGCTCGGCATCGCGCCCTACACCGTCGACAACACACTATACGACGCTTACGGCCAGCGGCAGATCAACACGCTGTACACCCAGCTGAACCAGTATCACGTCGTGCTGGAGACAGCGCCGCAATGGCAGCAGACGCCGTCGAATCTCGGCTATCTCTACATTCAGTCCAGCGCGTCGTCGGGAGCCACGGGGGGCAGCGCCGTGTCGTCGTTCTCGGCTTCGGCTTCGGCCTCGGCCGGTTCAAACGCGACCACGACCTCGGTGCTGTACACGCCGTCAACAGCAGCGTTGGCACCACCGGCAACGGCGTTCAGCCCGCAGAGTTCGACGTCCAACACCGCTTCGACTTCCACGCCGGCCAACGCGGTTCCACTCAACGCCTTTACCCACGTGCAGACAACCACGGAAGCGTTGACCATTAATCATCAAGGACAGTTCCCTGCCGTCACCGTCTCGTTCAACCTGGGACAGAAAGCTGCATTGGGCGACGCGATCACCGCAATCGACAAGGTCGCCAGTAATATCCACTTCCCGATGAGCTTGCAGTCCGATTTCCAGGGCACAGCCGCAGCCTTCAAGAACTCGTTGACCAACGAACCCCTGTTGATTCTGGCCGCGCTGGTCACCGTGTACATCGTGCTGGGCGTCCTGTACGAGAGCTTCATCCATCCCATCACGATTCTTTCCACGCTCCCGTCGGCAGGCGTCGGCGCGCTGCTGGCGCTGATGATCTTCGGCCAGAGCCTCAGCGTCGTCGCCATCATCGGCATCATTTTGCTGATCGGTATCGTGAAGAAGAACGGCATTCTGATCGTCGACTTCGCGCTGGAGGCTGAGCGCGAAGAGGGCAAAGACGCAACCGAGGCAATCTACGAAGCCAGTCTGCTGCGCTTCCGTCCGATCATGATGACCACCATGGCGGCGTTGCTCGGCGGCCTGCCGCTGGCGCTGGGCCGCGGACTTGGTTCCGAACTACGCCGGCCGTTGGGCATTGCGATCGTCGGCGGTTTGCTGGTCAGCCAGATCCTGACGCTCTACACCACGCCGGTCATCTACATCTTCTTCGACAAACTGGGACAGCGCGTCAGCGGCAGAAGTCCGAGCCAGGTCGGTGGCGACGCGGCGCCTGAGCCGGAGCGGCCATGAACATCTCCGCTCCCTTCATCCATCGGCCGGTAGCGACCACTCTGCTCACCGTGGCCGTCGCGATTGCCGGAGCCATCGCGTTTATCGTGTTGCCGGTGGCGCCGTTGCCGCAAGTCGACTTCCCCACGGTTTCCGTCAGCGCCAGCCTGCCCGGGGCCAGCGCCCAGATCATGGCCTCGTCGGTGGCCACGCCTTTGGAGCGGCAACTGGGCCACATTGCGGGCGTGAGCGAAATGACATCATCCAGTTCGCTGGGAAGCACGTCGATCACACTGCAGTTCGATCTCAGCCGCGACATCGACGGGGCGGCGCGAGATGTGGAAGCCGCAATTAATGCCGCGCGGACCTACCTGCCGACCAACCTGCCGCAGAACCCTTCGTATCGCAAGGTCAACCCCGCCGACGCGCCCATCATGATTCTGAGTCTCGACGTCCGACAAGTACGACGTGACGCAGCTCTACGATCAAGCTTCGACTGTTCTGGAGCAGAAGCTCTCGCAGATCCAAGGCGTGGGCCAGGTGTTCGTCGGCGGCGGCGCTACGCCGGCGGTGCGCGTTGAAGTCAATCCCACCAAACTGGAGAGCTTCGGCTTGACCTTGGCGAACGTGCGCTCGGTGTTGAGCCTGCAAAACACGTTGCAGCCACGCGGCCAGTTCTCCAACAACATGGTCACGGCCGACATCATCACCAACGACCAGATCTCGCGCGCCAAGGATTACAAGCCGCTCATCGTCGGCTACCACAACGGAAATGCCGTGCGGCTCTCCGATGTGGCCGACGTGACGAACTCGACGCAGAATATCCGCACCGCCGGCTATATGGACGGAATCAAGTCGGTGACCGTCATCATCTTCCGCCAGCCCGGCGTCAATATCATACAGACGGTCGAGCGCATTCGCTCGCAACTGCCCTTCCTGCAGGCAGTGCTGCCACAGGGCGTCAAGTTCACCATCGTCCTCGACCGCACCACCACCATCCGCGCCTCCGTCCACGACGTCGAGATCACCCTGATCACTTCTATCTGCCTGGTGATCGTCATTGTCTTCGTCTTCTTGCGCAGTGCGCGAGCGACGTTTATTCCCGCGGTCGCCGTGCCCGTGTCGCTCATCGGCACCTTCGCCGGCATGTACTTGTTCGGCTACAGCCTGGACAATCTGTCGCTGATGGCGCTCACCATCTCAACCGGCTTCGTGGTTGACGACGCCATCGTAGTGATGGAAGACATCTCGCGCCATCTGGAAAACGGCATGCCGCCCTTCGCCGCAGCGCTGAAAGGCGCCAGGGAAATCGGCTTCACCGTTTTTTCGATCAGCGTCTCACTGGTCGCAGTATTCATTCCGATCCTGATGATGGGCGGCATCGTGGGACGCCTGTTCCGCGAATTCGCGATTACGCTCTCGCTGGCAATCCTTGTTTCAATGGTGGTTTCGCTGACTACTACGCCAACCATGTGCGCGCATCTGCTGAGGGCGCACGATCGCGAGGAGAAGCACAATCGGCTCTACCGCTTCAGCGAGAAGTTCTTCGATGGCATGCTGTCGGGCTACCGCAAATCCCTGGCCTGGGCCCTGGAAAACTCAGCGCTCATGCTGATCGTGCTGGCACTCACCATCGCATTGAATGTCATCGTCATCATCAAGATTCCCAAAGGATTTTTCCCGCAGCAGGACACCGGCGCAATGGTCGGCGGCGTGCAAGGCCCGCAGGACGCATCGTTTCCCTTCATGAACTACTCCGTCCTGCAACTGGTAAAGGTCATCAAGGCCGACCCCGCAGTCGCCCACGTAAACGCTTATACCGGTGGCAATGGCGCCAGCAATGGCGGATTTATCTACATCGCGCTGAAGCCCTTGAACGAGCGCAAGGTCTCAGCCGCGCAGGTCATCAACCGGCTGCGGCCCAAGCTCAACCGGCTTCCTGTCGCTTCGGCGTTTCTTCAGGCGGTGCAGGACGTGCGCATCGGAGGCCGCTCCAGCTCCGCGTTGTATCAGTACACGATCCAGTCCGACAATATCCCCGACCTGGCGCACTGGGGGCCGATCCTGCTGGCCAACATCAAAAAGCTTCCGGGACTGCAGGACGTCAACACCGACCAGCAGAACGGCGGCTTGCAGGAGTATCTGAATTACGATCGCGTGACTGCGGCGCGCCTGGGGCAGACAGCCAGCTCGCTCGACAGCCTGCTCTACTCCGCCTTTGGACAGTCGGAAGTGTCGGTCATCTACACGCCGCTCAATCAGTATTACGTCGTGCTGGAAGCCGCTCCGCAGTACTGGCAATCTCCGGCCGGTCTGAACTCCATCTACATCAATCCTGGAGGACCGGCATCGGCGAACGGCAAAGCCGGCCTGAACAGCATTGCATCGCTGGCAACCGTCAGCACCAACCAGACCGGTACGACTCCTCTGCAGGTCAACCATACCGGCCTGTTTCCCTCGGTAACTGTGTCATTCAATCTCGCGCCCGGCGTTCTCGATGAGCCAGGCCACGCAAGAAGTCGACGAGATGGAGCAGCGGCTGGGCTTGCCTTCTACCATCCGCGGCTTCTTCGCAGGGACCTTGCAGGCCTATCAACAGTCGTTGTCGTCCGAGCCAATGCTGATCCTGACCGCGCTGCTCGCGGTGTACATCGTGCTCGGCATTCTCTATGAGAGCTTGATGCACCCCCTGACGATCATCTCGACGCTGCCCTCAGCCAGTGTCGGGGCCATGCTCGCGCTAATGATGTTTCACATCGACCTGAACGTCATCTCCATCATCGGCATTGTGCTGCTGATCGGCATCGTGAAGAAGAACGCCATCATGATGATCGACTTCGCCCTGATGGCCGAGCGCAACGAGGGCAAGAGCACCTCCGACGCCATCTTCGAAGCCTGCATCCTGCGCTTCCGCCCAATCCTGATGACCACTATGGCCGCCATCTTTGGCGCGCTTCCCCTGGCGCTGGGAACCGGTACGGGCTCCGAGCTGCGACGTCCGCTGGGAATCACCATTGTCGGCGGCCTGATACTGAGCCAGTTGATCACCCTGTACACCACGCCGGTGGTTTACCTCACGCTGGACCGCATCCGCCTGCGCATGATGGGCCGCCAGCGCGACACCTTCCACCCCGGAGGCGAACCGGTCCCGTCCTAAGTGACGCCAAAGGTATACGTATGACCAACCGTAAACGACAAAGTTCAATTCTCCTGGTCGGCGCAACGGGTCTTCTCGCGCTCGCCGGATGCGCGGTGGGGCCGAAGTATCATCCGCCGGCGGCACCTACCGCGACCGCAACGAATTACAAGGAATCCACCTCGAACTTCAAAGATGTTGGTGAGTGGAAGGTCGCCAGCCCGCAGGAAGGCATGCTGCGTGGCAAGTGGTGGGAAATCTTCAATGATCCCGAGCTGAACTCTCTGGAAGAGCAGTTGGAGATCAACAACCAGAATATTAAAGTGTATTTCCAGAATTTCATGGAGGCCCGTGCTCTGGTGGCGGAGGCGCGTTCGCTTTACTGGCCGACGGTTACCACCGGACCCTCATGGAATCGGCAGAAGTCTTCCGGCACGCTCACCAACTCCCCGACCGCGAATACCGGTGCTACCAGCACGGTCATGTCGTTCCCGGTCGACGTTTCGTGGACGCCGGATTTCTGGGGCAAGATTCGCAATCAGGTACATGAAGAGCAATACGCTGCACAGGTCAGCGCCGCTGACCTGGAAGTGGAACGCCTGACCGAAGAGAGCAGCCTGGCCCAGTACTATTTCGAAATTCGCGGGCAGGACGCGCTCGAGCAAATCCTGAAAGACACCGTGGCTGCCGACCAGAAACTTCTTGATCTGACCCAGGCCCTCTACGACACCGGCATCGATGACTATTACTCCGTCGTTGCTGCCCGTACTACGCTGCAAAGCACGCAGGCGTCGCTCATCAACGTTGGCGTCGCTCGCGCGCAATACGAACACGCCATCGCGGTTCTGATCGGTCGCGTCGCTACCGACTTCACCATTCCGCCGAAGCCCGCGCTGCTCACGCCTCCGCCAATCCCGGTAGGTTTGCCGGCGCAGTTGCTGGAGCGCCGTCCCGATGTTGCCGCTGCCGAGCGCACGCTGGCCGAAGCCAACGCGACCATCGGCATCGGCTACGGAGCGTTCTTCCCTAACGTTACGTTGTCGGCGTCGGGCGGATTCGAGAGCTCGCAGTTCTCCCGCTGGTTCAACTGGCCCAGCCGTTTCTGGTCGATCGGTCCAGCCATCTCGCAAACCGTGTTCAATGGCGGTCTTTATCGCGCCGAACTGCACCAATACGAAGCCATCTACAACTCTGACGTGGCCAACTATCGCCAGACGGTGCTCACCGCGTTTCAGCAAGTCGAGGACTACCTTGCCGCGACTCGCATTTACTCGCAGGAATTGCAAAGCCAGACTGCGGCCGTTGGTTCTGCGAAAGAGTTGCTGGACTTGGAGACCGGTCGCTATGAAACCGGAATCGATCCCTACATCGACGTGCTGACGGCGCAGACCACGCTGCTCGCCGACCAGGAGACGTTGGCTACGCTTCACATCGATGTCATGGTGGCTGCCGTCGACCTGGTGGAGTCGCTTGGCGGAGGCTGGGACCGCTCACAGCTGCCGACGCCGAAGCAGGTTTCGCAAAAAGTTCCTGGGGCGGATTACAAGCTGCAGCCGTAGCAGCAGCTGATTCAGGCAGCTGCTTTCTTGCCCGCGACCAGGTTCTTCAAGGCTAACGCGTTGCGGGGAGCGTAGCCGGAATCGTCGTTGTCGAAGTACACGTAGACCGCTCGCAATTGGGAGCGCCATTGCTTGATTTGCGCCGCCCATTGCCGCATCTTTGCTTCGGTATAGCACCCCTGATACTTCCCTCCCGGCCCGTGCAGTCGGACATAAGTGAAGTCTGCGGTGAGCACAATCGGGGTATGAAAGCCCGCGAGCTCATGAATGCAGTACGCCGCATTGTAGCGTCGCAGGACATCATAAACGCTTTGAACATGCCAGGTGGGCTCGCGAAACTCGAAGGCATATCGCTGGAACCTAGGTAACGCCTGTAGAAAATATTCCAGCCGCTCGACATTTACCTTCCATTTTGGCGGGAGCTGAAACAGGATCGGCCCGAGCTTTTCGCCAAGAATCTCCGCGCGTGGCAGAAGGTTCTGCAGCGCCTGCTCAGGCTCTTTCAGCTTCTTGTTGTGTGTCAGAAATCGGCTGCCTTTAACCGCGAAGGAAAAGCCCGCTGGAGCCGAGTCACGCCAGGCGCGCAAGGCCTCCGGCGTCGGCAGACGATAGAAACTGTTGTTCAGCTCGACCGTATCGAAGAAGCGCCGGTAATACGCAAACATCTCCGTTGACTTCAGCCCGGCAGGATAGAACGTACCCACCCAATGCCGATAGTGCCAACCCGAAGTGCCAATGCGAATCTCGGCGGCCATGCCACCATTACGAAGGCGGCTGCACTTCCCGAGTTGTATTGTGAAGCCGAAGCGCGTCGCAACCCATCAGAAACGCGTTCAGATCTGGCTTCGCTCCTTCACTGCTTTCCCAGGTCCGACGGAAACGACTTGAACTCCACTTGGCGCTCCATTGCCTTGTCGGCACCTTTGTCGTCGGTAGAGTGCTGAATGAGAGTTCCCTTCATCACCCGGTAGCCTTCGCTATTGGGCTGCTTGCCCGCAGCAGTGCTCACGCGTCCATTGAAGTCGTACCAGATACCGTGCACGGTCTTCGTGTTAAAAGTCAGGCGATCGCCTACGAGAGAGGTCTTATCGAAGAACTGATCGATGAACTGTCCTTTATCGCTGTCGGTTTCCCCGAAACGTGAGATGTAGCCGGAGAGCTTGCCGTCATCGATGGTGAGTTGCACGAACTCGCCTTCACGCAGGAAGGTGTACATACCTGAGATGTCGGTGGCAGCATTTGCTTTCGCCGCCTCCTGAGCCACCAGCGCAGGCACGCCCGCCGAGGTGACAAGCAGACAGCAGAACAGCCCCAGAATCAGAAATCTCCGCTTACCCATGAACTCCCACTCCGTCTCGTATTCAGCATCATGGCATGACGCGCGCGAATTGCGAAGCAGTATCTGAAATGCTCGAATCCGCACCGAATGCCGCGCTGTTTTCCGCTATAATCCGGAATACACGCGCCAATCGAGAGGATGATGTCGGAAGTAACGGCAGCCAAGACCCAGCAAGACGCTGCGCCAGTTGATTCTCTGGTACTCCTTCGCGAACTTGAGCCGCGGCATCGCGTGTTCCTGCGCAATCTGGCCGACCTGCTCCTTCGCCGCGAGCCGCCTCCACTGGAGATCACCGCCGAACCGGTACAGCTCCGGCGCGACTACTTCATCAAAACCGGCATCGCGCCCATCCGTTTTCTCGAGTCCTACAGCGGCCACATCGCCTTCGTTATCGCGGTGTATCTCATCTGCACCTTGCCGTTCTTCAATCGCGAGCCGCAGCTGCACTCGCCTACCGAGAACACCACGCTGGAATACGTTCCGCTCAGCGATTACCTGCCGCCGATCAACACTGCCGCCAAAGCGCAGATGAAGCCGCGACAGGGCGCACCCAAGCTGGCTAAACAGGAAATTCTCTCTGTTCCGGCGAATCCCGATAACAGCCACCAGACGATCGTCACGCCACCCAAGGTCAAGCTTGATCGCGATGTGCCGCTTCCCAACATCGTGGCTTGGACGCCTGTGCCCTCCACGCAACCTATTGCCGCTTCCGCCCGTTCCGTGTCGCAGCTCACGGTCCCACAGTTCGAGCCCGAAGTCGTCGCGCCTCCGGCGGATGTTTCGCATCTCAAGAACAATCTGAAGGTGCCGTCGCTGGCTGCTCCCGATGCCGTTGCGCCCACCGCGGACGTCTCGCACGTGAAAGACAATTTGAAACTGCCGCCGCTGCCGCAGGCATCGGTCGCGGAGCCTTCTCTAACTGCAGATCAGCTAAAGCTGAAGCCCGGGCAGTTGAACATGGCGGACCTTCAGCCGGAAGTCGCAGCGCCGAAGCTGCCGGTCGCTCCACAACGGTCCACTGGCGCCACCGAGAGCGGTGGAAAGACCGCCGACAAAGTCGCCCAGGGCGGAGCAGCAGGTGCCGTGCCTCCGGCTCCGAACGTACAGAATCTCGGAAACACGAAAGGTCAGGGGCAGATTATCGCGCTCGGATTGAATCCTGCCGAGGTCCGCGGACCGGTCGCACTGCCCAGCGGCAATCGCAGTGGCGAGTTCCACGTTTCTCCGAACGGCAAGGCTGATGCGCCCGGAACTCCTAATGTCACGGGCTCCGGAACGGCTGACAACGGCAGAGGCCACGGCGCGGGCAACGGTGCGCCCGCCGGCATTGTGGTGGGAACTCCGCCACCGGGAGCGACCGTCGCTGCCGTGGGCGGCAATCCGAATGCCGCAAGCGGCGGCAAGCCCGGCGGAACCAATGTCGACCTCGAAGCACAGAAGAAGATCTTCGCCGCTGCCATGAAGCCGGCGTTGCCGGAATACCATCAGCCGGCGGCGCAGCCACCAGCTCCGACCGACGACGCTGACGATTTCGACAAGACCATCGAGCAGCGTGTGTTCGGCAGGAAGCGCTACTACTCGCTGATCATGAACATGCCGAACCTCACTTCAGCTACCGGGAGCTGGATTATTCGGTTTGCCGAGTTGAAGCAAAGCGACGACAAAGTTCCTCTCACCGCTCCCGTAGCGCTAAGTAAAGTCGACCCTGCCTACCCGCCCGACGTGCTGCGCGATCATGTGGAAGGTACAGTGACTCTCTACGCAGTCATCCGCGCCGACGGCACAGTCGACGACGTTCGCGTGCTGAACAGTTTGGACTCGCGCCTGGACGCGAACGCGGTACACGCGTTGTCACGCTGGCATTTCCGGCCCGGTACCAAGAACGGCGAGCCCGTCGCCGTGGAAGCTGTTGTTCAGATCCCCTTCCGCATGCACTCGCTGCACTAAAGCAGCGCTTCTTCTACAGCTCTCGTCAATAATCCACTGGCTTCTTGTGTCTTCTGACAACCTGCTCGGTGCAGATCGCTTCTCTTGAGTTAACGCCCTTCGCAAGTCGCCGAGGAGCTTGGCCGCTGACGCGCCCACCTGCTAAGGTTCGCGACCAGCTACATGGGTCCCTCTGCGTATGCCTGGTACGGAGACGTGCATGCGCTTATTTGTAAGTGTGTTTATCCTGGGTTGGATGTTCCTTGGTCCTGCTTCTTTCCTGAATGCCCAAATCTCTCAACCGCTTATCCCGCTTGAACTCCAGGGAGATCCGCAGGCGACCCAGATTCCGTCCTACGCGTCCCTGGGAACTCCGCAGTGCGATAGCTCGGGCCAGATCTTCGTGCGTTACAACGAAGCGACCGATCCGTCTCAGCCGGCAACGTTGGCCGCAATCGAATCAGACGGTAGCACGCATACCGTCTCGCTGGCATCGGCGGCATCCAGGCCAGCCGACAATCACGTTTTCTTATTGGCCGCCGGCAACGATGGATCGCTCCACGAAATTGTGCGCGTGCCTACCACCACCGATCAGTCGACGCCGGCAACCGAAGTGCAGTACGCCACCTTCGACTCCGATGGCTCGCTGCGCTCCCGCTCGGAGTTCGGTGACCAGTTCATCCCATCGCTGCTGCTCCCGTTGCCCAGCGGGAACTTCTTCGCCGCCGGCGTGAATCTTCGCGACGATCACGGAGAGATATCGGAGTCGCCACTGGCCGGCATCTTCAGCTCCGACGCCGTACTTCTATCGAAACTGAAGAAGGATCCGGCCGCGTTGAAACCGACTAAATCCACGGACGCCAACGAGCAGGAGGTGGAGACGGACTTCTCGGCAGGAATCGCCAAGCTGGGCGGTGATGGCAACATTTACGTCTTGCTTCCTGGCGATAAAGCGAAGATCGCCGTCGTAACCCAGGCCGGAGGCATTGTGCGCGAATTCACTTTGCAAGAGCCCTTCGAAACCGATGTCGCTCACGACATATGGATCTCCGGCAATCGCATCCTGGTCGTTTACGAAGGCGAAACCGACGATCCCAGGGACGCCTATGTCTACGTCCTGTACGACACGCAAAGCGGCAGCGTCGTGCGTGTCTATCATCCCCAATTTTCCGGCACGGTCGCATGCTTTCAGGATGGCCAGACGTTGAGCGTGCTGCTGCAACAGCCGTCGTCGGGCAAGATCACATTGGGCAGTGCCGAACTGCAATAGCCGTGTCGCACCTGTCATAATTCATAGGTGCGAATCCTGATCTCCGCGGGAGAGGCTTCTGGCGAATTTTATGGCGCTGAACTGATGAGCGCCCTGCGCCGCCAGCTTTCGCAATGCTCTCCGGAGACTCCCCTCGAATTCTTCGGCGTGGGTGGCGACCAGATGCGCGCCGCCGGATGCGAGCTGCTGGCTGACGCGCGGGAGATTGCCGAGGTCGGCATTGTCGAGGTGGTCAAGCACATCCCTCGCATCTATCGACGTTTTCGCGAAGTAGTCAGCGCTGCACGCGATCGCCGTCCGGATGCCGCAGTCCTCATCGACTTCCCCGACTTCAATCTGCGTCTCGCGCGCGAACTGCACGGCTTTGGCGTTCCCGTCATCTACTACGTGAGCCCGCAACTGTGGGCTTGGAAGCAGCGCCGCATCGAGCGCGTGCGCAAATATGTCCGCGAGATGCTGGTGATCTTCCCCTTCGAAGAAAAGTTCTACAGCGAACGCGGCATCGCGGCGAAGTTTGTCGGCCATCCGCTTGCCGACCTGCCTGCACCTGATGTCTCGCGCAAGCAATTTGCCGCTGAATACGGCATCGCCCCGGACAAGCAGTGGATTGCCCTGCTTCCCGGCAGTCGTCGAGGGGAGGTTTCGCGGATCTTCCCGACGCTGCTGGAAACGGCGAAACTTCTGGGCCCCGATTACGTCTACATAGTCCCGGTGGCCTCTACTCTCGATCAGGCATGGGTAGCATCGTTCTTGAGCGGCTACTCCGGGCCACCGATTGTCTTCACCCGGGAGGCGCGCCCCACCCTGCTGCACGCCCGCGCAGCTGCCGTCGCCAGCGGTACGTCGACCCTGGAGGCTTCGCTGATCGGCACTCCCTTTGCCATGGTTTACCAGGTTGCGCCGCTCACCTGGAGCGTAGGGCGACGTCTAGTAAAGGTGGACCGTTTTGCGATGGTCAACCTGATCGCAGAACGGGATGTGGTCCCTGAACTGGTGCAGGAGGACTGCACGCCGCAACGTATCGCGACTGAGTTGCGCCGCATCCTTCCCGACGGCGAGGCGCGCACCGCGATGATTCAGGACTTTCGTGAGGTTCGACAGCGCCTGGCGGCAGATGGCAATGGCGGCAACGCATCCGATCGGGCGGCGCGTGCCGTACTTTCCATAACGGGAGTACGCCGTTGAACGCGCAAGGCGCATCTTTCCACGTGCATTTTCCATCATTTATAGTGAGCAGCAGAGCAGGAGCTCTTTCCTAATGCAGAATGCGGCACGTTCCTTCGGACGCGTGATGGCCATCGCCGTCTTCGCCCTGGCTTCGATCTGCTACGCGGCGGAGAAGCCGCGCCTCCAGGTCAACGACTACGTCATCCACGTGACCGTCACTCCGCAGACCCATCAACTCAAGGCGCAGGCTCGCGTGAAGTTCACCGCCCTGGAAGACATCAACATCGCGACCTTCGAGCTGCATAACGCGCTGCGTCCCACGCGTGTCACCGATGCCAGCGGCCAGAATCTGCCTACGGAGCGCGTCAGCTCCGATTCAACCGTTCGCGTTTCGCTGCCGGCGACGCTGACCAAGGGCAGCTCCGACACGTTGATCTTCGAATATGAAGGCGCAATCCAAAATGCCGACGACAGCCCCGTCCAGGGATTGAAGCTCGCCTACATCGGCGATCCAATCACCTATCTGCTCTACTCTGGGCGCTGGTTCCCGATGGTAGGCTACGGCATCGACCGCTTTACCTCGACCATCAGCGTGAGCGTTCCGCCGGGCTACACCGTGATTGGCAGCGGCAAACAAAGCGGTGGCCCCGCACCCGAGATAGAAGAAGGCGGTAAGAAAGGCTCGGCTCACGCCTCAGCAGGTTCAGGCGGACCGACGACGACCTTCACCTACACCGACCATCCCAGCTTTCCAGGCACCCTCATCATCGGCAAATATGTTCAGACCAAGAGCACCGAAGGCGGCTTGAACATCAATGTCTACACCACGCCCGAGCACAAACAGTTCGCCACTCAGTTCGCCGATACGGCTACAAAACAGTTCTTCTTCTTCACCAGCACCTACAGCCCGCCATTCAATCAGAACCTGAGCGTGGTGGAACTGCCGGACGATACCGTGCCGTCAGCGTGGGCGCCGGAAATCGCCGCAATAGCCGCCCGCAACTTCAACCCGAAGGGCAATTACCGCCTGCTGGCCAACACCATTGCGCACCAGTGGTTCGGAACCATGGTTAGCCCGGCCACCAAGAATGACTGGTGGATTACCGATGGCGCTGCGCGCTACTCCGAAGCGCTCTATGTCGAGCACGTCGCCGGTGAGGCGGGATTCCAGGAAGTCACGAAAGGACATGTCGGTGGGCGCGCTGGCCTATGTCTCTGTGCCGCTGGCCGATGTCGGTCGGCTCGATACCTTCTCGCCCGAGTTCCAGTCGCTGGTGACCGACAAAGGCGGCATGATCCTTTCGATGCTGCAGTGGGTGATCGGCGAAGAAGCGTACGACAAGACCATGCGCGAATTCATCACGCAATTTGCCGGCAAGTCGGTGACGGTATCCGATTTCCGCAAGGTAGCCGAACAGGCCTCCGGCCAGCAGCTGACCTGGTTTTTTACCCAGTGGCTCGATTCCACGGGTGCGCCCGAGTTCAAGAACAAGTACACCGTCTACCGAACGCAGAAGGGCTTCCGCGTCGTCGGCGAAATCTCGCAGGACATGGACCTGTTCCGCATGCCGATCGAGCTGCGGATCGATACCGACGGCAAGACCGAGACCAAGCGCATCGAGGTCGAAGGAACCAATTCCGCGTACGCAGTGGAGACCTTCGGCAAACCGCGCCGCATCACCATCGATCCCAACAACCAAGTGCTGCAGAACTCGCAGGAATTGCAAGTGCGGACGTCGATCATGCGTGGTCAGCAGGACGTCGAGCAGGGCGATCTGACCGAGGCGCTGAAGGAATATCAAAAGGCGCTCGACATCAACAAGAACAGCTCGCTGGCCCACTACCGCATCGCCGAAGTCTTCTTTCTCCAGCACAACTATCAGTCGGCGGCGAACTCCTATCGCGAGGCGCTCAACGGCGACGGCGAGCCGCGCTGGACCGAAGTCTGGAGCCATATCCAGCTAGGCATGATCTTCGATCTGACAGGACAGCGTGAGCGCGCCACCAACGAGTATCGCCAGGCTCTGCAGACCAACGACAACACGCAGGGCGCGCTTGACGCCGCCCGGCAATATCTGCAGAAACCGTACCAGCCGTCCGACAGCGATAAGCCGGGCATGGAATAGCTGTTAACGTGCCAAGTTCAGGCCGCTCAACGTGGCGGCCTTTTCTTGTGCCACATTGTGTGACATCAGAAGAACCTGGAACACCTCTCCCATTCCCTCCGGAGAGATGAGGTGCTTAAGCTGCAACGCAACTTTCGCCTGCTCCTGCGGCAGACGGCAATCTTGAAACGCATCGGCGAACTGCGTTGCCTCGCCAATGCCGATAAGAAATTGCGACTGCGTCAGCAACGCCAACTCATCCAATCCACGATCAACGCCGCAGACCCTCAGCGCCGTGAAGTTCACATGTGCAGTGATGTCCTGTTCTCCCGGGGCTTCGTACGGCGAAGGCGTCGCAACATGCCGGCGGTAGGTCATGAGAGTGTCGCGATGTCGCCCGGCCAACTGCTCCTCGCGGGTATAGCCGTAATCGATGAGAACGACAAATCCGCGGTGCTCGCGCAAAACGGTGGCAATGCGATCCATCCACGCAAGCGACAACAGCGGCGCCTCAACTCGCTCACCCTCTTGCGGATGAACGCCATATCGATCGAGAAACTCCATCTCCCCCGCTGACGGCGGAACGAAGCTCTCTACAAACCTGCCATCTGCATAGTCGACTCGGACCGCTCCGCGATGGTCGATCACCTCGACCGGCAGGGCGTCAAAGAATTCATTACCAAAGACGATGAGATCGCGGTCGGCCGCTTCCGCCGCTTGCTCCAGCGAATCAAAAACCGAGCACTTCCCCGCCGAGATGTGTTCACCTAGTCGATCTTGCAGCCGGCTCCGCAAATGCGGTGACTGCTCCACCAGCGAGTAACGCAGCGCCTGGAAGAATTCCGGAAACGTCTTCGCCGACCAATCCAGCACATCGCGAGCAAACAGCCCTCGCCCCGGACCGAGTTCGATCACGTCAATACGAGGCGGCGACTCCAGCACGCGCCACATCTCTTCGAACTGCCGAGCCAGCAGGCGTCCAAACACAGCATGCACATCGCTCGACGTGTAGAAATCGCCAGCCTTGCCGAACTTCTCTCGGGGCCGCGAGTAGTAGCCCAACTCAGGCTCGTACAGACACCGCTCCATGTAGCGCGAAAAAGGAATCGGCCCGTTGCGGCGAATCTCTTCGACAATGCGCTCGCGCAAGGTCGTGCCCGAAGGCTCGGTCACAGCTTGCCCTCGCGCTCCCGTTGCTGGTTTTGCTTGAGGTGCTGCGGCGTGCGGATGAACATCTCGATCATGTAGTCCTGCAGGCCATCGAAGATGTGGCGCTGCAGCATCCACTCGAACCGCGGATCGTCGAGATCGCGCGGATGGACCTCGAAGAGGTAGGTATGAACGGCCGGCTCGTTGAAGCGCGGCGAGATCGCCACTTCGATGTTCTCGCCCGTGTCGCGCGCGCTGAACTGCACCAGCGGATGTTCGTACAATCGCAGATGCTGCTGCACGCGTTCCAAAGCTGAGCCCATGAACGGATTGTAGCAACCGGACGCCGACACGCTGTGAGGACGGTCACATCTCGCCTCGAAGATGATTTCTACCTTTGTCATGCTGAGCGGAGTGAGGCGACAGCCAAACAAAGTCGAACGGACCCCTGTTCCCGCAACGGAGGCTAGCTCCAGCGGAACCAGCGCAGCGCCAGCACGAAGCTCACGCCGCCCCAGATCACCAGCACTGCGATACGGCTGAATTGCGAACCCAACGACGCACCTTGCAGAATGATGGCGCGCAGCGCATCGTTCAGCGCCGTCAGCGGCAACGCGCGGATCGCCGGCAGAAAAATCTTCGGGAAGCGCTCGTAGGAGAAGAAGACGCCGGAGAAAATCCACATCGGCATCATCACCAGGTTGATCAGCCCGCTGACGCTCTCGATCTTCTGTGCGCGGCTGGCGGTCAGCAGCCCGATCCCTCCAAACGAAATCGCGCCCAGCGCGCCAACCAACAGAATCGAGAGAATTGCGCCCTCGATGCGTACGTGGAAAAACAGCGCTCCGAACGCCAGCAGGAGCCCCACCTCAATCAGCATCAGCACCAGCCGGCTGCTGGCCAGCGCCATCAGGAAGTCGGTCCGCCGCATGGGGGTGGCTACAAAGCGCTTCAGCAGCTTGCGCTGCCGCATATCGACCAGCGCAAAGCCGATGCCCCACATGCCCGAGTTCATCAGGTTCATGCCCAGCAGTCCGGGGATGAGGAAGTCGATGTAGCGCGCGCCCGGCTCGCTCGACGCCGTCGCCGAGGTCGCGATGGGATTCTTTCGGCCGGCGGCATTTTCGATTACGTCATCGACTTGCGACTTGGCCAGCACGCTCTCCGGACGCGCCGGATCGTAACGATAGTGCACGCCGGAATCATCCATCGTGACCACCAACGCGTACTTGCCCAGCCGGAAGCCATCGTAAGCCGCAGCCGCGCTCATTGTTTCGGCATGAATCGCCGGCGAGCCCTGCAGCAGCGTCATCACCTGCGGCGCTTTGGCATCATCCACCACCGCAACGGGAGTCACATCTGCCGGCTTATCGCGAAAGGCAATGCCGAGTCCCAGCGCCAGCAGCAGCGGAAAAACAAACACCCAGAAGATGACTTCGGGCTCGCGCCACAGCTCCAGCATGCGCATCTGCAGCAGGCGTGTGTAGCCCGACCAGCGGCCATTGGTGATCATGGTCTGCTCGGGATTCGACTTCACTGGCGGCTGCTCAATGGTTGCCATCAATCCTCCCGCAGATGCCGGCCCGGTGAGCTTCACGAAGACATCCTCCAGACTTGCCTGACGCGTGGTGAGATGTACGAGTTGCGCTCGTTGTCGTTGCACTTCGGCGAGCAGCGCCGGGATGGTCTCGTGCGGTTCGTTCACCTGCAACGAGAAGATGCCGTCGTCGTCGCGCACCGATTGCACCCCGGGCAGCTTGTCCCACGCATGCCCGGCACGGCCATTGCCGGAAATCGCAAACTCCACCACGTGATGCCCGGTGAGCCGCTCGATCAGTTCAGCGGGCGTCCCTTGCGGCGATGATCTGCCCGTGATCGATGATGGCCAGACGGTCGCAGAGACGTTCGGCCTCGTCCATGTAATGCGTAGTCAGCAGCACGGTTCCATTGCGCTTCTGGAATTGGCGCACGATATCCCAAAGCTGGCGCCGGCTCTGCGGATCAAGCCCGGTCGTCGGCTCATCCAGAAATAGAATCTTGGGATTCGCCACAAGCGCCGTCGCTACCGCCAACCGCTGCTTCTGCCCGCCGGAAAGTTTGCCGACCCAGGTGTCTGCCTTTTCCTGCAACGAGAGTTCGTCCAGCACGGCATCAACTGACACAGGATGCTGATAGAAGCACCGAACAGCTGCACGGTCTCGCGCACCGTCAATTTTTCCGACAGGCGAGTCTCCTGCAGCGAGATACCCAGCGATTCCCGCAACTCGCGCTGATGCGTCTTCCAGCGTGCGGCCAAGAATTTCGACGTCGCCGGAAGTAGGTTCCAGCAGGCCTTCCAGGATTTCGATGGTCGTGGTTTTGCCCGCGCCGTTGGGACCGAGCAGACCAAAGCACTCGCCGGCCTCGATGGTGAGATCCAGGCCACGTACGGCTTCTACTTTCCCTTCATAGGTCTTGCGCAGGGTTCGGCACTGAACAGCTACAGCCATCTGCTCATGATAAATGGCTGGAAGAAACTTGGGGTGCGAGCCTGGAAGGTCGTCGGCTCGGCAATTTGGACCGGATCGCAATACGGTCCAGAGTATTGGGTGGAGCACGCCTTCACGCCAGACCGCTTCACATCGGCTTCAAATCCTGCAACATTGTCGGAATCAGCTCGGAAACCGTCGGATGAATGTGCACGGCACGCAAGATCACCGTGTACGGCGCCTTGGCATACATGACGTCCAGGATGGAGTGAATGGCTTCATCTCCGCCAACACCAAGTATCGCTGCTCCCAGGATTTGCTTTGTTTCGGCATCGACTATCACCTTCATGAAACCCTGAGTCTCACTTTTCTCCCTCGCGCGGCCCGACGCTGGTCATCGGATACTTGCCCAGCAGCGCCTTGCGTCCCGAGTGGCGCACCTGCGTCTCGGTCATCCCCACGCGCCCCAGCGGCGGATCGATGTAAAGGTTGTAGGCCGGAATGCGATCGCTCAGCCGCCGGGGATCGTTGTCCAGCAGGTTGGCGGCGACGATTTCGAAGTCGTTGTACGAGGTGTGCGTGAAGCCGCCGTGACCGTTGCAGTCGCCTAGCGCCCAGACGCCCGGAACGTTCGTCCGCAACTGATCGTCGATTTGATGTAGCCTTGCTCGTCATGCTCGATTCCCGCCTTGTCGAGGCCGAGGTCCTCGGTGTTCGGACGCCGTCCCACCGCCAGCAAGTACGTGCGTCCCCTCGGCCGGCTCCGGGTTCTCCGTGCAATCGACGCCGGCCAGAATCTTGTCTCCGCGCTTCTCGAAGCTGATGCAGGTTGCGTTGGTGCGGACGGTGATTCCTTCGTTTTCAACGATGCCGCGGATCGCGGCGGAAATATCTTCGTCCTCTCTCGGCACCAGACGTGAATCTCTTTGCAGGATGGTGACTTTGCTGCCGAAGCGGCGATACATCTGCCCGAACTCCAGGCCAATGTAGCTGCCACCAACAACGATGAGGTGCTCAGGCAGGAAGTCGACGCCCATCATCGACGAGTTGTCGAAATAACGGATCTGCTCAAGGCCCGGCATCGTCGGAATGCTGGCACGCCCGCCTACGTTGATAAAGATCTGCTCGGAGGTGAGACGCTCATCGCCGACAGCGAGCTCGTGCGGGCCCACAAAGCTTGCCTGGGCCTTGTAGATCGTGATGTTCGGTTCGCTGCGCGCAAGCGGCTCTCAGCACCTTCCTGCGAAGGCTTCTGGATCGCATCTTTGCGAGCTTTCACCTTCTTCATATCGACGGAGACGGGACCGGTGTTGACGCCGAACTCGGCGGCACGCCGCGCCACGTAAGCTGTCCGTGCGCTTGCGACCAGTGTTTTCGTCGGAATACAGCCGGTGTTCACACAGGTGCCGCCGAACAGATGCCTCTCGATGATGGCGACTTTGCGGCCGGCCTGCGCCAGTCGCATAGCGAGAAACGGGCCTGATTGGCCCGTACCGATAACGATTGCGTCGAAAGACTTGCTCATCACCCCTCCACCCGTGCATGGAAGAGTAATACGACAGCAAGGCTGCCGTCATGTTGGGACAAGCGAAATTCTACGCAAATTTACGGCTGTGACTGGAGGGACATTTCCGCAGCGTCGTTCCATGCTGCGTCGCGCGCCGGAGGGATGTAGCTCATGGCGCGCTCGGCTAAAGCGGTGATGGTAAGGCTGGGATTCACGCCGAGATTCGCAGCCACGACCGAGCCGTCGCACACATACATGTTGCGATACCCAAAAACACGGTGATGAGAATCGATGACCCCTTCGTCCGGCGACGCCGCAATGACGGCGCCCCCAAGACAATGTGCGGTTCCCGGAACATCAAAGAGAATTTCAGGCAACATGCTCATCGCCGTACCACCGGCCATGCAGGCAAACTTCTCGGCAAATTCGTTGGCCGCGGGGATGAATGTGGGCACGCGCTGGCCACGGCTGACCAGGAACTTGCGGAATGGCCAGTAAATATGCCGCCGCCACTTCATGTCGATGTGGCCTTCCAGCGCCTGCATGCACAGCAGGATCACCGACTCCCGCGCGAACCCGAATGGCTGCAACAGCCGAATCGTCTTGATGGGATGCGTGACCAGCGAGACGAGCAGGTTCTTCAGCCACAGGCCGATGCGCCCGTGGCCCGGGCGGCCGCCGGTAAGGATGGTTGCCAGCATGCCCATGGTGTCGGACTTGTCGGGATAGCGCACTGCTTCGATATGCGTGTGCTCGTCGATGTAGACGCCAGAGCCGATGGCCACGCCCTTCGACAGATCGTCGGTTGTCCTGGGCACACGCACCCCGATGAGCGACTCGGAATTCGTGCGCACGTACCGGCCCAGTTGATTGCTGATATTCGGCAGCGAGCCTTTGTCTTTCAGATCGAAGAGCAGTTCCATCGTTCCCAGCGACGATGCCGAAACCACCACGCCGCGACAGGTGAAGCGCCGGCGACCTCGCCGTAACCGGGAGAAAGCGTTCGCGGTTTCGACCACGTATCCGGCGCTGCCATCAGCAACACCGTCCAGCGGACGGATGTCGACGACTCGCGTTTCGGCGAAAACTTGCGCGCCGAGTTTTTCCGCCAGGTAAAGATAGTTCAGATCGAGCGTGTTCTTGGCACCGTGGCGGCAGCCCATCATGCAACCGCCGCAGCCTTTGCACGTCGTGCGGTCCGGGCCTTGCCCAGCGAAATATGGGTCAGACATCGTGGTGCCCGCCGGCACGCCTTCCGGCGACTGGAAGATGGCGACACTGGTGCGATAGAAGGTGTCACCCACGCCTGCTTCGTTCGCGACTCTTTGCAGCAGCCGATCCGACGGCCCGAGAATGCGATTCTCGATGACGCCGAGCATGCGCGAAGCCGTGTCGTAGTGCTGCGGCATCTCCGACTTCCAGTCGGCCAGACCTTTCCATGTTCCGCTATCCCAAACTTTTTCGGGCGGTCGCAGCATGGTGCAGGCGTAGGTGATGGAACCTCCGCCGACCGCGCAACCATGGAGGATGGTGACGTGGCGGAAGTAGCGCATGCTGAAGAATCCGCGCAACGCGAGAGTTGGCCGCCAGAACCAGCGATGCAGCGACCAGCTGGTCTCCGGCAGATTCTGCGGCGTCCAGCGACGCCCCATTTCCATTACCGCGACGCGATAGCCTTTTTCGCTCAGGCGCAGCGCGCTTACGCTGCCGCCGAATCCCGAGCCGACGATGATGTAATCGAGATCGTAATGACGAGAGTCTTCCGGCATGAAGGGTCCTCGGAGAAACCTATGCGTCGCATCCAAGTTCTCACAAAACCGGGAGGGAAACGAGTAGAGAGCGGGCCACACAAATCAGGTTCCCGAAACAGGAATCACTCCCAAATTGGTCATCCGTCACTGCGAGGACGGTCATGACGAAGCCATCATGAGATTCGCCCGGATCGCACCGGTCGCAGCCTTCGCAATGAGGTAGAGCTCTATGCCGGACTCACAGGCCAACAATTCTTTCTCCTGGGGAGATGCACTCTTCCTCTACATCGAGCGCCCGGGTCAGCCGCTCAGCATCGCCTGCGTGAGCGTCTTTGAAGGTGCGATCTCCTTGAAGCAGGTACGCAATCTGGTGGAGTCGAAGCTTCCGCTAATTCCGCGCTACCGCCAGCACGTCGTGTTTCCGGCTTTCAACATCGGCTTGCCCACCTGGCAGGCCGATCCCAAGTTCGACATCCGCAATCACATTCGCCAAATTACATTGCGCCGCGGAACCGAAGCCGGCTTGAAAGCGCTTACCTCGCAGATTATCAGCACGCACCTGGAGCGCAGCCGGCCGCTGTGGGATCTGACCATCGTGCGTGGCCTCGAGGGCAATCGCACCGGCATGATCGCCCGCATCCATCACTGCATGGCCGACGGCATGGCCGGCGTCGGAATCATGAACGTGCTGATGTCGCAAACTCCGGTGGCGCCGCCGGCCCCGCGCAAGAAGGCGGAACGAGCACCACTGCCGCCGATCAGCGATGCCGGAGCGCAGTTGCTGCACAACGTGCTCAAGTCATACTTCTCGGCGGTCAAGGGCGCGCTCACGTTGCACGGTGAGGCGGTAGCCATTGCGCAGCAGATGTTTGCTAACTCGGCGGAGCCGCTGGCCGATCTGATGAACGTTGTGCCGGAACTGGCCGCGCCCGCCGAGCGACTTCCCTTCAACGTGGTCTGTCATGGTCCGCAGAAGTTCGGCTGGACCGAGATCGCAATGGCCGACATCCACACACTGCGACAGCGCTGCGGCGGCACCGTTAATGACGTGATACTGACGCTGATGACGAGCGCCATCCGCCGGTACTCCGAGCTTCGTGGCGTCAAGGTAAAAGGCCGCTCAGTGCGCATTATGATTCCGGTGAACGTCCGTGGCGACGGGGACGTGAGTGAGCTGGGCAATCGCATTTTCTTCCTGCCCATTACCATTCCACTGGACATGCGCGATCCTCAAAAGTTGTTCAGCTTCGTGCGCGAGCGCATGGAATTCCTGAAGCGCGTGCGCGCTGCCGAGTTCGTTGGCTTTGCCGGCGGATTGTTCGCGACGATTCCGACGCCAATCTGGGCCGCCATCGGCCCGGTAGCCAGCCAGCTTCCACTGAGCCTGTGCAACATCATCATCACCAACGTGCCTGGCCCGCAGACGCCAATATATTTTCTGGGACACAAGATGCTGTCGTGGTATCCGTACGTTCCCATCGGCGGCGAAATGGGCGTCAACACCGCCATCCTCAGCTACAACGGAAACGCGTACTTCGGATTCAGTTGCGATGTCGGCGCGGTGCCCGATCCGGAGAACCTGGAACAATTTGTGAGAGAGAGTTTTGCCGAGTTATGCGAGACCGCCAAGCGGGCGAAGCCAACGGCCAAAGCTGCGGAGGCTCCAACGGTGAAGTCCGAACGGCCAAAGCGTGTGCGCCCCCAAGCCCAGATTCCTGTATCGCGGAAACGCGAGCGGCCGAAGCCACAGATTGCGGTATCGACTGAGCCCAAGCGGACGCGTAGGGTTGCGGTGACTAAGAAGGCGCCAGCGATTCCCGTTCCAGCTCAGCCGGTCGCGTCCGAAGAAGCTAAGACGATGGCAGTGGGCGCGTAACTCTCGGCAATCTCAATGACGAGAGCTCGAAAAGCATATCCCTCGTCGACCTGAAGGTCTCCTCGTGACGCCAAGAATGAAACGCGCCAGCGCACCTCAAAGTGTGTCTCTTCACCACGACTCGATGCCGCGTTTTTCAGCGACCTGCGAGATCGCATCCTGACAAAGGACTCAGCCCTCCACCAACGCTCTTCGTGTCGCCTCCAGGGTATGAATCAGCGACTCCTGCGGCAGCTTGCGGACAATCGGCTCGATGATCCAGCCCAGCCCGGTCGGAATATCGCGCGTCAGCGAAATTGCACGACACTCGATTGTGAGCCCGTTATTCTTCTCGTCGAATTTCCAGTACGAGTACAAACGCCACAGGAAGCCATAGCCGGTATCAGGCTCCAGTACTTTTTCCTTCGGCGTCCCGGCCTCTTCCACTTCGGCGATTCGGGTCGTGAACGAGCGGCAGAACCAGCGCTTGGGTTCGATCTCCGAATAGTGGACATCGTGGTCGGTATCGAGGACGACGGTGATGAGCTTTTTCTTCAGCAGCCGCAGAAATATTTTGAAGTCGCTTCCCTCGTGGCTGATCAACTTGGAGTCGATCACTTCAGGCTGGTAGACGTTCTTGTGGTTATCGTAGTTCTGCACCATCGCCAGCGCCTGCTCGACAGTGGTGTCGGGCACCAAGGCCGCGCCTACCCAATCGTGAATCAGGCCATTGGAGATTTTGACCGGCCAATCACCGGCCCAGAGTTGAGCCACAACTTCTCCCTGCTTTACCTGCTGCGCGCGTGCGGAATTCAAATCGGACCATAGGAAGGAACTGCGCCCATTGAGCGAGGATTGCATCGCTTCTTCGGCCGCGCGGATGTAGTCATCGAAAGCCTGAAGGGTCTTCGGCTTGAGCGTCACCACATTGGCGGACTGCATCATGAAACACCATGCCTAAGCGAATCGTCGTTCCGGGAGAGTGGGATTGTCAAGGCAACACGCACAAGTGCTTGCCGTTTTGGCACGAGAATCAGAGGATTTGTTGCAGCAGAGTTAACGCACGGCGGTAGCGTTTCGTCGTGTGTCGGCGTCGCGCGATCGGCTGCTCTTCGACGCCGCTGAGTTCTTGCCGTTTTTGCCATCTTCGTCGAACAAATAGGCCTCGATCTCATCGATGCGATCGTCGGCGTCGTGGTAGCCGAGGTTGAGGAGAGCTTGCGTGTATTTGGGAGTGAAGAGCAGATAGCTCATCAGGTCGGAGCAAGAGGCGGCGTCGCGTCCCAGGCTGTTCACGAAATATTGAATCAGGTAGGGCATGTCCTTCTGATGATGTGCGGCAACCTCGGTGAGGTTGACCGACGGAGTCACTTGCAACACGGTCAGCGGACGCATCTGCTCGCAGCCTTCGAGTCCGGTTTGCTTGATCTGGCCATTGCGCAGCAATTGGTTGAGCCGATCCAGGTGCTCGACGTCGGTGGCCAGGTGGTCGAGAAACATCACGTTGAACAGCACGCCCATTACCTGGGCAAGCGAGGGATTTTTCTCGTCGTTCTCGTCGGCCTGGTGTTCGCGGTTTTCACAGCGAACGCCGATGGCGAAGATCTTTTCGGCGCCGAGGCGAATAATCGGACTGAGAGGCTGTTGCAGACGCAGGCAGCCATCACCAAAATATGCGGTACCTTTGGCTGTCTCAAGTTTCACCGGCTGAAAGACCAGAGGGATCGCCGCCGAAGCACAAATGTGATCGACCGTAATCTTGGTCGCCAGCGTGACTCGCCGGCTGCGGTTCCACATCGGGTGACCTTTTTGGCCCTGGATGAAGAGATAGCTTTTGCCGGAGTTGTAGTTGGTGGCCGAGATGGCAAGGGCGTAGAGATGACCGCGGCGAATGTTTTCCTGGATGCGCGAGCAATCCAGATGCTTCTTGAGGAAATGCCGCAACGGCGTGGCATCGAGCAGCGAGCGCGCATTGCCGCCGCCCAGCGCTCCGCCAAAAGAAAGGTCGAGAATCCAGACCAGAGAATTGTGCGCCTGGGAGACGAAATCGCAACGGTAGACGTCGGAGGGCTTGAGATTGGCCCAAAGATTGGCGAGAACGTTGGTGCCCTGGGAGAAGTCGTCGCTGCCCATAGCCAGCGCGGCTCCGTTGACCGCCCCCGCCGATGCGCCGCCGATGATGGGGAAGGGATTGCCCTTCGCCTGGATCCGCGGTATCTCACCAAGCCGTTTAAGGACGCCAGCCTGATACGCCCCACGGGCTCCTCCGCCCGTCATGGCTAAGCCAAGCACTTTCTCCATCGCTCCCCTTGTGACTGACCGTGCGAGAAAGTGTTTGTCCCGGCTGCAAAACGGTCCAGCGAACAAATCGCGTGAAGGCAGGCTGAAGATGCCGTCCTTCGCACCAATTCCTGAAATCCTGAAGACCCAGCCGCATCGTGAAACGTGCGCGGGGTGTTTGTCAAGAAAGGAAAGAGGCAGAGATCGCTGCCCCGTTCCTCTCTGATTGTTGGGACGGCTTATTCTTCGGTGTCGAGCTGATAATCCTCGCCCGGTAGAGCCGGTGGTGCTGCCACCCGCTTGCGAAATTCGATAAATTCAAGCTGCAGCAGCAAGGGCTTGACCTGAACGGCGGCCAGTTCGTTAGCGCGCTTCTGCAACTCCGCAACCTTCTCGGGATGTTGCGCCGCCACGTTGTTCTTCTCCGAGGGGTCCTGTGCGATGTTGTAGAGCTCCACGGCCTGCGGCAGCGGCGTCCGCCAGATCAGCTTCCAATCGCCCTCGCGAACTCCCGCGCGGAACGGCTCGATGTTGTAGATCACTTCGGTACGTGGCGATGGCTTGCCTTGGCTGATCGTCGGCCACATGTCAACGCCGTCGAGCGGCTTGCTCTTCGCCGTCGATGCCCCTGCCAGTCCGATCAGCGTGGGATACGTGTCCACCACATGAATCATCCCATCCACGACCGTGCCGGGCTTGATATGGCCGGGCCAGTTGATCAATGCCGGAACGCGCGTGCCGCCTTCGTACAGAGAGCCCTTGCCGTCGCGATACGGGCCGTTGTCGCAGGGCAGCTTGACCTTGCTCATATCGAGTTCGCCGGCAAACATGGCATTCGTCGTCCCACCGTTGTCGCTCTGGAAGACGATGATGGTGTTGTCGCGCATGCCATTCTTTTTCAGGGCCTCCACCACCCGGCCAATCTGATCGTCCATGGCCGTAATGGAGGCCGCGTAGGCGCGGCGGTTGGGGTCAGCGATGTTCTTGTACTGGTCGAGATATTCCTGGGGCGCCTGGTACGGCGTATGGGGCGCGTTGAATGTCAGGTACATATAAAACGGAACCGACGGATTGTGATCGTCAATGTATTTGACGGCATCGCTGCCCAACAGAGTCGTCGTGTATCCCGGCTCTTTCACGACCTGGTTGTCCCGATACCAGTCGATCACTCCGTGCTGCTCGTGGGTGAAGTAGTCAAGCTCGCCGATGAGTGGCCCGTACTGGTAATCGAAGCCGCGCTGGCGCGGCCAGTACTTCATATCGGCGTGACCCAGATGCCACTTGCCGATGATGGCAGTATCGTAGCCGGCTTCCTTTAGCGCTTGCGGCAGCAGCCATTCGTCGGTGGCAAGACCGTAAGTTTGGCCGGAAGGGATCACCAGGGTCTGCAGTCCATACCGGAAAGGATAGCGGCCAGTCATCAGAGCCGCGCGGGTCGGCGTGCACATCGGCTGGGCATAAAACTGTTCAAGCCGCGCACCGTCCTGAGCCAGCTTGTCGAGATTGGGCGTCTTGATGTCGGAGCCGTGATAGCCCACGTCTTTCCAACCCAGATCGTCGGCGACAATGTAGACGATGTTGGGTTTGTTATCGCCGGCCCGGGCACAAACGGATAAGCTCAACATTCCTGATAACAGCAGCACGGCAGAACCAAGCAACCGAAGTACAGAGCTTTTCACGGTCAAAAACCTCTCCTCCAACTACAAATGAAATTTTGGACAAGGAAAAGCTAGGATACACGGCGTTGTCAAGAGGTGTATCGAGCAAAGGGCAATCAACAGCAGATCGGCGGGTGAATTCGCGCCAAGGGCGACTATTTTCTGCGTTTCTTTGCAGCTGTTTTCTTCGCCGGACGCTTGCGCTCGCGCGCTTTTTGCGCTTCCAGTTCAGCCAGGCGCCGACGAAGTTCTGCAAGCTCCTCGCCGTTGTCGTCGCCCTTATCCGCCGATGTCGTTTGCAGGAAACTCTTCACCATCTGAATCGGCGAGAGCGCGGCCGATTGCATCTCGCTCAGGCGCGTTTGGACGGAGTTCTGCACCTTCGAGTAAGCATCGAACGCTGACTTGAGATACCACATGATGAATTCCTGGCCCACGCGATCGGAGGCCTGGATGAGCTGGCGCAGCAATTCCAGCGGCAACCCCGACGGCTGTCCCTTCGCGTCTTCGACGATGATCTGCGTCAGCGTGACCCGAGTGATGTCTTCGCCTGTGCTCGCGTCCAGGACCTGCACATCTTTCCCGTTTCGGACCAATGCGGCAATGTCTTCCAGGTTGATGTAGCGGCTGTTGGAAGTGTCGTAGAGTCTGCGATTTGCGTACTTCTTGATGACAATGCGATCGCGGTCCATAGTTCCCAGCCTTTGTTGCAGCGCAAAATTATGTTCTAAACAGCTTGACACGTCACCATTGAGAATACTACGCTCAACTTGATGCTGCACTGCAGCAATTTTGGAGGTTATCATGCCTAGGAATGGAAAGCCGGAGTCCTCCACAGTCCACACCGGGGATTCGTCCTTTGTTTCTCTGCTGTCGGGATGGGTGCAGCAAGGGGTGGAGAATTTCTTCGCCACTCAGCGAATCCTGGTTGACCTGGCGATGACGCAGAATGCCAATGCCATGAAAATGATCCGCAGCCGCTTCGCCGATCCCGCCTTTTGTCCGGCGTTGATCGCCAGCGAACTGGCCGGCGACGTCATGAACAACTTCATCGAAGGCCAGAAGCTGCTGCTCGGCCTGGCGCAGCGCGAGCACGAAATCGTGACCACCGGCGTGAAAGAGCGCGTCGGCGGCAATGCCGCTGCCGTCGCCATGACCGACCTGGTTCAGCGTGGCTTCGACACCTTCATCGAAATGCAGAACGAGTTCCTGAAGATGGCGAGCAAGCAGACTAACACCTGGCTCAACGCCGTTAAGACCGGCAAGGGCTTCGATCCGGAAGGCCTGGTCGAAGTGGCGCGCGAGGGCATGGAGACCTTCGTTCACGCCCAGCGGAAGTTCCTCGACGTGATCGCTGAGCAGGCGTCCAAAGCAACCAGCGTGAAGGAACCCGGTCGCAAGACGAAGCAGACGGAACTGACCGAACTGGCCAAGGAAGCAACCGACGCGTTTATCGATGCGCAGAAGAAGCTGATCGACGTCGCCGGCAGACAAGCCAATGCTGGCATGCGTGCCGCCGGCAAGACGCTGAACATGATCGCGCCGTTCCCGTTTATTCCGATCCCGGATCTGACTCGGGAAGGCGTGAAGAACTTCGTCACCGCCGAGAAAGCGCTGATCGATACGGTCATGCATCGGCCGGAACCAAAGCGGGCAGCGAAGCCGGTTGCCCACCGTAAAGGCCGCCGCGCAGGACGCCCGATCAAGGTGGAAGCTGCGACCGCGTAGAGGAAGTGCGTGAGATTACCAGGTGGCGTTAACTTCCGAACCTGGGGTTGATGAACACCGTAAAGGACGTGCCGTCACAAGGCGGCACGTTCTTCTCGCGTTCGCCGAGATTATGTTGGCTACAATAGCCTCAGCGCTGCATACCCTGCGTCCTCTCTTCACCCAGCTAAACTCTGGTGGCCATCAACGGCTGTAACCAGGCGGCTCAAGCAATCGAGCGAAGCTTTTGGGTTCCCAGGAAAAACTTCATTGGCAACCCACGGCCTCTCTGCATACACTAACTTCCCGGAAGCTGCCCACAATCGCATTCCTGGGTGCCTGGGCAACTCTCAACGATCCACATTAGGGGAGAGCACCGACTCGCCTATGGCGCCACCGCCGGCCGCACCTTTTTACGAAGACATCGCGCAAGCAAACCTTCCGATCTGGAAGGAAGCTCTCTTCGCAGCGGACCTGCTGTTGCTGCATTCTTCCCCGATCTATTACGGACTGGGCATACCCCGCGGCGATGGTTCCGGCGTGGTATTAGTCCCGGGCTTTCTGGGCACAGACGCCTACCTTTCGCAATTACATTCGTGGCTGGGTCGCATCGGTTATCGCCCGTATTTCTCCGGCATCGGCTGGAACGCCGAGTGTCCCAACCTGCTTATCCGGCGGCGGCTCAACGAAAGCATCAATAAGGCCATAAGCGAAGGCGGAAGAAAGATCCATCTGATCGGGCACAGTCTGGGCGGCGTCATCGCTCGTGCCGTGGCAGATCAGCGGCCGGATGACATTGCTTCGGTAATCACGCTGGCTTCGCCGTTCCGCGGAACGGTCGTTCACCGAACCGTTCTGCGTGCGGCAGAGTCCGTACGCAAACGCATTCTGGAAGAACACGGAAGCGCCGTCCTGCCTACCTGCTACACCGGACGCTGCACCTGCGAGTTCCTCTCTTCCCTGCGGCGCAATATGCCGGCTTCGGTCTTGCAGACCGCGATTTACACCCGTAACGACGGCATCACCGACTGGCGTTACTGCATTACCGGCGAAGCCGACTGCGACTTCGAAGTGGCAGGCACGCACATCGGACTGGCCTTCAACGCTGCAGCCTATGCCATCATCGCCAAGCGTATGGCCTTGGCGAGCAGTGCAAAAGTGAATCCTCGTTGATGGCGCCGGCGGCGTTCTATCCTCCTACTACCAAAATGGCAGTTAAGCAGCATAGAAATATTGCTAAGCAGAAATTGTCCTGCTAATCTTGCCGAAGTTTTGCCCCAATCGGGTGCCATTTTGGAACAAAGACGGGAAGTACTCGTACTTTGTTGCTGATTGACAGGTTCCCAATGGCGCACACTAACGACGCTGCAGTTCCATTCCGGTAAGCGGGTCAGGCCACGCCCACTAACGCCCGCCGCACGGAAACTGCATCTCGTTGAACTCAGGCCGACTTCCCCGAACCTAGGGCGAGTGGCAAGGAGATTTTTACATGCGGCCCAAGACTCTCTCCGTAGTAATTCTGATCTTTATCTTTGCAGCTTCTCTCACCTGTTTCTCCCAGCAAACCTATGTCAACCGTTTTGACGCGTACGCCGGCTACGGATATTTCAGTACTCCCAGCTTGAACTTGAGCCAGAACGGCTTTAACGGCGAATTCGGATGGAACTGGAAGACTTGGCTTGCGCTGGGATTCGATTTCAGCGTCTTCACCGGCAGCAATACCATTACGCCCAGCATGCTCAACACCACTCTGCAACAGACATTGGGGGCGGAGATCGCAGCGTTACAGGCGATTGGTGAGCTTCCTCCCGGCTATGCGCTAAGAATGCCGACCAGCTCAACCACTTACACCTACAGTGCAGGACCGCAAATCAACATCCGGCACTTCAAGCCGGTGACATTTTTTGTGAGACCGGCGCTGGGCTCGCTGCATGAAGTTGCAACGTTGCATCCGGCCTCGGACGACCCGTTTGCCCAACAGGTCGCGATCGCACTGGCCGGACCAAACCGCCAGAAGACCGACACCGTAACCTTCTATGGATTCGGCGGCGGCATGGACTTCAACATCACGAAGCATTTCGGCGTTCGGACCGCGGCTGATTACGTCCACTACAACATGTTCACCAATGTTCTGGGCAGCAGTCAGAACAGCGTGCGTTTCTCCGTTGGACCGACGTTCCGCTTCGGTGGAAACATCGTCAAGTAGCCTGCGCGATGTGCGTCGAGGCATAAAAAAGCGCGCTTCTTAAAGGAGCGCGCTTTAGTTTTTGCGCCGAAACGGCTTACAACTCCAACTCGGCACGGATCATGTTGTCCTCCAGGCTGGAGAACATTTTGAAGCCCAGCTTGGTGCAGAGCGCCCGCATCTCACGGTTGTCCGGCAGCATATTGGAAACCAGCTTGGACACCTTCTCTTCGCGCGCCAGTTGAATCAGCCGGCTGTAGAGTTCGGTGCCAAGTCCCTTGTGCTGTGCGGCGTCGATGGCCACAGCGGCCAACTCCGCTTCGTTGCGGCCGTGCAGTTTGCTCAAGCGCCCGACGGCCAGCAGCTCCTTCTCGCCTGTTTCGCTTGTTCGCTCCGCGACCAGCGCCATCTCGCGATCGTAGTCAATGAAGCAGGTGCGCGTCAGCCGCTCGTGCGCGGTGCGTTGCGTAAACTTCAATGGCTGAAAGTAGCGCAGATACACGCTGCGTTCGGAAAGCTTTTTGTGGAAGTCGATCATCGCCGGCTCATCCTCCGGGCGGATCGGGCGGATGGTCACCTGCTTCCCATCCTTCATGGTCCATTCGCCGATCAAATGAATGGGATACGGGCGAATGGCTGCGGTCGGAAGGCACTCCTCGGCCATTTCCGGACCATGCACCACCACGCGCGCATCGAGCGCAAGCAGGCGATCCGGCGAGGCCAGCAGCGGATTGATGTCGATTTCCTTAATCCAGGGTTGCTCGACCACGAGTTGACTGAAGCGCACCAGCAGGTCTTCCAGCGCTTGCAGGTTCACGGGCTTGCGGCCGCGAACGCCCTTCAGCGCGGTGAAGATTTTCGTTTGCTCCATGAGGCGCAGCGCAAGCGTAGAGTTCAACGGCGGCAGAGCCAGCGCGCGGTCCTTGAAGACTTCCACCAGCTGGCCGCCAGTGCCGAACAGGATCACCGGACCGAACTGCGAGTCCAGACTGCTGCCGATGATCAACTCGTAGCCGTCGAGTTTCGCCATAGGTTGAACGGTGACACCCTGGAAATGCTCAACTCCAGCTTTTTCCGTAACAGCCCGCTTGATGCTCTGGAACGCAGTCTTCACCGCCGCGGCATCGCGCAGGTTGAGCTGCACGCCTCCCACATCGGTCTTATGCGTAATGGTCAGCGAATATAGCTTGAGCACGATGGGATAGCCGATTTCCTCGGCCGCCTGCAGGGCTTCTTCTTCGGTAATAGCAACGCGAGTTTCGACGGTCGGAATGTCGTACGCCTTCAACAGTTGCTTGGATTCGTACTCGGTCAGGATGGTGCGTCCGGAGTTGCGCACCTCGCGGATGATGCGCTCCGCCTTGCCGCGCTGTAAGGCTGCGTCGGCGTGTTGCGGAATGGCGGGCGTCTCGTAGATGCCCTTCAGGTTGTAGGCATAACGCCACATGTAGTTGAAGGCGCGCACAGCGCTGTCGGGGAACTGGAACGTCGGAATGCCGGCTTGCTTCGAGAATCTGCTCGCCAGCGGCAACCTCGGCTCCACCCATCCAACTCGCCAGCACCGGCTTTCCCAGACCCTTTGGCATAGGGCTTCAGCTTCTCGGCAATCTGCGTGGGATTGGTCATGTCCTGCGGTGTGAGCACGACCAGCATGCCGTCGATGCTCGGATCCTTCGCCGCGATCTCCAGCGACTTGGCATAACGTTCGGGTTCCGCATCGCCGAGGATGTCTACAGGATTGTTGTGGCTCCACTGCGGCGGAAGAATCTCATCGAAGGCCTTCATGGTCTGCTCGGAGAGTTCCGCCAGTTCGCCACCGCCGGCGACCAGGGCATCGGTCGCGAGCACGCCCGGCCCTCCCGCATTGGTGACGATGCACAGGCGATTGCCGCGGGGACGTGGCTGCTTCGCCAGTACCTCCGACATGAAGAAGATGTCGGCGATGCTATTCACGCGCAATACGCCGGTGCGACGGAAGGCCGCATCCAGCACTTCATCGCTTCCGGTGAGAGCGCCGGTGTGCGAGGCCGCAGCCTTGGCGGCGGCAGCAGTACGTCCGGCTTTGATGACGATGACCGGCTTGGTCAACGAAACTTCGCGCGCAGCCGAAAGGAACGAGCGCGCGTCGCCAACCGATTCCATGTAGATGACGATGCTCTGCGTACGCTGATCGCTGCCGAAATAGTCGACCAGGTCGCCCCAGTTCACGTCCAGCATCGAACCAATCGAAACGAATGCGCTAAAGCCAACGTTCTCGCGCAAGCTCCAATCGAGAATGGCCGTGCACAGCGCGCCACTCTGGCTGATAAAAGCTACGTTGCCCGGCCGGGCGACAGTGTGGGCGAAGGTTGCGTTCAACCCGCGAATCGGATTCATCACGCCCAGGCAGTTTGGCCCGATGAGCCGCATCTTGCCTTGAATGATCTGCGAGATTTCGCGCTCCAGCTCCTTGCCATGCTCACCGAATTCCTTGAAACCGGCCGAAATGACAATGCCGCCGGGAATGCCGCACTCAACCGATTCGTTGATCAGTGCGGGCACGGTGTCGGCAGGCGTGGTCACGACTACCAGATCAACTTTCTCGGGCAGGTCTTTCACGCTGGGATAGGCTTTAATACCCAGCACATTCGAGCGCTTTGAATTGACCGGGAACACCGTCCCGCCAAAGGGGCTGCTCAGCAGGTTCCAGAGGACCGAGCGCCCAACGCTGCCCGCGCGTTCGGAGGCGCCGATCACAGCTACGCTCTTAGGCAGGAAAATGGGATCAAGAGGATGGCTTTCCGAGCGATAAACATCAGAGGATGGATCAGCTTTCAGTGCGCTTGCAGGAACTGGCTTGGTAGTTGTTGTCATAAGACCTCAAAATTAAAACGTCGAACGGAACTGAAGCTCTAGTCTAAGCCTGCTAATCGAGCGCATGGGAATGAACCATCACGTAAGAAAGTGACCGGAATCACATGGAGTTCCGTCTGCGGTTCAGTTCGCGCGCGAGCGCCGGCGAGACGTGGCACGACGAGCCGCAATTTTCCTGCCGCTTTTTGGAACCGAACGCGCACGAATTCATCTAAACTAAAGTTGCCAAGATACTTGGCGTGTTTATGAAATGCGACAAATCATCCGAACCTCCGAGTAACCGGAGGATGAAAGCTTCCGGCTCCGCGTATCGCCTCGCCATGCTCGCTTGAGCGCTGCATTGCTTGCCCGGTCACGGAGCATAACGTGAACCCGGGCGAGTGCATCCTGCCTTTCCAATCAGGATCACCCTCCATTAGCCGCGCCTTGTTGCGCTCTCTAAGGAGGAACCATGTTCTACAAAGACCGTATCAAGAACCTCACCACGTTTTATCCCGAGCTGACTCGGGTGTGGATTAAAACCGACGACTCAAGGACACCGCTGAAAAGCGTATGGATCAACGAGTCGGCATTCCGCAATGCCGTAGAGGAGAATTCCTCCACGGCTTTGGAAACGGAAACCACCGAGCTCGCCGAAGACCATTTATTGTTGGCTGCGTAGCTCGACAATCGCAAACGAGAGAGCCGGGAACGTTCTGCTTCCCGGCTTTTTCGTTGTTTCCTGGATAAGCAGCGTAGCTGCACGCTTCTCACGGCGTCTGGCGCAAACCCTTCTGCGTGGCTCGCATCCCATCAGCATTAACCCAATTCGCGAGGCGAACAATGAACTTCAATTCCACACGAGCCAACGGAGCTCGCTCCGGCAACTCGCGCGCACAATCCATTCAGCCCTGGGCAGCGATCCTGGGCGGCGGAGCGCTAGCCATTTATGGCCTTTCCCGCAAGTCAATCGGGGGAACAGCTCTGGCGGCGATCGGCGCCTTTGGCGCTATCGCTGGCGCCAAGCGCGGTTCTCTTGCGCCGAAGGCCATTCACGTTCAGAAAACATTCACGATCGACCGCCCCGCGCAAGAGCTCTATCACTTCTGGCATAACTTCGAGAACCTTCCCCGCTTCATGAAGCACCTGACCAGCGTGACAACCAAAGGCGCACGCTTTTCACATTGGGTCGCGAGAGGTCCGGCTGGAATGCCCATCGAATGGGATGCTGAGGTAATCGACGAACGCCCGGGCGAGTACCTGGTCTGGCGTTCTCTGCCCGGATCGGCGATCAGCCATCGAGGCTCGGTCGAGTTTCGGCCATCGAGCAACGGCGCGGGAACTGAAGTTACCGTAGCTCTGACCTACCACAATCCCGTGGGCAAGCTGGGAGCGGCTTTCGCCAAGATGATGGGACGCGATCCTGAGTTCCAGGTCCGCGAAGACCTGCGCCGCTTCAAGGCGCTGATGGAGACGGGCGAAATTCCTACCGTCGTCGGCCAGTCCTCGGGCCGCCGTTCGTCCGCGGTGAAGATTCTGCATTCGATGAAAGAGCCCGAAGCTACGCAGCAGATCCGCAAAGGCCCGCAGGAAGTCCAACCGGCAAAGCTCAAACCACAGTTCGCCGGAGTTCAAAGTGGAGGTGGGCGATGAAAGCCTTGTGCTGGTTTGGCAAACATGATGTCCGAGTCGAAAGCGTGCCCGATCCTGTGATCCTCAATCCTAAGGATTGCATTGTGAAGATCACGCGCACCGCTATCTGCGGCTCTGACTTGCATCTTTACGACGGCGTGATTCCGACGATGGAACAGGGCGACATTCTGGGCCACGAGTTTATGGGCGAGATCGTGGAAGTTGGATCCGAGGTAAAGAAGCGAAAGATCGGCGACCGCGTGGTGGTGCCGTTCACCATCGCCTGTGGGCAGTGCTTCTATTGCAAGCAGCAACTGTGGTCGCTGTGCGACAACAGCAATCCCAATGCGCATATCGCCGAAGCTTTATACGGCTACTCAGGTTCGGGGCTGTTCGGCTATTCGCACATGTACGGTGGATACGCCGGCGGTCAGGCGCAGTATGCGCGCGTTCCCTTCGCCGACGTGGGTCCACTGAAGATCGAGAGCGATCTGAAGGATGAGCAGGTGCTTTTCCTCAGCGATATTTTCCCGACAGGTTATATGGCGGCGGAGAACTGCAATATCAAGGACGGAGATGTTATTGCTGTCTGGGGTTGCGGACCTGTCGGCCAGTTTGCGATTCGCAGCGCCAAGATGCTGGGGGCGGGAAAGGTAATCGCCATCGATCGTTTGCCGGAGCGACTGCGGCTGGCGCAGGAAGGCGGCGCTGAAGTCGTCGATTACTCGCAAACTCATGACCTGATCGAGGCGCTTAAGGAACTGACCGGCGGAAGAGGGCCTGATGCCTGCATCGACGCTGTCGGAATGGAAGCGCACGGTCATGGCATCGACTGGTACAGCGATCGGGCCAAGCAGTTAATGGGCGTGGGCTTCGATCGTCCGTTCGCATTGCGGCAGTGCATTCAATCATGCCGCAAGGGCGGGACGGTTTCGGTTCCCGGCGTCTATGGCGGCTTCCTCGACAACTTCCCATTCGGCGCGGCTTTCGGCAAGGGCCTGACCTTCAAGATGGGTCAGACGAATATGCAGAAATATATGCCAAAGCTGCTCGATAACATCCAGAAGGGCGACATCGATCCCAGCGTGATCATCACGCATCGCCTGAGCCTGCAGGATGCGCCCGACGGCTACAACACTTTCCTGCGTAAGGAAGAGAACTGCATCAAAGTCGTGCTCGATCCTTGGGGAGAGCGCAACACCGCATAGAACACTTCAGGAAGTACTTCCCTGAGGAGAAGCTCCTCTGGACTCAATCGATAGCCGCGCAAAGGCCTGGCTTGTTGAGCCAGACCTTTGTTGCCGGTTAGCTCGCTGTGGCAAGAGTTTGTAGTAAGGATTGATCAGGCTGCCTTGCGCACGTTCGCGATGCGTAAGGCTTTCGCGGCGCAATGGTACAATTGACCTTCCGCGAAACCATTCTGCGGCTACGCGCCCTCTAGACGGGACTCCTACTCTTGGCACAACAGACGACTGAACCCCGCACCATTACTTACGCCGATTCCGGTGTCGATATCGAGCGCGCCAACCGCACCAAACAGCGCATCAAGTACCTGGCTCACAAGACGTTCAATCGCGGTGTTTTGAGCGAGATCGGCGGCTTTGGCGGACTTTTCGCCATCGACAAGAAGAAGTACGCCGATCCAGTGCTCGTCTCCAGCGTCGACGGCGTGGGCACCAAGCTGAAGATCGCCTTCGAGATGAACCTTCATCACACAGTGGGCGCCGATCTTGTCAACCACTGTGTCAACGACATTGCCGTGCAGGGCGCCGCGCCGATGTTCTTCATGGACTACTTCGCCACTGGCAAGCTTCATCCGGAAATCGCCGAGAAGGTCATTTCCGGTATCGCCGAAGCCTGCAAACACAATGGCTGCGCGCTGATTGGCGGCGAAACCGCCGAAATGCCCGGCTTTTATCCCGATGGCGAATACGATCTGGCGGGCTTCATCGTGGGCGTCGTCGATCGCGAGAAGATCCTCACCGGAAAGACGGTCGAACCGGGAGATGTTCTGGTTGGACTTGCCTCCACTGGTTTGCACACCAACGGCTATTCGCTGGCCCGCAAGCTGTTCTTCGAGACCGCCAACTACACACCTGAATCGTACGTGAACGAGATCAAGGGCAAAGTTGGCACCGAGCTGATGAAGCCGCACAAAAGCTATTGGCCCATCATGCGGCGCATGCTGGAAGCCGATGCAGTTTCGGCGATGGCTCACATCACCGGCGGCGGAATCACCGAGAACCTGCCGCGCGTGCTTCCCAAAGGCACAGGCGCGATCGTCGAGATCAACTCATGGCCTGTTCTGCCCATCTTCGAGCACCTGCAGAAGATCGGCAACGTTCCGCAGGACGAGATGCTGCGCACCTTCAACATGGGAATCGGCATGATTCTGGTTGTGCCGGCGAAGAAGTTCAAGAAGGTGCAATCGATTCTGGAGCGCTGCGGCGAAAAGGGCTTCACCATCGGTCGCGTCGTCAAGGGTGATAAGCGCGTCACCTATCAGTAGCTGAAAGCCTTCAGCCAAAAACACGCCTTGTGTTGATGTCGGCTCTCGGCAGATGGGAATTTCTGGCGCGTCCGTGCTGGTTACTTTCGTTACTCCCCCTCTGCGATTCCTTCTAAAGTCTTGAAAACAGTAGTGCCGAAAACGGAATTTCGCAAAGTCTTCTCAGCAAACGAGTTAAGATCCAAAGTCTTAGAAGCAAACGACTTAGACGCTTCCGGCGCGGATCTCTTGAGCGCCCTCTTTGCGGATCCTTCGTATCTTTGCTCGTCCCTAGCTGTCTGCCGCTGGTGGATTTTTTCGCGGATCTCCGAAGAGGGTGTGTACCAGTTGCAGCAGTTCCTGCGGATCGTGGCTGTGGACCACGTGATCGGCCCACGCGTATTCGCGCTCGGTCGGGGTTAGCGCGATAATCGGGAGGTCGGGCAGCGATGCCTTCACGATTTTGATCGCGTTTTCTGCATCGAAATCCGGGATGCCGCAGTGCAGGATGAGCGCATCAACGGCCTGAAACAAGTGGAGCAGGTCGAGAGTCTCCGCCACCGTGTGCGCGGTGATTACATTAAATTTGAACGTTTCCAGCAGCAATTTACGGGTGGATATGGCCTGCTCGGGTTCGGGTTCGGCAACGAGAAATGTAGGTCGGGGCAACGTCTGCTTCCTTCAGCGATAGAAGTTGGAATTCAGGCGCCTGGGCGTGGGCCCATGCATGAACTACTACCAAGTATGATGCTGCTAGCCAGCCAATGAGTATGTTTCCGGAAATCATTACGCCGCGGTTAGCTTTGCGGGACCTTGAAGCCAGCGATGGACCGAGAGTTTTTTCCTATCATCGCCGCCCCGAGGTTTCGCGCTTTCAGTCGTGGGGCACAGAGTCGGTCGATTCGGTGCAGGTGTACATTCGCGGGCTTGAGGCGATTGAGCCGGGCACGCCAGGCAAGTGGTATCAAATAGGAATATTTCTGCTCGATGGCGGCAAACTCATCGGCGATGTCGGCTTTCACGTACTGGAACACGATCCGGAGCAGGCCGAGGTCGGCATCACGCTGGCACCTGATTTTCAGAGGCAAGGCTACGCCAGCGAGGCGCTGCAAGCTCTGCTGAATTACATTTTCGCGACTTTGAAGAAACATCGCGTCTTCGCCTCAGTGGATCCTCGAAACGCGTCTTCGATGAAATTGCTGGAGCGCGTCGGCATGCGCAAGGAAGCCCACTTCGTACGGGGTTTGTGGTTTCGTGATGAGTGGGTGGACGATGTGGTCTTCGCGATCCTGGACGAAGAGTGGAGCCTTCGAAGCTGACCTCTGGTTCGGCCGAGAGCCTGTCGCGTTCTTTCATCATCCTGTAACTTTGCGCTTGCCCGACTTGCCCGCAGTTCCGTGCGGCTTCTAGAATCGCAGTTTGCGTAATCACGAGTTGGAGGACGAATGGCAACTCTTAAGGTTGGCGATGAAGTACCAGATTTCGAACTGCCGGCGGTAGTCGGCAACATCAAAACGCAATTCAAGCTGAGCGATCTTCGCGGCAAGAAGAATGTCGTGCTGGCCTTTTACCCGGCGGACTGGACCCCGGTGTGCGCTTCACAACTGCCGGCGCTGAACGCCGACCTGGAACGTTTTGCGGCTTATGATGCGCAGGTTGTCGGCATCAGTGTCGATTCGATTCCCAGCCACACGGCGTGGCAAAAGAAAGAAATCGGCGTGCTCGGATTTCCGCTGGCCAGCGACTTCTATCCGCATGGTGAGACGGCCAGAAAGTTTGGCATCTTGCGCGAGGGCGATCCCATCCCCGGCATCAACGAGCGCGCTCTGTTTGTCGTCGACAAAAATGGCAAGCTGGCCTTCGGCAAGGTCTATCCCATCGGACAGGTGCCCAGCAACGACGAAGTCTTCGAAGTGCTGAAGAAGCTCTAGCTTCTTTCCTCGCACATCTCCAGAAACAAAACGAGGAGGGCTCGCGCCCTCCTCAACTGCTGCTACCGTCAGTTCTCAACTACATCCCGGGATGGGGTGTAATCGAGCCGAAAATTCCGTGGTTTTCTCCGTAGGGGCCGGCAGTAAAGTACAGCGTGCCCGTCGGGCCGCCGCTGCCGCCGTTGCCGAAGGTCAATCCCCACAAGCCATCGATCTGTATCGGCAGATCGTTCACGTTCTGCATATTGCCGATCCACGTGCCGGTGCTGGCGTTGTAGGCCGTAATCAGGCCGCTGCCGAAGTTACCGATCAGCAGGTCGTTACTGAAGCCGGAGAAGCTCTGCGGCGCCACGACGACGGCCCAAGGGGAGTTGAGGTAGATGGTGTGGGTCAAGCGGAACTGCAGGTTGCCTTGCGTGTCGTAGACATCGACGTATCCGTTGCCCGGACCAGCGACGTCGTCATGCTTCTGCGCATCCTGCTTGGCGTAGGTCACAACGATTCGATTCGATCCGATGTACTGCACATTGAACGGAGCGAAGCCGGACGGAATGCTGGTGTCCACAAAAGCGTTCGATCCAAACGAATGAGGGTTGTAGCTGCCGTCAAACACTTCGACCGCGCCGGCATTGAAGTTGGTGACGTACAGATAATTAACGCCGCTGACGGAGGCCAGCGTCATGCCTTTGTACACCGCACCGTTGCCGCTGTTGTTGACGGCAATGAACGCAGTGCTTCCGCCATACCAGCCGGAGATCGTTCCATCTTCGGTGCAGAACAGGAACGGCGTTGACTGACCGTTAATCTTGAAATTAGCGGTCGCGTTGTAGACGGTTCCCGACGGAGTGCCGGTGCCCTGTCCGTTACCGGAAGGAATCGTGACGACCAGAGACTGCGCCTGGCCGCTGCCGTTGTAGAGAGTGGAGAGGCCGGTACCGTTGTCCGAGATCCACCATGGACCGCTCGGACTGATCGACATACCCCACGGGTTAACCAGGTTGGCATCGGTGTTAGCTGCGACAGCGCCGATATCAGAGGTCAGATAGGTGACGTTCACTTTCTGCGCCGAGGCTGGCAGGGTTACCAGGGCAAGCGACAGGAACGACAACGCCATCCAGGCCGCTCGAGAGGCAATTCGTGATTGACGGTTGCTAGGCATGGTTTTCTCCTCGAAATTCAGTCTTGGATTGCTTGCGGCAACGCTTCGTCCCCAGGTGCGGATGCCATAAGCTTGCTGGACTTTATCGGAGGAGAAGTGGTGAGTTGTCGTAGTCAGGTAGCCAAGTTGTCAAATCTTCTTGACACGCGAAATTATAAAAAAAACCGCGTCAATCGCTGCTTTTGTCACGGATTTGTGAACTCTCCGTTGACTCGCACTTTGATCTGTTATTAGCTGTATCTCACCGGAGCTGGGGATGGAAAAGATTCTGGTTATCGAAGACGATGAAGCGGTACAACGCGCCTTGCGGCGTACCTTTGAATCCGCCGGGTTTGACGTATCAGTCGCGTCCGACGGCGGTTCGGCGATGGAAATCTTTCGGGAGACGACACCGCGCATCGTCATTCTGGACCTGCGCCTGCCGGGCAAGTCGGGACAGGACCTGTGCCGCGAGATCAAGCACGAGTCTTCCAATGTGCCGATCCTGGTGCTCAGCGCGGCCAGCGACGTCCTCGACAAAGTGTTGCTGCTCGAGTTGGGCGCCGATGACTATGTCACTAAGCCATTCAGCCCGCGTGAACTACTGGCGCGGGTGCGGGCCGCGGTGCGCCGGCTGAATCAGGCCCCCGACAAAACCGAAGTTTTCGGCTTTGACGACGTGGAAGTAAACTTCTCGCGCATGGAGCTGCACCGCGCCGGACAGGCGATTCCGTTGACGCCGCAGGAATTCAAAATGCTGCGCTTCTTCCTGAATAATCCTGAGCGCGTGATCTCGCGCACGGAGCTGCTGAACGAAGTCTGGGGCTACAATAACTACCCAACGACGAGGACGGTCGACACCCACATCCTGCGTCTGCGGCAAAAACTCGAAAGGGATCCCACCGACCCGGTGCACTTCCGAACCGTTCACGGCACGGGCTATAAATTCGTCAAGTGAGAAACAGACCTCTGGAGCCAGTGATGAGCCGATGGCGACTACGGACGAAATTCTTGATCGCCATGCTTCTGACTTCGGCCGGGCTCACGGCGGTATCGTTGCTGATCGTGCAACGCACGGTGGCCACCAACGTCCGTCGCGGCCTGAGTGACGATCTTGCCGACTCGGTGGAAACCTTTCGCAACCTGGAAGCCGACCGCGAAAACGATTTGAGCCGGCTGGCCGAACTGATGGCCGACCTTCCAAATCTCAAAGCGCTGATGACCTCCAACCACGCGCCCACGATTCAAGACGGTTCGCGGGAGATGTTTCATCTTTCCGGCGGCGATCTGTTCGCGCTGGTCGATCCCAACGGTAAGATCATGGGCTTTCACACTAAGCCTCCAGGGATCTCGCGCGAGCAGGCGCAGCAGATACTCAACAGTCGCGGTCTGATTGAGGAAACGCCGCAATGGTGGTACGGCGGTGGACACCTGTACCAGGTGGTGCTGGCGCCAATCTATTTCGGGCCCAGCTCGCAAAATGCGTTGCTGGGCATGGTGGCGGTGGGATATGAGATGAACGCCGCCGTCGCCCGTCAAGTGGGGTTGGTGGCTGCAGGCCAGGTGGCCATTCTTTATGGCAACCAGGTCGTGGTCAGCACGCTGGGGCAGGAGCAGGAAACAGCATTGGCGTCGCACGTTGCGGCCTCACCGGTCGCTACCGGAACGGATGATTGGAGGCTGGGGCGCGAAAGCTTCATGGTATCGGCGCTCCCAGCCAATCTCGACGCCAATCCGAATGTGACGATCATCGTCATGAAGTCCTACGACGAGGCGACAGCTTTCCTCAACCACCTGCGCCGCTTGCTGCTGGCTGTCGGACTAGGCGCCGTCCTTGGCGGCACGACCCTGGCGTACTTTATCGCCGGCACCTTCACGCGGCCGCTGGAGGAACTGGTGGACGGGGTGCGCGCTCTGGGCGCTGGTGACTATCGCTATCCCGTGAAGGTCGAGGGCAGCGGTGAAGTCGCCGAGTTGACTGAGACCTTCACTCGCATGCGCGACAGCCTGCGGCAAGCGCTGCAGCGCGTGCTGGAAGCCGAGCGGTTGGCCACGATCGGCCGCATGGCCAGCTCCATCTCACACGATCTTCGTCATCCCTTGACGGCGGTGCTGGCCAATGCCGAGTTCCTGGCTGACGCCGAGCTTACGCCCATGCAGCGCGAGGAGCTGTACCAGGAAATTCGTGTCGCCGTGGACCGGCTCACCGACCTGGTCGATTCTCTGCTGGAGCTCTCGCGGCCGGCGGAATCGCTGAACGTCAGCGATGCTCCCATCGAACGCACCATCGGCCGCGCCATGGAACTGGTGCGCTCTCACCGGGAGTTTCAAAGCGTAGCGTTGTCACTCGACTCGCAGGGACCACACAATGCGCGGTTTGATTCGCGCAAGATGGAACGCGTCTTCTACAACTTGCTGCTCAATGGTTGTCAGGCCGCGCAACTGTCCGGCGGACATGTCGGAGTGCAGGTGGCCGAGCGCAACGGCGACCTGGCCATCCATATCACCGACGACGGGCCGGGCGTGGAGTTGTCGATTCGCGACAAGCTGTTTCAACCCTTCGTCAGCTATGGAAAAGAAAACGGCACCGGGCTGGGTCTGACTATCGCGCAGAAAATCGTGCAGGACCACCACGGAAGCCTCCAACTGGAGAGCTCCGCTCCCGGGCACACGGTGATGGAGATCGTACTGCCGCGCGCGGGCGTCAAACCCGAGGCGGGAGACACGCCACGGGCGAAGGCGTCGCAGTCCTTTACTGCCTGACCGTCAGCCGCTTCCTGGCCACATAGCACGCTTGCAGAGAGGTGCGACATGAGTGATTTCGGCTGTTCCCTGCCCCTTGCCCTTAGCACTCGATTGCATGCCCCATCGCGCTTAAGAGGCAAGAAACGTTACAACTCGTATCTGAAGCAAACCGGCCGGCTGGCTGCGTGGGCTCTCCTGCTGTGCCTCGTCTGCGGCTACGCTCCGGCACAAACGCAGGCTGCCGCGGACGCAACGAGTAGCGCTGCCGCTTTGCAGGAGCTGCAATCGCAGGTTCGCGAGCTCAAGCAACTGGTGCTGCAGTTGCAGCAGCAGACGGTCGACAGCCACGCCGAAGTCACGCGCCTGCGGCAGGAGTTGGAGACTGAGCGCGCCGTCGCGACAACACCCGAGTCCACCGGTGTAGATGAACAGTCGCCTGCTTATGCGGGCTCGACTACCGCACAGTTGGAGCAGCGGCTCGAGCATGTCGAAGAAGATCAGCAGCTGCTGTCGGGAAAGATCGATGATCAGTATCAGACGAAGCTGGAGAGTGCGTCCAAATATCGCATCCGCTTTTCGGGCATCGTGCTGTTCAATCTGTTTGGCAACAGCGGCACAGTCGATAACCTGGACATTCCGACGATGGCCTCTTTGGCGAACCCTGGAGGCTCATCCGGGACCGTGGGCGCTACGATGCGGCAGTCGATTCTGGGCTTCGAAGCGTTTGGGCCGAACTTCCTGGGCGCCCGCACGAGTGCCAACGTCAACTTCGATTTCGGCGGCGGATTTCCGGCTACGTCCAACGGCGTGAACTCCGGCCTGGTGCAGTTGCGCACCGCGGCGGTCCGCCTGGACTGGAAGGACACGTCGGTCGTTGCCGGGCAGGATCAGCTGTTTCTCTTTCCGCTGGCACCGACTTCATTCGCAAGCGTGATCGTGCCTCCGCTGTCCTACTCCGGCGAGCTGTGGGCGTGGACGCCGCAGTTGCGCGTGGAGCACCGCTTCGAATTGGCGAACGACTCTCGCATTACGCTGCAGGGAGCATTCCTCGATCCGCTGACGGGCGAACCGCCGGACGATGAGTATTACACCTGGTATCGAGCGCCAGGCGCCGGCGAGCAATCGCGGCAGCCTGCGTACGGATTGCATGTCGCCTACTCGCGGCCGATGCTGGGACAGAGCTTCACCGTCGGCGCGGGCGGCTACTACAGCCGCGAAAACTGGGGTTACGACCGTATGGTGAACGGCTGGGCCGGGATGCTGGACATGAATCTTCCTCTCAGCCACAGGTTCAGTTTGAGCGCCGAAGCCTACCGCGGCGCCGCTATCGGCGGCTTGGGAGCAGCCCTGGGACGCAGCGTCCTCTTCAACGGTCTGCTGACCGATCCCACGACCAACGTTGTGGCGCTGAATACCGTTGGCGGCTGGGGACAGCTCAAGTTTCGCGCTACGCCGAAGCTGGAATTCAACGGCGCCTTCGGTTTGGACAATCCCTTCGCCGCCGACGTACGCGACTTCGGCGATCAGTCGATCAGCTACGCTCCGTACTACATAACCCGAAACCACACGGCTTTCGGCAACGTGATTTATCGGCCCCGCTCGGATCTGGTGTTGGCCCTGGAGTATCGGCGGCTGCACACCTTCACGATTTACGACAACAGTTACGATGCCGGCCAGATCAATATGTCGATGGGAGTGCTGTTCTGAAGATCACGAGAACTCGAGAAGCGGCTCGCTGGCTGACCACGCTGTGCTGTCTGTCAGCAGCATCGTTCTGCAGCGCACAGGGCGCCAATGTGAGTGGAACCGTCGACGCAGAGCCCGGGGGCGTTTCGACGACGCCCAGCGTAGTTTGGCTTATGCCGGTCGGAGCAGGTGCCGACGCCGCGCCGCCAGCACCGATGCACTCTGTTCTCACTCAAAAGAACAAGGCCTTCGAGCCGCACATGCTAGTGATCACGCGCGGCTCAAGCGTCGAATTCCCTAATCGCGACCCATGGTTCCACAATGTTTTCTCGCTGTTCAACGGTAAGCGCTTCGACCTTGGGCTCTATGAAGCTGGCTCATCGCGCACCGTTCACTTCGACCGCGAAGGCATTTCGTTCATCTTCTGCAACATTCATCCCGAGATGAGCGCTGTCATCGTGGTGCTCGGCACCTCGTATTTCGCTACCACCAACAAGCAGGGACAATTCACCATCGCAAATGTGCCGCCGGGACGTTACATGTTGCACCTGTGGAATGAGAACGCTCAGCCGCCCACGCTTGATGCTCTTTCGCACGAGGTGCAGGTTGCCGACTCGCCCAAGAGTGTAGGAACGATCCATATGCAGGTAACACGCGCGGCCTCCATCCCACACAAAAACAAGTACGGCCAGGATTACGAGCCGCCCTCGCCGAATAACCCCGTGTACGTGCAACCGTAGGAGCAGGAGGGCGTTCAGCGGTCACGCATCCAGCCCGCAGCCATCACACCTTTGCCTTGACCCCGCCATTTACAATGCCAGCGGCTCCCAAATTGCCACAAGGAAGTACTCATGGCTACCGCTTCCACCGAGTTAGAAGCTAAGTCCCTGCCCGAAAATGCGTATCAGCCGTTAAAAGAAGGTGAAGTCTACGTCCCGCTGGTGCCCAGCACCGTGCAGCATGCCCGAAGTCACGGGGCGCGCGGTGCTCTGGGGCACGCTGCTGTGCATCGTGTTCAGCGTAGCGTCGGCGTATTCGGCGCTGAAGGTGGGCCAGGGAATGGAGGCGGCGATTCCTATTTCCATCCTGGCGATCGGACTGGCACGCATCTACAAACGCCGCTCCACGGTGCTGGAGAACGTCATCATCACCGGCATTGGCGCGGCTTCGGGCAGCGTGGTTGCCGGAGCCGTCTTCACCCTGCCGGCGCTTTACATCCTGCATCTCGATCCGCATCCGCTGCAGACCGTCTTCATCTGCCTGGCCGGCGGCTGTCTCGGCATTCTCTTCCTCATCCCACTGCGCCGCTATTTTGTGCAGGAGCAGCACGGCAAGCTGCCCTTCCCGGAGGCCACGGCGATCACCGAGGTGCTGGTCACCGGCGAGAAGGGCGGATCGCAGGCCAAGCTGCTTGCTGCAGGCGACCTGCATCGCCGCGGTCTACGACTTCTTCATCACCACGTTTCATGTCTGGAAGGAGTATCTGAACTTCCAGTTTGTGCCGCTGATGAAGTCGCTGGTCGATCGCCATCGTATGGTCTTCAACTTCGACGCCATCGGCTTCATTCTCGGCCTCGGCTACATCATGGGCCTGCGCATCGCGATGATCTTCTGCGCGGGCGGCGTGCTGGTGAACTTCGTGACTGGTGCCGGCGATCTGGTTCATCGGCAGCCACATGGGCGATGTCGCGGTTTATCCGGGAACGATTCCCATCTCGCACATGACCGCCGCCGAGATCTACCGCTTCTATGTGCGCTACATCGGCGTGGGCGCCATCGCGGCGGCCGGACTGGTCGGCATTCTGAAGTCGCTGCGCGTGGTCGCGGGCTCGTTCGGCATCGCGCTGCATGCGTTTCGTCATGGCGAAGCGCAGCACACGGACGCGCACCGATCGCGACATTCCGATCATGGCGATTCTGCTGGGCGTGATTGTTTCGGCGCTTGCCGTCGCTATCTTCTTCGGACAACTTGCATGTCACCTGGACCGTGCTGGCGCTGGGCCTGGCTCTGACGCTGCTCTTCTGCGTTCTTCTTCACCACGGTGGCCGCCAACGCCATCGCCGCAACGGCCAATAATCCGGCCTCGGGCATGACGCTACTGACGGTGATTGTCTCGGCGGTCGTTCTGCTGAAGTTCGGGCTCTCGGGAACAACGGGCATGTTCTTCGTGATGGCGCTTGCCGGCATGGTGTGCGTCGCGCTGTGCGCCTCGGGCCAGTTCATCACCGACCTGAAGGCCGGCTACTGGATCGGCTCGACGCCCGCGGCGCAGGAGAAGGTGAAGTTCATCGGCGATAGCCGCCGCGGCGATCACCACGCGGCCTGACGATCGTGCTGCTGGCTAAAGCTTTCCAGTTCGGCGAAGCGGCTCCGGGCGACATGCGGCAGGTGCTGGTCGCGCCGCAGGCGTCGGCGCTGAAGGCGATCGTGGAAGGCTTCATGAGCGGCCAGCCGGTCGCGTACATCCTGTTCGGCATCGGCGCCATGATCACGGTGGTTCTCGAGATGCTTGGCCTGTCGTCGATGGTCTTCGCGCTGGGCATTTATCTCCCGCTGCAGTTGACCACGCCGATTCTGGCTGGCGGATTCGTCTCGCACCTGGTGAACAAGCGGGCGGACAAGACCGAAGGCGAGCATGGGCGCTCGATCCGCGAGCGCGGTGTTATCGTCGCCGGCGGACTGATGGCCGGGGGCGCGCTGGGCGGGGTGTTTGGCGCGGCGCTGCGCCTGCTGCCAAAATATCGGGAGGAACTGATTCAAACTCCCGTTCTACAACAACGAGCCGATCTCGCAGACGATCTCCGCCATCATGTTCGTGGGGCTGTGTCTGTATATCTGGTTCGCATCTGTTCGAGGAAAGAAGGCTGCGTAATGGACCAAGTAGGAAAGTATGTTGCTGACGCTGTTTTAGGCATCGACACGCTTTGGGGCGGAGACGTGATGTGTCCTTCAGGCACGGGGCGCTTCATCGCTGACTCCTGGTATTCGGACGAGCCGCTGCCGCGCGCTTATACCGCGCCTTCTGCGGCGCGTGTGCGCGAGACCGGCGGCGTCGGCGGCAAGACCATCGATCGCGAAGCCGTCGATAAGTATCTTCGCGAGGTAGATATTCCGGACGGCCATGGCCGGCGTTCGCAAGGAGGCCGACAAGATCGGCGGCCTGCGCGGGCAGTATCTGGCAGGACTGGCGAACTGCCTCGAGGCCATGTGGGACCTCGCGATGGAGATCCTGGGCAAAGGGCCGGCGGTTCCCTACGCGCGCTGCGTCGAAGCCTCGACCGGACAAGTCCTCCTGAGCCGTCGAAGCCGGAAGCAAAGCGCGAGCGCGTTGCCGAATTGCTGAGCCGCGCCGGTTACGACACCTGCGAAAGGCGTGCTGGATGCCGTCGATGCGTGGCGGCGCGAGCGCACCTCGCCGATGGGTTCGGTGAAAGCCCTGGGCGGAGCGGTGATCGCCTACTTCGACAACTTGAGCGCCGCGAACCTGATGCCGCATCTGCCGAAGGAGCTGGCGTCGGTTCCGCGCGCCAACATCGAGTTCATGCCGATCAAGGACGCATGGTTCTCCGGCTCGATGAACTACCTGGGGCGCAAGCGCAACAGCGACGGCTCGCCGCAATACGAAGCCAGCTACGAGATCAATGCCTCGCTGCAGATCAGCTTCCCTGAGTTCCAGCAACTGGTGAGCCACGAAGTCGTGCCCGGACACGTGACGACGTTTGCCTATCTGCAGAATCTGTATGCGCGCGGAAAAGCCGGCTTCGAGGCGACCGTGCTGACGATGAACACGCGCGCGGCGACATTGTTCGAAGGGCTGGCTAACAACGCCATCCTGATCGCGCACGGCGTGACCGAAGTCGATCAGCTTGCCCGACGAGGACATGCAGATCGGCGTGCTGCTGGCGCTGTTGCAGGACGATGCCAAGAATCAGTCGTCGTATCTGACCTGGGGCGAAGGCAAGCCACAGGCGGAAGTCGCGAAGATTCTGCGGCGTGACTTCCTGGTCAGCGAAGAGCGTGCCGACAAGCTGTCGGGCGCGTGGGGACGGCATCCGCTGCTGGGCAGGATGTATCTGCCGGCCTATCGCGCGGGCACCGATAAAGTCGCGGCGTTGCGGCGGACGTATCCCGCGAGAACGTGTGCTGCCGGCCATCTATGGCTGCTACGGCATGGTCGACATCATGACCATTGACGAAGTGCTGCGGGCGAAGGCGACGCCGGCGTAGGGTTCAGAGCTTGGTGTTGGCATAACTGCGCAGCGTGCTAGGTGAATTGTCATCCTGAGGAGGGCTTCAACCCGACGAAGGAACTGTGGTTGTTCGCGGCTAACAAGAACCTTCCACCGCGCGAACCGCAGATCCTTCGCTTCGCTCAGGATGACAATTCGAGAGGCGCAAGCATGCGCACATGAAGCTGGGCTTTCAAAGCCCAGCCCATCGTTTCTGGCTCACACGGCCTGCCCGGCGCTGAAGCCTGAGGCCCATGCCCACTGGAAGTTGAAGCCGCCGAGCTGACCTGTCACATCGACGACCTCACCAATGAAGAACAACCCCGACACTTTGCGCGACTCCATCGTCTTCGCCGAGAGCTCGTCCGTATCCAGGCCACCTGCGGTCACCTCGGCTTTCTCGTAGCCTTCCGTCCCGCCAGGAGACACATTCCAGTGATGCAGCCGATTCTCGAACGCATCGAGTTCGACATTCGTCCAGCGCTGCGGAGCATCGAGCTCGAGCCACCGCTCGGCCAGTCGAATCGGCAGCGCCCGATGCAGCGCCACTTTCGCAGCGTTGAGATCGCGACGCGGAGCGCTTCGCAGCTCAGCCGTAATTTCTTTCTCCGGGGCAAGGTCGATCGCGATGGGCTGTTGGCCATCCCAGTACGACGAGATTTGCAGAATTGCCGGCCCGCTCAACCCGCGATGCGTGATCAGCATCTTCTCGCGGAATTGCTGCCTACCGAACGATGCAATCACCTCGGTCGAGACACCCGCCAAATCGCAAAAGCGCGTGCGATCTTCCGGACTGAACGTCAGTGGAACCAGCGCCGGCCGGCACGGCTGGATCGCCAATCCAAACTGCGTGGCCAGTTCGTAGCCGAACGAAGTCGCGCCGATCTTCGGAATCGATAAGCCTCCGGTCGCAACCACCAGCGCGGGCGCTCGAAACTCAGCCTCCGCGCTGCGCACAACGAAGTCTCCCGGGCGATCCACTTCTTCGATCTCGACGCACGTGTAGATCTCGACGCCTGCCGCTGCACACTCGCTCTCGAGCATCGTGACGACGTCCTGCGCTGCACGATCGCAGAACAACTGTCCCAGTTTCTTTTCGTGATAGGCAATGCCGTGCTTCTCAACGAGCGCAATGAAGTCTCGTGGCGTGTAACGCGCCAGCGCGGACTTGCAGAAGTGCGGATTCGAAGAAAGAAAATTCTCCGGCCGGCAATGCAGATTGGTGAAGTTGGAGCGCCCGCCGCCGGAGATCAGGATCTTCTTGCCGATGCGTTCTGCGCGCTCGACCACGGCCACGCGCCGGCCGCGTTTGCCCGCTTCCATGGCGCACATCAGGCCGGCGGCTCCAGCGCCCAGCACGATCACGTCAAAGTCTTGTCTGCGCAAGTGACGAGTTTCCCGCCTCGGCTTGCGAATGTCAAAGCGCAGCTCGGTTCGAAATGCACGGCCCGTACAATCTGGGTGGGGCACGCCTTCAGGCGTGCATAAAGGCAGTTTGCAGTGGGAGTGGCTTCAGCCTCTGAGGTAACTTCAGTGCGTTAACCTCAGCGGCTAAAGCCAATCTCACAACTGCGCTCGTCAAGCACGCCTGAAGGCGTGCCCCACCCAAATTGGAAGTGAGCCGATTCTAGACTGATCGATATCCCGAACTCAGGCGGTGGTGCGCATGGGAGTGGAACGGGCGCTGGTCGCCGGAGCTGCGTCGTTGATGGCCAACAGCAACAGCGTGGCGTCGTCGCGGAATTTGCCGTGGGCGTACTCGGTCACGTTGTCCATGATCTGCGCGTAACGCTGCTCCATCGTCTCCTGCGCTGGACCGGCGACCAGCTCCGCCAGCCTTTCCGGACCGAACTCTTCTTCCGAGTCGTTGGTCGCCTCACTCACGCCGTCGGTATAGAGCAGCAGGCGATCTCCCGGCGCCAGCGAAAGTCGCTCCGACTGGAACCCATCGCCGAGCATGAAGCCCAGGACTGGCCGTGTCGGGTCCAACGATCGCATCTCGCCGTTGGCTCTGCGCAAAATCGGCGGACAATGCCCGGCGTTCACATAATGCAGAACGCGCGTGGACAAATCGAGCACGGCATAAAAAATGGTGACGTAATGGCCTTCGCCGAGCTGATTTCGCAGCGTAGTCTCCACCTGGTTAAGCACGCTTTCCGGACTGTTGCTCGACGACGACAAGCGTGCTGACCGATGCGTAGAGCATGGCTGCGATCAGCGCGCCAGGAGTGCCTTTGCCGGAGACGTCAGCGACGCAGAAGTGCAAGGCATCGGCCGTCGGCTGCCACACTCCGAAGTAATCGCCACCGACAACCCCGGCGGGTACGCTGTCGCCGAAGAGTTCGACGCCGGCGGTCTGCACGTGACGCCGCGGCACAATGCGCGTCTGCAACTGCTGGGCATCCTGCTTCTCGAACTCCGAAACGCGCTTCGAGGATCGCACCTCACGACCACGCTGGATGAACGAGCGCACCTTCTCCACCAGGGCGTCGTTGCGCCACGGCTTTTCGATAAAGTCGGAAGCGCCATGCTTCATAGCGCTGACCGCCAGATCGACATTGCCCCACGCGGTCAGCGCGATGATGGGAAGCGTGGAATCGAGCTTGCGCAGGTCCTGGATCAACTCCAGGCCCTCAATACCGGAGGTGCTGTCGCGCTGGTAGTTCATGTCCAGCATGGCGAGGTCGGGCGCGTTCTGCTGCGCCGCCGACAGCGCCTCGCCCGGCGAGGCGCATAGTACAACCGAGTAGCCGTGTCCACGCAGTAGCATGGCGATGGCTTCACGTACGTGCTCCTGGTCTTCGGCGACGAGGATGGTCGATTCTTCGGGTGCAAGGTTCATGCCGGTACGCCTGATGATATTGCAGACTTAGGGCCACTTGCGATGACGGGCTATCTCTCTGCAAATGCTTGCGACTGGATGCGTTGGCCCGTTATGCCTCGCCCACAATCGCAAATGGCTGTCCGCAAGTGGACATACGAAATAGTGCGGGTTTAGGTTCCAAAATCGAGCATCAACAGCACTTTGCGGGGATTGGCTGCAGGCTGGGGACGACTGACGAATTTCCCAACTCTAGGTGTACCCGTGTAGAATCTAGCTTTAATCCCCGACCCGCGTTCTAGCGACAAACCCTGGCCCAGCAGCAGCAGCAGCAGGTAAGTAGCTGCTCTGACGCTCCATGTCAGGGAGATACGTCATGTGCACGCATTTTACGGGTGCGGCTATTCAAATCACGGCAGTTAATCTAAGGAGTCTTAGCGCAGCATGTCGATTCCAGCCACCCAATTGCGTCCCGGCATGGTCATCAAGCACAACAACGACCTCCACTCTGTGTTCAGCGTGGAGCATCGGACTCCGGGCAATCTGAGGGCATTCATTCAGGCCAAATTGCGTAATCTTCGCACCGGCGCCATGTTCGAGCATCGTTTTCGTTCCGGCGATCCTATCGAGAAAATCGTGGTCGACGAAGTCTCGATGGAGTTTCTCTATGCCGACGGCGACGACTACTATTTCATGAACACCGAGAATTATGAGCAACTCCATCTCGGTAAAGACATTCTGGGCGATGCGGTCGATTACCTTATTGCTAACCTGAATATCAAGGTGGAGTTTTTTGATGGTAAGCCGGTAGGCGTGGAATTGCCGCAAACGGTGGAATTGACGGTAGTGGAAACCGAACCTGGATTGAAGTCAGCGACCGCCAGCAGCGTTACCAAGCCGGCCAAGACGGAGACGGGACTGGTGGTGCAGGTTCCGCCGTTTATCAACGAAGGTGAAAAGATTCGTGTGGACACGTCGGAAGGTTCGTACCTGTCGCGCGCTTAGTTCAAGGCGGAGCCCTGGCGTAGCCGGTTTGCAGGGTTTCGCGGCGATGTACGACGTCAATTTGGCATACGATGTAGGTGAACGCTCGTATTGACAAAGTGATGAGTGGTTGATACTTGTAAGCTTTATTGGTACAGACACAAGGGCTCCTTTGCACTCGAGGTGGACCGCGCATGATTTTGGCCGCGGTCTTGAGAAAGTCAACGTGGTCAAAAGGTAAGTTGGAACACGGAGTGGAAACGATATGAAGAGAGCCGTACCTGCTGTGCTTATTCTCGCACTCGTCGCTGTACTGGGTGTACCCATGTGGTCTGCCGACAAGTCCAGCGACGATCAAACGCTTCGCAACGCCGCCACAGTTTTACAGGCAATGCTGAGCAGCAAAGACATCCCTGGTAGCGTCATCGCCAAAGCCGATTGCGTCCTCATTCTGCCCAGCGTGAAGAAATTCGCGGTGGGTCTCGGCGGAACGGGTGGCCGTGGTCCTCTGAGCTGCCGCGAAGGCAAGAACTTCAGCGGCAAATGGTCCGCGCCTGCCATGTACACGATTGGCGGCGCCAGTGCCGGCTTCCAGATTGGCGGCACGGCCAGCGACATCATTGTGCTGATCATGGCCTCCTCGGCGGTCGATAAGGTCCTGGACAGCAAGGTAAAGGTTGGCACGGATGCCACTGCGGCAGCCGGCCCCGGAGCTACCACCACTGGAAATATGGGTAGCGCCGACATGCTGACCTATGCGCGCACCAAGGGCCTGTTCGCGGGTGTCTCGCTGAACGGCGCTTCGATCGATCCCGACGGTGACGCGAACGGTCGCATCTATGGAAAGACGGTCAGCGCTCGTGAGATCGTTACCGGCGGCACCGTGAAACCCACGCCGGCCGGAGCCGAGCTGGTTTCGCTGCTCAACTCCAAGATCAGCAAGCACGAATAGCCTCCGCTGTAGTTCGTTATCCAGAACGCGTCAACTATGGCTTCATAGTTGACGCGTTCTTTTGTACAGATGTTCCATTGCGGTAAAGTGGAAGGGTAAGACGAAGGTACGCCTCGTCAACAGCTATCATGCCTGACCAGATGACCCGTCGCTATGTGGTTTCCGGACGCGTGCAAGGCGTCGGCTTCCGCTGGTTTGTGGAGCGCGAAGCGGCCCAGATCGGTCTGACCGGATGGGTGCGCAATTGTTCCAACGGCGACGTCGAAATCATGGCCACCGGGACCCACGAACAACTCGGCACGCTGCGCCAGAAACTGCAGCAGGGTCCGCGTGCCGCTCGAGTGGACGAGGTCAGTGAATCGGTTGCGCCATTTCTGCAGGCGTCGTCATTTCGTATCGAAGGAGTCTGGTAACTCATGCAAGCTCAACCGGCGCAGAACTGCGACGACCTCAAGAAGCTCATCCGCGAAGTTCCCGATTTTCCCAAGCCCGGCATTCTTTTCTATGACATCACAACGCTGCTGAAGGACAAGCTGGGCTTTGCTCGCCTGATCGATGCCCTGACCGAGCGCTACATCAACGACGACATCGACTTGGTGCTGGGCATCGAAGCGCGCGGCTTCATCTTCGGCCCTGCCCTCGCTTACCGGTTGAACGCCGGCTTTGTACCCGTCCGCAAGCCAAAGAAGCTGCCCTCGGAGGTTCTGCAGTGGAAGTATGACCTCGAGTACGGGCAGGACACCCTGGAGATTCATAAGGACGCCATCCAGCCCGGACAACGCGTTCTGATCTGCGACGACTTGCTGGCCACCGGCGGGCACGGCAAAAGCTGCGGCATCCATGGTCGAAGCCTTAGGCGGAAAGATTTGCGGTATGGGATTTGTGGTGGAGTTGGATGGCCTGAAAGGCCGCGACAAGCTGAAGGACTACGACGTGTTCTCGCTGCTGCACTACGAGATGTAGGCGGCTATAGGCCTTGTGCCTGGGGCCGGTCTTCAGGCCTGCTTGTTTCCGGCGAACTCCACATCACTTGTCATCCCGAGCCAAGCGCATGGCTGCTAACCTGCCATCACGCGCCGGCCCTCGATGCGGTACTTCCCTTCCAATACCATCCGGATCGCCTCAGAGTAAGCGATGTGCTCCTGCTGCAGGATGCGGGCAGCCAGCGCGTGATCGTCGTCCGTGTCGAGTACAGGAACTACTTTCTGCACGAGGATCGCGCCGTGGTCCAGGTTCTCGTCGACAAAGTGCACGGTGCATCCGGAGAACTTCACGCCGTAATCAAACGCTTGCTTCTGCGCTTCCAGCCCCGGGAACGCGGGCAACAGGGACGGATGAATGTTCAGGATGCGGTTGGGAAACTGCTGAACGAACCAGGGCGACAGCAAGCGCATGTAGCCGGCCAGGCAGACCAGGTCAACCTGGCGCTCGCGGAGTGCATTTACCACCTCGCGGTCGTGGTCTTCGCGAACCTTGCCTTTCGACGGGATTATCTGCGCGTTCAGCCCGCGGCGGCGAGCCGTCTCAATGCCGGCCGCGTCGCTGCGGTTCGAGATGACGACCGCGATCTTCGCGTCAAGCTTGCCGGAAGCGATGTTGTCGGCGATGGCTTCGAAGTTTGAGCCGCGCCCGGAGAGCAGGATGCCGAGATTCTTCATAAGTGCAGTGAATCCCTGATGCTATCAATGATATCATTGTGCGCATGGCTAGCATTGTTATTCGCCGCCTCGATGAAATGACTAAGTCGCGTCTGCGGCTGCAGGCTGCGCACCTGGGCGCTCCATGGAAGATGAGGCGCGAGAAGATTCGTTCGCGAGAAGCTTGCACAACGAAACGTCAAGCGCGAAAAACTGGCCGACGCTATTCGGCGGCGATTCTCGACTCTAGGCGGCGTGGAACTGAAACTCCTCGCAGCGCGAAGCATTGCTTAGCAAGCCTCTGGACTTCACGGCATGATTGTGCTCGATACGAATGTCCTCTTCAAGAGCTTGAGTGACGATTTCGCGAAAACTGGAGTCTACTGGCTCGACAGGATTTTGGCCGAACGACCCGCACGTCTACGAATACTTCGTCTATCTTCGCCATCACGGCTACCCCTCTCCGCTCCTGGACTGGACCTTCTCTCCTTACGTAGCGGCATTTTTTGCACTTGATGTGATAGGTAGCTGCACAGAGCACGTCGGTATTTACGGCTGCCTTCATAGCTCGAATCGGACCTATTCCAATGAGAATCAGTTCTTTGTCGTTGGGAGTTACCTTCGCTGCGATCCCCGACACTACGCCCAACAGAGCAACTATTCAATGTACGTGCGTTGGACCGAACAGGGAGATTATGAATTCTGCCCTCATGGCCAGCTGTCCAAAATTGGCGGCGTCGAACTTTACAAGTTTGTCTTACCGGTGAGCGAGAGACGCACCGCTTTGAAGCACCTAGACCAAATGAATATCAATCCGTTCTCTCTTTATAACTCGGAGGACAGCCTCATCCGCACCATTGCTCGACGTGAGTGCCTGTTTCGTGATCGCGGTTAAGCAACCTGTAGCACCAGCATTGCGCTAGTACTTCGTTTCGCTTTACCATCGCCTTGCGTGCCTCTATCCAGTGACAACCCCAACCTTGACCGCGAGCGCATCGTTTCCGCGGTGCCGCTTGAGGACGATTCGTCTTTTGAGCTGAAGCTCCGTCCCCAGCGCCTGCGCGAGTTCATCGGCCAGCAGAAGGTCAAAGATAACCTGGAAGTCGCCATCCAGGCCGCCAAGTCGCGCGGGGAGGCGCTCGATCATGTGCTGCTCTACGGCCCCCCGGGTCTGGGTAAGACGACGCTGGCCAACATCATTGCCAACGAACTCGGGGTCGCCTTCCAGCAAACCTCCGGGCCGACCCTGCAGATCAAGGGCGACCTGACAGCCATCCTGACCAACCTGCGCGACAAGCAGGTGCTGTTCATCGACGAAGTACACCGCCTGCAACCGGCGCTGGAAGAGTTGTTGTACTCCGCGCTTGAGGACTACAAGCTCGACATCATTATCGGCCAGGGCCCGTCGGCGCGAACGCACACGATGAATGTGCCGCAGTTTACTTTCATTGGCGCCACGACGCGGGCGGGGTTGCTGTCGGCGCCGCTGCGCTCGCGCTTTGGTATCGTTTTGCGGCTGGAATTCTATACCCACGCCGATCTCAAGGTCATCCTGCAACGCTCGGCGGAAATCCTTAACGTCGAAATTGACGAGCCTGGCGCAATGGAGATCGCTACGCGCTGCCGCGGCACACCGCGCATTGCCAATCGCTTGCTGCGCCGGGTTCGCGACTATGCGCAAGTGAAAGGCGACGGCAAGATCGACAAAGCGACAGCGGAGGCCGCGTTGAAGATGCTGGAAGTGGACGTTCATGGCTTCGACGAGATCGATCGCAAGCTGCTGTTGACGATCATCGAGAAGTATCAGGGTGGTCCGGTGGGGGTGAATACGCTGGCGGCGGCCCTGGCGGAAGAACCCGACGCCATTGAAGAGATCTACGAGCCGTTTCTCATCCAGATAGGCTTCCTGGATCGCACGCCGCGTGGCCGTGTCGCGACGCATCTGGCGTATGAGCACTTTAAGATCAAGCGTCCGCGGTTGGATCGTAGCGGGCAGGAAACACTCTTCTGACGGGCGGGCGCTTTTCGCTACAAGCTGCTCGGCCATGGGCTGACAAGAGTCGAAGTAGCTTCCGGCGCGTCCAATAGGTAGTCTATCTATTCACTGATCATGAGATAGCCGTTCGTCACTCGCCCGGTTGGCCGCTGCGCTTATCCGGTACTGTGGCGAAAAGCGAAGAGCGAGCTGCAGAAAGCCGCCTTCCTAAGGAGCAACATGCCGCAACTAATGAGAACTTCCAATCCCGCGCTAAGCGGCGACGCGTTCCGCACGGGTGAAGCCGCCTTTGGCGAGAGCATGACCGTCTCGGGTGCGGTCAACAAGACCGGCATTCTGGTCATCCTCTGTGTCGCCACGGCGGCTTGGGTGTGGAACCGGTTCTTTGGCGCACTCGCCACGTCTCCCGAGACGGCGATGCAGGCGATTGCCTTGCCCCTGGTCGCCGGTGGCATCGGCGGCTTCATTGTGGCGCTGGTAACGATCTTCAAGAAAGAATGGTCGCCGATCACGGCGCCGATTTACGCGCTGCTGGAAGGACTGGTTCTGGGCGGCGCATCGGCCATGATGGAGATGCGCTTCCATGGCATCGCCATTCAAGCCGTCTCCCTCACGTTTGGCACGCTGATCGCGATGCTGGTCGCCTATCGTACGGGGCTGATCAAAGTCACCGACAAGCTGCGGCTGGGAATAGTGGCGGCCACCGGCGGAATTGCCGTCTTCTACTTCCTGCAATTCATCCTCGGCTTCTTCGGTGTCCACTTCACCACCATCAACGGCTCCGGTCCGATTGGCATTGGCTTCAGCTTGATCGTGGTGGTCGTTGCCGCTCTGAATCTGGTTCTTGATTTCGATCTCATCGAGAATGGCGCGCGCTACGGCGCTCCCAAGTACATGGAGTGGTACAGCGCTTTCGCCCTGATGATCACGCTGATCTGGTTGTACTTCGAGATCCTTCGCCTGTTAAGCAAGTTCCGCAGCCGAAATTAAGGGGAGTTATCGGCTGTCACAACTGTCGGTCGTCAGAGCCTTCGCGGAAAACCCCACCCAAGCGACCCGGCTTGGATGGGGCATCCTCTTGGTCTGGTCCTTTCGTAGCCGACTTCCGCTTCCTAGTGGCGGAAATGCCGTACGCCGGTTAACACCATCGCCAATCCCAGCTTGTTGGCAGTGTCGATGACTTCCTGATCGCGCACCGAACCACCCGGCTGAATGATTGCCGTTGCGCCGGCCTTCGCAATCTCCTCGACCCCATCGGGGAACGGGAAGAATGCGTCGGAGGCAGCGACTGAGCCCCTGGTCCCCAGCACCGACTTCATGGCGCCGATCTTCGCCGAGTCAACGCGACTCATCTGGCCTGCGCCCACGCCTGTGCTTTGGCCATTGCGGGCGTAGAGAATCGCATTCGACTTCACGTGCTTGCAGACTTTCCAGGCGAAGAGCAGGTCTCGGATCTCCTGCGCCGTAGGTTTGCGCTCGCTGACAATCTTCAGATCGGCTTCGGTGATCGGGTGCATGTCGTTGTCCTGCAGCAGCACGCCGCCGGAAACATTCTTCAGCACCCACTTCTGCTGCATGGGAACAACTTCCACCAGCCGCAGATTTTTCTTGGCGGCGAAGATCTCCTTGGCCGCATCATCGAAGCCGGGCGCGGCAATCGCTTCGACGAACAGCTTCGCCATCTCGGTTGCAGTCTCTCTGTCGATAGGACGGTTGACGCCGATCACGCCGCCGAACGCCGACACCGGATCGCATTCCAGAGCTCGCTTGTAAGCTTCGACCAACGAACCGGCCACGGCGGTTCCGCAGGGGTTGGTGTGCTTGATGATGGCGCAGACGGGCTCTTCGAACTCCTGCGCCAGGTCCCACGCGGCCTGAAGATCGACGATGTTGTTATAGCTGAGTTCCTTGCCCTGAAGCTGCTTGCCGTTAGCGACGCCCTTGCCGGTGCCGTCGGAGTATAGCGCAGCTTTCTGGTGCGGGTTTTCGCCGTAGCGCAGGTCGAAAGCCTTGTTGAAGCTGAGACGCAGCGTGTCAGGGAATCCGTCGGGAGCTTTGCCAAGCTCGAACTTCTTGCCATCGCCTTCAGGGGCGTCGATCTGCTCAAGCGTCGAAGCGATCGCGGAATCGTACGCTGCCGTGGTGGCGAATGCCTTCTGCGCCAGCCGCCACTTGGTCTTCAACGAGAGCGACTTTCCGCTGCGCTCCATTTCGCCTGCGATAGCTTCGTAGTCCGCGGGCGAGGTCACGATGGCGACGTCCTGAAAATTCTTCGCTGCCGAGCGCACCATCGACGGTCCGCCGATGTCGATGTTCTCAATCACATCCTCGAACTCGACGCCCGGCTTCGACGCCGTCTTCTCGAAGGCGTAAAGATTTACAACGACCATGTCGATCGGCTGAATGCCATGCTCGGCGCAGGCAGCCAAGTGCTCCTTCTTGCTGCGCATATGGAGAATGCCGCCATGCACTTTCGGGTGGAGAGTTTTGACACGGCCGTCGAGCATTTCCGGAAAGCCCGTGAGGTCGGAAATGTCTTTGACCTTGATGCCGGAGTCGCGCAGCAGCTTGGCGGTGCCTCCGGTAGAGATGAGTTCGACGTCCATCGCGGCCAGGCGGCGGGCAAACTCCACCAGCCCAGTTTTGTCGGTGACACTAAGAATTGCTCTTTCAATCCTTGCCATGATTGCCTTTCGTCTGAGCCGCTCGGAGAGGAGCGAAGTCTGATGAATTCGTTGTGTGGAACGAAAAAACGGGAAAGCTAAGTCTAACATTTAGCGCGACATAGCTGCATCTTGGCAACAAGCTGGCGGGCCTGTTCCGCTCTCTGTCCAGAATAACGCATTCCTGATCTGCTCTGTTGTGCATCTAATCAGCCGAGATGACGCCGAATCGGATTGGCATCGTGATCGCCGACGATCATATGGTCTTGCGGGAGTCTCTAACCGCCTTGCTGCAGTCACAACCCGACTTCAACGTGCTGGGAACGGCGGCGAATGGCGAGGAGGCTTTGCGGCTGGTGCAGGAGCACACGCCGCAAGTGCTGGTGCTCGATCTATTCATGCCGGACAGCGACGGCTTCGAAGTCTTGCGCACCCTGGAACGCGCCGGCAATCGGGTCGCGTCAGTCGTGCTCACCGGCTCGGAAAGCCAGAACGATTATGTACAGGTGGTGCGGCTGGGGGCTCGCGGATTGGTGCTGAAGGCCGACAATCCCCAGAAACTTTTTGCCGCAATTCGCTCGGTGGCCGAAGGCGACCTGGCATTCTCGGACGAGATTGCCCACAGCATTCTGGACGCGATGGTCTCGGATCAGCCAGCCGTACCCAGTTCGATGACGCGCCTGTCCGAACGCGAGCGTCAAATCTCTTACATGGTGGCGCGCGGCATGAGGAATCGCGATATCGCAGCGGATCTGAGTATCAGCGAGAATACCGTGAAGCGCCACTTGCAGAGCATCTTCTCCAAGACCGGTTCTCGTGATCGCCTGGAGCTGGCAGTGCTGGCGTTGAGCGAAAACGGCAAAGCGGCATAAAAAATCCGCAGCGCTCGGCTGCGGTGGCTCACGACGCCGGCAGTTTCTCATCTTGCGGCAGTTGCCGCCATCTTCTTCACCATGGCGATCACCAACTTGCGGTCGCTCTCGTTCAGGTTGGGAGAGTAGCGCCGAATTTGCGTGAGGAAACGCACCTCATCCTCGGCTAGTTGCGGGACAGCGGACTTGTTGCCGTTTTCGCCAATACTTTCGCTGAAGAACCGCGCCAGCGGGATGTCCATGGCAGTCGCGATTCGCGCCAGTGTGTCCAACGACGGAATCGTGTGACCGTTTTCCACGCGGGAGAGATAACACCGCAGCAAACCAGTACGCTTTTCGATGTCGCCCTGCGACATACCTTTCTGCAAACGGAAATTCCGGATGGTTTCGCCGATATTCATGGGTGTTTTGCGTCCTGGATGGGAGTGGCCATGGGGTTGACTGCATAGTAACCATTGGCCGGGGAGGCTGGCAAGTGAATTCTCGCGCCACGGGGATATTCCGCTTCGGGGCAGGGTGCGAACGCGATTACCGAGCGGGGCCGAGCTGCGTCTCCATGTAGATCAGTCCGGGGATGGGCTCCAGCGGCTCGGGACTGACTTCCTGAAATCCCAGCTTGCGGTACATGGCGATCGCCGATTGCATGCTCGGCCGGTGCGAGTCGAGACGCATCGACTCGTAGCCCATCTGCCGCGCGTCTTCCAGAATTCTTTCGGCAAGCCTTCTTCCGATCTTGTCGCCGCGAAATGTCGGACGCACGTACAGCCTCTTCATCTCACAACTGCCTTGCTTCGGGAAAGGCCGCAATCCCACACAGCCGATTGGCTGCCCGAGAACGATGGCCAGCAGCAGCTTTCCTCCCGGCGGGCTGTAGACACCGGGCAGGCTGGCGATTTCTTCGTCGAAAGATTTGAAGCAGGGCTCAACCGCCAACTCCGCGCGATACTCGCGGAAAAGGTTGCGCACTTGCTCAATTTGATTGGCTGACGTTGCTTCCAGAATCTCCACGGCTCACCTGTGCTAGCCCATCAGAATGCCGCCGTTCACGTTGAGGACGTGTCCGGTCACATAGCCCGCTTCTTCTGACGCGAGAAACTTCACAGCGTGAGCGATATCCATGTCACTTCCAGAGCGTCCCAGAGGAATACTCTTCACGATGCTCTCCTTCAACTCAGCGGGAAGAACCTCGGTCATCGCCGTCTCAATGAACCCTGGAGAAACGGCATTCACCGTGATGTTGCGCGAGCCTACCTCGCGCGCCATCGCCATGGTGAGGCCAATCAGTCCGGCCTTGGAAGAAGAGTAATTTGTCTGGCCAACCTGCCCGATCTGTCCGAAGATGCTGGTGATGTTGATGATTCTTCCCCAACGCTGCTTCAGCATGGAGCCGATGACAGCTTGAATGAGCAGAAACGGCGCGGTCAGATTCGTAGTCAGGACATCATCCCAGTCGGCACGTTTCATTCGCATGGCCAGCTGGTCGCGTGTGATTCCGGCATTGTTGACCAGAATGTCAATCTTGCCGAACTTCGCGATCACCGCTTTCACGACCGACTTGATCTCGTCTTCGTTGGCAACATCAAGCTTGAACGCAGCCGCTTCTCCGCCGCTGCTGTTGATCTCGGCTGCCAGCTGATCCAGCTTTTCCTGATTGCGCGCGCACAACGCTACTTTCGCACCCGACTTCGCCAGTTCCAGCGCGCAGGCGCGGCCGATTCCCTGTGAAGCTCCGGTGACCAGCGCGACACGGCCTTCCACTCCCGGCATGATTCCCTCCTGTATGGAAGCAAAGCAGGATTATAAACAGCGGCACTCAGCCGAGTGGAACGGGTTCTTCTTCGGACGAGATCATTTCGGGTTCAGGTGGAATATCGGCGCGGAAGAGATAGCGCAGGAGCGGCGGCGGGATGAGGGTCGTGACGGCGGTCATAAAAATGACAATCGCGTACGCGCGCTGCGACACCATGTTGATCTGCAATCCGATCAGCGCCACGATCAGGGCGACCTCGCCGCGTGGCGTCATGCCGACTCCCACCTTCAGAGCCTCGATTCGCCCGTCCTTCAGCATGGGAAGCGCGCAGCCGACAATCTTGGTCACCAGCGCCAGCAGCGAAATGATTACAGCCACCACAAAGACCCCGCCCTTAAAGACGTGGATGTCCAGCCGCGCTCCCATGGTGAAAAAGAAGAACGGCGCCAGAAACTCGTTGATGCCGTAAACGCGCGGGCGTAATCCCCATTCCGGCGAGTAATCGGCGAAGATCAGCCCGGCAAAGAAGGCTCCGATGATGGCAGCCATGCCGATTTTGGTTGCGGCCACCGACAGCAGCAGGCAGGTGGCCAGCGACAGCATCAGAGGGGCGTCGCGTGTTGAGAGCTTCTGTAGTCCTGGCCGCATTCGGCCGACCACACCTGGGCCGAAGTAGATCATGAAGATCGCGAATCCGAGCGCCTCGGCGATGACCACGCCCAGATGCACCCAGTGAACGCCGGTCCCAGAGGAGATGCTGACCACGATGGCCAGCAGCACCATGCCGAGGATGTCGTCGAATACCGCTGCGCCAAGAATGATCTGTGCGGCGCGGCTCTTTAAGACGTTCAGATCCTGCAGCACACGCGCGGTAATGCCGACGCTGGTTGCGACCATGGCAGCGGCCACGAACACCGCCTCGTGGTTGGTTTCGCCGATCAGCTTGAGGTAAAAAAGTCCGGCGCAGAATGGAAGAACGATGCCGGCGATGGCCACATTGAGCGACCGGCCGCCGATCTTGATCAGTTCGTGAGGGCTGGTCTCGAGGCCGACGGTGAAGAGCAGAAAAATCGCGCCGATCTCGGCCAGCGAAATGATGGTATCGCTGGGATCGATAATGTTGGCAGCATAGGGACCAAGCACAATGCCGGCCAGGATCTCTCCCAGCACCGCCGGCAGCGAGAGGCGTTCGAAAATTTCTCCGCAAATCTTCGCGCACACGAAGATAGTGAAGAGTTGCAGGAGAAGTGTGTCTGTTCCGTGCGACATACTTCGGAGGACAACCTTAGGTCAGAAGCCGCGGGACGCGATGCCGTTGCTCACTCAGACTATCGGAAGAGGGGAAATCGGGAGCTGCGGCCGGAACCGCAGAGTGGCGCAGGACTAGAGCAGGCGCTCTGGCGCCCAGAACAGAACTTTCAGCTCACGAGCGAAATATGCCAAATCTGGCTGGACTGGCAGCTGGAGTCCAACGGGTTGCGCCATCGTGTTCTCCTGCACTTCAACGTCAACGGTCTGCAAATCCCACGGGAGGTGATGGATTCCTCCCCGGTAAAGCCTCTTTTTCGTGGACGTATAAAGGCAGTAGCGCTCGGTAAGGAAGTGGTCGAGCGTGCCCGGTCGAGCGTGGAACGTAGACGGGCTGCTGGGAGCGTAGCTGCACTTCAGCTCCGCCGGCTTCGGACCGTGTTGTCGCTTCGAGTTGTATTCGATCTTTGCTTTGCCCTTGCCGTTCACCTTCATGGACGCCTGCCAGTAGGGTAGGCGGTAGAACACCCGAGCGCCCCAGACAGCCGAGAGATTGCTTGCGTCGAGGCTGAAGAAATAAACCCCTGGCTTGTTGCCGAAGCTCACGTAGGTGCGGACGTTGATTTCGTTGAAACTGGAAAACCACGGCAGCGAAGGCACACCCGGTGGCCGCATATGGTTGATCCAAAAAGGGGCAACCGTTACCCAGGCGCGCTGCTGGTAGGTGTCGAGGGTGAGGACCTCAGGAACCTTGGCGCGAACCACTTCCGGATCAAGCGAGTAGTGCAGAAAGAGCAGGTCGTTCCATCGCTGGGTCATGATCCAAGGCGCCGTGGGCAGCGGCCATGGCCGGTGAGCCGTCGCAAAGAGGATGGAGTCGGCGCCAACCCATCGTGTCTGAGACTCTTCCTGGCCGAGTTGAGGAGGAGCTTTAGTCCGGGACATCGGTTTGACTACGCATATTCACCATAAACCTGCCGGGCGAGCCGAATTTAGCAACGAAATCCACAGGCACACCCGTTGCTTGTCCAAGGTTACACCGCATATGATTCAGCGCAATGTCTTCCGGTCACAAACCTGCCGCTGAAAATGGCGAGGGTCGCGCCGAATCCAAACCCAGCACCGAAGTCTATGCTGTTCACGGCGCGGATCCCGAGGTGCAGGCCTATGGCATGGCCAAGTATTCGCGGTCGGCATTGTCGATGCGCGAGTCGCTCGCGGAAATCAACGATCAGAAGGCCGAAAAGTTCCTCAATACATTTTATTTCCAGTATGGCCACCGCAGCATTGCAGATTTGGCCCATGTTGCTTTCGCCATTGAGCGGCTGTCGATCCTGGCTGCGACCATCGCCGTCGACGAGCCCCGCTGGGACGGTCAGGAACGTTCGACCCGCTATCAGGATTTCCAGAAGAGCGGCTACTACGTTCCAGATTTTAGGGAAGATACTGCGGCGAAGGCCCTATATCGGGAGACCCTCGATCACCTGTTCGCCGAATATCGCTTTTTTTCGGAGGAAATGTTCGGCTACCTGCGCGAGCGTACGCCCAAGCCGGAGGAAATGAAGCAGGACGGCTACGAACGCACGCTGCGCGCACGCGCGTTTGACCTTTCGCGCTATCTGCTGCCGATGGCGACCAACACCTCGCTTGGCCAGATTGTCAGCGCGCGCACGCTGGAGAACCAGGTGTCGCGCCTGCTGTCGCACACGCATGCTGAAGTGCGTGAAGTGGGCGAGCTGTTACGGAGAGCCGCGCAGGAGCCGGCGTACGACGTGAGCCACGCCAAGGCTCGCGAGCTGCTTGAGCAGATTGGCAGCACGTCTCCGGAAATGGCCGAGCGCGTCAGCGACTTCCTGCTGCGTGAGGTGCGCGTAGCTCCCACGCTGATGAAGTACGCCGAGCCAAACGCCTACGAGATGGAGACGCGCCGCGAACTGAGAGCCGCGGCGGCCGAGTTATTGGGCAACCTGTCGGTCCAGGACGCGCCGATGGTCGATCTGCTGGACGACGAGGCGCTGGAGGTCGAGCTGGCGACTACGCTGCTCTATCAATACGCACGGCATTCGTATCGGCAGATTCGCGATGTCGTGTTGGACCTGCCGGAACGCCAGCGTACTGAGATCATTGAGCTTGGGCTGCGCCATCGCGGACGCTTCGACGAGATCTCGCGCGCCTTCTGCTCGGGGCAGCAATTCCGTTTCGATATCCTCATGGACATCGGCGGCTTCCGCGACATGCACCGCCATCGCCGCTGCGTGCAGATCATGCAGGACTACACCGCGGCACATGGTTACGAAATGCCGGAGGAGATCGAGTCAGCAGGCTTGACCAGCCGTTACGATGCGGCGATGAACCGTGCTCGCAACACGGTTTCGCATCTGGCCGGGTTAGAGACCGACGAAGCCGAGGAGCGGTCGCAGTATGGGATTCCGATGGCGTTTCGCAAGCGCACGCTCTTCAAGATGGATTTTGCCGAGGCCGTCTACATCAGCGAGTTGCGCACCGGCGTGGCAGGGCACTTTTCGTATCGCAATGTTGCGTTCGCCATGTATGAGGCGGTCGCCAAGCGCTATCCGGCGCTGGCAAAGTATTTCCGTGTGACCGACGTGCGTGAGCCGGTGGACCTTTTGAAGCGCTGATGGCGGCTTTCGGGTTCAACCGATGGGATTTGCGACCGATGTACTCAAGTCAAACTAGCGATTTTCTTACCAGTAAGACTGAGCAAGTCAGCGGCTTCAACCCAAGAAAATGAAATTACGAATCGTGACTTCGATCTTTCTGGCAGCTTCGCTTTGTGCAGCTTTGCATGTGCGGGCTCAAAGTGCGGCGGCTCAAGCTCAGACGCAACCGAAGAAGGAGAATCCGGTGACGATGCACGCCAACGGACCGTTCGATGTGAAGATCTCCCCACAGGCCGATGCGGACCTGCCGCAAGGCGTGATCAGCCGCATGACGATCGACAAGCAGTTCCACGGCGACTTGGAGGCGGCAAGCAAAGGCGAAATGTTGTCGACAGGCAATCCGTCCGCAGGATCGGCGGGATATGTCGCGCTGGAACACGTCACCGGCACGCTGAATGGCAAGCAGGGGAGCTTCGTCCTGCAACACAGCGCGACTATAGACCACAATGTGCCGCATCTGTCGATTACGGTGGTCCCGGGATCGGGGACCAACCAACTGACCGGACTGGCCGGCTCGATGAACATCATCATCAAGGAGGGTAAGCACTCCTACGCTTTCGAGTACACCCTGCCGGAAGCGCACTGAGCGGCGCAAATGTCAGTAAATCCAAGGCGGCGTTACTGGATTGTCAATATCATCGGCGGAAACCATCCGAGCCCGACCACCGGGAGAGCTCTTACGAAGCGCTCAGAACATCCGTCTTGTATCTGGCATCACAGGTCGTTGTGAGACACCAAGGTACTAGTACTTTGGTTTTATGCTATTTCGCTATTTCTTCGCTTTTCCATGATAACCGGATGTATAATAAGTCGTCAGTATCCATGCGCTCTTCATCGCGAAGAACCCATTCCGCGGCGCCTGCTTCGCTGACCCATCGCACTACATAATTTCCTGTTCTCCCGAGCCAGAATTCGACGGGACCGAGCAGCCAAGGAGCGGCACTGATGGCCGACGAGAAAACTGAGAAGAGCCGGGCGATCGACCTGACTCTTACGCAAATCGAGAAGCAGTTCGGCAAGGGCTCCATCATGAAATTGGGGAGTAAGGGAGCGGTAGTCCCCATCTCCGTGATCTCCACTGGAGCGATTTCTTTTGACGCCGCGTTGGGCGTCGGAGGCTTTCCCCGCGGCCGTGTGGTCGAAGTCTTCGGGCCGGAATCGTCGGGCAAGACGACGATCACCCTCCAGGTAATTGCCGAGGCGCAGAAGCAGGGCGGCATGGCCGCGTTCATCGATGCCGAGCACGCTCTCGATCCCATCTACGCAACCAAGTTGGGCGTGGACGTCGACAACCTGCTGGTCTCGCAGCCGGACTATGGCGAACAGGCGTTGGAGATTGCCGAGGCGCTGGTGCGTTCGGGCGCAATCGACGTGCTGGTGGTGGACTCCGTCGCAGCCCTTGTTCCCAAGGCCGAACTCGACGGCGAGATGGGCGACAGCCACGTCGGTCTGCAGGCCCGTTTGATGTCGCAGGCCCTTCGCAAACTGACCGGCATCGTGGCCAAATCGCACACCTGCCTGATCTTCATCAATCAGATTCGCGAGAAAATCGGCGTCATGTTTGGTAATCCCGAAACTACGACCGGCGGCCGCGCGCTGAAGTTCTACTCGTCGGTGCGCATCGATATTCGCCGCATCGGCGCCATCAAAGAGGGCGACCAGGTAGTGGGCTCGCGCACACGCGTAAAGATCGTCAAGAATAAGACGGCTGCTCCGTTCCGCGAAGCCGAGTTCGACATGATGTACGGCGAAGGCATCTCCAAGGAAGGCGATTTGCTCGACTTGGCGGTCAACGGTAACTTGGTGGACAAGTCGGGCTCGTGGTTCAGCTACAAGGGAGACCGCATCGGCCAGGGCCGGGAGAACGTGAAGCAGTTCCTTAAAGACAACCGCGACATCTACGACAAAATGGAAGCCGAGGTTCGCAAGACGCTGGGGCTGATATCGCTTGCAGACAAAGCTCAGGCCGCGGCCGCGAATGCCGAAGCTGCTCCAACTCCTACGCCCAAGGGCGCCGCGGGAAGGAAGTAGTTTTTGCCGGGACGGTTATCCGCCGATAGCCGTGCATTCGTTTACACGGGATTCAAGGCGCGTCACTCGCATGGACGCGCCTCGAACCTTGAAGCAATCAATGCGCCGGATTCATGATGAGGGTGGTATCGGGGATCTGAAAGGCGTCGGAATACCTTTCGTCCGCACGCCCGGTCATGCGTTGGCCGTTGCTCCACTGGCCGCTAAAGGTCACAGAAATCTCCCAGCCCATCGACTCCTCGTTCGCAAAGCCAGAAGTAATCTGCCCATTGAAAGTGCCTGCCGGACCGGTTGCTGTGAAGGTGCCGCTGTTGTAGTCGGGCTGGCAGGAACTGAGCTGAGGATTGCAGTAATAATCCACAGGGTTTCCGGTGGTGAACGAGAACTGCACAGGTATTCCATTCCGATTGCCTGCGGGCCGCACCCCAGAATAAAATCGACAGGCACAACTCCCTGCTCTCCGAGGCCGCTTGAAGAACATTGTCGCTATCTATCCCGGATCATTCGATCCCGTGACCAATGGGCATCTGGATCTGATCCACCGCGGGAGCAAGCTGTTCGACAAGCTGATCGTGGCCATCGCTCGCAATCTGGAAAAGGGAGCTTCCCTTTTCACTATGGAGGAGCGCAAGGAGATGCTCATGGCCATGACCTCAGGCCTGGACAATGTGTGTGTCGACACGTTTGAGGGCTTGCTGGTCAACTACTGCATCAAGAACAACGCCAACGCGGTGCTGCGCGGCATTCGCGCCATCAGTGACTATGAATTTGAACTCCAGATGGCGCTGATGAACCGCAAGATGGAGCCGCGGGTGGAGACGATTTTCATGATGCCCGCAGAGCAGTATTCCTATCTAAGTTCACGCATTGTGCGCGAAATCGCCAAGCTGGGTGGACCGTTGGACGGCCTGGTACCGAAAATGGTCGAAGATCGCGTCCGTGAAAAAATCGCGCAGCACCATTCTGTTTCTCAAGCCAAGCATCTCTTATAAAGGCCTAAACTATGACTGCCGCCGGAACACAGCTCTCGTCGTTTCTAACCAATCGAATCCAGCGCATTGAAGTGTCGGCCACCATGGCTGTGTCAGCGGAGGCCGACAAGCTGCGCGCCAATGGCGTCGATCTGGTGGACTTCGGTGCGGGAGAACCGCACTTCGAAACGCCGGCGCACATCAAGGAAGCGGCCATTGCCGCCATTCGCAACAATTTCACCAGGTACACCGCCGTGGGCGGCACGGCTGAACTGCGCGACGCCATCGTGATGCGTCACGCCACCGACTTCGGCTCCGATTACAAGCGCGAGGATTGCATTGCCTCGACTGGCGGCAAGCACGCACTGTTCAACGCGATTCAAGTGCTGGTCGACCATGGCGACGAAGTGATCCTGCCGGTTCCCTACTGGGTTTCGTTCAAGGACATCGTGCGTTATGCCGGCGGCGAGCCGGTGTATATCGCCACCGACGAGCGCCACGATTTCGCGTTGACCGCCGAGATGGTGGAGCGCGCCATCACCCCGCGGACCAAGGTCATCATCCTGAATTCGCCGAACAATCCTTCGGGCTCGGTGATGAAGCCCGAGGACATGACGGCCGTGCTGAAGCTGGCGCATGATCGTGGCATTTATGTTGTGTCGGACGAATGCTACGTTTACCTCAATCACACCGGCCGCTTGTTCTCGGCCGGCTGCGTGCACGAGGTCAAAGAGCGACTGATCATCGTCGGCTCGCTCTCGAAGACCTACGCCATGACCGGCTGGCGCATGGGTTACGCCCTTGGGCCCGCGCCGATCATCAGCGCGATGAACAAGCTGCAGAGCCAGAGCACGTCGAATCCAACGTCAATCGTGCAGAAGGCGGCGGTGGCTGCCTTGACCGGCTCACAGGATTGCGTAAAGGACATGCTCGCCGGATATATTCTTCTGCGCGACAAGGTCGTCGAAGGGCTGCGGTCGATTCCTGGCTTAACCTGCGCCGCACCGAACGGTGCTTTTTATGCGTATCCGAACGTCAGCCACTACTTCGATCGCGGCGGCATGAGCAGCGGCTCCGATGTGGCTCGCAAGCTGCTTCACGAAGCGCATGTGGTCGTGGTGCCGGGCGAGGGCTTTGGCACGCAGGATCATGTTCGCGTATCGTATGCAACCTCGCAGGAGAATCTGGAGCGCGGCCTGGAGCGCATGCGCAAGTTTTTCGCCAGCGTGTAACGGATGTCCCAACTGTATCCATTCCTGGTAATCCCCATCTTCGATGAACGGCCGTGGGGCGTCCGCGACCTGCGACCGTTCTATACGCGAATCGTGAACGAGCCGATCGGCGAAAGCTGGCTGACGTGGGAAGACAACCGCGTTGCCAACGGACCGCTCGCCGGCCAGAGCATCGGTGACCTCGCGAAGAAATACCGCCGTGATCTGGTCGGGCAGGTCGCCTGCTACGAAGACCGCTTTCCTCTGCTGATCAAATTTCTCTTTCCCGGCGACAAGCTGTCGGTGCAGGTGCATCCCGACGACCAGGGTGCGCAGAAATATGGACAGCCCTGCGGCAAGACCGAGTGCTGGTATGTGCTGCGGGCTGAGCCGGGCGCGCAGGTTGCGCTTGGATTGAAACCCGGCGTGACCTTGGACGAGTTTCGCAAATCCATTGCCGAGACGCGTGCGGAAGAACTGCTGAACTGGATTAATGTATTCGCCGGAGACATGCTTTATGTCGCCGCCGGTACGGTGCATACCATTGGCAGCGGCATGGTGCTGGTGGAAACGCAGCAGACGTCGGACATCACTTACCGTCTATACGACTACGGGCGCCCCCGCGAGTTGCACGTCGAAAAGGGGCTGGAAGCCGTAAAGCTGAATACGAATGCGGGCAGGGTGGTGCGGGGCGCCGGAGACCAGTCCGATGTGCTGGTAAGCTCTCCGTTCTTTCAGGTGGAAAAGATGCGCCTGCGAGAACCGCTGCACGCGGAGGTTTCGCCGGCTTCGCCATATATCCTGGTCGCGGTGAACGGGTCGGGTATCGTCGAGTCTGAGGGGATGGAGCCGATCAGCTTCGCAACTGGCGACGCAGTCGTCATCCCGGCGTGCGTCAACGGCTACACCGTGCGGCCACAGTGGGATCTCGATCTGATGCGCATGTCGCTTCCTTCCGGTTCCGTCGCAGAGCCACAGACCAAATTGCCGTAATCGGTCGGCGCCAAATAGCAGCCTTCGCTGATCGATAGACTTACACAAATCGATGGGCACTCTCGGCTTCCTATGACGGCCCACATTCCTTTAAGTACCGCAATGTGAAGACGGCCGTCCGCTGATCCAGTCGCTACGTGTTGATACAATCTAAACTTTGATGGTCTCCACGCACCCTTGTGCCCCTGTGGACTGCTAAGGAATCAAGTGCCTCAATCAGATAGTTTCGACTTCTATCCCGTTATTCTCGCCGGTGGACGCGGTACGCGCTTCTGGCCGCTGAGCCGCAAGCGCATGGCCAAGCAACTGCTCCCGCTGAACAGCAAGAAAAGCATGATTCAGGAGACAGTCGAGCGCCTTCAACCGCTCGCGAAGAATAAGCAGTTCTGGGTCATAACCAACGATGACCTGCGGACGCCGATTCAGCGCCAGCTAAAGAAGCTGGAGAAAAAGCAGATCGTCGCTGAGCCAATCGGGCGCAACACTGCCCCAGCGATAGGGCTTGCCGCATTCTTGCTTGCCAGACTCGATCCGACAGCCGTGATTGGACTGTTTCCTTCCGACCACGTCATCCTCGACGAGAAACGCTTTCGCGATGACATTCGCCGCGGAGCAGAGATTGCGGCGGCCGGCGCGAACATCGTGGTCATCGGCATTAAGCCCACCCGTCCGGAGACCGGCTACGGTTACATCGAAGCCGGTCGCAAGGCAGACAACGGTTTGCTATGCGTGCAGCGATTCACCGAGAAACCGAGTCCGGAAGTAGCCGAGCAGTTCGTAAATGCTGGAAATTTCTTTTGGAACAGCGGCGTGTTTCTTTGGGGCGCAAGAACCTTGGCCGACGCGTTGAGCGAGCATCTGCCGAAGACTGCTCCGCTGCTCAAGGAAATTGCTGACAGCTACGGCAGTCGCAAGTTCGAGAAGACTTTTGCCAAGCTCTATCCCAAGTGCGAGAACATCAGCGTGGATTACGCGATCCTGGAGCCGCGCTCGGCCAAAGGCGAAGGCAAGTCTGGTATCTACTGCATCCCGGCGAGCTTCGGCTGGAATGACCTGGGCTCGTGGACGGCGCTCTACGAGCATCGCAGCTCCGGCAACAAGGACGGCGCCAACGTCATCCTAGCCAATCAGAGTTTCACGCTGAACGCGACGGGCAACTTCATCGACGCGGGGAATAAGTTTGTGGCGGCCGTCGGCGTTGATAACCTGGTCGTAGTGGAAACGGCGGACGCGCTGCTGATCACCACGCGGGAACATTCGCAGGACGTGGGCAAAGTTGTAAAGTATCTCGACGAAAAGAAGATGAAGCGGCTGGTGTGAGAAGCGGCTGGCAACTCGCGATTAGCGCTAGCCATCTGCGCTATTTTTGTCGGCACAATACTCGCTAACGAATCTACATGAGCACACAAATCAAGTTTGGGACCGATGGTTGGCGCGGCATCATCGCCGACGATTTCACCTTCGACAACGTGCGGCGCGTAGGCAACGCCATGGCGATCTACGTCCACCAGCACGAAGACGCCAGCAAAGGCCTGGTCGTGGGCTACGATACGCGCTTCGCTTCGAAGCGGGCCGCGGAGATCATCTCCGAGGTACTCGCGGGCGCGGGCATTCACGTGCGCCTGTCCGACGACTTCACGCCGACGCCGGCTCTCTCGTATGCAGTGAAGAACCTGGGCACGGCCGGCGGTGTGATGATCACGTCGAGCCACAATCCGGCAGCGTGGAATGGGGTAAAGTTCAAGGCCAACTACGGCGGCTCGGGCACCCCCTCCATCATGCGCGCAATCGAAGGCGAACTGGATTCGCCGCGGATGGAACGCGCGGGTGGAAGCGTTGCGATCACCGACTTCAAGACGCCGTACATCGCGGCCATCAAGAGCTTCGTCGATCTAGAGGCGATTCAGAGAGCCGGCTTCAAGTTCGCCATCGATGTGATGTATGGCGCCGGGCGCGGCGTGCTGAAAGGCATCTTCACCGAGAGCGGGATCGACCACATCGAGATTCGTGGCGAGTTGAACCCGCTGTTTCCCGGCATCAATCCCGAGCCGATTTCGCCGCACATTGCGATGCTGCAGGAGGTGGTGGTTCGCGAAAAGTGTGCAGCGGGGTTGGCAACCGACGGTGATGCCGATCGTCTTGGTGCGGTGGCCGAAGACGGCAGCTTCGTCGATTCGCACAAGTGCTATTCGGTGATCCTGGAGTGGATCTTGAAGCGCAAACAGTGGCCGGGTGAGATTGTGCGTGCGTTCAACACTACCCGCATGCTCGATCGCATCGCCGCCAAGTACGGGCGCAAGCTGCACGAGTGCGGTATCGGCTTCAAGTACATCTGCGACCTGATGCTGGAGCGAGACATTCTGATTGGCGGCGAAGAATCCGGGGGCATCGGAATTCGCCGCCATCTGCCGGAGCGCGACGGCATTCTGAATTCGCTGCTGCTGGCCCACATCATGGCCGAGGAAGGTAAGCCGCTGGGACAGCTAGTCCGCGATTTGCAGCAGGAATATGGCGAGCATCACTACGGTCGTACCGATCTTCATCTCAGCAACGAGGTGAAGGACGACGCGATGCGGCGCGCGAACGAGAAGCCGCGCACCATGGGCAGCTTCGCGGTGCAGAAGGTTGAGACGCTGGATGGCGTGAAGTTCTTCCTGGACGCGCCAACCAATGGCAACGGTGCGGAAGCCTGGGTGCTGGTGCGAGCTTCGGGAACCGAGCCGCTGCTGAGAATCTATTGCGAAGCTTCTTCGCCGGAGCTCGTGTCGCAAATTCTCAAAGAGACGGAAGAGTTCGTGAAGGCCGGTAGCGCGTCGCCGCTGCCGGCAACAGTAAGTTGAGACGATTTAGGAATCTTTTGAGAGCGCTGATCATCTGAGGTTCGTAGTGCGACTGCGACATGCATTCACGGTCGGTCTATGTTTGCTGACATTGTGCGTATCTTCGTTCGCTTCCACCTGCGAGATCGCCTGCGCGGGTTCCCCGACCCAACAGCATCAATCCTCGGCTGCTTGCTCAAATGCGGCGCATCACGACCACTGCACGCACATGGCGATGTCCGGTACGTGCAACGGCGATAGTGTTTCCAATACTTCTTGCAATGCGCCCGTCGCCTGCTGGAAAGCAAATCTGTTTGCGTCCGCGGCAAAAGCATCCGGCAACGCTGCGAATATCGAACACCATGCGGTCGTTTTCGTAAATCTCTTTGCGGTGGGACCGGCAACTTCCGACCTCTTTCACATTGCAGTCGAGCGACAAAGCCAGCCTCCTAATGCGTCTTCTGTAACTGTCCTCCGAATCTGATTCCCTCGCCTTCGACACATTCATAGTCCGGCGTGCGCAGCAATGAATTGGCGCACGCGCATCCATCCGTTGTCTTCTGAATTGCGAGATCTTCTATGAATAGCAGACGTTCGTTCCTGCAGCGCGCTTTGGCGTTTAGCGCCGGCGCCGTGTCATTCACCAGGCTGGCCAGCGCTGAATCTCTGAGCCGAAAGTCCAGTAGCCAATCGACAGCCACTCTCGAAACCGAGTCCGCGCATGTCTCGGCCGCACCGGTGTCGGTGGTTACACCAGATGTCCCGAAGCTGCCGTACACGATGGACGGCAGCCTGAAGGTCTTTCACCTCGTGGCCGAGCCGGTAAAGCGCGAACTCCTTCCCGGCCGCGTCATCGACGTATGGGGATATAACGGTTCATGCCCCGGGCCAACGATTGAGGCTACGCAAGGAGATCGCGTTCGCATCATTCTCGAGAATCATCTGCCCGAGCCGACGACGATGCACTGGCATGGGCTGGAGATCCCGAACGCGATGGACGGGATGCCCTACATCAGCCAGAAACCCATCCCACCGGGCGGCAGTTTTGCCTATGATTTCACTCTGCATCAGAACGGCACATTCTTCTATCACTCGCATGGCGCGATGCAGGAAATGATGGGCATGTTGGGGATGTTCGTGCTGCATCCGCAGCGCGCCTTTGCGCCAGAAGTCGATCACGACTTTGGCGTCGTTCTGCAGGAGTGGGCTTTGCTTCCCAATAACAGCGTCCCTAACACGGCCGCCATGGAATTCAACTGGCTGACGTTTAACGGCAAAGCCGGACCCGCCACAACCCCGATCGTTGTACCGCTGAACAGCCGCGTGCGAATTCGCTTCGTGAACCTCGGCATGGATCATCATCCCATTCACCTTCATGGGCACACGTTCCAGGTGACGGGAACAGAGGGGGGACGCAAGCCTCCGACAATGTGGGAGCCCGGCAACACGGTGCTGGTCGGGGTCGCGCAAGCCCGCGACATTGAGTTCGTTGCCAACAATCCAGGCGACTGGATGATCCACTGCCATCTTCCCCACCACATGATGAACAGCATGATGGATCTGTTGAGCGAACGACCGACGTCGACGACGCCACTGACAAAAGAGCAGGCTGGCGAGCAGATGCCGATGACGATGAACTATGAACAGAACATGCAGATGGGCGGCATGAACATGGAAGACGAGATCGCTCCAGACGCGAATACGGTACCCGGCTTCCCGCAGGATGGCTTCATGGATATGGCGATGGACCAGGTTGGTGCCAACAAGCCGGAGTTCATGGACCTCCCGCAAAACTGGTCGGTCGGCATGCAGGGCATGATGAGCCTGTTGCGGGTGATGACGCCAGAGCGATACCGGCGATATCTCGCAGCGAAGCAGGCGCAGGGTGCAGGAGGTGCAAGGTGAAAAGCCTGCTTGCCATTGCAATACTTCTCGCAACAACCAGTGACCTTGCAGCTCAATTGCAATCTAACGGCGCCGCTCTTCAGCCGCATGAAATGCAGCACCAGGAGCAAACAGCAACGGTATCCAGCAGCGATACGCAACAAGGCCCTGTATACCGGCTCGAGACACTGGAAACGGAAGCTCTGCAGCGCAATCCCACGCTGGCGCAGGCTGACGCGCAACTGCACTCCGCGGAAGGAAGCAAACAACAGGCGGGTCTGTGGCCGAACCCGAGTGTCGGATATTTCGGCGACGAAATCGCGGGAGGCGTCGGCGTCAACGGTGGGCGACAGGGCGGCTACATCGAACAAACCATCGTTCTTGGAAGAAAGCTATATCTTGCCCAGCAGGCAGCAGGATCGAATGTAAGACTGGCAACACTGGAGAAGGAAGAGCAGCGCTATCGCGTGCAGAATGCAGTTCGTTCCGCGTACTTCGAAACTTTGGGTGCACAGGAAATGCTGGTGCTGGCGAAGTCACGCGCGCAGCTGTCGGGGAGGATGCTGGACACTGAGAAACGCCTGCAAAATACCGGGGCCCGAGATGCCTCCGAGGTCCTGATGGCCCAGATCGATTTGGATCGCGCCAAACTGGCGGTCGATGTGCAGGCGGCGGAACTGCGTCAGCAGTGGGAGCGGCTGTGCACGATCGTGGGCGATCCTTCCCTGGTGATGGGTACATTGGAAGGCAAGCTGGATACAGAGCTACCGCAACTGGATACCCAGCAGCTGATTGATGCCCTTCTGAACGAAAGCCCAGCCGTGAAGATGGCGCGGGAGAATGTGGCGCTGGCGCAGACCTCGGTGCTACGGGCACAGCGGGCGGCCACTCCGAATCTGCAACTCAGGGCAGGATTGGAACAAAACCTCGAAACCAACGACCTGACTGGCAAGCCATACGGCCTTCAAGGTGTCGCTGAAGCGCGGGTCGAGCTGCCAATCTTTAATCGCAACCAGGGAAACGTGAGTGCGGCGCGGGCCCAGTTGGAAAGTTCGCAGGCAGAGGCTCATCGCCTGGAGCTGGAGCTGCGGCGCGAGGCGGCCACTGTGGTTGAGGAATACCAGACTGCGCAACTTGCCGTCGAAAGTTACCGTCAGACGATACTTCCGCAGACAGAAAAGCTGTATGAGATGCAGCAGGCTGCGTGGCAACGTATGGACGTCTCTTATCCGCAGCTCTTACTGGCACAGCAAAGTTTGTTCTCGGCGCGGGCAGAGTATATCGTCGCGCTGCAGCGGTTGCGCACGAATGCCGTCGCCCTGAGCGGGTTCTTGCTCAGCGATGGATTAGCTTCGCCGCACTAGCGTTGAGAGGATTCGCTACGCGACTTATTGGACTTGGTAGATGGTCAGGCTGCGTGGAGCCAGTTTCAGGTTCAGGTGATCGCCCCGCAACTCGGCGTCGGACGGGCCGAATATCTTGCGCATGCTCCTGGCTCCGTTGATGGACGTGCCCGCAAGGTCTATATCGGCTGCCTCCGGAACATCGCCGTTATGGAAGACGACTAGCAGATGTTCGCCTTGCGTCTCGCGAGTGAAGACGTAGTACTTGTCTTTGACCGTTACATGCTTCTGTGTGCCTTCTCGTAGCGCGGGATGTTCCTTGCGCAGCATGAGCAGCGTTTGGACGTGCGCAAAAACGTCCTGCTGCTCCGGCGTCCGACCCGCCTGCGTGAAGGCGTTGTTGGCGTCGCCGGGGAAGCCTCCGGGGAAATCTCTGCGATTGTCGGGATCATCGCCTCCGGCCATGGCGACCTCGTCACCTGAATAAATCTGCGGAATCCCGCGCAGTGTTGCCAGCAATGAGAACGCAAGCTTCAGCTTCTCGACGGAGCCGTTGGCTTCGGTGAGGAAGCGCTTCTTGTCGTGGTTGTCGATGAAGGTGACCAGCAGTTCGGGATGTGGGTAGAAGCGGTCCTGTCGCAGTACGGTGACGATTTTTCTGGCCGAACCGTCGTGCGCGACGACGTCGACGATGGCCTGATACATCGGGAAGTCGAATGGTGTGGTCAGCCTGGTATCGATTCCGTCGAATCCAGTTTGTCCTCCTGCCCAATAGGAAGTGACCGTGGGGTCGGTTTCGCTAACCTCGCCAACCGTAAAGAAGTTTGGGTAACGCGCAAAAAGGCCCTGGTGATAGTAGGCCCAGAAGCTGCGCGGGACATATGGGAACGTGTCGATACGGAAGCCGTCGATGCCGCTGCTCTCCGTCCACCACAGAGCATTCTGCAAAAGATAGGACGCGACCAGCGGATTTTCCTGCGCCAAGTCAGGCAGTGTATTGGCGAACCAGCCGTCTAGTGCTTCAATGTATTCGGCTGGAACCGCGTGCGGGTCGCTGACGGGCGTGAAATCGTAATCCGAATTGTTGATGTGGTGTTCCGGAGTTCCGTGCAGCCAGCCGGGTGCGGGTTGCGAGTTCGCCCAAGGATGATTTGGCCCGACGTGGTTCGGCACCATGTCTAGCAAGACTTTCATTCCCAGCTGATGAGCTGCGTCAACCAGGTTCTGGAAATCCTGCATTGTTCCGAAGTGATCTTCTACTTCGTATTCATCGACCGCGCCGTAGCCGTGATAGTCGGAGGTTGCATCGTCATTCTGATACAGCGGCGTCAACCACAGTGTAGTCACGCCCAGGTCCTTCAAGTAAGGCAGGTGCTGCTGAATGCCTTTTAGGTCTCCTCCGTGATAGGCGTGAGGGGAGCTGCGATCGGTGGTGCCGGGCGCCGCTCCTGCCGGGCGATCGTTTGAAGGATCGCCATCGGCAAAACGGTCGGGCATGATGAGGTAGATCACGTCGTCGCGCGTGACGCCCTGGTACTTGCCTTCCTGCGAGGGCCGCGGCTGCAAGCGTAACGCTGCGGTGGCGTTTCCCGCCCGGTTCTTCAAAGTAATCGTCACTTGTCCGGGCTTCGCCGCCTCATTCAGGTTCAGCCACACAAATGCGTGTTTGCCGTCGGGCTCTGTCTGTACCTTATTCACCGCAATGCCGGGATAATCGACCGAGATTTTGGCTTCGTTCAGATTGCTGCCGTAGAGCAGCACCATCAGCGGCGAAGAGTAGTCAATCCACCAGTTCGGCGGCTCGACCTTGGTGACAATGGCTTTTCCGGCGGCACGCGACGAATGCTTCGTGCCGGCAGATTCGGCTGTGCTTTGGGCAGGGGTGTAGCCCGAGCACAGCAATGCGAAAATCAGGAAGAATGCGGAACGCGCGCGAGCGTGAAATCCATGTTGATTTCGCATTGGACAATGATCATCGCGGGAACAGGACTTTCCATCCTGCTCCCGCCGCTAGAGGTTAGAACGAGACGCGCAGGGCAAACTGAATCTGGCGCTCTGAGCTAAACGACGTGTTGGTCAGCTTTCCGAAGTTCCCGTCGGTGAAGTTGTAATCGGGCTGCACGTAGTGGGGAGAGTTAGTGAGGTTGAAGAACTCCGCGCGGAACTGGGTGATGACCCTCTCGGTGATCCGGAAATCTTTGAACGTCGAGAAGTCGATGTCATAGAATCCGGGACCCGTGAGGTAGTTACGCGGCGTAGTGCCGGCGCGAGCGGCGGTGCCATTCACGGTCGGAACTGGAGCGAAGGCAGCCGGGTTGAAATATTCCAGCGACGTCAATCCAGCATAGGGATTGCCGACGAGGTCGCAACGGACGACTGGATTCTCCTGGCCGCAGAGCACATCGAAGGGGGTGCCGCTCTGAGCCGTGAAGATGAGGTTGGTCTGCCATCCGCCAAGGACGGCGTTGGTGACACCGTTCCAGCTGCTGCCATAATGCTGCCCGCGTCCGAAGGGAAGCGCATACATGGAGTTGAGAACCAGGCGGTTGCGCATGTCGTAGTCGGAGCTGGCGCGCTCAGCCGCCAGGTCACGGTAGTTCACCGGCGATCCCGAGCCGGCTGCGTACGCGTCGTAGGCGTCGGGCGAATCGTCGATTGCATGCGACCAGGTGTAGGAAGCGCCGAACTGCCAGCCGGCGGTGAAGCGGCGATTCAAGCCTACCTGCAGGGCGTTGTAGTTCGAGGTTCCAATCGTGGCTTGCGTATTGATTTCCCCGAGCGCCGGGAAATTGCAGCCCACCGGGTGCGGTCACGCTGCAGGGTGCAAGGCCATATTGCTGGCGATTGTAGTTGTAGTAGGTCACCAGGTGCGTTGACTTGTCGCCTACATAGGCAAGGCTCAACGTCGTCGTGGTGCCGAGCTGATGCTCGAACTCGAGGTTCCACTCCTGTACGTTCGGGGTAGTGTTAGTGGGAAGTGTCGCGACAGAAATCGAGACGTTTGTTGGATCGTTTAAGTTGACCTGGATCGGCCCCTTCGACGGCAATGCACCCGTGGCCAGCGCGGCATTACAACTGGTGAGGCACAACGTCGAAGTCTGGGTTCCCAGGGGAGCCTGACCGGTGAAGGTAATGCGGTAACCGTTGAGGTAGCTGTACGTTGTTTCGCCGCTGAATGGCGGATTCTGTGCCAGCTGGTTGTCGATACCGCCACGGTCGACGAAGTAGAAGATACCGTAGCCGCCGCTGATCTTCGTAGTACCGTCGCCGCTCAGGTCGTAGGCGAATCCAATGCGTGGCGCGAAGTTGTGGTAGTCCACCGGGATGAAGCTGCGTGAGTTACCATCCTGTCCGGCAAGCTCGAGCTGCCCGGTGTTGATATTGAAGTTGGCCTGATGGTTGAATTTCTCCACGGGCCAAGTGAGAATGTCCCACCGCAATCCGAGGTTAAGAGTCAACCGGCGCGTAACCTTGTAATCATCCTGACCGTAGAAGCCAAGCTCCCAATTGCGAGTTTCCGAATCGCCCAGCACCGGCCCGACGCTGTAGTTGCAAACAAAACCGACCAGGAGGTCTGTGACTTCGTATCCGGTAATGCTGGCAGGACTGTTGCCGTTGCCGCACATGTTGAAGAAGCCCTTGCCGGCGAGAGGCCGGAAGAAATCGACCTGGCGTCGAATGATGTCACGCACCGAACTTCATCGTGTGCTTGCCCTTGACCCACGAAAGGTTATCGGTTTCCTGCCAGGTGTCCTGCGGCACGTCGTAGAGGCCGTAATCACCGGTGTAGGAAAGCTGGGTACTGTCGCCGCCGATCAGCGCACCACCGCCGAGTTGCGGGTCGGGCTGGTTCGAGCGAGTTCACGTTGGCGTTAACGATGCCCAAGTTCTGCCGACAGCGGCTCGTTCTGGAATGGCGGAGTGTATCCGTAATCTTCGTGGATAAATCCGAAGCGGAATTCATTCACAACGTTCGAGCTGAAGAGGTGAGTCTCTTCGAAGACCGCTGACCAGGGCTTGGTGGGATTGCTGCCGGAACCGAATCCTGCCGGGAGGTCGGGCAACAAAGAGGAAGTCACCAGGTTTTCATTGCCATAGCTGTAGCGCACGAAGGCTGTGTCTTTCGCGCCGATGTTGTAGTCGGCGCGGATATCGAAGTCGTCGAAGGTCGTCGTGCGTAGACGGTTGGTGGTGTAGTTGTTCGTCAGGAACTGGCAGTTCGCGTTGGTGGAGTTGTTGCAGTTGGGGAGGGGAAATGCATTCAGATACGCAACCGCCGCCGGATTCAACATCCCCGCGGGAAGGATGTTTCCGGGGAATGGAGTGCCAGTAATCGGATTGATGATAGGCGTCGAGATCTGCGAAAAGTTGGTGAAACCGCTGCTCCGCATCAACTGGGTGGGAACCGTGGTGTAGTCGGTAGTGTTCGGCTGCGAAGCACGAAGTCCCTGATAGTCGCCGAAGATGAACAGTTTGTTCTTGATGATCGGTCCGCCGATAGCGGCGCCAAACTGGTTCTGCTTGAACGGTAGCTTCTTGGCATTTGCCTGGCTGGTCCAGGGAGTGGCATCCAGCGCGCTGTTTCTCAGATATTCGAAGAAGGTGCCGTGAAACTGGTTGGTGCCGGACTTAATGGAGGTATTCACGATGGCGCCGCCGGCTCGCCCGAACTCGGCCGGTGCCACGTTGGTCTCCACGCGGAACTCCTGGATGGCGTCTGGCTCGGAGAAGAAGATGATCGTATTGACCAGTGACTCGTTGTTGTCGAAACCGTCGAGCAGAAAGTTATTGGCCTGGGGGCGAAGGCCGTTGACGTTCAGGACGGCACCGCCGCTGTTGTTATATCGATAGGTCTCGGCGTTCCCCTGCGTGCCGTTGGAGTTGCCGTTGATGTTCATGCCGCGGCTTACGCCTGGGGTCAGCAAGGCCAGCTGCGTGAAGTTACGAGTATTAAGCGGAAGGTCAATGACTTGCTTACCCTCGATAACTTCGCCCAAGTCGGAGGAATCCGTGGACACCAGCGGCGCCGCGCTCGTTACCTCGACATTCTCCGTCGTAGCACCTGGTATTAAGGCGACATTCACTGCAAGCGTCTGGTTGACGTCAAGGGTGACATTCTGGGTGGACGACTTGAAGTTGGGGGCGGTGACTTCAACTTTGTAGGACCCTGGATTCAGCTGCGGGACGGAGTATTCGCCCCCGCCGCTGCTCTGCACGGTGACGGTTCGGTTCTGTTCGATGCTGGTTACATTGATGGTGGCGCCGGAGACAACCGCGCCGGACTGGTCGGTGACGGTTCCTGTAATCCGGCCGGTACTGGTTTGTGCGAGAGACAACGTCCCGCAAAGGGCGATGCACAACAACGTCCATAGACAAGTCAGGCGATGGTGCTTCATGACGTTCACAGCCTCCAGCTGCATCCTTGGTTGGTCGACTTCGTTCTGCGTTTCGCTTGGAAACTAATAGCTGTCCGAGCCACTCTTAAGCCGTAGGCGTTCCGCCCAGACAAGGCACACGTCCGCCCTGCACGAAACCTGAGTTGCTGGTTGATGCATAGGTTTGCATGCGCCGCCAGGTACAAATAGCGGACACCGTTCGCAAAGCCCGCCAGCCTTTAGCCAGGAATCGGCAGGTGTTGCCTCTTTAATTGTTCGTTACCCAAATCAGACGAAGTGAGCCCTGTGGAATCCAAGTTTGATAGCCGCTGTCGAAAAGCAGAAGTTTCAATAAGTTTAGTTACCGTTACATCCGAAACCCCGTGGGTTGCAGGGTTTTCGCCGCTTTGTTACCTTGATGTAACAGTTTGTAACTCCGGATGCCGTCCATGTCCGAACGGGATCAATTCACAAAACAGATCGAAGTACTGGTGACCAGCAACACCTTGCATGGCTCTGAATCGCTGTGCAAACTCCTTCGCTATCTTGCGCACCATGCGGTCCAAGAGCCAGGTGTGCGCGTGAAGGAGTACCAGATCGCCACGGAAGTCTTCGGCCGCCGTCCGGACTTTGACCCGCAATCGGATTCCATGATCCGCGTACAAGTTGGCCGCCTTCGCGCAAAGTTGAGCGAGTATTACTCAGGCGAAGGGGCTAACGATGCCATCATCGTTGAGCTACCGAAGGGGACGTACCATCTTCAGTTCCATCATCGCGCGGCTGCGGCAGAGCCAACGCTACCGGCCAAGCCGCTCCCTCCTTCCCCGGTAGCGCTCCCAAAAGAGCTTCAACTCCACGACGATGCGCGATTCTGGAGAATCACAGCCATCACCCTGGCGATCATCCTGGTTGGCGGACTCGCGGTTCTGGCATCTTTCCTGACAATCCATCGCCTTACTCCTACCGTGCTAGCAGGAGGGTCGGAACCTCCAGTTGAATTTCAGGAACTCTGGAAACCGTTCATCCGCTCACCGGAGGAGCCATGGCTGATCTTCAGTAATGCGGCCTTCATTGGGCGGCCGGAAACCGGCATGCGCTATTACAATCCGGCGCAAGATGCCGGCGGCGATATCTGGGACCATTACACGGGGGTGGGTGAAGTTCTGGCGGTGCATGAGTTGGACCAGGTTTTCAGCGGCTTCCAGCGCAGCATCCGCGTAAAGCGGGGTAGCTTGTTCTCGCTCGATGACGTCCGCAATAATGATCTGATCTTCCTGGGCTCGCCTTCAGAAAACCTTACCCTGACCGAGATTCCCAGCACCCATGAGTTTGTGTTCCGGCGAGTTGCCGACGGGCCACGCAAGGGCGACCTGTCGATCTTCAACGTCCATCCCCGAGCCGGCGAGCCGAATTTCGTTCTGGCCAGTCCTTCCAACGAGCCTTTGACCGAAGACTACGCGGTCATCGGCCTGATGCCCGGACTCGATCCTTCCCATTCCGTCATGATCTTCGCCGGCACGACGACTTTTGGAACACAAGGTGCCGTCGAGTACGTCTGCGATCGCCGCTCGATCGACCGGTTGCTCTCGCACCTGACGATCAACAAGAATGGCGAGGTCAATCCCTTCGAAGCTCTGGTGCGCGTGAAAGTTACACACGGTGTTCCGGTTGACGAAGAACTGGTTGCCGTTCGGCAGTAGACTTCCCGCCTCAAGTTCCCGCCTAAATTTCTGCCCCTGCAATCTATCGCAATCCGAGGCGCTGAGGTATGGTGAGGCAAGCGCGTCGGGCAATGCCGTCGCGGTAGGACTCATTCCGGACCAACCATGCAAAAGCCGCGCCAGAGTTTCTGGCAGATCTGGAACATGAGCTTCGGGTTTCTCGGCATCCAGTTCGGCTGGGGCCTGCAGATGGCGAACATGAGCGCCATCTATGAATACTTGGGCGCTCGCGCCGACCAGATACCGATTTTGTGGCTGGCCGCTCCGCTGACCGGACTCATCGTCCAGCCCATCATCGGCAACGCCAGCGACCACACCTGGACGCGGCTGGGACGACGACGTCCGTACTTCCTGGTGGGCGCGATCCTCAGTTCGCTGGCCCTGATCCTCATGCCGCGATGTTCGGCGCTGTGGATGGCTGCAGGACTACTTTGGATTCTCGATACGTCCATCAATATCAGCATGGAGCCGTTCCGCGCGTTCGTGGCCGACCTGTTGCCGGAAGAGCAGAGTACGCAAGGTTTCGCGATGCAGAGCCTGTTCATCGGACTGGGAGCGGTTGTTGCATCAGCGCTGCCCTGGATACTGACGAACGTCTTTCATATCGCCCAAAGGAATTCCGGCAGCGCTATTCCTCTAACGGTGCGGCTGTCGTTCTATGTGGGAGCAGTAGCCTTCTTCGGCGCAGTGTTGTGGACGGTCATGACCACGCGCGAATATCCCCCGGAAGCGTCGAAGACGGCGATTGATAAAGCTCACCGTCGATCGTTGGCGAACAGTGCTGTGGAGATCTTCACTGCCATTCGCGAGATGCCGCATACCATGCGCCAACTTGCTCCAGTACAGCTTCTGACCTGGCTTGGACTCTTCTGCATGTGGCTATACTTCCCTGTGGCCGTGGCGCGCAATGTCTTCGGAGCGGCTGATCAGTCCGCGCCGTCTTACACCGCCGGAGTCGAATGGGCAGGCGTCTGTTTTGGCATGTATTCCGCCGTGTGCTTTGTCTCCTCGTTCTTTCTTCCGATGGTTGCGCGCGCAATAGGACGCAAGTGGACGCACAGTCTCTGCCTGCTGTGCGGGGCCGCCGGCCTGCTTTCGGTGGCTTTGATTCACGAGAAAAATCTTCTGCTGCTGTCCATGGTCGGCGTAGGCATCGCCTGGGCGAGCACTCTGTCGATGCCCTACTCCGTACTCGCGGCGTCCCTGCCGGCAGATCGCACGGGAGTCTACATGGGCATATTCAACTTCTTTATCGTGCTGCCGGAAATCATTGCGTCCCTGGCGTTTGGGTGGATGATGTCGCATCTACTGCACAACAATCGGCTGACGGCCGTTGTCGCTGGCGGCGTTTTTCTGGTCGTAGCCGCCGTCCTTATGCACCGCGTCGAAGATCCTGGGAGTTGACCGCGATTGGGGCAAAGTGACGCACATCACTGACCTTATTCCGCAACTGCGGAATACTGGAAGCGATGTACGAGGCGCAGAACTCTCGGAGAACGGTATCGCTGGTACTTGTGCTGGCGCTCTCTGTTTGGGTTCAAGTCAGTCCCCTGATGGCGGAAACTCCCCAACATGCCTGCCACATGGGCATGAAGCACTCACAGCCGATTCAATCCAATGCCAATATCGGCGCTCATCGATGCTGCCCGGGCGAACATGCAGCGTCGAATCCGGTTGCACATTTTCTAACTGACGGTACGCTCTGTCATCAGGATTGCTGCTCATTGCGGCAACAACCTGAGCGCGGGCTTCCTTTCGTCGCGAATGCCGGTGGAGCTACATCGGTTGACGGCGAGGCCCAAACAACCGAAGCGACGGTGTTACCGATACGACCGCTGGACGCGAAACCTCCCTATTTCCTACCCTTTGCGCGCGCCGTTCTCGACCTCAAAGCTGACCTCAGAATCTAAGCCTAAGGCCAACGCCCTTCCTGCTCACGTTGCGTTCGTTCGTCTTCGTGACTGGCGTTATCGCGAACTCAGTTCGCATCAACCAAGATTTTGAGGAAAACCATGAAATCAAAAGCTCTCATTCTTGTCAGCACATTACTTATGGCTTTGGCCCTTATTGCCCAGAGCACCCAAAGCACTCCTTCCCCATCCGACAACAATGCCAAAGCTTGCACCTGCTGTAACCACGGCTCGGCCGACGGCAAGACCGCCTGCTGCGGCAAGGGATCCGGGTGCGCCAAAGACGGTTCCTCTTGCAAGAGCGGAAGCTGCTGCCAGGGCAAAGACGGCAAGACCTGCCCAATGATGTCGAAGGACTCAAACGGCAAGATGCAGTGCTGCGCAGACGGCAAATGCGCAATGACGTCAGAGAAACAAGGCAAAAGCTGCTGCGGCGGCAAGATGTGCGCTCGTCCGCAAAGCGGCGTGTAGTGTAGCACTGACAGTCCAACATTCGACTTACCTTTGTTTAACCGACGCTCCGGCAATCCCGGAGCGTCGCTTTCTTGTCAGGAATGCTTCCTGTTCCCTATATCCACGTCTTCTCTGCACCAACAAAAAGTTGACAAATTTAGCTCAGCCGCTCGAAGGGATGGGGTATACAATCTCCGCACTACTGCGGTAGACCGTCGGAAACGCTTCCGGTACTTCCCGCGATTGTCTGCCGTCCAGCATGCGCAGTCATGCGACGATTCGAATACGCCGCCCGGCACTCACGTATTCGTGGATTGTTACTGCGCAATCGGGGGAGGCAGTATGTCGTATCTCCGTTTCATGGCTCCCATAGCCTTCGCTTTAGCGGTAATTCCTACGCAGGCACAACTTCGAGGGGGACTGTCCGGCGTCAGCTCCGGCAACGTTCACGTCCATATTATTTTCGACAACGACCGGGCCGCCGGCTCGTATCTGGTCGTTCACCTCATGGAAGGTTCGAGCAACGAGGTCGTAGGCACCACTTATACCGACGATCGCGGAGAGGCGCAGTTTCTCGGCGTTCCGGTCGGCGATTATCACGTCGAAGTGAGTGGTGACGGCATTCAGAGCGCCTCGAGCGACACCTTTGAGGTCGACCAGCGTAAGGTCACCCAGGCGGAATATGTGGTCGTGCATCGCGTACAGGATTCAGGACCGCGCCCGCTTTCTGCCAAGTCTCCGATGGTCTCTGCCGCGGATCTGAGCGTTCCCGACAAAGCCCGCAAGGAAGTCGATAAGGCTAATGAAGCCATGGCGATGCATAACTGGAAAAAGGCGCAGGAACACTTGAATAAGGCCATCGCACTCGCGCCTCAGTATGCGACTGCATATAACAACATGGGCGTGCTGTATGCGAAGATGAACGACATCCCCAACGAAGAAGAAGCTCTGAAGAAAGCGGTGGCCATCGATGACCACTTTGCGCCTGCGCTGGTGAACTATGGCAAGCTATGTTTGAACCAGAAAGATTCGGCCCACGCTGAGGGGTATCTGCAAAAAGCTGCTACGGCTGAACCAGACAACTCAGAGACGCTGATGCTGCTGGCTTACGCACAGTACCTCAACCGGCATTTTGCGGCTGCTATCACGAATTCGCTGCAGGCGCACTCGACCAACCACGAACATCCCTCTTTCGTGCATTACATCGCCGCGAGAGCGTACCAGCAGGAGAACCAGCAGGCGCAGGCGCTAGGGCAGTTTCAGGAATTTCTGCAGGAAGAACCAAAGGGACCGCGCGCTGACCATGTGCGCGCCGATATCGCCAAGATTCAGAACGCGTCGCAACAGACGCAGGCACGCTAGCGTATAAACACGGAGACCGGCGGATGCTAACGTACACCGGCCTCTTGTGCCTATCCTACTTTGTGGTATACGGGGTTTAGCCCTCGGCGTTTTTCATCTTGAGATGGTTCTTGTTTTCTTCCATGAAGGCGCGAATCTGGTCGGCTTGATCCAGTAAACGAATCCACTGCTCGTAATACAGGGTCACCGGGAAACGGCCCAGTCCATAAACACTGACCCCGCCTTTTTCACTGACCTTGAAGTCCAGAGTGCCCCGCTTCCGCCCCTGAACCTGCTTTTCCAGTTCTGCCAGTTTCGCCTTCAGTTCGTCATAAGTCGGGTCCGACATCATTGTCACCTCAGAAATTCATGTATTGCGCAGATACGACCTCTTCATCTTAGTTGAAAACGGAAAATCAAGATGTGCTCGGGACAAAGCTTTTGATGGGAGGCCGCTAGGTTCGCGGTGCTCTCCACTTCGCAACGTTGTAACCGTAAATCGCCAGGCAGAACACGTTCGCGGGCACAAAACCAAGCTGCTCGGTATGAAAGGCGATAACGCAGATGACGGCGCTGTTGACGGAGGCGACGATCCAACCCTGCCACATCCGGCGGCCGACTAGAACAGTGGAAAGTATGGTCAAAACACAGGAAAGATAGTCCAGACGAAGAGGCATGACAGGGTCTATTTCCGGGCGCCGGCATTACCATCGGCAGGCGCCTTCACGCCTACTATGTCTCAAAGACGTCGGCAGGTCTGGAGGTTGAATCACCAACAGCAGTGAGTAATGTCACAGACGGAGGTAAGCCGCGGAGTGGGTTTACTTCTTTTCGCCGGTCGAGGTGCCGGTGGCGAAGTGTTCGCTCTCGCCGGATATTTGCCGCGCCGAGTCGCGCGCCGCAGGCTGATTGGCAGGGTGCAAGGTATCGAGAAAAGAGACCAGCGCGTCAACTTCCGCCGGATTCAGGTTCTTGCCATAGGCGGGCATGTTGCCGCCACCCTGCACAACCTGGCGGACCAACTGAGCGTGCGTCTTGCGTACAGCGACCGCGTCCAGCTCAGGCCCGCGCTCGCCGCCGGAACCGCCGAGAGCATGACAATTTCGGCACTGCTTTTCCTGGAACACCGCTGCCCCTTGTCGCTCCAGCGGCGAACGACCATTCAGATACTGAACCGGAACGGGATCGCCGCTCCAGGCGTTCATGATCGGGCTCCACGGCGAGTAGCTCGCCAGATGGGTCAGTGTTCCGAGCGCCACTGCAACCAAAAGAATGGTGACGACCGCGATCGGCCGGCGCGTCCAGCTCTTCTCACCTTCGCCGGCAAAGAATGGCAGCAGCACCAGAAAGCCGATACCGATGACTGGACCGATTAAAAGCAGCGGCGTCTCCATCTGAGGAGGAAGCAACGCCAGCATTGCGTAGATCCACTGAAAAAAGTAGTCCGGCTTGGGGATGGTCTGCACGATCGTCGGATCGGGTTGGCCGCTGGGACCGAACGGGCCAAAGTATGCCGCGCAGGCCAGCACGCTGAAGATGACAACCGACGCGAAGATCATGTCTTTCCAGATCGCGCCGGGCACAAACGGCATGCCGTCTTTGTGCGTCATTTCCTCGTATTGCTGGATGTAAGTGGAACGGCGGACCAGGCGGCCCGGCATCGGCCACTCATTGAT